>DASRHE010000020.1:0-6704 GCA_035650595.1 Occallatibacter sp. | reverse complement strand
GTGTTGGAACTGCTCCGTGATGCAGCTAACCTTGGCCATGGGGTGTAAGTCTCCTTTTCGAAGGAATCGGCTTCTGCTTGTCAGGCAAAAAGCCAACTTACACCCTCTCGCTTTTTACACAAGCGAAGTTACGTCACCAGGGACACGTTGGACACCCGCGAAACCGCTAGACACGCTAGATACGCGAGACACACAGGAGACGTAAAACCGCATTTCCTTGCGAACGTGCGAAAAATCGCCATTTCAGACATAATGCAAGCAGAGTAGCGCGAAATCGCCCGGTCTTTTTTGCCTTCTACGGCCTGCGGTTCGGTGGGCCGGCCCGAACTGCTGGCCCGCCACATCGATGGCGGAGTGATTGAGATGGGCCACGAGGGCGACCACGCATTCGCAGCAGGCTACGACGGCCCGCGTGCTATCCGCACCTGGCGGGAGCGGATGAGGGTGCTGGAGAAGCTGGGCTTCATTCGCACGAGAGGTGCGGGCAATCAAGATTTCAAGTACGTGCTGCTCGTTCATCCCACGACGGCTCTTCAGCGGCTTCGGGACGCTGTCAAAGTCCCCGATCACTGGTGGATACCTATCGCGCGCGGCAACTCGAAACCAAAGAGGCCACTCACGAAGCAAGGACTGCCGCGAACAAAGCCAAGAAAGTAGTTAGCATCCCGGCTCCAGCCGTTAAGAAGGGGGTGGCGAAGGCGTGAAACCAATAGCAGTATTTAAGAGCGGCCGTGACCGCGCCGAGCATCTCCTGAAGCTGGCCGAACTTCTGACAAATACCCGGCAACGCAGGATGCGGCAGGATTGGGCAAAGAAATTTAAAAAGTTGATGCGCTGGCGTCAGACAGAACAGATTGATCGTGTGGATGGCAAAGGGGCGGTCCTTGTCCTCCGCGAATCAGCCAACGTCACTTCCAAGAATTTCAACGAGGAGTACACTAGCGAACTGCTGCGGGCGGCGCACGTCACCATAGTCGCGTCGCTCGACCGCTACTGTCATGAGCTGATCGTCTCGCGAGTGGTGGCGGCATTGGGAAACTCAAAGCACACCCAAGAGCTGCGAAAGCTTGCCATTCCAGCCATCGAGGTACATAGGGCGGTAAAACACGGCCGGAAAAAGGGCGCCCGCCCGATGAATATTGTGAGGCAGGCAATCCAAGACCAGCTTCATCGAGATACCTTCCAGAAACCCGACGATGTTGTTCGTGGCTTGAAGATCATTGGCGTGGACGATCTCTGGCGGACCTGTGCCACTAACATGGGTTGCACCGCAAACGATATAGTCAGCCGGCTAACAGATATTGTTGACCGGCGGAACAAAATTGTTCACGAAGGTGACATCGTGCGGCACAAAAGAGGCGGCAAGATCAGATATCGGAAGATCACGCCGAAGCAGGTCGAGAAGGACATCATTTGGGTCGGCGATCTCGTCAAGGCAATCCAAGCCGCTGTTTAAGGACTAGAATGGAGCCCTGGTACAAAGTCGCCACGCCGCGAGCCGAAGTGCGCGAAGGCCGGTCTTTCAACCCTGACGAATTTGCCATCGCTCTGGAACAGGTAGCTGCTGGTAAAGGCCCCGACGACTATCGCAAGCCTGAGCAGTTTTTCGCCCGCACCCACTTCACCCGCGCTCTAAAGGAACACATGGGCATGGTGCTGCGCCGGCTCGCCGGGCGCACGGAGAACTCGGCGCCAGTGATGACCCTGGTGACGCAGTTTGGTGGCGGCAAAACCCACACGCTTACGGCCTTATACCATCTGGCCAAGCACGGCAGCCGAGTAAAGGACGATCCTGCGATCCGCCAGCTTCTCGCCGATGCGGGCCTGCGCGAACTGCCCGCGGCTAAGGTCGCGGTGTTTGTAGGCAATGCCTACGATCCCGGTGAAGGCCGGGAAACTCCGTGGATCGATATCGCGCGGCAGTTGGCCGGGGATGCGGGCATGGCGGTGCTGGGAGCCTCTGCCAAGGAGATTCCGCCGGGTACGGAAGCGATTGCCAGGCTGGTTGAGCTGGCCGGCGGGTCGGTGCTGATCCTCTGCGACGAAGTCCTGAACTACATCAACCGCTATCGCGGCTCCGAGGCCGAGAAATTCCACGCATTCATTCAAAACCTCACAGTTGCCATGACTGGCACCGAGCGCTCGGCCGCCGTGATCAGCTTGACGCGCAGCCAGGTCGAAATGTCGGACTACGACCTGCAATGGCAAGAGAAGATCAACAGGATCGTCCGCCGTGTGGCCAAGGATTTAATCGCCAACGACGAGGCCGAGATCAGCGAGGTTGTGCGAAAGCGGCTGTTCGAGGATTTGGGTTCGGAGAAGATCCGAAAGAACGTCGCTAAGACATATGCCGACTGGTGCTTTGAACGCCGCAATCAACTGCCGCCCGAATGGACCGCCGTGGATACCGCCTCCACAGATGCGAAGGCGCGGGAGTATCTGAGGTCGCGATTCGAGGCATGCTATCCATTTCATCCGGCGACTCTGTCGGTGTTTCACAGAAAATGGCAGGGATTGCCGCAGTTCCAGCAGACGCGCGGCGCGCTGGCTATGTTCGCGCAGTGGATTTCCTACGTGTATGTGGAGTCGCACAAGCGGGCGCGCAACGAAGCGCTGATTACACTCGGCTCTGCACCGCTCGATTCCCCGAACTTTCGGGCGGCCGTGCTGGGGCAGCTAGGAGAGAGCCGGCTGCTGCACGCTATCGAGGCGGATATTGCCGGCGCGCACAGCCATGCGCGGGCGCTCGACGCGGATACAAGCGGAGTGCTGCGCGACATCCACCGGCGTGTAGCGACGGCCATTCTGTTTGAGTCCTCGGGTGGGCACAAGTGCGCCCACCTGCCGGAGCTGCGCTTCGCTCTGGGTGAGCCGGGCATCGAAACCACTTCCATTGACAATGCTGCCTCGCAGATGGAGGCGCGCGGCTTTTTCATCCGCAAAAAGGGCACAGACGGTTATCTGTTCGGCCACAAACCGACGCTTAAGAAAGTGGTCAACGACCGGCGGGCCTCGCTCGATGAACAAGAGATCGGGCAGGAAACAAGACGCCTCGTGCAACGTGAGTTCCAAAAAGGCAAGAACCTGCCAGTAATTTTCTTTCCCGAGGACGGCAGCGCCGTTCCGGACACAGCGAGGCTGTCGCTCATCGTGCTCGACGCCGATTACGAATGGACAGAAAACGGCGAGTTACGCGCCAAAATTCTAGATTGGACACGCAATCGGGGGAAATCGCCGCGTTTGTATCCCGGTGCTTTGATTTGGTGCGTGCGGCGGCCTGGCCGTGAGCTGCGCATTAAGGTTGAGACGCTGCTCGCGTGGCGGAAAGTTCATCGCGAGTTCTTGGACGGCACACTGGCCGGCGAGTTCGACCGCAGCGACAGCGAGGAAATCAATACCAAGCTCCGCGACGCCGAGGAGGCCGCAAAGGACGAGGTTTGGGCGGCCTACCGGTATATCGTGCTGCACGACAACAACGCCGACAGCGGTCTGATGGTAATTGATCTCGGCGCAGGTCATGCCAGCTCCGGCGAGACGCTTACGGATCGGGTCATTGCGACCCTGAAATCGCGCGCTCTGCTGAACGATTCGCCTGGTGCTGGTTATCTTGAGCGCAAGTGGCCGGAGCAGTTCAAGCAATCGGGGGCATGGCCGCTTGCGGCCCTGCGCCAGGCCTTTGTCAACGGCACGCTGGAGCGCGTACTGGATCCGGATTCCTACCTGCGCAACCGGCTGCCGGAATTCGTTATGCGCGGCGATTTTGGGTTTGCATCCGGGCAGAAGCCTGAGGGTGGATACTCGCGGATTTGGTTTGGTGAGATGCTGCCGCCGGAAGAGATTGCGTTTGATTCAGATGTATATCTTCTGCAGCCAAAGGTCGCCGAGACGTATAAAGCCGCCAAGCCGCCAAAATTGGTGCTCGAACCCGAAGTCCAAGCGGCAACCGCGGGTGCGGACGGGACTGCAACCGGGCCGCTGTTTGGCACATCCCATGCCCCTGCCCCCGCCGAAACGGGCGGACCTATCGCCACACCTGCGACCAGGACACTTCGAATCTGCGGCGAGATTCCAACCGAGGTGTGGCAGCGGCTTGGTCGAACCCTGATTCCGAAACTGAAATCCGGCTCCGACCTGCGGGTTGGCCTGGATGTTTCGCTGTCGTTGGAGCCTGACGGCGCAGCTGGCCTGCGCCACGAGATCCAACAGATCTTGCAAGACTTGAAGTTGGAGGGGCAGGTCAAGGTTGAGTGGAAGTGAGGCGCGCGTCTCACGCAATCTGCCTCAAATTCAGGCCACCTCGGACAACCAAGTTCTAAAATCGTCTGCTAGGGCCGACCAATCTTCCTTAGAATCATCAACTTGCAAGCTATGAAAAATCGGATGGATCCCTGGCTGAACACCAAGGGGTCGAACTTCGTCCCTCTTCCACTCCATCTCCTTAGAAGACTTCGGTCAATGCAGGCAAGTTGCTGCACCGGAAAGAGCTCAGGTTTACGGAAAGGGTTTACATTCTCGGCTAGCTCAAGAGTTCGGCGGCAGAGTCGCTCACGTGGAGAGTGTTGTCCGCCTACAGTTCTGACGTCAACTACGACTGCCACGCGTCGGGCCTGCCGGAGCAAAGGCCCGCCGGCCGCGATCTCGATCGGGCTAACCCAGACTCAGCTTCTTCAGCATTTTCCAGCGGAACACCCTTAGTTTCAGGGACCATGGTATTCACCCAGAGGAGCTGCAGGCACATCGTGACAGCGAAAAATGAAAAAACGTAACCCGGTGGCAAGGCCGAGACCATCGTCGGGAAGAGGTCGTGAGGAGGGCGGCGAAAATCAACCAGATGTCGGGGATCAACGCGATCTTGTACTTTGCCCCGCGTATCCTTCGAACTTACAGGCCCAGGGAAGAAATGTAGCCGAATGAGCCAATGTAGAGAAGCGTACGGCGCTCCAGTCTTCTCCGTCTCCCGATCGACTGCTTCCCAGTGCTTTCGCAGTTCCTGGAGTGTGGCTCTGTGGGCCGAACCGGGTGGGTGCTGCGAAAAACCGTAGTTGGACGATGGTCGGGAGTTGTCTAGGACGACTTCAAATCGAGACGAGGAAGCGCTATCGCTGGGCGAACCGCATTTTCAGCCGCTCGCGGAAGGGCTCGGCGCTTACGCCGCCGACGGGCTCGGCGCCGGCATCGCGCAGCTGCTTATTGAAGGCGGCCAGATCGGACTGGATCGTGGTCTCCAGCTGCGCGCGCAGCTCCGCGAGCCTGGCCGAGAGGTCCCGGAAGACCGTGTACATCTGCTCAGTCGGCTTCGACTCGCCCATTTCGACGTAGCCCATCAGGACGGCGAGCTGGTTGTTGAGTTTGATCGGGTAGTTCAGCGTGTCGCGCGGGCTGCGATTGCGGACCTGGTAGATGGCTTCCTCGACCTGGCCCAGCCGGCCGGCAAGGGCGCGACCGGCGCCTGCGAGTTGCGGGACTTTCGCCACGCGATCAGCGATCTGCCGCTTGAGCTCGCGGATGCGGATGACCATCTGGTTGGCATGGGTGGTGGCGTCGCGCACCTGGGAGGCAAGCGCAAACTGCTGCTCGAGGTCGTCCTGGCTGACGCGGGTCAGTCGCGGGTCCTTGATGATAGTGAGCGGCTGCGTTTGCGTGATGCCATCGGCGGTGAGCTGCACCTGGTATTTGCCGGGCACGGCGAGCGGCCCGGCGCTGGGATTGCCGCCGCGCAGCACCATGCCGGGGAAGGCTGTGGCGCCGGGATAGCGCATGTCCCACACGAAGCGATTCAGCCCGGGCTTGCGCTCGGGCGTGCGCGCTGGCACGGCGGCAGGAATTCCGGGCGCTTCTTCGGCGCCGGCCGCCGCGGCAGGCGCGGGCTTTTCACTTTCCGCCGAAGAGAAGGTGGCGACGGTCTTGCCCGCAGCGTCCAGGATTGTGAGCGTCAACGTCTGTACCGGGGCGGCAAGAAAGTAGTCGATGCGCGCGGGCCGGAGCGGGCGGATTGCCGTGGCGGGCGCGAACAGGTGCACCTTCTCGCCGGCCAGGGCGGGCGTGAACTGGCGCAGCGCGCTGATGCCGTCGAGCACATAGAACGAGCGGCCGTGAGTGGCGATCACCAGGTCATCGTCTTCCACGACGAGGTCCGGCACCTGCGTGTCGGGGAGGTTGAGCGCGAGCGACTGCCAATTGCCGCCGCCGTCGAACGAAACGTAGACGCCGTGCTCGGTGCCGAGATAGAGCAGGTCGGCGCGCTTGGGATCTTCGCGCAGAGCGCGGGCAAAATCGTTTTCCGGGATGCCCGCCGTGATCTTGCGCCACGTTTTCCCGTAGTCATCGGTGCGGAAGACGTAGGGGCGGCGATC
Organism: Occallatibacter sp.; assembly: GCA_035650595.1. Lineage (GTDB taxonomy): Bacteria > Acidobacteriota > Terriglobia > Terriglobales > Acidobacteriaceae > Telmatobacter. Next base: position 351 of record DASRHE010000020.1, on the reverse strand, counting down.
GTCGAGTTCGTAGCGGTTTGCCGCCAGGAATGCGGTGCCGGCATGGTGCCAGGAGGCCTCGATTAGGCTGACGCGGGTGAACTGCGGCAGCGCGGGCGGCGTGACGTCCTGCCACGACCTGCCGCCGTCGCGGGTGATGTGCACGAGACCATCGTCAGAGCCGACCCAGATGGTGTTCGCCTCCAGGTGGGAGGGCGCGATGGTGTAGAGGGTGGCGTAGATCTCCGGGCCGTTCTGGTCTTTCGTGATTGGTCCGCCGGAGTCGCCGAGCGTGGCCGGATCGGCGCGCGTCAAGTCCGGGCTGATGCGCTCCCAGCTCTGTCCTTCGTTCGTGGTGCGGAACAGGTGCTG
>DASRHE010000019.1:0-252722 GCA_035650595.1 Occallatibacter sp. | reverse complement strand
CTCGATGTCGGCTCATCGCATCCTGGAGCTGTAGAAGGTTCCAAGGGTTAGGCTGTTCGCCTATTAAAGCGGTACGTGAGCTGGGTTCAGAACGTCGCGAGACAGTTCGGTCCCTATCTGCTGTGGGCGTAGGAGATTTGAGGAGGGTTGTCCTTAGTACGAGAGGACCGGGATGAACGAACCTCTTGTGTTCCAGTTGTCCTGCCAAGGGCACGGCTGGGTAGCGAAGTTCGGTTGTGATAACCGCTGAATGCATATAAGCGGGAAGCACGCTCCAAGATGAGATCTCCCTGAAGGGCCCAGGAAGACGACCTGGTTGATAGGCTGGGTGTGGAAGCGCAGTAATGCGCGTAGCTTACCAGTACTAATCGCCCGTTCGGCTTGTCCATAGAATTAATTCCGCGCAGTAATTCAACGCGGACACACTTCTAACAAGCCTTGTATCCAATCCATTCGTTGAAATCTCTTTAAGCATTGTCATCCTGAGCGAGTTCGCTTCAGCGAACGAGTCGAAGGATCTGCGGTCTGGGATGACTGCTGGAGATTTCTCAAGTTCTATTGGCGCCAGATTGCATTCCGCGCTCCTCGCGAGTTTCCGGCAGAACCATCCGGACCCCGGGTCGTAGACGCGGCAGGCTGCGGACAACCATCCGCCAAGCGCCATCCAGCATTAGAGGCTGGTCAAGAGATCCTTCGCGGAGAACGCTCAGGATCTCGGCTCAAGGCTCCCGGAGTGAAGCTCCTCACGCCTTGAAAACGCCTCGACTTTGCCGGTGACCATACTGCGAGGGATCACCCGTTCCCATCTCGAACACGGAAGTTAAGCCTCGCTGGGCCGATGGTACTGCACGGGCGACTGTGTGGGAGATTAGGTGATCGCCGGCATAATTCTTCAAATAAAAGCCATGCCTCTGCGGCATGGCTTTTTTGTTTTCCTGGTCCTATTCGCTGGAGCAAAACCAGCGATGCTGAATATCGAAGCTGCGGTATTCAGGCCGGCGCGACCTTAAAGAGCGGCGACTTCGGATGATCATAAAAAGGACAGGACACACCTTCTCTGGTTTTGCCGTAAGATTTCCTTCAACCAAGGCAGCTGTGTGTGCTGGTGGCGAGGAGAGTGGAGCGATGCGAATCCCTTGGGCAGACAAACAAGGCAAACAGATACAACCGGGTGTGCGAAGCAGAAAATTCGCCGTGCTGTTCGCCTCTCTCGCGAGCGTCGTTGCACTCTTCTCGATCATCAGCTTTGCGGCCGCGAAGGTCGGAGCCGCGTCTTCGCCGCAGACCGAACCCGCGCAGGCTGCCCAGGAATATGAGCATGATCCTGCCGCGCTGCTGGCCGCTTACCGGCACGTCGAAGTGGCGTCCGTCTCCGATGCGCTGGAGCAGCTTTATGGCCAACACATGTATCTTTCGCACAAGATGCAGCCGTTGTTTCCGGCGCGTTTTTCGGGGTTCGCGCTCACTGTGCGCATGGAAAAGCAAGAGAACCATGATCCGCATGCGCTCGACGGCATGCTCGAAGCGATCGATCGCGGAGAAAAAGATTCCGTCTATGTGATGTCGATCGAAGACGGAGCGGATATGGCCGGCATGGGCGGCCTGATGGGCACGGCGATGGCGGCCCGGGAGTTCTCCGGCGCGATCATCGATGGCGCTGTGCGCGATACCGCGTATCTCAGGAAGATCGGCTTCCCTGTCTATGCCACCGGCATCACGCCTTCCACCTTGGTGGGGCATTACCGCTGCGCCGGCTCGCAGGTGCCGGTAACGATCGATGGAGTGGCGATTCATCCGGGCGACATCATCACGACGGATGCCGACGGCATCGTCGTTGTTCCGCGGGCTCACGCTGTTGAGGTGCTCCAGTTGGCGCAGCAACTGGATTTCAAAGAGCACTCCATGTATCCGCTGATCGAAAAGATGAAATCAATCGAAGCGGCGGTGAAGCAGTTCGGCAGATTGTAGCCCTGAGCGACGTCAATTGATCGACCGCACCAATCGTTCCATCTGCGCCTCCTGCTCCTCGATCGATGCGACCAGCTTGAACTGCGTACGGCAGCGGTCGAGGTTCTGGTTCGGGTGCTGCACTTTGTAATACGTGTTGCCGTTGAGATAGTCGGTGAGGAAGCGTACACCCTGCTCGAAGGTGATCAGCTTGCCGGCGAAGGCCAGATGCTCTTTCTCTGCGGGCGTGAGAAAATCGCCAGCCGTACTCATATAACCGCACGCGATGGCTTCGAAGAGGGGAAAGTGCATGCGCACCTTTTCAAGATTGGTCTCGTCTTCCTGCGCGGGGCAGGTCATGGTGCGGACCATGTCGCCGAAGTCGTATGGAGCGAGTCCGGGCATCACGGTATCGAGATCGATTACGCAGATCGCTTCGCCGGTCGCATCGTCGAGCAGCACGTTGTTGATCTTGGTGTCATTGTGCGTGACGCGTTCCGGTAGCCCCGCATCGAGCAACACACGCGTAATCGGTTTCCGCGCCAGGGCAAAAGCAATCTCAGGCTCTGCGCTGCATACGCGTCCGGCTGCATCGCGCGCGATCGCCTCCTCCAGCGCCGCAAAGCGCTTCGGCGTGTGATGGAAATCCGGAATCGTGTCGTGCAGGCGCGGCGCGGGTAGATCGATGAGCATGCGTTGAAATTGTCCGAATGCCCGCGCCGCTGCAAATGCCTGTTTGTCTGACGCGATCTCGTCGCAGGTATGCGCGTTTTCGATAAAGCGATATGCGCGCCAGGAACCGCCTTCTGCATCCACATGCAACGTGCGGCCATCACGTGTCTGAATCAAGCGGAGCACGCGGCGATCGCGATCGGGCTCGCTCGCCAGCTTCGGCGCTATGTGCGCGGTGACCCGCTCGATGTTCTCCATGACCGCTGCGGGATTGCGGAAAATGCTGGTATTGATCCGCTGCAGAATGCAACGGACCGTCGTTCCTGAGCGAGCGAAAGCAGCGCAGTAGGTGTCGTGAATATGGCCGCTTCCGTACGGTGCGGCCCGCACAAACTCGCCTTCGATCTGGAAGCTGTGCGCGATTGCTTCCAGATCGGGCCCAGAGCTGCCCAAAGATTCAGGACCAGAGCCGCTCGGGATATACACCTTCCTGCACCAATCGGCGAATGTTGGCGACGACGCGCGGATGGTCTTCGCGATAGGTCACGCCGAACCACTCGTCATGCGTGCGCAGAACCTTCACACGGGCCTCACCCTCGGCAACCAGTTCGCCGACAGTGTTGGGAATGTAGCACTCACTCTTCAACTCCGTACCGTGTTGCCGAAGAAAGGTGTCGAATCGCCCGCGCAACTGGCCGAAGATCTTTGGCGTAAATCCCCACATGTTCATAGAGACTGGTTCGTCGCCGGCGAGCCTGGTCACGCGGCCCGCGGCATCAGTGTTCTTCACTTCGACGCCATCGCGCTCGATGCTGGTCAGCTCGACGATGTTCTCGAGATAGTCTTCTCCGTTCACGCGACAGACGCCGCGCGCCACCGAGCCGAACTCGGAGAGCGTCTTGTTCAGCGTGAACCCAACCATCGAGTAGTCGTCCGTGCCCGCAGTCAGATGTTGGGCCAGCAGGCGATAGCTCTCCTCCCCATAGAAGTCATCGGCGTTGATCGACGCGAAGGGTTCGCGAATCGCATCCGCCGCCATCAAAATGGCATGTGTGGTGCCCCAGGGCTTGCTGCGCCCGGCCGGCACGGTAAAGCCGGCGGGGAGCTTGTCAAGCTCCTGAAACACATACTCGACGGCGACGCGTTTCTCAAAGCGCCCGCCAAATGCGTCGCGAAAGGCCTGCTCGATCTCCTTGCGCAGTACGAAGACGAGTTTGCCGAAACCGGCGCGAATCGCGTCGTAGATCGAGTAGTCGATGATGGCTTCGCCGCTGGGGCCGACTGGATCAATCTGTTTGAGCCCGCCGTAACGGCTGCCCATGCCGGCGGCAAGAATCAGCAAAGTTGGAGCTGGATTGGAGTTCATGAGAGGTCTAACAGAACTATCTTAACGTCCCGGCCTTCAGGACCACACGGGCACGGTCGGAAGAGCGCCCCGCTGCTTCGCTTCACTGACCACGGCATCGAGGTGCTGCAGCACCTCTTCCACGCTCATCGTGTACATCTCGCGCTGGGCGTCGTAGCCCTCCTCGATAAGCTGCTTGAGGTAGCGGCCGGCGATCTGGGCGGCGAGGTAGTCGGTGATGACCTTACCGCTGCGCTGCTTCTGCTCCACCCATGCCGTGCAGGGCATGGCGATCCACATGGGGCGGCCGTTCACGTCAAAGCGGATATCGACGGCATCGGCGTGGCGGGTGGCGATGGCAACCATATTCGCCTTCCAGAGAACGTGAAGGTCTTCGCCAGTCCAGCGGTCGGATACATGGAAGTCCTCATACATGGTTCTAGCCTATCGTTCGGGTCTGTACGGGGGCAAGCGGCGTCCCTGACTGGCAAGCGCCGCTGGCCGCTGGTAGACTAATAGGGTTGCAGTCGCAGTGCCTCCAACCTGTGTGAGTCAGCCGTTCGGACCCGCCTGCAAGTCAATCAGCGAAGGAAACAAAGAACCCTGTGGATACACAAACTCGTCACGCCCTGAAACAAGACAAGTTCGTCAAGGCCGCTGCAAGCAGCGCTAGCTGGGTCGGCGAGCACCGCGCCGGTGTTCTGCGCTGGGTGATCGGCGCCATCGCTGTGCTTGCGGTCGTGATCGGGGCATTTGTCTTCTGGAACGTGCGGACCGCGGCCGCGGATCTGGCCCTCGGCGCCGCCTTGGATGTCTACAATGCTCCGCTGGCGCAACCCGGCGAGCCCTCTGCTCCCGGCCTGTACACGACGGCTGCCGCGCGGTCCAAAGAGGCCAATCGCGAGTTTGTCGCTGTCGCGCATGACTATAGCTGGCTGCCGGAAGCGAGCAAGGCTCACTACTTTGCCGGAGTGACCTACGAGGAGCTGGGGCAGAATGGTCCGGCCGAAACCGAGCTGAAGGCCGCCGCCGGCGCTTCGGACCACAATCTTGCCAATCTGGCCAAATTGGCGCTGGCCGGCCTCTATCACCAGACAAACCGCGATAGCGAAGCCGTTGATCTTTACAACGAGCTGGTGTCCAAGCCCTCTGAGACGGTGCCGGCAAGCGTGGCGCAGCTCGATCTGGCGGACCTATATGCCGCGCAGGGTAAGCAGGATCAGGCGCGCTTGCTCTGGGCCAAGGTCAAGGATGCCGATAAGGACGGAATGGCCGGCTCCATCGCCACCCAAAAACTCTCCGCCAAGCAGTAGCCCGCCACGTTATAGCTGTGGACGGCTGCTGCACTCCTCTCCTGCAGCGCAGCCTTGGGCGGAATGAGAGTGTGAGCATTTTCCAATGTGCCTGCGTCTGGTGTGTATGAGTACCAGCCAGGCCATTTACGCAGGTTGGATGGAGATCACCCATAGCGCTGTGGTCGACCAAGCCCATCACAGGGCAGAAGAAGCGGCTCTTGCGGCCCTGGTGGACCAGTATGCCGGCGCTCTCTATCGCGTAGCGTTTTCTGTTCTCCGCAATCCGGCCGATGCCGAAGATGCCGTGCAGGAGACCTTTCTGCGCGTGCTGCGCCATCGCGACACCTTGAACGAAGTGCGCGATCAGCGAGTTTGGTTAATCCGTATCGTCTGGAACATCGTGCTGGACCGCAAGCGGCGCGCCAAGACTCGTCCTGAGACCGACGATGTCGCCGAGCTGGCGCGCGTGCTGCCCGCCAATGGGCTCTCGGCGGAAGCGCGAGCCGCCGCGGCGCAGCATCATGCGCGCGTGCTGGCCTGCGTGGAGCAGCTTCCGCCCAAAGAGCGCGAAGTGTTGCAGCTTTCAGCCTTCGAAGAGCTCTCCAGTGTGGAGATTGCCGAGGTGCTCGGCATTACTGAGTCGAGCGTCCGCTCACGGCTTTTTCGTGCACGCAATCTGATGGCAGGCCTGCTCAACCATGAGAGGAGTCTGCGATGAATACCAACTCACACAACTCGGTCGTCGGCTATGGCGCTTCGCACCAGGAACTCCGCCAGACAGAGGAATCGCTGCGGCTGATCGCCAGCCTGCCGGCCCCGGAGGGGCTCGAGCGGCGCGTTCACGAAGCTTTGCGATCGGCTCCTCAGCGCGGGCGGGTTCTGGCCTGGCCTGCGGCATCGGCGCATGGCTGGATGCAGGACTGGATGCGCAGTGCTGCGGCTGCGGCGATTGTCTTTGTGGTTGCGGGCGGCGGATGGGGAGTCTACTCGCGTGTGCAGCAAGGCCAGCGGGCGAAGGTGATTGCGATGCCAGCGCCCGCGGTGACATCGGGCGGCTTTTCAAGCGCAGGCGCCATGCGCACTCCGCAGACACTGAATGGTCCGGTGCTCACACATCCTGAGCAACCCAAGACGCAGAAGAAAATCCCTGCGCATGCAGGCGTCACGCCTGGAGCTAACGGAAAGACTCCAATGCAGGCGCCACCGGCTCAAGTATTGGGCCGGGCCGCGGCCAGCCGATAGGGTTCGCTGTTCTCTCTACGCGTTCTTCGTCAACGCGCGTATCACGATGCCCAGCAGCGCCAGCACCACCGCGCCCCAGAACGCCGGCACGAAGCCCTGCACGCGAAATCCCCGCACAAGATTCGATGCCACCAGGATCATGATTCCATTGATCACCAGCAGGAAGATCCCCAGGGTGAGAATGGTCAATGGAAAGGTGATGATCTTCAGAAACAGGCCGACCGTTGCGTTCAGCAGGCCGATCACCAGCGAAGCGATCGTCGCCGGCCCGAGGCCATGCACATAAAAACCGGGCACGAGGCGCCAGACGATCAGCAGCAAGCGCGCTCAAGACCCAATGCAGCAACAGTTGAAGCATGCGTCTTCTCCTTCGAACGGACGCCATTCCTGTGCAACTTCGGCCGTTCTTTGTTCCTACCATGCTATATCTGCATGCAAGCCTAGCCTGTGACTCGCTTGTCGAGTCGAGGGCGCGCAGGGCACAATGCGGACATCCGGAAATAGAGCAGGCCGCGTTCGGCAAACACTGAGTCGTAACGGCCGTAATGCGTGAGGAGAAGGGTTGAAAGCGAATTTCGCCACACTGCTTGTCATTCTTGTAGGAGTTCTGCTCTTCGCGCAGCACGCCGCAGGTCTTTCGCTCACTCCGTCGCGCATTGTTGGATTGGCCATTACCATCCCGTCGTTCACGCTCTTCGTGCTGGCCCGCATTCAACTCGGACGCGCCTTCAGCGTGCAGGCCAAAGCCAGTGCGCTCGTGACCACCGGGCTCTACGCGCGGATTCGCAATCCGATCTATGTCTTTGGCGGGCTGACGATCGCGGGCGCGATCCTCTGGGCCGGAAAGCCATGGTACCTGCTCTGCTTTGTGGTGCTGATTCCTTTGCAGATGATCCGCATCCGCAAAGAAGAGCAGGTGCTCACCGAGAAATTCGGTGTTGCCTATCTTGAATACAAGCAGAAGACCTGGTTCTGAAAAGCAAGAGTCCAATTTCTGAGGTCTGATTCTCTCTCTTTCCATTTACTATCCAATCCATGACCACCCGCATGCTGCGTCTTTGTCTCTTCTTCGCTGTCTCTTCAGCCGTGGCTGCAGCCAAGCCGCAGCCCATTCCGGTCAAAGTAGTGGTGGTAGCAATGTTCGAAGTAGGCGCCGATACCGGCGATGCACCGGGCGAACTGCAGTATTGGGTGGAGCGCGATCATCTGGACAGTGTTTATCCCCTACCGGCCGCCTATCACGCGGTACGCATGAACAAAGAGGGCGAGATGGCCGTGCTGACAGGGCAGGGAACAGCGCACGCCGCATCGACCATCATGGCCGTCGGGCTTGATCCGCGCTTCGATTTCAGCCACGCGTATTGGATTATCGCCGGCATCGCAGGCGGCTGCCCGGATCGCGTCTCGTTGGGTTCGGCGGCGTGGGCGCGCTGGGTTGTGGATGGTGATCTGGGCTACGAAATCGATGCGCGTGAGATTCCTTCCGACTGGACGACGGGCTATCTGCCTCTGAGAAAGAAACAGCCCTACGAGCAGCCTACCGAGGCGCTGGAAGGCCAGTTCTACGCGCTGAACGCCGGATTGACGCAATGGGCCTACAACCTCACACAAGACGTCTCCCTGGACGATTCAGATCAGCTGAAGGAGAGCCGTAGCCACTTTGAGGGAACTGCTGCGCAGCGCCCGTCCTTTGTGACCCTCGGCGACGAGATTTCGTCATCGACCTATTGGCATGGAAAGCTGTTCGACGCATGGGCCGCACAGTGGGTGCCGTACTTCACGGGCGGTAAGGGCGAGTTTGCCACCACCGCGATGGAGGATACCGGTACATTGCAGTCACTGCAGTATCTGGCGCGAGCCGGCCGTGTGGACGCGGATCGCGTGCTCGTACTGCGCACAGTGAGCAACTACGACCGGCAGCCGCAGGGCCTTACCGCTGCCGAGAGCCTCGCCAAGCAGCGTATCGGCGCTTATGCAGCGTATCGTCCTGCGCTTGAGAGTGCATACCGGGTTGGCCACACCGTTGTAAAGGAGTTGCTGACGCACTGGTCAAGCTATGAGAACTCGATCCCCACGGCGTCCGCGATTCAAAAGAAATGATCGGAGCTGTGAGCCGCTTTCGCGGCTCACGCAGCCCGGTTGGTGTTGCGGTTGAGAGTTGTCGCATTGTCCGGGCCCACATCGGTATGCGGGTCAGAGCTGGAATCGCCCGGAAGACGCGTCTTCAACGGTTCGGCCTGCGCTTCCGGCGACTCCTGACCAGAAAGCGGATCGAAACCTTCGTCGACGATACCGTGAAGATCCGGCACGATCGTTCCACCTTCCGCCGCGATCTGCGCTTCAGGGGTTGAATAGCCCGTGGGCGATGTGGGTTCAACATAGTTTGGATCAGACTCGAGCGTCGGACCCACATGACGAAGGGCTGGGACGCTCACCTCTCTTGCCGTTCGTTGTTCTCTCTGCTCTTGTTGCTCGATCGAGAAGGGTTTCGATTGTCTATCCATATCCTCTCTATCCATGCCCGCTGGGCCTCCTGTTGCCGTGGTTTAAGCCAGCGCGTGCGTCCGGACGTGCGCTCACTACCTTCTCTTGTCCGGCATACTCGGCCTTGCTCGACTTCGACGAGATTCCCTGTCTGCTCGAGTCGTCGAAGGTGCGTGTGGTGAGCGAGCCCTCGTACGCGGCTGGCGGTGGCTCCACGTTGTACGGATGACCGCCGGCCCCCGTACGGACATGCTTCGGTGCACGGGCTCCGCCCGATTGCGCGCCATCATGGCTTACCGGCGCCTGCCCGTCTCTGCTTGCGGCTGAGCCGCGCTCTTTCCGTTGCGGATCAGAGTCAGCATGCGCAAAACGCGCATTCTCTCGCGTTGGGATTCGTGTTCGTGAGGTCATGAGTTCTCCCAGATTGTTTCTGGATCGTGGGGGTTCGGCGCCAGCGCGTGGTTCCGCATGCAGTGCACGCACGGCGCCGATCTCCCGGATCAGCGCATCTTCCTGCTGCTGGAACGCGATACCTGGTGCTGATCGCGAACTGGATTGGTGCGCGACTCCGCTACACCGTGGGTCAGGTGTCCTGGATGGGCACGGTCCTGTACGCCTTTGGGCTTGCTGGTCGTATAGGCCGGCGCAGGAAGCGTGGAGATCTGCGATTCGCTCTCAGGAACTCGCTGCGGATTGTGCATAGGATCGGATTGTTTCTTCATAGTACGGCTCCTCTGGAGGCCCAGCCGTTGCTTGCGGTGGCCCACATCCTCCCTCCGATGCGGCGCGGCTAGAGGAGGTTAGCCAGAGCGAGGGCGCGCCTTATCCATGTGATAAAGCAGTAAGTGTACGGATGTACTTGAGGTCGCGGTGGGCAGACACTCTTGATCTGCTTTTGATCAGAGGCTCTTGCGGAAGTGTACGCAGCGATCCACGACTTCGAACCCGAGCGCGAGGTGAGCTTCATGGGACTGCTGGTTGTCGATCAGAGCATCGGAGGCCATCTCTCGGCAGCCCTGCTGGCGCCCCCATGCCTCGGCGGCATCGATGAGCGCTTTGCCTATGCCGCGGCTACGGAACGGCTCACGCACAAACCAGCCTTCGATGAACCCGACGGGCTGCTCAGGATTGCAACCGTCTGCATGTGAACGCAAACCAACATGCACAAAGCCGACGAGTGCGCCGGTCTCATCTTCCGCGACCAGCGCTACGCAGGGCAGGGTTCCTGCGAAACGATGCTGGATGAGCGCCTCCGCTTCGTGGCGGAGTTCATCGAGCGCAGCGTCGGGCCAGAGCAGTGACTGCATCGCGGCAAGCTCCTGCTCATCGCCAGCCTGCGCCTCGCGGATTTTTGCGGCCATCACGTCCACAATTCTAGTGGGATTCTAAGAGGATTCCGCGGAAGGAAACAGGACCGCTTGGCGAGATATGGTCTGGCAAGGGAAAATGCTTCAGTTCCGTAAATCAGGTTCGGCCGGTCTTCTGCTCGGGATGGAGCGCAGGTTCGCGTCGGCCAAAGCAAGGACTCCGCATGCATTCTGTTTGGTTGGGTGAGTTTATGGGTACGCTGGTTCTGGTGTTGCTCGGAACCGGTGTAAACGCGGGTGTAACGCTACGCAAATCGTATGCAGCCGATTCGGGCTGGATCGTGATCACCACGGGATGGGCGCTGGGCGTGCTGTGCGGCGTCGTAGTAGCGCAGGCCTTCGGCAGCCCCGGTGCGCATCTGAATCCTGCGATCACGCTGGCCGCGGCTGTGGTGACCGGGGACTACTCGCAAATACTGCTCTATTGGTCAGCGCAGATGCTGGGCGCAATCACCGGTGCGACATTGATGACGCTTCACTATGCCCCGCACTGGCGCCTTACGCCTGATCCGGCTGCCAAGTTGGGCGTCTTCTGCACGGATGCAGCGGTGCGCAGCCCGTTCGCGAATATCTTCAGCGAGATCTTGGGGACTGCCGTGTTGGTCGTGGTGGCCAGCGCTATCGGTTCCCACGGCGTGGCGATCAATGGACTGGCCGGCGGCGTAGGCCCGTGGCTTGTAGGGAGCCTGGTGTGGGGCATTGGACTCTCACTCGGCGGCACCACCGGCTATGCCATCAATCCCGCGCGCGATCTTGGTCCGCGACTGGCGCACGCTCTGCTGCCCATCCCGGGCAAGGGCAGCTCGAACTGGGGATATGCGCTGATCCCCATCATCGGCCCTCTCGCCGGTGGAGCGTTGGCAGGGTTGTTGCTGCACTATGTGCAGCTCTGAGATGCCGGACCGAACCTCGCCTGGGTGGTTGCCGCCTCCACCTTCGGCGCACTCGTCGACAATGTCTTCTACCCAAGAGCGCTGATTCACGGCGTTGCTGCTCTGGCGTTGGCGGGCTTTAGCGCGAGGACGCTGGTCGCAGGCCAAGTTGTATCCTCAGTTTGAAGAGGAGCCCATGGCTGAATCCGTCCTGCTGCTCGATTCTCGCGATAACGTTGTGGTGGCGCTCAGAAATCTTGAGGCGGGCACGCAGGTGCGTTCCGGGAACGGTGCATCACCGATCTCATGCATCACCGCAGAAGCGATTCCCGCCAAGCAGAAGATGGCTCTGGTGGATCTGCGGCCGGGTGATCTGATCTTCATGTACGGCATGGTGGTGGGTGAAGCCGTGCAGGCGATTCCGCGCGGCGGCTTGCTGACGACCTCGAATATTCGTCATCGCACCGGCGACTATTCCGCTGTGCGCCGTCCTGCGGCCATTGCGCCGCCCGATGCTTCGGCGTGGGCTGGACGTACCTTCATGGGTTATCGCCGGGCCGACGGCCAGGTGGGTACGCGCAATTACTGGATCGTGCTGCCGCTCGTCTTCTGCGAGAACCGCAATGTGGAGCAGATGCGCGAGGCTCTCGAGGAAGAACTCGGCTACGGACGCGCCAACAACGGCTATCGACAGCATGTGCGCCGCCTAGTTCAGGGGAATGGCAACGGAGCGGCCGATGAAAAGGTGCGCGCGCGCGCCGAACGGATCTTTCCGAATCTCGACGGCATTCGCTTTCTCACGCACCAACTGGGTTGCGGTGGCACGCGCCAGGATGCGCGCGCCCTCTGCGGCCTGCTCGCGGGCTATATACATCATCCCAACGTAGCGGGCGCTACGGTGTTGAGCCTGGGCTGCCAGAACGCGCAGGCGAGCCTTCTGATGGAGGAGCTGCGGACGCGCAACCCCGAACTGCGCAAGCCGGTGTTCATTTTCGAGCAGCAGAAGTCGGGCCACGAGACTGAGTTGATGGAGCAGGCCCTCGATCAGACCTATGCTGCGCTCGCCGAGGCCAATAGCGTGCAGCGCGAGCCGGCGCCGCTCGCTGCTTTGACGATTGGCCTGCAGTGCGGAGGCTCCGACGGCTTCAGCGGCATCTCGGCAAATCCTGCCGTGGGTTATGTATCCGATCTTGTTGTGGGCGCAGGCGGCAAGACCATGCTCTCGGAATTTCCGGAGCTGCACGGGGTGGAGCAGGAACTCATCAACCGCTGCGCAACCGATGAGCTTGCCGCGCGCTTTGCCGATCTCATGCAGGCCTATGCTGCGCGAGCCAGGGCCGTCCAATCGGATTTCGCCTTCAATCCCTCGCCCGGCAATATTCGCGACGGCCTCATTACCGACGCGATCAAGTCCGCAGGAGCCGCACGCAAAGGCGGGGTCTCGCAGGTGAGCGATGTGATCGACTATCCGGAATACGTCGCCAGGCCCGGCCTTACGCTGCAATGTACGCCCGGCAATGATGTAGAGAGCGTAACGGCCCAGGTAGGCGCAGGCTGCAACATCGTGCTCTTCACCACCGGGCTGGGGACGCCGACGGGCAATCCGATTGCCCCCGTGGTCAAGATCTCGACGAATTCCGATCTGGCCCGACGCATGGGTGACATCATCGACTTCGACGCCGGCGGCATCCTTACGGGAGAGATGACTAATGCCGCCGCTGCGGAGAAGTTACTAGAGCTATCCATCGAGGTAGCCAGCGGTCAGCGCCTGACCAAGGCCGAGGAGCGCGGCCAAGTCGATTTCATCCCATGGAAGCGCGGCGTCTCGCTCTAATTCTGACTATGGTGCACGAACGCTGTGACATTGCATCGCTCCGTACCCATCCTTCCGCCTTTTTTCTGGCGAACGGGCGGGACGATATGAATCTCAATCACTCCAGGTACGAAGCCACGATCGCCAGCGCCGCAATGGCCGCCGTCTCCGCACGCAAGATGCGTGGGCCCAGCGATACCGCGCGCCAGCCATTCGTATCGAAGAGTGCCTCTTCTGCCGGAGCCCATCCGCCCTCCGGGCCGATGGCCATCTCCGTCGTAGGAGCTTCAGACGACGCAGAAGCCAGTGCTTCATCCAACGCGTGGCGCAGCGTGGTCGTGCGCTCCTGCTCAGCCAGCACAAGGCGCACAGCCTTCGATGCCGGCCGCACTCGCTCCGCAAGCGAAAGGGGATCGTGTACCGTGGGCACATCGGAGCGCCGCGCCTGCTTCGCCGACTCATGCGCAATGCGCCGCCAGCGTTCAACGCGCTTTGCCGCAGCTTGGGCCAGATGCTTTTCCGTGCGCTGCGCAATCATGGGTGCAATTGCTGCGACTCCCAGCTCCGTGGCCTTCTCGATCGCCCACTCCATGTGATCGAACTTGTAGATCGCGAGCAGAAGAGTGACGGGTAAGGCGGGATCCGCCTCAAGCTCAGCGAGCAGATTGAAGCGAACCTCACTCTCTTCACCGGCGAGCGATACCGCCGCGACTGCGGCATGAAAGACTCGTCCACCGGCAACGACGTCCGCTTCCATGCCCTCGCGGGCGCGCAAAACGCGAGCCATGTGCTCGGCCTGCGCTCCCACTAAAGTGGCAGTGGCTTCGTCCCAGTGTTCGGCTATCCAGCGGCGGCGTGTCATCGTATTTTGCTCCCCCGAATCCCTCTCAAAGTCCGAGGAGGGACCCTCTCATCTTGACCCAAAGCTCTTGGTGGAGTCGCACTGCGAAACCACTCGGCTAGAAGATTGGAAGCTCGGTATGGTGCAGTCGCAACCCATCTTTTAATTTCACTTCTCATCTTGCAGAGATCTCTTCACGTCCTCACAAGAGTGTAAATCCCCGCATAAACACTGAGGGGAACGCTTTGAAGCGTTCCCCTCGAGTGTTGCCTTTTAGTTGGTCGAACCGCTTACTTCTTCTTCGCGGCCTTCTTCGCCGGCTTCTTAGCGGCTGCCTTTTTGGTTGCCTTCTTGGCTGCTTTCTTGGTTGCCATTTGCCTATTCTCCCTTTTCGATGGGTTGCATCGATTCTGCAATCTGTAGATTGCAGTTGAAGAATGTATAGAATCACGCTGCATCGATGTCAAGAAAAAAACGTCATGAGAGTGGAAAAAAGAGCAACAATTTTTTCGGTGCGGGATTCTCACCACACGCAAATCGGAGATCGAAGGGGACCAAATTGCACTTCATTGCGATCTTCGAAACGAAATTCGAAGACGCATTACGCGTCTTCAATCGTGCGCCTCAGCACTCGATCACATTCAAGGCGAGACCCGCGAGGCTTGTCTCTTTGTAGCGCGATTGCATATCGAGGCCGGTGAGATACATCGTGCGAATCACCTGATCGAGCGAGACTTTATGCGCCTCTGACTCGTTCATCGCGATCCGGGCTGCATGAACGGCCTTCACCGCGCCCATCGCATTGCGCTCGATACAGGGAATCTGAACGAGGCCGCCGATCGGATCGCAGGTCATGCCGAGATTGTGCTCCATCGCGATCTCCGCAGCATGTTCGATCTGTCCGTTGGTGCCGCCGAGAGCCGCGGTCAATCCAGCGGCGGCCATGGAGCAGGCGACACCCACTTCACCCTGGCATCCAACCTCGGCGCCGCTGATCGACGCATTCTCCTTGTAAAGACTTCCGATGGCCGCCGATGTGAGGAAGAAGCGCAGGATGCCTTCGTGGTCCGCATCGGGAAGAAATTTCTCATAATAGCGAGCGACTGCGGGCACCACACCGGCTGCGCCATTGGTCGGTGCGGTCACCACGCGTCCGCCGGCAGCATTCTCCTCATTCACCGCCATCGCATACACCGTGACCCAATCGAGCGGCGCGAGCGGATCGCCCACCTTACCGTCCGCCTCCTTCGCGCGCAATCGCTCGGCGAGCCGGTGTGCGCGCCTGCGCACGTTCAGTCCACCGGGAAGAGTGCCTTCTGTCTCCATGCCGCGCTCGATGCAGGCCCGCATCGTTTGCCAGATGAGATCGATGCCCTCCCGCACCAGGTCAACAGGCGCGCAGCCGTCGCGCGCGCCGATAAGAGCGCACTCATTCTCCAAAACGAGCTGGCTGATGGAAAGCTCATGGTCGTGAGCCATGGTCAGCAGCTCCGCGGCGCTATGGAACGGGAAGGTAATTTTTTTCTTCTCCTTGACCGGCGCCTGCTCGGCGAGCGGCTGTTCGCCGTCTTCAACGATGAAGCCGCCGCCGACAGAAAAGAATGTACGTTCTTCGAGAACCGCGCCTTCAACATCGAATGCTGTGAGCCGCAAACCATTCGGATGCTGCATGTGCGCTGCGGGAGGGAACATCACGTCACGCCGGAAAAGCAGATCGCGCGACTCTTCGAACGGGATAGAACGCATGCCAGCGAGCGCGAGCCTTTGCTCCGCGCGAATGGCAGCTATGGTGGATTCAATGCATCCGGGATCAATCGTGGCGGGTTCATTGCCTGCAAGGCCAAGGAGAACAGCGCGATCGGTTGCGTGGCCCAGACCGGTGAGGGCCAGCGAGCCGAACAGATCTACCTGCACACGCGCAACGCGCTCAAGCAGACCGCGCGACGCCAGCTCGCGGGCGAAGCGGCACGAGGCAAGCATCGGGCCCATAGTATGCGAGCTCGAAGGGCCCACGCCAATCTTGTAAAGGTCGAAGAGGCTCGCCGTCACACCTAAGATTGTAGTCTTGCTGGTTGATGATCAGAAGAAAGCCACCTCAAGGCTTCTCAGGCCATTCTTTATCGGGACTCACGGGCAGCGGTTGATCCGGGCCGAGATTCTCGATGCTGATCGCAGCAAAGATAAAGTTCTCCGGTGGTACAGGGCTGCCAGCTAACCGGCGCAACATCGCCAACTGGCCGGCATGGCTCATCGCGTCAGAGAACGGACCCTGCAGCAGAATCTCCGGTGTGATCTCCCGCATCTCGGTTCCGCTCTCAAGATGGCGCGCTAAATCTTCGATCACCTCGTGAAAATGCGCAACCGCATCCTGGAAGGCTGGAAAATCCGGCGGGCGATAAATGCCACCGATGAAATGGGTACGTGCGTAACCGAGCACGCTGTCCATGTGGCGGATCAACTCATGCGGAGTACGCACCTTGGGAGCGGCGCGGAAAGATGCAAACTGAGGCGGCGCATCGCGCAGCGCCTTCTGCGTCCTATAGGCGAGCGCTGCCAGAAAGTGCCTCAGCATCTTTCTCCGGTCGTCCATTCCTGCTTTTCTCCTCTCATCGAGACGAGCACATCATACCTCGAACATAGAACATCCTCTTCCTATTCCCTATTCCCTATTCGCTAGTCCCTAGTGCCTGTCTTTTCGTTCTGGTACACTCGCTGCAATCCTCCAGCCATGCTTTTTAAGTGCCTTAGCGCTGCCGTGTACGGCATTGACGCCAACCTCATCGATGTTGAGGTGGACTATAGCGGTGTGGTCAGCGATCAGGACCACTTCCACACCGTTGGCCTGCCCGATGCAGCCGTACGTGAGAGCCGCGACCGCGTGCGCGCGGCCATTAAGAACTCCGGCTACCTGATTCCGCCCACGCATATCACCATCAATCTTGCGCCCGCGGATCTGAAGAAAGAAGGCTCGGGCTTCGATCTCCCGATCGCCGTCGGCATCCTCGGCGCGTATGGTGCGTTGCGCATCAACGATCTCGGCCGCTTTCTTCTTGTCGGCGAGCTGGGACTCGACGGCAGCGTACGCTCGATTCCCGGCATGCTGCCCATCGCGATCCTCGCACGCGAGAAGGGCATTCCCAATCTCATACTTCCTGCGGCGAACGCCGCTGAAGCGGCCATCGTCGAAGGCGTGAACGTCTATCCCGTCGCATCGCTGCTCGAAGCGCTGGAGCTGTTGAACGGCGCCGTGATGGGCGTGATCCAGCGCGAGCCTTGTCGTGTCATCACGGAAAAGCTTCTCGGCGAACTGCAGCTCTTCAACGTGGACTTCTGTGATGTACGCGGACAGCAGACGGCCAAGCGCGCACTCGAAGTAGCCGCGGCCGGCAGTCACAACATTCTGATGATCGGTCCTCCGGGATCGGGCAAGACCATGCTCGCCAAGCGGCTGCCTTCGATCCTGGCGCCGCTCACCTTTGAAGAAGCGCTGGAGACAACGAAGATCCACTCCGTGGCTGGCGTTCTCGATGGAGGGGCTGGTCTGGTGACGCAGCGGCCGTTCCGCTCGCCGCATCACACCATCTCCGACGCAGGCCTCATCGGAGGCGGTATCGTGCCGCGGCCGGGTGAGGTCTCGCTTGCGCACAACGGTCTGTTGTTTCTGGATGAGTTGCCGGAGTTTCCGCGCAATGTACTCGAGGTGATGCGGCAGCCGCTCGAAGATCACACCGTGACCATCGCGCGCGCATCCATGTCATTGAGTTTTCCATCGCGGTTCATGCTCGCGGCTGCCATGAACCCCTGCCCGTGCGGCTACTTCAATGACAAGTCACGCGAGTGCCTCTGCACGCCGCCGATGATCCAGCGCTATGTCGCCAAGATCTCCGGTCCTTTGCTCGACCGTATCGACATTCACATCGAGGTGCCGGCCGTTCAATATAAAGAGCTGCGTGGCGGAGCGGCGGCTGAAGGTTCGGCGCAGATTCGCGAGCGTGTAATGGCGGCCCGTCAGCGCCAGCACGAACGCTTTTCCAAAGGAAAAGAAAGAATCTTCTCGAACGCGCAGATGACCACCCGCCAGATCAGGACCTACTGCGAGCTGGGCGCGGAGGCCGAACGGCTGCTCGAGCGCGCCATGCAGCAGCAGGGACTGACGGCCCGCGCTCACGACCGGATCCTCAAAGTGGCCCGGACCATCGCTGATCTCGAAGGCGTTGAGCACCTGGCTGTGTCCCATCTGGGGGAGGCTATCCAATATAGGACACTTGATCGCAGCTACTGGTCGTAGACCATACCCGCCGGATCAATTCCGTCCATTTGGCCTGTAATGAATGATTTATAAGGAGCGCTACCTTCGAGATGGAGAAATCTCCTGCAGTTGCCGATAAGTGCTATAGACCGGTGAGAATCGTCTCATGGATGATCTCTAAGGCGGGGAGTTTGTTCGGTGCGTGAGTTGATCTTCGAGGCGGGCTGGGATGCACTGCTGTTCGCCATGATGTTCCTTGTTTGGTGCCTGATCGGCCTTGGACGCCTGAACCGGCTCATCTCTGCGCTGAAGGCCGAGGCGAAAACCCCAGGTTCCGGGTTTGAATCCTCCTGGTTATTGACCGAAAGCGGGCGAAGGTTCTTCTCGGCCTACACGTCAGAAGATGCCGCTGCGGTCACCGGTAACTAAGCCGGTACCCAATGCAGTGGGTTGATGAAGCGGGCGATGGGCCCGACAGCAGCGGAGTTGGATGACGTCGGTCGCAAAACTTCGATTATCCCGCTTAAAATCTTTAATTTGCGGAAAGAAGAAAATAAGGATGTCAGCACAAATACCTCTGGAAAACTCCCGAAAAAACTGTTGACCTGAACCCCTTCCCGGTATACATTCAGAACAGCCATCCAAGCTGGGGCTGCGCTGTGCGATTTGCGCGCCGGGCAGCCAATTCCTGCGTCCAATTTGAGCGAGGGGCTCGGAAGTCGATGATCTGGCGGAGCGCTAGTCCGCCGGAAGTGGGAATTGTGGGGTGCATAGATTCCCAAGCGGGAAAAGTATTCCGCTGCTCCCGGATGGTCCGTATCACAACGTGCAACTTTGCGTCAACAATAATTTGAACTGTGGCCGCATGCTGTGCGTCTAAGAAGTGAAGTGAACATTCCAGGAAGCAGAGTTTCAAGCGGCTTCCCTGCTGCACCGGCGGGGCCAAGAAGTTCCGGCCGGGCAGGTTATCCACGAAGGAGAGTTGGCAATGCGTTCTGATTTAGTATTTGGGGCACTTTCTCATGTGTCCAATCGTTATCAGCTCTGCCAGTTGGCGAGCAAGGCGACCCGTAAGCTGCACAAGCCGAACACCCGTCTTCAAGACACAACGAATGAGGTGCTGGTGCGTTTTCACACCACGAATCCGGGAACGATTGCACCCCAGGAATCTCAGACATCCCAGGTTGTTGAGAGGCGCCGCGCAGCCTGACGGCGCCTTGAAAGGCTGCGTTCTGTGTTAGGCAGCGGTTTACGGTAGTTCCTTTCTCCCCCGGTGTTTTGAAACTCCAGTTGAATTCGGGTGATGTTTGAAAGACCAGCCTGTGCCCGATACCCGCCCTATTGATCCTGAAGCAACTCCCTTCCGCATTCCTACCCCGACATCCCGTATTCCGTTGCAGGTGAACAAATGACTATCGCTGAACTTAAAGAAAAAAACATTACCGAATTGAGCCGCATCGCACGGACTCTGGAGATTCCAGGGACCAGCGGCCTTCGCAAGCAGGACTTGATCTTCAAGATTCTCCAGGCGCAGAGCGAGAAAGAAGGGCACATCTTCGCCGAAGGCGTTCTGGAGATTTTGCCTGATGGTTACGGATTTCTCCGTTCCCCGGATTACAACTATCTGCCCGGCCCGGACGACATCTACGTTTCGCCCTCGCAGATTCGAAAATTTGATCTCAAGACCGGCGACTCGATCAGCGGCAATGTCCGTCCGCCGCACGAAGGTGAGAAATACTTCGCGCTGGTCAAGATCGAAGCCATCAACTTCGAGTCGCCCGAGGAGACGCGCAACAAGATCCTCTTCGACAACCTCACGCCGCTCTATCCGCAGGAACGTATCAAGATGGAGACGGTTCGTGAGGCCACCAGCGGCCGCGTCATGGACCTGTTGACGCCCGTGGGCAAGGGCCAACGCGGGCTGATTGTCGCTCCGCCACGTACCGGCAAGACGATGCTGCTGCAGTCAATCGCCAACTCCATCACCGCGAACCACCCAGAAGTTGTGCTGATCGTTTTGCTTATTGATGAGCGCCCTGAAGAAGTCACCGATATGCAGCGCTCGGTGAAGGGTGAGGTCATCAGCTCCACCTTTGACGAACCGGCGGCTCGCCATGTGCAGGTAGCCGAGATGGTGATCGAAAAAGCCAAGCGCCTAGTCGAGCACAAGCGCGACGTCGTTATCCTGCTGGACTCGATCACGCGCCTGGCGCGCGCCTACAACACCATCGTGCCGCCATCGGGCAAGGTGCTCTCCGGCGGCGTGGACTCGAACGCTCTGCAACGGCCGAAACGCTTCTTCGGCGCGGCCCGCAACATCGAAGAGGGCGGCTCGCTGACCATCATTGCCACGGCGCTGGTTGATACCGGCTCGCGCATGGACGAAGTTATCTTCGAGGAGTTCAAGGGCACCGGCAACATGGAAATCATCCTCGACCGCAAGCTGGTCGATAAGAGAGTATTTCCGGCCATCGATATCCAGCGCTCCGGCACGCGTAAAGAAGAGCTGCTTATCCCCAAGGACGATCTCTCGCGGATCTGGGTGCTGCGCAAGGTGCTGAACCCGCTCTCGCCCGTCGAAGCCATGGAACTGCTGATCAGCCGTCTCGAAAAGGTGCGCAACAACGCCGAATTCCTGCAGAACATGAACCAGCTGTAGACGCCAGGCCCAGGCTCCTGAGTGGGCTCTGGGCTTGGTGAATGAGCGTGGCGTGCAGAACCGGTCTTTCGGGAATTGTTGCCCGCTGGTAAGATAGATAAGGTTGTGGGGCTGTAGCTCAGCTGGGAGAGCGCCTCGTTCGCAACGAGGAGGCCAGCGGTTCGATCCCGCTCAGCTCCACCAATATCTTTTATTTCTGTTCCTGCTGCCCCTTTTCAAGCTTCCGGTCTAGCCGCCCTTTCTCTGTGCGGATCATGCGCCCGGTTCTACGGATAGAGAACACCAATCGGCGCAGTGGCGGTGTGATTGTCCCTGGTCGAAAACACCGTGATCTTCGAGACCTTTCCATCAAAGTCCACTCCGCGTCCGTAATTCGTCATCCGGGCCGGATTGTTAAGGACATCCATATCAACTCTCAGAAAGACGAATCGTCCAGACGCATGAACGCTGGAAAGAAACGCCACATAATCTTTCGCGGCAGACTCGTCCACGGCAAAATCTGTGAACGTAAGTTTGGGGAAGGAGACATGTGCTGTGAACGAGGGTGGGGTCGGGCCAAACCACACATTTCCTGGTGTCGCTCCGCAGCGCGGCAACGGTGTATGTCCAAGGTTGATACCTTCCGCGACTACTGGTTGCTTCATCGGCCTTCCACCATAGCCTAATACAGGCCCAACGAACGGGAACGCCTTCTTCTCCAAGTCATATTCGCCCAGATTCAACGGCCCCACATCCATACTTATCGAGTTCGGTACGTTGTCGAGTATTTCATCGGCATGGGATTTATAAAATGTGGCGAGCTTCGGAAAATCGAACTCGCTGTTCACCGCCGCTTGAATACTTGAAGGGCCTCCGCAGTTGTTCAACAGAATGATCAAGGAGAGATCGATTGAGACGCATTGCAAGAAGGTTGATACGGGCATCCTGCGGCAGCAACTGAATATCCTTTGCGCTCAATTCCAGCGGCTTGGCCGCGGTGTCTTGTGCGGATGCAGAATAACTCAGCAACAAGATGCAGATGGCTGCGCAGATCAAGCGCAGCGACAGTACACGATACAGGCGCTTCTTTCCCCCCATATGGCGATCCCCCTCTACGTGGATTGCCGATAAGTTTAGCACCCGCATATTGCGTGATTTGTATTCGCAGGCCAGTGTGGTTGGGTGCGCGGTCAGATTGTGTCTCTACTCTGCCGGTCCATCTTTAACGGGCGAGCAGGGCAGAGACGCTGTAGCTTTGCCCGACAGTATTTCCGCAATGCATCACGGGATGGTGAAGCTGAAGTCATAGCGCTGCAGGCGATTGTCGATATCGGCTGCATAGAACGTGGCGAAGTGCGTACCCGAGGGAAACGTGGAAGCCCACTCGAAGAATGCGTGCTGATCCCAGATGTGGTACTGCTCCTGGACCTTGACTCCATCCACCCACAACTCGACTTTGCGCAGCTTGCCGAAAGAGTTCACTGCCGCGCCGAAGAGGGCGGTGCTTCCATCGACAGTTCCGGCATTGCACACGTTGAATCCCTCTCCGTGCTCTGGAGTGGAGCAGGGGCCAAAATAGCCGCTCGTGGCTTCATTCAATTCCTTATCCAGGAACGACGGAGTATTCTGCGGCGGGCTGCCTCCATTGGGGCTCTGATTGAGAACGATATCCGGCGTCAGGAAGCCGCCACTGAAGAGGCCGGCAACCGGAGTCGTCTCCCAGAGGTAGGTAGACGGCAGAGCAACTAACTGCTCTGTGAATTGACCAGGATTGGCGCCAGCAAGAAAAACAGCGAGATAGGCTTGGGTCGAGTCTGCGTTCCAGGCGATCGCGGCCAGATCCATGCGGACGTCCCCATTGAAGTCCGCCATGGTCAGTTGCGATGTATAGGAGGCACCGTCGGGCGTCGCGCCGACCGGATCAATGTCGGTAGCGAGATTCATGAAGTAACTGGTGAAGGTGCGCGACGAATTGCCATAGAACGTAGCAAGCTGGGAGGCACTCGTTCCGTAAAGCCCGTAGAGATCGGTGTAGCCATCGCTGTTCAAATCGCCGCTTCCGATCACAAACATCGAAGGGCCGTTCTGCATGTACGGTGTTGTGCCTTCAAAGGTGAAGTCGTTGTTGCCATACAGGACGTGCATGGTGGTGACGGCGACGCTGCCATCGTTGTTCTGGGTGTAGGTTGTGGCAGCTATGTCGGCTTTGCCGTCAGAGTCATAGTCCCCGACGAATGTCTGGAAGTTCAATTGGAAAGATGGACCAGCGAGTACCTCCTGGGGATTGCTGAAGTTGCCATTCCCGTCACCTTCGAAAACGTAAAGCGCTGTAGTCCCCTCATCGCTAGGGGACACGTAATTGCCGGTCCATGCCACCAGATCAACATTGCCGTTTGCATTGAAATCGGCCGCTGCCGCGCCACCGGTGATGAGGTGCCAACCGGAAGGTAGACTGACGGTGGAGATGACCGGCGCCTGAAAGGAGCCGTCACCGCGGCCCAGATAGACAGCAATCTGACTGGTGTTGACCAGAACCACCGCGATATCGACATTGCCATCGTTGTTGAAGTCAGCGGTAGCGATGGGCATGGGGAGCGTGCTGCTGACGGGGAGATTGTAGGTAAACGGCGTCGACCATCCGGCCCCGCCATTGTTGATATTCACGGTGAAGGCGGAGGGCGACTGTGCCGTGTCCTGGACGATGTCGGTCATGCCGTCGTTATTGACGTCGACAGCATAGATGTTCGCCGGCGTTGCATTGGTCGGACTGACGAAGCCCTCAAAGCCTGCTGGAGCTTGCGCTGTGGAGAGGACAGTTGAAGCGAACAGACCGAAGGCGATCGCAACGCACCGCGGGAAGTACATACAGGACACCTCGAGTTGTCGAATTACCTGAACCTGAAGCGTTGAGCAGCGCGAAAAAAGGGCGCACGAATTACGCGAGGCATAAGAATCCACCTCCCGAGCGCGAGGAGCTTTTAGAGCGCTATGAGCGTTCCCAGGGTGAGACAACAAACGTATGGAGGTTGGATGCGTTTGTCTCTGGAGTCAGGTTGTCTGGAGCGGTTTCCTATCGGATAAAGGTGTGCGTTACGTCAACATGCCGTAAACAACCTGAGCTGTCGCCGGGGCCGGAAGAGCATTCTCGTCGGCGATCCTTATCACAACGTGGCAATCAATTCGGAGAAAATCCGCCTATATACTGGGTCCAATCGAGGTGATCGGTTGTCCTTGACTCTCTCTCCGCCGGAATCGGCTGCCACGGAGCTTCGGCCACTCTGCGTCGATCTGGATGGGACGCTCGTCAAGTCGGACACGCTGGTGGATTCACTGCTGGTGCTGGTGCGCACGCGCCCGCTCCGCCTCTTGCGCCTGCCGGAACATTTGCTGCGCGGCAAAGCGGCCTTCAAAGCCTATGTTACGGAGCAGGTCAGCCTCGATGTGACCCATCTTCCCTACAACCGCAAGCTGCTGCAATACCTCATTGAAGAGCGCCGGAGCGGCCGCTCGATTTATCTGGCCACCGGTGCCGATGAGCGTCTCGCGCAGCGTGTGGCCGAGTATCTTGGCATCTTCGCAGGTGTGGTGGGCAGCGATGGCACAACGAACCTCACCGGCAATCGAAAGCTGGATAGTCTGCGCAGCCGGCTGGGATCGTGCGAATTCGACTACGTGGGAAATGACGCTCCGGATGTGCCGCTGCTCGCGCGCGCTGCCGAGCCGCTGGTCGCCAATCCCAGCCTGCGTCTGCGCCGTAAGCTGCGCGCACGCGGTATTCGTCCAGCGCATATTTTTGAGGAACGCAATCGCAATCTCGAATCGGTCGTAAAGGCGCTTCGCCCGCATCAGTGGACCAAAAACCTACTGATCTTTCTCCCGCTGCTGCTGGCGCATGTGGTTGCGACGAACCGTCTGCTGATGGGGCTACTTGCCTTCTGCTGCTTCAGCCTTACGGCCTCAGCCACGTACATCATCAACGACCTGCTCGATATCGAGGCTGACCGCCATCACCCACAGAAGCGCCTGCGGCCTTTTGCTGCCGGTGATCTGCCCGCGGTCGCTGGGTTGGTCATCGTGGCGACGTTTCTGCTGGTGGCTATCGCAGGCGCACGCATGTTGCCGCCAGCGTTTCTTGGCTGGTTGCTGCTCTATTTCGGTGTGGCGCTTGTGTACTCGCTTTACTTGAAGCGGATTGCTCTGGTTGATGTTGTGGTGCTGTCGGGCTTATATACGCTGCGGCTGCTGGCTGGAAGCGCCGCCACGAACTCGCACATCTCCCATTGGCTGGCAGGTTTTTCGATCTTTCTTTTCTTCTCGCTCGCGATTGTGAAGCGGTTCGCGGAGTTGGAGAACTTGCGCGCCAGCGGCTCGCCGCCTCGCAATGGCCGTGGTTACCTGGTAGCCGATATCGACCAGTTGCGCAGCTTCGGCACTTCGAGCGCCTTTGCCGCCGTGATGGTGTTTGCGATTTACATCAGCAGCAGCGAAGTTGTGACGCTCTACAGGCGGCCGGAGGTGTTGTGGCTAATCATGCCGCTGATGATCCTGTGGCTTTGCCGCGTGTGGTTGCTGGCTTCGCGCGGCAATCTCAACGAAGATCCGCTGGTCTTTGCGCTTACTGACAAGATGAGCCTGCTGATCGGCGTGGCCGTCGCTGCCGTTGTGGTGCTGGCGATCTAACATTCTGGAATGCCGATATTGATATCATTTATAGCAAAATGATATCATTCTGCATAGAGAGGTGCCATGCAATGCCCGCCGTCACAATCCGCAAAATCTCCGAGAAGACACACCGCGCCCTCAAGTCTCGCGCCGCGCAAAACGGGCGCAGTACTGAAGCCGAGATACGCAAGATTCTGGAAGACGCAGTTGCTCCGCCCAATCGCCTGAAGATTGGCTCAGAGTTAGCGGCGCTTGGACGCAAGTTCGGTGGTATTACGCTCAACATCAAGCGCGACAAAAGACCGATCGAACCGGCAAGTTTCGAATGATCATCCTCGACACGAACGTTGTCTCCGAGCCCCTTAAACCACATCCAGACGCACGGGTATTGGATTGGCTGGATTCACAGGAAGCGGACACGCTCTATCTCACTGCGACCAGTCTTTCCGAGCTTCTTCGCGGAATCGAAATCCTTCCCACGGGGAAGAGAAAACAGGTCATGAGGGAGGCAGTGCAGCGCACTCTCGATCGACTTTTCGCTGATCGTTACCTTGCCTTTGATAGGCAAGCTGCTATCGCGGCGTCGGTCTTGGCGAGTCGAGCCGCTACGCGCGGTTTCACCATCTCAGTGCCCGATTGCCAGATCGCAGCGATTGCGGCCGTGCATGGATATGCAGTAGCGACACGAGACACGGATCCCTTCGCTGCCGCGGGCGTGCCATTTATCAATCCATGGATGGGAGGAACTTAAAGCCCTTCTTCCTAGAGATCTGAAGCTTACCCGAACAGGTCTTTCATCTTTTCGAGCAGCCCCGGCGAGGATGGCCGGTTCTCAACCGTGAGCGATTCGGCCAGCTTTGTGACCAGTTCGCGTTGGGCGCGGCTGAGCTTGCGCGGAATCTGCACAGCTACCTTCACCACCAGATCGCCGTGTCCTCTCTCATTGAGGTAGGGAACGCCACGGCCGCGGATGCGCAACTCCTTGCCGCTTTGCGTGCCTTCAGGAATCTTGATGCCGACCGGCCCATCGATACCGGGGATTTCGAATTCCGCGCCCAGCGTCGCCTGCGGAAAGCTGATTGGCACCACGCAGTGCAGATCGTGTCCTTGGCGCTCGAAGAAGTCGTGCGGCCGGATCGAGAGGATGATGTAAAGATCGCCCTTGGGCCCGCCGGCCCGTCCAGCATCGCCTTCCCCTGTAAAGCGGATACGGGTGCCTTCTTCCACACCCGGCGGCACCTTGACGTGGAGCTTGACCTCGGCAGCCGTGCGTCCTTCGCCGCGGCAGGTAGTGCAGGGATCGCCGACAACGGAACCCGTACCACCGCATGCACCGCAGGTGCGGGCGACAGAAAAGAAGCCCTGCTGATAGCGAATCTGGCCGCGTCCCTGGCACTGGCTGCATATCGTGGGTCCGCGGCCTGAGGCGCTGCCCTGGCCTTTGCACGTCCCACAGGTCTCCAGGCGCCGGATCTTGACCTCAGTTTCCTTGCCGAAGATGGCATCTTCGAAGTCGATCGTCAGATCGAAGCGCAGATCGTCGCCACGCTGCTGGCGTGAGCCGCGCCGCGTGCCGCCGGCCATGTTGAACATCTCGCCGAACAGGTCGCCGAAGATGTCGCCGATATCCACGCCGCCCGCAAACGGACTGCCGGCAAAACCTCCGCCACCGCTGAGCCCGGCATGGCCAAAGCGATCATAAGCGGCGCGTTTGTCTGCGTCGCTGAGCACCTGGTAGGCCTCGCTGGCCTGCTTGAACTTCTCTTCGGCCGCGCGGTCACCCGGATTGCGGTCAGGGTGATATTTGAGCGCCTGCTTGCGGTAGGCACTCTTCAACTCCTGATCCGTAGCCTCGCGAGAGACTTCGAGAACCTCATAGTAATCTGGCTTGCTCACACCTGTATTAGAACTCATTCGCTTTGTTCTTCAAACTCCGTTGCGATACCCAAAAGGATTATTCGCTTGTTTGCTTGGAATTGTGGGCTATGCGCACCAGCGCCGGACGCAGCAGCCGGTCGCGCAGCTTGTACCCGCGGCGAATCTCTTCTGCCACGTGCTGGTCGGGCAAATCGTCCCGCTCGACGGAACCCAGCGCCTCATGCACGCGCGGATCAAAGGCCTCGCCCACGGCCGGAACCGGCACAACCTGCATCTGGCGCAGAATCTCTTCCATCTGCTTCACGATCAGCGCCACACCGGAGCGCAGCTGGTCTGCTGAGCCGGTTGACTTGAGCGCAAGGTCGAAGTTGTCGAGCACGGGAAGAAACTGCTCGACCACGTTGCCGGTGGCGTAGTCACGGAAATCCGCCTTTTCGCGCTCGGCGCGCTTCCGCGCATTGTCAAACTCCGCCTGCAGGCGGGCGACACGGTCGAGCAACTGATCGCGCTCGGCCTTCAGCTGATCCAATTCAGAGGGCACTGCCACTGTCTCTGGCTGCGCGCTGGCGCTGTCGGCCACAGGCTCAGAAACCGCACCCGGCGTGGTCTCCGCGTCGCCTTCGCCCGAGGGGATCTCCAACGTTTCGAGGACATTCACATCTTGTTTCTGTTTCGACATGCTGCGAGTCATTCTCCTTCAGTCCACCTGTCTCCGCTTCCGTAATCCAGGCACCGCTGCGGAGAGTCATCTTCCCGGCAAATCTGGATTGTGCTTGGGGATCAAGGCAGGACAGTCATTCAGCCTATTGCGCCGGCACATCGAGAATCCGCTCAGAGAGGCGGGCGATGTAGCTCACGGCTTGAATCATCTCCTGATATTGGATGCGCGTGGGTGCAATAACGGCGACCGTTCCCAGGCTCTCCCGGCTCAGCCGGACCGGCGCACCGATCAGCACCAGATCCTGCATGGCAGGCGAGGCTTCATCAAGGCCGACTACGACCCGCACCTCCTGCCGGCGGCCGTCGACATAGGCATTCAGCAGCTCGATCAGCCGCTGCTTGGCCTCAAGGGCCAACAGCATCTGGCGCAGCTGCTCGCGGTCCGATTCGGCGGTGATCAGGTTGGCCATTCCTTCCATAAAGATGGCCGGACTGGCTTCGATATTGGCGAGCGCGCCCTTGCGGCAGAGTTCCTCAACCGAGGTCATAAGCTGCCGGTAGGCTTCGCGTTCCACGTCGACACGCCGCGCCACTTCAGAGCGGATGCGCTCAATCGGCCAGCCACGGAAATTCTCATTGAGATAGCGCCCGGCGGTTTCGAGTTCGACGGAGGTCATCTCCCGGTCCAGAAGGAGCACACGATCCTGCACCACGCCTGCCTGGGTGACCAGCACGGCCAGCACTCTTCCGGCGCCGAGCCGCGAAAAATGAATGTGTTCGAGCACCTGGCTCGCCGTAGAACTGGCCAGCGCTACGCCCAAAGCGCTGGAGATAAGCGCCAGCACATGCGAGGTGCGCTCCAGGTACTCATGCGAGCTCGATACGCCTGAAAAGCTTTCGTCGATCTGGCCCCGCCGGATTTCGCTCAGAGGCGTCGGCTGCGGCCCCTGACCCGTCACTGCAATCGATGGAGAACGTCCCGACTGGGTCAACTGCTCGACATAGAAACGGAAGGCGGCTGCCGTGGGAACCCGTCCTGCGGAGGTGTGCGGCTGCTCGAGGAGGCCCATCTCGGCCAGGTTAGCCATGACATTGCGCAAAGTCGCCGAGCTCAGCCCGTCCCGATTCGCCAGATAAGTCGCGAGCGCCTGCGAAGCCACCGGTTCACCGCTGGCGATATACAGGTCGATCACGGCGGTTAACACCAGCCGTTCCCGCGGACTAAGGCGCGCTTCGGGCATTTGTTTCATCTCCGCCGCGGCTCCGGCCAAGCTCATCCGGCACCGCACCTGCATTTGTAAGTCTTTAGGCTACAGCGAGATACAAATACAGTGGCGATTCTTCGCCTGCTTAATTCTAAAAATCTTACAGCGCCACTGTCAAGGTGAGGCCGTTCGTCGGGTTGGCCGTCGTAATCGATCCGAGGAGCGCCGCCGGACCGGGTCTTCTGGACGTCCCGTTACTTTTTGGTCCTCCCAGCCTCTCCGAAATCGCCGCCAGCACACTCCTTATGCGCATCTAGTGCTATTGTGAAGGCCTACTGTGGCGAAGAAAGCGCCTCGCCACGGAGAGACGGTTTACTCCCCCCGGTCCCTGCGTACTCCTATTCCTATCTTGGAGGGGCCTTATGACAGCGGCACTGTGCAGAAAATCGATCGTTCGAATGATGCTGGCCTGGGCGTTGATTGGGCTCATCCCGATTTGCCAGGCTGAATCGGCATTCAGTTTCGAAAAACACGCGCGCAAGATCCACAAGCAGCTCATCAGCTACCCCTCGGGGACGTACGTGAGTCTCGCGTTCCGTGATGGCACAGAGAGAGCCGGAGCACTGGGTACGCTCACCGAAACCTCATTCACGTTTATGAATGCGGACAACAATGCCTCTGAAACCCATTCCTATGGCGAAGTCGTGAAGGTGCGCCAGGGCAAGGAGTATATCGGTGAGGGTTCCGAGCATCACATTCATTTCCGCCCGTGGGTTCCGGTGCTGAGTGCCGTCGCGGCAGGAGCTGCAGCCACGGCCTTCGCCGTACGCTGAGAAAGAACTGGCTCGCCAGCCGCAGCGCCCTGCTGTGGCCGGCGGGTTTGTGCGCCGGGCTGATAGATTTTAAATAGGCATCTACTGAGGTCCCATCAGGCCCGATCAGGTCCTGACCCTGCCGTAACCGGAACGAATCGCTGCGCGCAGGAGTTGCGCCGGTGAGAACCGGACGCTCAGGCCTTCCGTTTTCTGCGGAGACATGGGCGAGCAGGACCAGCACGCTGCCGGGAAAGAGACATGTTCCACGCAACCGAAGATATTCGCATTCAATGGACGAAGGTCGCCCTTCCTCCCGTTTTTCTAGAAGAAGAGTTCCCCGTTACCGAGGCGGCCTCGGAGACGATCTTTGGCGGGCGCAAAGAGATCACCGACATTCTCAACGGCCGCGATGACCGGCTGCTGGTTCTCGCCGGGCCGTGCTCGATTCACGATCCGAAAGCGGCGCGCGAGTATGCAGGGCTGCTCAAAGGTGCGATCGACGAATTCTCGGCCGATCTGCGCATCGCGATGCGCGTGTACTTTGAGAAGCCTCGTACGACGATTGGCTGGAAGGGGCTGATCAACGATCCCTATCTCGATCAGTCGTACAAAATCAATGACGGTCTGCGGCTGGCGCGGCATCTGCTGCTCGATCTAGCCGAGATCGGCGTGCCCACCGGCACCGAGTTTCTGGACATGATCTCGCCGCAGTACATCGCAGGGCTGGTGAGTTGGGGTGCGATCGGCGCGCGGACCACGGAGAGCCAGGTGCACCGGCAGCTGGTCTCGGGCGTCTCCTGCCCGGTGGGCTTCAAGAACGCGACCTCCGGCGATGTGCAGGTGGCGATTGACGCGATTCTTTCGGCGGCCTACTCGCACACATTTCTCGGACACACCAAACATGGGCAGTCGGCCATCTTCGTGACGACAGGCAATCCGGACTGCCACATCATCCTGCGCGGCGGCCGCAATACTGTGAACTACACGGCCGAGTGCGTAGCCGATACCGCAGCGCGTATGGAGAAGGCCGGCATTGCTCCGCGCATCATGATCGACTTCAGCCACGCCAATAGCGGCAAAGATTACCGGCGGCAGGGCGTCGTCGGCAAGGATGTAGCCGCGCAGATCGCCGGCGGCGACCGCAGGATCATGGGTGTGATGATCGAAAGCAATCTGGTGGCGGGTGCGCAGCAGCTGATTGATGGAAAGGCGCCTGTCTACGGGCAGAGCATCACCGATGCCTGCATTGATTGGAAAGAGACGCACACGCTGCTTGGCGAACTCGCGGCGGCGGTGCGTGCACGGCGGAAGGCATAGCGGTTGAGCTTACGGAGCGTTTTCGATCTGGCGCGAGATCCATTCGCTCAAACTCAGGCCTTCGCCTGCGGCGCGCAAAGCTGCCTTGCGATGTAAATCCGGTTCCGTGCGCAGCAAAATTTTCCCATTAAAGGGCCGATCGGGTTTCTGCCCGATTTCCTCGCAGAGTTTCAGATAACTGTCTATGCTTTCGCGAAAAGCGCGAGTCAGTTCCCTTGCTGTTGAGCCTTCGAAGTGAATTACATCTTTGAGGCCGGCCACCGTGCCCGAAAATGTGCCGTCTTCTGCATCGAAGTCGATTGGGCCAGCTGCGTACCCTTTGTATTCCATCATGGTTTTACTCCCGCATGGATGAGGATTTGCCGCACAGCCTCAACTGCGCCTTTCTTTGTCTCCGGCCGTGGGTGCGGTCGGTGAAAAACTGCAGTGACTCCGTTGAGTCGGGCAGCAACGCGACGTCCTTCCCGCTCGATCACTTCACCACCCAAAGCCCGTATCAGAGATTCAATCGATGCCCAGCGAATATTTGCCCTCGTAGGGCGCGAAAAAAGATCGCGGAGTGTGGCCTGTTGCGCTTTGTTCATGGGTAAAAGCGATGGTATTGCCCTTACTTCGTTATTCCAAAATGATATCACAATCCGATATCAAAATGGTTGCCGAAGAATACGTCAAGCACGCCGAAATATGATGGTGAAGTACCGGCAACTGATGCGGCTTTTATGTCTCCCACCCTCTTCATCTCGGCAGGCGAGGCCAGCGGCGAGCACTATGGTGCGCTGCTGGTGACCGCACTGAAGCGGCGATTGGACGCAGTGGGCGTACAAGCGAAGCTGTTCGGTATCGGTGGGCCGCGCATGGAGGCGGCCGGCCTGGAGCGTGTGGTGCACGCCGAAGACATGGCCGTGATGGGGCTGACGGAAGTCGTGCTGCATCTGCCGCGCATCTACCGCGAGTTTCGCAAGCTGAGGAAGGCTATCCGCACATGTCGGCCGGACATGGCCGTGCTGATCGATTTTCCCGAGATTCACTTTCGGCTGGCCAAGGAGTTTCATCGACTGGGCGTGCCGGTGATTTACTTTGTGAGCCCGCAGTTGTGGGCGTGGAAAAAAAAGCGCATCAAGCTGGTGCAGCAATACGTACGGCGAATGCTGGTGATCTTTCCCTTCGAGGAGCCGTTCTATCGTGAGCGCGGCGTGGATGCTGAGTTTGTTGGTCATCCGCTCGCGGAGTTGCCAGCCCCTTCCATCTCGCGCGAACAATTCGCGGCACAAAATGGGCTGGATCCAGGCAAGACATGGATCGGCCTGCTGCCCGGCAGCCGCGTCCGCGAGATTCACGATCACCTGCCGGAGATGCTGCGCGCCGCGCGGATTCTTTTCTCTCACGCTCAGCCCAGAGGACTCGAGTTCATCGTGCCGTTGGCGCCCACCCTCAATGCTGCCCAACGGCAACAAGTGGCAGCCCTGATCGTTCGTGAGAGCGGCGGCTTGGTCGTCCGGCTGGCGGAGGACGCCCGCGCAACGCTTTTCCACGCCCGGGCATCCGTGGTAGCCAGCGGAACAGCAACAGTGGAAGCGGCGCTGATCGGCAATCCATTCATCGTCGTGTACCGGGTTTCGGCTCTGACGTATGCCATGGCTAAGCGAATGGTGAAGGTACCGCACGTGGCCATGGCCAACCTGATTGCGGGCAAAAGGCTGGTTCCTGAACTGATTCAGCATGACTTCACGGCGGCAAAGATCGTCCAACAGCTTGAGCCTTTGCTACCCGATGGGCCGGAGAGGCAGTCCATGATAGAGGGGCTGGGGTCTATTCGTGACGCATTGGGTGTGCGGCTCACTGAAAGCAAAAATGACAATTCAGGGGCAATCGACCGGGTGGCCGCGGTGATACTGGAAGAGCTCAAAATCTCCTCAGCGACTCCGGGAGCGGCGGCTCCGGACAAAGTCGCAGCGTCCTGACTGGGGAGAAACCACCGCCGGGTTGGCAAGGATGCGATGATGGCTTCTATGCGGAGAGCAAAGAGCAGTTCGCGGGATGGATTTTCTTGGGGTCTTTTCTCGGCCTTGTCTGGACTTCTGCTGGCAGCCTTCGCGCTTCCGGTCTCAGCCCAGAGAGAGCGGCCGGCGCTGCACATCACCGGCTACGTCATCGACGCTGAGCTGGACCCGGCGACGCACCACATTGCCGCGACTGCGACGGTGAGTTTCACCGCTCCGCCGAATCTCGACGTGATCAGCTTCGGCTTCCATCCCGCGCTCAAGATCACCAAGATTATCGACGAAAACGGCAAAGTGCTGGACGGCGAGCGGACAGCCGACGGGTCGATCCGGGTTACCGCGGCGGCCTCGCCCGCTGAGGGGCAGACGAGCCGCTGGACGTTCGTCTACGACGGAATCATCACCGGCAATGAGGACGGCCCCATCGAAGGGCTCAAGCTGGCCGCAATCCAGGAGCCGGTGACGTGTCTGCTCTATCCCGCGCGCTGGTTCCCCATGACCGGCTACATGACAGATCGGTTTACGGCCGAGATGCACATCAAAGTTCCGCAGGGCATGCAGGTCTTTGCCAGCGGCAGCACGGGACCATCACACTCCGTGACTTTGACCGGCGGTAAGCCTGGCGATGAATACGACTTCAGCTGGAAGAAGCCGGGATTTCCGGGAACTGTGATCGCGGGCCGGTATGTGGGGCCGGTTTCGGTCGGCGCCGGCAACGTGAAGGTGTATCTCACGGTGAGCCACCAGCAGGCGGGCAACCAACTGGCGCAGACGGCCACCAAGGAATTCGATTTCTTTACCGACAGCTTCGGAGCCCTTACATCAAGCCACCTCAATGTAGTGGAGATTCCCGACGACACGCTGCCTGCCGTCTGGGCGCCGGAGTTGGCCGGCATCATGGGCTCGCGTACCGGCGACAAATCCTCTGTGCGCCTGCTGGCCAACACCATCGCGCACCAGTGGTGGGGATGCGAGGTGAGCCCGCGCACGTTGAATGACGCATGGATCACCAATGGCATGTCGCGCTACGGCGAACTGATGTATCTGGAAGATGAGAGCGGCAGGAACGCTCTGAAGGCCGCGCTGGAAGATGTTTCGGCGGGCGCGCTGGCATATGACACGATGCCGCTCTCAAGCGTTGGCCGGCTGGATGCTTTTTCGCCGCAGTTCCAATCCATGACACTCGAAAAAGGCGCCATGATCTTTCACATGCTGCGTGGCGAAGTGGGCGATAAGGTCTTTCTGAATATCTTGAAGGGCGCATTGAGCCAGTACAGCGACAATTCCATCCGCACGGCTGATCTCGAGAAAGTCGCTGAGGCGCAGAGCCAGGAGCAGTTGACGCCGTTCTTCGCCCAGTGGATCGACGGTACGGGCGCGCCGAAGTTCACCGACAAGTACGCCGTCTACCGGCTCGGCAACAACAAGGGCTTCCGCACGATTGGTGAGATTAACCAGGATCTCGATCTGTTCCGGATGCCGGTGGAGCTGCGTATCGAGACCGACGGTAAGACTGAGACGCAGAAGGTGAACGTCGTCGGGACCGACACGCAGTACGTTGTCGACACATTCGGCCGCCCGCGCCGCATCAGCATCGATCCGCAGGATTGGGTCCTCAAGAGCAGCCCAGACCTGCAAGTGCGCATCTCGATTCTGAAGGGCCAGCAACTGGTGGCGCAGGGCGATCTGGTCAATGCCCTGGCCGAGTACCAGAAGGCGCTTACCACTAACCCGCAGAGTTCGCTGGCCAGCTATCGCATCGGTGAAGTGCTGTTTACCCAGCGCAACTACCAGGCCAGTGTCAACGCCTTCCGTGACGCGCTGCGCGGCGATGATGAACCAGCATGGACCGAGGTCTGGAGCCACATCGCCATCGGCAAGATCTTCGATATTACCGGCCAACGGGATCGCGCCGTGAATGAGTACCGGCTGGCCGTGCAGACGAACGACAACACGCAGGGTGCGGTGAATGAGGCCCGGCAATACCTGCAAAAACCGTACACGCGTCCTGACAACGAGTAGAGTTTGCAACGCGATGCGAAAGCTTATGGCCGTCCGACAGGAACGGCTTGCGCTTCATTCGACGACTGTGTCTCCACATGGAACTGCTGAAAGCCGAAGTCGCGCTCTGTGACATGCTGGCGCAGCTTTTTCACCATGAGCAGCCGGGCCTGCATGTTGGCTTCTCCGCCGGTGGGGAGCCATAGCCCTCCCTCGACTGGAGCCTGATCGAACTCAAGGTTCGAGCCCTTGTCGACGGTCGCGAACAAGCCGCCGGCCACGCGGAAATTGTCATTGAAACTTACTTCGAGATGAGCCACCTGCCGATCGGCCTCATCTATCCACATCGTTCCTTGCAGTTTTTTTGAAGCGTCCTCGACCAGTCCGTGAGTTTTGGCATTCCTGCGGCCGATGAAATCAAAAACAAAAGTGGGTCGGCCGCGGAAGAGAATGCGCCGCGGATTGCGCACATCCATCAGTTCCAATAACTGGCTCAGGCTCACGCTCTGATCTTCAAGTAGCTGGCCGGGCGGAGTCCTCTGTGCCTTCTCGACGAGCTTGGTCACCCGATCCTGTTCCTTCTCTTCGTCGTGTCCGCTCAGGGGCCGGCCGTCTTTCTTGATGATGCGTTCGATCAGATGTGAATTGACGAAGAAGTTGTTGCGTTCTTCGGTTTCCGTCTTTCTGACCTTGCCGTTCGCGTCCATCTCCTGGATGGTCTGGAACGAGTTGTACGTGTAGTTTTCCCGCACCTTCTCGAGCTGTCTCTGGTGGGCGATTACCTCGCGCATGAGCTGCCGGATATCCGGCAACGGCGCATTGCCGGCTTGCGCGGTGGCCATTGACTGCACCACAAAGAGAATGGCCGAAAGCTGGAGAACCGGAGCTGCTCTGAACCGGAACCATTGATGGGGTCTCATACCGTGCTCTGCTACCCCTCCTCTTGATTAAGATGCACTCCGATGACTCGGCCGATAAGTATCACTTTGACGGATGGTCTGCAGACGATGGTAGCCGAAAGCTGTTTGTGCCAGGTAAACAAGAGCTAGAGCGGACTAGGCGATGGTGTATCGAAGAAGCACGAACGTAACATCACCCGCGCTATCCAGATTTCCCGATCCGCCATAAATGCACGCCTGAGAAGGAATTGCCTTACCATGGAAGCGATCGGGAGGTCGGTGTGTGCGAAAACCGGGAGCAGGATTTGCGGGAGCGGCCATTACGGGAGCGGCTATGACGCTGGCAACCTTGGGTGCCTCAGCGCAGCAGCAACCGCGTCAGGCAGGGCATTGGGCCATTGTGTTGCATGGCGGAGCCGGCATCATTCAGCGCGCGTCGATGAAGCCGGAGACGGAGGCTGCTTATCGAGCCTCGCTCACGCAGGCGCTGCAGGCCGGTGCAGAGGTGCTTGATCACAACGGCTCCTCTCTCGATGCGATCGAGGCTGCTGTTCGAATCCTGGAAGACGATCCGCTGTTCAATGCAGGCCGCGGCGCGGTCTTTACGGCGGACGGCAAGATCGAGCTCGACGCTGCGATCATGGACGGTGCGACCCTGAGGGCCGGCGCCGTTGCAGACGTGACGCACACGCGCCATCCCATTAGTCTGGCGCGCACAGTCATGGAGAAGTCGCCGCATGTCTTTCTCGTAGGTCAGGGAGCAGATGCCTTCTCTGCGCAGGCCGGCCTCGAACAGGTGGACCAGAGCTTTTTCTTCACCGAGCGCCGTTGGCAGTCATTGATCAAAGAGCTCAAGAAAGATGGTGCGCCGATCCCGCAGCGTCCCGCGGGTGCACCGCCTGAACCCGCAGAGCCCATGGCCGAGATCGAGCCCGAGGATGCGCACAAATTCGGGACCGTCGGCGTGGTCGCGCTCGATCGCCACGGCAACATCGCCGCCGGCACTTCGACTGGAGGCACGCAGGCCAAACGCTGGGGACGCGTGGGCGACTCGCCGGTGATCGGAGCGGGCACTTATGCCTCAAACGAATCGTGCGCGGTGTCGGCAACAGGAACGGGCGAGTACTTCATCCGACTCACTGTGGCGCGCGAGGTCTGCGCGCTGGTCGAATACAAGAACATGCTTCTGCAGCAGGCAGTGGACCAAGTGATTCACAAAGAGCTGACCGCGCTGCATGGCGACGGGGGTGTGATTGCGATTACGCCTGACGGGCAGATGGCATGGGGCTTCAATACACCCGGGATGTACCGTGCGCGCCGGGCCGAGGGCGGAAAGATTGAAGTGGGGATCTACAACGACGAGCCGTAATTCTCTCTGGTGTATGAAAGGTGTCGATTGTGCCGACGGTCTTTTCGGAGCGCGGGTTCAGATTCTTCTTCTATTCAAATGAAGGCTCGCCCCTTGAGCCTATACACATCCATGTCGAAAAGGATGATCGCGAAGCGAAATTCTGGCTAAATCCGGAGGTTCAGTTGGCCTACAATGATGGATATAGCGCTCGAACTCTCCGAGAGCTATCCATCCTTATCGATGCGAATCGGGGTTTGATTGAAAGGACGTGGCATGAGTTCTTCGGTTAGTCCGACGCGAGTCCGGTTCGACGAAGACAGTATGTGGGTGGACCTGAGCGATGGCCGAACGATCGGCGTTCCGCTGGCATGGTTTCCTCGTTTAATGCGCGGCACGCCAGAGCAGCGTGAGCAGGTCAGGATAAGCAATCGCGGCTTGCATTGGGACGGCCTCGATGAGGATATATCCGTTGCGGGATTGTTAGAGGGATTTGGAGATCAGACAGCCGGTGCTAGAACCTCTGCGGCCTGAATCATTGCGCCTTAGCAAATCGATCATTGAAATACAAAGGCCATCCCGCGGGATGGCCTTTGTCATTGCGTAGTTAAGTGGATTATTGCGATCCGCTGTTGGCGGCGGCATTGCGCGCCATCGCCTTCTCCTGCTCTACCTTGTGCGCGTTGTCTTCAAGCGCCTGCGCCTCGGGCAGATACGTCAGCGCCTTCTGGATCATGGGATCCCAGTCGGCCCGCACGCGCAGACCCTGCAGCTGCCCAAACCAGATGGTGAAGACGGAATCCTTGATGCGGGCCGACAGCCAGTCTTTGACGCCGTTGATGTCGCCATCGGTGTAGTCGACGTTCTGGCTGGTCAGGAACTTCTTGAAATCAGCGAGTACGGCGTCGTTGACCTGGAAGTTTTTGTCCGCTGTGTGATCGGCGGTATAGGCCGGTGCGAAGTGGAAGAAGACATCCCGGCTGAGCAGCTCATCCTGGAAGTGGTTGCCCTTCGGTCCTTCGATCTTCTCATCGGGCGTAATGCCGCCGCCGCCGTAGACGGTGCGGCCCGAGTCGGTCAGCTTCACCTCGCGGTTGGTCGAGTCAGCAGGCATCGCCCCGGCGTGGTTGTAGTAGTCGTAGAGCGACATACCGGCATAGTTGCGCTGGATCAATCGGCCCGAAGGTGTGTAGTAGTGATACGTCGTAAGCGCAAGGCCGGTGTTTTCGCTCAGATTGTAGACCGTCTGCACCAGGCCTTTGCCGAAGGTGGTGGTGCCCACAATCAGCGCACGATCATGGTCCTGCAGCGCACCGGAGACAATCTCTGCCGCCGAAGCGGTGTCCTGGTTGACCAGAACGACGATCGGGAAGGTCTTGCCGCCGTTGCCGTGAGTCGCAGTGTAGTTCTGATCGGGATAGGCTCGGCCGCGCTGTGAAACGATCGTCTGTCCCTTGGACAGCAGATGGTCGCAAACATCGACAGCCTGGCTAAGCAGGCCGCCGGGATTCTCGCGCAGGTCGAGGACCAAGCCTTTGAGATTGCCGAAGCCGTTGATAGCCTCAGTGATCTCATCGCCGGTGGTCTCCTGGAACTGCGTCAGGTGGATGTAGCCGACGCCGGGACGAATCTCGTACTTCAGATCGACTGAGGGGTGCGGAATCTCATCGCGCGTCAGGTCGAAGACCAGTGGTTTGGATTGTCCCACGCGAATCGTCGTGACCTGAACGTGCGTTCCCTTGGGGCCCTTCAACGCCTTCGCTACCTGATCAGAGGACCATCCATCCGTGCTCTTGCCGTCGACTGCCGCAATCACGTCGCCGGGATGAATGCCGGCGCGGAAGGAGGGTGTGTCCTCGTAGGGCGTGACCACGTACACTTTGTCGTTCCCCTGCCGGTCGCGTTGCTGCTGGATCACCATGCCCACGCCGTAGTAGTGGCCGCGCTGATCTTCACGCAGCTTCGCGTATGCCTTGGGATCGTAGAAGTGCGAATGGGGATCCAGCACCTGCAACATGCCGGGAATAGCGCCGTCATAGATGGCCGCATCTGCGCGGTCGCCGGTGATGGGTTCGGCATAGTTCTGCTCTACCAGCGCGTAGACGTTGGTGAACGTCTTCAGGCTGTCGCGAAGCTGGCTTTCATCCTCAGAGGTTTGAGCGCCAACCCTGCGCTGCAGCAGAGTCCCTGCCACGGCGCAGACGGAGAAAAACAGGATGACGGCGAAGAGTGCGCGACGCGCGCGAGGAGTCATAGACAGGCAGAACCTCCCAGCTGGCGGCTGCCGTCGGCATCTCACAGTGATCCTTCCTGGCGGGCGATTCTGAATCGCTCACGATAAAACTTCGCCTTGCCCGGATTCGGCAAGGCCTAGGAAGACAGACACACTTTTGAGAGCCCGTGGAGCCGTCTCGGGCTAGTTAAAGTATAGCACCAGTTATTTAGACGCCTCCTGCCGGCTTTCGGTCACCGGGAGCCGCGGACCGAGTACTTTCGTGCCCAGAATGGCTACGAGGCAAACAAAGTGATTGCGCGACGGTGCGGAGGAAGCTATATAGGTAAGGACCTTCGAAGCATCGGCAGATCTTTCTTGGGCGCCCAAGTCGCGGTCATTGGAGGAGCTATGTCAGTCAAGATTGACAAGCAAGAGTTTATAGCCCAATGCAAGGCAGTCAATCCCCAGTTTTCCGACAGTAGCCTACCCGGGCTCCTCTCCAAAATCGACAACTACAACGCAGCGCGCGGAAACATCGCCAACACACCAAGAGCCGCTGTGGATACCAGCTTTCTGAAAAGGATCAGGAAGCTCAATCCGCAGATCCAGGACAGCATCCTGACCCCAGTGGATGAAGATGAACCTGGTGTCTACAACAAGATGCTTTTGCAGGAGAGCCATTCCAAGGCGGCTCAGGCTGGAGTGGAACTTCAGGGTGCTTTGCGCAGCCTTCCCCCGGACGCGAAGGCAAAATATGCCGGCCCTCTTGCTTACCTTCAGAGCTGCATTCAGGCCAAGATCGCCAAGCCGGACGAGTCGATGATCTTCAAGATGTCGGTCTCGGTTTCCAGCCGCAAGGCGCCGCTCGACCTTCGCGGCGAAGGTTTCCCTTCGCTGGCATTCCTGGAAGAGATTGCCAAGAACCTGAAGATAATCTGTCCCCTCATCCACGAACTGGCCAGCCCGCAGCGTCCTGGGCCACGCACCACCTGGTTTGCCAGTGAATCGCTGAATGAGGTCCAATCGGCGATCGTCAATCTCGACATGTATCTGAATCACAGATGCTCGCGGCTTACCTTTAAGGTTCTCCCGGTAGGCAGCCGCTGCGATAACGACGAAGTAAGGGGGAGTCTCGCCGGACAGGTGTTGCCCACGGTGATGCTCAAGGGGCAGGACAGGCCCGATTTCCGCCGGGAAAGCGGCTATCTCCAAGTCCCGTCAGGCTTGAGGATATTTCTGGGCCCGCTTTATTTTTCGGTGAGGACTAACTACGACGAGATGCTCTCAACGGTTGCCATCTATCGTTTCATGACCCTCTTCCATGAGTTGACTCACAAGATCATCAAGACCGTGGACAAGGTCTATGAGCTGCCGAGATGCCGAGCGATCAAAGATTCAGCGGACGCAGTCATGTGCGCCGACAGTTGGGGCTATTTTCTGACCGACTATGCCGCGCAGAGCAACCGCCTGCCGGGTGCACAGACGAGCAAGGTGGGAGCACTGAGAGCCAAGTTCGGCGGTTAAATTCGGGTCCGCTGGGGGCTCGATCCTTCTTGCCGGCTGGCGGCCCACCGTCTTCGAGTTGGCCTTCCTGCTTTCCCGGCGTTTACAATGACGTCTATGCATCAGGCGGCGGCTCATGGCCGTTTCGCGCGTGCGGAATTTATGACTCTCAGACGTTTTCTTGCTCCCGCTGCGTTCGGTACAGTGCTGTTCGCTGCCACGCTTCCTGCGCAAACCCCGGCGAACTCGCCCTCCAGCCCCTACGGCGGCTCGGTCGTCGAAGACATCATCGCCCGCGTTAACGACCGGATCATCACCCAGTCTGACTACGACCGCGCCATGCACGAGCTGGATCAGGAGTCGCGCCAGCGAGGCGATTCCATGCAGCAGGTCTCGGCGGCGCATAAGGATCTTCTGCGCAGCCTGATCGATCAGCAGCTCTGGCTCTCCAAGGGCAAAGAGCTGGGTATCGACGGCAAAACGGAGCTGGTGAAGCGGCTGGACGACATCCGCAAGCAGTACAACCTTGCCTCTCTCGACGATCTGAAAAAGGCCGCAGAGGAACAGGGTGTCTCCTATGAGGACTTCCAGGCCAATATCCAGAACGGCATCATCACCCAGGAGGTGATGCGCCAGGAGGTCGGCGAGCACATCCAGTTCACTCCTGGCGAGGCGATGCGGTACTACGACGAGCACAAACAGGATTACACGCAGCCAGAGAGTGAGCGGCTGAGCGAGATTCTGATCTCGGCCAGTCCAGATGATGCTGCAAAGCAAGAGGCCGCCAAAGCGAAGGCCGACGATATCGAAGCGCGGCTGCATGCAGGCGGCGACTTCGCCCAACTGGCGCGCAGCTTCAGCGAAGGCCCGACCGCAGCCTCGGGTGGCGACCTGGGCGTATACAAGCGTGGCCAGTTGCCTAAGGTGCTCGAGGACAAAACCTTCCCTCTCAGCACAGGCCAATATAGCGACCCGATTCTCACGCGCCAGGGCTACATCATCCTCAAAGTGGTGCAGCACAACGCAGGCGGTCCTGCTCCGTACAAGGATGTGGAGCAGCAGGTCGAAGAGTCGCTCTATGAGAGCCGGATGGAGCCAGCCATTCGCGCGTATCTGAGCAAGATGCGGGATGAGGCGGCCATCTTTATCAAGCCCGGCTATACGGACAGCGGCGCAACCTATGCCGAACTGCATCCGAGCATCTCGTTCAGCGCCTATGTTCCACCTGCACCCAAGAAGAAAGCCAAGGTAGAGCGCACTCGATTCCGCGAGAGCACACACACCTTCCGGCAGAAATCGCCTGAAGCGCCGTCGGCTCCTGAACAGGCTGCGCCACCGCAGGCCGCCTCGCAACAGGCGGCTCCGCCGCAAGCTGCACCGCAGGAGGCAGCTTCAACACAGGCGAATTCGAAGAAGAGCAAAAAAGACAAGAAGGCGGAGAAGCTTGCCGCGCAGACCACCGAGAAGCCCGGCAAAAAGGAAAAAATTCGCTTTGGCCAGGCTCCCCGCGAGACTCTGCCGGCGGCCGCCAAAAACTCGGCTACGGAGAATGCAGGCGCGCTGCCGGAAACTGCAGACAACTCCGAGCAACCTGTAAATCCGCTGGAACCAACCAAGTCGGATCTGAAGAGCCGTTTCAGTGATCGCGCCCGCACGGAAAAGAAACACAAATCCAAGGGACCTCAGGCCGATCCGATGGCTCCGGCACCGCTCGACGCCTCCGAGGTCGCCGATCAGCAGACCCAATCAGCGCCGCTGGGCCTGGGTGGGGATACGTCCGGCAAGAAAAAGAAGGCTGATACCACAGGCGAAAAAACTCGCCTTGCCAACCGCAAGAAGAATCCCAGCGAGGAAACACCGGCGCCTCCCGTGCAACCCACGCCGATTGCTCCAGTTCCTGGAGCCCCGGCGCCGGCAGACGCACCAAAGCCGCAGCAGCAATAGACGCGGTTCATCCGTTTCTATCGGCGGGCGACGGTTTCGACCTGCGCCCGTTCTGCTTTTTGGGGAATCCGCGCCTGCTGCGTTAATCTTCTCGGCAGAATGAAGGAAATTTATATCGCCGATCTGGCCTCCTACGAAGAGGGAAAGCTCTTCGACAGCTTTTTTCTCGTGCTGGCCAAGCAGACGCGGACTACGCGAACCAACAAGCCCTATCTGAACCTGATACTCGGCGACAAAACCGGTCAGATGGAAGCGCGCGCCTGGGAGCCT
The DNA here is from genome assembly GCA_035650595.1 of Occallatibacter sp. Classification (GTDB taxonomy): domain Bacteria; phylum Acidobacteriota; class Terriglobia; order Terriglobales; family Acidobacteriaceae; genus Telmatobacter. The sequence continues at coordinate 209,240 of DASRHE010000019.1, read as the reverse complement.
GGCGATGCGCGCATCGCGAAAAACTTCGAACGCGGCGACACGGTGAAGGTGCGTGGCTGTGTGGCGCGATTTGACGACCGCTGCCAGATCAAGATCGAGCAGCTTCGCCTCGTGCTGCCGCTCGAAGTGGAAAAATCTGACCTGCTGCCTGCGACTACGCAGGATGTCGCTGTTCTCTGGGAGCAGTTGCTCGCGACGGTCGAGAGCCTGGCCAATGAAGATCTCAAGCGGCTTCTCCGCGCGATTCTTTCTGATCCGGCGATTGCCGAAGCGTATCGGGAAGCGCCCGCGGCCCGCGGTCTGCACCATGCCTGGCTCGGCGGTTTGCTCGAACACGTAGCGAGCCTGCTCGGCTTGGCTGAGCGCGTCGCTGCGCACTATTCACTTCTCGACCGCGATCTGCTGCTGACCGGAGCCATCCTGCACGACGTGGGCAAGATCCGCGAGCTGAGCTGGGCCATCGGCTTCGAATACACGATTGAAGGCATCCTGCTCGGGCACATCCAGATGGGCGTCGACCTAGTGGAGAAGGCCATCGCCGCATTGCCCGACTTTCCTGACCGGCTGCGCACGCTGGTGCTGCACATGATCCTCTCGCATCATGGCAAGCTCGAGTTCGGTTCCCCTAAGCTGCCCATGATTCCCGAAGCGCTGGCGCTCAACTTTGTGGACGATTTCGACGCCAAGATGCAGGCAGTTACGACGGAGTTTGAGAAGTCGTTGCGCGAAGGCAAAGCCCCCGATGAGCTGACCGGCAAGGTGTGGTCGCTCGATAACCGGCAGTTGCTGAATACGAAGCGCTGGCTGGGTGAAGGCAGGGAAGAGGGAGCAGGGAACAGGGAACAGGAAACGGCAGATATCAAGCCCGTGGATTCCGCGCCCGTCGATTCTGCGGCTTCATCCGGCTCATAACCAACTCGCTGCTTAGTTCACCAACCAGTCCCACTGTGCCTCGGTCAACGGTACCACCGAGAGGCGCCCGATCAGGACCAGAGGAGAATCTGCGAACAGCTTTTCGGCTTTGATGGCCGCGAGCGTCTTCGGCTGCTTGAGCCGCTTGCCCGCCTTGACGCGGACAACGGGCACCTTGGGGTTGCTCGGGTCCACGCTGACCACGGTGCCGGTGCCGACGGCCGTCTTTTCGTCGCCCGTGTGGTAGAAGATCCACTTGGTTCCGGCTTTCATCTCGCGCAGATGCTTCACGGCGGTCGGGTTGGTTACGCCGTCCCAGTTGGTTTCGCCATCGCGCAGCAGGTCGTCGAAGGAATAGACATCGGGCTCGCTCTTGAACAGAAAGTAGGACATGCAAGCCATAGTATTCGAGGGAACAGGGAACAGGGAACAGGGAACAGGGAACAGGGAACAGGGAACAGGGGCTAGGGACTAGGCAATAGGCAATAGGCAATAGGCATAGGGCAATAGAGGCATTCACCTGGTCCGGGGCCTGATGACACAACCGGCCCAAGTTTGCGATCTCCGGTCCCTGTTCTCTGATCTCTAACCCCTGTTCTCTGATCTCTAACCCCTGCTCTCTGATCTCTAACCCCTGCTCTCTGTTCTCTGGCTCTCCATTACAATGAAATCAATATGATCCGTTTTTCCACTGCCGGTGAATCGCATGGCGAGGCCTTGATTGCGCTGGTCTCTGGCTTGCCGGCCGGCGTGCCGATCGATCTCGAATTTATCAACCGCGAGCTATGGCGCCGCCAGCAGGGCTACGGCCGCGGCGGCCGCATGAAGATTGAGACCGACAAGGCGCACATTCTCTCCGGAGTGCGCCACGGCAAGACCATCGGCTCGCCCGTCGCCATCGAGATCGTGAACCGCGACTGGAAAAACTGGGAGGAGAAACTGCCTGTCGAGGCCGGTGATCCGGCCAAGCACCAGGCGGTGGCTTCGCCCCGGCCTGGCCACGCTGATCTGGCTGGAGCGCTCAAGTACAACTTTTCTGACGCCCGCTACGTGTTGGAGCGTGCCTCGGCCCGCGAGTCGACGTCGCGCGTGGCCGCCGGAGCCTTCGCCAAGCTCCTTTTACGTGCATTGGGAATCGAGGTGCTGAGCCACGTCATCCGCGTGGGCCATGCGGAACTCGACCGCCCCGCCGCATGGGACGATATCGTCGCCGCGGCCGCCAAGGATGAGGTGATGCTCGCCTGCGTCGACCCTGCGGCTGAAGCGCGCATGAAAGAAGAGGTGGAAGAGGCCGCGCGCACGGGCGACACAGTCAATGGCGTTTTTGAAGTGGTGGCGCACAATGTACCCGCCGGTCTGGGCACCTACGCCAACTGGGACGAGCGGCTGGATGGGCTGCTGGCCTGGTCGGTGATGAGCTTGCAGGCGGTGAAGGCCGTCGAGATCGGCCGCGGCGTAACGGCGGCGGAGTCTTTTGGCTCCAAGGTGCACGACCCCATTCACTACGCGACAGAAGACAACGGCAAGCCAACGCGGTTCACGCGTCCGCACAACAATGCGGGCGGCATCGAAGGCGGAGTTTCGAATGGCGAGGACGTTGTGGTACGCGGCTATCTGAAGCCGATCTCCACGCTGCGGCGGCCGCTTGAGTCCGTGCGCTTCGACACGCGCGAGGCCACCAGCGCGAGCTACGAGCGCAGCGATATCTGCGTGGTTCCGGCGGCGGGCGTTGCGGCCGAGGCCATGGTGGCCCTGACGATTGCCAACGTGGCGCAGCAGAAGTTCGGCGGCGACTCGCTCGTTGAAATGAAGCGCAACTACGACAACTACATCGAACAGATACGGAGCTATTAAGGCATTTCTCCCGTTTATGAGGAGTCACAAAATGAAGTGAAAGGCGGATTTTTCTTGAGGAAAAATCCGCGCGAATGTCTTGGCTTACTGAATCCAACAGGAGAAATGCGGTAGCAAGCAGCAATGGTTTTGAAGATTGTCAAATATCCCGAGCCCGTGCTCTCGCAGCCCGGGGAGCCGGTAACCGAATTCAATGACGAGCTGCGTAAGCTGGTGGCCGATATGTTCGAGACGATGTACTCGGCGCAAGGCATCGGTCTGGCGGCACCGCAGGTAGGCATCTCGAAGCGCCTCACCGTGATTGATCTCAGCCTGGGCAAGGAGCCCAAAGACAAGCTCGTGCTCATCAATCCGGAGATCACCTCGCGCGAAGGTCGGCTCTATGAAGAAGAGGGCTGCCTCAGCTTTCCTGAGATTCGCGAAAAGATTGTGCGCGCTGCGAAGGTGCACATCCGCGCGCAGGACGAGTATGGCAAATGGTTCGAGATGGATGGCGAGGAACTGCTCTCTCGCGCTTTTCAGCACGAGATCGATCATCTTGACGGCATTCTCTTCATCTTTCGCATGAGCCCGCTCAAGCGCAATCTGAATCTGCGCAAGATTCGCAAGATGCAGAGCGAAGGCCAGTGGTAAGCGCCCGATGACGGCCGCTGCAGCACGCTTGAAGCTGGTCTTCTGTGGAACGCCGCAGTTCGCTGTGCCTACGTTGGAAGCGCTGCTCGCTGCAGGTCAGGAGATCGCGCTGGTGGTTTCGCAGCCGGATCGCCCTGTTGGCCGTGAGCAGGTTCTCAAGCCGCCGCCGGTGAAGCAGTCAGCACTCGCAGCGGGATTGCCGATCACGCAGCCGGAAAAGATTCGCAACAACGCAGAATTTCGCGCTCAGCTTGAATCCATCGCGCCAGACGCGATTGTCGTCGTGGCTTACGGCCGCATCATTCCACCGTGGATGCTGGCGTTGCCCCGGCTGGGCTGCATCAACCTGCATGCTTCCTTGTTGCCGAAATACCGCGGAGCCGCACCGATCCAGTGGTCCATCGCCATGGGCGACGCATTTACCGGAAACACGACCATGCTGCTGGAAGAGGGGCTGGACACCGGGCCGATCCTGCTGCAGCAGACGCGCGAGATTGGTCCGGATCAAACCGCAGTTGAACTTTTCGAGATTCTTGCGCAGGCCGGCGCACCACTCATGGTGGAGACGTTGGCTCGTCTTGCCAGTGGCGCGATCGAGCCGCAGCCGCAAAATCATGCCTTCGCCACATTCGCACCCATGCTCGACCGCGAGGACGGCCGCATGGACTTCGCAGCGCGCGCGGCGCATGAGCTCTATAACCGCTGGCGCGGCTTTCAGCCCTGGCCCGGCGCGTTCACCACGCTTGGCGGCAAGAAATTCATTGTGCATCGGATGGCTCTTGCCGCCGAACCAATATCCGCGCAAGGCCACATCGCCGAGTGCGGCTGGATTTTTGTAGAAGATCATCGGTTCTTTGTCGCGTGCGCGGAGAACACTTGGCTGGAACTGCTCGAAGTGCAGCTTGAAGGCAAGAAGCGCATGACAGCCGCGGAGTTTTTGCGCGGCAATCCGCTCAGCGCCGATGCGCGCTTAGGTTGATTCCGTGGCCGATGTTTCTCCTGCACGTCGCGCTGCCTTCCGCATTCTCTTAGCAGTTGAGCGGGACCAGGCGCACGCTGACGATCTGCTGCGCGGCGATGCGGTCGATGCGCTTTCGCCCGCTGACCGCAATCTGACCACTGCTCTGGTGCTCGGCGCATTGCGCTGGCAGATGCTGCTGGACGAGCAGATCAAAGCCTTTCTTACGAGGCCAGGTGCGAAGCTTGATCTGGAAGTTCTTGCGGCCCTCCGGCTCGGAGCCTTTCAGCTTCTCTTTCTTGATCGCATTCCCGCACACGCGGCGATCAGCGAGAGCGTGGAACTGGTCAAGCAGGCCGGTCATCGGTTCGCCTCCGGCATGGTGAATGCGGTGCTGCGCAAAATTGCCGGTGCTTCACACACCGATTTTTCGAAGTCGGTCGCGCAATCCCATCCTGCATGGCTGGTTGAGCGATGGAGTGCGCACTACGGCCAGGACACAGCATGCGCGATCTGCGAGCACGGACAAACACAAACTGTGATGTCGGTGCGTCTTCAGAGCCCTGCAGTCGAGGCCGAGCTTACGCGTGATCGCATTCAGCTCGAACCTGGCAATCTGCTGACCAGCGCTCGCATCATCATCTCCGGCGATGTCACAGCGACCGCGGCATTTCGCGAAGGTCGCGCGCGCATTCAGGATGAGGGGTCGCAACTCATCGCTGAGATTGCCGCCTGCGCCGGTGAGAGTCTCCGCCCAAGAGTCAAAGGCATCCTCGATACATGCGCAGCGCCGGGTGGCAAAACCCTCATCCTTGCAGGACGCAATCCTGAGGCGCGCGTTGTGGCTTGCGAAGCCAGCCCGCGGCGTTTTGCGCAAATGCGTGAGCGGCTCGCTCCCTATGCTGGGCAGATCGACTGCCGGCTGATGGATGCAACTCAGCTCGACGAGGTCGGCGTTTTCGATCTTGCGCTTGCTGATGTGCCTTGCAGCGGCACCGGTACTCTAGGCCGCAACCCCGAGATCCGCTACCGCCTGCATGCGGAAGATCTCTCACGCCACGCGGAGCGGCAGAAAGAGATTCTGCGAGCTGCCATTCGTGCCGTTCGCCCCGGTGGCATGGTCGTCTACTCAACATGCTCCTTGGAGCCTGAAGAGAATGAGCTCGTGATCGCCGACGTCGTCGCAAATACTTCGGGCGTCCGCACCATTTCACTTGGGGAGTGTTTGCATGCGCTTACAAAAAACGGAGTTCTTGCTCCCAACAGCGTGGATCGGCTGCGCGCTTGCCTTACGCCGCAAGGCGCGCTCCGTTTGCTGCCCGGCACGTTGCACACAGATGGCTTTTTTGTCGCAGTTCTTGAGAAATCGATCTAAGCACAGATGCTTTTCCTCAGCATCTTTTTGGTTTATTCCGGTCCGAGTTTGAAATCGGCGTAGCTACGCCCCGTCAGGGTGCAGAGCGCCTCGACAACCAGCTCATGATCATCGCGTTGCGGCAAACCTGAAACCGTCACGCTGCCCACAATGCCCGCATTCTCAACATGCAGTGGAAACGAGCCGCCATGCGCGGCGAAATCGGCTACTGAATGCCCGCGCTCCTCCAGCGTCTGGTTCTTCATCTTCAGATTCAGCCCCATCCCATAAGAGCTGCGGTGGTAGCGCGCCACCACGTTGCTCTTGCGGCGCACCCACTCAGGATTGTCAGGCGTTGTGCCTTCGAGTGCCGCGTAAAACAGCGGCTGGCCAAAGCGCCGCACATCGATCACGATACCCAGCCCGCGTTCTTCCGCCATGGTCTTGAGCAGCGTGCCGAGTTCCCATGCCGTGCGTGTGTCCAGCCGCCGCAGGCGCAGCTCACGCTCCTGCAGCGCAACGCGATCTATGTCTTCGCTCAAGCCCATGCTGGTTGTCCTCCGCATTTTATTTGGCTACTGTCAGCGCTACAGTGGTGCTCTGGTCAACACGCGATCCCGCAGCAGGCGATTGCGCGAGCACGGTTCCCGGCTTCACGGGCATCTTCCCACTGCCTACCGGCTGCACCGGCACATCCATATACACAGGCGAAGCAGCCTTGATGCCCACTCGGGTCAGATCCATTTGCGCCGTGACGATCGGAAGCCCTGCCAGATCAGGCATCACGTAGCCATCAGGGGTGTCGTTGTTGTGCGTGGCTACAAGCAGATTCACGGTAGGCTGCTCGATATCCTGCGCATGCGCAGGCGGATCCTGCGCAAGCACGGTACCCTCAACGAGATTGGTATCAGAGAGGTGCGCAGTGACGCCCACTTCAAGGCCCGCACGGCGCAGCTCCAGAGCCGCAACGCGCTCTTGCAGACCCACCGTGTCGGGCACATCGACCTTCTGCGGGCCGAGACTCTCTGAGACACGCACGCGCCACTCGCGGCGAACTACTGTTCCAGCAGCGGGCGATTGCGTCAGAATGTGCCCCGCGGCCACTTCGCCCGAATAGTAGCGGTTATCTACATCCAGATTGAGGCCCAGCCCGGCGGTCTCGCTGCGTGCATCGGCCACGGTCATTCCCTTGAGCGCCGGCACCTGCACCTCGGCGCCATGGATGGCGAAGTGCATGGTGGTGATAGCCGCCAGCAGAGCCACTGCTACAAGCAGCATCAGCAATGAGGCTACGCGAAAAAAACCTACGATGGACCGGCTCTTCATGCTGCGCAGTTTCCTCAGTGCTCTAACGCTTATTATCCGTCACCGGCTCGGGGTGAATCGTCACTCGATAAACTTCGGGGCACTCCAGCTTGAAGCGGTCTTCGAGCGCGGTGATGATCGCGTGGACACGATGCATGGGCAACTCGTCGGCGAGCGTGCAGTGGCAGGAGACCGCAATATGCTCGCCTGTATGGATCACCTCGATGGCGTGAACGTCCACAATGTCAGGAAATGTTGCAGCCGCGGCCAGCAAGGCCAGCTCGATGCGCCGGTCTTCGCCGGTCACTTCCTTTGGCTGCTCAATGGTGGCCGGCTCGCTTTCGATGTGCGTCAGCACGGCATCCACCTCGGGAACCTCGCGCAAAATCTCGGCTTCGAGCGCGCTGACAAAGCCATGCGCATCGCGCAGCTTCATGTTCTCTTCGATCTCGATATGTAACTCGACGCGCAACCGGCCATTGTGCGATTGAATGCTGAGCTCATGCACAGAGACGTTGTTTCGCGCGGCCACGGCGCGCACGCGATCGAAGATGCTCTCGGCGCGCGTCTCGCGGGGCACGGTGCGCACCACCACATCCGCCCCAGGCAGCACGCGATGAACGGCCTTTGTAGCTGCTTCTACCAACTCGCCCGCGTGTTCGAAGGTCGATCGCCGTGGCAGAGCAAGTGTGAGATCGGCGAAGTAGTCGGCTCCGGCTTTACGTACGCGTGCCTGCTCCACGGCCAGCACCCCCGGAACCTTCTGCACCTCACGTGTGAGCAGGCGGCGCATCTCCGGCGGCGTCTCATCCACGAGCGCTTCCACCGCTTCGTGGCCGAGCCGGACCGTCATGCGCAAAATCATGAGGGAGACTATGACCGCCGCAAGGGGATCGGCAAAGCGCAGCCATGCGATGCCGAACAGCGCACCGAGCCACGTGACACCCAGGCCGGCTAGCACGGCAACTGACGCCCAGATATCCGAAGCAAAATGGAATGCGTCTGTAGCCAGTGCAGGCGATCCCGTTTTACGGGCTACGGCCTGCAACTGGCGCGATCGCCAGAAATCAACTCCGATGGAGAGAAGCACGACGAGCACTGGCCACAGGTCGTGCCGCAATTCGGCGGGATGAAAAAAGATTCGCTGGATCGCTTCCCAGATGATCCATGCGCAGGAGATCGCCATCAACCCGGCCTCGGCGAAGGCGGAAAGATTCTCTACTTTACCGTGGCCATACGCGTGCTCTTCATCGGCGGGTTTGTCGCTCACGCGAACCGAGAAAAACGTAAGCGCGGAGCCGACGAGGTCCAGTCCTGAATGCGCCGCATCCGACAGCACGCCCAACGAGCCCGAGAACAAACCAGCGGCCAGTTTGAGCAGCGTCATCAGAGCCGCGGCGATCATCGAGTTGCGGGTCACACGCCGCTTCTGCGTGGAGATGCTCGCCTGATCAAAGCCCGAATGGCGTGAGATGCCTTCGCCGGGTATCGACGCGCTGGAGACGGCTGGCTTCATCGCAACTTTAGATTACAGGCGCTCGCGCCGCCGTGTACAACCCGGCAATGCCGAATGTATAAGGCTGCCATGCTGCGCTCGCGTAGCCATTCTTGCGCATCAGGTCGAGCATGTCGGCAGGCGGCGGAAAGTTGCCGACGGAGGTTGGCAGATAGTTATACGGCCCGGCAACATCGCCAGGAACTGCTCCGCAGATGAGCCGGCCAATTGCAGGCAGAACGTGGCGGAAATAGAGTGCGTATGCCCTGCCAATCAGCCCGCCCGGCTCACTGAATTCAAGGATGCCCAGCTGGCCGCCAGGCTTGAGCACGCGATGGAACTCGCGCAGACCGGCTTCGTAGTTGGCGAGATTCCGGAATCCAAAGGCGGTAACGATGAGGTCGAGCGAGTTCGAGCGCAGCGGCAGATGCAGCGCATCCGCCTCGACTACAGCGACGTTTTGACGGCTGAACTTGTGAGCGCCGCGCTCCAGCATGCCGCGGGCAAAATCTGCCGCGAGAATGGGCTGTGCTTCTTGTGGGCGATGCTTCAGCAGCGCCATCGTCATGTCGCCCGTGCCGCAACAGATGTCGAGGATGGCTGCATCCGGCCGCGCCAGCACGTCGCGGAATCGCCTCGCCGCCCTGCGCCACCAGAGGCGGTCCACATTGGCGGAGAGAACATGATTCAGCAGATCGTATCGCGGCGCAATGGAGTCGAACATCTGCCGCACGGCCTGCGCCGCGCCGGCTTCGTCGGTTGCGCCTATCGGTTTGGCTCCGGTTGCGGACATGGAATGTGTCATTCTCACCAAGAGGAATGCATGGTCCACATTTTCATCTTACCCGGTGCCCACAAAGGTTCTTATGATGGCCGCGGAATACTCCGGAGAAAGAAAAAATCGTCACTTTACCGCCCTTTTCCTTTGATTTTCGAGTGGGAGGGCGCTTTGCGTTTGATCTTCTTCAACGCAGCTGCCTCACGAAGTCTCTCTACATCCGCGAGGTCTTGGTATCGCCCAGACGCGAGCTTATTTTGAATCAGGTGATCTCGCGAAATTACGTGCGCAGGCGTGTCCTTATCGAGCGACGTCTCAACTCTACTTTTCCATGCCTCGTCGAAGGTGACCCCGGCTATTCCTTGTAGTATGTCAACGCGGTCAGGTTCGATACCAATCTGGAACACCGTGGAGGCCTTGTCATGGAAATCGGCCGGCGTCATATTGCCCAGCGGCGCGCCATACTCTTTAAGAGCCGCGAAAACAGCTCGACTATTCGCCCCATCAGCTTTGATGAAGACGTCGAGATCCTTGGTGCCGCGAGGTTCTGCATGGACGCCGACCGCATGGGCGCCGATTACCAGATACTTTACTCCATGCGCATTAAATGCGAGCAGAAGGTCCCGCTGATCTTTGAGCATTCTGTGCAATGCCTTTCATGAAGCGCTCTGCACTCGGGCGGCCTTCCAGTCAGGCCGAATGGTCCGGGTCAGCTGCCTATTTGATGGACGCAAACTCAAATCGATGCCCTTGGCAAAATAAGCTTCCCTGATGACTTCGTCAACAGCATCCATGCGTTCAGCCACAGTACAACTTTGCCAATAGCGATATGCATCGAGGCGCTGAGACTTCAAGTCCGTGACTCTGCGAATTGTCCTGGTTGCACGCATGCCTTACGTCACCTCACTGCAGCAGCGTCGGCTCTTCGTCCTTGCTCGCCTCTTCGGGTGGAATGATCACGGCGGCGGCTACCTTGTCCTGATCTTCCAGATTGAGCAAGCGCACGCCCTGCGTAGCGCGGCCCGCCGAGCGCACAGTCTTGGTATCGATGCGGATGATCTTGCCCCACTGGCTGATGACCATCAGTTCGCTGGTGTCATCGACGAGCTGAATCGTGTTGACGCGGCCGATGCGCGGCGTCACGGCCATGTTTTTCACGCCCTTCCCGCCGCGGGATTGGAGCCGGTACTCTTCCACATCGGTGCGCTTGCCGAAGCCGTTTTCCGTGACGGCGAGAATGCGGTAAGCACCGGGCTCGTGCTCCTTCGGCGTAATGGCTACGCCGACCACGTAGTCATCTTTGGCGAGGTCGATGCCGCGCACGCCGTACGCGGGGCGGCCCATCGAGCGCACATCGCACTCGTCGAAGCGAATTGCCATACCGAGATGCGTCGCCAGGAAGACCAGCTGCGAGCCGTCGGTGATGCGCGCGGCCACAAGCTCATCGTCCTTGTCGATGCCGATGGCGATAATGCCGCGGGCCATCACGTTCGAAAAATCCTTGAGCGGCGTCTTCTTTACCGTCCCCTTTTGCGTGGCGAAGAAGATGTACTTGCCCTCCTCTTCGAGATCGCGCACCGGCAGAATCGCGCGCACATTTTCGCCCGGCTGCAGATCGAGCAGGCTCTGGATCGACTTGCCTTTGCCCGCCGCACCCACATCGGGAATCTCATAGACTTTGAGCCAGTACACGCGGCCCGTGTTCGTGAAGCAAAGCAGGTAAGCGTGCGTGGAATTGATGATGAGCTGCGAGACGAAATCTTCCTCGCGCGTCTTCATCCCGGTGCGGCCAGTTCCGCCCCGCCGCTGCTGGCGATAGGTGGAAATCGGCGTACGCTTCAGGTAGCCTTGATGGCTTACCGTTACGGCCACCTGCTCGTCGGCAATGAGGTCTTCGAGCTGCAGCTCGGCGCTTTCGTCGATGATCTCCGTGCGCCGCTTGTCGCCGTACTTGTCGCGAACCTCTTCGAGCTCCTTCACGATCACTGAGCGCAGTCTCTTTTCGCTCGCAAGAATCTCTTCGTAATCGGCGATCTTGAGCCGGATTTCCTTGAGCTCGTTGAGGATTTCATCGACCGAAAGCTGCGTCAGACGGTAGAGCTGTAGTTCGAGGATCGCATCAACTTGACGGAGCGAGAGGCCGCGCTCTTCATTCGCCTGTCGCTCGCGGTTGAGGTTGATGACAATCTCAGTACCTTTGCCCCAGGCATACAAGTTCTCGCGCGCTTCAGCCCGCGAACCGGATCCGCGGATGATACGAATTACCGTGTCGAGATTGTCAATCGCGATCTTGTAGCCTTCGAGCTGATGTTCGCGTTCACGAGCCTTGCGCAGCAGGTAGACGGTGCGGCGCTGCACCACGTCGATGCGGTGATCGATAAAAACGCGGATGGCGCTATCGAGACCAAGCTCCCGCGGCTGGCCATTGACCACCGCGAGAAAGATCATCGAGAAGCTCTCCTGCATCTGCGTGTGCTTGTAGAGCTGATTGAGCACAATCTCCGGCTGGGCGCCGCGCTTGAGCTCGATCACGATACGCATGCCATCGCGATCGCTCTCGTCACGCACGTCGCCAATGTCGTCGACGATCTTTTCGTTCACCAGATCGGCGATGCGCTCGATGAGCTTGGACTTATTCACCTGGTACGGAATTTCGGTGACGATGATGGCCTGCTTTTCTTTCGTCAGGTTCTCCATCGCCACGCGGGCACGCATCATGAAGCGGCCGCGGCCGGTTTTGTAGGCTTGTGCCACGCCGCCGCGGCCGTAGAGGAACCCGCCAGTGGGGAAGTCCGGGCCCTGCACGTGCTTCAGCACTTCGATCAGGCCAGCTTTTGGATTCTTGACCAGGTCGATCGCTGCGTTGACCACTTCGGTCAGATTGTGCGGCGGAATATTGGTCGCCATGCCGACAGCGATGCCGCTCGATCCATTGACGATCAGGTTCGGAATGCGCGTGGGCAACACCGAAGGTTCGAGCGTGGACTCATCATAGTTCGGTACATGGTCCACCGTCTCCATCTCGATATCGGCCAGCAGCTCGCCGGCGATGCGTTCCATACGGCACTCGGTGTAACGCATGGCAGCCGGAGGATCGCCGTCGACCGAACCGAAGTTTCCTTGACCGTCGATGAGGGGATAACGCAGCGAAAACGGCTGCGCCATGCGCACCAGCGTGTCATAGATGGCCGAGTCGCCGTGCGGATGGTAGACGCCCATCGCCTGGCCCACAACCTTGGCGCACTTGGTGTACTTCTTGTTGTGCTCCAGGCCCATCTCGCTCATCGTGTAGAGCACGCGGCGATGTACGGGCTTGAGTCCGTCGCGTGCGTCGGGAAGAGCGCGGCCGATGATGACGCTCATCGAGTAGTCGAGATAGGAGCGCCGCATCTCCTCTTCGATATTGATTGGGACAAGGTTGGTGCCGCTATTGGGCGGCGTGCCGCCATCGAGAGGAAGCTGGGGGGTCTGATCGTCTGCCATAGAGGTTTTTCGAAGCTGCGGGAGGACGGCAAAAAGTCCGGGAGAAGCAGGGCCGGGTCCGCGCGACTATGTACCTATTTTAGGCTTTCGAATGGCCTTTTAGCAAGGCGAATGGATTTAATTAAGCCTTTTAATATCTGATAATTAGCGGCGAGGAATCGCGGTGGAAAACCGGCCTCAAATTTGCTCGCGAAAATACGCCGGTCTGGCTCGGAATTCCAGAGCCAATTCAGCCGATCAGCGCCGGCAAATTCACTGCGCATAGCACTGCTTGCAACACTACAATTGCACCTGCCGCGGCCAGCGCCAGCCGTCCGCGTGGACTCTCGTAGGTATCCGCAAAGACGCCGCCGATGAATGTGAACAAAAACGGCAGTGCCCACAGCCATGGGGTTCCCGGCGAACCAGTCATCACCAGCACCATGCAAACTACAGCGCAAAACAGCGGAGCGGTATTGCCGAAGTAGCGTGCCTTGCGCAACGCGAGATAAAGTACCAGCGCAGCGCCAGCAGCCACCGCGATGCCGGCGTTCGCAAACGTGGAGAAGAACCGCTGCGCCGGTTCGAGGGAGAACCAGAGAAATCCTGCAGCCGAACGAAAGACGTAGCTGAACGCATCAGGCGAAAAGCTGTAGAACGCAAAGAGCAGCAGAAGCGCGCCCAGGCAGGCGGCTAAGATCACCGGCAACACTTGGCTCCTGTGGCCCTCGGCTACCCAAAGCATGGCTGCAAGCCCAAGCAGCGCGGTCACCGGCAGGGCGGCGATGTGCGCCGCGGCGGCTACACCAAAGATCACGGCAAGCAGGATCAGCCTGGGCCGCCATTTACGGCGCGGTCCTTGCATGGCATGGGCCACGCCGATGCAGGTGTAGACACCGCCATAGACGCCCAATGCTGCAAGCGCTTCCGTATTGGGCGAGACGCACGCTTTCAGCACTGCGGGACAAAAACAAAAGAGCGCCAGCGCCGTATAGCCGCCCCAATTGCCATAGAGCCGCCGCGTGACCCACCAGATGCATCCGCCCAGCACACAGCCGGCAATCAGAAATGGCAGCCGCAGCAACAGCAGGATGTGCGTCATCTGGTGGCGCAACTCCCACGTACTGATCTCGCCGCCCGTCTCCCACCCCGCGAACCAGGACCCGTTCGCGGGGACCCCGGTCTGCATCACCTTGTTTTCAGGCTTGCGGAACCAGTCCAGCCCTCGTTCGGCAAGCAGGTTTAACGTGAGCGGAAGCCCTGCGAGCCGATAGGCCAGAATGCCATCGTGGATGTTGCCGCACGTTGTGTAATAGCCGGCAAGCGCGGAGGGCCGCTCCCAAACCTCGCGCCCGCACCGCGCATACTGGTAGTCGCGGTCGGTGAGGGTCTGGTGCGCTGTAACCCAGATTCCCTGCAAAAGGAAGAGGGCCAGCATCGCTGCCGCAATGCGCTGCGGCCGATTGAAGCGAAAGCGGCGAACGATGCCAAACCGGTGAGTCATCACGTCGAGCAGACTCTACCAGTCTAAATGCCCGATATCCGCGTTGAAGATGGGGTGGAGGGAAATGCTGCTGCAGCGGCGAGAAATGGCCGCTCGCTATACCACGATGCACGGCGCTTTAACGCGCATCGCAGATAACTCGCCAGAAGGTTTCCGGTCTGCGCGGCCTCGACGCCGGGCGTCGCCTCGCGGAGCACTATTGCGTTACATTCACCGTCATGCTTCCGGTGATCAGCCCGTTGAAGCCCTGCATGCTCGCATTCACCAGGATATTGCTGCAGATATTGCCCCCGGTGGTGATGAACCCGGTATTCGTGACCGTCACACACTGCGGAGCAGAACTTTCCCAAGTGACCTGGGTAGTGATGTCTTTCGTGATCGCGGGGTGATTCGGGTGCGTGTAGTAGCCAACTGCTGTTAGTTGTGCCGTGAGGCCCGCCCCACCGAAGTTCATCGTGCTGGGACTCACAACGATCGACGTCAAACCCGGGCTCGCGGTGCAGCTTGAGAGCGACACGGTGAGACCCATCACCATCAAAGCACCCAGCAGAGAACGAAAACGCATAGAAATCTCCTGGCAAATTCGCCGGGCTGGTCATGAATCACGATCAGCCGTGGTACGAGGGGATCGCCAAGACGGCATTCGCCGCTTCGCTCTTCCCTTACATGCGACATCGCGAACTGCCGTACCCGTTCTTATGCGTGGTTGATCATCCTGCATTGAGGATGAGCTTCAGAAGCGGGGGGAGCGTTCTGTGCTTGAAATCTGTCGAGTCGCGTTACCCAATGGACTGCAGAATCTGAGGTTAGCGCCATGCTACTGAAAGCCAAATTGGGCGTCAATGACCATTTCGCGTTAAGAGCCGTGCTAGTATCTGACGAGTATCTGAATGGGCATACGCGGGTAGCTGAGGGCAGTTCTGGTTCTTGGCGAGCTTTTCAATATGAGATTTAAGTCCGCGTAATTCCATAAGAACAAAAGGTTTGCAGCCTTTGCAGGCAAGGTTGCGTGCTCCATTTGGCCCCCGCCAACCGGAACCGCTACACTTCTGGTGAGCATGGCCATCGCCCGCGACAACACACCCGAACGGCTGGTAAGCGCCGCGCGCGCTGACGAAGAGCAGAATTTCGAGCTCAAGCTTCGCCCGCGCTGGCTCCGCGAGTTCATTGGCCAATCCAAGGCCAAGGAGCAGTTGGCGATCGCGCTCGAAGCCGCCAAATCCCGTGGCGAGGCGCTCGACCACGTGCTGCTTTTCGGCCCGCCTGGCCTGGGCAAGACGACGCTGGCCACCATCATTGCCAACGAGCTCGACGTCGGCTTTCAGCAGACCTCCGGGCCCGCGCTGCAGATTCAGGGCGACCTCACGGCCATCCTGACCAATCTGCGCGAACGGCAGGTGCTGTTTCTCGACGAAATTCACCGCCTGCAGCCCGTGCTTGAAGAAAAGCTCTACACGGCGCTTGAAGATTACAAGCTCGACATCATCATCGGTCAGGGTCCGGCGGCGCGGACGCACGTGATGGAGATTCGCCCATTCACCTTCGTCGGCGCCACAACGCGCCCCGGCCTGCTCTCGTCGCCGCTGCGGTCGCGCTTCGGCATTCTGTTGCGCCTTGAGTTCTACACCGAAGACGAGTTACGTGTCATTGTCGAGCGCTCAGCCGAGGTATTGCAGATTCCCATCGATCCTGACGGTGCGGCGGAGATCGCGTTGCGCTCGCGCGGCACGCCGCGCATCGCCAACCGTCTGCTGCGCCGCGTGCGTGACTACGCGCAGGTGCGCGGATCAGGCGTGATAGACCGCCCCACCGCCAACGCTGCGCTCACGATGTTAGAAGTGGATGCGCACGGCTTTGACGAGATCGACCGCCGCTTGCTGCTCACGATCATCCAAAAATATGACGGAGGGCCGGTCGGGCTCGGCACGCTGGCCGCAACTCTCGCCGAAGAAGAGGACGCACTCGAAGAGGTATACGAGCCATTCCTCATTCAGATTGGATTTCTCGACCGCACGCCGCGCGGCCGCGTAGCCACGCGCCAGGCTTACGAGCACTTCGGCATCGCGGTTCCCGGCCGCCAGCCGGGATTGTTTTGAGCGGTAGCAAAGATGGCGGTGTCAGCGGCGTCAGCAGAGTTAGATCAGACCCCGAACTCCGCTAACATCGCGAACCCTGCGAACAGCGCTAGATATGCTGGACCATTGAAGGAGAAGAATCATGGCACTTACCGAATCCACCATGCTCGAGCTGGGCACTACCGCTCCGGACTTCGCGCTCACCGATGTCGTTTCCGGCAAGACCGTACGGCGCGACGACTTCCGCGGCAAAGATGCGCTGCTTGTCATGTTCATCTGCACGCATTGTCCTTACGTGAAGCACATCGAGAAGACGCTGGGCCCGCTCGGCAAGGACTATGCGAGCGAGTCTCTCGCTATCGTGGCCATCAGCAGCAACGATGTAACCACGCATCCCGCCGATAGCCCAGAGGGCCTGAAAGCCCAGGCACAGGCGCAGGGTTTTAACTTCCCGTACCTCTACGACGAAACCCAGGACGTGGCGCATGCTTATGACGCCGCCTGCACGCCGGACTTCTTCCTCTTCGATAAAGATTTTCGGCTTGTCTATCGCGGCCAATATGATTCGAGCCGCCCGAACAGCGGCATGCCCGTCACCGGAGAAGACCTGCGCGCCGCCATCGATCTCGTGCTGGCAGGCAAGCCGGTTCCTACCGAGCAGCGCCCGTCGATTGGCTGCAATATTAAGTGGAAGAGCTGACGAGCCGGAAAATGCTTATCGCAACTTTTGCGACCGCTGAACAACAGTAAGCGGAGTGGATTACCCTACCGCCCGATCGGACTTATATCATCGATTGTCGAGGCGTGATGAGGAGTCAGATGCGTCTTTGTGAGCAGCATATCCATGACATCATCGCGGATGTTAGTACCTCCGTCTCCAACCTGATTGCCGCGTAGCCGCCGTCCATCTGTGAAATCGATGATGAGGTCTTTTGCCGAATGGAACGTGCCATCGCGCTCCCTGTACCCATCAACTATCGTCAGGCGTCTTGCCTTGCGTAGGTCGAATCGCTCCGAACGTATGGATGCGAAATGGCCTACGCGCACTTCGAGACCAGCGATAGAGAGATGAATGGGAATCGCCAAAAGGGTGAAAACGGCGATTGGACAAACGACACCAATACACAACCACTTCATCACTCGATACGAGTTCGCTCTGCCCTTGCTATCGGCCTCGTCTTCAATGGCGTCTGCCTCCTCCCACCGTCCAATCTTGCGAAGATACCAGACGGTGGCCGGCCACGGGGCGGCTAGCGCGGCAAACCCCGGAAAGAAACACCAAGTCCAGGGAGTTGCATATTGCGTTAAGACCGAAGGGCCGTCCAGGCCCGCCCACCAACGGTTGGCGGTTTTGAGCGCGAAGAAAAGAAGAGCCAACGCAAGTCCAAGAGCCCACATTGCCGCGCCAATTAGGCCGGTTGGAAGCGGCTCAGGAACTTGCGCTTCATCGTACCTGTGTTCCGCGCCTCGTATCCTGGGAGGAGCCAGCTTGCGAAAAACTGCAAAGACAACCGGAAGGAAGAGATAAAAGATGGTCTTCTCAATCCACTCTGTTTGCACGTCAGAATCTTAACTCACACCTCGGCTTGGGACACGATCATCCAATTCTGAATGACACGAGATTCTGATTTTACAACCCCAACCCTTTCAGATACACCCGGAACTTCTCGCCAAACTCCGGTCGCTTGAGCGCGAACTCCACTGTGGCTTGCAGCATGCCGAATTTATCGCCCGCATCGAAGCGCTTGCCCTTGAAGTTATAACCAAAGACCTTCTCTTCCTTGAGCAGCGCTTTGATGCCGTCTGTCAGCTGAATCTCGCCCACAGCGCCGGGTTGCGTATGTTCCAGCAGCGCAAAAACGCGCGGCGTCAGGATGTAGCGGCCGATAATCGCCTGTGTCGAGGGCGCCTCTTCAAACTTCGGCTTCTCCACCATTCCCGTGCAGTTGTAAATGCGCGGATTCGCCGCATCCGGCGAGCCTGCCAGTACGCCATAGGCGCTGATGCCTGATCCTTCGATCGTCATGGTGGCCAGTACCGAGCCTCCCTTCTCGTCGAAGACCTCGATCATCTGCTTCAGGCAAGGCGGATCTCCGTCGATTACATCATCCGGCAGGATCACAGCAAACGGTTCGTCACCGACCAGTTCCTTAGCGCACAGCACGGCGTGGCCTAGACCCAGCGGTTCTTTTTGACGGACATAGCTGATGCGCGCCATCGATGAAATCTTGCGCGAGAGCTCGAGCAGCTCCTTCTTGCCCTTCTTCTCCAACGTCGCATCCAGCTCATAGCTGATGTCGAAATGATCTTCCATCGCGCCCTTGCCGCGCCCGGTCACGATGATGATGTGCTCGATTCCTGAAGCAATCGCTTCTTCCACGCCGTACTGCAGGATTGGCTTGTCGACCAGCGCCAGCATCTCTTTTGGGATCACTTTGGTGGCCGGCAAAAAGCGTGTGCCCAGTCCGGCAGCCGGAAAAACCGCTTGGCGTACGCGCTGACTCATTGCATCTCCTTACGTGTGATCAAAGCGTTGGCGAATCATCGCCCAGCATCGCCTCTCGTACGATCTTGATCGGCGGAAATCCCTGTTTCAAAAAATCGTCATGAAATTTTTTGAGAGAGAAGGCTGCGCCCTCTTTCTTGCGCATGTCCTCGCGCAGCTTCATGATCTGCAGCTTGCCCAGCGTGTAGTAAAGATAGGTCGGGTCGCCGGCGCCGCGCTTGGTCTCTACGACCGCGGTCTCCTTCGACTGGTAACCCTCTTTCTGGAAGAACTCTTCGGCCTGTTCAATGCTCATCTTGCCGGTATGCATTTCGATGCCGACAATGAAGCGCGCGTTGCGCAGCAGCGCATCCTGCAATTGTCCGAGCCGCAGCAGCTTTGATTCGCGTTCGTCCTTTGCTCCCGCACCGGGCTGTCCATACCCTTCGTCGAGCATCATCTGCTCGCAGTAGTGCGCCCAGCCTTCGGCATTCGTATTCGCCCCCAGAATCTTGCGCACCTTGCTCGGCCCCTGGGGAACCCAGAGGAATTGCACGTAGTGTCCCGGATACGCCTCATGGACCGCAGTCGAAATCACTGTACCGACATTGAATGAGTGCATATAGCCCTCGACTTCGGCCGGTGTCATCTTAGGATCAGGCAGTGTCACGTTGAAGTAGGCTTCCGTTGCATGGGTCTCGTAGGGGCCGGGCGTATCCATGCTGGCGAAGGTGGTAGCGCGCATGAAGGGTGGCGTCTCTTCCACAATGGGTTTCACGTCGGAAGGGATCGTCACGATGTGATGCGCCTGGATAAAGCCGACCAGACTGTTGAATGTGGCGCGGAACGAATTCAGCAACTGATCCGGCGCAGGATGATCTTTGCCCAGCTCTTCCAGCACTGCGTGAGGATCTTTGTCCGGTTCAAGCTCATGCGCCACCTGTTTGAAGTGCTCCTGATTCCTGTGCAGGTCAGCCCAGCCGATTTCAAGCAGTCTGTCTAGCGGCAGATCGACCATCTCGTCGTAGGCAAGCTTCTTTTGAAAAGCGTCCGCGCCGATGCGAAAATCGCCATTCGAGCGTGGAAGCAGATCGGTCTTAAGCCAGTTTAGATAATCCTTGAGCGCGGTCACTACGGCTGCATTCGTCTTCGTAAATTCCGACTTCAACGCCGCATCCTGCGCATCGACGAAGGCCTGTGGCACATCGCGCTCAAAGAAACTGATGATATCCGGCAGCTGTTCGATCGCAATTTCGGTAAAGATGTGCGGTGGGTTCTGGAGATTCGTGCGTGCGGCGCCAAGCAGCCCCGGCATGTGCTTTTCGCGCGCAATCAGAGACCGTAATCGCTCATCCGGCGGAGCGAACTTGCGCTCCATCAGGACAAACGCGGCATTGGCGCAGGCGCTCGAATAGTTGTCCGCATTCTTCTCCCATGGGCGGATGGTTTCGAGTGTCAATAGCTGCGAATGAATATTCGCGAGCACCATCTCGCGGTCGCTGCGCGGCACGAAATCGGCCGCAGCGTGATCGGGTTGAATCGCTTCGATGCGTTTTTCAAAATTCTTGAGCGCCGCGATCTCCGCATCGATCGTGGGCCGCGAAAAATCCTCAAGCTGCGCATCGTACTGGTGATATCCGACCAAGGTCCCGGTAGACGGCGCATAGCGAAAGTACACCTGATCAAAGTATTCATCGGAGAGGCGCTGGAATTGTTGCTTCCAGGTTTCCTGTGCGGCAATGGCAGTAGACATGCAAGCTCCAATCGTGAACAGCGCAAAGGCTTTTCTCATTGTGCATTCCTCAAGGCGATACGAATCTCAGGCGTTCACCGGCGCAGCAGCAAGGCCGGCCAGCAACTCATGAATTTCCAGCAAAACTTCGTCAGGCCGCGAAGCCAACAACGGATATTTCAAGACTCCCTGTGGCGTGAACTGCGCTCCCCGCTTGGCATTCTTGGCGACCGTGCGCATCAATTGCTGCGGGTCGAGAGCGGCATTTTGGGCCGCGTTTTCTGTAAATCGAATCTGCAATTCGCCGCGCTTGCGATCGATCTGCGCCACGCCGATTCGCTCGCATTCGAGCCGTATGAGGGCAGCCTCCAGCAAGTAAACCGTGGCGTCGGGCAGCGATCCATAACGGTCTTCCATCTCTGCACGGACTTCGTTTACAGCCCCTGCACTCAACGCGCCCGCAATCTTCTTGTAAAGCCGCAGCCGCTGATTTTCTTCCGGCACGTAACTCTCATCGATACGCAGCGGAATACCCAAATTGAGCTGCGTCGACACCTTCTCCTCGCCGCCTTCGCCCTTCATCTCCTTCACGGCTTGTTCGAGCATCGAGGTGTAGAGCTCGAAGCCCACAGCTTCGATATGGCCGCTCTGTTCGCCGCCCAGCATGTTGCCGGCGCCGCGCAGCTCGAGATCGAGCGCGGCAATTTTGAAGCCCGCGCCCAGATCGCTGAACTCTTTGAGCGCTGCAAGCCGGCGCCGCGCAATCGGCGTCAACTCCTGCTCGGGCGGAATCAGCAGATACGAATAGGCGCGCCGGTTCGAGCGGCCGACGCGTCCGCGCAGTTGATAGAGCTCGCTCAATCCGTGCCGGTCGGCGCGGTTGATGAGGATGGTGTTGGCCAGCGGAATGTCGAGCCCGTTCTCAATGATCGTCGTCGCAACCAGCACGTCGAACTCGTGCCGCATAAAGGCGAGCATGACTTTTTCGAGCTCGTTCTCACCCATCTGTCCATGCCCCACGGCGACGCGCGCCGCCGGCACAAGTTCCTGGATGCGCGATGCGATCTCATAGATCGACTCCACGCGATTGTGCACAAAGTACACCTGACCGCCGCGCTCCAGTTCGAGCTCAACTGCAGAGCGGATGAGTTTCTCGTCGAACTTCGCGACGACCGTTTGAATCGCCATGCGGTCTTTGGGCGGAGTCTCGATCACGCTCATATCGCGCAGGCCCACAAGCGACATGTGCAGCGTGCGCGGAATCGGCGTGGCGCTCATGGCTAGCACGTCAATCTCTTTGCGCAGCTGCTTCAGCCGTTCCTTATGTCGTACGCCAAAGCGCTGCTCTTCGTCGACGACGAGTAACCCGAGGTCCTGGAACTTGATGTCTTTCGAGAGCAGCCGGTGCGTGCCGATGAGAATGTCGACCTTGCCCGTCTCCACGCGCTCGACGATATCTTTCTGTTCCTTCGCAGTGCGAAAGCGCGAGATCATCTCAATGTGAATCGGAAACTGCGCAAACCGCTTCTTGAATGTCTCAAAGTGCTGAAAGCTGAGAACCGTCGTCGGCGTCAAGACCGCAACCTGCTTGCCGTCTTGCACGGCCTTGAAGGCCGCGCGCATTGCCACTTCTGTTTTGCCGTAGCCTACATCCCCGCAGAGCAGCCGATCCATAGGCGTTGACGATTCCATGTCGTACTTGATGGCGCGAATCGCGGCCAACTGATCGTCGGTCTCGTTGTAGTCAAAGGCGTCTTCGAACTCGCGTTGAAACTCGTTGTCCTTCGAGAAGGCCGTGCCTTGCGCCGTATGCCGCTCTGCATAGAGCTTGAGCAGTTCGCCGGCCATATCCTGCATCGCCTTGCGCACGCGCGCCTTGGTCTTGGTCCATTGCTGCGAACCGAGCTTGTTCAACTGCGGCGCAGGACCTGTATCGGTAGAACGGTACTTCTGAATCAGGTCGAGGCGCGTGAGCGGCACGTAGAGCTTGGCCTGCTCGGCAAATTCGAGAATCATGAATTCGACCGCAAGCCCGTCCTGCACAATCTCTTTCAACCCCTGATACTGCGCGATGCCGTGCTCCACGTGCACCACGTAGTCGCCGATGGCGAGATCGCGGAAATCAGAGACGAAGGCAGCAGTCTTCGAGCGCTTCGGCTCCGGCCGCGCGGCTACATCCGCATCGTCAGAGAGATCGTTGGCTCCAAAGAGGATCAGGTTCACATCGGCGAAGCTCACGCCAGAGGACAGTGGCGAACGCACGATGACGGGCACGCGCAGGTCGCCTGCCATGTAGCTGGCCTCTTCGAGAATCGTCTCGCCCGCGTGCACCAATCGGCTGCCGAGCCGGTAGGGGATCTGATACTCGCGCAAAACCGTCGCGAGCCGTTCCACATCACCCTGATGCGGTGCGGCCAGCACGATGCGCGACTCGGACCGCATCAGATTCTGCAACTGCTCAATCAGCGCGGGAATTGATCCGTGAAAGCGAAGCGTTGGCCGCGTGTTCAACTCGATCTCGCCCAGCGTTGCATCCTCTTCAAGCACATCGACTGCACCGAGTTGATCGAGATCGAGACCCATGTGCACCTCGAGGGAAGCCTGCAGCACCTCGGGACGCACATAGATGTCCTCCGGCCGGATCAGCGATCCTATGCCCGAGCGCTCATGCCGCTGCTCCACCTTGTTCCACCAACGATCGATCTGGTTGCGGACCATGGCGGGCTCGTCGACGAAGAGCGCGCAACGCGGTACGAGCGAGAGCAGCGATTTTTCTGCGCCGGCAACGGCGGCAAAAAATTCCCAGCCCGGAAAGACACTTACGCCGCTCGCAGCCGCAGCCTCCTCAGCCATCTCTGCGTCTTCTGCTTCCACGCGTTGCTTGCTCAAGCGCGCATTCACAGCGGCCAGCAGGCGCTCTGTCACCGGGGTTTCGGTAAGCGGCAGCAATTCTGTTTCGTCCAGGCCGCTCTGCGAGCGCTGCGTCTCCGGATCGAACTTGCGGATCGTCTCGATCTCATCGCCGAAAAATTCGATACGCACCGGACGGTCGGCCTCCGGCGAGTACACATCCAGAATGCCGCCGCGCCGGGTGAACTGCCCCGGCATCTCGACAAGATCCATCTGCGTATAGCCCACGCTGGCAAGGTGCCCGGTGAGCACTTCGAGATCGACTTCCTCACCGCGGCGCAGCGTTACCGCCAGACCTGCATAGTACTCGCGCTCGAAGAGTTTGAGCGCTACCGATTCGACAGGTGCGATGAGAATTTCGACAGCTCCGGTCGAAAGCTTCCAGAGTGCGGAGGCGCGCTGCTCCTGCACATCGGGATGCGGCGAGAGATTTTCGAAAGGAAGCACATCGTGGGCCGGCAGCCGCACCACGCGTGCCGGATCAATGGCGCCGGTAAGCTCGCAACCCGCTTTGAGCATCGGCTCAAGCGCTTCGGCGGCCTTGTTGTCGGCGACGACCACGACGACCGGCTGCTTGGCCGCGCGCGCCATCAAGGGAATGTAGAGTGCACGGGCCGTTACGGTCAGTCCGGAGACACGCCGCCGCCCCGTACCCAGGCTCAGATGCCTCCGTACGCGTTCAAACCCCGGCGCATGCTCCAGCTCCGCGAAGATCTCGCGGACAAACGGGAGAATCATCAGATCTCAGTTTAGCAGCGGCGGCGCTTTGTTATTTCTGGCCTAGAGCCTTGGCGAAGGCGTAGAAAAACTCCAGCGATTTCCAGTACGAATCCACCGGCAGCCGCTCATCCTGACCATGTGCGCGCACGTCGTCGCGTTCAAGCGCAATCGCCGAGAAGCCATAGCAGGGAATTCCGGTCTGCGCAAAATAGATCGAGTCGCTTGCGCCGTTTTCCATCACCGGCGTGACGGGCGTTCCCGGCCAGATTGCGTCTGTGATGCGAGTCAGCGGATCAAGTACCTCGGCCAGTGGAGCAGGCGGAGCGATCGGCTTGCGATCCGGAGCCGTATCGGCCACGCCTCCCGCATCGGAGACGTAATTCACGTTCAGCTTCGAGTCGTCGAAGAGCGCGATCAACTGCTGCCGTATCTCCTCGGGCGAGTGGCCGGGAAAGATGCGGCAGTTCACGATTGCCTGCGCCGTCTGAGGCAGGGCATTGTTTGCATGGCCGGCGTTGAGCCGCGTGGCTACGCAGGTGGTGCGGAAATTTGCATTGAAGGTCGGCTCCTCGCTCAGGCGCGTCGCCGCAGCCGTATCCGGCGGGGTCGCCAGGATGGCGCGCATATCGTCGGCCGTTTCTCCGGTCTCCTTCGCTGCAAGATTTTTGAAATACGTCCGAGTGACCTCATTCATCTCGAACGGAAATGTATAGCCGGCCAGCTTGTTCAGCGCCCCTGTCAACTCATAGATCGCGTTATCGGGCCGTGGCAAAGAGCTGTGTCCGCCGCGATTGGTCGCTGTGATCTGAAAATCGGAATAGACCTTCTCAGTTGCTTCGACAGCAGCGACCACGGGACGACCATGATCGAGTTCCACACCGCCCGAATCGGGATTGATGACATACGCGGCATCTACGAGCTCGCGGTGATGATTCACCAGCCACGCTGCTCCATTGAACTTGCCGCCTTCTTCGTCGGCTGTGAGCGCAAGAATTAGATCGCGTTTCGGCTTGTAACCTTCGCGCTTCAGGCGGAGAAACGTCGCCACGATAGCGGCATCCGATTCCTTCATGTCCTGTGTGCCGCGCCCATAGTAGAAGCCGTCCTTCTCGACAAATTGAAAAGGATCGGTCGACCAGTCGGAGCGCAGCGCCTGCACCACATCCATGTGGCAGAGAAACAGAACTGGCTTTGCCTCAGGCTTGCCTGCTGCGCGATAGCGCACCACGAGGTTCTGCTTACGGGCATCCGGCCCAAGCAAGTGCACGTCTTCGACTGGAAACCCGGCGGCCAGAAAGCGCTTCTGCATGGCCGCGGTCCCTGTGGTCACGTTGCCCTGTGGCGTATCGGTTGTGTTGATCTCGATGAGCTGCTTAAAGATTGCCAGCGCCTCAGTACGATCGGCCGCAGACGCCTGCGGAACTGAACTTTGCGCATGCGCCGATGAAAGGGAAGCGGCGGCAATAATCCCGGCCGTCAGCGATGCCGAAACGCGAAGCAACAGAGGTCGATTTTTGTGCATGAAGGCATTGTATGGGTTGTCGGCCCATTGCAACATTTCATTCAATGCGGTCGACCCGGCAGCACAAAATGCTCTGCGCAGCGCGGCTCATAGGCATCGCCCGGCATCTTGATGGGACTATCGTACGGCGCAGGTTTGCCGTCGATGAGCCGCTGCGAATAGAGCGCACGCGCACCGCAGGCGCAGTAGGCCATGCATTCGGTGATGCTGCCGCCGTAGGCATTCACCAGCCACGTAAGATTGAGCATCTCGCCAAAGGGCATCGCGCGGAAGTCGAGATCGAGCCCGGCCACCAGCACATCGTGGTTCTCATCGAGCAGGTGCTTGGTGAAGAGAAAGAGATCGCTCACGAACTGGCCTTCGTCCATCGCGATGCACTCCACGCGCTTGCCGATCTCCTGCTCCTTCTCCGCAATGACCTCCAGAACCTCCCAGGGATTGGCCGAGTTGAATTCATAGGCATGCATCTTGCCATGGCCATTCGGGTTCCGGCTCTCCACCACGCCCGGTCCGCCCTTGGTATCGTCACTGGGCTTCAGCACCATCACGCACTGCTTCGCATACTGGCGGCGCATCTCCGCGCGCCGCAGCAGCTCTGCGGTTTTGTTGCTTCGCATGGGCCCCAGCAACAGCTCGAGCTTTCCCGGCACGCACGCCTCCTCAAAAGAGATGGGGATTTTCATGATAGCGCGGCAGGACGTGGACAGGTGAGCCAACCGCGGGCGGGGTTGCGCGTTATCTGCCCAGCCGCACAGCGCCGTCCACCACAGCCTTTAACACGCCGCAGTTCTCGAAGAGATGCACGAGATCCGCAGAGAGCGGCTGGCCGTTGGGTTGAGCAGCGCGTCCGTCCGGACGAACCGCATGAGCCATGCGCATATCTCCGGCGCCCTGCGCGTCAAGAACCTGCGTGGTCAGCTTGCGAGCCAGATCTAGCGGAAAGCTCTCGGCCACAAACACCAGATTGCCTCGCGTGGTAATCAACACCGGGCCTTCATTGGTCGAATAGACCTGCTCGACCGACGCGTCCTTCGACTGCACATAGGTCTGCGACACATCCTGCAGCTTGACGTTTGAGTATTTGCGGCCCAGGCTGCCGGAGTAGAGCTTGGCAAAGGTCTGCGCGGAGGCGTTATTCTTCCACACAGAAAGATAAAAGAGGGCAAGCGACTGCGTGCTGTTCTGCGCGTCCGGCGTGGCGGCACTGCGTAACTGCCCGGCCCAGTAAAGGCCGCCGTTCCATGCCGGCGTCAAACTGGTCGCCGCGGAATCGCCACCGAAGAGCTCGGCAAGAATATGCAGGTCGAGTTGGCCCACTTGGCCAATGTCGTAGGGCCGGTAAAGCTTATCCACCAGCGGATGGATGTCTGGCAGCAGCGGCACGGCAGCGACATGTTTCTTTTCGTATTCGCGCGGATTGATGATCTCCCAGCTCGACGACGGCGGCCGGTCGAGCGCGCCCGCAAAGGCCGCGGCCTGGCCCTGATCCATCCACAGATCCTGCTCGAAGCTCAAGCCTTCACGGTATGGAAACAGCATGGACTCGGATAGGAGCAGAGGCGCGCGGGCCATCACCGGCGAATTTTCCGAGCCGGTCATCTGATCTTTCATGGTGTCGAGCAGTTCAGGATTCTTGACCAGGCTCATGCCATGCGGCTTGAGGATGTAATCGAACATCACTGCCGTCGCCTGCCCCTCGGCCACGGCGTCGCGCGCTGTGTCCATCTCATCTTTCGCCAGATGCTCCTTGTCTCCAGCGGCATCGGTCGAAACATCGTCGGGCGTCTGATCGTCCCACTTGTCGAGGTCGCTGTGCTGGTCCTGCAGAGCGTGGGTCAGCTCATGTGCCAGTACAGGCTTCTGCTCGTCGGCATCGACCCAGTCGAGCAGATTCACAGTTTTGGTCTTCGAGTCGTAGTAGGCTTCGATCTGTTCTTTCAGCAGCGCCAGCAGGAAAGGCTTCAGGTCGAAGTCGTGATCGAGCAGGCCGAATTTCTTCAGCACAATCTCGTCGCGCCGCAACCGTTTGGAGCTCTCATCTTCATTGAATTTTTCTGAAAGATAGCTCTCCACTGCAGCGCGCGTGGTCAACTGGCGCTTCACCGTGGTTTTCACCGGCAACCCGGTCTCGTCGGAAGAGAACTTCATTAATTCGTCGACCAGCGCGAAGAGCTGCTGCGCCTGCTCTGGCGTAATATGCGAAGCGCCTGAGCTTGCGTCACCGGGTGGGGTTGATTGTGCTGGTTCGGCGGGCGGTGTGGGCGGATTCTCCGGCGTCTTCTGCGGAGCAGCATCCGGAGTTTTTTGCGGAGCAGCAAACACCGTGGTTGCAGCCACAAAAAGAGCTGCGGCCAACAGGCAACTCAGCTTCGCCCGTCGTAATCGTACGTGCTTGTTCATCCATCCCCCAAGCCGATTCAAGCGCCTATATAAGCTTTGTTGCGTCCGCGTCTGGGATACTTCCCCACGCCCGCTGCCCTGTCTCCAAGGCTATAATCAGGGAGCGGTCCCGCCCAAGTCTCGACCGCGAAAATCCGCCGCAGCGGATGGATTACGCTCCCCATGACCGAGACTGATCTTACCTCGAACCTGCAGGCCACCGCGCTGGCCGCCATGCTTGAATCTGCCCGCACGCCCCGTGAGCTGGTTGTCTATCACGGAGCCCTTACCCCTCGGGAGTTGGACGCGCCGGAGCTGGAAACAGCGGCGCTGGTCTCCGGGGCCGCCATCCACGATCTGGGCTGGGTCCGGCGGGTCGCCGTGCGCGGCGGCGATCGCTTCCGCTGGCTCAGCGGCATGGTGACTAATACCGTAAACGATCTTTTCCCGAATACCGGCGCCTGGAACTTTGTCCTGAATGCACAGGGACAGATCCAGGGCGATCTCACCGTGTGGCGCGGCGGCGAAGAACTCTCGCCACAGCGGCGCCATCCCGATCCCGCCCAGAAAGGCGACAATCTTTCCGGTACCCCGTTTGCCGGGGAATCGGGGTTAGAACTGGATATTGCCGCCGATCAGTACGAGAAATTGATGGCCCACCTGAATCACTTCATCATTATGGATGATGTCGAACTGATTCCGGTTGGCATAGAACAGGTGGGGGAAGCCGGTTCGGAGACGGCTCTCGGATTGACGGGTCCGTTGGCGCATGAAGTGATGGCACGGCTCGGACTGCCGGTCTTTGCGCATCCCATGACGGGTGCCCGTGTGGAGTGGAACGGCCTCGACCTGCGCATAACACGCGGATACGGTGTGCTGGGGCAACACTACCAGTTCTGGCTGCCTTCCGCCGGCGTTAGCAAGCTGTGGTCGTGCCTGCGCACCGCGGGGGCCACCCCTACCGGGTGTGGCTCTCTCGACGCGTTCCGCATCGCTGAGGGAATCCCGGTCTACGGTACGGATATCGCTGAGCGCGATCTGCCGCAGGAGACCTCGCAGATGCGGGCCCTGCACTTCAGCAAGGGTTGTTATCTGGGCCAGGAGATCGTCGAGCGCATCCGTTCGCGGGGCAGCGTGCATCGCCACTTGCGGCCGCTTGAGCTTTTCGACCTCTCTGGACCTTTGCCGGCCGGAGGTACCGAGCTTGCCACCGAAGATGGAAAGGCCGCCGGCAAGATCACCAGCGCGGCCGCATTATCCTTGGCCTCGGGAACGCGTATCTTCGCGATGGGCATGATTCCCGCAGAAGCGGAGGCCCTCGATCAGGCATTCACTTTCGCCACCGGTTCGACTCAGGGTAAGGCCTGCATCCTGGCCGCTCCGCCCGTGCTGAACTCGCGATGAGAAAATTGGAATCATGAGCGATACGCCAAAATTCGAAGTGATAGACCGCCGCAAGATGAAGGCCGACGAAGAGCGGGACGGCCAGTCCGCGCCTGCTTCCGAAGCTGCGACCGAATCGAAGCCCCGCGAGCCGGCGGCAACCGAAGCCGCGCCGGGCCCCCGTCTCGTGACGAACGAGCATCGCGAAGCGCCGGAAGCACAACAGCCTGACGCGGCCGAACAAGAACCGGCGCAGGAACTCGGAGAGGAGTTGCCCCCCGCGCCGAGCGCTGCAGAGAGCCGCGAACAAAAAATGGCTTACGATGCATCGGCCGACCGGATTGAGGACCTCATCCGCGCACAGAATCCGGGCGTAGGCAAGCAGCCTCCGGTGAGCTTCGAGCACCTGGTGCAGCAGTTTTACGTCTCAGCGATGATTCAGATGGGCGCAGGAACCCAGGAGGGCCAGCGGCCCCGCGTGGACATTCTGGGCGCGCGCAGCACCATCGATCTCCTCGGCATTCTCGCGGAAAAGACTCGCGGCAATCTCTCCGAGGCTGAGGACCGCATGCTGCAATCGGTGCTCTTCGAGGTCCGCATGGCGTTTCTCGAGCTGAGCAGCATGATCAACATGCAGGGCGTTCCGCCTCCGCCAACCAAGCCCGGCAAACGTTAATCACGGATGGAAGGCCTGCTCACGTTTCTCGGGTCGGGGACCTCGATGGGGGTCCCCTCGGTTGGCTGCGAATGCAAGGTCTGCACCTCGACCGATCCGCACGACAAGCGGCTGCGTCCATCCGTGCTTGTGCAGTGGACTGAGCCTGCAACAGGAGTCCGGCGATCCATCGTCATCGATACGGGCCCTGACTTCCGCGAACAGGCATTGCGTGCCGGCCTCAAGCGCGTGGATGCCGTCTTCTACACGCATGGCCACGCCGATCACATTCTCGGCATGGATGACCTACGCCCCTTGAGCTTCACCGCTGCCCGGGAAGTGGGCCCGATCCCCCTCTATGCTGCGCCGGAGACGAGCGCAATCCTCCAAAAAATCTTTGATTACACGTTTTCGCCGAACGCGACTTACACCAACCGCGCCCGCGTCGAGCTCAAGCCGCTCGCCGAGCACAATCTCGTGCATGGCGTGGATTTCCTACGCATTCCGGTCCGACACGGTGAACAGCAGATCGACGGATTCCGCTTTGGCCGCGCCGCCTACATCACAGATGTGAGCACCATTCCCGAATCCAGCTTTGCGTTGCTTGAAGGCGTCGAGGTGCTCGTGGTCTCCGCGCTGCGACACGTGCCGCATCCCAGTCACGCCACCGTAGAGCAGGCCCTTGGCTGGGCGAAGCGCATCGGCGCGCAACAGACCTGGTTTACGCACATAGCCCATGACCTGGGGCATGAGGAAACCAACCGCACCTTGCCCGAGAACGTGAAGCTCGCATACGACGGATTGACCGTTCCCATAACGCTATGAACGAGCCCGACAGCATGCCTGGTTCAATCTCCGTGCCGGTCTTCCGCTCGCTTGCGGAAGTGCCCGCCGGCTTTGGTCCGTCCGTCGCGGCAATCGGCAACTTTGACGGCGTGCATCTCGGTCATCGCGCAATCCTCTCTGCTGTCACGCAACAAGCGCGCGAGCTAGATGCACGCGCCATTGCTATCACCTTCGAGCCACATCCTGAACAAGTTCTGCGGCCTGCGCAGGCGCCCAAACTGCTTACGCCGCTTGCCGAACGGCTTCGTCTGCTGGCGGAGACGGGCGTGGATGCAATTCTCGTGCTGACCTTCGATGCGGCGCTGGCCCAGCTCTCTGCGCGCGACTTTGTGCAGCGTGTTCTGGTGGATGCGCTCGGTGTCCGCGGCGTACACGAGGGTGAAAACTTTCGCTTTGGCCATCGGGCCAAGGCGGGCGTCCGCGAGTTGAGCGAATTCGGCGCGGAGTTCTGCTTTACGGTGCGTGTACATCAACCCGTGCGCGTCCGCGGACTCGAGGTTTCGAGCTCCGCGATTCGCGCGCTCATTGCCGCTGGCGATATGCGCCGGGCTCGCTGGATGCTGGGCCGGCCTTTCGCTGTGCTCTCCACGCCGGTTCATGGACGCGGCATCGGAAGCAAGCTGCTGGTGCCCACGGTGAATCTCGCACCCTACGACGGTCTTCTGCCGGCCCTCGGCGTGTACGTCACGCGCCTCAGGATTGCCGGGCAGCCATTTCAGTCCGTAACGAATGTCGGCAACCGCCCGACCTTCGGTGAACCATCCTTCGCCGTCGAGTCACACATTCTCAACTTTGAGCCGGTAGACCTCGACGGTCAGACGCCGCTCGAGCTCGAGTTCCTGCTCCGTCTGCGCGAAGAGATCAAATTCCCTTCGCCCGAAGCACTCAAAGCGCAAATCTTCAAAGACGTCGCACGGGCGAAGCGGTATTTCCGCCTAGCGAAAATCTGAATCGATCTGGAATTACTGCTGAAGCTGCGGGTGGTTCGCGGGAAGTGCGGCCACGGGCTTTGCAATCGGCTTCGGAGTGGGCTGTCCAGGCATCGGAGAGAATGTTCTGGGCACCACCGTTCTGGGTTGCGTAACCACAGTCGTGCGGCTGAAGTGAGGTGCAGTCCCAGCTGGAGCCAGAGAATGTGGTTCAGCCGCCGCGCGGTCTAACTGCTCGGCCTCCTCATCACCGGGGAACTGCTCGTCGTCTTTGCCCACGATGGCCTGCTTCATGAAAGTCATCCAGATGGGCAGTGCGGCGATGGCGCCGGTCTCTTTTTCGCCGAGAGACTGGCGGCTGTCGTAGCCGATCCACACACCGCAGGTCACCGAGGGTGAAAAACCCAGGAACCAGGCGTCAGTAAAGTCGCTGGTGGTGCCGGTCTTACCGCCTAACGGATGCTTCAATTGAGCGGCCGCGGCGCCCGTGCCGTGCTGCGTCACTCCCTGGAGCAGCGTCATCATGGTGCGCGCCGTCTGCTGATCAAGCACTTCCTTCACCGTGGGCTTTTCGTCCCAGAGCGTGATCCCATCGGCATTCGACACCTTGCGGATCATGCGTGGCGAAACGCGCACACCATCATTCGGAAACACCGAATACGACGCGACCTGTTCCTGCAACGTGATCTCTACCGCGCCCAGCGCCACCGGCAGATAGGGCGGAATATCCGACGTGACGCCGAACTTGTGCGCCACATCGATGACCTTGTGAATGCCTACGCGCGCGGCGAGCTTGAGCGCGGGAATGTTGCGTGACTCGGCGAACGCGTTAGCCACCGTCATCGCACCTTTAAAGTCATTCTCATAGTTGTGCGGGTGATAGCTGCCGAAGCTCACCGGCGCGTCGACGATGACATCGGTCGGCTTTACTCCGTCTTCTACCGCCGCCGTGTAGACGTACGGCTTAAAACTCGAACCCACCTGCCGCTGCGCCTGCGTTGCACGATTGAAGACCGAAAGCTGGTAGTCGCGTCCGCCGACCATGGCCAGCACATCGCCGCTCGTGTTGTCGATCGCCATCAGCGATCCTTGCGCGCCGGAGTCCTGCTCGAGCGTGGCGCGCCGTGTTGCTCCTTCGGCCGCCGGTGCAAGATGCACGTAGATCACGTCGCCGGGCTTCACCAGTACGTCGCCGTAGCGTTGGCCTGTCCATTGCCAATCGGCAGGCAAGAGCAGAATCTCCTGTGCTCCCACGCGCGCGTGGATTTCGAGCGGCAACGCGCGCGTCACCAGCGCGTGCACGTAGTCGCCGGGACCGGAGGCGATGGCCCAATCCGGATGCTTGTACTCGGCGAGCGTCGTTCCCGCCGCGAGCACATTTTCAAGATGCCCCTTCCAACCGTGACGCCGCTCATACGTCGCGAGTCCGTCGGCAACGGCGCGGTTCGCGGTCTGCTGCAGATCGAGGTCAAGCGTTGTGTCGATGCGCAGACCGGCTTCATGCACCTCTTCGGTGCCGAAGCGTTTCTCGAGCTCGCGCCGGACCTCTTCCTGGAACCACGGCGCCACCGCGCCCTCGGGCCGCGTGATGTGCAAACCCAGCGGCGCATTGCGCGCCTCTTCCGCCTGCACGTGCGTGATCACGCCGTCAGACTCCATCTCGCTCAAAACCAGGTTGCGCCGGCGCAGCGCGCGCTCAGGATAGAGAATCGGCGAGAAGGCAACCGGCCCCTTCGGCAATCCGGCGAGCAGGGCGGCTTCAGTCAGGGTCAGATTTTTGGCATGCTTCGAAAAGTAGAATTCCGAGGCAGCTTCAAATCCATACATCCCGCTGCCGAGATAAATCTGGTTGCCGTAGAGCGTAAAGATCTGCTGCTTCGTGAAAGCACGCTCGATCTGGATAGCGAGATACGCCTCCTGTATCTTGCGGCCGGCGGTCCGGTCCGCAGAGAGAAAGAGATCGCGCGCCAGCTGCATGGTCAAAGTGGAAGCGCCTTGCGCTCTTCCATGGCTGCGGATGTCGTGCCAGGCCGCGCCGGCCACGCGAAATACGTTGATGCCCCAGTGAGACTCGAAGTTTTTGTCTTCGATCGAGATCACCGCCTCGCGCAGGATCGGCGGGAAGTCGTCATAGCCTACGATGATGCGGCGCTGCAAAGCGAAAGAACCGATCAGGCGACCCTTGCGGTCATAGAGGTCAGTAGTCGTCGAGGGGCGATAGCTTTCGAGATCGTTGATCTGCGGCAGATCCGAAGAATAGACCAGCGTGAGTCCCGCCAGTGAGCCGGTAACAGCGGCCAGCACGAGCAGCACCACCAGCACGGAGCGTTCCGCGAGCTTGTGGCGGCGCTTGTGTTGTACGGGTAGAGCAGTGGGACGGCGGCCACGATCCGGGTCAAGCGACTTCGGACCGCGCAAGACAGGGCCGCGGGGTTCCACAGGCCGTTGGGGGGTCGCAGCCAAGTGAGCCTCTTCGGCATCTCTCGGTCGGTTTTAGAGAAGATGCTTCTCTTCAAGGTTAGCATCTTCGCAATTCGCTGGAACGCACCTGAGACGAAAGTTGTACCCCACCAGACAAGGGCAGAAAAGTGCGCGCGATGCAGAGAGTTATGTGGGGCGGTTGAGCGACTATGCGCCTTTGGCCTTGAGCAGATCGAGCGCTTTATTTAGCATCTCGTCGCCGTTGGAAGAGGTGTCCAGGTCGTCGTCCTGTTGCGAAGAGACAGTTACGTTGGGCACAACGGCTTCATCCTGAATCTTCTTGCCGTTCGGCCCCTGATATTTTGCAACGGTCAGCATTAGCGCCGCGCCGTCGGGCAGGTCGATCGTCTTTTGTACCGATCCCTCGCCGAACGTGCGTTCGCCCACCACGTCGCCGCGCTTCAGGTCTTCAACAGCGGCCGCGGCCAGCTCTGCGCCTCCGTAGGTGCCGCGATTCACGATCACAGAAACCGGCGCATCCGTAAGGACCTTCGCCGGGTCGGCGTTGAAGGTCTGCTGCGGAAATTGCTGGCCCTGCAGCGTGGCCAGCGTGCCCTGCTTGACGAAGAAGTTCGCCAGCCGCAGGCCCTGCTGCGGATCGTCGCCCGTGCAGTCGCGCAGGTCGAGCAGAATCTTGCGGCCCTTACCGGCGGCTTTGATCTTGGCGGCGATCTCATCCACGCGCGCGGCAGAGAGCACACGAGGCTTGAGGTAAAGAATGCTCGAGTTCTCGTAGTCCTGCTGGTTCATGGCGGGCGTGGGAATCACAGCCCGCGTGAGAGTCAGCTTTTCCGGATCGGGTTTCGATGGCCGGATCACCGTCATATCCACGGTCGTTCCCGGCTTGCCTTCAAGCATCATGCGGATCACAGCGAGCGAAAGATCGTGAGTTGATTTGCCGCCAATCGCCTCGATCACGTCGCCGTCCGCGAGATGATTCTGGTCTGCGGGCGAATTGGGTGCAACATTTACTACCGTCGCATAGCCAAAACGCTTTGAGATCGTCATCCCCTCTTGCGCGTTGCCGCCTGTGGGACGCTCTTTGTAGAGCTTGTACTCAGCCGACGTCAGGTAACTGGAATCAGCGTCGAGCGACTCCAACAGCCCGTGCAGGGCGCCTGTTGTCACGTCGCTGATGTTGGGATCGGTGACATAGTCGCTCTGAATCTTCTGCAGCACTTCCGCATAGACGCGCATCTGGCGGTAGGCGCCATCCTGGTCATCCCCCGCATGGACGCCAAACCACCCGAACTCGCCCAGGGCGAATCCCAGGCCGAGAGCGACAAAGATCGCTACGGAAAGCACGAAGACAAAACGCTGGAAGAATCGAGACACACACACCACCGGGAGCAGGCCTCCAGAGGGGACAGACCGCTCAAACCTATAGACGTAATGATAGCGCAGGTGACACTCACCAGACGCATCCGGGCTCCGCGCTTTTGATCGGCGTACTGATTCTAAAGGGTATACGGAAGGAAGAGGATGCACCTATGTTAGGCTCTATCATCCTTGAGCAAGCTTGGCGTGAATGCACCAAGCGACCGGCGCCGTAGGCCGCTTTTTCGTCAGCGCGCACCAATAATCAAGTAATGATGCGGTGAGTTCATGAAAGATCCGTTGCTCGATTGCCCATTTCCCGGTGAACTAACGGTTCCGACTGGATCATAGCTCGGCAGGCCGGCGATGGGGACTTCCTGCAGCCCAAACCAGGGATCAAGGATGACGATGGTATTGCCGGCGGGCACTTGACCGAGACAGACGACTGCATGGCCCCCGCCTCCGTTCCACGTCACGTTGCAGATGGCCGGATATGTTGTAGTGCAACGATTGCAGAGGAAGTATGCTCCCGGCGTGTGGGCGCTATAAGCGAGCCCGGCCTGTGCGATCCCTCGCCCCATCTCGACATAGTAGGTGAAATTGTTATCCCAGTCCCTCATGTTGAGGCTGGCCGACGAATTGGAGCCGATTTGGACGGCAAAGCGGGCGAGAGCCTCCGGAGCGCGGCGACCGGTCTTGTAATATCGGGCCATCGCAAGCGAAGCTGGAAAGCAGGACTCATTGGCAGCTTGATAACAAATCTGAAACGATCTATTACTCGAATCGATTGGATATGGTGCGGGTTGCCAAGGCATGAAAGATCTCCTATTTCAAACGTGAAATTTGGATTTTCTTTCGATCGGGCGAAATTTTATAACAGGATCGCCGCCAAGGCGACGTGACTATAGGGAAGTGGTGAAGGTTCGGGAGGTGGGCTCCTAACTCCAAAGCCGTGGCAGCGGCCCGTTTTCATCCTGCACCGGATCGCGCTTCGGGAACGGCAAGGTTGCCATGCGCTTCTCGGCCGCAGCATCGGGCGCCGAACGGCAGATATCCCAGCTCTGGTCCGGCGGATATGCGCCCACTACTAGAAAATCCTCACTGGCCGAGACGCGGCAGTGACCAGTGCCGGTCGGCAGCACCGCGATGTCGCCCGAGCGCACCATCACCCGATGACCGCCCTCGCCCCCAAGCATGATCTCGGCCGAGCCGGTCACGAAGCCAAGCACCTCGTGCGCAGTCGAGTGATAGTGATGAAAGCTGTAGACGCCGTTGCGCCACTGCGGTGGCCAGCCATTGCGCGTAAAGAGCGCCTCAAAGACCGCGGCCGGATCGTCGCCACCGGGCGCGAGCGCTCCGCGATAGAGCAGCACCGGCAGATGCGGATTGTTCGGCATCCAGCCATTTCTCTCAAGCTGCAACAACTCCGGTTCAGCGTTGCTTTTCGCCGCACCGCTGCCCGAACCTGCGCCGTGCGCCTCGACAGGAGCTAATGCGGGTGAGAGGCCAAGTGCGGTCACGATCTTACTGAAGTGGCGGCGAGACAGATCCATGGCAATAGTCTCCCTGCGAGCGATTCTAAGCCGCCTACGCGGAAACCTCACCAGCCGTGAGTTTGAAAATAACTACTGCGACCTGGGCTGATATGTCTCAGGCCTCAGATGTCGCTCGACTCATTACGTAGAGCTGGAATTCGATCCGCGCCGCTTTCCCACGAGAAAAATGGGGACAGCGATGAAGGCAATCACGAAACAACTAAGGATGACCACAAGCCCTCCTTTCAGACCTTCCTCTTGGATGCGAGATTGGCTGGTCTGTGGCATGCTCGCGCCGGGAGCCGGATAATGCGGGCTTGCCTGGGGCTAACCGAAGTGAGCGGCTCACGCCAGCCCACAAGAGATTTACATTGGTGGCGGGGGAGAGGATCGAACTCTCGACCTTGGGGTTATGAATCCCACGCTCTAACCATCTGAGCTACCCCGCCGGGATGGCTGGAAGACGAAGCCGGAGTGGCTTGCCTCGGAAGGGACGAGATGACCTCGCACACAGCTCCCGCTTCTTGATGATACGGGCGTGGGAAGCGGAGGTCAAACAGCGGAGGCCATCAGATCGCGTGCTTCCGGCTCCTGTAAACTCGGCTGCATGAGCACATTCCGCATAGCCGGCGTGATCCCGGCGCGGCTGAACTCGACCCGGCTCAGCCGCAAAGTGCTGCGCCCCATCGCAGGGCGGCCCATGGTCGAGTGGGTCTGGCGCGCGGCGCAGTCCAGTGGCCTTATGGATCCAGTGGTTGTGGCGACTGACTCCGAAGAAGTCGCCGAGGTCTGCCGCACGCGCTCCATTCCCGTGGCGATGACTTCGCCCGACTGTCCCAGCGGATCGGACCGGGTAAGAGAAGTGGCCCGCCAAGTCGATGCCGACATCTATGTCAACATCCAGGGCGACGAGCCTACGCTGACCTTTGATTTCTTTCCGCCGCTGCTCGGCCTCTTTGCCCGGCCCGAGGTCGAAGTCTCAACGCTTGCCGTCCTCTGCCAGCCTGAGGAGTTTGCCAATCCGAACG
This sequence comes from Occallatibacter sp., assembly GCA_035650595.1. Lineage (GTDB taxonomy): Bacteria > Acidobacteriota > Terriglobia > Terriglobales > Acidobacteriaceae > Telmatobacter. The sequence continues at coordinate 170,988 of DASRHE010000019.1, read as the reverse complement.
CCGTCAAAGTGGTCACGGCACTCGACGGCCGCGCGCTCTACTTTTCGCGCGCTGCGATCCCTTTCGATCGCGATCGAGTCGGATTTGCCGGTTATCGCAAGCATCTCGGCATCTACGCCTACCGCAAATCTGCACTCGAACGTTTTTCGCAATTGCCCAGTGGCTTACTCGAACAAGTGGAACGGCTCGAACAACTGCGGCTGCTCGAAAACGGCATTGCGATCTATGTAGCCGACGCCCCCCGCGACACCATCGGCGTCGACACGGAAGAGGATCTTGTGCGGGCGGAGGAGCTTCTGCGGCAAACATGGGATACAGGCGGAATCTGAACCTACCGCACTTCGAAACGCATCTCAGGAAGAAATTCCGAATTGCGCGCAAGATTCGGATAGTGCTGCGTCCTCTATCTGGGCGACGATAGGTTCCATGAACAGTTCGATCCAATCCGTCCAGAATCGTTCCCAGCAGCGTTCTTTGACCGGCCATCCAGCGCGAGCGCAAAAGCGCGCTCAAGCACTTGATGAGCAAGCCGCGTGGAAGCAGGTGCTCGCGCGCGATGCGCAGGCCACGTTTTTCTACGCAGTCACAACCACCGGCGTCTTCTGCCGGCCGAGCTGCTCAAGCCGCCGTCCGCTGCGCGCCAATGTTCGCTTTTTTCAAACGGCAGATGAAGCCGGCGCCGCTGGCTTCCGCCCGTGCGCGCGCTGCAAGCCGACCACTGCGTGGAACAGCCCTTTGGAGAAGATTCGTGCTCATCTAGAAGCGAATCGCGACCGCTCCGTTTCGCTCGCTGAGCTGGCGCGGCTGGTGAAGCTGAGCCCGTTTACGGTGCAGCGGCTCTTCAAGCGCGAGATGGGTGTGAGCCCGCTGCAATATCAACGTTCTTTGCGTGCAGGTGCGCTGCGCGATTCGCTCAAGAAAGGAGCCTCCGTGACCACCGCAATCTACGACGCCGGATACAACTCATCAAGCCGCGCCTATGAAGGCGTGCAACTCGGCATGACGCCTGCGCGCTTTGCGCAAGGAGGCAAAGGCGAGCAGATCGGCTGGGCCTCTGGCCGCACACCTTTTGGTTGGGTCATTGTGGGCGCCACGGAGCGCGGTCTCTGCTGGCTCTCACTCGCCCCGAGCGAAGCCGAGGCGGAAGCCAGCCTGCGTGAGGAGTTCCCCGCGGCCACTTTGCGCCATGATCCTTCACTTCGCCGGTGGGTCGACGAAGCGCTGGCGTTTGTCCGGGAAGGTTCGGATCTCGTCCAAAGCGCCGCCGCACAGCAGGCGCCGGAGCGTCTCGATCTGCGCGGAACCGTTTTCCAGCTTCGTGTGTGGCAGGCGCTGCGGCAGATTCCCCGCGGTGAAACGCGCAGTTACAGTCAGCTGGCACGCGAACTCGGCGACCCCAACGCCACCCGCGCGGTAGCACGCGCTTGCGCTGTGAATCGGGTAGCGCTCATCGTTCCATGCCATCGCGTCGTCGGCGCGAGCGGCTCACTCACCGGATATCGGTGGGGCGTAGACCGCAAGCGCCAACTACTCGAAGCGGAACAGGGCGGCGCAGCCTCAGGACGTGTAGCCGCCCGAGGCATAGATCGTCTGGCCACTCAGCCAGCCTGAATCATCCGACGCGAGGAAGGCTGCTGCAGTAGCCACGTCTCTGGGCTGGCCAACGCGGCCGAGGGGAGTTCCCTTCGCCGCGCCGGTCTCGAACTCGCTGCCCGCGATACCGGCATCGTGCGTGCCTTCCGTGATGATGAGTCCCGGATTCAGCGCGTTTACGCGGATGCCCTTTGCACCCAGCTCCTTGGAAAGCGAGACGGTGATGGAATCGACCGCACCCTTGGTTGCACTGTAGACGGCCGCATTGGGAAATGCCATGCGCCCGACCACCGAGCCGATGTTGATGATGCTGCCGCCCTTCGGATTGAATTGGGCCACGGCGGCCTGCGTTGTAAGCAGAAGACCAAGCACGTTCAGATTGAATTGTTTGTGGAAATGATCAGGCGTGATCGCTTCGAGTGCGCCAAACTCGTAGATGCCCGCGTTGTTTACCAGTACATCGATGGGTCCGAACTTTTCGACAACCGCCTTGACCAGTGGCCCGATCGCATCAGGGTCAGCCACGTTCGCCTGCACTGCAAAGGCCTTTCCACCCGCCTTTTCGATCTCCGCAACAACCTTCTCTGCCGCTGCCTTGCTGCCCGAGTAGTTCACGGCAACCGCCGCACCGCGCGCTCCAAGCTCTTTCGCAATGGCTGCGCCAATCCCTTTAGAGGCGCCAGTCACCAGTGCCACTTTGCCGTCGAGGTTCTTCATGATCCGCTCCTTCTATCGAATGCCATCGCTTTGACATTTCGATAACTGTCGAATTGATTCGGCACGGAGAATTTGGATTCAGAACCGTTGTGGAAATTTATCGGACCGAAGTTTATCGGATATTGATCTGCAGCGGCTTAGCGGCCTGAGCATGTGGGCCGCTCGAGTGCGGTCAGCCCGTCGGCGAGTGCCTGCAGCACGCCGGGCCGCAGGCTGAGGAGGTGGAACTTGCCTTCGCGGCGTATCGCGAGCAAGCCCGCAGTCTCAAGCTCCTTGATGTGGTGCGAGAGGGTCGCGGCCGAAATGGGCAACGCTGCGAGAGCCTGCGCACAGCTCAGCGGGCAGTTGGCTTTGGATATCTTTTCAAGGAGTTCGAAACGCCGCGGATCGGCCAACGCTTTCAAGATGGCCACGCGGCGAGCGCGGCTGAGGCGAACGGGTCTGGATGCCTGATTCGGCGCGTTTGCCGCTGCTTCTTCCACTGGCTCCGCAATCGGGTTCATGAAGATTGGATGCAATGGTAGCGCAGCTGATGCGTGCGGTCCAAGATCATGACCCAAGACGTGAGCCAGATGCGGCCGGCGCGATGGATACGCCGGCCGCATCTGCATTACCAGCGATAGACGGTCATCTGGTCGAGGTACACGTTGCCCCAGGTGGTGCCGCTACTGTTGCCGTCGATCTGGAACTGCGTGGTGATCGCCGGACCCCAGCCGAGTGAGAATCCGGAGAAGACGTTGACATTCAGGTCCTGCTCCGCGCCGTCGAGCCAGACGGAGTGATATGTGACCCAGCCGTTCTGATCATGCGAGAAGTAGATCTGTACGTGATGCCACTGATTCGGCGCCCAATTGTGCACATTGCAGGAAGCGTAGGAGTGCAACCAGGTGTCCCACGGCTGGTCCGGCGATCCGCCATTGACCGTGTAGTCCCATGTGTTGTTCCAGGTGTCGCACTGAAATCCCATGATCACGGTTTCGCCATTCGGCATCGTCTGGTTCAAGTCGAACTCCAGGTTCGAAAAGCCATTCGAGTCGCTGGCGATATAGACCCATGTGTCGTAGAGAAAATTCTGCGCCCATACGTCGTTAGAAATCTGTGCGGCATAGCGCTCTCCTCCGTAGTAGTTGAACTGGTTTGCGAAAAGCCGCGCAGACCCAGTCAACGAGGGTGAACCGGTCATGCTCATGCTGCCGCTCGACGATCCCGGTGTTCCTTCGTCGTGGATCGCCTCCCAATCACCCATTGTCTGAATGCCGCCGATCGCAGCGGCATTCGACGGAACCACCGCCATGCCCCCACCGCCGCCGCTGCTCCCGCCTACGTTGATGGAGACGTCCGTCACGCAAATGCCGCCCTGGTTGTTCCACACCTTTACGTGCAACGTGTGCCAGCCGCTTGGGGCGGTTACGGGCCCATTGATGTACCAATCATTCCAGGCGGAGGTTTGCGTGCTGTCGTCGAGCGAGTATCCGACCCCGGTCACGGGGAGAGAGGAGCACGAATCCGCCCACATGTTGAGGGTAAAGGGCGAGGAAACCCCCTGCCCATTAGTAGGACTGACGATAGTTGTTTGTGCCAGTGCGGGAACGGTTAGGACTGCAAGCATCGCAAAGATCTGAGTCAAGGTTCGTACAAATTTCATCGAGAACGCCCTCACGGGAAAAAATTGCGCCGCATCAAATCGGCAGAAGATTTCGTTCGCGGGTCTGTACGCGCTTACGCGCGCGGCGGACTCGCAGAGAAGCTCTGGCAAACAGGGACCGTGTGTTCCTGCGGCACAGGCTTCACGCTGCAGCGGGCCTCAGTTGTACAAAGGCGCGAGCAGACGCTGATTCAGTTGTTGGGGTGGGCTGTTCTGAGCAGAAGACTTTCCGTCCAGCTCAGCAGGCCTCTTTAATGAAAGGCGACCGCGAAAACAGGCGCACGTACAGCTCTATTTCACATCTCGCCTTTTGCGTCTTACAGAAAAGTTCTAACAAGATCTCGACTTTGCACATTGCGCAAAGCCAGACCTTCGGATCTAGTGAAGTTCTGACCGACAGGCAATCGATCGTTGTTTTGTGTGTTACTCCATCTTACACGGCAAACGATTTCTGCCAAGCTTTTTTTTCAAAAATCAGGCAACCTTGGGAGAGCGCCAAAATTTTTTCGAGCCCGGAGAAGAAAGACAAGGTTTGTGCAGCAGTGTGCGGAGTCACACATTCCCGCAGCGATGCGCTCGCAATTCCGCGGAAATGCACAGGATGCGACGGAACCCAACAGAAGACCCGTTAGAGATACTCTTTCAGGCGAGATCGCCGGGTTGCAAGGTCGAGGCGCACAGCGAGCGATAAAGGCCTGTATGCAGTCAAAAGCGTTTTCACTTAAGCACAAACATCTCGCACGAATTACTGAAGCGGCGTTGCGCATTGTCAAAACACTGCGCCCTTTGAGAGATGAAAAGAGCTTTCGGAACTTCGGGTCATTACCCACAATTGCACAGCGTTTCACACCCGAAAGTTGCAGGGAAACTTATGACCTGTCTAGCTATAATCACTTCGATGGAATCGGGTTCTTCGCGTCATCACTGCCTTGTCTACCAGGGCGCGCCCTCACGGCATCTGCCCGCCGTGGCTCAGGTTCTTCACGAAAAGCTGAAGCAGAACTACCGGTGCCTGTACCTCAATAGCCCCACCATGGTCGCGGGGCTACAGTCGTATCTGGCGATGATCGGCGTGAATGTCGCGCGCGAGACCGCGAAGACCAACCTGGTGTTGTCGTCTGAGCAGAAGCATCTACGCTGCGGGCACTTCGACGTGGACGCCATGCTGCGCACCCTCGAAGAGGGACTGAAGCAGGCGTTGCGCGACGGCTACCGCGGCCTCTGGGCTACCGGAGACATGGCGTGGGAGTTCGGCCTGCGCAAGGATTTCTCCAAGCTGCTCGAATACGAGTGGCGGCTCGAGGAATTCTTTCACACGCATCCTGAGATCGGCGGCGTCTGCCAGTATCACGCCGGCAGCATGCCCGATGATGCGCTGCGGCTGGGCCTTACCGCCCACCGCTCCGTCTTCATCAATGAAACGCTCTCGCGCGTGAATCCGCACTATGTGCGTCCCGAATTCTTCACGCACGAGGCGATCGAGCGTCCCGCGTTCGAGTCGTTCCTGCACCGGCTTTGCGTCTCGGGAGAAGTGGCGACTGAAGTCGCGAACTAGGGAATAGGCAATAGGGAATAGGAAACGGCTGAGGCTGAAGCCTCGGCCGTTTTGTTTTGGAAAGCTCTTCTTTTCGCATGCCTGAAGGCATGCGCTCCCTCCGCAAAAAAACCTCAAGCTCCTTCCGGAAAAGCCTCAAATTGAGGAGCTATGTTTATCGATTTGTAAATAGGATTCGGAGCGGTAGCATCCTATATTTTCCGAGGCATTGTCATTCTGAGCGAAGGTCGCGTAGCGACCGCAGCCGAAGAATCTGCGGTTGCTTTCAATCTTCATTGCGGACGATGGCCAAGGAGTCCCAGGTCCGCTTCTGAGGCTTCGGAAAGTACGTCCGAACCGCAGATCCTTCGACTTCGATTGTCCGCTTGGGGCGGACGATCTTCGCTCAGGATGACAAGGGTGGATAGATCAGGCCCGACAGAATGCGTGTGCTGATCCGAAACAATGCTTGTGTGCGCGTTTCGCGATTAGTTGTTGAAGACCTTGATGTCGGGTTGGGAGCCGCGGATCAGCAATCCTTGTTGAATGCGTGAGGCCACTTGCGCGGTGCGGCTCATGCTGTACATCCAGTAAGTGAAGTAGAGCGAGCCCGGGGTTTTGACGGCGCGGTTCTCGAGCTCGCGAAAGGCTCCGGTATTCAAGGAGCCGAGCTGCGCGGCGAGGTTGATGTCTGCGCCTCCGCCCAGGCGATGCGGAATGGCGTGGCCGGCGTGGTAGACGGGCCGCGTAGAGACGGGGTATCCGCGGATGCGGCCGTTGTCGCGCGCGCCGGGGAAGCGTCCGCGGCTGATGCCCCAGGCGGCGATGAGGCGGTCCGGCCCGATATCGAAGAGGTAGGAGAAGGTGTCGAGCGAGGAGTTGTTGAGATTGACTTCGACGTCGCCGGCGGCGAGCGAGAGGAAGTAGTGGCGCAGCCACTCCTGGCTGAGATAGGGAAGGATGCGGGTGGTGAGGAGCGATTCCCACGGGATGTTGGGTACGGCGGCGAGGCGGGCGAGCTCAGGATACGTGGGCACGGTTGCGATGTAGCTGGTGTTCACGCGGCCTCCGTGGGTGATTCCTTGTGATTACGGACGAGCGTAGCAGGGGAGTGTGAATTTTGAGCGTGGATTTGGCGGTGGTGTGGTGACGATGGTGTGCCTCCCTCCGGAGTGGTTCGCAAGAGGAGGTTCGTGGTTTCCCACCTTAGCCGCTTCGCGAAAAACGCGAATCGGCGAAGATGGGGCACCCTTTTTCGTGCTCGGGATGATGGGAGAAAAACAACCGCAGGTCCTGCGACTCCCTACGCTGCGCTTCGGTTGCTCAGGATGACAAAACAAAACCTCGGGATGACAGATGCGAAATAACTCTGCAGATGTGCTCACTTCAGCATGGAGATCACGTTGGCGTGGATGGAGGGGTTCGCGGTGGTTCCGGTGATGGTGAGCGGGATGGGGCGGGCGGCGTTGGATGTGGCTGCGGGCGCCTGGTTGTGGTGGAGGAATCCGGTGAGGTAGTTGGTCGCGGCGTTGATGGCCTTATTAGCCTCGTTCCCGACGACGTTCGATGTGGTGAGCGTGGCATTCATCTTGAAGTTGAGCGCGCCGGCGGGCGAGACGGTGCCGCTGCCTGTAGCGGTGCCGAGCTGCGGCAGGTTGGCATCGATGTTGTTGATCTGGGTGATCTGCGGCGTGGCGTTGAGCGTGGCGCGGAGAAGCTGAATCTGGGTGCCGTTGCCTGTGCCGCCGATCAGCTTGAGGCCGCCGATCAGCTTGAGGCCGCCGATGTTCAAATTGTCGATGCGCGAGCCGAGATCGAAGCCGGCGAGCGTGGTGTTGTCAATCTCGACGGGCCCGGCGATGGTAGTGGCGGTGGCGGGGCCGGTGACGGCGAGGTTGGCGGTAACGGTGCCGCCATGCAGCTTTGAGCCGGTGGGCAGCGTGACGCCGACGGCGGGCAGAAGCTGTTCGAGCTGATCGATAGGCAGATTGGGCGCGGCCAGGTGCAGATCGAGCAGAGCGGCTTGCGGCGTGAGGCGCGCGGTGCCGGTGATGTGTACGGCTACGGAGCCGGCGTGCACGGCGAGGTCGTTGACGCGGCCGGTCTCGGTGGCGAGATTGCCGGTTACGGAGTAGTCGATGAGCACCGGGTTGGGCGCGGGCGAGCCGTTGCGTGCCAGTTGCAGATGCGAGGCCTGGATTTTGCCCGAAGCGGTGAGCGTACGGCCATCGGAGGCGAGCTGCGAGTCGAGATCGACGTCCATCGCAATGCCCTGGCCCGGCGGCACGACGCCGGCGGCGACGGGATCAAAGTGCTTGAGCGCAAGCGTGGCGCGGAAGGGCGTATCGGCGGCATTCTGCTGATTGAGCGGGCCGGCGTTGCCGTTGAGGCTGAGCGTGCCGGCGCCGGGCAGATTGGCCGAAAGCTGGAAGGGGAAGTTGCTGCGGAGGGAGAAGTTCTGCGCGGAGACGTCTACCGCGCTATAGACGAGAGGCTTGCCGACAGCAGGCATGGACGAGACGGTGGCGCTGCCGTTGGTGACGGCGAGCTCGCCCACGGTGAGGTCGGGCATCTGCGTGGAGTTTTGTGAAGACGAGGAAGATGTGCCGCCGAGGCTGGAGAAGTTCCAGCGGCCGTTGCCGGCATGGATGAGGTTGATGGCGGGCGAGTCGACGACGAGCTTGGTGACATTCACCTGGCGATGGAAGAGGAGCGGGCCGACTTCCACGCCGATGCGAAGCGATTTGGCGGAGAGAAATGGTGAAGCGCTGAAGGCGGGGTCGTCGGCGATGGCGAGGTCGCTCGCGACGAGGCTGCCGCGGAAGAGCGACAAGCCGAGGTGTCCGAGCGAGACCTTGCGGCCGAGCGCCTGCGAAAGCTGGTTCTCGACGGTGGGGCGGAAGGTGTCCGCATTGACGAAAAGCGGAATCAGCACCAGAACCAGAACAACGACCGCCCCGGCTGCGATGGCGATGCGAATCCAACGCTTTTGCATGGACGCCTCCTTAAGGATGCTTCAGTTAAGATGCGCTCGAATTGTATCGCAGCAGGGGGACGGGGACGTAAAGATTGGAGGCTGCGGAGTGGAGTGAGTCGCACATTTGCGACGCGGATTCGTCGAGTGAATCAGATCGTGAATTCGAGCTGCAACAGCCGGTCGAGAGAGGAATCGAGCTCTGCGTCGGCCCCGAGGCCGTTTTCTGCCTGACTTGCGAGGGATTGGGGTTGCAGATAGTGCGGATTCAGTAGCGCCATCGATTCGTTGATGAAGACGGACGGATGTGCAAGCAGCGCCTGACGCATGGCGTCGCGCGGCATGGTCGCTGCGTGGTACTGGCAGACGCCGATGATGGCCGGATTTTTCTGGAAAAACTGCTCGAGTCGCTGCTCGTAGTCGAGAAGCTGCGAGAAATCCTTCGCTGGGCCGAGCTCCCAGGTCATGTCTCCAGAGGCCCACAGACCCTTGTAGCCATCGGCCAGGGCCTGCTGCAACGTCTTTTCGAGTGCGCGCAGCATGGCGTCCATATCAAAGAGGCCGTTGTTCAGATGATCCAGCCCTGAGGAGAGTATGAGAGCACCGCGCCGGATCTCGGCGAGAACGTCCAGGCCTTTTGTCTCAAGACACGCGTGCATCTCGCCCACCATCTCAGGACTGTTGAGATACAGGCAGCGATAACGCTGCTTGAGCGTTTCGCAGATAGCCGCTGCCAACACCGGAAGGTGCCGCGAAGCAGAACCTTCGTAGATGAGGCAGTGATGGCGAGGAACGCACTCCATGGTCCTCAGTTTAGGGTGGCTGGGGCGTTTGGCATGTGACGGAGATCACAGACGTGCTAAGGCCAAGGAATTAAAGGGGGTTGAGCCGGGTTCGTGCTTTCCCACCTTAGCCGTTTCGCAAAGAACGCGAATCGGCGAAGGTGGGGCACCGATTTTTCGTGCTTGAGCTGAGGGAATCGGGGCCGAGGTTTCGTGCTTTTCCATCCCGTCGACAGAAAGAAGTCGACAGGATGGGGCACGGTGGTTCGTGCTTTGGTTGACTATCGCTGCGGGATGAGCGTGATGATCGCTCCCATCTTCGGTGTGCCGATGCCGGTGGCGAGGTCGTATCCCGGCGTGGTGGGGAACAGACCATTGTTGTTGGTGGTTTGATGAACGCCGGTGATGTCGTTGAAATAGCCGGGCGCGTCGAAGTCATACAGCAGGTAAAGCAGCGGATTGGCGTTGCCCATGCGGCTGTGCCAGAGGCTGTCATGGTCGGCGATGATGGCTGACCACAATGGCGACGACAGGCTGGTGCCGCCGATGCCGAACCAGCCCGCCGGTGTATCGCCGGCGCTGAAGGTGCATTGGCTGTTGGGCGTGGCGGTGCTGCCGGTGCAGTACTCCGCATACGGAGTGTATTCATCCGCATTGGCAGAGATGTCCGGAACCTCGCGGCATGGCTTGCCTATGGGGGCCAGCGCGCAGTGGGTGGCGCCGTTGCCGTAAGCCGTATAGGGATTGGTGACGCCGGGTCCATTCTGATAAAGCGGCCGGCCCCAGAACTGGCTGTTGCCACCGCCGCCTGCGCCGGTGAGGGCGCACCATTCGAGGCCTGGGAGGTTGCCCTCGTTCGGATTTGTGTTGCACAGGTTGTCGACGTTCCAGACCGTCTCGATGCCCTTGGGGTAGTTCGGGTCAGGGTTCGCGTTGGGATTGAAGGATTCCAGCGATGTGCCGCCCACGCTGGTGACCCAGGGCTGCGAGGGAGGATCATCGACATTGACAATGGTCGTGCCGTCGGTGCGGATGCAATCGAAGGCGCCGGTATCGCCTGCCGCGCCAAACATGCTCTGGCCCTGCAGCGCCATCTGCTCAAAGAGCAGGTTCTCTGCCTGCGCGTATCCGGCTCCTGCGTCGTTTTCGCAGACCCCCCAACTGGAACTGATCACGTCGGCGAGATCGTCGTCGGCGATCTTCGTGTACTCGTCCAGCTCGGTCTGTCCCGTAAAGTCGTTCGGCGCGTTGTAGACCAGCAGACGGCGGACGTCGGGCGCAACGGCAAGTTGCATCTCGATGTCGGCGTCGACCTCGATATCGCCCGCGTACCCTTCGAAGGCAGCCGGGCATTGGTCGCCCATGGGGCAGATGGGCGCGAGCGGCCCGCCGTCAACGTTGATATCGACGAGCTGGGCCTTGTACTTCGGACCGTAGAACTGCTCGGTCCAGGCATCGATGTCGGAGTGCTGGTAGGCGGAGAGTTCGAACACCGCGAGATTCACGCCGGCGCCCCTCGCTGCGGGTCCCAGGTTGGGCGCACCGTAGATGGAGTTGGTTTGATCGGGAGTGAGGCCGTTGCAACCGGGACTGCCGCCATAACCGAACGGAAACCCGACGCCGTTATTCACCGCATTGTAGAACTCGGCAACTGTCGGGTACGGCGCTTCGCAGCTGGGAACGGGCGGCGGTGTGTGGTGGGCGGGGCGTGCGATGTGCGCATGCGGCCGCACGGTGTTCGAAAGTCCCACAACGGCGAGAACGCCGGAGGCCAGAGTCTCCGGCAATTGGATTTCGGAGGCGTTCGAGTAGTAAGAGATGCCTCTGCGGTTTCTATAGTTATGCAGCGCGGTGTGGAAGGTGGTCTCCATCATGCTGCTAGGGCCGCTTACGCGCAGCAGAAACGGCGAAGAGGTGGTCCCCACATCGAGTCCGCTTTCGCGCAGATAAGTTGCCACAGCGTTGATCTGCGCGCTGGTCGGAGCAAAGCGCGCAAGGAACTCGCCCTTCGCCAGCCAGTGCTGGAAGCTCGGGCTGTTCGCGTCATAAAGGTTGGTCAACAGGCTGGAGAGTTGCGGAGCATTGCGGGGTGCAAGCACGATCTCCACCGTCATCTGCGAGCTCGAGAATGAGCCGGTGTCCGTGTCGGTTGTGGGTTGCACCTTGCCGCCAATGGCTGAAAAGCCGCGATCGGCGGCGCGTGCGGCCGGCGCTGAAAAGCTCAAGAACAGAGCGACTACTCCTAAAGCAGAGCACAGCCTTGCTGCTTTACCAGTCATGCGAAGCCTCCAGATTGTGATTTGATCCCCGGAGCCGTGCCTAGCGGGACGGCGTAAACCGACATGCGCGATGTGTTGGCGTTGAGATGGTGCGTGCGAAGACGAAATTCGTAGGGGAACCTTAAGCGGAGTTGCTGTGCATGTCAAGAAAAAACTCTCGCCACGGAGCAGGGACAAGTGACCGGTAACCAGGGACTAACTTGCCAAAAGCAGGGATAAAGAGTAGCTGGAGCAGGGTGGTGAAATCGAGGTTTCGTAGACCGGACTCATTCGTGGACGGTACTCTATAGGCCCTACAAACATGACCGCGGCTGGTGGCAGCTCACGGCCTGTTAGCCGCCGGACCGGTGGTGCCGTTGCTGCTGCCTCCGTTTTGATTTGCGCTCTCGTGGGCTTAGAAGCACCAGCCGGCAGGTCAGATTCGACACTCCGGTGACATTGACAACTTGATTAGCCCATGCCATAGTGACTTCACCCTTTCGTATCAAAGCGTTACAGCGTCGTTTAGCAGCAAATCCCCCAACGTTCACTGAGCTTCGCAGGAAGAAGGGTATGTCAAGGTATAACGCAACAGCCATCTGTGCGGTCATCGCTCTCGCTGGAATCGCATCGTGCACGCTGCATAGCCAGACCAGCAAAACCCAGCCGCCCGCCGCGCCAGCTTCAGCCGACAGCGCTGCAACGAGCAGCGGACCGGATCTGACGCCGCTGCAGACCATCCAGTACCTCAATCAGAAGATTGTGGACCAGATTCGTCTTCCCAGAGGCATGGACACGGGCACTTCTACCGTGTGGCCTGGATACTTTGCCATCGAACAGTCGAAGGGCACTCTCTGGTGGGTGCGCGGCGCGCAGACGAGCGCGTCCGCATGGGAGATTCGTTACTCGTCGGTCCAGGTAGACCAGCTTGATCCCAGTTTCCTCACGCTTGGAGTCGGCCACGGCGATTACGAAAAAATCACGATCAAGTGCAAACCAAGCGATGCAGAGAATGGCAATCCTTGCTGGCACAACTGGCTGGCCACGTGGGACGAGCGGTCTCCGGCGCTCGAGGGAGGCAACTTCGGTGATCTCAAGGTTGCGCGCGTGGCGGATCATGAAAGTCAGCAGGTCTTAGACGGCCGCGACTTCTCCGTTTCTCCGCTGCGAAAGCAGGTCCTGCTTTTCGATGGGAAAGACAAACAGCTGATCGAAGTGGAGCCGACGAAGCCCTATTCTGAATTGGAAATCTATCTCGGCGCAGCCGACAGCGATACCGCCCAGCGCGTTCTACGCGCCCTCAAATATCTGCTCAAGGTGATGCCGGCAGCGGCTGTCGATAAAGATCCGTTTGGCCCGTGAGTGAATGCGCGAACCGCTGTTGGCGACGGGGTGAGTGCGCTTTTCCAATCTCTAATATTTCTAGATTCGGAGTTGCCGGCGAGAGTGCGTCTTGCATGGCGCTCAAGTGTTATTGTGCCGTTGTTCTTTCCGCGAAAAGCTGGATGGCGAGCGGCAGCAAAGCGCCCTCAATCTAAACGGCGACGCACGAGAAGCAACATCCAGACGCCAATCCAATCGAATGGAGCAAACAATCTTGCAGAACACAGTCATTACCCGGAAGCTGACCGGGCTTTTTTCCGTCGCTGTTCTTTTGGCCACGCTGCCGGTAACGGCTTTGGCCAAGGACAAGGAAAAAAGCTACTCTGAGACTGGCAAGGTCATTGGCAAGGGCCAAAATTCGCACACGCACCAAAACTCTGGTGGACATGGCGACTTCACGAAATACACAAATACCTACAAAATTGAAACTAGTACGGAAGTCCTAGAGCTGGATTGCGGAAAAGAAGCAATCTTCCACAGGGAAGGCAAGGAGTGCGGCGGCGATCATCCGCTGACCATTGGCGGCGACGTGCAATTCCGCGTCGAGAAGCACCACGTCTTCATTCCCTTATCGAATGGTTCGGAGCAGAAGCTGGAAATTCTGAGCGAAGAGGCCAAGCCGGAGACAGCCGCACAGAAGTAGGAATGCAGTCGTGCTTTCCCACCTTAGCCGCTTCGCAAAAAGCGCGAATCGGCGAAGGTGGGGCATCCGGGTTCGTGCTGGGATTGCATAAAAAACAGCCGCAGATCCCCTTCGGCTACGCTCAGGGCAGGCTTTCGACTTCGGTCGCTCAAGCGACCTCCGCTCAGGATGACAAATGATATGGCTGGTCTATGACGCTTTGGTGGCCACGGCCAGCAGCGTCTGGAACTGTGGCGGCTCCGTTTCCTTGTCGACAATCGTGGCTTCGATCTGGGTGAAGCCGGCTTTCTGAAGCATGGCTTCGAGTTCGGCCTCGGGGAAGCCGAGCCACTCGTCGGCGTAGAGGTCGCGAGCCTCTTCGAAACGGTGGCGGGCGAGGTCGAGGATGACGACGCGGCCGCCGGGCGCGAGGATACGCGCCGCTTCTTCAAGCGCGCGCGCCGGGTGCAGCGCGTGATGCAGCGACTGCGAGAAGAAGGCGAGGTCGACCTCGCCGTTGGCGATCGGCAGCTCTTCCATGTCGCCGAGGCGGAAGTCGATGTTGGCGACATTGTTGCGGCGGGCCTCTTCGCGGCCGACCTCGATCATCTTGGCGGATGAGTCGACAGCGATCACTTGCTTGGCCCTATTGGAGAGTAAGAGAGCGAAGCTCCCTTCGCCGGCGCCGAGATCGGCGATGGTGACGGGCGGCAGCAGGCGCAGCAGGGCTTCGGCGAGGCTCTTCCAGGATTTGCCGGGGACGTAGTTGCGGCCGAGACGGCCTGCTACTGAGTCAAAGAAGGCGCGCATCTTGTCTTGCCGTTTGCGCAGTACGCGGCGGCGTGCGGCCTGGTCGGCGGCGGCTTCGGGGATCTCGTGCACGGCTTCGGCGAGCAGCCCGGTGACGACGGCGCTGGTGCCTTCGGTATCAGGGCGCGTGAGGCGATAGAGGTTGTTTTTGCCGGTGCGGCGGTCTTCGACGAGTTCTGCCTGTTTGAGCTGCGAGAGATGCGTGGAGATGGTGCTCTGGCCCATCGCGAGGATCTCCTGCAGCTCGGCGACGGAGAGTTCCTCTCCATCCAAAAGCAGGAGAATGCGCAGCCGGGTAGGATCGGCGGCGACGCGCAGGATTTTGACGATGGATGGCATCTGTTGCAGTGTGTCTCCGGGCCTGAAGGCCCCTGCTCCCTCCGCATAGTTCTGGGCGCTTCCGGGTTTCGAACGTTCATGGCCCCGAGTTCTCAGCTACCTCCGATTTCGCGTTTCCGGGGCTCTCTTTCCCGGTTCGGGTATGAAGATCAAAAGTAATCGTGAATTCGGAATTTTGGGGTTTTCCGGTTGACGGGTTCCCTGCGATCTGATACACATCATTATATCACGATAAGTCGATATCAAATTTCGAAGGAGACTCCCTCAATGGCAAGCTCGACGCTGGAAATGACGGAACTGGGCTACAAAGTGGCCGATATGGCTTTGGCCGACTGGGGCCGCAAGGAGATCACCATCGCCGAGCAGGAGATGCCGGGTCTGATGGCGATCCGCAACAAGTACGCGCCGCAGAAGCCGCTGAAGGGCGTGCGGGTGACCGGCTCGCTGCACATGACGATTCAGACGGCGGTGCTGATCGAGACCCTGACGAGCCTGGGCGCGGAGGTGCGCTGGGCGAGCTGCAACATTTTCTCGACACAGGATCACGCTGCTGCTGCGATTGCCGCGACAGGCGTGCCGGTGTTTGCGTGGAAGGGCGAGACGCTGGAAGAGTACTGGTGGTGCACCTACCAGGCGCTGAATCACAAAGGTGGGAAAGGCCCGGAACTGGTGGTGGATGACGGCGGCGACGTAACGCTGCTGATCCACAAGGGCTACGAGCTCGAAGAGGGCGATGGCTGGGTGAACACGCCGAGCGGCAACCATGAAGAGCAGGTGATCAAGGATCTGCTCAAGAAAGTGCACGCGGAAGATCAGCAGCACTGGCACAAGGTGGCCAAGGAGTGGCGCGGCGTGAGCGAAGAGACGACCACGGGCGTGCACCGGCTCTACAAGATGATGGAGCAGGGCAAGCTGCTGGTTCCGGCGATCAACGTGAATGACTCGGTGACGAAATCGAAGTTCGATAATTTGTATGGCTGCCGCGAGTCGCTGGCCGACGGCATTAAGCGCGCGACGGACGTGATGGTGGCGGGCAAAGTGGCGGTGATCTGCGGCTACGGCGACGTGGGCAAGGGCTCGGCGCACTCGCTGCGCGGCATGGGCGCGCGGGTAATCGTGACGGAGATCGACCCGATCAACGCATTGCAGGCGGCGATGGAAGGCTTCGAGGTCACTACAGTGGAAGACACGCTGGGCCGCGGCGACATCTACGTGACGTGCACGGGCAATACCGACATCATCACGCTCGAGCACATGAAGAAGATGAAGGACCAGGCGATCGTGTGCAACATCGGGCACTTCGATAACGAGATCCAGATGGACAGGCTCAACGCGGAAAAAGGCGTGGAGAAGCTGAACATCAAGCCGCAGGTGGACTTCTTCAAGTTCCCCGATGGACACGGGATTTTTGTGCTTGCCGAAGGGCGCCTGGTGAACCTGGGCTGCGCGACGGGCCATCCGAGCTTTGTGATGTCGAACAGCTTCGCCAACCAGACGCTGGCGCAGATCGATCTGTGGCGGAACAAGGACATCTACAAGGTGGCCGTTTATACATTGCCCAAGAAACTGGACGAAGAAGTAGCGCGGCTGCATCTGGAGAAGATCGGCGTGAAGCTGACGACGCTCTCGCAGAAGCAGGCGGACTATCTCGGCGTGCCGGTGGAAGGGCCGTACAAGGCGGAGCATTATCGTTACTAGGGACTAGTATCCTGAGTCTGAAGTTTGCATCATAAATGTCTCGTCATCCTGAGCGCAGTTTGTCGCGCTTTTTGCGACATGCGGAGTCGAAGGACCTGCGGTTGTTCTTCGACGAACTTTTGACTCACCACACTAGGGACTACGTGCCCCATCCTTTCGACTTCTTTCTGTCGAAAGGGTGGGGTAGCACGAAGCTGCATTGAATTAGATCAGGTCACGGTTTATGAGCGCACCGTTGCATGTTTCGTTTGAATTGTTTCCGCCGCGTACGCCGGAGGCGCTGGCGAAGCTGCCCTCTGTGTTGAAGCAGCTGGCTGCGCTCAAGCCGGATTATTTTTCTGTGACGCATGGAGCAGGCGGATCGAACCAGGATGGCACCTACGAGACGCTGCTTACGGTCGTCGAGCACACGGGTGTGGAGGTGGCTCCGCATCTCACGTGCATCGGGTCGACACGCGCCAATGTCGCGGCGCAGCTTGATCGCTATCGCGCTGCGGGTGTGAAGCGCATTGTGGCGCTGCGCGGCGATCTGCCGGCGACGGCGCTGAGCGCTTCGGCTCCGGGCGAGTTTCATTACGCGAGCGAACTGGTGCGGTTTATCCGCGAGACGCATGGCGACGCGTTCAAGATTGAAGTGGCTGCGTACCCTGAGATGCATCCGCAGGCTGCGAACCCCGGCGCAGACTTTGAGAACTTTCGCCGCAAGGTGGACGCGGGCGCGGACTCGGCGCTGACCCAGCTCTTCTACAACGCGGACGCGTATTTTGATTTCTTAAATCGGTGCGCGAAGGCAGGCATTACGATTCCCATCGTGCCGGGCATCATGCCGATTACGAGCTGTGCGAATACGCTGCGCTTCTGCGCTGGGTGCGGTGCCGATCTGCCGCGCTGGGTGCGGCTGCGCCTCGAAGAACTGCAGGACGACAAGCCCGCGCTGCTCGACTTTGGGCTGAGCGTGGTAACGCGTCTCTGCGAGACGCTGCTCAGGAATGGCGCACCGGGCCTGCACTTCTACACGATCAATCAGGCTGACCCGACGCTGCGGCTATGGAGTAATCTGGCGCTGGGCGTGGGTGTGTAATTCCCCTGCGTGAGCGTTGTGTTTTCCCACCTTAGCCGCAAAGAACGCGGCGAAGGTGGGGCACCCGTTTTCGTGCCCGAGTCTATATCTCAAAAACGATTGATCGAACAATGAGCGTTCCTACTTTGGATTCACTTTGAAGCGGTAGGTGATGGAGAGATAGGCGTAGGTCAGTGGAGCGCCATGGTGATTGGCCGTCATCAGGCTGCCGGGGAAGTAGTGGGAGAGACCCGCATTCCATACCCAATATTCATCAAGAACATATTTCGCGGATAGATCAAAGGCGTCGCCGATGCTATTAGTGGCAAATCCGCGCGCGGGTGCGGCGACGGTAATTCCGGCTGCGCTGCTGTAGACGTGATCGAACCGCGAAGCAACGCCGAGGGCTTCGCCTTGAAGCAGCAAGGTGAGATTCTTGTTTGGCTCCAGGTCGAGGTTAATGCGCTGCTGCTTGATGTTCTGGAAGCCGAAGAGGTCGAAGAGGCCGAAGGCGTTGTGATTGCTGGGATACTGCTGATCGTAGGTGCTGACGCGATCAGGATTCCGATGAGGATTGCCCGTGGCGTAGTCGTATTCTCCGCCGAGTCGAGGCTTCCAGGGCAGATTATTGAAGAGATAGGTGACCTTGATGACATCCGCTCCGGCATGAATGGAGTTGTTGGAATAGCTGCCGCGTTGCAGATCGCCGAGAATGTCGTAGCTGAAATGCGCGGGAAGGCTGCCTTGTATCTCAGCGCCAAACGTTGTTTCCAGCTCAGATCCGAATGTGCCCCGCTGGCTCTTCACGCGAGGAGCGGTCCTGACTAGCACAAAGGGTTGAAGAGTGGCCTTCGGGGCCCAGGAACCGATGGTTCCATAGACGCCGTGAAAGGTAAGCCCCGCTCCGTGCGTATCGTGAGAAGTGGGATGGACGAGCACGACGGATGTGCTGAAGAGATCAACGTTGTTCGTATCAGAGCGGTCGCCGAGATGCGCGTAGAATCCGTCCCAGGAACGGCTGTTGTTGCTGAAATCGCTGATACCGATGACACGCTCATTGCCGTACTTCAACTCGCGGCGCCCCGCGATGAACGCAGAGTGATCGCGACGGTACTCAAGATAGCCCTGACGAAGATCGAAGGTGTCGCGCATGTTGGATGCAACGGCATGCAAGGGCAGGCCGAGAGCGTGCGTGTCCATAAATTGCATATAGGCGGTGAGGCTGGAAGAGGGCCGGATCGTTATGCCGCCGTACTCGCGCGTCAAGTCATAGATTCGATCGTTTCCTTGTGTGTATCCAAAGCTAGAGGATTGCTCTACGCGCTCGCGGATCTGCATATCGAGGCTCATCCAGGAGGGAAGGCCTGCCAAGGTGAAATTCTGAACCTTGCCGCGCGTCTGCGGGTAGTCTGCGTACGTTTGCGCCTGTGCGCGGGCGCAGAGGGAGGGTAAAAAGCAGGTTGCGATGGCAACGAGGATGCGGAGTTTTTTGCAGAGATTCGATCGTGCCGGAGAGGAAAGCAATTTCGTTGGCTCTGCGGCCGCGTGCTCATGCATCTGCGTCAAGATCTCCGTAACCTTCAGCATGACGTACTTGCTCGCGCACTCGCAACAGACGGTCCCACGTTATTGTCTGGGCAGGCAAGCTCTTTGCGAAAAACTGCTGCTGGATTGTGGCAATCTCGTGGCCGGTGTGGGGCGTAAGCGGGGAATTTCCTATTTGAGTTCTTATAGATACTTAGCCCACCTTCACCCGCTCGCGAAGGATGCGAATTGATGAAGGTGGGCGCTCATTTGGTATCTGAATTAAAGCCCAATGTTCACTCCTTTTGCGATGCGGCGAACGCGGGCTCACTCTTTGGAGCGGGCTCGGCGGGCGGGCGGTTCTTCAGGACGGTAACCGAGATCGGTTTGGAGACTGCGGCCGAGAGTGTCTTCGATGAGTCGGTCGCGCAAGTTTCGGTCCCCGTCACAGACAGAGTGAACGAGTATTTGCCCGGCGCATTATTTTTCGGAACCGGAAACTCGGCGAGGAAGCTGCCCGCCTGGAAGACCGGATCGGTGGAGACAGCGCTCTTCTTGGGCGAGCCGGTCACCTGCCAGGTCATCCGGTCATTGTCGGGTTCGAAGGCGGTGAGCCCGACGCGGTAGACGCTTTCGATTCCAAAGCTGTAGTTGGGATAGCTGGAAGCTCCGCCAAGGCTGAGCGCGACCATGGACTGGTCTCTGTTCGTCATGCCGATAGAGCCCGCTCCGATGAGTGCGTGGGACGTGCAGCCGAAGGAATCAAAGTTAAGCACAGCCATGGGGAACGGGAAGAGTGACTGCAGATCATCCGGCACTGAGGAGTTGCGGAAGGGGAACCAGGGAGGAAGAGCGGCCAGATAGTCGGTGAGAACTCCCGCAGCCTGGCCGGCGGCGCTGTTGACGCCGATGTTGGTCCCGACGAACAGGCCAACGAGGCCGAGTCCGATGGCGGGCACCAGAGTGCCGATGAACCAGTCGAGATCATCGCCAATGGATGTAGAGCCGTGGCTGGAGACCACGGTTGGCATCTTGGAGAGCACGGTGCTGGATCGCTGCGCGGTGCCCAGCGTTTCGCTGATGGTGGCGGTCATTGAGATGCCGGCCGGGAGCGATCCGGAGAGCGTGGTGATCACCGTGCCGGGGGCAGTGGTTTTGATGACTGCAGTGTCCACGCTGAAGTGGTGGTCGGCCGCAGAGCTGACGATGTCGGGCTTCAACGCGTCGAGGATGGTTTGCAGCGTGGTTGTCGGAACCGCGAGCGCGAATCCGGCAACGGTCAATTCGGCAGGCGGAGTGGAGGCCTCGCTTCCCACGGCCGGCGGACTGAGCAGCGGCGCCAGCGCGAAGCAGGCGGCAGCGGCGGCGGGTGTGAGTTGCGCTAGGGCGAAGTCCTTCGTGGCTGCCACGAGATCCTGCTTGGGGAAGCCGGAATCGAGAATCCAGAGACCGAAGCGAAGCATGGGCTGCGGCGAATTCACCAGCATTAGATTCGGACCGACGAGGATCTTGTGCAGAGCGCCGAGCTGGCCGATGATCGGCGTTTGAGAAAGCTGCTTGGCCAGACCGCTTGCCAGCGGCTGAAGCCTGGAGACGATGTCGCCGAGTGGAAGGTCCTGGATCTGCGGCAGCGAGAAGTCGATGAGGACAGCAGGCGGCTGCGGCACGAAGGTGAGACCGGCGACCACGCTGACGGCGTGGGTGACGGTGCCCGCGTCGGACGCGACGGTGACGGTGATCGTATGCGGGTCCTGGCCGCTGGTGATGTGCACGGTCGCGCTGAAGGTGACTTCGACAAGCTTGCTGTTGGGGATGTGCTTGAGCGTTGCGCGTATGGGAGCCTGTCCGTTGACCTGCACGGTCACGGAGTTGATGGCAACGGGCTCAGGCATGCCGGGAGCCGTGACTGTGCCTATTACGTTGAAGGGTGATGTGCCGACGATGGCATTGGGCTGGGGGAAGGTGATGACGAGTGTGGGCGTTCGGGTGGGCATCTTGCGCCTCCTGCATAATGGTGAACGCGAGGAGGGGCACGTTACAGATCTGCGGGTGCGACATTCGTCTTTGGCCCATGAACGATGGCTGGTGCGGGGCTGTGCTTTCCCGCCCTTGCGACAAAGACAACTTCCCAAAAACTCTCTTCAGGAGTTGTTCTAAAGACGGCCGCGTTTTCGGGATTATTCGCCGAGTTTTTCGAGCTTGATGGCGCGGCCTTCCCGGGCGGAGGTGCGGGCGGCGTCGAGGATTTGCATCACCACGACGTTGGTGTCGAGGGCGCTCAGGTCGCCCTGATCTTTGACGCGGCCGCTGAGCACCGCAGCGAGGTAGTCGAGGGAATTGCTCTCGTCTGTTGCGAGATGCGGCGCGGTGGTGAGCTGCTCCTCGTGGTCGTGCTCGTGGCGCAGGCGAAGTTGGTCGGGTCCGACGGTGATGGCATAGCCAGTGGCGCCATAGACTTCCATATCTTTGCGGCTGAAGGGCCAGTTCCACGAGGCCTGGATGACAGCTTGCGCTTGCGGGTACTGAAGGACGATGGTGGCGTCGTCGTCCACCTTTTGATAGATCTGCGGCTTGTCGTGATTGGCGACGGCGGTGACGGCGAGCGGTGCCTGGCCGTGCATGAGCCAGGTCATGAGGTCGACGCCGTAGCAGCCGAAGTCATAGAGCGCGCCGGCGCCGTTCTGGTCGGGGTCAGTCAGCCATTTGAGGAACTCGGGCTGAACGCCGATCTCCTTGGGTCCCTGGTGGCCGTCATGGATGACGACGCGACGTACGTCACCGAGCTGATGCTGCATGAGCTCGTCATAGGCGGCCTTGTTGCTTGCGTACCAGGTGGTCTCGTAATTCACGAGGACGTGGACTTTGTGCGTGCGTGCGTGCGATCTCGCGGATGGCGAGCGCATCGTCGAGCGAGATTGTCAGCGGCTTTTCCACCATCGAGGAGACGCCGTACTGCGCGGCGATGCCGATGGCGTGGCGGTGCTCGCCGATGGGCGTGTAGACGAGTACGGCCTGCGGATGGGCGCGCTCGATCATATGGGCTTCGCTCTTATAGAGGATGGTCTCGGGGAGCGAGAACTTCTGCTGGTACCTGGCGAGCAGCGAGGCATCCGCATCGGCGACGCCGACAAGCTGGACGTCGTGGTGCGCAGGCAGAGCGTGGAGAAACCCGTCGACGTGGCCGTGCTCGAGGCCGACGATGGCGACGCGGAGCGGTTGTGGCTGGTCCTGCGCAGAGAGCGCGAGCGGGGCGAGGAGGAGCGCGAGAAGAAAAAGACGGGTGCGGGTGAAGGCCATGGGATTCCTCTTTATGACTGCGTTCCTGATTGTACGATTCGTGCTCTCACACCCTGTCGGTAAAAGGAAATCGACAGGATGGTGACGATGGTTTAGTGCCGGATTTGCGATCGTGAACCGGTGGGGTTGAGTTGCCGTCCATCCTATGTGGCTACTACGACAACTGAGACGCGGTTTCGTTGTCCGTGCTGCGGGCACAAGACGCTGGCTGCGCCCGCGGCGCTCGGGCTTTGTCCGGTTTGCTGGTGGGAAGACGACGGGCAGGAGGATGAGGACGCGTCCGAGGTGCGGCTCACGGTGAACGGCCAACTGAGCCTGGCTGAGGCGCGGGCGCACTATGCGGCTTATGGAGCCGCCGATCCGCGTTTTCTCCCTTACGTCCGTAAGCCCGAGGACTCCGAGCAGTAACGTGTCGTTCGCGGTGCTTTGGTGCCAAGTTTCCCTCTGCCGCGGTTTGACCCTGCCCGCAAACCCTCTTACCATGGAATGAGCGATTTCCCCCGCCACAACGCGCTGATTTGTGTACGAAGCAGAGCGGAGCGGCAATAGAAGGGGGGAACGGGCGGCAGGCCAAGCCAAAAGACGGATCAGGCCCCAAAACGTCCCGAAAGCGGCAAATTTTGAAGGCGTCTTGAGTGCGCCCGGAAGGCAAAACGTTGAGTTCTACAAGCACCCTCGAAAACAACCCCCAGCCCGACGCGGCTGGTGCGGCTCCCCATGAACACAATCACGACCACGACGGCCACGAACATCACGATCATGAAGGTCATGATCACCAGCACGGCCCCGTTCTCAATCCTGAATGCACGCGCGAGTTGACGATTGATGTGCCGGCCGACGAAGTCGCCAAGACCTACCAGCGTGTGACCAGCAACTATCGCCGCTATGCAAAGTTCCCCGGATTCCGTCCCGGCAAGGCGCCGGAGTCGGTGGTGCGGCGGCGTTTTGCCAGCGAAATTCGCAAAGAAGTGGTGGACACGCTGCTTCCGGAGCGGTTCAGCAAAGCGGTGAACGAGCTGGGTGTGCGCCCGGTGGGCCAGCCGCAGGTGACGGAGCTCTCGGTTGACGAGGGTACGCCGCTGCATGTCAAAGCGGTCTTCGAGTACCTGCCCGATTTCTCAATTGAGGGCTACGAGACCGTGACCGTACCGAAGCCTTCGATCGAGGTGACGGACGAGGAGTTCCAGCAGGAGATCGAGCGGCTGCGCGAATCGCGTGCGACGATCGAGCCTGTAGAAGAAGACCGTGCGCTGGCCGACGGTGACTGGGCGCAGATCAGCTACAAGGGATACATCGCGGCTGAGGCTGCGGAGCCGATTGAAGGCCAGGATGCGTTGGTCGAGATCGGCGGCAAGGAGACTGTCGCGGCGTTTACCGATGTGCTGCGCGGCGCCAAGCCGGGGCAGGAGCTGAAGGCGGAGGTGGTCTATCCGGCTGACTATGCCGAGCCGAGCCTGGCGAACAAGACCGTTGCCTATGACCTGGAGGTGAAGGCGATCAAGAAGCGCACCCTGCCGGAGCTGAACGACGACTTTGCGAAAGAGCTTGGTGCGTACGAGAGCTACGCCGATCTCGAAAACAGCGTGCGCGACTATCTGAAGAACCGGAAGCGGCGCAGCGTAGAGAACGAGACCAAGGACAAGCTGTTCACGGCCCTGGCAGAGAAGTTTACTTTCCCGGTTCCGGAGTCGCTGGTGCAGGAGCAGATCGATGCGCGGCTCGAGCGGGGTCTGCGGGCTCTGGCGGCGCAGGGCATGAATCCCGAGCAGATGCGCAAGATGGACTTTAGCCGGTTGCGCGTGGCTCAACGCGACAGCGCCGTGACCGAGGTGAAGACCTCTCTGCTGCTGGACAGGATCGCAACCCAGGAAAATATAACGGTAAGCGACGAGGAGTTGGATCACGAATTGCAAATGGCTGCTTTGCAGTCCCGCGAGCCGCTCGATGCCCTGAAAGTGCGATTGACCCAGGACGGGGGGCTGGCTAGAATTCGGGAACAGTTGAAGCGGGAGAAGACTGCCAATTCGCTCTATGAACGGCTACCGGGTTAAGGCTTAAGAACCAATAAGATAGGGCGCGGTGGAAGAAAATCTCTCCCTTCGCGCATCAACATAAACCGGGGGAAAGCAAGGCCCCACATCCGGAGAGCGGGATAAAGGTTCAATGGCATTAGTTCCCATGGTAGTTGAGCAGACGAGCCGGGGCGAGCGCGCCTACGACATCTACTCTCGTCTGCTGCGCGATAACATCATCTTCCTCGGCACACCCATCGACGACCAGATCGCCAACCTCGTGGTGGCGCAGATGCTTTTTCTGCAGGGCGAGGACCCGGAAAAGGACATCTCGCTGTACATCAACTCGCCGGGCGGCTCCATCACGGCGGGTCTGGCCATCTACGACACGATGCAGTTCATCAAGAACACGGTGGTGACGTACTGCATTGGCCAGGCAGCCAGCATGGGCGCATTTCTGCTGCTGGCGGGCGCTAAGGGCAAGCGGTTTGCGCTGCCCAACTCGCGGATCCTGATTCATCAGCCCTCGATGGGGGGATTGAGCGGGCAGGCTACCGACATCGATATTCATGCCCGTGAGATTTTGCGCATTCGCGAAATTACGAATACACTCATGGCTAAGCACACCGGCCAACCTCTTGAACGGATTGAGCGCGACGTCGAGCGCGACTTTATCATGAACGCCGAACAGGCGAAAGAGTATGGCATTGTCGACGAAATTATTGACCGGCCGCGCACGTAAAGGACGGAACTAAATTTGGTTAGTCCAAAGGGAGAGAAACAATGAAAACGCGCACGGGACCCGAAGAAGCGTTGCGCTGCTCGTTCTGCCACAAATCGCAGGACGCCGTTGCCAAGCTGATCTCGTCGCCCAGCGACTATCCTCGCGCCTATATCTGCGATGAGTGCGTCGCTGTCTGCAACTCCATCCTTGAGGACGACCGTGGTGAAGCAGCGCCCGCCACGCTGGCGGGGCATCTGCCGAAGCCGCAAGAGGTAAAGAGCTTTCTCGACGACTACGTCATCGGCCAGGACCAGACCAAGAAGAAGCTGGCTGTCGCGGTCTACAACCACTACAAACGCGTGCAGATGAACCGATTACGCAACAACGAAGTGGAACTGGCCAAGTCGAACATTCTTCTGATCGGGCCTACGGGCTCCGGCAAGACGCTGCTGGCGCACACGCTGGCCAAGATGCTGGATGTTCCGTTTGCGATTGTGGACGCGACCACGCTGACCGAAGCCGGTTATGTAGGCGAGGACGTGGAGAACATCATCCTCAAGCTGCTGCAGGCCGCCGATGGCGATGTGACGCGCGCGCAGCAGGGCATCATCTACATCGACGAGATCGACAAGATCGGCCGCAAGGACGAGAACCCCTCGATTACACGCGATGTTTCAGGTGAGGGTGTGCAGCAGGCGCTGTTGAAGATTCTGGAAGGCACGGTTGCGAACGTTCCTCCGCAGGGTGGGCGCAAGCATCCGCACCAGGAGTTCACAGCCGTCGATACGACGAACATTCTCTTTATCTGCGGCGGCGCGTTTGTGGGTTTGGAGCGTGTAGTCGGCCGGCGTGTGGGCAAGAAGGCGCTGGGCTTCCGCACCGCGGATGCCGAGGACGCGACAGTAAGCCGCTCGCACCGCGACACGGAACTGCTGCGCAAGACCGAGCCGCAGGACCTGATCAAGTACGGTCTCATTCCCGAGTTTGTAGGACGTCTGCCGGTGATGGGCATTCTCGACGAGCTGGATGAAGCCGCGCTGATCGAGATCCTGACCAAGCCGCGCAACGCGATCCTGAAGCAGTATCAACGCCTATTCGAATACGAGAATGTGCGGCTGCACTTCACGGCCGATGCGGTGACGGCTGTGGCCCGCGAGGCTCTGGCGCGCAAGGTGGGTGCCCGTGGTCTGCGCATGATTCTGGAAGAGTTGATGCTCGACCTGATGTATCACCTGCCGAGCAACAAGCGCGTACGCGATGTGGAGATTACGCGCGAGATGGTCGAGCGGCGCGATTTGTCGCTGTGCCTGCTGGAGAAGGCTGGGTAAGTTTTCTTCGCAGTTGATCTGGACGAAGCCCTCACGCCCGGCGTGGGGGCTTTAGCTTTTTGCGGAGATATCTTCGATTTTCAGTAATTTACCGAGGCGCCCCGGCATCGAAGCTGCAGCAAGGAAACCGGGCATTGTGCGGATTGGGCTCGATTGGTGCTGAGGCAGTCGCGGCAACTGTGCGAACATAACAGGCAGCACGAACGGCATCCCAGCAAATAGGATTGACCCTGGTAAACCCTGCGAAGGAAGGCTCGGGTCTTACCGGCTCTGAAGAAATGGAGCGTGTGCAGTGGCTACTTCTCGGTTGCAGCCTGAAGCGGTTTCACCGGCGCTCGGCGTCGTCGCAGGGCGTCGCGCTTTGAAAAAGAAAATCGACAACACGTTTCTGATCGGTATCCCTTTCGCAGGTTCCGTAGGCTGTTTCTTCTGGTTCCACTCCCATCCCATCCATACCGTCGAAGTTGCCACGTTCCTTGTCGGCTACTTTGTCATCGGCATGGGGACCGGTATCGGTTTCCACCGCTACTTTTCGCACAAGAGCTTCCAGACCTATCCTTGGGTTGCCTATTTGCTCGGTGCAGCCGGATCCATGTCATTTCAGAGTTCGCTGTTAACCTGGGTTACCGACCACCGGCGCCATCACGCGCAAACCGATCATTGCGGCGATGCGCACAGTCCCATTGTTGATGGACACTGTCATGACACCCAATCTCTGCGTGGCCTTTTCCACGCACACATCGGGTGGATGTTTGACGATACCGTTACCGACCGCAGCATCTACGGCCGTGACCTGGAACGCGACCCCATCATCCGCTTCTACGCCCGCACACATTACATCTGGCCGGTGCTTTCGCTCGCGATTCCATGGCTGATCGGCTATGCATGTGGCGGGCCATCCGACGCATGGGGCTGCGTTCTCGCTGCCTGCCTCCGCACCATGCTGTTCCAGCACTCGGTGTGGGCAGTCAACTCGTTTGGCCACACGTTCGGCTACCAGAATTACGACATGGGCAACCATAGCAAGAACAATGTCTTTCTTGCCGCAGTCACTTTCGGTGACGGCTACCATAACAACCATCATCGCTATCCGCGATCCGCGTTCCACGGCCTGAGCAAACAGGAACTGGATTTCAACGGTATCCTCATTACCTGGCTCGGCAAACTCGGCCTCGCGTGGAAGATCATTTTCGCCGACCATTACTTGGGCGAAGAACGGCCCATTCACGAGTCCCAGGCGGAGCTCGGCCGCACATTCGGGGATCAGGAACTTCCCCGACCATAGCTTCATCACGCCAGATCCGGATTCCCGTAGCCTTTGAAGCGCCTCTAAAAGACAACCGATTGTTTACCGACATTTTCCTTGACGAGCCGCGGCGCGGTCTGGCTGAATGTTGTGTGGCTGCGCGGAGGGTCGAGTGAATGCGATGAAGAAGATCGGGCTGTGGAGTTTGTTGGCCGGAGTGGGATTGCTGTGCGTTGCGAGCGAAGCGCGAGGCGCCTCGGCTTCGTATTATCCGCAGCGGCTCGAGGATGCGAAGGCCGTTTATCTGACGCCCGAGAACTTTCCTGTGCGTGGCGATGGCACGGCGGACGACAGCGCTGCGATTCAAGAGGCAGTGGACAAGGCTGCGACGCGCGGCGAGGGAATCGTGTTTGTGCCGGCGGGGCGATATCGCGTGACACGCACGATTTATGTGTGGCCCTCGGTGCGCGTGATCGGATATGGCGCGACGCGGCCGGTATTTGTGCTGGCGGATAATACGCCGGGATACCAGCAGGGGCTGGGGTACATGTTTCTGTTCGCCGGCGGAAAGGTGCGACGCCAGGCAGGCGGAGGGCCGCGCATCGACTTTGCGACGGGCCGGCCTGCCGAGCCGATCGAGGGAACAGTGCCTCCGGATGCCTCGATACCGGATGCGAACCCGGGGACGTTTTACTCGGCGATGAGCAATGTGGACTTCAAAATTGGAAACGGAAATCCGGCGGCTGTGGCGATCCGTTTTCATGTGGCGCAGCACTGCTACCTGGCGCACATGGATTTCTGGATCGGGTCGGGGCTGGCGGCGCTGAAGGACATTGGCAACGAGGGCGAGGACCTGCACTTTCACGGCGGCCAGTATGGGATTGTGACGGTGAAGCCCTCGCCGGGTTGGCAGTTCACGCTGCTCGATTCGACCTTTGAAGGGCAGAGGGTGGCGGCGATCAAGGAGCATGAGGCAGGATTGACGCTGATCCATGACGAATTCAAGAATGTGCCGCAGGCGGTGTCGGTCGATCCCGATTTCTCAGAAGAGCTGTGGGTGGCGCGGTCGCGGTTTGAGAATATTTCCGATGCGGCGATCGTGTTTGGCAACGAGAACAACGCGCGGACCGAGATCAACCTGGAAGACATCGCGTGCCACGGGGTGAAGGTGTTCGCACGGATGCGAGAGAGCGGGAAGACGATTGACGGGCCGGGCGAAAGCTATTTGGTGAAGACGTTCTCGCATGGGCTGACGATGAAGAATGCAGAAGACTGGGGCGCGATCGAGACGAAGTTTGATGCCCATGCAGTAAGCGAATTGCCGGAGCAGAAGAATGCGATTGCGGCCCTGCCGCCGATGTCGCAGTGGGTGAATCTGCTGACACTTGGCGTGAAGGGCGATGGCGTGACGGACGATACGGCGGCGCTGCAGAAGGCGATTGACGAGCATCCGGTGCTGTATGCGCCGATGGGGCGGTACCTCGCAACAGACACGATTCATCTGCGGCCGGATACGGTGCTGATCGGGCTGCATCCGAGCATGACGCAGTTCGATCTGAAGGATGAGAGCCCGGGATTTCAAGGCATCGGCGAGCCGCGCGCGCTGCTGGAGGCGCCGAAGGGTGGGCACAACATTGTGACAGGGATCGGGCTGTTTACCGGCGGCATCAATGACCGCGCGGTGGGCGCGCTGTGGATGGCGGGCGCGGATTCGCTGATGGACGATGTGCGCTTTCTGGGCGGGCATGGCACGAATGCGGCGGATGGAACGCGGATGAATCCCTATAACAACACGCACTCGGGCGATCCAAATCCGAAGTACCGGTGGGATGCGCAGTATCCGAGCCTGTGGATCACGGATGGGGGCGGCGGCACATTTGCGGATATCTGGACTCCGGATACGTTTGCGGCAGCGGGGTTGTTCATCTCGAATACGTCGACCCCGGGGTTTGTATATGAGCTCTCGAGCGAGCACCATGTGCGCAACGAGATCCGGCTCGACGGCGTGGAGAACTGGGAGTTGGACGCGCTCCAGACGGAAGAAGAGCGCGGTGAGAGCGGCGATGCGCTGCCGCTGGAGATTCTCCGTTCGCGGAACGTCACGATTGCCAACTACCACGGGTATCGGGTGATCAGCAGCTATACGCCGTTTCCGTATGCGGTGAAGGTGTCGGAGTCGACGGGGATCCGCATCCGCAATATGCATGTAGACAGCAACAGCAAGGTGTCGTTCGACAATTCGGTCTTCGACGCGATACGTCATGCGGAGGTGCGTGCGCGGGAGTTTGCGGTGCTGGATGTACCGGGTGTGACGATAGCTCTTTTGACTCTCAAGACGCCCTCAGAAGTGCTGGCTCCCGATGCGAAGGTGGAGAAGCTTGCGGATGGGTTCTTCTCGGCTTCCGGTGGTGCAGTGGATGCAAAGGGCACGCTCTATTTTGTCGATACGCACTGGCAGAGAATTTACAGATGGAGCGCGAAGAAATTCCGGGAGCCTCAGGAGAGTGGAGCTATCGTTGTGAGCAGCGACCCGCTGCAGCCGGAGAATCTGGCGTTTGATAAAGCGGGCGATCTGCTGGTGGTTTCGCGAAGCGGCGCGGGGAAGGTGTACACGCTGGCACCGGATGGCGCGATGAAGATGATGGAGCAATCGCAGGCGACGGAGCGCAGCGGCACCGCAGAGTATCTGCCGGCGGGAGTTTTTGAACTGCGACAATATTCGAGTCCGCGCGACTGGCAGTATGTTGCGCCAGATGGGAGCGCCTACATCTCAGCCGGCGACGAGTTTGTGCGGGGGCATATGGAGTGGGGCACGAAGATGGCCGACCTGCTGCGGACATTCGGATTGCAGAAAGCCGTACCGGGCAAGCCGTTTTATGTGACGACGGAGAATGCGGAGCGGACCTTCAAGGGAACGGTGACGGCGACCGGGACCGTCACGGACCTGAAGCCGTTCACAGAGACAGGCGGCGAGAGCGTAGTGCAGGATGAGCGCGGGCGCGTGTATATCGCCGCGGGACAGATCCTGGTGTACTCGCCGGAAGGAAAGATGCTGGAGCGCATCGACGTGCCGGAGCGGCCGATCGATCTGGTGTTTGGCGGAGCCGACCGGAAGACGCTGTTTATCCTGACGCATCATTCGCTGTATGCGGTGCAGACGGAGGCGGCGGGTTTGTGAGATTTGTGCTTTCCCATCCTGTCGACAGAAAGAAGCCGACAGGATGGGGCACGGGGAATTCTGTTTCTCTTCACACATTGAGTTGAGGTCTGTGGTTTTTCCACCCTTGCGGCAACGACAAGAACGCCGCAAGGATGGGGCAACCGCCGTGCATTTGCCGAAGCCGATCTTTGCGCCTATGCTGAACGGCATGCGTTTGCTGCGGTTCATCGTCATAGGCGTTGTTTTGGCAGCAATTGCGCCTGCATGGAGTCAAACCGCGAAACCGGTCTTTGAGGTTGCATCCGTCAGGCCGAGCGCACGTACAGTCGGCCCGGATTACAACAATCAGATCAGCTGGACTCCGGAGGGCTTTACTGGACGGAACGTCACGCTCAGACGTTTGGCTGCTGATGTCTGGAATCTGCAGCTTGATCAGATCATCGGGCCAACGTGGCTGGATCGCAACGAGTACGACGTTGAAGCGCGCTTGGAACAAGGCGCAACGAGAGAGCAGAAGGCGCTGATGCTTCAGAACTTGCTCGTTGATCGGTTCAATCTAAAGCAACACAACGAAACCCGCTCGATGCGCGTCTACGAACTGACGGTCGCGAAGAATGGACCCAAAATCCAACCGGCGGCGAGCGGGGAAGCGCATGCGGGCGCGGGCTTCCATTTCCACGGAGAGATGCGGCAGTTCGCCGATCTGCTCGCGGTGCAATTTTCTATTCCGGCCGCCGAAGACCCCACCAAGCCGGTGCGGGCGGGCGGTCCGGCGATTCCGGTGCTCGACAGGACGGGCCTTGACGGTGTCTATGATTTCAGCGTTGACGTGCATCCCGAACCGGGAACGGATGCCTTCACCAGTTGGCAACGCGTTCTTGATGAGCAACTCGGGCTCAGGATCGAAAGCCGCAAGGCAGATGTTGAGGTGCGGGTGATCGACGACGCGGCAAAGACGCCAAGCGCAAACTGAAGCCTTCATTGCTCTACGGATGAGCGCGGTTCAAAGCCCTTCGTGCGTCCCGTCGCAGTAGGGCTTGTCGCTGGTGTGTTTGCAGCCGCAGAGCCAGACTGTGCCGGTTTCGGCAG
This sequence comes from Occallatibacter sp., assembly GCA_035650595.1. Classification (GTDB taxonomy): domain Bacteria; phylum Acidobacteriota; class Terriglobia; order Terriglobales; family Acidobacteriaceae; genus Telmatobacter. Next base: position 139,193 of record DASRHE010000019.1, on the reverse strand, counting down.
CCGTGAATTTCAGGGGTGTGAGACCGGTGCCGGCGTGACTGCCGTCGCAAAAAGGCTGGGTTGCGCTGCAGCCGCAGGCGCATCACAGGTAGCTCTTGCCAGCCTCAACTTCCACCTCATAGGGACCTCGCTGCGCAACCACCGGTTCCATCATGCGGCACCCTCCTGGATTGAGATCGTCCCAATTACCGAAAACCAATGTACATCATTGCGATAGCGATCGATCAGAAGGCAAAAAAACGATCCACAGCGGGGCCGTCGATCATGGGCAATTCGATCCCTCGATTTGCTTTTCCGCTGTACAATCGCAACATGAGCCCCGGAATCAGACTGTTGAAGCCGGAGCGGGGTTCACGCGTCTAATTTCCAAGGTGTTTTCTATGACTGCCTCCCGAGAAAAATCCGAGCTGCGCAAGCTGCCCATGATGCCCATTCGCGATATGGTCATCTTCCCGTACATGATGACTCCGTTCGTAGTGGGCCGTGAATCGAGCGTGCGCGCTCTTGAGGAAGCGCTGACCGGCGACCGCAAGATTTTTCTCGCTACGCAGCACGATGCTTCGATCGATGAGCCGAAGCCGAAGGATATCTACCAGGTGGGCGCCATCTGCAACATTGTGCAGAGCGTGAAAATGCCTGACGGCAATATCAAAGTTCTGGTCGAGGGTGTGGAGCGGGCCAAGTCCGTCGAAGTGAGCGACCGCGACGGATTTTTTGTGGCCACGGTGCGTACCGGCAAATCTCAGTTTGAGATGACGCCTGCGGTCGAGCAGCTCATGCAGCGCGTGACATCGCTCTTTGAGCAGTACGTAAAGCTGCAGCAGTCGCTGAACTACGAGACCATCATTGCCACAGTGCGGATGGATGAGGCCGCGAAGCTTTCCGACACGATCGCCGCAAATCTACAGATCGGCATTGAGGAGAAGCAGGAACTGCTGGCGATCTTCGATCCCGCGGCGCGGCTGGCGCGCATTGCCGATGTACTCGATGTGGAGATTGAGAAGCTCGATCTGGACCGCAACATCCAGTCACGCGTGAAGCGGCAGATGGAGCGGGCGCAGAAAGAGTACTACCTCAACGAAAAGATCAAGGCCATCCAGAAAGAGCTGGGCCGCGGCGAGAAGAGCGAGTTCGACGAGCTGCGCAAGAAGATTGAAGCTGCAGGCATGCCGAAGGAAGTGCTGGACAAGGCGATCCAGGAGCTCAAGAAGCTGGAAGCGATGCCGCCGATGTCGGCTGAATCAACGGTGAGCCGCAATTACATTGACTGGCTGCTGGCGGTGCCGTGGAAGAAAAAATCTAAAGAGACGCGGTCGATCGAGTTCGCTGAGAAGGTGCTCAATGAGGACCACTACGGCCTGGAAAAGATCAAGGAGCGCATTCTCGAGTTTCTGGCCGTAAGGCAACTGGTGAAGAATCCAAAGGGATCGATCCTTTGCTTTGTCGGGCCTCCAGGAGTCGGAAAGACTTCGCTAGGCATGTCGATCGCAAAAGCGACTGGGCGCAAGTTTGTGCGGCTCTCGTTGGGTGGCGTGCGCGACGAAGCGGAGATTCGCGGCCACCGGCGCACGTATATTGGCGCGATGCCGGGACAGATCATCCAGCACATGAAGCGCGCCGGCACGAAGAATCCGGTGTTCCTGCTGGATGAGGTTGATAAGATTTCGTCGGATTTCCGCGGCGATCCGGCATCGGCTCTGCTCGAAGTGCTCGATCCGGAGCAGAACACGACTTTCCAGGATCACTATCTCGACGTGGACTACGATCTGTCGCAAGTCCTTTTTGTCGCCACGGCCAACGTGCTGCATACGATTCCGCCGGCGCTGCAGGACCGCATGGAGATTCTGCGCCTGCAGGGCTACACCGAGCATGAAAAGCTCGAAATCGCGCAGAAGTACCTGGTGAAGAAACAGCGCGAGCAGACGGGCCTGAGCGAGAAGAACATCACCATCAAGGACGACGCGATTCTCGAGATTATCCGCTACTACACGCGCGAGGCGGGCGTGCGCAACCTGGAGCGCGAGATCGGCAACGTGTGCCGCAAGGTGGCGCGCAAGGTGGTGAAGGCCGGCGCGAAGCACAAGGAAGAGATCACCGCCGCGAACGTAAACGAGTTCCTGGGCGTGCCCAAGTTCCGCGACTCCGAGGCGCATGAGAAGAGCGAAGTCGGGTTGGTGACAGGCCTGGCGTGGACCGAAGTGGGCGGCAGCATTCTCACCACCGAGGTGCAGGTGCTCGATGGCAAAGGCAAGCTCACCATCACCGGCCAGCTCGGCGATGTAATGCAGGAGTCGGCGCAGGCCGCGCTGAGCTATATCCGCGGCAAGGCACAGGCGCTGGGGCTTTCACGCGAGTTCTACCGCAACATGGACCTGCACCTACACGTGCCTGAGGGCGCGATTCCCAAGGATGGTCCGTCGGCGGGCATTACGATGGCGACGGCGCTGGCGAGTGCGTTGGCCAAGATTCCGGTGCGGCGCGATATCGCGATGACCGGTGAGATCACGCTGCGCGGCAAGGTGCTGCCTATCGGCGGACTCAAGGAGAAGTTGCTCGCCGCGCTGCGGGCTGGCATCTTTGAAGCGATTCTGCCCAAGGGCAACGAGAAGGATCTTTCGGAGCTGCCGGACAACATCAAGAACTCGATGAAGCTGCACTTCGTGGATTCGATGGACGAAGTGCTGGCGCTGGCGCTCGAAGGTCCGCTGCCGACGCCTGTTCCGCCTGAGGCGGATGTGCTCACCGCTGTGCCGCCGGCCGAAATGGGCGGCAACCTGCCGGCCCGGCAGTAAGATTCCAGCCAATTGGCTCTGTGCTCTCCCACCCTGTCGATGGAAAGAAATCGACAGGGTGGGCACGGGGTTCTCTGTTTGTCCCGCGTGTGCTGAGTTGAGGTCTGTGCTTTCCCACCTTAGCCAATTCGCGAAGAAAGCGAATTGCCGAAGGTGGGGCACCCATTTTCGTGCGGGAACTGACTATAGGCCCGTTGAGGATCGTGCTTTCCCACCCTTGCGACAAAAACAAATACGTCGCAAGGATGGGCACCCGTTTTTCGTGTTATCTGCTGTTGGATTACTCGATGCGAAGGGCCCTCACTGGATCGATCGAGGCGGCGCGTTTGGCGGGGATGATGCCGGCGATGGCGGCTGCAACGGCGAGAACGAGAATCGCGCCGGTCATCACGACGGGGTTGACGCTGGTGATGTCATAGAGCTGTGACTTGACGTAGCGCACGCAGAGCATGGCGATGGGCGTGCCGATCGCGAGTCCGATGAGCGCCTGCAGCATGGCTCCGCGCATGACCATGCCGATAACGCGGCTGCGTTCTGCGCCGAGAGCCATGCGGATGCCGATCTCCGGTGTGCGGCGGACGACGGTGTAAGCGGTGACGCCGTAGAGTCCGATGGCCGCGAGCAAGAGTGCGAGCGCGCCGAAGAGCGAAGTGAGCCGTGCGATGAGCCGCTCCTCGGTAAAGCGGTCATCGATCTGCTGCTGGAAGGTTTGGAATTTCACGATCGTCAGGTTGGGATTGATGCTCGCCAGCGTGTCGCCCACAATCTTTTCGAAGCCGGGAATCGGACGGACAGTCTGGATTACCAGGGCGCCGGCGTACATGGACTGGTCTTTTTCAAGGGGATGGTCGGCGTTGGGAATGCCGGCAGGCTGTGTGAGGGGCAGAAAGTACATGGCGTGGTTCTTCCAGTAGACGCTGGTGTAGGTTGTGTTTTCCACCACGCCGACGATCTCATGCGCCCCATCCTGGGGAGTCTTGTTGGGGCCGGAATAACCAAAGCGATGGCCGATGGGGTTGCGGCCGTTGAAGAACTGCTTGACGAACTCCTGATTGACGACGGCGACCGGAGGCGCATTCATCGTGTCCTGCGGCGTGAAGCCGCGGCCCATGACGACGTGCGTGCCGACGGAATCGAAGTACTCCGGGGTGCCTTTCACCCAGGATGCGCCTTTGTTCAGGTCCGGCTCGCCCTGAACCTTTACGCCGGATCCCCAGTTGTTCTCCTCCATGGGGGTATAAGTAGCGAGGCCTACCTTGAGAACGCCGGGAATGGCGTGGAAGCGGTCAATGATGGCTTGATAGACAGGCTCGACTTCGGTGTTCTTGTAGCCGGCCGCCTGCGGATTGATGTGAGCGATGTAGCGGTTCGTCGCATCCAGTTTCATATCCACGTTCTCTGCCTTGTTGAGGCTTTGCGCGAAGAGGCCCGCGGCGACGAGCAGCACGAGAGAGAGTGAAGCCTGCAGCACGACGAGTGCGCGCTGCAAGAAGGATGCTCCATGGGCGGTTGTACGCGCGTTGGAGCGCAGGGCTTCCGCAGGCTGCGTGCGCGCAGCCATCAGCGCCGGCGCAAGGCCAAAGAGGATGCCTGTAACCAGCGAAAGCGCAAAGGCAAAGCCGATGACCAGCGGCGACGGCGACGCACTGACCGGCATGTTCTGCTGATGAGGAAAGGCCAGCGCCAACAGCGCGTGCGCTCCAAGATAAGAGACCGCGAGGCCAAGCAGGCCTCCCAGGCCGGAGAGAAGAACGCTTTCGGTAAGAAGCTGGCGCACAATGCGGCTGCGCTGCGCGCCCAGCGCCGAACGGATGGAAAGCTCTGCACGGCGGCCCATGCCGCGCACCAGCAGCAGGTTGGCAATGTTGGCGCAAGCGACCAGAAGAACCAGCGCGGCGATCCACTGCAGCAGTCTCAGATGATCCTTGTAGCCATCCTGCATATTCTGGATGCCGCCGCCCCCGGGAGTGAGCGCCACATGAGTGCGCGGCAGAGCTTTTTGGGCGCGCTGATCAGTAAATGTCTTGAGCGGCGCAAACTGCTGCTTAAGCAGAGCGCTCGCCTTCGCCTGCAGCGCCGGCAGGGAAGTTCCCGGCTTCACGCGGCCGATGATGTAGGCCCACGATGTTTCGGGATCGTTGAAGTACGGCGCGCCGATGACCGGATCCATCGCATTCATCGGGAGGTAGTATTTGGGCGGATTGGTATCGATGCGGTCACCGTAAAATCCCTTTGGCGCAATCCCGATGATCGTGGCCGGCTTGGTGTTGATGTAAAACGTGCTGCCGATCACGCTCGGATCACCGGCGTAATCCTGCTGCCATGCGTCATAGCTCATCACGGCAGTGATGGGCGCGCCCTTCTGGTCGTCGGCGTCCATAAAGAGCCGTCCCGCCGCGGGCGAAAGGCCAAAGACGCGGAAGTAGTTGCCGGAGACGAAGGTTCCCATGACGGATTTCGCCACAGTTTGCGGGCCTTCGCGGCGCACGGTAATGGGCCGCCAGGCGTACCCGGATTCCATCGCGGCCAGCTCTTCAAACTCCGGAAGGTTCTTCTTGAACATGAAGTAGGTATCAGTGGCAAAGAGCGAGTAGTCTCCGTTGTCGTTCCAGCCACTGTTGACGCAGCATTGGTCCTGGTCGCCGATGCGGATGAGGGTCTGGGGATCTACGACCGGCAGGTTATGGAGCAGGATGGCATTGACCAGCGTAAAGATAGCTGAGTTGGCTCCAATGCCGAGCGCCAGCGTGAGCAGCACGGTGACGGTGAATCCCGGCGTCTTGCGCAACTGGCGGAATGCATACCCCAGATCCTGAAACAGTACCCGCATCGATAGGCCTCCCTACACGTCGCCTTGGTTATCCGGAAGCATGTGATCTTCCACCAGTTTTGGGGCTTTCAGCTCCTGGAATCAGCAGTTTAGCGGATGCGCAGGATGGATTCGCGTGCGGAACTGAGAAAGAGTGTCCGAATGCGGACGGCGCGCGCTATAGACCGAAACGCACAGTACGAAGGTACTGGACAGAGCATGGTGGGCTTGCTTACAGGACTTTGGTTATTCCCGCTCCACTGTCGCGCATGAAGAGGCAGAGGGCTGTGGCCGATTTTTTTTGAATATCAGCGACGTTCTGTAGAGGGTCCGAACGGCAAAGCCGGGAGATGCCGGATCAACAAAATTCGGTGTTTCCTGCATCTAAGTAGAAGGCATTACGTAGCTGATTTGCACGACGATAGCGCCAAAGTGGCATTTTCCCAGGGGTGTCGGCAGGCGCACAATTTTTGCGAAGTGAACAGCGGTTTTGAAGACGTTGTAGACTTCCGCGCGAGCCTGGTAACGGCGGGACGCGCAGAAAAGAAGTGATGGCCATGAAGTCCTTCAAGTGGTTTCTCGCTCCGGTTGTGGTGGCCGGCCTGTTCGCGATGACCGCGCCGAATCTCTTAGGACAAGCTGGAAATGAAAGAGCCTCCGCCGAGGCGCGTATGACGGCCGCATGTCAGGTAGTGGCCGAGGCGACGCTGGTGCAGGAGACACTGGACAAATTCGACTCTGCGCTAGCCGCGCACGATGTCGATCAACTGCAGGCTGCGGGAATCGAGCCCGCGAGCGCCAAAGGCTGGCAACGGTTCTTCAAGAGCAATCCCGAGGCCAAGGTGACGGATAGCTGCCCGGTGACGGACCTGTTTATCGGCGGCAATACGGCGATCTGGAACTGCACGGAGACGTCGACGATTACCTCGTCGGGCAAGCCCGTGCAGTATGCGCACCTGATCCGCTTTACGTTCACCAAGAAGAACGGGGAATGGGTGATCTCGGAGCGGAAGTAGGCTCAGGGAACAGACGAGTCATTGCAGACGAGAACGGTGTGCCAGAAATTCGTTGTGGCCGGGGCGTGGACTGCTGGCCGCGCTTCTCACTTCGCTATTTCTGCAGATCCTGGTAGGCGTGGACCCAGGCATTCATCACGTCGTCGAAGCTGACGCCGGGTTCCATCTTGCAGTTGGAGAAGACATCTTCTTTGCCTTCGCAGCGGGCCACGATCTCGCCTTTGGCGTTGTAGAGCGTGAGGCCGGAGGGCTTCTGAGGCAGGTCGACAAAGACGGGTTGAGTGGTCGCCTTCATAGGGCGGGCAACCTGGACGGGCGGCAGACTGCCAGCGGCGGCCAACAAGGCAAGCAGAAATACAGCGCTCACGTTGGACTCCAAGTAGGGTTGAGGTAAGCACAGTATAGGGCGATTGCAATTGCGGCCAATGCCACTTATGGGGAGGGCGGGGATTCCGCTTTTGTCCTGGCGCAAATGCTTTTCAAAGAGGCAACAATTCAAGGCTTTTCGGTGGGATCGGTCGGTCCTGTATGCTCGAAAAGAAGGGTCTTGCTGCTCAGTTGAACTCTCCCGGCCATGCGCTACAACCCTCAATTTCTGCTTTCGGCGCTCTCGGCGGCGCAGTTTCCTGTGCCCGGCGTGCCGGAGGTGGCATTTCTCGGCCGGTCGAATGTGGGCAAATCGAGTTTGCTGAACGCATTGGTGGGCGAGAAAGCAGCCAAGGTGTCGCAGACGCCCGGGCGCACGCGGGCCATCAATTTTTTCTCGCTTGTAGATGACAAACAGAGATCTCGGCTGGTGTTTGCGGACTTGCCCGGATACGGATACGCGAAGATCTCAAAGTCTATTTCGGCGGAGTGGCCGAAGTTTATCGAGCCGTATCTGCAGGAGCGGGAGACGCTGGGCCTGTGCGTGTGCCTGGTGGACTCGAATATTCCGCCGCAGCCGAGCGATGCGCAGCTGCTCGAGTGGCTGCGCATCGCGGGGCGTGCGTTTGTCGTGGTGGCGACGAAGATCGACCGGCTCAGCGGCAATGAGCGGACACGCAATCTCGCTGCATTGAAGAAGGGGCTGGAACTGGATGAGATTCTTCCGGTCTCCGCGAAGACGGGGTATGGGATTAAAGAGCTATGGGCGAGGATTGAAGAGGCAGGGAATAGGGAATAGGGAACATACAGCTGTGCGTCTCCATCAAAACCGCAGGTCCTTCGACTCCGTCCGCTAGGCGGACTACGCTCAGGATGACATCACGTTTACGATACAAGCGTTCGCGACGATGCACTATCTAATACGAGCCGGGGTCGCGCCATTTGTGCGGCTGGACGTAGAAGATGAATTCGCCGGGCTTGACGGCGATGCGTGGCCGCTCGTATCTGCCGTTGAAGCACTCGTTCGGCGCGATGACACCGGTGCTCAGGATGTCTTGAATTGAGTACCAATGAATCCGGCGATCGTTTTTCTCCTTGCCGGAATCGCAGTTGAGATAGATCTCCATAGAGTGGTCGAAGGTGCCCTGGACGGAGAGAAAGGACGCATTGGCGGGGATGGTGACCTGGCCGGTTCCCTCGTCGTCAATCTGCAGAGTTTCGTTGTGAAGATCGTCCTGATGGTTCAGGCGCACGAGGAAGTTGTCGGGCTTGATCTGACGGCCGCTTCGCGCCTCGTACATGCGGATGGTGATGGTGGCGCCGGCGGACGTGGCTTGTGCGTGGAGCGAGGGCGCGGCCAGGCCAGCGTAGACGGCAAGAACAGCGAGCAGGATGGTGCGGGTTCCTGAGGGGGGCATGTACTTACTTTGCCACGGCTGCCGCGCAGATTACCAGGAAGAATAGGGTTGGCCGTCGGAGGCGGTTTCCTGGGAGCCGGAGTGGATATCGGCGATGCCGGGGTCGGTCTGGTCGATCGAGTACATGGCGTCGCTGGTGTCGGTGACCCAGGTGTCTTTGCTGTGGGTCATAGGATCTTCGGGAATGGCGCGGAGATAGCCGTTCTGCACCAGGTCGTCGAGAGACTGCGGCCCCTTTTGCTTGTCCATCGTGTAGGAATCAATGGCGCTGCGCATCACGGACAAATCTTCTTTGAGGACGGCCTCGCGGGCATGCTTCATGGCGCCGATGTAGCTGGGCACAACCATCGTGGTGAGGATGAGGATGATGGCCATCACGATCATCAGCTCGATGAGCGTGAAGCCGGATTCGGGTTGGTGGTTGTGTTTCACAAAATCCTTACAGCTGAGTATTTCAAAAGCGCGTTCGTTGGAATCAGTTTCGATCCTTCCGGGCTAAAGCCGGCGGTTCTCTGCCTGAATTTTACCGGGACTAAAGTCCCGGTCTACCAGTCCCGGATTACCCGTTTCGACCACTCCCGGTCTACCGTCCCTGTCTGCCGATTCGGCTCACCAGGTGTTGTACTTGGTGCCGTCCAGCGCGGTGCCGTCGGACTTTGAATAGACGTCAAACACGCTCTGGCCGCCGTAGGAATCGGAATCCGGGTCATCCTGCATCGAGCGCAGCCCCCACTCGGCTTTGCCGGTCATGGGATCAACGGGGATGCGGCGGAGAAACTTCAGCTTCTTGCCCTGCACGTCGACTCCATTCACCAGGGTCTCGAGATCGGGCGGATAGTTCTGGCTGTCGACCTTGGTCTGAAAGGCGCCTTTGTCGGCAGCGTCCTTATACTTGTCGATGGCGTCGCGCATCATCCAAAGATCGCGATGCAGTTCACGTTCATTCTGGCGCTTGACCGCGAACCGTGCCACCGGAAAAGCAGCCGATGCAAGAATCGAGAGAATCGCCACGGTCACGATCAGCTCGACGAAAGAGAGTCCGCTCTCCTGCGCTTTGCGCCTTGCGGCCCGGATTGGCGGTTGCCCGATCAAGCGGTTCCTCTTACTTGACCACGATGCTGGCCTGAGCATTGCCTTGCGCCTGCACTTGCTGCTGAGTGCTGGTGACCACGGATGCGCGCGTCATGGCAATCGTGCTCTCGCCGGCGGATTTGGCCTGAAATGTAAGGACGCAGACGACGCCTCCACCGCTCACACCAACGCTGCCGGGAGGACGCGAAGCAACGATCGTCAGGTTGCCCTGACCATCATCGCGGTGAATCACCGCCGCGGCCTGCCCATCGGCGTTCAGGAAGGTACCGGAGGCTACGTTGGTGAGCCCGAGCTTACTCGGATCGTAGTGAAGAACCATCGGCACCGAAGCAACGTCTGTACCGCCGTTCACGACAACCGGCACCTGGAACGTTGTACCCGCGGCGAGTGGGGCCGTTGGCGCGTTGAAGCTGAAGGTTGTGCCCGCACCGGAGGGCAGCTGTAAGCCCGGCGGGGAACTCGCGGGGATTTGACCGGGCGGTGCGTTGGCCTGGGCGCCGGGCGGCATGGGTGGCGGACCAAAGTTCGGCTGCTGGGCTGCGCGCATCTGCGCGAGAGCCTGGGGCGCTGCTACGTCGGCGCTCTGCGCGGGGACGGTGTCCATAGCGGCCTGGCCGCTGGTTTGGGCCCCCGATTGGGTCCGCTGATCGAGCACCGCAGACTGTGCCGAGGCCGCAGATTGCTGCGCATTCGCGAGATGGCGCAGATCGATCGATTGGCCGGCGCCGGTGTCGACGGCGCGCAGGTTCTGCTGGTCGAGTTCCTGCGAGCGGACTACATGCGGTACAACGACAAAGACGATCTCGTCATTTTGGATAATGCGATCTTTGGAGCCGAAGATGTACTTGAGGATCGGAATCGAGCTGAGCCCCGGAATACCGCTCCAGTTCTGCTGGTTCTGGTTGTTCTCGATGCCGCCGATGATACTGGCCTCGCCTTCCTTAAGGCGGATCACCTGATCGACAACACGCTGGCTGATGATGGGCTCGGTTACGCCGCTGATGGTGACGTCGCCGCTGTGCGCGCTGACGGTGATCTTTACCTTGAGCGTGACGTCGTGATCGTAGTGGACGCTCGGTGTGACTTCTATCTCCACGCCAACGTCTTCGTACTGGAACTGCGTGTTGACGAGCGAGCTGACAAGGGCTGTGGCTGCGCCGGTCTGATAGGACCCGGTGGCAACAGGAATCTTGGAGCCGACCTTCAAATCGGCCTTTTGACCGTCGGTGGCACGAATACGCGGATCCTGCAGGATCTGCGTATTGTCGTCGGTGAGCAGCAAGTTGAGGGTTGCCGAGCCGACGGTGACGGCGAAGTCAGAGGCTTTCAAATGCGAGAGGTCGTAGAGCGTGGGCGAAGTCGTGTTGCTGTTGTTGCAATTGGTCTGGCCTGATGCGCAATTGGAGCTTGAACTGCTGGACGAAGAGTTTGGCGACTGCAACTGAATTCCGAAACTGCTGGGCCAGGCGATGCCGAGGGTACGCTCCCAGTTTTTGCTCACTTCGAGCACGGCCGTGTCGACAACTACCTCGGCGCGCGGCTTGTCGAGATCGGCCACGAGTTTTTGCGCCAGCAGCAGTTCGTCGGGCGTGCCACGCATCACGATGGCGTTCTGGCTTTGCACGCCATAGACCTTGGTGTTGGGCAGCACGTTGCGCAGGGCCGTCTGCACATCGTTGAGGTCGTTCTGCTGCCAGGCGTTGGCCAGATAGAAGGTCTGGACGGCCTGCTCATCGAGCTCGGTGCGCTTTACGCGTGTGTTCTGGGCGACAAAGATCGTATTGTCGGTGATGGGACGCCAGAAGGTGTTGGACATGGTGCCGACGATGCGGAGGGCATCCATCAGCGAGACGTTGTTCAGGTCGACCTGAATGCGCTTTGAGTTGTAATCCGGATCGAAGAGAACGTTGATGCCTGCAGCCTTGCCGATGGCCTGGTAGACGTTCTTCGTGTCTTCCGTCATGTGCAAGGTGAGCGGCTCGGTGGAAACAGGCTTGAGCTCTGCGGGAGCGCCCATGGTAGCAAGCTGCTCCTGCTCGCCGGCCAGCTCGGGAATCGCCATTTCTGTGGGTGGCGCGACCTGCCCTTGCTTCTGGCGAATCCGGGCGACTTCCTGCTGAGCGGCTTCATTGCCCGGATCGATCTCTGCAGCATGGAGAAACTCGGCCAACGCGCCCTGCGTGTCCCCGGACTGGGCCAGCTTGCGTCCCTTGGCGATGTGCGCGGCCGAGGCGGTTACGCGCACGCGATACAGGGCGACCTGGTAGCGCTCGTCCTTGGGACTCCGCTGGTTGGCCTGCTGGTAGTCCGTGAAGGCGGTGTCGTAGTCCTGGCGTGCTTCGGCAGCCTGGCCATGTTTGAAGAGGGAGTTGGCCGATTCGCCATAAGCGCGGACGCTGGCGCCAGAGAGGCCAAACAAAAGAACGAGGACGAAGGAGACACTTCCGACGACTGCTCTAGGCGAAAGAAGCTCGGGGACGACAGAGGGTTCGGCGCGGTGATTCATTCCACTCCCAGGCGTTTGGCCGGCCCGGCTGTCTGCGGCGGGCGTGTGCGGGCAGGCTTGAGGCCCCTGTACGCGATTGCATTTGCTGATCTTCGTCAGCCCAAGTTGCCTCATTTTAGCAAAGCCCCGCTGGTGGCCACGCCGGCTCTCGTTTTGCATTACGATGAAGATTCGAGGACCGTGCTCCATGGCGCGCCAGACCAGCCACGTCGTGATTCCCAAGGACGCGCCCGCCGCGAAGAAGACGGCGCGCCCGCGCGATCCTGTGGCCTCGGGCGAGCGGGATGCCGCCCACAACCGGGCTGCCTCGCATAACTATTTCCTGCTGGAAAAGGTCGAAGCCGGCGTGGCGTTGCGCGGGACCGAGGTCAAGTCGATCCGGGAAGGCAAGGCCAATCTCAAAGACGCCTACGGGTTGATCAAGGACGGCGAGGCCTTCCTCTTGAACATGCATATCGGTCCTTATTCCCACGGGAATATTGCCAATCACGACGAAACCCGGACGCGGAAGCTGCTGCTGCGCCGGGATGAGCTACGCAAGCTACTTTCGAAGACGCAGATCAAAGGACATACGCTCATTCCCACCCGGCTTTATTTCCGGAACGGCCGGGTGAAGTGCGAACTGGCCGTGGCAAAAGGCAAGCAGGATTGGGATAAACGGGAAACGGAACGCCGCCGCGAAGCCGACCGCGAGGCCCGGGCGGCGATCAACGCGAATAAGCACAAGATGGGACGGTAGCTTCTGCCCACCCTTTCGCAAAGAGCGCGAAAGGATGGGGCACAGGGTTCTGTTTCTTGCGCCATGCCAATTGGCGCAAACTGCGGGGCGGATGAAAAAATAGACAACATGCAGACCGAGTTGAACTTTGCCTCCTCCTTTTCCGGAATTGAAACGGAACTTTTGGCCGTGTTGGCGGCCGATGCCCAGACGGCCAAAGGGCCGGAGGCCAAACCCTCCCCGACCCTGCTCACGAACGACAAGCTGGTTCAGGATGCAGCGGCGGCGGTGCTGGCGAGCGGCGAGTTCAAGGCAGGCGCCAACGAAACCCTGCTGCTGCACGCGCCAGCGGGGCTCAAGGCGAAGCGGCTGCTGATCGTTGGACTGGGGAAGATCGGCAAAGCGACGGTCCATAGCGTGCGGAGTGCGGCGGGGGCGGCGGTGCGATTTGCCAAGCCGCGGGGAATCCGCGAGGTCGCGCTGGTGCTGCCCGAATCCGACCGGCTGGATGCGGCGCGGAGCGCCCGGTCCATTGCCGAGGGCGCGCTGGTGGGTGATTTCGATCCCGATACCTACCGCAGCGATCGCAAAGACTTGAGCGTGCAGCGATTCACTCTGGCAGCGCCGGAGAATACCGACCGGAAGGCCCTCGAAGCGGCCTTCGCTGAGGGTGCAATCGTTGGCGAGAGCCAAAATTTTGCGCGCACGCTGGTGAATGAGCCGGGGAACAAGCTGACGCCTACGGTGCTGGGCCAGCGCGCCGCGGAGATGGCACAGCAGGTGGGACTCCAGTGCGAGGTGCACTCGACCGAGAAGCTGCATGAGCTGAAAATGGGCGCCTTCTGGAGCGTGAGCCAAGGGTCGGCCGAGCCGCCGGCTCTGATTGTGCTGAAGTATGAGCCGGAGGGCGCAAAGAATGGGCCTGTGATCGGCCTTGTCGGCAAGGGGATCACATTCGACACGGGCGGCATCTCGATCAAGCCGGCCGACAACATGGAGAAGATGAAGTACGACATGGCGGGCGGCGCGGCGATGCTGGGCGCGATGCGAGCGATTGCGCTGCTGAAGCCAAAGGTGCGGGTGCTCGCGATTGTCTGCGCGGCCGAGAACATGCCCGATGGCAAAGCGCAGAAGCCGGGCGATGTGCAGACGGCCATGTCAGGCAAGACGATCGAGATCATCAATACCGATGCTGAAGGCCGGCTGGTACTGGCCGACGGGCTGCACTATGCGCGGCAGCTGGGTGCGACACACCTGATCGACGCGGCCACGCTGACCGGCGCAGTCTCAGTAGCGCTGGGCCAGGTGAACGCAGGAGCGTTTTCGAATGACGACGCTACGTATGCGAAGTTCGACGCGGGTCTTGCTGTTTCGGGCGAAAAGTTCTGGCGGCTGCCGCTTGGCGATGAGTACGCCGACATGATCAAGTCCGATATCGGCGATATCAAAAACACCGGAGGCCGCTATGGCGGCGCAATTACCGCTGCGGAGTTTCTGCACGCGTTTGCCGAAGACGTGCCGTGGATTCATCTCGATATTGCCGGTACGGCATGGATCGACGATGCGCGGCCCTATATTGCAAAGGGTCCAAGCGGAATCGCCATGCGCTCGATTCTGGAATGGGTGCGGAGCTATTGAGACCGGCGCAGCGAAGAGTGCTCTGAAGGTTACGGACCGGCCCGACAGAAGGGTTCGTCACCACACGTATGATCCCAGGGCTTTCGCCCTGGGCTATTCTCGACAGCTCCCTCCGGGAGCGTGAAATGCATCTCACTGCGAAGGTGGTGTTCGCAGCTTGAGAGCAGCGCAGCTTACGGGTCTCTTCTTTCTTGTTCTGTTGTTTGCCACGTCCAGCGTGGCGGCGCAGTCACCAGAACTTTCATTCGCGGTGGATGCTCCGTCTCCTGCTTCTTCTTACATAGAACCTTCGCAGCAGCAGAAGCTGCACAACTATCTCTTTGAGGCGTACGGGCCGTATCCAGTGGCGTGGACGGTGATCGTAGCCGGCTATCACCAGGCAAAGCGCACTCCGCCGGACTGGCGCGAGGGATGGCCGGGATTTGGCGAGCGTTATGCTTCGGACTTCGGCAACTCGGTTGTCAACAATACGACGCGCTTTGCATTAGCTGAGGCCTTGCACGAAGACACGCTCTACTATCGCTGTGCATGCTCAGGCGTGTGGCCGCGCTTGCGGCACTCGCTTTACACGACGGCTTTCGTGCACCGCGGAACGGATGGGCATCGCGCGTTTGCGCTGCCGGTTTTTATCGCGCCTTATGTGGCGAACATGACGGCGGTATATGGATGGTATCCGCACCGGTATGGGCCAAAGGATGCATTCCGGTCAGGAAACTACGGGTTGCTTTCATATGTGATCGGCAATATCAGCCTGGAGTTTCTTTCACCTGTGCTGCACGCGCAGCGAAGCTCCTTCCTGAAGCGGTTGCACTTTGACAACCGGCATCTTGCGGCGGAGCCGGACGCGGAACCGTAGTTGATGTACGGCTCAAGATTCCACACTGCACAAAAATCAGACACATTGGAATTTCCTCAACGCGCTTTCGCTTGCCAATGAAGTTGCGCGGCTTTTCGCCGATTGAACAGATAGGTGAAACGGGCGGCGTGTGCCGCGGTTGACGCTGTGCGCGTGGAGTTGCGATGGAAGAACGAACCACACTGCTGGAGTCCGCACTGGATAGCCTTCCGGACGGATTGGCTGTTTTTGGTGCAGAGGACCACGTAGTGATGTGGAACCAGGCCGCAGAGGCCATTACCGGCTATGCGGGTGCTGAGTTGTTGACGCGCGAAGTCCCCAGTCCGCTGGGAGGGCTGCTGCAGGAAAGTGCAGGGCCGATCGAGCTAGGGCATCCGGGCCGCGGAGCCTTGGTGCGGCTTCGTCACAAGCTGGGCCACGAAGTATCGGTGATGGCGCGGGCTCTGGTGCTGCGCGATGGCCTAGGCACACGCATCGGGGTTGCAGCGATCTTTCATCCTGCGGAGAGCCTCGATGCGCTTCCGCATGGCGATCTGGGCGAAGATGCAGAGGTCGCGGCGAGCCAAGCAGACCTTGAGGACCGGCTCAATGCGGAGTTTGAAGATTTTTTGCGTGGTGGTCCACCGTTCGGACTGTTGTGGATCGGCGTGGACCAGGCACATGAGCTGCGCAAGACGCATGGCGCCGGGGCCTGCCACGCGATGCTCGATAAAGTGCAGCGCGCGCTTGCCTCGGGATTGAGGCCATCAGAGCAGATCGGGCTATGGGGCGAAGGCGAGTTCCTGGTGATCGCGCATGAGCGCACGCCGGAGATGCTGGCGGCGCATGCGCAGACCCTTGCAGGCTTGGCGCGTACGGCGGACTTTCGCTGGTGGGGCGACCGGGTTTCGCTCACGGTGAGCATTGGCGCGGCGCAGGCGGAGTGCGGGCATGATGCGACATTGGGCCAACTGCTTGAGCGCACACGCGGCGCGATGATTGCGAGCATGCATGAAGGAGGGAACCGCATCGCTGCGGCAGGAAAGGGAACGAGATGTTTGCCATTGTAGGGATACTGGTTGTCTTCGGCGCAGTAATAGGCGGATTCCTGATCGAGAAGGGGCACCTTGCGGTGCTGATCCAGCCGGCTGAGCTGATCATCATCGCCGGCTCTGCGGCGGGCACCGTGCTGGTGGCCAATCCGCTGCGCATTCTCAAAGCGATTATTGCGGGTCTGCTGGGAACGCTCAAGGGATCGCCTTTCACGAAGGCGTATTACCTGAATACGCTCAAGATGATGTACCAGTTTCTCAACAAGGTGCGGAAAGAAGGCCTGGTAGCCATCGAGATGGATGTGGAGAAGCCGAAGGAGAGTGCGATCTTCAAGAACTATCCGCAGTTTCTCGCTGACCATCACGCGCTCGACTTTCTGTGCGACACGCTGCGCATGGCCATTACCGGCGGTGTAGAGCCTTTCGACATGGACCAGATGATGGAGCTGGATATGGAAGTGCATCATCATGCCGCTGTGCAGCCGGTGGACGCGCTGACCACGATGGCAGACTCCCTGCCGGGGCTGGGCATTGTGGCGGCGGTGCTGGGTGTGGTGATCACGATGGGCGCGCTGGGCGGGCCGCCCGAAGAGATTGGCGCGCACGTAGCAGCCGCGCTGGTGGGCACGTTTCTTGGCATTCTGCTTTGTTATGGAGTCGTGGGGCCGCTAAGCTCGAATATGCGCAAAGCGGCAGATGAGCACAATGAATATCTGCATGTGCTGCGCGTGCTGCTGCTTGCGTTTCTCAAGGGCAGCGCGCCGCTGGTGGCCATCGAGATGGGCCGGCGAGCGATTCCCGCCCACGCGCGGCCCAGCTTCGAAGAGATGGAAAAGACCTGCAAGAACCAGACTGCGCCGGCTGCTGCGGCTGCAGCCTAAGGAACGAAGATGGCTGCGCGGTCACAGACAATCGTCGTCGTTAAAAAGAAGGGCGGGCACGGCGGGCATCACGGTGGCGCGTGGAAGGTGGCGTATGCCGACTTTGTCACGGCCATGATGGCGTTGTTCATTGTGCTGTGGCTGATGAGCTCGAGCGAGAAGGTGAAGAAGGCCGTCGCGGGATACTTCAACGATCCAAAAGGGACTGCCAATCTTCTGGGCACGACGATGTCGGCTAACGGCGTCGAGGTGACTCACAATGACGACGCCATGAAGAAGCTGAAGCAAAAGCTCGAAGAGGAGATCAAGGCCAAGAAAGAGCTGGAGAAACTTTCGAAGCAGATTGAGATCACGATCACGCCGGAGGGGCTACGCATCGAGCTGATCGAGTCGAGGAGCGGCACGTTTTACCAAAGCGGAAGCGCGCGGCTGAGCGACAGTGGCCAGGAACTACTGGCGCTGCTTGCTGGCGAGTTGAAAACGCTGCCGAATAATCTGCTGATCGAAGGCCACACCGATGCTGCGCCGTACTCGACGGATGCGGACTACAGTAACTGGGAGCTTTCGGCAGATCGCGCCAACTCGGCGCGGCGGCTGATGCAGGAAGACGGCGTGCGCACGGACCAGGTGACGCAGATTCGCGGCTACGCCGACCAACTGTTGCGCGTGAAAGACGATCCCTATGATCCATCGAATCGGCGGATTTCGATCTTGGTGAAAAACCAGAGCAATGGAGCGCCGCCGCAGATCACGCAGGGACAGGTTGTGGGAGATGGAGCGGGCAAAGCTGCGCCCCCGGCTCAATCGCAGGCCACAGCCACGCCTTCTATCGCACCTGCCGCGGCAAAACCGGTGGCGGTGCCTGCATCCGCTTCTAAGCCGGAGGCAGGCAAAACGAGCAAGACGAGTTTGATGGGCAAATTGACGGCGATGCTGCCGACCAAGAAGAGATAGCGAGCTTTATCCGCGTTTGCGCAGCGCGATCTCTACGACGCGCAGCATCTCCGCTTCAGGTGCGGGTTTGCCGGTCCAGATCTCGAACTGCCGCGCGCCCTGTTGCACGAACATCTCAAGACCGCTGATGACGGCGAGACCGCGCGAGCGCGCCAGCTTGAGCAGCGGCGTCTCGATCGGCGTGTAGACCATGTCGAAGACCAGTCGAGCATGGAGATCGCTTTCAGCGATGGGCAGAGCCTGAGTTGCGCCGGTCATACCGCAGGGCGTGGTGTTGATGACCGCATCGAATTGGCTTTTGGCAAGCAGATCGCGCTTGAGCGCCTTGGCCTTGGCCTTGCGCGCGAGCGCGACGGCGGTTTCGTGCGTGCGATTGGTGATGAAGACCTCCGCGCCTTGTTCCACCAGTCCGAAGACGGCAGCGCGTGCGGCTCCGCCTGCACCGAGGACAAGGATGCGCGCGCCTTTCAGGCGCATGCGGCGTTCGAGCGGACGCACCACGCCGGCTACATCGGTATTGAAGCCCACGATCTTGCCATCGCCGCCGACGCGGAGGGTGTTGCAGGCACCGATGCGCGCGGTGAGCGGGTCCATGTTGGCCAGGTGCGGCAGAACCTCCTGCTTGAGCGGCATGGTCACGGCAATGCCAGCCAGCGGCAGCTCGCGCGTGACGGTCAGCAGGTCGTCGAGAGACTTGACCTTGAGCGGCAGCATGATCGCATTCACGCTCTCACGGCGAAAAGCCGTGTTGTGCATGAGCGGTGAAAGCGAGTGGCCGATGGGATTGCCGGCCACACCAAAGAGGCGTGTCGCCTGGTCGAGCTGGTCGACACGATAGAGATCGATCAGCGTGCGGACGGAAGCCTGGCCGGGAGCGGTCTCTGCGCCATCTGCCGGTGAGGCGAAGGTGAAGGCTGCTCCGGCGCGCGGGCCCAGGATGCGGCTCACCAGACCCTCTTCTCCCATGGCAATACCGATGACGCGCGCGTGCAGAGACTGGTCCTCAATGAGGCGCAGCACGGCGAGATTGTCGGCGAGGGAACGGGCAGTTGAGACGACTTTGACGAGATCCGGCTCGAAGGCATGGATGCGCTGGGCTGCCTGGGTCAGGCCCTTGGTGCGGGTGAAGTCGTGAAAGCTGATGAGCAAGGCTGCCCCGGCGGCGCGCAGGCCGGAGCGGAATTTGGCGAGCTGTGGTTTCGTCGCCTGTTCGGCCGATTCGACTTCGAGATCGACGATATGGCAGCCAGCCTCGGCTGCCTTGAGCAGGATGTCCAGCTCCGAGGTGAGGGAACCGGTGAAATGGCCGCCGTGATCCTTGCGGCGGCAGGTGGCGATCGCGGTTACGTCGCGGTTCGCAGCCAGAAATTCTTTGAGCTGGGACAGTCCGGAGGTGGGTTTGGTAAGCGCATCCAGACGGAATTCGAGGAAACGTGCGTCCTTGAGAGCAGCGTCAGCGCGGGCGAACAACTCTGCCGGCGTGCTGCCCTGCACGGCCACACACAGCTTGGGCAGCCGCAGTCGCGGCCCCGCCGGGGCGGGGACGGGCAGAGGGGCGACGTTGGCTGGCGCTGCGTGAGGCATAGTGATCAATTGACGCATCTTAATGCGCCTCGGCCAAGGATGCAACTCGCGAGGCGGAGGGGACTGAGACGGGAAGGTTACCGAAGAGAGGCAGGAGCTGGGCGGAAAAGCACCGTAGAAAGCGAAAGGGCGAATTCTCTTTCGAGTTTTCGCCCTTCGCTTTCCGTGTTTTTGAAGATCCGGTTTTTCGGCTACCGGATCACAACCTTTTGGATACCGCGTTCAGGCGGTTATTCGAGCTCCGCTCGAGTTTCCCTTCCTCTGGCGATATCGAGCCGGTTGTATGAGTTTCCTTGGCTATTTAGAGTTTCGTTGCCGATTCTCTTTGAGCCCATTGGCTACTCTCTCCTTTGGAAGATTTCTCTTCCGTTACAACCTTAGAATCGCGGCCCTTGCGCTGAGTTGCCGCGTTGTGGCGTGATTGCGGCGGGCCTCCGCAAATTTTTGCGAAACATTTGGATGCGATCGGAAAAGATTTGAAGCAATCAGAAGGCAGCTACAAAGCCCATAGAGAGCGAAGTTTGCGTGCTGAAGATCAAGACGGCATAGCGAGTGTGATGTGGTACAGTTTCGCCATGGATCGGAAGGTTGTCGCGATCTTTGTCTTACTGCTGGCCAGCACGTTGAGGACCTCGGTAGCACAGAGTCCGGCAAACGGCGGGCAAGGGGCATCGCCCGTTGCGGCGCGACCTTCTACCACCACGCCCAGGCTGCCCGCGAACCGGGAGAGCTCTGCTTCGGCGACGCCGAAAACTGGAGGCACGGCGAGCGACGCAGGTGCGGGCGGCAGTGACGGCGTCGACTACCAGCCGGCCCATATCAGTGTGGCGACGCCTCCTGCTCCGGAGCCCTCTTCGTCTTGGCCGTGGCAGGACCGCATTGCCTGGGCCGCCAACCTGGTGCTGGTGGTGCTGGGCTACGCCGGCATTCTGCTGGCTATCTCGATGCTCAAAAAGATTGAGGGCCAGATGCAGTTTGCCGAGACAGCCGCGCAGGCCGCGCTCGAGAGCGCCCAGGCTGCGCTGCTGCAAGCGCGGGCCAGTGAGCGAGCGGAGAGGCCCTGGCTCCTGGTGACGATCGAGCCGTCACGGCGGATCGATAACCGGTTTATCATCACGGCCACTAACCGCGGGCGGACCCCGGCGCGGATTCTGTCGTCTGTGGATGCGATCACGATCGAGCCCGATGCGTCCTCTCTGCCTCCTGAACCCAAGTACGAAGAGGCAGACCCCAATCCTTCGCTGGTTTCGGTGATTCTGCTGCCGGGCGAGTCTACGGCGGTCAAGGTCTTTGGCCGCGATGATGTAAAGCTGGTATGCGGAACGAATGAGCGGTTCAGGAAGGTGGAGCGGTGGGAGGAAACGATCCTGCTCTACGGCCAGATTCTCTATGAGGATGTCGTGGCCCGCGATGATCCGCCACAGCGGGAGAGCGCCTGGTGTTGTTCCTACATTCACGGGCAGCAGAGCAGCGCGATGGAGATGGCCGGACCGCCGGCGTATAACCGGCATACGTAGAGGCTAGTCGGCGATGCGGTAGTAGTCGGATGGATAGAGGACATTACGGTCAGGCTGTTGTGGCATGTAGAGGATGCAGACACTCGCGCCGACTTCCTGGCTATTGCTTCGCGAGCTGCGACCCGCAATGGATTGACCTCCGGCAGTTGTGAATTCATACTTCAGGTTGTATCCGCCTTTAACCCGCGTACAGGCTGTGACAACACCTGCTCCCGGTGTTCCTTCTGTAAGCAGTTTCTTTTGCCGGCGCTGCGTTGAGAGCATAAGGATTCCCGAGGGCACCAAGATTATCGGAACGAGTAAAGGCGCCCAAGCTGAAGACGTTGAATCTTCCCAGTCGGCAGGATGATTGATCGCCGGATTTGTGGGAAGATAGCGGATTGGCACTTGGCGAAACTGCTGGAAGCTTGACTGCAACCTGCTAGGCACGTTCGATTCGCCCATATAAGAAGTACCATCGACGGCGAATGTGTAACGAGCGTGGGGCGTGTGGCTACGCGTGCCGATGTAGGTCAGTTCGGTAACCACACCGGTCGCGACAAGGCTGTTTGCGCGCAGAGCGGCTCGTTTCTGCATCGTGCGTATGCCCTGATTTCCGAGCCAGTAAAACAGGCCCACAGCCGCGGCCAAGAACAACGCGGACATGCAGGCGTTGAGTATTCCGTTGCCGGTGATGCGCACATTGCGCGGTGTGGCGCCGATGAGTTCGGGTGGGATAGTTGCGGACACGGGGCCCATGCTGCGGTCGTCTCCAGGGGGATAGTCGGGGGCAATCTTGTTATCGCATGGAAGCTGTGGGGTTGTCACTCCAAAGCGAATCGGACAAAGTACAACCGCAGATCCTTCGACTCGGTTTGGTGCAGAAGGCGCACCAAACCTCGCTCAGGATGACAGATTGTGACGGTGGAGAGCTGTGCTTTCCCACCCTTCCGACAAGAAAAAGTCGAAAGGATGGGGCAGGGGTGCAGAGATCGTCAGGCCGTGGCGGTTTCGCGCAGCGATGGCTCGGCGAAGGCCGGATCCGACTCGGCGAGGCGGATAAGGCGGTGCAGATACGCGCGCGAGATGCAGAGGCTGCGCGCGGCCAGCGTCTTGTTGCCGTTGTTCTCGCGCACAGCGGTGACGGCGAGCTTGATCTTGTAGTCGCGGAGCTGGCGCTCGAATGAACCCGCAGGCTGATAGTCGCCGATATCCACGACGCCGTCGAGATCGGCCACATCCTCTTCGTGCAGGTTGAGGCTCAGATCTTCGGCGCGCACCATGCGGCCCGGAGCCAGAATGATGGCGCGCTGCATCACGTTCTCAAGCTCGCGCACGTTGCCGGGCCACGGATAGCCCTGCAGCATCTCCATCGCAGCGGGATCGATGCCGTCCATCGGCTTCTGGAAGAGCTGTGCATAGTGGCGCAGGAAATGTTCCGCGATCGAAGGAACGTCTTCGAGGCGATCCTGCAGCGGCGGCGCCTCAATGCGCATCACGTTGATGCGGTAGTAGAGATCCTGGCGGAACTTGCCTTCCGCAACGAGCTTGGCCAGATCCTGATGGGTAGCGAAGATCAAGCGGGCGCGAAGAGGAATGAGGCGGTTCGAACCCAGCCGGCTGAACTCCATCTGCTGCAGCACGCGCAGCAGCTTGACCTGCGTGTACAGGCTCAGATCGCCGATTTCGTCGAGGAAGAGCGTGCCGTCGCCGGCCTGCTCGAAGTAGCCTTCGCGCGCACCCACGGTGCCGGTAAAAGCGCCCTTCTCATGGCCGAAGAGCTCAGCTTCGATGAGGGTTTCAGGAATCGCGCCGCACGAGACGGCGACGAAAGGCTTGCTCGAACGGGCGCCGAGATTGTGAATGGCGCGCGCGATCAGCTCCTTGCCGGTTCCGCTTTCGCCGGTGATCAGCACGGAGGCATTGAGATTGGTGACGCTGCGGACAAGCTGAAACACGCGCTGCATGCCCGCGCTCGAACCAAGAATCTGGTCGCAACTGCCGGAGTCATCAACCGCGCGATGCGTGCCGTGAAGCTGCTGCTTGAGCGAGGAGTTCTCATAGGCCCGGCTCAACATCGTCTTCAGGTCACGGACTGAAGGGGGACGGCGGCAATAGCCGAAGGCGCCGGTACGCACAAGCTCGAAGGCCGTGGAACGAAGAGAGTCATCGGCCATCAGAATGGCCGGCACATTCGACGCGATCAGCAGGCGCGAACGCTCGATGCGCTCCTGCAGGGAGTCGCGATGCGAATAGAGATCGAGAATGAGGACGTCACACCCGCCAGACGAGACCAGGGCGTCCATGCCGTCGCCATCGGACTCGAGAAGGACCTGGAAGTCTTTTCCAAGCGCAGAGGAAAGCAAAGGTTGCAGCGTGCGGTCTTCCGAGTAGAGTCCGATCCTGATCATGTGCGCGAGATTCCTCCTGCTGGATTCGCGATGTCGTACCTCGAGCCGTTCGGGGGGCGATGTATTCCTATAATCGTGAATCGTCACTGGATTGCCAATCCCTGAATAGTGCTAAGGAACGGGACATCGGTAACTCAGTGGATTTGAACGAGCGGAACTCGGCCCAGGCGGCTCAAAACAGTTGCAAACGAAAGGAATAACTCATTCTATATCAATGATGTGTGTGGAAAAGCAAGGGGTAAATTCCTGAGTCGAGAGCGTAAACCCCAGTATTTGTGCGGGATTATCGACTTAAATTACTGATATTTATAGTGATTACGTCTTCAGATTACGGAAGTTTGGGAGGCTTTCTCCACGGGCAAACTGAACCGAAAACGGGTGATTCCTCCCCGGTATGTAACACTTTTGTGTTATCCAAGTAATGCTGCTGGTCATTACCTCGGAGTGGTCATTTTTCCTGCCGAAAGTGCTCTCACGCGAACGGCACAGGGATTGCATTTACCTAAGCGGATTTCGGAGAAATCTCGGGGGCGAGATACCTCCTGCACGTAGTAAATCCTGCACTCAGACGGCGCTGTTAAGCCGACAGCGCCGCCTGAAAACTACAGAGCCGAACGCGAGAAGAAGCATTTTAAAGGTCAGCTAAAGTATTGGGAATGTGCGATATGGCCGCGCTGATCGGCGCGGCGGCACGAACTGGCGAGCCACGGGGAGCGAGACCGTTCAAGGCTGCACAGTGGACGTGTCTAGTGGACGTGTCTTTGGTGAATTGAACCTTCGAGTCGTGTATACGGCGCGCTTCACCGCTTCAGGCTCCGCGTATACAGCCGTCTACAGTTTGCGATCCATGCGCCCGTAACTATCTGAATTTCTTCTGTTTGGGCATACCTGCGATTTGGTTGGCCAATTGCTTTATCTGGATTGCTATCCGAATTACGGAAGGGAAGAGGCATGGGAATGCACTCGTTTGCCTGGTGGCCAACACTGATCGTCGTAGCTGTGGCGACAGTCACGGACCTCCGCAGCCGGCGCATTCCGAATTGGCTGGTGCTGCCTTTTCTGCCTCTGGGGATAGTGGTTTCGGCTTGGTTTCATGGCTGGCATGGTGTTGTACAGAGCCTCGAAGGCGCGGGGCTGGGCATTTTAATTTACGGCATTTTTTATTGGAAGTTCGGCATGGGAGCAGGTGACGTGAAGCTGAGTGCAGCGATCGGCGCCTGGATCGGTCCCAGCCAATTATTGATCGCGATTGTGCTGACCGCGTTAGCGGGAGGCGTGGTGATTCTGGTTTGGGCGGCTTGCAGGGCGGTTCTGCAGTTACTGCATCGGGAAAGACGGGAAGAGTTGGCTTTCGGCCGGCTTCTCGAAAGCAAGATGCCGTACGCTCCGGCGATTGCGATCGGGACGCTGATGTCATTCTTTGCGCGATAGAGATAGAGAAAGTTAGGAGCAGACCATGGACAGCCTACATTCAGACGATCGGAATGCAAACGACTCGCAGGAGAAGCAGTACGGTATGAGAAACGAACGCGCAGTGACGACAGATTCCTCCCCCTATTTCAGTTCGAACTATCCGGAGACGATTGGCGCGACCGCACTGTCGATCGCACTGATCGGACCGAATGAAGAGCAGCGTACCGCGGCGGCGAAGGCGATCGCCGGTTCGGCTGCCGGAAATGAAGTGCGCGAATTTTCATCCTATCCCGCCAACCTCGACGAGGTGTCCAAGATGCTGGACAACCGGTACGACGTCGTGTTCATGGATCTCGATTCCGATCCGGAGCATGCGTTGGAGCTGGTCGAGAACATCTGTGCCGGTGGCAATGTCACGGTGATGATGTACTCGGAGAAGTCAGATCCTGATTTGCTGGTACGCAGCATGCGCGCAGGAGCCCGCGAGTTCCTGATGCTTCCGTTTGATTCGAACCTTGTGGCGGAAGCTCTGGTGCGGGCGGCGGCGCGGAAGCCGCTGGTCAAGACGACAAAGAAGGCTGCTGGCCGGCTGCTGACATTTATCGGCGCCAAAGGCGGATCGGGTGTGACGACGATTGCCTGCAACTTTGCGGTGGCGCTGGCGCAGGACGCGAGCCAGAAAACGCTGCTGATCGATCTCGATCTTCCGCTGGGCGATGCGGCGCTGAATCTGGGAATTGCGGCTGAATATTCGACGATCAATGCGCTGCAATCGACGAACCGGCTGGACGCGAGCTTCCTCTCACAGCTTTTGGTGAAGCACAGCT
This sequence comes from Occallatibacter sp., assembly GCA_035650595.1. Classification (GTDB taxonomy): domain Bacteria; phylum Acidobacteriota; class Terriglobia; order Terriglobales; family Acidobacteriaceae; genus Telmatobacter. The sequence continues at coordinate 113,385 of DASRHE010000019.1, read as the reverse complement.
CAGGCGTTTCAGTGCTGGCTGCGCCTGGAAAGTTTATTCCTCATGAAGCCTCTGATGAGGCGATCGACCGGCTGCTCGAGGTTGCACGGCAGGACTTTGATAATGTGGTGGTCGATTGGGGATCGAGGGTGGATTTCTCGGGCACGAGCGTGCTCAAGCAATCAACGACGATTTACTTGGTTACGCAGGCAGGTATTCCTGAGCTGCGCAATTCGAATCGTTTGATCCAGCAGTTTTTCCAGGGACCTGGTCCGAAGTTGGAGATCGTCATCAACCGGTTCGAGCCGCGCTCGCTGGGTGTAGGCGAAGAGCACATTACGAAGGCGCTGACGCGGCCGGCGCAGTGGAAGATTCCGAATGATTATCCTTCGGTGCGCAAGATGCAGATCAACGCCACGCCGCTGGCGTTGGCGGATTCTCCGATTGCGCGGTTGATCAAGCAGATGGCCCGGGCAGCGACTGGACAGGCCGACCCTGCCCAGTCGAAGAAGAAGGGTTTCAGCCTCTTCGGATAAGAACGGCAGCGATTTCAATCATCACTTTTGATTGCAGGACGGTAGAAACTTGGAATTACTCAATCTGGAAAAGTACAAAGCGGAGATACACCGGACGCTGATCTCCAAGCTCGACCTTGAGAAACTGTCGCGCGTCAATTCAAGCCAGGCGCGCCAGGCTGTGTCGAGCATTGTGAAGGAGATTATTGCGGACCAACGTGTGCCGCTGAACTACGACGAGCAGGAGAAGATTCAAGCCGATCTGCTCGATGAGGTCTTTGGCCTCGGGCCCTTAGAGCCGCTGCTCCGCGATCCGAAGATCTCCGACATTCTGGTGAACGACAAGGATCACGTCTTCGTGGAAAAGGGTGGCCTGCTGCAGAAGGTGAACACGTCCTTCCGCGATGACCGCCACCTGCTGCAGATTATCGATCGCATTGTTTCGCGCGTGGGCCGGCGCGTAGACGAATCCTCTCCAATGGTGGACGCCCGCTTGCCTGACGGCTCGCGTGTGAACGCGATCATTCCGCCGCTGGCGCTGGATGGGCCCTCGGTTTCGATTCGTCGCTTCGGAACCGGACCGCTGGCAGCCAATCAGCTGGTGCAGTTGAAGAGTATTTCTCCGGAGATGATGGAGGTGCTGTCAGCCGCGGTGAAGGCGCGTATCAGCATCGTGATCGCCGGAGGTACCGGCGCCGGTAAGACGACCTTCCTGAACATTCTTTCGCAGTACATTCCGAGCAATGAGCGGTTGGTGACGATTGAGGACGCTGCCGAACTTCGGCTGGCGCAGGAGAACATCGTGCGCCTGGAAACGCGTCCGCCGAACATTGAGGGACAGGGCGCAATCCGGCAGCGGCAACTGCTGATCAACTGTCTGCGTATGCGTCCAGACCGCATCATCATGGGCGAGGTCCGTGGTGAAGAGGCGTTCGACATGCTGCAGGCCATGAACACCGGCCACGAAGGCTCGATGACAACGATTCACGCCAACACGCCGCGCGACGCAATCTCGAGACTTGAATCGATGGTGGCCATGGGCAATATGAATCTGCCGGAAAAATCCATCCGGCAGCAGATTGCTTCGGCGATCACGATCGTTGTGCAGGCTACTCGCTTGAGCGACGGTACTCGTAAAGTGACGAGCGTTGCAGAGATCACCGGCATGGAAGAGAACGTGATCAGCATGCAGGAGATCTTTACTTTCCAGAAGAAGGGCATTGGTCCGGACGGCCGAGTGATTGGCGTGTTTCAGCCGACGCGTATTCGCCCGAAGTTTCTGGAACGGCTTCGTGTGTCAGGCATCGTGCTGCCGCCAGCGATCTTCGAACGAGAGACGTTGGTTAACTAGCGGGGGAGGAGTCAGTCATGCAATTGGTTTTTATCCTGACCTTCATTGGGGTGTTCACGATCGTTGCGGTGCCAATCATCGCGATCGGATCAACCCGCAAATCGAAGCAGGTGCTGGCTACGCTGGACTCCGCTCTGGCTACGGAGAGCCCATCGGCGCGGGAGCAGATTGTCAATATTCGTAAGGACGCATCGCTCAGCAGCATTCCTTGGCTGAATGCGAAGCTGCTGCACTTCCAACTGGCGCCTTATCTGCACGGATTACTGAAGCAGGCGAACGTGAAATGGAGCGCCGGACGGCTGCTGGCGGTTACCGTGGCTTGCTTCGTCATTCCGGCGTTTGCTGTGTACAACCAGTTCAACATATTGCTCGCAGGCCTAGCCGCGGGGTTGCTGGTTGCATCTGCACCGTTCGGATGGATTTTTTATATGCGCAACCGGCGCTTTGGCCAGTTTGAGGCAGGACTGCCGGAGGCTCTCGATCTGATGGTGAGTGCGTTGCGTGCCGGGCACAGTTTGATCGCGGCAATGGGCTTGGTGGCGAGGGAATGCTCCGATCCAGTAGGAGGCGAGTTCCGAGCGTGCTTTGATGAGCAGAACTACGGTCTTGAATTAAAAGCCGCACTCGAAAATATGCAGCATCGTGTTCCGCTGCAGGATCTGAAGATCACAGCGACCGCGATCATGATCCAGAAGGAAAGCGGCGGCAATCTTGCCGAGGTACTCGACAAGACGTCCCACGTCATTCGGGAACGGTTCCGGCTCAAGCGGGAAGTGAGAGTGCACACAGCGCAAGGCCGGCTCACAGGATGGATTCTGAGCCTTTTGCCTGTTGCGCTCGGGACGGCGCTCTACTTCGTAAATCCGAAGATGATGAGCGTTTTGTGGCACAAGGATATTGGCATCAAGTTGATCTGGACGGCAATTGGCATGACGATATTGGGCGGGATCGTGATTCGCAATATCGTCAACCTGGATATGTAAAGGCGAGTTCATGGCGATTACGATCTTCACATTTGCGGTCATTTTCCTGCTCATTGCAAGCGGCGGGCTCTTGCTGTTCTATCGCGAAGCCATGCTCAAGCGGATTTCGGAAGCGATCGATCCCCACACAAAACCAGCCAAGCGGTCATTGCTCGATACGATTCAGCAAACCGGATCGTCGCTGGGCGGAGTGGTCGAACATTTCGAGCATGTCTTGCCGAAGAGCCAGGCAGAGATGTCTGTGATTTCTCAGCGCCTGATTCGTTCAGGTAACCGGAACGAATCTGCCGTGAAGGTTTTTTACGGCATGAAGGTGCTGCTTCCATTGCTGCTCTGCCTCGTGGCCTTGCTGTCTGGCGTGGCGCATTTGCTGAGCCCATTCTTTGTGTATGTGGTGGCTCTGGGTTTAGGGTTCCTGGCTCCGGATTTCTGGCTGGGTAGGCAAATCACCAAGAGGCAGAAGGCGATTGAGAAGGGCCTTCCTGATGTGCTCGATCTCCTGGTGATTTGCATCGAGGCGGGTCTGAGCTTGGATCAAGCGACGGCGCGTACCGCAGAGGAGTTAGCCCAAGCTCAACCGGAGCTATCGGACGAGCTGACAGTTGTGGTGCTGGAGCAGCGCGCCGGCCGGCCGCGCGCCGATGCTTGGAGGCATCTGGCGGAACGGACAGGGGTAGAGAGTTTGCGCAATATGGTCTCGATGCTGGTGCAGTCGGAGCAACTGGGCACCAGCGTTGCCAAGACCTTGCGCATTCATGCAGACACGCTCAGAACACAGCGCGTGCAGAAGATCGAGGAATTGGCTGCGAAAACTTCGGTCAAGCTGGTTTTTCCGCTGGTATTTTTCATTTTTCCTGCGCTGTTTCTGGTCGTGCTCGGTCCGGCAGTGCTCATCATGATTGATTCGTTCAAAGCGCTTAACCAGTAGAGGGAGGAGGAGGACGATGGATAGCACAGCGATTGTCCGGATTGTTGCCGGCGTGCTGTTTGTGATCATCCTGGTGCTGTTGATTCAGCGCCGCCGCACACGGGTGAAGTAATCAACAACCGGAGGATTTCGCGGTTTAAGCGAAAGGAAAATGCGATGTCAGCAAACAGCGCACCGCGAACAGTGGAAAAGTTTTTATGAACTTCGGTCATGCAATCGGCCGATTGTAAATCTTGAGAGGAGAAAAGTTTTATGGAGTCAGCTACGTTGATTCGTGTTGTGGCCGGTGTGTTGTTTGCGGTCATATTGGTGGTTCTGATTCAGCGCCGTCGTACACAGGTAAAGTAACTCGCGGGTCGTGAGATTAGCGGTGCCGAGCAAGTTTGGCGAACGCCGCCCGCTTTGAATCCCGCCGATTGGTTTGTGCTGGTAAGCCAACGGGCTTTACCGGCACACCGACCTGCGGCGGGAAGGTGACGTGTTCCCCTTTTCGTTTTCCTAGGCAGGCGGAGTTCTTCACAAGGGGTTGGTTGTATGTACGGGACGCAAGAAGCAGAGCAGATTTTCGGGGGGTCGGAGGTGGACGCGGCTACGGACGCGCCGCTTCCTAGAGGGACTATGGAATCACGGACACATTGCGCGTACAACCAGACCCGGGAGTGTTTTCTTGGCTTGGAAGTGACCGCTGCCGATCTATCGTATGCGGGCATCGTCGAATTGATGTCGACGATGTCGTTGAGATCAGGCGAAGGGTTATGGATCGTGCCATTTCGGGGTATTCCGACCACGGGCCTGCCTGCCCCTCTGGATCTGATTTATCTCGATGAAGACTGCCGAATTATCGATCTTGTGGAGTCATTTCCCACGTTTCGAATCAGCTCTTCGCGACCGCGGCCGGCAAGTGTCCTCGTCCTGCCGGTTCACTCGATCTATTCCTCTCAGAGCCAACCCGGCGACCAACTTGTGCTGTGCATGGCTGACGAGATGGAGCAGCGGCTGGCGAAGATCGCAGGGCATCGCGGGGATGCCGCAACGGTGCAAAGCGCAGTTTTGCTGAGAGAGAAGCCTCTATGGAGCGGAGGGCCCGGACTGCTGGAACTGGAGAACCGTTCGCAGCAAGAGCCCAGCCCACTACGGCGCGCGCATGAGATGCTGCTGGCCCGGCCCGGTGAGAGCCCATCGCGGCCGCCACGATCGTGGCTCGAGCGCTGGTGGTCTCCGGATCCCCGCAAAGCGCCTAGAGAAGCGCTGCCGGGATTGGCGGCTTACTACTGGAATGGCGCTGCGCCTGAGCCGCACGGCGTGCGCGATATCAGCTCGTCAGGGTTGTACGTGGTAACGGAAGAGCGGTGGTATCCCGGGACGCTGATCCTGATGACGCTGCAGCGGACTGACTTAGGCGAGGAGATTGAAGAACGCTCGATTGCTGTGCAGTCACGCGCTGTGCGTTGGGGCAACGACGGCGTCGGCCTGAAGTTTGTTTTGCGCGACGACCAGAGCACTAAGCGTGGAAGTAACAATGTGCTCGTCGAAGGCGCGGATAAGAAAGCGCTCGACAGATTTTTGCAGAAGTTGAAGCTGGGATAAGTCAGGCGCGAGCGGCGCATACGGGAACGAGAAAGAAAGGCGTCATTGACCCTGGTGAATGGGGCGATGGAGTCGAAAGGAAGAACGATGAAGATTGCAAGCAGGCGCAGTGAGCAGGTGAAGTTGAAAATTTGTGACGCGGGTTGTGCCACGGGAATAAATGAGTCCGAGTGCCGCCGACAGTCTATCGTCAGCCGAATTCGCGCCCTTATTGCGAGCCATGAAGAGGGAACGCAACTGGTCGAGTTGGCCTTTGTGGCGCCGATCTTTTTAATTATGCTGACTGGCATTGCTTCGTTTGCAATGGCTCTCTACAGCTATCAGCAGCTCGGGTATGCAACGGCGGCGACGGCGCAGCAGGTAGGCGCACAGCAGGGATTGATCACCGATCCCTGCGCGCAGATAGCAACGGACGTGACTACAGCATTGCCAGGTTGGAAGGCCGGCAGCTTTACCTACACTGCAGTTATTACTGACTCAGGCGGCTCGAGCCATACCTACGGACCAACGACGGGAAGTTCATTTTCCTGCACTGCGGGAGCGGGCAATATGGCTCAGAACGAGCCAATGACGATTACGGTCTCCTATGCATACGACTGGTTTTCCATCCTTGCCTGGGGACCGAACAACACCTTCAGTCCGTCAGGAAACCTGACGGTTTCGGAAGCGGTGATGGTGGAATAGGTCGAAATTGGAAGAAAGGATAGGTCCAATGAAAACAATCCAAAAAACTAATTTGAAAAGACTCATCAGATATGAGCGCGGCCAGACATTAGTCTTCTCGGCGTTAATTATGGTACCCATGCTGGGAATGAGTGGGATAGCCTTGGACGCGGGACATGGCTACTACGCTTATCAGCGGCTGAAGGTAGCCACAAACGCTGCTGCTCTGGCAGGAGCGGCTGGCATGCCCGATACCTCGGTGGCAGCAGCGAACGTTGCCGCATATAGCTCTGCGGCGGGCCAAAAAAATGCGCTTGGCACACTCATGACCGACGTTGTGGCCACGCCGACATACAGCTGTCTGAATACGGTTAGCACGAAACTTAACGTGGCATGCGCATCGAAAACCGGCACTGGCACTCCCTACAATGCGATCGCGGTGACGCAAACGGCGACCGTCAGAACGTGGTTCGGGCAGTTTTTTGGCGTTTCGCAGTTCAATATTTCCGCTACTTCAACGGCGGCGATGGCCGGCGGAGTCAATCAGCCGTGGAATATCGCTATCATCGTCGATACAACGGGATCAATGAACACCCCTGACAGCGGCGCACAGTGCAGTGGGACACGAATTACATGTGCGCTTAAGGGCGTTCAGGCGCTTTTGGATATCCTGTATCCCTGTACCGTTGGGCAAACCTGTACTAACAGCGGTGTGAGCCCTGTTGACAGCGTGAGCTTGTTCGCGTTTCCCGCGTTTACCACCGGGACAGCTAAGAACGACTATACATGCCCGACGAGCAATCCTTCCAGCGTCCCATACACCGTTCAAAATGTTTCGCCGGGGTACACTTCGTATCCGATACCCTCGAACCTGACCTTGCCCTCGGCGGACACGTACCAAATCGTTACCTTCAAAAACGACTACAAGACAACTGATGGGGCCACAACACTTAACTCCAGTTCTCAAACCGTCATTGCGGCTGGAGGGGGAAGCTGCAGTGGAATAAAGGCTCCGGGCGGCCAAGGCACCTATTACGCGGAGGTAATCTACGCCGCCGAGGCGGCATTGGAAGCCCAGCAGGCGGCTAATCCAAATTCCAAAAATGCGATGATCATCCTTACCGACGGTGATGCAACGGCCTGCAATACCGTTTTGGCGACATCGGGCGGTACAACTACGACGAATACTTGTAGTCCTGGTGGAAGCAGCCAGATTACCGCCGCGTCGGGAACGTTAAATGGAACAGGAACTAAGACCAGTAATGCCTCGGGCTATCACAACCCAACTTATCCATCCGCATTGGGTGAGTGTGGGCAGGCCGTGCAAGCAGCGTTGGATGCCGCTAATGCCGGGACGACGGTCTTTACCTTCGCTTACGGCGCGAACAATTCTGGATGCACGACGGATGCCAGTTACAGCAACTCAGTCACGGGTGGCGGGGGGAGCTGGGCTGCTGGAGGTAGCCCTTGCCAGGCGATCGCGGCAATGGCATCTTCTCAAGCGAACTTCTATTCGGATGCTGCTAATGGTTGCAAAGCGACCAATTCTTACAACCAGTCGATTACGACCTTGAAAGGGATGTTCCAGCACGCCGCCGCATCTCTCACATCAGCACGGTTGATCCCCAACGGCACGACATAGACGCGTAGTTATTTAAAACGGACCATTCTTTTGAGGGCACAGGTGAAATACCTGTGCCCTTTCTCTTTTATCGAAGAACAGTGGTGAATCAGTTGTGGCGAACGCTTTAATCTCCGGAAAAGTCAGTTCCATTCGATGAAGATAGCTACATCTGACGCCGTCCTCATTACGCCAACGGCAGAATCTTCAGGGTGGGATAAGAACAGAGCTTGGAGTTATCTAGCTGTATCAGCTCCAAACGGAGCGAACAACGGGTACCGGTAGAGCCCAAGCATGTGTGAATTTCCAGTGCCGTGCGATGCTCTGCCGTGCTCGGCCCTGTGAGCACATACGTTTCAGACTGAGGCTAGGTAGCGATCTATACGGAATTCAGGCGAACGCTATAGACGAACGAACTACTCGAATTGCTCAGGGATGATGAGGAGCACTTCGACTTTGGCGAGCTGGCCGTTTTCAGAGGCGGGGCGGAATTGCCAGCGCGCGAGGGATTCAAGGACAAATTGTGCCTCAGGGAACCGCTCCGGAAAGACGATGCTGAGCGTCTCGAAGTGGCCGGCGTTGTTCACGTAGCCATGGACCATGAGGGCATCGGAATCGAGCGAGCCCGGCATGAGATTGGGGCGCACGATGCTGTAGGGCCACGGGGCATCGAGATGAGCGACCGTGCCCGCGCTCGTTGCTTCGGCCGCTCGGGGCAGCGAGTACTGCAGGATCCAGCTCTTTTCGAGACCAACGTGCAGGTAGACGGTGTACGCCATCCTGCCTCTCCACACATCGGTGATCTCGGGATACTGATCTTGAAGCGAGGATCCCACGATGACCGAGCTGAAATGGCCGTCGGAAGGCAGGGCGATTAATGTGGACGAAAGCCCTTCGCCGTGGCCTGAACCAGGCACAGTCGATTTGCTCCCGGTTCCAGCGCCTGAAGGCGCATTGGCTGCGGATGCCGGGCCATCACCGGCATGTGCGCCGGAGGATTTGCCGCTGCCATCGCCACTGCCCGAAGATTTTGTTTCGGTATTGCCGTTGCCGGGCGCTGAACTGGATTTTGCTGGCCCGGACGCAAGCCCAGGGGCAGTGGCCGCTACAACTTGATTCACCGGAGGCAGCGCGACGGTTCCGTTCTTCATGCGGACATCAGAGAGCGACATCACCGTTGCGGCGGTGGGGGGAGCCGTGGTTTGCGAAACCGAAGACGGTGTCGTTGCTGGCTTCGGCGGCGCCTGTACGGCGACAGGCGTAGTGGTTCCAGCGAGGACCATCGGCTTAATCGACGGCCGCGGGACCGAGGCGATGGACATGTCGCTGAGATTCGGCTCCACAACGGGGGGCGCCAACGTCGGCTTGACCTGTGCGCTGGGTAGTTTTTGCGGGGGCGGCGGGACAATCTTGACGACGGGAGTCTTGGTGGGTGTCCAGAGGACTACCTGCGGCACCGGAGCCTGCAGCATCGCCATGTTCGTGTGCAGGTCAGGCTGCAAGATTGTCTGTGGACCGATTTTTGTTTTTTGGAAAGGAGGCGTCACGCGCGCCTGAGCAGCTTCCTTGCCACCCGATGGCGCCGAGTGATTGACGTGCTGCGGCGCGGGTTTAGGCGTTGCATCCGCTACTTCTCTGCGGCCTTCCGTGTCCGGTATGTGCAGATCGAGGCGGCGGAGCGAATACTTGTCTAAGGGAGCATTGGTGATGACGGGCGGGTTATAGAGCACTCCGAACCCGACGAGGCTGACGATGCCGACATGGACCAGTGCCGAGACTGCAATAGAAACTGGCGGACGAGAGTCGGCGTGTTCGGCAAAGAGGGTAACTGTGCGGGGAGCCGTCATGAACGAGTACATTCCCTCCGATGCGGCCGTAGCTACATATTAAGAGTCGCCGTATTCGAGGAGTTACAAGGCCCGGATCATCGCAGCGAAAGGGATACATCTGGACCGCATTTTTGCGGTTCCACTGTTACGGCTGCCCTGCATGGTTGGCTGCCGCTCGTCTCAGCCAGTGTCAAACTTGACACCGGAGCCCCCATAATTCAAGTCATCGTCCCCGGGGGATGGTTACTTTAGAGCTGCAGCCGAAAATTCAACTGCAGAGCGCAACGCGCAATCGCAGGATTCCCAAGATTGTGTTGCATTGATTGAAGTATGCCATTGTGGGAACGGTTTGGGGTAGTTTTTCCTATCGCACATTTGCGTCATTGGTCGTAGCACTTTAGATACCCTGAAAAACCAAAAAAAACAGGGTCGGTCGATTGCAGGAATGTACTAATGGATATACTGAAGTAACACGACCCCTCTTCAGGCTCGATGTTGATGTGTTCTCCCGGCAGTAAGTCAATCCGGATGGGCATAGAAAGGCGGAGTTGGCAGTTCTGCAGCCAGCTCAGAGCATTGTTTAGATGAATCGAAGACTGCTTACGATCCTTCTCATCGCATTCGTGATAGCCAGTGGATGCACATTTCTGGTCTATCGAATTTTAGGCCGCATGGTCGTTGCGTCTAAGCCGGTTGCGACCACACGGGTGGTCGCGGCGGCAGCTGACATCAAGCTGGGAACAGTGCTGGCCCCCTCCGACCTGACCACGACGGAGATTGCCGGAACACCGCCGAAGGGCGCTCTCTTGAAGCCGGAAAACGCGGTTGGTCGCGGCGTGATCTCAGCGATCTATCAGGGCGAGCCGATTGTTGAGAGCCGGCTGGCTCCTGCGGGTTCTGGTGGCGGTCTGGCTGCAACGATCCCTCAAGGCATGCGAGCCGCAGCGGTCCACGTGGATGAGGTGGTAGGTGTAGCCGGATTCGTAACGCCTGGTATGCGAGTAGACGTTCTGGTTTCCGGTATTCCGCCGAATGCTCCGCCGACGCAAGGCACGATCACCAAGACAATTCTGCAGAATATTGAAGTGCTCTCGGCTGGAACGGACATTCAAAAAGATGCGGCGGGCAAGCCGCAGCAGGTCCAGGTCGTGAACCTGCTGGTGACTCCGGAGCAGGCCGAGACCTTAAGTCTGGCAAGCGGTCAGCTCAAGATTCAGCTGGTGCTTCGGAACCCGCTCGATACAAAGGTGGCGCCGGTTGCCGGCACTGCGATGGCTTCGCTGTTCGCTGACCAGAATCCCACACCCCAACCGCAACGGAGGGTGGTGGCAAAACCTGCGCCTAAGCCGGCCGCTCCTGTCTATTCGATCCAAGTGATCAATGGATCGAGTGCAACCGAACAAAAATTTGGCTCGCCGGAGGCAAAACATTGAGAGCGAAGACTCTAATCGCGATCGCATGCTTCAGCGCACTGGGTGTGGTGATTTGCGCCGGGCAGAGCGTTCAGGCTCAAGGTGCGCCTCCTTCTCCGGCGGCAGCGACTTCTCAGGACTCGACGAATGATCTGTCGGTGACGGTTGGCAAAACTGTGCTGGTTGATTGTGCGCAACGGATCGCGCGCGTCGCTATGGGGAGTGGGGACATTGCGCAAGCTACCGCAGTGAGTCCCACTGAAATCATGGTGAATGGAAAGGCGCCGGGCGAAACCAGCCTGATCATCTGGGACATCAATGGCGGACGGCAGTTTTTCAATGTGACGGTGCGGCCGATGCCGACGCTCTCGAGCGACAATCTCGATGCTGTGCGGCGGGAGCTGCGGACCGAACTGCCAGGGCAGACTATTAAGGTCAGCTACGACAATAATGCCGTTTTTCTGCGTGGAGATGTGAAGGACTTAGTCAGTTCTGACCGTGCGATGAAGATCGCCGCGACTGCAGGCAAAGTCGTAAATCTGCTGAATGTCGATGTGCCGTCGTCTGAGCCGCAGATCCTGCTGAAGGTGCGATTCGCTAGCGTGGACCGCACGTTGACCAAGCAGTTGGGTATCAATCTATTTAATCTTGGTGCTGCCAATACGATCGGCGGTGTCAATACAGGGCAGTTCAGCCCGCCAACCATCGGCAGTGCCAGCAGTGGGAATAGTGGGGTGGCAGGTGCCGGTGCATCGGCAACATTCTCGAACGAGTTGAATATCCTCGCTTTTTATCCGGGACTCGGGATCGGCGCGACAATTCAAGCGCTCGAGAATAAGGGTCTCGTGCAGACACTCGCCGAGCCTAATCTCCTGGCTACTAATGGCAAAGAAGCAAGTTTCCTGGCTGGCGGCGAATTCCCGTATCCTGTGGTGCAGGGCACGTCAGCAGGCGGCTCGACCGCGGTGACGATTGAGTTCAAGGAATACGGAATCCGACTGAATTTTATTCCGACGATTACTCCGCGCGAAACGATCCGGCTGCAGGTTGCGCCGGAGGTGAGCGCGCTCGATTTTAGTCATGCCGTGACGATATCCGGATTTGAAGTGCCGGCGATTACGTCGCGCAAGGTGAATACGGAGGTCGAGCTCAAAGACGGCCAGAGCTTTATCATCGGAGGCCTTCTTGATAACGAGGAGAATGAAACCTTCGACAAGATTCCGTTCTTGGGTGACATTCCGATTCTCGGCAAGTTTTTCCAGTCGATGACGCGGACCAAGACAAATACCGAGCTGATCGTGATCGTGACGCCGGAGATGGTGGCGCCGATTCCGGCCGGTCAGCCGCTGCCGCAGCTGAAATATCCAGCTACATTCCTTCCACCGAATTCCAACACACCGACCCACAATCCGGACGCCAAGACCGCGGAGAACACACTGCCAACCGCGCCGACGAGCATTCCGATCGAGACGTTGCTGGACAGCATGAAGCCAGAGAAACCGCTCATTATTGAAAGCGGTACGGGTGGTTTCGGGATGTCAGGCCAGGTGATTAATGCTCCGACGACCGGTTCTGCGCCGCCTGCTGCCGCTCCGTCGCAATGAGGTTGCGATGTCAGAGGCAGTGTGAGGCGATCGGATGGGTCTGACACGGCAGATTGCTCAGGGGTTTCGGCGGTTTCTAGGCTTGCGGAGTGCCGAAACCGCTAAGGGACCGCTCAAGGTTGTGAACGCAACGCGTGGCACGATCATTGCATCGCGCCTCGAAGTTGCCGGTACGGGGAGAACGCGTCGGAAAGGGCTACTGGGTCGTGATCATCTAGACGCGGGTGAGGGATTATGGATCGTTCCTTGCGAATCGATCCACACCTTCTTTATGCGGTTTCCTATCGATCTTATCTATCTCGATCGTAAGAATCGAATCAAAAAACTGAGAGGCAATTTGGGAGCGTGGCGGTTGTCGGCCTGCTTCACCGCGCACTCTGTGCTGGAACTCGCCGCCGGCACGATTGGCAATACCGATACCCAGCTTGGCGATACACTCCAGTTCGTGCCCGCCCTCATGGAAGGCGATGACTCTGAACGCAAAGCGCCGTGAGGGCATGGTGCGAGATTGGCTGCATCCGGTGTTTAAGGATTTTCATTTTGCTCAAAATGCCCCAAAAGTTTGAAGACGCACCGTCGGGAACAGTGGGCGGTTTTGCGGAGAATCCGGAAGGCTGGGGTGTGCAACTCGTTAAACACTAGATACAGCAGGAAGATGCTGGTCCTCTGCCACACGTTCGTTCGCAGATGTGCTCGCAATGAGATACCAGAGAAGCCAAGCGGGAGCGGTCCAGACATAGTAGAGTGTGCTGATGCGAACCCAAATGGTCTCTAGCTCGATTGTGCCGAGCATGCAGACCACGAGGAAAAGAAGCAAACGTTTGCGTGTTCTGTATGCTCCATGTAGCACTGCGGGAATCGCAACGCTCTGGTCGTAGACAAATGAATAGGGGGCAGCGACGAGCGAGACCAGAATAAGCAGCGCGCTGTTTTCGACCCAGCTCCACGTGTGACGGCGTTTCCAGAAAAACCAGAGAGCCCAAGCGCTGGCGATACAAGCGGGTAGATACTGAAGCCAGACCAATCGCTGATTGATGGCGAAGCGGAATGTATCACTGAGGCAGGGAACGAACTCTTGTACCACGCCGGGCGAACGCATTAACTCCATATAACGATGGAAAGCCACGGGATCGATCCACAGTGTAAGCGCACAGCTTACAGCCATGGTGACGGCCGCACCAGCCAGGATCTTGTAACTGCGCGTGAACAGAATCCATGCGAGCAAAACGGCGGCGAATGGAAAAAGCAAATGCGGTTTGACACTGCACAACCAGAGTGAAGCTCCAGCTGCAAAGGGGTGAGCTTGGTTGTAGTAGAGGAAGAGAGTTAGACCCAGCAAAACGAAGAGGGAAGTCTGGCCCATGGTGAGACAAATAAGGGCTGGTGCGAAAGATAGGCCCAGCCAGTGAACATAGTTTGACGGCGAGCCGTGGAGCTTACGGACAAGGTGTATTGGCACAAGAAAACATGCGAGAAGCGCCAGAGTCCAGAACACGGCAGCGACGCGGATTTCAAAAAAGCCGAGCGGAAAGGCGAGGGGAAGAGTCCATGGCGGGTTACGCATGACGAGAACACCGTCCACCATGAAGCCAGACGAATGTTCGATGCGGTAGACCGCTGCGGCGTCGTACGGATCAGCGTGACTCACGAGTTGCCGGCCGGCAGAATAATACGCGACAAAATCGCGTGTAGCGGCCATTTTCAGCGCAAACGGCACCGCGCAGAGAAATACCGCCGTCATAGCAAGAATCAGGCCGCTGTAGGTTGCAATTGCCATATCCGCGAGATCATATCGAGGCTTTGAGACAGGCGGATTCTCGATCGTCGGCATGCACGGATATTGTACCGTCGACGAAAACGTGAACCGATAGCGCGGCAGACTGATTGGCGTATCACTTTTGGGCCATACACTTTTGGGTTATGTATACGATCCCGGTCGGGCGCAGGCGCGGACTGTAAACGCACGTATACAGCCGCGGATGATGAGGGCACCTGCTCGAACATTGTAAGTGCTTTATTTAAGCTGAATCGTATGGTCTCGATAAATGGCAAGCCATGTGCAGCAGAGAGGGTGCCCCGGCTGAGGCTGGGAAATCACCATACTGGAGAGAAAGCACATGAACAACCTTTACCTGAAGCTGTATGTTATGTTCCAGAACCTGAAGAACCGCGAGGAAGGTCAGGATCTGGTGGAATACGCCCTGCTTATTACCCTCGTCGCGTTGGCCGCTGTTTCCGGCATTCAGGGTGTCGCTACGGCTATCAACGGCGTGTTCTCGAAGATCAGCACCACACTGGCGTAGTTGACGAAGTTCTTCGACAATCGCACCCAGTTCCTCAGCTCCTTTGCGGGAGGACATCAAATTCCGGAATTTGACGGAATTGTGTCCTCCTTGCAAGGTTATAGTTAGATGAAATCTGGTCGGGGACAGTGGCTGGAACTTGGGTTGGAGTACACGGCAGAGTGCAGGTTAGATGACTGCCCAAGAATAGGACTGAGAGCGCACCTTAGCGGGGCGAAAAAAGCCGCAGTGGAGAAGCTGAACATGCACGATCAGTTCTTTAGAAGATTACAACCCAAGCTCTGGGAATTGATTTACGGCGACGAGGGCCAGGACTTGGTAGAATACGGTTTAATCGTTACAATGATCGCCCTTGCGGCCATTGGCGGTGTACAGAATTTTGCCTCGGCGGTTGTAGCTCTCTTTAGCAAGATCGATACCTCCCTCTCATAAGCTTCTATTCATCCCAACCTCATAAGCTCTCAATCTATCCCATCAGGTTCATTCACGCTCAGCGAGAACCTAAATGGTGCTTACCTGGGATCTGTGGGCGTAAACTGATACGACCAGAAGATAAACGAATATGTTGTCGCCTACGGCCACAAATGCCAACCCATCTCTGCTGATTCTCGAATTCGGCTTCACGGCGATCGCGATCGCACTGGCATTTGCGTGGCCAAGATTCGGTTCCAGTTTCTTTGCCAGGATCGAATCGGCGTCGGGAAAACTGGCCCGCCGAAAGGGTCTAGCCGCGACATGCGTCGGATTAAGCGTGCTTTTGGCACGGCTTGCTATCGTTCCCCTTTATCCTGTTCCGCTTCCCTTCTGTCCCGATGATTTCAGCTTTCAACTTGCCAGCGATACCTTTGCGCTCGGACGGTTGACGAACCCGACTCCTGCCATGTGGGCGCATTTTGAGAGCATCCACATCACGATGAAGCCGACATACATGTCGATGTATTTTCCGGGCCAGGGACTGATCATGGCGGCCGGAAAGGTTCTGCTCGGAAGTCCATGGCTTGTGATTTTGATAGTGAGTGCTCTGATGTGCGCGGCTCTGTGCTGGATGCTGCAGGCATGGTTGCCGCCTAGCTGGGCCTTGCTGGGCGGAGTGGTTGCTGCGTTGCGCCTCGGGATTTTCAGCTATTGGACGAATACGTACCATGCGGCGGGGTCGTTGGCCGCCCTAGGCGGGGCTCTGATTCTGGGATCGTTACCACGCATCAAGAGGAAGCCAAATTTCCGTTATTGGCTTTTGATGGGAATCGGGATCGCGATTGTGGGCCTCACGCGCCCGTTTGAGGGTACGCTGCTCTGCATACCAGTTCTTGTCGCTCTTATTCACTGGCTGCGGACGAGCCCGACGCGGCCTTCCGCAGCCGTTCTGGTGAGGCGCACCGTTGCGCCGATGGCGGTGGTGATCGCGGCAGGCGCATGGTTAGCCTATTACGACTACCGGGCATTTGGAAGTCCCACGACACTACCCTACACAGTCGACCGGAACACTTATGCCATTGCTCCCTACTACGTATGGCAACCTTCGCGTCCCGAGCCTGCCTACCGGCATCCGATGATGCGCAAGTTTTACGATGAGGGCGAGCTGAAGTACTACACCAGCATCCATTCAGTGACCGGCTTTGTGCCGGAAACGACCGAAAAGATCGGATTCTTCTTTCTGTTTTATTCAGGCTTTGCCCTGGCGCCTCCTTTGCTCATGATGCGACGCATATTTCTGGACCGCCGTATACGTTTTTTGGTGATTTGCGTTGTGATACTGGCTGCAGGGATGTTGATCGAGATATTCCTGCTACCGCACTACGTGGCGCCCTTTACAGGAGCGTTTTATGCGATCGGATTGCAGGCCATGCGGCACCTGCGCTTGTGGAAACCCGAAAGCAAGCCGGTGGGCCTTACTCTGGCACGCATGACTATTGCTATTTGTGTGGTGATGGCCGGAATACGGCTGTTTGCCCAGCCGCTCCATCTGGCCGCTGCCGAGTGGCCAGCGAGCAACTGGAACTTCACCTGGTTCGGGCCAGAGCACTTCGGCATCGCCCGAGCACAGATCGAAGCAAAGCTTGCTAAGCTTCCCGGCCAGCAACTTGTCATTGTCCGCTATAACCCCGACCACAATCCTTTTGACGAGTGGGTCTACAACGCTCCCGACATCGATAGCTCCAAAGTCGTATGGGCCAGGGAGATGGGGCCGGAGGATAATAGAGAGCTAATCCAGTACTATGCCCACAGGAAGGTGTGGCTGGTTGAGCCGGATGCGGTTCCGGCACGGATTTCACCCTACCCGGTACCTGACCCGAACGAGGCCGCGGCTCATCGAAGGTTAAGCGGTCATCCAGGAGTGTGAACGATGATCAACGGAAAACGCATTGCCGTCGTGATGCCGGCGTATAACGCTGAGAAGACCCTGGAGCGTACGGTCCAGGAGCTTTCTGACGTGGTTGACATCAAGATCCTGGTGGATGACTCGAGCCGAGATCAAACTGCGGAGTTGTCGCGGAGCCTTGGCGTGCAGACGTTCGTACATGACGCGAATTACGGCTATGGCCGCAACCAGCAGACCTGCTACCGCGAGGCGCTGGCTGCAGGCGCCGACATTGTGGTGATGGTGCATCCCGATTACCAGTACACGCCCCTGCTGGTTCCCGCGATGGCGGGCATGATCGCCAGCGGCGTTTACGACATGGTTCTGGCTTCACGTATCCTGGGCCGCGGAGCGCTGAAGGGCGGCATGCCGCTTTACAAATACGTCTTCAACCGCCTGCTCACCGCTTTTCAGAATCTCTTTCTGGGCGTGAAGCTTTCGGAATATCACACCGGGTTCCGCGCGTTTTCGCGGGAACTGCTGCAGACGCTGCCCCTGCTTGAGAATTCAGACGATTTCGTTTTTGACAACCAGATGATCGCCCAAGCCGTGATGTTCGGCTTTGAGATCGGCGAAATCTCCTGCCCGACGAAATACTTTGAAGAGGCCTCTTCGATCAATTTCCGGCGCAGCGTGAAGTATGGGCTCGGCGTTTTGGCCACGACGGTCGGGTTCGTGGCACACAAGATAGGGATCCACCGTATCCCGAGATTTGGCCGAGGGGGAAAGAAACTCCCAAACCGGTACTATTCCGAGGCCGGGCAAAGTTGCTGAATTCTTTTTGTGCGAATGTCAGATATTGAGGGGCGCTGTGAGTAGCGCCGGCAGCAGGAGAGATCGAGCATGAAGAGAGCACGCTTTGATGGCGTTGTTTTGTTTGTACTCGGCAGCATCATGTTTGTGGTGTTGGGCTCCGCGCTGGAGCGCATTTCTCCCGATTCAATGGCAGACTTCGGAAGCGTTTATTACGGTGCCAAGTGCTTACTGCACCACTCCGACCCATATCTGAAGGGCGACCTGATAAATGCATTTCAAGCCGATCACAACGAGTACAGGTCGGCTCCGGAACCGTTTCGGCGGGTGGTAATGTTTTGTGTCAATTTGCCGACTACCCTTGTATTCGTCGTCCCTTTCGCTTTGCTGCCATGGGGTCCGGCTCATCTGCTTTGGATGTTTGTAACCGGGGCAAGTTTTATTCTGGCCGCGTATCTGATGTGGAGTTTCGGAGCCAAAGATGCGCCGGTCATTTCGGGCGCCCTGATCGGAGTGTTCCTGCTCGGAAGTGAAATGCTTCTCGAGATTGGCAATCCGGCCGGCATTGAGGTTAGTTTATGCGTCATCGCAGTCTGGTGCTTTCTTAAAGGTCGCTTTGTTCAGTTGGGTGTTCTTTGCTTAGCCATCAGCGTTGCGGCCAAGCCACACGTTGCGGGCTTAGTTTGGCTTTACTTTCTATTGGTAGGCGGCCTCCACCGGAAGCGCGCATGGCAAACTCTCGCCGTTACGGCTATCGTTAGCCTGACGACAGCCATCTGGGTCTCGCATGTTGCGCCGCATTGGATGGCGGAGTTGCAGGACAATCTGCGGATAGCGTCTACGCACGGCAATGTGGACGATCCAGGTCCCGCCGGTGTCAATCCTCAGTTCCACGGAGCCATCGTGATCAGCCTGCAAACGGTCTTCAGCATCTTTCGGGATGATCCGCGCTTTTACAATCTATCGAGCTACTTTCTCACCGGGGTACTCCTGCTTGTGTGGGTGCTTACTACGCTGCGAAGGGACTTTTCGCAAGAGAGAGAGAGGCTCGCGCTTGCGGCGATTGCTGCTCTTTCAATGCTCCCGATTTATCACAGGTTACACGACACCAGCCTCTTGCTTCTGGCCTTTCCGGCATTCGCAATGCTGTGGGCAAGGGGAGGTTCAACCTCTTGGCTCGCACTCATTTTCACGGGAACTGGAGCTGTGTTAACCAGTGATTTTCCGGTGCAGCAGCTCGCGATCTATAGTGCTCACCTGCGCAAATCCACCCCGGGACTGACCGGCCAAATTCTTACGCTCTTGCTGGCCCGGCCGGTGCCGCTCATTTTGCTCACTACGGGCATTTTTTATCTCTGGGTTTATGTGCGATGCACTTTCACCTCGGCCGCTGTCGCTGCTGAGCCAAATGATGAAGCTGCATCGTGGGTCACGAGTCTTGGTTACAGGTGAGTTCGTCCGATCCGGTGAGGGTATACGGTCGCGGGAGGTGGTCCAAATGACGCGAATTCTGGACAATCCAGCAACATGTGGTTCGACTCAAAGTCGTCGTCTATCGAAGGAACGGAGAAGTATTACTGTCATTTTCCCCGCTTACAACGAAGCGGCGAATATCAGGCATGCGATAGAAGAATCCGTGAAAGCGATGTCTCCGCGTTTCGACACGTTTGAACTTCTCATCATTAATGACGGGAGTCAGGACAATACCGGGTCGATCGCTGAAGAGCTTGCTGAAATCTATCCCGAGATCACGGTATTGCACAATGAGCGAAATATGGGGCTCGGAGAGACACTCTATCGTGGTTTCCAGTGTGCTAGGGGCGAATTAGTCATCCAAAATGCTATGGACTATCCTCTCGATCTCCGCGATCTCGATAGATTACTCCCCGTGCTGGATGAAGCGGATGTCGTGGTTGCCGTGCGAAAGGCGTACGCAGGATATACACCCTACCGAAAACTGACATCGAAGGTGAATCGAGCTCTGCTTCGTTTCCTCTTTGAACCGAAACTTCGGGATTACAACTACACTCAGCTGTTCAAGAGAGAAGTCTTGGAAGCGGCCCGGCCCACTTCACGCAGCACCGCCTTTATCGCGCCGGAGATCCTAATTCGCGCCTACGAATTGGATTTCCGAATTAAAGAAGTAGAAGTCGATTTCCATCCTCGTATTGCCGGAGAAGCGACTTCCGGAAAGCCAGGAGTGATTCTACGGTCGGTGCGAGACCTGTTTACATTCTGGTTCAAAGGCTTATTTGCCGGTAGGCAGTATTCGCGCCGTTGGCCATCTACTCGAGGCTGCGACACCAAAAACCTTATCGCGAGTCCAGGGCGCAAATTGTGACGGTGGCAACTACCGCGACGAAGTGCTGATTTCGAATTCGCTCAGGAACTCAGCGGTATACTGGCGGCGAGGCGGAACTACTGGACGGCTGTTCCGATTTTGTTTTCATGCTGCGGGTGCAATGCGCCGGGCGGGTTGTTGGTAGCCTGCTCCTTTCTATTTTCGCTGCAATCGCAAGCGGCCAATCTCAAGACAATCGTGCGTCCGTCACTCAGGCAGTAGTTGGGAAGGATCTGCTGCTGAAAACCCAGATCACCGTTACGGTTGCGGACGAGAACGGAGTGGCGGTTCCGGATGCGCAGGTGACGATCGCCGGGGCTGATCTGGAGCCAGTTCGGCTATCAACGGACTATGCCGGCCATTGCACGTTCGCGTTGCGCAGCGATACGCCATATCAGATCCACGCTGAGAAGCCGGGATTCTATCGAGCCGAAGAAAACGGAATTGATGTGCATGAGAGCGCGGTAAAGGTAGTTCTCATCCACGAGCAAATTGTGCAGGAACAGGTGAACGTTGCGGCGTCGACGCCTGGAATCGATACCAAGCAAACCTCCGACCAGATGACGATGAATACGCCAGAGATCGTCAACATTCCGTATCAGACCTCACGCGATATTCGTTATCTTTTGCCGTTTTATCCTGGTGTGGTTTCGGATGCTTCACGGCAGGTGCACGTAGCTGGCTCGGAGGCGTGGGAGACGCTGTACAAATTGGACGGCTTCGATATTCGGTCGCCAGTGCGAGGCACGCTGGACATGCGGGTGAGTCCGGATGCGGTGCGCTCAATCGACGCGGAGACGACACGGTATCCGGTGGAGTTTGGGCGTGCTACAGGCGGTGTGGTGGCCTTTTACACTGGCATGGGCGACAACAAATTTCGCTTCAATGCGACGAATTTTATTCCTTCGTTTCGCAGCGTGAATGGCATTCGCTTTGACAAGTTCGTGCCGCGCTTTACATTCTCCGGTCCCCTGAAGAGTAACCGCACGTGGTTCTATGACGGGCTTGAGACTGAATACGACAATATCTATATCTCGGAACTGCCAGCCAATGCCAACACTGACTCATTGCTGCGCGGCAGCAATCTTCTCAAAGTGCAAAGCAATCTGACGCGAGCCGATATTCTCACGGCGGGATTGCTAGTCAACGATTACCATTCGCCGTATGAGGGAATCTCGGCACTTACGCCGCAGCAGAGCACGACGAATCGCGACGTTCTGGCATGGTTGCCTTATGTGCGGAATCAGTGGAGCTTTCGAGGGGGAGCGTTGCTCGATGTGGGCGTCGGCGTGATGCGCTTTCGTGATGGGCACGAGCCACACGGAAATGATCCTTATAAGATTACGCCGGAGCTTGCGCAGGGAAGCTACTTCGAGAATCTGACCGGGCGCTCGCAGCGTGTGGAAGGAACCGCAACGTTGTATCTGCCTGCGCGACAATGGGCAGGGCAGCACGATCTCAAGGCTGGGATGGATCTGGACCACATTGCGTACGACCAGGATCAAGTGCGCGCTCTGGTGAGTTATTTGCGCGAGGACAGGACGCTTGCGCGGCGGAGCGTGTTTGCCCCGGCAGCACCGTTCCGGATTCACAATGATGAGATCGGAGCATATCTCGAAGACCAATGGCAGATGAAAAAGAATCTGTTGGTCGAGCCTGGCCTGCGTTTCGATTGGGACTCGATTATCCGGAGAGCGCTTGTTTCGCCGCGCATTGCGGTTGTCTATTCGCCAACAGAGGGTGACAGCCCAACGAAAATTTCGGCCGGAATCGGGCTTTACTATGAGCACACGCAACTTCAATATCTCGCGGCCACATTTGCTGGAACGCGTTCCGACACTTTCTACCAAGCGGATGGTGTGACTCCAGCCGGACCTTCGCAAGAAACGCGCTTTATCGCGAATGGTGGAACACTGCGTGAACCGCGAGCGCTGAATTGGAGTGTGGGTGTCGAGAGAAAGCTGCCGGGGAGCATCATCGCTGGCGCGAACTTTCTCGAGAAGCGAACGAGCGATGGGTTCACGTTTGCCAATCAGAGCGGACCGGCGGCGTTGTTGGACGATTATCAGCTTACCAACGGGCGCGAGGATCGCTATCACTCGTTCGAAATCGATGCGCGTCGGTTGTTCGCGAATGAACACACGGTCTACGTTGCCTATACTCACTCGTCGGCACGCACGAACGCGGCACTGAATTATTGGCC
The DNA here is from genome assembly GCA_035650595.1 of Occallatibacter sp. Taxonomy (GTDB): domain Bacteria; phylum Acidobacteriota; class Terriglobia; order Terriglobales; family Acidobacteriaceae; genus Telmatobacter. The sequence goes on along the minus strand of DASRHE010000019.1, from coordinate 90,954 downwards.
CACGCCGTCGCCGCTCGGACCGCAGCAGAGCGGACCGTTGTCGTGGGATACGCCGAATCGTATTCTCTCGTGGGGATGGTTGCCGGTGCCTCTGCCGAAACTGAGGAGACGTTGGGACTTCGTGTATCTCGTCGACTGTCACACGGGCTTTCCATTCACTTCAGTGAATGCGGCGCAGCGAGTGATTGGCGCAGCAGGATCGAGGCGGTTTCCTGAATACGTGAACTTCAGCCCAGGGCTGGAGTGGAAGTTCCATTTTCACGGCGCCTATTATGGATTGCGAGGCGTGATTGAAAATGGAACGGGCAGCGCCAATCCAGCGGTCGTGAACAATGTCGTGGACTCCCCGGAGTATGGCACGTTCAGCCAGCCGCAGGGACGGGCTCTTACTGCGCGTATTCGGCTGATCGGGGCGAAATAATCGAACATAGTAATGCAAGGAAATGCATGAATGAGTTTGGCAAAGCGCTCCTGGGGCTCGGGCTGTCGCTTGTGGTTATGGGTGCGCTTGTTTTGCTTGCCGGGCGCATGGGGCTTCCCCTGGGGCGATTGCCCGGCGACTTTGCATATCGAGGCAGACGTGTCTCCGTCTTCTTTCCGCTCGGCACATCGATCCTGGTCAGCGTGGCGCTTTCCGCGCTACTCTATCTGATTTCACGCTTCCGGCGATGAAACCGAGCCAGGGAAGTGGCATGCGATCAGAAATGGTAGTCGGGTTTGAGCTCACATTGATAGACGGTGGACTTGTCGGTATCGGAGTTGGTTCTCGCCGTGCACGTCGCCCAGCTTAGATAGAGGTCAGGTCCGAGGGGAAAGACCATCGGGGTGCCGTTGACATCGGCTTCGATGCTGACGCCTTCTTGCGTGGGGGGAAGTGTGAAGTGCAGTGTCCGGCCAAAGATGACTGGATATGACTCGCGCACGCTGGAACTGATCGTGTCTCGAAACACTTCGGCCTCAACGAGAAAGGTGGCTGTGTCAGACCAGTCAAGAGCGGATGCAGTAATCACGCGGCTGCCTTCGGCGGGGCCGTTGGTGCTGATTCGAGTGAAGGGGCAGGGGCCGGCAATGCACGAGGCGCGGATGTTGCGAAAGACATTGCTGGGTCCGGCGTCGAGTGTGATGGTGTCGGTGGAGGCCTTCCAGCGTCCGTTCGGCGAACACAGCGTTTGATGATTGCAAGGGATGTCGCCCTGATTGACGACCTGGAAGGGTCTGGCTACGCTGCCGACGTTGGTGTCGGTTTGAACATTGGTGGTATAGCGAACGCGAATGTTCGCAACGACGGATGTGGGGTGCACAATTGCCTGGCCAGCTTCTTCTTCGATCGACGTGAGTTGTGCGACGAAGAGCTTTGTGGGTGTACGGGGAAGGCCTGCTTGGAAATTGAGATTGAGAGGCTTGTAGCCGGGATGCTGGAAATTAAGGTGGACGACAGTTTGCGGCCAGACGCCTGCTCCCAAGATGATCCGGAAATATCCAGAGGCGTCTGAGTAGGCTTCGCTGCTTTGCATGGTGTCGGATGCAGTGATGAGAGCACCGGTGATCGGCAGCTGCTTGCGGGGATCATCATCTTGCCGTATAACGGCGCCCTGGATGACGATGGACCGCGGCTTCCAGTTGTGCTTGCGAAGCCAGACAAACGTGAGGACGCCGGCCAGCGCGCCTGCAATCACGAGAGTCCAGATGACCGTCTTTCTCGATTTCATTCCTGTTTCACGTGTCTTCGACATTCTTAGATGCGCAGCTGCTGTGCTTTGCTGTCTGTGCGGCCATCAAAAGGGGAACGATCTGCATCCAACGAATTTAGCAGCAGTTGAGTGACGGCAGGGCAAATCAACGGAACGGGCGATTCGGAATGCACATCGACAGAAGGGGTGGGCCGCCGGAGAGGCCCGGTTCGCGCCGTGAGTTTCTACGCCGCATGGCGTATCTCTCGTTAGCGCTACCTATTGCGCGTGGCGACGCATTGCCTTTGGCAGGAAAGACTGTTCCGCAGCCGAAGAAGAAACGCGGCTCCGGCGCAGACGACCATACGCAAACGACGCCTATGCCGGCGTTGACCACCCTTTCGCCGGATGATGAAAAGTTTCTGGACGCGCTGGAACATGCGAACTTTCTATTTTTCTGGGAGCAGGCGAATCCCGAGACGGGACTGATCAAAGATCGCTGCAATGTGCGCGCGCAGGACACAAGCGTGGCCGCCAGCATTGCCTCAAGCGGCTTCGGATTGACGGCGATCTGCATTGCAGAGAAACGGGGATTTATCTCGCGCGCCGAAGCGCGTCTGCGCGTGGTGCAGTCGTTATCGTTCCTTTGGCACAAGCTGCCCACACATCGCGGATTTTACTTCCACTTTGCCAACATCAATACAGGCGAGCGCGTGTGGGACTCAGAGGTCTCCTCCGTGGATACCGCGATTCTGCTGTGCGGCGTGCTCACCTGCCGTCAGCATTTCATCGAGGACCGGGATATCTCTGCCCTGGCCCATGCGATCTTCGATCGCGTGGATTGGACGTGGTTGGCAGAGGACACGTCTCTGCTGTCACATGGGTGGACTCCGGAGCTTGGATTCATTCCATCGCGATGGGACTTTTATAGCGAACTGATGATGATGTACCTGCTGGGCATGGGTTCGTCCTCACATCCGTTGAACAGCGATGCATGGTTTGCGTGGAAGCGGACAACTTTTGAATACGACGGCCTGCGATATATTGGTTCGTTTGCGCCTCTTTTTGTGCATCAGTACTCACAGGCTTGGTTCGACTTCCGCAACAAGCGCGACCGCTATGCAGACTATTTTGAGAATTCGATGATTGCTACCGATGTACATCGGCGGTTTTGCATCGAGTTGAATGAACAATTTTCCGATTACAGCAATGCCCTGTGGGGAATCACGGCATCGGATTCAACCCGAGGTTATGTGATCTGGGGTGGCCCGCCTGCGACAGGGCCGATCGACGGGACAGTCGTGCCCTGTGCGGCGGGCGGATCGCTGCCATTTTTGCCCGATGAGACTATGCGCGTGCTTCGAACGATTCACGATCATTATCCGCAGGCATGGTGCCGCTATGGGTTTGTCGATGCATTCAATCCGCTGACGGACTGGTACGACACCGATGTGATCGGCATTGACACCGGGATCATGATGCTGATGGCGGAGAATGCGCGAACAGGTTTTGTGTGGGACACGTTTATGAAAAATCCCGAGGCACAGCGAGGCATGGAAGCGGCAGGGTTCAAGGCGTACGACGCGCCGTATGCGTCAGGAGGGCCGCCGCAAACTTGAAGGTTCGCCAAATGCGTGCGCCCCTTCTAAACGCAGCTAGCCGGCTTGAGCATATTCGCGCCGGAGAAAATCCCGCAAAAACAACACCTCATCGCCGGCCTGCATCGCATTCAAGATAGAGTTAACGATCGCGGGCATGGAAGAGCATTCCAGCACTTTAGCCGTAACTCCAACGCGCTCTGCGCCTTGCCGGATTTCAACCTGACACAGAGGGTCCAGAAAGAAATGACGACCTCGACGACGAATCGAGTGAAATCCGCCGGCGAGTCGCCCGAAAGTGCGACCGAGCCCTCTGAGACTCACGGGAGCGCGTGGGGAGACCGCGTGCGCGCGCTCAAAAATGTGCCGCCGGTGCTTCGATTTGTGTGGGAGTCGGGGCCGTCGGTGGTTTTTTGGAACATCTTCATTCGCATCACCGTCGCGTTTCTGCCGGTGGTGGTTGGCGTCATTGGCGGCAAGATCATTGATGGCGTTAACCGCATTCGCTTTCATCAGCCGTTGCCCTCGTACTTCTGGTACCTGGTTGGGGCAGAGATGGTGCTGGCCATCCTCATCGGCATTCTTCTGCGCGCGGTGGACTATCTCGACAACCTGCTTGCAGATCGCTATACGCACCACGTGAGCGTTGAGGTGATGCGCAAGGCGGCGGCGCTCGATGTAACGGTGTACGAAGATCCGGTGTTCTATGATCGGCTGGAGCGCGCGCGGGTGCAAGCGACGGACCGGCTGGCGATGATTCAGCAGATGGGCCGGCTTATCCAGCAGAGCGTAACGGCTCTCGCGTTTTCCGCTTTGCTCATCAAGTATTCACCGCTGTTATTGTTCCTGCTGGTGGCCGGCGTCATTCCGGCTTTCCTGGGTGAAAGCCATTTCGCATTTCTTACGTATGCGAAGAACTTCCGGCAGACTCCGCTGCGCCGGCAGATGGACTATCTGCGGCAGGTAGGCGGAAGTAAGGAAGCAGCAAAGGAACTGAAGCTCTTTAATCTGAGCAGCTATCTGACAGACCGGTTCACCGCGCTGTCGCAGACCATCTACGAACAGAATGTTGCGCTCAATCGCCGCAGGCTGTTCTGGGGCGGCCTGCTCGCCATTCTCGGCCAGCTCGGCTATTACTCCGCGTACATTCTCAGCATCTACAGAACCATCGAGGGGCGTTATTCGATTGGCGATCTCACGGTGATCACAACGGCCATCATGCAGGCGATGGGGAACATTCAGCAGGCGTTCTCGACCGCCTCCGGCGTCGCGGACCAGGCGTTGTTCCTGACGGATCTTCTGGCTTTCTTCGAGATGAAGCCGCATGTGCAATCGAAGCCCAATGGTTTGCCTATCCCGCGTCCGATCACGCAAGGTTTCGAATTTCACAACGTGTCGTTCGCCTATCCCGGAACGAGCCGGCGTGTTTTAAGCGACTTCAACTTCATCCTGGCCCCTGGCGAACGGGTTGCACTGATCGGCGAAAACGGGCAGGGCAAGACGACGATCGTGAAGCTGATCACGCGCCTCTACGATCCGACCGAGGGGCAGATACTGCTGGATGGCGTGGACCTGCGCGAATACGATCTCGACAGTTTGCACGCGGAGATCGGCGTCATTTTTCAGGACTTTATGCGGTACGAGATGACGGCGCACGAAAACATTGCGGTGGGACGCATTGAGGTAGAGCACGCGCCGGAAGAGATTGCCTATGCGGCCGAGAAAAGCCTGGCCAGCAGCGTGATCGCGAAACTGCCAAAGCGGTACGACCAGATGCTCGGCCGCCGCTTTGAAGGCGGCGTCGATCTTTCTGGCGGAGAGTGGCAGAAGCTTGCGCTCGCGCGCGCCTACCTGCGCGATGCGCAGCTGCTGATTCTCGACGAGCCGACAGCTTCACTCGATGCGCGAAGCGAGTTTGAGGTATTTGAGCGGTTCGCGGAGCTGACGCTGGACAAGATGGCGTTGCTGATCTCGCATCGCTTCTCCACCGTCCGGATGGCCGACCGCATTGTTGTTCTTGAGGGCGGGAGACTGGTGGAAGAGGGCAATCATACGCAGCTTATGGCACTCGGCGGCCGCTACGCAGCGATGTTTGAAATGCAAGCCGCCAGTTACCGGTGAGGTTAAATGAACGAGGTTATTCCTATTCTGGATCCGCAGCAACAAGTCGAAGAGAATGTGCTCGAACACATCCACAGTGCTGCGCGCGAAGCTAGCTCGTGGGAAGTGGTGTTGCGGCCACAAGGCACGGGCGCGTTTCCCGGGCGAGTGCGCGCAACGCGTCTTGTACTGGAGCATGTGGAGAAGGAACTTGCCAGGCGTCCGAGAGAGAAGGCCGAAGGCGGCGCGCACGAGTTGGCTACGGAACGTGCTCTGCACGAAATGGAGCTAAATCCGCGCCTACTGCGCTCGGCCATTCTTGCGGTATCTGACCGGCCCAAAATTGTTGCGCAGCTTCCACGTGTAACCGTCGCAGGCCGGGCCACAGAGCCGCGCGTTGCCGCGGCGGCTGCTGTCTATCTGCGTGCGGTGAATGGCGAGTTTTCGGCAGATACGTTTCGCGCGTTCGTGAAGACATTCCAGACGCAAGAGGCTTTTACCGTCAACGAACTTTGGAATATTGCGGCATTTTTGCGATTTGTACTGCTCGAGTGGCTGCTCGAAGATTCTCAGACATTGTTGCGTTCGCCCGATCCGAATCTTGCTGCTACGCTGTCGATGCGCTTGAAGAGCCTGCGCGGGATTACGAATGCCGATCTTGTTTTTCTGATCGAGCCGCTCATAACGTTTGATGCGCTTCTCAATCAGGATCCTGCGCAGACCTATGCGCGCATGGACTTTGAGAGCCGCGAGATGTATCGCAAGCGGATCGCATTTGTGGCGCGTTACTCCGATGTGACGGAGGGCCAGGTCGCGCAAGCGGCACTCGATCTTGCGCAGATGGGCGCTGCCGAGCCGGCGAGCGATCCGCGGACTCAGCTTTGCCGCATTCACGTCGGCTATTACCTGATCGGTAAGGGATTTCCGCAGCTTGCCGAACGCGTGGGTTTTCATGCGCCGGTAGCATATCGATTGCGCCGGTTTGTGCAGACGCATGGAGAAGATTTCTACATCAGCGGCATTCAGGTTTTGACGATTCTGTTTCTCGCCGCAGTGCTGTTTCCTGTGCTGCCGAAGATCGGCGGATTTGTTGGATTGGTGGGTACGGTGTTCCTATTGCTGTTCCCTGTGACACAAGCTGCCGTAGACCTGATCAATAACATCACGATGGCTCTGTTTGAGCCGAGTGCTTTACCAAAGCTCGACTTCAATAAGGCGATTCCGGCGGAGTGCACGACGCTCGTAACGGTTCCTTCATTGCTGCTGAATGAGAAGCAGGTGCGCAGCCTCATTACCGATCTGGAGGTGCGCTATCTCGCAAACCGCGATCCGCACCTGCACTTTGCGTTGCTCACCGATCTGGCGGACTCAGTAAGCACGCCGCACGATAAGGATGCGCATCCCTTGGTCGACCTTGCTGTGCAACTGATCGACGAACTGAATGCACGCTACTGCACGGGACAGAACGGCTGCTTTATTCTGCTGCATCGTCACCGCATCTTTAACACGCGCCAGGGTGTATGGATGGGATGGGAGCGCAAGCGCGGCAAGCTCTTGGACCTGAACAAGCTTCTTGTTGGAGAATTCGACGCCTTCGCGATCAAGGCTGGACGCGTGGATGCGCTGAAGCAGATACGCTACATCATCACGCTTGACTCGGATACGGAACTGCCGCGGGGCACGGCTGCGCGGCTTGTTGGGGCCATTGCGCATCCGCTGAACCAGGCGGTCATCGATCCGAAGCTGCGCATCGTGACCTCGGGATATGGCATCCTGCAGCCGCGCGTGGGTATTACGGTGCAATCGACGGCGCGCTCGCGGCTGGCGGCGATCTTCTCCGGCCAGAATGGATTCGACATCTACACGCGAGCAATTTCTGATGCGTATCAGGACCTGTTTGGCGAAGGAAGCTTCACGGGCAAGGGCATCTATGAGGTGGCGACACTGCACGAAGTGCTGAACCGCAGATTTCCGCGCAATGCCCTGCTGAGCCACGACCTGATTGAGGGAGCCTATGCGCGCGCTGGACTGGCGACTGATATCGAGATCATCGACGACTACCCGTCGCACTACAGCGCATACAGCCGGCGCAAGCATCGGTGGGTGCGCGGCGATTGGCAAATTGCGCAATGGATGTTCGGACGCGTGCCGGATGAGTCGGGGCACTGGGGACGCAACCCCATCTCAGAGATTTCGCGCTGGAAGATCTTTGACAACCTGCGACGGTCGCTGGTCGATCCATTTTTGTTCATTCTGTTTGTGGCTGGCTGGTTCGGACTGCCTGGCGGCCCGCTTTATTGGACCATTGTCCCGCTGATCCTGATGATCTTTCCCACGCTGGTGCAGTTTGCGTTTGGACTGGGCCGTGCGTTGACCAACGGCTACAAGGGGCAGGTGTCGGAGGCGTGGTCAGCGCTGGGGCATGGATTGCTACTGGAGCTATTCCATGTAATTTTTCTTCCCCACCAGACGCTGCTGGCTATCGATGCGATTGTGCGTTCGCTTATTCGCGGGTTTATCACGGGCGAACGCCTGCTGGAGTGGGAAACCGCGGCGCAGGCGGAGTTGCAGAAGGGCAACCGGACGCCGGTGGATCGTTATCTTGCGGTGATGCCGGTGGTCGCGATCAGCCTTGCCGCGTTGGTGTGGCTTTGCGGGCCGCGGAAAGAGGCAATCTTTTGTGCAGCGCCCATTCTTGTGCTCTGGGCTTTGGCCAACAGCGTGACTGCGTGGTTGGATCGTCCGCCGCGCGAACGAGAGCCACTGGCGCCTGCGGACGAGACGTTCCTGCTGGCTCATGCGCTGCGCATCTGGCGCTATTTTTATCAGTTCAGCAGCGAGCGTCATAACTATCTCATTCCTGACAATGTGGAAGAGGAAGGCACGTTCGAGGCGGCGCGCGTTTCGCCCACGAACATCGGCTTGCTATTGAATGCGCGACAGGCCGCATGCGAATTGGGATTCATTACCATTCCAGAGTTTGCAGCGCTCACGCGGCTGAGTCTTGCCAGCATCGAGCGTCTCGAAAAGTATCGCGGACACTTGTACAACTGGTACAACACGGAGACGCTTGCGCCGCTGAATGCAAATCCCTTTGTTTCGTCGGTGGATAGCGGTAACTTTGTGGCGTCGCTGTACACACTGCACACGGGAGCGCGCGATCTGTTGCGCAGGCCGCTGCTTTCCCCACGGCTATTCGCCGGCTTGCGCGCGCATTGGCTTTTGATGAAGGCGAAGAATCACCTGCCCGCGCCACTGGCGAAGTTCAGGATTCCTGCTGCGTCGGCTCCGATTACTGTATGGATTGAATGGATGCGGGAGGCAGAGACAGCCTTTGCCAAGGCCGTCTCTGCACAGGAAGAGGGACACAAAGAGGGAAAAGAGGGAATTGATGCATGGTGGATGAACGAGACGCAGCATCGTATCGAGGCCATTCATGCGCTGCTTCAGGATTATTTGCCCTGGATGCTGCCGGAGTATCGCGCGCTCCGCGCGTTGCCTCATCTGGCGCTCGATGATCATGCCTGCACGCTTTCGTTGAAGGACGCAATCGTCTTTGCCGAGGCCATGGAGGTGCGGTTATCAGGCGCGTGGGGTTCAATCGGCGGGGATACGTCGCTGCTGGAGCTCGCGAAGAAATTTCATGCGCCTCTCTCAGCCGCAATCGAAAACTTGCGCGCGCTGGCCGCCGGTTTGCGCAAGATTGCCGAAGAGGCCGAGCATATGGCCGAGGAGACGGAGTTCGGGTTCCTGGTTGATCCAGGACGGCAGATTCTCTCAATCGGCTACGACATGGGGCTGAAGAAGACGCATGAGGCCTGCTACGACATGATTGCGTCTGAGGCGCGCATTGCTACGCTGCTTGCCATTGCGCGCGGCGACCTGGTGCAGCAGAGCTGGTTCAAGCTGGCGCGCGATCATGCATATGCCTACGGACGCTTTCTGCTGCTTTCGTGGACCGGCACGATGTTTGAATACCTGATGCCGGCGCTGTGGATGCGGAGTTATCCGGGAACCATGCTTGCGCGCACACAGGATGCGGCTGTCCACGTGCAGCGGGCCTTCGCACGTTCTCTGGGCATTCCGTGGGGCATTTCAGAGTCGGGTGCGGCGCGCAAAGACGATGCGGGCCACTACCACTATCAGGCCTTTGGCGTACCGCGCATCGCATTATGGTTTGAGGCAGAGGCAGGGCCGGTGATTTCGCCCTATTCGACGTTCCTGGCATTGACGATCGATCCGGAAGCGGCTCTGCATAACCTGCGGCGGATGGAATCTTCCCGCTGGGTAGGCGCATTCGGGTTCTACGAGGCGGCCGACTATACGGGATCGCTTCGCAAACCCGAGCTCGTGCGCGAGTGGATGGCGCATCACCAGGGAATGTCGCTGTTGGCGATTACAAACCTGCTGCATGACAATGTTGTGCAGCGCTGGTTCCACGAGAATCCGCTGGTACAGGCCACGGAGCTTCTGCTGCACGAGGTGCCGATCAGCAAGGCAGTGCTGAAGGCCAAATTGAGCGAGTTTGCTCCGATCCACGCTGCGTAGAGGTCGCGTAAAGGGCTGCGTAATAAGCAGCCCTCTTGCGCAGCATAATTGGCTTCACCGATGAATCCTGATCAGCGCCAGTGTATTCGGCGTGAGCTCCAGATCCAGCTTGCCGCCGGTAAGCGTCGACTCTTCCGGCGCAGGAAGCGCGGTTTCGCGGTTCAACTGCTCCACCTGTTCGGCGGTTGGATCGAGTGGACTTCCCATGGCAGCGTATTTCGGCAGGACGTTGCCATGAGCGGAATCGACCCGCTCGATGCTCACATGCGACCCTGCAGGAAGATGCGTGAAGGTGAAATGAAGGGCGGCGGTGGAACCTTGTTCGCCTGGATCGACGAGATTCCATGCGGCGATGGCCAGACCGTCATCAGAGGTTTTAGTCACCAGCACATCTTTTGAACTGCTGGCGATGCGCTGATCGCCGAGCTGATGCAGAAGTCCGTACGCATAGTAGACGGGCTTGTTGATGCCGCCCTTCGCACGAAGTCCAAACATGCCGACGAAAGGCTTGGCAATCGGGCCGCCTTCTTCAAACACATCCGAAAAAGTCCAGAACGACATCATGTTCACCAGGCCATCGCATTGACGTACGGTATTGGCGAGGGCCGGGCCTACGAAGGTGGTGTCGCGTGAATTCATCATGCCTTGCACATTCCATTCCGTGAGGAAAAACGGAACATTGGGCGTCGAGGACGACTTAATCTCATTCCTGATCTTGTCGACAGCGCGGCATACGCGCTCGTCCATCGGAATCTGCTCGTTTTTGCCGAAGAGATCGAGCGTGGTGTCGTCGGCATAGGCATGCGAGGAGACGAAGTCGACCGGGACATGGTTCTCTGCGGTGAACTTGAGAAAATCGCTGATCCAGGCGGAGGCCGCAGTTGCCGGACCACCCACGCGCAAACGAGAGTTCACGCTTTTCAACGTGCGTGCCGTGTGGGCGTAGAGATCAAAGTAAGAGCGATCGCGAGGGATGCCGTTCCAGAAGTCGATGTTCGGCTCATTCCAGACTTCGAAGTACCATTGCGAAACCTCATCGATGCCGTAGCGGTCGATGAGATGCTGCGCGAAGTGGCGGATGAGATCATCCCAGCGATCCATGCTTTTGGGCGGCGAGACGTTCTGTTTGTACCAGAAGGGATGCAAGGCATCTGGATTGAAGGCCAGCTTTTTGGGCATAAAGCTGATCTCGACAAAGGGCCGGACACCGTTCTTCAGCAGGCCATCATAGATCTGATCAACGTAAGCGAAGTTGTAGACCGGATTCCCGTGTTCGTCTTCGTTGTAGACTCCCACCTCATCGTGAAAGATAGCATGGAAGCGCACGTATTTGAAATCCGCGACCTGTTTCACAGCGCGCATGTCATTGCGATAGCTTTCGCGCAACGAGAGGATGGCCCGCCCGGAGCCAAACATCTGCTCCCAGAAATGCGGAAACGGCGCGGTCTGCGCCTGCGCATCGATCTGCACAGTTTCTTGCGCGAAGGAGGGCAGAAGAGCTGCCAGGAAAAAAAGGAGAGCGAACGTGAAGTTGCGACAGCGGCTCGAATGCTGCATCAGAAACTCCTTTACTCTCAGGGTAAGACTACGTCACAGCAGCGGGGAGATGCTGGAAATGCGAGCGGAGGACAAATTGTCCTCCGCTCGCGGCGTTTCGATGGATAGCAATAGCCATCAGTGTTATTAGAAGTGGAACCGGGCCTGCAGCGTGACCGTGCGCGCTCCAAGGGCCGTTGTGGCCTGGCCAAAGTTCGAGGCGGTGATGTTGTTCGAAATTCCGCCTCCAGACGACGTACCTCCAGGCCGGAAGTTCAGGTTGTTGAAGAGGTTGAACACATCCCCACGAATCTCGAGTCCGGAGCCTTCGTGCAGCTTCGGCACTCCGAAGGTTTTGCTCACGGTTGCATCGAGATCCTTGTAGCCAGGGCCGGTGAGGGAGTTGCGATCCACAAAGGGCCTTTGTGGCATCGCACCGCCAGTGGCCAGGTTCGGCGGGCCGGGCGTATAAGTGGGCGCTTTGAAATAAGCCAGACCGCCCTTGGGGAAGTTGGCATTCACTGTGTGGCCAGCCACCCCTGGTCCCGATTTGTACGCGTCGTTGCTGGTGTCGTTCCCTGCGCCGCCGAGGTAGGCGGCCGGTAGCAGGGACGTATATTCGCTGCAGCCGCTGCAATAGAGATTGCCGACCGTTGAGTAGACGGGCGACCATGGGAATCCGCTGTGAATATTGAAGATTCCACTGAAGGTCCAGCCGCCGACGATCTTTTCGGCCCAGTCATGGCTACCGTGGAAGAAGACCGGTTGCCACATGCCGAAGAGCTTCAGGCTCTTGCCGACATTGAAATCGGAGCGGCCGTAAGAGAGGCTCGGATCGTAGGGATAGTCCTGAAATACGTAAGGGGCTGAGCTCGTATCCATGCTCTTGGACCAGTTGAACTCCGCATCGGCCGAGAACTGATGCGACATCTGGTGGCGCAGGCTGACGATCATCGCGTTGTAATTGCCGTGTCCATTGTTGCCGAAGACGTATACGTTCGGCGTTACCGAATTCAGAGGGATGCCCTTTACGGATGCGACGGCATTCTCGTCGTAGTGGAAAAACGTGTGACGGGAGAGGCTGCCGGTGTAGCCGAGAGATAGCACGCTTCTGAAGCCGAGATCGTATTCCGTTTCCAGCGAGTAGTGCTCGACATACGTCGTCGGCAAATTCGAATCGAAGGCCGTAACCGTAGTTGTGCCGGTGGTTGGCAGACCGTTGGCGCCAAATGCATGTGCGGAGGTTGCGACAACGTTCGGGTTGGGGGGGTATCCGAAGAGCGAGTGCACGTTGGTTGCGGTGCTGTAGACGATGCCGGGATTCGGCGAAGACGGCAGGCTCATCGCAAAGTTCGGTGCGACAGTGATTCCCGGGTTGCCGTAGACGTTTGCGGAGATGGCGATCTCCTCCTGGTTGTAGTTCAGGCCGAATCCGCCGCGAACGACGAATTTTCCATTAAAGCGCGCCGGCGTGAAAGCGAAGCCAAGCTCGGGACCGAAGTTCCCTTTCTGGGGCGTCCAGAGGTTGCCGCCGCGCTGGACGGTAAGGCCGGTGAGCAGAGCGTTGCCTTGACCAAAGTGAGCCGAAAACATGTTGCCCTCTTTGGCATAAAGCGATCCGAAGTAGGAGTAGCGCAGGCCGACGTTGAGTGTGAGGTTGGGAGAAGCCTTCACGTCATCCTGAATGAAGAATCCCCAGAGATTTTCGCGGTCATCCTGGCGAGCGGCGGATGGGGTACCGGTTGCAGGATCGAATGTGCCTGACTCAAGTTGAGGAGCATCGTTCAGGAAGTCCCACACGTTGAAAAACTGGAAGAATGGGCGCGCGCCGCTCGTGTTCTCGTTGAGGTAGTAAAGACGCGTGAGCTCGCCGCCAAATTTTACAGTGTGGCGGCCCTTGGACCAGGTGGCAATATCGCGGTACGTATAAGTCCACTGGTCATACACACTGGGACCGGGTGCGCCGAAGTACTGAAACTGCGAAATGCTGCCCATGGTTTGTACCTGGGCTTGCGGCAGGCCAAAGGGGGCTTGCGGATTGGTTGAGATCTCGTTCCAGCGCCAGCCGGCGGCGTTGGCGCGAGCCTCATTGAGAAAGCCCGAGGTGAAGATGTGGTTCCAGATGCCAGCAAAGGCATTGTTGGTTACGTCATGGTGCCACAGGTTCATGGGGCGGACGGGCCCTTCGTAGTTGGTTTGATCGGCGGCGATCCAATAGACGGTGCCGCTGAGCCGATCTTTGGGAGTCACGTCGGCGTCGACGCGACCGTTGTACTGATCGTTGGTGATGGTAGTCGGATTGATTGTGCTGTACTCCGCGATGTCAGCGACGGAGCGGTTGAGCCCACCGCCTACACCCGGTGAAAACGGTCCGCTCCAGGTTTGATCCTGCGTTCCGCGGGCGCTGGTGAGCGGCGAGCCGATGTTCAGCCCCTGGCCAGGAATGGTGATGCAGTTGACGTTCTCCGTGAGTCCGATATCGGAACAGCTCTGGGAGACTTGCACGCCGCTCACGCCAGCACCGGGAAAACCGAGGTAAGTGGCAGCGATGCTGCCGGAGGGCGCAAGTTTGTCAAAAGCTGGCGTATCGTACCAGTTGGTTATGGTGTCGCGAATTGTCCCGCTGCGCTCTGCCTCATAGCCAAAGAAGGCGAAAAGCCTGTTCTTCCATAGAGGTCCGCCCAGGCTGGCGCCGTATTGGTTGAACTGCTGCTCGTTACGATTCAGTCCGCGTTGGGCAGGTGCGCAGGCAGCGGGTAGTCCAGTGGTTGGACTGGTGCAACTGGTGTTGTAAAAGCTGGTTCCGTTATAACGCTGATAGGCATTCATACCAGGACTCCACCGCTGGAAGAACGCGCTGCCATGAGGCGTGTTGGTGCCGGATTTAGACGTGACCTGAATCTGCGCGCCGCTGAAACGGCCGTATTCAGCATCGTAGGCGTTCGAGAGCACATGCACATCGTCGACCGACTCTTCTGTGGGCGTAATAATGGAGGTTCCGCCCCACACGGCGCTCACCGTGCTGATACCGTCGATCGAAATGCTGTTGTTTTCATACTGATTGCCGTTAGCCAGGGTTTGCGGACCATTCTCCGTGGCGAAGATGCCGCCGTTGCTCGAAGGTCCGCCAGGGCCTTGAGTGCCGGGCAAGCTAAATGTGCCGCCAGAGCCGGATTGCGACATGTCGCCGATGGTTCCCGGCGCGAACTGGCTTAGCTGAAAGACATCGCGCCCGAACGTGGGCATGTGCTGCACTTCGTTGGAGTTGATGGTCGCGCTCAAGGAGCCGTTAGCGGTGTTGATCAGGGGAGTCTGCGCGGCGTTCACGGTCACAGTCTGCTGCGCAGTGCTGACGGCAAGCTGCACATTCAGCGTGTTGTTCTGCTCGGGAATGATCTGCAGGTTGTTGTAGGTCTTGGTGGCAAACCCACTTCTTTCCACGACAAGAGTGAAATTTCCGGGAGGCAGAGCGCCGAAGTTGTAGATGCCTTCGCCATTGCTGGTGCTGGTCTGCTTTTGGCCGGTGGCGTCGTTTGTCAACGTAAGTGTCGCACCGGGGACTACGGCGCCGCTCTGGTCAGTGACCACGCCTTGTATCGATCCCCGATATTGGGCAAAAGCTCGCGGGGAAGCGAGCACAAGCAACAGCCCAAAGAGGAGCGACACTGGAATCACAGGTTTTAGAGAAGAGATTTTGCAGCGTAGGCTTGCCGGGACGCCGAGGGGGTGCAGCATAGGCATTCTCCTTTTTTATCGATTGATCGCTTGCCATGAGCTGCTGCTCGCAGCTCCGGAACCCGCATGAATTTGCAGGCGCGAACGTGAACGTCTTCTCCTACGCGCTTCGCGACAAACGATCCCACCGCCAAAGTGCCCGTCCGTCCGTCCGCTGGCCTCCTTACCTGCAGCTACAGCGAAAAACAGCTACTTAGATCGCCGCGCATCCTTGGATGCGCGATCGCGAGGATGAGATCACCTGCACGTGCAAATTTCCTTCAATTCTTTGCAATTGAAATCGTGGTGAATTGATGGTGGATTTGCGGTGCGAACAAAAAGAAGGACCGCAACTGTAGAGAGAGGTCCAGCATTTTGCTGCTTTCCAATTTCATGTTTATAGCGGCAAGTTAATTCTCGGTTGTGAGACACACGTTTTTACTTGCGCTGCATCTCTTCTCATAGACCGATGGAACCTCCCGAGGAAGAATCCTAAGAATTTTTTAGCCGAGACAACTAGCAAGATTTCGCTATTCTTGCATGGCAGCTACCTACCAGCTAAAAAGGCAGGCTCGCACGATGCGAGTTGTTGCGAAGCTGGGTTACTCATGGTAGTGAGCGTTCGACAACGGGCTTGAAGCGACGTGAACGAATCCTGGCAGCCTGAATTCGCACCAACTCTCTGCGCTGCCGAGACACATTCCTCGTGCGTGAAAATAGCACTCCCCGGAGCTTATGCAGAGTCTTCAAGGCAACGCAGCAGTACAGGACAGTGGTTCCCTGCGATCCGCAGTCGAAGCCGCATTTCGATACCGGCGCTTGTGGGTTCTTGTAACGCTTGGCGTCATCGCGCTGACACTTGTTTACACCCTACTGACCCCGAAAGAGTACCGGTCAGAGATGGAGCTGCTCGTACAGAACACGCGCGGTTCTGAGCAGATCACGCCGGATCGCAACAACGGCGCGGTCACCATCAACGACGTCACAGAAGAGCAGATCAACTCGGAGATCGAGCTGCTACGCAGCCGCGGACTGGCGAATGTTGTTGTCGATCCGCAGTGGAACAGCCGCCAGATCTCCACGATGAGCAAAAGCCAGCTCAAGGCGCATGACAAGGCCGTAACTGAGTTTGAAAAACATCTGTCGACTGAGCTGGTGAGAAAATCCAATGTCATTCATCTTACGTACGCGGCATCCGATCCTCATCAGGCTACGGAGTACATGACACGGTTGCTTACGGCGTTTCTGGCGAAGCAGCGCGACATCGCCCAGCCGCCGGGAACTGCTGACTTTTTTGCCTCCGAGGCTGATCGTTACAAGAAAGAGCTCGATGATGCGCAGCAGAAGCTGGCTGCGTTCCAACAGCAACAGCAGATTGTGTCGCTGCCAGACACGGAGCAGAACGTTGACAACCAGATCAATGCAGCCGAGGTGGAACTGCGCAGCACAGACGCACAGATAAGTGAACTGACTCACAAACTGGGCACGCAGACACGGCAGCTGAAGGGCATCTCAACGCGGCAGACGACGGTGGAGCGGACAGTGCCCAACGAGTATTCGATTGAGCAGTTGAATACGATGCTCGCCGAACTCGAGAATAAGCGGACGTCGCTGCGGACGAAATTTACGGACAATGACCGGCTTGTGCAGGAGATCAACAAGCAGGTCGCAGACACAAAGGCTGCCCTGGCAAACGCGCAGCATATGACATCACAGGAGAGATCAAGCGACGTTAATCCTGTTTGGCAGACTCTGACAGCCTCAATTGTTCAGAACGAGTCGGACCGGCAAGCGTTGAAGGCGCGACATGATGCCCTGGTGCAGCAAATTGCAGATTTACGAGGCAAATTGTCGAACGTGGAGGGATCGACCGTCGACTTCACGACCTTGCACCAGAAGGTGACCGATCTCCAGAACAATTACCAGCTCTATACGCAAAAACGGGATGAGGCGCGCATGGCGGACGCAATGAACGCCAACAAACTTCTCAATGTTGCGGTGGCGCAGAGTCCTACGTTTACGGTCTCGCCGTTTCGGCCAAGGCCGGCCGTGGACATGGCGTTGGGCGGATTTACGGCTATCATCCTCGCGAGCTTCGTCGTCTTCTTCGCCGAGATGGGCCGCAGCACTATCGCCAGTGCCAACGAGTTAGAGAGTGTGGCGCGATTCCCGGTGCTCGCAGTCGTTCCGCTGGAGGGCAGTCAATACGGAGAACTGCCGGAGCTTGCAGATGGCGCACCAGTTTTTGTGGGGATGACTTCTTCAAGCGCTATGCGAGGCGAAGCCGCTATCACTCCAGCGTTGACCCGTTACAGGACGGAGCCGCAGGCGCTATGAACACATTACTGAGTTCCGCAGTAGCGGAGACTGACATCACGCGTGATGGCTTTCGCAACGGGTCTGCTCTCGACACGCTTCTGTACACCGTATTTCAGAAGCCGCGCGAGCTTGATTCGGCAGGCACAGTCATCGCGTTGAGTTCGATGACACGAGGGGCAGGGGTAACGTACACCGCCCGGGCTCTGGTGCGCGAGTTGACGAAGAGCGACTTGACGTCAGTCGCCGGTGTGAACCTGAGTTTTCTTCGCAGGCTTCACGAGCCAACGATGGATGCAATCCGCAATTCTCTTTCGAGATTCCAAGGACGCAGTGGTGACGAGACGTGGGATTCCTCGCGTCGCGTGGCTCCTCTAGCGATTCCAGAGCGTCGCGGGCCATGGGAAGGCAGCTGGCAGTATCGGCGCGATTGCATCGATCTGTTGCGTTTTGAATTTAATCACACGGTCATCGACTGTCCTTCTCTTGAAGGGTCGGGTGATCTGTTGAGCGTGGCTCCTTTTGTGGATGGAATCATCCTCGTTGTCGAGGCAAACAAGACTCGGCGCGAGCAGCCGCGTCAGGCGGAGCAAGTGATTGCGGCTGCCGGAGGCAAGCTTCTGGGTTACATCCTGAACAAGCGGACCCAGGAAGTTCCGAACTGGCTCTATCGGAATCTTTAGTGCCTTGTGCTCGACGCAATGCCGCGGAGGGACTATGAAACGAGTACTTATCCTGGCGTTCTTGATCGTGCTTGTGTCTTCCGTGCGAGGTGTGGCGGATGATCAGCTGCATCACAGGCCGGTTTATACACTGCACACAGGCGACGTCATTGTACTGAATTACCGCTATACTCCCGAATTCAATCAGACCGTTACGGTGCAACCGGATGGGTGCGTGGAGCTGAACGAGGTCGGCAATATCAAGGTCGCTGACCTAACGCTGGCGCAGGCGCACGACAAGATTGTCGCGCTGGCTTCGAGGGAACTGAATCATCCGGATCTCACCATTACTCTCAAGGAGTTTCAGCAGCCGTATGTTGTTGTAGCTGGCGAAGTGGATCGGCCCGGCAAGATCGAATTGCGGGAAAACACGACGGCCCTGCAGGCGGTTCTGCTTGCAGGCGGATTCAAAGATTCTGCGAGAGACACTCAGGTTCTACTTTTCAGGCGCGTCGCCGGCGATGGCGATATGGCTGAAGTTAGAAAGCTGGACTTGCACAACATCAAAAAAACAGGCGATCTGGAACGTGATACGGAACTCGAACCAGGAGACATGTTACTTGTAACGCGCAATAAGATGGAGCACTTGTCGCGTTTCATGAAGGCGACCAACCTGGGAGTGTACTTCAATCCTTTTCCAGCAGTTCCGTAACAGAAGCGAGAGGAAGTCACGATCACGCCGCACGTCCGATGCGGGCACGGCCAACTGCGCTCCAAAGGCGCCATTTATACGGAGTCATAGATGCAGCCGAAATTCCAAACCGAACATGAGGGAACCGCGGGCATTGACCTGACCACTCCACCATTCGCGCTCGCAGCACCGGATCCGGCCGAACTTCTGCAGCCATCTGTAGCACGCGGGATCTCTGGCAGCACAGTGGGCATTCTTGATCTGTTGTTCTTGAGCGTGACGCTGATTTACTTCGCGCTGTATGCAAGTGGCAACGTGAACTCGGACAACATGCTCGCAATGCTCTCGCTGAGGATCACGATTGGGCACTTCATCGTGCTCGCTCTCTGCTGGGTAGCGTGGCGGCTGTTCTATTCCTACTGCGGTTTGTACACATGGCAGCATGTGCAGTCTGCGAAAGGTGTGCTCGGCCGTGTGTTGCTGGCTGCCGGACTTTCCTCTCTCGTTGGCGGTCAGGTGATTGCCATTCTGTGGCACAACGGGCATCCTTTTCGTTTCACGCTTTATTTTTGGACAGTCGCTGCGTGCTCGACATTGATGGGGCGTGCGGCTCTTGGCGCGTTTCACACCTATGTCCGCCCCCGTTTGCGGCCGCGTAGAAATGCGGTCATTGTAGGCAGCGGCTCGCGTGGCGCGGCTGTTCGGGATGAGTTGCGAACGCATCCGGATTGGGACTACAACTTTCTAGGCTTTGTAGACTCGAGTGCGCGCGATGTGCCGGGCACAGAAGGCTTCCTGGGCCGAATCAATGACCTCGAGGGCATTTTGATGCGGCAGGTTGTGGACGAAGTGGTGATCGCGGTCCCGGCCAAGACGCAATACGCCACAATCGAGCGCGTGATTTCCATCTGCGAGCGGGTAGGCGTGCAGGTGCAGTATTGGGAGGAGCTGTTCGAAACATCCGAGCGCACTCACTGGCATCGCGAAAAACACAACCATAGGCGCATCGTTCTGAAGATGGTGCAGGACGACTACCGGCAGCGCATCAAGCGGGCGATCGACATCTCTGGCGCACTCTTTGGATTGATTCTGTGCGCTCCACTGTTTGCGGTGGTGGCCATCCTGATCAAATCCACGAGTAAGGGACCAGTGCTGTTCAAGCAGGAACGTTACGGGCTCGGCAAGCGTACATTCCGCATTTATAAATTCCGGACCATGGTTGAGAACGCTGAAGCAGCCCAGGCGATGCTCGAACACATGAACGAGAACACCGGCCCCGTATTCAAGATCTTCAAGGACCCGCGCATCACAAAAGTGGGCGCGTTTTTGCGCAAGACCTCGATCGACGAATTGCCGCAGCTCATCAACGTGTTGAAGGGCGAAATGTCGCTGGTGGGCCCGCGGCCCTTGAATACACGCGATGTGAGCCGGTTCTCTGAGGCATGGCTGATGCGGCGATTCAGCGTGAAGCCAGGATTGACATGCCTGTGGCAGATCAGCGGACGCAGCAATGTAAGTTTTGATCGCTGGATAGCTCTCGACCTGCAGTACATCGATCACTGGTCGCTGCTGATTGACCTGAAGATCCTTGCACTGACCTTTCCGGCCGTGTTCAAAGGCACGGGTGCGGCATGAGGCGGAATGGGAAAACACGCATCGCTTTTACCAGCCATACCGGAAAGGTAAGCGGTGCGGAGCGCGTACTGCTGGACAATTTGGGCGGGTTGGATCGCGAGCGCTACGAACCGTTTGTGGTGTGTCCAGAGGAAGGCGACCTGCGCGCTGCGGTTGAAGCGGAAAATGTACCGTGCATCGCGGCGCCCACTCTGCATGCGCGATTTACGTTGAACCCAATTCGACTAGCGCGTTATATCGGCTCGATTGTCAAGTCGGTGTCTGAGGTGCGGAAAAAGATCCTTGCTCTCGATCCGGACTTGATTCATGCGAATTCGCCGCGCGCAGGTATTGTAGCCACGCTCGCGACGACAGGAACGCGGCTGCCGGTGATCTGGCACGTGCATGATATTTTGCCGCGGCACCCGGTGAGCGTCGGAGTGCGGTTGCTCGGTTATCTGTCGCATCGGACACGCATGATCGCCGTCTCGGACGCGACGGCGAAAGCCTTTTCTGGGAGGCTGCCATTCAACGAACGGATGCGAACGGTTCACAATGGCATCGATCTGAATCGCTTTCCGCGAAAAGCACCGGGCGAACTGACATTGAAAACGAAACTCGGAATTCCCGAGGAATCGTTTCTTGTATGCGCGGTGGGGCAGATCTGCGCACGCAAGGGTTTGCTCGAACTGGTGCAGGCCTTTGCACAGAGTTATGCAAGTGCGCCTCGGATGCATATCGCAATCGTTGGCAAGGTCGTCTTCGCGCACGAAAAACCGTATGAGGAGCAACTGCTCCGGTATGTTGCACAGGCCGGGATCGGCGATCGGGTGCACTTTACGGGCGAGGCGCGCGATGCGGCCGCGGTTCTGCGCGGAGCCGATCTTCTCGTTTTGAATTCGCTCGAAGAACCTTTCGGCCTGGTGCTTATCGAGGCGATGGCGAGTGGAACTCCGGTGCTCGCAGCCAGAGTGGGAGGCGTCCCGGAGATCGTGATCGATGGAATGAATGGATGGCTTGTCGACAAGGGCGATGTTGACGGCCTCGCGAAAAAACTCACGCAACTGTCTCAGAGCCCAGAAGAATTGGCGCGCGTTGCGGAAATCGCGCACCGTACAACGTGTCCCCGCTTTTCTTTGGACCAGTTTCGCCAGAGTATGCACGGGTTTTATGCCGAATTTGATTCCAGAATTCGCGTCGACTGGAACGCAGGCAGCCAGGCAGCCCTGGCCAGGCATGGAAGCGAATAAAGAGGAGGGTTCGTGGCGAAGATTGCGCTGTTTCACGATTATCTTGCGCAAAACGGTGGAGCAGAGCGTGTGACCGAGGCGATCCATCAGGCATTGCCAGAGGCTGATCTGTGCACCACGCTGGCTGTGCCTGAAAAGATTTCGCCCTATCTGCGCGACCTTGAGCCGAAGACGACGTGGATGCAGGTGCTCCCGGCAAAGTCGAAGCTTTACCGGCATTATTTTCTGCTGTATCCGTGGGCGATCGAGTCTGCACGGACGGAGAGCTACGATCTGATCGTGAGCAGCTGCTGTGGCTACTCGAAGGGTGTGAAGCGCGGGCCGAATGCGGTGCATGTGTGTTATTGCCATAACCCGATGCGCTGGGTATGGCGATTTCCAGAATATATGGCGCGCGAAAAATTCAACGCGCCGACAAAGTACACGTTGAAGCTGCTGGTGCATGGCCTGAAGCAGTGGGAGAAGAGGGCGGCTACGCGGCCGGATCATTACATTGCCAATTCCCATATCGTCGCGAAGCGGTTGAAGGATGCGTTCGGCGTAGAGGCGACGGTGATCGAACCACCGATTCTGACGTCGCGCTTTCGCATCAGCCGGGAGACGGAGGATTACTATCTCATCCTCGCGCGTCTTGTTCCTTACAAGCGGATTGACCTGGCTGTTGAAGCGTGCACGAAGACGAATCGCCGGCTGTTTGTGATTGGAGATGGTTCCGATCGCGAGCGGCTGCAACGCCTTGCAGGGCCATGCGTTTCTTTCCTCGGCCGCCAACCGGACGAAGCTGTAAATCGATATGCGAGCCGGTGCCGCGCATTGATCTTTCCCGGCGAAGAAGATTTTGGCATGGCGCCGCTCGAGGTGAACGCCGCCGGAAGGCCCGTTGTGGCTTATGGTGCGGGAGGGGCGACCGAGACCATCCACGAAGGGCTGAATGGCGTGCTGTTCCGGGAGCAGACGGTTGAATCGCTGATTGAGGGGCTCGAGAAGCTGGAACGTGGGAGCTGGAATCCGGCTGCGATTCGAAAGAACGCGATGCGCTATGATGTCGAGGTCTTTCAAGAGCGATTCCTTCAGTTTTTGCGGCAGGTTTCTCCAGCGATGCAGGAAGCGGAAGTGCTTTGCCGGAGGGCTGGATGAGTTCGATCCCCGTAGACACGATGGTTGAACGCGCCGACAGGGCGCAGCGGCAGCAAGGCTCGCTTGCCGTCATCCAGTCGGTCGTGAGTAAAGTCGTGATTCTTGGTTTGCAGGCGGGCACGGGCATTTTGACTGCGCGCATGCTGCGTCCTGCAGGACGAGGCGAGCTGGCGGCGATGATTCTCTGGCCGCTGTTCACAGCGAGCGTAACGACGCTGGGCGTTCCGAGCTCGCTGATTTACCATCTGCGCCGCTATCCGCAGGAGCGCGACCGGCTAGTTGCCAACGGATTTCTGATTGCGATGGTCATGGGAGTCGTCGCTGCGCTGGCCATGGCAGTCGCATTGCCGTGGTGGCTGCGGCAATACTCCGCTCCGATCATTCACGCTGCAGAGTGGTTTCTGATTACTGTGCCATTGTGCTCGGTCACACTCGCAGGGCGCGCGGTGCTTGAAGCGTCGCATGATTTTTCTGCTTCGAATGCGATCCAGACGCTGACGCCTTTTGCCACTCTGATAGGGCTGCTGTTGTTTCTCGGATTTCACAACATTAATCCGTACACTGCCGGGCTCTCGTATATCATCGCGTCGATTCCAGCATTCTGGTGGATGGTGGTTCGTCTTCGCCGGATCGGCTTAAAACCAGCCGCGCTGGGAAGCGGCACTATGAAGCGGATCCTTGGCTACGGCATTCGCTCATACGGAATCGATGTTCTCGGGACACTTGCCCTGCAAGTGGATCAGGTGTTGGTGGTGAGCCTGCTCAGTCCCAGCGCGATGGGTTCGTACGTAGTGGTGCTGAGCCTGTCGCGGATGTTGAATCTCTTCCAGAACTCGGTGGTCATGGTCTTGTTCCCGAAGGCCGCTGGACGCTCAGCTACGGAAGTGGTGGGCATGACGGGAGACGCAGCGCGTATCAGCAGCCTAGTGACGGCGGTTTGCGGTGTGTTTGTATGTCTCACGGGACCGACGCTGCTGCGCCTTCTTTATGGTCCGGAGTATGTGGGCGCTGTGGGTGCGCTGCGGATTCTCGTGATTGAGGTTGTGCTTTCCGGCGCTACGTTTGTGCTGGCGCAGGCCTTCATGGCGCTCGATCATCCCGGCGTGGTGACGGTTTTGCAGGCGGTAGGGCTTTCATTGAGTATTCCGATGATGCTGTGGCTGATTCCTAAATATGGGATCTATGGCGCAGCTGTCTCGTTGCTCACATCGACGACGGCACGACTGATCTTTGTCTGCGCCGGCTTCCGCGTCTTTTTGAAGACGAACCCGCCTAAACTGCTACCGTCTCTTGGCGACATTCGCATGCTAATGGGCATGGTGACAAGTCTGCGCGCGGAGCGTGCCGCATGACGACAGCGAGTCAGACGATCGATCAACACTTCGCGACCACTGGGCATTCTCCCGAGCATAAGGCGCAGGTCTATAGCGCGGTGTTTGTCATGATTGGGATTCCCGTTCTCGCGATTGCGGGCGGGCAGGCGGGTGTATTGCGGATCGTGTTTCCGCTGCTCAGCGTGCTGGTTGCGGCATTTCTTCTGTGGCGATCGAAACCGATGTATGTGGGGCTTGTGTTCTGGCTCTGGTTTCTCACGCCGTTTTTGCGCCGCGTAGCTGACTTTCAGGGAGGCTGGACGCAATCGAGCGCCGTGCTGCTCGCGCCATATGCGGCGGCGGGTATCTCCGTGCTTTCGCTGCTCACCTCTTTTCAGGTCTTTCATAGCCGCCGGTCGATTCCGTATGTGTGCGCATTGGTCGCCATTGGCTATGGGTTCATCATCGGTCTGCCGCAGTATCCCCTTTTCAATGTGCTGCAGGCTCTGTTGAATTGGACCGTTCCGGTCATCTTTGGGCTCTTCATCTATCAAAACCGTGATCTGTATCCGCAGATGAGAAGAGTCATCGAGAAATGCTTCCTTTACGGCCTCCTGCTTACCGGCGCGTACGGGATCTACCAGTTCTTTACTCTGCCCGAATGGGACAAGATGTGGATGCTGAATGTGCAGACCAATTCCTTCGGCACCGTCGAAGCGATGGGAATTCGCGCCTTCAGCACGATGAATGCGCCGGTGATCTTTGCGGCCATCATGGCCATCGGATTGCTGCTTTTGTTCAATCTCAAAGGGAGGCTCCGCCTGCTTTCGGCAGCTTGCGGGTTTGTCGGGCTGATTCTGACCATTAGCAGGGCCTCCTGGGTAAGCCTTGTGGCTGGCGGTATCTTTCTTCTGCTGCGCATGGAGATGCGCCAGCGCTTTCGCCTGGCCATTGGCTTTGTGGCGTGTGCGGTAGCCATGGCTTGCCTTACGATGATTCCGGATATTCATGATCTGGTCTGGCAGCGCATCGAGACATTTTCAAATCCCAGTCAGGATGTAAGCTACTCGGCGCGCGTGCAGGGCCACGAAGCTGCGATTCAGGAGCTGATGCAGGAGCCATTTGGCGAGGGGCTTGGAAGCACGGACACGAAGCACGCCACCGAGGGCGACGACGATATGATCGGCCCGCACGATAGCACTATTTTGGAATGTCTCTATTCGCTAGGCTGGATCGGCACCGTCATCTTCGTTGCAGGAATCGTTGTATTGGGCGGGCAGGTGGCGAGCACAACGCGGAGCAAAGATACATTTGTTGTCTCCTCGCAGGCAATTCTGGTGGGATTTCTCGCGCAGTGCCTGCTGAACAGCGTAATGCTCGGCGTGCTTGGCTTTATGGTCTGGACGTTTGCCGCGATGTGTCTTGCGGAGGCTGATCAGCCGGCTGAGATCGGTTCGCAACTTGACCAGGAAACCAATACAGCTGTCGATTACGCAGCGGCATAGGGGATGAGATGAGAGTACTTCACATCCTGAACGATGTAACCGATCGCGGTAATGGCATTGTGAATGCCGCTGTCGACCTGGCAATGGAGCAGGCTCGCCAGGGCATGGAGGTGGCCGTTGTCTCGGCCGGGGGCGGCTATAAGCCGGTGCTGGAGCGCGCGGGTGTGCGGCACCTGACGCTCGATCAGTCGAGGCGGCCGGGCCGCGTCCTGCGCGCAGCGCTTCTCTTTCGCAAACAGATTCTCGAATTCCGGCCTGACGTAGTGCATGCGCATATGCGCACAGGGTTGCTGCTCGCGTGGTTGTGGCGACGCTTTCACAAATTTGTGTTGATCGGGCATGTCCATAACGTGCATGATCGCGAGTCCGTGATGATGGGTTTGGCCGATACCGTGATTGCCGTGAGCCAATCCGTAGCCGACACAATGGCCAGGCAGGGCATTGCGAAGAGCAAGATTCGTGTCGTCCTCAATCGCACTCTCGGCAATCGGCGGCAGCCGGAGCTCTCGGAGATTGCGCCGGCAAAGTTAAAAAGGCCCGCGATTGTGACGGTCTGCGGCATGACCCAGCGAAAGGGAATTGAAGAGCTGATTTGCGCCTTTGAGACTGTCGGCGGGGCAATTGAAGATGCTCACCTCTACATTGTGGGTGACGGGCCGGAGCGTGAAAAGTTTGAGCAGCAGGCGCGTTGTTCGAAGGTTTGCGAGCGGATCCACTTTGAAGGCTTTCAGGCCCTGCCGCAGGCTTATATGTTGAGTGCCGACGTGTTCGTGCTGGCGTCAAGGCGCGAATCATTCGGGCTGGTGCTGATTGAAGCACGCGAAGCTGGATGCGCGATTGTTGCCACGGACGTGGACGGCATTGCCGAAGCTCTCGACGGCGGCCGCGCCGGCATGCTTGTGCCGTCACAGAATCCGCAGGCGTTGGCAGGTGCATTGCTCGCCATGCTGGAGGATCACGATGCGCGTAATCTTTGGAAGAGCAGAGCGCGCGAAGGGATTGCGGAATATCGTGTGAGCGCGATGGCGTACGACGTGCGGCACATCTATCAGGAACTCACGCCGAAGGAGAGACGGCGGAGCGCCTCTGACGTCGCATGGCTCAAGTAGAGATTACGACGCGTGCAACCGGCGCGGAATTCCACTATTACGGCGTGATCCCGATCACCAGCGGGTGATCGGGAATTTCTATTTTTATTTGAGAGACATTCGTATAGGTATGCATTGAATCAGCCTGCACCACAGGTTCATAGAGAGCCACGCTACGCGCTTTGTGAGCGAGGGTCAAAACAGCAGGTCGGTTCGGATTAACGATATCGGTTTGTGACTTCTCATCGTAGCTCGGTATTTCCTGCCAAAGCACCAGGTCCAATTCTCCAGACGATTTTTGCAACAGCAGATGATGAATGTGTGGGTCGGCTGAATTAAGCGACCACGTCAGCGAACTGCGGTGGGCTGGTTCAGCGCTGTCGTTCAACTCTGCGATCAGATTTTTGAGCGCGACAAAAGCGGGTTTTTCCGTGCCATCAGAGCGAATCAGGCCCCAGTGTTTTTGAAAGCTCTTGAGATCAGAATCAGCGGACTCGTCGAGAAACTCGTAGAGATATGTGCGTGTGATGCCGTGCGCAAAGTTCTCGAGGTATAGGCGCGTGATGTACCTGGCCGCTGGTGCTTCGGAAACGGCGGGCTGATCGCTGTGATCTCTGAGTCCATTGTGATAACCGCTTTCGGTGATCACGATGCCTTTGGTGCCGGACATGATCCCGGCCAAGTCAGTCTGTTCGGGAAAAATAATCGAGGGTGGCTTTGCAGCAGGATAGGGATGCAGGTTGCCCACATCGATGTATGCGCTGATATCGCCGAGAGCTGGCGCGTGACGTGCGAGCGCCAACGATGGCCCAATGAGCTCGAGGGCCTTTCTATCAGGCAGTGACTGCGCAGCCTTGAAGATGGTTTGCTGAAAGCTGCGATCGACCGCAGGCCAATCCGGCATGTTGCTGATATCGAGCTCATTCGGTCCTTCAAAGGACTCAATCGAGTGGCCGGAGAGCCGATCTACCTCTTCGAGGAGCGCAGGCGTGATGGCGCCGAGTTTGCTTCTAGGATCGAGCACGGCATCGAAACGAATGCCGAGCTTACCGAGCGCCGCCCAGCGGCCATAAAGAGCGTTGTTGTAATCGGCGTTCTGGAGATGCACTCCATCGCGGAGGTGGTGAATCCCGACACGTTGCAATTCGCGCGAAACGAAGGGAAAATTTCCATATTGCGTGTCGAAATAATTCAGATGCGTGTTAACACCAATGCTGTTGACGAAATCGAAAGCACTGTGAGCAGGCTCTGGTATGGGTAGAGGAGATGCGTCCACTTGCGTGGCGAGCGCAGGCGCGAGCCATGGTGTCATGGTTACGAATACAGCAGAGGAAAATAGAACGAGCGATATGGAAATGGTTTTCATTCGTATGAAGCCAACCAATTATTCGCAAAGAGCGTCCAATTGAAGACCGAACTAGATGTGTGTCCGGGAGTGTCCTTGGGGCTATAGCACTAATGTTAGATGCATATGAAGCAGCACCGGGGAACTGAAAAGTGCCGGCGAAAGGCATCCACCAGATGCCGTGCTAAACCGAAACGCAACAACGCAGCTTGCTGAGTTCGCAGGTTCAGACCCGCAGCTGCGAGGTGAGGTTTATGAGTGATATCCAAGTTGTGCTTGCAGACAATCAGCCGCTTACGCTCTCAGGTTTGCGCAGTGCGGTAGCGGATCATGCTGACATACAGGTGATGGCTGAGTGCCAGAATCGGGAGCGGCTTATGGATGCAGTGCGGAACCACGCTCCCGATGTTTTGCTGGTGAGCACAGAAATTCTGCAAGAGGAATTCGACGCGCTCGAACGTTTGGTTACAGAGATGGAGCCAACGCGTGTAATCGTTCTGACGAGCCGCAAGGATCCCGATTTTCTTGAGAGCGCGCTCCGTTGCGGAGCCAAAGGGATCTTTCAACGTGAATGGCCGATCCATCAGATTCCGGTGGCCATTCGCAAGGTAACGAGCGGTGGAGTGTGGCTAGAGCAGGCGGCCGCGGAGAAAGTACTCGAAGAAATCTTAAACAGACGCAAGGCACCGGATCAGGATGAACGGAAGATTGCGACTCTTACCGCACGCGAGCGTGAGGTGATTGGTCTCATCTGCCAGGGACTTCGCAATAAGGAAATCGCCAACCGTCTCCACATCAGCGGCGCAACCGTGTCGCATCATCTGACGTCGATCTTTCGCAAACTCGAGGTTGAGGACAGAACCTCGCTGGTTATCTATTCTGCGAAACACGGGCTGGCGAGCTTTTAGATCAATCCTGTTCAGCCGGAATAAGAAGAGACTGCGCACGTTCTGAATGGTAGAGGTGCGCAGCTCCTTTTATGGAATCGCAGCAGTAGCTGTATTCGACGGCACGCTGTCCACTCCAGACGAATCAACACTCTCCACGATGTAATCGAAAGACTGACCATTTACGATCTGGTAAGTGTCGGTGTATGACAGTTGTGTGCTGCTCACAGTGGCCATAAGCTGGTAAGTTGATGCCCCGCTGGGGGAGCGGTAGATACTATAGCTGGCCACTGGATCAGTAGAACTCGTCGGCGCTTGCCACGTGATCGAAACTTGATAAGTCTGTACGCCGGTACCTGTCAGGGAAACCGTCGCTGTCGGGTTGCTGCTCGAGTTGCTGGTGATGGTTAATGTGCCCGTTGCTGCACCTGCGACCGTCGGATCAAACTGAATGGTCAACGTTGCGGTCTGATTCGCACTGAGTGTCAGCGGGAATGTAGCTCCCGAGAACGAGAAGCCTGCCCCGGCGATCGCTACTGAACTAACGATTACGGACGTGCCTCCAGTGGAGGTCAGCGTTACAGTCTGCGTAGTTGGAGTGTTCAGATTCACATTGCCGAAGCTAACCGTCGTAGCATTGACGCTCAACGTCGGTGTTGGCGGATTCAGTTGCAGAGTAAAGGTCTTAGTGACCGTGCCGGCGCTCGCCGTCAGTGTTACAGTTTGGGCGCTCGCGACTGCAGTAACCGTGACAGAGAAACTGCCAGTGGTTGCGCCGGCTGCGACCGTTACCGAGGCCGGAACGGTTGCGGCCGCGTTGTTGCTGGACAGGCCTACGGAGAATCCGCCGGTAGCTGCTGCGGCATTGAGTGTAACGGTGCAACTATCTGTACCGGCTCCCAGCATGGTTGAGTTCGTGCAGGAAATCGCGGTCAGCACAGGCACTCCGGTGCCGCTCAAGGCAATCGAAGTTGAGGATCCGGTAGAGGAGTTGCTGGAGAGCTTCAATTGCCCTGAGATTGCCCCAGCCGCAGTGGGTGCAAACTTCACGGTCAGATTCGCGGTTTGAGTCGGATTTAATGTGAGCGGGAACGTGACGCCCGAGATCGAGAAACCTGCCCCGGTAACAGTAGCCGAGCTGATGGTTACCGGACCTGTGCCGGTGGAGGTCAGTGTGATCGTCTGCGCCGTTGAGGCACTCACGGAGACATTGCCAAAGCTCACTGTCGAGGTGCTGACACCTAGCGTAGGCACCGCGGCGTTCAACGTTAAGGTGAACGTCTGTGAGACACCGGCGAGAGCTGCTGTCAAGGTCACAGTTTGTGCAGTCGATACGGAAGCGACGGTCGCGGAGAAGCTGGCCGTGGTTGCGCCGGCTGCCACTGTCACTGAAGCCGGCACAGTTACAGCCGCGTTGCTGCTGGTAAGGTTTATGGCAAATCCGCCACTTCCAGCTGCCGCGTTCATTGTGATGGTGCACGCATCGGTTCCTGCACCGGTCATGGAGGAGTTCGCGCAAGACAATCCGGTTAGAGAAGGCACACCGGTGCCATTTAGTGCGACTGTGGTCGAAGATCCGGAAGAAGAGTTGCTGGTCAACGTGAGCTGACCCGTTGCGGCACCTGTCGCGGTGGGGTCGAACTGTACAGTCAAATTCGCGGTTTGTGCAGGATTCAGGGTGAGTGGGAAGGTCGCGCCGGAGATCGAGAAGCCGGCTCCCGCTATGCTCGCTGAGCTAATCGTGACAGCCTGGGCTCCATTTGACGTCAGCGTGACTACCTGCGTGCTCGGCGTATTGAGAACGACATTTCCGAAAGTTACGCTGCTAGAACTGACCGCTAGCGAGGGGTTGGCTGTCTGAACCTGAAGGTTAAACGTCTGAGAGGTTCCACCTGCGGTTGCAGTCAAAGTAACTGCCTGGGTCGTCGCAACCGCTGAGGATGCCGTGGCGGAGAAGTTCGCAGTGGTCGCGCCAGCTGCAACCGTCACTGCGGCCGGCACCGTGAGAGCTGTGCTGTTGCTGGATAGATTGACTGTAGTGCCGCCGCTCGGTGCTGCGGGATTGATCGTCACAGTGCACGAATCCGTGCCGGGAGCGACGAACGCATTGTTGGTGCAGGTGAGCGAACTTGGGACTGAAGGGACAACAGCTGCGCCTGTGCCGCTCAAACTGACGACGGCCGTGCCACTGGTTGCATTGCTCGTGATGGTGATTTGACCAGTCGTTGCTCCAGCAGCGGTCGGACTAAATTGAACACTTAGGTTGTAGCTTCCGCCGCCCGCAGGTACTGTGATCGGCAAACTGCCCTGGTTGACTGAAAACGAGCTCCCCGTCACGGTAAAGCTTGAAATCTGGACTGGCGAGGAACTGAGGTTGACGAGTGAAACATTAGCAGTACCCGTGCTGCCCACGCTCACCGAGCCAAAGTCGACACTGCTCGGATTGATCTGGAAAGCGCCAGAAACGGAACTGTTGCTGGCGACCGTCGACCCGCTGCAGCCCGCAAGGATGATCGGTAAACAAGACGCTAAAAGGAGCGCGAGAAGACGCCGACCGGCGACGCGCCGAAGATCGTAACGGCTCAGCTCGACGGAACGGACCCGGCTTCCGCGGTCCGCCTCGCGGCACACACGAGAGGCAGTTGCCTCAGAGCCCAATGGAGGACAAAATCGTTCGTACATCTCTACGCCTCAAAAAGTTCAGGGCAACTGAGAATTGGGCAAAGATACAGCTTTGCTTTGTTTTATTTACTTGAGGAACAGTATAGCACGGCCGAAGGCTGGAAATTACTGAAGGAGATTACTTTAGTGCAGGGCCGGTGGCTGTCGCCAATCCTCAGTAGGAGTTGGTCTTAGCCGGGTGGGGACGATCTGATGATCGTTGAGATGAGCGTTTTTCCGCAGACGTCTAGGTGCGGAGGACAAAATTTTGCGAACATTGGTAACCGTACCTCGATTACCAAGCCTCGAAGCGGCTAAATTCGTCGTGGACCAGCTTGCGAATCGCTTGCCCAATACCTGCTGAGAAACCGTAACTGCAGAATAACTGAATTCAGTCTCAGCTTGGACGCTGATGTATCGAAAATGTTAACAGACTAGGGCCCATTTTGGGGCTCAGGAAGTCGGAGAAAACAGATCGTATCCGGCGAGCAGTATCCTCGCGGAAAGCACGATTAGGAACGAGGCCGGTTTATTCCTCCCGTGTGCGTTCCATCTTTAACTCGTGAGGAAAGGAGTAACCGTTCTCAGCCACGCTCTATCATGATCCTGTGGTCCGGTTACACGACCCGTCGACGATTACTCGTGTGGATTACTGAAGTTCCATTGACAGTGAACGCTCTTGCAACGATGATAAATCCACTATAGGAAATATGCGGTCTTCAACGTTCCAGGTGCCGCGAGAACAACCGGGGCAGCGCCTGCGATTTTGAGTGAGTGTTGAGCCGCTTTGATGGGACATGACTATTCCGCTGCATTTGCCCGAAGCGGTTTAGGTGCTCATACACTACGCACACGGAACGTGTTCGACGGTGGCAACAGAAGCCGCTTATAGGCCGCTGCCACGCACAGGGATAGGCTATGGGATCTTGTTGAAGATCCGTCACGAGGTTCGTTGAGCGCCGTTCCCTGAAATCACACAGTCCAACAAGAAATACATGAGTGGACGAGTCCTTTTCCTGTTTGGATCAGGATTGCATTCGTCAATCGGCAGCTATCCCCCATGGGTCCCTGATCAACTCTGCGCGATTGGCCTGCTGATGAATTTACCGAAGGTGCCTTGTGAGTCCATTTCTGCTTGTTCTTGCCGTGGTTCAAAAAGCCGAGACGCGTTCGTTCGTGAAGAAGGTTCTCGAGGACGCAGGCCATCGAGTGATCGAGTCGGAGGGATATGGTCAGGCCCAACTGCTTTTAAGCAATGGCCTCCTACCCGATCTCGTGCTGCTCGAATGCTCTCCTGCCAGTTCGATTGAAGTGGCGCAGTGTCAGCAACTGTTGAGGAGCACTTCAGCCGAACGAATCTGCCTGATTGCAGGCATGGGCGAGGAGAAGCTGCGAGCGGAGGCCTCCGAGTTGGGCATTCGGCACATCCTGTCGAACCCGGTTACGCGTTGCGAGATTGAATTGATGCTGGAAGGGCTGAGTCAGCCATGGACCCGGCCCGGAACAACTGCATGTGGCGCCGCTTCTTCCTCTGCAGCTGTTTCCCAATCTGAGATGCCTGCGCCACCTTATATCGAGGAGCTTAACGGAGATAGTTTCTTTCTCGCCGGCTCTCCAAAGATGCTGGAGATTCACCGCCAGGTAAAGCTGCTCGCAGAAACTGATGTGAATGTGCTGATCCTGGGCGAGAGCGGCACCGGCAAAGAGATCATTGCGAAACTGATTCATAAGAATTCACAGCGGGCGAATGCGAAATTCCTCAAAGTGAATTGCGCGGCGTTGCCGGCCGATCTGCTCGAGAGTGAGCTCTTTGGGTATCGCCAGGGAGCCTTTACGGGCGCGATCAAGGATCAACCTGGCAAGTTCGAGCAGGCTAATGGCGGAACGCTGTTACTCGATGAAATCGGCGAGATTGCAACGCAGATCCAGGCCAAACTATTGCACGTCCTGCAGGATGGGCAGTTCGCTCGTCTGGGTGGACAGACATGCACGAAGGTGGATGTGAGAGTGCTTGCCGCGACTAACATCCAAATGGACAGTGCCCTGCTTGAAAAGACCTTTCGCGAAGACCTCTATTATCGCTTGAGCGTTTTCACGATTCAGGTGCCCCCGCTCCGAGAACGGCGTGAAGAAATTCCTTACCTGATGGAAGAGACAGTTCGCCGCGCGCCAGCCGCAATGAAGAGTGGCGCGGGCGCAGTTCTTTCATCTGGCCTGCTCGACGCCGCGCTGCTCTATCACTGGCCTGGAAATCTGCGCGAGCTGCGGAACTTTGTAATCCGCACGATCATCATGCGCGATCCAGCAGCAGCTGCGCGAGAGTTGGAGGCGAAGGTTGAGGGAGCGAGCCGTATTGTTCAACCGGTGGCCGACACAAATGGCATTTCGCTCCAAAGCTCGACGCCGCGAGGTTCAGGAATGCGCTCGGTGGTGCGCGATTTGAAAGAGCGGACCGAGATGCAGATGATCCTTGATGCGCTGGAAGTGTCGCGCTGGAATCGGCGTAAGGCGGCGCAGTCGCTGAATATCAGTTATCGCGCTCTGTTGTACAAGATTCAGCAGCATCGCTTAACACCGCGAGCCAGCAGAGGTTTTAACCTGGAAGCTGAAGCTCACTACTCTGTTGAAGGCAACACAAAATAACAAGTATTCACTTTGATTTTACAAATAGGAGACGCTTGTCTACTAACTCAATGTAAGTTCATCCGCACATATCGCCGGCTATGCGAATGTGCATTTTAGCTATTTTCTTCATGTGGGCGGTCGCGTCGCAAGACGCATCCGGGATAAGTTGTAAAGCGGATTTCCTGCAGTTTCCGAGTAATGCAGGCAAAGTCGGGCTGCGCTCGAATTGCAATCGGGGAGAAGCCAATTGCGCGCGATCGGTGAAAGATGAAGCAATGTGCATATCTGAAGTAAGAAGAGTATGCAAAATCTTGCAGAAGTCAATTTGTGCCTGCACTAAGAACGAAGGTTGCAGGCTGAAATTGTCCCAAAAACGGCATAAAGCCCAGCAAATCAGTTCGAAGTAAGTTCACGGTTATTTTACCTGCGATCCATATTTTGGTTCGATGCGTGCAGTAAGTTGAAGCTAGAAACTGCTGAATTCTTGGAGAAGCATGCCCGCTGAAGTACATCAGGGGTTTCGAGTTGATCCCGCGGATTTGCCGGCGGAGGGCGTTGTCTTCGGCCAGACGGCAGCGATGCTCGAGGTGCGGGACAAGATCGAGTGCGCGCGCAAGGGTGACTTTCCTGTGCTGTTGCAGGGAGAGAGCGGGACGGGCAAGGACCTGATCGCGCGATTTCTTCATGTTTATTCAAGCCGGAGCGAAGGACCCTTCGTAAAACTAAGTTGCGCCGCGGTCGCGCCTGGTCTGCTCGAAGGCGAACTATTTGGGTATGAAGGCAAGTCGGGTGCTGGAGATATTGAGCGTGGTCTGATCGAAGTTGCCGAGGGCGGCACTCTCTTTTTGGACGGAATTGGAGAGTTAAGCCGCAGCTTTCAGAAAAAGCTGTCGCATCTTCTGAAGGACGGCCACTATTTCCGGACGGGAGGGCGCGAGGAGCAGCAGGCGCGCGTCCGCATAATTTGTGCCACGAATGTTGATTTGGGGAAG
This sequence comes from Occallatibacter sp., assembly GCA_035650595.1. Taxonomy (GTDB): domain Bacteria; phylum Acidobacteriota; class Terriglobia; order Terriglobales; family Acidobacteriaceae; genus Telmatobacter. The sequence goes on along the minus strand of DASRHE010000019.1, from coordinate 55,702 downwards.
GCGATCGAGAAAGGGACATTCCGGCAGGATCTTTTCCACCACATGGATGTGATGCGGCTGCGCCTCTCGCCTTTGCGGGAACGCAAAGAGGATATTCCGCAACTGTGGGATTTCTTTGCGGAGAAACTAGCGCGAAAATTTGGGAAGAAAGCACCGCAACTGACGCCTGCAGTGCTGCGAGTGCTGCAGCAGTGGAACTGGCCCGGCAATTTGTGCGAACTGGAGAATTGTATTGCACGGGTGATCATCCTGGGCGGTGAAGAAGGAATTGGCGAGGAGCTCAGGCGTCAGGCGGCATTCGCCGGCGCTGTGGATGGCCCGCAAGGGAAGAGCGGGCGGAGCGGGCGCCGTAAGACCGCCTCGCACCAAGTGGTGGGAGAAGCTGTGATTTTGCAAGTTCTGCGGGCTAACCGATGGAGCCAGCGAAAAGCGGCCGGAGGGTTGAAACGAAGCTATCGTTCGCTGCTCTATAGGTTGAGAAACTCGGGGGCAATACAGCGGCCGAGGAGCCGCAAGGGATTTCCGCGTCCGGATTAGGCGGTTGGCCGGCCTAGAACGGCCGTTTTTGGGTTCGACTGCATCGACGATCCGGGGCGCCGCAAGCGGATTTTGCCGCAAGCGAGCACAACAGCCGGGCGAAAGTAACCACAAAGATGTTACCAATGTGGGATGAAAAAGAGTGCGCAAGCCGCGGAACAGAGTGTGACAAAAACCGCGGCTGAGGATGGCTGCAGGAGTTAGGCTTTTTGTCCATTACCTGCACGATTGGAAAGATGTTACCAGGGGCTCAAGACCCTAGCACAATCCGGGAATTGTAACTCTCGGCTAGGTCTAAGATTTTGGGAATAGGGAAAATGTGCTCCAGTGCCGCCATGGACTACTTGGTCGGTGCATACACGTTTGAGCGCCGCGCGCTCTACGTGTGAGGGGTTCGATAGGGAAAATGGGTCTGTGACTCACAGGGCGAAGCTATGCCCGAAGTAGCCTCGGTTGCAAATGAATGCACTGGTTTAACAAAAGGTAGAACCATGACGCTGACGCCCTCGAAAATCGACCTGAGCGCATGCGGAGATCAGCCCTGGTGGGCGTTGTATACGCGGCATCAGCACGAAAAGACGGTCGCAGAGATGCTTGCAACTAAGGGCTTCGAAGTATTCCTGCCGCTGTACGAGTCGATGCGCCGTTGGAAAGACAGAAAAAAGATGCTGTCCCTGCCTCTTTTCCCTTGCTACGTGTTTGTGCGGGGGAACCTGGAGCGCAAGCTGCACGTTGTCACCACCCCTGGAGTACACATGATCCTGTACCACGGGGAACAGCTTGCGGTGATCCCTGAAGAGGAGATCCAGGCAATCCGCGCAGCCGTGGATGGCAACTTTCGCGTTGAACCACACCCTTTCTTGAAATGCGGAGATCGCGTTCGAGTGATGCGTGGTTCGCTCGCTGGAGTCGAAGGGATTCTAACCCGCAAAAAGAACTTGTTTCGCCTCGTACTCTCAGTGGAAATGCTTGCACAATCTGTCGCAGTGGAGATTGATGCCGCGGATGTTGAGCCGGTAACTGGGCGAAATACATCGGAAGATCTTTCAGCAGACCAGCTCGGAGCTTTGGGAATGTATCCCAAACCAATCGCTCTTGGTGGAAGCCAATAAGTTTTTGTTAGAACTTTGCCGCGCCTATCTTGCCGATGAGCGCAGCGCAGATTACAGGGACTGTAATGAACTGTGGGATCAATCGATCGATGCTTCTTAAATTATTGATTTGTGTTTCAATCGCTGTCTCTAGCTTGACTGCCTCAGGCCAGGATTCTCATCCCGCAGCGGATGCGGCGACCGATCCTGCTTCGCAGCCTTCGACTACTGAGGTCAGGCATGCAAGCGACAATAACTTCGTGATCGGAAATAGCGATTTGCTTTCGATCAACGTCTGGAATGAGCCTGATCTGAAGCAGCAATCCATTCCAGTGCGATCGGATGGAAAAATTTCGCTACCGCTCATCGGAGACGTTCAAGCTGCGGGTCTGACTCCGCTGCAGCTGCAGCAGGATATTGCTACCAAGCTGCGCTCTTACATCACGCAGCCAGACGTTACAGTCATCGTCCAGCAGATCAACAGTCAGAAATACAACATACTGGGACGCGTGATCAAGCCGGGGTCTTATTCACTTTCTGCTACGACGACCGTGCTGGATGCGATTGCCCAGGCGGGTGGATTTCAGGATTTTGCGAAACAAAAAGATATTTATATTCTGCGCGCCAATGCAAACGGCGGACAGACCAGGATCGCTTTTAACTACAAGGACGTGATCCGGGGCAAGCATCCCGAGCAGAACATACGGCTCGAACCGCACGACACGATCGTTGTGCCGTAAAGGGCCATTATGCTGACGAGAATCTATTTGAGCTTGGCTCTTCTATCTGCCACTTCGTTGTGGGCGCAGGTAGCCAGCCCGATCCAATCTGCTCCTGAGACTACGGGCGATGATCAAATGGCAACTCCGCCACCCGTGAACAGCAATCCGTCTCCGACAGCTGTTGGCAGCGAGATGCGATCGAACTACCTCCGTGGTGGGCTAGTTCTTAGTGGGTCTTACGTCGACAACATGTATGCGGGCCAAGGTACAAATACGGTCGGCGAAGGTATTTATTCGGTTTTGCCAACGATCTCCGCTGATCAGACTACTTCGAGGCGGCATCTCATCTTCGCGTATCGGCCGGGATTTACTTTTTATGAGCCGACGAGCAGCCTGAATGAGGTTGATCACAACGCTAATGTAGATTTCCAGTATCGTCTAACTCCACACGGCACTTTGGGCCTGAACGATACCTTTCAGAAGAGTTCCACGACCTACGGATTGTCAGATTCAACCGGCGCCGCGACGTCTGGCTCTTCACAGCCTGTTGCGCCGGGAGTGCTAGCCCCGTTTGCGCAGCGTCTGACCAACAACGCCAATGGCCAGTTCTCCCTGCAAATTGCTCCTGCCGCGATGGTCGGCGTCTCGGGGAGCACGATGCTGCTGCACTATCCCAACCCCTCTCAAACGTCAGGTCTTTACGACTACGATGAACGCGGGGCATCTGGCTTCTACAATCGCCGTATTTCCCTCGGTCAGTATGCGGGCGTGAACTACGCGTACTCTCTGATTCTTTCCTATCCGCAGAATGGTCAGAGCAATACAGAGATGCACAATCTGTACGCGTTTTACACGATCTATCCGAAGCACGAGTTTTCCATCTCGGCATCTGGCGGTGTTCAGCACTACTCGGCCACACAAACTTCCCTGCCTGAATCGCGCGCGTGGGAACCCATGATTATGGCGAGTGTTCGGTGGCAGGGACTTCACACCAATTTGAGCGCCAACTATTCCCGGCAGGTGACCGGTGGTGGTGGGTTGTTGGGAGCCTTTACGTCGACGAACGTCAGTGGTTATGCGCGCTGGCAGATGGCACGCACCTGGACGGCAAGTGCAAGCGCAAACTACGCGGTGAATCGGTCTGTGACTCCGCTTCTTCTCTCGGAAGCACAGAACGGCCACAGCATCGCAGGATTTGCAACCGTCGAGCATGCATTCAGCGATCAGGTCAGCTTATTGTTCGAATACGATCGCGTGCATCAGAGCTATGAGGGAATTGCTTCACTGGCAAGCGATCCAAACAGCAATCGGGAATTGATTTCACTCGTCTGGCAGTTCACACGGCCATTGGGAAGATAAGTATGCCTGACTACATAGAAGAACCGGCAGCGCAGAAGTTTGATATTGGGCGTTATGTGGATATTGTGCGTCGTCGTCATATTCAATTCCTCATCCCGCTTTTCGTTGGCTGGATCATCGTGTGGGGCTCGAGCTGGTTTTTGCCCTCTCGCTATAAATCCAGCACATTGATTCTGGTGGAAGAGCCGGCAATAACGAAGAACTACGTCGTTCCCAACGTCAATGATGACCTGCAGGAACGGTTGCAAAGTATCGAGCAGCAGATTCTCAGCCGGACTCGCCTTCTTTTAATCATCGACAAATTGCATCTCTATTCGAGCAAGAGCCGCGTCATTACACCGGACGAAAAGGTCCGGATGATGGGGAAGGACATCAACATTGAACTGGTGCGCGACCAGCAGAATCAAGCAATCACCGCGTTCAGGGTTTCCTATATCGCGCCAGATCCGCGGGTCGCGCAAGAAGTTACCAGCGAACTGACGAGCTTGTTTATCGATGAAAACGCGAGAGTCCGCGAGCGCCAGTCTGAAGATACGACCACGTTCATTCAGGATCAACTTGCGAGCGCGCGGGCGAGTCTGGCGGATCAAGATTCCAAAGTGCGAGCCTTCCAGGCGGCGCACGAAGGCGCGCTACCTACGCAGCAGGCCAGCAACCTGCAAATTTTGAGCGGCCTCCAATCCCAGTTGCAGAGCGAAGATGATGCGTTGAGCACAGCCAAGCAGCACCGCGCCTACGCCGAATCGCTCATTGAGCAATATCGGTCTGCACAGGGAGTGAGTCGATCGCCTTCGGGAACGCCCACCACTCTTTCGGGAACCGATCAGCAACTACAAACATTGCGCGCGAAACTTGCAGAGCTGAGCACGAAGTACACGGATCGCTATCCCGCGGTGCTACAGGTCAAGGATGAGATCGCGAAGACAGAAAAGATGCGGGAACAGCTCATCGCTGATCTAAAGAACAAAGCGAATGATAAGGAGCACGGCGCCAGTGACGGGCCAGCGGTTGAAGACCCAGCGCAGGCTGCGCCTCTGCTGCAGCTCCAAAGCCAGCTCAAAGCGGATGAGATTGAGATCACTAATCGCGAGCAGGCTATTGCCAATTTGAAATCAAGAATTAATGAATACCAGGGTCGACTGAGCCAGGAGCCAGCGGTAGAGCAGCAGCTAGCCGATTTGACACGCGGTTACGAGCAATCTTCGGCTAACTACAATGATCTGCTGAAGAAAGAACACGAGTCGCAGATGGCCACGAGCATGGAGCAGTTGCAAGAGGGTGAACGGTTCACTGTGCTCGATCCACCCAGCTTGCCTCTGAAGCCGGATTTTCCGAACCGCCTGAAGATGTGTGGGGTTGGATTAGGTGTCGGCCTAGGATTGGGACTCCTGGTAGTGGCTGGGTTGGAATTTATGGACGACCGCATGCACAGTGACAAGGAGATCCAAATGCTTCTGCCCGTGCCGGTTGTTTCCGAGGTTCCGGAGATCATTACGCCCGCCGACGTACGAAGCGGCAAAATGCGGATGGCGTTAGGATGGGCAGTAGCTGCCTTTGTTTTCCTGACCATTTTGGCTGGTTCAGCGATGAGCTATTTGCACGGCTAGAAACCAGCTGAAGAATTGGGATTGATCAGTTCCAACGGTTGCATCTGCTCTTTTGGGGTTCGGTTCTTTCACTGCGGTTAGCATGGATATTTATGAAACCGCTCGCAGGCCTTCTTAACGATGTACAAAGCGTATTTTCATCTCAATCGCAATCCGTTCGAGCTTACGCCGGACCCGAATTGCTTTGTTCCCACCAAGCGCCATGATGAAGCTCTTGCGTCTCTTTATTATGGCGTCCGGCGGCACAAGGGATTGGTTGTGGTCACTGGCGAGGTGGGAACGGGTAAGACATTGCTGTTGCGATGCCTGCTTCGCCTGCTGGAGCAAAGTAAAGATGTTGCCTACGCGTATCTCTTCAACAGCACGCTTTCGCCTACGGAATTTCTGCAATACGCTGTCTCTGACTTCGGGCTCGATGCCTCCGGAAAAAATAAGTGCGAACTGCTGACGGAACTGAGTAAGTTCCTAGTCACGCGCGGCGGCCGGCAACTGACCACTGTGCTGATCGTAGACGAGGCTCATCAACTTTCGACGGAGACGCTGGAAGAGATACGGCTTCTCTCGAATCTCGAGACAACGACCGAAAAGCTATTACAAATCATGCTGGTCGGACAGCCGGAGTTGGATGAGAAGCTCGACTCGGTGGGATTGCGGCAACTCAAGCAGAGAATTGCTTTGCGAACACAGCTGGGGCCACTGAGTGTTGAAGAGACTAAAAGCTATATTGAAAAGCGTCTGCGCATCGCCGGAGCCGATCCAGCGGCGAACTCGCTATTCTCGCCATATGCGCTCGCAAAGATTCAGCGTTATTCCCAGGGATTGCCGCGGTTAATTAATACACTCTGCGAAAATGCGCTGATCACCGCCTATGCACGGCGACTAACAAACGTGACGGCCGAGATCATCGAGGAAGTTGCGAAAGACTTCCGTCTTGATCTACCTAATTCTGTCGCTGTCTCGGGGGCGAAGCTCCGCGGCAAAGATGGTCCAGAAGAGATTCCGGCACGCGAGCTTGATCCTTACACTTCGTTCCGTACGCCCGTTGCGAGCGTGATCGGACTGGATGCGTCGGCTGCCGAGGAAGAAGAATTATGAGTCAAATATTTGATGCATTACTTAGATCGGAAGCTGAACGTGTTGGAACCGACGAAGTGACCCAAGCGGAATCGACCAGGCTCTTGCAGCACGTAGAGCATCAGGTGGCGTCCAGATGGGGGACAGCGTTACTCGATCCGGTTGTCCCTGCAACAAGCGGCCAGGTACTCGAATGGACCGGCTCGAATGGTAAATCTGCGCATGTAGAAAAGCAGGAGTTAGCCGGGCCTGGGCTCGTGGCTGAAGAGAGCGGGATCTCTGATCTGCTCGCGCAGAGCCGCGTGCTTCCAATAGCCGCAGCTTCGGAAAGCCGCTTTATTTGTTTAACAGATAAAGAGAGCCCGACAGCCGAGGCATTTCGCCTGCTGGCCGTGCGCTTGAGAAATCTCCGCCGGACCCGGCCTTTAAAACGGCTGCTCATTACCAGCTCCGTCCCGCGCGAAGGCAAGAGCACTGTGGCTGCCAATCTCGCCTGCACGCTCTCGCAAAAGACCGAAGAGAAGATCTTGCTGATTGAGGGGGATGTGCGCCGGCCGGCATTGACTCACATGCTTGATCTGAATGACGCTTCGGGAATTTGTGAGTTGCTGCGAGGGCAAAACACGCTTCGGGATTGCCTCTGCCGGCTCAGTGAAACAGGCCCATGGATTTTGCCGGCAGGAAGTGCGCCGGATGCTCCGCTGGAGCTGCTCCAATCTGAAAAGCTGCCGGCCCTACTAGAGCAGGTGAATGCCTGGTTCGATTGGATCATTATCGATTCTCCTCCGGTATTACCGCTCGCCGATACCAGCGTTTGGGCGCGCATGGTGGACGGCATCTTGCTGGTTACCCGCCAAGGCATTACGGAAAAACAGCAATTGGAACGGGCGCTGCAGGCTCTAGAGCCCGGTAAGCTGATCGGCGCCCTATTGAATTGCTCTAAAGTATCAACTTATAGCAGTTATTACTATCGCTCTGCTCCTACTTCATAGTGATGTGGGCTGGTTAAGCGTGGCGCAGCACGATGGCTGTGCGCTCAAGCGCGAAAAACAGCCTAACTGAATTCCACCGGCCAATGCCTTTCTGACGCTGGTGCTCACAGCTTAGCCAATAAGCTTTTGGGTGCGGCGATTTACTGCGAACCAGATTTCCCCGAGAGGAGTAAGTGTTGACTATGCGAAGCGAGGCAAATGCTTCACCCATGGCCGATCCTCTACTAGAGTCCATTCCTGCAGGTCAGCGCCTGGCTCTGGATGAAGAGACATTCAAGCGGATGATCGCAATCGAACGCAAGCGGACTGAGCGATCGACATCTCCTTTTCTGCTCATGTTGTTGGAACTGACGAACAATGAGATTGCGGAGAAGAATCAGGCCACACTTGAAACGATTGTGTCGGCGCTCATCGCTGCCAGCCGAGATACGGATATTGTCGGTTGGTATCGGCAAGGTGCCATTGTTGGAGTGATGTTTACAGGGTTGATTGGGACCGACAGGAACTCGATTGCCGATATGATTGTCAGCCGCGTAAGCGCCACGCTGCTTGACGAATTGACGCCCGAGACATTCAAGCAGGTCGGCATTTCGTTCCACTTCTTCCCGGATGACTGGGATCACGACAAGCCAGGGCGTCTCAGCAATCCTGCACTGTATCCGGACCTTTTGAATCACGGCAAGGGCCGGCGGCCACTGCTTGTACTGAAGCGAGTTACCGATGTTATTGGAAGCTCGATCATGCTTCTTCTGTGTTCCCCTGCATTTCTCGTCATTGCAATCGCAGTGAAAGCTACATCGAAAGGTCCGGTCTTCTTCCGGCAACGTCGGGTCGGCCAGTACGGGAAGAGCTTTACGTTTCTCAAGTTCCGATCTATGTACGTAAACAACGACAACAGCGTCCATAAAGAATTTGTGACGAGATTGATCGCGAGCCGGAATGCTGGAGATAACTCAAACGGCAAGGAACAAGTATTCAAGATCACGAATGACAAGCGGATCACCCCGCTTGGCAAATTTTTGCGCCGGACGAGCCTCGACGAATTGCCTCAGTTCTTGAATGTCTTGTGGGGCGACATGTCGCTTGTTGGTCCCCGACCGCCGATTCCCTACGAATTGGCCGCGTACCAAACGTGGCATCGCAGACGCCTTCTCGACGTGAAGCCTGGCATTACCGGTCTGTGGCAGGTAACCGGCCGGAGCAGTGTCAAGTTTGATGAGATGGTTCGACTCGATCTTCGATATGCGATGTCGTGGTCGCCATGGCTCGATCTTAGAATTCTGATCCGTACTCCATTCGCGGTGATCAAGGGTTCAGGCGCTTTCTAGCATCGCGTATTACGATGCGTTCTTCTCGCTCACGACACAAAACTGGGTTGATGAAGAGCAGTAAGGAATCTTCGTTACAGATTTCAATATAAAAACGGCTACGAGAAAGAGAAAAGCTATATGAATTTCGGGGTAATCGGCTACGGCTATTGGGGCCCGAATATCGTGCGCAACCTCATGGCGCTAGAAGGATCGAAGGTCTGCGCTATTGCAGATTTCAGCCCCGCTGCACGCGCGCGAGCGCAGAAAGCATATCCCAGCGTCACCGTTACGGCGGATGCCTCGGAGGTGATCAAGTCACCTGATACAGATGCTATTGCAGTTATCTCTCCTGTTTGGACTCACTATGAACTAACTAAAGAGGCTCTCGAAAATGGAAAACATGTTTTTGTCGAGAAGCCGTTCACAAGCACGGCCGCGCAAGCCGAGGAGCTCGTAAATCTTGCGGCACAAAAGAATCTGCTGATCATGGTGGATCACACATTCCTTTTCACGGGGGCTGTAAAGAGGATCGCGCAGCTCGTGGATGAGGGAGCGCTGGGCAATCTCTATTACTATGACTCGACGCGCGTTAACCTAGGGCTATTTCAGCACGATATCAATGTGCTGTGGGATTTGGCGCCACATGACCTTTCGATTATGGATCACCTCATCAAGGCCAGCCCCGAGGCGGTGGTCGCTACGGGCCAGGGGCATTTGAATGGACTCGAAGACGTAGCTTTCATGACCATCTACTTTCCGGGAAAAGTCATCGCGCATATCAATGTGAATTGGCTATCACCTGTGAAGGTGAGGACTACGCTGATTGGTGGCGAAAAGCGGATGCTGGTGTGGAACGATCTTGAGGCTGATGAGAAACTCAAGATTTATGACAAGGGTGTTCAGATCACTAATCAGGAAGGCGTCTACAAATTGCTGGTCAACTACCGTTCGGGAGATATGTGGTCGCCGCAATTGGAGCAGATAGAAGCACTGCAGCACGAATTGTCGTACTTTGTCGACTGTGTGACCACGGGAAAGCAGCCATTCAATGACGGAATCGCTGGATTGCGCGTAGTGAAAATGCTTGAAGCGGCCAGCGAATCGTTAAAGCAAAGGGGAGCTTTAGTCCGCCTATGAATTCGTATAATGCGATCTCGGAAGACGTGAAGCTCGGGACCAATGTTCGCCTGTCCAAGTTTATCAATCTGTACGGCTGCGAGATTGGCGACGAGACCAAGATCGGCGCCTTTGTTGAGATACAAAAGAACGCGAGCGTGGGCAAACGCTGCAAGATATCGAGTCACACCTTCATCTGTGAAGGAGTTGTGATTGAAGACAATGTCTTCATCGGCCATGGAGTGATGTTCACGAATGACAGCTTTCCGCGGGCCACTCGCTCCGATGGGGGGCTGCAGACGGAGGCTGACTGGAAGGTTGAACCCACTGTTATTCGCAAGGGAGCTTCCGTAGGGTCGGGAGCTACTCTTCTCTGCAATATTACTGTCGGCGAAAACGCGATTGTCGGCGCTGGGAGCGTGGTGACCAGAGATGTCCCAGCGAATGCGATCGTGGCCGGAAACCCAGCAAAAATCCTACGCTATATCGAAAATCAAGTGGAGGCTTAGTTAGATGTCCGTTCCCAATGCCATTCCGTTTCTCGATCTTGTTACGCCGCATGTGGAGCTCGAACAGGAGCTGACCGACGTATTTCGCAAGGCGCTTCGTACGGCCGGCTTTATTGGTGGTTCCATGGTAGAGCAGTTTGAGGAGGCATTCGCAAGCTTCTGCGACACGAAGCATTCTATTGCAGTGAGCAGCGGTACAGACGCTTTGCGGTTCGCGCTGATGGCCTGCGGTGTTCGGCAGGGCGACGTGGTGCTCACAGTTCCGCACACGTTCATCGCCACGACCGAAGCGATCTCGCAGGCGGGAGCGCTGCCGGAATTCATCGATATCGACGAGCAGACCTACAATATGTCGGTCGAGAAGCTTAGTCTGTTTCTCGAAGAGCAGTGCACACGCGACAGCTCGGGAAAGCTTATCAGTGACCGCAGCGGCCGTCCGGTGACGGCAGTAGTGCCGGTACACCTTTACGGTCAGATGGCCGATATGGATGCGATCCTCTCACTTGCTGAAGAGTATGGGCTCATGGTGATCGAGGATGCGTGCCAGGCACATGGTGCGGAATACTTCTCGAGCAAAGCGAATCGCTGGATGAAAGCTGGTACCATGGGGCGCGCTGCTGCGTTCAGTTTCTATCCGGGCAAGAACCTCGGTGCTTGTGGTGAGGCAGGAGCTGCCGTTACGGGCGACGCCGAAATCGCGGGAAAGATCAAGATGCTGCGCGATCATGGTCAGGCGCAGAAGTATTATCACGATATCGAGGGATACAACGGCCGACTGGATTCAATTCAGGCCGGTCTTCTGCAGGTGAAGTTGATGCATTTGACCAAGTGGAATGAGCAGCGTCGCGAGCGGGCGGAAGAGTACAATCGGCTTCTTGTCGATATCGAGGGCATTACTCGCCCCTATGAGCCTTCGTGGTCGCGGGCTGTCTATCATCTGTACGTGATTCGTACTGCAGAGCGAGATGATCTTATGAGTCATCTGAAAGACGCGGGCATCGGTACAGGAATTCACTATCCTATTCCGCTTCACATGCAGAAGGCCTATTCGTGGCTCAACTATCGCCCGGAAGATTTTCCGGTTGCGGCACGTATCGCCGAAGAGATTGTCTCGCTACCAATGTTTCCACAGCTTGAGATACAGCAGCAAGCCAAAGTGGCTGAAGAGATACGTTCTTTTAAATCGAAGCTGACATCCGCAGCAGAAAGTGCAGATGCCGCGCTCTCCGCTCGCTAGCAGGTTTTTCGAAGCTCGTAGAGAGCCGTCGAATCGCAGCCTACTGCGGCAGATGAAATTGTCACAGGGATTTCGGACACACTCATGTCGGCGATCCAGAAAGAATATCTATGGGTATGACAAACTCGTTCAACTACGTCATTATTACCGCGGCGAGAAATGAGGTGGCCTTCATCGAATTGACACTTCGATCGGTCGTCTCACAAAGTGTTCATCCTCTCAAGTGGGTTATTGTAAGTGACGGCTCGACTGACGGAACCGATGAGCTTGTGAGCAAGTATGCGGCAGAATATCCGTGGATCGAACTGCTTCGAATGCCCGAACGTCGCGAGCGCCATTTTGCCGGGAAAGTGCACGCATTCAACACAGGCTGGGAAAAAATCAAAGGTCTCGATTATGAGATTATCTGCAGTTTGGATGCGGATATCTCGTTTGACTCCGACTATTTTGAATTCCTACTCGCTAAATTCAGAGCAAATCCAAGATTGGGCGTAGCCGGCACTCCTTTTACTGAGGGAAGCGGCACGTACGACTTTCGCTTTACCAGCATTGAACATGTGTCTGGCGCATGCCAAGTCTTCCGGCGCGAATGCTTTGAGGCGATTGGAGGCTATACGCCGATTCGAGGTGGAGGCATCGATCTGGTTGCGGTTGTGTCGTCGCGGATGAAGGGGTGGCAGACCAGGACGTTCCCTGACAAAGTCTGTTTTCATCATCGCAAGATGGGGTCGGGCATGAACAAAGGCCTGAAGCTGCCGTTTAAGTGGGGCCAGACAGATTATCGGCTCGGTGGACATCCGGTTTGGCAGATCTTTCGTTGCGTCTATCAGATGAGCAAGCCTCCCTATATTGTGGGTGGTCTGCTCTGCCTTACAGGATATTACTTTGCCCTTGTTGTTAAACGGCGACGGGACGTGACTGACGAGTTTGCGCGATTCAGGGGTGGCGAGCAAATGCGAAGACTTCGAGAGTTTCTCGCTACGCGGTTGTTAGGAATTCGACGAACGTCTCAAGAGAGCCTCACGTGATAGCGCGATTTCAGAAACTGGTGACGAGATAGATGATTACAAAGTCAAATTTGCCCTATTACATCTACCGCACATCGAACACGCTGTACCGCTGGAAGATTCCGGTTCTCCCTTTTCTGATTCAGCAGTTTCTCCGGTTTGGGTTCTGCTGTTTTATTCCTTATAAAACGGAGATCGGAAGGAAGAATATTCATTTTGGCCACAATGGAATGGGAGTGGTCTTAGATTATCGGTGCAAAATTGGCGATAACGTGCGTATCGATCAACATGTAACGATCGGGATTCGCTGGGACGAGAAGGTAGCACCGATTATCGGAAATAACGTAAGAATCGGAGCCGGCGCCAAGGTGCTGGGCAGCATCAAGATCGGGAATAACGTCAGAATCGGCGCCAATGCAGTCGTCCTTACCGATGTTCCTGATGGAGCAACCGCCGTCGGTGTACCAGCCCGTATTCGTGTCAGGCAAGAAAGCGCCTCATAAAAATGAATGTCGTAGAAAGAACACCTGGCCCGACTGATCAGCCGAACATCGCTGAAAAGGCGCGTGGTGGCGCGCTCATCATCAATGCCGATGATTGGGGTTTGGATCGAGAGACGACCGACTGCATTCGAAGGTGCTTTGCCCATAAGGCGCTTTCTTCTACCAGCGCCATGGTTTTCATGGCTGATTCAGTCAGGGCGAGCGAGCTAGCTAGGGAAGAGGGAATCGATACAGGCCTCCATCTGAATCTGACGGAGCCATTTAGTGGATCGGGCATCAGCAGCCAATTGGCTGGACATCAAGAGAAAGTTGCCCTCTATCTCCGGAAACGCCGCGCGCACCAGGCAATCTTTCATCCGGGATTAACCCGATCGTTTACCTATACGGTCCAGGCTCAGCTAGAAGAATATGCACGGCTGTATGGTCAACCACCAGCGAGATTGGACGGCCATCACCACATGCACCTTTGTGCGAATGTGCTTTTTTCTGCGCTCATTCCCAGAGGCATAGTTGTACGACGCAATTTTTCATTCCGGCCTGGCGAAAAGGGATCGCTGAATCGTTGGTATCGCCGACGTATTGATCAGATGCTTGCGCGGCGTCATCAATTTGCCGATTTCTTTTTCGCGCTTGCTCCACTCAGCCCACCAGAGCGGTTGTCGCACATATTCTCTCTGTCTCGGCAGCTCATGGTCGAAGTGGAAACTCATCCCGTGGTACCGGAGGAGTTTCGGTTTCTAACCAGCGATGCGCTTTTAAACTGGACGGGCGGTTCGCCGTTGGCCACTCATTACCCAAAGAGGATTGCTAGTGTCGGAAATCTCTAAATCCCCTGCGAGTGGCCAGCAGGAGCGATCTGCCGCAGTGAGCGGCAATCAAGTTCCTCATGTAGCTGTCTGCGTTTGCACGTACAAGCGTCCTCAGTGTCTCGACCGTTTGCTGCAGGAACTGAAGCAGCAGGAAACGGACGGCCTTTTCACTTATTCGATTGTCATTGCCGATAATGATTCATCGCGATCAGCTGAGACTGTCGTCTCAGAATTCGCGAAGAGTTCGTCAATACCGATTGTCTATTGCGTGGTGCCGGAGCAAAACATTTCACTGGCGCGAAACACCGCAATCGCCAATGCCCGGGGAGAGCTTCTCGCATTTATCGACGACGATGAGTTTCCGATCAAGCGATGGCTGGTGACGCTCTATCATGCGTACAGAGACTACGGCGTCGCTGGTGTGTTGGGGCCGGTCAAGCGTTATTTTGACGTCGTTCCTCCGAAATGGGTGACTGATAGCAAATTCTACGATCGCAAAACACATCCGACCGGAACGACGGTTGAATGGAAAGAAGGCCGCACCGGCAATGTGATGCTAAAGGCGTCGATTCTCGAGGGCGTGAATCCAATCTTCCGGCCGGAATTCCGCGGCGGTGAGGACACGGATTTTTTCATCAGGATGATCGGCAAAGGACACAAATTTGTCTGGTGCGATGAAGCCGTCGCATATGAGGTGATTCCTCCGTCCCGATGGGACCGCGGCTTTCTTTTGAGGCGCGCCTTACTGAGGGGTTCGAATACGCTCAAGTATCGCAACTTTGGTGCGGGCGAGATCGCTAAGTCCGTCGTGGCAGTGCCACTTTATGTGTTGGGTTTGCCTATCGCCTTCTTGATGGGTCAGCATCGATTCATGGAACTGCTCGTGAGTCTCTTCGATCACGCAGGTAAGTTACTTGCGGTTTTAAAAATCAACCCGATTAAAGAACATTACATAACGGAATAGCTCCAGTCACACCTTAAATCAGTTATCATTGAGATTCGGAGAGGTCGCCGTTGGTAAGGCATCAGCCGGCTTGCTGGCTGTGGTGGTTTTGCCACCCGGGGGTTCGAGTCCCTTCCCTCTCCGCCAAGATTCCCTTCACCACACATATCTGCAGAACTGAGGAAGTGGGCTGGATACCGCCCAGCGCAGTATTGTGCCCTATACCCCCGGAGATAGCTTGTGAATCGACTCATTACAGTCGCCGGCAAAGAGGTTAGAATACGCGGGCGTTTTTTGCGCATTGCTCGCCTCGAAGCTGATAAATATCACTTCATTGATAGCCCAGATGCAATACTAAGTGCACTTAAAACATGCGGCACGCGCGTCGACCTGTTCTCATTCATTCAACGGCTTCCTGATACATCAAAGAAATTTCCGTTTTATATGGAATGGGATAACTTTGCTGCGCTTCCAGTGAGTACGTTTGATCACTGGTGGAACGAGCAAATCGGATTTAAGGCACGCAATAAAGCAAAACAGGCGCAGAAAAAAGGTGTCGTAATTCGCGAAGTTCCGTTTGATCGAAACTTAGTCAAGGGCATCTGGGAAATCTACAACGAGTCTCCCATCAGGCAGGGCAAGCGATTTTCGCACTACGGAAAAGATCTCGAAACGGTCTATCGAGACGAAGCAAGCTTTTTAGATACCAGCGTCTTCATTGGCGCCTTTTATGAAGAGACGCTGATTGGCTTTATCAAGATGGTGTATGACGAAACAAAGACTCAAGCAGGTTTGATGAACATCTGTTCTTCTATTAAGGACAGAGACAAGGCCCCTACGAACGCTTTGGTAGCCCAGGCTGTTCGGTCCTGTGCGGATCGGGGTATCTCGCATCTGGTGTACTCAAACTTTGCCTACGGGAATAAGCAGCGAAGCACGCTGAGCGACTTTAAGGAGCGTAGTGGCTTTGAACGGGTCGATGTTCCGCGTTATTACGTACCTCTAACGCCTTTAGGTTCTATCGCGCTGCGCGCCGGTCTGCACCATCGCTTGACAAGTCGTATTCCAGAACCCATTACTGCGAAGCTACGGGAACTGCGAGAGAACTGGTATAGCCGCAGATTTTCTTCTGTGAAGGAAGCTCTGTAGGAGACGCTGAATGCCGGGAATAGTTGGGCTTGTAACAAAGATGCCTCGTAGGCAGGCTGAAGCTGAGTTGGTCCGAATGGTCCAGGCGCTTCGGCACGAGTCGTCGTATGTGACAGGCACGTGGATTCAAGAAGAACTAGGCGTCTATGTGGGCTGGATCGCCCGCAGAGATTCATTTTCGGCTGAAATGCCGCTCAGAAATGAGAGCGGAAGTGTATGCCTGATATTCGCTGGAGAGGAATATACGGATCCAGGTGACATTCAGAGACTGCGGGAGCGCGGGCATCGGTTTGAAGCGACAGGACCGTCGTATCTTGCCCATTTGTACGAAGAACAAGAGACGTTCCCAGCTGTTTTGAACGGGCGTTTTCAAGGGCTCGTCACTGATCGGGAATGTGGTACGGCAACGCTGTTTAATGACCGATATGGTCTACACCGGCTTTACTACCATGAGGGGAAAGACGCTTTCTATTTTGCAGCAGAAGCAAAGGGCATTCTTGCCGTTCGTCCGGAACTGAAGTCGCTCGACATTAAAAGCCTCGGGGAATGGATCTCGTGTGGCTGTGTTCTGGAGAACAGGACCCTCTTCAGCTGCATTAAGCTGCTACCAGCAGGATCTGCCTGGAGATTCGAAGGAAAAGCGCTGCGGCAAAAAGCTGCTTATTTTGATCCGGCGGAGTGGGAAAATCAGGAGCGGCTCGATCCGGAGGCCTACTATCAAGAATTACGCGAAGTCTTCGCGAAGATTCTTCCTCGCTATCTGAATGGTCATCAGCCGGTTGGGGTGTCGCTGACTGGCGGACTCGATACGCGGATGATCATGGCTTGGCAGCGCGCCGAGCCCGGTACACTGCCATGCTATTCGTTCGGTGGAACGTATCGCGATTGCGAAGACGTGGTCCTTGCTCGCCGAATTGCCAAGTTGTGCGGCCAGTCCCATGAGGTAATTCCTGTCGGTGACACGTTGCTCTCGAATTTCGGGCGCTACGCTGAGCGAGCCGTGTATATGACAGACGGATGTGTAACTGTCAGTCGCGCCTGCGATCTCTACGCTAATGAATGCGCAGCAAAAATTGCGCCAGTACGACTGACGGGAAACTACGGGAGTGAAGTTCTGAGACGGTTGCGCGCATTCAAGCCTGGCAGTCCGACACCGGAGTTGTTTGGCCCTGAGATTGAGAGGCAGGCGAAAATTGCGAGCGAAACCTACTCGCAGCTACTGCAGGCACATGCTGTTTCCTTCATCGCGTTTCACCAGCTTCCCTGGCATCACTTCGGCAACCTGGCCTTAGAGGAGACGCAGATTACGATGCGTTCTCCATTTGTGGATAACGACATTGTTCGAACAGCATTTAGGGCTCCGGATTCGTCGGTTGTCAAGAGCGATATTTTTGCGGACAGCAATGACTGCATTCGGCTGATTGGTGACGGCGATCCACGCCTCGGGCGTATTCGCACAGATCGAGGCTTGAACGGTGGATCTTCGCTGTCGCGGGCTTTGCTTGAATTTACATTCAAAGCAGAGTACGCATACGACTACGGAATGCCGCAGTGGCTTGCGCGCACCGATCATGTTTTTTCCGCCCTTCATCTCGAACGTCTGTTTCTCGGCCGCCACAAGTTTTGCCATTTTCGCGTGTGGTACAGAGATGCTCTTTCAAGATATGTGCAGGAGATGCTTCTCGACCCAGGAACACTCGCACGGCCATATTTGAACCGGAATAAAGTTGAAACGATCGTGCGCGGACACACTGCGGGCACAAGCAACTACACAAGCGATATTCATAAGTTGCTGACTCTGGAGTATGTACATCGCCTATTCATTGACTAAAAGGTGAGCCCCGCCGAAAGCGGATGAAACGGAAGAGTCTACAGTTCGTTTCTAGAATTCCACAGAAGGATTAACACTCTCTTGAAAATCAGCATCTTTGGACTTGGGTATGTAGGTACGGTCTCGGCGGGTTGCTTCGCACGGGATGGTCACGATGTTGTGGGCGTCGATCCGGTTCGCACCAAGATCGATCTGATCAATAGCGGTCATTCACCCATTATCGAAGCCGAGATTGGGCCGATGATCGAAACCGCGGTCAAAGCAGGTCGGCTTCGCGCCACGGATGACCAGAATGAGGCAATCCAGAACACCGAAATATCGTTTGTGTGCGTCGGAACACCGAGCCAGGCGAACGGTAACCTTGACCTCACTTTCATCCGCCGAGTATGCGAACTGATTGGAGCCGCGATCAAGGAGAAAAAAACGCGGCACACGGTTGCGATACGCAGTACGATTTTGCCGGGAACAATGCGGGATATTGTCATTCCTGTTCTTGAGGAGTATTCCGGGAAGAAGGCGGGCGCTGATTTCGGTGTTTGCAATAATCCCGAATTTCTTCGGGAGGGTTCGGCTGTAAAGGATTTTGATGCGCCGCCAAAGACCGTGATTGGCCAGATCGATCCGGAGAGTGGAGATATTCTGGCATCTCTGTATAGCAAGCTTGATGCGCCGCTTATTCGGACGAGCGTCGAGACTGCGGAAATGGTCAAATACGTCGACAACTGCTGGCATGCTTTGAAGATTGGCTTTGCGAACGAAATCGGCAATTTGTGCAAGTCGCTTTCGATTGATGCGCACGAGATGATGGGCATTTTTTGCCAAGATAAAAAGCTCAATATATCGCCTGCATATCTGATGCCGGGATTTGCATTTGGGGGATCCTGCCTACCTAAAGATTTGAGAGCTCTGTCGTATAAGGCGAAGACAAATGACATTGCGTTGCCCATCGTGAACGCCGTATTGCCAAGCAATGAGCTGCAGATCACAAAAGGTGTGCAACTCATCACGCAAAACGGTCATAAGCGGATCGGCGTACTGGGCTTCAGCTTTAAAGCAGGAACGGATGATCTGCGTGAAAGCCCGATGATTGAGGTTATCGAGAGGCTCATTGGTAAGGGATATGACCTGCGGATATTCGATCGCAACGTGAGGCTGGCGAGTCTGGTTGGCGCGAATCGCGATTTCATCCTGAACCGGATTCCCCATATTTCCAGGTTAATGGTCGAAAGCCTTGACGAGGTTCTGGACCACGCAGAAACAGTTGTGGTCGGCAATAAGGATCCTCAGTTTGAATGTGTCCCAGGACGTTTGCGGGATGGTCAATATCTTATCGACTTAGTCCGAATCACGAATCGGCGGAGTGAAGATGGCAAGTACTATGGTATCTGCTGGTAAAGAGAGCACTCGCGCAGGGTCTCTGCATGGCACAAAAGGTCAGATTGCAGACTCTATCGGCCGGCTCTCTGAATGGCTGACAAAAAACGATTATCGCGGTTACGACACTTTCGATGGTTTGAATGCACGGTATGTGCGTCCCCTTACCTTCGAGACAAAGTTGCTGCGGACCGTGCTGCAGCAGGGAGTACGCCGGTTTCCCATCAATTTACGTCCATTGCTCGGAGTTTCGAAGAGCCGCTCGACTAAAGGAATGGGCTTTCTGGCGCGCGGATTCATTCGTATGAATGAGGCCACCGGAGATGCGGCATGGAACGATAAGGCGACGATGGCGTTGCAATGGCTCATCGATAACCAGAGTTCAGGTTATCGCGGCGCATGCTGGGGCAACCATTTCGATTATCAGTCTCGAAGCACGTACGTCACGAGCAACATACCGTCGGTTGTTTGGACGTCCTTAATTGGCCATGCTTTCCTCGATGGGTATCAGCATTTCAATCGGGATAGTTATTTGCAAATTGCCGCCAGCGCTTGCGAGCACATCATCCACGACCTCGGCGCGTATGTGGACGGCGATACCCATTGCATCCACTATTTCCCGACGTCTCATCATCAGGTCCACAATGCGAATGTACTCGGCGCGGGCCTTCTAGCGCGGACCTATGCATTTGTGGGCAACGAAGCCTACCGCGCTTTTGCAGAGAAGGCAATTCAGTACACAGCGAAGCATCAGAGAGCTGATGCGTCGTGGTACTACGGGGAAATGGACAATTTGCGATGGGTTGACAATTTCCATACAGCGTATGTACTGGATTCGTTCAAGCACTACATCGAATGCACTGACGATACACGGTTCGATGAAGTGATGATGAAAGGGTACGAGTACTGGAAGGCCACGTTCTTTCTCCTGGATGGAACGCCAAAGTACTATAACCATAAGGTTCGTCCTCTTGATATTCAGTGCAGTTCCCAGGCCATTGATACCTTCGTGTTCTTCAACGAGCGCGATCCGGACAATCTTGCGCTCGCAATGAAAGTTGCCCAATGGACGATCAAGAACATGCAGGATCGCAGCGGCTATTTTTACTATCGCCGGTACGCGCCGTGGTTGATTAACAAGACACCGACACTTCATTGGGGCCAGGCGACCATGTTGTGTGCACTCGCTGGTCTTTATAAGCTGCTCTAGACTTTCGGGGCAAGTATTCAAGGGGATGCGTTCTTGAAGCTGATTGACGCTTTAAAACTGGTGGCTCTGCCGGTCGAGGAAGATGCACCGGAGAAGAGGGTTTGCCTCGCATGCGGTTTTACGCCTCTCCACCTGCAAACCTTTCTCACGGCAAGCCTGAAGTCGCAGCTTCCAGGCCACCGAGTCATTGTTAAGAACGGACTATTCGGCGATCTATCTGGAAATGTCGAACGGTTTCAGTCGCAAAAAGATGCTTTCGACTCGCTTGTCGTGCTGATCGAATGGAGCGACCTTGACCCTCGCCTCGGAGTGCGCACTCTAGGCGGATGGCATCCCTCGCAAATGGCCGAGATTGTCGGCTCCGCGCGTCAAATGGCAGCTCGTTTACAGAAGGGAATTGTTGAGGCATCGCGCCTCGTTCGCGTGGTTGTCTCCATGCCGACGCTGCCGTTGCCGCCGCTATTTACGACCATGCCGATCGAGGCAAGTCCTGCAGAGACGGAACTGAGACATGTGGTGGCGTCGCTTGCAGCAGCTCTGGTTCAGGAACCAGGTATTCGCGTGGTGAGCGGCCAGAGCCTCAATTGCCGGTCTACAGTAGAAGAGCGGTATGACGTCAAGTCGGATGTGGCGACTGGGTTTCCATATCAGATCAGCCACGCGTCTGTGCTCGCTGAGATCCTGAGCGAATTGATTTGTGATCGCCCTAAGAAAAAGGGGTTGATCACGGACCTTGATGACACTCTATGGTCTGGGATTCTCGGTGAGGATGGGCCGGATGGAATCTCTTGGCATCTCGATCGACACAGCCAGCTGCATGGCTTATATCAGCAGTTTCTCGCATCGTTGGCGGGCGCCGGCGTCCTGATTGGAGTGGCCAGCAAGAATGATCTTGTCAATGTCGAACGCGCCTTTGAGCGGGCGGATCTTCTGATTTCGAAGAACGAGATATTTCCAATCGAAGCGCACTGGTCGCGTAAATCAGAATCAGTGGAGCGGATCCTCAAGGCTTGGAATGTCGCGCCAGATTCAGTAGTTTTCATAGACGACAGCCCGATGGAGGTTGCAGAGGTTCAGGCCGTATACCCGGAAATGGTTTGCAAGATTTTCCCCAAAAACGACTACGCAGGAACCTGGAAATTTCTTAAGGACTTACGCGAACTGTTTGGGAAATTCGTCGTTACGGAAGATGATGCCATTCGGCTGCAGAGCATTCGAGAGTCAAGCGCGTGGCGGGAGGCAAACGGGAATTCACTGGAGATGGCTGAGGAGTTTCTTCGCACGGCTGAAGCCCGCGTGACAATCGAACCGGCACAAGATTGGACCGAAGCCCGAGCCTTCGAGTTGCTGAACAAGACGAACCAGTTCAATCTTAATGGCCGTCGTTTGAATCAGGCCGAATGGTCGAGCTTCTTCCAGATGCCAGGATCTTTTGTTTTTACCGTCTCCTACAAAGACAAGTTTGGTGCTCTCGGAAAAGTGGCGGTCATGATGGGCCAAGCTGCGGGCGAACGCCTAACTGTGACAAATTGGGTGTTAAGCTGCCGCGCATTTTCGCGGCGTATCGAGCATCAATGTGTAAAGTATCTGTTTGATGCGTTCGGTGTGAACGAGATCTTCTTTGATTTCGAATCGACTCCACGCAACGCTGTGTTAAGGACATTTTTGACGGAGCTTATTGGCGAGCAATTTCAGGAGAAGGTATCTCTGTCGAAAGAACAGTTTGCCGCAAAAGCGCCACGTCTGTTTCATACAGTCGAAGGGATAGTCCATGTCTGAGCAGGAGAATCGGTTGTTGCAATGTTTTGCCTCAGTATTTCCGGGGCTCTCGGAAGACGAGATCCGCCAAATCAATGCGGAATCGAATGGTGAATGGGATTCTCTCGCGACGGTGACACTTGCTGCGGTAGTTCAAGAAGAGTTTAGTCTGGAGATTGATCCGGAGATTTTGCCTCAGCTGGATTCTTTCGAGGCATTCCGGAAATACGTGCTGCCTTACGAACCCGGAAACGGCGCAGAGAGGCATGCATGAAAGAAGGACTCCTTCGAGGTTGTACGAATCGGCTGTTTCAGCACCTAGCCCGGATTTTACCCGGAGCAAGCAGCCTTCGAGTGAAACTGCATCGCGCCCGTGGCGTCAAGATCGGCCAAGGTGTGTGGATTGGATATGACGTCATTCTGGAGACGTCGCGGCCATTCCTTGTCACTCTTGAAGATAACTGCACCTTAAGCATGCGCGTAACAGTTGTCGCCCATTTTCGAGAATCAACCGGCGTAAAGATCGAGCAGGATGTCTTTGTCGGACCAGGCGCGGTTATTCTTCCTGGGGTGGTCATCGGTCGAGGGGCTGTCGTGACGGCCGGCAGCGTAGTCAGTCGGTCGGTGCCCCCTATGACGGTTGTCCAAGGAAATCCAGCCGTGCCAATCGCTAAATGCGGTGCCCCACTTGTGCCAGGTGTCACGCTGAAGGAGTTTTCCCGGCAGCTGCGACCAATTGCTGCTCGCAGGCCGGGCTCAAAGCCGGCTTCATCCGCCGAGGTTCCTGAGTTGACGAAGGTTTCTCGATGATTCTGCTTGTCCCCGATTGCGGCGGAATTGACTATGCGGACTTGCGGCTCATTCGGCTAGCCGAATTTCTGGGAATTGAATATAGGAGCATTCAGCTTGAACCGACATCCGGCGGCTGGGCAGAATATCTGTTGCGAGTAGCTCCAGACGGAGAATCTTGTTTCGTCGTCAACCCGCGAGTATTAAGAGCGTGGACGGGGGCTGATGCGATACCTGAAAGCCTAGGGGCGTTCCTAGCTGTACAGTATCGGCACCTTCTGGTGCATGCCTTAGGGCCGAGCTGGTTCGATATAAGCATCCTCCAGAGTCTTTCACGTGGCGCTTTCCGCGCGATACGTGAAATCCGAGAGCAAGATAAATCCTACGTTGTTTCCGATGCTGCGGGAGATGTCTGCGAGTCGTTCGCCGGGCTTACTTTTGGGCCGACAAATTCAAACAACGATCGTGTTTTCGAATGGAGTCGAGAAGAAAAGAGAGCCAGGAATCTGATCTCGATCGGCGATCTTCCCTTCATGTCTTTGCAGGAGAGTGAGAGTTGCAAGATATGGTTTCTCGGCAGCAGAGAGGTTGTGGATCTAGAAGCGCCGATCGGCGAAGAGACGCCATCTAGGTACTTTTCGCAATTTGTACCTCACGCGATGGTCCTTCGGTCTGTGTTTGGGCATGCGAGCTGGCATCCGCAGGTCCCTTACGCTTCCGTCATTATTGACGATCCTCTCTTGCAGCCTAACTACGGGGCGTTGAATTTCGAAGCGCTTTTGGCGCTGATGAAGAGGCATAATTTCTTTACAACGCTCGCTTTTATTCCTTACAACTTCAAGCGGAATTCAGCACGAACCGTGCGTCTCTTCCGCGAAAATTCTGACCGGCTTGCTCTCTGTTTTCACGGCAACGACCACATGGGTGGTGAATTCGCCTCGACAGACAGGGAACTGCTGGACAGGTTGCTTTGCATCGCTCAACGGCGCATGAGGGCGCATCGCGAGCTTACGGGGTTGAGATGTGATCGTGTCATGGTTTTTCCGCAGGGTAAATTTTCCGCAGAAGCCATGGCAGCGATTCAGGCGCACAATTTTGATGGCGCAGTTAATACGACTCCTCATCCCATGCGCGAACCCAATTGCCTCACGCTCGCTGAGGTGGTGCAACCGGCTGTGCTTCGATATGGTGACTGTCCTCTCTTTTTGCGTAAACCGAGCCGTCAAACGTTGAGTGAAGATGTGGCTTTTAATGCTTTCTTCGGAAGACCAACTCTGATTGTTGAACATCACGATGTGTTCGAAGATCCGGAGCAACTGGTGCAGGTTGCTGCTCGCATCAACAAAACTGTGCCCGAGGTTCGTTGGTCGAGTGTTGGGGTTGCTTTGAAGAACTCGATCCTCCGGAAACAGGCACCGGATGGGGTCAAGTGCATTCGCGCGTATTCGCGCACAATTGAGATTACCGGCGAACCAGAGAAAGAAGGCAGGTACATGGTCGAGTGGGAAACGTCTACTCCGTTTCCGGGTAGACAGGTTTTCATGGATGGTGTTCCCATACCTTTCCCTGATGTTGAGAGCGGCGCAGTGCGGGTGCCCGTGGATGTGCCTGCCGGATGTACGCGAACGCTATCCATGGCGTGGAACGCCGTGCCAGACAAGACGCAAAGTCTTGGGTTACGTCACAACGCGAAGGCATTTGTTCGGAGGCGGTTATCAGAGATACGCGATAACTATCTCAGTAAGAATCCTAGAATATTGGCCACCGCGAGATCGATGCATCAACACTGGACCCATTCGCAGCCACCCAACTAGGTTGTGATCTCCCGAAGTTATTCAGATCTGAAGACGGTCGAGATGAAAAAAGTTCTCATCATCGTTGAAAATTTGCCTGTCCCATTTGACTCCCGCGTTTGGAAGGAGTCGCTCGCCCTTCGTGAGAACGGCTACGATGTCACGGTTCTATGCCCGAGGGGCAAAGGCTATACGAAAGGATTCGAGGTACTCAACGGAATCCGGATTTATCGCCATCCCGCCCCGAAAGAGGGCAACGATGCATTCGGCTACGTATGGGAATATGCCTGCGCCTTATTCTGGGAGACTTTCTACGCGTGGTGGATCTACCTGCGATGGGGTTTCAATGTATTGCAAGGTTGCAATCCTCCTGACAACATTTTCCTCGTCGCGCTACCGTTCAAATTGTTCGGTGTGAAGTACATCTTCGATCATCACGACGCCAATCCGGAGCTCTATCTATCGAAGTACGAACGGAAAGACGTTTTCTACCGAGTTCTCGTTTGGCTCGAAAAAATGACCTATCGCACTAGCGATGTCGTCATCGGTACTAATAACAGCTATAAGCAACTGGCAATGAGACGGGGTCGCAAGTCCGCAGAGGACGTTTTTGTTGTTCGCAATGGCCCGGACCTCAACACATTCAAGGCGGTTGCGCCGAAGCCTGCGTTGAAATACGGCAAACAATATCTTGTCGGTTATGTCGGCAATATGAGCATTCAAGAAGGTCTCGACATCCTTGTCGATGTAGCTCTGTATATCAAAAATCTCGGACGAAGCGACGTTCACTTCACATGTGTTGGTGGTGGACCGGGGTTGGCGAGCCTTCGAAAGCTGGTTGTAGAAAAGGATGCCAGCGACGTCATCAACTTTACGGGAAGAGTTTCAGACGAAGTGCTGCTCGATATCCTTTCTACCGCCGATGTCTGTGTGAATCCGGATAAGCCATGTGAGATGAACGACATCTCAACCATGATCAAGATCATGGAATATATGGCACTGGCTAAGCCGATTGTTCAGTTCGATCTGACAGAGGGGCGATTTAGCGCTCAGGACGCGTCACTCTACGGCGACAATGAAAATCAGGTTCCTGATTTCGCAGCCAAGATTCTTTGGTTACTCGATCATCCGGCTGAGCGCGAGCGAATGGGGCAGTTTGGCAGGAAGAGAGTTGAGTCGGAACTTGCCTGGCAGTATTCGGTTCAGAACCTTGTCGCGAGCTATGAGCGAGCATTGGGCCGCGACTTAAAATCTCGAAGAGGAGAAGCCTGTGTGAATTGACACACAGGCCTCAAATCCACTTTTGTGAGACATCGAATAGGGCTGGCGAGACTATGACGAAGGTTGCGGCGTAGCGGTAACGCTTGTCGGGGGAGCTGGTGTCGCACCTCCGCCGGTCGAACTAGGGTAGCATTGGCTCTCATTGAACGAAAGCGGACCGCCTTTTCCACCGTCCATACCATTCATGATCACCAGATAGCAATACTGAGCCGGGTTTGAAGCATTGAGGGAAGCGTGCCCTCCAGGTCCGCTTCCACCTGTAACGTCGGGTCCGATGGCTGGCCATTTGACGTTGGTGTTCCACCAAGATGGTTGGGCCGAAAGGTAGAAGGAGGGCGGCAGGCTGGTTGGGCAGGTGCTGGTGTTTCCGCCTGAGAGACAGTTCACACTTGAGTTTGCGAGAGTATATGTGTTGTAGATTGTGCTGGTCTGATACGGAGAAACGTTATCGCCTGCTGTCGTTCCGTCATCTGCATGGGCATCATATCCAAAGCTCAGATTTGCAGTCGTAAAATCGAAAGCGATGGAAAGAGGCCATATTTCAAGAGCACTGTGAGTCATTGTTCCCGTGAGATAGGCCAGAAGGTTCTGCTGTTTCGTTGATCCGGTCACATCACCCACGAAATTGTCATACCAGGAAAGCGCATTGATTCCCTCTGCATAAGCCACCTGGTACGAATTGGCAGGACTTGAGCAGGACACCGTCGTACGGGAAGTAGCCAGAGGATCGCAAACGGTCGTAGTACCTTCAAACCAATTGCGAAAGTTTGTATTATGGCTGGAAGATCCCCAGATGTTGTCGGGATTGTATTTCGGGCTCACATTGCCCTCGATTAAGTTGAATTGCGGATGAGCTCCGTGCATGAGGATGCCGTCGTAAGTCCAGGCAGTACCTCCTGCGTCGTAACCGCCCTCGGTGTAGTTATAAGCAATTACATTGCCGGCTGCACCCCAGTTAAGCATGATTGAATTGTGACCGCGTTCGATGATGTTGTTTACGATCTGTGAAGCGCTGGTTTTGAAATCGATGAACACATCGGAATCAACACCCGAACCATGTTTGAAGGCATTCGAAAAATAGCTATTTTGAATCTGATCGCGGTAACCCCAAGAAACTTCCAGCATATTGCCGTCGGTATAGTTGGATTCGACCCCGCGGAACCAGCAGTAGGCGCACCGATCCATAAAGAACGCGTCAGTATAGCCGGTATTGTTGCTGTACACCTGAAGATCGACAGCTCCAGCGTATTTAGCCTCAGCGGTGAAGGGAACAGCAATCGGAGTTTGCGTGTAGGCGGTATAGAGTCCCGGCGAGATGGTCACCACGTTTCCAGACACGGCTTCAACTTCGACGATCTGTCCACGGGCTTTTGATCCGTCTGTCCAACCATCGCACCAGGTGCAGGTTCCTTCGCTACCGGTATTTGTTACCCAGGCAGAATTGTTCGTTTCAGTGATGACCAAGTAGCTTCCTGCGGTCACACCGGAGGCCGAAGCGAGAGTAATGGAAGTCGAGCCGGCAGTTGCTCCGGCTGTAATGTTTGTGTAGCCGGTAAGAGGGCTGCCTCCAGGAGTGTTATAACCATCCGAGCCAAGGTTGACGCACGCGGTTGTACTGCCATGACAGCTTAAGATGGTTTGATTGGCGCCTGAGCCGCGCAATTCACAACTGGATGGAACGACAACATCGGAGTTTATAGTGAACGTTCCCGCCGCAAGGAGCACGTAGTGGTTGGTACCGCAGCTGGCAAGTGCAGTCTTGATCTGCGATGATTGGTCGCCTCCCGTCGCGGTAATTGTCGAACCGCTCTGTGTCCATGAGGCCGATGGAATTCCTCCCGGAACACCTGTTTGCGACCAGTCGATCGCACAGCCGGCTGCAACGTTTTTACCGTTGAGGGTGCAAGCTCCGGTGCCGTAAGTCGGTTTCAAAATACCCGCCCAATTTTGGGCACGTGCATGGTCGGCCAGAAAAAGGACTGCCAACACTCCAAACATCAAAATCCACAGATTTTTCCGCATGATTGCTCCTTATGCTTTGGATCGTCCAGTTGTTCCACGTAGGCCATCAGATAGCCGACAATTTGGGCGGCAACAAGGTTACCAAAGTACTTCAGCGATAGAGGTCGCTTGCTCTATCCAAAGCTTCTGATTGGAATAAAGACTCGGGGGCCGATGGTAACCATTGTAACTGTTCGCGGTGCGATAGACAGCCAGATTTTGGCGACCGCTGTCGCTCTTTCTGCCTATGTTATCGGTTGCGGACAAAAATTCATGAGGAGATCGGAAATTCACAAACCACGTAAGCCACTTTCCGCAGTTTCGATTCGCGATCTCTCTTTATAGGTGATTACACACCAAGGCAGGCCCTCAGCATCTCAAGCGAAATGCGATTTGAGGGTGTATATGGTATTGGTCCGAAGAACGTCTTGACTGCGGTGCCCCCAGGTAATCAAATACCTTCTTTTGTTAAAGTTAGCACCAAGACGGGCGGCATGTTGATCCGAAGTGAAAGGAAAGAATAGAAATGCAGACTCAAATTTTGGGGACACCCACAATTCCTGATGAGATGTTATCTCAAGCGCCAGAGTTGTCCGTCATTGTGCCGACTTTTAATGAGAGCGAGAACGTGAGACGTGTGGTTGCGAGTCTCGACGCTTGCCTTAAGGGCATTTCCTGGGAAGTGATATTCGTGGACGACGATTCGCCCGACGGAACCGCGGCGCGAGTGCGAGAGATCAGCCGGCATGATCCGCGTGTGCGCTGTCTGCAACGTATTGGCCGCCGCGGGCTTTCCTCGGCATGTACTGAGGGGATGCTGGCGAGCTCTGCGCCTTACGTGGCCGTCATGGATGGCGATGGTCAACACGATGAGACAGTATTGCGCCGCATGCTCGAAATCTTGAGAGAAGGGACTGCCGACATCGTTGTTGGTAGTCGGTATGTTGACGGAGGTGGTATCGGCGAGTGGAATGCGAGCCGTGCCAAGATGAGCCGGTTCGCGACGCATCTGAGCCGCTTGGTCATCAAACAAGACCTATCCGATCCGATGAGCGGCTTTTTCGCGCTGCGATTAGATGTACTCAATCCTGCAGTTAGGAAACTCTCAAATATCGGATTCAAAATTCTGGTGGATTTGATGGCGTCTTCCCCTCAGCCGTTAAGACTGAAAGAAGTGCCTTACGAATTTCGCAATCGCACGGCCGGCGAAAGCAAATTGGATAGTCAGGCGATGTGGGACTATCTGATGCTGCTCCTTGATAAGCTCGTGGGCCACATTGTGCCGGTCCGCTTCCTCGCTTTTGCACTGGTGGGCACAATTGGAGTTCTACTCCATTTTGCGGTATTGACAGTATTGTTTCGCGCGCTGGCTCTTCCTTTCACCATCAGCCAATGCGGCGCCTCCATTGTGGCAATGGTTAGTAACTTCGGCCTGAACAATGCCCTTACTTTTCGCGACCGCCGGCTCAAGGGATGGCGTTGGATCAAAGGGCTCGCATTGTTTGTCTTGGTGTGCGGAATCGGCGCGGTTGCCAATGTCGGTATTGCCTCCTATCTCTTCTCCCGCAACAGCATGTGGGTGTTGGCAGCTCTGGCAGGCATCGTGGTTGGCGCGGTGTGGAACTATGCGATGAGCGCGATGTACACATGGGGACGGCAGAAGAAATAACGAGGTCCGATCGAAAGATCGGATCTGCTGCAACGAACGGCTCTTTAGCAAGCTGGATTGTCATGACACAGGAAAAACCATCCCAATCGTTTTGGCGCAACACAGCGCTCGAACCCTTGCCTATTCTCGCTGTGGCGCTTGTGCTGACGGCAGCGATACTCTTCTTGGCGTTGCCGAAATTGGATTCAATGATGGTCCCCACAAATCAGAGTGGGGCTCCTCTGTACACGGTTGGCTTTGCGGATGGCTATGACCTTATCGCGAACAATCTCGTTCAGGGCAATGGATACCGCTTCCAATCGAACGCCAGCGAAACGATGATGCGGGAACCAGGATACCCGCTCTTCCTTGCGGGCGCGTTCAAGATCGGCGGCTACAACATCACTACAGCGCGCTGTGCCAACTGGTTGCTGACGATTTGTATTGCATTTTTGTTAATGCGCCTGGCAGAGCATATCACTGGTGACAAAACGGTCGCAGTGCTTGCCACTTTATTGTTTCTCTTTTTTCCGAGCACGCTCATCGCTGAGGCTCGCGGCGGAGTCGAAATCCTATTCATTTTGGTCGTACTGATATTCATGTTGTTTCTGCATAATGCCCTCGCCAAAGGTGAGTGGTGGCGATATCTCATCGCTGGGTTGGCGTTGGGTGTTGTGGTTCAAGTGCGAAGCACACCTTTGGTTTTTCCCTTTTTCTTATTTATATTTTTGTTCTTCTCCACGCGTGGAGTAACGGAGCGGGCAAGGGCATTTTTCCATGTGACTGTACTGATTTTGGGGATGACTGTTGTGATGGTTCCCTGGCTTGTCAGAAACTACAAACTCGTTCACCATCTCGTACCCACTGCAACGGTTCAAGGTGTGGCTCTGCAGGAAGGGCAATATACATGCGAGAATCTATCGTTTGAAAACAATTTTTACGCCCTCCAAAAACGGGCAGGGCTCATACGTGCAGATATAGCTGCACAACTTGGTCTGCCATTTGACGGAGCCTACTATTATCAAGTCTTTTTCACTCCTAAGGATGAATGGACCTTTAATCAAACTCTTTTTGCTAGAGGCAAAAAAGAGTATGCGCAGCATCCGGCGTTGCTGCCAACGTGCGCCTGCAAGAATCTCTTCAATTTTTGGTTCTTGGGCAAAACGTGGCATGCCACCTGGTTAAATATGGTCGTTCAGGTCCCGCTCCTGGTACTGGCGGTGACGGGGTTCTTCTTGCTGTGGCGGCGTGGCCAACTGCGCCGAATTGGTCCAATCTTGGCTTTTATTGTTTGCATCGAAGCCGTAGACCTACCCATCATTGCTCATGCTCGTCATAGTGTGCCGCTCGTTCCATTCCTGGCGATTCCTGCTAGTCTTGCCGCGCTTTCACTTTGGTCCAAGTGTCAGCTGTGGGCTCGGAGCAGCGCGGTCGACGATGTGTTGAAGCGAGCCTAGATCATCTTCAAATTCGAAGTGCGCTAATTGGCGCCCCCGCATTATTTTCTCTATGTTGTGAACTCGTGTGCAGGGACACCTAAAACGCAAATCCTTACGATCGAATCGTGATTTAAGAAGTCGGAATATCAGGGAAGGACAACATGGCCGGTGCAACCAAGTCATCCAATCGCATTGAGCTCGCGATCAAAAACATCTGGGAAAATACTTCGGCTTTTCTGACTTCTGTATTTCTGCTCGCTCTATTTCTGCGTCTGGGGGTAATGGTCGCAACCCATTCATATCATCTCGGCAACAGTATCGATGATTATTTCGGGTATGGCACTGAGATGGGGCGCGTGGCCCGATCTCTCGCCCAAGGGCAGGGATTTTCATCGCCCATGCCGCTGCCAACGGGCCCTACGGCCATCGTGGGTCCAATCTATCCACTTATTCTCGCTCTGATCTTTAAGATCTTCGGCATCTATACCGTGTCGTCCGCGGCGGTCATTCTCGGACTTCAATGCGTGGTATCGAGTCTCACGTGCTTCTTTATTTATCTCTGCGGTCGAGACAGTGTAGGAGAGGCGGCAGGAAAATTGGCAGCTCTGGTGTGGGCTTGGTTTCCGCTCAATATCCTGTTCAGTTCGACACGAATCTGGGAGACATCCACGAGCGGAATGCTTGCGGCCGCTCTATGTTGGTGCATGCTCTCGCTCTTTCGTTCTCCCTCAATCTGGAGAGCCACAAAGATTGGCGTGCTGCTCGCAATTTCGGCGCTCATCAACACGTCGCTTGTCGTGCTTGCAGTTCCGTTCGTAGTGGCCGCGATTTTGAAGTATCGTACGCGCAGTCTGCTGCCGATTGTGGCCGCTGGTATCAGCTTCGGAATGCTCATTTCTCCTTGGCTCCTTCGCAATCACCATCAGTTCGGCAAGTTCATGTTGCGCTCAAATTTTCCACTCGAGTTTCGCGTTGGGAATAACGAATTGACTCGAGGCCAGAAGGTCATCGATATGCACCCAGCTCGCTCCGTAGCGCTGAATCAGCAGTGGCACGATCTGGGAGAGAAGCGTTTCATGGAAGAGCAGAGCGCGCTCAATGCACGCTATGTGTCCGCACATCGCCGGGACTTTGCCTTTTCGGTTGTGAATCGGATTGTTAACTACTGGACTGGAGCGTGGATTGCGCCCGCGCCAGATTATCCAAATCTCTTAGGCACGATCGCCGGAATATCACTCTTGTCGCTGCTCGGTTTTGCAGGTGTATACAAGATGATCTCGGGCGGCAACAGCGTGGGGTTCATCTATCTGGGATGCTTTGCGCTATACCCAGTGGTTTATTATCTGACCACGAGCCAGCCTCGCTTCTACCACACAATTGCGCCCCTTCTTGTCATATCGGGATCTTTTTGCCTCGTCGATATGGTGAAGAAATTGAGATCACTTCGGGCCGATCGTGACAACTCAAAATCAACATTTACGAAGCGTGTCTCGGCTGTCGTCTAGGCAACGCCGCATTGGACAAAGGTAAGATTGAGATCACGCGATCCGGTGAGCTGCAGTTGGAACGCGAGCGAGTATTTTTGTAAATGGCGTCTTTTGTTTTTCCTGTTTGTTGGATATTCATCGCGTTTCTGCTAGTGCTTGACTCCAGGCGACGGAGATCAGTAAGCGCTGCTACGTGGATCCCAACGATACTGTTGCTGGTCCTGTTTTCGCGGACACCAACAGGCTGGCTCGTATCCGGACAGGATGCAGGAACAGCTTACACAGGTGGAAATCTGCTGGACCAGCTATTCTTTGCGGCGATGATTGCTGCGTCTCTTTTCATCACTCTTTCGAGAGGAGTGAAGTGGGGCAAACTATTCAGCATCAATAGAGCGTTGGTCGTCTTCTATGCATATTTTCTTTTGAGCATCGCGTGGTCATTCTCTCCCGCAGACTCATTGATCAGGGTGATTAAAGACTTTGGTTGCACAGTGATCGCCGTTTCAGCCGTACTGTCTGAGAAAGACCCGGTTGAAGCGGTTCGCGCAGTTTATGTCCGCTGCGCTTGTATTTTGATTCCGCTATCTGCAGCTCTTGTCCGATTTTCTCCGTTAGGCAAAGGCTATTCGAAGGATGGTACCGTTACATTCGGGGGCGCCTGCCAGACCAAGAATGAGTTTGGAGAGTTGCTACTCATCTCGATTTTGTTCCTGGTGTGGGACCACATGGAGATGCGGATCGCTGCGGGGGCAAATTCGCCGTTGCGGGGGATGACGTGGGATCGCGTTGTGCTCATACTGACCGGGCTGTGGCTGCTCAACCTATCGCAGAGCAGGACGTCGTTGGTAGCTTTGGTCATTGCTCTCGCTCTTGTTGTGAGAAGTGGTTGGTTTGACTCGAAGAGCGTCAGCCGATTTGCTTTGGTAGCGGCGTTGTTTTATCCAGTGATCGCTTTGACGAGCCAAACGGTGCTCGCGCCTGTACTCGCCATGCTGGGCCGCGACGCCACGTTTACTGGACGAGCGAATATTTGGCAACACATTACCTTCAGCACCGTAAATCCTCTGATTGGTGCGGGGTTTTGGAATTTTTGGGGAGGCCCGGGCGGCAAAGCAATTGAAGCGGCGATGCAAACCGGCATACCCAATGCGCATGATGGCTATCTGGATATCTATCTCGATGGAGGCCTGATTGGCGTTTTTCTGCTGGTCGTTGTCTTGGTGACATGCGGAAAACGGTTGATCAGACAGATTCCGCGAGATAGATATTCCCGGTTCAAATACGCCTTTCTCATCACTGCAATCATTCATAACGTTACCGAGTCAAGCTTCGCGCGCCCGTCAGGGATGTGGTTCACGATCGTATTAGCTTTGATTAATTTTCCTGGGCTCAGTGAAAAAATCCGAGCCAATGGGGAAGGATCACGTAACGGGAAACGAAGCTACTTGAGTCGCCAAGTTGTTCGAGGAGAACTTGCGACATCACCGGCGGCGCATCAGACCGCCCGAATTGCTTGAAAATTGGGGACCCGATCATTCGAATGATAGTTCAACGACTGTTAGGCAATGAGAACCGGTTCGTACCTTTCGGTGCAGATGGCGATTTCAATCCAACGAGCGGACGAATCCAGCAACTCGCCGTACGTGGTGCAGGAGCGACGTTATTTTCATCCGGAGCTACTCTTGGGATTCAAGTGATCGCCACGCTTGTGCTGGCGCGCCTACTGAGTCCTTCAGATTTCGGCGTGGTTGCAATGGTTACGACGTTCAGTTTGTTGCTTACGAATTTTGGACTGAACGGCTTTACGGAAGCGGTGCTGCAACGAGAAAAGATTAACTCCATATTGGCCAGCAACTTGTTCTGGATCAATGTAGGGGTGGGTGCCCTTCTAAGTGTAGGACTTGCCACTGCGGGGACGTTGCTCGCACGATTTTATCGCGAGCCTGCTGTGGCTCCTGTCAGCGTAGGCGTGGCTATCTCGGTTTTCGTAAGTAGCACGTCAGTGATCCATCTGGCATTGCTCAAGCGCGCCATGCGGTTCGGCGCCGCGTCGATGAATGACATCGTTGCGCGCTTTGCCTCAGTAGCAGTTTCGATTGTTCTGGGGTTGGGTGGCTGGAGATACTGGGCGCTGGTCGCAGGGGCGATCGCTCTGCCACTCTCGCAATCACTGGGAGTGTGGTATCTGTGCCGTTGGAAACCGGGTATTCCGCGGTCGGTGGCTGGAACAGGCTCCATGCTCCGGTTTGCGATGCATGTTTACAGCCGGTTTGGAGTCAACTACGTTGCGCGCAATATGGACAATTTCCTGGTTGGCTGGCGTTTTGGAGCTTACCCATTGGGCTTTTATAAGCGCGCCTATGATCTTTTTGCTCTGCCTGCTAGTCAGATCGCCGCTCCTCTATCCAATGTTGGTGTTTCGGTCCTCAGCCGCTTTAAAAACGACCTGTCTCAGTTTCAACGGTATATGGTCAGTGCAGTCGCCCTTATGGCTTTCGCCGGAATGGGGCTTGGTGCAGATCTAACGCTCAGCGGTAAAGATATAATCCGCGTGGTACTTGGCGCGAAGTGGGATGAAGCTGGCCGCATCTTTACATTTTTCGGACCGGGCATTGGAATCATGCTGGTGTACTACATGCAAGGCTGGATATACCTTTCCAGCGGGCGAGCGGAGAGATGGCTTCGCTGGTCGGTTTTTGAATCGCTGTTTACAGCGTTCCTGTTTGTACTGGCCCTTCCGTGGGGACCTTCTGGGATCGCCTTTGCCTGGACCCTTTCTTTTTGGACCCTTTTGCTGCCGGGATTCTGGTACGCAGCGCGACCCCTCGGAACGGGTATTATGCCGATCATCCATGCGATCTGGCGGTACGTTCTTGGGTCTCTTCTAGCCGCAATTATCTCTGCAGTGATCATGCGAGGTCCTGTCGGTCTCAGTGCGATGCAAGGAGCAACTGGGGCTCTTGCGCGCATCGCGGTTGTCTCGGTTTTGTTCTGGCTTCTTTATCTGGTCGCGATCGTCATATTGCATCGGGGAACAGCTCCTCTAGTTCAGTTTGCAAATCTCGCAAAGGATATGTTGCCACAGGGCCGCTGGTTGAAATCACGCCGTGCTGATGGAACAAGCCAGCCTCAACCGGCTCCCGTGCAGGAGAGAGCGCAAGAGGGATATTGAGACCGTCCTGATGAGTGAGGAGGCTCACGGGGGAGAACTGAGAGTACTTGCTGAAGATTACTCTCGGAGATTTTTCTCGTGTAACGAAATCGATTCTAAAGATACTAAAAGAGTAAGCTATAAGTTATCCAATACATCCGGGTCACTATCAGACCATCACCCCAGGATATTAGGAAAGAGAAATGGCAGATTGTGATGTTGCAATAATAGGCGCGGGCCCTTATGGACTCTCAACGGCCGCGCACCTGAAGGCCCATCGTGTCGACTTTCGCATATTTGGGCGTCCAATGCAGACATGGCGAGCACACATGCCCAAAGGCATGCGGCTCAAATCGGAAGGTTTTGCGTCTTCCTTGTATGATCCGGGCGAGACTTTCACCCTGGAGGTGTATTGCAAAGAGCGCAAGATTCCGTATTCACACGTCGGACTTCCAGTCCCGCTAGAGGTATTTTCAGCGTACGGTCTGGAGTTCCAAAAGAGATTTGTGGGAGAACTGGATCAGAGACAGGTTCAGTCGATCGAGCGGACATCCGAAAGTTTTCGAATTCGTCTCGAGGATGAGACGGTCCTATCGTGCCGCAGGGTCGTCGTCGCGAGTGGCTTGGCGAATTACGAACATATTCCGCCCAGCCTGACTGGATTTCCTGAGGAACTCGTGACACACAGTTCGCGATACCACGACCTTGAGCAGTTCCGCGGGCGTGAGATCACGATTGTGGGCGCAGGCTCTTCTGCTGTGGATTTGGCTGCGCTGCTGCATCAGGCTGGCGCTGCTGTCCAGGTTCTAGCTCGCAGGTCTGTCATTCGCTTTCACGATCCGCCGGACGACAACAAACCGTCGCTCATGAAGCGACTGCGGAATCCCGTTACCGGCATCGGGCCGGGCTGGAACTTATATTTCTACGCGAATGCGCCGCTTATTTTCAGAAGCATGCCGCAAGAATTTCGACTCCGGAAAGTACGGCAGACTCTTGGTCCGGCTCCGTGCTGGTTTACAAAGCAAGAAGTTGTTGGAAAAGTGCCGTTCAAGCTGGGAGTGGAGATTGCCGATGCACAAATCCGTAACAATCGAGTTAGCGTGCGTTTGCGCGGTGCCGGAGGTTCAGAAGAGACGTTGGAAACGGAACATGTGATTGCCGCTACTGGATATCGGGCCGATCTCCGAAAGCTGACGTTTCTAGACCAGAGCGTCAAATCGGCAATTCGATCCGCTGAGAATACGCCGATCTTGTCGTCGAACTTTGAATCCACTGTTCCCGGTTTGTATTTCGTAGGCATTGCGGCGGCGAATACGTTTGGACCCCTCCTGCGATTTGCAGTTGGTGCTCAGTTCGCAGCTCCGCGGCTTTCTCAGCATCTAGCCAAAACGGCTTAGACCAATTTATAAAACTTCTTGCAATCCACGATCTTTTAACAAAGGGCCCAAGCAATCCTCCAATCTGTTTCTCTTGAGGTTGGTGCCTAAATTATGACGCAGAAAGCATCAGGCATTCAGTCCTCTGCGGCTGTTGCTCCGAAAATCCTGTTGACGGATACTTGCAGGTGGTCCGTCGGTGCACGCCTCGCAATCGCTTTTTCGAAAGCAGGTTGTGAGGTCTTTGCGCTTTGCTCGACCTATCATCATCCGTTGCAGTATGCGCGGGGGGTGAAGCATGTTTTTCGGTATAGCAGTCTTCGTCCCCTTGAATCATTAGAGGACGCGATTAACAGATGCCGTCCGGACATTGTCATCCCATGTGATGAACGCGGAGTTCGTCATCTCCACGAACTGTTTGTCAACGCAAGGAAGGAAGCTTCGAAAGCGAGTATTGCGGATCTCATCGAGCGCTCTTTAGGTTCACCGGAGAGCTATCCGATCGTATCGTCGAGATACGATCTCCTGAGAATTGCCTCTGAAGAAGGTATTTGCGTTCCAGATACGCGAGCTATTCGGGAGGTCGCAGACCTGCAGCCTTGGAGAACTAAGCAGGCATTGCCGTGGGTTTTGAAATCGGATTGTACCTTCGGAGGATCGGGGGTAGAGATTGCGCAAACGCCCGAGCAAGCAGAGCAAGGTTTTCTACGAATGGCGGGACCGCACACGGCGCTACGCGTGTTGAAGCGGTTGATCATTAATCGCGATTCATTCTGGATTCGGCCGTGGTGGCAGCGCCAGAAACCAGGGATTATTGCTCAGGCTCACATACAAGGCCACCCGGCAAACTGTGCGGTCGTGTGCTGGCAAGGACAGGTGCTTGCTGGCATCGGCGTCGATGTCATCAGCTCGACGGGAGTGACGGGACCCGCGACCGTGGTGCGGATTGTTGATAGCCCTGAGATGATGACAGCCGCCGAGAGGATTGCGCGCCGCCTTTCATTGTCGGGGTTCTTCGGTTTGGATTTTATGATCTCGGACGAAGACGGCCGGGCCTATCTCATTGAGATGAACCCACGCTGCACAACAGTCTGCCATCTTCAGCTCGGAAAAGGCCGCGACATGGTGGGAGCGTTATGCGCTCAATTGTCAGGGCAACCGATGACGGAAGCTTGTTCTGTGACGGAA
This sequence comes from Occallatibacter sp., assembly GCA_035650595.1. Lineage (GTDB taxonomy): Bacteria > Acidobacteriota > Terriglobia > Terriglobales > Acidobacteriaceae > Telmatobacter. The sequence goes on along the minus strand of DASRHE010000019.1, from coordinate 17,411 downwards.
CAAGAGACGATTGCTTATTTTCCGCAAGCGTGGACCTCGAACGACAATCTGCTGCACTCGAGCTTTCAAGACATCCCGAGCGATGAACCGGAACTGGTCCGCGAACTCCTTCATCCCTGGCCAAACCGGACTCTCCTCTATCGATTGACCCATGCGCTCACAAATCTACGGGTCGCGAAGCCGTGAAGCTTGCGAGGACACTCGATCAGGTCGTAAGCCGCGATCTCTTTTGTGGGGCCTCGATATACTTAACTTATCTCTGCAAAACGCATTCTGAAAAGTGACGAACTTATGACGACTGGCCAGCTTCCAGTTCCAAATCCTCCCGCACTCGCAGCAAGTCCGCGCTCTGTGAGAACATCAGCCGTTGGTTCTCAGTCGTTTTGGGCTCGTAGTGCAAGCTCCCGGGTAGGTCGTAAAGCTTTGGGGATTTACCTGTCCAACAGTAAGAGGATTTGGAATCATCTTCCATCCTGGACGCCTCGGAATCTCTATCGATTCTATGGTCGACATCTCCATGCCATTGCACGTCTGCAGGCTGATCGAAGGCAGTATTTTGCTACGTTCTTTTTGCGGAATCGGCCGGAACTCGAGCTGATGCGGCGCCTGGTAAGCCGAAGCAACATTTCTCAAATGAAGCTTACTGTATTGGCTTGCAGCAAAGGGGCGGAGGTCTATTCGATCGCCTGGACTCTACGCAAAGCGTTTCCTGGTCTGGATTTGCGCATTTCTGCAATCGATATTTCTCAGGAGATTGTCGAGTTCGCGGAGAAAGGCGTGTACACGTTCGCTGACCCGAAGGATCAGACTAATCGTTCCGAAGATCCCACAATCAAGGTAAACTTGAACACTGGGCGGGATCAAAATGCTTGGATATTTGAACGCGTAACCAAGGATGAATTGGATGCGATGTTCACTGTTCAGGGTGAGAGTGCCCAAATTAAGCAGGACCTCAAGGATGGAATTGCTTGGTCGAGTGGCGATGCGGGCGATCCCGAGCTCCCAAGCAGCTTGGGGCCCCAGGATATTGTGGTCGCCAACCGTTTTTTGTGCCACATGAGCCCAGCAGATGCAGCAGCGTGTCTGCGTAATATCGCCAAGATGGTTAAGCCGGGGGGCTATCTCTTCGTTTCCGGTATTGATCTGGATGTGCGGACCAAAGTGGCCGCCGAGATGGGCTGGGAACCGGTGCAGGAGCTTCTGAAGGAAATTCATGATGGCGACGATTCAATTCGCCGTGGCTGGCCGGTTGAATATTGGGGAGTGGAGCCGCTCGATGATACCAGGCGGGATTGGCAAATCCGCTATGCCTCGGTCTTCAGGATCGGCGATAAGGCGGCACAGCCGGAACTGATTTAGAGCGCGTGGAAAGGTAAAACGGATCGATGCAATTTTCGAAGACCGGAATCGACGGTGTATGGGTTATCGATCCGCAGTTCCATAAGGATGATCGTGGGTACTTTTTCCGTGCTTGGTGTTCACGCGAGTTCGCCGAGCATGGGATTAATTTCCTTCCGGTTCAGGCGAATATGGGGTTTAGCCTGAAAAAAGGCACCCTGCGTGGGATGCACGTTCAGTTGGAGCCGGCAGTTGAAGCTAAGCTGGTGCGATGCACGAAAGGCTCGATGTTCGATGTTGCAGTGGATCTGCGGACCGAATCACCGACGTATAGACAATCGTTCGGAATAGAATTGACGGCGGAAAATGGCCGAATGCTCTTGATCCCTGAAAGATGTGCGCACGGCTATCAGACACTCGAAGATCAGACCGAAATGCATTATATGACTTCGCAGTTTTACGCACCCGAAGCTGCAACCGGAGTGCGGTTCGATGATCCTGCATTTGATATCCAATGGCCGCTGAGTCCGACCGCTGTATCTGTGCAGGATCGTAATTGGCCGCTTGTGCGGAGCTCGTCAGGAAATTGACGTGCGCAGAGCGCCAACCGCGTTAGCCCATCAGTTTGTGCTACTAGCTGGCATTTTAGACATGTGCTTTTTTGCAGAGACCGTAAAATCGCAGATTGAAAGATGAGTTCGTCTTCCATGACGCAATCAACAAGCAACTTGCACGGCCCGGTGGAAATGACTCCTGAGCGCCCTCGCACCCTCATTTTTTCGCAACGGAATCTCTCGAAGATTCTTCCCTTTCGCTGCGCACATTTCGAGTTCGAAGATGTAATCTCGGCGGTTGACAGCGTCGAAATGCTGACGCCGCGATTCGATCCTTCAACGCGGCGCCACACGTTCGCGAAACAACTTGCCTACCATACTCCATTTACGCTCAATCCGGGTATTGAGCGGATATCGATGCGCAAAGACTATGAGTTGTTCTTTGCAATTTGCGGAAACCCAACGGATCTGCTCAGGGTCAATGCGCTAGGAGATTGGCGAAACAGCTGCAAAAAAGCAATCTGTCTGATCGATGAAGTATGGATGAAAGAAATCCAGAACTACCGCAATTATTTGCGGATGCTCGAACGGTTCGACGTTGTTGTTCTCTATTACAGTCAAAGCGTCAAGCCGATTAACCAGCTGATCGGCGAGCGGTGCATTTTTCTACCGCCGGGCGTCGATGCCATTCGCTTTTGCCCATACCCCAATCCGCCTGCACGATTCGTGGACATTTATAGCGTTGGTAGGCGGTCCGCGGTGACGCACAAAGCCTTTTTGAAGATGGCGGCCGAAGACGGAATGTTTTATCTATACGACAGTACTTCTGCCGATCAGGTTCTCGATCCAATAGAACACAGGATGCTCTTTGCGAATATTGGGAAACGAAGCCGGTATTTTATTGTCAATCCGGGTTTGATTGATCGTCCGGATATACGCGGAACGCAAATTGAGATCGGCAACCGATATTTTGAAGCAGCAGCCTCGGGCAGCATTTTGTTAGGAGAGCGGCCCGACAACGGAGAGTTCGAGAAGTTTTTCGACTGGCCAGACGCTCTCGTCGATCTTCCCTACAATTCGCCGAACGCATGCGATGTTGTGAAAGAGCTTGATCGGCAGCCTGAACGGCAGTTCAAGATGCGACAGGCGAACATACAGCAATCCCTCCTGAGGCATGACTGGGCCTACCGGTGGGAAGCAATCTTGAAAGTGATCGGTGCTTCTCCTTTGCCGCAGATGGAAACGAGGAAAGGGCGATTGCGGCAGCTTGCTGCGCAGATCGGTGACGCTTCCAGTGCGATCGCGGCTACTTCGGAGATCGGAGCGAACTCGGCTGCATCGCTGATGAGTTAAGTGATGATCCAGATGAAACAGGCACGAAGGCGAATCGCACTGCTACACCATACGGGCTGCGGGAATCTGGGCGATGATGCGATCATCGATTCTGTTGTCAGCAACATTCAGCGGCGATGGAAGAACGCGGAGATCACAGTGTTTTCGATGAACCCCGAAGACACCAACAGACGTCATGGGCTTCCTTGCTATCCAATTCGGAGATTCACTTGGAGTAACGGAGATGAATCAGCGTCCGTACCCACAGAGACGCCCGAAAAGGGAATCCTCAACTGGCTAAAAACGACAAGAAATCCCACGATCCGGCTTCCTCGAGCAGTGTGGGGCGAACTCATGTTTCTGCTCGACTCGTACCGGCATGTGAAGTCTTTCGATCTTCTCGTTGTTAGCGGTGGTGGTCAACTTACGGAGCGCGGTGGCCCCTGGAGCTTTCCCTATGCGCTTTTTGTATGGACATTGCTTGCAAAGCGTGCCGGCGTCAAAAGCATCTTCCTCAATGTTGGGGCGGGGCCACTCAAGCATCCTGTAAGCAAGTTCTTTGTCCCTCGTGCTCTGCGCGCGGCTGACTATGTGTCGTTTCGCGATAAACAATCGCAAGAACTTGCTACGGAACTGGGATTTAAGGGCATAAGCCACGTTTGTCCAGATAACGTGTATGCCCTTGATATTGAGACACGCGAAGAGAGCAAAAAAGACGGAGCTGGAATGGTTGTCGGCTTTGCTCCGATGCCCTATCCATTCAGCGATCTATTGACGCCTCCGTCGAATCCGCAAGCCATTGAGGATGAGTTGATCGGCCGGCTGGCCAAGTTTGCCTCTCTGCTCGTTGCGGAGTCTTATACGCTCAAGCTATTTGGCAGCGATGTCAGATCTGACCCTACCGCTATTGGGGAATTGCGGCGGGATTTGCTGAATCGTCATCATATTACGATGCCAGAATATGTGCCGCTCAATTCCGTCGAGGAATTGCTCGCCAGAATGTCGGAGATGGACTACATCGTGACCTGCCGGTTTCACGGGGTGGTGCTTGCGCATTTGCTGAACAAGCCGGTGGTGGCCATCGCACATCACCCAAAAGTTACACATCTAATGGACGCTTTGGGGCTGTCAGAATATTGCGTCGATATGCATAGCTTCGATCCTGAGCAGCTCGTAGAGAAATTCACGCGTTTGGTCGGTGAAACAGAAATTATTAAAAAGAAACTGAAGACTACTTGGGCCGACTATCGCACCAAGGCTTCTGCGCAATTTGACTGTCTGTTCCCATCCGACTCGATCGAGAGGCCGGAGCACGCGCTGGATTCCAAAAGTTCCCTCAGCGCCGCTGCAGCAGTAAGATAGAAGTACTATTCACAGGGTACTGAGCGGGTGTTGCTTTTGCGGGTTGGTCCGCCGGCTGGGTATTCAGTCAAATTGTTTGTGGATTTTAAAGCACCTGATAGCAAGAGAGGTTTTGAAATGAAAGTCGTGCTTTTTTGTGGCGGACTGGGGCTGCGGATTCGGGATATGGAAAATGTTCCCAAGCCTTTGGTCCAAATCGGCTATCGGCCTGTGCTCTGGCACGTGATGAAGTACTACGCTCATTATGGCCACAAAGATTTCATCCTCTGCCTCGGTTACGGTGCGGACAGCATCAAGAAGTATTTTCTCGAGTACAGCGAATGCGCCTCGAACGACTTCGTGTTGTCTTATGGCGGCAAGAAGGTGGAGCTTTTCAATAGCGACATTCACGATTGGCGCATCACGTTTGCTGATACAGGAGTTAACTCGAATATCGGCCAACGGCTGAAGGCGGTGGAGAAATATTTGCAGGGAGAGGAGGAGTTCCTCGCCAATTACAGTGACGGCCTCACTGATCTGCCTCTACCGCAACAACTTGATGATTTTCACCGGCAGAAGAAGATCGCAAGCTTCCTGTGTGTCCTGCCGAACCTCAGCTATCACGTGGTGTCGACGGCGCCGGGCAGCAGCTTGGTCACGGGAATTCAAGCTATCTCCGATGGCACGGTCCGGATTAACGGCGGCTATTTTGCTTTTCGAAAAGAGATATTCGATTACCTTCGAGAAGGTGAGGAGCTAGTGCTGGAGCCATTCCAGCGGCTCATTGAAGAGAAACAGCTCGTGGGCTACTCCTATGATGGCTTCTGGGCTGGAATGGACACTTTCAAGGATCGTCAACAATTGGAAACGCTCTGGGGCAACGGAACGGCACCATGGCATGTATGGCGAGCGAACGGCAACGGGAGTGAAGAAGCAAAGCCTACTCCGCCGGTTGCAGTTGCTGAGTTCATTGAGCGCCGCAATTTGCCTGGCAATGGAATCACAGGGTCCCGAAAATCGATCAGCATCTAGGCTGCGCGCTACATCGAGTTCTGCGCGGCCACTGTTTACCTGTGCATAGATAACGAGCAGGAGAGATTTACATGAGCGTCGATACGATCCTTCAGAAGCTTGAGAATGAAGGTCGACCGGTTCGAGTTGGTATGGTGGGGGCTGGCGCCACCGGGCGCGCCATTGCCTTGCAGCTGGGAACACCCGTTTCAGGCATGCGTCTTGTGGCCATAGCGAATCGTACGCCGGGCAATGCGGAGCGGGCTTTCCGAGAGGGCGGTTTTGCTGAATGGGCCGTCGCTGATTCGGCGGCTGAAGCAGAAGAAAAGATTGCCAGCGGCGTGCCCGTCCTAGCCACTGATCCTTTCGTTCTGACTGCCTGCGGAGCAATCGATGTCCTGCTAGAAGTAACCGGGACGGTTGAGCCTGCCGCCCACGTTGTGTTAGATGCAATTCGTCACCGGAAGCATGTTGTACTGGTGAATGCAGAGCTCGACTCACTCATTGGACCAATTCTCAAGGCGAAGGCAGACGAAGCCGGAGTGATTCTCACGCATACCGACGGTGACGAACCAGGGGTTGCCATGACTCTTCTACGTTATCTGCGCACGCTCGGACTTCGCGTGGTGGCGGCAGGCAACATCAAGGGTATGGTGGACTATTACAGAAACCCCGACACGCAACGAGCGTTTGCAGAAAAGCACGATCAGGACGTAAAAAAAGTTACCTCGTTCGCCGATTCCACGAAGCTCTCGATGGAAGCGACGGTCCTCGCGAATGCTACGGGATTCCATGTCGGACGGCGAGGCATGCATGGTCCGGCTTGCGGATACGTGCGTGAGGTAGCGAATCTCCTGCCCGCGGACCAGATGCTTCAGACCGGTCTGGTCGACTATGCATTAGGAGCAGCTCCTCACACAGGCGCCTTTGTGGTCATCCACGAAGAGTCGGCCCTCAAGAAAACGCAACTCTCGTACTACAAGCTCGGCGATGGTCCATTTTTTGTGTTTTACACTCCATTCCATCTGCCTCATCTTCAGATTGCATCGACAATCGGCCGAGCTGCGCTGCTACGCGATGCGACGGTCGCGCCCATCGGAGGGCCGGTGGGCGAGGTTGTGGCCGTCGCCAAGCGAGATCTGAAAGCCGGGGAGCGCCTCGACGGAATTGGCGGATTCTGCACCTATGGATTGATCGACAATGCTTCGTCAGCTCGCGGAATGGGAGCGCTGCCCATTGGGCTCTCGGAGGGTTGTGTGCTACGCCGCGATGTCGCAAAGGATAGCGTCGTGTGCTTCGACGATGTGGATCGCATTCCGGAAGGAATCACCTGGACGCTCTGGCAGGAACAAAATGAGCGTTGGCCGGCCGCGCCTCGCGAATCACAAGCACAACCGGCCATGGCCGCAGGGGTTCGATGAGCCTGAATTGTGCATTCTGGAAGGGCCGGCGCGTATTCCTGACCGGTCATACGGGATTTAAAGGAAGTTGGCTTTCGCTCTGGCTGAATCGGCTCGGCGCGGAGGTGACCGGGTATGCGCTCGATCCGCCTACACAGCCCAATCTGTTCGAGCAGGCCAATATCCACAGAGAGCTCCGCTCAATCCAGGGTGACATACGGGATTTTGCGAAGCTGCAACAGGCGATAACGGAATGCCGGCCCGAAGTGGTTCTCCATCTGGCCGCGCAATCGGTTGTGCGCAGTGGCTACGAAGACCCGATAGGGAACTACTCATCGAATGTGATGGGAACAGTGCATGTTCTGGAGGCGGTACGCCAACTCCGACAGCCGTGCGTAGTAGTAAATGTCACCAGCGACAAGTGCTACGAGAATCGTGAATGGATATGGGGTTACCGCGAGAACGAGCCCATGGGCGGGCGCGATCCCTATTCGAATTCGAAGGGCTGTGCGGAATTAGTCACGGCTGCCTATCGCGAATCATTCTTTCCGCTGGACTCGATTCGCGAACATGGTGTCGCACTGGCAAGCGCCCGCGCCGGCAATGCAATTGGCGGTGGCGATTGGACAGAGCATCAACTCATTCCCGATCTCATGCGAGCTTTTCTTGCTGGGCGGCCATGTCTGATTCGTAACCCGGCCGCTTTTCGCCCCTGGCAGTTTCTGCTCGAGCCGCTGCGAGGGTATCTTGTGCTCGCCGAGCGGCTTTTTGAAGATGGCCAGAAGTTTGCCTCTGGTTGGAACTTTGGCCCAGTGGATTCCGATGTGATGCCCGTATCGTGGATAGCCGATGAGGCGGTGCGGTTGTGGGGAGGGCGTGCTTCATGGGAACTCGATTCTGCCGCTCATCCGCACGAGGCACATGCGCTGAAACTGGACGCATCGAAGGCTGGCGTGTATCTTGACTGGCACCCGCATCTTCCTTTAAAGCAAGCGCTCGCCTGGATTGTTGAGTGGTATCAGGCATTTCGAGAGGGTGCTGATCTTCGCGCGATTACTTTGAAGCAAATTGAGCAGTACGAGTCGCTGCCAGATAATACAAACGTTTTGACCGGTTCTCCAGTTTCAGTGCTTCACCAGGTATAAGGGCCGCGTATTTACCTGGAGTATCGAGATATTCCAAATCGCCACTTTGGAGAGGATTTTGTGACTTCTACACCAAACATCGTTGTGATCGGATCAGGAATGGCCGCCTGCGGAGCTGCTTATCGGCTGCATCAGGAGAACATCTCGCCAGTAATGTACGACAAGAACTCGTATTATGGCGGTCATACAACGTCGTTCCGCTATGAGAGTGGTTTTCTGTTTGACGTCGGTCCGCATATCTCATTCACAAAAGACACCCGCATTCAGGAACTCTTTGCCGATAGCGTCGAACAGCGGTACGAAACGATCCAGATCGCACTGAATAACTACTGGCGCGGCTACTGGCCGCTGCATCCGGTTCAGCTCCATCTTCATGGCTTGCCGGAAGACACAATTATCAAGGTCATCAGCGATTTTGTTGAGGAGCGCTCAGCACCGGAGCGGCCGATCCGCAATTATGCAGATTGGTTGTATGCGAGCTTTGGCAAGACCTTTGCGGAATCGTTTCCCATGCAGTACACACGGAAATATCATCTGACGACCGCCGAAAACATGAGCACGGACTGGCTTGGACCTCGCATCTATCGCCCTAGCCTCGACGAAGTTCTGCGGGGCGCCTTGTCTGCATCGGCTCCGCAGGTACACTACATCACGCATTTTCGCTATCCGAGTGACGGGGGATTTCGCTGTTACCTCAATAAGTTTCTTCCATTGGGGAACATCAAGCTGAATCATGAACTTGTGCACGTTGATCCCGCAGCGCGCGAGTTGAGATTTTCGAATGGCCATGTGACGTCTTACGATTCGCTCGTCTCCTCAGTGCCGTTGCCGGAACTGATTCGCATGATGAAAGGTGTGCCGGCCGATGTGGCAGAAGCCGCAGAACGCTTAGCCTGCTCTACCTGCGTTCTCGTCAACATCGGGATCAACCGCGAAGATATTTCGCAGGCTCACATGACATATTTCTACGACGAAGACATTTGTTTCACGCGCCTCGGGTTCCCGCATATGCTTTCGGCGCGTAATGCTCCTCCAGGAATGGGCAACATTCAGGCGGAGGTCTACTTCTCAGATAAGTACAAACCGCTGACCGGCACACCGGAAGATTGGATTGAACCAGTGATCCGCGATCTGCGTCGCTGCGGTCTAGTGCGTGAGGATGACCAGATCCTTTGCAAGAAGGCAATGCTGTTGAAGTATGCCAATATCATCTTTGATCTCGAGCGAGCCGATGCACTCAAGACAGTCCACGGATACCTTGACGAAATCGGGATTGCGTATTGTGGCCGCTACGGAGATTGGGGATACATGTGGACAGACGAGAGCTTTAAGAGCGGAGAATTAGCCGCGGAGCGCGCTGTTTCAGCCACAATGTCATCGCTTTAAAAGCAGCCCATCCGGACAGAGCAATTACGATGCAACTATGATCAATTTGAATTTGAACATTCACAAAAACGACAGGCTGAATGTCTTATGTCTGGGTGCTCATTCGGACGATATCGAGATTGGCTGTGGAGGCACGATTCTTCGTTTGATCGAAGAGTATCCTAACTGCCGGCTCTATTGGGTCGTATTTAGCGCGACCGGTGTGCGTAAGGCCGAAGCCGAGCGAGGTGCGGATCTGTTTGCGGGTTCCAGCCGTCTGGAGAAGCTTCTCCTGAAGGAGTACCCTGACGGTTTCATGCCGTTTGCTGGCGCGGAGATCAAATCGACATTTGAAGAGATGAAGAAGATTGTCTCGCCGGATGTCGTCTTTACACACAACCGGAAAGATGCGCATCAGGATCACCGTTTGCTATCCGATCTGACATGGAACACATTTCGAAATCATTGCGTGCTCGAATATGAAATTCCTAAATACGACGGTGATCTAGGCCAACCGAATATATTTGTTCCTCTGAAAGATGGGACCCGGCGCACAAAGGTTGAACATTTAATGGAGACGTTTCAGTCGCAGCGCTCCAAGGCCTGGTTTCAGGAGTCCACATTTTTCGCTTTGATGCGGCTGCGCGGCATGGAATGCAATGCGGCGAGCGGTTATGCGGAGGCTTTCTACGGTCGCAAGATCGTAATTTAGCAGGAAGCGGCCATCATTTCCATCGAATGTGGTCAGCCCATTGACGAAAGTCATCACTCTATAGTTTATACAACTCGCAGAATTTGTGATTGCGCGAAGGGAGTCAGTCTTGAAATTGGAATCGTTAAGTCAGGCAGCCGAGCTTACACGTCGAATCGAGGCCAGAGACGCTCGCATTGGCATCGTCGGTATGGGTTACGTTGGCCTTCCGCTGGCCCTTCTCTTCAGTGAAGAGAAATTTCAGGTGACAGGCTTCGATATTGATGCGAAGAAGGTGAGCACGCTTAACCAGGGAGGCTCCTACATCGTCCGCATCCCGGGAACGGAGATTCGGGGAGCTCAGCAGAATGGCTTCAAAGCCACCGCGGACTATAGTGAAGTCGAACGGATGGATGTCGTCATTATCTGCGTACCCACGCCGTTGGACGAGTATCACGAACCCGACCTCAGCTATGTTTCGGAGACGGTTCGCAGCATTGCACCCTACGTTCATGAAGGTCAACTGATTGTTCTAGAGAGCACCACCTATCCTGGAACCACGGAAGAAGTGGTCGTCCCTCTTTTGGAGAAGGGGAATCGGGCCGGATTGTCTGTAGCCCGGGATGCTGCCAGCAATGGATTCTATGTGGCTTTCTCGCCCGAGCGGGAAGATCCTGGAAACGACTCGGTCGCGCGGCGCGACATTCCGAAGGTCGTGGGCGGATGTGGGCCCGTAGCGCTGGAATTGGCGTCTGCCGTCTACGCGTCGATCTTCAACCGCATAGTTCCCGTTTCTTCGCCCGCAGCCGCTGAGATGACCAAACTTCTGGAGAACATCTACCGCTGCGTCAACATAGCCCTGGTGAACGAACTCAAGCAGCTATGCATGCGCATGGACATTGATCTGTTTGAGGTGATTAACGCCGCGAAAACCAAACCGTTCGGATTCCAGGCGTTCTATCCCGGTCCCGGTTTGGGCGGACACTGCATTCCGATCGATCCGTTCTATCTTTCATGGAAAGCCAAGCAGTTTGATTTTCATACGCGCTTTATTGAACTCGCAGGCGAAGTCAACAATGCAATGCCTTATTTTGTCGTCGACAACATCGTCGAGGCACTCAATCAGCATCGCAAATCGTTAAGCGGATCACGCGTCCTAATCCTGGGCATGGCGTACAAGCGCGACATCGACGATCTGCGCGAATCGCCGTCCCTGACGATCATCGAGCTGCTGCAAAAGCGGGGAGCAAGCGTCGAATACAACGATCCATTCTTTCCATCAGTCGGGCAGGGACGCAAATATGCGCTCAATATGAAAAGCACGCCGCTCGACAAGATATCCGAATTCGATTGCGTCGTCATCCTGACGGATCACTCGCAATATGACTATGCTGCGATCGTAAACCAGGCAAAACTCGTCGTCGATACGCGGAATGCAACCCAAGGTATTCATGCGCCGAACATTGTTCGGTGCTAAAGAGGGCTTCCAGGGCGATTTAGTGTAGGCGCGAGCATGGCGCGCACAAACGTATCGGACCAGAGATCTGATTGGTTCGTTAGTGAACAATATTTTAGATAGAGTTTTAGGAGGTTTAGCAGTGGGGCTCTCTTTCCGTTGGCGATCGCTTGTGACAGTTTGCGTCATAGCCAGTTCTTTATCAGCATGCTCACTCGATCCCAATGTCCGTAAGCAGAAGTATTTTCATGAAGGGCAAGGTTTCTTCGAGCAGGGCGACTATCGCTCTGCCGCTGTAGAGTTTGCGAAAGCAGTTAAGGTCGATCCCAGCTATGCCGATGCGCATCTGCAGCTCGCGGAGAGCTACATGATGATGCAACAGTCGGATCGGGCCTATCAGGAATTTGCTCGCGCCATCGATCTGCGTCCGGATGACTACAAGGCTCGCATTGGCATGGCGAACCTTTCGATCCTGATCCGAAACTTCGCTCAGGCAAAGGAGCAGACTGATGTCCTGCTGAAGTTGCGGCCCAGCGATCCGGCAGTTCACTCCGCCATCTCCAGCATGCTTGCGGCGCAGGGAGATATTCCGGGCGCGATCCAGGAGATGCAGCAAACCATCACTCTCGCACCGAACCGGTGGGAGCCGTATCTCAGCCTGGCGCTCTTGCAAGTAAAAGGCAATCAGCCCGACGCCGCTGAGGCAAGTTTCAAAAAAGTCATAGCGATGGACCCCAAAGAGGCGCAGGCACATGTGCTTCTGGGGACCTTCTACCAATCGCGCAACCGGCCTGCAGATGCTGAGAGTCAGTTCCGCGAGGCGATCGCAGTCGCTCCGAACAGCATGACGCCACGTGAGGCGTTGGCCAAGTTCTATCTGGCTCAGGGAAAGCCGTCGGATGCTGAGGCGACACTGGAGCAGGCAAAACGCGATCTTCCGCACGATCCCGCTTCTTTCCTCGCGCTGAGCAATTTTTTCTTCAGCACGGGCAATTTAGACAAAGCGGTCGCTGAATACAAGGCGCTCTATCAGGAGCGCCCGAGCGACCTGACGATCAAGAAGAAATACATACAGCTGCTTCTTCAGACCAAGCACCTTGATGAGGCCCACGGTCTTGATGAAGAGATTTTGAAATCTAACCCGAACGACAGCGAAGCCCTGCTGTATCGCGGCCAGATACAGATCAGTCAAGGCGAAATCAATGGCGCTGTGCAGACGCTTCAAAGCGTGGTCAAGAGCGCACCGAATGACGTCCAGGGACACTATGCACTTGGTGTCGCACTGAACAAGCAGGGTTATCCTGAACGCGCCGAGCGCGAGTGGAGAGAATCGATTCGGCTGAATCCGAATTTTCTGGACGCACAGCAGGCGATTGCTGAAAAAGCCATGCTGGGCGGCGATATGAATGAGCTTCAGGATGCTGCGAATCAGATCATCCGATTACAGCCTGATTCGGCGGAGGGGTACGCCTTGCGCGCCCTTACCAGCATCAATCGCAATCAGTTCGACGCGGCTGAGCGCGATGTTGAGAGGGCGGTTGCGGTAGCTCCTCAGAGCGCATTTGGCTATGTGCAGATGGGCAATCTCCGGTTTGCGCAGAACCAGTACGCGGATGCGGCTAAGGCTTACCAGGATGCACTCAACAGGAACGCTGCTTCTACGGATGCTCTCCGCGGCCTGATGAATACATACGTCGCGGAAAAACAACCGGACAAGGCGATTGCCGCTGCTAAGGCGCAGGTCAGCAAGGTTCCTGGGAGCAGCAGCTTTTACGACTTGTTGGGCGCCGCGCAGTTCCACTTTGCGAAGGATCTCAATGCCGCTGAAACAGCTCTGACAAAATCAGTCGAGCTCGACGGACACAATATCGATGCAGTCATTCAACTGTGCCAGGTGCAAGCCGCAAAAGGAGAAGTGGATCAAGCCATTGCCACTGGCGAGCAAGCGGTCAAGCAGAATCCACATCAACCCGGTCTCCATATCGTGCTGGGCGATCTGTATGTTGCCAAATCGGACTGGAAATCAGCGGAAAGCGCGTATCAAAACGCTCTAGCTATTGACTCGCTCAATGCCGTCGCTGCCAACGACCTCGCAAATGTGATGCTGCACATGGGCGGCAACCTCGATGTCGCATTGTCATTGGCGCAGACAGCGCGAAGAGAAATGCCGATGTCGCCTGCCGCCGCCGATACGATGGGCTGGATCTATTACCAAAAGGGCGATTACCGGATGGCGCTTAGCTCATTACAACAGGCACTTGATCTTCAGGCAAAGAATCAGCTGCCGGACAGCCCCGACATTCACTACCACTTGGGGATGACCTATGAGAAAGTACAGCAGCCGGAGCTCGCGCGGCAGCATTTTGAACAGGCCTTAAAGGTCAACCCCAACTACAGCAATGCTTTAGAGGTAAAAGCCGAGCTGGCTCGGCTGAAGTCCTGAAACGTCGCTCCTCAAATCGCTGCGTGTCTGGGTTTTTTGACGTCACCTTGAGAGCGTTCGGCAGAGCGGTGTTCGGCGCTAGTCGCCGGAAATCCTATTGCAAAGACTTGCAGCATTCTTTCTTGCTTTTTGAGTTTCGTAACTTCCGATCAGGTGACCAAAGAGACGTCACTGCGACGGAAAATAGTACCCCAAAAAATGCAGACTTTTGGGCACTACGTGAGACACTAACGTGCTGTATTTACAATATGTTGCAAACACTATCAATCTTGACAAACATGTAGGGTGCGCTACGATAGAGCGAACCATGGGTAGAGTTATGTAAGCGGCCCAGTTTATCGAAAGTAAACAAAAATGGAGGGGACGGGAACAATGAAAAATAGAGCTATAAAATTGGCAGCTATCGCCGGGTCGGCGCTGTTCTGCCTTGGGCTCCCAGCAATCGGTCAGCAGGTGTCGGTGCAGTTTACCGGTGGCTACTCCACAGTTTGGGGTAATGCCAGCGGGACCTACGGTGCTGGAATCTACAGTGCGAACATCAATGGGTCGCCTTCTGCTTCAGGAATCATCTGCGATGATTTCAATGACGAAATTACCAGCGGTGAAAAGTGGACCGCGAATGCATACCAGGCGTCGAGCTTGAACTCGAGCAATATCGGGCAGACGATGTTTGGCAACACGATCGGACTTACTGGATATGCTGAACTCGGCACCCTTGTAAGCATGATGTTCGGGAACATCTCTACCTACGGCAGCATCACGGGTATTACGCAAGCTGAACTGTCCTCGGCGATTTGGGACATCGGTCTCGGTGGCACGCTTCAGGGACTCGATGCAAAAGCGACATCTCTCGTAGCCGCAGTTGAGGCTGCATTCGGCGCCAATACCAGCAAGGCTCAGGCGTACCTGGCCACATTGACCAATCTCTGGATTCTCACACCTACGCCGCTAGGCCCTGGAGAACCCCAGGAGATGTGGACGGTATCCGTGCCAGAGGGTGGCGCGGCTTTGATGTACCTGCTGCTTGCTGGAGCTTCCTGCTTCGGAGCGATGTTTCTGCAGATGCGTAGACAGACCGCGAAGCAACTCGCGGCCTAATCGCGCTGGCGGTTATGTGGACGGGGCGCACAAAAGCGCGCCTCGTTCATGGATCACTCCTGGACCGGGTTGTTCCACCGCCAGCCGTTCAATTCGAAGATTAACTAGGTTTTCGGGCCCTTTACTGTCAGATCTACTTGAGAGCAGCACATGTGCCGCCAGGTGCATGCCGGTCTCAAGCCTCATCTGAGGGACCGCCTCGCGGTCCCTTTTGCTTTTCCTTCCGTCCCGAAATTCAAAATCATCTCGGCGTGTGTTGGCTTGTCTCGCAGGCGATGCATTGTGCTCAGTTATCACCCTCATGAGCGCGGCTATCGAACTGCTTTACAGTGCGCTGAGCCATTGGGTGTGATCGCAAAAATTTACGCGATCGGGCTGTCGTGACTCGGCCGCTGAGATCATTCCCAATTTCTATTATTCGATATCTTTTGGTGAGGAAATCCGTGATAGAGAATTCAATCGAAACAGCTAGATTGCTCGTTGTCAGTCGTGACGCCGCGGTTCTCGGTTTACTTTGGCAGGCAGGGGAGTTGAACCGCTGGCGCGTTGACATTGCCGGGGATGTGTGGAATGCGATCGACAAAATTCAAGCCG
Organism: Occallatibacter sp.; assembly: GCA_035650595.1. Lineage (GTDB taxonomy): Bacteria > Acidobacteriota > Terriglobia > Terriglobales > Acidobacteriaceae > Telmatobacter. Next base: position 1,643 of record DASRHE010000019.1, on the reverse strand, counting down.
GAGCTCTCTGCGACCTGCTTCTACTCGATCTGCCACGCGATGATGAAGAAGGTTTGCATCTTTTGCGCGTGCTCCATCGGATTTTCCCGGTGCTTCCGGTGGTCCTGATCGGTTATGGCTGTGGCGATAGTAGAAAGCGTGAATATATTGATCAGGGCGCTCGCGATTATCTCATCAGACCTTTAGATCAACGCCAGTTCGAGATAACCGTTCGCACCAATCTCGCCATCATCAACGAGCGAAATGCAATCGAATTCGCAAGCGAAGATGTGGAAGCTGTAGGAGATGGCAGGTCGTTTGTCGGAATCTGCCCTGAAATGCGCAAGCTTCGCTCTCGTATTGCTCTGCTGGCAGAAGTCGACGCGCCCGTATTTATTTTCGGAGAATCGGGCAGCGGTAGAGAGACGATCGCACGTTTATTGCACAGACTATCCGTCCGTTCCGGCTTCGCGTTTGCGCGCGTGAATTGCGGGGCCTTGCCAGAAGAGCTTCTCGAACAGGAAATTTTTGGCAGGGAGGCAAACGGCATCGAAAGTTCTGCACAAATGAGGCGCGGCAAGTTGGAGCTATGCGAAAAAGGCACGATCTTTTTGAGTGAGATCACTGAGATGCCGCTGCGGCTCCAATCCAGATTGGCGCAGATTCTACAGGAAGGGAGATTTACTCGACAGGGAACGTCTGAATCTGTGTGCATCGGTGTCAGGATTGTCGTGGCCAGCATTAAATCGATCCATGAAGCAGTTGCTGAGCATCGATTGCTTGCCGATCTTGCCCGCCAACTCGGTCTCTACGAGCTTCGGATACCTGCTTTGCGAGAGAGAAAGACCGAAATTCCTTTTTTAGCGCGACATTTTATGCACCAACTCGCGAAGCGCTACCACATGCCGCCCCGCAACCTGACTCCTGCGATGAGCCAGGCTTGGCGGACACATGGTTGGCCTGGAAATCTCCGAGAACTGGAAGAATCAGTGAAACGCTATTTGGTTGCGGGCAACAGAGAACTCGGATTCCAACAGAACGCGTCGGATTTGAATGAAGAATCGCCGGAGATTGCGCACAGCAACAGCCATGTACGATCGTCACCTTTAGAAAGCGGCGTTTGCGGACACAAGTCTTTGCGAGCCCTGTTACGAAGTGTTAAAGAAGAGGCAGAAAGAAATGCAATCGTGTTCGCATTGGAAAAGACGGGTTGGAATCGAAAGGCTGCTGCACGCTTACTCAAGACAAGTTATCGATCAGTCCTCTACAAGATCGAGCAATACAAGCTGACTGCACCCGCCACCTCCGCAAGTGCCGCTTCCAGCAAAATGCAACCAAGAAGCACAACCTCTGACAGTCAGCATCAAGGGGATCTACCCCTACGAAGCATAACCAGATCATCCATCTCGAACCGAATGAATGATGGGCGGCCGATGAACGGATGACTCTCAGCTCGAATCGTCGCCAGTCAGTCCAGCACTCATGGATGAAACAGAGGTTCTATTTGGGACAAGTGGCCACGATGAGGGGACCGGGTTTTCTGTACCAAGCTTGGAGTTAGCCTTCGGCAGGTTTAAGTTGCAGCCAGTGCTTGGCTAGCCGCGTATTCACTGGCGAATTCGTTTGGTGTCCTCTCGTTGAGAGCCCTGTGAGGACGACTCTCA
>DASRHE010000018.1:0-554030 GCA_035650595.1 Occallatibacter sp. | reverse complement strand
AACCTCCTCAAACAATCACAATCTCTGGCGCAAGAACTGCAAGCCCAACAAGAAGAGCTCACGGAAACAAACCGCCGGCTCGAGCAACAGGCAAAAACCCTGCAAGCTTCAGAAGATCTGCTCACCAGACAACAAGAAGAGTTGCGGAAAACGAACGAAGAACTCGAGGAAAAAGCAAAACTCTTGGCTGCGCAAAACTCCGAGGTGGAGCGCAAGAATTCGGAAATCGAGCAAGCCCGCCGTTCGCTGGAAGAAAAGGCAGAGCAGCTGGCGCTCACATCGAAATACAAATCCGAGTTTCTTGCCAACATGTCGCACGAATTGCGGACACCGCTCAACAGCATTCTGGTGCTGGGCCAGCAGCTCGCCGAAAATCCCGATGGCAGTCTCTCACCCAAGCAGGTTGAGTTTGCACGCACCATTCACGGCGCAGGCACTGACCTGCTCAATCTCATCAGCGACATTCTCGACCTCTCGAAGATCGAATCGGGCACTGTCTCGGTCGAAGCAGAAGAGATCTTCTTTGGTTCGCTGCTCGATACAGTTTCACGGCCGTTCCGCCACGAAGCGGAAAACCGCAAACTCACCTTCGAGGTCACGGGCGATCCGCGGCTGGGCCGCAGCCTGGTTACGGACTCGAAGCGTCTGCAGCAGGTTCTCAAGAATCTGCTTTCGAATGCCTTCAAGTTCACCGAGCAAGGCAGCGTGCGGCTCAATGTTTCGCGCGCCTCCACCGGCTGGAGCCCCGACCATCCAATTCTCAGCGGCGCCGGTTCCGTGATTGCTTTCCAGGTCACCGACACGGGCATTGGCATTCCACCGGAAAAGCAACGCATCATCTTCGAGGCCTTCCAACAAGCCGATGCAGGCACGAGCCGCAAGTTCGGCGGCACGGGCCTTGGCCTTGCCATCAGCCGCGAACTGGCCAACCTGCTCGGCGGCGAGATTCAACTCAAGAGCGCGCCAGGACAAGGCAGCACGTTCACGCTCTATATACCGCAGACCTACGTAGGCCCGGCCGTTCCCAACGTGCCCAGGGTCGAGAAGAGTGGGGTTCCCGTAGCTACACCCACGTTCCTCACCACAATCTCGGTTGCGGAGAAGGATGCGCACATCGAGGATGATCGCGAGAATCTCCTCGAAGGAGACGCGGTTCTACTCATCGTCGAAGACGATCCGCACTATGCGCGCGTTCTCTGCGACCTTTCGCGCGATAAAGGTTTCAAGGTGCTGGTGGCGCCCAACGGAACCGAGGCCCTGTCACTGGCCCGCGAGTTCAGGCCCACTGCCATCTCGCTCGACGTCTTTCTGCCGGACATGCTGGGCTGGACCGTGCTGAACCATCTCAAGCAGGATCCAAAAACCCGCCACATCCCGGTGCAGATGCTTACGCTCGATGAGGACCGCCACCACGGCCTCTCGCGCGGCGCTTTTGCCTTCGTCACCAAGCCTTCCACCACCGAAGACCTGGATGCAGCGCTCACCCGCATCCGCGAATACGCGCAGCCTCGCCGCAAGCGGCTGCTGGTGGTTGAAGACAACCCAGCCGAGCAGTTAAGCACGCGCGAGCTGCTCTGGCATGAGGACATCGACATTGATGTCACGGACTCCGGCACATCGGCCCTGAGCGCACTTGAGGCGAGCGACTACGATTGCGTGGTGCTCGACCTGCGGTTGCCCGACATGAGCGGCTTCGAGGTGCTGGAGCGGTTACGCGATACGCCCAAGCTGAAAGACTTGCCGGTCGTCGTCTTCACCGGGCGCGAGCTTACACCCGACGAAGATGCGCAGCTGCGCACATTGGCGCGTAGCGTTGTTGTGAAAGACGTCGAATCGCCTGAGCGGCTGCTCGATGAGACGGCGCTGTTCCTGCATCGCGTGATCTCGAATCTGCCCATCGAAAAGCAGCAGATGCTCGACAAGCTGCACGGGTCAGACGAGGCGCTGATCGGCCGCAAGGTGCTGGTCGTCGATGACGACGTACGCAACATCTTCGCGCTCAGCAGCGTTCTGGAGCGGCGCGGCATGACGGTGCTTTCCGCAGGCACAGGGCGCGAGGCGATTCAGACAATCGAATCGACGCCTGACCTGGCGATCGTTCTGATGGACATCATGATGCCTGAGATGGATGGCTACGAAACCATGCAGGTGATTCGCCAGAATCCATCGCTGCGGCGCTTGCCGATCATTGCCCTCACCGCCAAGGCAATGAAAGGTGACCGCGAGCGATGCCTCGAAGCAGGGGCCTCAGAATACCTGGCCAAACCGGTCAACACGGAGCAGTTGCTCTCAGCGTTGCGCATGTGGTTGCACCGCTAATAGCATTGGGAAGATGACCGGGAGAGCATCGATGACGGCGGACGATAAGGCAAACATTTTAATGGTGGACGACCAGCCGGCTAAGCTCCTGAGCTACGAGGTGATTCTTGCCGACCTTGGGGAAAACCTGATCAAGGCCACGTCTGCCAGTGAAGCGCTGAATATTTTGTTGAAGACCGATATTGCCGTGGTCCTGATGGACGTCAGCATGCCGGATGTGAATGGCTTTGAGCTTGCGGACCTGATCCGGCAGCATCCGCGTTTTCAGAAGACTGCAATCATCTTCATCTCCGGCGTTCACTTTACGGATTCCGACCGCATCCAGGGATATCGCAGTGGCGCGGTCGACTACATCTCGGTGCCGGTCGTTCCTGAGGTGTTGCGCGCCAAAATCAGCGTCTTTATCGAGTTGCATCGCAAGACGCGCATGCTGGAGGCACTCAATCGCGATCTGGAACAGCGTGTAGCGGAACGTACCGAGGCGTTGCGCAAAAGCGAGGCTGAGTTTCGCGTGCGCGCGAAGCTGCTCGAACTGGCTTCAGAAGCGATCATGGTGCGCAATCTTGACGGGGCGATTCAGTTCTGGAACGCGGGCTCAGAAAACCTTTACGGCTGGCGGAGAGAGGAGATGATCGGCCGCGATCTTCATGCCACGCTGAAGACGGTTTTTCCTGTTCCGCGACAGGAGGTCGAACGGGCACTGCGCAACCACGGCTCCTGGCAAGGGAATCTGACCCAGAGAACCAAGGACGGCGCAGAGATCGTTGTCGCCTTCCAGAAGACGATGAACCATGAGGGCAACGCCGTTCTCGAAGTTGGCCGGGATATCACCGCCCAGTTGCGCGCTGAAGAAGCGCTGCGCGAAACCGAGAAGCTTGCAGCCATGGGCCGTGTTGCGGGCATCATCGCGCATGAGATCAACAATCCGCTCGCTGCGATCATGAACATCTTCTATCTGCTCCGCAATCATCCTTCATTGGATGAAGAGGCGCGCCGCTGCGCCGATCTGGCGGAGCAGGAACTGCAGCGCGTCAGTCACATCACGCGGCAGACACTCAGCTTCTATCGGGAATCGAAACAGCCGATTCCTGTGCTGGTACCTGAACTTCTCGATGATGTAATTGCTCTGCAGGAGCGCGCACTGCAGATCAACCGCATCTCGCTGCGCAAAAAGTACCTCACCACGCGCATGGTGCAAGGCTTTCCGGTGGAACTGCGCCAGGTCTTTCTCAATCTGATCGGGAACGCCATCCAAGCCATGGCGGATGGCGGTGTTCTTGGGGTGTATGTTCGCGAGACCACCGACTGGACCACGCAGCGCCGCGGCACTTCTATCTCGATCATTGACACGGGCGCCGGCATCCGCCCTGAAGATGCACGCCGGCTCTTTCAGCCCTTCTTCAGCACCAAGTCCACCAAAGGAACGGGGCTGGGACTCTGGATCAGCAAAGGCATCATTCAAAAGTACGATGGCCGCATTACCTGCCGGAGCTATCGCTACAACGACCGATGCGCCACGTGCTTCAAGATTTTTCTGCCGGTCAGCTCTCCGATCAACTTCTCCGGCAACGGCACGGCCGAATCGAACGGGACGGAACCTGAGCTCTCTTCACACACCGCTCACGCCAAGATGATGCTCCGGGAAACCGTGCAGGCCGAAAGATCGTAGCCCGCAACATCGCTCGCTGTATATTCCCGCCGCTTATCGATGCCTCTTCGCCGCAGCGGTCTTAGCCTGGCGCGAAAGCGCAGACCGGCTCACGCTGCTCTTTGGTTCACGCTTCAATGCTCTCAGGCGTGACTTGCCGCGCGGCGTGCTTCCCTCTTCGTGCACTACTGGTTTATGTTGCCCTTTCTCGTAGTCCCGCTCTGCGCGTTTGGCTACATCTTTGCCTGACTTCGTCGCGGATGGTGGCTTAAGCGGAACGCCCGCGCGGCGCGCTTTGCTCAACCCGATCGCAATCGCCTGCTTCGCAGAGCGGGCTCCGTGCTTGCCTTCGCGGACGTGCTCGATCTCTTCGCGTACAAACTCACCCGCTGCTGTCGACGGCGACTTCCCTTCCCGCAGATCTTCTTTGGCTCGCTCAACGGTTCGTTTCTCCGGCATCGTATTCCTCCTCTCCTGGGCTGCGATGCAATCGACGGAACGGCAGATGCCCATACAAGGCGAATACTTGAGAGTCTCGGCCGACTATGCCGCGGCAGAATGAGCGCGATGTGCGGCGACGACCTGACTGCATTCGTGTGCGATCTGAAGTGTTTCCTCCACAGGAATCACATACGCCTGAATCGGCGAGTCCTCGGTCGAAAGCCTGCCCTCGATATCGATCAGCAATCGATTTTGCTCACGGTGCATTTCCAGGCCGCACCAGCGCAATGCTTCGCACACCCTCTCGCGAACCAGCGGCGTGTTCTCGGCGATTCCGCCGCCGAAGATCACAGCATGTGCGCCGCCGAGCGCCGCGAGATGCGCGCCAATCGCTTTGACGACGCGATAGGCAAACATCTCCATCGCCAACTGGACGCGCGAATTTGTATCGTAATCGCGCATGAGAACGCGCGTGTCGAGCGATTTGCCGGAGACGCCCAGCAGCCCCGATTGCTTTTCGAGCAGCGTCATTACCTGCTCGATTTCGAGATGCTCCGCCTTAGCCAAAAAAGGGATCAGCGCCGGGTCCACATCGCCGCAACGGGTCCCCATCATCAGCCCTTCCAGCGGCGTAAGCCCCATCGTGTTGTCGACCGACTGGCCACGTGCGATCGCCGTGATCGAGCAACCACTTTCAAGATGCGTCGTAACTAAATTCAGCTCGCTCGGCTGCTTTCCCACGATCTTCGCGTAGCGCTCGAGCAGATAACGATGCGAGATGCCGTGAAATCCATAACGGCGAATCGCATGTTTTCGCGATAGCTCATAGGGAATGCCATACAGCGCAGCTTTGAGCGGAATTGTGCGGTGAAAGGTCGTATCGAAAACCGCATAGATTGGGACATGCGCAAAGCGGCTCCGCAATGGCGCGAGAATCTCTGCCGAGTGCTGATTGTGCAGCGGCGCCCATTTGCCGAGCGCAACAATCTGCTGCCCGACTTTCTCGGTGATCTCCGTGGGCTTTGTAAAGTTACCGCCGCCGTGTACGACGCGAACACCGACGCCTTTGACGCTGCCGAGACTCCAATCCGAATGCTCTTCTCGCACCTGCTCATCGAGCCATGTGAGAATGCTCTGAGCGGCCTCTCTGAAGTTCTCTGCGGGGACCGGTGTGGTACTCGCAATTTTCTTGCCTTCATAAACAGAAAGCTTTGGTTCTTTACCGATTCCCTCGAGAATCACTTCCACGAGCTTTTGGCCTTCGGAGGCAGATGACTGCTTTTCTCCACACGCAACGAGACCGGCCTTGAGCGAGTTGCTTCCGGGATTGAAGACGAGGATGTTCATGGCCGCACTCCTGCTCTGTGCTACGCGATGCGTGGATTGCCTTTGAACCGGGTATAGGGCGGCGAGAGATCATAGTGAATATTCGGCTCGCTCATCTCACGCCGATTGCTGAAGAAAATAGCATCGCCCTGGCCGATCAGGTAATCGGCCGTGCGTGCTGCTAGCGCCTGAATCGTCAAGCCTGGATTCGCTGAACCTTGCGTAGGCAGAATGCTGCCATCGCAGACAAAAAGATTCGGCACATCGTGTGTGCGGCCAAATTTATCGACAACTGAAGCTGCGGGATCGCTACCCATGCGCGCCGCACCCACCAGATGGGCATAACGCGGCTCCTGTACCACAACCTGGGCTCCCGCAGCCGACATGACCTCCATCACCTTACGCCTTCCAAACTCGATCAGCTTCTTGTCGTTCTCATGCAGATTGAAGGTGACCTTCGCGACGGGCAGTCCGAATCGATCTTTTTCTGCGGCGAGTTCGACGCGATTGTCTTCCCAGGGAAGAATCTCGCCGAGCACGCCGAGCGTAGCCCAGTGGTTGTACTCCATCAGGATGCGGCGTATGCCCCAGCCCCACGCTCCCACCGCGGCAACCATGTGCTTGGCAAAGGCCACCGGCAGCGGCGCCACGGTCTGGATCGCAAATCCGCGCGCAAATCCGCGGCTCCAATCCGTCTCGTAGAATTCCTCGGTGAGCGCGTGCGCCGGCGGGGCTTTGTACATGCGGATCAGCTCAGGAAACCAGCCCGCCACGATATTGCCAGCCTGGGCCATCAGATAATGGCCAAGTGTGCCGCTGGAGTTCGCGAGTCCGTGACTATGCCCCGGAGACGCAGAATTAAACAGCAGCCGCGGCGTCTCGATGGAGTAGCCCGCTACGATGACCGCTCGCGCACGAACAAAATGTTCCTTGCCCTCGCGATCGTAGTAGACGACTCCATCCACACGCCCATCACGCCGCAGCGTAATACGCGCCGCCATCGAATGCGCTCGAATCTCTGCGCCATGCGCGATCGCATCCGGCACGTGGGTGATGAGCGTGCTTGCCTTCGCGCCCACCTTGCATCCTTGAATACAGAAGCCGCGATAGATGCAATGCGGACGGTCACCGTGCGATGCGGAGAGAATTGCCACCGGGCCGCCCGCGACGGTGCGAATTCCCAGCTTGCTGCAGCCGCGCACCAGCACATCGCCGACGCCGCCCAGTGGATGCGGACCATACGGATGACCGTGCGGATCGCCCCATGGGAACCAGGCAGGCCCCGCGACCGGCATTTCGCGCTCCAGTAGTTCGTAATACGGCTTCAAATCCCAGTACGAGATGGGCCAGTCCGCACCCACGCCGTCTTCGGTATACACACGAAAGTCCGACGGATGAAAGCGCGGCGTAAAGGCGGCCCAATGCACGGAGCCCCCGCCCACGCCTTTGCCTGAGTTGTTCGAGCCGAGCGTCAGCGGATCAGTGCCGCCGATAATGCGCAGATCATTCCAATAGAGTTCGTGCGAGCCATGTTCATCGCTCACCCAATCGCGTTCGGTGTCCCAGAACGGACCGGCTTCAAGACCGATGACGCGAAAGCCCGCGCGCGCCAGCCGCTGCAACAGCACGCCGCCAGCTGACCCGACGCCGACGATGCAGTAATCCACTGTCTCGTCTTCATCGAATCGCCGCATGGGCGTATCGATCTTCTGCATCGGCCCAAGCCGGTGCTTGCCATTCGGCGGCGTCTGGAAAGGCCCAAAGAGCGGCATCTCAGCGCGAGCTCCTTGGCTCGGACGTGGGTTCGCTCTTCCTGGCAAGATCGGCCAATTTCAAATCAGAGAGAGAATCCTGCGGCGCGCTCCATTCATAGCGTTCTTCGTCGACCTCCCATGGTTCGCGCATTCCGTTTTCTAGACGCATGTAGCCGCGCGGATACGCTGGTCCGCCATAGCCGATCTCATCCCATGCCCAGGGATGCGCGTAGTATGCACTCACGCAGTCGTCCATCAACAGTTCCCAAAGCCGCTTGACCGGCATTTGCTTCCAGATCTTGTGCGGTGGATCAGGCTTGCCATCATGGAGCGATTTCAGGATCAGTTCCTGGTGCAAGACCATGAGCTCGGCAAACCGCGAGCCAAAGGATTTCTGCGCCATCTCGTCGATGGCCTTCAACGCCATGCGATACACATCCTGGTCGGGCGGCATCTCCTCATAGCGATAACCATTCAGCTTGTTTTTGTAGAGGCGCGCATCAATTGTGGGCAGAATCGGAATGCGCCGGTCCGGAATGCGATCGTCCTGCGGCAGCAATCGATCAATAATCGCTTGCAGAGTCTTCACCTCGTCCGGCGAAAAGAACCGGATCGGCTCCGTCTCCTCGACGCGGCGAACGACGGCTGTGCGCGTAGCCTCATCCCAGTAGTTCTGCTGCGATAGCGTGCTGTAGCCGGGATAGTAGCCCGGATGCGCCCTTTGCATGATGCCGTGATCCTCACTGGTTCCTGCGTTGCGCTCTCGTGGTTCTTTCACTTCGATTCCCTCCGCAGCAGGGTCGCTAGAATCCCAAGAAATCCGCACGCGGCAAACAGCAGCGGTGCGAAGATGGGCGGTCCGTAGAGAATGTTGTACGAGAACTTTTTCACGCCACCGGGACGCTGCGCGATGCCGCGCGCATGATAGAAAAAGCCGATTGCGCCATCGGCAAGCGCCAGCGCGGAAGCAGCCGGCAGCAGTGTTCGCGCAGCTCTCCGGCTCCAGATCGCCGCTGCCGCAGCCGCCATCAAAACCGGCGTAAGCAGCACCGGTGTCCACTGCGCTTTGTAGCGGAAGTTGGATTTGTAATGTGAATACAGCGCCTCGAAACCGCTGAAAAAAGCCCACGCGATTGTAATTACGCAAAGATGCTTCTGGAACCGGCCTTCGCGAATCTCGATCCTCCAATCGGATCTCCTCTCATTTTCCTGCGGCTCATCTTCATCGGCCGCGTCTTCCTCGCGCCGCAGATACGATGCCATCCAGCCGAGATAAGCGCTCGTGCCAAACAGCAGTGGTGCGAAGATCGGCGGGCCCATCACGATGTTCGTCACCGGCAGCCGCCAGCCGCCGGGCTTGCGCGCGATGCCGCGAATATGAAAGCCGAGGCCGATGATTCCATCGATCAGCGAAATCACGCTGGTGCCGCGGAGAAATGTTTGCGCAGCCCGCCTGCTGAAGATTGCCGCCAGCCCGGCGGCCGAGAGTGCCCCGCTAAGAAGGACCGGCGTATACATCACGGGATTGCTATAACTTCCCTTGTAGTGCTCGTAGCCTACTTCGATTCCGCTGACCGCGCTCGTGGTAGCGACAATAAAGGAAAGGCTTCGCTGGAAACGCCCATCGCGAATGTGTTCAAGAGCGATTGCCGGAAAACGCTTTGGAGAAAGCACGAGCGGAGCAGTCGCATCCGGCCCGGGCTCACGCAAAGGTTGAGTCATAGAAGAGTTCTTTATATGCAGGCCCCCACGAGCGCGCAGTGTGGCCCCGAAGCGGTTAGAAGAATACGCGATCCGAGCTAGATGGTCTCGGCTAGACGATTTCGCGTACAGAGTCATGCAGATTGGTTAGCACGATCTTCGTCCGGTTCGGTTCTCCCCGCATCAGGGCTTCCGCAAATTTAAGAGCCTGAGACGCCTTGATCTTCGCCGGCATCGGCGGCGTAAATTCATCCACTACGGCCTCGATCAGAACAGGCTCGCCGTTGTGCAGGGCTGCGTCCAGCTGCGCGCCACATTGGCCAGCATCTTCAATATGGACGGCCTCGATACCGCAGCCGCGCGCGATCGTGGCAAAGTCCGCGGGATAAAGATCACATGCATATTCTGGATTGCCGAGAAAGACCATCTGCTCCCACTTGATCTGGCCCAGCGTGTTGTTCTTGATCACGATGATCTTGATATTCAGCTTGTAGGCCGCAACCGTGATCAGCTCGCCCATCAACATGCTCAGGCCGCCATCGCCGATGATGCAGAACACCGGCCGATCCGGAAATGCGACCGCTGCTGCAATCGCGTACGGCAGGCCGCAAGCCATCGTCGCCAGATTGCCGGAACAGCTGTGCCGCTGGCCGCGTAATGCGGGCACATAACGGGCCCACCATGTCGTGATCGTTCCCGAATCCGAAGTTACGATCGCGTTTGCCGGAACGCGCTTGCCCAGTTGCCAGCCCACAACTTGCGGCCGCATCGGATTTGCGGGTTGTGTTCCGTGTTCCTCCATCTTCTTTTCCCAATCTGCTTTGGCGCGTTGCGCTTTTTTGAGAAAAGCCTGGTCGTGCCGTTTGAGCATAGGGATTAGCGCGCGCAGCGTGGTCTTCGCGTCGGCGACAAGGGCCACGTTCGCTGGATGACGCAAGCTCACTCGCTGCGGTTCAAGCTCAATCTGGACGCACTTCACAGAACCGGGCGCAGGCAAATATTCGATGTAGGGAAAAGACGAACCGATGATAAACAATGTGTCGCAGGTTTCGAGCGCGGTCTGCGAGGGCTCGGTTCCCAGTAATCCAATTCCGCCTGTCGTATACAAACTGTCATCCGGCACAGCGGCCTTACCAAGTAGGGATTTTATGATCGGCGCGCCCAGCACCTCCGCGCATTGTTCCAGCTCATCCGTAGCGTGCAATGCACCCTGCCCGGCGAGAATCGCAATCTTCTTACCCCGGTTCAAAATGTCGGCGGCATGCTCCAGATCGACTTGTGCCGGCAGATGCTCGGGAAATGCGGGAATGGTCGACGTATGGTGCAGTGGGTTACGCGGCGAGCGGCCCTTCTTGATTTCCTGCACCTGCACATCGACAGGAATTGTGATGTGAGAAACGCCGCGCCGCGTGAGGGCCGAACGAACGGCCAGATCCGCGACGGATTCCATATGTGCGCCATTCATCACGCGCTCGTTGTAGACGCAGGCATCGATAAACAGCTTATCGAGTTCCACATCCTGCTGCGAGAACGTGCCTATTAAGTCGCTGTGCTGCAACCCGGTGATTGCGAGTACGGGCACTCCGTCCATCTTCGCGTCGTACAAGCCGTTCAGCAGATGAATGCCTCCGGGCCCTGAGGTGGCGATGCACACACCAAGCCGGCCGGTGAACTTTGCATAGGCGCAGGCCATAAAGGCGGCCGCTTCCTCGTGGCGCACGTGAATGAAACGAATGTCATCCTTGTGCTTACGGAGAGCCTCGAATACTCCGTTAATACCGTCGCCGGGAAGGCCAAAGATGGTGTTCACTCCCCATTCGATCAGTCTCTCAACCAGCACGTCAGAAGCATTCATGCAAACAACTCCTTCGCCCCAGCGCGATTTAAGAACGCTAGATACCCCGTTAGAAGCGCGATTGCAGGAACGGGGTTTACTCGCACGAAGACCTTCGAAAGATGGCGGTATCGAAACTCACTGCGAGAGCCACTCTGCCTTTTCTGAAAAAAAGAGAGAAGGTACGACTGGCAGCCCGGTGTTCTGGAGGCGAATTTATGGAAAACTCGCTATTCTGCCCCGGCATCCAATAGCTGATTGTGGCTGGATGGGGCGCGATTTTCTTGAATCAAATACGCCGTCGTCGAGTCAGGTCCAGGCTCGTCAAGCTTTCGTCGAACCGCATACCGGGAGGATGCGATGGTAGGTCGTCCGTTTTGGTCTGGTCAGTTGAAGATTTCTCTTGTCTCCTTTGGCATTCAACTCTATCCAGCAGTGAATCCCCGCTCGGGAGTGACCTTTCATCAGATCGACCGGGAAACGGGGCAGCGTGTTCATCATCGCAATGTCGTGGATGGAGACGAGCCGGTGGAAAACGCCGAGATTGTGAAGGGATATGAGTACCGCAAGGGCAAGTATGTCGCCATCGATCCAGAAGAAATTCGCAGGCTTCGCATCCCCTCAAAGCGGGTGATAGAGATCAAGCAGTTTGTGCAGCTCAGCGATCTACCGCCGGCACTCTTCGAGAAGCCGTATTACGTTGTGCCCGACCCACGAGAGTCGACGGAGGCCTTTGCCGTGGTCCGCAAAGCGATGGAGCAGGCTAATGTCGCCGCGCTCGGCGAGGTCGCCTTTGGTGGCCGTGAGCACCTGATGGCCTTCTCCGTTCCGCAGGATGCCTCAGGCCGTGGCATGATGGCCTACACGATGCGTTATGCCGATGAGCTGCGCAAGGCGGAAGACTACTTCTCCGGCATTGCAAGCGCGACCGTCGACAAAAAGCAGCTGGCGATGGCAAATGAATTAATCCAGGCGTATTCGGGTCCGCTGGATCTCGAATCGTTCAAAGACGATTACGAGGCTGCACTGCGCGAGCTAGTAGAGGCAAAAGAGAAGAACCTGCCGCTTCCCCTTGAAGAAGAAAAGCCACAAAAAACCAAAGTCGTTGGTCTGATGGACGCTCTGCGCCGCAGCCTGAACGAAGCGAAAAAGCCCGAAGCCAGCCACACGCGTGCGGCTGCAGCCACTCCTTCATCCAAGAAAGGCCCCATCCTGGTGAAGGGAAACAAGCGCAGACATAAGGCGGCGTAGAGTGCCCACTCATCCACAATCAAGATCAAAGGCCGCCGAGACTGTGCAGCGGCAGCTCGCACGTTATCGCGCCATGCGCGACTTTCACATTACCCCTGAGCCCAGCGGCAAGAATGGCAAGGCATCTGGCCGCAGTATTGCCACTCTCCCCTTTGTTATCCAAAAGCATGCAGCTACGCGGCTGCACTATGATTTCCGGCTCGGATGGCATGGTGTGCTCAAGAGCTGGGCCGTCACCAAAGGGCCAAGCTACAATCCAGCCGACAAGCGCCTCGCCGTCCAGGTGGAAGATCATCCCATGGAGTATGGCGGCTTCGAGGGAACCATCCCCAAGGGCCAGTACGGCGGCGGAACCGTGATGGTGTGGGATTTTGGCGAATGGACGCCGCTCGATGACGTAGACAGCGGTCTCGCCAAAGGGCATCTCAAATTCGAGCTGCACGGCAAAAAACTGCAGGGCCGCTGGGCCCTGGTACGCATGCACGGGCGTGGCGAGCGGCCCGTCAAAAATCGCAAGACCGGCGTGAAAGAAGACTTTCTCACCTTGCACACGGCTGAAGGTCTGGTGGGAATGGCGCAGATGGGCGTGCTCGAGATTCACCCCTGGGGATCACGGAATGAGACGCTGGAACAGCCGGATCGTATCGTCTTCGACCTCGATCCGGATGCCGCTATCGACTGGGCCACACTTGCCGCGGCCGCAGCCGACTTGCGGAAGCGGCTCAGCAAACTGCACCTCACTACCTTTCTCAAGAGCACGGGCGGCAAAGGCCTTCACGTAGTTGTGCCGATCGAACCCGAACACGAATGGCCCGTCATCAAGAGATTCGCACATGAGATTGTTCTGAAGATGGAAGCTGAACAGCCGGACCTGTACATCACCAAGATGACGAAGGCCGAGCGGAAGAATCGCATCTATCTCGACTATCTGCGCAACGACCGCGAAGCCACTTCCGTTGCGCCCTTCTCGCCGCGCGCGCGCAGTGGCGCTCCGGTTTCGATCACTCTGGGATGGAATGAGCTGAAAACGGACGCCGCGCCTGTATTTCAGGTTGCCAATTTCGCGCAGTGGCGATCGCGGCTCAACCGGGATCCCTGGAAGGAGATGGTCGGCATTCGCCAGCGACTGACGGAGGCGATGCTCAACGAGGTCAGCGCAATGGGAAGCAGCCGCTCGCGAAAACGCTAAGCGATCTTCCTGCGCTCTTCTTCTCTAAGCGCATTCTCGACATGAACCGAGAGCAGCTTCCGCGCTTTTTCGAGCTTCTTGCGTCGCGAAGCGCTCAGGCGCTGGCCGGCTCGTGTGATGTAAAAGGCGAGCACGCGCATTCCGGTGGCGGGCCCCTGCGGCGAGACCTCCCTTGATGCAAGCGAATTGGCAATGATCTCAGGGGGCTGTGCAAAGAGCCCGACTGGCATGTGAATAATGTCGTCTTTCAAAACTTCCTCCCAGGGTTTGCCAGCCACCGTATGCGCTGCTGGACTAACGGCTGCTGACCTCGATGTTGTGCATTTTTGCCAACCGTTCTGCCATCTCCAGGTGCTGCCGGATAACATCTGCACCTTGAGCTGCTGCCTGTCTCAGCTCCGGATCGGAGGCGGTTTTAGCTTCTGTTTGAAATTTGTTCAGGTCTTTTTGATGATCCTTCACCATCGCTTGAATGTAGGCCTTGTCGAAGGAATCGCCGGAAAGCGCCTTCAGCTTTGCTGCTTCTGCCTTATCGCTTGCGCTTGTTCCGGCCGGCGGCGTTACGCCGAGAGCTTGCGCGACAGGCTGCATCTGTTGGTTAAGTTGGGTATGGTCTGTCACCATCCTCTGCCCGAACTGTCGAACGTCATCTGCACTGCCTTTTTGCTGGGCCATCTTGCCGAGCTCGATTTCGGCATTGCTGCCCTCGGCAGCTTCCTTTACAAAGGTCTTGTCCGCTGAATTCGCGCTCTGCGCGAAACCTGACGGCACTGTGCTCCACATCGTCGCACTCGCAAGAATGCAGAGCTTACACACGAACCTCATGGCCAATCTCCTGCCTTGGAAAATGCTCTAGCGAGCGGCCCGTTGTCTCTGTGATGCTTGGCTTTCTGTGGCTAGTTGCTCATGTGAAACATAGAGAACTTGAAAGACACGTGGAAGATTGGCCCATCCGCTTATCCGCCGGCTATGGCAGTTGCATTGCAGCTGCGTTGAGCCGGTCTGAGATGCTGGTCAGCAAATGATCCGCGTGTTTTTCTTCGTCGAGCGTCTGATCGAGCGTCTCCGCTTCGCCGGTCAATTCGAGAGCCTGCGCGAGATTTCTGAGCGCGCCATAAGCGGCGATCTCGTAGTGCTCGATGCGTTGTGCAGCCGCGATCAGAGCCACATCGCGCAGCGTACCGTCACACTGCTGGATGAGCTGCTCCCCTTCCTTGATCAACGCCGCAATCGATCCGCACTTCTCTTCATCCACGCCACCTGCCGTCTCATTCAGGATGTGGCGCAATCGCGTTGCGTGCACTTTGGTCTCTTGCTTATGCGAGAGAAAGGCTTGTTGTAACTGCGTGTCGGTGGCCACTTCCCGCATCGTTTCCAGTGCCTTATCGAGCTGCTCCTCGGCGGAGAGCAACGTGCGCACCTGGTTGATATAAAGATCCCTGAGATTTTGCAGCTTTTCGATAAGCAGTTTCATATCGGACCCCGTTGCTTTCTTGTTTTCTGCTGCGTTGGCTCTTCAGCTTTCGCGAGAAGCTGTGGAGCGAGCCGTTGGCCCGCCCCCGCTTTTCGCTTAGGCTGCATGTTTGGCTTGGATGTTGAACTTCTCAGAGACTTCTGTGAGCTTCTTGTCAGCCGCCTTTTCTTCCTCAAGCGTCTCTTCAAGAAGCTTTGCGATCCGCGTTTGCCCCAGGCGCTCGGCATAGGAGCGCACGGTGCCATACGCGGCCATCTCGTAGTGCTCGACGCGCTGCGCTGCCGAAATCATCGCCAGATCGCGCAACGCACCTTCAGGAGCCTCTTTCATCATCTCGGCTCCTTCGCTCAGCACGCCTTTCATGCCTTCACAGGTCTTTCCTTTGCCGCTTGTCCCGAGAATCTCAAATACCTGATCGAGCCGCTGCACGTGGCCTTCGGTTTCTTTCAAGTGGTGCTCGAAGGCCTTGCGCAAATCAGGTGAAGAGGAGGATTTTGCCAGCTTAGGAAGAGTCTTGGTGATCTGATTCTCAGCGGAATAGAGGTCCTTCAATTCATCGATAAATAGTTTCTCAACACTGTCTAAAGCCATCTCGCGTCTCCGCATTGAATTTACGTACCCACCGTGTGATGCCGATCCATTTTGCCTTGTTGCTCTCTCGCCAACGGCAGTTTCATGCAATAAAGTCACTGGATTCAGCGTCAAAATCCCGCCGTCTCTGGAAAATCAGCGGATGATCGAAATCGGCAGGCAGTCCCGAAGAATGAGCGCGGAATCGAACATCTGCGCATCAGATCAGTTGAGGTGACCTGCCCGTGCCCGGCACAGCGGTAACTGGTGCGTCGGAGTTCGTTCCTGAAACCCACACCCTGCCGGTGCTGCGCAAAGCCGTTCAGGATTGCCGTGGATGCAGCCTCTACAAAAACGCAACGCAGGCCGTGCTGGGTGAAATCGAAGGCCATCCGAAACTGACCCATACGCACGCGGCGATGATGATGATTGGCGAACAGCCCGGAGACCGTGAGGATCTCGAAGGCCGTCCATTCGTCGGCCCCGCCGGCAAATTGCTGGATCGCTGCCTGCAAGAGGCCGGGATCGACCGCACTGAGGTCTACATCACAAATACGGTGAAGCATTTCAAGTGGGAGCCGCGCGGCAAGGTCCGGCTACATAAAAAGCCTTCACTGACTGAGATCAAGGCGTGCCGCCCGTGGCTCAATGCCGAACTGGATGCAGTGCAGCCGAAGCTGATCGTCTGCCTCGGTGCCACGGCTGCACAATCTCTGCTGGGCGCGAGCTTTCGTGTCACAGTGAGCCACGGCACGCCGCAGCATGTAGCTGATTACCCTGCAATCATTGCCACCACTCACCCCGCATCGATCTTGCGAGCGAGAACCGATGACGACCGGCACCGACAGACGGCGGAGTTCATCGCCGATCTTCGCCGCGCCCGGGCTTTTCTAGAGCAATGACGAGCCCGATGCTGAAAAAAGCTTGCAAGTTTTCTCGAAATCGAGAATAATTTATCTCGAAAGCGAGAACCATTACATGGCCACAGCTTTGGCTGTACCGAACGTTGCTGGATACTCCTTCGACCAGGCGCCCGACCTTTCCGACGCCAGCGAGCGAAAGAGATTGAGCGAAAGCGCGATCCGGGTGTTCGTAAACATCGCGCAGAAATGGGAGTTGAACGAATCGCAGGCTCGCGGGCTGTTGGGTGGTGTGGCCTCTTCCACCTTCCACGCCTGGAAGACGAGGCCCAAAGGCAAGCAGCTCGATCAGGACACGTTGACCCGGATTTCGCTGGTCATCGGCATCTATAAGGCGCTCAATATTTACTTCGGCAAGCCCTGGGCCGACCGGTGGGTAACGCTTGCCAATCGAGGTCCGCTCTTCGCGGGCCGGGTGCCGATCGACTACATGTTGCAACATGGCCAGCCCGGCATGATGGAAGTGCGCAGAATGCTCGACGCCTGGCGAGGTGGCCGTTGATGCCTCCTGTCCAGGAATTTCGCCAGTCGGGCATGCACCGGCTCATTCCTTCGCGCTACAGCGAGACCGGAACCGTTCTGGAAGACGTTACCACCAGCGAAGCCATGCTGGCAGACGCGGCACGGCTCGATGCGGCTACCAATGAGCGGATCCACGGCGAACTCAATGGGCTCAGCGGCATCAGCAGCTATGAGCTTGTTTACGGCGTGCCCAATTCACATATTGTGCGCGCGGCATTTCTGCATCCCGGCCCCTTCGGCGCCCGCTTCAATGACGCTACGCGCGGCGCCTGGTACGCGGCCAAGAAGGTGGAGACCTCGATTGCGGAGGTCGCCTATCACAAGGCCAAGCGGCTTTCCGAAATGGTCGTTCCTGGAATGCCCGGCGAGCGGCCCGACGCCGAGGTCTCGTACTACGATGACTGGCGTGCCGATTTCCATGCGCCGTTTCATGCGCTGGAGCCGGCAGAACAGTACGCGGACTTTCTTCAGCCGGAGCCGGTCCCGCAGTGCTATCAGCCCTCGCAGCAGCTGGCGAAGCAACTACTCGCCCAGCAATCGAACGGCATCCTCTACCCGAGCGTGCGGCAGAAGAGCGGCCAATGCATCGCCTGCTTCCGTCCAGCCCTTGTCTATCGGCCGCGCCGGGCCGAACGCTATGAGATTCGCCTCAAAGCAGCCCAACAAGGCTACACACGCACGGTGAAGACCGTTCCCTCTTGAGAAAAACGCGATGCAGGAATTTGCGAGGCGCTGGAGCGCCAAATGTAGGAACTTAGACCCTAACCTTGCGGCGTTCTTTGCCACAAGGGAGGGAAAGCACGAACCGATTGCAACCGCCATGGCTTTGCAAGTACGCTGGTTATGCGAGCACGTGGCCCTGTAGCTCAGATGGATAGAGCGACGGTTTCCTAAACCGCAGGTCGGAAGTTCGAATCTTCCCAGGGTCACCATTTTCCATTAAAGTTGCCGCGCTTCCGATATGTCTGTCCTCCCAAAGTTTCAGCGATGGTGTCAGTCGCGCCCCAGTAAAAGTCCCAGTTGTTGCAGAAAAGCGATTGCACTAGCGTAATGGCTATAAGTCATTTTGGGGGCTCTATGCGCTCACGGAGAGATGATCACCATTTCGCCCATCGCCAGAACCACGACGGCACGTTCGATTCGATTTGTCTTGCCTGCTTTCGTACTGTCGATCATGAGGCGAGCGAACTTGATCTCGATCAGCCCGAACGGGAACATGTCTGCACGGTCGAAGACCGGGAACGCTTCGATGAGTGGCGCAGGAAGTGGTCGAAATTCAGACCGGAACGGATTTCTGAAGACCAGAATTTCCAGTCACGCCGATCGGCATAAGGCCCAATGATCTGGAATCCTCTCGTGTCTGCTTTGGCGAAGCATTTCAAATTCCGAGTCTGTGAAAGCGCAATATCCATCTCCCTCCGAATGACCACGAGTTATTTACTCTGCCCAGAACCGCCCCACGTCTACTGCGGTCCCACGCCTTTGACCCCCATACGTCGCAACAGGTATAAAAATTGGTGACATGGAAGCCGCTTCCATGCCCTCACGGCCGCCTTTGGGCGGCTCAAATTTCAATCCTTGCCAGGATGCTCGGGAAGGCGGTGCAAATCCGCCACTGCCCCGCAACTGTAAGCGCACCTTTTCCCTGTCTCGTCGTTTAGACAGCCGGAATGGGCAACAGGATCAGCCGGAACGCTTCCGCTCTCGCGAAGCGTTCCTAAGCCACTGAAGGCAGACTGCAGTTTTTGCCTTTGGGAAGGCGGCTGAAACGAGGCGCAAGTCAGGAGACCGGTCCGCGGCAAAATGCAACCGCTTTCACGTTCCGAGGGGAACGAAGGAGCTCATCATGATCAGGTCTTCCTCCTCGCGCGCGAGGATTCGCCGCTTTTTTCTACGCAGCCTTGTTGCGGTCTCTTCCGTTTTCTGCGCAGCTGCGTGCTTTGCCGGGTCCATTCACGGCGTAGTGGTAGATGCTACAGGCGCCAAAGTCACCGGCGCAAATGTCGCCCTGGTAAGCAAAGGGCAAGTTGTTGCCTCCGCGGTCTCCACCGCGGATGGAAGCTTCCAGGTGAACACCGGGACCAGTGGCCGCTTTTTCCTCATCGTCTCAGCGGCCAGCTTTCGGCAGTTGCAGACGCCGGATTTTTACGCCGGCCCGTTCGACTCCATCGAGCGCAATGTTGTGCTCGAACCTGAGTGGGTCCGCCAGTCCATTGTGGTCACGGCCACAGGCGTTCCGACGCCGCAACCGCAGACCAGCGCCGCCACTACCGTGCTCAGTCCGCTCGATCTCTCGTTGCGCGAGGACCTGGTGGGCGCACTGCGTCTGATGCCGGGAACCTTTGTTGTGCAGGCGGGCCAGCACGGCGCACAGAGTTCGCTCTTCATCCGAGGAGGCGACTCGGACGACAGCAAAATTCTTCTCGATGGTGTGGATGCCGGCGATCTTGGCGGCCAATTCGATTTCGGCACGCAGACCACCACGGGCATCGAGAGCGCGGAGGTCTATCGTGGACCAAACTCGAACCTGTACGGCGCAAACGCGGACAGCGGCGTCGTAAGCCTGACAACGCCTCACGGCACCACCAGTTTTCCGTCGCTCCTGTTTCACGGCGACGCCGGCAACTTCAACACGTCGCATGAGGAGTTGGAACTGGCCGGAGCCCGCGGAAAAATCGACTACCTCGGCGCATTCAGCTGGTTCCAGACGAGCAACTCGATACCTCATGATCAAACGCACGCTGCGACAACAATAGCGAATGTTGGCTGGCAGCCCAGCGGCAACACGCAGATCAGGGCAACGCTGCACTACGGAGTCAACTCGACCGGCATTCCGAATGCGTGGGACTTCTTCCACGTCGCCGACAACGCGACCGAGAAGGACCAGAACATCTTCATGAGCGCCTCGATTGGCAATCAGACAACAGCTACGCTGCACAACGACATTCGCTATGGCCTAACGCGCAAGCGCCAGCAGGACACGCTCTGGAGCCTCTCGGGAACGCCGGTCCCGTTTACCTTTTATTGCTTTGGCCCGAGCACGCTCGGCAATCCGGTCACGATCAAAGGCGCCAACGGCTACTCGGTAAGCGGGCAGGCGGTGCTCGATTGCAGCCCGTACAGCGCGCAACTCGTCTCGAATCGCGACCAGCTCACGTATCGTGGCGATGTTGCTATCACGCCGCACCTCGGCGCGCTAGTCGGCTTCCAATACGAGGATGAACGCGGCGCTGAACCGGGCAGCACGTTCTATCCTCCGGTGGAGCGCACCAACTTCGACTACATGGCTGCGGTCCACGGCGATTTCAAGGGGCGCTTCTTTTATACACTCGGCGGTGGACTGGAGCACTACTCTCTCTTCGGCACGCAGACCACACCGCGTGCGGGCATTTCGTTCTACGCGCTCCGGCCGCGCAGCGGAGTCTTCAGCGGTACGCGCCTGCTGTTCAATTTCGGTGAAGCGGTACGTGAGCCTTCGCTGCCGCAACAGGACACCTCGCTCTACAGTTTTCTTCAGACGAACGGCGGGCAATCGACCATTCAGCAGTTGCACATCAGTCCGCTCGTCGCTCCCGAGGCGCGCACTTACGAAGGAGGACTGGAGCAGTCCTTTCTGAGCGAGCACATCATCTTCCGCACCAGCTATTTTCATAACGAGTTTGGCCGCGAGATCGAGAACGTAGGTCTCGATCTTATTCCCGCGCTCCTGCCCAATCTCACTGCCGCACAGCAGCAGCAACTTGAGCAGATCCTGCAGCAGAACTTCGCCTATGAGCTGACGATCAACTCTGAGGCCTTTCGCGCGCAGGGCGTGGAAGCGACTGTCGAAAGCGGTATCGGTAAGAATCTCTTCTTCCGCGGCGGCTATACGTATCTCGACGCCGTCGTGCAGCGCTCATTCACCAATGACGATGAAGCGCTGCTCGGTCCGCTTCCCACCTTCAGCAACGGACAGCCGATCGGCCCCTATGCTCCGCTCAAAGGGGCACGCCCATTCCGCCGCGCGCCGCACACGGGCTTTCTCAGCGCGACGTACTCAACCCGCAAACTCACCGGCATTTTTACGGCGGCCTTCGCCGGCCGCAGTGATGACTCCACATATCTCGCAGGCGAAGACGCGAGCGGCGGCAATTCCCTGCTGCTTCCCAACCGCAATCTCGACTTCGGCTACGCCAAGCTCGACCTCGGCGGAAGCTATCAGTTGTTCAACTGGATGGATATCTATGTCCAGGGAGACAATCTTCTCAGCAACCAGCACATCGCGCCCATAGGCTATGCGAGTCTGCCGATGAACGTCCGCGCCGGACTACGGCTCCGGTGGGGCATCGGAAGCAACCGCTGATATCAGCTCAGCGGCGCACTTGCAGGCCAATTCCGCGCAGTTTTCCACATAGACGGCATACGGTTCGCGAGGTGGCCAGGGTTGGATTTATCCGCGTTCTGCCCTACAATTAGGCTAAAGTCGGAATCAAAACGAGCCTGAGCAGAACGATATTTCACCGTCTGCATCCGGCGAAACGCAAGCGTCAACTTTGCAGCCCCGCCGAGAGAGCAAAGGCAGACGCGAGAATCGTAGTTGTTGCGACTCCTGCCTCGCAGCGTCCTGCCCGACTTGCTGCGTCGCCTTTTAAATTTCTACGATTCCGAATACGAACGAGAACGAGGAATCGATAGCAGACCGGCATCTCCAGCGGATGAAAACCGGCATTCACCGAATTCCCGATCTGCGCCGTTTACAGGAAATTCATCGAGACTGTGTACGTTGAATAACGGGAAACTCACAGCATCTGCAAGTTGCTAAGCGCGCACGACGCGTGTCGAGTAGGCGTGGGATCTTCCCGTATTTTGGCGCGGCGGCAGCATTGTCCCGCAAGGCGCTATCTTTCACGAACGCACTGATTCGCAATTCTCTAACTTTGGAGGACAGTTTATGATTTCGCAACGGATTCGCAGGGGCTTTCTCTATCTGGCGATCCTGATGTTGGCCTCTCTTGGCGCGGTCTCACTCTGCGCTCAATCCACGACACAGGGCGCTGTCGCCGGAACCGTGGAAGACCCATCCGGCGCGGTTGTGGGCGGAGCAACGGTCACGATCCGGAACAACAATACGAACGCAACGGTTCAGGTGACGGCCGACCCCAGCGGATACTTCAATGCCCCGCTCCTCGAGCCAGGAACCTATACTGTCTCGATCTCCGCGCCCGGCTTCGCCTCGTATCGCGCCGATAGCGTGACGGTCGTCGTTGGCCAGGTCACGAGCCTCATGCCGCATCTCGCGCTGTCCTCTTCCACGACTGAAGTTGTGGTTACCGAGCAGACGCCGGTGATGAACCTGGAATCGCCCGACTTCACCGACACCCTGAACCAGAAGGCAATGCAGAACGTGCCCATCAACAATCGCCGCTGGTCAGCTCTGGCGCTCATGACCCCCGGCGTTACTGTTGACTCCAGCGGCTATGGCCTTATCAGCGTCCGCGGCATCAGCACCATCCTCAACAACGTTGAAATCGATGGTGCGGATGACAACCAGGCCTTCTTTGCCGAGGAGCGCGGCCGCACCCGCGAAGCCTACTCTACTTCCGGCAACGCCGTCCGCGAGTTCGCCGTTAACACCGGCGTCTACTCCGCAGAGTACGGCCGTGCCGCCGGCGGCGTGGTCACATCCGTCACCAAGAGCGGCACCAACGAACTTCATGGCCAGGCATATTTTTATGACAAGGAAAGCAACTGGAACGCGTTTAACAACTACACCAAGGTCACGACCTTGGTGAACGGTCAGAACCAATCGAGTGTCATCAAACCGAAAGATCTGCGCAAGATTTATGGATTCACCGCCGGCGGCGCGCTGATCAAGGACAAGCTCTTCTGGATTTACACCTACGATCAGCATTCGCATGTCTTCCCGGTCGTTGGCGTTCCCTCCAGCCCGTCGCAGTTCTATACACTGCCGCAGCCCACGCTTTCGTCGGGTGAAACCTGCAATACCACCACCGGCGCGTTAGCAGGCGCACCCGCGGCCGCCATCAATGATGCCAACGCCTGCGCCTTGGCCGCGCGCCAGAAAATCAGTTACAGCCAAGCCTCTTACGACTGGGCCGCTCTGACTTACGGCAGCAGCGCCACGACTCTGGGCAATTACCCCGGCGCCACAGCGATCACCGATCCAGGCTTCAATAGCGCGATCGGCCTCACTCCGCGCTTCGGTTACCAGGAGATCAATACCCCGAAACTCGATTGGCAGATCACGCCAAAAATGCGTTGGAGCACTCTCTTCCACCGCCTGCGCTGGGATTCCCCGGGCGGAGTGCAAACAGCCGCCTCCGACAACTATTCACAGGACGCGCAGGGCAATGATTTTGTAAAGCTGGACTACGGCGTCACAAAGCTTACCAGCTTCATCACCAACAACATCAGCAATGAGGTTCTTTACCAGTACGGCCGCGAACTCGACTACGAAACCCAACAGCCCTTCACGGCGTTCTCAAAGGCTCACTTGATTTCTAACGGCGTCGCGACATACGCAACCGGATTCACCTACGCGTTCAACATCGGTTCGCCCTACTATTCATGGCGCGTTGCCTATCCCGACGAGCGTAAGTGGCAGATCGGCGACATCGTCTACTGGAACAAGGGCCGTCATAGCCTGCGCTTCGGCGTCGATGCTGTTCACAACTACGATCTGATGAACAACACCTTCCAGAGTAATGGGTCCTACTCGTATCAGTACGTCGGCAACTTCTATAACGACATTCTCAACCAGGTGAATGGCGTCAGCGCGGCGACCTCTGGCAAAGGATGCGATGCCAGCGCTTCGCAAAACGGCAGCGCCGTCACCGGTGTGAACCCATGCTACCGCTCGTTCTCCCAAGGTTTTGGTAACCCGGTCTATGCCATGTCCACCCTGGATGCCGGCGTCTTCGCACAGGACAACTGGAAGTTCTCGCCGCGGCTTACTATCGAGCTTGGCCTGCGCTGGGACAAAGAAACCATCCCCGGCCCCGATCCGAATCTCACCGCCGCGACAGGCAGCTTCGTACCCTACAACGGCATGACGAACGCTCCCAGCGACAACGCAGACTTCGGGCCCCGCGTCGGCTTCTCCTATGACCTTTTCGGTCACGGCGACACCGTAATTCGTGGTGGGTATGGTTTCTACTACGGCCGCGTCACCAACGGCAATATCGAGAATGTCCGTCTCAATACCGGAAGCCCCAACGGCCAGTTCAGCCGCACCTGGTCCACGACACAGGGCGGTCCCACCTTCCCGACCATCATCGGGTCGGCAGCCACCGCCACCTGCACCGCGGGCACTTCCTCCTGCCCCAGCTCTTACTTCCTGGCCAGCAATCTCAAGCTGCCGCAGGTGCAGGAGTTCGACTTGCAGATCCAGCAGGCCTTCCCCAAGAGCACGGTTTTCTCACTCAGCTACCTCGGGGGTTTGGGACGCCATCTGCCCAACTTCCTCGACGTCAACCTCAACCCGAACACAATGACCACCAAGACTGTCACCATCGCCGGTGATCCCAATGGCAAAGGACCGCTGGGCGCCACTGGCGCGACAATCCAGGTGCCGATCTACACGTCTTTCGGCAATACAGCCCTGCTTGGGGCGAATGCCGCAAACTTCGGCACTATTGGCGAAATGATCAGCAACGTGAATTCGAGCTACAACGCCATGGTGGCTGAGGTCGTCAACCATTCCCTCAAAAACATCGATTTCGACGCCAACTACACGTGGTCGCACTCGCTCGATTTCGCGCAGAACGCGAATACTCAGGGAGCCTTTCAGGCTTGGTACGATCCCTACACGAACGCGCGCGCCAATTATGGCAACTCGCAGTGGAACATTCCGAACCGCTTTGTTGCCTACGCTCTCTACAGATTTCCGAACCTGCCCGGCGCTAACACGCTCAAGTGGGTTGCGAACGGCTGGAGCATCAACGATAGCTTCCAGATGCAGAATGGCCTGCCGTTCAGCGGCGGCCTAAGCGGATCGATCACGGGGGGTGCGCTCACCAGCGGCTGGAACGACGCCGGCGGCCCGGCATTCATTCCCCAGATCGGTTACGACACCTATAGATATCCGCGGCGCATTGTGGATGACGCCCGGGTCCAGAAGGAGATCCAATTTGAGCGCGGCATTAATCTGCAGCTTATGCTCAACGCCTTCAACGTAGCCAATCACCAGAATGTCACCGGCTACCAGGCTACTTATCTGTACCTCGTGTCGGGAACGACTGCCACCTACACAGGCCAGGACGGCACCGGTGCAAAGACCTTCAAGGTGGTGAACAACTCCAACAGCAGCAACTTTACTTATTCACCACGGCAGATTGAGATTTCCTTCCGCCTGAACTTCTAATCAACTCGTCTACTCGCGATAACGCGGCGGCTTCGGCTGCCGCGTTTTTGTTTGTCCACGTGCGGTGCACTTTCTTACATGATCCGAAGGGAGCGGCGCATCACCCGGATGGGTAATTGTTGCGATTACGAGAGTTGATTACCTTCGTACTTGAAAGCCGCCTCTTTCCTGTTGAAAACGCGGCCGATATCCAGCTAATGTGAGTCTTTCCAGAGATTTGCAGTTAGTTGCAACGTTTGTCTCCCCCGAGGTGTATCCATGGCGTGTCCGAAGTGCCAATCAACGGCCGTATCCACCGTACCCGCAGAAATCCGTCTTTATCGCAATACTCCGCGCACCCTCAGCCATCCGCCCATGACGCCCTCCCCCGACATTCAAATTTGCCTGGATTGCGGCTGGTCTGAGTTCTCCATCCCGAAATCCTGGCTCTCGGCAGGCTGGCTGCGGCCCATGCGCCCGCAGCCTGTGCCGAGCACGACGATCGCGCTCCCGAAGATCGCCATCGCCAGCTAAGAATTAGCGGCTTGAATGGCCAAAGCCGCAAGTTGGCTGAGGCGCATGCGAAACCGTGTTGCGCGGCATCTTCAAATTCTCAAATAGAAAGGCCTCCAGTTTGGCTGGAGGCCTTTTTGTGCACTGAGTTTTCTCAAAAAACCTTGTCTTAACTGCGCCAGCGCTCGCCTTAAAGCGGGACCTTCTCCAGTGGCGCAATAAATCCAATTCCCGGCACATTGAGTTTGTGCAGTTCCTTATCGTTCGTGATAAACAGGTCAACACCAAAATGCGATGCGCACGCGAGTTGGATGGCGTCAGCATTGCGCAGAGTATGCGTTGCGCGCAGAGATGCGTAGCGCCAGGCGACTGCCGGTTCGAAGCTGATGATGATTGCGGCGGCGCGAATAGCGCGATCGTAGCTATCTAATAAGGAAGCTTGACCCAGTTTTGTCGGTTTCACTAAAACCTCTCCGAGAGTTAATGCCGAAGTTGCAAGTTGATCTCCGCGTTCGACCATGCGCATTCGGATTGCCAGCGCTTGGCTTCTGAAAGGTTCCAAGCCTTCAAACATGTAGATGAACAGATTTGTATCGAAGAAAATCCTGCTCATCGATCCTCCCGACGCAGATTCTCAACGTACTCGTCGGCATGTTCGTCGGCCCAGACATGACGGCCGGAGCCGATCAGCCGAATCAGAGGGTCTTCCTCAAATCTGAGGGGAGCAGGTTCTACGTAACGCTCGCACCAGCGAGCATACCAGTCCAGCAGCGGCCAATATTGCTCGGGAATCTCAAGCCGGTTTGGCTGTTGCTTCGAGGGCCTTCGCGATTGACGGCCGGGATCGATGCGGTCGCCCGGCAGAAACAGGCGGAGCGTACCGGTCGGGGTCTGATAGAGCATCCGGTACTTTGTTGAAGATGGCGGTACGTTCGCAACCATGTGCTCTTTGAGGTGCGCGGCGACTGACCCGGGCTTGAGGCCAACCATCAGACCAGCTTCCCTTAGCTTCTGGCGAATCTCTGCCTTCGTGAAGGCTTCGCGAAGCGGGTATTCCTGGTGGAGTAGGGCAGTTGCGATCCAAATACGGTCCGCTAGATAGAGTTCGGATTCGGCCGTGATCGTCATACTATCTCACATAGGAAATATACCTATATTTCCTAGGAATGTCAACCTCTCTGAAAAGCCCCCAGCCGATGCTGAGGGCTTTTTGTTTCGCTTTCAGGAGCAGCTTTCTATTCCCTACTCCCTGTTCTTAGTACATGCCGTCCATGCCGCCGCCGTGGCCGCCAGCCGGAGCAGGCGCCTTCGGTTCGGGCAGTTCGACCACCAGAGCCTCGGTGGTGAGCAGCAGAGCCGCGATCGAAGCTGCATTCTGCAGCGCCGTGCGGGTCACCTTGGTGGGATCGATGACGCCGGCCTTCACCAGGTCCTCGAACTGGCCGGTCAGGGCGTTGTAGCCGAAGTGAGCTTCCTTCGACTCCAGCACCTTGGCCACAACCACCGCACCTTCCTCACCAGCATTGGCAACGATCTGCCGCAGCGGCTCTTCGAGCGAGCGGAGCACGATCTGCGCGCCGATCTTCTCATCGCCTTCGAGCTTGGCAATGAGCTTCTCGACGGCCGGAACCGCACGCACCAGAGCGACGCCGCCGCCCGGAACGATGCCTTCTTCGACAGCTGCACGCGTCGCGTGCAGAGCATCCTCAACGCGAGCCTTCTTCTCCTTGAGCTCGGTCTCGGTCGCCGCGCCCACCTTGATGATGGCCACACCACCGACCAGCTTCGCCAGCCGCTCCTGCAGCTTCTCGCGGTCATAGTCGGAGGTGGTCTTCTCGATCTGTGAGCGGATCTCCTTCACGCGGCCTTCGATCTCGCTGGCCTTGCCCGCACCGTCGACAACCGTGGTGTTGTCCTTGTCGATGGTGACGCGCTTCGCCTTGCCCAGATCCTCGAGCTTCACGCCTTCGAGCTTGATGCCGAGGTCTTCGGTGATGGCCTTGCCGCCGGTCAGGATGGCGATATCGCCCAGGATCGCCTTGCGGCGGTCGCCAAAGCCGGGTGCCTTCACAGCAGCGACGTTCAGCGTGCCGCGCAGCTTGTTGACGACCAGGGTCGCCAAGGCCTCGCCCTCGACGTCCTCAGCAATGATCAGGAGGGGCTTGCCGCCACGGGCAACCTGCTCGAGCAGCGGGAGCAGATCCTTCATCGCGCTGATCTTCTTTTCGTAGATCAGGATGTACGGATCGTCGAGAACAGCTTCCAGGCGCTCTGCGTCGGTCACGAAGTAGGGGCTCAGGTAGCCGCGGTCGAACTGCATGCCGTCCACGGTCTCGAGACCGGTGTGCATGGTCTTCGACTCTTCGATGGTGATCACACCATCCTTGCCCACAACCTTCACAGCCTCGGCGATGATGGCGCCGATCTCCTGGTCACCGTTGGCGGAGATAGTGCCTACCTGGGCCACCGAGCCCTCGCTCACCGGCTTCGAGATGGTGCCCAGAGCGCCACCTTCGGTCCACTTGCCGTCCTTGTCGCGGGTACCAATCACGGCCGTCACGGCCTTCTCGATACCGCGCTTCAGAGCGGTCGGGTTCGCGCCTGCAGCAACGGTCTTCACGCCTTCGCGGAAGATGGACTGCGCCAGAACGGTCGCGGTGGTGGTGCCGTCACCGGCGACATCGGAGGTCTTCGAAGCGACTTCGCGCACAAGCTGTGCGCCCACGTTCTCGAGCGGATCCTTTAGATCGATTTCCTTGGCCACCGTCACGCCGTCTTTCGTGATGGTGGGCGAACCAAACTTCTTCTCGATTACGACATTGCGGCCCTTGGGACCCAGCGTCGCCTTCACAGCGTCTGCCAGCGTGTTCACGCCGCGCAGAATCGCCTGACGGGAATCTTCACCGTGCAGAATTTGCTTTGCCATTTCTCTCTTCTCCTATTTAGCTTTCAGCCCTCAGCTGTTAGCTTTCAGCCGCGTATTCGCAGCTCGAATATTCACTGTCCAAGCGCACAGTTTGCTTTTAGCTGAAAGCTGAGAGCTAACAGCTGAAAGCTCGTTGGCGCCTACTTCTTCACAATGCCGAGGACTTCTTCCTCGCGCATGATCAGGAACTCCTCACCGTCGATCTTGATCTCGGTGCCGGAGTACTTGCCGAAGAGGATGCGGTCGCCCGCCTTCACATCGAGGGGGAAGACCTTGCCTTCGTCATTCGATTTGCCCTTGCCTACAGAGATGACT
The DNA here is from genome assembly GCA_035650595.1 of Occallatibacter sp. Taxonomy (GTDB): domain Bacteria; phylum Acidobacteriota; class Terriglobia; order Terriglobales; family Acidobacteriaceae; genus Telmatobacter. The sequence goes on along the minus strand of DASRHE010000018.1, from coordinate 524,986 downwards.
TCACCCTCCTGGGGCTTCTCCTTGGCGCTATCGGGGATGATGATGCCGCCGCGAACGGTTTCGGTCTCTTCGAGCCGACGGACCAGGATGCGGTCATGGAGTGGGGTGAACGTGGTGGTAACAGACGTTGCTGCCATTGCTTTGCTTCTCCTTCACGCGCGGTGCGGGATCGCCCGACCGCGGGACTTAAGGTGGGTTATAGATGCAGGTAACGATTGGCCGGCTAAGAACCCAATCCGAGAGCTATGGGCCTCGGACGCTAGCACTCTCGCCGCCCAATTGCTAAAATAGGCAAGCCCCCAGAGTTTGTCAAGTGGTTCGCGCGAAAAATATGAGCCCCTCTGACTCATATAGTCTTAGTTTAATCGAGAAATAACGCTCTTCTACCGCAATTCTGGCTCTTTCTCAGCTCTCAATCTCCTTTCGAGACTTCTTAGGCGCCTATGGAACGCTTCGGCTGAGGCAGCGTCAAAGCAGTACAATGGTTACCATGTTTCGCCGTATCCTCCTTCATTGCAGCCTCGCTCTTGCCGTATCTGGCTTCGCTTTCACCCCAGCTGTTGTGCATGCCCAGGATGATTCCGCCAAGTGGACCCGCAAGTACAAGGCTCCGCCGCCTTCTTCGCGTATTGAAGTCACTATTCTGAAAGCCGACAGCGGGAAGCCCGTCGTAAACGCCGCCGTCATCTTCCATCCGGTCGAGGGAGACCGCGACAAAGGCTCGTTAGAGCTGAAGAGCAATGACGATGGAAAGGCCATCATCGATGTGATTCCCGTCGGCGACACCGTGCGGCTGCAGGTAATCGCGCACGGCTACCAGACCTACGGACAGGACTTCAAAGTCGACAAAGAAGAGATGTCGATGGAGGTCCGGCTGAAGCGCCCCGGCGCGCAGTATTCCATTTATAAGGACAACAACGGCAGCGCGAAATCAGGCGATCAGGCAGCACCCCCAGCGAAGGAGTCGGCACCGCCAGCGCAGAATGACAAGGGCTCTGGAGATTCCAAGCCTGACCAGAGCGCGCCACCGAACAAATAACTCTGCAATCAGGTCTCACGCGGCCGCTTCTTCAGCTTTGATAAACCTGATATGCCTACCCTTCCGCTCCGCGGCAAAACGGCACTGGTCACCGGCGGAGCCCGCCGCATTGGCCACGCGATCGCGTTGGCTTTGGCTCATGCTGGCGCAGACGTTGCGATTACCTATCGCACTTCTCGATCAGAAGCCGAGCAAGCCGCGGCTGAGATACGCGCGCTCGGCGTTCGCGGACTGTCCCTCGAATGTGATGTGCGTGCCGAAGCGTCGGTACAAAGGGCCATTGCTACGACTACCGTCGAGTTCGGCCGTCTCGACTTGCTCGTAAACAATGCGGCCATCTTCGAAACGGCGCCGCTCGAAAACTTGAGCCTCGCGCAGTGGGACGCGATCTTTGAAACCAATACGCGCGGACCGTTTCTAACGGCCCGCGAGGCCTTGCCGCATCTGCGTGCCGCTCAGGGACGCATCATCAACATCGGCTCCATGGGCGGTTTGCATCCATGGCCGACGCACGCGCACTATTCGAGTTCCAAGGCCGCACTGCACATGCTTACCAAATCGATGGCGAAGGCCTTCGCGCCCGAGGTGAGCGTGAACTGTGTTGCACCGGGCTGGATCGAATTGGACGACCGTCGCGAGGATGAATCAAAGAATGCCGCCCACTTCGCGGCTCGCACGCCCATGGGCCGCAATGGCACGGCGGAAGATGTGGCGCAGGCGGTGCTCTTCTTTGCCGCGGGTCCGGCCTTCATTACCGGCCAGATTCTCTCGGTGGATGGCGGGCTTGGGCTTACCTAGTTTCCGGATTTAAACAAGCGGCTCCAGACGCCGCGCAATCCTGTTCTTTGCGCAGCGCACGCTTGCGCACGCGCGCGACTAAAATCCAGGGGCTCGTTTTCCCAGAGCCCCCTGGGAGTTGGCTGCTCCGGCCATGGGGCTCCATCCACAGCCGCCTGCGGATTGGTCACGCATAGCCGGCGCGCCGTCTCTTCACCCGCGCGTTCACGAATGTATTCGTAAGCCTTTTTAAGGTGCGGCGGCCGCCAGTTGATGCGGTGCGCATCTGTCGCGATAAAGTGAATCCAGTTGCGATCGAGCAGCTCGTTGGCAAGGGCTTCGGCGGTGTTGCCGAAGCGGCCATAGAGAGAGGCCGCCGTTATCTGCATCAGGCAGCCTGCGCGCATCCACTCGGCAATCAGCTCCGGATTGTCGCGCACCGCGTGGTAACGCTCGGGATGTGCCAGGATCAACGTGTAGCCAGCCGACTGAAGCTTTGCCAGCTCCGCATTGAACTCCGCCGGAAACGTATCTGGAAACTCGACGAGCAGGTAGCCCCTGCCGTCTATGGAGTAACGCCGTGGAGTGGCGAGAGCCGATGCGATGTTTTCTGGAAAGAGATGAAGTTCGCAGCCAAGGCTCAGCTCCATCACACCGCTCAGCCGCTCGCGCAGTTCCGCGAACCGCTCCTGGATGAGTGCGTCCTCAAAGTGGTAGTCGGCATTCGCGTGCGGGGTGCAGACAATGCGTGTTACACCTTCCGAAGCCGCCTCCTGCGCCATGGCCACAGAGGTTTCAAGATCCAGGGCTCCGTCATCGACTCCGTAGATCAGGTGATGATGAATGTCGATCATGAGTCAGAACGAAGCCCTCGAAGAAACCATTTAGCGTGTCGCCAGCGCCTCAACCATCGAGGCAAAGATCTTCCAGCCATCGGATGATCCAAGCAGTTTCTCGCTCGAACGGTCTGGATGGGGCATCATGCCGAGTACATTGCGGCCTTCACTCAAAATGCCGGCGATGTTGCTCAGCGAGCCATTCGGATTCGCTTCAGCGGTGATCTCACCCGTCGGTGTGCTGTAGCGGAACGCAATGCGATCTTCGGCTTCGAGCCGCCGCAGCTCTTCCGGCTCGCAGAAGTAGTTCCCTTCCATGTGCCCGATCGGAATCTGCAACACCTCGCCCTTGCCGAGCTTGTTTGTAAAAGAACTATCGGCTGTTTCCGTCCGCAGGTGAACCTGTTTGCAGATGTATTTCAGGCCGGCATTACGCATCAGCGCGCCGGGCAGCAGACCCGCCTCGGTAAGGATCTGGAATCCGTTGCAGATGCCCAGCACCAGCCCGCCACTCGTGGCAAATTTCTTCACCGACTGCATCACCGGCGAGAAGCGCGCGATCGCGCCCGTCCGCAGGTAGTCGCCGTAGGCAAACCCACCTGGAACCAGCACCGCGTCCACGCCCTGCAGATCTTCGGAATCGTGCCAGAGAAAGGTTACCGGCTGATGAGCGAGCTCAGCAATTACATGGAACGTATCGTGATCACAGTTCGAGCCGGGAAAGACGAGTACGCCAAACTTCATGTAGCTAGGTTATCAGCTTCGACGTTCGCGCAGTTACCGGTCGATCCGGGCCGTCAAGGATCCGGCGTCAGCCTCCGCGGCCGACTCCATCTGCCGCACGGCCCAGCCGGCAAGCAGCACACTGGGAGCCTGAGCCGAGGCAGCCGCTTCGCCCAGTTCGCCGAGGGTTGTGCGGATCACGCTCTGCTCGGGCTGCGCGGCATGTGAAATGACGGCGCAGGGCAGGTCGGCGGGGAGGCCGTTGGCCATCCACTCGGCGGCGAGCAGCGTCATATCGCGGCCCGGCATATAGACCACACGCGTGGCATCTTCGAGTTCCGGCAATGGCGCGTGGTTGTGCGACTGCGCATGATGGCCGGTCGAAAAGATCACGTTCGAAGCCCAGTTGCGGTCGGTGAGCGAGTGGCCGATCGCTGCAGCAGCCGCGAACGCGGCCGATACACCGGGGACAATCTCGCACGGAACGGCAGCCTCGGCCAGTGCGGCCATCTCCTCTGCCGCGCGGCCAAAGAGCAGCGGATCGCCGCTCTTGAGCCGGACCACACTCCGCCCAGCACGCGCGTGCTCGACCATCAGCGCGTTGATCTCTTCCTGGGTGATTGATTTTGTGCCGCAGCGCTTGCCAACATTTACGACAGTTGCCTGGGGGAGGGCTAATTCGAGTATTGCCGCAGGAACCAGATCATCGTGCAGGAGCACGTCGGCCTTTTCGATCAGCCGAACAGCTCTCACCGTCAGCAGCTCAGGATCGCCCGGCCCCGCACCAACCAGATAAACGGTACCTGAAACTGCGGCTTCCTGGCCCTTGCGCGCCAACTCGCGCGTCGCACACAGATGCGAGTCGCAAATCTGCCGCTGCGCGAGTTCATGCAAAAGCAGCTTCCGCTCTTCTCCCTTTGGATGGGTTTTCAGGACTTCCCTTCGCAATTCGCCAAGCTTCGCAAGCCATGGGCCCAGATCTACAGGCAGCCGCTCATCGATTTCACATCGGAGCCGCTGCGCCAACGCTGGGCTTTCGCCTGCGGTCGAGATAGCGATCTGCAGATCACCGCGGCTCACCACGGAGCCGAAGAAAAAGTCGCAGTTTGGAATATCATCGACGCTGTTGCAGGGGATTCCGCGCTCGAAGGCTGCCTCATAAACGGCCGCATTCACCTCAGCTGAATCTGTCGCCGTAATTACGACGAAGCGGCCGTCGAGGTCGGTGGGATCAAAAGCCCTCTGCACCCATTCAAGCTTTTCGTCGCGCGCGAGCTGCTGGACTTCCGCGCGCGCCTCGGGGGCGATCACGCGCAGCTTGGCTCCTGCCCTCAGCAGCGAGCCGATCTTTTCGAGCGCGACTGTACCTGCGCCTACCAGCAGGCACGGCCGGCCTTCGAGGTTCAAAAAGATCGGCAATAAGCTCATCGCGTGGTCCTCGATTTATGTTCGATCAGAACCGACAAAGAACCCGTAAAGTTGGCTCAGAAAATTTAAATTTCTTAATAACGCACGACGTCAGCACCTTTGCGGCACGACTAAACAGCTTGCTGAAAAAACCACCTATGCACCAACTTTAGTCCCTATTCCCTAGTCCCTGTATCTCTCACTCCGCTACGCCGTGTGGTACCGGAGCTGTCGGCAGATCGCGTTCAACGCCTGCCAACACTTCGCCCGCCAGTTGTGCGCGCAGCTCATCTTCGGAATGGCGCGCAAACCACGCACGCAGGCTTTCGCTCTCGCCGCGCCCGGAAAGATATTGCCGCAGCAGCCGCTCGATCGCCTCCGGCACCTGCGCCGCCGGGGCACGGTATCCCACCGGACGCGCAATCCCCGCGTGCTCGCCTACGGCGCCACCCAGGCAGAAGTAGAAGGCGTCGGTCAGCTTGCCCTCATGCTTGATCTTCTTGCCTTCGAGGCCAATGTCGGCAATCCAGTGCTGACCACAACTGTTCGGGCAGCCGGTCACGTGCAGTTTCAACTGCTGATCGAACTGCGGCAGCCGCTCTTCAAGCTCACCTACCAGCCAGCGCGTAAAACCCTTGGTCTCGGAGATCGCCAGCTTGCAGAACTCGGTACCCGTGCAGGCGATGGCGCCGCGCCAGAACATCGAGCCTTCTACGTGCAGGCCGATCTGTCCCAGTTCTTTGGCCAGTTCATTCGCCTTTTGTTTCGGCACGTCTACAATCACGAGATTCTGCGAGATGGTCGCGCGCAGCGAGCCGCTGCCGAATCGCTCTGCCAGTTCTGCGGCCTGCTCGAGCTGATCGCCGGTCAGCCGGCCACGCAACACAGATGCTCCCACGTAGCAAAGTCCCGGCTGCTTCTGCGGATGAATGCCGGCATGATCGCGCAAAACTTCATCGGGCACATCCTCAGACACACCAGGATCGAGCTTATAGCCGAGTCTGCTGTTCAGCTCATCGAGAAAGCTCTCTGCGGTCCAGCCTTCGCGCATGAACAGATACTTCAACCGTGCCCGGTCGCGGCTCTCGCGCAGCACCTGCTGGTCGCGGAAGATCTCTGCCACGGTCCGTACTACCTCGACAGCCTGATCCGGCGGCACAAAGGCATCGAGTTTCACGGCGAGGAAAGGCTCCTTCGACAGACCGCCGCCTACACGCACCGAGTAACCCACCTCATTGCCGCGCTTCACAGCCGTTAATGCAACGTCGTTGATCTCGGGATAGTTGCACCAGGACCGGCAACCGCTTGCGGAGATCTTGAACTTACGCGGCAGGTTATAGAAGTCCGTGTTGCCCTTTAGTTCATGGGCAATGGCAAAGGCGATCGGCGAGGCATCGATCAGCTCGTCAGCGGCCACACCGGCCAAGGGGCATCCTGTCACGTTGCGGACCACGTCACCGCAGGCGCCCTTCGGCGAAAGCCCGATCTTGTCCAGCGCGTCAACAATCTCCGGTAGCGACTCGATCGTCAGCCAGTGCAGCTGGATGTTCTGGCGGGTGGTGATGTCGGCAAGATTGCGACCGTGTTGGCGGGCAATCTGACCGATGGTGCGAAGCTGGCTGGCCGAGACAATCCCGTTCGGAATGCCGATGCGCAGCATGAAGTAATCGGAGGCCAGCCCCTCGCCACCTTTGCCGCCGGTTGCCCCCACGCCATCGCCCTGCGTGTAGACGCCCCACCACTTGAAGTACGCCGACGCCCACTCCGGCACAACGCTGCTGCGGCCGGCGCGAGCAAAGGCGCGCACCTCATCAAAGGCTTCCCAGGGATTCTTCTCGCGCTTCAGGCGCTCCATCTTCTGGGCTTTTGTCTCTTTCACTGGAACAGCTTCGGCCATCATTCCTCTTTTTCGTGCCAGAAATACAAAACCCGCGGCAGTCGAGTTGGGCTGCTACGCGGGCGTTCGGAAATCGTGGTTTCTAAAATCGGACTCTCAGACCCACGTTACCGCTGCGCCCAACGGAGCATACAGCAGCGACAACAGGCCATCCCATCCATGTGTTTATGATAGTCACGGGCGCATAGAAACGCAACTATTTTGTCGATAAGATCAACAATGTCAATCCCGAGCAGGATCAGGCGGCCTCTTTCAGCTCTGCCAGAATGCGTTCCACCGCGTTGGAGGCAGCTTTCTGGCCCTCTGGAGAAAGGCTCATCCGGATGGGTTGTTGGGGATCGATCGCGATAGCGTAGAGAATAACCTCCCGTTCCCCGCCCCGCATGTAAAAGACGTCCAGCAGGTCTTTTATACCTACATCGTGCGCCGTGAGCGTGGGCGGATAGTCACGCGAGAACCGCGGTGTGGTCCGCGTTACCGTCCCCACCGTATTTCCATCTACGGCTGCGTCGATCAACACGATGCGCTCCGCCTCTTCGAGCGGCTCCAGCAGAGTGAAACCGCCGGTCCCACCGTCGAGACACTCCACTCCTGCAGGAACCCCGCGCCGCTCTACGGCCCGCACTACATGTACGCCAACGCCTTCATCGCCCATCAGAACATTGCCGAGGCCGAGCACCAGCGTCTTTTTTGCGCTACTTGGCACGCTTCTCCCGGTCAAACTTCCATCCGCCGATGATCGAGGAGACCGTTCCGCGCCCTTCAATGTAGTCGTGGTAGAAGGACAGATACACATGTACGACGATAAAGACGACAAAGAACCACAGGAAGAGATGGTGCCAGTAGCGCACGCGGAACTCGCCACCCATGAGCGGCACAATCCAGGTAAACATCCGCGGCAGCCACGAGTTGCTCATGCTGGAGTAGAGCGCAAACCCGGTGATCGATTGTGCCACAAAGGCCAGGAACGTAAAGAAGTAGATAAAAGCCGCAAGCGCGTTGTGGCCCGTCGAAATTGGCCCGTGCATCTTGGTCTGCAGCACGTCGGTTTTGACCACGTCCACAATCTCCTGCCGCTGCTTCTTGGTGAGCGGGAAGAAGTTGTTCCACTTCGCATACTGGTTGCCCACGAAGCCCCAATAGAGACGCGCCGCAAAGTTGAAGACGTAGACAAACGCCGAGACAAAGTGGATGAACCGCACCCAGCCGAACCAGTACTGCTGGTAGGCTTCGCTGGCGTAGAACGCCCGAATGGGCGCGCCGATCAGATAGCCCGTCACGCACAGCGCAACGAGCGCTACGGCATTGATCCAGTGGTAGACGCGTACGGGCAGCTCCCATACATACACCCGCCGGTACTCCACCGGATGACTGGCTCCGCCTGCATGTGCTGTGCTCATAGTGTCACTCGAAAGAAACCTGATGAAGGTGTTTGCCCTGAGGATCGTAGAGATGCACGGCGCAGGCCAGGCACGGATCAAAGGAATGGATCGTGCGGATGATCTCGACCGGCTGCTCCAGATTCGCGACCGGCGTGCCGATCAATGCCGCCTCGAAAGATGAGTGCTGTTGCTGCGCATCGCGCGGAGAGCCATTCCACGTGGTCGGCACCACAAGCTGGTAGTTCTCGATTGCTCCATTGTGGATCTTGATCCAGTGCGCCAGTGAGCCGCGGGGCGCTTCCACAAGGCCTACGCCCTCGGCATCCGCGGGCCAGCTCTTCGGCTCCCACCGCTCGCCGTTGAAGGTAGAAACTTCGTTGATCTTCACCCGTTCCATCAACTCGCCAAAGAATTCTTTGAGCCAGACCATTGCCAGCGCCGCGTCAATGCCGCGCGCCGCCGTGCGTCCCAGTGTGGAGAAGAGCGCCTCAACCGGTGCGCCGAGCTTGCCCAGCGTCGCACCAACGAGTTCCTTCACATCGGCGTGCCCCGCTGCATAGGAAACGATCAGCCGCGAGAGCGGACCCACCTCCATCGCGTTCTCTTTCCAGCGCGGGGTCTTCAAGAAGGAGTATTTGTCGAATCCCTCCAGCGTCTCAAAGGGCGGCTTGGGACCCGTGTAGTTGATCTTCGTTTCGCCTGCCCACGGATGCACACCCGCGTTGTTTCCGCCGTCGTAGGTGTACCAGGAATGCGCAATGTACTCCTTGATCTCCTGGGCGTCGCGTGGATTCACGGGGTGCACCGTGCTTAGATCCCGGTTGAGCACTGCGCCGCGCGCATATTTGAACGCCTCTGGCTGGCTGAAGCCTTTGGTCGGAAATTCACCGTAGCAGAGATAGTTCTTCACGCCGCCGCCGTACTTCGCCCAGTCTTTGTAGAACGAGGCAACGGCCAGCAGATCGGGGATATAAACCTCATTGACGAAATGGTCGGCCTGGTCGATCAACCGCGCCACCAGATTCAACCGCTCCGAGTTGATGGCCGCCACTTCGTTCGCATTGATCGAGCACGGCACGCCACCGACGAGATAATTCGGATGCGGGTTCTTACCTCCGAAGACCGCGTGAATCTTGACGATCTCCTTCTGCCACTCCAGCGCATCGAGATAATGCGCCACGCCGATCAGGTTCACCTCCGGCGGCAGCTTGTAGGCCGGATGTCCCCAATAGCCATTGGCAAAGATGCCCAGCCCGCTCGCGGCGAATGCCTTGATCTTGTCCTGTACAGCCGAGAAATAAGCGGGCGTGTTCTTCTCCCACTTTGAGAAGGAACTGGCCAACTCGGCGGCCTTCTTCGGATCGGCCTTCAGCGCGTTGACGATATCGACCCAATCCAGCGCGTGCAGATGATAGAAGTGCACCACATGATCCTGCACGTACTGCGTAGTCAACATGATGTTGCGGATCAGCTCAGCCGTCGGCGGCACCGAGATGCCCAGTGCATCTTCGACCGACCGCACGCTGGCCAGTGCGTGTACCGTGGTACAGACGCCGCAGACACGCTCCGTGATGGCCCACGCATCGCGCGGGTCGCGGCCGATGAGAATCTTTTCGAGGCCCCGCACCATGGTTCCCGAGCTGAAGGCGTCGGTGATCACGCCGTTTTCCACTACGGCCTCAACGCGCAGATGGCCCTCGATGCGAGTTACTGGATCGACAACGATGCGTGCCATAGCAGTTATGGCTCCTTCTGATCTTCTGCGTGGACTTCCGCGATCACGCTGCGCTTACGGACGTTGGTGACCACGGCATGGGCAGCGACGCCTGCGAGCGTGGCCGCACCCACAATGGTGCCCACGGTGTCGGCTGTGCTCTCGATGCCGAACCCTGGGAAGGACGGCAAATGCTGATAGAACGGTCCGTTGTCCCAGAAGCCCGCCTCGCTGCAGCCAATACATCCATGGCCTGACTGGATCGGATAGCTCGTGCCTTCGTTCCACTTCACCACCGAGCACGCGTTATAGGTAACCGGGCCACGGCAGCCCATCTTGTACAGGCAATATCCTTTGCGTGCGTTCTCGTCGTCCCACGACTCCACAAACAGTCCGGCATCGTAGTTCGGCCGGCGATAGCAGGTGTCGTGCACGCGGCGGCCATAAAACTCTTTCGGCCGGCCAAGATTATCGAGAGCGGGAACCTGTCCCAGCACGAGCAGATGCGTCACCACGCCCATCATCACGTCAGCAATCGGTGGGCAGCCCGGCACGTTGATCACCGGCTTGTTTACCAGCTTGGCAATCGGCGTCGCTCCGGTAGGATTCGGCTTAGCCGCCTGCACGCATCCATTCGAAGCACAACTACCCCAGGCCACAATGGCCGCGGCATCTGCGGCGACGGTCTGCAGAATCGACTCCGCCGTTTTGCCGCCAATCATGCAGTAGACGCCGCCATCTTTCGTGGGTACGGCGCCCTCGACAAGCACAATGTACTTGCCCTTGTTCTTCTGGATCGTGTCGTTCAGGCTCTTCTCCGCCTGGAAACCCGAAGCGGCCATCAGCGTTTCGGTGTAGTTGAGCGCGAGCACGTCGAGCAGCGCGTCGGCCACAATCGGGTGCGAAGCCCGGATGAACGACTCGCTGCAGCAGGTGCACTCTTGAAAGTGCATCCACACCACGGCTGGTTTTTCTTTCTTTTCGAAAGCCGAGACTACCTGCCCGACGCCCGACTGCCCAAACCCGGCCACCGTGGCGGCCGCCGCGCAGAATTGCAGAAACTCTCTGCGGCTATAGCCCTTCTGCTGCATTGAATGCCAAATCGACTGCCCCATGCGCACCTCGCTGCTCGCGCAACACGGAGTTGTGATCGGCATCCGCTCGGACATGATCCGGATCACATCTTCCGCACGATGTCAGCAAGGTACTCAGTTAAAACAACGACTCGCTGTGCGCGGCATCACATGGGCCCGGTTATGTGCTGCGCCGGTACATATCTGGAACAAAAGAGTGCCGTTCTGGAACTGGGTCGAAGAAGAGAATCGCGATGGAGAGGAGAATGAAGTGCTACGCGCGTGGAATTTCGAGCGCCCCAGTCAGGCTGGCGACGCTCTCTACCTGGTGGCTTTTGCACCAGGTTTCCAACTCCTTGATGAGCCTTTCGACGGCGCGCGGATCGGCGTAGCTGGCCGTGCCCACCTGGACCGCCGTCGCACCAGCAAGCAGAAACTCGACCGCATCCTCTCCGTTCACAATGCCGCCCATCCCGAGAATGGGAATATGCACGGCTTTGGCGGTCTCGTAGATCATCCGCAGCGCAATCGGCTTGATGGCCGGTCCGGAAAGCCCGCCTGTGACATTGCTCAACCGCGGCCGGCGTGTTTCCACATCAATCGCCATACCCAGAAACGTGTTCGTCAGGCTCACTGCATCTGCACCCGCGGTCGCAGCCACCTTGGCCATGTGCGCGATCGAAGTCACGTTCGGCGAGAGCTTGACGATCAACGGCCTCGCGGAACTCGTCTTGGCGCGGCTCACCAGATATTCGAGCGAGCTGGGATCGGCGCCAAAGGCCATTCCCCCGGCATGCACATTCGGGCAGGAGACATTCAGTTCGTAAGCGGCAATCCCCTCAGCGTGGTTGAGCTGCTCGATGACTCCGACATACTCATGGACCGTGCATCCGAAGACGTTCACGATCACTTTGCAGTGAGGGTACCGCTTCATCGGCGGCAACTTCTTTTCGAGATATTCCTTGACGCCGAGGTTCTGCAGGCCGATCGCATTCAGCATGCCCGCCGCAGTGTGGATGAGCCGCGGCGCAGTGTGGCCGGCCATCGGCTCCAGGGAGATGCCCTTGGTGACGAAGGCGCCGAGCCGGTCGAGCGAGATGATCTCCTCGAACTCGATGCCATAACCAAAAGTGCCGCTCGCGGCGATGACCGGGTTGGTCAGCTCGATCCCGGCGAACGAAACGCGCATGTCGGGTTTCACGTGCCGGAAACTTCCTTCTGACTCTCGGTCATGAAACTCCCTATGGTGTGGTTATGGCTGGCCGCCCACTTGAGCTTTGTCGATCGGCTTCACCGCCTCCAGCAGCACGCGGCCTACGGCTGCAGAGGGCCGATTTACGCCCGCCAGAGAGGCAAATGTAACCGCCAGGTCCACAGGGGCTACACGTTCATGATACTCGCCCGGTTTGAATGGGGCTCCGTAGAACGCCAGCGGCACGTGCCGGTCATACGACCACGGGCTGAAGTGATTCGTCCCGGCAAACTGGCCGGTCCCCGCCATCTGATAGGCGTCGAGCACGGCCATCACAAACCAGTTCCCGTGCGACGTGTAGCTGTGCGCGATCAGCTCGCCCCACTGGGATGGAGGAAGCTGTCCGGAAGCAAGTTGCAGCCGGGTATAGACGTACTGTACACGCGGCGCGGGCGGCAGGCGCCTTTCAGATGGCTGGCCAAACGTCGGCTGCAGACTCCTGAGGAGCGGCGGGGGATTTGGATTCTGCGCGGCCACAGCCTCGGGAAGCAATTCGGCCACTTCATTTTCTGCCGCTGCCTCGTCTATGCCAACCTTCTTGAAGGCTCGCTTATCGAGCACGATGTACGGCAGGTCGGGATTAGGCATCAGATAGTCCGTCTGCTGCCCCTTGGAGTGCCGCTGATTCAGCTCCTCGTTGAGCTTGGCGTACACCTTCTCCATATCGACAGCAACGCCGTTGATGCCGAGCTTGGCCGCTTCTCCGGGAACCGGCGCCACTCCGTGATCCGCTGTAAGCGCCAGCCATACATTGCCGAGGCCGACGTTCTGGTCAAGCCATGAGAAAAAGCTGTCCAGATCGCGGTCGAGGCTGAGAATCATCTGCTGCTCCGAATCGGAATCGGGGCCGAACTGATGGCCCTGAATATCGTTCGGCGAGAGCGAAATCACCACCTCGTCCGTTACGCCGCGCTGGCCGAGCTTCTCTCCGGTGATCAGTGCCTTGGCAAAATCCAGCTCATAGCTGTTCGCTGCGGGTGTTCTGCCTACGAGGTCGTAAAACTGCGTCGTCGACGTGTCGACGTTCGCTTCGCGCTCCGCCTGCTGCACCCGGCCGCCGGTGTTGAAGGCCCGCGCCCACTCCGGCAGATGCTCCATGTAGTAGGTCGACGTGGTGAACTGGCCGCTCGCATTGTCGATCCAGAAAGCTCCATTGGCTGACTGCCCCACCGGCAGAATCGCCGCGCGGTCCTTGAGCGAGACACCGTAGACCCGCGAGCGCCCTTGCGTCGCCAGGCGCAGCTCATCACCCAATGTGGTGGCACGCAGATTGAGCGGTGAGGAGCCCACGACAAAATTCAGCGCAGTGGGCGGCGCGCCGGGCTGATTCGCAGGAATCGAGTCATGCGGCAGATCGACGAGCTTGTAGCGCTGGTCTTCCACCGAGCTCACCTGCACATCGAATGACCGCGAGGCGTCCCACCACTCGTTTGAATCGATGCCGTGGCCATCTGTATACGCGCCGGTGCCGATCGTCGCATGGCCGGGGGCGGTCTTGGTGTTGGCGTAGTTGTAATAGCAATCGGTAAACCAGGCACCCTCATCCATGAAGAGCTTGAAGCCGCGCCCCTTGAACTCGGCGCGGTCGCGACTCAGGTAATCGCCGCGGAACTGGTCGATGACTACAATCACAATCAGCTTGGGCTTGCCTACGTAGACCTGGGCCGCGACAGTAATCGGCAAGGCGAAGAAAAGCGCCGCGACCACGAAGCCCAGCGCAAGGGCTTTCCCAAAACGCAATGAAATGGACATGTCTCGATTTTAGCGGGCGCGGGTTACATCCTTTTAAAAGAACCGCGCTTTCTGGAATCGGCTGTCGTCAGATTCTTGTGCGGGCACTGAAATAACAAGGGCCGCCAGTAAGGCGGCCCATCGAGTCAGAAATACAGTTTACGCGCTTACCGGCTCGCTCGAGTTCACCTTCACGGGCGTGAGCCAGCCGAAGCGGTCTGGCTTGAGGCCGTTGGCGATGCCAAAGAACTCGTCGGCGATCTTCTTGGTGAGCTCGCCGGTTTTGCCGTCGGCTACCACCACGCGGTCGATTGAGCGGATCGGCTGCACTTCCGCGGCAGTTCCGGTGAAGAAGACCTCGTCGGCAATGTACAGCAGTTCGCGCGGAATTGGCTGCTCGGTCACCGGCAGGCCCAGATGGCGGGCAATCGTGAGCACGGAGTCGCGGGTAATGCCGGAGAGCGTCGAATTGGCCAATGGCGGCGTGTAGATGACGCCATTGCGGACCACGAAGATATTCTCGCCGGACCCCTCACTCACCAGGCCGCTGGTATCAAGCGCGATCCCTTCCTGATAGCCGTTTGCCTCGGCTTCCATGCGGATCAGCTGCGAATTCATGTAGTTCGCCCCAGCCTTGGCCAGAGCCGGCATCGTATTCGGAGCCAGCCGGTTCCAGCTTGAGACGCACACATCGGCGCCGCCGTGGCCGGCAAGGTACTTGCCCCAGGCGTAGTTGGCGATATAGACCTCGACCGGGCATCCCTTGGGGCTTACGCCCATCTCACCGTAGCCGCGCAGCGCGATCGGCCGGATGTAGCACGGAGCCACTTCGTTCGCCTCAATCACGTCCACCACGCCGGCGCAAAGCTCTTCAAGAGAAAAGGGGATCTCCATCCGGTAAATCTTGGCGGAATCGAGCAAACGCTGCATGTGCTCAGGCAGCCGGAAGACAGCCGACCCATGCGGTTGGCCGTAGCAGCGGATACCCTCGAATACGCTCGAGCCGTAGTGGATCACATGGCTCATTACGTGAAGCGTGGCCTGCTCCCAGGGGATCAGATTGCCGTTATGCCAGATTTTTGCAGTGGTTTGGATGGGCATGGCGGGTTGAAAGGCTCCTTCGTATGTTCTAAGCGTATCGCGAACCGGAGCCGCCTGTCACGGCAAACCTGCACCGGTCCCGCTGCGATGAGTTCCCTGTTTGACACTTAGGCATTCGATGACAGGGCCATCATTCCAGGTGCGGAATTTGTGCTGGACTTCGAGCTGCAGACCGTCAGCGCTCCTCCTGGCTGCACCGCACACATTCCAGTGCAATGTGTGCCGATACGTTCAAACCGCTAGATCCGCCGCTGAGCAACCGGCATTGAGAAATCAATGACTCAATGTCGTTCAACCATTGCTGAGGAGTCGTCAGCGTTTCGATGACCAGATCGAAGACCTGATCGTCAGCATCGCCGTTTGTACTCCGAAAGAGGACCAGAGGGGCCGAGCACTGCGACCGGGTAAGTATGATCGCGTTCTCAAGCGGATCGGTTTCGCCCTCCGTCATCAACACCGCATCGGTTCCGCCTTTTGCCGCAAGCGCATTGTGCAGCTGCGGCAATGAGTTACAGTTCTCCACCGCATAGCCTTTGCTGCGGAGCACTGCGATCCGATGGCACTCGTCAACACCATAGTGAACAACTCGGGAGATCATGCTTTTTCCCTTCAAGTGGGGCTGAGATAGTCGGTCGGTTCGTCCTGGAGCGAACGCCTTAGGCAAAGATCACTCGTCGCGGCTGAGAATCACAGCGCCCAACCTGGTTGTTGCCGCTCATTTGCGGCGGCGATTCCGGTGACACGCAAACCAAGGAACGCAAAGGTGCCGGATGGCCCGGCTGATTCTTTCGTTATAGACGCAGCGTTTCTTGTTTTGTTGCGCTGAATTCGTGTGATACGTTCTAAAAACATATCCAGCGGCAGCGGCTTCGCGATTCCGCGTCCTATGCCGTTTGCATTCAACACGATTTCTTTTTTCTCCATCGAATCTGAGATCTTTTCTGCGTTGCATCCACTCCGGGAGTGCTGGAGAATACATGATTTTCCGTCCGATTTGTTGTGCTGTCATCGGCTGCATCCTTGGCCTTTTCGCGAACCATGCAACGGCACAATCCACTATGGCGCCGTGGCTGACACGCGCAATGGACAATGCCCGCAGCGGCTGGAATCCGCATGAGACGCAGCTGACGCAGGCCGCAGTCGCGTCAAGGGGCATCGTGCGTGCGACTATCATTCCCGTTATCGGCGACGCGCGCGGCATGGAGGCGCAGCCGCTCATCCTGCCCGGCGTGCAAACTGCACGTGGGCTGCGCGACGTGATGGTATTGCCATCGATGGCCGATGTCATCCGCGGCGTGGACGCGCGCGATGGTTCCGGCATCTGGCAGGTCGCACTGGGCACACCAATCAACAGCTCGGCTGCCATCGATGCGCACACCATCAATCAGCACTGGGGCTGCCTTTCCACCGGTGTTATCGATCCTGATTTAAAGCGTCTGTATCAGGTGTGCTGGGTCTCGCCCGACGGCTCGGGCAATCCGCAGACCGCACGCTACCGGATGTTCGTGCTCAACGTTGCCGACGGCAGCCAGGCCTCACCGGCCGTCACGCTTGAAGGCACCAGCCAGGGCCAGGACTACAACGCACAGATGCGCAAGCAGCGCGCTTCGCTGGTCGAGACCAATGTGAACGGCGTTAAGACGGTGCTTGGATGTTCGGGCACGGTCTACGAGACAAATCAGGGCGCATCCGGCTTCTGCTTCGCCTTCGATGTTGCGACGAACAAGCAGACCGCGTTGCTGGCGCTGACGGCAGGTGAAGGCGCCGGTGTCTGGATGGCAGGCCAGGGCCCTGCGGCCGACGCGCAGGGCAATCTCTATGTCATCACCGGCAACGGCGACTTCGACGGCAAAACACAGTGGGGCGAGTCCTTCCTCAAAATCAAGTACACGCCGCCTGCCAACGGAGCCGCAGCAAAACTTCAGGTGGTCGACCACTGGACTCCATGGACAGATCTTGCGCGCGCGGGACAAAAGGCGTTGCCGGCTGGGAAACTGGCCGGCGTGAGCGCGCCTTCAGATGCACTGAAGCCCGTCGGCGGCAGCATGATCATGCCGCTTAAGAACGCACGGCTTGTGCCGATGACGAACGATCGCGGCCTGCCCACGCTGCTCGTCTATCCGCAGATGCCGGGCGGTCAATGGGGCGATGAGGACTGGGGCTCTGCCGGGCCTGCCTGCATCTTCTCGGTCGGCGTCTGCATTGCTGCCGGGAAAGATGGTATTGCCTATCCGATCAAAACCGCCAACATGGGCGGTACGACCGTTGCCGACCTCAAAAATCCGAAGGCTAATTGCGCTAAGCTCGCTGCGCCGCCGGTGTGGCTCACCATGAGCCCCGGCCCGGTGGATCCCTGCCCTACGAATCCTGCAACGCTGGACTTTTTCCCGTGGGGCGATACAGCGCATCTGCACATGACGCCGGTGCAGTTCTTCGATCCCGTGCTCAATGCGTGGACGATCTTTGCCTGGGGCGAAAACGCGCAACTGCACAAGTGGTCGGTCAGTTCGAGCGGCAAGCTCACCTATGTCGCGCAGAGCCATGAATACGCCAGCGCCGACGTGCGCGGCGATCCGCCGGGCGGCATGCCGGGAGGATTCTGTTCCGGGTCAAGCAACGGCGCCGATCCCAACTCGGCGATTCTCGTCTGCACCATTTCTTATGGCAATGCCAACGCGCAGGTCACCAATGGCCGCCTGCTCGTCTACGATCCCGTCCATCTCGCCGCGGACGGCTCGCTCAAAGTGCTGTGGGATTCGCAGACCTGGGGCGTGCAGTTTCTCTTCAACAAATTCGATCCACCGGTAATCGATGGTGGGCAGATCTACGTGCCCAACTACAATGGCGGCGTCGATGTCTACCGATTGACGCCCTGACGCTCAATTCCCGCAGCAAAGGAGGTCAAAGATGGTCACTGGCCGCATCATCGCTTACGTCGTCATGGTGTTCCTTTGCGGAATCGGGCTGATTCTGCTCATGAAGCCTGAGATGGCTACCGGACCGCGCGGAGTGCCGCTGCTGCGTGGCGAATCCAAGCCGATGATGGCCGTGCTGGCGGCGCGCGAAATCGTGCTGGGGCTGCTTGCAGGCGGTCTTGCTTATACCGGCAACTTTCGCGGCCTGATGCTCGCCTTCGGCATTGCCCTGCTCATCACCGTCATCGATGCGGTGGCACTGTTCAAAACCCGTTCGATGCTCGGATTCATCGTGAATGATTCCGTCGGCCTGCTGCTCCTGTTCGCCGTGTTTAAACTCTGGAAGGAATTGGGCAGCTTGTGAACGGCTGAGTGACGACAGATTGCAAAGGACGACGCTTCAGAGCCTGATCATGTATCGTAAATCCGTTCGCGTATGAGCCTCCCTCTGCCCACGCTGGCCGAACCGCAACAGTTTTCGATTGCAGAGAAGGCTATCTTCTTTGCGCTGGTGGCGGCCTCGCTCTACGGCTTCTGGCGGCGCTTCGGCCCGGTGCTTGACCGGATCTTGAAATCAAAGAAGGACGCCGACTTTCATCTAGCGCCGATCGGAAAACGCGCGTGGGATTTCTTCTGGGAGGTGATGTGCCAGGCGAAGGTGATCCGCCAGCGCCCGCTGCCCGGCCTCGCCCATGCGCTGGTCTTCTGGGCCTTTTGCGCCTTTGCGCTGGTCACGCTGAATCACTGCGCCACTGCCTTTGGTCTCGGCTTTCTCAATCCGGCGAGTGGCGTCGGTCGCAGCTACTTTTACTGTGCCGCCCTCTTTGCTATCGCTTGTGCAGCAGGCATTCTCGGCCTCTTCATTCGCCGCTTCTTTGTGCGGCCGAAGTGGTTCGGCGAACTCTCCTGGGAGTCGGGCTTCATTGCGCTGCTGATCTTTGCATTGATGGCCACGTATCTCGCCGCTTTCTTCGTGACGGACACAAGTTCGGCGACGCGCGCTCTCTGGTGGGCGCACACACTCACGCTGCTCATCTTTCTGCCGGTGATCCCGCATACCAAGCACCTGCACCTGGTACTCAGCCCGTTTACCATCTTTCTTTCGCGCGGCGGCTTCAGCCAGATTCCGCCGCTCCATGGTGATGAGGACTTCGGCCTTGTCGCTGGAAAAGATCTCACCCAGCTCGTCAGCCTGCAGGCCTACTCCTGCGTCGAATGCGGCCGCTGCACCGAGCACTGCCCCGCGAACAACACCGGCAAGATTCTCAACCCGAAACAGATCGTGCTCGGTCTGCGCGCGTACCTCAATGACTGCGGCCCCGCGTCGGAAGAACCGCTGCTCGGTCAATACAATTCACAGGAAGCAGCCTTCGAGTGCACTACATGCGGCGCCTGCGAGTTCCAGTGTCCCGTTGGCATCGAGCATCTGCCCATCCTCGTGGGGCTGCGCCGCGGCGCCGTCAATACCGGCACGTGGGAAGACGACCACGGCGCGAAACTCTTTCTCGCTTTGGAGCGGGGCTCGAACGCGCTCGGCATCGCGGCATCGGAGCGCGACAAGTTTTTGGAGAAAAATGGGCTGCCTCTCTTCGACGGCACGCAGGAGTATTGTTTGTGGCTCGGCTGCATGGGCGGCTACGACCCGAAAGGCCGCGAGATCATCCTCTCACTCGTGCGCGTGATGCAGCACCTCGGCGTGACCTTCGGCGTGCTGCGCAAGGAACGGTGCACCGGCGATCCGGTGCGCCGTCTCGGCAACGATCTACTCTTTCAGCAATTGGCGGAGACTAACCTCGAAGCACTGACGCAGTCCAAAACCAAGAAAATAATTTCGATCTGCCCGCATTGCGTGCGCACTATCCAGGAGGATTGGAAGGAGTTCGGCACGCCGCCACCGATCGAGCACCACAGCGAGTTTCTGGCACGTCACACGCGTCAATTACCTTCCATCCAAAACCAGGAAAAGATCGTGTTTCACGATCCCTGCTATCTGGGCCGTTATCGCAATGTGTATGATGAGCCCCGCGCCGTCGTCGCGCGAGCCGGCGAGCTCGTCGAAGCGCCGCGCCACAAAGAGCGCAGCTTCTGCTGCGGTGCGGGCGGCGGCTTGGCCTTCCTCGGCGAAGAGAAGGGCGATCGTGTCAGTCATGTGCGTGCGGCAGAGCTTACCGCTACCGGTGCATCGACCGTCGCCGCGGCTTGCCCTTTCTGCAATACCATGTTCAGGGACGCGCTCGCCGCGCAGGGGCCAAACGCGCCGCAGCTCGTGGACATCGCGCAGCTTGCCGCGCGCAGTCTGCCGAACGCGCCGGCTTCCGGCATCTAACCCTCAAGAGAAGAGAATATTTTCGCTATGAAGATCATCGTAGCCATCAAGCAAGTCCCGGAACGCGATGCGCCTGTTTCTATCGCCCCAGATGCAAAAGGGATAGAAGAGCGTGAGCTCCAGTTCGCCATGAACGAGCCCGACGCCTATGCACTGGAAGAGGCGCTACAGCTCAAGGAAAAGCACAGTGGCGAAGTGGTCGTCGTCAGCGCGGGGCCCGAGCGAGTCGGCAGCACGATCCGTGAAGCCCTCGCCAAAGGCGCGGATCGCGGCATTCATATCCTGTGCGATGATCTCGCTAGGCGCGACGCGCTCGGCGTGGCGCGCCTGCTCGCGGCGGCGATCCAGCCTGAGACTCCGGATCTCGTGCTCACCGGCCTGCAATCCGAAGATCTCGGCCTGGGCCAGACCGGCGTCATCGTCGCCGAACTGCTCAACCTTCCCCACGCATCGCTGATCCTGCAAGTGGAGAAGACCGACAGTGGCATCAAGGTCAAACGGGAACTCGAAGAAGGCTGGTTTCAGTCCATCGATCTGCCCGCGCCCGCCGTGCTGACCATCCAGTCGGGAGGAACGAAGCTGCGTTACGCCACGCTGATGGGCATTAAGCGGGCAAAGACGAAGGAACTGCGTCAGATCAACGCAGCCGAGCTCGGGGCCAGCGCAGCGCCCGCTGTTGCGCTCGAACAGATCACATTGCCCAAGAAACAGAAATCCACACAGATGCTCACTGGCAGCCCCAAAGAAGTGGCCACTGCGCTCGTTGAAAAGCTCAAATTTGAAGCGAGGGTCCTATGAGTGTTCTGTTGGTTTTGGAGGAGCGTGGTGGCAGGATCAGCCGCATCAGCTGGGAGGCCGCAGCAGCTGCACAGCAGCTCGCTTCATCCCAGGAGATCACGGCCGTTGTGATTGGCGCGCAAACCGAAGCGCTGGCAGCCGAAGCCGCTGCAAAGCAATTCGGCAAAATCGTGCGCGTCGAACATGCGCTACTCGCGCAATACACGTCCGATGGTTTCTGTGCAGCTCTCCATCAACTCATCCAAAACCAGAGCGGCACGAAGTGCGTCGTCTTCCCGCACACCTATCAGGTGCGCGACTACGCGCCCGCCCTAGCAACGCGCATGGGCGAGGTGTTGATCGGGGACGTGATCAGTATCGATGCAGGCCCCATGTTTACGCGCCAGCTCATGCAGGGCCGGCTCAACGGCAGTTATCGCCATTCCGGCGCAGGGCCATGCGTCGTTTCCGTGCAGGCCGGAGCCTTTCGCGCCGAACTGTCCGATGCACCAGCCTCAGTTCCTATTGAGACCTTTACGCCAACGCTCGACGCCGCGCAGATTCGCACCAAGCCTGGCGAGCCTTTCCGCGGTGGGGCCCTGACCGTCGACCTCGGCTCGGCCCAGCTCATCGTCAGCGTTGGCCGCGGCATCCGCGAGGCAGAAAATATCTCCCTGATTCAGGAGTTGGCCAGTGCCCTGGGCGCTGAACTTGCCGCCTCGCGGCCCATCTGTGACAACGGCTGGCTCCCAATGGAGCGCCAGGTCGGCAGTTCCGGACAGTCTGTCGCGCCCAAGCTCTATCTCGCAGTCGGCATCTCCGGGGCCATTCAGCATCTGGTCGGCATGAAAGGCTCGCAGTGCATCGTCGCCATCAACAAAGACCCCGATGCCCCCATCTTCGAAATCGCAGACTACGGCATCGCCGGCGATCTGTTTGAAGTGGTGCCAGCGCTGACAGAAGCAATCCGGGCTGCGAAGCAGTAGCGTGGCTCAATCTCTGCAATCATTTTTTGTATTCCACAAATCCCTGCACGGAGAGATACAGCCCTCGGCTTTGTCTCCGCATCGTTCTTTGCGTGACGTCGAGAGCACATGCCGCACAGCCGCCGCTCGGTATTCACGCAAGATCCTTGCGTCGGCCGCCGACGTGGACGATCGTTCTCGGCCTCACTGCGGTCTTCCTTTCGATTGCAGGATGGCAGATCTCGGTTCATTGGCCTTATCGCTATCGTGAGGTTCATCCACTTGTCGAAGACATCTTCGGCAGCCGCATCAAAATCAGCCACTATCATCGTACATATTTTCCCCATCCGGGCTTCATCGCCACCGCCATCACCATTACGCGCGAGTCCGCGCCCGATCTGCCGCCGATCGGCTCAGTGCAAACACTCTCCGTCGAGGGCCGCTGGGGCGATCTCTTCCTGCTGCGACGCCGCGTACATCTCGTCGAGATGACCGGCCTTCATGTTGTCCTTCCGCCACCCGGAAGCGCCGCCAGCCGCGCCGACTTTCCGCCCGGCAGCGCGAAGGGATTCGGCGGTCCGCACACGGCAATCGAAGTCCTGCGCATCCACAATTCCCTGCTCGACATTCTTCACGACAGTGGGGCACGCTACACATTTGCCGTGCACGAACTTGAGATCACCGGCCTGCTCAATGGTCAACCCATGCACTACTGGCTTGCGATGGAAAATCCGCGGCCCAGCGGCCAGATCACCGCAACCGGCGACTTCGGCCCACTTAATGCAAGCGACGTTGGCGCGACCAACGTCTCCGGCCAGTTCTCCTTCAATCGCGTGAGATTGCGGGATATCGGCAACATCCGCGGAACCCTCTCCTCTTCGGGCCGGTTCAGCGGTCCGCTGCGGGCGATACAGGCGGATGCAACCTCCGATACGCCCGACTTCGCCGTAGACGATGGCCAGCCCACCAATGTGCAGGGAACGATTCACTGCATCGTAAACGGCCTGACCGGCGACGTCTTCATGCCGCAGATCGAGGTCAAGAGCGATCGCACAACGGTTCATGCTTCCGGTGAGGTGGCCGGATCACCCAAGACTGCGAATCTCGATATTGCCATCCAGCGAGGCCGCGCCGAGGATGTTCTGCGGCCTTTTCTGCATCGCCAGGTTCCTATCGTTGGGCCGGTGGCACTGCACAGCCATGCCTATGTAGGACCTTCTGGAAGGGGCATTCCCTTTCTACAAAGGCTTCGTGTGAATGGCGTCTTCGACGTTCCATCCGAGCGGCTGGCGGACGCGAAAACTGAACAGACCCTTACTGCCTTCAGCCAGCGGGCACAAAGCAAGAAGACGCAGGCCACGCATCAAGAGGATCCTCCCCAGCAGGATTCCGAAGTCGTGCTCTCGTCGCTCCGCGGACCTGCCAACATCCACAACGGAGTGATCTCCACCACCGGACTGCTTTTCCAGGTTCCCGGCGCGCAAGCCGATCTCGCCGGCACCTTCGCTCTGCACGGCGAAGCGGTTCACCTCACCGGCAATCTTGAGATGCAGACCAACATCTCGCACACGGCAACAGGATTCAAGGCCTTGCTGCTCAAACCGCTCGCACCGTTCTTCAAAAAACAGGACAAGGGCGCTGTCATTCCTATCGCCGTCCTCGGCACTCCTGGACACTACCAGGTCACGCACGATCTGTCGCATCGCAAGTAAGGCTGCGTTTCGGCTGTTGCGCCTATACAGAAAAGGCGGCGATGCGGTATGTTCATTCTTCATCGCACATTGTCTTTGAAAATGGAGGCAGAACCGGAATGTTGCTTCCTCACACGTATCAGGCCGCGCTGCTTCTCATGGTCCTGAGCATGCTCTGCTGGGGATCATGGGCCAACACGCTTAAGCTCTGCCCAGGCTATCGCTTTCAACTCTTTTATTGGGACTACGCCATCGGCATGGTCTTCGGCGCGCTCGTCCTTGGACTCAGTGCGGGCAGTTACGGCGGCGACGGGCCTCCACTGATCTCTGACATGGTGCAGACCGCGCCCGTGCTCGTCTTTTACGCGATGCTCGGCGGCGCCATCTTCAATGTGGCCAACCTGCTGCTCGTCGCCGCCATTGACGTCGCCGGCCTGGCGGTCGCCTTCCCCGTCGGCATTGGTCTCGCGCTCGTCATCGGAGCCATCTCGAATTACGTGATCACGCCGGTGGGCAATCCCCTGCTCCTCTTTGGCGGCGTCGCTCTGGTCGTGGTTGCGATTCTTCTCGATGCCGCCGCCTATCGCAAGCGGGACGCCGCTGCGCATGCAACGACTACGCGCGGAATTGTGCTCAGCCTCATAGCCGGCGTGCTTATGGGCTGTTTCTATCCGTTCGTGGCTCGCGCGCTGAACGGATTGCCCGGAGAAACCGCACCCGGCCCTTATGCAGTTTCTGTCTTTTTCGCCATCGGCCTGTTGATCTCGACCTTTCCCGCAAACTGGCTGCTCATGATCAAGCCTCTCGACGGCAAGCCGCCGGTGAAGGGCCGCGATTACTGGCCGGCTCCGCTGGGATGGCATCTTGCCGGCGTGCTCGGCGGCGCGATCTGGTGCATCGGTGGTGTGGCCAACTTTGTCGCATCCGGTGCGCATCTGGTTGGTCCCGCGGTTTCCTATACCATCGGTCAGGGTGCCACGATGGTTTCGGCCTGCTGGGGCGTCTTTGTCTGGCGCGAGTTCGCCGGCACGCCTCGTGCGGTCAAGACTCTGCTCTCTCTGATGTTTCTGTTTTTCCTGCTGGGACTCGGCGCAGTGGCCGTAGCCCCGCTCCCGCAATTGAATCGTTGAGGTGCCCCGCACTTGTCCGAGACCAAGAAAAAAATTGTTGTCGTCGGCAGCGTCACGATGGATCTGGTGACGCGCACACCCCAGATTCCCGCTATCGGCCAAACACTCATCGGCACGGGCTTTGACACGACACCCGGCGGCAAAGGCGCGAACCAGGCCGTGGCCGCAGCACGGCTCGGCTATCCGGTAACGCTGGTGGGCAAGGTGGGAAATGACGCTTACGGCCCCGCGCTGCTCAAAAACCTTGCGCTGGCCGGTGTCGATACCGCCGCGATGGAACCGACTGAAGGCTCTTCGGGGCTCGCTCCCATGTTTGTGGCCGAAACCGGCGAGAACTCGATCGTCGTGGTTCCCGGCGCAAACGGCAAAGTCGACCGCGCTACCGTCGATCGGCATGCGGCATTGATTCGCTCTGCAGGCATGGTGCTCTGCCAGCTTGAACTGCCGCTCGACACCACCATCTACACCATCGCGCTTTGCGCCGAAGCTGGCGTTCCCGTGATGCTGGACCCCGCGCCGGCCGCGCCCCTACCGGACTCGGTGCTGCGGCAGGTTACCTGGTTCACGCCGAACGAGACAGAAGCTGCCTCTTACGTAGGTGACACGACCTCCGCCGAGGAGACTGCACAGCGCCTGCATGCCAAAGGCATCCGTGGTGTAGCCCTGAAGCGCGGCGCAGAAGGCGCATTCGTCTCGATCGCACGAGAAAAAGCCGCATGGGTCAAGCCCTTCAAGGTACAGGCCATCGATACAGTCGCCGCCGGCGACTGCTTCAACGGCGCCTTTGCGGTAGCGTTGCTCGAAGGTAACGATCCCTGGACAGCGGCTCGTTTCGCCAATGCGGCTGCTGCCATCTCGGTCACGCGTCGTGGCGCGCAAGCCTCCATGCCTTCACGTGCCGATGTGGACAGCTTTCTCGCTAAGAATTCATGACGCACGCGTTACGCTGATGCTGCAGGCGAATCCAATCTCCGGAGAAGAACGGCGACACATGACACGAACCATGAGACGATTCCGGAGACCATTCAACACGCGCGTTCTCTGCCTTGCAGCTCTCGTGGCTTCCATCTCGATAACCGCTGTTGCGCAAGATACTGCCTATGCACCGCGGAACCAGCAGATTCCTGCGCCCGCCTGCATGGAGATGCACTTCGCCTGGGAGACGGCGACGCCCTCCGGCTGCCCGCCCTTCACGCATGAGCGCTGGCTCCACGACATCGAGCACTGGCGCGACGAGCGGCGCATCCGCGTCACCTTTGACTCTGCGCGCTATCAACTGCCGGCTCTCAAGTGGACGCAGTCCAGCTTTATGCAGCCGCAGATGATGGTGCAGGATCGCTACTTCTACGATCCCGTCGCTGGGCGCTACACGGTCGACCGCTATCTCGACGATCTCGAAAAACGCTATGGCGGCATCGATGCTGTCCTCATCTGGGCCACGTATCCCAATATGGGCATCGACGATCGCAATCAGCTGGAGATGGTCGCGTCGATGCCCGGTGGCATTGACGGCGTGCGCCAGATGGTCGCCGACTTTCATCGCCGCGGCGTGCGCGTTCTCTTCCCCATGATGATGTGGGACGAAGGCACGCACGCGCCGGACAAGCCATGGCCACAAGCGATTGCGGAGCTGATGAGGGCGATTGACGCCGATGGCATCA
Organism: Occallatibacter sp.; assembly: GCA_035650595.1. Taxonomy (GTDB): domain Bacteria; phylum Acidobacteriota; class Terriglobia; order Terriglobales; family Acidobacteriaceae; genus Telmatobacter. The sequence continues at coordinate 498,589 of DASRHE010000018.1, read as the reverse complement.
ACGGTGACACGCAGGATGGCGTGCCTCTCGGCTTTTCGCTGGCTGCTGAAGCCATCGGTCATCCGCTCGCCTTCGAGCCGGAAGGCAGCCCGAGCGATGAGGCGTTGAGCTGGAACGTGCTCAACTGGGGCCAGTACAGCTTTCCTTTCATCCCCATGGTCGACCGCTACAAATGGCTTGAGACCCGCCACATGGTCAACATCAGCGACCGCTGGGCACAGGACAAGACCAACGATCTACAGTTCGCCTTCTTCAACGGCATCGGCTGGGAGAGCTGGGAGAACGTGTGGGGCATCTGGAACGGCATCAATCCACGCGACGCCGAAGCCACGCGCCGCGTCGCAACGATCGAGCGTAGCATCGCTCCCTTTCTCATCAGCGCCGGCTGGGAGCCACTCTATCCGATGCGCAACTACGGCGCTTATGCGAGCCGCTGGCCGTTTGACAAAGAAACCGTGTGGACCATCGTGAATCGCACATCGTACGACATCGCCGGACGCCAGATGGATGTACCGAATAGACCGGGTATGCGCTACTTCGACCTCTATCACGGCGTGGAGCTGCGTCCGGAGATTGAAGAGCAACGCGCCATACTGAGCTTCGATCTTGAAGCGAATGGCTATGGCGCCATTCTCGCAACGCCCGGTGAACCCAGTGCGCAGATCAAGGCGTTGATGCAGCGCATGGCAGAGATCACGGCCAAGCCGCTGGTTTCTTTCTCGCATCAGCCCGCAATCCTGCCGCAGCAGATCGTGGCCATCGAACCCACCAGACCCGCTGCCGAAGCGCCGGGCGGCATGATCCGCATTCCTGGCGGAGCTTTTGATTTTCGCGTGAGCGGCACCGAGATCGAAGGCGGTGACAATCCTGGCGTCGACGTGCAGTATCCATGGGAGAACACGCCGCGCCGCTATCATGAGCACGTCATGCAGGCTGCGCCGTTCTATATCGACAAGTATCCGGTCACGAACGCGCAGTTCAAGCAATTTCTCGACGCGACGCATTACACGCCCAAGGACGCAATCCACTTTCTTCGCGACTGGAAGAACGGCACGTATCCGCCGGGTTGGGAGAACCGGCCCGTTACCTGGGTCTCGCTCGAAGATGCGCGCGCCTACGCGGCGTGGGCGGGCAAGCGCCTTCCGCACGAGTGGGAGTGGCAGCTGGCCGCGCAAGGCACAGACAGCCGCATCTATCCGTGGGGCAATCTGTGGCAGCCGGCCAACGTTCCTGTAGCAGTAACAGGACGCGCGATGCCGGGCCCGGACGCAGTCGATGCGCATCCGCAAGGCGCAAGCCCGTACGGCGTGATGGATATGGTCGGTAACATCTGGCAATGGACCGACGAATTCACGGACGAACACACGCGCGCCGCGATCCTGCGGGGCGGCGAATACTACCAGCCGCAGGGCTCCATCTGGTATTTTCCGCAAGCCTTTCGCAACGACCAGCACAGCAAGCTGCTGCTGATGGCCACGGGCTATGATCGCTCCGGCGGTGTGGGCTTCCGCTGTGTGGTCGATGCGCAATAATCACGACCCAAATCCTCGAATCTTGCATCTAGACTATCGGCGACAATAAGAGCAATGGTTTCACTCCCTGGTCGCCGAAAATCGCGCCGCGAATTTCTTCGCAACGCTACCCTCGTCGCTGCCTCTGCCGCGATGCAAGGCACAGCTCCCTGTATCGCGCACGCGCAACCCGCGCCCGACTACCGTCTCGAAATTTCCGAGATCGACTGGGATCTCTCACCGAAAAAGAAGATCCGCACTGCGGCCTACAACGGCCAGATTCCTAGTCCGCTTCTCCGCCTCACCGAAGGCAAGCCGGTAAGCATCGCCATTACCAACAAGCTCGATCATCCCGAGATCGTGCACTGGCACGGCCAATGGATTCCCTCTGCAGCAGACGGCTCCATGGAAGAAGGTTCGCCGATGATCCCTGCGGGAGGCAGCACCTTGGTCGAGTTTGTGCCGAAGCCCGCGGGCCTGCACTGGTATCACACACACGCGACGGCCAACCGCAATCTGAAGCATGGCTTGTACACCGGCCAATTCGGAATTCTCAACGTAGCCCCATCCGCGAATTCAGCACTCTACGATCAGGAGCAGTTCATCGTATTGCATGATTGGGAGCCCTACTACTCGGCCAGCGGCGACGGCTCGCTGATGGTGAACTACGCGCTCGGCTCTGTGAACGGCCGCATGCTCGGTCATGGCAATCCCATCCGCGTGCGTGAAGGGGAGCGCGTGCTGTTTCAGATCCTCAACGCCAGCGCGACGGAAGTCCATTGGCTGGCGCTGCCTGGTCATCGCTTTCAGGTGCTGGCGCTCGACGGCGCGCCCGTCGCAACACAAGCCATCGTCGAGACGCTGCGCCTTGGACCCGCGGAGCGCGTCACGACGTTAGTGCAAATGAATGCTCCGGGCGTATGGGTCTTGGGCGAACCGCGCAAAGATTTTCTGGATGCCGGCATAGGCATTGTCGTCGAATACGCAGGCCGCACCGGAGTGCCGCAACTACCGCACGAGACGAGGCTCTTGTGGAACTACCGCGTCTTCGCGGATGCAACTCCCATGTTGCGCAAACCGGATCTCACCATTCCGCTTATCTTTACCTCGAAGTTCAAAGGCCACGGTGGGCTCGATCAGTGGATGATCAACGGCAAATCCTATCCAGATTACGAGCCCGTCATCTTGCACGCAGGGCTACGGCATCGGCTCGTCTTTGACAATCGCAGCACAGACGATCACCCCGTTCATTTGCACCGGCACAACTTTGAGTTAGTCTCGATGCAGGGTGATCCACTCAGCGGTGTGCACAAGGATGTCGTCGTGGTTGCGGCGGGAACCAGGATAGAAGCCGATCTGGTCGCCAACAATCCCGGCAGTACGCTCTTCCACTGCCACCAGCAGGATCACATGGACTCTGGCTTTATGACTCTGTTTCGTTATGCATGATCGTATTCTGTAATTTCTAGCCTGCTAGACCGCTAACAAGGACCGCAGTTGAAACATACGCACTCCATCCTTGCCTTCGCTCTCCTCGCCTGCGCAGCCGCGGTCTGCCATGCCCAGGGCAACTATGAGATCCAGGTTTATGGAGCCGACACGGTCGCTCCGCGCAGCACCATGCTTGAACTACACTCAAACTTCACCGCAGTCGGACAGCGGCTTTATGTGGATGGCGCGGCACCCACCAACCACGCCGAGCACGAGACCATCGAGATCACGCAGGGCATCAATGACTGGTCTGAGGTAGGCTTCTACATCTTCACCAGCGAGCAGAGCGGCCTCGGCGTCGACTGGGTCGGTGACCACATCCGCCCGCGTGTGCGCGTGCCGGAAAAATGGCGCTGGCCGGTGGGCGTGAGTCTTTCGATGGAGATGGGCTATCAGCGTCCGCTCTTCTCGCCCGATACCTGGACCTGGGAGATTCGCCCCATCGTCGACAAGACTGTGGGCCGCTGGTACTTCGCGGTGAACCCCGCGCTCGAACGCACCTGGCACGGGCCGGACGTGAACCAGGGTGTGAGTTTCGCGCCCGCTGCCAAGATCAGCTACGACTTCACCAAACAGATCACCGGCGGCCTAGAATACTACGCCGACTACGGCAGCCTCACGCGCATCGACCGCCTGCACGACCAGCAGCAGCAGTTCTTTCCCGCCATCGACCTCAACGTGTCGCCGCAGTGGGAGATTAACTTCGGTGTCGGCGTTGGCCCCACTGCGGCCACCGATCGCTGGATCGTCAAGGCGATCATTGGCCGCCATTTCAGCTGGGGACACGGCCCGCAATAGCTCTGCGTCTATACAAAGCTGCTGTCGCCGCCATTGTCGAAACCGCCGCCGTCATCGAAGCCGCCGGAATCATCGAACCCACCCGAGTCACCTTGATCGAAATTCTGATCCGAGTTGTCGAAGTTCGAGTCGTCCAGATTTCCCTGATCGAAGTTGCTTTGATCTCCGCTTCGATCATCGCCCTGCGTGTTGTAGCTGGCGTCTGAGAACTGTGCAGCGTTTTGGTCCGATGATTCGTGAAAATGCCGCTCTTCTCCGCCTCGGTCAAGCCTGTTTTGATCGAGGCTCCCCTGGTCAAAGCGTTGCTCGTGGTGCTCGGGCGCGCCGCCCGGCTGATCGTAATAGTTGTTGATCACCGTCTCTTCGACAGGCCGCTCGAACCCGACGCCACCGATGCCAAATCCCGGACCACCCCAGCCATATCCGCCAAAACCCGGATGCCCCATGATGCCGTGCAGCGCTGCTTCGACACCTTCAAAAGCCAGCGCACCAGCGGCCACGCCTGCCGCGGTCTGCATCGCTCCACGCAAAAAGCTCGGCTGCCCTGCAGCCACGGGCACGTATTGCGGCTGCCCTGGAATGTATTGCGGCTGTTGTACCGGCTGGAAGCCGGGCTGCTGCACCGGCTGAAACTGTGCCGGTTGCGGCGCTGGCGGAGGAGCGGGCTCCGGATCATGCCGGCCCAGCAGACTGTCCAGAAAGCTGGTCGCATGCGCGGGCTGCCGCGCCTGCTGAAGCTGCTGTTGTAGTTGCGCCACCTGCGTCTTTGCCTGATCGAGCGCAATGTTCTGTACCAGCACTGTTTGCGCAAGAATATACAGTGCGTCCGGATTTGCGCCGAAGCTCTGGCTTAACAAAGCCTCCGCATCTAGGTCTTTTTCCTGCAATTGTGTAGAGTTCACGCGCTCGATCAGCGCACGGAGAAGCTGTTCTTCCTGGGGAGTCACAGAGAAAACCTCCGGCGGCATCTTCTTGTTCGCTGCCGCCTCTTGAGCAGAGAGACGCGAGCGCGCGGACAAAGTTGCACACCGCAGATTTCTACGCAAAAAGAACAGCCGCAGTTCCCGCGCTCATCGGGTGTCTGCGGCTGTTCTCTGGTCCCTTGGTTTTTCAGCTCACCAATGCGTATGCGCGAATTGTCTCTTTGCGCGCTGTGAGCCGCTCGATGAGGTCGGTACGCACCTCATAGCCGCGGCCTGGCGTATCGGGCACGACGATCTCGCCCTCTGATGACACCGTTACCTCCGGCTCGATGATGTCGTCTGCAAAGTACCGCGCTGAGGCCGATACATCACCCGGCAGGGAGAAATTTTCGAGTGTTGAGAGCGCGATGTTGTGCGAACGTCCAATGCCCGACTCAAGCATGCCGCCGCACCACACCGGCGTGCCGCGCTCGAGCGCCGCATTGTGTACAGCAATCGCTTCGGAGAAGCCGCCCACACGCCCCAGCTTGATATTGATGATCTTGCACGATTCCATCTCGATAGCCGCCAGCGCATCGCGCCGGTTGCGGATTGACTCGTCCAGACAGATCGGCGTTTCGATCCGCTTCTGCAACATCGAGTGGAAGTAGAAGTCGTCGTGCCAAAGCGGCTGCTCAATCATGAGCAGATCGAATCCGTCGAAAGAAACGATGTGATCCAGGTCGCGCATCCGGTATGCCGAGTTCGCATCGCAGCTCAACGAAATCTCCGGCCAGCGGTTACGCACCTGCTCAAAAACTTCGGTATCCCATCCCGGCTTGCACTTCAGCTTGATGCGCCGGTAACCGGCGGCCAATTCGCGCTCGATAATCGCGAGCAGCGACGGAATCGAATTCTGGATGCCGATCGAAACGCCGCAAGGAATCTTCTCGCGCACACCGCCGATCAGGAGCGAAAGCGGGATGCCTTCACGCTGCGCCTCGATATCCCAGATCGCGTTCTCCAGCGTAGCCTTCGCCATGTCATTGCCGCGCACCTGGCGAAAGATCCGCGGGCACTCGCCGCCATGCTCCGGCGTCTCAGCCGCCAGCATCGGCCCCAGTTCCTGCGTGATCACCTGCCAGGCCGTATCGGTCGACTCGCCAGAAAAGAATGGGTGCTCACCGGCCGTGCACTCGCCCCAGCCAACCAGACCTTCGGAGTGGATTTCAGCCAAAAGGATTCTTCGTTCACGGGTGACGCCAAAACTGGTTTCAAACGGACGCACCAGCGGCATATGCAGTTCACGCAGAATAATTGCATCAATTCTCATAAATTTTTGTGATCCTCAAGAACCTGATCCGACCAGCGTGCTAGTTCGAAGATTCCATTTCTCTCTGCATCCAAGGCGAAGCCCACTACGGCCAGCCCCCGAGAAAAAGCTTGCTGAAACTTCCGGCGGTTCTCTAACTGAACGGCGAGAGCCCGTTCTCGATCCGCTTTGCTGGCCTTCCACTGGTAGATGGCGGCCGGAACTAAAATGCGTTCCTCGATGTTCTGTTCGTTTGCAGGTTGCTCTTCCAGGATTGCCTTTACACGGGGCGAATCCAGGTCCCACTCCGCTATGAGCCGGTCTGTGGGCAAGCCACCCTGCAGTCGAGAAGAGGATACACCATAGAAATCCGGCCTATAGGTGCGCGCGATCGCGCCCAGCCTGTGGATATTGAGGAAAGCGTTTTTGATTTCCAGCGGATCGAAGGTCCACTCCATTCGGGTAATGCCTCTGGAAAGCGCCTCATCCCGCTGAGAACGTTTGAGTTGAACGCCGATCCCCCGATTCCGGTAGCCTTCGCGGACCGCCAGCATGTGCGAATGTAGGTACGGCTCCACGCTTCCCTCGTTTGTTTTGATGCCCGGCAAAGACATAGCGAAACCGACCATGAACTCACGCTGGCCGTCCTGCTGCTCTGTCTCGGAATCCACGTCAAACGCGCCGATGACCTGTCCGCCAATCTTCTGCGCCAGCAAGAAGGTTTTGCGCGGGATGATCTCGCTCTCGACGTAACCCCACGTCTCGATCTGCAGTTGCACGCAGGCCTCAAACTCGTCGAATCCTTCGCAGGAGCGAATGCGGATCATCGCTGGCCCTCGTGCAACGGTTTTGCATCCGCAACGGCCTTCACTGCCAGCTTGCGCTTGGCCTGAGCCCAGAGCGCCTCCAGTTCATTGGGAGAAAGCTCTTCGAGCGGCCGCTCGGACGCCAGTTCCATCGCGCGAAACCGCTCGCGAAATCGCAAATTGCATCCACGCAGCGCCATCTCCGCGTCGACGCCAAGATGCCTGCCCAGGTTGACAACCGTAAATAGAAGATCGCCCAACTCCGCTTCGATCGCCGGCTTGCGAGCCGGATCGTCAGAAGCCGCCTCGGCCTCCAGCTCCGCCGTCTCCTCTGCCAGCTTCGGCAGCAGATCGCGCCAGTGCGGCCAGTCGAAGCCGGCCTTCTGCGCCTTGCCACCCAGTTTGGCGGCCTCCGCCAACGCGGGCAGCGCACGCTGCACACTGTCGAGGCGTGAGAGCGGTTCTGCGCTTTCAGTATTTCCTTTTTCTGCGGTGCGTTTTTCGGCAGCCTTGATCTCTTCCCAGTTGCGCAGCACCGCAGTGGCTGAACCCTGCACCTCGGCATTTACGTCCGCACGATTGCCTGCCGCCTTTGAAGCCTCTTCGCCGAAGACATGCGGATGACGCCGGATCAGCTTGCGGTTCAGATGATAGAGAACTTCGGCAATCGTGAACTGGCCTTCGTTGGCTGCCATCTCGGCATAGAACAAAACCTGCAACAGCAAATCGCCGAGTTCCTCGGCCAGATGCGGAAAGTCGCGCCTCTCGATCGCGTCGAAGACCTCGTAGGTCTCTTCCAGCGTGTATTTGCGGATCGAGTCAAAGCTCTGTTCGCGATCCCAGGGACAGCCGCCCGGTGCGCGCAGCCGCGCCATGATGGCGACTGATTCACGAAATAGCTCCGCAGCCTTCACCGGATCAGTGAGGGTTTGCGGTGTAGAGATCTCTGCTGGGGGACGTTCGCGCGGAAGATCCATGCATCTTCAGTTTAAATGGTATCGATCAAGACCGATTCAATGCCCGAGCATTTTGCGAAAGCCCGAAGCTAAAGCCTCGTCGCCTTGTGTAGCATTTCAGTGGCCTGAAGGCCACTGCTGCCTCCGCCATCCATGCCGCTTGTGAACGTCTATGCGCTCCGCTCCGTCTTAATCACCGTATACTTTATGCTTCCATGATCCGTTTTCTCGCCACCCTCTTCGCCGCGCTCGCGGGCCTCGCGTTTGGCAGCTTCTTGAATGTCTGCGTTACGCGTTGGCCGCTCGAAGAAAGCGTCGTCGCCCCACGTTCGCACTGCCGCCATTGCGAACGCATGCTTGCGTGGTGGGAGAACATTCCGCTTGCCAGTTGGATTCTGCTGCGAGGCCGCTGCCGGACATGTCGTGAGCGCATCAGCTGGCGCTATCCGTTAGTCGAGATCTCGGTCGGCGCGATATGGGCCGCGCTCACCTGGCGCTTTCTCACTCTGGCGCTCGATCCGCGCCTTCCCGCCATTGCGCCAACGCTTCACTGGAATCTCTTCAATGAGCTGGGCCGCGCCATCACGCTCTTTATCTTTTTCTGGACTCTGATCGCCATCGCCGTTCTTGACGCAGAAAATTTCTGGATTCCGGACTGGCTCACAATCCCGGGCATGGTACTCGGCATCGCGTCGGAGGTTACCTACCAACTCGTCGGAGCCGAATCTCTCGACGCCGCGACTCCTTTGCCGCTCTCCGCTATCGGCAAGGTCGTTCTCACGTCCCTAGTCGGCGTTGTGGCTGCAGCTCTGCTCATTCTGCTCATCCGCTGGATCTACAAATTGCTGCGCCATCGCGAAGGCATTGGCCTTGGAGACGCAAAGCTCATGGCCATGCTTGCCGCGTGGCTCGGCTTCGGCGGCGCACTGCTGGCCTTCGGGGTCGGCGTGGTGCTCGGCGCCATCGTCGCGCTGATCGCTCTTGCACTCCCTGGCGCGCGTAAAGAAGACAGCGAAGCATGGGCGCTGAGGAAGATGCCGCTCGGCACTTTCCTCTGCATCGGCGGCATCCTCAGCGGCCTGTGGGGCGAGCGAATCATCACCGCCTATCGGCACTGGGCAGGATTTTAAAAGCTGCTATTTCTGGGGCGCGGCATTCGAAGCCGCCGCCGGCTTTACGTTCGCAAGCTCCGGCTCGCTGAGAGCCTTCTTCGCCTCTTTGGCGTGCTTGCTGTCCGGATCGTACTCCATCACCTTCAGGTAATTGGTCCGCGCCTCGGCGTAGTTGCCCAGATGGCGGTCCGCCTCGGCCAGTCCCCAGTACACGTCGGGGTTGTCGGGATCGAGCACCATTGCTGACTGATACCGAGAACGCGCTGCCCGCCAATCCTTGTTATCGAGATAGTACTTGCCCACACTCTCGTCTTCGGCCGCGTTCTCGTGGTGTTCCGGCGCGATCTGGTCCTGCTTCCGGCCGTGTTTTGAGGGCTGCTCGTCGTCTGGCCCGGGCATCAGGCTGTCGATGCCGTTCAGGCTGGAGCTTGAACTTGAATCCGGCCCGCTTCCATTTGCTGCAGCCGGAGAGTCGTCGGGGCTTTGCACAGGATCGACATCGCCCGCCGGCAGCACCGCACGGCCATTCACCGATCCATCAAAGCTGCCGGACGGCAGGTCCGGCGTGTTCTTCGACGGCAGCACCGGAACCGAGCTCTCATCTTCCGGGAACTGGTTTGCGTTTTGCTGCGCGGAGGGCTGCGAATTCGCAGGCTTCTTTTGATTTTGCGGATTTGCGTTCTGGCTCGCCGGGGCTTGTGCACGGAGAGGTGGTTCGGCGGCCAGCAGGCAACCCGCAACGAGCGCAACGCCCAAGGTTGTTTTCATCAGGATCGTTTTCATCACGATCGCCTCACACCCTCACCCCACCCCTCAATGGTACGATGCGGTTCGTGGAGTGTCGATGCACAGCTCCGCAGGAAGGAACGCATCCAATCTCGCATGGCTCTTATGATCCGCTCGTCCGCCATTCATGCAGCCGGCTGTTACACCAGCACCTCTATTCGCAAAGGCGCCAAGGTCGCCGAGTACACCGGCCACATGATGACTAAAGAAGCAGCCGACCAGCGCTACGAGGACTCGCTCCTCACCTATCTCTTTGGACTCGGCGACGGCACGATGGTGATCGACGGTCATGCCATGGCCATGTTCATCAACCATAGCTGCGACGCCAACTGTGAGACCGAGGAGATCGACGGCCACGTCTGGATCAAAGCCATCCGCAACATCGCTCCAGGCGAGGAGATCACTTACGACTATTGCCTTTACGACGGTGGCGATGACGATGAGGCCATCTGCAACTGCGGCGCCAAAAAGTGCCGTGGCACCATGTATTCGCCCACTGAGGTAAAGAGCCGCCAGAAAGCCAGGAAGGCGGCAAAAAAGCGTAATAATAAATCTGGAAACGCCTCTGGCAAGAAGCACGGACGATAACTACGGAACACCCTTGAGGGAAGAATCGCAACTGCCGTCTCTCACTTTGGACCAGATGGAGGTCTTACGGAGGTTCGCTCTGTTCGAAGCCAGTCTGGAAGACCTGCAGCACGCTTTGGCCGGGGTGTTCGAGTTCAACTTCCATGCAAAAGAAAAGGGTCCGGGCGGATACGCGCCGGCGCGGACAGCAGCCACACATTTCCGCGTGCCCGAGCCTGGCATTCTCATCACGCGTGAGCACATTGAAAACGCATTGGAGCGCAAGCGCTTCGGGCTGGTCACGGAGCGTGATCTCGTGGTCTGGGCTACAGTGCTGCTGATGAACGACGCCTACGCGCTCGACCCCGCCGATGAAGACCTGATCGCTGAGTGGCTCAATGACATCAGCCTGAACCTCGACGCTTCATAAAGGCGCTCAGCGCGCAGCCTCAGCCCTAAACTCTGCCTCATCTTCAACTCGCCGCACCCCATGTTCCGCCGCAGTCCGGAACGATACAATCCCATCTAGGCCGCCTATGTTCGTGAAGCGGTTCAAGGAGCGCGTGTCCTCATGGGTTATCAGGTTCTGGCCAGAAAATATCGTCCGCAGCGGTTTGCCGACGTCGCCGGCCAGGACCACGTGACGCGTACGCTGATGAATGCGCTGGAGCAGAACCGTATTGCGCACGGCTATATCTTTTCCGGTCATCGCGGTATCGGCAAGACGACGATCGCCCGCATTCTGGCCCAGGCTCTGAACTGCCGCAACGCCGTCGGCTCGACGGAACGGCCGACTCCGGAGCCTTGCGGCATCTGTGACTCCTGTGTTGAGATTCGTCAGGGCAATGCTGTCGACGTGATCGAGATCGACGCAGCCACCAACCGCGGCATCGATGAGATTCGCGAACTGCGCGATGCTGCCCGCTACTCGCCCGCGCGCGACCGGTACAAAATCTACATCCTCGACGAGGCCCACCAGATTACCGAGGCGGCTTTTAACGCGCTGCTCAAGACGCTGGAAGAGCCGCCGGCGCACGTCATCTTCATGATGGCGACGACCGAGCCGGAGAACATTCCGCAGACGATCCGCTCGCGTTGCCAGCACTTCAGCTTTCACGCCGTTAAGTTCGATGACATCCTGGCACAGTTGAAATCTATCGCCGCCCGCGAAGCTGTGGAGGCCGAAGAAGCCGCGCTGGCGCTTCTCGCCGAGGCCGGCGACGGATCGATGCGCGACGCCTTGTCGATCATGGACCAGGCCATCGCGTCGGCTCCAATGCAAGATGGCCGCCCTGTGCTCGCCGCCGCGCAGATTCGCGAGTTGATGGGCTCAGTGCCCAACGCAGTCTTTGAGCGGCTCCTCGAAGCAGTCGCGGCCTGCCAGAGCGTCGAGTTGATGGAACAGTTGAATGTACTGCTCAACGCCGGACACAGCCCGTTATCGCTCGCCCGCCAGATGGTGCGCTATCTCCGCAACTGCCTGATGGCCAAGCTGGGCGGCGAGCAGACAGAACTGTTGCAGATCTCTGCCGACGAGCGTGCCCGTGCAGCCCGCACGTCGATGCTCTTCACCGAAGAAGAAATCACGCGCAACCTGCAGATCGTGCTGCGCACCTTCGACGACCTGAATTTCCGCCAGGAACAGCGCTTCCATCTCGAACTCGGGTTGTTGAAGCTGATCCACGCGCAGCGGCTGTTGCCGATCGAGGAGTTGCTGAGTGGAGTCGCTGGCGGCGTGAGTCCGCGCGGTGCAGCTCCATCAGGCACGCCGCGCCCGTCTACCGCATCGCGGCTCACGCCCGCTCCCGCATCTGTTCCCGCATCCGCTTCGAAGACGACTCCGCCATCAATTTCACCGTTCACATCAAGTTCCGTTCGAGAAGCGCCGGCGGTCCAACAGAGCAGCGCGGTGACAGTTGCGGCGGTCTCGGCAGCAGTTGAGGTTGCATCCGTCTCAATAGCCGAAACGCCGAGTGATACCGCGCAAGAGACCAAACCGTTTCCTCCAGTGTCGATCTCGGCGGGCGCATCCGGAGCTGGCTCGCCTTTGACCGATGGCGCTTTGGCCAAGGTGCCTGTAGCGTCGCCCACACCACTCTCTGGTTCGGAATCGGCTCCAGAGATTGACGCGCTGCGCCAGGCAGTTGTGACGGCTCTTGCTGGTGCCGGTCATAGCTCGGCAGCGCAATTGCTGGGCGCAGGCACCTGGTCGATCGACGGCTCTAACCTGCGCATTGAAGCGCCAGGGATGGGCAAGAAAATGCTCAGCCTCACCGTGAATGCTGCAGCAGAGAAGATCATCAAGCAGGAACTGCAGCGGCTTGGCGGACCGGCGCGCTTTCTCGTTGTGCCCGGCGCTGGCTCGGGGTCGGCTACGGCTGCTGTTGCCGCACCAATCGCAGGCAGCATTCAGGAAGAGGCGCTCGCGCATCCACTGGTGCAGAAGGCCAGGGAGATCTTTCACGCCGAGGTCCGCAGCGTGGTCGATCTTCGCCAGAAGTAACAACAAGTTACAAGGAGAACGTTGCATGTTTAACCCGCTGAAGATTTCCGAGATGCTCTCCCAGGCCGGCCAGATGCAGGAGGAGGTCCAACGCAAGCTGGGCGAGACCGTGGTGGAAGCATCGAGCGGCGGAGGAGCCGTGACCGCGACGATGAACGGCAAGAAAGAGCTTCTCAAACTGCGCATCGATCCTTCCGCCGTGACGAGCCTCAGCGGCGGCGGTCAGGCCGATGTGGAGATGCTCCAGGATCTGATCGTCGGCGCAGTGAATGAGGCGGGGCGCAAAGCCGAAGAGATCATCAAATCCAGCCTGCAAGGCATGCTCGGCGGGTTGAAGATTCCCGGCTTGAGCTAAGAATTCCCTTTGCAGCACGATCCGAACTTCACGGAGATAACATCTTGTCACGTTATGCCGAGCCGATGGCGCGGCTCATCGAAGAGCTGAAAAAGCTGCCTGGCGTGGGCACCAAGAGCGCACAGCGGTACGCCTTTCATATTCTGCGCTCAAGCGACGAAGATGCTGCCGCGCTGGCTGAAGCCGTGCGTGGCCTCAAGGCCAGCCTGCGGCTCTGCTCCATCTGCAACAACGTGACGGATGTCGATCCTTGCGCTTACTGCGCAAGCCCCACGCGCAATCAACGCCTCGTCTGCGTAGTCGAAGAGCCTACGAACATTGCAGCCGTCGAGCGTACGCGTACGTATCAGGGTGTCTATCACGTGCTGCACGGAACTCTTTCGCCACTGCACGGCGTTGGTCCCGATCAACTGCGCACCAGTTCGCTGCTCGGCCGCGTAGAGCGCGGCGAAGTCGACGAGGTGATCCTTGCGACGAGCCCGACGCTTGAAGGCGAGGCCACGGCCAACTGGCTTGCATCAGCGTTGCGCAACTCTTCAGTGAAGATCACACGCATCGCAACAGGCGTGCCCGCCGGAAGCGATATTGAATATGCCGATGAGGTGACGATGGCGCGCGCGCTGGAAGGCCGACGGGATATTTAGGTCAACAACGGGCGGCGGCCCAGGCTAGGCGCGAGAGCAAAAACGCGCCAAACCAGGGCACCCATTTTGTGTCTCAGCATAAAAAGACGGGAGCGCACGATGGCGCTCCCGCTTTGCTCATGGCAGGGCAAACTATTTCGACATCCTATCGAGATCGAGGTTCAGTTCGAGCACGTTGACGCGCGGCTCACCCAGAAATCCTAACTGCCGCTTCTGCGTATGCTTCTCGATCAGCACACGCACAGCATCTTCCGAGAGCCCTCGCGCCTTGGCAACACGCGGCACTTGGTAATACGCGTTGTCGGGCGTGATGTCAGGATCGAGCCCGGAGCCTGACGTCGTAACCGCATCGATAGGAACGGGCTTGCCGGGATTTTCCTTCTGCAGTTTGTCGATATCGCCTTGAATGCGCTGTGCGAGCTTGGCATTCGACTGGGCCAGATTCGAGCCGCCCGAAGCTGTGGCATCGTATCCATTGCCGGCCGCTGATGGGCGCGGATGAAAATAGCGATCCGAGGTGAAGCTCTGCGCCAGCAGCTCTGAACCAATGATCTGCCCATTCTGCAGAATCAGGCTTCCGTTTGCTCTGTAGGGGAAGACGAACTCCGCGATCGCCGTAAGCAGCAGTGGATAGCCCAGCCCCAATAGCAGCGTGGTCACCAGCGTATAACGGATCGACGTTCTCCAAACGGAATGCACTGCGCCGCTCCCAGCGCTCTCTCGGTGGACCGCGGTTTCACTTGTCTCCAGCGTAGCTGTTGAATGCATAATTTCCAATCTCCTTTGGCCTGATCCCCGAACGATCCTCTTCTCAGGCCATGTGCAGTGCCACCAGGCACAGGTCAATCGCCTTGATACCAATGAACGGAATAATGATGCCACCCACGCCATAGACCAGCAGGTTCTGGCGCAGCAGCACGTCAGCCGCGCGCGGCTCATACTTCACGCCTTTCAGCGCTAGCGGAATCAGCGCGATGATGATGATCGCGTTGAAGATCACGGCGGAAAGAATCGCCGACTGCGGCGAATGCAGATACATAATGTTGAGCGCGTTCAGCACAGGAAATACTCCGGCGAACATCGCGGGAATGATGGCGAAGTATTTGGCTACATCGTTCGCGATGGAAAACGTGGTCAACGCGCCGCGCGTCATGAGCAATTGCTTTCCGATCTCCACGATCTCGATCAGCTTTGTCGGGTTCGAATCAAGATCGACCATGTTACCGGCCTCTTTGGCAGCCTGCGTGCCGGAGTTCATCGCTACGCCTACGTCGGCCTGTGCGAGAGCGGGCGCATCGTTGGTGCCGTCGCCCGTCATGGCGACCAGCTTGCCCTTGCCCTGCTCGCGCTTGATCAGGTCCATCTTGTCCTTGGGCTTGGCCTCGGCCAGAAAATCGTCTACACCGGCCTCGCGCGCAATCACCGCTGCCGTGAGCGGATTGTCGCCCGTAATCATGATGGTGCGGATCCCCATGGCCCGCAAACGCGCCAGCCGCTCCTTGAGTCCACCCTTCACGATGTCTTTGAGATAGATCACGCCGAGAGCGGTCGAGTTTTCTGCAACAACAAGCGGTGTGCCACCGAGCCGAGCGACTTCTTCCACGCTGTCGCGGACTTTCTGCGGCAGCGACGATCCCTGCTCTTCAAGGAATCGTGCAATCGCATCGACGGAACCTTTGCGAATACGCGTGCCAGGCAGATTCACGCCGCTCATGCGCGTCTGCGCCGTGAACGGAACAAATTCAGCGTGAATGCCGCCGAGATCGCGTCCGCGCAGGTTGTACTTTTCCTTCGCGAGCACCACGATCGAGCGGCCCTCGGGCGTTTCATCCGAGAGTGATGCAAGCTGCGCCGCGTTCGCAAGCCGCTCATGACTCACGTCAGGTGCAGGGATGAATTCGGTCGCCTGCCGGTTGCCAAGCGTAATGGTTCCGGTCTTGTCGAGCAGCAGCGTGTTCACGTCGCCGGCGGCTTCTACGGCGCGTCCGCTCATCGCCAGCACGTTGTACTGCACCAGGCGATCCATACCTGCGATGCCGATGGCCGAGAGCAAGCCGCCGATGGTGGTCGGAATCAGGCAAACGAGCAACGAGACCAGCACAAAGACCGTCTGCGGCGCTTTGGAATAAATTGCGAACGGCTGCAACGTGACCACAGCCAGCAGAAAGATGATGGTGAGGCCCGAGAGCAGAATGCTCAACGCGATCTCATTCGGTGTCTTCTGCCGGGTCGCGCCTTCCACCAGCGCAATCATGCGATCGAGGAAGGTTTCTCCGGGATTCGAGGTGATGCGCACCTTGATCCAGTCCGAGAGGACCTTTGTGCCACCCGTCACAGCCGAGCGGTCGCCGCCAGCCTCGCGGATCACCGGTGCGGACTCGCCGGTAATGGCTGACTCATCAACGGATGCGACGCCTTCGATGACCTCGCCATCGCCCGCGATGTATTTGCCGGCCTCGACGAAGATTACGTCTCCGGCGCGCAACTGACCGCTGGGCACTTCTTCAAAGCCGCCGTTCGCGGTGTAGCGCTGGGCGACGGTCTCGCCTTTGGCTTTGCGCAGCGTGTCGGCCTGTGCCTTGCCGCGGCCTTCGGCCATCGCTTCGGCAAAGTTGGCAAACAGCACCGTGAACCAGAGCCAAAGCGTGATCTGCAGATTGAAGCCGAACCCGGCACGGTGATGCATCGTGTTTTCGATCAGCAGCATCGTGGTGAGCACGCTGCCGACTTCGACTACAAACATCACTGGGTTCTTGATCAGCCAACGCGGGTCGAGTTTGCGCAGCGAATCGACCAGCGCCTGCCCGATGATTTCCGAATTCCAAAGACTCGTTTTTTCAGCCATGACTGTTTATCTCGTCTGTTCCTGATGCGTTTGCGTCTAGAAAAGCTGACCGGCTTTGAGGAGCAGGTGTTCCAGAATTGGCCCCAGGCTCAACGCCGGGAAGAAAGTGAGCGCGCCGAGAATCAGAACCACGCCGACCAGCAACACGGTAAAGAGCGAGGTATTCACCGGGAAGGTTCCGGGCGATGGCGGCACGCTCTTTTTCTGCGCCAGGTTTCCGGCGAGAGCCAGCACCGGCAGCATCATGAGAAAGCGGCCCGTCAGCATGTCCCATCCCAACGCCACGTTGTACCACCAGGTATTCGCATTCAGGCCCGCGAAGGCCGAGCCGTTATTCCCTGCACCGGAGGTAAAGGCATAAAGAATCTCCGAGAGTCCATGCGGCCCCGGATTGTTGAGGCTGGAGAGTCCTCTGTCCGGCATCATCACAAAAGCCGCAGTCAGGCTCAGAATGATCAGCGGGAAGATCAGCGCATAGAGCATCGACATCTTTACGTCGTAGGCTTCGATTTTCTTGCCGAGATATTCCGGAGTGCGGCCTACCATCAATCCAGCAATAAAGACCGCGAGCACAACGAAGATCAACATGCCGTATAAACCGGAGCCGACACCGCCGAAGACCACCTCGCCAAGCATGATGTTGGCCAGCGGAATCATGCCGCCAAGCGCCGTAAAGCTGTCGTGCATGCCGTTAACGGCGCCGCAGCTCGCGTCTGTCGTGATGGTGGCAAACAGCGACGTATCGGCGATGCCGAAGCGAACCTCTTTGCCCTCCATATTGCCCGCAGGCGCAGTGGCGCTGCCCGTTTGCGCGGCCCCATGAATCACGTTGTAAGGATGAGACTCAGCCCAGTACACCGTGGCGAAACCAGCGGCGAAGAGAACATACATTGCCGCCAATACGGCCCATCCATGCCCCTGCGAGCCCGTCATGCGGCCTAGCGTATACGTCAGTCCTGCGGGGATGATGAAGATGGAAAGCATCTGCAGGAAGTTCGACAACGGCGTGGGATTCTCATAGGGATGCGCGCTGTTTGCGTTGAAGAATCCGCCACCGTTGGTGCCCAGCATCTTGATCGCTTCCTGCGATGCCACCGGACCTTCGCCGATCGTCTGTGTCTGTGCAGGCTGCTCCAGCGTATGAGCGACCGCGTACGCATGCAGATTCTGTGGAACACCCTGCGCCACCAGAGCAAGCGCGTAAAGAATGCAGGCTGGCAGCAGGATGTAGAGCATCGTACGTGTGGTATCGACCCAGAAGTTGCCGATGGTGGCAGACATGGTGCGCTTGATGCCGCGAATCAACACGACTGCGATCACGATGCCGACGGCCGCGGAGTAAAAGTTGTGGATCGCCAGACCGGCCATCTCGGTGAGATAGCTCATCGTGCTCTCGGGCGTGTACGACTGCCAGTTGGTGTTTGTTGTAAAACTGGCTGCTGTATTCCAGGCCAGATCCGTGCCTACGTTAGCCAGATGCTGCGGATTGAAGGGCAGGTATGCCTGCAGCCGCTCGATCGCGAAGGTAAGGAGCAAGCTGATCGCGGAGAAGCCCAGCATGGCAAAGGCATACTCGCGCCAGTTCATCTCTTTCTTCGCGTTCACGCCGCAGAGTTTGTACAGAAGCCTCTCGATCGGCCGCAGCACAGGGTCGAGCCATGTACGCTCGCCCTCAAACACGCGTGCCATGTAAATGCCGACCGGGCGAACGGTCGCGAGCAGAACGATGCTGTAAATGGCAAACTGCAACCAGCCATTGGTGGTCATCTCAGAATTTCTCCGGGAAAAGCAGGCTGACGGTGAGATAGCCCAAAAGCAGAACGGCAAGCACAAGCGCTATGAATGTAACGAGATCGATGTGCACGGCAGTTACCTCAACTTCTGGCAGGCCTTGACGTACAGAAACGCCAGGGCGAAGAAAGCCGCGGTGAACAGCAGCATGATTACGTCTTGCATCGCGAATCTCCCAAGCCGGCAGACGCGGTAAATCCATTTGTCTGTCGAAAATGATTCTCACCCGCAACAGGTTTAGGTCACGAAAAGGTTTCCTAAATAAACCGTAAAGGACGGGAGGCGCGGCTGCGGAGCTCGACGACGCGGTGAGGAGGGATAAAGCAGCAGATCGGCGAGAGTTACTCTTTGTTATCGCTCCAGCCTTCAGGGATGAAGCGGTAACCGACCCACGGCTCGGTCTGAATGTATTGCTTGCCGGTTTCGCCTTCGAGCTTTTTTCGAAGCTGTCCGACAAAGACGCGCAGATACTCGGGCTGATGCGCCGATTGCGCGCCCCACACCGCCGTCAACAGTGCGCGATGCGTGATCACTTTGCCGGCGTGACGGATCAGGTGAACGAGCAGATCAAACTCTTTCGGCGTGAGGTGAACCGGATTACCCCGCACGGTGACGCTGTGCGCGCTCGCGTCCACCACAAAATCGCCCACTTTGATCGCTGTAGCCTCACGCTCAGGAGCGCGGCGCAGATGCGCACGAACGCGCGCCAGCAGTTCTTGAATGCTGAAGGGCTTGGTCACGTAGTCGTCGGCGCCAGCATCGAGCGCCTCCACCTTCGAGCGCTCGTGATCGCGCACAGAGAGCACGAGGATGGGCGTTGCGCCACGCGTGCGAATTGCGCGGCAGACGTCGACGCCAGTCATCTCGGGCATCATCAGATCGGTGATGACCAGGTCAGGCGGCCAGTCGCTGAAGACCTGCAGGCCCTCATGCGGATCGTTCGCAGTGCGCACATCGTAGCCCTGCGCGGAGAGCGCCGCCCGTAGCACTCGCGTGATCTGCGATTCGTCGTCGATTACCAGTATCCGGCCCGGCATCACTTTCTTCTTTCCATGGGAAGATTACATCATCGCGCAGGCCAAGTATCATTCCGCAAGAGACGGAGTGGAGACAAACGTGGAAAGAACGAAGAGCGCGCGGGTCTATTCGGGTGGCATGCTTTCCTGGATTGGCGGCACAGCTCTGGCGGTCGCAGCGACGCTGGCGCTCAGTGGCTTGCACGCGAATTCGACCACGGCCGGCATGGTGTTCCTTGTGCTGGTGGTCTGGCTTGCCACACAGACCGGAACCGCGCTCTCGCTCTACATTGCGGCACTGTGCGCAGTCTCGTTCGATTTCTTTTTCCTTCCCCCTTTCCACACATTTTTTTTGGCGGGCGCGCAGCAGTGGGTGGACATGTTTTCGTTTATGGCGAGCAGCCTGGTCGTGAGCCGCCTGGCTGAGCGCGCGCGGCAGCAGAAACGCCAGGCCGAACAGCGCCAGGAAGACGTAGAGCGGCTCTATGCATTGAGCCAGGAGATGATGCTGTACGAAGATGCAGACCGGCTCATGCACAATCTGCCCCAACTGATCAATCGCATCTTCAACCTGAATGGGGTCGTCCTTTACATCAAAGACAGGGACGAGTTCTATGCTTCGAAAACCGAGGCTCCGATGGGCCTGCAAGCAAACATGCGCATGGCAGCGCAGGAACTGAACCCGGCCGCTACTTCCCTTTCCGGATATCACACCACGGCATTGATGCTGGGCCTGAGGCCGGTGGGCGCACTGGCTTGGCAATCGGAGACTCTCTCACGCGAAGTGGCCGCCGCCGTTAGCGCCCAGGTCTCGATTGCAGTGGCCCGCGCCATCGCGATCGAAAACTCAGCACGCGTAGAAGCCGCACGGGAAGCCGAACGGCTGCGCACCGCTCTCATCGATTCACTGACTCATGAACTGCGCACACCGCTCACTTCAATCCGCGCCGCGGCGACAACCCTGATGGAGAGTGAGGCGATAGATGATGCAGCGCGGCATGATCTAGTGTCGATCATCGACGAAGAAACCGCACGCCTGGATGGCCTGATCGGCGATGCGGTAGAGATGGCGGAGATTGATGCCCAAGTAGTGCAGGTTCGCCGCTCGCCGCACCATCCGCGCGAATTGCTCGACCAGGCGATCGAAGAATCACGGAAAACTCTGGCTTCGCACAAGGTGAGCATTCAGACAGATGGCGGCAAAGAGCCGGACCAGGATGGACCGCTGTGGTTTGATCCGCATCTGCTGGGCCGTGTGCTGCGTCATCTGCTCGAGAATGTGGCGGCCTACACGTCGCCCGGCAGCCGAGTCGTGCTGAGCAGCCGCAGAGTGGGCGACCGCCTGGAGTTCAGCGTGGAGGACAACGGCCCCGGCATCGATCCAGCCGATCTGCCGCTGATCTTCGAGAAGTTTTATCGCGGCAAGCAGAGCGCGCGTCTCCGCAAGGGCTCCGGCATGGGACTGGCAATTGTGCGCGCGATTCTCACGGTCCATGGAGGCAGCATCGAAGCTGCGAGTGCGCCCAACGGCGGAGCGCGTTTCCGGTTCTGGGTTCCACTGGTGGAAAAAGAACCCGACAACGAGACATAGCAGTCATCAGGATTCGCCAGGCTCTCCGCTCCAATCGCAGACAATCTCTTTCCGTTGCTCGGAGCTTTCCGCCGCCCACTCCAGCAGTCGCGCCACGCGCCAAGCGTCAACCGCAGCTACCGGCGCTGTGCCTTTACCGAGAAGCGCATCGCGGATGCCCGCATAGTAGAGCCGATAGTCGCCGGAAAGCGCTTCGACGGGCCGGGTCACCGTGCCGCCATCGATCCCGACATGCAGCGCACCCCAGTTCGCCTGTGGTTCGCGCCCCCAGTTTGGATCCGAGATGCGGGTCACGTTGTTGAGCGCGGCTTCTTGTGGATCGAGGCCATGTTTCCAATAGTTGCCATTCGTGCCGCGAAGATGGAATCGCGGCCCTGCCGGCAACGAAAGACTGTTCGCGCCGAGCGTGACCAACAGGCCCGGATAGCGAAGCCGGACGGTAAAGGAATCATTCGCGCCCTTGCCTTCGCGCTCACGGCGAACGTCGGCACTGACGGCGGCCGGCTTTCCAAAGAGCACGAGTGCCTGGTCTGCGAGATGTGTGCCCAGATCGAGCAACAATCCACCCCCGGCCGGATCTTCCTTCCAAAGACGGTCTTTGGGCAGCATCGGACGCCAACGGTCGAAGCGAGACTCGAAGGCCACCAGCCGGCCCAGCGCTTCTTCGCGTAGAAGTTTTTGAACCGTCTGGAAGTCGCTGTCCCAGCGACGGTTATGAAACGGCGCGAAGAGTAAGGTTTGTTTCTGGGCCAACTCGATCAGCCTGGCAACTTCCGCCGAGGTTACGGCTGCAGGCTTGTCGACCACTACGTTCTTGCCTGCCTCTAGAACACGGCGCGCAAGATCGAAGTGCGTCTCGTTCGGCGTGGTGACGACGATGAGGCTCAGCGACGGGTCGGCCAGCAAGTCCTCAAGCGCGCGATACGTCACGATGCCCGGATAGCGCTCCTGCGCCTTGCTCGATGTGCGCTCGTAAATGGCGGCCAGTTCCAGCCCTTCGACAGACGAGATCAGCGGCGCATGAAAGACGCGCCCGCCCAGACCGAAACCGATCAGACCCACTCGAATCATGCCGTTCTCCGGGGTAAAAAACAGCTCAGCCCTCAAGCTTAAATCGCGTCTCAGCCAGCCGGTAGAGCCTGCGCCATACCAGCCTGTTCATCGTCACCACCATCAACGAGATCAGAATCGTGGCCAGCAAAAGCATGGCAAACCGGCCGCTTTCAGTAGCCGCATCAATCTGCGCTCCGAGGCCAATTGTTTCCAGCGTGCGATCCTTCAAATGTGAGTACTCTGCGAAAACCGAGGCATTCCATGCGCCTCCAGACGCGGTCACCATCCCGGTGATCAGGTACGGAAAGATGCCGGGCAGAATCAGCTTCGTCCATCGCTGCCAGCGCGTAAAGCGATAGAGTGAGGCGACCTCGCGCAAATCCGAAGGAATCGACATCGCGCCCGCAATGACGTTGAAGAGAATGTACCATTGCGTACCCAGCAGCATGAGCACAACGGAGCCGATACCCAATCCGCTGCCGATGCTGACGAGGCCTATCAGCAGGATGGGGAAAAATGCGGTCGCCGGAACCGATGCCATGATCTGCGCAAAGGGCTGCACCACGCGCGCGATTCGCGGATTCAGCCCAATCGCCACGCCCACAGGGATTGTCCAGGCGGCAGAGATCAGCAGAGATGCATTCACGCGCAAGAATGTTGCCGCAGCGCCTTCCAGCAGTAAGCGCAGATCGGGCCACGTGATGGTGCTCAGCATAAAGACGGCCTGCGCAGCCGCCCAGCAAACTGCCGCTGCAACGCCCACTGCGAGCACCCAGAAGACCGGCGTCTTCTTGGTCTGAGGCTTTTCATCGAGAGGGCGAACTACCTGGCATTCCCGCGTGTGCGAAAGGCGACGGTAGATAGGCTCTTCTATACGATTCAAAATGCGGTTCGGCACAGAATTGAAGAACGCAGACCGACGCAATACTTCGAGGATAGGCGACTTGACTCGATCCGCCGATTCGACCTGCTCGAACTTGAACTTGTCGCTCCAGGCGATGAGCGGACGCCAGATCAATTGGTCCGTAGCCACCACGATGAGGATGATCGCGGCAAATCCAGCGACCATGGCGCGGATGTCACCCGATGCGGAGGAGGTCTGCAGATAAGAGCCGAGACCAGGAAGCTGAATGAAGTAGTGCGTGCCGATGGGGCCCATTTCGCATGCGATCAGCGCGAACCATCCGCCAGCGACCGAAACGA
Source organism: Occallatibacter sp. (assembly GCA_035650595.1). Classification (GTDB taxonomy): domain Bacteria; phylum Acidobacteriota; class Terriglobia; order Terriglobales; family Acidobacteriaceae; genus Telmatobacter. The sequence continues at coordinate 475,347 of DASRHE010000018.1, read as the reverse complement.
TCGAGTTCCAGACCAGACCGATGGTGGCGAACGGCAATTGCAGTTGCCAGAAACGTTGCCAAGCCGAGTAGCGGTAGATGCGCGAGGCCTCGATCATCTCGCGAGGAATGGTCTTGAGCGAAGAGTAGAAACTGAAGGCAAGGTTCCATACCTGGCCCGTGAAGATGAGCAGAATGACGCCTAACTCGATACCCAGTTGATGACTGGGAATCAGCGCGACCATCGCCAGCACCACCGGCGGCAGAAAACTGAGCACCGGAATGGATTGCAGGATGTCGAGAGCGGCGACCATCCAAGGCTCCAGCCGGGGATTGTAGGCAGCGATGTAGCCATAGCTGATGGCAAAGGCCAGGCTCAACATGTACGCGATGATCATGCGCACAATGGAGTAGAAGGCGTAGAGCGGAAGCGCGCTGATCGAATTCGAGATCGGCACCACCGGAACCGGCTTGCCCAGCCAGTAGACGCCGGTGCTGATCAGGCCGAAGAAGACGGCGAGCGCGCAGATCGCAATGCCCGCATCGATGAAGAAGGGCCAGGTGCGAACAGTGACCAGGGAACGTGCAAACGGATGCTGGATTCTCACTCCGCGTCCTCGCTGGCGGAGATCTCTTCTTCCTGGACATCGGGCAACACAAAGCGGCGCCGGCCGGCATCGAAGTCAAACAGCTCCGCGTAGCGACCCCAGGCGATGGCCGTCTCCAGTTGGCGCTGGCTTTCTTCATCGCTGAACTGTTCATCGAGCAGGTCGAGAAAGAACTCATCTGGAACGGTATGATCGCTCTTTGCTTCAAGAGCACGCCCAATCTGGCGCAACAACAGCACGTGTTCCACCGCCGCGTCGCGAAAGAGCTCCTTCTGGCGCAAAATCTCAGAATTGGCAAACTCAGCGCCGGTCGGCGTGATGGCCGCGTCGCCTTCCTCGATGGTCAGGAAACCGAGCAGTTGCGCCGCATCCACAATCGGCAGCAGATCATCGATCTCGAAGGCGAGATCGTCGGCGAGCCGGTAGATGTCATCTCGGCCCCCCTTGTCGAGAAGCAGCTCCAGCAGTCCGGCGACGCCACCGGGGCGTGCATGTGGCAGCATCTGGTACTTCATCTGGCGCTGGTCGCGGACACGCGGTCCGACGGACTGATCGGGCACTTCGGTTGGGGCGACGTCCGGCCGGGTCAGCACTTTGTAGATGTAGTCCACAAGCTGCGTAAACGCCTCGGACTTGCGGTCACGGGGCTGCGGCAACTGCACACGAAAGTCTGTACGAATATGGCCCGGATTGCGGCCGAGCACAATGATCCGATCCGCGAGCAGAACCGCCTCTTCAATGTTGTGCGTCACGATAAAGACTGCCTTGGTGGGCATGGTCTTTTTCGCCCACAGCTCCAGAAGTTCGCTGCGCAGGTTTTCGGCAGTCAGCACGTCGAGCGCGGAGAAGGGCTCGTCCATGAAGAGCACTTCGGGTTCCACGACCAGGGCGCGGGCAAAGCCGACGCGCTGCCGCATGCCGCCGGAAAGCTCCTTCGGATATGCGCCTTCAAAACCGTCCAGTCCGACTGTGTCCAGCATGCGCATGCTGCGTTCGCGCCGCTCCTCCGGCGGCACGCCCCGGGCCTGCAAGGGCGCTTCGACATTCTCAAGCACTGTCATCCAGGGAAAGAGCGCAAAGCTCTGAAACACGATCGAAACATTGATCTCGGTGGAGGTAATCGGCTTCTCGTGCCAGTAGACCTTCCCGGCAGACGGTGTGGAGAGCCCGGTCAACATGCGTAGCATGGTCGACTTCCCCGAGCCGGAGGGCCCCAGCAGAGCAAGAATTTCGCCGGGGACGACGCTGAGGTCGGTGGCCGAAATTACCTGGATTCGGTTTTCGCTGGGCTGGGCATAGTACTTTTCAATCCGCTCGGCGCGAATGATCGCCTCGGCGGCGGGAGCCGCGACCGGGCTCTGGTTTGTCAGGGCTGCTTCCTGCATGCGGGGTCTCCGGTGTTAATTCGGTGGCTTTCGCGCCAGGAGCACGCAGCCTGTTGCAATTTTTAGAGCATCCTGCCGCAGAAGCCGCACTCATCCAGCAGGATCTAACAAAAATTCACTCAACTTTAGGGCGCCATCCGCTTGATGTCGTTCTGCCCATCATAGACTTGGAATTTTGCGATCGGATGAATCTCGATTTTCGCGATAGAGGTTCGCAATACCTCAGCGGGACTCGAAGAATTTCTCCTTGTCTTTGGAGGACATAGGGAAAATGCCTCTGCCGAGGTTATCATTGAAACAAGGCGAAGAGCTAGAGAAGCGGCTCTCCCTTATTTTGATGAAACAACCAGAGTAAGCACCCAATCATCTTATCTAAGCATCCAGGAGAGTATGTCCGATACGACAACGAAACCCAAGGTGCTGGTTGCGGACGACGAGCGTGTGATTGCCGATACGCTGGCCATGATCCTGAACCAGAGCGGCTTTGACGCCCGCGCAGTCTATTCCGGTGAGCGGGCACTTGAGCTGGCGCCCACCTTTGCGCCGGATATGCTCATCTCCGATGTCATCATGGCCGATCTGAATGGTATCGATGCGGCCATCCGCATCCGTTCCCTGCTTCCGGCTATCAAAATCCTGCTCTTTTCCGGCCAGGCCGCCACGGCCGATCTGCTTGAAAAGGCGCGCGCGCAGGGCTACGAATTCGAGATTCTCGCCAAGCCGGTCCATCCACAGGATCTGCTGACGCGGCTCCGCCAGTAGTTCTGCCTATAGCCTGAATCGACATTTTTCGGTTTTCTCGGCTTCCGAGCTAAGCCGCGGTCGTTTTGCGCCTCTATAACCCGCTGGCCGCTTGCCCTGACCCTCCCGAACCGGCGAAAGTAAACGTACGATGATCCGGGCATTCCGCTCCACCCGCGTCCTGACGCCTGAGGGACTCCGCCCCGCCACTCTGCTGGTGGAGGGCGAGCGCATCTCTGCGGTGCGGGCTTGGGATGACTTACCGACTGCCGTGGAGCTGCGTGACTTTGGCGACCTGCTTCTGATGCCGGGGCTGGTAGACACGCACGTCCATATCAACGAACCGGGGCGGACGGAGTGGGAGGGCTTTGCGACCGCGACGCAGGCTGCCGCAGCCGGGGGGGTGACCACCTTGGTGGACATGCCGCTCAACTGCGTGCCCGAGACCATCGACGCAGAGGCGCTCGAAGCCAAACGCCGTTCGGCTCAAGGCAAAACATGGGTCGATTGGGCTGCCTGGGGAGGCGTGGTGCGTGGCAACGCCGATTCCCTGCTCGGCCTCATCCGTTCCGGCGTTCCCGGATTCAAGTGCTTCCTGATCCATTCCGGCATCGAGGGCTTTGCCTGGGTCGACGAGGCGGACCTACGGCTCGCGCTGGCGCGGCTGCGCGGAACCGGGCTGCCGCTGCTGGCGCACGCTGAGGTGGCCGGGCCGGTGAACGCCGCCACCGAGGGGCTCAATGCTCGAGGCGCGAACTGGCAGAAGTATGCTGCCTATCTCGCCTCCCGCCCCAATGCGGCAGAGGTCGAGGCCATCGTTCTTCTGATTCGGCTGGCTGAGGAGTTCGAGACACCCATTCACATCGTGCATCTGGCCAGTGCAGTGGCTGTGCCGCTGCTTGAGCAAGCGCGCAGTCGCGGGATACCCATCACCGTCGAAACCTGCGCTCACTACCTCTGGTTCGCCTCCGAAGAGATTCCCGACGGCGCAACCGAATACAAATGCGCGCCGCCGATTCGGGCCGCGGCCAACCGCGAAGCGCTCTGGCGCGGGCTTGAATCCGGGCTCATCGACATGATCACCACGGACCATTCCCCCTGCCCTCCGGCGATGAAGAACCGCGAAGAGGGCCGCTTCGACCAAGCCTGGGGGGGAATTGCATCCCTCGGCCTTGCACTACCGGTCGTCTGGACGGGAATGCGCCGGCGCGGGCTCGCAATCGAGCGCATTGGCGCGTGGATGGCGGCTGCCCCCGCGCGTCTGGCTGGTTTCACAGGCCGCAAGGGCGCTCTCACTCCGGGCGCCGATGCCGATTTCGTTATCTTCGATCCCGATGCCGAATGGACCGTAACTCCCGACGATCTGCGCTTTCGCCATAAGCTCTCGCCCTATCTCGGCGCGCAATTGTGCGGACGCGTGCACGAGACCTGGCTGCGCGGAGAGCGCATCTTTGCGGACGGCCGCTTCAGCGACGCACCGCGCGGCAGAGAGTTGGTGCGCGCATGAGAGATCGTGCGCAGCGCGCTATAGCTGAATGCCACCGCATCGCGACCATGAGCGAGGAACCGGGCCGCACGACGCGCCGCTTTCTCACTCCTCCCATGCGCGATGTCCACGCCCTTCTTACCAGCCGTATGCAGGCTCTGGGCATGAGCGTTCATATCGATGCAGCCGGCAATCTGCGCGGTCTCTGGCAGCCGGCCAAAGCCCGCAAACCACGGCTCATTCTCGGTTCGCATATCGATACGGTGCCCGACGCCGGCGCCTTCGACGGCGTGCTGGGCGTGACGCTCGCACTCGAATGGGTGGAAATTGCGCACGAAATCGATCTTCCGCTGGCGATCGAAGTGATCGCCTTCTCCGAAGAGGAGGGCGTGCGCTTCGGCGTGCCGTTTATCGGCAGCCGCGCCGTTGCCGGCCGCTTCGATCCTGCATTGCTGTCGATTCAAGATAAGGACGGTATCTCGGTAGAGGCGGCCATCCGTGCATTTGGATTGGATCCCGCGAAGATCGGCGACGCAGCTGCAGATGTTGACGTACTCGGTATGCTCGAGATCCATATCGAGCAAGGTCCGGTGCTCGAAGCGGAAAACCTGCAGGCAGCTGCGGTCTCGGCTATCGTGGGACAGACCCGCATGAGCCTCCAGTTCAGCGGCCACGCCAATCACGCGGGCACTACGCCGATGCACCTGCGCCACGATGCCCTCGCCGGGGCCGCACAGTGGATCACGGCAGTCGAAGCGCTCGCACAACGCAGTGACGGTCTTGTCGCCACCGTGGGCAAGGCTGAGGTCACGCCGAACGCTGGGAATGTGATTGCCGGCGCAGTGAACGTGAGCCTGGACGTGCGCCACGCGCACGATGCTGCGCGCAACGCGGCCGTTGACGCACTGATCGAGACAGCTGAAGCAATTGCTGCGCGACGGGGCCTCAAGGCCACGTGCAAACGTCAACTGGAACAGCCCGCTGTGCCCATGGATGAGCGGCTGACGGCTTTTCTCGCGGAATCGATCGAAGCTGCGGGGCTTCCGCTGAAGCGCATGCCCAGCGGCGCCGGTCACGATGCAATGGTGATGGCGGCGCGCATGCCTACGGCCATGCTGTTTCTGCGCAGTCCTGGCGGCATCAGTCATCATCCTGATGAGGCCGTACGCGAAGAAGACGTTGAGGCCGCGCTGCATGTGGGCCGCAAATTTCTCGAACGGCTCGCAGCAGACGTCAGGTAAAATCGAGCAACACGTTTTTGAAAAAACTCGCCGGACGAGGTCGCATTTGCATCATCTCGGAGCAACTCGAAGCAGCCTCAAACACGACCATCTGCTGCACACGCCGGATACATTCATTCGCACTCCGTTGCCCGGTGCGGAAAAAGTCGACTTCATCGTTCATATCGCACCGCAGTTGGGCGCGCGCTTCACGCAGATGACAGCCGAGTTCGCGGCGGGTGGCACGCTCGGCCCCGCACCTGCGCAGCGTTTTCTCTACGTGCTCGAAGGTGAGCTTCAGTTGCAGGCATCCGGGAGGACGCACCTTCTGACAGCAAACAAGTTCGTTTATCTGCCGCAGGACACGGCGCACGCTGTGCGCGCTTTGACCGCCGCACGGGCTGCCGTGATCGAAAAACCGTATCAACTGCAAGACGGCGCGGCCGTGCCCGAGATTGTGGTCGGCGACGAATCGAAGATCGCCGGCACACCCCTGATGGGAGACGATGCTCTGCGCGTGCGAGCGCTCATGCCTGATGGCCCGCCCTACGACTTCGCTGTAAACACGATGACGTACGATCCCGGTGCAGCGTTGAGTATGGTCGAGGTTCACGTGATGGAGCATGGATTGCTGATGCTCGAAGGCGGCGGCATCTATCGCCTCGGCGATGCCTGGTATCCAGTGCAAGCCGGCGACTTCATATGGATGGCTCCGTACTGCCCGCAGTGGTTCGGCGCGTTAGGCAAGAAACCGGCGAAGTATCTTATCTACAAAGACTGGCGCAGGCATCCTCTCGGAGCGTGACCGAATGACGACCACACCTCGCGCCCTCTCAATCGACAGGCTCATTGGAGAATTGCAGGCGCTCGCGCGAATCACTGAGGCTGAGCCGCCGGTGGTCACGCGTGTTGTCTTCAGTGATGCCGACATGCGTGCGCGTGCTTACGTGCGAGGTCTATGCGAGGAGGCGGGACTCACGGTCGAGGTCGACGCGATCGGCAATACCTTTGCGCGCTGGCGCGGCAGCGATCCGGCTCTGGCGCCGGTTGGCACTGGCTCACACATCGATGCGATTCCCAACGCCGGCTTGTACGACGGCTGCGTGGGCGTGCTCGGCGGGCTCGAAGCGATTCGCGTTCTGCAGCAGCTCGGCTTTAAGCCGCGCCGCTCGATTGAGCTTGTCATCTTCACCGCGGAAGAGCCCACGCGCTTCGGCATCGGATGCCTGGGCAGCCGCATGTTGGCTGGCGTGCTCTCGCCGGAGAAGGCGCGCGCTCTACGCGATAAACAGGATCGCGGCCTGGATGACTGGCGCGCGCAGGCCGGCTTTACCGGACCGCTTGAATCGGTCGCTCTCCCTCAAGGACGCTGGCACAAGTTTCTCGAACTGCACATCGAGCAGGGGCCTCATCTCGAAGAAGAAGGCCTTGATGTCGGCCTCGTTACGCACATTGCCGCGCCGGCAAGCCAGCGCGTCGTGATTGAGGGCGAAGGCGGACACGCCGGCGGCAAGTTGATGCCTGGCCGCAAAGACGCTCTCGCGGCAGCCGCAGAGCTGATTCTGGCGCTTGAGTCTGCGGCAAAGGCCTCAGGCGCCGTCGATACAGTGGCAACGGCCGGCGTCTGCGAGGTCTTTCCGGGCGCGGTCAACAGCATTCCTTCGCGCGTGATGATCACCACCGATGTGCGCGACATTGACAAGGCTCGCCGCGATCGCGTTCTCGACGCATTGCGGACCACCTGTGATGACGTGAGTGCGCGCCGCGGCGTACGGATCACCGCTGAACTGATCAACGCCGATCCACCGACAATCTGCGATCCCTCCATTCTGGATGTGCTCGAAGCCTCAGCAAAAGCCGCCGGCAAGAAGTACAAACGCATGGTGGCGCGCGCCTATCACGACTCATCGTTCGTCGCCTGCATTGCTCCGACTGCAATGCTCTTCATCCCCTGCCGAGGCGGCGTCAGTCACCGGCCGGACGAGTACGCCTCGCCGGAGTGGATCGGCAGCGGCGTGCACGTGCTGGCGCGCACACTGGCGGAGCTTGCCGCGTAGCCCCGCCGCTTTGCTTCTTGCGCGCATCGTTGTATCCTATGCCTCAACCCATGCGGAATTTTGGGCATCCTGAGTCATGAGCGCGCATGCAACAACCCGTATTGTTGGCGCGGCTGTCCCTCGCAAAGAGGGTGTAGACAAACTCGTGGGCCGGGCGCGCTACGTAGACGATCTCGAGCGCGAAGGCCTGTGGCATGGGGCCACGGTGCGCAGCGCCATTCCGCGCGGCATCATCCGTTCCATCCCGTTTGATCCGCGCATCGACTGGAGTGAGTTCACCATCGTGACCGCGGCTGACGTGCCCGGCAAAAATCACATCCAGCTCATCGTGGCCGATCAGCCCTGCCTCGCCGATGGACGCGTAAATCACTGCGATGAAGCGATCCTGCTGCTTGCGCACCCTGACAAGCACAAGCTGCTCGAAGCCGTGCAGGCGGTGCACGTCGAATACGATCCCCTCCCCGCGGTTCTCAGCATTGAAGAGAGCGAAAAGCAGAACGACATCATTCTCGGCGAAGATAACATCATCAAAAGCTTTCAGCTCGAAAAGGGCGAGGTCGATTCCGTCTGGGCCACGGCGGCGCACATTGTTGCAGGCGAATATCGCACCGGTGCGCAGGAACACCTCTACATCGAAAACAACGGCATGATTGCGGAGTGGAGTACGGAGAGCGGCCTCACCGTGTGGGGATCGCTGCAGTGCCCGTACTATGTGCACAAGACACTGCGCGCCGTCTTTGATCTGCCCGATGACAAAGTGCGCGTGATCCAGACCGAGACCGGCGGCGCCTTCGGCGGTAAAGAGGATTATCCGTCCACGCTCGCGGCTCACGCGGGCCTGTTGGCCCAGAAGAGCGGTCATTCGGTGAAGATGATCTACGACCGCATGGAAGACCTCGCGGCGACCACGAAGCGTCACCCGTCACGCATTCGCCATCGCACCGCTCTCGATCAGAACGGCAAGTTGCTCGCGATGGAGATCGATCTGGCCACGGACGGTGGCGCTTACTCGACGCTTTCGTCGACAGTGCTTTCGCGCGCCACGCTTCACGCCTGCGGTCCGTATGTGTGCCCGCATATTCGCGTCAAGGCGCGAGCATGGGCGACGAATCATCTGCCGTATGGCGCCTTCCGCGGCTTCGGCGCACCGCAAGCGATCTTTGCGATGGAACGGCACATGGACGAGATCGCTGCGGCGATCGGCATGGACCCGATCGAACTGCGGCGCAGAAACTTTCTGCATCAGGGCGACACCAACGCGACCGAACAGTTGATGCGGGAACCGGTGATTCTCGATCAGCTTCTCGACCGCGCACTCCAAGAGAGCGACTATCACGCCAAGCGCAAATGCTTCGCACGTGAGAATGCGAAGAGCCCCATAAAGCGCGGCTTGGGCATCGCGGCCTTCTATCATGGCTCCGGCTTTACCGGTTCCGGTGAGTTGTATCTCAATTCCCTCGCAGGCGTGGATGTGACGGCTGACGGCAAAGTGCGCGTGCTGGTTTCGAACACTGAATTCGGCCAGGGTACCAACACGATCCTCACGCAGGTTGCGGCAGAGGCGCTCGGTCTTGACTTCGGCGATGTGATCATGGCGCCGGCGGACACTGCGCATATTCCCAACAGCGGGCCGACGGTCGCCTCGCGCACTTCGATGGTCGTGGGCAGGCTCATTGAACGCGCCAGCCTGCAACTGCTTGCCATTCTGCGCGAACAAGCTGGATTAGGCCAAAGCCACACTCGTGAAGAGTTCTTCGCCGCTTGCGCGCGCTATCGTGAGACCCATGGCAAAGTGGAATCGCTCTGCCGCTATGAAGCGCCTCCAGGAATCTATTGGGATGACCAGACTTATCACGGCGAGGCATATGGCGCTTATGCGTGGGCCATTTATGTGGCGCAAGTTGCCGTCGATACGGTGACTTACTCGGCTGAGGTTGAGGATTTCTGGGCCGTACAGGAGGTGGGTCGTGTACTGCATCCTGTGCTGGCGAAAGGGCAGATCGAGGGCGGCGTGGCGCAAGGCATTGGCTATGCGCTCTACGAAAAGGTCGTCTGGCAGAACGGCCACATGGCCAATAACCAGATGACCAACTACATCATTCCTACAGCGGAAGATATTCCGCCGATTCATGTGCACTTCGAGCAGATTCCGTTTCGTTACGGCGGATTCGGCGCCAAAGGCATCGGCGAACTGCCGCATGACGGACCGGCGCCGGCCATCTTGAATGCGATACGAGATGCTACCGGCGTCGCGTTCAATGCGATTCCGCTGTTGCCGGAAGATCTGTTCGCCACATTCGTCGCGCATGAGCGATCCGAGGAAACCGTCGCCCTATGAGTGCGCCTTGGCCAACAATTCAATTCAGGGTGAATGGCGAGTTGCGCAGCATTGAAGCGCCTCCGATGAAGCGCCTGCTCGACGTACTGCGCGAAGATCTCCGGCTGACCGGAACGAAAGAAGGTTGCGGCGAAGGCGAGTGCGGCTCTTGTTCCGTGCGCATAAATGGCGAACTGGTGAATAGCTGTCTGATCCCCGTGCTGCAGGCGGACAGCGCAACGATCCAGACAGTCGAAGGCCTCGCTTCCGATCTTGAGACGGGCGGCGCACTGCATCCGCTGCAGGAGGCCTTTCTGGCCTGCGGTGGCGCGCAATGCGGCATCTGCACACCGGGAATGCTTATGGCCGCGGCGCAGCTTGTTGAAATTCATCCGCACCCAACGATGGCAGAGATTCGCGAAGCGCTCGCTGGCAATCTTTGCCGCTGCACGGGATTCATGCGCATCTTTGAATCGGTGCTGCACGCCACCACACATGCATCGGCGCATGCATCGACACATGCATCTGATCCCAGCTTGGAGCAGACGCAGCATGCGGGGTAACCCTCAAACGCACGAGCTCGTCGCGCCGGGCAACCTTGCTGCGGTGCTCAATTTGATAGCCGCCGAACCAGGAGTCTGGACACCAATCGCCGGCGGAACTGAACTGATGGTCGCTCATGCGGCAGGCCGGCTCAATGCTCCAAAGCTGGTAAGTCTCTGGGGCATTCCCGAGATCCGGTTTGTGCGCGCTACTGAGGCGGGTATTACGATTGGCGCGGGCGCGACGTTTTTGGATCTGCGTAGGAACGCGCTCATCTCGAATGAACTGCCTCTGCTGGCGAAAGCCGCAAGCTGGATTGGTTCCATCGCCAACCAGGGCCGCGCCACGCTGGGCGGCAATCTTGTCAACGGCTCGCCGGCGGCGGACTCCTCGCCGGCGCTGCTCGTCTACGATGCCGAGATCGAAATGATCTCCGCGGGCGGCAGCCGCCGCACTCCGTATCGCGCGTTCCACACCGGTTACAAACGCAATGCGCTCGCGGCAGATGAGTTGCTCTATGCGGTCCATCTTCCGCGCCGATTTACACAGCATCGCCAGTATTTGCGCAAGGTGGGCACACGCCGCGCCATGGCCATTGCCAAGGTTGCATTGGCAGGCACAGCGCTCCTCGAATCGGGGATCATCCGAGAGATTCGCCTGGCCGCGGCAAGCCTGGCCGCGTTTCCAACCCGCCTCTACAAGACGGAAGAAGCTCTGTTGAACAAACCGATCGCGAAAGAAACCGTGCAAGCGGGATGCAGCGCTATTTTGGCTGAAGCGTTACCGATTGATGATATTCGCTCGACCGCGGCATATCGCCGCCGCGTTGCCGCGAATCTGCTGGAAGAGCTTCTGCTCGAAATATCCGGCAAAGAGGAACAGCCGTGAACGCAACGCTTGCTGCATGGAATCGGGCTGACGAGGCTGCCGCGCTCGAAGCCACACTGGCCTGTTGCGGCGCACGGCGCTGGGCAAAGGCCATGGTGACCGCGCGTCCCTTTGCGAGCGTGGAAGCATTGAGCGAGGCAGCTGACCGGATCTGGAGCACCATGGAAGTAGCGGATTGGATGGAAGCCTTCGCCTGTCATCCACGAATCGGAGCACGTACCGGCGCGCGCAACGCAAAGCACGCTACAGCGAAATCGGCCGCGTGGTCCGCGCAAGAGCAGTCTTCCACATTGCAGGCAACCGAACGCGTGATCGCCGAGCTCGCGGCTGGTAACGTTCTATATGAGGAGCGTTTTGGCTTTACATACATCGTCTGCGCAACGGGCAAGAGCGCCGAAGAGATGTTGGCCATTTTGCAGCGACGCCTTACCAACAGCCGCGAGGCGGAGTTGCGCGAAGCCGCAGAGCAACAGCGGCAGATTACGCAAATTCGATTAGGGAAATGGTTGATCCATGAGTAAAATCACCACACACATTTTGGATACAACACTGGGCAAACCGGCTACCGGTATTGCTGTACGCCTTGAGCGGCATGAGCTCGACCGGCGTCAAGCCGGCCGATGGGCTCCCGTCTCCGCGGCCGAGACCGACGCCGACGGGCGCTGCAACGATCTGGCACAGAACGCTCCGGCGGGCACGTATCGGCTGACCTTTTCCACCGGCCCATATTTTGAACGCCAGGGCCGCGCGAGCATTTATCCGGAGATCTTCATCACTTTTATCTGCAGCGGCAAGGGAAATTATCATTTGCCTCTTCTGTTAAGCGACAACAGTTATACCACCTATCGAGGAAGCTAAGATGGCCAGGCTGGGAGAGAATCGCTACGGAAAGTCGCGCGTGCGTCTGTCGCGGATCACGCGCATCCACGATCCGCAAAACGGCGAACGTCACGAGTTCAATGAGTGGACTGTGCGCGTGCTGCTGCACGGCGACTTCGACGCGAGCTTCACCGCGGCAGACAATAGTAAGATTCTCCCCACCGACACGATGAAAAACACCGTCTACTCGATTGCTCGCAGCTCGAAAGCTGCGACCATCGAAGAGTTCGCGATGGAGCTGGGCGATTATCTGCTCAATAACAATCCGCAAGTCTCCAAGGTCAGCGTGAATATCCAGGAAAAAACCTGGGAACGCATGATCGTAAACGGAGCGCTGGAAGCAACTACCTTCAAACTGGGCGGACCAGAATTGCAGACGGTCGACGCCGTGCGCGAAAGAGGCAGCGAATGGACCATCACCTCCGGCGTCGATGGGCTCACGATCCTCAAGACGACCAAGTCAGCCTTCACCGGCTACATCCAAGACAAGCTGACCACACTCAAGCCCGCAACTGATCGCATCTTCGGCACACGGGCCATGGTGCAGTGGGAGTTCGCATCGGCCGCACAGGATTTTGCGGCTGTGCGCGCACGTGTCCTTGCAGCGCTGCTCAAAACATTCGCCGATCACATGAGCATGAGCGTGCAACACACGCTTTTTGATATGGGCAAGGCGGCGCTCGATGCTGCTCCTGAGATCGCGCGCATTCATCTCGCCATGCCGAATCTGCATCACCTGCTTGCAGACCTGCGTCCCTTCGGGCAAGATAATCCAAACCACATCTTCGTACCCGTCGATGAGCCGCACGGCTCGATTGAAGCCACGATCGAACGATAGCGCGCTTCAGGGGAAAACATACGCGTGAGCAACCAGACGAGCATCAAGCCTGAAGTGTACGCAAGCGAGACATTCGGGCTGCACGCGGGCGTGCTCGGCCCCATCGAAACTCTCGCACAGTCTGTCTCGGCCATCGCACCCTCTACCACGCCATCACTCACCATACCTCTGGTTTTCGCGCTGGCTGGCACAGCGACGTGGTTCGTCTATCTGCTGGCCACGGCGGTGATCCTGCTGGTGGGTTTCTGCGTAAGCCGCTTCGCGCGGCTTTCGGCTTCACCCGGCTCGCTTTACACCTACACAGCGGACACGCTCCCGCCGATCTTCGGTGTCATCTCGGCATGGGCGCTGCTATTGGCATATGTGGCGACGGGCGGATCGGTCGCCGGTGGCGCGCTTTACTACGTGGGCGTGCTGGGCCAGCAGTTTTTCCACTGGGCGCCGCCTGCTATCCCAACGCTTGCGGTGGTCTGCGCGGCGGCAGGCGCGATCGCCTATCGCGATGTGAAGCTTTCCGCGGAGATGATGCTGTGGATCGAGGCGGTCTCGGTCAGCCTTATCGTGATCGTTTTGGTGGCGCTGCCTGTCCGGCTCGGTTTCCACTTTGATCCCGACCAATTTCGGCTAAAAGGAGTGTCCTTCTCCGGCTTAGGGCCGGCGTTGGTGCTCTCGATCTTCAGTTTTGTTGGATTTGAAAGCGCCACGACGCTTGGGGCAGAGGCGCGCGACCCTCTGCGCACCATTCCCCGCGCCGTGCTGCAGTGCGCTCTGCTCTCCGGCTTGTTTTTTATGCTGTGCGCTTACTCTGAGGTGCTGGGCTTTCGCGGCGAACCCAATCAGCTGATGGGCTCCACAAGCCCTCTGCATCTGCTGGCCACCAAAGGCGGCATCGCCCCGTTAGGCATTGCGATCGACATCGGCGCGGCGGTGAGCATGTTTGCCTGCGTGCTGGCGTGCACCACAGCGGCAGCACGGGTGCTGATGCGCATGGCGTACAGCGGGTTGTTGCCGCGCGCCTTTGAGCGCACAAATCGGACGCACGGAACGCCAGGAGCGGCCATCGCTCTCTCCGCTGCGCTCATGTTCGCCGCTACAGCAATCTTGTGGCTGCGCGGCGTTGCGGGTTCCGATATGTACGACCTGCTCGGCTCGCTCTCGGTCTTTGGCTTTCTCACGGCCTATGCGCTTGTCGCACTGGCTCTGCCCTTTGCACGCCGCGCCCTCGGCCAACATTCCCACGCAGTCGCTGTGATCAGCATGCTGGCTGTGCTCGCTGTTCTTTTAATCGGCGTCTTCGATCTGCGCTCAACCTCCGACGCGGTCCATGCGCGTATTCCTTACATCTATCTCGGCTACATCTTCTTCGGGCTTGCGTGGTACTTGCTGCGGCGAAAAAGGGCCGCAACGACGGCGGAGTAGGCCATCATCCTGCATCTTCCTTTTCAGGCTGAGCCAAGATCAGCAGCACCAGGCCAACGACGCTAAAATTGCGTGCAGCAGCTTCCTGCCCGTTCCACGCATGCGATTGCCACATCAGGAACCACTCCCCACCGACTGCCAGAAATGCCGCCAGCCACATCAGCAGTGAGAGCGTAAGTCCGGCAGCCGACAGGCGCCCAGCTTTGCGAAACTCTCCTGCTGGAGAATGTAGAGCCCGCAGCATCCGCGCAACTCCCCACCACAACACGGTGGCAGTGGCCAGCTCCCACGCGATGATACTGAGATAGAACGCGATATGAACCGCCGGCGCGTCGATCGCCCGCCACAGACCGCGATTGCCGGGAAATGTGGAGTCCATCATCAGAACGTGGCGAACGAACTGATAGTTCGAGTTGAAATCCGTAATGTTGTTGAAGACGATGAGCGAATCAAAAAAAGCGATGCCTGCAACCAATGCAATCTTCGCAATGCGTGGAATCATGGTCTGGTCCTTGGTGCGGCAGCTGATCCAGAAAACGTCTGGAAGTACGCGGTAAGAGCATTGAGCGTGGCATCGTCGTAGCCGGGCTGACCCGGCATCTTTGCATCGGGCCGGACCGATGCAGGATTGCGGATGATCATGCGAAAACGTTGCGGATTGGTACGTGCGATGACGGACATCTGCCGCCAGCTTACGCCGGCCATCCTCCCGCCTTCCGCGCCGCTGTTGTGACAGCGAAAGCAGTCCTGCCGTGCAATCTGGTTTCCTTGCTCCACCAGCGAGCCGCGCGGCCAGCTGCCCGGTGGACGAATCGCTCCAAAGACCACAGACTCGCGACGAATCTCGATCCGCGTAACGCCGTAGGGAATTTGCGGCTCGTCGTCATGTGAAAGCACTCGAAATGCAGGTTTGAAGAACGGATGCGAGATGAAATACGGGCCGAGCGAAGCGCTGCCCGGTGCAGGTGGCCACTCGTCGCGCGGCTTTCCATTAATGCGCAGCACCAGCAGCGGATGATGCACAGCGAGATAGTCGCGCGGATAATTCGTACGATAGCCATCGGAACAGATGGCCACGAGAAGCACCGAATCAGGCAACTGCCCGAAGAGCTGTATCAATGTAGTGAGAGCCACGCCGCTGATCACTGTATTGCGTGGCAGATTGGAATCGTCGTTGACCGTGTAGGTTTCCTGTGGCAGCTGCAGCAGGTCTTCATAACGCAAATAGCGGGTCTGCCCAGGTGCTCCGGCCACATCGCCGCCAATCTCCAGATCACCCGCAGAAGCACGTTGCGCGCGCAGCGCGGGAGCGGGATGCGGCTCATCCGGAGAGACCATCGCACCAAGTGCCAGAAAGAGAAGCAGACCTCTCAGCATGGCTCATGCTAGCTTGTCTACGGCAATGGTCCCAAGAAAAATCTTGTTTCGCGTGCTACAGTCAAATGCAAATGGCAGATAACGTATCCCCTGAAAAAAGGCTCGCTGATCTAGGTCTTTCTCTTCCGCAGGCGCCGTCACCGGGCGGCAATTACGTTCCGGCGAAACAGGTAGGCTCAGTTCTCTATCTCTCCGGCGCCATTTCGATAGGGCCCGATGGCATCATCACCGGCTTAGCCGGAGTGGACGGCTCCGTCGAAAAAGGCTACGCAGCGGCGCGTGCATGCGCGTTGATTCAACTGGCCGTTCTCAAGCGGGAACTCGGCTCACTCGACCGCGTAGCCGAGGTGCTTACGCTGAACGGCTATGTGAACGCCGCGGCTGGCTTCGACAATTCTCCAGAGGTCATCAACGGCGCATCGGATCTCCTGGTGCAGGTCTTCGGCGAAGCCGGCCAGCACGTCCGCGCCGCCATCGGCGTAAGCGCACTGCCACGGGGCGCTCTGGTGGAGATCCAGATGAGCGTGCGGGTGAAGGAATCGTGAGAGAACACACGCTCTCTGCCGAACCGACTCACTCGGTCTGGGATCGGTCGCTCGAGCCTCGCCTTTGCATCGAATCCGGCGATGAAGTGCTGATCGCATGTGTCGATGCAAGCGGCGGGCAGGTGCAGCCGGGCATGACGGTCAGCGAATATCTCGCGATCGACCGTACGCGTATCCACGCACTTACCGGACCCATCTGGATGGAAAACGCGGAGCCTGGTGACGCGCTTGAGATCGAAGTGCTCGCGACGCGCCATTGCGGATGGGGTTGGTCCAGCGTGATAGAGGGCCTTGGCTTTCTCAAAGAGCGCTTTCGCGCGCCTTTTCTCTTTCACTGGCAGCTTGAAGGCGAATCCACCAACTCGCTCTTCCCTGCCATGGTGCCTTTGCGGCCGTTTTTGGGGGTGATGGGCGTGGCTCGCGCGGAAGATGGCAAATTTCGTACGCGTCCTCCAGGCCCGTTCGGCGGAAACCTCGATGTGCGTGAACTCTGTGCTGGCTCGCGGCTGTATCTGCCGGTGTTCAATCGCGGCGCGCTCTTCAGCTGTGGCGACGGTCACGCAGCGCAGGGCGATGGCGAGGTGTGCATCAACGGGATTGAGTGCCCACTTGATGCAACACTCCGTTTTCGCCTGCACAAACACCAGCCTCTCGCCGGACCACTTATCGAGTCCAGTGAAGTCACCGCGCCGGACTGCTGCTCTGACTCGTGGGTCGTTGTCGAGACTGGCACCGATCTGGCCGAGGCGGCCCGCGCCGCAACCAGCCGCATGGTTGACCTGCTGGTAAGCCGCTGGGGATTCAGCGACGTGCATGCGTACATCCTGTGCAGCGTGGCGATGCGGCTGCGGCTCAGCCAGGTGGTGAATGAGCCGGTGCACACCGTCAGTGCCGCGCTGGCCAAGCAGATTCTCCCCGGCCGCCAGCTTTTTCCCGTCTCCTGAAAAGCCTGCCTGTCTGCGATTTTACGCCTTTCCGCAGCGTCGCCGCGACCGCGAAAACCAGGAAAAACTTATGAGAATTTTATGCGGTGCACATTACTCTGGCGATACCCCGTAGTGCGAAAAGGATCAGACTCAGAGACGCGCCCAATTTTGTGGCGTTTCATTTTTCTTCATTGAGCTTGAGCCACACTGAAGCACGGAATTCTCGCATTTTTCCACCATTTTGGAACGTCTCGCAAAACCTATGGGGATATCTCTATTCCGAGGTAGGTTCCTTTGAGGCATCCGATGCGCAACCCCCAGTCTCTTCTTCTTCGGCTGATCGTGATGATGGCAGCCGTTGCGCTGTGCGGCAGATTTCTGCCGGCCCAGCAGACGCTTGGCGGCATCACCGGAGCAATCACTGATGCTTCCGGCGGCGTGATTCCCAACGTGACGGTCACCGTGACCGATGAGCAGACCGCTCTCACGCGTACGGCCAAATCAAGCGGAGATGGCACCTACACCTTCGTCAACTTGCCCATCGGCACGTACACCATCACCTACTCCGCCGACGGCTACGAAGTGCAGAAGACGCCGCACATCACCGTACAAGCCGATCGTACCGCCACGGTGAATGCCGCGCTCAAAGTGGGCCAGACCAGTACAACTGTCGAAGTGGAAGCTGCGCCGCTGATGAACGCGGTCGACACCACGAACGGCTACGTGATGGAGACAACGCAGATCGCTGCGACACCTCTGCCTACCGGCAGCTTCACTGGCTTGGCCATTCTTTCTCCGAGCGTGGATGCCGAACTGCCCGGCGGCACCGGCGCGAACTCCGGCCTCGGCAATGCGCCGATCTGGGCTAACGGCCAGCGTGACACCTCCAACAGCTTTCTGCTGAATGGCGTGGATGCAACGAACCTCTTTAACGGCAAGAGCACCAGCCAGGTGCCGTCCGCGCGTGTCATCAACTCGACCGGTGTCTCTTCCAGCGCGGGAGCCGGCGGCGTGATCCCGACTGTAGCGTCCGTCTATCTCTCCATCGGCAACGCGCTGCCCACGCCAGCGCCGGAGACTCTCGAAGAGGTTCGCGTAAACGCCTCGATGTACGACGCGCAGCAGGGTTCCACCTCTGGCGCGCACATCGACATGAGCACCAAGTCCGGCACCAATGACTACCACGGCGCTGTCTATTTCCGCCGCGGCACGGATTGGCTGAATGCTGCTCCGTTCTTCTTCAACCAGGATGCCGATATCCCACAGAAGGATAAAGTGCCGCAGTTGCACCGCTATATCCTTGGCGGCACCGCGGGCGGACCGATCATCAAGAACAAGCTCTTTGCCTTCCTGGCATATCAGCATCTGCACGTCTCCGATGGTGAGCTTGGCGACTCCATCCTCGACGTTCCTGTAGGACTCAGCGACAATCGCTCGGCGAGTGCTTTGGCTACGCTTACTAACAATGCCTTCGGCACCAACCTGACCGCCGCCAACATCGACAAGAACGCGCTGGTGTTGTTCAACTCGCCTTCGCTTCCCGGCGAGCCGGGCAAGTGGCTGATCCCGAACGACACGCTCTATCCCAACCTGCCTTCAGCCGCTCATATCGACAACGCATTCATTCCTGGCACGGGCCGCTTCAAGGCAGATATGGCGGTAGCCGATGTAGACTACAACGCCAGCTCGAAGGACACTCTGGCTCTCAAGTACTTCTACCAGCACGATCCGACTCTCGCTCCTTACTCTTATTCGAGCGTTCCTGGCTTCACGGAACATCTCGACTCGGGCGCGCAGGAGTTCTCGATCAACAACAGCTATATCGTCAAGTCGAATCTGAGCACAACAGAAACCCTCGGCTTCCTCCGCGAAAAAGATTGGGGCGACAACGAGCAGCCGTTCGGCCCCAGCTCGATCCCTGGTGGCACAGTCGGCACAGGCTCCATCAACGTGTTCGGGTCAAAATATTTCCCAGGTGTCTCCGTCTACAACGTGCTCGGAGGTTATCAGCCCGAAGGCTTCTCGCAGGCGATTCTCAATATCGGCCCGAATGCTGAAGGCCAGGCTCCTAACACGGGCGTCTTTCAGAACCGCATCTCTCCTTCAGGGAATGCGATCTGGATGCTTGGCAAACACAGCGTCAGCTTTGGCGCGAGCTACGGTTATACGCAGCTGAACACCATCGATCACCGCACAGGAACGGGCACAGTGGCCACCGACGATTTCAGCCAGATGATTCAGGGCTTCGTCACACCAGGCAGCTCGGCGACGGGCTTCTATGTCAGCTCCTTCCTGCAAGGTAACGCCAGCCGCTACTACCGCGCCAATCAGCTCGGCATGTATGTGCAGGATAAATTCCAGATCATGCCTTCTCTGTCGCTCACCGCCGGCGTGCGCTATGACTGGGACGGCGGCCTCACTGAGAAATATGGCCGCCTCTTCAACTTCGATTCCAAACTCTATAGCTACAGCATCGCATCCGATACCATTACCAATCCTGGACTGGTGATTGCGGGCAACAATGCCAACGGCACGCAGGGCGTAAGCAACACCACGCTTACGGGCAGGCAATGGGGCATCGGGCCGCGCATCGGCGCCGCATGGCAACCAGGGCTCTTCCACAGCAAGCTCGTGGTTCGCACCGGCGCCGGAATCTACTACGATCGCGGCGAGCTCTTCAGCTACTTTTCACCTGGCTACGCGATTGGAACCGTCACAGGCGGTCCCTTCGGCGTGAATCAGCAGCTGCCGTTCGTGAACGCTTCCAGTTGCCCGGTCGGTTCGGTCACTTACTTGTACTACTATCTTCCCACCTGCGGTGGTGAAGTCGATCCAGACACAGGAGCCGAGATCGGCAAACCTTCTGATGCGGCCGGCGATCTTGAGAATCCGTACGGCCTGTCGCTCTTGCCGCCGCCCAACAATCCAAAAGCCTCGGACCTGGCAAAGTATCTTCCCAACGCCAATGCGATCGTGAATGACTTTGGCCAGCCGATCTCGCTGGGCGTCTACGACCGCGCAAACAAGCTTCCCTACACCATCAACTACACGCTGGACCTGCAATGGCAGCCGCGTAACGACCTCGCTATCGAGCTCGGTTACGTCGGCAACGTGGGACGCCATCAGGTGATTCCCATTCCGCTCAATCAACCGAGCATTGCCTCTCCTTCCAACCCGCTCCTTTCCGGCGGCGCATTCAAACAGAAGTACAGCTACGGTTACAACGTGGGTGGCGCGTCGCTGCCCGATGGCTCCGATTACCTGGCAACCTACGAGGGCGGCAATGTGGATCTTCGCGTTCCCTACATCGGCTATGCGGCTGAGTCCATCACCTATCGGGCTGCCGGCATCGACGACTACAACGCGCTGCAGGTTCACGTGGACAAGCGTATGAGCCACGGCGTTCAGGTGAGCGCTTCGTACACCTGGTCCCATGCGCTGGACGAGCAGAGCGGCTTGGGTCTCTTTTACAACGGCAACAATCCACTCAACCTGCGCAGCGCGTATGGCTCAGCGGACTTCGACCGCACGCACGTCATCAACTTCAACTACGTCTTCGCTGTGCCCAATCTGATACATGGAGATTCGCTCGCAGGCAAGGTAGTCGACGGATGGTCGTTGATTGGCCTCACCGTGCTGCAAAGCGGCCAGCCCTACAGCGTGATCGACTTCTCCGGCGCGGTAGGCAGTATCTACTACTCGACGGCCGATGGCATCACGAACCCCATCGTTCCGCTGGCCCCCGGATGCACGCCCAAAAACGCGCTCTCCGGTTCCTCGGGCGCGTGGACACCGGGCGGTGGAAAGCCTGCGCTCAAAGCCTCCTGCTTCACGCTGCCGCTGCTCCCCGCCGGCGGGCTGAACGGTGCAATTCCGACCTCCGATCCGTACGAGACGGGATTCACCTCCGGCCAGCGGAATATCTTCCGCCAGGCATTCCAGAAGCGTGCGGACGCCTCGCTGGTCAAGGTAACGGGTTTCAAGAACGAGCGCTACAGCCTCAAGTACACGCTCGACGTCTACAACCTTACCAACACCACGAGCTTTGACGTGCCCGGTAATGAGGTCTCGCAAAACTCGGAGTACAACGCGTATCCATTTGCGGGTCAGCCGGTGTTGGCGTCGAGCAACTGCTCGAGCAACCCGGTCGGCAACACCGAAGCTCTCTACTCCTGCCCGTCAGGCCTCGGCATCGTGTCGCACACAATCGGCTCGCCGCGCCAGATTCAGATGTCGCTGCACTTCGATTTCTGAGCCACTCACCGAAAAACACGGAGGGCATCTGCTTCGGCAGATGCCCTTTCATTTGCCGCACTGTCCTTCCGAGAACTTCGAACCTAGCGCACCAGCGTCACGGTAAGCGCCTTCTCCGGTCCCGTGAGATACGCTTCTTCCAGTTGACCCGATGTGGCAAAGAACTTGCGCCCAACATGCCGGGCCGGCAGAAAGAAGCGCAGCTCCTTTTCAGTGAATGGCCATGGCGACAGCCGAAAATGGCGCGCTCCGAGAGGATGTACCTGTACTTCTTTCGCCGATCCATCATTCACCGCAAGGGGATGCAGCAGATGCGTGGGCGAACGGAAATCTACGCAAGCCAGCAGAGACAAATTGTCGCAAGCCTGCAGAAGCCGGAAATTTTCAACGATCCGTTCGCCGGACTTCTCTTCTGCGCTGAGGGTCCGGTCCGCAGCTACTCTTGCGTCTAACTGCCCCTGATATGCGCGCTGCCGATCAAGAAACCCGTCCAATAGTCGAAGCTGATCCCATGGGATCGTAGACCGGTCTGCGTGCTCGGTGAGCAGGTTGTAGGTATGCATGGAGATCAACAACCCCGCATAAGGGTCCTCTTCCGCAATGATGCGGACGGCCTGCTCGCGCACAGCGAGGTACTCTTCGAGATCAATCTCTTCAAATGCCGAATACTTTCCCACTAATTCAGTTGAGAATGCAGACGGCTTGCCCTCGCGTGTAATCGAGGGATGCGCGTCCCTGGCCATCCAGCCATCATCATGGCTCGCAATGCCGTGCAGCACGCGCTCACGCGGTATCGGTTTGCGAAAAAGTGCATTGCCCCATTCGGCGGCAAAATCGCCGGCCAGGTGTGCGTGGTCGCGGTGCGTGATTAGCCACCACCCTGACTCCGATTCCATGCGCAACATCGATCTAGCTCCTCATTCAGATGCCGGGGCCCGTTTCGACTCATGCCAGTTGTGCAGCGCCAGCCACTCGAAAAACATCACGATAAAGAAAAAAGAAAAACCGAGCACCGCGGCTGCTAACACGAGCGCAAATAGATAGCTCGTCTCCATCTGGTTGTTTGCATAAATCATTGCATACCCAAGCCCACCCTCGCCCACGCGCGTGGAACCGGCAAACAGCTCTCCGGTGATGCCTCCGATTACGCTAATGCCTGCCGAAATGCGAATGCCGGTGAACAGATTCGGAAGAGCGTTGGGCAGGCGCAGCTTGAACAGAATCTGGGCACGCGAGGCCCTGTTCATCACAAACAAGTGAATCAGGTTTTCATCTACACTAATCAATCCCTGGGTGGTATTGGCGATGATAGGCGCAAGACAGATGACGAAGGTCACTACTGCCACCGCAAAGATTCCTGCACCGGCCCAGTTGATGATCAGCGGAGCGATGGCCACGATCGGCACGGTTTGGAGAAGGATCGTGTACGGATACAGCGTCTGCCGTAGCCAGCGCCACTGTGCAAAGATCATCGCGACGGTAATGCCAACGGCAATGCTGGCCAATAGCCCGCCGGCCGACTCCTCGGTTGTAATCCACAACGACCGCATCAACGCCGGATAGCGTTCGCCCAACACGTGCGCCACCGCAAGCGGTCCCGGCAGAATGTACGCCGGCAGATGATTCAGCCAGATCACCATCTGCCACAGACCGAGTAGAAAGACGAGAACGAGAAAACTCTGGATTGCCAGAAGAGCTCTGCGCGTCATGCGTGAAAGACTCCTCGCAACAGGCGCGAAGCGTGGGTAACGGCTTCTTCAAACGCGGGCGACTCACGCGTGTAAGCGGTGCGCGGCCACGGCAGTTCGATCGGGATCTCATGCGCCACGCGGCCCGGGTGTGCGGCCAGAATCACGATGCGCGTGGAGAGAAAAACCGCCTCTGCTACAGAATGCGTCACAAAGAGCACAGTCCATTTCTGCTCGGTGTACAGGCGCAGCAGTTCCTCATTCAACCGGTCCCTGGTCATCTCATCGAGAGCGGCGAACGGCTCATCCATCAAAAGAATGCGCGGCCTGCTCGCCAGCGCACGCGCGATGGAGACACGCATCTTCATGCCGCCGGAAAGTTGCCGCGGATAGCTCTTCGCCACATGGACCAGGTTGACCAGGCCCAGCATGCGGCTTACACGTTCTTCGCGGACTGCGCGTGCAGTATGCTCCAGTTCCAGTCCCAGGCCGACGTTTTCCTCGACGGTCCGCCACGGCAGCAACGTTGCATCCTGAAAGATAAAACTCATCAGCTCACGCGCGTTGGCCGGAGTCATGCCGTTCACGCGCACTTCGCCCTCGCTCACCGGACTGAGCCCGGAGACAAGCTTGAGCAGCGTTGATTTCCCGCATCCGGACGGGCCAAGAAATGTGACGAATTCGCCGCGCTCCACACGCAGCGAGACGCCGTCGAGCGCAACGGCCGCATTGCGATATCTCTTGCCTACGGTCTCGAGCACAATCTCCGGAATCGTCCCGCTTACCATTTCGCTCACCATCCTGCATCTCCCGTGATGGGCAGGTAGAGCGCCGAAGGATAAGCAGACGTGTGCAGCACGTGTTGGGTCGACCGCGTCCAGTTCCAGTTGTCTGCGAGTTGAGGCGGCGTATCGTTCGAGGGATTGCGATCGTACAGCGGAAAGGCGGAGCTTGCGATTTCGAGCCGCAGACATTCGCCTGCAGCGAGCACAAAGGAGGTCGGCTCCAGCGCAAACTCCCACCGCTGGATCGCATCGGCCTCGTATCCGGAGTCGCGAAAAAGCCACGAGCTGCGCGCGATACCAACCGACAAGAACTCCGCGCGTCCGCTTTCCGTCACTCGAACGATCTTCGCCACGAAATCCGCGCACGAAGCCGATGTGGCTGCCCACAGCACAATACGCGGCTGGCCGAGAATGGCTGTTTCGTGCGCAAACGGATACGAGGTGTAAACCAGGAGATTGTTTCCCAGTTCCACCGCAGCCTGATCAAACGGACCGCTCAGCGCCTGCGCGCCACCGGGAGCAAGCACCGGCACTTCCGGATCGTAGACGAAGATGTCGCGCGGCTCATCGCTGTCCGGCGTGTCCTCCGAAAGCTGCCCGTCGCCTTTGCGTGAGTTAGCATTGCCGCCACTACGCAGATAGAGCGGATAGGTCGCCCGATCGGGCCACTCAATCGCGTTGCGCCAGCTGTTTGGCCCAAGCGCAAAGTGCCGGATGCGCGGCTCGCCCTGAAAGTCGCCAGCGTCTTTGAGCCAATGATTGAACCAGCGGAGCAGAATCGTGTCTGTATCGACATTCGCGGCTTCACCGAGATCCGAGTCGCCTGCTCGATCGCCCCAGGGAATATGAATCCACGGACCGGCGATGAGGTATTGGTGCTCGCGCGCAAAGGCGCTGCCTGCGCCAGTGCGCAACGCGCAGTAGCCTGCAATGGAACCTTCGAGATAGGTATCGAACCAGCCGGCAATGTGCAGCGCGGGCACACAAATCCGATCGACGCGCGTGCTGACATCCTGCACGCTCCAGTACTCTCCAGGTTCACGATGCGAAAACCAATCTCGCACATAATCGGGCAGCGCTGGATCGGCAATCGCCGGATGCGCCGCATAGGGAGCCTGCACCGCTTGCGCACGTACATTAGTCCACGCGGCCTCAAGCCGGTCGCTCGCGGCACGTAATCCTCTGCGGCGCGCGTCCTCGCGAAGCATCTGGATGCCCCAGCCCAGCGTAGAGCTCAGTCGAAGCGCGCCCTGATGATAGAACCAGCCGTGGTACAGATCCGCTGCCGTCATGTGCGGCGCAATACAAACCAGTCCCTCCGGCCGTTCCGCCGCAGCCAGCAACTGTGTAGCTCCCTGGTACGAAAATCCGTACATGCCGATGCGCCCATTGCAAGCCGCGTGCTGACGCAACCATGCAATCGCCTCCGCACCATCGCGGCCTTCGTGGCGAAATGGATAAAACTCGCCCTCCGATCCGCCGCGTCCGCGCACATCCTGGATGACGACGTGATATCCGTGCCGCGCAAACCAGACTGGATGCGCATAGACAACCGTCGACGCAATATCGCGCCCGTACGGCTGGCGCATCAACAACGTCGGCCATGGTCCTTCGCCCGCGGGATAGTAGTAATCAGAGACGAGCGTCACGCCATCGCTGAGCCGGCACCGAACACCGCGCTCCAGTCGCACTCCATCCCCACAATCGACCAGACTTGCCTCTGGGCCCATCTCAGGCTCCATGCTTCGGTTCAAAGTGGTACATGGCGACAAGAATCTCTGCGATGCGCTCGGCCGCCTCGTTCGACCACTGTTGGCCGTTTTCCGCCGTCGCGGCAAAAGGGTCGCCGAGCACGCCGCTCGGCGCAATGTCTTTCGTAAGCCACGCAAAGTTCGCAGCCGAGCCTTCCGGCTTGAGCAACTCTGGCTGTTCCACACGTGCAATGTAGTTGGCTGTGTACTCCTGCTTGCGCACGAGCGATGGCGTCGCGTGCAAAAGATATGCTGTCTCGATCTCGCCGGCATGAAAACCGTAGGTACGCTCTTGTGGGCTTACGCCTTCAAATGCCGCGCCCGGCGATCCGAAGAGCGAAAAGGTGCGCAGACCAAACTCCGCCCGCAGATCACGCGCCAGCACATCCACCAGCGAAGTATTCCCACCGTGGGTGTTGTAGAGAACCAGTTTTTTGAATCCGCTTGCCGCAATGCTCGCTCCCAGGTCGCGCACGACGGCCATAAATGTCTGCGCGCTTACTGAAAGTGTTCCAGGAAAGCCGATGTGCTCATTGCTCTTGCCGTAGCAGACAGGCGGCAAGGCAAAGATAGGCAACTCCGCCGGTACACGGGCCAGCGCCTTGCCAAGCAGCAGATTGTTAATGAGCGTGTCGGTCGCCAGCGGAAGATGATGACCATGCTGCTCGATTGCCGCCGTGGGCAGGATCAACAGTGTAGTCGCGCGCGGCAACGCATCCACTTGCTTCCATGTGAGATAAGCAAAGTTACGCTCGTCAGAAATCCATGTCTTCACGGCGCCACCTTCTGCTTTTGAAAACTGATCATCTTGCCCGGATTCAGAAGGCCGCGCGGATCGTACTTCTGCTTGGCGAGCAACTGGATGTTATCGGCCCGGAACCGGCCGCCGTCTTCAAGATAGTTCACATGTGGATTCGCGATGAACACGCCAATCGACCGGCAGTAGGCGATCATCTCATTCAGTCTCTCCTCGGTAACAAAACGCACCACGGGAATCGCGCCGGGAATCACGATGCCTTCACCGTTTTTCATGAACTCGATATGAAAGAGAATCTCCTCGCCATAGCGCGTGCGCAAAAGCTGAAATTGTTTTCTCGACTCTGACGGCGAAAAGCCGCATTGCAGATAGGTATACGCGGGATCAGCCTTCATCGCCCACAACGTCGTGTGATTCCACGTGTAGTCGCTCAACAGTGGCTGTGTGCGGGGGCCGTCATACGCGCCTGAGAAGGTGACTTCGCCCCCGGCCATCTCTGCGGCTGCTCGCAAGGCCTCCACCTGCGCATTTGCGATCATTATCAGCGCAAGCGCCTTGCCTTCGCGCACCAGGTTTTTTACAGGCGTAAAAAACGACGGAATCGGCCATTCAAAGACCGTCGCCAAACGCTTTGTCCATGCGGATTCGGTTGCAATCGACTCCGTAAAGTCGAAGGCTTGCGCAAACGAATCGAATGCGACCGTCACCTGAGTCCATTCGACGGCCGGCGCCAGCGCGAACCAGATGCGGGTCAGAACTCCGTTGGTTCCCCACGCATGCAGAATCTCGTGCACTGCCGGCCCTTCGTGCAGCACCACGCGCGGCTTTTCTTCCATCGTGACCACTTCAAATGCGCGCACAGTGTCGAAATCGCGCAGGCCGCCGTGCATCACAGAGCCAATCCCCCCAGACCCACCCGCGAGAAATCCTCCGACGGAAGCTTTCACCAGCGTGGAGGGATACATGCGCAGTTCCCATCCCCGCTTGCGCGCCTCCGCTTCGAGCGCGCCGAGCCGCAAGCCCGGTTGGCAAACAGCAACACCGTCGGAGGTGATTGCTTCCAGCTTATCCATCAAAGAAAGATCCAGCACAATGCCGCCTTCAAGCGGCACACATTGTCCATAGTTGCCCGTCCCCGCACCACGCACGGTAACTGGAATTCCACGCGTGCCGGCAAAATGCAACACCGCGAGCACCTCGTCTACCGACGTTGGCTGCACCGCAATTTCGGCGCACTTGTTTACCAACCGCGGACGCAACACCGGTGAATACCAATAGAAGTCGTGCGAGAGGCGATCGAGCACAGCAGGCGAGGTCAAGACGCGCGCTTTGTCTTCGAGAACTTGCGACAGTCCTGCTGCGAGCCCTTCCGTCACGTCAGAGACCTCACTCGAAAAACTAATTTTGTTTCCGTGTCGACCAGAGCCGAAATGCCTTCAGCATCCGGGGATGCGTAAACAGCGCGTAGCATTCGTCGCGCAACATGGGCCCCTCCACGATGCACGCCATGTCGCTGCGCGCGGCCACCTCAGTCGCCGGAATCCGAATCTGATTGCAGTGGCGATTGGCATCTTCGATCGCCGCGCCGTACACCACACGATCGAGCCCCGACCAGAGCGCAGCACTCATGCACATCGGACACGGTTCGCACGTGGAATACAGCGTGTACCCTGCGAGAGAAATCTGTTTCAGCCGCTTGGTCGCGAGCCGGATCGCGCGTACTTCTGCATGCGCGCTGGGGTCGAACTCCTGCCGCACGGCATTCAACGCGCGCAGCAGGGTTTTGCCTGTCTGGGAGTGAACGATAGATGCGCCGAAGGGCCGTGGGCACTGCGTGCGCATCGAGCGTGCCGTAAAGGCCGCGAGCGCCGTCATGCGCTGCAGATCAGCAACGGGATCAGGAACTACAGCGCGCAGACTATCGCGCTTTCCGGCCCGTGCGCCGGTCGCGGTAGAAATGACTCCCATACTTGAAATTAGCATGGAGCGCGGCTCAAACGCTTGAGAAAATTTCCTCTATTCCCGGCTCGGTTGCGCTGCCTACAATCGGGGTATGGCCCCATTGCCCTGGACCCTCCGCTCCCTCAGACAAGCACTCGCAGCAAGCGCAGCCCACCCATCCGATCTGGCGGAGCAGGCTCTGGCGCATTCAAACCAAAACCCGAGCCGCAATACGTATCTTTGGCAAAATGCCGCGTGGACGCGATCCGAGGCCGCACGCGCCGAGAGCATGCCGCCCGCCGAGGGCGGCCCATTCGGTGACGGTCGCGCGGCTTTATGGGGATTGCCCATTTCGGTGAAAGATTGCTTTGATCTCGCCGGCACACCCACAAGTTGCGGCACTGTTTTTTACCGGGACCGCGATGGAAACACCACGCGCGATTCCTGGCTGGTGGATCGCCTGCGCACCGCAGGAGCCGTAATCGTCGGCAAAACCCACCTGCACCCGCTTGCCTATGGCATCACCGGCGAAAATCCTGAGTTCGGCGACTGCCTGCAGCCTGACAATCCCACGGCGCTCACCGGAGGGTCGTCCAGCGGCGCGGTGGCTAGCGTTCTTGAGGGCTCCGCTGCAGTCGCTATCGGTACGGATACGGGCGGCTCGATCCGCGTGCCTGCTGCGCTCTGCGGACTGGCCGGATATCGCGCTACCCTGGGCCGCGGTGACTGGCGTGGCGGAGCGCACCTGGCTGAATCCTTCGACACCATGGGCTGGCTCTTTCGCGATCTGGAAGACGCCCCGCTATTGGCGGCACCATTCGCACTCAAGCAAGACACGCCAGCCCGGACATTCACTCGATTCGCCTTTCTCGCCGACAGTTTTCTCCACGACTGTGAGCCGGCCATTTTCGACAGTTTTCGTCAAAGTATCCGCGAACTGGAGGCGCTTGGTCTCAAAGGTCATTCGATCGATCCCGACTGGTGGCGTGATTCGGCTGAGATCTTCGCGCCCATCCAGGCTTCAGAGGCTGCACGCCTGCACGCCGGCCACTTCGACCGATTTGAGACGTCCATCCGCGAACGGCTTGCATGGGGCGCGAGCATTCCTTCAGAAGAGTTGGCCAGCCTGCGCCAGCGGCATGCGGCATTCCGCGCCCGCATGGACGAACTCTTCGCGGAGCACGAACTCGTCCTGCTTCCCTGCGCTCCCGTCGCACGGTTGGAAGCCGGCGCTGACCACAGTCGTACGCGCGCAAAGCTCCTCCGCTACACCACGCCTTTCAGCCTCGCCGGATCGCCGGCCGTGGCGATCCCGCACGCGGTGGGCGGCATACAACTCGCGGCGGCTCGCGATTCAGACGAATCACTTCTTGCGTTGGCCGCCAAAATGGGTACTCACAGAAAGTTGACGGGTTCCTTATCTCTGTCGTGATAGCGTTCCTCTCAGAGAAGAAGGCTTCTGCCAATTTCGTCGAGGTTCCGCATTGCGAGCAGGCAGGTTCTATCCCATCTTTGTGCTGGCGTTCCTTCTGATATGCGGGACCACGCTCTCGGGCTGCCGCGGCCGGCAATCCGCAGCCGCGAATGGCCTCTACCCGGTACGGCTGCAACTGGACTGGTATCCGCAGCCTGAGCATGGCGGTTTCTATACGGCGCAAATGCTCGGCTACTACAAGGATGAGGGCCTCGACGTGACGCTGCTGCCCTTGCCGCAATACGGCAGCGCCGCTCAGCTTGTTTCTACCGGAAGGGCCGACATCGGCCTCGGCTCGAGCGATCAGGTTCTCGAATGGGACTCAAACGGCCTGCCACTCTTAGCCATCGCTGCCACCATGGAGCACGATCCGCAGGCCATCATGCTTCACAAAGACTCGCCCATCCATAATTTCAGCGACCTCGAAGGCCACACCATCTCGGCACAGACAGGCGCAACTTGGCTCAAGTATGTGATCAGCCGGTACAACCTGCACAATGTGCGTCAGATTCCGTCGACGCTCTCGGTTGCCAACTTTCTCGCCGATCCTAACTACGTCCAGCAAATCTTCATCACCAGCGAGCCGTTCTTTGCCAAACAGGCCGGAGCGGACGTGCGCACGTTGCTCATCAGTTCCTCCGGTTATGACCCTTATCGAGTGCAGTTCACTACGCGCGATTTCGCAGCGCAGCATCCTGATGTTCTGGCAAAATTCGTGCACGCGAGCATCCGCGGGTGGCGAGAATATCTGCGCAATCCGGCACCCACAAATGCGCTGCTCCTCAAGCTCAATCCGGCCCTGAATCCAGCGCAGGAGGCCTACACCGCTCAGGCGCTTCGCGACGGAGGATTTATTACTGGTGCGGATGCGAAGGGTTCAACCATCGATCAAACCGGGCACATGACAGCCGCGCGGTGGCAGGCAAGTTACGATCAGCTCAAATCATTGGGCATTCTCACCGGCCCGATCGATCCGGCGAGTGCATACTCGCTCCGATTTCTAACGGCCGCAAGTCCCTGAGTTCTATCGCCGCTCGCTATTCTTCGCCAATATCCTCGTTCCACACCTCAGGATGTGCGGCTATAAATTCCTCCAGCAGAGCGCGGCATTCCTCGCTGTCGAGATCGATGACTTCGACGCCATTCTCGCGGAGCCACTCGATTCCCCCACTGAAAGTGCGGCTCTCGCCTACGACGACTATTCCGATGCGAAACTGCCGCACCAGCCCGCTGCAATACCAGCAGGGAGCGAGCGTTGTGACCATCACCAGATCGCGATAGCTGCGCTGGCGGCCGGCGCGGCGAAAGGCATCCGTCTCGCCGTGGATACTGGGATCGCCCTGCTGCACACGGCGATTGCGGCCACGGCTCACCAGCTCACCCGAGCGCGTGAAGAGGGCCGCGCCGATTGGAATGCCACCCTCTGCAAACCCCAGACGCGCCTCGTCGAGTGCCACATCCAGCATGCGCCGATAGTGCTCTAATGTGTCCACGGGACTATTTAATCAGACCGGCGCTCTCATCGGTTCGCTGGGACCTTGCGAGGCGGCGGGCTACGGCACGCGACATACCTTCATCGCCCGGTTCATGTACGGACAATCGAACGAGGTCGACGCACTGCCTGAAAGAACGACCCATTGAACGGACGCTGCCGTAAGAATGGCCCTACGCTCTGCGTCTGACGCACGATCCAGGTCCTTTTGGACCGTCTCTCCGTATGTCCAGCTCGCTGTAAGCTCCGGAGCAATCGCGGCCACTCCCCCATCTTTTGAATAGTCCGGCAATGCACTCCGCTCCGCAATCGCTCTGAAGTTCTGTGTATCTTCACCGTTTGCAGAGATGTAATTTGCGTCGAGTGCAAAAGTGGCGTCGGCCGGCGTGTTATTCCTGACCCAGGCAAATCCGCGCTCCCACTCGTTGCCCGAAGCTCTCCAGGGAAATTCCAGATGCGCTGAATCGGGAAAGGTCTTGGCTTGAACGAAGCCCATGCCACCCCCAAGCATGCACACCATCACAGCCCACCGCCACGCGCTCTGCTTGAGGATCCGTTCACCCAGGAGCGCTCCGATTGCGAGGATCATGAGGATGTAAATCATCTGATAGATCCGCAAAGGCTGCAGACGCGCCACCGCATACGAAGACGCCGACTGGCGCGCGAAGATCAATGCAATGGCTACACCCATCGCTCCGGCGATGATAGCCATCTCTGCCAGCAGGCGCGCAGCTTCACCTTTTCGGCTCGATTGCGGCAAAGAAAGCGTAGCGAGCACGATTAGCGGTGCGGCTAATCCAATTAGCTCATACCATTGCCAAGTGCTCAAAAACCAGTAAGCACGTGTCTGCGCTACATGCGTATACGCAGCGGTCTGTGGGGCAGACGCCCAACACAACAGGGCCGCGATTGCCGAGATCGATAAAAATAATCCGGCAATGGCGACGATGCGCGGCTTCAAACCTGGGAGGGACATGCAAATGAGTAATACGACACATCCCAGCGCATAGGTCCCCATCAACGGGTGGACGATCTCCGCCAGTAACAGGCTGCCCAGGCAAAGCGCCGCGCCCGCCCAGGACAACACTCCAGAACTCCTCACCGACTGAATTGCATCAATGGCTCCCACCAGCGCAAAGAGACCGCAAGGCGTAGAAAAGCTGCGTGCCGTTACGTACGGATCCATCAGCATAAGTGAGGTGCCTGCTATCGGCAGAGTTAACCAAAGAGCGAGCAATGACACTGCGCCATACCGTGCCTCGCGTGTGCGATAGCAGCGGCCAGCGATCTGCCATGCAGCAAACAGTGTGGCCCAGATGCTCACGAGATGCAGAGCCAGCATCACGGGCATCACACTCAGCTTCGATACCCTCACCAGCGACGCCGCGATCGGCCCGAATAGAGAGAACCTGAGCTGCGCGGTGACAAACTGACTCCACGCCGGATACAGCTCAGGATGCAGTAGCTTCTTGATCTCGGCCAGATATAGGCCACCGTCTTCTGCATAAGGATGGTAGCCGTGAAGGACGACTGCAAGAAGGGTGAGAGCTGCTGTGACAACCAATCCTTCTGACGGATAAACTCGCGGCTGCGGTCCAAGAACAGGCGCTTGGAATTTTGGATCTTCGCTCTCTTGCAGAGAAGTGAAGATCGTCGTTTCAGCTGTCGCCAATGCTGCGCACTCCTCTGACTGCCTGATCCCGGTCCCATCCCCCTTTTGTGCGGATCCTTAGAGCCGTCTCGTGGCTAAGATGTGGGCAGTGAGCAGCTCAGTTGTCTACAAACACCCCGCAAACCGCATCACTTGTGCCTAATGGCTTGCCGGCGTTCCATCCTTCTCACCACTTTCCGAAGGCAGAGATACAGGGGATTGCACCCAATCGCCGAGTTGCCCGGTCTGGCGCAAAAAATACACTTCCGATTTCGCAGCCTGAAGCTGCGCGTCGAGATAATCGAGATATTTTTGCCGCTCCTCGATATGCGCGCTCTGCTCTTCCTTGGGTGTCATCGGCGGCGCGCCGTTCGCAGCGCGCAGTTGAATCAGCGTCGACTGAAGTTGGTTCTGCGCGATCTTGTAATCCAGCTCGGCAAGATCGGCCTTGGTCTCCAGTTCAGGAATAGAGCGAGCCAGCTTTTGCCGCCCCTCGATCTCCTGTCCACGCAAATTCGCTGCGTCCTGTTTAGCTCGCAGCGCGTCTGCAATCGCTTGCTGTGCGGCAGCCTTCCGTACTTTGTCGAGTATCGGGAGCTGCACCTGGAATCCAACGTTCGCTGTGTTGTAGTTGCCGTGCAGATTGTAGAAATCCGATACATTATTGATCGGACTGACTCTTCCATACTGCGCACCGAAGCTGACGATCGGCCTCCACGTGTATTCGGCATCGCCTTTTGCACGGTCCAGCTTGGCTTTTGCATTGGCTTCCGCAGCAAGCACGCCCGGACTATCGCTGTAGTTCTGCTTGAGGTCCTCTTCAATTGTTTCGATATTCGGAAATGCGGGCACACTCTCGGGCTGCGTTGTCAATTCACCGCGCGGCAGTCCGGTCAAATCCGCCAGATGATCGCGCAGAGAGACGATGTTGTCTTCCATTTGTAGCTCCTGCAGCCTGATCTGCGTCGCCTCTCGCTCCGCCTTCAGCAGATCGAGGTCACTATCTAATCCTGCATGCAGCCTGTCCTGCACAATCGCCACCAGCTTCTGCGCAAATCCGTATTGCTCGTTGAGCGCATCTGCGGAGTTCTGCGCCTCATCCAGAGAGATATACGTGATCACGGTATCTTCCTGAACTTGATTCCGTGCCTCCGCCAGGGCGAGTTGGGCAGCCTGTATGTCAGAATGGGCGGCGTGAATATACGCGCGCTGCTGAAAACTGAAGATCAGCGACTGCGCATTGACCGTGAAGATCGTCGGCACAGTGAGCGTAATTCCATATGAGTCCCCTGCACCGCCGGTAGTCACGACGCTTGGAACAAAGATATCTTTCAT
Source organism: Occallatibacter sp. (assembly GCA_035650595.1). Classification (GTDB taxonomy): domain Bacteria; phylum Acidobacteriota; class Terriglobia; order Terriglobales; family Acidobacteriaceae; genus Telmatobacter. Next base: position 441,012 of record DASRHE010000018.1, on the reverse strand, counting down.
CACGGACAGGCCTGCCCGCGCCTTATCCATGTCCTGCTGTGCCGATTTCAATTGCGGGCTATTGACTAGCGCCAGGGTCACCGCACTCTGGAAAGACACCTGCCCATGACAAACGGACCGCTGCCCAAGGACTAAGCAGACTGCGACGAGAACACAACGGGCATGCCTGCATCGCCATTGCATTTCCGCCCACGCACTCGTTCTCATATCCGGGAGTGTTGTTTTGAGAGGCTATTCAGGTTCACTCGATCCTTTCGACGTTACTTCCCGACCTCGATCTTCAATCCATCGCTGAGCGGTTCGTCGTTCGCTCCGTGCAAAGCCACCTGATCTTTGACACTCAACCCATTTGTGATCTCTGCGCGCAGCGGATTCACAATGCCAATCACCACCGGCATTCTGGAGAGCTTGTCCCCATCGACACGATAGACGTAATGAGCCGCCCCTTCGGTGTGCAACGCTTCCCGCGGAATCGTCAGCGCGTGTTCATGCTTTGCCACGGTGACAACAGCCGTCACATTTGTATTCACGGGCAAGTCTCCTCGTGCGTCATCAAGGCCAATCATGCATTGCCCAAAGCTTGCATCCTGGGTACGTGTGATCGCGAGCGGCCTGCTCGCAATGCGACCATGCCACGTTCGATTTGCATCCCCTTCCCATAGAATTTTGACCGGCTGCCCCGTTTGCAGTTTTCCCACATCCTGCTCGTAGAAATCTGCGCGGATACGGATCTTCGAAAGATCCGCGACGTGCAAAAGCTCTGCTCCCATCGGCACAAAATCGTAAAGCCTCACCGGAATCAGGTACACGGTTCCGGATATCGGCGAAGCGAGATTCGCGTTGTCGTAGGAAACCTTCTCGGCTGCAAGCGCAGCCTTGTCTGCTTTCACGCGCAGCCTCCAGCTCTCCGCGTCGGTGGAACTATAACGCGCGGACATCCGCCGCTTCAGCTCGGCTAGAGCCATGTTTGCAGCGTCAAGTCGTTGCGTAGCAGACGTCACCTCGGCCTCCGAGGCGCTACCGCGTGCTTCGAGTTGTTTGACAGTGGCCAATGCCTTCGCTGCAGACTCCTGCTCCCGCTGATCACGCGCCAGCTCTGCTTCAAACGCGATTCGATCTTCCTGCGAACCATTGTGTTGCACATTTTGGTTATTGACCTCGCTTGACTCCAAGGCCGCACGCGCTGATTCGACCCGCGAAAGCGCATATTGATCTCTCATGCTGATGAGCATCTGCCCGGCGCGAACTTTCTCGCCCAGATGCACGTAAATCTTGTCCACCATTCCGGAGAAATTGGCTCGTGCCTGAAAGTCATTGAAGGGAAGAACTGTTCCCTGAGCAGAGACCGTAAGCTCGATATCCTGATACGCCGGTGTCGCCGCAGCAATTTGCACCCGCTTGCGCTCATGCGAATAACCAAATCCCGCAATCAGCAGGACGGCTCCCACAATCAATGCAATCTGCCACGAACGTATCCGGCGCGGCCTTGAGCCGTTTGCCAGTCCGCCCTGAGTGCTCATTTCGCCACGCCTCGAGGATCATATGGGCCTGCATTCGGCAAATCGTCGGCCGCCCGGAATGGAATAGGTTGCAGCAACGGGCTACACGGATCGTCGTACGCGAGTGCACGCAACGTCTCGCGCGGGCCGGCAATGAAGTAGGCGGGGGTTCCGCGCGCCAGCGGCGTGAATCCGCCGATCGCCTGAGCACGGGTGTCGATCGGGAGCCTGCGCGTAGCGTAGTTGTGCCGGCCCAAATCCTGGAGCATCCAATTGCCATCGTCCGCGATGATGACGTAATCGCGATCTGTATTCACAAACGTAGCCAGCGGAACAATCGGCAAGGTGTACAGTAACCTGCGTCCAGCCCAGAGATTTTCCTCGGGTGAGTCGTCGCCTCGGAAAGCACGAATTGCGGGAAAGTCGACTGGAAACACTTCGCGCGCGGCAAGCGCCGCGGGAGCATAGTGCTGAAATGTGAGCGCGAGCAGCGGATCGGGAATCACGATCGGCGAGTCCGCAGGAACCGATTTCTGCGCTTGTGGGAAGCGATCGACCACTTTGTAGAAGCACTGCTTCTGCTCTTGATACCAGTAACCTACAAAGGACTCGCGGCACGCAAACCAGGCGCAGAGGAAGCAGAGCATCACTGTCGCGGCGTGTGGCAATGTATCGAATAGCAGATATGCCACAAAGGTCGCGGCCATTGCAAAACCGAAACAAACCGGGATCACAAAGCGCGGTGAAAGCATGCCACCACGGATCGATGCGACCACATACCCCACCACCGGATACAGCATGAAGACACAAACCGCCGCAATTTCGTGAGCCGGAACGCGAAGCCTCGCACGAGATCTGGAGAGAAACGAAACCAGCCATCGAGGCAGTATCTTCGTCCTGCAGCTTTCGCACATTCCGGCGATCCAGGAACGCAGTGAGTAGACGATACAAGCAACTGCGAACAGCCCCAGGATGGGATAGAGAATCGTCTCCACCATTTCGGTGTAGGAGTCGGCGACCTGCTGCAGAGAAACCTTGTTCCACGCATACGGCGCGAACTGCGCAATCGAGTGCGCAATCATCGAGCGATAGAGCAGGATGGTCGCGGCAGCCATCGCGAGGGCAATCCAAACGCGAAGATCGATTGCACGCAGCAGTGCGGCGCGCGTAACAACGAGGCTGCGATCAGATTTGTCGCCCACATTCCGAGCCGCCACGAACGTTCGAGCCACCTCTCCAATCGCTATGGGAAAAAACGCCAGAACGGCAAAGTAGTTCGTTGAAATACTCGCAGCCAAAGCAGCGATCATTCCCAGGAAATAGACGCAGCGGGCATAAATACCGCGCGATGAATTGACGCTTTGGCTCCAGCAGAAAAAGGCGAGCATTGCCAGACCGTAGAAGATGCCATAGGAACGGCTTTCGTAGCTGTATTCGAATGCGCCCATCGTCATCGACAGCACAGTTCCGGCGAGCGCCCAGGTTGCAGGCAGCCGCCCCTTGAGATAGGCGAAGAGTGAGAGCAACCCAACCCAATATCCGCCAACCGCAGGGAGCCGGTAAGCAAACTCATGGTCCCCAAAGACGAGCCGGCTGAAGTGCACCAGGACGTGCGTCACCGGCGGATTCGGATCGACTCCGCGTTGCAGCGCTTGCCAGATGGCCCCAACGTTAGGCAATCGCGCAATGTGCAGCGTGATGAGTTCATCAAGCCAGAGTAGCTTGAGCGATGAAAGGATGAGCGTAACGGCTAAATACGCGAGTGATAAAACAATGAACGCGCGTGCAGGTGCACGGTCTATCGCGTTCCGGGCTGCATTTTGAGCAGGCATGCTGACACGGTGCAGGCCCGGTTTTCGCAACTCATCTCGATCTGTTTGGGTTTCAAGCGGCTGCAGGGTGCTCATGCAACAAATTTTTCGCCAGCAGCCTCCGGCACTTCGCTGGCAGGTACAGAGGGCCTCTCCGACGGCTTCGATGTGGCCCTCTGCTCGTGATATTCCTGTTCGGTGTTGATCTCCCACAGATTCTGCTTATCTGTGATGCCCGCCAAAATATTCTCCACAGCCACCATGGCCGTCAGCATGGAGTGATCCTGGTTGTTGTATTTGTGCATGCCGTTCCGGCCTACTAGAAATAGGTTTTCGAAACGGTCCATGTAGCGGACAATCTCATCGAAGCGATCGTAGGTTCCGAAGTACGCCGGATAGGTTTTCGGAACACGAAACACGCAGGCATCGCGCACGTCGCTCGCCTTCAAAATTCCGATCTTCGCCACCTCATCGATTGCAAATTGCTTGATCTCTTCGTTCGATTTATTCCAGAGCTCGTCCGTGTCGTAGCAGAAATATTCAAGGCCGATCCACACCTTCGAAGGATCGGAAACGAGATACGGACTCCAGTTATTGAAGATTTGCATTCTTCCAACCAGCACATCCGGCTCTTGAATGTAGATCCACGTATCTTTCAGCGGCGCGCCGTCAGGCTCGGTGATCGACAGCCGGTCCACCAGCAGTCCAACAGTGATGAAGTCCCGGTACATCAATCCATCTGAGATGGTTTGAATCTCTTCAGGAATCGGCGCGTCGATCGCGCGTAACAGCTCGCGTATCGGCATTGTCGAGAAGAAGTAGTTGCCCGGAATGGTGACGAGTTCACCTTCCGGCGTACGCGCCCGCACCGACACTACGCGCTCCGCACCATCTCGGCCAGTCTCGGTGTGTATGTCGATAACACGCCAGCCAAGCCGTATCTCGCCGCCCTGCTGCTCAATGAGTCCGGCAACCTTCTCCCACAACTGCCCTGGACCATACTTCGGATAAAGAAATCTTTCGATGAGCGAGGTCTCCGCATTCTTCTGTCGCACATCGGAGCTCGCGTGATTCGTTCGAGCGAAGAGCTTCTTCACAAAGTGCGTAACCGCTTTGAGCAGAGAAAGCCCCTTGATCCTCTGCGCACCCCAGGCTGCAGAGATCTCCGCACAGGGCACACCCCATACCTTCTCGGTGTAGCTCTTGAAGAAGGTCCGATACAGTTCCCTTCCGAACCGGTTGATCAGGAAATCTTCAAGCGTCTTCTCTGGCCGGCGTTGTGCGCACTGTGCCTTGATGTAGCTGAACAGGATGCGCACGGCGCGCATCGCGCCAAGACGGCGCAGCGTCTCTGCCGAGAGCGAAAGCGGATAGTCAAAGAAAGAACGCATGAAATAGATGCGGCTCTTTCTCGGCCTCACCAGCATCACGCAATCGGGATCCGCGCAATCCGGATCGCCGATCGGAACCGGGCCGAGCTTCGGCTTTCCGTTGTGCCCGTTCCGGACGACGCGTTGGCGATTCTGATACTGAATCGCCAGCTCGCCTTGTTCTTCAGAGCTTGCGATCGGCATGATCTCCGTCCACCAATCCATCACGCGGTCTGACTTTGAAAAGAACCGGTGTCCGCCGATATCGATTCGATTGCCGTTGTGGCGAATCGTGCAGGAGATACCGCCGATGCGATCACTCGCTTCAAGCACAATCGGACGGATCGAAGAATGCCGGCAAAACTCCAGCGCGGCGGTCAAACCTGCCGGGCCGGCGCCAATGATGATTGCAGTCTGCTGTTGACGCGCCATGAGTCCTTCGCGGAGATGAACACCGCTCATCAGAGATGGAGTTTAGGATTCCGATTGCGTAACGCAAGTTGCCCGCTTGAGAATACCCCTTCCATCTCCTGAACTTGCCACCTGATTGGCACGATTTTTCCGCACCGCACACTACAGAAACCGAGAGTTGAAATGGCGTAAAATAGAGGCAGTCCTCGAAAGGTTGCCTCAATGCTGCGCACTACGGCTGGCGTCTGCCTGCTGTGTGTGTGTCTCCTCGCAATTTGTTCCTGCGGGGCGAACATCACTGGCAGGTTGTCCTACGCGCCAGCAACCACGGATCCGCTCGCTGTGTACGGGCTCACCGGGAATACCACGCCGGTGCTCGATCCGAGTATCATCCGGCAAGACTCGACCTACTACGCGTTCAGCACAGATGTAGACGGCACTCCAAGCAGCGGCCATCTGCCGATCCGGTGCTCGCAGGATAAAGTGCGTTGGACAGCCTGTGGCAGCGTCTTTCCGAATGCGATGCCCCGTTGGATTCGGAGCAAGGTTCCGGGCATTACTGGGCTGTGGGCTCCGGACGTCTCTTATTTCAGTGGCGAATATCACGTGTATTACTGCGGCTCGACCTTGAACTCGCAGCGATCGATCATCGGTCTCGCCACCAATGTCACGCTCGATCCGACCGATCCTGATTACAAGTGGGTCGATCGCGGTCTGGTGCTGGAATCAAAAAAAGGCGACGACTTCAATGCGCTCGATCCGGCAATCCTGGTCGATACCGATGAAAGCGTCTGGATAACTTACGGCAGCTATTGGAGCGGTATCAAGCAGCGCCAGATCGATCCTGCCACGGGAATGCTGGCCTCCGATCCGACGCGCTATGATCTGGCCACGCGTCCCGGCGTTCCGCACAATCCCATCGAGGGTGCCTCGCTGGTTCGCCACGGGGCCTACTACTATCTCTTTGTCTCGGTGGATCACTGTTGTGAATTGACCGTGGCCGAAGACAACTACAAGCAAGCTGTCGGACGATCCTCCGGCCCGCACGGTCCCTTTTTGGGTGAAGACGGCACTCCGATGATGAACGGCGGCGGAACGGTGTTGCTCCAGGGCAAACATGGCTGGAACGCCCCCGGCGGGGGAACTGCTTATCTCGACGCCGGAAATGGAGACAGCCTGATCATCTTTCACGCTCAAAATCTGACCAAAGATGCGACACCCACCCAATGGGTTAAAGAGCTCAAATGGGCTAATGGCTGGCCAGTTATCGGTAATTAGCCGCTACAACTTTTGGGGTAGGGTAACAGCTGCGAAAACTTCATCCCAACCCCCATACAATCTATCCGCTCGCAAAGAAACCCCTACTTATTGTATGAATAGTGGTGTTCTCAGAGGTTAGATAGTACTTTAACAAACTTTGGTAATGTATCCAATTTATTATCAAAGTTCTAATTTTGATCCCAAGTTGCACCAAATCAGTTACTATCAGTGATTCCAGCAGAGATAGGCTGTATATAGACCCCAACGGGTGATCTCTTCTGTTTCTGGCGCTCCTGTCGCGGGTGGTTGTCCGCAAGGGCGCCTTTTTGACCCTCCGATTCTTTGTCCTGTCACTCGATTTCCTATTTATATCGAGTGGAAGAGATAGAGTTTGGCGGGCAAGTGGCCGATAAGTTGTATGTAAGACACGTAAGCGGGGTTTAGCCAGGGGGAGGGGCGTAATGCCCGTGAATTCAGGCATATCACAGAACGTCGATGCACGATATCCGGATTCCATTGGCACTGAAGCCCTGTCCATCGCACTGATCGGCCCGGACGACGAAAAACGGGGCATCCTGGCCAACGCTTTGGCCGAGTGCCGTGGGGCGAATGTTCGAGAGTTTTCCTCCTATCCCACCGCTATCGACGACGTTCCGAGGCTCCTGGAGCTCTACTTCGACGTCATCATCATTGATCTGGACAGCGACCTCGAATTTGCCCTCGACCTGGTAGAAAACATCTGCGCAAAAGACGCCGCGACCGTCATGGTCTACTCGACCATGGCTGATCAGGACCTCGTCGTGCGCTGCATGCGTGCCGGCGCGCGTGAGTACCTCATCCTGCCCCTGGACCAAAGCACAGTCGCAGAAGCGCTCGTGCGAGCATCGGCCATCTCTCGTCCGAGGCCGCGGGCGGCCAAAAGAGCGATCGGCAGATCGCTGGTGTTTCTCGGCGCAAAGGGCGGATCGGGCGTCACCACCATCGCCTGCAACTTCGCCATCGCGCTCGCGCAAGAGTCCGGGCAGAGTACGCTGCTGGTCGATCTGGCGCTCCCCATGGGAGACGCGGCGCTCAATCTGGGCATTGCGGCTGAGTATTCGACCGACCATGCACTGCAGGATCCCGAGCGGCTCGACGCCAGCTTCCTTCACAAGATTCTGGCCAAGCATCAGTCAGGCGTTTCGGTTCTCGCCGCTCCCAGCAAGGTGCCTGAGGTTGAAGCTTCAAAAGAAGCGATCGACAAACTGATGTCCGTCGCGCGGCAGGAGTTTGACAATGTCGTCGTCGATGTAGGCTCGCGTATCGACCTCATGGGCACGACGCTCTTCCGCGAAGCCTCGACGATCTATCTCGTCACGCAGGCCGGAATCTCTGAACTGCGCAACTCGAATCGCCTGATCTCGCGGTTCTTCCATGAGACAGGACCCAAGCTCGAAATCATCATCAATCGCTTTGAGGCGGGCTTCCTCGGCGTTACTGAAGAAGTCATCACCAAGGCCATCAGCCGTCCGGTGCGTTGGAAGATTCCTGACGATTACGATGCAACGCGCCAGATGCAGAACGCCTCGAACGGGCTCTCCCTCTCAGATTCGCCGATCTCGCGGCTGATTCTGGAGATGGCTGGCTCGGTGACAGGTCTTCCCCTCCAGCAAGAGAAGAAGAAGGGATTCACCTTTAAAGGGTTCGGCCGAGGCGGCACGGAGAAACCCATTTCTATTACCCCTGAACGGCCTGTAGAGAGACCTGTTGAAAGATCCTCTGAAAGACCCATTGAACGGTCGGTTGAGAGACCGGTGGAAAGACCTGTCGAGCGGCGCGTTGTTGAAAGGCCCGCCCCGCCGAGCGTGCCTCCATCCGCTCCCGGCGAGCCGGCAAGCGTGGAGTGGTATGCTCCCGAGCCGATCGCGTACGGCACCCGGCTCAGCGCAGAACAACTCAATGCCGCAGCTTCGGCTCCAGGAAGGTTTGTTTACACGCCAGGGCCTGGCTACCTGCTGCCTGCAGGCACCCATACCCTCTGGGTGACGTTCACGCCCGAAGACACCACGGATGAAAATCCGGTTCAGTCTTCCGTCTCCATTACTGTAGCCAAGGGCACGCCGCAGATCGACTGGCCGGAGCCGGACGAGATGGCTTGCGGTGAAGCGCTCAGCGCGGCGCAGCTGAATGCCACATCTTCGGTCGCTGGAAACTTTGAATATTCTCCAGCAGCGGGCGAGGTATTGTCCGCGGGCACGCACACGCTTTCGGTTTTCTTTACTCCCAGGGACCAAGCGAACTATACCGAGGCTGAGGCTACCGTATCGGTCAGCGTCGCAAGAAGCGTGCCGGAGATCGAGTGGGCCGCACCTGATTCGATCGTCTGTGGGACACCGCTGAGTGCAGAACAGCTCAACGCCGTATCGTCGGTCACCGGAAGCTTTGACTACTCGCCGGCGCTCGGCGAAGTGCTGTCGGCGGGTACCCACACGCTTTCGGTCACCTTCTATCCGGCCGACGAAACAATCTACATGCAGGCGCAGGCGAGCGTTACGCTGACGGTCGACCGTGCGACGCCTGCCATCGCGTGGTCTTCACCGGAAAAGATCACTTACGGATCGCCGTTGAGCACTGCTCAGCTCAACGCCACAGCGTCGGTTCCAGGAACCTTCGTCTACACGCCGAGCCTGGGCGCCGTGCTTGCCGCTGGAGACCATACGCCTTCCGTCATCTTCACACCATCCAACGGCTCTGATTACACGCAAGCGCAGGCTGCGGTTATGCTCACGGTGGCCAAGGCGATGCCGTCGATCACGTGGGCAGCGCCTGATCCGATCTCGCACGGCACCGCTCTCAGCGCGAAGCAGCTGAACGCTACAGCCTCCATACCCGGAACGTTGGCCTACGCGCCAGCCCTGGGCGAAATACTTCCTCCGGGAGCTCACACTCTGTCGGTATCCTTCACGCCGACAGACTCGGTTAACTACACGCGCGCTCAAGCCACTGTGTCGCTGACTGTCACTGAGATCGAGCAGACATATATCGAGTGGCCGGTTCCCTCCCCCATCTCTTACGGCACGCCTTTGAGCGAAGCCCAACTGAATGCCAACGCCTCGGCGCGCGGCTCCTTCGTCTACTCGCCGGCTTTAGGCGACGTGCTTGCGCCCGGGAAACACAAGCTCTCCGTGAACTTCACCCCGGAAGATCCCGAGAGACACGCTCCGGCGCAGGCAATGGTTTCGCTTCTCGTCGAAGGACTGCCCAATGTCGCTTCGCTGCTGAAGGCAGCGCAAACATCCTTGGGTTACTCCGCTCCGATAGCAGATGCGGATCGGAAACCAACCACGTTCAACGGTGGGCAGGGTGCCCCCAAAGTACAGCAGGAAACGCGCACTTATAAAGGTGCCACTTATGTGAAGGGAGAAGATGGGAAATGGCATCTCCAGCAAAAATAACGGAGACACTTCCGGATACACTACCAGAGGATTTTGGCGAATGGGATGGCGGAGAATCGCCTGCGGCTGAACCAGCTGCTCCAGGCAGAACCGATGCAGGCTCGAACTCCGGCGGCGCAAAACCGGCTTCACGGCCTGCAGCAACGCAGAGCTCGATCAAGCCTGCGGCGGATCTGCTGCACGGCGCGCCACTGCCCTCTCCAGCAAAGGACTATAGCGACGATCGCGCTTTTCTTAATCGCGTAAAGTCCCTCAAACCGCCGGTGGAAAGGTCGTCTGAAGTCGCTTCGCGGAAGCCGGCATCTGCTGCGGCAGCCGTTGATGCTCCTGCGGCACCGGCTCGCCCCGCAACTCCGGCGCCTCGCAAAACGCAGGCCGCCGCGCAGACTGCGGCGATGAACGAAGCCGACGAGGTTCTTTTCCAGACGTTTCGTTCCAATGCGACTGCGCCTGAAGTCAAGGTTAAGGAGCCTGCCAAGAAGAAGTGGATGCTGATCGGAGTTGCCGGCGGCGTTCCGGTTCTGCTTCTGCTTCTCTTGATGATTCCGATGTTCCACCACACCAAGCCAGCGGCGGCTCAACCCGTCGCTGTGCCGCAGCCCGTAACGGTCACAACCGACGACCAGCCGGACGCGGCCTCCACCGTTGTTAAGCCCTCCCCCTCCAACTCAACTCAGGCCCCCCACGCTGCCGATGTCAACAGTGCCAAAAACGCTGCGGCCGATGCGGCTCCCGCAGCCAAGGATGACCAGCAGGACGCTGCCGCTGCTCCCGCCCCTGTTGCGTCGCAGATGATGAACGACCAACTGAATGCACCCACGCGGATTCAGCGTGCGGCCAGCACAAATGACGACGCGCCCCCGCCGGCTTCAAACTTCGCCATGGCTGGCCTCGGCGGCAACACCGCCATTGGCAATGTCTTTGGCGGCGACAAAACGAAGGTGCAGGTTGCGCAGCCCACGACGGTTCGTGTGTCGGCCGGCGTAGCTGTTGGACTGCTGATGCAGAAGACAGCGCCCGTGTATCCCCTGATTGCCAAAACCGCCCGGGTCTCCGGCACGGTTGTGCTTCAGGCCAGGATCTCCAAAACCGGAGCCATCGAAGATCTGCATGTGCTGAGTGGACCGGTAATGTTGCGCCAGTCAGCCATGGATGCAGTGCGGACCTGGCGTTATAAGCCCTATAAGCTGAACAACGAACCAACGGAGATCGAGACAACGATCAACGTGATCTTCTCCTTAGCTGGATAACGATCCGGATGGCGCGTTTCGCCGCTCCACAAGAGATTCGCAGCCGAGGTGTGCTTCGGCCAGCTCTCCTGTTCGTGCAGATAGAATCTCGCAAGACCTAAAATTTTACTTATAGAAAATCTTGCAACTTGTTTGTAAATTGAGAGTTGACGCTCTGGAAAAATCCAGGTGGTGGGCAGTGAGGGACTCGAACCCCCGACTTCCTGCTTGTAAGGCAGGCGCTCTAACCAACTGAGCTAACCGCCCACGTGCGCCACGACGCGATTGTGGCTCTTGTCATCATAGCAGCGTCAATTCCGCTTCGCCCAAAATTGATAGACTCAGCCGGTGAAGCAACTCATCGTAAACGCGGACGACTTTGGGCTGACCTCCGGAGTGAATCGAGCAGTAGCCGAACTGCATGCCGAAGGCCTTCTGACTAGCTCGACGCTCATGGCGCGCGCCGGCGCCACAGAAGAGGCCATCGAAATCACCCGCTCGACGCCCTCCCTGGGTGTGGGTTGCCATGTGGTCCTCGTCGACGGCACGTCCGTTCTTTCAGCCAGCTGCGACGTTCCCCATCTTGCCAGTCCGGCGACAGGCCAGTTTCGGCAATCGCTGGGCGCTTTTCTCGCCGATCTTTACGCCGGCCGCGGATCTTCCGCGTACACGCGCGAGATCGAGGCCGAAGCCCGAGCGCAGATTGAATATCTGCAAAATCGGGGGGTGAATCTCACGCACGTAGATGCGCACAAGCACACGCATATGTTTCCCAAGGTGCTGAGACCGGTACTGCGGGCTGCGCGCGCTGCGGGAATACGCAAGGTGCGCAATCCATTCGAGCCTGCATGGGCGGTACATGCCACTGCGGGCGCCTCGTGGGCTCGCATCGCAGAGGTCAGTTTGTTGCGATGGCTCAAGCCGATCTGGCAAAGGATTCTCACAGAAGAGGGGTTCACGACGACCGATGGAACCATCGCCGTGGTTGGCACGGGCGTTCTGAATGCTGACATGCTTCGTTCACTTTTGCAGAGGCTTCCTGATGGCACCTGGGAGCTGGTCACGCATCCGGGATACAACGATGCGGATCTGGCAAAGGTTCCCACCCGGCTGCGCGCCTCGCGCGAGATCGAGCGTGGGGCGTTGGCGACCCTGAAGGAATTTCCGGATGTCGATCTCATCTCTTTTCAGCACCTGTTGCAATCAATGCCGTCGCCTGCAAACATTTAGCAACCAACATCATCAGGACATTGAATCTTCCGGGCGCTGGCGAGCGTCCATAGCTCAGCAGTACACCAGAACCGGATTGTGCGAAGGTCGTATGCGGATCGGCATTACCTGTTACCCCACCTACGGCGGCTCCGGCGTTGTGGCCACAGAGCTGGGCATCGAACTGGCGGCGCTCGGCCACGAAGTACACTTCATCTCGTACTCGCAGCCGTTTCGCCTCAACGGCCGGAGCGAGGGCATCTATTATCACGAAGTTCCGGTATCGAATTATCCGCTCTTCGAGTTCCCTCCCTACGATCTGGCGCTTGCTTCGCGCATGGCCGAGGTGGCCGAATACTACTCGCTCGATCTGCTGCATGTTCACTATGCAATTCCTCATTCCGTGAGCGCACTACTGGCGCGGCAGATGCTGGCCAGCCGCGGCCGTCGGCTGCCGTTTGTCACCACACTGCACGGCACCGACATTACGCTGGTGGGGCTCGACCGCAGCTATCTTCCCATCACGCGTCACGGCATCCAGGAGAGCGACGGCGTCACCAGCATTTCGAATTACCTGAAAGACAAAACGGTCGAAGACTTCAACGTCACCCGGCCCATCGAAACCATCACGAACTTCGTCAACTGCGACGTCTACACGCCTATCAAGGATGAAGCGGCACGGGCCGAGGCGCGTCTGCATCTGGCTAAGCCCGACGAAGCGATCCTGCTTCACCTGTCAAACTTCCGGCCGGTCAAACGCGTGGTCGACGCAGTCAAGATATTCGCGCAGGTAGTTAAAGAACGGCCGGCGCAACTCGTCCTTGTCGGCGATGGACCGGACCGTTCGGCGGCGGAGTGGCTGGCGCACGACCTCGGCATTCATGACCGGGTTCACTTTCTCGGCAAGCAGGAGCGCGTGAATGAGCTGCTGCCCCTGGCCGACCTCCTTCTGATGCCGAGTGAGATGGAATCCTTTGGGCTGGCGGCTCTGGAGGCCATGGCGTGCAAGGTGCCGGCGATCGCCACGCGTGTGGGCGGCGTGCCGGAGCTGATCGACGAAGGCATTACCGGGCTGCTCTTCGACGTAGGCGATGTGGACGCGATGGCAGAAGGCGCTCTCAGCCTGTTGAATAACAGCACGAAGCTTGATGAGATGCGATGTGCGGCACGCAAAGCTGCACAAAAACGTTTCTGCGCCTCGCTGGTGGTGCCGCAGTACGTGCGCTTTTATGAAAAGGTGCTGGCAGCAGGCACATAAAGTGCTCCTGAGCGGCATGGAAGTCCATTCGTCACATTTGTGGAACCCAAAAGCGCCGGCTGCGTAATCTAAAACGTAGGGGCTGTCACGACCTCTGGTTTCGGGCTGCCGGAACCGGTATTCACGCCTTTCACAACCACAATCGTCTATCCTGAAACTGCCCACCCCCCGGGAGGTACCGGATGTTTTCCCCCGCCGTCGCTCCACCCCCCACTCCCACACCGGTCGAAGAGATTGCCGAGGCGCTCGAGCACATCGGGCCGCTGCAGGGCCTCTCTTTTGAAGAACGGCTCTGGCTGGCGCAACACGGCCGCGAAGTGGTCGCCAATGCCGGCGAAGTTCTCTTTGAGGAGGGCGCGCCCGCCGAGCACATGGTGCTCATTCTCAAGGGCGAGATTCACGTGCGCCGGCAGCAGAGCGGCCCCATGGCTCTGTTTATCGGCCGCGCGGGCCTGATGACCGGCATCCTTCCGTTTTCGCGCATGGTCAGCTATGGCGGCCAGGGATTTGCCGTGTCGCCGGTCTGGGTCCTGCTCGTGCCCCGCTCAGTCTTTCCGGAGATGCTTCAGGCCATCCCTTCCATGACGCAGAGGGTGGTTTCCACCCTGCTCGACCGTGTCCGCGAGGTCACCCGGATCGAGCAGCAGGCGGAAAAGCTCGCCGCCCTCGGCAAGCTGGCCGGCAATCTTGCCCACGAGCTCAACAATCCCGCATCGGCTGCCCAGCGCGCCGCTTCGAGCCTGGTGGAAGCGCTCCAGGCCAACCGCGCCAACCGTTTCAAGCTGGTCAAACTGGCTCTCACGGCGGAACAGATTCACGTCATCGTGGCCTGGGAAGAAAAGGTGCTGAACCGGACGGTACCGCTTCCGCCTGCCGGCACACAGCCCGGCGCTTTGGACTACATCGCCCGCGAGGAATCCATCCGTACCTGGCTTTCCACCATCGGCTGCCAGGAGGTATGGGAGATTGCGCCGCAACTGGCTGAGCAACGCATTACGACTGCCGACCTCGACGATCTTCGATCCATTCTTAATCCGACCGAGATCTGCATCTCGCTCCAGTTTTTCGCCCGCTACCTGCGTTCGACACGCGCGGCGGAGACGCTGATCAACTCCACGGCACGCATCTTCGACCTGATCGACGCGGTCAAAGACTACTCCAACATGGATCGAGCGCCGATCCTCGAAGTCGATGTCCCTGCCGGACTCGATGCCACGCTGCAGATGCTCCACTCGCGTATGGATCGGATCGAGATCGAGCGCGAATATGAGCCCGGCCTGCCGCGAATCAGCGCCTACGGAGGCGAGCTCAATCAGGTGTGGATGGCGCTGATTGAAAATGCATTGGACGCGCTTGGCGACGGAGCCCCAACGGACAGGCCTTCGTCCGCGGGGCGCAGTCGAGGCCTGCTGCGCATCGCCTGCCGGATGGAGTTTGACATGCTGCTGGTCGAGATCTGGGATACCGGCCCGGGCATACCGGACGAACTGCAGGAACGCATCTTCGAGCCCTTCTTCACCACCAAGGCGCCCGGCCGTGGTCTCGGGCTCGGGCTCGATCACGCCATGCGCATTGTCCGCAAGCACCGTGGCCACTTGAGCGTGAAATCACAGCCCGGCTCCACGTGCTTCCGCGTCCGCCTGCCGCTCGATCAGTTGCAGGCGTACTAAAACGAAACATCCGCCGGCGCCGTGACCATCAAAACCGACTGGTCGCCCGTCTTCTGCTTCCACGCTGCGCGGATTGCGTCAATTTTGGTGCGGTTTTCGTCATCATCGGCGTAATCGATGACCAGCAGCTTCGACCGCAGCCGCTCGGGTGTAGAGCTTCCCTTGCTCTCCCACTGTCCGTAGACATCCAACACGCTCAGCCCGGCTGGAAAGCGGGGCGTTACCTCTTTATCAAGGAAATCCCGCCAGGCTGTCTCGCTGATTCCCTGCTCAGGATGGTCTGCTGGTCCCAGACCAAAGTAGAGCTTTGTATCGACCCACCCATGCGTGTGTCCGGGATGGGCAGAATCGCCTGTCAACGTCGGCGCGGCGGTTGCGCCTGCAGGTGTTGCAACGCGATGCAAACAGCCCGCAGAGAAAATCACGCCCAGCGCGGCGATCGAAAGAACGGACTGCCGGAAACGCCCCTCTGATCCCCGTTTCCTATTCCCTACTCCCTCGCCGTTCACTTCTCCACTTCCACGCCGCGCCAGAAAGCAACATACCCTTTGATTTTGCGCGCGGCGGGTTTTGGATCGGGATAGTACCAGGCTGCGTCCTGGTTATCTTGCCCATCAATCACCAGGCTCATATAACGCGCCTGTCCCTTCCAGGGACAGGTCGACGTGGTGCTGCTGGGCCGGAAGTATTCCCGCTTGAGGCTGGACTCCGGAAAATAGACGTTTCCTTCCACCTCTTCGGTCTGATCGCTTTCGGCCACGACTTTGCCGTTCCAGATTGCTCGCGCCATATTGATTCCGGTTGCATCCATTCCGTTTTTCTCCTCAAGCCGGCAAACGACCGGCCTGAAGAGGGATAACGGTTATGACACTACCAGAGATTGCGCTTCTATGGCGAGTCCTGACCCAAACTTGAAACTGTGGACTACTTTGCGGCTGCAATCGAGTCGATGTGGACGCTCATCTTGTCCGCGTCGGCAGTCGCCTTCACGGAAACGTGGTCTCCGTAAAAGTCTTTAACGGCGTCGGGGTTGTCGATCGACCAGACCTGCTTCTTTGCCTCATCGACAAAGACCGGTTTTTGGCCATTCTTGATGCATCCCTTCACGCACTCCGAGCCGCTTCCGGCGTGCTTCGCGCCGCACATCGTATCGGAAATCCAACCATTGATCTGCGTAGAATCGGCCGCTCGTACCATCGGAGCCGCCAAAGCAAAAGCAGCTGCCGCGACTGCAAGTACACGTTTCATAGGGAACCTCCGCGGGGTGAATTCAAGACCGCTCCCATGATCCTCTGTCAGCCCAGATACGCACAAGAGGTCAAATGTAAAGCAAATGTAAAAGGATTTACTCGCGGAGAAGAACAAATTCGCGCACTTTATTTGGTTGCGCGAATGCGGCGTGTCGCGTTGACCCGTTTCAGAGTGGCCTCATACCGCGCTGCGGCTGCTGCAAATCGGGTGACCAAGGCGCTCGTCTTGGACAGAAACGTAGGGTTTTTCTCGCGGATTGCGTCCAGGATGGGCGCGAGCTTGGCGAGCAGAAAAAATCCCTCGCCGTTGCAGTCGACAAACAGCTCTGCCGAAACGGCTCCATGCAGGACCATGGCAGCCGCCATCTCCCAGTATGTAATCACCTGCCGCAGCCACGGATTGTGCGGATCCGCCGGATTCTCGTAGACGGCATAGAACTCCTCCACCGTCTTCGGCCAGAAATGGCCTGTCATCCAGGCGCGCGCTTCACGCATCACCGTCTCGGTGCGGAGCTCGTACAGCTTCAGGATGATCTGGGCGTCGGCAGGCGTCGCCAGCATTTGCTCCATCTGGGCATCTCCGCAGCCCATAGTACAAGATTCCCCGCAACCTGTCGCGTTAACCCGATCACAGCTATTGCAGCAAAGCTCTGGAAATTCTGAAGTGATGAAAACTGTTCTGGAGAGATTCGAGACAATCTGGAAACGATGAGGCCGGCGGCCTGAAGCATCACGCCTCCAGCATGCCTGCCTTGTGGAGAAACCGCAGGCCCGGCTCCAATCCAGTCTCAAGTTCCACCGCTGGAGTGTCCGGAAACTCGGCCTTCATTGCGCGCAGCAGCTCGTTGCGGTTGCGCGTGCCATCCAGAAGCAGGAGCAGGCTGCGCATCCGCGCATCGTCCATACTCACGGTTCTGTGCAGCAGCGAGGTTGCATTGCGATTTGCGCGCGCATCACTTCTGCAGCTTGCGCTGGCCCTGGGCCGCTCCGTCACAGCGGGCGCAACCGGAGCAGGCCACGCATGCAGTTCGATCATCTTGGCCACGACAAGACGCAACAGGAAGCCCGCAAACTCCGCATTCAAAGAGAAACCGGCCTCTTTGAGTACGGGCTCAAGCTCTTCGAAACCGAGCGCGCGCGGCCATGCGGCTCCTAATTTTCTCAGCATCGCAGTCACGCCGGGGTGGTTCGATTCCATCTTGATGCCGCCAGGCAGGGTGAAGACCGTGGCGCCAGGTGATTCGGCCGGTGTGGCGGCCGTCTGCGAAGCAAAGAGCAATCGCTGGAAATGCTCTGCCGGAAAGCCCCGCTGCAAAACGCAATCCGACTTGCACAACAACGTCTCGCGATAGGGACGCATCCGCAAAAAATCGAGAAGCTGTTCCTTGCGAAGATCATCACCGCCCGATGCGTTATCCAATGCGGGCTGAATCTCAGCGCGGTAGCATGGGTCAGGAGGAGGCGGCAGCTCCGCCTCGCTCAGATACTGCAGCCCATGCTGGCGCGCGTCGGCAACAAAGTCGGAAAAATAGACCGGGAGATACTCACCGGAAAGCTCATCGTGACTGGTGGCCGCAGGGTCTCGTTTCTCTAACCTCTTCAACTGTGCATCGAGGATCGTTCGAAAGAGGTCGCCTTCCTCGCGGTTCTCCGCCACAAATCTCAGAAAGTTCAAGCCTTGGGCCACTCGCTCTCTCTGACTGTCGATAGCGTATGCGCCAAAGCGCATCAGGTCGCGCGCCATTGTGCGCAAATAGCTGCCCGGCAGCGCGTTGTAGCTGACAAAGGCGATGCCGTCTGGAGTCAGGAGCTCGCTCAAAAGCGCCAACAACCGGTCCCGGACCAGCGCTGGAACCCATGCATAGAATCCGTGCGCGATGATGTAGTCAAACGATCCGAGTTCGGCTCCTACCTCAAGCAGATCGCCTTGAAAGAGCCGTATGTTTTTGAGTCCGAGTTCGCGAACCCGCTTTTGTCCGCGCTTGATGGGCAGTGCTGCCAGATCGAAGCCGACGAACTCACTGGCCGGCGCAGCATAGGCCATCGGGATCAGGTTGGCGCCGTCACCGCATGCCACTTCAAGCACGCGGCAGCGCGCTACCAGAGCCGGCGAAAGACCATGCAATATGGCCATTGCCGCCAAGTTGTCGGGATGTGTGTTGCGATAGGCCTGGCCGGGATAGGCGAGAGCGTCGTAGGGATTTTGCGCGCGGTCCAGAGTTTCCTCCTGAAACCGCAAGGATAACGCCTTCTAGGCCGCGGGTGCAGCCTCTGATTTCGTCTTCCTCTTGAGCTCGCCGGTAGCCGCGCCCGCCGCTAATTCTTCATCGGTGAAGAACCGGCCCGAGCCATCGAGTTCACCGGAGGCCAGCTTGCGTGAGACCTCGGCAAGGCCATTGTCGACGGCACCGAAGATTTCCTGAACGGTCATCGCTCGCACTCTGTCTCCTCCTCGATGATTGACCAGACCGCCTCACTGAATACCTGAGGCGGGTGAGGTGCTTCACGGCGCGCCACAAGCTGGAGCGCACGCGATCTCTATTATCGTAGATCATTGCGTCATCCGCCAGTGGCAGATAAAGGTGGCGCATATTCCAAAGCCCTGCCCGATAGCGCCGGCGAATCACTTCTTCTCTTCAGGAATGGAGTGCCCGCCCTGACTCACTCGCCTGGCAACACGCTCGATGGCGTATTCGGGTGACGGAATCCACAGACAGATAAGCGAAATCTTCCAACCTACGTCACGGCATTCCTGAAGAAATCTTAGATAAGATCGCGCCGCGCATGTGGTTTCTAATGCGAAACTATCACCTTGATTGACAAAGCTGTGCATTCGGGTGAGCATTTCGCGCCCGGCGGCAAACGCGGCTGCATCAACGTTACCTGGCGAGATTCTGCGCGCGATCTCATCCGCATTCAGGAAAGCATCGACCGGCAGCCACTTCGGTAGCAATACACGTGCCGCTGTCGTTTTGCCCGCGCCGTTCGGACCGCCAAGAATGAAGATATCTTTTCCTTCGTTCTTCAACGGCCCGCTCCGGTATTGCTCAAGTCGCGCAACTTACGCCGGCTGCAACTCCCGCTTCTCTTCTTTGCTCTTCTCGGTCACCGGCCCGTGTGTCTCGGCAGTGGGCGGAGGAGGCGCATCGCCGATCCGTTTCGAGTAAGTGCAAACCACTGCACTCTCCTCAGCCGCCGGAGCGCCCTTCTTGCCGCGCTTCTTCGTAGTCGCGGCCTCTTCTTCCACGCTCTTCTTCTTGTTCGGGCATTCGAGATAGATGCCGGACTTCAGCACCTTCTCGACGAGGTACGGGCTGCCGCACTCCGGGCATTTCTTGGGGACAGGCTTATTGTTCGATGTGAAATCGCACTTCGGATAATTCGTGCAGCCCCAGAAGACATTGCCGCGCCGCGCCTTGCGCTCCGCAATATCGCCGGTACCGCACTTCGGGCACTTCATGCCTTCAATCAAGTTTTGCTTGATGTACTTGCACTTCGGATAACCCGAGCACGAGACGAACTCGCCATACGCGCCCTGCCGCAGCACCAGCGGCTTGCCGCATACCGGGCAGTCTTCACCCGTGGGCTCGGGCGGCTTCTGCTGCTGCTTCTGGCTCAGCTTGCGGAAGGTCCGGCACGGCGGATCGGCGTTGTAATCCGGGCACGCCATGAATGGCCCAAAGAGCCCGCGCCGCAGCACCATCACCTTGCCGCAGTTCTCGCAATACTCCTCGGTCTCGCCCACATCCTGCGCCTCGGGTGTGTTGAGATCGGGCTTGGAGGCGATGTTCTCTTTCGTAAAGGTGCAGCTCGTCGGATCTTTCTTGTTATATGCCGAGCATGCGAAGAATGTGCCGAACTTGCCCCACTTCAATACCAGCGGCGATCCGCAGAGCTCGCACTTCTCGTCGGTCTTCTGCTCCATCCGCTTGATGTTTTCCATCTTCTTGCCGGCCACTTTCAATTCCTTTTCAAAGTGGTCGTAGAAGGCGTTCAGCAGATCTGTCCACTTCTCCTTGCCGTCTTCGATGTCGTCCAGTTCCTCTTCGAGCTTGGCCGTGTATTTGGTGTCGAAGATATAAGGGAAGTTCTTCACCATCAGATCGCAGACCACCACGCCGATCTCCGTCGGATAGAAGCGGCCGCGCGATCCGCCATGTTTCACCACGTATTCGCGGTCTTGGATGGTATTGATGATCGACGCATAGGTAGAAGGCCGGCCGATACCCCGCTCTTCCAGCTCCTTCACCAAGGAAGCTTCGTTGTAACGCGGAGGCGGCTGCGTAGCGTGCTCTTCAGGCAGCAGCTCCTCGAGCGCCAGCGTCTTCACGCCATCCAGGTTCGGCAAGCGGTTTGCCGACTCATCATCTTCGTCCTTCTTGTCTTCCGAGACCTCGTAGACCTTCAGGAATCCGTCGAAGCGCAGAATCGAGCCACTTACGCGAAAGTCATAGCGGGTTCCGCTCTTTTTCGCTTCCGCGACGATGTTTGCGGTGGTCACGTCGTAGACAGCGGGAACCATCTGCGAGGCCACAAATCGCTTCCAGATCAGCGTGTACAGTTTGAGCTGTTCGTCGGAAAGATAGCGTGCGATCGATTCGGGTGTACGCGCGGCATCCGTGGGACGGATCGCCTCGTGCGCATCCTGCGCGTCCTTCTTGCCCTTGTACACATTCGGCTGGGCCGGCAGATACTGCGGTCCTAGCTGTTTGCCTATCCACTCGCGTGCAGCTGTTACTGCTTCCGGAGCTACACGCGGCGAGTCGGTACGCATGTATGTAATGAGGCCGGTCGTACCGTCGGCGCCCAGGTCAACGCCCTCATAAAGGCGCTGCGCCACTCCCATGGTGCGCCGCACGTTGAACCCTAATTTGTTGGCGGCGTCGCGCTGTAGCTGGCTGGTGATGAAGGGTGCGATGGGCCGGCGCTGCTTCTCGTTCGCCTGCACCGAGGCGATCGACCACTTGGCGTCCTTCAGATCAGCGAGCACCACATCGGTGGTCTTCTTGTCCGGCAGCGCATTCGCTATGAACTGGTCTTTGCCGTCCTTGTCTTTGCCATTGGCGACACGCGATGGTTCACCATTGACGCCGATAAACCGCGCCTTGAAGCGGCTGTCAGCCTGACGCTCGGGGTGCAGCAATGCATCGAGTGTCCAATATTCGACCGGCTGGAATGCGCCGATCTCGCGCTCCCGCTCGACAATCAGCCGTAGCGCCACAGTCTGCACACGTCCTGCAGAGAGCCCGCGGCGGACCTTATCCCAAAGCAGCGGCGAAATCTGGTAACCGACAAGCCGGTCGAGCACGCGACGCGTCTGTTGCGCGTCCACAAGATTCTGATCGATGTCGCGGGCATGCTTGAAGGCGTCTTGAACAGCCTTCTTCGTAATCTCGTTAAAGGTCACCCGGCGAATTTTCTTCCGCTCCTTGGCGTTGGTTCCCAGTTGCAGCGCCAGATGATAGGCAATCGCCTCACCTTCGCGATCCGGGTCGGGCGCCAAGTACACTTCGTCAGCCTTCGCGGCCAGCTTCTTGAGCTGTTCGACAACCTTCTCTTTGCCTGGGGACACGAGCAGCTCCGGCTCAAATGTCCGCTTCTTCAGCTCCACACCAATTTCGCTCTTGGGCAGATCCATAATGTGCCCCACTGAGGCGCGCACATCGAACCCTTTGCCCAGATATTTCTCGATCGTCTTCGCTTTCGCGGGGGATTCGACGATCACCAATGCTCTACTCGTTGCCATCCTGAATCTACTTTCCCTCTCCACTTTCCTTGAACGTCAGTAAATCTGACCCGTCAGCCCATTCAGCCTATATGGACTCTGAGGCTCTATCTTCGTTTTTGCGCCCACGCCAGCCAGCACATGCCAAACCAGCGCCGGGACGCTCCCTTCCAGTGTTACGAAAAAATGAGCCTGCAAGTGTTGCACCCTACCATGGAATACCGTCGCATTTCCACTCTTGGAAGATGATTTCACCCTTCCCAAGGACGCAGCTCCGGGCAAAAGGCCGCCGCGGGGTGGAAAAAGCCTCCACCACAAACCCTGCCGAATCAGTCGATAGGAGCCGATTTCCGGGCGGTATCATGGACTCTTGCCCGGTTAGACGAAATTTTTTCAGCCGTGCAGGCCCACTGCCGTCCTCGCCAAGAGAAGTAGCCCGAATCCTTTCTCCCGGCCGCCTTCAAAGTGTCCTGACGTAGTTCTTTCCTGGTAAACTCCGCACCCGCCCCGCCAGCTCCAGCTCAAAAAGCGCCGTAAATACTTCTGCTGACGTGAGTTGCGTCTCCAGAAGCTCCAGAATTTCATCGATCTGGAGGCTTTCGTCCGTCCGTAAAACCTCTAGAACGATCGATTCCTCGGGCCGCAGCACCGGATCAGGCAATAAAGATGCGACAGGTTCCGATTTGGATGCAGACCCCAATCCCGCCTGAGCCTCAGACTCCAATTGCAACCGAACCTGCGAGGGCAGGTCTTCCCAGACATCTTCCCAGGTGGCCACGAGCTTGGCGCCGTGCTTGATGAGGGTATTCGGTGTCCACGATCCTTTATTGGTCACATTGCCCGGCACGGCGAAAAGATCCCGGTTCTGCTCCGCCGCGCAGCGGGCCGTAACCCGCGTACCGGAGTTTTCGCTCGCCTCCACAACCAGCACGCCTATGCAAAGACCGCTGATGATCCGGTTCCGGCGCGGAAAGTTCTGCGGCGCAGGAAACGTCCCCATCGGCACTTCGCTCACGATGGCTCCGCCGAGCGCGAGGATCTCCTCGGCGAGCTTTTTGTTTTCCTTCGGGTACACAACGTCGATGCCGGTCCCCCACACGGCCACCGTCGGCATCCGCGCCGCCAGCGCGCCTTTGTGTGCGCACGAATCGATACCGCGGGCCATGCCGCTTACGACCAGCAGCCGGCGCGCCGCCAGATCGCGCGCCAGCATCTCCGCCACGCCGGTTCCGTAAGGTGACGGATGCCGTGTTCCGACGATAGCGACGGCTGGCCGGCTTAACTGCCGTACATCGCCGCGCACCCACAGCACCGGCGGCGGATCGTAGATTTCGCGCAGCCGCTCCGGATACGCTTCGCACCCGAAGGTCACTATCGTAGCGTTCTGCTCCGCAAGCCTTCCCCACTCTGCCTCGGCTGCGGCGCGTGCCTTGCCGTCAAAGATGAACTGCGCTGCCTCAGCCGGAAACCGCAAACCCTCGAGCTCGGTCAATCTCAGCTCGAAGATGCGGCTTGGTCTGCCAATCTCGCGCACTGCGTCGAGAATGCGCTTGGGCCCGAGCCCCGGCGCAAGCACAAGCGCAAGCCAGGCAAGCCGCTCCGCATCCAGCTCCAATGCGCGATGTGACCGGTTGTCTTCTGCGCGCAGATTCGTCGCGTTTTTTATTTCGTCCACGATTTGCACAGCTCCGCTTCGTTACCGAAACGCAAAACGGTTATGGAGGGGAATGCGCACACGTTATTCCGGTAACTTACCGAAAGTCAAGTATGGATTACTGCGGCTTAAAACTCACAGGCGCTTTGCGGCTGCATTTTCGACACTTTCGGCGATGATCGTACTTGAAACTCCCTGGGTGCGGAACAATCGCACTCTGAATTACACGAGATTAGAGCAACAACCCGTGCGAGGTTCTCGATGCCTCCGCACATTTGGAACCGCCCGTGAAGCGTAGAACTTCTTATTGCTGGTTGATTGCAGCTTGCCTTTTGTTCTCTCGCACTGCAGCGCTGGACGCGCAACAAACGCGTCCAGCGTTGCACCAGCTTTTGCATGGGCATGTACGCACCGCGGTCCTGAGCGGCAAAGCCGCACCTGCTGGACGCCTCCAGGCCGACCGGCAAATGAATCTCTCGATCGTGCTTCCGCTGCGCAATCAGACAGAGTTGGCCAGCCTTCTGAACCGGCTCTACGATCCCAGCAGCCCCGACTATCATCGGTTCCTTAGCACTTCGCAATTTGCCGAGGAGTTCGCTCCTACCCCGCAGGACTACCAGGCCGTAGTCCAGTTCGCGCAGGCGAACGGCTTCACCGTGGGAGCTGCACCTGCAAACCGCATGGTGGTTTCGATTACCGGTTCGGCTGCGCAAGTGGAAAAAGCCTTCAATCTGCGGATGGGGCTCTACCACCATCCCGCGGAGAATCGCCTCTTTTTCTCGCCCGATCGCGAACCCTCCGTTGACCTCGCTGTACCGGTCGCGCATGTCGCCGGGCTGAACAATTTTTCGACACCTCGGCCGATGGCCACACATGCGGCCGCGCAGGACGGGCTGGCAAACGCGACGGCGTCGGGCTCGGGTCCGAACGGCGCATTTCTCGCAAGCGACATGCGTGCCGCTTACTACGGCGGCACGGCGCTCACCGGCGCAGGCCAGACCGTGGGGCTTCTGGAATTTGACGGCTACAACCCCAGCAACGTGGATCTGACCTTCGCAAGCGCAGGCCAGTCGAATTCGGTGCCGGTCAACAATGTTCTTCTCGACGGCGTTACAGGAGCCTCAGCCTCAGGCGATGATAGCGAGGAAGTTCTCGACATCGTACAGGCGATCGGTATGGCCCCGGGGTTGAGCCAGGTGCGCGTCTACATCGGCAGCAACGACGCCGATATTTTGAACGCCATCGCCTCGGAAGATGTCGCGCAGCAGGTCAGCATCTCCTGGTCCTGGACTCCCGATGATCCCGCGACGGATGAGATGTTTCTGGAAGAGTGCGCGGCGCAGGGGCAAAGCGTCTTTGCCGCTTCCGGCGATTGGGGACAGTTCGATCCGTATTTCGACAGCTTCTTCCCGGCGGAGGATGCCTTCGTCACAGCAACGGGCGGCACCGATCTGACGGTGAACGGCCAGACATGGGCAAGCGAGACAGCGTGGAATCGCAGCGGCGGCGGCATCAGCCCGGATGGAATTTCGATGCCGGCATGGCAGGCAGGCATCGCAACATCGACCAACGGCGGCTCGATGACTCTGCGCAACGTACCCGATGTAGCCGCCGAAGCCAACACCGACAACTACATCTGCAGTTCAAGCGGATGCCGCGGCGACTGGGGCGGCACAAGTTTTTCCGCGCCGCGCTGGGCCGGTTTCATGGCGTTGGTCAACCAGCAGGCCGCGCAAAACGGAGAGCCGTCCATCGGATTTCTCAATCCCACCCTTTATGCGCTGGGCACTGGCTCTGGATACGCCGATGACTTTCATGACGTAGTGCTCGGCAACAACGATACGCGCGGCAACTGCTGCGGATGGCCCTACTACAACGCGGTTCCCGGCTACGATCTGGTTACGGGATGGGGCAGCCCCGCCGGCCAGGCACTTATCGATGCACTTGCTCCTGCGGCTTCGGCAAGCTTCACGCTCTCTTCTTCGGCCAGCACTGTTTCGGTCGCGCCCGGCGGTTCCGCCTCAACGACCATCACTGTCGCGGATAAGGCCGGCTTCTCCGGAAATGTGAACCTGGCGGTCTCCGGTCTGCCGGACGGCATCAACGCAAGCTGGAGCCAGAATCCCACCGCCGGCAAAAGCACACTGACGCTCACCGCT
The DNA here is from genome assembly GCA_035650595.1 of Occallatibacter sp. Taxonomy (GTDB): domain Bacteria; phylum Acidobacteriota; class Terriglobia; order Terriglobales; family Acidobacteriaceae; genus Telmatobacter. The sequence goes on along the minus strand of DASRHE010000018.1, from coordinate 415,073 downwards.
GCCAGTTCCCTGCTGCGCGGTTCTTACCTGATCACCGTCACAGGCGCTTCGGGCTCTGAGACGGAGTCAACAACCTTTGCGTTGACCGTGAATGCACCGGGGTTCTCGCTGGCCGCCGCGCCTGCCAGCTTGAAGCTCTATCCCGGTAATTCTGGTTCCGCAACTGTCCTGATCAATGGAACCGCAGGCTTCAACGGCAGCGTCAATCTCGCGGTGACCAGCGGCTTGCCCGCAGGCATGACGGCCTCCTGGGTGGAGAATCCTACGACCGGAACCAGCGCGCTGACGCTGACGGCCAGCGACTCCACGCCCGTCAATACCGACGCAATGCTGACCATCACTGGCACCTCGGGCAACGAGACCGAGACCACCACGCTCGCCGTGGTCGTGATGCCGCAGCTCTTTTACCTCAACGTCACGCCGTATCCTTCGAACATTGCGCAAGGCGGCACGGTAGCGCTCACCGTTTCGGCCGTGCCGGTGAGCAAGTACAGTGACACCATCAAGCTCACGGCGCCGGCGCTTCCGGCAGGAGTGACGGGATCCTTCAGTCCTTCGTCCATCACCTTCGGCCAGACAAGCACGCTCACGCTCACGGCCAGCAGCTCCGCTCCAGTGGGTGCAGGGCTGCTCGGCATTCAGGCCAGCGGATCGCTCGCGGGAACGATCAATCAGTTCAATCTTGCCGTCACCGCCAAACCGCAGCCGTCGTTTGGGCTGACGGTTGCGCAGTCCTCTTTGGCAGTCGCACAGGGATCATCGGTTGCGGACACCGTCACGGTGGCTCCGCAGAACGGCTTCAGCGGCGCCGTGAATCTGGCCATTTCCTCTGGCCTGCCGAACGGCATTACAGCATCATTCAGCCCGAATTCGACGACGGGCAGCAGCCAGCTCACGATTACGGCAAACAGCACGGCAGCCGCCGGTTTCTACACGTTGTGGATCAACGGCACGTCGGGCACGCAGTCGACGACCGCCGCCCTATTCCTCAGCGTGACTCCCCCACCAAGCTTTGCGTTGAATGCAGCGCCTGCTTCCATCAACCTGGTTCAAGGTGCAAGCACCACGGACGCCATTAGAGTCGTGCCTCAGGCCGGCTTTAGTGGCAGCGTGCATCTCGCAGTGATCTCGCCTTTACCGGCGGGCGTTACCGCGTCGTTCAGCCAGGCCGTGACTACGGCAAGCAGCATGCTCGCGTTCGGAGCTTCTTATGCGGCTCGGGCCGGCAACTATGCGATCACCGTCGCGGGGTCTTCGGGCGATCGCACGGTGACGACGACCGTTCCTCTCACCATTGCGGCAGTTCCGATGATGCCGACAACCGTATCTCTTTCGATTTCGCCTGACGGCGGAACGTTGACGGTGGGCTCGCCTTTCACGCTCACCGCGACCGTGACGACTCCAGGAGCCGCCGTACCACCAACAGGCAATGTTGTATTCACGATCGGATCTCTCAGTCAGACCGTAGCGCTCAACACATCCGGAGTTGCCACGTATTCGGGCTCGGTTCCCGCGACGCCAGGCAGTCTCACCGTCTCCGCTGCGTATCAGGGTGGATCAGGATATGCGGCCAGCGCTTCGAGTTCGATCAATGAAATTGTCGCGGCGTCCGTGCAGCCGCAGTTCGCCCTCGCGGCGAGCGCGGTCACCATTGCTCCCGGCGCCAACAGCGGCAACACATCCGTTATCACCATCACGCCGACCGGCGGATTCACTGGAGCGGTCAGCCTCACGGCGACCATTGTCACGGCGCCAACCGGCGCCAAAAATCTGCCGACGTTCAGCTTTGGCGCGTCCAGCCCGGTTCATCTGGGCAGCACCGGCGCAGTGACTGCCACGCTCACTATCTCGACGGCAGCCGGCGCTCTGGCGGCGACCGATCCCGCGCGCAACACCTTCCCCTGGTATGCGCCCGGCGGAGCAACTCTCGCGTTCGTTCTTCTCTTCGGTATTCCGGCGCGCCGCCGCGCCTGGCGCGCGTTCTTAGGAATTGTTGTGCTGCTCGCAGTTCTGGCCGGCGGTGCCGTGGGCTGCAGCGGCAGCTTCGTTCCAACCAGCACTTCGGCCGCATCCGGCAACGGCACCACGCCGGGCCTCTACACCATCTCCGTGACCGGCGTCTCCGGCACCACTTCGGCGACGACCAATGTATCCCTTACCGTTGAGTGAGACGGTGGGCCTGATCACGGCATCCGGAACGGCGGGTTGATACTCTAAAGACTGTGAACGCCCAGCACGACTCGCGCCTGCGCGTGGCAGCCATTGACTTTCTGAATCCCGCGCCGCTGATGTGGGATTTCGAGCATCCGCCCCTCAACGCCGCACTTGCCGAACGCTATCGCATCGACCGCATGACGCCTGCGGAGTGTGCGGTGCGTCTCGCTTCCGGAGAAGCCGATCTCGGCCTGGTGCCAATTGCAGCGCTGGCGACGACTCCTGGATTGCGGATTCTCCCCGGCTGCACCATCGCCTCAAAAGATCGCGTTCGTTCGCTCCTTCTCGTCCGCCGCGCAAACCAGCCGCTGACGCAACTGCGCTCTGTCGCCGCAGACACGGCCAGCCGCACGACCATTGCCTATGCGCGGATTCTCTTTCATAAGTGGGGTCATCCGTCCGTTCCGTTCGTCCCGCTTGCCGCCGATCTCGATCGCATGCTCGCGCAGGCCGATGCGGCGATCCTCATTGGCGACCCGGCTCTGCTCGCTCTCGAAGAGCGCTCCAATCGCTTCGAGCGCACTGGCGAAGAGCTCGTCTATCACGATCTCGCGCACGAATGGCGCACGATCACGGGTCTTCCCTTCATCTCCGCCGTCTGGGGCACCGCTGCGCGGGGCAACTCTTTGGATGAAGGTATTGTTCTGGATTTTACGTGCTCCCGCGATCACGGCCTCAAGAACATCGATACGCTGGTGACCGAATGGTCGTTGCGGCTTCCGATTCCCGAGAGCACGATCCGCAGCTATCTCACCGGCAATATTCACTACGTGCTCGACGAGGAGTGCCTGGAAGGCATGCGTGGCTTCTTCCGCATGGCGGCGGAGTGCGGCGTGCTACTGGAGTACAATTTTTCCATTCCGTCGCAGGTTCCGCGCTGACCATTTCATTCCCGAGGTAATCCCGCACCTTCCACAGCTTTTCGCGAATCCAAGACAGCACAGGAGAATCATCTGCATGTCCACGAAGATTGCTTTCATCACCGGCGCCAATCGCGGCATCGGTTTTCAAACCGCTCTCGGCCTTAAAGGCCTTGCCAAAGTTGTCATCGGCTCCCGCGATCTGAAACAGGGTGAGCAGGCTCTCGAAAAATTGCGCGCCGCCGGTGTGGATGCAGACGTGCTGGAGTTCGACGTCACGCAGCCCGCGAGCCATCAGGCTGCTTTCGACTACTTCAACACGCGCTACGGCAAACTCGACATCCTCATCAACAATGCCGGTATCGCAGGCGGAACCTTCCCCGCCTCTGGACCGGAACACTCGGCTGCCGATGTCCCGCTATCTCTGCTCCGGAAGGTCTTTGAGACGAATTTCTTTGCGCAGGTCGCCTTGACCGAAACGCTTTTGCCGCTCATCCGCAAGAGCCCGGCAGGCCGCATTGTGAATCTTTCGAGTATTCTCGGCTCGCTCACGCTGCACGCTACGCCAGGCTCGCCGATCTACCACGCCAAGTCCTTCGCCTACGATGCATCGAAATCCGCGCTGAACGCCTTCACCATTCATCTCGCCTATGAGTTGCGCGATACCAACATCAAGGTCAACTCCGCGCATCCAGGCTGGGTCAAGACCGATATGGGAGGTCCAGAGGCTCCGATGGAGCTCGAAGATGGCGCGAAGACAAGCGTTGCGCTGGCTACGCTGCCCGATGACGGCCCAACCGGCGGCTATTTCCACATGGGCCAGACACTCCCCTGGTAAGCGATTGACCGCCACCGCTGGACTGGAAATCATAATGTAATCGGGTTCTACATTGCGGCAGTACCGAGTAACGGTAATCTCCTTGGAACTGGATGTGCGGATCGCATGGGTCCGCGCATCCTCGCGCTTTCCATAGCCTCTCCAAATGTCTGCAAGAACAAAAGTTGTTTCCCGCATCGAAAAAACTGTGCCCTCAAATCCCTTCCTGAATTCCGCATTCAACTATCCTCGACGCGTTACCCAAACCACACCCCTTACGCTGCAACTATTTCCGTGGCTGGTCCGTCCATCTAAGTACGTAAGAATGTGCGGCTAACCGGCTCGCGATGCGATGCATGTTTGTCGCTTGAGTTGTGTTAGGCCTGAGTGCCAGAGACTGCGGCCCGGGTGCTTTGAGCAATCTGGGAACGTGCTTACGGTATGCTCCGCCATCCCCTTCGGGCCGGCGGATCCGCCGGCGGGACGTCCTAATTTGCTCTGGCCCGCCAGAGCGCCGCCATCCCAATTTACGATCAATATGAGTTGCTTTTCGAAGACCTCATAGGTCCACAAATTGGACACACACGAGAAGAACATGGACGAACCTTCGTTTCTTTCGCGTCCAGCGGACGCTTCGCACCCATCTGCACGGAGACGCCGCCATTGGTGGATTTGGGCGACGATTCTTCTGCTCTTCGGTCTCCTGTTTTATTGGGTGATCCGTCAGCACAACGAAAACCAGCAGGCCATCAGCCCACGTGGACGGCGCACCATCACCGGACCGATTCCGGTGACGTATGCGACGGCCACCAAAGGCAGCCTGGGCGTCTATCTCGATGCCATCGGCACCGTCACACCCGTCTATACGGATTCGGTGACTGCGCAGGTTACGGGTGTGATTACGGCTGTGCACTACCGCGAAGGCCAGTTTGTGCACAAAGGCGATCCGCTCATCGACATCGATCCCCGGCAGTACGCCGCTCAGCTGGCACAGGCGCAAGGCGCGCTGGAGCGCGATCAGAATCTGCTCGCCGAAGCGCAGATGGACCTGGAGCGCTACAAAGCTGCGTGGGCGAAAAACGCCATTCCGCGGCAGACCCTCGAAGACCAGGAAAAGCTGGTGCTTCAGGATCAGGGAACGGTGAAGAACGACGAGGGCACGGTGCAGTACGACCAGGTGCAGCTTGGTTACTGCCACATCACCTCGCCGATTGATGGCCGCGTGGGATTGCGCCTCGTCGATCCCGGCAACCTGGTCACTGCCAACTCCACCACCACACTCGTGGTGGTCACGCAGACCACACCGATCACCGTCATCTTCACAATCGCGGAAGACAGCCTGCCTGAGGTGCTGCAGCAAACGCATGGCGGCAAAGCGCTCCAGGTGCAGGCCTTCGACCGCACGCAGCAGACGCTTTTGGGCACGGGCAAGCTCATCACCGTCGACAACCAGATCGATACGACGACGGGCACGGTGAAACTGCGCGCGCAGTTTGACAATGCGAAGGGCCTGCTGTTTCCCAATCAATTCGTCAACACACGCTTGCTTGTAAAAACCGTCGATAACCTCACGCTGGTTCCCTCGTCAGCCATTCAGCACAATGGATCGACTGATTTCGTATACGTGATCCAGCCGTTAGGCGCGCATCAGGGCGGATCACGCGGCCAAGGCCAGGATCGAGGTCAGGGCCAAGAACAAGCTCAAGCTCCACCAGCGCAGAGTGAACAGGGTCAAGGCGGACAAGGTCAGGGGACACAAGGTCGAGGCACTCGGGGCCAGGGCGCGCGCGGTCAAGGTGGCGGTGATGTAGCGACTGCCCGAGCCGTGATGCACAAGGTCACCTCAGGCATTTCCGACAAGGGCGATACGGCTGTCACAGGCATCAATCCTGGAACCGTAGTGGCCAACAGCAGCTTCCAGAAGCTCGTGAACAACTCACCAGTCTACGAGTCGAAATTTGCGCTGCCAACTGGAGAGGAGACCGAGGATACCGCCCCATGAGTCCGTCGCGCCCGTTCATTCTGCGGCCGGTGGCAACGTCGCTGCTGATGGCCGCGATTCTGCTCGTGGGTATCGTGGCATTCACGCAGTTGCCCGTCTCAGCTTTGCCTGAGGTCGACTACCCCACGATCCAGGTGCTGACCTTTTATCCCGGCGCCAGCCCGGATGTGATGGCCACTACCGTCACCGCGCCGCTCGAACGCCAGTTTGGCGAGATGCAAGGCCTCAGCCAGATGACCTCGACGAGCGCCGGCGGCGTGTCGGTGATCGTGCTGCAGTTCGATTTGTCGCTCGGCCTGGATGTGGCCGAAGAAGAAGTGCAGTCGGCCATCAATGCCGGCGGATCGTTCCTGCCCTCCGACCTGCCTGTGCCGCCGGTCTACAACAAGACCAATCCGGCGGATGCGCCTGTCCTCACGCTGGCCATCACTTCGGATTCCATTCCGCTTTCGACTGTTGAGGACGATGTCGACACCCGTCTTGCTCCGCGGCTCTCGCAGTTGGCCGGCGTGGGCCTGGTCAGCATCTCCGGCGGGCAGAAGCCGGCAGTGCGCATTCAGGTGAATCCTGCGCAGCTCTCTTCTTACGGCCTCAACATGGAGGACGTGCGCACAGCGCTCACACAGGCCAGCGTGAACTCAGCGAAGGGCAACTTCGACGGGCCGCGCCAGGACTACCAGATCGACGCCAACGATCAGATCACCGAGGCCAACGAGTACAAGAACGTCGTCGTTGCCTATTCAAACGGCGCACCGATTTTTGTCAAAGACGTGGCCAATGTAGTGAATGGCGTAGAAAACGCCAAGCAGGCTGCGTGGATGGGTGCGGCGAATGACAACCAGTCTGCCTCGCTGACGCCCGCCGTCATCCTTAACATCCAGCGCCAGCCTGGCGCCAACACCATCACAGTCGTCAACAGCATCCAGAAGGTGCTGCCACAACTGGAGGCGAATCTCCCCGCGGGCATCCAGGTGACAACCCTCACCGATATGACCACCAGCATTCAGGCCTCGGTCCACGATGTCGAGTTCGAGCTGATGCTCACCATCGGCCTGGTGGTCCTGGTCATCTTCCTCTTCCTGCGCAGCTTGCGCGCAACCATCATCCCGTCTGTCGCTGTGCCGCTCTCGTTGATCGGCACCTTCGCTGTGATGTATCTGCTCGGCTACTCACTCGACAACCTCTCGCTCATGGCGTTGACGATCTCTACGGGCTTCGTGGTCGACGACGCTATCGTCATGATCGAGAACATCAGCCGGTTCCTCGAAGAAGGCATGCCGCCGCTCGAAGCTGCGCTGACCGGCGCAGGACAGATCGGCTTCACCATCGTTTCGCTGACGGTCTCCCTCATCGCCGTACTGATTCCCCTGCTCTTCATGGGCGACGTGGTGGGCCGCCTCTTCCGTGAGTTCGCCGTCACGTTGGCCGTCACCATCATCATCTCGGCGGTAGTCTCGCTCACGCTCACCCCGATGATGTGCTCGCGCATTCTGCGCCATGATCCTGAAGAACAGCAAACCCGCTTCTATCGCTGGTCCGAGCATGTTTTCGAGCGCATGATCGCGTTTTATGGGCGCACGCTGCGGGTGGTTCTGCGTTATCAGACCATCACGCTGCTCGTAGCCGCGGCTACACTGGCGCTCACGGTCATTCTGTACATCGTGATTCCCAAAGGCTTCTTTCCGGTGCAGGATACCGGCGTAATCCAGGGCATCTCGCAGGCCAATCAGTCAATCTCCTACACGGCAATGTCGGCCAAACAGCAGCAGTTGGCAAAGATCATCCTTCAGGATCCGGCGGTCGAGAGCCTCTCCTCCTTTATCGGAGCGGATGGCATCAATACCACGCTGAATAGCGGCCGCATTTCGATCAATCTCAAGCCGATCGAAGACCGCGACTTGAGCGCTGCGGACGTGATCCGGCGCTTGCAGAACAGCCTGAAGCAGGTGCAGGGCGTTCATCTCTACATGCAGCCTGTGCAGGACATCACTGTGGACGACCGCGTAAGCCGCACGCAATATCAGTACACGCTGGTCGATCCGGACACTGATGAGTTGAACGAGTGGACCACCAAATTTGTAGCCGCGCTGAAGAAGCTGCCCGAGCTGGAAGATGTGGCCACCGACCAGCAGACCGGCGCGCGCGCCGTACAGCTGGAGATCGATCGCGTGACTGCTTCGCGGCTGGGCATTGCGCCGACGACGATCGATAACACTCTTTACGATGCCTACGGCCAGCGCCAGATCAGCACGCTCTACACACAGCTCAACCAGTATCACGTGGTATTAGAGACCGCACCAGAGTGGCAAAAGAATCCGGCGAATCTGGGCAGTCTGTACATCCAATCGAATGGTTCCTCGGGCGCGAGCGGAGCCGGCGCGACCACTTCCTTCTCGTCTTCGGCCTCAGCCTCCGCCGGCTCGAATGCGTTGACGACCTCTACCAAGTACACACCCTCTTCTGCGGTTGTGACCGCGCCTGCACGCGTGATCGGGGGCGCAGCCAGCACAAGCGGCTCTTCCGTCAATGGTGGAACGGCGTCCGGCACTACGCCCAATGCCAGTGTCTCGTCGGTAGGCGCCAGCGCGATTCCTCTCGGCGCATTCACGCATGCTACCCAGATCACGGAAGCGCTCTCGATCAACCACCAGGGCCAGTTCCCGGCCGTCACCGTCTCGTTCAACCTGGCTCCACATGCTTCGCTTGGCACGGCGATCAGCGATATCGAAAAAGTGGTCAATGATCTCCACTTCCCGGCCAGCCTGCAATCCGATTTTCAGGGCACCGCGGCCTCATTCCACAACTCGCTCTCGAATGAGGCGCTGCTGATTCTTGCTGCGCTGGTCACGGTGTACATCGTGCTTGGTGTTCTGTATGAAAGTTTCATCCATCCGATCACGATTCTCTCGACGCTGCCGTCGGCCGGCGTGGGCGCGCTGCTGGCTCTGATGATCTTCCGCCAGGACCTGAGCGTGGTGGCGATCATCGGCATCATCCTGCTCATCGGTATCGTGAAGAAAAACGGCATCATGATCGTGGACTTCGCGCTCGAGGCAGAGCGCGAGCACGGCAAAGATGCCACCGAAGCTATCTACGAGGCCAGCCTGCTGCGCTTCCGGCCCATCATGATGACCACCATGGCCGCGCTGCTCGGCGGATTGCCGCTGGCCCTCGGTCACGGCCTTGGATCGGAACTGCGTCGCCCGCTGGGTATCGCGATGGTGGGCGGACTTCTCTTGAGCCAGATTCTCACGCTCTACACCACGCCGGTGATCTACATCTTCTTCGACCGGGTTGGACAACGCCTCACCGGACGCAAGCCTTCGACGAAACCGATCTCTGAGCCGCGCCGGCCCGGATTGGAGAACGCATGAGCCTTTCGTCTCCATTCATCAAACGGCCGGTCGGCACCACGCTGCTGACCATTGCCGTTGCGATTGCAGGAGCGATTGCTTTTGCCGTTCTGCCGGTGGCGCCACTGCCGCAGGTGGATTTTCCCACGATCAGCGTCTCTGCCGGCCTGCCCGGCGCGAGCGCGCAGATCATGGCGGCGTCTGTGGCCACGCCACTTGAACGCCAGTTCAGTCATATCGCCGGCATCACCGAGATGACGTCGTCGAGTTCGCTCGGCAGCACGAATGTCACGCTTCAGTTTGACCTGAGCCGCAACATTGACGGCGCAGCCCGCGATGTAGAAGCAGCCATTAACGCGGCACGCACTTATCTGCCCGCCAATCTTCCCTCGAATCCTTCTTATCGCAAGGTGAACCCGGCGGACGCGCCGATCATGATTCTCGGCCTCACGTCGGATAAGTACGACGTGACGAAAATTTACGACCTGGCTTCGACCATCCTTGAGCAGAAGCTCTCGCAGATTCAGGGTGTGGGCCAGGTGGGAGTGGGCGGTGGCGCTACGCCGTCCGTACGCGTAGAGGTCAATCCGACGAAGCTTGAAAGTTTCGGGCTCACGCTGAGCAACGTGCAATCGGTGCTGCGGCTGCAGAACTCGCACGAGCCGCGCGGCCAGCTTTCGGATAACGGGCTCACCGAAGATATCATCACCAACGATCAGATCTCCCTCGCGGACGAATACAAGCCGCTCATCATCGGCTATCACAACGGCTCAGCCGTGCGCCTGGAAGACGTGGCCGACGTCTCGAACTCGACGCAGAACCTTCGCACCGCAGGCTACATGGATGGCCATCGCGCGGTGTTCATCATCATCTTCCGCCAGCCTGGCGCCAACATTATTCAAACGGTCAACCGCGTCCGCGAGCAGCTTCCTTTTCTTGAGGCGGTGCTTCCCCAAGGCGTCGATACGACCATCGTTCTCGATCGCACCACCACGATCCGCGCCTCAGTCGACACAGTGGAAAAGACGCTCGTCGGCTCCATCGTTCTGGTAGTACTGGTCGTCTTCATGTTTCTGCGCAGCCCGCGCGCTACGCTCATTCCCAGCGTCGCCGTTCCGGTCTCCCTCATCGGAACCTGCGCAGTGATGTATCTCTTCGACTATTCGCTCGACAACCTCTCGCTGATGGCCCTCACCATCGCTACGGGTTTCGTAGTCGATGACGCGATCGTGGTGATGGAAAACATCACGCGCCATCTCGAAAGCGGGATGGCCCCGATGGCCGCAGCGCTCAAGGGTGCGCAGGAGATCGGCTTCACGGTTTTTTCTATCAGCATGTCGCTGATTGCGGTCTTCATCCCGATTCTCATGATGGGCGGCATCGTAGGGCGGCTCTTCCGCGAGTTCGCAGTGACGCTCTCCACGGCGATCATCGTCTCGATGGTGATCTCGCTTACCACCACGCCCACCATGTGCGCGTACATTCTCAAAGCGCACAAAAAGGATGAGAAGCACAACATCCTCTATCGCACCAGCGAGAACGTCTTTAACGGATTTCTGTGGATCTACCGCAAGTCGCTGCTCTGGGTGCTCGACAATTCGGTGCTCATGCTCATCGTGCTGCTGCTCACGGTGGCGCTCAATCTCGTGGTGATCGTCAGGATTCCGAAAGGCTTCTTCCCTACGCAGGACACCGGCACCATGACCGGCATGTTGCAGGGACCGCAGGACGCCTCGTTTCCCTTCATGAATCTCTCTGTGCAGTCGATGATGAGAATCGTCAAGGCCGACCCTGCGGTAGCACACGCGAATGGATATACCGGCGGCCAGGGATCGAGCAACGGCGGCTTCATCTACATCGCCCTGAAGCCGCTGGGAACCCAATGCAAAGAGAGTGCGCCATCCTGCGATGTGCGCCAGACCTCGGCGATGGATATAATCAATCGCCTTCGCCCCAAGATGAACCGGCTGCCGCTCGCCTCCGCGTTTCTTCAGCCCTCGCAGGACCTGCGCATCGGTGGCCGCGGCAGCGCCGCGCTCTATCAGTACACCATTCAGTCGGACAACATCGAAGATCTTGCCCACTGGGGACCGATCCTGCTCGACAACATGAGGAAGTTGCCCGGCCTGCAGGACGTGAATACGGACCAGCAGAATGGCGGCCTGCGCGAAATGCTTCACTATGACCGCACCACGGCCGCGCGGCTAGGCCAAACCCCTCAGTCGCTCGATTCGGCGCTTTACAGCGCTTTCGGGCAGTCGGAAACCTCCGTCATCTATACACAGCTCAATCAGTACTACGTCATCCTGGAGGTTGCGCCCAAGTACTGGCAGAGCCCAGCCGGGTTGAACAGCATCTATCTCGCCACCAACCGGTCGGCACGCTCTGGCTTAGGCGCCATTTCACCGCTGGCGAGCATGACCAAGCCCGAGACCAACACGACACCGCTGCAGGTCAGTCACACCGGACTCTTCCCGTCGGTTACGGTCTCCTTCAATCTCGGCAACGGTCTCTCGCTCTCCGATGCCACGCGCGAGGTGACACAGATGGAACAGCACCTGGGCGTGCCCGCAACCATCCGCGGATTCTTCGCCGGCACGGCGCAGGCTTATCAGGACTCGCTGAGGAGCGAATGGTCTCTGGCGATAACTGCATTACTCACGATTTTCATCGTACTCGGCATACTCTACGAGAGCCTGGTTCACCCATTCACTATTATCTCCACTGTATTCTCAGCGAGTGCTGGCGCGATGCTGGCTCTGATGCTCTTCAAGATGGACCTGAACGTCATTTCTATCATCGGCATCATTCTGCTGATCGGCATTGTGAAGAAGAACGCGATCATGATGATCGATTTCGCGCTGCAGGCAGAACGTACCGAAGGAAAGAACACACGCGATGCGATCTTTGAAGCCTGCATGCTGCGCTTCCGACCGATCATGATGACCACCATGTCGGCGATCTTTGGCGCGCTGCCGCTGGCCTTTGGAACGGGCACCGGTTCAGAGCTGCGCCGGCCGCTGGGCATCACCATCGTGGGCGGACTACTGCTGAGCCAGTTGCTCACGCTCTATACCACTCCGGTGGTCTACCTGTTTATGGACAAGATGCGCACGCGCGCGCTGCGCAGCACACAGCCCGCGCTCCCGGCCCCCGCAGAAGGGACGGCCTCGTAATGCAAGAAGGACTTGATTTTATGCCTGATCTTCACGATCGAACCCGAAACGTTTCCTCTCCTTCGTCCTCTCTGCGTGCTCCGCGGAAAGGATGGGCGAGCTCGAATCCGCATCCGGCTGGCTATTCTCTTGCCGTCATCGCGATCTGCACACTCATGCTTATCGCCGGTTGCCGCGTGGGGCCGCCGTATCATCCTCCTGCTGCGCCTGCGGCGACTGCGCCGAACTACAAGGAGTCGACCGTCAACTTTCAGGACGCGGATGGATGGAAGGTCGCCAGCCCGCAAGACGCCATGATCCGCGGAAACTGGTGGGAGGTCTTCCACGAGCCGGAGCTGAACGCTCTCGAAGAGCAGCTCAACATCAGCAACCAGAACATCAAGATCTCATTCGAGCAGTACATGGCCGCACGGGCTGTGATTGCCGAAGCCCGCGCGCAGTTCTGGCCTTCGATCACAGTGAATCCAGCGTTCAGCCGTTCGAAAAGCTCCGCCAACCTGCGAAATTCTTCTTCCGCAAATACCGGCCAGACCACTACGCTGTGGTCAGCGCCGCTCGATGTCTCATGGACGCCGGATTTCTTCGGCAAGATTCGCAATCAGGTGCGTGAGGCTCAATATGCCGCCCAGGTGAGCGCCGCCGATCTCGAACTCGAAAAATTGACTGAGCAGGCAAGCCTCGCTCAATACTACTTTGAGATTCGCGGCCAGGACATGCTGCAGCAGATCCTCGATCAGACCGTAGCTGCGGATCAAAAATCGCTCGACGCCGCGCAGGGCGCCTACGATGCCGGAACCGGCGATGCCATCGCGGTGGTCGAGGCAAAAGCGACCCTCCATGCCGCGCAGTCTTCCGACGTCAATGTGGGCCTGCTGCGCGCTCAGTATCAGCACGCTATCGCCGTGCTGCTCGGTAAGGTAGCCACCGACTTTTCGGTTCCCGTAAAGCCGATGGTCTACACGCCGCCGCCGATTCCCACCGGCGTGCCATCGCAGCTCGCCGAGCGCCGGCCCGACATTGCAGCCGCCGAGCGCACGCTAGCCCAGGCCAATGCTACTATCGGCATTGGTTACGGCGCATTTTTCCCGAACGTGACCATTTCGGCAGCAGGAGGCTTTGAGAGCTCCACGCTGAAGCGTCTCTTTGACTGGCCCAGCCGCTTCTGGTCCATCGGCCCAAGCGCCTCGGAGGTCGTCTTCGACGGCGGGCTCTATCGTGCCGAACTGCACCAATACCAAGCGGTCTATAACGCGGACGTGGCCAGCTATCGCCAGACCGTTCTCACTGCCTTTCAGCAGGTCGAGGATGCCCTCTCGGCCACCCGCATCTATTCGCAGCAGATTCTGCGGCAGCAGGAGGCCGTCGAGTCGGCGCAGCAGTATTTGGACATGGAGATGGAGCGCTACAACACCGGCGTTGATCCGTACGTCGATGTGGTGCTGGCGCAGACCACGCTTCTGAATGATCAGGTCACGTTAAATACGCTGCATGTCGAGGAGATGATCGCGAGCGTGCAACTGGTTGACGCGCTCGGCGGAGGATGGGATCGGAGCCAGCTTCCCACGCCTTCGCAAGCCGGCGCAAAGACCGCCAACGCGGACTACACGATGCAGCGGTAGGCGGAGACCGAACCTACTGCACGCAGCGGTAGCAGATGTTGTCGCCGTCCAGCCGGTACTCGGCAGAACAGACGTCGCCTCCGCAGATCATCATCTCACCGCAATAAAGCTGACGGCGCGTGATGAGTCCCAGCGTACCGCAACGCGGGCATGACATCACCGCCACGTAGGGATTCTGCGCCTGGCCAAGCTTCTCCTGGTTTTCCAGCAGGAAAACCGTTCCGGGGTCCATTCTTTCGGGGATCCATTCTTCCAGAAACTGCAAGTCGGCTGACATCGTTCCCTCCGTGGGTATGGATGCAAACTCGCCGCAACGAACTTCTGACCTAAATCTGTACTGAACAACAGCAGTTACGAATGGCGATTCCAATTTTTATAAAGCTTGATCTGCAACACAGTCTTGCTGCCCGCCCCCATTTTCGTCAACCGGAATCCGCGAGGAGGAGTATCGGGCGTTACTCCCACGCGCGGTACGAACGATCCATCTCATCCCCGCAAAGTGGTAACTCTCATTTAGACGCTTCCATTCCCGCTCTGGTATGCGCCAGGGCGAACTCGTCGATGGCCTTGTAGGTCTCCTGATTGCGCAGGATCGCCTCGACGTATTCACGCGTCTGTGTAAACGGAATCGATTCGACAAACTCATCCATGCCTGTATACGGTCCGGCAGACTGCCAGTCGGTCACGCGGTTGTCTCCGGCGTTGTACGCTGCCAGCGCATACTCCTCTACGCCGCCGAAGTGATCGAGCATCTGACGCAGATACCGTGTCCCGAGCTTGATATTCGTCTCAGGATCGAGAAGCTGGAAGGTCTGGAAGTGGGCCATCCCCACTTCGCGCGCCATCTGTTTGCCCACAGACGGCAACAGCTGCATCAACCCATAGGCATTGGCATAGGAGATTGCTGCCGGGTTGAACTCCGACTCCTGCCGGATGAGCGAAGCCACGAAATAGGGATCAAGATTGTTCTTCGCCGACTCAGCCTTGATCGTCTCCCAGTAAGGCTCGGGATAGAGAATCCGCCAGTAGGCCAGTGGAATCGAGTCGATCGAAGCTGTGGTGGCGTACGGAAGAGCACGCTTCAACGCGCGCAAAGCGCGGAAGGTCTCGCCGTAGTTGGCGTAGATCTGCGCCTCGGCCAGTGCGCTCCACGAGTCGGAGTCCGGATCGGCCTTGATCTCATCGGCGATGTACTCGTTCAAGCCGGCGTTGGCCACCAGCCGCGCCTTCGCCAGGTGCGGGCTGTCAGTTGGAAAGCTGTCCACCAGCTTCGGCTCGGAAAGCGGCTGGAACTGATCGAGCTGCGGGGTGGAGACCGGCTCCAGCTTGCCCAGCGCCGTCAGCCGCTGCCGCGCCATCTGCGCATAAAAATAATGCTGGTAGGCGCGGACGATGGCCCGGTAGTTGGCTGCGGCCTGTGCCGGAGTGTGGTCCTGGGTCTCGTAAAGGCGCCCACGCCAGTAGAGCGCCGAGACAGTTTCAGGGGCGGAGGGATACAGCTTGATCTGCTCGTCAAAGAGGCGCGCCGCGTCCGCATACTGGCCCAGCCGGTAACTCAACCAGCCAGCCCGCCAGTGCGCTGCGGCGGCATTCTTGCTCTGCGGGAAATGCGCGGCCAGGTAGCCGTAGTATTCGATCGCCTTCGGATAGTCGCGCTTCAGCAGGAACATGTTCCCGGCGGAGAACAACCCTTCAGCCAGCCAACGACTCTGCGGAAAGCGTGTCTCCATCTCCGTCAAAATGCGCTGCAGGTCGGCGGCATCGTCGCGGTCACGGGCCAATTCCATCAGCAGTTCCAGCCGGCGCGCGCCGTTCTCGTCGTTGGTATCGGGCAGCGACTGCGCTTCGGCGGGTGTGAGCCGTTTCAGCTTTAGCTGGCAAGCAGCCACTGCTACCGCGAAACCATTCCGGTCCGTCGCACTCAATTCGGAAGAGCGGGCCAGCGTACGATACTGATCCATCGCGTCGCTGTAGCGGCTGGCGTTGTAGTAAGCGTCGCCGAGGGTGCGCAGTTCAGGAACCGTCAGAGAAGAGGCCGCGCCGCTCTGCGTAAGCTTGAGCAGCGCTGTCTGGGCCTCAGGCGATAGCGGATGACTCAGCAATAATTTCTTGAAAACATCATTCGCAGTCGTGGTCTGTCCGAGCGCGAGCGCCACCTGTGCTTCGGCCAACTGGAAAGCCGACCGGTCGGCGGCATCCGTATTTTCGGCCTTGGCCAGCACCTCCCGGGCGCCCGTGGGATTATTCAGCGCCAGCAGGACATTCGCTTCGAGCTCCGGCGCCTCTTCGTCAAAGATGCTGTCGGGATAGCGTTCGGTGAATCCCTTCAACAGGCTCTCGGCCGCGGCGTTGTCCCCGCTGTTGTGGTTCGCCTGGGCGGCGAGGAAGTCGGCGTAGTCGGCGAGCTCTTCGCCGTTGTGCCGGGCCTGGGCGAGGCTCGCCACCGCCTCGGGATAGCGTTTGTCGAGCAGATAAGCATGGCCCAGCGCCAGATAGGCCGCAGCTGCGGCTTCACCGGTATGGCGGTGCGCATAGGCAGTTACGCCCGCATAGGCCTCGGGAGTGCGCAGCAAGGCCAGTTGCTGCGCCATCGGCCGCAGCTCAGTGGAAGCGACAAATGCCTGCTTGATGCGGGCGGTGCGGGCCGTCCTTACCGCACGGCTGGCCTTTTTGCGGGGCCGGTGATGGGCATGGGATGCCGTTTTTTTCGGCGCCGGTGTTGGCCGCTTGGTGACCGTCGATTTGGCGGTTCGCGCCGCGGGATCGCCGGTGCCTTTTGCGCTTTGTCCGGCCACTGATCCGGCACTCAACAGCAACCAAGGCAGGAATAGCAGTGAGACCACAACGTGCGGGGTCGTGCCGAAGATACTCCTGGGGAAGAACTGCACCTTCATACATCCACTCTAGTACCGTTTTCATTCAATGGACGCACGGCTGAACCACTCGTGTTACTCAAATCAGCTTTTGTTGTACTTCGCGATGGAGCAGGCCCGGTTTGGTCCTCTGCCGGGCGGTCCTTTACACTCTTGTTAGGCCGTCGAAGAGAATCGGATCGAATCTTTTAGTGGTGCCGTCAAACTGGACCCCGGCTTTAACGAACTTGCAGGAATTCCCGCATCCAACCGCCATGTCAACCATCCAACCAATTGCAGGAGAAAACGAGCAGCATCCCGACGTGGCCCTGGTGGAAAGGGTTCGCGGCGGAGATGTCTCGGCCTACGACACGCTGGTCCGCAAATACGAGCGGCAGATCTTCAGGATTGCGCAGCACATCACGCAAAACCGTGAGGATGCTGAAGATGTAATGCAGGACGCGTTTCTGAAGGCATACGAGAAGCTCGATCAGTTCCAGGGAAACGCGAAGTTCTACACATGGTTGGTGCGAATCGCGGTCAACGAGAGCCTGATGCGGCTGCGCAAGCGGCGTACAGGCAAAATGGTTTCGATCGACGAGGATCTGGAGACCGAGGAGGGCACTGTTCCCCGGGACTTGGCCGACTGGGCGCCCGACCCGGAACAAAACTACAACCAGTCGGAACTGGCCGAGATTCTGCGCAAGACCATCCAGGGACTGCCGCAGGGCTTTCGCGTGGTTTTTGTTCTGCGGGACGTGGAAGGACTTTCAACCGAGGAGACGGCCGAAACCCTCGGATTGAGCGTTCCGGCCGTAAAGTCGCGGCTTTTGCGGGCTCGCCTGCAGTTGCGCGAGCGGCTGAGCCGTTATTTCAAAAAGAAGACCGGCGCGGCGCTTCCCCAGGAAGCCGCCTCCGCGCTTGGGCTCAAAAAGGGAGATTGAGAAGTGACTTGCACTGAGTTTATTGCCCTTCTCGACGACCTCATTGACGACACCGTCACCGCGACGATGCGCGCCGACCTGCAGGAGCATCTGCGCGGTTGTGAGCACTGCGAGGTCACCCTCAATACGACCCGTAAGACCATTGAAATCTATCGTTCGCACGAAATATATGATCTTCCGCCTGACCTTCGCGAACGCCTCCACTCCGCCATCATGGCGCGGTGTAAGAGGGGCTGCTGAAAGACATTTCCGCCGTACAATTCCAGCCGTACAATCCAAGTTGTGACCGTAGCGGGCACAACTTTCCTCGGAAAAATGCGTCTGCACGTGCGGTAGGTTAGCTATTCCCTCGCCCGGAGCGTCGTCAATGGACTCGCTGAAAAGCGCCCTGGCCGTTCTTTTGTGCGGCGTGCTCAGCACGCCCACGCCCTACGGAACTGCTCAGACCGCCGAGGCTTCCGATACCGCAAAGCCGCCGCACCGCTCTGCCTATCAATCCGCGCAGCTTCAGGGCGACGAGCGCATCCTGCATGCCCTCAACCGCTTCACCTTCGGCCCACGGCCGGGCGACGTTGAGGCCGTTCGGGCAATGGGCCTGGATAAGTGGTTCGAGCAGCAGCTTAATCCGGCAAGTATCGATGAGACTGAGCTCAATGCCCGGCTGGCGCAGTTCCCTGCCATGCAGTGGAGCACGCAAAACCTTCTCTACCGGATTCCGAGTAACGCCATGATCCGCCAGGCCATGAATGGCCGGGGGACGATTCCGCAAAGCAACATTCTGCACGCGGTCTACGAAGACCAGATTTACCGCTTCCAGGAGAAAAGGGCGGATCAGGCCGAAAAGAAGGCGGACCAGGGCGCGAGTGCGCCGAATCAGGCCACCGCCGGCAGCAGCGTGAATCAGGCGACCTCGCCCACCATGAATGGCGACGCCACGATGCAAGGTGGCGCGGCGATGAATGCATCGGTTTCCTCAGCCATCATCCTGAACCAGCTTGACCAGCTCAGCACAACCGCCGATCTCAACGCAACCACCAATCAAGGAGCCGATGCGCAGTCTGCGAAAAATCGCGCCGCGGACTCCATGACCGCCGCGACGGGCACTGCGGCAAACGCTCCCAACCAGGACAGAGTGTCCGACATGCCTGCCGATGCAAATCAGGCTCTGGTGTCCGACATCCTGAACCTGCCGCCGCGGCAACGTGTTGCGCAGTTGGCGGCAATGGAGCCACCGGCCTTCGAGAGTTTTATCCGGTCTTTGCGTGGCCCGCAGCGCATCAAGTTGAATGCCGATTTAAGCCCCGAGCTGAAAGAGACCGTAGCCGATCTCGAAAATCCTCAGCGGCTGGTTGTTGCGGAGCTTATCTCCCAGCGCCTTGCGCGCGACATCTATTCAAACGCTCAGCTGCAGGAAGTGATGACCGACTTCTGGCTGAATCACTTCAACGTCTTTCTGCACAAGAACGAGGAGACGCCCTACTATCTCGTCAGCTATGAACGCGACGTGATCCGGCCGTTGGCGCTGGGCAAGTTCGAAGACCTGCTCGAAGCAGTGGCGCACAGTCCGGCGATGATGCTCTATCTCGACAACGCCGAGAGCATCGGCCCCGATTCACCCGCGGCCGAGCGCGCCAAGATGTCAGCGGCTCGCAACGGCAACAAGAAAGCTCCCGAGGGCATCAACGAGAACTACGCTCGCGAGCTGATGGAGCTGCACACACTCGGAGTGAATGGCGGCTACACGCAGGCGGATGTGATCCAGGCGGCGCGCGTCCTCACCGGCTGGACCGTCGATCAGCCGCAGCGCGGCGGCGGATTCACCTTCAATCCCAACCGCCACGAACCCGGCTCGAAGAAAGTGCTCGGCAAAAAGATCAAGGAGAATGGCGAGAAGGAGGGCGAGGAACTCCTCCACCTGCTGGTCACGCGTCCTGCCACTGCGCAGTTTCTTTCGCGCAAGCTGGCGATGCGCTTTGTGAGTGACGATCCGCCGCAGAGCCTCGTCGATCGCATGGCAAAGAGCTATCTCTCCAGCCACGGCGACATCTCTGCGGTACTGCGCACGCTCTTCCGCTCACCGGAGTTCTGGTCAACGGGCGACTATCGCGCCAAGGTGAAGACGCCTCTCGAATTCGTCGTCTCTGCCGCGCGCGCAAGCAATGCGCAGATCGACAATTATCAGCCGCTTGAGAATGCACTGCGCCAGATGGGCATGCTGCCCTACGGCTGCATTCCTCCTACCGGCTACAAGTGGGATGCCGCCGACTGGGTCTCGACCGGCGCACTGGTCGACCGCATGAATTTTGCTTTGAACCTTGCCGCGAACCGCCTTCCTGGTATCACAGTGACTTGGGCGTCAAGTTCGCTCAGCGGGAATATGGCGGCAGATGCCGATGTGCCCAGTCCTGAATCAGAAGAAACGCGTCTCGAACCGCTCGTTGTTGCCGGCGGTGTGAGTGCCGCGACGCGATCGGCTGCGCTTCAGCAGTTCCAGTTGCAATCCGCGCAGGAAAATAATTCTGTTCGGCCCGTCGCCGCCACGAACCGGCCCTTCAACCGCAACCGGGCCGTGACGGCGCTTGAAAGACAGGATCAACTGCTGGCCGGCCTGCTGATCGGCTCACCGGAATTCCAGCGGCGCTGAAAGATAGCTGTCAGCTTTCAGCCGTCAGCTCTCAGCTTGATGTTCCGCACGGCACGCAGATGAAGCTGAGAGCTGAGGGCTAAGGAGACTCATATGAATCGCCGATTTTTTCTTCACAGAGGCGCGCTCGCCGTCGCGGGCACCGCGGCCATTCCCAGCTTTCTCGTTCGCAGCGTGATTGCGGAGGCTGCCGGCGCTCCTGGCAAGCGGCTGGTCATTATCTTCCAGCGCGGCGCAGTCGATGGGCTCAACGTGGTGGTTCCCTACCATGAAAAAAACTACTACTCGATGCGCCCGACGATCGCGATTCCACAGAACAAGGTCGTCGATCTCGACGGCTTCTTTGGCCTTCATCCCTCACTCGCGGCCTTCAAACCGCTCTATGACCAGGGTCATCTCGCCATCGTGCATGCCGCCGGCTCGCCGGACATGTCCCGCTCGCACTTCGATGCGCAGGATTACATGGAGTCCGGCACGCCCGGTGTGAAAGGAACAGACAGCGGCTGGCTTAACCGTGCGCTGCAGGCTGAGGATCTTCGCCACCGCTGCGCAGGCACCTGCGAGCAGCACACCGCCTTCCGCGCGCTCGCTCTCGGCGCGGAGGTGCCGCTCACTCTGGCCGGCAAGGTGCCAGCCATTGCGCTGAACAACGTGAACGGATTCAGTGTCGCCGGCCGCGGTCCAAATCCCTCGCCCGCCGCCAGCGCGTTTGAAGCGATGTATGCCGGATCCGGCGACCACATCCTCCACACCGCAGGCGATGAGACCTTTGAAGCCGTCAAGATGCTGCGCGATGCCAATCCTGCGCAGTACCAGCCGGCGGCCGGCGCGAACTATCCCAACTCAGAGTTCGGCAACAGCATGAAGCAGATTGCGCAGCTGCTCAAAGCCAATCTTGGTGTCGAGGTGGCCTTCACCGATGTGAGCGGCTGGGATACGCATCAGAACCAGGGCGGCGTGAACGGCCAGCTTGCCAACCGGCTCACCGATTTCTCCGCAAGCATCGCGGCCTTCTGGCGCGACATGGGCGACTGCGCAGGTGACATCACGCTGGTCACGATGTCGGAATTCGGACGTACTGCGCACGAGAATGGCACCGGCGGCACCGACCATGGCCATGCCAACGCGATGTTTGTTCTGGGCGGCCAGGTCAAGGGCGGCAAGGTTTATGGCAAGTGGCCGGGTCTCGCGAATGAGCAGCTCAATCAGGGCCGCGATCTGGCTCTTACTACCGACTACCGCGCTGTGCTTGGCGAAGTAGTGGCGCACACTCTTGGCGCCGACA
Organism: Occallatibacter sp.; assembly: GCA_035650595.1. Lineage (GTDB taxonomy): Bacteria > Acidobacteriota > Terriglobia > Terriglobales > Acidobacteriaceae > Telmatobacter. The sequence continues at coordinate 393,307 of DASRHE010000018.1, read as the reverse complement.
ATCTGGAGATGATCTTCCCCGGCGCAAGCCTTGCACGCGATCGCTTTCTGCGCCTGGTGTAATCACGCGGCGTCGCTTCCGTCCGACTCGTAGTGCAGCGTTGCCGGAGCGCTATAATCGGGCCAAGCTGGTGCCATCATGATTCGCAGGGCTCTCCTTCTCTCCTTCACCACTTCTTTGCTTGCCTCCGGCGCGGCCGTGGCGCAAGCGCCACCTGCAAGCCCATCCTTTGACGTAGCCACCATCAAGCCTTCGGCTCCGCTTGATCTCGTCAAGCTCCGCGCCGATGCGCAGGCAGGCAAGATACCGCGCTTCGGCCCGCACGTCGACGCGTCGCGCGCCGAATATATCTACATGACGCCGAAGCAGCTCATGGCCATCGCCTACCACGTGAAGGAGTATCAGATCAGCGGCCCTGACTGGCTGAGCGATGAGCACTTCGACATTGAAGCTACTCTGCCGGATGGAGCCAGCCGCGATGATGCGCCGTCAATGCTGCAATCGCTGCTCAAAGAGCGCTTCAAGCTGACCACGCACAAATCGACAGAGGAGCACAAGGTGCTGGCGCTCGTCGTCGGCAAGTCCGGACCAAAACTCAAAGAAGTTCCTGCGCCGCCCGCGCTCGATTTAAACGCACCGCTCAAGCCGGGTGAGCAACAGATGGACGGACCGGACGGACCGGTGCGCATCATGAGAAAGCCCGATGGCACAACGACCTTCAATCTTGGCGATAAGGGCACGGTCACCAACCGCATCAACACGGCGAACCAGAGTCTCGATATCGAATCGGATGGTGTTACTCTTGCGGGCTTCGCGGATATCCTTACGCGCGTGCTCCAACTCGGCAATCAAGGTGGCCCGCTCGTCGTAGACCAGACCGGCCTCAAAGGCTTCTACGAAGTCACCACCGAGATCTCATTCGCCGATCTCATGGCCGGCATGCGCGCCTTCAATCGCGGCGCTCCGCCCAGCGGCGACAATAACGCCAACCCGGCCGCCGCAGCCTCCGATCCTACCGGCGGACAAACCGTCTACGCCTCCGTTGAAAAGCTCGGACTCAAACTGGAGGAGCGAAAAGCGCCAGTCGAGCAACTCGTCATCGACCACATGGAAAAGACGCCGACGGAAAATTAGAATGCTTACGTCCCTCGTGATTGGCATACTGACAGCGTCGGCATTTCGCCAGATCGCTGCGCCTGGTCCCTCCAACACTACCGCGCTCACTGTCAGGTTTCAGGTAGCTACCATTAAGCCAAGCCGTCCTGAAGAATCTCGAACGATGCAAATTCAAGGCATTCGATTCGCAACCACTGATACATCGGTAGTCGACTTACTCAAATACGCATACGGACTTCACGAGCAGGAGATTGCCGGCGGGCCCAAATGGTTGCAGACACAAAAATTTGATCTTGTCTGCGACCCGGAGACCCAGACCAGACCATCCTCAGAAAATTTCAAGGCGATGGTACAAACTCTTCTCGCAGATCGCTTCCACCTGGCGGCTCACTACGAAACAAGAGATCTATCAGTCTTCGCAATCGTGCTTGCAAAGAGCGGGTTGAAATTGGCCAAGAGCACTCGGACTCCCGATGGAATCCCTAGCGTGGCTTATGCGCCAGGTCATTTAACCGCGGCGAATGCCACAATGACGGATCTCGCAACGTTCCTACAGCGCTTTATCACAGATAGGCCCGTGATTGATCAGACGGGAATAACCGGGAAATACGATTTGACCCTGCGCTGGACGCCCGATGAGTTGCAGACCGAAACAATTCGCGATAGCAGCAGTAACTCTCTACCTGGTTTCTACACAGCCATTCAGGAGCAACTGGGCTTGAAGTTGGAGGAAGAGAAACGTCCTGCTCCAGTGTTTGTGATTGACCACATCGATATGCCGTCAGAAAACTGAAATATCCCTCATTGTGTTTCAGTGCTTGCTATACATCTCCATCACGTCTTTGCGCAGTTCGATGCGGCTGTCCTCGCGGGTATAAAACATGTGGCCGCCGGGAAACTCATGCACCGAGACGCGCGTGGGATCGCCCATCACCGGCATCTGGTTTACCGTGAGCACCGAGCCCATGAACGGGCAGGAAAGGTCGTTCCAACCGTGCACGATCATCACCCGCAACTTGGGATCGGCCGCCACAGCCTGCCGTAGCTGCGGCACGGAACCCGAGCGCAGATCATCCCCATCCCGATCCCAGGCACGATTCACCGCATAGGAAAGCGCGTTGTACCGCGCGTCTATCTTCCAGCCAACGATGCGGGTGACGAAGTCGACCATGGCGGTCGTCAAGGGCGCAACGATGCTGGCGAGGATGGGATCGTTCGCGCGTTGCTCGGGAGCAAATGGGAATGGATCGAAGGAAGTCACGTTTGAGTCATAGACGGAGCCGAGCTTGCCCTGCTCACGATGCACCTCGCGCAGATACGCTCCGGTTTCAAGGCGTCCGCCTGAGTACTTCACAAACTCCGGATCGAGGCCCGTCATCTCCGTCACACGTGCGATCATTCTGTCGGTCGCTGCCTGGTCGGTGCGGCCTTTGATGAGCGTGGCCGCATACTCGCCTTCGGTGTAGGCAATCACGTCGGCCATTGCTTCAGGGGTAAGCTTCTTCTGCCGTTCGAGGTTTGCCGCGGTGATCGAAGGCAGCGTCATCATCCACGGAATCGGCGACAGATCGCCGTTCTCGTCAATCGTCGGATTCAGGTAAGGCGAGACCAGCACGATGCCGTTCATCGCGACGCCGAGCTGCGACTGCAGGTAGTAGGTGACGCGCGGCCCACGAAAGCCGCCATAGCTCTCGCCGACGAGGTACTTGCGCGACTCCATCCGATCATTCTTCACTAGCCAGTCGTAGATCACCCGCGAAAGATACTCGATATCCGGCGTCGTACTGTAGAAAAGCTTCTTCGCCTGTTCTTCCGGGACTTTGGACCGGCTGAACCCAGTGCCGATGGGATCGATGAAGACCAGATCGGTGAAATCGAGCCAGCTTCCCTGGTTGTCCGCGAGCTCGGTTGGATCGGAAGGACTATCGCCCTCGTTGCCTGCACCCTGCAGATGCTTGGGTCCGATGGCTCCGAAGTTTAAGAAGACGCTTGAAGCGCCGGGACCGCCGTTGAGCGCAAAGGTGACCGGCCGGTCAATACTAGCATTATTGCCACCGCCATTATTGCCCGCCATCGTGTACGACGTGACTACTACTTCCCCGGCGACCTTGCCATCCTTGTCGCGCACCGGCAGCGCGCCTACTGTCACGGTGTAGTGCAGCGTCTTGCCGCCGAGTTCCATCGACTGCTGCGCGCGTGCCTCAGTGGGTAGCGGCGGTAGTTCCCCTTTGTCCGTATCCGGCTTGTTCGCTGGAGCCTTATCGTTCGAGGCAGCTTTGTCGGCGTCCTGCGCAGGCTTGTCGGATTGCGCCGAAAGCTGCGCGACGGGAAATCCAAGGCTGCCAAGTACACATGCCAGAAGGCCAATGCGGGCAAGACGACGGGAGAAGAGGAGTACGCTCATGGAAATACCTTACTAGAGCAGTCCCGAACCCGAACGGCGATGTGACCGGCCGCCGGAGTTTGGTGGCCGCCAACTAGCAGCCCCGCCGCCGCATGATTTACCCTCAAAAGCGGCATGAGAATACCAATTTCTCTTCCTGGCTCCGCCCTCGTATTGTGCCTCGCAATGACCAGCGCGCTGGCCTCTGCACAGGGCCAGCAGACTACGCCGCCTGCACAAGCGCCCGCTGCGTCCGCGCAAGACATTCCCGATGCGCCTTCGGCCACCATGATCGTTCCCAATGGGCCATTCGTGATCATGGATACCTCGATGGGGCGGATCACTTGCCAGTTCTACCAGAAGCAGGCACCCAAAGCGGTGGCCAATTTCATCGGCCTTGCCCAGGGCACTAAAGATTGGACCGATCCCACCACCAAGAAGGTAATGCATCATAAACCGCTTTATGACGGCACCACGTTTCACCGCGTCATACCTGAGTTCATGATTCAGGGCGGCGACCCGGCGGGAACCGGCATGGGCGATCCCGGCTACACCTTCGAAGATGAGTTCGATCCCAACCTCAACTTCGACCGGCCCGGCCGCCTGGCGATGGCCAACGCCGGCCCGAACACCAACGGAAGCCAGTTCTTCATCACCGAGCAGGGTTACGACTCGCTGAACCAGCACTACACGCTATTTGGCCAGTGCGACGACCCGAGCGTTAACGTGGTCAAGACGATTGCCCGTGTGCAGCGCGACGGGAATGACAAGCCTCTGACGCCGGTGATGCTGAAGAAAGTCACCATCGTGCCCGAGGGCCAACCTATGCCGCCCTTGCCACCCGACGAGCAACCGGCTGCTCAACCTGCAGCGCAGGCCGCGCCACAACCCTAACGAACGATCGCTTAAATCGGCGGTCCGTCTCGATCTTCAAAATCCCAGGAGTTCATCATGGCACTTGCACCAGGAACCTACGCTGTCTTCAACACGAACGAAGGCAAGATCACCGTGCGCCTTTTTGAGAGCGACGCGCCCGTCACCGTAAAGAATTTCATCGAACTGGCCGAGGGCTCGCGCGAATGGACCCATCCCGTCACCCGTGCAAAGTCGAAAGACAAGCTCTACAACGGAACGATCTTCCATCGCGTCATTCCCGACTTCATGATCCAGGGCGGCGATCCGGCGGGCACTGGCATGGGCGGGCCGGGCTATAAATTTGAAGACGAAACCAAGGGCTCGCCGCACAAGTTCGACACACCGGGCAAGCTCGCCATGGCCAATGCCGGCCCCAATACGAACGGCAGCCAGTTCTTCATCACCGTTGCGCCGACTACGTGGCTCACCGGCAAGCACACCATCTTTGGAGAGGTTGTCGAAGGCCAGGACATCGTCGTGAAAATCTCGAAGGTCGCGCGTAACGGCCAGGACAAGCCGCACAAGCCGGTCGTGCTTGAGTCCCTCACGATCGACCGCGTGAGCTAAATGGAGCGCATACCCGAAAAAGCCCCGGGCAATTCCGGGGCTTTTTCTTGTGCAGTTTTTATCTGCCGTCGATCAGGCTACGCGTATCATCACCACCATGAGTTCTGCTGGAATCACGACTATCGCTACCGCGCACTCCGTCGACGCAACCGTCGAGAAATTCAAGGCGATTCTGAATGCAAAAGGCGTAACGCTCTTTGCGCTCGTCGATCACAGCGGCGAAGCTGAGAAGGTGGGTATGGCGATGCGTCCCACCAAGCTGCTCATCTTTGGCAGTCCCCGGACCGGTACGCCTGTGATGCTGGCCGTTCCCACCATCGCCATCGACCTGCCGCTCAAAATTCTTGTCTGGGAAGACGAGAGCGGGAGGACTTGGGTCTCCTACAACGCGCCGGATTATCTGCGTGACCGCCACAACGTGCCTGCTGACCTGATGCAGAATCTTGCCGTGATCGAAACGCTCGCCGCCAAAGCCGCCGAGTAGCGCTGTTGAACTAACCGGCACTGCATACACGCAGAATCGCCGCGCCAAATTTCTCCACCTTCGCCGGCCCCATGCCATCGATATCCAGCAACTGCCGCGGATTTTCGGGCTGCGCAGCAGCTATCGCCGTCAACGTGCGGTCGTGCAGAATTACATAGGCCGGCACGCCGAGCTTCTTCGCCTCGGCAGCGCGCCACTGTTTAAGCCTTACAGCGATCTTTTCCTGATCGGCCGTCAGCTTTACTGGAGCCGCATCCGTCTTCGCGTTCTTTGCAGAAACCGACTTCGATTTCTCGTTGATTTTCCTATTCGCGTAGCTGATTCGCTCCGCCCGCCAAACTCTTCCACCATGCCATCGCTGATGAGCAGTTCGAGCGCCGTCGTCTCGCGCTCCGCGAGCCCTCGTGCTGTCAGCCGCACCTTGCGGAATTGCCGCACTTCTCCGTCTTTCTCGTACTCGGCGTCTTCAATTACGATCAGGCTCTCGCGCAGCATTGCATCAAGTAGCGCATTGAACTCGTCGCGCCCTATGCGTCCCTGCGGATCGAGACTCCTTTGCAAAGTCCCCGTAGCCTTATAGTCGACAATCCGCAGTTCTTCTATTATTCGCTGCACCAGCTCACGCTCAGCGGCCGTTGGCCGCCGAAACTGCCGCAGCACTGCGCCCGCCGAATCGCACACATCGCACTTGCCGCAAGTCCGGCTCGCATCTTCCTCATCGCCAAAGTGGCGTACCAGAGCGGCCATGCGGCATTCACTCGACTCTGTGTAGCGCACCACCTTCTCAAATTGCTCCGCGCGATATTGCGCCTGGGTCGTGTAGTCTTCTTCCATCCTGCCGCGCCACGCCTCACGCTGCCGCCAAAATCCACGCGCGCCCCGCCATGAATCTCCAGCTTTTCGAGCGCCTTGTCGAACTCCTCTTCGCCAAGCTTTGACGCCTCGCGCAGATCGTCCACCGGCACAGCCTCTTCGCCCAAGCGCCGAAACACCTCTTCCAGATGCTCGACGGGTGGATAGTCCCGGTTCAGAAAGAACCCATGCGTGCGTTGATCGGCAAAGCTGTGCATCAGAAACGTGCGGCTCAGCGCGCCATCGCGCCCCGCGCGGCCAATCTCCTGGTAGTAGCCTTCGAGCGTGCCCGGCAACCCCGCATGAATCACCGTGCGAATATCAGCCTTGTCGATGCCCATGCCAAACGCGATTGTTGCCACCACCACTTCCAGCTCTCCAGCCTGAAAAGCGCGCTGTACGCGCTCGCGTGTCTCCGCGTCAAGCCCTGCATGATATGCAGCCGCTCGCACCCTTTGCGACAGCTCCTCGGCAAGCTGCTCAGACTGCTTGCGCGAGCTGGCATACACAATCGCCGGTCTGCGCTCCCGGCACATCAACAGATTGAGAATGGTTCCGGCGCGCTGCGGAACCGGAATCTCCACCACCTCGATGGCCAGATTGTCACGGCGGAATCCATGAATGAACTTCGCCGGCCTCACCATGGCAAGCTGCGCAACAATATCCGCCTGCACGGTTGGTGTAGCCGTAGCCGTGAGCGCCAGTATCGGTGCAGGATCGTCTGCGCCGCGCAGCATTGGCAGATGCTGGCCCAGCATGCGATAGTCGGGCCGAAAATCATGTCCCCACTGCGAGATGCAATGCGCCTCATCGATAGCGATGAGCGAGAGCTTTTTCTTCGCCAGCATCTCTGCAAAGCCCGGCACACGCAGCCGCTCCGGCGCCATGAACAGAAACTGCAAATCGCCTTTGAGATAGTCCACACACGCCTGCCGCGATTGCGCCCGGTCCAGCCCTGAGTGAATCCGAGCAACACGCAGCCCGAGTGCTGCCAGTTTTGCCGTCTGATCTTCCATCAGCGCGATCAACGGCGAGATCACCAGCGCGGTTCCGCCGCGGGCGATGGCGGGCAGTTGATAGCACAGGCTCTTCCCCGCTCCGGTCGGCATCACCAGCAGCAAATCGCGCCCATGAATGGCTGTCCGGCACACCTCCTCCTGGTTGATGCGAAACCGCGCAAAGCCGAAGGTTGCGTGCAGCAATTCGGCAAGGGGAATCGAATTGGAGAGGGTCGCCAAGGAGGATTGAGAGCGCAAAGACCGCCGTGCTCTCACTCCACTCTACTGGAGCGGCGCATGCAGGATTTGCACTATCCGTATCCGAGGAATCCCGATGCGCAACGACCCGAACGCTATAATTGCGAGTTCAAAAGAATGTCGCTCCTATTTGCGGAGAATCGAATTCCATGTCCTCACTCACTCAGGCCAGTCGGCGCAGCTTTTTGAAAAATGCGCTGCTGGCCGCCGCGCCGCTCGCTGCGAGCGCTCCTGCCACGGCTCTCGTTCGAGACCAAGGAAAAGAACCGGACAAAACCGGCAAAGATGATCGCGCGGCGTGGCTTTCGATTGTCGAGCGTGTCTCGCAACCGGTGCTTGCCGCCATCAGCCAGCAGAAACTGCGCGCCACCATGCCGGTTGAAGCGGCAAAGGGCGACGAGCAGGCGCGTGCCCAGTCCACGCATCTTGAAGCGGTGGGCCGTTTGCTCGCCGGCCTGGCGCCCTGGCTTGAAGCCGATCCGGGAAATGATCCAGCAGAAGAGAAACTCCGCAGCCGCTATCAGGAGTGGGCACGGCTGGCTATTCGCTACGGCACCGATCCCCAATCGCCCGACGCTTTCAACTTCGGAAGCAATCAGCAGTCGGTTGTGGACGCGGCCTTTCTGGCTCTCGCCATCGTGCGCGCGCCTACGCAGCTTTGGGAAAAGCTGGACTCAACAACCAAAGAAAATCTCGTTCGTGCTCTCGTGGAAACGCGCAAGATCCAGCCCGGCTTCAACAACTGGCTGCTCTTCTCTGCGATGATCGAGGCGTGCTTTTGCAAATACGGCCAGCCCTGGGACACCATGCGGATCGACTACGCGCTGCGCCAGCACCAGGAGTGGTATAAGGGCGACGGTCTCTATGGCGACGGGCCGAGCTTCCACTGGGACTACTACAACAGCTTCGTGATTCAACCGATGATGCTGACGATGCTCGATGCCGTCAGCACCGTAACGCATCGTTGGGCCTCCCTGAACAGCGCGGTGACGGCACGCGCCCGGCGCTATGCCGCAATCCAGGAGCGCCTCATCAGCCCCGAAGGCACGTTTCCACCCATCGGCCGATCGCTGGCTTATCGCTTCGGCGCGTTACACCATCTTGCCGAGATGGCGTGGCGCCGTGATTTGCCCGAGGGTGTATCACCCGCGCAGGTGCGCTGTGCAATGACCGTAGTCATGACGCGCATGATGGCCGCGCCGGGCACCTTCGACGGCAACGGCTGGCTCACGATCGGCTTTGCGGGCCATCAGCCGTCGATCGGCGAAAACTATATTTCGACAGGAAGCCTCTATCTCTGCTCTGCCGCATGGTTGCCTCTCGGCCTCGATGCAGCCGATGCATTCTGGAGCGCGCCACCTCAACCCTGGACCGCGAAGAAGGCGTGGAGCGGCGTCGATCTTGCGACCGATCACGCGATCGCCGACTAGCTAGATTCATTGCCCGCTCTTTTCCAAATGGATTGAATTCCTGCTTTCCGCATCTAAAAATGTAGAAAGCAAAAACCAGCTGTGAGCTCTCCTCAACGCACTCGATCGATCGCAACGTCCAACGAATCCGGCGCGGGCAAACCGCAGCGGTTCGCGAGGGCGTCGCATGCGTGGCGGGCGCTGAGGCATCGTAACTTCCGGCTTTTCTTTGGCGGCCAAAGCATCTCGCTCATCGGCACATGGATGACGCGCATCGCGACTGCGTGGCTGGTCTACCGGCTCACCAAGTCCGCTCTGCTGCTGGGCACCGTCAGCTTTGCAGGCCAGATTCCTACTTTTCTCGTTGCACCCTTCGCCGGCGTGTGGGTTGACCGGCTCGATCGACGGCAGGTGCTGGTGTGGACGCAGGTCCTCTCCATGGTGCAGTCTCTGCTTCTCGCTGCTTTAACCTTTTCCGGCCGTATCACCATCGGCTGGATTCTCGCGCTTAGTGTGATGCAAGGCCTGATTAATGCCTTTGACATGCCGGGCCGGCAGGCATTTATGGTGCAGATGGTCGGCGACCGCGCCGATCTTTCGAACGCCATCGCCATCAACTCGTCCATGGTCAACATGGCCCGGCTCATCGGACCGTCGCTGGCGGGCATGGTGATCGCCGCGAGCAATGAAGCATGGTGCTTCCTGATCGACGGCCTCAGCTATCTCGCCGTCATCGCGTCACTCCTGGCCATGCGCATCCATGCACCTGTGGTCAAACGCAAGCCGACATCGACGTTTACGGAGTTGCAGGAAGGCTGGAGCTATGTTGCGGGCTTCGTGCCGATTCGGACAATTCTTCTGCTCTTCGCAACAGTCAGCCTGATGGGCATGCCGTTCGTCGTGCTCATGCCCATCTTCGCTGCCAAGGTGCTGCACGGCGATCCGCATACTCTCGGATTCCTGATGGGCGCCATGGGCGTCGGCGCGCTCATCTCTGCGCTCTCGCTCGCTGCGCGCAAAAATGTGCGCGGCCTTATTCGCATGATTCCCCTGGCCGCAGCTGTCTTCGGAATCGGCCTCATCGGCTTCGGGCTCTCGCGCGTCTTCTGGCTATCGATGGTCACGGTCTTGATTGCGGGCATGGGCATGATGCAGGGCATGGCTGCGAGCAACACCATCATTCAGACGCTGGTCAGTGAAGATAAGCGCGGGCGCGTGATGAGCTATTACACGATGGCTTTCGTGGGCATGGCGCCCTTCGGCAGCCTGCTCGCGGGATCTATGGCAGCCGCCATTGGCGCTCCATTGACGGTGATTCTCACCGGCTCCGTCGTGGTGCTCGGCGCGTTTTGGTTTGTCACGCAGTTGCCCGCACTGCGCCGTACGGTACGGCCGATCTACCAACAGATGGGAATTATTCCTGCACCTGAAGAGATGACGCCCGCCGAAGAGGTCGAATCCTGACGATATGGAGATCGCTCAGTAGGCCTTCAGGGCCACGATCGTGTTGAGAATGTCTTCGGGCTGCGGCAGAATTGCATCTTCGAGTATCGGCTGATACGCCACGAATGTGTCCATCGAGCCGATGCGCTTGACCGGCGCGTCGAGATCATCGAAAAGCTCTTCGGCAATGCGTGCGGCAATCTCTGCGCCGTAGCCCCAGCTCAACATGTCTTCGTGAGCCACGATCACGCGATTGGTCTTGCGCACAGAGGTTGCAATCGCATCCCAGTCATACGGATTCAACGTGCGCAGGTCGAGAATCTCCACATCGATCCCGCGCTGGCGCTCGGCCTGTTGCGCGGCCTGCAAGGCGCGCGGCACCAGCGCTCCGTAGGTGACGAGCGTGATCTGCGAGCCGGGCCGCACGATCTTGGCTTTGCCAAACGGAATCGCAAAATCCGGCCCCGGATACGCGGCGCGGCCGTAGGGCTCACGATAGAGCCGCTTGTGCTCGAGAAAGAGCACCGGATCATCGCAACGGATCGCCGTGCGCAGCAAGCCATTCGCGTCGAGCGCGCTCGAAGGCATCACCACGCGCAGACCAGGAATGTGCGTGAAAATGCTCTCCCCCGACTGCGAGTGATAGATCGAGCCGCCCGTGAGATAGCCCCCGATAGGGACGCGAATCACCGCTGGCGCTGCCCACGCTCCATTCGAGCGCCAGAGCATCACGGAAAGCTCGTTGCGAATCTGGTGCATTGCCGGCCAGATGTAGTCGAAGAACTGAATCTCGACGACAGGTTTCATGCCGCGCACCGAGTAGCCCACAGCGCGGCCCACAATGTTCGCTTCGGCCAGAACGGAGTTGAAGACACGCTCCGACCCGAACTCCGTCTGCAGACCGGCGGTCAGCTTGAAGACGCCGCCCTTCCCTTTCACCTCGGCTAACGCCTGTTCGCGGCTGGCGTCGGCAACGTCTTCGCCATAGATCACGATGCGTGGATCGCGGCGCATCTCATCGCGCAGGCAGACATTGATCAGGTCAGCCATCGTCCGGGGAGCGGCTGCTTTTTGACCATTCTGTTTTGCGGGAGATTGAACTTGTTCGGTGGCGAAGGCAGCCTTGGCGGGATCGAGATTGGCGGAGTAAACGAAGTGGGGAATGCTTTCAATTGCTGGTAGAGGAGCTTTGAGAGCACGCTCGGCTGCTTCGGCGGCCTCACGATCGAGCGACTGTTCCAGTTCCTCGACCTGAGCCGCCGTGAGAATGCTCTCCTGAATAAGTCGCACGCGCATCCGCGCAATCGGATCGCGTAGCACATCGGTCTCGCGCTCTGCCGCGCAGCGGTACTGGGTATCGTCATCCGAGTACGAATGCGAGTAGTGCCGCACGCAATGGCCATGCACAAACGCAGGCCCATGCCCCGCGCGGCAATATGCCGCCGCGGCACGAAATGCCTGCAGGCACGCGACTGGATCAGTTCCGTCCACTTCCGCAAAGTGGAAGTTCGGAAAATTCGCCACAATACGCGAGATGTTGCCGCCGGGCGTGTTCACCTCAACCGGAACGCTGATGGCGTAGCCATTGTCTTCAACGAGAAAGATCACCGGCAGCTTCTGGTTCGAGGCAGTATTCATCGCCTCCCAGAATTCGCCCTGCGAGGTGGACCCCTCGCCTACACAGGCAAGGACAACCTCGTCGGCATGAAAATCCACGTCATGAAAGGCGCGGTAGTCGATTTCGGCATCACTCGTCGCAGGCCGCTCGGCTGCATCGGGATGCCGGCTGAAATACCGGCCTGCCTCGGCGCAGCCCACTGCATGCAGCAGTTGGGTTGCGGTCGAGGATGACGTGCTGACAATGTGCAGTTCCCGGCTGCTCCAGTGCGTCGGCATCTGGCGGCCGCCGCTGGCCGGATCGGTTGCCGCACCAGCGGCCTGCAGGAACATGTCGTAGGGAGAAACGCCCAGAGCGAGGCAGAGCGCGCGATCGCGATAGTAAGGAAAGAACCAATCGTAGCCCGGCCGGAGGGCCAGCGCAGCAGCTACCTGAAGAGCCTCATGCCCGGCAGCGGAAATCTGGAAGAAGATCTTCTGCTGGCGTTTGAGAAGGATCTCCCGGTCGTCCACCCGGCGGGAGAGATACATGAGCCGGTAAATCTCTACCAGCTTTTGTGCGTTCAACTCGTCTGAACCCGCCGGCCCCTGCATGCGAACGCTGGAAAGTGCCGCTTCCATTCCCGCCGTCTCCCGAGAAACCTCGCTACCAGATTGTAACAACTTGGCGCACGCCGTTGGGCACAGTTATTGAGAAGTACCGTCAGGCTAACTCCGTTGTCTGCAGCCGATGCGATCTCACGCAAATGTCAGCGGTGGGACGGGAAGTAGGGAGTCGGACCATCAATATTGAACGGCTGTCCGTTTAATTGCGGTCCGCGCACCGACATCAGCATCTTGTCGCGAACACTATGCGCCAGCTTCTCGATCTCCGCCACTTTGCGGAGCTGCGCGGGCGAAAGCTGGCCGGAATTCGATTTGGCGATGTCTTCGTTCAGCTCCGTAGCCAGCCTCACCAGCTTATCGGTGTCGGAGACCATCGCCTTCTGGCGCTCTGCATTGATCATGCGCAGGCGCTTCTCCACCTCGGTGGGATTGTTGTAGGGATCATTAAACGGAGAGCTCTGGAAATTGGGATCCGCAGGTATGCCGCCGCGCTGCATGCTCGGCATTTGGCTGCTTTGTCCTATCTGCGGTTGGGACTGAGACCAGCCCGACAGGCATGTGAGCAGAATCACCAGCCCGATCGCGTACGAAGCAAAGCGGCTCCCGAAACAGCCGGCGAGCCGTTTTGTCGTGTTCCTGATGACGAGACCGTGTTCTCCGCTCATCTCGTAGTACCTCAATCCTTGCCCGCGGTCATGCGCGGGTCGCTGCGCACCTTGTGAGCGAACTGCTCAATCTCTCCGGCCTTGCGCACGACGGATAGGGAGAGCTCGTCTTTGGTTGTTTTGCCCACTTCGGCCTTCAGATCGGTTGCCATTTTGAGCAGGTTGGCAGCCTCGTTGGCGACCTCCTGCTTACGCAGCTCCTCAGGAGTCTTGGGCACGGGCGGAACCTGAGCCACCGGCGCGGACGGCGCGACCACCGGAGCGGGTGCAGTTGCCGGCGCGGGGTCCGCTGCGGATGAATCTTGTCCCGATGCACCTTGATTGCCGGATGTTGCCGAGTCTGATTGCGCAGAGGTTGCGGAAGTAGAGGTTGTGGAATCGGATTGGGCTGACGTCGTAGAGTCCGATTGCGCATCGGTTGTCGAAGTGGTCTGCTGCGCATCTGAATCGGAGGTAGCCTGCCCCGACTGCGTGTCCGTCGCGGAGGTGGGTTGGTCTGATTGAGTGTCCGTTGTTGAAGTGGACTGCGCCGACGAATCGTCCGTCGCTGCGGTCGACTGATCGGATTGCGCGTCCGAGGTCGCAGCAGGTTGTGTCTGCGTATCCGTTATCGGAGTGGACTGTTTTGATTGCGTATCAGGTGTCGAAGCGGATTGCCCAGCTTGCGCTGATTGCGCATGAACACGGCCCACGCCTGGACTGACGGCAATCAGCGTAAATGCCGCGAAGATTGCAAGCGCGCTGAACCTTATCTTCGATTTCAAGATTTTCGATTTCGAGCCGCAGACCACAGTGTCGGGCCGAGATGGGTCCGTCGAGGTTCCTTCGCCAATAAGCCTGCGAATCATGGCCGACCTTAAGTTCAGATGCGCATACCAGGAGCCGGGGCCAAGGGGAGATTTTCCGGCCACCCATGGGCACAGTCTAGTCTAAAAAGAGGAGATTTGGCATGTTTCCTTTGAGATGGGCGACAGAATTTTGCATTGTGGTGCGCTCCGGCATCTTTGCGGAAGGGCGATTCATGGGCAAGGTGCTGGATGAGTGGGTGTCTGACAGCCAGGAATTCATCCATACCAAGCTGCCGCATCTCGTCGTCCTCTTTGCGATCGCGTTTTTTCTGAATAAGTTGTTGCGCATCATCACCGGCCGGATGGTCCGCGTGGCCGAGCACCATGCCGCTGGGCGTGGGCGTATCGCCGAAGTGAAGACTCTTGCCAGTGTGATCCGCGCCACAGGCTTGGCCATCATCGGCGTCATCGTCGGCATGCAGTTTCTGGCGGCTCTTGGCGTAAATCTCGCTCCCCTGCTGGCTTCAGCGGGAGTGGCCGGCGTGGCCATCGGCCTGGCCGCCCAGACCATCGTCAAGGATATGTTCAACGGCATCCTCATCCTGGTGGAGGGCCAGTTCAATGTGGGTGACAGCGTAAAACTGGCAGGACTGGCCGGCACCGTAGAAGCGATGACTTTGCGCAAAACGACCATCCGCGATGGGGATGGCACCCTCTACGTGATTCCGAACTCACAGATCACCACTGTAGCCAATCTCAGCGCAGACTTTTCCGTAGCCACGATCAACGTAAGCGTCGACTTCTCCGCAAATCCCGACAAAGTCATGGCGCTCCTCAAGCAGATTGCCCTGGATGTTCGCAATAGCGAGCAGTTCAAAAACCTGTTTGTGGCCGATCCGCAGGTTCTGGGCGTGGATTCGATGAAGGGATCGCAGCTGATCTTCCCGGTAGTCTTCAAGACACTGCCCACGCAGCAATATGGCCCGATGCGCGAGTTTCAGCGGCGGGTGCGGCTGGCGCTGGAAGAAAACCACATGCTGCCTGGCGATCCGCTGCGCGTTTATAGTCACTCGGCTTCAGTTGAACAGAAAAGCGATACCTCGGCGGCGGCTCCGCACCTTGAGGCGGAGGCCGCATCCCAAAGCGTGCAGCGGCCACCCGATCCCACGGCACAGAAGTCTCAGGAGACAAATCCGTTTTCTGGAGAATGAACCGGCTACTCCGACCCGAGCGCTTCCAGCAGTTCCTCAGCATCTGTGATCGGCGGCAAACAGGTGCGCCCTTTGCACACCAGTGCCCAGGCTTCCGCATCTGGCGCAGACATTTGCAGCACGGTTTCGGCCAGGGCTTCGGGCACTCCGCCGGGAGCCAGGCGCGAGCGCGCGATGCGGATCACCGTCTTGTTCACCGCGAATCCTGCAATCGCCGTAGCTTCCAGCCGATCCGCCGCAGAACCGGAGCCCACGATCACTATCTGCACCGGATCAAGCAGCAGGCGCTCCAGCGCCAAGCCGTAGCTGCCGGCATACAGGCCGAAATGCTCCACAATCCCTGCAAACGAGGCCAGCGTTTCTTCGGCGATCTTGCGGTATTCATCGCGACCACTCAGAGCCTCAAGACGCAGCAAGGCCGAAGCGGCAGTGGGATTCCCGGCCGGTGTTGGCGCATCCTGCAGCGGTTTGCGCCTCGCGGCCAGCGCCCCCAGCGGTCCAGTTCCAGCCGATGAAACCGCGGCGTCAAAGAAAGCGCCTCCGGCGCGATCGTAAAACCGCGCGATCATGGCATCCGCCAGCTTCAAAGCAGTGCGGTAATAGCGCATCTCGCCTTCGGCAAGCCATGCATCGATGCAGGCATGCACTGTGAAGGCATAGTCATCCAGCGTGCCCGGAGCTTTTTCGGCAGGCGCTCCGCTCTCGGGATATGCAATCACGTGATGGAGAATCGCCTCACCATCCCAGGCTTCCTGGAGCAGCCGGTCGAGTGTGCGCAACGCGAACGCGCGCGACGCTTCCATTCGCAGCACACGCGCAGCCTCAAGATAGGCGGAGACCGCCATCGCATTCCAGCCGGTATAGAGCGTGCGATCGATAAAAGGCGTCGTGCGCTTGGAGCGTGCCGCGATCAGCTTACGGCGCGCCGAATCGAGCAACGCCTGCAGGCTCTCGACAGACGCTCCCTTCTTTGCGGCTAGTTCGGTCAGTGAGTGATTCACATGCAGCACATTTTTCGCAGGATTGTGATGCATGTCGCCCAGTTCGCCGATGTCGTAGTATGCCGCGGCCAGATCGAGCTCCGCCGGATCGAGAACAGCGCGTGCCTCGTCGAATGTCCAGGTGAAGTAATCGCCGTCATCATCCAGACCGACATCAGCGTCCTGTGAGGCATAGAAGCCGCCGTGTTCGCGGTCCGTCATTGTCGCATCGAGCCAGGCGATAATCTCGCGCGCGGTGTCGAGAAAATCCTCACGCACAACACCACCGATGGGACTCTGAAAGCCGTGCGCATAGTTGCGCAGCAGCTCGGTGTTGTCGTAGAGCATCTTCTCGAAGTGCGGCACCACCCAACGCTCATCCACCGAGTAGCGGTGGAATCCGCCCGCCAATTGGTCGTAAACGCCCCCATGCGCCATCTTTTCGAGAGTCGTTGTAAACGCGGTGAGCGCCTGCGCGTTATTTCGGTTTACGCCCACTTCGAGCAGCAGATCGAGTGCGGCCGGATGCGGAAACTTCGGCTGTGATCCAAAGCCGCCATTACGAGGATCGAACTGCGCGACGGCCGAAGCTACGATCTTGTCGACCAAGGAAAGCGTGAGCGCCGATGCCCCGCCGCCACGACCGGAGAAGCTCTCATTGTGCTCGATGGCGGCCATCACGCTTGATGCGGTTTCCAGCGCGTCGTCGCGGCGCTCGCGCCATACCTGGGCCATCGTCAGCAGGATGCGGCCGAAACCCGGCCTTCCATATCGGTCGTCGCGGGGAAAGTACGTTCCGCCAAAATACGGCCGTCCGTCAGGAGTGAGAAATGCGGTGAGCGGCCATCCTCCCTGCCCGCTAATCGACGAAACAGCCGCCTGATAACGCGCGTCGACATCCGGACGTTCGTCACGATCTACCTTGACGGCAATAAAGTGCCGGTTGATGATGGCGGCAATTTCAGAGTCCTCATACGATTCGCGATCCATCACGTGGCACCAGTGGCACCAGACTGCGCCGATATCAAGCAGCACTGGCTTGTCCTGCGCCTGGGCGGCCGCAAAGGCACCCTCGCCCCACGAGTGCCATTGCACAGGCTGATGCCGCGCCGAGCGCAGATAAGAGGAAGCTGCGTGCTCTAGCTCGTTCATAACGGAGGAATGGGCGGAAGCGGCCTCATGCATGGGCTGAGAATACATGGAAATCGCCAATGCAGCCAGTGGCGACGAACCAGCAACAACCAGCTATGTCTTGGCCAGCTCGGCCTCGATGGCGACAACCAATTCCGGCGCGTCGGGGGCAGTCTCAGGCGTGAACCGTTTGACCACTTCTCCAGAGCGGTTGACCAGAAATTTCTCGAAGTTCCAGGAGATCTCCGGCGCCTCTGTCGTGGGAACGCCCCAACCTTTCAACTGCTGCCGAAAAGGATTTCCGCTGGGGCAGATTGCATCCGGCTGCGCGGCGATCAGAGCCGCATAGAGCGGGTGCTTCTGCGGCCCGACGACCGTGATCTTGCTGTACATCGGAAACTGCACGCCGTAGCTCACAGTGCAGAAGGACTGTATCTCTTCATTCGATCCTGGCTCCTGCTCTTTGAAGTCGTTGGCCGGAAAACCAGCGACGACCAGCCCTTGATGTCGAAACCGGCTGTACAGCTTTTCGAGACCCTCATATTGCGGCGTGAAGACGCATTGCGATGCAACATTGACGATAAGCAGAACAGAACCTTTAAACTCGGCCAGCGAGGCTGGCTCCCCGGTGATCTTCTGGACGGGAATCGAATAGATATCCGAACTCATATGATTTCTCCCTGCGAAAATTTGGACGGGCAGATTTATTGCAGCAGCCGTTTCGCTACCTGGATGTAAAGCTCGACCGCTTCCAGCAGTTCTTTCTTTGCCAGCTTCTCATGCGGCGTATGCGCCACGTGAATCGAGCCTGGCCCGAGCAGCAGCGGCTCACCCCAGTTTGAAAGCTGCGGAATATCCGTGGTGAACTTCGCGATCATCGTCGGCAGGCCTTCTACGGCGCGCAGCCGGACGAAAGGAATCTCCAGTGTGAAATCGACCTCGGCCAAACCGCCGCATGCTTCGATAAGCGCCTGCCTTACCGGCGCCGAGTCACCCACCAGGCGGACAAGCACCTGCGCCTCTGCTTTATCGGCGATGACATTCGGCGCATAGCCGCCATGGACCTGACCGATGTTCAGTGTGCTCGGCCCAATATCTTCAAGCGTCGGCAGCGGAATGGCGAGCACACGGTCCAGTACCTCGATCAGCTTGTGAACCGCCGAATCGCCCAGCTCGGGATATGCCGAGTGAGCCATCTTGCCCGAAGCACGGAAAACCGCGCGCAACGCGCCTTTCGAAGCCAGGGCCAGCCGGTTGTCGGTAGGCTCGCCGTTCACCAGAAACCGGCTTGGCTTAGGCGCGAGGTTCGCGGCTTTTGCGCCTGCCGAATCGCGCTCTTCTCCGGAGACAAACAGCACGCCTACGCGCAACCCCTCCCTACGCAGCGCTTCGGCGGCGGCGACCTGCGCGGCGATGATGCCCTTCGCATCGGAGACGCCACGCCCATACATAAACTCCGCATCCTCGCTGAAAGGGATGTAGGGCGGAACGGTGTCCATATGTGTGGAAAAAACGAGTTCAGGCGTCTGGCCAGGAATGCCCGCATAGACATTCCAGCGCGCACCGGCCGAGGCGCTTTCCGCCGGCTGGGAAACAGGCGTCTTCTCCACCGCCCAGCCTCGATTCTTTAGAAATTCGGCAAGAAAATCACCAACTTCGCCTTCGTGATAGGTCGTGGATTCGATTTCACATAATTGGCGCGTCAGACCGATGGGGTCAATCGGTGCAAAAGGAAGAGGATCGATCATGATGTTGCCAGAATAGCGCAACGGCCGTTTCGCAAACTGATCCGGCACACGCTGATCAGTGCGGCAGAGACGCAAACTGGGCGTAGAATGAGCAGTGGAATGACCTCCACAGCCGCATCCGTCCAAGCGCAAGGACAATTGGTCGGGCAATCAACCACCGAGACGTCGCGTGCAGTACGCACGGTGCGCATGGTCGATCTGCACGGACCTGCGGGCCGGCTGGAGGCGATCCTGAACCAGGGCGCTCCGGATGCAAAGTTCGCCGCACTGGTCTGCCATCCACACCCGCTCGGCGGCGGCACCCTGCACAACAAAGTCGTCTACCACGCCATGAAGGCGCTCAACGATCCCGCCCGGGGATTGGAGCTGCCCGTGCTGCGCTTTAACTTTCGCGGCGCCGGCCGAAGCGAAGGAGCACACGACGGCGCGGCAGAAGTAGACGATGTGCTCGCAAGTCTGGCCTGGCTTGAAAACGAATTCAGGCTTCCGGTTATTGCGGTCGGATTCAGCTTTGGCGCGGCAATGGCGCTCCAGGCCTGTTGTCGCCTCAGCCATAACCCCAATGTGCGCGCGCTTGTTGCGCTGGGCCTGCCCATCACGGCCGAGGGCCGCAGTTATGACTATTCCTTCCTGAAAGACGTCTTCATTCCCAAGTTATTCCTCAGCGGAGAGCGCGACGCCTTTGCGCCGGCTGCACAACTTCAGCAGATCGCTGCATCCGCTGCAGAACCCAAACGCCTGGTTCTCCTTCCAGGCGCCGATCATTTTCTTACCGGCCAACTTGAGACCATGCAGCACACGATCTCCGGCTGGCTGAAGGAGCAATTGTTATGATCCCGGTCAGCGACTCTACCCTGGACGCACTGCACGCTACGGCCACAGAGATCTTCACCGGCTCTCTTGAAGCCTGCAATATCGCCTCGGCCTTTGATCGCCGCCTTCGCTTCGAGGGCAATCTCCTGCACCGGCTGATGCCCGATGGCAGCGGCCCGGCTACGATCGACCTCTCCAGTTACAAACGCATCTTCGTCATCGCGCTGGGCAAGGCAGCAGGACCGATGCTGGATGTCCTTCTGGCGCGGATGAAGCGGCGCAAAGGCCTGCGCGGCGTCTGCTGCTGGAACCAGATTCCCAAAGCGCGCAACTGGCGGTTCCGCTACTTCGAGGGCGGCCATCCGCTGCCGAACGAAGATTCTTTCGCCGCGGCGCAGGCTGCGCTTGCGCTGGTGCGCAAGGCGAAGAAAGACACACTCATCTTCTTTCTCATCTCAGGCGGCGGATCAGCGATGTTCGATCTGCCTATCGATCCGCAGATCACGCTTGCTGAGACCGTGAAATTTCACGAACTGCTGGTTGCCTCGGGAGCGCCGATTCAGGAGATCAATACACTCCGCAAACACTTCTCCGCGGTCAAGGGCGGACGGCTGGCGATGGCCGCGCCCGAAGCTGCCAAGGTGAGTCTATTGCTGCCCGACGTGCCGCTGCGCTCGCTCGACGCGCTCTCATCCGGACCCACTTCCCCGGATCACTCCACCATCACCGACGTTCGAGAACTGCTGGCCAGGTACGATCTTTCAGCGAAGTTTCCTGCCTCGGTGCGCGACTTCTTCGAGCGCGAAGATCTTCCCGAGTCTCCCGGCAATAAGGGAAAGCGGCCGCCATTTCTGCCTAAACTGCCTTGGACGGATGCCGTACTGGCCCGGCGCGTAACCGCAGCGGCCACGATGAAAGACGAGGACGTGGCCTTCCGCGACTCTGTCTTCGAGATCCTGCTCTCGAGCCACGACCTCGTCGAAAATGCGCGCTCTCTTGCGCAAAAGGCCGGCTTCCATACGGTGGTCGACAATAGCTGCGACGACTGGGACTATGCCGCGGCCGCCCGCTATCTGCTGGAGCGCTTCCATGCGCTGCGTGCGGCGCATCCCAAGGTCTGCCTCGTCTCCGTGGGCGAAGTGACGGTCACGCTGAACCGCACGCCGGGCGCCGGCGGACGCAATCAGCAGTTCGCGCTGGCCTGTGCGCTGGAGATTCAGAAGTATCCCGGCGCGCACATCACAATTCTGAGTGCTGGATCGGACGGAATCGACGGAAACACGCAATCTGCGGGCGCCATCGCCGATCCCACAACCGTTACAAGAGCGCGCTCCTTCGGCTTCGATCCGCAGGAATCGCTGGCAACCTTCAATGCATGTCCGCTCTTCACGGCATTAGGTGATTCCGTTGTGACCGGTCCCACAGGGCAGAATCTCCGCGATCTGCGCTTGTTGATTGCGGACCAGACGTAACGAGCAGAGGCCGCCGCTCGGCTCTGCTGCGTCTCTTCCGTGCTGCAAGCGCGGTTAAGAGAATTCCACCGCGCCGGTGCACTCTCTTTCTGTTCTCGCTGGAAAATCAGTTAGGATTGGTTCGTGCCTCGTAAAGCTATCCGTAAGACAGCCGGCAAAATGCCTGACATCCGCGCCGTTGCCGCACTGGCCAAGGTGTCGATCGCGACTGTCTCCCGGACCATCAACGGCTCTCCGCTGGTGAGCGATCGGCTCTCCAAGCGCGTGTGGCAGGCAATCAAGCAGCTCAACTACTTTCCAAACACCCATGCACGGACGCTGGTCTCGGGGCGCAGCCGGCTTCTGGGCATCATCGTTGAGAACATCACCAATCCCTTCTTCCCGGAGCTGGTGCAGAGCTTTGAAGAGATCGCTGTCAAACACGGATACGAGATTCTGGTGAGCTCTTCGAACAGTGATCCGGAGATCCTGACCACGTGCGTGCGCCGCATGTTGGAACGCAAGGTAGATGGCGTCGCTGTAATGACCTTCGGCGAAGAAGAATCCGTGCTCGATCAGCTCGTGCACCGGAACGTGCCGATCGTGCTGGCGGAGTTCAAGCTCGATGATCCCAAGGCCAGCACTATCCTGCTCGACTACTCGACGGGGATACGTTCCGCTGTCAATCATCTGGCAGAGCTGGGCCATCGCAACATCGCGTTTCTCGCCGGCCCGCATCACCTGCATTCGGCCGTCACGCGCGAAAACGACTTCCGCACAGCGATGCAGGCCGCCGCTTTATCGGCGCAGAAGAAATGGATCATCGAGTGCGATCACACGCTGAAAGGTGGAGTGGCCGGTTTTGGACAACTGCAAAAGCTCGCCACGCGACCCACTGCCATCATCTGCTCCAATGACATGATTGCCATCGGCGTGCTGCGCGCGGCTTATATGGAGGGCCTGCGCGTTCCTGAGGACCTCTCTGTGATCGGGCTCGATGACATCGATTTCGCAGAGTTCACTTTGCCGCCTTTGACCTCGATTCGGCTTTCGCGCATCGATCTCGCGCGAGCGGCCTTTGAGGCCTTGCGCGTGCAGGCCGAGGATCCGGCAAATCCCAAGATGCAGCGGGAGTTCCTCGTTTCGACCAGCCTTGTTGTTCGTGGATCCACCGGCGCTCCGGCAGCGAAAAACTAGCTCAGCTCCAGCAAAATTCCTATCCAAACACACGGATGCCCGGATTCTCCCGCCCCCGCGAAAGACGTCCGGGCATTGCTCCGTGTCGCCTGCTGTGCCTAGCGCTTGTCGCCGCCTGTACCGCGCCTATTCCATGAAAATGGATGCGCAGTCGAACGATCTTTCAATCGTCTCGAAGACAGCCACTCCCACCACGTTCATTCAGATGAGTCCATATACGGAAAGGATGCCGCTCTCGCCGAGTAGCCAGCTTCAGGCCCGCGAAAAAGCTTGCGACCGTTGCGCGATCCATGGGATGTGCGCAGCTATCCTTCACCCGCTCTGCGGAGTAGCGTTCTGCATCTCGGGATCGAGATGATGATTCGAGTCGCGCGAGACCCACCAGAGCACCTGGCCGAAGATCTTCCACTTCGAAGCATTGCTCACGTCGACGGGAGGATACTTGTGATTGGCAGAGACCAGCAGATCCGATCCGGCAATCTTCTGGAAGCGCGCTACCTTGAAGCCCAGATCGCGATGCGTCACAACGGTGATTCGCTGGTGCAAACGGTCGCGGTCCTTTATCGCCGTATCGACAAAGAGGATGGAGCCGGGCGCGATCACCGGCAGCATCGAATCGCCGTCGAAGTGAATGCCGATCATGTTCTCGGGATGCGGGCACCACGCCAGCGGCGCCAACAGGATGCTCTGCACCTCTGCTTCAGAAAGGCTCACATTTTCCTGCGGAGGAATGCGGTCGCCATAGGCTGTAGCATTCAACAGCGGAATGGCGACGGCTACCCGCGCGGCCACACTGTCAGACACTTTTTTGCCCGCAACCAGTTTGAAGTCGTGCAGGCTGGTGCGCAGCGAGGAGATCGCACGGTGATAGTTGGCATCAAGCAACCCGGAAACATCGAGACCGGCACGCTCCCAGAAGTAGATGCCGTCGGGCGGATGCGCCAGATTGCCCAGCGCGATATAACTCTCTGCGGTTGGCTCATGTCTTCCCTTGATCCAGCGGGAGACAGTCGGCGGCGAAACACCTAGCCGTTCAGCCAATCCGGCCTGGCTCAGATTCAGCTCGCGCAGCACGCGGCGGATTCGATCTCCCCATTCGTTCGAGGTTGTTTTTTGTGCCGACATGAGCTCTCCACGCGCCTCAGCCGCTAAAAATGAATAATTTAGCGACCACCGCACGTATACTAGCAGGAACACTGATGCGCCGTGTAAGAGGGCGCTCTGCCAATCTGATCGTCGAGTCCGCAGCGTTAGGGGTAAAAGAAGTGCTCCCCGGAGAGACCCCAAATATGCGAGCGGAACCTTTCGTTCAAAGAGCCAGCCAGTTTGGTCCAAGGAAACGAAAATTTATGCAGAAAGTTGCGTTCATGCTCGAACAAGAGCAGAATCGCTACCAGCCGCGGAAAGCGGCAGCTCGACTGGATGTGAGTAGGTGCGCTCCCGGACCTTTATCGTAACGCCGAACCAAGTGCAATGGAACAGCGGCAAATAGAACTTTTCCATCTCGGTCAGAACGCATGCAGAACTGAAGGGCTTAATTCTTTCCCTAATATGATACCCACGATGTCCGGAGGCCGGAGGATTCTGATTGTTGACGATGAGGCCAGTGTTGCCGAAACGCTGGAGTTGATCTTTCGCGGCTGCGGATACGAAGTCCGCACGGCCCTCTCCGCCGAACAAGCTATCGAGACCATCGCCGAATGGCAGCCTGATCTCGCTCTCGTCGACGTGATGCTGCCGCGGATGAATGGCATCGAGTTCGGAACCGTGCTCAAAGCAAACTATCCCAACTGCCACATCCTGCTGGTCTCCGGTCATCCCGGCACGGCAGAACTGCTGGAACTCGCCCGGCAGCAGGGACATAACTTTGAGATTCTGGCCAAACCACTGCATCCGGCTCTGATTCTCGAGATCGTGGCACAACTGCTGCCGCAGCTCAAAGGCGGCGCTGAGGCGTAAAAACTCCGCGTATCCGACGCCGCGCCGAATCCGGTGCAGCTCGGCGTGTTCGTGCCCTATCCCTGCCGTTCATTGCGAGAACTGCCGTCATCCTGAGAGACGTTTGGCAATCTTGGGTCAAAACTGGATCGAAGGATCTGCGGTTCTAGCGGCTTGCTGCGATCATCTGGGCTGCATGCTGCAGGCTGGTGTCCGTAACCTTCGCTCCGGACAACATGCGAGCCACTTCATGATTGCGCGCTCGATCGTCGAGAACGCGAATCTGCGTCCGCGTGCGGCCATGATCTTCGCGCTTCTCCACGGCCAGGTGCTGATCGGCGAAGGCGGCGATCTGCGGCAGGTGCGTGACGCACAAAACCTGCTGTGCGCGTGCCAATGACTTGAGTTTACGGCCTACCGCTTCAGCCGCGCGTCCGCCGATGCCGATATCAATCTCGTCGAAGATCAGCGTGCGCGGTGTGGGCTTTTTGCTGGTTTTGGACGAATTTTCCTCCACTGCAACCTTCAGTGCGAGCATCACGCGGCTCATCTCACCGCCTGAAGCAATCTCCGTCAACGGCTTCAGCGGCTCGCCCGCATTCGTGGCGATACGATAGTCGACCTCATCCCATCCCGTGGCAGTCCACGCGGCTTCCTCTGGTTTCGAGTTCACCGCGACTTCAAAGCGCACCTTCATGGCCAGTGAGTTGATCTGCCCCTCGGCCAGCTTGGCGAGTTTGCCAGCCGCACTCTGGCGGGCGTTCGTCAGCGAAGCAGCGACCTTCTGAAAATCGGCGGCGGCTTTTTCGAGATTCGTCCGCAGCGTTTTGAGCAGCTCGTCGCGATCCTCGACCTCGGCGAGCTTACGCGCAGCCTCTTCGCCGAAGGCGATCACCTCGGCTACGGTCATGCCGTATTTACGCTTCAGCCGGTCGAGCAGCGCGAGGCGGTCCTCAATCTCGGCGAGGCGTTCGGGCGAAGCATCGATCGACTCGGCGTAGTCGCGCAGCATGGAGCCGACGTCGCCTACGATCGCGCGCGCGGAGGCGAGCTGCTGTGCGGAGTCGGCAAAGCGCGCGTCGTAGCGGGCCAGTTCCTCAACATTACGCAGCGCCGAGCGCAGCGTGGACTCCGCCGACGCGCCGCCCTCATAAAGCTGTTCAAAGGCGCTCATAGCCGCGGTGTAGAGTTTTTCAGCGTTGGCGAGGACGCGCTTCTCGGTTTCCAGTGCTTCGTCTTCGCCGGCTTCGAGACGTGCGGATTCGATCTCCTTGCTCTGATAGCTCCACAGATCCACCATCCGCAGCCGCTCCTGCTCGCCCTGCAGCAGGTCGTTGAGCTTCTCGGATGCCTCGCGCCAGCGGGCATAGGCCTCGGCTGCGGCATCTGACGAAATCCCACCAAAGCGGTCGAGCAGGATGCGCTGCTGCGCCTGGTCGAAGCTCGAAAGCGTTTCGCTCTGCGCGTGCACCAGCGCAAGCTCGGGCGCAAGCTGCTTCAGCACCGCCACCGTTGCCGGTTGATTGTTCACAAAGACGCGGCCCTTGCCGGAGGCGAGAATCTCGCGCCGCAGGATGATCTCGGCGCCTTCGGCATCGATGCCGTTTTCTTCCAGGATTGCCTCGGCTCCTCCGGTGGACTCGAAGACGCAGGAGACCACTGCCTTCTCCGCGCCATGCCGCACCACATCCGCCGAGGCTTTGCCGCCCATCAGCAACGCGAGCGCGTCCACGAGGATCGATTTGCCTGCGCCCGTTTCACCCGTGAGCAGGTTGAGCCCGGGGCCAAAGGAGGCAATGGCGTGATCGATCACAGCATAATTTTCAGCGCGCAGTTCGACGAGCATCTAGGGTCCCGCCTGTAGGCTTCAAATCTTGTCCGCTTCCGATTCACCGGCTAGAGCAAGAACGGCTATGTGCTTTGCTTTCCCATCTTTTCGCCAGAAAATACATGAAAAACATCAACAGATCGCGTAACTTCACGGCTCCCGCGCATCCAAAACCATAAGCGCAAATGCGCGGTGATTCCGTGCGCAGCATAGCATGGACGGCGGGGTGGCCGGACGGGTGAATGCCCGTCGCGGGATGCGGGGGCATCCAGGCGATAACTTGGGGCGCGCCACCGCGTCTGATACCGTGAATATTGAGGTGAATCCCGATTTTTACCGTCGCATTGGCGTTCTTCCTCCAGGCCGATAGCGGTGCTGCTCCGGTGCAGGCGGGCAGCATGCAAGGCATCAACGCGCTGACTGAGATGATGAGCAACATCGGTCCTATCGCCATAGGTGTGCTCGCCCTCCTGCTGTTGGCCAGCCTTTATTCCTGGACCATCATTCTCGGCAAGTGGGGCACGTTTCGGCGCGCCACCGCGCAGAGCCAGCGGTTCATCAGGGCGTTTCGCAAGGCGACGCGGCTGCACGAGATTTCGGCCTACACAAGCGACTGTCCGGCCAGCCCCCTGGCCCAGGTCTTCGAAGAGGTCTACGAGACCTATCGGCGGCAGACGGGCGGCTCAGGACCGCCGCGGAATTTAGCTCCTCTGGAGCGCTCGGCGCAGACCGCAGCAAGCGAGGCCATCACCGGCCTGGAACGCCGGTTGACGTGGCTGGCTACCATCGCGGCCACCAGCCCTTTCATCGGGCTCTTTGGCACCGTGATGGGCGTGGTCGACGCCTTCCACGGCCTGGGAACAGCGGGCGCGGCCACCCTGCGCGCTGTGGCGCCGGGCATCAGCGAGGCGCTGATCACCACGGCCGCCGGACTTTTTGTCGCTGTCCCTGCGGTCGTGGCCTACAACCAGTTCGCGGCGCGCATCCGAGTGTTTGCCGCGGCGGCAGATGACTTCGCACGCGAGCTGCTGAATTCTCTCGAAGAGATTCCTGTGCGTGCATCTGTGCCGCAGGGACCGGAGGACTTCCCGCGGGAGGCCGAGCGTGGCGTTTACAAGTAGCACCGGCGGAACGCGCACCTCCCTTGCCGAAATCAACATCACGCCGTTGGTCGACGTGGTGCTGGTGCTGTTGGTGATCTTCATGATCACCGAACCGGTGCTGCAATCGGGCATTGAAGTGAATGTGCCGAAGACGCGGACGGTCAAGCAGATCACCGAGCAGCGGATGGTGGTGACAATCGACCGTGATCAGCAGATCTTTTTGAACGATCAGCCGATCAACATTCACGAGCTTCCCACGAAACTCCGCGCGGGCGGCGGCGATCCCTCGCACCAGTCCATCTATCTGCGCAGCGACGAGCGCGTGCCCTTCGGCGCGTTTGCCGGCGTGATGGACGCCGTCAAGCAGGCGGGCATCACTAACGTGTCGATTGTGACGCAGCCGCTCGATACCAAAGGCATCGCGGGCAACGGCGGCAAATAGCAAACGCAAGTATGAGCAACGTTCTTGAGCGATCGGAACAACTGGAGCGCGAGCTGGCGCCGGAGCCTTTCGCTGGCCCCGCCATGGGCGCTCTTCTGCTGCACGGTTTGCTGCTGGCTGCCTTCATCTCGTACGGTCTGGTGAGCGGTCTGTTCTCGCACAATCTCTGGGGCAACCAGGGCGCGGGCGGATCGATGCAGGTGAATCTCGTCAGTAGCGCGATTCCCCTGCCGAATACGCAGCCGATGAACAAGAACGTGCTCTCCACCGATACGCCCAGCCCAGCCCCGACGCCGCCGAGCCCCAAGGAACAGCAGAAGGTCGACGAAAAGGCGATTCCGATCCCCGGCAAGCAGGCCAAGCCGCAACAGCAGACGACGCCGAAGACGCCGAAGCATCAGCCTCCGCCACGCGAGCAGAATCTCGCCCAGTACGGCGAACAGAATGGCACATCGATCCCGCGGGCAACGCAGCCACAGCTTTCATCGAATGGTCCCACGGCTGTGGGCGACAACAGCTTCGCGAGCCGCTTCGGCTGGTATGTGAACCAGATCAACGTCAAGATGTCCACCACGTGGAACAAGTACGAAGTGGATCAGCGTACGCCGCGTGGCGCACGCGCCTACATCGTCTTCATGATCAGCCGGGACGGAAGCCCGAGCCGCGTACAGCTCGATCGCTCCAGCGGGAGTCCCACGCTGGATACCTCGTGCGTGCGTGCCGCGCAACGCGTAGAAACCTTCGGAGCCCTGCCGTCAGCGTATAATCAGAGTACGTTGATGGTTTCCTATTACTGCGAATACTAATTGCAATTTCCGCGTGTTTGTACGTTGACAATGCTGGCTCGGAAGAAGCGGTTCGTTAGCAGAGGAAAGCAACCTTTCCGTTCCGTTTGCGTCATGCAAAGTAGAAGCCTTTTACAAAGAGGCCTGAACAACCATCCGTTACCCCCGCAGGAAGGATTGCTCATCGCATGAAGGCAATTTTTCGGTTTTTGCCTCTCTACCTGTTTTCGCTCGTGCTTTTTTCCAGGCTCCCGCTCCAGGCCCAGGACTGGGTCAAGATCGGCACCAATCTCGGTAACACGACCGTCCGGCTCGCGGCTGCTGACTTCAAGCCCGTCGGCGGCGATCCGCAGACCACCCCGCTCAAAGCGATCTTCGATTCCACGCTGTACAAAGACCTGAACAACGCGGGCATCTTCCAGATGGTCTCCAAGAGCCTGGCGCCGCAGGCCATGCCCGGCTCACCGCAGGAGATGGTGCTGTCGCAGTGGTCCGCCGCGCCGGCCAGTGCGGCCATGGTGGCCTTCGGAGCGCTCTCGGTGACCAACGGACGGCTCGTCGTCTACGGATGGCTCTTCGATACGAGCAATGCGACCAATCCACAGGTGCTGGGCAAGCAATATAACGAAGCAGCCAGCGAAGATATGGCCCGCACCGTTGCGCACCGCTTTGCCGACGAGATCATCTCCCGGCTGGGTGGCGGCATCAACGGCATTGCCGAAACCAAGATTTATTTCGTGAGCACGCGCAGCGGATCGAAAGAGATCTGGGTGATGGACTACGACGGCGAAAATCAGCATCCTGTCACGCACTTCGGCTCTATCACGCTCTCGCCGCGCGTCTCCCCCGACAACGCGCGCCTCGCCTTCTCCACGTTGAGCAAGTATGGATGGGCGATTCGCATGTACTCGTTTGATCTGAATCGTCCCGTGGCCTTCACGGCGGGCACAGAGGGCGGCAGCAACCTTACGCCGGCCTGGTCCTCGGACGGCACGCAGGTCGCTTTCTCTTCTTCGCGCTCGGGCGACTCGGAGATCTGGGTCGCAGATGCTAACGGCGGCGGCGCGCACCGCATCACTTCGCTCAAGGGCCCGAATGTCTCGCCCGCGTGGAATCCCAAGACAAACGCGCAGATCGCCTTCACCGGCGGACGCACGGGCGAGCCGCAGATCTACATCATGGGAGCGGACGGCTCCAATATCCAGCGCATGACCGACGGAGGCTATGCCGTGTCGCCCTCGTGGTCGCCGAATGGCGGGCTACTGACCTATGCCTGGAACCGCAAATATGGCCCCGGCGATCCGGGCGGGCAGGACATCTACGTGATGGACATCGCCAGCAAAAACTGGCTGCAGATCACGCATGAATCGGGCAACAACGATTGCCCGGCCTGGTCACCGGATGGACGGCACATCGTCTTTCAGAGAACCATCGGCGGCCGCTCCCAGATCTGGTCCATGCTGGCCGATGGAACGCAGCAACAGCAGCTGACCCACACCGGCAATAACTCAATGCCCAACTGGAGCTGGAAGTAAGACTGGTAGCAAGCTGGATTCCCGGTATCTGTTACACGCCGGCAGCTTAAAATGGATGTGTTCTATCATTTTGATGTTGCCGGAACCGGTGTTTCTTCGCCGGATTCTTGATCGAATCGGTACCCGGCGGGGCGAGCTGTAGCCTTGCAGCAACCTGGCTGGAGTTTGACAACTCATTTTCGGAGCGAAGCAGGCCGGAAAGATCTTCGTTCAAATAAACCCGCCGCAGAGCAAGATTGGTTTAGCACAAGCCAGCGACGGCGGCGCTTAAATCCCATACGGTTTTTGAAACGCCCGAAAGATTTCTGAATTACGGAAGGAGTCATCCCTTGAAATTACGTACGCACATCCTTGCTTCCATTGCTCTGCTTGTTGCCTTGACTGCTGTTTCCGGTTGCAAGAAGAAACAGCCTGCACCCGCGCCTGAAGCGACGCCTCCACCAGCGACTGCAGCCGCGCCTACCGCGCAGCTTACCGCGTCGCCTACTGTGGTTGAGGCCGGCCAGCAGGTGCAGCTCACCTGGAAGACGACCGATGCCAACTCGGTATCGATCGACGGCATTGGCGACGTACCCAGCTCGGGCGTGAAGTCGGTGACGCCGACTGAGTCGACCACCTATCACCTGGTGGCTCACGGCGACGGCGGCACGGCCGATGCTTCTGCGCGCGTCACGGTGAATCAGCCTCCGGCAGTTCCGGTGCCCACGAACAACATGAGCGCCGAGGAAGAGTTCAAGGCCAATGTGCAGGACGTCTTCTACGACTACGACACGTACGAGATTCGCAGTGATGCGCAGGCGACCCTGGCCAAGGACGCCAGCTATCTCACCAGCCACCCGAACGTGAAGATCGTCATCGGCGGCTACTGCGACGAGCGCGGATCTGACGAGTACAACCTCGCCCTGGGCCAGAACCGTGCCGAAGCGGCGAAGAATGCGCTGGTCACGGCGGGTGTCGCGGCGGATCGTATTCGCGTGGTGAGCTACGGCAAGGAGAAGCCGTTCTGCTCTGAATCCAATGAGCAGTGCTGGCAGCTGAACCGGCGCGCCGGCTTCTCGCTCGATCAATAGTGGATCAGCTGACGGCTTTCAGCCTTCAGCTGGATTATGCTTCTTGTTCTTGCCATAGCTATGACCGTGGCAAGAACAAGCTGACGGCTGAAAGCTGATAGCTCGATTTAAAATGGGTGATGTATGTTGAGATCCCCCGCAATTCGTAATCGTCTCCTCGCAGCGGCGGCCTTCGCACTGGTTCTGGCTCCAGCCGGAGTGCCAGCGCATGCGGTCTCGAAAGAGATCGTCCAGTTGCAGACGCAGGTACAGCAACTCCTGGACATGGTCCAGCGCCTTCAGTCAACCATCGACACCCGCTTCGGCGTGCTGCAAAACCTGTCGCAGCAGACGGCTGACCAGGCAAACCAGATGACCGCGGCCGTGGCCGATCTGCAGAAGAAGCTCGCCTCGCAGAACGACGCACTGAACGGCAAGCTGGATGCGGCCTCTGGACAGACGCAGTCATTGAACGATTCGGTCGACGAGTTGAAGACACGGATCGACAAGCTGAACAAAACCGTGCAGGATCTGCAGGCGCAGCTCCAGAACATCCAGAGCCCGCAGCAGCCCGGTGGCGTGAGTGTAACTCCGGCTCCGCAGGGTGATGGTTCGCAGCCGCCCGCCGGGAATGCACCACCGGCGATCTTCCCTCCCCCGAACGGCCAATCGTCTAATGCGCCGGGCCCCTCGGGCGCTGCGCAGGCCCCGCCTCTGCAGGAAACCTTCCAGGCTGGCGTGCGCGACTACAACGCCGCGCGCTACCAGTTAGCCTCCAGCGAGTTCGGCGATGTGGTGCACTACTATCCAATGGACGACCTCGCCGGCACAGCTCAGTTCTACCTGGGCGAGATTGCCTTTCAGCAGCAGGACTACAACAAGGCCATCAACGCCTACAACGCTGTGCTCGAGGGCTTCAGCGGCAACGCAAAAGCTCCGGCTGCCCAGTTGCACAAGGCTGAAGCGCTGATCGCGCAGAACAAGCGCGATGCCGGCATTCGCGAGCTGCGACTGCTCATCCAGCGTCATCCGCAGACGCCGGAAGCAGCGCGCGCCCGTAGCAAGCTCAACGGCATGGGCGTGAGGATTTCGTCCTCAGCACACTAGAACATAGCCAAACGCGCAAAAGCCCCGCTCCGGCGGGGCTTTTTATTGGAAGGCGCTGAGGTAGACCACTTGCATCAATGCAGAGTCTGTACGTCGCCGCTTTTGGCCACGCTCTTGTGATGGCGAACATCCGCTCCCTGCACCCAGAAGATTACATCTTCCGCGATGTTGGTTGCGTGATCGGCCACCCGCTCCAGGCTGCGGCAGATCATCAGCGCGTTCAACGCCTGGGGAGCGAGATGACTCTGCTCTTCCATCACGGCGGTGAGAGCCTTATAGGCTGAACGGTTCATCGCGTCTACGGCGTCGTCCATCGTGAGCACGCCGCGCGCAAGCTCGGCATCAGCTTCGATGAATGCCTGCAGGCTCTTACGAACCATATCGGCTGCGAGCGCGGCCATCCGTGGAATATCGACCGGCAGTTCGGCGACGGGCATCTGCTCCATGTGCCGCACGCGATCGCTGATGCTCTTGGCAGAATCGCCCACACGTTCAAGATCAGCATTGATCTTGATCACAGAGAGGATGAACCGCAGATCGATGGCCATGGGCTGTTCCATCGCCAGCAGGTCGAGCGCGGCCTGATCGATATCGCGCTCCATGCGGTTGATCGCGATCTCACTGCGGCTCACCAGGTCGCAGATCGAGAGATCGCGAACACGGTAGGCCTCGATAGCGCGCTGAATCGCCTGCTCCGCCAGACCGGCCATGATCAGGAGATTTTCCTTCAGATCTTCCAGGCTTTGTTGAAAGCGTATGCGTGTCATCCGAACCTGCCCGTGATGTAGTCTTCCGTCCGTTTATCGGTCGGATTCGTGAAGATCTTATGTGTGGAATCGAATTCCACCATACGGCCGTTCAGAAAGAAGCCCGTCTTCTCTGCCACCCGGGCCGCTTGCTGCATGTTGTGCGTGACGATGACGATAGTGTACTGCGATTTCAACTGAAAGATGAGATCTTCAATTTTGGAGGTGGAGACAGGATCGAGCGCAGAGGCAGGTTCGTCCATCAGCAGGACCTCCGGGTCCACCGCGAGCGCCCGCGCGATGCATAGACGCTGCTGCTGGCCGCCGGAGAGGCTGGCGCCGGATTTCTTCTTGAGGTCGTCTTTCACTTCGTCCCACAAAGCCGAATTCTTCAGCGAGCGCTCGACGATCTCGTCCAGGGCACGCCGGTTCGAGTAGCCGTTCAGCTTCAAACCTGCGGCGACGTTGTCGTAGATCGACATGGTTGGAAACGGGTTAGGCCGCTGGAAGACCATGCCGACGCGACGGCGAATCTCCACCGGCTTGGCCTCGGCGTAGATGTCGCGATCGCCGATGCGCACCACGCCAGTCACGCGAGCGACAGGGTTGGTCTCGTGCATCCGGTTCAAGCAGCGGACAAAGGTGCTCTTGCCGCATCCGGAGGGACCGATGAGCGCCGTGGCATGATTCGCCGGAATATTCAGCGTGATGTCCTGCAGCGTGTGATTGGAACCGTACCACGCATTCAGGTTAGAGACTTCGATCCCGACACCCACGTGCGCATCTCTCCTTCTTCTATACCTAGAAACCGAGGCGCTCCGCGGCAATTTTCCTCAAGAAATCGCCGCTCAACTCTTCCTTAAAACGGCTATTTCGAAGGAGAAATGCCGTCTAGCTTGCCCCTTTCAAAACGCCGCGGCTGGTCACGTACCGCACCAGCGAAACTGCGAGCACGATCAGCACAATCAGAACCAGCGCGCCTGCCCAAGCCAGTCTGTGCTGGTCGTCGTAGGGCGAGATCGCAAAGACCCATATCTGGAGAGGAAGTGCCTCGATCGGCTGATTCAGGCTCGTATTCATGAAATTGTTGCCGAATGCCGTGAAGATCAGCGGAGCCGTTTCTCCGGCTATGCGTGCAAAGGCCAGCATGCAGCCGGTGATGATTCCGGGCGATGCGGTCTTCACTGTGATCGAGAGCACCGATCGCCAGTTGGGCAGCCCCAGCCCAAGAGCCGCCTCGCGCACTGCATGCGGCACCATCAGCAGCATCTCCTCTGTAGTGCGGCACACGGTGGGAATCATCATGATTCCCAGGGCAACACCGCCCGAGAAGGCCGAGAAGTGTCCTGAAAACGGAATGAGTGGGCTGTGCACGCTCACGATCAGCGAGTAAACCGCGAGGCCCATCACGATCGATGGAACGCCATTCAGGACGTCGGCCGTGAATCGCACCGCATTTGCCAGTTTGGTGCCGCGTCCGAACTCCGCCAGAAAAATGCCACCGCCGATACCGATGGGAATGCCGATCGCGCTCGCAATCCCAAGCAGCACCGCCGAGCCAACGATGGCGTTGGCCATACCACCGCCGCTCTCGCCCTCGGGCTTGGGAATCTTGGTAAAGAAGTCCAGATTTAGCGAACTCGCGCCTTTATAAACCAGGTATCCGAAGATCGCAGCCAGAGGGGCGATGACGATCAACGTGGCCAGAATCGCCAGCACGGTCACTCCGGCGTCCTGCCAGGCCCGCCAGCGTGACCTCAGACTCTCATTGCTCGCCACGTTCTTGTCTCCCGCCTGTTTGTTTCTCTACCGAATATCGGATCACCGTGCCTGCGCCGGTGCGCCGCGCGTCACGGCCCATACCAGCAGTTGTGCGCAGGCATTCACAACAATCGTCACCAAAAACAACGCCAGGCCTATCTCGATCAGCGCGCTGCGGTGCATGTCACTTACCGCTTCAGAAAACTCGTTGGCGATCACCGCCGCCATCGAGGTTCCGTTGGCGAGGAGTGATTTGTGAATCTCAGGCGTATTGCCGATCACCATCGTTACGGCCATCGTCTCGCCCAAGGCGCGGCCAAGGCCGAGAATGATCCCGCCCACGATACCGATCCGCGCATTCCGCAGAACGCCGACGCGAATCATCTCCCACCGTGTGGCGCCGAGCGCCAGCACCGCTTCACGCTGCGAGTGGGGCACGGCCGTCATCACCTCACGGGTCAGAGACGAGATGATGGGCAGAATCATGATCGAAAGAATCACGCCACCGGCGAGGAAACCCAAGCCGGTGGGATTATCGTCCGCGAAGAAGCCCGTCCAGCCCAGCAAACCGGTGAGCAGTGGATTGACATGCTCGCGCAGCAGCGGGACCAGCGCATACATCGCCCACAAGCCATACACGATGCTGGGAATCGCCGCGAGCAGCTCAGTAAGAAACGCCAAGGGCCCGCGCAGCGCCCGCGGACACATCTCCGTGAGGAAGATGGCCACGCCCACACCTAACGGCACCGCGATCAGCAACGACAGGAACGACGAGACCAGCGTTCCGTAGATAAACGGCACCGCGCTGAAATAGCCGTTGACCGGATCCCAGTACTGCGACTGATGGGTGTCAGGGTTTACGAACGCCTTAAAGAAGAAACTCACCCCGAACTGATGCCAGGTGAGGCTCGAACTCACCATGAGCCGCCACGCGATCAGCGCCACAATCGCGAAAATGCTGAAGGCGCACAGCACCATCAACCATCGGAAGCAGCGATCCGCAAGGGCCGAGTTACCGCGCGAAAGGAGAAACTGCCGAACCGGGGAGTGAGACTCTGGGGAAGTATTCACCGGCGTTCTTTCGTGCCGAGGGGCCGATTCCTCTTCAGATTGCGCTCGGGACACACGTATTTCAGGTACTTTGACTTCCACAAGCATCAGGCTACCGAGGCAATATGAACGTCAGGTTACAAGTCTGCGAAATCAAGCGCATAGAACCGCCAACAAGCTCTGGAAAAGTTCTTGGGCGGGCACCGGTCATCCGCACACCGGCGGCATCTGGATGGTGGTGAGACCAGCGTGTCCGGCAAAGGAATAGCGAAGACTCCCACAAAGAGCGAGATGTGCCGGGATACAGGAAAAATCGATCCAGAAGCTCGGTTCCATGCTTTCGTACCAAGAGCAAACGTGTTACAACTCCAACATGGCAAAGGGAAAGCTGGCAACACCCCCGGGGCACGTCAACCTGCGCATGCTGGCCGAGCATCTGGAGCTTTCGCAGACCACTGTTTCCCTTGTGCTCAATGATTCGCCGTCCGCCAAATCCATTCCCCAGGAGACCCGCAACCGGGTCATCGAAGCCGCCAAGCGGCTCAACTACCGGCCCAACTACTTTGCCCGCTCTCTGCGGCAGAGCCGATCCATGAGCGTCGGGGTGCTGGCCCCTGACCTGAGCGAGGGCTACTTCACCCGCGTGATGAGCGGCGTGGTGGAAGAGCTGACCGCGGCCCACTACTTTTACTTCACCGCCTGCCACGACTGGAAACGCGAACTGATTGAAAAGTATCCGCGCATGCTGGTCGAGCGTGCCGTCGACGGTTTCCTGCTGCTGAACACACCTGCGGATCATATATCGGTTCCAGTGCCGGTGGTGGCCATCTCGGCGCACACCGCAGCCGAAAACGTAACCAACATCATTCTGGATCACAATCGCGCCGTGCACCAGGCGCTGCACCATCTATACGAGCTTGGCCATCGCCGCGTCGCCATCCTGCGCGGACCCCGCGCCATTCCCGACTCCGAGTTCCGCTGGGAGAGTTGCCAGGAAGTGGCGCGCGAGATCGACCTCAAGCTCGATCCATCTCTCGTCATCCGCATCGACTCAGCCGGATGGTCGATCAAGACCGGCTACCACCCCATGGCGCCGGAGATCGGCTATAAGCCCATGCAGGCGCTGCTCGAGAGGACCCGCGACTTTACGGCGGTCTTCTGCTTCAACGATATTGCCGCGATCGGCGCCGTTCGTGCGCTGAAGGAATCCGGGCTCAGAGTGCCGGAAGACGTGTCGGTCGTTGGATTCGACGATATTCTTTCGGCGGCCTATGCAACGCCCTCGCTCACAACTGTCCGGCAGCCGCTCACCGAGATGGGCAAGCGGGGCGCACAGATGCTTCTGGAGCGGATCACCAATCGCGAAAAGGAGTATCCGGCCGAAGTGGTCATGGAGCCGGAGCTGGTCGTCCGGGAATCAACGGGCATAGCGCCGGCAAGACGACGCATCTGATGTGCGGAAACTGATCCAACTGAATCAGGAGCAGTACGACTCCATCCAGCGGCTAATGTAGACCTGCGCGTGGGCTTCGCCGCAGTAGTGGCGGGCATGGGGAGCGTCAGCCGCTTCCTGGGTCCACTTGAAGACCGTCAACTGCGCATTGCTGCAGTGGATCGCGATCCAGCGCACCGGACTCTGGCTTTCCTCTCCGCAGATTTCACATCGATAAATCTTGTCAATCACGGTGCGACCTCCCGCATACGCATTATTGTATTCATGACCTCGCGCTTTTCTTCGAGATCTTTACGACCGATTGCGGACTGCTTGCCTAAGCAAGCTACTCCAGCATCTGCAGATCGAGTGGCTCAACCAGCATGCAATCCATTTTGCGCACAGGCTCCAGGGCGCGATTGAGAGCCGAAGACTTGCAGGGCTCGACCGTCACCACAAATGGCAGAGCATTTGCCGGATAGCCCGGTTTCTGCAGAATTGCGCGAATGTTGATCTGCTCGCCGGCAAGCGCTCCGGTAATCGCGGCCACGATGCCGGGCTTGTCCGCCACCAGGAAGCGAATGTAATGCGGCACTTCAAATTCACCAGCTATCTTCGCAGGAGCAGAGGGGATCTCCACGCGCCGCGACCCGTGCGCCAGCGCGAGCAGATCGCTGACCACGGCAACGGCCGTGGGGTGTCCGCCCGCTCCATGACCGGAGAAGACCACATCACCACCATAGCGGCCGCTGGCGATCACCATGTTCTCTGTGCCCTGCGACCACGCCAGAGGCGACCTGAGCGCAACCAGCATGGGGCCGACGGTTGCCGCCAGCGAGCCGTTGACCTGCTCAGCGCGGGCCACTTGGCGGATGGTGCAGCCAAGATCACGCGCATAGCTGAAGTCGACCGCTGTCACGGTCGTGATGGGTCGCGGAGTAATCTCTTCCGGATCCACCTGCACCCGCATGGCGAGCCGCATGAGGATCGCCAGCTTGGCGCGCGCATCAAAACCGCACACGTCTTCTGTCGGATCGGCTTCCGCATATCCCTTTGCCTGCGCTGCAGCCAGAACCGGCGCGTATTCCGCGCCCTCCTGCATCTGGCTCAGGATGAAGTTGCAGGTGCCATTGAGAATGCCTTCAATGCGCTCGATGTGGTCGCCGGCAAGACCTTGCTCCAGGCCCGGAATCACCGGAATTCCGCCCGCGACAGCGGCGCCGTATTTGAGATGGCCGCCTTTTTGGGCCGCCAGACGTTCGAGATCGACGCCGTGAAAGGCGATGAGCTTTTTGTTCGCCGTAACCACGCTCTTCCCTGCCTCGAGCGCGCGGCGCACCCATTTTCCCGCGGGATCGAGACCGCCGGCCAGCTCAACAATCACGTCCGCATCTGAGGCCAGCACCGCATCGGCATCTTCGCTCCACACCACGTTCGCAGGCGCCCAGTCGACGCGTTTACGGGCCACGCCGCGATTGAAAACGTGCGTGAGTTCCAGGCCCCGCGGCTTCGACTCGGTGAGAATGCGCGCGACGGAACTGCCCACTGTTCCAAAACCGAAGATAGCGATGCGCAACGGACGCTGTGCGCGGGTTTCAGAAAGCTCCTGGGAAGACGGGGAATCTTGCACTGGATGCACGTATACGTCCTTTTATGGAAAATGACGGGCAATATGATGATACCCGACACCCTCGCCCGTTCGCGCTTCGCAGAGGCTCGTGTAACATGGTTTCGAGATGCGGCGCAGTCTTTCCATCCTGCTGGTTCTTTTCTTCGGACTCGGGCCGCTTTCGGCCACGCTCGAAGGCAGTGATGATGCCAGTCTGCCCGCGTGCTGCCGCCGGCACGGTGCACACCACTGCGCTATGTCGATCGAATCAGGCGCGGCGAAGGCACAACCCTCATCTTCACCAACGGTCTCCGCGCCCGTCACCTGCCCGTACTATCCCGGAACTGCGGCAGCTGTCACCGGCTCGGTGTTTGCGCTCGTCTTCTCGATCGCGCATCTGCCCGTAACTATAGTCTCGGCATACAGACCTTTGACCGCATCGATAGCGGCAGTCGCAAACCCTAGCCGCACCCACGCCGGCCGCGGACCTCCGCAGATCTCCTGACCCTCCCCCCTTGCGATAACACCTGCACTCGATCGGCATCGGTCGCACCTTCTCCTGTGTGAGAATGCGCGCTGTCTACTGCCGCGCGTTTTGATCTCGAGGGCGCGAGCTCGCACGCATGGGTGATCGCATCCGTCAGGAGTCGAAACCGCCTGCAACCATTCGGTAATGGGAGTTTTTCGGAGGTTCTCGTTTCATGCGCTATTTTTCTCTTCTCTGCGCTACGGCGCTGTTGTGTCTCTGCAATCCAGTGGCATTCGCAACCGTCTTTGCGACCGTGCACGGCGTCGTCCACGACCCGCAGCACCGGCCGATCAGCGGAGCGGAGGTGACGCTCCAAGCCGTGGATTCAGCGTTCGCTCTGCACGCAACGACAGACGTACAGGGTGCCTTCGAAATGCCCCAGGCTCCCATCGGCATCTATCGGCTCACTGTCTCCGCAGCCGGTTTTGCAGCCGTAACGGAGACGCTCACGGTGGCGGCGGGCACTAACCCGGTTCTGCACATTCCGCTTGAAGTGGGTACGGCCACACAATCGGTCGAGGTACACGAGACGGCCAGCTCCGCCGACACCGTTACCCCCTCTACGCTGATTACGCGCCAGGTCATCGATGAGACTCCGGGCGCGAGCCGCACTACCGGCATGGAGATGATCACGGATTACGTGCCGGGCTCGTACATGACACATGACCAGCTACACATGCGTGGCGGTCACCAGACAAGCTGGCTGATCGACGGCGTCGCAATTCCGAATACGAAGATTGCCTCCAACGTAGGACCGCAAATCGATCCCAAAGACATCGATTCCCTTGAAACGCAGCGCGGCAGTTATTCGGCGGATGTAGGCGATCGTACGTATGGCGTCTTTGACGTGCTGCCTCGCAACGGCTTCGAATACAGCCACGCCGGCGAACTGCTGGTGACCGCGGGCAATCCCTATATGGGCGAGATACAGCTATCGCTGGGCGATCACACCGCAAAGACCGCCTGGTATGCGAGCCTTACAGGATCGCGCTCGAATTATGGGTTAGCCACGCCCGTGCCCCAGATCCATCATGATGCGACGAACTCGCAGAGCGCCTTTGTCTCGCTCATTCGCAATCAGACCGCAAAGGACCAGTTGCGCGTGGATGCGCAGTATCGCCAGGATTTTTTCCAGATTCCTTACGATCCCGATCCAAATGATTACGAATGTCAGTCCGACTACTACTGTTCCTTTGGCCTCCGTGACGGCCAGACCGAGCGCGATCAGTTTGTGATCGCCAACTGGGTGCATACCGTCTCGCCAAAGCTTCTCTTCTCGCTTGCCCCGTTCTATCACTTCAATCTGTCCGACTATGATTCGTCTGCGACGGATCTTCCGGTGGCAACTACCTGGCACCAACACTCGAACTATGTCGGCGCTCAGGGAGATGTGCGCGGCGAAGCCGGCCCCCACAGTTTCTCGGGCGGGTTCTACTCGTTTTACCAAAAGGAAAACGATGTCTTCGGCGCGCTCATCAATGACGGCAGCGCCGCGTCCCAACCAAACACGCCGGCCGATGGCAATGCCGGCATTGTGGAGTTCGACCTCTCCGATCATCTGCGCCTAGGCCCCTACGTCACCCTGCTCGGCGGAATGCGCTTTTCCATCTACCGCGCCGGATATGACGAGAGCGCGGCCTATCCGCGGATCGGAGCGACCGTAAAGATTCCACGTCTCAACTGGGTATTGCGCGGCTTTTATGGTCACTTTTTTCAACCAGCTCCGGTGGAAACCGTCTCTGCTTCGGTGCTGAACTATGCGAGCAATCTGCCTTCGGGTGAGAACACTTTCACGCCGCTGCTTTCCGAACGTGACG
Source organism: Occallatibacter sp. (assembly GCA_035650595.1). Taxonomy (GTDB): domain Bacteria; phylum Acidobacteriota; class Terriglobia; order Terriglobales; family Acidobacteriaceae; genus Telmatobacter. The sequence goes on along the minus strand of DASRHE010000018.1, from coordinate 351,944 downwards.
AAGAGCATCAGTTCGGCATCGAGATTCCGCTCAAGGGCTGGATACTCGACGTGGACACCTTCAAGAATCGCGTGAACAACTTTCTCGATCACTCCAATCTCGGCGAGTCTAACATGTACTTTCCCATCGCCATCGACGGCGCGCTCATTCGCGCGTGGGAGATGACACTGCACTCGCCGCAGCTCGCGCGGCTCGGCCATTTTTACGTGACGTATTCGAATCAGATCGCCGAGCAGCGCGGAGACATCGTCGGCGGATTCACCTGCAGCCTTCCTGATGATCCGGCCTGCGCGCAGGGACCGGACTACACACCGCTCGATCACGACCAGCGCAACACGCTGAATACGGGTTTCGCGGTGAATCTGCCGGCGCACACGTGGTTCGCAACGAACGTCTACTACGGATCAGGATTTACGAATGGCTTGGCCGGCGCGGATACAGGACCTTACAACGGCGCCTATCTTCCCGTGCACACTACATTCGACTCATCGATCGGACACTCATTCGGAGAAAACTGGAAACTCTCGGCCACGGCCATCAACGCAACGAATCATCGCGTTCTGCTCGATAACTCCATCACCATTGGAGGATTTCACTACAACGACCCGCGCATGTTCTCGCTGGAGCTGCGCTACCGGTTTCATTATTGAGGCCGCATCGGCGTGATCTGCTCGTAACTAGCCAATATCAACGCTGTCATCTTGAGCGGAGTTGGGAGCGCTCTGCGCTCCCGACGAAGTTGAAAGATCTGCAGCTGCTCGGATTCAAAATTCAGGATGATTCGAGGTGAAGCTAGCTTTCGACGTCAAACAATCCGGGCAGCACCTCGCCCGCTTTGCCTTCCACCACGTGCGTAAAGGCAGAGGCGTTGAGTGGCGCTTCAGGGCCGATATACACGGTACGCGCACCCGCATGCCGCGCCCAATGCACAAAGTTGGCCGCGGGATACACGGACCCCGACGTGCCCACCACCAGCATTAACGAAGCCCTCGCAATCTCGCGCTGGATGCGGTCCATCTCGATCGGAATTTCGCCGAAGAAGACGATATGCGGACGCAAACGTCCTCCGCAGGCACAGCGGGCGACCTCATCGAGACTGGCATAGACTCGGTGATCCTCCACAGGCGGAGCGCCGCATTCATCCTCGCAACGCGACTTCGCCAGTTCGCCGTGCATGTGGACCAGATGCACAGAGCCGGCTCGCTCGTGCAGATCGTCGACGTTCTGTGTACAAAGAAAAAAGCGGTCGGGAATCTGAGATTCCAGCTTAGCGAGCGCGATGTGTGCCGGGTTGGGATTCGCCTTCTGCGCCGCAGTACGCCGTGCTGAATAGAAAGCCCACACGCCCGTGGGGTTACGTTCCCAGGCCTCGGGCGTACACACATCTTCGATGCGATAGCCTTCCCACAGGCCATCCGAAGCACGAAAGGTCGGCAATCCGCTCTCGGCGCTGATGCCAGCTCCGGTGAGAACGAAGACGCGATCTGTGGCAGTAATGGAAATCGATGTCATTGTGAGTAGAGCTGCTAGCCGTCAGCTCTCAGCATTTCCCTCGCAAACCTACGACGCGCTCTCAGCACTTTTATTGGTTCCTCAAAAGGCCTCGCCAGCTAGGAGCTAACGGCTGAGGGCTGAAAGCTGTACTTACGGTACCAGCAGAATTTTTCCAGTCGTCTTGCGGTCTTCTAAGTCAGTCTGCGCCTGAGCCGCATTGGCCAGCGGGTAGCTGTGCTCCATCCGCAGCTTGAGCTCGCCCTTCGCAGCCCAGCCCAGAACGTCGCCAGCCCGCCACTCGAGTTCAGAGCGCGTCGCGAGGTAATGCCACAGCGTGGGCCGTGTGATGAAGAGTGAGCCTTTACTGCTGAGCTGGATCAGGTCGAAGGGCGGTACCGGTCCACTGGAGCCTCCGAAGAGCACGAGCATCCCGCGGGGACGCAGGCAGTTCAGGCTCTTCTCAAAGGTCGTCTTGCCCACGGAATCGTAGACCACGTCCACGCCTTTGCCGTTGGTAAGCCGCTTCACCTCGGCTTCAAAGTCCTGCTCGGTGTAGAGAATCACATCCGATGCGCCTGCCTCGCGCGAAAGCTCAGCCTTCGCCGCAGTCGAAACGGTAGTGATCACGCGAGCACCGAGCCGCACGGCGATTTGCGTCAACAGCAGGCCGACGCCGCCGGCTCCTGCATGAACCAGCGCCGTCTCGCCGGCTTTCAGCGAAAAGGTGGAGTACGCCAGATAATGCGCCGTCATGCCCTGCAGCATCGCTGCTGCGGCCTGCTCGGGCGCCAATGATGCAGGAACCTTGACCAATTGCGCGGCAGGAACGAGAGCGTATTCCGCGTAGCTGCCCAGCACACTCGTAGAAGCAACCGCCTCACCTGCGGAAAACCCGGTGACGCCCGGTCCCAGCTCCTCCACAGTGCCGGCGGCCTCGCTGCCAGGCGTAAAGGGCAACGCTGCTTTGTATACGCCTTTGCGAAAGTAAATTTCGACGAAATTGACGCCGGTCGCCTCAACCCGGATCAACACCTGACCGGGCCCTGGCTGCGGAATGGGGAGCTCGACAAGCCTGAGAACCTCAGGACCGCCAGTCTCCTGAATCTGGATAGCCTGCATGACAGGCATAAGGATGAACCTTCAGGGTAGTGGGAAGCAAGAGAATAGGGAGTAGAGAACAGGGGGTCACCAGAACAATACGCAGCGACTTCTATTCCCTGCTGCCTATTCCCTATTCCCTGCTTTTAAAAGTTTCCGTCCTGCCGTTCCGACATCAGGCTCTGCTCGTCGGCCGAGGCCAGGCGCACCAACCGGTCGACCGCATAGGCCGTGGGATGCTGGCCTGTATAGTAATGACGCACTTGCAGTTCGCCCAGCAGGCCGATGGCCAGCAGTTGAATGCCCGCGACGATCAGCACAGAGCCGATGACAAACATCGGGCCGTGATGGCGCATCACGTCCATCTGCGGATTGAAGAGCTTTAATGCAAGCAAAATCGCCGCCATGCTGCTTCCTGCGAGCATGCCCAAGGCGCCGATTCCGCCAAAGAAGTGAAGCGGCCGGGTCATATATTTCAGCAGGAACCGGATCGTCAGAAGGTCGAAGAAGACGCGGAACGTGCGCCCAATGCCGTAATGGCTCTTGCCGCGCTCGCGGTTGATGTTGTGGATCGGAATCTCGCAGATCGAGGCTCCGTACCAGCTGGCCAGTGCCGGAATGAACCGGTGCATCTCTCCGTAGAGCGGGATGTTGTGAATCACCTCGCGTTTATACGCCTTGAAGGTCGTGCCGAAGTCGTGGATGTCGACTCCCGAAAGCTTGGCCATCAGCCAGTTGGCGCAGCGCGAGGGAATGCGGCGAAGCACAAAGTTGTCGATGCGCTCCTTGCGCCAGCCGGAGACCACATCGTAGCCCTCGTCGAGCTTCTCGAGAAAAGCAGGGATGTCGTTGGGGTCGTGCTGCAGGTCACCATCCATGGCCAGGATGAACTCGCCCGATGCATGGTCGAACCCGGCGGCGAGCGCGGAGGTTTGCCCAAAGTTGCGGCGAAGCTTGACGACCAGCACGCGGCTGTCGACTGCGGCGATCTCCTCAAGCAGCTTATACGTGCGGTCGCTTGACCCGTCATCGACCAGCACCAACTCGAAGCTCTCGCCTATCTGCTCCATCACCTGCTTCAGGCGGGCGTAGAGAACGGTTACGTTCTCTTCCTCGTTGTGAAATGGCACAACAATCGAGTACTTAGCCATAAGTCCTTAGACGCGCTACAGGTAAGCAAAGCTTCGGTGAAATTCGGAAAAATTTCTACTACGTAAAGAAACCATAAGTCGAGTGAGCATCGGAGGCGTCCAGTCCCGCTACCGCTGGAGCTCGTCCAGCATAGACTGCATCTCGCTGAGTGCGTGGCTATTACCGTTCCGGGCTGCGCAGCCGATTCCCGCCTTGAGATGCTCGACAGCTTCGGCAGTACGGCCGGCGGTCGAAAGAGTCTGCGCCGCCATGAAATAGCCGGCCGTGTAATCCGGATCGTTCTTGAGCAGAGTGTCGAACTCAGCCAGAGCTGCAGCCGTATCGCCACGGCTCACCAGCTCCATTGCGATTCCATAGCGGGCAAAGCTGTTCTTCGGATCCAAGGCAAGAATCTCTTTGAGTCCTGCAATCTTATCGGTAGTGCTCATATAGGTCCGTCCTGTTCCACGCGGGCCACTAGGGGAAAATTTGCGTAATTGGCGAGGATTGCCGAAACTGAATCAGAATATCTTTCCCGGCTTGGGTAGCCAGTTCGCCTGCCGCTAGCTCCATTGTAGCTGGAGTTTGGATGAATGTGCGTTCCGAGCTGAAGGTATCACGAACGGAGTCACTGCACGATGAACAGCCCCGAGAACCAGCCGCTGGTGCGCACCGTGGCCAGCACGCAGTCGGAGATGACCGAGATCATCCTGCCCAATGATACCAACACCCTGGGCAATCTATTAGGTGGACGACTGATGCACTTCATCGATCTCACCGGGGCCATGGCCGCCTACCGCCACTCGCGCACGTACGTCGTTACCGCAGCAATGGATCACATCGACTTCATCCGGCCGGTGCATCTGGGCGATCTGCTCACGCTCAAGTCGAGTGTCAACCGGGCCTTCACCAGTTCCATGGAAGTAGGCGTCAAGGTATGGGCAGAAAACACCCGGACCGGCACGGTGGCACACGTTGCCAGCGCCTACCTGGTCTTTGTTGCGATTGATGAACGCGGGGAGCTTACGAAGGTTCCGGAGCTGAGACCAGAGACAGCGGATGAAATTCGCCGTCACGCAGACGCGTTGCGCAGGCGCGAACACCGCGAAGCCGAGCACGCGCGCCGCAAGCAGGCAAAGCTGGCAGCGGCAGCGCTCGCCGAGGCAAAGTCCTGACCGATCCGCTACTCCAACCTTTTCACGTGACTGAGAATATGCATTCGCAAAACGCAGCGGTAACACCGGAATCGCCATCTGTGCCGGCTCCAGCTTTCTCACCGGCCAACGTCAGCACCTATCCACGTCGCATCGTTTGCCTGACCGATGAAACCACCGAACTGCTGTATTTACTCGGCGAGCAGGACCGCATCGTGGGAATCTCGGCTTATGCACGACGGCCGGCAGAGGCGCGCAATAAGCCGCGGGTCTCCGCATTTCAGAATGCGAACTTCGACAAGATCCTCAATCTCGAGCCTGAGCTCATATTCGCTTTTTCCGATGTGCAGGCCGAGATTACCCGAGAGCTGGTGCGGCGCGGCGCGACCGTGATGCACTTCAATCAGCGCAGCATCGCGGAGATCTTCGACATGATGGCCACCGTAGCGCGGATCGTGGGACGAGCAGCAGAAGGCGATGCGCTGATCGAGAATCTCACGCGCGGGCTCGACGAGATCGCCGAATCAGCCAAACGTTTTCCGCGGCGGCCGCGCGTCTTCTTTGAGGAATGGCACGATCCGCTCATCAGTGGCATTCAATGGGTGGAAGAGCTGATTGAGATCGCCGGCGGTGAAGTTCTTTTTCCCGAGTTGCGCTCCAGTGGAAAGGCCGAGGGCCGCGTCGTTGATTCCGCAACGGTGGTGGCTCGCGATCCGGAAGTGATCCTTGCCTCGTGGTGCGGCATGAAGGTGAAGACGGCCGACATCTGCGCTCGACCCGGATGGGCGTCTACAAGCGCGGTGCGGAATGGACACGTGTATGAAGTCGATTCCGATTGCATTCTGCAGCCAGGCCCCGCTTCGCTCACAGACGGAGTTCGGCAGATTCACGCGCTTCTTGCTCGCGTAGTTGGTCTGGATGAATCGCCGGCGGCGACAGAACGCGCGCTCCTGTAAAATTTAACGGAGAAGGAGTATTTCGGATGGCGCACTCCCATGCCGTACCTGCGCCGGTGGCGTTGCCCGGCGTTTCGAAGATCATTGCAGTTGGTTCAGGCAAAGGCGGCGTGGGTAAAACCACGGTGGCGGTGAATCTGGCCATCGCACTCTCCAAGCTGGGCCAGCGCGTCGGCCTGATCGATGCCGACATCTACGGCCCTAACGTGCCCTTGATGATGGGTTCGACAAAGCAGCCCACTGTGGGCGCCGGGAACATCATTGAGCCCAATCTGACCCACGGCATCAAGACGATCTCCATCGGCTACATCTCACCCGGCGACAAACCGCTGGTGATGCGCGGCCCCATGCTGCACCAGATTATTCGTCAGTTTCTGCAGCAGGTGAACTGGGGGGAGCTCGATTATCTTGTCGTCGATCTGCCGCCCGGAACCGGCGACGTAGTAATCTCGCTGGTGCAGACCGTGCCGCTCACGGGCGCCGTCGTCGTTTCAACGCCGAGCGATGTCAGCCTTGAAGATGCGCGCAAGGCGCTCGCGATGTTTGCACAGGTGAATGTTGAAGTGCTGGGCATCGTCGAGAACATGAGCCACTTTACCTGTCCGCATTGCCATCACGAGATCGACATCTTCTCGCGCGGCGGCGCAGAACGCACAGCGAAGCAATTCAACGTGCCGTTTCTCGGCTCCATCGAACTGATCCCGGCCATTCGCGAGGGCGGCGACCGTGGATTGCCTGTGACGCTCGCTGGACCCAAGAGCCCGCAGGCCGTTGCGTTCTTCGATGCAGCGCAGAAGCTGATGGAACGCGCCGAGGCTGCTGCAGCCACGGCGAAAGATGTGATCGAAATTCAATAAGCTTCAAATTATCGCTGAAAAACAGGAAGCGGGGCTCGCGCCCCGCTTTGCTTTTGCAGTGAATGGCTTCTTTTAGCGCCAGTGTCCTTCCACGAACACCCAGCCACCATGGCGATGTACCCAGTGAGGCGGAACCCAGACCGCACGCGGACGAGGCGGCGCAACCCAGACACCTCCGCGCCACACATAGCGGTGACCATCCCAGTAGTGATAGCCCGGTTGCCAAACCCAACCCGGATGCGGGGGAGGGCCATAATGCTCTACAACGGGTGGCGGCGGTGGCCCGATCCGCACAACTATCTGCGCCCTCGACACTGCAGGAAGCAAGCCGAAGGCAAGCAACACACTCAGCGCCATCTTTTTCATGAGAAAATTTTGTCCTCCATTATCTCTAATTCCGGAATCATGCAGCGCTCCGGATTACTGCATCTATAAACGCATCTCTGAGCGGATAGTTGCTCCTCAAACAAGGTGAAGCTTATCCATCACGACCACACAAATCTTTTGCGAATGCTTAATTTTTTTCGGCGAGTTCAAACGTTACCTGCGGATGTGAGAGAGGCAACCTTCTCGCTTTCCTTCGGTGCAAAAAGATTGCCCAACCGCTGAATCTGCGCTCCTACGCCGCGCAGTTTCTCTTCGATGCGTTCATAGCCGCGATCCATGTGATAGACGCGATCGAGAATAGATTCACCATCGGCAACTAGAGCAGCAAGCACAAGCGAGGCCGAGGCACGCAGGTCGGAGCACATCACGGCGGCTGCGGAAAGCTGCGCCGGCCCGCGCACCGTGGCCGTGCTTCCATCCACCTTGATGTTTGCGCCCATGCGCACTAATTCCTGCACGTGCATGAAACGATTTTCGAAGATGTTCTCGCGCACCAGGCTCACGCCTTCAGCCTGTGTGGCCAGCGCCATGTATTGCGCCTGCATGTCGGTGGGAAATCCCGGGTACTCTTCTGTTGAGATATCGGCTCCGCGGAGCTTCTCACCAGTGCGTACGCGCACGGCATCCGGGGCAATTACGTCTACACGTGCGCCTGCCTCCTGCAGCTTGGCAATCACAGCGCCCAGGTGCGTCGGATTGCACTGCGATACCACGAGATCGCCGCCAGTAATCGCGCCTGCTACCAGAAACGTTCCTGCTTCGATGCGATCGGGATGGATGCGGTACTGCGCGCCGTGCAAGCTGGTTACACCGTGCACGCGGATTGTCGATGTGCCCGCACCCTCGATCTGCGCGCCCATCGCGGTGAGCAGCGCGGCCAGATCGCTGACCTCCGGCTCACGCGCGCAGTTTTCCATCAGAGTTTCGCCGTCGGCCAGAACAGCGGCCATCAGCAAATCCTCGGTACCCGTCACGGTGATCTTGTCGAAGACCAGATGCGCACCGTGCAGCCGGCCGATCTGCGGATCGACGCGCGCATCGAGATAACCATGCTCCTGCGTGATGACCGCGCCCATCTTCTCGAGGCCTTTGATGTGCAGGTCGATGGGTCTTCCGCCAATCGCACAGCCGCCCGGCATGGCGACGCGCGCCATGCCGCAGCGGGCCACCAGCGGACCCAGCACCAGCGAGCTGGCGCGCATCGTCTTGACGATCTCGTACTTGGCTACCGGATCGGAGAGCTTGCGGCAACTGATCGTCGTGCGATCCTGCGCTTCGCCCTCACGCAGTTCCACTTCGGCGCCCATCGAAGCAAGCAGCTTCCGCTCCGTTTCGATGTCGCGCACCTGTGGCATGTTCTCAAGCGTGATCGCATCCTCGGTGAGGATCGCCGCGGCCATGCACGGCAACGCTGAGTTCTTCGCACCGGAAACACGAATGGAGCCATTGAGCGGATTGCCGCCGCGAATGACAAATTTGTCCATACGAAAGGAACCGCTCCAGAAGACCCCGGCAGAACAGGCGGCGATCTTTAACGCTTAGTGTAAATGCGCAGGAAGCCGGAAGGCGCTGGAGAGCCGCGCGCGAACGCTGCAAACAATCGGGCGGCGTGCCCATCCGGCTTCGCCGCCCGACTCAAGTAAGAACTGCTTACGCGATGATTATTGCGAGACCGCACCAGAAGCCGGTTGTACACCCGAGTCAGTCTGCGCAACTCCCGCCGAAGCCTGTTGTGAAGCAGGAACCAGATTCAGCGGTTCGGTCAACGCGAAGATCAGCGCTGTGCCTGACTCAAGCGTGGCCTGCGGATGATCGACGAGCAGGTGCACGGTGATGGCGCCTGCACCGATCAGCGTGCCGGCCAGTGCGCCCGCAGGTCCGCCGAGAACGGCGCCCGTAACCGCACCTGCGCCCACTGCGCCGCCATATTCAATGCCGTCTTTCTTCAGTCGCGAACCAGGAATGACAGTCCCTTCGCTGTTCACATGCGTGTTGGAGCCCGGCGTATCGGTAAGCTGAGCGTAGAGCCGATAATGCGAACCGTTGGGCATGATCACCGTCTCGGGCCGCAGCAGCATGGAACCGTGGCCGCCTGTGTGGCCCATCGAAACCTGAACCACCGTGCCATCGATCTCCGATCCGGCCGGAATCAGCACATCATTGCCGCGAAAGACATCCGAAGCAACCCGCGTGTGGAAGGTCTCGCCCGATTGGCTCATTGCCGTCGAAAGCGTGTCGAGCAAACGAACGCGAATCTGCGTGCCCTCACCCAGTACACCAGGAGGCGGCGGCGCCGGGTGCACGATATCGCCATCCGGATCGGGGGCCTCGGGGCGCTGATTCAGCGCCGGCTCGCCGGTAGAGGACGGAGCAACATGCACGATGTCGCCGTCGGGATCGCCCGAATTGGCGCCGCCCGTAAAGGACTCAACAGGGGCCGGTGGCTGTGCCTGCATAGCTGGCGCGGGCGTTGGCTGCACAGGTGCAGCGGGCTGCGCGTAGTGCACCGCCGGAGGCTTTGCTGCCGGAGCCTGCGGCGTGTTGTCGATGATGGTGTCGTCCGGCGGCGGACTCGAGGTCCCGGCGTAGGGATTCGACTGCGAGTTCTGTGCCACCAGACTGGTAGCAGCGACGACAAACAAGGCGCACACGAGGGAGGCGCGACTCATCTTGAACTCCTTGGAGATCCTTCTTCGGGCGGAGATTCCCGTAAGTTTAGACCTCGCTCTGAGGAAATAGTTGCGGGCTACCGTGATGCCCGCACGCGAAATGCACCCAAGCGTAGGCTAGCGCGGCTGCTGCCTCAGGCGAAGCAGCGGCGCTTCAGCACGTTCCTGTTCCGTTACGAATCGAGATAGTTAATCCCGTTCCGCACTCGAATTAAACCGATCCTGTTTGTGACCGTTGTTACAAGGCGTTCAAGTCTGGTTTGTTAGAATCCAAGCTGAATACAGTTCTTTTTTCCCTACGTGATTTCAAGAGGCGATTTACCATGCAGGGGCTTTTGAACACCATTCAAAGCGCTGCCGGCGAAGCACTTGCCGTGGATCGCCGTCCCAAACTAAACGACCGGCTGCTGCACCGCATTATGAGGAGCGATATGACTGAGATTGTTGCCATCCGCGCCCGTGAGGTTCTGGACTCGCGCGGTAACCCCACCGTAGAAGCAGACGTGATTCTGGAAAGCGGCGCACTGGGCCGCGCGATCGTGCCTTCCGGCGCTTCTACAGGTGAACACGAGGCCGTGGAGCTGCGCGACGGTGATAAGAGCCACTACCTGGGCAAAGGTGTCCTGCAGGCCGTGGCCAATGTCGAGACCGTGATTGCGCCGGAGCTCGAAGGCATGGACGCAGCCAACCAGCGGCTGATCGACAGAACCATGATCGATCTCGATGGTTCGAGCAATAAGAGCAAGCTAGGCGCAAACGCCATCCTCGCTGTATCGATGGCCTCTGCCCGCGCCGTGGCACAGACACTCGAAGTTCCGCTCTATCGCTACCTCGGCGGCGTCAACGCATCAGTGCTACCAACTCCTATGCTGAATGTGTTGAACGGCGGCGCCCACGCTGACTCAAACGTTGATTTTCAGGAGTTCATGATCATGCCCGTCGGCGCAGAGCGCTTCAGCGATGCGCTGCGCTGGGCCGCGGAGACCTTCCACACGCTGAAGAGCGTGCTCAAGAAGAAGGGCTACAACACGGCCGTCGGCGATGAAGGTGGATTCGCTCCTTCACTTAAAGCGAACAACGAGGCTGTCGACCTGATCCTCGAAGCGATTCAGCAAGCCGGTTACAAGCCGGGCGAGCAGATCGCAATCGCGCTCGATCCCGCTACCAGCGAGCTCTACGACAAGGACAAGAACAAGTATGTCTTCAAGAAGAGCGACAAGCGCGAACTCTCAAGCGAGGAGATGGTGAACTTCTGGGATGGCTGGTGCCGCCAGTATCCGATCGTCTCCATCGAAGACGGTCTCGCAGAAGACGACTGGGAAGGCTGGCGCACGCTGACCGACAAGCTCGGCAACCGCATCCAGCTCGTCGGCGACGATCTCTTCGTCACCAATACGCAGCGTTTGCAGCGCGGCATCGAAGAAGGCGTGGGCAATTCGATTCTGATCAAGGTGAACCAGATCGGCACCATCACGGAGACCCTCGAAGCCATCGAGCTCGGCCGCCGCTACGGCTATACCTCGATCATCTCGCACCGTTCCGGCGAATCAGAAGATACCTTCATCGCCGATCTCGCCGTCGCAACCGGCGCAGGCCAGATCAAGACCGGCTCGGTCAGCCGCACCGACCGCATCGCGAAATACAATCAGCTGCTGCGCATCGAAGAAGAACTCGGTGCAGGCGCCACGTATCTTGGCCTCGAAAGCCTCAATTACAACGACTGATCACTGACTGGTTCGTTGCAAACCAAAGGGAGGGCAAGCTGCCCTCCCTTTCGATTGGTGCTCACATGCGCGCTCTACCAGTATGTCAGGCTCAGGTTATCGAGATAAGTGGTGTTGGCCGATTCGATGGAATTCCCATCCATCTGGTAGGCCACGGTAATGCCATACCAGTCTGAGGGCACGGTGTAGGGAGCAACGGTCTGGTTGATCGATGCGGTAACGCCGTTCAGTGTCACGGTCTGGAAGATGATCGAATTGTTGTCTCCCCTCTGCATTTGGAGGGTTACATGGTTCCAGCCCTGGACCATGTTTTTGCACGAAATCCCGGTCGAATGCCAACCTGAATTTACGCTGATATCCCAATCGCCGTCGCCGAGATAATTGCACTGATGCGCCCAGGTCATGGCCACAGCATTGAAGTACATGTTTACATCAAACTCCAAAGCCCACGTAACCGAGAGGTCTCTCACGTAGAAATCGGCGTTGTAGATGAAATTGTGAATCGCAGGCAGCAGTGTGTGATCGTTATCCGGCAATCCCTGCGTGGAAAACTGGCCGATGACAGGATTGACCCAAAGCACGTCGGACCAGGGTGTGGTCCCGCTGATCTGAAACTGCGCAGCGTTGCCACTCAGAGAAGGCGACGAAATGCCTTGCGTCATCGTCCAGTTCACGCCCGGGCACGGCGCATCACAGTCCGCATAGAGGGGCGCCAATTGCCCCCAGCTCTCCCATCCTGAACTGGCCTGAATATTGGAAAGCGTTGTAGCTCCTGATGGCGACGTCGGAGTTGAAGGCGTGGAAGGAGGCGTCGACGGGTCCGAGGGTGTCGAACTCGGCGTTGTAGGAGACGACGGGCTAGACGGCGCCGAGGCAGTCGAAACCAGATGCGCCGTGCTTCCGCATCCCGTAATCGCGAGCGCACACATCGCCAGAAAGAACCAAAATAACGTTTTCATGAGTGAGAGGTAGGCCCTTCTCGGGGGACAAGAATCCCGCTCGGTCCGGACGGAGATCAGGAGGGGGGCCTGTAGGTCGTACACAGACACCCACGGGCAACTCCGCGGGATCGATCTGCGCGATTCTGCTTTCCGAATACTGGGTAAAATCTAACTCAGGGTAACCTCAGAACCAGGTGACCGAAATCACTCAAATGGGTTACCAAAGTAAACGGAAGCGACACGTCCACTGGCCGACCACGCCTGTGGCCCAAACCGTGCGACTAAACTGCTCAAAATTAAGGGCTATTTGTGCGAGAGCCGCGCGACTGCGGCATCTACGGAGTCTTTCATGCTTCCGTTCGAGTCTTTCAATTCCTGCTGCAATGACCGGAATTTGGTCAGTGAGCCGGCCTTGTCGCCGCTCACTTCGAGCAGGTTCGCCTGAATGAACTCGTGGATGAGCTCATGGTCTTCGTGGTAGGGGTTTTCGTCGATCCAAAGATAGGTCTTCCATTCCTCATCGGCCGGAACGGCTGAGAGCGCTTCGACGAGCTCGCTGTGCTCCGTAACCGTGGGGTCGAAACAGAAGCTCAGGATGCGGTGCTTGAGTTCTTCGTCGAGAGGCTCTCCGGCTTTGCGCATCTCGTTGGCGACGCGCACCTGAGCGGCTCTCGCGCCCTTTTGATCGAGATAAGTCAGGGAGCCCATTTCAAACTGTCTTACAAAGGGGCGCGCCTTGCCTGTCGCGACGGCTGTATCGAAGTGCGGCATCGCGTCGGAAAGAGCGCCACCATTCTGGAGCATCCAGTTGGCCAGCATCGTATTCGCATACACGTTCTGCGGATCGAGCTTCAGCGCGGCACGCAGATTCTGCTCAGCGGCCGGGCCGAACTCCCGTTCTGCAATGCCCTGGTTCAGCCAGTGGGCCCAGCCGATGTGCGCCAGCACGTCCGGCATCTGTGTCTGGTTCGCACGGGTGAGGCCCGCGGCAAGAATAGGCATGATCTGGTCGAGCATAGCCGCAGCCGGAGCGGCTGTGCTCTGCCCTTCCGGCGCAGTGGCATGAAAATCCTCAGTCCACTGTTCTGCCGTTTGCAATTGCATGTCGAGCGCGGGACGATAACCGGGATTCTCTTTCAGGATCTCTCCATAGCTGGCTATCGCACCCTGATAATCTCCCTGCCCTGCCTGGGCCGTGGCCAGCGCCATTTTGGCTTTCCGCTCATTGCTTGCCACGTGATGGCGCACGAGCCATGTAACGCCGCCGGCCAGGCTGCCAAACAGGCCGATCAACGCGGTGATACGGCCCACCCAGCTCATTACGGCAGGCCATGTCTTCGAGCCTTCCTCCGCCGGTTGCGCTTCGCTCTTCATAAGTGAACTTCCCGGGTGGCAAGGTTGAAAGCTGGATAACGCGAACGGCGGGCCATGACGAACACCGGGCCCGCAGAGAAAACGAGACTTCATGCTATAGGAGCCATGCGCATGCGGCAACGCATTTATCAGAACGACGACTTCTCGCCATACTTCCGCCGCATTGCTGGGACAATCGATTCCTGCGCACAGAAAAAGCTCCATCTCCAGGCGCGTGAGTGCTGAAGATGGAGCTTTTATGTTTGGTCCTAAACTCGGACGGATGGTGATTTAGCGGTGGCCGCCACCGCCACCATTTCCACCACCGCCTCCGTGGGAGGCGCCGCCGCCTCCACCCATACCACCTCCACCACCCATGCCACCGCCGCCATGCGGAGCGCCGCCGCCCATGCTGGGTGGAGGTCCACCACCGCCGCGGGGAGCGCCTCCACCGTAGCCACCGCCGTTATAGGAAGGATGATTTGCGGGCGCCGACGAAGGAGGCGGTGCGTTGTGCGTGGGTGGCGGCGAGTAGCTGCGCACTACTGGAGCGGGTGGCGCCGAGTGATTCTGGTTCTGGTTGATGCCGGGCGCCGCGGTGTAGGCGCCGCGATTCATGTTGATTGTGTTGCCCGGCCGCGGCGTCGAATTAAGCCCACGGTTCACGTTGCCGTAGACGTGCGACTCATGTTCGGCAAACTCGGCGGCCGGCCGTTGAAATTCAGGACGCATCGTGAGCGGCCGCATGGCATGCACGGTACTGCCGGCGATGGTTACCGGTGTGTTGCGATCGCGCAGGGGCAGACCGGCTACATCGTTGTGTATACGCTGATGAACCACAATCATCGGAATCGGATGGCTGCGGCCCGGCATGCGTGGCGGCAGAGGACGGTGCGGGATGCGATAACCGCCCGGCAGAAATCCGCCGAACCGCGGACCGACGTAGATACGACCCACCCACCAGGGCTGGCAGCCACCGAATCCCGGGGACCAACCCCAGCCGAAGCCGTCATAGAAATTCCAGGCTCCGCACTGGTAAGGCAGGTACCCCCACGGATAGGCGGAGGCCCAGATGTAGCCATAGCCCGGCGTGTACATCCAGCTGCCGTATCCATATGGATCCCAGCCGGCATTGGCCGCCTCATATGGAGACCAGACATAGCCTTGCCCCGGCACGTCATACCAGTTCCCATTGGCATCCAGATCGTTCCAGGCCGGGTTTTGGCTCTCGTTGGGCGCAATGTTGTTTCCCGCACCGGTGGAGGCGCCAGCTTCGGCGTTCAGTGCCTGGTCGCGATCGGAGTTCCAGGCATCCCACGAGTCGGACTCGATATTTTCCGACACGATCGAGTGGCTCAGATCGCCTGGATTCAGCTTCACGCTCTCGCCGCCATGCAGGTCCATCGCCAGCGCGCCGTTTGTCCCCTCCAGATGTGCGTTGCCCGAAAAGACGGCCACCTCGCCCGGCGGGGTGTCCATGTTCACACGCAGCACCGTAAATCCGCTGGCGCTCGCGGCGCTGTCTCCAAAATGCACATTCATCTGGCCGATCTGGCCGGAGCCCTGCAGTTCGAAGTAGCCGAGTCCATTGTTCAGCGTGATCTCCGCTTCTCCGCTAGCTCCTTCTCCGCGCAGAGTCGTCAAGGTAACGCTGCTATTGGGCGAGAGGCGGGCAACACTGCCATCTTCAAACTGAATTTCCGCGCGCCCATCATCGCCCGTGCTGACCTCCATGCCTTCGAACAGCGGCGCATTGATGGTGGCCTGTTCCGCCAGCACCTGGCCACCCTGCAGAACCTTGACCTGCCCCTCGACATAGCTGAGACGGATGGCCCGGCTTCCGCCTGGACCATCGGCGTCATCCGCTCGCAAAGCCGGGGTAAAGCCGATTCCTGCCAGAACCAATGGTGCAAGCGCCAACCATGCCATACGGGCTGAGCGTTCACCTGCTGTTTTGAGATTTCCAATGCGAATCATGCTGACCCGCCTTCCCGCCGCCCCACCCTGGGTGGCTCGACACTTTTTACGGCAGCCCAACAATAGACCAACTACAGATTGGACAGGTATAACAACCAAAAAGTCGCGTGAACCGTGGTCCGATTCACGATTTATCCAGCGGCCAGAAGTCTACGTGTCTCCCTGTGCCAGCAGTTGCTTCGCCCGCTTTCTCACCCGCTCCAGAACTGCATCATCCTCGGCCAGTCGCGTCAGAATGCCGCGGATCGCGCAGATCTGCTGCGCCCGTCCGTTGCCGGCTGCGTCCACTAGAAACTCCATCTCTTTATCGAGTCCTAGCCGGTCGTGCTGCAGAAGCATCTCCAGCCTGGCTCCCTCCAGGATGGTCTCCGCGACGGCATTCATGGAGTCGCCAAGCGCCTGAATCTCCTTGTCCTTGGAGAAATTGAAGGTACAGGAGCCGCTCCCGTCCCGTCCCGAGTAGCTGAGCTTTTTCCAGCCTTGAAAAGCGACCTTGAGATGGCTGTCGCAGTCTTCGTTGAAGAACTTGTGCCGCTGCGCTGTCTCAAAGATATGCGAGGTAAAACTGGAGCTGAGCTGCACGTCGCGATCTACGTCCGGAGCGTCAATCTCCGGCGAGCTGCCTTGGGGAGACTTGCCCATCTCGGAGTGGAAATGGCCGCTGCCGTCCGGATGCAGTGTAAGGATCCAATGGGAAGGGCTCAGCTCCGGATTGGAGAAATCGACAACGACCGCGCGATCTCCAACGGCATCCTTCTCGGTCCATCCGATTCGGCAAACCACACCGAGCGCGAGCGAAACAATCGCCAGCGCGAACCGCGTTCTCATTGAGCAGCCCCCTGAAGTGCGATCGTCTGCGCCGTGTGAATGTGGCAGATCGCAATGGCCAGCGCGTCGGCCGCATCTGCCGGCTGAGGCAATGCAGCCAGGCTCAGCAGTCGCGCCACCATGAATTGCACTTGCTCTTTTTTTGCCAACCCGTAGCCCACGACGCTCGATTTAATTTTTAAGGGCGCATACTCAGCCACCGGAATTCCCTGGCTCGCGGCAGCCAACAGCGCCACACCCCTCACCTGACCCAGTTTCAGAGCCGATTTCGCATTGACGGAGTAGAACACATCCTCGATCGCCACGACGTCCGGCCGCCAGCGCTCCAGCTCCGCTGTCAGTTCCCGGAAAACCTGCTCCAATCGCTCAGGCAGCAGCTTTGACTTCGCCAGCCGCACAGCACCGAGAGTAAGACATTCGAGGCGCAGATCGCGCGGACACTCGACCGTCTCGACAACGCCAAAACCGGTAACTTCGGTCCCGCAGTCGATGCCGAATACGCGCATGCGTTCCTTAGTGTATCGCAGATATCGATTGCTTGACTCGGTTTAGGAAAGCCGCGCCGATCGCGTGATTTATTTCCCTGCGCGAGAACGGCTATTCGTTGAGCTAAGAACCACGAACTGCTGCTGCCACTTTTGGTTCATTTACTAAAGTTTTATCGTTAAGCAACTATGGAACACAAAAATGTGTCGATAGTTTACGTAGGGGGATGGCATGGGGCCGGGCTCGATCAAGCGCAACGTGATGCACTGGCTTCGCCAGGGTATCTCGCCGCGTCGGCTCGCGCTCACGCTGGCTCTTGGTTTTGCTATCGGCTGCATCCCAGTAGTCGGCGTTCCGACCGTACTGTGTGCGGCTGTCGCCCTCGGACTTCGCCTGAATCTGCCTGCCATCCAGGCCGCCAACTACGCGGCAATGCCCTTTCAGCTGGTGCTAATCGTGCCCTTTGTGCGCCTCGGCGGAAAGCTCTTCCCGGCAGGTGCGCAGACCGGCTTTTCGCCGAGTGCGCTGATGCATCTCTCTTCGCTGAGCCTGATCGACAATATGGGAGCGCTGGCCGCTCACGCGTTAGTTGCCTGGCTGGTGGTTGCGCTGCCGGCGGTCGCGTTGCTGACCATGGCTCTCACGGTGATGCTCCGGCGGATTCCCGCATTAACTGAATTCCGCGACTAACGTTGCCTCGGAAAAAAGGGCGAACCCAACGTGAATCGCGCAGAAAAGCGCCCTCGTTGATAAAGCCCGTATGGAATTTGCGACGGCTTCGGCACGAGTAAACTCGTGCCCTTTGATAAAACGTACGGATAGGGTTTTTTCGCAGCCTCTTAAGCCGAACAATCAGAAACAGATTCCGATTCGTTCTACTTCCCGGCATAGGGATCGGATACAGGCTGCGCGCTGTCTATCCAGGCCGAGTAGATCATGTCGCGAAGCATACTGCCGCCAGCAGCGAGGCGTTCTACGGTGAAATCACGGGATTCCGCTGTTCCTGCGCCCGTAAATCCGTCCGCCTTCTCCAGCTGATAGACCTTTTCCACGTAGGTCGCGGAGTGACGCAGATATGCCATATATGCGTCGAAGAGATCTCCGTCGATCGCTTTCGCAGGAGTCATCCTGGCCTCCACCTCCGGCGCGTGGATATTCGCCGCCACAAACGCACCTTCGAATTGTGAGTGAATCTGGTGCGCGGTTGTGTAGCCATTCGGGTTTGGCCCGGTCCAGCCGTTGTACTGGACGGTCACGTGAAGCGGCTGCGCGCCATCACCGACGTAATGGCCGAGCCATCCCGCGTAGAAAAGGATGGCCGCCTCCACGGGTTTGGTGTCCTGGCTTGCGGCCTTCATCTCGCGATACTGCCGCATGGCTGCCTTCAGCCGTTCCCATACCTCCTCGGTTACCCACGGCTGCAGCCCGATCTTCTCCGGCCTCTGGCCCGCCGCGAAAACCTTGGCTTCAAAGTCCAGCCGCTTGTGCGGCAGAGGCCCCAGCGCGTCCGCCAGTTCCAGATCGAGAAAATGCTCCGATGCCTGCACCGCATTCAGTTCCGGTTCGGCGGGCGAACGCCAGCGGTCCGGCTCTGGACCCAGGTATTCGATCTCATCGACAGCAGTTTGAGCATGCAGAAAAGCGGGCATATCGGCGGGCAATCCTTCGACAGCCAGCTTGTTGACCATCCGATGTCCTTCATTGCCCCAGGCGTGGGCACAAGGCGAAAGCAGCGCAAGATAGAGTACGCCTGCTGCAGCCACTACCGGCCGAACTAAAACAGAATGAATGAACATAGAGGCAGTATACGGTTCCGGTCAAGGCAACCCCAGCGCGCAAAACCTGCCTCTTTCCCGTGTGAGGCCTGCAAATTCCGTTGCAGAAAAGGTCGTTTCTCAATGGGATAACCATGCCTCTAAAATGCTATAGAGCCTTTCAAACAAGGCCGTATACTACTTGCAAATCGCGCTCAGGAAGCTTGCAACAGCTGCGATGTGCACCGAGTCTTCTTCCCTCAATCGGCGTTAATCGCAATTTCAGCGGGTAGATCTTGCTCCATGAGAGGTATGGCTAAAAGGCATCCATTTTCCTTTAGAGAGACTCTTCATTCATTCGCAACGTGACGGGAAAACGCTAGTTTCCGTACAATCCACGCGGGCCCAGCGCGCAGTCCGATGATGAATTGGTACGTTGCGAGTCGCAAAACCGAACACTGGTTCACGGAAATGGTTCGCTGGCAGGAGGAGCAAGCGCTGTAAGTTCAATTTGGGGGAACGCATGGCGGTCCGATCAATTGAGATCGGGACAAAAGAAGATCAGCAACCAGAAGTCCGGATTGGCAGGCATCTCACCTGGACCATCCTGGCTGTTCTGGCTCTCGTTGTGGCGGCAGCCGCTGTCGTGCTTCGATTCGCAGCCGGCGAACGCTATGACGGAGTTCTGGTCTTTGCCGCAGTCCTTGCCGCTGTAGTTCTGGCCCTGCGCCTGCGTGCGCAATCTGAAGCGCTCCAGACGACCCTCCGCGAAGCTGCTCCTTCCCTCTCCAACGAACTGATCGAATCCGCCGGCCCGGCAGTGGCCGCGATCGGTCTGGATGGCCGGCTGATTTATGTAAATCCCTCCGCGGAACGGCTGCTCGGCTACCACGCTGCTGAACTCATCCAAAAACGGCGCATCACGGATATCCTCGCCAAAAGCGAGGCGGCGCGCCTGGTGGCCGAGATGAAAAAGCTCAGCGGCGTGGCGACTCCGCCGCCGTCCGCTCCAGACAGCCTGTTCTCCGAATACATCGAGTGCGTGCGGATGCTGCCTCCCAGCATGGTGCCCAGCTTCGAGGCACAGTTGCTCCGCAAAGATGGAGCGTCCGTTCCCACGATGCTCCACATCTCCGCCTTGCGCGACAGCAATGGCGCGCTCTCCGGACTGGTCGCCGTCGCGGTGGACCAGAGCGCAACGCATCGGCAGGACCAGGCCTTGCGAGAGTCGCAGGAGCGCTACCGCGATCTCTTCGAAAATTCGAACGAGATGATCGCAACGCTCAGCCCTACCGGACGATTTCTCTATGCCAATCCCGCCTGGAAGCGAGGCTTTGGTTACGATGATGCGGGCTTGCTGGCGCTTGAATCATTCGAGGAGATCTTCGCGCCGAGCTGCCGAGGCGAAGCAGCAACCTACTTCCGGCGCTCAGTCGACGGCGAGGCCATCGATCGTGCTCCATTGCGCCATCACACCCGAGATGGCAGAATCCTCGATCTCGAACTCAGCCTGAGCCAGCGGCAAAAGGCAGGCAATCCGCTGGCAATCCGCTGCCTGCTGCGGGATGTGACTCAGCAAAAGCAGCGAGAGCACCGGCTTGCATTGCAGCTTGCCGTAAGCCAGATCGTCGGAGAAAACGTTTCGCCCGAGACCGCGGCCATGCGCATCCTCGAGGCTCTTTGCATTGCGCAGGGATGGGACGCGGGCATCCAGTGGAGCGTAAACGCCAAGGAGAACAGGCTGGAGTTCAGCACGGCCTGGGGCAATCCAGGCCGGCGGTCGGAGGCCCTCATTCGCGAAAGCATCGGGCTCGGGATCGAGGTGGGCTCCGAGATCGCCGGACGAGCCTGGAAGGAAGGAAGATCTGTGTGGGTCGCCGATCTTGCGAAACAGGCGCCCACACCCAGAATGCAATCGGCGCTGCGTCAGGAGATGGCCTCCGGCTGGGCTGTGCCAGTGCGCGTCGGCAACCATGTGCTGGCTGTTCTTGAGTTCTATTGCCGCTTTGCTTTGCGCGAAGACCGAGAGGCAGTAGCGACAGTCGAAACCGTCGCTGCGTCTCTCGGACAGATGCTGGCGCGCTCGCAGGAACGAGGCCGCGCCGAAGAGCTCAATCGCCGCCAGGAAGTCTTGCTGGACTCCGTCGCGGACGGCATCTGCGGCCTGGATCAGAACGGCCAGATCAGCTTTGCCAACCCCGCCGCAGCCCGTATGCTGGGCACCGATGTCAGCGCGCTCACCGGCAGATCGATCCATCAGGTGCTTCATGGCTCTGCTCCAAAAGATCGCCCGTGCGGAGAGGACTGCATACTGCGGCGCCATGCTTCTCTGGGGCGCGCCACCGCGGGCGAGGACAGCATCTACCGCGCAGATGGAACGAGCTTCCCTGCCGAATATGTCCTGACGCCAATCCCTGAGCAGGGCCGCTACTCCGGATCGGTGCTCAGTTTCCGTGACATCAGCCAGCGCTATGCGCTCGATCGCCTGAAGGACGAGTTCATCTCCACGGTGAGCCACGAGCTGCGCACGCCGCTGACCTCGATTCGTGGCGCGCTCGGCCTGCTTTCCTCGGGCATTCTCACCGACCTGAGCGACAAGGCCGCCAATCTGCTCCGCATCGCGCTCACCAACTCCGATCGGCTGGTTCGCCTGATCAATGACATTCTCGATCTGGAACGCATCCAGAGCGGCCGTGCGCCTCTGGCCTTCCGCACCGTACAACTGGCCGAGATCGTGCGCCAGGCTATTGACGGCATGCAGCCCGTGGCCGATGCAGCCGGCGTGCAGCTCATTCACGACACGACCCAGGTTGAGATCGGCGCCGATCCGGACCGGTTGTTGCAGGTGCTCACAAATCTGCTTTCGAACGCCGTGAAGTTCTCTCCGCCCAATTCTGCGGTTTCCATTATGCTGCGGCCGGGCATCACCGGCGTGACGCTGTCGGTGATCGATCAGGGCAGAGGCATTCCCGCCGATAAGCTCGAAGCCATCTTCGGCCGCTTCCAGCAGGTGGACGCCTCCGATTCGCGCCAGAAGGGCGGCAGCGGACTCGGCCTGGCGATTTGCCGCACCATCGTTCTGCAGCATTCAGGACGCATCTGGGCAGAGCGCAATCCGGTGCGTGGATCGACCTTCCGGGTCTTCCTGCCTTACAAACCGGTACCGCTCGATCCCGGCGAACCGTTAGTGGATGACTCCCGTACCGGAACCGTGGTGCTGGCCGGCGCAGGAGCCGAAGTCCGCCCGCGTATCTCAGCTCAGCTAATTCAGCACGGATACCGTGTTGTGGAGACCGCCACAGTCGAAGAGACGCTTGCGGCAGCGACGGAATCCGTCCAGGCCATTCTGCTCGATACCGCTCTGGACGGCATGAACGGCTGGGAGATTCTACCGCTTCTGCGCCGCCTCGATCCGGAGTCGCGCACGCCCATCGTCCTGCTCTGCCTCGATGGCGCCCACGTATCCGCTGAACTGCGGGCAGGCGCCGAAGGATTCCTCTCGACTCCGCTCCAGGAAGATGCGCTGCTCGGAGAACTGGCTCGAGTGCTCTGCGGACCGGGCGAAAAGGCGCGCATCCTGGTGGTGGAAGACGACCCCGATCTGGCCCGCGTAATTGGCGAAGTCTTCGCTCGCGAAAGTATCGATGTGCAACTGGCGTACTCGCTGCAGGACGCTATCGACGGATGCTTCGCATTTCAGCCGCATTTGATGGTGCTCGATATTGGCCTGCCCGATGGCAATGGCTTCAACGTCGTCGATTGGCTGCGACAGAACAAAACTCTCTCTCACCTTCCACTCGTGGTCTACTCGGGCCGCGAGCTTTCGCCCACGGAACGGCGGCATCTTACCCTGGGCCCTACGCACTTTCTCGCCAAGGCCCGCGTACAGCCGCAACAGCTCGAAGCCCTGGTTTTGACCATGCTGCGCCGCTCACGGCTGATGGAAGATGCACCCTCGGAATCGTCCTCGATCCCGAACTCCTGAGTCGCGCCCGTATGCGCGGCCATCGACAAACTCTTTCCGGCCCTTCACAATGGTTCCGGAGGACTTTCCCGCAGTGGGACGCAAGATACTGATCATCGACGATGAGGATGACATCCGCGAGGTGGCTGCGCTGAGCCTGGAGAGCGTTGCCGGATGGGATGTCGTGGTAGCCAGCTCCGGAGCGCAGGGCCTCGTTCGCGCGGCCGAGTGCCAGCCCGACGCGATTCTGCTGGATGTGATGATGCCTGGGATGGACGGTCCCTCGACCTTCCGCGAGCTCCGCAAGAATCCGGCCACCTCAAAGATTCCTGTCCTGCTGCTGACCGCAAAGGTGCAGAGCACGGACCAGCGCCGCTTCGCTGACCTGGGCGTCGAGGCAATTCTGTTTAAACCGTTCGACCCGCTCACTCTCTCAACGCAGATTTCGACCGTGCTGGGCTGGAATTGAGACCTTTCTCATTTCTTCATGGAATTCGCAAATAAATCTGCCCAACCCGATCTCACCGCGGCACTTGCCGGCCTCTGGACTCGCTTTCTGCCGGAGATCCGCGATCGCGTTGCGATCCTTGAATCCGCGATACGATCGCTGGGCAGCGGATCGCTCGCAACGGATGAGCGCGAGGCTGCACACTCTGCGGCGCACAAGCTCGCCGGAACGCTTGGCACCTTCGGTCTCGAACAAGGCACGCTACTGGCGCGCGAACTCGAACTGGCCTTTAGCGCCGATTCTACCTCCGTGTCTCCCCAGCGCCTCTCAGCGGCAGCCGCGGCTTTGCGCACGATGATCGAAAGCCGCAGATGAGCGCCTACCGGGTACACTCGTAAGAGGAATGGCCCTGCACAATCGATCGACGCAGCATACCCTCGACTCGCAGTTGGGGCTGAATTTCAATGAGCCTGCATCTGTCCGGCGCATCTGGCCCGTGCATGAGCTTGTGGCCGAAGTTCGCGAATCGATTGAGCGGGCGTACAGCGATGTGTGGGTTGAGGGAGAGATCTCGAACTATCGGCCTGCGCCCTCCGGCCACCTCTACTTCACGTTGAAAGATGCGGACGCGCAGCTTCCGATCGTTCTCTTCCGCCGGCAGGCTCTGCTGCTGCGTTTTCGACCCGAGGATGGCCTGCATGTTCTGGTCCGCGGCCGACTCAGCGTGTATGAACAACGCGGCCAGATGCAGCTTGTGGCCGAGACGATGGAGCCTGTTGGCGCGGGCTCGCTGCAACTCGCCTTCGAGCAACTCAAGGAGCGTCTGAAGGCGGAGGGTCTCTTTGACGCCCAGCGCAAACGGCCGCTGCCGGCCTTTCCGCGTACGGCTGGCATCATCACCTCGCCAACGGGCGCCGTGATCCGCGACTTTCTCAACATCGTCGGCCGCCGCCACTCGGGTCTGAACGTGCTGCTTTATCCGGTTTCCGTGCAGGGCGAGTCCGCTCCGGCGGAGATCGAAGGCGCCATCACTGCTCTCAACGCATCCGGTCTCGTTGATCTCATTGTCGTTGCCCGCGGTGGAGGCTCCCTTGAAGATCTATCAGCCTTCAATAGCGAACGCGTAGCGCGCGCAATCGTAGCGAGCCGGCTCCCCGTTGTCTCCGCAGTCGGGCACGAGACTGACTTCACCATCGCCGATTTCGCTGCCGATCTGCGCGCTCCCACGCCCTCCGCCGCAGCCGAGCTCATCACCGAAGCACAACATAGAATCGCCGAGCATCTGGCAACACAAGAGCACCGCTTGGAACGCGCTGTGCGCTTCCAGCTCCTGCACGCGCGACGCTGCTTTGCCGATCTTTCCGTCGACCGGGCTGAGTCGCGCATCGCGGCGCTGCTGCATCGCCTGGCACAACGCCTGGATGATCTTGTTTTGCGCCAGGAGTCCTCACTGACCGAGCAGATTCGCGAACGGCAGAGCCAGATCACGGCTTTGGCCCACGCGGTTCTCCGTCACGATCCGCGCCGGACCATTGCCCAAAAACGCGAGATGCTGCTCGCCTTGCGTGCCCGCCTCGAACGCTCTCTGGAACGCGTTCTGCAGTCTTCCGCTTTCAAGCTCGGTTCGCTCCACGCGCGCCTTCAGTCGCTCTCTCCACTCGCCGTGCTCGACCGCGGTTATGCGCTGGTTCTGGCGGCGGATGGCACACTCATTCGCTCTGTTACCCGGCTTTCGCCGGGAGATTCCCTCACCACGCGCCTCTCCGATGGCGCCTTCACCAGCCGGGTGGAAAATACAACACCCACAGCCACGCTTCGCGGCAAAAAAGGCAATCGAACGAAACCATGACTGCAACCAGTGCACGCAAACTCTTCGGCACCGACGGCATTCGCGCCGTTGCTGGTGAATCGCCCCTCGATCCCACGACGATTTACGCTGTCGGCCTCGCGCTGGCCCATTCATTGCGTCAAACTACGGCCGCGCCACGCGTGCTCCTAGGCCGCGATACGCGCGAGTCGAGCCCCTGGATCGCCGCCACTCTTGCTGCTGCGCTGCGGGAGGCGGGCGCACAGGTAGAAAGCGCGGGTATCGTGCCCACGCCCGCGGTGGCTTTTCTGGCGCGCACACATGGTTTCCACGCAGGCGTTGTCGTTTCCGCTTCGCATAATCCCTGGCAGGACAATGGCATCAAGCTCTTCGGCGGCGATGGCTTCAAGCTGCCGGATGCGGTCGAGCTGGCGATGGAGGACGAAATCCTTCACCATGCTGCGCAGATTCAGGCGCCCGATCCTAAATCCCTGCCGCCGATCCAGGACAATCACTTACTGCAGGCCGACTACATTCAATTCCTTATCGATTCCGTTCCTGGCCTGTCGCTCGCAAATCTCAAGGTCGTTGTGGACTGCGCCCATGGCGCAGCCGCGGCCATTGCACCTGAACTTTTTCAGCGGCTCAATCCGAATGGGCAGGCGCAGGTGGCGCTTCTCAATGTTGATCCCGATGGCCGCAATATCAACGCGGGCTGCGGAGCGCTGCATCCCGACTTCGTTGCCAAGGAAGTGAAAGCCCGAAGCGCAAATCTCGGCCTAACCTTTGACGGTGATGCCGATCGCTGCATGCTGGCCGGAGCCCATGGAAACGTGATCAATGGCGACGCGATTCTGCTGATGGCCGGCCGCGACCTGAAGGCACGCGGCCTGCTTAGCGGCGATCTGGTCGTGGCGACCACGATGTCGAATATGGGCCTGGAAGCCGCGTTGAAGCGCGGCGGCATCGGTATGCTGCGCGCGCCCGTAGGCGACCGCTACGTGCTGGAAGAGATGCAGAAGCATGGCGCAGCGCTGGGCGGCGAGCAGTCGGGACACATTCTCTTTCCGCACCTGGCGACCACCGGCGACGGCATACTGACGGCGCTCGTCATCCTCGATCTGCTGGCGCGTAGTGGAAAATCGATCGAGGAATCGACTGCCGATCTCAAAGTCTTTCCGCAGGTTATCGTGAACGTGAAGGTTCGCGAGAAGAAACCGCTTGCGTCGATTCCGTCAGTGCAGGCTGCGATCTCCGCTGCGGAAGATGCGCTCAAAGACACAGGGCGCGTCGTAATCCGCTACAGCGGAACGGAGGCGCTGGCGCGCGTGATGATCGAGGCTGAAGACGAGGCCGCGATGAAGCGGCATGCAGAGACGATTGCGGAGGCGATTCGAGCCGAGTTAGGTGTGTAGGGCCGGCTTTCTGCCGACGATCCTGTAGCCGGAAACGCGCAGCTCCAACCTGTACCATCGTGATATGTCCCTTTCTCCGCCAGGACAGACGCTGCTGATCGACGCCGACGACACGCTCTGGGAAAACAACATCTACTTTGAGCGCGCCATCGCAGCTTTCATCAGCTTTCTCAATCATCACGAGTACTCGCCTGCCGAGGTCCGCCTGACCCTGAACGCGGTAGAGCGCGAGACCATCCTGGCGCACGGCTACGGCCTTACCAGCTTTACGCGCTCACTTGTCGACTGCTTTGAGCGCCTCAGCCCTCATGAAGTCACGGAAGAGAAGCGTGAACGCATTCGTGGCTTTGCCAATGCCATTGCCGAGCAGGAGATCGAGTTGCTTCCCGGCGTGGCCGAGACTTTGGCGGATCTTGCTTCACGGCATCGTCTTATCCTCATGACCAAGGGCAATCATGCCGAACAGGCTGACAAGCTGACGCGTTCAGGACTCGCCGCACACTTTTCTGCTGTAGAGATTGTCCCGGAGAAGGATGCCAAAGCGTACCGGCAGGTCATTGCCCGGCACAGGCTTGCGTTGCGCACCTCCTGGATGATCGGCAACAGCCCCAAGAGCGACATCAATCCCGCTCTGGCCGCCGGCCTCAACGCGGTGTTTCTTTTCCACAAAGACACGTGGGTTCTGGAACACGCAGAGATTGACGCCGCACCGGAAGGCCAGCAACTCATCGAGCTCGAAGCCTTCAGCAAACTCCGTGAGGTCTTTTAAAACCTCATTGCGTTTTAGGCCGAGTAGTTCTTCCAGATCAATCTAGAGAAAAATTTCTGATTCAATTTGCATGAGAAACTGGCACAATCGTAAGCTTGGGCCGCGTTTCCATCCAGCAGCGCATTCAGGTGTTTCCATGCGACAAGCCTTGATTGCCGAAGTCTCCGAGAAACGTACGCGACGTTCCCTGCTTCAGAATGTCCTCCTGGTGTCCGGCTTCGGCGGAATCCTCTTCATCAGCACTTTTGTGGTTCTCGGAGTTCTCGCTCCCAACTACGATCCCCTGCGGCAGACGATCAGCGCTCTTGAATTCACAACTCTCAGCTCGGCGCAACGGCTCAACTTCTTCGTCTTTGGCTTACTGCTTTGCACTTTTGCGGCAGCATTACGTCTTGAATTAGCGCCTGGGCGCGGTGCATGGCTGATTCCCTTCTTCCAATCGCTCACAGGCATCGGCGTGATCGGCGACGCAATTTTCATCTATGAACCGCTGCATCTGATCTGCGACTTGATCGCCTTCAACTCCAGCCTCGTGGTCCTCTTTCTCTTTGCGTGGCGTTTCCGGTTCGAAGGCAACTGGAAGGGCTGGAGCGTGTACTCCATCCTGAGTGCAGTGGCGATGATGGCATTTCTTGCTGCCTTTGGATTCGAGACACACCTGGGAGGCCCGGCGGGGTTGATGGAAAAGCTCGCCTCCGCCACACGCACGATCTGGTCGGTTGCCTTCACGATCAGGCTCTTTACCGGCGCGACGTTTGAGACGCCTTCAACACCGTGAATCACGGTTGGCAACCGACCTGCTCGTTGTTTACTTCCCCAACCGCCAGTGCAACACGCCTGCCACGCCCACCGGATGATCGCCGTAGTCTGGAATCAGCCGCGTAGGCGTTCTGTAGAACGTGAGCTGCGCGCCGAGTTCCAGTGTGCTCCATCCTTCAGAGCGGATGCGATGCGCATAACCGCCGGTATAAGCCTGCACACGTCCGACGGCGCTTTCCTCTTCTGGGGCCTGAGCACCCAGCAGGTCTGTTGTGCGGTCTGCGTTCTCGACGCGCATCCAGATCGACTGGTCTGCATGTACACGCGCTTCTGCTTCCAGCAGATATCCATTCGTATCTACGTTTGTGCCGATGGTATGATTGCGGCCCCAAACTGCAGTGGCATCCAGAGCCGCTGCCGTCCACGCGTGATGCACACCCACAGACGCTGTTTGTCGCAGCACATCCTCTTCAGGATGCAATGCCTCCGGCGAGTGCAAGTGGCCAACCGAATATTGCGCAATCCAATCCTTCGCTGGAGCTACGGTGAGCCGCGTCGACCAGGAGTCCACCGGGCCGGCTTCGATGATCCATCGATTCTCGCCCGGCTCCCGCCCATGGAAGCCCGATGCCTCGACCCGCGCCGGTCCCCATGTGAGGCCGCCGCTCAGCACGTCATACGCGATGTGGGTCGAGTCTTCCAGATGGTGCCCGAGTGGCGCCAGTGGATTGCTCTCCGCGCTGGCACGATGCGGATACGCAACCGGACCGAGCGCCGGATCACCGACCGGCGCTGCATAGAGTGTCGCCAAACCTTTCTTGCCCAGATCGTGATCGTAGATCGCGGCCAGGGCCATGAAAAAATCATGTGGATGCTGGCCATCGATGATCGGCCGGCCGAATGCTGTTTCACCCTGCTGAAAAAGCTCCGGATAATAACGCCCGGTGATCGTTGCCGGCTCCAGGCTGAACATATTGGCGAACGTCAACTGTCCATGCCCCACTGTGCGCTGCGCCATCGGCATCACCCAGTTCACGCTGAAAAGCTTGTCGTGTCCGCGCGGCCCGGACTGCTGCTGCTCGACGATCTCGGCGTTGCCATGCAGCATCACCATCCATTTGCCGCTCATGCGCATCAACATCGGCGGTGCGCTCGATTCCGGTTCCAGGCTCGTGCCCGATGCATCGTGCCGCAGCACATTCTGCTTGAGCGTTTCGGCCGGCCCTCCCATGTTCATCTGTGCCTGGACGCAAAAAGGCGCGCATACAAAAATCGCTACCCATAAACACTTCATCTCAACCCTCCGCATCGTTTGCGGTTCCGCTATCTCAGTAGCGCACAAAGAAAGACTCGTGCACACAACGGCTCTGTGCGATGCGGCTTCGAGTCCATCAGCTAGAGAGAATGCAGAATCTCAGATGCGTAGCACTGCGGGTGGTTGAGGATGAATGAATGTTCGCACGGCAAGGTCTTGTCCTGTTCGCGACTGGATCGCACGAGAACCGTGCAATGCGACGAACTCGCCGACTAACGGCCGGGTTGTTGCTTTGGCCAAAGGCCGACCGTTGTACGCAACGGGCCGCACCCATCCGGTCCCGGGAGCGCAGCATTCAGCCAGCGACGCCGTGACTACGGGAGCGCAGCAAGATCGCGCTGCGCCGCGCGGCATCGACGCGCAGGCCGCTCCAGATGGAGCAAGCGAAAGGGCCACGGCTAAGAACAGGATGAGCAAGCCGGCGCGGCGCATGGCGTTATTCTACGCCAGGTTCGCCTCCCTGCTTCGCACTATGCGAAAATGAAGATGGCAACATTCTTCCGCGTGGCCTGTGCCGGCGCGCAGCATCCGTACTGCAATCAACGCAAACAGGACGCTTGCCGCGAAGAGCCGTACTGCGGCCCGATGACTCGGAAAAGGCGCGGCAGACAGCAATCAATTCAGGAATATTGAAACGATGATCAGTGTCAGCAATGTAACCATGCGCTACGGCTCCAAAGTGCTCTTTGAAGAGGTGAGCACCACATTTACGCCGGGCCGCCGCTACGGACTGACCGGCCCGAATGGCGCCGGCAAGTCGACGTTCATGAAGATTCTCACCGGCGAGATCGATCCGCAGAAGGGCAACGTGGTGCGCCCGCGCAAACTCGGTGTGCTGCGCCAGGATCAGTTTGCCTTCGACGCTTATCGCGTCATCGACACAGTCATCATGGGCAACAAGCCGTTGTGGGCTGCACTCGAAGAGCGCGACAAGATCTACGAGAAGCCCGAGATGAGCGACGAAGACGGCATGCGTCTCGGCGAGATCGAAGGCATCATCGGCGATGAGGACGGCTACACGGCTGAGTCCGATGCGGCCGTGCTGCTGCAAGGCCTTGATATTCCCGACGATTTGCACGAGCGCAAGATGGGCGAACTGCAGGGCGGCCAGAAGGTGCGCATCCTGCTGGCACAGGCGCTCTTCGGCAAGCCGGAAGCACTATTGCTGGACGAGCCGACCAACTATCTCGATCTTGACTCGATCCACTGGCTGCAGGATTTCCTGCTCAACTACGACGGCACGCTGATCGCCATCTCGCACGACCGGCACTTTCTCAACTCCGTCACCACGCACACCGCCGACATCGACTATCAGACCATCATCACCTACACCGGCGGCTACGACGATATGGTGATGGCCAAGACGCAGGTTCGCTCCACGCTCGAACAGCAAAATGCGCAGCGCGAAAAGAAGATCGCGCAGCTCAACGAGTTCATTGCGCGGTTCGCAGCCGGCACGCGCTCCTCGCAGGTCACCAGCCGGCGCAAAGAGGTGGAGCGCCTGCAGACCAACGAGCTCGCGCGCTCGAACATCCAACGCCCCTACATCAAGTTCGACCAGGTTCGCCCCAGCGGCAAGCACGTGCTCGAATTCAAGCATCTCACCAAGTTCTATGGCGAGCTGAAGGTGCTCGACAGCTTTTCGGCCAACGTGCTGCGGGGCGAAAAGGTCTGCATCATGGGCCGCAACGGTGCGGGCAAAACCACGCTGCTCAAGAGTCTGCTGGCCAACTATCCCGGCCTGGCCGACAAAGAGTTCACGCTCGACTCCGGCTCCGTTTTCTGGGGCCACGAAGCGCAGGTCGGCTACTTTCCGCAGGACGTGGGCTCAACCATCGAGCATGGCCTTACTGTCTCCGAGTGGCTCCATCGCTGGGACCCGAAGGCGACGGTCGAAGAGATTCGCGGCATTCTCGGGCAGATGCTCTTCTCCGGCGAAGAAGGCAACAAGCCCACCAAGGCGCTCTCTGGCGGCGAGCAGGCGCGGCTTGTCTTCTGCAAATTGATCCTCACCAAGCCCAACATCCTCATCTTCGACGAGCCGACGAACCACCTCGACCTCGAAGCCATCAATGCGCTCAACATCGCGCTGCAACGGTATGAAGGCACGGTGCTGCTGGTCACGCACGATCACGACCTGATCGACGAAGTGGCGACGCGGTTGTGGGTCTTCCGCGATCACAGCATCGAAGACTTCCAGGGACCGTACGAGGAGTGGAAGGGCAAGCACAGCTAAACTGTATTGACGATCTGCCGGAGCAATGCTTGTTATTCGACCGGCCCAACCCGGCAGAGCCAACTGCATCGCAAGCAGGATCGCTCACGCAGCGGATAAGGCGGCTGGTCAGTTTCGTCGCGATTCTCGCTCTGATCTCGGCCGCAACGACCGTGATGATGCTCTGTCCGTGCGATTCGGTCGGTATTCACGATCACTACGCCATTTCTCTGGTTGCGATTGCACTTCTACTCAGCATCAGCGCGGCATATCTGGTATATCGCCAGATGCAGCGCGACTCCGGAATCACTGGATTTTTGAGAGCCGTGATCGCACTCGCGATTGTTGGATTCGGCGTCTACGCGGAGCTTTACGTAGCAATGGAAGTCGTCGCCTGGCTTGCGCGCCCGCGCTAGTTTTCAGCCTTCACGCTCTGCGCCGTGCTGCTTCGTCATACACCTCGACATACTGCTTCGCCGGACCGGCCCAGTCGTAGTTTTGGGCCATGCCGTTGCGCATCAGATGTTCCCACGCCTTCTTGTTTTCGAAGACCTTCACGGCGCGATCGATGGCCGCCAGCAGATCGCGTGGATCGTAGCCGGTAAACTTGAAGCCGGTCCCGGTTTTCTTTGCCGCATCCCACTCTTCGATCGTGTCGTCGAGGCCGCCCGTGGCGCGTACGATGGGCACTGTTCCGTATTTGAGCGAGTAAATCTGATTCAGGCCACAAGGCTCATACCGCGATGGCATCAGAAAAGCATCTGCACCGGCTTCAATTTTGTGCGAGAGCGCATCGTCGTATCCAATGCGCACGGCGACCTTGTCCGGATGGCGAAAAGCCCAGTCACGGAAGAAATTCTCGTAGATGGGTTCGCCGGAGCCAAGCGCCGTCACGACAATATCGCGCTTAGCCAGATCATCGGCAATCCGCGAGACGATGTCGAAGCCTTTTTGCGTGGCGAACCGGGAGACGATCCCGATGACCAGCGTCGAATCAGGGACGGATTCGAATCCGAAGGCGTGCAGAAGATCGGCGCGACAGGCCTTTTTACCCTCCAGATGATCCGGCGCGTAATGCGCGGCCAGATTCTTGTCCACGGCCGGGTCCCAACGCGCGTAGTCCACTCCATTCAGAATGCCGTGCAGGTCAGCGGCACGGCCGTGCAACACACCGTCCAGTTGCTCGCCGAAGGCCGGTGTCTGAATCTCCTCGGCGTACTTGCGGCTGACGGTGGTCAGCATGTCAGAGAATACGAGGCCGCCCTTGAGAAAGTTAAAGCGGTCGAACTGCTCCACCTGGTCCATGGTGAAGAGATCCCAGGGAAAGAGGAGCTGCTCGGTGGTCTGCGGTGGAAACTTTCCCTGATAAGCGGCATTGTGAATTGTGAGCACCACGGCGGTTCCATGGAAAGCGGGATCAGCGGCATAGACGGTGCGCAGGTAAACCGGAATCAACGCCGCCTGCCAGTCATGTACGTGGAAGATCGCAGGCACGCCCAGCAGCTTTGTCGCTTCGAGCACGGCGCGGCAATACAGCCCAAAACGCTCGGCATTGTCGGTATACTCTCCGCCCGCCGGCCCGTAGAGCTCTGGCCGGTCAAATAGCTCGGGACAATCGATGAAATAAAACTGCACGCCGTCGCGCTGGCCGCCATCCACAATGCCGACGAAACGGTTGTAGTAGCGGAAAGGAATCGTGATCGATCGCACCGCATACTTAGGCTCGCCTTCAAGGAATGGGCGGACGCGTGCATACAGCGGCAGATACACCGTCACTGCATGGCCCAGCTTCGCTATCTCGCGAGGCAATGCGCCGACTACGTCTGCCAGCCCTCCCGTCTTGGCAAACGGCACACACTCCGACGCTGCAAAGACAATGTGCATGAAGAGATCTCCCCATCATTCGATTCCGCGCAGGACGCGTCGATCCAAAGGGAAAGTCTACTATGTTGTCACAGCATCGATGTTCGCGCGCTGGGCAGGATCGATAGCAAGCGAAAAATTCGCCGTTAATTAAACGGGCAACGTCGCGTAGTAAGCTGTGTACGCAGCAAAAAGGAGAAAGAATCGTGGCATCTGCAAATATTTTGTTCCGTGCGACGTTCGTCGCCACCCTGACCATCGCTGCTGCTCTTGCGGCGCATGCGCAAACCCCTGCCGCTCCGTCTGCGCCTCCCGCTCCAAGCACCCCTGAGAAGGACATCCTGCGCAGCTACACCGGTCTGAAGAACAATATCCTCAAGTCGGCGGACAAGATGCCGGCAGACGGCTACTCCTTCAAGCCTGAGCCGGATATCCGCACTTTCGCGCGCATACTGAACCATGTCAGCGAGGCGCAGTTGCGCTCTTGCGGTGCGCTGAATGGCACCGCCCCGGACACGCTGCCGAAGGTGCCGCCCGAGACAGCCGACAAAGCCGCCATCGTCGACGCGCTGCAAGCCTCCTTCGCCGAATGCGACAAAGCGATCGCCGCGCTTACCAGCACCAATCTGCTGGAAGCCGTGAGCGTGGGGCAGTCGAGCCGTGCACGCGTCAGCCTGGCTTGGGGAGTTGTGGCCCACGACGACGAGCAGTACGCCGCGCTGGCGCTCTATCTCCGGCTCAAGGGCCTGACTCCACCGAGCAGCGAGAAGTAGAAGCGAGCAATAGGCCGGGCGCGGGAATCGCTACGATTCCTGCGCAATAACTCCGGCTGCGGACAAGGCGATCGGTTCCCGGGCGCGAGCACGCCACGTCAGAATGGCCTGGCAACCGAGCATCATCAGGATCGGGTCGAGGGGTCGCAGATGGTACGGCTCAGGATGGCTGAAGTAGTAGAGGATCGGAAAGAGAAATAGCACGCCGCCGTACCGGATCGCCTCCCATGGCCTCTCTCGCCACGCGGCAACCAGGCCCGCGATCGCCAGCAGAGTCAAGGCTGTGGCGAACGGAATATTCGCCGGGTCCGTTGGCTCCATCGCCAGATACTCACGGCTGAAGCTCCAGTAGCCTGTCCAGAGATACACGGCGCGCCGCATCGACATCCAGAAAAACCATTCGCGGTGCTGCGCGATAAACCTCGTCGCCTGCGCGGCCTTGTGATCCATGTAGACCAGTTCGCCCATGCGATTGTAGTCAGCTAGTTCTTCCTGATCGTGCAGTGGATGCAGATGATCGCTGGTCCAGCGCGTGGAGTAGCCGTTATTGCCCATCCAGAGCTCGAGCCCCAGGCTGTCGCGCATGGGAATGAAGCGATGGAAGACCAGCGCGTTGCGAATGATCCATGGCGAGAGCATCGCCGTGAGCGTTAGCGAGGCCACAACGCCGGAAGGCAGCCAGCGCTGGCCGGACCGCGCCAGCCGCCAGCCGGCCACGATCAACAAAAATGGAATCACCACCAGCACAGAAGGCTCGTTGAGGCCTGCAAATCCAGCGAGTACACCGAATCCCGCCCAAAGAGCGAGCCGTGGTGACTTCTCCATGTCCTGCGCGAGGTAAAGCAACCAGCACAGGCACAGCAGC
This sequence comes from Occallatibacter sp., assembly GCA_035650595.1. GTDB lineage: Bacteria > Acidobacteriota > Terriglobia > Terriglobales > Acidobacteriaceae > Telmatobacter. Next base: position 316,942 of record DASRHE010000018.1, on the reverse strand, counting down.
GAGATGTGCGTGGCCCACGCCCATGCTGCAGCAAAGTAAATGCCGTAGGGCGAAAAGGCCCATGCCCAGGCGGCCCACCAGCCCGCGCGTTCTCCAAAGCTGCGCCGCGTCATCAAGAATACAGGGATGCCGGCCAACGCAGAGAGCACGCAGTTGAGTGCATGCGCCGCAAAGATGGATTTTGCCGTATGGATACCGAACCAGTGGAAAAGGGCAGCCACGACCAGTGGATAGACGGGCGGCATCACAGCCGATGGCTGCGTCGACGCAAACGGGCTTCCAAACCCGCGACCAGCCAGCAGAGCTTCAGCCACATTGCCGGGCTCCCACGCATGCAGGTGGTCAGGGTTCATCAGCCCTTCAAAGTTGTTGAAGGGGATCACGGCGAGGCGCACAGCAAGCGCCACAAGCACAACAGCAAACAGCCGCCAGTGAGAGGTCTTCTTCTCGAAACCGGTGTCGATCATATTCCTGTAACTTTGTTAGACGAGAACTGCGCCGACCCGATGACAAAGCGGAATACGTCCGGATAACTGCTTCATTCCAATATGTATCTTCTTTGTTTCACGGGCGCTTGTCTTTACGAAACCCTTATGAATCCGCATCCGGCATGACAACAGCCGTCCGAGGGGGGCGCCCCGCAATTCAGCGAGGGCTCATGCCTGTTCTTCGCGAAAATTGCAGGAGAGTCCCAGCGCCGTCCAGAAATGCTGCAGAAGAGCGCGCGTCTCCGGCGTTGTCGCCGTAGTGCCCCGCAGCTCCACGTTTGCGGTTGAGGGCTCCATCAGCGCAGCGGGCTCGGCTGCAATGGCCACGCACTGCCCGGCCCGATAGGTGCAGGCAGCGAGATCAGCGATGGAGAGGTTGGTAGTCGGCGTGGCGAAGACGGTCTGGGGCGGCGACATGCGATCGAGAAGCCAGAGGATCTCGAGCTTCGATTCAAGCTCATCCGGAACACAGTCGATGACGAGATCGGCGGAGCGGACGGCGTCCTCGACGGTGGAGACGAACGCCACGCCGGCGAGCGCATCCGGATTCAGCTCACGGCGGATGTACTCCTGGGCATGATGCAGGTTCGAAGGCATCACATCCTCAAGGAGCACCCGGAAACCGGCGCGAGCCGCCCGCAAAGCAAGCGAACGGCCCAGCGGGCCGGCTCCGATGATGGCGACGGTCTGAGACAAGCAGGATTACTTCGCGGTAAGCGCCTGCGCAACGTCAGCCGCACTCGGCCGCACCTGCTGCAGATGCTCGGCCACGCGCACCCGCTCTTCCGGAGAGAGTGTCGGAACAGCGGCAAGGACGCGGCGCAACGTAACGGCGACGTCGTCAATGTAGTTCATCAGGCGAATGGCTTCTCCAGAAAGCGGCATGGGATCCTCGGGGTCTAAAGTTCTGGTTTCCATTGTAGTGGGTCAGGGCGAGAACTGCATCGCTCGCCTTTTTTCGGCGGTGCGCGGCAGGTTCTCGAGGAGTTTCCGCGTTTTTAAATGCCCGATGAAATCTCAATGAAACGCTCGCGAATCCGCGGCCTCCTTAAGCTTCGCTTAAGACTCCCAAACCTAGCCTGTGCATAAGTTCTCAAAGCTACGTGGATCTTGCGCGGCTGGGAACTTGTAAGAGTGTAGACCTGGAATTCAACTTCACCTTTTGCCATGCACTCTGATCTCCCCATCGCCAATCCTCGCATTGTCATTCTTTGTCCCAATCTCGCAAGTGAATCCTGATGTGTACCTAAAGAACAACGCCAAATACAGCGCGCTTTTCAAGGAGATGCCAATGATCCCCCTCGTGTACCTTCCCTTCCGCCCAACTCTGGTTCTCGCGTTCGCACTATTGCTCAGCGGATTTACATGTCAGGCAAGAGCGCAGGAGCACGGAGCCATAACCGGTATCGTGACCAGTCCAAACGGCGCAGCTCTTCAAGGCGCGCAAATCGCCATTCAGACTCCGAGTCTCACGGCATCCACGAATGAACAGGGCCGCTATTACATCAATAATCTCGCGCCCGGAACCTACAGTCTCACCATCACCTACGTAGGCCTGGACCCGCTCAAGAAGGATGTCACCCTCGCTCCTGGGCAGACCGTCGATCTGAACGCCAGTCTGAAGGTCCCCAGCGAAAAACAGGCTATCGTGGTCAATGGCGGCCGCGCCTCGGCGGAGGCGGAAGCCATCAACGTGGAGCGTGCAGCCGACAACCTTCTGCAGGTGATGCCCACCGAAATCATCACAAGCCTGCCGAACGCCAATCTCGCCGATGCCTTGGGACGCCTGCCGAGCGTTACGTTGGAGCGAGACGAGGGTGAAGGCAAATATGTGCAGGTGCGCAGCACGGAGCCCCGCCTCACCAACACAACTGTTGATGGCGTCAACCTGCCCTCTGAAGAGCCCGGCGTCCGCCAGATCAAATTCGACGCCATTCCATCCAGCCTCGTTGACTCCGTCCAGATCAGCAAAACTCTCGAAGCAAATATGGAGGGCGACGGCATTGGCGGTTCGGTGAATCTTGTCACCAAGACCTCACCCGACACGCCCACCCTCGAAGTTACGGGCCTGGGTGGCTACACGCCCATCATCCACGGCCGCGGAAACACGACCGAAACGGCAACCTTCGGCCGTCGCTTCGGTGCAAGCAAAAAGTTCGGTCTCATTGTCGGGGGTTCGTATGACTGGGAAGGCCGGGGCATTGATGACATCGAGCCTGTGCCTGACACGAACGGATCCCAGACGTGGTTCGACGGCATGGACCTGCGCGAGTACCAGTACTTCCGGTCGCGTTATGGCTTTGCCGGGAGCACCGACTATCGCATCCGCCCAGGATCGAACGTCTACGCGCGCTTTCTCTATTCCGACTTCAAGAACTACGGCGATCGTTGGGACTACTCGTTGCTGGACAATACACCCGGTGTTTCACTGCTCAATCCCGGCAACCAGGGCGGCGTCCCTTCCTACAACGGACAACTTCGCAATCCCGATATCCAGGTAGGCAGCCTGATCTTCGGCGGCAATCACGTTCTCGATACGACGTGGTACACATGGGAAGCGAACATCGGGCGCTCTTCTTACGGAAATTCATCATCCTCGACGGCGGCCTTCGATTCCACGCAGAGTTCAAGTAACTGCGAGTTCCAGCCCGCTGCGACAAGGGATAAATACCTCCCGCAGTGGAACCAGGCCTGCTTTACGGAGATTGCGAATCCAGCCAACTTTACCCTGGACCACATCAACCGCGACCTGGGCAAAGCCGTTCAGCTCAACCTCGGCGTTGGCGGATCGGGAGCCAAACAGTATCACATCGGCAACCGGTCAGCAGTTTTTGAGTACGGGGGCAAGTTCCGCAACGAACACAAATATGCCGACACCTATTCCCTCGCGCTAACGCCGAACGGCACGGTGGACATGTCGCAGTTCCCGAACCGAATGATCAATCACAACTACTACAACGGCGGCGCCTACCAGCTTGGGTACAACGTGTCACTGGAAGACGTACTCGCCTACGCCAATAGCCACGCGAGCGCCTTCAGCTCCAGCAGCACACAAGGCCAGGACTCCTCACAGTTCTCGCTGGTGGAACAGGTCAGCGCCGGCTACGTGATGAACACGATCGACTTCTCCAACGGCATTCGGTTCATTGCTGGACTGCGTGCTGAGAATACGTCCGATAGCGTTCACAATCTCGCCTTCGGCGACACAGGAATTACGCCCAACGCCTTCTCCGGCTCTTACTACACCCTGCTGCCGAGCGCCTCTCTCCGGTTCCATGCCGGACCTGACAGCTACGTGCGCCTTATCTATGCGCGCGGCCTATCGCGTCCAGATCCGCAGGACATCGCTCAACCGCTCAGTTGGACGGTCTCCGGAAACGGCGCAAATCGTTACTCTGTCAGCTTTGGCAATGCCAACCTGAAAGCCGAAACCGGCGACGACGTGGATGTGCTGTTCGATCACTACCTGAAATCGTTCGGTGTCATCTCCGCCGGTTACTTTTACAAGTCGCTTCAGAACCCGATCGTTTTGACCACCTATCAGCTCACAAACTACCTGCCTCCAGGTGCGCCGTCTGTAGATCGCGGGAACTACCTCGCTACTCAGCCGGTCAACGCGGGCAGCGCATGGCTAAGCGGCTTTGAGGCGTCCTATCTGCAGCACTACTCTGCTCTGCCTGGCTTTCTGGGCGGACTCGGCATGTCGGCAAACTACAGCTACATCGGCTCCAGCACAGACGGTATTCCCGGCCGCTCCGACCATCCGCGGCTGCTGCGCAATTCACCCAACATGTTCAATATCAGTCCGACGTACGACAAGGGCCGTTACTCGCTCCGCATGGGCATTTCGTATAACCAGGCGAGCATCTACGGCTATCAGTACCAAGACGGCATGCCGGGCGGCGTCAGTGGACCGCTCAGCGACATCTACTTCTACTCTCACGTCCAGGTGGATGCTCAAGGCATGATCGGCCTGCACCACGGTCTGAATCTGATCGTCTCCGGTCTCAACCTCAACAACGAAGTCTTCGGGTTCTACCAAGGTAGTTCGCAGTATATGATCCAGCGCGAATACTATCAGCCGACATTTTCTGCCGGTCTGCGGTGGTCGCCTTCTCGGGAGTAGAAAGAGAGAAACTATTCGCCAGAGTCTCCAGCAAAGCCCCGCGCCTGCGCGGGGCGTGCTATTCATGCCGTAGCGCCTGCATCGGCTGGATGCTCGCAGCGCGGCGGGCTGGAATCCAACTCGCGCCCAGTGCGACGAGCAGCAGGATCAGGGCGCCACTCGATAAAGTAAGCGGATCGGACGCCGTGACACCATAGAGCATCGACCGGACGAACCGTGCGAGCCCCAATGAAGCTCCAAGCCCGATGACAATTCCCGCGACGGACATTCTTGAGGCTTCATGCAGGACCATTCCCAAAACCTGTCGTGGAACTGCACCCAATGCTAGACGGACCCCGATCTCGCTCGTCCGCTGCACTACCGAATACGCCATGATGCCGTAGATTCCGACACAGGCGAGCGTGAGCGCCAGCACGCCAAATCCACTCGTGAGAATGGCAAAGATCCGTTCCTGCCGCAGATTGGCCGCGATCTGCTCATCCTGAGTGCGCACATCGAGCATCGGCAGATTGGGATCGACCTGCCGCATCGCATCGCGCAACGAAGGCAGCAGTGCCCGTTCGTCGAGGCCCGTAGCCACTGCAAACGTCACCTGGTGGAGGCCGTTGTCCCTCTGCCAATAGGGCCTGTAGTAGGTTGGCTCGACATCCTTCCGAACACGGAAATACTTCGCATCTCCACACACACCGACGATTTCGACTGTCTCGGGATTATTGAGCCCCTCTTCGAACGTCCTGCCCACTGGATTCATATTGGGGAAGTATTTATTCGCGAGGGTCCGGTTCACCACCGCCACCTTGCGCTGCCCGCGGAGATCGTTCCCAGTGAACCCCCTACCCGCAATGATCGAAATACCATAAGTCGTAAAGAATTGAGCGCCCACCTCGTTCACCAGGACGCTGGGGTTTCCCTCTGCCTTCCGCTGCCATCCCTGAGGAAGGAAGGTGTGGCCTTCCGCGTTGCCCGAGATCAGCGGCAAACGGCTGAGGGTTACATTCTGTACGCCGGGAACGGCCGTGAGCTTTTCTTCCAGCCGCTCCAGCAGCGGAGTGCTCGCAGCCTTCGGATAGCGAGTCTCCGGCAGCTCAACGCTGAACAGGAGCAAGTTGTGCGATCTGAATCCGAGCGGTGAACGCCCCAGTTGCATCAGGGTCCGCACGAACAACCCCGCTCCCACCAACAGCAACATCGACAGAGCCACCTGAACGGTGACAATTGCTTTGCCACCGAGTCCGCTCCTCCGATGCATCAATGTCTGCCCGCTGTCCTTCAAACTCGAACTCACTCGCACGCGCGTCGACTGCCATGCTGGCGCAAGTCCGAAAATGATCCCCGTCAAAATCGATACCGCTACGGCAAACGCAAAGATTGGCCAGCTGAATCGTGCGGAAAAGGCCGGCGGAGCCCACGAGTTGGCAAACAGGCGCGGAATCGCATTACGCACTGCAAACGCCAGCAGCAATCCGGCCGCGCCGCCCATCAGCGACAGCAGCAGGCTCTCCGTCATCATCTGACGCAAGATACGTGCGCGGCCTGCACCGAGCGCAAGACGTGTGCTCGTCTCCCTCTTGCGTGCGCCGGCACGCGCCAGCAATAAATTGGCCAAATTCGCGCAGGCCAGCAGCAGAACCAGGCCTGCAAGCGTCATCAGCACATAGACCGGCTTCTCAAGACCTTCCACTGCCGGATTCTGTCCCCGGCTTCCGTCGCGAAGCAGCAATCTGGGAATTTGATTCTCTTTGGTCACCGGCATGGTCGCACGTACAGAGGCATTCAGCGCCACGTTCAGTGACGCCTCCGCGGTCGCAGCAGGAACACCCAACTTCACGCGTCCCATCACCAGGACCCACCACAACCGCGTGTTCGTCAGCAGAGAAGGCGACCGGGTTTGGCCCGGGCCTGGGTCAAAATCCCCGGGCGCAACGATCGGTTGCATACTGAACGGAAGAAAGATGTCCGGCCTGCCCTGGGCCGAATAGGCTCCGGTAAATCGCGGCGGATTCACTCCGACGATCGTCATCGGTATCGCGTTTACGAGAATGATCTTTCCAATCACATCCGGCGATCGTGCGAAACGATTTGACCAAAGCCTGTCGCTTATCGTCACCACAGGGCCGCTGCCCACGGTTCCATCGTCCGACTCCTGAATGCCCCGTCCCAGCTGTGGCTGCACCCCCAGCATGGAATAGTAGTTGCCCGACACCATCTCCGCTTCTGCGGTTTCGGCCTCGCCACGAATCGTGACCGTCATTCGCCCGTAGGGCTTGAACGCCATCACGTCGGCCAGCGACCGGTTCTGATGCCGTAATTGCTCATAGACCGGGTAGGAAAAAGAGGTGGAGACCTGACCACCGCCCGGTAGATCGTCCCAGAAGCCCCACATCGAACTAACGATACCTTCTCGTGGTTCGCTCCAATAGAACATCCGCAACTGCTCGGGATGCGGCACATTCAGCCGGTCGAGCAGCATGTGCTGCGCCACGGTGAAGATCGCCGTGTTAGCGCCGATGCCGAGCGCCAGAGAGGTAATTGCGACGGCGGTAAACCCCGGACTCTTGCGCAGGATTCTTAACGCATATCGAAGGTCGGCCCATAACTGATCGAGCAGGCGCAGGCCGAGCGAAGCGCGCATCTCTTCCTTGTGCTTCAACATCGGCCCGAGCGCGATCCGCGCCCGCCGTGCGGCTTCTTCCGGCGAAAAGCCAGATTGCGTCAGGTCATGGGTCAAAAGCTCAAGATGGCAGGCCAGCTCGGCATCCATTCTGTCTTCCAGATGGTCGCGGCGAAACGCAGCACGACACCAGGAGAGCAGTTTGTGAAGATTGCGGCCAACGAATGATCTGAGACTCATACTTCCTCCGGTTCTGCTCGCAACGACTCCGTGCCTCGCGCAGCTCTCCTCGACAATCTAGGAAAGAACCTACACGCACTCTCCTAGCCTGTCAAGGAGAGAGAAGATACGCTGTCGCGCCCACATCTTCGTCAAATCTTCGCCATTCCGGTATAATCGCAGCATGGATTTTCAGCTCGTGACCTCTTACAAACCGCGGGGAGATCAGCCGCGGGCCATCGAAGAGCTTGTGCAGGGATTGGGCGCTGGCGAAAAGCACCAGGTATTGCTGGGCGTGACGGGATCAGGCAAGACCTTCACCATGGCCAAGGTCATCGAGCAGTCGAACCGGCCGGCGCTGATTCTCGCCCACAACAAAACGCTCGCCGCGCAGCTTTATCACGAGTTCAAGCAGTTCTTCCCCAACAACGCGGTCGAGTACTTCGTCAGCTACTACGACTACTACCAACCGGAAGCCTACAATCCGGCGGCCGACCTGTACATCGAAAAGGAAGCCACGATCAACGATGAGCTGGACAAGCTGCGGCTCTCGGCAACGCGTTCGCTCTTCGAGCGGCGCGATACCATCATCGTGAGCTCAGTGAGCTGCATCTACGGCCTTGGCTCGCCGGAAGCTTATTACGGCATGTTGCTGCTGCTCGAAAAAGGCCAGCAGATCAGCCGCAAAGACATCACACGCCGCCTGGTCGAGATTCTCTACGAGCGCAACGACAGTGATTTTCGTCGTGGCACCTTCCGCGTGCGCGGCGACGTGATCGAGGTCTTCCCTACCTACGACGAGAGCGCCTACCGGATCGAGATGTTCGGCGACGAGATCGAATCGCTGGCGCAGATCGATCCGCTCTTCGGCACCGTCAAGCAGAAATATGCGCGGCTGCCGATCTATCCCAAGAGCCACTACGTGGTGCTGCCGGAGCGCAAGAGCCAGGCAATCGACTCGATTGTGACGGAGCTGAACGAATGGGTGCCGCACCTTGAGACAGAAGGCCGCATGGTCGAGGCGCAGCGCGTGCATCAGCGCACGCGTTTCGATCTCGAAATGATCAAGTCGATGGGCTACTGCCATGGCATTGAGAACTACTCGCGGCACTTCTCAGGCCGTCTGCCCGGCGAACCACCTCCGACGCTGCTCGATTATTTTCCGCGCGATTACCTGCTGTTTGTCGACGAAAGCCACGCCACGATTCCGCAGGTGCACGGCATGTGGCATGGCGACCGCAGCCGCAAGCAGAATCTGGTGGACTACGGCTTCCGTCTGCCCTCGGCCATGGACAACCGGCCGCTCAAGTTCGATGAGTTCGAGAATCGTGTGCACCAGACGATTTATGTCTCAGCCACGCCAGGCCCGTATGAACTCACGCGCTCGGCAGGCGTGGTCGTCGAACAGGTGATCCGGCCTACGGGGCTGGTCGATCCCGCAATCGAGATCCGGCCCGTGAAAGGGCAGATCGACGATCTGCTGGCGGAGATACGCGACCGGGCCAAACGCAATGAGCGCGTGCTCGTAACCACGCTGACCAAGCGCATGGCCGAAGACCTTGCCGGCTACTACACGGAAGTGGGTGTCCGCTGCCGCTACATGCACTCCGAGATCGAGACGCTGGAGCGCGTCAAGCTGCTGGCTGGCTTGCGCAAAGGCGAGTACGACGTTCTGATCGGCATCAACCTGTTGCGTGAGGGGCTCGACCTGCCCGAAGTTTCGCTGGTGGCGATTCTGGATGCGGACAAGGAAGGCTTCCTGCGTTCGGCCGGGTCGCTGATCCAGACCATCGGACGGGCCGCACGCCATCTAGAGGGCAAAGCCATTCTCTACGCCGACACGATAACGGACTCGATGCGCCGCGCCATTGATGAGACCGACCGGCGCCGCGCCATTCAGCAGGCTTACAACGAGGAGAAAGGCATCACGCCGCAGTCGGTCATCAGCCAAGTCGATATGGGGCTGGCGCAGATTCTCAAGGCCGAGTACGGCGAGCTGGCCGTCGAAGAAGCCGAGGCGATACCGGATTTCACCTCGCAGGAACAACTCGATGCCTATATTGCTAAGCTCGAAGGCGAGATGCGCGAGGCCGCGAAGAAGTTCGAGTTCGAAAAAGCCGCGCGGCTGCGAGACACAATCAAGGATCTAAGGGACAAGGAATTTCTATTCGGATGACGTTCGGTATGCTCGCAAACTCGGCTGCGAGCAACATAAATGAACCGTTTGTCATCTGAGTTGGGATTGCACGGACTGTAGAAGGGATCCCGGGCCCAGAGAGCTGATGAAAACCATCCTTCTTGTCGAGGAAGATCCACTCCAGGCAATGAGGTGGATGTCGTTCCTGGAGAAGCGTTTTCGCCGCGTGCGACGCGTGGCTGATCCGGTAGACGCGTTCTGCCTGATCGAGCAGCCCGCCTTCTCACAGAATCTTGGCCTCGTCGTCACAGCTCATCATTTGCCTGGCTTGAGCGGTCCAGCGTTTGTTGACGAACTGCTTGCACGCAAGCCGGCATTGCCTGTACTTGTGCTCGATGCGACGCCAGAGTCTATGCGCGAGTATGCGAGTGCAGGCGTACGCCTTCTCTCAAAGCCGATATCCGAGGAACAATTGACCGCGGTGATAAGTCAAATGCTGCATGGAGGAGCGCACAAAGCGGCATGAGTTGCGCTCAGCTAGCCGCGAACGGAGACGCCTGAGAAGGAGAGCACAGCCAGACCGCGAACCGGCTGGCCAAAGAAACGGGCTGGCTCAAATTTGCTGAAGAGCAGAAGATTTTCCACCTGGGAACGCGTGGCCGCATCCGAAGGGCCGGAGACGATGCGGTAGTCGTACACTTCGCCCTGTCCGTTGATATAAGCTTCGACTACTACCGGAGCAGAAACGACGCTGATATCATCGCTCTCTGCGCCGCTGGAAAGATAGAGGAAGCGCGGGGCAGTCGCCATGCCCAGCGGCTCATCTTTCACGGCCTGGGCTGAATCAGGCTGGGTAAACACACCCACCAGCACGACAACGGTGCCCAGCAGCAGAACCGCGCTGGCAAAACCAGCCGAAGCTTGCAGAAGAAACGGGCCCACGGTGTTCTTCCACGCTAATGCCCACGTCTCTCGCCGGCTGCGCTGCGCACGCGCACGCTCCTGGCTCACAGCAACGCGAATCCTGAGCAGCAAATCTTCAGGTTCCGGAACTGGACCCAGTTCTGAAAGCGAGGACTGCACCTTCCGCAGCGATTCCCACTCGCGTGCACACGTGTAGCATTCTCGGAGATGGGCGGCGATATGCTGCATCTCGTGGCCGTTCAGCCGGCCATCCAGATACTCTGTAAAGCCTGCTTGTACCGCGTCGCAGCTGTTCATCGCGCCTCCTCTCTTGCAGGTATATTCAACGCCGCAGAGGCCACACTGTGGGGAGCGGACTTCTGACTGGTTAGCAGCGCCTTCAAATAGGCCCGCCCACGCACCAGCCGCGATTTCACCGTCCCCAGATTGACGCCCTGCATCTCTGCCACTTCTTCGTAGACAAAGCCCTCGATATCGCGCAGGATCAGCGTTGTGCGGAACGGCTCCGGAACCTGCCCCAGTGCCCATTCGACACGTTCCCGGTTCTCCTGATGGACCGCGGAGTCGAACGGCGATTCTGCTGGATCGACCAGCATCTCCTTCAGCCGTATGGGACAGCCGGACTCCGAGTCCACAATCTCCTGTTCGATGGGAATCTCTTGCTGCTTGTGCCGCATCCACCAGCGGCGCTGATTCGAAGCCTCGTGGAGCGCGATGCGGTAGATCCACGTCCGCAGAGTGGATTCCCCATGAAAGTTGTGCACGCCGCGAAAGACTTTGACGAAAACTTCCTGCGTGAGATCGGCAGCATCGGCGCGATCCCGTACGGTGCGCGCCAGCAACGAATAAATCGGCTGGTGATAACGCGCGATGAGCCAGGCAAACGCCTCCTCGGAACCAGCGCGCAACTCCTCAATCAGAGCGGCTTCGTCCGATTGCAGCGTTAATGCACTTGCTAAATTGCCCATGGTGAGATCCGCCTGCAAACCACTGTCCTCCCACCTTACCGCAAAATAGCCACGTTTCGCATCTCGGCCCGCAACTGCGAACCCAGACTGCGCCGAACAGCCAAAAAATCAGCCCGTTCCGAATCGATTCGAAAGCACGCTGGAAAACAACCTGTGGAGGTCAGTTACCTGCGTGCCCTATTTTCTTAGACACCGGTACCCACCCAAAGTGTTCCCGGTCACGGAATGAAAATATGGAAGTTACGAACGGATGGCCGAAGCTTAGACCGTAAACACGATCCGTCGCCCCTTTTCGATGCGGTTCCAGGCGGTTTCAACATCTGCCAGAGGAACCGGTTCAACGTCGACCTTCAATTTGCCCGAAGCGGCCATCGAGAACAGCGTGGGAATTGCGGCGAAGATGAGTTCCAGCGAAGCGGAGCCGAATCCACTGCCCAGCAGGGTCAAGTCAATACTGCGCAGCGTTGCGCCGGGAAGGCTGATGGTTTTGCCCGCGCTCTCGCCCACTTCCACCCACCGGGTACGCTGTGTGGAACTGGCTTTGAATCCCTTGGCGAGCGCCTCCAGCAGTAGCTCTGTCGGCCGGCCCCACAGATAGTCGATGACGACGTCGATGCCCGAGGCTGCCTGCGCCGCAAACGCTTCGCGCACAGCATCCTCCGGCTCGCCCAGGGCAACCACGGCATCCACGTCCGCAGCGGCTACGGCGTGCACATTCCGGCCGGCTGCGATGATCCGCTTGGCCCCTAAAAGACGAGCTGACTGAATCGCAAGCTGTCCGGCGACGCCGGTCGCTCCCAGAATCAGTACCGTCTCGCCGGGCTTCAGTCCGGCCCGCTCCTTCAACGAAAGCCAGGCCGACATGCCCGGATTCACAATGGCTGCCGCCTGCACGTCGTCCAGGCCCTCGGGGAGCGGAATGCATTTCGCAAGCGGCGCCGCAGCCTGCTCGGCCATTGCGCCCCACGGTCTGCGCACAAAGACAAAGAAAACGCGGCGGCCATCCTCAAGAACGCCCACGCCGTCGAGGCCCGGGATCATGGGCAGTTCGCCACCGCTGGCATAGTGCGAACCGCTCGCGAGGGCTTTCACAATCGGGTGCAGCCCCGCGGCGCGCACCTGGATCAGCACTTCGCCCTCCTGCGGTGTTGGATCGGGAAACGATGTGTATTTCGGCGTCTGGCCTAGAGCGCTGACGACGGCTGCCTGCATTATCGTGTCCTCCTGGGAACTGCCTTTTTCGATTCAGCGAACCCGTTTGAGATTCTTCTCAGCGGATCGCGATTAAACTTCCTCACCAGTTGAGGCCTATTCTCTTGGCCTGCACATCCGAGCTGCCCGTAGACAAAATGAGAAGATGAAAGCCTGAGAGGTGAACATGTTTACGCCCATGCCCATCGCCTATGTCCGCACGCCGTACACCCAAACATCCGCGATTCCGAAAGGCTTGGGCGCCAGGCACGACACCGAGGGCGTCATCGAATTTCTCCGCGAGTTCGAGGAAGGGCTGGCCGACATCGAGGGATTCTCGCATCTTTTTGTGCTCTGGGTCTTCGACCGCTCGGACGACTTCGATCTTACCGCGCACCCACCCGCCGATGAGGGCCGTGCGCACGGCGTCTTCGCCACGCGCTCACCTCGACGCCCTAACCCCATCGGCCTCACCGTTGTGGAACTGCTGCGCCGCGACGGAGCCTCTCTGCACGTGCGCGGTGTCGACATGCTCGACCGGACGCCCGTACTCGATATCAAGCCGTATCTTTCCAGCATTCCCGCCGAGAAGCTGCGACGCGGCTGGCTGGCGGAAGCCGAAGCGGGAAAGACGCAGGCTCAGCGAGGTTGATTTCTGCTGGCCGGTCGATCACCGCGAAAAAATCCGCGGCTTTTTTCGGTTCGGTAGAACAGGATACAAACCGCAGATCCTTCGACTCCGCTGCGCTCCGCTCAGGACGACACCACGATTCCAGGCAGCATTCGAGGCTACGGAATGCCCAGCAGCTTGTGGGTCTGCAGACTCATGCGCCATTGGGGGTGTGCCAGGCAATAGTCCAGGGCCAGTTTCGTATTCGCTTCGCGATTGGGCCCGTCCATGGGCTGCAGAAAGAAGTGGCGGAACGCCAGACCCGCGAAATGATCCGGTTCGGCGCCACGCTGTGGATAGACCAGCTTCAATTCGTTGCCGCTTGTCTGTTTCAGTTCCGTTCCAGCCTTCGGGCTGACACATATCCAGTCCAGCCCTGCAGGAGCGGCAACCGTTCCATTTGTCTCGACGGCAATCTCGAATCCGCGCCGGTGCAAAGCCGCGATCAGCACGGAATCGAGTTGCAGCAGAGGCTCGCCGCCTGTGCAGACTACAAATCTCTTTCCACCGGGAGCATCGCCCGGCCATTTCTCGGCAACGGCTGCGGCGAGCGCCTCGGCCGAGGCGAACTTTCCACCGCCCGGCCCATTGGTATCGGCAAAGTCCGTGTCGCAGAACTGGCAGATCGCCGCGGCGCGATCCTGCTCGCGGCCTGACCAGAGATTGCAACCGGCAAAGCGGCAGAAGACGGCCGCGCGCCCCCTCTGCGCGCCTTCGCCCTGCAATGTGTAGAAGATCTCTTTGACTGCGTAACTCATCTGCGCCAACCCGCCGGTGGATAGCGCAGCGGGTCCTCGATTCCGTTTTCACGAAAGCCCTTCTGGCGCAGCAGGCAGGAGTCGCATTCGCCGCAGGGCTGGCCGTCCGGAAACGGGTCGTAGCAACTGCTTGTCAGGCCATAGTCGACGCTCAACTCGATTCCCTTCCGGATGATCTGCGCCTTGGTAAGCGCAATGAGCGGCGTATGAATCTTGAGCCGCTGACGACCTTCGACCCCGGCTTTCGTAGCAAGGTTGGCCATCGCCTCGAAAGCCTCGATGAACTCAGGACGGCAATCAGGATAGCCGGAGTAGTCGAGCGCATTCACGCCGATAAAGATATCGTTGGCGCCCAGCACCTCGGCCCAGGCCAGCGCGAAAGAAAGAAAGATCGTATTGCGTGCGGGAACATAGGTGATTGGAATTCCGTGGGCCATCTCGTCCGGCTCGCGGCCCTTCGGCACGTCGATATCCGCGGTCAATGCAGAGCCGCCGAAGACACGCAGATCGATCGCAGCGATGCGGTGCTCCTTTGCGCCGAGCGATGTGGCCACGTGCTTCGCCGCTTCCAGCTCCCACACATGGCGCTGGCCGTAAGAGAACGAGAGCGCGAAACACTCATACCCCTCGTCGCGCGCAATGGCGAGAACAGTGGCCGAGTCGAGCCCGCCACTCAACAGAACCACCGCTTTTTTTGTCTGGACTTTCATAGTCATTGCACAGTCCCGATGTTCTGAGTTCAAAGTTCGCATCAGTAATGCCTTGTCATCCTGAGCGAAGTCCGCGGTGGCGGACGAAGTCGAAGGATCTGTGGTTGTCTTTCAACGAACTCTCTACGCAGCAGAAGATCTGCCCGTTCCTCTTGAAAAACGATTCGAAGCACTGTTCCGAGAACAGCAACCGCAGATCCTTCGGCTCCCTTCGCTGCGCTTCGGTCGCTCAGGATGACAACTTCTGCGAAGCGAAACCAAGTGAAATGCGTTTCAGCGCCGCACACTTTGCTTTTATTTCAAATCCTCGTCTCTGCCAATGTCCACCGACGCGGCGATCGAAGTGTTCTCGTCAAGATAGGACTCGATGCACCGGTAGAGAATGCCCTTCGCCTCGAGAATGAATTCGATGGCATCACGCGCTGCGCCATGGCCGCCGCGGTTGGGCGTAACGTAATGAGCCTCCGCCTTCACCCGCTCCCGCGCGTTGGCCACCGCAATGGCCAACCCTACTTTGCGCATCACCGGCAAATCGATAATGTCGTCACCTACGTAAGCGATCTCGTCGAGCGTGACTTGGGCCTGGGCGCATATCTCGGCGACCGGCTTCATCTTGAAGGCCTGTCCCTGATACACATACTCGATCTTCAGGTCGCGTGCGCGCGTAGCCACGGTCTCGCTGATGCGCTTGGTGATGACGCCGCACTTGAGCCCGGCCATGCGCGCCAGCGAAATTCCCATGCCGTCGTGCGCGCTGTAGCCTTTGACTTCAACCAGTGTCTCCGATTGCACGCCGAAGCCGATGTCGTTGCTATGCGCCTCACGAATCTCGTCGCGAACCCCGCCATCTACAGCCGGATGCCCGGGAACGAGCCATATACTTCCGTCGGTCCAAACGCCATCGACATCAAAGAGAAGGATCTTGATCTTGCGTGCGCGGGCGATCGCGGAATCGGGTGCGGAAAAAGTCATACTTCGATTCTATCGTTTGCTTTCGGCCGCTTTGTCCGGCGGGTTTCACGAGAAAATGGACTTATGGACGAAAAGCCGCAAGCGCCCGCTCCGCAACCGGCGCTGGAGCCAGAGGACTACTACTTCGAGGGGCCCTACATGGTGTTCACGGCGGCCTATCACCTGAAGCGCGGATATTGTTGTGGATCGGGTTGCAGGCACTGCCCGTACAGAGATCAGCAGACGACGGGTCAGTCCGAACCGCCGGAAGACTGAGCCGCAGCAGTCGCAGGCGCCGAGGCCGCCGGCTCCCTCACCAGCACAGCGAATCGCGGAAACGCAAAGCTGCCCCCCGCATCGTCGATCACGTTGAGCTGACAGATATAGGAGCCGGGCTTGAGCCCGTTGAGCGGCACGTCCAACTCGACAGCCACCGCATCACGGCCCTCTACGTTGATGCTGCGTGCCTGCACCAGCGGGGTCTCATACACCTTGGTCGAACCCTGGATGAGTTCCAGACTGCTGAGCAGGTTGACAGCTTCCTTATCTGCTGTGGACTTGCTCGTCTTCGGATCGGGAGCAGTGGGCTTTTCGTGCGCAGGATCGTAGATCTCGTAGAGCAGGTACATATGCTGGTCCTGGCGGAAGACGTGGCTGATGTTGGGCACGTACTCTTCGCCGTTGCGCACCAGCGGGTCCTGCTTCTTGCTTGGCTGGCGCATGGAAGCCAGCACGATCGAGCTCATCTTCAGCGGAGCCCTCTTCAGATCGGGCAGCGTAATGGTAGCTTCAAACGAACCCATGCGGCCGGTCTGGTTCTCGCGGACGACAAACTTCAGGTCGTACTTGCCCGGCGGCAGGTTGAAGCTGGTGGTGTACTCGATGTTTTTCTGCCGCGCGCCCTGTGTCTGATCGAGGTTCAGCTTGACGGTCTCGCGGACACGCCCGATCGGCCGCTTCACCTCGTCCAGAACTGCGCCGATGATGTCGAGCGTCGCTTTGTCCTTGTCGCCACCCTTGACGAAGGGAATCTGCGAGCCGGGCACGAGCAGCGAAACAGGAACAAAAAAGCGGTTCTCGTCCTGGCGGAAGTACATGGCATCGAGATAGACCGCGATATCGGTAGCGGGTAGATCGCTTGCGAGCTGATCGTCGAGTTCCTGCTCGCGGTCTTCACGGCCGGAGTGGCGGAAGTCCGCTGGCGCGTAGTAGCCCGGCCGATAATCGAGCTTGATGCCGGGACGGTTGATCTTGATGATCAGCTTGCGGTATTTGCCGTCGCGCGCCGGATTGGTGGAATGAAAGCCGACAGCATAGTAAGCAGAGGTATCTTTCTGCACCTGCGCAAAGGCTGGAGCAAAATCGTTCGAGTCGAGGAAGGCCTTGCCACCTGTTTCGGTGCTCAACGTGGCCATCACCTCTTGCGTGTCAAAGTTCTGGTTCATGTTGTTGCGCAACGCGGCGCCGTTGAATCCGCCGGAGCCGCGCGTGCTGCCCGTAGATGCGTCACCGAGTGGCAACACTGCCTGCAGGCCACGCGTGTCCACGCTGTAGATGGCAAGATTGGCACGCACAGCGGCGTTGATCGCCGATCGCAGCGAGGCCTGGTTTTCAATGCCGTCGCGCGAGATGCCTCCGGAAAAATACAATAGCGACTTTTTTTCAGAGATCTTTGCGAGAGATTGCGAGATCGCCTTCAAGGCAAAGAGTTCCCGATCTGTGTTGACGTCGTTGTATTCGCTCTCGTCGGGCGTGTAGCCGGTCGTATCCTCTGCCTGATTCGAGTTGGCGTTTGCGCCTTGCGCAAAGCCCTGTCCCTCCGTGCCGTTGTACACGCCCACTTCGCGGATCAGCGCATCCTTGTCGGCGGTAAAGTCCTGGTCGACGCTGAGCGTGTCGCCGAGAGAGACAAGCGCGACGAGATCGGCGGGCTGCAGCTTGGTGCGCAGAAAGTCCTGCGCCGCATCCACGCTGCGCTCCAGATCTTCGGGCTGCATCGAAGTGAGATCGAAAAACATCACGATCAGCCGGTGATTGCGCAGGTCTTCCGGCTTGGCGACGACCACGGCTTTGCTGCCGTTGGTGCTGGGTCCGGCAGCGAGTCCGCTTACCGTTGCCTCGTTCAGCGGCGTGGCCATATCGACACTCTGAAAGTCGAAGGTCGCGATCTGCTGCTCTTTCCCATTCTCGAAGATCTTGAAGTCGCTCTGCTGCAGTCCGCGCACCACTTCGCCGGTCTTCGCATCGCGCGCGACCACATTCGTGAGCACCAGCTCTGCATTGGACTTGAGCACAAATCCGCCCTGCGGTGTAGAGGACACCTGACTCGACGAGACCTGGCTGGAATCCTGCGCGCTCAAAGGCTGTGCACCGGGCAACATCAGAGCCAACACAGCAAGATTCGCGATCGTCTTTTGCATCCAGCCCGTCATCCGGTCTCCTAAAATCTGAATCTCGCCTGAAATTGAAACTGCCGCATTTGCCCGACCGAAGTAACTTGACCGAAGTTCTGCGAGTTCACCGTTGTGCCTACCCCGTTGTATTGCACGGTGTTGAAGACGTTGCTGATCGTGGCGCGAATCTCCATGCTGCGCGTGTCGCCCAGGTTCGCCGTCTTGGAAAGCGACATATTGTTCGACACGGTTCCGGGCCCTTCGATCGAGTTACGCGGCGCGTTGCCGAAGTAATTGCAAAAGCCCGATGTATTCGTCGGAGCCGAATAGGCTGCGGGATTGAACCACTGATGCAGTGTGCCGCCGCCCGCCGTGACGGACGCACCGGTAAGGTTCGGTCGCAACACGCCGCCTGTGCCGCACGCGGTGCTGGCCACCGATGCCTGGTAGCTCGGCGAGAGCCACGTCCCGCTCGCGAAGTTGAAGCTTCCGGAGATCGAGAATCCTTCGAGGATGTGGGAGCCGACACCCGTCGTGAACCAGGTCTTGTCCTGGCCGAAAGGCAGTTCGTAAAGATAGGTTCCGCTCACCTGGTGCCGCACATCGAGGCTCGAATTGCCGAGTTCGCCGAGAACGTTCTGCCAGTTCTGTACACCAACGCCTCCTGCGCTGCCCAGTGCGCCTGCATCATCAATCGAGTGTCCATACTCGTAGTTGGCTCCCACGGAGATGCCTTTCGAGAGCCGTTTGTTGACGCGCAACGTGCCGGCGTTGAACTTTGAGAATGATGCGGCCTCTTCATAAGTAAAATTCAGCGGATAGCACGGCAGCGCGCCGACGCAAACGACTGAAGGATCAGTGTTGGGGCTATTGGGCAGCGCGCGTGGTGCGAGCACCGTATCCAGATGATTGCCGCGCGAACCGTTGTAGCCAAGATTCATCACGATGCCCCAGGGCAGAGTTTTCTGTATGTCGATGTTCCACGCCTGCACGTATGGCAACCCATAGTGCGGATCAAGCGCATAATTACCCAGCGCCTGCGCGGCCGGAAATCCATTCGACAACGTGAAGCAGGTCATGGGCGCGCTCTGCGCGCAGATCGAAGAAGCCTTGTTCCCGACGGCCTCCTGATTCGTCTGCTCATTGGTGAAAGGCGGCTGATGCGCCATGGTGTTCGCGAAGGTTGCGTACTCGCCGACCGTGTAGTTGATGCCGTAGCCCGCGCGCACCACCATCTGCTTGACCTTCGGCACGCGCCAGGCGAGGCCCACACGCGGCGCAAACGCTTTGTGGAAAGGAAAGACCAAAGCATCCGGCAGGCCAGTCGCGCCTGTCTGCGCCTCGCTCAAGGTAGTAAAGCCACCATCCGGATTGGTGACGACCTCGGCCAGGCGCCCGTACTTCTCTGTGTATGGCGCATAGAACTCGTAGCGAACACCGTAGTTCACCGTGAGCGAAGGCCGCATGCGCCAATCGTCGAGGGCATAGGCGTCAAAGACGTTGTCGCGCAGATAGCTCTTGGCCAGCGAGGAATTCAAACTGCTCGATTGCGGCAGTCCCAGCAGAAAGTCAGCCACGGGCGAACCCGTACCTTGATCCTGCGCGGCATCTTCAGTGAACAATCCGCTGAAGGTGAAGGTTCCTGTGGCGTTGGAGCCGGCAAGAAAGTCGCGATGCACACGGCGATAGTCGCCGCCAAAACGCAGGTTGTGCTTGCCGTGAATCCAGCTCAGCACCTCTGAGGCTGAGACCGTCTGCGAGAGCGAAAAGCTGGGCTCCTGCTGGGTGAGTCCTGTGAACTCGCTGAGCTGAATGCGCGGCAGCCCGTAGTTCAGCGGCACATTGTTCGGCACGCTGATGCCGTAAGTCGAAGCAATATTGTCCGAGGTATTGGTGAAAAAGTTTGTCGCGCGGCTGTTGGAGCGGTTCCAGCTCGCGTTGAATATACTCGTGACGCGGTGATAGCCCACTGTGTAGCCCGCCTGCAGCGAGTACGAGTCCGAAGCGCTTTTGCCGCCAAGCTGCGGAATAAAGTTCACCGAGTCCGATGCGGCACGGCTGGTATTGAAGTTCACATTGATGCTCTGGCGCAGACCTTGATTCTGCGAACCGCCGCGGCGGCCGCCAAACCCGCCGAATCCCCCGCGCCCTCCGCCTGGCTGCGTCGCGTTCACGCCAAGGCTGCGATTGTAGCGAATGCCGGCTATCGTGGAATTCGATTGCGCCGTCGTGAGCAGATGGTAGTTGTACCGGAGCCCGCCTCCCGGCGTCAGGTTGGGTAACGGGATGAACGGCTGGCAACCAGGATTCGCCGCCGGGCAATTCAAGAGCGCGTAGCCGGGCAGGCCCTGAATCCGCGCACTCGGAATGATGTTCGATGGAAACTGCTGCAGGGTGGTGGGGTCGTAGATCGGCGCTGATCCCGCCGCTGAAAAATTACCCTGCCGTTGGGCCAGTGTCGGGACAATCGCGTATTCATCCTGCGGCGTCGATTGGCGCGAGCCCGAGAGCGTGAGAAAGACCGTGTCTTTGCCGCTGGGCTTGGTGAGATGCGGAAGATACGGCGCGCTCATAAACGTAATGCCGAAGCGGTTCGATCCGTTCGATGGCTGCTGTTGCGGCTGGCCGGTCAAGGCAAAAGGCTGAGCATTGAAGATGGAGTTAGTCCCATACCAAAAGAACGCGCCGTGCGGCTGGCCGGGATTGAACCCGCGAAAGTTTCGGCCGCCGCCGCCGAATCCGCCGCGCCCTCCTCCGCCACCAAAACCGCCACCGCCAAAACCACCGCCACCGCCGAAGCCTCCGCCAAATGCTTCACCGAAGCCGCCGCCCCCGCCGCCAAACCCTCCACCACCTGGGCCACCGAAGAGTCCACCGGTGCCGGGCATCTGTCCGCCGTTCTGTGCACGGTAACTTTCGAGCGCATCACGCAGACGGTCGAGGTCTACACCGGCCATTGGGCTCACCTGCCCCGACTGTCCGGTGATCGCAACCGATTCGCCGCTGAAATCTGTATTAGCGGCGATGGAGGGCAGATCGGCACCGCCTGCGCCGGCTGTTCCGTTTCCCGTCTCGGTGCCTTCAGTGAGCGCATTCACGAGGCTCAGGCTTTGCGGCGCATTCCCGGCCAGTTGGCGAATTGCCTGTTCTTCAAGACTCTGCTCGCTTCCCTGCCCAGCTCTCTGTCCAGCTCCAGGTCCAGTCTGTCCTGCCTGCTGACGTTCCTGTTCCGCAGCGCGCGAGGCAAGGATGAGCTGAAAGTTCACTGCGCTGTCGTGATTGGCGGCATTCAGCACGGCTTCCTGCGAGCCCGGCGCAAAAGCCGCAAACTGCGTGCGAATCACGTAGCGGCCATTTTGCGGAATATTCATCGACCACGCACCGGTAATGTCGGAGGTTGTCGAATAGCGTTTGCCGGTGAGCGTGTTCTGCGCAGTTACGGTAACGCCGGGCAGCGAAATATTTCCGCTCTTGATCACGCCATGCAAACGTCCGCCCGTAACCGTCTGCGACGCCGGAGAGGACGAAGGTGCTGATGCGGCAGGAGCCTGCGCAGAAGGCGGATTAGGAGTTGGCGTGGACGCAGCGGCCTGATCCGCCATCGCGATGCAGGCTTCGCCGCTCACAATGACAACAAATCCCAATGCAATTGCCCATCGCGTGGCAGCCCGTCGCATCCGTTTTCCTCGAGAACCCTGTATCCTGACTGACGTCTCATGAGCGGTCTGAGTTTACTGCCAACACCGTGTTTCGATCCGGCGTACACTCAGGCATGGCCGCTTCATCCAGCGAATCTCCGCATATCCTCGCAGAAACGCGTATTGAAGAATTACAAAAAACGACACCGGAAGATGTGCTCCGCTCTGCGCGAGAATTGTTGCTCGAATATGGCGCGTTTGTCATGGGTCTGCCGGGGGCAGGCCGATTCTGCTTCGGCACACTCCAGCAGGAGGCGGACAACCTGCCGCAAAGCTTCATCGAACAGGGTGGCGGCAGCCTGGTGGCTTTTGCGCACGGAGAGCCGGTGGGGTTTGTTGCATGGCGCGCGTTGACTAATGCCGAGGTCGAGCCTGATTCCTGGGAGTTGAAGCGGCTGTGGGTGCGACCGGCTGGCCGTGGCATAAAGCTGGGGCGCATGCTGACGCAGGCCGTGCTCGATCGCGCCATCATCGCGCGACGCAAAGCCGTCTATCTCGATACGGCGCCGGAATCGATGAGCAACGCGCACCGGCTCTATCTCGATCTGGGATTTCACCCATGCAATAGCTACAACGACAATCCGGTGGAAGGTCTGGAGTGGCTTGTTAAATTTATTTAATACTTGCGGGTCTTTTCAGCCATATTATTCGTCCTACCACCGAGGTTCCCCACCGTGAAAATCGTTCGTTTGTTCTTCTACGCAATTCCCCTGCTGGTCGCGGCGTGGGCTGTAGAGGCCGGCGCACAACAAACTGTCAACTTTCCAAGTGGCGATTCCAACGGGCAGGGTGTGCTCTACTTGCCGCACACTGCCGGACAGCATCCAGCATTGATCGTGATCCATGAGTGGTGGGGCCTGAATGACTGGATCAAGCAGGAAGCTGCCGGCTATGCGGCAAAAGGTTACGTGGCGCTGGCGGTCGATCTGTATCGCGGCAAGGTAGCGGACACACCCGATCTTGCCCACGAGCTCTCCCGCGGACTCCCGCAGGACCAGGGGGTTCGCGATCTGACCTCGGCCTTCAAATGGCTGGCAGCCCGCAAAGACGTTGACCCAACCCGCATCGGCGCAATTGGCTGGTGCATGGGCGGCGGCTACGCCATGCAACTGGCGGTGGCAACGCCAAGCTTGAAGGCAGTCTCTGTCAACTATGGCGCTCTGCCGACGGACAAGGCCGCCCTCGAGCAGATTCACGCGGCTGTGCTGGGCAACTTTGGAGGACAGGATCACGGCATCACGCCCGACTCCGTTCATGCCTTCGAAGCGTCGATGCATGCGCTCGGGAAAAATCCTGACCTCAAGATCTATCCCGACGCCGGCCACGCGTTTCAAAATCCCACGAATGCCACCGGTTATCGGCCCGCCGACGCGTCGGATGCGCTGGCCAGATCTGACCGCTTTTTTGCACAGACGTTACGGCCATAACCGGCTCACATTACCCTGTAATAACACCTAAGTGACATCGGTATGCCTAAAGAAGCGCTTGCAATCGCAGCCGCCGCATGTTAACTCTTAAGGCAACACTATCTTGATCACTACCGCGCACGATGACTGGTAGGCATCGGACAGGACCAAACCGGCATGAAGATCGGCACCACCATTCGCGCGTACAGGCTCCAGAAGGGTCTTTCGCAAGGGGACATCGAGAAAAAAACCGGTCTGCTGCGCTGTTATCTGTCGCGCGTAGAAAACGGCCACACTGTGCCATCGCTCGACACGCTTTCCAAGATCGCCCAGGCCCTCGATCTGCCCATCGCGCAGTTCTTCGCCGACGACTCACTGGGCCGCCAGCTCAATACGCAAAAGCTCTCCGACGACGAGTTGAAGTTCCTCACACAGATCCGCCGTTACTCTACCAATCTGAATGAGAGCGACCGCAAGCTGCTGCTCGCGATGGTGAAGAAGTTCGCGGCGACGGCGATCCGATAAACGCCCGCAGCTTTACTGTCGAATCAGGATCTTTCTATCCCGAATTCCCGTCGCTCAACCCTGCGGCGGCGGCACGTGGGCGATATAGAACCCGAACAGCACCAGCAGCCCCACAAGCATCGCGATCGCAAGCCGCATCCGCGTCTGAAAGAGCGTTCGTGATGAACCGACGCGCGGCACAAGCGGCATGGCGAACAACAGACCTGAGGCGAATCCGCCGAGGTGGGCCATATTGTCGATATTCAGTCCGGAGCGAAAAACCATGTTCCCGCCCCAGATCGAAAAACCGATTGCCAGATTGATTGCCGCGAAGTAGATCACCGATCGACGCAGCCGCTTCAACTCGTCGCGCGGCACCGGCAATTGCTTCGACTTCAACAGAATGATCAGCGCACCAGCAATGCCGAAGACCGCACCCGATGCGCCGGCGCCTGCCGGAAACACAATGCTGCCGCCGTCATGGATCGGCCATACCCAGTTGACGAGCGTGGAGAGCAGATTGCCCGCAGCACCGGTGAGAATGTACGCCGCCAGCAGACCCCATGAGCCCATCAGCGGCTCAGCCAGCAGGCCCAGATTCCACAAGCACCACATGTTTGTCGCCAAGTGCAGAATGCCGACGTGCAGAAACATCGCCGTGACGATCCGCCACCACTCTCCAATAATCAACACGTTGCCCGCGTTGTTCGCGCCCCAGTTCATCAACTGATCTACAGAAGGGCTCATCGGGCTGATGCCGCGCGCCACCATCGCCAGAAACACCACACAATTGATCCCAACCAGCAGATACGTTGCCGGCGCGGCAGCCCACAGCGGCCGCCGGCGCACTGGCGCAGGCGGCCCAAAGTCGCTATGCGGAGCCGTGTAACCGGATTCGTGACCGGGCCCATAACCTGGTCCGTAGCCGGGCGCCGGAGGCAGAATCTCCGGCTCGGCATCGTCGCGAGGCGCCGATTCCTGTCCGTGGGATGAAAGTGTGGGAGGGTGGCTTCCCATGTGTTCACTGTAATGCATTTTGAGCCGCACAATTTCCCACAGCGATGCTGTTGAAATCGCGTCGGAAATCAACGTGGCGCCGGGTTGTAGTCTGGTGTTTAGGGCAAAACCAGAGAAGGTGTGTCCAATAAGAATCATCCAAAGTTGCCGCTCCTTGAGGTCGCGTCGACTTGAACCCAGCGGCTTCGGGAACAGCATCTCTGGTTTTGCCATAGCGCGGTCGTTTCGCTGGTGACAGCATGCATTCCGCGCAATCTTCAACCAGGAGTCGAAGGGTGCATCCAGAGGGCGGCGAAAAGAAGATCCGGCGGGCATTGCTGAGCGTTACCGATAAGACGGGGCTGGTGGAGTTCGCACGCGCACTGGCAGGATTCGGCGTGGAGCTGATCTCTACGGGAGGAACAGCCCGCTCGCTGCGGGAGGCCGGCCTCACGGTGAAGGACATCAGCGAACTAACCGGCTTCCCCGAGATGCTGGATGGCCGCGTGAAGACCCTGCACCCGCGCGTGCATGGCGGGCTGCTTTATATCCGCGGCAATCAGGAGCACGAAGCAGCCGTCGCCCAACACGGAATCGAACCGATCGACATGGTTGTGGTGAATCTCTACGCCTTTGAGAAGACGGCTGCCCAGCCCGGCGTCCCCTTCGGCCATCTGATCGAGAACATCGATATCGGCGGTCCTTCGATGGTCCGCTCGGCGGCAAAGAATTTTGAAGACGTTGCCATCGTGACGCACGTGACCGACTATCCGGCACTGACCGAGGAACTCAACACCCACGGCGGAGCGCTGACCCGCTCAACACGCTGGAGACTGGCGCGGCAGGCCTTTTCGGTAACAGCCGCGTATGACACGGCAATCGCCAACACGCTGGATCAGCTGGCCGAGCCTCCAACGCCGGCCGCTCCGGCAGCATTCGATGCGAAGTCCCTGCCCTCCACGTTGCGCATCCATCTTCCTCTCGCACAATCGCTCCGCTATGGTGAGAATCCTCATCAGCGCGCGGCACTCTATGCCGACGGTTCCGGACTCGGCGTGGCAGGCGCGCAGCAACTGCAGGGCAAAGAACTGAGCTTCAACAACCTTGTCGATCTCGACGCCTGTTGGGAGCTGACGCAGGAGTTTGAAGAGCCTGCCGTCGTAATCGTCAAGCACACAAATCCCTGCGGAACCGCGACCGGAGCTTCCGTACTGGAGGCTTATCAGAGAGCGCTCGCCTCTGATCCGGTGTCGGCATTCGGTGGCGTGATCGGCATCAACCGCGAGGTGGATGGAGCCGCAGCCGAGGAGATCGCAAAGCTGTTCGTGGAGGCGATCGCCGCGCCGGGATTTACCCCTGAGGCCCGCGAACGGTTCGCCGCCAAAAAGAACCTTCGCCTGGTACAAGTGCATCCTGCGCCGTCGCGCCCGGTGGTGAAACAGGTCTCCGGTGGACTGCTGTTACAAGACGCCGACACTGGCCGCGTCACCGAATCTGAGCTGAAGGTCGTCACATGGCGGCCGCCCACGCCAGATGAATTGCGTAACCTGCTCTTTGCCTGGCGCGTCTGCAAACATGTGAAATCAAATGCCATCGTCTATGCTCGCGATGGACAGACCCTCGGCATCGGCGCAGGCCAGATGAGCCGCGTGGATGCAGCCCGTTTTGGCGCGATGAAAGCCGTGCTGCCGCTGCAAGGGTGCGTCGCTGCTTCCGATGCCTATTTCCCCTTCCCGGATGGGCTCGAAGCCGCCGTTCAGGCCGGCGCGACAGCCGTGATCCAGCCCGGCGGATCGGTGAAGGACCAGGATGTGATCGCCGCGGCCGACCGGCTCGGCATCGCCATGGTCTTTACCGGAATCCGTCACTTCCGGCATTGAAATGCCGATCCCGCCACAAAAAAGCTCTCACAAGCAACCCGAATGCCGAGCGCGCCGCAGCGAAAATCCCACATTCGTTCGCGCATCCGCGACAAATGACGCGTAAAATCGTCTGTAAGTGTAGGCAGCGCCGGCCGAAGGGCTGCCTTGCGGGCTTTTTGGGCTTCCGGTAAGTCGATCGCATTTTGATCGATCGCGTGCCGACGGTTCAAACAGGCGCGGAATCCTCTTCATGATGACAAAAACATCCCAAGCCTCGCCTTCGTTGCTCAAGATCGCTGCAACTATCTTTGCTCTTCCAGGCACCTTTGTGTGCGCCCAGAATGCGCCGGCGAGCACTCCAGCCGTCCCCGTTCAGCCGGCTTCGACGCAGGCTGCCGCAGCTACAAAAGCCAGTTCGGCGACCAAGCAAGGGCCGAATCGCTCCCAGGCTTACTACCACGCATCTCTTGCTGCAACGTACGAAGATAATGCGATCTCCGAAGGACGCTCAGAGGATGCGACACAGGCCATCGAGGAGTACAAGCTCGCTTTAAATGCCGATCCGGAATCGGCTGAGCTGATGAACGCGCTGGCTGACCTCTACTTCCGGACCCCGGGTCACGAACATGATGCCGAAGTCACGGCACGGACTCTGCTTAAGACTTCGCCCAATAACATCGAGGCGCACAAACTGCTCGGCCGCATCTATCTGCGCCAGCTCGGCGAAGGCGAAAACGGCGTCTCGTCTTCCTCGCCTTCTGGCAATGTGCTCGACCAGGCGATTGCCGAGTTCGAGCGGATTGTGGCTCTGCAACCCCGGGGTATCGAAGACCGCATGGTGCTCGGCCAGCTCTATACCGTGAAGCACCAGCCGCAGAAGGCTGAAGAAGAGTTCAAGACAGCGCAGGCGATCGAGCCTGAATCCGAAGATGTAGTCCTGAACCTGGCCCGCCTTTACGCAGAGAGCGGCGACCTGCAACACGCTGTGAAGGTGATTGAAGCGGTTCCGGAGTCAGACCGGACTCCCAAGATGGAGTTCACGCTGGGGGCGGCCTACGAGCAGATGAAGGCGCCTAAGGACGCGATCGCCGCCTACAAGCGCGCAGAAGACCTGCAGCCCGGCGACGTGCGCACAATGGACGCGCTGGCGCAGGCTCTCTACAACAACGATCAGCTGGATGAAGCGCTGAAGCAGTATAAGCAGCTTTCCGAAGACGATCCTGAAAACGGCGAGGCGCTGATCCACATCTCAGAGATTCAACGCCGCCAAGGCAAGTATCAGGACGCGCTGGCCACGATCAACAAAGCTCTGAAGATCGATCCTTCGTCGCTCGAAGCTGGCTACAACCAGGGCCTGCTGCTGGATGTGCTTGGCCGTTTTGATGAAGCCGACGCAGCCTACCAGAAGATGGTCGACCAGACCTCTCATGCCAACGGCGCATACACAGACGAAGAAAAGAACAATCGCAGCATCTTCCTGGAACGCCTTGGGGCTGTCTACGTCGAGCAGAACAAGACCGATCAGGCTGTAGCCACGTACCAGAAGATGATCGATATGGGTGGCGATAATGCTGTCCGCGGATACCAGGGCCAAGTGGATGCCTACCAGACAGCCAAGCAGTTCGATAAGGCGCTGGAGATTTCGCACAAAGCGGTTGACGCAAATCCGAAAAATCGCGATTTGAAGCTGATGCTGGCCGGAGAGCTTGCCGATCAGGGCAAGCCGGACGAAGGTCTGGCCATGGCGAAGAGCCTGCTCAACAACAATGGCGATAACGACCGCACGGTCTGGTTCGCCATCGGACAGATGAATATCCGTCTGCGTCGCTGGAAGGATGCGGAGGACGCTTTTGCCAAAGGCGAGCCCTTGGCGACAAAAAAGGAAGATCGCACCTACCTGCTTTTCCTCAAGGGCGAACTCGCAGACCGCGAGAAGCACACCGAACAGGCGGAGCAGCTTTTCCGCCAGGCGCTCGATCTGGATCCCTCCAATGCGATGACCCTCAACTATCTCGGCTACATGCTGGCAGACAAGGGAATGCGCCTGCCAGAGGCTCTGAAGCTGATTCGCAAGGCCGTCGACCTGGAGCCGATGAACGGCGCTTATCTCGATTCACTGGGGTGGGTCTACTTCAAGCTCGGTGAGTACGAACTGGCTGAAGACAATCTGCGCCAGGCCGTGCAACGCGATCAGGCCGATCCTACAGTGCATGAGCATCTCGGCGATCTCTATGAGAAGACCGGCCGCATTCGTCTCGCGGCAGCCCAGTGGGAGCTCTCACTGGCTGGCTTCTCCAAATCCTCTTCAGCAGATTTCGAACCAGCCGATGTGGCGAAGGTCCAGAAGAAGCTTGAAAACGCCCGCATCAAACTGGCGAAAGAAGAGTCGATCAGTCAGCCCAAACCGGAGTAAGCCGGAACTCTCTTGCCTATTGAGCCGGTCACTCTTTTACCCTCCGGAGTCGCAGTTCGCGGCGATGAGAAAAGCGAGCTGACGTGCCGCGCGCACAGTGAATCGCCTCATGCCTACCGGACGCCTTTTGCCCGGGATGCGGCGCGTGTATTGCATGCGCGTGCTTTTCGCCGCCTTGCCGGAAAGACCCAGGTCTTCACGCGCTTGCCAGGCGATCCGCTGAGTGATCACTTCCGCAGCCGTCTCACACATACGCTGGAAGTGACACAAATTGCCCGAACCACGGCAAGCGCGCTTGGCTTGAATGCGGAACTCGCCGAAGCCCTCGCGCTGGTGCACGACATTGGCCATCCGCCCTATGGGCACGCAGGCGAGAAGGCGCTCGATCACGCGTTGCAGGCGCACGGACGCCGTTTTGATCACAATCTGCACGCGCTGCGCATCGTCACCTGGTTTGAAGAACGTTATCCCGCCTTTCGCGGGCTGAACCTCACTCTTGGCGTGCGCGAGGGCATCATCAAGCACTCCCGCGACTATTCTGCCGCAGAGCATCCCGAACTCGCGGAGTACTTCCTCGATGAATTTCCTCCGCTTGAGGCACAACTGATTGATCTTGCTGACGAGATTGCCTATCTCACAGCCGATCTCGACGATGGGCTGGATTCAGGCATTCTTGTGCTGGAACAGGTACGCGCATCGGTCCCGCTCTTTCGCGGCTTTCACGATGCGGCGCTGCGCAACTTTCCGAACGTCGCGCCACGGCTGGCGATCTATGACGCACTGCGCCGGATGCTGGATGCGTTCGTCTCCGATCTGGTCAACGAAATTCGTGCGCGTGTGACGGCTCTCGGTGCACAAAGCTTGGATGACATCCGCAAGGCACCGGCACGTGTCGCAGCCTTCAGCGCTGAGATGGAAGCGGTGCGCGCTGCGACAAAGACTTTTCTCTACGATCACTTCTACAACTCGCCGGACATGGAAGAGGTGCATCGCCACGCAGAGCAGGTTGTGCTCAATCTCTTCGCAACCCTGCTAGAAGATCCAAGCTTGATGCCTGCGGATCATCAGGCGCAGATTCCGACTGAAGGACTGGCCCGCACCATCACCGACTACATTGCCGGCATGACCGACAGCTACATCGAGCAGCTTTGGGCGCGATACCGATGATCTCAGATTTTATTTGGCAGGCAGAAATTCGATCTGGACCAGATCAGCGACACTCTTGAAGCCATAGTCAGCAGTTACAAGCACATGATTGGCCGAGTCCATCGCTAGCTCGAGAGCAAAGGCATCGGCATAGGCAATGTTTCGATCCACGCGTAGGTCCGCCGCTCGCGTAGCACGGTCACCGGTCGCCGCCACAATCACAACTTCACTCGGAAGAACACTGCTCATGATGCGCGTCTCTTCCATCGCTCCGAAGCGCTTACGCAGATTTCCAGCGATTTCTCCCCACTGCACTGCTGAAATACAGATCTCGTCATTTCCAGCAACACACACACTCAGGATCTCTTCCACGCGGCTTGCACCAGCTTCGTCGTCAACGTAGCGAATGACCGCGGAAGAGTCGAGCACATAGACTGCCATGGGATGGCCCTACCAACCCTCTTCCGCAAGTTCTCGCTCCCGTTCACGTCGCCGCTCTTCAAGCAACATATCGGTTCCAGACGGCCCACCGGCTGTGCAGCCACGCATCTCTTGAATCCGGCGCAGCTTCGCTGCCATACTCTGCGGATCAACAATGATGCGTCCGCCTTCAATGTGAAGCGCTAGGCGTGTCCCCGCTTCGATCCCAAGTTCCTGTCGAATCGGTAACGGAATCACCATCTGGCCTTTGGTGCTGACCGTAACGTAGGATTGCTCTTCGGACGCCATAACCTCCATTTTAGCATAAAGTAAGACTAATCGACAGAAAGTAAGACTGCATAGGAAATCTTACCGCAAAAAAACAACCCTACTGCACCGATCCTCGTGGCCGCAGACGGCGCATGTCGAGGGCGCAGGCTACGGCATTTTGCGCGTTCAGACGCAGATTGTCGGTCGTCACCCACAGCCACAACCGCGAAACTCCGCTGGAACCGCGCGCCGGCGGCTCTGGCCGGATGCGCACCAGCAGATCGTTCTGTCCCGTCGCGGAGAGATTGGACGGAGAATCCGTGTCTTCGAGCACCAGATCCACGTGCTCGCTGTTGAGTGCCTCTTCCAGCGCTGCGACCTCCACGGGCCGCTCCATCTCCACAAAGATCGAGAAGGCGTGACCATGGAAGACTGGCGCCTGGATGAGCTGCAGGGCCAGAGAAGGCCACTTGTCGGCTCCCAGCGCTTCATAGTGGCGGCGAACCCGCGCGGCGACAGAGGCGAGGTTAATTGTTGCGCTCTCTCCAAGCCCGCCCAGCAGATTGTAGGCCGCTTGCGCATCATAGATCGCCCGAGGCAGCGACTGAAAACTGAGCAGATTCACGGTCTGCTGATGCAACTCATCCATTGCCGCGCGGCCAAACTCGCTGGCCGGCTCAAGCAATGTGACTGCGATCGATCGCACGGACGCAGCCTGCTGCAGCCGCTCGACGAGAATTCCCAGCGCCACAGTGGCCGGGTGAGCGGGCACGACAGCGGGTGTAAATAGATCAACGGAGGCCCGGTCGGCAGCGAGCCACGGCGCACGCACCAGAACGCCTGTCTCCTGGTCGAGCGCACCGGAGAGATCGAAGACAGTAGAGCCCGCCCTCAATGCCGCGCGCCAGTGCTTGAGCGTCAATGCCTCGGTGCCACAGAAGAACGTGAAGTCCGCGTGATCAAATGCGTCCGCACTGATGGCTTGAATGAACGTGGCCTCATCGCCGACTTGATCTAATTGACCCTGTGCGTCCTCTTCATCGAGCAGGACAAAGTTAGCGGCGGCGAGCGGCGATTCGGAGAGAACATCTTTCAGCTCCCGGCCCACAAGAGTCGAGGCTCCGGCGATAGCGATCTTGTACACAAGGGTCCTTTTCTAGAAAAGAAGTCCGCAGTTAGAGGGATCAATCATGATGCACAGGGCGGAATCAATCGGTGAATCTTGGCCCATAAGAGTCCGCTTCTGCCGGCGCGCTGGGAGACGACTCAGCCCGCGGTCTTCGCCGGCGGCGGCGTGACCAACCGTACGCCGCGCGCGCCCAGATACCCGAGAACATGTACGCCAGGGCAATCAGAAAGAGGACAACATTGGAATAGCGCAGCGCGATGTAGATCACGACCGCGAGCAGCACCAATAATTGAAAAGGATGCTGGCGCGAGAGGTTGATCTCCTTGGCCGACCAGAAGCGCCAGGTGCTGACCATGAGAAAACCGCACAGGCCTACGAGCACGAGCCACGGGATCGCAATCCACCACGAGATGATCGGCAGCCCGTAGCAGAGATGAATCGTTGCAGCCAGAAGTCCCGCTGCAGCAGGAATTGGCATGCCGACAAAATATTTCCGGCCCGGCCGGCCGGGGTTGCGCGGCAGCGGATCATGGCTGATGTTGAACCGCGCCAGCCGCGAAGCTCCGCTGAGTAGAAAAAGAAAGCTGATAAACGCGCCTGCCTGGATGAGATGCTGGCGCAGTCGCGGATCGACGGATTCGGGAAGAAAATGGAATCCCCACACGAAGGAGAGCAGGCTGGGCGCAACGCCGAATGTAATGACGTCGGCAAGTGAATCGAGTTCCCTGCCGAAGTCGCTGCACGTGTTGGTCATCCGGGCGATGCGGCCGTCGAGCGCGTCAAACGGAATCGCGAAGAGTATGGCGATCGCGGCCCAATCCAGGTGCATGGGCGCATTGCCGGAGATCGCCGCGATGGCCTGCGTAATGGAAAAATAGCCCGCAGCAATATTGCCCGCTGTGAAGAGTGAAGGCAGCAGATACATGCCGCGGCGCAACCGGGCCTGCGCGTTTGCCCTGGCTCGCACGGGATCGTAGGAATTCACGCGCTCTCTCCGGGTTGCACGGCCGCCAGCACGCTCTCTCCGCCCTTCACTCTCTGCCCCACCTTCACGCGTAAAACCGCCTCGGCGGGAAAGACGACATCGACCCTGGAACCGAATTTAATAAGGCCCACGCGCTGTCCTCGCGCCACAGTTTGCCCTTCGTTGTAGCGAAAGACGATGCGGCGCGCCAGCAGTCCGGCAATTTGCTTGAATGTAACTTCGACTCCCTTGTCAGCTCCTTCTCCACGCACGGTCACCACGTTCTGCTCGTTGCGCTCGGCCGAATCGGGATTCATGGCATTGAGATACTTGCCTGTCTGATACCGTACTGAGCTCAACACACCCTCGATGGGCGCACGATTCACGTGCACATCAAAGACGCTCAGGAAGATGCTGATGCGCTGCCGGGGACCTTCAGGAGTAGAGATCACGGTGGTTTCGGTGACCAAACCGTCACCCGGTGAAACGATCAGACCAGAACCGGAGGGAATGACACGGTGGGGATCGCGGAAGAACCAGAGAAAGAAACCGGCGAGGAGCAGCGGAGCTATGGCCCAGACCCAACTACCGGTAAACCAGACCAGAATCGCCGCTACGGCCAGCAGACTCACACCGTAGATGTAACCGTCACGAACCATCGCCAACGATGATTATACGGTCGTCTGACTTGAAGCTGTTGCTGGTAAGGGCACACCGTCCTTTGAGGACGCGCAAGGGCCCATTGTTTTGCTAAATTGTCCGCAAAAACCTAAACTACGGCCGGCATCCGGCGCTCAATCGCGTAGATCAGGTCCTTGGCGTGCAATTTGAGCTTCTTCAAACGCACTTCTTCCAGCTGCTCGTCCTGGCTGAGATAGGGCTTTTGAAGCAATTCATCCAACCGCTGAGCATAGCGATGATGTTCGGCATGTAAACGATCAATCTCTTCGCTCAGCGCGGCTTCCTTTACTTCGTCCATCCAGCACCTCCTGAACGGCGGCCTAGGCGCTCGCCACCATTAACAGACCACTAACATATAGCTCCGATGCGGGTAAGTCGGCAAGCGGGAAAACGCCAAAAAGTAACGGGAAGCTGTGAATTTCGGGAAGAAAACCCAACAAGCGTGATGGCAGTCACACCGGTTGCCATGACGGTGAGACCAGACCTTGCTGACGCTCCATTCCTGTGAGCCGGTGGAGCGCAGGTCAAGTAATCTGCAAGGCCATCAAAACTGCATCTTCTTCTGGGTCAGCATAATAGCGCGCACGAACTCCAGTTTGCTTGAAGTTCTGGGCTTCGTAAAACCGGATGGCAATGACGTTCGAAGCTCTTACTTCGAGCAGCAATTCCTCGACGCCAGCGTGCGTGAGTTCGCCGACGAGGGCAATTAAAAGCTGCCGACCAAGCCCGTGGCGCTGAGCATCCCGAGCGACCGCAATGCTCTCCAACTCGGCTTCAGGAGGAACCAGGCCAGCCACGGCAAAGCCTACAACTTCCCCGCTCCGGCCATTGCACGCTACCAACGAGACGCGGCGGCGGGCGGAGCCTAGCCGTAAGGCATCCACGTACTGTTCGCGGGACCAGCGCGGAGCTTCGGCGAGGGATTCCCCGATTTCGATCAAGGCATCGATGTCCGGCTCAGCCAGATGCCGAACCTCGACCGTGGAAGCATCAAAGCTCATAGCTTTCGCGGCGCAGCGGCCGCTTCGCCGAAGATCTCCGCGTCGGAACGGCGGAGATAATGACCGTCCAGCTCGGCGAGATCGATGGCTACGCCCGCCACCAGCCGTGATTCACCCAGCCGCATGGCATCCCGGGCTGCGGGAGGTGATGTCCGCACCAGCTGTGCGGAGGGCCATGCGGAGGCCAGAATCTGCTCCGCGGCGTCCTCGCAGACCGCCACACGCAATGGCGCGGGATCGGCTGCCGTAAGCTCTAGGGAGCCGGCAAGCAGTTCTACCGGGTCGTGGCCGGTGCGTTCGAGCCGCAAAAATACCTCGCCCCGGTGCGCGTCGAGAGCAGCTGAGGGCACACCCGCCTTCCGGGAGAGTACCAGGAGCCGCGAAATGGCCACCACAGGAATCTGTGCAGTCTCAGCAAGCCCTTTGACGGCGCTCAGCCCTACCCGGACGCCCGTAAAGCTGCCCGGCCCGTTCACGGCAACAATTCCGCGCAGATCGCCGATCTGCGCCCCGGCGGCGTGCAACACATCGCGTACGGCAGCCACCAGAGTGGCCGAATAGGTCCGGCCTTCCAGCTCAGCCTCTCCCAGGATCTCCAGATCGCGTCCTGCGAGCCGGCCGAGAGCTACCGACCCGGCAGAGCCGCAGGTGTCGATAGCCAGAATCGGAGCCAGCATGGCCGCAGAACTCCTAAACAGCGGCCAGCGCCTGGCTGAGATCGGCGATCAGGTCTTCCTTGTCCTCGATGCCGATCGAGAGCCGGATGCGGCCCTCATTGATGCCCATCGAGGTCCGCACCTCTTCGCTGACCGATCCATGCGTGGTGGTGGCTGAGTGCGAAGCCAGCGACTCAACGCCGCCCAGCGACTCCGCATTGAGGAAGATCTTGATCGCCTTGAGGAAGCGCGCAGCCTCCTCGCGGGATCTGAGCTCGAAGCTCATCATCGAGCCGAAGCCCTTCTGCTGCTTGCGGGCAAGTTCATATTGAGGGTGGCTCTTGAGGCCCGGATAAGCGAGTTTGCTGACCTTGGGATGCTTGGAGAGAAACTCCGCCGCCGCGCGGCCGTTTTCCTCGTGCTGCTGAATGCGCAGAGGAAGGGTCTTGATGCCACGCAGCACCAGGAAGCACTCAAAGGGCGACATCACCGTGCCCACGGCCTTCTGGATCAGACAGAAGCGTTCCTTGTGCTCCGGCTTGGAGCCGATCAGTGCGCCGCCAAGGCCGTCAGAGTGGCCGTTCAGGTACTTCGTCGTCGAATGCATGACGATATCTGCGCCCAGCGCCAGCGGGCTCTGCAGCACCGGCGACAGGAACGTGTTGTCCACGCTCACTTCGGCGCCGCGCGCGTGGGCAATGCGGCTGACTTCAGCAATATCAGTAAGCACCATCAACGGATTGCTGGGCGTCTCGATGTGCACCAGCTTGGTATTCGGACGCATTGCCCGCTCGACAGCGGCGAGATCGCTGGTATCGACGTATTCGATCTCAATACCGTAGCCGGCTACGATCTGATCGAAGAGGCGCACCGTGCCCGCGTACACATCCCGCGAACAGATGAGATGATCGCCTGCGCGCAGCATAGCCACCAGGGCAGCGATGGCCGCCATGCCCGTGGTAAAGGCATGGCCGCTGGTGCCGCCTTCCAAGGCTGCCAGCGCCGACTCCAGCCGGTCGCGGGTGGGGTTGCCGGCGCGCGAGTAGTCCCAGCCACGGTCAGTGCCGATGCCGGTGAGTTCAAAGGTCGAGGAGAGATAGACAGGCACGTTCACGGCGCCGGTCTGCGGATCAGGATGCTGGCCGGCGTGAACGGCAAGAGTCGAGTACTTGTAATCGGACATGGTTAGATTCTGGCTGATAGCTCCTGATTTCTAGCTTATCGCGTGAGGCTGAGCCGGCCAGCCAGGTCTGTCCCGCAGAAATCGCTTTCGGTCCCCGATTTTCGGCTTTTGGTACTCGCGCCGATGGAGTTTAGAACGAATCCGAAATTGAGCTGAGGCTTTAGCGAAATGTTCACTGTTCGCCGGCAGCACGCGGCTTTTCGCGGCGCGTCACAGGAAAGTAGCCGGTGCGTGTGCGGACGGTCAGCTTGCCCATGCCCTTGGCTTCGGCAATGACTTCCACGCGGCGGAAACCCGGCACCGTGGTCGGCTTGGTCGATCGATAGCCGAGCGTGTACTGGGTACGAATGTCGCGGGCCACTTCCGCGGCAATCTGGTCGACCTCTTCAATCGATTTGGGAAAGAAGGCCATGCCGCCGGTTTCCGTCGAGAGCATCTCCAGCGCGCGCCGCGCATGGCGCACCTCGGCGCGGCTCATCTCGTCGCCAAAGAGCAGTCCGATCGAGTAGATCACCGGGCCGGAGAGCTCCTGCACACGATGGATGGTCTGTTCGAGATTCAGCGTCGAGGCATTGTCTTCGCCGTCGGTGATGAGAACCAGCACCTGCTTGGGCCGCTTGGCGTCATTCACCAGCTTGTCAGCAGAAGCGACCACAGCGTCGTACAGCGCCGTACCGCCGCGGGAATCAATGTGCGCCAAACCATCGCGCAGCTTATTGGGGTCAGCCGTAAACTCGGAGTCGATGAAGGCCTCGTCTGAGAAGTTCACCACGAATGCCTCATCCTCCGGATTCGAAGCCTTAACCAGATCGAGAGCCGACTTGTTTACGGAAGGCCGCTTCCGGTACATCGAACCTGAATTGTCGATCACCAGGCCGATCGAGACCGGCAAGTCCGTGTGCTGAAAGCTCAGCAGCGTCTGCTTCACGCCATCTTCATACACCTGGAAGTCGTCCTTGGTCAGGTTCTGGACGAGTTCCGTGCCGTTGAGCACTGTGGCATTCAGCACCACCTCCTCCACATCGGTGCGGAGCACATACCCGCTCCCTTCCTTCGGCAAAGGGGCAGGTGGGGGTGTGGGGGCCGCTCCTTCCGGGGCATGCACCGGATCGCTGTCCGCGGGAAACGTGGCCGCGTGGCCAGGAGCCTGCGACGCCGCCTGCGGAGCTGCGAGGCTGGCGAATGCGAGTTTGGGTTGTGCAGATAGCCAAATCGCAGCCCCGGCAAGCAGAGCTGCGCGAAACACGTTATTGCAAAGGCGCATAGTAGCCGGTGCGAGCATAGACGCTGAGTGGAGGCAGTCCCGGAGGAGGATTCACCTTTACCTTCACTTTACGCCACTTGCCATCGCGATTCATGTCCTTGGGCTTGTAGCCGATTACGTATTGGTTCCGGAGTTCTGTAGAAATCTTCTCCGCGATGTCACTCATCTCATCGACGTCATCGACGCGGAAGAGCCGGCCACCGGTGGAGTCGCTGAGGTCTTCGAGGAGTTGCGGACCGGTGCGCTCTTCCGGAGTCGGCGCATACGGATCGAAGATGCCGATGGAATAAATCTCGACATCGGACTCACGCACCTGCGCCCGCACTTCGCCTTCCGTATAGCGCGAGCGGTTGTCGCCGCCGTCGGAGACAACCAAGAGAGCCTTACGCTCGTGGCGGGCGTCCTTCATTTTAGCGACGCCGTAGTAGATCGCGTCGAGCAGCGCCGTGCGATGGCCGCTGTGCACCGTCGCCAAACGGGCCTGAACATCTTCCGGAGAGCTGGTGAAGTCCTCGATTAGCTCAGGCCGGTCGTTGAAGCCGATGACGAAGAACTCATCCTGCGGGTTGGCCGTTTTGATGAACTGCAGGATCGCATCCTTGGCGCGGATCAGCTTGGAGGTCATGGAGCCGGAGAGATCGAAGATGATGCCGATCGAGACCGGCGCATCTTCTGCCGCGAAGCTCGATATCGTCTGCTCGCCGTTGTTCTCATAGACCTGAAAGTCGCTCTTTTCGAGCCCCGTCACCAGCCGGTTCATCGGATCGGTGATTGTGACCGGCACCAGCACCATATCGACGTCCATCCGGATGAACGAACCGGGATGGACCTTGAGCGCCTTGACGCCGGTTTCCGGAGCTGCTTCCGCGCCTTTGGGTTCGGTGGTGGGTGCGGACGAGGCCGCCGGAGGCTGCACGTGCACCTTGTTGAGCTGATCGTCCTGCGCCGAAGCGCGAGTGACACAAAGAAGAAATGCCAGAGCCCAGAAACCCATCCAACGGCGGACCAGATTCAGGTTGCCGCCCCCTTTTAGCAAGTCGCACGAGAGGGGAAGCATCGTCATAGAAAAATACCTTAAAGTTGGACGCGATAGTAGCATGATTGGCGCTTGTTTGGTGTAACCAGATTGTAATCCGTTCTTTCTCTGGTAATTCCACGCCATTGTTTCTCGGCATCGGGCCCGTTCTGAGGACTGGGATACAATCGAGCCTGAACGCCCCGGGTCTTGTTTTTGAACAAAGTGAGGATACCGGCGCACAGATCTGATTGTCTCAACGCGGAGCAAGATCTTTCGCATGGCTCGCATCTACCCGTTTCGCGCCTGGCGGTACAACCCTCTAACCGTTCGCCTGGATGACGTGATCACCCAGCCCTACGACAAGATATCGCCTGCCATGCAGCAGGCATACTATCAGCGCAGCCCTTTTAATCTTGTCCGCATCATACTCGGACTGCCTGAACTCTTCGATGCCGAGCCGGGCGAGAATGTCTATACGCGGGCCGCACGGGATTTTCGCTCTTGGCGTGAGCAGGGCGTGCTGGTCCAGGAGAAGGAACCCTGTGTCTTTGCCTACGCTCAGCGCTTTATTGCGCCCGGCGCCACCACGGTGAAGGAGCGCCGTGGATTCATCGCACTAGGCAAGCTGCACGATTACGCTGACCAGGTGATCTTCCGGCACGAGCAGACCCTCTCCAAGCCCAAGAGCGACCGGCTCAATCTGCTGAAAGCCACGCGCGCGCACTTCGGGCAAATATTCATGCTCTACTCCGATCCTGCCGGCACCGTCGACAAGATTCTCTACGACGGCAACGGGCCCGCCGATGCCGAGGTCACCGACGAATACGGCGTGCAGCACCGAGTGTGGCGCATCAGCGACCCTGGAACCATCAATCTGCTCACGACGGCCATGGCCGATAAGAAGCTGATCATCGCAGACGGCCATCATCGTTATGAGACCGCGCTCACCTACTCCAAAGAGTTTGCGGCGAACGGCAGAGCCAAAACCGAACATAGTGCGCAACAGCTTCCGCACCTGTCGTTTCCTGAGGCCGCGGTCATGATGACGTTCGTCAACATGGACTCAGACGGCCTGGTGATTTTGCCCACGCACCGCGTTGTGCACGGTCTCGAAGATTTCGATCACGCTGCGTTTGCAAAAGCGGCTGAGGCATTCTTCACCGTAAGCACACTGCCCGACGAAGAAGCTGGAACCTACATCGACACACTGAAGAAGCAACAACCAGGCAGCGCCTTCGTCGCGGTCACGCGCAGCGGCGCATTGTTGCTGCGTGCGAAACCACAGGCCGTGACTTCCGCTCTGACCAACATGCCGGAACGGCAGCGCCAGCTCGATCTGACGCAGTTGCATGCGCTCGTGCTCGAGCGGCTGCTGGGCCTCGATGCAGAAAAGGTTCGCCAGCAGACCAATATCCGCTACCTGCGCGACGCCGCAGAGGCAGTCGAGCAGGTGCGACGCGGCGACGCGGACGTGGCGTTTCTCACAAATCCGGTCACGATGGAGCAGTTGAAAGAAGTGGCCTTTGCCGGAGAGGTGATGCCGCAAAAATCCACTGACTTCTATCCCAAGCTGCTCAGCGGCCTGGCCATCTATGCGCTGGACTAAGACCATCTCATTGCCGAGCATCGAACGAGCCTGCGCCTTTGGGCTGTTGCTTGCAGTTTGTTCGACGGGCCGATCAAGCGCTGCCCAGGCTCCAGCACCACCGCAAGCTCCTGCCGCTCCCGCGGCGCGTTTTGTTGTGGTGCTCGATGCTGCCCATGGCGGCGACGATTCCGGTGGACATAGCGGCAACTGGACCGAAAAATCGCTGACGCTAGCGTTGAGCGTCCGGCTGCGGTCTCTGCTCGGCGCGCGTGGCATTTCTGTGGTGACGACGCGGGAATCTGACATCCAGATCGATCCGCCGCAGCGCATTGCCATCGCCGATCACGCCGGCGCTCAGGCCTGCCTGAGCCTGCACGCTTCGCTGAGCGGTTCGGGTATTCATCTCTTCGCGTCCTCTCTTGCTCCTGCACAGCCGGCGCTCTTTGAGCCTTGGAAGACCGCCCAGGCGGCATCCGTCACGCGGAGCCTCGCGCTTGCCGGAGTGCTCAATTCAGCGCTGCAGCATGCCGGCATGGCGGTCACGCTCGGCCGCACAGAGCTGCCCATCCTGGACAGCATGACCTGCCCTGCCCTCGCCGTTGAGATATCGCCTGACCGGACATCCACGCCCCAGTCACAGCCCCAGTCGCCAGTCGACAGCCTGAATGACCCTGGCTACCAGGCGCGCGTGGC
The DNA here is from genome assembly GCA_035650595.1 of Occallatibacter sp. GTDB lineage: Bacteria > Acidobacteriota > Terriglobia > Terriglobales > Acidobacteriaceae > Telmatobacter. Next base: position 275,904 of record DASRHE010000018.1, on the reverse strand, counting down.
CGAGGCGCTGGCTGCCGCGTTGGTGGAGTGGCGGGCAGAAGAAGGTCGTCTGGGGGCCGGCCCATCGTGATTCCGCGTTATCAGACTGTTCTCTTTTTTCTGTTGCTCGCGGCCTCTATTGTGATGGGTGGCGCACTGTGGCAGTTGCGCAATCGCGAGCATCAGCACGTGCTGCAAGGTCAACAATCCACGCCCACACAGGCGCCGCAGGTGGCTCCGAACGAGCAAGCAACACTCGTGGTCGCCAGCGACAGCGATGATTCACTGAGTACGCGAGCGCTCTCGTTGCCGTTGCCGCCGAGTGCTGGCGCACGTGCCCGCGCCATTCTCGGCAAGCTCTTGGATCTGTATGCGGCGCCCGATGCCGCGCATCCGGCCCAAGGCGGAGCTGCTTCGATCGAGCAGGTCTTTCTTCTACCGGTAGCGAAGGTTGAAGCCGCCAATGTCTCCGCCGCTCCACCTGCGACAGCCACAGCAAAAGCAGACGGCAGTGCGCAGAGCGGCCCTGAGATCGCGGTCGTCAATCTTGCCGGCGCCTTTGTCAACAATCATCCTTCCGGCATTGAGACGGAGAGCCTCACGGTGCTTTCGATCTGCGCCACGCTGCACGCCAACTTTCCGCGCATCACCGAAGTGCGTTTCCTGGTGGATGGCCAGCAGCATGAAACGCTCGCAGGCCACGCCGATCTGACCCGCACGTATCTCGCAACGCAGGTGCTCGCATCACAAGGGTCACAGCCATGAGCGGTACACCGTTTTTTCCTGCTTCCTCCGGCGCTCCGACGGTCGGCGTCTTCGATTCCGGCTTCGGCGGACTCACGGTGCTACGCTCGCTGATCACCCATTTGCCGCGCGCCCGATTCGCGTTTGTGGGCGATACGGCGCGGCTGCCGTATGGCTCCAAATCGCGCCGCACCATCGCCCGCTACGCCGTACAAAGCGCTCAATTCCTGGTCCGCGAGATGGGCGCCGAATACTTGGTGATCGCCTGCAACACAGCCAGCGCTCTTGCACTCGACGCGATTCAGGATGCTGTGCCGGTTCCTGTGCTGGGCGTCATCGAGCCTGGCGCAACCGCTGCGCGCGCCGCATCGGCCAGTAAAGACGTGCTGGTAATCGCCACCGATGCAACGGTGCATAGCCATGCCTATTCTGAAGCCTGCCAGGCACAGGGACTGCGCGCGCTCGAAAAGGCTTGTCCGCTGCTGGTGCCGCTCGTCGAAGAGGGCTGGACCGATCACCCGGTCACCGCGGAGGTGTTCCGCATCTATCTTGACGAACTTCGCAAAGATGCAGCTGCGCATGGGCTCAATCCCGATACGCTGGTGCTCGGCTGCACGCACTATCCGCTGCTGCGTCCCCTGATTGAGCGGGTCCTCGGTGAATGTGGCCCCTGCGGCATTCGTGTGATTGATTCAGCCGAATCGACTGCCGAGGCCGCGGCGCAGCTCTTCAATGGACGTGCTGCCTTGGCAAGTTCCGATCCGGCGCAGACAGAGATCCGCTGCTTTGCGACGGATTCGGTCGACAAGTTCGAACGGCTTGGCTCACGGTTTCTCGGCCGGCCAGTCGGGCACGTGGAATTGCTCGACCTTGGTGGCTGATATCTGGGCGGCTGATATTCTGATCAGGTTGTGAAAGCGGGTCCTTCGACTCAGTTTGCGGCCGGGATGTGCCGCGGACTTCGTTGAGGATGACATGGGGAGAGGCAGGAATCATGATCGATCTAAAAGGCAAAACAGCAGTGATCTTCGGGCTGGCCAACAAGCGTTCGATTGCGTGGGGCATCGCGCAGAAGCTGCAAGCAGCGGGAGCAACGCTGGCCATCTGCTATCAGAATGAACGCCTGCGCGCCGAGGCCGAAGACCTGATTCATGAACTTCCGGGCGCCAGCGGCTTTCAGTGCGATGTTTCGCACGACGCTGAGATCGATTCCCTCTTCGCCGCGCTCAAAGAGAGATACACAAAGCTCGACATTCTCGTGCACGCCGTCGCCTATGCGCCTCCTGAAGATCTGAAGGGCGAGTTCATCAACACCAGTCGCGAGGGATTCCGCATTGCACATGATGTGAGCGTGTACTCGCTCATCGCCGTGAGCCGCGCCGCTGCGCCGCTGATGGCCGAAGGCGGCAGCATTATGACGTTGACCTACTACGCTTCCGAAAAGGTCGTGCCGCACTACAACGTGATGGCGTTGGCGAAGGCTTCACTGGAATCGGCTGTCCGCTATCTCTCCTGGGACCTTGGTTCCAAGAACATTCGCGTGAATGCGATCTCTGCCGGTCCGATCAAGACGCTTGCCGCGCGGGGCATCGGCGCGCTGGGCGAGATGATGAAAGCGCATGCCGAGCGCGCTCCGCTGCATCGCAACGTCGATCAGCTCGAAGTGGGCGGCACCGCACTTTATCTCGCCAGCGATCTCGCCAGCGCCGTCACCGGCGAGACGATCTACGTGGACTGCGGTTACAACATCATGGGTTTCTAGGCCAGAGCAGCAGCTTCCATCAGGCGTGCAGAGACCAGATTGCGGCCGTGTTCCTTGGAGTCATACATCGCCTCATCGGCAAGCCGCATCATGCCTTCAAAACCGCCGGCCGGGTCAAGTTGCGCCACACCCGCGCTGATGGTGAACTTGATCGTCCCACTCTCAAAGGGAACTTCCAGCGCTTCGACCGCCAGGCGAATGCGCTCCGCCGCAAGAACGCCGGCAGCGGCAGGTGTGTCTGGCAGCAGGACGGCAAACTCCTCGCCTCCGGTGCGCGCCAGCAGATCCTGGATGCGCAGCATGCCCTTCACCTCCGCAACCAGAGCCTTCAGCGCGTGGTCACCCGCCGCATGTCCGCGCGTGTCATTGAGGTGTTTGAAATTGTCGATATCGATCATGATCATGCACAGCGGATAGCCGAACCGGATGCTGCGCGAGGTCTCGCGCAGAGCCGCCTCTTCCATCGCTCTGCGATTCATTGCGCCGGTAAGAGGATCGGTGCGTGCCTGCTCGGCAAGCTCTCTTTGCAGCTCAGTGACGAGAAACCACAGGGCGCACATCACCATAAAGGCGGCAAGAAACGCCATCCCCGCGAGCGAATACACCCAGCGCGGATCAGTATGCGCATCGACTGTTTCCCACGGGCGCATATAGCGCAGATTCGTGAGAATGGCGCGATAACCGGACACAGCCATATCGCCCAATAGAATCACCGCAGTGACGCGCGAAACTCCGGTAAAGGGACCCTTCCCATACCGGAACAACATCCAGGCAGATGCGCCGCAGAGAGTCACGAAGGGAATATTGGTAACGTTGCCGCCATAAGGAATGTGGCCGAAATACATCACCGTGTAGACGGTGAAAATGGTCCCAAGAGCCGTCAGAGGCCAGCGCAAGTTCATCGGCTTGCGCACGACGAACCAATGCAGAGCCATGAACTGCATGAAAAAAGAGACCAAGTATAGCTCATTCGCGATCATGCCACAGATCGCCGGCACCTTGCCTTCCAGGCCCTGCAGAATCAGCTTGATCAGTCCGACGATCATGCCGCCAGCAAACCACTGCATGCCCTTCACGCTGCGGTTATGCCAGGCGAGAAGGCTTATGCAGATCGTGAAGACCAGCACCGAAGCAATATTGGTGAAGAAATATGTGCCGTAATCCATAGCCCGAGTCACTCACCAACGGTCTCTAAGACGCGTTGGCCGATTTCTTTTTAAAGGGTGAGAATTGGAACCATTCTAGTCTGCTTTCGGATTTTCCCGGGGGCTGTTTCGATGGCGGTTTCGCGGATAGTAACTCCCACGTTTGGGTAATGGCCATTGCGGCACCGGCTCGCGTTACCTGACAGTACAGAAGATCGCGCTCAGCTTGCGCCAGACTTCAACACACGGCGCAGCCGCAACCCTCACCGCGCCAGGCGCGGCGGCCCTCAATGAGCAGAACAGGCACGGCCGCAAGCGCAGCAAACGTATCGATCCAGCTGACGTTCCAGAGCGCATTGATGCCAAGTCCGGCCAGCGTGATTGCGGCGAGATACGCGCAAGTGGCCGACTGCATTGCGTCCGCAGCAAGAGCTCGATTGTTGAGCATGCGCGCCTGCCTGCGCTTGAGCCAGGCCAGCACGGGCATGACGACAAGCGCAAGAGCTGTGACGGCGATGCCAAGGCAGCTTGTCTCAACTGGAGACCGCCAGAAAAACGCAGCGATGCACACAACGACCACAGCCAACATAAACAGCAGCGCGGCCGCGGTTCGCTCTGCGTGCGTTTTCTTCAACGGGAAGCGCGGCAGAAACTGCAGCAAAACGACGATGGCGGAAAGCAATTCGATGAGGCTGTCTGACCCAAAGGCCAACAGCGCGACGCTGTGCGCGTGTGCCGCTGCCCAAAGCGAGCCCGCACATTCGGCGAGCATCCATGCCAGCGTGACGAACTGCAGCCATGCCAACTGGCGCGGAAGAGCCGGCGGCGAGATCGGTCCGCAACAGCCACAATCATCGGCGGCATGGGAAGAGGGAGCCATAAAATTATTTGTAACTCCTCACCGTGAAAGATCGGCTGTGTAACTCTCCGCCAGCTGCCGGCGAAGCTCTTCCTTCACTGGCGCCGGCGCAAACGCCGCCTCCACAGCCATCTGATTGGTACGCAGAAAATCTTCAGGGCCCCACTCGAATATCCTGCTCAGATTTTCGTACTCACCCGTCAGCGTGGCAGGCGTCAGCATGCGCGTATCGGTGTTCACGTTGAGTGAAACTCCTGCGCGATAGAGCCTGTCGATGGGATGGTCTTCCCACCGTTCGATCGACGGAATGATCTGCACATTCGATGTGGGGCAAAGCTCCAGGTGGATCTTCGTTCGGCGCAGATGCTCGACGAGGCTTTCATCCTCGTAACTGCGGGTTCCGTGCCCTATGCGCTGCGGATCGAGCAGTCGCAGCGTCTGCCATACGCTCTCCGGTCCGCAGGCCTCACCCGCATGCGCCGTACGGCAAAGACCATGCCCGCGTGCGTACCGATAGGCGCTTATGTGTGCATCGAGCGGGAACCCGGCCTCATCGCCCGCAATGTCCAGCGCCACGACGCGGCTGCCCTGAAACCGTTCAACCCATTGCGCCGTTTCGAGACTCTGCTCTTCGCTGAAGTGCCGCAGCGTGCAGAGAATCAGGCCAGCCTCGATGCCTGTTTCGTGGCTCAACTCCTCTACCGACCGCTCCACCGTGGCAATCACGCGCTCCGGGCTAAGCCCATTGAGATTGTGGAGAAGCGGCGCAAACCGAATCTCTGCATAGACCACGCCATCCTCGGCAAGCTGCTCGAAGACATCCTCCGTCACCAGCCGCAGAGAGTCTTCTGTCTGCATAAGGCGAAAGCCCATCGGCGCGCGGGTGAGGAACTCCGCGAGATTCGTGCAGCGCGCGGGAGCCATGTAGTCGCGCTCATACTCCACGCGCGTCACACCGGGAGCCAGGTGCGATACGGCCTTATAGCTCAGAGAGCAGTCGAGATGCAGATGAAGCTCGATCTTAGGCAGCGCGCGGAAATCCATGGACAAAGCATAGCGCAAGGGCTACTCAACTCGATACGCGTATGATCCAGCTTCACATCGCCAGAATTTCGTTCCAGATTGCAGGCTCTACGGGAAGGCCAAGCTTTCGATTTTCAGCGCGAATCCGCAGCGTCTCTTCGCCGGGATAGCGCACGCGCTTCCCTTCTACCGCGGGCTTTGATCCGTGCAGCGAAGCGACAATCGCATCAGCGATCTCATTCAGCTTCGGCTCAGATCCCAGAGCCTGAGGATTCATGGCCAGAAACATCTGTGAGATGCCGCATTCGAAATGTGGATCATGCGAAAGCTGATGGGTCGCCTGGCCCAGACTCATCATGGCAGCGATCATATCGAGCACAACGGAAAGTCCTGAGCCCTTCCAATAGCCCACCGGCAGAGGCCGCCACGATTTTTCGATGGCCGCGGGATCACGTGTGAGATTGCCCTCGGCATCGAACCCTCCATCGACGGGCAGCATCTCGCCGCGCTTACGATAGCTTTCCAGCGTACCGTAGGAAAACTGCGACATGGCCATATCGAGAACCACCGGCCCGGCGGCGCGTGGCACGGCCATCACCAGCGGATTGTTGCCGATGATGCGCTCTGCCCCGCCCCACGGCGGCAGATTCGGCATCGTGTTCGTCCAGCAGATTCCGACAAATCCAGCCTCCGCAGCCTGCCAGCCGTACGTCCCGCCGCGCATCCAGTGATTCGTATTGCTCAACGCCACGCAGCCAACCCCGTGTTCGCGGCTGAGCGCAAGAGCACGATCCATCATGGTCCACGCGTTCAGATTGCCAGGACCACGCTGTCCATCCCAGCGCTCCAGTGCGCCAAAATGGGCGACGCGCTTGGGTTCCGCTTCGACCACCACGCTGCCATTGCGGATGGTGGCCACATAGCGCGGAAACCGATTGATGCCGTGCGTGTAGACGCCATCACAAGTGGTCTCGGCAAAGAGGCGGGCACAGGCCTCCGCGCGCGATGCGGTGAAGCCAAGTTTGCAAAGAATGACGGAGAGCGTCTGCTGCACTTCTTCAAAGGGAATGCGGTGCATGGAATGGATTAGATCAGATTTTTCGAGCCGGATCGAGGCTTGTGGTTTTTCACCTTGTCGCCAAAAAAGAGGCGACAGGATGAGGCACGGAAAAAGGAACGGGCACTGCTGATCTGCTGCCAACTAGCGGACTTGCTGACTCGCTATTCCTTGAGCGTTACGGTAATCTTGCGCTTGTCTCCGCCTTCAGACGCGATGACGATTTCCCCGGTAGCCCGCTTGCGAATGCTTTTGAACTTTTCGCCCCACTCGACAAGCACCAGCGCATCCTGTGTCAGCAACTCGTCGAGACCCAGCGTCTCCAGTTGCCGCTCGCCCTCTAGACGGTAGACATCCAAGTGATAGAGCTTTACTGGCGTACCGTCACGGGTGCCATCGTACTCGTGTACGAGCGTAAAAGTCGGACTGGTCACTTCATCCGGCTCGGCGGCATCGAGCGCCTGGGCAATACCCTTCACCAGCGTGGTCTTGCCGGTGCCCAGTTCGCCTTGCAGCAGCAGCAGTTGCGGCGGCTTGAGCAGACGAACCAGCTTTCTCCCTACCTCGATCGTGTCCGCACCACTCTGGGTGGTGAACTCGTGAGCCTTCCCTTCCGTGGTCGGTGCGGAACTCGTCATTCTCAGGCCTCTTCAATGGCAGCTGCCGGCAGCCCCTGTATCCAAACATACCCGTTTGTGCGACGCGAGTAAAAGCGAAAAGCTTGTGAAAGGTGTCGAAGGCAGTCGGTGGCCAGCAGCGTGTGCTCATCGCCGGCGCGTACCGCAAAATCTGCGGCGAGCCCGTGCAGGTACACTGCAGCTTCGACGGCGCGCGCAGGGTCTTGCGGAAACTGGGCAAGCACACCCGCAATCAGGCCGGTAAGCTGGTCGCCGCTGCCGCCCTTCGCCATGCCCGGATTGCCCGTTGTATTGGCGGCCACGCGTCCGTCCGGATGCGCAATCAGTGTGCGCGCGCCTTTGAGCACCAGCGTCACGCCCGTGCGCTGCGCAAAGCTGCGCGCCACCTCCAGCCGGTTGGCCTGCACTGCAGCCACGGTGGTTCCGACCAGTCGGGCCATCTCGCCGGGATGCGGCGTAAGCACCAGTTTGCGTTTGCCCCGCTGTGTAAGCTCGGTCAGCAATTGCGGCTTGGTGGCCAAAATATTCAGCGCGTCCGCATCAATCACCGCCGGCAGGTCCGTCGTCGCAAGCAGGCCTGTTGTGAACTTCGCTGTTTCCGGGCTCTGCCCGAGGCCGGGCCCGATGGCGAGCATGGTTTTGCCGGCGAGGAGCGGCGCGATTCGATCCGGCGCGAGGCTCTCTTCGGAGATGTGGCCGTCTGTAGTGGCGGCGAGCGGCCAGGTCATCAGCTCCGGGGCGACGGCCGCCACCACCGGCAATGCTGGAGCTGGCACCGCAACCGTCACCAACCCGGCGCCGGCACGCGACGCCGCCAGCGCAGCCATTGCCGGCGCACCGGCTTTTCCCCCAGCAGAACCAAAGGTCCCTCCGATCACCAGCACATGACCGAAGTTGCCCTTATTCGAGGCGAAGCCCCGCGGCGCTTGTATAAGTGCAGCGGCTGCACCTGCCCACTCGATTTGGAGTGTGGAGACAATCGCTTCCTCGGGCGAGCCGATCGGCGCAACCACCACCGGTTGACGCCACGAACGCGTCAACTGGCCGAAGACATGCGCCGGCTTGGGCGCGGTAAAAGTGATCACTGCATCTGCCGGAAAAACAGGTCCACCCGGCGTGGTGCCTGTCTCATCGGCTGTCCAGCCCGAGGGCAAGTCGATGGCGAGCACCGGCGCGCTACTCGCCTTGACCCATTCGAGCGCAGCAAGTACGAGTCCTTTAAGCGGAGGCTTGAATCCGGTGCCGAGAAGCGCATCGACAATCAGATCGGTAGCAAGTAGATCCTTGTGCCGGTCGAGATCTTCCGCGGTCATAACTACTTCGACTCGGCCGTGCATCGGATCGGTCAACTCGCGCCAGGCAATTGCGGCATCGCCTTTCGGCGCTTCCGGCGAACCCAAGAGTAGCGTCGTCACATTGAGGCCGTCGTCCGCAAGCAGCCGCGCGGTCATCATGCCATCGCCGCCATTGTTGCCACGGCCGCAGAGTACGGTGACGCGTCGAACGCGCGGAAATTGCTCACGTGCGAAGTTTGCGACTGCCGATGCGGCGGCGCGCATCAACTCGATGGAAGGAATGCCAAACTTCTCTGTGGTCGCGCGATCACAGGCCTGCATCTCAGCTGCGGAGAGGACATGCATCGCCTTCATAGTACGACACACGGCAGAGATCAGAGATTAGAGAACAGGAAACGCACAGACGCTCAATGCAACAAGCGTGCCTGCAGGGAGCCCGAGGCATCATGGCGCGTGAGAGTGCATGTGGCCTTGGTGTCGCAGCGGAAGTGGATACTTGCCGGGAACACCTGCCAGCCGGGCATGCGTCCGCGCAGCCCAGTTCTGCCGATGTAGAAGACGCGGCCATCCCTGGTTTCCACTGTGCCTTTGGAGGGATTGTCGGAGACGATGACGTCGTCGCCCTCAATCGGCGATGGAATCGGCCGCACACGCGGAATCAGCGCTTTCGCACGAGCCTCGGCGGCTTTGTGGCGCAGGTCTGCTTCCACACCTTGCTCATGTCTCATCCAATCCTCCTGTTCCGCCACGGTTGGAAAGCTCGAGGAGAACTCCCATGATGCAAGGCTCTTGTAGGCCTGCACGGAACAAGGCAGTTGCCCGTTGATGACGATTTCGTTGATCTGTCCATCGGCGCCGGTCACATTTTGGACGACGTCGCCGCCGATTGTCTTTGTCGGAACCAGCGGTTGTGTCTGCTGCGGATCGGCTTGGCCTGCCGGATCGATCGGAACAAGAACCTGCTTCTGGCACACAACCGTGCCGAATCCATTTTTCAGGCGGAAATCGATCGAAATCGGGCCAGGAGGATTCGACGCGACAGCCGAAAAAGCCGGCACCTGCGCCGGAGCAAGCGGATCGAGATGAAGCTCATAGCCGGCTTCTCCGTCCCACTTGGCGAGGAGCCGGCCGCCCAATCCGGATGCAGCCACGTTGTTTTCGCCGAGATCGATAAACGGCGGCGCGGCTTCTTGTTTCTTTTGGATAAGAACTGCGATCAGCACTAGCAGCAGAGCGCAGATAGCGGCAACGCCCGCACCCATCGCTATATTTTTCCGCGCGGTGGCCATCTGCTGCGCCGGAGTGGGTGGAGGCGCGGGCGCAGGCGGCGGAGGCATCTCTGCCCGAAATGAATAGAGGTCTGCTTCGTCCGCCTTTGCGGAAGGCACAACCTCATACCGGCTGACCGGCTCGCCCTCCGGAATTGCGCTCTCTGCGCTCGTTCCCTGCTCACGCGTTTTCGCGTCGCTCATCAGGCAATCCCCACGCTTGCGGAATTGAAATACCTGGGCCCAAAGGACGAATCAGATGAAGTAACTGTCATTGAATCACGCAAATGTCTTTGCAGCAACTGGAGAGTGGCTTAGACACACCGAGTCTTTGGGCACTGCCGGGGTCACTTCGAGAGGAATTATCGACCCATCAAGGTTTGCAGAAGAAGCCAGCCGTTCAATCCGGCAATCAGGACGGCCACGAACCAGGCCAGCGTCTGCAGCGCCCGGCCATTGACGAACTCGCCCATCCGCGCACGGTTGCCGGTGAACTGGACCAGAGGGATGACAGCAAAGCTCAGTTGCAATGACAGGATGACCTGACTGAGGATGAGCAGCTTTTCGGTTCCCTCTTCGCCGGTGATGGCTACCACGATGATCGTGGGAATAATCGCCAGCGATCGCGTGATCAACCGGCGCAGCCATGGCGAGAGCTTGAGATGGATAAAGCCTTCCATCACCACCTGCCCGGCGAGTGTCCCGGTGATGGACGAGTTCTGGCCCGAAGCGAGCAGAGCGATCGCGAACAGAGTGCTCGCGCCTGCCGCGCCGACCAACGGACTGAGCAGCTTAAAGGCATCCTGTATGGCGGCGACCTCAAAGTGTCCGCTGCGATGGAAGACTGCTGCAGCCACAATCAGGATTGCGGCATTCACAAACAGCGCTACCGTCAGTGCCAAAGCAGAATCGATGTTCGCCATGTGCACGGCTTCACGCTTACCCTCCGGCGTGCGCTGGTAGCGCCGGCTCTGCACAATCGACGAGTGCAGATAAAGGTTGTGCGGCATCACCGTGGCGCCCAGAATGCCGATCGCGATGTAGAGCATCTCCGGATTCGCGACGATCGAGGGCGACGGAATGAAGAGATGATGCAGAATCGGTCCGTATTCCGGCTTCGACAAGATCATCTGCATGCCGAACAATACAATGATGGTCCCGATCAGCGCGATCACCAACGATTCGACATACCGAAATCCCCAGCGCTGCAGCAGCAGAATCAGCAGAACATCGAGGCCCGTGATGAGTACGCCATAAAACAGCGGAATGTGAAACAGCAGCTCAAGCGCGATGGCAGAGCCGATGACCTCGGCCAGATCGCATGCAGCGATCGCGATCTCAGCGAGAATCCAGAGCGCGAAACTTGCGCGCGGCCCGTAGGACTCATGACAAAGCTGGGCGAGATCGCGTTCCGTCGCGATGCCCAATTTCAAGGAGAGGCTCTGCAGCAGAATCGCCATCAGATTCGAGGCCATGATGACGAACAGCAGCGTATAACCAAAACGCGATCCGCCGGCAATATCCGTAGCCCAGTTGCCGGGATCCATGTAGCCCACCGCAATCAAAAATCCCGGGCCTACAAAGCCAAGCAGCCGCCGCCAGGAGGACGGCGAGCGGGAGATGCTCACCGAAGCGTGCACCTCAGGTAAGGAGGGCTCGGCGACCGCGACGCGGGATACGGTTTCGGTAGACATGAATATCCAGGGAAGTCGATAAGACCCGTCAAGCACAGTATGCCACAGCTAATTAATCATAGTTAATAAAAATTTATTAGGATTAATTACCGGCTGCCCGCGCGCATGATTAAACGCTTGGATGCAAGCGAAATGAATGGAGGGAAAAGGGAGAAAAAACTAGACTGCAGGGCGCAGCCAGATCGCCTCTGCGGCGGGGCGGCCAAGGATCGATTGCCCTGTAGATAGCTCAATCTGCACGGTTTGATCGTAGTTCTGGCTCATAACGCGGAGAGTCTGCCCAGGCCCGATGCCGGCTTTGTGCAGAAAGAGGAGCAGCTTGGGATCGCGCTCCTGGAGGCTGGTCACGGTGTAGCGCGCGCCTGCGGCTGCTTCAGAGAGGGGCACTTCACCGCGCCGTTTCCGTTCAGCAGGCCGTTCCGGCAGAACTGCGTTGCCATGCGGGCATGCGCCCCCTTCCCCGAGCTTCTCCCGCAGCTTGGCTTCAAATGCGGGCGAGACGGCGTGCTCCAGCCGCTCTGCCTCTTCGTGAATCTCGTGCCACTCCATGCCGAAGAGTTCGCTCAGCATGCGCTCGATCAGGTGGTGCCGCAGCGCCGTGCGGTAGGCGGTCTCGCGCCCGGCCGTAGTAAGGCGAACAATGCCGTCCGCACCGACCTCCACATAGCCGTCCCGCTTGAGCCGCTTGAGCGCCATCGTCACAGCCGGAGCCGAAACTTCAAGCCAATGCGCCAGCACCGCCGGAATCACCTCGCGGCCTTCCGCTTCCGCTTCCAGAATGGCCTTAAGGTAATTTTCCTTCGAGACGTGGATGGAGTCTTTCATGCTGTGCTGCAACCCAGTTTAATGCAAAGCAGCTTTCGGTCTTTAGCTTCCAGTCATGCATCGCCGCCTCTGAACGCTAATTGGAAATCCTATCCCTTTACACGTCGTGCCGGAAGTCATAGAAGACGCGAATGAAGTTGCCATCAATATCTGCGGCCATGAACTCGCGCAACTTCCACGGTTTGTCCTCGGGCTCGGATAGGATCTTCGCTTGCGCGGCCTTCCACTCTGCGAAGAGTTGGTCCACTTCTGCCTTGCTCTCGAGATTGAGCCAGAAGAGGACTGGCCCTTTATTGCCGTGGGATTCGCGGAAGGAACGGTTGGCGAGAAACAGTCTGCAATTCCCTCTCGAGATGCCGGCGATGCCGCCCTTGTCGTCTCCCCAATCGAGGGTGAAGCCCAGAATGTTGACATAGTAGGCTGCGGATTTGTCGACGTCGGCCGACGGAATCTCCGGAACAGCGGCAGGAAAAGTCATGAGATGGTCAACCTCACTATAGCGCTTCGCTGAACCTTCATTCAGCACGTGGTCAGCCGGCAATGTGCCCAAAAGTCTAAGCCTCTAGCTTCGCTCTGACTCGGACATCAAGCCAAGAAAGCTAGAGGCTGGGAGTTAATAGCTAAGAACCGTTTACTTCACCCAGACTTTGGGCTCGACCGACAGACCTGGCCTGAGCTCATGATTCGGATCTTCCTTGGCCAGGTTCGTGAAGTCGATGCGCACAGGAACGCGCTGCACAACCTTCACGTAGTTGCCGGTCGCATTTTCCGGTGGGAAAAGGCTGAGCACCGAGCCGGTCGCGCCGCCAATCTGCGTGATGCGCCCGCTATAGTCTTTCCCTGTCGAGTCCACATGAATGTTCACTTTTTGCCCGGCCTGCATGTGCCGCAGCTGCGTCTCTTTGAAGTTCGCCGTAACCCAGAGATCTTCAAGCGAGACCAGGGTCAACAGGTTCTGCCCCGAAGAGACATTCTGGTTAATCTCAACGCTCTTGCGGGTGATGATGCCGGCTTCCGGCGCGATGATCTTCGTGTAGCTCAGATTGAGCTTGGCCTGATCGAGCTGCGCCTGAGCCTGTTCTACCTGAGCCTCAGCCTGCTTGGCGCGCGCGTTTTGCAAAGCCACCTGTTGCGGACCGGTCTGGGCATACTTGAGTTGGGCATTGGCCTGAGATACGCGATCATGCGCCACGCGCACGCCATCCTGCGCGGCAAGCTCGGTGGCCTGCGCGTCGGCCACACCGGCCTTTGAAGCGTCAGCCGCAGCCACGGCGGCATCGAATTGCTGCTTGCTGATTACGTCTTTGGCAACGAGGGGCCTGTATCGATCAAGATCCGATTGCGCTTTGATGGCGTTCGCCTGGGCCTGCAGCACACGTGCGTGCGCCGCCTCCAGTTGCTTCTCAGCCTGTGACAGCTGTGCCTGCGCGCTGCTGACGTCGGCTCCAGCCGTACTTAGATTGCTTCCCGTGTTGACGGTCGTTAGCGGCACGTTCACGTTGGCCGCTGAAGCCGCAGCCTTGGCGCTGTCCAGAGCAGCCTGGGCATTTTCCACCGCAACTTGAAAGTCTCTCGGATCAAGCTCCGCGATCTCCTGCCCGCGGTTCACAAACTGATTCTCGTCCACTTCGACCTTGACGATCTGGCCGGCGATGCGCGAGCTCACTTGGATCAGATGGCCGTTCACCTGAGCATCATCCGTGTCTTCGCTGTAGGTGGAACGCCACCAGATGCCCAGACCAATCAAAACTACCAACACAACCACGGCTACAATAATGCCGCGACGACGCTTGGGCGGTTGTGTGATCTCGGTATCTGCGGCCTGTTCTTTCGCCGGTGGTGTATAAGTCTCCGCCACGTTTACTTCCCTCCCACATAACTCTTGTAGCTCTGCCCGGCCCCCAATGCACGCGCCAGACTCAGCTTGGCTACGTTGTGCCGGTACAGGCTTACGACGTATTGATTGTTGGCCTGCGCCACGGATTGTTGCGCCTGGCTCACAGCCAGATTGTCGCTGACTCCGTTTGCGTACCGTTCCTGCGCTTCTTTCAGAGCCTCATTGGCCAGATCGACGCTGGAACGGGCAACCTCGACCTCTTTCTGCGCCGACTGAATATCCAGAAGCGCATCGCGGACATCGGCGTCGACCTGCGCCTTCTTGTCGCTCAACTGGGCGTTGGTGGTATCGAGCTGCGCCTGCGCCTGCTGGGCCTCTCCGCGCAGAGCAAATTCCTTGAAGACCGGAACACTCAGCGTACCAGTGGCGTCCACTGTGCCATGCGAGTGGCCGAGCGTGATTCCGATGTCGCCGTAGTCCACATCCGCCTTCACGGTGGGCAGCCTGTCGGCCGTCGCTGCTTTGCGCTGCTCTTCGGCGGCCTTTGCCTGCTCCACCAGAGCAGCCAGATCCTTGCGGTTGGCCTGGGCCTGCGTGATCAAAGCGTTTACATCGAACTGGTCAAAGGCCGCATAAGGCGCCTGATCCGTGAGCGTAAAACTCTGCGAGAGCGGCAGGCCGATGGTGCGCGCCAACGCGAGTTTATCTTTTTCCAGCGCGTTTTGCGCCGCGATCAGTTGCTGCTCGAGCGATTGATAGTCCACACGCGCCCGCAGCTCGTCGAGCATGGGAGCGGTTCCTGCTTCGTGGTTGGCAACGGCCTGATCGAGCGATACCTTTGCGGTCTGCACCTGCGCCTCCACTCTGCTCACCTGCGTCTGGTCTGCAATCACCAGCAGGTACGCGTTGCCGACGGTCAGAACCACAAGATCATGCGCGTCCTGCTCGGTGAGCTGAGCGGCGGCGAAGTTATGGCGTGCGCCAAGATACGTATGCAGGGCCGGCAGGTCTACCAGCGACCAGCTGAGTGAAGCCCGCACATCGGTGTAGCTGAAGGGCCCGATGACCGTCGGAATGCCCGGGATCCGCAAACCTTCTGCAGGCAGGTCGACCTGTTGCACGCTTTCTTTCGCAGTGAAGTCAACCGAAGGCAGCAGCGATTGCAACTGGCTCAGCTTCTGCGCGCGCGCCGTGGAGGTCTCCGTCCCGCTGAGAATAATGCCAAGGTTCGTCTTCAGCCCTCGCTGAATGGCGTCATCGAGCGAAAGTTCGATGGGCTGCGAAGATGCCTCCCCCTGCACTATGCTTCCCTGAAACGACCCGGCATTGGGAGCAGCGGCTTGGGGCGCCGTCTGGCCTGCCGCCCCAAGTGGTACCACAAGGAGAAGGCTCAAAAAAAGACCAGCCCGGCGGGCGGAAATTTCGTTCTCGATGGTGTTTTTGGACAAATTCAACCTTGCTCAACTCACGGGCGAAAAAACTTCGCCTGAAAATGGCTGTTACAGAATGGATGCAGAGAACAGCTGTGCGGTTCTTAAATGTGAGGGTAAAACACCTGGATATCGTTCACTTTAAATCTCTCAATAACCGAACAGAGAGAAAAAGCCGAATGGAATCCTGGCGTCTCCATGAACAGGAATCCGGCATTCAGCCGTGGATTCCGCGAACCGGACCCAGCAGACCGAGCGCGCCGCTAACGCGCGGCAGATGCGTGCAGAAGCTGGGATGCAAGCGAGCAGAGACCCTGGCGAAAAACATCGCGCACCGACTCGGGGCTCCAGCGGGCGGCATCGGGGCCGCCGTGAGCGGCCAACAGTCCGGCAGTCTCGCCGGATGTGAACCCGGCTACCGCGCGCAAGGCGAAGACCGTGCGCACAGGAGCCGACAATTTGGCAAGCCACTCGCGCACCCGTGCGCGGTCAGGCCCCGAGATCATGCGCTCCAGATCGTGCGCGGAAACGCCGGCAGCGTCGAGATCGTCATCCTCAATGCAGGTCACCGGCGCAGACACACTCTTCGGCGCGGCCAGGCTGCCTGGCTCGCGTCGAACAATCGCATCGAGAGCCGCCTTTGCCAGCGCCATGCGGCTGCTCTTGCGCGCTTCCAGCGGACCATCGCTCGTGGAAACATCTGTGGTCGCGACGGCCTTCTCCACCAGGCGCACACTCTCCTCGCCCTCGCCCACCAGCATGGAAGCGAGATTGTAGAGACCCGCGGCGATCATGTCGAACATCGCGTCCATTCCTTCAAGCGCGCGGCGCACAGTGGCTTCGTCTTTCGGCTGGCCGTCGAGAAGCCCGTGCACGCGATCGGTAAACGCTTCGGCGCCCTCGGGAACCGGTTGAGGAGGAAACAAGTTGGAGTTCGGAGCAGAATTCTGAACCATGGCACAATCTCCTCTCAGGGCCTGCCGGCAAATCGGCCTCTTTCTTCATCCTCGCCTCCCCGGTTCAGAACGTCAATCGGCTGTCCGGAGAACAGGGTTAACCTCTGTGAAAATTTCGGGGATAGACCGGCCAAAATTGTGAAAATCAAACTTCGCCGAACCAGATCGAATCGCGGATCGAGTTGCGCACCGAGGAACGGACCTAGGGCTCGTAGGTTCCGGGTTGACGATAAGGCGAGGCCGCTGCGTACCGGCGCTCGTCCCCGCGGGGATCTTTCTCGATGTGAGGATCATTTTCCCACATCATCGTGTTGCGGCCTTTCAGATCATAAGCCGGCCACACTGGAAGGCCTGGATGGTTCGGGTCCCCGGTTGCGGCATAGTGGACCAGCATGCCGGACATGGCGTCAGCAAGCGGCTGCGCCGAGGCCAACTCTTCGGGCGAAGAGCCCACCTGACCGGGCGCAGCGTCGAGATTGTCGAACATGAAAGGAATATCGATGGTGTGCATCGCGCGGGCTCCGGGGGCGTTGCGGTGCCAGTTCATCTGATAAACCCAGGTGTGCGGCTGGCTTTTGGGATTCGCGGCGCGGCGTTCCGCTTCCAACACCTGTCCCGGCCAGGCGCGAAAGGCAGTCGCTGCAGCGATCACGATCTCGATGGGCGAGCGGCTGGGATACAGGTTCCGGAACTTGGCCACGACCTCTTCCGCTGAATACGGACCGAGATAGATCGCGACCGCATCGTGGAGCGCTTTCGGTGCGTCTACCCAGGTGAGCTCGCCATGCCAGTTGACTGCGGTCTCATCATGGACGTTGCCGAGGATCATCGGAATCTCTTCCGAAAGCGGCGGCGCATCCGGCGTAAACGGATCGCGTGAGAGCACGACATTGTCAACTACCGGCAGCCAGTCTGAGCTTGTGGAGGCGGCCGCTGCCTGAATCTTTTCCCAGGGAATCGTCTTCAAATCGGCCAGATTCGCCTGCGCGACGCCGAGCTTGCCAAGAACGATCTCTGTACGCTTGGTGGCGATCTCGATTGGCGCGCCTTTCACCTGCTGGCCGCTCATCGTCATCGCACGATGGAAAAGTCCTTTCGCGAGCGGCATGGCCATCAACGTGGCACACTTCGCTCCGCCACCAGATTGTCCAAAAATTAAAACTCTGGAAGGGTCGCCGCCGAATTCGGCAATATTGTCGCGCACCCATTCGAGAGCGAGCACCAGGTCCAGCATGCCCACGTTACCCGAGTCGGGATACTGCTTGGGATCGATCGCACCCAGATAGAGAAAGCCGAAGGCATTGAGCCGGTGATTGACGGTGACGACTACGACATCGCCGCGATGGCAGAGCCGCTTGCCGTCATACAGCGGGCTATTCACAGACCCGTTGTTGTAAGCTCCGCCGTGAAAGTAAACCAGCACTGGCCGCTTGCGATGATCGCGCAATCCCGGTGTGAAGACGTTGAGGTGCAGGCAGTCCTCACTCTGCTCTCCGGCCTCTGGCGCTGCGCGGCGAGCTTCTCCTGCAGGACCCAGGCTGGGAGCCGCGAGCGCCTGCGGACCGCGTACGGCAGTGAGCTGTGGCGCGCGCGTGGTGAAAGTGTCGCAGACTTTGACACCAGTCCACGGCGTAGGCGGCAGTGGAGCCTGAAAGCGCACCGGCGCTGTATCGGCTCCATAGGGAACGCCGCGAAAAACAGAGATCCCCTCTTCGAGCGTGCCCGCAACTGCTCCGTACCGCGTTTTGGCAACCGGCGCGGACGAGGAGGCGGCAACCGCGCCAAAGCCCGGCCGCGCGATGAAAGAAACCGTGGCAACTGCACAGGAAGATCGCAAAAATGCGCGACGCTGGATTTTCTTCATGGTTGGTGTAACCGCGCGTTCGGAATAAAACTGCGGGAAAATCCATGGTACTACCGGCTGCTGGTTCGCTCGGCCCTTTTACGCTGGCGCGCCAAGATGAACCGCGGCGACAAACGTCGGAGGATCAAGGTTTTTTTCTGGCTTTAACATGGTCATGCGGGCGCGCCTGTCACCATGAAGGGAAGACGAGATTTCCACGCCAACAGGTGCGGATGTGCCACACCCGGCGTGAAGGCTGTAGACTGCCAACACGGCGCACGGAATCCAAGCCATGGCCAGAACTAGTCAAAAGGTAAAGCTTTTTAACGGCCGGGACTACTCCTGGATGCAGTTTAATCGGCGTGTGCTGGAAGAGGCTGAAGACTCAGCCAATCCCCTGCTCGAGCGCGTCAAATTCCTGGCGATCACGGGCTCCAATCTCGATGAGTACGTGGAAATCCGCCAGGCCGGCCTGATGCAGCGCATCGAAGACGGCTATCGCGAGCCAGGCTTCGACGGACTGCGGCCGGAAGAATCTCTCTCGACTCTGACCGCCGAGATTCATGATTTCGTCGCCGCGCAGTATCGCTGCTGGAACAAGCAGTTGCTTCCGGAGTTGCGCAAGCAGGGCATCCGGCTGCTCGAATGGCAGGAGCTGAGCGACGAGACCTGTGCCTACGCGCGCGACTACTTTCAGCGTGAAGTCGATCCGCTGCTGACACCCATCTCCATCGACCCGGCTCATCCGTTTCCTCGCGTCCTGAACAAGGCGCTCTGTCTCGCGCTGCTGCTCCGCGCCAAGCGGCGAAGCTCAGGCCCCCAGGTGCTGGGAGTCGTGACAGTGCCGCGTGCGCTGCCGCGTTTCGTCCGCCTGCCCTCAACTGATAATCACCACGACTATCTGTTGCTGCAAGACTTAATCGCGCAGCATCTTGCCGGCATGTATCGCGGCTATGAAGTGTTGGCGCATGCCTCGTTTCGCGTAACGCGCAACTCCAATCTCTACTTCGAAGAGGAAGAGGCGCGCTCGCTGCTCGAAACCATCCGCGTGGAGTTGCACAACCGCCGCAAAGGCGACGCTGTGCGGCTGGAGATTGAAGCAGGCGCCGATCCCGAGATCATCGAGCGGCTGCGTGTGAACTTCGAGCTCGACGAGGATCAGGTCTTTCGCGGTGAAGGGCCCGTCAATCTATCACGCGTGATGTTCTTCTACGAAGATGTGAAGCGACCTGAGCTCAAATTTCAACCGTTCACGCCCAAGCCGCTGGTTCTCAGCCGTAAATCCACGGGGGTCTTCGATGAGCTGCGGCACCGCGACATTCTGCTGCACCATCCGTACGACTCCTATGATCCCGTGGTCGAGTTTGTCGAGCAGGGCGCGCAAGATCCCGCTGTCGTGACGATGAAGCAGACGCTCTACCGCACCAGCCACGACTCTCCAATGTTCAAGGCGCTCATTGAAGCCGGCGCCAGCAAAGAAGCCACGCTGGTAGTAGAGCTGATGGCGCGGTTCGATGAAGCGTCCAACATTCGATGGGCGCGCAGCATGGAAGACGCCGGCGTGCAGGTCTTTCACGGCGTCGTAGGCCTGAAGACGCACTGCAAGCTGGCCATGCTGGTGCGACGCGATGAAGACGGGCAGACACGGCGCTACTGCCATCTCGGCACCGGCAACTACAATCCGGTGACGGCTCGTTTCTATACCGATCTCAGCCTGCTCACCTGCGATCCGCAGATCACCGAGCGCGTGCACATGGTCTTCAACTATCTCACGGCGCACGCCGAGGTAGACGACTACACGCCGCTTCTGGTGGCGCCGCTCACGATGGCCGAAAGCTTTCTGCGGCTGATCCGCCGCGAGGCCGAGCACGCCCGCGCCGGCCGCCCGGCGCACATTATCGGCAAGATGAATGCGCTGCTTGAGCCTTCGGTAATCGAGGCGCTCTACCAGGCATCGCAGGCGGGCGTGGAGATCGACCTGATCATCCGCGGCCTTTCCATTCTGCGGCCCGGAGTTCATGGATTGTCAGATCGGATTCGCGTGCGTTCGATTGTAGGCAGGTTCCTGGAGCACTCCCGCATCTTCTACTTCGCTAATGGCGGCGGGAACGAGTTCTATCTCGGCTCTGCGGACTGGATGCCTCGCAATCTCTTCGAGCGCTGTGAAGTTGTCTTTCCGGTGCGGGATGCGGCAGCCATCGCGCGCATTCGCGACGAGATTCTGCCGGCCTATCTTGCCGACACGGTGAAGGCGCGCCTGCAACAGGCAGATGGCAGCTACGTACGCGCCAACAAAGTGCTCAAAGATGCGCCCACGTTTTCCAGCCAGGATTTTCTGATGCAGCTGGCTGAAGGAAAAGTCGATCTGGACGCGATTCCCAAAATCGAGAAGCACGAGCGCCACGAAAAGGAAAAGGCGAAGGCGCCTGCGAAGGTCCACCAGAAAAAAGCGACAGCCGCTGACTGAGAAAGCGCATCTCGCAAAATAGAGATGTTGCCGCTGTCTATCCCCAAATCGCAGGCGCGAGAAGAACGTTTTAGAACTGGCCCTCTTCGCAATCATGACGAAACCTGGAATCGGCCCGCTTCTCCTGCACTCGCATTCATTTCTCCGTCCGATGCACCCCGACCAGTGGCGCTGTGGCACCTGGCCAGCCTTGACGCACCCACTGTAGCCGTCGTCTGGTCGTTAAGCTTCGCATGGATGGCCCACACGCATCTGCCATTGTGGTTCGAAGCCGCACTGGCGCTCAGCGTCTGGACGATCTACGTAGGTGACCGGCTCCTCGACGCCCGTTCAGCGATGCGTGAGTTGCACTCCTATCGGCTCCGCGCACGGCACTACTTCCACTGGCGGCATCGCAAGATGCTCGTACCTATGGCGATTGCGGCTATCTGCTCCGCCGCGTTGCTGGTTCTGCTCTTCATGCCGGCAGCCGAACAGGCGCAATATGCGATTTTGACCCTTGTTTTCCTGGCCTACCTTGCGCGGATTCATCTACGGCACAGACTGCGACCATTCCTGGATCGTGTACTCAGCAAAGAGCTGCTTGTCGGCGTGCTTTTCACAATCGGCTGCGCCGTGCCTACGCTCAGGCTTCTGCCAAGCTCGCCAGGAATCTCAGGGCGCGCGATGTTGTATACCATAGCCTTCTTCGCTCTGCTCGCATGGCTCAACTGCTCTGCAATCAATACGTGGGAGTCGCAAGCAGCAGACAGAAAAGACCGCGTTTCCGCGCATGCATCGGGCACGACGCACTCCCTACGCATTATTTCGCCGCGAAGACAAGTCAAAACTCATTCTGCTTTTGAATGGGCTATTCTTCTGGCAATCATTGGCCTACTGTCTGCGGCTTGGATGACGGCGATATCTATGCGCGCGGCAACGCTGCTTCTGGCAGGAGGCTTCAGCGCGGTCTTACTGGCATGCCTCGATCACCTGAGGAATCGGCTGAGCGCGATTGCGCTGCGCGCCGCGGCCGATCTTGCACTGCTCACGCCGGCTCTCTTCATCGCCGGTATGTGGACTGCACGATGAGTGCAGTCCGCAGCTCCGCGCTTCATACTGATCCGGCCACAGAAACTAGTGCTCCCAACTTCAACAGCCTGGCTCGTTCCTATCGCTGGATGGAGTATGCCACCTTCGGTCCGTGGCTCTGGTGGTGCCGCCGCTATTTTCTGCCGGCTCTCAAGAACAGCCGTCGCGCGGTGATCCTGGGCGATGGCGACGGACGTTTCACGGCCCGTCTACTTGCCACGAATCCTGCAATTCACGTTGATGCCGTCGACGCGAGTCCATCGATGCTGCAAAGCCTTTTGCAGAACGCGGGACCTCGCGCTGCGCGCGTTTCAGTGCATTGGGCGGATGCGCGCAGATGGCAGCCGACTGCCTCTGTCCACGATCAGTCCTACGATCTGATCGTTACGCACTTTTTTCTGGATTGCCTGACGACAAAAGAAGTTCGAGATCTGGCCGAGCGTCTACGCGTTTCGCTCGGCTCTGACGCGCTCTGGGTTGTCTCAGAGTTCGCCGCGCCCCGCAACTGGTTTGGCCATGTAGTGGCCCGTCCGATTATTGCGGCACTTTACGCCGCATTCGGTCTGCTCACGGGGCTGCGTGTTCGCGCGTTGCCTGATTACGATAGAGTCTTGCGGGAATCAGGCTTCAGGCTGGGAAAGCGCAAACAATGGCTCGGCGGTTTGCTGGTAAGCGAACTCTGGTCGTTCGCTCACAAACCGCCTCCGCTATAGGCTGGCCGGTGCGTTTACTTTGGGTCAGAGACTACTGTGGGACCGCTTGACGGGCCCGCGTTGCTCGCGTCAGTAACCAGCGCGTGCTGCAGCAGCCGATATCCATCGCGTGTACGCAGGTGATACTTCTGCAGGTCCTTGCCGTTTAATTGCACCTTGATCGAACGCCAGCCACGGTTCGGGTTCGCTTGCGGATAGTAGCTGAGCGTGTAGAGATGGCCGAGGTCTTCGCGGATGGAAGTAAACGCCTGATGTTCCTCGCGCCAGTTGCCTGCAAAATATGCCTTTCCACCCGTAGCCTTGCTCATGCGCTCAAAAGCTGCCGCCGAGACCGGCTCATTCTGAGCCATACGAGTGCTGATGATGTAGATGATCGTCCCGGTCGACTGAGCCAGTTCGGCAACATCCTCCGGCGGAACAGAGCTGGCATTGTCAGGACCGTTGGAGAAGACGACGATTGCCTTGCGGCCTTTCAGCTGGGCGGCATCTTCCACCGTCAACAGCAGGCAGTTATACAGCGCCGCGTCGTCGCCGGCCACTGTGCTACGCACGCCTTTTACCACGCGGAAGCGATCCGAAGTGAGCGTCGCAGCGCGGGAGAGGTTCCGGCTGTAGGAATAAAACGCGATCTTGCTGGCATCGTCCATCGAGCGCACAAAATCCGTGATCGCGTCCTGCGCATACACGAAGCCGCGGTACATATAGTTGCTGGTATCGAAGAGAATGAAGACATTCGCGCCGGCAACACGCGAAATGCGAACGCCGTGTGCATCCACGGTTGAAGACGGTTCCGACGCATCGCCGCTGGTTGTCGAAGAACCTTCGGAGACCCGTTTTTCTCCGCCGGTATCGGCCACCTCGGTCATGGCGCCGTTGCCTTCTTCAAAGGTATTGATCTTTTGCGGAATTTTGTCTTCAGTAATAGTGAAATCTTCAGGACGCAGGCCGGCGATGTAGTTTCCTTTCCGGTCCGTCACAGCTACGTTCAGCTGCACCAGCACCACATTCACGCGGAAATTAGATGACTCATCCTGAGCTTTAGGCTGCGGTGCACCACCGATGAGCAACAGCAGTCCAGAACAGACTCCGAATATTGCGAAAGAATTCTTGTTCATGATCATTCCGATCCGTGCTCCCGTAAACCTATTTCTATTGCCCGCCGCGGACCCGGTCCGCGGCCTGCACTGCAATTCTGCCCTGCCGGAATTCATCGCCGGTTTCCTGCATGGCGCGCAACAATGCCGGCCAATCATCGATATTGGTGGCAAAGATATTGACGATCATCTGGCGAGTCAACTCGGGCACCAAGATGTTGAGCATCACAGGCGAATAGCCCATCTCATCGGCAAGCCGCGCCCAATACAGATTGCTCGACTCCCACGATTCTCCGAAGAGCCGGCTTGTGTATCCGCCGGAGACCGGGAAGAGTCCGGTATTCAGCAGAGCACAACCGTCGCTTTGCGCCATTGAAGGATGCGGCACACCGAAGTCTCGCGACAGCCGCTCGGGACTGGTCTCGGCCGCATCGCGACGAATCAGCGCGTCGAGATCTCGGCCGGCAGGCCCAATCTGAGCAGCCTGGTCGGGATACTTCCTCCGGTATTCGGCGGCAAGATAGAACATCACTGCGGGTAATACTTCAGAAGAGATCGATCCGACACTCGCCGGATCTTGCAAGATCGCATCCACCCGCTCCAGGCGTCCGGGCGTGACCCGGTCTGCAAGAATGGCCAGCACCTTCTGCCGCAGCTCCTGATCCTTTGCCGAAGCGGTGAGTAGCTCTTCGCCGGCGCGCTGATAAAGATCGGCAGCGTGTAACTCGTCCTTGCTCACGTTCCACCAGCGCGGAACGATCGCATCCACCAGAAGCTGCGGCACTGTTTCCTTCCAGATAAGCGCCTGCACGTTCTCAGGTGCGATGAAGTCCTGCTCAACCGAAGCCAGCGCATAAGGTAGATCGGCAAGCGAGCCCATCAGATAAGCGCCGCCACCGGCGGTTACGCCGATACCAATCAACTCCGGTGGGCCCCATATCTGCTGTACACCCTGCACCGAGACGGTCGAAAAATCATGGGAACGGACAAACAGCGGATTGTTGTGCAGCACCTGGGCGCCGGGCGGCTCGTAGTAGGCGTAGTTCAAACCGACAAGCGTATCGCG
The DNA here is from genome assembly GCA_035650595.1 of Occallatibacter sp. Classification (GTDB taxonomy): domain Bacteria; phylum Acidobacteriota; class Terriglobia; order Terriglobales; family Acidobacteriaceae; genus Telmatobacter. Next base: position 251,138 of record DASRHE010000018.1, on the reverse strand, counting down.
GAGAAACGGCGTGAGCCGTCCTCGGGCAGCCTGTAATTGCACCGGAGAACCCGGAGTGCGAATCACGCTGGTGAGATCCGTCCGCACCTGCAGTTCCGCGTGACGATTGGTATAGATGATCGGCGACCAAGAGGTCTTTTCACCCGCCGTGAAGATCGGACGCGGCATCTCAAATTCGCGCAGGTTGCCGGCAAGCTGGATCAGGCTGTCGCCAACATGCGATCCATGGGCCAACTCGTTCAGCCCGTCGTACAAGCCAAAGAGCGTATCGAGAGAGACCAGCCTCTGATCCTCAAGCACAGAGCTGATCCGGTGCGCGAGCTCCTGGTGCACGCGGCGGCCTTCCGGTGAGTCCTGCGCAGGACCGGCGAGCAGGTCGACGAGCTGATCCTGCGTCAGATTGCCGTTGCCCGTTGCCGCAACCAACGTCGCCTGCAGCGAGCTGCGCGCGGCGTCGAAGAGCTGCTCCGGCGAGCTGATGCTTGTAAACGGATGCGTCGCTCCCTGCCACGACGAATTCAACTTATCCGCCGGAATCTGGCCCTGCCGCGCGATGATCTGCCAGAGGCCGATATCGGCCTGGAATGAACCCAGTGCGTTGGCGCGCAGCGTCTGGTTAGAAATTTTGTCGATGCGATCCGCCGTGTCGATAAAGCTGACGACCGACGTATCATCCAACGTTGGAAATTCCGCGAAGATCGAATACCAGTTGTTGTACCGTACGAAACTGCTGGCGAGCTGCTGCACAGCTTCGGGCGACAGACGTTTTCCAACCGGCCGACCAGCATCGATCGCGCTGAGCGTCAGATAGACCTGCAGAGGACCCGAGTCCGTCTCCACATTGGAGGCACTAACAAACCCTCCGAGCAGTCGTTCAGGCGTGTCCAGATTGTGTACGCGTTTGCCCCAATCCCGCGCTCCCGGCTGCTTCGCGGACCGCTCGAAGATATCCTTCCAAACCGCAGAATTTCCTGGAATTAACGGTGTGCCGTCCGCGCCCCATTGGACTCGCGTGAACAGAAGCAACAGCTCGGCATTTTTCGGAAAGACTCCGGCGGCGGCGTTATCATTCACCACGACCGAACGATAAGCATCATAGAGGAGCTTGATCCGCGGTTCCTCGGTGAGATGCGCCTGCTCGCCCGGGCCTACCCGCGACATCGCGTCAAAGTATGCGGCCAACCAGCCACGATCTCTTCCCAGAAGATGGCTCACAAACTCACCCTGCGAGTTCGGGCTTGCGCCTACCAGGTCCTGCCAGGCATGCTCAGCGCTTGCGCCGCCGGGTACGGAAACCTTTCCAGAGCGAATGCAGATCTGGCTGCCATAAAAGTCCAGCACCGGCGCAACGGGTAGCAGTCTCCTTAATCCCGGCGCCTGCACCAGCGCTACGCGCGTCTCCTGGTCAGTCCTGGCCAGAGCGGCATACAGCCGGTCTACGTTCTGATCGTGAAGCAGAAGATCAAGAAGATTCTGGCTGCCCTTCTTTTTGCCGGCGGCGACAGCCACCCATTCCTTTTCGGTAAACAGAATCGGTACCCGAGTCGCGGGAAATTCGTAGGTAAAAGCGGTATGGTCCTGCAACGACTGTTCGAGAAGTGTAAGCGGAAATCCGGAATCCACCGTCAGGAACGCGCGTTCGGCGTTCTGTGTAGTCAGGGACGCGTCCTTCAGTCCGCAGCTTCGCTGAAATTGATAGCCGAGGACCTGAATCAGCTTGACCGCGTCGCCGCAATCGGCGACATGAATCATGCCGTCCGGACCGGCCAGGGACTGCAGCTCTCTTGCGAGTTGCACGTACCGGGACAACAGCACTAGGAACTCAGTTTCCTTTCCGTTCTCGTGTCCCCAGAGCGTGACGTTGCGCGCCAGCATGGGCAGCACTTCGTCGGGCGGAATCTGCTGACTGATGCCCGCCATACGCAGAAAGGAGCGAAGCGGCCCGGGAATAACAGTCGTCTCCCGCGAAAGCTGCGATCCGTCAGCTGACGGCGCGCCCACATGAACGGTTGAAGGATGAAGCTGCGGCGATTGCTCGCCAAACGCGTCGTTGCGGCGTCCAAAGCACAGGAGGGCTGCTGCCACCACGACGAGAGAACGAAGAGGAAGTTTCATTGCAATTGCCCCTTCAGATCTGTTGAGTCCAGCGGACTATGGGGAATAGTCCAGCATCCCGGACGCGGTACGGGGGCCCGGAAGCGTTCCGGAGAAACCGGAAGCGTCTCCGTGCTGCCTTACCTGATGTTAAAAAATCGAACTACAAGCTAATGCTTTTCGTTGCCGGCGGCGCTAGGTTAGTTGCCTTTCGTGTTGGGGACACGAAAGGCCGACCAACATGGTGCGAAACCGGTGGGCCATTGTCGCAAATCCTTGAAAGATCGAGCAAGTGTTTTTCCGAGCTTCAGTCTTTTTCTTTTCCGGTAAAAATCAGGTTCGTCCTTATGTAACTTTGGGAGTGATCCCGAACCGGATAACCGCGAGCGTGTTCAATACCGTTCCTTCCCTGCTCTCTGACCGTTAGCCATATTACTCCGATTTTGCTGCGCGGGAAGCGGCTCTGCGCCCATCTAAAAAGCAATTGCGGACAAATGACATTTGAAAGACAATTTGCGTGCAAGTTCCACTCTGGCCATCACTAAAACTCCAGGCGCGCCCCGAATTGCAGCGTCCGCATGTATGGCAATCCGGTTCCTGAAACGGCGGAATCGACTCCGGTAATCATCCCAGGCGCGCCGGATGTACAGTCCGCGCAACGGGCATTCGTGGCGCTCGGCAATCCCAGCGGCACGTGATTGAACAGGTTGTAGACCTGAAACTGGGCCTGCGCCTTGAGCCGTTCCTTAATTGGAAAATCACGGAAGACGGAGGCATCGGCGAAGTACTCCGAGGGTCCGCGCAGCGAGTTACGCCCGATGTTACCGAAGGTTCCAAAAGCGGGCCGTGCAAACGCTCCGGAGACGAATCCATGGTTGGCTAAAGGAGCCACCGGCGAAAAATACGACCGCGCATGGGTAATGGGATTGAGGTCGCCGACGTTCATTCCCAGATTGCCTCCGGCCTTATTCGGACGGCAGTCGCTCGATGTGCCAGGGCTGCCTGAGTTGGTGTCGATGTCCTGATCGGCGCCGCACTCGCTGTACGTCGGCGTAAAGGGTAGCCCGCTTTCCCAGGTCGTATCGCCGGAGAGCTGCCAGCCACTCACGATTGCGTCCAGCACACGGGAGGAATTGCCCAGAAGCGCTTTGCCGTGGCCCATGGGCAACTGCCAGAGACCGCTCAAGGTGAAAAGCTGGTTGCGGTTGGTGTCGTTGGGCCCGTATTCGACCCGAGGATTCTGCAGGAAATAAGTCGAGCCATAGTTGAGGGCGCGGGACCACGTATAGTTGGCCAGCAGGTTGAAGCCGTGCGCAAAGCGCTGTTCTACTGTAGCCTGCAAGGCGTTATAGTTCGCGCGAGCCGCCGGGAAGAGCGATGTAATGTCCTGGTTGCAACAGTGAACAGTCGTGCCGTTATACACGCTGGTGAACCGGTCGAAATACGGACGGCGTCCGTTGCGGCTGCAGGGAGCGCCAGCCGCGCACGTGCCCGGCACTGCGGGATCCGAGGCAGTCATATCTGCGGGCGTAGCCGGCAAGCGCGGCTCATTGGCGCTGAAGCCATACGTTTCACCGGGATAGACCCTTTCGGCCAAGTTGCCGACATACGCCAGGGTGAAGGTCATCTGGCCGGTGACCACCTGCTGCAGGCTCAAGTTCCATTGATCGACCTTGGGCAGGATCAGCGTATTGGGACGCCACTGCGAGTTGAATCCGTTCTGCAGTGGAATATTGCCGCTGGCCGGCACAAGCGGCGCAGGCGGACGGCCAGGCAACGTTCGATAGGTGTACGAGTATTGTGTGGAGGCATTGCCCTTCGTGACGTCTTCGTCAATATAGACCGGCAAGTTGTGGGTCATCGCGCTGCCAAAGATGGTGCCGAAGAATCCCTCATCGTCAAAGATCTGCGCTCCCGCTGCGCGGATCACAGTTCCGGGAGAGACCTGCCAGGCAAAGCCCAGCCGGCCGCCGAGATTCGTGAGGTCGACATTGGCTCCGCCATTCGTTCCCCATGGCCCTGCGCCCGCCACTCGGATCACGCCGGCTGGAAGATCGGTGAAACCGCCCTGCGCGGGGCTATTCACCGTCTCCGGAAAGACAATGTCCCAGCGCAGACCATAGTTGAGCGTGAACTTCGGCGTCAGGCGCCAGCTATCTTCGGCATAAAACGCGCCACGCTTCTGCCGATTGGCGGCGTTGGGGCCATAGACGTCGTACCGCTGGAAGGTATCGACGTATCCAAGCAGGATCGAGGCGACTCCGCTGCCGCCCGTGCCGCCCACAGTGGCCGTACTTCCGTTGCCGAAGGTGAGATTGCCGGAGCGCGCGTAGTCACTCGCGTTGCGCAGATTCATCGCGTAGCGCAGATCGGCGCCAAAACGAATCGAGTGATTGCCGCGGACCATTGTCCAGTTATCTGCCAGTTGGAAGACCTGCTCGCTTTGCAGCAGAGGGCAATTGCAACCCTGCGTGCCGAAGTTGCTGAGACTTCCGTCCTCCACATTGAACGTCGGCGGCCCACTGGTATCGAGATTTCCCTGGTTCAGGTTGGGCAGGCCAACTGCCGTCGCTGGATTGGTCCCAAAGCCAAGCATGTTTTCCGCGATGTGATAGTCGAGGAAACCGAAACGGAAGTCGGTCAACAGATTCGGATTGAGGGCCCAGTCGAACCCGGCGGCCGCGCTCTGGTTTTGCCCCTGATCCGTTCCAGTGGTGTTGCCGACGCCGAAGCCGCTGCCGCCGGCAGCGCCAAAGACCGCCGCACCGAAGAGCCGGTAGTTCGCGTAGTCGTAACGGGCAAAGGCATGGAGGTTCTGCGTGGCTTGTGCATCGATACGCACATCGGCCTCGTCTCCGTCGTTATTTCCATTGCCCGAAGCCACATAATTGTTGGCGATCGCACCCGGCACACCGGAGTTGGGGGCCGGCAATGCGCTCAGCAAGGCGATGCCCTGCGAAGTTAGATCCGAGCGCGGAACAACGCTGCCCGGATACACAGTTCCGGTGCCGGGATTGCGCAACGTCGTGGCGTATTGGCTCAGATTGCAGGACCCTGTCCCATTCAGGCATGTGCTTCGCACCAACGCAGTCGGCACGTTCTCCTGGAGAGTCTGGCCTACGCGCTGGCGGGTTCCCTGGTAATCGAGAAAGAAAAATTCTTTATTCTGGCGAATCGGTCCGCCGATCGCTCCGCCAAACTCGTTGAAGAGTTGCCCAGGGAAAGGAACGCCGGGATATTGCGTGAACGGATCGCGAGCCATGAACTCGCCGCTGCGGCGGAACTCGAAGGCGTCGCCGTGAAAGTCATTGCCGCCGGATTTTGTTTCACCCAGCACAAATCCGCCGACCGCTCCGCCAAACTCGGCTGGATAATCTTCCGTCACCACGCGCATCTGGCTCAGCGAATCGACCGTCGGATTCACGACAATAATGCCCAGCACAGGTTCGCGATTGTCTGTGCCATCCAGTTCCCAACCCAGCGTGCCATAGTTGCTGCCGTTCGATTCAACCGCTTGCGTACCTTGAGGGTTTTGTGTAGGCGCAATGTTGAAGCTCGATCGCTGCACGCCGGGGATGAGCAACTCAAGCTGACTGGTGTTGCGATTGATGTTCGGCAGATCATTGAGCTGGCGCGCGTCGAGGGTCTGCGCCACTTCAGCGTGATTTGTCTCAAGTGGCGGCGCGGCTGCCGTGACGGTGACGGTCTGCGCAGCACCGGCGCCTGCCTGCAGCGTGAGATTCACCTCTTGCGTCTGATTGGCGAATACCGTCACCTGCGGCGACTGCGCGAGCGTGAATCCGCTCGCCTCCGCTTTTACGATGTAGGCGTCCGGAATCAGGCGCGTCACCGTATAGCCGCCCGTGCCGTTCGTCGTAGCCGTTTGTGAAATGCCTTTGTTCACATCCGTGACCGTCACCGTCGCATTCGGAATCACCGCTCCGGTCGAGTCCGTCACCGTACCGACGATGGAGCCGAAGACCGCCTGCGCATTCACGTGAAACGGCACGACGAACAAACCCAGAATCGATAGGAAGATGATGAAGGATGAAAGAGAACGAACAACAGGCATCCCGCTCCTGAAGAAAGGAGCAGATGCACACCACTGTGCCTTCATGAGAAATGCCTCCGGTCAACGGGGAGAAAATGGGGCCCGGTGCACTATCAGGAACTGCTTTCGGCTGTATTCCGCTTACTTGCGGATTCGATGCGCGTGAGAGATTGAAAGAAGCTCCACTCGGAATCAATCCAATTGATGTCGCTGACAGGCATTGCGGTGAGATGGCAACGCTTCCCATCGCAGCATCTATGGAGAGAAGGGATGATCATGAGAGCCTCTGTCTCACTTGCCGCGCTCTTGCTGATTGGGCTGATAAGCCCCGCAGCGATCGCGCAAACAGCGCCGCCTGCGCTGGCTCCGCTCGCGGAACTAACCAAAGAAGCCGCGCCGGCGCTGCGCATAGCACGTGAGGTCGATGCTAACCGCCCTTTTTCTGTGATTGGGCCGCGCGGTGCCCTGTTGGGACAGCAGGATGGTAGTTACGAAGCCTGGATCTTTCCGTGGAAGATCTTCAGCGACATGCGGATTGTCGCAGAGATGCAGGGCTACCCCGTTCCCATCGACGTGAATCAGCACGCCGCGGGATTTGAGGTCACGCCGTACGCAACGACCATCACCTATTCTCACGCCAACTTCACGATCCGGCAAATCATGTTCGCGCCCAAGCAAGCGCCGGAAGGCGTCGGCGCGCTTGTGCTTTATCAGATTCAGGCAATCCACCCAGTGACGCTGACCTTCAGCTTTACTCCGGCGATGCAGCGCATGTGGCCCGCGCCATCCGACGATCATCCTTCGCCTGAGTGGGTGAAAACTCAAACCGATACCCACGACGCGTCGGGATTCTACATTCTGCACGAAAACTTTCCGACTGAGGCGGCCGCCATCGCGATGCCAACCGCCGAGCCGGGCATCCTTGTTCCTTATCAGGAGCGAGCCAAGTCCTGGCCCTTGCAATTTGTGCTGCACTTCGATCCGGCAACCGAATCGCACACGATCTTTCCGCTGCTGATCTACTTCGCCAGCACGCAACAAGGCGCAACGCAGGACGCCCTTGCGCGCAGTCTCGCCACGTTGGATGGTTCGATTTCATCTCTATATGACGAGAATGTCGATTACTATCGCGATCTCCTTGCCAAGCACACACAAATTGAGACACCCGACAACGATCTCAATGCTGCCTTTTCGTGGGCGATCGCATCGGTCGATCAGCTCCGCGTCCAAACGCCAGATCATAACGGAGAGGCATTCACGGCAGGCTTCGTAGGTTCGGGTGACTCCGCCCGCCCCGGCTTTGGATGGTTCTTCGGCCGCGACGCGCTGTGGACGCTTTATGCGGTCAATAGCTATGGCGACTTTGAAGCGACGCGGCAAGAACTCGAATTCCTCATCCGCCACCAACGCGACGATGGCAAGATCATGCACGAGTATTCGCAGACAGCGAACCTGGTGGACTGGAAGTCCTTGCCCTATGAGTACGCGGCCGCGGATTCCACGCCGCTGCTTCTGATGGCCGCCGACGACTATCTGAAGATCAGCGGCGATGCAGCGTTTGTACAAAACCACTGGGATGCGTTCGCGAAGGCGTGGAACTTCGAGACCTCCCACGTTTCCGATGACGGTATCTACAACAACACGCAAGGCACGGGTTGGGTGGAGTCATGGGTTCCGTCGATGCCTCATCAGGAGATCTATCTCGCAGCGCTGGATGAACAGGCGAGCACCGCCTTCGCCGATCTGGCGCGAAGCTCCGGACATGCCGATCTCGCCGATGGCGCGACCAAACGCGCCACTCGCTTGCGGTTGGCAATCGAGCACGAATATCTTCCATCCGGCTCGGATTTCTACGCATTCAGCCGTAATCGGGATGGCAGCCTCGATGCCACGCCGACGATCTTCCCGGCTGTGGTATGGTGGGACGGCACCGCGACCCTCGATCATCCAAAACCCATGCTGCGGCGCTGGGCTTCCGATGAATTCTCGACGGATTGGGGAACGCGCATTCTGAGCGATCGTGTCGGCTTCTACGATCCGATCAGCTACCACCAGGGTTCGGTGTGGCCACTGTTCACTGGCTGGGTCTCGCTCGCCGAGTATCGCGCCGGACGCCCAATCTCAGGCTATGCGCACCTCATGCAAAATGCCGAGCTGACCTGGTCGCAGGATTTGGGCGCGACAACAGAACTTCTTTCGGGTAGATTCTTCCAGCCATTAGGCCGCAGCACCGCGCATCAGCTCTGGTCATCAGCGATGGTCGTCTCGCCTGTTCTGCGCGGACTCTTTGGCCTCAAGTGGAATGCTTCAACTCGAACTCTTACCGTCAATCCGCAATTGCCGGCTGATTGGGATCAAGCGGCTGTGCGACACATTCCACTTGGTGATGAGACTGTCGATCTCTTCTTCAAGCGTCAGGGCGCCGATCTGCTAATTGAAGCAACCAGCGCGCCAGGAGTCCATCTCGCCTGTGACGCACCACACGCGGAAATCCGCGGACAGACACTGCGCATTCCACTGCCTCCAATCGAAGTGGCCTTCACTCCACATCTGCCCGCTTTTGGCGCGGGGACGGAACAGTTGAAAATGCTCGATGAGCATGCGGCCGGCCGGTCGCTGACTCTCATCCTCAGCGCTCCTGCATCCTCACAGGAAGCTGTCTACATGCGAGAGAATGCGTCTCGCCTGCAAGTCCATACATCATCGGGATCGCTCGGTCCGGAACACGATGGACTGCGCCCGCTGACTGTGCAATTCCCGTCCGGCGATGGCTACGTAACGCAGTCGGTCACGCTCTCCTGGTAATTCTCTTCGCGAGTTCACCGCATCGCACTCCTGCGCGAAGGCATCCGCCATTTTTCGTCCTTGACAACCTGAGCCGCACTCTGGTGTGATCTTGGGCGATCCAGATTCATGCAGTTTTCCCCTTTTAACAATCGTTTGTCTTTGCAAGGAAAATTCAAGATCAGATTCGTCACCGAGTCAGAATGCATTTCAAAGAGGTCCTAATGCGCCGCATAACCGTCCCCGTCTTCATTCTTTTGATTGTCTTTTGCCTTTCAATCGCATCGCGAGCCCAGGGCGTTCCGGATGCCCAACTCTGGCTTACGACTGTCGATCGGTCGGCGTTACTCGCTCGGCAGCCTGAGGCCTTGCACTTCTCCGCTTCTGAAGAGGCGTTTCCGACCATCACCGTGAATGACATGCAACAGTTTCAGCCAATCGAGGGCTTCGGCTTTGCGGTAACGGGCGGAAGCGCACAACTCCTGATGCGCATGACTCCAGACACACGATCGGCTCTGCTGAGAGGGATTTTTTCTACCGAAGGCGAAGGCATCGGCACGAGCTACGTGCGCGTAAGCATCGGCTCATCCGACATGAATGACCGCGTCTACTCGTATGATGATGTCCCGTCTGGAGAAACCGATCCCGATCTCAGGAAGTTCAGCCTGGCTCCAGACCGCGCTGACGTGATTCCGATACTCACGGAAATTCTCGCCATCAACCCGCAGATCAAGATCCTCGCTTCGCCGTGGTCGGCGCCCGCCTGGATGAAGACCAACGATGATGTAAGAGGCGGCGAGTTGAAACCTGAGTTTTACGAGGCTTATGCGCAATATCTGACCAGGTACGTCGAAGAAATGAAGGCGGAAGGCATTCCCATCACTGCCATTACAGTAGAAAACGAGCCTCTGAACCCGAAGAACACGCCCAGCATGGTGGTCTTCGAGCAGCAGGAAGATACCTTCATCGCGAAATATCTGGGACCCGCATTCGAGAAGGCTGGAATCAAAAGCGAGATACAGGTCTACGATCACAACCCCGATGTGCCGTCCTATCCGCTCTCCATTTTGGCCGACCCCATAGCCGGCAAATACGTTGCGGGCACGGCCTTTCACCTCTACGGCGGCGACAGCAGCACACTTACCGATGTTCACAATCAGTACCCGAACAAAAATCTCTATCTGACCGAGCAGTCCGTGATGCAGCGTCCGAACTCGCCGACGATTGCCATTGCGGAGTCGGTGAGCAGAGTCCTGATTGGGGCTACGCGGAACTGGAGCCGGAACGTGCTGCTTTGGAATCTCGCCGCCGATCCGCACGCCGGTCCGCATACCAACAACGGCGGATGCACAGGCTGTTTTGGCGCCATCACACTCGATGGAGACAACTCCACTTTCAACGTTGCCTATTACGCGGCGGCGCATTTCTCCAAGTTCGTGCCTCCCGGTTCGATCCGGATTGGCTCCAACGAACTCGAGCAGCTTTCTACTGTCGCTTTTCTGACTCCTGACCAAAAAGTGGTTCTGGTGGTCGCCAACACCGGCAACTTTCCCAAGACCTTCGCGATCAGCTATCACGGGAAATCACTGAAGACGACAATCCCTTCGGAGTCTGCGGGAACCTATGTCTGGTAAATTCGATTAGAAAATCGTATGTCTATGCGCGGTGCAGGAGCCTGCAAGATGATGCGGCGATTCAAACCAATGATCCTTTTGGCGAGCTTATTCGCAGGTACGGCAGGCGTATGCAATGTGGCTGAAGTGAAAGCAGCGCCAGCACCAAGGCCCGATCTTGGACCTCACATCTTGATCTTCGATCCATCCATGCCGGCCGCGGAGATGCAGGCACAGATCGACAAAGTGTACGCGGTGGAAGAACACGCTGAATTCGGCGCCGAACGTTACGCACTGCTGTTTCTTCCCGGCAAGTATCACGTGGATGTGCCGGTCGGTTTCTACACGCAGGTGCTGGGCCTGGGCGCATCGCCCGATGCAGTCGAGATCGATGGCAATGTGCACTCCGATGCGAGTCTGCCGAATAACAACGCCACCTGCACCTTCTGGCGAGCCGCGGAAGGCTTCTCCGTCGTTCCAACGAGTGGCACGATGCAATGGGCGGTTTCGCAGGCTGTTCCCTTCCGCCGCATGCATGTGCGCGGCAACCTGGTGCTGCATCAGCACCGCGGCTGGGCCAGCGGCGGATGGATGTCAGACACGCTGGTCGATGGCAATGTCGACTCAGGCTCGCAGCAACAGTGGATCTCCCGCAACAGCGAGTGGAAGAGTTGGACCGGCGCAAACTGGAACATCGTCTTCGTCGGCGTGCCCAACCCACCAGCCGGCGAGTGGCCCGTTCCGCCCTATACAAAGGTCGATCGTACGCCGGTGGTCCGTGAAAAGCCATTCCTCGCAATTGACACCAAAGGCCAATGGATTGTGGTTGTACCGGCATTGCGAACCAATAGTCAGGGAATCACCTGGCACGACGGAACGACACCAGGCCGCTCGGTTCCCTTGAAAAACTTTTATATCGCCCGACCAGGCACAGATTCTGCAGAGAGCATGAATGCGCAATTGGCCAAAGGCAAGGATCTGCTGCTCACGCCGGGCATCTACGAGCTTGACGCGCCGATTCGCGTGACGCGTTCGAATGCGGTAGTGCTGGGACTCGGCTTTGCTACGCTCAAGCCGACGCACGGCACGCCGGCTATGGTGACTGCGGATAAGGACGGCATTGAAATCGCAGGCCTGCTCTTCGATGCCGGCCCTATCGAGTCCACTGTCTTGCTTGAGGTTGGTCCGGCAGGCAGCAAAGCCCGGCACACGAGCAATCCCCTCTGCCTGCACGATCTATTCTTTCGCGTCGGCGGAGCAGGCATCGGCCGCACGCAGGTGAATCTGCGCATCAACAGCGCTGACACGATGATCGACCACACGTGGATATGGCGCGCCGATCACGGCGAAGGCGTCGGCTGGACCACCAACACCAGCGCCAATGGTCTTGCCGTGAACGGGGATCACGTCACTGCGTACGGGCTGTTCGTTGAGCACCATCAACAGTTCCAAGTGTTATGGAACGGCAACTATGGCCGCACGTACTTTTATCAATCCGAGATTCCCTACGATCCGCCCGATCAGACAAGCTACACAAGCGCGCAGGGAATCAATGGCTGGGCTTCTTACAAGGTCGCCGATGCGGTGACCAACCATGAAGCATGGGGACTCGGCGTTTACAGCGTCTTTCTGCATTCGGATGTGACGCTGACGCGCGCCATCGAGGTTCCGCAAAACCCCGGCGTACGTTTTCACCATATGATTACGGTCGCGCTTGGCGACAAGGGCGGGATCTCAAACGTCATCGACGACAAAGGCGGAGCGACATCGATGCACCCGCGCGTCACACCCAAAGTGGCCGAATTTCCATGATTTCCGTCAGCTCCACTGCAGCGTAATCACGGAATTGCGCGGCAGTTTCAACGACAGCGCTTTCTCCCGGAATCGGCACTCCACATCGCACCCCTCGCCGGAGTTCGTCAGCACCAGCACATAGCTGCCGTCGGGATTCGCAAACGCCACGTGTTCCACGCTGGCCTGCGACGCCGTGGTTGCGATCACGCGTGCGCCGCGGCGGACGGGCTTGGCGTAGTGCGCAAAAGCCCAATACTGCCCGCTACGCGTAAGTTGCTGCGTTTTTGAGTCGAGCGTGACGATTCCGCCGCAACGAAACGGGCCGATGTTCGGATTGCCCTTTTCATCCAGAATGAGATTCCAGGCAACGATGCAGCGCGCCCAGTTCTTGAGAATCTGTGCATACGTCGTAGACCACTTTGCCCAATCGGTGCAGTAGTCGGGCGCAGTGATGTCCGGACCGCCTTCCGTCCAGTAGGCGTTCTTCGTCGGAAAGCGCTCATGCACGCGCGACATGGCTTCGGGCTTACCCGCGTAACCGTGCCAAGCCACTCCGTCGATAAACTGAAAGACCTCGGGGTCGCTCATCATGTCCTCGGCACGTCCCCAGAGATCGTAGTTGTGATCCAAAAGCCAGATCTTCGTGTCGAGATCGGCGCTGCGCAGAGCAGGGCCGAGAAACTCCTTGATAAAGCCCGCCTCATACTCCTGGCCCCACAGAGCGGCTGGCATTTTTCCGTCCTGATCAGTGTCAACTTCGTTCTGAGTCGTCACTGCGCGGATATTGACGCCTTCTGCGCGATAGCCCTCGAGGAAACGCACAAAGTATTGCGCGTATGCCGGAAAGTACTGCTTGCGCATTGAACCGCCGAGCAGCGAACCTCCCGCCTTCATCCAGCCCGGAGGACTCCACGGAGTCGAGAAGAGGAACAGTTCCGGACTCATGCTCAGGGCCTCGCGCAACACGGGCAGGATGTATGCGCGATCGTGCTCGATGCTGAATCTCTTCAGTTCAGGATCGGGCGAGGGTGACTCGTCAAAGCTGTAGGCGCTGCATGAGTAGTCACTGGCCCCTATGCAGGTACGGCCCACCGAAAGCTGCAATCCGTCGGGCCCGAAAAACTCTTCGAGCAGCTTTTTCCGGTTCGCCGGCTCCATGCGGTTGAGCAGATAACACGAAGCATCAGTAAAGGCTCCGCCGAATCCGAGAATGCTTTGAAATTGCCGCGAAGGATCGACGGCTACCACCACGGCGGCTTTGCCTGCGGAAGATTGCCAGCCGGGAAGTGTTATCTCCTTATATTTTTTGTCGTCCGAAGTCATCCAGGCGCGAAGCTGCGCGGAGGGTTCCGCAGGCTCCGCAAAGGCCGATAACCCATTTGCACAAACCATTGTCGTGACGGCAGTTGCAGCCTGCCCAAGAAACTTCCGGCGCAAGACACGATTCATGAATCAGGTCCACTCTTTCAAGATAGCTCAAAGATTAAAGCAACCGTTTGTTTTGAAATCGCTTACAGCCTCATAACCCCATGAAAAACAATTGGGAGCCTCATCGAGGCGATAGCCCATAGCGGGCAAGGGCAGATCATAGCATTCGATCAAACGTTTGTCTACGACCAAAGAAATGACTTGACAGTCGTTCTTTTGTAGTGCTTTAATCCTTCCGCGCATGAAATCCGAGGCAAAAATTCATCAACACAACCGTTTGTCTTAAGAGTTTCTTGAGATTGAGCGACTTGCAGCATGCGCAACCGGCATAGCGCCGGAGATGTCACAAGCCGCTGTGGCCAAGCTGCGGCAATCGTTAGTGGTTCAGGAGGCAATTGCATGAGAAATGGAATGCGGTGGACTCTGCTCACTCTTCCTCTGGTCGGCGGGCTGCTGATCGGCGGCGGTGGAGTATGTCTTGCACAGAACACAAGTTCAGGTGATCTTCGCGGCACCACGACTGACCCGACGGGAGCCATCATTCCCGGCGTCACAGTCACGGTGATGGACGTCGACAAGGGTGTGAGCCGCACTTACGTGACGGATAGTGCAGGTCTCTACGATACGGGCGCGATTCCGGAAGACCACTACAAGCTCACCTTCACCAAGGACGGTTTTGAGACTCTTGTGCGCGGTCCCGTCACGGTCTCGCTCGGCATCCAGACCATCGATGCGCAGATGCGCGTGGGCTCGGTGTCGCAGCAGGTGGTCGTCACGACCGATGTTCCGATGCTGCAAACAGAATCGGGCGCCAAGGAAGACACCCTTGAATCGTCGACCATGACGGAACTGCCGCAGATCGGCAGCCAGAATGGCGGCGGCGCCGACTGGGAAAACTTTGTTGTGTTGATGCCCGGTGCGGCCGGCGCACCGGAGAATTCTTCCAACTCTCTCAATCCCGGTACGATCTCGTCGATCAACGGCAATCTGCCCTTCGCAGACGTTCTGCAGGATGGTGCAACCACCACACTGCCGATGAGCCAGAACACCGACGTCACGATCTTTGAGACGACTGCGGAAGTAAAGGTCAGCGCTACAGCCTTCTCGGCGCAGTACGGCGTGGGCGACGTGATCTACAACCAGATCACGAAGAGCGGCACTGACCAGTTCCACGGCGCTGCTTATGAGTTCTTCCAGAACAATGCGCTGAACGCCGCCCCGTACCAGTTCGGCTCCGGGAAGAAGGTTCCCGTGCTGCACTTCAATAATTTTGGCGGAGCCGTCGGCGGCCCGGTCATCAAGAACAAGGTGTTCTTCTTCTTCGACTATGACCGGACAATCAATCACGGCGGCGCAACCACAGGTTTCTCAACGGAGCCGACGGCAGCCATGATGGCCGGTGATTTCTCGGCTCCAGGGTTCCCCACTCTCTATGACCCCACCACGCAGGTCGTGAATCCGAATGGTGGTTGCGTTTATACCGACGGCGCTCCGGCCGCCAAGGCTGGCGTACCTTGCGTGATCCGGAAAAGCTTCATCTCCGAGTACGGGAGCAACAAGATTCCCGCCGGGATGCTCAATCCAGTAGCCCTTGCTTTCCAGAAGATCTTCCCTGCACCCAATGTTGCCGGTCAGGCTACTTCGAAAGGGTACAACCAGAACAACTACTCCTATCAGGTTCCCAGCACCAATCCCTTCATCAAGTGGTTTGGCCGTCTGGACTATGACGTATCGCCAACGAACCGTCTCACCTTGTCAGAAACAGAGAGCGACAACCCCGGCCTGAATCTCAATGAAGGCATCTGCCCGTTCAACTGCTTCAGCGGTGATGTGAGTCGTGACAACGCGCAGATCTCCGATGTGTGGACGGCCAGTTCGCGCTTTATCAATGAGGCGCGGATGGGCTTCACGGACCAGTTGAACTTCTTCGTGCCGCAGTCAGTGGGCAAAGGCTGGCCCGCGAAGCTGGGCCTGCAGTTCGCAGTGGCTGACGTTGCTCCACAGATCACGGTCAACGGCTTCGACACCAATATTCAACCTGGCACCAACGCCATCTACAAGGAGTTCGTGCTTGACCCGTCTGACGTGGCCACCATGATCCGCGGCCGTCACGTCATCCACTTCGGCGGCGAGTTCCTCATCAACCGCGCCGACTCAACCGCCTGGGGCAATCTCACCGCTGCGAATATGACCTTCGCCGGCACGTACACCTCGCAGGGCGGCGCCAACACCACCACGTACGACGGTCTCTCCTATGCCGACTTCCTCCTCGGCCAGACGCAGAAGTGGTCCGCGAACAACACACCCGAATACGGTGGACGTTGGAAGACCCCTCAGTTGTTCATCCAGGACGACTGGAAGTTCAAGCCCACTCTCACCATCAACGCTGGTCTGCGTTATGAAGTCATGACCGGCTGGTCTGAGACACATGGCAACATGACTACCTTTGACCCGGGCGTAGCGAATCAAAACGTCTCTTCGAGCGCCATCAATGGAGTTCCCCCGGGCGGACTCGTGCAGGGCGGCATGTGGTATGGATTTATCGGCCAGAACGGCCGCACCACTCTGCAGGCGCCCAAGTACAACATCGTGATGCCGCGTGCCGGCTTCAGCTGGCAGGTACGGCCTAACATGGTTCTTCGCGGCGGCATTGGCGTCTACACTTCCACGTGGAGCGAAGACACCTACGGAGGCGGCCTCGGTAACGCCTTCGGCGCGAACAATACTCTGGATGACGGCAGCACCACGAACGGCGTTTGTCCTGTCGTGAACCTGAGCGCGACGATGACCACGCCCAACACGCAAGATCCCGGCTGCGGTGGTCCAGGATTTAACCCATCCACGATCCAACAAGCCAACGTTACGGCGCCGACCACGCCCTGGGCCAAGAATGGGCAGAACGTGAGCTACAACCAGTACCACACGCCTGTGCCCACCAACTATCAATACTCCCTGACGTTGGAGCGGGAGTTTGCGACCAACTTTGTTGCTTCCGCGTCGTATGTCGGCAATCACGGCACGCACTTGAACACGGGCCCGGTGGATATCAACCAGGTTCCAGCCAACAAGCTCGGACAGGGCCGCACTGCGTCTCCGTATCCGATCTTCGGACAGATCACCGGCAGCACCAACAACGCCATCTCCAACTACAACGCGCTGCAGGCCGTGCTCACCAAACGCATGAGCAACGGGCTGCAGTTCAGCACCAACTACACCTGGTCGCACTTCCTCGACGATATGGATTCCTCGGGCTGGGGCAGCCGGGAAGGTTTCCAGGATTACCAGAACGCCTACGACATCAGCCAGAACTACAGCAACTCAAACTTCGACATCCGGCATATGTTCAAGGGAGAGGCTGTCTATCAACTGCCGTTCGGTAAAGGCATGAAGTTCATGAATACCAACCTGATCATGGACGAAGTCTTTGGCGGCTGGCAAATCTCAGGTACCTGGATGGCGCAGACCGGCAACCCGATAGGCGTGACAACCGGGAATAACAACACCTCCGGCAACCTGAGTGGGAGCAACAAGCAGGAAGCCATCCTAGTGGGAGACTACAAAAAGCCCTGGCAAAGCTATAACCTCAATACCAAGCAATACACCGGCCCGACATACTCATACCACAGCCTCAATTCGTGGTTCAATGACAACGTCGAGGCCAGCGGTGACGCGATCGGCTCGCAGCCGTGGAAAAACCCATCGGACTACACCAACCAATACGGAACCTTCCGCCGGAACCGGATCTATGGTCCGGATCTGACCAACATCAACTTCTCTCTCGGTAAGAGCTTCGATGTCTGGCCGGATCGGGGAATGCGGTTCCAGATTCGAGCGGAAGCCTCAAACATTCTCAACCACCCCAGCTTCGGGCAGCCTGGCAACAACGCCATCGGTACGAACGCTCCCGAACAGATCACCAAAACAACAGTAAACGGCAGAACGATGGAACTCGTCGGCCGTTTCTCGTTCTAAAACCCAATACCGTTCCAACCGAAAAGGGGCGGCGAGCTAGAGCAAAACCAGAGATACTGTGTCCCGAAGCAGTGACATTCAAGTCGACGCGACCTCAAGGAGCGGCGACCTTGGATGATCCCTAAAAGGACACACCTTCTCTGGTTTTGCCGTAATCGCCGTCCTTTCATTTTGGATATGATGAGGTGTCATGTCTGCCAAAGCTTCCCTGCTTGTGCTCCTTCTGCTGCCGGGCCTTCTCCTTTCAGCAATCGGCCAGGAAACGACGAGCAAACAGGATGAGATTGATCAGCACACACGCTCAGCACAAGAGTATCTGCGCGAACGCAAGCCTGAGCTGGCGATACCGGAACTCGAAAAAGTTCTTGCGCTCGATCCGAACAACGTCGATGCACATGCGAATCTTGGCGTTCTGCTCTTCTTTCAAAGGAACTACAAAGAGGCCGCGCCTCAATTGCAAGCTGCCGTCGCCTCCGACAAAGAGCTCTGGAAGATTCAAGCCCTCCTAGGACTCGCCCAGGTACACACGGCAGATCCTGCAGATGCGCGCACGAATTTAGAAGCAGCTTTTCCGCATATCGAGGAGAAAAAGCTCAAAGTCGAAATGGGGCTTGAGCTGGTTGGGCTCTACACGCAAGCCAGCGATCTCGACGATGCTGCACGAATTGCTTCCCAACTGCGCAAAGACGATCCCGGAAATCCGGAAGTCTTGTATGCGGCCTACCGCACATACGCCGACCTTTCCGGGGAGTCGATGCTGGCCCTCTCGTTGGCTGCGCCGGATTCCGCCCAGATGCATCAGCTGCTTGCGCATGAGGCCATTCGTGAGGGCAATACGAATCTGGCCGTCGCCGAGTTTCGGAAGGCCATCGCTCTCAACCCGCATCTGCCGGCGGTACACTTCGAGCTGGCCGAGCTTCTCCACACCTCAGAAGACTCCGCCATCAAGAAACAAGCCGAGCAGGAGTATCGCGCTGCTCTGGCTGAAAATCCGCAGGACGAAAAAGCGCTTTGCAAACTGGGCGAGATCGCTGCGCAAAAAGGCGACCTGAAACAGACCCATGACGACTATACGCGAGCCGTAGAACTGCAGCCCAACGATGCGGACGCTAAACTCGGGCTTGCCAAGGCGCTGCTCGACATGAATCAGCCCGAGAAAGCGCTGCCGCTGCTCGAGGCGTCAGTGCAGCTCGAACCGACCAATTCTGCGGCACACTATCGCCTGGGCACGCTCTACAAAAAGATGGGCCGCACGCAAGACGCGCAGCGCGAGGTAGAACTCTATAAGAAATACCGAGACATGAAAGACAAGCTCCGCGCAGTTTACAAAGAGCTGGCCGTGCAGCCGGAAGAGATTCGCGAAGATGTGTCCGACACAAAATAATGCGCGGCGGCTCAGCTCGATCCTGATCTTGAGCACCGGCTTCAGTCTCACCGGCACAGGCACCGTGATGCTCGGCGTGCTTCTTCCCACGCTCTCACAGCAGTGGTCTCTCCGCGATGACACCGCTGGCCTGCTTCTCTTCCTTCAATTTTTCGGTTCGGCGTTGGGAGCGGTTTTGACCACGCTTCATCGCGTCCGCTCACTGATCGCGGGCTATGGCCTGCTGGTACTGTCCTCTGGTTCATTGGCTCTCGCGGGGACGCATCCACCCTTCGTTACGTTTTTCTTCTTCGGCCTTGGCCTGGGCATGACGATGACGTCAACGAGCCTGCTTTTTTCCGACCGCTGGAGCGACGATCGCGCAGCCAAACTGGAGTGGTTGAACTTCGCATGGTCGGCGGGAGCAACAGCCGGACCGATCCTCTTCCTGCCCTTTCTCCGCAGCGCGGATATTCGTACTCTCTTCTGGACTCTTGGCGGAGTCTTTCTCTTCCTCTGGGCGTGGGTCATTCTGCGGGAGCGCCAGGGACCGGCTGTGCCTTCGTCAAGCGCTGCGCAGCCTGCAAGCACGCGCGGAGTTTTTCTGCAGCTCATTCTTCTGGCAATGTGCTCAGTCGGCGTAGAAGCCGCGTTGAGCGGTTGGCTCACGACCTACTCGCATCGCGCAGGGCTGAAGAGCCTTGCAGGCGCTGCGGTTGCCACTTCCCTCTTCTGGCTCGGCGGCATGCTGAGCAGGCTGGCATTTTCTACACGGCTGCTCGCCAAAATCGGGAGACGCGCTACCCTTCAGGGTGCGATGTGGGGAGTTCTGGCGTCGGTGGCGGCACTGATCGCTGCGACCTCTCCGGCCATGATCCTGGCCGTTGCGGGCGTTGCCGGCCTGTGCATCGGCCCGCTCTATCCCCTGCTGCTCTCTTTCCTGCTGGAGCGCTCGGCGCGGGGTTGGATCTTTTCTGTCGGCGGCATCGGCGCGGCTTTCTTCCCGTGGCTCACCGGATTGCTCTCGGCGCATTTCCACTCGCTCCGGTTGGGACTGCTCGCACCCTGCGGAGCTGGACTGATGATGGTTATCCTGCAATCGATCGGCGCACGACCTGCCAAGACCGCGGAAGTTCCCGCTCCTGTCCATCTTTAAGGAACGCCTTCCAGGGACCGCAGCCACAATCGATTTCTTATAGAAAAATTGCTTGACGCGTCCGGATTCTTCAGGACCTTGCAGGCCCCGTCGATTCGCGGATTACCAGCTCCGGCTCAACTGTAATCTCGTCGCCAGGGGTCACTGTGTTGTGGATGCGATTCAGCAGGCTCTGCGTGGCAATGCGGCCAATCTCCTCAAGCGGTTGATTGATCGTCGTCAGTCGCGGCAGCGTGAAGGCTGCCGCCTTGATGTCGTCGAAGCCGATCACAGAGACGTCCTCCGGCACATGCAGATTCACATCCTGCAGTGCGCGGATTGCGCCGATCGCGGAAATATCATTGAAGGCCACAAGTGCGGTAAACGGTTGCTTGGCCGCCAACAGTTGCTGTACGACCGGATAACCAAGCTCTGGCGAGGACATGTCTCGCTCAAGATGGATAACCAATTCGGGCTTGATCTCGATCCCCAGCTTGCCCGCAACAGCTTCCAGGCTCTTCCAACGATCATCAGAATCGGAGCTGAAAGGCTGGCCGCGCATAAAGGCGATGTGCCGGTGGCCCAGCGAGTAGAGATGATTCAACGCCAGCTCTGCCGCGCGAACATGGTCAAGCAAAACATTGGTGACGCCTTCAATGTGGCGATGCCCCGCCACGCATACCACCGGGATACCGATCGGATGCTCGAGCAGTGTATCGATCGCGATGATGCCCTGCGCGCCGCGCCCGATCAGCATCCGCGTATATTCTTCGATCAGGCTGCGCTTGTGCCTGTGATGGGCAGTGAAATAAAAGTAGCCCGCCTTGATGAGCTGGTCGCCGATGCCGCTCATCACCTGCGTATGATAACCATCACCCAACTCGGGCACCAGAATGCCGATGGTCAGTGTCCGCCGGCTGCGCAGTGAGCGCGCCAGAAGATTCGGCTGGTAATTCATCTGTTTGGCAGCAGCCTTGATCCGGTCGCGGGTAGCCTGCGGGATCGACCGCCCAGGCACCTCGTTCAGGACGACAGAGACCGTCGCCGGGTTCAGGCCAAGATGTTCTGCCAGCTGCTTCAAGCTGGTGGCGTGATGAACCGGCGGCCGAGTGCCATCTTTCTGCTTTTTGTCGCCTGCGGAGTCTTTCATGTACGTATCAAATCTCAGCTTCTTTGAATGCAGTTGATTACGCAATCGATTTTACATGGGAAATTAGCCCAATTCCATTGCATTCCCCACAGGTTACGAGGTGTTGAGCCACAGCGCGCAACAGCACTTTCCAGAGAGGACGCGCCGCAAATCTGCATTGCCGTTTCAGGAGCCCTCACCACGCTGAAACCTGAGTTAGCCGGCCAGCGCGCCGTTTATGATGCCAGCATGGCAGCCGCAAAAGTGAATCGGTTCTCGCGTTGGACGATGGACTACGGCCTGAAACCCTCCGCCATCGCGGTCTGCTTTGTGCTCGTCGCGCTGCTGTGGACCTTCCCGCTGCAGCACGTCATTGCCTATCCGTTTGTCTTCCTGTTTTTCGGCGCGGTTATGGGCAGCGCGTGGTTCGGCGGAATGATCGCTGGTTTCATCGCGGTCGCACTCTCCTCGCTGTTTGTCACGTATTTCTTCGTTCCGCCGCTCTTCTCCATGACGGTGGCGAAAGAATCCCAAAGCTTTCTCACGGCGTTTGTCCTCTGCGCAATCGCCATCGGAGTGGTCAGCTCAGCCCGCAAGAGAAGTGAGACCGCCGTTCGCGCGGCCCGCGACCTGCTTGAAACCAAGGTGCAGGAACGAACGGCCGAGCTACAGCGCTCGAACCTCGAAATCCAGGAAAGCGAGCGGCAGTTACGGCTGCTGACAGAAGCTATTCCCCAGCAGATCTGGCGGACCGATGAGACCGGTCACATCGAATATGGCAACCGTCATCTGATTGAGTATCTCGGGGTGTCAGCCGATCAGCTTCGTGGCGACGCATTCTTCAATGTGCTTCATCCTGAAGACGAGCCGTTGTTCCGCCGTGGCTGGCAGGCAGCGCTCGAGTCCGGCGGCACCTTCGAAGTCGAGGCGCGCGTGCGCGGCGGCAGCGGCGCCTACCGCTGGTTTCTCGTCCGCAGCATTCCACAGCGCTCAACGGAAGGCACGATCGCGCGCTGGTATGGCATTCACATCGATATCGAAGAGCAGCACCGTGCGCAGCAGAGTCTGGCGCTGGCGCAGGAAGAGCTGTCACACCTATCCCACACACTGGGAATGGCCGAGATGGCCGCCTCGATTGCGCATGAGCTGAACCAGCCGCTTACCGCGGTCGTGACACACGCCTATGCCTGCCGCGAGTGGCTGCAGGCACAGCCCGCAAATTTTGAGAGGGCCTCTTCGACAGCGGAAAAAATTGTGCAGGAGAGCGCGCGAGCCAGCGAAGTGCTTAAGCGCGTCCGTGCGCTGTTCCGCAAAGATACGCTGCCCAGAGAACCCACTGACATCAATCAGTTGATCCGCGACTTTGCGCGGCTCCTGCGCGATGAAGCCATTCGCCGTGAGGTCTCGATCCGTCTGCAGTTGGCCTCCGATCTTCCGCTGCTGACTGTCGATTCTATTCAGATTCAGCAAGTGCTCCTGAATCTCGCAACCAACGGTATGGACGCAATGAAAAACATTCTCGGGCCGAGAGAGCTGATTATCCGGTCGGCCACGCAAGCTCAAGGTGAAGTTCTCATCTCAGTCGAAGATCGCGGAACGGGAATCTCTAAAGAGATCGCGCAGAAGATCTTCGAGCCTTTCTTCAGCACCAAGCCTGAAGGAACAGGAATGGGGCTCGCAATCTGCCGTAGTATTGTGGAAGCGCACGATGGGAGGCTCTGGGCAACGAGCTCCGCAACCGGTGGCGCGGTCTTTCATTTCACGGTGCGAACCCAGTCATGACCCAGGAGATCAGGTCGGCCAAACCGGCGCGCGAAACAGTCTTTATCGTGGATGACGACGCCTCCATCTGCGAGGGCCTGTCGAATCTGCTTGAATCT
Source organism: Occallatibacter sp. (assembly GCA_035650595.1). Taxonomy (GTDB): domain Bacteria; phylum Acidobacteriota; class Terriglobia; order Terriglobales; family Acidobacteriaceae; genus Telmatobacter. Next base: position 227,895 of record DASRHE010000018.1, on the reverse strand, counting down.
GTAGGAATCGCTGCAGAGCATTTTTCGTCCGTCGAAGCCTTTCGGGAAGGCTGGCGCGCGGGAAGTGCGGGATGCCTCCTGCTGGATGCGCGTCTGCCCGGCATGAGCGGTGTGGAATTCCAGGATCAGATGCAGAGTGCCGGCGTCGACCTGCCGGTCATCTTCATGACGGCGCATGGAGACATGCCGATGGTGCGCAAGGTCATGAAGGCGGGCGCCATCGAATTTCTCATCAAGCCGTTCCAGAAAGAAGAATTGCTGCAGGCCGTTGAACAGGCGTTCGCTACGGATCGCGCGCGGCGCCGAGAAGGCGAGATTCTAGGCTCGATCCGTGCGCGCATCGCCTCTCTCAGCCAGCGAGAGCGCGAAGTGATGGCGATGGTGATCGCGGGCATGTTGAACAAACAGATTGCCGCTGATCTCAACCTGAGCGAAATCACCGTCAAGCTGCATCGCCGGCACATCATGGAAAAGATGCAAGCCGGTTCGCTGGCGGAGCTGGTCAAATTGTGCGAACGGGTGAGCCTGGCCTCGTCGCAGAAAAATCCGTAGCGTCTAATACGGTTCGAAATTGGCCACGGACAGCGGCCTATCGCCTCCTGGAAGCTTGCAGAGCACCTCATCTTCTAAACGAAAGCGAAAACCGAGCACCTTCGCACGCATCGCGAGCGAGTGAACTCTACGCGCGGAATTGTCATTGCGCTGTACGCAGCCCGTCATAATCATCTCCCTTCCCTTGCTGGGAGATTCCCGATAAATGCGGAGGGAGGCCGCTTCCACGTCAGGAAAAACCTGAAACAGCAATGCGCGGACGTCAATCGCATCCCGAAGCGCCTGTAGCGACGTGTGCCGCTGGCCGATCTTCGCCGGCAGATCGGTATCCCAGTGATCCTGCGAACGCGCCATCCAGTCGCATTCGATCATTTCGGGAACAATCTGCAGCCGAAGCAGTTTCAGCGGAGCGCGCGTGAGCTCGCCAAACCGCAGCTGCGTGCGAAGGCGGCAAAAAAAATGGCTGACATTGCAGAATTGCTCTGTCAGCCGCGGCCCTCTCTCCGATCGCCATTGTTCTCTGTAAGCCTCGAAGGAGGAATTGGCAGAAACAGACGACATAGAAGATGCTCCCGTGGAAATCAATTGCATCCGTTACAGCAAAACCAGGGTTGATGGTTCGTGAGAGCTTCGATCTCTGATTTGGTTCAAATTTGGATGGCCCATCCAGCCGCGTGGTCCCACGGACAGGTCTTCGTCCGTGGGGTGACTTGGCGGCTGGGATGGAAACCATGGATCCCCATGCAATCAGAGTTCTAGATCGCGGCAACGCCCCGTTCACGACTGCGGATGCGAATCACATCCGCGATGTCGTAGATGAAGATTTTGCCGTCCCCGATGGAGCCGGTATAAGCCGTCGTCAGAATCGTGTCGATGGCTCGGTCGGCAATGTTGTCTTCCAGCACCAGTTCGAGTTTGATCTTCGGAAGCAGGTCTACCTCATACTCCCGCCCCTTGAAGACCTCCGTGTGCCCCTTCTGGCGGCCATGCCCGCGCACCTCTGAGACCGTCATGCCTTCCACTCCCAGCTGAATCAGTGCCGACTTGACGGACTCAAATTTGTTGGGCCGGATAATCGCTTCGATTTTGATCATCAGATTCTCCTTCGGGCTGTACGTGTCGTCTCTCAATCAGCGCTGACTTTGGCCGCAACCGATTGAACCTCTGGCCGGGAAACCGTAAGGTCTTTCGGCATGCCGGCCGGAGCCGCCAACGATGAAATCACGTATTCGGGATAGGCAGAGATACCGTGCTCGTGGAGATCGAGTCCGTAGAGCTCGCCTTCTTCAGAAACGCGAAGCGTACCAGTGAGGTTGACCAGATACATCAACGCAAGGGCCGTGCCGAACGTGGCCAGTGTGATGATGCCGTTGCCGATGATCTGCGCTTTGAGCAGCGTAAAGCCGCCGCCATAGAAGAGGCCGGTGAGAGGAGCGGAGTTGTCAGCGCCGGTGGGGCCGGTAGCGCCGTACATGCCGCAGGCAAAAAAGCCCAGCGACCATGTTCCCCAGATACCGCACATGCCGTGGACCGGAACGGCGCCGATCGGGTCATCAATGCGCAGCCATTCCAGCAGTTCAACACCAAGGCAGACAATTACGCCGGCGATGCCGCCGAGGACGATAGCGCCTGTGGGGCTGACCCAGTAGCATGGGCAGGTGATGGCGACCAGTCCGGCGAGGAAGCCGTTGACCGTGAAGCCAACATCCCACTTCTTGCTTAGGATGTAGGCGTACATCATGGCCGTAAGGCCTGCGGCGCAGGCTGCGAGGGTCGTGTTGGTAGAGACACGGCCGATGCCGGTGAAGTCCATGGCCGACAGCGTGGAACCGGGGTTGAAGCCGTACCAGCCGAACCACAACAGCAGGCCGCCGGATGCCGCGATCGTCAGATCGTGAGGCAGCATGGGTCCGCCGCCATCGCGTTTGAATTTGCGGCCAAGCCGGGGTCCCAGCACGATGGAACCCGCCAGCGCGACAAATCCGCCGATGGTGTGCACCACGGTTGAACCGGCGAAGTCATGGAAGCTTTGGCCGAGGCCGGGCAGGAAGTTTCCTGACGAGCCCATCGTCGCCAGAAATCCATCCGGTCCCCACGCCCAGTGGCCAATGATCGGATAAATAAAACCGGAGACGCCGACCGAGTAGAGCAGATCGCCGACGAAACCTGTGCGGCCGATCATTGCGCCGGAGGTAATGGTCGAGCATGTATCGGCAAAGGCGAACTGGAAGATCCAGACCGCGAGAAACGCAACGCCGGTGGTCTCGTACGTTTCAGGCGCTCCTTGCAGAAAGAACCAGTGATAACCGATGAAGCCGTTGCCATGACTGAACATGAAGGCGAAGCCGATGGCATAAAACAGAATGCCGCAAAGACACGTGTCAACGATGCACTCCATCAGCACGTTGACTGTTTCGCGCGAGCGGCAGAATCCGGCTTCGAGCATCGTGAAACCGACCTGCATGCCGAAGACGAGAAACGCCGCAATCAGCGTCCACGCCGTGTTGACCGGGTTGACGACATCCGCAGCTTTCACTGTGCTGTCAGCCGCCAGAACCTTGGTAAAGAAGATGCCGGTAACGGCCGCCATAATGAGCAGCGTGGAGCCCACGCCGATCACTTTGCCGGCAAGAAGAGTCGCCCCGTAGCGTCTCCACTCAGGATTGCGCAGACGGTCTGCCAATCGGGAAAGCTTCTCTGCAAGGGAAAGGGATTCCCCTCGCCGCACAATCGACCTCATCGTGTAGCTCCTTTATTCGAAATTGTCTTGATCTTCTCGAAAAAACTACGTGTAGCTCTGTTCTTCAGCCACGCCGGGGACGGTGGATGAGTTATGTCGAAAACCCGCGGTTGGCGCGGGCTCGAGAGCTTCTGTACTTACTTAGGATCAGCAGGTACACCGCGAGAGAGTGACCTCGCATGTCATCTGAATGCAACATAACGTGGGTTCGCGCAGGAAACAACTATACCTTGGTATATCGAGAGCCAGAGGTCATTGCGTTTCAATGTTATAGAGGATGAATAAGCAGCGTCGTCATAAAAAGTCAACGCACGAAGATGACTTTCGCAACTATACCTTGGTATAGGTTGTGAGCCGGCCTGGAGGTGACTACCGTATGGGAGAACTCGCGAGGAATGCGCTTCCGGACTCAATGGACCGGGCGGACGCAGAGATGGAGTCGCACCCTCGTGAATGAGGCGAAAAAGTGTCTCCCATCAATTCTGCAACGATTGCCGGCCTGTTCTCGATCAGCGGACTCTTGCCCTTTGTAGCGGCCGCCCGTTGGATGGTTTGGGCCACCTATGTTCTCGACTGCTCATTCTTCATCGGGCTCACCGGTTGCGCCTTAGTCGTCATTATCAGTTGGATCTCAATCTTCAAAGAAGGCTTTTCTGACGACGACTGAAGTGGGCTGCTGACAAGCTGGACTAACAAAAATCTACTCGCCGCCAAAATCGCGATAGCGCTCCAGCACATCGTGCTGCGTGATCACGCCCTCAAGCGCGCGTAGATTAGCGCGGTTCACCACCGGCACCAGCGGCCAGCGATCTACATAGCGCAGCGACATCTCAAGCGGATGATCAGGATGCAGATACGGAATCTCACCAGCTGTGAGAATCGACTGCAGATTTTGTGCGCCCTTGCCTTCTTCCCAAAGCCTCTTGATCTCTTCGCGCGTGAGGCTGCTCCAACCTGAAGGATAAAGACGGACCAGCAGCATATCCTCGGTTCGCCCCTGTTCAACGAGCTTGGACGCCTTCTCCACTGAGTCTCTGGCATCGAGAACGATCGACGGAGGCGGCTGCATGGCATCTTCCACGCGGAGAATGCTTTCTTCTCGCTGTTCCTCCATCGAGGGCAGTTCAAGTCCGTCCTGGCGGCTGAGCGCGTCAAAGATCGGCACCGGCAGGAAGGTCCGCGAGATCACGTACGCAAAGGTATTCGCCACGATCACCGGCACAATGATCGAATAGTTGCCGCTGACCTCAAGCACCATGAAGACGGAGGTCATCGGCGCACGCAGAAATCCGGCAAAGAGCACACCCATGCCTACCAGCGCATAGGTTCCGGGCGACCAGCTCAGATGCGGCAGCAGCGCGTGCTCGGCTCCGCCAACAGCCGCACCCAGCATGGCGCCGATGAACAGCGTGGGTGCGAACATGCCGCCCGGCGTTCCACTCACAAACGAAAGCAGCGTCGCAATGATCTTGAGCAGCGCAAGCATCGCCATAAACTGCCAGGTGAACTGCCCGTGCATGGCTTCGTCGATGTATTCATAACCTGCGCCCATCACCTGCGGTGCGCCCAATACGGCAATGCAGCCGATGAGCAGACCGGCGATTGCGGGCTGGAAGTACTGCGTCCATTGCGCCAGGTTCCGGCAGCGCGGGCGCAGCGTTGCGATGCCGCTTGCGAAGCCGATGGAGGCCAATCCGCCAACGATGCCGAGAATCGCATAGGCGATCAATTCTGACGGCCGCCGCAACTCAACGAGTGGAATGCGGAAGAGCGGCTCCGAGCCGAGAAACCAGCGCATCACCACCACGCTCGAAACGGCAGAGAGCACCACCGAGCCGAGGATGCCCGCGGTCCACCGGCCAATCACCTCCTCGATCACGAAGAGCACAGCGGAGATCGGCGCATTGAAGGCGGCAGCGAGGCCCGCCGCCGCGCCTACCGGCGCAATCAGCCGCATGTGGTCGCGGGAGAGGCGCAATCGACGGCCAAGGGCCGATGCGAGACACGCACCGATCTGCAGCGACGGATCTTCGGGTCCCAGCGAGTGTCCCGATCCGATCGCGAGAGCCGCGGTAACGAACTTGCCGACCGCGGTCCTGAACGGGATGTAGCCGTTGAAGATGTAGAGCGCAGCCTTGGTCTGGTTCACGCCGCTGCCGCGCGCCTGCGGAATGATATGAATGACGAGTATGGCGATCACGATACCCGCAATAGTGGGCGCGGCCAAAAGCCGCCATGGCGTGGGCTCCGCGCCCGAACCGAGAAGATAGATTCGGCTCCAGTCGATCGCAAACCGAAAGCAGACCACCGCAAGGCCCGAGAAGATCCCAATAAAGACGGACAGGATAAGAAAGAAGCGGTCTTCGCGAAAAAAAGCTTGGAAGACAGAGACAGACGAGGGACCGGGCGTCTGTCCCACTGCGGTTTCCTGCACCACTTCCTCAGCGGGCGGCCCCACGCGGCCCTCCTCGACAGAACTTCTTGATTGCGATCGGAACAACGGACTCAGTTCAGCTCTCCTCATGAAGATTGGCAATCAGCAGGATCGCCTGATCGACCTGGCTGCCAGCGCCGCACGCACTGCTGGCATGGCGTTCGATCTGGAATGCCAGATTCATCGCGGCGTTCACCAGATCAGGATTGCGCCGCAGGCCGTGCTCGGTTATCTCGGGCTTCAGCTTCTCCCATTGCTGAGACAACGTCTGCGTGCCAGCGTTCGAACCGGCCGGAGTTCCTGAGCCAGAGTTCGCCGTCTCCGCCGCAAGCGACGGGCAGCCTTTGAGCCGCTCACCGGCAGTCGCGAACGCATCGACAACAATGCGATTGCGTTCAGCATCGGATATCTGCGGACGAAAGGGATCTAACCTCAGCACTGAGTCTGTTGTTTTCAGCAAAGCCGCACTCACGTTGTCGGCAGGCGCCAAGGCGACAGCTCTGGCAAGGTACCGCTCGGCCATCGGATACTGCCCCGTCTCGAAGGCCGCGACACCCGCTCCCGCGTAGGCGGCCGCGTTCATTGGATCGAGTTTCATGCCCTCGCGGAAGGCCGCCAGCGCACGGCCATAGTCCTGCACGCGCAGAAAGAGAGTGCCGAGTTGCGTCTGTTGCGCCGCATCTTCTCCAACGTTGGCTTCGAGAGCAATCAGCTCCGACTCGGCCTGCGTGCGGGCCTTGATCCCGAAGAGATAGTTGATGAGCTCGAGCCGGGCCTTGCGACGCTCCTGAAAGTCCGGCCATGTGGCGTAGATCGCATTGTGATAAAACCGGAGCGCGCGATCGGTCTGCCCTTTTTGGACCGCGATCCGCGCCAGCTCCAGATTCACGACGCCGTTCTCAGGCTGACGGTCCCAAAGATTGATCAGGTAAGCGTAGGCCTCGTCGGTTCGCTTCAGTCCTAAAAGCGCCTGCGCCAGACTCAGCTGGTAGGCCTCATTGTCGCGATCGTAGAGGAGCGCTGTGCGGAAATCCGTCACGGCGATCTGGAAACGCTGGACGTTCAGATCTTCCACGCCCCGCGCCGACCAACGCTCAGCCAGCGATTCCTGCTGCGCGTGATAAAGGCGGGAGAGGCCAGTCACAGCGAGAAGAAGCAAGCCGGCCAAGCCGGTCAACAGGGCCAAAGTCACCGGTTCCCGAGTGAGATAAAGCGAGAGATCGAGCCGCTTTGGCCCTTGCGTCATTCCTTCTCCTGAGGTTTTTTCATTTGATCGCGCGGGAGATCCCCATCTCGATCATAACTGTACGCTCTACGCGCGTAGCAATCGTGTCGTCTTGATGGTGAGATGCGGGTTGCAGCGAAGATAGCGGAGTAAGCGGTTTGAGCGGAGTTAGAGAAGAGCCAAGCGGCTAACTCCGCTAGCGCCGCTACCCGCTGACACCGCTGCTTTACTGCGGCTGCATGTTGTAGAAGAAAAATGCCCGCAGCTCGAGATAGGGACCATGAAAATCTCTGGGCAAGGGTTGGTAGCTGGAGCCGCTGATCGCGCCCCAGGCTGCCCGGTCGAGCGCCGTATCGCCGGAGCGGCCCTCCAGCACCATGTCGGTGACCTGTCCGTTCGGCAGCACTTTGAACCGGATTGCCACCACGCCCGACTTAAGAATCGGCGGATTCACCTCATCCGGAATCAGCGGGTCCCAGGTCCGCTCTGTGACATAATGCCAGCGTGCCAGCCATTCGCTGAAGTCCACGCCTTGCGTGTCCGACAGGACCTGCACCCCGCCCGTACCCGCCCCCGGATGCATCGGCATCACATTCGGCGTCTGATTGCCATACGTGTTGCCGCTGCGATTGCGCATCGCGTTTTTCATGGCCTCTTTGAGCTGGTCTGCGGGGTTCTGCGATCCCATGGCGAAGTTGGGCCGTGCCGGCACGGCCGAGGGCCGCGGCGCCTCTACCTGTCCCTGTGGCGTTGGCGGAACAGGCTGCGTCGGTTGAGGCTTAACCTCGACCGGTGCCTGCGGCTCCTGCTGCGTCGGAGGTGGTGGTGGTGCCGGAGCGGGCGGCGTTTCTTTCTTCAGGTCTTCCAACGTCTTCTTGTCGATGAGCGGCTTTTCGCGGGGAGCTTTAGGCGCTACTTTGGGCTGAATCTGGCGCAACGCGTCCGGCGGCAGATCGAGATAGGTCAAGTCCTTGCGCTGCTTGATCGCGTCAAACGGATCGACGACCGGCGGCACCTTGAAAACGTATTTGGGAATCCAGGTGATCGCGGAGAGCAGCAGAAAATGGACCAGGATCGCGATCCAGATGCCTTCCCGCAACCGCGCCCAGCGCCGCTCGTCTTCGAGCTCGCTGATCATTTCCAGCAGCTCGTGTGTGTCGTAGTCGACCCAGCGCGAACCGCGGACCACCGGCGAAGCGGACTCCCGGCGTCCGGTCTCCGCGGCGGGCGCGTCCTCTACCGAGGCCGTCACCTGGCTCGTCTCGAAACTGGTTGCGGGGCGGTCCTTGGGTTCGTTCACATCGGCAGGTACTTCGGGCGCTGGCATGCGTTCCTGAAGGAGCCTCTCGGGACGCACACCGCACCGGCTCCGCTTATGAATCCTTCCTGTCTATTCTCTCATCCCTGTCGATATCGTACGCAATCCCAGCCCCGTACAATGATGCTTGTTGATCTCAAAAGAATGGACGGATGAACACCCGGAAAGGGACTCTTTTTGAAGCACTTTTTCCTTCGAGTTCTAGCTTATTGGAAGCTTGTGCTTCTGCCCGCACTGGTCAAACTTGGATTTTGGGGAGCCGGCGTGATTGCCATTCTTGACTCCTCGTCCGTTCCGGTGCCCATGGACGCGTTCCTGGCCATCGCCATCTGGAACAACAAGAGCCAGTTCTGGATCTACGTACTGCTGGCGGCAGCCGGATCGGCGATCGGCGGGCTGCTTCCCTATGCGCTGGGCCGGGCCGGCGGCGAGCTTTTCCTGCTGAAACGGATTGACCGCGAGCGGCTCGAAGCGATCCGGAACCGCTTTGAACGTCAGGAGTTCCTGGCGGTGATGATCCCTTCGATGCTGCCCCCGCCCACGCCCTGGAAGCTGTTCGTCTTCGCTTCGGGTGTCTTCGAGATGCGCGTTCTCGACTTTATGCTTGCCGTTTTCACGGGGAGAGCGATCCGCTGGTTCATTCTGGCCGGATTGGTCATCAAGCTGGGACCCGGCGCGGCGGATATTGTCGCGCACCATGCTGTAGCTACCATGCTCATCGTCGGAGGACTCGCGGTGATCGGTTTTGCCTGGTGGTGGATGCGAAAAAGAAGGACAGGCCCGCTGCGGTAAGGCCGAACGATACGGAACAGGTCAAGCGGAGTGATGTTTGTGCTTTGGGGACTTGACCTTGGGCAAGTAAAGCTCCGGAACAAAATTTTGTTCAGTCAACGGAGGCCGGACGTAGCGGGACTTTTGCAAGGTCGGCAATTCGAGAGGCGGCGGGGTGAGGTCCCGATAGGGAATGAGGGAGAGGAGATGGCGGATTACGTTGAGCCGCGCCGATTTCTTGTCATCGGAGTTAACGACGAACCATGGCGATTGGCGCGTGTCGGTCACGGCGAACATCTCGTCCTTGGCGCGTGAGTAGTCCGCCCAGCGGCGGCGGGACTCGAGGTCCATGGGACTGAGCTTCCATCGCTTGGTCGGATTGCGAAGGCGATCCTGAAAGCGGCGCTCCTGTTCCTCATCCGAGACAGAGAACCAGTACTTGAAAAGAAGGATGCCGGAACGAAGGAGCATGCGTTCGAACTCAGGACAGCTTTGCAGAAACTCATGATACTGCCCCTCAGTGCAAAACTCCATCACATGCTCGACGCCCGCACGGTTGTACCAGGAGCGGTCGAACAGGACCATCTCGCCCGCGGCGGGCAGATGAGCCACGTAGCGCTGGAAGTACCACTGGGTCCGCTCGCGCTCAGTGGGCGCGGCGAGAGCGACGATACGACAGATGCGGGGATTGAGGGCTTCCGCAATGCGCTTGATGGCGCCGCCTTTGCCGGCGGCGTCGCGGCCTTCAAAGATTACAACAACCCGGAGGCCTTCCTGCCTAATCCACTCCTGAAGCTTGACGAGTTCGATCTGTAAACGGGCAAGCTCGCCATCGTAGTCAACATCGGTGCCGAGGTGAAGGATGGGCTTGGCAGGGTGGTTATCGAGGCGGTTGGATGTGCCGGACAGGCTGTTGCCGGAATGCGTTGCGGAGGACTTCTTCGACATACGCCGGCTCCGCTCCGGGGAGCCGTAGAGATTATCGGCAGAACGAAGCGGAAATTGATGTGATGGATGACCGTCTAGGCGGGATTTCAGGAAAAAGAGGAACTGAACTACTCCGCAAGGTCAGTCGAGAAGTTTTTCGATCCCGGTGAGGTCAAAGCGGCAGGCGCTGCCGGGCAGGTCGAATGGCTGGGGCGGCAGAGGTTCAAGCGCACCGCCACTATATCGGAGATGACGGCCATCCTTCGGATCGATCACGAGGATCGTGCGGACACCCATTTGTTCATACTGCGCTAGCTTGGTCAGCAGGCGATTCACCGTGTCGTCCGGTGAGAGAATTTCAAATACGGCCAGCGGCGGATGAGTGATCACCTGCTCAATCGGCAGGTTTCGATCGAGGACAGTCACGTCGGGAACGCGGAAATTCCCTTCCGAAACCTGAATCCTCAACTCGGGACGAACTCGTATCCCCCACTCTTGGGCGTGACCTGCAAACCAAAGTTCAAGAGCGTGTTGCCAGGAGGAGTGATCGTATTCGCCCATGGACCTCTCCTCGATGACGCCATTTACGTACTCTGCATCGGGTTCAAAGGCGGTAGTGAGATAAACCTCAAGGGGAACGTGCGTCGTCTGGGCGGTCGTCGCCATCATTCTCCATTTCCGCGTTCGAGTAGAGGTTACTTCCTTGCCAGAACCGCCTGGGGCTCGCTCAGGTGCATGCGCCGCACCAGCGCGGGAAGACCAAACGCTGCGGCCAGAATGATGGAGGTTGCCGTCAAATCATTCCGGTAAAATGGAATCGCCGCCACAAAGCATGCCTGCAGTCCCGCGAGCGTGTGTGGATACATGTTGCTTCCCACCCAGACCGCGTAATCGGAGATGATCCAGAAAGCAGTTGGGCCCAGCAGAGCTCCCGCAGCCACGCGCCAGAAGCTGGTCTTCGCGCTCAGCAGAATCTGGCCGAGCACCATCGCGGCCACGTACCAGATCCAGGTGGGCACATACGATTGCCAGTGGAAGGGATAGTGATAGGCGTACACAGTGAGGCAGTAGTCCATTGCTGCCATGATCGCCAGCGGGGTCAACATCTCGCGCCACGGCCGCCGTGCGCCGAAATAGACAAGCGCTGCACTTACGGCGGTAAAGTTCAGCCATGCAATATGCGACAGAACCACGACACGGCTCAGAACAGCAACCAGAAGCAACAGATACGCGATCATGAACAACCTCATTCCTCGTCAATTTCCCGGTTGCCACTCCGGGACCACAGCTATCAGAATCCTAAGCGATACTGTTTCCATTCTGGGGTGTGGCTGCTTCCGGGTCAACCGGGATTTTTCGTGTGGCGAATATAAATTTCATACGCAAGCAAAGATCCTTCAGTGCTGTTCTCGGCCGCCCATCGCCTCGCCGGCGTCTTCCGTCCCATCCACGATATAGACCCAGCCGGAAAGAGGCACCCGGGTCGTTTCCCGTTGTGAAGCTAAAAACCGGTAGCTGAAACGCAGGTCAGAAAACTCGACTGTAGTCCAGCGGCGGTTTGGCGGCAGTGCAGGAGGGTCCATGCCGGGCACGGGTTCAGGCCCCAGGTCCCGCACCAGAGCCCATCTGCCCCAATCCAGATACACGCGGCCGAGCAGTGTTCGCTTGGCAGTCTCTACAGCCGGAGTGTCCGCGGGCTTGTAGAGCACGTCCCGTTGCGGATCGGTATCGATCGCGCCGGGAGAGCCGGGGTTCCAGGTGTTCACCTCGGCGGTTTGATAAAAGTCTTTGGTCTCGAGAATCGCGTGCCAGCGATACGGGTTCACGGGATATGGCTCAAGCGCGACGCGGAGTATAGGTTCTGTAGCTACCTGCGTCTTCTGAATCATCGCAATTCCCTGCGCATGCTCACCCCAGCGCCAGCACCACAGCGTAACCATGCCGGCGAGCGCGAAGACGGCCCAGCCTCGCCCACGAAACGGCTTACGCCGCGCGCCAATCTCGCGGTCTGCCAACCCGAGCAGCCAGGGCATCACCAGAGCGAGAAGAAGCAGAACCCAGAGCACTGGTTCCGCAATAAAAACGAAACTGCCCTCGTACCAGCGTGGATTGAAGGGGAAAAATGGCCGCACGCCGTAGTTGTTGGTCCAGTCGAGAAGGATGTGACTGAGCGCCGCGATCAGAGTCGTGCAGTAAAGCCATCCCCAATGCACTTTTTGTGCGAGCGCAGATCGGGACTCACGTCCACTCGCCTCCCCTCCGTGCCTCATCCTTTCCGTCTCTTTCCGCGGAAAGGGTGGGAAGCCACGCCTTTGCCATCGGCTCATCAGCCACACAGTGCCGACGATTACTCCCGCCACAACCGGAATCGCGATGAACGTGTGCGTAATGCCTCGGTGATGCCTCAATTCTTCAACCGGGCCGGCAAATCCCCAGATGACATCGAGGTCCGCAGCTTCCGCGGCCAGCACTGCGGCCAGCGTGGCGTAAGCCGTCTTGCGGTTCAGTCCAGCGCGCCCGATGCATGCGCCGGTAAGAAAGTGGGTAACGGGCTCCATCTGCAGGCGTGATCCTCTCTAAGAATGACACAGTGCGAAGGCCGCACCGGCTCGAACGACTCAGTGGACTAACTCAACGCAAAAAATACGGTTTTCATCAGCGGAGCGCTTTTCCCATACAATCGTGGGTTAACACTGACAGTGGGAGGCGGATACCAAAATGACAAAACCGCAAAATACCGGACTGAACCGGAGACTGAACGCGATACGAATTCTGACTGCCTCGGTTGCAATTACGCTGGCATCCGGCGCGGCCGCGCAGACCGCCGCCTTTGGCCCGAGCAATCCTTTCTATGCGACCAGCACACTGCCGTTCCAGACGCCGCCGTTCGACAAAATCAAAGACAGCGACTATCAGCCTGCCATCGATGCAGGCATGGCGCAGCAACTGCAGGAGGTCCAGGCGATTGCGAACGATCCAGCCCCGCCAACCTTCGAGAATACATTCATACCGCTCGAAAAATCAGGCCAGTTGCTCGACAGAGTGATGCTGGCCTTCAACTGCGTTACGAGTGCGAACACCGACGACGATCTCCAGAAGGTGCAGGAGTACGAAGCGCCCCGGCTCGCCGCGCATCAGGATGCGATCAACCTTAATCCGAAGCTGTTCACGCGTATTAAGACCATCTATGACGAGCGGGCCTCGCTGCATCTCGATCCGGAATCGCTGAAGCTTGTCGAATACGATTACCAGCAGTTCGTCAAAGCAGGCGCCAATCTCTCAGAAGCAGACAAAGAGAAACTCAAGAAGATTAATGAAGAGGAGTCAACGCTCGAAAACGCGTTCATGACCAAGCTGCTGGCCGCAGCCAAGAATGGTGCCTACGCGACGAACGATGCCTCGACACTCGCCGGTCTGAACGAAGCACAAATGGCTGCGGCCGCGCAGGCGGCCCAGGCTCGCAAGCAACAAGGCTGGTTGCTGCCGCTGCAAAATACGACACAACAACCGGATTTCGCATTTCTCACCAATCGCGTCACGCGGCAAACTCTGTTTGAGCACTCGTGGAACCGCGCCGAGCGCGGCGATGCCAACGATACCCGCTCCACGATCGCACGGATCGCGCAGCTTCGCACGCAAAAGGCGGCACTGCTGGGCTATCCAAATTATGCTGCCTGGAACTTAACGGACCAGATGGCCAAGACACCCGAGGCTGCGCTGCACTTTGTCGACGCGCTTGTACCTGCGGCGACAGCAAAGGCCGCAAGCGAAGCAAAGGAAAGTCAAGCCCTGATCGACACTTCGAATAACGATGCGCAGCATGGCGGCCTCAAGCTCGAACCATGGGATTGGGAGTTTTATTCCGAGCAGGTTCGCAAGGCGAAATTCGATTTGAACGAATCGGAGATCAAGCCGTACTTTGAGCTGAACAACGTCCTTCAGAACGGCGTCTTCTACGCGGCGCATCAGCTCTACGGGCTCTCCTTCAAGGAACGGCACGACCTGCCTGTCTATCAGCCCGATGTGCGGGTCTTTGACGTGTACGATGCGGACGGAAAGCCGCTGGCGCTCTTCTACTGCGACTACTTCAAGCGTGACAACAAGAACGGCGGCGCTTGGATGGACGTGCTGGTCAGTCAATCCAAGTTGCTGGGCATGCAGCCGGTCGTCTTTAACGTGGCCAACTTCGAAAAGCCCGCACCCGGACAGCCGGCGTTGCTCAGCTTCGACGATGTGACTACGATGTTCCACGAGTTCGGTCACGCGCTGCACGGCATGTTTGCCGATACCAAGTATCCGAGCCTCTCCGGCACATCCGTTGCGCGCGATTTTGTCGAGTTCCCTTCGCAGTTCAATGAGCACTGGGCCAGCTATCCTGAGGTCTTTCAGCATTACGCGCACCACTACAAGACCGGCGCGCCCATGCCCGCCGAGTTGGCCGCGAAGATCAAGAAAGCCGCGACCTTCAACCAGGGCTACATGCTGACTGAGCTTCTCGCCGCGGCCGAGCTCGATCTACAGTGGCACACGCTTCCTGCAACTGCACCGCTTGAAGAGCCGGACAGCTTCGAAAAAGAGGCGCTCGAAAAAACGCATCTCTGGATCAGCTATGTGCCACCGCGCTATCGCTCCAGCTACTTTCTGCACATCTGGGCCAATGGCTATCAGGCCGGCTACTACGCCTATCTCTGGACCGAGATGCTCGACGACGATGCCTTCCAGTGGTTCGAAACCCACGGCGGGCTAACCCGCGCCAACGGTGACCGCTTCCGGCGGATGGTGCTCTCGCGCGGCAACACCGAAGATCTGGCCAAGATGTACTCCGACTGGCTAGGCGCGCAGCCGAGCATCGAGCCCATGCTTAAGTTCCGCGGACTCAAAGAGGCGGAAGACGGGAAGTAACTGACGTAAGCTGCCTGCCAGGTCAGCCCTCGGCCGGGACCGAATGGTGTTCGTGTGTGACAGTCCATCGATCACCGATTTTGCGCAGACCGATCGTTAGACGAAAATCCAGTCCTCGGCGCTCCCCGTCGCCTCCAGGTTCGGTGCAATGCATCGTCGCGATGACAAAGGCAACGTCGCTCGCCGCCGTGACGGACATCGAAGTAATGTCGAAGACGACCGGATCACCGGAACAGGAAAAGAACAGCTCCCAGGTCTTCTTGTAGGCTTCGATTCCCTTGGATTGAAACGGTGGGGGAACATCAAACATCACGATGTCCGAAGAATGATTTCGCAATATCCCTTCAAAATCTCTGCGACGTACGGCCGCCGCCCAGGACTCGACCACATCGCGAATTGCCGCCTCGTCTTGTGAGCTACTCTGCCTCTTGTCCATCCGAAGTTCCTCCCGAGATCGCAAACCTCTCTTGATTTCCGAGACTATTGGGAAACGGAGCAGGGATCAATGCCGAGAGCGGTCAAGCACTCATGACCTCGGAGGTCATGGATACTGGTAAGTGGGTGCGATAGAGTCGTGGCAGGAGTAACTCTGTGGGCGCAGCAGTTAACTCGCCTCAAGCTCCCATCGGTGCACTGCTGAGAGAGTGGCGCGCCGCCCGAAGAATGAGTCAGCTCGATCTCGCCCTGGAAGCGGGAATATCTGCCCGCCATCTTAGCTGCGTCGAGACTGGCAAGTCTCACGCTAGCCGCGAAACGGTGGGGCGTCTGGCGAATGCGCTTGGTATGCCGCTCCGCGAGCACAATCTGTTAATGCTGGCGGCGGGATTCGCGCCGCAGTTCTCCGAAACCCCGCTCTCGACCTCTGCGCTCGAACGAATGAATGAAGCCATAGAGTTGATACTGCGGCACCAGGAACCTTATCCCGCATTCGTGATCAATCGGCATTGGGAGATTCTCTTGAGGAATCAGGCGGGGGCTCGCATAGTCAACTCCGTGATGGGCGGTCGGCCTCTCCGCCACAAGAACATGCTTCACAATGTTTTCGATCCCGAGGATTTCCGGCCGGTCATCGTTAACTGGGTCGATATCGCAGGTTGGTACATCCGACACCTCCACGAGGAGATTGCAGCCAGTCCTTCCGACCAGGACTCGCGCCAGTTGTTAAAAGAGATTCTCGCTTATCCTGGAGTTCCGAGGCACTGGCAATTCCGCGACGTCGATAGCGAAATCTCTCCGGTCTTGAACCTCGTCTACCGCAGCTCTGCGGGCCAGTTGCGTTTCTTTGAAACGATTACCACCTTTGCTGGCCCGCGGGACGTCACCTTGGATGAATTGCGGATAGAGTGCTTTTTTCCAGCAGATGAAAAGACGACCGATTTTTGCGCGCGTCTCGCGCAGGGCGAGTCATAGGATGGGGCGCTACGCCTGATCACCGGAACCCGGGCCAGTCTGCCACCAGAAATCCGTGGGCGAGAGTTCTATCAACGCCTTATGCCGCATCCTAGCTGATGAAAAGCGCAGGTAAACAGGCTGCCCTGCCAATTACGAACTCGACAAGCGGAGGTGACCGATGAAGGCGATTGTGGCGACAGACCAGGCGGCGGGAAGCGCGGGGGTGAGGCTGGTCGAGCGGCCCGAGCCGCAGGCGGCGATCAACGACGTCGTTGTTCAGATTCATGCGTCGGGATTCACGGGGGATGAGTTGACGTGGCCGTCGACCTGGACAGATCGCGTGGGCCGTGACCGGACGCCTTCCATCCCAGGACACGAACTGGCCGGAGTGGTCACCGCTCTCGGCTATGGCACGACGGGCTTGTCGATTGGACAGCGGGTGTTCGGCCTCACGGACTGGTATCGCGACGGCGCGCTGGCGGAGTATGTGGCCGTCGAGGCACGCAACCTCGCACCGCTGCCGGGCGACGTTGATTTCACCGCAGGCGCGGCCCTGGTGATGTCGGGTCTGACCGCGTGGCAAGGGTTGTTCGAGCACGGCCGCCTTCAGGCGGGGCAGAGCGTCCTCGTGCACGGCGCGGCTGGCGTAGTCGGTTCGATGGCGAGCCAGCTCGCACGTGAGGCCGGCGCCTACGTCATCGGCACCGGGCGCGCTGGCGCGCGTCAGACCGCGCTCGACTTCGGCGCACTGGAATTCGTCGACCTCGATAAAGACGCCCTGGAAGACGTCGGCAAAGTCGATCTGGTCTTCGATGTGATCGGCGGCGATATCGCCAAGCGGTCTGCTGGCGTGATTCGCGCTGGAGGAACGCTGGTGACCATCACCGGCCCGACGGAGGCCCGGCCTGCTGGCGGCCGGACGATCGATTTCGTCGTCGAACCCGATCGCGCCCAATTGAATGAGCTCATCCAGCGACTGCGGAACGGTCGCCTGCGGACAAACATCGGCAACGTGGCCGCCCTTGACGATGCCGTTGCCGCCTTCAACCGAACCGGGCAGATCAGGGGAAAGACGATCATCCGCGTTCGTCCGTGAGGAAGCGGGGATTGCCTATAATCCTTAGCTATGACCGAGCAGGGCTTGGCGCGCAAGATCGAAAAACTGCGGAACGAAATCCGTCATCACGAGCATCTCTATCACGTACTCGATGCGCCGGAGATCAGCGACGCGCAATATGACGCGCTGATGAACGAGCTCAAGCGGCTCGAAGCGGCGCATCCAGAGCTGATCACGCCCGATTCGCCGACGCAGCGGGTGGGCGGCAAGCCGGCGGAAGGCTTTCCGCGAGCGCCGCACTCGCGTCCTATGCTCTCGCTCGACAACGCATATAGCGCCGAAGAACTCACCGATTGGGATCGGCGGGTGCGCGAACGTGCAGGCAATCTCCCCATCGAATACACGACTGAACTCAAGCTCGATGGACTGAGTGTGGCGCTTCGCTATGAGCCCGCCCCGGATGGCGGCGCGCGCCTCGCCCTCGGACTCACGCGCGGCGATGGGCAGATCGGTGAAGAGGTCACTACGAACATCCGTACCATTCGCAGCGTGCCGCTCTCGATCACCGCAGACCGCCTGAAAAAAGCGGGTCTTCCACCGACATTCGAAGTACGCGGAGAATGCGTGATGCCCGAGGCCGCATTCCTGCGCACCAATGAGGAGCGCGAGCGCGAAGGCTTGGCGGCCTTCGTCAACCCGCGTAACTCGGCCGCGGGAACGGTGCGCACGCTCGATCCGAGCATCGTCGCAACGCGCGGGCTTGTCTTTTTCGCGTATTTCCTGCTGGTCGACGGCGAGTACTTTGCCGCCGGACAGACGGCCACGCTCGATGCGCTCACCGCACTCGGCTTTCGCGTCAACCCGCACCGCGGCCGCGTCGATTCAGTGGCCGAGATGATGCACTTCATCGAAGACGCAGAGAAAAGACGAGCCACGCTCGGTTACGAGATTGACGGCATTGTGATCAAAGTCAATGCCCATGCAACGCAACAGCGGCTGGGTTACACGGGCCGCGCGCCACGCTGGGCCATTGCGTACAAGTTCACGGCGGAGTCGGCCATCACCCAGCTCGAAGACATCATGATCACTGTGGGCCGCAGCGGCAAGCTTACGCCTACGGCGATGTTGCATCCGGTCTTCGTCGGCGGTGTCACCGTAAGCCGCGCCACACTGCACAACGCCGACTTTATCGAGCGGCTCGGTCTGCTCATCGGCGACTGGGTCAAGGTGGAGCGCGGCGGCGACGTGATTCCCAAGGTCGTCGAGGTGGTCGAAGATAAAGACCATCCGCGCGGGAACCGCAAATTTGCGTATCCTGCAAACTGTCCGGAGTGCCACAACCCGGTGGTCCGTGAAGAAGGCGAGGTCGACTGGCGCTGCGTCAACGCGGACTGCCCGGCCAAGCTCCGCGAGTCACTGCTGCACTTCGGAAGCCGTGGCGTGATGAACATTGAGGGCCTGGGCGATGCCGCCGTACAGCAATTGCTCGACCGCGGTTTGGTGAAGAGCGTCGCCGATCTGTATTCGCTTACTGAGGAACAGCTCGTCGGACTGGAAAGATTCGCCGAGAAGTCGGCACGCACATTGCTCAATGAGATTGAGCGCTCGAAGAAGGCGGGCCTTGCGCGTGTCCTGATGGGGCTCGGCATTCGCTTTGTGGGTGAGCGCACAGCCGAGTTGCTGGCGCAGGAGTTTGGCTCGATCGACGCCATCATGGCAGCTAGCGCCGAAGAGTTGGAGCGTGTGGAAGAGGTGGGTCCGCGCATCTCCGAAGCGATACTCGACTTCTTTTCACGGCCAGCCAACCGGACGCTTGTTGAAAAGCTGAAAGCAGCTGGCGTGGTGATGACGGCAGAGAAGAAGCAGCGTTCCACGCAGCTCGAAGGCCTGACGTTCGTGCTCACCGGCACACTGCCCACGCTTTCGCGGGAAGAAGCCAAGCAAAAGATTGAGGCTGCCGGAGGAAAAGTGGCGGGCTCAGTGAGCAAGAAGACGAGCTACGTGGTCGCAGGCGAAGAGGCTGGATCGAAGCTCGACAAGGCGCACGAGCTCAAAATCCCTGTGCTCGACGAAACGGGTCTGCTGGCGCTGATTCAGTCCGCTCCGGCAAAGAAGTAAACGGCTCGCCACGCGCGCACACAGCCATTTTCGCTGGCTGACGGCCGATTCCAGCAACCCAAGGTAAGACGGCCATGCCGGCCAGCAACAGATCCATCCACACGGTGATTCTCCTCTGCAGATACGCTGTTGGATGGTGTTTCTTCCGCGTGAAGCGTTTCGCGAAGAAGCGGATGACCGTGCCTTTGGTAATGGCTCTCGATCTCAGGAGCCGCGCCGGACCAGTGCCGGTGGCCGGCGCTCGGTTGCGCGCTGCTCTCGCTCCCGCTCTCGTTCCCAGGCCTCGGCGCGCCAGTTGCGCGAAGCATACCGCGGCGGCTCATCGAGTGGCACGGCAAGCTCGCCAACATCGAACCTCGCCGGAATGGCTGGCGGCTCCAGTTCTAACCGGCGCACGGGCTGAGGCAGGACAGCGGTCGCTATCCGTGGCGGAGCGTCCGCCGGAATCGGTGCGATGTAGGCGGCCTTCGAGGTCAGGCTCGTATCGGTAGCCACGGCCTGCGCGGCGGGAAGATCGGCCTCCACAGGCATTGGCCGCACAGCGATGGTTCTGGCCATAAAGTCGTCGACCAGTTTGTGCATGCAGGTCTGTCCGCAGAGGTGCTTCGAGCCCGGACGCGACCGATTCCGTGAGGTCCAGCCGCCAACGCGCAGTTCCCCGCCCTGTTCGTACGCCACAAACCAGTGGTTGGTCTGCCGCTTCTCCGCGCCGCAGATATCGCACGAGATTGCCTGCCGGATCACCCTTGTCGGCCCTCGCCTTCTATTTCATCGGACTGGCAGGCAAATAGATAAGGCGCGACCAGAGGAATCTTCCTCCGGTTCCTTTCCGGACAGCCGAGCCGACGCCCGGCCTAAAAAGGGACAGATTCCCTATCTGAGAAAGATTCCGAAAGCGAAAAGAGCGCGGCCTGTGCCGCGCTCCTCTCAAGCATTCGATATTCGGTCAGACCGTGGAATCTGGTTTACTGGCCGGTCGCGAAGTAGCCTTTTTTGGCGTGAACCTTATAGCGACGGTCGTAACAGTAGAGATAAATCGTTCGAAAGGCCCCGTCGTACTTGAAATCGGCCGGTGTGTAGTTCAGAGCGTATTGGCTACGTAGCTCCGTCTCAATGCTCTGGAAACTGGTGGCCATATCTTCCACGTTGGGCGGAAAGAAGACTTCGCCGCCCGTCTCTTCGGCCAGCTGCGAAAGCACCTTGTCACCGGGTCCACGGCTGGGCGTCCAGTTGGTGCTGATCGCGTAAATAATGGTCTCGGCGCGCTCGCACTCCTTGATCGCTTCGCTCAGATACACGCGACTCTGGTTGTCATCGCCGTCCGAGATGAGGATCATGGCCTTACGCACAGGCTCGGGGCCGCGCTCGGTGAGCAGCTTGTCGCGGCAGGCAGTGTAGACGGCGTCGAAAAGCGCCGTACCACCGCCGGGGCGCAGCTTGTTGACACCCTGTTCGAGCGCGTCCATGTCGTGAGTCCAGTTCTGCGTCACGGTAGGCGTTACATCAAAGCCCATCACAAAGGCCCGGTCGTCTTTGGACTTAAGCACCTGTAGCAAAAACTCGATAGCCGACTGCTGCTCGAACTGGAACCGCGAGTGAATCGAGGTACTGGCGTCGATCACCACGCCCACCCTGAGGGGCAGATTGATCTGCTGGTGAAAGGAGTTCACCTTAGCTGGCGCCTTCTGATCATCCAGCAGTGCAAAATCGTTCTGCGTCAGGTTCGGAATGTAGCGCCCGTGGCTGTCCGTGACCGTGAAGATGAGGCTGACCTCGTTCGCCCCGATCTTGAATACTTTGGAGGCATCGGTATCGCCGCCGTCTGGTTGAGCCGGCTGCGCCGCCGCAGGCTGTCCCGCTGGCGCTGCCGAGTTCTGGGGAGGCTGTTGCGGAGCACTTTGAGCGGGTTGCGCCGTCGCGCCTGGCGCGGGTTGCTGCGAACGCGCCCCTGCAGTTGCGAGAAGAGCCGCAAGGGCAAGGCACAGGAGATTTCTGGTCATCACTTCCTCATTTTAAACAATCGGAGGTTGTATCGGAGTATCTCTCTTTGGTCGGGCTATCTTCCGGATTCCAGCCGGCCTAGAAAGGCTTGAAGCTCCCCAGGGAGCGGCGCTTCCAGCGCGATTGGCTTACTGGTCAGAGGATGGGCAAACTCAAGCTGCGCGGCATGGAGAAAATTTCGCCCCAGCTTCAGGCGCTCCGGTTCGGCATTGCGCCGAGCGGCCCGTGATTGCGCGGCCTTCAGGGCCTCCTGGTCGGTCAGCTGTCCAGCACCTCCGTAGAGCGTGTCTCCCACCACCGGATGCCCGATAGATGCCATGTGGACCCGAATCTGATGCGTGCGCCCGGTTTCGATACGCACCCGTACCAATGTGAACTTGCCGAACCGCGTGGCCAATCTCCGAATCACCTCGTAGTGAGAGACTGCCGACCGCGCGTTTTCGTTAGGTTGAGTGGTCATGCGCGTGCGCCGCACCGGATCGCGGCTGACCGCTGCGCTGATTGTGCCTTTTTCCCGCTTCACCTCACCCTCGACGAGCGCGATATAGGTCTTTTTTACTTTCCGGCCGGCGAACATCGCGCCCAGCGCGGCGTGCGCGCGATCGTTCTTCGCCACAACGATCAGTCCGCTGGTCTCCTTGTCGAGCCGATGCACAATGCCGGGACGTAGTTCTCCGCCTGTGGAAGAAAGGGAATGAAAACGATGCAGCAGCGCATTCACCAGCGTTCCCTTGCTGCGCGCGCTCTCCGTCTGGCCCGAACCGGCGTGCACCATCATGCCGGCAGGCTTGTTGATCACTGCAAGATCGGCATCTTCGTAGACCACATCGAGCGGAATCGCTTCCGGCGTGGCCTTCAGCGGAGCGGGATGCGGCTCACCGGTGATGACGATCTGTTCGCCCCCGCGCAGTTTGAGCGAGGCCTTTTCCCGCGCTCCATTCACCAGCACATCGCCCTGCTCGATGAGCAGTTGCACGCGTGCGCGGCTCACCGGCTCGCGCTGCTCAGAGAGAGACTGGACAAGAAATTGATCAAGTCTCTGGCCGCGTGCTTCGGCCGGCACATCGATGGTGCGCAGATCACTCATGCGTCGATTCTCCGGGCCCCATCTCTTCGCGTTCTTTGCGAGCGGGCGGCAAAGAGTCTCCGCGCCCCATCCTTTCGCGCTCTTCGCGAAAGGGCGGCAGATCACTTCCCGTGCGTTCTCGCATCACCACCGCCCCAGCCAGAACCATCACCGCGGCCGCAATCTGCGGCCCATCCAGAGCTCCATGCAACACAGCGCCGCGCCCCTCCGGATCGCGCCACAGCTCGGTCATGTAGATGGTCATGCCCGCGCCGAATAGCCATAGCCCGGCGGCATCGCCGGGCCGCGGTTTCTTCGACAACAACACGAAGAGCAAAATTGCCAGAAACAAAAACGCCAGCGCGGCGTAAGCCTGCACGGGATGCAGCGGGATGCCCAGCGGGGTTCCGCTCCAGAGCGCAGCCCAGGGGCTGGTGTACGTCACCGCCCAGGGCAGGTGCGGCCCGGCGTCAACTCCATATCCTGAGCCCGCCATCAGTGCGCCGATTTGTTCGAAGGCAAGGCCAAGCGCGAGCGGAGACGCCAGCGCATCTGCAGTCGAGGTAAACGGCATCCTGCGCGAAAGTGCATACCATAAGGCGCATCCACAACCGGCGAGCGCTCCGGCGCCGGCAAGCAGAGGATGATGGATCATCGCGAGGCCAAGCATCCATTGCGGATGCTGCCGCAGCGCGCTCCAGTTCATTACGACCAACAAAAGCCGCTGCGCCGCGAGCGCCGCACAAAGAGCCAGGATGCAGAGATTCCACATGTGCCCGGGAAGCACGCCGGCGATGCGCGCCGTCCGTTGCGCTGTCATGAGGGCCAGCAGCATGCCCAGCGCAGCCATCGCGCCATACGCAGGGATGACAACCGGGCCAATGTGAAAGAGAACTGGATGCACCTGAAGAGAAGAATACGCGATCAGCAGGTGCAGTCCCGGGAAAAGTAGAAATCCGACCCACTGGGCCGTGAGCAATGCGCTGGTGAACCCGTCCTAAGACGGTGGAGCTCCCCGCGGTTCATTAGGCATTCCGGACTGGCGGACACGGCACACAGAACCGATTTTTCGAGTCGAGCCCCTGTTCAATGAATGTTGGTTCAACCAGCGTTGACCACCCACCTGCTTTGCAGGCCGGTTTCTATTGCGGATAGTAGGTACATCGCGCCTAAATTGCAAGTCTTGTCGAAAGCGGGCAATCTGTGTTACGTTTTTCGCCCGCTGCATCGTCCGGCGCAGAGCCAATGATTCGTTGAACTGGGCTTGCGGCGGCTAACACAGACAGCGTACTAAAACCTGTAGAACACGCCGCCCATCGGCTCTGAGCTGTGCATGTACACACCGGTCGCCGGATAGAGGGCTGAGAGATTCGGCGCCTTGTAGAGATTGTCGCGGAACTGCACACGTACGCCGAAGTGCGGTGAGAAGCTCCAGTCTGCGCCGCCGCCGTAGATGATCGCTGGTCTCACAACCGTGGTCACCTCGTACGTGCTGTTGGCCGGCGAAGTGATGAAGAACCCGATTCCACCCACGGCAAAGGGCCGCAAATTTCCGAATTTCTTTGAAGCGACGTAGTCCAGGCCGATCTCGCTGGCTTTTGCCGAAAGCTTGGTTGCAGGATTCGCGCACGTAAAGCCGCAGGCGCCCGACTTGGGTGTGAACGTCTGGGTAGCACTGTTGCTATAGGAATAGGTAAATTCGCCGCCGATAAACGTGCTGCGAATATAGCGCGCTTCAAACATTCCGCCGACCGAGTCCTTCACATTCTGAGAGGTGCCCAGGCCACTGGTCGACGTGTTGAAGGACTCAAAAAAGCTCGCGCCGAGATCGAACTGCGAATCGCTTGCATCCGCTGCTTGCGCCCGGCGGGCAGGGTTCGTCTGCGCTTGTCCGGCTGTGCTTGGCTGCTCCTGGGCTGCCGCGCCGCTTGCGGCGACGAGTCCAATCAACAAAGCGACAGCCTGCATCCGTGTCATTCCCATCCTGATCTCCGTTTCAAAGTTGTACCGTTTTGGGCATCTCTTCGAAAAGCAGATGGCCCCGAGAACGTGATGAGCCTCAGTCCGCCGGAACGAGTTCTGCGAACAGACCCCTTCAGAATCATACATTCCCGCATCTAGGCTTCTGCCATTCTTCACCGGTTCGCCACATGGAATGGCATATTCGTGAGTACCCTCTCGCATGAAATGGCGGTCCGGTTTTGCCTGCGGAAAGAAATGTAATGCATTTAGACGAAGCAGCGGCCCGATCGGTTTGCATCCGGCGCAGAGACGGACAAACTGCGGCCGAGGCCCCGCTCGGGGTTACTTCCGCAGCGGACCCCAAAAATCGGAGAAATATTTTCTTCAGCAGACAACCTCTTGTAACCAGGGCTCATCTCACCACATGAATCCCCCAGGTTCTATTGCAGGGTTGCGACCGATTGTTCGGAAGTTTACGCCATTTTGAGCTGTCTACCGGCCAGGTACCGGCGATTCCTTCCCCCAGTCATACCTCGTAGAGGTGCAGGCCATAAGGCCTGCACCTCCGGGGATGAGGTATGCCTTCCCTTTCTATGGGATGTACCGACCGGGTAACCCCCGCCACATCCGGTTCTCTCAGATGAGAGAATGGAAATAGCTTCCGGTTCGGCTTCCACTGGATCCCGGAACGAGAGAATCTCTGATCATGCTGCGTGTTCTGTCGACGCATCTCTTTCTCAATCACCGTTTGCACCCGGGCCTGCTGGAGATCGCCGCCAGAGCGGGAGCGCAGGCGGTCGAGATTTTTGCCGCGCGCCAACACTTTGACTACACCAGCCGCGAGCATGTGGCTGAGCTGGCGGAATGGTTCCGGTCAGAGTCGGTTGAGCCGTTTTCGATGCATGCACCCCTGTTTCCCGACCGGGAGATGGGCCGCGCCGGTGCGCCGGGCGTTAACCTCCTGCACCCTGAGAAGTCGCGCCGCATCGATGCCATGGACGAGATCAAACGGGCCCTCGAAGCCGCCGAGCATATTCCGTTCAAACACTTGGTCGTGCATCTGGGCGAGCGGACCGACGGGTGGTCACCGCGAACAATCGAATATGCGCACACCGCGCTCGAGCACCTGGGAGCCTTTGCGCGGCCACTGGGCGTCCGGCTGCTGGTAGAAAACCTGCTGAGCGAAGCCACCACCCCTGAGCACCTGATGCTCATTCTGGAGATGGGTCACCTCGACAATATCGGGATCTGCCTCGATCTCGGGCATGCGCACGTCAGCGTGGGCATCGCCGAAGCGATCAGCACCTTTGGCAACCGGATCATCTCCGCCCACGTGCACGACAACCACGGCCAGAAGGACGAGCACCTGTGGCCGGGCGACGGCACCATCGACTGGCCGGCCGCCGTGAAGGGGCTGCAGGGACTTGCCACGCCATCGGCAATCGTGCTGGAGATCCACTACACTCTCGACGGCGATCACCACGCCATCGGCACGAAGATCGAGCAGGGGTTCGCACGGTTTGCTTGAGTGCGGATTAAGGACTCCGCAAAAGAGTCTAACTCACCCCTAGTGTTTCTTTGCTGTAGGCGGTGGCGGCGACAGCGGAGGCACCTCAGACGAGGCAATGTCTGATACCGCCTTCCATGAGCCGTCTGCCTGTTTGTGGTAGCCGGTCACATAGTTTCCGTGATCGTTTACCACCTGCTTAGTCTGCGGATCGGTGAGGGTCAGCGTATAGCTGCCGCGGGTGTACGCAACGTCGCCTGACTTCGCCACCTCGACCAGCGTGGGATGGAACCGCAGCGAGAGCGCCGGATCGGCCGTCATCTGCTTCAAGGCGCTCTGAATCGCACTCTTGCCCACAATGGCCGGCCCTCCAGGGATCATGAGCACCGCATCATCGGTGTAATGCGCGGCCAGTTTGTCGGCGTCTTTGGCGGCCCAGTCCTGGTTCCACTGCGCTTCGTTATCCTGAAGCGCCTTCACGTCCGCGTCATGCGTATCGGGTGTGGTGCAGGCAAACATCAGAAGCGCGACCGCCGGCGTCGCGCAGGAAATAACCAGCTGCTTCCTCATGCTGTCACCTCCGGGGGGAGGAACAGAGAGTAGCACCGTGCGAGGAGCAGAGGAAACTAAAATCTTCCCAATCTTTCGGAAAGGTCACTCGCGTCGAGGTCCGTCAGTCCGAAACCATGACCTCACCGGGCAGAATCGGTCGCGTGCGCGGCAGTTTGCCGTTCGCAGCGGCCACACCCATCATCGCGAGCACGCCCACGAAGATGATCAGCTTGACCAGGCTGCCGGTGCGCGTCTCGGGCAGCGCCTTCCAGAGGATCAGCAGAACAGTCTGTGCGATCGTCACCGACCAGACCGAGCCATAGAAGTAGCGGCGCTCAATGCCCTCTCTTTTCGTCGAGCGGCCCACACGCGGCAGCACGCCGGCCGCACCCAGCAGCAGAATCACGGCGCAGAGCGGAAAGTAAGCGTACTGGTAAATCTGCTTGAGATACCAGGTGCCGGTCACGACCGCGATCACCAGGCCGCTCAGATTGAGAAGCGCGAAGCTGATTACGCAGTTCCAGGCAAAGGTGTAGCAGACCTTGCGGTAGAGCGGGTTGGGCCGGTCTTCATCGAAGCGCAGGATATAAGGGCGCGGCTCGACTCCCGGCAGTTGCCTGCATAAGCCGGCGATGCCGGTACCGAGCAGTACGACACCGAGCCAGATGGAGTTGCCGCGGCTGAAACCGTGCGCAAAAAGGCTGAAGGTAAGGGGGCCCGGCGTGAGAAAAAAAACCCAGATCCAGATGGGCCAGTGGGCCAGCCGGTAGAGGCGCGTATTGCGCTCCCGAATCTTGCGCTCGTGGGCGTATTCAACCCTTCCGCTGTACTGCATCATGGTGAGTCTCGCAAAGCAGATGCAAGGCAGTCAAACGGCGCGGACGCGCTGGAGCGAGTGCGCATCGAAAAATCAGGATGAAGCGGCTAGGTGACATTCGCATCGGAATCTCCGGCTGGCGGTACAAGGGCTGGCGGGGCACGTTCTATCCGGCCAAGCTGGCGCAGCGCCGTGAGCTCGAGTATGCGTCGCACCACTTCAGCACAATCGAGCTGAACGGCTCATTTTATGGGCTGCAGAGGCCGGAAAGTTTCGAACGCTGGTACGCGGAGACGCCAGAGGATTTTGTCTTCTCCGTGAAGGGCTCGCGGTACATCACGCATCTGCGCCGCCTGCGCGAAGTGGACGAGGCGCTGGGAAATTTTCTGGCGCAGGGGCTGCTTGCTCTGCGCGAAAAGCTCGGGCCGATTCTCTGGCAGTTTCCGCCGAGCATGAAGTTTGATGCCAATCTATTCGACGCGTTCTTTACGCTTCTGCCGCGCACTCATGAAGAGGCCGCGGCCTTCGCGAAAAACCACACGAGCCGCCTCAAAGCAAAGACGTGGTTCGATGTACAGCAGGACAGGCCGTTGCGCCACGCCATCGAGATCCGCCACACGAGCTTCGCCTGCGAAGAATTCATCACGCTGCTGCGTCGGCAGCGGATCGCGCTGGTAGTCGCAGACTCCGTCGAGTGGCCGCGCCTGATGGACGCAACCTCTGATTTCGTCTACTGCCGCCTGCACGGCAGTGAACAACTCTATGCGAGCGGTTATGACGAGAAGGCGATCGAGACGTGGGCGCAGCGCGTGGTCCGTTGGGCAAGCGGCGAAGAGGTACGCGATGGTGATCGCGCCAGCGCCAAGAATGCGCGCAAACGCAGCACGCGCGATGTTTATGTGTACTTCGACAACGACGCGAAGGTACGCGCTCCAGTGGATGCGCAATCGCTGCGAGAGTGCGTCCAGAAACTGGGAATGGACGAACTGGGCCGTGATAGACTCCCCATGCATTTGAAATGAGCTTGTAAAGGGAGCTATCGATGTTGAAGCGCTGGACAGGTGTGATTGCAGGTCTTGTTTTTTTGATCACGGCAAGCGGAACGGGCTCTGCACAGGAGAAGCCGCAATGGGTTGGAACCTGGGCGACGTCGCCGATGCTGGCCCTGGGCGGTTATACCGTGCATCCTTTTGCCGCGACCACTCTGCGTGAGATTGTGCATATTTCGAATGGCGGCAGCCAGATTCGCGTTCGTTTTACCAATGAGTTCGGCAGCGATCCGCTCACCATCAACGATGCTCATGTCGCGGTGAGCGCAGGCGGAGCGGCGATCAAGGACGGCACGGACCATCCCGTCACCTTCGGCGGCGCTTCCAGCATAAGAATCGCGCCCGGAGCGGCGGTCTATTCCGATCCGGTGTCGCTGGCTGTCCAGCCTCTCTCTGATATCGCCATCAGTTTCTATCTACCCAACCAGATCATGCGCGCTGAAACCTATCATGCCTTCGCCGATCAGGATAACTTCATCGCCGATGGCGATGTAGCCGGCGCAAGTTCCCTGCCCCAACCCACAACCACCACATCGTGGTACTTCGTCGATGGCGTTGATGTTCCGGCCGCCGATGGCTCCCGCGCGATTGTTACGCTGGGCGACTCCATCACCGACGGCGCCCACTCTACGCTGAACGGCAATCTGCGCTGGCCTAACGTGCTCGCCAATCGTCTCAAGCAGGAACATGGCATGGAGAATGTCTCCGTGCTGAATGAGGGCATCGGCGGCAACCGCGTACTCAATGAAGGCGCAGGCCCCAGCGCGCTCACCCGTCTCGACCGCGATGTGCTCGCGCAGGATGGGGCGAAGTACGTGATCGTACTTGAGAGTATCAATGACATTGGCCATCTCGCGCGCACCGCTGGACCCGAGGACGATATCACGGCACAGCAGCTTGAGTTTGCGCTGAAGCAGATCGTCGATACTGCCCATGAGCATGGCATTAAGGCGTTCGGCGCGACACTCACCCCGTACGGAGGGGCAGGCTATTACTCCGATAAAGGCGAACAGATACGCGAAGACGTGAACAACTGGATTCGCACCAGCGGAACCTTCGATGGCGTCATCGACTTCGACCAGATCACGCGCGATCCGCAGAAGCCGACGTGGTTCAATCCAGCCTATGATTCCGGCGACCACCTGCATCCCGGCGATGAAGGCTACAAGGCTATGGGCGCGGGAATCGATCTGAAGCTGTTTGCGAAATAGCTCTCGATTTCGAATGAAAGAGGCGTCTCAGCGCGCCTCTTTCACCGTAGCCTGGCCAATCGCATCCAGCGCGAACTTGCGCGCCGCATACCGGAGCTTCAACACCTCGTACACAATCGTGGTCGTATAGGTCACGGAGATCCACAACGCAACAGCTTCGATGGGTAACCCTGCCCATGCTCCGATAAACAGTCCCACCATCTGCTTCTGCTGGTATCCCCACCATCCGTAGGGAACGGCCAGCGTCGCCTCCCAGAACATGCTGATGAGGAGAATCATGAACAGCGTCAGGCTGAAGGCGCGCCAGTTGATGAACCGTCGAGCCGTCGGAAATAAACCGACCGAAGGCACCGTGCTGCCGACGACCAGCGCAATGAAATAGCCGGGAAACCCGTCGGGATACGGCGAAAGGAATTTTTTATAGAGAATTGCGCCTGCTGCCAATGCAAGCCCAATGACCAGTGACACAGGATGAAAGCCCAACAGGCGACCCAGTTTCCGGGACTCACATGGATAGTCTGGCACGTTGTAAGCAGCCAGCCAGTACTCGCCAGACCAGACGTACAGCAGCAGCACAGCGAGAAATCCCGTGAAGTAGAAGACGTATTCTTCAAAAGGAATGGCGCCGCCCAGAGCCGGCGCGCCGATGCCAAGCGTCGCGCCCGCATTGGCGAAGGTAAAGAATCGGTTG
This sequence comes from Occallatibacter sp., assembly GCA_035650595.1. Taxonomy (GTDB): domain Bacteria; phylum Acidobacteriota; class Terriglobia; order Terriglobales; family Acidobacteriaceae; genus Telmatobacter. The sequence goes on along the minus strand of DASRHE010000018.1, from coordinate 197,603 downwards.
GCAAAGAAGAAATCGAGGCCCCAGCCGATGGGCACAAGGAGAGCGAGCGTAGTCCAGAAAGCCTTCTTGGGGATGCTCACTCCTTCGCTGGGGACAAACCAGCCACCAATCACGGCGATCGGCACGATGAAGAGAAGCAGACTCCAACTATAGCCGTGCGGCGTCGGATTCGCGCTGGCAATCGAGATGGTCGCGGGAACGCGAACGGCGTGCAGAGTAAGACCTGCCGGCACAACGATGATGGCGAGCATGGCCATCACCAGCCATGCGCTGCGACGCGGGCCCGGAGAGTCCACACTCATCGGCTTTGACCTCGACTGCGCTGAGATTGCGACGATTGTACCGCAGGAATCGGACTATGCACTCGCCCGAAAAACCCTGCCTCAGGCAATCGAACCACGAAAAAAGCATTTGACAAGCAAATCCATACAATTCAATAATTCGCCACCAGCCTAAGTAGCGGACAATCTGTCCAATCACCGCACCATTTCGGCAAGGAGCGTCGCGCAATGGCTTACGATGTCCCCCAATTGCTGCAGATGTCTTTTGCGGCTCTCGATTCCCTCTTTTCAGCAAGTCCGGCAGGCGACATTCCGAACGGTCCGGCCAAAGGCACGGCGATCGTGGCCTCGGGCACTGCGTTCAGCCCAGAGATCGCAGCGTTCACTAATCTCTTCGTCTGGCAGGGCAAAACCTTTGACGGACCCCACGGCGTGCTCCGCAATCGCATTCTGCCCTTCGGTCTTAGTGCGATCGTTGCTGAGGTGTACAAAGCTCCGAGTTTGCTGGACAACAAAGAATGTATCGTTCTCGATTATTCCAAGACCTCAGAGGTCGCGCAGTGGATTCGCGATGAGATCCGGCTGATTGCTCCGGATTTTTATCTCGGACGCGTGTATTGGAGCGGAAAACCGCTGATTCATTTCTGTCTTCAATTCGGCGCAGCCGCGCAATCCTAGAACTGGTCAGCAAGCGCGAAACGAAAACAGCGGCCGGCTCACTACATAGGAGGCTGCGGAGACGCAGGACGGCATCCCCCAGGAGCTAAAGCCCGCGTTCAATTCGCGCTCTCTACGGCACGCTTACAATCGTGCCCTTTTACAAACCGGATGGGACACGAACGAACCGCCCCCTCATGATGCCGCAATCCAATGTGCTGATCACCGCGCCGCTCCGGCCGGAGCGCGAAGCGGAACTGCGCGGTTTGCTGGCCTCGATGAACTTCGTTCCCGGATCGGTGAATCCAGCGAACGCTCTTCTTCCCTTCGAGCAGTTTCCGCAGATTCATGTAGCGCGGTTCGTCATTCTTGATGATCTGACCACCGGCGATCTCGAGACTGCCTATGGAATTCCCGCGCCGCACTACCCGCTCAGTCTCGCCTTTCTGGCGGACTTCGATGGCACCGCAGATGATTTTCGCGCCGATCTGGCCGCCCGCGCAAAAGATGGCCTGGAGCAGATCTTTTCCTGCTGCCAGGGCTTTGCGCCGGGGACCGATCTGGTCCGATGGATGAAAGAGCGCCAAATCTCCTCCGCGACAGACTACGTGAACTGGGTGGGGCGCACCGTGCGACAGATTCGTGAAGAGAATGCATTGCGGCAAGCTCTTGAAGCTCATCTTCAAGCGAAGTTCGCAACCTTCGCAAGCCGCAGTCCGAGAGAGCTGCATACAACTCTGCGCACTTTCCTGCATGAAGAGATGCGCGCCGGGCGTCTCGCACTGACCCCGCAGCCTGCCACGCCTTTCGGCTGGTGGCTGCGCAAGACAGTCCATCTTGTGGCCGTGCCACTTTTGTTGCTGGTTCTTTCGCCGTTGCTTCTTCTGTATCTTCCCTTCTTCGCCTTTCAGCTGCGTAGCCGCGAAAAAGCCGACCTGGAGATCGCGCCACGCATCGAGGCCTGTTATGAAGAAAAGCTGGCAACGCTCGAAGACTACGATGTCACCAACCAGTTCACCGCGATGGGCAGCCTGAAGCCTGGACTCTTCCGCCGCTGGACGCTCGTTTTTCTGCTCTGGCTCTTGAACTTCACCACGCGGCACATCTATACCCGCGGCCAGCTCGCGCGTGTAGGCACCATTCACTTTGCACGCTGGGTGTTTATCGACAACCGGCAACGATTGCTCTTCGCCAGCAACTACGACGGAAGCCTCGAAACCTACATGGACGACTTCATCAACAAGGTCGGATGGGGACTGAACCTGGTGTTCAGCAATGGCGTGGGGTATCCGTCATCACGATGGCTCGTGCTCGACGGCGCGAAGAACGAACAGAAGTTCAAATATTTTCTGCGCCGGCATGAGCTGCCAACAAATGTCTGGTACAAGGCGTATCCAGGACTGACGGCCTTCGACCTTAAGAGAAATACGTTGATTCGCGAAGGCATTGAGAAGACCAACCCGTCGGACGCAGAACTCCGGCAGTGGGTCGCATTGTTTTAAAGGAGCAAGAGATGTTCGCGGCAGTGGACTACGCAGACGTGCAAGGGATCGTGCGCTTCGGTTTCGGAAATATGACCGAAGCCCTGTATCTGCTGCTCAACGTCCGTGATCCCCAGGCTGCGCGTACATGGCTCGCACAGGCGCCGGTGACGACGGCGCTCGAAAGAAATCCGATTCCTTCAACCGCACTGCAGGTAGCCTTCACATGGCAAGGTCTGGCAGCGCTGGAGGTACCGGATAGCGTCATCTCCGGATTTTCTGCCGAGTTTCTCTCCGGTATGGCGGGCGATGCAAACCGTTCTCGCCGCCTCGGCGACACCGGTGCGAATGCGCCTTCGGAGTGGACCTGGGGCAGCACCGGCCGAGTTCCGCACCTTGTGGTGATGCTGTTCGCTGAGCCTGGTCAGTTGGATCGGTGGGCGCAGTCTATCCGGGGAGCCTGGTTTCAAGAGGGCTTTAACGAGATCGGCAGGTTGACGACCTCCGATCTGGGTGGACGCGAGCACTTTGGCTTCATCGATGGCATCAGCCAGCCGCAGATCGACTGGAACCGGGCTCGCACGGTCTCCGCGAACGGCAATCAGATCACGTATGGCAATGTCCTCTGCCTGGGCGAGTTTTTGCTCGGCTATCCGAATGAGTACAACCGCTACACCGACCGGCCATTGCTGGATGCAGCTGATAATCAGGCCGATGATTTGTTGAACGCCGAAGATCAGCCGGGCAAAAAAGATTTAGGCAAGAACGGCACGTATCTCGTCTTCCGCCAGCTCAAGCAGGATGTTCATGCATTCTGGCAGTATGTCGACGAAGCCACGCGCACTGCGCATGAGACCGGCTATGGCATCGCGGAAGCCATGGTCGGCCGCCGCATCGATGACGGTGCACCGCTGGCGCAGATAAGCCAGGCACCGATTGCCGGAGTGGGCGCCGCTGGCAATGACGCAAAGCGCCAGCAGGATGTGCGGCTGAACCAGTTCGACTATACGGCCGATCCGGAGGGTATACGCTGCCCGATTGGCGCGCATGTACGGCGCGGCAATCCGCGCACGCCCGATCTGCCGGGTAGCTCCTCTGGCGCTGTGTCGCAGCTGATCCACATGCTTGGCTTTGGCGAGACCAGTATTCATGAGGATCTCGCAGCTTCTGTCCGGTTCCATCGGGTTTTGCGGCGCGGCCGCGAGTACGGCCCCCGTCTCACGCCGGAACAAGCCGTGCAACCCGCCTCGGCCAGCGATCCGGAACGGGGACTGCATTTCATAGCGCTCAATGCGAACATCGAACGGCAGTTTGAGTTTGTCCAGAACGCCTGGATGGCGCGGACAAAATTCGACGGACTTACCGAAGAAAGCGATCCCCTGCTTGGTAACCGGGAGCCGGTGCAGGGCTGTCCTTTCACAAATACGTTCTCGATCCCCAAAGAAGGCAAAGTGCGCACGCGATTGATGGAGATGCCGCAATTCGTCACCGTGCGCGGCGGAGCTTACTTTTTTCTGCCCGGCATTCGGGCTCTCAGATATCTGGCAAAAGCCGGTGGTGCCTGATGCGCCGCGGTCAATAAAAGGTATTTACGACGGGAGGTAATTGCAGTGACGGAAAAGCGGAATCCCTGGCTCACAGCCTTCTTGGCTATCGTGTTGATCGTCGTTATGTTTGTTGGCTCGGCCCTGTTCAGTTGGTGGCTCAAGCAGCCGAAGCCCGGGCACGTAAAGGACGAAGCCCTGCGGGCAGGCCGGGACGCATCCACATTTCCGGCTGCCGATGAGGACTACTTCCACGATATGGACGGTGGCATCGACCTGAAGGCCCTTGCGCCTGCCGCGGACAAATCTGCGCTCATCAAGGGCCGCAACACGTGGCTTGTCTGGTCGGGCGGCAACGATCATCTGTGGGATACGCTCAATTACCGCAGCGCCGGCGCGCTCGATTTTGTCAAGGTGCTCTCCGATCATCCTGCGCTCCTGAAGATCGATCCGAACTTCAGCCGCGATCATCGCTGGGAGTATCTCGGACTGGTGAATGATCCCTGCTTTGAGAAAGCGACCGGCCCCGATCCGGATCGATGGGGACTTTGGCTCGATAAGCGCCGCGCTGATTGCCAGCCCGATCCCTTCGAGAATGAGCAGAAGTATCCCGGTGTGAAGATCGGCTCGCGCGGCACCAAAGTGGATGGCAAGGACTTCCCCACGGGTTCTTTCTACGGTTATGAGACTGGCATCGTGGGCCTGCGGCTCTTCCCTAACCCGGACTTTGACGATGCGGCCGCGAAGCACTGGGACCCGGTGCGGTATTACACCGATCCTTCGTATTACAACGACAAGAAGCTCGTGCGCCCCTATCGCGTAGGCATGTCCTGTGGCTTCTGCCACGTAGGTCCGAACCCGGTCAAGCCGCCGGCCGACCCCGATAATCCTAAGTGGGAAAATTTGAGCTCTGAGGTCGGTGCGCAATACTTCTGGATCGACAGAATCTTCTACTGGGAAGGCGATCAGTCGAACTTCGTCTGGCAGCTCTTCCATACGTCGCGTCCAGGTTCGCTCGACACCTCGTTTGTGTCAACGGACAACATCAATAACCCGCGCACCATGAATGCGGTCTACCTGCTGCAGGACCGGCTGGATCACGCGCTGCGCTGGGGCAAGGAGACACTCGAAGGCCCGCAGAAGGACAATAAGCAGCTCAACGATTATGTGAGCAGCGGTCCGTTGACGAAATACTTCCAGCCGCCGAACACGGTCTACACGCCGCGCGTTCTCAAAGACGGTTCGGATTCCGTCGGTGTACTCGGCGCTCTGAATCGCGTCTTTCTCAACATTGGAACCTTCAGCGAGGAGTGGCTCCTCCACTTCAACGCATTGGTCGGCGGCAAGCCTGTTACGCCGATCCCGATAGCCGTTGCCCGCAAAAACTCCGCGTATTTCGCAGCCACTGAGAATCAGACACCGTATATGGGGCTGTTTCTCATCTCGGCCAGCGGAGCGCATCATCTGGCAGATGCTCCCGGCGGCGCCGCAGAGCTGAAGAAGGATGATCCGCTGGTGCCGCGCGGCAAACAGGTCTTCGCTGAAAACTGCGCGCGCTGCCACTCGAGTAAGATTCCCACACCGCCGTCCGATGTAGCCGCCATTGCGATGGATCAGGGCGCAGGCTGCGCCGGCAAAAACTATCTCGACTGCTGGAATAAGTATTGGGCCTGGACCAATACTGACGACTTCAAGCAGAAGATGACCAAGATGGTCGAGGACCCGACCTTCCTTGATCACAACTATCTCTCCACTGAGCTGCGCATCCCGGTCACGTTGACCCAGACCAATGCCTGCAGCCCGCTGGCCACGAACGCAATCGCCGGCAACATCTGGGATAACTTCTCGTCGCAGTCGTACAAGGATCTGCCCTCCGTCGGGACGATCACCTGGTATCAGCCCTTTACCGGCGAGCCGCGCTCTTACGTGATGCCGGGCGGTGGCCGCGGCTTCACGCGTCCTCCGTCGCTGGTGAGCCTCTGGTCCACGGCGCCGTATCTTTTGAACAATAGCGTGGGCCAGTTCAATCCTGATCCGTCGGTCGAGGGGCGCCTACAGTCGTTCCAGAACTCGATCGAGCAGATGCTGTGGCCAGAAAAGCGGGAGAAAGATGCCCTGCTCGGCGACAAAATTCCAGGCAAGATCGACCGCACCACGGAGGACAGCTATCTGAAGATCTCCTACGGCTACCTGCCCGATGCGTTGCAAAGCCTGCGCGGCATCGCGCGGTTCTTCCCATGGCTCATCGACGATAAGGACAAGTTGATCAAGATTGGGCCGATCCCCAAGGGCACGCCCGTCGGCCTGCTGACCAATATCAACCCATTGAGCGAAACTGACGATCCGGTCCAGAAGCTCGAACACGACAAGCAACTGCTCGCGTTGGTGATCCAGATCAACTCCGATCTTGAAAAGCTTGGACCGAATGCAACCGGCGATCAGGCCAGGCAAGTGTTTGCGAATGTCGTCGACAAGATGCTGAACCTCAGCAAATGTCCCGATCTGATCGTGAATCGCGGCCACTACTTCGGGACAGACAAGTCACCCGATGGCCATGCTCTCAGTGATGCAGACAAACGCGCGCTGATCGCATTCTTGAAGCGGTTCTAGAGCTAATTTCATAAATGGTTTTGTGAAAGGGCGCGACTTCAGTCGCGCCGAAAATGTCGGGAGCTTGAAGGGGTTTTAACCCTTGAGGGATTTGTTGCCCCGTCAGACCATCTATGAAAGAGGCTCTCGCCACACATACACATTGGCCCAAGATGCGATGAGTCTTCTCTCAAAAAGAGTGGAGACTCAAATCGCAACAGTGACCGTGGATGAGGCAGGCATTAGAAGCGACGTGAGGAGAGGAAGGTCACCCAGCGCACGTCAGGAAGTTAGGCTTGCTTCATTGGTGGTACGGAACTGGCCTCTTCGCGGCATTTTGGGTGAGATAGCGAGGGTAATTAGCTTCAAACATTGGGTTTTGGCGCTCGAAATGCAATAACCAGGCATCGAGGCAAGCCATGTACGAATTTGAGAGAGATAGCAAACGCTTTGCAAACCGGGCCGACATTGGAATGGATGGAGTACGGCCATGACGCCGCGGCGCTATTCCCTCGATTCAGCTGTACGCAAGGACGAAAGCCTCTGCGCAGGCGGAGAGCTCTCTCGCACTGTGCAACATGGCGCGAAGATTGAGAATCGCTGCGCGTATAACCAGACGCGGGAGCGTTTTGTCGGCACTGAGGTAGAGGTGGCTGCGGTCTCCAACGCTGATGCCCGATTGCCAATGCTTCCGGGTGATTTCGGCGCAGGCCTATGGCTGGTGCCGTTCAAAGGACTCTCTCCCGTCAGTGTGCGCGTTCCGGTTGATCTGATTTACCTGACCAAGGACTGTACTGTCCTCGATGCGGTCGAGTCTTTTCCCATCTCCCGCGGCTCAGCCTTCGGTTCAGTCGCGACAAGTGTCCTTGTTTTGCCGCCAAATACGATCCGTTCTACGGAGACCCAGGCAGGCGATCAACTGTTTCTTTGCTCCGCCGACGAGATGAAGCGGCGTTTGCAACCATCGGCTCCCTCCATCATTGAGCGCGAGCCCGAGCAGAGAGTCGTTCCCTTCGAGCAGGCACCTCTTCTCGGAAGTGCTGGCCGTCTGCTGCAATGGGAAGGCCGCTCCGGGCCAAAGAATCAGACAGAAACGGTTCCCACTAACGATTCCCTCCCGGTGAAGCTGCCCAGCGAGTTATCCTCATCGTCAGAGATGCAAGAGACAGACGCCATCGAACCGACCTTTGGCAAAACAGGCGCGATGGATCCTGCGCAGCAGGAAAGCAAACCTGCGAAGACCTGGTTGCAGCGACTCTTCTCTCCTGACCCCAATCGCAGGGATTCGCCGCGGGAGAGTTTGCGTGGCCTTGTAGCGTATTTCTACACCGGCGGCACGCCAGAGGCACAACGCGTGCGCGACATCAGTCAGAGTGGAGTGTATGTGTGCACTGCGGAACGCTGGTACCTCGGGACTGTCGTAAGGATGACGCTCACAGACCGCTTTGAGCCGACTGTCGAGCGATCCATCACCGTGAATATGGCCGTCGTCCGTTGCGGCGAGGACGGCGTGGGTCTCAAGTTCCTTCTCCAGAGCAGTAAGGACCGGCGGAAGAACCAATTGGGTGTGGACACAACCGACGTCAACCAGTTTCTTCACCGGTTCAAGCACGCAGCTGTTTAGAAGCGCAACCGCGTCGAGGGCGCGCGCTTCGTTCGGCCCTCACCCTCCCCAATAGCACGGCTTTGGTCGAAGGGGAGCTACGGACTCCCTATTCAACCGTGACGGACTTAGCCAGGTTTCTCGGCTGATCCACATCGCAGCCGCGGCGCACTGCTATGTAATATGCAAGCAACTGTAGCGGCACAATCTCCAGCAGCGGTGCGAGCAGTTCAGGCGCCGCCGGAATATGAATGACGTGCTCCACCAGGCCGCCGATGAGTGAGTCGCCCTCGGTAGCTACGGCGATCACGCGGCCTGAGCGCGCCGTCACTTCCTGAATATTCGAGAGCGTCTTTTCATAGCGCAGCTTCGAAGCAGGATCCGCTTCGTCGCGCGTCGCAAGCACGACCACAGGCAATGTTTCGTCGATCAGCGCGTTCGGCCCGTGTTTCATTTCGCCGGCCGGGTAGCCTTCGGCGTGAATATAGGAGATTTCCTTGAGCTTCAGTGCGCCCTCAAGCGCGATCGGGAAATGAATGCCGCGGCCGAGATAGAGAAAATCGCGCGCCGTCGAAAACTCTTTGGCCAGCTCTTCGCATTGGCCGGAAGTAGCGCGCAGCACCTCTTCGATTTTGGCGGGGATGCGGCTCAACTCTTCGATCAGCGTGATCGACTGTGCCTTGTCGAGCTTGCCGCGCAGCTGCCCCAGTTTGAGCGCGAGCAAAAAGAGCGCTGTGAGTTGCGAAGTGAAAGCCTTGGTCGATGCAACGCCTATCTCCGGGCCGGCATGGGTATAGATAGCCCCATGCGCTTCCCGCGCCACCATCGCGCCTACGACGTTGCAGATTGCCACAGTCTTTGAGCCCAAGCCGATCATTTCACGCTGAGCAGCCAGAGTATCGGCCGTTTCGCCGGACTGTGTGATCAGGAGGCCCAGCGCGTCCCGGCCGCCGATCGGATCGCGATATCGGTATTCACTGGCATAGTCCACGTCGACTGGCAACCGCGCCAGCCGTTCGATCATGTATTTGCCGGTGAGGGCGGCGTGCCAGCTTGTGCCGCAGGCAGCAATGTTGATGCTGGCCGCGCGTGCCAGTTCTTCATCGCTGATCTCCATCTCACCCAGGAAGACCTTACCGGAATCAAGCGATACACGACCGAGCGTTGTATCCGTAATGGCCCGCGGCTGCTCCCAGATTTCCTTGAGCATGAAATGCTTGTAGCCGCCCTTCTCTGCCTGGATCGGATCCCACTGGATGCGGGTAAGGGTGCGCTCGATCGGTTTGCCCTCGAAGTCAGTCAGCGTTACGCCGGAGCGTGTAAGGATCGCCATGTCGCCATCGGCGAGAAAATAGATATTGCGCGTGTGATGCAGGATGCCCGGAACATCCGATGCAACAAAACACTCGCCTTCCCCTACCCCGATCACGACCGGAGGGCCAAAGCGGGCAGCGATGATTTTGTCGGGCTCAGCCGCCGAAAGCACGCCTAACGCGAAGGCGCCAGTGAGCCTCTTGGCGGCGCGGCGTACAGCGACTTCCAGAGAGATAGGCTGGCCCGCGGCCTCGGCATCTTTCTGTACCTGTTCGATCAGGTGGGCAATAATCTCGGTGTCGGTCTCTGTAACGAACTTGTGGCCTTGCGCGATAAGTTCGCGCTTCAGATCCAGATAATTCTCGACGATTCCGTTGTGGACCACGACGATGCGGCCCGTGCAATCACGGTGGGGATGGGCATTTTCTTCTGTGGGCCGGCCATGTGTGGCCCAGCGCGTGTGCCCGATGCCAAAGGTGCCATCGAGCGGATGGTCGCGCAGAACCTCTTCAAGGTTGCTCAGCTTGCCGGGAGCCCGGCAGACCTGCAGCAACGAGGACGACGGGCTGCCCACGGCAATTCCCGCCGAATCATAACCACGATATTCGAGGCGCCGCAGCCCCTCGACGATCACAGGAAGGACTTTCTTTGTGCCAACGTACCCAACGATCCCACACATAGATCGATTGTATGGCACGGTGCAAGTGCAATGGGGCGAGCTGCTGCGGAGGCTGGTTACGCAAGCGGCAGAGGATGTTACCAGCGGTTCAAATGGCGCCGCTATCCCTCGATGCGGTAGGTGAACTCTTCAATGACCGGGTTGGTCAGCACATCGCGGGCCACGTTTTCCACGTGTGCTTTGGCCGCTTCGGGCGTCAGTCCGTCCGCCAGCGAAAGGACGAAATATTTGCCCTGCCGCACGGCGGTTACATCGGTAAAACCGATCTTGTGTAGAGCATTTTGGATTGTTTGGCCCTGGGGGTCTAGGACCGATGTCTTAAGCGTGACATAGACATGCGCCTTCATTATCCGTAATTATAGTAGTTCCGGCAGATGCGCCGCCGGCAGCTGGGTCCGGCTCGATTTAAGCGCGAGGGCGCATTGAGCATCTAAATCTTCATTCCCTCATTTCGGAAGAGAAAAGGAAAACAAGATGGTTAATTATCTGGAACTGCCAGTCGGCGACCGTGCCCCTGAGGTTTTTCGGGCTGTAATTGAGATTCCCAAGGATGGAACCCAGAAGTTCGAATACGACAAGCAACTGCACGTCTTCAAACTCGACCGCAACCTGCACTCCCCCGTCCACTATCCCGGCGATTATGGCTTTATTCCTTCTACCCTGAGCGATGACGGCGATCCGCTGGACGTGCTAGTGCTTGTGCCGGACCCGAGCTTTCCCGGCTGCGTGCAGGAGGTGCGCCCCATCGGTCTGCTCGAAATGCTCGACCAGGGCGTACTCGACGAGAAGGTGCTCGCCGTGGGCAAGAACAATCCCCGTTTTACCAATGTGTGGAACTACACAGATATGTATCCGCACCTGCTCCGCGAGATCACGCACTTCTTCTCGGTCTATAAAGATCTCGAGGGCAAGCGCGTTGAAGTGAGGGGATGGCACGATGCCGCTTACGCACGCGACCGTGTCGCCCGCGCCATCAAGATGTTTCAGGAGAGCAAGGCGAAGCATCCCGAGACGCGCAAGAAGGCTGCCGCTGTGTGAGCAGCCTTTGCCATGCTCGATCAGGTCGGAGTCGATCCATTGCTGGCGGCCCCGAAAATTCATTCCACAACCGGAACCACCGCCGGGCGGCGCGCCTTGATGGCGTTTGTAATCCAGTAAAGTGGCAGGCCGCACACTGCAACGGCGCCGGCAAAGAGCAGCGCTGAAACCGAACCCATCACCTTTTCTCCGCGCGACACATAGAGTGCGTAGGCGATGAGTACTGCCGGTCCGACTCCCAGCAGGCAGGCGACGGAAAAGTTGCCAACCTTAAATGGCCGCTTCAACTCCGGCTCGCGCACACGCAGAACCGCCAGCGCAACAAACTCCAGCAGCAGGCTCGTCCCGTAAAGAACCAGATCGATCGAGATCAGTCTCTCGAAAGGCAGATTGAGCGCGAGCGCCCATGCGACACCACAGACCAGCACACTCACCCACGGCACTCCTTGGCCATTGCGCCTGGCCAGCACGCGCGGCAATATGCCATCCTCTGCCATCGCTACGGGTAGGCGCGTATAGCTCATCACCAGTGCGTTGAACATGCCAATGCCCGTGATGCAGCCTCCGACAACGATAGCGATGCCTAAAACTGGTCCACCCAGGTTCCGAGCCGCCGTGGTCCAGTCGCCCGTAGAAAACCCATTTGCAGAAAGCCCGCCAAGCGCCATTGCCGCGAGCGGCAGGATATAGGTGACGGTGGTCAGCAGCGTGGCGCCGATCATCGCGCGCGGATACGTGCGCTGAGGATATTCAACCTCCTGTGCAACCGTGGAGGCGTTGTCCCAGCCCATGTAATTCCACAAGGCTACCAGCACCGCCGTCGAAAAGGCAGATGAACCCGTCGCCGGCTGACTCCACACTACTGCGGGATGCTGCGTCAACGCGCGCCACAATCCGAGCAACACAAAAACGGCAAATGGCGCCAGCAGCAGCGCGCCCAGCCCGACCGAGTCCTCGCCCACCTCTGGCGCGCCGCGCAGGTTCCAGAGACAGCAGAGAACCACCACGCCAACCTTCCAGGCGTACGCCTTCCATCCATTTGTCAAGGCCGGGTTGAACTCGCCCAGATAGAGGACAAAAATAGAAGGATAGAGCGCCATATCGAAGATGCTGGCCGAAAGCGAAAGCCAGCTCTCCTGATATCCCCAGAATGGACCGAGCGCGCGGCGCACCCAGATGTAGAAACCGCCTTCCGCCGGAATCGCACTCGCCAGCTCCCCGATCATGAGCGCGGTCGGCAGGCTCCAGAACAGCGGTAGCAACAAGAGAACCGCAATCGCCCACGCAAAACCCGCGCCGCCCAGAATGTCCTCGATCCCGTACGGCCCACCCGAAACCATAAAGTAGGTAGCAGCGATAAGCGGCAACATGCGCATCTTGCGTTGCGCCGGCTTGGCGTGCAAAGGCATCACTGTGAATCTAACAATCTCAGCCCTCCGCAAAAAGAGCAAAATCCGGCTCCGGGCCTGCCACGAGCCAGGTAAAGGAAACTTCCGGTATAATCCTCTCAAGACCCGGAGAGATGGCCGAGTGGCTGAAGGCGGCGGTTTGCTAAACCGTTATAGGGTCAAAAGCTCTATCGGGGGTTCGAATCCCCCTCTCTCCGCCATAGACAGCCATTTGTTCATTTACATTCATTCCACCTCTCACCGATGCCACTCGAAATGGGTTCGTCTCTAAGTATCTATTCATGAGCTGCACGAAATGGGCTTATCTCGCTCGGAAGAGAGCCCTGCTCTTCCCCCAGAAGAGCAAACGTTCCATCCATCCTGACTCTACTCCCACCTGGTCTCAGGTTTGAGCAACTAGATCGCGTTGTACATGAACTGCGAAGTCGGAAACCAGCCATATACAGGACGGCAATCCTCGGAAACTCACTCGAGCAATTCCTGGAGTGGTAGAACTCACGTGGATCTCCCTTTTGCTCCCCTTTCCTTGCTTGGCTGGTGGCGGACCTCGTATAGTGCGCACGAGGTAATTCTTAATGAAACGCTGGCTTCTTCCCTTGCTGCTGGTCTCGGCGTGCCTGGCGCAGACGCAGAGAAAGCAAACAAATCCGCTTGACGAACTGCCCCCGAATATCGAGGTGCTGACACATTTTGGTGAGCGCGCGGATTTCTCGCCTGACAACCAGCGCGTGGCCTTCATGGACAAGAGCTTTGGTGATGCATTCGTAATCGATCTGAAGACACGCGTGATTCGCTGCCTGACGTGCAACGTGCCTGCAGCGACATTTCTGCGGGTCATGCACCTGTCAAACGGCGACTACATCCTGATTGGGCCGGAGAAGTTCGTCGACATCAAAATAAGCCGGTCGCGCGATAACGAACTGTGGTACCTGAGCGCGAAGCCCGGATCGAAGCCGCTGAAGCTGGGTGCACACATGTCCGAGGGCGCTGCGATTTCAAAACGCAGCATGCTGATTTCCTACTCGCAGACGCACGAGGATCATCCCGAGTTTCCAGAACACTATTCGCGGCTGATGATTGCGGAGGTGGATTTAACGGGACCGACTCCGAAGCTGATCAACGAGAAGAAGGTGTACGAGAGCCAGGACCAGAGCTGCACGCTCGAGGCGCAGGATTTCTACGATAACGACCGGAAGATGACCTTCACCTGCTATGAACCCAAAGGTATGGCGAGCGTGATGGGGATCGATTTGGCGACGGGAGAGGTAACGAATTTTTCGAAGGCCCCTGGGACATATAACGAGTGTGAAGGGATCTTCCCCGATGGCAAATACACAGCTGTGGAAGGTGACCGGCAGGTGAGCCTGTATGACGGCGTGCACGGGTCAAGGTTTATCGACCTCTACAAGCTGCGGCTGGATGGGACTGGAAAGGACTTCGTGCGGATGACACATTTCAACGACCATGAGGGATGGAAGGCGTCGAATCCTGTGATTGCCACAGACGGGAAGACGATGGCATTCCAGGTGGCGAAAAGCTCGGATCCTGCCGGCGTAGGCTATGGATTGCTGCTCTATCACTTCTAATCTGAGGCGCCATTGATCAGCGAAAATCTGCGAGCTGTCCGTTGCAGGAGCTAGCCCCCGCGGACGTCTGCGATGGTCAGATTTGCTTGAACGCTCCGGCAGCATTCACCGGAACCCACCGTCTCAGACATTTGCGAATCTATCCGGCGCTTAGTTGCGCGACCTCACGCTGTTTTGCGTTTGCTGGTCCGGCTTTGCTCTTTGACGAGTGCAAGCTTTTTCGTCTGGGGCGCTTTCTCGCTCTTCGGTGGTTTCTTTCCGGACTGCGCTTCTTCCCCGATGCTTTTGCGTAGCGCGTCCATCAAGTTGATGACCTTGCCGAGCTGCGGTTTCGGCGCTTCCTCGGTCGGGACAGGCAGGTTGTTCACCTTCGCGTCGACCAGCGCCTTCAGCGCCTGCTCATATCCATCCTGGAATTTGGCCATGTCCAGCTTGGCGCTCATTCGCTCGATCAGCGTCTCGGCAAGTTGCAGCGCACCTGGTTCGATCGCTGTGGACTTGATGTCGCGGAAGTAATCATTCTGATTACGCAGCTCACTCTGGTAACGAAGCGTGTAGGCCATCATGCCCCGGTCGGTATTGGCTGCCGGCAGCAGAGCGATGACGTTTTCCCGTCCCGAGAACGCGACTTTTCCGATCGCAGCCTTACCCGATTTCGCCAGCGCCTCTCGAATGACGTTGAAAGACTCCGTCTGCGAGTCATTTTCCGGAAGCACAAAATATGGCTTCTCGACGTACTCCGGATTCAATTCCGACTGATCCACAAACTGAGAGACAGCGATGGTGTGCTTGGACGGTACGCGCAGATTCTCGAGTTCCGACGGCTCAATGATGACGTATTGGCCTTTTTGATACTCGTAGCCTTTCACGATCTCGTCTTTGTCGACGGCGGTTGACGCCTCGTTGTTTTCCACGGCGCTCTCAAGAACTTTCTGGTGACGAATACGCTCGCCGGTTCTGCGGCTGATCTGATGAAAACTGATCTGGCTTTTTGTCTCGGTGGCGACATAAAGACTCACACCAAACGAGACAAGCGATATCTGGATGTTTCCCGTCCAATAGGGACGTGCCATAAGCTCCTCCGAGCGCTTGTACTGCCCTACGATCCGTAGAGTCTGGAGTTTAACGCAACTTAAGACGCGAGAGAAGTGAAATTGCACAAAATTTGGTTCATTCGCCTTGTCTTCGCCATCACATCATCCCTTATCCACCACTGGACTCCGAACCGATTTTTTTCTAGCGTAAACCCGTCAAGATCGCGAACAACTCTCTCACCGGTTACTCGTCGCCGGTTTTCACGCCCATCGAGACGATCATCTCTCTTGTCAGCCGCTGCCGGGATTTGAGCAGTCCGCGCCATGGATCTTGTCGCAAGCGTTGCCTCCATTCGCTCAGGTCCGAAACGTGAAATGCGGGCCGAACCGTGACATCGAGCTCGCTCCAATCCAGAGTGACTGCGACCGGAACTCCGGGCCGCGCACGCGTCGAAAATGGCGCGATGGCTGTTGCCTCTCGATCGTTGCGCAGGTAATCGAGGTAGATCCGATTCCTGCGAACTGCTTTCAGCATGTTTGTGGTGTAAAGCTTTGAGTTCTCCTTTTCCATCTTCAGCACCACTCGATGCGAAAACTGTTTGATCGCGGGCCACTGATATTCGGGCACGATGGGCGCCACGACGTGCAAACCTTTTCCTCCCGTACTCTTTACAAAACTTGCAAGTTTCATCTGCTTCAGGCGCGATCGAAGCTCGTCCGCCGCATCTGTCAGGGTCCGCCATGAGACCGCTTCATCCGGATCGAGATCAAAGATGAGGCGATCGGGCTGCTCAACTGCTTCGTTCTTCGACCCCCAAGGATGAATTTCCAGAACTCCCATCTGCGCCATGCCGATCAATCCTTCGGCAGAGTTCAGCGTCAGAAACTCTTCCCGTTTGCCGGTTTTCTTGTTCGCGATCGAGACCGCATGAACGCCATTTGGCAATCCTGCATTTACGTGCTTCTGAAAGAATGCCTGCTTGCCTATGCCATCGGGACAACGCAACACACTCAGCGGCCGGTCCGCGATATGGGGCAGCATCCGTTCTGCCACCGCCAGGTAGTACTCGGCGAGTTCCTGCTTTGTCATTCCACTTTCTTCATCGAGAACTTTTCTCGGGTTGGAAATCTGGAACGCGGTGTTTTGCTTGTGATCCGCTCTCGCATCCGCCTGCTTGACCGGAGGCTTTGCTGAGCGCGAAGAATCATCGCCCAGCCACGCAGATTCGCGTACCACTTCTGCTGCCGGCTTATCCTCGCGCAGCGCCTTGAAGGACGACTGACGGACCAGACCGTCCTTGCTCCAGCCCGCGAATGCTATCTGTGCAACCAGTTCGGGAATGACCCAAATCGCGCCCTGTTTGGCCTCTCGCGGAAGCTCGGCGAAACTCGGAGTCTTTTGAACAAGGGCATCCAGGCGGACGCGCAGCATACGGTCCAACGCATGCGTGAAGCCGGTTCCACAGCGCCCGGCGTAAAACAATTTGCCACTGTCGTAATACCCGAGCAAGAGCGACCCGATTCCGCGTCCCGTCTTCGCCTGCGGAGTGAAACCGCCAATCACAAACTCCTGCTTGATCGCTGACTTCATCTTGAGCCATGCATTGTTTCTCCCCGGAGTATAGGGCGCCGTAATGAGCTTGGAAACGATACCCTCTGCGCCAAGCTCGCTGGCCTTCGCGAACACCAGGTCGCCCCGGGCTTCGATGTGCTCGCAGAATCGCAGCCCCGGCGTGGGATCGGCTTGCGACAACAGCTTTTCGAGAATCTCTTTCCGTTTAATTAGTGGAAGCCTGCGAAGATTTCTGCCGTTTAAATGAAGCAGATCGAATGCGAAGTACACCATTTCCGTGTGTCTTCCGTTTTGAAAAGCCGCCTGAATATCCGGGAAGCTGCTTCTTCCCGATTCGTCAAGAACTACAAGTTCGCCGTCCACGATTGCGCTGTCCACTCCCAGCGCTTCTGCAGCTCGCGCGAGCGTCGGCATCTTTGCCGTCCAGTCCAAGCCTTTTCGCGTAAACAAACGGATCTTCGCAACGTTGCTTCCCCCTTGAGTAATGGGCTGTACGTGCAGCTGGACCCGGTATCCGTCGAGTTTGAGCTCATGCACCCAGTCGCGGCCATTCGGCGCCGATCGAGCTTCTTCGGCGAGTTGCGGCGCAATGAAGCCGGGAAACTCTTCTTTCGGAGCGGATCGCAACAGTCGCTCCAGCGCTGCATGCTTTTTTGCGGCAGTTCGTCCAGTTCGAGCTTCCAATCGCGCATTGCTGCTCTTCGGCTCGAGCAGACCCTGTTTCGAACTCCAAACATGGTCGCTGCTCTCGGCTATCTGCTCCATCGTTCGCAGCGTGAGTGCGCTATCAGGAGCCAGGTCTGTGATCGTCGCCGCATTCTCAGGTTGGACGTACTCGTCGTGCTCTTTGATCAGCAGCCAGTTCGGTTTGTCCGATCGATCGCGATCGGGATTCTTCCGCATGCGAACCAGAACCCACTTCCCTTTCAGCTTGGTCCCATTCAAGATGAATTTCAGATCGCCTTTTTCGAGTTGTTGATCGACATCTCCCAGTGGCTGCCATTCCCCGAAATCCCACACCATCACGGTGCCGCCGCCGTATTGGCCCTTCGGAATAGTTCCTTCGAAGCCACCGTATTCCATCGGATGATCTTCAACTTCAACGGCGAGCCGTTTGTCGCCGGGAAAATAGCTCGGCCCCTTTGCGACCGCCCAGCTCTTGAGTACGCCACGCCAGCCCAGCCTGAAATCGTAGTGAAGTTGTCGCGCGGCGTGCTTCTGAACCACGAAGGGCAAGGATTCCGCAGTCTTGGGTGGGCGGTCTGTCGCGTCGCCTCGCGGCTCCGCCGTCACATTGAAATCGCGCATTGCGCGATAACGCGCAAGTTGGCGATCCACCATCGTTGCCGGATCGGAGCGGGTTTTATCGCGCGGCGGCATCGGGTAGGTCGTGTGAGAACGTAGCGAATCCTGTCGTGAATTTTGACGTGATCTCTTCGATCAGGGCCTCACGATTGCTTTTCGTGAGCAATTCGTGTCCAGCGCCGGCGATCGGCAGCAAATGGGTTCGTGCCGGAATCAGGCTCAGCGCCGATTGCATCTCTGCGATCGTGGCGAATCCGTCCCGCGTGCCGTGCACGAACAGGGCCGGAGTTTGCAGCGACGGAAAGTGCTTCGTTCGCAGCTCTGCGGGCTTCTTTGGCGGATGAAGTGGATAAGAGAGCAGGAGAAGACTCTCGACCAGCTCAGGCTCGGCCGCAGCCAGCATCGACGCTTGTCTTCCTCCATACGAATGTCCACCTAACGCCACCTGGCTCGGCCCGAGCCGGCGCATCGCCGCAACCGCCGCACGCAATCCTGCCTGATCATGCTCTGCACTTCCCCGATGCGGCGGCCCGTGAGGCCGAAGTTGCCGAAAGGGAAGATCACAACGAAGCACCATCCAGCTCTGGGAGGCAAACGCATCTGCCAGTGCTATGAGCAGCGGAGCTTGGCAATTTGCTCCAGCGCCGTGGGCCAAAATCAGGCAATTCCCGCCAGTTTTCGCAGCGGAATGCAAATATCCTCGGACCGGTGCTGCCTGATCCGATAAGTCGCAGAATGCTTCGAAGGTGGGCATGGAGCTTCTGTTTAAAGAAATTTCCGCGAGACTTCTCGGCTGCGATTTGGCAAGGGCAATCTATACGGCCCTTTTGCCGACGACTGCACGTAGTGCAGAGGCGGACACCGAAGCGACAGGCTTGCGAGGCACTCTGGGATGCTGCGCGCAGTACCACGCATAGGCCGCATCCTCACCCCGCTCAGCGACGATGGCGCAGTAGGTACAACGGTCGCCTTCCTTTCCGACCTTATTGTCGCCGCAGTCGGCGCAATAGACCGGATGGCATTCGTCATAGCACTCCTGAGAGCAGAACACATCGCCATTCAGGTCGTCGACTATCGTTCCGTCATTGAGATCGACATAGCCCGGATCGCTGTATGTGGCGGGGCCCACCGTTCCGCATTCGGCCTCACAGTTCCGATTGGCGCAATGTATGTAATGACTGGAGCCCATACGGGTTGCCCTCCCACTCTGTATCTACAGAGTTTAGAGCCTTCTGGGGCCGCCGCAACAACTTAATTTATCCGGTCTGCGGCCCAGGGATGTTCATTCTCCCAAACTCCTGAGACACGACGGCCCCCGGCGGGTTTTGAACCCGCGCTACAACGCAATCGCAGATTCCAGACCGCGCGGGTACCAATCGAGGCATCCAGCTTCAGAATTTGATTGTCGATAACAACGTTTGTCTATTAAATTTGTGGGCCAGACGTTGATGCGAGTCAGGCATGACGGGGAATGTCTGCGTGTTTGGACCCGCAATGCACGACCACGTACGAGGTACAAGTTCGTAGTGCAGGTTTGAGGGGACTCAGCGATGCCAAAACAGACTGACGCAAACCATAGCTTGCGCGCGACTCGATCGCAGCGGAGGCTCGCGACTGATTTACAAGATGGAGGCAATTTCATGACGCAACTCAAGAAGTTCAGACTACTGGGCGGGTTTCTCATCGCCCTACTCGTATTGGGCTTTCCCTCACTGCTTGCAGGCCAGGCGGTCAATGGGACCCTGCTCGGAACCATCACCGATTCTACCGGCGCCGCAGTTGCTGACGCGCAGGTGACGGCCACTCTCACCTCGACTGGCGCAACTCATCTCACCAAGTCGAACGGAAGTGGCAACTATACCTTCCCCGACATGCAGCCCGGTATCTACACGATCTCTATCGATGCAAAGGGCTTTAAAAAAACCGAGCAGCAGAACATCAACTTGCTCAGCGATACTTCGCCGCGCATCGATTTCACTCTCCAACCAGGTAACATTTCGGAAACCGTCATCGTCACGACGGCGCCTCCGGTGCTGCAAACCGACCGCGCCGACATCAGCACCAAGATTGAGGCGGCGAGTGTATCGGAGCTGCCGCTCACCACCAATCGCAATTTCCAGTCGCTGCTCAACCTTGTGCCCGGCACCAGCCCGGCCACCTTCCAGCACTCGCAGTTCTTCAACGCGCAGGATTCATTGCAGACCCAGGCCAACGGCATGCCCCGCGTCAGCAATCTTTACCAGATCGAGGGCATTGACGACGACGAGCGCACCGGTCTCCTGCAGATCCTCATTCCTCCCGCTGAGGCCATCCAGTCCGTCGATGTCTCCACCAACAACTACGAGCCGGAACTTGGCCGCTCAGTGGGCGCCATCACCAACGTCATGCTCAAGTCAGGCACCAACCAGGTCCACGGTTCCGTGTTCGAATTCATTCAGAACAACTATGTGAATGCGCGCTCGTACTTTGGTGGCCCGCTCGGCCATCTCTCCTATAACTACTTCGGAGGCGCTCTCGGCGGGCCAATCAAGAAAGACAAGCTATTCCTCTTCGGCGACTATCTGGGCACCCGGGACAGTGAGGCAGTGAGCAGCACATTCACCGTTCCCGATGCGCGCTGGTACACCAACGCGGGCGCCACCGCCGGCTGCAGCGATGCAGCTGGCTGCATCGATCTGAGCGGAGCTCTGTCGGGTGGTGCTGGACAGATCTACGATCCCGCCACTGGCGACGGCAGCGCGGCGCATCCACGTACGCCGTTCACCAACAATCAGATTCCGTACAGCCGGGTTAATCCGGTCTCGCTTACTATGCTCAAGGCCCTCGTTTCGGCCGAAAGCAAATATGGAACTCTCAATTCAACCAAGCCTCTATCGAACCCGGCGAACAACTACACCACGAACCTTCCATTCACGAAGAAGTCCAACAGCTTCGACATCAAGGGCGACTTCACTCCGTCGGAAAAAAACCACCTGAGCGGCCGCATCAGTTGGCAGCGCTTCAACACCTTCCAGGCGCCGGCATTCGGAAGTTTTCTGGGCGGCCCACAGGGCGGCGGCTTTGAGGCTACTGGCAACCAGACCACCTACAGCACGGGCGGCAATTACGATCACGTCTTCTCGCCGCGGTTCTTTACCGAGCTTCGCTTCGGGGTTGCCCATCTGCGTAACTCGGCAAACCCCATTGACTACGGGACCAGCGATGCCACCACCATCGGCGTACCTGGCGTGAACATCTCGGGCCAGCAGTTCACATCCGGCCAGGTTGGCGTCACCATCAACGATGGTTTCTCCAACCCTCTTATTGGATACGCTGCATCGGTTCCATGGATTCGCGCCGAATCAAACATCGACGTCGTGAACACCTGGACACGCATCATCGGGAATCACACCCTCAAGTGGGGCGCCGATCTTCGCCGCGTCCGCGACGATCTGCTGCAGGATCAGACCTTCAGCCCACGTGGCGCATTTACCTTTTCTGCCAACCAGACTTCGTCTTCGGGTGCAAAGACCAACATCGCGAACGATATGGCCAGCTTTCTGCTCGATCAGCCCAGCCAAACTGGCCGCGACCTCAACACATTCTTCCCTTGCTACCGCCAGTGGTGGTTCTTCGCGTATGGCGGTGACAAGTGGACAGCGACGCCGAAGCTGACGCTTGATTACGGGATGCGCTGGGAGTTCTATCCGCCAGCCACGCCAAGAATTGCCGGGGGGTTCTCAAACTATAATCCCGCCAATAATACGCTTGTTCTCGCCGGCGTTGGCGGCAACCCGTCCAACCTGGGCATGCAGACCCGGTACGACTACTTCGCTCCCCGCACCGGCCTCTCCTACCGTGTGCACAACGATACAGTCGTTCGCCTTGGCTTCGGAATGAGCTATATTCCGTTCACCGACAATACTTACGCGTACAACTACCCTGTGCGCGCCAACAATGCTTACAATCCGGCCGGCAGCTCAGCCTTCACGCCCGCAGTACTCTCTGATGGTGTGACCGTCGCAACCTTCCAGGCAGGCTTCCCGGCGCCGGTTCCGGTTTCGATTCCCAGCAACGGAATCATCGCGGCGAACACTGCGCAACTCATCAGCCAGGTGTACACGTACATTCCGCTCAACTTCAGGAACTCTTATGCCGAGGCTTGGAACATTGCAGTGCAGCAGGCTTTCGGCGCGAACTACTCCTTGCAGATTGCCTATGTCGGCAATCATGGAACGCGCATGAATTTGTCGCAAAACATCAACCTGCCCAGCACTTATGGCGGCGGCAACGCTTCACTGCCTGAAAACTCTACCGCGTTTACGGGTGGCACAACCGGCCGTACCGCGGCTACAAACGAGTATTTCATGGGCTTCTCTTCCAATTACGAAGCATTGCAGGTGCAGCTCACTAAGCGCTATTCCGCCGGGCTTTCCTTCACCTCGGCCTTCACCTGGGGCAAGGCTCTGGACTATGCCACCGGCGGTGATGACAACGGCACTCTGGTATTCTTCATCAATCTCCGCAGAAACTACGCGCCTGCCGACTTTGATCGCGCCAAGAACTTCGAGCAGAGCTTTACTTACGAATTGCCAGCTGGCCGCGGTCACAGATATCTGAACTCCGGCTGGGGTGACGCCATTGCCGGCGGCTGGCGTCTTACTGGTGTCATCTCCGCGGTTTCCGGTTTGCCGTTCAGTGTTTATGCCAACGGTGGAACTCTGAACACGCCTGGAACGGCGCAGTTAGCGAATATCACCGGCAGCCTCAAGGTGCTTCACAACATCGGAGCTGGCAAGCAGTGGCTCGATCCCACCTCGTTTTCACAACCCGCCGGCTGCCCCGGATCGACAACTCCATGCCCGAATCCTGGTCTCGGCAATACAGGCCGGAACCAGTTCCGCGGCCCCGGCTATGTGCAGGACAACTTCTCTCTCGCAAAGAGGCTTCACACTTATCGCGAATTGGATACGGAGATCCGCATCGATGCCGTGCAGTTAAGCAATAGCCCTCAATTCAACAACCCTAATTCCGGCAGTGGCAACATCATCACTGCAGGAAACTTTGGCCAGGTTACCAGCACCCTGGGCAGCGGCCAGGGCACGGTGAACGGCGTTGGCGGTGGCCGATCGCTGCAGGGCTCCATCAAAATCAACTTCTAGCTCCTAAGCTGCGAAATGAGAGAGGCCAGCCGCAGCCCAATGCCGCGGCCGGCCTCTTTTGTTACGTAGCCCACTATCACCGCCTCGGACGTACAATCGTGCTGTTCTCCAAAAACATTCCAGGTCCGCTATAGCAATTCGCCGGACTGAATCTCATCGAGGAGGGTCGAGTATGTTCTTTCGAGCGCTTCGGTTGGGGATCGCGCTGCTGGTCGCGATTCCAGTTGTGGTGCACTCGCAGACGAACTCGACGTTCGAGACGAACCCGCAGACGGCTCCGGCGGCCGGCCCCACAGAATCTCACAAATGGCCCACCGAGAATGGGACGGTCGTCCTCCATACCTTTCGCTTCGGCACTGGCGAAATTCTTCCCGAACTGCGGCTGCATTACTTGACTCTCGGCACGCCACATCGCGGTGCGGCCGGCCATGTGGACAATGCTGTTTTGCTGCTCCATGGCACCTGCGGCAACGCCCACTCTTTGATGAATGTCTTATTTGCCGATGAGTTGTTCGGTCCTGGTCAGCCACTGGACATCACGAAGTATTTCCTTATCTTGCCCGACGACATTGGCCATGGACAAAGCTCGAAACCCTCCGACGGACTGCACGCGCACTTTCCGGCTTATGACTACGATGATATGGTCCGCAGCCAGCACATGATGCTCGACGAAATGAAGATCGATCATCTGCGCCTGATTCTGGGGACCTCGATGGGCTGCATGCAAAGCTTCGTATGGGGCGAGGCCTATCCTGGATTCGCCGATGCTCTGGCGCCGTTCGCATGTCTGCCTGTTGCGCTCGCGGGTCGCAACCGCATGATGCGCTACATGGCCATCGAGGCCATCAAGCAGGATCCGGCATGGATGGGAGGCGAATACAAGACCGAACCCATCGGAGGTCTGCGCAATGCCAACGAGCTGCTCTTCGTCATGGGTTCAAGCCCGTTGCGCTTGCAGAAACTTGCCCCCACGCGCGAACAAGCAGAGCGATACATCGACCGCGAGCTGGCGCGCGCAATGGCCCAGACGGATGCCAACAACTTCATCTTCTATGTGAATGCCAGCCGCAACTACGATCCAAGTCCCAATCTTGAGCGCATTACGGTCCCGGTGCTTTGGATCAACTCTGCCGATGATTTCATCAATCCACCCGAGCTGGGCATCGCTGAAAAGATGGTGAAGCGCATGCCGAGAGCGCGTTTCGTTCTGATCCCGATCTCCGATCAGACTCGCGGCCATGGAACCCATACAGTTGCGGCGGTGTGGAAAGACTACCTGACAGAGCTCATGCACGAGTCCGAACCAAAGCCTTGAGGGCCGGCAACTGTCCGACAAACAACCTCCGCCGGGTCCGCGATGCAATCGTGGCTCATCTGCGTTTGCACTAGGGGCGGAGAATGCATAAGATTCGCGTGATACAGGAAAGGTGATTGAGACTGGTGAACAATCGGGTCCTACGACGCTGCAAGATCAATTTTTATCGAATAGTTTCGTTAATGGCTCTGGAGGTTTTCCTCCTTACGTGCCATTTGAGCGCACAAAGCCCGAAACATCCGGCGAGCGGCTATGTGGACTGGGCTTATATCGGCGGATCGGCGAGCAACTCACATTACTCTTCGCTCAGCCAGATCAATACAAAGAACGTATCCCAGCTTAAAGAGGTATGGACGTACGACACCGCAGAAAAGGGCGGGCTCGAGACAACGCCCCTCATTATCGACGGCGTTTTGTATGCGTACACTCCGACGCAGAAGGTGTTCGCATTGGATGCTGCCACAGGCAAACTGTTGTGGCGCTTCGACTCAGAAAAGGGCGACATTCCTGCACGCGCCGAGCGCGGTTTGGCCTATTGGCAGGACGGAAAGGAAAAGCGGCTCTTTGCCGGAGTCGCGAACTATGTCTATGCCATCGACGCTACGACCGGCAAGGCAATCTCCTCGTTCGGTGCCAATGGACGCATCGATCTGCGCGAGAATCTGCGCGGCGACCCGAAGCTCCAGTCGGTTTCGATTACGAGTCCTGGTATTGTCTACAAGAACCTTCTCATTCTCGGAGATGCTACGCCGGAGCAGCTTCCTGCTCCTCCGGGAGATATTCGTGCCTATGATGTGCGGACCGGCCAGTTGCGATGGACGTTTCACACGATTCCGCATCCTGGCGAATTCGGATACAAAACATGGCCCAAGGACGCATGGAAGACGAGCGGAGCGGCCAACAACTGGTGCGGTATGTCGCTCGATACAGAACGTGGAATCGTCTATATACCGACCGGTTCTGCGGCGACAGATTGGTATGGCGCCGATCGCATCGGTGACGATCTATTTGCCAACACACTTCTAGCTCTGGATGCGGAGACCGGAAAACGCATCTGGCATTTTCAGGGAGTGCATCATGATCTCTGGGACAGGGATTTTCCTTCGCCTCCGACGCTCGTGACGGTCACGCGGAATGGGAAGCAAGTGCATGCAGTCGCACAGACATCCAAGCAGGGTTATCTTTTCCTCTTCAATCGCATTAACGGGAAGCCTTTGTTTCCGATCATCGAGAAGAGCTTTCCTGAAAGCACCGTCGCCGGTGAAGTTGCATCGCGGACGCAGCCTATTCCTGTGGAACCGGCGCCCTTCTCTCGTCAGCGGCTGACGGAAGATCTGCTGACGAATCGTACACCCGAAGCTCATGCGTATGCGCTCCAGAAGTTTCACAGCTACGTCAGCGACGGTCAATTTGTCCCCAATCGCATTGGGCAGGAGACCGTCATGTTTCCAGGGTACGACGGAGGCGCGGAGTGGGGCGGCTCAGCTTTTGATCCAGCCACGCACATCCTCTATATCAATGCCAACGACGTAGGGCTTACCAACGCGCTGGTGAAAAGAACCGAAGGCTCAGATGGCAGATCTCTCTACCTCAACAGGTGCAGCTCCTGTCATGGTGAGAACAGGGCAGGCTCGCCGCCGGCGTTTCCATCGCTTCTGAATATTCAGGAGCGAGTTTCGACAGATGAGATTCTGTCGATTCTGGAGCATGGCAAGGGGCGAATGCCGGGATTTCCAGACCTGACTCCGGCGAACCGGAGGGCGATTGCTTCTTTCCTGATCAATGGCGAAGAAAGCGGGGGCGCTGGGCCTGGGACGGTCATCTATGGCACGACGGGATATAAGAAGTTTCTCGATCAAGAAGGCTATCCGGCGAATGCGCCACCGTGGGGAACGCTGAACGCAATCAATCTCGATACAGGAAAGTATGTGTGGAAGGTAACTCTTGGGCAATACCCCGAACTGGTCGCGAAGGGACTGCCGGATACGGGCTCGGAAAATTACGGTGGTCCGGTCGTTACCTCCGGTGGCCTTCTCTTCATCGGGGCAACGGTATTGGACAAGAAAATTCGCGCCTTCGATAAGACAACAGGAAAGTTGTTGTGGGAGGCGAAGCTTCCCCTCTCCGCCAACGCTACGCCTGCCACCTATGAAGTGAACGGCAAGCAATATGTCGTCATAGCGTGCGGTGGCGACCGCGATCCCTCCACCGAAAAGGGCGGCATCTATGTAGCTTTTGCCCTGCCATGAAATGGCCTATCTCAGAACGTCAGATTTCCTCCGATTTGCAAAAAGCGAGGAGTATATTGACTGGTCGCGCGGCCGAAATTGCCATCGGGCAGATTGGCGTCTACTGTGCTCAGATTTGCCCGATTGAATAGGTTGAAGAACTCAAATCGAAGCTGGAAGTTGACCGATTCCACGATCTTCGTGTTCTTTACGAAGGCCGCATCCCACTCCGCGAATCCTGGCTCACGGAAAGCATTGAAGGTCTCGTTCCCTTCACTTCCGAATGTAGACGGTGCGGGAAAGTTCGCCAACGCTGCTGCGTGTGTAGAACCGAAAAGTCCCGACAAATAGGCTTTGCGGCCGTTTGAGTATTTGTAGTTCGCGACGTTGGGAAAATCGAAGTTGTCTCCATCTGCGTTGTAGTCACCACTGCCCGGAGCATATCCAATAAACTGCCCCGAACTGTTGATGAGCGGAGAAAACGCAGCATTCGTCGAAACGGTGAATGGTGTTCCAGACTGCAAGATCGCCGTTCCGTTGACTTGCCAGCCGCTTGCTGTTCTTCCGATGAAGCCCGACTCGCCGTTAACGCTCGGAAATTCGTAGTTCCAAGCCAGCGAAAAACGGTTCGGCACATCCCAGTTCGATGGAGAATACCACTGATGAGGGTTGATATAGGATGGCAAGAGCTGTGAGTCATCTTTGGAGGACGAATGCGTATACGAGCCGTTGAAGAACGCATTGTGGAAGCGCCCTCTGAGACCGACGATGAAAGCATTGTAGGCAGACTCGCGGTCGTTGTTCGTATAGAGCACCTGGCTGAAGCTGGTATTGAGCCGCGTCGGCACGAGGCTGTTATGGGTAATCAGATCGCCAGGCAATACATTGATGTCCTGCCCATAGCTGACGTTGTAAACCTGACCACCACCGGAGAGAAGTCTGCGCCCGAGCGATCCACTATAAGCCGCACTGGCGATCAAATTGCTTGATAGCTGATGCTCCAGTTCCGCAGAGTAAATGTACGACACGGGTGTCTTCAGGTTCGGATTAAGAGCGCCGACATTGACATGCAAACCCTGGAGTCCGCCTTTGGAGTCGAGTTGCTCAGGTGGCAATGCGGGATAGGTATAGCCAAAGGGCTTCTGGTTCGAGGTACCCAGAGCGAAGATTGGAGCCGGGGTTTGGCCGCCGTAGAAGGTTGGGAAGATGGCTCCAGGAGGATTCCCTCGCAATCCCTCATTCAAGTTGCCCAATGTAGGCCAATTGTGAAAAAAGCCGGCCCCGCCTTTGATCAGCCAACGGCCATTCCCTTCAAGATCCCATGCGATGCCCGCCCGGGGGCTGAAAATGTCTGTGATGGATCTGTTCAGAGAATGATGATGAATGACGAGGAAGCCATTGCTAATTTGTTGCTGCTCTGTCTGCCCGGGCCCCATGAAGAAATTCGCAAAGATCGTTTGCGAACTGCGGGCATAGGGATTGCCATAATCGTCCCAACGCAGCCCATAGTTCAGAATGAGTTTTGATCTCACCTTCCACGTGTCTTGCAGGAAGAGCCCGTGCGTAACCGCCGCGGCATTCCAGAAAAACTCGACATGCTGACTGCTGAGCGGATTGTAGGCTACATGGCCTTCGGTGTAGACCTTATTCTGCGCCAGTTCGAGAAGGCCGTTGAATGCGAAATTCGGTTGGTCATAGGGGCCGTTCTGCGGCTCGACATCATCACCCAAAAGGCCCTCATATCCGGCACTGAAATTGTGCGATTTGTAGACATGCGTGAGAACATCGCGCCAGTGATAGTTGTGCTGAATGAAGTCACCTTGCGCGAAGCCATCGCCAATTGGCACTCCAACGCCGGTTACGGACACGGATGGAACAGAAAACAGTCCATGAGCAGGCTGATTGCCCTCCACCCGGATTGCTGCAAAAGAGGCTTGGTTGAGCGTGTTAGGACTGAACGTGTGCGACTCGTTTACCTGGACGGCGAACTGCGTGTAGCTATTCGTGCCGAAAAATGCCTGTCTCGAATCTGGCGTGCTGGTATTCAGCGTCGTCCTGAAGTAGGTGCCATACAAACGATCGGATGCAAATGGCTTGTCAAGACGGAACATGTACTGATCCCCATTGCGGTACGCAGCATCGGTATAGTTGGCGGAATCAATCAGAGGCAATGAGCAAGGAAGATTGTTGGACGCTGCGGTGCCACAGGTCGTCGGATAGATTGCAGAAGCGAGCGAAGAAACCGTCACGTTGCTGACCTTGCTCACTGGATATTTCGAGAGCAGCTGCGCCCCGAGATTATTCGGATAGTTTGCAACCGCCCATTGCGTAAACTGCGGATCTTCGAAGGTGATGCGGGTGGAAACGCCTGCCGACGACGGAGTGGGTTCGATACCAAAAAAGAAGAAGGCGTTGTGATGTGGAATGATCGGACCGCCGACGGTAGCGGAGATATTGTTGCTATGGTACGGAGCATACTTGTGCGTAAACTCAGTGCCGGCCGAAAATCCCTGATAAGTAAAATAGTCGCTTGCATTGCCGTGATAGCTGCTCGATCCCGACTTCGTCGTCATGAGCATCTGGATTGAGCTGGCGCGTCCATAATCGACGTTGTAGGTATCGGTTTGCACCGAAACTTCCTGGATGGAATCCGGATTCGGAGTCATGTTCAGAACTCCCGGTCGGATCGAGCTGGTGACGTCAAGGCCATCTACAATGTACATATTGCCGACAGCTCCCTGCCCGTTCGCGCTCGTGTCGACCTGTGTTTCTGTCGAATAATTGTCACGCCCTGACCCTGGACTGCCATTCGAGGTAACGCCCAATCCAACTGCTCCAGGAGCCAACACCACCAGCGAGACCATGCTCCGCCCAGCTAATGGAAGTGACGACAAAGTTTGTGTGCCAAGAGTTTCTTGCAGCCGGGTATCGGCGGTGTCGATTGCTGCATTTTGAGTTGTTACCTGCACTGTCTGTGTAGAACTGCCAACAGCCAGCTTGATATCGAAGTTCAAGGTCTGCCCGGTTTCAAGCGTTAAGGCATACTGCGCCTGGCTAAAACTCGTTGCCTGAGCGGTCAGTTGGTACGTTGCGGGAGGCAGGCTGTTGAAGTGATATTCACCGCGCGAGTCAGAGTTCGCGGTGAGGATTACGCCGGTGGCTGCGTTCACCAGCCGGAGCGAAGCGTTGGGCACCACGCTGCCGGTCGGATCTAGAACCGTACCGGACAGCGTGCCAGTAAATTGAGCCGAAGCTGGTTGACGTGCCATCGTCAGAAGAACGCAGGCTGCCAGGAGACACAGAAACCGTTTCATGCTTCCTCCCTACACGCTTCACGCCAGTTCACGAATTAGCCAAGTTTCGATGAGAGTTTGTAATCGCATTCAAATCAAAGTGCTTGCATGCGTTTGCTGCAAAACTGCTAAATCGCACAAGCCGCAATTCCAACTTGGGATGGAGACAAAAATAAAACTTACAGTGGGGATATAACAGGACAAAATAAGACACTGTCAACGAAGTCTTTCTGAAGTGGGCATTTGAAAAAACTTAATGGATTACAGCCTGTCGCGGATTACGATAATCTGCGTTTTCACCGCTGATTATCTACTGAATACTACTAAGCAAGAACACGCGTTCCGCTCACACGTCTCCCGCAAGCGCGAGTTTGCGCCCCTTCTCAGGCACTTCTACCCATTGACCGTACGGAAAACAAAATGCAAGGCGGCCTCAGCGAAGGAGTGCTGTCGCTGTCCACAAAATCGGCGCTTGGCCGTGAAGGTCACCGGTGATTCTGGGCCGGTCCAGATAAAACTGCAGATCGTTTGTCTTGTTGGTTCCGCGGCAAACATTGCGAATATCGCCATTCGGCTCGAGGTAACTCACAAGCGCGAGCCATCCCTTCCGTGCCGCAGGGCCGTAAACCTTTGCGTCAAGCCAGCCTTTCTTTACGCCGGTTACCATTGCAAAAGTAAACATGCCGGTACAGGAAGTTTCGGGATACGACTCCGGATGGTCGATTAATTGATGCCACATTCCGTCCTTGTCTTGATTGGCAAGAAGAGCCTTCATCATCTCGAGATATCCGGCCAGAATGCGCGCATGCTGCGGATGATCCTTGGGCAGATCAGAAAGAAGCTCCGCCATACCCGCAGCCACCCAGCCGTCTCCTCTGCCCCAGTAGAAAGGCACATCCGGCGCGTGATAGAAGAGCCCGTTTGGCTGCTGCAGCTTGTCGAGGTAGGTTGCCATTTCTAGAGCTGCTCGATTCAGGTACTTCTTATTGCCGGTGGCGCGGTAGGCCTGCATCTGCACGATCGTGATCATGAACATATCGTCGATCCAGAATCGTGTCTGATCGCTTAGGCCGTCTGCCGTTGGATTGGCCCATTGGGCATCGGCCATCTTGAGGCCTAGCTCCAGATATCGCTTTTGCCTGGTCACGATGTAGAGCTCAAGGGGAACCGTTCCGAAGACCGTATTGTCCACGTGCACTGGGTTGGGGATCAGATTCGACTCGGCGCCGAACAGCGGCTCGAATCGCTGGACTAAGCGTTCTTGCAGAGCATCATCATGCGTTACGTGTGCGAATGTGAGCGCTCCGTACCAGGTAGCAACTTCAGGATAGGTAATGTGAGAAGGAGGAGTCGGATTGCCGAAGTTAGTGTGCGCCTTGGCGAGAAAACGCGCTGCCACGCGATCCGCAATCTCCCGTGGCGAATCGCCTGCAGGCCAATCTCGAAAAGATTTCGCCTCGGCAGCGCTGGATTTGAGAACCGATGCTTGAATTACTGCAACCCAGATCAAGAAAATGACAGACAGTCTGCAACGCGGAATCATCTTTCGCCCTTCGCTTTTTTAGAAATGAGTCACTGAAGTGGGATGAGGTGTGACGCAGGAAAAAGGTCCTCTCAGCGCAAAATCATCCAGTTGGCACTGAAACCATAAAAATGGTTCGTCGAATCTGTCAAATTCGAAAAAACTTAAGTGGCCTTTTAGATTTTGTGAACGCTTTCAGACGCGCTCTTGAAACCACTCATCGTGAGGACGCTGAACATTTCGTCATCGCGCATGGTTGGAGCTAGGCCCGGACCGCGATGGCCGGTAAACCGGGATCGGATGCGTCAAGTTCGTCGAGGATGAGTTCCTTGAGCGATTGCGCTATCGAGAGAGTAAGTTTGCGGGGATATTCGGAGCGAACCATTGCCAGTGCGAGTTTTCGCACAATCGGATGCCGCTCAACCCGGTAGACCTTGAGGGGGCGTGCTCGGTGCCGGAGAGCATGTTCGGGAATAATTGAGTAACCGAAACCCGATTCAACCAGACGTTTGATGGCCTCCGTGTCGTCTGCTTCCATAACCACGTCGGCGTTCATCCCGATCTCCTCGAAGAAACGATCAATCAAAATCCGCAGAACAGTTCCCTTCGGGTAAAGAAGAAATGGGAGCCCGGCCAACTCTGAAGCCCTCATTGAAGTAACCTGCTTTCCGTGTGCACCGTTTTCCGCGGAACAGACAATGAGAAGCTCCTCGTCGAACAGATGGATGACGTTCATGTTCTTCAGGCTTTCTGCGGCAACGGGTAAAGAGATGAGCCCAAGATCATAGCGGCGCTCTTCCAGACCGGCGAGCGTTTCCTCTGTCGGATTCACTGCAATGCGAAACTCCGTTTGCGGATAGCGGGTCCGCAGTTGCTTCAGCGGCTCTCCCAATTGATAAATGAGAGTGGTTACGCCGGTGGAAAAATAAAATGGCTGCGTATCTTTTTTGAGATCGTTCTGAAAGACCTGTTTGATCTGATTCGAAAGACTCACCAGCTTACGCGCGCGCTCCGCCAGACGCACTGCAGCAGGAGTCGGAATCAGCCGCTTTCCGTTTCCATTGCGAGTGAACAGTTCCGTGTCGAGTTCATCCGCCAGCTTATGCAGTTGAAGACTGATAGACGCCGGAGAAAGATAGACCTTCTCCGCAGCCCGCGTGACACTGGGTGAGTCCATGACGGCGAGGAAGATTTCCAATTGATGGATATCCATGTCAGCCCTCCCAACTTTCAGACAGCATGGCCGATCAATTCAGAAAGAAAGGACGCGCGGGTTGATTCACACATATACGCCGCGCCCAAATTATTGTCTCGACTCCTCTCTTTGTCAACTTCAACAATTTGGATTTGCGAAATGCAGAAACGGTCGCCTGTCACTTTCAATCGGGATGCGCTTCTCGATCCGGTTTCTGTCGGGCGTACAAGACCGGATGAACCGACATATTTATAAAGAGCGAGACGGCGGACCAGGTTCGGTGCGCCGTCCTGCGAGTGAGCCGGTGCGCGCTAGAAAGTAAAGCGCATTGCCAATTGCATATAACGCGGGCTTGCGGTACCGCTGAACTGACCCAGGTTCGAGGTCTGCAGGGTACCGGCTGAGGTTGCACTATTGAATGTCGCCGCCGCATTGATCGCGTTGAATTCACTGTGATTGAAGGTATTGTAGGTTTCCGCGCGAAGCTGCATCTGCATCCCTCTCTCATTCAGCGGCACATTCTTGAACAGAGCCGTATCGAAGTCTGTAATGCCGGGCAGATAGAAATTTACCTTGGGCGAGAACACTCCGCCGGCAGGCAGTGAGTACGGCGTGCCAGAGGGATTTGAGGTGGTTCCCACAGCACCTGCAATCGGCGTCGCCAGGCAGCTGTTCTTGAACCAGTTGTTGAACGTCTTCGGAGCACCGCGCATTGGATCGCAGGTAAGCACGATGCGCGCTCCGTCCCCTCCGCCGGTGATATTTGGGTTTCCGGTTACAGACAGCGAAACCTCCCCAGGTGCGCCGCTCTGGTGGGTCGCGATTCCCGATATCTGCCAGCCATCGAGAACGGCCCGCGTGGCGAAGTTGTTCACGAGGCGGCTCGCCTTCGGCAATGCCCACAGATAGTTGATCGCGAGGTTATGCCGGATATCGTAGCTCGCCGGCCCGTAGTTCCACGACCGCACGTTTTGATAGAGCGCTGACGTGAAGTTGTACGAATCGCTGCAACCGGTATTTGTGCAGGTGCCGTAGTCCAGGGTTTTCGAGTAAGTATAGTTCGCTCCAAACTCGAGCCCGTTATGCAGACGCCGCGTGACACTGACTTGCAGCGAATTGTAATTCGCTGACAGATCGTCCTGCTGCATGCTGATGGTGCCGAAACCGGGGTAAGGACGGAAGAAGTTGTCCGGCAATGTGCCCCCACCCGAACTCTGGTGGCTGTAGAGGAACTCAGATCCGTACGGAACTTCGTTGATCGGCACATAGCGGCTGGAATGCTGCGTAGTGGTGCCCACATAAGCGACGTCAAGCACCGTGCCGAATCCGATCTCGCGTTGGACACCAAAGCTGAACTGCTCGGTATACGGCAACGGCATATGGAATGGCAGCGCGTGTCCAATGCTGAATGGACCGTTCAAGTTGCCGGCATTCACGTAATAGTTGGAAGCCGTGGAATTGATGCTGGTGTAGTACTGCGTCGGACTGTTCGTGCTCGGCGCGTTGTTCGTCAGGTCACCTTCTTGTCCGGAACCCGAACGCGCGTTGTAGAAGATCCCATAGTGACCGCGAATCACGGTCTTGCTGTTGATCGAGTAGGCGAAACCAAAGCGCGGCTGCCAGAAGAGCCCCTGGTTATATGTAGTTCCCGAAGGATATCCCGGCGTGTTCGCATACAAGATACCGTTGTTGAGATTGCCGGTATTGGGCACAAACAGGCCCACATAGGCTTTGTAATATCCCGAGATGCCTGTGGTGGGATCAGTCGCTGTACCGCTCGCATTCGGCTGATAGAGTGCCGGCGCCTGGCTGGGATTGTAGAGAGCAGGAACGAAGTTGTTACCGACAAGCAGCTTCTGCGCCAACGAGTACGAGGTGCGCATACCGTAGTCGAGTGTCAGGTGCGTATTCACCTTCCACGTATCCTGCGCATAAAAATCCAATACAGTCGTGCGCGGATCATAGCTCAACAATTTGGTTGTTTGCGTGTAGGTGTAGAGGTTACCCAACAGCACGTTGCTGTACGCAAAGTTGGTGTCATTGGGATTTTGCGAGTTCTGGTCGAAGGCGAATGTACCGACACGATTGTGGTTTGTCTGGAGATACGTATCGGTCTCGTAGTCAACGCCGAACTTGTAGCTGTGCCCTCCACTCACCTTCGTCAAACCATCACTGAATGAAAGATTCAGCACGTTGTCATTGAACGGGAATCGCGAATCCCATCCGTAGCTCGGGATATCTGTGGACACACTGGAGACCCCGCCGAAGGTCACCCCAGGAAACAGGTTCAAGGGGTTGACACCTGAATACAACGAAGGCAGATTGAATCCTGATGCTCCGAGCTGTACCTTCGCGATATTGGCGGGATCGTATCGCGAATACTCGTTCCATGCCGATGCGCCAAAACTAAATTCATTCACAATCGTCGGACTGAACGTGTAGGTCACATCGAGCGAATAGCTTGGTTCTGTGAGTTGGTAGTTAACCGGGAACAGCCACGTGTACTTGTTCGTTGTAGAGCCATAGCCGTTGTTATTGATTGTCGCCTGATTTACGTGCGAATAAAGATGCAGCTTCTCGGTTGGGTCGTAATCGATACGAATGACCTGCTGCTCGTATGACTTATCCGACGAGTAGTTCGTGGTGTAGTTGTAGTTGTTCAAGGTGAGCGACGGATTATCCTGGATGTAGTTGTTCGGATGCGCCGCAATCGTATTGTTGTAAAGAATGTTGAGCAGAATCTGCCCTTGACCGCTGTTCACCGGAACCTGGTTGTTTGTGAAACACCCCGCTCCGCCGCTTGTCGCCGAGCAGGTTCCCGTTAGCGATGGGTTCCGAATGTACAGCAACTTGTCCGTCTTCTGATTCGTCTGGTAAGTCTTTGAAAAGTCTCCGTTCAGCTCCGCCTGCGTCGGAATCCGGAAGTACTTCGTTCCATCTGGCGTTCTTATGGGTGAGTTTTCGATGGAAACAAAGAAGAACAGTTTGTTCCTCGATGTATTGAAATGATTGGGCCAGAAGATCGGGCCGCCCAACGTACCACCGTAGGTGTTGTAGCGGTAACGAGGCCGGGCGATACCTGCTCCGTTGAACTTGTTGAAGTAGGTGTTGGCATTCAGGTCCTCATTGCGGAAGTAGTAGTAAAGGCCTCCATGAAATTGCGAGGTCCCGGCCCTGGTGACGAAGTTGATGTTCGCGCCCGATACCTTGCCGTTGGCGGCCGAGTAACTGGACTCGAGCAGTGTTACTTCCTGGATTGCGTCCATGTTCGGCGGCGTGTCGAAGGTCCCTCCACCGCGCGTATTTCCAGGAACGCCGTCCACGGTGACGAAGTTGTACTGGCTATTGACGCCGTTGACCGTGGGCGTCGCGGTAGTGCTCAGACTGGCGGAGCCCTGCCCACCCACCACACCCGGATTCAGTCGCGTCAATGCCATGGCATCGCGGCCAATCGCCAGCAGATTTTCCATCTGGGCGTTGTCGAGTACTGCGGACCGCTCGGCGCTCGAAGTTTGCAGCGGTGTGATGTCAGCGGTGACCGTTACGGATTGAGAAACAGTGCCAAGCTGCAGAACGAGTGTTCCGGCGTCAAGATTCTGTGACGCACTTAACACCAGCCCCACTTTTTGCAGAGCTTTGAATCCGGCAGCCTGCACGTTGGCGGTAAATGTTCCGGGCTGCACATCGGGGAAGATGAACTCACCATTTGAATTCGTGCGTGTGGTCTCGGCAACGCCTGTTGCCTGGTTCACCAGTTTTACTTCTGCTCCGGGGACTACCGCGTTGCTCTGGTCCACGACGCGTCCGGAGATGGTAGCACTGGAGGTTTGTGCGCTGCCTTGCAGGCTGAACAAACACACCAGAATTGGGACTGCGACTAGCCTCATGAATTTCATTCGCTTGCCTCACTTGCTGTTTGTTACCGCTCATGGCGGTTTCGAGAATGTTGTTGTTAATGCCGGCCTATCATGGCCGGCAAATCCGGTTTCGAGCCGCAAATGTATTCGTATACATTAGTCGACAAGGTCCCTCCTCCTGCGGGGCTGACCCTTCTACTGACATCCGAACCGAGAAAGAATACGTATACATTTGGCACCTTCAAAACAGCGTCCTACACCCCTCCAGGACGCTGCCATCTTACCAATCGTGCTAAAGGCGCAAAGGGTACACCACTAGAAATTCGAGAGCTAGATTCGGCTCCCGTTCCCACCCACACTGATTGTTCAGACTCGCAACATATTCGCTGCGGCGAAAAGCGATTGTCAAGGGAAAAAATTCAGGAAGAGCCGGGGCACGAGGAAAGCCGGCGAACGATCTTTTCGGTGCCGGCAGAGCTTTTCACTGATCGGATAACGTAACTGAGTGCTGTTACGGTATCTATCGTATTGTTCTGCATTAACTTGGCGGGCTCTTACACGCTGCCTGCTTGCCTATGACCGTCATCTTCCGGTAACTGCGCGAGCTTTGTATTTGAGTGTGGGTCCGGCCATGCGAACCCGCTTACGCACTGGCCCGGTCGAGTCCCGGACCACGAGCGAAGTCTCGACCTTGTACTGAATTCCAGTCCGTTGCGGATCATTCAGCAGAGCTTCAAGGGCGGTCACAAAGCTCTTTGCGAGCTCCTTCCGCGAGAGCCGCAGAGTGGTTAATGGCGGGTAGACGATGTCGCTCAGCTCAATGTCATCAAGCCCTACGATCGAAAAGGCACCGGGAACCGAAAGCCCAGCCTTGCGAATGACGCGCAGTGCGCCAATAGCCGTCAGATCGTTGGCGGTAATAATTGCGGTCGGCGGCGAAGGCAGGCGCAACAACTCGGCCATCGCCGCTTCACCTCCGCTAATGCGGTAGTTCCCTTCCCGCAGGAACTGCTGTTCTACCAGCAGGCCGCGCTCCGACATGGCGCGAACAAATGAGTTCTGCCGGTGATCAGAAATCGTCGGCCCGGCCGATCCACCGATATAACCGATCTTCCGATGCCCAAGCTTGTAGAGGTGCTTTATCGCATCCCTCATACCGGTCGTGCTGTCCACCGACACATCGCTAAGGCCTTTGCCTACCAGTCGCCGATCCATGGTAACGAGCGGCACGCGATTATTGACCACCGCCTCGATCGGCACGGTTTCAATCTCCGATGCCAGCAGCACAATACCTTCTACCTGGCTCACCAGCATGCGGTAGATCGTCTTTTGCATGCGCAACGACTGCGATTCGGTCGTTGCCATCAGCATGTTGTGATTCGTATCGGCGAGAATCCCTTCGAAGCTGCGGATGAATTCCGGGAAAAAGGGATTTGTGATGTCGGGAATAATGAGCCCGTATGTGCTGCTTCTGCCGTACTTGAGCGTCGTAGCACTGCCGTTGGGGATGAACTTGAGTTCGTCAATCACCCGTTGAACCCGCTCAGCGGTCTCCGGTCTTACTGAACTCACCCCATTGATAACGCGAGAGACAGTGGCGCTCGACACGCCTGCTATCTTCGCAATGTCCCGCATGTCCATTACTTCAAACCATTCATTGCGAGCAGGCTTTGCTTCGCGTATTCACCTGTCAACTAATTCAATACATATATCACATGAGCGGAATCTACCAAGGCCATCATCCCTCGAGGCCTTCGTACATGGATGCTGGAAGCAGTTAGTTCTTCATTCGCCGCTTGTTTCAAGGATGAGTTTCCAGTCCGGTCTGAAATACACGACGAAGCTTTCCCGACCTGTGTGCTAGGAGAACATCTCGACGAGCCATTCTGATTCTGCTCGATCAGTGATCTGCCGGCGCTTTGAGCTTTCCGAGTCGCTCATATCCGGGATGCACACCGCGCGTCAGCCCCTGCTGATCTGCAACCTTAAGCAGCATCGCAGAAAGTGCCTCGCGCTCTTCTTTATTGAGGGCCATCAGCAGAACATCCTGATGTTCTCGCCCAATCTTTCCGATCCGTTCCAATGCCTCCACGCCCGTATTTGTCAGGTGCAAAGAGTACAAGCGCCGGTCGTCCGGGTTCGGCCTTCGCTCGACGAAACCTCGCTTTTCAAGGCTGTCCAAGAGCGCAACCAATCGACTGGGATGGATCCCGAGCCGGCCGGCAAGCTCCTGCTGGCTTAATCCAGCGGCCACGCGCAGAAGCCGGAGAATCCCCGCATCCGGCGGCGTGAGATCCATAACCTTCAATTTTTCAGCAAATTGCGTGGCAGCGTGAGCTCCGAGTTGGGCAAGGAGAAATGCCGGCTGACTGATTCCCATTCCATGACGATTCATCTTGAAAATAATTATTGCATATCTTATTCATTTATGTAATAAATGATTTTATGAAAAAACAGACTGTTCGATTCCGTGGTCCTTCACTGATGCTGCTGGCTACAGCTCACATCCTGGTCTTTGTAGCTGGCCTGGTATCAGCAGTGGCGCTCCGGCACGGAGCGTCTTTCGTAACCCCCTTTGCGCCTGCCGAACAGATGCGTCTGTTCTTTTCACAAAATTCCACGGCGGTGCGTGTGAGCAACTTCTTCCTGTTCGGTTCTGCAGTGCCCTTCGGGATTTTCACGGTAACGGCGATTAGCCGTTTGCGTTTTTATGGAGTCCGGGCTGCGGGTACGAACATCGCACTGTTCGGTGGAGTGTCCGCGGCTGTCGCATTATTCCTCTCCGGTATGGCAGGTTGGGCGTTGTCAGTGCCTGAAGTTTCTGCCTCCGCCGCGGTTGCGAAAGCAATCTACTTTCTCAGCTTCCTTTCGGGAGGCGCTTTTTATGCAGTTGGGTTCGGGCTCCTGGCTGCCGGAATTTCGATTACAAGCTACTTCACGCGACTACTTCCCCGGTGGCTTGTCGCTCTGGGAATGTTCATTGCGCTCGCTGGAGAAATCTCTTCGCTCAGCTTGATCACGTTCCCCGCCAACTTTTTTATTCCTATCACCAGATATGTGGGCTTTTTATGGATGCTTTTTGCCGCAGCCGCGCTTAGAAAAGATCGAAGAGTGGCAATAGGTTCCGCGGACTCTAGCTCTTCATAGTTGCCTGGGATGAGCAGCAGACACGCGAGGCGGTGCGGCTGCCGTTGAACCGGAGGTTCGGAATGTCAC
This sequence comes from Occallatibacter sp., assembly GCA_035650595.1. Lineage (GTDB taxonomy): Bacteria > Acidobacteriota > Terriglobia > Terriglobales > Acidobacteriaceae > Telmatobacter. Next base: position 157,743 of record DASRHE010000018.1, on the reverse strand, counting down.
CAACTCGAGAGAGCCGATCCAGCGTGAGTACCGACGCACATCCAGTTTCCGCGCCGCAATGGTTGTGGATCGGATTCTGGTTGTGCATCGCGATCTCTGTCGCCGTGGTCATCCGGCGCGTGATTGCGCTCGCATTTCCCTCACAATCGGGACCGCCGCAGATGGCCGAATTGAATCGGCTATTTGCTTCTCACACGGCATTGACCATGACGCACATTCTTCCCGCGCTGGCGTTCGTTATTGTCGCCCCGTTTATTGTTCTACGCCGATTCTCGCATCTTGCGTGGCCTGAGCGCGTGTTGTTCCCGCTTGGAGCGATCGTTGGTCTCACAGCTTACGCCATGAGCACGTATTCCATCGGCGGATGGATCGAGCGCAGCGCGGTGCTTTTCTTCAACACCTTGTTTCTGTTTTCTCTTGGCCGAGCTTGGCTGTTCAAGATACAAGGCCAGTTTGAGCGGAAGAGGCGGTGGCTGCTCAGAGCCGTGGGAATTCTGCTCGGTATTGCGACCACGCGCCCGGTCATGGGCGTGTTCTTTGCTACAAGCGCGGCGACTCATCTAACACCACAGCGATTCTTCGGATTTGCCTTCTGGATTGGCTTTTCCATCAACTGGATTGTCGTCGAGAGCTGGCTGCACAACTACCGGCCAATCCTGAAAGACTGACCAAAGAAGCTGCATCCGAAAATCATATGCATCCCAAATGCGCGGGAACTCAGTCACTCGCCGATGCAAGCAATCGTGGGTAAGCAACGCTCTGACAAATGACCGCCGCTGCGATCACGGACCGGAGCTCATATGGGCAGAGCTGAACCTCGCCGACGGCGAAGATCTGTATCTTGTGCGGAACTGATTGAAGGCGAGGAGCCCGTTTCCAAGCATTGCCTCCGCGCCTGCACAAAGTGATTCCGTTCACTGAGCGCCACTTGCGCAGGATTCTGCGGGAGTGGGTTTCACATTACAACCGCGGTCGCCCCCATTCTCGCTTGGGTCCAGGAATTCCGGTCTCAAACTCTGCACCTGCCGTTCGGGAGCATCGTCACCGCTTTGAGATAGGGGAACGGGTCAGGTCAACCGCAGTCTTGGGTGGACTTCATCATGAATATGCGCTCGAACGAGGCGCAGCATAGGAGCTGACATGATTTTCGCGGACCACAACGGTCAAAAGGCTAATGGAAATGGCCAAGTAAAGCTCTTCGTCCCGCTGCCCAAAACCGGAAAAGTCGCAGACCTGATGGGGCAGGACGCTGGAATCAGCTTTGTAGCCTCTCCATGGAGCTAGTGGGAACTCCTGTCGGAATTCCGCCGTAAAGTCGGATTTCGGGAAGTTGGTCAAAACCGAGGTTACGACCGCGTATCCGGTTATTCGCCCCTTTCCCGCATTTGTTGGCACCGCAAAACGACCGCGACTCCCTATTGCAACTGCGCATATTCAGCCTTGGCCTGCTTGAGAATGGGAAGATCGTTATCGGCGCTCTTCCACAACGCGAAGAATTTATCGAACGCCTCCTTAGCCTGTACGCTTTGGCCAGCCTGGGCGCGGCCGCGCGCCATCCCCAAGTAGGAAAGCGCATAATATTGGCCCCAGTTTGGATACACCCAGGTTGCTCCCCAACTGGCGCCTTCGTGATCCGTAATTTTCCTAAACTCCGCTTCCGCTTCGGCGCCTTTCTTCATCTGCAAATAAAGCAAACCGCGGACATAGATGGCATCAGGATAAGCGCGTTCGTAGGGCAGAGCAGAGGTCAGCAGCTCGATTCCTTTTTCCAGCTCATTGCGATGCAAGGCGATGATTGCCTCGGTTTCAGGCAGTTGCACGGCGTTCCATATGGTTCCATTCGGCATTGCCTTCGAACCCTCAGCAACAAGCTTCTCTGCGGCAGCGGTTTCACCGCACATTGCCAGAGCCAGTGCGGGACGCCCCAACCTTCGAGCACTCCCGCAATCGCCCGCCAAGGCGTCGGCGCGGGCGTCAGCCTCTTCGAACTCATCGGCGACATAAGCGAGGTTCTCATGACGAGCCCTATCTGCGGCACGTTGAAAGAGCGCGTGCGATTCTCTCCGCTGGCCGTGTTCATTCAGGTGTGCCGCCTGCAATCCAAAACTCAGATACTCATCCGGTTTACCTGCAAACCACTGGATTTCGCGTGCAATCGCGGTTGCATCGTTTTCGAGGTAGGCGAGTTCTAAAAATCGCTGATGTATGCGCGGACCGGCGATGCCGTGCGCCCGGACCTGGGCCGCTTCGCGATCCGCCTCACCGAATTTACCAAGGCAAAGATAGGCGTCCAGGACCCGGCGATAAGGAGCTTCGAAATCCGGTACGAGTTGCACGGCCTCGAGCCCTTCTCGCAATCCATCTTCAAACCGCCCCATATCGTTGAAGGTCAATGCAAGTTGGTTGTGATAGCTCCACACGCGGGGGTAGTGATCGCGCACGGCGATCTGGTAGGTATCCACTTCTTTGTCCAGCTCGCCCGTAGCTCTATAGAAGTAAGCTGTGATTTCGGTTCGCTCAATTTCCGAAACCCGATCGGCCATGCTGAATGCTTTCCGCGCAAACTCGGCACTTCGACCCATATCTCCGGCATTCTCATAAACAACACCAATCAAGTAATAGGCCATCGTGAACTTCGGATCGATTGCAATCGCCCGCTCATACAAGGGAAGAGCAGCTCGAAATTGGCCTTGCTTCATTACGTCTATGCCTTCGCTGTAATCCTGTAGGGCTTCCAGCGATGAGGTAGTTGCCAATTCCAGCGGCTGATTGAGCGCCTTGATTGAGTTGAGCGATTCACCCAGCTTGCCGCGCATTGACGTAGTTGCGGTATCCAGGGCCCGGAGCACATGTTCTTTGTCGTCGGCTTCGACCTGCTCTCGCGCCAGAGTCTTGCCATCCTGACAGGCGATCGCCTCCAACGTGATGGCATATCGTGAGCCCAGCTTTGCAATTGTCCCTTCGATGGTGGCTGCACCTCCTTCACGAACGCATACATCGTGAGCGATCACATGGGTGACGGGACTGCCAGCAGCGACATTCATCAGTCGAAGGTCGCGCTGAGTTACTGCGTCGTCCACGATGCTCAGATAGGGTGATTGCTCCAGCGCAAATGCGAGCCCTTGTCGAAGGGTGCCGTCGAAGATCGGTTCGCCTGTCGAATTTGCAAAGTCGGCCAGCACTACCGAGTCTTTTGCCTTCAACGCCGGTCCGCGATGCAGGAGATACCAGGATACTCCGGCAACGGAAGCAAGCAGCAACACGGCCGCGAGCGCAATCCATTGCCAGCACCAGTTCTGCTTGACTTCGATTTGCACCTTGGAATGACTGGCTGCGACGATTTCGAATCCTTGCTCCGGGACCAACTGCACGTCTTCCGCGAACCGATAGCCGCGGCCCGGGACCGTAACAATGTACTGATGATCCTGCGGGCTTTCGCCGAGCGCCTTGCGCAGTAGGAAGATGTTTCGGCTGAGGTTGGCCTCTTCCACGAAAGTGTCGGGCCACACGCTCTTCAACAGGTCGTCTTTGGTGACCACCTGCTTGTTGTGACGAACCAGAACGAGCAGGATCTGAAAGGCCTTGGGCGGAATTGGAACCGTTTCATCTTCACGCAGCAGCAGTTCCTTTTCAGGATCGAGACGATAGGATCCGAATTCGTAGAATTGCCTCGTCTTCGACGCTGCGTTGGTTGCCATCGGGTGCACCTTGTGTCAGAACCAGAAGGTGGAAGACCCGGGCGCGCGGCCCTCGATGAGGTTCATCCCATTCCGGTGGTCGATTCAGATTTGAGATTGGGCGTTGAGAAACGAGATCCGTCGTACGATTGCTACGGATTTTAGCATGAATTCGGCGGATTTCAGGCCGGTGGGCCTCTCCGAGCACCTCGTCGAAGTTATGTAAATTCTTCTACTTAGATGGCACCGAGAAATCATCAGAAATAATCATCGCGCCTGCAATGACATTCTTGCGCCATTCGGTCAGTCTGCCATCGTGTTCTCCCGTGGGAACGGTTCTCGGGAGACGCAAAGGCAAGAGGGATGGCGAAGTTCACCAGAATAACGATTGAAACCGATTCGCTTCTGGTTCTGCGGGGGCGAGCGCCGATGTGTGCGTGGTGCCCGCAGTGCAGGTCAGAGGTGGAGATGATCCCGTTAAACGAAGTGGGGGTGGTTTCGAATCTGCCAACGGCGGAGGTGCAGGAATGGCTGGAATCTTCGGACCTGCACCACACCACGGCCGCTGATGGTGCTTCTCTGATTTGCCTGAACTCAATGCTCAAACGAATCCGGAGAACGAGAGACGGAGAATCGGAGATCGGCTGATCTCCTTCTCAGACCAAAACCACCATCAACCCAAAAGGAGAACACATGAGACTCAGCAACGCAGCAAAACCATTCACCTTCGCGGTCTTTGCGCTCGCTCTGGCCGCTGCACCCGCGGCGAAAGCCTCCAATAGGACCTGCTCGAACGCGACCCTGAGAGGCACCTACTCAGACCTGGACACCGGAACCATTGTCGGACTCGGGCCATTCGCCGGCGTCAATGTTGACAGCTTCGACGGAAAGGGCAATCTCACCATCAGTGGCATATCAAGCGTGGATGGCAGCGTCTTCCCGGGAGTGGAGTCCGGCACATACCAGGTGAACTCTGATTGTACAGGTACATACACGGTCAGCGGGGGAGGCATCACCGTCGACGCCTTCTTTGTGATCGAGGATGATGGAAAGGAATTGAAGATTGTCATCACAGATCCGGGCAACGTAATCACCTGCATCGCGAAAAAGCAATTTCATAATGATGGGAACTGATGAGAGCACAACAGTCGGTGAAGAGGCGGATCATGATCCGGCCTCTTCACCCGAATGCTCATATCGAGTGCTGGCGGCGATTGATACCTCTGGGACGCCTTGATGGTGGCCTATTCCCTCGATTATTAAAGGTCAGGCTCTGCCGCGCAGACCTTCTTCTAACACTAAGTTGGAAGCGGTTACTTCCCGAAATGCGGTGATTTCGGGCGGGATGAAACCTCTCGCTCTGAGATCAAGCATGCATTGGAGCCGGGCCGATTCTGCTTCCGAACTCCGCAGGTACTCAAGCAGCTTGGTTAAGAAGGAGCCGCGGCGCAAACTTCGCACCACGGCTCCGCCAACATGCGTTTGCGAGCCCAAACAGGCCAAATCGTTCAATCGGGGGTTCGAGATCTTACGGCAGAATCGGTGCCGCGCCGAAGATTGTGCCTGCATCGGGATCGATCACCCGAATAAACGTCGGCTGGCCGGTGGACGCGTCGATTGTGAAGAGTTCGCTGAACGCTGTGGGAGCGCCGTTTGCAAACCCGGTAGGCGCAAGCCGGAATCCATAGAATCTTCCTCTCAACGCGACCGTTGCGCCGAACTGGAAATATGTTGGGCCGACCAGGGTGGCTGAGCCTGTTGCGGGGTTGATGCGATAGAGCGCCGGACTGATGCTGATGTGGGAGGGGTCCTTGTCGAGCGCGAGAGTATTCGGATCAATGTTGAATGCATCGAGGGTGACGTAGAGACTTCCACCTGTGGCGTAGAAGGTTTGATCGCAGAGGTTGAGCGTGCCATCTGAGTTGGTGGTGAATGGCGTCACAGTATCCGGCGGCATTCCTGTTGCTGCAAGGAAGGTCGCCGCACCAGTGTGAGGATCGACGGTGTACAGATTACCGCTAATATCCGCCAGATACAGAATTCCTCCGTATGCGGCTATTGAGAATGCGTTGTAACCGAGGCCGGTGGCACCGATCACTGACATTGCTCCGGTAGACGGATCGATGCGGACCAGGTCGCCTGCATAGGGGTCGGACTGTGCAAGGCTGAGGAGCGATCCCTTCCACCAAACGAGATCGACCATCAATGCGGGCTCCGGCTTTCCTATGGGGAGAAAATGTCCATTGGTGAGATTTACGGCACCAAACTGCGGACCTTTGGCACCGGCGGTGATGACATAGACAAGTTGTGGCGGCGAGGCATGGGCTACTGCGGAACAAATTGTGATGGTGAGCAGGGCGAACCAGATTCTTGGCTGCGCCGCGAGCCAGGACCAGAGGGGCTTTCTTTGGGCGGGAAACAGTTTCGAAGTCATGACGTCTCCTTTGCGGAATTGGGATTTTGTGCCCGTTGCAGCTGGAAGCACTGAAGCAGTGAGTCGAGGCAAATGCAGTCGGACTTGCCCGAATATCGCGAAACGTGCAGTTCACCTCTTGCGATCCAAGATTGAGCCACGTCGTCCGGAAGGATTCCTGCGAGCCCTTCGATTGCGACTACAGCGACCTCAGCGGCACAAACGGGACACCAGGATCGATCTGCACCGAATCGACGGATCGTCGTGATCGTCTCGCTCTCCACGGTGATCCGCGTCGTCTTCACTCGCATTGAACTGTTCCTTCAGGTTTCCGTGCGCCGAGCATGGCCAAGAGTGGCGCAGGCAGAGGACAGTGTCCTCAAAGAACGACTCAAAAAGTTCTCAAAAAGGCTTTGAGAATGGGTAGGTGCCTGAATAAGCTAGCGTTGTAAAGCGGCGCTTGGAATGGTCGCGGTGCAGAATCAGCTACATTTGGGGTTGCCATGGCGGCTGGCACGGGAATCCTGTACGAATTCGGGGTCTACCGGGTGGACCCGGGCAGAAAGCTATTGCTGCGCGGCGATCAGCCGGTTCCCGTCACTCCAAAAGTCTTTGAGGTGCTTCTGATCCTTGTTCGCCGGAGCGGCGAGGTGGTGACTAAGGAAGAATTGATGTGTGAACTCTGGCCCGACTCATTTGTTGAGGAGTCCAATCTGAGCCAGAACATCTTCATGCTGCGCAAGGCCATTGGAGATACGTCGGAGGAGCGGCGGCACATTGTCACGGTTCCGGGTCGCGGATACCGGTTTGTGGGGGATGTGCGGACGGTGCAGCAACAGGGTGAATCAATCCTGATCGCGACGCATACCCGCTCTCAGTTGCTCGTGGAGCAGACAGAACGGCAGATAGAAGTTTCCGCGCCGACTCTCTCGCGAGCTAGGAAATTCAAGGCATGGCAAGTTTACGCAGGTGCGACTGCTCTGATCATCGGGGGAGTCGTGGCAGCCTGGTTCTTATCGCAACGGCGGAATCATCCCGCAATCCTGAAAGAGAATGATCCCGTGTTTATCGGTGATTTCAGTAATACGACGGGAGACGGGGTTTTCGATGAGACCCTGAGGCAGGGGCTTGTAGTGCAACTGGAGCAGTCTCCGTTTCTCAGCCTCATTCCAGAAAACCGAATCCGTCACACGCTCGAGTTGATGGGGCAGCCAGCGGATAAGCCACTTGGGGCGGATCAAGCGCGAGAGGCTTGTGTCCGTGCCGGAGGGGTTGCACTGCTTGATGGGTCGATCGCGAGGCTCGATTCGCAATATGTCATTGGTCTCCGAGCAGTGGATTGCCAAAATGGTGCGACCCTCGATATGGAACAGGATCAGACCGCTCGGAAAGAGGATGTACTGAATGCGCTCAGCCAGATTGCCGTCCGTTTCCGATCTCGGGTGGGCGAGTCGTTGGCCACGATCCAGGAGCACGAAACACCCCTAGCTGATGCAACTACGCCGTCGCTTGAAGCGCTCAAGGCCTACAGCATCGGTCATCGGCTGATCTCTACGACCGGGGCAGAGCATGCGCTGCCGTTTTTTCAGCGCGCTGTTTCGATTGATCCGAATTTTGCGATGGCATATGCACTGCTGGGCCGCGCCTACGCCGATCTTTCTCAAGATGAGTTGTCTGCAAAATACACTGCTATGGCCTACCAGCTGCGCGATCGTACCAGCGATGCTGAAAAATTCTGGATTGAGGCCGCCTATGAAATGCAGGTGACGGAAAATATGGAGCGGGCACAGCAGGTTTGCGAAGTCTGGGAGAGGACCTATCCCCATGACGTAACTCCCGCCACGTTTCTCGCGGGAATCATCTATCCCGTTTTTGGGCGATGGGATCAAGCGGTTGAAGAGGCCCGAAAAGCGCTCGACGTGGATCCCGATTTTCTGGTTACTTTTGCCGTCCTTTCAGGAGCGTATGAATCGCGCGGCTCGCTCCAGGATGCTGAAAATACGTTCAAGCAGGCAGAGGCGCGCAATGTTGAGATTCCTGAAGTATTGCTTGCGCGATACGACGTAGCATTCCTCCGCGGGGATGAGAAGGAGATGGATCACGTCACTCAACTTGCAAGCGGCAATCAACCGGTCGAGGAGTGGGTTACACAACATACAGCCTCGGTTCTTGCCTATAGAGGCCAGGTACAAAAAGCCCGAAGGGCGGCGGAGAATGCCGAGACCTTCGCCCAGCAGGCAGGCAACACTGAAGCGGCTGCGCTCTATAAGGCAGGAACGGCCATCTGGGAAGGATTGTTCGGAAACAGGAGTGAGGCTGAGCGGTCGGCTGATGCAGCGCTCAAGCTGTCGACTAACCGTGGTGTCGAGTATGGAGCGGCTATCGCGCTGGCCCTCTCCGGCCAGCCGGTGCGCGCGCAACGGCTGGCCGACAATCTCGACAAGCGTTTTCCTGAAGACACGTCTGTCCAGTGCAGCTATTTGCCTTCACTTCGCGGGCAGATAGCGTTGGACCGCGGCAACCCCACGCAGGCACTCGAGCTGCTGCAAAAGGCCGTGCCCTGCGAGATCGGCACGCCTCGCACCGCTATTCATGCAAACTTCGGAGCAATGTATCCGACATTTGTACGCGGTGAAGCGTTGCTCGCTCTCAAGAAGGGCTCTGAAGCTGCCAGGGAATTCGAGAAGATCGCCGATCATCCCGGCGTCGTGGTCAGTGATCCCATCGGCGCCTTAGCGCGCCTTGAGCTGGGCCGCGCCGATGCAATCGCCGGTAACCAGGAGAAGGCACGCTATCAATATGAGGGCTTTTTATCGCTTTGGAAAAGTGCTGACCCCGATATTCCACTGCTGACCCAGGCGAAGAAGGAACAACTCAGCTTGCAATGTTGCGCATCGCACTAGGATTCAAGAAAAACACCTTGACTTTCCAAGCACGCACACACACTCTCGCAATCATTTGTCGCGTTGCCGCAATTCGCGCTCTCATGGATCGAATCGGTCGGTGTATTGCCCTCTATCGTCACCTTACCTCGAAATGCGCCGGGAATGGGTCATGGAAGAATATGCGGCTTTCCGCTCAAAATGTGTAATCACAATCCTGTCTATGCTCGAAATTGTGACCCAAAACCCGAAAACTGTAGCAGGAGTAACTAGAAGTAGATTGTCAGTTGAGGTCCTCTGGAAGGATAACCAGGAGGAATCAACATGCCGAAGAAGCATCACTCGGAAGAGCAGATTATTTCCGCGCTGAAGCAGTATGAGGGGTAAGCGTTCGAAATTCCCCTCTGGCCATGCGGTACTTTGTGGGATAAGTATGGCTGCTTGATGCATGCAGATGAGGTGCGTGTCGACGGACGAGGAAGGAATGGACAACGGAGGAGAAGCGCCGGATTGTCGAGCAGACGCTTACGTCGGATGCGTCTGTGGCGATGGTGGCCCGGCAACATGGCGTGAACGCCAACCAGGTGTTCTATTGGCGGAAGCTGTACCGTACCGGAGCTTTGACTGTAGTCGATTTTGCACCTGTCAAAGCACCGAAAAGCCACAAACTTCAATTACGCCCGGTTGAGCGGCGCTGCGGACTTCGATCAAAAGGAGTTATTTTCGACAGATTTCCATAAACTTCAATAGCCGGTTGAATCTGCTTTGGGAGCAGAGGGTCGGGGGTTCGAATCCCTCCGCCCCGACCATTTGAGATTATTGATACTTCCAATGATATTGGAGATTTGAGCCACGCATCTGTCTTTATCTCGCAATGAAAAAATGGCTTCAGCCGTTGAGATGAGGCTCCCGTTTGGGAGAGGCCGATCTGACCTTTATGGATAAAGCGATTCACAAAGTTGTCTTTAGCGCGTCCTCCTTTGTATAGTCAGGTAGTTTCGTTTTTGAAAACTCTTCGACCCCCATTAAATGCTGGATGGCGCGGGATACGCAGAAATCGTTTGCTGAACCTCCGCGAACAGATCGCGACGCCCGCATCCAGCTGAGGAAAGTCAAGGACTCTACCTGGCATGAACCGACGCAAGTTCCTCATCTGCTCATCGGCTGCTGCAACAGCTTCACTTTCCTCCACCCCGCTCGTTGCCAGTATTGCCGCGGACGAAGCGGGCGTTGCCGTGCTCGTGGTTGATACGGACCGCGCGTCTGTTCCCATTGATGAGCGCATCTATGGTCAATTCCTGGAGCACATCAATCACTCCGTGGAAGATGGTCTCTTTGCAGAACAGATCCGTGGTGCGGGTTTCGAGGGTCCAGACTTTCAGATTTATTGGGAACCCATCTCTCAGCAAGGCCATGTCGAAATTGCTGAACTAGATTTTCAGAATGGCAAGAAGAGCGTCCGTCTCCGCGTCGACGATGACGAGGCGGGTATCCGGCAGAGGCGCATCTTTCTTGAGGCCGGCACGAAATACGAAGGCTCTCTTTGGGGCAAGAGAGAAAGTGGCTCCGTGAGGCTCACCCTACGTATCGTCAGTTCCAACGGCAATGTCATCGCGTCACTTCCGCTTGCGCTTACCGGAACCGACTGGCACGAACTTCCGTTTTCATTCACCAGCCATCTCCACGACACACAAGCCTCTATCGAGATCGTTGCCTCCGGGCGTGGCACGCTCCTCATCGACTTCCCTTCTCTCATGCGCTCCGATGCACGTAATAACGGGATGCTCCGTCCAGATCTTCTCGATGCTCTCCGTGCCCTGAAACCCTCCTTCATCCGCTGGCCTGGAGGTTCCTTTGCCTCTACTTACAAGTGGAAAGAAGCTATCGGCCCGTATGCCGCGCGCGGTTATCACCCTAATGTGTACTGGGGCAATTATTCCGATTACGCCGGCTTCGGCACCGACGAGTTTCTCGGCCTCTGTCAGCGGCTCAACTGCGAGCCGCTCATCGTCCTCGCTGCTCCAACAACCAAGCAAGAGGATCTTGATTACGCCATGAACTGGGTCCACTATCTCAATGACCCAGCCACTACCGAGTGGGGCCGCCTGCGCGCACAGAACGGTCATCCCGAGCCTTACAATGTCCGCTACTTCCAAATTGACAACGAGCCTATGAACAACGGCTTTACGCCGGAGTCTTATGCCGAAATCGTCAATGTATACGGCGGCCAGCTTCGTGCCATCGCTCCCAACGCCCGCATCGTGGCCTGCGGGCAAAAGCGCTCCAATGATATGGACTGGAGCGAGAAGGTTATCGACATAGCGGGCCAAAACTTCGACATCCTCGGCTGTCACAACTATGAGTACGAGCCCGACAACTTCGCCTCCGGCATCGACCGCATTCGCGGCTATCTCACAAAGCTCCGCGATTATGTCCGCGCCTCTAAGTATCCGAAGATTGAAATTGCAGTCCTCGAATGGAGCCTGCAGCACACCTACGATTGGCGCGCCGGCCTGCACGCAGCAGGCAGCCTTATCTTATATGAGGAACTTAGCCCTGGTCTCACAATGACCTGTCCCGCTCTCCTCATGCGCAACACTACCGATGATCCCAAGTGGACCTCGGCTATCTATCACGATCATGTCTCCTGGTTCCCAGGCGCCAGTTACATTGTCGAGAAGCTGTTCCGCCAACACTTCGCTCCACGCTGTCTAGCTTCCACTTCTGGTGTTATCCACGACATTCCTGACCGCAAGTCGCTCTTCGATAAGATCTCCACCCAGATTCCCTCCGGCTGGTCGCCTGACTCCCTGGATGCCATCGCCAATGCAAGTGATGACGGCCAGCGCATCGTCATCAAGGCCGTCAATTATCGCGGGAACCGCAATACGCTTCTCATCCGCATGCAGGGAAAGGCCGCTCCCGATCGCGCCACCGCGACCCTCCACACAATTAGCGCTAAACTCAACGATCAGGCATCATTGGAAAACCCTGACGTCATCGCTCCTGTTTCTCGCTCTATCACCTATACAAAAGATCTCACCATAGACCTCGATCCCTATACCGTGGCCGTTCTCGAGATCCGAGGAGACAAAAACGGGAGCGAAAGATAAAGGCAATTGTCGGCTGCAAAGTCATGATCTACAACCTCTCATTACGAGGTGGCCGCCGAATATCAAAATGAAATATTGAGAAGCTTTTCTCAACGTATCATCGCCGGCGCTGCCGTCGCGTTCCATTAATGTTTTCTATCACTGAGGATCGCAGCCGGGAGGCCCTCGAGGATTCGGGTAGTGGAGTCAAAGACCCCACTACCAGGATTCGGCTGTAGGCAAATTTGTGACGGGCACAGCACTCAGAAGGCATGCACACCAGGTAAATCAATCGAAAACTCTTATCTTCGCTGGATTTCCACCTAGGCTTCAAATAAACGATCTAATCTGCTTTGAAAGCAGAGGATCGGGGGGGTGCGAATCCTTCCGGCGAATCGCAGAGGTCCCGTATGATCCGATGACCGCTTCCTCACTTTGAGCGTGCTGAACTCGCAATCTGCTATCTATACCTACCGGTGTGACTTCGCAGGCAACCCAACCTGCGACACCTGCAGCTAGAATTCTAGCGAGGCATGGCATCTGCTAGACTGTTGAGCAAATTGCTAGCGAGGTGATCTATGCGTCTTCGGTATGTTTGCACCGCTTTAATTCTAAGCGGCTGTATGTTAACGGGCTCTGCGCAAACGGGTTCGACAAGTGCGAAGGGGCCCGCCGGCACACAGATGTCGCCGGTGCAGGCGCAGGATGAGTTGCTGAACCTCTTCGAGCATGAGTTTATGGGAGTCGCGCAGGCAATGCCCGCGGACAAATATGGTTTTGCACCTACTGGGGCGATCTTTACGACCTCGCAGGGTGCGAAGTATGACGGGGTTCGCACGTTCGCGCAGGAGATATCGCATGTCACGACGGCGAACTACTACTTCGCTTCGAAGATTCTCGGGGAGAAGATGCCGGTTGATCCGAAAAGCATCCAGGGTCTGACGACGAAGGAGGATCTGGTGAAGGCTGCCGCGGATTCTTTCGCCTATGCGCACAAGGCGCTAGCGTCGATTACTCCCGAGAATGCCTACGCTACAATTGACGGCGTCGATGGTCTGCATACGCGATCGGTCATCGCATCGTTTATCTCTGCGCACGGATTCGACCACTATGGGCAGATGGTCGAGTATCTGCGCATGAACGGCATTGTGCCTCCGGGCTCGAAGTAAGCCCATGCTGAATAAGGAGAGGGCGCCGGCACGGCCAAAATTTCATGAGGCTGATCATGCGACCCGGAAGAAGATTTCCTGACCGTGCCTAATTTCTACTCCATCGGGCATTCCAACCTCAGCCTGGAAGCATTCGTTGCCCTCCTCGAAGAGGCGAAGATCCCGTTGCTGGTGGATATTCGGTCTTTCCCGAGGTCAAGAAGCAATCCGGTCTTCAATATCGAGAGCCTTCCTTCCGATCTAAGCCGGATTGGTATTGACTACAGGCACATGCGCGCTTTAGGAGGCCGCCGCACCAAGCAGAGCAACGTCGAAGAGCGCGTGAACGCAATGTGGCGTGTTCGGGCCTTTCATAACTACGCTGATTATGCGCTCGGCGAGGACTTCGCAAATGCTTTCGCAGAGCTTGTTCACTTAGGTCAGGATCGACGGGTTGCGATCATGTGTTCCGAGGCCGTATGGTGGCGATGCCATCGGCGCATCGTGGTGGACTACCTATTGGCAAATCACCTGCCGGTCAATCACATCATCCCTCCGAACCAAGTGGTGCCCGCAGCGCTGACTCCAGGCGCGTCGATTACCGCTGCCGGAAAAGTAGTGTATCCCGCTGCCGCATAAGCGATAGAGTTGGTTTCGGTGTTGGCGATATCGGTCTATACACCACCGGAAAAGTCCCTGCCCTCGGCACGACCGGTGCGCTGCAGAATGACATTATCACGGTGCAGGTGATAGCGTTTCCTCACAATCTTACTGGGGAATCTTCGATGGCACATTCACGCCGCACCTGGATGAAAACCGCCGCCATGGGCTTGGGCGGCCTGCTCGCGAGCGAGCGCAACCTTTCCGCGCAACCGGTCAACCACGGCTGCGCTTTGGCCGACCCGCGCGACGAGATCAAGATAACCGGACTCGAGATCATCCCGGTCAACTCGCTGCGCAGCATCCTCGTCAAGATGCACACAGAAGCCGGTATCACCGGCATCGGCGAGGGCACCGTGGAGGGGCGCATCCCCACCGTGGTCGCCGCCATCCAGGAAATCGAGCCCTATCTTATCGGCAAGGACGCGCGCCGGCCGGCACACCACTGGCAGGCAATCTACAAGCATGCGTTCTACCGCGGCGACATTGTTCTCACATCCGCGCTGGGAGCGGTCGACATTGCCATGTGGGACATTAAGGGTAAGGCCCTCGGAGTTCCAATTTATGACCTTCTGGGAGGCCCTACGCGGGATCGCATCAAGTGCTACGGGCAGGCAGAAAGCGTCGAAGAAACCCGAACCCACGTGCTCGCCGAGGGCTACCGCTCGATGAAGACCAGCGTCTCGTCCACGCGTGGTCGGCTGTCCCGCTCTTCCGAGAGCCCCTACTACATCGATGGCTTTGTCGAGAAGGTAAAGGCGATTCGAGAGCTCGTCGGTCCCGATTTTGACCTGGGAATCGAGATGCACGGCGAGCATGAGCCGCCCGCCGCGATGGAGATCATCAAGGCGCTCGAGCCCTTCCGCCCCTGGTTCTATGAGGAGCCGATTCAGTTCCAGAATCTGCCCTTGATGGCGGAGATGGCGAAGAAAACGACATTCCCCTTCGCTACCGGCGAGCGCATGGTGACCAAATGGCAGTTTCGCGATCTGCTGACCGCGGGCGCGGCTCAATTACTGCAACCGGACGTCACGCATGTGGGCGGCATCACCGAGCTGAAGGCGGTGGCCACGCTCGCGGAGGCCTTCTACGCCGATATGCTGCCGCACTCGAAGGAAGGGGTAGTGGGCTTCGCCGCCTCGATGCACGTGGCTGCGTCGATTCCGAACTTCCTGGCGCATGAGGTGCCCTCGCTACAGGCGGTGAAGGGAGGGCCGCCCAATATCGAGCGTAGCCCCATGGGGAAGAGCTACATCAAAAAGCCGTTCGTGATGACCGAGGGCAACATCATCCTGAAGGGCAATCTGGACGGGCCGGGGCTCGGCATCGAGCTCGATGACAATCTCATCGATAACGAACGCGGTATCCCGGAATGGAAGTTCCCGGAGATGTGGGATGCAGTTGACGGCTCGGCACGCGACCATTGAGATTTGCGACATTCGATGGCAATCCGTATTTTTGACAAGAGACAGCCATATAGCCAGCCCCGCTGATGTGGCCCTTGGTTCCGGCGTGTGGGCCGTTCCGGGCGAGCACGGATGAAGACGGCAGAGCGGGTGATGGATTCGCTGCCGAACTACGGATCAAACTGAGGGAGATGTGATGGACGGAAGAACTGTGAAGGCCGGTTTACGCTCCGCATTGACATCGGGCGGGATGACACTCACCGTGATTTCACTCTACGGGCAGCAAACACCGTCCTTGACGCTGGCTCCCGCCAAGATGGCGAAACTCGGCTCTGTCGATTCGAGATTCGTTTCGTACAACGTGGAGATGGTCGAAGTAACCGGTGGACGCTTCTGGAAGGCGATAAAACCTGGAACTGAAAGTGGACCTGGATCGAATCCACTTGCGCAGGTGCAGAATCCGAACCAGCAGGTGGGCGATAATGCCGCCATTTTCCAATACCGCCCGCCAATCGATCTGAAGAATGCACGCCTTAGAAAGCTGGCATCTGCTCTGGGTCCCTCCTATATCCGCGTCAGCGGATCCTGGGCAAACAGTGTGTACTTCCAGGACGATGATAAGCCGGCATTAAAAGAACCACCAAAAGGATTCCGCAGCGTATTGACTCGCGGCGAATGGAAAAGTGTGATTGATTTTTCGAACTCAGTCGACGGAAAGATCGTAACGTCTGTGGCCATCAGCCCGGGGGTCAGAGATGCAAACGGGGCCTGGTTGCCGGATCAGGCGAAGGCATTCTTTGATTACACAAAATCTATCGGCGGAAGTATCTATGCCACCGAGTTCATGAATGAACCAACGTTTCCTGGCCCCGGCGGTGCGCCATCCGGCTACGACGCAGAAGCATATGCAAGAGATATCAAGGTATTCGAGCCGTTCCTGCGCAGCGAGTCGCCGCACACGATCTTTCTTGGGCCGGGAGGAGTGGGAGAAGGGATTTCACTGATGCCAAGCGGCGCGCCTGCAGGTATGCGGATGAAGTTGCTCGAAACTGCTGACCTGATGAAGGTGACGCCGCCCGTTTTCGACGCCTTCTCCTATCACTTTTATGGAGCCGTATCGCACCGATGCATGGGGAATCTCACGGTTGAGCAGGCGATGACCTCCGAATGGCTTGACCGAACTGACAAAGTTGAAAATTTTTATGCGGCTATACGTGATCACTATCTTCCCGGCAAGCCGATGTGGCTGAATGAAACTGCTGAGGCCGCCTGTGGTGGAGACAAATTGGCGAGCCAGTTCGTAGACACGTTCCGTTTTCTCAATCAACTTGGCACACTGGCACAGAAGGGTGTGCAAGTTGTCATGCATAACACTCTCGCATCGAGTGACTACGGTCTTCTGGACGAAGATAGCTACGATCCTCGACCGAACTACTGGGCAACTCTATTGTGGAAGCGCTCCATGGGAGCAGTCGTCCTCGATCCCAATACGTCGAAAGTGGAGAGTCTCAGGATCTACGCACATTGTGCAAGTGGCAAAAGTGGCGGGGTCACAGTTCTTGCGCTGAATACAGATACTACGAATGAAAAGACGCTGGAGATTCCAATTGCGGGCGAGCGTTACACGCTGACTTCTCCTGAACTCACTAGCGCAAGCGTCCTGCTGAATGGGGTCGAGTTGAAGGCAGCACCTGACGGGTCGATTCCCTCTATTCGCAGCCTGCACATTGCGGCAGGCGACGTTCGGCTCCCGGCGGCAAGTATCACCTTTATCAATTTCCCTGCGGCGCAAAACAAAAACTGCGCCCAGTAAGATTCATGCCCGGGCAATGGCTGGTGATCTTCCGGTCTTGTCAACCCCGAGGATCAGAGTGGTGGCCTGGTTTGGGGATGTCGCATGTAGCCATGATTCCCTCTGTACGTGATACTCTGCAAATGATCGGGCTATCCCGATCGGAAGCCCTGTCGACAATTCTCAGTTACGATGGGCTGTGAAGAAATCTCTCCGGCAACATGCCAATAACGCCGTCTCCGATAAGGGCAGAGGAATATTCGGATTTTTAAGGATTTTAGGGCCTGGACTAATCACGGGGGCAGCAGATGACGATCCTTCCGGAATATCCACCTATTCGATAGCTGGGGCCTCGTACGGATACGCAACCCTCTGGACGGCTCTTCTTTCGTTTCCTTTAATGGCCGCTGTTCAGTTGATGTGCGCTCGCCTAGGAATGGTGACGGGGCGAGGACTCGGGAGCGTCATCCGCACCCGGTACGCTGGCTGGGCCTCCTGGCTTGCGTGCTTCATCGTGATCGCGGCGAATGTCTTCAATATCGGAGCGGATCTGGGAGGCATGGCTGACTGCATGCAAATGATGACAGGCATTCCAGCTTATCTTTGGACACCGATATTTGCGATCGTCATCATCGCTCTTATGCTTTGGACCTCATATCGAACCATAACGCGTGTTTTCAAATGGTTGACCTTAGCCTTGTTCGCATACTTCGTTACCGCGTTCCTTGCCCGCCCCGTATGGTCGAGCGTAGTTAAAGCCACCTTCGTTCCCCACCTGGAATGGTCACGATCCTATTTGGCGGTTCTTGTCGGTATTCTCGGCACAACCATTTCTCCGTACCTGTTCTTTTGGCAAGCTTCGCAGGAGGTTGAAGAGGACCGTGATCGCGGGAAAACAACGGTAGCCGAGAGAAGGGGTGCTACCGAAAAAGAACTGCGCGCAGCACAAACCGACGTGGTGACGGGAATGCTGCTTTCGAACCTCGTCATGTATTTTCTGATCCTCACGACAGCCGCCACATTGAATGCGCACGGCATAAAACAGATTGAGACAGCGAAACAAGCGGCCGAGACCCTGCGTCCTCTCGCGGGAAACGCTGCGTACCTACTCTTCACTATTGGCATCGTTGGCACCGGTATGCTTTCCATTCCGGTATTAGCTGGTTCTTGCGGTTACGCAATGGCGGACGCAGCGCGGTGGCGTGCAGCGTCTCTCGGGGCACAACCAAAGAGGGCACCAAAATTCTATGCCGTGATTGTGATTTCCGTTCTTGTCGGAATCTGTTTCGATTTCTCGGGACTCGATGCCATGAAGATGCTTTTCTTGTCGGCGATCCTGAACGGAATATTGGCGCCGGTCCTGGTTGTGATGGTCGTTTTGCTCACCTCGGACCGGAAGGTCATGGGGGCAAAGGTAAACAGTGCCTGGATGGCGGCAATCGGATGGACCTGTGCCTTGATGATGGGAACCGCAGCTTTGGGACTCTTATTTACGCTCTGAAGGTGTGCGGAGACCAAGCGTGGGTCAGACTTCGAGATGAGATCAAAACAAGAACGTCGGACCCCTCTTTCGGGTTGCCATTCTAGCTGTTGTGGCCTCTGAAAGACCAGGAACCACTCGATTAACACGGCTACATCGCCTGACGCGCTATTGCGGAACGCCGTCGTTTGCACCGGCTTGTCATGGAAGGTTCAGAGTCTGTTTGCCTGGAAGCAGAGGCCAGTTCTTCCCTTTCCAAGTCAATTCCCCACTGAGACCATCTGGCAACGTAACCGTCGCCGCCCAGTGATCTTCCGTGCGAGTGTATTCGGTGCGAATAAGACCACGAGAATGGGGCATCGTCACCTCAAGATGGGTGAGGCCCTTCAGATGAGGCGTGATGTGGACTCGCTTGAAGCCGGGTGCGCCAGGAGCAATCCCCGCGACAATCGTCAGCAAATCGTAGTTGGGACTGGCGCTCCACGCGTGGCAGTCAGAGCGCGTCGGTTCCGGAGTCTCTGCCCAGGTGCTCAGCCCAAGGTCGAGCATGTTGTACCAGGGGTTAAGTTGACTCAAATAGAGATCACCCATTCCTGTATGTTCGAACGCTCGATGAAGATAGAAGCGAAAATAGTAGCTGGGCTCGGAGAGTGGTGGAATCGTTTTGCCGTCAACTACAGCACTTTCGTTCGGCTTCGATCCGATGAGCCTCCGTAAAATTTGCGGCTGTTGGTCACGTGGTGCGACATCGAGCAAGACCGCGAGAATATTGGCCTCCCAACTCCACGAGTTTTTCGCAGGAGTGTCAGCGTAGAGGCCATGTTCGGAATCCCAGTTCTCCCGATTGAGAGCATCGGCCGCACGCTGAATGATCTCTTGATAGTCGCGCACCCGTTCCTGGCTTCCGTAGTGCGATTCCATTTCTGCGGCGGCCTGCAATGCTTCGACGAATTGCAGCGTGAGGAATGTCGATCCACCGTCTGCAGCTTGTGGTGGTACACCAGAGCGATAAGTGCCGGTCCAGTCCGCAAACTCCCACCATCCGACCTTTCCCAGCAATCCGTCGTGACGCAGGTGAGTTCCGTACCAATCGAGAACGGTTCGAGTGTGCGGCAAGACTTCCTGCACGAGCGGAAGATCGTCAACATACATCCAGTAGTCGTGGAGCATGTTGACCCAGATCAGCGAAAACGTCGGGATGAATTGAGGCAACCCAGATGGGTATCTGCTTTGAGTGATGCCTTCCGGCGTTCGTGAATCATCGATATTTGTAATGGCTTGGCGAGCCAGACGCGCATCGCCGGTCATCACATACGAGATCAGCGCTTGAATTCGGGTATCGCCGACATATTGGAGCTGCTCCCAATAAGGGGCATCCATATAAGTCTCGTGCGCGCACAGCCGGGCGGTTCGCCATCCGGTTTGCCAAATCTGATCAAGCCTGGGAATATCTCCTGAGATGGCTGCCTTCGCGTCGAAGGGATATGCCGAAAACCACGCGTGAAGTGAGTCGAGCTTTAATGGCTCCGACTTGGTTACAACTTCAATCTGCAAGTAGCGCCAAGTCCGCCACCAAAGCGGTTGGAAGATTTGCTTTTCGCCTCCGCCTGCGATGAACTCGTCGGTAATGCCTTCGATATGACGATTCCCTACTTCATTGCGATTGCCTTTCTCACCTTGAGCATCATAGAGCGCTTCGGAATATGTGACATTGATCTCAGCATCTCGGCCTCCGCTCACAGTCAATTCTGGATAAGCGGTCTCTAGCACTTGATGATCGAGAAGGAGCGTGACCCGTGAGTTCGACGGAATTGTCAGAGATGACGACGGGAAATCAGTAGCCGAGGGGAGTCCATCGACACGTACCGTGATTCTGGCGTCGACGAGGCGATGTTCCATCGGCGGTAACGGATCTTGCGTCAACTCCCAACTATTGCCCGAATCCTGAGCCTCTCTCGTCGCAGCGTGACCGAGAAGCCGTGGGGTCTGCCAACCGGAAGAACTTGTCTCAGCTTGATCCCAAGCCAAATCGAGTATGCGGCCATCGATCTTTTCCGCCGGGCCTGCGGCATAGTAGCCGCGAGCCGTGCTGTGCTTGATCGCGGCGCGGCCTGGCTCCTCTCGAACCAGCCAATCCGCACCAGTATTGATAGCAGCTTCAGCAGCTGTATCGCCCTGCATTAGAAATCCTGTTCGGTTGGTCATCTGTGCAACAGGCGCCAACTCTCCGAAGTTCCAGACGACAGCAGCTATCGTATTTTTCCCTGGCCGCAAAAATGGAGAGAGATCGACGGTTTCGAAACGCCAATGGAACAGATCTCCGCGTGCCGGGCCTTCGGCCACATACTTCCCGTTTACGTGCAGAAGGAATCGATTATCGGCGCTGACGTGAACCCAAAAATGCGCAGGAACGCTTGGAACTGATATCTCTCGACGAAAGTAAAAGACTCCGGCAGAGGTTGGCGCGGCATTCGGCGCCGCGATCCAAAAGGCCGGCCAGCGAGCGGCGATGAGCTCGGGGTTAAGTGGAACTTCACTTTGCTCAGCCCAGGCGGAGAGACCGCAAACAACCAGGACGGTCCACAAAAGGCAAAAAGTGCGTCGTCTCAAAGAAAGCCCCCGAGAACAAATTGCCGACAACCCTATCTTCTTTCTCATGGCTCCAGCCGCTCCCACAGCTGCCGCTCAAGACTAAATGGATCGTCGACTACTTTGCATTGTTGATCTCCATAGTCGCTCGGGTTTCCGTGTCGTAGGCGTGCCACGTTGGCTGGCCTTTTGCTCACGGATGCCCCGTCCGCGCAAATGTGCTCCACATCTCGCTCATGTTCTGCGCAGTCTTCAGGCTGTCCGGACCGGTGTCCATCATCGTGCGAGTCGCCGTCTGGGGAGGTTCCCCATTCGAAACGGGCGCGCTGGTTTGGATGAGATCGAACTTGTATGCGATCTCTAGCTAACGAAGCAAATCTTTTGGGCATTCGGAAGATGAGGCCGCTCACCGCCGGCGTCGAGGCGCTCGGCAGACCACACGATTTTTCCACGCGCGCAATAGTATCATTCTTTGTCTATTTGACCTTAAACTCGATCGCGCCCAAAGAGAGAACCTTCCGTATTCCCCGTGGGCGGATTCAGCTCTTCAGCTTGCGATGCAGTGGCCGTTACGCTGGTCGCAGCGATTGGTCCGGATTCATTCTCGCGATTGGCTCTCGCCAAAATCCAGGCCTGCAATTCTTCCAGAAGCGTCATGGGATGCTCCTGGAACCCAACACACGCATACGCGGCCGAAGATCGAAATGGATCTTTGATGAGCATGAGAATATCGACTCCTGCCTGAATGGGTTGCTGCATCGCAAACTTTAGTGCGCCAGGATCTGCTCAAAGTATGCCAGCGCCCGCGGATCGTGGGTCTGGCCAAGCCAGAAGATTGCATCTTTCTTCACCGATGGATCGGGATTGGTCTGTGCGACATGCAGCAGTTCTGGCACTGCCTGGTCCTTCGGCAACTGGCTGAGCGCAAATACCGCCTTCTTCTTCACGCCAACTTCGGGATCGTTCTCAACAGTGTCCTTCAGCATCGCCACTGCCTTAGCGCCTGCCTTCTGGCCAACCCAGAAGATTGCCTGTTCACGAACGTGAACGTCCTGATCCGACTTTGCCATGAGGATCAGATCGTCGATCGCCGCGGGATCGTGATTGACAAAGAAATCGAAGCTCAGCTTCTTGCGAAATTCCGGATCGGAATCCGCAGCCAGCTTCTTCAACGCAAGATAACCATCGTGGTCTCGACCCGCTCCCAGCCAGAATCCGGCCTTATCCCGCAACCACAGCGGATTGGATGATGCCGCAAAGCCCTCCAGAACAGCTGTTGCCTTCGCATTCTCATGCACTGCGATCGCGGCGAGTGCTTCATCGGTCAGATGCTTATGATCCGCTGTCACCTGACTGGCTAGCCACGCAATGCTATCGTCGGCCTTTACATCGGTCAGCCAAGTGAACGACACTCCTCCGGCATCGAGCCGGCAACCACTGCCAATTGAGCGAATCTTATCCACTGCACCGTGATCGATTCGCACCAAAATGTTGACGTTCGTCTGCGGCGCCTCATCGGTGTCATTCGACCGGAACCCATGGTCAGAGCTTTCGAGCTGATAGACGCCGCAGCACCCATCTTCCGCAGTCGATTGCATGTCACCGGAACATACGGAAAAACGATGCCCTGGAATGGCCGCTATCTCATACCCTAGCCAGAGCGGAGCATTTGCCTGCTCAAAATGATTCACGGCTGCGGCCAGGCCCGCACTGGCCGACTCAGTGTGAAGTTCAGCGTTGATTACCTTCGTCTGCTGCGCCATCGCCAGCGTCGACACTCCGAGAACCGCCGCCACAAACCAAGCTCGTTTCATGGGGATTCCTCCTCTACTTGTTCAGAATTTCCAGCATGTATTTCGTGGCTTCCGGATCATGCATCAGGCTGAGCTGCTGCACGAGGTATTGCTTCATCTCCACGTCCTTTTCACTGCGTGCGAGCGAGATCAGATCCTGAGCGTCATTGGCGAGGAACAGCGCTTGTGCCACAGCGCGCTTCGTCTCGGTATCGGAATTCTTCTGATAAGTGTTCACCAGAGCGGGGGCCACCGACATTCCTCCGGCGATCCCCAGGTTGCGAATTGCCTTCCGTCGCAGTTCCGGGTCCTGCTCCGACTGGGCTATCTCCGTCAGTGGAGACACGCCATTGCGACCGCTCGGAATCAACGCGTTGATGACCTCCGCCTTTGTCTCTGCATCGTTGGTTGAGCGGTAGATTGTCAGCAGTTCCTGACCCGCGTTCATTGGGCCCAGCGTCTTGATCGCCGTCTTCACCAACTCCGGATCCTTCTCCTGACGCACCACTGCCAGCAATTGCGACGAATCGCCGGTAATCAGGTACGACTGCAGAATCGCGCGCTTCACCTTCGCGTCATTGCTGTGCTCATAGATGGAGGCAAGCGTCGCGCCTGCGGACTTGCCTTGTGCCGCAGCAACCATCCGAATCGCTTTGATCTGCAGTGCCGGGCCGGATTGTCCCTGGGCAATCCGGTTGACCAGCGACTCAGCCTCCGGCGAGTGGTTCTGCGCCAGCACAAACAATGCCCGGCTCTTCAATTCTTCCGACTGATTGCCGCTCAGAATCTTCTCGACGATCGGCACCGCCTGAGATTGATCCTGCTGCATCAGCGCATTCAACGCCAGCAACTTGAGATTCTCGTCGGGCTCTGTTTGAGGTGAAACCGGATGGCCGCTTCTGCCGCGGATTTCAATTTCAAGTGCGCCGCACTCATCAAGCCACCGGCTCTTTGGATAACCCTTCCGAAGTTCCGCGCATGTGTTCAGCGCATTCGCTGATTGCCCCTGCTTGTCCTCGGCATAGGCCTTCCAGTAAAGGGCACCCTCGGCATGCTCGCCATGCATCTGCGCCACCCGATCGAATAACCCCGCTGCATCCGGCCAACGGTTCTCATTCATCGCACGTGTGCCGTCGGCATATAGGCTCGCATCGTCGTTTCCGGCAAACGTGCCGCCGGCTAAGGGCACGCAATGCGAGGCCCGAGGCACAGCCGTTAGCGCAGAGATAAGAAACATTGCGAACAAAACTTTGGCTTTCATTAGATGGTTGCTCCCTTCGCGGCTCCAAAACCGCTCTCCTGATCCGAACTGCGCGCTCGCAGCACGCGAATTTCAAACAGAATTCCCTTGGTGTTCATGTCGTTGCGCACGCGCTCGATATCGGCTGCACTCAAATTTGGATCATTGGCGATCTCCGCCAACACACCCTCCAGACGGTCCAGTGCACCGGCCAGCTCCGGATCACCGGCCTTACTCGCCGTCACCCGATAGAGCCGGTTCGATGCCAGCAGTTCGCGAGCCTCCGACTGCAGTTCAGCGTTATCCGTCTTGTCTTGCGAGCCCGCATGCTCCAGCGCGACCAGCAGCCGCTCCGTGCGGTCCAGGTGATCTGTCATGACCACGAGAACAACTCGCTGTGTGGCCTGCGGAGTGCTCACGGCATTCGTCTTCTTCGTCGTCCATCGCTCCCAGTACCGGCCGCCGAGAAATGCAACTGCCAGCACCATCGCGCAGCCAACCAATAGAACCGCAGCTCTCAACTGCATCCAATTCCGCCAAGCCGGCGCCTTTTTCCGGTACGGGATCAATTGCGGGCGCAGAGCTGCCCACACCTGGTCGCCATAATCTGCGCTTCTTCGCGGCACTGCGGTCGAATCAATCGCGTCAAGGCTTTGCTTGCACTGGAAATATCGCGCCGAACATTCGCGGCACGCCTTCAGATGCGCGTCCGCGGCGCTTGTCCCTTCGCCGTAGTAGAGTTCGGTCAGCTCGTCCTCTTCCAGATGTTTCATGCGTTCCCCCGCAATGGCGCCAGCTCCCGCCGCAATTTCTGCACCGCGCGAAACACTGCCTGCTTCGCTGCATTTGGAGCAATATTTAGAACCTCGGCAATTTCGCTGGTAGAGCGCTCTTCCAGATGCCGAAGTACGAATGCGCTCTTTTCTGTCGGCGTCAGCCTCTGCATCGCAAGGTCCTGTGCTGTAACGATTTCTTTGCCCAGCAGCACGCGTTCCGGGTCGGCAGCCTGCGAGGCCACCTGAACGGTCTTCTCTTCCGGATCGTTCTCCTCGCCGTACCGATACTCTGCCTCAATCCCTGACTGGCTCATCCGATTCAACGTGCAGTTCACAGCAATTCGATAAATCCACGTCCCGAAGCTGGAACGCCCCTGATAGCTCTCCAATCGCTGATACCCGCGCAGAAAGGTTTCCTGCACAATTTCCTCCGCATCGGCTTCATTGCCGATCAACCGAAAAGCCACTCGAAAGACAGTCGCACTGTGGGCGCGAACGAGCGCACCGTACGCTTCCTTGTCCCCAGCCAACACGGCCCGGACAATCGAGTGATCGCTTCCCTGCATTCAGCACCTTAGACAGTGGTTAGATGTCGCGGTTAGGAGAATATTGTGTCGCCCAACACGGAACCAACTACCTCCGCGCAATCGAAAATGGACCAGTGAGGCAGTACCTCGTCACAATCTACGAAGATTTGCGTTGACAATTACGAAAACCTTCGTATACCGTGTACTCATTATGGAATCCGGTACGACCATTCCCCGTCCGACAGAAGCCGAACTTGAGCTTCTCCAGATTCTCTGGCAAAAGGAGCCAGCCACTGTTCGAGAAATTCACGAGATGCTCAACCAGGAAAAACTCTCGGGCTACACCACTGTCCTCAAGCTTCTGCAGATCATGACCAGCAAAGGTCTTGTCATCCGGGATGAAGCGAATCGCGCCCACGTCTACCGCGCCGCATTTACTCAGGACATGATGCAGAGCCGACTTCTCCGAGACCTCAGTAACCGCCTTTTTGCTGGATCGGCCGCCCAACTCGCTCTGCATGCTCTGTCCATGGAACCTGCCAGTGAAGTCGAGCTGAACGAAATCCGCGCGCTGCTCGAACGCAAACGCAACACCGGGTCCCTGCAGTCTTCCGATTCTCACAAACCGTCACGAAAGGACCGGCTATGACTCACACTCTTCAAGCCATCAGCTGGACGCTGATTCATTTTCTCTGGCAGGCAGCCGTGATTGCAGCCGCCTATCGTGCTGTTGTGGCCGTATTGGCGCGTCGATCGAGCCAGACGCGCTATGTCGTTGCACTTTCCTCCATGCTCCTGATGCTTGCTCTTGCTTTCGGAACTTTCCTGTGGGAGCTTCATTCGGACGTCACGCCGCCTGCTACGCTCGCGAACGCCGCATCGAATCTCACCGCAATGCTTACGCGCGACTACCCACACGTCCAAGCCTCTGGTGCCCGCGCTCCTGATTCGATCCTCGCGCAGCCGGAGTCCGCGCATGTCACTCTGTCAGATCTGTTTCCCTGGATCGACGGCCTCTGGCTTGCCGGTGTCTTCGTGCTCACCGTCCGGAGTCTTGGCGGCTGGTGGCAACTCCGCCGCCTGCATCTCTCGTCCGTAATGGAACCCCCGCCCGCGGTCCAGGCTGCATTGCGGCGTGTCTCTGCTGGGCTCGGTCTTAAAAGAGACATCGCACTCCGCCTGTCCCGCGCCATCGAGAGCCCCTTGACGATCGGCGCTCTGCGTGCAGTCGTTCTTCTTCCCCTCAGTGCCATCACCGCGCTCAGTCCAGATGAACTTGAAGTCGTTCTCGCGCATGAGCTCGCCCACATCCGCCGCGCGGATTTTTTCTGGAACATCTTACAGACCATCGCCGAAACACTTTTCTTCTTCCATCCCGCTGTCTGGTGGATCAGTTCCCGCATCCGTCACGAGCGCGAGCTCTGCTGTGACGACCTTGCTCTTACGGTCTGCCCCAATCCGGTCGTCTATGCACACGCTCTCTATCGTCTCGAAGAACACCGCGCGCAATATCTTCGCTTGGCCATGGCGCTCGACGGTCATGGCTCTCGTCAAACTCTGCTGATGCGCATCGCCCGGATTCTTGGAGAACCCATGACTCGCATTCCCAGCCCACGTCTTCGTCCCTTTTCGCTCTCCGCGGCCTGCGCCGGACTGGTCGTTCTGCTTCTCCCTGTGCCGCATTTGCTGGCCAACCTCAATCCGTTATCCCGTCCCAACGTCAGTCGCTCCGTACAGGCACTCGCGCCTGCGCCGGTTCCGGTGGCTGCTAACACCGAGGTCGCTGGGCATACGGCAAACCCCAGTCCCAGCCCCTCCGCGCGGGCGCCGGTCGAGCCCGATCCAATACCCGAGTCGCAAGAAGCAACCCGATCCGATGACAAAGTAGCCAACTCGTCACCCCCGCATGGCGACTACATCGATCGCATGAAGGCGGCAGGCTACGATGTTGATCTTGACAAGCTTCTAGCCATGAAGATTCAGGACGTCACGCCCGAGTACGCCCACGCTATGGCCAACGCAGGATTTGGCAAACTCAGCGCCGACCAACTTATCTCCTGCAAGATCCATGGCGTCACCCCGGAATACATCGCTCAGCTCAAGCAGCAGGGTTTTGAAATTCACAGCCTCGAAGACGCGATTTCATTTCGAATCTTCGAGGTCACTCCAGAATTCGCATCCGGGATGAACGCCGCAGGGTTCAAGGGCCTCACTACGCAGCAGCTGCTCAGCATGCGCGCTCAAGGCGTTACCCCTGAATTTGCCAGTCACCTGAAGTCTCGATTTCCGAACGTCACGGCCGAGGATCTAATCAAAGCCCGTATCTTTCACATCGATGACCAATTCATTGCGCAGGCTGAAAGACACGGTTTCAACAATCTTCCGTTCGACAAGCTTGTTCAGCTGCGAATCTCCGGAATCCTTGACGATGAATCGGTAAAACCGTAACCCGCTTCAACCCTTAGCTCAGGTTGAAAATGCCCGCGCACGCGCGGCACGGGAGCCCTTTCGCCTGAAAACGGAATGTGAGGAGACTACCAATGCGTCTACTGAACCATGTCCTCCTAATCGCGTTCTCGACCGCAGCACTTACCCTGCCTGGGCAAACACTCACACCCATTCGCGCCAGATGCGCAATTACTTCAAGCAGTGAGGCCCGCAAATTCAGTCTTCATGTCTTCGATGATGGCGATTGTCCCGACGGCTCGCACTGCGGCTCCAACTTCAGCCATGAATCCATGGATCGCTTTACCGGTATCGCGTCCGCCGATCTCGACCGCGAGGGCGCGCACCTGACGGCAACCCTCGCCGCGGAAGCCGGCACCTTCACCTGCACAGGCAGCGTGCACGATCAAGCACTCAACGGCGAAGCGCTCTTTACACCCGACTCAGCATTTGTGGATCGCATGGCCCAACTCGGCTTCACCGGATACGACTCCCGAAAGCTCGAAGCCTATGCCCTGCTCGATGTCACCAGTGATTTCGCGCGCTCATTGCAGCAGGGCCATATCCAGGGCCTCACTACCGATAACCTCATCGCTCTTCACATCTTCCACATCAACCCTGAGTATGCGCAGGAATTCGTAACCCTAGGCTATGAGCAACCCGACGCCGACAAGCTGATTGCCCTCAAAGTGCAGGGCGTAAATGCCGACGAAGTCCGTCAGATCCGCGCCTTGGGCTATCAACCCGACCTGGATGAGTTGATCCAGATCCGCATATTTCACATCACTCCCGATTTCATTCACCGCATGCAAGACCGCGGATTCAAGAATCTGACTATCTCCAAGCTCGTGCAGATCCGCATTTTCAAACTCGCTGACTGAGATGGTCGATCAATTGTCGGTTGTTGGTTCTGCCTTCAAAGTCAAGGATGGGTTCTCGATGACACTCCTCGAGGAATTGCAGGCACAAATCCTGGCCGAGAGTGATGGTTTGGGTAACCGGACCACGCCAATCACCTCGCCCATTGCACCGGGCGATCTGCGATCAACCAAGAAGTCCTCTGGACCTCCGTCGGACACCGCGGGTGCGGCTACTCCACCGATCCAGGAGCGCGCATCATCAGATGCGATCCGTTCAGGAAGAACGTAAGCATCCGCGCCTTTTGGCTTCGTTTAGTTGGCGCATCGCAGTCAATGCGAGAGAAAGTCAGTATTTAAAAGTTTTTTAATAGTGATTTTCCGCTACTCCCTTTGACCAAGTACATCTGCGTATTACCCAGGACGTTCTGAATCTGTCGCAAATCCTCATTGTTGATCAGCAGGTAATAGCGATGCGGAGACCGCCATCGCAGGGCAAAGTCTGCATCATCAATGAAGACAGCGGGCGCATTCGGCGCGTACGAGCCGTATTCAAGATTGTTGTTGCGGCCGTCAAGCAACAGAGCCGACCGGTTTGTATAAAAGAACACCGATGAAAAGCTGTAGTACGCGTCGGCTTCAATCAAGGTGCCGGGCGGACTTTGACGTAACGCTTCCGCCAACGGATAGGAACCCAGATACGGGTCAAAGCGTATGAGTGCCAGACGCGCAGCCTGGTAAAAAAGCGTCATACCGACCGCCGTGACGGCGACTGTCTGCACAACACTTTTACGGGATACCCATATCCCTATTGCAGTGATGCCGCAGGCGGTCACCGCCACGGCGAGCGGCAGCCTGAGATAGGCGAAGGCAGCGAGCGTCAAGTCGCCCATGTGGCCCATCGACAACGTGTACATCTCAGGATGTTGAACCAAAGCGTCTGCAAGCTCGCCCTTGGCGGGAATTCCTGCGGAGAGCCACAGGATGGTGCCGAGTCCCACGGTGAGCAGAGCAAAGATTGCGAGTTTAAGACGGCTACCCGCTTTGAAGAACCTCTCCTCCGCAAGCGCTGATCCCAGCAGCAGGGCGAGCGCTGGATAAATCGGCATGGAATAGTATTCCTGCGTCGTCGAAAAGGTGAAGAAGAGCATAACGACGGCGATCCAACAGAGAGCCATCCGGCGCATGCGCCCCGCGCGCGTCGAGCATCCATATCCCAGCTTCACTACACCGGGCAGATAGGCAGACCACGGGAACAGCCACACCAGATTCAGCAGCCAGAACAGCGGTCGCGGCACTGTGTTGTAATCGCGCGGATAACGAAGGTTGAGGAAGCGCAGCAGATGTTCGTTGATGAAGTAGAACCAGAAGAAGCCGTGATACTCGCCCGGCCCGCTGTGCATTGTGAACGCAAAATACGGTGGATTGCGCAGTGTGGCGAGCACATGCCAGGGTCCAGCGACGAGCAGCATCAGAGGGATCACGATCCAGAGGCGCAGCTTCGACCACGCTGACCACGACCACAACTGGCCGGTCACGAGCATGTAGAGAAAACCGGCGCCGATCGGAAAAACGATCGCGATGAGTCCCTTGAGCAGCAAACCACAGCTCAGTGCGAAGCCCAGCAGCAATGCCCATCGGCGGGGGTAAGTTTCATCCGGCTCAAGAAGCCGCATCCAAGCCCAGATCGCCAAAGTAATCATCAGGGTCAGCGTCGCGTCGGGAATCTGAATGCGTGTGAAGAGATACAGTCCCACCGCGGTGGCGAGGATGACCCCGCCAAATATGCCGGCGCGATCACCTAGGCCCCACTTACCAAACCGGTACGTAACCCAGCAGAGAAGGACAGCGGCAAGAGCCAACGGAAGCCGCGCGGCCCAGTCGTGCACTCCGAAGATGCGGAACGATGCCGCCATCATCCAGTAGATCAACGGAGATTTTTCCAGGTAGGCGACGCCATCGAGCCGGGCTGTCACCCAGTCGCCCGACTCAAGCATCGTGCGGGCAATCTGCGCCTGCACAGCATCGACATCGTCCATCAATCGGGGAGGGCTTATGATGTTTCCACAGAATACGAGACAGGCTGCCAGTGCAACGAGGAATCCCCCACGATAGCTTCTTCCTGCTGGGCCGGCGCTGCTGTCCACTCGTTGGGGACCTCGATATTCCAGCTCTTCATCCAGATTGTTAATGTCAGCAGACCCCAAAGGTGATACCCCCAATTCGCTTTCCGCGATTGATGTTCATCAAGCAGAAGGTGAACGGCCGGCCAGTGGAACAGACCATCCCGGCGCAGCGACTCCTCATTGAGTGTGTCCTGCAGCAACGGCCGCAGAACACCGCGGAACCACTCATGAATCGGAATGTCCAATCCTACCTTGGGCCGCGTAAGCACCGTCTGTGGAAGCTTGTTGCGCATCAGGTTCCGCAAAACCAGCTTTGAACCGGCACGACTCAGCTTAAAACGTTCCGGTAGTCCGGCGGCGAAATCCACGATGCGCGGATCGAGAAACGGAGGCCGTACCTCCACGGCGTGCGCCATGCTCATCCTATCCACTTTGGCGAGAATGTCATCCGGAAGATAATAGCGCTGATCGAACTGCAGGAATCGTTCGAGCCCTGCGCCATCATTCATACTCTTCAAGATGCGGGCCAGTGGCTGCGCATCTGCATATTGGAAGATTTCCGCCTTCTCAAAATCCGAAAACGTGCCGTTCCAGTAGATGTGCGCATACTCAGGTGACAGCAGTGAGCCCTTTAAAAAACGTTTCGCCTTGTACTCGAAACCGATCTTTTCGTCCGAAACCGGCAACATCTGCGCGCACGCATAGGCGCCCTTGCGGAGCCACTGGGGAACCCTGCGGGCGATCGCTGCGTAACGATCCGCTTTATGAGTGAGGTATCCGCCGAAGAGCTCGTCTGCGCCTTCACCGCTCAGCGCGACTGTTGCGTGCAGCCGCGTCATCTGCGAAAGGAACCACACCGGGACTGCTCCGGCGTCGGCATTCGGCTCGTCGGCGTGGTGCGAGATGGCCTCAATGGCTTCGGTGAGGTTACAGCTGCCGTCCAGATTCAGTTCCGTATGCGCGGTACCGTAATGGCGGCTCACTTGCCGGACATAGTCCCCATCATCGAACGACCGCCCATTAAATGTGATCGAGAAGGTCTTGAGCGGTGAGGGGCTGATCGAGGAGGCATAGTGCAGCACTGTGGATGAGTCCAGACCCCCACTCAGCCAGATCCCCAGGGGAACATCGGCGTCGAGTTGCTCACGGATCGCACTGTGCAACAGCCTGTCCAGCTCCTCCGAAGCTTCGTTCAGCGAGGCGGGTGCACTCTCCGCGGTATGCGGCGCAAGATAGGAGTAAATCTCCGCTTTCTGATTGCGCCACTCAAGCAGATGCCCCGGCATCAGCTTGAAGATACCGTCGACCATCGTGTATGGGCCGGGCACATAGTTCAGGCTCAGATAGCAGTTCAGCCCGTCGAGGCTCAAGCGGCGATTTACATTGCGATGCGCCAGGATGCACTTGATCTCTGATCCGAAATAGATCTCACCGTCCTGCACGCAGTAGTAGAGGGGCTTGATCCCCATCCGGTCGCGCACCAGAATGAGTCGACGTTCCGACCGGATCCACAGAGCAGCGGCACACATCCCACGCAGCTTTCGGAAGGCGGCTGTGCCCCACTGCTGAAAGGCCACCAGCACGACCTCCGTGTCACACTGTGTCCGGAAGCGATGCCCCGCTTGTTCGAGCTCGGCCCGCAGCTCCCTATGGTTGAAGATCTCTCCATTGAACACGACCGTGATTTCCTGGTCAGCGCTTGAAAAAGGCTGATCACCGCCATCGAGGTCGATAACGCGCAGCCGGCGCGCCCCCATGGACATCGAAGCTGAGTGAAATTCACCTTGGTGATCCGGGCCGCGATGCGCAATTGAGTGCAGCACGCGGCTCAGGAGGTTCCGATCATGAGGTCCGGAATGTGAATAACCGGCGATGCCACACATTCAGGTCGAATCTCCCAGAGAATTGACTTGCACAGGAAAGGGTCGGAGCCCATGGAGCACCCACGTCGTGGACGCGATCCACTGGCACCTGGCCCATGCGCATGTGCCAGGTGCTTCCGTCCGTTTGCAAATGCTTCTAGTTCAAACAACGAACAACGTCCGTATTTAATACAGGTAGTTACTGAAAAAATTGCGAGGGTTGACTTGCTCTCTTTCCTCTTGTGCCCGCGTGTCTCTCATAGCACTGCTTTCGCCCCGTTTATTTCCGCACACTGAACAAAAATCCGGCGCAGATGTATTGAATCGCGGAGCGGGTCGTCTTTCCTGATGTTGGGTTATCTTGGGGAGGGACCTCTCCAGGATCGAATTCTGATCGAATTCTGGATGAAAAGCGCTCGATTCCGTTCGGGTATATCGTTCCAGCGCGACGCTGGGTCCTTGTGCCAAAGATCGCAAAGGAGCGCTCTTGTCCAGGAGGGAAGACGCACGAGGCGCAGCGCCTGAGGACCTTCAAGAGAGAATGACACAGCTGTTCGAGCAGCTGCGTATGCCTCTCTACAGGTACTTGGTCGTAGCCCTCGGCAGCAGCGAAGAAGCTGAGGACGGCACGCAAGAGTGTTTTTTGCGATTGTGCCGGCATCTGCGCACGTCGGGAGAAGTGGGCAACGAACGATTGTGGCTGTTTCACGTGGCGCATAACCTGGTACTGGATCGGAAAAAGAGTGGCCGGGCACGGTACGAGCTGCTTCCGGACGACTGGAACGAATTTACGGTAACGCAGGCAGCAACCGGACCGAGCCCGGAACAGGTTCTTCTGCAGGATGATCGGGATCGCAGGCTGCGGCAGGCGTTTCTGGACTTAACCGCTCAGCAACGCGAAGTGATGCGGCTGCGAGAAGAGGGATTTGGATACCGGGAGATTGCTGAGACACTTTCGTTGAATGTTCCTGCAGTAGCGGCGCATATTAGGCGGGCAGTGGCGAAGATCAAAGCGAGTATGGATGACCCAGGAAGACCATAACGGCAGGCAAGAGCACGAGAATTTCGAAGGGCGCTTGGGCGAGCATATCGGCGAGACAACTCTCGTCTTGTATCTCGACCATGAGCTGCCCGCCGAAGATTCCGCACGCGTCCGCTCGCATCTCCAGTGCTGCGCGGAGTGCCGTCAGCTCGAGGCAGAGCTCTCGCAGGCTTCCGTAGCATTCTCATCATTGCAGCATGATTTTGACGAAACTCTGCCCGCTCCTCCGCAAAGTTGGGCCGCATTCGAGCATCGCCTTGCAGGCGTACTGGCCGATGAGGAGCACGTACTACGGGAGTCGCGGTGGAAGAGATTCTGGAACGCCCGCCCTAGAGAGAATCCGGGCACCCCGATTCTGGCATGGAGCCTTGCCATTGCGGCCGCTGGACTTCTCGTTGGTTATTTGCAGCTCCATCAGCCCGCCAATCCAACTCTCTCGTTCAATGAAATCATGAATCGCATTGAACAGGAGAGCACTATTTCGCCATCGCCCTTCGCCCCGGTCGTCTATCGCAAGCTGCGCATCTCGGTTTCTAGCGCACCCAATCTTCCTATCACTGTTGAGCTGTGGAGGCGCACCAGCGATGGCCGTATCAAAGAATCTGTCAAGGAATCGGAGGCAAGTCAGGCTGTGGCTGCGTCGGCAAGGCGGCCAACGAAGCAACCGGTTGGCCATGAAGTATCGCCAACCAATCGGAGTGTGACCTCCGCTTCTGATTCCGGTCTGCTGGCACAGCTCAACGAACTCTATGCCGCCAATCACCTGGATTGGACGGAGCCGATCTCTTCCATCGAGTTCAAGAGATGGGCCGACTCTGACGGTCCCAAAGAAGAGCAGGTTGTTCGTGAAAATCTGCCGGATGGCGGCGAAGCGTATCGGCTCATTGCACGCGCCAAAAATCCGCTGATCTCGTCTCAGCGTGACCTTCTGAGCGAGATGCAACTGGTGGTTCGCTCTTCCGACTGGCATACCATCGCAGAGCGGTTGACCGTTCAGGCTCCGTCCGGGGTCCGCACCTATGAGGTCGCCGAACTCGAGTATCGGGAGATGCTGCCTAGTGAGGTTCCTGCTTCCATCTTCGAGCCAAGATCCCTCGGAACGGCATTAGCCGGTGATCTTCCGCGCGCACCCCTTGGCATTCAACCCCTGTCCGGCGTGGCTCTGACGGTAGAGGTGCTCAGCCGTCTCGATGCATTGGACGCCCTGGTGAAAGATCAGGTCGAAATCACCCATGCCGGCGCAGAAGGCCTGAAACTCGAGGGAACGGTGGGCAGCGATCAGCGCAAGACTGAAATCCTGGCCGCGCTCGGTACCCTGGCCTCGAATCCGGCCCTCGAACTCGATCTGGTTTCCCCATCGGAGGCGCGAGACCGGGCCTCT
Source organism: Occallatibacter sp. (assembly GCA_035650595.1). Lineage (GTDB taxonomy): Bacteria > Acidobacteriota > Terriglobia > Terriglobales > Acidobacteriaceae > Telmatobacter. The sequence goes on along the minus strand of DASRHE010000018.1, from coordinate 122,555 downwards.
CGCTCGACAGGCCACCCTTCACAGATTCAATCGATCCAGGTGCCTCTCGAAGGTTCCGGCTCCAACGCCTATCTCCGTAATTGGCTAGCCGAACACCGCGGCGTTTCCCGGTCCCAACTCGATTCCGAAGCCGAGCGCTTTCAGATGGAAGCGGTGGTTCTGTCGACCGACGCCCAGCTTCAAGCCCAGGCGTTGAAGCACATCCTCACGGTGGTTCCAACTGCGCCAGTTGACGATGAAACTGCTGAAAAATGGCGCCGGCTGGTGAATCACCATGCCGAAGCCGCCCAGCAACAGGTTCAGGATCTTGAGCGGCACCTCGCTCCTGTCTTCCGATCCGCGTCCTCTCCGCATACGCCGAGCGACTCGAAGCCGCAGAACCTGGAGGACTTAACGGCAGAGGCCGAACGGCTTGTAGATCTCGTAACGGCTAGCGACCGTGTGCTGTGGCAGGCCTTTTCAGGCGACGGCACCGATTCCGATCAGCGTCAATTGACGGATCCCAAATTCTGGCTAATGCTTGAGGAAGAAGATTCCCTGGCAACGCATTTGAAGCGAGAGGCTCACCCCTAAGCCGTCCCGCGGCAGGCTGTGCTGTTGTCGGCCGATTTTCGGGATCATGCTCGCTCGTCTGCAAATCCGCCGACCACGGTTGGCGCTGGCGACCATCCTGCTCGCTGCCATGGGCTGCGCGGCTCGTTGCGCTGCTGCAGATCACCCCGCAGCTGACCGCTCCACTCTCTACGGCGATGTAACCGATCCGGCTGGCTTTCCTATTCGAAACGCCCGCATTTTTCTCATTCAAAACTCCACCCGCGCCAAACTGCAGACCTGGACCAACGAAGAGGGTAACTTCGTTTTCCCGCAACTTGCACCTGATAGTTATACCCTGCAAGCAATCCAGACAGGATTTGCCCCGGTCCAGATTCCCGCTATAGCCCTTCACGCGAGCGAGAACCGAGGGGTTGATATCCACTTTCAGATCTCCCGCCCCCAGGAGACGGCGATCATCCATGCAGGCGAGTTCGAAGAGGCTTCGGTCATTTCCACGCGCATTGGCCATGATCTTACCGACATCCTTCCGATCAACGGCCCCACTCTTCAGCCTCTCCTGCTGCTCACGCCCGGCGTCGTCTTGATGGCCAACAACGAGTTCAGCTTCAACGGCCAGGCGACAAATATGAATTACTTCACCGTCGATGGGGCCAGTGTAAATCTCGCCGTCAAAGAGGGAGCTGCCAGCGCGGACTTGGGACAGGATGCCGCCCACAGCGCCCTCGGCACCACCTCCAACCTCATCTCGCTCGATTCTCTCGATGAATTCAGCGTGCGCAGTTCTACGATCTCGCCGATGATCGGTCGGCAGTCGGGCGGCCACGTTCAGCTCACCAGCCGCTCCGGTGGAGAGGCTTACCACGGCGAAGGTTTCGAGCTTTTCCGCAACTCCGCTCTCGACGCCCAGGACTGGTTCACCGCTACGGACACGGCTGTCAATACAAACTTGCGCCAGAACGACTTCGGAGGCATATTCTCCGGTCCAATGCCAGTGGCAATCAAATGGATTGGCCGAAATTATTTCTTCTTGTCCGAAGAGAGTCTCCGTCTCCTGCAGCCCACATCTTTCGATACCTACGTTCCTTCAAATAACCTGCGCGCACAGGCTGCGCCGAAACTTCTGCCATTCCTGAACGTCTTTCCGACTTCCAGCCTACCCGATCCCGGGACAGGAACGTCGCGCTATCGCCTCGGCATCTCCAATCCATCGTTAGAAGACAACTATGCGCTGCGGTTCGACTCAAGGCAAAATCCGCGCCTGGAAGGCTTCGCACGCTACAGTCACTCTGCCTCTTCGCGTGTGAGCACGGATACAGGCTGGGCGCTGTCGAGTGTGGGGCGGCGATCTCAGAACCTTACCGTCGGCCTGCTGTGGAAGTTGCACACCCATTTCGCCAACGATCTGCGGCTCAACTTTAGCGAGAACTCGGGCACTCTTATCAACTCACTGCACAAACTTGGCGGAGCTACCATTCCCCCTGAAAACGTGTTGCTGCAGGGAATCAGCTCCAAATTCAAGATGCCTAGTCTCAACTACGACTTTCTTGGCGTCGGCTACGCGTCTAAGAGCACTGGATACCAGCCTGTCCATCAGATCAACGTCACTGACTCGATGCTTCTGGAACGCGGAAGCACACGTTCGACATTGGTTTCGATTATCTGCGATTGGTGGGGGGCACGGTTCCGAGCGATTTCAACCTGACGGTAAATTTTTTGTCACAGCAGTCGATCATCACCGGAGTCGCCGATTCTCTGGTGATCCGCTCCCAGGACGCCGTCACGGTGAAGCACGACGTTGTGTCGCTCTATGCGCAAGACTCCTGGAATGCTCTCCGGCACTTGACCTTCGATTATGGCATCCGATGGGAACTGAGCCCAGCTCCGGTTGCAGAAGATGGACAGCACCTCTATACCGTGACATCCTCAAAAAATATTCCGGCCATGGCACTCGCACCGGCCGGCGCCGAGTTATATCCAACCGTCTACACGAACATCGGGCCCCGCGCGGGATTCTCATGGGAGTTGAATGGCCGTTCTGGCATGGAGACCATTTTGCACGGGGGCTTTGGCTGGTTTTATTCACTCGGCAACACCTATTCCATGGCGCCGGCAGGCAACTTTCCCCATTTGCGACAGGATACTTTCTACAATCGTGCCTACCCACCCACCAATACACTACCCTCGCCTAGTTCCAACAGCCTCTCCCCTCCCTACTCGGGACAGACGTTCTTCGCATACGCCGATGAGTACGCGCCACCCACTGTCTATCAGTTCAGCACCGGAATCGAGCAGCATGTCGGCGAAGGGCGCAAGCTGTCAGTGGCTTACATCAGCTCCCAGTCTCAGCATCTACCCATTCTTGAGAAGCTGACGGACCCTAATCCTAACTTTGTCCATGGCACCTCCATCTCCGAAGTGCGTACCATCGGCACCGCGTCTTATGACTCGCTCCAAGTTCAATATGGGCAGAAGATTTCCAACAGCACAAATATGTTGGCCTCTTATACGTGGGCGCATTGCATCGATAACGTCTCCAGAGATATCAACGGATTTGCACGCAATGTCTTAACAGCAATTACTGGAGAACATAGTAACTCCGACTTCGACCTCCGCCAGAATTTCGGCATGGGCCTCACCTACCAGATGCAGGAGGCTCATTTCGAGCCTCTGCCAAGAAAGATCTATGAGGGCTGGAACTTCGGTACTATTTTTATCGTTCGAGGCGGCATGCCGCTCGACATCACCTTTACCCGTCCAGTCGGTTCACAACTTGAGCCGACTCGACCAGATTTGGCAAAGGGCGCCAGCCTGCTCGTCAAAAACCTTCATCAACCTTCGGGCACGATGCTGAATTACCAGGCATTCCTCGTTCCTTCGACCAGCCGGCAGGGAAACCTCCCACGCAATTCGCTGCGTGGGCACGGAGCATGGCAGGCTGACTTTTCCGTACAGAGGGACTTCCATCTAAAGAACCAGTTGTCGATGCGCCTGCGCTCGGAATTTTTCAACGCGCTCAATCATCCCAACTTCGGTACGCCCGATATTGATCTCGGCACCTATGCCGACGGTGGCCTCGCGCGCAATTCCAATTTCGGCCGCATCACCAGAATGCTGAACACACAGCTTGGAGGGCTCCAGCAGGTCTACCAGGTGGGCGCCCCGCGATCTGTTCAAGCATCCATGAAGCTGATTTTCTAGTCTCGACGAGGCGACGGCATTCGATGCTTTCGGCTTCGACGACCCAGCTATGATGGTGGACGCAAGTGGAGAACACCATGGCCACAGGCCGGATTCTGTTGTTATCTGTGCTCACAATGAGCCTGACACCCAAACTGTTTTATGCGCAATCTTGCGAAGGTCTTCAGGATAAGGGCTCGTCCACGGTTTCCATCACGTCCGCAAAAGTAATTCCAGCCAACACATTCAAGAAAACTGGGGGGGCGGAAAATTTAGGCGATCTTCCGGCATTTTGCCGGGTCATCGCGAAACTAAAGCCTACGAGTGATTCGGATATCGGAATTGAAGTGTGGCTTCCGGTTAGCGGTTGGAACGGTAAATTTCTCGCCGTCGGCAGCGGAGGCTGGGGCGGTTCCATTGCCTATGGTGCGATGGCCGATGCGTTACGTCGGGGGTATGCGACAAGCGCCACCGACGACGGACACACCGGCAGCAGCGCCAGCTTCATTATGGGACATCCGCAAGAGTTTATTGATTTCGCATATCGGGCAGAACATGAGATGACAGTTGAAGCGAAATCCCTGATCAAAATCTTCTACGGACGGGATCCGCGCTACTCCTATTGGGATGGCTGCTCCGGCGGCGGTCGCGAGGGGTTGCTGCAGGCCGCCCGTTATCCTGACGAATTCGACGGCATCATTGCAGGCGATCCCGCCAACGTTCGTCGAAACGCATGGGCTCTCTGGCTTGCCAACCAAACATTCAGAAATGCTGCGGACTATATTCCATCGAACAAGTATTCCATGATTCATCAGGCTGTGCTTGATGCCTGCGACGCCAATGACGGATTGAAAGATGGACTCATCGAGAATCCTGAAAGCTGCCAGGTTGACTTTAAGAGGCTTGAGTGTAAGGGTGACGACCGAGCCGATTGTCTAACTCCCCGACAGGTCAAGACCGCGGAAACGATGATCAGTCCAGCTACCGATGCCGGCGGGAAAGTATTCTTCCCACGTCTCGAACCAGGGACGGAGCTACGCTGGGCACGTCTGGCCGGTGGACCGGTGCCGGCCGATCTTTTTCTCGATCAGTTCCGTTATGTTGTTTACCAGAACCCTGACTGGGACTGGCGCGCCTTCGACCTGGATCGTGATGCAGAGAAAGCCAACGCGGTCGACAACGGTGTCGATGAGTTAGACCCGGACCTGACTGCATTCGCCAACCACAATGGCAAACTGCTTCTCTATCACGGTTGGGCTGACCAGCAGGTGGCCCCCGGCTCAACCGTTCAGTTCTATCAGTCGGTGCTCGATGCAACCAAAGACCACGCCCGTTCTTCAGAATGGATTCGGCTCTTTATGGTTCCTGGTATGGGACATTGCTCAGGCGGTGAAGGTCCGGACACCTTCGATAAGATCAGCATCATCGAACAGTGGGTAGAACAGGGTAAAGCTCCCACGGAAATCGTTGCTTCGCATCGAACGGCGGGCAAAGTTGATCGTACTCGCCCTTTATGCCCCTATCCTGAAACAGCTCGCTACAGAGGCACAGGCAGCATTGACGAAGCGATCAATTTTTCGTGTACATCATCTCGCTGAGCCTGCGAGTGGGCGACTAATCCGAAAAAAACAGGCTTTTTTGCTTCGGCGCCCCTGTGCCAGAACTGCCCATACAAAAATATCCAAGCAACCATGCGGCTCGTACGCGCCTAATACCCTTCTACTTCAGGCATAACAACAGCCCCGACGCAATCCTTCGTCAACGACAAACGCAACAAAACGAATGAAGTCAGCGATCAGCGGAATCTCTGAAAGAGCATTTGGAGTGCTTCACCGCATCCAAGATGTTAGTTCAGATCCTTCGGAGAGGAGCGCTGCATGGCTCCGGGGGAAGTGCTGACTGGGGAGGTTAGGCGCGGTGGCCGCCTTGCTATTGAACATCACATTTTCGACCGGCTGGGTGGTAGCGGGTGGACTATCCATGCTGTTGGTTCTGCTTTTCCTGTTGTCGGGAGTGATCGGCCCGATGCCCCAGTACTCAATTTCCAACCCTGCCGATCTCTCTCGCAACGACTCCGAATCTTTCCTGAATGTACTGGAATCGCTGACGGACGCCAAGGTAAACAGGACGGGCACTCTGGAGGTGCTGACCAACGGGCCATGTTTTTACCCCGCCGCGCTGGAGGCGATGCGTTCGGCCCAGCAGAGCATATGCCTTGAGGCATATGTCTTCCATCCAGGTGAAATCGGCCGGCTCTATCTCGAAGCAATGACCGAGCGCGCCAAAGCCGGAATTCAAGTAAATCTGGTCCTTGATGCTTTTGGAAGTTGGAGCGCAACAAAGATGTCTCTCAAGGCGCTGACTGACGCCGGTGGCAGAGTAGAGTGGTACAACAAGGCGCGCTGGTACAGCCTCTCCCGAATGGATAATCGGACCCATCGTGAATTGCTCATCATCGATGGGCGTATCGGCTTCGCCGGTGGCGCTGGCGTCGCCGACCAGTGGTTTAAGGGCAAAGGTAAGAATCCGCGTTGGCGCGATACGCTTGTCCGCGTCGAAGGCGAGGCGGTTCCGAATCTTCTCGCGACCTTTGCAGAGAACTGGCTGACGAGTCATGGCGAACTGCTTGTCGGACCGCGATATTTTCCTGAAATCCAGTGCGGCTCCAAAACCGTAGCGATGGTCGTTAATAGCACACCCACACCCGGCGGTTCAACACGCGCACGAGTCCTGTTTCAGATGTTGCTGGCATCCGCGGAAAGGAGCATCTCGATCACCACGCCGTACTTCCTGCCCGATAAAGGGCTGGTGCAGGAGCTCTGCCGTGCGATCGAGCGTGGCGTCCGGATCAGAATTCTGGTGCCGGGCCGCAAGTCGGATCACATGCTCACGCGGAGCACGAGCCGCGGAGGGTACGGACCCTTGCTGCGCGCAGGTGCGGAGGTCTTTGAATACCAGCCGTCGATGATCCACGCTAAAGTTCTTGTGGTCGATGGATTGTGGGCGGTTGTCGGCTCAACGAATTTTGACAATCGATCCTTTGGGATTAACGATGAAGTGAACCTGGCGGTGCGTGACGCAAACTTCGCCGCGCGCCTGGAAACTGACATGGATCACGATCTGACCGAAAGCCGGCGCGTCTCACTGATGGATTGGACTCATCGTCCCTCGACGGAGCGCGCCACGGAGCTGCTGGGTTGGATCTTTGAGCGCCAACAGTAATGAGCCAGCCCGCATCTACAGTTCGCTTTCGGGTGGTCACATACAACATCCACAAGTGCCGAGGCTTCGATCGCCGCACTGCCCCAGGGCGCATTATTGCAGTTTTGCGTGAATTGGAGGCAGACTTGATGTGCCTGCAGGAAGTGGTTAATGCTCCAGAGCAAGCGCCTTTATTTGACCAGGCAGGGGAGATCGCGCGCGCATTTCCGGCCCATACTGCATGCTTCGGAGCGAATCGCACCTTGCGCGGTGGCACTTATGGCAACCTGACACTCAGCCGGTTCCCGGTGCTCGAGTGGAAGAATGTCGACGTTACGCAGAAACGCGAGCCGCGCGGAGTGCTGAGAACGGACCTGTCTCTCGGAGGAGACTGGATGTTACACGCCTTCAACGTCCACCTAGGTACCGGTTTTGTGGAGCGTAGATATCAGGCGAAACGTCTGATGAGCGAAGACATTCTCAGCCATTCCGATCTGCGCGGTCCTCGCCTCGTGCTTGGAGATTTCAACGAGTGGATTAGCGGTCTGACAACGATGCTCCTCCGCGAAAGCTTTAGGACTTTTTCTCCGAGGCATGCCTTACGATTCCCAAAGACCTTCCCGGGCATGTTACCCCTGATCACGTTGGACCACTGCTACTACGACCCACCGCTGGAACTGCTGACCACCAGGATCTGGCGCAGCAAGACCGCCCTCGTAGCTTCGGATCACCTGCCGCTGTTGGCTGACTTCCAACTGGATTGCGACAAGGGGTAAATAATCGGCAAATGACATGGCCGCATAGAGATTCCCATCAATCTACACCTTCATTCCAGGCAATGACCAACTTTCGGCGAAACATCTGAATCCAAAATTGTTGATGAAGGCGATCGAGAAATCCATTCTCCTCTGTATTGGCGGAGTATTCTTGGCCGTGGCGCCGAACCGGGTCCGCGCTCAGGGTTCGACCAGCTTGCCTGATGCGCCGGTTCCGGTCGGGCAATCTGACAGTGGCATGCCTGCCTTTGCTTCTGTGAATTTCTCACATTCACTTCCATCAACCGATGCCGGACAAAATGAGAAACCGGTAGTCGACACCACCACCGGCGTGCCGCAGCGCGAAGCCACATGGCGCAGCCTGCCGGGTGATTTCCTCCACGACCAGAAAGAACTGTGGACCTTTCCTGTCCGGCTTATGAAGGGGCACGCGCTTCTGCCGACGGCGATCGTTGTGGGAGGGACTGTAGGACTGATCTTCGCCGATCCCCATGACGCGCCCTACTTCCGCAATCATCAGACGAACTGGGATGACGTGAATGACGTCTTCGACCCAATGATCACCACGAGCGAGGTAATTGCCCTGCCCGCCGGTCTGATGACCGCGGGCTACATCCGCCACGACGATCGCGAAGTCAACACCGCACTGCTCGCCACGGAAGCTTATGGGGACAGCGTTATCATCAATCTCGCAATGAAAGCTATCACGCGCCGGCAGCGTCCGTCCGATGTGGCGCTCACAGGCGATTGGGATAACACGTTCTTCAATGGCGGCAAATCACCGCTGAAGGGCAGCAGCTTCCCCTCGGGCCACTCCACAGCGGTCTGGTCCGTAGCCACGATCGTGGCGGAGCGCTACAAGGGACGCCACAAGCCATGGATCCCTGTGCTCTCCTACACGCTGGCGACGGCGATCAGTTGCTCGCGCATTACCGAGAGCGCGCACTTCCCATCTGACGTCTGGCTCGGCTCTGCACTCGGCTATACCATCGCCAAGTACCAGACGCTCAAGCCAAGAATGTGAAACAGGTTCACGCTCACGGTATCTTGCGCGGCCTTTCCAGCCGACTCCTCCGAACTTGTTAGAGGCGTCGATCCTAAATATCCTGACTTGTTTGCCGCAGATATCCGGTCCATCGAGCTAGCTGCTATTTCCAAAACGTACGGCAGCCATGTTGGCCAGCAATCTTACTACATCCGGCTCACTGAACGAGTACTACTACCATCCCGGCACGCTCCGAGCCACGCAGGCTTCATGGATTGGAACATGCCGGGGTCCTAAAGATGCTCTAGCTGGAGCATAACCGTCGCGAGCAGGTCGAACAGATAGATTGATTGCGCTCACCAGCTCAACGATCAATCCATTACCTGCTGAATTGATCGTTGAGCAGCTTCGATTCGATCCCTGCCGCGCCTTCCCGCGTTGGTTTAGTAGCGAAGGAGAATAAGTCCGTCACGATCGTTCAGCGTAACGCTGCTATTCGTTACGATCGCCCCATTGTTAATGGTGGGGTCCTGGCTGCCCTGAATATGCTTGAGATTGCCGAGGCCCTCCAGACTAACGGTCTGTTGTCCATTCCCTTTCGGATTCCACAGAACAATACCGTTCTGGTATTCCCGCTTCCAGACGCCGTTGCTCCAGGGTCCGGTCTGCCACGGATCGATCGCTTGACCGAGGTAGCCTACACCCGCACCCGCGTTATCAAATTCATCAAACCACAGGAAAGTGTCTGATGAATAACCGGACGTACCGGTCGGCGTGTAATAACCATTGCCCATGAGACAGGCGGCAATACCGTAGCGCATGCCTTGCCATGTGGGTGAATAAGCCGTGACGTTGCCGTTGCTGTCATAGGCTGAAGCATCCACACCGTTTGTTTGCAGGTGGCTATGCCCAAACAACAAATATTGCGGGCCGCCGGTATTATCCCAGGTGTATCGGTAGACTAGCTGCATGCGCGCGGCGCCAGCCCACGATTCATAGGACCAGTTAGCGCCGATCGCAGCTTCATCCATGCCACCCGACATGACTCCCTTAAGCGGCGCGAAATCGACGCCACTATCCAGAGAGGTGCTATCAAGCCCCATATTCGCAAGTTGAACGCCTGCAGGCCATATCTTCGACATTTCATCAAAAAACGTCTTCTCGCCTGTTCGAAAAGCCTGGCCGACCGTGGGGTCGCTTTTGGATTGGGAAGAGCCTTCCCGCAACCAGTCCCCATCTTCGTAAGGCTGCGGCGCCAGATTATCGAGGAAAAATCCATCAAGATCGGGCACTGGATTGCCTTTACCGCTGATTGTGCCGAGATGAAGCAGGTTGTTCACGTAGTTTGCGCCCCATGCGTAAGGACCAAGGTTTGTCGAAGGATCGAGCGTATATGTCGCCATATTGACGACACCTTTGGTGTGTGATGAATCCTCGGCGTCGGGCGTTTTTGTGCCGGTTGTGCCGGCGTTATAAACCCACCAATTCATGTTATTGATTTCGTTCCAATACGTCTCAAATCCGGTCCCGCTCAGGGCGAAAGACATCTCGTTCAAATCAACGTACTGGAAAACGCGGGTATGAACAGTGGATTGAGCCTTAATGCTCGCGATAACATCTTCCTTATCATAGCTAAGGCTGCTGCCCCATCCTTCCCAATTGCCACCGATAACATCGATTGGCACGCGGGCCGCGTTGGTCTGATAGGTGGAGTTATATGTCTGCGAGCCGGCGATGGCCAGATACGCGAGCCTAGGAAAAGCATCGCCGCTCGTTGTAGGAGCCCCGGTGGTATAAGTCCAACCGTTCGCCAGGGTCGCCGAACCGCCGCTGGGATTGACGACTTCTACGGGAACTGGGCCGGTAGGTCCGCTCACTGGCGGTTGAAATGTGATGTAAGTGGAGCCGCCCAGCCACGAACCGCGCGCTATCGCGCCATTGACATAGACCTGCGCTCCGGACTGAAAGTTCGTGCCCTTAATCGTCGGATAAGGATAGATCGTATCCGGCCCGGAGTTCGGAGATATACTCGTGATCGTAGGGATCGATGCCGTGGTGTAAGTCCAGCCATTCGCCAGCGTCACCGAACCGCCGTCAGGATTGACAACCTTCACGGGGACTGGACCAGTAACTGCACTCAAGGGTGGTCGAAATGTGACATAAGTGGAGCTGCCAAACCACGTGCCGCGCGCCACCGTGCCGTTGACATAGACCTGCGCTCCGGATTGAAAATTCGTCCCCTTGATCGTTGGATAAGGGGAGATGTCTTCCGGTCCCGAGCTCGGAGATATGCTCGTAATCGTTGGCGATGAAGCCAGCGCCGGAAGCGACGACAGAACGAAAATGGTGAGCAAGAGAATCCGCATATGACGCACTACCGTAGTCAAACGCGAATCTCTCTGTCAATGAGTTACTCCATTCAAAGATTCGATAGAGTGAGGCTAATTTTTAGATCAGGCTTTGGGCTGTGCGCTAAGTTACGATTCACATCTTCTTGCGGACAGGCATTACGTCCAGAGTCGATGCTCACTTTCACCTTGACAAATGATCGACAATCACCAGTAACAACATCTTGGTGGCTGAGGCCTCGTTAAATTCTGCCCGCTTTGAAATTCTGCTTAAGTCGTCTCCGCGACGAGAAGCTGACACTACAATTTGGATTTCACTTGATGAAGGCCTGCCCCTGAGATAAGGGGATTCAGCCGGATGGCAATAGGGCGCACCACAGCTGAACAAAACTGCCAATTACATGCAGTGCTTTAGAGTAGTAGATATATCCGGAGGACCGCGTGAGGATGGATCGCCGCCAATTCATAGCCGCTCTCTCCCTGCTCGCAGCGAATCTGGCGCGCGCCCAGGGCGACAAACCTGCGAACCGAAACATCAAGTGGGCGCTCTCAGAAGCATTGTGGAGATATTATCCCCCGGCGCCCTTTATCGACATGCTGGCTGTGATGCAGGAGACGGGTTTCATCGGCGTGCGCCTCGCCGGCTTTCCGCATATCCTGAGCGATTATCAGATGACCGCCACGCAGATGCTTCGTGAGGTCTCGAAGCGCAATCTCCATGTGGTGACAATCTCCTGGAACGGCGCATTGCACGATCCTTCGCAACGGCTGGTAGTACTCGAAAGCGCTCGCAACGCCATGAAATTTCTCGCCGACTTCGGCGCCAATCACCTGGTAGTCTTCTCGCCGAGCCGCAACCTGCCGGAGACGCAATCGCCTGCTGCATTTCGCGAGTTGTGCGAACGTTGCAATCAGATCGGGGAGTTGGCCGGCGAGATGGGCTTTACGGCGGGCCTGCACAATCATATGGGCCAGATGGTTCAGAATCAGGATGAGGTCGACCGCTTCATGGCCATGACCGATCCCAAACTGTTTGGACTCTCGCCCGACACCTGCCATCTGAATCTGGCAGGCTGTGATGTGGTGGGCACGTTGGACAAGTACAAGCGACGTATCCGATTTCTGGATTACAAAGACTCGAAATGGACCACGCCGACTAAAGATTGGGTGCAGCCGAATGGAAAAGTCTACTCCAAGGACTCGGAAACAGCACGCTTCTTCAACAGCAGCTATGACTTGGGAGATGCGCAGGTGGATTTCCCCGCATGCCATCGGGTTTTGAAGAGCATCGATTTTCGCGGATGGATTTGCGTAGATCTCGATACAGCTCGTCTTGGTCCATTGGCTGACTTTCATCGGTGCGGCGCATACATCGTAAACAAACTGGAGCCGATTTACGCATGACTATGACTCGCCGGGAATTCTCATTCGCAGGCCTTGCTTTGGCGGTTCCCCAAGCAGAAGAGAAGTACAGCATCGTCGACGCCCAGATTCACGTATGGATCAATGATCCACACTATCCCTGGTGGCCCGACACGAAAGATGCCCCGAAAGAGGATCGTACCGCAGCCATGGCTCTGGAACTGATGAAAGCCCATGGAGTTCAGCGGACCGTAATCGCGCAATACATTGGCTACAAGTGGGACAATCGTTACTGCCTCGATTCGATCAAAAAGTACGCTCCTTATTTTCAGGGCGTGTGCCGCGTTGATCCCACTGATCCAGCCGCGCCCGACCAACTCTCCGATCTGACTGAGCAAGGGTTTCACGGCGTGCGCATCAGTCCCTCTGCTGACGCAAGCGGCGACTGGATCAATGGTCCTCTGATGCCGCCGTTGTGGAAGCGTGCGCAGTCGCTCAAGATTCCGATGCAGGTTTACGCGCCCATCGCGCGCATGCCAAATCTCGTGCACCTGATCGAGCAATGTCCTGATCTGACGGTGGTGATCGATCACATGGCCGATTGCCCAGTTGATCGCCCGCAGGAACTCGACAAGCTCATCGCTCTGGCTCGCTATCCACGGGTCTTCGTCAAGATCTCCCACACATGGTCGATCTCTCGTCAGCCGTATCCCTGGCTGGATGCCCAGGAGCATGTGAAGCGGCTCCATGCTGTCTACGGTCCGCAGCGCCTGATGTGGGCCTCCGATTGGCCTGTCGACTTGGGTTGGACAACTTACGACAAAACCCTGAGCGTCGTCCGTGACGAGATGAAGTTCCTCAACACCGAAGATAAGGCCTGGATTCTCGGAAAAACCGCCCAGCTCGTTTGGCCGTTCGGGCTCTCCTGAGATCGAATTTGCTCGTTGTTCTTGACATTCAACCTATGCGGGCCTAATCGGTGCGGGACGCGGATGGCCCTGGGCGCCTCGCGTGGCGATATTTTGAGATGGTCCTCACTGGAGCAACGGGAATCGCAGCCATTGGAGTTCTGATCGGCCTGTGCGGAAGCATGGTGGTCGAGAAACTGATCCGGTTCTATATGTTTGAGACAGCAAAGTTCGACAGGATTTCTCCTGAGGCGATTATGGTGGCTCTGGCGAGTGTCGCCCTGCTTGCTGCGTGGCCGCCGGCACGGCCGTTAATGCTTTGCTTCGACGATAGAGTGCTGCGCAGTGCCCATCGTTAGCAGAACCGTGCGAACTCTAGGGCTCAAAGGAGGGAGGCGTGTCCTCCGCAGCCGTTCCCCAGCTCTTGTTCGGCGAGGCGCTCAGTTCGAAGTCGATCGTGCCGCCGTGTTCGACAAAGCTCTCTGGGAGCCAAGTCTTAGTCCAAGCCCGCTCGTTCACGTGAACGCTTTGGACGTAAGGCGAATTGGGGGCTGCGCCGTTTGCCTTTACTACGATATCGCCACCGGAGCGATGAATCGCGATCTTCGAAAAGAGCGGGCTGCCTAACACGAGCTCAGCTCTGCCGGGAATCTCCGGATACATTCCGATTGCCGACCATGCATACCATGAAGACATCTCTCCGAGGTCGTCGTTGCCTGGCATACCGCGCGGCGAGTTTGTCCAGATCGTATTGAGGACTTTGCGGACAGCTTCCTGCGTTTTCCACGGCTGGCCAACGTAGTCAAAGAGCCAGGGAGTCTCAATGGAGGGTTCGTTGTTCAGTTCAGCGTGCAGCCCACCCGATTGGGTCACGGCAAGGCTGCCGTCGGGAGTGTAGAAGAATGCATTCAGGCGCTCGCTCGCCTTCTCCATCCCGCCGAGCATGGCGAAAAGTCCCTTCTCATTGAAGGGCACCATCCATAGATATTGAGCTGCGCTGCCCTCGACGAACCCTTCGGTCGATGCCGGATCGAACTTCGGCCATGAACCGTCAGCGTTACGACTTTGGATGTACCCGCCTTCTGGCGTCGCTTGCGGATTGAAGATGTTCTTCCAGTACTGCGCTCGCGCCAGAAACTGCCTGTGCGTTACATCATCGCCCACGCGTCGCGCCAGTTCAGATATGGCGAAGTCCGCAGTGGCATCTTCCAATGTGTCAGCTGCCGGGCCCCAGGCGCTGACGCCGACAGGAATGTAGTGAAGTGACAACCATTTGTCTAAAGACGGCCTTTGCCCGACGCACTCCACTTCGCAGCCATCTCTGCTCAAATCATGCGCAGTCGGGACAGTAGCCGCCTTGAGCAGTGATCGATACGCGGCTCCGAGATCGAAATTCTTGCCGCCAAAAGCCAGGATAGCGGCAACGGCCGGCGCCGCGGGATCGCCGTTCATCACGTGGGTTATTCCCGCATTGTGCGTCCATCGATCCCACTCGCCGCCGTTTTGATTAGCTTGGTTCAGAAGCGACTGTGCTACATCACTTCCGATATCGGGAGCCAGCAGAGTGAGTAGCTGCAACTGAGACCGATAAACGTCCCACCCTGAGAACGTGCTGTATTGCGCCCTCTGCGGAGCGGCTAATTTATGAATCTGACCATCCATTCCCAGATAACGGCCGTCGACATCGCTGAATAAATTCTCTCCCAGAAATGTGTGATACAAAGCGGTGTAGAAGACGATCTGCTCATCCTGTGCACCACCTTCTATTTGCACACGGCGGAGCAGGTCGTTCCATGCTGTGTGCGCCTCCTCCCGCGTAGTCTCGAAGGATGTTCCTGAAGGAATTTCCGAACGAAGGTTCGCTTCGGCATTCTCTGCACTCACATACGAAATCCCCACTCGTACGCCGACGATCGCTGTCTTCGCAGTGTCGAGAACGACCCACGCGCCGGAGCCTTTGCTGGGCGGCACAAATCCCTTTGGCCCGTAGGTCGTGCCACCGCTTGCCTCCAGAGTGTGAGGCCGAACGGCCGAATTCTGCCATGTTCCTGTACTCAGAAACGGCACATCGAAATGCGCGACGAAGTACAACGTGTAATAGCTGCGGCGATCGGTTGTGCCCAGATAGCCGCAGAAATTTCCGCTGGTCACCGATCCGGAGATCGTTCTCGCTTTGAGATCGATATGTACGTGGGCGTCGGAGCTGCCAGTCTCGGAATACGCAGTACGCACCAACATAATCGCCGGCTTACCCTGAGGATAGGTAAACCGCCCTGATCCTGCGCGCAGCGTCGCAGTCAACTCGGTAGTGACGCCATCGTCAAGAGTGACCTTGTAATAGCCCGCCTGTGCGGTCTCATGATCATGCGAAAACGTGCTGCCGAATTTTACCGCACCTAGGTCATCGGCTGGAGAAGAGTCAATCTCCCCGATATACGGCATAAACGGAATATCACCGCTGGCTCCGGCACAGCCCGTTCCCATCAGGTGGGTCAGTGAAAAACCGCTAATGCGATTCGACGAATACTCATATCCACCCGGCGCAGCGGGCCGGCCAGGATCATCCCGCATAGAACCAGGCACCCCTGCCACCTGCTGTCGCGGACGATTCCGAGGTTCCTCTGGACTCCATGCGAGCATGCCCAACGGCAACGTCGCACCCGGATAATCATTACCGCCGTTCGTGGTCCCAATCAGAGGATTGACCAGCGCAGCCGGATCGCCGATCTCCGAACCACCCCTCTGCGCAATCACGGATGCGCCACACGACGCAATCCAGAACAACAATCCCGCAACACAGGAAGTCCGCCAACCGCTTCGCGTCAGCTTGCGCAGCATCATCGCTCCTCGGACATCTACTTGATCGTCGAACGCATAATATCATCGCATTCTGCTTCTTGCGGATGCGACGAGTCCTCGGACGCGCAGTTTTGGAACGGTGCTTCCTGTTGAAATCCGTTGTTGATGAAATGGCAATCTCGACATTGTCGACGATCCACGAGCAGACCGTCGCGGAAATGTCTGTCGCTTTAGCTAAAGCTGGGTTATAGCGAAAGGGAATGGCCGGAGAGATACGCACGAAGATGCTTGCTCAACAGCTGAAAATCGATCGGTTTTGAAACACATGCGTTGCAACCGGCTTGCAATACGCGCTGCTGATCGGTCAACATGGCGTGCGCAGTTACGGCGATCACGGGCAGGCTGCGAAATTGAGTATCGCTCCGGATCCACATAGCCAGAGAAAGTCCGTCTTCAGTCCCGAGTTGAACATCGAGCAAAACGGCGTCTGGAGGCTGGCGGACGAAAGCCGCGAAAGCCTCCCGAAGATTTACGGCCGCTTCCGCGGTATATCCTTCCGTATCCAGCCAGTCACAAAGCAGCTCAAGATTGAGAAGATTGTCTTCTACGACTAAGATGCGATGACTCATCAGGCCTCCGCAAACCTGGGGACAGTTCCCTGCGCTCTTTGTACCTGGCGAATCAACTCATCGCGCCATCGCTCATCCTTCAAAACCAGTGCTCCTGTGTTCTCGGAAAGATAATTCTTCTCTTGTATTGTCAGGTCCCCATTCGTCAGGACAAAAATGGGAAGATGCGCCGTTCGTGCATCCTTTCGCCATTCAGCAATTAAATCAAAGCCGCTTATTCCCGGGAGCATCAGATCGAGGATCACGAGATCCGGCAATGCTGACTGCACCTTGGCGCGCGCGCGCAGCCCATCTTCGGCAGAGCTTACCACATAACCGCTTCTGGTGAGCAGGTCCACGATCAGTTCACGGGTAGCTGCATTGTCTTCCACCACAAGGATTGACTGGCTCTCCGTTGTTGAATTGCGGCGATTCAGGCATCGTTCAATTGCGGCCAGCAGGAGCGACTTGTCCACCGGCTTCATGATGTACTCATCCGCTCCAAGCAGGGTTCCGGTTTTCTTTTGGTCCATTACCGTGACCATCACCACACCAATATCTGCCGTACGCGGATCGCTCTTTAATTTGGACAGGACATCCCACCCGTTGATGGGAAGCATGACAACATCCAAAGTAATTACGGTGGGCCGCCACTCAATTGCCTTATCGAAAGCCTGATCGGGCCGGCTGCAGATCGAAACCTCATAGCCTGCAGATGAGAGTTGCGACTCCAACAGATAGGCTGACGAGGAATCATCTTCAATGATCAGAACCCGAACTGGCGCTTTTAGACCGTCTGTTGCGACGACGAGGTCGTTTTGCTCCGGCTGAGACGCGCAGGCGCTTGGAAGCGTAAAGAAGAAGCAGCTTCCCTCGCCGGGCTCGCTTTCAACATTCAGCACTCCGCCATGCAATTCGACGAGCCTGCGTGTAATCGCCAAACCCAGGCCTGTCCCTTCTGAAGCCTTCTCCGATTGCTTGAGTCGATGAAAGGCCTCAAAAATGCGCTGGCGCTCCTCGGTTGGAATTCCAGGGCCGGAGTCGCGAACCTCCATGCGCACCATGCCTCCGACCTGCCGTGCGGCAAGTTCAATCTTGCCTCCTTTGGGAGTGAATTTGATCGCATTCCCCAGCAGGTTCATCAGCATTTGGCGAAAACGAGTGGCATCGGCATGAACCACCAATCCTGAGGGAATATCCCGAACGAGCTGATGTGCGTTCTTTGCGACAAGAGGATCAAGCGACTCACACACATCCGCGATTGTGGTCTCGACAGACACACATTCGATGCTTAACTGCAGACGACCTGCTTCAATCTTCGATAAATCCAGAATGTCGTTGATCAAGCGCAAGAGGTGCTGGCCGCTGGTGTGGATGTGTTTCACGTACCGCGCCTGCCGCTCCGTGAGCGGCCCATAGCGCGTGTCAGTCAGCAGTTCCGAGAACCCCAACACGGCATTCAAGGGCGTCCGCAGCTCATGACTCATCGTTGAAAGAAACTGATCTTTGAATCGACTGGCGCGCTCGACATCTTCTTTGGCGCGAAGAACGGATTCGGAATACGCCTCCACCTCTTTCTGAGCGGCAACCAGTTCCGCGGTGCGTTCCTCTACCCTCTGCTCAAGTTCATCGTGCGCCTTCTGCAGGCTTGCCTCGCTTTTTTCAATTTGCTCCATCATCTGGTTGAATGACTCGATGAGGACGCTTATCTCGCCGTGCCCGTGAAAAGGTACTACACGCAGCGAGTATGCTTTGCTCGACGACACCTCTCGTGCTGCCTCGGCCAGCAGCACAATTGGTTCGGCAACGGACCTGCGGAAAATTGCGGAGACTCCCAATGCAGCAAGCAAAGAGATCAGCAGAACGAGAGAGGCGATTCCCGCATACAGTTTCAGGCGCTGGCGAAGAGCCTCCACGTCAGATCGAAGAAAGACAACTCCATTCGCTTTCCCATCGAAAACAATGGAACGCGCTAACAGTACTTCGCCGTCTTTGATCCAGTGACCCTCCAACTGGCCGCTGGGAATAGAAGGCGGAACTGGAACGGGGCTGCTGCCGGGGCGTGAGTATGTGGCGAATGGCTTTCCGTCGGCCGTGTAGATCACCGCGGACAGAATTTGCGGATCTGCTTTGAGGGCGGAGAGCGTCTTTGTAGCGGATTCCGGATCGTCAAAAACAATCGCCGTGACGCAGTTCGCGCTGACAATCTGGGCCTGCGTGGAGAGATTGCTGACTCTGGCTGATCTGAAGGTTACAAGATCGTATCCGATGAATGCCGCGCACGCCAGCAGCAATGCGACGGCGCAAACCAGCATGTTCATCCACGTAAGTCTTTGCGCGATTGGCCGATCTTTGGTTGCGGGCATTCTAATCTCCTGACCGCTCCGGCTTCTTTACTGCCACTGCTACTTTGAGCAACTCCGACGCCAGCACGAGACGGGATTTCTGTGCGCTCTCAAGGTTGATCTCAAACCGAATGCGGTTGCCATCGAGGACAAATTGAATCATGCCCCCCCGTTTCGAGAAGTCACGGATATCGCTCACCGTAAGAACTGAGGAATCATCGACCGCCGCGAGGATTCCCGCTAGGTCTTTGCTTTGCGCTGAATTAATAAACAAGATGTGGCAGGTGGCCGCATCCTGCGCGCGAGACAGCCGTTTTATGGCAACCGGCTTGCCACCGACCGATTCACCTGCAAGCGCAGATTGCAGCGTAACGCCAAACGGGTCTTGATCGAGAACGCAAATGATGAACGAGCCGTTCTGGTTGGCAGGCGTGTCTGGAGGCCACTTGACGAATTTGCCGAAGTTGTAGAGATACGCTGCCTTGATTTGAAACTCGCTATGCCCTGCCTGCTGGGCGACGAGGCTCGCGACGCTGAGCAGCGTCCACGCGCCAACCGCAATGATGCGCATCAACAGACGAGTACCCCGCGGGATGGCTTGTTGAGGGCGTTGTGAAAAACGGCCTGTAACATCCTCCGGTCTCATGAGCGTCGCCCCATCATCTCGTCCAGGTAATTTTCGCGTAAATGTCTCTCTCGATTCCCACGCTTAAAGGGTCACTAAAAACGTAGCTCCCGAATTCTGAGTGATGAGGCTGCAGCAAATTCTGCCCCGCAAGCGACAGATTCCAGCTATGCGAGGAGTGCCAGCCAATCCGGACATCCGCAGTGCTGTAGGCTGCTATCTTCTGAAAGGGCAGGCTGCTGACATAGCGATAAGTCGGATCGAATTCAAGTCCCCTGGGAACATTGAATCGACCTTCCAGAACAACCTGATGATGTGGGCTCGAACCGTTGTCCGTCTGTGTGTTCGAAGTATCCGTGAAGCCAGCCTTATCGTGAACATAAAGATGAAGGTAGGAATACGCCCCTTTCACTTCCAGCCACTCGGCCGGTTCCCATTCCGGCGCGATCTCGCCTCCGGATGTATCCCCCTTCAACGCGTTCGCCAGCGGTACCTGGAGAATGAAGTGCGCCGGCGTAGGAGTTGTTTCCAGATACAGAGACCCGGCGCCATATCCGTAGAGATCATTGTACTCATTGCGGAACAGCGATAGATCCAGATACAGCTTGCTCGCCACCAGTGCTCGGTATCCGGCCTCAGAACTCAGCAATCGCTCTGATCGGAAGTTTTTGCTGCCGACAACTCGCAGAAAATAAGGCGGCTTCACCGACACGAGGTCAGTGAGTTGCAGGTCCTGGTCAAGACGCGAAGGCGTGCGAACTGCCCTTGTAAACGCCACCCAGATAGTCTGGTGCTGTGTCGGTGTCCAAAGCAACCTGCCGTTCGGTTGCACTTCAAAGCCGGAGCGATTGTTGTGCTCGAATTTCGAACCCACGAGCAACGACAGCGTATCGGGAATTACCTTGATTTGGTCTTGAATAAACCAGCTATAGATACTGTCTGTTTGGTGGGGCGGCGTAAAACTTAGCGTGGCCAAGGGCTCCGTAAGGTCATCGTGGCTCCAGCGCGCCCCGGCCCCTAGCAGTGCATCTTGACGTCCTGCGACCGTGGAATGATAGAGAAGATCAAGATCATAAGTATTGCGGGTTTCATCCAGTTGAGGGCTGAACCGCGTGGTCCGGTCAAAATAAGCGTGCACCTTGATATCGGAATTCCCACTGATCTGGCGCTGCCAGCCTGCCATCATGTTTCCGCCGGAGGTGCTGTGTGGCGCGGTCATAAGAGCGACGGATGGGGGAGAATAATACGACGCATCCACCCTTTCTCCATCGCGACCTTTGTATATGTCGCCTTGCACATTCAAAGTGTCCCGAGTATTGAGCGCCCAATCGGTGCGGAAGCCTAGCTGTCCCATTCTCCACTCGTCGTAGTGCATCCCATCAGGATTGAACTCGTGACTACGAATGAAACCTTTGCCATATACCCGGTAGTCCATCCCCTTATCGTTCACGCTTCCAAAGCGCGCTCCGCCGTTCCCCTGGTCGACGTCTCCTCCACCCAGCGAAACTAGCTTCCCGTGTGTGTCTTTCGCATTCTTGGTAATGATGTTGATGACACCGTTAACCGCGTTGGCTCCCCAAATCGTCCCCCCGGGACCACGAATGACTTCGATTCGATCTACATCCTCAAGCAATGTGTCCTGTACCTGCCAATAGACGCCGGCAAAAAGCGGAGAGTAAACGCTACGACCGTCAATCAGCACCAAAAGCGATTTCGAAAATTCGCCTCCGAATCCGCGTACCCCCACAGCCCAATGATCGGAATCGATCCGGGCCACTTCTACTCCCGGGACAAGACGCAGGAGTTCTGGAATGGTTGTGGCCCCGGAGCGCCGGATGTCTTCCTGAGTGAGCACGTAGATAGCGGCCGGCGTCTGCCGCAGCTGCTCCGGCTCTTTCGATGCGGTTGTTGTCTCCACATTGCCGAGTTGTTCAAGACTCATCTGGTTCAGGTCTTGAGCTGACCCGGCGTCCGAGGGACCACTTTGAGCATGCACACTGAGCAATTGGACTGAAGATAATGAAAGAAAGCAAATCAGTCCTGCGACGAGAAGGGAATATGTTGCTGAATAGCGGATTTGCAATGGGCCCGTGGGTTCAAAAGACATGGGCCACCTTGATCTCCTCGACAACCGGAGCTCGGTAGCCAAGCAGCGCACCAAACTCGTCAATCAGATCGTTGTCCCACCAACCACGCCGCGCCTCGCCACGCATCGTCTCGATTGCTTCCTCGTGGCTGAGAGCTTTGCGGTACGGACGGTCAGTCACCAGTGCGTCGTAGATGTCGGTGACCTGCAAGATGCGTGCAGTGAGCGGAATCTCGTCGCCTTTCAATCTATCCGGATACCCCGACCCATCGAGTTTCTCATGATGATGCCGAATGATGGGCAGAACCAGGCGGAACGACTTCAGGGGAGAGCAGATTCGTTCACCGGTGATTGGATGCTCTTTCATGACGATCCACTCAGCGTCGTTGAGTGCGCCATTCTTGAGCAAGATGTGTTCGGGTACGCCAATCTTCCCGATATCGTGGACCACGCCGGCCCGGCGCAGAGCAACACATTGTTCGTGCGGCAAACCGAGACGTTGTCCCAGGGCTTCGGAGTAGGCCGATAGACGATCGCAATGCCCCTTGGTGTACGGATCCTTTGCTTCGATGCTCAGCGCCAGACTGAATAGCACCGTCTCCGCGTTTTCCAGCTCGTCTATGAATTCCTTTAGCCGCAAAAGCGACCGCGTTCGTGCAAGCAGTTCCTGGCTATTGACCGGCTTGCTCAAGAAATCATCTGCACCGGCTCTTATGCCTCGAATTCGCTCGTCGACGCTCGTCAGCCCAGTGACCAACACGACGGGAATGAGCCGCGTCTCCGGCCTGGACTTGATGAACTGGCAGATATCAAATCCAGTCTTGCCCGGCATGATTACATCCAGTAAAGCCAAGTCTATAGCGCGGGTTTGGATTTCATGAAGAGCTTGATCACCGTCCTCGACGCAAACCACCTTGTAGCCCTCTCCGGTGAGAATGTCCGAGAGCAGTTCGCGGTTTATCTCGTTATCATCGGCGACCAAAATCGTCGAGGCATTGTTAACAGCAAGGTTAAACATGACCTCTCACTCGACTCAAGGCTCACGAACGCCTGCCAAGGGGAGCAGGCACTTAATTGGTGCGGTCGAACACCAGAGCCAACGCTTATCACCTTTCCAAAGGCCCCGATTACGGCAGCTGAGTCACGAGTGTTTTCTGAGGTAAAAGCTTGAACCAAGGGATGGCGTGTTTTCAATGACTATTTGGTAGTAGGTGTTAAATGACCCTTTCGGGCTAGTTTGGCCGATTCCTATAAGAGCACTGTTACGTTCAAAAAATCTTTGAGGGCGAACTAGATTTGTCTCGCCGGAAGAGTGCTGGTGATGGTGCCCGATCAGTCAAGGTCAGCAATCTTTAAGACGATCTTGCCCCTTTTGTGCAGCGCGCCGGCCAGCATCTCGTGAGCCTTTCGCGCTTGATCCAGAGGAAGCACTGTTCCGACTCGGGTCTTTATTAGGCCACGATCCAAGAGTTCCGTTAGTCTTTCTAGTCTCTGCGTGGTGACATCGACAAGAAAGAACGCGTTGCGCACGGCGCCTGGCGCATTCAGCGCAGGAGATCCACTTGAAACCACCGACACCAGAATACCGCCCGGCTTAATGATCTGAAACGAGCGATCCCTGGTGTCACCACCTATCATATCGAGAACGATGTCGACTTTGGGCACGACCTCTTCGAATTGGGCGGTTCGGTAGTCGACAACCGTATCAGCTCCCAGGCTCTTAACAAATGAGACGTGATCCGAAGAAGCGGTCGCGAAGATGTGCAGCCCAGCATGCCGCGCGAGTTGGACTGCATACGCTCCGACGTTGCCGGCAGCTCCATGGATCAGGACGCTTTGACCCGCCTGCGCCTTTGCACAGTCAAACAGCATCTGCCACGCGGTAACAGCCACGACGGGGGCCGAAGCAGCTTCCTCGAACGTTATGGAGTTGGGCTTTCGCGCGATCATGCTTGCGGACGCCAGTGCATATTCCGCATATCCTCCCACGAACTGAGGATTGGTCGCCCCATACACCTCATCCCCGGGTTTAAAGTGATGAATATCGCTCCCGACCGACTCGACGATTCCGGAAAGATCGGAGCCGAGTGTGATCGGAAGAGGCACATTCACTACGCTCTTCTGCTCACGAATAAGCGCATCCCATGGGCCCCCTCCCGCCGCCGCCACGCGGATCACCACCTGATCCGGGTCAGGCTTCGGCCGCGGAAGATCATCCAATTCGATCACGTCAGGAGGTCCAAAGCGGTGAATTCTCGCTGCTTTCACGGCAAGCTCCTCTCCATTTGAAGATGCTCTGAAAGTCGTTAAAGACTCAGACCTCCATCGATGATGAGTTCGCTGCCGACCGTGAAAGCCGATTCATCGGATGCCAGGAAGACGACAGCGCTGGAGATTTCAGAAGGTTTCCCAAAACGCCTTGCGGGGACTTGATTCTGGAGCGCTTCCGAGGTCGCCCTCAAATCGGCTGGGGAGAGTCCGAGCTTGCTGTACAACGGTGTCGCTATTGGACCAGGGCTCACAGCATTCACGCGGATCCCACGTGTGATGAGCTCAGCTGACAAATTGCGTACCATCGAAAGCAGCGCGGCTTTGGAGGCCCCGTAGACGCTTGCGTTCGGCATTCCGATATCGGCGTTAATCGACGCATTCAGAATGATCGATGCAGGATTCGCAAAGATCGGCAGCAGGGCCTGAATGAGGAAGAACGGACCACGCATATTGGTATGGAAAGACCGGTCAAACGCAGCCTCATCCCATTGCTCGATGGGCTTGAGGTCGGCAATGCCCGCATTGACGAAGAGGACATCGAGGTTTCCGAACTCTTCTTTGATTTTGGCAGTCAGTTGTTTTTGGCTCGTTGCATCGGCGGCGTCCGATGCAACGTAGATGACACGATTTCCCAATTCTTGACGAGCTTGTTCAAAGGCCCTAAGGGTGCGTGCGGTGATAGCAACGTGCGCACTCTCGGCTATAAAATGCCGCGCAGTCTCCAACCCAATTCCACTGGAGCCACCCGTAATTAATGCGCGTTTTCCTTTGAGTCTTTCCATGTTCGGCTCCTCTCGATCAGTTCGCGGCAACGGCAGAGCGCTTGCCGGCGTTTGTGTCGAGCCAGGCAAGCGCAAAGTCGGCGACCTCTTCCCAACCTCGCTGCCCCAGGGTGTAATGAGTCCGCTCAGGGAACTCCCTATATTCGGTGATGGCACTTGATTTTAGGTACAGCCGGAAATTGGCTTCGACGACCGATGCCGGAGAGACATGATCCTGTCCGCCCGCAATCAGGAGCAGAGGCGCGCGCTCGTTGTTTTGAAAATTCACAGCGGTTGCCGCGTGAGGATTGAAGTTTGCGAACGCCGCCTGGAACAGCACGTGATCGGGACCGGGCACAGCATACCGATTGAAAACCGCGAGCGACTCTTCCTCGCTCAGGTTATTGGTAAACGCATAGTGAAATTGCTCCGGCGTGAGAGGCACGGCTCTGTGATTGTTGGCCGGATTACTCAGTGCCGGAAACGAAACCTTCAGCGTGGAAAACGGCAGGAACAAAATACCCTTCACAGGCGCCGGGGCTATAGCGACACCCGCAGCGCCCAGGCCGCGGTCAAGAAGGATCTGTGCGATCAATCCACCAAACGAGTGCCCGACTAGGAGGGGTGGAGAATCGAGATCTCGTATCAGGTTTTCGTAGTGCGCGACAATCTCTGTGATTCCTAGATTGGCAATAGGAGAGGGATCGCGCCGAAGTTCGTTGATGTCAATGTCCATACCGGGCCAGCTTCTAGCTACCACGCGATAGCCCTTCGCTTCGTAACGTTTAGTCCAATTTTCCCAGCAGAAGGCCGTCATCCACAGTCCGTGAATGAGAACAATCGTGTGCGATTTGTGCGGCATATGGGTGTTCCTCCGAATAAGTTTGTTGGAGATCGTCCCAGTTTTACTCAAGGTCATGATTGCTCGGCTGATCGCGCCAAGTCTTGTAGGAACCGGACTGGTCTTGTACAAAAAGGACATGGGTTGCGGCCTCTTCCCAAATCTCTGGCCGCGCCCCTTCTCCTTTTTTGAAACTAAGTGGGGTCCTCCCGCAACGACTCGGAGGTCTAGAATGAGAGCGCAAACTCCCTACCGGAATCATCTTGCCGAGGCCTTTGGCATGCGCGAGGCGCCGACGCTGATCACGCGGGTTCTTCGTAAGTCCACGATGGCGGTTACCGAACTGAAGTACGACGAGCAGAACTTCGGAATGACTGCACCGATTCCGACGGAAGACGCATATCTCATCGGCCTGCAGTTCCGTTCATGTCCGGATCATGATCTTTATTTCGATGGGCGTTTCGTCCGCCCCACAAACTGGTTTTCGGGGGCGCTGACAATCTACGATCTGCGCCAGAGCCCGATCGCCGATATCCGCGACCCGTATCACTGCTTGATGTTCCACTTGCCGCGCAAAGCGCTCGATACGCTCGCGTACGAATCAAGTACACCGCCCATAGGGGACCTTCAGTATCGTCCGGGCTTCGGTATGGACGACCCAATCGCGCGTCATCTTCTGTGCTCTTTGCTCCCAGCGACAGCGTGTCCTGAAAAAGCTCCAGCATTATTCCTCGACCATGTCGCGCTCGCGTTAAGCACTCATGTGGCTCATATGTACGGAGGGATGAAGCAAGACAGGAGATACCAGCGCAGCGGGCTAGCCCCATATCAAGAGCGCCGCGCTAAGGAACTGATGGTCGCGAGCCTCTGCGAGGACATCTCTCTGTCGCGGCTGGCCTCGGAATGCAACCTCTCTGCCCGTCACTTTGCCCGAGCCTTCCGCCAATCTACAGGCTTATCGCCGCATCGTTGGCTGATGCAATACCGAATCGAGCGTGCGAGGCAGCTCTTGGCTGCTCCTGGCCTGTCGCTAACTGAGATTGCTCTAACCTGCGGGTTTGCCGATCAGAGCCACTTCACTCGGGCCTTTACGGCTCTATCCGGAATCAGTCCTGGCGCCTGGCGTCGCATCAACGGAAATCCTGTCGCGATGATCCAGAACTGACGTCACCACTTCTCAACTGACGCACTGTACACAAGCCCGGAGCATTCCGATTTTAGTTTGCCCGCAGGGTAACCATCGGATTGATCTTCGCGGCTCTTCGCGCTGGGAGATAGCCGGCCAGCAGGGCGACCCCCGCGAGCAGGACCACCATCGCAGCAAAAGTAAGCGGGTCAGTCGGAGCAGTTTGAAACAGCAGAGAGGCAATCAGGCGCGCAATGGCAAACGAAGCGATCACTCCGATGGCGATGCCGGCCAGTGCCAACCGAAGCGTCTTCCCGATTACATCGAGCAGTACGCGCGCCTGCGTAGCGCCGAGAGCCATGCGTATGCCGATCTCCTGGGTCTGGCGCGTAACCGAGTAGGAGATGACGCCGTAGATCCCGAGCGAAGCGAGAAGAAGGCCCAGGCCCGCGAAGATTCCGACGAGCAAGACGAAGAAACGGCGCGGCGAGGTGGCGTGTTCCACAAGGCTCTGGACAGGGTTGAACTCCGAGGCTGACTGGCCAGGGTTGATCTCTCGAAGCGTGCGCATCACGCTGGCAGCGAGCGAAGCGGGAGGCAACTTCGACCGCACAACCAGATACGAGCCCTCTGGCCCAAACTGCTTCGTGGCCGGCAAGTACATTTGCGCCGCTCCATTATCTTCCGCGCTGCTTTCACGGACGTCGGCGATGACGCCGATGACCTCCGGCTGCGCACCGCCTGCGTAGGCGATGCGGCCAATGGGGTTCTGCCCCGGCCATAGCCTGCGCGCGACGGTCTGGTTGACCACGACGACAGCACGATTGTTCACGAGGTCGTCCCATGTGACGTCGCGACCTGCGATCAGGCGCATTCCCATCGCTTTGAGGTAACCGGGCGAGACGATGTAGACGAATACAGGAATGAAGTCCTCGTTCTTAGGAGGTTGCTGCCCCTTGGCCGCGATTCCCCAGCCGCGGTTGCGGCTCATGGGAAGATTGTCGGATATACCGGCGGCTTCGATGCCGGGGATCTGTGATGCGCGGCTTACGACTTCCTGCCAGATAACGGCACGCTTTGCCGGACTCCCGCCGTCGTCGTAATCCACGCTGACGGCGGCAGCGCGGCTGGTCGAAGCCAAGGTCAACATCAAGGACGCGGAGGAAGCTGCGCAGCAACAGGCCGGCCCCGACAAGCAGTACGCACGCGAGAGCGATCTCTGTGACGACGAGAGTGGAGCGGAGCTGGTCGTGCCTGCGGCCCTCGCTGGCCCCGTGGCCACTATCTTTCAGGGCTTCCTGCAGATTGGCGGACGAGATGCGCAGTGCGGGAGCTAATCCGAAAAGGACAGCGGTTCCGACGGCGAAGAGGAGAGTCCAAGCGAGTGCCGCTCCATCCAGGCGCACCATATGGAGCAGTGGCAGTGCGACCGAACTCTGATGCGCGAGCCACGCGAGGACAACCCAAGCCAGGGCCAAACCCAGCGACGCTCCAGAGACAGCCAGCACCAGGCTCTCGGTGAGGAGCTGGCGCACGATGCGGCCGCGCCTCGCGCCCAGAGCGCTACGCATCGCAAATTCTTTGCTGCGCGCGGCTGCCCGGGCCAGCAGCAGGTTGGACAAATTCACGCAGACAATCAGTTGAATCAGTCCTACCGCGCACCACAGCACGATGAGTGATCGCCGCAGTTTGCCGCTGATGTACTCCTTCAGCCCGGTGAGTTGTGCCGTGTACCCTTTTCCGTATTCCGGATGTTTGTGCTCGAAGAAGAACTGCGGAAACAGCAGATCGGCTTCGTTCTGCGCCTGCGCCATGCTTACACCGGGTTTGAGACGGCCGACCAATGCCAGGTCATTCCCATCACCGCGAAAATCATCCATGATGTAGGGCACAAAGAGGTCGACCTTCGCGCCCGGTGAAAACACCGCGCCGAAATCGAATGTTTCCGGGAGAACTCCTACCACGACGACAGACTTGTTGTTCAAGTCCACCTTGTCACTCAGATCGACCGTCTGGCCAATGATGCTGCGATCGCCGCCAAAACGGCGCTTCCAGAATGGGTAGCTCAACAAGGCGGCGGGCTGCGCGTGATGAACAAACTCCTCCGGCCGGAATAGGCGACCTGCGTTAGGCGCGACGCCCAGTGTTTCAAAGAATCCCTCGGCGACCAACATGCCCGTGGCAGGCTGCGGCTGACCGGCGCCTCCGAGTTTGAAGTTGTTGGGACCGGTAAAGGCGAAGTAACCACTCACCGATTGGAAAGAACGATTCTGCTGTTGAAAGTCCTGCGTGGCGTCTGCTGTGTACGTTCTTCCGGATTCGTTGCTTTTAGCATCCTTCTCAACAATGCGCACCAGCTGCTGTGAACTGGGGAATGGCAACGGGCGCAGCAGAATCGTATTGACCACGCTGAAGACGACGACATTGGCTCCAATGCCGAGCGCAAGAACGAGAATGGCAACAATGAAAAACGTGGGGTTCGCGAGCAGCGTACGCACTGTGTAGCGAACATCCTGCATGCACTTCGAGCAGTAATCCGAAATCTGACTGCGAAGATCCATCCGCCCTCCCATGTGTTCGCCAATGCGCTGTACAGCACGGATGTTTCCAAACTGGCGTTCCGCTTCTGCACGGGCCGCTTCAGGAGGCCAGCCGCGGGCGATCAGATCATCCGTCTTCGAATCGATGTGGAAGCGAAGCTCTGCTTTAACGTCCGCGGCGCGATCGGGACCAAGAAGTCGGTCGTATCGGCGCCAGATGGGAACCTTATTCATGCCGTTTCTTCCTGCGGTGGCTGCGCCGCGCCCAATACCTTGGACACGGCCAGGGCGTAAGCCTCCCAGGTCTTCGTGCCGTCGCGAAGATGACGGCGGCCATTCGGGGTCAGGCGGTAAAACTTCGCCTTACGATTGTTTTCCGATAGTCCCCATTCCGCAAGGACGAGTTTCTTGCTTTCGAGACGCCAGAGAGCGGGATATAGCGTTCCTTCTTCGAGAAGCAGCGCATCGTCACTCTGCCGGCGAATGAGACTGGCGATGCCATATCCGTGCTGCGGCCCCCAGGCCAGCGCTTTGAGGATAAGAACATCCAGAGTTCCGCGAAGAAACTCCAGCTTCGAATCGTCCACTCATCCCCCCTTGCGTTGCAAGGGGAAGAGTCTCACATTTCCCCTGCGAATGCAAGGGGAACGTTACGAGATTGGCTCCCTACGCTCCGTTTCTCCAAGTACGAGCCATAAAACGCCCCTCCTCTCCTGAAAGCACTCGCATGGCCTTCTCGAGATTTCGCGCTCGAGCTTCGACTGATTTGAGTCCCGCAAAATAGCGGAGTACCTCCTTTTTGCGGCTCGGAGTAAGCGCCTTCCAATTCTTCTGCGCCAATGAATTCTGTTTGAGAGCCTGTTTGAACCATTGAGGCATTGGGTGCAGCGGGCCATTGCGATAGTTTCCGTCAAACCGCAGCTCTACCTGCACAGCGTCCCCGACGTTCACTCCAGCTTCCGAGCGAATTGTTTCGTTCAAATAGAGATAGAAGCCTCCGTCACCCGCAGGCATCATGTTGGTACGGTGAGGTTCCGACGGCACTCCGTTGACACGAAGTAACACTGGAAGCGGCTTACGCCAACCGGACTTGAGGGCGGCCGTTTGCGCGGCACTGACTGCGATATAAGGGTTAATTCCGCGCATCTGGATCGTGCCTCGGAACGTTAAAGGCTTCATGATTCTCATCATTACCGGCGTGCTACTCGCCTGTCCATCCATTCAAGTCCAAATGCGCGATCAACATCAACGGCCACTGAATGCGGCCGCGAATTGGACCGTTCCAGCAATCTAACCTCTGGAATCCCCCGCCCTGTCACGTTTTCATTGTCGTTGCCGTTGCCAAGTGCTGGGTTTCTTTATGCTGCCTCGGGTGAAGCTTGCCCGCTCGAAGCTCTCGGCGTTTCATCAGCAGAAAAAAGACTGGGACCAGAATCAAAACGTGGATCGTTGAGGTGATCATGCCACCGACGATCGGTGCGGCGATGGGCTTCATCACGTCAGAGCCGATTCCGGACTCCCAAAGGATGGGCGCCAGACTGAGGATCACTGCGGTGACGGTCATGAGCTTCGGACGGAGGCGTTGAACCGCACCGGCAATGGTGGCCTGCAGAAGATCTTCATCAGTCAATGGCGTAGCCATTCCTAACCTCTCCTCAAGCGCCTCATGCAGGTATACGACCATCACCACGCCTGTCTCGACGGCGATCCCGAAGAGAGCGATGTAGCCCACCCACACGGCGACGCTGAAGTTGAAGCCGAGAAGCCACTGCAGCAGTAGTCCTCCCGACATGGCGTAGAAGGTCGGGAAGATGAGCACCGCGGCCTCGGCAACGGACTTGAAGACGAGATAGAGAAGCAGAAAGATGACGAAGAAGACAATAGGAAGAATGATCATGAGCCGCTGCCTGGCACGCATTTCGAACTCATACTCACCGGCCCAGCGCCAAGTGTAGCCCGCCGGGAGTGCTAGGTTCTTTTGTAGAAGCGCATTAGCGCGGTTGACGAATCCTCCGTAGTCGTTCGTTTTCAGGTTGAGATAAACGTACCCGGTAAGCGATCCATCCTCGTCTCGAATCATCGCTGGTCCGCGGGAGTAGTAAACCCGCGCAACCTCACTCACCGGAATTTGTGTGCCGACGGCAGTTGAAATTAATGCTTTCGAGAGCATGTCTGAAGTATCTCGATAGTTGCGCATGTAGCGGACGCTGATGGGGAAACGTTGGCGGCCTTCAATATTCTCGGCAACGTCCATTCCGCCGATCTCAGAAGAAATGACGCGCTGAACGTCGGCAACGGTGAGTCCGTAGCGAGCGGCGGCCGGCCGGTTCACAGCCACATTGAGATAGAAACCCTGCGAAACGCGCTCCGCATAAACCGAACTTGTCTCCGGAAGGGTTGAAAGCACCTGCTGCATCTGTGCTCCGAGATCTTGAATACGAGCCAAGTCCGGACCTTGGATTTTGATGCCGATTGCAGTTTTGATCCCCGTCAGCTCCATGTCGAGCCGGTTCTCAACGGGCATGGTCCAGGTATTGGTGAGACCAGGAAACTGCAGCTTCTCATCCATGTCGTGGATGAGTTTGTCGTATGTCATGCCGGCACGCCACTGATCGCGCGGCTTAAGCATGATGGTGGTGTCGTACATGTCGAGCGGTGCATTATCAGTTGCACTGTCGGACCTCCCGACCGTTCCAAACACCGTCGCCACTTCGGGAAAGGTATGTATGATTCGATCCTGCTGCTGCATCAGCGAGGCAGCTTGTGTGATGGAGATGCCCGGCAGAGCGCTTGGCATGTAGAGCGACGAGCCCTCGTACAAAGCCGGCATGAACTGGCTGCCGAGCTTGAAGCACAGAGGAACCGTCACTACAAGAAATGCGAGATTGAGCACGACGACGATCTTCCAATGACGTAGGCACCAGCGCAACACTGGCAAATAGAGTGCCTGGCTGACGCGTGCTGCAGGATTCTTCGATTCAGGAAGCAGCTTCCCGCGCAGGAAGAACGGCATAAGGGCCGGTACGAGTGTGATCGAAAGGAGTGAAGAGAAGATGAGCGCCAGCGTTTTGGTCCAGGCGAGCGGACGGAACATGCGCCCCTCCTGCGCCTCAAGAAGAAAGACAGGCAGGAAAGAAACCACGATGATGATGAGCGAATAGAAGAGCGCAGGACCAACCTGCTGCGCAGCGCCGACGAGGATTTGACGTCGTTCTGTATTGTCAAGGTGCGTTGTTTCATGACACTCGGCCAGATGGCGATAACCGTTCTCAACGATCACGATGGCGGCATCAATGAGCACACCGATGGCGAGGGCTAGTCCGCCCAGTGACATGATGTTCGAGCTCACCTGAAGGTAATACATCGGAATGAAAGCTCCGAGGACAGCGATGGGAAGCGTGATGATCGGGACGAGCGCTGATCGAAAGTGAAACAGAAAGAAAATGCAAACAAAACTGACGATGATGGCTTCAATGATCAAGTCGCGCTTGAGCGTGTGAATGGATTCGTTGATAAGCCAGGAGCGGTCGTAAGCTGTAACGATCTCCACGCCCGGCGGAAGAGATGGACCAATCTCCCTGAGCTTGGCCTTCACTCCGTCGATCACATTAAGCGCGTTGGTGCCGAAGCGTGTGACCACGATGCCGCCGACTGTTTCGCCTTGGCCCTGCCAATCCGCTGCGCCACGCCGCACATCCGGGCCAAGCGTAACCGTACCCAGATCGCGGACCAGAACCGGCGTGCCGTTCTTGTTGGCAACCGGAACATTTTCAAGATCGGCCACGTTACGCAGATAACCGAGGCCGCGAATCATGTACTCTGCGCCGCCCATCTCGAGAACGTCACCGCCGACCTCGTTGGTGCTTTGCCGGACCTTGTCGATGACGGTTGATGCCGGAACACCGTACGAGAAGAGCTTCTGTGGATCGAGATTCACCTGGTACTGGCGCACAAACCCGCCGATGCTCGCAACCTCTGCGACTCCGGGAACCGTTTCAATCTGATAACGAAGGAACCAATCCTGCAGTGAGCGCAGATCGGCGAGGCTGCGCTTGTGAGTTCGATCGACAACGGCGTACTCATACACCCAACCAGCACCTGTGGCATCGGGGCCGATCGACGGATGAACCTCGGATGGCAAACGTCCTGCAAGCTGCTGCATATATTCCAGAACACGCGAGCGCGCCCAATAGAGATCGGTGCGATCGTCGAAGATAACGAAGACACACGAATCGCCAAACATGGTCTGGGCGCGGACGTCTTTGACATGCGGTGCAGCCAGTAACGCAGTCACGATGGGATACGTTACCTGGTCCTCAACGACATCGGGCGGCTCGCCGGGCCAGTTCGTATGAACGACGACCTGCACATCGCTGATGTCGGGCAGCGCGTCGAGAGGTACACGCCCGAGTGACCATACGCCCGCGACGACGAGCAGAATCGCTCCTGTGAAGACGAGGAATGGGTTCTTTGCGCACCATGCGATCGTTCGCGAGATCATCACATACCTCCCGTGGCATCGACCGTGAGCTTTTTCGTTGCGATGGTGGCGCCGGCTCGCTGAACGGTGATGGTGACCTGCCACGTCCCACCGGATTCGAGCTCGAGCAGGCCTTCGTACACTCCCTGCCCCTTCGGACTGAGTGCAACTGCCGCGTGTTCAGCTGCCATACCCATCGCCGGCATGGCAGGCATAAAGAACAGGACCGACACCTGAACCTCATCGACGGGTTTCCCGTCGGCGCCAGTGAGCTTGATGCTTACTATGTTTTTGCCTTTCCGCGGAATCGCGGGATCGGTTGTCATCTCAATCTTGATTTGTTTGGTTTCCGATTGCGGCGCTGCAGAGTTCGCATTTTGCTGCGGAGGATTGAACGATCCCAATGCAGCTTGTAACTGCGCTTCGGAGTCGACCAGGAAGTTGGCCGAACTGACGACTTGATCGCCTGGCTGGAGTCCCTTCAGAACGACGACTGAGTCATCAATCTGCGGACCGGTTTGAATCTCGCGTGGCTCAAGGTTGCCGTCACCATGATCGATGAATGCGATGGTGCGCGTGCCTGACTGGAGAACGGCCGAGGCGGGAATCACCAGTTGCTTACCAAGCGGAACATTGATTTCGACGTTCACGTACATGCCTGGCTTGAGCACGACGCCTGGATTGTGAAAAATGAGGCGCACGCGCACGGTGCGCGTCGTCAGATCGACCTGGGGCAGAATCTGGTCAACATGGCCGGTGAACTCGCGGCCTGGATAGGCATCGACTGTGACCTGTGCCGGGTCGCCGGACTTCAAGCGGCCCACCGCGTCCTGAAAGACATTGGCGTAAACCCAGACAGTCGAGAGATCAGCGATCGTGTAGAGTTTGCTGTCTGGCTGAACGTAGGCGTTGGGTAGCGCGCTGCGTTCGATGATGAATCCCGATGCGGGCGATTCGATGGCGATTTCGCGCTGCACCTTGCCGCTTTGCTCAAGCGTCGTGATTTCGGGGGCTGGAACGCCGAACTGGCGCAGGCGCTCTTCGGCTGCATCCAGCAGCCAGCCTCCCTCCTGCGCAGCCATTCCGTGTGGGTTGGGAGCGAGAGTCTTCTGATTCTGCTTCGCCAGCAAGTACTCCTGCTCGGTGCTCACGAGGTCGGGGCTGTAGATCGTGAAGAGCTTTTGCCCTTTCTGCACGTATTGGTAGGTCGCATCAGCAAAGACGTTCTGAATCCATCCCGCGAAACGCGTCTGAACGTAAAAGAGGCTTTGCTCATTCATCTCGACATTGCCGGCAACACTCAATTTGTCGCTGACATTCTTCATCTGCGCGACGGCTGTCGTTACGCCAATCTGCTGCAGCCGTTCCGGGGAAATCTGCGTCGGGCCGAGTTGTGGCTCCATGCTGGGAGCCGCTACGCTTTGCGGAGCTGATGTTGCCGACGTCGCCGGCCCACGGGCCACCACCGGGTCGCCGCTCTCAACAGCAGGCATCGGATGGTTGCGATGCAGGAGCAGATAGCCGACTCCCGCTGCCAACGCAACACAGGTCGTCAGAGCCATAAAGAATGCTTGTCGATAGAGGCGGTCGCTCATTGGTTCTCCTCCGGCGTTGCTGCTTTTGGTTGTTGTTTTGACGAATCGATTGGCACACCGACGGCGAGTTCAAGATCCGACATACTCGCCGCAAACTCCCCCATCGACTGAAACCAAGCGAGGTTCACCTCGATAACGGCCATCTGGCTGTCGATAAGATCCAGCAGATCGGTCCGGTTGTTTTCGTAAGCGATCACCGCGGCGCGCAGCGTCGCCTCGGCCTGTGGCTCAAGCGAATCGTGATACGTGCGCGCCAGGCGCTGCGACGAACGAGCGTCGGCAAGCGCTTCGTCAATCTGCCCGAAGGCTGCGTTGCGCATGGCAGCAACTTCGGCGTCTTGCTCCGTCACCTTGACCGCTGACTCATGGATCTCAGCATCGTGCTTGCGCCGGTTGAGCCATGGCAACGTGACAGAGCCCTCAAACATGTAGTTGTTGCGCGGATTGGAACCAGTCGGCATCAGCATGTATCCGCCAGCGACGTTGAAGTCAGGTACATAGGCTTTGCCCGCAAGCGTCTGCTCTTTGCGGCTCTTGTCGGCTTCTGCCTGCGCCTCCAGCAAATCAGGGCGCGACTGGAGCGAGAGTTCTTCCAATTGCTTTTCCGCCGGCAAATCTGCTCCGATTCCGAAGTCGCCCTGTACGTGGATCGGTGTTGCTGGATCGTGTCCGAACAGAGTGTTTATGCGCACACGCGCTACTTCGGCATCACGCTCGAAGCGGATGATGTGTTCTTCAAGGCGCGTCACTGCGAGTTGCGCCTTCAGCACATCCTGCTGCGGAACCTTGCCTACCGTGTACTTGATGCGCGCCGCTTCAATGGCCTGGCGAGCGATGTCTACATGCTGATCGTGGATGCGCATCTCTTCCTGCGCCAGCAGGAGATCGAAGAATGCTTTGCGCACTTCAATCCGCACTCGGAGACGCACGGCCTCAAGCTCCTCTTTGGCGATGGTCACATCGGATTGGGCGATGCTGGTTTGGAGGGGCCGCTTACCAGGACCCGGAAACGACTGGCTCAGCATCAGCATATTCTGCGCGGCGTTCAGATCCCACGGTTTACTCAGCGGAACCTGCCAATTGCGAAGCATGAACTGCGGATCGTCCAACCCGCCGGTCGTGGGAACATGCGCCTCAGCCATCGTGACTTTGCGTGCAGCAACGTGAATCTCAGGGTTCTCGGCGAGGGCGATGCGTTCAACTTCGTCGAGAGTCATGGCCGGAGTTGATGGCTCAGTTGGTATTGGCGCGTCGACTATGGCTGTGAAGCCGACCGGCGGGCTGCTCGATTCTTGTGCTGGAGCCAGGTGGAGGTCCGCAAAAGCGACAAACATACAAAGTACCGCGAAGAGTGTTTTCATTCCTCCCTCGAATCAGGGCCAGGCAAATAAGTCGGTTATGACATGACGAGTGTTCTGGAGCGCGCACAGCACATCCAAGACACACGAAACCTCAGTCAGGATTCGAAGGATTGATCAGATTCGAAGGATAGTATTGGCGCCGGACGGAGATCGCGGAGGTGGCGCCCCAGACGGACTTGGTCTTTGAGCCGCTCCCGTGGCGAAGTCTGCGAGACTTTCCGAAACCAGAGCCTGTGGCGAACCAGTGGGAAAACTGGTCACCGCAACCCGGCCGGGCGGAACAGCGGAATTGGAAGACTGGATCAGGCAGCAGGGATGGGCCAAGACCATCGCCGAATCGCAATCCATCCTCATCGCTTTGCAGCATGGGGGGCAGGACGAAGGCACCAAGCAGGAGAGGGCCGGGACTGCGGCCCAAAGGACCACAACCGCCAACGCCAAAATCGCGCCTTTTCTCTCCATGTTCACAGTCTAAGCTCAATTCTTGCATTTAGCATGCTCTTCCTGGGCTTCGCAATTCGGTGATTTGAGTCACAAGTCTTTGATTTGCTGAATATGCTCGCGCCAGAGCACCACACGAATTTATTCCTCTCTAGCTGAGATTTCGTTCAGGATTGGCGATACGAGCAAATGGAATAATCGGTTCACTTCCTTGGGGGCCAGTGGGCACTTGTTTTCGACCCACCAATTAAGCACGAGAATGAACGTCGTATCGATATATCGAACCAGTAAATCCATCGGGATCTTGCCGGCGCTCTTTCGATGACCGCGAAGCATCTTCTTGACGTCTTCTTCAATAAGCGACGCCAGTACATTCTGAAGATGCCCATGGAGAACGGCTCTTCCTTTGGGCCCTAATTTCAGTTCGCCGGCGTCGCGCAGCCGGTCGAGATGCTGAAAAATGGGAAGGCTAAACCAGAGAAGCCTCGCATCGGTGTTGCCGGCGCTCAAGGGTCGAGTTGAAGGCACGACACCCAGAATTTCATGGAGGGCGCTGACCAGGAGCTCGTCCTTGTCGCGGAAATGCATGTAGAAGGCCGACCGGCCAACATCAGCACGATCGAGGATCTCTTTAACTGCGATCGAGTCGTAATCTCGCTCATGAATCAGAGAATGAAGCGCCTCTCGGAGGCGCTTCTGCGTTCTCGCAACTCGCCTGTCCGTCGTCCTGAAGGTCGAAGCCGTTTTGCTTTTACTCTGGGGCACGTGGCTCCTGGCGCGGATCAAACCGGACAAAACGGACTTCTTGTCCGTTAACGCACAGTTCTGAGTCGCTGCTCTTTTTTCTGAACCAGGCTCAGTCTAGCCTTGATCTCGAACAGATGTCCATTTTCATACTCTGTCCGATAACAAATGAGGAGGTTGGAATGAGCGCTACTGAAGCGAGAGCTTTACCCAAGACTGCGGGCCTGGTCCTTCACAAGGCCGCGCAATACGATTTTCTGCTCTGGCTGTTGACGCTCGGAAGAGAGAGGGCCTTTCGCGAGCGTGCACTGAGTTTGGCTCACCTGTCCGCGGGAGAGTCGGTTCTGGATATAGGTTGCGGAACCGGAACACTGGCAATCGCCGCAAAGCGGCATGTTGGCAGCACAGGTCATGTGTGCGGGATTGACGCAGCACCCGAGATGATTGCCAGAGCCGGCAAGAAAGCGAAGAAGGCCGGTCTGGAAGTTGATTTCAAAAATGCGTTAGTAGAGTCACTGCCGTTTGCTGACGGGCAATTCGACGTTGTGCTGAGCACGCTGATGCTGCATCACCTTCCGGGCAAGCTTCGCAGCCGATGTGCGGCCGAAGTTCGGCGCGTCCTAAGACCAGGAGGTCGATTCCTGGCTATCGATTTTGGAACGGCGCCGGGAACCAAAGGCATCATCGCGCATTTTCATCGTCACGGCCACATCAACCTTGAAGAGATGGTGAGAATATTCCGTGACGCGGGAATGAATATCGGTGAGCAAGGGCGGGTTGGCATTGGTGATCTAGAGTATATGGTCGCTATCGCTCCTCCAAGCAGAACGTCTGCGCCACCTGCGACCCGCGAGGTACAACCATGACAACTCAGACCGGTTTTCCATCGCGTCCCCTGATTCTGGTTGCGCTGGGAGTCATCCTGCTCTCCGCCCACGGGCTCGTTCTTTATTTGATTCACCACTATCTGCCCCTCTCGGCCACAATACTGTCGGGTCTTGCCGTGATCGTTGTGATCAAGCACCTGGGGGCATTCAGCTCTCTGTATGCTCTCCTCCGCAAGCGGCCCCGAAAGCAAGGAACTCTCCCTCCTGAAGATCGCGCGCAAGCATCAACTCGATGAAACAAGGAGTCGAGCTGATGATCGCTGGAATCGGAGATGCCTTGGCGGCGTCATCGCTTTCTCATGTGACGTTCGCTTTGGCAGAATTGGATTATTCTATTCATCCCGGCGGAAAAGGCTGACACGATGAAGGTCCCCTATGCAAAGAAGTGGCTGAAGGAAACCGACAGACTGCGCAAAATCGCACTCGACTGCGATCTGACGGAGGAATTGAAGTGGGGCAAGCCCTGCTTCACTTTTCTGAAGAAGAACGTAGCCATCGTCATTCCACTTAAGGAGTCGTGCGCGCTTGCGTTCTTCAAAGGTGCTCTGCTCAAAGACACAAAGCACATACTCGAGAGGGCTGGAGAGCATACGCAGGCCGGGCGATGGATCAAATTCACGTCGCTCCGGGAAATCACAGCCCTGAAGTCCACCCTGAGAGACTACCTCTACGAAGCCATCGAATTGGAAGAGTCCGGTAAGAAGGTCAGGCTCAAGAAACCTTCCGAGTACGCCGTTCCTGAGGAGTTGCAGATCAGGTTGGAAGCGGATCCATTGCTGAAGACGGCTTTCGAAGCGCTCACTCCGGGACGAAGGAAGTCCTACATCTTGCACATCTCGGGCGCGAAGCAGGCCAAGACTCGGGCGGCGCGGACGGAAAGGTGCGTGCCAATGATCCTGAGCGGGCGAGGTTTCAACGAACTGCCAAAGTAGAGGCTGAAGGTGTCCTTCCCCGCTATCGTCGGGGCCTGAAGCTTGGCATGCTTGCGGCAGCGTGCATACAAGAAGATTGACAGTGGACGCCGGACGATGCAGGCGTGTAGCGTAGATTGCGTCCCCGGAGGTCATGATGCGGCGACGCGATTTTGTACGGACTCTTGTTTCATTCTTTGTTGCCGGAAAAACCGTTGTCGCGCAGCAGAGATTGAACGATCCAACGCTGCCCCCACCCGCGCCGGTACCTTGGACACTGGGATTGAATTCCCAGACGCCGATCCCCGTGACCGAGCTGGCAGACGAGGTTGCCGCTGCAAATCTATCTCTCTTCACTTCCCTGCAGATGCGCACGCTCACGCGCTTGAGCGCTGTGCTGCTACCCCCGCTCAGCGGCAAGCCCGGAGCCGTGGAGGCGAAGACGCCCGTGTTTCTGGATTTTTTAATAGGTGGTTCGCCTGCAGAAAGGCAGAAGGTCTATACGGGCGGCTTGGACTGGCTGGAAGCAACGGCACAGGCAAAATACAAATCTCCATTCGCGGAACTCGACGACACGCAGGCGGGCGAAATCATCAGACCGTGGCTGCGTACATGGATGGACGATCATCCGCCGACAGAAGCGCATGCGGACTTTCTCAACATAGCGCACAATGACATACGAACCGCAACAGTTAACTCTGAGGCATGGAACGAAGTGCCTTCAGTGGGCGCCGAGCCGCAGACCCAGGAAGGCATCTATTGGTCACCCATCGAGCCGGATATTTACGGAGAGAATCCTGCCTATGCGCACACACCGCCACATGTGTTAGCTATGCCGAAAGACGAACACAAAATTCCGGTTTATCCACGATAACGTTTCTCCGAATGCTGGGAATTCAAGAATAAGGTTATGCGAACCGAAGTCTACGATGTGTTGATCATTGGATCGGGCCATTCGGGTGGAATGGCCGCCAAGATACTGACCGAATCGGGCATTCGATGCCTGATGCTGAATGCGGGCCCAGTGGCTGACATCAGCCGTGATGGCAAGCGGCTGCCTGCAAGCGACCTTCCGTATCGCGGATTCCGGCCTCCCGGCAGGCTGGAGCACGTGTTTCAATCCAATGAGTTCAACGCCAATGTCTGGGTCGACGAGCAGGAAGTCCCCTACACATTTGAGCCGAACCAGCCTTACAACTGGGTGCGCGTGCGGCTATTCGGCGGGCGATCTCTGTTCTGGTCACGACAATCATTCCGGCTCAGCGATTTTGAGTTCAAGTGCAAATCGCACGACGG
The DNA here is from genome assembly GCA_035650595.1 of Occallatibacter sp. Lineage (GTDB taxonomy): Bacteria > Acidobacteriota > Terriglobia > Terriglobales > Acidobacteriaceae > Telmatobacter. The sequence continues at coordinate 81,526 of DASRHE010000018.1, read as the reverse complement.
CTTCGGCGAAGATTGGCCGATTGGCTATGCGGACCTTGCGCCGTATTACTCGCGCGTTGAGCGGATCTTTCACGTGTCTGGTGCGCTCGATGGACCGTCACAGATGCCTGATGGCGCTTTCATTCCGGATGACGATCCATGGACACCGTCGATGCAGCGATTCATCGATGCTGCAAAGCCGCGCGGCATTCCGGTGTGCAAACAACGTCGCGCAATGGGTGTGAATGGACTTGCAAGCTCGGTGAATCTGCTGCTTCCAGACGCGGAGCGCACGGGCAACCTCACTTCCGTCGCAAACGCTGTGGTACGCGAGATTACGGTTGATAAAAATACGGGGCTGCCGAATGGCTGCAATTTTGTAGATCGGATTTCGCGGCGCGAGATGAGCGCGCAAGCCCGGATTGTAGTGCTGGCGGCGGGTACGCTCGAAAGCACGCGACTGCTGCTGAACTCGGGGCTGGCAAACTCGAGCGGCATACTGGGGCATTATTTGACCGATCAAATTTACGGCGCGGGCGTCGTAGCTTCAGTTCCCGAGGCGCGCGGGCGCAAAGGTTCCAAAATCATGGGAGGCGAAGCCATTGTGCCGCGGTTTCGAAACATCGACACAAAGAGCGACACGTTTCTGCGCGGGTATGCATTCAACGTCTCCAGCATGACCCGCGGCCTGAGCCCGCGCAATTTCGCGGCTTACGGAGCCGAACTCGAAAGAAAACTCGAAGAATACTACGGCAGCGGCTTTCAGATGACGATCATGGGCGAGGTGCTCGGAAGGTACGAAAACCACGTGCGCATCGACAAGGAAAGGGTCGATGCCTGGGGAATTCCGGTTCTGCACATAGATACCAGGTACTCCGACAACGAATACAACATGGCAAAAGATGCCGTGGAAGTTGGTTGCGAACTCTGCGAGTCGGCGGGATTCGAGGTGTTATCGAAGAATCCAATTCCCAACCCGCCGGGCTACAGCATTCATGAGATCGGCACCTGCCGAATGGGTGATGATCCAAAGAAAAGCGTACTGAACAAATGGAACCAGAGCCACGATCATAAAAATCTTTTTGTGGTGGATGGTGCATGCTTCACAAGTGGTGGATGGCAGAATCCGACAATGACCATCCTGTCACTCTCAATGCGGGCATCAGAACATATCGCAGCTGAAATGAAGAAGGGGAATCTGTAAAAGCTGGGCGGATACCCTAGCTTAAATTGGACCATAGGTAAGAAGATCCCAGCCTTTTTAGGGCTGGGATCCTGTCCGCGTTACCTGCTTTACGGTGGCTTTACGCTGAATTGTGCAATCCGATAGCAGCCTAGTAACGTGTCTCACCCATCAGGTGATGCATGGCCATTTCGTATCCGCGGCGATAGCCTTCCCGGTAGTCTTCACGTACGGCACGATCGACGTGCGGATGCCTATATTCTTCGCGACGATCCACATCCGGTCTGCGGTGATGATCGAAGTCTCTGCGAGCTCCTTCGATGCCATCGTGAAAACCTTGCCGCTGGACTTCGCGAAATTCAGACGGCGGAGCATCCCAGCCGGGACGATCGCCATAGCCGGGAGCCTGCGGAGCAGCCCCGTACGCTCTCGAAGAAGATGAACTGACCACGGGCACTGCCATGGCCAACAGCGCAATAGCCAACCAATTTAATCTCATGACGGACCCTCCTTTCATTCCCCGGCATAAGATGAGACCAGTCGATGGTGAGTTGCCTTTCGTAAATTATTCGCTTTGCGATATGTTGATTAACCTGCGCGCCGGCAATCCGAGTTCAGTCCCGCCATTCATTCCCGTACTTCGCCAGTTGAATCTCCGTTCGTGAAATCTGCTAACTCAATGCCTTTGCGAGTCGAATAAGGCCTTGACGTATTGCAAGCTCGTCGAATCCGCCAAAGCCCAGAAGCAGCGCTTTCGGATCAGGACGTTTCAGGGTGCATCGATCGACGGCAAGAACCTCAATGCCCTGCGCCTCCGCCAGCTTTTCCGCCTGTCGTGAAGTCATTTCATTCTTCAGGTATCCGATCGTGTAAAGGCCTGCCCTGACATTCGAGATCTCAAGCAGTCCACCCAGATGTTGCCTGGCTGCTTCCATGAGTGTGGATAGGCGCTCCGCGTACAGATTGCGCATTCGCCGCAGATGACGCGCCAAGTGCCCTTCGGCGATGAAATCACAGAGCACCGCCTGGTCAAAGGATGAATTCCGGAAATCGGTCCGGTAGCGAAAATTCGAGAAGACATCTACAAGCGACGCGGGCAATACAACATAGCCCAGACGTAAGGCTGGGAATACAGTCTTGCTGAACGATCCGATGAAGATGACGCTTGAGTGATTGTCGAGACTCTGTAGGGCAGGCACAGGCGGCCCTTCGAATCTATATTCGCTGTCATAATCATCTTCGATAACAAAGGCGCCGGCGCGTGCAGCCCAGCAAAGCAGGGCCAGCCGTCGCTCCAGCGACATAGTGACGCACAGCGGAAACTGATGAGCCGGAGTTACATAGGCTCCCTTCGCATTCGGACTGATTTTGATTCCGGCGGAAACAGACACCCCTTCCTCATCGACCGGTACAGCAACACTCCTGGCAGAGACATTGTCAAATGCGATTCTGGCTCCGAAGTATCCAGGGTCCTCTATCCAAATCCGATCGCCCTTTTTCAACAGCAGTCGCGCAAGCAGATCGAGCGCCTGTTGTATCCCCGAAACAATCACGATTTGTTCCGCGGTGCATCGCACCCCACGAGACGTGCGCAAATATTCGGCGATTGCCTCGCGCAACGGCTGATAGCCACGCCGATCCGCCTCCTTCTTCAACCACGCCCCGAAATGACGCGCCCGGCTTGCGGCAATACGCCCCCAAACCTCGGACGGGAATTCGTTGATGGCTGGAACTCCGATGCGAAAAGGGCGGATTTTGCCGGCAAACGCCTGGTCAACCCAGGACTGTGGTCGCTTATATGTCGAGATCACGCGACGAATGTATAACGGCGTCGTGGTCGCCTGACGAGCCGACCGAGGTGCTTCTACATGATTGACCCACGTACCGAATCCAACGCGGGAGGTAACATACCCTTCGGCTTGTAAGCGCTCCACGACGCTCACTACTGTGCCTCGGGAGAGTTCGTATTGCCGGGCGAAATCTCTTGACGAAGGCAGCCTGGCGCCCGCCGCTAGCCGGCCTTCAAGAATGGCTGACCGCAGTTCGCCATACAACCAGTTCGTCAGGGCTCGATGACGCGGTCGACCTTTGAGAGTGAGTTCAAACGAGCTGATGGCTTTTGGCATCTCGAATGGTCCAATAGAAATAGGGAAAATGGCCCTTTTCGACCAACCACTGCCGCCATAGTATCAGCTCAGAAGTCGAGAAACGCAGGCACCATTGGACTCCGACTTCTGCAGAGCGACTCATGGGAGATCAACAGATGAAGGTCGGAGTTTGGTTCTATGGCTTGGGCACCGTCCTCGCCGGCATTCTCGATATCGCGTGGCGTGCGTTCGATGCCTCTCATCAACCCATCCAATCCATGGGGAATGTTCCCAGTCAAAACATACTGGCCTGCATCGCGGGCGTCTGGCTGATCGCTGCCGGCATTGCCATCCTGTGGCGGAACGGCGCAAAGTTTGGCGCCGCAGCATCTGCCACGGCCTACTTGATTTTTGTGGCATTTTGGCTAGCTAGGTATTATGCCGGCATTCATGCGCTTGGCTGGCGAATCAACGTCTTGTTCGGCGTCTCTTTCGGACTCGCACAAGAGTTGTTGCTGGTTGCTCCGGCAGCAATCGTTTATACATCCATCTCCCCAAACGATTTTCCGTTGGGGGCGAAAGCCACTACCGCGGCGCGTTGGATGCTGGGATTGCCATCCATCGTCTTCGGTCTGGGCCATCTCCTGGGCTTACATGTATTCGCGAGCATCGTTCCGCGGTGGATACCGTTTGCAAGTTTTTGGGCAGCATCGACAGGGATCGCCTTCCTGCTGGCCGGGATTGCAATTTGCTCAGGAATTAAAGATGTGCTGGCCGCCAGGCTTCTTGCATTGATGCTGTTGCTGTTCGAAGTCCTAGTGGAGATTCCTCCCATTTTTGTCCGGTTGCATAATCAGGCGACATGGGGCGCCGCCGTCTACAACGTGGCTGCGATAGGGGCATGTTGGATTCTTGCTGAGTCTCTCGCAAGCCTCGCAGATCGAGAACGAATCGGCCCCGCAAAAAATGTCGCTATGCCGAGCCCTGACCCGGCTGTTGTCTGAAATCCGGCCTACTCTTCATCGCCAAGAAGATTGCTCACTCGCACAATCGTCTCGATCTGCTCCGCCGAGAGGCGGGAGAGCAGATTGCGCCTTACCGACTCGGCGTGGATTGGGCGGGCGGATTCCAACTTCTCGCTTCCCATCTTGGTAAGTATCACTTGAATCGCACGCTCTTCGCCTGCCCGGCGTTCAATGAGCCCACGTTCGTGCATGCGAGTTAGCTGATGAGAGAGACGGCTTTTTTCCCATCCCATTGCCCTGGCAAGGTCCTGTTGCCGCATCTGTCCTTTGCCAATTCCCGCCAGGCGGGAGAGAACTGCGAATTCAGATCCAGAAAGACCCGTTGCTTGCGCAATATCGCGCCCAACCCGGCCAAGCACGTCTTCGCCCATGAGCAAGAAGGCATGCCAAATGCGAAGTTCGCGCGGTGAGAGTTGTTTTGCGGACATATTCGCCTTGGGCGTATCAGTTTCAAAGGTTGACATGACAACCATACACCTTATACTTTGGTTGATGTGTCAACCGCAATCAGCCAGTTCCCCTTGACCGGCCGCATTGGTCGCAGTCGCGCGCTGCGTCGGCTGCTCATTGACCTAGAGAACGATCCGTCTCTATCAAGAGACGACGAATTGGCCGGGCGTTTGACCGCCTTAGACCAACTCGACGCGATCATGGGTGACCTGGATCTGGAAGGGTTCGCCGCGGGCGGAGATCTTCAGATCGTCGCCGATGCGAGGGCTCTCAGATCGAAGTTCGAAGCGGCCAACGAAAGGCTCTATGATTCGGCTCGATACGAAATCGCTTTTCACAGCAATCCACGCGCATTTCATCGCTGGTTGCTGGAGTCAACGGGCGATGCAGATGTTCCAAACCCTCGCCCCGGTCTCGGCTTCGACTCCCGCGATGAGATCGTTGGCGGTATCCTCCAGCTTCGCGCACCAAAGGATATTGACCTGCCGCAAAGCACGGAGATGGTGGCTTATCAGCCAACACCGGCCCGTCACATTCTAGAACTCATCGCAGCCGTCGAGCTGTCAGACGAGGACCTACTGGTAGATCTGGGGTCGGGATTGGGTCATGTGCCGTTGCTGGTATCGATCCTGACAGGAAAGCGCACACTGGGCGTTGAGCTTCAGCCAGCCCTCGTTGCCAGCGCCTTGGAGGCCGCTGAGAATCTCAACCTGAGCCGAGTTCGCTTTGTGGCCGAAGATGCCCGAGAGGCGGATTTGTCAGACGGAACCATCTTCTACCTTTTTTCGCCATTTACGGGCTCGATCCTGAGGGATGTTCTGCATCGGCTTCACACGCAAAGCGCAGCAAGGCCCATCAGAATCTGCTCTCTCGGACCCTGCACCCGCATTTTGCAGAGCCTTGCGTGGCTGAAGGCGAGCACGTACGTCGACACGGAGCGAATTACCGTCTTCGAAACTCCGTAAGCGAATTATCGCGAACGCACATAGCGCCTCAAATCCTCAGACTGGCTCTGCTTACCTATAACGATCTCTATTCCTCGTTGACGATCATCAGCGTGCGCATGAGTAATGAGCAGCGATTCGCGACGCTTCTCCGGTTCGAGATTTCCTCTGCAGCGCTACGTTCCAGAGCTGCCAAAAGACTCCGAACTGAAAGGAAAGCAGATGTGAATCCCTCGTGTAAAGCGATTTTTCTGTGTGTAACAGACTTGACAACGCGTGCTGCGCCTTCTAACTTGGCTGATCGAGCCTCATTGACGGTTTCAGGACACCTGTAGAGCGGCACGCCCGATCCTCTTGAGTCCGTGCAGGTGGTCTGTGCCCGCTGAACTGCAACCTGGAGAGAAGCATGAAGATGCGCCTGACTCGAATTGTCGAGTGTGTTCTTGGCTGTACGGTAACGCTCTTGTTTAGCTCAGTCCTGCCGAGTGTAGCTGCCCAGGAGCCGGAGAATCCGCCTTACCTGAATCCCCAGCTTTCACCCGAGCAGCGCGCCACCGACCTCGTGCACCGCATGACGCTGGCTGAAAAAGCTACCCAGATGCAGAACAACTCGGCTGCCGTTCCGCGGCTCAAGGTCCCTGCTTACCAGTGGTGGAGCGAAGCCCTTCACGGCGTGATCAACGAAGGCGTGACCGAGTACCCGGAGCCGGTTGGTCTGGCTGCCACATTCGATGCGCCCGGCATTCACACTATGGCGGGGCAGATCGGCATCGAAGGCCGCATTAAGCACGTGCAGAACCTGCGCGAGGGGCACACCGGCATCATGGGGGGTCTTGATTTCTGGTCGCCGAATCTGAACATCTTCCGCGATCCACGCTGGGGCCGCGGTCAGGAGACCTATGGTGAGGATCCATTCCTCACCGGCCGGATGGGTGTTGCATACGTTACCGGCTTGCAGGGCGACAATCCGAAATACTATCTCGGCATTGCCACGCCGAAACATTATGCCGTGCACAGCGGGCCTGAGCCAACCCGGCACTTCGCTGACGTTGACGTGAGCAAGCATGACGAGGTGGACACCTATGAGCCCGCCTTCCGCGCTGCCATCGTAGAAGGAAAAGCCGGATCGGTCATGTGCGCCTACAACGCCATCAATGGCCAGCCGGCCTGCGCCAACCAGTATCTGCTGCAGGATCAGTTGCGCGGCAAATGGGGTTTCCAGGGCTACGTGGTGTCGGACTGCGATGCTGTCAGAGATGTTGCCGCCAATCATCGGTATCGTCCCACTCAGGCGCAGGGAGCGGCGATCTCTGTTATGCGCGGCATGGACAACGAGTGCGTAACCTTTACATCCCGCTTTGGCGAACCCGTCGAGAAAGCCTACATCGACGCGGTACAACAGGGATATCTGCCTGAAACCACGCTCGACACCGCGCTCATTCGACTCTTCACCGCGCGTATCAAACTTGGCATGTTCGATCCGCCGGAGATGGTGCCCTACACAAAGATTGATGAAAAGGAACTAGACAGCGCCGAGCATCGCGCTCATGCGCGCAAGCTTGCCGACGAATCGATGGTGCTGCTGAAGAATGACGGCCTTCTGCCGCTCAAACCTGAAATCAAAAAGATCACCGTGGTCGGGCCGCTTGCGGATCAGACCAGGCCGCTGATCGGAAATTACGCTGGTCAGCCCACTCATATCGTCTCGATCCTCGATGGCCTCAAGGCCGAGTTTCCCAACGCAAGCATCACGTTCATTCCGGGAACGCAGTTCCTCCGCGCCGACGGAAGCCCGGTGCCCGATGCGGTTCTCACTACACCCGACGGAAAGCCAGGGCTCAAGGCCGACTACAACGAAGGCGTGCAGCGGGGCCCCGCTGCGGAAACCAATGCCAAGCCGATCGTCAGCCGTACGGAGGCCAACATCAAGCTCACCGAGAGTGATCTGCCTTCAGAGATCGCGGGTAGGAAGACCTTCGGTGTGCGATGGTCTGGATTCCTCACGCCCTCGGAGACAGGCGACTTCCTCCTCGGAATTCGCTGCGAAGGATTCGGAAGGCTTACCGTCGATGGAAAGCAGGTAGCAACAGCCTTTGGCGGTGGCACGCGCGGGCTTTCTGCGGCTGTCGGTCGCATTCATCTCGAAAAGGGGCGCAAAGTCGCTCTCGAAGTCTCCTACGGAACCCGAAATAGCAAGCCGCGTGCGGAGCTGATTTGGGCGAAAGCGAACAACGGGGTTTCCTCCGAGACAATCGCAGCCGCCAGGAACGCGGACGCGATTATCGCTGTGGTTGGCATAACCAGCCAGCTCGAGGGAGAAGAAATGCCTGTCAGCGAACCTGGTTTCCTCGGCGGAGATCGCACCAGCATCGACCTGCCTCAGCCGGAAGAAGACCTGGTTGAGGGTGTTGCAGCTACAGGCAAGCCGCTCGCTGTCGTTCTCCTGAATGGCAGCGCCCTGGCTGTCAACTGGATCAATCAGCACGCCAACGCTGTGCTTGAGGCATGGTATCCGGGCGAAGAAGGCGGCACGGCCGTCGCTGAGACTCTGAGCGGCAAGAACAATCCCGCCGGCCGCCTGCCTGTTACCTTCTACACCAGCGTGGATCAGCTGCCCAACTTCGAAGACTACGGCATGGCAAACCGGACCTATCGCTACTTCACCGGCAAGCCCCTCTATCCATTTGGATACGGTCTGAGCTACACGACGTTCAGCTACAGCGATCTCAGCGTGTCCGCTCCGACAATCGCTGCCGGCCAAGCCCTGGGCGCCGATGTGACCGTCGCTAACACCGGCAAGCTTGCCGGAGATGAAGTGGTTCAGCTCTACCTCAAGTTCCCCGCGGTCAAGGGAGCCCCCCGTGTGGCCCTGCGTGGATTTGCGCGTATTCACCTCGATCCCGGCGCGAGCCAGAAGGTTCATTTTGATTTGAAGCCGCGCGACCTGGGCATGGTAACCGAGGAAGGGGACCCCATCGTCGCTCAGGGGGATTACACGATCAGTATCGGCGGAGGCCAGCCCGATACCGTCGCGCCTGTTGCGAGCGGTCACTTCCACGTGGATGGCCAGTATGCTTTACCCGAGTAACGTTGAACGCGAATCCAGCGGATGCAAAGTCCTGAGCATCCGGAGAGGCACTTATGTCTGAATCTGCAAAGCTCTCTGTTCTTACTCGCCGCCAGGCCCTGCTTCTTTCGGCCACCGCGGGAATAAGCATGGTCGCGGGCGAGCCTGCGCTCGCTTCCGACAGCATCAAGACCGCCGCGCACCAGGAACCCGGCAACTGCTCCACACCTCGTTCGGCAATTGCGAAGACCCAATACGGTAAGGTGCGCGGATTCCTGGACGGAGGTGTGTTCACATTCAAGGGCGTCCCTTATGGCCAGACCACCGCCGACGCGAATCGCTGGTTGCCTGCAAAGCCGCCAACTCCGTGGACAGACGAATATCCCGCCCTTGTCTACGGAGCGAATTGCCCGCAGAATCTGCACACCTGGACCAGCCCCGAGCAGACCTTCATTCAGGATTGGGACGACGGCTGGCAGAGCGAGGACATGCTCAAGCTGAACATCTGGACGCCCAGCCTGACCGGCAAGCTGCCCGTGATGTTTTATATCCATGGCGGAGGATACAGCTTCGGATCCTCCTACGAACTGCCCTCGCATGAGGGTGCTCAGATGGCGCGGCATCACGAGGTGGTGCAAGTCTCCGTCAATCATCGCCTCAACATTCTCGGCTTCTTCGACGTGTCGGAGATCGGCGGCTCCGCGTATGAAGGTTCCGCCAACGTCGGCATGACCGACTTGGTAGCCGCGCTGCGCTGGGTTCACGACAACATCGAAAACTTCGGCGGCGACCCCGATCGGGTGATGATCTACGGCCAGTCGGGCGGCGGCTCAAAGGTGACCACTCTTATGGGCATGCCCTCGGCCGCGGGGCTGTTCCATCGCGCGGCGGCGCTTTCGGGCGGCGGCGGCAATATTCCAACAAGGGAACAGCAGAAGGAAGTTGCCCGGTTGATGATGAAAGACCTCGGCCTCTCCCCCAACGACATCGAGTCTCTGCAGAAGATGGAATGGGGCAAGCTCATTGCCGCCGGTACTGCTGCCGCTGCCAAGATCAATCCGCCGGGTCCACCCACAATCGGCCCAGGCGCACCGGGTAAGCCGCGCGTGGGATGGTCACCATGCGTGGACGACAACATCATCAGCATGCGCGCATTCTTCGATGCTGCGCCGGAGATATCGAAGAACGTGCCCATGATCATTGGCTCTGTGACCGAAGAAGGCAACCACATGTCGTCACGGCCCACGGAACAAGAGTGGCATTCCAACCTGGCAAAAACCTACGGGGAGGAAAAAGCAACCGCCATTGTCGCCGCGCTCAAGAAAGCATACCCGAACAAGAAAATCCGGACCTTGTCGTACATGTGCAGCGGCAGCCCCGGACTGAACGGCCTCGCCATGCGCAACAACGTAGTGAAGATGGCAGGGCTGAAGCACGGACTGAACGCGGCTCCGGCATACACCTATTACTTCACCTGGCAGACGCCTATCCTGGACGGCGAGCCCGGCGCGTGGCACACCGCCGATCTCCAGTTCTGCTTTGATAACACCAAGCGTTGTGAACAGGGGACAGGTAACACACCAGAGGCACAGGCATTGGCGAAGAAGATGGCTTCGTCCTGGGCCGCATTCGCGGCCACCGGCAATCCGAGCATACCCGGCCTGACATGGGAACCCACCGACCCTCAAACCAACAAGACGATGGTCTGGGACAACGAATGTCGCATGGTCGATGACCCCGACGGTGAGGCACGAAAGATCATCTTGAGTTGAGGCTCCTTAATCTTCCACCACGATGTGATCCCGGGGGCCTGAGAGCACAGTCTACACTTCGGACTCTAGCGACACTCAGCAGGCTGCAAAAAAGAACTGCTCTGTTAACTCAGCGCAATCACCGCTGCATCTCGTGCCGGAACCTTCAGGGTGACTTGTCCGCTATCCAGGGCCACATCCTGTCGTCCCCAGATATCCTCGCCTGCCCTGAAACTGCCAGCAGCGGGCGAAAGACGAATCTTCACTGTGCGGTCTTGACGCGTCGGATTGGTCACCCACAAGTGCGCCCCTCCTGCGCCATTGTGAAGTCTCGCTTGTACGCTGGCATCATTCACGGATACAGCCTGTGTAATTCCCGCCGCTTTCAAAAGATCCGCGAAACTGTCTCTTGTAGCAGTTTCATGGTGCAGAAAATATCCAGCGCCCGGAAAGGTCCCCATCAACAGCGTCCGTCCCTGCCCATACTTGTGTTCAACCACCGCAATCAATCCATCGGGATATTGTCCGCTTTCCGTTCCTCCGTTCAATTGATATCCCTGGCGGAAATAGCGCCCGTAAAGTGTCGATCCCTTCAACTGGAAGGTCAACTTATCTGAGATATCAGGCATAAACTCGACATAACTTTCTCTCGCGCCAAATACCTCATCCAGTCCATAGTTCGGCTGAACGGCGCCAACATGTCCATGGTCGCCGAAGTATCCAGGCAGACCTTCACTTATCAGGAAGCCACCTTGCTGCACATATTTGCGCAGCTTTTCTACGGTTTCCTCTTTCAGCATGACCGGATAAGGAAGGTAGATCATCTTGTACTGATCAATGTCATCCAGCGAAACAAAGTCCGATTGAATATTCGAATCAAAAAATGCCTGATACGCACCGCAGATCGATTGCGAATAGAAGGTCGTGGCGCCCTGCTGGACATAGTTAAACAATTCCGATTCCGGAATGAATACCAGCCCCACATCGCCCTTCACTGGATTCGACTTCCACACTTCGGCGTGCGCATTCGCCCAACGCGCAACCTTACCCGCCATTTCTGATCGCGGTGTCATCGACCCATCCATCGCGAATGGGCCGAAGGCTCCGAATAGCGGACCGTCCAGCAGGGGACGCCAGCGGCAATAGAGGATGCCCTTTGCGCCTCCGGCGCAGGTGATCAGATTCCAGATTCGCACATCCTCGGCATCCGGGATGCGGCCATCATCCTTGGGCCGCCCGATGACCTGTGGCTGCATCCATAGCGGGCCGCCCTGTGCCTCGGCATGCCAGAACGGCTTACCCCGCGCTCCGCCGCGCACCAGGTCCATCGCATGGAATTGCTTCCACGGCTCATTGCCCTTTCTGGCAGCAATCCATGTCAAGCCGTAGATATCGACCCTCTCTGCCGAGCGCCATTCGTTGTGCGAGGACGACGGCAGATCGTCAAGCGTTCCGGCAACACCGTGCGCCGTGATGTGATGATCCGGATCCAGCCTGCGGAATAGCTTGAGCCGCCAGTCATACAGATCGTAGGCATTGTCGATACGGAATTCGAGCCAGTCCAGGCTGTCGGGATAACCCGAGAATGAGTACGGCGGTTCCACATCATCCCAGCTTACGTAGCTGTATCGGCGCCATGCCTTCGCTGCTTTTTCAAGCGTGCCATACTTTTTGCGCAGCCACTCTCTCAGCCTCTGCTTGGAAGCATCGCAATAGCAGTACATCTTGGTGGGCGATCCGCCAAAAGACGTATTCTCGTTCCACACATCGTATCCAAACAGCGCAGGATGTCCACGATAGTGCGCGATGAGCGCCGTCAAAAAGTTCTCTGCGAGCGCACGCACATCCGGATTGTCCAGGCACAATCCGGGAAACCCGCCGGTGGCGCTGCTTTCCGAGATCGTGCTTCTCACGACGGTCCCGTCGCTGGCGAGAAAATGGGCGTGCGGAAATTTGCGGAAGGCCCACTCCGGCGCGGCTGTCACCTGTTCCGCGATGACAACCTTGATACCGTTCTTCCCGGCCAGATCCATCATGCGATCGTAGTCTGACCAGTCGAATTTTCCCGGCGCAACTTCGATCGCCGACCACATGAACCAGTGGCGGAAGATATTCATCCCGATGTGCGCGGCTGTTTCGTGGTCACGGGCCCAATCCTGTTCGGGAGGATTGGACTTGCGAAAATAGACCGCACCATAAGGGAACGTTGGCACGCTGGGCTTTTTCATTTGGCCGGCTGCGCCTGTTGCTGACGTAGGTCCAAGCTCCGTTCCCTGGGCAAGCGTTGCAGACGCGGTAACAAGCGCCGATGTGCGAATGAACTCCCGGCGCGTGATGCCAAATATATCGTTCATGATTTTCCTCAAGGTCGGCTGGGGCCGAAGGGGCGCTCGTCCCCGTTCATAGCTGTAATGTTGTCTGCGATAAAACAGAGCCGGTCGTGCGACGCTCAAACAGCAAAGTCGAGCGCTACTACTTCATGGAGGTGAATCGCTGGTACCTCAATCGCGATTGCGCCGTCTTCCTCGCTGAAGGGAACCTCGCCGCCGGCGACCAGCAGATGCGCCTTGCTCACTCTCCGTCCGTCTTGTGGCAGGCGGATGCGCACCTTCTGGCTCGAAATCGGAATGATCTCGCGGATCGGCCCCTTGAGCATCATGGGGTTGGTCAGATTCACAAGATGTGCGGTGATCGAGTTTCTCTGCGCCCACAGTGAGACATCGAGCACACCTTTGCCTTGCACTTCGAGCGGCGCGGGCTCATTGCTGGCCCACAGCACAGCATTGCGCAATAGCAGAGCATGATCGCCGGCGAGCACATCCCAGAAAGTACGATCAATATCGGCAGGCACGTACACCACGCGTCCACTGCCCTCCTCGCGCAGATACACTCCGGGATCGTGCGCTGCATCGGCGCGCGGGAAAACTTCTTCCATCGGCAGGTCGGGGAACGTCGGCTCGATTCGCAATGGAGTTGCGATCGACGTGCCCGTTGCGGTCACCTGCACCTGGTGTGTGCCGTTGATGATGCGTCGGGTATCTCCCAATCCGGCCAGCAACGGATGAATTGCGCCCGCAGAATCCTTCTGCAGATTGAGATACGAATTGAGCATCGGCCCCTCGACCTTGCCGGCGAAGGATGCTCCGAAGAGCTGCGCAAGCCCGAAGTCATTCCGCCGGGCGCCTTTTTCGTCGTAAAGCGAAGTCTCAAACGTGGCAACGATTCCGCCGCCGCTGCGTACGAACTGTTTCAGCTGCTCGCATTGCGCATCGGACAGGCAGGCGATGTTGGGAAGGATCAATGTCCGGTACTGGCGCACATGATCCGTATCAAGCAACTGATCGTGCACCATATCGAAGGGTATGCGCGCCTCGACGAGCGCGTGATAAAAGCCGAGGCTGGCGTCTTCAACCTTGGCCCGCGTATCAGGAAAACCATAATTCGCGCCAGTCTGCTGCGAGTAGACGAGCCCGACGCGGGCGAGGGATTTTTCATTGCGCAGATATCTCTCGTTCGCGTAATGCCACTCGAACACCTCTTGCACCGGCGCGAACCAGCGCATGTCGTACGGTTTCGCGTTGAACTTGGTGAATGTGGGGCGATAGTTATGCGCGATACCGTCGACCATCCACATCCGAATCTCATCGGCGTTCGTTACCGAGTCCTTCCAGCGATTGCTGTCGTCGATTCCGACGCACGTCAATCCCGCAAGCGGCTTCATGCCCATCGTGGCACGATATTCCTTCGCGCTCATGCCCGCCGCCCATGGAGCCATCAGCCCGCGTCGGCTTTGCCTGTCGGCAATTGCCATGGGCGCAAGCTGTGCGAAGGTCTTCATGTTCAGTTCGCTCAGGGCGCCGCCTCCTGCATTCGCCAGGTAGCTCGCGTTCGGATTGATCGCCTTGATCGCCGAGTCCCAAGCGCGGCACAGATCGAACAGACGTTCCTGATGCCACTGCATGTATTGGCGCCGGGCCGGATCCTTGGGATCGCGCGAGCGTGGCAAATCCAGCCCGCTGAAATCCCGGAAGTTCGTCCGGCAATGCTCGCAATAGCACATGCCCGAGCCCGCCCAGCGATTGGTGAAGATCGAGTCGGGCATATATTTGGCCATGATCTCGCGATGCACCGCAGTCATGAATTCAAAGTTGTAGGGTCCCAGGGCGCAGGTCACCCAGAAATCCTTATCCGCCCAATGACGGCGCTTATTGCCGTTCTCGTCGACTGCGATCCAGTCCGGATGCGCGTCATAAACATCCTGATGACACGCGTGCGAGTCAGTTCGCGCCACCACGTTCATGCCGAGTTTGCGGCAGGCTGCGGTGATTTCTCCAAAGGAATCGCGATCACCGAGCCATTTGCTGCGGTAATGCAGCGGGATCTCGGTTGGATAAAAAGCGACGCATCCGCCGGCGTCAAGCAGCGCTGCCTCCGCGTGAACCTTCTGGAAGTAATCGAGCCAGAACGCAAGGTCGTAATTTCCGGGATCGTCTTCGACGAAACTCAACTGGGCCCAGCGCATCGGCCGATCGTACCAGCCGTTCCCCGACACGTCCGGCTTCTTTCCATCATCGGGCAACACGGCTGCTTCCACTCTGGTCGCGCCTTCGAAGCCAACCGCGTATGCGGCAGAGAACCCTGCAGCGTGCTTGAGAAATGTCCTTCTAGAACTTTGCATGCTTTAGCCCTTTCTAAGCCGTTCACCCAATCAGGATTGTGTCGCCCCCCGCTCCGTTGCTGGCGGCCGGCACAGAGACTTTGGACGACTTAGAAGTATAACTTCGCTGCGAATTGAAGTTGCCTTCCCGTGGCTGAGCCATTCACCAATTTGCCAAAATTTGGATTCTTTGCATTGCAGACCGAACCTGGGGTGCCCTGACAGGTGAGAGTCACATTGCTGGCGCCCGGGAGCGAGAACGTCGGTGTGTTGGTGGTGTTGAAGGCTTCTGCCCGGAACTGCAGATACATGCGATGCGACTCTGACAAATAGAAGTTCTTGAAAAGAGACGAATCGAGGTTCTTCGAACCTGGGCCCGTAACCGGGAAATGGCCGCAATTGCCAAACTCCGTTATCTGGGCTCCTGTTGTGCTTGTCGCAGTCAAGGGAACGGTAAATGCTGCAGGATTGAAGTATCCATCCACGCCAGCGTTGGGCAGCTTCTTGGGAACCCCGGCAACGCAGCTTGCAACGTTATACGTTGCAAAGGTCGGAGGCACCACGTTGGTGTTGATGTCCGATGGGAAACCGGTACGCAGCGAAAGGATGCCGTTCACGACCCACCCGCCGAGCAGGTAATCGAGCGGGCCCGTCACATTGAGAAATTGCTTTCCCGAACCGAGTGGAAGCTCATAAAGAGCACTGACACTGGCGGTTTGGCTGATATTCAGCGGAGCAACGCCTTTCTCTCGTGATAACTCATAGGTATAGAGAGCTACAGACGTCGCGGTCTGGTTGAAGGAGTCGGGGCCGTCCCCATTGGTCTCCATGTTCTTCTGCCACGTGTAATTCGCAAGAAATTGCAGCCCGTGGGCCAGTTGCTGCTGCGCCTTGAGATTAAGCGCATTGTAGTTCTGCGTCGAAGTATCAAGGACTGCAAGCACACTTGAGCCCATGTACGGAAACGGGCGATTCGCCTGGGTATTCGTACCATTCAACGCATAGGAAAACGGTTCCTGGTTCTCATCGATGAAAAACGAGGCAAAATGGGAGCCGCGAGCTCCGCTGTACGATGCCTCAAAAAGAAGTGTTGGATTCAACTGGTACTGCAAATCGAGGTTATATTGCATTAACCTCGGCATAAGCGCGTCTTGTATGCTTTGCGTTTTAATTTGCCCCGAATACGGACTGGCTGCGGTAAAGCCTGCAAGCGAATCGGTTGCAGGAACTGTATTGATCGGCGTGTTCATTGTGTAGGGCGGCTTTACGGTCTGGGCCGCAGTAATCGTCGGCACAACGATCGTGGGAATATTGGGAGTGTTGCCGGAGAATTGTGTGGTCTGCTGGTTCTGGTCGCGCATCGCATAGAACACTCCGTACCCGCCACGGACTACCCATTTCGAAAATGGCTGATAGGAAAACCCGACTCTCGGACCCCAGTCGTTGTGGTCTCCCTTGACCATTGCGCGGCTGTAGGGCGTATGGCCTGGAATGGCGAACTGGCCTGTCGTTATGTCGAATAATGAACCGAGATTATTTTGATCGACAGGCTGCGTGTAAAGTTCGTAGCGCAGGCCCAGGTTGAGCGTCAATCTGTTGGAGGTTTTCCAGTCATCCTGAATATAGCCGCCAAAATAGGCGGTGTGTTGACGTCCCTTGGCGATCATCGGAATGCCGTTCGTATTGGCCGGAAATCCCATGAGAAAGTCCGCGAGGGGAAGCCCTGAACCAGGCGCATCCGAGCTGGAAGAGAAAATGGCGCCATAGACAGATCCGGGCCCACCTTTGAGCACGTTAAAGATCGATTCGCGAATATCCGCCCCCCACTTTGCGGAGTGGCGTCCATGTGTCCAACTCATGTTGTCGGCCAGTTGCCGAGTTTGAAGCGTATTCAGATTAAGGCTGGCTGGACCAATGCCTGTAAATTCTACTGTGCTGTTTGCTGCCGCACCGGAATAGCTAAAGCTGATGGTCGGAAACTGCAAAGGACTTGCCGGTAAAAGCGCGAGACCAATTGATGTGCCGAACTTCGCGCCTTCGGTTCCGCCACCGGGCTGCGTACCGTTGTTGTAAAGGTATCCCGCCCTCAATTCGTTAATTAGGGTTGAACTGAAGATGTACACGTCGGAAACAGTGATCTGGTCATTGTCATTCAAGGCGGCGGAGCCGCCTCCGATCCAGCCCGGAAATGCCCCTACAGCAGGTTGAAAATTATTGCTGATGGAATAGCTTCCAAAGATATGGTTCTTCTGGGTAATCGTTGCATCGACGCGAATATCGCCCTGGTCCGTATTGTTTGACTGCGTCGGCGCATAGAAATAATTGTTGGAGGGCGAATTGGCAGCCCCATAATTCGGGGCTGGAATCAGGCCAAGGATTGCTGTGGCTGTCGGGTTGATTTGGCTGGCGGGAATCTTGTTGGCGCCCGTCTCAGCAAGAAAAGAGGTAGCAACAACCGTTCCGTTCGGTCCGATATGGCGTGTCGTTGGATCATACAGGACCGTTGGACTCGACGAAAAATCACCGGTTCTCCAGGCCATCGGAGGCACGCTCTGAATGGAACTTCCGGATCTGGTGCTGATCCTCGTTCCCTGGTAATCGCCAAAGAAGAAGATGCGGTTGTGCAGAATCGGTCCGCCAAGCGTGCCGCCAAACTGATTCTGGTGAAAGGGCGTCCGAGGCAGCCCAGCACGATTGGTGAAGAAGTTGTTCGCATCGAAAATATCATTGCGTACAAACTCGAAAACCGCGCCGTGGTATTGATTTGTGCCGGCCCTGAGAGTTGCAGAGACGATCGTGCCCGCCGCATGCCCGTATTCTGCGGCAAAGTTGTGCGTCATTACCTTGAACTCTTCGACAGCGTCGACCGAGGGAACGATAGCATAACCCTGGCGCCCAATGCTGCCGGCAGTCGCAAAAGTGTTGTCGTCAATCCCGTTCAGTGAGACGTCGCCACTGCTGAATCGGCCGCTTCCGCCAACGAAAGGAAGATTGGTTCCGATCCCTTGAACAGGCGCAGTATTTCCAACGAGGAGTCCGAGCGCAAACGCATTGCGGCCATTGAGCGGCATGCTCAGGACCTCATGATTGTCGATCACCTGCCCCAGTGAGGATGTGGTCGTATCCACAAGCGGAGCCGAGGCGGTAATCTCGACGGATTGACTCACTGACCCGACCGTCAACGAGATCGTTAAATTTGCCGTCTGGTCTACTTGCAGCGTGATTCCGGTTAGCGTCTTCGTCTGAAAGCCCGTCGCCGCGACGGTGATCGAGTATGTCCCCAGTGGCATGAACTGTGCGTTGAACGCGCCTTGAGCGTCCGTGTGGGCCTCACGCACCACGTTAGTGGCCACCTCCTTGAGCGTGACCGTCGCATTGGGAACGAAACCACCGGTACTATCCTGCACGACACCAACAATTGTGCCGGTTTCAATCTGTGCCGACGCCGAACTGAGAAAGAGGAAGGCAAGTGTCGTCAAAAATACTGCCTTTAAACCTGCTGACATCACGACCTCCGAATCGCGCGCTGATTCGTTGATAGAGCATTTCTGCTTTGCGGATATTGCTGGCCAAAGAGTCCAAGTCGAGGTCAATCGGGGAACAAATCTAACGCCTTGGCTTATTGCAGGAGCGATGGTACATAGGTATGACCATTGTGTCAAGGACTATTCGATGCGGATTTGGGCTATACCAGAGTCCGAAACGCGTGACAATTCGGAGGAAATCGCGAGGCTTATTGTCTCAAAAGTCGGTACAGGCGTCTGAAGAGGCCCCCCTGCCTTCTGCCACCAAAATGGAGAGCTTCGGGCCGCGAGAGAACTGCGGGCGCGGCCTACATGAAGGGACGTTGTAATGTTTCGGGGCGCGGCACAGCGGGACACGCGGTTAGGGGTCCCGCTCAGCGCAGGCATAACAGTGCAAACCCCTCCTCGTAGTCATTATGCTAGCCGTCTTTTTTGCGCTGTTTAACCACGTGTGTAACCATTCGAATCGATTCCTCGAGGTGCAGACGCATTGCATTGCGAGCTGCATTTGGCTTTCGTCCCGCGATTGCCTTGTAAATAGCGACGTGCCGCTTTAGGACAATCTCTGGAATATCTGGCATGAGAAGCTTGTAGTAGATCCATTGCCGCATTAAGTTGCGTAGCAGCCGCACCGCGTTGCGCAACACTTGGTTCTGCGCTGCAGCGGACACTGCAAGGTGGAAGGCCATATCGGCTTCTAAAATGGAATCCCCTCTCGCAATGCTGTCGCGCATCATTTGTACGGCGCTCGCAATGTCTTCAATCTGCTTTTGTGAACCGCGCTTAGCTGCCAATCCCGCCAAATTTTCCTCGATGATCGTTCGAGCTTCCATAATCTCCTGAAGCTCCTCATGATCCGTACCCGTAAAGGCCCAAAGCAGAGGACGGCTCAGAAACTCCGACCGAGGGCAGACAAACGTACCATCGCCCACGCGGCTATCCACCATGCCGACTAATTCCATTGCTTTGAGGGCTTCCCGAAGCGAGGTGCGAGCAATACCCAGCTGTTGGCATAGTTCGCGTTCTGGCGGAATCTTATCGCCGGCCTTCCAGCTACCTTTCACAACGTAAGAAAGGAGTTGGTCGAAAACTGACACCGTCAGTTTTGTTCGCTCCACGGGAGTGACGGCTTTAAGGGTTCTTCCCATCTTTCGGAGTTCCTTCGGGCTCACGGTTTCTCCCTGCGAAAGCAATAGAATACTCACAAATCGCTACGGGCATAGCCATATTTGAGTCATATAGCGTCGGAGTTATGCGATTGCAAGAATCGGGGCGATTATAACTGACCGGCCAAAGCGCGTTTGCGGCGATCCAGCCTCCTCGCATGCATCCGGGAATTGGGCGTAGAAGCAGCGTGCATCCGCGCAGCATGACGAGTGGAACGACACGGACGCATTTAAAAATTAGCCACTACGGTGAAGGAATTTTCACGAGAATGTAGATAAAAATGCCATCGTCAAGCAGTAATTGATGCGGAGTCTTCGAAGGAATATGCACGACATCTCCTTCCTTCAATATCGTCCGCGTTCCGCCTTGCACAGAATCCCCTCGAACTTCTTCGGTACCTTGTGGATTGATGATCGTACCTCCGGTTAGCAGAGTGGCCTGGCCGTGTACGACGAAAAATTCGTCTGCCGAACCCGCGTGGAACTCCGCCCTGCCATTTTTTGTACGTACGGCGAGAACCGTCGCTGCATCGAGGTGTCGCTCCAACGCATTGTTGCTCAGGTTCCCGCTCCTTTCCGCCTCATCTTTCATCTGAGTTGCGATACTCATGAGCTGCTGCTGCGAATAACTGGAGGCGGTTGGTTGTTGCGCTCGAATTTCGGGAACGGAAAGCGCCCACCCTGCGGCTGATCCAATGATCAATAGTGCACTCCATTGTCCGCTGGTTTGAGTCGGCAACCGTCGCAGAGCGCGATTGCAAAAGACGGAGAACAAGCACAAGGCTTTTAGCATCATCTTTCTCCAGATGCGAATAATCGCAAAGATTTTCAATAGTAGATTGGTCGTATCTCATCGTCAAGGTATGCGGGGAGTCAACTTTTTGGAGTGGACTTGCCTGCGATTTAATCCGCGTAGCGATGGCATCGATGGATGGGCCGCAGCAGCGGCGCCGAAAAGCAAATCCGCTCAGGCTGGAAAACCTGTACCGATCACGAATAAGCCGACGACAACTACTTTCATTTCCGGATACTCGACATGTTAGTGGATCGTCCACCCCTTATCAGGAACCCGTACGCGATATACGCTGGTGCGGGCGGTCACGTAAAGAGTCTTCAGATCAGGTCCGCCAAACTCGCAGTTGGCAGCCACTTCAGGAAATCTGATGCTCTTGAGTAATTTGCCTTGCGGTGAGTAGATATAGACCGGGCCGGCAGCGATATACACATTTCCGTCCGCCGCGACGCGCAGCCCGTCAGGGCCACCGTTGATATCCGAAATAAAAACGCGCTCGTTGGATGCGTTTCCGGCAGCATCCAGGTCATATGCCATGATCTTGCGCTCCGTCGTATCGGCCACATACAGCGTCTTTCCGTCCGGCGTCAAAGCTACTCCGTTCGGCCTTGTCATTTTGGCGACAAGGCTTACCCTACCGTCCGGTGAAACATGATAAACCCCATTGAAATCCAGTTCTCTTTTTTCGAGCACCGCGGCCGAAGCCGGATCAGAGAAGTACACCTGCCCGTCCTCGCGCACCACTACATCATTGGGTGAGTTGAATCGCTTGCCCTCATATTGCCCTGCAACAACGGTCACATCGCCGTTCAACTCAAGGCGGGAAACGCGATGGCCATCCCTCTCCGCCGTGTACAAACGCCCTTGCGCATCCATCGAGTTCCCGTTGCCGGCATTAGTAAAGTGACGATACATGCTTGGTTGGTTCCGTTGCGATATCTTCATCGTTTTCGAGTTATAGATATCACTAAACAGAAGATAGCCGCCATCTTTCGTTACCCACACGGGACCTTCAGTAAATGCGAAGTCGCTGCCGAAGCGCTCAACTCCAGAGCCCGCTTCAGGTTCTATATGGTTCGGCGCCTCCATCTCGATCTGCAATCGAAATGTCCAGCTGCCCCCTGGATCGAGCTTGATTAGACCTACGCCGGTGTTCAACGAATTCTGAACCCCAAACCACGGCTCGGGGCAAAAGTAACCTTGCTTCGGGCCACCGTATAGATTGAAGCGAATAAGTGGCTCGGGCAGCAAACTACTTGAAGTCTCGGTAACACGTACAACGAGACCCGACGGATAAATAAGACGCGCGAATGGCTGGCTATGATACCCGGCCATTGGCAGCGCCACGTGCGCATCAAAACTGTCCAGCGTCTCCGGCGTGTCGAAAGAGCGCGGCTTGCTTTCCCCGCTCAGCACGCCAGCAGAGTTGCGCAGCATCTGCACTGTACTCTGCGTTTCGAATTTCACTTGCGCAGGATCGTCCCCTTTTACCAATGGAACATTGAATCCAAGATGATTACCGATCGAAAACGGCATCGGCTCCGAATTCGATTGATCTGACTTGACAACATAGTCCACCGTCAGGTTTCCATCGGCAAGCTGATAGGTGGCATCCAGATGAAATGCGAATGGATAATATTTGCGCGTCGCGTCTGAATCCTGGAGTTCCACTGTCACGCGCGCGCCATGTGCATCCGCACTGCGCGAAATTTCTCTGAAAGGCATCCCCTTGGCGAAACCATGGCATGGCATTGGATAGCTTCTGCCCGCGACCGTGTAGGAGCCCATGCCGCAGCTTTCCTTCGGAATGGTGTTCACCGGATACTGCGCACCGACGGCTGGCCACAGCAGTGGTCCTCGCCCGTGAAACACCTGAGGAGGCGATGCATAGTTTCGCGCGTTATATAACAATTCGATAGGTTGACCATGCCAGGTTACCTTGAAGCTGCTGAGTTCTCCTCCCTCGCTCGGCGCGATCGCAACTTCCGCTCCCGCGACATGGTCATGCAGCACTACAACGCGCGGTGAACCGGCCCCCATTGCGTCTTCATCCGTGACGGCGTAGCGGCCTTGTCCGCCTGCAGCCTGGGTTACACATGTGAAGAAAACGAAAGAAGCAGCAGCCCATTGAGATGCCTTCTGCGTCTCTATCATTTGGCAGGTTTCTCCGGTTCAAAGAGGGTAAACCCAAACACGTCGGAATTTGCTTCAATCGCCACGTATTGCTTGCCATCCACCATATAGGTTATCGGCTGCGCATTGATCTCCTGCCCCGTGTTGTAATGCCACAAGACTCGGCCGGTCTTTGGATCGAGCGCCACAAATTCTCCAGGGGCTTCTCCGGAAAAGATCACGCCGCCTTTCGTTGACACTAAACCACCACCCAAGCTCGTGGATCCCACCCGCGGCGTCTCCCACATTTGCTTGCCCGTGGTTAGTTCCAGCGCCCGCACTGAAACTTTCCACGAGTCGTCTTTCATCAGCACGTCGCCGGTTGCGCGGTACTGATAACCGCCCGGCCGAAACTTCTCGGTGTTCACCGTTGCAATGCTGCAGCCTTCGAGCGCGACGAAATAAAACCAGCCGGTCTGCGGATCGTAAGTCGGTGACATCCAGTTGGTGGCTCCGATCGAGGACGGGCAGAACTTCACTCCGGTTAGCGTCGGGTTCATCCCCGGCAACCGGATCGGCCGCCCCTTCGCATCCAGTCCGCTGGCCCAGTTGAGACTGCGTTCGAACTGACTGCCATGCAAAAACTCGCCGGTCACACGATCCAGCACGTAATAGAAGCCGTTTCGGTCTGCCTGCACAAGCAGCTTACGCGGCTTTCCGTTGAATGGCGCATCCACGAGGATCGGAATCTCCACTGCGTCCCAGTCCATCGTGTCGTGTGGCGTGAACTGGAAGTACCACTTCATCTTCCCCGTATCTAGATCGAGTGCGACAATGCATTCGGTGTAAAGGTTGTCTCCAGCGCGGACATCTCCGTTGAAGTCCGGCGATGGATTGCCGATCCCCCAGTACAACAGGTTCAGCTCCGGATCATAGCTGCCCGTCAGCCAGGTATCTCCACCGGCGTGCTCCCACGAATCGCCGGCCCAGGTCTCAGACCCGGGCTGCCCCGGCCGAGGAATTGGCTCATATCGCCAGAGGCGCTTCCCCGTTTCTGCGTCGTAGGCATCCAGAAATCCATTCAGTCCGCGGTCTCCCGGCGAGATGCCGACGATGACCTTACCCTTGGCAATAAGCGGCGCTGCCGGCGATGAGTAACCTTCATCCGTCTCCGCAATCTTCACCTGCCAGATCACATTTCCGCTCGCAGCATCCAGAGCATAGAGGTAGTCATCGGTCGTCGTGAAGTACACGCGATTGTTGTAGACTGCTGCCCCGCGATGAGGTCCTTCACGATCCTTCACCTTCCCTAGCAGGTGATGATAGGACCAGATCAACCGGCCGCTTTTCCCGTCGAGCGCATAAATCGCGTTGGGCTGTGTCAGGTACATCACTCCGCTCACTACAACCGGCACGCTCTCCAGCCCGCCCGGTCCCGGCACATGGAATGTCCATTTATTCACCAATGAACCGACATTCTCCGTCGTAATTTGATCCAGGGTGCTGAAGCGCTTGCTTTCATAATCGCCGTTGTAGTGCAACCAATTGTGCCCAGGCGGCTGCTCCAGTTGCTCATCCGTAACTTGAGCACTCGCTGAAATAGCAGTCATCATTGCAACGATCAGGAGCACTCTCACCGTCCCACCTCTCCGTCTCCTTCAATTTTTTTGTGTCCGCCATCGCGCGTCTGCCTCGCCAGCATCGCCAGCAGATCCTGGAACTCGTCAGGGCTAAGTACCTTGTCGTAGTCACGGCGCATCAGGGATTTTGTACCCTCATCCTCTCGCTTTACATCCGCCTTGTCGATCAGATGCAGGTGATTTTCGTAGTCCAGGAGCTGTAGCGAAAAGGCATCCTCATTTTTGGCAATTCCCTTTATGGTTTGCCCGTTCGTCAACACGACGGTCACCGGCTTATAACCCTGAATGATCGGAGTATCTGTCGTGAGCGAATCGCGCAAGTGTTTCAAGGTCATCTCCGCGCCTACATTTGACAGGTCTGGTCCGATCGTTCCGCCCTGGCCGCCCATCGTGTGGCACTTGATGCACCCACCTTTGCCGGCAAAGACCTCTTTACCGTGCTCAACATTACCGGCCACGTCCGTATCGCTGGCCGAACCCCGCATCGCCCGAATGAACACCACGATGCGCCAAACATCATCGCTATCCAGCATCTTGCCCATTGCCGGCATCGCCGTCCCCGGAATGCCGTTCTCAATGGTGTCGTAAAGAGCGCCTTCACTCAGCCGGAAAAAGCGGCGGTCACCTACGAGCGCGGGCGCGCGTTCTCCTTCACCGCCATCTACTCCATGGCAAGCCGTGCACGTGCGGTTGAATGCCGCACGCCCCTGAGCAACCAGCTCCGGACCATGGCCCAAAGGATTCTTCTGAGGCGCCTGCCCCATGGCTGTCATCAGTACTCCAGCCCCAAGTACAACCGCGGCGACTCGCCGTTCTCTCATCAGAAAATCACCTTCAATGCGAACTGGATAATCCGTGAATCATTCGCTGCTAGGATGTTCCCAAACCCTGCACCGGTGTACGTCTGCACCGGCCCCTTAGCGTATGACCCTGTGGCATCGTTCATAAAGTTCGGATGGTTGAATGTATTAAACATTTCAGCGCGAAATTGCGTCGTATATCGCTCTTTAATTGGAAAATTCTTCATCAAGCCCATATCCCAGTTCCAATATCCAGGCCCGATAAACTGTCCCTTGCCCACATTGCCGAAGCTGCCGACCGCCGGCAGCGCAAAAGCAGCCGGATTCAACCAATGCAAGCATGAACGCGTTGTAGTTGTAGCACATGATCCTTTCTCATACGGGTTCGCCCCAGGAAGCAGCACCGGACGATCCTTTCCGATGCCCGTCTGCGAACGATCCGTGCCGGTATAAAGCGCCAGAGGTGCACCCGATTCAGCGGTCACAATTCCGGAAAATTCCCAGTTTCCAAAAGTTTCACGGGCAATCGAGTTCATCTTGTTCAATGCCGGCGTCTGCCACACATAAGACGTCACAAAGACATGCTCGTGGTTATAGTCAGACAGCCCCTCATCGTATCGGCGGAAGTTCGGAGCCGTTAATGGCAGCGTGTAGTATCCGGCTGTGCCAAAGGTCGCCGCATCCGTGCCCCAGGGCAAACTATCGGTGCTCTTCGACCATGTGTAGTTCGCTAGAACGGTGAAGCCATGGCGCAATGGCTTCGTCAAGCTGAACTGCCCCGAGTGATACCAGGAATTGCCCGAGTTGCTCTGCTGGTAGATGTTGGAGTACTGGGGCGTGTAGGGCGCCCCGCACGCAGCGGATGGATTGTTATACCGGCGGCGCTGATCTGTCGTTAACGAACAGCCCGGAATGTACTGTGCCGGATTCTGATCAACTGTCACCGTCATGTACTGCCCGCGTGAACCCACATACGCAATGCGCATGAGCAGACCTTTGCCCAGATCCTGCTCAACCGCCAGGTTCACCATGTAGTTCCGAGGCGTGAAGTACTTGTTTTTCGGATCCCAGGTAAACACCTGAACCGGCTGGACGAAGGTTGCGCTGGAAGAAGGTGGAAAGACGGCCGGGAACGGATTCGGCACGCCGAGATAGGGGTTGCTGAATGGCCCTTTGGGCGTAGTCAGCGACACGGTCGCGCTGAACGGCGCCGCTCCAAGGAACCGGTTATTGGAAAACGCCGGCACGCGCGAGTCATAGAAAATGCCAAAGCCTCCACGAAGGCTCGTGTGTCCATTGCCAAACACGTCCCATGCAAAGCCGGTGCGCGGAGCAATATTGCGATAGTCCCCGGTGATGCCGTCTTCAGGAACTCGAGAATCGCCTGTGAACATCAGCCCCGGAGGCGCATTGGGAAATACTGCCGAATGCGTCCCCGCCGCGAAAGCGTCTGGGTAAAAAACCGAGTTCTGATGGTACAGATCGTGCCAAACGCGAGTTGGTTCATAGCGTATGCCATAGCTGAGTGTCAGCCGCTTCGAGACGTGCCATGAGTCCTCTGCGTACCCGTTTAGCATCCAATAGCGATTCTTCACGTGTTGTCCGTTCGCTTGGCCGAACGTGCGCAGGTCACCCAGCATGAAATCGGCCAAGGCGCTTCCTGTGGTATCGCCGCTGAAGCTGAAGGTTCCAGGCAGGCCAAGTACATTCCTCATGTTCAGCGAATCGCGCTCGTAGGTTGCTCCAAATGCGAAGCTGTGATTCCCGTGCACCCAGCGCAGATTGTCCGCATATGAGTAACCCGTGCGCGGGAATTTCGCAGTGGGATTGGCGCCTGTCGAGAAGTAGCCACTGATCGAGAGGCTTTGAATCGCCTTGGGCGTGGGCTGGTAGATGGGCACACCGAAGTCGGCGACATCTGGAGTCGATGCTGGCGGTTGGCGAATCGAGACAATCCGCATGAAACCGATGTCAAAATCATTCAGCATGTTCGAAGAAAACTGATGCTGCAGCTCGATCACTGCGTTGTGCGAACTGATCGTGGAGCCTTGCCTGTAGGCCAATAGATTACCGCCGTAGTCCGCGACGTTGTAAAAGCGATCGTAGTAGTAGCGGCCCACCAGCTTGTCTGTGGAGGTAATGGCATGATCGCCGCGAACTATAAATTCGTCGAAGTTCTGGATGATGGGAGTTGTATAGCTTACGAATCCGTTCCCCTGTGCATGCGGAACGAAATTCAACATCGTCATCGACGCCGGATCGAATTGGCTCGGATTGATTTTGTTATTGACGAAGGGGGCGGGCAGAATAACCGCTTTCCCTAGCGGATTATTCGGATCCGATGCGCTCAGGTACGCGCTGAAGTCGCCGGCTCGATTCGCATCCGTCGGCACAAAAGCGCTCTGTCCATTCTGACTGCTGCGGATACGTGTTCCCTGGTATCCACCGAAGAAAAAAGTCCTATCGTGGCGAATGGGGCCGCCGAATGTTCCGCCGAACTGGTTCCGCTTTAGTGGATCACGCGCGGTTGCGAAGTAGTTGCGCGCATTGAAAACCCGATTCCGCAAGAATTCGAAGGCAGAGCCATGAAATTGATTCGCACCTGATTTGGTGACGATGGAAACCACACCACCCGCATCTTGTCCATACTCGGCGCTGTAGTCACTCGTCTGAACGCTGAATTCCTGAAGCGCATCGGGGAACGGAAATGGCTGATTGATGTTGCTGATGAAGTCGATATTGGGAGCTCCATCAAGCCAATAGCCGGTCTGATTCTCTCTCGTGCCGTTTACTGAAATTGGCACTGCAGCTGGAAACGTTTTGGCATTCCCTTGATCTGCATTATTCGACGGCGAAATTACAGCACCTGAGACCAGCGTCGTCAGCATCGCGGCATTCCGTCCGTTCAGTGGAATCGCTATCATTCGAGTCTTGTCCACAACTTCTTTCAGCGTGGGCGTAGTTGTATCCACCTGTATCGGTTCGGCTTCGACCGTCACCTGCTCATCGACGGTCCCGATGGTCAAAGCGATATTCAGCGTCAGGCTCTGGCTGGCCTGAAGCACGACATTTGATTGCGTGATCTCTCTGAATCCACGCTGTTCTACCTTGACTGTGTATGTCGCAGGATTGAGCGACGTGACCACGTAGTAGCCGCTCTCGTTCGTCGTTGCAGTTCTCGTCTGTGCGTTTGCCGGATCGACAACAATAACCTTCGCGCCGACAACCGATCCACCGCTGGCATCCGTCACCGTGCCGCTGATCGTTCCATACCCCTGGCTCCATGCTTCACCCCGGATGCAGCCTGCCAGGACAAGCAAGAATACTATGGCCCTCAACCAGCTTTCCATTCGCATAACCAGACCTCCGATCTCCCTGCCAAAGAAACTCTGACACGCCAACTGACCCGCAAATAAATCGTTTCACTCGATCGGCTGAAGATCATAGACACTCCTTTTGGCGCTTTGCAAGCTAAAAATGGACTGATGATCAAATGATGTATGGTATGACCATTGCTCGTCTTAAATCATGTCAATAGATCAATGATTTCCATGAGCTTACAGCGTAAGAATGTCCTCTATCTTCTGGGACTTCCAGTCACTTTTATTGCCTAGCTTCTTTTCAGCCTGGTTCTCGGCACTCTCCGCCGCGCTCTCCTTCTATATCCCATAAAGCAGGAACTTCGTCCCATAGGGCAAAAGATTCGACGGCAATATCTGGAATCAGTAGGTGCGAAACTGAGTTCTCAGTTGCCCGAAATGAGAGCCTCTAGATTGTGCGTATTGCGCAACGTTACTTGCGGCATCTATTATGCCTTGTGGTGCGGCGAGACGGATATGCGATTTTCCCTTCCCCCGTCGACCTCGAAGCAAGGCACGCCAATCAATCCGAGATAGGGTCTTCAGAACATGCCGAGGCGACTCCATTTCAATCACGCAGGATTCAAGCTGCTTGCAATACCTGCTCTCATCGCGCTGCCGTTGTTCTTTGCAGCCGGCCAGACAGATAAGTCCAAACCCAGTCCATCCAGTTCAGACGCAAACCTCTTGCCGGACGGTCCGGGGAAAGACGTTGTTCTGAAGAAATGCCAATCCTGCCACAGCATTCGAACTGTCATTTCCAGGCATGGGACAGAAGATGATTGGGCGCAGGAAGTCACCAAAATGATTGGCCGCGGCGCCACCATTTCCGATGACGAGGGCGATACAATCGTGGATTACTTGGCGGCCCACTTCGGGCCGTCTTCGTCTCAACCCGGTGAGCATTCTCCGTCGACGGACAATTCAAAGCCCAATGCTTCGGCCGCGCAGTAAAGCAACTGCTGGCGCGTCGGTCACTGTTTCAACAGGAATAGTGTTGACGTTGACTGATGAAATCGGATCGGGTTGACGCTGGATCCGTCGAATGGCATGGCCAAACCAGCGGAACCGATACTTCTAAGAAAATCGAAGTGCCGTGGCGCCATGTGCATTCCATGGCTCTCGTATTTCCACCCCTCAGTTATTTTCCAGGCAGAGACCACGCATAGAGGAAAGTGGGTTTGCCTCCCTCCGTCGGGGCGCCTCCCGCCATAACGGCAACGTACTGCTTGCCGTTCTTCCCCATCCAAGTGATTGGATTTGCATTGATGATGACGCCCACATCAGTCGACCAGAGCTCTTTTCCGGTGCGCTCGTCAAATGCCCGGAACTTTCCGTCCGCCGCTGCGCCTATGAATACCAGTCCACCGGCGGTTGCTGTCGGTCCGCCGCTGTTCAATGGAGTTCCAGTTTTCGGCACTCCCAGCCTGTCGAGTTCGGCAAACGATCCAAGCGGAACCTGCCATGCGAACTCGCCCGTGTTCACATTCACAGCAATCAGGCGGCCCCATGGAGGCTGCTGACAAGGCCACCCCTTCTCGCCGTCCCAGAAATAATCACCCATCTTTTCGGGTGGATGATCCGGTCCAACTCGCGTATAGCCTCCGTGCCCATCTGGAATGAGCTTGTTGAAATTGCCAAGGTCCTTACTGCCGATAAAGATGTAACCCAGTTTTGGATCGTAGGTGCCGCCACCCCAGTTGGTGCCGCCGGTCCAACCGGGGAAGATCACGCGTAGCTTCGGACCATACTGGGCAAAAGGTCCGCCCGTCATTGCTCCGCCTTCGCTGGCAAGCAAGGTCTTGCAGTACGACTGATGTTCTGGAGTGACGGCAGCAATCTCGTCAGGAGAGAAGGTCATTCGCGCCAGCGGAGGTGGTTTGAGAGGGACCGGCTCCGTAGGCCAGTTCGAATCGCCCGGCGTAGGATTATCGTTCGCAATCGGTTCCTCTTTCACACCATAAATTGGCTTGCCGGTCTCGCGGTTAAGAATGTACATCAATCCATCTTTGTCGGTCTGTTCAACTGCGGGAATGTCCTTTCCGTTGTGCTTCACTGTGACCAGAATCGGCGCCGAGGCATCGTCGTAGTCCCAGTTGTCGTGATGCACTGTCTGGAAGTACCACTTCAGCTTTCCAGTATTGGCG
This sequence comes from Occallatibacter sp., assembly GCA_035650595.1. GTDB lineage: Bacteria > Acidobacteriota > Terriglobia > Terriglobales > Acidobacteriaceae > Telmatobacter. Next base: position 50,842 of record DASRHE010000018.1, on the reverse strand, counting down.
TCCAGGGCCACAATCGAATTTCCATAGAGGTCCAATCCCGCGCGGTCACCGCCATAAAAGTCCTTATTCGGAGAGCCTAACGGGACAAACAGCATTCCACGTTGCTCATCCACACTGATGAAGCCCCAGTTGTTTACGCCTGCACGATTCTCCCACTGGTTGTCCTTCCAGGTATCGTGGTTCGGCTCGCCGGGTTGAGGCACCGTATGGAAGGTCCAAGCCAACTTTCCGCTGCGCATATCGAATGCGCGCACATCGCAGTGGGCGCCAACCGCAGGCTCTTCACCCGGGAAACAGCCCGGAATCACGAAATTCTTATAGATTGCCGGTGGCGATCTCACTTGCCATGTCGGATACCCTGGGCTCACTACCTCTCCAATTTTCAGGTCGACCATACCACCATCGCCAAAACCCGGTACGAGTTCGCCGGTCTTTGCATCGACCGCGATGAGCCAGCCGTCCATAGTGCCGTAAACGATCCTTGGCCCATACCCTTTCGTCCCCTCCCAATAACTCACGCCACGCATCGCCGGCGGGTGCGGGCTGGTGATATCCCAAATCTTCTCTCCGGTCTCAGCATTGAGCGCGACCACATGCCCATAACCGGTGGACATATACAGCACGTCGTCCACAACTACTGGTTCGGACTCCGACATGCGAAAGAAGTGAAAGCGGCGCGGTGACGCGGCCGGCGGTGCGGCATCTCCATGATGGATCGGCGATGAAGTAGGCGCGGGATTCGACGCCGTAGTATCGAATTTCCACGCCAGCGTGAGCTCACCTACGTTCTGGGTGTTGATCTGTGTCAACGGCGAATACCGGTCCGCGCCGGGATCGTTGCCAAAGCGAGGCCAATTTGTTTGCGCTTGCATATTACTCGCCAGTAGGCTGCAAGCAAGCATGCCGAGTAGATATCGAACCATTATTCCTATTTCCCTCTTGTTTTGACCGCAGACTGTAGAGCCGCCGAGACACGAAGCAGCTCTTGTGTCGATTCATTGCTGGCCAAATATCGATGAATTTTCGAATTCCAAGGAATCGCGATACTTCCAAACGAGCAATAATTATTGCATATTACGCAAGCAGGATTCAGCATCAAATGCAACCGTGCGGAAACAGCTTTTTGAGCTTTCCCGCACGGCTGGTCAGCATTTCTCTGCTATCTAATTTTTAAAATCTGAGTTTCCCAATAAGTTCAATGTTGCGCCCGCCCTGAGCTACACCTCGGATCGTCGCCGTATGATTGGGTCCGATCACCGGGTCGGGCTGACCAAAGGACGGATGGTTTAAGACATTGGTCGCATTTGCGCTGAAATCGAAGCTGACACGCTCCCAGATGGGAAATGTCTTGCGAATCGATGCATTCATTACATAGACGCCAGGCCCGTAAACGCTGTTGCGATGCATATTGCCCAACGTTCCCGGAGTCGGCGACGCAAAGGCGTTGGTATTAAACCATCCGTTGATGTTGTGCGAACCGCTTTTCGGATTGCCTACCTGATTCGGGTACCAACGGAAATTCGATGCTCCGGCGGAGGCATAACTACTGTCAACCAGCATGTAGGGCGTGAACGGATTGCCGCCTTGTCCCAACCAGGTGGCAGAAAATGTCCAGCCCCCGATCGCTTCATCGAGACCCTTGTTGTTGTTCAGGAACTTCCGTCCATGGCCAAACGGAAGATCATAGATTCCGTAAGCCTTGAACATCTGACGAACGTCGAAGTTCGCCGCACCATAGTTTGCCGATGGCACGTAAGCATTCTGCCAGACGGTGGTTCCTTCCTTCGAGCCCCAGCCTGACGAATCCTGATTATCGAGCATATGCGACCAGGTGTAGTTGAAGTTGAACATCAGGCCATTGCTGATGCGCCGTTCCAGTTGTGCCTGCAGTGCGTGATAGTTCGAAAGGCCCTGCGTCGTGAAGCCGCTGATGGCCTGGTATTGGGGATATGGACGCGAACTGGCGTCAGCCGGCCCCAGTTTACTTGCAGGAACCTGATTGAGATCGGTATTGAAGATGAGATTATGTGCGTGGCTTCCCACATAAGCAACCTCAACCATCATGTCTCCAGTAAGCTGGCGCTGGACTGTCAAATTCCAGGAGGCGAGAACCGGCAGTGGCTGATCGTACTTCATATAAGAAACTGCCTGGCCGTTGTAGCTCTCGGGAGCGGTAGGAGCAAGCACATAACGCGAATTGACGCTGGCGCCCTTCGCCCCCTGGTAGTTGGTGGTCCCATCTGACGAGAGGATGACTACCGGCGCAATGCTCCCGGTGGAATCCGTCTCGTTGCCGCTGTTGCTTCGGGAGTTCCCCAGACAGCAGGCCGCGTAGTTATCCACATTCCAGGGGAAGGTATAGAGGCCAAACCCGCTGCGCACAGTCATCTTGCTGCCAAGCTGGTAGGCGAAGCCAACCCTCGGGAACCAATAGTTCCATTGATTCTGCTGGAGCTGAGTTCTGCCATTGGTGTGGGTAATTGCATACCACATCGCACCCGGTGAATTGGTGGCTGGATTGGTGAGGGTCGGATCGAATGTCCGTTCATTCTTGGTGCTGTCGGACCAGCCGGTTCTGCCATCCCAGCGCAGACCAAGGTTCAACGTCAGCTTCGGTGTGAACTTCCAGTCATCCTGAACAAAGACTGCAGGGTCCTTGAGTCTCCCCCCGTATTCGGGTGAGTATTGCGCAGACCAATTCTGCGTGTAGCCCAATAGAAAGTCCGCATAGGGTGAACCTGTTGACGATGCGAGAGAACCCGTGTTGCTGCCGGTAGTGTAGACACCCGTATAACCCAGAGCCGCTGAGACAATGTTGCCCCAGGCGGTCGAGTCCGCCCGGAAGGCGATAAACTCGCCTCCGAAGTGGAGGACGTGCCGGCCGCGGATCATCGTGACGACGTCTGACAGATCGAATACATTCTCTTTGTAATTAGCATGAACTCCCGACCCAAGAGCGTAGAAGCCGCTGATATTGACGTTCGGGAAGATGTCCTGCTTTGCGAACAGAAGACCCAGCTTCTGCGGCCAGCCCTGACCACGCGTCGCAGGGTCGATCAGATCGTACTCTCCCATCCAGCCGCCACGCACCTCATTGAGGGTATGCGGGCTGAAAGTGTGAACGTCGGAAAGCTGGCCGCTCATGTTCTCGACGTCGTTGTTTGTGACGTTGACCGGAGCCACGGGGCCAAATCCAGGCGTGATGGTGTAGTTGTAAGCCGAAGAGCCCGTCAGGCGATTGTTCTGAGTAAGGTCCGCATCGAGGCGTCCGAACCACTTGGTCAGTCTGGGCTGTGAGGGCGCGAGGTACTCAAAATTGTTGACAAGCGTCCCGGGCACGTTCGGTGCGGGAAAGATCTTTTGGATCGTCTTCGCCACCGAGTCGATCATACCTGCAGGGATTTTGTTTCCACTTCCGTATTCGCTAGCGAAGGATTGCCGGGTTACTACTCCGGTTACCGGATCCACGGTCTGCGTTGTCGGATCGTAAATCGTATTCTGCCCGGTAAAATCTCCGGTCAGCATGGCCGGGGTGGGTACGGTGACGAAGGTCAGATTCCCGGTTCCGTGATTGATGGTGTGGTCGTAGTCAAACAGGGCAAATAATTTGCTCTTGATGATCGGCCCGCTGACCTGGAAGCCATAGTCGTTATAGTGAATCGGCGGGACCTTGCCCGTACCAAATCCATAGTTGGCAGCATTCAGGTCGGTGTTCCGGAGGTAGTCGTACACCAGGCCGTGGATGGTGTTTGTGCCACCTTTGCTGATCTGGTTGTAGATGATGCCACCGGTTCCATATTGCGCTGAAAAAGTCGAGTCGCTCGTCTTCACTTCGCCGATCACATCAAAGATCGGTGTGTTGATCACGTTGTTGCTCATCGGCGAGCTGATGTTCGCACCATCGAGCATTGCGGTGGAAAACGGCATGCTTCCATTCGCGGCGACTCCGCCCATGCCGGGGTTCGAGGAGCTGTTCCCATTTTGCTGCACGCCGGATGTGCCTGGGAGTAATACCAGGAACGACTGCCAGTCTGGGGTTCCAGTCTGCGGCAAGGTTTGCAGTGTGTCGATCGGGAGCGTTGCCGACAGCTCGGCAGTCGTCGTCTCCAGCAGCGGGGCGGCCTCATTCACGACGACCTGCTGCGTGGCCTGGCCAACGTTCAACTGGACATTCAGGCCAACGACCCCGACGTGAAGCGCCATGGGGCCGCGCTGCAGTGAAGCATACCCTTGCTTCGAAAACTCGACGGTGTAATTGTCTTCCGGAGTGATGGGGCCGGTATCGTACAAACCCGACTGGTTTGTGACGTACGTGCGCACCAAACCTTTATCCAGATCTTTCACCGTAATAGTGACGCCCGGAACCACCGCCCCTGAGATATCGGTCACAGTCCCCGTGACGTCGGCTGAATTCGTGGCCTGCCCCAAAACTGCTCCGGCGCTCCATGTAAAGAGAGCCGCTACTGCCCACGCTCGTGCATTCATATTCGCCTCCAAACAGATTTCGTTCTACATAAAGTTCCTTGGCTGAAGTTCTGCGATCAGCCTCAACATCCTCATGCAGAAACAAGGGAAAGCGTTTACCCGAGTTCCACGGAGTAAATCGGGTTACTTCAAAAAGCAGTGGCATAGTATCTGCAAAAATATTTCATTGAATAGCTGCATTTTTCGATCTTTCAAATCGACAATTTCGATATATTGTTGCCTTGTGAATACGACGCTGGACCAATGGGAAGTTTTAGAGACGGTCGTTCAGCTCGGCAGTTTTGCCGCCGCTGCTGCGCACATGAATCGGTCCCAATCGACGATCAGCTACGCCATTTCCCGCCTCCAGGATCAGTTCAAGGTTCCGCTTCTTGAGCTGAAGGGGCGCAAAGCGCAGCTTACTGAAGCGGGCAAGGCGTTGCTCGCCGACGTGGAACCGTTGCTAACAGGATTTCGCGCACTTGAGCAACGAGCTGCATCACTTGCCGCCGGAGGTGAAACGCAGATTTCTGTTTCGGTCGACAGCGTCTATCCGGATGGCCGGCTCTTCAATGCCCTCGCAGAACTTACGCACGTCTTTCCACACGTCCATCCCAAACTGCACCGGGGAACTTTCCTTTCCTCTGTGCATGAGTTCACCAACTTCGGTGCTGATCTATGCATCGCGGGAACACCGACGCGCGAACATTTGATCAAGCCGATTCTTGACATACGCATTAAGGCAGTCGCCCGGGCAGATCATCCGCTGAGCACCAGGAAACGGCAATTGACGCGAATGGATTTGGCCCAACGTTTGGCAGTCATCATTGAAGGAGCGACGGGGCCGGATCCAAGGCGGCAACCGCATGCTCCGTCGCAACGCCATCTGGCCGTGACTTCCATCGACTCCGCAATTGAGGCAGTGCGCAGCGGAATGTGTTTCGGCTGGCTGCCGGTTTATCGAATCCGCCCATACCTCGAGTCTGGAGAATTGGTCGGCCTGCGGCTGCCAATGGGTGGCGAAAGGTTTGCCCGAATGTTTCTCGTTCTTCGAGAATTCGATTCGACCAGTCGCGAAAAAAATTACCTTGCTGATCTCTTCGGCGCGAATCGCGAGTTGGAAATACTTTGATCTTGTGGAGAATCGTCTTTCGGCGAGCGGCATCTCCCGACTTAGACAGGGGGATGCCGTTCGAGTTGATTTAGCTCAGCAGGATTCTGCGCACCTCGCCTTCAGGATCGTCAACCATGCGACACTCATTGTCGAACACCATGGTCTGGCAGCGCGTGGAATCACTTGGAGTCCAAGTTAGCCCCGGCTGGCTTGGATTGCCTGTGCGAGCAAAGTTTGCCCATGCTGTGGCCATCTTTTTGGCCAACGCTTGCGCCTCAGGCGTATTACCTGTGCCCTGTTCGCATCGTCTTGTGTTGTCGAAGCAGAATGCGAGCTCTGCCGTATGCCATGCGCCAGGGACGCCATCCAGCATAGGCGATTGCCATGTAAAAAAATACTGATAGACAGGAGCTCCACCCTGCCCATATTTCAATTTCACCATGCGCTGCACGTTGTTACGCGCGCTTAGGCCCTGAACTCCGTAGGAGAGAGTTCGAATCGCTTTCTCGGGATGCGCCTTCTTCATTGCGGCGATCAATGCAGTAGCCTTCTCTTCTCCTAATGCTGACGAAAGCGTCGCATGCCATTCCGTCTCGGTCGGGTTTGAGACGTAGCGCATGCCCTCTTCGCTCACGTTGCCGATCAACATCGGCACATTCTTCGAAACCTCCGGAGCAGTGTCGTAGTAGGACCGGACATTGATGACGCGCCCATCGAGCGTCGGCGACCAACCCACACGCGGGGCCGCGGTTGGAGATGATCCCGGTCCGCCCAGCCCTCGCAGCGGTGGATTCATCTTGGCCGCCACCGCATTCCCGGTCGCAAACAGTTTTGACCACTCCATTTTCTGCAGAGAAGCGATGTCGTTAGACTGGAGCCCAAGTTCCTTCATGACCTGGCGCGCAAACTCCTTTGATTGCTCACCGCTCGGGATGTTGCCTCCTCCGCCTGATTGCACCGAGGCGCGATGAAACAGCCCCTCGGCCGACGGCATGCCCATGAGCGTTGTCACCTTGGAACCGCCGCCCGACTGGCCGTAGATCATCACGCGTCCGGGATCGCCGCCGAAGTTGGCGATGTTCTCACGAACCCAGCGCAGCGAGGCGACCAGGTCTGTCATTCCGACATTGACTGAATCCTCGTAGCCCGAGCCGCCAATTTCAGAAACATCGAAAAAGCCGAGCGCATTCAAACGGTGATTCACCGAGACCTGTACGATGTCGTGATGGCGCGCCATCTGCGCACCCTCGTGCGAGGGAAGCTCATACGACGAGCCAAAGCTGAATCCGCCTCCATGGAAGTACACCATGACGGCGCGGCTGCCGGTGAGGCTCGGCGTCCAAATGTTCAGCTTGAGCATATCTTCACTCATGTAACCATCGTCCCAGTCCTGCAGGAACGACTGCTCTATTGCGGTGTAGTTGTGAAGATTTTGGGGGCAATTGGCGCCATAGACCAGCGCCGGATATTCATCTTTCCAAGGCTTGGGAGGCTTCGCCGGCAGCCACCGGTTTTCTCCGCCGGTGTCTTGTCCATATGGAACGCCCTTGAAGGTGAACACGCCTCCATCGACGTAGCCCCGTACTTTGCCGTACTGCGTGCTGGCGATGGCCGAGCGCGGCGTTGTGCAGTTTCCGGGCTCCTGGTGCGCAAAGGTTTTGGTGCTGTCGAGCGCATGCCCTGGTTGGCTTAGGATTGCGCTCACCCCCGCCGTAGCTGAAAAAAGCAACGCCTCTCGGCGATTGAGAAGAGTACCGTTCGCAGAATTTGACATGAGTAATTCGTCTCCTCGGATAGGCTGCTTAACTTATTTGCTGTGAGTGGTCTGAAATGGATGTGCGGCCCTCGAGATCTCACTTCGACGAGCCGGTGTCCTGCTGCCGTTTTGAGAAAGCGTATTCCGGAGGAGCAAAATAAAGTGGCGCTTCGCTCTCTGTCAAGGTAAAAATCCTTGCGCGGCTCGACTTTGTCCTATTCGAACAAGTAAGCTCACTCATCATTCAAGTTTCCTGCCGGCTATTTCGCCCGACTGGTCTCTTGGAATCATGAATGGCGATACAGGAACTGCCGATGAACAAAATGCCCTTTGCGTTTATCTACGTACTTCTCATCGCGATGAATTCGTTGACCGTGACTGCCCAGACGGCACCCGATGTCGGCTCCAAGCTGAGCCAGCTTGAAAAACAGGTGGAACAGGCTCTGCAGGAACGGAAGCCGCAACTGGCGATACCTCTATTGCGCGAGATCATCTCGCTGGATGCGAAGAATTTAAAGGCGCACGCCAACCTCGGTGTGCTGCTTTTCTTTGAAGGGAATTACTCCGAAGCGATCCCGCAACTGCACGCTGCCTTGGATGCCGAGCCGGATCTATGGAAGATCGAAGCGCTGCTGGGAATTGCAGAGAAGCGAACCGGCGATCCCGTCACGGCGCAAAATGACCTGGAACAAGCCTTTCCTAAGTTGAGCGAGAAAGGAATTCAGGTTGAGGCGGGTCTCGAGTTGATTGAGCTTTATTCAGCCTCCGGGCAACTGGGCAAAGCCGCTTCAACGGCTGAGACCCTGGAAACCATAGCGCCGCAAGAACCAAAGATTCTTCTCGCCGCCTATCAAATCTCGATGCAGATCACAGATCGAAGTCTCTTGAGCATGGCAATGCTCGCACCGGATTCGGCGGAGATGCACATGATGATGGCCGACAAATTCGGGCGCGATGGAGATCATGCGAGCGCCATCGCGCAATATCGCGAAGCGATCCGGGCAGATTCACGGCTGCCGGGCGTGCATTTTGAACTGGCTGAACAGCTAAGATTGTCCGACGACCCTGCGGTGAAGGCGCAGGCGGCGGAGGAGTATAAGGCTGCCCTCGGGATCAATGCGTTTGATGAGAAGGCTTGGCGTGGTCTTGGAGAAGTGTTCGCCGAGAAAGGGGACTATGCGGCCGCGAAAGAAGATTACAAAAAGGCTCTTGCGCTGCAGCCGCGCGACGCCGACGCGGAAACTGATTTGGCAATCACTTTGATCGCTCTTCATGACAGCGATCAGGCAATTTCTCTCCTTGAGCGTGCAGTACAGGACGATCCGACTAACATCGTCGCTCACTTTCGCCTGAGTACGTTGTACAGGCAAGCTGGCAAAACAGAAGATTCCGAACATGAAATGGAGATCTTTCGCCACTACAAGGCCATGAAGGATAAACTTGGCAAAACATTCCGGCAAATGGGCGCGCAGAACACCCAGCAATGAGTAGCTCGCGACTAAAACAGCGCGGAGCCTGATCAGCCTTCGGATCTACCCTGTGAGCAAAATACGGCAAAGCTTTGTGGTTCTCATTGGCATTACCTGCTGCATCCTGTGCGGCATCGCACAGCAAACTCCGCGAGCGAAGCGCGGGGCTGCAATTGCGGAAAAGGGCGAACAGAATCCCGATGAGTTCTCTACGGCAATACCCCGACTCGTGGATGTGACCGCTTCAACCAGGATTCACTTCAATCATCTTGCTGCTCCGGAAAAGAAATACATCTTGGAGTCGATGAGTGGCGGAGTCGCGCTGATTGACTACGATCGCGACGGATGGCCCGATATCTATTTCACCAACGCGCCTGACGTCAACATGCAGCTCGCCGGCAAAAAAGCGCGAAGCGCGCTCTTTCATAACAATCATGACGGCACATTTACCGATGTCACCGACAAAGCGCACGTCGGCTATCCTTGCTGGGCGATGGGGGCGGCGGGCGGCGACTACAACAACGATGGTTGGCCCGACCTGCTCGTCACCTGCTTCAATGGCGTCATTCTGTACCGGAACAATGGTGACGGAACGTTTACGGATATCACCAAACAGGCAGGTCTGGATCAGGATACAGGCTGGGCAACCGGTGCCGCCTTCGGCGACTATGACGGCGACGGCTGGGCTGATCTCTTTGTTCCGCACTACGCAAAGCTCGACCTCGCCAACCTTCCAGAATTTGGCTCGCTCATTACTTGTCAGTACCACACCATCAAAGTGCAGTGTGGGCCGCGCGGGCTTCCGGGCTCGCCTGATGCGCTCTACCACAATAACGGCGACGGCACATTTACCAATGTTGCCCATCAAGCCGGTGTAGAAGACGCGCAAGGCTTGTTGGGGCTCGGCGCTGTATGGTCGGATTTCGATAACGATGGCCGTATCGATTTATTTGTGGCAAATGACAGCGGCCCGAATTATCTATATCGCAACAACGGCAGCGGCACTTTTACTGAGGTTGCGTACAACACGGGCACGGCTCTCAGCCAGGACGGCAATGAGCAAGCAAACATGGGGATCGCTCTCGGAGACTACAACCATACGGGAAGAGAGTCGATCTTCGTCAGCCATTTCAGTGAAGACTACGGTGTCCTGTATCGCAACGATGGTAACTGGTCGTTTTCCGATGTTTCCTACGGGTCCGGCATTGCTCGCAGCACCTGGCCTTACGTGGGCTGGGGCGACGCGTTCTTCGATCTCGACAATGATGGATGGCCCGATTTGTTCCTTGCCAACGGGCACGTCTATCCGCAGGTTGACAGTGCACATCTCATTTCGAAATACAAGGAGCCGAAACTGCTATTTCTCAACAAGAGAAATGGAAACTTCCTCGACATCAGCAAGCTCGCAGGAGAAGCGATTCAAGTTCCTCAGGCCAGCCGCGGCGTAGCGGCCGGCGATCTTTTCAACGATGGACATGTGGACCTCGTCATCGAAAACCTCGAGGGAGAACCGATGGTCCTTCGCCCCGAAGACGGCCCGCGCAATCATTGGATCAGCATCGAGCTCACCGGAACCAAAAGCAACAGGCTGGCTCTCAACGCACGCGTCCGCCTCACCGCCGGAGACCTTTCACAAATGGACGAAGTCCGAAGCGGAGGAAGTTACATGTCGCAAAATGACCTGCGGCTTCACTTCGGTCTCGGTAATCGTACTGCGGCTGACGAAGTGAAGATTCTCTGGCCCTCGGGGCAGACCGAAACGCTGACTCATCTGGCAGCCGATCGCTTCTATTGCGTTCAAGAAGGCGCTGGCGTCGTTCCGTGCGCCGATAGCCGGCCGAAGGTGACTTCCAAAAAATAATTTCGCCTCTTTGTCGCACCCTTCCGGGCCGCTTCCGGCCCGGCTGCGCTCGCGCTATTCGCGGCATGTCTCGATCGAGGCACCGCTTCCCATAAGGAAGCCCAACTTGTGCGTTTTCTATGAAATAGACGAACGCTGAATGCAATCCATCGAAATTATCAATCGAACTCTTCGAAAAATGCTGCTTTTCATCCTGTTTGCCTTGCGGATACGATGCCGGTGTTTCGTAAATCCATTTTCTAGGCGCAGGTAAGCGTTTTCTCGCATTGTGCAACGTTACCCGAGCAAGTACAACACCTCTACAATTCCCCAACGAGCTTACGTGCGTTGGTGACGGACCACTGTGCTCCCGCCGCGGTCCAAGTCGAAGGAGAAAACAGGAAGAATCTCATGAAGACGCGAATCGTACTCTTCACCGCCGTCACGTTCTCGCTCGGGTTTTCGGTAGCACCGGCCGCTCCGCAGGCAGGATCAAGCCTTCCGGAATCGCTGCAGGTCACCATCGACGCGCGACAGACTGCGGCGCCGGTTTCGAAATATATCTACGGCGGATTTATCGAACATGGTGGCACTTTGATGTATCGCAGCCTTTGGTCAGAGATAATCGATGACCGCAAGTTCTATAATCCAATCTCTTCCAAGGACACCGAACAGCCTGAAACCAGGCCAGGCCGGCCCTTCCGCATTGGTCTTCGTAAATGGCGCCCCGTGGGTCCTGACCAGGTCGTGGTGATGGACAAGGATCACCCGTTCGTCGGCGACCAGAGCCCGCGCGTCGAACTCGATGCTTCCGCGCCGCACGGCATCCGGCAGTCAGGACTGACGCTGGTCAGTGGCAAGCAATACAAGGGCCGTATCTATCTTCGCGGTACACCCGGCAGCAAAGTGACGGTGTCGCTAATCTGGGGCGACGGTGCAGACGATCGCCAGACCATCTCTTTTCCGACCCTCACCGGCGAATACAAAAAGTTCCCGCTCAATTTCACAGCGAAGTCCGATGCCAAAGATGGTGCGATCGAGATTACAGGCACGGGTACAGGCAACTTCCACGTCGGCACGCTTTCTCTGATGCCTGCGGATAACGTAGAGGGATTCCGGCCGGATACCATCGCTCTCCTCCGCGAACTGCATGCCGGCATGTGGCGCCTGCCGGGTGGCAATTTTATCTCTGATTGGGACTGGCACGACTCTGTCGGCGATGTCGACAAGCGGCCGCCCATGTTTGATCATGCCTGGAATGCCGTTCAGTCGAATGATCTCGGCATGGACGAGTTGATGACCCTTTGCAAGCTGATCGGCGTAGATCCATACATAACCGTCAACGCTGGCTTTGGCGATTCACATTCAGCGGCGGAAGAGGTCGAGTATTTGAACGGCTCTGTCAACACGCGCATGGGCGCACTGCGCGCGAAGAATGGCCATCCTGAGCCGTACCAAGTAAAGTACTGGAATATCGGCAACGAACCGTACGGCTCTTGGCAACTTGGCCATACTGATCTCAAGTACTACGTGCTCAAGCACAACGAGTTCGCCAAAGCCATGCGCGCCGTAGATCCTTCGATCACCCTGCTAGCCTCCGGAGCCATGCCCGACGAGATGACCGTTGAAGGTCAGCCCCGCACGATGGGCATCAAAGACCCGCAGGTTCAGCTCGGGTCGGCTATTGATTGGACGAACGGGCTGCTCGCGAACTGCTGGGGCAACTTTGACGGCCTCACCGAGCATTGGTACTCGCGAGTCGGCAAGCGCTTCGACTACGAACACGCCAAGGCCCTCCCGATGGATCCGAGCAGCAACATCGAGTCCGGATATGTGAATGTCGATGAAACAACGCTTGAATGGATTCGCCATCCTTCAAATCGCGTACACAAGAAAGCCGAAGAGTGGGCCGAATATGAAAAGCGTTACCCGGCCATGGCAGACAAGAAGATCTTTCTCTCGATCGATGAATACGCCTACGGAGGCGGCAGCCTTAAAGCCGCCCTCGCTTATGGCATGGTCTTGAATGAGATGCTCCGGCACACCGATTTCCTTAAGATGGCCGCGTACACCATGGCGATATCAACGCTCGACATTGCCAGCACCGGGTCTGTGTATAACTCGCGAGGAGTGCTGTACAAACTGTATCGCGACCACTTCGGAACGGTGCCCGTTGCCGTATCGGGAAATTCACCGCAGCCCGCCCCGAAGTACCCTCCTTACGGAGATCAGCCAGAAACAAGCGCAGGCAGTCCGACATATCCACTCGACATGGTGGCGGCGCTCACAGAGGATCGCAAATATCTGACCGTCGCTATCGTGAATGGAACGGAGTCGGAACAAAAGTTTGACCTGAGCGTTACAGGTGTCCGCTTGTCCGGCCGCTCGACGCTTTGGCAGATGACCGGAAGCAGCCTGGATGCTGAGAACCACGTTGGTCAGCCAACCCAGGTTGATATCAAGGAAATCCCGATCAGCAATGCTCCGGCAATGGTTACCGTTGCGCCCATCAGCGTAAATATCTATCAATTTCCCGTAGCTGGAGCAGGGCAATAAGGTTCTGCGGCCGGACAGCGCGTCCACGCAAGATGTCCGCACCACCACAACGGAAAGAGTGATTGCGAAGAGGAGGGCTCTATGAAGGCACAAGGGATGGTGTTGGCTGCAGCTTTGTCGATCGGATGCGCGCTTGCATCGCAGGCTCAGCAGGCCGGGCCAAACGTTCCGGACCATCTGATGGTCAGCATCGATGCGCACCAGACGGCGGAGCCGGTTTCGAAGTATGTATTCGGAAGCTTCATCGAGCACATTGGCCCTCTCATTTATCGAAGTCTCTGGGCCGAGTTGCTCGATGACCGGAAGTTCTATTTCCCGATCTCTTCAGCTGATCCTCGGGTTGCAGGGCGGCCGCAAGGCAATCCGATGCGTCAACCGTTGCACAAGTGGCGCCCGGTGGGACCCGATGAGGCCGTTGTCATGGACACAGACCAACCATTTGTCGGCGACCACAGCCCGAAGATACAGCTAGACGCCTCTACAGCGCACGGGATCCGGCAATCAGGATTCTCGCTGGTCAATGGCAAGCAATACACAGGCAGAATTTACCTGCGCGGCACTCCTGGAACTAAAGTGAATGTCTCGCTGATCTGGGGCAGCGGTGATAGCGACAGACAAGCAGCATCTTTCACACTCACAGGCCAGTACAAGAAGTTCCCGCTGAACTTTACGTCGAAGGCAGATACCTCGGATGCTGCCCTGGAGATTACCGGTATCGGCAGTGGCGACTTCCATGTTGGAGCGGTTTCGCTGATGCCCGCCGACAACCTGCAGGGATTCCGGCCCGACACCCTCGCGTTGTTGAAGCAGCTTCACTCCGGCATGTGGCGTCTGCCTGGCGGCAACTTCCTCTCCGACTGGACCTGGTACGAGGCCATCGGTGACATGGACAAACGGCCGCCAATGTTTGATCACGCATGGAACGCCATGCAGGTCAATGACGTTGGTATGGATGAGTTCATGACGTTCTGCAAACTCATTGACGTCGATCCGTACGTGACAGTAAACGCCGGCCTCGGCGACGCGCACTCGGCTGCGGATGAGGTCGAGTATCTCAACGGCTCTGTGAACACCTACTACGGTGCGCTGCGCGCAAAGAATGGCCATCCCGAGCCCTATCACGTGAAGTACTGGAATATCGGCAATGAACCTTGGGGAACCTTCCAGATTGGATATACCGACCTGAAATATTACGTCCTCAAAAACAACGAGTTTGCCAAAAGGATGCGGGCGGTTGATCCGACCATTACTCTCATCGGCTCGGCGAAGATGCTGGAACCGATGTGGCTGAAGGGCGAGGACCGCGCGAAGTACGTCGATAATCTGGATCCGATGTTCGGATCGGATGTCGACTGGACCGGCGGCTTGTTGGCAAAAAGTTGGGGAACATTCGACGGTATCGCGCAGCACTGGTACGAAGGAGCCGGACGACACTTCGATATCAACAAGGCCAAGGCTCTTTCGCCCGATGCCCCTGAGGACGATGCGTATGTGCATTACGACCCCACCAATCTCGAGTATGCGCGTTATGCCGGCGATGTGATCCGCCGGCATGCCGAAGAATGGGAGGGATACCAGAAGCGATTCCCGCAGATGGTGGATAAAAAAATCTTCCTGTCAATCGATGAGTACGCCTACGGTTTGGGCGGAGGAGGAAGGCCGACGGGACCGAATCTAAAAACGGCGCTTGCCTACGGCATGCTCTTCAATGAAATGCTGCGGCATACGGACTTCATCACCATGGGCGCGCATACCATGGGCACATCGTCGCTTGACGTCTCTCCTACGGCCTCGACCATCAACGCACTTGGGCTTGTTTATGAGTTGTATGGCGACCATCTCCCTGGAACCATCCCAGTGGCTCTCTCCGGCAACTCGCCACAACCCGCTGAGAATCCGAACTACGGCGATGAGCCGAAGACCAGCTCAGGCAGCCCGACATATCCTCTGGATATGATTGCTACACTCACGCCCGACCATAAGTATTTAAATCTCGCGGTTGTGAATGCGACGGATCAGGAGCAAAAATTCGATTTGAGCACAACAGGCATCAAGCTGACCGGCCCCTCAAAGCTTTGGCAGTTGACAGGCAACAGCCTGGATGCTGCCAATCGCGTCGGCATGCCGCCGCAGATCGAAATAAAGGAGATTCCTATCCCGGGGGCTTCGACGGCAATTTCAGTCGCTCCGATCAGCGCGGGCATTTATCAATTTCCGGTGGCTCCGGAAGCACAATAAAGGTTTGTGCGCCCGTTAACGATCCGAAGCAAACAAATCCAGACCTCCATGGAGAAGATCGCGATGAGACCGAAGATTTTCGCTGCAATTGCAGTATGGATTCCTCTGGCGTTGGCTAATTCCGGACCGGCCTTCGCGCAGGTGCAAACCGAAGTGCCGGCCGTCATTCCCGACGCGAAGCCTGTAACGGTCGAGCACATTAAGGTGCATGGCAAATCGCTTGAAGGCAATCTCGAAGGCGATGCGGTCGACCGCGACGTGATCGTATTTCTGCCGCCGAGCTATGCGAAAGAGAAGCACCGCCGGTATCCGGTGCTATATGCACTGCACGGCTATTCCATTGGCGCCGAACAATGGAGTCATGAGATCCATGTGCCGCAGACGATCGAGGGCGCATTCGCGCAAGGCGCGAAAGAGATGATCGTTGTGCTGCCCGACTCGAAGACCGTGCACAATGGCTCGATGTATTCGAGTTCGGTAACCACCGGTAATTTTGAGCAATTTATCGCGCGCGATCTCGTCACCTATGTCGATGCGCACTATCGAACGATTCCGAATCGCACAAGCCGCGGCTTGGTAGGCCACTCGATGGGCGGCTATGGCGCGACGCGCATCGGCATGAAGCATCCAGACGTCTTCGGCAGCCTATACATCATGAGCCCGTGCTGCCTTTCTCCGCGGGCGATGATGTCCGCCAACCCCGAGAATGAAAAAACGCTTGAAGCCGTTAAGACGCCGGAAGACTCGGCGAAACTGCCTTTTATGCTTCGCGCCCAGCTTGCCACGGCGGCAGCATGGTCTCCCGACCCGAAAAACCCTCCTCTCTATCTCGATTTGCCCGTTAAAGATGGCCAACCGCAACCGGATGTTCTGGCCAGGTGGACAGCCAATGCCCCGCTGGCTTTTGCGGATCAGTATATTGACAACCTGCGCCAATATCGGGCCATCGCCATGGACGTAGGCGATCAGGATGGTTTACGCGTCGATGCCGGCAAGTTGCATGACATTTTCGACAAATATGGGCTCACGAACAGCTTCGAGATCTATCACGGCACGCATACCAGCGCTGTGGCCGATCGCTTCCAGAATCACGTGATGCCGTTTTTCAGCGAGCATCTGTGCTTCCAGGAAAATTGTTCGCAGTAGATGCGGCAGTGAAATTGCGCTGAAACGTGCAGCGTGTTCTCGACGCCGCGCGTTCCAGCGCGCGGTTCTATTTGAAGAGCCTCGGCGCAAAGTCGTTGAAGGCACGCCTCCACGAAAGCCATTCATGGGCTGTACCAGGGGACTCAAAGTACACGTTGTGAATGCCAGCCTGCGTGAGCGCATCGCTGAACTCCTTCACGCGTGGTCCTTCTACAGATCCGGTAGACAAAAACAGCAGCTTGACCTTCTGGTTGAAGGCCGCGGCATCCGCAAATGCGCCGCCGCAACTCGTCTTCGGATCAAATGGAGCGCCGCCAAAAGAGCCGCAATTGCCGCTGAAGCCGCCTAGATAAGCGAACTTGTCGAGATTCTGCAAGCCAGTGGTAAATGTCTGCATTCCTCCCATCGATAGTCCGGCCATCGCACGGTTTTCGCGGCCCGGCGCTACTCTGTAATTCTTCTCGACCATTGGAATCAGATCGGCGAACATCATCTCAGTGAAGGTCGTGCTCAGCCGGAACATGGGGCGACGGACCGGTGCTGCACCAGCCGCGGGCCTCTGTCCAGCGCCCGGCACTCCCGGGGCTCCTCCCTGCGGCGGCTGCGGCTCAGGCACTGCTTGGGTTAATACGCCGCGGGCATTGTAAATAGAACCATCTTCGCCCGGCTTCACCGCATTCAGATTGTCCATCACGATCAGCATCGGTTTGGCCTTTTTATCGGCAATCAGATTATCCATGATCTGATCCACATGCCCCTGAAAGGTCCAGCCCAGCTCGTTTTCTCCCCATCCGTGCAAGAGGTAGAGAACCGGATAACGCTGCTTCGTATTCGTGTCGTAGTCAGGAGGCGTATAGACCATGCAGCGACGCCACTGTTGGGTGACAGTTGAGAAGTACCACTGATCGCGAACCACGCCGTGAGGTACGTCTTTATGGCTGTAGAAATCCGCATCAGCCGCAGGAATCTCAATAGCGCTGCTCCACTCTCCACCACCGAAAAACGTCTGCGTCGCCGGATCAGAGACCGAAGCTCCATCCATATTGACCATGTAGTAATGAAATCCTTCGACGAGCGGCGTAGTCGTGGCATACCAAAGCCCGTCCGCTTCCTTGGTCATGTCGAACCCCGTGCCGACGCGGACTCTCACCTTCTGGGCATCGGGCGCGGAAACACGGAAGATAGCTCGATGATCGGGAAAAACACACGGATACGGCGCCCCCGGGATATTCAATGAGGAAGGTTTGCAGTCCGCAGGAGGCTGCGCCCAACAAACCCCTGAAGCCACTAAGGCGAGAATGAGGCCAACTCTTTTCATGATTCTCCTTTTAATTCGGCTGTTGCAGCATGTCGTCGCTGCTTAAGAAAGCGTTTGCTGGCTACGCTTTATCGGAACAGTCGAATAGTATCCAGAAGCTCCGCAGTCGAAAAGCGGCATTTTTCGAAAACACGCATCGACAATTTCGATACTTTCGTTTGACTTCTCTAAGGATGGATCTTCATGACGAAGATTCGTCTATCCGCATTTCCCGTGCGGTCATGCGTGATATTGGAGCTCGAGTGAAAACCGTGCCCCGGTTAGTTGCAAATAGGCCGCAGCCAGATACAGTTCACGTCACCTCTGTGCCGACCTCAACTCAGCGCGATCTTAATTGCAGCTCCGTAGCTGTTCGCCACCGGTAATCCGAAGGGCAGCTGAAGATGCAACGCGTCGGCCTCCTGAGTCCATTTGACCTTCGCATCCGTCCCGAGCACGGTGACATTCTGTACCTTTCCCGGGTTCGTCTTGCTCGACAATCCCAGCGATGCAATCTGGGCACGCCCGATAGGCCATCCCAGGAAAATGGCATAGATCACATTGTTCGCCTTGTTGCGTGTGAAGCGGATATCTTTACTTCCCATCGCGCTGATGCTGCCGCCCTGAAACGGCCCGCTTGTGACTGAATTCGGCCCTTCACCATAGACAGTCCACGGCCGCGTCTCGAAGATGGCTTCCCCGTTCACCTTCAGCCATCCAGCAATCTCGTCGAGAACAGCGATCTCTTTGCTGTCGATTGTCCCGTCCGGTTTGCCCGGAATATTGAGAATGAAGGTGCCGTTTTTGCTTACCGTGTCAACGAGCCAGTGAATTGCATCGCGCGGCGGCAGATAGCCGCCAAATTCGCCCGGGCCATCAAAAAGGCTGCGCCGATAGTGCCATTCTCCAATACAGGTTTCCGATTGCCACGCGTACGGCATGATTCCGCTCGTCAGGCCACGCTCGTAGTCTGCGACCACCGCTTTGGCCAGCTTGTCAGGAATGTGTTTGCCATTCAGCACGGCTTCCATCTTGCCGCCGTGTGTTTTCAGGTTGTGATTGTAGAAATACGCACCGATGTTCATGCCGGCCCAGCCCAGCGGCAGCAGGTCATTGTCGAAGTAAAGCAGGTCAGGATCGTGCTGATCGATAAGATCGCGCGTGCGATCGTAGAAGTGCTTCACATACGACGCATCGGGCAGCGCGTCCTTCGGATGCTTGACGCCGTAGAGCATCTGCGGATCGAGGCCGTCCCACCACTGGCCTTTGCCCTCTGTCCTGGTCATTCGCCCGTCATATGGAACACCCGCCAAGGGTCCGCTCTTGTCTGCTCCATGCGCCGTCTGGAACCACCACCAGTTGCGCGCCTGATGCACCGTCACGCCAAAGCGCAGCCCCTGTTTCCGCGCTGCCGCCGCCCACTCGCCCACCACGTCACGATGCGGCCCGTGATTCACTGCGTTCCAGGGCTGATGCTTTGAGCCCCAAGTATCGAATCCGTCATGATGATTGGCCAGCGCGATAAACAGGCGGGCTCCGGCGTTCTTGTAGCGTTCGATCAGCGCTTCGGGCTGCCAGTCGAGAAGCGTCCACTGCGCACACAGATCTTTGTACCCAAACTGCGAAGGAGGGCCGTAATGTGTGAGCTGATAATCATTCTGCCCCTGTCCCTGGACGTACATGTTGCGCGCGTACCAGTCGCCGGCCTCGGGCACGCATTGCGGGCTCCAGTGCGCCCAAATGCCGAACTTGGCGTCGCGATACCACTCGGGTGCGTCATATTGTTGCAGCGAGTCCCAGGTGGCCTGGTAAGGTCCTTCCCCGTTTAGACCATCCACCGGCGCCTGCATCGGAACACCGTCCCACGATCCACCAGACAATTCAGGCGGCTCGCCCCACGCAGTCGGCGACCAGTCCGCATCGTTCAGTTTTCTCTCGACGATCTTGTTATCGATTAGCGCATAGAACGTGCGCTGATTCTCTGGCGTGGCGCAGAACTCTTCGTAAGTCTGACGGAGACGATTGAAACCCGCGGGCGCGCCCGCAGCCGATTGCCCCTTGGCAGGAATGGCGCCGGCCGCTGCGGCCGCTGCGATCAGCTTGCAAAACTCTCTTCTTTGCATTGTTAGTTCATCCTTTTCGCTTTGTGAGATCCGGCGTGTCTTCCGTGCCCAGGTGTGATCTGAACTGCCCAAGCCAATCTCCGGCGTCCGGGCAACAAAGGCCACGATTCGTGAGAATAAGCGATACGTCGACAAACCTCAGCCGCTCGATTGGGCATTACCTCGATTCCGCTCACGTCAGATGTCGACTCGTAATCGCTAACTGAAACGATAAAGAATCCTAAATTCATAGATTTCGTGTGTCAAGCCGTAAAGTAAACTTAACTGATGGCAGTCCGGTTGAAAGACATTGCTAAGGACCTGAATCTCTCTGCAGTGACGATTTCAAAGGTGCTGCGGGACCATCCTGATATTGGAGCTGAGACACGCAAACGTGTTTTAAAGCGTATGCGGGAGCTCAACTACCAACCCAATCTGGCAGCCCGCTCACTGGCGACAGGCCAAACCCGGACTCTGGGGCTCGTTGTGCCTGATCTTCTGCATCCCTTCTTCGCAGATGTTGCGAATGCCATCTCCTCTGGGGCGAGAAAGCACGGCTACAGTTTGTTCATCTCCTCTTCTGACGAGGACCCGGAGCTGGAGATGCAGGAGATCAAGCACCTGCTGGCAAGGCGGGTTGATGTAATGCTGATTGCATCGGCGCAACGATCGATTGATTGCTTTCGTCACCTTGAGGAGCAGAACACTCCGTACATCCTGATCGACCGGCGCTTCCAGGGGCTCAACGCCCATTTTGTCGGTGTGGACGACGAAGCGGTGGGAGCATTGGCAACCTCTCACCTTCTCGAGCAAGGTTGCCGGCGCATCGCGCACATACGCGGCCCTGAAGTCAGCACCGCTATCGGCCGGCTCGATGGCTTTCGGCGGGCCCTTGCTGCTTATAACCTCACACCTTTGCCCGGGCATATTGTTTCGCTGGGAAGTTCAGGCGATCACCGTGGAGAAAAAGGCGGACATGAAGCGGCGAGACGACTGCTCGCAGCAAAGGTCCGGCCAGATGGTATCTACTGCTTCAACGATCCATCGGCATTAGGGGCTATGCGCGCCATTCTCGAAGCGGGATTACGCATTCCGCAGGACGTAGCCGTAATTGGTTGCGGCAACCTCTCTTATTCAGATTTCCTCCGAATCCCTCTCTCTTCCGTCGATCAGGGAAGCGAGAACATTGGAAAGCGCACGGCCGCTCTTGCACTTAAAATCGCCAAGGAAAAAGGGCCGGTGATGCCAAAGATTGAACTCATCGCTCCTCGTGTTGTAGCTCGCGCGTCAAGTCTCCGCAGTCTCGATGCTCCAGCACGATCTTCCTGAACAGCCATTTACCCGGCGAATCCGCGATAATCACCCAGGCCAAGTGGGTATCGTCTCGATTTTGCATAGCGGTGTCTACGGCCCCCGAAGAGGCGGTTAAAAGCTATCAAGGTCGATCATGCACAAAGGGATGGCGCTCAACGATTCCTCGCCCTTCCCGAACCACGATCCACTGATTGGCATCTACATTCGAGACGCTCTCGATGTTGCTCACAGGACCGTCAGGCCATCGAATAGTCAGGTCAGCTTTTGTAGCGTTCCCCATGCCGAAGTGTACGCGGAAGTCGCCTTGGGAAATATGAAATCCGCCGCTCCTCACCTCATCGATTTCCTTACGTCCGCCGACTGTCAGCGTCAGGCGCGCACCGATGGCATCGCGGCCCGAAGCTGTTACAACCCGAACGAGCAATACGTTCCCCTTTCGTCCGAAATTCTTTAACAGCGAGGGAGGCTCGAAAAGATTGACGGTAACGATCTCCGCGGAGCCATCGTTGTCCAGGTCTCCCACTGCGATCCCGCGCGACGAATGCTTCGCCGTAATACCGGGCCCACCCGTAGACGACATATCGAAGAACTGACCGTCGCCGCGATTCCAGAACAGTTGGCTCGGCTGTTTGAATTCTTCCCCGAGACTGTACTTCTCAACAAACGGATATACGTGACCGTCGGCGACAAACAGATCAGGCCATCCGTCATTATCAAAATCCAGAAAAGCCGTGCCCCATTTCACGTACTGCGTATGCACCGCGACGCCCGCCGCGCTTGTAGCATCTTCAAAATTGTTGCTACCGAGATTTCGATACAGCGTATTGGTATCGCTGGAGAAATTGGTTTTGAAGATGTCGAGGCGGCCATCGCCATCGTAGTCGCCAGCAGTAGCGCCCATTCCAGCCTGTTCGCGGCCATCCTCATTCACCGCGAGTCCGCTCGCCAGGCCCATTTCTTCAAATGTCCCATTGTGCTTGTTATGAAAATACAGACTCGGAGTCGAGTCACACGTGATATAAAAATCGGGCCACCCGTCATTGTCGAAGTCGCCCGTCAGGACCGTGAACCCGTAATACTCTGGCGGTGTTTCGATGCCGGCCTGTTTGGTGACGTCGACAAAATGTCCATGCCCATCGTTGTGATAGAGCGTCATCGTCTCACCTTTGAGGCCGCGCGGGCCGCACGGGACGGGCATACCCTTCCAGTTACATCCGCTTTGGGTGCGCGGTAATGGCGAATCCTGCGCTTTAAAATCAACATAGTTGGCAACTACAAGATCGAGGTATCCATCGCGATCGTAGTCGATAAATGCGCAGCCCGTGCTCCATCGCGATTCCGGCCGATAGAGTCCCCGCTCTTTGGTCTCGTCGCGGAACGTGCCATCTCCCTGGTTGTGCAGGAATACATTGTGCCCCCATTGCGTAACGAAGAGGGACACGCGACCTTCATTGTCGGGATCGCCGGCGCACACTCCCTGCGACCAGCCCAGATGGCCGATGCCGGCTTTAGCCGTCACATCCTCAAAACGCAATCCACCGAGATTGTGATACAGATGTGGCGTCAGAAGAGGACCCGTAGGGTGCAGCCGATCACCCTGCGGAAAAAAGATGTCCGGAAGACCATCGTTGTCATAGTCGAAGATGGCCACGCCTGTGCCGGTATTTTCGACGATATAGGTCTGATCGATATCGCCCGAAATCGCCTCGGCCGTAAGGCCCGCCTGTGCCGCGACATCACGGAAATCTACCGGAGGCGCTTTCATTCCAGGAGGAAGCGGATGCGTCGGCTGATCTTTCACATTGCCCGAAGCCATCTGCGAGAGCAGCCTTGGTACCGCGGTCAGGAATATATAGATCGCTGGCAGCACGATCCCGAGATAAACGAGCCTCCGGATTCCTGACACTAATACGCCTTCCGGGTAGCTGACACCGATTGGCGACTTCGTGCACGGTCAACCAACTCAAGAGCAGCCTGAGTTACGGGATCATCAGGCTTGATCGCCTTTGCAGCCAGCAGTTCTTTCTCACCGTTGATTAGGTCGCCGGCCTGGCACTCGATGATGCCCAGCTTTCTGTGTAGATCCGCCTGCGCCGCGCAGGCTCCGCACGCGGCCATTGCCTCTTTCATTTGCCGGATCGCTTCAGGCCAGTCGTGAGCAGACTCGGCTTCAATACCGCTGTTTGCCAGCGCGTCGGCGCGATCCAAAACACGGCGCTCTTTTTGGACAGCGACATAACGTGCCATAAATTTTTCAGATTCTGCTTCGTCTGTAGATCGCAAAGCGTGCGCCAGGCTGAATAGCGCCTGAGTGAACTTAGGATCGATCTCGATTGCCTTTCTCCAGGCCGCGACTGCTTTGTCTCTTTCAGACTGCTGCTCGAAGGACTGGCCAAGCATATACCAGGCCATCGCATTCGTTGGCTGCAATTTGACGGTCTCTTCGAACAAAGTGGCCGCAAGCTCGGGCTTTCCCTGCTGCTTGTCGATGAGTGCAAGAAAATATCGCGGCTCTGGCATCTGCGGCTCAAGGCGGCAGGCAGCTTCGAACTCCGACTGTGCTTCGGTACTGCGCCCCAGATCATAGAGGACGCGTCCCCGATAGAAATGTGCAACACCGGATTGCGGAGCAAGCCGGATTGCCTCGGCCGTTTGCTCAAGAGCTGCGGGAAGATCGTATCCATCAGCAAGCGCGAGTGCGAGATCAAGATGGCTTGCCGCCAGATCCGGCGCGAGCTCCACCACCTTTTGGAGCAGCGCGATTCCTTCGCTGACCATACCCATTTGCATCTTCACTTTTCCGGCCGCAGACAACGTAACGGGATCCTGCGGAGCTAGAGCAACAGCTGCACTCAACTCCTTCTCGGCTTCAGGTTTCCTATTTTGGCGGGCAAGAATCAGCGCGAGTTTGAGATGACCATCCTTGTAGCTTGCGTCGTCTTCAAGCGCCTGACGCAGTAACTTTTCGGCCGAAACCAGGTCCCCACTCTGCGCATCAACCATCGCCAGATTGCCGCGCGCTTCGACGAGCTGGGGATCGAGGTCAAGGGCTGACTGCAGCCATTTCCGCGCAGATTCCACATCGCCGTCTGCCAACTCCAGTTGACCCAATTCAGCACGAATTTTGGCCAGTTTCGGATCGATGTCGATTCCTCTGCGAAGCGCAGTTTTAGCGCCCTCTGCGTCATGTGTGGCTTCCAGAGCGAGCGCGAGATTATAGGCCGTCCAGGCGCTGTTCGGGTCTTCTTCAAGCATGTGACGGTATATCTGCGCCGCTTCCGCCGGCTTACCGGCTTGCAGCAGGTCGTTGGCCTTGATGCCTTCCGATGTGAGCTGACTCGATTGGAATTCATTGTCCGTTGCTTTCTGAAACTGCTGCAGAACCTGGCTGGCTTCCTCTTTTTGCCCGAGATCACGGAGTACGGCCGCTAATTGGAACTGCGCAGACTTCTCATGTGGATTCAGTGCAACGGCTTTCCTCAATCTTGGTAGAGCCTCTTGCGGCTTTCCCAAATGCGCCAATACGGAACCAAGCTGATATTGCGCCTCAAAATCATCCGGCTTTTTTGCCGCTCCAAGCTCAAGCTCTGGTTCTGCCTTTGCATAGTCGCCCAACCCTCGATAGACCATGCCAAGCATGATGTGCGTCGAAGCATCGTTCGGTTTGCGGGCCACGAAACTCTTTGCCGGCGCCAGCGCTTCCGTATAGGCACTTACGTTCAGAAGCGTTTGCACTTCCGCTCCCAATGCATCCGTGTCGTTCGGATCCTGACGAGTCACCATCTCGTACTCATCGGCAGCCTCGCGAAAGCGGTGTTCGTTGGCATAGATGTTGCCCAGGGTGAAGTGCGCGGCCGTCATCTCCGGATGTGTCTTGAGCAATTCCGTGAAAAGCTGAACGGCGTCAGCTACGCGGGCGCCGTCGAGATCCGGTAGCCCTGCAGCCTGCCTCGCCTTCGCAGCCTTGTAGGTAGCCGTCGCCAGGCTGAGTTGCAGATCTGCGGCATCGGGCTGAATCTGCACCGCCTGCCGCCAGTAATTCATAGCAGCATCGTATCGTCCCTCCGTCAGCAGCACCTGGGCTAGGCCATCCAGTGCGCAGACAGAGTTTGAATCGCTTTCCAGGGCCTTATGGAATTCATCTTCTGCTTCGGATGGATTTGACAGCAATGAACCCAGCGCGCAATGCGCCTGCAGCAGCGCAGGATCATACTGCAATGCCAGGCGAAATTCGCTGATTGCGGCCGCAGGCTGCTGTTGGCTTTGGCGAACGAGCCCGAGGTCGAAATGCGCCTCTGCCGAGCGCGGCTCCAGCTTTAAGGCCTGCTTGAATGCCGCAACCGCACATTGCAGCTCGCCTTTCTGGGCAAACCACACCCCCTCCGCGTCATAGACTCTCGCCGGCGGCGTACCAGCCGGCGGATGCGCAGCCGACGCCGGTAATTTGCAGGTGTCCGGCAGTTGCGCCGTGGCACGCACAACGACCAAAAGTAGACATACACTAAAGCAGGTGAGCGATCGTATCATCGCGAATCCGCTCTGAGTATAATTCCGCCGCGACCACATTTACTGCTGACTTTCATTGCGCGGCTCAGTTACCGTGAGCACGCGATCCGCAGTCACATCGTGCAGCAGTTGGCGCGTACCCGACGGCCAGCGAATCTCGATCTCTTTGACCACGCGCGACTTGCCCAGGCCAAAATGTACGCGCGGATCGCTTGAGGCGGCATAGCCCGTGCTGGTTGTTGCCTCGTTATAAAGTTTTCTGCCATCCTCCGTGATCACGCGAATCTGCGCACCGAGCCCCATGCGGTTGCTTTTGGTCCCAACTAGATTCAGCAGAAGCCAGTGATTGTCCGTTTGGGTAATATTGCGCAGGACCTGGACCCGGCCACCGAGGGAAGTCACAACGAGGTCCATTCTTCCATCGTTGTCAATGTCTCCGTAAGCGAGTCCGCGGTTGGGGGCGGGCCGCGTAAAGTCTGCACCTGCGATAGCGCTCACATCCTCGAACTGCCCATTCCCAAGGTTGCGAAAAACAGAATTCGGCTCAGCATAGTGGAAGTGCTTGGAGATCTCCTCAATGTTATCCATCACATTGCCGCGAGCAACGACCATGTCTTTCCAACCATCGTTGTCGAGATCAACGATCCCATTGGACCAGCCTGACATCGGCCGGGTAAGAGTCGCGAGCCGGCTTTGGTCGCTTGCATTGAGAAACTGCCCATTACTCTGATTAATAAATAAGGGAAAGGTCTCGTTTTCGATCGCTGTGTGCCAGATGTCCGGGAGCCCATCGTTGTTCACATCGCGAAAATCCACGCCCATGCCTGACAACGTGACCCCTTCTTCGTTGCAGGCCACGCCCGCCTGCAGTGCCACTTCTTCAAATTTCTTCCCGCCCAGGTTGTGAAACAGGAGGTTCGGACTATTGTCGTTGGCTACAAATACGTCAGGAAAACCATCGCCGTCGTAGTCGGCAAAGGCTACTCCCATTCCCTTGCCTAGCACAGCTGAAACCCCGGTCTCTGCTGAGACATCGATAAAGGTGCCGTCTCCGTTATTGCGATACAAGGTGTTCGGAAGTGGAGCAAAGCTGTTCGGATGACAGTAGCCACGGCCATTCAGTCCCATGCAGACAGGATCGAAATGTGGGTCCCACTGGACGTAATTCGCTACGAACAAGTCCAGCAATCCATCGTTGTTGTAGTCGAACCATCCGGCAGCGACGGACCACATCTTGCGGCCGTTGTAAGTGGCCCCGCCCAGACCCGCTTTCACGGTGACGTCCGTGAACGTGCCGTCGCCATTGTTGTGAAAGAGCTGATTCCCACTCACGTTGGCTAGGAACAGATCCGGTCGGCCGTCGTTGTCATAGTCGCCGACAGCAACGCCCATCCCGTAGCCGGCTCCGGCAACTCCGGCGTGTTCTGTAATGTCCGTAAACGTCCCATCGCCGTTGTTGTGATACAGGCGGTTCCAATATTTCGGGCCGGTCTTCACCAGGGATGGCATATCGGCGCCATTGACCAGGTAGATGTCGAGAAGGCCGTCCCCGTCATAATCGAACAAAGCAATGCCAGCGAGCATCGTCTCCGGCTGGTGTTTCTCCGGAGTAGGGCTGTTCTCGGTTACGAAATGCACCCCGGCCTTTTGAGCAACGTCCTCAAACCGAATCGGCGGCGCCGCCGGTCTCTGGGCCGAGACAGATCGCACGAGTACCGAAGCGGAAAGCACGACCATCAGCGCTGAATGCATTCCTCTTCACTCTTGACCCAATAGAATGCACGTTCGAGACGCTTGATGCAAATGGCACCACCGCAACGATACTGCATGAAGCAGTGATGCCATTTGGGATTGCGACATAGAGTAACTAATAGTAGAACTTCAGACTCATCTGTAATTGTCGCGTCGCGGGCAAGCCGTTTTGGCCATTACGCTCGCTTTTGATTTGCCCGAATGTTGTGTCGGTACTGGTCGTATCCGGAACACCAAAGACTACGTTGTTGAAGAGATTGAACGATTCAGCTCGGAATTCGAAGTATCGATCCTCGCCGAGTCCTACGTGGAAGTCACGGAACAGGGACATATCCACATTGTTGTAATGCTGCGAAACGAATTGGTTCACCTTCTCATTGCCATAGGTGTAGTTGGTCGGCGCTGTGAAGGCCTTGGTATTGAACCACTGCTTCTGAGTATGGGCTCCGGCGTTCGGATCACCAACGACATTCATTCGCTCCTGGAGGCAGCAACCTATATTCAAAGGATCGCCGCCGGCGGTCACCGTGTAAGGCTGTCCCGATGTCTCCTGCACAATACCGTTCAGCGCCCATCCGCCGGCCACGGTGGAAACGAACTTGCTTGGTGAATGGTCGAACGGTGACGCCGCTGTGAATGCCACTGTAAATACATTCGTCTGGTTAAGGTCGGAAGTGCCGTAGTCGCTTTTGCGATTGTATGGGTTTTGCGAGTCGCAGCTCGCACCTAGATTACAGCCGTCAGCATTCGATTGCGACAGCGTATAGGAGGCCAGGAAGGTAACGCCATGCGTGGCACGTTCCTTCACGCTAACCTGCAGGGCATTGTAGCGGCTGTTGCCGACGCTCTGATCGAACCATTGCTGCAACATGTAAGGATACGGCCGCCGGGCCTGCTGTGCACCGGGTCCCGGGGCGGGAACATTGAGAGTCGGTCCCCAATCCTCATGCCTGCCGTTCGAGCCGACATAGTTCGCATCGAGAGTCATATTCCCCGGTAACTGCCGCTCGATACCCGCGTTCCACTGGTCAAACACCGGAGTCTTGAAGTTTGGATCGACCATCCACTGGCTGACCTGGCTGAAATCGTTAATGGGATAAATGATCGCCCCGCCCTTGCCAAACTGCAGCGGATCGGCGGCCGTCACTGTGGGAAGAGCAGGGTTCAGACCGTTGTTCTGGATGGTATTAACGGCTGGCCAGTTACCACCGAAGTTCTGCGAGAGCTGCGTGATGTCGGCCCACTCGTCATAGAAGCGGCTGTAGGCTGCGCGGATCACTGTCTTATCATTCAGGCGGTAAGCCAGGCCGAGCCGCGGAGCCCAATCGGCAAGCGAGTTCTGGATCACGCGGAGCGTCGGGCTTACGATTGCGTGCGGAGGAAGCCCGCCGGGAGCGGGCGTGCTCGACGCGGTGTAAACGCCGGTGGGAATGCACGGCGCCCCCTGGCTCGCCGAACAGTTGGGCGGCAGCGCGTTGAGGATGTATTGGCCAGTGACTGGGTTGGCTTCACCCGTGTAGTAGTTCCCGCCTTTTCCAGTGCCATAGATCGGCGTCCAGACCATATCGTTGCGGAAGCCGAGATTCACCGTGAGACGAGGAGTTGCCTTGAACTGATCCTCGATATAGATCCCATCGATCCAGCCTCCATGCGCATCCTCGAAGATATTCCGGTAACCACCGGAGTTTGGAACGCCGAGCAGCAAAGACGCCCAGCTGTTGCCGCCGCTGCTGCTTGATCCGAGACTTGAAGTCTGCGAAACATCGAAGCCCACGTTTGAGTATGCGATCGGCGAAGTGAAGTTGTTGCTCTCAAAATCTGCGCCGACCTTGATCGTGTGTCTTCCGATGATCTTCGAGAACGAACCACCGAACTGCCAGTCATCTCCCAACCCGGAGCCTTGCAACTGTGAACCTGTCAGACCAACATAGTTGCTCGCCGAATATTGCGGCGCGTAGGTCGTGTTGTTCAGCGTCATAAAGTAGCTGGACATCCCGGCCTGCTGCAATTGCGAGAAGAACGCCGGATTTTCACCCTGCCACGAAGTTCCGGTGGTGGTGAATCCCCAGTTTCTGCCGAAGTAAACATCAGAGAAAGTTGTCGGACTATATTCGTGCGTCCAGTGCCCGATGTAGTTGTGGCCGGGGACATGCACGAAACTATTGCCGATGGTTCCCGATGGCGCCGTCTTGAACAGATCGAACTGGCTATAGCGGAAATACACCTGGTTGTTGTTGCCGAAGTTCTGGTCAACGCGCAGCGTGCCCGAATTCTGCGTGAAGTCGGTATTTTGCGGATAGAAGAGATTCTGCCCGTTGGTAATCGTTGCGCTACCTGTTGGGATGAGCGGCAGGAATAGCTTCGAGATCGCGTTGAACCGGTTTGCAGGGATACAGTTGACGTGGCCACCGCACAGCGCAGTATTGCCCGGACCTTCGTTGTACTCCTGGGTAAAGGTCTGGCGCGTGTACTGGCCGCCGCTGAGGATTGTTGTCGCTGGATCGTAGATGGGAATCATGTTCCCGTTGCTATCGACCACATTGCTGAAATCTCCGGCATCCATCGCAGCGGTGGGCGCCAAAGCTCCGGTTTCACTTTTGGAAGCGTACCGGTAGCCTTCCCAGGCAACGTAAAAGAAGGTGCGGTTCTTGCCGTTGTACAACTTCGGAATCGAGAGCGGGCCACCTCCAGAAGCGCCAAACTGGTTCTGCCTCAGAGGGGAGCGAGCCTTTTCAAAGTAGCCGCGCGAGTCCATCACCTCGTTGCGCAGGTACTCCCAGATGTCGCCGTGATACTGATTGGTTCCGGATTTGGTGACCACGTTCACCGCTGCGCCCGCAGCGCCGCCATATTCAGCCAGATCGTTGTGACCCTGGCTCTTGAACTCGAGAATCGCGTCGACGATCGGCGCATAGTTGTAGGTGCCTGATAACGTGTTCAGATCATTGGCGCCATCGAGGATGAAGATATTGCTGCGGTTGCGCGCGCCATTCACTGCCGGGAAGCTGAACTGCCCAATCGACGCTCCATTCCATCCGCCGCCGCCACCCGAGTTTTGATCGGTATTCAGGTTGACCGTGCCCGGCGTGATCAATAGCAACTGGGTGAAGTTGCGGCCGTTCAAGGGAAGGTCATCGATTTGCTTGGGAGAGACCACGGTGCCCAGCTCTGAGGTGGCGGTTTCCAACTCCGGAGCAGCGGCATTCACCGTCACGGTGCTTGAGGTCGTTCCGACCTTCAGTTGGAAATCGAATGTCGCGGTCTGCCCCACTTCGAGGGTTACCGGCGGCTGCGACACCGCGGCAAAGCCGCTCGCCGAGGCCTGCATGCTATAAAGCCCCGGCACGACGCTCGGAAAATCATAAAGCCCATTGGGGTTTGTAGTTGTTTTCCTCACAACGCCGGTATTGACGTTCGTAAGTTCGACCTGCGCATTCGCGATCGCGGCGCCGCTCGGATCCTTGACGACACCGTTGACATTCGCGGTCGCCTGTTGGGCCATCGCGGCCGGGGATATCAAACCTGCAACGGTCAAAACCACCACAAGTAGCCCGCGATTCCAACGCAAATTCCGGAATCCCATGACTAGCGCTTTCATAATCGCCTCCTGAAAATCATTGATCAACGGCCCAAAAACGTTTGCCGCACTCTTCAATACAATTTTGAGTGCCTTAGCTTTATCGTTTACTTTATCGGGGAATCATCCTAACGATTGACCTCACCCCTGTCAAGGAATTTTCTGGATGGGCGGAACATCCGGCCGTATGCCATTGATTTAATGCATGTTGATAAGCCTGCACACCTTCTGAATTCGCACGGAAAGCGTTTAAGTAAGGGATTTTCTACATAAATTGGAAAAGCAATGTGGCAGCGAGGAACGTGGAATCTGTCTTCCAATTCAGGGAGTATTTAGCGCGGACTAACCTTTGGAGCTGTCTCAGCGGATGTACATTTATCTGTCCAAAGAAAGAGCGCGCTGGTTGATGCGCTCCGCGTATCCCAGTCACACACGGGACGGTGTCTTTGTATCCGCCGGCGGAAATCAGGCGGCCGTGGAAGATCGATCTCAATGTTCGGTCGCAACTGGGCCTTGGATCGGGGACGATTAAATCGCTGCCGGCAATCCGAGGCTCGATGAGATGGAGATAAGCTAGACCAAAACGATTCAGCCCAGTGAGCTGCCCCTTGGGTCATTCGGCGACTACATCCATATCTACCCGAACAGCCCTTCATCATTGAGACCACTGCGGAACCGAAATCTAAGAACGTGTAGGTGCAATGCACGCTGGGATCAGCCCAATGCGGCTCCCGATCGAGCCCGGTCTCGTGCCACACGGCTGTTCGGGTGCCGGGCGACGATCATCCCATGCCGTTGACTCCCCTTTTCGTTCTTCTCGCGACTCCGCTTTTGTTTACAAATCAACAATGTATATTGGCCGCTAATCAGTGTTCCTCGATGACTGCAGGAGGAGTGTGGAGTCAGACATCCACCTCGCAGTCGACAGGTCTCAGTGTTGATCACATTCCATATACAAACGGCCGTTTGATATCACACTTCTTCTAAGGCCGCCCTCCCGGTTCAATTCCCTTCCCATTCGTCAAGCACTTTACGACCCTTCGGGCAAGATCCTTGTCTGTTGCAGAGATGAGATCGCGTCTCATGGCACGAGTGCTGTAAAACAAAAGTTGTTAGCCGCTACATCGCATCGCCGGGTCGCTCGTATCGGGGAAGTTCGGCAATGTTCGGCGTAATTCGGCGAAGTTCGATAGTTATCGAACTAACTGATCTCTAAATAATTGATTTAAGTAGATTGACTCCTCAGGTAGGACTCGAAACCTTCGTAGGGCCCCGAGAGGAATTCAATTGTGCCAGCCCGCATGGCTTCGACAGCCGTGGGTATATCGCGCTGAGAAAGACAGTTGGAAGGCACTTGACGACTGCACGCCTCTGCAATTCTAGACCGCTGAAGTCTGGAAGAGACACGTCGAGTATCAAGCAACCAAGAGCAAGTTCGATCGGACGGGCGGCACGCCAAGATCGCCCCTAATCAATGCTTCAATGCTGGTCTAAAATGGAAACACAACATGCGCGGGACACCACAACGAGTTGCGCAGTTTTTCACCATAGCCGGCGCGACTGCCCTTATCAGCGCTTCACCGCTTATGTGCCAGCAGACATCTCCACAAGCGCTCTACGATCAAGCCGGCAAAGCCCTCGACGCGGGTGACTCGGCGCAGGCGATCAAACTTTACGAAGAGTTACTTCAAGAGCGTCCGGATTCTATTGAAGGACGTACCAACCTGGGTGTGGCGCTTGCACAGCAAGGACGCTATGCGGAAGCAGTGCTGCAGTATCGGCAAGCGCTCACGCGCGATCCCCAGAACGAAACCACACTCCTGAATCTTGGACTCGCGCTTTACAAGCAGGGAGACTTCGACGCGGCCCGTCGTGAATTCGATGTTTTGCATACCGCCCATCCCTCTAACCAGCAAGGCTTCTATCTACTGGCCGACTGCGACCTGCGCTCGGGAAGGTTTAAGGATGCCATCGCGTTGGTCGAACCGGCCTATGAAACTCACCCTGATGACCAGACACTCGAATACATTCTGGGGACGGCGTTGATTCAGGACGGGCAGACGCAAAAGGGCGCCTTGGTAATCGACGGCATTCTGCGGAACGGAAATGCCCCAGTGGCCGGCGTGTTGATCGGGTCGGCGCAAGTCGCCGCGGGCAACTTCGAGGCAGCGATCGCAAGCTTACGCAAAGCCCTTGATATTGATCCGAATATCCCCGGCGCCTGGACAGTTTATGGCAGAGCGCTTTCGGAAAACGGGGAGCGAGAAGAAGCCCAAAAGGCCCTGCGGCGTGCGCTGGAGGCGGACCCGAATGATTTCGACGCCTGCCTGCACCTAGGAGCCATTCTCAGGCACGATGGCGATACGAATGGCGCGGAGCCCTACCTGAAACACGCTCTCGCGCTGCGACCGGATTCGGCTGCGGCACAATATCAAGTCGACGCTCTCGAAGCAACTGCCGGACATGTGGACGATGCCAGGATCGGTTTCGAAAAGCTGGTTAAGCAGTGGCCAGACTTCGAGGAGGCTCATGTCCAGCTTGCGATGATCTACGCACGGCTTCATCGTATCCAGGACAGCGAGCGGGAGCAAAAGATCGTACAGGACCTGATGGACAAGTCACGCGTCAAGGGACCGCAGCGGGGCAAGGTTGAGTAACGGTCGAAAACCAGCAACTCTTGACCTCTCGGCCGCCTCTATTCTCAAGTGCGTTGTGGAATGATAACAAGCCGCAAACATCCGAAGCGCTGTGCACATAGGCGATATCATCTTGCCCTTTCAACCGTTCTGACGAATTTGAATAATGGATAGCTTCGATCAGAGCCCTGGTAGTGCGATTGAACACTCGAAAGTGCTTTACGGCTAGGAATGAACCTGTCGAACGATCTTCTGAAGCTCCATTTGATCCTTCCCTTCCTCAATCAGGTAGAACTTGTCCGGCTCAATATCGTGGAACACTTGCTTGACGCCGCTAGGCCAGTTGATCTCAACGGTTTCAATTCGGGTCGCTTTGCCTAAGCCAAAGTTGGCGCGCAAGTCGCTTTGCGAGATGTAGCTGCCGCCGCCGGCAATCTCACGCAGCTGCGATAACCCGCCGGCCGCGATCCGGATGCGGGCGCCTATCGCGTCACGATTGCTCTTGGTTCCCACCAGCCGGAAATTCACAAAGTGATTTCCGCTGCCCCCGCCGTTGTGCAGCAGCAACGGCGGATCTCCATTGTTGCCGACGACAACGTCTACGGAGCCATCGTTATCAAAGTCGGCCAAGGCAACTCCTCGGCCAACGTAGGGCGTCTTGAAGCCGTTTCCCGCTTGCGCAGTGGTCTCCACGAACTTACCGTTTCCCTCGTTGTGAAAGAGCATGTTGATCTGCTTGAAATGCGTCAGGGGGTCGGCCTGCTCGACTTCGGGATAGACGTGACCATTCGCGATAAAAAGATCGAGCCAGCCGTCGTTGTCGTAGTCGAAGAAGCCGCCGCCAAAGCTGAGGACATCGTGTGTGGGACGTTCGATACCCGCTTCGTAACTGACTTCCCAGTAGCCGCCCTGGTGGTCGTTGTGCCAAAGGTGATCGGAAGACTTCTGGAAATCCGAGATGTACAGGTCAAGCCAGCCGTCGTTGTCGTAGTCGCCCAAGGCGATACACATGGCGGCCATGGTGTTGCCGCGCGCGGTCACGGCCATGCCAGAGGTAAGCCCCACTTCACTGAACTTGCCGTTGTGATCGTTGTGGAAGAGGTAGGCAACCATTCCATCGTTAGCGACGAACAGATCGGGCCAGCCATCATTGTCGTAGTCAGCTACGCCGACGGCCAGACCTTTGCCGTCTGGCATGTATACACCCCCCGCTTCGGTCACATTCGTGAATGTCCCATCGCCGTTGTTGTGATAAAGAATGCCGGTGCTCCCCTTGTACGCGGAGGGCGGGCAGCTCGATTCCACTCCCAGCAAGGGACAATAGCGGGGGCCCGCTTCCAGATTGACGTAGCCGGCAACGTAAAGATCGAGCCAGCCGTCACGGTCATAATCGAAGAAGACTGCGCCACTGTGGAAGAGCGTGCCCAATTCGGTTCCGGCCACTTTCGCCTTATCCGTGACATCGGTGAAAGTCCCGTTCCCGTTATTGTGGTAGAGAACATTGCGTCCGTACTGGGACACAAAGAGATCCGGATACCCGTCGTTATCGTAATCGCCCCAAATGCACCCCATACCGTATCCAGTGCCGGGAACTCCAGCTTTCTCTGTAACGTCGGTAAACGTCCCGTCGCCATTGTTGCGGTACAGCGCATTGCGAGCGTTAATGCCGCGATGGTAGAGGTCGCGGCCGTTGACGAAATAGATATCCTGCAGGCCATCGCCATCAAAGTCGGCGACGCAGACTCCGGGACCGAAAATCTCGCGGTTGATCGCCATCCCTTCGTTGCCCCGGTAGTGGACAAACTTGATTCCGGCGGCGGCGGTTACATTTGTAAATTGGATCGGAGCTGGAGGCGCACCGCCTGGTTGTGCCGCAGCGGAGCATGATGCCACCAAGGCGATCAATATCGTGGTCAGTGCCATGGTCAGCAAGAGGCAATGCAAATGCCGAGCGTACCTGAGAACCCGCCGCAAGCTCATCGCGGCTCCATCACCTTCACCACGCGGTCAGCGGAAAGGTTCTTCAATGTCTGCACGATTCCGGAGGGCCAGTGAATCTCGACTTCGTCTGCAGCAGTCGCGCCCCCCAAGCCGAAATGAACGGGCACGGCGCTCGAAGAGGCGTAGCCGCTGGCCGTGGTCATGTGGTTGTATTGAACGTTTCCACCTGCTGTAAGCTTGATGCGGGCGCCGATGCCGTCGCGATTGCTTTTTGTCCCTTCCAGCGCAAGCTCGATCCAGTGGTTGTTCCCCGGGCTGTCGTTGATCCAGATCTCGGCTGGAGCGCTGAGCGCAGTAACGACAAGATCGAGTTTCCCGTCGCCATTGAAATCGGCAACCGCGCCCCCGCGATGGCGGCGTGGGGGCAGAGCGGTGAAGCCGGCTTCCTCCGTGAGCGCCGCCCACGTGCCCTTCAGGTTGCGAAACACAGTGTTGGGCTGGCTGACACGAATGCGGTCCTCCATGTTGGGAGATGCAACGTCTCCGCGGCTGACGAAGATATCCTTCCAACCGTCGTTGTCAAAGTCGGCAATATTGACGCTGTAGCCCGACATCGGACTACTGAGCGCGGCCATTTTGCTGCGCGCCGTGATCTCCTGAAACGAAGTTCCCGACACATTCTGATAAATGGGGAAAGTCTCGTTCTGCAGGGCAGCCAAGGCTATGTCCGGATAGCCGTCGTTTTTCAGATCGCGAAAATCGCAGCCCATACCGGAGATCAGGTTGCCGTGCTCCGGCAGTGCGACTCCCGTCTCGAAGGCCACCTCTTCGAAACGGTTGTGCCCCTTATTGTGATAGAGGAAGTTGAAAAGCTTGTCGTTGGTCACGAAGATGTCGGGGAGGCCGTCGTTGTCATAGTCGGCGATGGCCGCCGACATACCCTTTCCGGGATGCGCGCGGATGCCAGCCTGCTCGGAGATGTCGGTGAATCTTCCCTTGCCGTTGTTCAGAAACAACTGGCTTGGAGTTTCCTTGTAGAACTTTGGGTGGCAGTATTCTGGCTTCCCCTTGTATTTGCAGTCGGGTTCGCTGGCGCCATCCCAAGAAAGATAATTCACGACGAATAGATCAAGCAGGCCGTCATTGTTGATGTCCACCCACGCCGCAGCTACTGCCCACATCGGCCCGTATTCCTTGTCCGCGCGAGACACCAGGCCGACCTTCTCGGTTACATCCGTGAAGGTGCCATCGCCGTTGTTGTGGTAGAGCGAATTGCGGTGGACGCCGGCGATAAATATGTCATCGTAGCCGTCATTATCGTAATCACCCACAGCCACACCGACGTCGTATCCGCTTCCCTCAAGGCCGGCCTTTTCGGTTACGTCGGTGAATGTTCCGTCGCCGTTGTTGTGGAAGAGGCGATTCCAGTACCGGGGCGAGTCCTTCTGAAGCGTGTCGATGCTGGCGCCATTTGTGAAGAAGATGTCGGGCTTTCCGTCATGGTCGTAATCAAAGACCGCTACCCCTCCAGCCATCGTTTCCGGCGCGTGCCGCAATGGAGTTTCGTTGCTATCGAGCGCGAACGCGATCGAGCGCGCGGAAAAGTGAATCGCTGCTGTTGGCGCTTCCTGCGCAGCTATGGCTGTGAGAAACGCGAACGTTGGGGTGAAGGCAGCGGCAAACGCAACGAGTCTTCTCGCGCGCCATCGGATTCTTTGTTCCAAAATCATTCGTTAGAGGCTCAAACCTCACTCCTATTACCAAATCACGCGCGCGAAACACGCCTATACACACTCACGAGAATTTCAGTTTCAGCTTCCTCTGGCGAGCCTATCTATTTGGCAGGCGAATCCTGCTGCGGCGCTGCTTCACCCAGCGAGATCGGCTTGTTGCGAAGCAGCTTTTCTACTTCCTGCTTCTCTTGAACCGCATCGTCTTTTCGTCCTACGGTGCTGTAGGCGCGCATGAGATCCCAATGCACTTTGCTTACTGACGGATCGGCCGCGCGTGCAATTTCGAGTTCCTTGATGCCGTCTGCCAGCTTGCCCTTCCCGATGAGTGCTTCACCTGCAAACGCATGAGCGGAGGCGCGCTTTGGATCAAGCTGGATGGCCTGCTGGGCAAGCTCCAATGCGCTGTCATACTCCTGCCGGGCGATCATTCTCTCAGCCAGTCGCACGCGCGCCAGCACATGGGATGGAGAGATCTCCAGTTCACGCTCAAACTCCGGCTCGGCCTGGTCCGGATGCTGCAGCGCGAGAAAGGCGCCATAAAGAAAATGAACTCCAGGCTCCTTTGGAAACTCTGCAATGAGTTGCTTGAATCCCGCTTCTGCTTCTCCGTACCGCTCGGTTTCCATCGCGAAAACAGCCCTTCCCGCAACATCGACTAGTTCGCGACGGTCCGGCGGCAACTCCGAAGGCAGAAGTGGCAGTCTCAGTCCGGCCAATCCGGCGGGCTCAACAAATGACGAGTCCGGCTGGCCATAGGCAAGCAGCGCCAGGCTCTCATCGTAGCGCTCGAAGCGGGTAAGCAGAACCATGAGATCGTAGAGCACCGGCTCGACCAGTTCTTTGCTGTCGCCGATTCCCTGCGCCATTGCGCGCTGCAGATGATCAAGGGCGCGCGGGTATTCTCTCAACTTGAATTCGCATATCCCCAGCACCGCCCATCCCGGCCCCGCATCGTCCCGCAAAGTCATGAATTGCCTGAGCACGTCGCGCGCTTGCCCGTACTGTTGCTTTTCGTAGTACAGAGTGCCGAGATACCAAAGAGCCTCTTCTGACTCCGGATGTTCGGCGACCGCGCGGCGAAACAGCACGACCGCTTCATCGCTGCGATTGTCATTGCGCGCTGTCTCGGCCGCCTGCAGCAACTGGTCGTAGCTCTGTTTCGGCCCGGTGGCGGTGGTCCGGGCGGCAACGATTGGGACCGGCAACCAGCATGCAGCAAGAGAAGCGACGAGCAGTCGTTTGCTGATCATTGCGTGTCCTCGTCGGTCGCCTGGGACGACGCATCTGCGGAGGGCCTCTGTTCTTGCTTGCGCCGAAGCGCCCGATAAGCATCAGACTCGGCCCTCGCTTGTAGGGTTCGACCCATCTTGCTGTAGACCATCGCCAGGTGAAATCGCACCGACGGATTGTTTGGGGCAAACCGCTTGGCAATCTCCAATTCCCGTGCTGCTCTCGCCAGGTCCCCATTTGCGAAAAGAATACGCCCGAGAAGATGATGCGCCCCCACGTTGCCAGATTCGATGGAGGTGGCCTTTCGCGCAAAGACAATTCCGTCCGCGTTGTCGCCTCGTTGCAGGTCGATACCAGCAAGCGCGACCAGCGCCGGAACATGATTCGGAGAGATTTTCAGCTCTTCGCGATATTCACGCTCGGCCTCGGCCGGCTTCTTTTCGAAGCCGTAGAGTGTAGCCCGGAAGGCGTGAACCTCAGGTTGATCGGGATAGCGCATCTCCAGGCGGGCGGCAAACTCGTCCGCGCGCGCAAACTGTGCAGGATTCTGCTGCGCAAAGAGCGTGGCTTTGCCCGCCAGCCATACTCTCTCGCGCAACTCGGCTGGATAGTTCTCTGGCAGATAACGTAGACGCAGGGATGCAAGGCCCATGGCCTCGGCGATCGCGGGGTCATCGCCTACGCGGGCCACCATCCACGTGATCAACGCGAGAGACTCGATGAACTGGCCATTCCGCGTTAGCAGCAGGGCAAAATGATAGCGGCCGACATCGCGAAGCTGCTGTGTGCCTGGCCACCCGGCGGCAGCCCATGCGCGAAACTGCGCCAGAGCATTGTCATACTGGCCGGTCTCATAGTCGCAAAGGCCAACGAATGCGTGCGCCGAGCCGCCGTAATGTGGATTAGTCAAAAGATGCCGGAAAGCGACGGTTGCTTCGGGGAAACGATCCTGGTCATAAAACAGGCTGCCGAGATACCACCATCCATCCGCCCAAGAGGGACGCAGGCGCGTGGCTTCTCGATAGAGCCGGATCGCATCGGGTGCGCGATTTTCACTGCGGGCGGCTTCGGCCTGATGGGCAATAAGATCGAAACGTGAGGGCTCGGCAGCTGAAACCGCCAGCGAAACGGAGATCAGAAGACTGGGAAGCAATACAAACACTTGGATATCAGAGTCTACCTGGGGTGACCTTTACGGTCACCCCAGAGCAGTGATGGTTAGAAGGTGTATTTGGCACCGAACTCGAGTTCACGGTGGCCGAATGAAACGTCCGCGTACCCGAAGTCTTCACAATACGGGCCAGGGCATGCACCTCCGCCGTTCGCCTCGCTCGTTCCGTTGCCGTTGGTCAACTTGCCGCTTGAGTTGAAGTTCAAGTGCAGGTTATTGTCGCCGGTATTGAACGACGGCAAAGCGTGGTTGAGGAAGTTAAACCCAGAGAAGCGGACTTCCAGTTTCTGCTTCTCTTTGATGTTGAACCTCTTGATCAAGGTCGCGTCGCTGTTCCAGAACATCGGTCCAGCCAGATATGGCATTCGGCCATTTCCGACATTTGCGCCGGTCGGGAGCGCGAAGCAGTCCGGGTTGGCATACTGGTGAGAATGCAAACCCATCTTGGGGTTACAGGTGAGGACCGGATATACGGTAACGTCTGGTGAACCCACCAGCGCAGCGCCACCAGGGCCGTTTGCGATATTGAATTGGTAGTTACTGTTGGCGGTTAGCTGCGGGCCAGATTGCACCTGGGTGATTCCCGATATCTCCCACCCGTCGGACAAACCGCGCACCAGCCGATTCGAACTTCCTGACTTCGGCACCGTGAAGTAATAGGCGGCATTGAATACGTGCCCGCGGTCGATGTTATTGACCGTCCAGTATTCCTTGACACCGTAATCCTTGAATGCGCCGGATTGATTGGGATTGAAGAGGTTTTTGGCGAATGCGTAGTTCAACGAAATTGTCGCCCAGCCTGTCGATCGCTGCAGA
Source organism: Occallatibacter sp. (assembly GCA_035650595.1). Lineage (GTDB taxonomy): Bacteria > Acidobacteriota > Terriglobia > Terriglobales > Acidobacteriaceae > Telmatobacter. The sequence continues at coordinate 10,184 of DASRHE010000018.1, read as the reverse complement.
CTAACCTGCAATGCGTCGTACTGCGATTTCTGTGAACTTTCTTGCGCATTTACGGTCTGATAGTTCGGGTAAGGCCGGAACTGCTGTTGACACGTTGTGTTGTTTTGAGCGGTCGTGACTTCTGTTGCCAATTCGCTTGGCGTGGGATTCGCAATCGTGAATTGCGACGAGCACTTGGACTGCAGCGCCGAAGTATCGGACATCGCGCCTATGGGCACTGAGTTCAGGTTAATGTTGTTTTGAAGGTAATTGGAGTGATTACCCACGTAAGACAACTCGAGCACGAACTTTTGTGGAAGCACTTGGTCAATGTTCAAGCTGTAGGTGATGGTCTCTGGGTTGTCCTTGTTGGTGGAATCGACGACGTTGAAGGAATTGGTGTTGTTCAGTTGTGGATGAGCGGCAAAGCTCGCCCCCGTCACGGTCGGTGCGCAATTTGCGCCTGCGGCACAGTTTCCGCTGGCGTTGGGGATGTGATTGTCGACCTGCTCCCAGACAAGGCAGTCAGCAGATCCACCGCAATTCCAGGTGACACCGCCCTCCGGAACTCCTCCCGGCCCGCTTTGTATCAGAACAGAGTTCTCAACCTGGTAGACTCCCCAACCGCCGCGGACCACAGTCTTGCCGGTTCCGAAAAGATCGATGGATGCGCCGAAACGCGGTGAGAACTTAATCAGATCGGCGGAAACGCCTGCCTTCGATAGACTTGAGTTCAGACTGTGCCACGAGACGCCGGAGTTCGCAACGCCATTTTGATATTGCTTGGGAAGCCAAACCGCGTTGCCATAAGGAGACTCGGGGTAGGACGGCCCGTAGTGATCGAAGCGGCTACCATAATCGACGGTGACGCGACGGTTCAATTTCCAGTGGTCCGTGACATAGAAAGAATTCACGGACATAACGCTGGCGTAGGTTGGAGGAAAGGCCTGCTCTTGGTAGTTGGCGTTGATGACCCCCATCAAGATATCGGCGTAGAGGTTCCCGGTCGAAGTGCCGGCCCAGGTGGGATAGTTGTATACGCCTGACTCCGCTATGCTGCTGTTATCCTGCGCATTCGATACGTGCTCCCAGAAGTAACCTGCCTTGACAGTGTGAGTCTTGATCACCTTGGTCACGTCCACGCCCGTGCTGGGAATGACCTTCTCGACGAAGAAGTTTGGGTGATAGTAGGCAAACCAGTCCCCGAGATTGGGAATGCCGCTGCCATCCCAGCCGTTGGAGATGCGCGGCGCCATCGGGCTTCCGAAGACGCCTTTCTGCGGAAAATTCAGATTGGACCGGAAAACCTGATTTGGATGTAGCGGGGAGCCCGGGAAATCCTCATGCGTATAGCCGAAACGTCCTTCAACGGTCAGCGTGGGCGAGAAAACGTGCAGAAGATTTGCAGTGTAGAGGTCTGACTTGTTCTTGTTCACTTCTCCCGCGACCGGAACATCCCAATCGCCCGTATTTCCCCACAGTCCGTCGGGCTGCTCGGCGCCCTCGCTCTGGTGGCTCCAGTTCACGTAGGCTTTGGTGTTGTCGGAGACGTAGAGGTCGACGTGCGCGACGTTCTGGTAGGAGTTTTGTTGTCCTTGCAACCCTTTGATGAAATTGAAGCCAAGTTGGTTTGGCTGGGCAGCGGTAGCAGCCGGTGCCGACAGTTTCAGGATTTGCTGCGCTAGCGGCGAGATGCATGCCGGGGAAAGAACCCCGTTGGCAATCGAACAACCCTGAGCCCGGCGATAGCCGAACGGTTTGTTCTTTTCAGTGCCGTCTGAGTTTAACCCGGGGTCGGTGGGGACATTGAATGCCGAGTTGTGGCCGGGCTTATTCGTCCAACCGGTCATGGCGCTGAAGTCGCCGTTGAGCATGGCGGCGGTGGGAACAAAGGCGCGGTCCAGGCTAAGGGCAGGAATCAGTTGACCATAGTACTCATAGGACTCGTGGAACTGCCACTTGGTCCGCGATTTATTGAAATTGGTGCCGGGGATAAGGATGGGGCCGCCCACACCAAAACCGGGGTAGTAATTGTGGCCGGCGATCTTGAGCTGGCCGGGACCAAATCCGTTTGCCGGATTGGACTCGTTGAACTTGCTGTTGGATTCTTCGGAGTTCAACGTCGAGTTGCGCGCGTTGAAGCGAACATCGCCATGAAACTCTGCGCTACCGGCTTTGCTCACAGCGTTAATCACCACCGGTCCCTTGGCATTCTCAGCCCCATAGTTCGAGGTTTGGACCGTCAGCTCCCCAATCATGTCGGGGTTGGCATTGATAGGAGTGCCGCTACCAAGAGCGCCGGGGTCGGCAGTGTTTTGCCCGTCCATGTTCAACGAGACCCCCGCACCATTCTGTCCGTTCAGCGAGACGCCGGATAAGCCGCCGGTGTTGCCCCCGACCGAACCATTGATGCCAACCATTTCCCCGGAATAATTCGACCGGTTTGTACCGCCGCTGGAAACCTGGGCAGCGCCAGGGAGGATCTTGAGAACCTCGAACGCGTTACGACCGACCAGGGAAAGATTGTCTAAATATTTGGAATCGATGCGGACAATTTTTTCGCCGGTATCGGTAACGGCGATCTGACCGGAGTCGGCACTGACCTCGACGGTCGTTGTCTCGGATCCCACCTTCAGCGAAATGTTGATGGTCTTGTCGTCACCACTGTTCAGGACAATGCCCGAGCCATTCCATTTTTCGAAGCCTTTGGCTTCTACCGATACGTTGTAGATTCCGGTCGTCAGCTCCGGGGCCGAGAAGAAGCCCGATCCATTGGTGACGAAACGCCGAATCGCCTTGCTTCCGACATTTTCTACACTCACGCTGGCGCCCGGAACGACCGCTCCATTGGAGTCGATCGCGGTGCCGGAAAGGTTCGCGAAGATTGATTGAGCAAGTGCGGTCGGACTACCCGATAGCAGAAGTCCAATCGCGAAGGCGATGAGGTAGACCCAGGTCTTGCACCCTGCCCTCACCTCACTGGCCAACCTTGAATGTTGCGAAAACGTCATTCTTAACTCTCCTGTCTTGCCGTTCACCTGTGCTCTAGGGGGATTCAGAATTGCCATTGCGCCCCGAACAGCAGGATTCTTCGATGGATCCTCTTGTGCTTGTCGACTTTCAAGTTGCAGAATTGGGGTCCCGTCAGGACGAATGCATCCAGTCCGGTAAAATCCTCGGAAGCGTTTTCTGATGGAAACATTTACTTTCCAAGGCCCCGCATCTGAACTGGGTATTTTGAAATGAGCCGGTATTCCGCATCGTTCTCGATCGATTTGCTGCCGCCAGATCGTTTCCACGGGTAGGTGATCTTCTTTTGCCGTAAATCGATCTGCCGCCGCACTATAAGAGCGCAATGACACGCTGCGATAGCGTTAAACATGTACGGAATTGTTCATCCAGCGGAGGAAGGCGGAACCTGCCTGTTCTGCATCACTTAGCCTGTATGTACCATCTTCATTGGGGTCGCGAAGACAATGTACAACCGAAAGACCCGGAAAAAGGACGAGTCAGGGACAGAAAGCGAGGGCTCAGTAACGCTGGCTGTTCCCGGGGGCTTGCCCGATACTTTGGTGTGCGTCCTGGCGTATTTTGGTGCTCATCTTGGCACATTCAAAGACTTGCTTTGGACTCACAGTTAGCGTTAAAGTTCTCATCGCAGACTGTTTGGCGAAACGTAAACGTTGTCCCCCCCTGTGACCTGATTTCATACTTGGGGCATATTCATTCGGAGTGGGCCTTATGACGGAGGTTTCCGCCTCTCATTCGGCGGATCTGGAACACGCGGAGCTCGAAGCGGTCTTGGCGGCTCTTGCCCGAAAGCCGCGCCTGGTAGCTCTCCTAAGGTATCTCGCGGAGAAGGCATTCCAAGGCAAAAGCGACGAAATCAATGAGTACAACATCGCAATCGAAGTGTTCGGCCGTTCCGAGAAGTCGTTCGAATCTTCCAAAGACGCCATTGCGAGAGTTGAAGCTCATCGGCTTCGGAAAGAGTTAAGGGATTATTACCAAGCGGAGGGCAGGGAGCATGCAGTCGAGATATCCCTACCTGCTGGAAGCTATGTCCCGGTCTTCATTCGACGTGAATCAGCCGCACTTGATGTACTCGCTTCAGAATCGTTGCCGAGCGCTCAGCAGTTCCTGAAACCACATTTCACACTGGATGAAGAGCTGCTGAAGTCCAATCATTTCAATGTTGGTAAGGGAAATCAGGAGCCTCAGAGTCTCAAATTGAACGGGAATGAGGACGACAGTGGATTTGAGGAAATTACTTTAGAAAGAACCGGGGGACTAGAGCGCAGTCTGGAGCAGCGAAAGTCCGTACCACGGCTCGTTTTGTTCAGTGCGCTGGCTGTACTCGGAATTCTGGGCCTGGCCGGCTTGTGGCTCATTCAACATCGGCAATCTTCTGCTTCGGGCCAGATTACACAGCATACGGAAGCCATGCAGACACCCACACCGGCCAATGCCGTGGTGGTCCCCTTGCGGATTCTTGCCGGGTATACCGGGGCTCCGGTCATCGACAGCACAGGAATGCGCTGGGAGCCCGATCAGTACTTCCATCTCGGCGGGACGGTGCAACGTACCGAAGGCTCAGTTGAACGAACCAGCGATCCGGTGCTGTTCAACCAAGGGCGTAATGGCTATTTCTTCTATGATATTCCTCTTGAGCCAGGGGTTTACGAATTGCACCTCTATTTCGCCACGGAGGGACGAGACCTGTCCACCTTTTCAGTTGTTGCGAATGGGAACCATATACTGAGGGGTTTCGATATCAACGGAGACGCGGGCGGACCCAATCTCGCGGACGAGCGCATCTTTCGCGATGTATCACCAGATAAGGACGGCCATCTTCACCTCGATTTCGAAATCGAACAGGGCATGCCTGTTTTGAATGCGCTCGCGTTGCTTCCCGGAATCCCGCACAAGCAGGCCCCCATCCGCATCGTGGCTCAGCCAACTTCTGTCACGGACCACAATGGCATCATCTGGCATCCGGATACTTATTTCGTAAACGGGCATGCGCGAGAGCAGAGAGTCCATGTGGAAGGGACTCCCGATCCCGACCTTTACGCGTGGGAGCGCTTCGGTAACTTTTCCTACGCCATTCCGGTGGATACACGCGACCGGTATACTCTGATTCTTCATTTTGCGGAACTGTATTTCGGTACCCAAGGTTCCGGCGGTGGAGCTCCTGGAGATCGAGTGTTTCGCGTTTTCTGCAACGGCTCAACATTGCTCGACAACTTCGATCTGTACAAGGAGGCAGGTAGCTTACATGCGGTGACCAAGACGTTCTACCATCTGCGTCCATCACCTCAGGGCAAGTTGAATCTGACCTTTGAATCCATCGTCAACAATGCCACAGTCTCAGCGATAGAAGTGATCGACGAGTCAGAGTAAAGAAGGCTCCCGAAACCTCAACCAGACTGCCACTCTGCAAGGATGAACGATAGCCCACAACCTTCGTATCGGGCTCACTCCGGACGGCAGGCCCTTCGTGCTGTCCGGGCAACGGTCTCCAGTCGTTTCCGTCATCCGAGAACTCACAGTAAACCTCGATCTCTCAGCCATTCGGCCAAGCGCTGGCTCCAGGAAGAGACGCGGGGGTTTGTTGAACCTAGCCCGAAGCCATGACCGCCGGATTCGTAAATGTGCAGTTCTGCAGGAACTCCTGCTTTGAGGAGGGCGGAGTAGAAGTTCAATGCGCATTCCGGGGAGACGGCCTGGTCATCCCCGGCAGCCATGAGGAAAGTGGGCGGAGTCTGCGCGTTGACGTGCAGGTCGTTCGATAGTTCACGGACGAGCGCTGGATCGGCACCCTTGCCGAGCAGATTATCAAAAGAGTCCTTTGCAGCGCTCGCCAGCGGGTCGATGACGGGATACGCGAGGACCATGAAATCGGGCCGCGAACTGACGCTCTCGATCGGATCGGGAGACGAGGGATCGCCGTAGTCGTAATGGGTGCCGAGCGTCGAAGCAAGGTGTCCTCCGGCAGAAAAGCCCCAGACCCCAATACGTTCAGGCGCAATCTTGTACTCCGTGGCGTGCCAACGAACGTAGCGCATGGCGCGCTTCGCATCGTTGATCTCAACGGGATGATGGTACGGCGCGACACGATATTGCACAACAAAGGCGGCGACCCCTAGGTTGTTGAGCCACTCAGCGATCTGTCTTCCCTCGTGATCCATCGCTAGAAATGCATACGAGCCGCCGGGGAAAATGAGAACTCCGGTGCCGGTATTGCGCTCTTTCGGTAAATAGATCGTGATCTTCGGATTGTCGCTATCGGTCGTTCCTCGGGCTCCGGGAGCTCCGCCGGGCCAGAGCGGAGTCGGGGTTTGAGACTGGGCGATCAATACGGAGACCCATAAATAGACAATCAAGAAAGCGAAAATAGACTTTGTGACCTTCGGAAACAATGCGATGTCCTCGTTCGAATTCAGAGCCGTCCAAACGGCTAAGCGGGGCCGATTCGCCAAACGGGTATCGGCTGGCGTTGCTCTGCTTACACGAGCAGAGCGCGGAGTAGAACCTAGGCGTCTGCAATATGCTCTCTACGGAGCACGAACTCCACGAAGAGTGGTCGTTGGTTGTTGAGCATCAACTCTCTGTTTCGGGGAAGGTGACAGAAGGGTCCCCGAATATCATCCGGTCCTCCGCAACCCTAATTGCTCTTTGTCCTAAATTCACTGCCACGACGGCAGAACTCAAATTCCAACTCAAATGTGTACAAATCTCGACAGGCTGTGCTGAGTGCGTTTCGTTGTTGAGCAATGCCGTTAACAGGAATCCATGTAGTTGCTTCGTCTGTCGAGCGGTACAAGGCCCCGATTTCCACGATCCTGGGATCGAAATAGAGAATCGGTGGGTGAGAATGCATTGCTCCACTCCCATGCGTTCCGCGCGCAGCGTTCTTCATAGCGTTTGATCGCGTTGCTACACGCGTCCTGCCAATCTTTGCGAGCCTCTTTCTAATATGCTCCCAGATTATCTTCAGCAAATGCGCCTCCGCTGCGTACTCTTGATATCCAATCCGCCAAAACGTTTCAGCAAAATTGCTTTCAGCCAATCGGCACATGCGGACGACATGGCGGCCAAAAAATAGTTTGCTGTTTCTCGCCCTCGGGAATCACCGAAGATTACTTCTTACCAGTGTCATCAGCACGACATCATTGCTCTGCATCGGGATCGACGCAGAGTACGAACCATCGGCACCGACGGTGACGTCGCGTTCGCTTTCGGACAGGTCGCACGTGAGCTGCTGGAGTCTCTCAAGCTGCGCGGGTGTCAGTTCCTTGGGCGCCCCCATGTCGATGTATTCCGAATAAGCGTCATTGGCGCGGAAGCCCGTGCGATGCAGCGTCAGGCGGTACGTGCCTGGGTTCAAGTGCGAGATGCTCACCTCCGCCGTAGGTGCGGGCTTATTGGGTATGATCCGGTTGTAGAAGGAGCGATCGCTGGTGTTCTGCTGCGATTGGTCCAGGTCCCACATGATGGCGGAGACCTTGTCTCCGTCGGCCGTCGCGAAGACCTGCGGATCCTGCGTGGGGATTTCCTTGCCCTTCAATGCATGCAGATATTTGTATGCGAAGTACGCCGGCTTGCGGATGCCTTGCGGATTCATCAAGCCGAAACCACCCTGGAAAGGCGCGGTCGGCGGGCCGGGCTCTTCGAACAAATCGGTGTAGGTCCAGTAACTCATACCCTGGACCAGACCCTGGGTCGCCTTGAGTTTGGAGAGAATGTAAGGCGCGCTGATGTAGGAATCGTGCACCAGGTCGCGCGGATTGTAGCTGGTGCTCCACTCACTGAAATAGAGCGGAAGGCCGGGGAACTTGGACTCTTCAATCTGCTTGCGCACGCGGCGCACGTCGCCGACAATCGCGTCCGGCGAGGGTGAGAGCTTCGTGTCCTGTTTCCCCCATTCGTCGAGGAAGCCCCAATCGACGCCGTAAGTGTGCGTGGTGACAAAATCCACCCCCGCGCCGCTCTTCGAGACGTGGTCGAGAAACTCGGGTACCCACGCGGCGCCGGCAGTCGAAGGCCCGCCGACACGCAGCTTCGCATCGACAGCCTTAATCGTTTTTGCTGAAATGTCGTAAAGGTCGAAGTATGCCTTCTGGTCGGCCTTCTCCCAGAAACCGTCGAGGTTAGGCTCGTTCCACACTTCGAAGAACCAGGTGCGAACTTGTTCCTGTCCGTAGCGCTGCTCGAGGTGGCGAACGAAGGCGTCGACCAGCGCCCGCCACTGCTCCGGCACCGGATGCGACCCGTTGCCCTGCCAATAGAAGATCTTGAGATCGGAGGTCTTCATCGCCTCCGGCGTGAAGCCGAGTTCAACGAACGGCTTGATGTGGCGCTTGAGCAGGTTATCGTCGAGATAGTCGATCCTGTTCCAGTCGTAGACCGTCTTGCCGTTCTCGATCTTCACCGTGCCAAGCACGTCGTGGAAGATAGCGTGGAAGCGGATGTAGCGGAAACCGAGCTCGTCGACGGCGATCTTGAGCTGCGCCTGGCTGTCGTCGCGAATCAGCGTACCAGGATAATCCGAGCCGACCGAAAGATCGAAGAAGCGATCAAAGGGTTTGGAAGCCCGCGAGACGTCGAGCGCGATTTTGCGCGGCGCCGTCTGAGTGAAAGCGGCCGTCGTGAAAATCATCAGACAGAAAAGACCGCAAACTGCCTGGCATGAAATATGGCTAACCTTGTTCACCACTATTTCCTCGGAGTCGTTTGACTTAAAACTGTTGTCCCTGCGACCGCGCCGCGATTCCCGCCGAGACTGCCCACGTCTTCCGCTGTCCTTCGAATACCAGACTGCCGCGGCGTCCATGGTGGCCCAAACTATCGACGGGCCATCGGGCGCGATCGCAATTGAACCGCCGCCCTTCGTCGTCCTAGCCTGTACGGCGGCGAAACCGGTCCAGTTCAGGCCACCATCCTTCGAGATCAAACGGTGCGGCGTGGCCGCCATAGGTTCCGTCCGATACGCGAAGCACGGTCGTTGGCGTGTTCTGCACGAAATTCATTGACGTGGGCATGGCCTGCGAACTCTTAAAGTTCCCCTGCGCCGGAGAGACGGTGAGGTCCGTATGCGCGAAACCGTAAACGTCGCCGATTCCCCTCAGCAGAATGGTGTTTCCCGATGGTGGGGCGAGCAGAACGTTGATGGCTGTCCTCAATGGCCGGCGCCTTTCTGATCAAAGTGGAATAAAAGACAGTCGGCTCCGGAAGCAGTCACACACCTGGGGCCCCTGCCTCAAGCCTCTATCTTCGAAACGTACAGACTCTATTTCGGTGAATGAGACGCTGACAAGGTTAAGAATGTACAGAATTGTTCCTTGATAAATGTCCTGGTAAACATGCTGCTTTCAGCATGTTCTAATCTTGTCATCTTCTGTACAAATAGGCTTCTGGCTCCCGCTAGCCAGGCACAAGGCGGGCTCCAGCTGTCCCGGTCGGCGTAGTGGAAGTGATATTGGTGATCCCCACCTCCGCATCTGCTCCGGTACATGCTGCACCTGTCAGCTGTTTTCGAACTACCTACGGTGCGACCCAGAACTTGGACGCCTCCTGCTCATTGCTGGAAGCGAACTTTCACCTCGACGGAATGCTTCAGATTGGGGAAAGTAATTGCTTGCCCGGAGTAACTGAATTCCTTGGGCGACGCACCCTGAACTGATTCGATTGGCTCCATGGATGAGACGCGCAGATGGATTACGATCTTCTCAGGGGTACGACGCGACGGTGGTGTAACCCGGACCAACGCCACTCCATCAGAGGACATCTCAATCCGATATTTCACGTCTCCGAAGACAGTGGGCGCTGAATCGACAGCCACATGTTGACCGGGAGCAAGCCAGGAACGAGGAATTCCTTCGCCAATCTGCAACACCTTTCCGTCTTCGCGCAGCAACATTGCCCTCAAGAGTTTAAGCTGTTCAGAACAGGAATAGAGGTGTGAGGGGACCGGGTTTTCTGTACCAAGCTTGGAGTTAGTCTTCGACAGGTTTAGGTTGCAGTGAGTGCACGGCTAGCCGCGTACTCACTGGCGAATTCGCTTGGTGTCCTCTCGTTGAGAGCCCTGTGAGGACGACTCTCATTGTATTCCCGTCGCCAGGATTCGATAAGCTGTTTTGCTTCGGCCAGTGTTTCGAACCAGTGTACGTTCAGACATTCATCCCGGAAGGTTCCGTTGAACG
>DASRHE010000017.1:0-2035 GCA_035650595.1 Occallatibacter sp. | reverse complement strand
CAGGATCTGCACAGCGCCTATTACGGCTTGCAGTCGAAGAATCCCACCGTGCACGACAACGCGCTGGAGTTCCTCGACAACATTCTCAAGCCCGAACTGCGGCAACTCCTTGTGCCGCTGGTGGATGGGCAAGTCACGGTGGCGCAGCGAGCCGCCCTGGCGGCACGCCTGGTTCGCGCCAACGTGAGCACTACAGAAGAAGCGGTCACCGCGCTGGTATGCAGCGATGATTCCTGGCTCACTGCCTGCGGCGCATATGCCATCGGCACGCTGGGGCTGCAATCTCTGGAGCCGTATCTGAATCAGTGTCTCGCGCGCCCCGACCCGCTGCTGCGACAGGCTGCCCTGGAGGCGAAGCGGCGGCTGACGCAGGCTGCCGCTGCCAAAGCTGTGTAGGTTCTGCGCGGCCGAGTCGGCCTGCGTCGACAGCTGCCGAGAGCGGCCCGTCAGCGCGGCAGTCGCAAATCAATCCGATCGGCGTGGAATTTGCCCTCATTGTCCACAGTTCCAATCGCGATGATGAATGAGCCATCTTTGAATTCTGAGCGGTCGGCCGGTTTGCCTTGCTTGGTCCACTTGGTGTTCTCGTCAAAGAAAATGGACCGTTCGAAATTACCCTTCAAATCGCGGCCTCCGCGAACTGTAAAGGCCATCTTTTCGGTGTCGGTGTGCTGAATGAATCCCTGCCACCGGGTCTCCTTTGCGGGCGCCTCCATTTTCTTGCTGGCCTTCTTCTCCCCCGCCTGGGCCTGAGCTGCGACGGGGGGAACGATTGCGACAAGCATCAGCGCAATCCAGAACTTCTTCATACAACCTCCGTTGGACAAACAAATTGGCTTGCAGAACTGGCCTGGGCTCGTACAAAGCCGAGAGCGCCAGTCGGCGCGGGTTTGTTTGGCCGCACCGGGAGGGGTGCGATGTGGCTAGATTAGCAGGGACAGGCCGGTTGGAGCTGAGCGCGGGAGACCGGCACTCCCATTTAATAGGCGGCATGCTAGCTCCGGTGCCCAGGTAAGTCAACGACGACTTGCTAAGAACACGACTTACTAAGATTATGATTTGCCTAAAACATGCCCCCTAGAACCCTCGAAGTGGTCATGGTGGGGAAGATTGGATCGGGGCCGAAGGCAAACACGCCGTTGCCGCCCGATGTGCCGTTAGCCGGGGCATGTAGCGGCGGATTGTCCACCGCCGAGCTGAAGTAGTTCTCGTCCGCGCTGAAGCCGCCATCGCTGTGGCAGGAGACCACGTACGCGGTGTTGGCGGTAATGGGAACCGGCGCGGACAGGTTCGCCTGCTGCCACCCCGAGATCTCGCCGGAGAAGGTGACCGTGGCCAAGACTAGCGGCGGTATTCGCGCTCAATCTGTTTCAATCGGCAAGAGCTATCTAGTGCTGCTCGCCTGCTGACAGCAATTCGCGGTTCAACCGCGTGAGCCGATTGACGATCTTGTAGCGATCGCCCCGATAAACGGATTTCACAAACTCCGTCGGCTCGCCGGTGTGAACGTAGGAAATGCGCGTGAACAGGAAGACTGGGCTCTTGCGAGCTGCCCCTAAGAGTCGCGCTTCCTCCGCGCCGGCCAGGCCTGCCTCTACGATCTCGTCAGCAATCGCCATCCGGATTCCATACTGTTGCGCCAGCGTGTCGTAGAGCGAGGTTCGAGGATCGAAGGTCTGCAGCAGATCCGGGCAGAGGCGGTGGGGAATACGGCTCCATTCGATCCCCATGGGAGAAGCGTTGGCAAAGCGGATGCGACGCAGGCTGATCACATTTTCGCGCGGCGATAGGTGAAGCGCGCTGGCGGCCTCCCGGTCCGCCGGAATCACTTCGAAGGACAGCACCTTGGATTTTGGCCGCAGGCGGCGCGCCTGCATCTCTTCCGTAAAGGACGCCACCTGCCGAAAATCTTTTTCCACCTTGATGGCGGAAACAAACGTCCCCTTGCCCCGCACGCTGTAGGTCACGCCCAGGTCATGGAGCGACTTCAGCGCGTGCCTGCCGGTCATGCGGCTGACGCCGAAGTGTTCGGCGA
>DASRHE010000016.1:0-390254 GCA_035650595.1 Occallatibacter sp. | reverse complement strand
CCCTGGAACATGGCTGCCTCACTTCAGACCCACTCATCTCAGGCTGCTTAAAACACACTCATCAAGTGCCCACGAAAAAAACAAGTGGACACTTCATGGCACACTCTACCGCTGTCAACTGGGGCTGGACGTACGCTTACTCTGAAACTCCATGTGACGGAATTACTGTCCATGCGCACGACCACTTTCGCGTCTGCTGGCTGCGAACATCGCGCCCTCGGCACACGTAACTCCGCATTAAAGTGCGATTCCAGAGAAGGGAAAAATGCCGCAGGCGTGCGCGGCGAGAGAAGCCCGTCTTTCGTACAGCTAGTTTGTTATTTAAATCTATTGAGCAGTTTCCCTGAACTTCAATTTCTTGTCAAGTAAATCTGTGACCACGATTGTTGATTTTCGTCATCGACCAAAGTAATGGGCAGACACACCATGCGAAATGCAAATCAGATTCGATCGTTGTGCATCGTTCTCACTTCGGCTCTCAGTGAAGCTATCCGTTCAGACTGTCGACTTGGCGTCAAATCTTTTTCTTTTGGATTGCAAAGTAGATCCAGCAACCCACCACAGAGCCGACCACGCCCGAAAGAAAATGGAGAATCTCATGCGAATACATATGTTGCCACCTCAGTGCGTTCCAAACGCGCCATAGATGATGAGCCTGAAGAAACTGAACGAGTGGAATCGGAGTTGGCGCGCGCCACCATTCGTCAATTAGGCTCAATATGCCAAGCAGTGCTAGAACGACGATCAATGCGTTCGTGAAAAAACGTACTTTCGTGTTGAGCCTGTAGAGATTGTAGACTCACTGACGCGAGGCAAAGCCCCAAGCTAGGTCGATTCGATGTCAAGAGCTTGCGGCCTTCGTAGTTGTCATAGATCTGAAGCCTACGTCTGATCCCCGAACCTCACACTGGCTCTACAAACTGAGCCGGTACAGTTTTCCAGTTGTCCCCACGTGATCAAGGGCTATCGCGGATAGTGGCTAGAACCCGCCCTTCTCCTTGAGTCTTAAGTCTCGCGTTGGAATCCCACGCCAGTTGTCCGAATTTGTGCCCTGCAGTGTATATCGCATCCACCTTCCACCGCTCAACGCCGAAGGCATTCATCCCGTTTCGCAACATCGCATCAGCGTCGTCTCTCGACCGGCTTGGTGCCAATAGAGCCAGTCATGGACAATTGCTGGAAATGTGTATCAGCATATTCGCTCCTGGGAGATGGTTGCACTAATCATTGCCATTTTAGGAGTTCCGTCGACCCGATGGAGGCTAAGTCACTCCCAAAATCCAGCCCTCAATCTTGGCGATACCCCGCTCCTCGGCAGTCAGACTCGGATTAAGGAAACAGTGGAGAGAGCCGTTGTGGTCCGCCCGTTGCAGCCACGCTGCTGCGACGTACGCGGCTTGCTCGTCGGCGTCCCTGCCTTTCCTCGGATACCGGCGCATCCACAATGCCGGGTAGACCTCAGCCACCACCGACCTGCTCTCAAGCACTTCCCATCCGTCGAAAGGCCAGAAGTGAATCGGGCGTTTGCAGTGCATCTTCAGATAAAGGAGCCAAGGCAGACCGGCGTGGGTCGATGTGGCGACCTCCCCATTGACGCCGAACCCGAAGACGGATTTTGCGGTTGGTGTCCATGTCTCAGTCACTCGGAGCCAACCTCGCTCCCCAGCCCGCTTCAAGCCACTCCCTGAAGGCTCTTCCCGAAGAAAGCACACGTATGTGCGAGGCGAATCGGTCGGCCAGTGATGTTGGAAGTCCTCCAAGAACTCGTGCCAGTTGCTCGAAAGCCGGTACTTTTCGAAGTAGGCCAGCGGGAAAGAGAAAGCGTGGTCGATACCGACGATGGTTGGCGTCTCGCCTCCAAGTTCGTTGCAGAGCCATTCGGCGAGACCACGGCGAGTCCAATACCGACGTGGGCTTGGTGGCGGCTGAACCTGCTGTGGTTCGCCGGAACCCTCGGCTATGAACACGCGGATACCTTTGCAGGAAGAGTCTGCCGTTTCCGCGCCGGAATAGTCAATGCCGATGTATCGTGCGAATTGAGGCATTCGAGTTCTCTAACGGTTGGCTGCTGGAGTATTTTATCGGGAGTGGTTCACGCTGTTGGTGCAACGGCCAACTTCGATTCACATGACATTTGCGGTCGGTAGCCATCTCCTGAATGTAGCGGACAAAATCACAGCCCTTGGGTAGAAGTGCGAAGACCCGTCGATCCCGGTTGGTTTCGAAGTCTTTATATTCGACAGATCGAGCTAATCCTAGGCCTTGAAGTTTTAGAAAACAACTCTCCACCTCCTCCGGCAGCGTGGCAACGGGTAGATGGAGTGGGTGGTCTCTCCAATTCGAGGTCAGTTGGTCAGTGTCCAACGACCACGGTGGGTCTTTGGGTGAAACATCCTGTTTTCGGTTCCTATAAAGCCGACTTTCTGTTGGGCGATGAACTGGCATTCAAATATGTGGCGAAGAGCCAGAACATCCTCGTCACTGAGATCCCGCGCGACGCGCATCATTTCCTCTGCCTTGTCGAACTTGGCGTCCGCTTCAAAGGTGATCGCGTGTGCAAGTATTCTGCCGATCCTTTCCACCCTCTTGCGATCTCTAAGGTCCTCTGCCTTTCGCATGCCATCGACAATAAGCCGTCTCACTTCATTCCGCCGGGTCGATCGCTCCGCCCTTGCATGTGGAAGCCACTTGGAGTTACAGTCGTTGCCATCCCGTACGGGATGCTAAGGGATCGTTTCTTCCCTCCAGCTTTCCTTTCCCGTGTTAGTACGTTATCAATGACGATCCGCAGAGGCAGTCCACGCTCGATGCGCAGCCGTTCCAGCACGCGGACCACCCGCAATGCAGGCAGCGATGTATCGACCTCGATGGCCAGCATCTGCCGCGTGTAGGCATCTTCGATCGACAGCGTCCGTGCCTTGCGGCCCGTAGCCAGTGCATCTTGCAGGAAGTCCATCGTCCAGGTCTCGTTGCTGCGTGTGGGCGCGGCCAGCAGCACACGTGCCTCAGCGCAAATCCTGCGTCTGCGCTTGCGCCGGCGCACCACCAGCTTCTCTTTCACATAGATCCGATAGACGCACTTGCTATTGACCACCCAGCCCTCCCGTTCGAGCAGAATGTGCAGCCGCCGATATCCCCAGCGCCGCCGCTGTTCAGCCGACTCGCGCAGTCAAACACGCAGCCGCTCGTTTGCTGCACTGAATCGTGTCGGCCGCTGTCGATAGCGCACCATCGCTTGCAGCATTTCAAGTTGCCCACAAGTATGTCGTTCCGAGCACTCCGTTGCTGCCCGAAATGCCTTCACGGCTTCTCGCCGCGCCTGTGGGCCTACCACTTTTTTGATAGCACCGCCTTGAAGCCGGCGATGTCCAACGCCTGCTCGGCCACCAGCTGCTTTAGCTTGCGGTTCTCTTCTTCCAACTGCCGCAGGCGCTGCGCCTCGCTGACTTCAAGACCACCGTACTTCGCCTTCCAGCGGTAGAACGTCTGTTCGCTGATGCATGCTTGCGGCATAGCTCCGCTGTCGGAACACCTGCTTCCGACTCCTTCAGGATCCCCACGATCTGCTCTTCCGTGTATCGGCTCTTACGCATCAAAGTCCTCCCCAAGGGCTCCCATCGCCGGCGCAGCCTTAGCGAAAAATGTAGGGGGAAGGCGGCAATTATAACAAAGAGGTTTGCCTGTTATCAAAGGAAGCTATCTTTCAATTAACCGTGAGTCAAGAACGGATGACTCCCTGAATTTCCAGCTCGAATGGCGTACTTCGATCCATTACTCGATTGCTGTCCCGAATCGATAATTGGGTTACAGCGGAGGTCCCCATGGAAGTCTGTAGGGGCCTTTCGTTTTGTAGACCCACACATCTGGCCTCGTGTTCTGCTCTTGGAGCGCCTCTCTGGAGCATACGCAGGTTGCGAAAAGAATGTTTTTACGTCGGAAACCGTGTTGGAGGAGGTAGTGCGCCATCTTTTCGAGACTGGAGCCGGTAGTCACCGTATCGTCGATCACCGCAACCCGGATATTGGCGCGATTCCTCGCGCGCGATACTGCAAGGGGAATCCGTAAGTTGAATCGATGGCTCTCGATAATGTCGAATCCGCTCCTTTCGGCGGAACTTATAGGTCTACGTTTGTCGCGAAAGATAGCCAAATGGACGGTCATGGTCAAGAACTCTTCGCGGTTTAACGTTTTAGCCATAACAAGGCTTGTGAATAGCGACGACGGTCCGGCAAACGTAATCAAGAAATCGGGCTTGAATTGTCTCAAGGCTTTTCTCCCGACTACAGTTGCGGCACGGCTGACCTGCTCCCACGTGAAGTTATTGAATGCCTTCGTCGCGGGACATAACTCAAAGATATCGTTGAAAGCGCGATCAGGAGCTACCGAGCGACGATAGGCCTCTGCAATCCTTTCTGTAACAGCAAAGCCGCGCTCCAATCTGGATATCGATGCCAGGCTCAAGTCGGCTGCAGTAGTGGCGAACTGCTTTCCCTTTGCAGCACGTAAGCGGGCGACGGCAGCGGAGGACTTGGCTACGAATAGGCGTCTAACGCCAGGTTGTTGCACCGATTGCCTCCATGAATCGTGATTAGTTTCTGCGTAGCAGGTGAAATGGTGACTACATTCAATCCTTGCGATTATTCAGAAATTCGGGATTATTAGAACAGGAGAAGCGAAGCCGTTAAGAGAAGCGGCAATTATGAAAATGCCCCAGTCGGTTTAGCCACCGACCAGGGCCACTGCAGAACATCGCAGTGAGTGCTCAATCGGGACAATCGAGTGAGCACTGTTCTACGGACCACCATTTGGGGAATAGTGATTCTGTGCTAATCGCATGCAGGCTAGCACATTAGTAAGTTAGCGTCAATTGCAGAAGCGAACCGGCTATTGACGCGATCCGTCCTCCGGTCCTTGAACAGCTTCATCGCATACGTCCCGACAACAACCGAATTATTGGTCTTGGAAGGGACGAATGAAGATTCTTTTGGTAGACCCGATACCCGCCGCTGGTGCCGCGATCGCCGGTAGTCTGAGGGATGCGATCCGTCACGAAACGCTCCATGCCACTTCATCAGATAGCGCACTCAAGGTTCTTGAAGTGCAGAAAGATTCAATCGGTATCATCGTGAAGTTTCTCGACTACGGTCCTGAGGACGGCATTTCTTTTATTCAGGAAGTCCACGAGTTCAGCAGAATCGCAGCGATTCGATGCCCGAAGGTAGTCCTGCTTACACCTGGAGACCTGAGTGCAAGCTATGAAAGCCGCTTTCGATCCAGCGGAGCGGAGTGCATCGTGTATGGATATCCGAAGCAACTACGTGCAACGGTGAAGAGGTTGATGTTCGAGTCCAGATGCGAAAATGGAAAGTCGACAATCGTCGTTGATCGCCGTGGTGGAATACCGCAGTTCTACGTGTTGGGACCGGCGACTTGAGAGTTGATCTCGTACGGGCCGCGTCTAATCCATATGATGAATCATTTCGCGATCAATTTCGGCATGGAGATTCCAACCGAAACGCTGGCGGAAGTCGCAGAAATCACAATTAGCTCAGTAAAAGTCTACCTGAGGCGGCTAAGAGCCGGATTTGAGGTGTCAAGCAGAAGGGCCGGACTGTATATCAGCGGAGAGAATGTATTCTGCACATTCCGAAAGGATGGTGCGTTCGTGCACATGCTTCGAGCAAGAGTATTGTTCGTTTAAACGCGGAGCCATGCAATTCTTGCAATTTATTTTCAGGCGATGGGTTCAGCTGACGTTCATAGGAGATTTTCCAAGCCCCTCCCTCTTTGATAAAGTGCAAGATTGTCCGAACTGTTCGCCTTTTGTCTTGGCCTGCGATCAAGATATCGAAAGATTCGATGAATTGGGCCTCTACTGTTGAGTCCGAGATTTTTTGCAGACTGATCTGCGAAATTGCTTCATCTCTGAAGACGTCACCGCGATCATGAACCTGTAAGTATCCCCCGGCAAAGCCTGGGCTTTACGTTGTGAGCCGCTCAAAGCGGCTTGAGCGGGTCGCTAACGCGGCCCCGGTTTGTGTTGAGCCACCTTGCGGTGGCTGCTGCCTACTTCCGGGGGCGGATTAGTCGGTACCGCGGTCAGAGGACATTACCGACCTTGCGGATCACCTCTGCAACCGGAACTCTTACCTGCGTCTGCTCAAACACCCCGACTATCACCGCACCGCTTCTTCCGTATCCACAGCATCCTCGGACTTGGTCGAAGACTAATACTTCAACTGGCTCAGGAATAACAAGGCCGATCAAACCTCGCCCGGGATATTTCGTGTGGCACTCCCGAGAAAATCAATCAAGGGTTGCTTCTCCCAACTGGAAGAGACGCTTCCGGCGAGTTTGCTACAGTGGTAAGTGCCTCGCGAAGTGTGTCGATCTTGACATCCAAAGTGCGGATGTCGGATTTGAGAACTTTGACGTTCTGCTGTTGCGTTTCCAGAGCGGTAATACGCTGGGTGAGTTCGGTAATCTGCTTTCTGGTTGTTGCGTTCAGGGAGGTTTCGCGGGCGTACAAAAGGCACATGACCACTGCAAAAACCATCAGCACAAGCGTTACAAATACGCGCATAAGAACTCCTTACATTTTATCCTGCGGGATTATGCCTCCTAAGTCACTTCTTACCTTTTCAGCCGACTTCAGGGTGGAGAGGATAAGTTCGCGCGTAGGAACCCGAGTTTGAAAAGAGACAGTCTGGGGATTTCCATTGCCTAGACGTATCCCGTCAATCGTCGAGATGAGATCAGGGCCAAATACCCAAAGAAGCACTGAGACGTCGTGGTCCAGATACCGGATTTGGTACCAGCCCTTTTCTACGCGAACCACCTGGACAAGTTCGCCTGTTTTCAAAATGCGGACACGGTCCAAAACGGTTGGATCGGAATACGCCGTGATTGGTTTCGCCAATCTGGTTTCAATCTCTGCGACCAACTCATGGGTTCCGCGCGGGTAAATGCGATAGATACGGCTCCCCTCGATTTGTGCAACCGGGACTCCGTTCCCGGTCTTAACAGTGCCGGAGCCGAGGTTGATGTTAAACCGGGTTCGTCCGATCTGCTCAGAGACGATGTCTTGGTCGAGCGACACATCGAAGGTCGGCACAAGTCCTCGCGACCAAAAACTGTCCAGGGCCGAGGATTCTATTGCACCGGCTTCAACGGCTGGCGCTATCTCGGCCCCGGCTGCAAGGGCCTCTCCAGCCTCGGCTCCCTCAAACAGCACCGCGGCGCAGCCGCAAAGACAAAGAACCATCGCTGTGCTGATCACAACGAGGCATGCCGTATGTGTTTTACCGCGAGAATTCATGCATGTCCCGATCTGAAGAGCAAATTCCACCGTCCTCACCAAGCGTGAGTCAAGGACTTTGCTCCGGGCGACAAGCTTTGATACCGGGGGAAAGATTCAGCGAGCTCGTTTCTGTCGGTGCTCAGAATTATGGCGCGGCGAGAAGCGGTCCGCAACAAAAAACTTAGGTCTGCCTAGGCGCGGACTCGCCTACCCAAAACGCAGAGTCGGTTCGGAGCGCCCTTGCAATATTTCTAATCACAACTCGCGGGAGCTGTACCCCTATGAGACGTCGCATTCTTGTTGCATAGGTCACTTGTCTTAGCATATGTCTGCTACTTGACTGGTTTTGAGGGTACGATAAAATGTGAATATATTTATATAAATCTATAGCATGGAACACCTGCCATCCCGTGAAACTACAGGAGAGCGCAAAGAGAAAGAACTCAATAAGAAAGGGTGGGGGAAATTCCGTACCATCCTGTTGGCCGGATCAATCCTTGCAAACGGCGGATTCATCGGCGATAAAGTACATGAGTCCATGCGAGTTCAGGATTTGGAGGCAGGAGGGTCGCAATCGTTCTCCGTTGATTTTGGCGGTGGACCTGAAGACGGTCTCGATCTTCGTGGAAAGTGGGGTGAACATGCAGAATTCAGCTTACAGAAAGGGGCGAACAATCACAATGGCTACTAGTGGGGAAGATATCCGCGAAGAATGCTCCGGGCAATGGGGCGAACGCCTATGTTCCTCTCCACGCCATAAGTTACGAGCTGCCGTCATCTCTTACCGCAACCGAAGCCGAGGCGCTCTTTGAGGACCTGCGGGCTAGAGCCAAAAATGACGCGAATGACTTGGGTGACTTTGAAGCAACGCTCAACAGAGCGATTGATCTTTCGGAAAAAGGTGATGTAACCTATTACAATCCAGCGACCGGTAAACCCAAGCAGAAATTCGAGTTCTCTGCCGCAAAGGGAGAGGTTTTGCAAACGGAGTATTTCAACGACAAAGTGGACGAAAAGGGGAACCCCGTAATACTGTCGCGGTATCCGATTTTGCTCGGCGGATTCGAGACCGGTCACAGAACCCTGTCGATAACTACGAGGAGCCGGAACAACGCGAGCGGATTTGGAATCCGTAGGTGCGAGTGCGTGTTTCCGAGATTCAACTTCGCCTGCCGATCCTCCAGCTTAGGCAAGTACTATTCGTGCATTGAGAACGTGCACGACGCGCCGTCCCCCGAAAGGGGCAAAGTACTTCCGCTCCGGCGATGGGCAATCCTGCCTCTGTACCGCCGTACATGCGCTGTTAATCGATCCATAAAACTACAACATCTTTGCCCGGTCAACGCTACCCCAGAGTCATTCTCTTGCATCAAGCTGCCGTTCATCGTTGAAGATTTCTGCCTAGCACAGCCATTACTAGTTGCAACTGGAACCGCCGATAAAATTACTACTGGAGGCTTTGACAGCTACATTTTCGTCTACATTTGCAATTTGGCAGGGTGCTGAAGATTGCTTAAGTTATTGATTCTAAATGGTCGGGGAGAGAGGATTTGAACCTCCGACCCCCTGGTCCCGAACCAGGTGCTCTACCAGGCTGAGCCACTCCCCGACGTACTTGCAGCCGTTCCAGAGTTCAATCGCTCCATTGAAGGCTCCTGCTCATTGTGTCGACTGCCTGGTGGTGAAGTCGACGTACGTGAAGCAGTTCGGGTCTGGTACCCTCGATCGTCCTCTTGCGAACGTTCTTCCATTCTATCGTGCCCACCTGTGAAGCCGCAAACCGGCCGTTTGGTTTGCGGTAGCGGATCAAGGCAGACCGCAGAGTTTGCTGCGATCTGCTGGAATCGCTTATTGCCAATCATTGACGATTGCTGGCGGTTGGCTGGTTGAACCGTACGAAAAGTCAGCCAAGAAGATAAGTCGGCCGACCGGTTATCATGTCCGCGCAAATCGCACTGCCTGGTAAGCGCGCCCCGTCAGTTTGATCTTGGCGTTGCCATGATATGTGCCAGGCAAGGCAGACCGCTTAATCTCCCATGGGTCGATCAGTTCTGCTGTGAATTCGCCATCGGGAAGTGGAAACTCGTAATAGAGCGGTTGGTGAAAGTCCATATAGTAGAGAATCTCTTTCACCTGTTTGCCGTCGGCGTCGAGAGTAACGCCGTTCAAATAATACGGTGCTCGCTGGGTTTCCAATCCCGTGCGCTTAGCCTGCGGCCCCGCGGCGGCTGCAGAGTCCTCAACCAGTTTGCGCAGAAACGCGATCCGAGCCGAGCTGGTTCCATGCAACGTGCCGCCGTGCGACCACCAGAGAGTCGGCGTGGCGTTCTCATCCATCGCGGCGTCGGCGGGAAGATAGGTCTCTCCGTGTGTGACATAACAGCCCGAAACGGCACCCAGCCAAAATCGCCGTACCATCTCTTCACCGGAAAGATTGCCCCACCGCCGATTGAGATTGCCTTCATAGCCGACCTCGTCAAACAAGACGGGCTTCTGGAACTCATCCAGCCATTCCGCGGCGGATTCGAACTTGGAGGACTGCAGACACGCGTGGGTGACCCAAGGTTGCGAGTAGTCATACATCGTGTGCGAAAAATGAATTGATCGCAGATGGTTCACGGGATCATGTTGCTCCACGATGTGAAAGAACCGATCGAAGTCAGAAACGGATTTGGCCTTCATCAGATCGAATTCATTGGCCATCGACCACCAGATATTCGCATACGCTGACATGCGGGCGAGAACATAGCGCAGGTAACGATCATCGGCCTCTGGAGGCATCGTTGCGTAGCCCCATCGATCATAGGGGTGAAAAAGAATCAAGTCGGCTTGGATGCCGAGAGCGCGCAGTTCCGCGATGCGCTTCTCGATGTGCGCGAAGTGTGACGGATTGAAACGTGTAAAGTCGCTTATGCCGGCAGCATTCCGCTCGAAGGGATAGAGCGGCGGTTCGTTGCGATTGTATTCATAGTGTTTCGGAAAGATGCACATGCGAATCTTGTTGAACGGCGCGGAGCGCAGCGTGTCGAGAGTTTGCTGTTGCAACTCCTCGGGCTGATGCACCCAGGCGTAGCACGTAGTGCCGAACGGGAAATACGGCGTGCCGTCTGCATGCGCAAAGTGGTGTTGATTCCGTATCGAGACCGGCCCATGCTCGCCGGCAAGAGCGGGCACACATGGAAAGCTGCCCGAATGGCCACTCAATGCGGCAATGTTGCTGTTGGTTGTATAGCTCCATGTGCCCTCAGTGTCGGGCATGAAGCGTACTTTGTACGTTGCTCCGCCGTCATAAAAACCATCGACAGCCACAGAACGATGCTCCAACGTGAAGACTGCGCCCAATTGCACGTCTGTGAATGGATTTCCATCCGACGGTCCGGCAAATGTGAGCTCAAAGACGTTCCACCGGGGCACAGGGTTGTGTGTCGATCCGCTCACCGCGTTGGCAAGGCGAGGTGTGGCCGCAGCAAGTGTGGCAAGCGAGCAGGCAGAGCTTAGTTTCAACATCTCACGTCGATTCATTGCAACCATAGTAGCTCGCAGCGATGGTTGTGGTCAGCGGAGAGTGCGATTTGAAGTCTTCGGATCGGATTCGACACAATACGCCGAATGTCAGTCCAACCTCCGCAAATTTCGGTACAACCTCCGGAGTCTATAGCGGAACCTTCGCACGTCAGTTCCAGGTGGGTGCGCACGTCGTATTCTAGCGAGCACAGGGAAGAGGGAAGTCCGGGAGCGTGCATCGCGCTTCCGGACTTTTTCTTTGAGCACAGGACGAACTTCGAATCGTTGAAACCGCCGCAGACTGGACCTGCGGAGTAGGGCAATCTTTGGACCTCGCAGCTGAAAGCGAAGCTAGAAGGACGAGAAGTATTGTTCCAGTTGCAGAATGTGCTCAGCGGCCGTGCCATTGGCCATGCTCAGCAGTTCCGCCGCGATCGAGATGAAGACGAGAAGGCTTCCGGATCGAAATTCAAACTGAAACGGGTGTTCCACAGATCGTTTAAGATCTTGGTTCACGTATAAGAAGCTTTCTTCGCGATCGAGGATGGCTACGAACGCCGGACCGCGCCACCGGAATATTTGATCGGAGGGCCGAAGCACGGTACTAACGAGACGCTGCGTGATGAGAAACAAAAGTTCGTCGCCAATGCGTTCTCCAAACCGGACGTTCAGCTGCTGCATATTTTGGATATAGAAAGCTGCCACATAGCGGTTGCGAGGGTTCGCTTCTAACGCAACGATCGAAGCCTCAGCCGCGTCTCGTGTAGGAAGGCCGGTAAGGCGGTCGATGGATGGGTCAACTGGATTTGGATTGTTTGTTTTGGCCGGCAATGTCTGGCCTGGAGCGAACGCCGCGTCTTGTTTTGGCGGCTCAGGGCTGGAAACACCGGATTCGTCATGCAATGACTGGGCGGGAGAGGCCGCAGTATTGGCGTAGTCTTCAAGGATCAGAACACGGTCATGCAATCTCTTCAACTGAGTGGCAGCTTCCTGTTTCCTGGCGCGTTCAGCCTTGGTGAGTTTTCCAAGGGCGAGTTCAAGGTTTTCTCGTGCGACCGCCAGGTCCTCGATCGTTTGCAATTCCATGATCTGTTGTTCAATTGCATCCAGGTCGGGCCCGTCGCCGTCGGACCGCATCGATCCGATTGTAGAAAACAGTGTCCGTATGATCCCGCGCAGTTGCGAGATCCATCCATCGATGTGCCGTTGAGTATTTTTTTGATAAGCCTCAAAGTTGGAGAGGGCCGTGTTCGTGTATTGAGTCAAAGAGCACGGGGCCGGATTATTTCTGAGATCACTCAATACCTGCGTCAATTCGGCCGAAAAGCGCTGGTAGTCTTGTTCCCTGGAGCATACCGAACGCGCGGTGAAGTTTTCGATTAACGAGGCCACAAGGTCGGCGGTGCTGCTTTGTGATGCGGCGGCGTTGGGAGCCGATTCATTCTTGATGTTAACTAAATTCACGAAGTGACCCTCGATCTTGTTTTCGATGTTTAGCGATCGACTCTTCTTGGAAGTATCGGCTGCAGAAGTCTCACAAATCGATTAACGCTCCGCTGGCAAAAGCGCCTGCAATGACATACGTTCGCGCGTTGGCGATTGTAGAGTGAGGATCGTTACCCAGAACGCGCCGTCGTTGCACTCGAATGCCATGCGCTGACGCACCGTTCCACCGCAGAGGCGGATGTTGTAGTCGCTGCCGTGTACGGTGGAGGGCATAGACAGCCGAATGCCGCTCATCAAAACGCTTTTCACATTGCCGCCAATCATATTGGCGAGTTCACCGAGCACGTCGCGGATCATTTCATTCACTGCCTCGGGCAGATCGATTGAAAGAAATCGCGCGGCGAATCGAGCGGCCTGTTCGTGATCGCACTCCACCAGGACGGCGCCGTTCCACTCTCCAGAGAGATAGACCGCTGCAGTCCACCAGCGCGCAGTCGGCTGCCATGGCGCGCCAGATTCGAACGCTTCCAATCCAAGCATGGTGTCGAAGACAGACGAAACGATTTGCAACAGATCGTCGGAATGAATCTCTACATCCGTTTTTGCGGACATCTTTGTTCCTTTCAGCGGGCCACGTACACAGTTGCGTTTCCGATCAACTGTCTTTCAAACCATTCTTCGATGCCAAATACCGTTTCCGCTCCGCCCAGCATCAACCAACCGTCGCGGAACAGCGTTCCGTGAATTTCTTTCAGGATGTTCTTCTTGGTTTCGGCATCAAAGTAGATCAGCACATTGCGGCAAAATACCAGATCGAATGGCCCCATGGCTCGCATGCTTTTGCGCAGATCAATCTTTTCGAAACGCGCCATGCGAAGCACGTTATCGTTCAGTTGCCAATCGACACCAGCGCGATTGAAGTGTTTCACCAACAGGTGGGTAGGCAATCCTCTGTTCACTTCGAGCTGCCGATACCTGCCTTGCCGCGCCTTTTCCAGAACCTGCGATGAGAAATCAGTTCCAAGTATCTGGATGTTCCAGTCCGCCAGTCCTTCATCAAGAAGAGTCATGGCGAGACTGTATGCTTCCTGTCCGGTGGATGCAGCGGCCGACCAGAAGCGCAGCCGTTTTGTATCCAAGCGATCGCGTCTCAGCCTGGGAAGCAGAGATGTGCGGATCGCGTCGTAATGCGTGGGATCGCGAAAAAAATAGGTCTCATTTGTGGTCATTGCCTCGACCACCTGGAGGCCGACTTCGACTTCGCGCGAGGTGCGGAGCAGAACGCAGAGATCGTTGATGGAGCCAAGGCCAAGTTTTCTTACGATCGGAGCCAGCCGCGACTCGAACAGGTACTGCTTGTCCTCTTCAAGCACAATACCCGCGTGCGAGTAGACGTGCTGCTGCAGGAACCGGTAGTTCTCAGAGAGTATGGGAGCAATCGAGCTGGTCGACATACGGTGTCCTTCTGCCGCTAGGCGCGACGCAAGATCTCAGGAACGATCTGATCAAGTGGCAGAACGCAGTCTGCTAAGCCTGCATTGACGACTGCACCAGGCATGCCCCAGACAACGCTGGAAGCCTCGTCCTGAGCGAGAACACTGGCTCCTTTTGCACGCAGAATCTGCGCGCCATGCAGCCCGTCCTGACCCATACCCGTGAGAATGACGGCGATGACCGCACCGCCATAGACTTCGCCGATGGAGGAGAACAGCGCATCGACAGCGGGCCTGCAGGAGTTCTGTGGCGGCGATTGATCGAGTAACACATGCACACCTCCGCCGTTGCCGGCAACTTTCATGTGAAAATCGCCGGGCGCGATCAAGATTTTGCCGGCAGCGACCGTTTCTCCTTGGCTTGCTTCGACAACATCCAATGAGCAAGTGGAATCGAGACGCTCAGCCAGTAACCGCGTAAAGAGCGGAGGCATATGCTGCACCAGGAGAATCGGCAAGGGAAATTCGGCCGGGATGGAAGGCAGGATGGCGCCCAAAGCATTCGGTCCCCCCGTCGAGACTCCGATGACTACGGCCTTTGGGCGTGACGCTGCGACTGAGCGGATCGTCATTGGAGTCGCGCGCGGCGGAGCGGGCTGAGTGCCGGCGCGGTTCTGTGCAGGCACGTGAAAGAACTGCTTGATCTTCGGCAGCAGCTCCTCTTGGAGCCTCGCCATGGAACGGTCTAACGAGCCCTCGTTCGACGCTTTGGTTACGTAGTCATCCGCCCCGCATCTGAGCGCTTCAAGAGTAATCTCCGCGCCCCGTTCTGTGAGCGTGCTGAACATGATTACGCGAACATGCGGATAGTCGCGCCGGACCTGCCGCAGCGTGGCGATGCCATCGAGTTCGGGCATCTCAATATCCAATGTCAGCACGTCAGGGTTGAGTTGCGGAATCCGCTGTAACGCGATGGACCCGTTCGATGCCGAGCCTACGATCTCAATGATCGGGTCCTGCCCGAGTGCATGCGTGACCAGGCGGCGGATGACAACAGAGTCATCCACCACGAGCACGCGAATACGTTCACCGGTTTGCAGAATGCGCTTGTTGACGGCGGGCATGTAAGTTCCTCAAGCGCGAATTCCGGCAAGTTGGAGTTTTTCAATCAGGATGTCTTTCGTGAACGGTTTCATCACGTATTCGTTGGCGCCCGCCTCGAGTGCGGTCGTCATCTTGTCTACATCGGTTTCGCTCGTGACCATCACCACGACGGGTGCGCATTGATCGCGAATTTCGCGCAAACGTCGCAGAAGTTCCAGGCCGTTGATCTCCGGCATATTCCAGTCCGCCAGCACCAGCGTCACTGATTGTTTTTCGGCCGCGATCACATCGAGTGCTTCTCTGCCGTTCGCCGCTTCGCGAACCTCAAATCCGAGTTCCCGCAAGGTTCGCGCAAGAATCATGCGAATCGCCTTCGAATCATCGACGACCAGTGCTTTGCTCATCCTGTTCCACGCCTCTCTCTATGGACGTGACCCAGTCACGCAAAAACTCTGCATTCGCTTGACTGGATCACTATCTCTGACCACTCAGAATGTGAACCTCGAAATCACGCTCTGGAGCTGAGACGCCATTTGGCTTAGCTCCTGTGAGGCTTTCTGTGTGTCATTGGCTCCCTGTGTGGTGTTCTTCGCTGCGATGGCCACACCGCCGATATTCTTGGCGATGTCGTCCACTCCCTTCGCAGCTTCCGTCACACTGCGGCCAATCTCGTTAGTGGTGACAGTCTGCTCTTCGACTGCCGAAGCGATGCTGTTAGAGATGTCGTTGATCTGGTTGATAATTCCCCCGATCTCTTCAATCGCCTTAACCGCTCCCTTCGTATCTCCTTGGATCGCCTCGATGCGGCGTCCGATATCCTCAGTGGCCTTGGCTGTCTGCTTGGCCAGTTCCTTCACTTCATTGGCGACAACAGCGAAACCCTTGCCCGCTTCGCCGGCACGTGCGGCTTCGATGGTCGCGTTCAGGGCCAGTAGATTCGTCTGTTGAGCAATGGATGTGATTACCTTAATGACGTTGCCGATCTCCTGGCTGGACTCGCCGAGCTTCGTCACCGTCTGATTGGTGCTGGTTGCCACATTCACTGCATTCTTAGCGACGCGCGCCGACTCATTGGCATTCTTCGCGATCTCGCGAATCGAGGCTTGCATCTCCTCGGCCGCAGAGGCTACAGAACTGACGTTTCTAGACACTTCCTCCGATGCGGCAGAGACCACGTTGGCCTGCGTTGCAGTTTCTTCGGCATTGCCGGCCATCTGCTGACTTACAGCGGTTAATTCTTCGGATGAAGATGCCAAGGTAGACGAACTCTCTGCAGCTACCTTCAAAGGCTCGATCACCATAGCCAGGGTTCGGTTGATGCCCTCGACAACTTGACGGAACTCGCCTGGGTGTTTCGAAACGTCTGCGCGCGTGCCAAGCTTACCTTCGGCCGCGGCCTTCGACAGCATCTCTGTGTCGGTGATAAGCGCGTGGAGGTTTTCCATCAGGCGGATAAGAGCTGGTACCATTTCGTCCTGCTCGGACCGCCTCCCGATCTTTCTAAATTCTTCCAGCCGATCGAGGTGCCCCTCTGCGATGCGTTTTACGGCGTCGACGATACTGCGCACTCGCTCCTGCGTCGCCGCGACCGATTTCGAAACTGCTTCGAAAACACCGGAATATTCTCCATTGATCGTCTGGCTGTAATCGTTGACCGCCATGCGCTGCAACACTTTGCTTGCTTCGACGAGTGCGTTAAACTGAGTGCCGATTACTTTTTTGATTTCGCCTAACTGGTCGGTCTTGTCACCTTTGCCTACGATGTCCAAGGAGACCTCGGATGCCGCCAGCATCGATTGAAGAGTGTTTAGCAGGAAAGCATCGCCAATTGCCTGCATGTCGAGGTTAAAGACTTTCTTTGCGGATGACTCGACCCGGCGCACCTTCTCCTCATCTTCAAAATCGCGGCGGAGATAATTGGCGAGCAGCCGCTCGAATTCGGTGTATGCGCCGATATACCACTTGAAAGGTAGATTGATCCGGTCATGGACGCTGCCTACCTTGAGACGTTTTTCCAGATAGCGAACGTCCCAATTTACCTCGGCGCCGGCGAAGACTTCGGTCAAATATCCGGTCTGTGCGGCTTCCAAATGTGAACGCAAGGCCTGTAACGGCATACCTTTTTCACGCGCAAAATTATCGAAGAATTCTCTGGTAGGGCCAAAACTGAATTGCCAGTCGTAAAACTCCTTTGCAATCGCCGATGCGACTGATTGCGCCCACGGAGCCATTTCTGCAAGTAATTCGCGATCCTCATCATCGAGCCGGATGAATTCCCGGCGTAATGCGACATTTCGCTCATCGATACCGAACGTGCGAGCGAGGCTTTCGCTGCCGACGTTCCAGTTCACATTTACTGCTGATCTCTGGCCGATACTCGGCTGGGTTCGAGGACGGTCAAGAACGGCAACATCTCCTGCTGGTTGGTTCGGCTGATTTCGCCAGCCGCTGCTTGCTTGTTGGGCCATGGTGCGATTTCCTCCAGTCCTTCTTCCGTTCCGCGTTGCGGTGATTGTCACTTCGCCCTCACGTTCCTCTGAGGCCAAGCTGCTGATTGAGTTACTGCTAGTTCCGTTGTGCTGGCGTCGCTTTTCCCGATTCGCCATTTGTCCCCCTGGTTTTCGTCGGGAGTTACGTTTGAATCTGCTGTTTTGCCGGAATTCGAATCTCTCAGTTAACAGTTCATGCGCGATGGTCTTCAGTTTGTGTTCGAAGGATCAGTGACTCTCCAGAACGTAAACGAGTGCACCACACGCTCCTTAAATGCGACCGGTTGCTTATGAGCCCCTTTCAGCGGTAATTTCTACCGTTTGCTCCACATCAAGAACCAACATCAGCCGGTCTTTGAGTTTGTAAACACCACGAATCAGCTCTCGCGCTGCCGGGTCAAGACTTGCAGGCGGACGTTCATACGATGCGTTGTCTACATCGAGCACATCGCCTATTTCGTCGACCAACAGGCTTACTGCGCCATCTTCCGTACGAATGACCATGTTCATCGGCGTTTGCTCGGCGGAGCGTGGCGATAACCGCAGACGGCGTCGCATATCGATTGCGGTGACGATCTGGCCGCGCAGATTAATGAGGCCTTCGATGACCTCCGGCGCCTGTGGCACGCTGGTCATCTGTTGGAATCGCAGTACCTCTTGCACACGCAGGACATCAACGCCAAAGAAAAGATCTCCTACAAAGAAAGTGGAGAACTGGCCGCTGGCTTGGGCTACCTCTGTTTTCTCAACGTTGGCGATGCCAGTCATCGGTTAGTTCTCCTTTCCTGCGCCGACGAGCGATTGCTCAGAAGAAGGGCGCATCGATGTTAACCGCGCTATCGCCTCCAAGATCGCTTGCCGGTCATATTTGCTCGCACACTCAGAAGCACCGAAATCGTCCGCTGTCGAAGCCGAACCTGCTTCTGTTGTTTCCGTGAGAGCAAGCACGGGGATTCCTTCCCATTCGGGCCGCCGCTGCAAGGCCGTACGGAGCGCTACATGTCCTTCAGCCTGAGACGCGAGCGCCATCACGACTAAATCAATCGGAAGTTGTTCCAGCGCGCGAGTCGCTTCATCCGTGTCTGCTGCCTCAATGACGGCGTAACCCGCCATGTCGAGGCTGTTCCGGATCAGACCGCGGGAAAATGTGGAAGGTTCGACAACGAGGATATTCCTCGCGTCCGCGATGTTGCGTCTGTTCCGAAACCAATTCTCCGGCGAGGCGCTGAGCACATGGTTAAGATCGATGAAATCAGTGATGCGCTTGCCTACGACTGCAGAACCCAACAGGCCTTTACGCGCTGTTCCTTTACGCACGTTCACCGTCTCTTCCACAACATCCAGAATCTGATCGACTACCACGCCCAGGCTCCGGTCACCGTCACTAAAGACGATAACTTGCGCCGGATCGGAGGACCCTGCACTCTTCATCACCTCGGGTTCAAGAATTTCCCGAAGCGGAATCAAGGGAAGAATCTGGTCCCGGTATTGCACTACCTGCGATCCTCCGGCATGTTCAATCGAAGAGAGCGGGAACTCTTCGAGCCGTGCTACGAGTGAGAGAGGAACGGCGAGCCGTTCGAATCCTCCGGCACGGAAGAGAAGCAGTCGCTGCTGCTCTATGCCTGCCTGTGTGCGTTGCTCCGCAGAACTGCGCGCTTGTTCGCGAGATTCAGCAAGCACTCCTGAGCATTGCCCGATGCCCAACACGTCGAGGATGAGCGCGACGCGCCCGTCACCCATGATGGTTGCGCCGGCGTAGACTGTGAGCCCTTTCAGCTGCTTGCCGAGCGGCTTAACGACGATCTCCTGCGTATCATTGATGCCGTCAACGACCAAGCCGAATTGACGATCTTCCGCCTGAAGCACCACCATGTTGACCGCTTCACCCTCTTCAGAGGGCTTCATACCCAGCACCTGGTTGAGATAGGCAATTGGCAGAAGACTGCCGCGCCGGCGATAGACCGGCGTTCCGTGTACGTGCTCGATGTGCTTGTCAGAGGAGTCGCCCTCGAGACGAATCAGTTCGAGCAGGCTAACCTGCGGAATTACGAATCGTTCACCGCCGCTGGTGACGACCAATCCAGGAATAATGGCCAGCGTCAGAGGAATTTTGAGCTTGACGGTGGTGCCTTCACCGGGGCGGCTGGAGATGTCAACCACACCGCCGATCTTTTCGATAGAAGACTTCACGACGTCCATGCCGACGCCGCGTCCCGAGACGTTGGTCACGGTCTGCGCCGTAGAAAAGCCTGGCTGAAAGATCAGGCCAAGGGCCTCGCGGTCGCTCAGCTTCTGCGCCTGCTCGGGCCGCAGCAGGCCCTTCTCGATCGCCTTCTGTTTGACGCGCGTGACATCGACGCCCGCTCCGTCGTCGCCAATCTCGATATTGACCTGCCCGCCTTCGTGATAAGCGCGGAGCAAGAGTTTTCCCTGTGGTGGTTTGCCTGCGCGTTGACGTATCTCCGGTGGCTCAATGCCGTGATCACAGGAGTTGCGCACCAAGTGTACGAGCGGATCTTTAATGGCCTCAATGATTGTCCGGTCGAGCTCCGTCTCAGCACCGTCCATTTCAAGCCGGATCTGCTTGCCAAGAGATACAGCGATGTCGCGCACAACCCGCGGCAGCTTGTTCCAGACCATGCCGATCGGCTGCATGCGCGTCTTCATCACGCCTTCCTGCAACTCGGTGGTGATCAGGTTCAGGCGTTGGGACGTTGCATTGAGAGCAGCATCTTCACGCTCGGTGTTGAACTGCAGGATCTGATTCCGGGTGAGCACCAGCTCGCCGACCAGGTCCATCAACTTGTCGAGAAGCCCTACGCCGACACGAATGTTGGCGTCAACCACTGCCGAAGACTTAGCGGCATCCTCGGCCGATTTTGCCGGGTCGCTTGGTTCAGACGATCCGCTGGGCGCGATGGCGGTGTTTTCCGGTCCCTTTGTATCTGGCTGTGGCTGAGCATCGGCTTTACTGCTTGCCGCGGCTCGCAGTCGCTCTGTCAGCTCTTCGAAACCGTCTGATCCCTCATTCCCGTCAGCTTCAATGGATGCCAAGACCTTACGCGTAGCGTCAACTGTCTCCAGAATGATCGAGACCAGCGACGGATCCAGCTCACGCTGTCCATCGCGAAGTTGGCTTAGAAGATTCTCAGCTTGGTGTGTGATTTTCTCGAGCGTCGTAAACGCAAGGAATCCGCACGTGCCCTTGATCGTGTGGAATGTGCGGAAAATGCTGGCCAGCAGGGCCGCGTCCTTTGGGTGCTTTTCGAGTTCCACGAGATCCTGATCCAGACGGGACAGGTTCTCATGACTCTCGACCAGAAATTCCCGGATTACTTCCTGATCCTCTTGCATGCGCCCGTTCTCCATAAGCAGCGACGAGTATGCTCGATCGTTCTGTTTTCAATCAGCCATGACGGCGACGCCGGCGGTGCGGTGAGGAACCGCACTCCGGAGCTTATCGGCGGGAATCTCAAACACTTGAGGACTCAACGCAAAAAGTCGAATGTTGGATTGTGGAGGGAGTTGGGCCGCCGGAAGGGAATAGGGCAGACACATTTATGAGGAAGTTATAAGATCAGAACGGTTCGGAGCGCGCCTTTCCCGCAATCAGCGAGAAGGAATGCGCACCCGGATTGATGGCGAGCTGTTGCCTTTCAATACACATCGCGTTGATAGCGATGATCATCCTTCAGCTTCTGCATATAGACAGAAGCATCTTCCTGGGACATGCGCCCTTGTGATTCGACGATTGTGTGCAGGGTCCGGTCGACATCTTTCGCCATCCGGAACGCGTCGCCACACACATACAGGAAAGCTCCCTCTTCGATCCATCCAAAGAGCTGTTTCGCATGCAACATCATCAGGTCCTGCACGTAGACCTTATGCTCACGATCCCGCGAAAATGCGGTGTCAAGCTGCGTCAAATGTCCATCGGCCACCATGCTTTCGAGTTCTTCGCGATAGAGGAAATCGGTAGCGGCGCTACGCTCGCCGAAGAACAGCCAGTTTCGCCCCGTTGCACCCTTAGCACGGCGGTCGTGCAGGAATCCGCGAAACGGCGCAATGCCTGTCCCAGGCCCGATCATGACGATTGGAGCTGATGGATCTTTAGGAAGTCGGAATTTCTTGTTGGGATGAATGTAGAGAGGCAAGCGATCGCCAACGTCAACCCTATCATCCAGGAGCGTGGAGCAGACGCCGCCACGATCGCGCTCATGCGCGCGAAACCGAACAACGGAAACCGTTGTATGAACCTGGCCGCGATGCGCCAGCGGACTCGATGAGATCGAGTAGAGACGCGGCGTTAGACGCGGCAGTATTTTGATGAGCTGATCTGTGGTCTGGATGGCTCCGGGACATTCCTTCAGCAGATCGACAAGGTCGCGCCCGTGGAGGTAGCTCTCCAACTCGCCCAGCTGCTCCGGCTTCATCATCGCGTCCAATCGCGCACAATGCGCAAGGGAGGCGTATTGAGAGACGATGTTGCGGGTGAGCCGCGAAATCGCGAATTTTTCGATCAGCGCCTGGTGCAGCGGCATCACGCCGGCCTTGGGAATCTCCAGCAGCTCGTTGCCGGTGAAGGGAAGCAGTTCCAGCACCATGTCCACGAGCGCAGAGCTGTTGTGCGGAACGACGCCGCAGGCATCCCCTGCTTCATATTGCATCTGCGATTCATCAATCGAGAAGCTCAGGTGAATCGTCCGCTTGCTGGAGGATGACGATGTGAGAGCGCGCTTCTCGACGACCGGCGCCGAATAGGGATGCTCGCGTGAGATATGAACCGCTGCCGGACTGGCGGGACTCGTGGGAGGAGGAGTCGCAGCCGGGCTGCTGACTGCGCCATTCACGGCTGGAGGAGCGACCTCGGAGCTTGAAGCAATTACGCGCAAGCGGCCATCCACAGCGGCCTTCCATGCCGCAAAGGGCGCATCCACGTCGACATCGCAGTCCACGCGATCGAGGAGACGTGTTGCGCCCAGACCATGCATCTTCGCGTCGAGGTCTTTGCCGAACCGGCAGAACTGCTCATAATGTGAATCGCCGAGCGCCAGGACCGCGTAGGAGACATTACCCATCGACGGAAAGTGTTCGACACAGAGTTGCTGAAAAAATGCCTGGGCTGTGTCGGGTGCTTCGCCTTCGCCATACGTCGAGACGATAAAGATGGCGTACTTTTCAGTGGCAAGCGTAGCGGGAACATAGCCTTCAAGTGAGCTGAGTGCAACGTCGAACTTGGTCGCTTTGAGATGCTTCGCAAGCTTGCGCGCCAGTCCCTCGGCGGTGCCGGTCTGCGATCCGTAGAGAATGGCAACCCGCAGCTTCTCCTGTGCGCTTGCCTGCGCCGGAGCGTAGGAATAGAGGCCAGCGATAAATCCGTTAAGCCAAGCGCGCTGCGCTTGAGAAAAGGGCGCGTCTTCAGGAATGTGCGGTACCAGCATTTCGGACATCTCTATGCCTGCTCCTGAACGGAAATCTGTTCTTTCAGTTGTTCGATATCGTGACGTCGGGTGTAGTCGAGGAATGATTCGTTGTCGTGCCGGCGAGCCATATAGGCAGTGAAGAGCCGCTCCATCGCGCGAGGCAGATCATCGAATCGGATCGCGGCGATGAGTTCGCGGCCTAGTCCCTGGCGTTCATCGGTGCCGCCGCCGATCAGCACCTGATAACCTTCTTCGCCGCCTACCTTCACGCCCAGAAGGCCGATATCGCCGATGTA
The DNA here is from genome assembly GCA_035650595.1 of Occallatibacter sp. Taxonomy (GTDB): domain Bacteria; phylum Acidobacteriota; class Terriglobia; order Terriglobales; family Acidobacteriaceae; genus Telmatobacter. Next base: position 367,256 of record DASRHE010000016.1, on the reverse strand, counting down.
GTGCTGTGCACAAGAGTGAGGACAACCGGTGACGTGAAGATTGAGCGGCTGCTCGATCTTGAACCGGTCGTCGAGGTGGTTTGCCAGTTGCACCGCGTGGCTCTTTGTGTCCGTCGATGAAAAGCGGCAGCCTTTATTGCCAGTGCAGGCTACGGCAGAAGCTGCGAAGGTACGAGCCGAGTCGCTGAGACCAGCGGTGACAATGGCCTGTCGTGCGGCTTCCAGATTCTCTGCGGAAATATTCGGAAGAATCAGATTCTGCCAGACGGTAAACCGTATTTCACCGGTTCCATATCGCTCGGCGATTGCCGCGAGGGCGCGCATCTGCACGGCGCTGAGCCGGCCAACCGGTGCCGCGACTCCGAGATAAAAGAGGTCGGGCTGGCTTTGCGCATGCACACCGAGATGTGCGAGGCGATCGATCGCACGGCGAGGCTCACACTCTTCCAGCGGAACACGCAGGAGCGGAAAGGCAAGCCGCTTCTCCGTCTCCTCCAGAAACTTCTCCACGCCCCAACGGTCGACCAGATATTTGAGCCGAGCTTTTTTCCGGTCGGTGCGGTCGCCATGCTCATTGAATACGCGGATCATCGCAGCGGCTACGGCGACTGTCTGATCGGGCGTCAGCAAAAGGCCACAGTCGCTTGCGAACTGGCGATGCCCTGTAATGCCGCACAGCTGCACACGAAAATAAACGCCCGTCGGCACGCTCTTGCCATCCGCGACCGTGGTGGCCACGAAGGCGATGTCGTTCGTATCGGCGACCACGCTGATTGAACCGCCGCCATCGAAGGCCACATTGAATTTGCGCGGCAGTCCGTAAAGATCGCGCGAGTTGGAGATGTAGAAGTTCAACGCCTGCGCGAGCGGCAGCGTATCGAACAGTTCGTGCGGATCAATGCCGCTCACCGGAGAAGCGGTAATGTTGCGAATATTGTCCGCGCCTGAGCCGCGCGAACTCATGCCGAGGCTCTGCAACTTCATCAGAACGCGCACAATATCCTTGGGTTGAAACTGGCGGATCTGAATGTTGGCGCGCGTGGTGATGTGTGCTTCACCTGCACCCCAATCTTCCGCCATCTCAGCCAGCCCCCGCATCTGCGGCGCAGTAAGCAAGCTGCCCGGTGTGCGAACGCGCAACATGAACGAGTCCTGCGCCGGCGCGACATAGAACAGGCCGTGAAACTTGAAGCGGAAGACGTCGCCGCCTTGAGGAAACCGATTCTCCCTGGCGTGCGCAAGAATCTTCTCCCACATGTCCAGTGGGTTTTCTTCGTACTTGATGCGCTCTTCTTTCGAAAGCTCATCGAGAGGTGTGCCAAAGTAAGTTTCCGCGGCCGGCGCAGCGGTGTTTGCAACCCCAGACGATGGATCGTCGGTGATCAAACCGTTCGCGGTGTGTCCAACAAAGAACGTCTGGCCGCGCTTCGCAGCTGCTAGAAGAAAGCCTTCTAAATATTCTTTTTGTTCGACCGTGAAGGTCTCCCGCATCTCTTGCGGAACGACTTCGATAGGGGATGCCATTCTTTGAGTTCCTCCAGGCGTAGATGGGTTCGCACTCCACACCGCCGACCGACAGAAATTTTCTGTCAGCAAAACGGATACAGGCTCAACTTGAGCGTGGTCTTGGAGGCTCGTCCTGGAGCTTAGGCGAAGCAGAACATCAACGGGATGCAACTGCTTCCGATGAATGGCACATGTCCGGGTGCCGAATACCGCAATTGCTTTGCAAAGCAGGGAAGGGCGACATGCATCTTCCTGCCTGTAGCGTGCAGCTTTCCTCTACAGCATATCGCGATGAACGATCGGAAACAAGAGCTTTGCCGAGCTGCCAGACGTGAACAGGCCTTCGGTGTAGCGCATCAGCGGAATCAAAATATGTGAATCTCTCTTGAAAACCACATGCAATCTGTGCTACCCAATCAGTGAGCATTCCCCGAAGGGCACCTTGCCGTGTCCGCGCTCGATCTGTAGAGATCTTCCTGCTCTCCGCTGAGCAATCTTCGACATTGCAGACCTTATGTCGTGCGCTGCGCGCGAATCCGCGCCTTTGTGCCGCTCAGATGCCCCATCGGAACGAAAGGAGTCGTTATGGATTATGTTGGCCCTTCACAGGTAACAGGAATGTTTATCTCCAACGGAGCCGCGAAGTCGCGTTTGCCGGTAAGCCAGTTGCTGCTGCGAGGCTTTTTCTCAGGAGCGCTGCTGGGATTCGCGACCACCGTCGCCTTTGCCGCCAACGCGCAGGGACTGCCGCCGATTGTTGGCGCAATTCTCTTTCCGGTCGGCTTTGCCATGATCATTCTGCTCGGACTTGAACTGGTCACCGGTAATTTTGCAATGGTCCCCGCTGCATGGTTTGCCGGGCAAACCGGACCGCTTCGCGTGCTCGGCAATCTCGCATGGGTGTTTGTCGGCAATCTCATCGGCGGTTGCTGCTATGCGTGGATGTATGCTGCCGTCCAGACGCAGTTCCACCATGTGCCGCCAGCAGGCGCAGGCGCGCTGATTGTTGCCGCGGCCCAGGCCAAAACACTGGCCTATCAGAAACTTGGCGCCAGTGGAATCTGGCTCTCCATCTTGAAAGCCGCGTTGTGCAACTGGATGGTGTGCCTGGGCGTCGTGATGGGATTGACCTCGCGTTCGACGGTCGGCAAGATCGCCGCTTGCTGGCTGCCGATCTTCACGTTTTTTGCGCTGGGCTATGAGCACTCGGTGGTCAATATGTTCGTGATTCCCGCAGGCATGTGGATGGGTGCGCCTGTGTCGCTGGCTGACTGGTGGCTGTGGAACCAACTGCCTGTCACGCTGGGCAATTTGTTAGGTGGCCTGCTCTTTGTAGGCTTGCCCATGTTGTGGCTGCGGGACGAGCGGTCGATCAAGCTTGCCGAGCCAGTGGCGGCGACCAGCATCGCCGCATTCACAGACAAACATCCGGATGCAGTGGAGGCATGATTACCAGCCTTCGCGATTCTGGCGATCTCTACTGCGTTTCGTTCATTGCGAAATTCGAAAACAGAATCACGCTGCATTGCTTTGAGAGGAGGAGGTCAAGTGCGGAGTTCTTTTCATATCAGGGTGTTCATCTTCTTGCTTCTTGTTTCAGCGACGGTAGTGTGCCCGGCGCAGACATCCGCATCAGGCAGCTCGCCGATCAGTGTTTCGGTCTATGACCGCACGCGTGTCGATGCCTGGCAGTGGTTCGCCGCTCCGCCTGAGGGCAATACGTATGGCTACGTGGAATCTTTGCTGCGGCTGGGCATCGCGCAGCGCATGCATCGCTGGGATTGGCAGCTTGAGCTGACCCAGCCGGCAGTCCTCGATGTGCCGAGCGATGCTGTCTCTCCAGTGACCGCGCAAGGACAGCTTGGGCTGGGCGGAACCTACTTCGCTTCCAATAACAACAACACGGAGCCGGTCGCGGCTTTTTTCAAGCAGGGTTTTGTGCGATGGGACGGTGAAGACAAAGACCTACGCCTCGGGCGCTTTGAATTTTTCGATGGTCAGGAAACTCAGCCCAAGAACGCAACCCTCGGATGGTTGCAGACCAATCGCATCGCTCAGCGATTGATTGCGAACTTCGGCTTTTCCAATGCCCAGCGCAGTTTCGATGGTCTCGACGCACATTGGGGTACGGCGAGCTGGAACCTCACCGCCATGGCCGCGCGCGCCGATCAGGGCGTCTTCAATATGAATGGCAATCCGGAGTTGAACGTGGATGTGCAGTATCTTGCACTCACGCGCTCTGAACTGAAGCAGCATGTGCTCTGGCGCGCATTTGCGGCGGGCTATCATGATGGCCGTACCGGAGTAACCAAGACGGACAACCGCGCATTGGGCGTGCGCTCGGCTGATCGTCAGAATATCCGCGTCGGCACCTACGGCGGCGATCTGCTTGCAGTTCTTCCTGCTGGTCCAGGGCAGTTTGATTTCCTTTTCTGGGGCGCCGTGCAAAACGGAAGCTGGGGCTCATTGGGCCATAGCGCCAATGCCGCAGCCTTGGAAGGCGGGTATCAATTAAGCAAGTTGTCTACTGCGCCATGGCTGCGCGGCGGATGGTTTCGCTCAAGCGGTGATGACAACGCGGCTGACGGTACGCACAAAACATTTTTCCAGATGCTGCCTACACCCCGCATCTATGCGCGCCTGCCTTTCTACAACCTCATGAACAGCACGGACGATTTTGTCCAGATAATGGATAAGCCGGCAAAGCGAGTCGCTGTACGCTCAGATCTGCACTGGCTCCAACTCACCTCGCCGCATGATCTGTGGTATCTGGGTGGAGGAGCGTACGACAACAAGGTCTTTGGCTTCACCGGGCGGCCTGCGAACAATGCATCCTCGTTGGCCTCGCTTTTTGACGTAAGCTCAGACGTGCAGGTAACCAAGAGCGTTGCGCTCAACTTCTACTACGCCTATGCGCAAGGCAAAAGGGTGACAGCGGCCATCTATCCCACCGATCACAACATGCAATACGGGTATATGGAGTTCGTGTATCGATGGGGTCTGAGCCAGAGAGGAGGCGTAAGCAAATGAGAACGCGATGAGCTTAGGATTCGTGAATGGATCAGATTATCCGCATCGGCATCGTGAATTTTCACCAATATTTTGGTATGGTGAATGGAACAGCGCTGCGCGAGGGCGCGTTTGGCGCGGGTTTTCCGGTGTAGGCGCCGCGTTAGCCGTCGAGTGATTACCTTCACGTTGCAACAGCTAAGTTCTGGAAAAGGTTGAGAGTTGGCGACTGGGAGCTTTCAGGGTTTGCGAGTCCTGGCGTTGGAAAGTCGCCGCGCCACGGAGATCGCCAAGCTGATCCGCACCTACGGCGGAGAGCCTTCAGTTGCGCCCGCGATGCGCGAAATCCCGGTTGAATCGAATCACGAGGCGCTCGAATTTGCCGGCAGGCTGCTCCATGGCGACTTCGATCTGGTGATCTTTCTCACCGGCGTGGGCGTGCGCCGCCTCACGGAGATCGTTGCGTCCCGCTACGATAAGGAGCTTTTTCTCGAAGGATTGCGGCGCGTCAAGATTGCTTCCCGTGGACCCAAGTCCAGCAGCGCCCTGCGCGAACTTGGTGTTCCGGTCGCCGTAACCGCACCTGAGCCTTGCACATGGCGCGAGATGATCGGAGCTCTGGATGGCGCCTTTGGTCCGTCTCTCGAAGGGCTTCGCGCCGCGGTGCAGGAGTACGGCGCGAGCAACCCGGAGCTTCTTTCAGCGCTCACTGAACACCAGGTGCAGTGGACACGCGTGCCTGTGTATCAATGGGCATTGCCCGAAGATTTGGAGCCGTTGAAAGGCGCTATTCGCTCGATTATCGCAGGCGAAGTGGATGTGATCATCTTCCTGACCTCCGTTCAGGTCGCGCACCTCTTTCAGATCGCCGAAGAGATGGGCGCGGCTGAAGCTCTGCGCGAAGGGATGGCGAGGACCGTGTTGCTCTCGATTGGTCCGAGCACCACTGAGGAGTTGGAGCGCCACGGCGTGCGGCCGGATTTCATTCCCTCGCATCCAAAGATGGGTTTTCTGATGAACGAAGCCTCCGCTTGCGCCGTTAAGCTACTCGAAGAAAAGCGTGGCGCTGTGGTGCGAACCACATTGACGGCGCGGCTCTTGTCCTCGCCACCGCCGATTCTTGAGGCGATGCCTTCTGTCGTACGCACGGATGGTGCGCAACGCCCGCAGGCGGCTCGCCAATCCAGTGCAATCGAACTGATGCACGCCATTGGACGCAGAATGGCTGGGTCCGATCCATTGCACTCCGTTCTCGATCAGATCGTCCGCTTTATCGAGGCGGTTTTGCGCTGCGATTCGTGCTTTATCTACGTCCTCGAAGGCAATCAGCTTGTGCTGCGCGCCTCGAAGAATCCGCATCCCGACGTGATCGATCATCTTCACATGAAGATCGGGAAGGGGATCACCGGCTGGGTGGCCGAGCACCGCGAGCCGGTGTGCATCGACTCCGGCGCTCTACGCGATCCGCGCTTCCAGTTCTTCAAAGACCTGCCCGAAGATCTATTCGAAGCGTTTCTTTCTGTGCCGATTCTCGCGCGTGGCCGGCTCACCGGCGTCATCAATGTCCAGCATCGTCAGCCGCATCACTACACGCCCTGGGAGGTGCAGACTATTTCGATGCTGGGCTTTTTCGTGGGAGCCGAAATTGAAATGGCGCGCCTGGAGAGCGAGAATGGCGTCCTCGCCAACCAACTCGAGACGAGAAAGGTGGTGGATCGCGCCAAGGCAGTATTGCAGCGCGACCTTGGCGTGACCGAAGAAGATGCGTATCACATGATCCAGAAAGAGAGCCGCCAGCGCCGCAAAAATATGCGTGACATTGCCGAGGCGCTCCTGCTGAGTGAAGAGCTGCGCAAGGCAGCCGGCATCAAAGAGACAAGCTGACGTCTTTCTTCATGCGCCTACGCCATGGCGGCGCGAGCCGGCGTGTTCACAATCTGGTCGGCCAAGGGTATAACGGCGGCGGCAATTTGCGCGATGATTCCCTCTGAAACATGCAGTTCGCGCAGTGTTTCTACAAGGTGCGCCGCGACCAGGTCGAAGTGAGATTGCTCGATGGCAAGCCGTGCATGAGCAGCTTCCATCGACGCGCCGCTATATTGTTTCGGCCCTTCCAGAGCCTGCGAGAGAAACGCGAACTGATGAGCCTTGAGCCGCGCAATGTTGACGCCGGTAAAAAAATGCGCCAGGGCCGGATCGCTCAACACTCGCTCGTAGAACCGCTCGACTGCCGCTTCAATCGCTGCCTTCCCACCGATTTGTTCGTAGAGAGTTTCGTTAGTCATAGAATGTCTCCGTGAAAAAGATTGGATTTCGCTCGATGCTTCTGCTCAACTCTCAACAAAGATCAAAGGTGCATGATCACATCGGCCCCGGCGGTGATTTCTCGACTCGCACAGCGCATTGCTTATAGTTCGGCTCGCGGGAGATTGGATCAAAAATATCTTGCGTGACCTGGTTGATATTCCATTCGGCAAAATGAAAAGGGACAAAGAGTTGCCCGGGCGCGATGATCTCCGTCACCCGCAGCTCGACCGAGTGGACCCTGCCACGCGCGGAAACAACATCGACGAGCTCATGCGGACGCAGCTTGAGGCGCTTTGCATCGACAGGGTTCATCTCCAGCCACGCGCGAGGCACAATCTGTTCGAGAATCGGCACTGCGCCAGTCTTTGTCCGGGTGTGCCAGTGCTCGACGGTGCGCCCGGTATTCAAGACAAAGGGAAAATCGTGCGACGGTTGCTCGGGAAATGGCTCCCAATCGACGCAGAAGAATTGTGCTTTTCCATCGGCCGTCTGAAATTGGCCGTCAGCATACAGCCGGCGCGTCGCATGCGCGGGCGCATCGCAATCTTTGGGATAAGGCCATTGAATGCCGCCAAGTCTCTCGAGCGCCTCATATGCGATCCCGGAATAGTCGCAGAGCCTTCCTGCAGAGACCCGTTTCCATTCTTCGAATGCATCGGCAGGCGTTTCCCATCCTCGGAAGAGCTCGTCGTAACAGCCGAGCTCTTTCGCGAGCCGCAGGAAAATTTCGAAATCGCTCAAAGCTTCGCCTGGAGGAGAGACTGCAGCATTGACCTTGCTCACGCGGCGCTCGGAATTGGTATAGGTTCCTTCTTTCTCTCCCCAGATGGCGGCGGGAAGGACGAGATGAGCCAACTCCGTTGTGGGTGTGGGGTGAAATCCATCCTGTACCACCAGAAAATCAAGTCCGCTGAGTGCCTGCTTTAACACATCGACATTAGGGAACGAGACCAGCGGATTGGTCGCGATGATCCAAAGAGCGCGGATCTGCTTTTTAAGCACTGCGCTGATAATGTCCGGATACGCCAGCCCGCGCTGAGTCGGGATGCGCTCCACGGGCAGACTCCAGATGCCGGCCATTTCTTCGCGATCCGCTGCACTTTCGAATTTGCGATATCCAGGCAGACTGGAGGTGAATCCAGTTTCGCGCGTTCCCATCGCGTTGCATTGCCCGGTAATCGAGAAGGGAGACCCGCCGACGCGGCCAACATTCCCCGTCAACAGAGCCAGATTATTGATGGCGTTGACGGTCTCCGTGCCTTTGGAGCTATGGTTCACACCCATCGTCCAGCCGATAAACGCAGCCTTTGCATTCCCTAGAAGATGAGCAGTTTTTTCGATCGTTTCTATGCTGAGTCCAGAGATATTGCTCACGCGTTTGGGCCCGTAGTTACAAAGAAAATCGCGCAGCTCGTCAAAGCCGTTGGTGTGGCGTTCGATGTAATCGAGATCAATCAAACCATCGCGGATAAGGATGTGCGCGATGCCATTCAAGAGCGCAAGATCCGAACGCGGCTTCACCGGCAGATATAGATCCGCCATCATTGAAGTTTTGGTTACCCGCGGATCGGCGACGATGAGCGTCTTGGCAGGGTTGGCGTCGACATGCTGGCAGAGAATGGGATGATTCTCGGCGATATTGGCGCCGACCAATAGAATCACGTCCGCTTTGGCTAAATCCTCATAAGCGCCCGGCGGCCCATCGCTTCCGAAGGAGCGTTTGTACCCGGCGACGGCCGTCGACATGCAAAGCGTTGTGTTGCCGTCGTAATTGTTGGTTCCCAAGCCAAGCTGGACAAGTTTGCCCAAGGTGTAAAACTCCTCGGTCACCAACTGCCCCGTGCTCAAGACTCCGATGGCATGTGGTCCATATTTTTGCGCAACGCGCCGAAACTCTCGTGCCATCGTGCGGAGCGCTTCATCCCAGCTCACGCGATTGAAACCGTCGTCTTTTCGCAAAAGAGGATACTGAGCACGATTTGGCGCCGCGATCACATCGTGTTCTGCAAGTCCCTTGGGGCAGAGCTTGCCGCGATTTACCGGATGATTGGGATCGCCACGCGAAGTCACGGCCTTGCCATCGCGCACGCCCAGCAGCATTCCACATCCCACGGAGCAATAGCCGCACGTCGTCTTGATCCACTTGTCAGCCGTTTTCCGCGCGGAAATATGGCCAACGACCGGATCATGAGCGAAGGCATATTTTTTTCGGGCAATATCAAGGCCAAGAAAGCGCCGTAGTTTCATGCAGCCCTCTGTCGCAGGTAAGGAGCGGCCATATTTTTGGGAACAACGCTGACGAAGAAGAGGTAACGTCCCAAAATTTCAAGAGCGATGGCAATGGCTAGGCAGAGGAGGAGAATCCAGGAAGATTCCTCCATGAACGCAAGAGCAGCAGTAATGAAAATCAAGCCGGCTATACGTGTCGCGAACCGCGAAAAGAGGGGATAGAAGAGCAACTCACCGCTGGCGCGCAACTCGAAGGTTCGTGAAAACAGCAGGGAGGAGAGCTTGACGCCTTGCTGCAGAACAGAAGCGATGGCGGCGGCGCAAGCAGCCAGACGGAGAGCGTGATCGTCTCGGACGGCGAAGACGGAGGCGAGCAGAAGTCCCGTCAGAGCGCTGGTGAGATAAAACTCAGCGATAGTATGAAGGCTGTTCCACGCAGGGCGCGCCGCAACCAGATAGAGACGCGCGCTGGCGTATACGGCGATGAGTCCCACCGCAACCGCAGCGATGCCGATGAGCGTTGAAGCGGGAGCGCGCAGCCAAAGCAGAACGGCATAGGCCACAACCGCCATCGCGAACAGGGAGAAAAACAAAACCTCGCGACTCAGCCACGAGCGGCGCCACATGCTCAAGGCGCGAAACGCGTACACTGGCCTGCCAAGATGCAGCGTCGACGCCCCTAAGGCAAACAGCGCAATCAGCGCAACGCCTACAGCAGCCCAACGCGAAGTGGTTGCCCGAGCCAATACCTGCTCAATCGACATAGCCGTGATAGCTCCGACGGCCATCTGCGTGAACACAGTCATCAAGACGAGAGGCCAGTGCGGATGCTCAGGCTCTACGCGCGATGTGTCGACCCGGCCGATGTTCTGGGGCAGGTTGTGCCGGATGGTGACCTTAGTCGATGAAAGGCTGTCGTCCGCCGAGGGCAAGCCGGGAGCATTTGCCTGAGCTGCATACTCTCGGCGCCACTCTTCTTTATCGACGATCTCGATGCGGATAGCCTGCTCCGGGCACGCCGCTACACATGCCGGCTCGCGGCCTTCGGTGAGCCGTCCGTAGCACATGTCGCATTTGCCCACCACACCGCGCTCAGGATTGTATTGCGGCACGCCGTAGGAGCAGTTCCAGGTGCAGTATTGGCAGCCGATGCATCGATCAGCGCTGTGCAGCACGATGCCGGTCAGCGGATCCTTCGTATACGCGTTGACCGGGCATCCGGTCATGCAGGTTGGCTCCAGACAGTGATTGCAGCCCATCGAGAGATAGAGCCGCGTTGTGTCTGGATACGTGCCTCCTTCAATCTCTCCTACGCGCCGCCACTGGATATCCGCCGGATTCCCATTCTGTTCATTGCAGGCCACTACGCAACATTTGCAGCCGATGCACTGGCTCATCTCGAGATGAAAACGATACTGTTCGCCCGGCAAGGGCAGCCGGCCCGGCGTGAGCGGCGGGTGTGGAGAGATCTGCCCCACCGCGCCCTCTGCGGGCGTAAGGACAAACAGGTCTCCATCTTCAGTGGCCCGGTCCAGAAGGGGCAGGTTCATGATTCCTCCACAACGCAAGGCGGACGATTTCGATCGCGAGAATGTCAGGCGAATGAACTCGAAGGTGCAGCTCTCCCGGAAAGCTCGCGCTTTCGGGTTAAAGCCTCATCATGGAGAGGATCGGCCGGCACTGACCTGGTGCCGCCGAAGGAAGTAAGCTCATCATAATGTAATTTCTCTGCATGTACAAGCATCGATTGCGACAGATGTCGCACGAATGTTGTAGAAGCAATACGCAGCAGCACAACGCACTTGAATCGAACACCTCAATCGATATAGACTGATTGCAGTAGCTTCCAGGCGCCTTGACGCGCCATGCCAACGCTGCCCAGCGTTCTTCGAAAAATATTCCAATCTGGTTCGCGCCCCGACTGCGCGACTCGTGTATCTCTCGCGGCTGGTTCGCTGTGTCTTCGCATCAGGAGACGGCGGCTTTGCGGGTGTCGCGATCGCTCGTACTGCGTGCGAATTGCGGCATTGCGCAACACGGCTGCGCATCGCGTTACTCGAATCGCAAACCATCTCCTGCGCGGAGGAAAAGAGAGCCATGGCAACTCATAAAGTGGAGCAGCTCGTTATCGCAACCGTCGCCTTCTTCTGGTGCTTTCTAATGTGGTTTTCGACGGCCGCCTTCAGCCCCAGCATTGCGGCAAACTATCACTTGAACATCAAAGCGCTGGGCCTGTTGGCCAGCTCCGCGATCTGGATGGCGCCCGCGGGCCGCATTCTTGCCGGATGGGCCGCAGACCGTTTTGGAGCTCCGCGTACATTCGCCCTCATTCTTGTCATCTGCGGTCTCGTCTCCATCGCCTCCGCAGTCACCACGGACTACAAACTGCTGTTTATCGAACGTGTCGTGGTTGCGATTGCGGGCGTGTCGTTCGTTGTCGGAATTCAGCATGTTGCTCAATGGTTCAATGTAGATGAGATTGGAACGGCGGAAGGTCTTTATGCAGGCACGGGCAACGTCGGCGCAGGGATGGGTGCACTGTTGTTGCCGCGTATCTTCGGCACCAACTATCGCGCCGCTTTTCTATGGTTGGGCGTACTTGCCCTCGTGATTGCGGGCTGGTATCTGGTTCGGGGCCGTGCAGCCAGCAGTGAAGAACAGCGCAATCTGGTCCGCAGGCGCAGCAACCTCCGCGACACCGTGTTCGTCTGGAGCCGCTATATCGCGATCGCTCTGATGTTCGCCTATGCGATGTCATTCGGCTTGGAGATTGCGATGAACGCGTGGCTGCCGGGCTATTTCACACGCGGCTTTCACGACGCGATTGCCGCTCTCGGCTTCTCCGGCGTAGCGGGCATCCAGATCGCCGCCGGCACCTTCGCAGCGGTCGAGTCATTTAATGCATCGTTGTTCCGGCCATTCTCGGGTTTCATGTCCGATCTCTTCCAGCGCAAAGGCTGGACGCCTCTGCCGTTCATCGCCAAGACACTGCCATATGCACCGCGCCTTCATTGGCTCGGCAGCGCGCTTCTCCTGATTGTTCTCGCTATGATCGGTCTCACGGCCGCGGGGCTGTCCGGTTCGTTACATCTCTCCGTCGCTCTTCTCGTCGCTCTCGGTATCTTCATTTCGTTTGGCACTGGAGGAACCTTTGCTCTGGTCCCGTTGTTGTTTCCTGATCGTCCTGGAGCAGCCGCTGGTTTCATCGGCGGCGTGTCGACGGCGGCCGGCATTGTCTATCCATTGATCTTCGCAGGCGGAGCAAACATCCACGTCGGCTATTCCTCGGTGGCCCTCTATCTCTTTCTTCCTTTCGTGCTGTTCTACTTCTGGGCAGCCCGGTATGAACGCCATCCTGAAGAACATGGTCTGCTCACCCGCGCACTGGCGATCGAAGAAGCCTAACCTGGAACGAAAAATTTGAAAGGAAGGTGGAACAATGCACCCGAATCTTCATTCCGATGATCCGAACGTCCGCGAACCCTGGTATAAATACGGGGTTGCAGCGCTGCTGTTTGAGATGATGGTCGCCGTTGCCGTGAGCGGCTATTCGCTCTTTATGACATTCCACGGCCAAGGTGGTTTTCTGGCCAAGCACTAGCTCAAAGTTCCCCGGTGATCATTCACTTCCTATCCCGGGGGAAACTTAACCCGTGATTGAAAACGTCCGCGAGGCCTTCGAGACGGGAGTGTTAACTGATCCGCGAACTTCCTTTCAGCTCGTTTGCAATTTGAAGCTGGTTACGTTCACAACCCTTTTTCTGTATCTATATATAGGTTGGCTGGATTGATATTTACCTATCACCCGAACAAGCCGCACTTTCATGCGCGTTGAGCCACAAAACTTTGATGAACCTTCGCTTTCAAGTGCGTAGTTTCCCCGACTGTGCTGAACGCACTCGCCTGATACAGCGTGTGGCTATTGCGGTTCTCGGTTCAGAGCGCTGGCGGGATTAACGGTTAAGGTCCGGGGCACGGGAAGAACCGACGGCACGACGCGCCAAATTTCATTCTAGGCGCAATTCCAGTTAGATCAATGCGATAGGCGAACAGTTCACAGGTGTATACACCTCCCTCATGCAGGGTACACACTTCCGCGGATCTATGAGATTGGCCTACGTTTTTCGCTGACCAGCATATGGATGCGTGCGCAAGCCGGCAAGAATGGATTCTCAACGCGGGCTAAAGATTCGACGTATCTGCGAGCTTTTAGTTTCCGCTTGTGGACTTGCGTATCCAGTTTGGCTGCTCTCGGGACAGATCATCAGTTCGGACATCGATCTTGAGACAACGATGCAGAGTTCCGGGGCGGCCCGGCGATTTCTGAGATTCGGGTTCAAGATTTTAACTCTCTTTCAACACTTCATTCCTTCATGTGTGCCTCATTCTTAACTCGGTTCTTCTTGACGGGTAAGCGCTAACGTGGGTATGATCCGCCGGATTGTGATTGCGCCATCAGCACGGTCGCGCAATCATGCCGCAGCGATATAAATTCCCGCTGTCAGTCTTGATTTGATTAGACGCGGGATTAACAAAAAGTGACGTTGTCACACTTTCAAAAGGGGGTGCCAAATGTTGAATCGTCAGTGGATGCAAAGGCTGCTGTCTGGCCTTTTCTGTGCGGTATGGATCCTCGTCCTATCCTCGGCAGGGGCATTTGCCCAGTCCGACAAGGGTACGATCGAAGGGTTTGTGAAGGACACCTCGGGATCCGTGGTGCCCGATGCGAAGGTTCTCCTGACCAACGAAGCTACAGGCGAGAAATATCAGGCGACCTCGGATGCGCAGGGTCATTACACCGTTACCAATCTGACTGCGGGCAGCTACACCTTGTCCGTAGAAGTGAAAGGCTTCAAGAGATACGTCACCAGCAATAACACGTTGAGTGCGAACACCACTCTGGATCTGGACGCACCGCTGACGATCGGCGCAGCGACCGAAGAGGTGACGGTATCGGCGACGGCTCAGGTGTTGCAGACCGAGTCAGCCGCGGTGCAGTCTGAGATTACAGGCAAGCAGGTCAGCGATCAGGAACTCAACGGGCGCAACCCGCTCTACATGGGTTCACTGGTTCCCGGCTTGCGCAGCAATTCGACGCTGGGTGACTTCAACTTTGGGGTTGGCGGCGGTACTCCATACCAGATCAATGGCTCCCGCCAGCAGGATACCTTGGTGACTTTTGATGGCGCCCCGGCTGTTCGTACCCGTGGCAGCGGCGCGATTATCGGCGTGGCCAGCGTGGATGCGACCCAGGAAATACAAATCATCAATACCGACTATCAGGCGGAGTATGGTGACGCCGCGGGCGGCCAGATACGCATTATTACCAAGAGCGGAGGCAGAGATTTTCACGGTTCAGCGTATGAATATCTGCGCAACACGGTGATGAACGCCAATGACTGGCAGCGCAACCATGCTCCTCCGACCGCGCCGAACACAACCTATCACGTTAGCTCGCCCTACGTTTACAACAACTCGGATTTACATTCAGCGGGCCGGCCTGGATTCCCAAGGTGATGCCGGACAGTTTCCGAAACAAGTTCTTCTTCTTTGTGAATGAAGACTGGATTCGCTATCGCCACGCAGATACGCAGACACAGGCGGTTCCAACGCTAAGAATGCGCCAGGGAGACTTCGGCGAACTCCTGGGTTCCAATCCCTGGTTTTCCAGTACGCACCAGCTCTATGATCCGGCGACATGCGCGGATCCGTCGAAAAGTACGGCAGGTTGCGTACCGTTTACAGGCAACGTCATTCCTTTGAACCGCCGTAGCGCGAACGGCATGGCCATTCTGAATGCATATCCGCTGCCGACGCCCGGGTACAGCAACGGAACTCAGAACTGGATCGCAAGCGCTGCCCATCCTCAAAACCAGCGGAAGCAGGAGATCAACGTCGATTGGGTCATCAACGATCGCCACAAGCTGGAGTTTCGTCGCCAGAACGCGACCTACAACGAGTATCAACCGTTCGATCAAGGTTCAGGCTTGACCGGCAAGTACTTCATCCGCCCGAACCAGACCAACGTTTTGGCGTGGACCTGGACCATTTCACCGACGATGATTAACGAGGCTCGTTCGACGCTGAGCCTCGATAATGTCTATATTCCGGTGAATACGGCCCTGGCCGGATTCAATCGCGGCACACTGGGGATCAACTTTCCTTACATCTTCCCGGCATCACAAAAAGCGCAGCCCGCAAAGATACCTACTGTTTCCGGTTTGGGCAGCTTCTACGGCCTGCAGGGAGGTCCATATCCCTCGCACTCGGATGGCCCGATCCTGACGGTATCGGATAGCTTGACAAAGGTGTGGGGAAGTCACACGTTCAAGGGCGGCTACTACCTCAATATCTCCGGAGAAAACGACAACGATCAGATCAATGTCTCCACCGTTCCCGGAGGCGCAAGCAACCAGAACGGCACGTTCGGCTTTTCCGATAACCACGCCAGTCTGGGCGGTACGACCGGCACAGCGATTTCCAACCTGGCGATGGGCCTTGCCGACGCCTATACCGAAATCGGACAAAGGGCCCAAACTTACTGGCGCGGCAAGATGAACGAATTCTTTGTGCAGGATTCGTGGAAGCTGAACAGCAGGCTGCACATCGACTATGGCATCCGCATCTCCATTCTGAGTCCGTACACGCCCGCCTGGGGAAATGCCGACTACTTCGATCCCGCTTCGTACAACCCGAGCAGTGCGGTTACCCAGGATCCTAAGACAGGGAACGTGATACTCGGGACCGGCAACCCTTACAACGGGATGGTCATCCCGGGCTACTCGTCCTTCCCGAGTTCAGCGGCCAAGCACGGTGTACTTGGCGCCGAGGCCAACGCCACCGATTGCGACGGTTCTGGGTGCGGAGCTTTGTTTGCTCCCAACATGAAGAAAGGCTATGTAAACACCTCTCGCAACTATCAGCCGCGTCTTGGCCTCGCGTTCCAGTTAACGCGCAGCACAGTGCTTCGCGCCGGCTTTGGCAACTTTGCCACGCGCATGGGTCTTCTGGATAATGTCTTTCCGGGCGGCAACTCACCCTTCCAACCAACCGTGAGTGTCAATCCATCCTCTGCCACAAACGACCTGGTCGACAACCCGGGCGCCAGCCTGGCCACCGGCCTTGCTGCTCCGCTCTTGGCTACCACTCTGAATAAGAACTTGCAATCTCCGCAGCGCTACAACTGGAACGTGACGGTCGAGCAAGCAATCTTCTGGAAAGGAATGGTGACGGCTGCCTATGTCGGCGGCCGAGGGCTGTATAACTGGCGGGTGGTTGACATCAACGAGCCTGCAATTGGGGCGACTACGGCGCCAGCGAATGCGGGCAAGAACATCAACTATCTGCGCCCGTACAGGGGGTATGCGTTCATTCAGCAGGAGCAGAGCAACGGAAGTTCGCGGTACAACTCCTTCCAGTTCTCATGGAACCGCCCGTTCGCGAACGGCTTCATGGTTCAGGTGGCGTATACGCTGTCGAAAAGTATGGACGATAGCTCCAACTATCGCGACATCCTTCCCTCCTATGACACCACCGGTCTGTGGGGTCCTTCGGAATACGACACGCGCAACGCTTTGGTGTTCAACTACGCCTATGCTTTGCCGTTCTTTAAAAACCAGAATCAGCTAGCCGGAAAGCTTCTGGGCGGCTGGCAGTTGAGCGGCAACACTCAGTTCCAGAGTGGCATTCCGTGCGGAATCGGAAGCACCACGGACTATGCCGGTGTGGGCGAAGTTGGAAGCTTTGGTTGTGGCAGTGAAGGCCAGTTCTACGCAATGAACGGGCGTCCAAAGCTGACGAAAAAATTTGCCGGCTACACCGGTCAGACCGGCCAGTGGTTCACGATCCTCAATCCAGATGGCTCAAAGATCTTTACGCCGCCACCGGCCAACACCTTCGTTCACACGCCAGGCGTGCGCGACTCCGTCTATCAACCGGGATTCCAGAACTGGAATCTCAATATGAAGAAAAACTTCCCGATTAATGAGAAGACAGGCTTCGAATTCAAGGCCGATGCCTATAACTTCATCAATCATCCCAACTGGTCGATGACGAGCGCGAACTTGAACCCGACGTCCGGTACCTTCGGGCAAGTGAACACGAAATCGAACACCAACCCACGCACCTTGCAGGTCGGACTAGACTACAAGTTCTAAATGGGTATGGATAAAGCAAGCCCCATGCGTGTGCCGCACGCATGGGGCTTTTCTTCTGGATGCTCTGCGCCGCGTGCAGACGGGGAGCCGTTATCTGCTTCGACCAGTGGCGAAGATTCTCGAAGCGCGGGTTCCGGACTCCGATCTGAGCCCGCGTGAGCGTGAAGTTCTGGCTGTGATTGTTGCCGGAAAATCGAACAAGGAGATTGCTGCCGAGTTGGGCATTTCACGAGCCACGGTCAAGTTTCACGTCAGCGTGATCTTCTCACGCATGGGAGTAGAGGATCGTACGCAGGTTGCCGTCGCGGCGCTGCAGCCCGGCCTCGTTCGTCTGTAAACAAATCCGCGATTGTTCCTCATCGGGGCGCGCGGTCGATTCGCAACCGGCAGTGGAGGATTCCGAGCGAAGTCGTCCGAATTACACCGATTTACTGGGTGAATCTGACGAATTCAATTACCCATTGACAGCCCCTAAATCGGTTTTGTAATCTTTGCCACCTTCATGGTTTTTGGCTGAAGACGAGCGCCTATTCATGCAATAGACATGTCGGTACATGCAAACCCCTTGATCGTCAACTTGCCAAGATGAACAAAGAAAGGGCTCGCGGTTATGGCACATCTTTCAAGAAGATCCATGCTGAAAGGCGCGGCTTTTCCAGCATTGGGGACACTCTCAACGTTTTCGCTTCCTGCTTTAGCGAAAGCTATTGAGACCAACAGTTCTCCCTATCAGAGACCCAAACTCAAAATTACCGATGTGCGTACTGCGCAAGTCAACGTGCACGGACCGCAAACGCATATAAGGATCTACACAGATCAGAATATCTACGGGCAGGGTGAATCAACCGACGCAGCAGTGGGAACCACGTCGCTGATCCGCGGTTGGCGGCGCATGCTCATCGGTCGAAGTCCGCTCGATGTGGAGGCGATCTGGGAGCGGATTCGCACCCTGGGAATCTTCGCTGGCGCTCAAGGCGGGCAGTATGTCACAGCGCTATCAGGACTCGAAATCGCGTTGTGGGATCTGGCCGGTAAAGCGCTGGGCCTGCCCGTGTACCAGCTCCTCGGCGGAAAGTTCCGTGACAAGGTGCAGATCTATTGCGACTCGGATATGGACGTCCCAATTGGCGAGGAAGCGGACCGGAAACTGCCATGGATCAAGGAGCAGGGCTTCAAGGCGATGAAGATCGACTTGGACGACGCCAGAGATCCTGCGCGCTGGGACTCCTTCAATTGGACTGCGAGCAACGGTGAAATTGATCGCATGGTGAAGTGGGTTTCAAGTGTGCATGAGAAGATCCCCGCCGAGATGGCTCTGGCCTGCGACATGCATGGCCGCTATGACGCCGCAACCGGCAAGAAGGTCGCGAAGGCGCTTGAGCCCTTCCGGCTGATGTGGCTCGAAGAGCCGGTGCCTCCCGAGGACATCGACGCGATGGTGGACATTCGTCATTCCACCTCGACGCCGATCGCCTGCGGGGAAAACCTGTACATGCGTTGGGGCTACAGAGAATTGCTCGAAAAAGAAGCTGTAGATATCATCCAGCCCGACTTTCAAAAAGTCGGTGGTCTTGCCGAAGCCAAGAAGGTGGCGAACATGGCGCAGGCCTACTACGTGCCGGTCGCGCCGCACTGCGTGGTTTCGCCCATCGGAGTGATGGCGACTGCGCACGCCTGCACTACGTATCCAAACTTTCTCGCATGTGAGTGGCACTGGATTAATCACATGGATCTTTGGAAGAACTGGGTGAAAGAAGGCGAGATCATTGTGAACGGCTATGTCACTCCGGCGGATAAGCCAGGTCTGGGCGTAGAGATGGACGAGGACGTGGCAAAAAAGGCCCAGATTCCCGGGACGCCCTGGTTCGAAGCCGAGAAGTAAACATTCAGGAGAATGGCTAATCCATGAGGACAGAGATAATGATGCGAAGGATCGTGACAGGTGTTCTAGCGGGAATGATCCTCCTGGCGCTTACTCCGCGTCTGACGGCGCAAGAAGGATTTTTTACGCCCGAAGATGTGATCAAGTACACGCCTGATTGGCACGGAGAAAGATTTCCGGACGGCCGGCCCAAGGTACCTGACGACATTCTTGACCGCATGAAGAACGTCACGCTGGAAGAGGCTTGGGCGACTCTGCGCGCCGCAGGCTTCAACCACCAGTATGAAGATGGCTGGTACTGTATCCATCCTGATCAGGTGCTGGTGGGCAGGGCACTCACGGCGATATGGATGCCCGGCAGACCGGATGTGCAAAAGGTTATCGAAGAGCAGGGCGCGAAAGACCAGCGCAAGGGAGCGATGAACGCCTGGCCGGTCGACATGCTGCAGCCGCGCGATGTCTACGTCGCTGACCACTTCGGCCTCAAGCAGGACGGACCGTCGATCGGAGATAACGTCGGCAATGCCATCTACGCGCGATCCGGCAACGGCATCGTCTATGACGGCGCCGTGCGCGATATCAATGGCTTGAATGAGCTAGCCAACTTCACCTCTTTCGTTCGATCCTACGATCCTTCTCACCACTTCGGAAGCCTCGCGAGCGGACCGAGACTCAACTCAACCATGGTGAGCATCAACGGACCCACGCGCATTGGCCATGCGATGGTGATGCCGGGCGATGTAATTCTCGGGCGAAACGGCGGCGTGCTGTTTATTCCTCCCCAGCTTGCTGAAAAGGTGGTGAAGCAGTCAGAGAGTACGCGCCTCGAAGACACGTTCGGCCATCAGCGTCTGCGCGAGAAGAAGTACACCGCCGGACAGATCGACGCCCGGTGGACACCGGCGATCGAGCAGGATTATCACCAGTGGCTGAAGGAGAACGAAGACCATCTGCCCGTGCCAAAGGCTCAGATCGAAGAGATTCTCAAAGGAGCAAACCCGAGTTCTACTCAGTAGATCACTGTACCGCGGCGGGCATAGGCGTCACGCGCCAGTTGCAGCTTGCAGCAAAGCACCAGTTCCAGCTTTACGCTGCGGCAGGCATTCCGAACCAGGTAGCTAGTGCGTCGGTGAGTCCTCCCTGAGTGCCATCTCCCACCCAGGCCACGTATCCGTCGGGTCGAATCAACACAGCAGTGGGAGCAATGACCGCCCCTAATGCCGGAAGCTCCCAGGCACCCTCGTACCTGGCGTCGACCAACTTAACCTGGCCTGCCCACTGTGCAATGTCAATGCTGTCTGGCTCACCGAAGTTGAGGAGCACCGGACGTGCATCGTGCAACAAAGTGAAGACCCGAATTGAACCGTCCGCGGTGATCAGGTCAAGATCAGGCATGCGGCGGCCGAGAATCGGGTGTCCTTTACCGAAGTCGTAGTGAATATCCAGACCAGACATCATTGCGAGATATTGCTTGCGCGGCTCATCCTTCTGCAGCAGCTCGCACAACATTTCCCGCAGGGCCTCGACGCGATCGTTCTTGCAGTCGATTGCCGTGAGCGCCATGGTGTTGCGCAACACGCGGGCGCCGACTGGATGCCGCTCTGCATGATAGGTATCCAGGAGGCTCTCTGGCGATATCCCATGGACCACCTGGGCCAGCTTCCAGCCCAGATTCACTGCATCTTGGACGCCGAGGTTAAGTCCCTGTCCACCTTTGGGAGAATGCACGTGCGCCGCATCCCCAGCCAGGAGCACGCGTCTGTCCCGGTAGCGCGCTGCTTGCCGGGCCATATCCGTAAACCTGGAGATGTACGTGGCGCTGCGAAGGCCGTAGTCCGTTCCGTAGATCGCGATGAGCGCTTCACGAACGTCTTGCAGGGTCGGATTGTCACCTTGGTTGAGCTGTTGCTCACTCAACACGACCCGCGCGCGCTTCCCGTCATCGAGTTTGGCAAAGGCATTGATGCCTTTTGCGCTGCGGCGCATGCCCCACTCCGGTTCATCGGCCGTTTCGATCTCGGCAATTAAATAACTGGTCGATGGGTCCCAACCCTGGAAGTCGATGCCAGCTTTCTTGCGGATCAGGCTGCGCCCGCCGTCGCACCCTACAAGATACTTCGCTCGTAATGATCGGCCATCGGACAGCTCAATCTCAACACCGGCATCATGCTGTACAAAACCCGTCACCTTGCATCCGCGATAGAGGGGCACCGCCAGTTTGCTGACCCAATCGGCCGGGATGCGCTCGATATGGACCTGCCAGAGCGCGAGAAAATAGCTGTGGCGCGTGGGGAGGTCGCTGATGTCGAGGGCCCTATCTGCGAATGGCGCCCTGGGAACCGCCTGCCCTTGCGAAATAAAACGATTGGCGATTCCTCGCTGATCGAGCACCTCGATGGTGCGTATGTGCAGCCCGCCTGCTCGCAGGCCGGCAAGGTCCTGGCTCGCGCGCCGTTCGACGATGACAACGTCGATGCCCGCCAGCGCCAACTCGCCCGCTAACATCAGCCCCGTCGGGCCTCCTCCGGCAATCACCACCGCATGCTCAGTCATCGTGCCTCCCATTTCTGCAGGTTCTTTGCGTCAGGCGACGATGATGCAGCCCGATTTGGGTCTTGCCGCAAGATCCCCACAGCGCTATATTCTGAAGTGGGAGGAGAACAATTCTCCTTTCGGTTTGTCTGGTCTAAGCGACGACCCCTCAACAAGCGCGAATATGGCGCCTACTCTGCTCGAGCAGAGCGTCTACCGCGAGGATTCACCGCAATTCAATCGATGGATGCTGCCGAAAGCAGCCGCGTGCTGAGCTATTCCCGCGAACGCGGCAGTTTAGGATCCGAAAGCAATAGCTATGGTCTTAGCGTGCGGCTGCGGAGGCAGAGCTCGTATCCGCAAGAGCCTTCGGAAGCACCCAGGCGAACATCACTCCGCCGCTACCGGAGACGACATATTGTCTGCCATCTAGTTCATATGTAATGGGAGAGGTTTGCATTGATGCGCCCGTGCCGGCGTGCCACAGAGTTTTACCATCGCTCGTGTTGAGGGCCAGGATATTGCCTTCCGCGTCGCCGGTAAAGGTGAGACCGGAATCCGTAGTTAGCACGCCTGCTCCGGAGCCGCCCGCCCCGAGTTCGTGGCTCCAGCGAATCTTGCCCGTTTGGTAATCGATGGCCTCAAGAACGCCTTTGCCCCACAGTCCATAGTCGGCGCCTGCCCAGCCGTAGTCGCCATCGGCCGGCTTGGTGAAGTAGAGACTGTAGCTCGGATGCGCATCGACGATAAAGAGGCCAGTCTTCGGATCGAAACTGGGAGAGCGATAGTTCGTCATTCCACCTTCATCCGGCGCGATCAACCGGCCATCGGGCTTGGGTTCCTTGTCAGGAATTGGAATAGGACGTCCGTCCTTGTCGACTCCTGAAGCCCAGTTGGTCGGACCGAATGGAGTAGTCAGCAGGTCCTTTCCATTGGTGCGGTCCAGCACAAAGAAATAGCCGTTGCGTGAACTCTGCATCAGCATCTTTCTCGGCTCGCCATGGAAAGTCCCATCCACCAGCACAGGAATTTCTACCGCATCCCAATCATGCGTGTCGTGCGGGGATGCAGAAAAACCCCAGGCGAGCTTGCCCGTGTCCGGATTGAGCGCCACGATGCTACAGGTCCACTGATCGTCTCCAGGGCGCGCATCACCGTTCAGCACGGGCGTAGGATTGCCCGTGCCCCAGTAGATGAGATTCAGCTCAGGATCGTACGTGCCGGTGATCCATGTCATGCCTCCGGTGGTGCTGTGAGGAGTTCCCGCAGGAGGCGTCGCGTCCCACTCCCACTGCACATCGCCGGTCTCGGGATCGAAAGAGCGCAGCAATCCTGGCAGATTGTCCAAATCGCCGCCGACGCCCACAATCACATGATTCTTCACCACCAGCGGCGCCATGGTGGCCCAGTAGCCCTTCTTCACGTCCGCGATGATCTTGTCCCAGCGCACCGTGCCATCTTTGGCGTTCAGCGAAATGAGATGCGCATCAGGCGTTACGAAATAGAGCCAGCCTTTGTACATACCTACACCGCGATGACCGATGTGGTCGCCCTCGGTAGTTGGGTGGTTGAAGTGCCAGATCATGTGGCCGGACCGCGCATCAAGGGCCCAGATATTGTCGGGCACTGTGAAGTAGAGGATTCCATCCACGAGCAGTGGCGAAGATTTGATGTTTGCTGTCTGATCGGTCTGAAAGGCCCAGGCGAGGCCAAGATTCTGCACGTTCTCAGGAGTGATTTGCGTCAGCTTGCTGTGGCGCCTGCCGGAGTAGTCCCCGTGATAGAGCGGCCAGCTGTCAGCATGCGGATGCAGTAGCAGAGCGGGTTCGACGCCTTGCGCACTGACCGGATGCGACAATCCGATTCCCTGCAGAGATACTGCCACTGCGAGCACTAGAGTTGTTTTGATCAATTTCATGGGCACGTAGATTCTCCGGATCATGCAAGCCGCTCGCGCAAAGACATCAACGTAGAGTCTGCAGATAGGCCATCAGGTTGTGAATATCGTCGTCGGTATAACGGCTGAACTGCTCGACGTGGGCGTCCACGGGTGAATCGATCGTGTATTTCACTTTGTCTGTGGGCCAGGACCTGTAATTGCCTTCGTGATCCACTAGCGCGATCGTGAACTCATCGGAGTAAGCCAGAGTGCCGTCAATCTTCTGTCCATCCGGCAGGGTGACCGCAACCGTGCTTTTGGCGCGGCGCGGATACAGCATGCGCTCTTCCAGTTGCAGGCCTTCATAACGCGTCGCCACGCCGGCAAGGTCGCCCGTCGGTGAGTGGCACTTTGCGCAACCTCCTGCGCCATTGAAGTACTGCTTACCCTTTTCTGCGTTGCCGGTCTGCAGATCGCTCACATCCACTCCGCGACGACCGCCTTTCATCGCCTGAGCCGCGGTGACACGCGAGCGGATGAACGCTACCAGCGCCGCTGTCTCGGCAGAAGAAAATCGAAACGCCGGCATTACTTTGTCGCCGTTCGTCCGACCCTCGCTGACGACTTGAGCAATCTTCGATCCATCTGAATCCGTGAGGACGAGCTTCGACCGCGTGAGATCCGGGCCGGTTTCTCCCCCCATTGCGTCGCGGCCATGACAGAAGGCGCAGTTCTGCTGAAATAAGGCTCCACCTGCAGTTGCCTGAGGCGAAACCTCAATACCCTTGCGCGCCAACATACGCGAATGCTCCGCCGGGGGCGACGGCTGCCCTTCAGGCGTGGTGCCCAGGAACTTCAGCAATGCAGCCACTTCGTCCTGAGACAAGGTTGGAAAAGGCGGCATAGGCGCCTTTCCATTGTGGATCAGCGCAGCAATCTGCTCGTCCGACATTTGACGCTTGATGCCGACCAGGGGTGGAAACGTGGGCAGATTTCCCTCGCGATTTTTACCGTGGCACATGGCGCAGTGCGCAGCATACGAGGCTGCGCCTGGATCGGTCGCAGCAGGCGTGGACGCATCGGCATTTCCCTGTCCAGTTGCGGCCGCTACATCGTGAACCGGAAGCTGCGCCGCGAAAATGGAAAGCAAACCCACCGCCGCAACCACAACTGCCGAACTACAAGCCCTCTTCGTTTTCTGCAACAGTCTCACCCCAGAACGCTCAGCGATTTGTCTCATTCAGAATATGATCTTGGCGGCGTGGCAAGAGGAAACGTTTGCAACGGCTCCTCATCCCTAGTTTATGTAACTCTGCCAGCCTCTTCTTCTTTTGCTATTGCGCTGGGGCCGGCCTCGCATGCGACTCCGTACTTCCTTCGGTCATGCCCAGCGCCCACCGTATGGCCTCGAAGTACATCTTGCGAATATCCGGGTCCTGCCACGATTCTTCCGTATGTCCCAACGTGGAATAGAACACGCGTCCCTTGCCATACATCTTGCTCCACGCTACGGGAAAATCGTGATCGGTCCGGTGAATCCGCGGGTTGTTCGAATAATCCAGCTTTGTCGGATCCAGGCTAAGCAGAACGTTTACTTTATCTCGCGACCACGCCTTCGGCTGATAAATTTCATCATATTTGACGAAAGCCTTGGGAAAATGGCGCACCGCCGGAAAATCGGGAGATTCGTTGATGATCGGAGCATTGAAGGTGCTCCAGGGATGCTGATCAAACCAGCCGCCGATCATCTCTCCGTACTCAGGCCAGGTGTAATTGGTATCGAGCGCCGCGTGAATGCCTACGAATCCCTTGCCGTCGTCATGAATGAAGGACAGAATGTCGGCCTTCTGACCAGCATCCAGATCGAGTTCTCCAGTTGTGCTGGCAAAAATCAAAAGGTCGAAGTAGTTGAGAGTTTTCGCGTTTCTGCCCAGGTCCTTCTTGGTCAGCAACTCGGTGTCGGTGCGCATCTCTGTGTCCCACAGACCGCTTTCATGGCCCATGTTGTAGATCGCTGCCATGGCGGTGGAAACAGAATCGTGCTCAAATCCCTTCGTCTGACCAATGACCAGAATGTGCTTAAGGTGAATCTGCTTGGCGTGCGGCGCAGGCGGCAGAGCGGCATTTCCGGCGGATTGCGCCTGTGAGCGGCTGACATCGGAAAGTAGCGCCAGAGAAAATAAGACCACAAAGCAACAAGATTTTCGCAGCAAGAAAGAATCTCCTTCCACAGGTCGAACTTTACGCCAATCGGCGCCTGGGACGGCCGCCGAGTGCCTTGCTCACATTGCGGTTCGCCGTCTCAAAGCACCTTGGAAGCGCTTTCAATCGCACTTCCAGCCACTGTTTTTACACGGTGAGCAGTCTACTGTCCCAAGCGCTTCCCATGCAACCGGGAGGGGCAAGGCTAGGCCGTTGCGGGAAAACTCTTCGGGCCGCCCTGCAATCTAGGTGGGGCAATAGGAGTTCGGATCTCGCATCCGGCTCAGAGCAGGAGCATAGGTAAAGGTGCCGTTGCCGTTCGCGAGCATCACCACGAACGTGCCCTCCTCGTCGCTGGTAATGGCCAGATCAGGCAGGCCATCTCCATTGAAGTCGGCGGCAGCAAGATAGTAGACGGTTCCACGCATGGGAAGCGTGAAGGACCACCCGAACCGGAACATGCCCTGACCTGATCCCAGAAGAATCGCCACAGTATTGCCGCGAAAGTCCGAGATCGCAATGTCGGGCATACCATCGCGATTGAAATCGCCCACGGCAATGGATACGGCCGAACCAACGTGAGCGACCTCACCGGCAGATCGCAAATGGCCATTGCCGTCTCCGAGCAGTTCGGTCACGGTGCCGTCGTCATCCCCAATCAGCAAGTCCGCGAAATGGTCGCCGTTAAAGTCGCCGGCAACGACCGTCCGCGCATCGGCCTCAGATAATGTGTAGTGCGACGCAGGTTTAAAGCTTCCATTCCTTTGTCCCAGAAGGACCGTGAGAATACCCGAGCTTTTCTGTGCTCCTTCAGGTAATGCCACTTCTGCGATATCGGCGATGCCGTCTCCGTTGAAATCTGCTGTTGCGATGAGCATCGAGCTTGCATCAGCGGCATCGTCTGAATCGGGACCTGCGGCGGATACCTGCGCACACATGGAAGCTACCGTCGCAAAAGCAAGGGCAGTCATGATCAGAATACGATCCCTGTGTGTCATCTGATGCATAGCTTCAGGACTAAAGGCGCCGCTACTGCTCTCGACCGCTCCACGCAACCCAGTCGCATCCAGGCGACTCCAGCCCATCCACTACGATCTTAGCGCTTCCCGCGAGGATCGTACTGAAAGCACTGCTCCAGCGGCACGCCCAGCACCAGGGCAACCTTGAATGCCGTCTCGAGTGAGGGCGAATATTTATCCTGCTCGATCGCTATCACCGTCTGACGCGTGACGCCGATTCGGTCGGCAAGCTCCTGCTGCGTCATGTCGCGTGCGGCTCGAAGTTCTCGAATCTGATTTCGGATGGAAGGCATCAGAGCGCTCTCCGGTACGAGACGATCTGCGCGGTAGTCTTCACGACGTCGGCGATCACTAGCATGCCAAAGAAGACGCTCAGAAAGTGAAGCCCCATCATGCGGCTATCCATTCGAAGATGGCCAAATGTCGCATGAAACCACAGCATGCCAAGACCCACGACCATTAACGTAGCAATCGTAAGATAGCCCGCGCGATAGCCTCGCAGCTCGATCAGACGATCCCGTTCGTCGGTCACACGGTTGCGCGTCCAGATTGCAATGGCCAGTTGCAGAACCGCTTGCAGCGCAATGATCGCAACGATCATGCCCGCTATCTTGTTCACGGAATTCTGCTGGTGCAAGAAGAAATAGGGAACGTACACCAACAACTCCGCTGCAAGAGAGGTGTAAAGAGTCTTCTCTCGATAGGAAAGGCCTGTCGCCATCGCCCACACTCCATGTCAAACATTTTTGACATATGAAGAGTAGCGCGGCTGATTGTCAATGTCAAATAATCTTTACATGAAGCACCGGCAAAATATTCTCCATCCGGCGGGCCATTTTAGCTTCTGTCCAATTCGATGTCCCGTACCGCTCAAATAGATTGCATTGTGCGACTGGGCCGATACCCTCATCGGCAACTCTCGGCTAAGTTGTGGGTCTTCCTGGCTCCATTGTGCAGACCCCGCGATACCGATATTTTTGCAGATACCTCAGTCGCCCGTGCCTGACAGCAAGATGATCTGCTGATTGATCAAAGCATTGTCTCTGATCGTCACACTTCCTAATCTTGTTCCTTTGGTTGTAGGGACGAAGGTCACGTTGATCATGCAACTTGCACCCGCTGTCAGCGTGCTGCCGTTCGCGCACGTGGTTCCAGACGCGAGCGTGAAGTCACCGTTGATGCTCACGGACGACATAATCAGTGGCGTCGTACCACTGTTGGTCAGTTTCACCGCCTGGACTGTGCCTGGAGCGCCAATCTTTTGTTTTCCGAAGGCGAGACTGTAGCTGCTGAGACTTGCTTTGGGATTGATGACCGTTGCGCTCAGCGGCAGCGACTGAGGACTGTCAGATGCGCTGTCGTAGATTCTCAGGACGGCCGTGGGATTGTAGTTGTCGGAATCGGCAAGGAAGCCGACAGTGATCTTGCAACTCTTGCCCGCTGCGAGTGTCGGGGGGCACAGACTTAATGCTAAGAAGTCGTCACTATCGTTGCCACCGGTCACTTGTATCCTTCCGATCGACATCGGAACGTTGCCGAGGTTGGATAGAGTGACGATCTGAGCCGCTGGCAGCCCCAGATAGACATTCCCAAAGTTCACGCTGGCGGGCGAAAAACTAACTGTTGTCCCATTCACGAGCTGTGCAATACCTGCAGAGACACTGCCGTTGAAGTTCGCGTCCCCCGCATAGTTCGCAATCAGCGTTTTTGCACCTGCAGCGACGAACGTGATGGAACAACTTCCGTTGCTCGCAGTCAGCGTGCTTGTGCAGGTCTCGCCGGTGTTGGCGGTCACCGAGACAACACCGGATGGCGAGCCATTGCCCGTCACCTGGAACGTCACCGCGACGGCTTGGCCCGGCGCAGATGGATTGGGCGTGTTGGATAGAATCGCCGCGGTGCTGCCGGCTTTCATCGCTACTGTGGACTGGCTCGCAGTGGCGGCAAGGTAATGGCTGTCTGCCGGCCAGCTTGCCGTGAGATTGCAAGTACCGGCTCCGCTGGTGATGGTGACCAGGTTGCCCACGATCGAGCAAGAACCGACGGCCACAATACTAGCCGCGGTGCTCGCGTTCGTTGTTGCGGCGACTGTAAAAGCGGAATGATAGATCGCGGTTGCAGGGGCGCCGGTGAACGTCACTGTCGGTGCTACTGCCATGGGCGATGGCTGAATCGGGCCGTTGCCGACCGTGAACGCAAAGCGCTGGTCGAGGCCTTGCGTGGCCATCCCGGTAAAGTCGGACTGATCGACAACGTCGCCGCTGGCATCGAACTCAGCAAAGGTGAGCGTATAGGGCTCTGGCGAAGTAAGCGAGGCCAATCCGTAGGCATCGAGCACATATCCGCCCGCGGCAAAGGGAACAGCCACGGTTTGCGGCTCGCTGCCCACGCCGGTGTACGAGCCACCCGGAATCTGGTTCACCGCGCCACCCGTGTTGATGTCAAAGCCCGTTCGAAGTCCTGAAGCGTCGCTCATCGTGATGTTGACCGGTGAGTGGGCCGTAACGGATACGGAGCATTGCGGACTCGCTATGCTTCCGAGGCTCATCGCTATGAGTTGAATTTCCTTGCTGCCGTCGGGATTGGTAACAACATTTGCAGAAGGAGCTCCTTGCGACGGAACGAGAGTCGGCTCCTGATACGAGCGCCCGTTGGAAGTGAAGAGGAAGTCCACGGGGTCGGTGAGAGACGGGTTCGCCCCTTGCTGATGAACCCACATGAAAAGGTCGCTGCAAGGACTGAATTGCCAGAAAGAGGCGACGTCACGGACGGGCCAGTCGCCGATCACCGGCGCTCTCGAGTTAAGAGGAAGATTCCACAAACTGAGTGCATAGGTACTCAAGTCTGTTTTGTAGGAAAGCACAAAAGTGTTGCCATCGGGACTGAATCCCCAGCCGCCCACCTGGTTGTCGGCATTACTCGGGCCGTCATTGTCGTCTACGTCTGTCTCGTCGCTCCACGGTGGAGGACCAAACGAGGAGTAGTTGGTGAGAGTGGTTGACATCGCCGTAGCACCTGTTTGCATGTCGTAGATATTGATATCCAGGTGTGTCGGCAGACTGGTGGAACTCGTGACCACGAAATATCGGTTATCCGCGTCGGGACTGAATCCCCAGGAGAGAGGATTCGTCGTCAGCGGGTTGCTCCGGCTCACGAGCCCTCCTGTTGGAATGGAGTAGAGATTCAGAGCAAAGTTGCCGGGTTGGGGCTGCGTAATCAAGACGAACAGTTCTCCATTGGGGCTGAATCCAAAGGCAGAAATATTCGTCTCGCTGGAGATGATGGTCTTGTGGTCCGAATTCCTCGTTAGGGTCAACTGATTCGAGCTTGTCGTCACCGTCGCAAAACCGCCAGGTCCAACGCCGGTATTCGGGTCTCCCGGATTTATGGTCGGAGCGACAAGGGCTTTCACGCTCGGACTCACGAACGCCCCCGTCTTGGTACAACCGCAAGTGGACGCGGGCAGACTGGCGGCGACAACAATCGACACATCCACAAAGTTCGTCACGCCGCTGGCGCTCTTGCTCGTCACCCTCAAAGTAAATGTTCCCGGTGAAGGTGAGGAGGTGGTGGTGACACTGAGCGTTGCGGATGCTGAATCACTGGCGGCTGGCGGTATGCTCACATTCGACGACGAAAGAGTAAACGTCACGCCGGAGGGTGAGGTGCCGTTCCATGCGGCGCTCAACTGCGCAGTTTCGCTGACGCCATTCTCAGACTTGAGCGTGACAGCCGATGACTTGGTGGCCGAAGCAATGAGTGCAAGCGATTGCGGAGAAGCCGAGATGGAATAGACGATCTGGGTGGGAGGCGCCTGAATGGTGCCCGCGCCGATTGCGAGAAGATTGCCGTTGCCGCCGTTCCTGACCTGGAGAGAAAAGAACAGGTTCGAGCGGTTGGGGGCGCCGCCGATGATCTGCACTGGAATGGTCTGGCTCGTTATGCCGGGTGCAAATGTCAGCGTCCCTGCATTGGCGATGTAATCGGCGCCAGCCACAGCCGTACCGTCAGCTGTAGTGAAGTTGACTGCGAACGGCGCAGTCGTATTGTTGTTCACCGTTACAGTAAAGGCAATGTTTGCGGTACCCGATGAAGGCTTGTGGACCGAACCGCCGCTGACGGTCGCGCCTCCGGCGACTGGCGGACCCGTGGGCGTAAGCACAAAAGCATTGCGATTCCCGTTCGGATCGATGCCGCTGCCGGTGATTTGTCCTGCGTCGTTGATCGCAAAGGCATAGAGGAGTGTCCAGCCGGAATTGCTGGGGATCAAGGTGTTCAAATCCAGCATTTCATTAGCGGGCGTGTACAGGAAAGCACGGCTCTGGCCACCAGCAATTTCGGAAATTCCAGTGATCTGACCGAGGTTATTGATGCCCTTTCCCTCGGCGTAGCCGCCCTCCAAGCTGCCGATGTCGTGCATCGTTCCATCCCAAAGGAACGCTGGGTTGAGCCCATTGGGCAGACTTGCCGTCCCCGTGACCTGGCTCGAATTGTTGATGGCAAGACCCTGGCTGGAGCCGCCACCCAAATCGCCGAGATTGATCATGCTGCTCGGGACTGCTCCGTTGGCAGGAGTGTAAAGGAAAGCATGGGAGATGGAGGACTGCGACTCGGAGGTCCCTGCAATCTGACCCGAGGCGTTAATGCCATAACCATCACTGGTAGAGTCGCCGTTGAGGGTTCCGATATCGTGCATTGTTCCATCCCAAAGAAACGCATGCACGGCAGAGTTGGGGGCGAAGTTTGCCGCTCCGCTGATCTGGCGTGAGTTATTGATGCCGTAGCCAATGATCAAGCCGCCGCCTGGATCGCCGAGATCAGTGAAGCTGTTGTACGGAGAGGACGACAGGAAGGCATGGAACGAGGTGTCGCCGCCGACCGCGAAACTCCCGGTCAACTGGCCTTCGTTATTTACGCTTACGGCGTCTCCCATTCCCGTCATGGTTAACAACTGAGGACTGTCATATGGAGGAGAGGAGATGAAGGGAACAAAGAAACCCGCAAGATTGGTTCCTGTCCAAGCCTCTCCCACGACCTGGCCGTTGTTATTGATGCCCAGACCCTCGCTGCAGAAGAACCCTGATGGGCCGCTGCACTGGAGACCAAGAGAGGCGACGCTGTATGTGGGCACTGCTGCCGATGAGACTGTCAACGTATAAGTTTGAGTTGCGGGAGTGCCGACTCCGTTATCGACGGTTGCGGTAAAACTATAAGTTCCTTGGGTGTTGGGCGCGGGCGTTCCGCCGATCAGCGCTTGTCCCGGGGTCGTCGTGATGGTTATCCCTGACGGAGGAGTCCCAGCAACACTCACTGTGGGAAGAGGAAATCCGGTGGCGGTAATCGTGGATGTGCCGTGCGCTCCAAGCTGGAATGTGCTGCTGTTGGCGCTGGTGATCGCCGGCGGCTGCTGGATCGACAAATCCAACCCTTGCGAACTCGTCCCGGCACTATTGGTTGCGGTGAAGTTGAGCGTGTATGGCCTCAGCTGCGCGGTTCCGACAGCCGGGGTTCCCGCCAGTATCTGGGTAGCAGGATTAAACGTGATGCCTGTGGGCAGTGCCGTTGTTTCACTGATGACAGGCGCAGGATAGCCAGACGCGGTGATCTGGAACGATCCCGGCACGCCGACCGTGAACGCGGCGGTGTAGGCGCTTGTGAAGCTGGGCGCTTCGTCGATGATCAGGGTAAAGCTCTGCGTTGCGTCAGGGCTTACGCCATTGGAGGCGGTTACGGTAACCGTATGCACGCCACCATTGCCGGCAGCCGGAGTTCCGCTCAGCACGCCCGTTGCAGTGTTGAGTGAAAGCCCTGAAGGCAAGGCCGGCGAGATGCTGAACGTGGGAGCCGGGCTTCCTGATGCGACGAAGGTGAACGTCCCGAGCGATCCTACGACGAATGTCGCGCTGGTTCCGCTGGTGAACGCCGGCGCCTGCACGATATTGACCGGAGCGCTCTTTACGGCTTTGCCGGGAGTTGTGCCGGAAAGGGCAACGGGCGTTACCTGGAAGCTGATGGAGTGGCCGGCATCACCGGGCGCGGCTGTGTAGCTGATCGCGGTGGCTCCCAAGATCAGCGAACTATCGCGGAACCACTGGAACTGGGACGCCCCTTCTGCGTCGCCTTCCGCATCGCTGTATGAGTAGGTGCCCGTCAACAGGCTTCCCACTTTCGGTGTGCCGGAGATGCTGACATTCGCGGCGACCGGCGCGAAGTTCAAGATCGCCATGCCGCTGCTTTGCACTGCTGTTCCCGGTGAGATGCCGGTCGCAGCGACGGGCGTGACCTCAAATACGAGGGTGTGGCCTGTGTCGGCGGCGACCACGGTATAGGTTGTGCTGGTTGCGCCGGAGATCGCGACGCCGTCGCGCAGCCAGCGGAAGGTCGACGTCCCCTCGCGATCGCCGTCTGCGTCGTAGTAGACGTACTGTCCGGTCAACTGCTGACCCAATTGGGGATTGCCGGAGATCGAGACGGAGAGAGCTCGTGGAGCCGTGTTTGCCGGCGCAGTTACGGACGTGCCAATCGCAAAAACCTGGTTGCCCGTGTAGGAGGCAGCATAGATAGTGTTGTTGAGCGGATCCTGTACGAGCCCACGGAAGTCGCCGTAAGAGGAAGTGGCGAAGTTCGATGGTGGAGGCGCAGTGAAGCTGTAATAGCTGGCGATGGTCTGGACTATCTCATCCGAATCTCCGTTGACGATTCCATCCGCTCCTGGGTCGATCCGCCGCACGCGGTGAGTAATCCCGTCATCGAAGATGACTCCGCCATTCTGATCGACAAACATGGCATAAGAGATGAAAAGAGCAGCCTGCGTTGCCGGCAATCCATCGCCAGCGAACGGCTGCGCATAGCCGGTCATGTTTGCAGCGGGGATGCCGCCGACGACGGAGGCTGTAGATGAACTGGATCCGTCGACGGTCCCGTCCGGTCCAGGCGATACGCGAACCAGAATCTGCCCTCCAGCCAAAAGATAACCCTGATTGTCGAATGCAAGAACCCGCGGGAAATCCAAGTAAGGCGTTATTGGAACTCCCGAAGTGGAGTGCGGATTCTCTGATAGAACCAGGGCCCAGTTCCCATCGGCGCTATTGATTCGATAAACATCAGCGGAGCCGTCGCGTGTGACAAAGAGATTTCCCGCAAAATCCACAAGCAGGGAATTGACGCCCGCGAGATAACTGGATGCCGCAGGCTGGCCTGATACAGGCCCGGGACCGCTACAACAAGAAGCTCCGCCTGCGATCACACTTGCCGCGCCATTGAAGAGGCTCATTCGCACAATCTCTTCGGCACCCGATGAGTCGACTGGGGCGACGTAGTAAAGAAATGAGCCAGAAGGATCAGTGGCGAGGGGCGCGGAACCAACTGCCTGGCCGTATGGTGCGACGAGCGAAATCAGATTGGTGTTGAGGTCGATGCGCCGGATCGCGCCCGTCGATCCGGATTCCGAGACGAGCAATTGCCGTGACGACGGGTTGAATGCGAGAGAGGCCGGGCGGCTGAGTGCGGACTGCAATGGTGGCACGCCGTTCGGCGCGTCGTCTCGCGGATCGCCGCCGGGACCGTCGATCGAACCTTCTCCATATCCCGTTCCCGCAATCGCAGTGATTGCGGTTGCCGGCACCTGTGGATAGAAGAAGGCGACGGTGGTGCTGCGATCTCCGCCATTGGTGTTGGGTAGACTCGTATCGGCACAGAGACTGTTTCCCTGCGCGCTCGCGGACAACGGCGTCCACACATCGGACTCCAGTTCATAGAGACGAACGTTGTTGGGATCAGCAAAGCTCATTCCGGTGCGATCGACGCAGAGAGTTGCCGGTTCGCTGAAAGCAGCCGTCGTATGAACATCGTAGTAATACGGTGGTGAGCCGGCCTGCAATCCGGGCGGAATCGGAGGATTTTGATCGGACCGCGACTGCAGCCATGTGAGACCATCTGCAAGCACCGCCGGAAATGTGATGGTTGCCGGATGGACATTGCCTTTGTAGACAGAGTCAGGTGAATCGAACAGCTCATCTGTAAGCTGTATCGTCTCCGGATTGGGATTCTGGAAGGTGTTTTGCGCGAGTACGTTTACGGTTAGTGTCCCGCTCCCGATGGCTCCCCGCGTATCCCTCACTTTCAATGTGAAGAGGTACGTTCCTGGCGCAAGCGAAAGACTGCCGGACGGGGGCACGCCGGTTGTGCTGTTGGTTTGTTCGAGACGGTATCCATTCGAGCCATACCAGGCGAAATCGGTAAGAGCGTCACCATCTGGGTCCTGAATATTGCACTGGAACAGTTGGCCACACACAAGCGGGAACGCGACTGGCTGACCGGGCTGAATGATGGAGAGTGACAGATTGGCAGGAGTGAAGGAGATCGCAGGCGGCTGGTCAGCAGGAACGACAGAAGAAACATCGAGCGCGCGCAGAAGCACGTCGTATCCGCCCAGCCCGTTTGAATGAAATGCTCCTTGCGTGCCGAGCGATCCATCGTTTGTGTCCACTGCGACGTAGAGCGATTGTGTGCCATTCGCGGCGACGGCAGCAACAAAGGTATTTCCCGGAACCTTGTCGAGGAAAGTAGAGAAGGTCGCTTGTAGCAGGTCAGGAGTATAAGTCCGCAGGAATGGCCTGGTATAGGAGGTTGATTGTGCCGGGTAGATGGGATTGATGAGAAGGAAGCCCGTGTCGAAGGCGGTGCCTGTCACGGTGGGAATGCCGCCGGGCAGAACCGTAAGCAAGTTTAAGGTTGAGTAGCTCGAACCCATCAAAACACTGCCGACCAGTTGACTCGAAGCCGGCCGGCTGAGATCAAGCTTGGTCAGAAATCCAGACGTATTGCTGAAACCTGGAGAACCGGGTGTGGTGGGAAAATTGCTCGAGCTGGTATCGCCAGCGATCAGCACTGTGCCGGTTGCGGAATCGAAGGCGACCTGTCTCGCTTCATCGTCTGACGATCCGCCAAGGAACGTGGCATAGTCGATCTGAAACGCACCCGGATCGCCGGTATTGACGCGGAGGAGGAATGCGTCGTCGGCTCCATTGGAAGGTTTAACGGACTGAAAGGCGTTTGCGGTCGGCGTGATGACGTTATTCAGTCGGTCGATGCCGACGACATACGCGTTGTCATGGTCGTCGATGTCGAGCCCAGTGACCTGCTCATAGATGATGTTTCCGGGCTGGTTGATCGCAGCGTTGATCAGCGGAATCGTTCCAAGGAGCTGGCCATTCGCATCGATCTTTTGCAGTTCATAGATCGGATTGGGGCTGCCACTTGGCTGATAAAAGGCGACCACGTAGATGTTCCCAGCGCTATCAGCGCGGAGTTCTTCGACCGGACCGAAATTGAAATCGTAAGCCCCTTGCAGCAGATCGAGCGATGATGGTTGACCCGACGCATCTTCGCGGAGGGTACGAAGATAGTTGCCGCTCTTGCCCATCGAAAGATGAACCAGGCCAGGTTGAATGTCCATTGCTTCGCAGCGAACTCCGTTGAAAATAACGGTGTAGAGTTCCTGGCTGCCATCCGCGGAGAGCTTGGTGAGGAAGCACTCCGAAAATCCCGATTGTGGTGTTTCGATGGGGAATTGCTGGGTGGCGGGAATGCTGGTTACTGAGTCACTGCTGGATGCCACATAGATATCACCTAGCCTCGATACTTTGACTGCCACAGCCGATTCGGTTCCCGGTCCGCCCAGGTACGTCGCGAACTCGATTGTGGGATCAATTGTGAGCGGAAGGTCCTGATCGTAGGCCGCCAGGCGCAACCCAACTTCGCTTTTTCCCCGCAATGCGTATGTGCCCGCAATTTTGGTTCGAACGCCATTGCGTTCCTGATAAATCGATGGCTTGCGCAGCAGGATCTCTTCCGTCCCCAGCTCGAACGCAATTTCCCCGGTTTTGGTCAGCCGCATCCGGTTCGCGCCGCTGAAAGCGAGACGTATCAGCTTGGGATTCGCATGGGGAGCCATGACCATATCGAATTCCAGTTGCTGATCATTTCCATAAAAAACGGCGTCGATGCCCGGATAGATGCCGGAATACCTGACTCGGCCGAAGGTGTCGTTTCCGTGAAGAGGCCCCCTCATCGCACCGTCTGCGTGATAAATCTTGCCCGGAAGCTCCTTTTCCCCCCTGATTGTGGCCTCTGGCCGAGCTCCGGAGAAACGCATGCGGAGTGCGGCTCCATTCGCGCCATTGGGCGACAGTACCGCTTCGTCCTTTGTCAAGGCGAGACTGTGCCTCTTGCTGTACGCAAGAAATTCCTGGTCTGCTGCGCGCGACTTCTCGAAGAACATCGATCGATCGAGCGTCCGGATTTTTTGAGACGACGGAGAAACCGCGGGTTCCTGGCCAAAAGAAGCAATAGCTCCCGAGGCGGCAAGGCTGCAGAGCAAAAATAAAAACGTATATAGACCGCGAGCGCCCCGGGTTGATAACCGACTGGAAGGCTCCTGACAAATTTCGTAATGTAAGATCGCTTGTTTGCGCATGGCATCTCCCTGCGAAGCCGGGTTGCGGCTTCAAAAGACACGCAGGCGCCGAAAAAATTGAGGGGGAGCCCGGCGCTCAGTCCCGTGGCTTGCCTTGATACTTCAAAGAACGTAAAAGCAGGGAAAACTGGCTCATCCCGGTTGGGTATTTCATCGCGCGGAGAACAGGTCAGCGCTTACGCTGGCTGGTAAATGACTAAAATAAAATAACTTAATCGAGATTAGCTTGGATCGGGATGCTGTTGGACCTTGTGCCAGATTGCAGCGTCGCTTGGGAGATGCGGGTCGCGAAACTGAAAGCTGCGCGCTGGACTGTTTAACGATCACTTCGCTAATGCCGCATCACACAGGGCGAGCTCTTTTCTGACGCGGTCACGTTCACTGGCATCCGTTGTGCCGGAACTTCCGTGATTCAGAGCTTGCTCCCATACACTCAAGCTCTTCTGCAGGAAGGTGCGCTCCTCACGCAAGTCCCGCGTCTTCGTTGCTGAGGACGATTCCCGATCTGCGAGCGCGTTGTATGTCATTGCGAGGGCCTCATACGACTGAGCCAGGCCCTCCATGTCATACCGATTCTTGTGTTCGGTTGCTTCAAATGCCTTGATTGCTTCCTGGATGAGTGGAAACGTCGGCTGAATATCATGCTCGAGCTGCAATTCGTGCGCGATGCCCAAATCGCTGAAACCGAGGTTGGCTCGTGCCAAAGAGTTGGCTGGATCTGCAGCCCGCAGACCAGCGAAAATCTGTTTGGCGTTGCGGTAATCTTCCAGCGCCAGATTGAGGTTCCCGGTTTTTTCCAGCAACGGAGCAGAAAGGCTGTAAGTCTCGCCAACGTATTCGGTGAGTGTCGCGTTAGTCGGATTGGAGCGCGACAACTCCTCGATCAGGCGCAGTCCCTTGGTCGAAGCATCCAGCGCGGGTTTGAACTCACCGGTATTCTGCAGTGCCGTCGCCAACCCAACGTAATCCCCGACGAGATGAGTGCGGATTTGAAGATTCGAATTCGCGGCGCCCGCGATTGGCTCGCGGATGGCGATGGACTGTCGGAAGCTTGCGGCGGCGCGCGGATAGTCACCTGTATCAATCAGAATCCCGCCAGTCTTCCAATAAATTCCTGCAAGAAGATCTTTGTAAATAGGATCGGTCTGAGTGGAGGCGAGTCTTTGTGCATTGGGAAGCCCTTTGGCCAGAATTTTCAAGGCTCCCGCGCTGTCTCGCGCATCCATCAATACGAAACTCATGTGAAAATATTCATTCAAAAGATCAGACTGCATGGACAGATTGTCGGGGTTCGCTGCGGCAACCGCCTCACGTATCGCCAGCGCTTTCCTGTAGCTCTCCAGGGCTCCAGACACGTCGCCCAGGTTAGCTGCCCCGCTGTATCCAAGCAGATCGCCGACACGATCGTAGGCAGCGGCAAGCTCTCGCTGAAGCGAGACATCTCCTGATGCCTCTTTCGAGAGACTATCCAGGTATTCCTGTGCACGAGTAACAAGCAGCTTTCTGGCTGGTGTTGCTCCCGACAAATCACGCATGGAGTCATGGATTTCAAATAGAAGGGAATTCGCCAGTTTGCGGACATCGTTGAACCGCATCTCCGCCCGAGTGCGTTCTCGACGCGCGACCTCCGCTTCATGGAGTGTGGCCGCCATGCCGCCTACAAGCGCTAGTACGAATGCGATAGAGAGAACCACGCCCGCCTTGTGACGATTGACGAACTTCGAAGTGAGATACCAGACGGTGTCATTGCGGGCAAGCACAGGAAGATTGTCGAGGTGCCGCTTGAGGTCTTCCTGAAGCTGCTCCACCGATCGATAGCGCCGGGCAGGATCTTTCTTAAGCGCCATGAGAAGGATGTTGTCCAGATCACCGTTCAATCGCTTCCGGAGTCGCTCCGGCGAGCTGCTCCTTGCAGCGCTCAGTTCATCCTCTCCGACTGGATGAGACGTTGAAGCCGTAGCAAGCTTGGCCCTGCCGATCGCGAAGCTCGGCCTTTGCGGATCGATGGTGCAAACAGCCTGCGCCATCTCCTGCGCTGAGCCGGTGGTCAGCTTGTACGGACTGTGCCCGGTCAAAAGTTCATACAGTACAACCCCTAACGAATACACATCGCTGGCGGTCGTCATCGGCTCGCCACAGATTTGTTCCGGACTGCTATAACGCGGAGTCAGAACCCGGAATGCTGTCTGAGTCGCCTCCGTCAAGCTCGCCGCGGGATCTGCCTCAAGAATCTTCGCGATGCCAAAGTCCAGCAGCTTCGGCGTGCCATCAGTCGTCACAAGGATGTTGCCCGGCTTGATATCGCGGTGGATGATCAGATGTTGGTGAGCAAACTGCACCGCGGCGCATACCTGGAGGAAGATTCGCACGCGCTCGGTAATCGAGAGTTTCAGACGGTCACAGTATTCAGTGATGGGTTGTCCTTCGATCAACTCCATGGCAATATAAGGGACGCCGTCTTCAGTTGTACCGCCATCGAGCAATCGCGCGATATTCGGATGCTCGAGGCTGGCGAGAATCTGCCGCTCGTTTTTGAACCGAGTGATGACTGAGTTAGAGTCCTGACCGGCGCGGATGACTTTCAGCGCCACCTCCTTCCGAAATTGGTCGTCGGCGCGAAAGGCTCGATAGACTTCGCCCATGCCTCCAGCCCCGATCTGCTCCACGATCCGGTAAGCGCCGACGCGGCGGCCGATCCACGAATCGTCTTCTGTCGGAATCAGAGCGGCAGCAGCCTCGGCAAAAGCGGATTCGGCCAGAAATTCAGGTCCGGCTTCTTGCTCTCTCCGAAGCAGGAGCTCAATCTCACCGCGGAGTGAATCATCGCCATTGCATCGCGCATCCAGAAACGAAGCGCGGTCATGAGGAGGCAGGTCCAATGTCGCAGCGAGAATTCCTTTGATCTTTGCCCAATCTTCCGGAGTCATAGCTCGCTACGCCCGTTCATCGCGTTGTAGAGCCAGAGACGGGCCGTCGCCCACTCCCGCTTTATCGTCGCGGCAGAGATGTTCACAGCTTCTGCGGTTTCTTCGATTGAAAGGCCACCGAAGAACCGCAGTTCCACAATCTCGCATTGACGAGGATCGAGGGATGCGAGCTGTTTCATGGCATCATCGAGCGCGATCAGGTCGAGGCTCGCCTCTTTTGAAACGGCCGAGGCATCATTCACGACTAGAGTGACGGCGTTGCCGCCTCGCTTGGCGGCGGATTGTTTTCGCGCATGGTCCACCAAAATTTGCCGCATCACTTGCGCGGCCAGCGCAAAGAAGTGTGCGCGGTCTTGCCAATCCACGGTATCGCGCCGGGCCAAGCGCAGATAAGCCTCATGGACGAGAGCTGTGGGTTGCAGCGTGTGATTGCCGGATTGATGAGAGAGGCAACGGCGTGCAATGCGCCGTAACTCGTCGTACACCAGAGGAACTAGAGCGTCCCGAGCCGCGACGTCACCGTTCTTCCATCGTGCGAGCAATTCTGTGACAGGTTGCGATGAACTTGACGCCACGCTCTTCCCCCGAGCGTCATTAAGATAAGGAATGGTATCGTTCCAGCAAAATGGAAGTCAATGAGTCATTTACAGGTGTTGTATTAGTATTTCGGGGGCAAGGCCGGGCCATAATATGGCAAGGGCGCTGATGTGCCAGCGCCCTATGCCACAGAAGCGGTTTCTTGCATCACTGCAAGCTGCAGGGCAAGGCAGTCCTCCGAATGGCGGTTGTGAAAGTGAAGTTGACGGAGATGGCCGT
Organism: Occallatibacter sp.; assembly: GCA_035650595.1. Lineage (GTDB taxonomy): Bacteria > Acidobacteriota > Terriglobia > Terriglobales > Acidobacteriaceae > Telmatobacter. The sequence continues at coordinate 326,315 of DASRHE010000016.1, read as the reverse complement.
CAGCTTCGATCTTGACCGGAGCTACGTCATACGGCAGTACGGGCTCGCCGCAGTAGTCACAGATGTTGATTCCTCCGATGCTCATATGCCCTCCTTCCGGATCGGGTCACATTTATAGAAACCCGCGTTCCGAAAGAAAGTGGCGGAGCGTGCTTATGGTGCGGTATATCGATTATGGAGCTGCACCTTACGCGTCGCATCAATCGCCGCTCAAGAACGCGCAGATTCCCTATGGGGGAAGTAACAGCTCATCGATTGCATCGTAACCAGTGGGCCAGTCGATGCCATCCGTCGAGGCGCCGGCGGCAAGCAAAGCGGCGACTGAGTCTGGTCGGCGGCGATATTGCCAGTAGGAATTGGTGCAAGCTTTGACAGCCAGTTGAAGGGCAGTGCGATTGCGGGCATCGCGTGCATCGACATGAGTACCGGCTGCGATGAGCGTACCGACAACTTGATGATGGGCGCGCCAGGCCGCCACGTGAAGTGCGGTTGACCCTGGCGTGAGTTCCCAGTATCCGTCGCCTTCGGGCCACAACGCGTTGGGTGAGATGCCCAGAGCGAGCAGCGTGCGAACCCCGGCATCATTGGCCGCGCCGGCGAAGTGCGCGAGTAGAGTCCCGCCTACAGCATGAAGCTGGGCCAGAAGCTCAGAAGCGCCTGTAGCGAGGGTAAGCGCGGCGTCAGTTTGGGCGCGGGCGCATAAGGCGACGAGTTCTTCAAAACCACTGAACTCGCCTTTGAATCCTCGCCGTTCGAGAGCTTCCAGAACGTCTGCCCGGCCATGCCATGCGACCATCTGGAAGGCATTGCGCCCGTCCGATTTGTTGGCGAGCCACGGGTCAGCGCCATGGTCGAGAAACTGCTCGATCATAACAAGTCCATTGTCGCGACGGATAGATTGATGGAAGGGTGTGTGCTTCCAGACGGTGAGGAAATTGGGATTCGCACCGTGTGCGAGCGCAAGCGCGAGGCCGGCGTCGTCATGCCAATCGCATTTGCGTGCGGCAATTGTGGCGAGACTGCGCTCGTTAAGTCGGCCTGAAGCGAGAAGAATCTTGAGAACGGAATTGTCGTACGTTTCGGGAACGTGGTAGGGAGTCTCTTCGTCGTTCGGATCGGCGCCGTGATCAAGCAATAGCTGAGTCAGACCAGGATTCTGGGCAATACCGGCGGCTCCGTAGATTGCCGACTCGGGAACAGGCCGCGGCGGATCACCGATATATTCGATCCAGCCGGTATTGGCGTCTGCTCCCGCTTCGAGAAGAGCACGGGCACAGGCAACGAAGGATGCCGAACGGTCTTTCTCGATACGCAGGTAGCGCGAGAAACAGAGATAAGTGAGTGCATCCCACTTGTGCGGTCCGCCTTTGGCGGTGGCCAGGGAGGAGTCGCGTTTTAACCGATCGCGAACGGCAGTCTCATCGGCAAGCACTGCACTCGAAAAGATGCTCGCGGTGGCTACAGCCGGATAGCGCGCGAGCAGCATCTCCGCGTGCTCGAGCGATCCGGAAGAATGCCAACCGTGCCGGTCAACGCACGCTACTTCGAGGAATGTATTGTGAGGATCATCAAGTCCCTCAAGGGAGCGGATGATGTGCAGAGTTTCGATGTGCCTGGCGAACTCGGCCCACGAGGAGTAGCCGTGCTCACGCGCAAGCACGAGTTGGGCATCGGCAAGTGTGAGGATGAGCGATTGGTCCAAAGCGAAATTGTGAAATCGCGGATGATGCCTAGAGATGCGAGCTCTTGCGGACGGCTTGCCGGTGCGTGCATCCCGCAAGAGTTCCTTGGCTTGTTTGCGATATTGTTCGAGATTGGGGAAATCCGGAAGGGTGCGATCGGGCATACGAAGCTCCTTTCAAGATACGCCTGGAGCGTCCGCATGAATCAGGCTGAAAGAAGATTCGTGAGGTTGTGAGAAAAGAAGGTGGGCACGGCCCTTTCCGCGGACTGGATGCGCCCTTCGCGCTGAGGACATAGTATCGGTGTTGAAGTACCGGCGTCAACACGGCGGGAGGCTCAAATTTCGACGATGAATATTCAATCGTGGGGGCGCGTTGTTCAAACACGAACCTGATACGGCGTCTGAATTGTGTCCCATGAATAAAGGGTTTGCTGTACCCTCTAGCCTCTCAAGCTACAAGCAACCACGTTTGTTGTTCTCGAATCTAGTTAGAACGTAAGACTATCTATCTCAAGCTCGACACGATCGCTGCGGCTTTAAACTTCGATTCCGAAAAGTACGCCTCTCACGCTGATAGCGAGAACTCGGAGTGCCTTGCCTCGAAAAGAGACAGCACCGAGCAAGTTTAATGGCGCGATGCCTCGGTAGGCACGCGACCTGTTCCATCAGCCATTTCAGAAGAGGCTTTTGCGTGCGAGCCGGCGATACGCAATGGCCGAGAAGGAAGCCGGCAGAGGAGTTATTCGATGAACCGTGTCCTAGCACTGGGAGCGATTGCTTGCCTGATTCTGGCCGCGAAGGGAGTGAGCGGGCAACAGTATCAGGTGAAGTACTACCCCCTCAACACTCTGGATAGCCAATTTGTCCAGGTTGATCTGAACCGTGACGGTATCCCTGATTTTCTAGAAAGCCATCAGGGAGAAACCCAGGAACTGCTTTCCAGCGGTGCAGGCAATTACAACACAGAGAACATCACGATTCCCAGTGCTCCCGTGTTGCCACTGGGGAGTGGAGATTTCAATAACGATCAGAATGCGGATGTTGTATTCGCGCATCCGTTTGGAGTCGCCTACGGGGATGGCGCGGGAGGATTCACATCATTCAATGCCATTACGATGCCCTCTTCAGCGGGCAATGCTCTCGACGCAAAGGTTGCAGATTTTACAGGAGACGGCCAACCGGATATAGCTGTTCTCACGCTAGCCGGAGATTGGTTCTCAGGCGCAACATTTGAGCTCTACGTATTTGCAAATAACGGCTCTGGATTCAATCCGGGCACTCTAGTGTATAGCCAACCTGTACCCCAAGGGGCGCAGCCCATTCCGTACTCGACGTGGGAGGACCTGTTGCTGGGGGACTTCGATGCCGATGGGCATGCCGACCTGGTGCTGCGCACGACGACCAGCACTGCGGAGAATCCTACTCAGGCCGTGGTGACCATCACTGCACTTTACGGTGATGGGAATGGTGGCTTCGCTCCCGTCAACATCTCGACAAGTGAAAATACTGCCGAGCTTACCGCAGCCGATATCAATAACGACGGTGTGACCGATTTTGTCGCCAACACTTTTACATATGGGAGCGGCTCGCCCACGATCTACTATGGGCAGCACAATCGTACATTCACCCAAACGAGTGTCAACGCGGCCAACGACGAGCAGATCAATGCAATGCTCGCAGACTTCGATGGCAATGGGTTGAAGGACATCGTCTATCCTGCAGAGGCCCAGTCATCCACAGAAAATATTGGTGTCACTCCTTTACTGCAGGCGCCGCTCGGTACGTTTAACCAGAGCGGTTTCTATCCGGTTGACACCTACGATGGGTCCCAGGGCCTTGTTCCTTTCTCGCAAACATTTGTCGGCGATTATAACCACGATGGCCGGCCTGATGTGGCTCTCATCTCCGCCGGTGGAGAAGTGAACCATCCTAACAGTCTCGTGATCATCCTGAACCAGGCCGGTCGCCCCGACGGCGCTTGCATGACTCCATCCGGCACAGGCCTTTCTGTCTGCTCGCCGCAACCGGGCGCAACTGTGAACAGTTCTGTGCGATTCTCGTTCAGCGCTAATCTCTTCTACCCGGTCCGGAAGATGGAAGTGTGGATCGATGGCGTGAAGAAGAGTGAGACGTACGAAGTCTTCGGGACGGAAGGATTCGCTGATCCAGTTCTGGAATTGCCAAGTGGAAATCACACCGTTGATTTGTATGCAGTCGCATTTGACCAGACAACGCTCTTGCACAAAACCTACCAGATAACCGTCCGCTAAGAGCAGCGGTGAAGGGGCGCGACGAAATCCGCGCCCCCTTCCTGCAATTTCCGGATCAGAGGCAACAGCCGTTACGAAGATGAATATCAGAGTTGGAATCTAACAAATCCCGCTTCGTCGTCCGAGCGGCCTATCTGTACGGCAATGATCTCAGGGCTTGCACGACTATTGTGAAGGTCCCAACGTCAGCTTTTGCACGCGCCAGTTCAGCAGTTCCGCGGCAAACAGAACATTCGCCGATGGGCATGCCAGTTCATGAATCCAGCCAAACTGGCCCGGTCCGTGGCCGGTGGTGCCGAGCACACCCACCACCTTGCCATCGAGTGTCAGCTTGTAAATACGGCCTGGATAACCGTCCGATGCAAACAGAACCTGGTTTGGTCCGGGCGTGATGCAAATCGCCCACGGGCTGCCGTTCAACATCGTTTTGTTCATCGGGGCCGGCGCCTCCGCGCTTGCGGGCACATTCGAAGGCATGTTCCCCATCCAAGGGTGAATCGTGTGGTCGTACGGCACGTCGATGTGGATCTCGCGCAGATATTTGCCGTCGCCGTCGAAAACCTGGATGCGCCCATTGCCGCGATCGGCCACATAGACATGGCCGATATCATCGACGGCAATACTGTGTGGCGTGTTGAACTGGCCCGGACCCGCTCCCGGCTCGCCCCATGACTTTACCCAGTCTCCGTCCTTGTCGACTTTGGCGACTCGCGAATTGATATACCCATCGCTGATGTACGTATTGCCCGCCGCATCCCAGGCCATGTCGGTCACCTGGCGAAACTGCCCGTCAACGGGGGGCAGTGGTGGCTTGGGATGCTTCAACGGACCAGTGCCTTCGTCAGAGGCCTCCTGCTTGCGCCCCAACACCATCAGCACCCGGCCTTCCGGGCTGAATTTGATCACCATATCTGAACCTTTGTCGGCGACCCAGACGTTATCTTCCTTGTCTACCTTCACTGCATGCGCAAAGCTCCACGCATAGAGATTGTGGCCGATCTCGCGTACGTAGTTTCCGTCCTGGTCAAATTCGAACAACTGTGCCGCCGCCGCTCCATACGCGGAGCCCGTTGTACCGCCGCGCGTGAATACGAACACGTGCCCTTTTGAATTGACGGCTACACCCGCAGCCTCTCCGAAATAGACATCTGGCGGGAGCTTGAAGAAATCCGTTTGTGCCTTAGACATGATCTCCGGCACGGGTTGTTGCGCAAACTGCGGAATCGGCAGGCAAAGCGCTGCCGCGAGCGCTATCCATTTCATGGGCTTCTCCAGGGTGAAGTCTCTCCGTTAACGAGTGTATCGCCACACCGCTGGCCCTACGCCGGAGAATGCTCGTTGGCCTCGCACTCCGCGTGCGTTGCTCTGCTGCAGCGGGCTCGTTAACTCATCGCCATAACTGGACGAATGTACCTTGTGGCTCCAATGTGTAAGTCGGCACGGTTGCGGGGGCCTGGGACATTCCTTTCCAGAGCGTGGTTGCATGAAGGCCTGGAGGCGCCTTAATTTCGCAGGTCTTTGAAGTTTCCGCTCCATTGGTGAGAACCGTTACGTAGGCTCCGTTGTTTTCGAGCACGCGCAGCAGGCAGCCATCTTGAGGCTGCGCCAGAGTAAACGGAGCAGACAGAGCGTCGCCGAGACTTGCCTGCAGATACTGAGTCAACGGCTGCACGTCAGTGAGCCATGCGCCTATGCCGATAGGTGAGGGAATCCAGATCACTCTGCCGCCGCCCGACACATCTCGCTCTGTCGCGATCACTTCATCATTTTGTCGTCCTATTGCCGCGGTGGACGAGGAATCAATGCTGCTGATCCAGAAGCGCGACGGGAGAACCATGTCGGACGGTGCGGTCAGCGAGACCAGAGGAGTCTTACCACGCAGATAGACCTCTTTGAGTTGGCCTCCCGTGATCTCTGCAAGCGGAAAGCCCTTGAGCGGCCACGCCGTGGCGTGAGGTCCGTAAAAGCCGGTGAGTCCTGTGATGAGAAGCGTATTGCCGTGATCAATGAAGGAGTGCAACGAGTGGATTTGTGTTTCTGTAAGCACGCGCGCATCGGGCAGGATTGCAACTCGCCGTTGCTTCGTTGCTGCGTCCCAGTCGTAGTCATTGAAATATTTGATATCCGGCGGCAGCCCGAGGCGCGAAAGCGCCTCATAAAACCCGAGCACTGACAGAATGTGAGCATTACGGCTGCGTGCCGGATCATCATCAGCATTGAACACCTCCTCAAAATTCATTGTGTCCGGGCTAAGCAGGATCGTGACCTGAGAGTGGTATGGCCGCGCCTGGGAGAAAAAGCTTTCGTGCTGGTTCACGATATCGGCGATGTTCGCCGCTGTCTTCAACCGCTCACTTGGGTGGCCCTGAAAGTCCAGCAAGGACCATTCACCCGCTTCCAATCCTTCGGCCCGGCTATTGAGCAACCAGAAGACGATTCGGTCGGCTCCCGCGCCGATGCTCGTCCAGACCCACTGCGCAATGTCCTGTGTCGCCGGGTTCATAGGTCTGTGACCGCTATAGATGTTGTTGCCGCCCTGCAGTTCTGTCACCCAGTAGGGCTTCGGCTCAATACTGCCGCGTACAAGATCATTCAGGTAGGAGACGCCAAGGGCGTACTGGTCTCGATTCAGCAGCCCAAAGTGCCAGGCGGGATGAATCGAGCAACCCAGCGTATCGAGAAAAGTCCGCCACGAAGGAAGATCGTCAGAGACGCCGGCAAGATTGCTCAGCAATCCGGCTGGATTCAGATGCAACGGATGGCCGCTATCACTTTTGCGGACCTCGTCGGCAAGCCAGTGCAGTTGCGCGGTCTGATAATCTTCCCAAAAGGCGCGCCAATCCAGCTCTCGATTCCGATTGAACAATTGGCGTGAAGCGGGAGGCTGCGCCACGTCAAACTCCTTGTATGCAGAACCCCACGCCGCGTTCATTTGACTGACAGACGAATACTGCTTCGTGAGCCACTTCCTGAAAGCGGTGATCGCCGCGGGATTTGCGACCGGCTCCTGGCCTGGTTCATTCACCAGCAGCCAAGTGTCGAGTGCGGAACTGGAACGATAACGTTCCACCACTTTGGCGATATAAGTCGCCGCTAACAGGCGGTCTTTTGCGGTTGGAAGAACGCCTCCACCTTGGCTGCCATCGCCGCCGAGGAATGGCGGCAACCCGCTGGGTGTGAGCGTCGCCACAATGCGGACGCGATATTTTTCAGCGGCCCGGAACGCCGCATCGTAAAGCGTGAAAGTCCATTCATTGGGAGCCGGTTCAAGGTAGGGCCACATTAAAAAAAGCCGCGCCACCGGCATGTGCGCATCTGCTAAGTCGTGAAACCAAGTGTCAATCTGAGAAGGCGTCTGCCCAGGTTCGATCCAGATTTCTGCGCCAAGCAATGGCCGGTCTGCGGCGCAGGCTGGCCATGATCCCAACAATGCCATCACGCAAAGAAGTAATGTTCTGGCAAATTTTGCCTTCATCAGTGCAGTATCCTCATACTCTGCACCGCCCGCAAGTCGCGGCCGTTGCGACTGAGTACGGCACTGCAGCACATCGTTCCAGCCATGGAAGCATCTGACGCTGCCCATGAGCTGGTCAAATATCATATTCTGCTGCTGCCCATCTAATTTTTAGAAATGTCTACGTTTCATTTCTTGTGTTACGAATGATGACGTGTGGGCGCGGCCTTCCCGTGCCTTCTCCAAAGGAATCAGACGGTGAGATATCGCGCATTCAATTTCAAGCAGGCTGGTTTTGCCGCCGGCGTCATCACATTGGCTCTGCTCTGCAGCAGAGTGAGTTCAATGGCCGAGGAGCCCGGAAAGGCTCTGGCATCTGTCCATGATCGTCACTACGTACTAAGCGATGACGTCATCGCCGCGAGCTGGGAACTGACCGGCGGCCACATTGTTCATCTGACGATCCGGGACAAACTTCACGGCACTACCACTCGCTTTGCTAACCCTTTTGCAGTGCTTCTCGCGGATCACTCCGCCTATGGCGCCGACAATCTTCGCGTGAACGGTCCTCTGAATAAAAAGGATCTTGTGCCCGTACCAGACGCTTCCCGATACTCGGATCGCGTTGCAGGTGAGGAGTTCGAAATCCCTCTGGTAAGTGCGGACGGCGGCCTGCACCTTACGTGGGATGTTGTGTTGCGCGATGGATCGAACTACGTGCGCGAAGTGCTCACTCTGCGAGCCGGCGACCGAGACGTTCCGATCAGCCGCGTCGAACTGCTCGATGCAAGCCTGCCCGACGCTCATGTTGTTGGTTCCGTCAGGGGCTCACCGATCGTTGCCGGCAATCTGTTTCTGGGCTTCGAACATCCGCTATCCAAAAGCTTCGTAAACGATCATCGGACAGAAGCGTATATGGATCGCGCGCTTCCTTTGCGCGCGGGCCAGTCCATTACATATTCGCTGGTTATTGGTGTCGCGCGTGCGGGGCAGATGCGCCGCGATTTTCTCGCCTATGTGGAGCGCGAGCGTGCACATCCTTACCGCACACTCCTGCACTACAACTCCTGGTACGATCTCGGCCGCCTGAATCCATACGATGAGGCCGGTGCTCTGGACCGCATCAACACGTTTGGCCGCGAGCTTCATCAGAAGCGCGGTGTCACGCTCGACTCCTACTTATTTGACGACGGGTGGGACGATCATGCGTCCTTGTGGGGCTTCAACTCCGGCTTTCCCGATGGCTTCGCGAACGTTCGCAAGGAGGCCGAGAAGTACGACGCTGATCCTGGCGTCTGGATGTCGCCCTGGGGAGGATATGGGGATCCCAAAAAAGACCGCGTGGAGTACGGAAGACGACAGGGCTTCGAGATCGTCGACAACGGATTCGCGCTATCCGGACCGAAATACTACGCGCGCTTTCGTGAGATCTGTATGGAGATGATTCACAAATACGGTGTGAATCAGTTCAAATTTGATGGAACCGGCAACGCGAACACGGTCTTCCCGGGAAGCGCGTTCGATAGCGACTTGGATGCGGTGATCCACTTGATCAGCGAAATCCGCCAGGAGAAGCCGGATATCTACATTAACCTGACGTCCGGCACCTTTCCCTCTCCCTTCTGGCTGCGGTATGCGGACTCCACCTGGCGCGGCGGAGAGGATAACGGCGTAGCCGGTGTCGGATCGTACCGGGAACGCTGGATCACCTATCGCGATGCCGAGACGTACGCACAGGTGGTGAAGAAGGGCCCACTCTATCCTCTGAACTCGCTGATGCTTCACGGGCTCATCTTCGCACAGCGAGAGCAGGAGCTCAGCACGGATCCCGATCACGACTTTCGCAACGAGATTCGCTCGTACTTCGGGACAGGGACGCAGCTGCAAGAGATGTACATCACTCCATCGTTATTAAACGAGCAGAACTGGGATGACCTCGCAGAGGCGGCGAAGTGGGCGCGCACAAACGCCCCGGTGCTTAAGGACACTCACTGGGTGGGAGGCGATCCGGCATCACTGGAGGTGTATGGCTGGGCCTCTTGGAGTCCGAGGAAGGCAATTCTCACTTTGAGGAATCCCAGCGACAAACCCCAGTGGATTCGCATCGATCCGCAGATTTTGTTCGAGCTGCCGCCCGAAGCGGCGCGCGAGTTTACAGCGCATAGCCCATGGAAGGACGACACCGGTCAACCATCACTGACGTTGCGCGCCGGTGTTGCTCAGGAAATTCGACTGGCTCCGTTCGAAGTGATCACGCTGGATCTTGTGCCCCGATAAACATCCTCATCTGGGCAGATTGCAACAGATTGACTCGTTCAATCTAAATCATAGATAGATGAGGCAGCGCAATTGTATTGGACAGAGGCCGAACACCATCCATATGCTCTGCAAGGCTCAAGAGGTTGACAAATGTTGACTTCTGGGTCCCTTGGACCGGTTGCATAAATGGTCTGGTGAAAGGGCACGACTTTCAGTCGCGCCGAAGAAGACCAACAAAATTGCGGGCTTTTGCCCCTGAGGGAATTTGGGCCTGACCCGAACGGATTTATGCGATCAGTTCTGGCTTCGCAGCTGAGAATAGCGGATAGATAAAGCTGTTCGCCGAAAAGGGTTCCACTGTTTCCGAAATGTGCCAGCGGTTCTGGGAACTGGAGTGACGCATGAGAAAATCGCCGAAATTCTTCCTGCTATTGATGTGTTGTCTGTTGCTTTCCTCTCTCACAGTGCGGGCACAAGCCGGTGAGTCAAGCGCGTCGAATCCAACGAGCAAGAACGGCGAGCCGATTCCGCTTGGCGTAGCGCCACCGGCAGGTCAACGCTGGCACGTTCAGGTCAACGATCAGTTCGACAAGGATGATTCCATCAATCAGTCGCTCTGGAACGGCGGCACAGGCGGCGGCATGCCTAAGGGCTTCTGCGGTACCGTTGCCACCAGTTGCGGTTACACCGGCAATGATTGCCAGAGTTACTTCGGCACGTATCCTACCCCACCCTATGCTGCTATCGCGCGGGGACTCGGGCTGGTCATTCAGGCCACGCATGCCGCGCCGGGCGACAACAAGTACTACGACAATCAGATGGCCGACATCCAGAGCTACGGGAAGATCACCATCCATCCGGGCACTTTTGTCGAATGGGAAGCCAAGATGCCGACAGACCTGCACGGCGAGGGCGATGGCTGGCACGTCGATCTTTGGTGTTCAACCCTTGTCCGTCATCGTTGCGACGATTCATCCGAGGTGGATGTGGCCGAGAAGATCCTGAGTGTGGGCAACAGTTCGAAAGCCTCCTATATCGTTCATGACCAGCCGGTGGGCGTACATACAGTGATCGAGGCTAGTTATAGTGCTCCGGGCGGCGGCGACCTGTCGGCCGGCTTTCATACTTACGGCTTGTTGTGGCGCAACGATCACCTCGGCAAAGAAGGATCGTTCCAGGCGTACATCGATGGCAAGCCGATTGCAGATCACCCCGCCGCGATCAATGATCCATCCTGGGAGAGCGGAGTGTACTGCTACGCCGGATGGATGCAGCAGGAACTGGAAGTTTTTGGCGGCGGCGCGGCAATCAACTCGAATACCTCCTCGAAGAACCCTTTCATCATCAAACGCTTCACAGTTTGGAAGGCGTATTGATCCTGTCGATGAGTTCCTCTAGCGACTATGCGCTGACCGATCTCTGTTGATGTTAGATAGATTCAATTCCTCTCTGGGAACGACGATTCACCGCCCAGAATCGAGCCTTCCTTACAGAACTATCGATAGCCCACGCAGCATCTGGGATTCCGAGGAGTTTCCCGGATTCACCAGCACAATTTCCGCTGCGAATGGCCCACGCGGCAGCACCGTACATCTCGATTTGAAGCTGCAGATCGAGACGGTACAGACCAACGTGCAGGTTAGCGGGATGCTCCTGGAATTGAACCCGAAAGTGCATCCTACCAGACGAAAGTTTGAAGTGCACCGTGGGGAGGAGAAGAGTGTCGCCTCAGAGTATCTTTGCCGTGCGGTCCGTTTTAGGCTATGCCACGTGTCTGCTTTGCTTTAACGCCTACTTGTGGCCAAGGCTCAAATCGATGGAAACACTCGCAGCACAACGCGTCATCGCTACTCTGAACAGCTCCCGGTTCTTCGGGTTCGTTGCCATCCTCCCCGGCGTTGTTGGTCCGAATTTGCCTTCTAGTTTGGCGACGGTTGCAGACTACTGGGATCTGGCTGCTGGGGTGTTAGCCGTCTTCGCGCTTCTCACTGCGGGAGTACGTTCGGTCTTTTGGTTTTTCGTAGTTGTTTTCAATTTTGTGGGAATGGTCGATCTCATCCTCACTTACTACCAAGCTGTCCGAGTAAACCTTCCCGCTCTGGCGGGGCAGTTGGGCGATGCATATGTAATAAACACCTTTCCGGCCATTTTCAGGATCGGTACTCGGAAACGGGATCCTGCCATCTTTCGCGAGCGGTTCTGCGGTTGCCGAATCCCTTGACACTGGTCGGACTTATCAATATGGATTCCTTCGGCAGCACTCGAGAAGAGTAGAAGTGCCGCAGATCAACGCAGCCCCCTCAGGCTTTCGACAGACGGAACGAAGTAATATGCGCCTGTTATGGGTTGTGTGTAACGCGTCAGTGCGTCTCGGGTGCCATCGATTCGTCCCGCCATGCTGTCGAGCATCGATATGAGCCGTCGCTGTTCCGCACTGAATCCGACAAAGACTGTGCCGTGATTTTCGACATTTCCGTATGGCATATTGCGGCGGAAGATATTTCCAAATGTGTCCTGATCCGTGCGGGCCACATGCGAGTCTGCAGGCCTCTTTTCGAGCTCGATGCTCTCGGCCTTGGTTCGCCCCATCACGAGTTCTTGTTTCTCGACCGACAGCGCCTCCCAGTCCCCGGTCTTATGTTTCCATTTCTGCAAAAGCAGTATGGAACCTGCCGCACCAGGTATGCCATCCGGCAGCAGAGCATCACTTGGAGCATCCAGCAGCGTTGGATTTTCCGACCCGTCTATAAAGCCTGTCAGGTCCCGGTCGTGCCGGTAAGCCCAACTCGATGTTTCTTCCTGCAAAGTGGCCTTTCCGGCAAGTTCCCGTATGACTGTCCGGGCCATATCGAACACCATGTCATAGGCACTTCCTGACATCCACACCAGCGCATCATGCTGCGTTGCCGGCATCACAAAAGATTCAGTGCCCTCTACCTCCTGATTGAATCCCTGCACATCGCCTGGAGCATCGGCCGGCATCATTTCTCGCCACAACTCAGGTCGAAAGCCAATGACGAAGTTCACCCCGCCGGTCGTTGTCCGCGGTTCGCGAATAGCGGCGACAGCTGCTGCGAAATCCCCGCACTGAGTCTTCTCCACCACATCGAACTCAAGGTAGACATGGGACGCGGTTCCAAGAGCAAAGATTCCAGCCTGTGCATTTCGCATGCCGCAAGTATATCGAATAGATTCGTCAGCCTTGGAACGTTTGGCCGATAGCGAACACTTCGATGGAGAAGTTCCGATGGACGCTCCTCAGTCCAGGAACCGGGGTCGGATTTTTACGAGAAAAATCCCGTAGGTCGGATGAGATCGCTGCATATTCAGCAAGAGATATGATATATCAGTGATCGCATAATTCTTGAAGAATTGACGAGGCAGGTAGCGGAGACCGATGACTCAACGGACAAAATGGCTGGTGCTTGGCTTCGCTTTTTCCGCTACGTTCATCAACTACCTCGATCGACAGACGCTCTCGGTACTGGCGCCGGTTTTGCTCCTGCAATATCACATTTCCGCCGAAAGTTATTCGAGGATCGTATCGGCATTCATGCTGGCTTACACGATCTCCAACGGCATATCGGGAAGAATGCTTGACCGCCTTGGCACAAAGGCTGGCTACGCGATAGCAATTGCCCTATGGTCCGGCGCAGAGCTACTTCACGCCCTCGCCAAAGGCGCATTCGGCTTCGGGATTGTTCGGTTTCTTTTAGGCGTGGGGGAAGCGGGGAACTACCCGGCCGGAGTGAAGCTAATAGCCGAATGGTTTCCCGCAAAGGACAGGTCGCTTTCCGCTGGGGTGTTCAACAGCGGTGCGTCTATCGGCGCCATAATCGCGCCTCCCCTATTGGCTTGGATCGCGCTAACGGCAGGAGTCAGGGCTGCATTTGTTGTTGTCGGACTTTTAGGCTTCCTCTGGCTTGGCCTGTGGTTGCTCGTTTACAGGCGCCCGCCACAGGACACTCCGCCGCCGAGTTTGTCTACGCGAGGATCACACCTGTTTCGCTCCAAATTTCTCTGGCAGTTCACCTTATCTAAGGCCTTCAGCGACCCGGTGTGGTATTTCTATACCTTCTGGTTTCCGCAATATCTCCGAGCCGACTTCAGCTTCACTCTGCAGCAGATTGGAGAGACCGCGTGGATTCCATTTTTCACTGCCGCGATCGGAAATGTGGTGGGCGGACTGTTCTTCTTCCCTTTGCTGACCGCATGCGGGTCTCCGCAAAAAGCCCGACGGATTGGGGTCATCCTCTTTTCTCTGGCAATGATGTCGACAGTGTTTATTCCAGCTTGCCGCTCACCGCGCTCGGGTATCGCGCTGGTCTCGTTGGCCACATTTGGTTACTCGGCGTCGCTGGCAAATCTTCTTGCTCTTCCGGCTGACGTGTATCCACAAGATGCGGTCGCCTCTGTATGGGGATTTGCAAGCGTCGGCTCGGGATTCGGTGGAATGCTCTTTGCGCTCCTCACGGGCTGGATCGTGCAGCGGTACTCTTTTTCAACCGCCTTTGTGCTGTTCGGGTTGTTGCCCTTGGTAGCGGCGATCCTCGTCTGGTTCCTTCCCAGCCATTCCGGAATCAATGTAGCCGAAGGAGCGCCGGTCGCCTGACTTAGACGATGCGCATTGTCATGCCTCCATCAATGACCAGGCTTTCCCCCGTGATGAAATTGTTCTCGACAAGCATTGTAATCGCGTCGGCAATATCTTCAGGACGACCCTCTCGCCGAAGCGGAATACGGTTCTGGATATTGTTGGCAGCCTGCTCCGGTGTAAGAAAATCCTGGAACGGCGTCCGTATAACGCCCGGGGCCACACAATTCACTCGTACATTGTGGTCGGCCAGCTCTCGAGCCAGTGCGCGAGCGAACTGGGGCAGTGCACCTTTGACAACTCCGTAGGCCAGCGCACCAAGGCAGCCACGCAGACCTGCTGCTGATCCTAACAAGATGATTGACCCTCCTCCGCCTCGGGTCATGAGAGGCGCTGCTGCCCGCGCCAGAAAAAAAACCGAGTGCACGTGCACAGCGAAGGCATTCATCCAAGCCTCTTCAGTAACCTTGTCCAAGCTTCCGGGCACAGGTCCCCCAGCGGAGTTCACGAGAACGTCGAGCCGGCCCAGCTGCTTCACAGTTTCTTGTACGCACAACTCGCACGCGCGCGGATCTGCCACATCTGCCTGCACGCCGGCGAATCGCGCTTTTGTACGGTTGAGTTTGGTCGTTAACTCATCGGGCACTCTACCCGATCGTGACGCGAGCATGAGTGACGCCCCCTTCTGGGCGAACGCGATTGCGGTGGCTGCCCCAATGCCGCTGGTGCCGCCTGTGATGAGGCAAACTTTTCCTGTAAGGTCCATTTTGGTTCTATGGCTCCTCTCGGCCAGAACATTTCCGAAGGTTTGATATATCAGAAGAGGGAAGGTGATGCAACTCGGTGAATGATATGCTATGCACGCAAGTGCGGAACTAACTTGCGTCTCCACCCGATTGACCACGACCCTGAGGACTCGAGAATGAACAAGCAAAAGACGCCGGAACCGACTATCAGGCGGCGTCCGGCGCTAAGCCGGGAAACGTCATTAGCTCAAAGGGCCTATACGCAGATCAGGGAAGAAATCCTCCGAGGCAATTTCGCTGTCGGAGATATCCTCTCCCGGCGCAGGCTTGCCGATCAGCTCAACATGAGCTTCCTACCGATCACTGAAGCGCTGCAGCGTCTGGAAGTCGAAGGGCTAGTAGAGAGTCGCCCCCGAATCGGCACCCGTGTGAGGATACCCACCCAGCAGGACGTCCTTGATAGCTTCATCATTCGCGAAGCGCTGGAAACACAGGCCGCTCGGTTATCCTGCGCAAATATGACCTCAAAGCAGCGCACCCATATCCTTAAGAGCGCACGGCATTTGGATGAGCTCTATCGCGCCAGTGAAGCGGAAGCCGACGACTCACCATTCCTCTTTTCAGTGCGCACCTACCACATGAGATTTCACATGCAGTTGGCGGAGTTCTCCCAATGCGCCAAGCTGGTACGCGCCATCGAGAGAGAGCAAGTTCTTATCTATAACTGGTTCTTCGACGCCGCCGCTCATCGGACCGCATTCCCGGCCAACTTCCATTCCAATCTCGCCAAGGCAATCTGTTCGGGCAAGCTTGAGACTGCCGACTCGGCGATGCGCGAACACGTTCGCTGGGGACTGGAAGGGGTCAAGAAGACGCTTGCCAATGTGGAGATAGAGAAGGGTTGGCGCCTCAAACGTGCCGGCTGAGATCTCCATCAGAAAAACATCCGCACCGTCCCTGCGAATCGAGTATTGACAGTTCTCTCCCGTCTGATATATCAATGCTCGCAAGTGTGGAACTCGTTTTCGCCGGCTACCGTCGGGCAGACAGATCCATGACTGTTCCATCCGAGAGAGGGTCTTCCCATGAATCGTAGAGAATTCATTGCCTCTAGCGGCGCGCTGGCCGCGCTTTCCGCAGCTACTTCATGGGTTTTCGCGCAAGGGCAAGAGGACATCAACAGCTTTCCAGAGAAGGTGTTGCAAGGCGACAGTCCTTATGTCGAACACGTGCCGATTCCTGAGTACCACAACGCTCCCACGGCGGCATACGAAGCCTTCCAGGACATGAAGTTCGGCGCGCGCATTCATTGGGGGCTCTATTCCATCTGGCACCGCGGCGCAGAATCGTGGCCCTTCCTCAAGATGTCGTTTGAAGACAGGCACGCTTACAACCAGCTTTACAAAACCTGGAACCCCGCTGGTTTTGATGCCTCAGCCTGGGTGTCTGCCTTCAAAGAGAGCGGCATGAAGATGTTTGCCTTCACGACCAAACATCACGAAGGCTTCTCCATGTTTGATACCAAGACCCGGGTAAAGAGGCGCACCAACTGGGCCGCTCCCGGGGGCCCGGCCATGGAGGATTGCGACCTTGCTTACTCGATCATGGAAACGCCTTTTCGGCGCGATATTGTCAAAGAACTCACCGACGAGGCCCATAAACAGGGAATCAAAGTTGATTTGTACTTTTCCCATCCGGATTGGTACGACGCGGACTTCCGCCCATATGGCCAGCACCCGCTCCAGGTACCGTCCTCGAAAGACTGGATGGTGCCGTGGGACTACCAACGCGTCCAGACGCAATTCCGAGATTTTGCAGTGCAGGTTCCGGACCCCACCGAAGCCGAAGTGAAGCGCATGATGGAGCGTCACCGGGCGCAGTTAGTTGAACTGGTTTCGAACTATGGCACGATCGACATGATCTGCCTGGACATCTGCCTTGGCCCGAAAGTTTGGCCTGAACTTCGCAAGACCATCATGAAGGTGCGCGAAATTCAGCCCAACGTCATGCTGCGCAATCGCGGAATCGGAAACTACGGAGACTACTACACGCCCGAGCGTGTCATCCCCGGTTCGAAGGTGATGACAACCAAGCCCTGGTTCTGTATCTATCCGTTAGGCTCTGATTTCTCCTATGAGCCCGACCCGACAAAGTACAAGGGCGTCAAGTGGATCGTCGATAATCTTGCGGACACGGTCGCCAAGGGCGGCGGATTGATGGTCGGCATCGGGCCGAGCGCCCATGGCGAGTTTAACCCCGAGGCCATCCGGCAGATTAGAGAAGTTGGCAAGTGGCTCAAAGTGAATGGCGAGGCCATCTACTCTACCCGGCCACGCGATGGCGGAGGCTACGCCGAAGGCGATCACGTCCGCTTTACTCGCACCAAGGACAAGCGCTTCACGTATATTATCCTCACCGAATGGCCAGGCCAGGAACTTACGCTCACCTCCCTGCGTCCGGCAGATGGCTCCAAGATCACGATGCTAGGCTCAACCGCGAATGTTGAATGGTCCTTCGACTCAGCACGAGGCACTGTAATTCGCCTTCCTGAAAATCTGCAATCTGATTTCAATCGCCCCAGCGAGCACGCATGGACGCTAAAAGTCCAAGCTAGTTAGCGCATCATAGATGTCGGCGGGGACCGAGTACGTTCTGCTCGGTCCTCGTCTCATATTTGATATGGCGATTGTCTGACCTCGCGGGGAGGCCAGTAGACAACCGGCTTTCGCGTTTCATTGCTGATATATCAAAAATCAGTTGACAGGATTCTGTCAGTATTCGTATGCTCCGTTCTGCTATATCAGTTGCATCTCGGCTTCAGCGAAAGAAGATGGAGAAACACATGAAGCGGCTTCCACAATTTTCCCTTCATGCTCGCACAACTATCCTGAGCGCTGCAGCAATAACATGGCTGGCTCTGGCGTGGAGTGTTGCTGTTCTCGGCCAAGTCACAAATGCCACTGTGGTAGGCACGGCGAAAGACTCCGCGGATGCGGTCTTGCCGGGAACTCAGGTTGTCGTGAAAAATCTCGCGACAGGCATTGAAGCCCGCGCGATCAGTGCCGACGATGGCGCCTTTGTGATTCCAAATGTTCCGGCCGGGCACTATTCGATCACCTATTCACACAGTGGATTCAGGACCTTTGTTATTCCGGATGTTGAATTACTAGTGGCTCAGCGCGCGGTCTTCGACGCCAAACTCGAGATCGGCGAAGTGACGAGCACTATTACAGTGAACGAAGCCTCTCCGCTGATCGAGACGTCTTCTTCAGACGTGGGACAAGTCGTCAATACCGTCACCATTGAGCATGCCCCGCTTAATGGCCGAAGTTTCTGGCAATTGACTAGTCTGACCCCTGGGGTCACCTACACGCCTGGAGGGCAGGGAACTCACACGGGCGGCAGTTCTATCCGCAGCAGCGCGGTAGCTGTCAACATCAATGGTGGTCCGGCCAACCAGACGGGTTGGTCCCTGGATGGAGCTTGGATCACCGAAATGCAGAGCGGTGGGACCTTGATTCAGCCGGATGTGGACGCCCTCCAAGAATTCAATGTGCAGAGCGCCGGCCTTCCCGCCGAATACGGTAAGACTGCGAACCTGGTGAACGTCAGCATCAAGAGCGGTACGAATGAGTTTCACGGATCTGCTTTCGAATTCTTTAGAAACACGGTGCTGGATGCCCGGAACTACTTCTATCTGCCTCCAGCCGGTTCCCGTGAAACACGCCCCCTGCTCCGTCGCAATCAGTATGGCGGGACGATCGGGGGGCCTATCGTGAAAAATCGTACATTCTTCTTTACGGATATCGAAAAGACCGACTTGGCGTCGGGAACAGACTTTAGCAACGTGGTGCCCGCTCCTGAGCAGCATAGTGGCGACTTCTCCGCGCTGCTGAAGCTTCCCACTCCTGTCCAGCTTAAGAATCCAGCGACCGGCCAACCATTCCCAAACAACCAGATCCAGAATTACATCTCGCCCCAGGGTGCCTTCTTTGCCCCGTACATGCCCGAGCCCAATCAGCTGCGCGGCAATACCAACTACAACACTGTCAGCGCCAAGCTCCTTCAACACATCGTGCGTGCCGATGCCAAGGTTGACCACGAGATCAACCAGAAGAACCATATGTTTGGGCGATACTCCCTTATCAACAATGATGAGCAGGATCCGAATCCCTTCACAACCCTTGGTTCTTTCTCTCTCTACAGCCGGGGCCAGAGTGCGACCGCAACGGCGATCCACAACTGGAGTCCAAACTGGATCACCGAGGCGCGCATGTCTTACTATCGAAGCATTTTCATCTTCGGTGGCGTATTGCAGGGTACAAACATAGACCAGAAAGCCGGAGTTCAAGGCTTCAACGACACAACCTCCGTCTACGGGTTTCCTCAGATCACGTTGAGTGGATACGCCGGCTACAATGGATCCCCTTCGGACCAACGTCCCAAGTCCAATCAGCATCGAAATTTTCAATACGCACTCGACACAACTTGGATCCACGGCAAGCACAACGCAAAATTTGGGGCCGATTTGCTGCACGAACGAGCGAGCTTCTACAACGGCTCACGTGCAGTTGGTGTCTTCAATTTCAGTGGCATCTATTCTGGCAACGCTTTCGCGGATATGCTCCTGGGCTATCCCGACAGCGTGACTCGCGACTACTACAAGCAACTCAACGGCGATATGGGGTACTATTTTGATCTCTTCGCTCAAGACAGTTTTCGTGCGACCGATAAGCTTACGCTGAACTACGGATTCCGTGTCGAGCGAAATACCTTCTATGAAGGCATCAATGGCCAGAAGAGCGCCTTCAATACGGCGACCGGTCAACTGATTGTTCCCTCAGATATCTCTCCAAATGCGCAGCCTCTAACTCCGACGCTACTCCCTCTCTTCAGCGATCGCATCGTGCACACAAGTGCGTTGCATCTGCCGAACTCGATCGAGCCGGCAGAGTGGGACTTCGTTCCTCGATTTGGATTCGCTTACGCCGCGACTAAGAACACCGTGATGCGGGGCGGCTATGGCATCTATCAATTGTTCATCGATCTGGGAACTATCAATAACGAGGTGGCGACAGTGCCCTTTGTCGCCTCCGTCACCATTTCCAATGATCGTCCTCCCGCGAAGCCGAGCCGGACCTGGGGAGACTACTTTCTTGGCCAGCCCAACGTGGCGCCTAACCCGAATCCAGGAGCTGCGTGCGCCTTCGGTTTTGTCGCTAACAGCTGTGCCACCCCGGATATGACGGCAAACGAAGTCAGATCAAAGAACCAATATGTCGAGCAGTGGAATGCCGCCGTCCAACATCAGTTTGGAAATGCTGTTTCG
Organism: Occallatibacter sp.; assembly: GCA_035650595.1. Taxonomy (GTDB): domain Bacteria; phylum Acidobacteriota; class Terriglobia; order Terriglobales; family Acidobacteriaceae; genus Telmatobacter. The sequence goes on along the minus strand of DASRHE010000016.1, from coordinate 305,979 downwards.
CTCGATTTGACCTACATAGGCACTAAAACGACGCATTTGCAGAAGGCTCCTTCGATCAATGATCCGTTGCCCGGCCCTGGAGCTATTCAGGCGCGCCGCCCCTATCCTCAGTGGGGCGTCATTACCTACAACACATTCGGCGGCTATGCGAATTACAACGCACTACAGGCCAAGTTCGAAACACGTCAATTCGGCGGCTTGACGCTTCTCGGCTCCTATACGTATTCGCGCTGCCTGGATAACGCCACTGGTTTCACATCAGCCTATCAACCGCACTCCTACGCTTCCTGTGACTATGATTTTCCCCAAGACTTCACCGGAAGTTTCAACTACGCTATACCATTCGGGACAGGACAGCGGTGGCGCCCTGGCAATCGACTCGTCAACGCGGTTCTCGGCGAGTACCAGCTGGCTGGAGTTATCACGGCTCGGAATGGGGCGCCATTTACGCCGACTATCAGCACCGACACTGCCAACACTGGCGTTGGAAGCCAATGGCCTCAGCGGATTGGAATTCCGAAGATGATTGGCAGTCCTGCTTGCTGGTTCTTCGTGTCTGCTAATCCAAGCTGCGGCACAATTGCTCAGGATCAGAAGGCTGCCTTTGCATTGCCGGCCCAGTACACCTACGGCAATGACGGAAGAAACGTCCTGCGAGCAGGCAATCTCGTGGAAGTCGATATGACTCTCCTCAAGGAGATCAAATTCCGCGAGAGCCGGAATTTAGAGCTCAGGTTTGAAGGGTTCAACGTTCTGAACCATCCCTCTTTCGCAGCTCCGACCACGACCATCAATACAGGGTCCGGCGGCCAGGTGAGTTCCACTATCAATAGCTCGCGCATTTTGCAGGCGAGCGCAAAAGTATTTTTCTAGAATTAGTTCTAGTTCCGCGATACGCACTGCAAGTTAGAACGGACGACTTTCTCTTTGTCGCACTCGGTTTTCTCGATACGATAGAAAATTCGACCGCAGCACAGTTGGTTACCGGCGTAAGCAGGGTGCAGCCTGGAGCGGGACAGCTCCAGGCTAAAGCTGGAATTGAATTCCTCGAGTTCCAAGCTTGTCGAGGTCTTTCATTGGGCGCGGAGTCAGGCCATGGCCTTCGCGTTTGATGATGGCGACCCGGTGGGTCCATGGTACGAAGCTGTCGAACCAGGCCGAGTGGGGCATTCGCGATGCATGCCACCAGGCTATTTCGATAGATCGAAACGCGGGAGGACGCCCCACCTTTCGATGGAGGCGCAGATAAATCCGCACTGGTAAGCTCACAGGCATTTGGAGGAGGTCTGCTAATCCAATGGCGCATATTGCCCTGCCGGAAGGCCAGCCTGGAATTCGCGGTGCGATGGCGTTTCGCCCGGAAACGGCCCGCCCACTGAATGACCTCGTTGAAGTTCTCTTGCGCGCTCCCAACAGTCTTTCGCCCGGGGAACGCGAGCTGATCGCGACTTACGTGTCTTATCTGAACGATTGCCATTACTGCCAGTCGATCCATGGCGCCATTGCCGCAGCCCATCTGGATGGCGATGAGGAGTTGGTGCGCCGCGTCAAGGCTGATTTTCTGTACGCTGATATTTCGGAAAAATTGAAGGCTTTGCTTGTGATTGCAGGTAAAGTGCAGCGCGGAGGCAAGCATGTAACAGGAGAAGATGTGGCCCACGCGCGCCGCCTGGGCGCAACGGATATCGAGATTCACGATACGGTTCTGATCGCAGCAGCCTTCTGCATGTACAACCGGTACGTGGATGGCTTGGGGACAGCGCAGCCGCGCGATGAAGCCATGTATCGGGAGCGCGGCAAGATGGTGGCGCGTGATGGCTACGTCAACGTAAGCAAAACGTATCTTCCGGCCGAGCCGGTGAGACGCTGAAGGAGAGCTATGGCACATATCGCACTTCCTGAAGGTTTGCCTGGAATCAGCGGCGGGTTTGCCTTTCGTCCGGAGACAGCGAAACCCATGCGCGAACTGGCGCATATTCTGTTGCACGAATCCAACAGCCTCACACCCGGTGAGCGCGAACTCATTGCTTCTCACGTCTCATCGCGGAACGACTGCCACTTTTGCTATTCGAGCCACGCAGCCGCTGCATCGAGCCATTTGGGCGATGCAGCTCTTGTTGAAAAAGTGAAGCTGGACTACGCGAACGCTCCGATTTCGCCTAAGTTAAAGGCGCTGCTGGCGATTGCAGGAAAAGTTCAACAGGACGGCAAACTCGTAACCGCTGCAGATGTGGAAGCCGCTCGCAAAGAGGGCGCAACCGACCTCGAGATCCACGATACGGTGCTCATTGCCGCAGCGTTCAGCATGTACAACCGCTATGTGGACGGCCTGGATACCTGGCAGCCTCGCGATGCCGGCATGTATGCGCAAATGGGTCAACAACTGGCCGAGCACGGCTATCTGAAAGCGTCCCAAAGATAATGCACATCCGCCAATGTTTGGAGCTGGAGGCATCACGCTTCCGGATGTGCTGGCGCGTATGTCTGCCTCAGCGTGCGTGATCTGGAGTGAACGCTCGACCGAAGGGTTGACTAAGTCCCCAATCGACTGATGCAAGACAATGCACTGATGTAGAAACTACTGTTCATCCGTGCAGCCCACCACACAATTTCTTCCTTGAATGTGGGTGGACCCCTGCTACTGGCGTTCCCCGTCAGAATTCTCTAGTTTACGGGTTTACGGAGCCATTGATAATGCGGCACGTTCTCTGGCGCATATGTCATGGCGATCCATCTCGATGGGTGTCACGCGAAGCGTCAGGATTACCTATTTGTAGTGCTAAGTCTTCCCGGAGGCTCAATTAACATGAACGTTGTTCGCAATGCACTGGCAATTGTGGTGCTTCCTTGCCTAAGCTTGTCTGCTCAGCAGATCACTGGAAACATTCGCGGAACAGTTACTGATCCAAGCGGCGCGGTCATTCGAGGCGCTGCGGTTACTGCACGACAGGCGGAGACAGGCCTGTCGCGCATGACGATTACCGACCGCGATGGGGATTATGTTCTTCTGGAACTCCCTGTCGGACACTACCGTTTGCAGGTCACTGCGAAGGATTTCCAGGAATATATCCAGGATGGCATCACGCTGAACGTGAACGAGACGGCTTCCGTCTCTCCTCATCTCGCCGTCGGATCAGAAAAAGAGCAGGTGCTGGTGAGGGCCGACGCCGAGCTGATTGAGCCAACCGTCACCAGCATGGGCAAGGTGGTGCAGCAGCGAGAATTGGAGGATCTGCCACTGAACGGCCGCAACTTCTCGCAACTTGGTCTGTTGCAGCCCGGAGTCGTTCCCTTGACGCCTGGGATGGCCGAAGCGGGCGGATCGCTGCGCAGTGGGCAGGCTTATGCAGTGAATGGCCAGCGGCCTGAATCCAACAACTTTCTCATCGATGGCGCGAACAACTTCAATGGCATCGATGGCGGATTTGTGCTCAAGCCGCCAGTGGACGCCATCAGCGAGTTCCGCATCATCACGCATAACGCGAATGCCGAATTCGGAAATGCGCTCGGATCGACGACGAACATCATCACGAGGTCGGGCACGAACCAAGTCCACGGCACGTTGTGGGAGTTCCTGCGCAACGACGCAGTCGATGCCAACAACTATTTTGCGCAGACAAAGGAGCCACTGAAGCAAAACCAGTTTGGCGCTGCGATCGGCGGGCCGATCAAGAAGGATAAAACATTCGTTTTCGGTTTCTATGAAGGCTTTCGCAATCGCCAGGGCGAAACAGCACTGACCACAGTACCGTCAGTGAAGCAGCGTGCCGGAGACTTCTCCGAACTGTGCCCGGAAGGCTTCACGGCCGGCTTCTGCCACAATCAAGCGCACCAGCTCTTCAATGTCTTCGCCAACGCACCGTATCCGAATAACCAGGTGCCGCAGGGCCAGATTAACGCGGTTTCAAAAGGTCTTCTGAACTTTTTCCCGCTTCCGAACGCCGGTACGAATCTGTTCTCCATAACACAGATCTTGAGCAATAACACCGATCAGTTCGGCATCAAGGTGGACCACTACCTCGATCCGCGCGACACGCTGAGCTTCCGTTACATGTTCAACCAGCTCTCCCAGGTCGATCCGCTATCGCCGGGCGGGGCCAGCGTGCCCGGCTTCCCGGTAGGCGAAGACCAGCGCGCGCAGAACTTTGTTGCGGAAGAAACGCACACCTTTTCACCAGCCCTGATCGCTGTAGCGCGATTCTCCTTCCTGCGCAACAAGTTCCTCTTCGGCGAGCACGAGAACCACCAATCGCCCTCAAGCCTTGGATTCCAGTACAAGCCGAGTCTCGATATTGCCGCGGGGCCGCCATTCATCCAGGTGAATGGTTATTCAACGGTTGGCGATCCGATCACTGGTCCGCGCAACACTTATGAGAATGTCTTCGATTACTCTGCATCGCTGAGCTGGGTGCGCAGCAAACACGAGCTGAAATTCGGCGGCGGATACCAGCATCAGCAGATCAACGTGCTGCAAGGGATCGCGACCAACGGCTTCTTCGTATTCGCGCCATTCCCAGTAACCGACGCCTTCGCAAGCTTCCTCGTCGGGCAGCCGGTCGTCTTCCTGCAAGGCATCGGCAACTTCTCGCGCGGTATTCGTGGCAACAACGCGAACTTGTACGTGCAGGATACGTACAAAGTCACGCCGCGCTTAACAATCAATGCCGGACTGCGTTATGAGCTGCCCGAACCTTACACCGAAATTCATAACCGGCAGTCATTGTTTGAACCGGGAAAGAAGTCCCAGGTTCTGCCAAACGCGCCTGTGGGGTTGGTGTATCCGGGCGATCCAGGTGTGCCCGCCGGCCTAATACCGACCGATATGAAGGCATTTGCGCCGCGTTTTGGCATCGCGTGGGATCCGAATGGTCATGGCAATTGGCTCATCACTTCGGCGTACGGGATCTTCTATGAGCCCTACTACACCGGACAGGGTGGACCTTTGCAGGCGCCGATCAGTGCGCCTCCCTACCTGGGTACGCCGCAGGTGAGCCTGCCAAACTTCGCGAATCCGTTCAACGGCAATCCTCCGGCCGCAGGGACGTTCTCGACCCCGCTTACGAACCTGACTCTGTCTCCAAAGCTGACACTCCCTTATACGCAGGATTGGGACTTAAACCTGCAGCGCTCCTTCGGGTCTGATTGGCTTTTCGAGATCGGATACGTCGGCACCAAGGGCACGCGTCTACCGCGGTTTATCGAGGCCAACCCCGCGGTATTTGTTCCCGGAACCGCGAATGGCCAGCCGATTTCGAATTCCAGCAATGCCGATCAGCGGCGGCTCTATTCCGGGTGCACGCTTGCCAGTTCGCCAAGCAGTTGCCAGTTTTCATCAACCGGCGAGATCGCCGGCATTGCCGATTCGTCGTACAACGCGATGGAAGCGTCGCTGCGTAGACGGTTCAGTCACGGACTGGCATTCCTCGCGTCCTACACATGGTCCAAGACGATCGACGATGTCTCGTCGTTCAACATCACCGGATCGGCAGCGAAACCCGTCGCAGGCGAAAACGATCTTGCCCAGAATCCGTTCAATCTCGGCGCGGAACGTGGACTCTCGCTCTTCGACGCGCGCAATCGCTTCGTCGGAAGCTATGAATGGGCGCTTCCGTTCTGGAACCGTGCACACAACTGGTACCAGTGGGGGTTGGGCGGATGGCAATTGAACGGTATTGCCACGCTGATGAGCGGCACGCCGTTTACCGTCTTCGACTCGAACGACGTTGCGGCGCAAGGCACCGCGCCGGAAATCACCGGATTCTCCGCACAGCGGCCTAATCTCGTTGGCAACCCCAACAGCGGAAAACGCGCCGTTAAAGCGTGGCTCAACACCAGCGCCTTCCAGCGGCTCGATCTCACGGCTAACGCAGGGCAGTTTGGAACGGAAGGCCGCAACGTGAATGTGGGTCCAGGGTATGCTGACTGGGACTTCGCTGCGCTCAAGAATTTCAGGGTGACAGAGTCAAAGCAGTTTCAGTTCCGCGCGGAACTGTTTGACATCCTGAATCGCGCGAACTTCCTGCTGCCTGACAGCGACATCAGTTCACCCACCTTCAACCATATTCTTGAGTCGGGAGCTCCGCGCCAGGTGCAGTTTGCGTTGAAGTTCATGTACTAGAGCGGTTCACCAATCGAGTTCTGCGATATGACCTCAGAAGTCTCACCCAAGGTGGAGCAGATGGAAACGCCCGAACGCCATCGAGCTGCGCCATCTTCCATGAATCTTCCGCTGGTGGAGGAAAGCACGGCAAGTGGTGAGGTCCGTGCGTTATTCGCACGCTATCGCGAGCGCATTGCGCGAACCGATCTTCCGGGCATCGTGCTGTGTTTTGCTACGAACCCGGCGCTGCTGAAAGGCATGTTGGAGATCGCAGAGAATCTCTTGTTTGGCGAAAGCCTGCTGAGCCGCCGGCACAAAGAGATGCTTGCCACCTACGTCTCGTGGCGGAATGCATGTCCTTATTGCGCCGACAGTCACGCGGCTGCACTTGGAGCACAAGGCGGATCGCCCGAAATAGTTTGCGATCTGCAGAACAATGATCTCAATTCTCAACTGTTCACAAGCGCGGAGATAGCTCTGCTGAAGTTCGCTGGAAAGGTAAACGCGAATTCTCATGCCACCACCCGCGTCGATGTGGAAGCAGCAATTCAGGAAGGTTGGACGGAAGCGCAAGTAGCCGAGGCGGTACATATCGCCGCCCTCTTCGCCGCGTTCAACCGCATCGCCAACGGCTTTGGACTTCCTTCTCCTTATCCCGACGGTTTGTGAGGCCAGCTATGACCGAACCTTCCAATCCTCGGCGGCCCAAACGCGGCACATGGACTCCGCAGCCAGAGACCCTCGCGCTCCTGCGTACCTCCGGTAATGCAATCAACGGCGTTGGCGAGACCGCGCCGCGCCAACCTTCTCCCTTTTTTCGGCATCCGCCGGATCAGCATCCGTGGGGCGGTCTGCAGCTGATGGCACGCAAAAACTCGCGCAAATGTCCAGGATCAACGGAGGCCTTTCTTGGGGCCTACACCTATCCTGAACTGATCCCCGTAGCCGAGAAGCGCAATGAATCTTCGCCTCAGAAACTCGCCGAAGCGGCTAAAAGTTTTGCACTATCTCACGAGGCAGATGATTTCGGTATCGCCGCCATGGATCCGCTCTATGTCTTTGAGGGCTACACGATCCATCATCCATGGGTCATCATCCTCGCCCTCGCTCATAACTATGAGCGCCTCCGCGAGGTCCCTTCCGATGAGACCAACGGCGTGGGCGTCTGCGATATAGGCGATCAATACGCCCGAGGCACGCGGTCTTCGTATGCCTTGGCCAACTGGATTCGCTCGCAGGGCTATCATGCCGATCCGTATCCCGGTCCGATGGCCGGCGCGCTGCTGCTCATTCCACCCGCAATTGCCGCGGGGCTTGGCGAACTCGGCAAACACGGATCGCTTATCAGTCCGCGCTTCGGCTCGGGCGTCCGGCTCGCTGGCGTAACCACTGACATGCCGCTCGTCGCCACCGAGCCCCTACACTTTGGCGCCGACGAGTTTTGTGCAACCTGCCAGGTTTGTACCCAGGCATGCCCACCCAGCGCCATCGCGCCGAACAAGCAAATGGTGCGCGGCGTCGAGCGGTGGTATGTTGATTTCGACAAATGCATTCCATATTTCGCCGAAGCTGCGTCCTGCGGTATCTGCATCGCTGAATGTCCGTGGACGCGCCCAACGGTACGTCCAAAACTACTCACCAAGATGGCTCAGAGAATCGGTAAAGAATGAACACGAATTCTCATTCTGTAGTCCAAGAGAGCTCGATTCGCTATCCCGGCTGGGGGGTGGCAGCGGCGGCATTTGTCGGTGTCATGACGAGTTTTGCGCCTATCGTGCCCTACACCTTCAGCCTTTTCCTCAATCCGCTGCACTCGGCCTTCGGTTGGCAGCGGGAAGCGATCGGCGGCACATTTGGGTTGGCGGCGATCACTGTAGCCCTGGTATCCCCCGGAATCGGAGTATTGCTCGATCGCTATCCTCCAAGGCGGATCATTCTCCCTTGTATTCTCGTCTTTGCGTTAGCACTCGCCTCACTCAGCCGGATTGGTCCCAATGTAGGCCGGTTTTACTTCACCTTTTTCATTCTCGGACTGGTCGCAAATGGAACGGCACAGTTTGCCTACACGCGCACCATACTGACCTGGTTCTATAAGCATCGTGGCTTTGCGCTTGCCCTGATTCTCACGGGAAGCGGCGTCGGTTCTATTGTCATCCCTCCGGCAACAGAGTGGGTGATTGAGCACTATGGATGGCGCGACGCTTATCTTTTTCTCGGGTTCATCGCACTGCTTGGTTTTCCGCTGACCGCGCTGCTGGTACGCAACCGGCCCGCACAGCAGGTTCCCACGGAGCACGCCGTGAGTTCGGGTGTGAGCGTCGGCGCAGCTCTGTGCAGCGCGGCCTTCTGGGTGATGGCGGTTCTGACCATTTTATCCGCGTTCAGCGAAAACGGCCTCGTCACCAATCTTGCCGCGATCCTTACAGAACATGGCGTCACCGCGCAGATGGCGGCATTTGCATTGTCCATACGTGGTGGTGCGGGCATTGTGGCCAGGCTCGGCGTAGGCCTCTTGGTTGACCGGTTCTCACCCCAGCGTATGCAAACGCTCGTCCTGACGCTCGCCGCGCTCGGCACTTTGGTACTTGCTTTTGCCGGTACATCTTCCTCGGCCCTCATCGGCGCCGCGCTGCTTGGCATCGGTCTGGGCAGTGAAGCCGACGTAGCGCCTTATCTGCTCGCGCGCTACTTTGGCCGCAAACACTTCTCTGTTCTCTATGGGCTCACCTGGACCGCCTATGCTATCGGGGGCGGTACCGGTCCAGTCATAGTAGGACATCTCTATGATCGACTCGGCTCTTATCAGCCACGGCTCATCGTCGGACTCGCCCTCATCGCGTTCGGCGCGGCCGCAGTGAGTCTGTTCTTACGTCGCGACGATAAGCAGATCGCTGAAACAGGAGTGATGATCCCAGGCAACACAATGGCACTTGAAGAAGAACTGTCGCCAAGTTCGTTGCGCTATAGAGTTGTGCCTCATAAAAATTCCGTCTGCAAGTGAGACGTCCCGGTTCTTCTGAGTCCTGGTTTAGAGTCCGGAGAGTGCTTACGGTGGAGGCCTCATCATTGGCCCGCTACCGTGAGAGCGATCAAGAAGCGCGAGCATGCCGAAGTAGCTGTGCTAATCGACCTCGCCGACGAACGCACCGTATGCAGGTATCGTAAAAACGTTCGCGAACACCGCCGCCACCGAGCTCGGGCGTGAAATTTGACTTCAAAGCATAAACTTTCTTTGAGGCTAGCGCCTCCATTTGGACTGACTGGAGGCTGTTGCTGAAATTTGTGATCACGATGATCTGTTTGCCACGATCTGAACGAGTATACCCAACGATGGATTCATTGCCGGTATTGAACGGCAGAAGCAAATCCGATTGGAGACTGGAACTACGGTGTGAAGCTTGATCCCGCTAAGGTTTCCTCGCAGATCGAAGTCATGCGTAAGCCCGTCACGCCCAATCTCGAGAATTCGCCCTGGCTCTGGTCTGATGCGCCGACAACCTTGACGGTATCGGCACACAAGCTCGACGGGTGGGACTATGAAATCAATCCCAACGAACCGCATCAACGGTTCACGCCCCATTTGCCCGCCCCGGCTAAGGTAAAGCCTTCACCCAACATCGAACGACTAACTCTGGTTCCATTTGGGGCAACGCAGCTGCGCATCAGCATCTTCCCTCAATTGAAGAGTTAACTGCAAGCTGATCGACGGCCAGTGGTGGCCCAAGGGCTCGGTCTCGCATCCACCTCAGTATTCGCGGGTGCCCTCATGGACCAGGAAGGGAAGAAGATCGGAGTGGTTCTGGGCCTTAGCGCCACATTGTGAAAGAAGCAAGCGGAGCCGCTTCGATAGGTATCGCCATGTTCATCCTATGAGGCTCTAGATATTAAAGTGCGGCGACAGATCCATCCTCGTGCCAGACGAACTCCATAGGTACCGTGCCGCCGAATGGATATTTCTGCAAAGACGATTCGCTGAGCTCAAAGCCGAGGCCAGGTTTTGTCGGTAACGGCAGGCGGCCATCAACCATGCGCATTGCGGGGAATCCGAACCATTCAGCCCAGATCTTCTCCTTCTCTCCGGCATCGACGAAGCTGCAAATTTCCTGAACCAAGAAGTTCGGCATCGCGGAATCGACATGCAACGTGGAAAGGCCTCCGATGGGCCCCTCACACGCGTGAGGCGCCATCGAGATGTTCGAGAAGTGCGCCATCGCGGCAACTTTCCAAAGTGCAGAGATTCCGCCGACGTGGTTAATATCGGTCTGCAGGATGTCGACTGCTCCCATCTCGATCAACCTGCGGCAGCCATAGGCTGCGACTAGTCGCTCACCAGTTGCAATTGCGGTGGTCGAATGCCGAGCGATGCGGGCCATCGCTTCTGGATTTTCAGGCGGACAGGGCTCCTCAACGAAAAGCAGGTGGAGCGGTTCCACTTCCTTGATCATGATGGACGCGACAGCAGGACTCATCTTGGCATGGAAATCCACGGCAATATCGATGGAGTCACCCAATCCTTCACGCACGCGCCGCATTGACTTCACTGCGCGATCGATTTTGGCATTGGTTTCAATCCATTCGTAGTCGTGGTCGGGAAGTCCGATTTTGAGGCAAGAGACGCCCTCTTTGAGCGCGCCTTCTCGTAGGTGGGCCAGGTCTTCAGCCGTGCGGATACTCTGCACATGGTAGTAGCCGCGGATGCCGCGCTGATCATATGGCCCACCCAGGAGCTGGTAAACAGGGACGTTCAGAGCCTTTCCGCGAATATCCCATAGCGCTTGATCGATCCCGGATATAGCGGATCCAATCAGTGGGCCCGCTCGATAGAACGTGTGAACATACATCGACTGCCACAGATGTTCAACCTGCATCGGATCATTGCCGACGAGAAAATCGCGAAAATCCTGCACACAGGCCATGGTCGAGGCGGCTTTACCCTCAAGCGTGGCCTCACCCCAGCCCACCAGCCCCGGCTGATTGGTTTCGATCTTAACGAAGACATAGGGCCGATCGGACCGGGGAGTCAACGAAACGCCGAACACTTTGACATTGGTGATCTTGATCCCTGAACTGAAATCACGAAATGCGTCGCTGGCCAATTTCTTGTCGGGATCATAGGCATAAGATCTGTCTCTCGTGTTGGATTGCGCCAGAAAAGGGTCGCATCCACACGAATCGGCGAGATTTGGAGTACGCGAGGCAGCAAAGAGATTGGAAGCAGGGGTCGCGGCCGCTACCATCGCCGCCTGACTAAGAAACTTCCGTCGATTCATGCAATTTGATTCCCTTCCAATGATTTCTCGTCTACCTCGATGCCCAGGCCAGGAGCTTTCGGCAGTTCAAAGAATCCATCGCGCGGCATCTGTGCACCGGGGGCGTTGGAGGATTGCGCGATGAAGAAATTCGGCATGCTGGCGGCTGCGTGAAGCACTGCAGCATCGGCAATTCGGCCGCCGCGATGCCAGGGAGCGAGATCGACATAGTATGTCTCTGCCATCGCCGCGAGGCGGCGAACTCCCGTTATTCCATGCGTCAGAATGTCAGGTCGAAGCAGATCAATTACGCCTTCGCGAAGCAAATCTTGAAAGGTTCCAGCTTCGGAGATAGTGCGCCCGAATGCCAGCGGGACCACAGTTTCATCGGCGACTTTGTGAATGCTCTCAATATTGGTGACCGGGCAAGGCTCATCGAACCAGAGTGGATGCATAGTTTCAACAGCCGCAGCGAGAATTGCCGCGTCGCCGGGGGTGAGCGCTTCGTCGGCCTCGAAAGCGAAATCCGCTGTGGAAGCTGCTGCCTGCATCGCTTTCATGCGCGCCGTTGCGAAGTGGGCGAAGTCGCTGCCCTCATTACGCGCCGTCGGCGCAGGGATGGGAATGAGGAACGCGCGGAACCCGGCGGCCATCTGCTTTTGAAGATCGCTCTGCAATTCCTCGTCAGATGCGCCATTGAGGCGTGTGATGGCCCGAGCCTTGTTGCGCGTTGGGCCGCCCAGCACGCGATAGATCGGCGCCCTGGTGGCTTTGCCAACGATGTCGAGCAAGGCGATGTTCAGACCACCGCGTATTGCGGCTGGCGCCAGCGCATCCAGCGCCTGATACGAGGTCGCAGCCCGACCGGCAATGGCCTGGTTGGCCGCCTTGAGTTCCGCCGGTGTGAGCGCATTGCATTCCCCGTACCCAACTAAGCCTGACTGGGTGCGGACCTGGAGAACGACGTAGGAGTTTCCCGAACCCGGAGAACCCATCTGAAATGCGCGCACCTCTGAAATCGAATGCGGGCCTGCTGCAACCATCTCAGATCCCGCCGCCGCTCGTGCGGCGAGCAGCTGAGGCTTCCTTCTAGCGATGACTCGGGGCATAAGATGTCTCGATATGGATCGGGCTATGCAAGCGGCTGCTGCTGCGATCCAACTCAGAACGTGAGTCGGATCGTGCCTTGCAGTTGTCGCGCCGTATTTGAAGTGGACGTGATCGACCCTACACCACCGACGGCGATCACGGCAGCGGGAATCTGGAACTGGGCGTGATTCAACATGTTGAACGCCTCGAACCGGAAGAGCAGATCAGTGCCTTCCTTAACGGGAAACTTCTTCTCCGCCGAGGCATCCAGATTGATCTCATCCGGCCCGCGAAGAATATTCCGTTTCGAGTTTCCCCAATTGTAGGCAGTCGGAACCGAAAAAGCGGCCGGGTTGAACCACTGTTTTACGGTCTTCGTTGTCGGGTATTGAGCTACGCCAGGAACCACGTCGGCACGACCTGCCGACGCACCGGTATTGGTCGGTGTGCCGCTCGTGGTCACGGTAAAAGGCAAACCCGATTGTCCCACGAAAATTCCGTTGATCTGCCAGCCGCCGAGGACGAAGTGATTCAGCACTGAATCCTTGTTAAGGAAGGGCTTTCCCGGTCCAAATGGCAGTTCGTAGGAACCGTAGATATTCACACGATTGTGAATGTCGTTATCGGAACTGGCCCAGTCGGCGTTGCGGTTGGTTGGATCTTGAGGCACAGGACCGTCAGCCCCTCCATCGAATGGGGCATTGTCAAATGCATGTGCCCAGACATAGTTGGCGGTCACAAACAATCCATGGGTCAGGCGTTGCTGAAAGCTTGCTTGCATCGAGTTGAAGTTCGATGTGCCCACCGACTCGAGGAAGGAGATCGCGGTGACATTGGGATACTGCGTGTTATACGGTCGCCTGGCCTGGATATTGCCTGGACCAGGAGAGGGCTGATCCAGCGGATAGGTCCAAGATAAGTGGCGGCCAATCGAACCGACGTACCCCAGTGTAAAAGATGATTTTTCGCTTAGCTGCGTCTGCAGAGCCAGGTTGAACTCCTGCCCCGAAGCATTCTTGAAATTCGATTGGATTCCTTTCAGCGTGCCGTAAGGATTGGCGAGAACACTGGATGGAATCTGCGAAGGAGTCACGAAGCCCTGAGACACGGTATTTTGCGGGAACAGACTTCCAGGGGTGATGATGTAGATCAGATCGAACGGCCATTGCCGATGTTGTCGAATGGTTGTTCCCGCTTGCGTTTGTGGATCAAAAAAGACCCCGTATCCGCCGCGGAGCACGATCTTGTTGTTGAAACTGTAGGCGAAACCCACGCGCGGTCCGATTGAGCCGTAGTCGGTCATCCAATTTGCCGAATTTGAAACGCCGTTCCGGCCTGCAAGCTCAACAGCGCCATTCGCCGGATTGAAATTCACCATAAAGTTATGCGCCTCGTGGTAGGGCGTGTCGATCTCGTAGTGGATCCCAAGATTGAGCGTCAGCTTGTGTGTCACGCGCCAGTCATCGAGCGCATACATGTTGTACTCATTGGAGAGGACATGCGCCGTACCAGGGATGAAGTAGTCCTTTGCCGTTTGCGTTGGATACCCGAGGAGCATCGACGCCATCGTATTCCCAGTGCCGCTGGGAGATGCGGGGTTGTTTGTGAAGTTGCCGTCAAAATTGAAGCGTCCCCATCCGCTCTGCGAAGGCGGAGTGTCGGTCTCGCTGATCATGTGCTGGATAATGTCGACACCCAATTTGAAACTGTGGGCTCCGCGCAGCCAGGAGACATCGCCGACGTCTTCGATCGTGTGCTCGCGGCGAATCTGAGGCTCACCGCGCGAATTGCCTAGCCCTCCAAATCCTGAGGGACTGATAATCGGCGCTGAGTTTGCAGGCGCTCCCGCAGCAACCGGCTGATAGCCGGGATTTGGAAGATTGCCCGGAATCTGTGCAAAGATAGGCGAGCTCAATTTGGGGGCTATCAGGAAGCTTGTATAACGATCGAATCCAAAACGGTACTCAGCCACCAAGTTGCGAGGGAATACTTTGGTATAGGCAATTACGCCCTGTTGACCACGGTCGGCCTGATGTCCGGAGAATGAGTTTTCGTTGCCTCCGATGACGTCGTTGAACGTGTTCGGCATTTGAATCTGCGTATCGTCGAGCGAATAACGGCCAAACAGAGTCTGGGTGGAGGAAATCTGATGATCGATGCGGATGTCTCCACGATTGTCGTTACTTACCTTGAGTGGATACGTCGTGTAGTTATTCGCAAGCGCAGAGGTCTGGGGAGCGGGATACGCATTGACCAGCTGATAGGCGATGGAATCAAACCGGTTAGAGGGAATCGTATCGTTGGCAAACTCAGTCCGCGTATATGTTGACCCGGATGGGGTGGTCGTCAGCGGGTCGTAGATATGGGCGACCCCCTGAAAATTACCCTGCCGCTCGGCGAGTGTCGGAACGGTAGTCACCAGAGTGGACGCCGCCCGCTCAAAGTAACCTTCATAGTTCACAAAGAAGAAAGTCTTGTTGCGTTTAATCGGGCCCCCTAGCCGACCGCCCAGGTCGTTAAGCCTGTAAGCGGGACTGCGCGCGCCGGGAGCGACAAAGTAGTTTTTCGCATCGACGTAAGAGTTGCGCAAGTATTCGTAGCCGGAACCATGAAGCGCATTGGTACCGGAGCGGGTGCTGGTGACCACTATCGCTCCAATTCCACGATCGAACTGCGCGCTCACGTCGCTCGTGAGCACGGCAAACTCCTGCAGGCCGTCGACGCTTGGACGAACCACGAAGGTTTGCGCAATCATCTCCGTGTTGTCAATGCCGTCGAGAAGCAGCTTATTTGCTCCGTCGCGAGAGCCATTTGCCTCGATAGTGGTGCCGCCGGGGCGTAATTCATCCGGACGGGCGCCGGCAGCAATTGTGCCGCTTTGCGCGTAGTTGAGCCCGGTCACACCGGGTGCGATGATTGCGAGTTGCGACATATTTCTGCCGTTCAAGGGCAATTGATCGATCGCCTGTGTCGTGATCACCTGTCCAACTGAAGCATTCTCGCTCTGCAGTAGAGGAACGGAAGTGGTCACTTCGACCGACTGCTCAATGGACCCAACGCTCAGCGCTACATCGAGCCGCGCAGTCTGAAAGACCTGGATCACAAAACCTTTGTTCACGTGCGACTGAAACCCGGACTTCTCTACTTGGACGGTGTAACTGCCCGGGGTGAGGTTGTTCGCGGTATACTGCCCGGCGCTATCAGTCTGCAGGTTTGTCACTACGTTCGTGCTTTCCTCCGTAACGCGCACAGTTGCATTTGGAATCGCCGCTCCGCTTGTGTCGGTAACCGTACCGGTGATGGTCGCGCGTTCAACCTGGGCGGATGCCGTAAGGCTAAGCGCCAGGAGGCAGGGGACAATGAATAGGCTCAAAAATCGATGCGCCGCATGGGGAACGAATGTAGACAGATGGCTCGTGGAAATGTTCATCACCGCTCCATAGAACCCGGCCAGAAATTTGAAGTATTTTGGGTAGCCGTGAAGTAGCTGCCGTGCTCGATGGCTAGGCCGCTCTTTGAAGACGTGTGGACATTAGGCGTCGCCACCTTATTAGGCAAGGTGTTATACCGTTACGAATCGTCAGGACCACGCGATCCAAGCCTTCGGAGCCCTCAAGACATGGCTCAGGCAACTGAACGGTGATAGGGCTATCACCTTGATTTGCAGGAGATTAATCCGCTGGATTCTGTCACAAAATACTTGGGTAAATCGTTTCACTTTTGATATTGGAGCGCTGTGTAGAACATGCGCGCGAGGTATGATACGTGAGATTTTTGGAGTGACATACGACCCTCACCTTCTCTAACATGTCTGACACGATCGAGAAGGGTCATATGCACGCTACTGTACATGCTGAAATCCATTGGACGCCGACTTCCGAAGCGGAGCGCTCTGCGGTCTTGCGGCAGATGGACCGGATCCTTAACAGTCGCCATTTTCGCAACAGCAAACGTTATCCTGTCTTGCTGGAGTATCTGATTCGAGTGACGCTTGCGGGCAATTCTGATTCTTTAAAGGAAAGGCTTTTGGGAGTTGCCGTTTTCCACCGTCCCGCAGATTACGATGCCAATGCCGATCCCGTGGTTCGTGTTACGGCGGCCGAGATTCGCAAGCGCATTGCGCAGTTTTACCAGGAGGAAGGCCAAGCTGACGAAATATACATCGGACTTCGGCCAGGTTCGTACGTGCCAGAGTTCCATCCCATCAAATCCGGCGCGAGCGAGGTCAACGCACCCACTGCGCTGGATGCTGAAGCTAAAGCAGGTCCGCTCGATCTGCAAGCAATCGCCCCGAAAAGGTGGAGATTCTCCTCATGGGGTGTCGTGGCGAGCGTTCTTATCGTGCTGGTCGTAGTGGTGTTTGTGTGGCGTTCGCGAATACACGATGATCAGCGATCCCAAATGTGGAGTCCGCTCTTGGATTCGCCGGCTCCTGTATTGTTTGTGGTTGGGCAACCGCACGCGGCACAGTTGGAAATTCACCCAGCAGCGAGCGTGTATGCTGCCGATGGCAAGGGTGAGTTGTATCTTCCCGACGCCATCGCGGTGGCGCACCTGACCAACGTGCTCGACGCTCATCATCATCTCTACCAGATCGCCGGCGTCACTTCGACCTCGCTTTCTGACCTTCGCAAAGGGCCAATTATTCTCGTAGGAGGTTTCAACAACCCGTGGACGCTCCGGGTACTGAGTCCGCTTCGCTTTACCATGCGATCAGTAACGGAGGGGAAAAGTTTCGATTCCCCGCAGATTTTAGAGATAGCGGATCGGAAGAGTCAGCCGGGATCGCCGTGGATATTGAATCTTCAAGAACCGATTGACAAAATGACACACGATTATGCGATTATTGCGCGTTTTCAGGCAAGCATGACCGACGGAGTCGTAATGGTCGTTGCAGGCTTGGGAGCAGGAGGGACGGAAAGCGCAAGCAAATTTATCAATTCCTCGACTTATATGAAGGAGCTTACGGCTTATGCTCCGCGCGAATGGAGCAAAATGAATATGGAAGCCGTTTTGGAAACCGAAGTGATTGGAGGCCGCACGGGTCACACCCACATCGTCGCGACGGAATTTTGGTAGATCTGTTTTTCAAGATGTTTCTGTTCGCCAGTCGCAAAGGTTACCTCCGTCTTTTCGATAACGTCTGTGAGCGGGACGATTAGGACGGTGTGGTGGAAACAACGACAGTTCGGACGCTCGACGCTGACTGGCTGCGCACGGCATTGTCGCATGGAGCCACGACGGTGCAAAACAACTTGCGCCTGGCTCAGGAGTTGCTCTCCATTTTTTAAAGTTGGCTGTGCTCTATGCGTTGAGGCGATTCAGCTTCTCTTGGAACCACGTTTTCCAACTGTCAGGCAATGCTTCGGTCTTGATTGCGCGCCGGACCTGTTGCGCATCCTCGGGGTCATACTCCTTTGCCACGTACAAACGAGTGATCTCTGAGACGGAGACAGAATCTGGATCATGGTCGAGCAAAGTCAGGACATCTCCGGCGCCAACCTCTCCCTCCCGAGTCACTTTCAGGTAGAAGCCCGTTCGTCTGCTATTGAGAAAGCGCTTCACCATATCGTCCAACTCAAATCTGATCCCAAGCTTGTAACACGGAAGTCGAGGTTGCGTGACCACGACTTCTGCTGAACCCACTGAGAACCGATCCCCAACATGGATCGACTCCTCGGCGAGGCCATCCGGTACCAGACCGTCAAGTGAGAAGTTCTCTCCAAAAGCGCCGAACGGCAATAAACGGGCTGACAGTTCCGTGTGCCAATAGCGGTAGTATTCGATCGGGTAGCAGTAGACGGCTTTGTCTTTCCCGCCGTGCACGGTGAGATCCGACTGTCGATCACCATCGAGGTTCAGGGTTCGTAACGGAATTCGTCCAGGAACGGGCTCCTTGAAGATCGAAGTGGTCACGCTCTGCCCGCGCCAAGAGACTTCCCGGGGCAACCCGCAGTTCACGGAGACAAGCTTCGCGATATTCGGTCCATTGGCCAATGAGCACCCTATCGGTTACGACCCATTCTTCACTCTACGCGCGCGATGACACGAACAAAAGGGGCTTACGATGCTGGTGCAGGATAAACATCTGCGGCGAGAAGAGCAAGGTGGCCGCCTGCCAACGCAGGAAACGGGACGGCGATTCGCAATGACCTGCAAAGCGAGAATTTACCTGGCTTCGGAGTGCGAAGAGGACTCGTGCCCGGGCAGGCTAGTCTTTGCATTGTCCACGCTAAGCATTATCTCGGCGAGGTATGTTTCCAAAGTTTCTGACTCATTTGGACCCGCGGCAACGGCGATGTAACCGTCGGGCCTGACCAGATAAATGGCATCACGCTCAAGCCCCTTTTGCTTCATCTCGGCATTCCACGGAAAGACATGCATCGGCAAGTTCCATCCCGCACTGAGCGAGCATAATTGGGGCGTAGCACTGCCGTACACATGCAACTGCCAGTTGAGCGATTGGAGTGGCGCAAAATTGTCCCCATTTGCATCATGCGTTGCTTGTTTTACCCAAGGCAGTCGATCTCCGGCGTGCACCGCACCCGTGCGTCCCCGGCTGAGAGTGCTATGGCGGTAGTTCACGCCGACTTGTGAGATTGTGCAGAACAAAAGGCGGCGCAGCCTTCTTGAAGAAAACAGCAGAGCGGCCACTAACGGAACAATGCGCAATCGCATCAGCCGGGCCAGCGGGCTCCCACTTGTTACGGTGGTGAATGCCCGATCTGTTGTGGCGACCAGTCGCCGTGCGAAGGCGATACGTTCCAATTCATAGCTCTCCAGCACCTCGACCTTCGCCTTTCCGCGCAAGACCGCGGCCAGCTTCCACGCAAGGTTCACCGCATCACCGATGCCAGTATTCATGCCTTGACCACCCACTGGGCTGTGAATATGCGCCGCATCGCCGAGCAGAAAACTGCGTCCTTTGCGAAAATGATCGGCAACCCGATGGTGCACGCGGTAAGTGGAGAACCAATTCACACGCTCGACATCCGTTCGCAGGTCAGTGATGATGCCTTGGTCTACGCTGGCCCAGGACAGGTTGTCCTCGCCCACTGATGTATCTCGAACCGTTCCGATAAAGCGCACCTGTCCATCATCCTTCAGCGGAAACACGACCAGAAAATCTGCCTGCTCGAATACAATATTGAGACCGCCGTTCAACGTTTCTCCGGTTGCCTCTACATCGGCAACATAGAACAGATGCTCATAAGTTCCCCCCGGGAAACCTATGTTCAGCTGTTTCCGTATAATCGAGCGAGCTCCATCACAGCCCGCGAGATACGCCGTCGTGCAGATCTCTTCCGTCCCATCAGAATTCCTGATCTTTACCCGCACCCGATCGTCACACTCTTCGAGTTCAAGGAGTTCTTTCCCACGTTCCACAAACGCGCCGAGTTGCGAAAGACGATCAATGAGCAGACGTTCATGTTGATCTTGTGGGAAGATGAGCGCATATGGATAGGGGCTGATTCCTGATCCCATCTCTTTGAAGTCTATGTGAGCCGCCCGTCGTCCTTTGCTCCAGATAGTTCCGCCAATTGCCCACCTTCCGAGTCTGACTAGCTCGTCGGCAAAACCAAGTTGGCCGTAAAACTCCAGAGTCCGAGCCTGCACGGCCAGGGCTCGCGAAGTCGTACCCGGCGCGCTCGCCTTGTCGAAGATCCGCACATGCACGCCAAGCCGTTTCAGCCATAGCGCTAAGACGAGCCCGGTAGGGCCAGCTCCAATAATCAAAACTTCAGTGTCCAGATTGTTTTCAGCCGCCATACAGGTAGAAGAGGGATGTGAAATATTCCGTTCTCGCTCGCAAACTGCGCTTGTGATTCTTGGATGCACATGGACCGAGAACCGAGGGCTTACCTTATAATTCCCGGGGCGCGTCAACAGGCGCACTATCACCAAAAATCGCCCCGCAATCTTCATAATCCGGCAGGCGGCTCACGACGATGGAGAAGAGGAAAAAAGAGAAACGAGGCCCTCGGGTATCGTCGGATGCGCCAGAACCGATTCACGCAATGCAGTGTAGGGCAGACCTCCAAGCATGGCGATCTGCACGCAACCCATGATCTCGCCTGCGCCTACACCGAAGGCGGCGAATCCGAGAACTCTGTCGCTGTCACGTGCGACAAGGCACTTAAGAAAGCCCCGTGTCTCCATCAAGCTGCGGGCGCGCAGCACGGCGGCCATGGGAACCTTGAATAGCCGATACCTGATTCCTTGCTTCTTTGCTTCCGTCTCGCTCAGCCCGATACGCGCAAATTCTGGATCGGTGAAAAGACAGAAGGGAGCCTGCCTGCCAGTCGTCACATGATTGCCACCGAGAATGTTATCGCGAACAACGCGGAAATCATCTTCGCTGATGTGGGTAAAATGCGGACTACCGGCGACTTCTCCAACAGCCCATACGCCCGGTGCAGTGGTTTCGAGGCGTTCGTTGACTTTGATGTATCCGTGCTGTGTCAATTCCACGCCGGCCAGCTCAAGTCCGATGTCTTGGGTGTTCGGCATGCGCTTCCCTGTGACCAGCAAATGGGAACCCTTGATCGTCTCTTCGGCACCGTTACGCAGAAGCGAAAGGTGCACAGATTGGCCTGAAGTTCCCGAGACACGCTGCACTTTAGAGTTCAGAGCGAGCTCGATCCCTTCATCTTCAAAGAGATCTAGCAACTCATCGGTGATATCCTCGTCCTCGCGATGCAGCATACGATCATTGCGATCGACAACTGTGACCTTGCTGCCAAAGCGCCGCATGGCCTGCGCAAACTCCAGGCCGACGTAGCCTGCTCCGAGCACAATCAGGTGTTCGGGGACAACGTCGAGCTCCAGGGCTTCAACGTGCGTGAGAGGCTTTGCCTCAAACAATCCAGGAGTCTCATCTACAGACGCATGCGTGCCAGTCCCGATGATGACGTTCGCTCCACGGAGCAGCCGCTTCGTACCATCTGAGAGTGTGGCCTCAAGCGTACGCGGCCCGACAAAGCGGCCTGAAGCGATGATGAGCTCGGCGCCACTTCGGCGGTAGAGGTCGAGATGCGTATCCACCAGGCCTTGCACCATGCGGCGTTTACGTTCCCGCACGGCAGGCATTTTTACCGAGAACCCCTCAGTGGCGATGCCAAACTCTTCGCTGTTGCGCACGTAGTGAGCAACCTGTGCGGTGTGAATGATGTTCTTGCTCGGAAGGCAGGCGATGTTCGGGCAGGCGCCGCCCACGTATTTGCGCTCGATCGCCGCCACGCGTTGTCCGCGTTGGGCGAACGTCCAGGCCAGCAGCTTTGCGCCGGCACCGCTACCAAGAATGACAAGGTCATATTCTTCCGGTTGTCCTGTTCCGCCCATCAGTCACTCCAATTCGGTTGGTTGATTTTGATTCTCGTTAATGCGTATTCATCCAAACTACGTCGAGGCCGGCTGTCCATGCTCTTTCAATTTAGTATTGCCTGGGCCGCTTCGAGGATGATGTCTGTAACCTTGCCTGGCGCGGTAAGCAGCGGTGCATGGTCCACCGCAAAGGATCGGACCGTTGCCTTCATCCGTTCCGCCATAAATCGCTGTGTCTTCGGATTGATCATCCGGTCTTCTTCGGCAAGCAGATACCAGGTTGGCTTCGCCTTCCACGCAGGTGACGAAGCCTGTTCTTGAATACAGCTCACGGAAATTGGCCGTTGCACTGCGCGGCATAGATCCACTTGTTCGGGAGTCGCATTCTGCGCGAACGCTTGTGCAAAGCTCTCATCGGGCATCCAGATAAATCCATCCGCATCGGGCGCGAGCTTTGGCGCATTCGGGTGCGCCTCGTCCCGGTAAAACACCTGTGCAATGGTCTCACCTTCGTCTGGCGCCAGAGCAGCAATATAGACAAGTGCCTTTACGCGCTCATCATGCGAAGTCGCTATGACTGCACCTGCGTAGGCATGTCCGGCAAGGACGACTGGGCCCTGAGTCCTCGCAAGGGTCCGCCTGAGCGCTGCTGCATCCTCGCTTAGCGAGGTTAGGGGAATCGGTGCAGCGATTACCTCTAAGCCTTGCTTTTGCAGCCTGCGGATTACAGGCTCCCAACTCGACCCATCGGCCCACGCTCCGTGGACCACAACGACAGTAGCTTTTTTGAACGCCGACATGATGATTTTCCTTGATTCGTGACCTGATGAAGTGAGGATGCGCGATTGACTGCCAGATCAGGGGAAGAAACTCACGATCTTTTGCGCAATAAACTCGGAGGAATCTTCGAGCGCGAAGTGGCCGGTGTCGATCAGGTTTAGCTCCGCCTTGGGAATATCGCGCAGATAGGCCTGTGCACCCGCGACTGTAAAGAAGGGATCATTTTTGCCCCAGACGATTAGAGTCTTCGGCTGCTTATTGCGGAAGAATGCCTGCCACTCGTCATAGTGGCGCAGATTCGTCTGGTAGTTGTGAAGCAGGTTCAACTGGATGGAGTCATTGCCTGGCCGGTCGAGGAAGTGTTGATCGAGTGTGTAGGCATCGGGACTGATTCTGGTCGCATCTTTTACGCCATGCGTGTACTGGAATATCGTCGCTTGGAGTGTGAGTGCTGCTCGTACAGGCGCCTCTGTCTCCGCATTCCGATCTTTCCAAAATGGCTTCAATGGGTCGAAGCCGCCTCCGATGCCCTCAGCGTAGGCGTTTCCATTCTGAACGATGATGCCCTCGATCGCATCTTGGTGTTTGAAGGCGATGCGATAACCGACAGGTGCGCCGTAGTCCTGCACGTAGATGCTGAATTTCTTCAAGCCCAGAACGTTAAACAAAAAATCTTCGACGTAGTCCGCCAGATTGTCAAAGGTGTACTCGAATTCGCTAACGCCGGGCGCATCGCTATAACCGAAGCCGATGTAATCCGGAGCGATGATATGAAATTTCGCGGCAAGTTGAGGAATCAGGTCGCGGAACATGTGCGACGAACTTGGGAAGCCGTGCAGCAGCACGATCGTGGGAGACTCTTTCGAACCGGCCTCACGGTAGAACATCCTGAGGCCGCGGACAATGGCATATTGAAATGCTGGCATGATCTCACTCCTTTTTGGGCAAACTCAACAGCGATGCTGATGAAGGGAGATTAGAGCAACACCGTTAAAAATGTCAATAACGGTGTTAAGATTTTTCGTGAATTATTTTTGAAAGAGAGTCTGATGCGTACTGTCACTCGAGAACCCAACGACTGGGTCGACGGTTTTCTCTTTCTTGCCAATAGGCAGGCTCTCGACTTTTTGAACACCAGGCCTATGCTGGGTCAGACGCCGACGGAACTTCTTCCAGATTTTGATGCGCTGGAACGATGGTTGATTGCTTCGGGGATCGTGAGTTCAGTAAAGACAAAGAGCCTATTGCGAAGTTGGAGGCATTCCCCCGAAGCTGCTTCATTTCTTAAGGATCTGATCGCGTTCAGAGAACGGCTGCGGGAAGCTGTTGTGCGCATGGAAAGCGGGCTGGCCCCTCCGGACGAGTTCGTCGAAGAGGTGAATGCTGGTCTTCGGCAACATCCGCCGATTATGGTACTCCGCAAGCGGCAAGGCAGGATCATTCGGGAATCAATCTTCGAACCCAAGCGGCCGGCCGATTTGTGGGGGCCGATTCTGGATAGCGCCGCCAATCTGCTGAGTGAGCCTGAGAGCGATCGCATTCGCCAATGTGAGGCGTGCGTGCTCCACTTTTTCGACACAAGCAAAAAGGGCTCGCGCCGATGGTGCAGCATGAATATCTGCGGCAACAAGCTCAAGGTTGCTGCTTATCAGCGCAGGAAGCGCACTAGCGCTGCATCTTGAGGAAGAGTATCCGAGTCTTGCTTCCAAGGGAACAACCCAGAGAATGGTGCAGGGCTGCAACTCAAGGAGTGCATTGTCCTGTTCGTGGCAGCTGACGCTAACTTCCGACTGACCGGCATTCAAGCAATACAGTGAAGTTGGCAACCTGCAGGAAGGCTGGATCTATCGAGCGTCAGGCTGCTGGATCGATCGAGTCCTTCGCATGCGCACCTTCCTCGGGAAGTATCCGCACGCGGCGACGTTTTGTGAGAAAAGCGAGGCCCCATTGCAGGCTGACGAACAACCGATTCGCAAATCCGATGAGAAAGTAGATGTGCACACCTGCCCAGACCAACCATGCCGGAAAACCTGCGAACCGGGAGAGACGCAGATCTGCCACCGCATAGGCCCTGCCCACGATTGCCAGCTCACCTTTATCCCAGTACCAGAAGGGCTTGGGTTGTGGGCGACCCGCGAGACGGCGCCGAATGACATCGGCGACGTACCTGCCTTCCTGGATTGCGGGTTGAGCTACGCCGGGCAACAGCATCGGCGTACGCGAACGGATGCCGAATATATTTCGAACCGGAGCAACGAGGTGAGCGGTGTCGCCGATGGCAAACACTCCCGGACGATTGGGTACCGACAAGTCCGGGGCCACTTTGATCTTCCCGGACGCGTCGGTTTCTGCATGCAGCCATTGTCCTGCAGGAGACGCGACGACACCGGCTCCCCAGAGCACAGTGGCGGCGGGAACTTTCTGTCCGCCGACCATAACTCCATCCTGATCCACACTCGTAACGCGCGTGTTGGTGAAAACCTGAACTCCCAGGCTCTCCAGGTGGCGTTGGGCGTTGATGGAGAGCGCTTCAGGATAGGAGGGCAGAATGCGAGGGCCGCCTTCATAAAGAAGAATGCGCGCGGACGCGGGGTCGATGTGGCGAAAATCGCGTACCAGCTCGATGCGCGACATCTCCGCGAGCGTGCTGGCCATTTCAACGCCTACAGTGCCGCCACCGACGAGCGCGAAGGTAAGCTGACGGCAGATTTCCTCGGGTTCCGCACGTTCAATCGAAGCCATCTCCTCGGCTCGCTCGAAGGCACGCAAGATTTTGCCGCGAATGATGTCGGCGTCATCGAGTGATTCAAGGCCTGAAGCAAACTGCCGCCATTCGTCGTGCCCAAAGTAGTTGTACCGGATGCCAGTGGCGAGGATGAGATAGTCGTAGGGCACGTCGCCCCGGCTGAGATGAACAAGGCGCTGGCCGGAGTCGATACCCGTTACTTCATCAAGAAGAATCTGGATGTTTTTCTGACGGCTAAAAATGGAACGCAACGGACTCGAGATTTCGTCCGCGGAGAGTAAACCCGTCGCGACCTGGTAGAGCATGGGGCGAAAGAGATGATAGTTTCGCTTATCGATCAGCGTGATGCTCACGGGAGCGTCACGCAAAGCGCTGGCCGCGGAGAGTCCTCCGAAGCCGCCTCCGACAATGACCACGCGAGGGAATGTCAACCGGCACCTACCAAGTGAGGACGATGTTCATGAACCGTGGAGCGCGATTCTGGTTTACCGCCCCACTGATGCCGCCTGAGGCGGCGCACTCGCAACCTGGGATGCGGGCTGAGCGAGCCAGGTTTGGAAACGGGTCTCGCCGAGCTGTGCGTTGTTCTCAGGGACCAGTGCCCGCTCGCTCACCTGGATGCCGTAGTAGCGGCCCTGCGGGTCGGAGATTACCTCACGTTGGTTCTGGCGCGGGTCTGGGCGTGCAGCCAGGAATTGCCGGGCAAGTTCGTCGAGGCGAAATTGCTCCGGCCCCCCAATCTCAACTGTGCCGTTCACGGGCGGGTTGGTTGCGATCTGGGCCACTGCACTTGCGACATCGTCGGCGGCCATGGGCTGGATGAGGGCGGGCGGCATGCGCACGATGCTGCCCGCAGTGGAATAGTCGACGATCTGCTTGACGAACTCGAAGAATTGCGTGGCGCGAACGATGGTGTATGGATTCTTTGAGGCTTTGATCAAGTTCTCTTGTGCGAGTTTTGCGCGGAAGAAGCCACTTTCGAGGAGGCGTTCCGTTCCGACTACGGACAGAGCGATGTGATGGCCGACGCCTTCGGCCGCTTCATAGGCGAGAAGATTACGTGTGGATGTCTCGAAAAACTGCAGCACTTCAGTGTCCTCCCACGAAGGGGAGTTCGTGACGTCGATGACTACCGAAGCGCCTTTCAGCGCGTCAGCAAGTCCGTCGCCGGTAACGCTGTTGACGCCAGTTTTTGGGGACGCCGCCACGGCTTCATGACCATGTGCCCGCAGGTTGGTGACTAGCCTTGATCCGATCAGGCCGGTGCCGCCGATCACTACAATTTTCATAACTACCTCCTTCACGTTGACCAAGGCAGGGAAACATCAATCCCTTGTGTTCGCTCAAACTCGGACGGAACGAGCACCACGGTGGCGCAATCCCGGAAGGGGACTTGCGCCATGCATCAATCTTAACGCCGGGAGTGCGCCACTCAGATGGCAGAGTACTCGGCTGTGGCAGCGGACGTTTTAAGATTGCGTTGCAGTACCGCAATGCGGCTCCGATCAGCTCTCAGGATGGAGAAAACGGGTCGGGCCATGAGGGAACAAGAATGAGAAGACAAGGCCTTAGCCCGGCTCGTTTAGAGGCGTTTTCAGACGGAGTCATCGCTGTCGTCATCACCGTTTTGGTGTTAGAGCTTAGAGTGCCCGAGCCGAATGGCCTGGCCGGTCTGCGCGTGGTGCTGCCTGCGGTTTTTCTCTACCTGCTCACTTTCGTACAGATCGGGATCTATTGGGTTAACCATCATTATCTCGTCGACGAAGTCGAGACGGTCAGCCACGGAATTCTGTGGACAAATCTGATGTTTCTTTTCTGCCTTTCGCTCTTTCCGTTTGCAACCGAGTGGATTGGCATCAAAGGCCTCTCATCGTTTACCACCTCACTCTATGCAGCGGTTAGTATTTTTCCCGGGCTTGGATATATGGCGCTCTGGAGTCAGATTCGTTCCAAGAGCACTGCGTCGGCGCACGAAGGTTGGGGCAAGCAGATCGCGTCCGTGGGACTCTACCTCACAGCGATTCCCATGGCCTACGTCCGGCCTGTAGCTTCTCTGGCGCTGATCGCGATTGTCGCCGTTCTCTGGTTGCTGCCGCCAAGGTCCGAGACCCACCCAGAGTGAGAATCGCTGCGGTTGCTGCGATGGACGGGACTAGGACTCTTCGAAACAGCGATCCGCGGCGGGCCAAGCTTGTTTTACCGTGAGCTTGCGGCACGGCGTACTCATCGAGAACCAGAAAAACGCTTTGAGCAAATCTTACCGATCGACAAACAATCGCCACTCTCTACTGGGCGCGGCATGAGGCGCTTTTACGGCTTGCCGGTCAACGGTTATCCTGAGGTTATCCTGAAATGACTTTGTTCATTCGGGAGCAGCAAATGTCTTCCCCCCACACGAATGAGATTAGCCATGTGAGCGACACAGCCCTCATGGTAGCTGCTTGTCGCGCTGCTGAGACCGAGCGTGAAGATGCTTTTGTGCGCGATCCGTTTGCGGCCCAATTAGCCGGGGAGCGCGGGTCTTCGATTCTCGGTGCAATGCCGCATGCGCAGATCATGCGATTCGGGCTCGCTGTGCGCACGCATTTCATCGACGAATTGCTGCAGGAGACGCTCGCGGCCAATCCCATCTCTGTGGTGCTGAGCGTCGGATGCGGTTTGGATACGCGGCCATGGCGCCTCGATCTGCCGCCGCATCTGCGTTGGATCGAAGTTGATTTTCAGGATATGCTCGACTACAAGCATCGGCTTATGGCGGATGAGAAGCCGCGCTGTCATATCGAACGCTTTGCTTTGGATCTAAACGATCACACGCTGCGGCAACGGATGTATGAAGCCGCCGGCTCAGCGCGAACATTGATGATAACCGAGGGTCTGCTCCTCTATTTGCCGGCGACAACTGTGGAGGCGCTCACCTCTGAAAGCTGGCAGCGAGCCGGTGTCAGGCACTGGATCAGCGACATCACGACAAGCGCATTCAACATCGCACTCACCGGTGCCAGCACGCTGCAATCGATAAGTCACGTGCAAGATTCCGATGCGCTAAGGGGCGAGGAGATTCTCGCAGTCTTTCATCGCAACGGCTGGACTACCGGTTCATCGCGCAGCTATATCACCGATCTGGGGTTCGCGCAGGATCGCATCCGGAAAATGATGCAGGGCGGCACGCCACCTCCCAAGCCGATTCCGCCCGATGATCCGACCGGCGTGCACTGCTTTGCACGTGCGAGCTGAGACGAGGGCCACTAGAGGTGAGATAGCCATATCCAATTCGGCCGGTACACTTGGCACCGCCCGATTCCGCCTACGCCGCTCATCGGGCGTATCCCATTCGCTATATGCGACTCCTTCCCGATGGCAAAGGAGTTTCCCATGGCCCACTGCCTCCTCAACGTTGCGGTTGCAATTAGGCTGGAACGAGCACGGTTTAATGCTGGCGGAGGAGGGTCGCCGAACCCAGTGTTCCGCCGCAGCTGCCGCCGGTGACTTGAATCGAGGAGAGAGTCAGCGTACTGGCCGCCGTATCGAAGGTTCCTGTCATCTGAATCTGCGCGCCCTGACTGTCATTCGTTGTGAAATCCATGATGACGCTATCTCCGATAACGCTTCCATTCTCTGAAGCAAGCGTGCCTTGCGAGAAGCAACTGATACCGCTGAAGGCTGCGGACCCGCTTAGAGGAAAGGTTCCTAAGCCAGTGCCTGTTGCAGATTGCGAGAGTGACAGCGACAGCGTGACGGCTGGGCTGGATCCAGTAATGGGGCCTGAAAACGTTCCGCTCAGGGATGCGTATTCCGTGCCGGCTACCGTGCCCTTAGCGCCGCCCGCGCAACCGCCCGCGATGGAGTAACTACCGGAGAACTGATTACCACCTGCGTTTGCCTGAGCATTGATCGAGAGGGTCTGACCGTCGATCGCGAACGATGCGAGATTGACATCAGTGCCGGAGGTCTGGCCAGTCATGGGGACCGTCGTGGCATTGCTGAAGCAGCCGGAAGTTTGTGCCTGGAGTGCAGCCGTGGTGAACTGATTGGCTCCTTGTCCCTGCTGAGACAGATATCCGGCCATGGAACTGATCGGCGCGGGGGAGTGGGTCGGAGTGAACTGGATCTGCCAGTTGCCTGTGATGTCGACCGCGGGTCCTCCGCCAGACCCGGATCCACCGCCTGAACTCGAGCCTGAGCCGCCGTGCTGCGAGCATCCAGCCAAGACCGCGATACCGAACGCGAGAGTCATTGCAGAGAATCGAGGTTTCTTCCCGAATACGGTTCTGAATTGCATCGCTGCGTCCTTCTGTTTCGGATGCTGATGGCCGAATAGATAGATCATTGGAGCGCCTCTTTAGAGTTCATTTTGACTGGCGCGTCAGCGATGCGCCGCCGAGGCTTCCCGAGCATTGCCCGCCGCCAACTTGAATGGAATTTGCGGTGAGAGTATCCGCGGTGGGATCGATCGAGCCGGAAAGAGTTAAAGTCGAAGACGGTGATTCATTTGTCGTGAACTGAAGTTGCACATCGCTGCCGACAACGGTTCCCGCATACGACGCGATGGTTGCAGAGGTAAAGCAATTGAAGCCTTGCAGCTTGGCAGTACCTGTGACAAAGAAGGTGCCGTTCCCGGTGGCCACCGTGTTCTGCTTGAGATCCAGTTGCAGATTCTGCCCTGCGTTCGAACTGAGAGAGCCCGAATAGGTTCCGGTTAAGCTCGCGTAGCGCGTACCAACCACGTTGCCGGTTGCGCCGTCGGCGCACGGGCCACCCAAGGTATAGGTTCCCGTAAGCTGTGTGAACGTTGAATTGGCGTTCGCAGTGATCGTGAGCGCTTCGCCGGTGATCAGGAACGAATAGAGCTTCATGGAATCGCTATTAATATTGCCGTACCACGGAATGAAGCTTTGACTGGCGAGGCAGTCCGAGAGAGTGCCTTGAAGCGCTGCTGTGGCCCAATGCTGTGAGCCGCCTACGTCGTTAATAAAGCCGGAAAGCTGAGTGAATTCCGTCGCTCCGGACGTTGCCGTGAACTGAAGCACCCAATTGCCGGTGAAGTTCGAGAAAGCATATTGAGTGCTCGACGTTGGAATAGGGGTTGGAATAATCTTCGCGTCGCAGCCGCCGATCGTCAGCAGAAAGAGGGCAGCCGCCAGCGCGCCTACCCATTTCGGCTGGCTGCGTAAGCCTCTGTGGAATGCTTGTACAGAATTGGGAAGTGAAGTATTGTTTCTGAGGTAAATCCTGCGCATCATGCGAATTTCCCCGTGCAGCGAGCGGCGAAGCCCATCGCACGACCGTTCCAGCAGCATCTTCCGACTGCCCTGCGCATCGTCGACGGTGCCGGCTGAATACGATATTCGTTTAGATGAAAAGCCTAACGAAATAATTCGAGAGGACACTGACCCTTAAAGAATTTGATGCAGACTTTCAGCCAGAAGGTTGCGGTGTACCCCACATTATGTCGACTGTCCGGCGGCGAGGTGTTACAGGGTCTTCTTCGGAGCAGCTTGGATGGATGCTTTCGATGAGGTTCGATGCTGAGGCATTTCTTGCTTTTGCCAAAGCACCGATTCTGCGGTCAAACTGATTGGATCAATCTGGTCATCAGAAGGGTTTCGCTTCTATTCCCAGTAACACGAAGGTCACATTCAACAAAGCGCAACTCGTCTCTAGAATAGGATCGCTGGTCCCCGATTCAGTATTGCGATCGAGTGCGTTCCGGAATGCGCATATACGCCACAGGTCTGAGCGGCCGCATCGCTCCCTTCATAACCTGTCCTATCAGGAGGCGCTGTGAAAACACTGAAACTTTTGAAGCATGAGAAGAGGCCCGCATGTATAGGGCTGCTTTCCTTGTTTATTCTTGCTGCACCGATGCTGGCCCAGGGAGCCGCTCCAGCGGCTGTCTCCGCCGCGGCCCCCCCGATTGAGTTCACGGTGCAGACGGGTCACGTAGCCGAGATTCAGGGTCTTGAGTATGCGACCGATGGCAAATTCTTTGTTACGTCGAGCAAAGATTCCACGATCAAACTTTGGAACCCCGGTGGCACGCTGATCCACACCATTCGGACCGGCTTCTGGGGTAACTATCTTGCTCTTTCCCACGACAATCAGCTGCTTCTGGCGGCTTCGCGGACCGGCACGATCTTCCTGCTGACACTTGAAGGGCGAGTCGTCCACCATTTTCCCAATGTTCCTGTGAGCGAGGGTTATATATCATGCGTTGCACTGTCCGACGACAACCACTACTTCGCCATCGGCACAACCCGGGGACTGATCCTCTACAAGCTAGATGGGACAACAGAGACGCGGTTGCCACTAGAAGGCGACGGAACTGAAGTTGAGAGCGTACTGTTCACGCATGATGGACGGCTGATCAGTGGATACTACGATGGCAAAGTTCGTTTCTGGACGAGTGAAGGAAAGTTGCTGCGAACGCTGGCGGCGCACGAGTATGCCGTTAAAACCTTGGCGCTCAGCCCAGATGGGAAAACACTGGCAAGCGCCGGAAGCCCTGCCTTCTTCAGTAAAGTTCCGGAGAACATAAAACCAGTAACCAAGCTGTGGGATCTTGAAGGGAATCCACTGGGGCAATTCGCCTCCCAGTTCACTCAATGCCTCCGCTTCAGCTCCGATGGCACGTACCTTGTGAGCGGCGGTTTGACCGACGATGAAGTGCATGTTTACACGAGGTCGGGCGAACTGGTGCGCACAATCAAAGTGGGCGTCGGGACCGATCGTTCGCCATACCTGATTGCTTTGGCTCCGGATGGTAAGACACTGATTACTGCCGACGGCAACATCGATCCACCTGGACTCGAAATCTGGAACCTTGACGGAACCTTCGAACGCGCGCTTCTTGGATTGAGCGGACCGATGACCAACGTCATCACCTCTCCGGATGGAAATTTCATTGTGACTCTATCGGCTGATCGCATGGTGCGAATCTGGTCGATCACCGGACGTCTGATGGCGAGTTTGCCCGCTCACAAGGAGTATCCAACCGGTCTTGCTTATGCGCCCAACGGCAAGTATTTCGCGAGCGGCGGCGATGATGTCATCCTCTGGAGCCCACTGGGGCAGAAGCTGGCCGAGTTCAGCGGATTCAAGGACAATGCGGGCGCTCTCGCTTTCTCACCGGACAGCCGGTATCTGTTTTGTGGCGACGGCGGGGGATCGGTGTACATCTATGACCTCGAACACAAGTCAGTCCGGCATTTGAAAGTGAGTGATGGCCGCGTCTACTCGCTGGCTATCTCTCCATCGGGAAAATACTTCGCGACTGGAAGCTATCGTGAAGAAGTTCGGATCTGGGACCTCGACGGAAAGCTGCAAGGCGAAAGCCGGTATGACCCGAAAATCATACGCCCTGTTGGTCCGGCGTATTCTTTGGCATTCACTCCGGAAGGGGACAAACTGGTCGCGGCGACCACGAATCCGGAGAAGGAACTTCAGATCTTCGATCTCAAAGCGCAACTTGTAGACGCCATCAAGGTCAACAATTCTTATCAGGGCGGCGCGATCCAATTTTCGAAATCGGGCCGGTGGCTTGCCGTCACTGCGAACAGCACAGTAACTCTTTGGGATTGGCCTACGCACAAGCTCGTGCGCGTACTCAAAGGCCATGCCGACTACGTTGAGGGAATTGCTTTCACTCCGGACGAGCAGCATATTGTCAGCGCAGGACACGACGGAACCACCCGGGTATGGCGTATCGACAACGGCTACTCGATGGCGCTGTTAGCCCATGGCGGCGATTGGATCGATTACACCCCCGACGGATACTTCGATGGCTCCCACTATGGCGGTGATCTCGTGGGCATCACACGCGGCCTCGATACCTTCGGCATCGATCAGTTCGCGCTTCAACTCAATCGCCCTGATCTTATCCTCAGCCGCTTGGGGCTCGGTTCTCCAGAGTTCATCGATCACCTTCATGCCCGTTACCAGTTACGCCTGGAACGCAGCGGATTCCACACGAGTGCCGATGGGGTTGTACTCGAGGCTCCTGAGGTACGCCTGGTCGGAGCGAAGCAGGACGGCAAGTTCGCTCAAATCGATGCCGAGCTTAGCGATACGCATTCCGCGCTTGCAACATATCAGATCTACGTCAACAACATCCCCCTTTTTCGCGGCCAAGGGAAACCAGTCAGCGGTCAAAGCGCGCACGTGAGCGAGCGAATAGAACTCGGGACCGGAGACAATAAAATCGAGGTCAGCGCTTTCAATGTGCAAGGGGTTGAGGCGCTGCGGGCTCATTGGTCCGCGATTTACCGTCCTGAATCAAATGCTGCCAAAGGCGACCTCTATTACATTGGGTTCGGGGTTTCTCGTTACGGCAACCCAGCGCTTAACTTACATTTTGCGCACAAAGACGTTCTCGATCTCGGCGCAGCTCTTGAGCGTTACTCCGGATCGTATCGCCATGTGATTGCAAAATCCTACATCGACGATGCCGTCACGCGCGAGAACGTGCTAAAGGCGGGAGAGCTTCTTAAAAATGCAGGTGTCGATGATACGGTCGTCATCCTGGTGTCTGGCCACGGCTCCTATGATCTTTCGAAAGAGGCTACCTACTACTTCGCGACATACAACATTGATCTCAAGAACCTCGCCGGCACGGCCGTGAGCTTCGAGGATATTGAATCCCTTCTCCGCGATATTGCTCCTCGCCGCAAGCTGTTGCTCCTGGATACATGCGAATCCGGTGAAATGGACGGCGCAACTCGGCTTGAGCTGCTGGCTAAAATGCAAAGCGCGGGATTGGCAGCCCGCACCAGTCCGGCGTTCCAGCAGGCGCACGCAAACCAGCCGAAACGAGTCTTTCTCTACGAACGCGATCGCTACATCTACAACGATCTCGCTCGCCGCACAGGCTCCATCATTTTCTCTGCGTCGCATGCGGGCGAATTCTCTCTCGAATCACCCAAGCTCCAGAATGGCGTTTTTACCCATGAAATCCTGGAAGCACTTGGTTCGCAGCAGGCTGACCTGAACCACGATGGAAGGATCTCGATCGATGAGCTGGAAGCTTTCGTTTCTTTGAAAGTGGCGCTGATGACCGGTGGTTTGCAACGGCCAACAGTCGACCGTGACAATATTAACCAGCGATTCAGTTTTCCCTTGCTGCACTGAAAAGGACTAAACTCGTATCGTGATGCCACATCCATCTTGGAATGAGAGTTACGCTTCGGGGCAGCTGCCCTGGGACACCGGACAACCAGAGCCTCTGCTCGTCGAGTTCGTCAATTCGGGCAGGATCTCTCCAAGTTCCGCGCTCGACATCGGCGCCGGAACCGGAACGAATGCCATTTGGATGGCGGAGCACGGTTTCGATGTCCTCGGGGTTGACGTTGCGCCGCTCGCGATCGAGAGGGCACAGGCCAAAACGGAGGGACGCGCTCTAAGCTGCCACTTCGCTGTTTGTGATTTTCTTGCCACACTACCGCCCGGCGGTCCGTTCCAATTCGTGTTCGACCGCGGCTGTTTCCATGTGTTCGACGAACCGGGTGAAAGAGAGCGATTCGCGGCGCAAGTCGCTGCCGTGCTGGCACCGGGTGGCTCGTGGCTTAGCTTGATCGGCAGCACGGAAGGACCACCACGCGAGTTTGGTCCACCGCGCCGCTCAGCACGCGAGGTCACCCTCGCCATCGAGCCCGCCCTCGAGATCATCGAGCTGCGAGCGGCCGAATTTCGCAGTGCCAACGCCAAGGCATGGGTCTGTTTGTCACGGCAGCGATCGATGCCGGCGCAGCCATCCACGCTGCATGATTGAGGCTCGCGGCGAACGCCCTTTTCCGTTCTCGGGAGGGCGTTTGCTTCGAAATCACGTAGGGAATGCGTGAGACCGCTGCAAACGGTGCCAAGTCGAATATCCAAATGAGTTCTGGATGGTAACCTGATCGATATTCCAGTCACAGGATATAAACATCATGGACTCCAATTCTCGTTTTCGCATTTCCTCTGGTAGCCGCCGGTCGTTTCTGCGCGGCGCGGCGGTGACCGCCTTTGCCACAATGAGCCCGAGCGCATTTACCCGTGCGATGGGTGCGTCGCCCACTGAGGCTGCGCCCACGGGTGGGCCTCTGGCGATCCAGGCGGTGGAGATTTTCGAGCTGCATGGAAGCTATCAGGAAGAAGCGGGAGTGAACCGTCAGGCGCAGGTGAACCCGCTGGATATCTACGATCAGTTCCGAAGGCCTCCCTACAAAGACAAGCCAGCGGGCATCCGCACGGTGAAGACGAGCGCAATCTATGTGCGCATCCGCACCTCGGCCGGGGTGGACGGACTATACGGGCCGATGGAGAAAGATGCGGCGCTGATTCTGGCGGCTGAGTTGAAGCCGTTCCTGATTGGTAAGGACGCGCTGGCGGGCGAGGCGCTGTGGGACCAGATGTATCGCTCAAACCGTCACTCGCGCGATGGCATCTTTATGATGGCGATCAGTGCAGCGGACAACGCCTTGTGGGATGTTCGCGGACGGCACTACGGGGTTCCCGTGTACCGGCTGCTCGGAGGACCAACGCGAGAGTCGGTGGAAATGTATGCGAGCTGCCTCGGCTTTTCTCTTGAGCCGGAGGCAGTACGCAGGCAAGCGCTGATCAATAAGAATAATGGTTTTCGATACCAGAAGTGGTTCATCGGATATGGGCCCGGCTCGGGACCGGAGGGCATGGATAAGAACGTGGAACTGGTACGCATCCTGCGCGAGACGGTAGGAGATGATACTGAGCTAATGTTTGATGCGTACAGCGGATGGGACCAGAATTACGCGCTGGAGTGGGCGCGCAGAGTGGAACAATACCGGCCCCACTGGATGGAGGAAGTGACGCATCCGGAGAAGATCGACAGCTTTGCGGAAATTCATCGCAGCACGGCAGTTCCCGTGGCCTCAGGTGAGCATTTCTATGGCCGATGGGAGGTAGAGCGCTATCTGCAGGCCAATGCGCTCTCGGTGGTGCAGGCAGACCCGGAGTGGTGCGGTGGCACGTCGGAACTGCTGAAAATCGGCGTAGTCGCCTCTCTGCACGATATTCCGGTAATTCCACATGGCCATAGCCTGCGGGCGGCAATCAACATCATTGCGAGCCAGTCACCGATGACCTTTCCGCTAGGGGAGTATCTCATTTTGAAGATGCAACACTACTACCATTTCGAGAGCAACCCGATGGTTCCAGTAAAAGCGCATATTGCGCTGCCCACCGAACCAGGATTTGGAATTATGCTTGACCAGGCGAAGATTGAGTCGCAGACCCCACTAGCCCTGGATTGAGGTCTTCACGCTCACGAAGTCTCTTCGACTACGACGAAATATAAGATGACTGAGTGTTATTGCGTTGCAAAGGCCGTCTTCTACGAACTATAGTCGCGAGACTTCCAGAAGACAGAGCGATCGATCTCGCTGAGGCTTACTCGTCCCGTCATCGCCATCGCACCCTCAAGCTCTGCCCGGAGGATTCGAACCACATCGCCGATTCCCTCGGGCCCCGCTACCGCCAGCCCATAGATGTAGGGGCGACCGATAAGCACGGCGGATGCGCCATAAGCCAACGCCTTCAGGACATCGGTGCCGCGGCGAATACCGCCATCGAAGAGCACCGGCATGCGGCCAGCCACCCGATCGACCACGGCGGGAAGGACCTCTATGGTGGCGGGCTCCGTGTCGAGCACGCGGCCTCCGTGGTTCGAGACCACAATAGCGGCGACGCCTCGCTTGGCTGCCTCGTCGGCGTCATCGGGGTTAAGGATTCCTTTGAGTATGATCGGCGTTTTCGCGAAGGATTGAATCCAGCCCAGATCGTTCCAGCTGAAGTGTCTGCGTGAAAGACCACGCCCACCCGGGCCGGATTGGATGCCGATGTTCGGGAAGGGAAGAATCGGCGCGAGCGGCTTTACGCGATCCTCGCGGTTACGCGCATAAGCCAATGGATTATCCACCGTGATGCAGAGCGCCTTGCAACCAGCAGCCTCGGCCCGCTCGATCAGGGCCTGCACCGGCCTGCGATCATCCTCCACATAGAGCTGAAACCAAACCGGTCCTGTTGCCGCCCTGCAGATATCTTCGATGCTGCGGTTCGAGGTGGTACTGGCAATCAGGATCGTCTTAGCGGCAGCGGCTCCGCGAACCGTAGCGATCTCCGCATCCGGATGCGCCAGCAAATGCGAGGAGGTGGGTGCTAGAAGGATGGGATGCTCCAGGGTATTCCCGAGCAGCGTGCAGCGAGTGTCGATGTGGGTCACATCCACCAGCACCTTCGGCTTGAGCTGCAGCGCGTCAAGCGCGGTGCGATTTCGGCGCAGCGTGATTTCGTCGCCCGCTCCACCGTTGAAATACTCCCAGGCTGGAATGGAGAGCTTCAGCTTCGCTGCGGCCTCGTAGTCGTAGAGACTTGGAAGGGGCGGCGATGCGGCGCCGGTCGTTGTGGCTGCGCCCGAGCTGCCTTCCTGCTTCTTACTCTCGGTGTCGGCTCCTCGGGCGGAAGAGATGCCCAGCGCAGCCGCGCCAGCTAAACTCGCCTTGAGAAGATCACGTCTATCCATTTCGCTATCCATACAACGACATGCCCTTCGCACCCTACTATTTTTTGGGAGCGTAAGGCCCAACTTCGGGTTTGCCCTGCGTATCTTTCAGTGGTCCGAGTTCATCGGCGACACCACGTCCGATCGCCACTATCTCGCTGGCGTTCTGAAAACAGGTAAAATCAGGGCGATCGCGCCACGCAAACGGGCCACACAGCCGTTTGCCTGCGCTCAGGGCCGCATCATGCACTGCATTGATTAGACGCTCATAGTCAGGCGTTCCCATCTTGTAGCCCGAGAAGTTAGCAAGATCGCCGCTTGCCGCAAAGATCGCCGTCACGCCCGGAATGGCGGCAATCTGACTCGCATCCTTCACGCCGCCAAGTGTCTCGATCATCTCGATCAACACCACATTCTTGTTGATCGTGTTGCGATACCCGCCGGGAACGCTGCCCCACATCTCCGGCTCGAAGGCCTGCCCACCTCCCAGGCTGCGCTTGCCCAGCGGCGGATACATTGTCCAGTCTCGAGCCGCCGTACCCTCCTCCACCGTGCGAATGGTCGGCACCACGATCACCAGCGCTCCGAGATCCATCGCATGCTGAATCTCACGCTCATCGGCGTAGGCCACACGCACTCCAGGCACAGCCTTGGCATGTGGACACGCCTTCCACATGCGGCCCACCGCGTCCCAGTCCCGCGCGTCATGTTGCATCTCCGTCCAGATGAAGTCATAGCCGGCGTTGGCCATGGCGCAGTAAGTTGCCGGCGTGTCCGTGCTGAACACGGTCCCTCCGGTCACCTTTTCGCCCTTCATCATCTTGATCATCACCGGATTCCAGATCGGCGTATCTCCCGGCACATCGTAGGCGGGTCCGTACTTCCAATGATCCGGATCGAGCGGCCCTTGGTTGACCGCACCGGCTGGAGCCTTCGAGATGGCCCCCGAGTCCTTACCTGCCGGAGCCGCGAGCGGAAACTGAAGCTTTCCTGCATCAGGGTTGTTCGCGTAAGGGTCTGCGCTGGGCTGCGACGTCTGTGCCTGTGTCTGAAACGTCATGGCTCCGAATACCACGGCAAAGACAGCCATCGACCGTCGATACATGATTAACTCCATCGTTATGCCGCATTCAATGTGCATCATCACGCTATATCAGGAAACCCTATCGCGTCTCGCACTTTCTCATCCCTTGCCGTTGAGCCTTAAGACACCCAACGAAATTGCGGAAGGTGAGTTCATTGGCCCTGCCGCGAAAAGATCGACGCAGATGATGTTTACGAAGCACCGCCTTCCACACGCGTTCAATTCCAGCCGTAAGCCTCTCGAACCGCGATTAACTTTACCGATCGAAATCACGTTCTCTACGCTTTCGGAATTGAAATGGAGCATTGATTCTTCTTCCGGAATGCGCACAAGAAACATCGCGTCAAAGCTGTGTCTCGCCAGATTCTCTCCAACCAAATTGTGCCGTATTGCCGGGATATAGATTTCCATTCAAAATCAAGGTTATCTAAACCAGATCCTGTCAGCGATTAAGGCTCGCAAGCATTCAGGATGGATTTCACTGAGCACAGCTGTCTTTGATGACTTCCGAGCAGTTCGTCGAAGGCATGAAGAGCACCGCTCTGTATGAGTGCAACGGCGGAGATGTATCTTTCAATAAACGGAATGGATCGGGGCGTTTAAACTTGCTGCGGAGGGGTGAGAAATGAACCGACGAGAGGTCCTGGCTTCGGTAACCGCATTGGCGGGAACGGCGCTGACGCCTATGGCATTGGCGCAATCGGAACCGCAGATTACGCATGTTGAGACGAATGTAAGTGGCCCGCTTCTCCGAAGTAAAGTCGTGAAGGCGGAGAGTCTTCAGCCGGAAGGCGCCGCGCCCGGTGCGAAAGCCTACGTGCACTTCAATGGGCCGACGCAGCAGCTTGCCGCTCTAGCCTCCGGGCTCGTGACACTGGAGCCGGGAGCGCAGCCGCATCCGCCGCACCGCCATCCTGAAGAAGAGATCATGATCGTCGGAGAGGGGACAGGTGAGTTCTCTATCGATGGGATTGCCACTCCGGTAAAAACGGGTGACATGGTGTTTGCGGAATCCAATGTTTTACACGGAGTTTTGAATACGGGGCAGACGCGCATGGTGTTTTATTTCATCAAGACTATGGGGAAGAGTGCCTCCTGACCCCCGGCATCTGCGATGGAATCGCGTGGGCGGTTCAATCTAAATCCTAGATCGACTTGGCTCCTAGATTCTATTGGACAGGGCACAAACTTCTAGAGCAACATGCACTGAACACGAAGAGGTCTCACGCAGCCCTAGCTCTACCACCAACAAATTATCGCGAGAGTGAAAGCAGTTTGCCGAAGGGGATTACTACGCCTCCAGATGCTCGATCGCGTGTGCGCGCTCGTATCCCGCCAACTCAAGTCACAGTTGTTTTTCCAAAAGGAGGATCAGGGTAATGAAAGGAGCAATCCTTACACGATGCGGTAGTCTAATTGCCGCTCTCGGCGTTGTGTGCACAGCTTTGTCGAGCTCTGCGCAGGATCGAGATCGGCATGAGCGAGACTATCATCCGAATTTTCCACGGCTCGGTATGATCTATATCGGCGGCGATCAGACATATCCTCCATCCGTTTGGCCCACGATGGCGAAGTTCAACGTTGTGGTCATGGGGGGCGGCCGAGAGACTTGGGGCGACAACCGGGCCTGGACACGGGAAGAAGTTGTGAACGGCGTCCACACAGCATCAACGGTTGGCACCAAGGTCTTCCAGTACGTTGATTTTGAAAGTGTCGACATCCGGCCTGCTTACAACGTCTATGCGTCCTTTACCCCTATCGTGCAGGCTAACAATTGGTGGTTGTATCAGAACGGCGCCAGCGGAACAGTGGTAACGAGTCCGGGCAACTCGAATTATTTGATCATCAACCAGACTCCCTGGTCGCCCGTCGATCCAACGACTGGCTTCACGCCGTTCCAGGCCGCCGCCAACTACAGCTATAACGAGTTCATCGCTGGAACGGCAGCGCATCCGCGCAACGCTGCGCCTGACATGGACGGCATCTACCTGGACAATGTCTGGTATGCTCCGGACGCGAACGGCGACTGGAATCGTGATGGAACGACGGATAGCTGGCAGGATCCAACGATACAGAATGGCTACCGCGCCGGCAATGCAGATTT
Source organism: Occallatibacter sp. (assembly GCA_035650595.1). GTDB lineage: Bacteria > Acidobacteriota > Terriglobia > Terriglobales > Acidobacteriaceae > Telmatobacter. Next base: position 264,995 of record DASRHE010000016.1, on the reverse strand, counting down.
TGCGAAAGAACTGCATCGGCTAGGAAAGATGGCGATCGGCAATAACGGCAACTGGCCGTTGGCATCGACCGCGACCGATCCATCCACGCAACCGTGGGCTATCGGCCCCCTCTACAAGCGATACAACGGCGGTATTGATGAGGCTGTGTTGGGCGCATCCTGGTCCTACGAGACCTGGGCTGGATTTACTGTGGCCGAGGAGCACTATCAGGATCTGATGGAGATGGTCGCAGAGCCCAAACTGGAGATTTTCGATCAGGAAGGCTTAAAAGCCGACGGTTCCGATCCGTACGACTCCACGCCGTATCGCGCCATGCGTTACGGGTTCTGCTGGGCGCTCATGAACAACGGCTACTATGCGGGCGAAACGGCTCCCTATCACATCGGGCCATCTTACGGCACGAAGGTCTGGTTCGACGAATATGACGCAGGTGGCATCGGTCAGGGCTACCTTGGCCAGCCAACGACCAACTGGAAAGGGGCAGTGCAAACTCAGGCGCGTTGGAACTATGGACCACTGGGCGTTTGGGCTCGCGAGTTCGAAGGCGGCATCGCGATTATGAACCCCAAAGGCAATGGCCCGGTGACGCTCACGATCCAGGACCTGGGTGGCCAGATCTGGAAACATATTCTGGGTTCGGAGGATCCCGATACGAACAACGGGCAGGATGTGACGGATGGCATAACCCTCGCCGATCGCGATGGCATCATTCTTCTCCGGCGTCATCCTCTGCGCGATGGAAAGCATCACGTGGAGCCGGATGAGGACTAATCAGCCCTCCCCAGCAGGACGATGTCAACAATGATCCTGCGAGTACCTGACCAGTTCCGTACCAGTTGGCCCTACTCCAACCGGTACAGAATTGGTCAGGCGCGCGGTTCGACGCGCTACCCTGATCTCAGGTTTTGACATCAAGTTGATAGAAGCGCAGCAGTGCGTCTATCGCTCGCGATGTGTTGAACAAGAGAGTTTCCGGGGCAAACTTATAGAACGGAACCGGTGGAATCATCTCCGCAGTGAGCCAGCCGTCGTAGCCGATGGCGCGAAGCTCACGCATGACGGCGGCCCAATTCACATCGCCGGAAAGGATCTCAACAAACCCATCCACCGAGCCAACGGCGCGGCGATAGTCTTTCAGGTGCACGCGCCGGATTTGCTGGTCGAGAATCTTGATCCAGTGTTCCGGATAGCCTAGGGCAAGAGAGTTGCCGACATCGAAGTAGACGCCAACCCATTCGCTTTCGAACTGTGCGATGAACTGCCGCATCTCGAGTGGGCTGAGCAAAAACTTGTTCCAGACATTCTCGACGCATAGTCGAACGTTGTGCTTCTCTGCGGCCGGCAGTGCCGCACGGATGAAGTCGGTGGCGCGCTGCCACGCTACGTCGTAAGGTACGACCTCGCAATTCGGAATGAAATCTGCTCCAACCGTCGCAGGAACGACAAGAATGGCATCGAGACCAAGCACGTGCGCGACTTCAATCTGTTTTTGCAAAATCATTTCGGCGCGCGAGCGGACAGCGGTGTCGTTGCTCGCTGGATTTGCATTCCAGTAGAGGCCCGTCGCGAGGCCGCTGAGCTGCACATTGTTCCGTTCAGCCAGCGTGCGTACGGCCTCGATTTCCTTGCGCGGACTGTTCAGAGTGAGTGGGCCATCGTCGCTCAAATCGATCTCAAAACCGTCAAATCCAGCTTCACGGGCCAGCCGCAGCTTGTCAGGTAGCGCAAGCGTCGCTGGAAAGGACCAGATACTAATCGATTTTTTCATGCGTTTGCTCCTATAGCGATCGGACGCTGTACACGGGCAGATTCGATTTCAGCAAACGCTACCGCCAATGACGCGCGCGCATCTCCCAATGTGGCATCGGTGGGCGGGGCGCCGCGCAAGATGCAGCTCACAAATGCCTGGAGCTCATTGAAGTACCCGCCCAGGCTCGAGATGTTGCCTCCGCCGCTTCGCGACTCACCCGCAGCCGGTGCTTCGAATGCGAGCGGCTCCGGTGGCTCATCGCTCCTCGTTATGGTGAGTGTGGGAGACTTGCCGGAATCGTAATCGATGCAGGCTTTCTCAAAGAGCGCCTGGAATGCCATTCGAAAGCCCCACTTTGGCGGATAGTTCCAGCCCCCTTCGGCTGAAACGGCCACGTCGGGATAGTCATAGAGCGTAAAGATGTGAGAGGGGCCGCTGTCATCGAAGGTGGCACGCGAGCTGACGGAGCGCGGCGGGCCCAGGAGCGCAAGGGCAAAGTCGGTATCGTGGATGTGCAGATCCAACGCTGCGCCACCAGAACGCCGTTCCTGATTGGCCCAATTACCGACCGTGTAATCGGGGCGCGAGGACTGGCGAATTAATGAAAGGCTCAATAGCCGTCCACCGCGACCCTCGCGAACATATTGCCGCAGCGCCTGGTACTCGGGCCAGAAACGAATGCAGTGACCCACTTGCGCCATCACTCCGGCTGCTTTCGCCGCCGCTATGATCCGGTCGGCGGCAGCAAGGGTCGAAGCCAGAGGTTTTTCGCAGAAGAGATGGCGTCCGCTCTGAAGAGCGATCAGGGCGTCGGATTCGTGCGCATCCAATGGAGTGCAAAGATCGACCATCTGAATTCCCGGTTGAGCGGCAAGGAGTGCTGGTAGTGAGTCATACACGGGAATGTCCAAGCCGAGCTCTTGCAGTTTCGTCCGCACAAGGTCTGTGCGCGGGTCGGCGATGCCCACCAGCCGCGCGCCGGCGAGCTGAGTGTAGATCTGCGCGTGCATGGACCCCATAAAGCCGAAACCCACAAGCGCGATGTTGACAGAATTCATGACTGCGTTCCTCGCTTGAGTGCAAAGTAACAAAGGCGCGTCGCGGTCTATTTTGCAAAATCGACTAAAGTTTTGCTTTTATTGCCTGGCAGCTGTGCAGCTTTAGAGTTATCTTAAGAGCTGATTAAAAATCTGAGGTTCTATGCCGCTCCCCATTCACTCGATGATTCGCGCCGTGGGCATTCCCCGTAGTTACTTCCACGGCCGTACGCACGCGGAGGGCTGCGTCCCGAACAACATCTTGCTGTTTCGGAGAACAACAGGGGCCGATCTTCGTCGCGCGACATTTGAACTACGGCCGCACCATCGATTTGTGTTGATCTTCAATTTTGCAACGTCAGGAGTGGTGCGCGTCGATCAGACCGAGGTGGAGTTGCGTTCAGGTGAGGGCATCCTCATTCTGCCTTATCAATTCCACGCTTTTCCGAAGACCAAGCGGGAAGAGATTCTGTGGCTTGTCGTTACCTTCGAGTGCGATCGTCCAGCATCGCTGGAGCAGTTTCGCGGTAAGAGCTTTCGATTCGATATGGCCATTCGACGGCGGTTAGCTGGGTTATTAAAGCTCTATCGCGCAAGAGAAGAGGAGTTCGTCAACCAGATCTTAGCCTTTGAAGTTGCTTGCTTATTAGCACAACTACGGCCCCTGGTTTGCGAGTCGATGGTTTTGCCTCCAGCCGCGGATCGGCGGTCTCGCCAGCTCCTGGATGACATCGAGAACTATCTGCGCCGGTCGCGAACTGCAGCGATGAGTATTCAAGATCTTGCAAAGTATCTGCACATTTCCCAAAGCCGGCTGCGCACCCGCTTTCGCGCTGCCTTCGGCTGCAGTTTGGGAACTTATCTGCGCAACTATCGGTTGCATCTTGCGATCGAGCGTATGCGGGATACGCGGCGGAACTTCATTGAGATTGCAAGCGATCTTGGTTTTCCGGATTCGGCCACGTTTACCCGATTTGTGCGCCGCCAGACAGGTTATACACCCAGCGAGTTCCGGCGCCGCCTAATCAATTCTTGATCAATTAGGCAAACAGGAAAGAAATATTCCGGTTGCTGCGCTGTTAAATCCTTCGGTGCAGAGTGCACGCCATGCAAGTACACTGACAGATGTTGATCGCACATGTGCAGGTGCATTATACTCCAAATTCAACTCGTCTCCAGTCAACCCAATGAGCAAACAGAAAATAAGTGGGCGAAATCCTAAAGATGGACGATCCGTCGAAGTCACCTTCGAGAATGGTCTGATACAAGAGGTCTGCGCGAGCAGGGGCGAAGAGGATGCGTGGCTCTCGCCTGGCTTGATCGATCTGCAGGTGAACGGATATGGCGGCGAAGATGTGAACGCCGGCAATCCTGAACCGGAGACGATCATTGCTCTGACAAGAAAGATGATCGCGACGGGCGTTACTACATATCTGCCGACGATCATCACTGCTTCAGAAAAGGAAATTACCGCAGCTCTCCGGGCTATTGCAGAGGCGCGCCGGCGCGAAAGGTTCGTTGCCGATGCAATTCCTTATGTCCATGTGGAGGGGCCAAATATCAGTGCCACGGATGGTCCGCGCGGTGCACATCGGCGGGAACATGTCCGGCCTCCGAGCTTGGCAGAATTCGACCGATGGCAAGAGGCTTCCGATGGTTTGGTCGGGATGGTCACGCTGTCGCCGCATTTCCCGGAATCCGTAGAGTACATCACGAAACTCACGAGCCAACACGTGCATGTTGCCATCGGCCATACCGATGCGTCTCCTCCGGAGATCCACCGCGCGGTCCATGCAGGGGCGAGGCTATCCACACATCTCGGCAATGGCATCGCGAGCATGATTCCACGCCACACGAATTCGCTGTGGCCGCAGCTTGCCGATGATCGCCTCACAGCGACCATGATTGCCGACGGCCATCATATTTCCGGCGATCTGCTGAAGGTGATGCTACGGGCGAAGGGAATCGAGCGCTCCCTTCTTGTGTCGGATGCAGTTGCGCTGGCAGGCATGCCGCCGGGGATTTACGACACAGCAGTGGGTGGAAAGGTCGAGCTGCACGAAAATGGCCGCCTCAGCCTCGCCGGAACGGAGTTTCTTGCCGGGGCGGCACGCCCGCTGAAAGATGGAGTGGAGCGCGTCGTGTCGCTGGGTGTATCACTGTACGATGGTCTCCGCATGGCGACCGAAAATCCTGGCAGGCTCGTGGGCGGAATCGGTGTACTGCGTGTCGGCGCACCGGCAGATCTGATTCGTTTCACGCTCAAGCCTGAAGCGAGTACGCTCGTAATCGATCGAGTGATTGCTAAAGGAAAGGAATGGCCCGCAGAGATGCACTAAACTGCGGAATCGAATGTTCCCCCGAGAAGATGTGTAAAAAGCATGGATTCCATCTCAACATTCTATTGGACCGCGCACCATTGCCGCGGTAGACGTGTGAGGATGTGTAGGATGACGAAGATATCTCTGCGCGGCTCGTACGACGCTACCTCTTCCTGCGGGCGGCTGGTTGTTCTCACGCTGGCGTTTATCTTTGGCGCCGCAACCCAAGCCATCCAAGCTCAGGGGGCACTCGCGCAGCTTCCCCCGATGGGTTGGAATGATTGGGCGCACTACCGGTGCGGTTTCACCGCCGAGACTGTTCTGGCGAATGCGAATGCCTTGGTAAAAACTGGCCTCAGTGCACGCGGCTATGACACTGTGACGATCGATGACTGCTGGATGCAGAAGACACGCGATAATAATGGCGATCTGCAAGCCGACCCGCAACGCTTTCCGCAGGGCATCAAGGCTGTGGCTGACGCGGTGCACGCGCTGGGCCTGAAGTTTGGCATTTATGAAGACGCGGGTTACAACACCTGTGCGGGCTACGCAGGAAGCGGCGAACCAGATGGCGGCGGCCGCGATCACTTTCAGCAGGATGCACGGCTCTTCGCATCGTGGGGCGTAGATTACCTGAAGCTCGACGGCTGCAATCTGTATGTGCCCAGGGACGCGAGCAAAGCTGCCGCCTATCAGAAGGCGTATGCAACACAAAGTGAAGCACTGAAGGAGGCGGGCAGGCCTATCGTTTTTTCTGAATCGGCTCCCGCATATTTTATCGACGAACCGGAATGGTATGACGTACTAAAGTGGGTTCGTGATTACGGGAATCTCTGGCGTGAAGGTTGGGACATTGAAGTTTTCAAATCAGAGGCACCAGACGCTTCGCGTTTTCACAGCGTGCTGTGGAACTACGCGTACAATCTTCCGCTTGGCCGCTTCCAAAAGCCTGGAGACTGGGACGATTCGGACTTCATCATTGGCGGCGATCATGGAATGACGCTGGCGGAGAGCCGCAGCCAGATGTCGTTGTGGGCCATGATGTCTGCGCCACTCATTCTCAGCTCGGATATTGGCAGTCTTAGTACGGATGCGATCGCAGTTCTGGGTAATGCGCGCGTGATTGCGATTGATCAGGATGTGCTTGGCCGGATGGCGACGCTGGTGCGGCGCACTGAGGTGATGGATCTGCTGTTCAAACCTCTAAGCGGCGGGGATTATGCGGTTGCTGTTCTGAACCGTGGACCGGACGTAATGCGGGCCAATATTGCTTCCGTGGATCTCGGCTTTGATGCAAATTGCCATTTCGACTCTGAAGATCTTTGGAGCGGAAGCAGGCGAGCGGGAGTTTCTTCACTCCACGCGGAAATTGCAAGCCACGATACGGCGATCTGGCGTGTTCATCCTGACACGTCATGCGGCACGCCGAAGCGCAGCGGCGCTATTACCATGATCGTGGCGCACAGCCGGCATGATATCGACAGCTACAGCCGCTGTCTTTCCTCTTCAGGTTCAGTCGGAGGCTGCAAAGGCGCTTCTGATGAGTCGTGGACGGTAGCTGGAAACGGCGCGCTCATCTCGGGTGGACGTTGCTTAAGTGCGGACAAAAGTGCAGTGTCCATGCGGCCGTGCACGCACGGCAGCGCGCAACGCTGGAAATACAATCTGTCCGGTAACCTGATCAATGCCGCCGACGGCCGGTGCCTCAGCACCGGCGCAGTCAACGGAAAGCAAGGAAGCTTGAACATTCGAGCGTGCGGGCACAATCAGCCGGATCAGATATGGTCGCTGCCGAATTAAAGAGCTCGGTCTCGTTTATGTTGCAGCCTATTGCTGAGGCCTGATTCCAGGCGCGCTCCGACCCATCTCAAAATTAGATAGATAGGAGGAGAACTTGATATTTGACGCAATAGTGCTTTTTCAATAGAGTTCACGCGTGGCAGACGCAGCGCGGGGAGGGAATTACATCTCTCCGCGACGGCCACAGAGCATCGTTGAGAAATCTCATGCGGGAGCCGAGTCCAGTAGTGCAGCCTTTTCAAATTGAAAATCTGAAGATTGAGATCTATACATCACGCAAAGAAGCCGGTGCTGCCGCGGCTAAGGCTGCTGCTGCTGAACTCAAAAGGCTTGGCCATGTGCAAGAAAGCATAGGCGTGATCTTTGCCACGGGTGCATCCCAGCTTGAGACTTTGCGGGCGCTCGTCCCAATCCCCGGCCTGCCCTGGGATCGCATTCTCGGTTTTCATATGGATGAATACGTCTGCATTGCAGCCGATCACGCCGCATCGTTCCGACGCTACATGCGTCACGAACTCGCGGAGAGAGTGCCGATGCGCGCCTTCTATGAGGTCGATGGCAATGCTGCGGACCCTGAACAATTCTGCGCTGAATATGCCCATGCGCTGCGCGCGGCGCACCCGCAGCTTTGCCTGCTGGGAATCGGCGAGAACGGACATCTGGCCTTCAACGATCCCGGCGTTGCCGATTTCAATGATCCCCAGGATATGAAGATCGTCGCGCTGGACGAGGAGTGTAAGCAACAGCAAGTAGCAGAAGGATGGTTTCAATCGATCGACGAAGTTCCTTCGCGGGCGATGACGCTGACGATTCCCGCGCTACTGCGTGTACCGAAGCTGATTGTCTCGGTTCCCGGATCGCGGAAGGCCAAGATTGTCCATCGCGCGCTTCACGAGCCGATATCGACAGCTTGCCCGGCCACGATATTGCGCACGCATCCCGATGCCACGGTGTATCTCGATGAGGAGTCCGCAGCGGAGTTGGAGAATCTACGGAACCACTAGTTCGCGCGAAGGCAATGGGAAAGGAAATTGCGGTGAGAAGCAGAGAAGCGCGAAGACGGAGCATGTCCAGATGGTCTCGCAGTGCGGCCGGTATGCTCGCAATTGCTCTCTGCATGATTGCTCTTCAGGCTCAGGCTCCTTCGAAGTCGATCACGGTTGACTATCGCTACTTTCGCGGTCTTGCCACCATGGATGGCAATTGGGCTGCGCTGAAAGCCGCGAGTGATGGCAAGGTCTACGTCGGGTTGGCCTGCCACGGATGCAACGGCCCCCTGGTCTACTACGACTCGGCAAGCAACAAGATGGTGGATGTGGGTGATCTGGCCAGGCTCACCGGGGAAGATGGCCTTGGCGTCGGACCACAATCGAAGATTCACGCCAAGTTCGGCGAAGGCAAGGATGGCCGCATCTATTTTGCGACGCACGGCGGATGGTGGTTCGACTACGCGCGTTTTGCCACGCAGGAAGGCTATCCGGGCTCGCACTACATGGCCTACGACCCGAAGTCGGGTAAGGTGCAGGACTTCGGTATCGGCCCGCGCTTCGAGGGCATGAACACCGGCGCCTATGATCCAAAATTCAATCGCATCTACGGGCTGACGCATCCGCGTGGACACTTTGTGTATTACGATGTCGCCACCGGCGCCAAGGTCGACAAAGGCAGAATCAATAACTGGGATTCCATCTGCCGCACGCTCGGCATCGACGATCAGGGGAATGTCTACGGCAGCTTTGGTGCCGGGCGCATTTTTCAGTACGATCCACGCACCGATGCGATCCGCGAGCTCGATGCGCGACTGCCCATTCGCGCAAAAGGCAGATCGCTCGGCCGCGACTACGATAAATCAGAAACGGCGTGGCGCGTCGTCGTGTGGGATGGAGAAACAAAGCGTTTCTACGGCGTGGAAGAAAGCGCCAGCACGCTTTTCTCCTTCGATCCTGCAGCACCTTCCGGCAGCCAGGTAAAAACACTTGGGCAGATGTGCATTCCCGGATTTGCCGAACGCCGCGATGTGCCCTATGCAACGCTGAGCCTTGCACTGGGTCACGATCGCAAACTTTACTATGCAGCGGCTGGAGCGGAGTTCGATTACGGTGGAAGCGCAGGCGTAGCGGCCTCTCATCTGATGACCTACGACCTGCGCAGCGAAAAGATTGAAGATCTTGGCGAGATGCGTCTGTCCGATGGCCGGCCCGTGCTGGGCACCAATGCTGCCGACACCGGACCGGATGGCACCATCTACTTTGTCGGCGCCGTCGGCGTGACGGACGATCCATCCGATCCAGGACATGGAGGAACGATTCAAGGCACGCCCTTTCGCCTGGCTCTGTTCCTCTTTCATCCCAGGGCAGACTAGGCAAACATGCGATACAGAGAGCTCGTGATCACAGCTTCGCTCATCGCGGTTGCGACGGCTTGCCTTGGCCAGCGCGAGCGATCCTATGACAACGTGGTCGTTACGCAAACCCGCATCGATGCGCGTGATCTCGGGTATGCGCCTGAGGACGTGATTCCAGATGGCGAATCGGGCGTCACATCACTCGCCATCGCTCCGAAAGGCGATCTTTATGGGGCCACAAGCGGAACCCGCTCGCACCTCTTCGTGTTGAGCCCTCGGCACGGTTATGTGCAACCACTCGGTGTGGTTCCACATGCAACTTCGATTACGAACGCGATTGCCATCGCGGATTCAGGCGATGTTTATCTGGGCACGTCTCCCGATGGGCACATCCTGAAATACACGCCGAGCGAGGCGGATACGCAGCAAATCCAGATCGGGAAACCGCTCAGAGTTGCCGATCTCGGTCAGCCCGTAACTGGTGAAAGGATCTTTGCGCTGACTATTGATCGCAATGCCAATATCCTCTATGGATTGACTGCTCCCAACGCACATTTCTTCTCGTACTCCATTGCAGATGCAAAGTTCCATGATTTCGGCGTAGTCGCAGAAAAAATTCCCTTCGGTGAAAAATTCGAGAAAAGTAAGATGATGTCGCGGATGCTCGTGGTGGACCAGGACGGCATGGTTTTCGCATCCGGAGAGGACGGCGCGTTCTTTCGATTCAACCCCAAGGTGCAGAAGCTCGAAAAACTCGGGATTCATGCGCCGGCTGTTCCTGGTCGCGAGCCGTGGACGCGCGTTGATGCATTTCTTCTCGACCCCTCAGGAGTGATCTATGGTGGCACATCCGACGGATATCTATTTCGCCTCGATCCGGCAACGCTGACGGTCACCAATCTTGGAAAACCCCTCAATCAATATCGAATCGACGGGCTGGTACGCACACCTGACGGACGTTTGTACGGCGTCGGCGGCACTGAAGAAGAGATGGCGCGTCTCTTCAGCTACGATCCGCACAGCGGTGCTTACAACGTGCTAGGCTTCATCGACGTCAACCGCCGCCCCTACTACACGTGGCAGGCCTACGTAATCGGCGCGCTCGCGTGCGGAGCTGATGGCACGGTCTATATCGGCGAAGATGAGCGCATCTCCAAGCTCTATCTTTTCTATCCGTGAGAAAGCGGCCATGCCATCTCAACGAACGTTGCCTTCAAGAATCAAAGGATCATCGATGAACATCCTACCCTCAGTTGTTGGCGCTATCGGCGCGACGCCGATTGTTGAGCTTAGCCGCATTACACGCTGCTTCGATGGTCGCCTCCTCGCCAAGATCGAATATCTCAATCCCGGTGGATCAAAGAAGGATCGCATTGCACGGCAGATCATCGAAGATGCAGAAGCCGATGGCACTCTCACGCCGGGACAGCCCGTTGTCGAGCTGACCAGCGGAAACACTGGGACAGGGCTGGCGATCGTCTGTGCTGTGAAGGGCTATCCATTCATTGCTGTCATGTCGAAAGGCAATTCGCGTGAGCGCGTCCGCATGATGCAGGCGCTGGGCGCTGAAGTTGCGCTCGTCGAGCAACTACCCGGATCAGTGCCGGGCCAGGTCTCGGGTGGCGACCTCGAACTGGTGAACACGGAAACTGCACGCATCGTCCGCGAGCGCGGCGCTTTTCGTGCCGACCAGTTTCATCACAAAGGCAACTTTCGCGCTCACTATCTTCATACAGCGCGCGAAATTCTGGAGCAGACTGACGGAAAGATCGATGCATTTTGTGATTTTGTCGGCTCCGGCGGTACATTTGCAGGCTGCACGGCTGCCTTCAAGGAGTTCAATCCGCAGATTCAATGCTTTGTCGTCGAACCGGCTGGCAGCGCCATTCTTGCCGGCAAGAGCGCAGTGAATCCCAATCATCGCATCCAGGGAGGAGGCTACTCGATGCCGAGTCTTCCGCTTATTCAAACAGAACAGGTTGACGGATATCTTCAGGTGACCGATGAGGAGGCAATTGCCGCGTCACGTGCGCTGGCCAGGCTTGAAGGCATTTTTTCGGGCTTCTCCTCGGGGGCGAATGTTGCTGCGGCCAAACAACTTCTCGCTGGGCGCACGGTTGTTACGGTCATCAATGACACGGGCCTCAAATATCTCAGCACCGAACTCTGGGAATGAACGCGCAGTTGTGCGCGCGAGCTGCTATCGCAAGTCAAGATGGATGCAACTCAGAACAGCAAATTTTGATATAGTGACGCCGTGGATCTACGACAGCTTGAAATGGCCATTGCCGTTGCGGAGAACGCCAGCTTTACGCGGGCGAGCCAGCAGCTTTATGTCGCGCAGTCTGCTATCAGCCGCAAGATTAAGCTGCTTGAAGAAGAGCTCGGAGAGCCGATCTTCAAGAGAGTCAACAAGAGGATTTATGTGACGCCCGCAGGCGAAACACTGCTGCGGTACGCCAGAAGAATCTTTCTGGACATGCGCAACGCGAAGCTCGAAATATCCGAGATCGCACACCTGGAGCGCGGCCAGTTGCGCGTCGGTGCGGGCATGCTTGCCTGCACCTATATCATCCCGCCGGTTCTTGAAAAGTTCAAAGCGCTCCATCCTCGCATTGATCTCGAAGTCATCACTGCGCCTACCGACACGCTTCTATCGAAGCTCAATGACAACCTTATTGAGCTTGGAGTTTTTACGCTGCCCATCAAGCATGCTGATCTGCAGGTGGTGCCGCTGATTACGGAAGAAATGGTTGTCGTGACGAGCCCGAAGCATCCTGTGCTTTCACAAAAGAGCAAAATGAACGCGGAAGAGCTGCAGGACTATCCTCTGATTCTTTTTCCAAAAGGAGCGCGCACGCGGAACGTGCTGGAGGAGTTCTTCCATGAGGTCGATATTACGCCGCGCATTGTCATGGAAGCAGAAAACGTCGCCCTCATCAAGCCGCTCGTCAAAATAGATCTCGGGATCAGCATCATTCCTTTGCGTTCGGTCTCGGAGGAATTGCAACGCGGTGAATTGCATTGCCTGAAAATCAGTAACCACAGGCTTATCCGGAAAGTCGGGCTGGTCTATCACAAATCGGAGTACATCCCGAAGATGCTCTCTGAGCTGATTCGCCTGTTCAAAGAAGTGCAGAGCGAGTCACGCGCAGCCGCACGGGCTTGACGGCTCTGGCGGGCGCCATTGCACGGGAGCCGGAATCTCTAATTGGCAGCACTCTGGAAGCATCTCAAAATTCGATCGATTGAAGTAGAACTTGATATTTGACTGCATCGATCGGCACTCCTATATTTCTCATATTTCATGGATGCCCATGGAATCCGCCGTAGTGTGCAGTGGCGCCCGGGCCGAGTGGCTGATCTTTCATGAGCAACGTTCGAAGAACAGGAATGGCATGAACCGCAGAGACTTTATGGGAACGGTGGCAGGCGGCATTGCGCTCGCAAAACTCGGAGCAGGAGCGGCATTTGGTCTCGATGCCGGGGCTGCGGAAGGCCACGCCAGGACGCAAGGCGCGTGGATCGAGAACGGGCTCATCGATGCAGGCGGCTCGCATGAACCCTATCTGTTCACGGTGCGTTGCGGAGGGCAAAGCTTAAACGCGCGCACCGCTTATGAGCATGAACAGAGCGAAGAAGTGATTCGCAAGCTCAAAGATCAGGGCGTCGAGGTCTTTCACACCCATCTCTATAAGGGCTTCGGCATGGCTGCGGAAAAAGCGGAGATGGAAGACACCGTCCGAACCGCGGCTGTGGTGCATCGCCTGGGCATGAAGATCGATACCTACATTCAGTGGGATTCGATGATGTATGAGACCTTTTTCGTCGAAGAGCCGCGAGCGAAGGACTGGATTCAATGCGATGCTTTCGGCCAGCCGGTGATGCTCGAATATGGGTATCAGCAGTCCTTTCGTTATCTGCCTTGCTTTTCGAACCAGGAATTTATCGACTATCTGAAGAAGGTTGTGCGTTTTGCCGTCGCAGAAGTCAAAACGGACTTCATTCATTTCGACAACTTCACGTTGAGCGCGGAGCCGAACTCTTGCCACTGCGGCGCATGCAAAAGCGGCTTCCGGCAGCGTCTGCGCACCAAGTACTCCGCTGAGGAGCGAAGGAACCGGTTCGGGTTCGAGAACGTCGACTATGTGAATCCGCCGTTTTGGAATGCAACGAACCGCCCCGAAAAGCTGAAGATCATTGTGGATCCGGTGTTTCAGGAATGGATCGACTACCGCTGTCAGACGATGGCCGATGCTCTCGGCCAGATGGCGGAGCTGATTCATTCGCTCAATCCTGACATCGTTGTCGAGATCAACTACGGTGGCATTGTTGGCTACAACAGTCCATGGATTCGCGGCACGGACTATGCGCGGCTCCTGCCGCGTACGCAGGTCTTCTGGGATGAGTCTGACAGCAAATGCGAATTCACGCCAGACGGAAGGCTGATCACGGCCATTCGCACCTACAAGATGGCGCGCACGTACCGCAACGTTGTGCTGACGTATATCTCGGTCAGCGAAACAGCCATCGCCGAGTGCCTCGCCTTCAATCAGACGATCGGGTTTGCCGGAGTAAGCCCGTTGTCTGCAGACGTGGTGAAGTACATCGGCTTTTATCGCAAGCTGCGCGATCTTTACGTTGGTGCGGAAGATGTAGCGCCCGTCGCGGTGCTGCGCTCCTATGCGTCCATCACCCATAACAATGCGGCTGCCGGGCTCAGCGCGATACTCGTTGAGCAGACGCTCATTCAGGCAAAGATTCCATTCAGGCTTGTTGCCGATGAGCATCTCGCCGAGCTGTCACCCGCGACATGTCGGGTACTCATTCTTCCAGATGTGGAGTGCCTTTCTGACGAGCAGTTGCGGGCGATTCAACGCTACGTTGCTGCGGGTGGGGGCCTTGTTGCAACCGAGCAAAGCGGTCTTTACGATGCGTGGCGCCGGATGCGGGTAGAGCCCGGCCTCAGGGATCTGATGGATGGTCAATTGTCTGCGCATGGTCGCAAAAGAGGAAATGCCGGCGAGGCTGTCGCGAGCAAGCCACTCCGCAAAACTGTCGGTCGCGGACGGAGTGTGTACATCCCAGCGCTTGAATTTGATGGACCGGTGCCACCCGATCAACCATATTTCACGTTAGGCCCGGAATTCTGGAAACGCCCCAAGAACTGGCAGGACCTGGTCGATGCGATCTCCTGGACAGCAGGAGAAAGACTTCCTGTATCGGTGACGGCTCCGGAGTATGTAGCAATGAATCTCTTTGAGCAGACAGCAAAGCAGCGACGCATCATTCACCTGGTCAATTACGACCCAGAAAAGAATCGTTCCGTTACGAATATTGCGCTTCGATGTGCTACGCCGGAAGGGAAGCCGGCGACCGCTGTCCGGTTCTATGCGCCTGATGCCGATGCAGGCAAGCCGATCGACTTTCGTGTGGATGGCGCAGAGGCCGTGTTTATGGTTCCGGCGCTGCAAACGTATGGCGTGGCAACGGTGAGTTGGTAGCGAGAAGAAGATCTGCATCCGGTCAGCCGGGCAATCCATGCAGCGTGAGAGAAGAGCGCATGAATCGAAGACAATTCGTCATCGCGTCCGGCGCGTCTCTTCTTACCTCAGCGTTTTTACGCCTGTGCGCTCAGATGCCTGCGCCCGCGCATCTCGATCGCTCCTATGCGGAAGAGATGCCGGACATGCTGGTTTCCTATCTCGTGAGCGATCTGAATCAGCTTGCCTCATCATGGGATCACAGGCGTGCTCTTCTGCAAACTGCGGAAGGTGTGGGTGAGCGCAATCGCGCAGTACGCGAGAAGCTTCTTTCCATGCTGGGTGAGTTTCCTCCAAAGACGCCGCTCCATGTCGTCACTGTTACGAGCGCAGAGAAAGACGGATATCGCGTCGAAAACGTGATGTTTCAGAGCCGGCCCGACTTCTGGGTGACCGGCAATTTGTATGTGCCCGCCAACGGCAGCGGGCGATTTCCCGCCATCATCTCGCCTTGCGGGCACTATCCGCTGGCGCGGATGACGCCGCAGTATCAGAACGCCTACATTAGCCTGGTAAAAAGCGGGTTCGTCGTGTTGAGTTACGATCCGATCGGCCAAGGAGAGCGGCGGCAATATTGGAATCCGGCGACTGGCATCACCGATGTCGGAGGGCCCGTCTTTGAGCATTCCATGGCAGGTCAACTATTGCTGTTGCTCGGGGATAATCTGACCAACTATCTCGTCTGGGATGGGATGCGCGCAATTGACTACCTGCTGACACGCCCTGAAGTCGATCCAGATCGCATTGGCTGCGCCGGTCATTCCGGCGGTGGAACGCTGACGAAGTTCATCGCGGTTGCTGATCCACGCGTTCAATGTGCAGCGATTCTCGAAGGTGGCACCGCTAATCAATGGCCAGCGCGATCAATCGGCATTGCAGATGTTGAGCAGAATCTTTTCCCGGCCGCGCTGAATGGAATTGACAATGTCGATCTCCACGCGGCCATCGCACCGCGGCCGCTGCTCGCTGGTATCGAATCTTACAATGTTGGATTCAACAGCGCGGCGGACGCCATTCGCTTGCGCTACAAGCAGCTCGGTGCGGAAGAAAAATTCGATACTGTCGCAGCCGATGATCCGCATGCCTGGACACCCAAGCTCAGGCGCGCAACCACAGATTGGTTTTGCCGCTGGTTCTACGGCCGCAACGGTCTGCAGGAAGAAGCTGCATTCGAAACGAGTCGTCCAGAGGATCTGTACTGCACGCCCAACGGCTCTCTTCTGTATTCGCGCAAAGGGGCGACGATCTTTTCAATCATCTCGGCTAAGGCGGCTGATCTGCCTCCACGTCAGCGCGCGCTGAATACGGATGCCGATCTCGCCGGCCATCGCCGCCAGGTGCGTGAGCGGCTGGGCAGCCTTTTGCGCTATCAGGAACAACGAAAGCCGCTGGACCTACGCCGCATCGCTACGACGCCTCGGGAAGGTTACCGGATTGAGAAGATTGAGTTCCTTTCTGAGCCGGGAATTTATATTCCTGCGTGGGTCTTTGTGCCTGACGGTCCGAATCAAACATCGCCTGCCGTTCTCTATCTCAATGATGAAGGTGTGCAGAGTGATGGCATGGAGTTCGAAGGCCCGGAAAGCTCAGGACTGATGCATGGCGTTCTTGACCAGCTTGTGCGCAGTGGACGAATCATTATTGCGGCGGATGTCCGCGGGATTGGCGCCACACATTCCGCGCACGGGTCATCCCTTTCTGAAGGCGAGTTTGGGCAGCTCTTCGACATGGATACCAGCATGGCCTATGCTGCGTGGTCGATGGACCGATCCCTGCTTGGCATGCGCGTACGGGATGTAGTGCGGTGCGTCGACTATGTGATGCAGCGCGAAGGCATCGACAAGCAGAGGTTTCATGTGATTGGCAAAGGGCGGGCAGGCTTGTGGTGTTTGTATGCCGCTGCTCTCGATGAGCGTATTCCGACTTTGATTTGCGCAGAAAGTCTTCTCTCTTACCGATCACTCGCGCAGTCCGACCGCTATCTGTACGGCGCCGACATCTTCGTTCCAGGTATCCTTCAGTACCTTGATCTTCCGGAAATCGCTACGGCTATTGCGCCCAGGCCGCTGATCTTCGTTAAACCGAAGGATGCAATGAAAAGAGACGTCGATTCGAAGACTGCCGAAGAGACTTACAGATGGACGCAAACTGCGTATCAGGCCACGGACGCAAAGCCAAATTTTCAAATCGAGTGCGAAGGAGGAGATTTGGGTCGTGCTGAGCACTATCTCAATCTCATGCAGACAATGGAGCGCCGTGGGCTCTCATCAACGAAGGGGACGATGAAGTGAGCGATCGCAGAGAGTTCTTGAAAGGCGCAGGGTTGCTGGGGTTCGCATCCTGGTCAGGAGCATTGCCGGCGACGGCGCAGCACGCAGATGGTTCAGCTGAAAAGGACGCAACGCGGGAGAATCCGCCTGCAGTGCGCGCAGGCAGCATTGTTCTCGAGAACGCGGAGATGCGGCTCGAAATCAGCCCAACCGGCACGGCGCTCAGCCTGATTCACAAAGCTTCAGGGGAGGAGTGCCTGGCACACGATGCGGATGTGCCGATGTTTACGCTCACGCAGAATCGCCCCTACGACAACGAACTGCAGATCGCATATCCGGCTGAGGTTAGGCATTTCTCCGCTGTGCAGGTGAAGCGTGAGGGGGACAATCTTCTGGCAGAGTTCGACCTCGTTGGCTACTCTGCCTCTATAGCAGTGAAGATTACCGATGCCTACATCGCCTTCCGTCTTGAAAAATTCACCTATCACGGATACACACCGCTACGCGTCAAGCTAAAAACGCCTGTAGATGAAACGCTCTTTGTTCAGCTGCCTGTGCGCAAGCGCAAGAACTTTGGCGAATGGCTCAACGTGATGTGGGATGAGGATGTCGCGGTGAATCTGCTGGCGACTGATCCTTGCGCGCGAATTCGCGCCAAAGAACGGCAGGGCCATCATCTCTTTCAAGCCGGAACCGATAATGCAGTGCAGCTGGAGGGCGTGGGTGCAGCGTTGATCGTCACTGCAACGCCGCAATTGCTTGATCGTGTCGGGCGCGTGGAAGAAGATTTCGGGCTGCCGCAGGGCGTGAAGAGCCGCAGGTCGCGTGAATACGGCTATTCCTACTACGAGACGTCGACGATTACGCCCCGGAATGCCGCACGGCACATTCAATATGCAAAGCAGTGTGGCCTTCGCGCGATGGATGTGTACTATCTCGCATTTGCAAGCAGCGCCGGCCACTTTCCCTGGCGGCCGGAGTATCCAAACCGCATGGATGATCTGAAGAAACTGGTGGCGCAGATCAAAGATGCAGGTATTCTGCCGGGAATCCACGTTCACTACAACAAGGCGCATAAACAGGATGCGTATGTGACGCCGAAACCCGATCCGCGATTGAATCTTGTCGAAAGCTTCACGCTTTCCGAAAGCATCGGCGAGTCAGCTACGGTGATTCCGGTAGAAGAAAATCCGCGTTTATGCACGCTCGATGATGAAAGAAGAATTCTCAAGATTCAAAATGAGCTCTTGACCTACGAGCGTTATACCGCGACTCCGCCTTATCGGTTCGAAGATTGCAAACGCGGCGCGCTGGGGACGCAGGCATCCTCGCATGAGATGAGCTCGCGCGTTGGCCTGCTTGATGTTGACACCTGGCCTGTCTTTGTCCGCTTTACACAAAACACCACAATTCAGGATGAAATAGCGGAGCGCCTCGGCGAGATTTACGAACAAGCGGGCTTTGAATTTGTCTATTATGATGGCGCAGAAGATGTTCCGCCGCCCTACTGGTATACCGTTTCGCGCGCGCAGTGGATTGTGAGTCAGAAGCTTCGGCCGCAGCCGCTCTTTGCAGAAGGTGCGTGCAAGTCGCATTTCAGTTGGCACATTCTTACGCGCGGCAACGCCTTCGACGTCTTCAAGCCCGAGGTGATCAAGGCGGCCACGCGCGCCTATCCCGCGGACCAGATGTCGCGAACATCAAAAGATTTCACTTGCGTCAATTTTGGCTGGATCGGCTACTGGGCTCCAGGAAAAGATACGATGGGCACCCAGCCTGACATGCTGGAGTACGTAACCAGCCGGGCTGCGGCCTGGGATTGTCCCATCTCGATGCGGAGCGATCTGGAGGCGATGGATGCGCATCCGCGTACGCCGGACAACCTTGAAGTGATTCGCCGATGGGAAGAAGTGCGCGCGCAGAAGTGGCTCACCGAAGAGCAGAAAAAATCACTGCGCAACCTGGAGCAAGAACACATTTTGCTTGTAGATGAGCAGGGAAAGTTTGCGCTCGCGCCGTGCTGGCAAATTGAAAAGGTTGCCGGAGCCGATGTGCCGGCCAGGGCCTTTCTCTTTGAGTATCAAAACAGCACATGGGTCACTTATTGGCACACATCGGGCGAGGCTACACTGCAGATCGATTTGCCGGCGAAACAGATGACTCTGATGAAAGACTTGGGAAAGCCACTGTCAATCAAGGCGTCGGGCAAGCAGACAAAATTGCCGCTTGGAGAGCGAAGGTTCTTGCAATTACGCGGTGTCGCGCGACGGGAAGCGACTGCAACCTTCCAGAACGCAACTATTCTTTCTACATAGAAAGTTGAAAAAAGGAGTTTGGCATGACCTTCACGCTTGAGCGCTTTCGTGGGATCTTTCCCGCGGCGCTCACGATGTTCGATCAAGAGAATCAGCTCGATGAGAAAGCCACAGCGCTTCACTGGGAGTGGCTGATTGAGAAGCAGCACATCGATGGGCTGGTCATTGCGGGAACCAGCGGCGAGTTTATCGCAATGGAATCGGAAGAACGCAAGCGAGTCTTCCGCTTGGCTAAAGATGTAGTGCGGGGACGCGTGCCTGTCATCTATGGCTCGGGCCACTATAGCACGAAGATCAGCATCGAGCTTTCTCAGGATGCCGAGAAATGCGGCGCAGACGCCGTTATCGTCATTCTTCCGTATTTTCAAAAGCCATCCAAGGCTGCAGTCATCGAGCATTATCGCCGCATTCGCAAGGCGGTCGATCTGCCGCTGATGCTCTATAACAATCCTCATAACTCCGCATGCGTTGACTTTAGCCCATCGGAGATTGCGAAGCTGGCGGACGAGGATGTCTTCCACATGGTCAAGTCGACATACGGTACTGTCGAGCCTGTGCACGATCTCAGCTATCTTCTCGGAGACAAAATCGCCATCTTCTATGGTTCCTTTATTGCCGGCTATGAAGGCCTGTGTGCCGGTGCACACGGATGGATCAGCGGCATTCTGAACGTGGCGGCTAAGGCAGCAAAAGAGCTTTATAAGGCGGTTGCTGTCGATCACGATTCTGAGCGCGGGTTTCGCATTTGGAAGCGGATTCTGCCACTGGTCCACTTGTACACGCATCAGCAGATCGGCCCAGTGAGTGACCTAGCGATTTATCGCGCGATGCTTGATATTTGGGGGCTGGAGGGAGGATACAGTCGCGATCCTTTCTTCCCGCTTGATCGTGAGCAGGTCGAGAAGCTGCGCAAAATCCTGGAGCAGACCGGATGGCTTGATCCCAATCGCGCCTTGGATGGCATTTGAGGACGCAGGATGAGGATGCGCGTAGCGATGATCGGCTGTGGAGCGGTGGGCTCGATTCACGTCGCGCATCTGGCGGCTCAGCCTGATATCGAGTTGGCCGCCGTTTACAGTCCTGATCAGGAGAATGCGGCATCTTTCGCCGCTCGATATCATGTGGGCACAGTTGCTGCCAGTGTTGCGGAGGCGATTGCCCTGGCAGATGCGGCGATCGTCTGCTCGCCTTCTGCATTGCACTTCGAGCAAGCAAGAGAGTGTTTGCGCGCCGGCCGTCACGTGCTAGTCGAGCTTCCGCCATGCAATGACCTGCGCGAGGCTGAAGAACTCGGAGGGATTGCGCAGCAACAGGGTGTGTTGCTGGGCTGCGCACATACATCCCATTATCTCGCGCCCTATGCGCGCCTTCATGCCGCTCTAAGGTCAGGCCTGATTGGCGAGATTCAGGAGGTGAGCTATGTCCGTTATCTGCAGCTGCGGCCGCGCTCATGGACCGACAACGCTCTCGTGCATCACGGCGCGCATCTCATCGATCTCATGCTGCAATGGTGCGGCGAAGTGAAGCCGATCGCCTGCATTGCAAGCCCCGATGCTTCCTCGGCACAATCAGTCTCGCTTCTGGCCGCCCTTCGTGGAGGAGGATCGCTGACGGCTGTGATCAGCTATGGCGCTAAATTGCCGGTCAGCAAAATGGTCGTGGTCGGGACGAGGCATACGGTCGAGACTGACGGCTTCAGTTATCTGCGATCTGACTTGGAGGAATTGCAATTCACCGGTGACGAGCGCACGATCTACGAGCAGGCCATCGCCGCCCAGGACGCGCAATTTTTCGGCGCTTGCTACGGCAAAAACGCCTATATTCCCTGGACAGAAACTGAGGATCTAATGCGAATCATTCATCGGTTTCGGGTGCTAAGCACTGCATGAGAGCAATATCTCAAAATTAGATCGATTAGAGAAGAACTTGATATTTGACTGAAGAATCAGGGCTCCAATACATTCTCACGGTGACACCACTTTTCCCGGCTTCATTAGGAGATTGGGAGAGTAAAGCCTGCTGGATTGGAATGCTTTCCCCATTTTCAGCACAGGTCTGTCCGGTGGTCGCAGCTTATACGAATACGAGTGACCGAATTTAATTCCCGTTTTCCGGGCAGGGCATAGAGGCCATACATGAAGATCACGGATATCAAGACGCAGATTGTGAATCTGAACTTTCGCAATGCTGTGATTGTCAGGGTTGAAACAGACGAAGGCATTACAGGCCTGGCTGAGACCGTGATGAAGCGGAAGACCCAGACCGTCGAACGTTCAATTCTGGATTTGAAGCGATACCTGGTGGGCAAAGATCCGACGGAGATCGAAAACCACTGGGAAAGAATGTATCGCGATTCCTTCTGGGTGGGTGGCCCTCTGCACAGCACCGCAATCAGCGCGGTGGATTGCGCTCTCTGGGACATTCTCGGCAAATTCAGCGGGCTGCCCGTCTACAAGCTTCTAGGCGGCCCAACGCGGACAAAGGTCCCTACGTATTGTCATTGCTCGGCAGGGAACTCACCGGAGGCCTTCGCGGCCAATGTAAAAACCTGCAAAGCGCGCGGGTATCGTGCGTTGAAGACCACACTGCCGCTCTTCTACGGCGAAGGAAATCGAGGCAGTGACCGTCATGCAGTGAACGGAAGCGGCTACTCCGGAACCCAGGGCATTGTCGACTCGCATTGGAAAGAGACGGAGTATCTCGACCCCTCGATCTTCGATCGGATTCGTGATTTCTTTATCGCCGCGCGCGAAGCGGCCGGGCCGGAGTTCGGCATCGCTGTGGACTGCCACGGCCGGTTGAATCCAAAAGCTGCGCTGCGTCTGTGCCGGGCGCTGGAAGATTTGAATCTCATGTTTGTCGAAGAGCCTGTGCCCCCGGAGAGTGTGGAAGAATTGAGCCTGGTGCAGCGCGAAACGACGATCCCCATTGCTGCTGGTGAGCGATGGGCCACCATCTATGGCGTGCGTCCGTTTCTGGAGAAACACGCGGTGGATTATTTGCAGTGCGATCTGGTCAACTGCGGTGGCATAACCGGCTTGAAGAAGATCGCGGCCCTTGCGGAGGCGCACTACATCGGCATGGCCCCGCACAATCCCAACGGCCCGCTGGCGACGGTGATGAACCTTCACTACGCTGCAACGATTCCCAATTTCTTTATTCTGGAGACGATTGGTTCGGATGCGGATGAGAAGCTAACAGCAGAGATGTTGACGAATCCGCTGCGGCTGAATGCGGGCGCCTTGGAACTTCCCCTCGGGCCAGGTTTCGGTGTAGATCTCGTGCAGGAAGCGTTGGACGCACGGCCCTATGTCCCTTACGCGGGACATCGCTGACGTATGATTCTGCGCTCCCAGGCAACAGGCGAGCCGGCGAGAGCAACAAAGCCACGCGCATCTTCATCAGACCATGGAGTAGACACAACTTCGACAGCATCCAACCAAGCCACAGAAAGCAGGCAAATGAGCAGTAAGGAGCGCATCTCCGCTCGAACCTGGTGGACCTGCTTCCTGCTGTTTCTCGCGACATCCATCGTCTATCTCGATCGGCAGGTGCTGGCCCTCACTGCCGGAAAAATCATTGCCGATTTCAGGCTGACGAACGAGCAATTCGGGCAGATTGTCGCAGCCTTTCGTTACTCGTACGGTCTCGTGCAGATCTTCGGCGGATTCCTGGTCGACTCCTACGGCCCGCGGATTGTCTTTCCTGTCGCCAGCGGAGCGTGGTCGCTCGTAGGGCTGCTCACCGGCCTTGCCACAACGGTCAGCATGCTCACCGGGCTGCGATTTCTGCTCGGCGCTGGCGAAGCCTTCAATTGGCCGTGTTCGCTCAAAGCTACCAACGCTCTTCTCAGTCCGAAAGATCGCCCGTTGGCCAACGGAATCTTCAATAGCGGCGGCGCGATGGGCGCGCTTGCTGCTCCGCTCATCGTCACCTGGATCACCATCCGCTGGTCATGGCGCGCTGCATTCGTCGTCACGGGTGCGGTTGGCGGTCTTTGGGTTTTTGCGTGGCTCTGGGTGACGAAAGAATCGGCTGGCTCATTGAAGGGCAAGCCAGTTGCCGTGAAACACCTCGTAGAGGTGATGGGTCGCCTCATCACGATGCGCGAATTTTGGATTCTCGCGGTCTCATCACTCGTTGTGAATAGCGTCAACTACTACCTGTCGGACTGGGTACCGCTCTATCTGGAAACATCGCGCGGCTTCAGCTTTACACGCGGCAATGTGCTCTCCATCGTTGTTTACGGAGGCACCTTCAGCGGTAACCTCCTCGTCGGGCTCTTCGTGCGCATGCTGGTGGCGCGCGGGAGCAGCACTGTCACCGCCAAGCGTTGGGCGCTTTTCGTGGCGTGTCTGCTGATGCTTGCCGCAATTCCGGCCGGGCTCACATCGTATCGCTACGCGGCGGTTCTCTTTCTCGCGCTCACGGGCATTGGCGTCGGTGCGTTCCTCGTCATCTATCTCACCCTGGTACAGGATCTTGAGCCTGCATACGTCGGCGTGAGCTCGGGGCTGCTTGGGGGCCTGAGCAACGTCGCTTATGGAGCAGTCAGTCGCTACATAGGCCTCCTTGCCGACCGGCATGACACCAACCTGATTCTGCTGCTCATCGGCATTTTGCCCTGGTTCGCCTTCGCGGCCATCTTCTTTGGGCCGAGGTTTCAACGCCAATGATCGATGCCTACTGCCATCTGGATATGAGCGCTGAGCAGCCACTAGTTGATCTCGCGCAGCGTATGGATGATGCCGGAATCGATCGGGCACTCATCGTCGAAACCTGGAGCGGAGACAATCACGCATGTTTGCGGCAACTCATCGCTTCACCGTCGACACGATTTCGCATTGCGCCATGCTTCCGTGCGGAAGAAGCGCAATTGAGTGTGGAGCTTCTTTCTTCAAAAACAGTCCGTGCGCTTCGTGTGAAGACCGCCGATCTGCAGCAGCTTGGCGAGATTGCTGCAATCCTCGAGTCGAAGGGGAAGTGGTTGCTACCGCACGCGGAGTCGGGTATTCGCGCGCTGGCAGAGGAGCTTGTTCGGCTTACTGCTCTTCATCCGAGTCTTTCGATCTACGTGCCGCACATGGGCTGGCCACGGCGTGACCGGCAAGATGACAACGACTGGCACGAATCCATCTCCGCTCTCTGTAGCCTTCCGAATCTGATAATAGGCATTTCGGCCATTGCGCATTTCTCACGCGAGGACTTTCCACATAACGACGTTGCTCCATTCGCAGCGCGCTTGCTGGCGACCTTCGGCGAGGCATCGCTCGTCGCCGCCAGCGATTACCCGCTTTTTGAAAAAGACAGATACGCGCAGTACATGCAGCTCGCACGTCGCTGGATTGCGGGCGGCAGTCCATGCCTGCAACGCCTTGAAGCCAGCCTCTTTGGCGAGAACTCGCAGATCAGAAGGGATGAGCGATGG
Source organism: Occallatibacter sp. (assembly GCA_035650595.1). Classification (GTDB taxonomy): domain Bacteria; phylum Acidobacteriota; class Terriglobia; order Terriglobales; family Acidobacteriaceae; genus Telmatobacter. The sequence goes on along the minus strand of DASRHE010000016.1, from coordinate 240,186 downwards.
AGAGAGTCGGTTTCATAGGAATCGGCGTCATGGGAAAGCCCATGGCCATGAATCTTCTGCGCAAGGGCTATCCGTTATCGATGGTGAGCCGGCATCTTGCGAAGGAGGCGCCGCTCATCGCGGAGGGAGCGTCAATTGCCGCATCGCTGCAGGAACTGGCCCGCACGAGCGACGTGATCATCCTCATGCTTCCTGATACAAAGACTGTCGAGCGGGTTTTGTTCGGCCATGACGGAGTCAGATTCGGCCTGCGAAAAGGCACGATCGTCATCGATATGAGCACAATTTCCCCGGAAGCAGCCGTTGGGTTCGCCGAGCGGCTTGCGGCCGCCGGATGCACGATGCTCGATGCACCGGTGAGCGGCGGTGAGAAAGGCGCGGAGGCTGGAACGCTGGGAATCATGGTCGGCGGCACGCAGGATGCTTTTGAAAAATGCCGTCCGATCTTTGAAGCGATGGGCAAGACCATCACCTACACCGGTCCGAGCGGATGCGGGCAGAAGACGAAGCTGGTGAATCAACTGGTGGGCGCCACCAACCTGCTTGGCGCAGTAGAAGGACTGCGCCTGGCGCGTGCAGCAGGGCTGGACCCACAAACGACGCTGCAGGCAGTTTCGAGCGGTGCAGCCTCATCCTGGATGTTGGCCAATCTCGGTCCGAAAATTTTGCAGGGAGACTTTGCTCCCGGCTTCAGCATTCGCCTGCAGCACAAAGACGTGACTTTGCTGAAAGAGTGGCTCGACACTATCGGCGGTGATTTTCCAGCGGCCGATCTCGTCTACTCTCTTTTCGATAAAGCCATGGACGCCGGGCTCGCAAATCAAGGCAATCAAGGGCTGATCAATCTCTGGGAAAGCAGAGAGCACCCAATGAAATCACGGTGATGCGCGACAGAAAACCTCGTTGAAGTGTCGCACTTTATCGATCTAAAAGTTAGATCAATGCGGCCACAACATTCTATTGGACAGAGCCCTTAACTCTCGATCACTCTGTTGCCAGCTTATTAGAGCCGTTTGAATGGCAGGTTTCAGCAAGGCTAACAAAATCGGCTGTGATCGAGGCCGGGCCTTCCATCGATCTGTGCATTGATCTGTATGGCGCAAATCTCCCGCCGATGAGAGGTCGTCGCGCAGGAGCCAGGACAAGGTGGCGCAGCAAAGACAGCTCCGCTGCCCGTTGATCATCAAAACGTTGGTAAAAATTTGCAGCAATGTTGAATGAGGTGACGCGAATGAGACGATCTTTGCTTGGCGTAATGATGTTGAGCTGTTGTTGGGCGCTTTTGTCGCTGGCTGCGCATGCGCAAGTCGGCGAGTCGGGTCTGGCGGGTTTGGTGAGCGATCCAACAGGCGCCGCGGTTCCGCAGGCTCAGATCGCACTCCACGGCGTGGATGGCTCGACGGTCCGTTCGGTGAACTCGAGAGAGGACGGCACCTATGTCATCCCGACACTGCTGCCTGGACGCTATACTCTCACGGTTTCCGCCTCCGGATTCGAGACGCAGCGTACGCAGTCCTTCGACTTGACTTCAGGACAGACCGCTGCGATCAATTTCACTCTCAAGGTCGCGAGTTCGTCTACGCAGGTGACCGTACAGGATGTGGCACCCGTACTCCAGACAACCTCTGAAAGCGTGGGCGCAACGTTGTCAGCAGCAGAATTGACATCGGTCCCGCTGCTTGGCCGCAGCTTCTTGAACGCCATCAGCCTGGCTCCTGGTGTTGTGCCGGTGCCGCCGGCAGGTTCCACCACGAATCACAGCCCCGTCAGTCAGTCCACCATTCCGTCTGTCTTTGGCCAGCGGCAAAAGGACAATAACTTTCTGATGGACGGCGTGGAAAATCGCGATCCCAACTTGTTGGGCGTAGCCATTTATCCCCCACCAGATGCTATCAGCGAAATGACCATCGACTCCGGCGTCGGTTCTTCGGCGTACGGCCACGCATCGGGAGCGACTGTCGACGTCGTCACTAAGTCCGGCACGCCGTCATACCATGGCACGTTGTGGGAGTACTGGCGCAACAACATCCTAGACGCGAAGGCGTATTTCAGTCCGTCGGTCGGCGTTTACCACTGGAACCAGTTCGGTGCCGAGGGCGGCGGTCCGCTGCTCTTCCCCTGGCTGCTCCACAAGAAAAACAAATGGTATGCCTACGGTTATTTTGAAGGAGTGCGCATCACGTCGCCGGCAAACTTCCTGGCTACGGTTCCCACGCCGGCCGAGGTCGCGGGCGACTTCAGCGCCGATGCGCTGCCGGTGAGTCAGTGCAATACTCAGGTTGTTCAGGATTCTGCAGGAAAGCCTTTCTGCGCTCTTATCTACAACCCATTTGTGACAGCGGATCCTGTGACGGGAACCTATACCCGTCAGCCGTTCGACGATAACAAGATTCCATCGAACCTGATCAACTCTTCTGCGAAAGCAATCGCCAGCTACTATCCCAAGCCGAATTATTCTCTTCCAGGTAATGCCAATAATTGGATCAACCAGGCGGGTACGCTAACCAACGGCAACCAGTGGGATGCCCGCGTCGATCACCAGTTCGGCGAAAAGCATAGCTTCTTCGCACGCTACACTGGAGCTAACAACCCCAACAGCTCCGTCGGTCTTCCCGGCGTGAACTCACATACCACCGACCAGCTTGTCAACGCGGTAGCCAGCGACACCTACGCCCCAACTCAAACTCTAGTTATGACGGCTCGCTACGGCGTCACCGGCGTCAACTACTTCACCGGCAATTCGAGTCCGGCGGGTCTGGCGCAGTCCAGCGGCCTCGGTGCGGTGTTCCCCACCTTCCTGGGATCAGAGATCCTTCCCCCCGTCAGCATCGACAGCTATACCGGAATCCCGGCGAACGATACGACGATTGGGCCCGTCTATCAGAACTCCGGTATTGTAGACGTGCAGAAGCTGGCCGGGCGCCATGCGATCAGCTTTGGCGGCGCAGTCGTGCATACCCACGAGGTACAGGGCAGCCTCGCGAGCACGTCTCTCAGTTTCCTCAAAAATCAAACCAGCGGTCTCGTCAACTCGGTCCCCGTCTATCAAGGAACTGCTGGCCAGGGGAGTTCCGGTAATGGTTTTGCCAGCTTCCTTCTTGGGCTTCCGGATTCAGCGGCCCGGCAACTGGGCGGTGCCGTTGTGGATCAGGCGACCTATGGCTACGGGCTCTACGTGCAGGACACGTGGCGCAACGGCCGCCTGACTCTGAACGGCGGCATTCGCTATGACTACAACGCCCCACCGGTCAATTCTTACGGTCTGGGCACCTACTACTACGAGCAGGGGACATACGTCTTCGACCAGAAGAATCCCATCACCGGCGCTCCTGCAACAATCCGCAGCGGTGGCATCACGCCGGACCGCAACAACTTTGCGCCGCGCTTCGGATTTGCCTACCAGGTAACGCCTACGATTGTGGTGCGCAGTTCGGCAGGAGTCTTCTTCGACAGCTTCGGCTCCAACTACATTCAGGCTTCGCAGAGCGCCGCCGGCAATTGGCCATTCTCTTCGCCGCAGACTATCTCTAAGTTGAACGCGACCGCAGTGAATGCGCAGTTGCCGAATCCGTTTCAGAACTTTGGCAGTCCGGTTGGCAAGCCGACTACGACTGGTTGCAGCCAGTGCTTGAACGTTAATCCGGCAACCTCCCGTACACCCTACGTAACCGAGTGGACCCTGTCCGTGCAGAAGCAGTTTGGTCAGTCTCTGGGCGTCGAAGTGGCCTACTTCGGCTCCAAGGGGACCAAGCTCACGGCGCAGATGATCGACAACATTGCGCCAACGCCGAGCCCCAATTCCAACAACTCTCAGAACGTAAGATTTCCTGGAGTGTCACCCTTCGTTCTGAATGGCTATAACGAGTACAACTCTGAGTACAATGCCCTCGCCGTGCGAGTGCAGCGTCAGTACACGCATGGGCTGAGTTACCTGGTGGCCTATACATATTCCAAGAACATCGATCAGGTCGACAATCTATCCAGCGGCAACATCTTCGGCACGGCCACAGAGAACCCGACGCGGTTTAATGGCTACCTGAACCGCGGGCTCGCCGGCTTCGACATTACTCACGTCCTTTCAGCGACCGGTACCTGGCAGATCCCCGGACGTACTCCCTACCGCGTGGTCAACGGCGTTGTCTCCGGTTGGGAACTCGCCGATATCCTCACCCTCCACAGCGGTATGCCGTTCTCCGTCTACATTTCGGGCGACAATGAAAATGTCGGCACCATCTTCGGACGCCAGTCGGAGTTTCCGAATCAGGTTGCCAGCCCGCACATCGATCATAGGACCCCGACGCAATGGTTCAATACCGCTGCGTTCGTAACACCGACCTATGGAACGCGGGGCAACGTGGTACGTAACCCGGCGGCGCTCAAGTCCGGTGGCCTGGTCGATGACGACATGACGCTGAGCAAGACCTGGAATGTCTATCACGAGAGCACCAAGTTCGAGTTGCGCGGAGAGTTCTTCAATCTCTTCAATCACCCCGACTTCGGCTTCCCGGGGCAGACGGTGAGGTCATCCAACTTCGGACAGGTCTCCAGCACTTTACTCAGCTATGGCAGAACCGTTCAACTGGCCGCAAAGGTGCACTTTTAACGGAGGGCGCCGGCATACAATCTGTCGGCGCCTGAAGCGGGCAACCTACGAATGATAAGCATCGATCGACGTGCACTGCTGAAGATGGCCGGAGGTGCGCTTTTGGCTTCGCAGGTCTCTGTTGCGGAGGCACTGCATGACTCGTCTGAAGATTCTGTCTCGATCCATTGGGATTTCGAAGGCGGAAACCTCGCGAAGGCCGATCGCATTGGTGATGCAAGCTTTCGCTGCCATGTGAAAGGTCAAGTCGATCAGGACGGAAGAAACCGTCAGGCGAACTGGTACTACTTTCGCGTCGATGGCGCGAAGGGGCGTGCGTCGACCTTCACCATGGTTGACCTGAGGGGTGAGTATAACTACCAACCCAACGCTGGAGCCATAACGAAAGACACACTGCCTTTCTATAGCTCGGATGGAGTCCGTTGGCTGCCGGTCGAAGAGGCCAGCTACGATGCATCGGTTCCTGCGCTCACTTATACGATTAATATGCCCTCTGATCGTGTATGGATTGCGCACACGCCACCCTACACACTCGTCAACTTCAAGAGCCTGAGCGACGATCTTGGGCACAACCGTGACGTGACCATCGAGTCGGTCGGCCGCTCCGTCGAGGGAAGAGAGATTCCAATGGTCACGATCACGGATCACACGGTCGCGGACAAGAACAAAAAGGTGATCTGGCTGATGTTTCGCCAGCACGCGTGGGAGAGCGGCAGCTCATGGACCGGCGAAGGCCTGATGCGCTTTGTGAGCTCTACTGATCCGGCTGCCCGGCAGATTCGCAAAGACACAATCGTCAAGGTGCTGCCGCTCTGTGATCCAGATGGAGTCTTTCATGGAACGGTGCGCTTCAACCACTATGGCTACGATCTCAATCGCAACTGGGATGTGGTCGATCCCGTCAAGATGCCCGAGATCACTGCGGAGCGCAAAGCTATTCTAGATTGGATGGATGCGGGCAAGCGGCTCGATTTCTTTTTGACACTTCATAACGACGAGTACAACGAGTACATCGAGGGCCCGCCTGATAAACGATGGTTTGCGCTGCTGAAAAAGGTTTGGGACAACTGGTCCTCCGGCGCTACATTCGCGCCCACTCAGCAACCATCGCTCGAGGCGGCAACCACCACTGAGGGCAAACCAGGGCGCATGAATGTTGTGCAGGGCCTTTCGCATGATCGGGGTCTTCCTGCCTTCGAAGTGGAGATGCGCATCATCAAGCATCCCAAGCTGGGCCGCCGGCCGAATGTGCCGGATCGCCTGCTTGCAGGTCGTGAGCTGATTCAGGCCATCTGGAAAAGTATCTAGCCGCTCGCTTGCACGGATCTCTCCGCAGAAAACGCTTCTACATAGATACCCAGGAAAAATCATGTACCCGATCAGCTCTTTCAAACTCTCGCTTCGGCTTGGTGTTCTCCTAGCTTCCGCGGCTACGGCAGTCGTGTGCGCACAGGATTCAGCATCGCATACACAAACAGCCGGTCCTGCCGCCGCAAGCGATGCGCGCGTAGACAAGCTGCTCTCTAGGATGACGCTTGATGAAAAAATTGCGGTGATCCATGGCGAGAAAGATCCTCCGGAAGAATCGCAGGGGCAGGCCGGCTATATGGCGGGAGATTCGAAACATGGCATTCCATGGCTGCGATTGGCCGACGGGCCCCCGGGCGTGCTCACGCGGCAGCCATCTACGGCGCCTACGGGCACGATGGGCCTCGGAGCAACCTTCAGCCGTGAGGACGCGCGCTTGAACGGAGTGGTCATTGGCCGCGATTCCGCAGCCGCAGGAGTCAATATCACCCTGCAACCGTTTATCAATATTATGCGCGATCCAGTGTGGTCGCGCGCGTATGACCTTTTCGGAGAGGATCCGCTTCTGGTTGGAGCGATCGGCGCTGCTCAAATTGACGGTATTCAGAGTCAGGGAGTCATGGCCGAAGCCAAGCACTATGTTGCTTACAACGGAGGCGATGACGTCGTAGTCGGCCAGCAGGCATTGCACGAGATTTATGCGGCGCCGTTTGCAGATGCCGTAAAGGCAGGCGTCGCGTCGATCATGTGCTCGTATAACAAGGTGAATGGGGCTTTTGCATGCGGCAATCCGGACACGCTGCAAAAACTTTTGAAACTGGAAATTGGATTTAACGGATTTGTCGTCTCCGATTGGGGCGCCAATCACGCACCGACATTTATCAATGCTGGTCTTGATCTGGAAATGGCGGGTTATACGGCCGACAACAAGCCTTGCTTCTTCTGTCCTGAGTCTGAGCCTCTACCGCTGCCTCCTCCGGAGGAGGACGAGAAAAGCAAGTCCTATGAGCCGTACGCATGGCCGGCGCGCACTCCCGAAGAGCCTCCGCGGCTTTACATCGGACATCGCCATTACGAAGAGCCGCATGGCATGATCGCCGCCGTACAGGCGGGACAAGTGAACCCTGCGCGCATCACAGAGGCGGCGCGGCGAATCTTAACGCAAGAGGATCGCTTTGGCTGGCTTGACAAAGAGCCGAAGCACAACATAACTCCAGTTCCTTTTGAGGAGGATGTGAAGATCATCGAAAAAACGGCGGAAGACGCCGCCGTTCTGTTGAAGAACCAAGATCACGCGTTGCCGATTACTTCGCAGGATGTGAAATCGTTGGCTATCATAGGGCCGGGTGCGGGGCAGACTATCACCATCGGCCTGTCAATGGAAAAGGCGGTGGGCATTCCAGGCCGCGAGCCTAGCCCTCTGGCTGCACTGCAGCAAGCCACACAGAACATTCCGGATCGGCACATTGTTTACGCAGTGGCCGACGACATGACCGGTACGCCGATTCCAGCCGCGTTGTTCTCTCATGCAGGTCAGCCCGGGATCGCGCGGGAAGATGGCAAAGGACAAACCAAGACCGTCGATCCGACGGTGGACTTCACGATCAAGAGCGGGCACGCGCTCCCCACAGGCAGCAGTTTCACCTGGGGCGGCACGCTCGAGATTCCCGAGACCGGGACCTACTGGATTTATCTGCAACTGCTGGGCTGCTCGGCCCAGCTCAAGATCGACGATATGCCTGCGGGTAACAGCGCAGGGCTTTTCCAGCACGGAGATTTTATCCAACCCGCGGAAGATAACGTTCTGCCCACCACAGATACTCTGGACGATGTGCGAAGAGCGGTGCATCTCACCAAAGGGCCGCATTCCGTTGTGTTAGCGGAGCAGGGGGATGCGTCAGGCCGTCCAGTCCAAATCCGGCTGAATTGGATGCCGCCTGCTGCGCGGGAGCACGACTACCAGGCCGCGCTTGATGCAGCACGTCAGGCGAAAAAGGTGATCGTGTTTGCCTGGGCTCGGGGCCGTCCTGACTACGATCTTCCCGGCGACCAGAATCAATTGATCGAGGCGATCACAAAGATCAATCCGAACACGATTGTCGTGCTCAACAATGCCCAGCCGATTGCGCTTCGATGGTTGAACCAGGTGAAGGCCGTACTTGAAATGTGGTATCCGGGCGATGCAGGCGGCGCGGCAACGGCAAACGTCCTCCTGGGCCGCAAAAGCCCGGCGGGGCGGCTGCCTTTTACGTGGGCCGAACGGCTCGATCAATACGTTTCTCACGATCCTGCGCATCCTGAGCGCAGCTCGGAGGGTCTCCGTGGCAAAACGACATTTTCGGAAGGAATCTTTGTAGGCTATCGCTGGTTCGATAAGCAAAACATCGAGCCGCTCTTCCCGTTCGGCTATGGACTTTCGTACACCAAATTTGCCTATTCGCAGTTGAAGACTGCGCGAACTGCAGACGGAGGCGCCGATGTGAGCTTTACGATTCAGAACACCGGTACTTCGGATGGCGACGAAGTGCCTCAGGTCTATCTCGATGCTCCCGCGCAGCGGCCTGACGATACGACGCAATTTGCGGTCCGCGCACTGGCAGCATTCGATCGCGTACACTTGAAAGCCGGTGAATCTCGTGACGTCACTCTGCACATTGCGCCGCGCGCCTTCGAGTACTGGTCTACTTCCGCAGATCGGTGGCAGACGGCGAGCGGTCCACGCAAGATTCACGTAGGCGCATCATCACGCGATCTTCGCCTTGACACGGAACTGGAGGTGAGGCAATGAAGGCTCTGGTCAAGAGCAAAGCCGAACGCGGTCTCTGGCTGGAAGACATTCCCGAGCCAAAGTTCGGTATCAATGATGTACTGGTGCGCGTACGCTATGCAGGTATCTGCGGCACCGATGTGCATATCTATCAGTGGGACGAGTGGGCGCAGAAGACGATCCCTGTGCCCATGGCGATTGGCCACGAGTTTATCGGCGAAATTGTCGCTGTCGGCTCGAATGTCAGCGACTTCTTTCCGGGCGACGTTGTGAGCGGCGAGGGTCACGTGGTCTGTGGCCGCTGCCGCAACTGTCTCGCCGGACGCCGGCATCTCTGTGCATCTACGCTGGGCGTGGGTGTCAATCGCGCCGGCGCTTTTGCAGAGCTGATCGCGCTGCCCATGACCAACATCTGGCGTCACAGCCACGACATCAATCAGGAAGTCGCCGCGATCTTCGATCCCTTTGGGAACGCGGTACACACCGCGCTGTCGTTTCCTGTGCTCGGCGAAGATGTGCTCATCACCGGCGCCGGCCCCATTGGCATCATGGCTATCCCTGTGGTGCGACACGCGGGCGCGCGTCATGTCGTTGTTACGGATGTAAATCCATTCCGCCTTGAGTTAGCGCGCAAGATGGGCGCAACGCTCGCAGTGAATTCCAATGAGATCTCACTCGACGCCGTGCAGAAACAGCTTGGCATGGTCGAAGGCTTCGATGTAGGTCTCGAGATGTCCGGCAATGCGCAGGCGCTGCGAGATATGATCGCCTGCATGAGCCACGGTGGAAAGATTGCTGTTCTCGGCATCCCGGCCAAGGAGATGCCCATTGACCTGAGACATGTGATCTTCAATATGATCACCATCAAGGGCATCTACGGCCGCGAGATGTATGAGACCTGGTACAAGATGACCGTGATGCTTGAATCAGGCGTGGACATCGCACCGATCATCACACATCGTTTTGCGTACCACGAGTTCCAGAAGGGATTCGATGCGATGATCTCCGGCCAGACCGGCAAAGTGATCCTCGACTGGCGCAATGTGAAGTGAAGCCGCGCTGAGTTGATCGGATCGCGATCGCTTTGCGAAAAGGAGTGCGATGTACGGCAAAGTGCAGCAGCATCTGCAGGAGAGAATTGCTGAGATTCAGAAGGCCGGCCTGTACAAACAGGAACGCGTCATCGCCGGACCGCAGCAGTCCAGAGTCTCCGTCGCCAACGGCGCTCCCGTGTTGAACCTGTGCGCCAACAACTACCTCGGCCTCGCCAATCATCCCGCAATCGTACAGGCTGCGCAAAAGGCCCTCGGCGACTGGGGCTATGGACTCGCCAGTGTGCGATTCATCTGCGGTACGCAGTCTATTCACAAGCAGCTTGAGGAGCGGATCAGTACGTTTCTCGGCACAGAAGACACCATCCTTTATAGTTCCTGCTTCGACGCCAACGGAGGATTGTTCGAAACGCTGCTCGATGCCGAAGATGCGATTATCTCTGACGAGCTGAATCACGCCAGCATCATTGACGGCATCCGGCTTTCGAAGGCTGCGCGCTTTCGCTATCGCAATGGCGACATGGACGATCTTGAGGCCAAGCTGAACGAGTCTGCATCGGCGAGCCATCGGCTCATCGTCACAGACGGCGTCTTCTCGATGGACGGCTATTTTGCGAAATTAGACAAGATTTGCGACTTGGCGGACAAGTACGACGCGATGGTCATGGTCGATGACTCGCATGCGGTCGGCTTCATCGGCCAGCATGGGCGGGGTACACCGGAACTCCGCGGCGTTGAAGGCCACGTGGATGTCATCACCGGCACGTTGGGCAAAGCTCTCGGCGGCGCCAGCGGCGGCTATACAAGCGGGCGAAAGGAGATCATCGAACTGCTCCGCCAGCGCTCGCGGCCTTACCTCTTCTCGAATTCTGTCGCACCGCCGATTGTTGCCGCCTCATTGAAGGTTCTGGACCTGCTGCAGGAATCGGGCGATCTGCGGCAACGCTTGCACGAGAACACTTTGTTCTTCCGTCAACGCATGGTTGACGCCGGCTTCAATGTTCTCCCAGGCGAACATCCCATTGTTCCGGTTATGTTCGGCGATGCGGTTATAGCGTCGCGCATGGCCGCGCTCCTGCTCGAAAAAGGCGTTTACGTCGTCGCTTTTTCCTATCCTGTAGTACCCCACGGCAAGGCGCGCATTCGTACTCAGGTCTCGGCCGCCCACTCGCGCGAAGATCTCGAATTTGCCACAGCAAAGTTCACGGAAGCCAAGTCAGAACTCGGACTTTGAAGTGAAGCGCCAGTTTACATATTTACAGAGCCAGTGAAATCATTTGAGCCTTTCCCAGCGCTAACATCTCCGCACAGCCTCACTTCGAAGATTTGGCACCTCTCCTTTATCTCCTGTCCTTCATGGCGCGAACTGACGAGTCCATGGCCGGCGTACGTTGTGCGTCCGGCAGTCCAGGCAGGCGTATTTCGATATTTTTGGTGGAGAGAGACCGGGGTGATCTAAACTATTCACTCTACAGACAGGTAAACAAGATGACCCCTCCGCCGGCAATATCGATGCATAAAACCGATCCCGTTCCGATCACTCTGCACGGCCGTCCGTTGGAGCCCAACCGACGTATTTCGCTCAATTTGGACTGGGTGGAAGAAGTGCGCGTGAATAAGAGCGCCGTAGAGCGCCGCGCAGCGACGCAAACCGCGCGCCGGACAGTCAAGAAAGAGCATCAGGCGGCGTGGCTGCTGCGCGCCATCGCCTGCATGGATCTGACGACTTTGAGCGGTGATGACTCTGCTGAGCGTGTGAAACGGCTGTGCGCAAAGGCACGCAATCCGCTGCAGCAGCAATTGGTAAAGAGTCTTGGCATTGAAGAGCTGAACCTCACAGTCGGCGCGGTGTGCGTCTATCATACGTTTGTCGAGACAGCGGCCAGGGCGCTCGAGGGATCGGGCATTCCGGTGGCCGCAGTCTCCACCGGATTCCCAGCTGGCTTATCACCCCTGCCAGAGCGGGTGCAGGAGATTCGGCGTTCCATCGACGCCGGTGCGTCCGAGATCGACATTGTGATTACGCGCGCGCATGTGTTCAACGGTGAGTGGCAGGCGTTGTATGACGAGGTTGCCACATTCAAAGAAACCTGCGGTCTGGTGCACATGAAAGCCATCCTGGGAACAGGCGACCTGATGACGCTGCGCAATGTGGCGCGAGCCAGTTGGGTGGCGATGATGGCAGGGGCGGACTTCATCAAGACATCAACCGGCAAGGAAGCGGTAAATGCAACTCTGCCTGTCTCGCTCACCATGGTTCGTGCCATCCGCGAGTATGCGGAAAGGACCGGAATGGCGGTGGGGTTTAAGCCTGCGGGCGGCATTCGTACGGCGAAGCAATCGCTGGACTGGCTCGCCATGATGAAAGATGAGCTGGGACGCCCCTGGCTGGAGCCATCCCTCTTTCGATTCGGCGCCAGCGGCATGTTAGCCGATATCGAGCGCCAACTGGAACATCACGCGACTGGCCGCTATTCGGCGGCATATCGTCACCCCATCGCGTAGATGGGTTCGAGTCCCACAGAGGAGACGCGATGAGCATAGCGGAAAAGTTTTACACCATGGAGTACGGCGCTGCGCCGGAAGATCCGAAAGAAGCCGTGCAATGGTTGGAACGGCACCACCGCAGGTTCGATGCGTTTATCGACGGCGTGTGGGTGAAACCGGCGAGTGGAGAATACTTCGAAACAAGCGATCCTTCGAGTGGAGAGACGCTCGCCGAAGTCGCCGCGGCAAACGCCGCTGACGTGGATGCCGCCGTCTCTGCGGCGCGCCGGGCTCTGCCGGCATGGCAGGCTTTGAGTGGGCACGAGCGAGCCCGTTATCTTTATGCGTTGGCTCGGCAGGTGCAAAAGCATTCGCGCCGGTTGGCTGTGCTCGAGACGGTGGATAACGGCAAGCCCATTCGCGAGAGCCGCGATATCGATATTCCTCTGGTGGCGCGTCATTTTTACCATCACGCGGGCTGGGCGCAGCTGCTCGAATCGGAGTTCCCGCACTATACCGCTTGCGGCGTGGTAGGCCAGATCATTCCATGGAATTTTCCTCTGCTGATGTTCGCCTGGAAAGTGGCTCCGGCATTGGCTGCGGGCAACACCGTGGTCATCAAGCCTGCGGAGAACACGCCGCTCACAGCGCTGGCTCTTGCGGAACTGGCTATGGAAGTGGGATTGCCGGCAGGCGTCCTGAATGTGGTGAACGGTGGAGCTTCTACGGGCCAGATCATCGTCGAGCATGCAGGAATCGATAAGATCGCCTTCACCGGCTCCACTGAAGTGGGCCGCATCATCCGCAAAGCCACCGCTCAGTCGCACAAAAAGCTCTCGCTCGAATTGGGCGGCAAATCACCCTTTATCGTTTTCGACGATGCCGATCTCGATTCCGCGGTCGAGGGCCTGGTCGACGCCATCTGGTTTAATCAGGGGCAGGTGTGCTGCGCCGGCTCGCGGCTGCTGGTGCAGGAACGCGTTGCAGAGACGCTCTACGCAAAGGTTCGAGCACGGATGGAGACGCTGCGCGTGGGCCATCCGCTGGACAAGGCGATCGATATCGGCGCGATCATTTCGCCGCTCCAAGTGGAGACAATCCGCCGCCTGGTTGACGCGGGTGTCGCGGAGGGCGCGCAGTGCTGGCAGCCCGACATTCAGCTGCCTCAAAAAGGCTGCTACTTTCCGCCCACCTTACTCACCGACGTGCATCCCACGGCGACCGTAGCGCAAATGGAGATTTTTGGTCCGGTTCTGACGGCGATGACCTTCCGCACGCCGGCGGAAGCTGTCGAGTTGGCCAACAATACTGTTTACGGACTGGCGGCAAGCATCTGGAGCGAGAACATCAACGTCGCGCTCGATCTGGCCGCGCAGGTGAAGGCCGGCGTGGTCTGGGTGAACTCCACCAACCAGTTCGACGCTGCATGCGGATTCGGTGGCTATCGCGAATCGGGCTATGGCCGCGAAGGTGGCCGGGAGGGCATGCTGGAGTATCTTACTCCGAAGTGGCTGCACAGCCTGCCGCCGGCCAAAACTGCGTCGTCGCGCGTCGAAAGTGGTGAAGATGAGACGGATGATTTAAATCCGGCCGGCGCATCGATTGATCGCACGGTGAAGCAATATATCGGCGGCAAACAGGCACGGCCGGATTCCGGCTACTCCTTCCCGGTTTACGGCAAGGAGGGCCAGTTGCTTGGCGAGGCGCCGCTTGGCAATCGCAAGGATATCCGCAATGCGGTGGAGGCGGCGGTAGCTGCGTCAGGATGGGTACGGACTACGGCCCACGCCCGTGCGCAGGTCATCTATTATCTCGCGGAGAACATGATCCAGCGCCGCGATGAGATTGCGCATCGGCTCGCTACTGCTGTCGGTGAGGAACGCGCCGCGGTCGAAACAGATCGTTCCATCGAGCGCATCTTTGCCTATGCCGGGTGGGCCGATAAATACGAAGGTGTGGTGCATCATCCGCCGGGCCGGAACATCACCATCGCCATGCCGGAGCCGGTGGGGGTGGTGGGCATTCTGGCTCCCGCCGACGCGCCGTTGCTCGGCCTGCTCTCGCTGGTTCTGCCCGCCATCGCGATGGGCAACACCGTAGTTGCCGTGCCGTCAGAGCGCTACCCACTGATCCAGGGAGATCTCTATCAGTTGCTCGACACCAGTGATGTGCCGGGAGGTGTGGTGAATCTGATCGCGGGCCGTCCTACTGAACTCGGCAAGACTCTTGCCGAGCATGACGGCATCGACGCGATCTGGTGCTTCCGTAGCGACGAAGAAGCCGCCATGGTGCGGGCCGCCTCAATCGGAAATATGAAGCAGGTCTGGACCAACGACGGCCGCGAGTACGATTGGTTCGACCGCGCTCAGGCCGAGGGCCGCTGGTTTCTCCAGCACGCAACGCAGGTGAAAAATATTTGGGTGCCGTACGGAGAATGAGCGAGGAAATAGATAGAAACTTGTTGCATGCTGTCGCCCAGCTTGTTTTGCGGCAGGATATGTTGATCGATACAGGATCGATCACAGCTGAGGATGTGCGATCTCCTCTCCCGAGCCGCAAATCCTGGAGCCGCAAAAACGATTGGAACGGAATGCGGCTGCTGCCAAATCAATTCACAGTTCTTTTTCTTGACTCTTCGATCCAGGATGCTATAAGTGAAGGTCTACGCATTTAAGCGATAGCCGCTTCGACGCGCGCCGCGAAGACGGAATCGCCAAATTACAAACAATTTTTTTGGAATAGCTACATTTGGGGGTCCCGTGATGAAGCTACATAGGCTTTGTGCGTTCTTCGTTGGCTTGGTCGGCCTTTCCACCCTTGCTCCTCTGACAGCTGCTGCGCAGGCCGGACTTGTGATCTCGCAGGTCTATGGGGGCGGCGGCAACACGGGCGCTCAATACACCTACGATTATCTTGAGCTCTATAATCCGACGAGCTCGTCCATCAGCCTTGCAGGACTCTCATTTCAATATGCGTCGAGCACCGGCTCCTCGTGGAATGCGGTTGCACTGCCTAACGTTTCGGTCGCGGCAGGACACTACTTTCTGATTCAGGCGGCTGCAGGCACGGCCAACCCGGGTCCTCTGCCGGTGACTCCGGATTTTGTGCCAGCCTCTGCGCCGAACTTCTCGGCAACTACTGGCAAGATTGCGCTGGTCAACGGGACCGCGGCGCTCACCGGTACATGTCCGGCGACCGGCTCCAACATTGTGGATTTTATCGGCTACGGAACGGCGACCTGTTTTCTTGGCGCAGGGGATGCGCCGGCACCGAGCAATACTACGGCGGACATTCGTGGGGGATTTTCCAATAACAACGCCGCAGATTTCACGGTAGGAACGCCCAATCCACACAACTCTTCGTTCGGAAGCACTTCGACGGGATTGAGTGCGACGGGCCAGGCCACTCCAGCCAGTGTCACCTCGGGCAATCCCGTTCTGCTCATCGTAACGGTCACGCCGGCTACGAACCCGGCGAGCACCGGTATCACAGTTGCGGCCAATCTCTCGACCATCGGCGGCTCGGCGACGCAGCCCTTCTATGATGATGGCACGCACGGCGATGTGACTGCCGGCGATAACGTCTTTTCATTCACGGTCACGCCGACTGTGAGCAAGCCGGCGACGCTCTCTCTACCTGTCTCCGTTGCCGATGCTGAATCCGATACCGCCGCCACGAGTATCAGCCTTACGGTCAGTTTGCCTGTGCCGGATCTGCCCATTCACACGATCCAGGGCAGCAAATCTCAGACAGCTACATCGGTATCGCCCTATGCCGGCCAGACGGTGACGACTGAAGGCATTGTCACCGGTGTTGGAACCGCCGGCTTCTTTATTCAGGCTCGCGATTCCGATGCGGACTCCGATCCCACTACGCCGGAGGGCATCTTTGTCTTTGCGGGTACCGGCAAAGTGCCTGCGACTGCAGTGATCGGCAATTACGTGCAGGTCACTGGAACTGTGGCTACCTTTCCCGCCGTCACCACGAGCCACACGCCGGCCACGGAGATCGATACAACCACTGCTACGGTGCTGGCCACCGGCCAGCCGCTACCCGCACCGGTCACGATTACGGCTTCCATGCTTACGCCAGGCGGCGGGCTCTATCAGCTCACGCCTTACGAAGGCATGCGCGTGAGCATCGCTTCGCTGACGACCATCTCGGGCACGGACGGCTCTCTCAGCTCAGAGGCTGCGGAGACCACCAAGTCGAATGGCCAGTTCTACGCTGTCATCACCGGCACGTCGCGTCCTTTCCGCGAGCCCGGCATCGACATTCGCGATTCGCACACGGGGCTTCCACCGGATGTGGCCAAGTTTGATGACAACCCCGAGCGCATCCTTGTCGATTCTTCGTTCCTTGTGGGCAGTGCAGCTATCAATCTCTCCACAGGAGCCGTCCTGCCCGGAGTCACGGGCATTCTCGACTTTACCTTCAGCTCCGACAGCTTCTACGATCCCGGCCGCCTTGTGCTCGATCCAGCCTATGACCGCACACAGGTTGTCGCGGGCATGGGCGTTCAGCCTGTGCCTCCACCGGCAAGCAGCGAGTTCCGCGTGGCCGCCTACAATGTCGAGCGCTTCTTTAACACCAACTCAGCGGACGACATTGACTTCAACCCTGTCACTGGCCAGACCGAAAAGTCTCAAGCAGTCGATGTCACACCGGCCGCATATAGCAACCGTCTCGCAAAGGTCTCGCTCGCGATTCGGCACGTGCTTGGCTCGCCGGATGTCGTGGCGCTCGAAGAGCCCGAGAATGAGTCCGTCGTCGCGGATATCGCGGCAAAGATCAGTGCGGATGCTCTCGCGGCAGGGGAGCCTGACCCGCAATATGTTCCCTACGGAACGGGCACGAGCTACGCACCGTACTCAAACGACATCAGCGGCATCTCGGTTGGTTTCCTGGTGAAGTCAACCGTCAACACGCTGGGCATTGAGCAATTGGGCGCGGATACTACGTTCCCCGATCCACGCAATAGCGCGACGCTCCAAACGCTCAACGATCGTCCGCCGCTGGTGCTTCACGCAGGTGTCAAACGCAGCGGTGCGACAGATTATCCGGTCACGGTGATCGTCAACCACTTGCGTTCGCTCTCCAGTGAGAACGATCCGTCGAGCGGCGTGTTTGTCCGCACCAAGAAAGAACTGCAGGCAGAGTTCCTCGCCAACTTGATCCAGGGCTACCAGCAGAAAGGCGAGCACGTTATCTCCGTAGGCGATTACAATGCCTTCGAATTCTCTGACGGCTACATTGATATTCTCGGCACGGTCACGAACCAAAACGTGCTGCCATCGACGCAGGTCGTCGAGCCCGGCGTAGCCGGCCTGGTGACGCCACCCGCAACCGACCTTGCGCTGCTGCTTACGCCCGATCAGCGGTGGTCCTATCAGGAGTTTGGCAATGCGCAAATTCTTGATCACATCGTTGCCACTGCCGATCTGGTGAGCGCCGGCGCGCATATGGCGTATGCGCATCTGGATGCAGACCAGCCGCTGACGGCCTACAACGATCCCACGACTCCGGCGCGGACGTCCGATCATGACGCAGCGGTGGGCTACTTCAATCTACCGGCGCCGGTGCTTTCGGCCACACTTTCCGGTAACGGAAGTTTCGGCTCTCAGAATGTGAACACAGCATCAGGCGCCCAGCCATTCGTTCTGAAAAACACCGGAGAGGGAAACATCAGCGTCAGCATCGGCGCATCGGGCGACTTCTCGCAGACCAATGATTGCGGCACTTCGCTTGCCTACGGTACAAGCTGCAATATCTATGTGATCTTCTCGCCCACTGCAGGCGGAGCGCGCGGCGGAGTTCTGACCGTTACGTCGAGCGCCGGTACCTACACGGCAAATCTGAGTGGCACGGGAGTCATTCCGATTGACGCTGCGCTCACCGTTCGCTTTGAACGCACGCACCTGGTCTATCCTGGCTCGACGCTCATGTCGGCATGCATCGCTTCGACGAACAGAGTGCCAGCCACCGGCACTATCCAGATTTACGATGGAGCGACTCTGCTTGCGACACGGCCCGTCCTCCGCAATGGCTGCGCCTTCTGGTATATCCATCCTGCGCTGGCGGCCGGCGCACACCAGATTTCCGTGGTCTACTCCGGCGACAAGAACAACCCCATCGGCGCATCAGAGCCCACGACGATCGTGGTTGATCCCGCGCCAGTAGACCTCGACGCGCTTTGCGGCAGTCCGATCCTGGAGTATGGCGCAAGCTATCACTGCATTGCAGATGCCCGTTCGCATGCGGGACCTGCGCAGGGTTCCATTACTTACAGCTATGACAATGGAACGTCTGCAGCTGTACCGCTCAATCAGGGCAGAGCAGAGTTCTCGATTTCACAGCCCACGGTGGGTTCGCACATCGTGTCCATTGGCTTTGCGCAGCAGGGCAACTACGCGGCCGCTTCCGCCAGGATTCAGCGATTTGTCGTGCTTCCGGCTCCGGTCCGCGTGGCGCTTACGGCTTCCAGCCGGTCTGCGAAAGTAGGGGCTACGCTGACCTTCAATGCGACGGTCGGCTCAAACTCCGCTGCAGGAGCGCCGAGTGCAACGGGCACCATTACATTCCGAGATGGTTTCACGCTGCTGGTGACTGTGCCTGTCGATGCGAACGGGCAAGCGGTCTTCTCCACCAGCGGCTTGTCTGCAGGCGTGCACATGATCACGGCAACGTACGCAAACGGAGCGAATTACGGCACGGACTCGAGCAGCGTGACGGTTCTGATCAGCAGGTGACGCACGAGAGACGTAATCGGACGTTCATGTTCTAGATCAATTCAGGTTCATGGAGGCTTTTCAACGGAACCATGTTGGAGGTCTCTATGCCAGCCGGCTTTCGCTCAGGTCCAGTTCGTGTTCCAGTGTGCGGTGAACGTTATCGCCGATTCTTCCGTTTGCGCGCAACAGATTCAATTCCTCGCGCTCGCGGCGGACGATTTCGAGCAGCGCATGGTTGATCGTCAGGCGGCGTGTCTCCGTTGCAGGGTTGCTTCCATCTGGACCGCACTGCTCGATCTCCGCAAGTTTGTGCTCGTACTGGTGTAGCAGATCCTCGTAGAGGTGCACTTCGTTTTCCTCTTGTGCGGAGGCGCGGCGCTCGCTGAGAAAGTCAATGGCCGCTTGCAACAACAGATGCCGTGCTTCTCCTTCTTCACACCGTTGCATGTTCGGCACGGCCAGGCGCAGCACGCGTACTAGCCAGGGCAGCGAGAGCCCCTGCAGCACAAGCGTGACCAGGATCAGCGAAAAGGTGAGATAGATGATGAAGCTTCGTTGCGGAAACTGGCGGCCATCATTGAGTGTCAAAGGTAGCGAGTTGGCTGCGGCCAACGCCACGACTCCGCGCATGCCTGTCCATCCCACTACGAATATCTGGTTCGATGCGGGCTTTTCATATCGTTGTTTTGCGAGACGCGTTCGGACCCACCATGCAGCCTTCGCTGCGGGATACATCCAGAGCAGGCGCAACAGAATCAGAATCGCGGAAAACGCGAGCCCGTATCCGAGAAGGCTCAGCTTGCTTTGTCCGCGGATTCCATCCAGCACATACGGCAGCTGAAGGCCGATCAGCACAAAGACCAAGCCATTCAGCAGAAACTCTAGCGCGTCCCAGACGGCCAGCGCCTGCAATCGCACTCCAGGAGAAAAGAAGGTCGAGCTGCGCCTGCTGACGAGAAGCCCGCATGCTACAACGGCGATGACGCCTGAGCCTTTCACCGCTTCACCTGTGAGATAAGCCGCGTAGGGCACGACCAGAGATAAAGCGATCTCCACCGGTCCGTCATCTACCCAGCGCTCCAGCCACACAACGAGCCATCCGACGGCCGCACCCACGAGCACACCACCGATCGTGAGCCAAAGAAATTCAAGCACGCCCCGCCCTATGGTGGGCGTCGTTCCATCCACGACCATTTCGATGCCGAACTCCAGCGCCAGCAGGCCGGTTGCATCGTTCAGGAGACTTTCACCTTCCAGCAGGTCGACAATGCGCTGAGGCATGCCGACTTTGCGGGCAATGGATGTAGCCGCGACGGCATCGGTTGGCGAAACGACCGCGCCTAAAAGAAATCCGAGCCGCCAATCGAACCCGGGCAGCCACCCATGCGCGGCAAAGGCCACGCCGAATGCGGTGAAAAACACCAGCAAAACGGCCAGGCTCGAAATCGAAACCAGGTTGTACTTGAACTCTCGCCACGACGTCTGCCATGCCGCTACGTACAGCAGCGGCGGCAGAATTACCAGGAACACTAAGGACGGCGGTAAGGGTATGCGCGGCACATGCGGAAGCAGCGAGCACAGCAGCCCGAAGATCACCAGAACAATGGGATAAGAAACGCCGAATCGGCGCGCCAGACCCGCCACTGCCGTGACCGCGCAGAGCAGTCCCATCAGCAGCACCACAACGTAGCTCACATGCTCCATGAGCCCAGTTTATTCTCTGGGCTCATGAAAAAAAGACTGGCTCCCGGAAGAGAGCCAGTCTTGTAAGAGATAAACTGCGCTAGCGGTGACTCATGGCCCACACATACGCGGCCACGGCCGAGGTTTGCTCTGGCGTGAGTTGAGAGCCGCCCATCGCCGGCATGGGGCTGCGATATTGCTTGGGCTGCGGCACTCCGTCGGTGATGGTTTTCGTTATGCCAGCCCAACTGCCATCGCTCCACAGCCATTTGTTTTTGGTGAGGTCCGGTCCCAGCGGCGTGCCAGCCGCATTTGCGCCATGGCAGGCGGCGCACATGCCGCCGGCCACCTGGCCGTGATAAATGCGATCGCCGAGCGCAACGATCTCCTGCGTCGCTCCAGGCGGAACGGGAAGGGCAGCCGTGCCTGCGTCAGGATGCGTTCCCTCAGGCGGATTGGCACTGGCACGGGCGGCCTCAACCGGCGAGGCCGTGAGGCTGGGGCAGGGAGTGAACTGCGGCTCGCCCGTTTGCGCGGGCGCGCCGGTGTAGGTGATCTTGTAAATGCGGCCCTTCATGTCATCGGAGACAAAGAGTGATCCGTCGGGGCCGACCGCGACGCCGGAAGGACGATGCACGGCTCCCTCCGGAGACACGGTGGCTCCTGCAAAGCCGTCCGCAAAGACTTCACAGCCGCTTCCAGCGTGAGTCTTTGCCAGCGACTGAAAAACCACGTTGTAACCACCCTGTGCGTAGGGAGCGCGGTCCCACGATCCGTGGAAAGCGATGAAGACGCCATCGCGATAGCGGGCAGGGAACTGTTTCTGGTTATAGTAGGTCATGGCGTTGGGCGCCCAGTGGGCGGGGAATGCAGCAACGGGGCTAATTTTGCTGGCGCAAACGCCCACAGCGTGGCCCCCGTCACCACCGTACTCTGGCGCCAGAACCAGCTTGCTCTGATATGGGTCGTAGTAGCACTTCGGCCAGCCGTAGTCGCCGCCCTCTTTCAGGAGCATCACTTCTTCAGAGGGTAGTGTTGCTTCTTCTTCGGACTTGTAGAGTTCAGGCCAATTGGCGTGAAGCTGGTCGCGGCCGTGCTGAGTCACGTAGAGGCCGTGAGTCGCCGGATCAAAGGCAAATCCTTCGGCATTGCGTATCCCGGTCGCATAACGGTCAGCAGGAGAGAACTTCTGATCGGTCTTCTTGGCGTCGTAGCGCCAGATGCCGCCGCGGGTTTCAAGCTCGGTGCAGGGCTGGATTCCTGGTGAATGCGGCGAGCGGTTTTTTTCCTGGCAGGCATTGGTGGCCGTGCCGACGTCCACATAGAGGAGCCCATCGGAGCTGATGTAGAACGGATGCATCGGATGATCGCCACCGAGCGGCAGACCAGAAACCACGGTGACCGCAGGCCCCGAGGGCACAATCGAGCCAGGAGACAACACATATCGCACGATGCGATCGTTGATCTCTGCGTAGATCGATCCGTTGTACAGGGCGATGCCGGTTCCGCCGGCTCCTCCGGTCTTGGCGGTCTCACCGAAGTGCTCAATCACATCTGCTTTTCCTGAGCCGGTTTTATCCTGAAGCGCAACAAGAAAGCCGTCATCGCGTGAAGGCTCTTTTTCGCCATAGTAGCGGCCCGACCACGTGTTGACGTATACCACGCCACTAGGTGCGACGACGAGGTGACGGGCGTGGCCAATGTTATCCGCGAAGATTGTTGCGCAGAATCCGGGAGGCAATTTCAATCCGCTGTCATCGTTTGAACATGCGGAGCTTCCAACTCCTGAACCTGTGCTGCTTTGGTGAGCCGTGACGGAGCCGACCACTGAAAACACAGTGAGCGCAATGGCGGCGACAAAAAGAACTCTTAAGCCGAGTGATCGCATGAAAACTCTCCCTGAAGATCGATGGAGCGAAATGGAAGCATGGTTGCTTTGAGAGCGGCCCAGCGCGGGGCTAAGTTACACCGGGATTATTATCGTTCACCAGCCGGCTGCCTCGGCAAATCGGCCTCCGGTTATCGGGCTGCGATGCGGCGGTGACGGGCATGAGTGCGTACGATTACCGGTTGGGTCGGAGGCGGCGGCAGCGGTGGCAGACCGGCTACGGCAAGCAGGAGTTTGTTGGCAGCGTTGAAGAGGTTCAAGTGAGTGTTGACCGGCCCATCCGTGGCAGCAAGAAAGATGGCTGTATGGCGAGAGTGGTTGATCGCGATATAGGTTTCAAAGCCGGCGCCGCCTCCGGTCTTCTCAACAATGTGTGAGGGCGAATCGACAGGCAGAATGTGAATCCAGCCCAGGCCAACGCCCGTCGGCTCCCCGGCATGATCAAGTCCCCTTTGCCTGACGAGACTCGAAGGAACGATGTAGACAGCTTGGGCGGCGGGATCCTGCGCAGAAAGGGCAGGACCGCTGGTCCAGAGCAGGTATTGAAGCCAGATGGCCATGTCGCGGGCTGTGGAATAGAGCCCTGAACTACCCGCGGTTGCCTCCGTGACGGTGCAGGCGCGCTCGTCATGAGTGCCTATGAGCAGGCGACTGCATTGTTCCGCGTTGGGAAAGAATGTGGTGTCGTGCATATGGAGCGGATTGAGAGTGCGCTCTGCCAGCAGGGCCGCATACTGCTTGTGCGCCGCAGATGCCAGTGCATCGCTGAGGAGGTCGAAGGCTACATTCGAGTAGAGAGCGGTACTTCCCGGAACGCTGCGGAGGCGCTGGTTGGGCAGCCAGCGCCAGCGCGTGCGGTAGTCGGGAAAGGTGAAATGCGCTGTGCCGGGAGGCGCATTGCCCAACTCCCGGGGAAGGCCGGAGGTGTGTGTCGCAAGATCGGCGAGCGTGATGGGCTTGATGCGCTCAGGCACAACTACTTTGGGAGGAGCATAGCGTTGGAGCGGATCGTCCAGCCGCACAGTTTTGTCGGCGACGAGCTTGGTGAGGACGTCGGTCGTGAAAATCTTGGTGAGTGAGCAAAGCCGCAGAAGAGAATCCTGAGTGGGGAACTGATGGGAGTCGGGCGCGGTCTCGCCGTATCCGCGGAAAAAGACCTGATTATCTTGAACGACGACGAGAACCATTCCGGTGGAACCGGATTGCAGGAAGAGGTCCGCGCCAAGAGCGTCCACGGAGGGAAGGTTAGGAAATGATACCGGACCGGGCGCTTGCGCGGCCGCGCACAAGAGCGGCAGCAGAGAGACGGCGAACAGTACGCGCAGAAGCTTAAGGCGGCTCATTGGCTGATTTCAACTATCAAGGTACAGAATCAGTCGCGATTTTGTAAAAGCGGCGAAATCAGTCTTCGGGAAAATGTGCCGTTGGACGGCCTTGCCCAGGCGTCGTTCTGGGCGCCGAAGTGAGGGCATTGCCGGTAGAGTGACTGCAGCCACTATGGATCATGCAAATCGTCTCGGAGCGAGTGGGCCGCGAGTGTTCAGTTGCCCTCGGTCAGCGGGGCAACGTCGTGCGCGGCGACAGCGATGTAGAGGCCCGATCCAAGGATCAGCATTCCGCCGATCAGCACATACAATTCCGGCTTATTGTGCCAGATAAGATACGAAACCAGCATGCCGGTAATTAACTGGGTGTAATGATACTGCGACACATTTGCCGCGGAGGTATGCTTGACCGCGATGTAAAAGCAGAGCGTGCCCAACGCGCAAAACAGACCCATGGCAAACAGTCCTGCTGTCAGATGCACTGTGAGTGGTTCCGTGTGGATCAGCGTCATCAGGGCGAATCCCACGACTGCTGTCACGAGACCGGAAAAGAACGCAAGGCTCTCGGGCGGCTCGGTCCGGGTGAGCACACGCGACCATACCATATTGACGGAGAAGCATGCGACGCACACCATGCACGCGGCGAAGCCGATCCAATCGCCTTCACGGGCGCTGCTCCACGGGTGTACGGCGATCACGACGCCAGCAAACCCGGCCCCAATTGCAATTGCCTTTTTCCATGTGAGCCCTTCGCGCAGAAAGATTGCGGAGAGCAGCGCAATCACCATGGGCGCCATGAAGACAAGAATGTAGAACAGCGTTAGCGTCAGATGCCGCAGCGCGATGACGACACATACATTGTTTCCCATATCCAGACAGGCTCGCGCCACCTGGCGATGGATGCGATGCGGCCGCAACAACCGCGTGTCACCCCGCCCCAGCGCATACAGAGCGAGAAACAGAGCCATGAACAGTCCTAGAAAGGCGACCATCTCGTAAGCCGGCAATCCCGACTGCCCCACCAGCTTGATCGAGGTGTCCGCCAGCACCCAAAAACTGAACCCCGCCAGCGCGAACCCGATCGCGCCTAAGTCCGAAACTTGTGCTGATGGCTTTTGCATCTCCTTTTACCGTACAAGAGTCAGAACCGGCGGCCGTTGCACAACGCGGGAAACTCGCGGTGGCGATAAGGGCGTGGCGCGGCGAGTATCCTGAAATGTGGCAGAAAGCTTGGACACACAACCGAGGACCTCGCTTCGGAAGGGCGTCAGCCTGCGACTCGTTGTGTTGGGGATTATTCTCGGTGTCGCGTTTCTTTGGTCCGTGGCCGTGCTGCTGCTTGTGGCCGCCCGATGGATCGACCCGCCGACTAGTGCGGTACATATCGAGCGCCGCGTGCAGGCATGGGTGCATCGCACGCCCTATCGCGAGCGGTATCACTTCGTTCCACTGAGTCAGATTTCACCCAATCTCCAACGCGCCGTGGTTGCTGCCGAAGATGCGCGCTTCTATCAACACCATGGATTCGATTGGCATCAGATCCAAATTGCTGCGGACGAAGATATGGAGGGCAGCCGCATGCGTGGAGCTTCCACGCTCACGCAGCAACTTATAAAAAACCTGTTTTTTGGAACGAGCCGCTCTGTCCTTCGTAAGGGCGCAGAGTTCACACTGGTGCCGGTAGCGGAACTCGTTCTCGGCAAGCGGCGCATCCTGGAGCTTTACCTTAATGTGGTCGAATGGGGCCCGGGTGTCTATGGTGCGGAGTCGGCGTGTGTCTATTACTACCGAACGCCGGCGCGTAATATCAGCCAGGAACAGGCGGCACGGCTCGCCGCTATTTTGCCCGCTCCGTTGAAGCGACGGCCCGAGCGCATGAACAAGTACACCGCGATCATTCTTGAACGGATGCACCAGATGGGATGGTAGGCGGGAAAGAGATTCACATGCAATTCTGCCGCATCGATTTCAAATTCCGGAACGGTCAGCAGCTCGGAGAATTAATCGGTCATGCATAGATTGCGCGGGTATCAAGATCTGACGCTTTCGCACTCGGCCCTGTCGTATAGTTCCTTCAGAAAAACAATCCGAGGTGATGACCCTCCATGCGGCTCCTGGCAGCGGCCATTCTGGTGGCAGCTCTTGCAAACACGCACGATTCTGCGCAAACCCGCGGGAATCCCGTTGGCATCGATTTTTCTTATGCAGGGTTTGAGGGCGGCGGCCATGATCTTCCTCGCGTTCCGGTGATCATCTCAGTTCGGTCTTCCGGCGGCGATGACACGGCACTGCTGCAGTCAGCTCTTGATCATGTAGCCTCTCTGCCCTTGCGGGCCAATGGCTTCAGAGGAGCGGTATTGCTGCGCACCGGCCGCTTTCATATCAATGGCCAGCTTCATCTCAACGTGAGTGGCGTTGTGCTGCGCGGCAGTGGAACGGGGGCGCAGGGCACTGTCCTGGTGGCGGAGGGGCACGGTCGCCGCACACTCATCGAAGTGGGAGGCTGTGAAGAGCCGGTCCTCGGCGCTACTGTTCCCATTACCGATGACACGGTGCCCGCCGGATCGCGCACGCTGCACATTGCCGATACTACGGGCCTCGTTGCCGGTAGCCGCGTCGTAGTGCGTCGAGCCAGCACTGCCCAATGGATCAAGGCGCATGGCATGAACGGGCTGCTCGAAACTTTTGCAGACCAGCGGCTGGACTGGAAGGCCGGCTCGCACGATCTCATCTGGGATCGCACCATCACTGCTATTGATCCGGCCTCTAAAACCGTTGAGCTTGATGCACCTATTACGTTCATCATGCAGCGGCCCGAGGGCCCCGGTACGGTTGCCGCGGTTCAATCCAATGCTCCCATTCAGAACGTCGGCATCGAGAATCTCGCGCTTGAGAGCGCATGGGACAAAAGCAATCCGAAGGACGAAGAACACTCCTGGATCGCGATTGCGATGGACCATGTTGAAGATGCGTGGGTGCGCAACGTGGCAGCGACGCACTTCGTTGCATCTGCGGTCCGCGTTGGCCGCCGTGCCCGCAGAATCACGGTTGAGAACTGCAGCTATCTCGCTCCTATCTCCGAAGTTGCAGGCTATCGCAGGCAGGCTTTTGTGGTCTACGGCCAGCAGGTACTGGTCTACCACTGTCACAGCGAGTATGGCATGAACGACTTCGCGACTGGACTGCTCGCTGCCGGACCGAATGTTTTTCTTGACTGCGACGCGAAGCACTCCATTGAGCCGAGCGGCACCTTTGAAGGCTTGGCGTCTGGGGTGCTCTACGAAAACTTGAGCGTGCCTGATTCGCGAATTCAGCTTTTACTTGATCCAACGCGGGCGCAGGCCGCCGGCTGGACTGCCGTCAACTCTGTGATCTGGAACTCCAAAGCGGAATCGCTCGATGCGCTTGGCCCTTATGACGGGCCCAACTACGTTGTCCAATCTGACAAGCCGCTCTATCAGACGGAACTCGCTGCACGTAGCCTGCATCTTTCGGCGGTGGCGCAAATGCCTGCTGAAGCCGGCAGCACGCCTGACTTTCACGAGATTACGACTCCGCGCGACACGCCTCTGCCGCAGCACCCGTCCCAGATCGTGAATGGATACTTCGTTATCGATGGCGAAGTTGTATTCGGCGGCACGCAATCAGATGCTCTGTGGCACGGCAACACCAGTCCGCTGAATGCCAGCGTCGGTGCAGGATCGAGCATCACGCGGTTTATGCCTGGGCAGACCGCGCCGGGCCTAACCGAAGATCTGCATGAGCTGGTTCAACGCGCGCTAAAGCATGGATCGGCGTTCTATCTCTCTTATCCAGGCTTGTGGTACGACCGTCGCCGTGATGGGCACACCGTCTTCCAGATGCAGAATGGAGACGTGTGGGCCCCGTTTTTCGAGATGCCGTGGGTGCGCAGCGGTAAAGGATTCGCGTGGGACGGCCTGAGCCGCTTTGACCTCTCCCGCTACAATCCTTGGTACTTTGACCGGCACCGTGAATTCGATCGCATCGCCGGCGAACATGGACTGATTGTGCTGCATCAGCTCTACGATACGCACAATGTGCTCGAGATTGGCCCGCACTGGATTGATTATCCCTGGCGTCCTGCGAACAACATCAACGACACCGGCATTCCAGAGCCGCCGCCATTCGCGCCTGGTTACACACTTGCGATGGACACAGTTCAGCCGACTGTTACCAAGCTGAACCTGGCGAACGAATTTTATAGCGTGGAGTATCTGCCGCTGCGCAAGCTGCATCATGACTACATCTTTCATGTGCTCGACCAGTTTGGCGACATGCCCGACGTTGTCTTGGGCGTCGCGACACAGTATGCGGGGCCGCTGTCATTTGAGCAGTTCTTCCAGGATACTGTAGCGGAATGGGAGAAGCTCCACAATCGTACGGTCCACATCGAGCTTGCGGCCGATAAGCGCATTACCGACACAATTCTCAATGACCCGGTACGTTCTCGGCAGGTTGTCGCGATCGACATCCGTTACTGGTACTACCTCGCCGATGGAACTCTGTATGCACCCGAGGCCGGCAAAAATCGCGCTTATCGCGACTACTTCACCGCACAATTCGGCGAGCCTTATACGAACAACGGCCCTGCCACTACGCCCTCGCAGGAATATCGACTCGTGCGCGAGTACCGCGACCGCTATCCCAATCTCGTTATCCTCGCTTACGAGAACGGCGCGGGACCCATTCCTGTCCTGATGGGTGGTGGCATTCCGGAGGGGCAGACGCGGACAGGGAATTCGGCAAGCACTGAGGAGCTATCGACCGATGCCGTCATCGACAAATTTGTTCATCACTATCTCGCGCACGATCTGATGAAGATGCGCCCGGTCGACGGCCTCTTCTCTGATCCCACGCACAACTGGGTTCTTGCGGGTGATCAGACAGACGCCATCCTTATTTACTCTCGACCACAGGCAGACATCCAGATCACGCGCACTCTTCCGCGCAGCAGCTATCAAGGCAGCTGGATTGACCCCGTAACAGGCGAGTTGGAGAAAGCGGTTACCGTTCAAGGGCAAGCCGGAACGTCCATTGAAAAGCCCGACGGCCGTGGCTGGTTTCTTCTGCTCAGGTCATCGAGTCGAAATTGACTCGGACAGTTGGCTGCGATAACGACTTTGCATTATCTGCTAGTTGCCACCGGCATCAATGCGACGAAACATCGACCGTATGCTCGATGCATTTGCGTTCGCATCCGAAGCAATCGTGCCATATTTGGAAAAATCAATCTCGGTGATCACCTGATCAGGGTTTTCACCCGCGGCCTTCGCCGCCTGCACTTTTGTCCACATGGCGTCGAGATAGGCGCGCTGGCCCTGCAACGCATCTGGGCCAGCTACTGCACCATGACCCGGGACAACGGTCGCAACATTCCAGGAGATCATTTTGTCCAAAGCAGCGAGCCATCCCTTATAGCTACCGCCGGGATCGGCTGTGTTGTTTCCATGAGCCCATGTAACGCAGAGATCGCCTGTCGCCACGATGTGTTGTTTGGGCAGATAGGCAACGGTGTCGCCATGTGAGTGTGCCGGGCCGAGGCGGATGAACTCAACGCGCTGCGTGCCGTCATCAAAGACCAGATGATCAGAAAAGGTGAGTGTGGCGAACTCTTCGCGGGTGTCTTTCAGACTGTGGGTCGGGTCATTCCAATTCTTCCAGCCGTCCGCGCCGCGGGTTCGCGCCTCCTCGTCCGTCGCCTCGGAGTTCACAATCATCGCGCCTGCGTCGACAAAGATTGCATTACCGTAAGCGTGATCGCCGTGATAATGGGTGTTGAGAACGAAGCGAATCGGCTTGTCCGTCGTGGCTTTGATCTGCGGAAGGATCTCGCGTGCTCCCCATGGAAAGTTGGCGTCGACGACGAGCACATAGTTTTTGAAGATGACCCACATACAGTTCGCGGGCTCACGCTTATCGCGGTCGCCCTGCCACACATACACACCCGGCGCGATGTTTTTAACGGAGCCGGATTGTGCGTGCCCGAGAATGGCATCGGCGAGAAAAATTGCGAACAGGGCTACGGAAGCGAACCTTCCGAGAGAACGACAAGATTGTTCTGCCATGTGTGCACACCCTTTCTGTGAACCAGAACAGTTGGGAGAAGTCATTGCGGCAATGCGAATGCCACGCACGATTGGCCGACGCCTCCGTGCGTCTGAATAGACCAAAGATTAGCGAAGAAATAGTAGGTTTTCGTTCTTTGTGCCGTCAATGCAGGCGTTGCACAAAGTAGCACGCGGTCCTGACTTCAACTGTATTCTGGCTTAACAGCTTTTCGCGCCAGCGGCTTGCCTCGCACTCGCGGCTGTTTCAGTGCACAATTTACTGTGCTTTCGTATTTCTCCCGGGTACAATTGCAGAGTTTGTGGTATACGTTTTCCCGAAGGCATTCTGGCAGGCAAATAGGATCGACATGAGAACGAGGAAGAGTTTTGCATTGATACCGGTACTGGCGCTCATCACGGTAGGCGCCACGTTGACGATGGCGCAACCCGCAGGCTCGGGGGCCGGTACTGTTCCGTCTCGGCCACTAGGGCCGTGCGATATCTACGCGGCCGCCAACGATCCGTGTGTGGCCGCACACAGCACTACGCGTGCGTTGTACGCCTCCTACAACGGGCCTCTTTATCAAGTCCTGCGCCAGTCGGATGGCAAAACTCTGGACATCGGCGTCGTTCAGCCCACTGCGTCACCGACGCCGGATGCAGGCGGATACGCCGACGCCGCCAAGCAGGATGCGTTCTGTGCCAACACCTACTGCTGGATTACCACCGTCTATGATCAGTCGCCCAAGCACAATGACCTGACGCAGGCGCCGCGCGGTGGATTCAGCGGTCCCGCTATGGGCGGGTTCAACAATCTGCCGGTGGCCGACATGGCGCCGGTCACGATCATGGGCCATAAGGTGTACGGCGTTTTTATTGAGCCGGGCATGGGCATCCGCATCAATGACGCGAAGGGTACAGCGGTCGACGACCAGGCGGAGGGGCAATACTGGGTAATCAACG
Organism: Occallatibacter sp.; assembly: GCA_035650595.1. Taxonomy (GTDB): domain Bacteria; phylum Acidobacteriota; class Terriglobia; order Terriglobales; family Acidobacteriaceae; genus Telmatobacter. The sequence goes on along the minus strand of DASRHE010000016.1, from coordinate 209,311 downwards.
GTCTGCACTTCAACTCGGGTTGCTGCTTCGACTACGGCAACGCGGAGATCGACAGCCGTGACGACGACAACGGCACGATGGAGACCGCCTACTACGGTGATGCCACTCCGTGGTACCACGGACATGGTTTAGGTCCGTGGATCATGACGGACCAGGAGAACAACCTGGTTGGTTGTGTGAATGCGGATGCATCGAAGCTCTGCGTAAACCTGCCGAATATTACTTGGCGTTTTGTAACCGCGATGGCTAAGGGCGAGCCGCACCACTGGACCTCTATGGGAGGCGATGCGCAGCGAGGCGCAATTTCGGTGATGTTTGACGGGCCGCGCGTCAACTCAACCTACGACCCGATGCGCAAGCAGGGCGCCATCCTGCTGGGCAACGGCGGCGATAACAGCAATAGTTCGCAGGGCACATTCTATGAAGGCGCGATGACGGCCGCCGGTACATTCCCGACCGACGCCACTGACCAACTGGTGCAGGCTAACGTTGTGGCGGCCAAGTATGATGTGCAGCCGCTGAGCCTGGCGCCGGCTGCAGCAACGGCTACTCCGCCGGGACTCCAGACTTTTTCACCAGGTTCGTCGCAGAACACGACTGTAACGTTCACGAACACAACAGGCGCGGCTGCAGAGGGCGTCAAGTTGAGCATCGTGGTGCCGAACTCCCAATGGAGCGCTCTTGTTGAAGGCACTCACGAGACGTCGAAGACTTTCGCAGACCCGATCGCGCCGGGCGCGAGTGTGAGCGCGACCTTCAAAGTTACTTCGGGGACAGCGGCCTTTAACGGCGATCTCGTCGCTAACGCTTCATGGACGGCGAACGGCGCAAAACAATCCGAGACAATGGCCGAAAAGGTGCGGAATGGGAGCCCGGTGAAGATCAACGAATTCCGCATCAGCGCTGGCCCGCCCACCAACCCGACAGACTCATTCATCGAGCTCTACAACGCCGGCAGGCGTGATGTCGATCTCTCCAACTGGACTCTGGCTGAGCATCCGACGCAGCAGGCTATCTTCTCAGTGATCAAGATTCCCGCTGGAACGAAGCTCAAGGCGGGCGGTTTTTATCTGCTCGGTCTCTCCAACTCTGGCCTGGCGGTGCCGGGGCGCGAAGGCGACACCACTGTCTATGTCAGAAGTACGGCCGGCATGTCGGCCGGCGATACGATAAGCATCGATACCGGCTCCAGCGTAGAGACTCGTAAGATCGCAAGCCTCGGCACGGCCGCGAGCAACAGTACGACGCTGTGGCAGCCACTTCCTGAAGGCCCCGTGATCACGATTCCTGCCGGATCGACGAATGTACCGGTCACGAGTGCTTCTGGTTTCAAGGTGGGCGAGAAGATTGCGCTCGGCTATGGCGCTAGTTATCCCGTCGTTGGGAGAGACACGGAACGCTATGAGGTGGCCACGGTCACCGCTGTTGGCAAGCAGGGCACGCAGGCCTACCTGGCGGCAGATGCGGCGGCCGGCGCAACCAACATCAAAGTGACGTCTCTCGATAATATTTCCGTTGGCGACAAGATCAGGCTCGACATCGACAGTGTTGACCACGGTATTGAAACCGTTACAGTCACGCGCGTAGGCACTCGCGCAAACCACACGAATCTCTCGGCGGATGCGCGCGCCGGAGCGACGAATATCAAGGTTCGCAATGCGGAAACCTTCGCTGTAGGTGAAAAAATCATCATCGGCACTCCGGCGAACAAGGAAACGGCGACCATCACTGCAGTTGGCACCGCAGGGGCTTCGGGCACAGGCATAGACATTACGCCGGCGTTTGCCCAGGCGCATGGCGACGCTGAGGAGGTGGTCGATCCAGGCACGGGGCTCGAACTGGCTGCTCCGCTCAAGTTCAATCATGCGGCCAATCTTCCCTTTGGCGATCGGGGAACGGGCATCAGCTTCGAACCGGCGACGGCCTTTGCTCATTCGAGCAATGAACCTGTTCAGGCGTTAGGCACCGGCATCACGCTCGACAGTCCCCTGGCCAAGGAGCACGCCATCGACGCAGTGGTTCGCGACGCTGCCGTTTCCACAGCGGGCTATCAGGGAAAGCCCGAGCCGAACCAATGGTTCGGTGGCCCGACGCTCTCCACCAGCACCGTGAGTTTCGGTCGCACGACAATTTCGATCAACGCCGGCGCGATGATATTGCGTGACGCTTCGGGCTTGGTGGTCGACAGCCTTAACTATGGCCTTCTCGTTGACCCATGGGCCGGCGAAGGATACCAGGCTACTTCTGGACCAACGCAGAGTGGGTGCCGTGTGATTGCTCCTGGCCTGTTGGTTGGCTTCGGGCCAGCTGCCTCACCGGCCAGCGCGTCCGACACGAGTGCGGGCCGTTTCCCAGATGGCGCGGACACTGACAGCAATTGCACGGATTTCTCGACGGAGCCTGCGACCAACCTGTCAGCCGCCTCAGTTGCCGGCGCGACCAATATCAAAGTTGCGAGCGTCACAGGTTTTAATGCCGGCCAAACCGTCAGGGTCGATACAGGCGCGAACGTCGAGACAGCCGTCGTTGCTACAGTCGGCACGCCAGGCGCCACGACGATGGATGCTGCTACCAGTGCCGGCGCGACGGTTCTTCCGCTTGCCAATGTGTCCGGCTTCACGATTGGTCAAGCTATCACGATCGGCAGCGGCGCAGATTCGGAGACGGCAGTCGTCGCTGCGAGCACCCGGAGAGGCGCCGGGACCATCACTGTTTCTACGCCGCTGGCTCATGCGCACGCGGCCGGCACGCAGATTGCAGGCACGGGCATTACTCTGATGACTGCATTGACCAGGGACCACGCTGCCGAGGCGCAGGTCGCGGGCAGCGCTTCCACCCCCGGCGCGCCCAACCGCTATTACCGGAAAGCTCACTAGGGGCCTGCGAACAGAATTGGAGGCTATTTCCTGACTAGAACTTGGCTACGGAACATTTGCCCGTTTTCAATGACCATGGCCATACGTGGAAATTGCCCATAGAGCTTGAATTTTAGTTTTGATGGCGGGGACGACGGGGCTCGAACCCGCGACCTCTGCCGTGACAGGGCAGCGCTCTAACCAACTGAGCTACGTCCCCAGCTTGTCTCTTCGGCCCGGATGGCGCGAAAAATTGGCTGGTTTTCTCTATTTTCGTCGTCTCACCCGATCAGGCAACTGAAGAGAGAAAGACGGCTCAGCGGCAGTCGTTTCTACCGCTGATATTGCCGCGGCCTGTCGCCACGGGTTCAGAACATCTGCACATGTCCTGCTTGGGCAATTGTATCAAACAAGCCAGGCGTATCCCTAACGCAATTTTGCCCTGGAGAGAGACGGTCGGGCCTCCCCGCAAAGAGCTTTTGAGGACCAGGCGGACTGGTAACCGAGCTCCGCCGCGGACTGAGTGGCGCGAGGTTTTGGTCTGGTGCGCAGAGGGAAAAGCGCCACGGAAATCAGCTTCTACAAACATACAACCGCCGCCGTTGTCGCCGAATCTGTGTCACATAGCAAGCTTAGGAGACGAAAATCGATGGCATCTTCCTCTAAAACCACCCGAGATCACGATCAGATTCGCAAATGGGCTGAGGCCCGCGGCGCGGTGCCTGCAGAGGTAAAAGGAACAGAGCGCGGAGACGAGCCGGGAATCTTACGCTTTGAATTTCCGCACGCGCGGAATCGCAATGATGACAAACTTGAAGAAATCTCCTGGGAGGAATTCTTCCGCAAATTTGATGAGAGTGGGTTGGAACTGCTCTACCAGGAGAAGACCGCAGATGGCGAGCAGAGCAACTTTAACAAGCTCATCCATCCTGAGAGCGAACGCACAAGCGGCAAAGCTTCCAAACAGACCAGCGGCAGCAAAAGACACGCCGCCTAGCATGTCCGTAAACGTAAGGCTTGATGTCCGCAGGCAACGACGCCTGCTGCGAGGATAGCGTACATGCACGTCGTGATCTTTGGGCTTACGATCTCCTCGTCGTGGGGAAATGGGCACGCAACCCTATGGCGTGCGCTGGTGCACGCCATGAAGAAGAGGCGCCATAGCGTCGTTTTCTATGAGAGAGAGCTTCCATATTACGCTTCCACTCGTGATGGCTGGGAGCCTCCGCCGCAAGTAAGTCTCAAATTTTACGAGTCGCTGGAGGGGATTCGCGAAGCGGCGTTGGCGGATCTCGACGCCGCCGATCTGGCCATGTTTACCAGTTTCTGTCCGGATGGACCAGAGGTGGCACGTTTGATTCTCGATTCACGGGCGGGGATCAAAGCATTTTATGACCTGGACACTCCGGTAACGCTGGATGCACTCGACACCGGAGCTCCTGTGGCGTACTTGCCCGCTGAGGGGCTCAGTGACTTTGATCTGGTGTTGAGCTACACAGGCGGGCGCGCATTGGATGAGCTTCGCCTTCGGCTGGGAGCGCAGTTCGTCGCGCCGTTGTATGGATGGGCCGATCCCGATGCACATTCACCGGCGGCACCGGTGGAGGCGTTTCGCGGAGCACTTTCTTACCTAGGCACGTTCGCAGCGGATCGCCATGAGGCGCTCAAAACTCTTTTCTTCGAACCGGCGCGACGGATGACGCGAGAGCAGTTCCATCTTGCTGGGGCGCAGTATCCCGATCACGATTCCTGGAGCAAAAATATCCATTTCATTCCGCACCTTCCACCCGCTCTGCATCCGTCATTCTTCTGTTCATCGAGAGCCACGCTCAATGTGACGCGGCAAAGCATGGCCAGATACGGCTACTGCCCGTCCGGTCGTCTCTTTGAGGCCGCTGCTTGTGGCACGCCGATCTTCAGCGATGGATGGGAAGGGCTGGAGTTGTTCTTTTCGCCGGGGCAGGAGATTTTGCGGGTCGATACGGCGGAGGAGGTTGTGCACGCGCTCTCGCTCACGGATGCAGAGTTGCGCAGGATTGCCGAGGCAGGGCGTGCACGCGTTCTTGCCGAACACACGGCGGAGCGACGTATCGCAGAACTGGAGATGCTTTGCGCATGCGCGGCAAACTCTGCGCAGGCGGCTTAGCTGGCGTGACGCACAAAAAACCGGTGGACAAAATCCGTTTGTTGGATGTGATCTATGTTGGGAATTATTCCGGCGGCAGGATCCGGTAGCCGCATACAGCCGTTGGCCTTCTCAAAGGAGCTGCTTCCCGTTGGCAGCCGAATTGAAAATGGAAGCGAACGGCCGCGAGCGGTCAGCGAATATCTCGTCGAGCGGATGATCTGCGGAGGCGCCGACAAGCTATGCTTCATCATCTCGCCCGGCAAAGCCGATATCTTGCAGTACTACGGCTCGCGCTTGTGGGGTGCGGACATTGTCTATGCGGTTCAGCAGCAGCCAGGCGGACTGTGCGATGCGGTGTTTCGCGCCATATCGTGCATCCGCGAGGCAGAGCCCGTTGTGATTGGCCTGCCCGACACGATCTGGTTTCCTGAAGATGCGCTCACTCATCTGCCGGACGACCGGCTCTCTCTTTTGCTGTTCCCCGTGCAGCAGCCCGAACTCTTTGATGCCGTAATTACGGACGAGCATGGCATTGTGCGCGAGGTCCAGGTGAAGCAGAAAAATGCGCAATCCCACTGGGTATGGGGTGCAATCAAGATGCCGGGACACATCTTTCATCAGCTTCATCAACTCTGGCTTCGGTCGGAGCGCCGCGATGAATACTTCGGATCGCTCTTCAATGCATGGTTTCGAGAGGGCGGCTCCGCCGTTGCTGTGCGCGCGGGGCGAGCCTATGTGGATGTGGGCACGCTCCACGGTTATCGAGCAGCGATCAAGCTGCTCGATGGGAAGGGAAGCACCGATACCGGCCTGGATCGTTACATCAATTATGCGGAGGATGCGACCCATGCAGTCGATCTCGCCCGTCGCTGAAGCAGCACAGACCGGCACGTCGCTGGAAGGGCAGATTGCGGCTCTCGGTCCGTGGTTTCACAATCTGCATCTACGTGGAATCCAAACGGCCCCTGCGCATTTTCTCGGCGACTACCCGCAGATCAAATATGAACACTTCAGCCACGCGCTTCCTGAAGACCTTACCGGAAAGAGCGTGCTCGACATCGGCTGCAACGCCGGCTTTTATTCTCTTGAGATGAAGCGGCGCGGCGCCGACCGCGTTCTGGGGATCGATTCAGACGAACACTATCTGGCGCAGGCGCGATTTGCGGCCGATGTGCTTGGACTGGATGTTCAATTCGAACCCATGTCGGTCTGGCAGATTGCATCTCTGCGCGAAAGATTTGATTTGGTCATCTTCATGGGAGTGCTCTATCACCTCCGACATCCGTTGCTCGCGCTGGATCTGATCCACGAGCATGTCGCGCGTGATCTGCTGCTCTTTCAAAGCATGCTTCGCGGAAGCGATGAAGTCGCAACCATTGAACCTGACTATGATTTTCATCAAAGACTTCACTTCGACGAGCCTGACTATCCCAAGCTTCACTTCATTGAACATCGCTATTCGCACGATGAGACCAACTGGTGGGTGCCGAATCGCGCGTGTGCGGAAGCAATGTTGCGATCTTCGGGGTTTACGATCGAATCGCAGCTTGAGGACGAGGTTTATCTTTGCCGTTGGAGCGAAGTTGAGATTCCTCCTGATGGACCGCATTGCGTGTATCCCGCACGGGGCACGGAGGCTGCGTGATTCCGGACGTAGGTGCGGAGTTACTGGCTGAAGCGGAGGCGCTGCTTGCGCAGCGGAGTGAGAAAGCGCTAAGGGTTTTCTATCAAGCCGAGGTTGCAGGCGCCAACGTCGATACGTGCGCAGCCGGACGCTGGATGGCGCAGATGCTTGCCGGCAATTTTGCCGATGCGTGGTGCGAGTCGGACGCGATCTGGCGTCGCGGCACTCTAGATCCACATCGTTTCTGGAATGGGCAACCGGTTGATGGCAAACGCGTCATCGTACGTTGTCTGCATGGGCTCGGAGATGCTGTTCAGTTTCTGCGCTATCTCCCGAGGCTTGAAGCGCGTGCGGCCAGCGTTGTGGTGGAAGTGCCGCCTGCATTACTTGAATTAGCGCCATTCATAGATGGCGTAAGGCACGTGGTGACCTGGGGCGATCGGGCTCCGCTTGAGCCGCCAGCATGGGACGTGCAACTCGAAGTGATGGAATTGCCATATTTGTTTCGAACGACGCTGGATGATCTGCCCATTGCTGAGAACTATCTGAGGGTTTCTTCGTGCAAGCCGAGTCGTGGAGATTTAACGTCATCGGCATATCCGAGGGTCGGCCTTGTATGGGCTGCAGGAGAATGGAATACGGCGCGATCGATACCATTCTCTCTGGTGCAGTTGCTCATCGAAAACTGCGGCTGCGAATTTTGGAATCTGCAGGGTACTCCGGCTAGCGATGAGTGGCATTGCCTCTCGCGATCTCCCCGCTTGCAAGATGCCGCCGATTGCAGAACGGGGGTAATGAATCTGGCGAAGACTATCGCGGAACTCGATCTCGTCATCACGGTGGACACGCTCGCTGCTCATCTCGCGGGTGCAATGGGGCGGCCCGCGTGGGTGCTGCTTGGTTATGCCGCAGACTGGAGATGGATGACAAAGCGCGAAGACAGCCCGTGGTATCCATCACTGCGGCTTTTTCGGCAGCCTTTACCGGGGGATTGGGAAAGTGTGATCGTACGTATTACTGAGGAGTTGCGGCTTTGGGAAGAGATACGTCAGGAACAGCAGGTAGCGTGACCGAGGCGGTTTGTGGAACGCTCAGCCGCGCATGGGATGCCTATGACGCCTATCTGCTCGACATTGATGGCACACTGCTCTGCTGCAGCGACGCGACCCACTACTTCGCCTTTTGTGCTGCACTGGAATCCATGACAGGAAGGCACCTGACGCTCGAAGGAGTTACGACGCACGGCAATACAGATAGAGGTATCTTGCGGGATGCGCTTCAACTAGCAGGAGTACCTGAAGAGTTGTGGCGCCCGCAGTTAACCGCAGCGTGTGAAGGCATGTGCTCTTTCATCGAAGAGAGGCAGAATTCAATCTGTGCGCAGACGTTGCTCGGCGTCAGCGAAGTACTGCGCCATCTGCGCCAGCGCAAGGCATTGTTGGGGGTGGCCACAGGAAACCTCGAACGCATCGGCAGGATAAAACTAGCTCGTTGCGGCCTGCTGGATCAGTTTGACTTCTATGGCTTCAGCGATGCCTTCGAATGCCGGGCCAACGTCTTCAGACACGCGCTCGAACAAGCGCGGCGCATATTGCCTAATGAAGCCGCAGTCTGCGTGGTCGGTGATACGCCGGCCGACATCAGAGCAGCCCATGAAAACGGAGTCGAGGTCATTGCGGTTGCGACGGGAGTCCATTCGCTTGCAGCTCTTTCTGCGGAACAACCGGAACTGTGTACGGAGTCGTTGCAGCGGCTGCTCGCTTCGCCTGTGCGCGATGCGCGCCGCATCGATTGAGAATCCGCTCGAACTCCAATGCGCGATGAGCAGAGCTATGCTGTGAAAGCACGCGCTCGCGTGCATTCAACCCGATGCGGACGCGCTCCTTCTCGGGAAGAGAGGTCAATATCTCTTTCACCTCGTACGCGTCTTTGGGAAGCAGTACCTCTCGGCCAGGAGTGAGAAACTCATCCAGTCCGTTCCACTCATCGGAGAGAATGGCAGCGCCACATGCCGACGCCTCGAAAAGGCGTACTGACGGCGAGTAGCCGGCGGCAATCATATCATCACGCGTCAGATTGAGCGTGAACCGCGAAGAGCAATAGAAGGCAGGGTGCTGAGGCGGAGAGAGGTGCGTCGTACACTCAACACTCTTCTGCCAGAATATGTCCTTGGGATATTGCGCGCCGGCCACGAGAAACCTAGCATTCGGCATCAGGGCGGCAGTGTCATTCAGGAGCCGCATGAGTTTCGGCTGACGATCGGCGGCATACGTGCCCAAATAGCTGAGTTCACAGCGGAATTCAGTGCGAGCCGCAGTGGGCCGATACAGTTCTGGATCGACCGAACAGTAAAAAGGCACAGCGCACGGCGAACCAAAGCGATCTTCGAGTTCCCGTAAGACAGGTCCTCCTGTGAAGCTGAGGTAGGCGGCATAGAAAGGTATGTGGGCGGTGCGGAGGTAGCTTGTACCGCCGTTGGCTCGAAGCTGTGTCATTGTAATGGGCGTATCGATATCGTAGAAGATCAATGGTCCATATCCTGCGTGGAGCAGCGCATCAGTAGCCACAATTGCATCAGGAAAATACGATCCGATGACAATTGCATCCGCATCTTTGCTGAGACGCACGAGTTTGCGTGCGTCGTGGCTCCAATCATCGTAAAGATGGACGGAGCAAAACTCTGGCTGAGGCAGGTCGCGATTGTGGCGATACCATTCCAGATCCTTTTCTACAAAATGGATATGGTGCCCGCGCCGCGCGAGTGCTTTGCTCAATGAGCGGTATGTAGTCGCGTGGCCATTTCCCCAGGACGAAGTAATGGCAAGTCCATAGATGACGATCTTCATGCGACTTCTCCCATCAGTGCAGTTGCGATCGGTTGCGGCGGAGCGGAGGCGAAGCTTCGCCGGCTTCGACATTCGAGGAATGCCGCCTTTGCCTGTTCAGCCCTTTGTGCATACGTGTGGCAACGGAGGGCGCGTGCAAGAGCTGCTTCTCCCACGCGGTGCCGTGCCTGAGTGTCGTATTGCGCAAGCGCATCGACTACATCCTGTGCAGAACGAATGACGAGAATCTCACGGCCCGGCTCAAAGCAATCTTCGATACCCGGCCATTCGTCGCACAAGAGGCAGCCCCCGGCGCCCGCCACTTCGAAGATTCGCGTAGGGGGCGCGTAACCATACGACGCCATCGACGAGCGATTGATGTTCATGACCATATCGGCGGAACAATTCACACGATTGTGCTGCGCCGTGGGAACGTGCCCGATCCAGCGAACGTTGGAGGGAAGATGCTTGTCGCCCCAGCCTTCACCTCCAAGCAAAAATGTTTTGTTCTGCGCCAACTCGGCGGCTTTGAGAAAAAGCTCTTCTACGCGAGCTTCGCGATCTGGCAGCCGATTACCGAGAAATGCCACGTCGCAGGCGAGTGACGGGCTCGGTGGAACCGGATGGTGCGTTTCTACATCGAGACCGTTGTAGATGCTGTAGTAGGCGCGCGCACCAAAGCCCATAAAGGCGTCACGAATTGCCGGGCCGCCTCCGTAGGTGAAGACAGCATCGTATTGAGGAATCGCGCGGAGCAATGGATCGCTGGGATTCTCCGTCAGACGCGCAATTGTGGCCGGAGCGTCTACGTCCCAATAAATGATCAGGCTGTGCGGTGCGAACTCGAGCACGCGTTGTTCCAACAATTCATCGCCGACACCCAGGCCGCTGTGCTTGATTATGACGTCCGCAGACAGACCGCGCCGCAGTGCAGATTCCAGTTCTCCCTCTGGTTGATAAACGACGGACTCGACATAAGAAAAATCATCAACGTCTCGATGCTGCTGGCGTCCATAAGCATCGGGCTCCGCAAAGACGATCCGGTTTCCAAGCCGCGCGAGGTACTTGTAGATACCGCGATAGTAGGTTGCGGCTCCATTCCAGTAAGAAGACGTAATGCTCGAACCGAAAACAAGGATATTCACCGGTATAGCTCCTCGAAAATAGATGTCAACTGTTCGGCGCGATGCCGGCAGGTATGGCGCGCAAGGACGGTCGCCAGTCCTTGTGCGGCTTGCTGTTCCGCAGCTTTGGAATCAGAAAGCAGAGTCTGCATCGCTGCTTTCATCTCGTGTGCATTGCGGACCATGCGAAAATCGCCGTCATTAAAAAGATGTTCTGCATCTTTCCATGGTGCGGAGATGAGCGGGATGCCGCAAGCGAGCGCTTCGAATACGCGAATCGTCGGAATGCCCGACATCGCCACCGTATACTGCTGACGCGGTATGTGAACTGTGAGTCGCGACGAGGCATAGGTACCCGGTCCGGCAAGATTGGGAAGGTAGCCCCCGTAACCGACGCTCGCATTTTGCAGAGCACAGAGAGCCTCTTGCGGATACCGCACTCCATAAATAGTGAATTTGTATGCGGGCAGTTCGGCAGCCGGCTCCAAAAGAAATTGGCGAATCTCAGCCGAACGCTCGTTATCGCCCCAATTGCCGATCCACACTACATCGGTTGTGCTGCCGTTGCGGGGTAACGGGTGAAAGATCGTCGTGTCGGCAGCTTCGTGCAGCGTCCAAGCGCGTGCGATGTTGAAATGCCGGCGGTAAATATCGCGCAGAGCTTCGCCGAACGCGAGTACGCCGTCAAAGCGATCGATGCCAAAGAGGCGAATCTGTTCAGGAGAAGAAGAGGCGCGATGATGCGTATCGTGAAAGAGCAAGCGAAATCTGAGCTCATCGCGGAGGTCAAGAAGAAGATGCGCCAGCTCCGGCGGATTCCATTCGTGCAGAATTACGATCTCATATTCGCGAAGTCTCTCGCGCCAATCGCGCCTCGTTTGTAAACTGTCGGTCCCAATCGAGTCATACGGCACAATGCGAAGATCGGGGTAGTGCTGCGCAAAATCATGCAATGAGCTCTCGCCGGATTTTTCGGTGCGCAGGTTTTGCATTGACCATCCTTCAGCGGGCTCAAAGATGGTCAGATCATGCCCACACGCCGACATGCTGCGCAGGAGCCCACGCAGAAAATGGGCGTTCCCATTGTTCCAGTCCGAGCGGACAGAGTGCGCAAAGTAAGCAATACGAAAGTTATGCTGCATACTCTGGAATCGCGGGTGTTATGAGTAGCTTATGGAAGAGCGCCAGGTAGCATTCCGCCATACGCCGGACGCTGAACTTCAGCGCTCGCATGCGTGATCTCGCGCGTGTCCGCGCCAATAGCTGGCGATCGTTTCGGAGCGCGGCGAGTATGCCGCTGAGGGATAGTGCGTCATCGAAGTAGAGTGCCGCCTCGCCCCAGACTTCGCGAAGCGATGAAAGGTCATGCGCAACCACAGCGCAACCACAGAGTGCGGCCTCAAGCGGCGCGAGGCCAAACGGTTCGTATTGGGATGTGCAGATATAAATGCTGCTGCGGCGAAAAAGAGCGAGCAGCTCAGCTTCCTCAAGCGGTCCGAGCAAAGTCGCGTTGCCGAGACGAGCCGAGCATTGCGACGATTCATGTTGCACTTCGCCCGCGACCAGGAGAGGCATTGCCGGCGTGACATCAGCCAGCATAGACACATTTTTGCCTTCATCCCAAACTCGTCCTGCGGTTACCGCTTGCAATCTACGAGGCACACGTTCGCGTGCAGGCGGCAGCTTACGCCCATTCGGAATGATGATGGCATTTTCAGGCAGCCGGAAATTCCGCCTTACCGCATCGAGCATCCACTGCGTGGGTGCAATCACTGCATCCGCGTGCAACAATCCTTGTGCAACTAAGGCACAATATCGATCGAGCCAGGCGGAGGGCACCAGACCTGCGGGCCGGCAGGCACGTGCCCAGCTCAACACATCGCTGTGGGCTATCACGATACGCGGCATATTCGACGGGAGAGCACCGAAACAAAATTGGCTGCTCAAGAACAAATCGGCGCCAAACTCGCGTTCTACATCTTGCAGTAGAGATTCCCCTTCTTCGAAGACTTGTTCGTTATTCTGCATCCATTCAAGAGGCAGCTCAGAAGAGATAAAACGGAATTGATCGCCCCAACGCCGAACCTGTTGTGCCGCCCATGCCTGCTGAGCAACAGATGCGGCGCGGCCAAAGCTTACAAGAGCAACTCTGCAGCCCACGGCGAGCAGCTGAGATGACAGATCCTTTGTGAATGTCCACACACCGCCGATCGTATCGGTCGTCATCAGGATGCGCATGGGTGTGTCCCGCTCTCCAGCTCGGCGAGCGGCAATGGGCATTGCTCCTGAATGTCGCTGTAACCGCGGCCGGCGAATAACTGCAGATAGAATGCATGGGCGCGCTCCCAGGCGTTTTCGTCAGGTGACGCACCAAATGTTTCAACATACTGCGGGCTGCCAGGGAAGGGAAACATCGGGACCGGCTCGCTTACCCAAACGCCCTCTGATTTCAGCCGCATTTGCCACCGCTTTACGAGTGCAGCATCGTCTTTGGCAGTCTTGATGAGATTTGCCTGGACCCACGGTATATGATGGCGCGCGCAGATCAGCAACTCGGTGATCCGGTCCGTGCCGATTCGGCAGTTCTTGTTCATCTCGTCGCGGCCTTCTTCTGTCACTGACTCGATGCCACATTCAAAAGAGACGCAGTGAGCGCGTTCGAGCAGAGCGAGAGTATCTTCGTTCCAGAGATCAATGCGCGTTTGGAATCCGATCGCGACGGGTAAGCGCGCGATCTCTTCGAGGAGGGGCACTACTTGTTTGCCGACGCCGAAGATCTCATCGATGAAGTAGATATAGCCGACGCCACGCGCGATCAGTTGCTGAATCTCTTCGAGCACGGCACTCAGGTCGCGCTCGCGAAACTTGTTGCGAAAGAGAGTTTTATTGCAAAACGTGCAGGAGTACGGACAGCCGCGCGCGAATTCAACCTCCGCGCCAAGCTGGATATCATCTGCACCATGGCCAGGGAAGACATGGTGCTTATGGCGATGCAACTCTACCGGATAGTCGGAATAGTCGATTGGGCCTAAGGCACGCATGTCCGAAACACCGAGACCTTGGCCCATGTGAAACGTGCCCACCGCATCGCGCCAGAAGCAGCCCGGGATTGTTTCCCACGGTGCGGAGGCGAGCAGCGGCAATGTTTGATCCGGCTCGCCACGCAGGATCACTTCGGCGTTGGTTTTCACCGCTGCTGCGCCGGGTGTCGCCGAGCCGTGAGGTCCGATCACAATCACTGTCGAAGGGCGATGGAGAGCGTCGATCCACTGCCGCGGAACGCGCAGCTCGGGCTGGGGGCAGCGCCAGAACAGATACGAAGGAGCTGTTGGAATGACAAGGAAATCTTCTTCGAAACTGTCGAGGCGCGCGCGCACATCTTCAGGCGAAAGAGATTCCATGAAAGAGTCGATCAGCATGACTTCGTGGCCGGCCGCGCGTAGCGCTTCGCGCGCTGACAGCAGTTCCAGCGGAAAGTGCGGATCCTGGCAACCGAAGTACGTAGAGCCTTCAAAGCTCCAGCGCGGATTTACGAGAGCATACTTCATGCAACTTCTCCGAGCGCCTCCACGGCGTGCACGGTTTTGATCTGCGGTACGGCATCGTCACTGCTGGTTTCGCGCCAGAAAGCATGAATATCGGCGAGGATGTCCTCAATACGACGCCGCGGAGCCCATCCTGTATCGCGACGAAGCTTCGACGTGTCTGAGATGTAAAGCGGCTGATCGCCCGGCCGCACTTTGGCGTGGTTGAGTCTCGCCTTCTTGCCGGTTTCTCGCGCAATCGTTTGCAGCATTTCACTGATGGAGATGGCGCGAGCCATTCCGCCGCCCAGGTTATAGACATTTCCTCGCGTGGTTTCGAGATTGTCATGGACCGCCAACATTGCATCCACAAGATCGTGGACGTGCAGCACATCGCGCACCTGCAACCCATCGCCGTAAATTGTGATCGGCCTGTTGGCCAGCACCGAATAGAGAAAGTGGGCTACCCAACCCTGATCCTCGTTGCCCATCTGCCGCGGACCAGCAATGCAGGACATGCGGAACACTACCGTAGGAAGCTTATAAATGCGTGCATAATCGTGGACATATTGATCTGCCGTTCCTTTGGAACAGCCGTACGGCGAATGAAAATCAAGATGCTCAGATTCAGTAACCCCGCAGAAACCGGCCTTTTTTGCTCGATAGCGTGTGCCGTCAGCAACTACGGGCACTGAATTCAATGCCCCATAGACTTTGTTGGTTGAAGTGAAGAGCACGAAGGGTTGACGCCCCGATTTCCTTGCTGCTTCAAGAACATTCAAAGTTCCCAATGCATTGACCTGAAAGTCAGTTCGCGGGTCGTCAACTGAAGTGGTTACTGCAACCTGCGCGGCAAAGTGAAAAATGTCGGAGGCATCTGCGGCTGCGCGCTTTACCGCATCGGCATCGCGAACATCTGCCTGCACGATCTCCAGATTGTTGTGCGCCGCCTTTTTCTGGAGCCATTCAAGATTGCGCGCGACGCCGGCGCGTGAGAGATTGTCAAAAATCCGTACGCGCGTTCCTCGCATCGCAAGCAGACGTTCTGCCAGATTCGATCCGATGAAGCCGGCCCCTCCTGTGATGAGAATCGTGCGGCTTTTTTCCGCTTTCATGAACCCTACACCCCTTTCCGTCATGTGTTGCACACAAGGCATTGCTCCGCTTCTCGCGTCACGCTGTCAAACCAAAAGCACTTAGCTCGCTCAGCATGGTTTCGGCTTTGTCTTCGGCCTTCTGCATGGCAAGCCAATCGGCAAGTTCGGTAAAGCCTTCATCATGAGTGACGCGCGGTTCATAGCCGAGCAGAGCGCGAGCCTTGGTGAGATCAGCGAAACAGTGCCGGATGTCTCCAGCGCGATATTTGCGGGTGATGACTGGTCGAAGATCCTTGCCCAGGGAGCGTGCAAGAATTTCCGCAACTTCCAGAATGCTGATAGGGGCTCCGCTCCCGATGTTGATTACCTCTCCATGCGATTCCGGTTTTGTCATGGCGAGCATATTGGCTTGCACGATGTCGCATACGCTGACGAAGTCACGCATCTGTAAGCCATCTTCAAAGACAAGCGGCGGTTGTCCGTTGATGAGGCGCGAAGCAAAGATGGCAGCGACGCCGGTGTATGGATTCGAGAGAGCCTGGCGCGTTCCGTATATATTGAAGAAGCGCAGAGCGGTCACCGGAATTCCGTAGGTCCTGCCGAAGATAAGACAGAGATCCTCCTGGTCTCGCTTGGAAAGCGCATAGACCGAATTGATCTCGGACGGCTTGGTCTCATCGGTGGGCAGAGGTTCGAGAACACCCTGACAGTACGAACAGAGCAGATCCCATTGACCGGATCTCAGCTGCTCAATCGAACGCACTGGAGGCGCAGCTTCCCTTGAGCACTCCGAGCATCGGTACCGGCCTTCGCCATAGATCGACATGGACGACGCAACGACCAGCTTTTCGGGAGTCAGCCGCATATCGAGCATCGCCTGCAAAAGCTCGGCGGTTCCTTGCGTATTCACATTCATGTACCGGCTGATCTCATACATGGATTGGCCGACACCCACCGCTGCCGCAAAATGAAAGATGACGTCGACGCCTTCGAGCGCCTTGCGCAGCAGAGCCGAGTCGCGAATGTCGGCAACGATCAACTCGACATCCGGCGAAAGATATTCGGGAAACTGTTCGCCGTGGACCTGCGGCGTGAGACTATCCAAAACCCGAACGGAGTGACCGGCCTCCAGCAGTCCATCTGCAAGATGCGAGCCAACAAAGCCAGCTCCTCCGGTGATCAAGATTTGTTTGCTCATAGCAGCGCGGTTTCCTTTTTGTAGGTTGGTTCAGTGCAAACGAGCTTTGGGCCATAGCGCTCAGCGGCCCAGGCAGCGAAATCTGCAAACTGCTGAATATCCCGTGGAGGGCTCGTATGATGCTGCTCGATACCAAGATGCGCAGGCGTGAAACACAGCGTAAGCGCGACCTGGAAGGGTTCGAGCGCCTCCATCTGCCGGTCAAACCAGGCCACGGCGTTCGGCCGGAACGAGTCTGCCCAGCTCAGCCCAGTGCGCAGATAGCGCACACCGTGGTCCA
Source organism: Occallatibacter sp. (assembly GCA_035650595.1). Lineage (GTDB taxonomy): Bacteria > Acidobacteriota > Terriglobia > Terriglobales > Acidobacteriaceae > Telmatobacter. The sequence goes on along the minus strand of DASRHE010000016.1, from coordinate 192,656 downwards.
ACATCCATTGCACTGCATCATCGAGCCGGGGATCTTCAAAGTGGAACCATTGGCAGAGCCCTGCGCTGCCGTCCGTCGGGAAATGCGCAGCAGCCATCTTGGGGCGGCCATCATGCGAGAGCAAACCTAGATAGTAGTGCCGGTAATAGGCAGAACCTTCCGCTTCTTTATGGCGAGTTTCTGCCGGCCAGGAGGGCGGAAGATCGAAGAGGCTGTACCAGTGGACTCGTTCCGCCAGACCCTGCACCAATTGAAGAGAGCGTTCCAACCCGAAGCGCTGGACCTCTTCGGCTCCAAACGAAGACGCACCTATTTCCGTGGCCCATACAGGCTTGTCACTAACGGCTCGGGCTTCGCGAAGGCGATCTGGCCAGTCGTTGATCTGCCAATGATTCCAATCCAGCGGAAAGCCATGGACGCCTACCGCGTCAACGTGGCTCATCACTTCATATGAGGCCATGAGACGCAGAAAATCACAGTCACAGGCGGAAACTCCGCCGAGTACGATCGTGACATTCGGATTCACCGACCGGATTGCAGCGGAGGCGCGTTTTGTCATCTCTGCGAAAAGAGTCCAATCTGAGTCGAGATGAAAATTCCAGTGGGAAAGATTGTTCGGTTCGTTCCAGACTACGAATGCTTCAACCATGTCTGCTTCCGGTTTCAGAGTGTGTCGGCGCGATCGAAATCAACGGTTCAACTCTGGCACGCTACAGAAGTGCGGGCCCTCGGTCGTGTGCGCGTAATACTGCGAACTAAATACCTGTACGTTCAAACCACTTAGAGGAACTTAGAACAATCTAGGTTGCACACCGCTCGGTTCATCGCGAAGACGATCCTAGGAATTTTCCTAGTGTGACCGCGCACTGTCTATCGCATTGCATGGGTCAAGCGCGGCTCGATTTCAATCATTGCGATAGATTGGTTGATCTTGCGCACACATTCGTGTCAACGCAATGAAGAAGATTGCTGAAATTGTGAATGGCACAACTCAGCATGCGCGCTCGAACCGCGGACATGCATGCACGACTCGACAGCAGGTTCTACTTACCTCTGTATCAGGTCCTGCGGTTCAGTTGCCCTCGATGTAAGTTGCGCGACACGCAATCGTCGAGCCGACGAGAGATCATGCCTTCGAGAGTGCATTGGCTTCCGTCCTGCTCCGACATCCGCGTTTCGATGGAAAGATTTCCACTGAATTCAATACGCGAGCGCTACGGCGTCGGCGCGCATCTCGCTGCCTGCCGCATAGACGCGTTCGTTGCCTTGTCTCCGGTACTCAATGCATTCGTAGCGTCCGAAGCCGCCCTCGCTGATGCCCATCGTCCAGCCCAGGTCGATGAGGGCTTTGCGCGTATCTGCAGGCACGCCGGCTTCGAGGCGAAGCACTCCGCGCGGGCCCAGGTTGGGCAGATCTTCGCCCATGGTTTGCGACGAGCCTTCATGATGCCAACGCGGACTGTCGGCTGCTGCCTGCACGTCGAGACCATAGTCGATGCGATTGACGATGATCTGCGTTTGTCCCTGCGGCTGCATATCGCCGCCCATTACGCCAAAAGACAGCCAGGGCACACCGTCTCTCGAAGCGAATCCGGGAATGATGGTCTGGAAGGGCCGCTTGCCCGGCGCGTAGAGATTCGGATGTCCATCCTGCAGCGAGAAGAGCTCGCCGCGATCCTGAAACATAAAACCGAGTCCGTCGGCCACTAGGCCCGAGCCCATGCCGCGGAAGTTCGACTGAATGATCGAGACCATCATGCCGTCTTTGTCAGCTGTAGTGAAATATGTCGTGTCGCCATGGCTCGGCGCCTGACCCGGATAGACCGGATCGAGAATGCGATCAAGACGGATGAGCTTCGCGCGCTCCTTTGCATACTCCTTTGACTTGAGCCATTCAATCGGAATCTTGGTGAAGTGCGGATCGGCATAGTAACGAGCGCGGTCCTCGTAGGCCAGCCGCTTCGCTTCAGTCTGAATATGAATCGATTGCGGCGACTGGAAACCAAATTCACGCATATCAAACTGCTCGATGATGTTGAGCATCTGCAGTGTCGCCAGGCCTTGCGTGTTGGCGGGCATTCCGTAGACGCTGACTCCGCGATATGGCGTGACCAGCGGCTCAACCCATTCGGCGTGATGCTCGCGCAGATCTTCAGCCGAGAGCCAGCCACCAATGCGTTTGAAGTACGCGTCGATTGTCTGAGCAATGGGGCCATCATAGAACACGTCGCGGCCACCTTCGGCGATCATCCGGTAGGTGCGGGCGAGATCTGGATTGCGGCGCACATCGTATTCATTGGGCGCTACGCCGCCCGGTGTGTAGGTGGCCACCGCATTGGCCGTTTCCTCCACGCCTGAGCCGGACTTAAGAAAGGCAGCCATGTTGCGCTTGAGATAGTAGCCGATGATCTGCGGCGTAGGATCGCCATTTTCGCAGGCGTGAATCGCGGGCTCGAAGAGTTCAGCCCACTTAAGCTTTCCATAACGTTGATGCAGCGTCCACCATCCATCGAGGGCACCCGGTGTGGAGACGCTGATTGCACCGAACTTCGGAATCACGCCATTGATCGCACGTGAGCGCACAGTGGCCAGTGAGAGCGATTGTGGTGATTTGCCAGAGCTGGCCATGCCCATGAGCTTGCCGAGTTTTGGATCCCAGACAAAGGCGAAACAGTCGCCGCCAAGACCGGAGCTGACCGGTTCGACAAATCCGAGCACTGCATTGGCAGCCACTGCAGCATCCACCGCAGAGCCGCCACGCTTGAGCATCTCGATTGCGGTTTGCGTGGCCAGCGGATGCGCGGTGCCGGCCGCTCCGGAGCAGCCCAGCGCCGGTGAGCGCGTGGCGAAGCTCGCACCCGAAGGCCGATCGCCCGCGTGCACGTCAGGCCGAAGAAAACGCTCGGCGCCGGCGGGCTGGAACTTCAGCAGAGCGGGTTGGCCGCCGTCGGCAGCATGCGCGACAGGCTCGGCTGAGTGGCTCTTTGCGGCGATGGCCGATCCGGCCGCGGCCAGAGGAAGCGTCTGCAAAAATGTGCGGCGGCGCATGAAATCTCCCTGAGAAAAGATGGGGTATTCCAAAAGCAAGTGGGCATAGGCTCAGCCAAGGAACCTATGCCCAGAAGTGTAACAACCAAGAATGCCTAGAACACGAATTTACCGCTGATCTGAAGCTGCCGCGACGATCCACCATCGCTTGTTGCGAAGCGGGTTGCAGCGATCTGGCCAAACGTCGCCGATTGCACGTTGCCTGAGGGCTGGCCGAAATTGGGATGGTTGAGGATGTCGAAGGCGTCGACGCGCAGGTTGAAACGAAGACGCTCGCCGATCAGCTTCGTATCCTTCTCACCCGACATATCGAGATCGGTGTAGCCCGGACCTGTGTAGTGGTTGCGTTCCAAGGTGCCCATGCCGGTGTATGCAGTTGGAGAGGCGGCTGCGGTTGCAGAGGCTTGGGTTCCCTGGATCTCGAAGATGCATGAGGGGGTGATGTTGGTGATGTCGCAGACGGACTCGGCATAGCTGGTGCCGCCGGGATTCTGGAACAGGGTGATGTTGGTCAGACCTGCCAGCTGCTGTTTTTGGCGAACCATCTTTCCTACCAGAGTAGGTCGTGCAAGGCCGGTAAGCCCATTCCAGCCTTGACTGCCGGCGACGATGTTGACTGGGTTGCCTGTCTGGAACTGCATGATGGCGGAGAGTTGGAAACCTTCAACGAAGCGATTGCGTTTGAAAGGCAAGTTGTAGATGGCGGTGCCGGCATAATGCACCCGCACGTCGAAGTCGGAGGGACCGTAATTGAGCGACGGCTGAGTGCTGTCCGGCAGCACAGCCACACCTTGCGAGCCAAGCGAGTTGATGTCCATCGACTTGGTCCACTCGACGTTCATGTTGAACTCGAGTCCATTGGTCATGGTCTTGGCAACGGAGGCCCACAGGCCGTTGTAGTTTGAATAGCCAATGCTGTTGCGTTCCGTGATATTGGAGTTGATCGAAAGACCGGGGCGGACCGGGCTGTTGGCCGCAAGCACAGTATAAGGACGCGTAGTGGATGCGCCCGTCGGCTGGTTGGGGTTTGTGATGACGAGCAGATGACGGCCGACCGAGCCATAGTAGCCGACCATGGAAACCAGGCCGAAGGGCAGAGCTTGCTGGAGATTAAGATTGAAGCTCTGGATGTAGGCGTTCTTGAACTTGGGATTGACCCAGATCAGTGCGACTCCCGATGCCGTCGTGGCAGAGTTATACAGCGAGGACATCGGAATGGCGGGGCCGCTGGTATACGAAACCGCAGTGCTGAAAGGTGGGTTCGATGCCATGCCGGACACGACGCCAGACACCGGTTGGTCAACAAGGTAACCGTAGCCGCCGCGCAGGACCGACGTTGACTTGCCGCTGATATCCCACGCGAATCCGAGACGCGGCTCCAAGCTGAAGTCCTGGTTGTACGCGCCTGTGCGCGAAAGGCCGTTGCTGCCCACTCGCGTCAGGGTTACATTCGCCGGATTGAAGATGGTCAACCGATTCTGTCCTTCAACCGGGGTTCCATTCCACTCCCAGCGCAACCCAGCTTCGAGAGTCAGTGTGGGCACAACCTTATAGTTGTCCTGGGCGAACAAGCCGACGGCATTGTCATAAATTCTGTTCGATACTGTGTTCGGCTGAATGGAGAACGTGTTCGCGAGATCATTCGAGAAATTCGCGAATGAGGCGGACATTGTCCCGATGTTCGCAGAAAAGTTGGCTACCAGATAACGACGCGCTTCGCCCCCGATCTTCAGATCGCTCTTGCCCTTAAGAATGGAGAGCGTATCGGCGACAACTCCGGTGGTGTCGTTGCGGCCTTGCGGAAATCCCGAAGGGCCTCCGAAGTTGAAGTTCGAGATATCGGTAAATGTAATCTGCGGCAGGCCGACCTTCCCGTTCAGACCGTCGCCGAGACCGAGGCTGGTTGGGTCAATGAGGTTGGCCGGATTGAATACGATGCTGATGCGGTTGAATCCCATCCGCGCTTCGTTGACCAGATTCGGATTGAAGATGTGGGTCTCACTGAGGGTGCCGATCTGGCGATGCGCGTGGCGATGGTCGCCCCAGCCGGGGAGCGTATTGAGTTGCAAGGCCGGCTCCGTGCGTGTGTCAGTTTGGAAGGCATAGAAGCCATGGATCGAATCGTTGGCGCCGATCTGGTGAAGTCCGTCGACGGTGAACTGGTCGATCTGCACGGGGCCGGGAGTAAAGGAGACATAGTTTGACGTGCCGCTGTTGGGAAGGGGGATGAGTGCGGCAATCTTGGCAGCGATGGGTTGGGCCGTGGCGTTGGCGGCGAGTTGCGCCTGTTGAGCCTGCGTGAACACCGTGCTGTTTTGCAGGATCCCCTGGTGTTGCCGGAGGCCCTCGTAGCTGCCGTAGACAAATGTGTGGTGCCGCCAGATTGGCCCACCGGCGGAACCGCCAAAGTTGTCGCGTTTCAGAGGAGCCTTGGCGTTTTGCTGCGCGATGGTAAACGGTAGTCCTGTGGATGGGTTGAAGTTGCGATTGAAGTAGTTGCGGGCATCAAGGGCTTCGTTGCGGAAGTAGTCGAATGCCTCGCCGTGGTATTGGTCAGTTCCGGAGCGTGTGGCGACGGTGACGATCGAGCCATCGCTACGGCCGTACTCCGCGCTGAACGTCGAGTTGTCGATCTTGAATTCCGAGGTGGTGCTGATCGACGGCTGGAAGGTGATCTGGTTTTGGCTGATGTCGTTCAGGTTGATGCCGTTGATCTGGAAGTTGACTGAGTCTTCGCGATTGCCAGCGGTCAAGAACGAGTTGGCGCCCAAACCGCGGCTAGGCGAAGTAAGGCTGCCCGCAGTATCGGCGACTACGCCGCCCGGCGTGAGCACCGTGAGATCGAGGAAGTGCCGCCCGTTGAGCGGAAGGCTCTGCACACTGGCGCGATCGATGACTTGTCCTACCGTGATGGTCTGCGCCTCGATCTGTGTGCTGGCGCTGCTGACCTCGACGGTTTCGCCCGTGGAAGAGACGGTGAGATGTATGTTGACGGTCACCGCTCGATCGACTTCGAGCGTCACTTTGGGGACCGTATACGCGCTGAAGCCGCCTGCGTTCGCTTGAATCTTGTAGTCGCCCGGCTGCAGAGAGGGCACGACATAGAGACCTGCTGAATCAGTATTCACTGCGCGGTCTGCGCCGGTGGCCAGGCTGTGCACGATCACGTGCGCGTTGGCAACCACCGCGCCGCTGGGATCGGTGACGGTTCCAGACAAAGTTGCTGTGGACTGGCTCCACGCTGCGAGAGCGCAAACTCCCACTGCGCACGCAAATGCGAAATACCGAGTGATTTTCATTGTGCCTCCAAAAGAATCAAAATGATTGGTCCGAAGCGATTGAACTGCCTTTTGCCCGAAGGCGCTGGATCCAAATGCGACGAGTCTGCCGATTCTGAACCCAGACAAAACTATGCGTCTGATGGTTGCAAAATCGATGACCGTTCGTGCTGGTGGTGCGGAAGAACCCTACTTCCAGATCATGGGGGGGTGCGGAAAAAGCTAACCTCGTTCGATCGTCGCCTGAAGAACGGTGATCTCTGAGAATTTGCTTGGTCGAAAACGCCTAGACTCGGGAACGCTGGCGCGAAGGGGAGCGTGCGCCAAACTGGAAAGTTTTCCGGAGTATACGAAATAGTCCCGATGAGCGCAAGACATTTTGAGAAGCTCAGCGCGTATCGATCACGAACCGATTCTGCTCTTTATTGCGCAAGCGAGCGCTGCGAATGTCATCCAATTGTCAGCAGATTGTCAGTGAAAATATCGCAAATAGAGAGACGTGAAGAACTGACGCAAACGGAGCTGGGAGTTGAACCGGGCGCTTCCAGCTTCAGCAATTGAACCGCTTTAAGTGGCTAGCATTGTGCGACAATGACCGCCATGAACATTCTGCTCAATCCGTGGTCACTGCTTACGCTCGGCGTGGTTGGCTTCCTGTTCTTCGGATACCTTAGCCGCAAGGAGAAAGGGTAGTCTTCGTACCCTCATATCTCAAATATGGCGGAGAGGGTGGGATTCGAACCCACGTTAGAGTTTCCCCTAAACACGCTTTCCAAGCGTGCGCCTTCAACCACTCGGCCACCTCTCCGGGATGCGTCAACTGTTTGAATCTATCATAATTGCCGCCCGAGGAATCAGGTAGGCGGCTCTCACAGGAGAGTCGCCGTCTGGCTTTCCTGTGCTTTGCGTAATCTGCATTTCAACTTCTGCAAGCTCATGATTTAATTCGCCTGGTCGCTATTTTCTGCAAAGTGCGATCGAGATCGACCACAAATATTTTCGACGCCGGAGTTTGCTGTTGCTGGAGGCGTTATACTGAGAGAGATCGAAGAATCCGATCTGGTCTTCTTTGCTTGTTCCGCTTACCCGCCTGACTCGCAATAAACTCCAAATTGAGTTCGGCGGTACATCTATGCAAAAGGAACAAGTTCAATGGAACAAGGTACAGTGAAGTGGTTTAACGACGCGAAGGGATTCGGTTTTTTGAGCCGTCCCAACGGCGAGGATGTCTTCGTGCATTTCTCGGCAATCCAGAGTGAGGGCTTCAAGAGCTTGCAGGAGGGCCAAGCCGTCACATTCAGCGTAGTGAAAGGCGCCAAAGGCTTCCAGGCTGAGAACGTGCGGATCGCTTAAGAGATAAACAGCAGATTGAACGGGGCGGCCATTCGGATCGCCCTTTTCATTTTCAAAGGATGTTTCATGAATAAGGTTTCCCGACGTGACAAATACTTCCTGCGGGATCTTCATCAGGAGATCGACCTTTACGATCGCAAACTGGCTTACCTCGACAAATATGAGCAGTTCGCCTCGCCTGAAGACCGTGAAGAGACCGCAAAGGGACTACTGACGAAGAGGGCTTCCCTCAAGAAGACTGCCGCTGAACTCGTGGCAGCAGGCGTGGAATACGAGGAGAAAGACCTTCCAAGATCCTTCCGTGCTGTGAATCTGGAGCATAAGGACGGCAATTCGAATCTCGCTTAACCAAGTGCCCCCTGCTCTCCTGCGGAATTCCGAATCCGTAGGCGGCGGTCTTCGAATTCATCCTCGATGAATTCGTCCTCGATTGAGGCGACAAACGTCTTGCCATGACGTCTAGACAACAATTCTCTCCGCTATGTGACCTGCACCATACGTCCATGCGCCGGGTCATGCTGGAGGAAGATTCGGAAGAAGTTCGATCCTACCATGCGTGTGAGCGGCGCGATTGCACGCGAGTTTTTCGCGACTCCGGTGGCTATTCGGATTGGATCGAAGGTGGGTTCGATGAATCACGGAGTTACCGCCAGACATGTCCCCGATGCGGTGCCTTTCTCTATCTCGCCGAAGTGGATCGTTCACAGAAGCTAGAGACATGGGAGTGTCCGCAGAACCAATGCAACTTCTCAGAAGAACACCCCTCTCTATCCGGGCGATAAATGGGTTCAATTGTGCACCGGAATTCGCCATTGCGGCATGTTTGCGTAGCGCACGAGAGAAAGGCTGCCATCCTATTGATAATTAGGCTTTTGGAGTAGATTGACTGAGAGTCGCAGGATGGGCAGCCGCCGTTATAGGAAACCGCGGTTTTCCCATGTCGCGAGCAAGGCTGGAGGCCCAGTATCAAAGTGGTACTTTTGGGTCAGGAAGCGGGACGCTGGTACCGCCAGGTGACTATAATCACTTCTGGAACGTGGATTATACGCGTTCCCTCAGAAATCCTACCTGAAGGGAATCCCGCCAAATGGCGACAGGAGACCTGGCCCTGGGTCAAGAGCAGGGCGCACTCAACGCGCGCCAGCGCGTCGTTAACGACTTCAGCATCATCGTAGCAACGGTAAATGGCTCCGGCTCCCAATCCGCCAATAGCGTGCTGCTGAAAAGCATCTTCGGAATGGGGGTTCCCGTCAGCGGTAAGAACCTCTTTCCCTCGAATATCGCCGGATTACCCACCTGGTACACGATTCGCGCCAGCAAGAATGGATATGTGGCCCGCAAGCGAGACTCGGAAGTGCTGGTGGCGCTGAATCCTGAGACTGCGCGTGAAGATATCCTGGCGCTGCCTGCCGGTGGCGTGGCGATCTACGAGTCGAACCTCAACTTGAAGCAGTATCGCGAAGACGTGGTCTGCTATCCGGTTCCCTTCGATAAGCTCACCGCTTCGGTTTGCCCAGAGGCCAAGCTGCGCAAGCTCGTCAAGAACATGGTCTATGTGGGCGTCGTCACGCAGCTGCTGGACATGGACCTCGCAGTAGTCGAGAAGAGTGTGCAACGGCAGTTTGCCAAGAAGCAGAAGGTCTTCGACCTCAACTTCGGAGCGGTCAAAGCCGGCTACGACTACGCGCAGTCGACGTTTACCAAGCAGGACCCATTCTATGTCGAGCGGATGAACTCGACTGCGGGCAAGATCATCATCGACGGCAATGCTGCCTGCGGCATGGGCGCAGTATTCGCCGGCGTCACGGTGGTGGCATGGTATCCCATTACGCCTTCGACCTCGCTGATTGAAGCCACGACCGATCTGCTCAAGAAGTTCCGCGTCACTCCTGAAGGCAAAGCGACCTTTGCCGTTGTGCAGGCTGAAGACGAGCTGGCGGCGATCGGCATGGTGCTCGGCGCAGGCTGGTCGGGCGCGCGTTCTATGACGTCGACCTCGGGCCCCGGCATCTCGCTGATGGCGGAGTTTGCCGGACTGGGGTACTTCGCCGAGATTCCCGGAGTGATCTTCGACGTGCAGCGTACAGGTCCTGCGACTGGCATGCCGACACGTACGCAGCAAGCAGACCTTCTCTCCGTCGCGTTTCTCTCGCACGGCGACACCAAGAACCCTGTGCTGCTGCCTGCCAATGTGAAGGAGTGCTTCGAATTTGCTTATGCGGCGTTTGATGTTGCTGAGCGTATGCAGACTCCTGTCTTTGTGCTCACCGATCTCGACCTGGGCATGAACAACTGGATGTCTGATCCCTTCACGTATCCAGAGAAGCCGCTCGACCGTGGCAAGGTGCTCACCGCCGAAGATCTCAATCGCCTGGGCGGGTTCGCGCGTTATCGCGATGTGGATGGCGACGCTATCGGCTGGCGCACGTTGCCGGGCACCAAGCATCCCAAAGCGGCGTACTTCACACGCGGTTCCGGTCACAATGACGCTGCCGGCTACACCGAGAAGCCCGATGAATACCAGGGCATCATGGACCGGCTGTCGCGCAAGTTTGAGAACGCGCGCAAGCTGGTTCCTGCGCCGGTCGTGGTGAAAGATGGAACGTCGAAGGTCGGCTTCCTTGCCTTCGGCACAACCGACTTCGCTTTGCGCGAGAGCCTCGATCAGATCAAGAACGAATACGGAACGAGCGTGGATTACATGCGCATCCGCGCCTATCCATTTGCGCATGAGATTCACGACTTTGTGGCATCGCACGAGCGCCTCTATGTGGTGGAACAGAACCGCGATGCACAGCTCGCCAGCCTGCTGAAGCTCGATCTTCCTGCGGACCAGGTGGTCAAACTGCGCAGCATTCTGCATTACAACGGTCTGCCGGTAGATGCCCGCACCATCACAGAAGAGTTTGCGACCAAGGAGGGCCTCTAATGGCAACCGCAACACCCAGCCCCAAAGTCAACCATATCGGTCTTCCGGTCGTTGAGTACCGTGGTGGCAAGTCGACGCTCTGCGCCGGCTGCGGCCATAACGCCATCTCCGAACGCATCATCGATGCCATGTTTGAGATGGGCGTGGAGCCGGAGCGCGTCATCAAGATGAGCGGCATCGGCTGCTCGTCGAAGAGCCCGGCCTATTTCATGACCCGCTCGCACAGCTTCAACAGTGTGCATGGTCGCATGCCGTCGGTCACCACCGGCGCGCTGCTGGGCAACCATACCGTGATGGCGCTAGGCGTCTCGGGCGACGGCGACACGGCTTCGATTGGCATGGGCCAGTTTGTGCACCTGCTGCGCCGCAATCTGCCGATGATCTACATCATCGAGAACAACGGCGTCTATGGATTGACCAAGGGCCAGTTCTCGGCCACGGCGGATATCGGTTCTAAGCTCAAGACCGGCGTGATCAACGATCTGCCCGCGATCGACACCTGCGCGCTGGCCATCCAGTTGGGCGCCACGTTTGTGGGCCGCTCCTTCTCTGGTGACAAGAAGCAGTTGCTGGCGATGCTGAAGGCGGCGATCGCGCACAAGGGAACCGTGATGCTCGACGTGATCAGCCCCTGCGTGACCTTCAACGATCACGAGGGTTCGACCAAGAGCTACAAGTTCCTACAGGAGCACGACGAGGCTATCAACGAGATCGGCTTCGTGCCGAGCTTCGAAGACATCGAGGTCGATTACAGCTCCGGCGAGGTTTTCGATGTGCAGATGCACGACGGCTCCAGCCTGCGGCTACGCAAACTGCTCGAAGACTACGATCCCACCGACAAGGCGAAGGCCGTGCGCACGTTGATGGAGGCGCAAGAGAAGGGCGAGATTCTGACCGGCGTCTTCTATATCGACACCAAGAAGCCCAGCTTCATCGACCTGCTGAACGTAGTCGATGAGCCGCTCGCCACGCTGCCGGAATCGCTCACGCGCCCTCCGAAGAGCGCGCTCGATTCTCTGATGACCAACCTGCAGTAATTCGATCTGCTGTTCGACCTTAATTCCTTCCGTGCCCCATCCTTTCCGCGTATTTTGCGGAAAGGGTGGGCGTCATTACCGTCCACACCCAAGCTCACACCAATTCGTCATCCTGAGCGAAGTTTGCCGCGCATCTTGCGGCTGTTTTCACGCAAAGCAAAGGGCGAGAACAAAGCAGCGTCTTAGATCTCCCACCAATCGAACTGCAGCATCCGCGGATAGTAGAGCCCGCCGCGGATGATCGCGTCTGTCCCATGCAGGTTGCGCAGAACCTGCGCGTACAGCTCAATCTGCGGCGCAAAAGTCTCTCTTAGTTTTGGAAGAGCATCTTTCAGGTCTAGGCTCTCCGCGTGCGCAGTCTTGTAATCGATCACCCACCAGACATTGCCGCCACTTGTAAGTGGCTCGGCTCCGGCGCGAAAGACGCGATCGACCTGCACCGTGCGCAGGCTCCCGGCAACCACACCCGCCCAACGTACTTCACTGGCCGCATCGGCGTGGGGAGAAAGGATCCACTGCCCGACCGGATCGCGCGACGTTTTGAGTGCAATCTCCACCGCCTGCGTCGCAATGCGGCTTGCCTGCGCGCGGTCGACTCCCGCGGTACGTACCTGTGCAGCGATGCGTGCTGCCATCGCGGCGAGCGTTGCGCGTGCTTCATCCCACGATTGAGAAGTAATGTGCATCGCAAGCTCTTCGAGCAGCGCGTGGACCGCGATTCCCAATGCGCGCGAGAGAATCCCGCCTTCATGGCGTTCGTATAATCGTCCATCGCCCACAATCGCAATGTTCTCTATTGTCGCGGCGCTCGCATCTTGCTCGATGCGGAAATTGGCTGGCAATCGTCGCAACAACGCATTCCGAGATAGTGCCAGTTCGGAGGACGGCGCATCATCGCCCACAGCGGCGATGGCCGGGACATTCATCGGCTCTGCAGTTTGAGTCCGCCATGCCTCGAACCTCTCACGAATTTCCGATTCCAGGGCTGACCAGGCCGTGGCGAGCAGGCTCTCTCGCGGCTCTGCAAGGTTGCAGGAGCCATCGCTTTCCGTTTTGTATTCCGGACGCGCGAACAAATGCAGCTCCTCGCGCGCGCGTGTTGCTGCAACGTAGAAAAGCCGCCGCATCTCCTGCCGCTCGCGCATGCGATAAACGTTATCGACCCATGCCTTGGCCGTTCCTCGATCGGAGCCCTTGGACTGCAACGGAGCCACCAGAAACTCCGTGGGCTCTTCGGCCGTGCCGGTTTCTTCCAGACCGCGCTCCAACCATGAAAGCAGCTTCATCTTTCCGCGCGCTGCGCTTGCCTGCAGCTCGGGCACGAGCACAACCTCGAATTCCAACCCTTTCGACTTATGAATTGTCATCAACTGAACGCCATAGTCGCCGTCCGCGCTGGGATCAGGTAACGCCGTCAGCTTTGCGAGAGCTGTGTCCAGAGCGGAGCCAAGCAGATCCTGCTCATCTTCCGGCAACCCATCCAGTGCGCGCCAGAGCGTCTCGAGATTGGCTCGTCCCGCCGCGTCAACGCAATGCGCTCCGCCGAGGCGCAGCCACGCCTGCTCAATCCACGTTCCTAATGATTGCCCTGGCTGCGCGAATCGCATGCGCTGTGTCGCTTCAACCGCACGCAACACGCGTTCGACAGCAGCCTGGCCTTCTTCGCTCAAGAGCTCTTTACGTTCGGCCAGCAGATCGGGAACTGCCCGCCGGAGCAGCTCCGGATCGTCCGCGCTCACTGCAGCATGTAAATCTGCGAGCGACAGTCCGCACCATGGCGCGCGCAACACGCTCAGCCAGGCTACACGGTCCTGCGGATTCAGCAACGCTTGAGCCAGCGCGAGCGCGTCCAGCACTTCCGGCCGCTGCTTGAGCTGTTCCAACTCCACAGCGCGAAAGGGAATGGCTGCTTCGCGCAATGCCTGTGCAATCGGCATGAGAGCTTTGCGCGTTCGCCCCAGCACTGCAATGCGATACTTGGATCCCTGCGTACGCCCCCGTTCTATGCGATCGTGATGCTCGCGAATCACCCGCACAATCTCCGCCGCCTGTTTTTCAGACGCAGCCCTTCGCTCTGTAATACTCCTGTCCCTCTCCTGCGCAGCATTAGGATCGCCTGAGCGGCCCAACTGCACGACTGGCATGAACTCAGCGTGCACGTATACGCGTGTTTCTGGCTCGGCCGTAATCGAGAGCTCAGGCCGCACTGGTTCAGCCGGAGCGAACGGGACGCCGCTTCCATCTTCGCGTGCAAAGATCGTTGAAAAACTCTTGTTGAGCTGGACCACGAGCTCTCGCGCACTGCGAAAGTTCGCAGAGAGCTGGACGGAGTCAAAGCGTAATGGCTGATCGTGCGGAACTTCAAGCCCTACACGCTCTACGCGCGGAAACAGCTCTGCATCTGCATCACGAAAGAAATAGATCGACTGCATCGGGTCACCGACCACGAAGCATGTCCGCCCCTCGCGTTCGGTCCAAGCGGCGATCAGATGCCCAAGCAGCCGGTGCTGTCGGCGGCTCGTATCCTGGAACTCGTCCACGAGCAGGTGGCGCACCCCATCGGCGACGGCCAGCGCGGTTTCGGACGGAATTCCATTCTCGCCGCGCAGCACAGTTTCGGCAATCTGCGCCACCTCGATGTAGTCGGCCGTGCCAGTCTCGGCGAAGACTACCTTCAGTTCGGCCGCTGCGCGCCGCAGCAGGACGAAACATGCACGCAGAATACGCCAATCGTCTTCCGTATAACGCGCGGGCGGCAGCGTGCGTATTGCAGCTAACGCAGCTTCGAGGCCGGGAATCTTCTTGAGATCGGCGATCAGGTCGAGAAGGCGATCTTTCTCTCCTTTGCGATCCGCGGGAAATCCGAGCCGCCTGTCGACTTGCTTTCGCAGCGCGCCGTCATTCGTCAATAAGAGAGCCGCCAGGCACTCACATGCCTGCCGCGCATCTTCGAGTTCATCTGCGAGTTCTTCCGCGGTCTCAAATGGTGCATTCGGCAACTCGGCCAGTTCCGCCAACTCTCGATGCAGCGTGCCTTCGCTCTGCGCACACGCAAACCGCGCCAGATCCAGGATCTCCCGGCGTGCATGCGGTACAGCATCGAGAAGCCGGTTCAACTCCGTCAACGCCGTTGCAACGTGAGCGCGAAACGGACGCTCCAGCCGCTCGCGCAATGCATTCCAATCTGGACTACGCGTCACCACAAATTCATGCATCCAGCGATCGCGCGTCTCGAGCATCTCGACCACTAGGTTCTCAATCTCTTGCCAACCGTTGTCGCGCCACAGCAGGAGGGCTTCAATGGCCTCGCGCAATCCGGAGTCGCCGCGCTCAATCGCTTCCAATGTGCGACGTGCAGCACGCCGGTACAGCTCACGCGGCTGTTCGTCGATCTCCAATCCGCCGCCAAGCCCCGAGAGCAATGGCTGACGCACTGCAAGCTCGCGGCAAAAGGAGTCGATCGTGGAGATGCGCAATTGGGCTGGCAACTCGATCAGATTCCAGCCGCGCTCCCGCGACCGGGTGAGCGCACGCGCAGCTAACGCTTCCATCGAAAACTCGTCGTCCACAGAGTTCGGCGTTTCATTGGCCGCAGACTTCTCTAAACTCTCCAGAATTCTGTGTCGCATTTCAGCGGCGGCGGCCTTCGTAAATGTGATGGCCACAATCTGTTCTGGATCGTCAACCTCCGCAAGCAGGCGCAGAAAGCGCCGCGTCAGCAGATCGGTTTTGCCGGATCCTGCAGGCGCGCGCACCAGCACACACCGCCGTGCATCGAGAGCCCGCTCCCGTTCTTTCTGGTCAGGTGGAGGCACACGGACGGGCGCTGCGCTATGCATCATCGGTCTCCGCATCCGTCACGGTGTCGTCTATTGATTCAGTCTGGCCTTCGAGAAAACGGCAGAGTGTGTACAGGCCGCAGCGATCACAGGTCTTCGGATACTCGCGTGGATTAACTTCTGCGTGGCCCTCCACAAAATCGCGTGCCATCCTCTCGATATACTTGCGCCATGCAATAAGTTCTTCGTGCGTGAGCCTGGTTTTGACTAGAGCCTGCTGGCCGTTCAAGCCAGGCAGAAGCTGGCCGCGCGCATCTTCAGCCTTTCCCGCAAAACAGCGCTCTGCGGCGCGGATTTTCGCAAAAACGAGGCCACCCACGGGTTCAGTCTCGCGATCAAGCGCGAAACCTGCATAGAGCGGCAACTGCACATCTTCCGGGCGCGGCAACTCCCAGGATTTTTGCGAGACATCTCCGGTCTTGTAGTCGACGACCAAGACCTTGCCGTCGCTGAGCCGATCCAACCGATCCAATCGCAGCCTGAGTGTCAGGTCTTCGATGGTCTTGTCTCGCTCCATCTCTGTGTGCTCCACCACAAACGGCATACGCGTCGCTTCAAATCGAAGCCATTCCGCGATGAGACCGGTCAGTCGCAAAGCTTCAAGCTCCAGATAGCGCTCCGGCATCTGTTCCCGCGTGCCTGCCGGTATCTTCGTTTGCAATGCGGCGTTCACGTGCCTTTCGACAAATGCGCGCAGGTCGCCAATCGCCACCAACTCGGCCTGGCTGCGAATCCCATCCGGCGGCCCGCTCCACACCGAATGCAGCACCCCGTGGAGCAATTGTCCACGCTGCGCAGCGGTCAAGCCAGCTTCCGCAGATTGCCAACTCTCCGCGCCGAGCCGTGATCGGGCGAACGCCTGGAAGCCGCATTGCGACTGTGCCGTCAGCACCTGTGATCCGCCGCGAACTTCGCCACCCGGGAAGGGAATCCGGCTTCGATCTTCGTAAGCAACGGTGAGCGCATCGGCAATGCGCGGCACCGCCAGCTCGCGTGGTACATCTTGTGGTGCACCAGTTGCCTGCATGATCAGCCGCGATGGCCGTGTCTCCACGGCATCCAGTTGGCGCGCGTAGCTGAAACGAACCGCCGGTGCAGAGGCCAGCAATCGATCCGTGACGGCCGAAGCCAAATCCCAGTCCAGTTGCGCAGAGGCGTGTGGCATGCCCACGCTACGCTGCACGTCAAGCGGCAGCAAGGGATGAACCGAGCCGCGACCGGGCCATGCGTCCTCCGTCACGCCAAGAAACCAGACCGCATCCGCCGAGAGGCCCGCCGACTCTGCTGGACCGGCAATCAGGATCGGCGCATCCAACGATTCTGGTGCGAAGAGCGTCTCGTGCAGATTTCGATAGACTGCACGCAGAAAGGTCTTCCATTCCACGCGCCTCCCGTCAAATCCGAGCGAGGCGCATGCGTCCAGCACCTGTTCCCAACGACGCATCGCCTGGAACTCCGCGCTGGTGAGAGCGTGTCCACCAGGCCAGCCGGCAAGCTGCAGCAATTCGGGAACCAGCTCGGCCCACGCGATCGGCGACGCGCCACCGGCCGCTCGTCCTAATGTTGAGGATGCGCGGACAAACTCTTCAAGCCGTCGCTTGGTTTGCGCAATGCGCACGATCCAAGCTTCGGGCAGAGTCTCTCCCGGCCTTTGCCGCGTGAAATCGTCAAACTTCCACTGTGTTCGCTGCCAACCACGCCGCCGCAGCGCCCGCATAAATGCGGTAAGAGCGCGCGACTCGTCGCCACTACCTGCAATCTGGCCAGTCGAGAAGAGCCAGTCCAGTTCATGCTCTGCGAGCGGCTCTTGCAGCCAGCAAAGCAGCAGTAAGGCCGCGCGTGCCAACGGAACGCGACAGAGCGGAACGCCGAGCGAAAATTCGAAGATCCGTGAACCATCGCCCGTAGAGCTGCCGACAAATTCCAAAAACGCCCGCTCAATCTCGCCGCGGCGTCTTGCCACATCCTGCGTTATCACGAGTAGCCGCGCATGCGGAGCAGTCGTTAATTGTTCCTTGCACCACAAGGCGCAGGCGGCCAACTCGGCGTTTTCGTCGGCAGCTCGATAGAACAAGGTTCGTTCAGCTCGCGGTCCGCGCAGCATTTCGTGCCATGGGCCCCACGCGTCCAAAACGCCGCGCTGGCTGGGCAGTATGCGGTCGAAGCCGGCCAGCAGCAGGGAAGCGCGTTTGCCCTCATCCGTCTTCAGCGCGGGCTTCAATTCGAGCGGCAAACGTGCCGGGCTCATCAAGCCTCCGGCACGGCAGGTATCGTCAAAGGCGGTCAGCCAACCGCTGAATGCGCCCGCATCCTGCTGCCAGGAGTTCCGCGCAGCGCGCTGTAAGAACTGGGGTGCGTAGAGGCACAGCAACCGGTGCGCCTCCATAGCCAGATTGGCTACGCGATAGAGCGGCCCTTCGAGCAGCGCGCCGCTTCCTCGGTCCGCTGCGATGATCTCTGCCCATAGCGCCTGCTCCTGCTGCCGGTCTAACACCAGGCGGCTCTCAGCCGCATGCGTCTCCCAGGCGCGGCGGACAAATTCCTCCCAGTTCAAGACATTCGGCGCCGTCCAGGCGGTGAGTCCTTCGGAACGCCGGGCACGGTGGTAGTCGGTTGCAATAGCCCGTGCCGCGCGTTCGCTGGCCGCCACCACAAGCCCGCCTTCGTGCAACCATGCATCGATCTGATTTGATGGCTGACCCGCAGTTTCAGACCCCATGCCAGCGTTATACGCTGCCAGACCTGTGCACGCCAAAGCGCTGGCCGGGCATCAGCAGGCAGTGGTCAGTCCACCGGTTTACACTAGAGATCGTGATGCGGAATCTGCTTGCAGGTGCCTTGCTTGGCCTCGTCGCCTTGAGTCTCGTTGTCTTGAGCGGTTGCCACTCAGCGACGAATGCTAATCAGCAGCAACCTTCGAGTCCGAATTACAAGATCTACAAGCTGCGCGGCAAGGTGGTTTCGGCCAGTCCCACGACCGGCGAGGTCACACTGGATCACGATGCGATCCCCGGCTTCATGGATGCGATGACGATGCCGTACAAGCTGAAGGATCCTGGGATCATGAACGAACTACATCCCGGCGACATCCTCACAGCCGATCTGTTCGTCTCGCAGAACTCCGATGCCGATGTCTTCATCGATCACATCGATGTGATCGCGCAGGCCAAGCCGGATTACCGGCCCCCAGTTCTCTATCACGTGCCTGCTCCCGGCGACCAGGTTCCCGATTTCAAACTGCGCAACCAGGATGGGCGTGAGATCCATCTCAATCAATTTCGTGGCAAAGCACTGCTGCTCACCTTCATCTATACGCGCTGCCCGCTGCCGAACTTTTGCCCGTTGGTTACGCGTAATTTCGCCGCAATCAACAGTCAACTGGCCGGCGACCCTAAGCTCTACGCCGGGACTCATCTGCTTTGTGTGAGCTTCGATCCGGATCACGACACCCCGGCACGGCTTCGCGCCTATGGTGCCGCGTATATGGGCAGCGATCAGAAAAGCGCGTTCGCGCACTGGGATTTTGCGGTGCCCACGAAGTCTGAGTTACAGGAAATGGCGAAGTATTTTGATGTCGGCATCACGCCCGGTGGAGGCGGCACCATAACCCATACCCTTTCAACCACCCTGATCGATCCGCAAGGCAAAGTAGCGCAGTTCTATCCGGGAAATGACTGGACTCCGAACCAGGTAATGGCTGACGTGAAGCATTTGATGCCAAACGCTGGCTAGGCGCACGCTTTATTTTGATCTCAACCATTTTGTCGAACCATGTGAGGCAAGGAGCAAACGATGAGTGATGGACTGAACATTCGTAAGGACGGAGAACTTGATTTTCTGGCGCTGGGAGCTTTGATCCACCGGCTTGATCCAGGAATTGTCCCGTTCCGCAAGGCAACTGAGTGCAAAATTCACGTCAGCGGCGGCGAGTTCAATGTGGCTGCGAATCTTTCCGACTGTTTCCGCATGAAGACTGCCATTGCTTCCGCGATGGTCAACTACCCCATCGGCGACCTGATCGCCGAGCGGGTCCGTGCGATGGGCGTGAAGCCGATCTACAAATACTTCGAGCACAACGGCGCCACGGGCCCCAATATGGCCACCGTGTATAGCGATCGTGGCCTCGGTGTACGGCCTCCCGTGGTGTTTTACAACCGGGCCAACGAAGCAGGAGCGATGCTCAAGCCCGGCGATTTCGACTGGAAGGCCATCTTCGCCCAGGGTGTGCGCTGGGTGCACTGCGGCGGACTGTTTGCCGCGCTCTCGCCCACTACCGCCGCACTGGCCGCTGAAATGATGAAAGAGGCCAAGGCCGCCGGCGCGGTGACCTCATTCGATCTCAACTTCCGCGAAAAGCTATGGAAGATCTTCGGCGGTATTGACCACGCTGTCGAAACGATTGGCAAGATCGTCGCAAACGTCGATGTCCTGATCGGCAACGAGGAAGACCTGCAGAAAGGCCTCGGCATTCCCGGTCCCGACGTCCATGCGAAATCGAAGCTCGATCCAAGCGTCTTTTTCGCTATGATCGATCAGGTCGTGAAGAAGCATCCGCAGGCCAAGGTCGTAGCGACGACTTTGCGCGAAGTGCACTCGACCAATCGCCATAGCTGGAGCGCCGTGGCCTGGGTCGGCGGAAAGAGCTATACGGCTCCGACTGCGGAACTCGACGTCTACGATCGCGTCGGTGGCGGAGACGGCTTTGCCGCCGGCTTCATCTATGGACTTCTGAGCGGGCTCTCTCCCGAAGAGTCGCTCAAAATTGGATGGGCGCATGGCGCATTGCTGACCACCTTCCCCGGTGATACGACGATGGCAACGCTCGACCAGGTCCGAGCCTTCGCCGAGGGAGGCTCCGCCCGCATCCAGCGGTAGATTTGTTCAGTTCATAGTCTGCAGTTCACAGTTCTCAGTTTGCTGGCCGCGGTGTCCAGTCGCGAATCGCAACTGAAAACTGTGAGCTGCGAACTGTAAACTGGTGTAACAGAGGTGCGCATGGCGAAGGTAACGCTGGTCTTTGCGGTTCTTTTGGTGATTTTGGGCCTTGTGGGGTATCTCGGCACGGGCAGCGCACATTCCACCGCGCTGATCCCCATGTGGTTTGGCCTGGCGCTGGGTCTGTTCGGTTTTCTGGCCATCAGTCCTAGCGAGGGCCGGCGCAAGCTGTTCATGCATATCAACGTCACCATTGGCCTGTTGGGGTTGATCGGCGCCGCGGTCGAAGCCCTGCGCGGCTATGCGGCGGCGCGAGCTGCAGGAATTGAACCCGATCACATTGCTCTCGCATCGAAATTGACAATGGCTGGATTACTGCTCATTTATGTGAATATGTGTATCCGGTCGTTTATCGCTGCGCGGAGAGCGCGCCAGGAATAATCCATGGCCACCATGCGAGGTGGGGGACTCGGAATGGGCATGCGCGCCGAACGCGCGCCGCACAGCCGCGGTACGCGCGCGGCGCAGGCTGACCTGCCCAAGCCAAAACCCAGCCTGAAGAAGATGGGGCCGGAGATCTGGGCCCTGGTCAAGCCGCGCAAAGGCCTGATCGCCGCGGGATTCGCCCTGATGGCCATCAATCGCGTGGCCGGGCTGGTCTTGCCGATTACGTCCAAGCCATTGCTCGACCGCGTGCTTTCGCCCCTACATCCCCATCCTGAACTGCTGCCCCGCATCATTGCCGTCGTCTTCGGTGCCATGGTTGTGCAGGCCATTACCTCGTTTTCGCTCACGCAACTGCTCTCGAAGGCCGGCCAGCGGCTCATCGCCGAGATGCGCCGCCAGGTACAGCGTCACGTGGGCCTGCTTTCCGTCGCCTATTATGACGAGAACCGCACCGGCACGCTGGTTGCGCGCATCATGACGGACGTTGAAGGCGTGCGGAACCTCGTCGGCACGGGTCTGGTCGAGTTTCTCGGCAGTTCGCTTACGGCCGCGCTCACGTTCATCTATCTGATGTACCTGAGCCCCAAGGTCACGCTGACGGTCTTCGTTGTGCTCGGCTCTTTCGTCTTCGTTCTGCAATACGGCTTCAAGACCATTCGCCCTATCTTCCGCGAGCGCGGCAAGATCAATGCCGAAGTAACCGGCAGGCTGACGGAATCCCTCGGCGGCGTGCGCGTTATCAAGGGGTATCACGCGGAGGACCGCGAGGCCACAGTCTTTTCTGCCGGTGTCGAGCGCCTGCTCGCCAACGTGATGAAGTCGCTCACCATGACGAGCACTCTCTCCTCGGCTTCAACCACGGTTCTCGGCCTCGTCTCGTCACTGGTGATGTGGCTTGGTGGTCACAACGTTCTGCACAGCACCTGGACGGTCGGCACCTATTTTCAATACAACATGTTTCTCGCCTTCATGATCGCGCCGGTCTTCCAGATCGTGAACATCGGCACGCAGCTGACGGAAGCCTTCGCCGGCCTCGATCGCACGCACGAGATCATGTCGGAGATCGAAGAAAACCAGGTCCCCGGTCGCACGATCAAGATGCCGCCCATCGAGGGTAAGGTCCGCTTTGAAGATGTTGAGTTTGCCTATACGCCCGGAAAACCAGTTCTGCACGGGATCAGCTTCGAGGCCGAGCCGGGAACCGTGACGGCGCTGGTTGGCTCTTCCGGTTCAGGCAAATCCACCATCATCAGCCTGCTCTGTGCCTTCCATACGCCTTCTCAGGGACGGGTTCTTGTCGACGGCATCGACCTAGCTGCGGTCGACTTGAACACCTTCCGCTCGCAGCTCGGCGTCGTGCTCCAGGATTCATTCCTCTTCGACGGCACGATTCGCGAAAACATCATGTTTTCGCGGCCGGATGCTACTGAGGAGCAGTTCCTCTCCGCCTGCCGCATCGCGCGCGTGGACGAATTTGCCGAGCGTTTTGCTGAGGCGTATGACACTGTGGTCGGCGAACGTGGCGTGAAGCTGTCGGGTGGCCAGCGCCAGCGCCTCTCGATTGCGCGCGCGCTGCTGGCCGATCCGCGCATTCTTATTCTCGACGAGGCGACCAGTTCGCTCGACTCCGAATCCGAGGCCATGATCCAGGCCGGTCTGGCGCAGCTCATGCAGGGCCGTACGACCTTCGTCATTGCCCACCGCCTTTCCACGATCCGCCGCGCGGACCAGATTCTCGTGGTCGAAGGCGGCCGGATTGTCGAACGCGGCGACCATGCCCAACTCTTCGCGCTCGGCGGCCGCTATTACGATCTCTACACGCGCCAGCACGGCCTGGAAGCGAATCTCTTCCTTGCTCCGGGTGAAGGCGATCGCGTGCCGGAAGGCAGTCTATAGACCGTTTAAAGCCTTCGCCCAGGCGCGTCTGGCGATTTCCCCCTTTTTCTTCGCATTCCCAAAATCAAACGCATCCAACTCTGGCAGTAGCACCTTAGATGCCTGTGAGAGCCGTCACTCGACAGGGGCCCATGCGGATGATAGGCTTCCCCGTGGCAAATTTCCGGGTATCCGGAGGTCGGTTCCAACGGTTTCGCGCACGTGGCTTTAAAAAACTTGCGTCAGGAGGAGACGTGACTGTACAGGACTGGGTCTACTTTTTTCTGGGCGTGAGCATTCTCTCGCCCATTGTCGCGGTTTTGTTCATGCGACGGACGATCAGAGCAGAAGCGGGCATGGCCGAGATGCGGAATATCTTCGCGGCCATCCGCGCGGCAGCACAGACTTTTTTGAAGCGCTCATACAAGGTCATGGCGGCTCTTCTCGGCATATTCGCCCCAACGTTCGCTTTTGCCCAGACCGAACAAGGCGGCGGGGGAGAAGCCAGCCTGAAGCTTCCCGATCTCTCATCGGTAAGTTTTCTTGGCATGAATGGGCACTCGCTGTTGATGATCGGACTGCTGTTCTGCGCCGGCGGCCTGTTGTTCGGCCTGGCGATCTACGTTCAGTTGAAGAACCTGCCGGTTCATCGCACGATGCGCGAAATCTCGGAGATGATCTACGAGACGTGCAAGACGTACCTGGCGACGCAGGGCAAGTTCATCTTGCTGCTGTGGGCATTCATCGCGGTGATCATCGCGCTGTACTTCGGCTATCTGGCGCCTGTTCCGGACAAGCCGATTGGTCTTACACTGCCGATCATTCTGGCATTCTCACTGGTGGGTATTGCGGGCAGTTATGGCGTGGCGTGGTTTGGCATTCGCGTGAACACTTTTGCGAACTCGCGGACGGCATTTGCGGGATTGCGCGGCAAGCCGTATCCGGTGTACGCCATTCCGCTGAAGGCAGGCATGAGCATCGGCATGCTGCTGATCTCGGTCGAGCTGCTGATCATGCTGTTCATCCTTCTGTTTGTTCCGCGCGACTACGCGGGCCCTTGCTTTATCGGATTCGCAATCGGCGAATCGCTGGGCGCGGCGGCGTTGCGCATTGCCGGCGGCATCTTTACCAAGATCGCCGACATCGGCGCCGACCTGATGAAGATCGTATTCAAGATCAAGGAAGACGATGCCCGCAACCCGGGCGTAATTGCCGATTGCACAGGCGACAACGCGGGCGATTCCGTCGGGCCCAGCGCGGATGGCTTTGAGACCTACGGCGTTACCGGCGTCGCGCTGATCACCTTCATCCTGCTGGCGGTTCCAAATCCCACAACGCAGGTACAGCTGCTGGTGTGGATCTTTGTGATGCGCGTAGCAATGCTGGTTTCGAGCGCGGGTGCTTACTTTCTGAACGGCGCGATCGCGCACGCGAAGTATGGAAACTCGGACGAGATGGATTTTGAGACGCCGTTGACTTCGCTGGTATGGATCACGTCGATCATTTCGATTGTTCTGACCTACATCGTGTCCGACCTGATGATCCCAACGCTAGGCGATGGGACGCTGTGGTGGAAGCTGGCTTCGATCATCTCGTGCGGAACGCTGGCCGGGGCGATCATTCCCGAACTGGTGAAGGTGTTTACCTCGACTAACTCGAGTCACGTAAAAGAAGTGGTGAAGTCAGCGCAGGAAGGTGGCGCGTCACTGGGAATCCTGTCGGGATTTGTGGCCGGCAACTTCTCGGGCTACTGGCTGGGGTTGTGTATGGTGGCGCTGATGGGAACCGGTTACTACTTCAGTACGGGCGTGGCTATGGACGCGAGCAGGGGCGGCTTGATGCTTGCTCCAGCTGTCTTCGCATTCGGCTTGGTCGCATTCGGCTTCCTGGGTATGGGCCCGGTGACGATCGCGGTAGATTCGTATGGGCCGGTGACCGACAACGCGCAGTCAGTTTACGAGCTATCGCTGATTGAAAACGTGCCGGGCATTGAAGCCGAGTTGAAGAAGGAGTTCAACATCGACGTGAAGTTCGAACGGGCCAAACATCTGCTCGAAGCGAACGACGGAGCCGGCAACACCTTCAAAGCTTCAGCAAAGCCGGTGCTGATCGGCACGGCTGTGGTGGGCGCAACCACGATGATCTTTTCGATCATCATGGCCCTCACCGGCGGACTAAGCCACGATGTGCAGAGCCTCTCGCTGCTGCACGCTCCCTTCATGTTGGGCCTGATTACCGGCGGCGCGATGATCTACTGGTTTACCGGAGCATCAACGCAGGCGGTGACTACGGGCGCTTATCGCGCGGTGGAATTCATCAAGGCGAACATCAAGCTGGAAGGCGTGGAAAAGGCGTCCGTCAGCGACTCGAAGAGAGTGGTGGAGATATGCACGCAGTACGCGCAAAAGGGAATGTTCAACATCTTCCTCGCCGTCTTTTTCGCGACGCTGGCGTTTGCGTTCTTTGAGCCGTTCTTCTTTATCGGCTACCTGATCTCGATTGCAATCTTCGGACTGTACCAGGCGATCTTTATGGCGAATGCCGGCGGTGCGTGGGACAACGCGAAGAAGGTTGTCGAGGTTGACCTGAAACAGAAGGGCACCCCTCTGCACGACGCAACCGTAGTGGGCGATACGGTGGGCGATCCGTTCAAGGATACCTCTTCGGTAGCCATGAACCCGGTGATCAAGTTCACCACGCTATTTGGATTGCTTGCTGTCGAACTGGCGGTGACACTGAGCAAGCAGAATGCGGGCCTCGCCATCGGGCTGGCCGTGGCGTTCTTCCTGGTATCGATGTTCTTCGTGTGGAAGTCGTTCTATGGCATGAAGATTGAAAAAACAGGAAAATAATTGCTGAAAACGCCGCCTCTGCTGATTTTGCAGCAGGCGGCGCTTCTTTCCACAAGCGTACATTTCTAACCAGCGCGTTCCATCTGCGGAACGCGCTGTACCCTTTCCGCGGCATGAAAAGCCGGTTTGCTGCGGTAATGTCACTTTGAGCATTCGTGTACCCGTAGCCAACTCGCCCGAGGAAAGAAGAATCCTCTGGTGGTATGAAGACGAAGCATTCACTACCCATATTGCTACTGACAGCCGCTCTCGCATGTGGGCCAGCCTTCGGCTGGGCTCAACGGAATGATCCAGACCGCATCGATTCAAGCGCCGATTCCAGCAGAGATCACAGCGCGAAACAAGATATGAAGCACGCAGGCCACGAAACAAAGGACGCGGCCAAAGATGCTGGTCGGGGTACGAAGAAGGGAACCGAGAAGGGTTACGACGCCACGAAGAACGGCTCGAAAAAAGCGTGGCACAAGACCAAGAACACAACCAAGGGCGCGGTCAACGGCGGCAAAGAAGGTGCGCACGAACCGCAATAGTGAGGGCGAATGATTGGGGCCGGGCGGACTGGCAAAGAGCGCTATGCAATGATTGTGCGGCCCGGAGCAAACCGCAGATCTTTCGACTTCGTTGGAAGTGAAAGGCACTTCCAACGACGCTCAAGATGACAGTGTTAGTTGTTAAGCCCCGGCCTCGCGGATCTGTGTGAGGCTGCGCCTTTGTTTTCCCGCCGCATCAAAGTTGTCTGGATCGAGCCACGCTTCGAAGGCGCGTTTGCGATCAGGCCATTCGTGGTCGAGCATAGAGAACCACGCCGTGTCGCGGCTGCGACCGCGAACGACCATGTGCTGGCGAAAGATGCCTTCATAGGTGAAGCCGAACCGTTCCGCGGCGCGCTGGCTGGCCGCGTTCAGAGCGTTGCACTTCCATTCATAGCGGCGATAACCGAGCGTATCGAAGACATGGCTAGCCATCAGGTACATGGCTTCAGTAGCGGCGCGGCTGCGTTGCAGCACAGGCGAAAAGAGCACATTACCAACTTCGATGACGCCGTGTTTCGGCTCAATGCGCATGAGGCTAGCCCAGCCCGAGGCTCGCTTTGTGTCGGCAGGAATGATGGCGAAGAGCACAGCCTTTTCCGCCTCGCGCCAACGATCGAGAGATTCGATGATCTCTGTTGTGCTGGCATACGGTCCCGCGGCAAGCCAGGTCCAGAGCTGATCCTGGCCCTGAATCGCCTGCCAGAGCGCCTCGGCGTGCGAGGGATTCAGTGGTTCGAGCGCGACGTAACGGCCGCGCAGGACCACCGGAGAAGGTCGCGCGGGCGACTTCCAGTTGAATAAGTTCTGTGTAGATTCGGGCACGAGGACAGAGTAACAGCGGAGAGTCGGAGCAGAGCCCCAGCCTCTATAAGCGCATCCATCTAAGGCCCTTATTTTCATTTGATTACTTGCGTTTTCTTTATGTTCTTCTTCTGTTTGGGACAATCGAGATTCCGGGAAGGTATAGGCCGAGTCTCGAAATAGATCTGACATTTTGAAGCGCGAAAATTCGAGCGGGAGGGCCTGTTCAAATTATGCCGTTAGCGAGGGATACTTTCTGCGAGACTGGCTCCTCACCAGCCCCGAATTGCCGGGGAGATTACAGCGATTGCCCCAATCTCTTTTCCAACTGGCTGCGGTAGGTTCTGCTGATTTTCGATCGCGAGCCGTCTTTGAGAATTACTTCGAATTCGCCATGGGAGATCGGCTCCAGGCGCAGAATACTTTCGATATTGACGATTGCCGAACGATGGACGCGGACAAATCGAACGGGATCGAGTCTCTCGGCAAGCTCGCTCAACGCGGTTCGGTACAGCAGCTCCTTTCCACCGATGTGCAGGTTCGCATAAACACCTGCAGCTTCGATCCAGTCGATGTCGACTACCCGTACGAAGCGGGTTGAGCCTCCGGATTTCACCACCAGCCGGTCCAGCGGAAAAGCCCCTTTGGGCGTCGCAGAAATCATGCTGAGAATGCGCCGTCCAAACTCCCGCACGCTGGATTCATCCATCCGCTTGCTAACACGCGCCATGGTCATCTCAAGCCGCTCGTCGCTGAACGGCTTCAGAAGATAATCCAGCGCATTGGCTTCGAAGGCGCGGATTGCATGCTCGTCGTAGGCTGTCACAAAAACGGTGAGCGGCATATGTTCGGCTCCGACCTCCGCGATGACCTCGAGTCCAGTGAGTTCCGGCATCTGCACGTCGAGAAACACCAGATCAGGCTTTCGATTCTGAATCATCTCTACGGCGGAGAGCCCGTTGGACACCTCAAGAATCGCCGCCACCTGAGAATTGCGGCGCAACACATCGATGACCCGTTGCCGCGCGGGCGCTTCGTCGTCGGCTACCATCACGCAGAGGCCTTCAGGCGGGGACAGCGGCATGGTCGTCCTTTCCCGCCCATCGCAGAGGCAGCGATATCGCTACTTCGGTTCCACCACCGGCGCGGCGATTCACAGCAAAGCAGGTTTCCTCGTCAGGATAGAGCCCTGCCAAACGCTGCCGCGTCACGGAGAGTCCTACGCCGCCGGAGTTTTCAAGGGTCCAGTCCGGCGGGAGTCCCACGCCATCGTCGAGGACGCGAACGTCCAGCCGGTCTCCCACACGTTGCGCCGACACGATGACTGTGCCACCCGAGGCTCGTCGTGAAATCCCGTGCTGGATTGCGTTCTCCACCAGTGGCTGAACGAAAAGGCAGGGCACAGAGGCATATTTTACCTCTGGTGCGATTTGCGTCTCGATCCGCAGGTGGTCTCCGAAGCGAATCTTCTGGATTGCCAGATAGTGTTCCAAAAAAGCGATCTCTTCCGTCAGCGGAACCTCTTGGCGGTCTTTCGACTCCAGCGAGAGACGAAGAAGATCGCCAAGGTGCTCAATCATCCCTCGCGCAAGCTTGGGGTCGCGCTCCACCTGAGAGGAGATCGTGTTCAGCGCGTTGAAAAGAAAATGCGGATTCAACTGCATTCGGAGGGCATTCAGACGAGCCTCGGAGAAGTTTCTTTCCAGACGCTCCAGACGCAACTCACCAGCAAGGTAGTGATCATAGTAGCGGTATGCCTGCCAGGCTCCCAAAATCAGCCAATAGTTAAGCCAGTTCCAGAGAAACATGCCCTTGAACGCGTTCAGCAGAAACGAGAGGCTCGCCAAGCCATTCCATCCAATGAGCCCGAACGTGGCGCGAATCGTGCCCAAGAGATAGGCGTACACAGAGGTCAACAGCAGACTGGGAAGAAAATGCGCCAGCACCCGTCGAGCGAGTTGCCTTCTGGAAACGGGAATCAGCCGGTCTACCCAAACAATAAGCGGTGTGATGATGCCCCAGGACCACCAAATCGAAAGAGATGAAAGCAGAGCATGCCGCGCCCCGGCGCCGGCGGAGAGATCCGGCAGGGCAAACACACAACCGAGAATCGTCCAGCCCAGCGCCGCAAGAACAACCTGGCCTGGACGACTCTTCATCCATTGTTTGTCAACCATGGGTTGTCACTTTGCTGCCAGAGAGACCCCTTCCGGATCGGCAAGGCGCAGCATCAGTCCCCATCCGTAGAAGTTGTTGGCGATTGCGACTGCGACCTCATTATCGCCCGGTTCCAGAGGCAATGGGAAGGAGCCATTTTCCAGCGAACACCGCCCGTCAGGAGCCTTTCGCTCAGCTTCCTGGTCCCACAGGTTCTTGCCCGAATACACCAGCTTGCCGTTCACGAAGACCCAAATTTCGCGCGTCCAGCCGATGTCTACTTTCTTTGTCTGCTTCTTGTCTGAAGTGAGGATCGTCTTCAGCCACGCCAGGCCCTGGTCCGGTTGGTGTACGGGCAGTCCGTACTCGCGAGTGAGATTTACCAGCCCGCGCCGCTCCGTGCTGATCGCCTTCCATTCCTGCGAATTACCGGGCATTTCGCTGTATGCGGGAGTCTTGCCACTTGGCAACGTAGAAACTGCAGAGAGGCGCCAATTGCGAACGAGCCCGCTATCCTCATTCTTCGGATCTCTCGACGGATCGGGAGAAAGGCCATCGACCGCACCCGGAGTGATCACCATGTTCGCAAAAGTGGCCGGGCCTTCCAAGTGCAGGCCTCCTGCGAGCGCATCTCCTTCCAATCTGTCGACTTCAAGCGTGGGCGATGGGGCATCGTTCACAAAAACCTTCATGCGCCGGCCGGAGATGACCAGCTTGATGTGGTTCCACCCGTTTTCGCGGAGGGGAGCCCGCGTTTGATACTGCGGAAAGAGGTCCCACAGCAGGACACCATGTGTCTGCGGCGCGTACTGCATGCAGGCGTTGAAGGCTGGACAGGCTGGATCTGGCCTGAGGTATAACAGTTCGAAATTACCTGCGTCCTGCTGACGAAAGGCGATTCCGGGTGCTCCCCGCCCGATGGTATCGACGTCGAATTCGATTGTTCCATCGCTGAACGTTATGTCTTTGAGCGCCGCTTCGCCGCTGTTCAGCCGCATCAAACCGTGATAAAAGCCCAGCTGCCGCAGGAACTCCGCGTTCTCCTTCGTCTGCCAATGGTCGGCTGTCATGGGAATCGTGATCGGTTCTGCGGCATGAGCAATCGACAGCGCCGGCGGGAGGCATATGCACACTGCCAGACTCTTTATTGCAATTTTGCTGATGATCGTCTTCATGGCCCCAGTGTATGGACCACGCCAACTTTGACGAGCGAAAGGTGGCGAAACGGACGAGTGCGTTACGAGGCGGTCGAGGGAGATTGCAGGCAGGTGATGGAAATGCCGAAGTTTGCTGATTTGCGGACGGAGCGTTTCACCGGAATGTCTCTGCACTGACGGTGCAACCGAGGCAGTGAGTATCGCGAAACGTCTTCAACTGCCCCTCGGCGTTGGCTTTTATCGACGCGGCTTCGGAGTGTTTCCCAGCTTTATCAAGTACGTGTGAGTACGCAATCTCCGCGGAGAGAAAACGTGGGTCATGGCTGTTTAACGTGCGGCCGAGGATTGCGAGCCCCTTAGCCATCTCCGTAAGCGATTCGTTCAGATCGCCGGCTTCGGCGTGAACCTGCCCAAGAAGTACATAGCCCCATCCTGCCGATGAGTGCTCTTCCCCGTGATACCTCCTCAAAAGATCAAGCGACTGCTGATACTTCGAAATGGAAGCCGACAGGTCTCCATCACACTGCGCGAGCCAACCTTGCAGAGATGCGAGGGTCGCCAGATCGTCGTCATCAAGATCGCTCGTCAGTCGCGATTCCTTTACGGCGCGATCCAGGTCTTTTCTGCCCTCGCGGATCTTCTTCTGGGTGAACAATGTTCCGGCAAGATCGCCGGAGGCGCGCGCTATTCCTGCATGATTTTGAGCGGCTTCGTACAGCTGCAGAGCCCTTTCCATCATTCTTATGGCTAGATCCGGCTGGCCAGCGGCTACGTAGAGTTCTCCAAAATCATCCAGCGCCATCGCAAAATCGGTTGTGTCGTTGGGCACGCCTTCGTATGCCTGGACTGATTGTTCAAATGCATGGCGAGACGCGGAGAAATCTCCTTGATCTTCAAAGGCCAGGCCCAGAACATTCCACGCTTTCCCGATACCCGCAGGATCGAGAGATTTGGAATCAAGAAGCGACTCTAACTGCGTGATTGCCGGCCCAGGCTTGCCTTCTCTTTCCAGCCTGTAAGCTTCAGTGAGTTTTTGCTGAGGAGTAGTCTGGCCGAAGAGCGGGGAAGCCACACATATCGATAAGAAAGCGACACCAGCGATCAAAGGTAGTCTCCATCCGGTCACGTGAGATTCTTTGCGGCGTTTTATTCCAAAACTTGAACGAATCTTCGCGAGTCTGTTCATTTAATTCCTCCGGCTTTGATTGATCGCGAGCGCAGAAATAGCTGGTAGTTGTGAGTCATGCATGCTTTTCTTGATAACGGTGTACTCGCCCAGACGTTAACCCGAGACCAAGAAAAAGAGAGCCCAGCACGAGGTGAAAGACATGGTCTCCCGTGTGCAATAGCATCGGTCCAGCTTGCCAGGCCCTCCCCATAGCGGAGTCGCCCATTGTCAGTCCGAGAATCGCCAGCATCAGATAGAAGAGACCTGAGCCGATGAAGAAGAGCTTCGCCACTCTCACCGCGCAGAAACTCACTCCGAACGCAAGTGCACCCCATACCATGTGCATTAAGTTGTGATAGAGGTCTGCATGGAGGCGGCTAGCAATGACCACTACGCCCATCAGGACGAAAATGGCGCCGAAGAAACGCAGCACTATCTTTGAGCCTTCCGTTCCATGGTTTTTGCTCCGGTAATTCAGGACGTGGCCACAGGCCTGCTGCATCGGTAAGGAGCAGGGAGATAATCAGGCCCAGCGTGCCCAGGAAGATACCCGGAGCGAAGTGCCCTATGCTGCCCGGGTGGGTGAGAAGTTGCACATGTCTGGGGAGCCGCGCGAACCAACCCGACGTGACGAGGAGTGCAATCAGGGAACCGATCAGCGGAGTCCACCACCAGCGTGCTGCGAACGCAACAATCGCAGCCACTGCGATGAAGAAGACGGGTCCCGGAGGAAACTTGGGATATGCGGGATCGCCGGATAACCACTGCGTCCAGATGGCAACCGCGCACGCAACCAGACCCGCGATCGTCAACTTAGTTGGGAACGTTAGACTCGATAGACTTGTTTTCATAGATCCTCCTCTTCACTCCGCGGCTGATGAACAATGACTCAGCAAAAGCCATCGAGTGCTTTCAGACCAACGCTGGGAGTTACTTCACTTTGTTCCAGTCGCGTTGCCGATCCGGTTTGCTACCTGATCCAGGTGCGAGCTCCAGCGTCTCCGCAACTCATCCGCCTTTGTGCGTTGAGCAGGATTCAAAACTTGGGAGTAGATTCTGCCGGTGAGCTTTTCCTTTTCGATGATCAGCTTCGCCAGCGTCGCGCCTTGGCGGGTTCCGACGTCTTGTATCCTTCCCTCGTCGGGTGCGCTCTGCGACGTGAGCGCCTCCATCTCATTCTGCTCGGAGGCGAGCTCGTGGATGAGTTCGGCGACGTTCGGGCGCTCGCCTTCCCAGATGGACTTGATTTGCTCCTTCTGTGTATCGCTCAGGTCCAGTTCATGCGCGATGTAGCCCATAGGCCCGTGATGGAACCAGATTGGCCCGCGGCCGGCATGCCACTGTTGAGTTTGCGTCCATGCGGCGGTAATGCCAGCAACAATCAACGCCGCGCCGATACTTGTCCAGAGAATCTTTCGAATCATGGGGCACCTCGCTACGTTTTGATTGCAACATCGAATCGGCGAGCGCGCGATCAAGATTGGTTAAGTAGCGTAAAGTTTTGTAAATGCCCGAGGCGCGATTCGGTGATGGAATAGGATCGGAGTGTGCAGTGAAATCCCATGGATCGAGTGCTGATCATCGACGACGATATCGAGCTCTGTGAGCTTCTTGCGGCGCGCATGAACGGCGAGGGTTTTGAGATCGAAGCGGTCCACGAGGGCAATCGCGGTCTGGAGCGCGCCCTTTCTCGCGAACACTCGTTGGTAGTGCTGGATCTGATGCTTCCCGGCATGGGAGGACTGGATGTACTGCGCCGCGTGCGGGAGCAGTCGCCGATTCCGGTGTTGGTCTTGACTGCTCGCGGTGAAGATGTCGATCGCATCCTCGGACTCGAGATTGGCGCGGACGATTATCTTCCCAAGCCGTTCAACCCCCGCGAGCTGATTGCCAGGATTCGCGCTATTTTGCGGCGTACTGTCCGCGTCACGGCGGGAACGAATCCTCTTATTGTCGGGGACGTACGTCTCGATCCTGCCTCACGTGAGGCGCGGGTCCAAGGCCGGCTGATCTCACTTACCAGCGTGGAATTCGCCCTGCTTGAGATGATGCTGAAGCGTGCTGGCCATATCGTCACGCGCGAAGAGCTCACCGAAGCGGTACTTGGCCGCAAGCTTGGTCCATTCGATCGCGTGATCGATGTGCACGTAAGCAATATCCGCAAAAAGCTGGGGACGAACCAGGAAGCGGAGCGAATCAAAGCGATTCGCGGCAGCGGATATCTCTTTGTGATGAGGGTCGAGGCGAAATGAAGTTCACGCTACAAAGCCTGTTCCTCAAGATATTCTTCTGGTTCTGGGCAACCGCGCTTGTCACTGGAATTGCATTGGTAGTTACATTCATCTTTGGTCCGGGGCGAGTGCCTATGCGCTGGCATTCAACTCTGACCGATACAGCGCGATCCTCGGGAATGATTGTTTTGGAGGAACTTGAACGGGGAGGAGTGCCCGCTGCTTCTTCCTACATCGAAAGATTCGAACACGACACCCATCTGCGTGCTTGTCTCTTCGAATTAAATGGAAATCCCATCGCGGGCGAAGGCTGCGAAACCTTTGCGAGCATGCGCTTCCGCGCCGCCAATTCGCGGTCGTCCCAATTTCGAGTGCAGTACGGCTTGGTTCGCGTCGCGCTGATTCTTCCTGGAAGCGGCGGGCACGATTACATCTTTGCGACCGAACTTCCCGCAGGACCGCGCGCTGCATTCGGGATGGATGCGGCTGCGGCTGCATTGCGGTTTGTGGTCGCCTTTTCGGTTTCGGGTTTCATCTGCTACCTGCTCACGATTTATCTCACCGGGCCCGTTCTTCGATTGCGCGAGGCAGCCCAGCAGTTGGCGCGAGGAAGACTGAGCGCGCGTGCAGCCACCGCTCTCGAACGCCGAGGTGACGAGCTTGGCGCCTTGGCCACGGATTTCAACACGATGGCGGATCGTATCGAGGAACTCGTCTCAAGACAACGTCAACTGATCTTCGATATTTCTCACGAACTGCGATCCCCGCTGGCAAGGCTCAACGTTGCGCTCGATCTGGCAAAAGGGGGCAAAGCCGGCGATCTCCCGTTCGATCACATGGAGAGCGATCTGGCGAAGCTCAATGAAATGATCGGGCGATTGTTGACCATTGCCAAGCTCGATACAGCGCCGATGCAGGTGGAGATGGGCAGTGTAGATGTAACGGAGATTGTAGAGCGGATCGTTAACGATGCTGGATTCGAAGCGCAGAAACGGGATGTGACTGTGAGGTTCACAGCCCAGGAGCGTCATCCTGTACGCGGCAACGCAGAGTTGCTGCATAGCGCGATCGAGAATGTAGTGCGCAATGCAGTTCGTTACACGACCGTTGGGACTTCAGTTGAAATCTCACTCAAGCTCGAGGACAAATCGCGGCTTCTGCTCGCGATTCGCGATTATGGAAAAGGCGTTCCGGAGAACGATCTGGGAAGGATTTTCCAGCCATTCCATCGTGTGGCCGAGGCGCGGGATCGTGAATCAGGCGGGGTCGGGTTAGGTCTGGCGATCGCCGATCGCGTCATCCGCATCCATGGAGGGACGATCCGGGCCGAGAATGTGCAGCCCTCAGGCCTCAAGGTCCATATCGAAATCCCCGTGGCAGAGCCGACCTCGCTAATTTAAACCCCTCAATGTCCACAGTTCGCACATTTGCACAGTCAAAATGCCGTATTTCTGCGCTTGTTGAGGTGCGGAAGGAGGACTAGCCTTGAGGTTAGGTGATGCGGCTGGTCGAAAAATGCCGTATTTTTCGGGTTTTCTCGGGTTTTTAACCGAGGAAAGCCGCTCCGGATGGGGCGATTTGGAGCTTTCCACAGCCAAATGCAGCTGTTTAGCAACTGGATGCTCAAGAATGTGACCTAAATACTAGATGTTGTGGTTTGCTGTTGACATGCACCATAGACAGCGGTATTTTTTCATCTGCGGCTGTAATCGGAGTGTAACGAAAAGGCCCGTTAGAACCCTCCGCATGGTCGTGCTGGGAGCAACACAATCGCGGCCGGTTTCCATTCCCGTTTCCTGTCAGATCATCGACGTAAACCGTCGTTTTTAGCGGCGTTACGCCAGGCGATGCGAGGCA
Source organism: Occallatibacter sp. (assembly GCA_035650595.1). Taxonomy (GTDB): domain Bacteria; phylum Acidobacteriota; class Terriglobia; order Terriglobales; family Acidobacteriaceae; genus Telmatobacter. The sequence continues at coordinate 157,159 of DASRHE010000016.1, read as the reverse complement.
AGGCCGGGGGTAATTTCACCACTTTATTTGCAGATCGAGAGGATGCCATGAACGAAACCCACCTTCAGACTCCTGCCAAGGTTCCGCAGACCCCCTATTCCGGAAAAGGGCTGGTCTTTGTCCGCCGGTTTTCGAAGCACGGCGTCTCGCCTTACGACGAGCTGCAATGGGAGCGCCGGACGGCCTCCATCACCGACACGAAGGGCAACACGATCTTCGAGCAGAAGGACGTTGAGGTGCCGGTGGACTGGTCGATGACGGCCACCAATATCGTCGCCTCAAAGTACCTGCATGGGCAGATGGACACGCCGGAGCGGGAGACGGGCGTGCGGCAACTGGTGGCCAGGGTAGTGGAGACCATCAGCAGGTGGGGCATCAAGGGCGGTTACTTTGCCTCGGCAGAGGATGCGGCGATCTTCCATGATGAGCTGGCGCACATGTTGCTGACGCAGAAGGTGGCGTTCAACTCGCCGGTATGGTTCAACGTGGGCTGCGACCGGCTGGAGCCGGATTCAGACGGCCAGAACTGGCATTGGGATGCAGCGACCGGCGGCGTGAAGTACTCGGCGACGGGCTATAAGAATCCGCAGTGCTCGGCGTGCTTCATCAATGCTGTGGATGACTCGCTCGACTCGATCCTGACGCTGGCCAAGACCGAAGGTATGCTCTTCAAGTGGGGCTCGGGCACTGGCACGAATTTGTCGGCGATTCGCGGATCGATGGAACTGCTTTCGGGCGGCGGTGAGGCGAGTGGACCGCTGAGCTTTATGCGCGGGTTCGACGCGTTTGCGGGCGTGATCAAGAGCGGCGGCAAGACGCGGCGTGCGGCCAAGATGGTGATTCTGAATGTGGACCATCCGGACATCATGGAGTTCATTGAGTGCAAGGCCAAGGAAGAGAAGAAGGCCTTTGCGCTGATCCGCGAGGGATACGATGGCAGCGGTCCCGACTCTGAGGCGTACTCGTCGATCTTCTTCCAGAACGCGAACAACTCTGTGCGCGTGAGCGACGAGTTTATGCGCGCCTATGAGCAGGATGGCGACTTCACCACGTACACAGTGAAGGGCCACGAGCCGGTGAAGACCTACAAGGCGCGCGAGATCATGCACAAGATTGCCGAAGCCACTTGGCTGTGCGGCGATCCGGGCATGCAGTTCGATACGACAATCAACCGCTGGCACACGAGCAAGAACACGGCGCGGATCAATGCGTCGAATCCGTGCTCGGAGTACATGTTCCTCGACAACTCGGCCTGCAACCTGGCGAGCTTCAATCTGCTCAAGTTTGTTTCGCCGGCGGGAACGTTCGACATTCCGGCTTACCGTCATGCCATCTCGGTAATGATCACGGCAATGGAGATTCTCGTCGATAACTCGGGTTATCCGACGGAGGCGATTTCGCGCAACTCGCATGATTACCGTCCGCTGGGCCTGGGCTATGCGAACCTGGGCGCGCTGCTGATGGCGTTTGGCCTGCCGTATGACTCGGCTGCGGGCCGCGACCTGGCAGCGAGCATGACGGCGATCATGTGCGGGCAGGCCTATCTGCAGTCGGCAATCATCGCGGCGAGCTGCCCGCCGCTGGCTTCGGCGACGCCGCTGACAGCCTCTGTCGAGCGGCAGGGCGGCGCATGCCCCGGCTTCTACGTAAATCGCGAGCCTTTCCTCGACGTGATCCGCATGCATCGCGCCGAAGTGAACAACATCGGCAAGTCTCGGACTGCCAGCGAGCCGTTCACGGTGCCGCAGCTCGATGCGCTGATCGATGCGAGCCGCGAGTGCTGGGACATGGCGCTGGTCTATGGCGAGCGCTACGGCTATCGCAACTCGCAGACCACGGTGCTGGCGCCGACGGGAACGATCGGCTTCATGATGGATTGCGACACGACCGGCATTGAACCCGATCTGGCGCTAGTGAAGTACAAGAAGCTGGTGGGCGGCGGCATGATCAAGATTGTGAACAACACCGTGCCGGCGGCGCTGTTCAAGCTGGGCTACAAAGACAACGATGTGAATGCGATCGTGAGCTACATTGACGCGACCGGCACTATCGAGGGTGCACCAGGCATCAAGCCGGAGCACCTGGCCGTGTTTGATTGCAGCTTTAAGCCAGCGAAAGGTACGCGGTCGATCCACTATATGGGCCACATCAAGATGATGGCGGCGACGCAGCCGTTCCTCTCGGGCGCGATTTCGAAGACGGTGAACCTGCCGCACGAGGCCACGATCGACGATGTGGCCGAGGCGTATGCAGAGAGCTGGCGGCAGGGCATCAAGGCTGTTGCTATCTATCGTGACGGATCGAAGGGTACACAGCCACTGAACACGAGCATCGAAGAGAAAAAGCAGCCCTCCGCTCTCGATGCCGTAGGCAACCGCGTGCTGGCCAGCCTTGCCGCTTCGCAGCGTGTTGCCGAGGCCGATCTGAAGGCGCTGGAAACGCACGCGACCGAAAAGTTGGAAGTGGGCGCGATCCAGATGATCGCTGCGGCTGCGTCCTTCCAGAATGCGTTGGACGCGATTCAGAAGGCTGCTGCTGTGCCGGTGCTGAAGGCTACGCCGCAGGTGGCGCCGCCGGCTCTGGCCGAGCCCGCGCAGGATCTGAGCGGCCCGCCGCGCGCTGTGCGTCACCGGCTGCAGGAAGAGCGCGCGTCGATTACGCACAAATTCTCGATTGCGGGTCACGAGGGTTACATCACGGTGGGCCTCTACCCGAATCAGCAGCCGGGCGAGATCTTCATCAAGATGGCGAAGGAGGGTTCGACGGTTTCGGGCTTGATGGATGCCTTTGCCACCTCGATCTCGCTGGCGCTGCAGCATGGCGTGCCGCTCAAGGTGCTGTGCGAGAAGTTTGCGCACACGCGCTTTGAGCCGTCAGGCTGGACGCAGAACGAGCAGATCGGCTACGCGAAGAGCCTGATGGACTACATCTTCCGCTGGCTGAGCCTGCGCTTCCTTTCGGGCACGCAGTTGACGCTGTTCGCGGGCCTCGCACCACAAGCACCGCAGCTGCCTGCTGCGCCGAGCCTGATGGCGGAGGTCGAGCTGGAGGAAGATGAGCCGGCGGTTCCACAAGGGCAACTGGCAAAGCTGGCCGAGGAAGTAGCCAAACGGCTGAATCAGGTGAGTGGCCAGGCTGGTGGCCAGGCGGGTGGTGCGATTGGCGGGCCGGTGAGCGGCGGCGGTATTGCGTCGGAGACGCCTGCCTGGCAGGCTGCTTCGCCGAGCGCGCCGCAGATACCGGAGCTGAAGGACCGCGGCATCTACCACGCGGCCGATGCGATGCGCGGCATGTATGAGATGGGCGATGCGCCGAGCTGCTCGACGTGCGGAGCCATCATGGTGCGCAACGGTAGCTGCTATCGCTGCATGAGCTGCGGCAGCACGAGCGGCTGCAGTTAAGCATGGCTGCAGCGTGAGAACGGTTTGCCCTCCATCTGTTCGACCATGTAAAGTTGGCTCGACGGATGGAGGGCTTTCCTTTTCGAATGAATCGGCGTCATTTTTGCTTTTCCGCGGCCACTTTTGCAGCTGCGGCTCGCGGGCGCGCTTTTTCAGTGTTCGCTTCCAATACAGCCAAGCCTTTGATCACCGCGCAGGAGGTTGCGCGCATTGATCGCGCGCGTATTCTCCACGCAGCCGATGCGTATCTTCCGCAGCCGCCGATCACTATCACGGCTTCTTCCTCGCCGCGGAGCAAAGGCGACAAGCACGATTATTTTTCCGAGGGCGACTACTGGTGGCCCGATCCGAAGAATCCCAATGGGGCGTACATTCGCCGCGACGGCTATTCGAATCCTGCGAACTTCAATGACCATCGCGAGGCGTTGATCCGGCTGAGCCTGCACGTGCCGGCGCTTACGGCGGCATGGCTGGTGACGCGCGACAAGCGCTATGCGCAGCACGCGGCGCTGCATCTGCGCGCATGGTTTCTCGATCCAGCGACCAAGATGAATCCCTCGCTCGACTATGCGCAGGCGATCTGGGGCGTGACGCCCGGCCGCGGCACGGGCGTAATCGATACGCTGCACCTGGTGGAAGTGAGCCGCGCGGCGCGGCATTTGGAGAAAGCGCAAGTCTTGACGGCCGCCGAGTTTGCCGGCGTGCGCGACTGGTTTGCGCAGTATCTGGATTGGATGCAGACCTCGAAGAACGGCAAAGAAGAAGAGGCCGCCAAGAACAATCACGGCACGTGCTGGGTGGCGCAGGCCGCGGCCTTTGCGGCGCTTACGCATAACGAAGATGCTATGGCGCTGTGCCGCGAGCGGTTCAAGAACGATTTGATGCCCAATCAGCTTGCAGCCAACGGCAGCTTTCCAATGGAGTTGGCGCGCACGAAACCGTACAGCTACTCGCTCTTCGATCTCGACGTGCTGGCGATCGTGTGCGAGATTGCGTCGGCGCCAGGAGATTCGCCGGACGATCTATGGCAGTTCAAGCTGGCGAATGGCAACACGTACGAAAAGGCTGTGGAGTTCATGTTTCCGTTCATCCAGGACAAAAGTAAGTGGCCGTATGCGCACGATGTGGAGTACTTTGACGATTTGCCGAATCGGCAGCCGAGCCTGCTGTTTGCGGGGCTCGCGTATCGCGAGCCGAAGTACATTGCGCTGTGGCGCACGCTGCGGCCCGATCCAACGACGGCCGAGATCATCCGCAATTTTCCTGTGCGGCAACCGCTGTTGTGGGTGACTCCGGTTTAGAAGATTGTCCGCATTGTGAGCGGGTTGGCTGCTCGCATATTGATGTGCGAGTGGTGTGATAGGATTCCGTCGATACAAAAGGTGAGAATGCATGCGTGAGCGCAGAGTCGGCATCATTATGAACGGCGTGACAGGGCGGATGGGACTGAATCAACATCTGATCCGGTCGATTCTGGCGATTCGCAAACAGGGCGGCGTGCTCCTTAAAGATGGCAGCATGCTGATGCCCGACCCGATCCTCGTGGGCAGAAATGAACACAAGTTGAGGAGCATTGCTGCGAAGCACGGTCTCGAACGCTGGAGCACCGACTTCGCGCAGTGTCTCGCGAATCCCGAAGATACGATTTATTTCGATTCCGGCTCAACGGGCTTGCGTGAAGAGAATGTGCTGCGGGCGATCGGCGCAGGGAAGCACGTCTACTGCGAGAAGCCGCTTTCAACGACATTCGAGAGCGCGATGGCCCTGGCGCGCGCCGCGAAGGAGGCAGGCGTGAAGCAGGGCATCGTGCAGGATAAGCTGTTTCTGCCAGGAATACGCAAGTTGCGGCGGCTGATTGAGGCGGGCTTTTTCGGGCGCATCCTGTCTGTGCGCGGCGAATTTGGCTACTGGGTCTTTGAAGGCGACTGGCAGCCGGCGCAGCGGCCCTCGTGGAACTACAAGAAGGAACAGGACGGCGGCATCATTCTCGATATGTTCTGCCACTGGCGCTATGTGCTCGATCATACGTTTGGATCGGTGCGGGCGGTATCCTGCACAGGCGCGACGCATATTCCCGAGCGTGTGGACGAGGCAGGCAAGCGCTATGCGTGCACAGCGGACGACGCGGCTTACGGCATGTTCGAGCTGGAGGGCGGCATCTTTGCACAGATCAACTCATCATGGGTGACGCGCGTGTATCGCGATGAGCTGTTTGTTCTGCAGGTGGACGGCACGGAAGGCAGCGCCGTGGCCGGGCTGCGCGACTGCAAGGTGCAGCATCGCGTGAATACGCCGCGGCCGGTGTGGAATCCCGATCTGCCAAATTCATTTCAGTTTCGCGATCAGTGGGCCGTTGTTCCCGACAATGCAGAATTCGACAACGCATTCAAGGTGCAGTGGGAGATGTTTCTGCGCCACGTGGCCGAGGATGCGCCGTTTCCACATGATTTTTTCGATGGCGCACGTGGCGTGCAGCTGGCCGAGTTGGCGACGCAGTCGTGGCATGAGCGCCGCTGGATGGACGTACCGGTCATCAAAGCCTGACGCAGCGAGAGGATATGGCAGAGAAAGCAAGACTCTCGCTGAACCAGATGACTGTCGCGAACTGGAGCGTGGCAGAAGCGACCGAGGGCTGTGTGCGCCATGGCATCGGTTCGATCGCGCTGTGGCGGCATAAGATCGCGGAAGCGGGCCTCGATGCCTGTGTGCAGCACGTGCGGGACGCCGGCTTGCATGTTTCGAGTGTGTGTCGCGGGGGGATGTTTCCCGCGCCGACTGAGCAAGAGCGCAGAAAAAACATCGAGGACAACTTTCGAGCGGCGGATGAGGCTGCCGCGTTTGCGGCTGATTCGCTGGTGTTGGTTGTCGGTGGCTGCGCTGGGGTCCACATCGAAGACGCGCGGAAGATGGTGGCTGACGGTGTTGCGGCGCTTGTCCCGTATGCTCATGAGCGTGGAGTGCGCATCGGGCTTGAGCCGCTGCATCCGATGTATGCGGCGGATCGTTCAGTCTTGAACACGATTGGTCAGTCGCTGGAGATTGCATCGACGTACGAGCCGAATGAAGTGGGCGTGATTCTCGATACGTTTCACATCTGGTGGGACCCGCAGGTTGCCGCGCTGATTGCGCAAGCCGCAGGGCGCATTTTCGGCTTTCATGTTTCGGATTGGTTGGTTCCGCTGCCGGATGTGCTGCTAGGGCGCGGGTTGATGGGCGATGGCGTGATCGACAACCGCAAACTGCGCGCGCTGGTGGAGAAGGCCGGCTACGATGGGCCGATTGAGGTCGAAATTTTCAACCGAACGCTGTGGGATGCCGATCCGGATACGGTGCTGGCGCAGGTGATCGAACGGTTTGAGAAGTTTGTCTAGGCAGGAGTGAGTTCGGGTGCAAGTCAATCAAGAAATCACGCCGCAAAGGCTGATACCGAAAATTCGGCGCTGTGCGGAACTGGCGGCAGAAAAAGCGCAGAAGCTGGAGCGGCGCTGGAGGCCCGCGGACGGCGCGCCGGTGTTTACGGCGGCCGGCGCATACACGGCGCGCAGCTGGACGCAGTGGACACAAGGGTTCCAGTACGGCATTGCGCTGCTTGGCTTCGACCTTACCGGCGAACGAGCGTTGCTCGACATGGCGCGGCGGCATGTTGTGAACGATATGGCCGAGCATCTGACGCACACCGGCGTGCACGATCACGGCTTTAACAACGTTTCGACGTACGGACAGCTGCGGCGGTTGATGCTGGAAGGCCGCATCGAGCGAAATGAAGGGGAGCTGCACTTTTATGAGCTCGCGCTCAAGGTAAGCGGCGCGGTGCAGGCCGCGCGGTGGACGAGCCTGCCGGACGGCCTCGGTTATATTCACTCTTTTCATGGCAGCCACTCGCTTTTCATCGACACCATGCGTACATTGCGTATCTGCGCCATCGCGCATCGGCTTGGTCATGCGCTGGTGGGCGAGCAGGACCGGCGCATCAGCTTGCTGGCCCGGTTGCTGGCGCACGCGCAGACAACGGCGCAATTCAATGTCTACTATGGCGAGGGCCGCGATCACTACGATCTGCCCGCACTGCGCGGTCGCACAGCGCATGAGGCGATCTTTAATCCGGCGAGCGGAGCGTTTCGCTGCCCGTCGTCGCAGCAGGGCTACTCTGCATTTACCACGTGGACGCGCGGGTTGGCGTGGGCGATGCTGGGTTTTGCCGAGCAGCTTGAGTTTGTTCGCTCACTGCCGGAGAGCGAGTTTGGCGGCAACGGCATTCCGAAAAAATCGGCTGCCTGCGCGATGCTGGAACGCACGGCGCGGGCCACATGCGACTTCTACATAAACCAGGCGAGCGCGAAAGATGGCGTCTGCTATTGGGATACGGGAGCGCCGCTTCTGGATCGTTTAGGTGACTGGCGCGCCAAGCCGGCTGAGCCGTTCAATGACTACGAGCCGGTGGATGCATCGGCCAGCGCGATCGCGGCGCAAGGGCTCATCCGGCTGGGGCATGCACTTGGCGAGACCGGCCACGATTATCTGCAGGCGGGTTTGACGGTCGTTGAGCGGTTGCTTGAAGAGCCGTATCTCACAACAAGTGCGGATCATGAAGGACTGTTACTGCACAGCGTCTATCACCGGCCCAACGGATGGGATTTTATTCCGCCGGGCACGAAGATTCCCTGCGGTGAGTCGAGTATGTGGGGCGATTATCACCTGCTGGAAGTATCATTGCTGGTGGCCCGGATGGCGGATGCGCAATCTTACACATTTTTCTGATACCCCAGAGGACGTACGATGCCGAATGAAAACAAAGTTGCGCTGGTGACCGGCGGCGCCCGCGGCATCGGCTTCGGCATCGCGCAGGCGCTCGCCGATGCAGGATTTACGCTGGCGATCTGCGGCAAGCGCACGGCGGAGCAGGCACAGCCCGCGCTCGATACGCTTCGAGCGCGCAGTGCCGAATCCATCTACGTGCAGGCGGACGTAGCACGCGGCGCGGACCGGGCCGAGCTTTTGCTCACTGTCGAAGAGCAGTTTGGCCGCCTCGATGTGCTGGTGAACAACGCAGGCATTGCGCCGCGCGTGCGCGCCGACATTCTGGATGCGCGCGAGGAGAGCTTCGACGAGCTGATCGCCACCAATCTCAAAGGACCATATTTCCTTACGCAATCTGTAGCCGCGTGGATGATCCGCCAGCGTGCGAGCGATCCGGCGGCGCATCGCGCCGTCATCAACGTCAGTTCCATTTCGGCCACGGTGGCCAGCGTGAATCGCGGTGACTACTGCATCTCAAAAGCCGGCATTGCGATGGCGACCAAGCTGTGGGCTGCACGGCTGGCTGAGCACGGCATCGGCGTGTACGAGGTGCGTCCCGGCATTATTGCGAGCGATATGACGGCCGGTGTGCGCGAGAAGTATGACGCGCTCATTGAAGATGGGCTGCTGCTGGAAAAGCGCTGGGGCACGCCGGAAGATGTAGGCCGTGCGGTGCGCGTGCTGGCGACAGGCGAGCTGCCGTATGCGACCGGAGCCGTGCTGGTGGTGGACGGCGGTTTGACGCTGGAGCGGCTCTAGCGTGACGCGTGTGACGGACGAGTTGCCGAACGCCCCCGCCGGTATTGCGGCCGCTCCGCTCGGCATGCCGCGCGGATGGCAGTTTGCTGTTGTATCGGGAATTCTGGGATGGGTGCTCGATGCGTACTACTTCTTCATCCTGATCTTTCTCGTCGATGTACTCGCCGCCAATTTTCACGTGACCAAGGCAGCCATCGTGTGGTCGATCACGATAACGCTGGCTACGCGGCCGCTGGGCGCACTGGTTCTTGGCTATCTGGCGGATCGCTACGGACGCCGCGGTCCGCTGATGGCGTGCGTGCTCTTCTTCTCCATCATCTCTGCGCTCACGCCTTTTGCGCCGACCTACACGTTGTTTCTCGTGTTGCGTGCGCTCTATGGCATCGGGATGGGCGGCTACTGGGGTATCGGCGCATCGCTGGTGATGGAGAGCTCTCCGTCGCGTTGGCGCGGTTTGTTCTCTGGCATTCTGCAGTCGGGTTATTCGGTGGGTTATCTGCTGGCTGCCGTGGTGATACCGATCATCGAGCCGCGTTGGGGCTGGTCGTGGGTCTTTCTCAGCGGGCTCATTGTGGCTGCGCTGATCGCATGGCTTACGATGCTTGCGCCGGAGTCGCAGGCGTGGAAGAAGACGCGGCCGGCGGGAGCAGGAGAGCTGGCGCGCATCGTTCTGCGCCACAAGAAAATCTTTGTGTACCTCGTGCTGCTCATGACGGTGATGACCTGCCTTTCGCACGGCACGCAGGATCTTTATCCCGACTTTTTGAAAACGGTTCACCGTTTTTCGGGCGCTGTGGTCTCGAATGTGGCGATTCTTTATAACGTGGGGGCAATTGCCGGAGCGTTAGTGATTGGACACGCATCGGAGCGCATGGGACGGCGCTATGCGATTTTGCTGGCGCTTGCGATTGCGCTGGTCTCGATGCCGGCGTGGGCCTTCGGCACATCGCTCACGTGGCTCGCCGCGGGCGCATTTCTCCTGCAGTTCGGCGTGCAGGGAGTTTTCGGTGTGATTCCGGCGCACCTCAATGAACTTTCGCCCACCAGCGTGCGCGGGCTGTTTCCGGGAGTCGTGTATCAGTGCGGGATGTTGCTGGGCGCGCCGGCGGTGAGCATCGAGTACGCGCTGCGTAACAATCTGGGATACGCGTGGGCGCTGACTGCCTTCGAACTAGGCGTCATTGTTGCGCTCTTCTTTCTTTGCGGCTTTGGTCCTGAACATCGCGGCCGCGACCTCGCCAGCTGAAATCTGCGGCTGCTCGACAGAGAGCGCCGAAAAGTGCAGCGCCCTTCCCGAAGGAAGGGCGCAGATGATCGACTCAGGTTCTTAGTTCACCGTAACGGTGAATGTGGTTGTGGGCGCCGGGGTCACAGCAGGGCTTCCGGTGGCCGTGACTGTGAAGGTATAGGGTCCGGTGGTGGTTCCCGGGTTTCCGTTATTGCCGCCGCCGCTGCTGCCGCCTCCGCCGCATGCCGTGAGGCTGCCGAGCGCGATGGTCAAAAAGAAGACGCCAAGCATCGCTCGCCAGCTGCGCCTGCGCGCCGGAACTCCCAGGAAGACCAGAAAGGCCAACACCGCACCACCGCCCGCACCCATCCAGCCTCTACCCTTACCCAGCGGATTCGGACGAATCAGCTCTGCGGATGCAGCTGTTGTGCTCACAGTGAATTTAACAGTGCCGGTCGTTGTAGTTGAGCTCAGGGTTACGGACGAACTGCCGGAGGCGGCGCAGGTTGGGGTATCAATAGCTCCGCTCGGTGCGGATGTGAGCGCGCAGCTCAACGTTGCGGTTCCGGCGTAGCCGTTCGATGCAGCTATGTTCACGGTTGCCGTTGTGGTGCCACCCGGGCTCGAGATTGCGGTGGGTGCTGTCGGTACAGCGACTGTGAAGGCTGCTCCGCCCGTGATGGTGACTGCGACAGTTGCGGTGCCTGTAGCGGTCGCGTAGTTCGTATCGCCACTGTAGTTGGCCGTGAGCGTCACATTGCCGCCGGTGGTGAATGTGTTGGCGGGAATCGTGACGGAGGCTGTGCCGGTGTTGGAAAGCGTGACCGCCGAGGAAGTGTAACCACCTCCGGTCAAGGTCACGGTGCCGGTAGGAATGGCCGATCCCACGGGTACGCCGAGAGTAACCAGAACCCCCAACGAGCTGGAGGCGTTCATCGCGGAAGCTGCAGGAATCACGGTGACCGTTGGAGTAATCTTCGTGACGGTGACGGTGGCCGTGGTGCTTGCCGAAGCATAGGTGCCGTCGCCGCTGTAAGTGATCGTGAGCGTATCGCTGCCAACGGCCATACTGTTGGCTGGAATCGTGATGGTTGCGCTGCCGCTTGAGAGCGTTCCTACAAGAGTTGCGCCTCCCCCATTCACTGCGACCGAACCGGCGGGGGTTCCGCTGGACCCTGTCACGGTTATCGTCACTGTCAGCGGCGTGTTGGGCGCGATGGTTGTGGCGGAGAGCGTGGCTGCAACCGTTGCCGTTGCCGTCGCCGCGTTGGAAGTCCATCCATTCACGACATTGGCCACGTTGAGTGATCCAAGCCCACTGGCAAGATCGAAACCGACGCCCGCGTTGTAAGCCTGCGTTGTCGCTGAGCTAGGCACGGTGAGGGTGCCGATTGTGTCGCCGGAGTTGAGCCCGGTGCAGTCGGGCGAAACGAGGCCTGTGTAGGTTGAGCTCGCTACAGGATTGTTGTTACTGTCGAAGCTGACGCCGCCCTCAGCGTTCGCAGTGCCGAGGCTGCAGGGCATCGCGATGGTGCCCTGGTCGACATCATTGAAGTAGCAGGAGGCGCTGGTATTTTTAACCGTCTCTGCGCTGCAGGCGGAGTAGGTTTGTTTCGATCCCAGGACATACAGCTCTTTGTTCGGGCTGCCCTGGGCTACGCCGATTTTTTGATTGATGAGCGCCATGACGCCGGCCATGGCGGGTGTGCTGACTGAGGTGCCGCCCACTTCCTGCGCAGAAGATGTGCTGGGTGTGCATGTGCCGAGTGCGGAGACACAGATAAGGTAAGCGCTGTTCAGTGCGCCGTCGGCAGCGAAGAAGCTTACGTCAGGAATGTCGCGGACACCGTCAGTCGGAATGCCTTGGACGCCCGTTTGCCAGCTTGGTTTTTGCCATCCGTCATTCGTGAGAGCAATCGATCCGTTGGCCGCGCCGGTCGTCGCTGCGGTGTAGCAACTCGAAGTGTTATTGCCGTCGTTCGCTACGCAGTTGCTGGCGCCGCCGCTGCCGCCTACGGCATCGACGTAAGTGGCGAGCATGGCGGAGTAAGTGTTATAGATCGATGGCCAATATTTCTCGACGTAGTTGCAGGTGGCATCGGGGTTTGCCGGCGTGCTCGCGCCGTTGGTAGCTTGGACCACGAGTGGCGCGATGCTATCTAAGAAGCTTGCGAGAATGGGATTCTCACATGTGTCGTTCCAAGGCACTTCGGGCACATATCCAGCGGCGCTTGCGCCGGTAGTTGTGTTGTTGGAGGTATTCCAGTAAGCGGGCGAGCCCTGGTTGGTGCTTGAACTCGGACAGCCGGTGATTGCTGAACCGGTGGAGTTGTAGACGGGCTTGCACCAGCTGAAATCGGTTCCGCCTACTGCGGTGTTATAGGGAGTGGAAGCAATGCCGCTGACGGAAGGCCCGTATTGCGCCGAATAAGGATATCCGTAGCCATCCTGACCTTGATCGCAGCTCGGCGCCCCTGAATCGCCCGTCGCTACGAAGACTGCGACGCCTTCGGCCGCCGCATCTCCCCAGAGGTTGTAATACGAGACGTTGCCCGCAGTGCCTTCGGCCAGTTCGCAAAGGCCGTAACTCACGCTCATCACGTGGGCATTGGCGAGGGGTGAGCCTGAGACGCCGACGTTCTCCAGGATATATTGAGCCGATTCGTAGACGGGATCGTTGGTGGGGTAGGTCTGGCTGTTGTAGCCGGAGGTGACCAGCACGACCTGCGCGCCGGGCGCTACTGCACCGGACCACTCCACATCGAGAGAGTTTTCGATCAGGTCGCCGCTATTGCACGCGTTGGTTGAGCTGGTGCACTGGCCGGGGTCGATTCCATTCACGCCCGCTTTAATGATTGGCGTCAAGCCAGCAGGAAGTCCAAAGGTGCTTTTAAAGGTCGCTACGTCAGCCGTGTTGATATCGCTTGTGCCGACGATAGCGATGGTCTGGCCGGAGCCGGTAATCGGAGTGCTGGCCTGCCACAGAGGTAGAACGTTGTAGATCGTGGCGAAGTCGTAGGGCGAGACATCCTCTTCGAGGTACGCGAAGCTGCCGTTCGTGCTCGGAAAATTGATTCCGAACTGCGGCTTGAGCGTGGCGGCTTCGGAGGATGCGGCATTAGCTGTGGTGGAAGTATTCAACTGGGTGTTCGCCGTCCGCTGCCATTTGCCCGCTTCCTGATTGAACGTCACCTTGCTGCCGAGCTTATGCAGCGGGTGGGGGTGAAAGTCGTGCAGCTGTTTGATGCCGACGACGACCGAGCCCAGGGCGGCGGGAATCTGCGGGTCGGTCATGTTGCCGATGTGCGCGGCGCCGTTGACCTGCAGGTTGTGGATCTGCGTATGGAAGGCGTTCTCGACCTGGCCTGCGGTTCCGCTGAAGCGGATGGTCATGTGGTCTTTGCCGATCTCGCTGATCTGGAAGCCGTGGCCGGTGAGCCAGCTCGAAAGCGTATCGAGGTCAGTCTGCGCGGGGCCGAAGCGCTGGCCAATCTGGTCGGGCGTGAGCCACTGGTGAAAATTCGGCGAGCCGGAGTCGTACTCGCTCTCAATATAGGCGTCGAAGGCCGCCTGCTGTTCGGCGCTGCGGCTGAGCACCAGCACCAGGTCTGACATGGGCAGCCTGGCGCTTACCGGGCCGCGATCATTTTTGGCAATGGCCGCGGGGTGGGTGTTGCCCTTGAGAGTCACCAGCTGGTTTTCGTCGATCGGGCCCGCGATCCGGATTTGCGGGGCGGGCTGCTGGGCAAAGGAGGCGAGGGAAGCAACAAGTGTGCCGGCAAGCACACACAGGGGGAGCGGGCGCAGATTTGCCATTGAGTTGTCCTGGACCTCTACCTTCGGAGAAAACCCCCGAAGGGTGAAAAAGTTGTCTCCGTACGAAACGATCTGATGGTTAAGCAGAACGCGTGCGAACAACACCGAGAGCTGAGGTGCGTTCGCAGAGAACCGCCCCAAAAGCAGTGAATCCTAAAGAACAAACCTAGTCGGCGACGGGCTTTCGAGCCGTCCTGCGCGGAGGAAGAGAGAACTCCAGCTCCGTGTTGCACGCAATCCAAAAAACAGAAGAACGGGGAAAAGGAGAATGAGAAGGAGCGAACGGTCTTGCCTCGGCCGTTTAGACGGACGATTACAAAGAAGGTTGACTCTTTGCGATAAGCGATGCAGATTCTAGTGCTTTAGCTCGCCTTTCTCGCGGGCCTCCAACAGGGAATGAAATAGCTGTCTAGGTGGATCAGCAATTGAGGGTAGAGCAGCCAATTGCAATAGACAATTGATTTCCTATCATATATTATTCCACTTCCCGGTAGAGTTCATTTTACCGGAGTTAAAGCCATGCGCGTTTCACTTTTCATCACTTGTTATAACGACACGCTCTTTCCAGAGACCGGCCGGGCGGTCGTGACCGTGTTGGAGAGGCTGGGCGTCGGCATTGATTTTAATCCGCAACAGACCTGCTGCGGACAGATGCACGCGAACACCGGGTTTCGCGCAGAAGCGTTCTCGCTAGCCAAGCGGTTCATCCGGCTGTATCGGGACACGGAGGCGGTGGTGATTCCATCGTCGTCGTGCGTGGCGATGATCCGCGATCAGTATCCTGGGCTGGTGGAGGAGCTGGGCGACTCCGCATTGAGCAATGAGTTGAGAGCATTGCTGCCGCGAGTCTACGAGTTGAGCGAGTTCCTGATCGACCGGCTTGGCGTGGAGGATGTGGGCGCATACTTTCCGCATCGTGTGACCTACCACGCCAGTTGCCATGGACTGCGGGCTTTGCATCTCAGTGACCGGCCAGCGCGGCTGCTGGCCAAGGTGCGTGGGCTTGACTTGGTTCCACTGGCGAATCTCGACCGTTGCTGCGGATTTGGCGGCACCTTCGCGGTGAAGAACGGCGAGGTGTCGTCGGCTATGCTCGCGGCCAAGCTGCAGGATGTGACGGCCACGCGCGCCGAGTTCTGCACTGCGCTCGACAACAGCTGCCTGATGCACCTGGGTGGAGCGCTGCACCGGCAGTTTCTGGGAATGAGAACGATTCACATGGCCGAGATTCTGGCCAGCACTGAAGCTTCTTCGACGGGGGCGGGCGCATGAGTCATACCGGCTACCGTCCGGTGCTTGACCCGGCGATTGCGCCGCCGTTTCCGGACGCGGCGCTACCGGTGCTACGGAATCCGCAGCTGCGCAAGAATGTGGCGCACGCCATCGACGTGATCCAGAACAAGCGCGGCCGGCTCGTGGAGGAGAAGCAGGACTGGCAGGCGTTGCGCACGGCGGCGGCGGCCATTCGCACGCATGCGCTCGAAAATCTCGGCACGTATCTTGAACAGTTCGAAGAACGTTGCACGGCGGCTGGCGGCGTGGTGCATTGGGCTTCGGATGCAGCCGATGCGAGGCACATCATTCTTGAACTGCTGCGCGAAGAAAATGCCTCTGAAGTGATCAAAATAAAGACGATGACCTCGGCGGAAATTCAGCTGAATCCGCACCTCGAGGGCGCAGGCGTCAAGGTCTTCGAGACAGATCTGGCGGAGATCATCCTGCAACTCGGCGAGGACGAGCCCTCGCATATCGTTGTGCCGGCGCTGCACGTGAATCGCAGTCAGGTGCGCGAGATCTTTGCACGGCGGATGGGCATTGAGAACCTTTCGGATGACCCCCAGGCGTTGACAGCGGCGGCGCGCAGCTATCTGCGGCGGAAGTTTCTGAGCGTGCCTACGGCGATTGGCGGCGCAAATTTTCTGATCGCCGAGACCGGCGCCGTGGCTGTCGTCGAGTCCGAGGGCAACGGGCGCATGTGTTTGACGCTGCCGAAGACGATGATCACGATTGCAGGCATCGAGAAGGTTCTGCCGCGCTACCAGGATCTTGAAGTGATGCTGCAGGTGCTGGCGCGATCAGCGACGGGCGAGCGGATGAATCCGTATACCTCGCTATGGACGGGTGTGACGCCGGGCGATGGGCCGCAGCGGTTTCACGTGATTCTGCTCGACAATGGCCGGTCGCAGATACTGGCGCGCAGGACGGAACGGCAGACGCTGCGCTGCATCCGCTGTGCAGCGTGCATGAATGCCTGTCCGGTGTATCGGCAGACGGGCGGCCATGCGTATGGATCGGTGTATCCGGGGCCGATCGGGGCGATTCTCACGCCGCAACTGACGCAGATGCATCATGCGCAGTCGCTGCCCTATGCGTCGTCTCTCTGCGGCGCGTGTTATGAGGTGTGCCCGGTCAAGATCAATATCCCAGAGGTGCTGATTGAATTGCGCTCGCAGGTGACAGACCAGGAGCGCAAGCAAGTGCGGCGCATCTTCGATCCGATGTATCTGGGCCTGCGGATGGCGAATCTGCTCTTTTCGCGCGCGTGGCTCTTTCATGCGGCGCAGCGGATGGGGCGATTGGCTCTGGGATTTTTCACCAGGAAAGATGGCTGGATTCATGCGCTGCCCAGCGTGGGCGCAAAGTGGACGCAGACTCGCGATCTGCGCGGACTGCCGAAGCAGACCTTTCATACGTGGTGGGCGGCGCGTGAAAGCGCGAGCAGCAAAATCGGCGATGGGGAGGCGAGATGAGTGGGGCTTCCCCTGCAATCCGGCAGCAAGTTCTGGACCGCATTCGTGCCGCAACGCGGAATCAAACAGGCGCGGCGGGAGAGAAGCACAGCAACGGGTCTGCATTGCCGCGCGACTATGTGCGGCATGGTTCCTTGTCGACGGAGGCGCGGCTGGAACTAATGATCCATCGGCTGCATGAATATGACGCCGAGGTTGCGCAATGCGCGCCGGAGGCGCTGGTAGCCACGATTGCCGCACAGCTTGAGAAGAGCAAAAAACGCGTCTTTGTCGCGCCTGCGGGATTGCCGAAGGAGTGGCTTGCCGAGGGATTTGAGTGGAGAGTCGATCAGATCGGTCAAGGCTTAACGACCGCGGAGATCGAACAGGCAGACGGTGTGGTGACAACATGCTTCTGCGGCATCGCTGACTCGGGCACAATCGTGTTGCATCACTCAGCAGCCGAAGGAAGGCGCGTGTTGTCGCTTTTGCCGGATTGGCATTTATGTATTTTGCGCGCAAGCCAGGTTGTGGAGACGCTGCCGGAGTATTTCAGCCGATGCAATCAAGCTCCGGCGCTGGTCACGTGGATCTCCGGACCGAGCGCCACGGCTGATATTGAGATGACGCGCATCAAGGGCGTGCACGGACCGCGGTTCCTGCATGTAATCCTGGTCCGCGATGACGGAGCCGAAGAGATTTTGCACTAGCCAGCTCGATGGGAAGTAAGACGGGCCGGGCAAGGGGAAACACGAGATGACGTCTTCTGATTCAGCAATTCGTGAACTGGCGTTCAAAACGCTGGATTCGTTTCAGATCGAAATTCCTTCCTGGGGATTTGCGAACACCGGCACGCGCTTCGGCAAGTTTGTGCAGGCTGCTGCGGCCAGCACGATCGAGGAGAAGTTTGCCGATGCTGCCGAGGTGAACCGGCTGACCGGCGCGACACCCACGATGGCGCTCCATGTGCTGTGGGACCTGCCGAACGGCGTGAAAGATGTTCCGGAGGTGCGCTCGCTCGAACGGCGCTTCAGCATCCGCGCAGGCTCAATCAATCCCAATCTCTTTCAAGATCAGGAGTACAAGTACGGCTCGCTGTGCAACCCCTCCGCAAAGATCCGGGAACGGGCGCTGGAGCACATGTTCGACTCAATCGAGATTGGCAAGGCGCTGGGCTCGCGGGATGTCTCGCTGTGGATGGCAGACGGCTCAAACTATCCGGGGACGCAGAGCATCCGCAAGCGCATTGGCTGGCTTGAAGACGCATTGCGCGCGTCGCATGACCGGCTGGGGCCAAATCAGCGGCTGCTGGTGGAGTACAAGCCTTTTGAGCCGGCCTTCTATCACACGGATATTGCCGACTGGGGCATGTCTTCACATTTCGCGCGACAGGCGGGACCGCAGGCCTGCGTGCTGGTCGACACCGGCCATCATTATTCTTCCCAGAATATCGAGCAGATTGTGGCTTGGCTGCTGCACACCGGCATGCTGGGCGGTTTCCATTTTAACGATCGCCGTTATGCCGACGACGATCTGACGCTCGGTTCGATCGATCCATACCAGATCTTCCGCATCTTCCATGAAATCCATTCGGCTGCGACCGAAGGGCTGGGGCTGGATGTTGCTTACATGATCGACCAGAGCCACAACCTGAAGGGCAAGATCGAGGCGATGGTGCAGACGGTAGTGACGGCGCAGGAGCTGTATCTGAAGGCGGCGCTGGTGGACCGGGAACGACTGGCCGAGCTGCAGCAGTCGTGCGATCTGGTGGCGGCTGAGGAGCTGTACCGAGGGGCTTTCTGGCGAGATGTGCGCCCACTCACACGCGCCTGGCGTGAGTCGCGTGGTCTGCCGGCTGATCCGCTTGAGGCGCTGCGCAAGAACGGCTATGTGGAGCGTATTGCGCGGGAACGCGGAAGCCGGAGTTCGGCGGTAAGCAGCTACGCCTAGAGGCGTTTATGATGTTTGCGTCCGCTCTAAGCGGCGAGGAGTCGTGACGAAAGTTGCCGAAGACGAAGATCAAGCGGCTGTATCTGATTCCGATTCTTTCCAAGGCGCTCGACGTGATCGAGCTGCTCGAACGGGATCACGCGCCTCTGACACTTGAAGACGTCTACCAGAAGACCAACATTTCGAAGACCAGCGTCTATCGCATCTTGAAAACGCTGGTGCACCGCGGCTACCTGGCGCAGACGCAGAATGGCCAGTACCGGCTGGTTTCGCGTCCAAGGCGTTTGCATTTTGGATTTGCAGTGCAGAGCGCAGAGATGCCGTTTTCGGTGGCTGTTGCGCAGAGTGTGTCGGCTGCGGCCGCTGCCTCAGGAGTGGAGCTGGTTGTTCTCGACAATCGCTTTGATCCGGATGTGGCCGTTCGCAATGCGGAGGAGTTTGTCGCCCAACGCGTCGACCTGGTGCTCGAGTTCCAGGTGGAGGAGGCCATTGCTCCGCGCGTGGCGCATATTTTGAAGAAAGCGGACATTCCGCTGGTCGCCATTGATGTGCCTCACCCCAACGCGACCTACTTTGGCGTGGACAACTTTGAGGTTGGTTATGAGGCCGGATCGCTGCTGGCGCAGCACGCGATGCGGCGCTGGAAGGGAAAAGTCGACAAGGTCGTCGGTGTGGGCTTCAGCGAGGCGGGCAGCTTTGTCCAGAGCCGGATCACGGGCGCGTTCGACGGAATTCGTGAGCGGCTCGCCGACCTGACTCCGGACCAGTTCTATCAGATTGAAGGCCGCGGGATGCGCGAGGCCAGCCGCCGCGCGACGGGTGAGTTTCTTCGCAGCTACAAACAGGGCGAGCACGTACTGGTGGCGGCAGCGACGGATTCCAGCGCGCTGGGCGTTCTCGATGCAATCCGGGAGGCCGGCCAGGAATCGAATTTTGCCATCGTTGGGCAGGATTGTATTCCGGAAGCCCTTGCGGAGATGCGCAATAGCTCCAGCGCTTTGATCGGGTCCATCTCGCACGAGGCAGAGAGCTACGGTCCGCGGCTGATTCAGCTGGGGATTGCGCTGCTGCGCGGCTATACGGTGCCTCCGTATAACTACGTGCACCATCGCGCAGTGACAGCAGAGACGATGAGTTCGGAAGAATTGGCCGAAGCCGCACGGCCCACCTCAATTTCGAATGCCGCAGCCGCTCCGGAATCGGCCTGAATCGTGGGATTTCCGTTCGTTTGCGGCTGTATGATGGTAGTGAGTTCGCACAAATTCCCTTTCGAAGACTGGTTTTTATGACGACGGCAACAGTTGTTTCGCCTTCCTTGAAATTTCTTGAAGACCGCTGGGACGAGAACGTTGCGGCGACGCTCGATGAGCCCGAGCTGCTGCGCTATCGTTCGAACCTGCTCGGTTCGGATCTGCGCATCACAAACTTTGCGGGCGGCAATACAAGCTCGAAGATTACAGAGACCGATCCGCTGACCGGCGAGCCTGTGACGGTGCTTTGGGTGAAGGGCTCGGGCGGCGACCTGGGCAGCATCAAACGGTCCGGCTTTGCTACGTTGTATCAGGAGAAGCTGCTGGCTCTGGAGCGCAGCTACAAAGGGGTGGAGACCGAGGACGAGATGGTCGCCATGTACCCTCTGTGCGCCTTCCGCAACAATCCTGTTGCGGCTTCTATCGATACGCCGCTGCACGGGTTTCTGCCGTTTCCGCACGTCGATCACCTGCATCCTGACTGGGGCATTGCGCTGGCTGCGTCGGCCAATGGCAAGGCGAAGATGGAGGAGTTCAACCGCGAGTTCGGGCATCATCTGGTGTGGATTCCCTGGCAGCGGCCTGGCTTTGAGTTGGCCATGATGCTGAAGCGCGCTGTGGAGGAGAATCCTGGCTGCGACGGCATTGTGCTGGGCGGCCACGGCCTCTTCACGTGGGGGCAGACGCAGCGTGAGTGCTACCTGAACACCATTACTGTGATCGACAGCCTGGGCCAGTTCATTGAGCGCCACGGGCAGAACAAGACGCGGTTCGGCGGCCAGGAGGTTCCGGCTCGCGAAGACCGCAAGCAGCTTGCAGTCAAGATTGCGCCGTACCTGCGCGGCCGCATCAGCGCGCAGCATCGCTGGATTGCCAGCTTTACCGACGCGCCCGACGTGCTGCAATTTGTGAATTCGGTGCATGCGAAGGATCTGGCTTTTCTGGGAACGAGCTGTCCGGATCACTTTATCCGCACCAAGATTCGGCCGCTGTTTATTCCGTGGGCTGCAGACGAGGGAATGGAAGCGCTGCGGCAGCAGATTGACCGCTCGCTGGCTGAGTACCGCAAGCAGTACCGGGCCTACTATCGCGCATTCGCGACGCCGAGCTCGCCGGCGATCCGCGACGCAAGCCCGACGGTGGTGCTGATTCCCGGCATGGGCATGTTCAGCTTCGGCAAGAACAAGACTGAGGCTCGCATCACAGGCGAGTTCTACACGAACGCGATTCATGTGATGGAAGGCGCAAGCGTTCTTTCGGAGGGCGAGGTCTCAGGCGCAGTTCCGCAATGCCAGCCGGGCGTAGATCCAGCCAGCTTCAAGGTCCATACGAATTATGTCGCGCTGCCTGCTCTCGAGGCCTTCAAGATCGAATATTGGGCCTTGGAAGAGGCGAAGATTCGCCGCCAGCCTCCGGAGAAGGAACTCAGCCGCCGCGTTGCGGTGGTCATCGGCGGCGCCAGTGGCATCGGCAGGGAAGTAGCGCGTCTTGCTGCTGCACGCGGCGCGCATGTGGTGGTTGCTGACCGCGATGCGGATGGAGCGGCTCGCGTGCGCGATGAACTGGCTGCCGTCACCTCAGCCGAGTTTACGGCGAGCGCGGCTGTAGACATTCGCAGCCGCGATGCGATTCGCGAGGCGCTCAATACGGCAGTTGCGGCCTTTGGCGGCGTGGACATCCTCGTCAACACCGCGGCTCTGTTTCCGTCGTCGCCGGATGGCACGATTTCCGATAGCGCCTGGGCGCTGACCCTGGATGTGAACGTGACGGCCAACTATCTACTGGCCACCGAGGTTGCCAAGGTTTTCGAGGATCAGGGTCTGCATGGCAATATCGTGTTTACCAGCTCGGCGAATGCGGTTGTGTCCAAGCGCGGCAGCGAGGCGTATGACGTGAGCAAGGCGGCGCTTTCGCATCTCGTGCGTGAACTGGCCGTTTCACTGGCGCCGAATGTGCGGGTGAATGCGATCAGTCCGGCTACCGTGGTGAAAGGGTCGACGATGTTTCCGCGCGATCGCGTGCGCGCCTCGCTGAAGAAGTACAACATTCCTTTCCAGGAATCGTTCAGCGACGAGGAGTTGCGCAGCCGCCTTGCCGCGTTTTACGCGGAGCGCACGCTTACGCTGAAGACCATCGATCCGGCCGATTGCGCTGAGGCGATTCTCTTTCTCGCCAGTCCCCGCGCGCGCTGCACTACAGGCCATGTCATTCCAGTGGATGGTGGCCTGACCGATGCGTTCCTGCGATAAGCGCGTCAGTCCGATGAACTCCGTGCCCCATGCTTTCGCCGTTTTCTGGCGGAAGCGTGGGAGAGCACGAGGAGCGGGCGCAAGCGAAATCCGGAGAGCGCTGCGACGATAGAGGGCGATAGAGATCGATACGGAGTCCAACCTTTACCATGCAACAACCCGCGCGCGTTGCCATCGATTTAGGCGCTGAGAGCTGCCGCGTTTCCCTCCTGCGATGGGATGGCGAGAGGCCTTCCATCACTCTGATCCACCGCATTCCCAACGGTCCTGTCCATCGCGGCGATTCATTGCACTGGCCGATGGCAACGATTCTCGCCGGACTCGAAGAGGGATTGCGCAAGGCGGCGGCTGCTGCTCCGGAAGGCATTGCGTCGATCGCCGTCGATAGCTGGTCCGTTGATTACGCACGGCTGACGCCGGATGGCAGCCTGTTGCGCGAGCCGTTCTGCTATCGCGACGAGCGTACCATCGCCACCAAGGAAAAGGCGGATGCCGCCATCGCGCCGCACGCGCTCTTTCAGCGCACGGGCACCCTTCCGCACCGCATCAATACGATCTATCAGTTGCTCGCCGATCCTGGTACCGGGATCGACTCGAACTCGCCGTGGATGATGCTGCCGGAGTACGTGCTGTACTGGCTGAGCGGCAAGCGCGTTGCCGAGTACACCAATGCCACGCACACCGGGCTGGTGAATCTGCAGACGGGCGATTGGGATGCCGATCTGTTTCGCCAACTCGGGCTGTCCATTGAAGCCGCGCCGCCGCTTGTGCCGACCGGGACGATTCTCGGACCGCTCAAAGGTCCGCTCGCCTCGCTCGATACATTCAAGAACACGCAGATCATTGCGCCGGCTACGCACGACACGGCTTCGGCGATTGCGGGCATTCCCGCGGCACTGGATGCAGCGGCTTACATCAGCACGGGCACATGGTCACTGGTGGGCACTACGACCAACGTGCCGGTGACCTCGCAGATGGCGCTCGATGCGGGTTATACAAATATTGGCTCAGCAGGCGGTGGACTGCTCTTCCACTCGCTCATCAACAGCATGTGGGTGCTGAAGAAGTGCATGGATGCGTGGGCGGAGCAGGGGCGCAGTTGGGATATCGAAGATCTGGTCCAAAGAGCTGCGGCGCGCAGCGCTGCCGGGACGGGCGTGCTGGATATGGATGCCGAGGCGCTGATGCTCGACACCGAGATGCCGCAGCGCGTGAACAGTGAGCTCGCGCGGCTTGGCTTCGATCCGATTCCTGATGTTGCGGGCAATGAGCCGGTGTTTGCACGGTTGATCTTTGAGAGCCTGGCAATGCGCTATGCGTCGGCGCTTGCGAATCTCGAGAAGATGCTGGGCCGCAAGCTGGAGCGCATCCACATGATCGGCGGCGCGACGCGCAACAAACTGCTCGTCCGGCTGACCGAGGAACGAACAGGTCTACCTGTAGAGATCGGCGAATGCGAGAGCGCGACGACGGGCAGTTTCGCGATTCAACTGGCGGCGAGCGAGGCAGGCGGCAAGCCTGTTACGCCAGAGGCGATCCGGTATTGGGCCAAGTGCCTGTGCGCGCGCTGCTAGGTCTGCGACTTGACTCGTCCATATCCTGAGCGTTGTGCTTTCCCAGGTCCGAAAATCCGGATCTGGGCACCGGCCTCAGCGCCCTAAAAGCAACCGCAGGTCCTTCGACTGCGTTGGGAGCTTCATCGCTCCCAACTTCGCTCAGGATGACACCTCTTTGAGGTGGATCTAGCTGAGGAAAGCAATCATGGCCGGACTGCCCACGGCGGCGTAGTTTCCTGTTGAGGCAAGCTGGCCGTCTGCGTGGTTGACCTTGTAGGACGTGATGCAGTCGCTGCGCTGATCGCATACGTAGAGAAAATCTCCGCTGGGACCGAAGGCGAAGTGGCGCGGATAGTCGCCCAGAGTTGAGGCTTCGCCTGTTCGCGTAAGCTTGCCGTCGCTGCCGATGGCGTAGATGGCGATCGAGTCGTGCAGTCGGTTGGCGCTGAACAGGAATTTTCCATCGGGCGAGACCTGAATCTCTGAGCCGAAGTTGGTTCCGGCAAATCCTGCAGGCAGCGCGGACACGGTCTGCTGTGCCGTCAGCGTTCCGCGCTCGGCATCGAAGTGGAAGAAGACGACGGTTGAAGACTCTTCGCAGAGCAGATAGAGCCAGTGACCATTGGGATGAAAGGCGAAGTGGCGCGGCCCGTCGCCCGAGGGCAGGGAAACGGGATCGCCGTTAGGCGTGAGCTTTCCCGCGGCTGCGTCGAAGCGATAGACATAAAGCCTGTCCTGACCGAGGTCGGTGGCCAGCACCCATCGATTCGTGGGATCGGCGGCGATCATGTGCGCGTGCGGCGCGTCGTGGCCGCTGATGGCAAAGCTGCCGGGGGGTGCATCCGCGGCATGCGCGCTGCCGAGGGAGCCGACATCGTGATGAACATCCACGGCGTCGCCGAGGTGGCCGGTAGCATCGATGGGGAGCACCGCGATGCTTCCGCCGACATAGTTGGCGACGAAAGCGAATTTGCCGGTGGCATCGAGACTCATGTGCGCCGGGCCGGCACCGGCCGAGCTGACGGCGTTGAGAAGCGTGAGATCGCCGCTGGCGGCATCGATCGCGAAGGCGCTCACCGAGCCGTTGCCGCCGGCAAAATCCGCGACCTCATTGATGGCGTAGAGGAATTTCTTCGAAGGATGGATCGCAATCCACGAGGGGTTTGGGGTTTTGGCGACGAGCCTGCGATTGGAGAGTTCGCCGGTGCCTGGGTCGACGTCAAACAAATAAATGCCTTCGCCGTGACCGCTGCCGTCGACGGCTGTGGTGTAAGTGCCGACGTAGGCCCGGAGTTTGTCCGTGCTGGCGGCGCGGAGCCGTGCTGCGCTGAGCGTGGAGTGCGCAAGGGCGGCGGTTCCTGCAGTTTTCAGAAAGCTTCTTCTCGAGTGCATGTGTTCCCCTTTTTAGTGCGCATTCCAGGGCTAAGCCCCAACTCTGTTTTGTTCTCTACGCGAAATGCCAGAGAATTGCAGTGAAGAATAGTCCCATCACGGCGATGATGGTTTCGCAGACGGACCAGGTCTTCATGGTCTGCACGACGCTCATGTTGTAGTACTCCTTGACGAGCCAGAAGCCGCCGTCGTTCACATGCGAGAAGACGAGTGCGCCGGAACCGGTGGCGATAGCCAGCAGTTCCGGATGCACATGGGCAGCTTGCAGCGCGATCGGCGCGACGATGCCTGCGGCGGTGGTCATGGCGACGGTGGATGATCCGGTTGCCAGGCGAATGAGCGCGGCGAGCAGCCACGCGAGGATCAGCAGCGGCACGTGTTGGCGCAGTGCGATCGTCATGATGGCGTTGGAGACGCCGCAGTCCTGCAGCACGCGGCCGAAGCCTCCGCCCGCGCCAATCAGCAGCGTGATGGCGGCGGTGGGCGCCAGGCACTCATTGCTGTAGCGCAGGATGGTTTCGCGCGAAAAGCCACGCATTACGCCGAGTGTGATAAAGCTGAACACCGCGCCGATGAGCAGCGCCATATCGTCATTGCCCACAAGGCGCAGCACGCTATTGGCTGTGCTGCCGGGCGCTGCAAAGATGTCAGCCCAACTTCCGATGAGCATGAGTAGCACCGGCAGCACGATGGTGAGCACGCTTAGCCAGAATCCGGGAAGATTCGCACGCTCCTCGTGACCGGCGAGCTGCTCGGCCATCGGGTTCTCCTCGGGCAACTTGATGTGCGGAGCGATCAGCTTTGCGTAGAGGGGGCCGGCGATGATGGCGGTCGGAATGCCGACGAGCAGTGCGTAAAAGATGGTGCGGCCCACGTCGGCCTTGAAGATTGTCACCGCCAACATCGCCGCCGGATGCGGAGGCACGAGTCCGTGCACGACAGAGAGGCCGCCGACCATGGGGATTCCAGCGAGAACAAGCGATGTGTTGGTGCGGCGGGCCACCGTGAACAGAATGGGCACGAGCAGCACGAAGCCAACTTCAAAGAAGGCGGGCAGGCCTACGATCAGCGCAATCGTGACCATGGCCCAGGGCACGTTTTTTTCGCCGAAGATGCGGATGAGCGTGTAGGCAATGCGATCAGACGCGCCGGACTCGGCCATCATCTTGCCGAGCATGGTGCCCAGCGCCACGATGATGGCGACGTGGCCCAGCACATTGCCCACGCCGACTTCGAAGGAGTGAATCACGGTGGGCATCGGCATGCCCGCTACCACGGCGAGGGACAATGCGGTGACAAGCAGTGTGATGACTGGGTTCAGCTTGACGACGGCGACGAGAAAGATGAGTGCAAGGACAGAAACAAGCGCCGCGATGAGCAAGAACATGCTGTGAGGATCGATCGCCGCCATCAAAACAAGCTACTCCGGAGAGAAAAGTGAAAAGCTACTGAAGAAGATCGTGGTTATTGCATCCAGGCTGTGTTACCGCGTGGAAGATAGCGCCCGGCGCGCCGCTCGGTAGGTCCTTCGGCAGTATAGGAGAGAACGCCATTGACCCACACGGAGAAAATGCCCTGCGCCGGTCGGATCGGATCTTCGTACGTGGCGGTGTCGAGGATGGCTTCGGGATCGAAGAGCACCAGATCGGCGGCGTAACCTTCGCGGATGAGACCGCGATCGGCGAGCCGGAAACGCCGCGCCGGCATCTGGGTCATCTTGTGAATCGCCGCGGGAAGAGAAAAGAGCTTTCCTTCGCGGCAATAGCGGCCAAGCACGCGCGGGAACGTTCCCCAGAGCCGCGGATGCGGGCGTGGATCGTTCGGCAGGCCATCGGAGCCGATCATGGTAGCCGGATGGCGCAGGATTCTGCGCATGTCCTCGTCATCGATGCTGTGATAGATGGCGCCGGCAGGCTGCAGACGGCGCGCCGCTTCGAGTTGAGTCACACTCCATGCTTCGGCAATCTGCGCCAGCGTGCGGCCAGCCATCTCTTCGTGTGGCGTGCTCCAGGTGATGGTGATCTTCACGCGCTCGTCGACCTGGCGCAGATCGAGGGTGCTCGATCCCGCAGCGTAGGGATAGCAGTCGCATCCGGCCGACTGTGTGTGGCGCGCGGAGTCCAGCGCGTTGAGCACTTCCTCACTGCGGCCCCAGTTGGCGATGCCTGCACACTTGAGATGCGAGATGACGACGGGCACACGGCTCTGCTGGCCGATGGTGAAGGCCTCCTGCATCGCATCGAGAATTTTTTCGGTCTCCGTGCGCATGTGCGTAGTGTAGATGGCGCCTGCCGACGCGAGCGGCTCGGCGAGGGCGAGCACTTCGTTGGTTGTGGCTGCGTTGGCGGAAAGATAAGCGAGCCCGGTGCTCAGTCCCAGCGCGCCCGCTGCAAGCGCTTTTTCGAGCTGCGCACGCATTTTCATTATTTCGGCGGGCGTTGCTGGGCGATCGAGGCGATCCATGTGGTTGCTGCGCAGCGCGGTATGACCCACGAGAGCAGCTACGTTGACGGCGGGTTGCGCGTTGTTTACCGCTTCTTGATATGCATGGAACTCTGGATAGCGGAAGGCCTCGGCAGGGCCGAGCAGGTTCATAGGATCGGGCGGTTCGCTGCGCAACGTGACCGGCGCGGCGCTGATGCCGCAGTTGCCTGCGATCACAGTGGTCACGCCTTGCGAGAGCTTGGGCAGCATGGTGGGCGTGCGGATCACGGCAAGATCATCGTGTGTGTGCGCGTCGATGAAACCGGGCGCCAGCGTGAGTCCGCGCGCGTCAATTGTCTCTCGGGCTGTCTCTTGCGCTTCGGGCGGGAGCGATGGCCAGATGGCATGGATGCGGCCTTCGTAAACGGATACGTCGCCCGTTACCGGCGATGCGCCGGAGCCGTCTACGATGCTTGCGTTGCGGATGAGAAGATCGGGCTTCAACATGCAGGAGCCATCAGGATATAAGCTGGAGCCATCGCGTTTATTCGCTTACGGAGCGTTCAATGAATCAGAGTACGGTCCACGCCGATCCTGCGCAAGGGACAAATGCCTCACTGATCTCTCCGCTCAACAAAGGTCTGGGACCGATAGAGCGAGCGAAGGAGGTCAAAAAGATTGCAGCGCTGGGCTGGAACCTGCTCAACGAAGATCTCAGTCTGCCTGCGGCCGTGCTCTACGAAGAGAAGTTGCAGCACAATCTGCGGTGGATGCAGGAGTTTGCCGAGGCTTACGGCGCGCGGCTGGCGCCTCATGGCAAAACCACCATGGCGCCGCGGCTTTTTACGCGGCAAATGGAAGCCGGCGCCTGGGGAATCACGCTGGCCACGGCGCATCAGACGCTTGTGGCGTACCGGCATGGCGTGCGGCGTGTGCTGATGGCGAATCAGCTTGTCGGCAGGCAGAACATGGCTGTGATCGCGCAGCTTCTTGAAGATCCTGGATTTTCTTACTATTGCCTGGTCGATTCAGCGGAGCTGGTCGATCATTTGGGCGCATTCTTTGCGGCGCGTGGGCAGAAGCTGAAGGTGCTGCTCGAACTGGGAGTGCCAAGCGGCCGGACGGGAGTGCGCGACGACGAACAGCTCGAATCTGTGCTTGCTGCGCTTGCGCGGTGGCGCGGAAGCGTCGTCCTCTGCGGCGTGGAGGTTTACGAGGGGATTCTTCACGAGGAAGCTGCTGTCCGCGCCTTTCTCGACCGGGCCGTGGAGGTGACGCGACGTCTGGCAAGCGAGAACCGATTCCAGCAGCAGCCGATTCTGCTTTCGGGCGCCGGGTCGCTCTGGTACGACGTGGTGGCCGAGGTCTTTTCCGCTGCAGGGTTTGGCGATCGCGTGGAAATCGTGCTCCGTCCCGGCTGTTATGTCACGCATGATGTGGGCGCTTATCGCGAGGCGCAGGCGCGGATTCTTGCGCAGAACCCTATCGCACAGCGAATGCATGAGGGGCTGGTTCCGGCGCTGCACGTCTGGGCCTATGTGCACTCCATCCCGGAGCGGGACAGGGCGATTGTTGGTTTAGGCCGGCGGGATGCGGCCTTCGATTCCGGTCTGCCGGTGCCGGCACTCTATCTCCGGCCGGGCACTTCAGCCCCTGTTCCGGTTCCGGCACACTGGTCCCTGACCAAGATGATGGATCAGCATGCCTATCTTGCCATCTCAGGCGAAGACCGTCTCCAGCCGGGCGACATGATCGGATTCGATATCGCGCATCCGTGCCTCACCTTCGATAAGTGGCGGGTGATCCCCATCCTCGATGCTGCGTATCGTGTGATTGACGTGATAGAGACCTTCTTTTAACAGGCAAATTCTTGCTATATGCGGGCGCTAACGCTCTCGATCACGAATGTCATTGAAATGTCATTCCGGCCGAGGATGCACGTGCGCATTTACCGCCAGGCAAAATTCCGCGCACACATTCGATGGCGGGGAAATTCAGAAAATTTCACTTGCATTCGAGTTTTGCGTTGCATAAAGTCACGCTCGGTTAGGGCCTTAAAAGCCATTCATTATTCGACAGGTTTCATAGCCAAGAGCGGGGATCAACCCGGTGATTCTCGCTCTTCTTTTTTTCTATGTAGAGCCGATGAGAATCTTCACGGCTTCAAGCAACGAAGGACATTGCAAGTCTGCCAAGCCTGCAGCTTTCTCTGCGCCGGGCGCCTGGTGTTCCGCCGCGCCGGCGACAAAGATGGTCTTCATTCCCAGCTGACGTCCGAACTCCATGTCGACCAGCGAGTCGCCGATCATAATGCTTTCCGTCGCAGAGATTTCCGGGAAGTCGGCCTTGGCTTGTTCGAAGAGTCCCGGCAGCGGTTTGCGGCAGGTACATTCGCCGCGGTCATGGGGGCAGATGTAGAAGGCGTCGATTCGCGCACCGTTTTGTTCAAGAAACTGCGCAAATTTTGCATAGAGCGCTTCGATATCTGCGACCGTGTAGAGGCCCAGAGCGACGCCGCGCTGATTCGTTACGACGATCACCCGCTTGCCTGCACGATTCAACAGGGCGATAGCCTCAGGCACGCCGTCGAGGACGCGGAAGTCCTGCCATTGGAAAACGTATTGCCCCTCCGGGGCTTTTTCGTTCAACACACCGTCGCGGTCGAGAAAGACCGTCTGCACATCGTTCCACTGGCTCATCAGGGGCTATCATAACAATCGCTCTCTTGCGGACCGGCTTGATTCCCAGAGCTTCTGGCGCTGAAATCGTTGACTATGCCGCGGCCGAGCCAGTTGCAGGCAACCCGGCTACAATACTGGGATGGACTTCCGCACTGATCCGGAGCCGTGTCCCGGGCGCTGCATTTGCCCGGCAGGTCCTTCCGCATGAGGAACTTCCTGCGCCTGTTGCGCTATGGGCTGCCGTATACGCTGCAGTGGGTGCCAGGCGTGTTGCTGCTGGCCGCGGTAGGCGTGCTGGACACGTTTCGAGTGCTCCTTCTGCAACCGATCTTTGACCAGGTGCTGCGGCCCGATGCTCCTGAGGGGCCGATCGTTCTGGGCCTCCGCAACAGCCGCTGGCACTTTGATCTCAGACAGCTCATTCCCCACTTCGTGCACATGCACAATGCCTGGGATGTGGTAGCAGCTGCACTGGTGTTGTCCACGTTGGCCAAGGGGCTTTGTGATTATCTCGGCACATACCTGGTGAACTATGCAGGCTTCGGTCTCATCACCGATCTGCGCAACCATCTCTACGAAGCCACGCTGCGCCGTTCATCGAGCTTCTTCCACAAGCATCCGACCGGCACTATCCTGTCGACGCTTATCAACGACGTGGACAAGGTACAAGGAGCGGTAAGCTCGGTGATCGGTGAATTTCTTCAGCAGTTCTTCACCTTCGTCGCCGGCCTGGCTCTTGTAATCCGCCTCGGCGGAAACCTCAGCTGGGCGCTGCTCCTGTTTATCCCGGTGGTGGTCACATCGGCGCGCAAGATCGGCAGGGAAGTCCGGACCCGCACCAGAACTGGCCAGGACAAGCTTGCCGAGATTCAGAACATTCTTCACGAGACAGTCACGGGTAATCGTATCGTAAAGGCCTTCAACACCGAACTCTGGGAGATTCTGCGCTTCAAGTCGGCGGCCCGCCGCCTGTTCCGCGCGAATCTGCGCAGCGTGCGCATTCAGTCCATCAGTTCACCGCTGATGGATACCATTGGCGCCATCGCTATTGCGATGTTCCTCTTTATCGGGCGCAATGAGATCCTCCATGGGCGCATGACCACGGGGCTCTTCGGCGCGTTCATCGTTCTGCTGTTCAAACTCTACGATCCGGTACGCAAATTCGCGTATTTCTACAATAGCTTCCAGCAGGCGCTTGGCGCCTCGGCGTCGATGTTCATCTTCTTTGACGCCGAGGATGACGTGAAGGAGAAAAGCCGCGCTGCTGCGCTTTCACGTTTCCGTGAATCCGTTCGATTTCAAGATGTCGGGTTCTCCTATTCAAATGAAGAAGGCGAGCACCAGATTCTTCACAACGTAGATCTCGAGGTGCGTGCAGGCGAAGTGCTGGCCCTGGTGGGGCCGAGCGGTGCGGGCAAATCGACGCTCGTGAACCTTATTCCGCGTTTCTTTGATGTGACTTCGGGACGGATTCTCATCGATGGCCGCGATATCCGCGAGCTGACGCTGGCCTCGCTCCGCCGTCAGGTGGCGCAAGTGACGCAGGAAACGATTCTCTTTAATGACACGGTGCGCAACAACATTGCGTATGGCCAGCCGGAGGTAAAGCTTTCTCTGGTTGAAGACGCGGCGCGCAATGCGCTGGCGCACGATTTTATTCTGCGCATGCCGCAGGGATACGAGACGATCATCGGCGAAAAAGGCTTTCGTCTTTCAGGCGGCGAGCGGCAACGCATCGCGATTGCGCGTGCGATTCTCAAGAATGCGCCGATTCTGATTCTCGACGAAGCGACATCTGCGCTGGACGCAGAGAGTGAGTCACTGGTGCAGGCGGCGTTGTCGAATCTGATGCGCGACCGCACAGTGCTGGTGATTGCGCATCGGCTTTCTACGATTCGCCGCGCCAACCGGATCGCCGTTCTCGAAAACGGACGCATCACGGCGATCGGCTCGCATGAGGAGTTACTGGTGACGTCGCCAACCTATCAGAAGCTCTATCAACTGCAGTTCATTGACATGCCTGAGCCGCAAAGCTCTGATCCGCTGACACCGGCGCTGGCCGCGGGAGAATAGCCGATTATGCCGTTGTACTCCATGACTGGGTTCGCGCAGGTGCAAGTTCGCGTGCAGGGCCAGCCCGGCTGTACGCTCAGCCTGAAGAGCGTGAATCATCGTTTTCTCGATCTGCAGTTCAGATTGCCTTCGGGCCTCGATGCGCTGGAGATGGAACTGCGCAAGACGCTGAAAGAAGCGCTGCTGCGTGGCCACGTGGAACTCACACTTTCCATCGAGCGAGGGACGCAACAGCGGACTGGCTACAATCGCGAACTGGTGGCAACGTATCTTGCCGCGTTTCGCGATGCGCAGAGCGAGCATGGCTATGAGGGCCAACCGGACTTGAATGCTGCGCTGCGCCTGCCCGACGCCCTGCAATCCGACAATCGCGGCGAGGACGACCTGCCGACATTGGCAGCCAGCGTACGTGAACAGATTGGCCCGCTTATCGATCAGCTAAAGGTGATGCGCGCCCGAGAGGGAGAGTCATTGGCCGCCATCTTGCACGGCACATTGGACCGGCTGGCCGAAGCCACGAATGGCGTGGCCACGCTGCGGCCCGAGATCGAACAGCGCTACCAGGAGAGGCTGGTGCAGCGGCTTTCGGCGGCGGTCGGGCCCGAGTTCAACCAGCAGCGTTTGCTTGAAGAGGTTGCGGTGCTGGTGGAGCGCAGCGATGTGTCCGAAGAGCTGGCGCGTATGGCAGCGCATATCGGGCATTTTCGCGAGCTGCTGAACAGTGGCGGAGAGGCCGGCAAGAAGCTGGACTTTCTGCTCCAGGAGATGAACCGCGAGGCGAATACGCTGCTTTCGAAGACCGGCAGCGTGAGCGGGAAGGGAACGCGTATTACCGAACTTGGGCTGGCGATGAAGGCTGAGATCGAGAAAGCTCGTGAGCAGGTGCAGAACGTGGAGTAGTTTTGAGGGACTAGGGACTAGGGAAGAGGGACTAGGGAAGAGGGAAGAGGGAAGAGAACTGGTTGTATGAATGATCTTGTGAAAGGGCACGACTTCAGTCGTGCCGAAGAAGGCCAATAAAATTGCGGACTTTAGCCCCTGAGGGGGCGGAGACCAACCTGAAAAGATTATGCAATCAGTTCTAGGACCAGGGACCAGAATCAGAAAAAGAGAAAAGGACGATCAACGTTGGCGGGCATTCTTTTTATCATCTCGGCGCCTTCGGGCTCAGGTAAAAGCACGCTGGTAAGCGAGCTGCGGAAACAGGTAAGCGGAGTGGACTTCGCGGTCTCATGGACGACGCGAGCTCCGCGTGGCTCTGAGCAGAGCGGACGCGAATATCACTTTACGACGCGTGAAGAGTTCATGCGCATGATTGATGCGGGCATGTTTCTGGAGTACGCGGAGGTGTTTGGAAACATGTACGGCACATCCCGCCAGTCTCTCGATGAAGCGCGCGCGCAGGGAAACGATCTTCTTCTCGACATCGACGTTCAAGGCGCGGCGCAGGTGAGGGCCAAGATGCCGGAGGCGGTGAGCATCTTTGTTCTGCCTCCCAATCCGAAGGTTCTGCGTACCCGGTTGCGCAATCGCAGCCGCGCGGAAGGCGTGGTGAACGAGGCCGAGCTCTATCGCCGGCTCAGCGAGGCAAGCCGGGAGATTGAGAATTTCCGGCAATACAGCTATATTCTGATCAACGACATCCTCGACCGAGCAGTAGCACAGTTGGAAGCCATTGTCTTGGCGGAACGGTTTTATCGCAATGGCGAAACCATCGCTTACCGCTCGCGCCGAGTGTTGGAGGTCGCCGCAGCCTGCCTGCAATCGAACTCGCAGGAGCGGCTCAAACCTGTGCTGGAGGCTTTCGGCATCATGGGCAACTCCAGCCAGCAACAACTCCCCTTTGGAGATGAATCCGATGACGATTGAGACCAGTTTCGACTCCAACTATCGTAAGGTCTTAGTAGCCGCTCGCCGCGCCCGCCAGCTGCAGAGCGGTTCTCACGCTCTCGTCGCCAGCCAGTCCACGAAGGCCTGCCGCATCGCTCAGGAAGAGATCGAAGCCGGCAAGATTGCTTACGTGAAGGCAGATGTTGCGGTTACGAAACCGCTCGTCGAAGGGCCGGCCGTTCCTATCCTTCTTAGCTAGAGATCCTCTTCTCTTTTCCGCTCGCGTGTGCGAGCGTGCGATACGTGTGCGCGGGCACCGGCGCATGGCGCGTCATCCACTGGTCTACAATTGAGTCATGCGCGTTACGGTAGGCGTCTCCGGCGGAATTGCGGCTTACAAGGCGGCTGAGCTGGTGCGCGCGCTGCAGCGGCAGTCCGTCGAAGTGCGTGTGGCGATGACGGCCGCGGCGCAGAGGTTTGTGCAGCCGCTCACCTTCTCGGCGCTTACCGGTTATCGCGTTTTAACCAGTCTCTGGGGTGAGGCGGGATTGCAGGACCCGTCGCCGGAGCAGAATGGCATTGATCACATTGCCGAAGCGCAGTGGGCCGATGCACTGGTGGTTGCTCCTGCGACAGCGAACATTCTTGCCAAATTTGCTCACGGAATTGCCGACGATTTTCTTTCGACGATGTACCTGGCCACCACAGCACAGGTGCTGGTGGCGCCTGCGATGAACGTGAACATGTGGAATCATCCGGCGACGCAGGCGAATCTCGATGCGCTGCGCCAGCGCGGCGTGCGCGTGATTGAACCCGGCACAGGCGACCTGGCGTGCGGCATGGTGGGCGCGGGACGCATGGCTGAACCGGAGGCGATTGCAGCAGCAGTGCTGTCTGCGCTGAATCGCCGACATGATCTGGCCGGCGAAGTGGT
This sequence comes from Occallatibacter sp., assembly GCA_035650595.1. Taxonomy (GTDB): domain Bacteria; phylum Acidobacteriota; class Terriglobia; order Terriglobales; family Acidobacteriaceae; genus Telmatobacter. The sequence continues at coordinate 122,090 of DASRHE010000016.1, read as the reverse complement.
GCTGGTGACGGCAGGCGGCACGCGCGAGGCTATCGACCCGGTGCGCTTTGTGGGCAACCGCTCGAGCGGCAAGATGGGCTATGCGTTGGCCGAGGCCGCGCAGAGCCGGGGTGCGAAGGTGATTCTGGTCAGTGGGCCGACGGCGCTGCATCCGCCGGCACGCTGCGAGCTGATGAAGATCACCACAGCCGAAGAGATGCGGGCAGCGGTTCTGTCGCGCATGAATGAGGCTACGTTGGTGATCAAGGCTGCGGCGGTAGCCGACTACAGGCCGGTCATCGTGTCGGAGCAGAAGCTCAAGCGCAGCGGACCGCTGACGCTCGAACTCGCGCCGACAGAGGACATTCTGGCCGAGGTGGTGCGGAACCGGCGGACGGGACAGCTGATTGTGGGCTTTGCCGCCGAGACGCAGAACCAGATGGAAAACGGCCGCGCCAAGTTGCTGAAAAAGGGTGCAGACGCCATCGTCGTCAATGATGTCTCTGGCAACGGCATCGGTATCGACGCGGACCGGAATGCTGCAACGTTCCTTACTCCGACGACCGCTGTTGATCTGCCGCAGATGCCCAAGCGGGAACTGGCGGATCGCGTCTTCGATGAGATTCTTACGCTACGCCGTCCGCGGCCGGTGGTCCTGGAACTCGGTGCTGAGTTGAGTCGGCAAGCGGAACAGGATCGTGTCCTGGAAGAAGAGATCGTGGCCGCCTCTTCGCGCCGGCGTCTGATTGTGGAGTAAGTTCCGGTGCCGCTCCCTCTCGATCCAACTTTTCGTGATGCCCTTCAGGAGCGTGTGCGCTTCTATCGCGATCTGGGGCTGACGGAGTTCTATCGCCGACCGGTGGATCCGGCGGCGACTCCAGATTCCACCGCGGCGCTGGTTTCTGATTTGGATGACTCTGCGAAGTTGAGAGAACCCGAGATGCCGGGCGCCCCACCTTCGGCGATTCGCGCTTTTGGCGAATCGACCAAGGCGGGAGAGCACAACTCTCAACCAGCAGCGCCACCCATGCCGCAAACGAATTTCTTTGGAGAGGAAGCCGCCATTCCTGCACGCAAGTCGTTTTCTGCCCCGCCGCAAGCGTTGAACGTGATTCCTCCGGCCGAGCGGCCAGCCGCGCTGCAATTGATTCGCGATGATATTGGCGAGTGCACGCGCTGCGGGCTGCATAAGGGCCGCAACAAAATCGTGTTTGCCGACGGCTCGCCGACAGCGCGTCTGATGTTTGTGGGCGAAGGGCCGGGGGCGGACGAGGACGCGCAGGGGCTGCCCTTTGTGGGCCGCGCGGGCCAGTTGCTCAACAACATGATTGCCGCAATGGGGCTCAAGCGCGAAGAGGTCTACATCGCCAATGTGGTCAAGTGCCGTCCGCCGGGCAACCGCACGCCGGAGCCGGAAGAGGCGAATACGTGCTCGCCGTTTTTATTCCGGCAGATCGATGTAGTGCGGCCGCAGGTGATCGTCGCGCTGGGCGCCACGGCGGCGACGTATCTGCTCGGCCAACGGCAGCCTCTGGCCGGGCTGCGCGGGCGCGTGCACGCAGTGCGCGGAAGCCAGCTCATCGTGACGTATCATCCGGCGTATCTGCTGCGCGATCCGCGGCAGAAGAAAGAAGCATGGGCCGATCTGCAGATTGCCATGCGCGAACTGGGGCTGAAGGTGCCGGGCAAGGGTTGAATCCTCACGAGATTCACAGTTTATGTGAGCCTGAATCTTCTCTCCCTAAATTCCTGAAGAACCGGTGATCGAGAGATTCTCCGAGAGCCGGTCTCTCCAAACTCGCATAGTGGTTTCGTTCGGCAGGAAAAGGGTTCGCCGATGAGTGTGGGCCTACCTTCTTTGGCCGAGCACGTGATCTTCGAATCCAAGCACATACCATAAGCCGCGGCCGGAAAACCTGCCCGTAAATACGCGGATCAGAGATCTCTTGGCGAGCTTGAAGCAATCCGCAAGGGAGACAAGGAAGCCTTCGCGTGAACGGCCGGCATGCACTATCCTTAAGCCGTTCTTGAGCAGCACGTTGGCGATCTCCCGAATGTCCGGCACATACACGTGCGTTGGATCATCACAGAAATTCAGCGTCTCGTCGACTGAATGCGGCAATGAGAGACTGCGCAGCGATGGAAACGCGATCCACATATAGCCCGCTGGATTCAGCTTGCTGCAAAGCTGCGCTAGGACAGGCATGGGTGTCGCCATGTGCTCCAAGACATGGTTCAGGATGACCAGATCATAGCTCGCTTCGGGAATAGCGTCGTATCCCGACCCATCCGCGCCGATCAAATAGAACTTGTCCATCGCTGCGATATCGGCGTCGCCGAGATTGTAGTGCTGAATGTCCGCCCCTGAATAGTGGCATCCGGGGAACCATTTCTTGGTAAGCGATGGCGAGCCGTTACCGCATCCGATGTCTAGAATCCGCGGCGCAGGCGTCATCAACCTGTGACGGAGATATCGGAATTTTGTGGGGCAATGCGGCACCGTGATTCCACGCTCCTCAATGCAGTCGACTTATTTTGCAATTTTTGTGGAAGCCAGAGATTGCTTCGATCTATTTATTCGTTGTCGTCGCGGCGTCGCGCCAGAGGGCTACTCCGCCGAGGAGGCCGGTTTCGTTGGAGACGATCTCGACGTTCTTGGGTGGCTTGAAGTCGATCTTCTTGGTGTTGCCGCCGCCGAGGTAGAGGTGGTCCCAGTTGAAGGTCTTCCCGGTCTGCTCGATGGCTTCCTGGAGGAGCTTGTTCCACTGCTTCTTGCCGTGCTTGTCGAGGCCGCGGCGGCCGAGGTAGTCCTCGTAGGTTTTTTTCTTCCAGGGGTGGTGGCCGAGCTCGAGGCCGGGGCAGAGCTTGCCGTCGGTAAAGAGCGCCGAGCCCATGCCGGTGCCGAGGGTGAGAATCATCTCCACGCCTTCGCCCTTGACGGCGCCGTAGCCCTGCACGGAGGCGTCATTGGCGACGCGGGCCGGCTTCTTCCAGCGCTTTTCGAGCTCTTCCTGAAAGTGAAAGTCCATCCAGTCGGGATGCAGGTTGACGGCGGTGTAGGTGATGCCTTTCTTGGTGACGCCGGGAAATCCGACCGAGACGCGATCGAATTTGGCGAAGGGCTTGATGAGCTCGTCGAGCGCTGCGAGCACAGCCTTGGGCGTGGGCACCGAGGGCGTCTCGACGCGCTGCCGCTCGCTGAGTGGCTTGCCCGCGGGGTCGAGCAGCATGGCCTTGAGGCCCGAGCCGCCGATATCGATGGCAAGCGTGATGGGTGATTTGGCGGAGGCGGCGGATGCAGGCGAAGGGGTGGTGCCGGCGTTAGGACTCATCAGCAATGAATTGTAATCGGGCGCGGTGGGAGGGTGCATCCGTTTATCCTCGTGCGGCCTTGCGGGACGCGACGATGAGGATCGACGGCAATCCCAGAATTGCGTTTGCCGGGATGGGTCGCGGCGCACTCCACTCTGGGCTATTCTCGATTCTCCCTACGGGAGAACGATTGCATTGGGGCAAAGAGGATTGAGGGCGAGTATTCCGGGGCTGAAGCCCGCATTTAATTCCGCGCGTATTCTGTGGGTTGAACCCGTGACTCCGTCCGCTGTTATCTACGAAGCTTTTTGCGCGATGTGCAGAATGGTGGCGTGATCGCGGATAACGGCGCCGCCGAAATCATCGGCAAGACGCGCCAGATCGGCAAAGAGGCGAGTGCGGTTGGCCTCGGGCAGGAGCCGATGGTCGGAGTGCGTGTCGAGCATGCGGATGTATTCGTCGACGGTGTACTGTTTGCTCCACGTGTAGACGCGAGTTTCAGGATCGCGGAAAAGACCGGAAGCGAGCCACTCCTCCCGTTCGATGGACGCGACCTGTGTGGGATCGAGCATGCCGGAGAATTTGGCGGCGAGTGCGGGCGCTTCACGGGCGTAGACTGCCTGCGCGGCGTGAAAGAATTCGTCACTTGGGCCGGAGCCGCGGATGAAGTGATTGCGCCAAACGGCGACCCATCCGCCGGGCGCGAGATGATGTGCGATGTGCTCGATGCGCGTGGCGGGATTGAGCCAGTGATAGGCGCTGGCCGAGTAGATGAGATCATACCGCTCCGCGCTGCGCCAATGGTCGAAGTCGGCGCAGATGATGGCGACGCGATCGAGATCTGCCAGGTTTGCGCGCGCCACCGCAGCCATGTTCTCGCCAAGCTCCACACCGTCGACGCGGAAGCCATGGCGGGCAAAGACGAGCGTGGCGTGGCCGGTGCCGCAGCCGATCTCAAGCAGACGGGAGCGAGAGCCAATGCCGGAGGTCGCGATGATTTCATCAAAGACCGCCGGCGGATAGCCGGGGCGCATCTCGTCATAGAGACAGGCTACGGCGTCGAAGCTTTGCCGCCGGGCGATACGAGCTTCGTCGGACGCAGGATCGATCACATTGTTCCCGTGGCCGGCGACTCGAACTCCTCGTTCATCCAGGTCTTCAAGGCGTCCATGTTCTGCGGACGACCGAGAAAATCTTTCACCAGCTCTGCGGCGGGTTTGGTGGCTCCCGGCTCGAGGACAGTACGCCGATAACGCATCGCCGTAGGGCCATCGAGCAGGTCGTGCTTGTCGAACTGCGCGAAGAAGTCGATGGCGATGACCTTGTCGAGCACGTAGGTGTAGTAGTTGGAGGCGTAACCGGTGAGGTGCGTGAACGAAGCGTACATGTGGAGGTTGGGGAGCGGCGTGAAGAGGCTGAAGCGCGTACTGCTCTCGCGCATGAGCGCGTCGAGATCGGCCTTGGCGGGGTCCTGATCGTAGATTTGCAAAGACAGCCATGCGTACCCGAGCTGCCTCTGCAACCAGCGTCCGCGGCCGTAGGCGTCGGCAGCGTTCATCTTCGCGATGAGAGCGGCGGGAATGACTTCACCGGTCTTGTAGTCCTTGCCGAAGGATTGCAGGATTGCGGTGGAGTGGAACATCTCTTCAAGCATCTGCGAGGGCGACTCGACAAAATCGCCTTCCACGTTGAATCCTCCGGCGCTGGACCAGTCGCCCTGGCTGCCAAGGATGTGATGCATCAGGTGCCCGAACTCGTGGAAGAAGGTGACAACATCGTCATAGTCCATGAGGCCGGGGTCGCCGTCCGTACCACCGGTAAAGTTGCAGACCAGCATGCCCTCGGGAAGCTGACGGCCGCGGATGCCCGGAATGACAGGAGCTGAGGAGAACCACTTGTCTTTGCCGGTGCGCGGATGCATGTCGAGATAGATGCGGCCGAGCAGTTTGCCTTGGCCTTGCGATGCCGCGTCGTACACATCGAAGGTGTCGACGGACGCGTCCCAGACGACCGCATCTTTCACCGGTTTGAAAGAGACGTGGAAGAGCCGTGAAGCAGTGTTGAGGATGCCCGTTTGCACCTGCGCGTAAGGGAAGTAGGGCCGCACGCTTTCTGCGTCGAAGCTGAAGTTGGCGCGGCGATACTGTTCGATCCAGTAACGTGCGTCGGCTTCGCTGATGTTTTGAAGATCGGGTTGCTGCTTCTGTGCGAAGGCGAGCAAGGTGGCGTATTCGCGCTTGGCGGCGGGCCTGGATGCGGTGTCGACCTGGTCGATGAGTTGATTGACGTTGGCCGGCGTAACCATCATCTGGTCGGCCGTGGCGAGGTCGGCAAAACGCGCGTAGCCAAGGGTTGTGGCGAGATCCTGCCGGGCCTGCATCAGATCGCGAAGGACGGATTCGTTTTTGGGATAGGCGCGATTGTCGTAGGCTTCGAGCATTCTGCGGCGCAACGCAGCGCTTTTGGAGAAATTCAACACCGGGCCTACGTCGGGCTCGTCGGTAGTGAGCGTGTAGCTGCCATCGGCGTCGGGTTTGTGGCGTGCGATGTAGTCGTCGGGCAGGCCGTCGAGCTCCGCGCGGGTGGCTTTTACGGATAACACGCCATCGGAGATGTTGCGCGTGAAGGTCAGCGATAGCTCGGTGACGCGATCCTGCAACGTGCGAATCTTTTTGCGGGTGGCCTCGTCTTTGTCTACGCCGGCGAGGTGGTACTCAAGCAACGAGCGTTCGAGATAGTGGCGCGCTGCGGGATCGGACGTAGGCAATGGAACAGCTGCGAGAGCGGCGTAGACTCGTGGATCGAGGCTCAGGTCCGTTGCAGCCGTGGAGATCTTCTGGGTCATCGCCTGGCCCTTGTCGCGCAGCGGGGCAGCATCGGCCAGCGAAAAGAACAGGTAGGCATTATTGCCCGCGATGCTGAGCTCGTTCTGCGCATCGTCAAAGGGGCGCAGCGTGTTCTCGATGGTGCGCGGGCCGGTGACGGCGACGAGCTTGGCAATGTCGGCCTGTTCGGCGGCGAGGCGCTGGTTGATCCAGGCTTCGAGCGCGGCAGGGTCTTTGGCGACGATCCAGGCATGGAGCGGATCATTGGGCTGGTCAGAAGCAGGCGGCTGGGCGGCGAGAGACGCGGCCGATAACGTCAGCGCGGCGAGAAAGGGCGTTGTTTTGCGAAGCTTACTCATTGCGTGAGTATGGCACTGCTGGCGCGGAGGGGGAAAGGAGAATTTCTACACGGCCCGGCAATTTTGTGACGGAGGGGTATTGGTGCGGGGGTGATTCGCGAGAGTTGTTATGGCCAGTCCTCATCTCCGGCCATCACGGCTGGTCCCGTTACACTGAAATTTGCCTCTCATGCCTCTGTGCTGCGAAGTCGCATTGCCGGTGCCGCTCGACCGCACATTTACCTATGCGGTGCGGGAAGGGCAGCATCCGCAACGAGGCGCTCGTGTGATTGCGCCCTTTCGCAATGAAAAGCTGATCGGGGTGGTGACGGCTGTGGGTGTGGAGGCCCAGCCGGAGTTTGAGCTGCGGTCGCTGGAGGCGGTTCTGGACGAAGAGCCGCTGCTGAGCGAGCAGTTGCTGACGCTGGCCGAGTGGGTAGCGCAGTATTATCTCGCTCCCTTGGGCGAGGTGCTGCGCGCGATGCTGCCGCTGATGGCGGAGGTGAAGCGGACGATTTCTTATCGCATCACGGATCTAGGGCGCGATGTGCTGGCGAAGGCGCTGGATGGAGATGGTGGATTTAGAGGTGCGCGGCTTGAACAAAAAACAACCGCAGATCCTTCGAATCCGCTTAGCGCAAAAAACGCGCCAAGCTTCGCTCAGGATGACAAACGAAGTTATCCGCGAAACGTTTCATCCGAAACGCGGGAACAAGAGATCAGTGTGCTGGAGCGGCTTGCCGCGGGCGAGTCGGTTAGAGCGGCCACGCTGCGTAGCGCGACCGGGACTTCGCAGGCGCTGATTGCGAGCATGCTGCGCAAGAAGTGGATTGCGCGGGAGACGGCGGCATCGGAGCGGGACGCGCGGCGCATGGAACGCTTTGCAGTGCTGGTTCCGGAGACCCGATTGCCGAAACTGACGGAGAAGCAGCAGGCGATCCTAGCGGAGCTGGCTGCGTGCGATGGCGAATTGCCGCTCGACGAGTTGCGGCGGCGCGGGTTGTCGTCCTCGACGTTGCAGACGCTGGTGAAGCGCGAACTGGTGCGCATCGAAGAGCGGCCGGCGGCGTTTCGGCTGGGCGGCCTGACGCCGTCCGACGCGCCGATCCATCTGAACGCTGCGCAGGCGGAGGCGCTCGGCACAATCACCGCCGCGCTCGGAGGATTTCATCCCTTTTTGCTTTTTGGCGTGACCGGTTCCGGAAAGACGGCGGTGTATCTGGCGGCGATGCAGCAGGCGCTTGATCGCGGGCTGGCGTCGATTTTGCTGGTGCCCGAGATCGGGCTGACGCCGCAGACAGCGGGGCTGCTCGACCGCGCCTTTGGGCAGCGCGTGGCGCTGCTGCACTCGGCGCTCACGCCGGAGGAACGCAGCGAGCAGTGGCGGCGCATTCGTTCCGGCGAGGCGCCGATCGTGGTGGGCACGCGTTCGGCGATCTTTGCGCCTGCGCCGAAGCTGGGGCTGATTCTGGTGGATGAGGAGCACGACCAGAGCTACAAGCAGGAGGAGACGCCGCGCTACAACGCGCGCGATGTTGCGGTGATGCGGGCGAAGCTGGCGGGCGCGACGGTGGTGCTGGGCTCGGCGACGCCCTCGCTTGAAAGCTGGCAGAACGCCAGCGCCGGGAAGGATATGCACGCCAAATACACGCGGATCGAGTTACGCGAGCGGGTGATGAACCGGCCGCTGCCCGAGGTGGAACTCATCGACATGCGGCGCGAGTTTCAAGAGACGGCGCAGGAGCAGCTTTTTTCGCGTTCGCTGATCGAGCAGACGAAGGCTGCGCTGGAGCGCGGCGAGCAGGCGCTGATTCTGCTCAACCGGCGGGGCTACTCGTTTGCCGTGATCTGCCGGGCCTGCGGGCAGAAGCTGGAGTGCCAGAACTGCGCGATCGCGCTGACGCATCACAAGCCTGCAGGTGACGATCAGCACGCACATGCGGGGCAGCGGCTGGAGTGCCATTATTGCGGCTACAAGCGCACGGTTCCGGCGAAGTGCCCGAAGTGCGAGAGCGAATATCTCTACTATCTCGGCGCGGGATCGCAGCAGGGCGAGGAGCGGCTGGCGGAGATCTTTCCCGGCGCGCGGATCGGGCGGATGGATCGCGATACGGTGCGCGGGCGACACGACCTAGAGAAATTGCTGGCGCGGCTGCACTCGGGCGAGATCAACCTGCTGGTGGGCACGCAGATGATCGCGAAGGGGCACGACATTCACGGTGTCACGCTGGTGGGTGTGGTGGGCTGCGATCATGCGCTCTCGATGCCCGATTTTCGTGCAGCCGAGCGGGTATTTCAGCTCATCTCGCAAGTGTCGGGGCGCGCTGGGCGCGGGGAATTGCCCGGGCGCGTTGTGGTGCAGACGTATTATCCCGATCACTACGCGATTCTGACGGCGACGGCGCATGACTACACGGCCTTTGCAGAACGAGAACTGAAGTATCGACGCTGGATGCACTATCCACCGTTTGGAGCGCTGGCCAACGTGCTGGTGCAGTCGCCGAAGCTGGAAGAGGCGGCGGGTTGGTCGGCGGAGCTGGGCAAATATCTTATGCAAAACCAGAACGGCGGAGCTGTGCGCGTGCTGGGGCCGTGCACTGCGCCGATCGCGCGCATCAAGGGTGTCTACCGGTTCCATCTGATCCTCAAAGGCGCGACGCGCAAGGCGTTGAATGCGGTGCTGCGCGGGATGCTGGCGCACGCCGAACAGGCCCAGATTCCCCGACGGGATCTGGTGGTGGACGTGGATGCGATGCGGCTGATGTAGTGGGCCGGAGTCGGCAGTTGCCGGATTTCCGGTTATTCGATAGATAAAGATTGCCGCGTCCACTTGACATTCTAGTGAAACACGTGTTCACTAGAATTCCAAGTGAAGAAAATGCCCGCACAGATTTTACAAGGCACCCTCGATCTCATGATTCTCCGCACCCTCTCCACGATGGGTCCGCAGCACGCGTATGGCATCGCCAACCGGCTCCAGCAGATTTCGGACGACTCCCTAAACCTGAACCAGGGCACGATCTATCCGGCACTGATCCGGCTGGAGCAGTACGGATGGACCCGCGGAGCATGGAGCAGGACGGAGAACAATCGCGAAGCGAAGTACTACACCATCACCAAAGCAGGATTGAAGGCACTCGAGGAAGAGACCGCGCGCTGGCGTCAGATGTCGGCAGTGGTTGAAAAGCTGCTGACGGAGGAGAAATAACGATGGCGCTTCTGCGAAGAATTCTCATCAGGTTTGGCAATCTGTTCCGCAAAGACCGCGCCGAAGCGGAGCTTGCACGCGAAGTGGAAGCGCATCTGGTTTTAATCGCGGACGATTTCGAACGCCGTGGCATGTCGCCGGAGGAGGCGCGAGTGGCCGCGAAGCGCGCGTATGGCGGAGTGGAACAGGCGAAGCAGGCTCATCGCGATGAGCGCTCGCTGTTATGGATGGAACACTCTCTGCAGGACCTTCGCCACGCCGGACGCGCACTGGCTCACAGTCCTGGCTTCACGCTGGTTGCTATCGCTACTATTGCGCTGGGCGTAGGCGTGAATACCACTCTGTTTACCGCATATAACGCGGTTGCTCTCAAGCCACTGCCGATTGCCGACGCCGATAAGGTGGTGCGCCTGAGACGAACGCTCACGAGCGGGTTTATCGGCGAGAATCAGTACGCTTTTTCGTACCCGGAGTATGCGAATCTTCGCGATCAGCAACATGCGTTTCAAAGCGTCGTTGCCGCGAGCTGGCCGGTGAAGGTGCTTGTCGCAGCACCGGGCGAGAGTAGCAGCAATCAGCTCATACCTGCGCAGGCACAGCTTGTCTCGGGCAACTACTTTGGTGCGCTGGGGATTAATGCAAGCCTGGGCCGCGTGTTTGGTTCAGACGAGGATCGGGTCGGGAATCCGGTGGTGGTGCTTAGCTATGCCTATTGGCAACGTCAGTTCCGCGGCGATCCGCAAGTGCTGGGCAGCATTGTGAGAATCAGGAACACTTCGTTCACGATTATCGGCGTCACGCCGCAGGAGTTCACCGGCACGAGCCTTAATCCTCAGGTGCCTGATTTGTGGGCTCCGGTTTCGATGCAGGGGCAACTGGTTCCGGGGCAGGACTGGTTGCATAAGCCCACTGATTTTGAACTGCAGATCCTGGCGCATCTCGATCCGGGGATTGGCTTGAAGCAGGCGCAGGCACAAACGGATTCGCTGGTGCGGCAGTTCACCACAACTTACGTGACAAAAGACCGCACACTTGCTGTTGCCTTGGAGCGCACGGCGTTCTTCGGCAACACAAACGATCCTCGCTTTCGCGCTGGAGTCGGAGCTGTGATGGTGATCTTTATTCTCGTGCTGCTGGTGGCGTGCGCCAACGTGACCAATATGCTGGTGGCGCGAGGAGCAGCGCGGCAAAAAGAAATCAGTGTCCGGCTGGCGCTGGGCGCGAGCCGCGCCCGGGTGATTCGCCATCTGCTGACTGAAAGCATGCTGTTGGCGCTGGCTGGCGGCGTGGCTGGACTGGCGCTCGCGGCAGCGGCCGGCAAGTTGCTTTGGATCGCGCTGGATCAGATCCTTGTGCGCCAGCTGGGCAGCGATTTCGTTCTGAGCCTCAACCTGAATCCTGATACACGCGTTCTGACTTATGCGCTCGGCCTGTCAGTCGCGACGGGACTCATCTTCGGACTGTCGCCCGCGCTTCAATTCACAAAGCCCGACCTCAACACGTCGCTTAAGGATGAGAGCACGTCATTCGGGCGCGGCATGGATCGCTCGCGGCTGCGCGGGTTGCTCATCTGCGGACAGGTCGCGGTATCGATGCTGTTGCTGAGCAGCGCTGGTCTGCTGATTCGCGGACTGGCGCGCTCGCAGGCCGCAGATCCTGGATTTGACACCCAGGGCATCTACCTGCTGCGAGCAAACTTTGGCGATGAGCCGGTGAGGGCGGCAGCAGAGTTTCATCGTTTGACCGATTGGCTCAAAACTGCGCCGGAAGTGGCGAATGTTTCGTACGGCACAGCGCCAATGATGGGCACATGGACGCCGCCAATCTTTGTCAAGCGGCCGGGTGCTGTGGAGGGCTCGATCGAGGGCCGGACGCTGGCCGGTTATGCCTCCGATAATTTTCTGAACACAATGGGAATCACGCTTTTGCGCGGCAGGAACTTTACGGCTCACGAAACATCAACAGGAGCCCATGTAGCCGTTGTATGTGCGTCGACGGCGCGGCTCTACTGGCCGAATGAAGACCCGCTGGGAAAGCACTTCCAACTCGACCTGCACTTCGATGGCAAGCGGACTGACTTTGAAATCATCGGCATCGTCAAGGATGTGCGGTTTGCAAATCTCACCCGTGTGGATCCGGCGCGCGTTTATCTCGCGGCCGATCCGACGCAGCTCTATCCGGTGTTCTTCAATCTTCGCGGGGACCAGCAGACTTCGATTGCCGGATTGTGGACACGCTTGCGAGGTTTCAATAACGACATCGCCGCCAGCGTTTCCATGTGGAATGTGGAGACGATGCTGCTTGCGCCGCAACGAACGCTGGCCCGTGCACTGGCAATGCTCGCGGCAATCCTTGCGCTGCTGGCGCTCTCGCTGGCAGGGATCGGAATCTACGGCGTGATGGCTTACGTGGTGAGCCAGAGGACGCGCGAGATCGGGGTGCGCATCGCCCTTGGCGCAACTGCCGGCCGCGTGCTGCAGCGCATCGCGATGGAAGGACTACGACCCGTGCTGATTGGATTAATCATCGGTCTTGCCGGCGGCGCGGGGTTATCTCTGCTGTTGCACCGCACGCTCGCCTTCCCAGGCTCTATCGATTTTCTCTACGGAGTGAGTTTCTACGACCCGTTGACTTTCCTGGGCATCACCGTTTTCCTCACCGTGGTTTCGCTGATGGCGAGCCTGGGACCGGCGCTCAAGGCAATCCGAGTCAATCCGGTGATTGCCCTGCGCTACGAATAAGTTTGTCTCGTCGCGATCGCGTGCGTGATTTAGAGACCCCAGCCGCTCCGAGGCCCGGTGCAACATCGTAGGCCCGGTGCAACATCGATCAGCTACGACCGCAAGCCGCTTGCTTTACCACATCGTCAGTGTCACGTTATCGACCCATTCGTGAAGTGGAGTGCCGGTGGGATCCTGGTCCAGTTGGAATTGGACGCCGACCATATCCGGCCAAGTGGTGTCGTTGGTGTTCCAGGTCTGATTGAATCCGTAGCCTTGACCATCGAAGACCAGCGTGTCGTAGCGATACTGCGTGGGACTGATGCGCTCAAGATACCACTGAACGTGGTGCCAGCCCGGCGTCCAGTGCGGACAAGAGATTCCATTCAGAACCCAACGATCGCCCTGGCTATCCCAGGTGGACCAGTAGCCGTCGCCAAAATCGCACTGGCTGCCGATCATGAATTCCTTGCCGCTGAGAACCACCCAGAGATCGAACTCCGAGGCCCAGAACTGGTTTTCGGCCGCGGGGTCGTGGTAGACCCAGAAGTCCCATAAAAAATGGGTATTGGAACTGGTGCCCAACATCGTGTCCATAAACAGCACATTGCTCCAGGACGGTCCGTCGGCATACATCTCGAGGCTACTGCCGCTCAACGAGGGCTGGCTTTGGGAAGGTGCCATCCAGTAGGTCCCTGCCGTGTTGGTGCCCGCCGCGCAGAGGCTGCAGATGCTCCAGTTGGCGGTGTCATTCTGCATCCCCGTGAGCACCTGCGCGTTTGCCGGTGGGGTCGGCAGCACAGTACTGCTCGGCGGTGGCGGCCCAACCTGGATCAGCCTGACTTCCGATCTGTTGGAATCTCCTTTGACGTCCGACACCGTTGCCCAGAGAAGATGCTGGCCAGTGGGGATATTGATCGGTTGGGAGATGGAAGTCGCAGCGTTATTTGCCTGATACACGGCTTGACCGTCGAGGCAAACTGTCCACCGGCTGATAGCGGCGGTGGCGTATGCGGTTGCATTCACCTGAACACTGCTCGGGTTCTCACCTGGTGCGGGGGTTTGCAACCAAATGCCGTTTACTGAGCCATTTTGGTTGTTATATCCAGATCCCATACCGCCGCATACCGCACTGTTGGGAGTCCCCGATCCGCCGCCGGAGCCTGGGGGGTTGCCACCTCCGCTGCCCGTGGTGGTCGTTAAAGTTGGACCGCCGCATCCGGCGATGACTAAGATCTGGAATGCGAATGCAAACAAACAAAGAGGGGAAAGGAAAAGCCGATACATGCAGCGCTCCCAAACATGCGGCACTTCCGCATGTGCAGTCCGACGCACAGCCCGATGTGCATAGTGAGATGCAGCCTGCTCTGCTTTTTCTGTCCCAATAACGGCAATATTTGGCTCGCCCGGGTTCTTCCTAGGTTCTGGATTCTGTCCGGATAGCCGACCACCACACGGAATGGGCACACCGTAAGCGCGGATAGCCGAGGACTCTTACTCGGCTGCATGCTTGAATGCGCTTGTCGCGACCAAGATGGCGCGGGGAAATCTAGTGATGGATGTGGACGCGGTTGATTGTGATGAAAGCAGCGGGTTGGAAAGTTGGCTGCTTGGCGAAGTAGCTTTGCGCTGTGCAAAGTTTTGCAAGTCTCCAGGCTCAGGCGAACGACACATTAGGCGTTATACATTTGGCCTAGGCGCTACACACTTGACCTGTTAGCCTTTCAGCACAATGCGCTCGCTTATCTTGTCTGTCCTATTTCTCACGGCCCTCGTGCGAGGCTTGAGTCAACCCGCTGCCAACCCAGAGTCTAACGTTCCGAAAGAGCCGAGCGCGATCCTTGATGCGGCGAAGCCTCTCTATGACTTCAATTCGCCGGCGCTGAAGCCATGGCATCTGAAAGCTACTTATCAGCTCTATGACGTGAAAGGAAATCCGACAGAACAGGGAGCGTGGGAGTATTGGTGGGCCTCACCAAAAGTGCATCGAAGCGATTGGACAAGAGCCGGAGCAGAGACCACGAAGTGGGTCACCGCCGATGGAGCGGTGTATAGCAAAGAAACCGGGAAGCCATTGCGATATTTCGAGAGAACCATCGAAGAGATTCTTCTTTCACCACTACCACAACGCGGATTTCTGGAATCCGGCAAGATAAAGCTTGATTTAAGGATGTTACCGTCTGACAAACCGGAGTTTGCCTGCGTTTTCGCGACGCAGCAATGGTCTAAGTTGGGAACTCCGGGCTTCATGCCTTTAGCGGACAAATACTGTTTCGAGCCAGCCACGATGGCGTTGCGAGTTGCTTATTCCCACCAGCTCATGAGGCAATATGACCAGTTGGTAGTGACGCAGGGCCACTACTTGGCGCGACAAGTTATGGTGAAATACGGCGAGGAGACTGTCTTTTCCGTCGCTGTGAACGCTATCGAAGAACTCAAACCCGCCGACACGGTATTCAGTCCGCCTGCGGATGCCACCTTAGAACGGTCCGCAAGAATCTCGGAGAGTAAGGATCAGAGCAATACAGTGATGGGATCTCTGGTGAAGACGACGGAGCCCGTCTACCCTCAAATTTCGAAAATGAATCACGAACAGGGCGTTGTAGTGCTCGCGGCCACGATCGGAACTGACGGTAGGATTCACGATCTTGAGGTGCTGGCATCTCCATCGTCTCTGCTCGCCGAATCCGCTGCGGAGGCTGTGAAGAAGTGGGAGTATAAGCCATGTTTGCTGAATGGACAGCCAATTGAAGCTCAGATACTCCTGAATATAATCTTCAACTTGGGTAAACATCCTTGAAGGAATTCCGACTATCGCAGATTTCCCTGTTGTTACAGGTTCTTTGATTTGGCGCGCATCGTCGCTATGCGTAAACGCGATCGTCATCGCAGCAACTGCAGCAGCGAGGCGTTGTGGAAGGGCGTCGGTGTGAAGGTGAGCAAAAAGATGGCGACGCCGGCGAGGCCGAGTGCGATGCGTCCGCGGCTCAGGCGCGATGCGAGAAGAACGCGCGGATGGCGCATGGCGGGCAGCAGGAGAAGCAGTCCCCAGAGAATCCATCCGGCCCAATAGCAGAGACCTGCGATGAGGAGCACGGCGGGCAGGAGCCACGTGAAGGCTTTGTGCAGGCGCGGTGAAAACGCGTAGAGGATGTGGCCGCCGTCGAGCTGGCCGGTGGGGATGAGGTTTAGCGAGGTGATGAAGAGGCCGATCCATCCGGCGAGCAGAACGGGATGGGGCGAGCTCCAACTGAAGGAGGGGATCGACGGATCCCAGTGGACGAGCAGGCGATGCAGCAGGCGAAGCGTCAGCGGTTCATGACCAAAGCGGGCGAGGCCTGCGGGCGGGCTGATGCTTTGAGGACGGCTGAGAAGGAAGCCGCTGGTTACGGCGATAAGTGAGGCGAGATAGCCGGCAAGCGGGCCGTAAATGCCGACGTCCATGAGCGCATCGCGGCTGGGAATGCTGGAGCGAATCTGAATGACTGCGCCGGCAGTGCCGCTGAGCGTGGGCGCGGGCAGCACCCAGGGCAGCGTGGCGCGGATGCGATGAGCGCGGCAGGCCAGGTAATGGCCAAACTCATGCACGAGCAGAATGCCGAGCAGCGTGAGCGAGAAGGCGAAGCCCGAGGCAAAGAGGTGAGGATGGGCAGCGAGCCAGGCCCACGGCCAGAGGTCGCCATCGCGAACGCCGGCCGGCAGGCCCTCGAGAAAATTCTGCATGAACCGGGCGCCGTTGGCGGTGGTGGTGACCACACTTGCAGCCAACAGCACGGCCGGTAGGCCGTATTCGCGCAGCAGAGAGCGCAATCGCTAGCTGCCCGTCTCGAGGGAGTGCAGTTCTTTGCCCGGCTTAAAGCGAACGGCTTTGCCCGGAGCGATGCTGACCTCCGTGCCGGTGCGGGGATTGCGGCCGATTCCGGTTTTGCGCGCGCGGACGCTGAAGACGCCGAATCCTCGCAGTTCAATGCGCTCGCCGGCCGCCAAGGCCTGCTTGAGGCCCTCGAAGACTGTATCGACGGCCGCCTCGGCCTTGGTACGCGGCAGACCGGTACGCTCGATCACTTGATGAACGATGTCCTGTTTGATCAATGGAGTCTCCTCGCTGGCGCGAATTGGGATGCTACATCGCTCATACTACAGATTTTGCGGCGATTAGCAAACAGCTACCGCATCGCTCGGGGAATTTTACAGCAAAACGCGGGGGAGAGGGTCTTTGCGGAGCGACTTGCATGAGCCTGCGCCGCCCACTCCGGGGTTCCTATATCGTCTAGGGGTATCTATTCCCTACGCTGAAGCGCGGGGCTAACATCTCTCTGCGCCTCCGGCGCTAGAAATCCAGAATCAAATCGATTCAGGTGCGTAGATCAAGGCGGTCACAGAACTCGCGTTCCGTGATTTCCTGTGGGAGGCCGGGGAATCCACAGAGCGTAAGCGTTGTCAATTGGCGGAAGCCTTTCGTAAGATGAATCAGCCAGTTGGAGCAACCGTGGCAATTTTCCGGTGGAGAAAAAGCGCCGCCGTCCAGGAGACCCATGTCAATTCAGAGCGACCGTTGGATCAGGGACCAGGCAATCCACCACCGCATGATCGAGCCCTTTAGCGAGAAGCAGGTGGCCGCCGGCGTGATCTCGTACGGTCTTTCGTCGTACGGATACGATCTGAGGGTCTCGGACGAGTTCAAGATCTTTACCAACGTGAACAGCGCCATCATCGACCCCAAGGCCTTCGATGAGCGTTCGTTTGTCTCGGTGCAGGCACAGTCGGTGATTGTTCCGCCGAATTCCTTTGCGCTGGCCCGGTCGGTTGAATACTTTCGGATTCCCAGGGATATTTTGACGATCTGCGTCGGCAAGTCGACGTATGCGCGTTGCGGCATCATCGTGAACGTGACGCCGTTTGAGCCGGAGTGGGAGGGGTTTGTGACCCTCGAGATTTCAAACACCACGCCATTGCCGGCCAAGATCTACGCGAACGAAGGCTTGTGCCAGATTTTGTTTTTCCAGGGAGATCAGCCCTGCGAGACGAGCTATGCCGATCGCAAGGGCAAGTATCAGAAGCAGCAGGGCATTGTTTTGCCCAAGCTGTGAGGGCTGGCAGCCACGCACGTTGAGAGCTGCCTTTCATTAGACAATCGTGCTGAGCTCAGCACGTACAAGATTGAGCCGCCGGAATATTCGCTCTCCTGTTGCGATACTGAAGCTGATCTCGACGCGACCTACGGAAGCGGGGCGTTAGACGAGATGGCGAGGGCGCAACAGAAACCGCTCAAACTGCTGATGGGAGCCTCGCTATGGCAAACGCAAGTCCAGACCCGATCCGCATTGGAGTAGTCGCCGGGGAACCGATCCGGCTTGCGGGTCTGGCCACAGTCTTTGACCTGCCGGCACAGGCGGGCCAGCCGCGCCTTATGCCAGTCGTAGGCAGCATGGCGGAGTTGCTGGGTGATCCGGGCCTGGAATATCTCGTAGTCGATCTGCAGGCGTCCTCAGGCGGGTTGGAGACGCTGGAATCCATTCGCCAGATCCGGCCGGATATTCGCCAGATTGTCATTGGGCCTGAACGCGACGACGAGCTGGTGCTGAGCTCGATTGTGGCCGGTGCGCGCGCCTATCTCGATCTGACCGCTGGACCAGACGTGGTGCGCCAGGCGGTCGAGGTCGTCACCTCCGGATCGATCTGGGCGCCGCGGCGGCTGCTCTCGAAGTTGATCGACCGGCTGCTGAAGGTTCCAGAGACTACGTCCATGGCGGCCAACGTGCAACTCACCTCGCGCGAGCAGCAGGTTCTGGAACTGATCCTGATGGCCCGCTCGAATCGCGAGATCGCAAAACAGCTTGGCATCGAAGAACGCACGGTAAAGGCGTATGTGGGCCGGCTTATGCGGAAGACAGGCGCAGACAACCGCATCAAGCTGTCAATGTCGCCGCTGGGCCGGTCTCTGCGGGAGGGGGCAAAACGGGATTCAGATGCCCCTCCGAAGGATATTACTCAATAGTAAACAGATTGGTTACTTACAGGCATTGACCCTAAGTACTCTTGTGCCGACACCCCCTTTTCCACAATCTTATTGACAGAAACAACGCAGATCTGGGGAAAGGAGTTCCCAGGCAGCATGTCTCCATGTCGCCTGTGAACTCCTCTTTTTTGCTTCTTACTATTCACAATATATTCAAATAGTTAAACCTACGCATCTTACCCATTGCATCAAAATCTCGCCACGAAATCTGTCCAGCTAAGGTGATTTGAAGCTCTTGTGCGGTCCGTGCCTGGACAGTAAAGATTTGAATGCCCGTGGCGTCTATGAGGCCTCCTCGTCGGTTGAGAGGCGGCGGGCCGCTGGCAATGCTGTAGGCTGATTCAGAAGTCTTCTACAATTGGCAAGGTTTCGAGGCTCTGATACGAAATGACTAGAGCGTGTTTCAGCAGCGGTCTCAAAGAACTGAATCGTTGTCCATCAGGGGCTAAAGCCCGAGATCTCTACCGCGTTTCGGCACGACTGAAGTCGTGCCCTTTCACAAGGCAAATTTATGAAACACGCTCTAGGCATCCCATCTAGATGCTTACGCATTCGGACTGCAAACGTCCCCTCAAAGAGAAAGGACCCCGATTTCAATGAAAAAGACCCTGATCGCGTTCTCCCTTTGCGTGTTGCTTTCGTCCACCGCCTTCGCGGCGTCGTCACGGCAGGATCTGCAAGATCGAATCGATTCGGCCAAGGTGGTTCTGGACCAGATCATGAGCGCCCAGGACAATACCATCCCGATGAATATTCTGCACTCGGCGACCTGTGTGGCCGTGGTGCCGGGCATGATCAAAGGCGCCTTTGTGTTTGGCGCCCAGTACGGCCAGGGCGTTGTAACCTGCCGCACCGGCCAGGGCTGGAGCGCTCCGGTGTTTATCCGCATGGCGGGCGGGTCATTTGGATTTCAGATTGGCGGGCAGTCGACAGACCTGGTGCTCGTGGCGGTGAACGATCAAGGATTCCAGGATCTGCTCAAGAATAAGTTCAAAATCGGTGGCGATGCCTCGGCTGCTGCGGGACCCGTCGGCCGGTCGGGCCAGGCTGCGACAGATTGGAAGATGAACGCCGAGCTGCTCAGCTACTCGCGGAATAAAGGGCTATTTGCCGGAATCGATCTCGATGGCACGAGCGTGAGCCAGAACCTCGACGATACGCAAACGTACTACGGCGCTCCGCAGGAGTTCAAGAACGTGCTGCAGGGCCATGTCGCGGTGCCAGCCGGGGCGGTGCCGTTCGTGAAGGATGTGGCGCACTACTTTGTGCAGGCTAAGAACCACTGATCGACAGAGGTTGAGCGAAGAGCGAGCTTTGTGTAGCGGAGGCCTGCTCGTGTCAGTGACGGGCAGACCTTTTTGCTTGGCTCAATCGAGGATTGCTTGTCCTCGCGCCTTGAGTCAGGGCCATTGCAGATAGAAATCAGGTTCCTGAGAGTTCGCACCGCCCCTACGGGGCGGAATCTTTGGTCGTCTTCCCAGGGCTGCGAAGCACCCCACGAACAAAGACCTGTTCGTGGGCTCGCTGCGCTCGCCCTGGGTTATCTTCGGCTCACCCCTCCGGGACAAATGACCTCGGTTTGCCGGGAGTATGGCGGATTGCAGCCAACTTCAATAACCAGATTCATTCGTGGTATTGCCTGCGGATCACCTCTATAAGCGAGAGGCGCGAGGGCAAACGCGTACACTGTACTTTGTTTTCATCAATGCGGGAAACGCTGGAGTACTGGCTAGTTGTCGCGATCGCGCGCACGCTGGGCGTTCTGCCGCGTCGAGTGGCGCGCCTGATAGGGGAGCTTCTCGCTTTTTTTGTTTATCGGGCCTTCGGCCGATTGCGCAGGGTGGGCCGCCGCAATCTGGAGATGGCTCTGCCGGAGCTCTCATCCGACGCGCGAGAAAAAATTCTCCGCTGCGTGTACCGGTATCTTGGCTGGCAGTTGGTGGAGTTTTGCCGGATGCCGCGCTACACGCCAGAGAATACGCGCGCGTGGCTGCGTACCGAGGGCCTGGAGCACTACCTGGCGGCACGGGATCGCGGCAAGGGCGTTCTGGTGGTTACGGGTCATTTGGGCGCGTGGGAGCTTTCGAGCTTCTATCACTCCCTGATGGGCCACCCGATGGGGATGGTGATTCGCCGGCTGGATAATCGGCGGCTCGATGCATTCGTCAACGGCATCCGCTGCCTGCATGGGAATTATGTGCTGCACAAGGATGACTTCGGGCGCGGGCTGCTGACGGCTATGCACGCGGGCGGCACCGTGGGCATCCTGATGGATACAAACATGACGCCGCCGCAAGGCGCGTTTGTGGAGTTCTTTGGGATGCAGGCGTGCACGGCGACGGGGTTGGCTCACGTGGCGCGCAAGACGGGCGCAGCCGTGCTACCAGGCTTCATGCTGTGGGAGCCGCGAGAACAGTGCTACGTGCTGCACTTTGGGCCGGAGATCGCGATTCCGCGGACCGAGGATGTGACTGCCGATATTCTTGCCGGCACGCAGTTGTGCACCAGCGTGATCGAAAGCTGGATACGGCGCTATCCTGACCAGTGGTTGTGGATTCACCGGCGGTGGAAGACGCGGCCTGCTGGCGAGTCACCGATCTATTGAGTTCAAATCGCGAGTGGAGCAGACGAACATGACGCTTGGCGAACTGATCGAAAAGCTCGGTGGGATATTGGTGCGGGGTGACGCCGAGCGGCTGGTCGATGGCGTCAACTCGTGCGAGCGGGCGAAGGCCTTCGAGGTGGCATTCGCGGATTCCCGGGCTGCGATTACGGCGGTGCTGGCGAGCGATGCGGGGATTGTGGTATTGCCGCTTGGGGCGGCGGAAACGTATCCGCATGGCAAGTGCGTTGTGGAGGCAGAGCAGCCGCGCCTCTGGTTTGCGAAAGCCGCGAAGCTGCTTGCGCCGGAGCTTCCTGCGACCGGCGTTCATCCGTGCGCGGCGATTGGTGCGCATGTGGAGTTGGGCGCGAGTGTCTCAATCGGTGCGCACGCCGTCATCGAGCAGGGCGTGAGCATCGGAGATGGCACCCAGGTCGAAGCGGGAGCGGTGATCGGTGCGGGCGTGCGCGTGGGTGCTCATTGCCACATCTATCCGCGTGCTGTTCTCTATCCGGGAACGACTCTTGGC
The DNA here is from genome assembly GCA_035650595.1 of Occallatibacter sp. Taxonomy (GTDB): domain Bacteria; phylum Acidobacteriota; class Terriglobia; order Terriglobales; family Acidobacteriaceae; genus Telmatobacter. The sequence continues at coordinate 100,558 of DASRHE010000016.1, read as the reverse complement.
GATCGTGTGGTGGTGCACGCAGGTGCAGTGCTGGGCGCGGATGGATTCGGCTACGTGCGCGATCCAAAGACGGGCGCGTATGCGCAGTTTCCGCAGCAGGGTACGCTGGTGATCGAGGATGACGTAGAGATCGGCGCGAACTCGACGATCGATCGCGGTGCGCTCGAAGAGACGCGCATCGGGCGTGGAACGAAGATCGACAATCTTGTGCATGTGGGGCACAACTGCGAGATTGGCGAGGACGTGATTCTGGTAGCTCTGACGGGGATCAGTGGTTCATCGAGCGTGGGCAAGGGCGCAATTCTTGCGGGCCAGGTAGGTATTGGCGATCATGCGCATGTGGGTCCGGGCGTGATTCTCGGCGGACAGTCGGGCGTGTTCAATGGCAAGACAGTGACCAACGAAGGACTGAGGCCGGGAACCGTGCTGTACGGCACGCCAGCGCGGCCGCTGAAGCAGGTGCTGCGCGAGCAGGCAGTGTTGGTGCGCTTGGCTAAAAGGCAGGGACTAGGGACTAGGGACTAGAGAACAGAGAACAGAGAACAGAGAACAGAGAACAGAGAACAGAGAACAGAGAACAGAGAACAGAGAACAGAGAACAGTGGCCATCATCGTTGTTGGCGGCAGCGGGCGTGGGGTTGGGAAGACGGCGCTGGTCTGCGGGTTGATTGCTGTACTGCCCGAGCTTTCGTGGACAGCGGTGAAGATCACTGCTCATGAACACAGTACTTCTGAACCTGTGTGGGAAGAAGAGACGCCTGGGCAGGGAAGCGATACAGCTCGGTATCTTGCTGCAGGCGCGAAACGGGCCTTTCTGCTGACGGCGCTGGATGAGGCGAATTTTCCGTTAGTTCTTGACGGGCTTTGGTCGGCGATCGGACGGGACTCACATGTCATCTTCGAATCCAATCGGATTGTGCATCATCTGCGGCCTGATCTCTGTCTTCTTGTTTGTCGAGGGCCCGATAGTGCGGACGACAAATCGTCTTTTCAACAGGCCGTTCCATTTGCGGATGCATTGATCGAACACGCGGAGTTTGATCAGATGCTCGAAGGCGCATTCGAAGATAAGAAGGGATCAGGACCGATCTTTCACGTTGCTTCGTTTGAGCGCATCTCACCTGAGATGCGGTTGTGGCTGCGTGAGAAGCTTTTGACCGCGCGGGCGCATAATGAAGAGCATCGGGCTCGGTGAGTGGATGCATGAGCATGTCTCATAAATCATTTCGAAGATTCGCGTAATCCCTCAGGGGCGAAAGCCCCGCGTTTTATGCGCCGTCTGCGGCCATGGCTAAAGTCGTGCCCTGACACAAAACAGGTTTATGAAACGTTTTAGCATTCATTTCTGAGAGAGCGCACACTGCAGGAGGAAGTCATGCAGAGACGAGAGTTTCTCAAGGCCGCGACGGCGACGGCGAGCGCGGCAGCAACCATCCACATGCTGGCGGCGCTGGTTTCAGCGGAGGAGGCGAAGCCGGCTTCGAATGGCATGATCTATCGCACGCTGGGACGCACGGGCGAGCGCGTCTCCGCCATTGGGCTGGGCGGCTACCACATCGGCAGGGCGCAGCTTGCGGAGCAGGACGCGATTCAGCTAATGCATCAGGCCGCCGATCGCGGCATTACGTTCTTCGACAACTGCTGGGACTACAACAGCGGCGAGAGCGAAGTGCGAATGGGCAAGGCGCTCGCGAGCGGCGGCTATCGCAGCAAGGTCTTTTTGATGACGAAGATCGATGGGCGGACGAAGAAGGCCTGTGCGCAGCAGATTGACGAATCGTTGCACCGGCTACAGACCGATCACGTGGACCTGATGCAGTTTCACGAGGTGATCCGGCTGGAAGATCCGGACCGCATCTTTAGCGAGGGCGGCGCGATGGAAGCGATGCTTGAAGCGAAAAAGGCCGGCAAGGTGCGGTATATCGGCTTCACCGGACACAAAGATCCCTACGTGCATCTGCGGATGCTGGAGACAGCGAAGGCGCATGGGTTTCACTTCGATGCGGTGCAGATGCCGCTGAATGTGATGGACGCGCATTTCCGCAGCTTCGGGCATGAGGTGCTGCCGGTGCTTATGCGCGAGGGGATTGCTCCGCTAGGCATGAAGTGCTTTGGCGATCATTTCATTCTCGACAGCAACACGATCAAGCCGATCGAAGGGTTGCACTATTGCCTGAATCTGCCGGTCGCGGTGCAGATCACGGGTATCGACAGTCCGCAGATTCTCGACCAGGCTTTTGAGGCGACGCGCACCTTCAAGCCGATGAGCGTCGCACAGGTGGATGCCTTACTGGAACGCACGCGCACGGTGGCGGTTGAGGGCAAATTTGAGCTCTACAAGACGACGGCGCATTTTGACGGCACGGCGCATAAGCCGGAGATGCTGGGGTGAGTTGATTCGCGCTGCCCCTACGGGGCGCGGTTCTCATTGTGCTTGTGTTCCCAGGGTTTCACCCTGGGCTATTTTCCTTCGCTCCCTACGGGAGCAATTCTCGAAGATCGGCAGATCTTTGCGGGAGCGACCTCTGCGGATTGGTGCAGGCGCGATTGCGTCGTTTTCAGAGATAACAGGGACGGATCCATAACGAGCATCCGCTGGTCGGGCGGGGTTATTGTTTCTCGGTGAGGAAGGGTTCGGCCTTTAAGGAGCCGTCGCGCTGCTTGATGAGTACCTGCACCTTGCCTTCGGCGGCATCGAGTTCCTGCTTGCAGGCTGCTGAGAGCGCTACACCCTCTTCGAAGAGCTTGAGCGAATCTTCGAGCGCGAGATCACCCCGCTCAAGCTTTTCCACGATGGTTTCGAGTTTTTTGAGGGATTCTTCGAAGGATGGCATGGATTAGGACTCCGTTCGTGCGGCGCTCTTGGGCAGAACGCAGGCCACAACTTCTGCGGCGATGTTGTAGCGTCCGAAAGGAGCGCTGACCTGCACGCCGTCGACGTAAGGGCGCACGGCGCTGATCATCTCCTGCGCAATGAGGATGCCTTCCCGGCGCGCGGCCTCGGGCGTGTCGGCCTGGGCCATGCGCAGCATGATCTCCTCGGGCATGGAGACGCGCAGATCGTTCTTGAGATACTCGGCGTTCCGCAGACTGGTGAGCGGCCAGATGCAGGCGATGACGGGAATACGATGCTCGCGAATCCGCTCCAGGAAGTTTTCGAGCAGGCGCAGGTCGAAAACTGACTGGGTGATGGCGTACTCGGCGCCGGCCTCGACCTTAAAGGCGAAGCGGCGCAACTCGTTTTCCATATCCGGTGCGCCAGGATTGGCCGTGACGGCGATGGTGAAGTTGGTGCTGGCGCCGATTGCGTTAGAACCGGCGTCGAGACCGCGATTCAGCCGGCTCACCATGTTGACGAGGCCGATGGAGTCAACGTCAAAGACAGCAGTGGCATCAGGCACATTGCCGGTTTTGGCCGGGTCGCCGGTTACGCAGAGGATGTTTTTAATCCCTATGGACGACGCGCCCAGCAGATCGGACTGTATGGAAAGGATGTTGCGGTCGCGGCAGGTGTAATGGAGGATCGTTTCAATTCCGGTGTGCTGTTGAATCTGAATGGAAAGGCTCTGCGCGCTCATGCGAGCCGAGGAGTGCGGCTCGCCGTTGACATTGATGCCGTGGACGCCCATGCCGGCGAACATCTCCGCCGCGCGAATTTCGCTGGAGCAGTCGATGCCTTTGGGCGGCTCGATTTCGACCAGCGTGATGAACTGCTTTTCGCCAAGGAGCGCACCGATGCGCGACCGCTCGCGGAGCGGCGCCGGCGGCGTCTCGGCATTCAGCACCGGCGTGACCTCATGGCCGGTGACGCGGGCTTGCTCATCGAGCGCACGAATCGCCGAACGCATGGCGCGGATGTGATTGGGCGTGGTGCCGCAGCACCCGCCGACCAGTTGCACGCCGGAGTTGATGGCCTTGCGGGCAAAGCTGGCCATGTATTCAGGCGAGCAGAGATAGATATTGCGGCCCTCCACGGCGCGGGGCAGACCGGCGTTGGGCATGGCGGCGAGCGGCAGCGTCGTGGCGCTGCGCATGGCTTCGGCTGCCGTCAGCACAGTCGTCGGGCCGGTGGAGCAGTTGACGCCGATGGCGTCGGCGCCCCACTCGGTGAGCAGTGCCGCAGCCTGCGCGGCCGAGGCGCCGTCAAGGCAGTTGCTTTCATCGTCGACCGTGACCATGACCAGTACGGGCAGATGCGGAGCCACGGCGCGAGCCGCTTCGAGAGCCTGGTGCGCTTCGTTGAGGGCCGGCATGGTCTCGATAATGAGCAGATCGACACCGGATCGCGGGCCGGTCTTCGGACCGGATTTCGCATCGTTTTCGGAACTGTCGCTGGTCAGAGCCGTGATCTGTTCAGCGAAAGCTGCGCGGGCTTCGTCGAGGCCGGTTTTGCCGAGCGGCTCGAGGCGCACGCCCAGGGGACCGATGGAACCGGCAACCCAGGCCTGGCCGGTCTGCTTTTCTTTGAGGCGTTCCACGGCCTGGCGGGCCAGCCGCACGCCGGCTGCGTTGATCTCTTTTACCTTTTCGCCCAAGCCATGGCGCGCGAGCCGGAAGCGATTGCCGCCGAAGGTATTGGTTTCAAGAATCTCCGCGCCGGCCTGCAGATATTCCTCGTGCACGCCGAGGATCAGGTTCGGATCGGAGAGATTCAATTCTTCATAACACCGATTGATCAAAATGCCGCGCGTATAGAGCACGGTACCCATGGCACCGTCGGCAAGCAAAGGGCGATCGGCGAAGATTTCAGCAAATCGGGTCATGCTTTTCAAATGCTATCGCATCGCCTGCGGAGTTGTCGGTGGAGTCCGCGCGCGCGGCCGGTTCAGGTCTCGGAAGAGAGGCCCGCTTTGTTATACTTCGGGAGTTATAACTTCGGCAGAATAGGGCAAAAGGCTGCGGGTTTCTGCTCGCGCCCGCCTCGCCGAACCGCATCAATTCGCACACTCACTCGGACTCGCTCCGCGCTTTCGGTCGAGATAAGGGATTTTCGGGGTAAAGAATTTTGAAGAAGAGAAGTCTTTGGATAAGCGCCGCCGCGGCCGTTGCGGTGGCCGGTGCGCTGGCAGGCTGTGGCAAAACCTCTTATTTTGACGGCCGCGTGCTTCCGCCCAGCGGGCTCGTCAATCGCGTTCTCATTGCCGTCCAAAACCCCGGCGCGTTGAGCAAGGGCGCTCTCGAGATAGTGGATGCCTATTACGACATCCGCCAGGGCTACAACGGCTCACCTGCCTCGTTTTCGGTTTCGGGATTTGGCGGCGCACTGCCTGTCACGATCCAGAACATGCCCGAAGAGCAGACCGGCGCAGTCTATGGCGCGGGCGACGGCAGCTTTACCCTGACCAACTATCAGAGCGAGAAGACTACCGGCACGGTGAGTGGGCTGAGTGGCCCGTCATCCAGCATCTTCGTCACACGTAATCTGCAGTATGTCGTTGCAGCCAGCCAGGCGGCGCATGTGCTCACCATCGTGAACCAGGCCAACAGCACGGCCGTTGCGTTGAGCCTTCCGGGTATTTACCGCGTGAGCGTGAATCCGGGTGGATCGATGGCGCTGGCATTTGTGCAGAACTCGAACTACGCGTACTTTCCGATCCAGCTGACGACGGCGCAGTCGCTCGCCTACTCCGGCGGGCCCACAACGTGGCCGAAGGCGGCGGTGGATTGCGAGCCGCAGAACGGGCCGATCTGGTGCCTCTTCCAAGCGCAGAGTCCTGATCATCTTGACTCGACGGGCAACTACTACGGTGCGCCGCTCACTTTTGATCGGCCGGTGAAGGCGCTTTTCTCTCAAGATGGCAGCACGGCCTACGTGTTGAGTTGCGGACCGGAGTGCGGCGGCACGGCTTCTTCCGTCTCTCTGCTGCCGGTTTCGCCGCTGATCTTTCTGGTGAACAAGAATTCGGGTCTGCTGCCCTGTAATCTGCCGGCGGTTGCGGCTTGTCCGAACGCCAACGCGAAGCCGATGGTGAACATTCCCATTCCCGGTGGAGCGAGTAATGCGCTGATTGATACCAGCTCGTCGAATCGCATGTTCGTGGTGGGACAGTCGGCCCAGACAATCAATGGACAGACGCTCTTTGGCGGCAATCTGACCCAGGTGAATCTGAGCAACAACACAGCCGGCAGTCCGGTGGCGATCAGCGATGGGCAGCCGGGCGCGATGAGCCGGATGATCGAAGCCGACGACAACACGCTCTGGATCGCCATGACAGGCTGTACGGTGGGTGTGCGCTATGCGACGAACCCAGCCAGCGGCTACGGCTGCCTGACGATGTACAACACTTCGACGAACAAAGTGGTGTTGCTGGAGCCGTATATCGGCAACGCCACCGGCATCGCCGCCGTGGCCGGTCTGCACAAGATCTATGCCGCGGAAGGGGGGCAGGTGTACATCTACTCCACCAAGGATGGCTCGTCGATCGACAATCAATACGTGACGGTGACCGGCACGGCCTACGACGTGGCGTACATGGATTCCGTTACAGACACGAACAACACCGTGTATTGATCACAATGCCTGCTATGCTCGCCGAGGCCGCTGAGTTCGGAGCCCATGCATTCCGGGCCGACGTGCTGGCCATCGCGGCGCACAGAGATGATGTTGAGCAGACCTGCGGCGGCACCTTGCTGCGCATGGCGGCGCGCGGTCTGCGCACGGCCATCCTCGACCTAACACAGGGAGAATCTGGAACGCGCGGCACTGCGGAAGAGCGCGCGCAAGAAGCGCAGGAGGCGGCGCGCATCCTGGGTGTAGGCTGGCGGGAGGCGCTCCGTTTTCCGGACGGCGCCATTGAGAACACACTCGCGAACCGGCTGGAGATTGTGCGCGTGCTGCGCCGGCTGCGGCCGCGGGTGGTGATTCTTCCTTACTGGCAGGCGCGGCATCCGGACCATGCCATCGTGGGCACGCTGGGCTACGAAGCCTGCTTTCTCTCCGGGCTGAAAAAGATCGAGCCGGAGACTGAGCCCTTTCGGCCGTTCAAGATTGTTTATGCCAGCCTCTACGCCGACGTGCGGCCGAGCTTCATCGTCGATATCACACCCTTTATCGAACAGCGGCATCTGGCGCTGATGGCCTACCGGTCGCAGTATGCGAATCAGGCTGCCGGCAGCGCATTGTTTGTGCCGGAAGAGGAGATTCGTGAGCGCACCTTTGCCGAGGCACGGCACTATGGCCTGCTGGCGGGCGTGAAGTATGGCGAGCCCTTTGTGCAAAAGGAAGTGGGGCTGGTGGACGATCTGACGCTGCTGCCGGTGCAGTCGATCTGAATGTATGCAGTTAGCACTCGCGTCGTAGCCGACTATGCTATACCCATTTCGTCTAGATTGGGATATTTCCCTGAATCTTTCATGATTTTATAGAGGGCTTCGGCCGCCGGAAGATTTATCCATCGAGCCGTTATGGGTACGTCGCGTTTTCCAAACTCCTTCATCACCGCTCGCATCTCTGCATCGCTCGAGATTGTCTTAGCCTTTACTCCTTTGAATACCTCATAAGCAATCATGTCCGCGGCTTGTAACCCTATGGCGTCTTGGTTGGTTTTCGCAACTAGTCCTTCGAAGACACCACGCCGCGACCACCCAGGCTCATCAACCATCAGGTTATATGCCTCCAGTGCATACTGATCCCAACTTCCATGGTCATGAACTAAGAGCACAGTATCACCCGAAAAATATTTTTCCATGACAATAGCCACGTCCACCATCACTTGCTTCATACAGAGAACATAGGTTCTCCGCATCATGCCAGCAGCATCGCCCTTTGGAAAAACGCTCCGAATTGCATCCATATCGCAAGCGATTGCGATTGCGCCCATTTTTCGACGGGCAATCAGATCTATGAGTGCTTTGGAAAATCGACGGCACATCTGTTTATTCCAATTCTTATATTCTTTCCCTTTGCAATTCATATCGGTTGCGTGAAAACGGGTGATTTTTTGGTTGGAAAGGGCTCGGGCATTTTCAAAATCAATTCGGCGCTGCCAAGATGCTTCTAGTTTGTCCCATTCGGTATCAGTGGCTATCCATCCTCCCACGGACATGATTCGATTGTCATAGCTTTCATCGAATTTGAAATGTAGAACGGCCACTACCTTAAACTCCAGTCCGGCGAAGCATCTAGTGCGGCGACGAGAAGGATTTAATACCAATATGTTAGTCCAAACAGTGGATTTAGTTGCTTGTCCAAGGCTGTGAATACAATGTCATTACAATTACTTATTAGAAATAAAAATATAATAACTTTGCCTTATATATAAAATTGCGCAAGACTGAAGCTGAAGCGAGGTTTTGGTCATGGCGCAGACGTGGGATCCGGAGGCGTACGGGCGCAACGGCGCCTTTGTGCATCAGTTGGCAGGCGGTGTGGTGGAGTGGCTGGCGGCGCAGCCGGGCGAGCGGATTCTCGATCTTGGCTGCGGCGATGGACAACTGACGCAGCGGCTTGCGCAGGCCGGTGCGCAGGTGACCGGCGTGGATGCCTCGGCGGAGATGGCGGCCGCGGCGCGTGCGCGCGGATTGGCTGCCGAGGTCGGCAACGCCGAGGCGTTACCTTATCCCGATGCAAGTTTCGATGCGGTGTTTTCGAATGCGGCCCTGCATTGGGTGCGTAACCAGGATGCGATGCTGGCCGAAGTGCATCGCGTGCTGAAGCCCGGCGGCCGGTTTGTGGCCGAGATGGGCGGACACGGCAATATCGCTGCGATTCGCGTGGCGTTGATGGCGGCGCTCGCGCGCAACGGTCTCGCGGGCCGCGAGGATGGCGTGAACTACTATCCGACGGTGGAGGGTTACACGCGGCGCATGGAGCGGCACGGCTTTCGCGTGGAGCGCATGACGCTGATTCCGCGACCGACGCCGCTGGGCGAGGACGGCATGGCCGGATGGTTGCGGACTTTCCGGAAAGGCGTGCTGGACACGTTGCCGCGCGCGATGCAGCAGACGATTGTCGACGAGACCTGCGAACTGCTTACGACGGCTCTACGCGATGAGGATGGAAACTGGGTGGCCGATTATGTGCGGCTGCGGTTTGTGGCGATAGCGTAGCCGGCTAGATGTTCGTTTGAAGAACAACCGCGGATCCTTCGACTCCGGTCGCTGCGGGCGACCTCCGCTCAGGATGACATTTCGAGAGAGTCGCGGTCTGGCAAGTCGTGCCCTGACACAAAACAATCTTGGAAATCCGCTGTAGCAGAGTCAGCGGGGGAAGAACATGCGGATGCCGATCGCGACGAGCGCGACGGCAAAGATGCGGCGCAGCCAGATTTCGGGAACCATCTGTGCACCTGCTGCGCCGAAGTAGCCACCGACGAGGAAGCCCGCGGCGAGGAGCAGCGCAATGCGCAGATCGGCGTTGCCCTTGCGATAGTATTCGAGAAATGCGAAGAGACCGACGGGCCCGAGCAGCGCGCCGAGAGAGGTTCCCTGGGCTTTGTATTGATTCATGCCGCCGAGCCAGATCAATGCCGGAACAAAAAGAATGCCGCCGCCGATGCCGACGACACCGGAGAAGGCTCCGATGAAAAGTCCAACAAGCAGATAGGTCCAGGTCATGCTGTCTCCTGCGCAGCCTTTGTTGGAATTCGCTAGTGTCAGCGTACATCATGGCGTGAATTTGCAGAGATGTGTGCAGTTGCCGTGGATTGTCATAGAAATGTAAATAACAAGGCAATAAGTTCTCCACCAATATTTGTGGGAAGTCTCTTGCTTTTGTTGATCGAGTTATGGCACAGTACTAAGTGCGTAGGAGAAACGCCCGATGATTACCGGAACGCAAATCTCGATGCGTAGGCTGGATTGGTTCGATAAGAACCTTACTAGCCGCCGGGCGTACTTCGTCGTCCCTTTTTAAGCCTGCCGGTGTCCCTCTCCTGCGCATCAGGCACACAAATTCATTAACCCTCCGAGTGGTGAAGTAGACAGGTGCATCGATTGACACTCGACGCCCGTTTGGGCTTCTGTCTATGGTTGTTCCCTCGGGATAACTTCAGTTTGAGTTAGCAGTGCTGCAGTTATTGGCGCCGCAGAGATGTTATGCGGAGCTATGAGGAAAGTTGTGTCTCTTTGCAAGCGATAGGTGCGCGCCGGTCGTGAGGACCGAATTACTTCTCATGTAACACCGAATCCCCAGCGCACCTCTTGATGCACTGTGTTGGCAAGTCCACCCTGGCCGGTGGCGAAGGCAACGGATACTTCAGGAGCGGATGACGCGGGTTCGAATCCCGCCGCGATGGCCCGCATGCGATTGCGTCGTTCAGAGGCAGGACATCCGCTTTTCTCTGCTGCCGCTTGTTCCCCGGCCATAAACCTTCCGGTGCATCCGGAGAAATGGGAGTGCCATGCGCAATGTGAGTCACAAAAACAATACGCCAGTTGCCGGCGAGCACCTGTGCATGCGATGCAGCTGGGGCCAGTGCATCATGGGTTACCGCGAATCAGACTGCATGGTGATCTGCACCAATTGCCAACCGAACGTGACGGTTCCTTTTCCAGTGATGGAGTGCAGCGGCTTCCATGACAAGCACCGTCCGGATTGGGAACAGATGGAGAAGCTGGCGATCGACATTCAGCCGGTCCGCATCTCGACGCGCACTGCGGGATTCGGCGCCGCGAGAGAAGCGGCTCCGATGGCAGCGCCGCGGGAAGGTGACGTTGATGCGGAAGACGAAGCTGCCTTTGTGCGGTGGATTATCGCAAACCTGGCAGAGAAAGGTCCGGCCGGTGGCGGAGGACGCGGATACATCTGGTAGAGCACCGCATAAGCGGAGGAGCAGGTTCGAGTCCTGCCGTCAGGTCTGGCTGACGTAGCTCGTCCGCGGCCGGTTGTTCCCCGGCTTTTTTCTTTTTCGAGAGGAGGCGAACGATGCGTTTGAACAGTTTGAAGTTTCGAGTGGAGGCTGGACCGCGCACGCATGAGGGCGCCCCGGTGCGCATGATTTCTGCGGAGCAGGCGCTGCGCCGCGCCGTTCTCTCGTGCATGTTGTGGGAGGGCGAGTTCTACGAGGATGGCGCAGGGATCGCCAGTCGTATTCAGGATCTGGTTCCGCAGGTGGCTGCTGAAGGTGTGGCTGCGCTGGCAGTCGAGGCACGTGAGCGGATGAAGCTGCGGCACGCGCCGCTTTTGATGGTGCGCGAGATGGCGCGTCATGCGACGCATCGCGGTCTTGTGGCGGAGACGCTGGAGCGCGTGATTCAGCGCGCCGATGAGCTGAGTGAGTTTCTCGCCATCTACTGGGCCGAGGGCCGTCAACCGCTTTCGGCGCAGGTGAAGAAGGGACTGGCCGCAGCTTTCGGCAAGTTCGACGAGTATGCGCTGGCAAAGTATGATCGTGCCGGTATGGTGCGGCTGCGCGACGTGCTCTTTCTTTCGCATGCACGGCCTGTGGATGACGCGCAGGCCGGGTTGTGGAAGCGTCTGGCTGCGAATGAGCTCGCCACGCCGGACACGTGGGAGGTAGCGTTCTCGACTGCGGGGCGCGCTGACGAGGCGCAGAAGCGTGAGGTGTGGGAGCGTCTGCTTGTCGAGCGCAAGCTGGGCGTGCTGGCGCTGTTGCGGAACCTGCGCAATCTGCACGAGGCAGGTGTTGACGAGAAGCTGGTGGTGGATGCGCTTGCATCTTTGCATGCGGAGCGCGTGTTGCCGTTCCGTTTTCTGGCCGCAGCGCGCCACGCTCCACAGTGGGAAGAGCCGCTTGAGGCCGCGATGTTCCGGGCGCTCAAGGGGCGAGCATCTCGCTTGCCGGGGCATACCGTTCTGCTGGTGGACGTCTCCGGTTCGATGGAGTCGCCGCTCTCGCAGCGTTCTGAGATGCGCCGCACCGATGCCGCGTATGGTCTCGCGATTCTGTTGCGCGAGATTGCGGAGCAGGTAACGGTCTATACATTCTCCGATGGAACAAGGCGTGTGCCTGCACGGCGCGGCATGGCGTTGCGCGACGCGCTCGAACAGAGCCAACCGCATGCTGGCACGCAACTGGGCGCGGCTCTGCAGTGTGTGGAGGACGAGTGCGCCGGTTACGACCGCATCGTAGTGATTACGGACGAGCAGTCGCACGATGTAGTGACTGCGCCGCGGGCGACGGGGTACGTGATCAACGTGGCCTCGTATCGCAACGGCGTGGGCTACGGTGAGTGGACGCACATCGACGGCTGGAGCGAGGCGGTGGTGGAGTACATCGCCGAGCTCGAGTCGGACAGTGCGAATGGTGAGTAACGGGTTTTCCCACCCTTTCGCCAGAAAAAAGGCGCAAGGATGGGGCACGGAAAATTTGTAGCTGGCTGAGATAGATCGGATCACTCGTTGTGGTTTCCCACCTTAACCGACGCGCAGAAGAACGCGCATCGGCGAAGGTGGGGCACCCGTGTCGTGCTTAGCGCGGCGAGAAGGAGTAGTATCAGGCTGCTTCCAGGACTTTGGTGCGAAAGAGAAGGCCGGCTACGATTCCGCCGAGACTTGGGATGAGCAGGAAGAGCCATACTTGTGCGAGAGCTTTTCCGCCAACGATCAGCGCCGGTCCCAGGCTGCGAGCCGGGTTTACGCTCACACCGGTAATGTGGATGCCGAAGATGTGAATCACCACCAGCGTGATACCGATGGCGAGTCCGGCTAAACCGGTGGGCGCGCTCTTTTGCGTTGAGCCCAGAATCACGATGACAAAGATTAGTGTGGCCACGAACTCGAAGACGATTGCGGAGGTCATGTTGTAGCCACCCTGGTAACCGGGACCCCATCCGTCCTGCCCCAGGCCGTTTGCGGCGAGGTCGTAACCGCCGCCTACTCCGGCGACGATGACCGACAAGATCCACGCAGCCAGCAATGCGCCGGCGAACTGGCCGATCCAGTAGCCGATCATTTCGCCGGTCTTCATGCGTCCTGCGGTCCATACGCCCAGGCTGACGGCCGGGTTGATATGACAGCCGGAGATCGGCCCGATGCCGTAAGCGGCGCCGACCAGGGCAAGACCGAAGGCGAGAGCGATGCCTACGATTCCTACTTTGTCGCCGGCGACAACCGCTGTTCCACAACCAAAGAGCACCAGAATGAAGGTGCCCACCAACTCTGCGAGATATTTCTTCATGGTTCCCTCCGGTGTTGCCAATGCGCCCGTCCGGATCGCAACGCCGTGAGAAGGCTTTACGCAGAAGAAGGCATAACGAGCTTTTTCCTCAGCGTGGAGGCAGAGATCCGGATGCGGGTAGATGCGCGCGGAGTTTTGCAGACGGCAAGTGGCAGAGTCAAGAGAATTTGAGAACAAAGAGGGGATTTTCACGAGACGGAAGCGCATGCAACCGGTATTTGGTGTTGGCGTCTAACCATTTTTAACAGCGCACGTTTTGTCTGGCGCTGTTTTTTTATGCAACTTCCCCGACTCGAACGCCGTCCGGAACTCGACGCACTGCGCGGACTTTTTCTTGTCTGGATGACGCTGACGCATCTGCCGACGCGGTTCAGCGACTTTGTCAATTCGCCGATTGGGTTTGTGTCGTCGGCAGAAGGTTTTGTGTTTATTTCGGCGCTGCTGGTGGGCCGGTTGTATATTCGGGAGCTGGTGCGGGACTCCTCCGTGGTGCGCGCGCGGTTGTGGAAGCGCTCGCTGCAGATTTACGCGTATCACCTGATCATACTGGCGCTGGTGTTCACGGTCGCCGCGGCGTTCGCTGTGCACACGCACAAGGCCGCGATCAATCATCTGCTGGACTTCTATTTGGCACATCCGTTTGTCGCCATCATCGGGTCAGTGCTGCTGCTCTATTGCCCGCCGCTGCTCGACATTCTGCCCATGTACGTGACGTTTCTTTTCTTCACGCCGATGCTGCTCTCAATGGCAGTGCGTTTCGGGTGGAAGAAGATCCTACTTGCGAGCGGATGCATCTGGTTGCTGGCGCAGTTTGGGTTGCGCGACGTTGTGCATAACTGGGTGGTCCACGTGACACACCTGAACATTCCGCTGCAGGAGACGGGGGCCTTCAATCTTTTTGCGTGGCAGGCGATCTGGGCGGTGGGCTGCTGGATCGGGGCGCGCTCGGCCATGCGTGAGCAGACCTTCGAAGATCCGCCTGGCTGGCTCGCGGCGATCGCGTGTTTTCTGTGTCTGTGCTTTATCGGAATCCGCTGGGGCTGGCTGGGACCGCACCTGACCCAGCAGGCCCTCGGCATCGAGCTCGACAAGTGGCAGATCGGCCCGCTGCGGGTGATCAATCTGATCACGTTTTCGATCGTTGTCTACTGGCTGCGGCGCCATCTGGTGCGGGTTGTGGCCATCGAACCTTTCCTGACGCTGGGCAAAGCTTCGTTGCGCGTCTTCTGCACGCACCTTTTTTTCGTCTTTGTGGGCCTGGCGCTACTGGTGCGGGATGTGAACGACGATGTGGGCGCGCCCCTCGAACAGCTGCATGGGATTACGGCGGTTCTGCTGATCACTGTCACGTTTATCGTGCTGATACTGGTGGCGGCCCGGCAGGTGCAGAAGCGCCGTGAAGAGCGGCTGGCGCGGGAAGGGAAAAAGACCAGTGCAGGACCGGCGCCGGTTCGTGAGAACTCGCACTTCGAGACGCGGAGCTGCGTGGGAGTGGCCGCGGCCGAGCCGATTCGCTGCGCGGAAGAGTTGCGGCTGCAAGCCCCGGTGACCGAAAACCTGCCCTGAAGACAAGTGGCCGAAATCGGTCAAATTCATCAAACGTTTGCAATCTGTTTGCCTGGGTGCATTACTCTGTTAATGTTTCCGGCGGCCTGGAGCATCGGAATTTCAACTTCCGCCGGGGCGAGGAATTGACCGTTTGAGCCAATCCGTATTAGTCCTGGAAGACGACGCCGATATCTCCCGGCTGGTGCAGCATCACCTTGAAGCAGCAGGCTTTGAGGCACGCCTTTTTCACACGCCAACCAACCTGATTCCCGACGCCGAGCGTAAGGCTCCGGCGCTGTTTCTCCTCGACATTATGGTTCCCGGCGGCGACGGCTTGGACGTTTGCCGGCGGTTGCGGAACCACAACGGGCTTTCGACCATTCCGATCATCTTTTTGACCGCACGAGCCGGCGAAAATGACCGAGTGCTCGGCCTGGAGCTAGGCGCGGACGACTACATTACCAAGCCATTTTCGACCCGCGAGCTGGTGGCCCGCGTCAAAGCGGTTCTGCGGCGGTTCGAGCGGCCAACTTCGCCCTCGATCATCAGCTTTGAAGAAGTGATTATTGACCAGGGCGCGATGCAGTTGAAAGTGCGCGGTGAGCTGACCACCACCACGGCCACCGAGTTCCGGCTGCTGGATTATCTGGCCCGCCATCCGGGCCGCGTCTTCAGCCGCGATCACCTGCTCGACGCCGTATGGGGCGATGCGCGGTTTGTGACCCCACGTTCCGTCGACGTGTATGTACGACGCATCCGTGAGAAAATCGAAATCGATCCGGAGAATCCGCGTTATTTAAAGACAGTGCGCGGGGCTGGGTACCGGTTCGAGCTGCCGAAGACCGATTGAAAGCCGATTAAGGACCGATTGAGCGTCGGGGAGCCATGACCTCCAAAGTTTTTCTCAAGCTGCTCGGTCTCTTCATTCTTCTGCTGGTTTTCCACACGCTGGTGATGGAGATTCTCTTTCACCGGTTTGTGGTGCATACCGCAGGAGGCATGCTGCATGCTGTCGGACGCGAAGCTTTCTGGTCCGGACTGATTGCTCTCGCGATCGCGCTGACGTTGGCCGCATGGGTTGCGGCCCGCGTCTCGTCCAGACTGCTGGGCATCATGAACTTTGCCCGGCGTATCGCAGACGGTGACTTTGCCGCGCGTCTCGAAAATGCGGGCCGCGATGAGCTCACGCCGCTCGAAGCGGCACTGAACCAGACCGCCGAGCGGCTTGGACAAGACTTCGCGGAGCTCGAGAGCGGACGGCACGAGCTGGCGGTGATGCTCGACTCCATGCAGGAGGCCGTGGTGGCCATAACGGCCGAGGGGTCGGTGCGCTGGTCGAATGCGGTGATGCAGCGCATAGCCGGCATGCAGATCCGGCCGGGCCGGTCGTTGGTGCATGCGGTGCGCGATCCGGAGCTGCTGGCCTGCATCCGCAATGCGCTGGACAAACGCGAACTGAGCTTTGGCCGAGCGAGCTCATTGGCTCCTGGACGCGTCTTCGAGGTGAATGTTGCGCCGCTGCCGTCGGGCGGCGCTCTTGCAGTGCTTCACGATGTGACCGGCATCGAGGCGGCGCAGAAGTCGCGCCGCGAGTTTGTGGCCAACGTGAGCCACGAGCTGCGCACGCCGCTGACGTCGATTCAGGGCTACGTTGAGACATTGATGGAAGAGCCGCCGCCGGATCCAAAGTCGACGCGCGAGTTTCTCGGCATCATTCTTAAGAATGCATCGCGGATGAACCGGCTGACCGAAGACCTGCTGGCCTTGGCCAGTGTCGAGAGCCCGGACTACAAGCTGAGTCTGCAGCCGACAAAGGCAAGCGCTTTGGTGAAGGATGCGATCGAGTCGCTGGGCGGTATTGTTGTGGACTCCGGCATTAAGCTGCAGGCTGCCGGCGCGCCGGACTCGCTGGTGATGGCCGATCCGGATGCGATGACGCAGGTCTTCGGCAACCTGATTGAGAATTCGCTCAAATACGCGAAGAGCGGCAAGCGGATTCGCGTGGGCGCACGCGAGGAGGGGGCGGAGATCCAGTTCACGGTGCAGGATTTTGGACCGGGCATCGCCTCTGAACATCTGGAGCGCATCTTCGAACGCTTTTATCGGGTAGACAAGGCGCGCTCGCGTGAATCCGGCGGCACAGGGCTGGGGCTCGCGATCGTAAAACACATCGTGCAGGCGCACGGCGGGCGCGTGTGGGCCGAGAGCGAATTGGGCAGCGGGGCCTCGTTTCATTTCACGCTGCCAATGATGCAGGTGCAGCAGCCCGCGCCTGCACCTGCGCAACAGACTCCGGCGGGAGCAGCTTCTTAAGACTGGACAGTAATGCCTGGATGAGATCGCAGTTTCCCACCCTGTCGACAGAAAAAAGTCGACAGGATGGGGCACGGGTTCGTGTCTGTGCTCGTTAGGCTTTTATGCAGCGGTTCGCGGGAAGGCTTTGCCGAGCGCGGTGAGCTGCTCCATGAATGGGTCAGTGATGGCGCCATCGAGTTCGACGGGAACATCCCACGTGACGGAGCCGCCGGCGTCGCGAATCTTCTTGGTGTATTCGACGACCTGGTCGGTCGAGAAGCGCGGTGCGCCCATGCCCCAGGTTTTGCCGAGAAAACTGAGCATGTGAATCTGGGTTCCGTCGATGCGGCCGTCGGCGCTGCGGCGCACTGTGGCGAGATCGGGCTTGTCGATTTCACCGGCGGTGAAATCTTCGTCGGGGCTGACGGAGATGAGCCGGTAGATGACGCCAGGGTTGAAGGCGACGGCCGAGTCGGGATTGCCGGCGCGCGCAGCCGCGGCAAAGCTGGCGAAGTTCGGCGCCTCGGGCGAGCGATACATCGTGTTAGGGAAGTAGCAGCCATCAAACCACCAGCCCACGACATTCTTACCCCAGCGCCGGGACCACTCGGCGATGATCTGCTCCCACTTGCGCTGAAAGTTTTTGTTCGGGTAAGGGCCGTTGAGCCATTCGAGCGCCGCGCAGGCCTGCTTGTCCTGTCCCGGCGCGCCGGAGGGCAGATACACCATCAGCTTGATGTCGCGCTTGTGCAGCGGCTCGTAAAGATCGGCAACGAGATCGCGATGCGAACATTTGCTCGGCATGATGCCGACGATCTTGTCGTAGACGGCATTGGGTGAGAGATAGTAACCGGAGTTTTGGCCGATGCTGATCTGATAATGGCCTGCACCCACTTGTTCGAGGCGCTTAGCCATGCCCTCGACGTCGAAGCCGTCGACCATCTTATTCCATTGATCTAGAAACGTGCTGGCGGAGATATCGAGCTCGTGGACGCGCGCCTGCCAGTCGGCAAGATAGTGCGTCATCACGCCCCAGGCATAATGCGGGTTCTGCATCCAGGCGGCGCGGCCTGCGCCGGCATTGGACTGCTGCGACGAAGTTTGTGCCTGTGCGGAGAGGCCGCGAGGCAGTGCGGCGGCTGCGGCAAGTTGGGTTGCGCCAAGAATTAGATTCCGCCGCGAGATTTTTATTTTGTTCATGCTGCTGTTTTTCCTCCGTTGGTCGAGCGGGATCAGTTTAATGGTTCGAGCGGCAAGCGGACTCGTCGACGCGCGATGCACGGGAAGAAGAGAAGCGCGCAGCCGATGCGATAGACTGATCTCCTTGGAAATTCGGGCTCGATGTTGTGTGCTCGGTTGGTTTCAGGTTCGAGCCTACGTTAGGAACGATTGTTCATGGGTCTGGAAACGATTTCAATCTTTCGCCTTCGGCGCGGCGCATTTGCGGCTGCATGCCTGTTGGTTGCCTCAACAGTTGTCGCGCAGCAACGCCCTCCAGCGGTGCCGCTGATCGCGCATGATCCGTATTTCAGCGTGTGGTCGATGGCCGATCACCTGA
Source organism: Occallatibacter sp. (assembly GCA_035650595.1). GTDB lineage: Bacteria > Acidobacteriota > Terriglobia > Terriglobales > Acidobacteriaceae > Telmatobacter. Next base: position 82,078 of record DASRHE010000016.1, on the reverse strand, counting down.
CGGATGAGGACACGAAGCACTGGACCGGCACGCGGCAACCGATCGCCGGGTTGGCGCGGATCGACGGGCAGGTTTTTCGTTTTATGGGTGCGCAGCCGCGCGGCGTGCCGGCGATACAGCAGACGAATCTCGAGATCACGCCGACGCGGACGATCTACACCTTTCAGCAGAATCAGGTCACGCTGACGGTGACGTTCTTCACGCCCGCTTTTCCAAAAGATCTCGACGTGCTTTCGCGGCCAGTGACGTACGTGAGTTTTGCGGCGACAGGCGCGGGCGCAAATGATGTCACGCTTTTGCTCGATGTGGATCCGGTGATAGCGGTAAATACAACTGACGAGCCGGTGACGTGGAGCCGGATGCGTGCGCATGGGCTCACTGTGTTGAATGTTGGATCGCGCGATCAGCGGGTGCTCAATCGGCCCGGCGACGATCTACGCATTGACTGGGGTTACTTTCATCTCGCAGTGCCGGATGAAGAGAATGCGCAGACCGCGCTCTCGTCCGAGGCAATGCGGGATTTTGCTGCCAACGGTGCAGTGTCCGAGGTGGACGATCTGGATATGCCGCGCATGCCACGAGCACACGCGGCGCATCTCGCGGTCGAACTGCCGCTCGGCAAGCCGGGAAGCGCACCGGTGACGCGGCATGTTCTGCTGGCGTACACAGAGGAGTACGCGATCGAATATCTGGGCCGCAAGCTGCGGCCTTATTGGCAGCGCAATGGCGCAACCGTGCAGCAGATGCTCGCCGATGCAGAGGCGCAGTACGGCGATCTTGAAAAGCGCGGCGAGCAGTTTGATCACGATCTGACGGCAGATCTGAATCAGGTGGGTGGGCCGGAGTATGCGCAGGTTGCGATTCTTGCTTACCGGCAGACGCTGGCGGCGCATGGATTCGCGGCGGATGTGGACGGCACGCCGATGCTGTTTCCGAAAGAGAATTTTTCGAACGGCTGCATCTCGACGGTTGATGTGCTCTATCCCTCGGCGCCGTTTTTTCTCTTCTTCAATCCTGCGCTGCTTGAGGCGCAGCTGAAGCCGGTGCTCGAATATGCAGCGCTGCCGCGCTGGAAGTTTCCATTTGCGCCACATGATCTGGGCACGTATCCGCTGGCGGATGGGCAGGTGTATGGCGGCGGCGAGACGGGAGAAGAGAATCAGATGCCCGTGGAAGAGAGCGGCAATCTGCTCATCCTTGTTGCTGCGATGAGCCGCGAGACGGGTAACTGGGATTTCGTGCGTGAGTATTGGCCGCAGTTCACGTTGTGGGCACAGTATCTGCGCGACAAGGGGCTCGACCCGGAGAACCAGCTTTCGACGGATGACTTTGCAGGGCACCTGGCGCACAATGCGAATCTTTCGATTAAGGCGATCGAGGGCCTGGCCGCATATGCGCAGATGGCGCAGGGAGTGGGCAAGGGCGACGTCGCGAAGGAGTACGCAAAGCTGGCGGCGGAGATGGCAGGGAAGTGGCAGACGCTGGCGGAGGACGGCGATCACTACAGGCTCGCCTTCGACAAGCCCGGCACCTGGAGCCAGAAGTACAACCTGGTGTGGGATCAGATTCTCGGGCTGCATCTCTTTCCTGCAAAGGTGCGGCAGACGGAGATGGCGTTCTATCTGCAGCACCTCAATCAATTCGGTCTGCCGCTCGATAATCGCAAGGACTACACGAAGCTCGACTGGGAGATCTGGACGGCGACGTTGGCCGACAATCCGAATGATTTTGCCACGCTGCTCAAGCCAATCGGCGCGTGGATCAACGAAGGACCTTCGCGCGTGCCACTGACGGATTGGTACGACACGAAGACGGGCAAGCAGAGCGGGTTCCAGGCGCGGTCGGTGGTGGGCGGCGTGTACATCAAGATGCTCGCCGATCCGAAGATCGCTGAGAAGTGGCGGAAGTGAAGCGAGCCGTTTTGCTATAGCCCACCCTTTCGACAGAAGGAAGTCGAAAGGATGGGTACGGCAAAGTTGTGGCTGGGGTTACCCAGCAATTTACGGATTCGGAACTGCGTCGTTGGGCGGCAGGGTTGTGCCGGTCGTGACGAAGGAGTAGTCGTTCCAGCCGCGCACGCTCGGGGCGGCTGAGGTGTTGGTGAGTTCGAGGCGAAGCGCGTCGTCTTCATCGCCTTGTGTCTGGCTCACGGAGATGGTGAGCACGTTATTTTGTCCAGCAGGGTTGAGTGCGGTTGCCGGCCATTGGAAGGCGATCCACTGCGTGTAGCCGGAGAAGCCGCTGCGCACGGCGGCATCGCTCTTATTCAGACTCGACCAGATGAGCTGCCGGCCGTTGAGCGTCACAATGTAGCTGGCCTCGGTGGCGGCCAGCGAGACCGAAAGCACTGCATAGCCGTTGGTGTAATCAGAGACGTTCGACGGCGTTGCAAAGTTGATGGTCCAAGGCGGGGTCTTGGTGCCTACGCCGTTGGTGCCGGTCGCTCCCGGCAGCGAGGCCACATAACTGGGGATGATGTAGGTGTAGCCGTCCTTGGTGTCGTCGGCATTGTTATAAACGCCACCGAAGAGGCCGGGATTGAAGGTCTGCCAGTGGTTGTAGTTCCACTTGGAGAGATCGCGTGTCGCCGGACCGGCAGGACCGTCGGTCGCGTTGTAAACCACGGCGCCCTGGTTGGCTGCGAAATCAGCCCAGTAGTTCCAGTTGCCCCAGTATTCGCGATCGTCGTGGCCATGGTCGTCGTGACCGTGGAGAAACTCGTGCGAGGAGCGATCGGGAATGCCGATGGCGAAGACCGGCGGCGTTGTGCCGAAGTTTTCGGACACGAAGTTCACGGTCGGCACGACGGTGGTCTGGTTGGCGTTGACGACGACGTTCTCCTGCCGGAGTTCGCCCCAGCGGCCGAGTTGATACACGGAGAGCCTGTAGGTGCCGGGGATTACGCCGTGGAATGTCGCCTCTCCGCCAAGGCTGATGTCCGCCCAGTACTGCGCGCCCTGCGAGGTGTACTGGAAGTTTTTCGCCGGATCGCTCAGAACAGCCCACGTGGTTTTGGGAAAGCCGAAGACGCCGCGAATCTGGACCTGCACATCGCCGCGTGCGGTTGAGGGAACGTAGCCGGAGGCGAGCAGATCCGTTTCGTTGTCGTAGAGATGCATGAAGCGATGGATGGGGAATGCGGGACTGTTGGTGTCTTCGAGAATCGCAGCGATATCGTCGACGATGGGATTGCCGATGCGGTAGAAGTTCTGACGGACGGGATCGTAGTAGAAGCTGGGGAAGGGCGTTCCGGCAGTTATGGCATCGCGGAACATGTCCTGCTGAGAATGGATATCGCCGCCAAGTTTGTTAAACCGCACGTAGAAGGGGCCGAAGAGGCGCTGCGAGGCCGTGCCGCTGGGGGTAGTGAGCGAGATGGCGTTATCGAGGTGGTTGGAGTAGGCCTCGATCATATTGAGATTACCCGTGAAGAGCAGCATCTGCTTGGTGGGACCACCGACAAGCGACTCGTTGCTGGGAAAGACTACCCAGGCTCCGTACTGTGAGCCGTAGACGCCGTGGGTCAGGTTCAGGTAGTTGTAGCCGGAGTAGTCGTACTTGTCGCCGAACTGCCGGCCGAAGCCGGGTGAGATGGGCGGAAAGTCAGCCCATGGACCTTCGCCATAGCCGTGCATGTCGACGGTCGCATCCTGCACCGCGCGCCCGGGATCGGCAGGGCCGGTACCGCTGGTGCTGACGGTGCCGAAGTATTCGGCGTAGGTGGGCATGGGGCCGATCTGGACCGGGCCAGGATTGCTGAGGTCTTCATTGGACAGAAAAAGGTTGTTGAACTTGTCGAGATCATCGCGGAAGACCCATTGCACCTGGCCGATTGATCCGGCGATATCGGTGGCGGCGTGATTTGCGACGAAATACACATGAAGGCCGGGATCGTTCGGCGTGACGATCCAATGCTCGGTGTAGGTGTAGGCGTTGGCGCTGTTCGAGGGATAGGTGACCCACCAGTCGAGATAGCCGTTGGTCAGGTCATAGCCCGGCACACCAGTCGCCGAGCCGAAGCCGGCATTGTCCATATAAAAGCCTTTGGGCTGATCGACAAGGTTGTCAGTCGTTCCGAGGAAATTCATGTCGATGATGCTGGCGTGCTTCGGGTAGAAGCAGATATCGAGCGCGCCGTTGGTGATCTCCCAGACCGCGCCTGCTGCCTGACCGCCGCAGGTGGCCGTGGTGGTGTTGATGGTGAGGGGATTCGACGTGTTCTGCGCATGGGCTGCGACAGAGAACGAGGCGATCATGAGCATCCCGAGCATCCCGGAGACGAGTTGTACGAGCGATTTGTACATGCGTTCCTCCCAATTGATCTGCGGATTGATTTGCGGATCTCGTCTGCTCCGTGTTCGTGCTTCGGAGAGTGTTGGCGTGGCGCGGCGGGAAGAGCGAGGGCTCTTTCCGTGTTTTTTCTTGCTGGACTGACTGGCCGCCCGGCTGGCTGAGCGGATGGGGCCTGGGTTGGTCGTGCGGAGTTGCTGCTGTGAAATGGGGAACTATTTCAAACACGGAATCGTACTGCCGGGTTTTGAGGACTGTCAAGCGCCGGGGCAGGAAAATTTCCATGAAAAGAACAGGTGCGGCGCGGTTTACCCCAACTCCTTGAAAACCTTGTGAATTCACCTCTCCGTAACAATCGCTGTAGAGAATGGGACGCGGCAGGGAATTCTGAAAGGGAGTGTTGAGGATGAAGAAAGCGTTAGTTGCCGGTGCGTTGTTTGCCTTTGCTCTAAGTGCGGCTCAGGCTCAGAAATTGACGGGAGCGGGCGCGACCTTCCCGTACCCGATCTATTCGAAGTGGTTCTCGGAGTACAGTGCGGCCCATCCGGGCGTGGAGATCAACTATCAGTCCATCGGTTCGGGTGGCGGCATCGCCCAGGTGACCAAGGGGTTGGTGGATTTTGGCGCGTCGGACATGCCGATGACCGACCAGATGCTTTCGAGCTCGCCCGTGAAGCTCGTGCACATTCCCACGGTGCTGGGCGCGGTGGTGCCGATCTTCAACGTTCCGGGCGTGAACGATCTGAACTTCAGCCCCGACGTGCTGGCGGACATCTATCTGAACAAGATTACGAACTGGAACGATCCGCGCATTGCGAAGGACAATCCGGGCGTGCATCTGCCCGACCAGAAGATCATCGTGGTTCACCGTTCCGACGGCAGCGGCACCAGCTTCATCTTTACCGATTACCTGAGCAAGGTGAGCAAGGATTGGGAGTCGGGACCGGGCCGTGGCACCTCGCCTAACTGGCCGACCGGCGTAGGCGGCAAGGGCAACGAGGGCGTGGCGGGCCTTGTGCGGCAGCTGCCCGGCGCAATTGGCTATGTGGAACTGATCTATTCGCTGCAGAATCACATCAACTTCGGCGCAATCAAGAACGCGTCCGGTAACTGGGTGAAGGGCTCGATCGATGGCGTCACCGAGGCGGCCGCCAGCGTGAAGAACATGCCCGCGGACTACCGGATTTCGATCACGAATGCGCCTGGTGCGAATGCCTATCCGATCTCGAGCTTCACCTATCTGCTGATCCCCAAACAGCCGAAGGATGCGAACAATGAGAAGGTGCTGAAGGACATGCTGAGCTGGATCGTCAAGTCCGGCGAGGGCGAGGCATCAGGGCTTTCGTATGCACCGCTGCCCCAGGCGCTGGCGGAAAAGGTGCTCAGCACTGTCTACTCTCTACCGTAAAAAGAGCGCGTATTCAGCGCGAGAGGGGTCCGGCGCGAGCCGGGCCCTTTTTCTTTGCCCCATGTGCAATGTTTATAACTTTGGTTCGAGTTTTCTCGGGTATTGCTGGTATTTCCCGTCTTTTTACCGGAGCCTCGTCTCCTCTTTACTACGCCTTGCGCATACTGCACGCAGAGGGAGGGTGGCTCCATGCTGGATTTACGTCGTACGGCCGCACTGCTCGTTTTCCTGATCCCGGCGTGTCGCGGATACGCGGTTGAGCTTTCTGCCGCGACACCGGCGCCGGAGCAGCTTGTCCGCGAGGTGGTCTACAACGAACTGCACGATCATCGGCAGCACGGGTACTGGCGCTACTGGATTGCGCGCCGCCTGCATGGCGAGACTATGACGGAAGAGCAGGTGGAGACGGCGGACGGTCCGATTGCGCGGCTGGAACTCGTCGATGGGCGTCCACTGAGCTCGTCGGCAGGACAGACTGAGCAGGCACGACTGAGCCGGCTGGTGGCGTCTCCCCAGGAACAGGCGCGACATATGCGGCAGTACGCGCAGGATGAAGAGCGCATCGGCCGCATCGTGGCGCTGCTGCCGGATGCGTTTCTGTTCACCTTCGAGGGCGAGGAGAACGGCCGTTACCGGTTGGGATTTCGCCCCAATCCATCGTATCCGGCTCACTCAGTCGAGGCCCGCGTCTTTCATGCGATGAGCGGCACACTGTGGATCGATGCGCGCTTCAAGCGGTTGGCGGGGTTGGAAGGTTGCGTTGAGGAGAATGTCGATTTCGGCTTCGGGATTCTAGGGCGGCTCTACAAGGGCGGCTGGTTCCGGCTGGAGCGTGTGCCGGTGAGCGCGACGGACTGGAAGACCGAGCGGCTGGAGGTACACATGAATGTCCGCGCGCTGCTGGTTACGTCCTTCGCGCGCGAGACAAGCGAGGTACGTGGCGGATTTACGCCGGTTCCGGCGGGCATGAGCATGGCGCAGGGAGTGTCGCTGCTTGAACAGGGCGAGCAGCCGGTTGTATCTACGAATGGGGGCGGAGGCGTGACTGCTTTCGCCTTCAATCGCTAAGTGTTTAGAACTGGTTGCATAAATCCCTTCAGGTTGGGCTCCGGACCTTCTCAGGGGCTAAAGCCCGCAATTCTATTGGCCTTCTTCGGCACGACTGAAGTCGTGCCCTTTCACCAGACTATTTATGCAACCAGTTCTGGTCCGTTGGGTGGTGCGCTAGCGCAAAAAAATTACAAAGAAGATTAAAGTTCCTCATTTTCCTGCCGATAAGCAAGCACGAGGTGCTTCATGGAGATCGCTCCCATCCCCGGAATTCGCGACTACACAGCCGCGAAGGCACCCGTCGCGGATTTTCAGCTCTCCGCGGTGGTGAACCTGGAGGCCGTGGTGCGGACGGATCACAGCGCCAAGTCGGCCGCTCGCAAGAAAGCGGCGGGAGCAGAAGAAGAGCTGGATACAGAGGAGCAGGCGGTCTCTGCAGAAGCGCCTGAGATTCCGGAAGATCCGTTGCAGCCGCATATCAGCTTTTTTGCGTGATAAGTGGCTTTTGCGGCACGAGTAAACTCGTGCCCTGTTACAAAGCCTCAGAATTCCCATACATCAGATGCAAACTAAAGCGTTCGCTTGAAGAGCGGTGTGGCGATCAGCAGCGTTCCGATTCCGAAGACGGAGAGAAAGAGCAGGTCGTACTGAATAGCGGCGAAGCCGCCGTCTTTGAGCAGCACGGCTTTGAGCCCGTGGATCGCGTAGGTGAACGGGTCCACGATGGCGATGGCGCGCAACCACGGGGGAAAAGCCGAAATGGGATAGATGGCTCCCGAGGGGAAGAAGAGCAGGGTATTGAGCACGCCGAACATGGCGCGCGGTACCAGTGGATCGTCAACGCGCACCATCATCAGAAACATCATTCCATTGAAAGCGATCGACGTGACGGTAATGACGCAGAGCAGTTCGAGATCCTGCATAGGATTAAAGATGGTGCCCAGGCCCGCCATCAGCGATCCAATGACGGTGAGCGAGATGCCGGCCAGCACGGCCTTGATGGCTCCAGCGAGATTGAGGCCCATGACCAGTTCGAGGCCGGTGATGGGTGTGACGAGATAGCCCTCGTGCACACCGCGCGCCTTGTCGTCGATGTACAGCATGCCGCCGCCGATCATCACCGAGACATACATGGCGAGCGCTACCGAGCCCGAGAGCAGATATTTCATGTAGGCCACGTAGGGATAGAGCTCTACGATCTCGAGCGCGATGTTGGTGATGAGGCGCGGTTGCACGACGGGCGCATTGAGTGCGTCGACAAGAGACTGCATCTCGCTTTCGAGGCTGGCCGAGGTGAACTGGTCAGAGTTGTCGACGACCAGGCCGATCTTGGGTGCATCTTTCGAGTAGAAGCGGCGCGAAAACTGCGGAGGAATGATGACAGCGGCATCGATACGGCCCGTGCGCACGTCTTCACGCGCCTGAACTTCATTGTCATAGTCGGTAGTGGTGAAGGTCTTGATATTCGAGGCAATCGCGGCAAAGTCTTCGCGCACCTTGATCGATTCAGGGCCATGGTCGTGATCAACCACGCCGACGCGCGCTCCGGTGATCTTGCCGCCGAAGGCGTTGCCGAGGATGACGAGCTGCACCAGCGGCAGCATCATCGACATGATCATGAGCATGGGCGAGCGGAAGAACTTCCGCATCTCACGTTCTACGATCGCCATCATTCTGTTCATGGCTGTGCTCCCGGCCGCGGCGGCATCATGAAGACCGACTTCACCTGTTCATCGCGCAGTTGGCGGCCTGTGTAGTGAACAAATACGTCATCGAGCGTGGTGTTCTGCACGCTCAGCGAGGTCAGGGTTTCTCCCAGCTCTGAGGCCATCTCGACCAGCTGCATTGTGGTCCTGGAGCCGGATGTGGTGATGACACGATAGAAGCCGGCGCTCTCGGGCTGCACGCTGGTGACGCCATCGAGCTTTTCTAGCCGCGCGCGCCACTCTTCGGCTTCGCGATCGAACTGCACTTCGACGACGTTGGCTCCGGCAACACTGTTCTTGAGCTCAACCGGTGTGCCGAGAGCGACGAGGTTGCCATGATCGACGATGGCGATGCGGTCGCAGAGCTTGTCGGCCTCTTCCATGTAGTGCGTGGTGAGCAGCATGGTGAGGTTGCGCGTGTTCTTCAGGTTGTTGAGCATCTCCCACACGGCAATGCGCGAGACGGGATCGAGGCCGGTAGTGGGTTCGTCGAGAAAAAAGATGCGCGGGTTGTGGACGAGGCCACGCGCAATCTCAAGCCGCCGCCGCATGCCGCCGGAAAGAGTCTTGGTTTGCGCGCCGCGCCACTTCATGAGATCCACCGCCTCGAGCACTTCGGCGATGTTCTTTTCACGCTGGCCGCGCGGAACGCCGTAGAGCTTGGCGTAGATGACTAGGTTTTCTTCGACGGTGAGATCGGGATCGCTGGTGAGCGCCTGCGGAATGACGCCGATGAGCCCGCGAACCTCATCGGGTTCCTTGGCCACATTGTGGCCACCGACGACTGCTTTGCCCGCTGTGACCGGAATGAGCGTGGTCATCATGCGGATGAGCGTGCTTTTGCCGGCGCCATTGGGGCCGAGGAGACCGAAGATCTCACCTTCAGCGACGTTGAAGCTGATGCCTTTGACCGCTTCAAAATCGCCATAGCGCTTGACGATTTTTTCGACAGCAATAGCGTCTGGCCGTGTCGCTGCGGTTCCGTTCGCGGCACTCATTGCTTCACCAGCCGGTCTTTCGGGATGTACACCTGGGCAGTCATCCCGGGAACAAAGCGCTCGCCGGGATTCGGAATCAACAGCTTGATCTGGATGGTTTTGATGTCGCGCTTCATGCGGTTCACATCGCGCTGCGTAGCGAAGTCGCCCTGGGCGAGCTTGGCGATCACCTTGCCCTGGACGGTTTCACCGCTGGGCATCACGACGCGCAGGCTGTCGCCGAGCCGCACGCTGTCGGCCTGCGTCTCCGGCAGCGGGGCATAGACCCAGGTCTGCGTGAGATCCATGATGGTGACGATGGGCGTTGAGGCTGCGACCACTTCACCCTGCCGCGCTGCCCACACATCGATGCGCCCGTTGATGGGTGCGACGACCTGCGCGTAGCTCTGCTCGATGGCCGCTTGTTCGGCGAGCGCTTTGGCATTGGATACGTCGGCACGTGAGGCGTCTACGCCGCGTGCCGTGACTTGCGTAAGTAACTCGTGCGCCTGCGCCTGCTTGAGCGCGGCCTGTGCGGCGGCGAGATTGTGCCGGGCTGTGTCGACGGCAGCCTTGGCAGCGCTGAGAGCGGTCTGCTGCTCATCACGTGCCTGCGTGCTCATGATGCCCTGATTGGCCAGTGCGACGGTGCGGCTGGTATCGGCCTGTTGATGCTCGTACTGCGCCTGGGCCTGATCGAGCGTGGCCTGCGCAGCCTTCACCTGTGCCTCGGCGCTGATGGTTGCGCTCTGGGTTTCGCCGGCGTTCTGCCGCTCCGTCTCTTCGGTTTGGCGGAGCTTCCATCGCTGGCTTATTGCGGCGGCTTTCGCTGCATCGAGCGCGGCTTGCAGATCTTCGCTTTCAATGGTGGCGATGAGTTGTCCAGCTTTGACCGGCTCGCCTTCCTGCACGGTCAATGACTGGATGCGGCCTGGAATTTTGGAACTGACGATGACCTCATTTGCGTCCACCGTGCCGATGAGCTGCAAGTCGCCCGAACGCGGCGTGGACACGAGATACCAGATCAGCGACCCGACGGTGAGGATGCCGAGAATCATAAAAACGCGATTACGTGCACTCACTTGAACTTCACCTCAAAATGTTTTAGGTTTCCGCTCTTCGGCATGGGGGTTGCTTTAAGCACACGCGCGGCGACGCGCGCTCCGTGTTGACGATCGACGAAAATGGTTTGGCCGAGATACTCGATCGCCGCCTTGCGCCGTGCCTTCAACGCCTTGTGCTCGAAGAGGTCTTTGCCCAGGAGCAGGCCCATCACTGGGCCCGAGAGAAAGTAGAAGACATTGGCGCCCAACGCGGCATACATCATCTGCCAGGCGTCCACTGGAATCAGTTCTTTGGTGCGCATGCCTTCGGCGAGCAGTTCCTCCACCGGGCGCATGGTGGGCCGAAAAATTCTTTCGACCAACGGGCGAAGCGCACTCTTTTCGCCTTCGCGGAGGCGCATCAGTTCCTGCTGCATGAGGCTCTGGAAGGCGCGTTGCGAGTGGATACGGTCAAAGTGATTCAGGACAAACTGCACGATCCGCTCACCGGCTGACCGGCCCTCGCGCATGGAGGCCAGACTGCTGGCGACGACGCGCTCTGCCACCGCTTCAAGGGCCGCGTCATAGAGCGCCTGCTTGCTCTGGAAGTAGTAGTAGAGTAGGGCCTTGTTGACGCCGGCCGCGGCGGCGATCTGCTCGGTCCGTGCGCCGGCGAGGCCATTTTCGCTGAATGCCTGGAGCGCGGCCTCGAGAATGCGAGCGCGAGTCTGGTCAGCGCGATCGGCTTGGGTGCGGGTTGAGATCGGAGGTTTCACGAAATTAACTAACTGGTTAGTAAGTTACCAGAAAGCGCAATTTTCGTAAATGCCTACTTTGACCGGCCACCGGATCCGACTCTCTTTAAACGGGATCGGAAAGAGAGAGATAGCCGAAGAAGAGCGCCCCGAGGACCGCTCCCGCAAGATACGTTGTCGCTGCGCCGGTGACCTGCGTGTCGCGCAGATGCAGGCCGGAGCCGCTCTCGAGAATGCCTGAAAGCGAGGCGACGAGCGTGACCTCAAGCCCATCGAGGAGCCACGATGTTCCCAGTGCGATGAGAATGCGAACGTGCCATGTTGACCAGGGCAGGCGGTCCAAACGGGCCGGGATATCGCTTTCAACAACATTTTTGCTGGATTGTGGAGGCATAACTCAGTCTTGTTTGCGTAGGATGCTGATGCGTCCGTTGCGCTCGAGGATCGCATAGTCGATCTTGCTCAGGTTTGTAAGGCCGGCCTCGCGTGTGGCGATTTCGATGTCTTCCCGGTTCAGCTTCATGCCCTGCATCACTTCCGTCTGCCATTCACCGTGCCGAATAATAACCAGTGGCGCACCGTCGATGATCGCGCCGAACCGTGGGCTCTTGCTCTTGGCCCACGCGAGGACGTGGTGCATCATGCCGACGGCGATCACGGCACAGGTGCAGTTGGTGACGGAGCGATCGTTGCCGACCGTAGAAAGGATGATGACGCCGCCGATAAGAAAGATGAGGACGAACTCGAAAAGAGTAATCTGCGATCCGGCGCGGCGTCTGAGAACGCGTACGGTCAGCAGAAGGACAAAGTACCCGATCACGGCATGGACGATGGTTGGCATGCGATTAAGGGACCACGAGTACCCGCGCGTCGATTGCGGAGCTGCCCGTCACCTGGATACGGAAGGGATGTACACCAGGAAAGGACGGTTCGAGCTGGATCTGTGCGGACATGGGAGCATGAAGAGCCGGGAAGGAATAGAGAATTCCGCCGTTGCCGATTGCGGAGCTCTCTGGCTGCGGTGAGATGCGCTGCGCGCCGAGCGGCTTGACGACCGAATCGCTGACAAACACCTGCACATGTCCGCGGTGAATGGCCTCTTCGCCGAAGTCGAGGGTCATGATGGAGGGCGTGCTGGCGCGTTCGATGCGTTCATAGTGCAAAGTCAACGCTCCGTCTGTTGAAGTGCGCTGTGCTTTGGCGAGCCATCCGCGGCCAAAGAGGCCGAGAACGTCGCAGACTAAGATCGCCAGGAAGACACACCAAACACCGTTTTCGAAGCTCCACCACTTGCGCTGAAATTCAAGGTTCTCGCCAACTGCGACCGCGCCGTCTACTTTGGGAACGGAATCTTCTACCTTGCTGGTAAAGGGCAACGAAGACATGATGAGCTCACATTGCGGTTTCGGTTGGTTCAGGTTGGCCTGATTTGCGAGGCACGATGGATAGCATGCCCGCCGGCTCGAGGATTACGGTGTCGACTTCGGACAGGTCGCGCACACCTTGTCCGCGAGCCACGTCCATGACGTCATCGTCCTGAATACGCATCCGGCTCATCGTTCGGGTGCGCCACTTGCCATCTTTCAACAGGATCAGGGGCGATCCACAGAGGATGAGCGCTGCTGTCGGATAGCGGTGCCGCAGCCATGAGAGCACGTAATGGCAGAGCGCAATGGTGAAGATCTGACAAACCGCATTGGTCAATGACATCTCGAGGCCAACCATGCCGGTAAGCGTGAGTCCACCGAGATAGAAGACAAGGACAAATTCAAAAGGCGTGAGTTGCTTTCCCGGCCTGCGACCGACGACTCGCACCATCAGCACCAGGAATAAGTACCCGAACGCGGCGCGCGCGATCGTCAGAAAGGCCATATTCATTACAGCTCCTGTTTGTGGGTCCCGGAGAATCAACGGATGGAGAGTGGATATCCATGCCGTGCTTTCGGGTTAGAGGAGAGAGCAAAAGAGATGGTTGCCGCCGGCAAGATGTGCGGAGAGCATGCGGAATGCTGCGATGGCAAGGGTTTTTGCGGCATGAATATTCGGGGAGTGAGCCGCTGTCGTAGAGAGCTAGAGAGCGCGCCGATCTTTCAGAACGGCCATGGCTGCATTGCGACCATTGATGCCGATGACGCTGCCGCCTGGATGCGTGCATGCGCCGCAAAGGTAAATACCCTGCATGGGCGTGCGCGGTGATAGCCGATTGGCCCACATATAGGGCGGCAGGCATTCGCCCTGAAAGATGTGGCCGCCGGTGAGGCCGACCTTTTGCTCGATGTCGGGAGGGCCGAGTACCTGCGCGTCGATGACAGCAGTGTCGATATTCGAGCAGAAGCGCGCCAGTGAATAGAGCGCGAGCCGGCGGACCTCTTCGCGGCGATCATCCCAACTGCCGTGCGCAAACTTGTAAGGCACATATTGCGCGAAGACGCTCATCGTGTGCTGGCCTGCGGGAACGATGGAGCGATCATGCACGCTCTGGAAGTAGAGTTCGCACCAGAGGTGTTGAGGCAGCTCGCCGCCTCGGGATGCGGCATAGCCGGCGCGCCATTCTGCTTTGGTCAATGGAGTGTTGATCTGGCCGTAGTGGTGTGGCTCGTCGATTCCAGGACGCGCCGTAAAGTTCGGCAGCTCGCGCAGGAGAACGTTGAGCTTGACGGTGCAGCCTTCGACAGGTACGCGCTCGACCTGTGCGCGCCAGTTTGCGTCGGCGTTGTTACCAAGCATCTGCAGAGTGCGGTGCGGATCGGCGTTGGAGATGACGATGGGCGCGGCGATGCGCTCACCGCCTTCCAACTCTACGCCTTCGCCAGGAACGATCCGGCTCACAGGCACGCCTGTAGCCACGGTTGCACCGGCTTCGCGGGCGGCATCACAGAAGTAGAAGCTGACCATGCCCATGCCGCCGCGCACATAGCCCCACATGCCCGGCATGTCGCCCAAGCGGCCGGAGGCATGATGAAAACGGATTGACGCGGTGCCTGGATCGAAAGGACTGGCGTTCGTGCCGATCACACCCTGGCCGAGATAGGCGATCTGCAGCCGCTCGTCTGTGAGATAGCGCTCGACGAACTCGGCCATCGACCAGTCGAAGAGCAATGCTCTCGCTTCGTCATCATGGCCGATGCGCTCATCGATTTGCTCTCGCGTCGGAGCTTCGCCAATCCAGACATCTCCATCACCTGCAGGCCGCAGAGCATCGCGCAGGCGGCGCAATACATCGTTCATCGCCCGCCAGCCGGGAATCTCGGCCGGTGCGAGTTTGCGGATCTCGGCTTCGCAGCGGGCGTCATCATCCCAGAGCTGAATGCTCGATCCGTCGAGGAAAGGTACGAAGAGGCCGTTGATCGCGGGCGTCCACGTGAAGCCACGCCGAGGCAGCTCGAGCTCCTCGATCACCATCGGATGCAGGAGGCCGGCGAGATAGGCGCAGGGCGACATGCGCACGCCGGGAAATGGATCCTCGATAGTGCAAGCGCCACCCACGCGGCTGCGGCTTTCGAGCACCAGCACGCGCCTGCCGGCGCGCGCAAGATACGCAGCGCAGGCGAGGCCGTTGTGACCTGCGCCGACGATGATCGCATCCCAGGTTCTGGCGGCGAGTTCGCTAACAGGAGCAGGCAGGCCGATCTGGCCGAGTACGGAGGCTGTCGGCGATGACACGCGGCTACTCGACCTGCACAGTGGTGTTGAGTTTGATGTCAGCGGATGAATCGCCGATCATCACGCGGACCGGCTCTGTCTCGACGCGGAAGCCGGGAAGCTTCTCATCCCACCACGCGAGCGTAGAGGCCTTCAGCGGAATCGCGACAGTTTTAGTTTGATTTGGGTCGAGCGTGACGCGCTGGAATCCTTTGAGTGCTTCGTGCGGCTCGTCGACTTTGGTTCCCAGGTGTTGTACATACATTTGCACGACAGCGTCCCCTGCGCGGCTGCCGGTGTTGGTTACATCGACGCTGACGGTGATCGTACCGTCTTTCGCAAGTTTTGCAGAGCTTGTTCGCAGATTCGAATACTGGAAGGTCGTGTAGCTCAACCCGAATCCGAAGGGATAGAGCGGCTCGCCCTTGAAGTACATGTAGGTGCGGCCGTCGCTGATGTTGTAATCCATCATGGGCGGCAACTGATCGAGCGACTTGGGCCAGGTGACGACGAGATGGCCGCCCGGATTGTAGTCGCCGAAGAGAACTTGGGCCAGCGCGGTGCCTTCATCCTGCGAACTGTGGGCCATGTGCAGAATGGCCGGTGCATGTGCCTGCGACCAGTTGATGGCGAAGGGAAAACTCGAAACCAGGACGACGATCGTCTTCGGATTCACAGCGAAGACCTGCTTGACGAGCTGTTCCTGTGCGAGGTCGATGCTTTCGCGATCGCGGCCCTCGCGTCCGTCACTCGGTACCGTGCAGGCGAGTGTGCCGCCGCCATCTATGGTGGAATGCCAGTCGTGTGCCATGTCGGGGCCGCAGGTGGGATCGTTGCCGATCACCACCACCGCAACTTCGGATTCCTTTGCCGCCTTGATCGCTGCATTGCCCAACTCGTCGGCGGCATAGTTCACCTTTACATTCGGGCCTAGCTCGTCTTTGATGCCTTGCAACGGCGTGACGGTATACGGAGGCGTGCCGCCGTACCAGTCCCAGTGGACGGAGTCGGCGAGCGGGCCGACGACGGCGATGGATTTGATTGTGTTTTTGTCGAGCGGCAGAAGATGGTTTTCATCTTTCAGCAGCACCACGGATTCAAGCGCCATCTTTTTAGAGACCGCGCGATCGCGATCGGTGTTCCAGGGCTCGGGCGAGTCTTTGATCCTGGAGTACGGCACCATCTCCGGTGGATCAAGCAGCCCGAGATGAATGGTGATGCGGAACTTGGGCCGGAGCAGGGCATCGATCTCCGTTTCCGTGATCTCGCCGTCTTTCAAGGCTTCTTTGGTTTCATCCTGATAGCGGTCGAGAAATTGATTGATGCCCGCTTTGAGGCAGGCGACTACAGCTTCTTTCTGGTTGGGATAGAGGTGGCGCGGATCGACGAGCAGGTGCACGGCGCCCCCATCGCTCGAAATCACGTCGACGCCCCACTTGTCGCGGACAATGCTGCGCAGGATTGGATTCACCGCCATGGTCGTGCCGTTCCAGGCGTTGTAAGAGGCCATGACGGCGCGCGCGCCGCCTTCTTCAAAGCCCATGCGGAAAGGGACGGAGTAGTATTCCCAAAACAGGCGCTGATCGAAATCGGACGAGGAGCTGTCGCGGTGATCCTCGTTGCTGTTGGCGAGGAAATGCTTGAGAAGCGCGGCGGCCTGCCAGTATTTCGGATCGTCGCCCTGCAGGCCCTTGATGAAGGCCGTGGCCATTGTGCCATTGATGAATGGGTCTTCGCCGTAGACTTCCTCGCTGCGGCCCCAACGCGGATCACGGGCCAGGTCAGACTGCGGTCCCCAGAGCATGAGAATCTGCCGGTCGTATTTTGCTGTCTGCGTAATGAAGCGAGCTTCGTAGCCCTGGACGCCGCCGGCTTGGCGCACCAGGTCCGGGTCCCACGATTCGCCCATGCCGGGCGGCTGCGGAAACTGCGTGGTCGTGATGGGCATGTGCGTCCCGCGCTGCTCACGCTGGACTACACCGTGAATGCCTTCCGATGCGCCGTAGTTCGGAACACCGAGGCGCGGCACACCGGTGTTGGTGCCCAGGCAGCCGATCTTCTCGTCGACGCTCATCAACGAGAGGAGATTGTCGATGCGCTTTTCCAGGGGCAGCGATGGATCGTTGAAGGGATATTTCGAAGGCTGCGCATGCGAGGATACTGCGGAAAGCAACAGAACATTCAGCAGAAGGAAGCAAATTTTCTTCATGGCAAGATACCGCTCCGGCGGGGTCGCAATTGTGCTGCCTTCTGCCGGTTCGTGCTTGGAGATGGGCGGCACGCTGATCGCAGACAGGCTATCACGATTGCAACTGCTGGAGAGAAAGAATAATCGCTTTAGTTGAGGGTTGTATCGAGCTTCGCACAGGGGCTAAAGCCAGGAAGATTTTGACTGCCCGCCCTCGGCATGAGTAAACCCATGCCCTGTTACAGAGCCCCGAACACGGCTGCTGGCGGTAGCAACAGGCCCCTATGAGGGCCACAAACCACAAAGCTCCCGGCCATTCCGAAGGATACTTACTTCCCGACGAGATTAAGCGCGGCGCAGAGGCTTCTGCATCGGGACGACCTGGACCGTCACGTCGCGCACTTCGGCCAGAAAGCGGTTGAGCACAGAGCCGCGGATCAAGATGTCCCAGCGTGAACGCACCGGCTGGCCAAAAACCACGTGGGAGATGTTCTCCTGCTGTGCAAACCGAATGAGCGCGTCGGACACGTTGCGATCCGTGAGCGTGACGACTTTGGCGCCAAGGTCGCGCGCCATGCGCTTGTACTCTTCGATCCGCTGAAAAGCTTCTGGATCGTTGTGGCCCTTGTCGTCGGGTGGAGTCACGTGGACGGCATACCAGTTGGTGGCGAGGCGGCCGGCGATGCGCGCGCCTACGCGCAAAAGGCGCTCGGTGCCAGGCCGCGTGCTGAGGCAGACCATCACCTTCTCGGGAATGGGCGCCTGCTCAAGGCCCTGCGTGCGCCGATACTCGGAGGCGCGGTTGCTTACCTGCTCAGCAGTCGTGCGCAGCGCGAGCTCGCGCAACATGTTGAGGTTGCCCTTGCGGAAGAAGTTGGCGAGGGACTGCTCCACTTTTTCCGGCGCATAGATCTTGCCCTGGCGCAGGCGATTGCGCAGCTCATCCACCGTAACGTCAACGTTGACTACCTCGTCTGCGCGCTTGAGAAAGCTGTCCGGCACCGTCTCGCGGATCACCGTGTTGGCCGAGCGGCTTACCGCGTCGTTGAGCGTTTCCAAATGCTGAATGTTGACCGCGGTCATTACGTTGATGCCCGCGTCGAGCAGCTCGAGCACATCTTCGTAGCGCTTGCGGTTTTTGCTGCCCGGCACATTAGTGTGCGCCAGCTCGTCGACGATTACGGTGTTGGGATGCCGCGTGAGGATGGCGTCCACATCCATCTCTTTGAGTTCCACTCCGCGGTAGGGAATGACCTTTTGCGGAATGATCTCGAGATCGCGGATGCGCTCTTCGGTGTCTTTGCGGCCGTGGGACTCGACGAGTCCGATGACGATATCGACGTTCTGCTGGTGGCGCATCAGGTAGGCGTCCTCCAGCATGTGATAAGTTTTGCCCACGCCCGGCGCGGCTCCGATGTAGACGCGGAGCTTGGCGGGTTCCTGCTTTTGTTCCAAGACGATCTCGGCCATAGAGGTCAGCCCACCTCGACAGGATGGCGGACGTCCTCAACTACGGCCACCGGAAGCGTGAAACGGAAGGTTGTTCCATGGCCCAGCCGGCTCTCGACGGCGATCTGGCCGCCGAGAGATTCAACCAGACGCCGCACCAGGGCCAGACCCAGGCCGGTGCTCTTCTCAGAGAACGCATTAAAGCGGTCGAAGATACGGCCAAGGCGGTCGGCCTCGATGCCGCGGCCTGTATCGCGCACGGTGAACTGCACGTAGTCTTTCACCTCTTCGGCGGAGAGAAGGATCTCACCGCCTTCAGGGGTGTAACGCAGCGCATTCGAGAGGAGATTGTCCAGGATCGATCGTAACGCGCGCCGGTCGGCCTTGACGGGAGCGAGATCAACATACGCATCGACGTCGAGGCGGATGCGCTTTTCGGCCGCTTCTTCGCAGAAGCGGTTGCGCGCCTCGGTGAGGGCCTGCGCGGGCAGCAGGCGTTCGAGCTTCATTTCGCGCTTGCCGGTATCGAGCTCGGCGACCTCGATGAGATCGGTCATCAGATCATTGAGCTGCTCGGCCTCATTGTTTGCTTTTGCCACGAGCTCAGCCTGCAGGGGCAACAGTTCGCCACCGTATCCCTGACCTAACGCATAAAGCCCGCGCCGCAACTGGAGCAGCGGATCGCGCAGCTTGCGGCTGGCCACGGCAAGGAACTGCGTCTTGAAGCGGTCCGTGTCCTGCAGGGTGGTGATGTCTTCGAGCGTGGTGACGGCGCCGAGAAGCCGGCCATCGGAGTCGCGCATCGGCGTCGTCCGCAGGCGATAGCTGCGTTCCTGCTTGCCGATGCGGGTGGGCAGCATCGAAGCTTCGTCTTCGGCCGCCACGGCCTTTTGCATCGAGACGGCATCGCGAATCGCGCTCAGGATCTTGTCCCCGCCGGGGGCGTTAACCAACGCCATTCGGTCCGTGGCGCTTTCACCGAGCAGTTCGGCTGCAGCCTGGTTCACCTTGAGCACGTGGCCTTTACTGTCGGTGACGATCACCGGCTCAAAGATCGATTGCAGCACGGCGTCCGAAAGCTGGAACTCCATCTGCTTGCGGCCGGCTTCGGTATCGCGCAGTTCACGCAAACGGACGGCGATGCGATTCAGCTCGCTGGCAATCACACCGAAGTCGTCACGGCTGGTCCACTCAACGCGATGCTCCAGGTTGCCCTGGGCGATTCGGCGCGCGTCACGCGCCACGTTGTGGATGGGCCGGAGAATCAGGAATGCCGTCAAGATCTCGACCAGCAGAGCCGCGGCGAGAAGGCCGTAGGCGAGTCCGAGCTGCCCTGCCGCTTCCAGGGCGCGGTGCGTGGCGACCACGAGACCGGCCATGAGGCAGGCCAGTAGCACACAGCCGAGAATGAGTCGCTGGGAAAGATTGAGCATCACCCGGTCTCCGCACCGGTATGGGTAACTGTTTCATTCTCGCGGATTCTGGTTCAACCTGCAAAACGATTCAGCGCGATTGAGCTGTGGAAGACAGGTAATCTCGTAAGGTGAAACTAGGGAATTGGACAGACGGCCAACGACTGGTTATGCCAGGCGCAGGACAAGCCCGTGGGCTGAGGATAGGCGACCAGCACCCAGCTCACTCCGAATTGCGACTTCAGGCGTTCGAAGTCCGCAAGCTGAAAATGCGGCCAGTCCTGTTCGGCCGCCACCTGGCGCGCCCACGCGGGCCCCAGCTCAGGAATCTGTGTGACGACTGAGGCGTCTTTGACCATGTCGGCCACTTGATCGCGTTCAGCGAGGGCGCGAAAGCCGTGGTAGTCTTCGCCGGGCGCTCGCAGATAGTACGGATCGAGGGCGAAGTACGCATTGGCCGGGGTGTGGGTGCGAATCCAGGCGAAGGCCTGAAGCCAGGGATTCGATGGCCTCTGCCAGGGTAACTCTAGATGCGGGCTACCGCTGAACGCGGCCAACTGATACGCGAGCATGCCGCCATTGAGGACGAGCAGATAAACAGTCCAGCGCCAGACGCCCGATTTGAGCAGATATTTGCCGAGCAGGCAGCCGGCCATCAGCGTCATGCACACGTAGACCAGTTGCAGATAGCGCATCGGCTGCAGGGGCGTAAGCCGCACCCACGCGGGGGGAGCGAGCACGATCATGGCGACGCACTGTTGGAACACACCGTAGATAAAAACTGCCAGAGCGAACCGGGCCAACGGCCTTTCGTTGCGTTTTGCTGCGAGCCGCCAGAGAAGCCAGAAGAGGAACAGCGGGGCCAGCGCGCCGAGCCACTCGTACCACTTCCATTGATAGAGGTAATAGTAGGTGCGGGTATTCAGCGCCTGCAGCCACGTGGGACTGGCCGGTTCGAGAACCCATCCGATGGGAATGAGGGCAGCGGTTTCGTCGCCCCACGCGGCGATCGATCGCGTGCCTCGCTGACGAACCCAGGCGCGGAGGGAATCCCACTGCGCCAGCTTGAGAAAGAAGCAGAACGAGATTCCCATAGCAGCCATGAGCGGATGCATGAAGAACGCAGCGGCCAGTAGGAGAAGGGCATGTCCGAGTTTTCGAGCGAGAAGGCGCGCCACCGCGAGCAGGATCAGCGCGGTTGCGATGTTGCGCGGATGCAGATGCTGATCGGCCAGAAAAAGAGCGGTTCCTGAAACGGGCAGCGTGAACATGGCGGCCACCATGGCAACGCCGGCCCACTGCGCACGCGCTTCTGGAAAGAGTTGACGGGCAATACTGTGGCAGGCCCAAAGAATTGCGAGCAGGGAAACAAACTGCCAGAAAAGTTCAGCCCAGGCCACCGGCATGTGCGTCGATGTGACAAAGAAGGCCATCGCGCCGTCAAAGACAGTAGCTTGCGTTTGAAGCCGGAAGAACTCTGCACTGTGCGGGAAGAGAGCCGGATTGAGATTGGCCTTTACGGCTGCAAGATAGATTCCGTCATCTTCAAGACCGGGATGGTAGCCCATGACGGCGAAACCAAGCAGCGTGAAGAGCAGCAGTAGAAGCAATCTGGGTGGCAAAGAAAAGCGACTCAAATGTCTAACCCAAATTAAACGTATTCAGCGGCCAGCGTTGGCATTAAAATCAATGGTATATTTCGATGGCCAAGTGGACAACAGAGCCGCCGCGCACGCTCGAAAGCGCGGAGAGTGGCGGTCCAGACGAGCATGTGCCGCTCAAGCTGGCTTTGGTGATTCCCACGCTCTGCGAGGCCGGTAATATCGGCCGCCTGCTTGCCCAGGTAAGAACCGTTCTCGACGAGCCGCAGATCCATTACGAAGTTCTGGTAGTCGACGACGACAGTTGCGACGGCACGGGCGATGTGGTGTCGGCCATAGCGCAGAAAGATCCGCGCGTTCGCCTGCTTGTGCGCAAGGGCGAACGAGGTTTGGCCGGAGCGGTTCTTGATGGCTGGCGACATGTCGATGCTGACGTGCTAGGCGTGATGGATGCCGATCTGCAGCATCCGCCGGAGCTGTTGCCCAAGCTTTTTGCGGCGATTGCGGAAGGCAGCGATCTGGCAATCGGCAGCCGGTACACCCCGGGCGGGGAACTCGGCGGATGGAATCCGATGCGCAAGCTGCTTTCGGCTGCGGCCGTCTGGGCGACCTGGCCTCTGCAACGGCGGCGCGTGCGAGCGAAAGATCCGATGTCGGGATACTTCATGGTGCGCCGCACCAGCGTGCAGCAGATCGATTTTCAGCGCACAGGTTTCAAGCTGCTGTTAGAAATTCTGGTGCGCGCCCGCCTGAAGTCAGTGCAGGAGGTCCCCTTTACCTTCGGTGCCCGTTATCGCGGAGCCAGCAAGGCGAACTTCAAGGTGGCCTGGGACTACGGAAAGCTGCTCGCGCGGCTGTATGAGTTCCGCTTGAACCTTTCTGACCCAAAATAGAGCACAATCTCGCTCGCGTCCCCCGCCGCGAATTTTATTATCACGAAAATTCTTCTGGAAATAGGCTAGCTCTTATTTATAATTCGTTATCTTTTCGTCTACTTGAGGGACCATGTCGCATCCGGAAACTCGATCCGTCGCGTGGAGAGTTGAAGCAGACACGCATCAAGGCATGACATTTACCCAATACAGAGATGCCTTGGTTTATGAGACAGCCGCGATCAAGGATTTCCTTTCCGAATCGAGAGGTGAGAGGTTCATCATCTCCGCGCCAAAGGGATTTGGGAAAACTCTCCTGTTGATCGCCAAGCGCAAGCAACTAGACGATCAGCGAGGATACCGCACTCCAATTACTTCAGACCTAGACAAAGTAGATACTCTTGTTGAAAGTTCTACCGGTGATGGAGAGATAGTAGACCGACCTTGGGGGACTTTTCCAGCTCTAAACAAAGCTAGGATGAGAGAATTCAAGACCGATTTTTTTCTTTGGAGAGATATCTGGTCGCTGTGCATTCTCATTGCAGCCATTAAACTCGACACTCGCTCAACAAAACGAGATCTAAAATCAGTCGCCTCTAATTTGGACGAGTGGACTCGCACCATAATACTTGATCCTGAGCGGTTTAATTCACCGTGCTCGATCTTTACACACCTTCTAAAACAGGAATACATGATGCGCCAGCGGGCGCTCGACGGGGCGCACCATCTCGACGCGCTCTCGAATTCAATCAGATCACAAATCGCTTTCTATATAGATAACGTCGACGAATATTTCGAGCCGGTTATGGAGAGACGGGGCCTGGAAGTGGACGACTCGGAAAACTCCCATCACCGCAATCGCAGCAATGATATTTGGGTTGTTGCTCAATTGGGGTTGGCTGGAGCAGCCTATACCTTTTACAAGGCGAATAGCCACATAAAAATTTTCTGCACGATCAGACGTGAAGCTTTTCTCAAACTTCACGAATATACTCCAGAGCACACGCAAATTCTCGGCAGAACTGTAGAGATTGAATATGACCGCAGAGATTTCGAAGAAATATTTAAGAAGAACATTAGATTGATGGATTCGGATAACCTGTTCCCGGATCAGGGATCGAATCCAATGAATCAATTCTTCGGTCCGAATTCAAATGGTTTTATGCATAGGGTCGTCGATCAAAAGGAGTCGGCATTCAACTACATTATGCGACATACCTTTTATAGACCGAGAGATTTGATGGTGATTGGCGGCGCAATAGCGAAGATCCCAGTTTCGGAACGAACACATGAGAATATTAAAAAGGCAGTGGAGAGAGTCAGCGAAGAAATTGTTAACGGTTTATATGGTCAAATGCGGCCATTTTTCTCATTGCCGGAACCAGATACGTTGTTTCCATTTGTCCGCCGCAACGTTCTCACGCACTTTGATCTCGAGGAAATTACGTCGAAGTATCTTGATAAAGTAGCCGAGGCTAGATCTGTACCTGAAGAAAAAGACGATGAAGATCGGCATCCATTCTGCAACTTATATAAAACCGGTATGTTGGGTTGGATTCAGGCAGGGCAGGGGCGCGGGGCAGAAGATAGGCAAAGATTTATCATGCCTCGGGAAATCTCGGTAAGGAGACGCATCGGATTACCCGCGACAGAAAAATACTATCTTATTCACCCCGCTCTCGACCGTATGATTCTCGAACGAGTGGGAGGACAGTATCTTACCGAATTTCATCGTGCGAATATTGTCGGATGTGATTTGGTTTGGAATGAGCCGGCAACATCTCATTTTGTCATAAAAGGTGATCTATGTGGTTTCAGCCGGATTATGAGTAGCGAACTCTATAAAGCTGTTGCGCACAAAATCCACGAATGGGCAGAGGTGTCTTGCGGAGACTTGGAATTTTTTGAAGTCAGTGGTGGTGATTCCATTGTGATGATCGATAAGAGCGCAGAGCGGATTGTTACAAGTACAATGAAGATCCTTAAAAAGGCAAAATCGTATAAAGACCATCCAGTAACATTTCGATTTGGGGCATCGGCAGGTCCGATCGAGTTCCAAGAAGTAAAGAGACGAGTAAAAGGGGAGCCGCATCGATTGGTCTTGCCTCTCGGACTAGCACTGCGGACGAGTGCCCGGCTGGAGCCGCATGCTGCAGAGGGGACTTTGATGGCCGATGATGCATTTGTCCGTTTTAGTTCGGGGTATGCCAACAAGGTTGTGTGCTTGCCGCTTCGAAAGGAGGATGTCAAAACTCTTCATTTCGACGAGATACGCTCTGTCTTTCTGGTTCAGAAAGGCCCCTCAGACCCGCCGTATGAAACACGATTGTTTAGGGTTGAACTGAATGATGACGCTGAGGCTGGCGATGCCGGCTAGAGAGCGGGCAATATCATTCGCAGCAGCAGAAACGCGGCTACCCCCGCAAAAAACACCAGCGCCATGCGAATGCCGGGTTCACGGTTGACCTCAGGGACGAGGTCCGTGGCGGCGACATAGATGGCGACGCCTGCGGAGACGGGCAATCCATAAGAAAGCCAGCTTGGCACCAGCTCGATGACCAGCACGCCGCCGAGTGTTGCTGCGGCGAGCGCGACCGCCGAATAGAACGCCGTGGTGCGACTGCTGCCGCTGGCCAGCATGACGGAAGCCATCGTGAACCCTTCGGGCGCTTTGTGCAGCAGGATCGCCAGAAAGATCAGCCAGCCCAGCCAGCTTGAGACAGCGAATCCGGAGCCGATGGCCACGCCGTCAAAGAGCGCATGCACGCTCAGGCCGCCCAGCACGGAGTAGCTCTTGTGGCCGGAGATGAATTCGCCGGCATGGGTCTCTTCGCCAAAGTGAAAGTGCGCGTTGATGGTGTGCTCGAGCAGGTGCACGGCGCAGTAGCCGATCATGATGAGCACCGGTCCAAGCTTGGGATTCACGCGCAGACTTTCAGGAGCCATCTCGATGACGGCGGTTGCCATCAGGAAGCCCGCGCCGAGCGCGACGAAGTAGCGCAGATAGCGTTCGATGCGGCGCGCGCGCACCAGCACAAGCCCGCCGGCCACGTCGGCCAGCGCGGCGATTGTGCCGAGAAGGAGTGAGAGTTTCAGCATGATCGAAAATGCAATAGGGAATAGGCAATAGGGAATAGAAAACCAGCGCTCATTCCAATAGGTTCCATTCCCAGATGATGAGGGTTGATTTCTATTGCCTACTGCCTATTGCCTGCTGCCTGCCTTTCAGCCGCTGTGCCGGATGTGCATCACGTCGCCGTCCTGCACTACGTATTCCTTGCCTTCCAGGCGCAGCGTGCCGCGGGAGCGCGCAGCGGCTTCGGAGCCCGCGTCGAGCAGCGCATCCCAGCGAATGGTTTCAGCGCGGATGAAGTGATGCTCGAGGTCGGAGTGGATTGCGCCGGCGGCCTGCGGAGCCTTCGAGCCGACCGGGATCGTCCAAGCGCGGCACTCGTCTTCGCCTGCGGTAAAAAAGCTGATCAGGCCGAGCAGCTCGTAGCTTTTGCGAATCAAGCGCACCAGGCCGCTCTCGTGCAGGCCGTAGCTATCCAGAAAGTCTGCCGCTTCGGCATCATCCATCTCGGCCAGCTCGGCTTCCACCTTGCCGCAGATGGCGGTGGCTCCGGCGTTGGGGCGGCGCGCGATTTCGTCGAGCCTGAACTTGCTGACAGCGGCGTCGAGATTGGCGCCGAGTGAGGTGCTCTCGCTGATGTTAAGCGCGTACAAAATCGGCTTTTGCGAGAGAAACATAAAGCCCTTGATGAGCTTTTTCTCG
Organism: Occallatibacter sp.; assembly: GCA_035650595.1. GTDB lineage: Bacteria > Acidobacteriota > Terriglobia > Terriglobales > Acidobacteriaceae > Telmatobacter. Next base: position 55,910 of record DASRHE010000016.1, on the reverse strand, counting down.
TCTGCGGTCATCTCCAGCTCGCGCAGCGGCTGCTCTTTTTCGAGCGATTCCTTGGAGCGAAGCAGCAGCGCATGTTCGCGTTCGAGGTCTCCGGTGCGGCTCTTCTTGAGATCCTTCTCGACGCGCTCGATGCGCTTTTCAATCTGCGTCAGGTCGCTCACCATCAGGTCAAACTCAACGTTCTTTACATCGCGCAACGGGTCGATGGGGCCGACGTGAGGAACTGAATCGTTGTCGAAGGCGCGCAATACGTGAATCAGTGCATCCACATTGCGCAGGTTAGTGAGAAACGAAGTCTCTTTCAGGGCTTCCTGCCCGATGGCCGCGACGTCGACGTAGTCCACTGTGGCGTAGGTGGTTTTTTTCGGGGAGTAGAGAGCGGACAGTTTGTCGAGGCGCTCATCGGGAACGCGTGCGACGCCGATATGCGCTTCGCGCGGATTCGAGTAGCCATGATCTTCAAGCTTGGCCTTGGTGAGGATTTTGAACAGCGATGTCTTGCCCACCTGCGGCAGGCCAATGATGCCAGTTTTCATAGGATTCCCGTGCGGCCCGGTGTGCGTGATCTGCGTCTGAGGGCCTTTTCGATTTTACAGGAGCGCTCAGGCGCGGCCCTTTGCCGCTGCGCGGCGCTTGACGAAGCGCAGAGCGGTCAGAGCGGCGGAAACCGCGGTTACTTTTGAATCGACCAGGCCGGCCACAAGACACATCGAGCGTACGTCCGATTCACTAAGAGCATGGCCACGTCCTTTGCGATAGACAACCCACATCGGAACGCTGTTCGCCAATGCTTCCGCTTTGCTTTTGAGCGCGCGGGTCAGCTCTTCCGGAGTATCGACGCGCGCGATGATCAGCTCGCCGTTTCGTTTGGTGATGCTTTTGACCTGCGAGAGCGCATCCTGTAGCGCGTCATCGTCTACTTCGCCGACGACTTCCACGATGACCTCTGCTGTGATGCCCATCTTTTTGGCCAGCGATGGAGGCGGCGCGAGAATGATCGCGGCCCATTTTGCTGCTACTTCGCTGCTGAGAGTGAGCGACCAGGGCTCGTTCTTGAACTTGAAGGAAAGCCGATCTCCCTTGGCTTTGACCTGCGTCATTTCCGCGAAGGGAATTCTGCCCTTCGTGCCGCCGCGTATGAGAAGCTCGCGCGACTCCAGAATCGCCTGCGCCGGAGCGGCGACTCCGTTGCGTTCGCAGAGGCAGCGTGCTTCCCGTCCCATGGCGTCTCCGGCTCAAGAGTGTTTCGATTGGCCCAAGTGTTATTGAAGGGCGCGCCCAGTTTTGAAGGGCATGTCTAGTTCAGACGCGCGCCGTTTCAGCGTAGGCGACCAGCGCCACGGTTGCGAGGCCCATCAGCAGGATCGCCATTTCCACGTCTTCACTGCGATTGTGCAGCTTGTTGAAGTGAGCGGTTGTGGGGTTATTGGGATCGGCGGTATCGATGGCGCCTCCGGCCGCGGCGCGGTCACGATCCATCGCCGGGACAATGCCGTAGTGAGAGTAGACGGTACAGCCGAGCATGAGCACGAGAAGAGCCATCGGCACAAGAACGGCGCGCGGCTTGTAGATGTTCCACGCGGGAGCGAGCGCCAGCAGGGCAAGAGCGACGATGGCCGAGACCATCCCCATCCTGTGCAGTATGCCGAGAAGATGCCCAACGATTGTGCCCGCAGTGTGTGTATCCGGTTGAAGAGTGGTGAATGTGACCGCTGCGACGATGGGGAAGAAGATTTCGGCACCGAGCCACACAACCAGCGCAAGATAAAGCAGCGTGCGCAGTAAAGTCTTCATGGGGGAAGGATAAATGAGGGAGTAGGGTTTATAGAGAATAGGGAACAGAGAATAGGGAACAGGGAACAGCTTAGAAGCATTACTTATGGCTGTTCACAAATTGCTGTTCCCTGATCTCTGACCCTGATCACTGACAACTGTTCTCTGTTTACTGCTTCTTCAGAGCGCGTTTCAACACCACTTCGAGTGCGGATTTCTGCTCGGCGTAGTCGGCGGCGGAGAGCGTGCCGGCGATCTTCTCGCTTTCGACGGCGAAGAGCTCTTCTTTGAGCACGGCGAGCAGAGTGGCTGCATGGCTTGCTGGGCTCGGAGTCACAGAGCTCGTCGCGCTCGATGCATAAGCTGGTGCTGCTGTCGGGGCGATGGCAGGCTGCGGAGCCGATCCGGCGGCGGTCGACACAGGCGCGCCCGGAGGCCGGCGCAGCAGAAACGCGGCGGCTGCGGCGAGAAGGAGCGCGAGACCGCCGAGAATCCACCACTTGTACTTGCTCAGTGGGTCGGGCGTGTTGATTGGTTCGCCGATGCCGCCGCCCGGTTGCGTGCCGGGACCGGCTGCGCCGCTTTGGCCATTGTCCGCTTGCTGGCCGCCCTGTGCTTCGCGCGGAATCTGTCCCTCTCCAGAGATGGTGAAGGTGATGGCACTGCCGGGAAGCGCGTTCTTCAGCAGGAACGTCTGAATACTTGGATCTTCGTTGACGGTCTTGAAATTAATGCCCGCGCCGGGCGTGAAGGTCATGCTCTTCGGTAGCAGAATGGCGACGTTGTCGGCGGGCAGCGTGACGGAAGGCTTGAAGGTGTACTTCTGTCCCGAGTAGGGGAGCGAGTAGCTGATCTGGAAGATCGTGTCTTTTTCGCCTTCATCCGGCTGGATGGGAAAGTTGAAGGAGTAATGACCTTTGGGGCCGTCGGGGTCCATCTTGACGGAGGTCGGCAGGCCACTCGGCCGCTGTGCGCCTGTGTCCATGACGATGGCGTCCGAGGGCAGGATGATCTCGAACGATTTCGGACTCCACTGGGTGGTGGGCGGCGAGCTGGTGTTGTGGACGAAGTAGCGCTCGTTCACTTTGAGCTGGCCGCTGGGGTCGGTTTCGGCCTCGATCACGTCGGCCTCGATAAAGACGCCCTGTACCTTGGCGGCGACGTCGTAGACAGGAATGTCGCCCGGGCCTCCGCCCTGCGGAGCGGCAATAAAATAGCCTGCGCCCTGATGCGTTACGCGGACGAGATACGGCCCGTTGCCGGGCGCACTCAAGGTGTAGTGCCCTTTAGCGTCGGTGGTGGCGTGAGCGGCCTCGGCCATGCCGGCTTGCACATCGAGGATCACGACGGGGTCGCCCGCGGCGGGCTTGTTGGTCGTCTTGTCGGTTACGGTGCCGGTTACCTGCACGGCGTGGGCGAAGGCGGCTGCTGAGAGCAGCGCCATAGCAAAGAAGAATCGCATCGATCTCATTGGGTGTCGAAATTCCTTGGTCGTGAATCGAACAAAACTTGATTATTGGTGCTGCCCCTACGGGGCGGCGGATCAACTTGATGCCCTGATCCCAGGGTTTCCCTTCGTTCGCCAGGCGAACGAAGATTCCACCCTGGGCTATTGTCCATCGGCCCTTACAGGGCCGGAGTGCCCTTTTCAGCACGGCTGAAGCCATGCCCTGTACAAAACAGGTTTGTGAAACACGCTCCTAGTTAGAGAGGCCGGTGCCGGACTATCGCAAAGCTCCATGAGAGTTCAGGCGTGCTGCAGGCGGTCAATCTCGGCCAGCAGATCGGCGGTTTCTTTTTCGAGCAGTGCACGCTGTGCTTGAAAGTCTTCTTCAGGATACTTGCCGGCGCGGTGCTCGAAGTTCAAGTCACGCAGGTTTTCGTAAAGCTGCTCCTTGCGCTCGAGTAGAAAGTCGAGGCGCGTCTTTTCCTTCTGGCTGGCGAAGGCATTCTCAGGCCAGAAGGTGTAAACCACGAGCGCGAAGAGAAGAAAGAGTCCGGCGATCAGCCCTTGGGTTTCGGTCATGACTAAAATCCTTCCTCGGCGCCGGTCTCGCGGCGGACGCGTTCGAGACGCTCCTTCTCTTCCGGATTGAGCGCGGTGGGTTCACTGCTGGCTGCCGTTGCTGAGCGCATGCCCGAGATCCCCGACCAGCGCCGCACCAGCAGAATCGTACCCAGTAGCGCGGCGGCAAAGACGGCGAAGGGTGCGATCCAGGCGACGAGATCGAAGCCGTGAGTGCGTGGCGCAGCGAGCACCGTGACGCCATATTTCGCGGCGAAGGCGTTCAGAATCTGCTGATCGCTCTGACCCGACGCGATATTGGTGGTTAACAAGGCGAGCTCTTCACCGCGCGAGGGACAACCGTAGTGGTCACACTCGCCCAGCAACTGCGCGCAGCCGCAGGTACACATCAGCCGGTGGCCGAGAGAGTCGAGGCGTGGGCCGGAGTCGGAAGCACCGAGCGAGAAGCAGACAGCGATGGCCAGCAGACACGCTTGCGCCGCCTTGATGCAAGCGGAACCGAATCGAGGCGCGCGCATTAGTCGCCCCCCTTGAGCGCCGCTTCCGGTGCGATGGGCCGTACGGCCGGCACGCGTAGCGCGGCGGTAGCTGGGCTGAGGCTGGGCACGAGCGCAACAAACGTGCCGATCACCATGATGACGAGTCCTGCCCAGATCCAGCCGACGAGCGGATTCAGGAAGGCCTTTATGATCGGCCGGCCTGAATCCGGATTGGTGCCCTCATAGACGACGTACAGGTCCCACGTAGGCACGGAGTGAATGGCGACCATGGTCTGCGGCTGGTCGCCTCCGCCGAGATGATAGGCGCGCTTCTCCGGCGTCATCTGGAACTGCGCCTTGCCGTCTTTCGATACGTTCAGCACGGCGTACTCGGAGTCGTAGTTCGCGTTCGAATCCTGTGTGAAGCCGGTGCACTCGAGCGTGTAGGGACCGATGTGCATGGTGTCGTGCACGCCCATCTCGCTTTCGATATTGCGATTGAAGGCCGCGCCGGCCAAGCCGAGCACCACGACCACCACGCCGATGTGCACGATATAGCCGCCGTAGCGGCGAGTGTTGCGGCGGGTGAGCAGCCATGTGGCTTCGAGCAGGTTACGGCCCGTCTGGCGTGCGATGACCTGCGCGCCGCGCACAAATTCGCTCAACACCGCGACGAGCACGCCCACTCCGACGCCGAAGGACACCAGCGCATAGAAGTTGCCGGAGGAAAACGCGCCGTTGACCCAGGGGTTCACGCCGACGGCGAGGCAGACGATGACGGTGGCCCAGAGCGCAATGACCGGCAGAACAAAGTTGCGGCGGATGCTCTTGAAGGAGGTGGCGCGCCAGGGCAGCAGCGGTCCGACACCCGTCAAGAACAGCAGGAAGAGTCCGATGGGCACGGCGACGCGGTTATAGAACGGAGCGCCGACCGTGACCTTGGTGCCCTGCACGTACTCGGAGAGGATGGGGAAGAGCGTTCCCCAGAGAATCACGAAGCAGGCGGTGAGCAGCACCAGGTTGTTGAAGAGGAAGCTTGACTCGCGGCTGACCAGCGATTCGAGATGATGCTCGGTTTTCAGATGATCGCGCTGGTAGATGAAAGTGAAGATGCAGATGGCCAGCACGATTCCTATGAAGACATAGAACCAGGTGCCGATCGAGGATTGCGCAAAGGCATGCACCGAACTCACCAGGCCGGCGCGTGTAAGCAGCGTACCGAGCATGGTGAGCAGGAAGGTTGAGAAGATGAGCCACACGTTCCAGCTCTTCATCATGCCTCTGCGTTCCTGCATCATCACGGAGTGCAGAAAGGCCGTGCCGGTGAGCCAGGGCATGAAGCTCGCGTTCTCGACCGGATCCCAGCCCCAGTAACCGCCCCAGCCCAGCACGGCGTAGGCCCAGTGCATGCCGAGGAAGATGCCGCAGGTGAGAAAGAGCCAGGTAACCATGGTCCAGGAGCGCGTGATGTGGATCCATTTTTCGCCGGGGTAGCGCATCATCAGCGCGCCGAGTGCGAAGGCGAAGGGAACCGAGAAGCCTACATAGCCGAGATAGAGCATCGGCGGGTGGATCACCATCTCCGGATATTGAAGCAGGGGATTGAGGCCGTTGCCATCGTCGGGAATGACGCCCTTGAGTAACGCAAAGGGCGGCGCAGCGAAGTTGAGAATCGCCAGAAAGAAGACCTGCGCGCCGGCGAGGATAGTTCCCGCATAGGCGTAGAGCTTGACGTCCGTTTTGTGGCGCAGGCGGAGGACGAAACCGTAGGTGCCCAGCAGCCAGGCCCAGAGAAGAAGCGAACCCTCCTGGCCGCTCCACAGAGCCGCGAACTTATAAGGAACGGGAAGCGCGCGGTTCGAGTGCTCCACGATGTACGTGATGGAAAAGTCGTTCGTAAAGACCGACCAGACCAGTGCGAAGGCCGCTGCCGTGACGGCATAAAAGCCGGCGATGCCGGCGCGCCGTGCCGTATCGGCCAGCCGCTCGGGCGAGATGCGCGCCGGCTGCCCGGTGGCGATGAGCCGCAGAGCAAAGGTTCCGGCCAGCAGGTTGTAAGCGGCCAGAGCCAGTGCAATCAGAAGAGCAAAGCTGCCAAATGCTGCCATACGGCGGTTCTCCCAGATGATTTGAGCCAGGTTGCTCCAGATGGGTGAAACTGCGCACGTTAGCGCTGGCTTCAACTGGAGAACCGCTCAAATGATCCCCAACGATTTTCGCACCTGATACGCCTCAACTGGGGGACGAGGGTATTCTCCATCCATGATAGGCGCTCCGCGTGTGATCCGGCTCACAGCGTGGGTTGGAACGCATCTTCCGCTCCAATTTTGATAATGATCCCAAGCTGGTGCCAGACTTGTGCGTTAGCATTGCTGGCAGAATCGGTTAAACCCTAATGAGGAAATGGCCAACGTCTGGATGGGCTCATGCTGGGATCGCCTTTGCATCGGCATTAATACTTTCTGCGATGGCTGGCTATTTGGGTGAAAGATCTGCTCTCACTTACAACATCCGAACCAGCCCACAGTACGGCACGACGGGGTGGAACTCGCTAGGAGCTTTTGCAGCCGGATTCGTGGCGGCCTTTTGGACCTTTCCAATTGCGTTTACCTTGATTTTTGCGGTCCAGAGAATCTTTGCATCGGAACGCGATAGCAACAACTCAACTGACGATGATCCCGGCGACATTGACGCTTGATCGGCAGTCAAGGGGAAGAGGGGGATCACACTTCCTTTCGGATCATTGGCCCTAAATTTCAACCTGTTTGACCCTGCCGGAACGTCTAACTAGACTTACAGCAGGGTTCTCTCTCATGACTGGTAGTCCATTTCATCGGTTTGCGCTGATTCCGGCTGTTTTCTTGAGCTTAGCCGGACTCACTTCCACCTTGGCGTCGCCTCTGGCCTGGGCCCAGGCAAAGAACAACTCTTCCAGCAGTCAGAGCTCCTCCTCCGGTCCGGCGTATGTCCAGGAAAAGGCGCCTTCGCTGATCGACCCGGCCGGACCGACGATTTCGTTGATCAGTTCGGAACCAGTATTCGTCATGGCGGCAGCGCTGAATGCCTGCGGATACGATGAGGGCCTGCAGGAGAGCGCGGCGGTGCGCAAGCGCGTTCGCGATGAGGTGAATCAGGCGCTGGCCAAGAGTGAAGAGGCCCGTTCGAAGCGCGATGCGCTGTGCCTGTACATTGCGCAGCACCGGATGACGGGAACGGAAAAGGATACCGCGCAGTACATCTCGCTGGCGCTGTACCTGGCGCCTCCGCCACAACTCGAAATCACCACGGAGCTGACCGAAATGCCGCCTGATGCGACACAGGTGGCGGAGATTGTGCCGCTCCTGAAGGATTTTGCGACAGCGACGGATCTTCATGGCATCTGGCTTACCGTGCATCACATTTATGACGACGAAGCCGACAAGGTGCATGACGCGCTCTCGCAGATGATCGTGGCGACGAATACGTATCTCAAGATGCCCGCATCGACGTACGACGGCCGGCGGTTCATCGTGGTGATTGAGCCGATGCTCTCGCCAAGCGTGGTGAATGCCCGCATCTACGGGACGGATTACATCGTGGTGGTTTCGCCGGTGGATGGCAAGATCCGCTTGTCCGATGTGCGCCACACGTATCTGCACTACGTGATCGATCCGCTGCTGCTCTCGCGGGCCAATGCTATCGATCGCACGCAGCCAATTCTCAAGGAGATCCGCGAAGCGCCGCTTGACTTTCGCTTCCGCTCGGACACGGTTCCGCTCACGATCGAATGCCTGATCAAGGCCATCGAAGCGCGGACGATGGACACAGGCGTTCCGATCTACAAGATTCCGTCCAATATTGATCGTTCGGAGCTCCCGCGCTACGAGCACGAGCGGCAGGTTTCGATCGAGAAGTCAGATGCGGTGCGCGTGGCGACGGTGCAGCACGACATGAGCCAGGGATTTGTGCTCACGCAATATTTTTATGAGCAGATGATCCAGTTCGAGAAGGATCCGGCCAGCCTGCGCGACACGATTGGCGAGATGGTCTACAGCATGGACGTGGATCAGCAGGTGCATCGCGCCCGCAACACCACTTTCGACAAAGAGGCGGACGAAGACGTGTTGCAGCGGGCGCAGCCGCGCAAGCTCGCCGGGCTCGATCTGGCCGAGGCCAAGCTGGCCGCCGGCGATATAGCGACTGCGGACTCGATTGCGCAGAAGGTGCTCGCCGCTCGGTCGGATACTGTGCAATCGGCGGCCGACGCCGCGCGGGCGCACTTCATCATGGCGCGCGTGGACCTGATGTCTGTGCATCCCAACGAATCAGAAGATGACGCGGAGAAGACGATCGGCCAAGCCGTGAGCGAGTTCCAGAAGACGCTGGCTACGAGCAAAGACCAGCGCTTGCTGGCCTGGTCGCATATCTACCTGGGCCGCGTGCTCGACCTCGAATGCAAGCGGGATGAGGCATTGGCTGAGTACAAAGAGGCGCTGACCGTTCGCGATGGACAGCAGGATACACGGCTGGCGGCGGAACGCGGCGTCAAGACGGCGTATGCAACCCGGGGGCATGAACATGATTGCGATGACGATGCACCGGGCGAAAGCGGAGCCGCCGGTAATGCTTCTTCCACTGCGGTGCAGGCTAATGCGGGAGTGAAAAAATAGGGGATAGAGCAGGACACAAGGCGGGTAGCAGTAACTTTTGGGGTGGAAGTTTGCTCCAAGTTGTGAGCCTGGCCGATGGAGTTGTGTAGGAGGGCTGGTTGCAATTTTCCTCTCCGTTGGTGAGAGATCCGGGGCCTGGCGAGGCACACATGGAAGCAGCTCTCAAGGAACTTGAAGCCGCACTAGGATATTCGTTTGCCAGCTCCGAACTGCTGGTGCGCGCGCTCACCCACCGGTCGCTGGCCAACCAACTTGCGCATGAGGCCGGACGCGAGGAGACCGCCGACGCTGGCGACAATGAACGCCTCGAGTTTCTGGGTGATGCCGTGCTGAACCTGGTGGTAGCCGAGGCGCTTTTCGCATCGCATCCGGAGTGGCACGAAGGCGAGTTGACGCGCGTGCGCGCGCAACTGGTGAGCCGGCAGTACATGGCGGGTGTGGCGGCCGAGATCGATCTGGGGAAGCATCTGCTGCTGAGCCGGGGCGAGGAACGGAGCGGCCTGCGCAACAAAAGCACCGTGCTTTCAAATACGATGGAGGCCGTGGTGGGCGCGTTGTTTCTCGATGGTGGATTGGAACCGGTGCGCGCGTTTGTCCGTACGCACGTGATAGGCCAGGCCGCCGAACAACTGGCCGAAGAACTGCGCTCGGGCGCGGCGCTTGGCAACTATAAGTCGGCTCTTCAGGAGCGGCTGCAGGCGGCACGTGCTGGAACGCCGGTTTACCGCATCAAAAGTGAGAGCGGGCCGGATCATCGCAAGCGCTTCCTGGTAGAGGTTCGCATCCGGACGGCGGATGGCGAGCAGAGCGAGCCACTCGCACGCGGCTTGGGCAGCACCAAGAAACGTGCCGAGCAAGACGCTGCACGGCGGGCGCTGGATCGGCTGGCTGCCGGAGCAATCGAATTGCCTTCTTCGTCCCCAGCAGACGCGAGTCCGAGCCCGGATATCAGTAAGGAGGAGCACGCCGCGCAATGAGTTCCCCCGCTGAAGTGCCGGCTCTCCCTGTTTCACGGACTGCGCTGCTACGCCTGCACATGCCGACGTTGCCGGAGGCGCTCGCCTCGCTGTTGTGCACTGTCGTAGTGGCGCTGTTTGTGCTCACGTTTGTGATGCAGCCACTGCTCATTCCTTCCGAGAGCATGGAGCGAACCTTGCTGGTGGGCGATTTTCTGCTCTTCAACAAGCAGGTCTACGCACCTTCGGGGCGGATGACGCACTGGCTCATGCCGTACCGTCCGATTCAACGCGGCGACATTATCGTTTTTCATCACCCCAAGCCGCCGCTGCTTGTGAAGCGTGTGATCGGGGTTCCGGGTGATCGCGTACGCATTGAAGACGGCCGCGTGTTTGTGAACGGCTCGCCGCTGGACGAGCCGTACGCCGCCTTCGAGCCCGCACCGCCGAGCGATTTTCGTGATAACTTTCCGGCGAAGATCTACACCGATCCGCAGGTCGATCCTGATTGGTGGCGGCAGATGCAGAGCCTCACACACAATGGCGAGCTGGAAGTGCCGGCCGGCGAATACTTCGTGCTGGGCGACAACCGGAATCACAGCAGCGATTCGCGCTACTGGGGATTTGTGACGCGCCAGGCGATTGTGGCGCGTCCGCTGGTGATTTACTTTTCAGTGCGGCGACCCTCGTCGACCGATGTCCAGCAGGCATCGAATGATAGACTCGGACACGACAGGGAACTTACGGAATGGCTGGCATTTGCGCGGTGGAAGCGCATCTTCCAGGTGGTGCGTTGATTCGGCCGGATAGTTCACCCGAGCGATCGTTGGGGATTCCCGCACAAAGAGCGACAGGATGACAACAAAGAAAACTCTGGCCGTGCAAGAACTGCCTGAAGCGTCTACCGGCCGAAGCGTCTTGGACAAGAAAACGGACGTCACTGAGGAGAAGGTAGAAGAGACTCCGTTCGAGGCGGTCGCCAGCATCTGCGGCGTGCTTGTAGTGGGCCTGTTTATCCTCACGTTCCTTGCTCAGAATTTCGTTATTCCCTCCGGTTCGATGGAAAAGACACTGCTCGTCGGCGATCACCTGGTTGTCGACCGGGAGACGCTGGCTCCGCCCGCAAAATGGATGCCGCTTGTGCGTTATCGTGAACCGCGGCGCGGCGATGTAGTGGTCTTCATCAAGCCGGTGGCGGAGCCTGAGCCGGATGCTGAAGGCAAGCCGCAGTATCTGTTCCTGGTGAAACGGCTGATCGGCGTGCCGGGCGATCATATTCATTTGCGCAATGGCGTGGTGATTATCAACGGTGTCGCGCAGGCGCAGCCTCACGCACAGCCAACGACCGAGGAAAACCACCAGGATTTTCTTGACGAATTTCCGTCGATTCCGCCGTTCCCGCAGCCGGGCGGCGCGACGGAAAGCTGGGCCGTGGATTTTCCCAATCACGTTGTCGACGGCGACCTGGTTGTTCCTCCCGGCCAGTACTTCATGATGGGCGACAACCGGCACGACAGTCTGGACTCGCGCTTTTGGGGTTTTGTGCCGCGAGCGAATATTGTGGGACGGCCGCTGTTCAACTACTGGTCGTTTGAGACGCCCGAGGCCGAGTACGAGCAGACCGGCATCGGCAATCACGTGGCGTGGATGAGCCATGTAGTATTGCATTTCTTCACGGGCACGCGCTGGAAGCGGACGTTCCACGTGATTCAGTGAGCTAGTCAATCCGTTTGAATGCCTACACATTCTATGGACAAGCAGATCGAAGAAACGCCGTTTGAAGCGGTCGCGAGCATCTGCGGAGTGCTCGTGGTGGGTATTTTCATTCTCACCTTTCTCGCCCAGAACTTCGTCATTCCATCGGGATCGATGGAAAAGACGTTGCTGATCGGCGATCACGTAGTGGTCGATCGAGTCACGCTTGCTCCGCCGGCGCGCTGGATGCCGTTGATCCATTACCGCGAACCACAGCGCGGCGATGTGGTGGTCTTCTACAAGCCCGTTTATCAGCCCGGTATCGATACGACTGATGCCGATGGAACTCCCCAGTACACCCCCCTGGTGAAGAGATTGATTGGCGTGCCGGGCGATCATATTCATCTGCGCGACGGCGTTGTAATTGTCAACGGCATTGCCCAGGCGCAGCCTCACGCGCAGCCTACCACACCGGAAAATCACCAGGACTTTCTCGATGAGTTTCCGTCTGTACCTCCCTGGCCGCAGCCCGGCGGCGCAACGGAAAGCTGGACGGTGGATTTTCCAAATCACGTTGTCGATGGAGACCTGGTCGTTCCTCCCGGACAATACTTCATGATGGGCGACAACCGGCACAACAGCCTGGACTCGCGCTTCTGGGGATTTGTGCCGCGCGCCAACATCATTGGCCGGCCGTTATTCAACTACTGGTCGTTCAAGTCCACGGAAAGCGATTTGGAAACACCCGGTCTTGGCCATCGGCTGGCCTGGATGGCGCACGTGGTATTGCATTTCTTCAGCGATACACGTTGGAGCCGTACCTTCCATATCGTTCGTTAGAAATTACAATCAAGAGAGCATGACCGACGACGTAGAAGCCTCGCAATCCCCGGCAATGAGCAGGCATCGCAGGCCGCTCCGCAGACGATTGCCTCTGGTTCTGGCGGTGGTTTTGGTCCTGCTGATTGCGGTGCTGGTTGTGCCACCGATGGTGAGCATCAGCCGGTACAAAAGCCGGATCACGGAGCTTATCTCTGCTTCGCTAGGCAGGCCGGTGAGGCTGTCTTCGGTTGAGCTGCGTTTGTTGCCGTGGCCGGGATTCGTACTGACAGATCTGAGTGTGGCGGAGGACCCGGCGTATGGCGCAGAGCCGGTGCTGCATGCGAATACTGTGAAAGCCTCTATTCGTCTGCTTTCTCTTTGGAGAGGGCGGCTCGACATTGGCGACATCAGTATGGACGAGGCTAGCCTGAACCTGGTGCGCAGCGCGCCGGGGCGATGGAACCTGGACCCGCTGTTTCGCACTGCAGCGCAGGCGGGAGCGGCCCGCGGCAATGCGTCGCGCCGTGCTGTGCCTCGTCCGAGCCTGGAGGCTACTAACTCCCGCATCAACGTGAAAAACGGCGCAGAGAAGCTGCCGTTTTCGCTCATCAACACGGACATCGAGTTCTGGCAGGAGAACCCCGACGAGTGGCGCATCCGCTTGCGCGGCCAGCCTGCGAGAACGGACGTGAGCCTCTATCAGGAGGACACAGGCGTGATGCGGCTGGAAGCGACGGTCCATCGGGCGCCTGTGCTGAGCGAGATGCCGATGCAACTCGATCTTGACTGGCGCGAGGCGCAGCTAGGTCAACTCGCACGCCTGATAACGGGCTCCGATCCCGGCTGGCGCGGCGATCTTACCGGCAACCTGCACCTGGAAGGCACGGCGGATGCAGCGCGCATCAGCACACGGCTTCGCGCAACGGGTGTGCATCGCGCGGAGTTTGCTCCGGCTGAGCCGATGGACTTTGATGCCAATTGCAACCTTGTGTATCACTATGCACAGCGCGCACTCGAGAATCTGGATTGCAATTCGCCGCTTGGTGATGGCCGCGTGCGCCTGACCGGCAACATGCCGAATGAAGACCGCGCACCACACCTCACCTTAGAGATGGATCGCATTCCGATTGCTGCGGGTCTCGACGCGCTGCGAACCTTGCGTAGCGATGTGCCTGCAGACCTTGGAGCCAAGGGAACGATCAGCGGCAAAATCGCATACGCTCCGCCGGATGCGGAAACAATTGCAGAGCTTCCGCGGACGCGCAATGCAAAGTCGATGCAGTCGGCAGTTCCGGACTCGCTGAGCGGTGCGCTCAACATCGAAGGTTTGGCGTTAAGCGGTGGTGGTCTGAACTCGCCGGTGCAGATTCCGAAGATCGTCTTACAGCCTGTTTCTGAAGATTCTGGAGACGCGAATGCTTCGGAGGCATTGGCGGGAACAGTGGCTTTGCCGGCGGGCGGCTCGGCTCCTCTCGCGTTCAATCTTCAACTGACGCGATCGGGTTATCAGGTGGTGATGCATGGGCCGGCAAGTCTCGCACGAGCGAAGGTGTTTTTTGACGCGGCAGGCCTCGCCGGGCCGGTGGGACTCGACTCTCTGGCCGGCGATCCGATCTCAGTCGATCTCACCGCGCGGGGGCCATGGTTGCAGACAGAGGAGATGCCGCCGGACAACCTGGTTGCTGACGCCAATCCAGACGCGGTGCTCGGACCGCCCGCGACGCGTAGCGCCGACACCTTGAGCGGAACCGTGACGGTGCGCAACGCGAACTGGCGCGCTGATTTTCTCGCGAATCATGTGCAGGTTTCGCAGGCGACGCTGCATTTGGGCAGCGGAGAGATTCGCTGGGATCCGATCGTGTTTGTCTATGGACCGGTGAAGGGAACAGCGAGCCTGACGCTGCCGGTGCACTGCGCTGGAGCCGATGCCTGTGTTCCGCATTTTCATATGCACTTCGGCAATGTGGACGCAGCTACACTTCAGAGTTCGATTCTAGGCGCCCAACAAAAGAGCACGCTTATTTCTGCATTGATTGATCGGCTGCACCCCTCCTCAGCGCCGCCGTGGCCGCAGTTTGAAGGCGATGTGCAGGCCGATTCGCTTGTTCTGGGACCGGTGGCGCTTGCCGCCCCTTCGGCGACGCTGCACATTCGCGATACCGGCGCGGAAATCACGGATTTGCGTGCGAAGCTGCTCGGCGGCCGCGTGCTTGGCAGTGGCTCGTTTACACGCCCTGCGAATGACACTGACAAACCAGCGTACACACTGGAGTGCAGCTTCGAAAACCTCGACGCCAAGGCGGTTGGGAAGATTGTTGGGCAGCGCTGGTCGGGCAGCGAACTGAACGGCAATGGCAAGATCGATCTCTCTGGCTATACAGATAGAGATCTCGCCCATTCTGCAAAGGGCACGCTGCATTTTGAGTGGCGTCATGGCTCTGCGCAAGCGAACACAACGGAGGATGCATCGAGCGATGCTGCGAGCGGGGCGAATCCGCCGGCCGCACTGGCCCACTTTGATCTGTGGAGTGCGGACGCAACAATCGGAGACAACACGATCAAGCTCGGTGAGAACCAGGTGCGGCAGGGAAGACGCAAGCTTTCTGTAGAAGGCGTGTTGACGTTTGCCGACTCGCCAGAGATCACCTTTACGACGCCCGAGGACACGCGTGCGGCAGAGACGCCGAGCGAAGCGCACTGATCTCAGTGTTATCGCTTAGAGCAGTGACGATTTTTTCCTCCGATGATGCCGATACAATGAAGAGATGGTGATTTCTGCGGCTTCAACTGTCTCGATCCGCTGCAAGGGCGTTCTCTTTGACATGGACGGCATCCTGATCTCCTCGCTGGGCTCGGTGGAGCGCAGTTGGACACAATGGGCGAGGATGCGCGTCATCGATCCCGAACACGCCATAGGAATTGCGCATGGGCGAAGGGCGATCGAGACGCTCGCTCTGCTGCGGCCCGATCTGGACAGTGAAGCGGAGCTCAAGATCATCGAGGACCTTGAAGTAGAAGACAACGAGGGTCTCACGGTATTGCCCGGCGTGCTGGAGTTGCTCGCTGCTCTGCCAAAGCATCGCTGGACTGTAGTCACCAGCGCAACCGAGCGCCTGGCCCGTGCACGCATGGCCGTTGGCGGCATTCCTGTTCCGGCGCGGCTGGTGACGGCGAATCAGGTTACACGCGGCAAGCCGCATCCTGAGCCCTTTCTCGCCGGGGCCGCGCTGCTGGGCTTTGCGCCGGCTGAGTGCGTCGTGTTCGAGGATTCGTCGTCAGGTGCGCAAGCAGGCCGGGCAGCGGGCTGCACGGTGGTAGCCACGACGTTTTCGCACGCGATCGAGACGCTTGCTGCGGCGCACTATCTGGTCACCGACTTGACCGGCATCAGCGTGGAGCAGGATCGCGAAGAGATGGTTCTCAAGCTCAACGCGCTGACGGAACGATGAACCTGACACGTTTGCCTTAAGCGTGCTTCATAAAGAATCTAGAAGATTGGCCCTTATCCTCAGGGGCTAAAGTCCCTTGTTTTTAAAGCGTCTTTTCGGCATGACTGAAGTCGTGCCCTTTCACAAACAGGTTTGCGAGAAACGCTCTATTCGTTAGCTTCGATCTTGCGGCCATGCAGGTCCTGGAGCGGGCGCGTGTTCATGCGGAAGAGATCGGCAAACGCGCGCAACTGGCTGCGGCTGGCGGTGATCGGGTTCTCGAAGACGAACCAGCGCACGCCCTCGGTGCAGGGAGGCGTGAGCTCGGAGCCGGTATAGGTCCAGTAGCCGCGATCCCGCGGCAACAGGCCACCGGGGTTCACCATGTCGGCAATTGTTTCTTTCGCGCCCGCGGTGTTGGGCAGATGTTGCCAGAGCGTGGCGACGATCGCGTTGGGATTGCCGATGTCCTCATTAAGCAGCACCGCTATGACCACTTCTTTGCCGTCATCGCTTTTGTGGATCAGGTCCACTTCCATGTCGGCGAGTTTGCCTTTGATTGCGTGCTCGCTGGGGCGATGAAACTCGTATTCGATGAGCTTGTAGTGAACGCCGTCGACCACGATAGAGCTGACCGGATCGACGTGAGCCACGATGGCACGGCCTGTGTTTTCGAGCGTGACCGGCCCGCCGATGTAATGAAATTCGATGGGCGGCAGCGAGCGGTTCAGATGCGCTCCGCGCATGTCGACAGGAGATTGCTCATGTCCTTTGGAGCAGGCCTGGTACGCAGGATCGAGCTTGCCCCAGACAAGGGGACCGGTCTTGCCCTGATAGCCCCAATGAGCCGAGTTCTGGGCAGAGCAAAAGGCAGAAAGGCCGAGCAAAAGAGCGGCGGGCGCAAACAGGCGCATTGATCTCTCCATGATTTGAAGCGTTTCCGAATCTCGCGGGGTGCATTGCGGCGCGAGTCGAGATTCAAATCCACGATACGCATCGCGATCCGAATCCAGGAATAAGTGTACCTTTCCGAAACGGTTACTCCGTTCCTGCGTTTTGACACAGCGAGGGCTTCCGCCAAAGCTAAGTCGTGCAAATGCTTTAAAGAATGGACGCAGAAGAATGAAAAAGGCATGCCTGCGCTGTCGATGTGGTATTGGCTGCCTTGAATGTGGAGGCGCGCTTGATCGATGCGTTCGTTAGTGCAATCGAGGCACGGTGCTGGTGCGAAAGTGTGATTTCGATGCGCGTTAGGTACCCATATACTCGTTACTAAAGAATCCCTTAATTAACACCGAGCACAGCTACCTTTGGGCGTCCTGCGCCCCGCGGGTGGGGGGTCCTTATTGCTTACGCCAAGTATGGCGATTTAGGACGCATCACTCGAGGTAGATCTCATGAAAGTTTTTTTCTCTTTGGTTTTGGCATTTGCAGCTGCTGCTGTGCCAGCATCCGCCATTACAGTTGTGGCTCCCGCGAATGGGGCTCAAGTCTCTTCACCCTTCAACGTGGTTGCCAATACAGCAACCTGCGGTGGAGTTTCCGCGGTTTCGATGGGCTACTCGATCGACGATCAAGTGGCAACGATTGAACCCACCTCCTTCAGCGCTGTGGCAACGGCCAGTCTTGGAAGCCATATCCTTCATGTCAAGTGCTGGGGGCAAAATACGAGCGCAGAAACCCTTCTGAATATCACGGTTGTTCCGCCGACGAATATCGCCGTGCAGACGCCTGCCAATGGAGCGCAGGTGACTTCGCCCTTCAACGTGGCCGCGAATGTGACGATGTGCGGTGGAGTCCCGGCGGTCTCGATGGGCTACTCGATCGATAGTCAGGTGGCCACGATTGAGCCCACCTCCTTCAATGCAACCGCAACGGCCAGCGTGGGAAACCATACTCTGCACGTGAAGTGCTGGGGACAGAACACCGGCGCAGAAACGCTTTTGAACATTACGGTTCAACCGCCACCGGTTTCGAATATCGCCGTGCAGACGCCCGCCAATGGAGCGCAGGTGACTTCACCGTTCAATGTGGCCGCCAACGTGACAACGTGCGGTGGAGTTCCAGCGGTTTCGATGGGTTACTCGATCGATAGCCAGGCGGCGATGATTGAGCCCACCTCGTTCAACGCAACGGCAACGGCCAGTGTTGGACCCCACACTCTCCACGTGAAATGCTGGGGACAGAACACCGGCGCAGAAACACTTGTGAGCATTACTGTTGTTCAACCGCCTCCGGTTTCGAATATCGCCGTGCAGACGCCTGCTAATGGAGCGCAGGTGACTTCGCCCTTCAATGTCGCCGCCAACGTGACAACGTGCGGCGGAGTTCCCGCGGTCTCGATGGGCTACTCCATCGACAGCCAGGCGGTTACGATCGAACCCACTTCGTTCAGTGCCCTGGCAACGGCCAGCGTTGGACTTCACACTCTCCACGTGAAATGCTGGGGACAGAACACCGGCGCGGAAACGCTTTTGAACATTACAGTGATTCAGCCGCCCGCAGCCACCCCGTTGGCCTTTCCTGCCGCGGGCACATATCAGGCAGCACAGACCGTGACGTTGTCGACGGCGACGCCGGGCGCCACGATCTACTACACGACCGATGGCTCTGCCCCCTCGGCCGCAGCATTGCCCTATGCCGGTCCGATCGCAGTGTCGAAATCAGCAACGATTCAGGCGATCGCTGCGGCTCCAGGCTATTTGAACAGCGGCATGGCGCGCGCGGACTATGTCATTACGCCGCCGCCCGCTGGCCCATCGATTCCTTCCAACGCCATCAGTTCGAAACAACTCCAGGTCAAGCCAAACTGGACGATTGTTCATGATGCCGGCACGCCCGGTACTTCGAATGGGTCGATGCTGCTGGTCGGCGATCCATCGTTGAGCGGCGAGGCTGCGCAGTTCACAACTACGTTTTCGTACTGGGGCGGCGAGCGCTACTCGGAAGGCTATGACAACGACACAAACGCGATGAACTTTGTCTACGATGCGCAGGTCTGGGTGCAGGAAGGAAGCGTGATCGGCAACCTTGAGCTGGATAACAACCAGGTGCTGGCCAACGGTGACACGGTGATCTACGGATTCCAGTGCGCCGGCGATACAAATAGCTGGGACTACACGCAAAATGCGGGTACTCCGCAGTCGCCTAACATCCAGTGGGTGCAATCGAACCAGCCGTGTGATCCGGAGCAGTGGACGCCGAACGCCTGGCATCATGTGCAGATCAGCTACTCGCGGGACAGCGTGGGCAACGTTACCTACAAATCCGTGTGGCTTGACGGCGTGGAAGCGCCCATCAACGCGACTGTGCTTTCAGCTTTCACGCTCGGCTGGGACACGGGGATCCTTCTAACGAACTTCCAGGTCGATGGCAAGGGGGCAGGCGGCGGCTCGTCGACTCTGTACGTGGATAACATGACGATCTACCGCTGGTAAGCCCAGCGCGATCGTTGCCCAAAGGCAAATTCAAGCTGAGATCGGGGCGCGCAATGCGCTCCGATCTGCTTTTTGGGCAGTTGCAATGATCCGGTTTATGGCTGAGGTGTGCCGCCTCGCGTGGAACAACGACGCCTGGCAGCCTTTGCCCAAGCATGCTTTCCTGAAGAAAGTGAGTGCAAAGGTTATCGGCATTGCGGCCAAGCAGCGTCTGCCATTAAACTTAGAAGGACCGGCTCAATAGGACGCCGCAAGGCGACTGTTCAGTTCCACATCACTTGTGCCCACGAGTGATCCAGCGGAGAGGTGGCAGAGCCCGGTTGAATGCACCTGACTCGAAATCATTAACACTCTGAATCGCACCAGATATCCCCACCGCGCATACCAGTTCAAACCCCAATGTTTACGCAGAAAATCAGATAGAGCGCCTTTCCAGCCAACGCACCGCCGCGCACCAAATTCCATTTCCGATGAGCACCAAAATGAGCACCAAAGTACTGTTGACTTTGCGCACCTAGTCAGGCACACTTTCGAATAGTTATGGCGACCATGCAACGCAAGCGACTCATCGGCAGAAAAGTCAAGTGCAGCCATTGCAATCACGCGTGCGTGCAGGGAACGGCGCGCGTCCTGCGCAAGGTGCTGTTCCTCTTCTGCGCGTCCTGCTGGTTAAACCATCGCGATGACTGCGAAGCACAGATGCGGTCAGCCACGGCGTAACGAGGTGTTATGGCAAAAGATCCCGGTAGCGATTCTCTCTGGCGCTGCACGTGCGGCAACGACGAAAACCTTATGACAGTGGCGCACTGTCAAGACTGCGGCAAGCGGCGTTGGTCCCAACTTGGGATTAGCCGCAAAATAGCACTGATGCTCATTGACCGGCTGCGTGGGTTTGCGGAGGCGGCGTGATGCGCGGAACACAACCCCAAGACGACGATATTGTCTGTGAGCAGTGCTGCGAGCCCTTCCCTGAAACGCAGATTGTCATCACCGATGATGGCCTTCCGGTTTGTCGCAAATGCTGGCGCGAGCTGCGCCGGTCAGATGGCCGCAACGATCAGCGCACGCGGAGATCTCGGATATGAGAACGCGTCGAATCAATTGGGACGAGGTGAGCGCGTTGTCGGGAGGTAGCATCTCGATGAATGAAGCCGCGCGTAGGTTAGGCATACATCCGTCGAGCTGCTGGTATATAACGCAACATTTAGGACTGCAGTGGGCGCGTCCAAGGCGGCGCTGGACCTCCGATGATACGACTCTTCTGCGAGAGCTTGCGACTACGGGATGCGCGAAGACTGAAGCGGCGCGGAGGCTTGGGCGTTCTTATGAATCCCTGAGGAAATACCAGGCCGTGTTGGGCATTCGGTTCAAAAACGGCAAACCGCGAAGTGTGGATTGGGGCAGAGCTAAGGAATTAGCCGAGAGCGGCATCTGGCTGGGAGAGGCATCGCGGATTCTCGGCGTCCACCATTCCACCTGTCTCTATATCAGCCGGAAGATGGGTTTCCGCTGGCCCAAGTGTCCAGAGGGCATTTATCGCGGCCCGAACCGAACCTATAGACCCCGCGCAGTGCCGGCAAAGAAAACGGTCGTCAACAAAAATCCGGAGCGCGAGCGCATCAAGTCGGAACGCATTGAGCGCATGATGCAGTTGGCGCGGAGGGTGGCATGACGCCAGAATCCGCAGTCAAGCGCGCAATCTTAGACTACCTGACGGCGCGGCATATTCTCGCCTTCCGCATGCAGAGCGGGGTCTCCTTCGCAGAATACAAGGGCCGCCAGAGGGCTATCCCCTACGGTACGCCTGGCATGGCTGATCTGCTCGCGTTTCCCGAAGTGGATGGCAGGCCGCATCCTCTGTGGATTGAATGCAAGACGCAGAAGGGCAAGCAGTCTGAGCTACAGAAATACTTTCAGACCATGGTCACAGACCGGGGCCACACCTACATCGTGGCCCGCTGCATTGAAGACGTGGAGGCGACGCTGGCTAGCGCCTCTCTCGCCGCCCTCGCCGCGACCGAGAAGGGCGAGGAGGGGGAGTAGATCTGAATAATGTGGCTACATATTCCGAAATCACATATGCCTCCTTCTTCTCAGGAATTGGGGGAATCGACCTTACCGTCAGACTCGCTGTGCCAGATGCTCGCTGTGTCTGCTATGTGGAGGCAGAAGTTCCTGCAGCCGCAATCTTGGCGACTCGTATTGAAGAGAAATCCCTTGATGATGCGCCTATCTGGTCTGATGTGCGAACCTTCGACGGCAAGCCGTGGCGCGGCCTTGTGGATGGCATCATTGGCGGATTCCCGTGCCCGGATTATTCCGTCGCCGGACGGCGCAAAGGAATCGTTGGAAAGCACGGCCAACTCTGGAACGACTTCCGCCGTTGCATTGGCGAGATTCAGCCAGAATGGCTGTATTTGGAAAATGTGCCGGGAATCGCTGTGGGGCACAAGGTTCGACGCTGGCGATGGAATCGTGACGAGCGAAGATGGCAGACTTATATCCTGCCTGCCGGACTCTGGTTTGTTCTTGGAGACTTGGCCGCTTTGGGGTTCCATGCGGAATGGATACGTCTATCAGCAGCCGAAGTTGGGGCTCCGCACAAACGGGCTAGATGGTTCTGCTTGGCCTACCGCTCGTGCCGAGGACTCCGAATGCTGTGGGAATCATCGGAACGCGCAGGATTCTTTGGGAGGGGCAACGGTCACAATGGGTTTGTAAATATCCGAGAGCAGGCTGCTAATTGGCCTACGCCTGACGCGAATGCGATGAATGACGGCGAATCGGCAGAGAGTTGGCGCACGAGGCAATCGAAGTTGAAGCAGACCGCAAACAACGGCAATGGTGCCGGCGTACCGCTAGCAATAAGAGCCGTGGAGTTCGATGAATAACTGGAGCACGCCACATGCGCACAACTCGCACGGACAGCCAGGCGCAGGCCATAGAGAACGTGGCGGCAGGCATCGCGATCTTGTCTCGGAAGCTATGGCCCACACCGAACACGCCTTCGGGGGGGGGGGCAACCTTGTGAGCACCCCTAAGCATACTGGCGGAATTGATCTGGAAGGAGCAGTGGAACTATGGCAGCCACCAGCGACGGACTCGTTTCGATCCAGAGGCGGGGACCGGAAAGACGAGATGGGGTTGGATCAACAGGCGAGGTTGACGCAATTCCCTACTCCTGCGGCACGGGATTACAAGAGCGAATCGGGGGGGGCAGCGACAGTGGAACACTTCAACCGCCCAGCAGGGCCGACATTGCCAGCCATGATCGAGCACTCTTTCCTCCCGGCCCATCCGACAGAGACGCATGGACTCGAATCCTCAGAGAGCGCCCAGAGCTCGCGCCAGCGGTCGCCAAAGAAGAAGATGCTGAATCCGAAGTTCGTAGCGTGGATGATGGGACTTCCCGAGGGATGGATTTCAGCCGACAAGATCAACTCCGAGGACTTGGCAACATGGTCGTACCGCAGCAGGGAGCACTTGCGCTGCTTATTCTCATCGATCAAGCGCTAGCGCCCCAACCGGGCGGCGGGAAGGAGTAGGGGATGAGCGAGGCGATTGAGCTTTACAAGAAAGATGGATCAGCGGCGGGAGTTTTCTATTGCTCCGAATGCCGTGCCGTGTTCGGCAACGAAGCGCAGGCGCAGAAATGCCATGGCGAGCTTATCTGCGAGTGTGGCAAAAAGGTAGAGCGCACTTACGATACAAAATGCCTCGACTGTCGAGATGCCGAGTGGCGCGAAAGAGAGCGGATCAAAGAAGCCGAGCGGTTCGAGAAGGCGACCAAGATTCTTCCCAGCGAATACAAAGGCGGAATGGTCTATGGTCGCGACGACAGGTATTACGAAGATGTCGAGAGCGCCATTGATGATTATCTGGAAGGACAAGAGCCAGAGTACATCTGGGCCTGCAAAGATGTCGGGGTTGTGAAAGCAACCACGGAAAGCCTCTACGAGAATATGCTCGAACATATGTGGGAAGACGCCGATGTTAACGACTTGAACGGCGTAGATGAACTTGAAGCAGCTGTCGCGGCATTCAACATAGCAAATGAATCGATATCTGTCTGGCAACCGGATTACTCCACGGCGATCCTGATAGAGAAAACTGTTGCCGCCCACTCCCAAGGCGTCGGGCCTGAAGGAGTCTTCTGAATGATCTCCGAAATCGATCAGCTTCGCGTAGATATCTACTGGCCGCGAGAAGGCTCTTATGGCTGTCCTACGCTGGTCTCGACGTTGGAGCAGGCAGCAGCAGAGGTAGCCAGGCTGAGGCGCGGCGGTTACGGCGGTCCCGAGACACACAGCCCATCGGTGATCCAGGTGCGCAGAGTTCGCGTGGATCGGATACCGCTGGAAGACTTACCAAAAGTGGAGGATCGTAGCGCGCAACTCACTCCTCGCAGCTAAGCCACAGGCGCCACGCCCAGCCCGCCATCTTCTCGGCAAGCACTCGACGGGGTGATCTCCTAAACTCCACAACCTTGGTGATGATTTCCCCGAGCGCATGAGCCTGGGTAATTCCGATCGTATTAAGCACCGGGCCGAGCACATCGCCATCACCAGCCCCTCGCTCCGTATAGCCCTTGCGCCTGGCATGCTCATTACAAGATGACCGGATGCCCTCAAAGAACAGTTCCAGTGAGTCCTTCTCTATACTTCCGCTCAGCATCTACCAGATCCCCCTAAATGCCCCCAGCGTAGCCAGCCGTGCCATGCCGGCCTGAAACCTTACGCCATGCGTAAAGTCGCCCGTGTAATGGTGATTGCACTCGTGCAGCAGGGTCATCTTGGCCCATCGCGAACCCGCAATCGCCGTGTCGATCTTGATCATCCGTTCGCCGTTCTCATGGCAGATAGCCAGACCATGCGCTTTGTCGTCCGGCGCATAAAACAGGTCCATGTCGTCCGGCAATTTTCCGCCAAACCACCGCTTGTTGTAAGCGACATACCAGCGGCGAAGCTGCGCATGCGATAGGGCCATGGGCTCAACCTTGCGTGGTCAGCTTCCACGCCGCCAGATTCTTGTATGGCTGAAAGCTGTGTACCTTGTTGTCGAGAACAATGCAGGGGTACTGCGGCTGCGTGAAAATCGAAAAGTACCGCTCGGCATAGAGTGAGCCAATGTTGAGCGTTCCGGCCACCAGGGACAGGCGCTCTCGCGGTCCATCGTAGTAGTGCATGAAGGCTGGCGTGTGGATATCGCCCATCACGGCAATCTCCCGGTCAACGCCCTGAAAGCGCATGTAACGCTGGCCGGCGTGGCACGGATTCATGTATGAGTAGCCGCGGAACTTGTGCGACACCGCCAAATTGTAGGTTTGCTTGCCCACCATCACATCAGCATGACCAATGCCGTCGAAGTAAACGGCGCGCTTGCCCATCAGCCACTTCATCACGCCGAAACCGGCCTGCTTCTCGGTGCGCTCGTCTTCGTGGTTACCCCATGAGCAGAACGCCACTTTGGGTGCTATCTCCTCAAACCAGTTCTCCACAAACTGCATCTGCTTTTCAGGACTGAAGATCTGCGCGCATATCTCGGCCACGCTGCGCAGCTTGATGGCAAACTCGGCCAGATCGCCGATGATTCCCAGATAGATGTGCGGGTCGGAGAGAATCTCTTCCGTCATGGCGCGGAAAATCTTGTAATTCATCCCGCGCGCACCGATGTGCTGGTCTGAGAAGGGGAGCAGGCAGACTGGCGTCTTACCATCGCCCAGCGTGATCTTGGCGAACTTCTGCGAGACGCTGGCGCGCTTGTAGAGCTCCTGCGTCTTCTCGGCGTGGTCGCACCATTCGCGCCATTGGAAGTCCGCCTTCTTCTTATTCGATTGGACCTTAACTGTTACGGCATCGGCAATTTTCATGCGCCCGCCTGCCGTCTAAGCTCTGCGATAGCCTTAGGGTTTCCCCAATAGCGCCGTGGGCCGAGCAGCGTTGTAAACTCCGCTAAAGCCTCGCACCTCTCGATAGAGCATCGAGCGCAGCCAGTTTTTTTGGACAATTCGGGGATCGTATAGATCTCGTCCACAGGAGCTCTGGAAAGAAAGTGCAGCAGCTTCGTTTCCGTGGGTGATGCTGGTTTCAGGTTGAATGGCTTACCGTTGAGCTTGAGTTTTGACATCCACCCTCCCGACAAATAGTTAATCTGATATGTCACGCAGGTAACGAAGCAAGAGCCCGCACATTTCTGCGCGAGCCCTCGCGAATGGAGTGTTTCAGATGGATTTCAGTCCCGAGTCGGGATACTGGGACACTAGGCCATTGACCGCTTGCTTGTAATGCGCGGCATCCATCGGAACCTGCGGCAGCTTGGCGACTGCGGCATGAGCCAAAAGAGCCGCATGTAGGCCGGTTGAATTTTCTGTAGCAGTCTTGATGCTTTGGATAGTGGAAACCCACGCCTCGAACTGCGTCAGCAATAATTGAGCCAGCGACTGAAACGGGGCTACGCTATCCGCAGGCATGCCAAAATCGCCCAACAGCTTTTGCAGGCTGGTAATGACTGCCTGTGCCGCACTCTCAACTTTTTCCAAGGTTGTGGTCCCCGGATTGGCTTGATATGCAGCTACCATAGCCTGCACGTCCTTTATACTGTCCTCCACCTCTGTGGCGATGCCAGCAATCGTAGAGGCCCCAGTCGCCAGGGCTGGATTGCCGCTCAGAACGCCTATGGCTGTCAGAATTGATCCGGCGCTCGCCACAAACAACGGCAGTAGGTTATTGGCGTCCGCCAGCCATTGGGGCAATCCTGCGCAGCCAGTCATGCATACGGTTGCAGCCAAGCCGAGCAGGGCTAGGCCAGAAAACAGATAGAACTTTTTCATGTGATCTCTCCTCAGATGTTTTGGTAAGGTTCGCAGCGCCCGCACCGGGTCCAAAGGTGGTGCTGCGATTCATCACAGACGCGCTGATACACGCCGCCGCGATTCTTGCAGTCAGGACATACAAGGGGAACGCCGATCACCCACAGCAACCAGCACAACCATTTGGGCCAATTCTCACCTAGCATGGGGTCTCTCCGTAAAAGTGCGCCTGACTGAATTCTACACCACTATTTGTGAAAATGTGCTCCGAAGACGGCGCCCATAAGCGCGCTGCCCGCTGCGAGAATTGCCTTACCGACAAACGAGAGCGCGCCGCTCCAGGCTTTACGCTGCCCCTGTAGCCGCGCGTCGTTGTGTTCCATGGCTCCAAGTCGAGCGGTAAGAGACTCTAAGCCGCGCTCAAGCACAGGTAGCCTGCCAGCCGCAAAATGGTCTTCTTCGGAGCCGAACAGCTTCGTGCTGATTAGTTCCAGATTGGAAGCATTCTGACGGCCCTGCGCGGCAATCTCATCCAGCCGCTCCAGCAGGTCTCTCGGATTGTCAAAAATTGCCATGGATATTAGCGCTTTTGTTTCACAACGACTGCTACCAGGCCGACCGGGGCGGAACTCGGCTTACCAGCGACTGCCGACGTCGGCTCAGGCATCGGCTTTTCAACCGATCCCGTCTGCGTGCTTTGAGTTGAAGGTGTCAAAGATGGTGCGGTCGGAGGTCCGGGGTTTGCGGGCACCGCGATGAAAGCGGTATTCGAGGGACTCGACGTCGCTGGCTGAGTCGCTGGCGGAATCACCTGCTGCGTTTGTACGAGATAGCAGTAACTCGTGCCGGGAGTAACTGCGGTGTCGAGAAAGTTCAATGCCTGTGAAGCCGAGTTGCCGGCCAGCGCGTAGTTTCCGCCTGAAGGCGTGGGGCAGATGGTTCCCGAGGCCACCGCAATCCGGCTTACCGCATAAGTGCACGGGTTCTGCGCCGTGCAACCCGCCCAATTTGTATTCGCCTGCGGCGCCTGCCAAGTCACAGCCACCTGCCAGGTTGTCGGCGGAAGTTGAGCTTGGCACCCCACACTTAACACTAAAGTTGCAGCTAACAAGATCAATCGTTTCATCTTTCCTCCTTAAAATTTCTGCTACCCTTGCGCCATGCAGTTTGAAACCCGCATCCGCCTCTGGAAATTTCTAAGTCGCCTGATTCTCTGGCCTATCGGGTTCGTCTGGTTCTTGTTCGATGTTTGCCGTGGGATTCCGCCAAAGCGAGCATGGGATGACAAATTCAGTTGACCGACAACTTTTCGGCATACATCGATCCCACCTGACACGTCATTCCAACAGCCGGAAACGTAGACGGTAACGACCCGTAGGAAGTACCGGTAGTTGAGCAGTGTGCGCCGGCCACAGAACCTGACGGAGCTCCTGATGTGTACGAAATATTGTTGAATGAGTCCTGCAAAAAAACCAGCCAATAGTTAGTGCCCAGAGTCAATGACGACAAACTCAATCCCGTGATCGCCGTCCATCCGTTCACAATCGACACAGCACCAGCGTCAAGAATGAGCGAGCCTGGAGCTCCTCCCGAATCGGAATAGATGCCGAGATGGACGTTCCCGCCGGAAGGACTACTGTAATGCAATTGGATCTTTGTGAAGGTTTGCGGAATCACGGTTGATCCGACTTGGTAAGCCTCGTTTGCGGAGATCCCGAAAGCATTCGGCGCATTCGCGTTTCTACCACCAATGACATAGATCGTGTTGCCGTAGAATCCGCCCGCGACTCCATCGCGCCATTGACTCATTGTGGCCAACTTTGAAGACCACGAGTTCGTGGATGGATTATAAGCGTACAGATCAGACCAAAACACGGTGCCATCGTAGCCGGCGATGTAATAAATTTGGCCGCTCAGTACGGCTCCCTGCAGTTGACCATGGGCGCTGAACGGAGCAGCCGCTTGCGCACCGCTCCAGGCCGAATTCGTCACGCTGTAATAGTAGTTACCGTTGCCATATCCGCTGCCTGCGCTCGTGCTGCCGCCGATGAAGTAAATGCGATCATCGCCGCTCACGTTTACATAGCCCGTCGCTGCCCACTGGACCTGCGCTGCCGTTGGCGCCGCCGTAAGCGCAGTGTAGGAGCCCATGCCTCCTGCTGCAGATGGGTCAAACCGCCAAAAATTCGATTCGAAGAGCAGATAAATATCACTGCCCACTGTGACCCCCATCATGCCGTCGGGGATGGCAGAAGGCAGCGATGTGAGAGACGACCACGAATCACCGGCAATGTCATAGAGGTAAGCGTTCGCGGTTCCGCCGCCCCCTCCGCCGCCTCCGCTTACGACTCCGCCGAACAGGTAAATTTTGCCGTTATAGACCGCGCAAGCAGCGCCCCATTCCGCCACAGGGAGAACCGACCCCTGGGTCCATATATCAGTCGTAGGATCGTAGATCTGCACGAAGTCGAGTTGGGTGGAACTCGAAGTTCCATAGCCGCCTATAATGTAGATTTTGTTGTTATAGACAGACGTACACGAATCCGCTGCGGCATTCGGGAGAGGCGACTTCTGCTGGAACTGAGAATTGACGAAGCGCATTCCCTCGATTACGTTATTCGAGTCGTTGAATGCCAAATTGTAGCTCCCGTCGATCAACCCGATGATTCCGCTGCCCGAATTGATCGCGCTCACTCCGGAAGATATTCTTCCCTCTCCCCTGATAGAACCGCGCCCGCTTTGCGCTAGGATCGGCATTGTGGCGAGGAGAATCAAAGCGATAAGTCTCTTCATCATGTTCCTTAAAATGAGCATAGGCTTGCCACGTTGGTTGTGCCGTTAACAGTAAGGTTGATGCCTCCTGTCGTCGGCGTTTCGGGAGAGGTCTGATTGATAGGCCAGTAGTAGAGAAGCGAAGCGCTGGATACAGAGGTGGGACGACCGCAGGCGGCAAGTAGCGATGCGTCAGAAGAATTGATGGTTCCACTAAAGACCGATATCTCAGACATACGCCCAGCCCCAAACAGAGACGCATTATTACGGCTCATCACGTTGAGCGTCTGACTTGAAAAAGTTCCCGTGTGCGAGTTGACCGTAGTCAGTCCGGATGGAACCGCGCCGTCTACATAAGCTCCGCAGGATCCTGACGTCGCGTCGAGGATGAGCACATACTGATGCCACGCCGCAGCGGATGGTCGCGTAAAAGCGCAATCAAGATGCACTCCAGCACCGGCAAGGTTGACCGAATATTGGAAGACTCCTGCGCTTACGCCGCCACCTCCCGAAGTATTAGGGTCAACGAGAAAAGCTCCATTGTTCGAGTTATAGTTCGCCGAAGATTCAAAAGCTAGTTCATCGTTATTCGCGAAGGCATCCCAGTACATCCAGAATGCGAGGCTCACGGTCCCAACGCCACTCAAGGAAGAAAGAGGGGATGCGGACTGTAGTGAGTCGCTCGTGCCATTGAATTGCCGCGCGTGATTTGTAGTACCGGTAGGTGTAAATAACCCGCGATGCCGCCCGGTGTTTACAATTTGCGCCGACGCAGACAGGCACGAGGAAATCAACATCATCGCAATGAGAGTGCGCATCAAAATATCACCCATGTCGTTTGCTTACTGGTGCCATCAGCCACAAAAGTGAACTTGAAATAATCACCGCTAGCGATAGTCGTTGTTCCGCTCTGCGTACCAGCCGCAAAACTGTTTGAGCAGGTGACCGCGCCAGTGAGCAATCCGGTTCCGGCCCCGTTCGTTACATTCATTGTGCTCGACCCATTGTTGTCCGTGAAGCACTGGATGCCGTGGATCGTGATGGTCACACCGCTGGTGTTCTTGCATGTGGACTGAAGATAGGTTCCCGCAGCGATCGCATTCAATCCATCCCCTAAACCAGGTTGACAGGAGAACGGGGCCGACAGCGTGCCACCGGAAAATGACAATCCCGGGCCTGGCGTAACAAACTTGATCTTCATCACGCCGGCAGTATTGGTCACGTAGATAATCTGATCGCCAGAACCGGGAGCATCGGGGCCCTGCAGAGCGCTGCCAGATGACAGGCTATCGGACGGGCAAATCGAAAAGGCTCCGGTTATGAGCGCACACGCATGAGAAGTAGGCGTAAGGATCCATTCGGTGGGGTCCGAAGGATCATTGACCGCCAGTCTTTGATTGACCGTGTCCTGACCAGCCGTGTTTTCATCGATATGCGATTGGGCCCCGGTTGTAGTCGCGTTTGTGGCGAGGCCGATGACGCCGCTTGCCTGCCCACTAACGCCACCGCCGCCCGTGTACTGCGGGATATTCAGCGTGCATCCGCTCAATGTGGCTGCGCCGCTTGTTCCCGTTGTGGTCAGCGTAAGCGCACACTGATACTGAGGGATGTTGATGACGGCCCCGGTCAAAGTTGCCGCTCCGCTCGTGCCTGTGGTTGTTAGCGAGATTTGGCTCTGATACTGCGGGATGTTGAGAAGCGACCCGATCAGCGTCGACGCGCCGCCAGTTCCAAGCGTGCTCAATGAGATGCTCGCGCCATTCGTCGCCGGCACCTGATCGGCAAATGTCCGTGTGCCGGTAAACTGACTGAAGTAGACAACCGTGTAGCATCCCGGTGCGGCATAGGCAAAGGCTGATCCAAAGCCATCCGTAGAGAGCGGCTGCGTAAGCGGTGTGCCCCCCGTCGCCGCCGGGTAGAGTGTTGCCAACCCGCCCGCCGCGGCCCCGCAAGATGGCTGCGTGTACACGTTCACCGTAGCCCCGGCAATCGCCTGGCCCTGTGCGCTCTGCAGCGAGAAGTCCATGCGGCCGTACTGGGCTGATACCGCTAATGGCAGCGCCAGAAAACACGAAAGTAATGCCAATCCACGCATCGTTACTCCAAGAGTGCATCTGACTCATCAGCCGAACAAAGTTAAGATGAGCCCGGTCGTATTGTCGCCACCCGTGATGGCCGTTATCTTCGCGCGGATGAACTTGCCCATGATGTATTGGTATTGTGCGCCTGACTGAGTGACAGCGCCTGCCGCCACGGTTGCTAGTGAATCGCTCTGGGCCACGATCGCACCCGGGGCTGTCCCGTAGGAGTTCTGCACCACTTGATAGCGCGAGTCTTCGTCTACGTTGGCAACCTGCAGCTTGATCGTTGCGCTAGTCGGCAAGGTTCCGGTCCATTTGGCCTCAGCGAAGATGCAGCGTGAGTTGTCGCTGTCATCGGGCGTGAAGATCTGCGCTACCGGGATGGATGCCGTCACGCTGTCAACCAGATCGGGGATTTCGAGCGGTTCCAGCACAAGCTGCCCCGAGTCGGCGGTTGCGCCCACGTTGGCGTGCATCAGCGCAAAGCTGATCGTGCCCGCGCCGGTCGTCGGGTCAACCGTGGATGCCGTGACCTGTGTAAAGCCCACGTTGAACGCGCCGCTGGCTGTCTGCGTGCCGAGAACGCTGAGGTTCTGGCCCACCTGCGGCGATGCCGGAAAGTCGTTGGGAGCCCCGCCGCCGCCCGAGACAAGCTGCACTGTTAGCGTCGCCACATTCGAGGTGAGCGCAACCTGAGTCACCTTGAAAACAAAGGGGTTAGTCTGCGAATCCTTGCGGCCGAACAGGTAGATCGGCACAACGCCGTACTGCATGCGCAGCGTCTTCTTGTACGGTGGTCCGAAAGTCGAGTTCAAATAAGGTGGCATTGCCGTTGCTCCTTGTCTTAGGCCGCGCTATACTTACATTTTAGCGGAGGCCGAATGCTGCTGTTTCTAGTCTGCTCCGTTGTGATTTTGGTGTGGCTTGTCTGGTTTGATTTGAAGTCACAGAAGGCGCGCCGTCGCCGCGGCGATTCCGAGAGCGATCCGTTTGATCGCTACCTCTGATCATTTCAGCAGCTCCTTCAGGCCTGCAGCCACAAGACCACCACCCGCTACCGCCGGAATTGCATGTTTCTTCACAGTATCGAAAAGATCGCTCAGTTTGGCGGCGCGCGCATAGTCGCGCATAGCTTTGGCGTAATCCTCACCGCGTCCAACCGCCGCTGCCGCGTCCCCTACATCCTCATTGAACGCATGCGATAGTTTGCCAATCTGAGCCCTCAGGGCCGGCGAGGCGTTCATAGCATCTTGACCTGAAAGTCGGGAAAGGTTAGAAGCCCAATCACGAGCCTCCCGGTAATCCAGTGGGTTGATCGTGTTGATGCGTTTGTAGAGATTGTCGACCGCTGATACAGTGTTGCCACCGCGCGCAGAAATCTGCTGTGCGCGCTCCAGGGGTTCCATAGAGCGCGTCAGCTTTACCGGTTGCGTGGCGGCATCATTCATGACCGACTCAAACAAACGGCCAGCGCCCGCCTTGGTGGGTATCAGATCACGTAGACCGGCAGCCTCGTCTCCAAATGCCGCGGCCGTCGCAGCCGGAATTGCCGAGATAGCTTCACCGCCAGCGCGGGCTGCATTCTGGCCGAACGTTTCACCTTGTTTCGGCTTCACCGCATTAACCGCCGAAGAAGCCATATGCAGCATCGGGACTATTCCCGGCCCGAGGAACGAAGCGCCCTGCTCGGTTGCGCTCTGCGGCGTCACCAAATCGCGTAGGCCATGCGCTGTGGCAATCGGATGAAAGAGCGGGGCCGCCAAGCTCAGAGCGCCGCCCCCCAGATTGCCGAGTGTGGAGTTGAGCGCATTCCCCAATCCATGCGTCAGGTCGATGGGAACTGATTTGGTGGCGCTGTCGAATGTGCGCTGGGCATCATTGCGCGTATCCTCTGGCTGCGTGGACACGGGTGCGCTCGCCTCCCGCACAGGCTTCCATGCGGAGGTGTCGCCATTCGGAACTACAACCCAGCCCGCCATTATTCAGCCTTCCATCCCGCCGGCAGCGGCGTGCCCGCCGGGGCTTCGTGCAACACACCCTGCGGATCGCGCGCCCGAATCATCTGCGGTCCACCGCCCGTATCGCCTGACGACGCGGAAAGAATGCGCATGGTCTCCAGCATGTTGTTGCGCTGCTCGGGCGTCAACTTTTGCCCGTTGCGCACTTTCTCTTCCATCGCCTCAAGATCGCCAAAGCTGCTGCGCGTTCCCATCACGAGAGCGATTTCGTTCTGGTTGAGTCGTAGTTTGCCGATGGAGTCCGGCTTGGTCGCGCCGATGTAGTGCATCACCATGGCAAGATCGTTTGTAGGCGACGGATTGGCGGCAAGAGTCTGCATCAGCTTGTAGTCTTTCTGCGCCTCTTCTGCCGCCTGCTTGCGCGCCTTGTCCTGCTTCACATCCGCCGCAGCGCCGACGCCGTACTGCGATGCCGTCATGGAGCCCGGCGCTAAATGCGCGCCTGCTCCTACTCGCTCGACAATACCGCCGCCGGGGTTATTGGGATCTGGGGCAACCACGGTAACCATGCCAGCTTGGTTCGGCTTTTCGTATGGCCTCGGATTCGGGATAACCTTGCCGGACGCATCGGTATAAACGCCCTTTGCGGGGTCATAGTTAGCCGCCATCGGCTTGCCATCCGGACCAACGAGGTCAACTTTCTCAAGCCCCTTCGGCAAAGGTTTCCGCTGAATATCTGTGATCGCGTGCTGTAAATACATCACTGTCGGATCTGTGGAGGGATCGCCGTTTTCCCTAAGCACCTGATTGACCCGGTGCGCATAGGCCGTGGCGAGGTCCGGGCCGTTCGCCACCGCCGCCCGGTCTTTGTCGGCCTCGGCATTCTCCAGGTTGGCCCGCGCTGGAATTTCCGCCGTCTGTGCGCCGCGCAAAGCATTCTCGCTCGCTGCGTTCTGTTCGTCCAAATCCTGCTTTTGCAAACCGGCGCGCTCAGCCAAATTCTGCTGGTGCTGCATCTCGCGATTCAATTGCGTTCCGGGGATAAGTTCCATCGTGTGCGGGGCAACCACATCGCCCGCAATGTTGCCGATCCTGGCTGAAATCTGCCCGAGCCGGTGCCAGAATCCAGGCTTCGACGGTCCAGGATTCTCGAATGCGTTAATCTTCTGCGTCAATGATTGAATCTGTTGCTCGCGCGGGCTAGTCACTAAGGGCCGAAGCGTGGGCAACTGCGGCATAGGCGCATCGCCCATATTCACCGGTGCCGTAGGCTCTGGGCCAACCGGACGCAATGCGGACACACGCGGAGCGTTCAGATTCAGCGGATCATTCGAGTTAGGCAGGAGATCAGTCAGCGCCATCGTAGCCTCAGACGTATTTCATCGGTCCCTTTGAAGCACCCGACAGCGAACCGATAATATCCGTCATGTTCTGCAGCCATCCGGTCTTATTCGCATCAGCCGCCGCGTTCACATCCGGCGCAACCTGCCCCTGCGATTCCACGCCAAGCCTGCCCGCGGTTCCATACAGGCCGCCAAGCTGCTGCGCGGCCTCGTTCTGCTGCTGGAGTTTGATGTTGGCATTGTTGGCGGCAATTCTTTCACCCGCGCCCGCATTCGCCTTGTCAGCCGTGCGTGCCGCCGCATCGAGCGCCGCCGAGAAGCCCATCGGGTTGCGCGTGACGGTAGCCATTTTATTGGCCGCACCGGTCAGGCCAGAGGTTGCGCCGCCCGTGCCCGCAAGCTCGCTCGTCAACTGCGCACCGATATCCTGCTGGCTCATGCCCTGCGGATTGGTCATCTGGCGCGTCAGAAAGGGCACCAGGTTCGCGCCGATGCCGGCGGCTGTCGAGCCGTACTGTCCAGCGGTTGTAGAGGCTGTTTTGGCGGCATTCAACGCCGCATTGGCTGCGTCACGCATATGTTTCCCTAGACCATGGGTGCCAACCATTGCGGTTAGCCGTCCATCCAAGCTGCGTCAGGCGCTTATGAAAGCGGCGTTCTAGGGTCTCAGGAATGCGGGCCTCGATATCGTCAAGGCCTTTCGCCCAAGCAGCGCGCAGAATTTCAGGCTGCAAGGCTTCCATGGTTCTCATTTTATCAGGTGCAGTTTGCTCGGGCGCAAGCCACAGATAGCATTCGGCACAAATCCGCAAAAAGCATGCCCCGCGCACGATTCCATCCCGCTCGGCCACCTTGCGCACGAAGAATAGGGGCGAGTTCAGATCGGGTAAGCGGTAGTCAAGCCCCATTGCGGCGTGAATTTCCGAAATGGTACTGCTGTCCTCAAATGTCGCATCGCGCACAATCATGATTGCCTCTTTTGAAACCGTCCCATGCCTTGTCCAGCGCTCTGGCCGGTACTGGGTGCCGTGCCGCTGCCGGTCGATGGCAGCAACGTCATTTTGGTGCCGCCGGTCATGGTGAATCCTGTAGGCGAGCCAATGCCGCCCACCACGGTCGGCGCGGACGGCGGGCCTCCCGGATTCTGCGCATACGATCGCACGTAGTATGTAACCGGACTGCTACTGTCATCCTGTGTTGGTAGCGGGATCGGATGTGACGTGCGGCTGGTGCCGTGGTCGATCACGATAGGCTGCCCGAAAGACGGCGAAGTCGATATTTCCGAGAAGTACCGCACGCCGCGGTTTAGTTCCCCCGCGTGATTGATGGAGATGTGCATCATCTCGCCCGACACCTTCACCGAGACCGAATCGGGCGGCTTTGGCGGCGTCACATCGCCCACCGGAGACGCACCCACATTCAGCCCCAGCCGGTTGATTCCGTCGATCACGTTTTGTAGAAGTTGCCCAAGGCGAGGATCTTTCAACGCCACCTCGTTGAGCAGCCTGCCGCCGTCGAGACTTCCTGCCGGTGTCGCCATACCTTACCTGATTGGTTGCCATGGGTCTGGATTCGCAGCCAGCCGCATGCATTGCCAGCTAAAGCGCGTATTCAGACCGTTCATTTTGAATTCAACAAAGAGCCGCATCGCATATTCGTTCAGCGGCCCGGAGAGGTCATTCGGGGCGGGGTCGGTCAGCGTAACACCACCCGGCACCGTCCACGGGAATGGCGCTGCGAGAATGTTCTGGAAGAAAGTCAGCGTGCCTTTGCCCTGTCCGCGCAGAATCGCATCCCACCACGCATACCGCTTATTCCACTGCCCGAGCATCGGGTTCTGCTCTGCTTTCTTCTCATCCACAAACCCATACGTGCAATAGCTGTGCGTGAA
Source organism: Occallatibacter sp. (assembly GCA_035650595.1). Taxonomy (GTDB): domain Bacteria; phylum Acidobacteriota; class Terriglobia; order Terriglobales; family Acidobacteriaceae; genus Telmatobacter. The sequence goes on along the minus strand of DASRHE010000016.1, from coordinate 19,792 downwards.
CGGTACGCCGTTGTCGGCGCCGGGGATAAGATTCGCAAAGGACGACAGCGCTGCATCGCCCAAACCGGAGCAGACGAGCATCTCGCTGAGCAATTCGCTGCGCTTACACACCGCCATGTACGGCGAAGTAATTGACCACAGAGACCACTTGCGGCGCAGATCGTGAACCGCCATCTGACCCATCATGGTGATGTGGATTGGCGCGGCCCCTATCAGTTCTTCGATAGTCTCGATGCCCTTGTAGTCCAGGCACAGTACCACATTGGGCGCGGTCGGATTCGCGTTCACCGGGAAATCCGGACACCATTGATTCGGCGTAGCCATCGGCACCGAAATCAGAATATGTCGATTCGCCACATCGTTGCGCACGCAGATGGTGTGCCCATAATTCCAGTTGATCGATCGCCAAATCTCAAGGATTTCCTGATGCATCGGCACCGGAGCGCCGCCGTTGAACGCATAGAGGCCGTTCTGGCAGGCCATGATGGCCCATTCCTCGCCCACGTCGAAGGCGTTGATTCCGGCGGCTCCCGCCACGTTTGAGACTTCGCGGAAAGGGTTCCAGTTGGCCGGCTCTTGATTAGGCGTATCGCTCAGGTAGCCCAGCGAACTTTCCTTCACCACGTAAAGCTGATCGTGAATCACAAAAGCGCCGTTGGCTGGCTGCGCATTCACTGTGTTGGTATCGGTACCGCCTGTCACCAGGTCGAACGATTCCCAGTCGTTCTTGTAGCTCATCGTGAGCCCGGTCAGGTTAACCGGCGCAATGGTGGGAAAAATCTCAATGCGATCAATTTCAATGTCGCCGCCTGCAGCCAGATTCGCTGCCCACACGCGCAGTACCAGGTCCGTGGGTACGCTCGCAAACGGTGTTGTCAGCAGCGTGCCGCTATAAGTCGCCATGGCCGTAGTCATGGCGCTCGTATTCAGCGTGAAGGTGCCATAAGTGTTTCCGTAGCCGTTCCCGGTATTCGCTCCGGTCAGGTCCACCACCAGCGCGCCCACGGTTGCGCCACCGGGCGTGCGGCATGTCACACGCACAGAGTAAGCAATCTCGGGCTGCAGGATAGCAACGTTGTTGTAGTCGCGGTAAGCGCTTTGCGTGATGCGCCCCAGCGCTGCCGCCGGGCTGCCTGTCTGGTTCAGGATGTACCATGAGTTGCCAAAGATCGGTGACACCAGCAACGTCGGCTGCGAGTTGAACGGCATCGTGGTAAGGTCAGCGCCCCAGCCAAGCGGCAACAGATTTCCGGCTGGGTTGGGGTTATATCCCCCGTCGAAGCTCATATTGAGGAAGTTCGGGACTTTGTTGCTGACCCTGCCCCATACGCTGCGGCCGTGATACTGGGTGCACCAGGCCGAATCACCCAGTTCTGTCAGGTTGAAAAGATCGTTACCCTGGATGTCAATCTCTTCTGCATTTAAAAGTACAGAATCGGGAAAAGTGAACTGGGCATTCGTAGTCGAATTGTCATTGATGATGAGCGAAGACGAAAGATACGTGATTCCGTTGAAGACATACTGCACCGGCTCAGGGATCGTGTAGAAGCTGGCTCCCGGCTGCCCATTCTGCCCCGCCTCGGTAAGCGCAATGCCGCGCGCAATCACGTTGGGCGGCCCGATTGGGATGTTCGAGACTTTGATGTAATTTGAGTTGCGCGCTACGGTAAATTGCACCGGAGGCGCGGGCGCTGTCCAATAGCCATTGCGGGTGATAAAGAAAACTGTGCCCTTGCGCGTGCCGGGTGCGATGACCACTGAAGTTGATCCAACCAGCGTCACATAGCCGCCGCCCGAGTTGCCGTAGATCGGATTATCTGAACTGTTCAGCGTCAACGCGCCGGGGTCGATCTGGAATTGCGTGCCCGAAGTTGTAGCCTGTCCGGACTCCACCTGCGACGTGATCACCTGCGGCGCAAATCCGGTGATGGTGAAAGTTCCCGACGAAGATCCCGTTACGGTGGCAATCACGGCGTCTGTGACATTGAAGACACCATTCCCGTTCAGCGTTCCCGTAACCGTCACAAGCTGGCCCGGCTGCGGCGCGGCCGATGTGCTGCCCGCCAGAGCCCAGTTATAGGTAGCCGTGCCCGAGGAATCCATCGAGGTCTGCGAAATCGAGTATGATCCCGAGTTTAGCGAATCCACGATCGGCCAAGTGTTATTCCACGAGGTCACCGGAACGCCGGAAACTGTGATGGAATCGCCGGTTGCCACGCCCGGCAGCGGTAGCGTGGTGGTCAGTGTCGCCACCGTCATTTGATACTGGCCCGGTGCAGAGTTAGCGCCGCTGCCCTCGTTCTGATAGCCGGTTTCGTTGATGTTGAAAGTGAAGTACCAGCGCGTCGCGGCGCCGCCGGGCGGCGTTCCCACACCCACGCTCGTTACCAGCCATGTGCCATTCGCCCGCGGCTGATTGGTGCAACCCGAGACGTAGACATAGACCGGGAACTTTTGCGCCTGCACGGCGGCCACCAGATTGGCATCTGGCAATCCATGGCTGCCCTGCAGGTAATAGATCGTGATGACGTTGCCTGATGAGGTTGAGCCCGGCCCCGCGCTCCACAGAATGTCATCGAACTGCGACTGATATCCTTGCGCCTGATTCCAGAAAGGAAACTGTGTGATGCCGTTTGGAGATGCCGCAATGGGATAGGTGTACGTGCCGATAGCGGTTGCGGTCGAGCTGCCGCTACCCGTAATGGCGGAAGTTGAGATTTCAAACTGCGTAGGGGAAAGCCCCGCTCCTAGCACATTGAAGCTGAGTCCGTTGAGCGGGAAAAGTGGATCGCCGCTGCTTGCCTGAATGGTCACCACTTCGGCGGCAGAGAATGTATTGGCGGCTGTAAGTGTCAGCGTGCTTCCCGAGGCAGAGTAGGCGGTGATGTTAGCCGTTGCGCCGCTGGTCAGTGTGCCGGCAAAGGCGGGCGCTGCGCCCGGACCCACCTGTGAAACACGGTCGCGATACTGACCATAGCTCTGTGGCGGATAGTTGCCTGCAAGCAGATTCGAGATTGCGATAAACTGGCGCGAGTCTGCCGTGAACGATGAGGCAAAGCTGTTATTCGGCATGCCCTCAAACAAGGGCGTAAGCACGTTCGGATTGTTGAGCACATCCTCAATCCAGAAATCGCCCTTCGAGTCGAGCGCAAGCGTGAAGATATTGCCAAAGCTATCCTCGAACGTGGTTACGTAATCGAAGTTGGCTGCGGCGGGCGCGATCCATGCGACAAGTTGCGCATCTTGGATGCTGGCGCTTGTGCCTGACACCAGAGCAAAGCGCAATCCGAATGTGGTGGCATTCAATTGTGCATCCGTGAAGCCGCCAAGGCCCCAAGTATCGGTGGGCGCGCCAAAAGTGACGATAGCAGTGCTGCCAGGCAACGTGAATTGCTTGGCGGTCCCGACCGGCGCTCCGTTCATAAGCAACTGCACAGAGATTTGCCCAGAGCCCGAACCGGCAAACGATCCGGCGAGGCCTGTAACCGGCGTCGTCAGATTAAATCCGTACTGTGTGGCGTCGAGGAAATCCGCAGTCGTCGGAGAAGGGAAATCAATCGTCATGCTCAGATTGTTGAGATCAACCTGAGATCCATCGAGCAATGTGCCGCTGATGATGATGCCGATACCACTGGGATCATTTACCTGGGCTCCTGTCAGCGACGACAGGCCCCATAGATCGGTAGGTCCGCCAAGGGTGTAACTCGTAGCCCACGGCCCCGCGCTGATGAGTTTGGGCGTTCCCACTGGCACGCCGCCCAATGTGAGCTGCGCTATGAGCGTGGCAGCGGTTCCGAACTGCATGCCGGCATCGAAATTAACCTGTACGCCGGAAAGTGCACCTGACCCAACGGTAAAGCCAAAATCAGAAGCATCCAGGTTTTGTAGCTGCGTCGCCGGCGTAGGGGATGGTGCAGTGTAAAGAATCGCTACGCCGAAGAATTGGATGTTTGACCCAAAAGTCCGCGATACTCCAGGGAGTTCGTTTTGGGTGCTCTCCGCGCTCATCCTAAAGGTGAGGCTGCTCAGTATCGATAGGTCCGTTCCGAGACTAGAGCCTTGTTGAAGAGTCCCATCCAGCGTCATAGCCGATGTGCCTGATGGCGTCGTGTAAGAGAACTCCTGAAAGGCAAACGCGCTATTGTCGTAAGTCGTGCCTTTCACTACCGGGATGATGGCCTGCACGACAGCTCCGGGCGGCAACTGCGGCGCTACGAAAGTGGAGCTGGTGGTGCCGATCGTTCCGCCGCCGAAGGGGCAACCGTTTACGCCGGTTACGCCATTCATCCATACATGAAAGAAAAAGATGTCGCCGAAACAGCCGCCGCCGGTAGAAACAGGTCCACTATCCGATCCTGCCGGCGACGCAAAGGCGACATACTGACCAACCGGCGGCACCAACCCCTCATTGATGGCAGAGGCAAATGCTGTGCTGGGTATTGCTACGCCTGCGTCAGTGGTTGCCGCCACATCGGCATGCGTAAAGCTCGCCTCAAAAGTGGTATCACTTAGCCCCGAGGAAAGGACTGTCAAGACGTGCGTGTTGAGATAAGTCCCATTTTGGAGATTGAAGATTGTCACCGGCTGTCCGGCGACAAAGGGCGTCGTCATCGGGGCCAGCGTGAAGCTCACCACATTGGCGGTGATCGAAAAGCCGATAATGACAGCGGTTTCGTCGCTGCCCACCCCACCCGAGGCGGCATCCTGCGCATTATTCCAAGGGATACCCGCGCCGCTCGAAACCACCGTAGCCGGGTTGCGCGTTTGAGTGCCGGGGCCGAATGACACAGTGGCAAAACTGGATGCCCCTTCAACGCCGGCGGGGTTCGTCCACGGCTCCGATGCGCCGTTAGGTGTAGAGACTGCATGGGCCGGCAATTTGGTGACACTGCTGCCCTGAAACGAATACTGATTCTGCAGAGACCGCCGCGTCGCGACCGTGCCGACCGCGAAGGTGCAATTTTGGTTGCGCGGGCTGCCGCCCTCCGGGATGCTTTCCGGTTGAGCCAAAGAAACGGTCCCCGACATGGTATCGAGGACCGCCGTGCCGCGACCTTTGACGTTGTGGGCCATTCAATATTTACCGAATCCGAACAAACAGGTGAGAACTTCGCTTGACAGCTACGCGCGCACCCAGCTCGCCTCGAATTCGATAACATCGCCGGTCACACCCGCCGGCAATGCCCCGTTCGGCAGTTCCTCAAGCGCGCTGCCCGCTGCCGACCCGGTTGTGAAGATCTGAATCTTGCCCGTCGAGTTATTGCGCTGATAGATGAAGCCGCTGCCCGCAACTGATTTGATATCGATCGAATCAGGCTGTACATTCTGCGTCGCCAAGAGCACATTCGCGCCGGAAACGTCAGCGTACGGTGGCGCATTGGGCGTGACGCCGCCAGCCGCGTAAGTTCCGGCCGCCCAAACCAGCTTGCCGCGCAGAATGCTGCGCACCGCCGTTTGGTCGATGCCGTAAGGTGCGTTGTAGACCGTCAAAGTTGCCGCGATTGCCATGTTTGTTCTCCTAGAAAAGCCATTGTGAGAGCGCGCCGCCGGATTGCGTGTTGTTCGAGCCTCCGTAAGGCTGCCGCTGGTAGTCGATTTTTTGACGGTCTCTCGTGATGCGCTGCTTGAGCTTGAAGATGGACGCCTTGGCCGCCATCATCGCGTCCGCGAGCGCCGACCCTCCGAGTCGCCTTGCATAGATCACGGCAATTTTGTCCGCGATGGCATCCTGCGAATCGAGAATCGGCACGTATGTCTGTTTCCAATCGATATTCGGCGCAGCCAGATCGGCGAACGTGCAGATATAGCGCAGCCGCACATCGCGCGCGAGTGTCGCGCCTGGCATCCAGATTCCATCGGAGCGCCATTCCCACTCGCCCAGCCATTGCACCTGATTGCGTGAGCGTAGCGCGCCGGTCGCTTGGCGCATCGGCACAAATGGAAGGTTAGCTGTTCCCGCTTGCCGTTCCCACATCTCCAGCGGATAAATCAGGTCCGAAGGCAGCGTGAGATTCGGCCACATCTGCAGCCCGTCGAAGTAGCCAGCGAACTGGATGGCTACCTGCACCGCAGGATTCTGCACGCCCTGGCCGAGGGCGCTATTGACCGGCGGCAATCCAAGCAGAAGGTAGTTGTCTTTGATGAGCGTAGGCTGGCCGCTGATGCTGCAATCCCGATACGTATCACGGATAGCTGAGTTCATGAGGTTTTGCAGCGTAGCGCTTGAGTCGGTAAGAATTTGTCCCTCGCCCGGCGTACCCGTAGCACCCGCCTTGTCGTCATTGACGATCGTGCGCGCCAGATTCGCGATCACTTCGAGACTGGGATAACTTCCTTGGCCGCCTACCGCCACCTATCACCTCGTGTCATCCACGGGCCTTGCTCGCGCCGGGCATAGCCGAGACCGTTTGCATAGCCCGCCAATTGCTGCGCTACTCAGCCCGTGGAAGGTTGTTACACCGCCGCTTCTGTGTTGCGCGGCCTGCCCACCGGATTCTTGAACCGGTCGGGATAAAACTGTCGCGCTTTCTCCTCATCCAGCACCGCATCGCAATGCCGGCACACAGCCGCTCCGGTTACGATCGGTTCCGCGCAATTGGGGCAGGGAACTCGGCCACCCGTTGCTTGGCGCGCCGACAAGTCGAACTGGTGCCATGACCGCGGCGTGCCGAAATATTCGGCCGCAGCGCGTGAGATTTTGTTGGCCCGCGCTGGCGCCTCCTGTGGATTCTCGCGCTCAATCTTGTTCATGCTCACCAGCTCGGCGCGGAATGTTTTCTCCAGGCGAGCCGTGGCTGCTTTCACTTCGGAATCGAGCGGAGGATTGTGCTTGGACCAAAAGACGCCCAGCGCATTCAAGTTGTCGAAGCGATTGATTCCGTCTTCCGCATCCCAGTTCTGATCGATCCCCGGATTGCGCGGTGATAGCATCTTGGTGGCCTCGCGGTATCCGTCCACGTGGCGCACCTGCCGCTCATTGTTCTGGTCGTACCAGATTTCCGGGTAAGGGTGCTGCAAGCGTCCCACCAGCACGTAATCCTGATCTTCAGGGCAGGGCGCGATGGTCAGATGCGGATGATTCGGTGGTCGCGAAATACCGTCGCGCGAATCCCAGCCGAACTTCGCTACGTTATATACGTAAATCTCCACCTTCGGCGCACCAAAGGTGTCGTTGCTCGATGTCAGAGTATTCGGCGTGATGCTGTCGTTCAGGCTCTCGGCCCGTGTTTCCGCTAAATCGGGTCTCTCGATAACTGGCATGTTTAGATCCTTCCTGGCGCTTGAAAGCGCTTGTTGCGGTGGAGTCTCGCCAGAAAGGCTGCATTTGCCATGCGCTCAATCTGGCGCTGCTTATCTTCCAGCCACGCCGTAGAAGCCAGCGTGGATTTGCGTTCACAACTGCGCCATGCATCTTCGAACGTTCGGGCGCGGGAGTCTTCTTCTTTCTCCTTCTGCTCATCGAGCCAGCGCCGCTTCGCCTCAATGGAAAGTTCCATCGACGCCCTGATGATCGGCACCATCATCTCGACAATTTCCGAAGACAGAGGAAAGGCTTCGATGAAAAGCTGGCCCCTGATAAACGTCTTGGCTATCAGGTTCAATGCAATCTGATAGCTGCCGTGGTATGGATATTCGCCAAGAATCTGGAGGCTGGTTTTCGGGCATCGGTTCTCTTCCTGCCACGACACCGGACCTTGCGGCGGCAGATGCGGCATATCGATGCTCTTGCCCGCGTCGCACCATTGCAGAAGCATCCAATGCGGTAGGCCGTCGCCCAGGAGCACGTCTTTGTAGCCGCGGAACGTTTCGCCTTCCGCCTCCCACTCGCCGCCCTGCCGGGTTGTTTCTGTCTGAGCCCACGCAAGGCGGTAGTTGGGTTGCCGGTAGCGATTCAGGCCGCCCACTTCGGTAAGGCGACGCTGAAACCGCTCAGGGCAACGCAGTCGTTCGGGCCGCGCATTAGAGGCCGCTTGCATGGCTCACCCCGAGGGCGAACGATACAGACTCAATCAGCTTCACATCGAAGACAGAGCACAGAACGTAGGTTTCTCCGTCGCGCTCGATCTCCTCGGCATTGAACTTGGAGAAGGTCACCAGGTCGCCCGGCTTTACCAGCTCATCCATCGGGAACGCTTTGCCATCCACGATGTAATGCTTGGCGCACGCCACCACAGCGCCCATGTTCGGCGCCTTCTGCACATAGTCCGGAATCACGATGCGGCTCTCTCCCCACGTAGTTTCCGGCGCACCCTGTTTGATCAAGATGCGGTCAAAGATCGGCAGCGGGTCGCCGTACACGCGATCCACTTCGGCCACGGTCTGAATCGCAGGTTGCGGTTCGGTGGCTTCGGGTTCGGTTCCCGTCAGCGCCTCTGCATCAGCCTTGATCGTCATCGCGCGACGATCTGAAATTTCCATCACATCGGTTGCCATCGGTCTCTCTCCTGATAAGTGCGGGGCGCGGCGTTTACCGCAGCCCCGCTTTGGGGTTCAGTTAAATGGTTGGTTCGGACGCTCCGTACACATACAGTTGGTGCTTCGGAGCAGAGCAGGCGATATTGAAGGATGACTCGAACGCAAACTGATTCGAGGTCAGCCATCCGTTGCCGCTCGGGTCCGGCACCGGCATCGAGGTGACGCCGTTGCCGAAGTCGTAGAGTTGCAGCGGAACCAGTTCACCAATAGTCCATTCCTTGGTCAGCATCAGGTCGATGCGGCCCAGGGGCTGAACATAGCTCACGTGGGTTTCACGGCCGCCATAAGTTCCCGAGAAATACTTCTTGGAAACATCCGGCGTCTTGCCTGTGTTGCCATCGCTGGTTGAGCCCTGAATCACGATCTGCTTGTTGTAGTAGGTCGTGGTGTCGATAGCGAACCGCTGATCTTCGCCAATCAGGAAGATGGCCGAATCCTTGCTCTGATTGTCCGCGCCCATAGCACGACCAAGTAGCGCCAGAATGCGACCTGAAAGCGATGCTGTCACCGATCCGCCCGCCAAATTGACCGAAGGCGAGGTAATGCGGTTCGGAAACTTGGCGCGATCGATGCCGGCCTGTGTTCCGGCCGTGGCGTTGTTAATCCACGACGTTGTGCCGTATACGCCCTGGCCCAGTGCGCCGCTCGATCCGGCGATCATCAGAAAATCGCCAACCTGCGTAGCGCCGCCGGTCGACGGCAGCACCGTCGAAAAGAACAGGGTCGAGCTCGCCGGGTCGTTAACCGAAATGGTTGCAGTCCCGCGCGATGCCCCGCCTTCAGACGGAAACACCTGAATCACCTGGTTATCGGTGAAGGCCATGGCCCGAATGCCGGTGATGAAGCTGGTGTTGTTCCCGGTACCGCTGTTAGAAGAGACAGTTGCGGTCGCGGGGATCTGCGTGATAGCACCCGAGGAGTCGCCGTACATGATGCCTTCGATACCGGCGATGGCCGAGTCGTAGGCATTCTTCATCTCTTCTGCGCGCAAGCTGATCTTCGCGCGGCCCTTGCCGCGAGTTGCCAACTGCGCAAGATGCGTGATCTCGTTCACGGCATAGTGCCACACAGGCGACAGAACAAAGTCCTGCCACACAGAAGCATTGCCGCGGCCAAGCGCGTCGCCATTGCCAGTGCCCTGTGCAATCGCTGCGCCGCCCTGCGCCCGGAAAGGCACACGGAAAGAGGGCCGCACGGTCGATCCGGCGGTAGTCGTCACCGACACCGGTACGGATTCAAAGCGGTCCTTGGCGAGCGAATACAGCGAGTCGCTCATCGGGATAAGAGAGGGAATAAGAGGTGCAAAATCTTCGAGTTCAACCGAAGATACTGCGGATTCTGTGCCGATTGCCATGAGAATTCTCCTGGACGCGCGAGTTTGCGCATCCGTTTAATCTGGTTCAGTCTCAGAGAATTGTTCACAGCGGGACTCGGCTGAGTGGAGGCATCTTTTAACGCCGATGCTGGGCGAAGCGCCGTTTACCGTCCGGCGAGACGATTGGGTAGGGGAACCTCAAGGCACGTACCTTCTCTTTTAAAGGAATGCCGAGAGGCCCCCTACTGAAATCAGTGTAGCACATTTAGTCAGGTGCACTATTTGCGCCAAGTAATATGCCGTCCGGCCTTCGTCCAGGCTTCCTGCTTGAACATCAGTTCAAAGGCATCGGCTCGGTTAAGGTCAAGTTCGCTGTCGGCAGGCTTGGCCGCTACCTTGATGGGACCACCGCCCGGCGCCGTCTTCGGCGTCCCGGCCTTGACTACACCGTTACCCTGATTTTGCTGGCCACCACCGCCGCGCTTGCTGGGATAGTAAGAGTTGATGACACTTTCCGCCTTATCGGTAATGCGCCGCTTGAAATCGTCGGCAATGTACTTGGCGATATCGGCGGCCTGTCGCGCCTTGTTGGCGTACCGCAAGTCAACCTGCTGCATGTGGGCCTTATCGGCATCGATATCGGCAACCACAGACTGCCAGATCGCTTTGTACATCTGCTGCTTTTGGCTATTATTAAGCCCGCGCTCTTTCGCCAGTTTGTCAAGGGTCTGATTCAAGTGTGGGATGATTTGCGAGGCCGCGCTTTGGTTGACGTTCGACTTGAATAGCGTCTCGCGCTCCTCAGACAGCTTTTTTCGTTCCTGCTCAATCTTATCGGCACCCGGAACTTTGGTTGTCGCCTGCTGCCTGATCTGCGCAAGGCCCTGATTCTGCCGGGCAAACCAATCGGCGAGCTGCTGAATGCCCGCCTTGATCCGTCCGGCATCTGTTTCATTCAGCAATGCCGCCAAATGCTGATCGACGCCAGCCTGCTGCAAGAGCCCCAGGGCATACGGAGCCACTGTCGCCTGAAATGCCTGCGGGTTGGTTGAGGCCAGCCGTTCGAGGTAATGCGGAGCCAGAGCAGCCGCGCCGTCAGGGTAGTCCTTGAAGAAGCTATCCAGGACGGCCGGATCGCCTGATTCAAGGCCACTCTCCTGCGCGTCGTAGCCAGCAATGCGTTGCTGCAGCTCCGTGGCTCCATCCACACCGCCAAGGCCATCGATCAGCGATTTTGCAGCCTGCGCATCGCGCGGCGTAGCGAAGGATGCCTTGTAAGCTGTCGCAACCGTGAAATGCGTATCGGCCAGCGTCTTGAGCAGCTTGGCATGCTCCGGATGCGCCTCCGACAACGATCGAACCGCATCGCGCACCGATTTTCCGGTGATGACAGGCTGTTGCTGGCCACCCTGACCGCTGCCACCCCTCTCACCCTCTGCGCCGGTGCCCTCGATACTTTGACCATCGCCAGTGTCAGCGCCGGTATCGATCGTCTGTTCGCCACCTTGCGATGTATCGTCCGAAAGTGCGCCTGACTCAATTTCTGTGACAGGCAGTTCCAAATCGGTCCCGTCCATAATGTCTCCTCTTGACAAGCCTGTTGTTGATTAACTTCCGCCAAATTTCGCCGGTTCGGGCTGTCCGAATACCGGCTCAATGCGATGATTCTTGCCGTTCCAGTAGATCGCCGCGACGCCGCCCGGCTTTACCGTGTCCGATTGCTCTGGCTCAGCCGCGTCGCCCTCGCTGGTCATGTTTTCCAGGGCCACCACGTTCGACGTGTGCGCCACAAATAGCGTCAAGCCTTCGTTGCGCGCCTTATTGAGCGCCGCACGCCAGAAAGCAAACTGGCGGTCCTCGAAATCGCGTAAGCTTTCGCCGCCCGGCACTGTCACGTCGGGATTCTTCACAAACAGCCGCAGCGCATCATTGTTCTGCTTGCGCGGCAGGCCAGAAAATACGCCGAGTCGCCACGGAAACAACCCGCGGTGCTGGTAGACCATGAGATTGTGCTGGCCGGCGGCAAAGTCTGCGGTGACGAAAGCCCTCAACAGCGGGGAACTGATGACGGTGGCAATGTCGTACTTCTTCAGGAACTTTGCTGCAGCTCGCGCCTGCTCCAAGCCGGTGGCATTCAGCGGCACATCCAGCCAAGACCGAAAACAGTTCTGGTCATTGAGGTCTGTTTCGCCATGACGCGCCACCAGGCCAACCAATTGTTCTTTCACAACCGCCTCCGCGCGCGCTGCTTTACCTCCGAGAAGCCATCGGCCCTCTGAATCGTCTCCGATTCAACCTCATTCGGCTGCCCGAGCGTAGACGGATCGGTCTGGATGCCGGCCGCCTGGAGAAGAATCTGCGATTGCTGCTCGGGCGTCAGCTTTCCGGTAATGTTCACCTTCGGAGGTGGCGCGCTGGCCTGCGTAAACTTCGCAGCCAGATCCTTGTTTGCCTTCCAGTAGAGGAAAACGTTCGTCCATTTCTTCCAGTTCTCGCCGCCCTCTTGCTCTTGTGCGGCCTTGCGCCGCAGTCCGCGCCCGGTCGGCTGTTGCATCCACGCAAACACAGTGGCCGCGATGGTTGAATAATCGAGCGACTCATCATCGGGTACCGGAATCGACGGCAGATATTGCGGCGTCTGTGCAAGCTGTTTCTGGAGTTGCGCCTCTTGATCCTCAAGCCCCTGACCCTGCTCAATCTCTTCCGGATCAAGCGGTTGGCCTGACTGCACCACGCCAGCGGCCATCTCTTTAGCCGCAGAGTGCACCTGACTCATTTGCTCGAGCTGCTGCTGAATTTCCGCATAGGCCGGATTAATCAGCGGCTCGCCATCCAACAATGTCTCGATATTTTCGAGCGCCAAGTCTTCTGATTCCGCCTCGTCCACCGTAATTATTTCGTCAACACCCAACGCCTTCACGATCTCGCGCGCATTTGATGGAGTTGCGATCAGCGCTGCCGCCTGCGGGCTCTGTTGCGCCATGTCAAGAATCTGGATTACTTTGGCCTGCCGCTGCGCACCGCTCTCGGGGATCTGGTTCAGCGTTTCCGGTTCGCAGTACGGATTGCCCGCCATGCGCGTAGGATCGACCGTCACATCGCCCTCGCCGGGCACATTGTCCGAAATCAGGCTGTTGCCATTCTCGCCGCAGCATTTCGCGGCCTGCTGAGCGGCCCTGGCAATCACGCGGTTCGTCGCCATCCATGGCGGCCCATAACGCTCAAGCGATTGCTGTAAGCGTATCTGCGTGGCGCCAACCGTATTGTCTTCACCCTCGCCGCCGCCGAACAATGCGGGCGTCGCGCCATCGATCGATTGAATCAGTGGACCGAGATACCACTGCAGCATCTCAGCAAAGCCGGGGTGCAGTTGCGCAGCAGGGAGTTGCCCGTACAGGTCAGCCATGGTTCGGCCTTCCGGCACAGCCGCAGCGATAAAGCGCGTCGGCGATGATTCGAGGCCCGCTACGGCCTCAGCGTTGAAGGCGTCCGAGTCCAGCACATTGGTTGGGATTGCCCCGCGCACAGTCTTATCCCACAGGTCAGACCATATGTTGATGCGCTTCTGAATCGGCACATCGCTCTCACCCAGAGCGCGCCTATTCTGCCCAAAGCCGCGCGTGAACATCGCCAGCGCCAGGTGATCATCCATCGACTCTTCCCAGCAGCAGCAGATGTTTTCGCCGGCCGTGATGACGAACAGACCCTTCTCGAAGTTTTTCAGCAGTACCTCGCGCATCTCGGCGCGAACCTTGTCATCCCAGAACATGCCCGGCCTGAGCCACGTGTAGGCCATGGTAGTTTCGCGCAGCCCGCTCGAACCAAGCAGCGTGCGCCCCATCATGCCGATGCGCGTATTGATGCGCGCAACCCGCTCAAACTCAAGCTCGCCCGCCGTTCCCCACGATGGCTTGATCTTGTCGCCCATCCAGGGGTAGGCAGCCCGCGCGATGGCGTAATCCTGCTCCTCGAATAGCTGCGCATAACTCCAGTCGCACAGCTTATCGTTCATCATCGGCCCGCGCGATTCCATGACGCCAAAGGGCGTGCTAATCTCTACGACGCGAGGCGTAACGGAATCATCGCCGTATCCGAATCGGGCACAATCTGCGACAGATCGCGTCCAGACAAGCGCCCGACAGTCTGTCCAGGCGAGACTGGTGATATCCCTTTGCAGTTCAGGATTGTACTTCCGCCAGACATGCTTATACCGGTTCGATTCGGAAGCGCAAGCAACTTCGAGTGGGACTTTAGATCGCGAGGGAAAGAAATTAACTTTGATTTCGCCACGGTTAAGCGCTCCTGTCGCAATGTCGCCTTGCGCGGAAAAGATGTTGGTGGGGTAGAGGTTAGCGTCATCCTGTGCCGCAATAGGGTTCTTGTCATTGCCTTGCGCTCCAGCAATCGTCCAGCCGCCACTGCGATCCGTCTCAAGATACTGATAACCGCGGTCCATGTGCCGGTTCTGCCACGTCTGCAGCACGCTAAAGCGTCGCGCGGCCTCATCGGTAAGTGAGGTGCTTTTAACGAGATCAAGGATGGTGCCTTCGAGGCCTACTGCCAGCTTTTTCAGGTCGTCTGGCTTGAACATCTCTCGAGGTGTAATGATGGCGGGAGCCAACTCGCCGGGCTTGTATTGCTCAGCCTCGATCGTCTCGGTTTGTGTGCCTATCATCTCTTCGGCCATCAGGCAACCGTCCATCGATCTAGAAATTCATTCACGCGCTTAACCAGCTTGATGTTGCGCTCAGTCATCTCTTCGAACGACTTGCGCAAAAGGAAATTAGAGGTGATGACCTCGGCAAACGCCGCGCGCAGAAGATTATTGTCATGCTCCAGGTCTGCAATGCGCTGGTCTACGCTGCGCAATTCGTCGGTTGTGCCAGTAGGATCGGTCATGCCTGCCTCAAGTTTGGGCGCTCCCTGCCGCGTGCCGTCTGCATCTCGCTGCCGAGAGCGTAGGAAAATGGAAGGTCAGCCTCCATGCCGGCATGATTTCCGGCGTCCGCTCGCCCGCGCCCAAGGCGAGGTTTTCCGCGGCAGAGATGGGGGTTAATAGAGCGTGATTGCTCCGCGCAATCCCGCACCTAGATTCATCTTTTCGTCGTAACTCATCGGTCTCTCTCCTTTGGTTATGTTCCGGGTATGTTCAACGGCGCCGCCTGTGTTGCCTGCGCGCCAGAGTCCTGCTGCTCGTCGTCTTCCTCGCCACCGCCCATCGCCCGCTCAACATCCTCAGCGGTGTAGCCCATCTGCTTCAGTTCGTCGATGCAGCGCATAGCTTGCGGGTTCTGCTCAATCGGCGGCTTACTGCCGGCGCTCGCCTGCTTATCGCGCGCGGCCTGCGCGTCTGTGCCAGCCTTGCGGATCATGTCAACCATTGGATCTTGCATTCTGTTCTCCCTTTTCCTCAGACTGCACCTGACTAGTTTGCGCACGCTGATTGGCCCGGTAGTCGTCCCAGCCAAGCGGGCGACGCTCTACCTTGGTCCATTTGCCATCCGGCTCAGGCTTGAATTTCACCGTAGGGCGAGGCTTGGCGATTTCGGCCAGAACAGCCTCAAGCTCATCGCGCCGCCTCTGCTGCTGGGCAAGCTGCGCGCGCAGATATTCGATTTCGCGTTCGAGGTGCGAGCGGTAGGGAAAGAAGGCTTCGAGCCAGTTCATCGAGTCAGATTACCTTTCCAGCTCGGCGGCATACTCGCGCGCCCGCCCTTCTGCTTCTTGACCTCATGTTGCCATGTTAACAGAAGTCTGTCTTTTGGCGTCGCAACCGCCATCTTCTGCTGGTATTGCTCTTCGGCGGTCTGCTTGCGTGGCGCGAGCATTGACTTAACGCCATACCGCATCGTATCGCCGCAGTCCTGCTCGAGCTTGGCGGTGCTCAAATCAGTCTTTAGCACATCGTCCAGGTTCTTTGGATCGCGCAACAGCAGCGGAATTGAGTTAAGCGCCTCGACGCACTCGACCGAGATCAGCAGCGCATCGTCATACTGAAACCGATTGCCCTCTTTGTCCAGGCCCCAGCCTTTACCCTTCGACGCCCGGAACATATTCGCTAGTAGCCCGTAACCGCCCTTGCGGTCATTGTCCGCCTTGATTGCGCCCGGCAAACCCGCAGGCCGCAGGATTTTAGTCTGTTGCGAACCAATCGAGTTTGGATCGTCCGTGACCTCTTCCGGTGACAGGAAATACGCCTTCAGCTTCTTGCGCTCATCAGTCGGCGTGCACTCGACGATGGTCTGCGCCACAGCCGGCGCGTCCGTCTCGTTGACGATCAGCTCGCGGTAGAGTGCCGTCACGTTGATCGGCTTAACCAGATCCCAGCCCAGCAACTCTTTTGCCTCTGCAGGCGACAGCGTTGTCCGCGACCACCAGAATGTGACGCACCAGTGCGCTTTGCCCCAATCCTGCGAGGTCCAATGTGTCGCCCACGGCTTGTGCAGCTTGGTAACCAACTCCGCATCGATCCGCGTTGACTCCAGGTCAAAGCTGCTGGCAAAGTACGTACCCTCCAGCGAATCCCAGTCGCCTTCCCAGTCAGCCTTGGAGATGACCGGATCGTCGTTGGCAAGCTGGCGCGTGTAGGGACCGCGCTGCGCCGCATAGCTCTTGCGCTGCTCATCGGTCCAGCGGTAATAATCGACCTCGGTGTAGCCGTCCTCTTCGAGCGAGGCCCGTACCCACTCGACGTTATCCCAGGGGTTGAACTTGATGAATGTGTAATCTTGCGGGTCGCTTATCTCTTTAAGGTAAAAGACTTTACGTAACTCCTGAATGCTCGCCCCGCGCATATTGAAGACGAGCACAAACTTGGCCGTCTTGCCGCCGCGCGATCGAGCCGCCTTGCGCATCTCCACCAGCTCGCGCCAGGTGAACTGCTCAGCCTGATCCACCACGATCAGGTCGTAATTGCCCGAGCGAAACGCCTCTTCCACGGCGTTGTAGTTTTCGGCATATTTGAATTCCATCCGCGAGCGGCCAATAGTCAATTCGGCCGGCGGCGACTCTTTGAGGTATTTGCTCAGCTCGGGGAAATCGCGCCGGATGGCCTTGAGATGGAAGGGTACCATCTGCTTAACCCACGTGCGCATTACCAGGCATACCGTAATACCGGGCCGTTCGTACATCAGAGTGATAGCGCAACGGTCAACCGCTGAGGACTTGGCTGATCCACGGCCGCCGCCCGCGCCGATGACAGGGACGGGGCTATCTTTTATCAGCCGATACAGCGCCGATTGCTTCGGCTGCATCGAGATGTCGAGTAGCCGACTCACTTGCTCTTTTTGAGAGCCAGCACGCTCTTGGGCTGGGATGCCTCCGCGCTGCCGCTCGGCTTGGCAAAGCTCTGCGTCGCCTTTTGCACCATGCCATCGTGCCAGCTTGTGTCCGGCTGCGCCTGGCCGCCGATGCCAAGCATATGCTCAAGCGGCGCTACAAACGGAAACACAGGCCCGCGCGTTGGATCGGTCGCCTGCAGGAGCCGCTGCACGTTGCCGCGACCGCCTCCGAAGAAGTCAATAAGGCCGCCCAGTGGTCCGAAAGAGGGACTCGCCATAATTATCACCACCCCATGATCTGTTGGATAAGCGCCTGGGCCTCTTTCGACTCGCGAGCAAGGCCCTCGAGCTCAGCCTGCTTGGCCTCTATGCTCTGCTGTACATGCAGATTGGCTATGCGCAAAAAGGCTGATTGCTGCAGTACGAGGATTTTCATCAGCACAATCTTTAACTCATCGCTCACTGTCCGCCTCCGATATGCCGTACCACAACCTCGAGTGGGCCGTCTCCGTCTGCGCCGGCAATGCCGACCTTTTCCCCGTACTTCTTCGGGTTGAGTTGCCCGGCCCGCCGCAGAGTCGTCTGCACTAGCAGCTTGGAGCGCTCGACGTTATCTGTCGTGGTCTCCGTGACCGTCTCTTTCTCGCCATTGCGCTCAATCTTGCGCACAACGCCAATCAGCGGAGTTTTGGCCTGCACTTGCGCCCGATCATGCAGCAATTGCGCTTGTAAGGTCCGAGCGCGCGCGGATTTCTCCGCGAAGTCAGCGCTTTCCTCAAGCCACCGGTAGATCGTGGTCAATCCAGGCACGCGATCGCCGAGCGTAAGCCTCATCTCGTCAATCACTTGCTCAAGGCCGTCGTCAGACGTTGCAATGCGCTCGCAGATCATCTCCGCAAGCTCTGCGTCGTAAGGTATTTTTGGGCGTCCGCGCAACATGTCTCTATCATACCAGTCAGGCGCAGTTTTATGGTTTGGAGACACTGCCGGCTTTTGACTACGCGCGCGTGTTCGTTCCGTCTGCTTCCGCGCTTTCTGGCGCTGATCCGCATGCGTTTTTCACCGCATGTGCGCGTTTTCGCTGCATTTGCCTTACGGCCTGGATGCGCTCAAGAGCCGACCAACTTGATTCGCGGAGCCGGCGGAACTGCTTGAGATCATCATAGCAAATCAGGTGCAGTATTACCTTGGTACTGTACTTTTTATCAGGTGCAGTATTTTTCGGGAATTATGTCTTTGACTCCCTTGTCCACAAGATTTCCTAAAATAACTGTTGACTTCCGTGAGGGACTAAAATACCTTAAACGCATGGAGGAAATGCCCATGATGACCGCAAGCAAGTATTGCGTAGTTTGGTGCTACCGCGAAGGAGATCGAACTGTACGGCGCACTCTTCATAGTGCTCAAGTTGAACCGTGCGTCGAAGCGGCGCGGCTGATTAACGGGAACCCTTTTGCTTTTGAGGTAGAGGTGCTGGAGTCCGATAGCGGAAAACGGGTCGAATGGGAGGCTTCTGAAATTGGCCGGATAGTTGACAGGACAGCAGCATGAGCCGTTCGACAATCAGCACCTTCAAGTTGTTCGAGATGTTTCCCGACGAAGAGACGGCCCGTGTGTATCTTGAAAGCCGTCTCTGGCCCAAGGGTGTTACCTGCCCTACGTGCGCCGGTCAGGATCGCATCACGCCGCGTAAAGCCGGATTCCACCGCTGCAATAAGTGCCAGATTGACTTTACAATCCGTACCGGGACCATCTTCGAGCGGTCGCACATACCGCTCCATAAATGGCTCTATGCTATGTACTTGCTTGTGACTGCCCGCAAGGGTATCTCGTCCATGCAGATCGCCAAAGAGATTGGCGTACAGCAGAAGTCGGCATGGTTCATGCTCCACCGCTTGCGTGAGGCTTGCGGTGGGGAACTGGCTAAGCTTCAAGGCGTTGTCGAAGTCGATGAGGCATTCTTCGGCGGCAAGGAAGCCAATAAGCACGAGTCCAAAAAGCTGAACGCTGGTCGGGGTTCCGTTGGCAAGGTTGCCGTTGTGGGGCTTCGGGAGCGCGGCGGTAACCAGCCTCGTAGGAGATTGAAAATGGTGAAGATATTCAAGAATTATTCGACCGAGAAGCAGCGCACCACCCCAATCGCTTCTGTAGATGGAAAAGGGATTGGGTTCCTTTCCAGCCGCGATGCAATCAATATCGCCTTTCGCTGCGTTCCTGTGGAATCGGCGCGTTACTCCAATGGCAGCACGATTCAGAGGAACTTCGCGCTGATGAGCTACCGCTCTGAGTTGTTCGAGGTGTCTTGGGACGGCGAAAAGAGCGATCCGGCAATCAAGGTCACGACACGCGCCGCCTTTGATGCACTTCTCGCCCAATATCACCGCGATGCACGATGGACGCGAGTTTACTAAGCTCCGCCGCGGCCGATCCTACGGCAAGCGGTGCGTCCGAGGTGGTACTCGGGGCCGGTACGTAACCCGGCGCATTACTTCAGTGCATCCATTTTGAGTCAGGCTCACTTTTTTGATTGACACACCATTTAGTCAGGCGCATAGTTGAGAAGTCAAGGGAGAGAGACGACATGTGCAAATTCGCAAGTTTCGTGTTAACCAAGGATCGCGAGTTCTGGCTGGAAGAGAGCGACTCGCATACCAACATCATCACCAAGCACGCCCTGAATGAGTGGGGCGCTCGCGGTCCCAACATCGTTAAGGTGGAGATT
>DASRHE010000015.1:0-338553 GCA_035650595.1 Occallatibacter sp. | reverse complement strand
TGCGCCACGGATGGTGTTATCCACCAAGCCAAGGGCGTGCCGGACATCCAAGCTGCCGCGCTGGACGCCATCACCCATGTCTGCCGCGCCCGAGCTGATGTCTTTAAAGGCACTCCGGGCAGAGCGGGCCGCCTCAGCCATTCCGGTCTGAAATGTGGCCGTCTTAGTTTGTAGGTCTACAGAAAGTACCCAAACCGGTTGCGCCATATTACCCTTTCATGTCCTCTAAGCCTTCGGAGAGGCCCTCATAGTGTTTCTGTAGGACTTCATCCTGCACGGACTTAGCACCTTCCTCCGCCCAATGCAGAGCGGGGACGTTCGCTTCCGGTGCGCCAAACTCTTGGAACAGCCCCCAATACGCCTCACGTGATGGACCTACGCGGGTAAGCACCCCATCGGTGTTAGTGGTTGTGTTCTTGTGTATGTCTTCGGACAAAGTACCTTCCTCATAGGGAGCATTCTCCGAGAGAGCAGTTACAAGAATTTGGGCCGCGTCATTGTGGACCTTGCGGAGGAACTTCTTAACGGTGTGTTGACTCCCGTTAGTGAAGGCTTCCTCTAGCTCATCCAGCCCTTCAATGTTGGTGACGGTTTGTATTTCAACGTCCGCCATTAGTCCTCGTCCTCGTTCGCTTTCCTGGGCGGGACATACGGAACCGAATGCAACAACCCTTCTATCGGCCTTTCCTCGAACTGGCGCACGGGCAACACCTCCGCTGTAAGGGTGCCTGCGAAGACTTGATGCTTCTGCCCGGGGTATTCTTTACCGCGCTTCTCCATGAGGTCTAGCGCGTTGCCAATCGCGATTTCGCGCACGGGTGAGACAAACGCGGATGCGTATCTCTCTTTGTTGTTGGGGTTGAAGACTACCGCGATGTACATTGTTCCTCCAATGGCTCTTTGATGATTTGCTCAAACGCGGACGAAACTAGTTCTTCCGCGCCTTCCGTCCCGTTGTCCTTCAGCCGTTGGACCATTCCCAACGCAACGGCCCGTATCTCCGCAATCGTGCTGCCCTTCATGCTGGAGAGGGCAACCAAAATACCGTGCTTAGTTGAGGCCCGGAGTTTGTCCGCTTCTTTCTCTTCCGCGTCACGCTGCATCCCGGGTATGAAGTCCCACACCTCTACCGGGTCCGAGTCCTCCCCGCGCTTGGCGTTGTAGTACAAGGACGCAAGCAGAGCAATGTTAAAGCGGGCGTAGCGAACATCAACCATCCGCCGCTCTTCTAACGCTTCTAGCTGCGGCATCGTTAGCCCTTCAAATTCGCGCCAAGTAAGCCCGTGGTGATGGCGGCATATAGCCCACACTTCCGTCCAAGTGCGCGGAGCGTCCTCTAACGGGCGTCCACGCTCTGCGCGTTTGGGAGGGCCAGCCCTTTCTTGACTCGCTCTTGAAGCTTCTTTATCTCCGCGTGCATCCGCTCCATAGCTCGCGGGCAGGCGACACAGCACAGAAGGTCCATAACAGATTCCAGCTCTTCCGGGTCTAGGTTGGTGCATACTAGCCGGGAGACTTCCGCCGCTTCCTCCGGGTGATAGTGCTTCAACGCGGCGGCCAAAACTGTTTCAACTTCCTTGGTCTGCATGGCAAGCCAATTCTGTGGGGCCTTCATGCTCCGGCCTAGCTTCTCTTCTAGCTCTGCCACGATAACGACCGGGAAGGACAAAGAGTAATCGCTGTCATCCACGCGAAGAATCTGTCTCGACTTAACCGTTGTCTCAAACTTAACCTTTATCTCAAACATTGTGGTCTCCAAAAACCAAAGTTATGCGGGTGAGATTTGGTCTCACCCGCAGCTTTAACTACGATGGTGTTACGGAGTTTGAGGCCGCCGATGCTACCGAGCTGCCCTGTGCATTCTGCGCAGTCACCGTGAAGGTGTACGGCGTCCCGGTCGTCAACCCGCTCACGGTGATGGGCGAGCTAGCTCCCGTACCCGTGATGCTGCCCGGGCTGGACGTTACCGTGTACCCCGTGATGGCAGCACCGCCGTTGTTAATGGGGGGTGTGAACTGCACGGAGGCTGCTTGATGCGCTGGAGTGGCCGTCCCGATTGTGGGAGCATTAGGCACCGTGGGAACAGTTGCACTCCGCACAACCGGGCCGCTGATTTGAATCTTGGCCGTCCCGGTTATCAGTTTGTCATCGGGAAATTCTTCGTCATCGCCCTGGACAATTCCCTCAAACGAGAGAAACCAGATAGACCCGGGCCAAACGATTTGGAAGTTATAGAGCAGCCCCTTAGCCGCGATAAGCGCCGCTTGTGCAGCATCCAAGGGGTTGCTGTTGAACTTTGCGGTGACATCTCCGGGGGCCTCCATCGCGCCCTGGTACGTCTTGACGTTGCCCGCTGTCAACATAGACGTGTTTTCCGGTGTGTCGATTTTGTTGGAACCGCGCGAAATGCTTGTGCAGTCCAAGTTAAGGTTGACGTTTGATCCACCTACCGGCCCCACAATCACGAGTTTGGAGCCGTGTCCGATTGTTGCCATGTGTACTCCTATTCACACGGATTGCAGCTCCGTGCAGCGTGTTTTTGTTACACCTTTACACCTTGGTGACGAACCTAAGCCCGAGCAAAGAGCGATAAGCTAGACTCTTTGCGTCCGCATTGGGCAGGTACGGCATGTCCCGATCTTGCTCTAGGTAAGTGCCCATAACGACCGTTTCATCCGGCAGCGTCCCCGCGTATCCCACGAGTAAATCCCGGGTCACGTCAAGCACAGCGTCTCTGTCTGCGGGCGTATCTCCGTAGACATCGATTTGGAAGTTGTCCTCACGGGCGTTTACAGGCCCGGCGAATGTCTGCTCACGGACCCCTGTATAGCGATGCACCACGATGGCGGGCATCTGAAAGCCGCGCGGCAGGACATCTTGATACACCGCTGGCGGTTTCGGGTCCGGTACATTAGTTGCCTGTGCGAGCAAGGCAATTAGGGTCTCGTTAGCTTGGAGCAGCTCTACTAATGCGGCGGCCTTCATGCAATCCTCACAACATGGCAGTAGACTTCAACCCACACGCGGGGCCGGGGTATGCGCGGGTCTTTCGCATAGTCAACGCAATAGAGCGTGATTGTGCCGCTACCCGGGTCCGTTACCTGGAGATAGCCTTGTTTCGGCAAATTAACGGCGTCTGCATACCGCAGGACAATCATGTGCGTGGTCTCTGCGGCCTCTAACTGCGCTTGCTCCAAACGGCGGCCCGATAAGTCCTCGATTGCCACACCCGCGCTAGGCGTAAGGACGGTTATCGCGTCCGTATCAAGGACATCCGCTGTATACCGCATCTCTTTTGCCGCGTGCTGTTTCATCGAAGCCTCAGAAGTAATGAATCTTAGGAATGGTGACTAACTCGGGGGGCACCCTTACTCCAACGTTTTCATACTGGAATGTAACGATGTCCGCTAAGTTCTCTTGCCAGCTCTGCGGCAGCGGTTCGGGAGTAAGCACCGAGTTAACTACCGTTGCGTGTCCAGCCGTGAAGGTGATGCGGACACAACCTGCTATTCGTTCGAGCGTGGTGGGATAAGTGAATCCCCGCCGGGGTTGGAGGATAGCCGGTTGGTTGTAAAGAGCAACCCAATACTGCGAGCTGTCCCACGGCGTCCACGTGACATAATCGTCCTCTAGGACTTCCACTAGGTCCAAAGAGACGAGCGGCGGCAGCGGTATTAGCAACTCGCGTCCGGGGTAGGGAAGGCCGTCCCGATAGTCAATGAGTTGGCGCGGGGCGAGACACCGGTTAGTGATTCGCTCCGCGAACTCACGAGCGGCAGTGATGAGGCCGGTTAAACGCCCGTCATCAGCCGTAGCCGTCAGATTGATCCGCTTTTTGACGAAGTCCAACGTTATCGGCTCAGTAATGGTCTGTCCTGGAACTGTCTGCCACATAAAAATCCTTTTCGGTCTCGGGTCAAAGAGGGCGCAACGCAGGGAGTGACGAAGCGCCCCCGTTTGTCTAGTCAGTCGAGGTAAAAGGCTAACTAGAAGTTGGATGACGCGAGCGCCAACGATTGAATTGCTTCCGAGCGGCGGACGCGACCGTCAACACGCTGGTAGCCCAGAATGGTAAGCAAGCCCTCAAGTGCCTTGGGTTGGTCAAGGAACTTGATGTTGATGCCCGCTCCACCACGGATGCCAATCTGATACCCGGCTTTGAAGTCCCCGAAGTACAGCGGCGTAGCGGATGCTCCAATCTCGTCCACGTTTGAGTCATACGTGATTGGGAAGCCGTACAGGCGGTCCTGCATGTCCGGGCCAGTGATAAAGGCCGGGTTAAACAGGTTCGCCTGTAACTGTGCGGCCCGCAGCTCGATTCCGGTAGCAACCGTCATAAGGAAACGAGCATTCGGGCGGTACACCGGATTAAGCTTGCCGGTAAGGGTGAGGGCGGCAGTCAACGGAAGAGTGTTGCCGTTTGAATCCGCCGTTACACCGGTCAGCCCGGCGGCAACGTTCCCCTTTAGTCCTTGCGGCTGACTGCTACCACTGCCGGTCATAAAGAGAGCATCTTTCTTCACGGCGATGGACTGAAGGAGGTCATCTTGGAGGAAGGACATGAACGCGGGAACGTCCTGCGTCAACTCCCAAGAAATATCTTCCGGGTGTCCAACCATGAAGGCAGACAGCGTGTATTGATCGATTGTTGGGCTGGTGCCGGTAAAGAGATTGGAACCGCTGCCCGTACCTTCCGCCTTGAGGGCCGCCGTGCCGTGCGCGGTCTTCCGGGGAAATTTAAGGTCCGTTGTGGTGGGAATCACAGAGGCGATGCTCTCAATTCCGATCACGGGCGGAGCCAACGGAACAATCTGCTGTTCAATCACCACGGGAACGATTGGTACGCCAGATGTAGAGCCGCCCTCATAGCTGGCCGCGCTCAATCCGGGCACCTTGTAACCACCCAACTCATCCGCGCCCAAGTGAAGGTCAGCACCCGATGCGCCCTTGCCCGCGCCCATAATGTATGCGGCAAAGTCGGAAAGATATGCTTCTGTCCTCCACGGTGCCACCCGGCGAAAGGCAGCAACGCGGTTGCGCGGTTGCTCCACGATGGGCTGACCGTTCGGGAACACGGACATAATGGTGTTCTGCTCTTCCCGTGCGCGAACCGTGGTGGTCAATGACCGATACCGGGCCATCGCCGTGTTGTAGTTTTCGGATTCGGCGTCTGTCATGCCGCGTCCGGCGGTTTCAGCGGCCCTTACTTGTGCTTCCGCACTCTCAAGGGCCTCTTTCTGTGCCAGCTTCATTTCTTGCAACGTCATATTGTCCTCGTGCGCTTTTTGGCGCGGGTTGTCCCTATACCGCTTTGCGGGTTGGGTGTTAGCGTCGTTTTCAGCGATACGCGCCTAACGTCCGGGTACTCCGGCAGCCTTCGCGCATGGCCCGGGTCTTTTTACCCGGGCGGCACTTAACTTATTCAGCCCTGCCCGGTCAGCCCTCCGCTTTCGCCCGCTCTATCTCATGCCGGGAGTGAAGCGGGAATGCTGCGGATACGGCTTCCTGTGGTGGTAACAAAGCCCTGAAGAAATCGCGGGACGATTGCAGCTTGTCAACCATGCCGTGCAATAGCGCGTCACTGGATGAGAACATGCGACCTTCCCCGATGCGCTTTTCTCTCATGTATTGCGAGAGACGAGGGCCGCGCCCGGCTTGCACCGCGTTAACAAACCCCGCATGAACCTCTTGGAGCCGGGGTAACATTGCTTCTTTCGCGTCTGCTGATAGTGGCTTGTACGGTGACCATTCCGTCTTGAAGTCCCCGGAGTACAGCTCCGTAACCTTGACGCCCCAATCGTCCATCATATTTGAGACATCCAAATGCATCATGCGAACACCCACGGAGCCAACTTCACCACTTGGCGTGAGCGCGATGTCCCGGGCTTGGCTGGTGAGGTAATAAGCTGCGGAAGCGGACTGTCCCTCCACGATTGCAGACACCGGCTTGATTTTGGCTGCCGCCGCGATGAGTGCCGCAGTCTCGGGAACACCGGTTACCTCTCCGCCGGGCGAGTCAACGGCCAATACGATGTGCTTAACTTCGGGATTGCCCGCTGCGGCCTCAACAGACTCACCGATGGTGTTGTAGTTGCTGCCGTACCACGAGGGGCCATCCATAGTTAGAACGCCCTGGATGGGGACAACCGCAACTTTCCCGGCTCCGGTTCCCATGGTGCGCGGCTTGGCCGCCTCCCACACACCGAGTCCATTGTGTAGTCCTGCATTTAGGTGCATGGCGCGTTGTAATCCGAGCAGCGCCGGGACGGCTGCGTCTTCCTTGATTGCCCAAATGGGCACGCGCGAAAGCAGATCGATTAGGAATTTCATTGGTTTTGGTTATCCTTTGCAAGTGAAGTCAAGAACGTGACAGCGGAGACAACGGCCTCCGGGCTAAATCTGTCTCCCACTACCGTGTTGCGGCGGCCCTCAAGATAACTACGAATCCGCAAGCCGTCCGCCCCTGTTAGGCTTTCTATGTAGCCGCCGAAGTTGGTATAGAACGCATCCGCATCTTGCTTGTTAGCCACGAGCGCTTTCTCTTCGCGGTTGAATAAGTGAAGGGCGACCCGCCGGGCCAATGCGGATTGATCCGTGGGGGTTTTGTCCGGCTGTCCATCTGCCACGCCCGTGGAGCCCGCCGGTTTGCTGAAGTATTCAAGGCCCGGTTTGTAAGACATGCCCTCTGCGTAGCGTGCCTCCGCCGGTTGCGCCCATCCGCCCATAATCTTGGCGTTCCAATTCGCTATGCGTGCTGTCTCATTGGCGCGTAGCAATGAGCTGAAGTCATGCCGGAGATAGTATTTAGACTTCTCTTTCGTTGTGAGAAGATCACGATTGCCGCACTGTTCTTTGCGCGTGGTCCACGGCTTTAGCGTGTGCTTGGTGTAAGAGTCGAAGAACTGCTCCGCGCTCGCATACGTGGACGTTTTGCTGCCCTTCCCGGCGGTCCCGAGTAACACTTCCGGATATCGGAAAGCCCGGGCTATCTCGGCAACCTGGAATCCGCGTGCCTCTAAGTATTGGGACTCTTGCGCGGTTAGACCCAACTTCTTAGCAACCATGCCGCCCGAGAGAATCATCGGCTTCCAAGAATTGCGGTAGCCGCCGTGTCTGCGCATCAACGCATCGCGTATGTCTTTTCTCTCGGTTTCGCTTGGTTCTTCATTGGGTGTTTCAAGAACAAAATCCGTCTGTATGCCTTGGCTAAAGAGCCGTGCGCCTTGCTCTTCTGCGGCGAGTAGCAAGCCTATGGCCTCCCGGCAGAGTAGCGTTATGGCTGTACCGTCAATTCCGTTTCCGGAAAGAATGGTCCCGCGCCAAACTGTATCCGGGGTGAACTCGCCGCTAATACCCGTAGTGGGGTCCGTGAATGTCCATAGCATCTGCCGCCAACGGCGAACCACATACGCGGCTTGGAGCGGCCAAACGCTATCTATCTCACCCGTGGAATATGCCGTACTTCCCGTGTAGTTAATTAGGTTGTAGAAGTTGCCCCAAGTCATTAGGTCAAACATCATGTGGCCGCGTACCTCCATCGGCGTCATGATGGCGTTAGGGGCCACATTGACAATACGGTCAACCGGGTGGTCAACTGCGCGGACATCCTCTTTCTCACCGCGCTTCATCAGGGGGCAGTCAAGCGAGCTGACATCTTCCTCAAGGCCGCGCATAATTGCGAGCACGGTAGCGCAACGTTTCGCCCGCTCCGGTGTAACCGTGATGCCGGTCTCCGTCTTCAGGCCGATGAGAATGTCTTCCCACGCTTCTACATCGGACATGGGCGGCAACCCGGTTGGGGAGCTGGACTCATACCCGTCCGCTCGCGCTCCAGCGGCGTCTACCACGTCTGCCATGCTGCCCCGTATCAGTTCCGGGTTGTTGCCGAAGATGGTCAAAATACTCATAGTGTTGTCACCTTGGGTTTGGCCTTTAACAGCTTGGCGTTGTCTGGATGCGTGGCCCGGCCATAGCTCATAATCGCGGCGGCCATGCCGTCAATTTTCTCGGGGCTCTTCAATTTGTCCGGCATTTTCAGGCCGGTGTGATTCGTAATCCACCGAAGGTTATTTGCCTGCCAGCCCAACACCGGGTCGCCTAAGTGGACAATCTCCCGGCGGCCAAGTCCTAGGACGAAATCATTACAAGGCGATGCATAGTTCATTTGGGTCTGCGCGAACTTAATGACCTTCTCTTCCTTCAATCCCGGACGGGTTAGCTTATCGCCCTTAAGTGTCCATCCCTCCGGTATAGATTCGCCCTGGAGCACCGGGCGGGATTGTCCGGCCAACACCCGATTGATAAGCCCGCTCGCCAACGCGGGATCATAGGCCAGCTCACGAAGATCGAAGAGCCGGTTAATGTTGAGAATCTCCCCAACTATGAAGTCATAATCCGTGACGTGCCCGGGCGTGGTAATGATGAAGCCTTGGTCCCGCCAAATGTCATAGGGGACTTGATGCTGGATAACGCGCTGCTCTATGTTGTCTCCCGGAATCCAGAAATAGGAGAGCAGCTCCCAACGTTCGCCGTCCGCTAGCGGCGGAAAAGTTAAGACGAGTGCGTTGGTATCATCAGTGGACGCGAGGTCCAAGCCAGCAAAGCAAATGCGACCACGGAGCCGGTTAAAGGATTCCGCTCGCAACTCCACGGCGTTACCGGGGCGAGCGCAGGCACGCCAATCTTCCGGCTGTATTGCTTTGTCGAGCGAACCAACGCGGATGTTGAGCGAGTACCGCATGAAATCGTTCTTTGCAAGGGCACTGTTTTTAGCCTCCAAGCACTCTTGGCGCATGTCCTCCAACTTGACGGTAATGCCAAGATTGGGACATGCTTTCTTCCATTTCGTTTCATCGTCCCAACGGTCTGCCTCTTGAATAACGTTGCCGTTGGCATCCTTAATCTCTCCGTCGATCTCAAGAATCCAAGCGAAAAATTGTTCGTCCGGGACCACCCCGACTAGGACACTTTCCGCGTAGTTGTCCAGCTCATTGCAAATGCTGGTGGTGTCGTCTGAGGACGGGGCCGTAGTAATCAACTGGCCTAACGGCTGAATCCTGGACCGCATTCCATACCGGAGGACACCGTAGGGGCCGCGCCCGGGCCAAACGTGGACCTCATCACCAACCCAAAAGCTGATGTTGAGGCCCTCCATGCTCTCTTTGTCCCGCGAGAGCGGGCGGGCAACCGCGTTTAAGTCCGCTACGCGAAGCGCCCGGCATGGGGTGTCACCAATCTTCTGGATAACCGCACGCAATCCCGGTGTTCCATCGCGCATGGCAACCGCTTCGTCAAAAACGCGGCGGGCCTGTGCTTCCACGAGGGCCACGCTGTACACTTCAGCGCCCCGCTCACGGTCGTACTTGGTGTGGTAGTTCACCTGGACGGACGCCCGGGCGGATTTTCCCGTCTTGCGCGGCCATCGGTCGTACGCTATCTTGAACCGCCGGGGCTTAAGCTTGAATGGCTTTTTCTCCGGCAGGCTAATAGTTACGGTTTCGTTCTTTCTCCAGCCGTACAAGATGACATCGTGCGCGACTAGCCACGGAGCCATAACCATGGGCGCGGGCCACTTGCTTGGCTGCACTGTCTCAAACAACCGGCAGAATCTAATGGCATCCTGCGAAGGGTCAAAGACGTATGGGAAAGTAACGATGTCCCGCTTTGACCGCACTAGGTCTTTGACGTGCCGCTCTACCGCGAGACGATTGAGGCGACACACCAGCTCATTGCCGGACATGACGCGCTCAATATACTCGCCTGCGATTTGGACGTAATCTCTCAACGCGCCATCACCACGTCAAACCACGCAATGAGACTTATCGTGATAATCACGCAAGCAAGAAAGGCAATAAGACTGTCAATCACCGTGTGAACCTTCTTGCGCGGCGTATAGCCTCCGCGTGCAATGACACCGGCTCCACGCTTGGCAAGCCAAACAGACAAAGCTATCAAGCGCTTTCCCGTCCACATGTGAGCGGCCCGAATCCTTACGCGCGGGGCGGGCGGCCCGGGAATCGGATCAGGAGACTCCGGGCCGTGTGAGGTAGGCACTGCACGTGCGGGCGGCGCGTCCACGGAGTGCGGACGCGGCGAGAAAGGCGCATGTAACCGGAGGTTGCTCATACACGCACCACGATGAGCTGACGAGAGGTCACGTCCATGGCAACAACGGCTTCCGCGAGTGCCCGCCGGGGAAGCGATGCTGTTACGCGGCTGACACAGTCTGTGAGCCCGGGGCGGTATCGTTTGGTGCGGTCATATCGGCCAATGAGCGGCTTAGAGTCTGCGTCAACTTCCGCCATTATTGAATCCAGATGGGCGCGGCAGACGCCTTTACCGTTCCACTTGTGCGTAGCGGGTGCCCCGCACGGGCATTTCTCGGGGTCGTCTCCCCACCAATTTTCATCGTGCAGAATGTAAGACCAATCCCGCTCCGTCACGTTGAGACTGCGTAGCCCGCTATGACTTCTGACCATCGAATGAAATTCTCTTTGCCGCTCGTTTGGTTTCATCTTCTCCCCTTGCAATTCCAAGCCTTACCGCCGTAAAAATCCCGCGTCAAGTCCCGTAGCGCATCCCGCAGGAGACGCCACGGAAAAATTATTTTGTCAACGGCTTTGTTAGAGCCATAGTACAACGAACGGGACATTGTGCGGGATTTATTTTGGGATTTTTATTGCATATAGGAAACGGGAATGGTAAGGCTTGGAACTGTAAAGGGGAATTTCATGCTTGATATGCTTCTCCGATTCATCTGTAAGCATCCGCCGCAACAAAGCATCCGCCGCGTAATCAATGGGCGGCTTTGCGTGGAGTGCCTCAAATGCGGAGCCATTTCACACGGCATCGCTGCTGACCAATCTACTAACCCGTACCGAGTGAGGTAGATATGTTTGGGACTTTACGAAGGTTGGCAGCCGCAGCAATTCAACTTGTGCGGCTCCCGAAGACAACGGCAGCCCCGCAATCGCAGAGCGTATCTGTATCACGGATTCCTCTGATTCGTAGCCGCGCGATTGGCTGCTATCACATCCCGATGAAAGCAAACGGCGGAGACGGCAGGCGCACCAAGGGCAAACGGGACCGCTCATTAAAGATGCGCTCTAACCGGCGGAAGGCTGCGAGAGCCGCTGTCTTGCTGGCTTTGGCCTATGGCGTTGGCCACGCACAAACGGTGACCATCACCGGCACCAACCTTCCGGCTGCAACAATCACTTGGCAAGTCCCAACCGGCGGAGCCTTGGGCAACAATGCCGGGCAGATAAGCACGGCTCCCACAACGGCGAACATTACCGGCGGCAGCTTCACCCTCACCGGTGTGCCCGATACCAGTATCAGCAACCCGCAGAACGTCTGCGTTTCTATCACCGCACACAACTCCGGCGGTTCTCAGATTTTGGGCAGCGGGTACGGCTGCCTTCAGCCCGCGTACAACAACTATTGGTGTACCAACGGCGTCTGCAACTTCAATCTCTTTCAGCCCTCCGCAAAAACGCTGCCGGTTGCTGTATATGTTGCCAGCATTAACAATGTTGGCGGCCCCTGGACGTTCGGCAGCGGATCAAGCTGCAACTCCGTAACTCACACGTGCGTCTTCCCGGGGACAGGACAAGGGGGAGGGGCATGGGCTTGGCAGGGAGCGTGGAGCAATTCAACGGATTACACAGCCGGGGATGCTGTCTCCTATCAGGGCTCTAGCTATTTGTCCCTTGCGGACAATACCGGGGTGACTCCGGGAACGAACGGGGCTAATTGGGCTCTAATCGCGCAAGTTGGAGCTACCGGCCCGCAGGGGCCAACAGGAGCCACGGGCGCACAAGGTCCACAAGGCGCGACGGGACCAACGGGTGCGACCGGCCCTACCGGCCCGCAAGGTGCTACCGGAGCCACGGGAGCCACGGGCGCACAAGGACCGGCGGGCAATACTCTATGGAACGGGACAAGCGCCCCGGGCGCGGGTACGGGCGTCAATGGGGACTTTTATCTCAACACCACTTCGTCTTGCTTATATGGTCCGAAGACGGCGGGCGCATGGGGGAGTTGTACTTCGCTCATCGGTGCAACCGGCCCAACGGGACCACAGGGCAACACCGGAGCCACGGGAGCAACAGGAGCAGCGGGAACGAACGGCAACACCGTTCTTAATGGCACCACAGCCCCATCCAGCGGGACCGGTAACAACGGGGACTTTTATCTCAACACCACGACTAGCTGCCTCTATGGTCCTAAGACTTCGGGTGCGTGGTCCGGGTGTACTTCGCTCATCGGCCCGCAAGGCCCGAGCGGGACGGCCTCCGCTGGTGGCTCTCCCTATTCCATCCAATACGCCAATGCGAGCAACGCCCTTGCGGGTGCGTCTATTGATGGCCCCGTATGTGGTAAGACTACTGCGGCGGCAGCTCCGGCTAAGTGCGCGTCTGCGGATATAACCGGGGTCATCGGCGGGGGCGTCTATGACGCAAGCGGAGCGGCAGCGGCGGCACAGGCCGCGAGTGATCCAGCCGGAAGCGCTGCGGCAATTACGCTTGCCGGGCTTGGGGGCGTTCCTACCACGCGCGCGGTTAACGGGCACGCTCTTAGCGCCAACGTCACAGTTACGGCGTCTGATGTTGGATTAGGCAGCGTGACTAACGACGCCCAGACAAAAGCCGCCATCGTTCCTAACACCGCTCCGGCGGCTGGACAAATGCTAGTGGGCAACCCGGGCGGAACGGCATATGCTCTTGTATCGATTACTGGTGATTGCGGAGTCACGAGCGCGGGCGCGTGGACATGCACAAAGACCAACGGCAACGCATTTACCGGATTGGCTACATTAGTTGGGGTGACTGCCGGGGATGTTGCATATTACAACGGTTCGATTTGGACAGTGCTATCAGGTAACGCCGGTGCTGATGCTTGTTTTCATGAGGCGAGCGGCATCCCCTCGTGGAGCACATGCGGGGGCGGAGGCGGAACGAGCTGGACGACATGGGCGTCTAGCGCAACTAATGCGGCCATCTCAGCCACGAACATTATTGCTAGTGCAGCTACAACCAATAACGGATACCTCATGCGGTTATCCGCTCGTGTAACTACTGTTGGAAGCGGCTGCACCGGGACGACCGTGTTAACTGTTAATCTCATCTACACAGACCCCGCTAACAGCTCTGCTACGACCGTACCGATTGGCACGTTCAACCTTGCGACAAATGGCAACGGTGCGTTGGGGGTAGTGGCTACGTTCGTGGAGAATGTCTACGCCAAGTCTGCGACGGCAGTACAGTACAGTACCTCGATTGTCACGGACGCGAGCTGCACAACAAAACCGTCATACACATTGACAGGGGCGTACCTATGAAATTCTTCTTAGTCTTCCTCTGCTCTGTTATGGCGTTCGGCCAACAGAGCAACGGGCGGAACTATACGTTGCGGACGCAGCAATTAGGCGAGACCGCGCAAACTTCTAATGACTCTGGCGTTAACCCGCTAGAGTTAGGGTCGCAGTTTGCAATCGGGAACATCGCGCCCGCCGCGTTCTTGAGCTGTAGTTACTTCGTAATCAGTCCAGATACAACGAAGCAACACGGGTGCGCTATCCGGAACAACAACGCGGGCGTTCCGGGGACACTTATCTGCGGGGCGATGTCATCGAACGCTAACCCTACGGTTCCAGCTCCGGTATCCGGATGGAATACTAGAACGCTTTCGGGGTGTGCGGCTCCTACAGCGAGCAGTACACCGTGGGTAACTTCGTTCACCGCGTCCGGATCACAAGAACCGGGAGCGGCCCAACCGTTTAGCGCAACAACGCCATGCCCCGGAAGCGCGTTAGGTAGCGACTACTCAAACAGCCTAACGGGTCCGCCGTATTCATTTGGAACCTATAAGGGTCAGCAAGGTACACAACCGTGGTGCTACTCCGCGTATGTCACGGTGTCCTACAACCAAGGGTCCAACGGACTCAACTTTAACACGCCGTACGGCATCCCCACCGGGCCGTGGGGAATCAACGGTAAGTGGTACGGGGGGACTAATTCCGCTGTGTCCTTTGTGGACTTCTCCGGGTTATCAAACGGGGTGGCCCCAACAACCACAGCACTTAACAATTCAACGCACGGGTCCGCAATCACCTGGACGACCGCAACAGGAAACATAACCGGGGACAACACTACATCACTCGGACTAACGCTGTCCCCGGCTGTTATAAGTGGTACGGCCTATGCGGGTAACAGTACGTGGGCACTGAAGTACACGACTAGCACAAGCAGTCCCGGGGGATACATAATCGCTACGTTAGGGTCGTCATATTCGATCCTAAATAGTTGCTATACGTGGGAAACATCCGTCCCCACTAGCGATTCGGGCCAATACGATGGGTTGAAAATAGTTTCCGCAGACGGAAATGACGGCTTCTTAGTTGCCCTGTTAACGTCCGGTAACTCAGAATGGATGGTTGGGGAAGAGACTGAAGGCGCGTCCACGTTCTCATCTACAAGTATTGTTCCTATCTCGCCTAATAAGCTATATCGGATTTGTCAGTTTAAGAACACCAACGGGGCTAACAATATCGCCAGTGTCTACGACAACACCGGGACTCTGATAGGAACAATTACGTTAGCGTCCGCAAGTGGATCACACCCGGCTAACACTCTGTTGATTGGTGCCACTGGCAACGAAGGCGAGGGAAACGGCTTTGGTATCTGGTGGAGTAACTTAGCCATCTGCGGCGGTAATACCTGCGTTCCATAGGAGCTGACATGTTTGCTTTAAAGATCATTACTTTGGCGAGTGTAGTTGCCATCAACGCATTCACTTTTTGCATGTGCTGGACAGCGAAGAAACAGGAGCCCCTACCTTGACAATGCTCGATCTTGCCATCTCTTACGCCAAACGCGCGTGGTACGTCTTCCCGTGCTGGCCGAAGTCAAAGAAACCCATGACCGCGCACGGCTGGAAAGATGCCACTACCGCGTTGGATCAAATACGCGAGTGGTGGACGCACATCCCCGATGCAAACATTGCAATTGCCACGGGGCTGAGCAAACTACTTGTGGTTGACTTTGACCATGGCCTGCGCGATAGTCAGCATCTCTTTCAGTTTTTTCGTGAGCGCGGATATGAATGTACATATGCTGTCCATACCGGGCGGCGGCCCGAGTTTGGCGTACAAGTCTACTTTCAGGATGACGGCACCAGCCGAAGTATAGGCGGTTGGGAGCTAAATGGCTGCTCCGGGGACGTTCGGGCGCAAGGTGGGTACGTCATGGCCGCCGGAAGCATTCACCCGAGCGGCGAACCTTACGCGGTCTTGTGGGACGCGCCCGTTGTACCCGCACCCGATTGGGTTAAGCAGCTCAAACCTGTTAGGGACAACCGGGTCAATCAACCTGGACAAAAAGTGCGTGAGGGCGAAGGAAGACACGATGCCCTTATCTCTGTGGCTGGTGGTCTCCGCAATCGCGGGCTAGATCGTGATGCCCTTTACGCGGCGTTGATTCCCATCAATGAAAACATGTGCGAACCGCCGGTTTCGGACTCCGATCTTCAGCACATTGCCGAAAGCGCGGCGAAGTACGAAGTGTCCGGCCCGGGGCCGTCCGTCAAGATTGGGAAGGCGAAGGAAAAAATCGTTGCGCCTGAAGATTGGCGCACGAGATGGCACAGCTTAGAAGAAATGAGGGATGCCCCTCCGGTCACATTCGTGATTAAAGACTTCCTCGAACAACAGGGAGTCACGGCGTTGGCCGCGCCCGCTGGACAGAGGAAAAGTTTGATTGCACTTAATGTTGCACATGCGTGCTGCACGGGGGAGCCGCTATTTGATTACTTCGAAGTCACCAATCGGCCCAAGCACGTTTTGTACTTATGTCCCGAGATGGGGATTAGCTCGTTTAGTGCGCGGCTCAAACGTGTAGGGCTATTGGACCACGTAGGTAAAACGCTCTTCTGCCGGACCATGAACAGCGAGGGCTTCCTCGCGCTGCCAGATTTGACGGATGAGGAACTAGACAACGCCGTAATCATCGTAGACACATTAGTCCGGTTCTTGGAAGGCAACGAAAATGAATCGGCGGACATGCGGGTGTTCGCGGCCAAGGCAATGTCTCTCGTCACGCGGGGAGCAGCCGCCGTACTTTTGCTGCACCACTCGGGTAAGGGCACGAAGGAAAGCCCCGAATTGACACTTGAGAATGTAATGCGGGGCAGCTCTGAGTTGGGTGCCTTTGTCTGCTGCTGTTGGGGAACAAGGTTGCAAGACCCAACGGAGCCGTACAAGTCGAATAGCTTTCTCGCCAACGTCAAGCCGAGAGACTTTGAGAGTGTCCCGTTTGAGGTGTCGAGCGGGGAGGACTGCCGACTACACATTGTTGGGACGCCCGGGAATGTAGTCCTGAAGTCAAAGTTCACGGCGGACAGAGACGGCCAACAGGCGGAGGCGGACAAACTCATTTTGGCGCATCCGGACTTGACGGTGGATGAAACTGTGGAACTGATAGCGGCGCATGGCATCAACCGCAAGCGGACCTGGGTATATAAAAGGAAGGCGAAACTGTTGTCAAAAGGCGCAACATTCACCTCTGAATAGTTACCCAATAGTACACAGCTAAGTCCATATACTCGTTCGTTCGTACCTATAAGAAATATAGAGAGAATGAATGACCCAATTCATCACCACAAAAACCCTTGAGGGTTGTTTGTGTGAGTGAGATTGAGTTTTGGCCCGCAGAGGACAAACGAGTATGGCCGAGTTGCCGAAAATCCCGCTCCGCATAAAATCTGGTGCTATTCCGACCGTCACCACTGTGTCCTATAAGCTGCCCGGAGTCGTCCGAGTGCTGCTTGTTATGTTCGCCACACCCGTAAAACAAGCAGATTGAGCTAAACCCAATGCCGTCAAAGACATCAGCCCTAAAACCGCATAAGTGTAAGAGAAAAACGGGCAATCAACACAATAAACGGCAGACGCCTGAGTATTGGGAAGCCAAATTGAAACGAATGGGCCTCAGTATGAACCGTGGCCGCAGCATTGGCGTTGAAGACCTAACGTATGGACATTTGATTGAACACTTCGGAGCCTTTGAGGGCTCTATTGTGTTTGATCCGCCAACCGGGGAGAGACTGGACAATGACGAGTGGCCCATCAGTTTGTGTTAGGGCGTTTCGATGAAGGACAAACAAGGAAGTTTGGACATCCGCACTGCCCCGAATGTGGGGCGTGCTTAACAGCCGGGCTAACAAGATCGAATCATAACTGTCCGGTCCCTGTAAGACGTGACATCCTCCGGGTAATGGTTGAGGACATGCAAGGGACGGACGAACAGACGCGGCATAAGCTAGCAACACAATACCGGCGGGAGTTGCGCGACCGATACGGTTTTGATTTGGAGGTGTAACACGGGCACGTTTGAAAAGATCATTGCCGCACTTGGGCAAGTGGCAGATAACGTATGGGCTGCGTTGCTCTTTCTGCTCGCTGGTGTTTTGGCGTTCTTTGCGCATCTGACCGGCGATGAAAAGTTGTTTCAATTTGCGGGCAGCGTCACTATGACTGCCGCCGCTTTATTTCACGCGAATAAAGGACCAAAGGAAAGCTAATGCACTCCGCATCTCCGCTTGGATGGTTTCAACTGTGGGCCATCAACATGGGCTGGCCGGTCGTTACGCTTGCTGCTTTTTGGCTTGGCCGATACGTGCAAAAGCTGGAGATGCGGGTCGCAAAGGCCGAGAGCCGCATAGAGCTGCTAGTCGATCGATTGATGCCCGCAGTATTCAAAGCACTAGCCGAGATACGCGGGTTGCTGCTTGGCAGACAACGGTGATTCATGCGTTTGTGTAGTGGTGCTGGATGTGGACGCGCTGTCCCTGATGACGTTCGCTATTGTGCTGCATGTAAGCCCATTATTGTCCAGTCAGACATACGCGAGCATACAGGCGGATATGATGCCATTCTTGATGCATTGCGGAAGTCAACACGATGGCAGCGTCTTCGTGACCGTGTTGTCCGGGCACAACCAATGTGCAAATGCTGTCACCGCAGGCGCACTGAGATTGTGGATCACATTGTCCCGGCACAGATAGCCGTCATGCAAGCGCAGCTATCCGGTAAGTACCTGGACAAATGGGCGGGATACTTCCTCCGCTCTAACCTGCAAGGTCTGTGCCGACTGTGCCACTACAGGAAGACATTAGAGGATAAGACGCACGCGGGTGATTGGCCTGATGTGGTAGCCAAAGAGCAAGCCCAATCACATCAAGCAGTTAGCTTCTAACGCAGGGGACACTAGGCAGTGTGCTACATAGGGGGTGGGGTAAAATCTTGAAAGCAATGCCTTTATAGCCCTCCGCCGCTCTCAAATTTACATAAACAAATAATTTACAAAAAATGGAATATTTATACGGTTTTTCATAGATTCAGAGCATTTTTCCAATTTTAAATCTAGGAGAATCATGCAGTTATGGCCCGTTTGCCGAACCAAAATATGAGACCGGGCCGCCCGGCGAAGCCTCCCGGCCTTACCAAGCGGGCCGGGCAAGAGTGGGACCGGCTGGTGTCGGATTTGGAGGAGAGCGGTATTCAGGTAGCTAAGGTCCATGGCCGCTTGATTGAGCTGGCCTCCAAGATATTCGATGCTATGGCAGATGCGCAAGAGACCATAGACACCGAAGGGCCGTACTACGAAAACCCCAAAACCGGCGCTATGCAGCTTCATCCGGCCACGCGGCGATTAGACAGCCTTGGACGTGACTATGTCAAGGTGCTGTCCATACTCGGCCTGCGATCAGTTGCGGCCACTCCTATTACAGGAGAGTCACTAGAGGACATCCTAGACGGAGAGGAATAGTGATGCAGATTAAGTACGTGAACGAAATTGAGGGTTCCCCGGTTGTCCAATTCGTTGCCCGTGCGTGGTGCGCCTTGATGAAGGCCGGGCAATGGGACAGCAACTCCGTCCTTGTCTCACCGGAGCTGCAATGCGTCTACGCGACGGAGGCACGCCGTATCATCGGGTGTCTCACCTTCCACGTTGATGAATCTGAGGCCGTGGTCAACATCGCGTATGTGACGCCGGACAGCCGGGGCCGTGGGGCCTACCGGGCCATGCATGACCGCTTCCTCCTGGAAGCAAAGAAGCAAGGTGCAACAGAGGCCCTCAACATCTGCTACCCGAGTAACACCGGTATACAGAAGACGTGCGAGAAGCTTGGATACAGGCCGTACGTCATCCATCTGAAACGGGAGATTAAATAATGTGGACATTTGAGCGGAAGCTTGGGGAGCTGATAGCCCCGGACGGCGAAGTCAAGAGCACAGCCGTCTATAGTGGTCAACCCGGAGAGTATAAGAACAACCCGGCATTTGAGCAAGTACACGACTCCGGGACTATACCCGCCGGTGATTGGACAATCACATCCTTAATCGAGGAAGAAACACCACACGGGCCTTATGTGCTCTTTTTAGCTCCGCAAGCGGGCACGAAGACGTACGGTCGTTCCGGCTTCCTCTGCCATGGGGACAGCGTTAAAGCCCCGGGTACGGCGTCCAAGGGTTGCATCATTGCCCCGCGCTGGCTACGTGAGCTGATTTGGGAAAGCGGAGACAGAA
The DNA here is from genome assembly GCA_035650595.1 of Occallatibacter sp. Taxonomy (GTDB): domain Bacteria; phylum Acidobacteriota; class Terriglobia; order Terriglobales; family Acidobacteriaceae; genus Telmatobacter. Next base: position 318,965 of record DASRHE010000015.1, on the reverse strand, counting down.
CTATCCGCGTAATCTAACCATTCGTTTAACTGAATAGAGAGGCCGCCTTCGGGCGGTCTTTTTATTTGCATTGAAAAACAGGAGAGAACAAAGTGGGTCTTTTGGTAAAGGTAGACGGCAGCAACAAAGAGTTTGAACTCGTGGAGGATTTGCTCCAGCCGGGCGTGCTTGCGGACGTTGTGGACAAAGGCGAAGTGGAGAACACATTCAAGCCGGGCACAAAGGTTCACAAGGCGTATTTTGTCTGGATTGTGGTGGAGGAAGACAGCGACGGCAATAACAAGCGTGTATTCCAGTCTTTCACGGTGAGCATGAATCCGAAGGCGACACTGCGCAAGTTGTACAAGTCCCTTACCGGGAAAACGGACGAAGAGATTGATGCCATGGACAATGTAGACCTTGAGGCACTCATCGGCACCAAGCGTATGCTCGTGATGTCCAAGGAAGACGGCGACAACGGCAAGCCTTATGTGAAGATCACGGCTACCATGCCGCTGAAGAGAGGGCAGACCGCTCCCGACATCCCGGCGGACTTCGTGCGCAAGCAGGACAAGGACGGGTCAAAAAACTAACACGGCCACAGCCCGCGAAAGCGCAGACGCCCGAGCGGGATGTGTGGCCGTACACGGATGCTCCCCTGGAAGATGACATCCCGTTTTGACCGCTAGGCAGCGGGACTTGTGGCTTAAATATAGGCTGACTGAGGAAGAGTACGAATCCATCCTTAAACATCAAGGCGGAGTCTGTGCGGGGTGCGGGGAGCCCCCGCGCAAGACTCGGCTAGCCGTCGATCATGACCACAAGACAGGACGCATTAGAGGGTTGCTGTGTTGGCTTTGCAATAGAGCTATCGGCATTTTGCTGGACCGTTCCGCTACAGCCACCCGATTGGGCGCGTATCTCGCCGCACCTACCGCGCCCGCAGCACTCGGTAAAGAGACGTACGGCCTCATCGGAAAGGCCAAGCGCAAAAAGAATATGGTCTATGGTCCGCCAATCGCAACCATTGGCCGGAAAGGGTAAATGATGGCTCACGTTTATGTAACAGCCGGGCTCATCGTGCTGTCCTTCACCGTTGGGCAACGCTATGGTGCCCGCGTGGAAGAGGAAGCTGTAGAGGCCGCCGTTGCTGTTCTAAATCGGGCGTATCGCGCGTTCAAGGCTGCGGCTGCGAAAGCGTTGGTGGACGTGCAAGCGAAAGAAGCGCGGATCAAAGCCCGCGTTGAGAAATTCCTGTAGCAATTGGCAGTTTTGGCTTGGCCGCTCTAACGGGCGGCCTTTTCTTTTTGGAGGTGTAATACGAAAGTCCTCATTGCCTGTGAATATTCGGGCACGGTGAGGGAGGCATTCCGAAAACGCGGACACGACGCGCATAGCTGCGACCTATTGGACACCGAAATTCCCGGTCCACACTACATCGGAGACGCCTTGGAGAATCCTATCGGCTGCATATCAACAGCCATCCGGCCCTACGACCAAGTAATTCAGCCTTACCAATTCGGCGCGGACGCGAGCAAGAAGACGTGTCTGTGGTTGAAGAATTTGCCGCTGCTTAAACCGGTTATGCGTGTCCCGGGTAGACGAGTGATGCACAACGGTAAATGGGTTGAGCGTTGGGCCAACCAAACAGATAGCGGACAGAAAACAGGCTAGGGCCTTCGGAAAGGCGCGGGCTTGAACGGAGCCGCACATATCAGGGCGTGGCTGATGCGATGGCCGCGCAATGGGGGAGCATTGCGAATTAGTTACAGTCGTTTTAGCGCGTTCGTCCGCAATATGGAGCGTTACCGGCTCTTCTATGAGTTGGGATTGACCCCTGAAGGTGATGCAACGCCAACCATGTGGAACTTTGGCCGCAGACGTGGCCGTTGCTTCCACGCATTGATTGAGGGGAAAGACCGCGCGGAGCTGGTGAAAGAGTATGGCGCGGAGCTGGTGAAGCGTTGCGAGGACATGCGGGAGGCGCTACCGGCGGACTTAAAAGCGGCGGGTACATTCGATTGGGTTGAACGCTCTTTCGACATTCCAATTGGAGACGGAAAACACTCCATCATTGGCCGCATTGATCACCGCTTTGATGACCAAGGCATCAGGCACCCGGGCGACTTTAAGACAACGAAGGGCACCCGCACCAAGAAAGAAGTATCTGAGTACCTCACGGACCTGGAGAACTCAACGCAACACCACTTCTATCTGCGTGCGGAGCGCGAGTTTGACGCACCAACCGGGTTGTTTACATATCACGTGATCTTTGACCGGAAGGACAAAGAGCACAAGCCCACTTATTTGCCGCTGCACTTGCCGTACATCGGCCCGGCAGAAGTGGACCGCACGATGAGCGGAGTTTATACCGCGTGCGAATTGATCCTTGCGTTGCGCGAGTACGGCATTGAAAAGCCGTGGCCCGATTCGCGCAAGTGGATGTTTGGAGATGAAGCCTACAGGGAAGTAGCAGGCAGGCTGTTGCCTAAAGGATGTGTCCCGGATGGCCTTACGTCCAGATGGAAAGAACAAATACAAGCGGAGGCGACAGCCGAATGACCCCAATAAAAAGAGCGCTTAGTCTCTTTGATATTCATTGGCCCTTGGCGGACAGACCCACGTTGAATGCAGCGTTCGATTTTATGAAGCGGGAACGTGTGGACATCGGCATCCTGGGCGGAGACAACCTGGACTGTGGCCCCATCAGCCGCCATACCAAGAGCAAGCCGCTGTTTCGTCCGCGCGGCCAAATGAAAAAGGACTTAGACACCTTCGATTCTAAGGTGTTGACGCCGTTTGAAAAGCTGCTCCCGAAGGACGCTATCAAGGTGTGGCTTACCGGCAACCACGAAGATTGGGCAACACAGCTCATCGAAGAGCAGCCGGAGCTAGACGGGCTGTTGGACTTCCCTGTGTATCTGCGCTTGAAAGAGCGCGGCTGGAAAGTCTTCCCGCAAGGCGGAATGTACACGTTCGGCCATTTGGATTACCTCCACGGCGATGTCCTCCCGGGCACGGGCGCACGTGCTTGTCAAAAGGCATTGGACATTTACGTCTCGAACATGGTGTTCGGCCACGGGCACACGGCGGCATCCGCAACAAAGACGCTGCCTCACGGTACAAAGTGGCGCTATCAGGCGTACAGCATGGGCTGTGTTGGCCGCTTGGATCACCACTACCTAAAGAAGGCCCCAACGGGGTGGGTGAATCAGATTGGCATCACCGAGTTTTACGGGCGCGGGTATTTCACGCATTACCCGGTGACGGTCATCAATGGCCGCTTTGCGTACGGCGGTAAGCAATTCGGGAGGCCATAAGTGCTAATCATCGGATTCGGACACAGAGCGCGGCAGGGGAAGAATACTGCCGCGCAAGCTGTTTTGGAGGCGTGCCCGCTTGACACCGATGTACACATCTACGCCTTTGCGGATGCATTGAAGCACGAAGTCCGTGTCCTCTGCGCTAAGTATGGAAGCCAATTTGAACTCATTCGGGCGTGGAAGGCTGAACGCTTCATGCCTGAATGGGTGCAGTGTGAAGAGCCAAAACCCCGCTCGCTCTTGCAGTGGTGGGGGACGGACTTTAGACGGGCAAAAGACCCGGATTATTGGGTAAAGCGTCTCCGCAAAACGCTGGAGGCGCACAACCCCGAATTGGCACTCATCACAGATGTCCGCTTTCCCAACGAAACGGACTTTATCCACCAGTTGGGTGGGGTTGTAGTCAAAGTTACCCGCATTGGCAATCCTGATGTCAACGTCCATGAGCACCCGAGCGAAGCTGAGTTAGATAGCTATACGGGTTGGGACTACCACATCAAAGCCGCAACGGTAGACGACTGTAAAGCGCAGGCAATTCAGCTTTACGGGAGGCTCCGTGCTTTACGCGGACTTGGAAACATTCAGTGAATTAGACATCAAGGCCACGTCCTTAGATCAATACGCCAACCATCCGAGCACGCGGATTTTGATGTGTGCGTACGCGGGTGAAACCGGGCCGGTTGAGCTGTGGGAAGAGTCAGACGGCAAAGGCCCGCTCGTCCAGCTCATTGCGCGGATGCGTAAAGAAACGTGCGTTGCGTGGAATGTGGGCTTTGAAAACAATCTCACGCGGGCCGTGTGGCACGTCCGCTTTAAGTGGATAGACGCAATGGTCTATTCGCTGTACGCGGGGCTGCCTGCGGGGTTGAAGAGCGCAGTTAAGACGCCGTTCTTCGCAGACGCAGAGGAAGCCACGAGCAAAGAAACGGTGCTCATCAACAAATTCTGCAAGCCGAGCAAAAGCGGAGAACCGCACAACAGAGACACAGACCCCGAAGATTGGGCCGCCTTCTGTGATTACTGCAAACGGGACGTTTACTCCACCCGCGCAATCCTTCAATGGATCATGGCGCGGTATGACTTCCCTCCCCGCGAGCTGCGGGCTTGGCAGATAGACCAACGCATTAACGAACGCGGGATGCCTATGGACCGCAAGACCACAGAGCGGGCATGGGCGGAGGCGCAGCGGTTGCAAGTCCGCGAGTACGAACGGCTGAAAGAGCTAACCGGGCTGGACAATCCCAACTCACCGGCTCAATTGCTTGCGTGGCTGAAAGAACGCGACTATCCATACGGCGGACTCAGCAAAGAGTTGGTATTGAAGGCCCTCAAAGAAGAGCCGGACGGCGAGACAGACGAAGATGAATAACGAAGCACGCCAAGCATTGCGGCTTAGGCTGGCCGGGGCCAAGTCATCCATCAAAAAGCTGCCTAAGATTCTTGAGCTGCTTTCCCCCGATGACCGGCTCCGGTTTCAATACTCGTTTTACAAGGCGCACACCGGCAGATGGGCGGGACGCGGAGCGCAGCTTCAAAACCTGAAGGCGGCCCGCACCAAAGAAGAGAAAGCGATGGTTGCCGCTGTCCTCAAAATGCTAGAGGAAGGCCGCGCTGTCCTCGATCTTGACGCGCTCTCACTGGCGTTGCGTCCGCTGCTAATGGCTCCCGAAGGAAAGAAAATTGTTCTTGCGGATTTTAAGAGCGTAGAGAATCGGGTGTTGGCTTGGGCATCCGGCTGCGAAGCCATGATGCAGGTTTACAGAGAGGGCAGAGACCCTTACATAGACTTCGCCTCACGCATGGAGGGCTGTGACTACTCGGACGTTACAGTCGAGATGCGGCAGCAAGCCAAACCGGCCACGCTAGGCGCGGGCTTTGGGCTTGGAGGCGGTCAGCTCATCCGCAAGTGCAAATGCGCGTGCAAGTACGTTTGGAACGTCAAGCCAGAAGTCACGGAAACGGTGTGTCCATGTTGCGGTAAAGATGTCCTGCCCGGTATGCCGCAAAAGACGGGGCTGTGGCGCTACGCGGAAATGATGGGCATAGACCTTTCGCAAGAACGGGCGCAAGCCCAAGTGGATGCGTTCCGCGAAACGTTTATGGAGGTAGCGCAGTGGTGGTACTACCTTGAGGAAGCATATGCGGGCGCGTGTCTTAAGAGACGGAATCAGTACATTGAATCGTCTCTTGGCTGCAAGCTTGTGGTTCGTTGGCAAGACCCCGCACTGCGTATTGTCCTCCCGAGCGGGCGAGAGTTGGTATACCCCAACGCATACGCACGCACCGAGAGGACACCGCGCGGCGGAAAGAAGCTGATTCTAGGGTATGAAACCGAGCGCGGCAATTGGGGCGTAGTCCACACGTACGGCGGGCGCATTTGCGAAAACATCGTACAGGCGATTGCCCGGGACTGTCTTGTGGACGCCATGATTGCGGTTGAGGACGAAGAGCCAAAGGACGGCATGGTCACAATTGGGCACACGCATGACGAGCTGCTCAATGAAGCCAATGAGTCCGATGTAACCGCGCTGGATAGGCTAATCGGCTACATGAGCCGGACGCCCGTGTGGGCACCCGGTCTTATTTTGGCAGCGGACGGCCACGAAGGTAAGAGGTATGAAAAATGATTGAGTGGTTGAAAGCGAACGCAGGTAAGCACGTTGAGGCCCTGGTAATTGCCGTGGCCTTAGTTTTTGGAGGCCGTCTGTATCTCCAAGAGCACGATGCCCGGATGCAAGCAGACGCGCAGGTAAAGGCCGCCCAGACAGCCATTGACAGCTTGCAGAAGCAACAGACAGCCGTACAAACCCAAGCAGCCAAAGAAGTGGTTGTCCTCCAAGAGCGGGCCGCCTCAGTGCAAACAGCGCCGCAAGCAGTACAAGCGCTGCAATCGGACCCGCAGGTGAAAGCGGTCTTGCCGGACTTAGCAGCTCTGCCGGACTCGCCTAACGTCTCGGTAAATTCGTTGGATTTGTTTAAAGGGGCTAATCAGTGCGAGCAGTGCGCCGTGAACCTCGCAGCCGAGCAAAAGCAGCTTGACTTGCAAAAGCAGATTGACGTGCAGAAGGACACCGAGATAGCCGCCTTGAGAAAGAAGCCCTCGTTTCTGCATCGCTTCCTAGGCGCGGCAAAGGTGGTGGGCTGCTCCGCCGCTGGTGGTGCCTTGGGCGGCCTTACTAAATCGGCGGAAGGCGCGGCGGTTGGAGCGGCTACAGGAGCGGCAGTATGTCAAATGTTTTAGAGAAGCCCGCGCTATCCGTGGATGACGTAACGGCGTTGACCGGCTTTTCCCGGCGGACAATCATCCGGCTGTTTGAGAACGAGCGCGGGGTCATTGTGTTAGGCCGCCCCGAAGCGATGCACAAGCGGAGATACCGCTCTATCAGGATTCCACGCGCGGTTTATGAGCGCGTAATTGCGAGGTTGTCTGTCCGATGAATTTTGAACGCTTGACGCCAGATGAAATAACCCGGAGCCTCCAACATGTCCCCAAAGTGGTCCTAGACCAAGTAGCCCGGGAAGACGTTGTAATAGCGGGCGGCATCATTAGGGACACCGTTGCCGGTGTGCCCGTGAAGGATGTTGACATTTTCTGCCACAGTGCCGAGCAAGCGGAGCGCCTGTCACGTGAGTTTGCCGGACCATTCCTCCACGTGCCTAAGACTCTCTTTGCCTACACCGTCCAGACGCTAGGGCTGCCCGTCCAGTATGTCTACTACAAAGAGTATGCAGACGCGCAAGCCCTCATCAGTCAGTTTGATTTTAGAGCGTGTTGCGCCGGTATCTGGTGGGGCGGTCTCGGCTGTTGGCTTGGTTGGGCTGTTGAGGGCTTCCGGGGAGACTGCTTAAGCAAAACACTCCGGTTTATGTCCCAAGAGAAAGATGCGGGAAAGCTAACTGCATTGGGACGTGCGCTGCATCTTGCTAAACGCGGTTGGGAGTTAAGCACGGAGGAAGCCTCCGCAATTATTTCCCACTGGCAACCGCTCGCGGACCCGGCAGAAGTCCGCCGGAGTTTTCGCCCGCACTACGGAAGGGTCTAATGAACCACAAACCAATGCTAGCCGTTGATTGCGGCGGCCTTAACAAGCTGCACTTCCCGTGTGTCATCTCGCCCAAGCTGGACGGCGTGCGTGCCATCAAGTCTGATGAGTGCGTCCTCGCCCGCTCCCTCAAGCCCATCCCCAATGTCCGTGTGCAAGAGCTGTTGGCAGACTTGCCCACGGGCATTGACGGTGAGCTGTTGGCCGGTGACCCATGCGCCAAGGATGTGTACAGAAAGACCGTCAGCATGGTGATGTCTGATGACAAGCCAATTGACGGTCTTGTCCTCCACATCTTTGACATACAGGAAGACCGGCCATGGGAAGAGCGGCACGCTCACCTGGAGCTGCTCTTTGGAGACTGGACACCTTGGCGTGCGGGCGTGGCTCTTGTCCCGCAAGTCACCGTGTACAGCCTTGAAGAGCTGCTTGCGTATGAGGCCAAGTGGGTGGGCATGGGATATGAGGGCGTGATTGCCCGCAAGCCCGGCAGCCCATACAAGCACGCGCGGAGCACGGCCCGCGAAGGGTACTTACTCAAGATCAAGCGTTTCGTTGACGGTGAAGCGGAAGTAATCGGAATCACCGAGCAGATGCACAACAGCAATGAGGCCAAGACGAACGAACTAGGGCGGACGGCCCGGAGTCACAAGAAAGCCGGGCTTGTGGGTGCCGGTGTGATGGGCACGTTAGTTGTCCGGGACTGTAAGACAGGGGTGGAATTTGAAATCGGTACGGGCTTCACGGCAGAGGAAAGATTCCAATACTTCCCGGGCCAAAACACGCAGCTCCAAAGACCAAGGCCACTTGGCGGAAGGTGGGTCTATAAGACGGCCCTTGAAGGCCGCTTTGCGAAATACAAGCATTTCCCCTCCGGTGCGAAAGACAAGCCACGGCACCCGGTCTTTCTCGGGTGGAGAGACAGACGGGACACCTAGCCAAAAGGCACCGCGCCGGGCTTCTGTGGCACCTCCAAGGCGTCCGTGGGCCAAAGAGGTGGGACAGGCTACCACTTTTTACCTAGAGGGCGGCCACGGTGAACGCTATTGGTCCGGCGGATGGCATTACGGCATCATACGGGCGCTGCCCATCAAGGGGAGTAAAAAGGGATGGGCACAGATTGAGATTCCGGTCCCTAGATGGGCTTGGGATAACACCAAGCGGAAGTACGTCCCGAAGGCGTTAGAACGGGCTTGGGTGTCCGCTTGGAATGTCAATGAGCCGGGAGACTTCAGCTACCACGGCCCGAAGCTTAAGGATGAGGTACGGGGGAGGGCTGAAGATAAGGCCGAGCAGCAAGCCAAAGCGGATAAGAAAATCAGGCGAGTCAAGGTTTAACTTTGCACGTACCAAACTGCCACACATACCCGGCAGATATACAGCGCTTACGGCTCCGGTATGCCCGGGACACTAATATGCGGTCGTCCAGATTGTTTTGCTGCTTGCGGAGCGTCGTGTGGAAAGCCGTCTCAGCCGCCGCTAGTTTGTCTTTATCAGCCCGAGACTCGCAACCGGCTAAGCACAACACAGAGAGCAAAGTGCAAACAGTAACGATGCGTGTCATTTGGTCCCTTTCTTGGCAGCGGCTTCCCGCTGTTTGCGTTTTTGCTCAGCCCACCTCTTCCGTTGCGCGATACTCCGCGCATTGGAATTGGTGGGCTGTTTTGCTTTTGGCGCGGCACCCGGCCCGGCAAGAGCCCGGAGCGTGTCACGGGCGGAGGTCAACCGCTGAATCTCCGCATTGAGCGCGTCAATGCTTGGCTGAATCTTCTTGAGGTCCATGCCCGGCATTATACAACGGGTGGTGAAAGCGGCACAGGCCAAAACTCCCCTTCAATGCACTCATAATCCCCGCATGCCCAATCCATGTCCTCTGTCCCCATGTACAGGACAATTGGTCTGTCCCCGGCCCGTATCTCAACAATCTCCGGATCGTTAAATCCGCCTCCGTTAGCCGTGCCCTTGATTCCACGAAACCAATAAAAGCCCGGTGCTGTTGGGTAGGTAGTTGTCCACCTAGTCATGTGTCCTCCGTAGTAATGCGCGATACTTCCGTGGTTTGAGACTCCGGCTCTTCCACAGGGGCCCGTCCGGCTGTAGCTATGTGAGATGTTGAGGACGGCGGCCATGTGCTTAGTTGCCTCATTGTATCGGCTGTAAAACTTGCGTGTCAGCTTCATTGTCTTTCCTTTCTATGTGCCGCTGCTATGCGGCCCATGTTTGCATGACAAGCGTGTCAAGCCGGTCTTGACGGCCTTTGACCCACTTGGCATAGTGCTTTTCAGTAGTGCGGATGGATTCGTGCCCCAACAGCTTAGAGACTTCCTCCATTGGGACACCCTTCTCCAAAAGGTCTACGGCGAAGGTATCCCGGAGCCGGTGCGACTTCATGTTACCCAAAGAGACGATTCCGGCAGCCTTAAACGCCTTGGTGACGTACCGCTCATAGAACCGGTTGGCGAAGCGGGCACCGTCTGAGCCGTCCCAAAACACGTACCGGGCATTCAATGTTTTCTGCGGGGTAGCGAGAATCTCTTCCGCTATGGCCGGGTGCAAAGGGACGGAAACGTGCGTCCCGGTCTTCTGCCGCTCCGTCACCACGCGGTAAATTCCTTTGGCTTCGTCCTTGTGGAACTCGGCCCGCTCGATTGTTAAGGCGTCCCGGATGGCTAAACCGGTCCAACGCATCAGAAGGAATAACGACCGTAGCCGCTTGCGGTCCACTTCATCATCAAGGACGTTGACGCCCGCGAGCAGCCGGTCAAACTCATCCGGGGTGAGTGGCATTGTGGGTGGTTCGTCAATGGTCATCTGAGGTAGTGGCAGCTTCCGCCGCATCCATTCCGAGTCATAACAGAACTTGATGAAGCCCTGGAGCCGCTCACGGACGCGGAAGCGTGTATAGCTGCTCTTGTAAAAGTCCGGCCACGTCGCACAGAAGGATGTCAGCAGCTCCCGGGTTATGCTCTGGCAGTGATAAACACCGGCAGCGTTGCAGAAGCTTTGCAACCGGGCCAGCTCCAGCGCGTATGTCTGCTGTACGGTCTTGGATATGTTTCGTACTCGTTTCTCTTCTAGGAATGAGGCAACCGCCTCCGCGATGGGCTTAGGTTCGTTGGCCGGTTCAACACATTCGCCCGCGAGTTGGTCCTCAAGCTTGCGTTTGAGCTGCTCTGCCTCTGCCCAAGAGCGAGTGCCCGCAGCCTGCCGGAACTGTTTGAGCTGCGCTCCCTGCCCGGTAGACCAACGGAAGTGTTTCCGGCATGTGCAGCGCTTGTACTGCTCATCTGTCTGCTTGCAGGTAGCGGAGTGGCGAACAAAGATCGTGACAACCGGGCGGTCCATCGTGTCCTCTTTTCGTGTCCCTTTCTAATATCCCGTTTCAGGTACACGTTAAAAGTACCGTTGTCGTGTCCCGGTGTCAAGCACAAAAGTAGCACAAAATAAAACGGCCCTTTTGCAAGGGCCTTAGAAATTAGCTATTTACTGGATATTATCGGTATGGGGCACCCACGTTCGTGCTGAGCTGGGGCACGCAGGTTCGTGTCTGATTGAGTGTGCGGGGCCGATTGCGGATCAGGCGACGGCGTCTGCGGAAGCGGCCTGTTCCTCGGCTTCGAGTTTGCTGCCCACTTCGGCTGCAGCGGCGGCCAGCACGCGGTGATGAATCGTGAATAAAGCCAGCTCCAGACGGTCACCCACGCCTGTTTTGTCGTAGATCGAGCGCAGATAGTTCTTGATCACCTGCTCGGTTGTCTTGAGCCTCAGAGCGATCTCGCGGTTCTTGCAACCCTGCACAATGAGGGCCACGATCCGCATTTCTTTCGGCGTAAGCCGATCGCGGACGCGGGTGCCCACCATGTCTTCCTGAGGTGAGTCGGGCTGCATGATCTGCGGCGGAATCCAGGTTTCACCCGCGGCCACGCGGCGCACGCACTCTACGAGTGTCGGTCCCGTTACGCTGCGGAAAACGACTCCGCGAAAGCCCTGCTGCAGATAGCTTCCTGCCGCATCGTTGTTTTCGGCGATGACGATGCCGCGGCTGCCCACAGATTCGAGCATGACCCGCAGCCGTGGAAAGTCCGGATGAAGCGACGCTGCGAACAGCACGATCGAGGAAGGAAACGTCGTGATGGCGTGATACATGCGCTCAAGGTCTGTGCATTGAGCAATGATGCGCAGATCTTCATCCATCGCCAGCACTTTGGCTGTGCCGGCGCGGAAGATAGCCTGCGAGTCGGCCAGGATGATTTTATTCATGATTGTTTATCCCGCATGCTCATATCCCCTGGTGATTTCCTGATGGCCCCGAAACAATCGGGTCGGCTCCCCAAAAACCGTGAAATGGCCGCTTGATCCAGAAGGGCTTATCCCAATCCTCTTCCGATCCTATCGGCAAAAGCAGAACATCGCCTTGGCGGTGTCCGCATTTGTTACACTTCACCTTGTCCTACTTCCTTCTAGCTGACCGGCTTCGGGCGGGTCAATGCCACTTTTGTTCACCTGAATCAACCCTGGCCACACATCCCACGAATGGGTTAGGTTCCCGAACCGGAACGCTCGGCGATTCACAGAACCAACGATCGCGAGCCTTAGACTGAAGATATGGCGAGACCAATTCTGCTGGCGGTTGATGATGATGTGAGCGTCCTGGAGGCGGTGGTCCAGGATTTGCGCCGGCAATATGGAACCTTGTACCGGGTGATGCGTGCCGCCAGCGGGCAGGCCGCTCTCGATACACTGGCGCAGCTCAAGACACGAGGAGAACCGGTGGCGCTGTTTATCAGCGACCAACGGATGCCCGGCATGACGGGCGTGGAGTTCCTGGAGCGGGCCCGGCCCATCTATCCGGAGGCGCGGCGCGTGCTGCTTACGGCCTATGCCGATACCGAGGCAGCCATCCGCGCCATCAACTCGGCTCGCATTCACTATTACCTGAATAAGCCCTGGGATCCACCGGAGGAAAAGCTCTATCCGGTGGTCACCGACCTGCTCGAAGACTGGCAGGCCGGGTACCGGCCTCCGTTTGAGGGCCTGCGCGTCATCGGACATCGTTGGCTGTTGCGCGATCACAAGGTCCGGGACTTCCTGTCGCGCAACCACGTGCCCTATCGCTGGTTGGACGTGACTGCCGATCCCGAAGTGCTCAAGCTGCTGACAGACCGGCAGCTCGACCCGACGCACCTTCCCGTGCTGCTCTTCGCCGACGGAACCGCGCTGGTCGATCCCGAGCTGAATACGCTGGCTGCTCGGGTCGGTTTGAGCGTACAGGCCGCGCAGGAGTTTTACGACATGGTCGTAGTCGGGGCTGGTCCGGCGGGCCTTGCCGCGGCCGTCTATGGTGCGAGCGAAGGTCTGCGCACCCTGGTGATCGAGCCGGAAGCTCCGGGTGGCCAGGCCGGTTCCAGCTCGCGGATCGAGAACTATCTCGGATTTCCCTCCGGTGTGACCGGCGCGGAGTTGGGACGTCGCGCGCATACCCAGGCCTCGCGGTTTGGCGCCGAGTTCGTGACGCAGCGGGCTACCGGACTCCGCATCGACGGGCAGTACCGGTTTGTGAAACTGGCCGATGGCCGGGAGGTATCCAGTCACACCGTGCTGCTGGCGCCGGGCGTGCAATACCGCAAGCTCGACATCCCCGGCGGAGAGAAGCTTACCGGCCGGGGCATCTATTACGGCGCGGCCCTGGTAGAGGCGGTGGCCTGCAAGGATGAAGATGTTCTGGTCGTGGGCGGGGCTAACTCGGCTGGACAGGCGGCTTTGTACTTCGCCAAATTCGCCCGTACGGTAACCATGCTGGTGCGCGGTGCGGGGCTTTCCGCGACCATGTCGAAATATTTGATCGATGAGATCGCTGGAACATCGAATATTGTGGTGGAGACTGGAACCCAGGTGATTGAGGCCATCGGCGAAGAGCGTTTGGAAGCCGTAAAACTGCGCGGACCGGCTGGGGAAGTGCAAAAAGCGGCGAATTCGCTCTTTGTTTTCATTGGCGCTGCGCCGGTTACTGCCTGGCTGCCGCCCTGCGTGCTGCGCGATCAGAACGGATTCCTTCTGGCCGGACCCGATCTGCACAGTGACAGCAAGTGGGCCGAGGTTTGGAAGGAGCCGCGCGAGCCGTTTCTTCTGGAGTCAAGCGTGCCGGGAATCTTTGTGGCCGGTGACGTGCGGCACGGCTCGGTCAAACGCGTGGCCTCGGCAGTGGGCGAGGGTTCTATCGCGGTACAGATGGTTCATCAGTATCTGGCCGGGTTCTAAAGGAGTACGTAACCGGATGAGCGAGGGCGGAAAACCGATCGAGGTCCAACCAATATTGCTACGGGAGGTTGGCGAGGCCTTGTTTCAGACACGCCCCTTCTCCGGGACCAACCCTGATGCCCTCAGCGGCGTAGAACAGGTCGAACTAGTCAAAGCGAAGGCTGGTACGACCGTTGCCGAATCCGGTCAAATGGCCCGCTTCTACTGGCTCTTGCTCGAAGGCGAGGTTCGCGCCGAACGCCCGGAAAAAGACGGCAACTGGAGCGTCGCGGGCTTCGCTCATGCCGGCGAAGGCTTCGGTGAGGTTCCCCTCCTGATGGGTAGAGCACCCTCGCTGATGCGCGTAGTTGCCGCGCAGGATTCAGTGCTGATCCGTTTCAGCGAGCAGGAGTTCTGGTCGCTGCTTGCGTGCTGCCCTTCGGTACGCAACGTGGTGTTGGCCGACATGTCGCAGCGGATGCAGTCCTACCAGACAGAGGCTCTGCACCGCGAGAAGCTGGTTTCACTGGGCACGCTCGCTGCTGGCCTCATGCATGAACTGCACAATCCTGGCGCTGCGGCCAAGCGCGCCTCCTCGCAACTGCGCGAAAACCTGCTGCGTCTGCAGCAACTCAGCCTGCGTCACGCCGCTCATCAAAAGACCCAGCAGCAGCTTGAATGCATGCGCGATCTGCTGGAGCACGCAATCGGCGGTTGCCATGCACCGGCCATGAGCAGCCTGGAGCAGGCGGATGCCGAGGAGGAGATGGGCGAGTGGCTCGCCTCCGCCGGTGTTGAGAATGCGTTTTCCATCGCACCTGCGCTGATAGCGATCGGATTCAGCCAGGAGGAACTGGTCTGCGCCAAAGACGCTTTTGAGACGAACAATTTCTCGGATGCGCTCAACTGGCTCGAAGCTCTGGTTTCGAGCGTTTCGCTGGTCTGCGCCATCGAGGAGAGCATCTCGCGCATCTCCGAACTGGTGATGGCCGTCAAGAAATTCGCGTATGACGATCGTTCCGCGGGCAGGGAACTGGACGTTCACGATAGTCTGCAGAGCACGATCACGATTCTGAATCACAAGCTGCGCACCAAGAGCATCTCTGTCGTGAAGCGGTTTGAGGCGTCACCGGCGACCATCATGACCCGCGGCTCTGCCTTGAGCCAGGTGTGGACCAACCTGATCGATAACGCGGTGGACGCATCGCCAGCCGGTGGCCAGATCGAGGTCTCAACCTGGACCGAGCCGGGCCGGCTCGCTGTAAGCATCGCAGATCGCGGCGCAGGCATTCCCAGCGAAGTGCTGCCGCATATCTTCGAAGCCTTCTTCACCACCAAGCCGCAGGGTTCGGGTACGGGGCTCGGACTCGAAATCGTTCATCGCATCGTGACGCAAAAGTTCGGCGGCACGATCGATGTCGAATCTGAGCCGGGAAGCACGCGTTTTATCGTGCGGCTGCCGGTGAAGGACCCGGCGGCAACCACTACCGGATCGTGACCGTTCCTTTGAGCGGCGTGTTGGCCGAAGAATCTCCCACCAGAATCTGGAATTCTCCAGGTGCGACCTGCCAGGCATGCGCCTTCTCTGACCAGTAAGAGAAGGCTCGCTGGTCGAGCTTGAGCTCGACTGTCTTCGATTCGCCTGGATTCAGCGTGATCTTGCGGAATCCCTTCAGCTGGATCGGCGGTTCATTGCCTTCGGCAATCTGCGGAAAGCCCACATACAATTGCGCAATCTCCGCTCCGGCGCGCTGGCCGGTATTGGTTACGGTGAAGCTGGCGGTGGCGTTTGAGCTACCCGACTGCTGCACGACCTTCAAGCTGCTGAAGCTGAACTGTGTATAACTGAGGCCAAATCCAAAAGGGAAGAGCGGCTTCACGTTGTATGCCGTGTAGCCGCGATAACCCACATCGAGGCCCTCGCTGTAATGCACGGTGCCGTCTACGCCCGGATACTGGTCAGGATGCGCAGCGAGCGTCTGATCCACGCTGCGCGGAAAGCTGAGCGGCAGTTTTCCTGAAGGATCAGCATCACCCACCAGCACGGAGGCGACGGCGCTGCCGTCTTCTTCGCCGGGATACCAGGCTTCAAGCACAGCGGGCACATCATCAATCCATGGCATCAGGATGGCTGATCCGGTCTTCACGACCACGACCGTCTTCGAATTTGCCCTGGCAACGGCCTCGATGAGCTGATTTTGCGCTGCCGGCAGTTCGAGGCTCTGGTCGCGGCCCTCAGTGTCCTGATCGCCGACCATGACGATGGCCATCTGCGAACGCCTGGCCGCCGCAACGGCGGCATCGATGTCACTGCCATCAAGCACCGTGACGTGAATCTGCAGTCCCAGCTTGGCCATGAGCCCGTCATATGGCGTAATGGTGTAAAGCGGGATCACGTGCGAGCTGCCTCCACCGCCTGTATTCGGGCGCACGGCATAGGGCCCGATGATAGCGATCGTCTTGATCGACTTCGAGTCGAGCGGCAGTAGGAAGCCCTCGTTCTTCAGAAGCACAATGCTCTGTGAAGCGATCTTGCGCGCAATCGCACCGTGCTCAAAAGCCGGAATGGGCTCGGGCTTTGGCTGAGACGCGAAATCGCCGAATTCCATCATCTTCGCAAAGCGCCGCACCAGCATCTCGTCGAGATCAGCCACCGGAACCTGTTCGGAATCGACTGCTTTGTGCAGAGCGTCGCCGAAGTAAACTCCCGTCGGCATCTCCAGATCGAGGCCATTCAACGCGCTGGGCACGGTGCTATGAGTCGCGCCCCAGTCCGACAGAACAAAGCCATCGAAGCCCCACTCCTGCTTCAGAACACCCTTGAGAAAGGGCGCGTTTTCGCAGTCAAACGTGCCATTCACTTTGGGATACGCGCACATCAGCGAAGCTGAGTGCGCTTCTTTGATCGAAGCCTCGAAGGCAGGCATATAGATCTCGCGCAATTGCCCGCTCGCCGATCTCCTCATCGACGCTTTTGCGATCTGTCTCCTGGTTGTTGGCCAGATAGTGTTTTACGTTGGCCATGATGCCGGTGCTCTGCACACCCTCGATTGCGGCGACAGCGATGCGGCCGTCGAGATACGGATCTTCGCCAAAGCTCTCAAACACGCGTCCACCCTGCGGCACGCGCCCGATATTGATGTCGGGAGACTCGAACAGTTCGCTGCCCAGTGATCGCGACTCTTCTCCTTCGAGCTTGCCGTACTCATGAGCCAGCTCCGGATCCCATGTGGCAGCCAGGGCAATCGGCGCAGGCAGCGCTGTGGCCGGCGGCTGCGGGCTGGCTCCGCCGGGACCGACGCCTGCCGGACCATTGGTTATGTGCAGAGCGGGAATGCCGAGCCTTGGCACGCCCGGCACCATGCGGTAGCCGGTCTCGTCGTGGATGCCGTGAAGTTCCGTGATCTTCTCATCCAGCGTCATCTTCGCAACGAGTTGTTTCGCCCGTTCGACGGCCTGTGCGTGGGGCATGTGCGTCTGTTGTGCAGACAAAGTTGACGCAAAGCAGCAAGCGAAGAATCCACTAGCAAAAAGGCCGATGCGATAAAGACGAATATTCGACGAGAGAGATAAAAAAGTCTGATTTTTCATGACGAATTGAACGGCAGAGGCCGACGCAGCGAAATTGTATCATCTTAGGACAAAATCAGAGGAAGAGCCGCCCGAGCGCCTGCCGTTCAAGTGGTAAGACCACTGGCCCGCCGGCACGATATGATGTTTGCGCAACCAATCCGGCTGTTGGCGAGGTGACGAGTGACGCAATCTAAACATGCACGCAGACGCAGGCTGGCGTTTGAGTTCCTGACCGGCTTCGTCTTTGCTGCTTCTGCGGGCGCGCTGCACGCGGCGGCAACCTGCGATGTGCGCGCTTACGGCGCAAAGGGCGACGGCACTACGAAAGACACCGCGGCGATTCAGAGCGCAATCGATGCCTGCGCAAAAAAACATGGCGGCACCGTAGTGCTGACGGCGGGCACCTATGTGAGCGCTCCTATTGTGCTCAAGAGCAACATCACGCTCCAGCTCGACAAAGGCGCCACTCTGCTGGGCTCGCCCGATCATGACGACTACCCTGCAAAGACCGAATTCCATGAGCCTGATCTGCAGCCGCTCATCGGCGCGGAGAACGCCCAGCACGTGTCGATCACCGGAGAGGGAACCATCGACGGGAATGGGGAGAGCTGGTGGGACGAGGCGCGCAGCGTTCGTGATCACGGCGTTCTGGGCACCGGCCATCCACGGCCGAAGCTGGTGATCCTCGACCATTGCAAGCACGTGCGTATCGAAGGAATCACGGTGCAGAACTCGCCGATGTGGCAGCTGGTGCCGTACTACTCCGACGATGTGACGATCCGGAATGTGCGCATCCTTGCGCCGCAGCACTCGCCCAATACGGATGCGATCGATCCATTCTCTTCTTCGAATGTGCTGATCGAACACGTCTATGCCGACGTGGGCGATGATAATGTGGCCATCAAATCAGGGCCGATCAACTCGCCAGGACCTGATTCGCCAAGCACCAACATTACTATCCGCGACTGCACGTTTATGCATGGACACGGTGTCTCCGTGGGCAGCGAACTCTCCGGCGGCGCCGCGAACATTCTCGCGGAAAAGATCCACTTCGAGGGCACGGACAACGGCATTCGCGTGAAGGCGAATCGTGATCGCGGACACGACGTGGGGCATCTGGTTTTTCGCGATCTCGAGATGAAGGACGTAAAGAACGCCATCATCATCAGCGAATATTATCCAAAGGTGCTTCCTCCGGCGGATACGACGCCTCAGCCTGTTGGCCGCCTCACGCCGCATTTCCACGACATCACGATCGAAAATGTGACAGCGACAGGCAGCGAGATGGCCGGCGCCATCGTCGGCCTGCCGGAGTCTCCCGTGCAGAATGTCGTTCTCAACAACGTAAAGATCAGTGCCAAGACGGGGCTGACGATCGGCTATGCGAATGTGGTGGGAACCAATGTGAGCGTGCAGGCGGAACAGGGCGAGTCGATCATGAAGCAGGCGGGCGCCCAAGTGACGCTGCATTGAGGTTCGTGCTTTCCCACCCTTTCGGCAAAAGACGCCGAAAGGATGGAGCACGGCGACTTCGCACGGAGATTTAGTTGTACTCTACTGATTGACGCCGCTGGCCAGGAAGCCTCCATCGACCACCAGAACCTCGCCGGTGACAAAGGATGCGCCGTCGGAGGCGAGATAGATGGCGGCGCCGATCAGCTCTTCCGTTTTACCAAAGCGGCCCATGGGCGTACGCATCAATAGCTCCTGCCCGCGCGGTGTGCTGTCGAGCAGCTTTGCGTTAATGTCGGTGCGGAAGACGCCCGGAGCAATGGCATTCACCGTCACGCCCTTCTTGGACCACTCCACCGCCAGCGAACGCGTGAGCGCAGCGACGCCTGCCTTACTGGCTGCATAAGCAGCCACTTCGGTGAGCGCGACGAAGCTGTTCAGCGACGCGATATTGACGATGCGCCCGTAGCCGCGTTCCAGCATGTGCCTGCCGAAGATCTGGCTCGCGCGTAGCGTGCCGGTGAGATTGGTATTGATGATGCCGTTCCATTCTTCTTCAGAGAGATCGAGTGTAGGCGTGCGCTTGATGATGCCGGCGCAGTTGACGAGAATGTCGACTTTGCCGAAGGTGGCGAGCGCCGCAGCCAGAAGCTTTTCCAGTGAGGCGCGGTCGTTTACATCCGAGGGAATACGCAGCGACTTACGGCCGCGGGATTCGATCTCGGCGGCAACCTCGTTCACCTGCTGCTCGCGGCGGCCCGTCGCAATCACGTCGGCGCCCGCGTCGGCCAAGCCCAGGGCCATGGCGCGGCCGATTCCGGAAGTTCCCCCGGTGACTACCGCAATTTTTCCTTCAAGGCTGAAAAGTTGTGTGCTCATCGGTTCTCCATGATGAAAGTCGCTTTCCCAGGTCTGAAAATCCAGACCTGGGGCACCCATGTTCGTGCTGGATTAGCAAGTTGGCTATGCGCTGCGGCCAAGAAATACCGGGGCGATGTGGCGGTCGAAGAGATTTTCCGTCACATTTTTCGCAATCACCGCTTCGTTGGCTTCGAGAAGGCGCAGATACCGTGGTCCCATCTTTGCCGCGATCTTGAAGCCTACGTGCAGCAGCTGGCGCACGCTGTCGTTGTAAGCGGGATCACCTTCAACGTGGCGCAATGCTGAAGTATATTGCTGCGACGACCACTTGTTTACCTCTGCCGCCGAAGGCAGCTTCGCCGGTTTGATGTCGATGACCGTCGCATAAGGCGCGCAGAGTTCTTCAAGATGCGCGAGCGCTTCCGCGTAGATCTCCTTGGCCAGCGCGAGCCCGTCGCCGCCCGCTTCCGCAAGCCCGATCAACTCTTCGAGCCACGTAGTTCCCGCCGTCTTCAGGTGCACGCCGCAACCAAACTTTTTCATCGTCGCGTGAATCGCGGGATAGATGGAAAATTTGTCGCTGCCTGAGTGCACGCTGAGCTTGAGGTCGTCCGGCAGGCCATATTGCTTGATGGCGTAGGCAATCGCTGCAACATCGAGCGCCATCTCGCGCTCGAACTGCGCTACGTCGCCAACGTAATCCACGCCCTTATTAAAGCGGCCGCTGAACTTGGGAGCGATCGTTTGCACGGGAATGCCCTCATCAGCAATGGCCGCGAGAATAATGAGCAACTCCACCGGGCTCTGTGCGCGGTCGGTCTCATCCATCGAGACCTCGGCGATAAAATTGCCAGCGCCTTTGGCGCTCACGATCTTGCGATAGACCTCGCCGGCCTTCTTCACCGCGGCCAGAAACTTCTGCGCCGTCGCTGCGAGAGCTTCGCGTGTAATCTCGAAAGGCTCGTCGGTTCCGGCAAGCTCAATGCTTCCCAGCAGCTCCGGATGACGCTTGACGAAGGTCTCGATCTCGGCAGCTTGCGCCGGCTGGCCGATGAAATCGGCAACGTCGATGGTGAAGAAGTCGCACGGCGCCAGGAAACGATCGACGGTCTGCGTTGTGATGTGATCGGCATCGCAGTAGTAGGGGAGCTTCCAGCCGAGTGCCTTCACGGCTGCATCGGCGGCCTGACGAACGGAGATTGGTTCCGAGCCTATGATCGTGTGCTCGCGATTCGATTTGTTCCACACAGGGACAACTTCGACGCCCTTTTGGAGCGCCTGCACACAAGCCTGTAACTGAGCTTTCGCCTGATGCGCAAACCGGTCGCCGGTTCCCACAGAATATTTACCGAGGTGCAGTTTTGGACTAGTCATATCGATTCCCGTCTCATCGCTTTACTTGAGGGTTTGTTTTTGACGATTGTTTACAAACGGCTGCGATGGGCCCACAGACCCAATCCCGGATTCGCAATGAAGAAGATGTTTTCGCCGCCTACTTGATTGGGCCCGTGCTGGAGTTTGTGCGGATCATAGCGTTTAAGCATCGCGTCGAGATCGCCGTACGCATAGCCCACGCCTTCTACTTCCTGCCGCGTGAGATGGCCCGGACACCAGGTGATCTTGAACCGGCCTTCGGAACTGGCATGAATCAGGTGCGCGGCCGCGCCAAGATCATTGGCGAGTTCCGGATTTTCTTCCACGGCTTTCAACGTATACGGCGTGCCGTGATAGCCGTACTTGCGGATGAGTGTATCGATCACCTTGTCTTCGCCGAACTCGCGCACACCCGGAGCGAGAATGATCAGCTCCGCGCCATCAGCCAGAGCCATGCGCGTGCGATAGACAGCTTTGTTGCCGATCCAGGTGCTGTGGAACTCGCTGGGATCGAGGTAAACCACCGCCTTCTGCATCTGCTCTTCGATGATCTCGAAGTTGACCTTGAGGCTCAGTTCAGCTGCCTTGAGGAAGCACTCGACATCATCTCCAATGTAGAGGCCGCGCACGGCGAGTCCGCCGCTGGCCTTGCGGCCGACGACCGTCTGCACATAAACGATCGGCAGATGGCGAAGGAACTTGTCCGCAGCATGGTTGAGCACGGTGCGCACCGGATTTTGTGCGCGGCCCATAATGCGTTCCATGCCGTAGACAGCGCCGAGATAGTGGCTGCGGTTGATGCCTTCACGGCCGCCGGTGCCTATGAGAATGTTCTTGGTGTAGTTGGCCATGCCGATTACTTCATGCGGCACGACCTGGCCGATGGAAAGAATCAGATCGAAGCCGCCGCGTGAGATGAGCTTGTTCACCTGCGCGGGCCACGGATAGTTCAGCTTGCCTTCCGATTGTTCGCGAATGAACTCGGCCGGAATCTCGCCAAGGGTCTCGATGTCGGTACGCCAGTTGTGCACCTTGAACAACTCGTGTGGCACACCGGCGAACATGTGCGAGAGCTGATCAGGGCGCATCGGCGTGTGCGTGCCGATCGCCGGCAGAACGGCCTTCAGCTTGTCGCCATAGTGATCCCATACGAAGCGAGTAAGCAGGCCCGCCTGCGAGTGTTCGCGGCTTTGGTCAGGAGGCACCGCGAGCACTGTACTGCGAGTGCCAAGCTTGGCGAGGCTCTGCGCAAGCAGCTCACGAAGCTGTTCCGGCGCGAGGTCCGTCTCCGGGCTGCCGATAGAGCAATATAGACTCATGCCGTGATCTCTGCCTCTCTTTGCGAATCGAACTATGGCTAATCAATTTGCGCGGGCTGGAGCCTCGGCGTTATTCCATGAATAATCAGCAGCGCCAGTACATAAGCGACGCAAGCAATCACGAAGAGCGGCACGTAGCTGCCCGTAATTTTCACAATGTATCCGGTCGCCAACTGAAAAAGAACTCCGCCGATCGCCCCCGACATGCCGCCAATGCCAATCACACTGCCGACCGCCGCCTTGGGAAACATATCCGAGGGAAGCGTGAATAAATTGGCCGACCACCCCTGGTGCGCAGCCGTCGCCAGGCCCACAAGAGCCACCACCAACCAAAGGTTGTGAATGTAGGGCGCGGCGAAGACCGGGATAACACACAACGCGCAGATGAGCATCGCTGTCTTGCGCGAAACATTCGGGCTTTTGCCCGCCTTCAGCAGCGTCGAAGAGATCCATCCACCCCCGATGCTGCCCACCGTCGAAACGCTGTAGACAATCACCAGCGGCAGCCGGTTCGAAGCCAGGCTGAGCCCAAAGGTCGACTGCAGATAACGAGGCAGCCAGAAAAGATAAAACCACCAGATAGGATCGGTGAGAAACTTGCCGACGGCGAAGGCCCATGTTTCTTTGCGCGGAAATACGCGGCTCCATGGCACGGTTTCGAGCTTTTCGCCGGGATCGCTGAGAATCAGCTCCAGTTCAGCTTTGGAAACCCCGCGATGCTCCTCCGGACGACGGTAATAGAAGAGCCAGCCGAGTAACCAGACAATTCCGGCTGCACCGGTCACAACAAACGCGCCACGCCACGTAACCACTGCTACCAGAGCCGGCACGACGAGCGGCACGGCGATGTTGCCGATATTGGCTCCGGAATTGAAAATGCCGGTGGCCAATGCGCGTTCACGCTTGGGAAACCACTCAGCCACTGTCTTGATGCAGGCAGGAAAGTTGGCGGCTTCGCCTAGTCCGAGCAGGAACATGGCGATGCCGAACGTAATCACCGAAAACGCCGCACCGGGCAGCATGGCTGCCACGCTCCATAGGCCGATCGCGATCGCGAATGCTTTGCGCGTACCGAGCTTATCTGTCAGTCCGCCAGCTACCACCATGCCGATGGCGTATGCGGCCTGAAACGCCGCCAGAATGTACCCGTACTTAACGCTGTTCAGTCCAGGGATGATGCCTTCGAGGAATTTTTCAAGATACGCGATGACGCCTCGATCCACATAGGCAATCACGGTAGCCAAAAAGAGGAAACCGCATATCACCCAACGCCGGCGCGAAACGCGATCCGCTGGGTGACTGCGGAAGAAAGAATCTGAAGTCGTGCCTGGTGTCGCCATAAATCCTTCAAGCTTGCAATATCAGCCAGGGGAAAAGTGGGTTTGTAACCGCGGGTCCTACAGTCGATACGCTTTCTTCACCAGTCCATAGGTGAGTTCGTGGGCCACTTCAAAGGCTTCCTCTTCATCGAGGCGGTGCTCGGCGACAAGTCTGCCCAGGAAGGCACAGTCGATGCGTCGCGCCATATCGTGCCGCGCCGGAATAGAGAGAAACGCGCGCGTATCGTCGTTGAATCCTACAGTATTGTAAAAGCCGGCAGTCTCCGTCGCCTGCTCGCGGAAGCGCATCATGCCCTCCGGACTGTCATGAAACCACCACGGAGGACCAAGGCGCAAGCAGGGATAGTGCCCGGCCAGCGGCGCCAGTTCGCGGCTGTACGAGGTTTCGTCCAACGTGAAGAGGATGATGGTGAGATTCTTCTCGTTTCCGAAGCGGTTGAGCAGGGGCCGAAGCGCGTGCACATAGTCCGTCGCCTGCGGAATATCGCAACCCATGTCACGGCCATAGCGCTCGGTAACAAAGGGATTATGGTTACGCACAGAGCCGGGATGAATCTGCATCACCAGACCATCCTCCACGCTCATCCGCGCCATTTCGGTAAGCATTTGCGCGCGGAAGAGTTCTTTCTGTGCGTCGTCGGCCTTACCGGAAAGAACCTTCGCAAAGAGATCGGCCGCCTCAGCCGCCGAAAGATCCGCAGTTCGCGCCGTAGGGTGCCCATGATCGGTAGAAGTGCAGCCCAGAGTCTTGAAACGCGCCCGCGCCTTTGCCAAGGCATTTAGATAGCCGCTCCACGCGGATGTATTCTCGCCGGTCTGCTCACCTAATTGGCCGATTGAATTCGCGAAATTCGGAAAGTCGGGGTCGACCACTGAATCTGGTCGAAACGCCGGGATGATCCGCGCCTTCCATCCCGAATCGCGAATGGTTTTATGATGCGTGAGCGGATCGAGCGGGGAATCCGTTGTCGAGAGCACTTCAATATGGAAGCGCTCAAACAATGCGCGAGGCAGGAACTCCGGCTTATTCAACTTCTCCGAGATCGTGTCGTAATAAAGGTCGGCAGTCTTCTCCGAAAGACGTTCCTTCAGTCCGAACAGCTCTTGAAAGGCATAGTCGAGCCACATGCGCGTGGGTGTTCCGCGAAAGAGATAATAGTGGCTGGCGAAGATGTGCCAGACCTTGCGCGGCTCCCTGACCTTTGGCTGACCAATCTCCAGGTCGTCCATCGAGACGCCCTGGCTGTAGAGCATTCTGAAAACGTAGTGATCGGGTTGCACGAACAAGGTTGCCGGATCGGGAAACGGGGAGTTCGAAGCGAACCACGCAGCTTGCGTGTGTCCGTGCGGGCTCACGATGGGAAGGTTGCGGACATGTGCGTACAAAGCGCGCGCTACCTTGCGTGCGCTCGCCTCAGCAGGAAACAGACGATCTTCATCGATCAGCATCGGACTCATTCTACCCCTTGGTTTTCAGGCGCAAAGGCGATCACCGGGATTAGAGGTCAGACCACAAGTATACATGTCTGACCATCCAACGAGTTTCGCCGAAGTGTGGTAAGTTTTTGGGATGAAGCGGGAAGGTCAATGTTAATCTCGTTTTGCCCCTGCTTTCCAGATCTGCCAGAAGGTGGCTTAGAACTATGCCGCGGATGAATTCTAAGGATCCGAACACCCATCGTACGATGCATGTGGTTAACCACATCCGCTCGCTCATCGAAAACGGCACTCTGCAACCGGGTG
Source organism: Occallatibacter sp. (assembly GCA_035650595.1). Classification (GTDB taxonomy): domain Bacteria; phylum Acidobacteriota; class Terriglobia; order Terriglobales; family Acidobacteriaceae; genus Telmatobacter. Next base: position 293,721 of record DASRHE010000015.1, on the reverse strand, counting down.
ACAAAATTCCTCCCGAACGGGAGTTCGCGCGTACTTTGAAGATCAGCCGGGCCAGCCTTCGTACCGGCATTGGCTATCTGGCGGCGATGGGGGTCATGAAGATTCGCCACGGCGTGGGGACCTTTGTGGCCGATGGTCCGCCGGAGTTTGGAAAGACATCTCTCAGCTTGATGGGCGCGTTGCATGGCTTTCAATCCTGGCAAATGTTCGAGGCCCGAATTATACTCGAAAGCCATCTCGCCGCGCTCGCCGCCGAACGAGGCAAAGAGGAACATCATGCGGCCCTCGCCGAAGAAGTTGCGGAGATGTTTGCAACTCTGGATAGTCCGGCCGACTACCTCATTCACGATCTGCTCTTTCACCGCATCGTCTCCCAGGCCTCCGGCAATCCGATCCTTGCTGCACTCATCGAAACGATCACCTCCGCACTCTACGACAAACGGCGCAAGACGGTCGAGCGCTCGACGGACCGCCGCGAATCAGCTGAGATGCACCGCGAGATCTACAAAGCCATCCGGGCACGCAAACCACTCGAGGCGCGGAAGCTAATGGATCAGCACCTGCGCATGGCCCAGGCCGCGCAAGGCATGGAGCGTCCTACAGAGCGTCGTGCTCCTGCCGCTGCTCAGAAAAACAAACAGGCGCGTCTGGCGGCCGTTGCGTCTGACTAAGCTGGTTCGCCCCGCGAACGGTTTACAAGGTTTCCAGAGAAACAATGCAAGCGATGCACCACATTTTGTATCGCGCGGCCGATCTCACTGGTCCGGCCTCTCTCTATCTAGAAGTCCTTAATTTTCAGAAACTACAAAAATTTTTCGTTTTCTTTTTTCACTAAAGCGAATTACATTCACCGCGGTTATTCACCTGAACTTCTTTCAATTTACCTATTGACAGTCGTTATTCGCGCGGATAAGAATTGTCCCGTTTAAATTGTGGTCAGACCACAAGCACAGAAAATCAAAAAAACGGAAAGAAGCGGTTTTCGCCTGCTGTAAGTCGACGTGAAACCGCACTCATCGTTGTGGAGGAAAGGATGCAATCAATTCGAACTAAGGTGAGGACATTTGCAACTGGCGTCTCGGCTCTGCTGCTCATGCTTGCGCCTGTTGCAGTACGAGCCCAGATCGCGGGTACCGGCAATATCCAGGGAACTGTCTCCGACGCGTCGGGTGCGGTGGTGGCGAATGCAACCGTCATACTTACCGACGAAGCGACACACGTCCAACGCACGACGCAGACCAGCGGCGCAGGAGTCTACCTCTTTCCCGCAATTCCTGTTGGCACGTATGACGTGAGCGCTGAGGCTCCCGGATTTAAGAAGTATGTGCAGACAAAGATCGTTCTCGAGGTGGGCAGCAGCATCGCGGTCAACCCCACGCTGGCTGTAGGCAGCGGTCAACAGACGGTTGAGGTGCAGGCTGAAGGTCTCGCGCTGCAGACCGAAGACCCAACTTTCAAGCAGACAATTGACTCCAACGAAGTGACGGAGATGCCGCTCAACGGGCGCCAGATGACGGCGCTGATCACTGCTTCGGGTGGCTCGGCACCGGCTCCGGCTGGTGATTTTACGGGCAGCAAATATTCCTATCAGACGATCTCGGTCTCGATTGCGGGTGGCGGGGGTAACACCACGCTGTGGCGGCTGGATGGCGGTGACAATCAGGACTACATGGCCAATGGCAACCTGCCGTATCCGTTTCCCGACGCAGTGAGCCAGTTCAGCGTCGAATCAACAGCGCTGGGCGCACAGGACGGCGGCCACGTTGGCGGCATGGTGAACGTGGTCACCAAGTCGGGCACCAATCAATATCACGGATCGGCATTCGAGTTCATTCGTAATAACTATCTCGATGGCACCAACTTCTTCTCTTCCACTCCTGATACGCTGCACCAGAATCAATTCGGCGGCACCTTCGGCGGTCCAATCCGCCGCAATAAACTGTTTGCTTTCGCGGCCTACCAACGCTGGATTGCGCGTCAGTCGCAAGCGGCGACGCAGGCGACTGTGCCCACAGCAGCGAACCTCGCCGGCGACTACTCGGTGACCGACGGCGTTCCCGGCGTAGCGAACAGCAACCCCTGTAACTCAAGCCATGCGCCGATCACTTTGTTGGACCCGCTCACTGGTACAGCGCTGGCCGGCAACAAGTATGCGACAACGCCGACCTATAGCCCGGCTGGGAAGGCGCTACAAAAATATCTGCCTACACCACAGGCGGCGACAGATCCGAATAACTGCGGATTTGTCTTCTACGCCATTCCGTACCAAGTAACTGACAACCAGTTCGTCACCCGGGTCGATTACACCGTTAGCCCCAAGCAGAATGTCTACGGCCGCTACTTTATCGATGGCTATCAATTCCCGGCATATTTCTCGCCGACGAATATCCTCATCACCACGCAGTCGGGCAACATCGAACGGGTGCAGAACTTCACGTTCGGCGATGCTTATACCATCAACCCGAACGTGGTGAATGCGGCGCATATCTCGATTCTCCGCCGCGTGGATAACCGTGGCTATGCTCCCAATGACATCAATGCAGGCAATCTGGGAGTGACACTCTACCAGGCTGTGAAGAACGGCCTGCAGATATCCGAAGGCAAGTTCACGATCGGCGGCGGCACCAATTCGGTGGCCCACTTTAATGACAACACGCTGGCCATCGACGACGATGTGACCTGGGTGCACGGCAAGCACCAGATCATGTTCGGTGGCGAGTGGGTGCAGAACCAGCTCAATATTGGTAACGCCTATGAGTCAAATGGCGTGTTCACCTTCAACGGACAATATAGCGGAAGCGGACCTAAGGGCGGCGCGACGATTGGCGATCAGAATTTGGATTTTCTGATGGGCACGCTCAGTGCTTTCCAGCAGAGCAAGTTCCAGCAGAATGCATTGCGCGGACCGATCCCGAGCGTGTATATCCAGGACACCTTCCATGCGACTTCGCGACTGACAGTTGTGGGCGGTCTGCGCTGGGGACCCAACATCATGCCGCACGACTATTTCAATCGCGGCGTGGTGTTCAACATGAATAATTTTCTCTCCAACGTCTTTAGCAGCGTGTACCCGAATGCGCCGGCGGGCGCGCTTTTCTATGGCGACAAGGGCGTGACTCGGCAGTTCACGAAGAACTCCTACCTGCAGTTCTCGCCCAATGCGGGTGTTTCGTACGATCCCGTCGGTGACGGCAAGACTGTTATCCGCGCCGGCGGTGCGCTCATGTTCGACAATCCGAACTTTTTCACCAGCCAGCGCAACCAGCAGAACCCGCCCTTCTCAACGGCTATCAGCGAACTGCAAACTTCATCGACAGGGCCAATCAGCTTCGATGCGCCGTGGTCGGTCGGTTCCATCACCACCAGCCCGTTCCCGCAGCCACAGATCCCCACCCCGTCACAGGCGCAGTTCTTCCCGCAGTCGCAGTTCATCGTGATGCCAGCGCAGTTCAAAACTGCTTATTCAATCCAGTGGACGCTGAGTATCCAACGGCAGTTTGGCCATGGTTGGCAGGCGCAGGTTGACTATATGGGCAACACAACCCGCCATGCTCCTCTGGGCTATACCTTCGATCCTGCAACGTACATACCAGGGTTGTGGGGAGCCAACGGCACCGGCTGCACAGGCATCGTGACGACTGGTCCGGCTGCCGTGAAGCCAGGAGCAGCAGGAACAAACTGCTCGACCACCGGCAACCAGAGCTCACGTTTTCTGCTCACCCAGCAGAATCCGGCTCAGGGTAATCAGTATCTGGGCGGTGGCGGCGGCTCGGTGATCGTTGGAGATGAAGGGACGGCCAACTACAACGGCCTCGTCGCTACGATCCAGCATCGCCTCTCAAATACCTTCAGCCTGCTGGGTAACTGGACCTGGTCGAAGTGCCTCAATATCGAGGACGCACAGGGCGACCTGGCCGGCACGACGGTCGAGAACATCAAGAACATCATGATGGACTACGGTCCGTGCGGCTCCGACTACCGTCACCTGGAAAATGTCTCGCTTGTGACGCGGAGCAACTTCACACGCTTCAACCGCTTCACCGGTCTTCTGGTGAACGGCTGGGAACTGGCTCCTCTGATGCAAATCCGGAGCGGCGAACCTTTCACCGTGACCGCGGGACAGGACAATTCGCTGACCGATGTAGGCAACGATCGCCCGAACCTGATTCCAGGCGCGAATCCCTATGCGGAGGTCAAGTTCCACAAGGCGACAGGTATCGCCAATCGCGGATTCCTGAATCCCGCGGCTTTTGCGCAGGTCACCGCGCCATGCCCCGTCGACAGCAAGAACGCGCTACTTCCGGGCTGCCAGTACCTCGGCACCTACGGAAATATCGGCAGGAACTCCTTCCGCGGGCCAAAAGCGTTCAGCCTCGATGCTCAGATCTCGCGAATCTTCACGATCCACGAGAACTGGACCACGACGCTTCGGCTGGAAGCATTCAACGTGCTGAATCACCCGAACTTCAACCCGCCGACCGGCGGATCGGCTGGATCGATCGCCGGAAACTCGGGCAGTGCCGCGGTTCTTACATCCTCCACCTTCGGGCAGGTCACATCCACATCCAACCAGGCCCGTGTCTTTCAGGGATCGATAAAAGTAAGCTTCTGACCTCCGTTTTCGATCAAAATAGTCCGTTTTCTACGCGGCCACTCCCCTGCAGGGGAGTGGCCGCTCTATTTGGCGCCATGGACAAACCTCTGGCTCTCCCGGCGACCCCTCCAACTAACCCATTCGGTACCTCGGCGTAGCACGAGGGTAACCTGGGGTTCACTAAAGAGTTATAGGCTAACTTCCTCATTCTGCACGGGCTCGGATGGGCATTCCCAAGTTGGTTGATTTCCAATCCCCAATGGTAACTTTCGAGGTTGACAGTGATTACTTAGGTGTACGAAACTGTTAGCGCATCAAAAGTGGTCAGACCACGACATGTATGGTTCACACACGGGGTGAATCGTCAGCCCGGTGCTGCGCCGTCGAGCGAGAGAAAGGCAACTGTGGAGGCAACAATGCAAACAGAATCAAGGGAATCGTCACAGGGATTATTCTCAGGTTTTCCCGGGTTCCTGAGCAGGAAATGGCTGGCGCTGCTGGCCATTGTGATCATGACGCCGCTGATGGGGCTGGCGCAGCTGTCCGGCAAAGGCGCGATCACCGGTACAGTGACCGACAAGACCGGCGCAGTGATTCCAGATGCGCTTGTGACCGCGACCAACGGAGCCACTGGCATTACCACCAATACAACCACCACCAGCGCGGGCGCTTACAACTTCGCGAACCTCGATCCCGGCATCTATACCGTGACCATCACAGCGAAAGGTTTCGAGAAGCTGGTTCAGCAGAACGTGCACGTGAATGCACTCGAGTCGCAAACATACAGCCCGACCCTCTCCGTAGGTAACGCTGAAGCGCAGATTACTGTCACTGCCGAGCCGCCTCAATTGGAAACCAGCAACGCCACTCTGGGCGCGACCATGGAGCAGCAAACGTATTCCGAGCTGCCAGTCGAAATGGGGGCCTACGGCCAGCCTGATCAGCGGCGCGCCACGGATTTCGTCTACCTGATGCCTGGTGTGCAGGGCAACGAGACCAACGGCAATGCCACCACCAATACCGGTGTTATCAACGGCTCCGGCAGCCGCGGCGCCGCGTCGGACGTGTATATCGATGGTATTCCGTTTGTGCGCGCCGGAGGCAACGGCGACCCGCGGTACGTTTGGACAGCCATCTCCGTCGATGCTGTCGATCAGTTCCAGTTGCAGACCACCGGCTACTCGGCCATCTACGAAGGCCAGGGCGTGATGAACTACTCCATTAAGCAGGGTGGCTCATCGCAGCACGGCGCTGTGTATGAATTCCTCCGCAATACGTCGTTTGACTCTTGGGGATTTTTCCGGGCCCAGGATCCGGTGACGTTGATGCCGGTCAAGCCGGTTGAGCACCAGAATGAGTACGGTATCAACCTCGGTGGTCCACTCATTCCCATCGGCCGGTTGAAGAACAAGCTCTTCTACTTCACCAACTACAACGGCTTCCGTTACACCAGCCAAACGCCTGTGCTGATGCGGTTCCCATCTAACGCTGAGCGGGCCGGAGACTTTAGCGCGGATGGCGTTCCCATCTATGACCCGCTCTCCCAGGCGTCTTGCACGGCCCACAGCACCAACGGCCCCTGCCGCTATCAGTATGGTTATGGCCCGGGCACAACCAATGGAGCGGCGGGCAATCCAACGCCGACAGGTGCCGCAGTGAACGTGATCCCCGCCAGCGAGTTCTCGCAGGTGGCGCTCAATCTGCAAAAACTCCTCCCGAGTATCCCTAGCACAGCTACGGGCAACAACTACACGGCTCCCAATAACACTGGATTGGTCAACTGGTCGACGACTTCGCGTATCGACTTCGTCCTTAACTCTCGGGACACGATTACTGTAGTGGGTGCTGTGGGCCGGCAGGCAAGCTCGGTTCCGGTAGGCCAGACAACCGCAGGTCGCAACGTTGGTCCCGTGCCCTATAACTACGGTCAGGCTTACGCGCCGAAGACCGCGGTCTGGGCAGTCGAAGAAACCCACGTTTTCTCTCCCACTCTTCTGAACCAGCTCAAGTGGGGATACGCTCGCTACAACGGCCCAACCTTCAATCCAGATGACTCGCCGAAATACTCCGCTTCGAGCATGGGGCTATCCGGACTGCCGCAGGGACAAGCATCGAATATGTTCCCGATCGTCAGTTTCGCAGGCACCAACGCGCCGACGCAGTGGAACGGCGCTACGGAGAACCGCACTGTCGCCGCCAATTATACGGCGCTTGACAACGTGCAGTGGACGGTAGGCAAGCACTCCTTCACTTTCGGTGGACAGGTGGCATGGCTACTCTATAACGTGGTCAACGCTACGGGTGGATCGACGCCGATTACTCTCGCCAACGCGGTGACTGAAACAGCGGGAATCGCTGCCTCCAGCAACACCTCGCCGAAGTATGTAGCCACAACCGGCACCGGCCTCTCCTACGCCAGCTTCCTGGTCGGGGAAATCGACAAGGGCAGCTTCACGCAATATCTGCAGCAGGAGTTTGGCGCACGTTTCCGGGCGATCTCGCCTTACGCGGCAGACGACTGGAAAATAACCCAGAAACTGACGCTCAACTTAGGCCTACGCTATGACTTCTTCCCGACCGTCACAGAAGTGCATAACGCTGAGGGCTTCTTCAGTCCAACCCTCGCCAATCCTGTCACCGGCGTCAACGGAGCTCTTCAGTTTACAGGTCACAGCAACGGCACCTGCAACTGCGCCACGCCGGTCAACAACTACTTCAAGAATTTCGGGCCTCGTGTTGGTCTTGCCTATCAGCTTGATCCGAAGACTGTGGTTCGTGCCAGCTACGGTCTGATGTTTACGCACGGCGACGCCATCGGTGGTTTGAATACCAGCCTTGGCACGCTGGGCTTCTCCGCAGCACCTTCATTCTCGGCCAATGGTCAGTTGTTGAGCACTATGCCGTTGCTCGGCGCCAACGGAGCCATTCCTTCCTATACAAGTGCAACGGGTGTCGCGTCGGGTGCGGCTTACGGCACCGGTTACACTACAACTACCGGCTATACGGGCACGCCGTCGAGCATGTCGTATAACGATCCGTACTACGGCGGCCGCGCGCCGGAGTACATCAACTGGAACTTCGGGATTCAGCGGCAGCTCACCAATGCAGTGGTTCTCACCGCCTCCTATGTGGGTTCGGAAGGGCACTTCCTGCAGTTGGATGGCTACCACGCACGTGGCTATTGGGCCGATGACCTCGATCCGAAGTACCTGTACCTCGGTGGTACCTTGAGCACTGCTGGTACGTCAGCTTGCGCGGCCAACAACTTGACCTGCCCAGCCAATTTCACGACGAGCCAGAACCTGAACGTCGCACTCAAGCCGTTCCCGTTCCAGACGGTCACCGACAACTTCGGATACGTCGGGAACTCCAACTATAACGCGCTGCAAGCGAGCTTGAACGTTCGCCGCTGGCACGGATTGACAACAAGTGCGAACTACACGTGGTCGCGTACTATCGACGATGGCGGCAACTTCCGGACCGGCTATCCGATTCCGGCGGGCACGCTGGCCAATCACCCCACTGCGACCTATGCAGCAGACCGCATCGAGCGCAGTGTATCTACATCCAATCAGCCGCAGCACTTTGTGGCCACGGCAGTTTGGGATTGGCCTCTTGGTAAGACGATTCTCACCGGCAGCCCGGTTGAGCGTGCGATTCTCGGCGGCTTTACGTGGTCGGGAGTCTTTCAGGCTTATTCCGGCTCACCGCTGGTGGTTACAGGATCGGCCTGCCAGACCAATCCTGCTCAGGTCACCTGCGTCGCCACGCTCAATCCAAACTTCACGGGCGCTGTACGCGTGAACGGCAAATGGGGCCATGGTACCTATGGCACCTCAACCTATCCTGGCACCACGACCACGATTCCGCAGCCTTCCTACATCGCACAGAGCACTGGCGGTGCAGACAAGACTTCGCATGCGATCGTGACTCCCGCCAGCGGTCCATTCATTTCGCCGGTAGCGCCCTCCGGAACGGGAGTTACACCTAACCAAGTCTCGCTCTTATCGTCGCCGTCACCATTGGGATATGACTATACCTTTGGCGATGCGGCGCGTACGGCGCCCTACAACCTGTATGGTCCTGGCAACTATCAGCTTGACCTCGCGATGATTCGCAGCTTCCCGCTGCATATCACCGAGACTACGAGACTGAAGTTCCGGGCTGAGTGGTACAACATCACCAACCACACCCAGTTCGGCGTATCGAGCTCGGTTGTTGGCAACGCCAACTTCGGACAGGTTACCAACAGCTCGACCTTTAACCGCAAGTCGGCTCAGTTCTCGGCGCGTCTTGAGTTCTGATCTGTTCTTGCTCAATGCTTAACAAATAGGCTGCCGAGTTCGGCAGCCTATTCTCTTTCTGCGATCACTACACTGCTCGTCGTTCACAGATGCGAGTGTCCTAACTTCAACCTGAAGGAATCCAAAGCAATGTCGGGTGCAAGACGGTTTGCTGTGTCCGTGCTTTCTCTTCCCATTGTTCGCCACTCCACTTCAATAGCTGCGTTCACCGTATTTCTCTCTACTATGGGAATTGCTGTACAGCCGCGCGCTGTTGCGCAAGTGCAACCGCCAGCTTCCGTCGCGGCCGATTCCAGCGCAGATGCGATCCTGCCCCACGGACAGATTGAATATCTCTGGCCTGCGGGCGCGCCGGGGGCCGTGGGCTCAGAAGAACAGGACAAGCCGCATCTGGAGATATTCAGCGGCTTCGGACCAGGTCCGCACGCGGCCGTCGTCGTATGCCCCGGTGGTGGCTACACGCACCTGGCCTATGAGAAAGAGGGAACCCGCATTGCCGAGTGGCTCAATTTGCGCGGCGTTACGGCGTTCGTGCTGACCTACCGGCTCGGGCCGCGGTATCACTATCCGGCGCCGATTCTCGACGGCGAACGGTCTGTGCGTTGGGTGCGCAGCCATGCGCGAGAGTACAACGTCGATCCGGACCGCATCGGAATGTGGGGCTTTTCCGCGGGCGGCCATCTGGTGGGAATTGTCGGCACGCATTTTGATGAAGGCAATCCGCAGGCTGCCGACCCGATCGACCGCGTAAGCGACCGCCCCAACTTTGTCATCAGTTCTTATGGTGGTCTATCGCTCGAAGCAGGCATTGCCAAGCCGCATGCGATGGCCGCGCTGCTGGGTGACAATCCTTCGCCAGAATTGATCGACGACATGTCGCCCGACAAGCACGTCACCGCCAAAACGCCGCCATACTTTCTCTATGCCACTACGACCGATCAGTCTGTTCCGGTGCTGAGCAGCGTGACTTTTTACACCGCGTTGGTGAAAGCGGGTGTTCCGGCCGAGCTGCACATCTTTGAGCAGGGGCCGCACGGCACTGGGCTGGCGCAAGCCTATCCGGCGCTCTCTGCATGGCCCGATCTGCTGGAGAACTGGCTTCGCCTGAATGGCTGGATTGCACAGCGCGCAGCCAAGTGAGTCCAGCACGTCTCCTCCGTTGTTCAACCAAGAGCAGAGCGGCTATATTTGGTTCGGTGCTGAAACAAAAACGCGTCCCGCATCTCACGTAATCGCACCAAGAAGCCTTATTCGGAGCCACGATGAAAACCGTCCGTATCTTTGCCTGGATCTCTTTGCTTGTGTTCGCGCTCAGCGGCGCTGCCGCGGATGGAGACGAGCTGCCGTGGTCGCAACGCGCCGCCGACGCCGCGATCGCGCGCTGGCCCGACGGCCGTTTTGTGCCAGCCGGCGCACCTTGGGCCTGGAACTACGAGGTAGGCACACTTCTTCAGGGCATCGACGCAGTGTGGCTCGAGACGGTCGATCCGCGCTACTTCCACTACATCCAGATCGCGGTCGATCAACTCGTCACTCCGGACGGCGCCATCCCTACCTTGAAGCCGGAAGAGGCGCAGCTCGACAACATCCTGCTCGGCCGGCAACTGCTACTGCTCTACAGGGTCACGCAGAACAAGCGTTACCTGACGGCTGCGACCCAGCTCTATGACGAGCTTAAGCATCAGCCGCGCAATGCAGAAGGCGGCTTCTGGCATAAGCAGCGGTATCCCAATCAGATGTGGTTGGACGGGCTCTACATGGCGGAGCCCTTCTATGCCGAATACTCTGCGCTCTCGCATCACTCGGAGAACTTCGCAGACATTACTCACCAGTTCGTGCTGACCGAAGAGCACACGCGCGATCCAAAGACGGGCCTGCTCTATCACGGGTGGGATGCATCGAAGCAGCAGCGCTGGGCCAACAAGCAGACCGGTGATTCGCCCGAGTTCTGGGCGCGGGCCATGGGCTGGTACATGATGGCCCTCGTCGACACGCTCGACTATTATCCGGAAAACGATCCAGGCCGTGCGCAGCTTGTCGCTATTCTGGCGCGCGAAGCGGCCGCAGTGGCGCACTACCAGGATGCATCGACTGGCCTGTGGTATGACGTGCTCGACAAATCTGGCGCAAAGGGCAACTACTTCGAATCCTCGGCTGCCTGCATGTTTGTTTATGCGATCGCCAAGGGCGTGCGCCGCGGCTATCTACCGGAGCACTATCTCGCGAATGCGAAGCGTGGCTATCAGGGCATTCTGACGCATTTTGTGGCGTCGCAGGGAGAGGATGTTTTGCTTTCCGGCACAGTCAAGGCCTCGGGTCTTGGCGGCGATCCCTATCGCGACGGCAGCTACGATTACTACATCGGCGAGAAAGTCATCACAAACGATACTAAGGGAATTGGCGCATTTCTTCTTGCCAGCACAGAGATGGACTATGCGCCAACCTCCACGCTCGCTCGCGGCGATGAGGTTGTCGTGGACGGCTGGTTTAACTCGCAGCAGCGTACAGATGCTTTCGGTCAGTCTGTGTACTTCCACTACAAGTGGAACACCTGGGACATGCCGGGGTATTCGCTCTTCGGCCACCTCTTCCGCGAGTTCGGCGCGCAGACCGGCGAACTCGATGCGGAGCCGACGCAGGCGAATTTAAAAGGCGCAGCCGTTTATATCATCGCGTCGCCTGACAACGCGGACAAGAATCCAAAACCGCACTACGCAACCGACGAAGATGCGTCGCAGATTGCCGCGTGGGTCAAGGCCGGCGGCGTGCTCATGCTCATGGAGAATGACACTTCGTTCGCCGATCTCGATCATTTCAACGTGATTTCCGATAAGTTCGGCATCCACTTCAACAGCGTGCTGCGCAAACATGTGATTGGCACGCAGTGGGAGATGGGCAAGATTGCCATTGACGGAAGCGGGCAGATATTCCATCAGCCGCACACGCTCTACATGAAAGATGTCTGCACAATTTCAACGAGCGGGCCTGCCAAACCGGTTCTCAAAGAAGGGGACGACATCTTTATGGCGGTAGCGAAATACGGGAAGGGAACTGTCTACGCCGTCGTGGATCCATGGCTCTATAACGAGTACACAGACGGGCGCAAACTGCCCCTCACTTATGACAACTACGCGGCAGGCAAGGAACTGGTCCGCTGGGTTCTGGAACAGGTGCCGCACGCGCATTAAACGGAACGACCTGTGAAAAGTGTTGACGAGGTCTGACCATAATTACGCAGTTCTTCTGCGAAACTGGGAAACTAACCGGTTCTTCTTAGAAGAAATAAGCCGCGATAGCGCTGGATTTCGTACCCCAACCCTCGGGAATGAGACAGCGCAGGACCGGCTTGCTTGACCTCTGACCGCCCCGCTCCTGTACAGTGGATGTTTCAAGTGGTCAGTCCTCTTGCGTGCCTCGCTGATTGGAGATGCGATGCGTTTTAAAGATTTGTGCCCGCTTGCTGCCGCTTTGCCCTTGTTCTTTGCCGTGGTTTCGCGCGCTCAGGACACACGCCAGGTGACGGAGCCGAAGATTCCTGCTGCTTGCGCTACGCTCGATGCCGCGCTCGCCGCTCACCACGGCACACTTTCCGAAGCGGATGAGCGCAAGCTCGATACGGCGCGCATTCAGAACGCACTCGACGGTTGCACCTCGGGCGGCGCCGTGGTGCTGCGTGCGCATGGCAAAAAGAATGTTTTTCTTGCCGGGCCGCTCACATTGCGCTCGAATGTTACGCTGGTCGTGGACAAGAATACGGCGCTCGTCGCATCGCGCGATCCGCGTGTCTTCGATCTTGCGCCGGGTAGTTGCGGCATTGTGGCTGCGCGCGGCCGTGGATGCAAGCCGTTGATCTCCGGCGACGGCGCAAAGAACGCGGGCATTATGGGCGAGGGCTCGATTGACGCGCGCGGCGGCGCAAATCTGCTCGGCCAGGACGTAACGTGGTGGGATCTGGCCCACGAGGCGAAGGTAAAGGATCTGTCGCAGAGCGTGCCCGCGATGATCGCGTTGCGCCACGTCGATAACTTCACGATGTATAAGATCACGCTGCGCAACTCACCAGGCTTTCACGTTTCGGTGAACCAGACCGATGGATTTACAGCGTGGGGCGTGAAGATCATGACACCCAAAACCGCGCGCAACACCGACGGCATTGATCCCGGCTCCTCACGCAACATTACTATTGCCTACAGCTATATTCATACCGGCGATGACGATGTTTGTCTCAAGCCGAGCGGCGCCGGCGCTGTTTCGAACATGTCGGTGCTGCATAATCACTTCTACTCTGGCCATGGCATGTCCATAGGCAGCGGCACGTTTGGCGGCGTCGATCATCTGCTGGTCGACGACCTGACCATCGATGGCGCCGACAATGGTCTCCGCATCAAGTCGGATCGCAGCCGCGGCGGACTTGTGCATCAAGTTGTCTATCGCAACGTGTGCATCCGCAATGTTCCCAATCCGCTGGTCTTCACGCCGCACTACACAACATTTACTGGAGACCGGCTGCCTATTTATGAAGACATCACGCTTGAGAATGTTCATGTGCTCACTCCGGGCGCGTACACCTTTTATGGGCTCGACGCCGACCACAAACTGGAAATCAAGCTCGATAATGTCTTTGCAGACGACCAGAAGGATTCGCTGTTCTATGACCAGGACGCTTCGATCACGCTGGGTTCGAAGCGCGGTGATCTTGCGCCGAAGGGCGACGATGTGACGATCAATGAGACGCCCGGTTCCGCAACGGGCGAGCCGCTGGATTGCAGCGCGCGCTTCGTGCCGTTCCCTGAAGACAAGACGGCTCCCGAGATGGCGGGCAAGATTCCACCGGAAGACAAAACATTTTATGTTGCTGCGGATGGTACTGGCGACTACTACTCCGTACAACGCGCGTTGGACATGGCGCCCAAGACCGGCGGCGCGGTGCTCTCGGTTTCGCCCGGCATTTATCGCGAAGTCATTACTGTCGACAAGCCGAACATCACAATTCGCAGCGCGAATCCAGATGCGAGCAAGACGGTCATCGTGAACGATCGCAGCGCAGGCCAGAACGGTGGCACGCTGCACTCGGCCACAGTGAATGTAACCGGCGACAACTTTTTTGCTGAAAATATCACCTTTGAGAACGACTTCAATCGCACGCATCCGCAACTGCCGGCCGGCTCGCAGGCATTGGCGCTGCTTGTCACGGGCGATCGCGCCATCTTTCACAACGTGCGGCTGCTGGGTAACCAGGACACCGTGTATGCAGGTACCAAGAATTGCGGCCCGGATGGTCAAAACTGTGCGCCCACGCGGCAATACTTTTCCGACTGCTACGTGGCCGGCAACGTCGACTTCATTTTCGGCGATGCCAAGGCCGTTTTCGAAAACTGCGAGATTCACTCGACGCCGCATAACGGCGGCTACATTACCGCGCAATCAAAGCATTATCCGAACCAAGATTCGGGTTTTGTGATCGATCATTGCAAACTCACGGCTGATCCTGGCGTCATCCGCGACGTATATCTCGGCCGGCCATGGCGGCCCTATGCCACCGTCATCTATATGCATACCGAGATGGACGACAAGATTGCGCCCGCTGGCTGGCGCGAATGGCATCCGGGTGAGACGCACTCACTCGACACGGCCTACTATGCGGAGTTCGACTCGACAGGTCCCGGCGCGTACCATGACGAACGCGATCCGCACACGCACTTTCTTACGCCAGAGCAAGCCAGACAGTACGAGCCGCAGGTGTTCCTGCGCGGCAACGACAACTGGAATCCGCTGGCGCAGCCCGCGCAGTAGAATAAAGTTTCTGTGAGTTGATGGGAGGAACAATGAAGACGGTATTGATGGCCGATCCGGTGCGCTATCCGCGCATGACGACCGGCGAGCTGCGTGAGACATTTTTGCTGAACACGCTCTACGAGCCGGGCAAGATTCATCTGAATTATGTAGATCTCGACCGCTCCGTCGTCGGTTTTGCGGCGCCGCTTGATGCGCCGATTGCGCTGCCTACCGATGCCGATCTGCGCGCGAGCTACTTCACGGAGCGGCGCGAACTGGGCGTGCTGAATATCGGCGGCGCCGGAACCGTGACGGTGAATGGAAAGAGCTATACGCTCGAAAATGTCGACTGCCTCTACATCGGGCGCGGCAACAAGGACGTGAGCTTCGCATCGAAAGACAAGAGCGCGCCGGCGGTGTATTACCTGCTCAGCTATCCCGCGCATGCGGAGTATCCGGTGACGGTGGTGCGCAAAGAAGAGGCGAGCCCCACGGAACTCGGCAGCATCGAGACCTGCAACAAGCGCACGATCTACAAGTACATTCATCTCCGGGGTGCGCGCAGCTGCCAACTGGTGATGGGCGTAACGCATCTTGCACCGGGCAGCAACTGGAACACGATGCCTCCGCACACGCACATGCGCCGCTCTGAAATCTATATGTACTTCAACGTGACGGCCGATGCGCGCGTGATGCACTTTATGGGACCTCCGGCCGAGACGCGGCACATTGTGATGATGGACAAAGACGTGGTGGTCTCTCCGGGTTGGTCGATTCACGCGGGCGTGGGCACGCGCGCGTACAGCTTCTGCTGGGGCATGGGCGGCGAGAATCAGGACTACGCCGATATGGACCCGGCTCCAGTCGATACACTGCGGTAAGCAAATAAACAAAACGAAACTCTGGCCGGTTGCGATCTCTCGCGGCCGGTCATTTGCTTTTGCGCTCAATTTCACACTCCGGGATGGTCTATTCACGAATCCGTGTGTCCCGTGTACGATTGCGCCGGTGGAGGAAAGCGATGCTGAAAGAGATTCTTTCAATAGCGGCAGTGGCGGTAGTGGGCGCGCAGGCGGCCACGCTCACCGGCGACAGCGCCCTGGTGATTCCCAAAGCGGATGTGCAGGCGCAGACGGCGAAGTTGATAACAACGACCGGCCCGACGAGCAAAGATGCGGGAACGGTGGTGCTGGGCAGCTACGGAAATTTGACGCTGCGGCTCTATGTGCGGCGAACGGCTGGCGGCGGCGAGATTCACAAGCACTTCGACGATCTGATGATTGTGCAGCAGGGAACGGCGACGCTGGTGACGGGCGGAACGATTGCGGACCCTAAGGAAGGGGATAATGGCGAGATTCGCGGATCGAAGGTGGTGGGCGGCGTTTCGCGGAAGATGAGCGTGGGCGATATTGCGATTATCCCCGCGGGCGTGGCGCACCAGACGATCATCGAGCCGGGATCGACATATGCGTACATGGTGGCGAAGGTGCATGAGCCGTGAAAGGCAAGCGAATAGGGAATAGGGAATAGAAAAACACCCTACGGTTGCTGTAACTCTTACGGACACTTTGCAGAAGTTCTGAAGCTTTACGGAAACAACCGCAGATCCTTCGACTCCCTTCGGTCGCTCAGGATGACAATGCATTGTGTGGGTCGGTGCAGTCCCAGGTTAGGCGTAAACAGCGCGCCGAGCCTGGGCACCGAAATTCGTGCTTAGGAGTTGTCGCCGCCCTTGAGTTTCGGCAGTGCGGATTCGCCGCTCTGGATCAGCAGCCCGGCTTTTGAGTAGATGCCGAGCTTGTCGCGTGTATCCGTGATATCGAGGTTGCGCATGGTGAGCTGGCCGATGCGATCGCGCGGCGAGAAGGCTGAATCAGTCTTCTCCATCGAAAGCCGCTCGGGCTTGAAGGTCAGGTTGGGCGACTCGGTGTTGAGGATCGTATAGTCGTTGCCGCGGCGCAGTTCGAGTGAGACTTCTCCGGTGACGACTTTGGACACCCAGCGCGCGCAATCGCGCAGCATGATGGACTGCGAATCGAACCAGCGACCCTGATACAGCAGTCGGCCAAGCTTGCGGCCATTCTCGCGATACTGCTCGATCGTATCCTCATTGTGGATGCCGGTGACGAGGCGCTCGTAGGCGATAAAGAGCAGCGCCATGCCGGGAGCCTCGTAGATGCCGCGGCTCTTGGCTTCGATGATGCGGTTCTCAATCTGATCGCTCATGCCGAGGCCGTGGCGTCCGCCGATGCGATTCGCTTCGAGCATCAGCTCTACCGGATCGGGATATTCGACGCCGTTGAGCGCGACCGGCCAGCCCTCCACGAACTTGACGACCACTTGCTCGGGTTTGATGGCACAGTCTTCGCGCCAGAAAGGCGCGCCCATGATGGGCGCGACGATCTTCATGCTGGTGCTCAGATGTTCCAGATCCTTGGCTTCGTGCGTGCCGCCGAGAATGTTAGAGTCCGTTGAGTAGGCCTTCTCCGCCGACATTTTGTAGGCGAAGCCGGACTTCTGCATGAAGGCCGACATCTCGGCGCGCCCGCCGAGCTCGTCAATGAACGCCGCATCGAGCCATGGCTTATAAATCTTCAGATCAGGATTGACCAGCAGGCCATAGCGATAAAAGCGCTCAATGTCATTGCCCTTGAAGGTGCTGCCGTCGCCCCAGATGCTCACGCCGTCTTCTTTCATCGCGCTCACCAGCATGGTGCCGGTGACGGCGCGGCCAATGGGCGTGGTGTTGAAGTACGGAACTCCCGCCGTCGTGACGTGGAAGGCCCCGCTCTGCAGCGCGGCCAGGCCTTCGCGGACGAGTTGGGCGCGGCAGTCGATGAGGCGGGCCTTTTCTGCGCCGTATTCGAGCGCAGCGCGCGGAATGGCCTCATAGTCAGCCTCGTCGGGCTGGCCGAGGTTGGCCGTATAGGCGTAGGGCTTGGCGCCTTTCAACTTCATCCAGTGAATGGCTGCGCTGGTATCAAGGCCGCCGGAGAAGGCGATTCCCACTCTTTGGCCAACCGGAAGATCTTCGAGGATATTGGACATTCTGAGGTGACTCCGAGCAAAGCGCGACAGGGTTTTTGAGAAACAAGTGTCTTATTTATTTTACGGGGCAAGTTGGCACACGAGCCATCCTCAACGCACAATCAAAATATGAAATTCTCTGAGTGGCGGCGCGCCAAAGGTGCTTGGAACTCATGGTGGTCGTTGTTGATCACATTCCCGTTGCTCATCGTCCTTGCCTTCGTTGTTCCCGAAGCCTGGCGGAGTGGCGTCATCGCTGGTCGAGAACAGTCGATCGCAGGTGTTGTCACTGCTTATCGGCCTTCGGATCACAATCGTTGCGATTATGTATTTACGGTGCAGGGTAGACAATTTACCGGGACAGATGGGTGCCCGAATGCTCCCGCTACGATTGGACAGCAGGTCTGGGTCTATTTCGATTCAAATAATCCAGCTACAAGTGAACTGGAGGGGTTTGCAGAAAAGAGCCAAGCCGATTGGTCAGGTTGTTGGTTTATTTTGATCGTGATCTGCATAGTTGCCGGAATCATTGCCTTTGCGAAGGTAAGAAGCAGGTTCAAGTTTTGGCCCAACGAGTAATTGATTTGAGGTTTGTGCTTTCCCAGGTCTCAAAAGCGAGACCTGGGGCACCCAAGATCCTGCTACACGTTGAATTCCGCTAGACGTTGTAAGTCGTCGACGACACGCGGCCGCCGTGGCCGGTCCAGTTGGTGTGGGAGAACTGTCCACGGGGCTGGTCGATGCGCTCGTAGGTGTGCGCGCCGAAGAAGTCGCGCTGGGCCTGGAGCAGGTTTTGCGGCAGTCGGGCGGTGCGGTAGCCGTCGAAGAAAGCGAGCGCGGTGGAAAAGGCCGGCGTGGGCACGCCCATCTGCACGGCGTGGACAAGGGCCTTGCGCCACGATGCCTGGTACTTGTTGACGGCATTCGAGAAGAAGCTATCGAGCAGGAGATTGGTGAGGACGGGGTTCTTGTCGAAGGCTGCTTTGATGTCACCCAGGAAGGCGCTGCGGATGATGCAGCCGCCGCGCCACATGAGCGCGATGCCGCCCATGTTGAGGTGCCACTTGTTCTCAGCGCCGGCGGCGCGCAGCAGCATGTAGCCCTGCGCGTAGCTGACGATCTTGGAGCAGTAGAGCGCGCGGCGCACATCTTCTATAAATGTTGCCCGGTCACCTACGTCGACTTTGCCCGAAGGGCCATTGAGGATGCTGGAGGCGGCGACGCGCTCTTCCTTGAGCGCGGAGAGACAGCGTGCGAACACCGATTCGCCGATGAGCGTGACCGGCTGGCCGGTATCGAGTGCGCTGATCACGGTCCATTTGCCGGTGCCTTTCTGGCCGGCGGTGTCGAGAATCTTGTCGACGAGCGGCGTGCCGTCTTCATCTTTCTTGGCGAAGATCAGGCTGGAGATTTCGATCAGGTAGCTGTCGAGCTCGCCTTTGTTCCAGTCGGTGAACACCGTATGCAGCTCATCGGCTGTGAGGCCAAGGCCGTGC
This sequence comes from Occallatibacter sp., assembly GCA_035650595.1. Lineage (GTDB taxonomy): Bacteria > Acidobacteriota > Terriglobia > Terriglobales > Acidobacteriaceae > Telmatobacter. The sequence goes on along the minus strand of DASRHE010000015.1, from coordinate 274,525 downwards.
TTGAGCAGGTCGTAGGCTTCGCAGATGAGCTGCATATCGCCGTACTCGATGCCGTTGTGCACCATCTTGACGTAGTGGCCTGCGCCGTCTTCGCCAACCCAGTCGCAGCAGGGGGTGCCGTCTTCCACCTTGGCGGCGATGGACTGGAAGATGTCTTTTACGTGCGGCCACGCGGCGGGATTGCCGCCGGGCATGATCGAAGGGCCGCGGCGCGCGCCTTCTTCACCGCCCGAGACGCCGGTGCCGATGAAGAGGATGCCTTTTTCTGCGAGGGCTTTTGTGCGGCGGTTCGAGTCGGTGAACAGCGAGTTACCGCCGTCGATGATGATGTCGCCGGCTTCGAGATGCGGCAGCACGTGATCGATCATCTGATCAACGGTGTCGCCCGCCTTGACCATAAGCATCACGCGGCGTGGCCGCTTGAGCAGGCCGATGAACTCTTCCATGGTGTGGCCGCCGACAACCTGCGTGCCCTTGGCTTCATTGTTGAGGAAGTCGTCGACCTTGGAGACGGTGCGGTTGAAGACGGCCACCTTGAATCCGTGATCGTTCATGTTGAGGACGAGGTTTTGTCCCATAACGGCGAGGCCGATGAGGCCGATATCACACGTTGCGTCTGGCATGAGTTCTCTCCGAAAGGAGATTCTAGCATTGCGTGCGGCGGGGTTTTGTGACGGCTGGGGAATGTGGTCAGACCACCCGAAAGATGGATTTTCTGTAGATTTGCTGCGCTGAGCGGTTGGTGCAGGTCAGTGCTTTCCCAGGTTAGGCGCAATGACAAAAACGCGCCGAACCTGGGGCACCCGGTTTTGGAGGTCGGGGTAGCGAACCGCAGGTCCTTCGACTCGTCGCACGGCGACGCGCTCAGGATGACAGCGTTTTAAGAGGCGTATTCGCTGAAATTAAGCGGCGATGCCTGCCGAGCGGTAGATCTCCGCGATGTACTTCAGGTCGCGCAGGCCTTCTTCGCCGGGGCTTTGCGGTTCCTGATTGTTCTGCACGCAGTGCGAGAAGTGCTCGGCCTCATTCTGGAACTGATAAGGATCGTGAGAGCTGTTGAGCTCGTCCGTCGCCTGGCCGCTGGCCCAGGCGCGCAGATGCATGCCATCGTAGTTGAAGGCGGGGTCGATCTGGAGCCAGCCCTTCGACCCGTAGACCTTGAAGTAGCCGGCCATATTCGCTCCATAGGTAGTGGCGCAACTGGCGACGATTCCCGACGGAAAGTGCATGGTCCAGGAGACGTTCTCCTCTACCTCGTTAAAGCGGCCGTCGTGATCGATGGTGGAGGCAAAGGCCTGCAGCCCCGCGGGTTCTTCGCCGGTGAGATAGCGGCAGGCATTGAGCGAGTAAATGCCCACGTCGTACAGCGGACCGCCGCCGGCAAGCTTTTTGCTGAGTCGCCACTCCCCGGGCGCGATGTTGAAGCCGAAGGAGCTGGAAATGGCCTGCACCTGGCCGATCTTACCCTCGCGGATCATCTGGATGGCGCGCAGATGTACCGGCTCATAGTGGCAGCGGTAGGCGATCATGAGCTTCACGTTCGCCGCTTTGCAGGCCGCGATCATCGCTTCGGCATCGGCGACCGACGTGCTCATGGGCTTTTCGCAAAGCACGTGCTTGCCGGCCTTGGCAGCGCGGATCGTGTACTCGGCGTGCATGGAGTTGGGCAGCGCAACATACACCGCGTCGATATTGGGATTGTGCGCGATCTCGTCGAAGTTCTCGTAGCTGTAGATCGAACTCTTCGGCACGTTGTACTGCGCTGCAATCCGCTCGGCCTTGTCGCGATGGCCGCTGACCAGCCCCGTGATGGCAGAGTTGGTGCTGTTGAGCGCGCCGGGCATGAAGTGGCCGGCGATGCGGCCCAGCCCGATGACGGCATAGCGGGTTTTGCGGGTTGCGTCTTGAGCGTTCAACGCCGGAGCCAGACGAGAGGCAAGGCCGAGCGCGGCCAGACGAGTGAAGTCACGGCGGGTAAAGTGCATAGCGGGAAAGCTCCTTTGCGCAGTGCTATAAGTAAATCGACTTATTGGCGAATGCTACCACACAAAGCTGGCCTCAGCGGATGCTCATATCGCCATCCACATCGACCACCAGCGCGTCGCCTTGTACCACGACCGAATGAATCTTCAGCCGCTCCAGCGCGATTTTGTAGCCCGATGAGTTTGTTGAGCCGGCGAGTGCCTTGCGCAGCATCTCGGCGGCATTCACCTTCATGCTCGATGGCACCTGGTGGCGCAGGAAGGGAGAGAGGATGAAATTGAGCTCTCCGTTGTCGGAGACGCGATCGAGATGAGCATCGCGGAAGCCGATCGTTTCGCCTTCGGCATCCGGCGTGAGCGAAACCTGAGCGGGAAACGAAAGGGCCACGCCGATGCAGGCTCCGCCCACGGCGCGCCCCATCTTGGCATGCGTCTTCATGCGGACGACGATCCGGTCCTGCTCGAAAGTGAGGCGCGGCTCCTCGGCCGTCACCGAGCAGGCAGACTGCGGATCGCCTTTGAGGTAGTAGAGTCCTTTGGGGCCGCCAAACAGCTGCTGCTTCAACGTTCGTTCCAAGGCATCACGGCTCACCGTCAGCTCCCCGGCCAGGCAGACCGGGGCCGCGGCCAACAGTAACAGGACAGCTACGAGCAGGCGAAAAGGGGTTATCATAAAGTAATCCTTGTTATGAGGAGAAGGTATGGGCTTATTTTATCCACAAGGGATGCAGCCCCAACCGAGCTGTTTGGCGGACTGATTTCGTTAACTATCTTGTATCGATGAAGTTACAGTTTTGCCCAAGATGAAGAGCAACGTTGCCTTTTCCAGTTGGGAAATGCATTTTACTATTGATTTTTGAAGGAAATATCCTTAAAATTAGAACTAATGTTACCCCCGGACGGACGAGCACTTCCCCAGAGCCGAGTCCGAGGACGAAAATTTACCCTTCTTCAAGGACACAAAATCAATGGCAAAGCGTCGTGGAAATCCGAATTGGGGCAAACCGGAGCCCATTGGCCCGGTCGTGCCCACGGTTACCTCTTTCGAGCAGATCGTTAAGGAATTCAAACTGCCACCGGACCAGTACATCCGGTCAACCCGCCTTCGCGAGTGGGCCCGTCGGAACAAGAATTCCAAGTATATCCCTGAGGCCCTCCTCGAGGCCTGGGGCTTTGAGATCGAATCGACCCTGTAGAGTTTTGCTTCTGCCAGTCGTCAAAAGCGCCGCCTTTGGGCGGCGCTTTTGCTGTTTAGGGTTTTCGAGTTGGCAAGTTCAGCGTGAGAGGCTGACGTCGCTCATTGCGCGGCAGGAAGCTGCAGATTCAGGTTTCTCGCGCGATTGAGCTTGAGGGTTGCTGCGCGGTCAACCGCGCTGATCGAAATGAGCAGGTGTTTCTCGTCGGGGTCGACATAGTGCAAGCCATCTTCCGAGGCGAAGACCATGAGGGCAGAGAGAGTTGAACCGTCTTTGAGGACAATGGCAAAGGGTTGTGTCTCAGATGCGGAGGTCGAGGAGGCCGTGCCTGCGGCTGGCCATTTGTACTCCGTGACCACAGGATTTCCCATTGGCTCGACAGCGGGCGGCGCAGGCTGAACGGGCGGGGCTGGCTGCTGTACAAAAATTGCCGGCTCGGGCGCGTAGGAGTACCCGTAGTTGGAGCCGTACGGCGAGTAGCCGTAGCCGAATCCATAGGGCGCTATAACCCGGGTGCGGTGGTAGCGGCCCCGGCCAGGGGCATATCGAATACCACCCCGGTGCTGGGCACAAGCGTCGTGTACCGCACCTCCAGCGAGGAACGCGAACAGGCTGAGCAGGATCGTACGCCGCATAACCGGTCCTCGTTTGGGGAGTCTAGCACCCGGGTCGGCGGTTGTATAGATTACGCAAGAAGAGTCGCAGGCATCGCACGTTCCCAACCTAGTGCTGCGTCCCAGAAGTTCATAGCATAAGTTAAAGTCCCGAACCGCAGATCCTTCGACTCCGCTTGGCCCCAAAGCGGCCAAACGTTGCTCAGGATGACAGCAGTAGTTATGCAGCGAACTTCGGAGACAGGACACTAGAGCGGCTCCACAGTCTGTGTGCCCTTGCCGGCACCGTGGAATGTGGCATTTTCTTGAGGAAAATGCCACTTCGCAGTAACGGCTTCGGGGTATGGCAACTGTGAAACCGCTGTAGCGGCGGACAGCTAAACGAGTGGTTCGGCACTCTCCAAACATATGCAAGGTGTGCGCTCTATCGATCGGATCTGGGAGCGGCAGAGAAATCACGGCTCAGGCCAAGCTTTGTTGCTGCTTCGTCAAGTTTTGTCTGAGTCAGGAAGAAGTGATGCGCGGGATTGGAGCTTGGATAGAAGCGGATGACGATCTCAGGCTTTTCGACAGAATCGCTCTTGCCGTCTTGAAATGGATAGCCGAGATCCTGCAATAGATGAAGCGAGCCCTCATCGCCAGTGGGATTACCCGTATCTCCGACGATAGCGAACACGGCCTTGTGCGTGCGCCGCGAGTAGACAGCGACGAAGTCTCCCACCTTTACACCGCGCCGCCGGGCAACATCGCCGCGAACCACGTAATTGATGTAGCGGGCGTCAACGTACCGCCGCGGGTCCGTTTCATTTGGATTTTTTATATCGGCAAAGGCGGTTTGCGAAATGTAGTAGCCCGGGAAGGGATCATTTGGGCCCTGAAGGATAGGGCGATTGCGTTCGTCAACCAGATAACCGACAACTTCCTTGTCAGCGCGATTGAGGTAGTGCGCATTCAGGAGGATGTCGAGCGTCTTCTTGCCCGGCGGACCGTAGGCATTCGGAGCACCATCTACGTCGACATCCATGCGGCGCGTCAGTATTTCGAAAGATGGGTGCTGTTTCCCGTTCTGCGCGTGGGCGCCGGCAGCAACGCCTACAGCGAAAACCCAGGCGATGGCAAAAAGCGGACGCGCGTTCATAACCATCATCCTATTTCGCTCGTAGTACTTGTGCTACCGGTAGACCGGAACCCGCGCCTCAGTCGGTTGGACTCCGTCCTTTGCCGTTTGCGCCCAAGATCGGCGAGAATAAGGCATTGCCATGCCTCATACCTCACGCAGCTTCGAGCCGCCGTTTGTGGACGTGCCGGGCGCGTTGGCTGAGATTCGCGCCGGCCGCATGGTGATTGTGGTCGATGATGAGGATCGCGAGAACGAGGGCGATCTTACGCTCGCTGCAGAGCACGTGACGCCCGAGGCGATCAACTTTATGGCCACTCATGGCCGCGGCCTGATCTGCCTCACGCTGACCGAGGAACGCGCCGACTATCTTCGGCTCTTTCCCATGACCCAGCAGAACAGCTCGCGTTTCGGCACGGCGTTTACCGAGACCATTGAAGCGCGCGAAGGCGTGACCACCGGCATCTCCGCGCCCGACCGTGCGCGCACGATTCGTACCGCGATCGATCCGAAGGCCACGTATGCCGATCTTGCCCGGCCCGGCCACACCTTTCCGCTGCGCGCGCGCCGGGGCGGCGTGCTGGTGAGGGCAGGGCAGACGGAGGCCTCGGTCGATCTGGCGCGGATGGCGGGCTTGAATCCCTCCGGCGTTATCTGCGAGATCATGCGCGAAGACGGCGAGATGGCGCGCATTCCGGACCTGATTCCGTACGCGCAGCGCCATGGGCTGCGTATTCTCACGGTCGCCGAACTGATCCGTTACCGGCTGCGTCATGAGCGGTACATCGTGCGCGTCGGCGAGACCAAGATTCAGACGCGGCACGGCGAGTTCCGCATGATCGCGTACGAGAGCGAGGTCACAGGCGGCGAGAGCCACATTGCGCTGGTGCGCGGCGATCTCTGCGCGGACTGCCCTGCCTCTCACGGCGGACCGGCGGGGAACGGGAAACTCTCGGAACCGAATTCAGCCGAAGAAGGTACAGCGAAGAGCCTCTGCACACATCCGGTGCTGGTGCGCGTGCACACGCGCTGCACGGCAGGCGACGTGTTTGGGGCCGATTGCCGGTGCCATGAGATTCTCGATCAGTCGATGCGCATGATCGCCGAGGAAGGCTGCGGCGTCATCCTCTATCTGCACAATACTTCGCGTGGGTTTGAAGTGGACCACACTCCGGCAGAAGCCTTTCGTCCGGGTGGCGTGGCTGTTCCTCCGGATGAGCGCGAGGCCCACTCCGGCCGGCTCATTCTGCATCAGCAACTCCGCGACCGCGAGGGCTCCCAGGCGCGGACAGGGCGCATTCTGCGCGCCATTGGGCTGGGCGGACAGATTCTCTCCGATCTTGGCATCGAACGCATCCGCCTGCTCTCGAACACGCCCATGCATATTCCCGCGCTCGAAGGATTCGGGCTGGAGATTGTGGAACAGGTGCCGATCCCGATAGAGGAGCGCAGCCGGGTCTGAGTTCTTAATACGGAATTTGCGTGCTCTGATGAGGGTTAACTTGCAAAGCGGAGCATCAGAACTCCGAAGCGCCGTGCCCCGTCCTTCGTTTTTCTGACGACAGGGCGGGAGAGCAAAGACTCCATTCAACTGATTGAGCGGGTTTCCACCCTTTCCGTGGAAAAAAGCCGAAAGGATAGGGCACGGGATGACATACAATTTTTGCTGCTATTCGTCACGCAGCAGGATGAGCGGATCGACTGCCAGTGCGCGTCGCGCGGGAATCCAGGACGCCAGAAGGCCCAACAGAAGCATGGTCGCGGTTACGCCGCAAAGGACCGCCGGATCTTTGGGTGTGGCCTGGTAGACGATGTACGAGAGTACGCGCGTAGCCATCAGGCCCAGCAGCACTCCGGCGACTGAGCCGAAGGCGAGCAGGCGGAGCGCGCGTCCCAGGGCGGCCCGCAGCACCTCCTGCCTGCCGGCGCCGAGCGCGACGCGAATGCCCAGCTCGCGCATGCGCTTGCTCACTGCGTAGGACGCCATCCCGAAGACTCCGGTAATGGCCAGCATCGCGCCCAGCAGGCCGAGCACGCCCAGCGCGACGGTGGCTACGCGTGCCGCGAAGAGCGCGGAATCCATCTCGCCGGTCCAGGTGCGAATGGTAACCGGCAGGCTGGAGTCGAGGCTGTGCAAAGCGCGGTCCAAGGCGGGCGCTAGCTCTTCAGGACTGCGATTCGAGCGGACGACAAGCCAGGTGCCGCTCTCCTGATGCTGTTGGAAGGAGAAGAACATCGCTGGCTGCTGATCTTCGGTCAGCGTCCGATATTTACCGTCCTCTACCACGCCTACGACCTCAGCGCGCTTGCCGCCCCAGAACTTGAAGTGTCCTCCGACCGCTTTGTCTACCGATCCGAAGACCTTGACGGCAAACTTGCGATTCACGAGCGCCACAATGGGCGCCTTGTCGTTGTCGTCATAGGTAAGATCGCGGCCCGCGATCAGCTTGGTCCCGGCTGCCGCCAGATAACCCGGCGAAATGTTGTAATCCATCGCATCGGCGACCTGATTTGTAGGGCGGTAATCGGTCGTGGTATCGACAAAGACGTCGGAGTCGCCGCCGCCCAGGCCGAGGGGAATTTGGTTGATATATCCTGCAGCCGAAACGCCGGGAATGGAAGCCACCGCGTCCAACATGCGGCGCTGCATCTCTGCGGAATGGTCGCGTGTGTAGCCGGCCATCTGCAGGTCGCTTTCGATGGTCATCGCATTTTGTGGCACGAACCCGTAGTCGCTATGCAATGAGCGGACGAGTCCGCGCACCGCAACCAGCGATGAAGTAACGAGCACCGCGCAGATGGCGATTTGCACGACCAGAAGCACATCCCGCAGCGTGAACCGGCGCATCGTTCCCGTGCCGGCGGCGCCGGCGCGGATGGTCTGCCAGGGATCGGCACGCAGGATCTGGCGAACCGGCACGACTCCGAAGAGCAGACCGCTCAACACGGCAAGCAGAAGCGCCACCGCGTAGGTGCGCATATCAGGATTGACAGGCACATTGATCGGGATACCGGGAATGGGCCGCCACGCGCTTAAAGCGCGCAGCAGGACCACGCCCGTGCCCAGGCCGATGGCTCCTCCTGTAATAGAGAGCAGCATGGCTTCTGTCAGCAACTGACGGAGAATGAGCCCGCGGCGCGATCCGAGCGCCAGGCGCAGGGCCATCTCTTTAGCCCTGTCTGCTGCGCGCGCGGCAAACAGGCTGCCGAGATTGGCGCACGCGGCCAGAAGAATCAGTCCGGCGAGGAGCATCATGCCGGTCATAAAGGCGCGTGCCGGACCGCCGAGCATGTCTCCGACGAGGCCGGGCCGCGCGAGCGTGAACTTGAGCCCGTCGTCGTCCGATGGATAGGCTTTAGCCAGCGACGCAGCGACAGCGTTGAGATCTGCCGTCGCCGCTGCTGGAGTAATCCCTGGGCGCAGATGGCCAATGACCCACGTGGAGTGGTTGCTGCGGTACTGCAGTTGGTCATTGCCTTCTACTACTGGTTCCTCGACCAGTGGAATCCATATCGCCGGCGCAAAGAACAGTTCCGTGCCGCGGAAGTTCTGTGGTGCGACGCCGATGATGGTGAAGGGGTGTTTGTTGATCTGGATAACCTGCCCCACGATGCCTGGATTGCCGGAGAAGTGACCCTGCCAGTAGGCGTAGCTGAGCACCGCATATGGAGCGCTGTTTTTGCCATGTTCATCGGAGGCGTGAAAAAAGCGCCCAAGATGCGGCTGAATGCCGAGTGCATCGAAGTAGTTTCCGCTGGCCAGATAGGGCCAAGCCGTGGAAGGATTGGCTCCTGAATCCACGCCGACCGGGCCGAGGATGTCATATGCGATCAGACTCTCAAAGGTACGATTGCGGTCACGCAGGTCTACATAGTCAAGATACGACTGCGATGGCCACTGGCCCCGCTGCAGCATGTAGAGGTTCTGCGGGTGCGGCACGTTCACCGGGCGCAGGACCAGCGCATTGAGAACGCTGAAGACGATCGAGTTAGCGCCGATACCGAGGGCCAGAGTGGCGATGGCCGTGAGTGCGAAACCGGGCGATTTCTTCAGCTGCCGGAGCGAGAACTGCAGATCACTGAACATGGCTGCCTTTCTGTACGCGAGGCGTTTGCCAGGAGTTCCAGCAAATCACATACCAGACAGAAAGAGCAACAAAACCAACAGATCGTAAGAAATCGGGACGGGTGCGGTGTTCGCTTGTGAGGTGATCTGTCCGGAATCGCACACTGGCATCTGCGGGATCGGTCTAGCTTACGTCCGAATTTTCAATATAAAAAATAGGATTCGGCGCCCCTCAGTGGACATACGCGAATGTGCCGCACAGATTGGTCGATTTGGCGAGAGCGTCGGGCGTCATGATCGGCAGATCGGGCCCTGAGAAGAAGGCAATCTGTAAGGTACGCCCGGAAGCATACGTCGCCATCCACTGCGTGTCATCGGAGCCGCAAAGCGTGTTGCGATGAAGGAACCGTTTGGCTGCGGGGATGTTCATCCGGTAGAGATTGCCGCTTCCGTTGTTGTCGCCCTCCAGATCGAAGATGGCTGCGGCTTCTGCCGGCGTGAGCTTGTGGATCTGCGCAATCGTAAACCCGGTGAAGTCGATGGTGACCTTTGTCTCGGAGATGGAGATGTCGCCGGTAATTGCCGCTGAGTTGGTGCTTGCGGCCCGCCAATAACCTTTGTCCTGCGCCGCGCCGGAAAGGGAGCTGGCCAGCAGCAAGATCGCCGCTCCGAAGAGCAGGATGTACCTCTTTATCGTTTTGAGCATGACATTCTGAAGCTTCCGACGCTATTGGAAGAATAAAGCGGCGCCCGGCTGTTACCAGCCGAGCACGTAAGCAAAGATCAGTGGGGCGACGATAGACGCGTCTGATTCGACGATGAATTTGGGTGTCTTTTCGCCGAGCTTGCCCCAGGTGATCTTTTCGTTCGGAACAGCGCCTGAGTAGGAGCCGTAGCTCGTGGTCGAGTCGGAGATCTGGCAGAAGTAAGCCCATAGCGGCACGTTTTCGCGCTGCAGATCCTGGTGCAGCATGGGAACGACGCAGATAGGGAAATCTCCCGCGATACCGCCACCAATCTGGAAGAAGCCGAGCGGAGTCTTCTTCGTCGTCTCCGTGTACCACTCCGCCAGCTCCATCATGTACTCGATGCCCGTCCGAACCGTGTGCACATTCTTCACGTCGCCGGAGATGCAGTGGCCGGCATACATATTGCCGAGCGTTGCGTCTTCCCATCCAGGCACGAACATCGGCAGGTTCTTCTCCGCCGCCGCCAAAAGCCAGCTGTCTTTGGGATCGATCTGGTACGACTTCTTCAACTTGCCCGAAAGCAGAATCTTGAAGAAGAACTGGTGCGGAAAGAAGCGCTCGCCTGCCTTGTCGGCACGGACCCATTCTTCGAGGATCTCATTCTCGATGCGCCGCATCGCTTCCATCTCAGGAATGCAAGTGTCCGTGACGCGATTCATGTGACGCGCCAGCAGCTTGGCTTCATCGGCAGGCGTCAGATCCCGATAGTGAGGCACGCGTTCATAGAAATCGTGCGCGACCAGGTTGAAGACATCCTCTTCGAGATTGGCTCCGGTGCAGCAGATGCCGTGAATCTTATCCTGGCGAATCATCTCGGCCAGCGAAAGCCCCAGCTCAGCCGTGCTCATGGCGCCAGCGATAGTGACAAACATCTTTCCGCCCGATGCGAGCAGGGCGTTGTATCCTTCGGCCGCATCAACCAGCGCGGCGGCGTTGAAATGTCGATAGTGGTGCTTAATAAAGGACGTGATAGAAGACATGATCTCGTGAAAACTCCCGTATTTAACCTAGCATACGGGTTTCGACGGGATGTGAATTTAGGCGCAGGGATCAACAGAAAACCACCTTCACCGAATCATGCGATGAAGGTGGTTGCAAAGAGGCTGAGGGGAGCGGTTGGGCTGCGATTTTAAAACCGTAGTGTCGGGCCAACCGTCACGCGCAGGTTGTTGTAAGTGCCGTTATTCAGATAGATCTCATCGCCAACTTCGAGCCGTAATCCGAGCGGGCCGGCAAAGCCCTCAATGCCGCCGCCAGGATAGAAGGCGAGATGCGTTCCTGATCCGCCCACGCCCGAGATGGCATTCGAGAACTGACTTCCGGTCACATTATTGGGGTTGGTGACACTGAAATCCAGGAAGCCAAGCTTGCCCGTCACAAATGCGCGGAACGGGCCGGAGGTCCCAAACTGCAGCTTCGGTCCAAATAGGCCGGTCACCGGACGTACGCTGCTTTTGACGAAAGTCGTCGTCGTCGAGGAGCCGCTCCCGGTGGTCACGGTGGAGGTGTAATTGCGCGCGAAGTCATAATTCACTTCGCCTTCGAGCGCCAGATTCGGCTGCACATTGAATCCGAGGCGGCCACCGACGCCGACAAAGTTGCTTGTAGCGCCTCCCGGCGAGAAGCGAAAGTAGTCCGCGTAAACGCTGGCTTCAGCGTGATTGAGTGCATAGCGTCCAGTGTCTCTGGACGGGCTCATTTGTCCTCCGCTGCCGCCGGCCGCTTCTGCCGCCTGCGCCGCCAAGGAAGATGGCAACGCGAGCGAAAGAGCGATTCCCACTAGCATCATGATGAAGCGTTTCATTCTGAACTCCTTTGAAATAGTCTTCGTGCGAAATAATCTTCGTGCTCTATCGGGACAGACTTCCCCTTGGAATGTGCGACCACACGCTGTGGCTCATCACAATCCAGGTAGCTATGATGCCCCTCTGTTAAAGCAGGTTGACTCGCGCGGAATGCCGCAAATTCACGGAATCGAAGCGGATTGCCTGCAAACTTGCTCACCTTCCTGGCGCTTCCGCGTTGGTATCGGTGCCTCATTTCGAGGCACATCCTGCCGCTCGGAAACGATGCCAACTTGTGCTTGTGACCCGAGTCACTGCGGCGGCGTGGTGAAAAGAATCTGCTATCTATGTGAGACATTTGCGGAGCTTTGTTGCAGCCATGCTTGGATGCGCGCTTCTGATCTGCGCTTCGAGCGCGCGCGCTGCGCAGAAGCTCAAAGATGCGGATTGCCTCACCTGCCACTCCGACGCAACGCTGACCCATGATGAGAATGGGAAGACGGTCAGCCTCTACGTTGACCAGAGCAAATTCAAGCATTCGATTCACGGTTCGCTGCTTTCATGCGTGGATTGCCACAAAGACGTAAAGAGCCTGGTGCACGAGACTCCTCCGAAAAAGGTAAGCTGCGCACAGTGCCACGCCGACGCGCAGGATGCTTATGCGCACAGCACGCATGCATTGCGGAGCCGTCCCGGCGATGGTCCTGTGGCTACCTGCACGGACTGCCACGGTGATGCGCATGCGATTCTCGCGGGAGACGATCCGAAATCTCCGGTGAATCACAAGAACATTCCCGCGACCTGCGGCACCTGCCACGCGCAGAAGTTTCTGATGGAGTCGAATGGCGAGAGCGCGCAGGCTTTCTACTCCTACCAGGCGAGCGTGCACGGACGGGCCGTAGAGAAAGGCTCGATGAAGGCAGCTGTCTGCACGGACTGCCACGGCGCGCACGAGATTTTACCCGCCAATCAGGCGCAATCGCCGGTCTACAAAACGAACGTGCCGGCTACCTGCGGCAAATGTCATGCCGACATTGCCAACACGTTCACGCGCAGCATTCACGGGCAGGCAATCGCGCATGGAAACGCACTGGCGCCTGCGTGTACGGACTGTCACGGCATTCACTCGATCCAATCGCACGCCGATCCCAACTCGCCTACGTCGGCGCAGAATCTCTCTCGCGATACCTGTGCACGCTGCCACGAAGGTGTGCGGCTGTCGCAAGAGTTTGGCGTACCCGGCGGACGCACGACCAGCTACTTCGACAGCTACCACGGCCTGGCTGTGAAGGGCGGTTCAGTTGTAGCGGCGAACTGCTCAAGCTGCCATGGCGTGCACGACATCCTGCCTTCGAGCAATCCTCATTCAACGGTGAACATCGCGAATCTGAGTACAACCTGCGGTCAGTGCCATAAGGGTGTGACGCGCAAATTCATCGAGACCAAGGTGCATCTCGGCGATGGCGTCCGCACGAAGGATATCGATTCGCTCGCGGTGCGTTGGGTGCGGCGCATTTACCTCGCGCTGATTGCGTTGGTGATTGGTGCGATGTTCCTGCACAACGCGATTCTTTGGCGTAGCAAGGCAAAGGCGCGGAGACAGATTCAGAACCCGATGATGGTGCGGATGACGGCGAATCAGCGCTGGCAGCATCTGATTCTGCTCGCAAGTTTCATCATTCTGGTTATCACTGGGTTTGCGCTCAAATTTCCTGACTCCTGGTTCGCACATCTGCTTGGCATGGGTGAGAAAGTACGTAGCATCACGCATCGTGTGGCCGGCGTTGTGCTGATCGGCGCAGGTATCTATCACGTCTTTTATCTCGCTGCTGCGCGTGAGGGCCGGCGGTTGTTGCGCGATCTGGCGCCTGCGCCGAAAGACGCGTTCGACGTTTGGGCAGCGATGCGCTATTACCTGGGACTGAGCCGTGAAAAGCCAAAGTACGGCCGGTTTAACTACGCAGAGAAGGCCGAGTACTGGGCGCTGGTGTGGGGCACGGCCTTGATGGGGCTCACCGGGGTGATGATGTGGGCCAACGTCTGGGTGGGCAATGTGCTGACCCGCTGGTGGCTCGATGTGGCCACGGCAATCCATTTCTATGAAGCGATTCTGGCCACGCTGGCGATCGTGGTGTGGCACTTCTATCAGGTGATCTTCGATCCCGACGTGTATCCGATGAATATGGCATGGTGGGATGGCAAGATGCCCGTCGAGCATTATCAGCACGAACATGAGCTCGATCGCGAAAGCCTACAAGGGAATCTGCCGGAGCCTGGGCAAGGATCGGAGAAATCGCCGGCAGACTAGATGATCATCGGCAATTTATTTGCCGTGGGCTTTGTGAGCTTGTGCCGGTGGGGATCGAGGCGATCACACGCGCCAGTAGTCGGCGCGCCAGTTTTTGATCCTCTCCTTGATCTGCTTGCGATTGAGCTTTTCTTCGAGCGCCTGCTTGGCGAGCCCGACCACTTCCTCATCCGCGGCAAAGCGCAGGCCGATCAACTGGTCTTCGGTGAGGCGAAAGATCTGCGTGTGCCACTCGGCCGGCGCCAGAGCCTGCAGGCGCAGCCGCTCTTCAAGCCGGATCACGCGGTCCTGCACCTTGAGAGGATAGAGGCGCAGCCTGAAAAATGGAATGAAGATCACGATCGATAAAACCAGCAGCCACGCTGCATAAAAATGCGGATGCTGCACGACGTACACGATCGCGATGATCAGGTTGGCGATCAGAACTGCGAACGAAACGATGTGGAAGAGAGGATCAAGCCTTGCGTGGTGCTTAAGGTCTTGCGGATCACTCATTGCATGGCCTCGGACTCTTTCGGGCTGGACTGCGTTTCTGCAGCGACCGGTGCGGCCGTTGGAACGCTTGGGAGCTGAACATCTGCGATAGGCGGATTCTGCTCCGCGCCCCCCGTCTGTGTCAATGCCGTCAGAGTCTCGGGACCTAGAACTTCAGGATGCTTGGGAATCAGGTGGCCGCGGCCACGCACGAGATAATCCACGAATAGCCCGCCTGCCAGATACGGATTCATGATGGTGATGGGAATCGCATAGACCGTGGTGACGAAGGATTCGTCGATGCCCTTATTGGGGCGGCTCAATCGCCGGTAGCCGGGTACCTGAGGAATCTGGAAGATCGCGAGTTGCGTCTCTGGATGCTTGTGCCCGTACCGCACCAGCTTGTACGCAATCTGTTTCGGTGTGGTCATGCCCGCATCGGGAAAGATACTTCGTTTGAAGGTCTTCGGAAAATACGAGTTCAGAATCTCCCGTGCAAAGTCGGCGCAGTTTGAAAAGAGAAGATCGAAATTCGAGCGATTGTCGCCGGCATTCAGACGGTCCATGAGCGCGTAGTCTTGAGAAGCGGTTGTCTCAAAACGGAAGGCATAGATGCGCCGTTCGTAAGCTACGCCGATGAGTTGTGTCCATCCTCCATGAACGATGCTGCCGGCCGAAAGATCCGAACCCAGCGACATCAGGTGTGCTTCGCGATAGCGGTCTCTGAAGCGATCCACCATCTCACGATTCACGTGGTCCGGCACCTCGGCCGCGTTTTCGACGGAATAGAGATACGGAATGAGCGGAATTGCCACCCAATCGTAGCCTTGAATGCCTTGGTAGCGGGCGATCACCGCGCCCATTTCGCCGGGACCGCACGGCCGCAGATGCACCGGAGTCTCGGCACAAATCCGCTCGAAATAGATAGCATTATGCCCCGTTGGGTTCAGCGCGCCGAAGAAGCCGTATGGCTCCTCCATGAGTAAGGCTGCTTGAGCTTGGGCCCGGATTCCAGCAACGATCGCCAGTCCGATGAGAGCAAATGCCAGTATGCGTATACCGCGCATGGAAAGCACCAGTTCCCTCGACTTCAGATGCGTCTCTCCTGTTTAAAGTATGCCCTAACCTGAAATAAGTTGTTGGTAAGTAAAAGGGTTCTCTGCAAACCGATTCTCAATGGGCAGGCCGATGGATTGCGTAAAGCGGCCTCCTTTATTAAAACCCGTTTCGCGGCGCAAGGTTGCGGTTCGATCCGGTTCAAAGTGTGAATAAATGTCTCGAAACAAAGAAGCAGACGGCACGGACGCCGTTCTGTTAGCGTTTCTCGTGACAAACTTCTTGCGGAAATCTGCACGATCCAATTTCTGACTTGAAAGGGCTCCTCATGCACTCGCGTCTGCGCTCACGCGTCCGGTTCTGTGTTCCTTTTGTTCTGTTGTGTGTGTGGTTCCGCGGAGCAAAGGGCATCGCACAAGTTGTCCTGCCCAAAGTTCTCTCCAGCCACATGGTCGTGCAGCGTGAGCTGCCGGTTCACGTATGGGGAATGGCTGCGCCGAACGAGCAGGTCATAGTGAGCTTTCGCGGAGAGACGAAGTCGACCGCGGCGAATGAATTGGGGCGATGGAGCTTATATCTGAAGCCGAGCGCACCGGGCGGGCCGTTCCAGATGACGGTGACGGGCAAGGAGGGGCAACCGATCACACTCGATGACGTGATGGTGGGCGATGTGTGGGTGGCCTCCGGCCAGTCCAACATGGAATTCATGATGCACCAGGCGGCGACTGCCGATCAGGATCTGCCACATGCCGATAATCCGCGCATCCGATTGCTGGTGGTGAAGAAGGCCGCGACGCTCTATCCGCAGGATGACGTGCAGACCGATGGCTGGGCTGCTTCGACGCCTGAGTCCGCAAAGGATTTTTCTGCCGTGGGCTGGTACTTCGCACGCGAGATCGAGCGGCGCGAGCACGTGCCAGTGGGCGTAATCGATTCCACCTGGGGTGGAACGCCGGGTGAGGCGTGGACGCGCATGACGGCGCTCGGTGAAGATGCTGGGCTCGCGCCGGTCTTCGCTGCGTGGGGCCGCATGATCGAGCGCCAGCCGGATGCGCTGCTACGCGAGAAGAACAAGCAGCGGATGATCGATGAGGCCGAGGCCCAGGGCAAGCCTGCGCCGGTCTTCCCGTGGGTGCCGCAGCTTGAAAGCTGGGGTCCGGGCATGTTGTGGAACGGCATGATCGCACCGCTGACGCCGTTTCCGATTCGGGGCGTGATCTGGTATCAGGGCGAGAGCAATAGCGTTTTGGAACGTGCGCCGCTCTATGGGCGCGTCTTTCGCACGCTCATTGAAGACTGGCGACGCGAGTGGGGCGTGGGCGACTTCCCGTTTCTCTACGTGCAGATTTCGAACTTCAAGTCCACACCTGCCGAAGACTGGGCTGCGCTACGCGAACAACAACGCAAGACACTGGAACTGCGCAACACCGCGATGGCGGTGACGATTGATATCGGCAATCCCGATAATGTGCACCCGACCGACAAACTGGATGTCGGTCTGCGGCTGGCGCGAGCGGCGCGCGTGCTGAGCTACGGCGAGTCCGTCGAATATTCTGGACCGCTCTTCCGGCAGGCGACGCCCGAAGGTTCATCGATCCGCGTATGGTTCGATCATGCAGCGGGGCTCAACGCGAAGGGCGGCGCGGTGACTGGTCTTGAAGTGGCCGGAGTGGATAAGAGGTTTGTTCCGGCGACGGCGAAGATTGACGGCGCGACGATCGTGGCTTCAAGTCCGGATGTGCCGCAGCCCATGTATGCGCGCTACGGATGGGCCAACAGCCCGGAGTGCAACCTGTTCAATGGCGAGGCGCAACCGGCTTCGCCGTTTACGTCTGTGCCGTAGGTCCGTTTTTCGCCGGAACGATGATGGTGGTCTCCTGCACTTCGATCAAACCCGAGCCGGCGCGCTTTTCGAGTTCGGGCAGGATGGTGTCGACCATCGCGCGCGTCTCGATGAATTCGATTTTGACGGGCAGGTGGTCTGAGATCTCCAGGATGTTTGCGGAATGCATGCGGTGCTTGGCTCCAAAACCGGCAATGCCTTTGAGGACGGTGGCTCCGGCAACTCCGCTGTGAAACAGAAAATCCAGAATGCTGGCGTAGACAGGAACCCCGTGGTGCTTGGCCCCATCGCTCAAATAAATCGTGACTTTGACGGCCTTGCCCGTGCTGAGCATAGTCTTCCTGGTTTCTCCCATGGCAGTTGAGATGCTTCATCCAACAGAGCCGACCCTGGGCAACGGGAACAACCGAGGATTGAAGCACTTTTGCCGTGAAAGTTGCAAACGGCGCGGCGATCAGAGCAGATCGGCGAGAACCGTGCCTGCCCAGGTGGCCGCAAGGCCGAGAATGAGGCTGCCCACCGCGTAAAGCCCGGCCAGGAAGAAAGCGCCGGAGCGCAAGGTCGAGAGCGTCTCCCACTCATAAGTCGAAAACGTGGAATACGCGCCGATAAAGCCGATGGGGATGAGAAATCGCCACGCGGGATTCAGGCCGGCGCGCTTGCCCATGAACGTGAGTGTGAAGCCGATCACAAGGCACGCCGTGAGGTTGATCACAAGCGTGCCGTAGGGAAACTTAATGCCCATCCGTCCCGAAACCGTGGAACCCACCCAGTAGCGCAGGGCGGAACCGAGTGCACCGCCAAAGGCAATCAATAGATATTTCAGCAACGGTGTTCCTCCTTCAGCTAAAGCCCCACTCGATGCACACAGCATCGCCAGCGGCCAAGTACTGCCTAGGTTTTGGGGAATCGCGCCGGGAAGTGACTCCACGGCAGGATGCCCTGCCAGGAGTCATCATCTGTCCGGCCATGAGGAAGGACAGCGGTTAAACGGCATCTCTGTGAAACGCCGTTGGGTGAACTCCTTCACCCGTGAACAAACCTATTACACGATTGGGGCCGCGCCTCTGTCAACCGGCGCGCCAGTAAGTGATAAGTCATAAACCGAAAACCTTCGAAGAGATATGGGCGAATGCCTCACAGATGTGAGGGGGTCATAGCCTACAATGCTGCCGAGGGTTTCTCCACATGATTCGAGCGTCGAAAACTGCCTGCTTTACACGTGTGTTTTCTTATCTTCTATGTGCCGGGCTATGCATCGCGATGCCCGCCTCGGGCCAGCGAGGCAACGAATTTACCAAGGCCACAGCGCTGCTGCCTCAGGATTCCCAGGCAATCGTCGACCGGCTTGGCAGCCTGCATGAGCTGCCCGCGGGCACATGGAAGATGCACGCCGGCGACCTGGCACACGGCGAAGACGTGAATCTGGACGACAGCGGTTGGGCGACGGTCGCCATGGGCGCAAAGGCTCCGAATGACGCTGTCTGGTTTCGCCAGACCTATCAGATTCCCGACACGCTGAACGGCTACGATCTGACCGGCGCGCGCGTCTGGTTCCAGTTCCATGCCAACGGCAACGGGCCGATGCCCCAGATTCTCTACTTCAATGGCCGCCGCGTGGCGATGGGCGAGGATCTCGAGCCGATCGTGATCTTCGACAATGCCAAGCCGGGCGACAAGGTAACGGTCGCCGTCAAGCTGCTGCACACGGTAGACGTGAAAACCTTTCGCGGCGCAACGCTGCGGATCGATTTTCCTGAGAATCGTCCCAATCCCGAAGACCTGCGCGAAGAGCTGCTCTCGGCGGCGGTGCTGATTCCTTCGCTCGCTCCCGGCGACGCGAGCAAAACGGCCGCGCTGGAAAGCGCCATTCACGCCGTCGATATCAACGCGCTCGACGCGCACGATCAGAACAAATTTGACGCCAGCCTGGTTGCCGCTGAGGCGCAGCTCGAAGCGCTCAAACCTTTGGAGTCGCAGGCTACGTTTCATCTCACCGGCAATGCGCACATCGATGCGGCCTGGCTCTGGCCGTGGACCGAGACCGTCGATGTGGTGAAGCGCACCTTCGGAACCGCTCTGCAGCTTATGTACGAATATCCCGGCTACACCTACACGCAGTCGGCCGCCGCCTACAACGAATGGATGGCGCAGAAATATCCCGACATGAACGCCGAGATCAAGCAGCGCATCAAGGAGGGCCGCTGGGAAGTCGTCGGCGGCATGTGGGTCGAGCCCGACCTCAACATGCCCGATGGCGAGTCGCTGGTGCGTCAGTTGCTGGTGGGCAAGCGCTGGTTCAAGCAGAACTATGGCGTCGACGTCCACGTGGGCTGGAATCCGGATTCTTTTGGATACACCTGGCAGCTTCCGCAGATCTACAAGAAGAGCGGTGTGGATTACTTCGTTACGCAGAAGATGGCGTGGAACGACACGAACCAGCTTCCCTTCAAGCTCTTCTGGTGGGAGTCGCCCGATGGATCGAAGGTCCTGGCTTATTTCCCGCATGACTATGTGAACCTGACGCTGAATCCTGTTCGGCTCTCCGAGGACTTGAGCATTGCCCGCGAGCACTCACCGGGCATGCTCGACATGATGGACCTGTACGGCATCGGCGACCATGGCGGCGGGCCGACGCGTGCGATGCTCGACGAGGGATTTCACCGGGTAGGCACGGGCCATGTAACGCCGAAGTACGAGTTCGGCACGGCGCAACCGTACTTCTCCGCAATCGAAAACCAGATTGCCCCCGACAGCCCCACGTGGAATTATCAGTCGATCGCCAAAGGCTACAAGCCTCCCACCGCGGTTCCGGACAAGGTTGCGATTCCGACCTGGGACACCGAGCTTTACTTCGAGTACCACCGCGGCGTGTTTACCACGCAAGCCCATCACAAGCACAACATGCGCACCGCAGAAGAAGAGGTGCTCAATGCGGAGAAGTGGTCTTCGCTCGCGTGGCTCGATGGCAGAAGCTATCCCGGCGCGGAGCTGACGGAAGATTGGAAGAAGGTGCTCTTCAACCAGTTCCATGATCTCGCGGCGGGTTCGGGCATTGGCGTGATCTACAAGGACGCACAGAAGGACTACGACGTGGTCCGCTGGTCGACGGACGAGATCAGCGCCAACGCGCTCAAGACCGTTGCCGCGCACGTAAATACCAACGGCGAAGGCATTCCGGTGCTTATCTACAATCCGCTCGGCTGGGAACGGTCCGGCGACGTGCACCTGCAGGTGCAGCTGCCGGAGGCCGGCAGTTCGGTGGAGATTCACGATGCCGCGGCCGGCGGTCCCGTTGCGCCGGAAGAGGCATCGTTCGATTCGAAGACCGGTCTGGCGAATCTGACCTTCCATGTCTCCAGTGTTCCTGCGCTCGGCTACAAAGTAGTGAGGGTGGTGGCAGGCAAGCACGGCGGCGCGGTAGTTGCAGCAGCGGCTACAGACCAAGGCGGAACGCTGCAGTTGAGTGATCACGATCTGCGCGTCTCGGTGGACAAGAAGACCGGATGCATCACGAGCCTTACGGTGGCGGGGTATGAATCATTGACCAAGGGCGCGTGCGGCAACGAACTGCAGGCCTTCAAAGATACGCCGAAAGACTACGACGCGTGGAACATCGATCCCGGCACGCTGGACGAGACGCCTTCGCTCTTGGACTCGGCGGATTCGGTGGAACTTGTCGGCGCCAAGTCGGGGCGTCCCGCCATTCGCGTCACGCGCACCTGGCAGAGCTCGAAGTTCGTGCAGACGATTACGATTCCGCCCGGATCGAACCAGGTCGATGTCGACAACGAGACCGACTGGCATGAGAAGCACGTGCTGCTGAAGGCGGCCTTCCCGCTGGCGGCCACGAGCGACTTTGCTACCTACGAGATTCCTTACGGCGAGATCGAGCGGCCCACCACCCGCAACAACAGCTGGGAAAAGGCGCAGTTTGAAGTTCCCGCGATGCGCTGGGCCGATCTCGGCGATGGCAAACACGGCTTCAGCATCCTGAACAAGGACAAGTACGGCTACGACGCTGTGGGCAACGTGCTGCGGCTCTCGCTGCTGCGCGCGCCCACCTGGCCTGATCCCGAGGCTGACCAGGGGCACCAGCACTTCCACTATGCGCTGTATCCCCATGCGGGCACATGGAAGGATGCCCTCACGGTACGCCATGGATGGGAGTACGACTATCCGCTACAGGCGGTGGCGACAACGACGCACGCGGGTTCGCTACCGGCGCAGCACTCCTTCGCTTCCGTCGGGCCGGATGACGTGGTGTTGACGGCTGTCAAGAAGGCCGAGGACGCGAATGGCCTCATCTTCCGCGCGTATGAGTGGGCAGGCAAGAATGCGACGGCGGAGTTCCATGTTCCGGCGGGAGCAACCAGCGCTACAGTAACCAATCTGATGGAGACGCCCGAGGGCAGCCCGCTCGAAACGGCGGGTGACACGGTGCATGTGCCGATCCATCCCTACGAGATTTTGACGATCCGGGTGGACTATCCGGAGAAATAGGCAATAGGCAATAGGCAATAGGGAATAGGGAATAGGCAATAGGGAACAGGGAGCAGAAATGCGCTTTGCCGACGGGCGTTGTTCTATTCTCTGATCTCTGTTCTCTGACCGCTGTCCACTGGTTTGCTACTCTTGTAGAGAGATACAAGGAGCTGAAGAATGAGCATTAGTTCCCCGTTTGTGGTTGTTCCGGTGATCGTGGCTGTCTTTGTGGCGTCCATCCTCTTTGCCACCAGCAGCAAAGAAGATAACGGCCACTCGTCTCACTGATTTCCTGCCGATGGCGGGAACCTTTTGGCAGAAGCCGGCGTAGAAGTGCAAGGGGGGGCGATTGCCATGAACTGGAACCCGTCAATACGCGCATCACGGAACTCGTCACGCAAGAAATTCCTGCATCTCGCTGGCCTTTTCGCGGGCCTGGCGCTCGCTGCCGGCTTTGCCGGCTGCAAAGTGCACGTGGAGAAGGGCGCCAACGGCGAAGACAAGAATGTCCAGGTAGAAACTCCCTTCGGCGGCGTTCATGTGAATACGGACAAGACGACCGCAGCCGATCTGGGGTTGCCGGTTTATCCCGGCGCGCAATTGGACAAAGGCGACGATCAGCACAAGTCGGCTGATGTTCACATGGGATTCGGCGAATGGGAGTTGCGTGTCCGCGCCGTCTCGTACTCAACCCCTGACAAACGGGATAAAGTCGTGGCGTTCTATAAGAACGCCCTTGGCCGTTATGGCGATGTGCTCACCTGCAATGTGAACAAGCCCGTGGGCACGCCTGCCGCTACCTCAGAAGGGCTGACCTGCGAGGACGGAGCTCACGTCAAAGGGAATTTGAACGGCGGCGATTACAACTCAAACGACAGCGGCTTCTCGCTCAAGGCTGGTTCGAAGCGGCACCAGCATATCGTCGGATTCGAGGACGACAAGGGTGGCGAGACCCGCTTCGCGCTGGTGGCGCTCGATCTTCCTGCCGGTGTGGACGGCAACGGTGGGAAGAGCGATTAGCGAGGGGTTAAAGCGCTTTCCTTTTTCACGTTGAGCTGCGCCGGGGCCGAAGTCCCGGCCTGCCGTTATAAAGCATGAACTGGACGGTATTGCGACCCCTATTTAGTCGGGTGGGGCATCGATTGTCCGCATGTACAATCCCTCTTGGACGCTCTCCCACAGGGAACGCTCGCATTGACAACAGCTTCATACAGATGTGTTGTGCTGCGTCCTGAGGTTACGCATGAACAGAAAGATATGGGTGGTCCTGGGCGCTGTCCTCATCGCCGGATCTGAGGCGACTTCTGCGCAGATCGTAAATCTCCCCACGAGCAAACAGCTCCTCGGCGAAATTCCTGGGAATCCGCAGAAGATCAACGGACTGCCGCTCTCGATGGCTATCTCGCCCGATGGCCGCTACGTGGTAACGGTAAACGCAGGTTACGGGACCTTCGAGTCGCATTATGAACAGTCGCTTTCGGTGTTGGACACCCGAACGGATACCGTCGCCGATTTTCCTGACGCGCGCACGCCGGTCCGCGCCAAGCAGACGCTCTACTCCGGCTTGGCGTTCAGCCGCGATGGCAGTCATCTGTATGCGAGCATCGCCTCATTGAGTGATCCCACGGGAAATAGCAAAGATGAGGTCGGCAGCGGCGTCGCGGTCTATAGTTTCGCTGATGGAAAGATCACGCCCGATCGGCTGATTCATCTTCCGATGGAGTCGCTCGCGCCGGGACGAAAGACGCAGTTGCCTGAAGGCAAGCCGAGCAACATGGGGGTTTCGTATCCTGCGGCGATTGCTGTGCTGACTATGTTCGGCCGGGAAAAGCTGCTGGTGGCCGACAATCTCTCCGACTTTGTCGTGATGCTCGATGTGACCACTGGAGCCGTCGAAAAGCGCATCGATGTTTCGGAAAGCGACACGGTTCCTTCGACCTATCCAGTTGCTCTGGCTGTGACCAAGGACGGCAAGCGCGCGTTTGTCGCGCTCTGGAACGCGTCGGAGATTGCAGAGCTCGATCTCGCCGGCAACGGCGTGCTGCGCAAGCTTCCGCTGCTGAAGCCGACCAATGAAGTTGCGCCCGGCACGCACCCCTGCGCCCTTGCCTTTTCGCCGGACGAGAAGACGCTCTACGTCGCGCTGGCCAACCGTGACGCTGTGGCTGCGGTGAATGTGGCAGGCGGCCAGTTTTTGATCAAGGGATTCTTCGACACGCGGCTGCCGGGCCAAACCTATTTCGGCGCGGAGCCCGTGGCCCTTGCGGTGAACTCGAATGGGGCGCGGCTGTACGTCGCCAACATGGCCAGCGATGCAGTGGCCGTGATCGACACGCGCAAGCTGACGGTGAAGACGTCGAAAACCGGCATGATCGAGCCGGACGGGTTCATTCCGACTGACTGGCTGCCGATGGCAATGGCCTTCGATCCGCTGCCGCAAGGCGGCAAGCTCTTCATCGCTACGGGAAAAGGGAAGGGCACGGGACCAAACAACTTTCCGCAGCGGCCGGTCGAGGGAACGGATAAGGGCGTGACGCAGCGCGGCAACACGTACATCGCGACGCTGCTCTACGGATCGCTGGCCGGCATCGATGAGTCGGCGATTGAAAATGACCTCCCGCAGTGGAGCCCGGTGGTGCTGGACTCGAATCGCATGATCGCCGCGCAGGAAAAGATTACGTTCGCTGGCGGCTCGCAGGATCGCATCAAGCACGTGATCTACATCATCAAAGAGAACCGCACCTACGACCAGATATTCGGCGACTTGACGCAGGATGGCAAACAGGTGGGCAATGGCGATCCGAAGCTGACGATGTATGGCAAAGACATCACGCCCAACCTGCATAAGCTGGCGCTGCAGTTCGGGGTTCTCGATAACTTCTTCGACTCGGGCGAGGTGTCCGGCGACGGGCACGTCTGGTCGACCGCGGGCATCGGCACTGACTATCTCGAGAAGACCTGGCAGCAGAACTATCGTGGAAGCCAGCGGCCCTACGACTTCGAGGGCGTGGTAGCGGACGGCTATCCGCTGCTCCAGAAGATTCCCGACGTGAATGAGCCAGGGAGCGGTTATCTGTGGGGAAATCTCGCAGCTCATGGCAAAACGTACTATCACTTCGGTGAGTACATCTCTTCCACCTTCTGCGATGAGAAAGAAGTAGCCGATCCCAAACTGGGGCCGATGCTGGCCGGACCGCAATGCGCGCAGAAGGCGATTGCGCCGGGTGAGACTCTGCCTGCCGAATGGGGCGGCGGTCCAAACAAGTGGCCTTGGCCGATTCCCAGGCTGGCCGCCAACATTGCCACTAAGCCGGAACTTGTCGACCATTTTGCGCCCGAAGCGCCGGACTTCAACCTGGCCGTTCCCGATCAGATTCGCGTCGATATTTTCCTGCGGCATCTGAAGGGTTGGCTGGCTGATCGCGAGCAGGGCAAAGACACGATGCCGAACTTCATCATGCTCCGGCTGGGCGACGATCACACGGCGGGTACGCGGCCTGGCTGGCCTACGCCCAAAGCCTCTGTCTCTGACAACGACTTGGCCGTGGGGCGCGCCGTCGAGGCGATCTCGCACTCGCCGTTCTGGGAGGACACGGCCTTCTTCATCCTTGAAGACGATGCGCAGAATGGCGGCGACCACGTGGATGCGCATCGCAGCATCGCATTGGTCATCAGCAAGTATGCCCCGCACGGAAAAAATGGCGCACCTTTCGAGGATGGCCACTTTTACTCGACGGTGAGCGAGATCCGCACCATGGAGACGCTGCTGGGCTTGCCGCCGATGAACAACAACGACGCCTTCTGCTCGATGATGGCCGATCTCTTTACCGGACCCGGCGACCAGCCTGCTTTTGCTGCGGACTACGCGAACCGCGACAATGGCTTGATCTACACGGCGAACACCAAAAATGCCGTGGGCGCGAAGGCAAGCATGAAGATGGACTTCACCCACGAGGATCGCGCGCCGGTCGAGAAGCTGAACGTCATTCTCTGGAAGGACGCGATGGGCAATGCGCCTGTTCCGGCGATGCTCAAAGCCAAGGTCAAGAAGAGCGACAAGGACGACGACGATTAGTGCGGGTGTCGTGACGGGCCTCCGGCATTCAGCCGGGGGGCCTCGTGTTTATAGAGTCAGACTTGCGGGAATGTGTGCACGGTCACCTCTGATCGCCCACACTTTTGTGAGTATGAATAGTGGCTTGTCGGCCACCGAGACGCTTCGCTGCCCAATGGTTCACAGGATGGGATGAGCGGTGAGAAAATGGAACTGAACGGGGAAGCGCGAACGCAAGTTCTTCGCCAAAACGTACTCTAAACTGATAATTTTGATAGAGAAGGACTCTCTCACCTGTGATGGTTTCCAATCCCTATTTTTCCCTGGCAGTTCTATTTGTGGCGGCCCTCGGATTCGGGCTAGCTCCGCTGGGGTTGGCTTGGCTCTGGGCGAGGGTCTTTTCTCCGCCTAAGCCGAACGCGGTGAAGAATTCGATCTATGAGTGCGGTTTGGAATCGAAGGGCGATGCCTGGGTACAGTTCCGCTCAGCCTATTACCTTTACGCCATCATCTTTCTCATCTTCGATGTGGAAGCCGTTTTTCTGCTGCCTTTTGCAGTGGCGTTTACGGGACTGAGCGCAGCGGCGTGCGCAGCCATGCTGGTCTTTGTTCTGTTGTTGATCGAAGGGCTGGCATGGGCCTGGGCCAAGGGAATTTTGACGTGGGCATGAAGGCAGAGATCAGTTGCCAGGGATCAGTGGTCAGTTTGTCCCTGCTGCTACGGAGGACCGTGGGAACTTCAGGCCCTCGGCTGATTTGAAGCAGAAAGCAGAGCAACGAATCAACTGTTCACTGAACACTGATCACTGAAAACTGGAGCAAAGCGACATGGTCGACAACGAATTAAAGATCGAACTGGGCAAGCAGGGCGTCTTTGTCACGACCATCGAAGAGCTCTACAACTGGGGACGCCGTAGCTCCGTCTGGCCCATGCAGTTTGGCCTGGCCTGTTGCGCGATCGAGATGATTGCGACGACGATGGCTCGATACGACCTCGCCCGCTTCGGCGCGGAGGTCTTCCGGCCTTCGCCGCGACAGGCTGATCTGATGATCATCTCCGGCACGGTAACCAAGAAGATGGCTCCGCAGGTGGTGCGGCTCTATAACCAGATGGCCGAGCCGAAATACGTGATCGCCATGGGCGCGTGTGCGATCTCGGGCGGTCCATTCAAGCAGGGCTACAACGTTTTGAAGGGAATCGACCGCTACATTCCGGTGGACGTGCACATTCCTGGCTGCCCGCCACGGCCGGAGGCATTGATTCAGGCTTTCATGACGCTGCAGAAGAAGATTGACGAGCAGTCGCTGACCGGTGCTGACCGCCCGCGGCATCTGGATGCGGAGGCGCAGGGTGAGTTTCCGGTGCCCGAACCGGGCGAGCATGATCTGGAGCCGGCGTCGAACCCAGGCGTGTGGACTGTGCCGGTGGTGATTCGGTGAAGGAACAGGGAATAGGCACTAGGGACTAGGGACTAGGGACTAGGACTAGGGACTAGAAAAGACACGCTGTCGGGGAGTTTTGTAACAGGGCATGGCTTTAGCCGTGCCGCAAAATGCGAATTAAAACAATCGGGGCTTTAGCCCTGACGGAATAGGAAGCGCATTGAAGACGGTCGAAGAGATCAAAGCGGCAATCGAAGGCGCTGTGCCGGGCGCAGGCGTCACCGTCGTGACGAACCCGAGCCCTGCAGCGCAGCACTCGCTGCTGCTGCGGCCGGAGAGCGCTGTTGCCGTCGCAGCCTTCCTTCGCGATAGCCCGGAGCTGGCCTTCGATTACCTCTCCAATGTGACCGGAGTGGACTGGCCCGACAAAGAGATCGCCGAAAAAGTTAAAGTGACGCGTCAAGTGAAAAAGACGGTTGACGGCGTCGAGCAAACGGTAGAGGAAACGGTTGAAGAGACGCGCAAGCGCGTCGAGCCGGGCTATCTCGAAGCGGTCTATCACCTCTACTCCGTTGCGCTCAAGCATGGCCCCCTGGTGATCCGGATGCGGACTGCGAACCGTGCCGACAAGGTGGAGTTGCCGTCGCTGACGCCCGTATGGCGCGGCGCGGAGCTGCAGGAGCGGGAGGTCTTCGATCTTTACGGCATCGTCTTTGCCGGTCATCCTGATCTGCGCCGGATTTTGATGTGGGATGGATTCAAAGATTACCCCATGCGCAAGGACTACGTGGAGCCGGATGACTACGAGTACGAGCCCACAGCGCACGACCAGGTGCTGAAGCGCGCACAGGAGCATCGCGCGGCCGACGCCGCGCAAGGGACTAGCCACCCCAGCGAGCAAAAATCGCTCGCCGGGGACCCCGGCAGGGGCTAGGGAACAGGGACGAAAGAACAGAAACGAAAAAAACGGGGCTTGATGAGTGTAGCGGAAACCAAAACGGAGAAGCTCGACGGTTGGAATCGCCCGCCGGTGATTGAACCCGACGGCGAGGGTGAGCTGCTGGAAGTGGCCATGGGGCCGCACCATCCTTCGACGCACGGCGTCTTCCGTATGGATGTGGCGCTGGATGGCGAACGCGTGATCCGGCTCAAGCCGGTCTTCGGCTATCTGCATCGCAATCATGAGAAGATCGCCGAGGGCACGACCTATCTGGCGTCGATGCCGTACACCGATCGGCTCGACTACTTCTGCTCGCTCTCAAACAACTGGGCCTACGCGCTGGCCGTGGAAAAGCTCGTCGGGCAGGAGGTGCCTGAGCGCGCCGAATACATTCGCGTGATTCTCGCCGAGTTGACCCGCGTGCAGAACCACGCGTCGACGATCGGCTTCCTATTGCAGGAGATGGGCGCCAGCGGCACGCCGCTGATGTATGCCTTCCGCGAGCGGGAAAAAATTCTCGATCTCTTCGAGTCGCTCACCGGCTCGCGCATGATGTGCAACTACATGCGCTTCGGCGGCTGCCGCGTGGATATCTCGGAGCCGTGGCTCGCAGCGACGCGCAAGGTGGTTGCCGGCCTGCCTGCATTTGTCGACGAATTTGAGGCGCTGCTCAGTTCGAATGAGATTCTGATGGCGCGCTGTCAGGGCGTGGGCGTGCTCAAGCCCGATCTTGCGGTGAATGCGGGCATCAGCGGACCGATGCTGCGTGCCTCGGGCGTGAACTACGACATTCGCAAGATCGATCACTACGGCGTCTACGATCGCTTCAAATTCCGCGTGCCGCTCGGAGACCATGGCGATATCTATGACCGCTACATGGTGCGCGTGCTCGAGATGCGCGAGTCGATCGGGATTCTGAATCAGGCACTGAAGGAGATTCCGAGCGGTCCGATCATGGACCCGAAGGCGAAGATTCGCAACTTCCGCCCTAAGGCGGGCGAGGCCTATGGCCGCATCGAGGCGCCGAAGGGCGAGCTTGGCTTTTATCTGATCAGCGATGGAGGGCCGAATCCGTACCGGTATCGCGTGCGACCGCCGAGCCTGATCAATCTTACGGTTTTGGAAGACATGTGTCTCGGCCAGAACGTGGCTGATGTGGTGCTGATCTTCGGCAGCGTGGATATTGTGTTGGGAGAAGTGGATCGGTGAGGCAGGCAATAGGGAATAGGGAACAGAAAGCAAGGCAGAGATCAACGAACTGACAACTGATCACTGACCACTGAAAACTGAATCCGGAGGATTCATTGTTAGGCGAGGGAATTGTCAAAGGCATGCTGGAGACGGCGAAGAACTTCGCCGGCAGCTTTGTCTCCGAAGAACGGCTCACGACGGTGGAGTATCCGGAGCAGCGGATTCCCACAGCGGAAAACGCGCGCGTCTTTCCCTTCCTTGTCTACGACGGGCCCGAGTGGGAGGCCGGCCTGCGCTGCGTGGCTTGCCAGATCTGCGAAAAAGAGTGCCCGCCCAAGTGCATCTACATTGAGAAGAGCAAAGATAAGAAGCCGGATTTCGTAGGCAAGATGCAGATCTATCCGGCGAAGTTCGACATCGACATCTCGGTCTGTATGAGCTGCCAGATTTGCGTGGAAGTCTGCCCCTTCGAGGCGATCAAGATGGATACGCAGTTTGAGCTGGCCACGGACGACCGCTTCGGCGGGCTGCTGCTCGATCGCGAACAGCTCGCGAAGTCGAACGAGTACTATCACACGATCCATCCGACGGAAGCGTCCGAAGTCGACGCACGCCTGGCCCAGGAGAAGGCCGCGGCCGAAGCCAAAGCCAAAGCGGCTGCCGAGGCTGCCGCGGCCAAGGCTGCCGCCGGCGAGGCCGCGAAAGCTGCTCCGAAGACCGACGCGCCCAAATCCGATTCTTCCGCTGCGGGGAGCAACTAGCCCATGGCCAACCAGCTCGACCAGATTTTTATCCTGCTGCGCGACTGGCTTGTGCATTTTTTGCCGGCGGCGCTGCAGCCGTTCGCCGCGGTCGTGCTTGGCGTGGTCGCCATTGTGGCCGTCTTTCCTGGACTCTTTGCGCTCACTACAGTCTTTGAGCGCAAGGGTTTGGGCCGCATCCAGAATCGTCTCGGCCCAAACCGCGTGGGACCATTCGGCTTCTTTCAGCCTGTCGCTGATGGCATCAAGTCGCTGACCAAGGAAGATGTGGTTCCGCTCGACGCGGATGCCGTGGTGCACTTTCTTGCGCCGCTCGTGCTGGTGGTCGCGGTCTTTATGGGCTTTGCCGTGTTGCCGATGGGCCGCAACATGGCGCTGGTCGATATGGACGCGGGACTGCTGTTCTTCTTCGCCATGGGTGCCACAACCGAACTCAGCATCTTCATGGCCGGCTGGTCCAGCCGCAACAAATATTCGCTGCTGGGCGCAATGCGCGCCGTCGGCCAGATGATCAGCTATGAGGTGCCGTTGCTGTTGTCGAGCGTCGTCATTGTTATGGCAACCGGCTCGCTTTCGCTGACCAGGATTGTCGAGGCGCAGAATCATTACACCGGCATCTTTCCTAACTGGTATGTCTTCACGCCCTGGGGCTTCGCGGCTTTTCTGATGTTTGCCATCGCCGCGACTGCGGAGACGAATCGCACGCCCTTCGATCTTCCTGAAGGCGAGTCGGAGCTGGTGGCCGGCTACTTCACCGAGTATTCGGGCTTCAAGTTCGCGCTCTTCTTCCTCGGCGAGTATCTCGGGATGTTTTCGATCTCCGGCCTGGGTGCGACGCTCTTTCTTGGCGGATGGTCGGCGCCGCTCTCCTTCCTCGGTGTCATTCCTTCGTGGATCTGGTTTTTTGCCAAAGTGATGACGGCGATCTTCATCTTCATCTGGATGCGCGGCACCCTGCCCCGCCTTCGTCAGGATCAGTTGATGAACTTCGCCTGGAAGTTCGTTCTGCCCTTTACGCTGCTTGACCTTATCGTGACGGCGCTCTGGCGCTTTATGGGGCCGGGTTGGGCGCGCTGGGTGGTCTGCTCTGTGATTCTCGCCGGCGCGTATGTGCTGATGGGCCGCACCGGCATGACGCGGAAACGCTTTGGGCCGAGGAGCTATCGCTATGCGGAGTAGACAGCGCGGCGTTGGCTCGAAGTTTGTGGTTCCCCACCCATGCGCCAAAAACAAGGCGCATGGATGGGGCACGGAAAGTGTGTGGCGGGATGAAGGGAGGGCCTGCCGATGAGTCCAGTCTCTTATCTGATTGCGGCTCTTACGGTCGCGGGCGGCCTTGCGGCGGTGCTGCTCAAGAACACCGTGCACTGCGCGCTGGCGGTCTCCATCGCCTTTGCCGGTCTGGCGTTGCTCTTTCTCGGGCTCGACGCGCAGTTTGCCGGCTTTGCGCAGATTCTGGTCTACGTGGGCGCGGTTGCGATCCTGATCGTCTTCGCGATTCTGCTGACGCGCGGCTCGGATGTGCCACAAGGCGGTGTTTTCAGCAAAAGCTGGTTTGTGGGGCTGGTGATCGCCGCGGGTGTATTCGCCGTGCTCGGTTGGGCAGTGCTCGCAAGCATCCAGGCTCTACCATCGACTACCGCCGCTCCTGCGGTGACGGTGCAGGACATCGGCAATGCGCTGCTCGGCCGCTACGTGCTGCCGCTCGAAATCGTCGCGCTGCTGCTGACCGCTGCCACCATCGGCGCCGTGATCGTCGCGCTGCATGAGAAAGAGAGGACGCGGTAATGATCATTGCTTCGCCGCTCGCGGCCTACCTGCTGGTTGCCGCCTTGCTCTTCGCCATCGGCCTTGCCGGTGCGCTCACGCGGCGCAATGCCATTCTGGTGCTGATCGGCATTGAACTGATGCTCAATGCCGCCAACCTGAACTTCATCGCCTTCTGGCGCTATGGACCGCATCCGGAGGCGCTCACCGGCATGATGTTCGCCATCTTCTCCATCGCGGTTGCTGCCGCCGAGGCAGCCGTCGGCCTGGGACTCGTGATCCAAATCTATCGCCACGCGCGCACTACCGATCTTGATCAGATGAATAGGATGAAGGGGTGAAAGTTTGATCGAGCAAGGGGCTTCATTCACTCCACAACTGAGCGCCTCTGCAATTACGCAGATCCTTTGGCTCGTTCCGGCGCTGCCGATGGTGGCTGCTGGCGTGATCGCGCTACTCAAGCAGCCAAAGCGTGCGGCTGCCGCGGCCTTGTCCATCGGATCACTTGGCGTATCACTTCTCATATCTCTCATCGCCTTCGGACACGTACTCGCCGGATGGGCCAACAGTCTCGCCGTGCGCGAGACGGTGAACTTTACCTGGATTCAGTTTGGTTCTTCCACGGCCGATCTCGGCTGGGTGCTCGATCCGCTCTCGGCCGTGATGATCGTGATGGTCTGCTTCGTGGGCCTGCTCATCTTCATCTACTCCACCGGCTACATGGCCCACGATGAGAACTTCACGCGCTTCTTCTGCTTTCTCTCGCTCTTTGCAGGCGCAATGCTCGGCGTGGTGATTGCGAACTCGCTGCTGCTGCTGTTCATGTGCTGGGAGCTTGTTGGCCTCACGTCGTATCTGCTGATCGGCTTCTGGTATCAGAAGCCCTCCGCGGCCGCTGCCGCGAAGAAGGCGTTTCTCACTACGCGCGTGGGCGACATCTTCTTCTTTCTCGGCATTGTCTGGCTCTTTGCGCAGACCGGCACGCTGCTCTTTTACAACCACGGCTTCGGCTCGATGGAAGGCTTCGCGCTGGCCGGCCTTCTCACGCAACACACCAACTTTGGCCTCACGGTTGCCGGTGCAATTGGTCTGCTGATCTTTGCTGGAGCCGCAGGCAAAAGCGGCCAGCTACCGCTGCACGTGTGGCTGCCGGATGCGATGGAGGGCCCCACGCCGGTCTCGGCGCTCATTCACGCGGCGACCATGGTGGCGGCAGGTGTGTATCTGATCGCACGCGTCTATCCGCTGATGTCGGCGGGCATTCCGCTGATTCACACAGGTGAGGTCACAGGAACCACAGCAGCCCTTACCGTGGTCACCTGGGTCGGCGCAGCTACCGCCGTCTTCGCGGCGCTGATCGCTGTCGCGCAGAACGATATCAAGCGCATCCTTGCCTACTCCACGGTTTCGCAGCTTGGCTACATGATGGCCGGCCTCGGTCTCGGCGGCGTCGCTGTGGGCATGTTCCACTTGATCACGCATGCCTTCTTCAAGGCGCTGCTCTTCCTGGGCGCGGGATCGGTGATTCATGGCTGCCACGAAGAGCAGGACATTCGCCACATGGGCGGTCTCAAAGCAGACATGCCGCTGACCTTCGCCACCTATGCCATCGGTATGCTGGCGCTGAGTGGATTCCCGCTGTTCTTCTCCGGCTTCTGGTCAAAGGACGGCATTCTCGAAGCGGCGCACTCTGGCGCGATCCAGGGGCCGTACTATCTGCTTGTCTTCGGCGCGCTGCTTACGGCCTTTTATATGACGCGCCAGGTGAGCTATGTCTTCTTCGGCTACTGGCGCGGCCATCATACGGCGCACGAGAGCCCGCGCGTGATGACGGTGCCGCTTGCGATTCTTGCCTTCTTTGCCATTGCGCTCGGCGTCATCGGAACGCCGGCATGGCCTTGGTTCCGAGCCTTTCTCAATGGCCGCAGTGCTCCATTCAGTCTGCATGGATTTGCCGAACCCGGACTCGCGCTGCTGATGATCACATCGTCTTGCGTGGTCTTGCTCGGCATCGGCCTCGGCTGGTGGCTCTACGGCAACAAGTCGCCCAAAGCGGAAGATCCCGATGTGCTGGAGAAGGCCGCACCGTGGCTCTGGGCGGGCCTGCGCGACCGGCTGTATGTCGACGAATTCTATGGCGTAACCTTCATCGCCTTCTACGCCTGGTGGGCGCGCGTGGCCGACTGGTTTGACCGTCGCGTGTGGGGAGGGATCGTCGCTCTGGTCACGTGGCTCTTTGGTCTTTGGGCGCAGTTGAACCGGCTCATCGACACCTATTGGGTGAACGGCGGCTTCGACAAGGCCTGCGAAGAGATTTCGTCGAGCGGCGGTTTGCTGGCGCGTGTGCAGAACGGCCGCGTGCAGTTCTACTTGCGCATTCTGGCAGTTGCGATGATTGCGCTGGCTGCAATTTTGATCTGGAGCAGCCGGGCATGAGCGATATGATCATCGGCGCGAATGCCGGGTTCCCGATTCTTACCGTGCTCACCGTACTGCCGGTCGTCGGCGCGGCGATCGCACTCTTTTCCGGCAGGCATGCGCGCGGCGTGGCCTTGCTGACGGCGCTTGCGAGTCTCATCCTCTCGCTCGTTGTATGGATCCGTCTGCCCGGTGATGGCACCATTGGCCTGTCGGAGTTCCACCAGTGGATTCCATCGACCGGCGTTGATTACCATCTCGGCGTCGACGCGCTCGGCGCACTGATGCTGGTGCTCTCGGCCATTGTTACGCTGATGTCGATCGATGCCGCCATTCGCGTTCATCATCAGCCGGGCCTCTTCTATGCGCTGGTGCTGCTGCTCGAGTCCGGACTCATCGGTTCCTTCACGGCGCTCAATTTCTTCCACTGGTTTCTCTTCTGGGAACTGAGCCTCATTCCGGCCTTCTTCCTGATCAAGCTTTGGGGCGGGCCGAAGCGCGGACCGGCAGCCACGCAGTTCTTCGTCTACACCATCGCCGGCTCGGTCGCGCTGCTGCTCTCGTTTCTCGCGGTCTTTCTCTCGACGGGCTCGATGGATTTCCTCGCGCTCGCCGACCTGGCTGCAAACGGAACGCTGGCGCAGATGGTTGTTGGGCATCTCGGCGCGGTGATGCCGTGGCTTGCGATCGGCGTGCTTGCGGGATTCGCCGTGAAAGTGCCGCTGATGCCGTTTCACACCTGGTTGCCCAACGCATACGCGGAAGCGCCTTCACCTGTAACGATGCTGCTGACCGGCGCGATGTCGAAGATGGGCGTCTATGGCCTGCTGCGGATTGCGCTGCCGATCTTCGGGCCGCAGATTGCCGCCATGCGCACACCGCTGCTCGTGCTCGCGGTGCTCACGGTCGTGATGGGCGCGTGGGCCGCGGCCGCGCAGAAGGATCTGAAGCGCGTCTTCGCGTACTCCTCGGTGAATCACCTCGGCTACTGCCTGCTTGGCATCTTCGTGTTGGCAATCCCGGTTTCCGGAGCAGCGGCGCAGGCAAGCCAGGCTGCGGCGCTGAATGGCGTTATTCTGCAGATGTTCAATCACGGCCTCACGGCGGCAGCACTCTTCTGGTTTATTGCGATGATCCAGATGCGCTCCGGCGGTCTGCGTGGCGTTGACGACTTTGGCGGCCTGCGCAAACCGGCTCCTGTCTTCGCCGGCCTGATGGGCATCGCGTTGTTCTCTTCGCTCGGTCTGCCGGGGCTCAACGGCTTCGTCGGCGAGTTCCTGATCTTCCGCGGCGTCTTTCCTCTGTCCTGGATAAGCGCAGCGATATCGGTGCTGGGCTTGCTGGTTACAGCGGCCGTGATTCTCACTGTGATTCAGAAGGTTTTCACTGGTCCGGTGCCGGAGCGCTGGGCTGCATTTCCTGATCTGCACTCGAGCGAGCGGATGGCGCTCGCACCGGTCATCGGCCTCATGCTTCTGCTTGGCCTTTTGCCGCAGTTGATTCTCGATACCGTGAATCCGACGGTGGTGAATTTGTTGGCGCACTGGAGATTTTAAGAAGCAGCTCCGGTGCGTGGGATGGTTTGTGCGTTGTGCGCAGTGGGTGAAAACCCGCGCCACAGAACTGGTTCTGGAGAACCGCTTTAGATGTTGGCTTGGACGATATATCTTTCATTCGCCGGTGCGCTCGTTGAAGCGCTGCTGCCCAAGGATAGGCACGGCCTTGCGCGCGGGCTGGCGCTTGCCCTCGCGGTTGCCGGCCTAGTCATCGCGGTGGCCGCCTACGCTGCAAGCATGGGGCAGGGCACTGCGGTAATTACGGACGCGGTCTGGGTGCCTTCGATGGGCATCCATTATCTGCTTGTTGCCGATGGCATCAGCCGCGTGCTGGTTCTGCTCACCGGGTTGGCGTCGGTCGCCGGCGTTCTCTTCAGCTGGAATATCGAGCTGCGCACAAATCAGTTCTTCGCGTTCTATCTCGCGCTCATTGGGGGTGTCTACGGCGTCTTTTTGAGCGGCGACCTCTTCCTGCTCTTTATCTTTTACGAGATAGCGATCGTTCCCAAGTACTTTCTCATCGCCATCTGGGGTTCGACACGCCGCGAGTACGGCGCGATGAAGCTCGCGCTCTACTCCTTCGTGGGCTCGGCGATGGTGCTGATCGGTCTGCTCGCGGCTTACGCGATGGCAGGCAGTCACTCGACAACGCTTGCCGATCTGGCGCACGCAGGTCTGCCTGTCTCTATGCAGATGGGTCTTTTCCCGCTGGTCTTTGTCGGCTTCGCGATTCTTGCCGGCATGTGGCCGTTCCACACCTGGGCGCCGACGGGCCACGTCGCCGCGCCCACGGCGGCCTCCATGCTTCTCGCGGGCGTAGTCATGAAGCTCGGTGCATACGGCTGCTTGCGCGTGGGCATTGGGCTCTTTCCACACGGGCTCGATCCCTGGGGATTTACATTCCTCGGTCTTGGCTCCTGGCGCGATGTGTTTGCGCTCCTGGCGTTGATCGGCATTGTCTACGGCGCGCTGGTGGCGCTGGCGCAGTCGGACTTCAAGTTCGTCATCGGCTATTCGAGTGTGAGTCACATGGGCTTTGTGTTGCTCGGCCTGATGACGCTCAACCAGATCGGTCTCGATGGGGCAGTGCTGCAGATGTTCTCGCACGGCGTCATCGCCGGACTGCTCTTCGCGATCGTGGGCCGCATCGTGTATGACCGCACGCACACCCGCCAGCTGGCCGAGCTTGAAACCATGCATCTCGCCCGCCGGCTGCCCTTTGCCGCATGGGCTTTCGTGATTGCCGGTGTCGCCTCGATGGGTCTGCCCGGTTTCTCGGGATTCGTCGCGGAGTTGCAGGTGCTTGTCGGCTCCTGGCGAGCGAATCCCTGGTGGACAGCTGCCGCGGGCATCGGCATCATCGTCGGCGTGGCCTACACGTGGCGCGCCTTGCAGAAGGCCTTCTTCAGTGACCGGCTGCCCACGCCCGAGGAACATCCCAAGACCGGCTGGCATGATCTCGGTGCGATTACGTGGCCGGAGATCACCGGTGTCGCTCTGCTCGGCATTTCCACCCTTGTGATCGGGCTCTATCCGCGCATTCTGCTCGACTCGATTGAACCTGCCGTGAAGGCGCTGCTCGCGGGAGGTGTGCAATGAACTACGCAGATCTCTTCCGCGCCACGTTGCCGGAAACCGTGCTCGAAGTTGCAGCGCTGCTGGCGCTGGTCGCCGATTTGAGCCTGTTGCGCAAGGCCGCGTTGCAGACTCGCGTAGCTGTTGCGGCGATTCTGGGCGTCGCAGGCTGCATCGCATCTTGGTGGACCGTCTGCTACGCGGGTACAGCGGGATTGCATTTCGGCAACTCCGTTTTGCTCGCAGGCGGTGGATCGGCCGGAGTGGCGCAGGTCGGTATCCTGGTGCTTACGGCGATTACGCTTCTGCTGCTCATTGGCTCGGAGTTCACGCGGCATGCCGCTGAATATGTCTCCGTTGTTCTGATGGCGGCGGCAGGTGGAATGATCATCGCCGCTGCGCAAGATCTGCTGGTGATCTTCATCGGGCTCGAACTGCTGAGCCTCGGTCTTTATGTGCTGACCGCGTTTGCGAAGAAGTCCGGCAAAAGCGCCGAAGCTGCAATGAAGTATTACCTCTTCGGCGGCATGTCGGCTGCGTTTTTGCTGTTCGGCTTCAGCTATCTGTATGGACTGAGCGGCTCAACCTATCTGCCGTACGTTATGTATGCCGTCAACAATGCCGCTTTTCATGGCGGCGGGCCATTGATTATCGTCGCTCTGGTCATGATTGCAGCGGGCCTCGGCTTCAAGATTGCCGCAGTGCCGTTCCATCTTTGGGCGCCGGATACATACGAGGGCGCTCCTGCACCCGCGGCTGCGTTCATCGCCTCGGTTTCGAAGGTGGCGAGCTTTGCATTGCTCATCTCGATCAGCAATACGGCTCTCACTTACTTTCGGATTTTGATTCAGAACGCGCCCGTGACGGGCGGCCGCAGCTATGCCGTTGTAGGCATCTTTTCCTCTGCAGGTCGGCAACCGATCGAAGTCAACGTGTACTACGTTTGGTATCTGATTCTGATCGTGCTTGCGGTCGCTTCGATGATCCTCGGCAATCTGGCCGCGCTGGCGCAGTCGAGCGTCCGCCGCCTGCTGGCTTACTCGGCCGTCGCGCACGCAGGTTATATTTTGCTGGGCCTCGCATTCTTCTCCTGGGGCAATCGTCAAGCTCAAGCCGTTCTTTACTACGTTCTTACCTATGGCCTTACGACAGTGGGCGCCTTCGGTGTGATTGGCGTGATTGAGCGCGCGACAGGCAGTGACCGGATGGATGCGTTCCTTGGATTGCAGAAACGCAATCCGCTATTGGCCGCGATCACGCTCGTGCTCTTTCTTTCGCTCGCCGGGATTCCGCCGCTGGTCGGATTCTGGGCGAAGTTCAATCTGTTCGCAGCCGTTCTTGGCATGTTCGGCGGCAATCTCCGCTATGGCGCTTCAGGAGCTGGCCTGCCCTTCGCGCTGGTCGCACTCGCTATCGCGATGAGTGCCGTGTCTCTCTACTACTATCTGCAGGTGCTCAAACGGGCCTACGTGATGCCGGCTGCGGAAGAGACGCCGATCCGGGTGCATCCAGTCACCATGGTGGTCTTGCTGGCGATTGCCGGCGCGGTTATCGTGATGGGCTGCTTCCCGGCGATGCTGCAGGGCTGGATCGCCAGCTTTTATTCCTAGCTCTGCCCTGCGGGCTTTATCCTGCGGCGGCATCCGCCGCTCAAACCGAGAAATCCTCGCCTTTTGCAGGAGCGTCGCCAACTGTAGCAGCCCGCTTCACTTGTATACGTGCGTTTACACTGGCAATAGGCTGGCGTCTCACAACTTATTGAAAAATAAGTGCGAGTACTTTCGTAAGAGTGGTTACTTTCGTGCTTCAATTCAGCAGGATTCCTTCTGTTGCGGGACAAAACAGTTGTTTTCCAGGCAGCCGGGAATGCAAAATTAACTTTCCTGCAGAACTGCTGAGGGACCATGAGCGAACGCGCCGATCCGATTCGGACAATTCGTGGCGAACAACCAGCGCGATCGGGGCGGCGTGCTGGGTCCCTCGTTTCGCCAATCATTACGGGTTTGGCTCTGGCCGTCGTTCTCGGAGGGATCGCTCCACGCATCTTCTCGGGCCTCGTATTCAATGAAGCGCTGATCTTCGCGGCGGGCGCTGCGGCTGCCGTTCTGGTGCTGCGGTTGATCGTGCAGCGCGAGCGCCGTGTCGCTCTCCAACTGGTGATGAGCGAAATCGTCGGCGAGAACACTTCGCCTGAGATCGCGGCGATGCGCATTCTCGAAGCGCTCTGCGTCTCCCAAGGGTGGGATGTGGCCCTGCGTTGGGAGGTCAACTCTGAGGAGAACCGTCTCGAATTCTGCTCCGCCTGGGGAGCGCCTGGCCGCCGCACCGAAACCTTGATCCAGGAAAGCATGGGACTGAAGCTGACCAGCGGCGATGACCTGCCCGGACGCGCCTGGCAGGACGGCCGCCCGGTGTGGGTCGCCGACCTTGCCTCTTTGCCCGCCAGCTCGCATACGCGCACGGCCCAGCGCCATGGCATGGTCTCGGGCTGCGCCGTTCCAGTCAGAGTGGGCAGCACAGTCCTCGCTGTCCTTGAGTTCTATTGTCATTTTTGTCTGCGCGAAAATCGCGAGGCGATGGCGGGCGTCGAAACCGTAGCCGCCTCGCTCGGTCAGATGCTGGCCCGCTCGCATGAGCGCGACCGCGCCGAGAAGCTCTATCGCGAGCAGGAGATTCTGCTCAACTCTGTTGCCGACGGCATCTGCGGCCTCGATCCCGAGGGGCTGGTCAGCTTTGCGAATCCGGCAGCCGCTAACTTGCTGGGAGCCGACCCGACGAGCCTGATCGGCAAGCCGATCCACGATCTGCTGCACGGCTCCGCACCCTTCAGCAGCCGGTGCCGCGAGGATTGCTCGCTTCTCCGCGCGACGGGGAAGCTGCGCCGCATGGCCACGGCCGGCGAAGACACTTTCTATCGCGTCGACGGGGATTCCTTCCGGGTCGATTTCAACCTGACGCCGATTCTCGATCACGGCCGCTTGTCTGGTTCCGTCTTCAGTTTCCGCGACATCAGCCAGCGTTACGCTCTCGATCGACTCAAGGATGAGTTTGTCTCGACGGTCAGCCATGAGCTGCGCACGCCACTTACGGCCATTCGCGGCGCGCTCGGCCTGCTTTCGTCCGGAAGCCTCGGCGAGGTGAACGACAAGAGCGCTAATCTGCTGCGCATCGCGCTCAGCAACTCAGAGCGTCTCGTCCGGCTCATCAACGACATTCTC
Organism: Occallatibacter sp.; assembly: GCA_035650595.1. GTDB lineage: Bacteria > Acidobacteriota > Terriglobia > Terriglobales > Acidobacteriaceae > Telmatobacter. The sequence goes on along the minus strand of DASRHE010000015.1, from coordinate 233,988 downwards.
GATCTTGAACGCATCCAGAGCGGGCGCGAGCCCTTTACCTTCCGCCCTGTGCAACTGGCCGACATCGTTCGCCAGGGGATCGAAGGCATGCAGCCAGTGGCCGATGCCGCGGGCGTGCAACTCATTCACGATCCCACGCAGGTGGAGATCGCGGCGGACTCCGACCGTCTGCTTCAGGTGCTGACCAACCTGCTCTCCAATGCCATCAAATTCTCACCGCCCAACTCCACGGTTTCGGTGCTGCTGCGGCCCGATGTCAGCGGCGTCACACTTTCCGTGGTCGATGCCGGCCGTGGTATTCCGGCCGACAAGCTGGAAGTGATCTTCGGCCGCTTCCAGCAGGTCGATGCATCCGACTCCCGCCAGAAAGGCGGAACGGGCCTGGGGCTTGCGATCTGCCGGACCATCGTCCAGCAGCACTCGGGTCGCATCTGGGCCGAGCGCAATTCGGTCAGCGGATCCACCTTCCGTGTCTTCCTGCCCTATCAGCCTGTGCCCATCGGTTCTCCAGAGTCGGTCGTGCAGGAGCAGGAAACGAACCGCGCTGTGACCCGGATGCCCGTATCGGCTGCCGGATTTCGTGGCCGCGGCTAGAAACGACGCTCAGCCGGTCTTCTTAGCTTCATTGTTTGCGGCCAGTTGACGTCGAAGGCTCCTGCCGTCTTCTTTCTTCTTTACAGCGTCCATAGTGATTCACTACTCTTGCAACCATTCCTACTTTGCTATGTGGATTGCGGTCGCATGATCGCAGCGCGTGGCGTCTGTTGTGCTTGCTTCTGTTTTGTGTGACCGGGTGAAATCAGCAGGATAAGTCGGCTCGCGTAGAGAGCGGCTCGAATCGGTCTGCGCAAACAGAGAAAATCCTCGAACAACGCGCAACGTTTTCCCATTGAACTTCACGACTTCTTCAAGGCAAATTCCTCAACCGTTGAAAACCGGTGCAGAGGTGGACATGAGCGGAATCGACCAAGAAGCCCCCGCTGAATCGAATGCCGCGCCGGAACCGCCGTTGCCGGTATCTGACCCGAATCTGGCGTACTGTCAACGGCTCGCGGAAGAAGCTTCCAAGAAACTCACCGAGGAGGCGACGCGCCGCCTGACCGAGAAGACCTCTGGGGCCAATCGCGGCCGCAATCCCGCGAGTCGCGAAGGCCGTGTCTCTCGCCTGAAGGGGGCGTCGGTCGAGCGGCTCAGGGATGACGCGAAACTCCAGTGGGACGCGTCGATCGAGACCGGCTACACACCCAGCAAATGGCTGCTGGAGCAGGAACTGAGAGCGAGAAAGCGGTGGGACGCGGAATCGGGAGGGTTTCTCGAGACCCCCTGCTTTGAAGAAGACGGCGAGCGGCGAGACGTCTATCGGATCGCGGCAGAGCAACGGCTCACGGGTCTCTGTTTTTCAGGTGGCGGCATTCGCAGCGCCACTTTCAACCTGGGTGTGCTGCAGGGGCTGGCGCAGTTGGGGCTGCTACCGTTCATCGATTACCTCTCTTCGGTCTCCGGTGGCGGCTACATTCATCAATTTCTCGCCGCGTGGATTTTGCGCGATCGCCATGGGCGCGCGGGCGTGGAGTCCAAGCTCATTCCGCAGGCAGAGCCGGGATGTCCGCCGCGCGCTCCTGAGCCCATCAAATGGCTGCAGCGTTACGCGAGCTATCTCACGCCCCGCAGGGGACTGTTCTCAACTGACCTCTGGACGATGGTGGCGATCTGGTTCCGCAACACGATCCTGAATCAGGTGCCGATTGTGGCTTTTCTGGTCGCGGCATTTTTTCTGCTCAATCTGCTTGTGCAGGAGCCGCTCGCCGACCGCGTGAGCTTCAGCCAGCCACTGCGAGACGGCGGTTTGCAGGGAACGCTCTGGTCCGGAGTGGCGATCTTCGCGCTTGTTCTATGGTCTCTGCTCCTCCTGGCGCGAGATCTCTATCGGCAGGAGAAGTTGTCATACGGCACGCCGAAGCCCCAAGCGACGGCGACCTCAGCGAGCCAGGGCGCAGGCGGTGTTCAGGAGGCCCGATGCGAACTGACGGACAAACTACTAGGCAATACCAAGGTGCGATGGCTCATCATCGTGCCCTGGCTGGCGATGGCCGTGTGGGCGGCTTACTGGCCTAACCTCAAGTTCGACAACTTGCCGTGTTGGCAATGCGTCGTTCCGTGGATCGGTTGCGCGCTCGTTTTCACAGTTGCATTGCTGGTAGCATTCGCGGGCGGCGCGTGGAATGCTTACAAAGCGCTCAATGATGGGAAGGCTGCGTGGAAGCGCGGGATGGCTGGAGCCGGACTCACGCTCTCAGCCCTTTTGCCGGCATCGTTTGCCTGCGCGCTCGCCTACTGCTACCAACTCGGCGGCCTGAAGCTGGCAGCATGGATCGGCGCCAACAACTGGAATATCGGCTCAACGCATTCCATCGTTACCATTGACCCGTGGCGCATCGAGATCGTACTGATGCCGGCGCTGCTGCTGTCGATTCCATATGTCGCCATTGAACTCACTCTCGGGCTTCTCGGCCGCGACTACGCCGATGCCCGCCGGGAGTGGCTTGCGCGTTTGCGGGCGTGGTCGCTGCTCTATGGACTTGTGTGGATGGGACTGACGGCCATCGCATTATTGGCCCCCTATCTCGCGTATTACATCTGGTACAGAGGACTTCGCGCTGAAATTCCCGCGATCGCAACCTTCGTAATCTCTCATCTGACCACAATTCTCGCCGGATCGAGCACCAAGAGCGACGGCAAGCCGACCAGCAAGGGCGTCCTCGGTTACAAGCCGATGGATCTGGTTGCTATCGCGGCCGCTCCCGTTGCGGTGATCAGTTTTCTCGTCGTGCTGTCGACCAGCGTTGCATGGTCAGCGCATTTCCTGGTGCAATCGCCGCACCTGAGCGACGCAAGAAGCTGGGTCGCGGCGCATGGGGCGCTGCACTGGCTGATCTCGAGTACGGAATCTTCACCCCAAGGGCTGCCATTCTTTGCGTGGAAGCCCATATTGCTGATCTGCGCCGCTTTCTTCGCTTTGCTGGCGCTTCTCTTCGGCTGGCGTCTCGATATCAATGAGTTCTCGATGCAGTCGTTCTATCGCAACCGGCTCTCGCGCTGCTATCTCGGTGCAGCGCTGTGGGAGAGAGAACCGAATCCCTTCACGGGCTTTGACATGCGCACCCAGGTGGATGCGGCGAATCTGCGCGGAAAGACCAACCCACCGCTGGTGCGGGATCTTCTGCCCGACAACTTCATTCCATTACAAAAGCTGGAAGGCACTTATGACGGGCCCTTTCCGATCTTCTGCTCCACGCTCAATCTCACCACCGGCGAAGATCTCGCCTCGCAAGAGCGCAAGGGCGCGAGTTTTTCCTTCACGCCGCTCTACTCGGGCTACAGCGTGAGCTGGACCGACGGCGGCAAAGACAAAAAGGTGAGCCTCAACGGATATGTGCCCACCGGGCGCTATGCCTACAAAGACGGCGGCGTCCATCTCGACACTGCCGTTGCGATCTCCGGAGCGGCCGTCAATCCCAACCAGGGATACAACAGCAATCCGGCGCTGGCGTTCCTGATGACCTTCTTCAATGTGCGGCTGGGTTGGTGGATTTCGAACCCGCGCAAGACGAATGCGTGGCAGGCAGAAGGGAATCGTCCAACGCCCGCCTTTGCGCTCTGGTATCTGCTCAAGGAGCTTTTCGGATCAGCCAACGACCGTTCAAAATACGTGAACCTGAGCGACGGCGGCCATTTTGAGAATATGGGCCTCTACGAACTTGTCCGGCGGCGCTGCAAGTACATCATCGTCTGTGATGCGGAAGAAGACCCCGAAATGAAGTTCTGCGGCATTGGCAATGCCGTGAACCGCTGCCGCTCCGACTTTGGCGCGGAGATCGATCTAGATCTAAGACCACTGCAGATTCAAGACGATGGATTCAGCCAGACGCATTGCGTTGTCGGGACGATCCGCTATCCGCCGCCGCAGCAAGTGCACGGCGGAGAGGCAGGTCAGCACGCGGGGGAAGATCCTAAACTCTACGAAGGCACGATCCTGTATATCAAGTCATCGCTCGTGGGCGATGAGCCGACGGATTTAATTGCGTACAAACTGCAACACGATGCCTTTCCCCAGGATTCGACCGCGAACCAGTGGTTTCAGGAGACGCAGTTCGAAAGCTATCGCAGGCTGGGGCACCACATCGCGATGACGGCGATTCGTCCCGCCTTGCAGCCGGATCAGGAAAAGGTCCAGTCACGCACGGAGATTGCGAAGCTTTTTGACTGTATGTACGCGGTCTGGTATCCGCCGACTCCGGAGATGCAGAAATTCTTCACGCAACACGAGCAGCAATATCAGTCGGTCCTTAAGGAATTGCGCGATCGGCCGGAACTTGTCGGCCTGGCGGATTGCTTAAACGATTGCAGCGCGTGTTCGCAGGAGCCGGTGGTGTGGACCGCGCCCAGTTCGCCAGCCACAAGCGAGGGGTATGCCCGGCAATTTGCCAACGCACTGCTGGATTTTATGTATACGATCTACGCCGATCTGCAGCTGGCGTTTCCAGATAACCGGACCTCGCCCCGCGCCGAGTGGTGGATTGGACTCTTTCGCAATTGGTGCCGTGTCTCGTTGCTGCGCGAAACTTGGCAGCAGATGACCCCTATTTATTCCAATGAATTTCAGCTCTTTGCCCGGCGGGAGCTGAAGCTGCCCGGGCGCGATAAACCGGATTCAGCCTAGAGTTGATTTTCATTCATCACCAGGGCCACTGCGCTGCGCAAGCGAGCCTGATTACCACCGCGCGCGGGACGCAGCTTGGGCACCCACACCAGGCGGTTTTTGCGCATCTCCGCCTCGATAACGGGCGCCGCCAGATGCCAGGACGTGGTGATATCGCCCACCACGACAATCTCGCTGGGCGCAAGTGCCGAAGCAATCATGTGCATGCCGCGGCCGAGGGCTTTGCACATCCTGTCGATGGCCTCGACAGCCGCAGCCTCGCCGGAGCCCGCCATCCGCAGTAATGCGTCGAAGGAGGGCGACGGCTTCTGGGCAATCTCCGTGTAGTAGCGCATGCCTGCGCGATTCGACGCGACGGTCTCCCAGCAGCCGCGGCTCCCGCAGCCGCAGGGCAGTCCGTTGGGATCGAGCTGCACGTGACCGAACTCTCCAGCAACCCCACCGGCGCCGCGCAGCAGGCGGCCATTGGCGATGATGCCTGTGCCAATGCCTTCCGATACGTTCACCGCTACCAGATCGTGCATGCTATCGCTGTAGCCGAACCATATTTCAGACAAAGCGCAGGCGTTGGCCACGTTGTCAACCACCACGGGCAGGCTGGTGGCCTGCTCCACGCGGGACTTGATGCGTCCGATGGGCCAATCGATATTCGGTGCGAAGACAAACTTCTCCTGTTCCGCGTCGAAGCGGCCGGGAAGATTGATGCCGATTCCATCGAACGACCGGTCGCGATGCGCGGCAATCACCTTACGGATCGCGTCGACGATCGCGCCGACCATCTTTTTGGGATTCTCAGGCAGTTCGACAATCTCCTGCGTCAGAATCTTGCCGCCGAGATCGGTAACCGCGAGCGTCGTCTGCGCCGGATGAATATCGAGAGCCAGCACGCCCCGCTGGCTGTTGATCTGCAGGAAAGTTGGCCTGCGGCCGCGAGGAATCTGCCCGGTCGGACCCTCAACGATCCAGCGCTCCGCGAGCAGTTCTTCGACGATCAACGATACCGTGCTGCGCTGCAATCCGGAGCTTCGCGACAGATCTGCCCGAGAGATGGGCTGTCTTGTGCGGATCTGATTGAAGATGAGGTTCCGGTTGATCTGGCGCGGCATCTTATTGGATGCGCTGAGGTGATTATTCGCGATGAAATGAGAAGTCGGCATGAAAGTGATGTCCGATCTCCGGCTGCGCTTGCCATCCAAGCTGCAAAGCTCAGATCCGGCCGGGAGCAATCGGAGACTCAGCACTGGAATGATACGGCTGCACGAATCGCATTGATCTTATCATGTGTATCCGGGATTGTATTCGATTTGAAGGACTTCGGGTAATTCGATTTGCTTGCGGGCTCCAGGTGCAATGGGTCCGGCTGAACCTATGCGCGTAACGAAGTCCGGCCTGTCCCACAGCCTGCGTCCGCCCGATAGTACACTGGTGCCAGGCGTGGCGGCTTCGCGTGGCAGCCTGCTCCTTCGTATCGCGAGCTGATGAACGCGGCGCAATCTTTTTCCAGGGCGGTGCACAATGCTTCGTGGATATTCGATCATCAACGGCGAATCGCGGCAGGGAAGCAAAGGAACATTCACAGGTATCGATCCGGCGACAGGGGCTCATCTCGATCCGCCGTATCACTACGCTTCGCTCGATGATTTGAATCTCGCGGCGAATCTCGCCGAAGAGGCCTTTGCGATCTATGGCAAGCTGCCGGGCCGCGAGAAGGCGAAGTTCCTGCGCCGCATCGCCGCAGGCATCGAAGCGATCGCGACGGAATTGGTAGAGCGCGCTCACCGCGAAACCGCATTGCCCGAGGCGCGCCTGAAGGGTGAGCTTGCCCGCACCGTCAACCAGCTGCGCCTCTTTGCCACCGTGGTGGAGGACGGTTCATGGGCCAATGCCCGCATCGATCCTGCCGAGCCCGAGCGCAAGCCGCTGCCACGCGCGGATATTCGCTCCGTGCTGCGCCCGCTGGGGCCGGTTGCCGTCTTCGGTTCCAGCAACTTTCCTCTCGCGTTTTCGGTTGCCGGCGGCGACACCGCCTCCGCCTTTGCCGCGGGAAATCCCGTGATCGTGAAGGCGCATTCCGCGCATCCCGGAACGAGCGAACTGGTTGGCCAGGTGATTGCCGAAAGCGTGCGCGACTGCGCCTTGCCGCCGGGCACCTTCGCACTGCTCTTCGGCGCCGGCGCGGAGATGGGCAGGGCCCTGGTGGCGCATCCCGTCATCAAGGCAGTTGGTTTCACCGGCTCGCTGTCGGCGGGCAAATCGTTGATGCAGGTGGCTGCCGCGCGTCCCGAACCCATCCCCTGCTTTATGGAGATGAGCAGCGCCAATCCGCTCGTCGTACTTCCTGAGGCCTTGCGTGCCCGCGGTCCGCAGATCGCGCAGGGGCTCTTCAACTCCTTCACGCTCGGCGTCGGCCAGTTCTGCACCAAGCCCGGCCTCGTTTACCTGCCGCGCGATGCGGAGGCCGATGCATTCGTTTCTGCGCTGAAGGGCCACGTGGAGCAATCTGCGGCCGCGCCAATGCTCACCGATACCATCTGCCGCAATCATCACACTGGCGTCGCCGGCCGCGTGGCTCACGAGCGCGTGGAGCAGCTCGCCGAAGGCGTGACGCGCCAAGAAGGCGGCGGCGCCTACGCCACGCCTGCGCTCTTCCAGGTGAGTGGCGCGGACATGCTGGCTGAGCCGGATCTCGCCAACGAGATATTTGGCCCCAGCACGTTGATCATCCGCTACGCAAATGCACAGGAACTGCGGACGCTCCTGCAGGCGCTCGAAGGTCAGCTCACGGCTACGCTGCACGGCACGGACGCCGACATTGCCGCGAACAATGACCTTATTGCAATCCTCGAGCGGAAGGCGGGAAGACTGATCGTCAATGGCTTTCCCACCGGTGTGGAAGTCTGCCATGCGATGGTGCATGGCGGGCCGTATCCTGCAACGAGCGAGAGCCGCATGACCTCGGTGGGCACGCAGGCTATCTATCGCTTTGTGCGGCCAGTCTGCTATCAGGATTTTCCGCAGGCCGCTTTGCCCGACGAGCTGAAGGATGAAAATCCGCTTGGTATCTGGCGTTTGATCAACGGCCAGTTCACGCGCGATGCGGTGCGGGCCGAGACGCCGGTGGCCGCAGCAACAGCGTAATTGCACCGGCAGCCATCAACGCAATTGACATGCTCAGGAAGCCCGCGCGGGCGCTGCCGGTGAGCGCCTGTAAGGCTCCCACGATCCACGTGCCGGCAAAGCCGCCGAGCGCGCCGCAGGTGTTGATCAATGCCATCACCTCGCCGGCCACGGTGCTGGGCAGCATCTCTGGCACGATGGCGAAGAATGGTCCGTACGGCGCGTACATTGCCCCGCCAGCCACGATGAGCGAGACATAGGCCAGCCAGAAGCTGTATCCCGACGCAGCATACGAACCGAATAGCGCGATTCCGGACAGCATCAGAAACGGCCAGACAAAAATTTTGCGGTTCAGCGCGCGGTCGGAAAAATACGCGACCGTGATCATCAGAAGGATGGCAAGCAAAAACGGCGCTGCACTGAGCAGGCCGACAATCCCGATGCCACGGTTCAGCCCCGAGCGGATCATCGCTGGGATCCACAACACAAGCCCGTAGACGCCAAAGCTCCAGAAGAAATACTGGATGCACATCAGAATCACGCCCGGCACGCGCAGCGTCGCGGCAAGATTGCTATAATGCGGAAGTGTGGTCTGCTCCTGCTTGAGCGCCGCTTCCAGCTGCTCGCTGCTCGCCTTGCTCAGCCACGGCACTTGCTGCGGGCGATCGCGCGCCACCAGCACCCACACAAAGGCCCACAGGATCGAAGGAATGCCTTCGAGGATGAAGGTCATCTGCCAGCCGACGGCCTTGATCAGAAATCCCGTGGCCGCGGCCATCCACGTGACGGTGACGGGGTTGCCGAGGATCAGGATTGCATTGGCGCGCGAACGCTCAGCGCGCGTAAACCAGTTGGTCAGCAGGATCAGCATCGAAGGCAGAATCAGGCTCTCCGCCACGCCCAGCAGTAGCCGGTCGATCACCAGCAGCCAGAATTGATGAAAGACGCCGGTGAGCGCGGAGAAGGTTCCCCAACTGATGAGCGCAAAAAAGACGAGCCGTGTCGCGCTCTTGCGCACTGCATACGCCGCTGCCGGCACTTGAAAGAGAAAATACCCGAGAAAGAAGACGGATCCGAGAAATGCGGCTCGTGACTCGGTGATGTTCAATGACTTCGCCAGTCCTGCAGCCGCGCCAAAACCGAAGTTCGATCGGCCCAGATAGGCAAGGCTGTAAGTCACAAAGACGACCGGCATCAGGTATAGCCAGCGCCGGCGCAAGTCAGCTTTAGGTCCCGTCTCGATCAGCAGGTTCTTTTCGGACACACAAGCTTTATAGCATCTCGCGGTGTGATTGCAGGCATCTCGCATTGCGCCGCGCGCCGCCCGTAAATCGCTTTCGTGCTGCGTAGCAGGGATTGTAGAATCATCCCGCGTACGCAAAAGTTGTCCGATTGTCAGAAGAGGCTTTCATCGCCACCATTCCTCTAGCTTCGGTACTGGAGACGGCTGATCCCAGCCTTCTCAACGTGACCACACACGCAGCTGGTCCCGCGGGCGCGTTGCCGATCACACCAGAGATGCTGATTGCGCAGCCCTCCGGTAATCTCTTCGGCCTGACCCAGAACGCCGGAATGGGCTGGAACCCGCAGCGGCTTCTCGATCCCGAGTTCCTCATCTTGAGCACACACGGTGGCCTGCGCGCGGAAAACGGCGAGCCCATTGCGCTCGGTTTCCATACGGGGCATTGGGAGGTGGGCTTGCTGGTGGCCGAGGCTGCGCGTACCTTCAAGGCGCTGCACGCTACGCCGTTCGCTGGCGCGTGCACCGATCCCTGTGACGGCCGCACGCAGGGGACCACGGGGATGATGGACTCACTGCCGTATCGCAATGATGCGGCCATCGTGCTGCGCCGGCTCATGCGCTCGCTGCCCACAGGCAAAGGCGTTCTCGGCATCGCCACGTGCGACAAAGGACTGCCGGCGATGATGATGGCGCTGGCTTCGTCAGGCACGCGGCCCGCGGTTCTTGTGCCCGGCGGCGTTACGTTGCTGCCCGAGTCGGGCGAAGACGCCGGCAAGGTACAGACTATCGGTGCGCGGTTTGCCCAGCAGCAGATCACGCTTGAATACGCCGCTGAAGTTGGTTGCCGCGCGTGCGCTTCACCCGGCGGCGGTTGCCAGTTTCTTGGCACGGCTGCAACATCGCAAGTAATCGGCGAAGCGCTCGGGCTCTCGCTGCCGCACACCGCGCTTGCGCCGTCAGGCCAGCCGGTCTGGCTCGATGCCGCGAGCCGCTCCGCCCGTGCGTTGTTGCGCCTGCATCAGCTCGGCTTCGGCGCGCGCGACATCCTAAGCGAGGCTTCGGTCCGCAACGCGATGGTGTTGCACGCGGCCTTCGGCGGCTCGACGAATCTGCTGATCCATCTTCCCGCCATTGCGCACGCAGCCCGTCTGCCGCGTCCGACCGCGTCTGACTGGGCAGAGGTCAATCGCCACGTGCCACGCCTCGTTGACGCATTGCCCAATGGTCCGCACGGATTTGCTACAGTCCAGGTCTTTCTCGCCGGCGGCGTACCGGAGGTGATGCTGCATCTGCGCGCAGCTGGCCTGCTCGATACCAGCGTGAAAACCGTCACCGGCGAATCACTCGACGCCAGTCTTGAGTGGTGGCAGCAGAGCGAGCGCCGCGCCGCTCTGCGCCGCCGCTTGCAAGCGCAGGATGGCATCGATCCCGATGACGTGATCATGCCGCCTGATCGTGCCCATTCGCGCGGCCTTACATCGACGGTCTGCTTTCCTATGGGCAATCTGGCCCCTGAAGGATCGGTCATCAAGAGCACGGCCATCGATCCCTCGCTCGTCGGCGGCGACAATGTCTATCGCCATATCGGCCCGGCCAAGGTCTTCGTCTCCGAGCCCGCCGTCATCCGCGCCATCAAGTCGGGCGAGATCGCGCAGGGCGACGTGATCGTGCTCATCTGCGGCGGTCCGGCCGGCGCGGGCATGCAGGAGATCTATCAGATTACCTCCGCGCTCAAGCAGTTGCCGCATTGTAAGCACGTCGCCGTGCTTACGGACGCGCGTTTCAGCGGGGTGTCGACCGGCGCTTGCATCGGCCACATCTCGCCGGAGGCGCTTGCCGGCGGTCCCATCGGCAAGGTGCGCGACGGCGATCAGATTGAAATCGTTATCGACCGCGCGGCTCTGACCGGCACAGTGCATCTCGTCGGCGAAAGCGGAGAAACCTTTGGCGCTGAAGAGGGAGCGCGGCGGCTGGCCTCGCGCAGTCTGCGCGAAGACCTCCATCCTGATCCCGATCTGCCCGACGACACCCGTCTCTGGGCCGCGCTGATCCAGGCCAGCGGAGGCGTCTGGGGCGGCTGCGTCTACGACGCCGATCAAATCATTTCCCGTTTGGAGAAGACCAAGTGAAGCTCTACCGCACCAGCACCGGCAATGTTATCGAACACGAAGGCAGCTACTACAGCGTTCCCGAGTCCTCCTGGGATGCGCTCATCATCCACGACGATCTGCATGGCTATCTTCTTTCTATCGCGCGTTCCGGGCAGCGGCTCAGCGATTTTTCCAACACGAGCCTTCGGGCGCCGATCGGCAGCCAGGAGGTGTGGGCTGCCGGCGTCACCTACTACCGCAGCCGGGATGCGCGCATGGCCGAAGCCAAGGATGCGGGCGGCGGTGACTTCTACGACCGCGTCTACTCCGCCGAACGCCCCGAGCTTTTCTTCAAGGCCACAGCCAGCCGAGTCGCCGATCCTGGCAGCCATGTGCGCATCCGCAGTGACGCTACGTGGTCTGTCCCCGAGCCGGAGCTGACGCTGGTCATCAGCCCGCATGGCAAGATCATCGGCTACACCATCGGTAACGACATGAGCTCGCGCGATATCGAGGGCGAAAACCCGCTCTACCTGCCGCAAGCCAAGGTTTACGACCGCTCCAGCGCGCTTGGCCCGTGCATCCTTGTCAGTGGCGATCCGCTGCCATCCACCACGCCGATTCGCCTCGAGATCGAGCGTGCGGGGAAGGTCGGGTTCTCCGGCGCAACGACGCTTGCCGAGCTAAAGCGCAAACCCACCGTTCTGGTTGAGTATCTTTTCCGCGAAAACAATTTTCCGGCAGGCGCTTATCTGATGACCGGCACCGGTATCGTTCCGCCCGATTCCTTTACGCTCGCCAGCGGCGATCGCGTTCGCATCACCATCGACCCGATCGGCACACTCGAAAATGTTGTCATCCAAGGCAAGTTGCCGAATGCGAGTTGACGCGGCCCTGCGCCGAAGCCCAAGATAGGGAACTGTTGACGATTCCCGAGATCCAAACCAACCAAAGCGTTCCCGGACGCCGCTGGCGCATTGCGTGGCTGCTTGGCCTCGGCGTTCTTATCAGCTACTTTGACCGCGTTAATCTCTCCGCTTCGCACGCCGCGCTGATTGCCACCTTCGGCATCTCCGACGTGATGTTCGGTTACCTCTCCAGCGCCTACAACTTTACCTACTGCCTCTGTCAGCTGCCGATCGGTGTCATCCTCGACAAATTTGGCGTGCGCCGTGTAGGCCGTGTCGGCACATTCTTGTGGAGTCTCGCCACCTTTAGCGGAGCCGTTGCTCCAACCCTTGGAAGCTTGTTTGCCGCTCGGTTTCTGCTCGGCGTAGGCGAGGCGCCCACCTTCCCGGCCAACGCCAAGGCCGTAGGCCATTGGTTTCCACCGCGCGAGCGCAGTCTCGCTACGGCTGTGTTCGATTCGTGCGCCAAATTCTCCTCTGTCGTCGGAATTCCGCTCATAGGCATTGTGCTGCTCAAAGCCGGATGGCGCTGGAGTTTCGTCATGACCGGCGCAATCAGCCTCGCTTACTTCGTCTACTTCTGGTTCATCTATCGCGATCCGGATGAAGATGCCGGGCTGAGCGAAGCGGAGCGGCAGTATATCGAGAGCGGCGGAGCTAACGAGCCGGCGCAGCCGGATGAGCCGGAGTCCTCGCTCTTCCATCTCCTGGGCGAGCGCAAGGTGATTGGCCTGGCGCTCGGCTTTGGCTCCTACAACTACGTCTTTTATCTGCTGCTCACCTGGCTGCCCAGCTACTTCGCCTTCGCGCTCCACATCGACATGCTGCACTCCTTCCTCTACACCAGCGTGCCCTGGCTGTTTGCGACGTTGTGCGAGCTGTGCATTGGCGGCTGGCTGGTGGATTCCCTGGTGAAGCGCGGCGCCGATTCCAGCCGCGTTCGCCAGACCGTCCTGATTGGCGGCGCGACCTGCGGTCTCGGCATTTTGGGCGCTGGGCATGCGCACAGCGCGGTGGTGGCGCTTCTCTGGATCAGCCTCTCCATCGGCGGCCTTTCGGCGCACTCTGCGGTGGGGTGGTCCCTGCCTTCGCTCATCGCCGGCCGGAAGGATGTCGGCAAGGTGGGGGGCATCATGAACTTCTCGAACCAGGTGTCGGGCATCTGCGCCCCCATCATCACGGGCTATCTCGTCCAGGCGCTCCACTCCTACGCGTGGGTCTTCGGCGTTTCGGCTATCTATCTTGTTGTCGGCATTGCAGGGTACGTTTTCCTTCTCGGCAGAATCGAGCGGCCGCGCCGGCGCGAAGCGCTTCTTGAGACCCAGCAAAAACCCTAGCGGCTGCGCAGAAGAATTGTGCGAAGCAGGGAGCTAATTCTGCCGTCGCCGCATCCATATTCGAATTGAGACCATTTATGCACGAGATAACACTTCAGATGCATTCCGGGAATTTTGTTCTGCTGTAATATGAACTGATGCACAATGAAAGGGAGGAACGTTTCTAGTGCCACGCATCCACTTTCATCAGCAACTTGCCGAGCTCAAGGACAAGCTCCTTGCGATGGCCGCTCTTGCGCAACAGGCGGTCGAGTCGGCGGTGGACGCGTACCTCCGCCACGACAAAGGCCTGTGCAAGTACGTCAAGCAGAATGAGACCGCCATCAACACCGCGCAGCGCGAGCTGGACGAGATGTCGTACGAGTTGCTGGCGAAAGAGCAGCCGATGGCCATCGACCTGCGGTTCATCCTGGCGGTAATCAAGATCAACGGCGATCTGGAGCGCATCGGCGATCAGTCGATCGCGATTGCCCGCCGGACCAAAGAGTTCCTGGCTCTCGAAGAGGTGATGCTTCCGGTGGACTTCGCGGCGATGGGCGAGTACGCCAGCCGCATGATCCGCACGGCGCTGCAGGCGCTTCTGGATGGCGATGCGCGCCTGGCCGATACCGTCCGCGAGATGGACGACGAGATCGACCGCATGAACCACCGCGCCCTGGCCGAACTGCTCCGGCTCATCGAAGAGAAGCCGCAGTACACCAAGCAGGCGATGAACGGCATCCTGGTGGCCAAGAACCTCGAGCGCATTGCCGACCACGCCTCAAATATCGCCACCGACGTGATCTTCTGGATCCGCGGAGCGGATGTCCGCCACCAGCTCAGCATCGCGATGGACTGATTCGGACTCGATAGGTATACAAAGAAAATGGCCTCAGGTCTCAAACCTGGGGCCATTTTTTCTTTTTGAAGATGAAATGGCTTGGCTTACACGCCGATCACTGCGCACAACTCCTTCACCGCCGCCGCGCTCTTCTTGAGAGCCGCATCTTCTTCTGCCGTGAGCTTGATCTCGATGATCTTTTCAAGGCCCGCTGCGCCCAGTTTGCAGGGCACTCCAATGTAGAAGCCCTCGATGCCGTACTCGCCCTGCAGATACGCCGCGCAGGGCAGAATCTTCTTCTTATCCTTGAGGATCGCCTCGACCATCTCCACCGTTGCCGCTGAAGGAGCGTAGTATGCGCTGCCGGTCTTGAGGTGCTTTACGATCTCGGCGCCGCCGTCGCGCGTGCGCTGCACGAGCTGTTCGAGCCGATCGGGTGCAATCAGTTCCGTAATGGGAATACCGGCGACGGTCGAGTAGCGGGCGAGCGGCACCATGGTGTCGCCGTGGCCGCCCAGCACAAAGGCGGTCACATTCTCCACGCTCACATTCAGTTCAGCAGCAATAAATGTCCGGAAGCGCGCGGAGTCGAGCACGCCGGCCATGCCAATCACACGCTCGCGGTTGAAGCCGGCCTGACGGTAAGCAGCCTGGGCCATCGCATCAAGAGGATTGGAGACGATGATCAGGATCGACTCCGGCGACTGTGCCACCACCTTCGACACCACATCCGACATGATCTTGTAGTTGGTGTGCAGCAGGTCGTCGCGGCTCATGCCCGGCTTGCGGGGAATGCCTGCCGTGATCACCACGATGTCAGAGTTCGCCGTGGCCGCGTAATCGTTCGCGCCCGTCACATTCACATCACGCTTCTCGATCGGCATCGCTTCCAGCAGATCGAGCGCCTTGCCCTGCGGGATGCCCTCGACCACGTCAACCAGCACTACATCGGCGAGTTCTTTGGCCGCAATCCAATGCGCGGCCGTGGCGCCCACATTACCGGCGCCGACAATCGAAACTTTCTTCCGCATCTTTTCTTCTCCTGATTATTAGCCGCTTTTCGGATCAAAGCGGAGTTTGCGATGTTGGCGGAGTTAGCGGTGTTAGAGAACCGCCGTTGTCGTACGCGAACTCCGCTAACGCGCGAAGCGCGGCTAACGCCGCTAACTCCGCTGTGGTTACATGTTGCCGATCATCCGCGTGGCGAACTCGCTGGTGCCCACCTTCGTGGCGCCCGCCGTCTGGCGCTCGAAGTCGTACGTCACGAACTTCTGCTGGATGGTCTTCTCCATCGCGTTCTCGATCATCTTGGCCGCTTCCTTCCAGCCGATGAAGTCGAGCAGCATCACGCCGGAGAGAATGACCGAACCCGGATTGATCACATCCTTGTCCGCGTACTTCGGCGCGGTGCCGTGCGTCGCCTCAAAGACCGCGTAGCCGTCGCCGATGTTGGCGCCAGGCGCGATGCCCAGCCCGCCCACCTGCGCCGCGGCTGCATCGGAGATGTAGTCGCCGTTCAGGTTCGACGTGGCCAAGATCGAGTAGTCCGCTGGCCGGATAATGATCTGCTGGAAAATCGAGTCGGCGATACGATCGTTGACCAGGATCTTCGACTTCCACGCTCCGTTGCCGTGCGACTTGCCGATGGAATCGAGCACGGACTTGACCTCGGCGTAGACGCTCTCAGCAAAGCTCTTGGGCGCGAATTCGAGTCCCGGTTCGATGAGCGCTGCATTCTCTTCAATCGAGAGGCCGGGCTTGGCCTCGACATTGCCCAGAATCCAGCTCTCGCGCTCAGTGACGGTCTGATCGCGGAACTCCTGCGTCGCCACCTCGTAACCCCACTCGCGGAAGGCCCCCTCGGTGAACTTCTGGATATTGCCTTTGTGTACGAGGGTCACGGTCTTGCGCCCCGTCTCCATGGCATGTTTGATCGCGTACCGCACCAGCCGCTTGGTGCCGAAGATCGAGATCGGCTTGATGCCCACGCCCGAGTCCGTGCGGATTTTTTTCTTGCCGCCCTTCAGCATGTCGTCGTTTAAAAAGCTGATCAGCTTGGCGGCTTCTTCCGTGCCTTGCTTGAATTCGACGCCGGAGTACACGTCCTCGGTGTTCTCGCGGAAGATCACGATGTCGACCTGCTCGGGATGCTTCACCGGGCTGGGCACGCCCTGGTAGTACTTCACCGGCCGCACGCAGGCATAGAGGTCGAGAATCTGGCGAAGCGCGACGTTCAGCGAGCGGATGCCGCCGCCCACGGGCGTCGTCAGCGGTCCCTTGATGGAGACCCGGAGGTCCCGCGCCGCGTTAACTGAGTCGTCCGGCAGCCAGTTGCTGAACTGGCGATAAGCCTTCTCGCCGGCGAAGATCTCAAACCAGCGGATCGCGCGTTTTCCGCCGTAGGCCTTTTCGACCGCTGCGTCGAAGACCCGTTGCGAGGCCTTCCAGATATCGCGGCCGGTGCCGTCGCCTTCAATGTAGGGGATGATGGGATGGTCGGGCACGGTAAACTGCCCGTTCTTGTACTCGATCGGCTGGCCGTTCTTCGGCAACTCCTGGCCGTTATAGCTGTTTTGCATGTGTGGGTAGATATCCTCCGGAGGGCGTAGGAACCAAGTTAGAGGCTAACACCCGCAATTTAGGCGTGGCAACGGCGCAGACTGCGTGGTGGGACGGTCTGGCGCAAAGACGGGAATTTGCGTTGGACGCAGGTAGAAGGAATTGCGGAGAGTGGTCCTGTCTTGAAAATGCGAAGGCCGAAGCTTACTTCGTATCTCGTATGCTGTCGCCATCGAATCGCGGAATCCCGAAGTGCCCGCGCAGGTGCAGAAGATCGACGGAGCTGATGTTGCCGGCCACCGTCACCAACGTGAGACTCTTGGGCGTCTGCGCCAGCACTACGGCTCCGCGCAGATTCACGCCATCCACCACCACCCACACATCTGTGGTTCCGTCATGCACCGGCCCGCCAGAGTTGGTTGCGCTCACCAGGTGCTTCCAGCCGCGCAGATGGTAGGCCTCGCGCACCGCGTCCACGTCTGCGAAGTCGGTGAGTCCCGGGTCGCCAAAGCGCATGGTGTGCACGCTCACGCCGTCGAGCTTGGCAATCGCCTGCTTCGCGGGAGCGTCGGAGTCCGGAACGAGACCCGCAGCTGCGGTCAGCATATCCCGGTCCAGCGTGAAGCTCGACTTCACCGGAGCCTGTGCGCTCAGCCGCGAGAGCGCCGGAGGCACCCACTCGATCGGGACTGGATTTAAGTCTGGATTCGCAGAGATGACCGCAGGAGGCTGCCCATCCATCGGCTCGGGCGCGGGAGGTTGCGCTTGCGCATAGGCTGTCCAACCCAGCGCGCTGAGGGCGGCGATTCCGACCGAAAACATCCGCTTCATGTGTTTATTAAACGCGCCGTTGACCGGAAAGTTGCAGCGCGGACGATTTTTTACCAGTGAATTTAGTAGCAACCTTGGTGCGCGAAGCGACCAGGGAACCGCGTCCATTGCGCCTTCGTACGGCCTGGGTATGAACCCTGGATGAATTTGCCAGAAAAGCTGTTCCAGCCGGTCCAGATGCGATAGACTCATGCGGGAACGTCTCAAAAATCCGCCATCTTCACACCCACGGAGGGTACATAGAAATTGGGAAAAAGCATGGTCCCGAGGAAGCTTTTCTTCACGAAGGGCGTCGGCAAACATAAGGAGCGGCTGACGAGCTTTGAGCTGGCCCTTCGGGATGCCGGTATAGCCTCGCAGAATCTAGTGCGCGTGTCTTCCATCTTTCCGCCGCGCTGCAAAGTGATCTCCCGCAAAGAAGGTCTCACGTATCTGAATCATGGCGAGGTCGTCTTTGCCGTCATTGCGGAGAACTCCACCCGCGAGCCGCACCGGCTTGTGGTTTCGAGCATCGGCGTGGCTATTCCGGCCGACAAGGACACCTACGGCTACCTGAGCGAGCACCACAGCTTCGGCGAGACCGAAGATCAGGCCGGCGAGTACGCCGAGGAGCTTGCCGCCGAGATGCTGGCCACTACGCTTGACGTCGACTTCGATCCGGACAAGAGCTGGGACGAGAAGAAGGAGATCTACCGCATCTCGAACAAGATCGTCCGCACGAGCAATATCACGCAGTCTGCCGTCGGTGACAAACGTGGTCTGTGGACGACGACCATCGCCGCAGCCGTTCTGATCCTCGACGAGTAAGAGTTGTTAGGGCAGTGATTCAAAGCCAATCCTGTCTACTCAGGGTTGGCTTTGATCATTCTTGGCAACGATCTTTGGTCTGCGCCAATTTTATTGTTCCCGTGCCCCGCCCTTTTGCCCTTTTTCTGACAAAAGGGTGGGACCGCAAACATTCATCCTTCAGGAGCCATCTCCGAGGCTATGCCAAGCACACGCAAATACGCAGTCGGCCTTGTCCAGATGCGCATGGGGCCTGATCCAGAAGCCAACTTCGCTGCCGCCCTTCGGCACATCCGCGAAGCTGCGCGACTCGGCGCCAAGATCGTCTGCCTGCCCGAGCTCTTTCGCGCCCAGTATTTCTGCCAGCGCGAAGACCTGCGCCTCTTTGATCTGGCTGAGCCGATCCCCGGCCCCTCGACTGCAGAACTTGCCCAGGTCGCTCGCGAGACGGGCGTCAGCATCGTCGCTTCGCTCTTTGAGCGCCGCGCGCCGGGCCTCTATCACAACACCGCCGTCACATTGGACGCCGACGGCAAGCTGGCGGGCATCTACCGCAAGATGCACATTCCCGACGATCCGCTCTACTACGAGAAGTACTACTTCACGCCGGGCGATCTCGGCTTCCAGGCTGTCGATACCGCAGCCGGCCGCGTGGGTACTCTGGTCTGCTGGGACCAGTGGTATCCCGAGGGCGCGCGGCTTACGGCCATGCAGGGCGCGGAGGTGCTCTTCTATCCCACCGCTATCGGCTGGCATCCGGCCGAGAAGGACGAGTTCGGCGCAGCGCAGTATGACGCCTGGCAGACCATCCAGCGCGCCCACGCCATCGCCAACGGTGTATACGTCGCAGCGGTCAACCGGGTTGGCCACGAACAGGGAGACATTCTCGGCAACCGCGCCACGGGGCCCGGGCTCGAGTTCTGGGGCGGCAGCTTTCTCGCCGATCCGTTTGGACGTATTGTCGCCAAGGCCTCGCATGATGCCGAGGAGGTCCTGGTAGGCGAGGTTGATCTCGGACTGATCGAGGAGACCCGCCGCAACTGGCCCTTCCTGCGCGACCGCCGCATCGACGCCTACGGCGGCATCGCCAAGCGCTTCCTGGATTGAACTTCTGGACTGAGCTGTGGATCTTTTCCAGATCAGGGCGCTTCCATTTCCTGAAGGCTGGTCCTCGCCGCCAGCCTTCATTCGTTGCATCCAATATCCGTGGCTGAATCATCCTCCAACTCCGTTGTCGTCATCGGAGCCGGCATGGCTGGCCTCGCGGTGGCGCGCCTCCTCGCCGAGGCGGGCCGCGGCGTCACTGTGCTCGAAGCCGCGCCGCGTGTCGGTGGCCGCATCTACACTGTGCGAGACGGCAATGAAGTCACCGAACTCGGAGCAGAGTTTCTCCATGGCAAGCCGCCTGAGTTGTGGGCGTTGGTGAAAGAGGCCGGCCTGGAGACTTATGAGCTCGCTGGTTCCGATTTCTGCTTCGAAGATGGCCGATTGGAATCCTGCAAAGAGGACGCTCCGAGCGAGCTGCTCGATCAGCTCAAAAATTACTCTGGCCCTGACCAGACCCTCGCCGCATATCTGGAGCAGTACCCCCTGCCGGAAGAGCAACGTCAGTCCGCGATCAACTTTGTCGAGGGATTCAACGCCGCCGATCAGCGCATCATCTCTGTTGCCGCGCTCGGCCAGCAGCGCGCCGCTGAAGAAGCTGTCGAGAGCGATCGCCTGTTTCGCATCCCCGCGGGTTACGATCGCCTGCCGAATTTTCTTGCCGAGAAGGTCGCTGCTGCCGGCGGCAGCATCGTCACTGGCACGTGTGCGCAGCGCATCGAGTGGACGCGCCATCGCGTCCGCGTCTTCGCCAACCATAATGGCCAGGCGAGAATCTTCGATGCTGCGCAGGCCGTCGTGACTCTGCCGCTCGGCGTGCTGCAGCGCCGGGCTGTGATGATCGATCCTGCTCCGGATGCGCTTAGTCAGGCGGATCGTCTCCGCATGGGGCAGGTTCGGCGGTTCACGCTCCTCTTTCATGAGCCTTTCTGGCAGACTCTCCCGTCGAACTCGGTTCCGAAATCAATCAAGGAACTGCGCCTGCTCTTTTCCTTCGCATCGATGCCGCCTGTCTGGTGGACACGGCATCCGCTGCGCAGCAACGCGTTCACGGGATGGGTTGGCGGCCCGCGCTTCGAGGCTCTGGCATCGATGACTCCCGATCAGCTGGCCGCTCACGCTTGTGAAGAGCTTGCCAAGATCTTCTCGCAGTCATCCGAAGCCATTCGCTCGCGACTTGCGGCCTGTCACACGCACGACTGGCGCCAGGACCCGCTCTCCTTCGGTGCGTATAGCTATGTGCCCGCCGGGGCTCTCGATGCCTGCGCCAAGATGACTCTGCCTTGCGACGATACCCTCTTCTTTGCCGGTGAGCATACCGATACCACCGCGCAGTGGGGGACGGTGCATGCCGCCGTTCGCTCGGGCCAGCGCGCGGCCAGGCAGATGCTCGAACGTTGAGGCCTTGCGCAACTTCACTGCACCATAGTCTCGATACACTGAAGAGAACATGCCTGAAACTCCGCATCAGCTCCAATACCGCATACCCGCCGAGTGGGAACGGCACGAGGCCACCTGGCTTGCCTGGCCGCACAATCCTGAAGACTGGCCCGGCAAGTTCCAGCCGATTCCGTGGATCTACGCCGAGATCGTCCGGCTGCTCGCAGCGCGCGAGCGCGTGCATCTCATCGTGGAAGATGCCGCAACCCAGCGCCGCGTAGAAGGCATGCTGAAGCGCGCCGGCGCGAATCTCGACCAGGTGGCGTTTCACGCATGGCCCACCGACCGCGGCTGGACCCGCGACTCAGGTCCGATCTTCATTCGCAATGCAGAAGGCCAGATCGCGATTACGAACTGGCATTTCAACGCCTGGGCCAAATATCCTGACTGGCATCTCGATGACCAGCTTCCCGGCCGGGTGAGAGAACTGCTCAACGTTCCCGAATGGCAGCCTTCGATCACGCTCTCCAACGGCACCCATCATAGAGTCGTCCTCGAAGGCGGATCGATCGATACTAACGGCGCGGGTGTGATGCTCGCGACGGAAGAATGCCTGCTGAGCGAGGTGCAGCAGCGCAACCCCGGCGTGAGCCGCGAGCAACTCGAAAAGGCCTTCCACGACTATCTCGGCATCGATCAGGTCATCTGGCTCAACCGCGGTGTCGCTGGCGACGACACGCACGGCCACGTCGACGACATCACCCGCTTCGTCGCACCGGACACGATTGTGACAGCAGTCGAGCCCAACACAAACGACGCCAATCACGCGCCGCTCGCCGAAAATCACGTGCGCCTCAAAGGCGCGCGCACCCTTGTCGGCAAGCAATTCACGCTCGTCGAGCTGCCGCTGCCGCGCCCCGTCGTTTTTCGCGGGCAACGGCTGCCCGCCAGTTACGCGAATTTCTACATTGCCAACGGCGTGGTGCTGGTGCCCACTTTTCATGATCCCAATGACCGTGTCGCGCTCAACATTCTGGCCGAGGTCTTTCCAGACCGCGAGGTGATCGGCATTCACTGCGTCGATCTGGTCTGGGGCCTGGGCACGCTGCATTGCATGACCCAGCAACAGCCGGCTGAACTATCCTCAGATTGATGTGGAATTCGCCGCCACCCGCGCCAGCTACTGACCTGGAAGCAATGCAAATTGCGCTTGCTCAGGCTCGCGAAGCCGCCGAAGCGGGCGAAGTTCCTATCGGCGCGATTGTGGCGACGCCCAGCCATATTGTTGGGTTCGGGCAGAACCGTGTGTTGCGAGACTTCGACCCGACCGCGCACGCGGAAATTGTAGCGATTCGTGAAGCCGCGTCAGTCTTGGGCAACTACCGGCTCAACGGCTGCACGCTGTACGTGACGCTCGAACCCTGCGCCATGTGCGCGGGGGCGATGATTCACGCGCGCCTCGACCGGCTGGTCTTCGCTGCTGCCGATCCCAAGGCCGGCGCCTGTGGCTCCGTGCTCGCCGTGCTCAACCATCCGCAGCTCAATCACCAGATGCGGGTGGAGCAGGGAATTCTCGCCGAAGAGTCTGCCGAGTTGCTGCGTAGTTTTTTTCGCGAGCGGCGCTAGCTCCGCTAACACCGCTAGCTTCGCGTCAGCTTCCTGATCCGTTCCGCTTCCAGCCGCCAGGTCGCAATCAGCTCATCGGCGCGCGCGTTGCGGTAGTCCGCAAAATCGAAGCCGGGCGTTACGGTGCAGCCGAGCAGCGCCACTTTGCCATTGCCCACCAGCCGCGTGCCCTGCCACACGCCTGCCGGAACCGTGAGCTGCACATGCTGACCCGCCCCTAAATCTGGCCCCAGCGTCACCACCTTCGACTCGCCAGAGGGCCATAGCTGCAGCATCTCCACCGGATCGCCGAGATAAAAGTGAAAGATCTCATCGGACGCGAGCACGTGCATCTCCGAGAAAGTTTCCGCTTCGAGCAGATAGTAGATGGCCGTGCCGTACGGCCGCACGCCGTGCAGCAGAGCCACGCTCACCGCCGATGTGTACGTGCGCCGATACCAGCCGCCCTCCACCGGGTGCGGTTCGAGTTTCAGCAATTTTTTGATCTCGTCCGCAGTCATCCTTCGAGGCCGTAAGGTCAGATGATCATACAACCGAATCCCTGTACAATAGAACCATGAACGTGCAGGTTTATACAGCGGCATGGTGCCGCGACTGCCGTGCGGCCAAGCAGTTTCTGGAATCTCACGGAATCCCTTTTACCGAGATCGATGTTGATGCTGATCCCGAAGCCTCCGATGAGGTGGTTTGCCACGTCGGCAAGCGCGCTATTCCGCAGATGGTGATCGACGGCGAGTGGTTTCAACCCTACCGGCCCGGCCGTGGCCTGCTTCTCGATGAGCTGCGCGTTCGCCTGAAGATCTCCCGCCCCTGAACGTCTCACCCCGTACAATCAAAGGGTTGGCAGAACTTGCCTGTGCGTGGCACCTCATTGGCATTGGCGGGCGCAACTCCGATGGTATGCCTGTCATTTAGCGGACGGCTGAAAGCTGACAACTATGAGCTGAACTAGGAGCTAAACGTTGATCGACCGCTACACCCGCGCGGCCATGGGCCGCATCTGGACAGAAGAAAATAAGTACCGCTGCTGGCTGCAGGTGGAGTCCGCGGCGAGCACCGTTCTTGCCGAAGACGGCGTCATTCCTGCCGCTGCCGCCGAAGCCATCGCGACCAAAGCCACCGTGAACGCAGCCCGCGTTGCCGAGATAGAGGCTGAGGTTCGCCATGATGTGATTGCCTTTACCACGGCGGTGGCCGAGAGCCTGAAGGCGCAGGGCCTCGACGCCGAGTCAAGGTGGCTGCACTACGGCCTTACGTCGAACGATATTGTGGACGCGGCGCAGGCCCTCCAGGTCAAACAAGCCTCGCACCTGATCCGCGAAGGTATCGGCGCGCTGCTCGCCGTTCTCAAGCGCCGCGCACTCGAATTCCAATACACGCCCACCATAGGCCGCACGCACGGCATTCACGCCGAGCCCACCACCTTCGGCCTCAAGCTGCTGAACTGGTACGCCGAGATGGCGCGCAACCTTGCACGCTTTGAAGCCGCTGCCGAAGACATGCGCGTGGGCAAACTCTCCGGCGCGGTCGGCACCTTCGGTCATCTCAAGCCGGAGCACGAAGAACGGATTTGCGCAGCACTCGGCCTCAAGCCAGCGCCCGTGGCGACGCAGGTCATTCAGCGCGACCGCCATGCGGCGTACATCTCAACGCTGGCCCTCATCGGCAGCACGCTCGACAAGATCGCCGTCGAGGTGCGCCATCTGCAGCGCACCGAGGTCCGCGAGGCGCAGGAGTACTTCAGCGAAAAGCAGAAGGGCTCCTCGGCCATGCCGCACAAGAAGAATCCCATTACCTCGGAGCAGATCAGCGGACTCGCGCGCGTGCTGCGCGGCAACGCCCAGGCGGCTTTTGAGAACATTCCGCTCTGGCATGAGCGCGATATCTCGCATTCATCCGTTGAGCGCGTCATCTTTCCCGATTCGACCATCCTCGTCGACTATCTGCTGGCGAAGACGACGGACTTGATCGACAGGCTGCTTGTCTACCCCGAGCGCATGAAGAAGAATCTCGAATCGACTGGAGGGCTCATCTTCAGCGGGCAGTTGCTGCTCGATCTGGCCGAGGCCGGCATGTTGCGCGAAGACGCGTACCGGCTCGTGCAGTCGCACGCCATGCGCGCCTGGAAAGAGGATCTGAACTTTCGCGAAGAAGTAGCGCACGATCCGAAGATCACCGCTCTGCTCAGCGAAGAAAAACTGGCCCGCACGTTCGACTACACGCGCCAGTTGAGCAATGTGGATGCGATCTTTAAGCGCGTGTTGGGAGAATGAGGCAGCTATCAGCTGTCAGCCTTCAGCTTGCAGCTCGCGCTGCCGAACGGACAGCAAGCGGCAATGATGAACAATGTTCTCGTACGAACGAGCTGATAGCTAATAGCTGAAAGCTGCTGTTATGAACCTCACCCTCGCCATCACCGGAGCCTCGGGCGCGATCTTCGCGCAGGAG
Organism: Occallatibacter sp.; assembly: GCA_035650595.1. Taxonomy (GTDB): domain Bacteria; phylum Acidobacteriota; class Terriglobia; order Terriglobales; family Acidobacteriaceae; genus Telmatobacter. The sequence goes on along the minus strand of DASRHE010000015.1, from coordinate 209,019 downwards.
GCACTTCGTGCTCTTGAGTCTGACGCTCGCGTGGCGAGGATACACTTCGTCGCGTCTGAAAACTCGCTCCGTGTGCTGGCCGAGGAACTCGGCCTGAGCGGCCGCAACGATCTTGCCGAAAAGCTGCTCGGCTCGCCGCCCCAAAAGACCGCGCAGCTCTCCGATTCCGACATTGGCGCGGCCATTGCCAGCGGCAGCCATCCTTCCAATGGAATGATTATCCTGCCGTGTTCCATGGGCACACTCGCCGCCATCGCTAACGGCCTGGCCAACTCGCTCATCGCCCGCGCCGCCGACGTCACGCTCAAGGAGCGCCGTCCGCTCATTCTCTGCGTGCGCGAAACGCCCTTCAACCGCATCCATCTGCGCAACATGACGCTGGCCGCCGAAGCCGGCGCGACGATCTTTCCCGTGATCCCGGCCTTCTACAACCATCCCGACGACTCAACCGAGATGGCTCGCCAGTTCGTCTGCCGCGTTCTGGCGCATATCGGTTTGCCCCAACCCGGCGCGTACGTCTGGAAGCCGGAGGAGTAGCCGGACCTCCGCTGCATCTGCCCTGTACGCAGACCTTTAGCTCAATTTCATTTGACAGTCGTGCCTGCCGCCCTCGATACTGCCTTACATGCCACTTTCAAGGGAATGCGGAATTGCGGTCATGGCCATGTGTATGCCATGCGGACCCGTCCGTGTGGCTCTTGAGCGGCACTCGCGCTAAGCGCACCTGTTCTCAAAGCCAGCGGCCCGGTCCTCTTGCAGGACGCGGGCCGTTTTTTGATTCCAGAAACGGACCGCGGCATCCCCGGCGTCGCATAAGCCCAACTTCTCGAACTTTGAAGGAGACGATACTATGTCCGAACCGAATCCGCAGCAGCTTGCTACGATTGCCGTGCACGCCGGCCAGTCGCCCGACCCGGCCACCGGCGCGCGCGCCGTGCCTATCTACCAGACCACATCGTATCTGTTTCAAGACGCCGACCACGCCGGCCGACTCTTTGCGCTGCAGGAGTTCGGCAACATCTACACGCGCATCATGAATCCCACGACCGATGTGTTTGAAAAGCGTGTCGCCGCTCTCGAAGGCGGAGCCGCCGCGCTGGCCACGGCCTCCGGCCAGGCCGCCGAGACCCTGGCGATTACGACGCTCGCGTCTGCCGGTGACGAGATCATCTCCACGACCTCGCTCTATGGCGGCACCTACAATCTCTTCCACTACACGCTGCCGCGCCTCGGCATCCAGGTGCGCTTTGTCGACGCCGACGATTTCGACGGTCTCCGCGCCGCCATCAACGACAAAACGCGCGCCATCTACACTGAGACCCTCGGCAATCCCAAACTCGACATCGCCGATATCGCCAAACTCGCTGAGATCGCCCACGCGCACAAGCTGCCGCTGGTCATCGACAACACCTCGGCCACGGCGGCGCTGGTGCGGCCAATCGAGTGGGGAGCGGACATTGTCGTCAACTCCGCTACCAAATTTCTCGGCGGCCACGGCACCTCCATCGGCGGCATTATCGTAGACGCTGGTAAGTTCGACTGGGCTGCCTCGGGCCGCTTCAAGGAGTTCACCGAACCCGACCCGTCGTATCACGGCCTCTCGTACACGCAGACCTTCGGCCCGCTCTCGTTCATCCTCAAGTGCCGCATCCAGGGCCTGCGCGATACCGGTGCGGCACTCTCGCCCTTCAATGCGTTTCTGATCCTGCAGGGCATTGAGACTCTCCATCTGCGCATGGAGCGCCACTCACAGAACGCGCTTGCCGTGGCGAAGCATCTTGCTCAGCATCCAGGCGTGGAGTGGGTCAACTATCCCGGCCTCGAATCGAGCCCGTACTTCGCGCGTGCGCAGAAGTATCTGCCCACTGGGCAAGGAGCTTTGGTCACCTTTGGCATTAAGGGCGGCTACGCGGCTGGCAAAAAGCTGATTGACTCGCTCAAGCTCTTCTCGTTGCTCGCCAACATCGGCGATGCCAAATCGCTGGTGATTCATCCCGCATCGACCACGCATCAGCAGCTTTCGGTCGAAGAGCAGGCCGCAACCGGCGTCACGCCTGAATTGGTGCGCCTCTCTGTCGGCATCGAGGACATTCGCGACATCCTGGCCGATCTCAACCAGGCCATCGAAATTGCGAACGGCCATAAGGCCGGGGTCGCCAACGGACACGCCTTCACGGGCGCAACCAAGACCGGGGCTCTTGCGGCACAATAAGAAGAGTACAAGTAAGAAGAAAATGACCGATACACACAATCGCAGCGGCGCCTCGCCGCCAACATCGCAAGTGATCGCGCCCACGTATGAGGGCGACTTTGTCCTCGACGCGGACCTGCCGTTGGAATGTGGGCACACACTGGCCTGTCCTACGCTGCATTACGCCGTGTACGGCCGGCTGAATGCAGCGCGCGACAATGCCGTTCTGGTTTGTCATGCACTTTCAGGCTCGGCGCTGGTGGGCTCCTGGTGGCCTGAGATCTTTGCCCCCGGCGCGGTTCTCTCTCTCGAACGTGACTTTGTCATCTGCATCAACATGCTGGGCTCCTGCTACGGTTCCACCGGACCAGGCTCAGTCGATCCCGCCACCGGTAAAAGCTACGGCCCCGACTTTCCCCTCGTCTCTATCCGCGACAACATCCGCGCCCAGGCGCAGCTTCTTGACTCGCTCGGCATCCGCCGTTTGCGGCTGGTTCTGGGCGGCTCTATCGGCGGCATGCAGGCCCTTGAATGGACTATCCTTCACCCAACCCGGGTAGACCGCGCGCTGATTATAGGCGTGGCGCCGCTCGGCGCGATGGGGCTTGCGCTCAATCACCTGCAGCGTCAGGCCATCCAGCACGATCCCGAGTGGGAGGGCGGCCGCTATCTGCCGCAGAAGCCACCCCGCAACGGGCTCGGGCTGGCGCGTCAGATTGCCATGATCAGCTACAAGTCTGCGCCGCTCTTCGAAGAACGGTTTGGCCGCAATCCCAACCGCAACGGCGAGGACCCCTGGTTGCTGAACGGCACTGGTGGCCTCATCGGCGGCCGCTTCGACATCGCCGGTTATCTCGATCACCAAGGCAAGCGCTTCATCGACCGCTTTGATGCCAATGCCTATCTCGCCATCCTGCGCACGATGGATACATGGGATCCTGTTCGCGGCTATGCTTCGCCTGTTGAGGCCTACAGCCGTATCCGCGCGCGGCTCAGCTTCATTGGCATCAGCTCCGACTGGCTCTTCCCCGCCGACACGGTGCGCCGCTTTGCTGAGGAGATACGCGCCGCCGGAGCGAATGTCGACTATCGTGAGATGACGAGCGATCACGGTCACGATGCGTTTCTGGCGGAGCAGGTTGAGCTGGTGCGCCTTCTGCAATAGCCGCGACCGTTGCTCACGTGCGTAGCTGAAATTGCATCTAAATTTCGGGCGGTCGCGGCTCCTGCCTTGCGACCCTCACGCGTATCGTTCGCAAGGCAGGGTCGGGTTGCGCCGGAGGCATACGTTTTCCGTGATACTTTGCTTGTCAGGGGGAGATTGGATTTCTATAATCCTTCCAACACAGCAGTGGAGGCCGTAGTATTGTATTATCGGTGACCCCGGCACCCATCCGCCCAGGCAGAGCGGTTATACGCGTAGCCGGTTCGTTTGTAATACTGATCTCCATTTCGGTAATTCCCAGGAGCACTGAATGAAGAAGTTAGTCTTTGCATCTGCGATGGCATTGGCAAGCGTGAGCCTTGTTTCCGCGCCGGCGCTGCGAGCTCAAGCCCAGGGCAACTCAGGCCAGATCAGCTTGCCACCCGAGCAATTCAACGATTATCAAAGTGCCGTCACGCAGACCGATCCGACCGCCAAGGCAGCGGCGTTGGAAAGCTTTCTCCAGAAGTATCCTCAGACCCCGGTCAAGACTGGGGTTCTCGATCAATTAATGGATACCTACCAGCAAGCGAATCAGCCCGACAAAGCTTTGAGCGCCGCTTCGCGCCTGTTGCAGGTCGATCCGAATAACCTGAAGGCCATCACGCTCTCGGTTTACATCAAGAAGCAGCAATGCCAGAAGAATGTTGATCCGCAGACGGGCAAGCTCTCTGATCCCTCGCCTTGCGATGATGCCGCTACTCTCGCCCAGAAAGGCCTGAGTGCTCCCAAGCCTGAGGGCACGCAAGAGGGGGACTGGAAGAAGATGACGGATCAGGTCTATCCGATCTTCGACTCTGCAGTCGGACTCGATGATGTGCTCGCCAAGAACGATTACGCGGCTGCCGTCGACATATACACAAAAGAGCTCATGCTCTATCCTCCCGACGCGACCAAGTCCGGTCAGGCTCTCGTCGACACCTTGAGTCTGGCAGAAGTACTTACCAAGCCCAGCGACAAAAAAGATCTGGTGAAGGCGGTCTGGCTCTATGCCCGCGCCTACGACTTTGCGCCTCCACAGTACAAGGCGCAGATCGAACCCAAACTGGACTACTGGTACAAGCGGTACCATGGCACGCTGGACGGCGATGCGGCCATCAAACAGCAGATCGATGCCATCAAGACCCAGGCTCAGGCTACGCTCTTCCCGCCCGCCAGCTTTAGCATTGCCCCTGCGCCAACCCCGGCTGACCTCGCGCATCACGCGTACACCAGCGGTGATCCTAAATCGTTGAGCCTTGAAGACAAGGAATACATTCTGGCCAATGGCTCGGATGCGGACGCCAATGGCCTGTGGGCGCTGCTGAAAGGCCAGCAGACTCCGGTTCCGGGCGTGGTGATCAACGCTCCGGCCACCGCATTGAAGGTCTCGGTTTCCGCCACGGCGGCGGCCAAGCCCAAGGACTACGTGGTCAAGCTCAACACGCCGGCAGACTGCAATGCGGTGCCCCCTCCGCCCACCTCGACGACCGGCGCGGCTGCGGCTACTTACCTGCAGGCCAATGGCGCCAGCGCCGACGTCAGCGCGATTGAGGACCTCGACAAGGCGCGTAAGGTCACCATCGAGCCCGCAGTCGGCACGATCAACGTGGCCGTGACGCAAGATGCAAAGGACTCGAAGACCGCCGATTTCATCGTCAATCTGAAGGAGCCGGCGTCGTGCAAAGAGATTCCTGCGGCCGGCGCAACATTGGGACTGCAACCGGCGACTGAACTCGATGCAACCTACAGCACGTTCTCCAAAATCCCTGCAGCAAACGGCAAGGATGCTTCAGCGCAGATCGTGTTGACGGATGGCTTCGTGCAACCGGAAAAGAAAGCGGCTCCCGTGCATCACAGACCAGCCGCCGGTCATCACCCCGGTCGTTAATCGCTGGTCACTCCTGGGATTGGGCAGTTCGCTTCGGCGGACTGCCCTTTTTCTTTCACGAGTCTTGAATCGACTGCGCAGCTTTGTGGTAGGGCGCAACTTTCAGCCCGTGCCCCATCCTTTCGCGTTCTTTGCAAAAGGGTGGGATAGCCACATCACTCGCCCAGCATGATTCGCTGAATGCCGCTGGCGCGGCCTGTCGCTGGATCGCACGCGATCAACGCGGCGCACATCTTGGGATTGCCCTTGGCCGCCTCAAACTTGCCCGGCATGCCGGTGAGGAACCGGTGCAGCACCAGCTCCGTCTCCACGCCGATGATGCTGTCATACGGGCCGCTCATGCCCACATCTGTCTGGTAGGCTGTGCCGCGCGGCAGCACGCGCTCGTCGGCCGTAGGAATGTGCGTGTGCGTGCCCAGCACCGCCGTCACTCGTCCATCCAGATGCCAGCCCATCGCGACCTTCTCGCTGGTCGCCTCGGCATGAAAGTCGACCAGGATCACCTTGGCCGCAATCCCGGCGAGCAGGGTATTCGCCGCTTGAAATGGATCATTGGTTCCGGTCATGAACACGCGGCCCATGAGATTGATCACGGCAAAAGGTACACCACTCTGCGTTGTTCCCTCAAAGACGCCGTATCCCGGCAGGCCCGCCTGCATGTTCGCTGGCCGCAGCACGCGCCGCGGGCGCGTATCGCTCTCAGGCTTGGCCGAATTCAGGTAGTCGATCAGCTCGCGCTTGTCCCACACATGATTGCCGGTCGTGAGGACATCGGCGCCGAGATCGAAGAACTCCTCGGCGAGTGCCGGCGTCAGCCCAAAGCCCCCGGCGGCGTTTTCGGCATTGATCACCGTCAGCTCGACGCTGTGCGTCGTGCGCAGATGCCCGATGTGTTCGCGCACAATCTTGCGCCCCGCGCTGCCGAAGATGTCGCCGACGAAGAGAATGTTCAATGGTGTACGAAGCTCCTGTTTACGAGGGATTAGGCAATAGGGACTAGGCAATAGGCATTAGTTCTTGAGTGGCTTGGCGGTGCGCAGCGATTTCATAAGAGCCACAAGCATCTTGCCGACTTCATCGCAGAGGCCGTTTGATGAGCTGAGAGCGGCTTTGGCGCCAAAGCCCAATTCATTGGCAATGGTCAGTTGAGTTTCGACCTCCGCACACGAACCGCGCGCGTGACCGAGAAACTGAAGATATTCTCCTTTGCTGGATTTTCCATAACCTTCGGCAATATTACTTGCGATAGAACAGAAGCGCGTCTCAACTGATTGGTTAGACCGAAGCGTTCCGCGCCCGGAAAGCCGGCTGTTAACTTATAGACGCTCACTGTCAGTTGAATGGATCGCTGCCCCACGATGAGGTCCTTGAATGAGTTTCCCATCGCCCCTCCCTATTCCCTATTCCCTAGTGCCTATTGCCTGTCTTCTGGTCCCTGATCTCTGGCGCGCATCAGCGGGAAGAGAATCACATCGCGGATGGACTTCGAGCCGGTGAGCAGCATCACCAGGCGATCAATGCCGATGCCTTCGCCGCCGGTCGGAGGCAGACCGTAGGCCAACGCGCGCACGTAGTCCTCGTCCATCGCGTGCGCCTCTTCATCGCCGCGCGCCCGCTCGGCAAGCTGCTCCTCAAAGCGCTTCTTCTGCTCCACCGGATCGTTCAGCTCGCTGAAGGCATTGCCCAGTTCGAAGCCGCCGGCATAGATTTCGAACCGTTCGACCCACTCCGGATCATCGGGCTTCTGCTTGGAGAGCGGCGAGATCGCGGTAGGGAACTCGTAGATGATCGTGGGCTGGATGAGGTGCTCCTCGGCGATGAGCTCAAAAAGCGCTGCAACGCAGTTTCCAAGGGGAACAGCCGGAGTGTTGAGATCGAGTTCAATTTTTCCGAAGTCAGTCCATGTTGATGGATTAAGTCCGCTATAGCCATTTGGATTGTTGTGTATATCTCTGACCAAGTCACTTAGCCGAACTCGGTCGGAGAAATCCTCTGTTGACGGTCGATTCGGACCATTCGGCCACCACCTGATAATCGCCTCCCGCATCGTCAACTTCTCGACATTGCCGAAGTCGATCTGCGCACCATTAAACTCCGACACCGTCGTGCCGTTCACCTCAAGCGCGACAAACTTCAGCAAATCTTCGGTGAGTTGAATCAAATCCTGATAGTTCGCGTATGCCTGATAAAACTCAAGCATTGTGAACTCGGGGTTGTGCTGCGTGCTCACGCCCTCGTTGCGGAAATTGCGGTTGATCTCGTAGACGCGGTCGAGCCCGCCCACCACCAGCCGCTTCAGATACAGCTCCGGCGCGATGCGCAAATACAAATTCATATTTAACGCATTGTGATGTGTCTCGAACGGCCGCGCCGCCGCGCCGCCTGCGATCTGCTGCATCATCGGCGTTTCCACTTCCAGATAGCCGCGGTCGTCGAAAAACTTGCGCAGCGCGCGCAATACCTTGGCACGCTTCACGAAGACTTCGCGGCTGTCGAGGTTTGCAAACAGATCGACGTACCGTTGCCGGTAGCGCAACTCCACATCGGCCAGGCCGTGATATTTCTCCGGCAGCGCGAGCATGGCCTTGGCTAAAAACGTCAGCTTCTCGACATGGATAGTCAGCTCGCCCGTCCGCGTGCGGAAGAGATACCCGCTCACGCCGATGTGATCGCCCAGGTCGAGCAGCTTGTAGAGCGCGAATCCCTGCTCGCCCACGGCGTCGAGCCGGACGTAAATCTGCAGCCGCTGGGCTTTCTCGATCTCCTCCGCGCCGCCTTTGTGAAGCGAGGCGTCGCCCTGTTGCAGCGTCGCAAACCCCGCCTTGCCCTGCGCGCGGATAGCCATGATGCGCCCGGCCACGGTGACCCTCGGCTTGCTCGCCTCCAATTCCTCGGCTGTAGCCTTATCCCAGTGCTCGCGCACCGCGGGAATGGTGATCGCCGACTCATCCTGCGCAGCCGGAAATCTGTTCGGATACGCCGCCTGCCCCAGCTTCTCAATCTCTTTGAGTTTCTCCCGGCGCAGCTCGAAGAGATTGCGCTCAAACTCCGAATCAAACACGCGTTTTCCTTTGTCAGAATTCGTGAAAGGTCTAACCGCCAGTATAGCGGCTGAGCATTGTATTCTTTCTCTGGAGCGCGCTCTTCTGAGGGCAATTGCATGAAGGAGAAATGGATCTTCTGCGTGAGCTTGCATCGCCCCTCCGGGGCTGAAGAGTCTCTCTTGACCGTCTTCCCAGGGCTGCGCTTGCGCCCCACGAACAAAGACCTGTTCGTGGGGACCCCGCTTCGCTTGCCCTGGGCTATCTTCGATGCGTCCCTCCGGGACGAAGGACCATCTTTGCGGCTGGCACGTGCGATGCGCCGGGCAGGTGCTTTGCGCCGAGCAGGTGGTGGACTAGAACCATTTTGGACAACAAATTTGGTCATGCGACTCCTCTGATGCCCTTCCATCGTCCCATCCCGGATGCAAACCCTCGCGGCAAACGCTCCGGCATTGTCGACGCGATCGTACAGGCTGAGAAGCTCATCCAGATCGCGCTGGTGCTGCCCTGTGCGGCCTTCATCGGCTGGCTTGGCGGCGCGTGGCTCGACAGCCGTCTGCATCAGTCCTGGATCGGTCTGGTTGGCATCGTCTTTGGCGGCGCGTCGGGCCTGATCTATGTGATCCGCCTCGCTCTCACCACGGACAAAGACTCCAATCGCAATAACGACGGAGGCGCCGGTACCGCATCATGACGGAAGAGACGCACCCCCTGGCCGCTCTCACCGATGCGGGCCTCGATGCGCTGCTCAAGCGCGCCATTCGGATTACGGTGATCCTGGGCATTCTGGCCGCTCTAGCGGTCTGGAAGGCCTCCGACTGGCGCAACGCTGCGATGCTCGCCACCGGCGCGGCCATCTCAGCTGCGAGCATTTTGGAGTGGCAGCGGCTTATCCGCTTCATCAACGCCAAACTGGATCAGAAGCAGGCTCCGCGCGGCGCCGCACTGGCTGCTATCTTCTTTGTCCTCAGGCTGATCATCTTCGGCGGGGCCATTTATGGTAGCCTGAAATGTTTCAGGGGATCGGTAGTCGCACTCCTCTGCGGCCTGGGCCTTGCAGTCCTGGCAACGCTCTGGGAGGCGATCCGCCTGCTTCGCAACTAAGTTTTTCCGAAAGATCCTACACCGCAACAGGAAGACTGAAGCTTTCATGCCGGAATTGTTTGGACTCACCCACTTTGTCAACGCCCTTCTCAAAGGCGTCGAACTCAAGCTCTACGCTTCAGTCGGCATCACCGGCGTTGAGGCTGTACATCGCGCCTATCGCATCAACGCTGCTTTTGCGCTCGAACTGATCGTCGCTGCCGCATTGCTTTTATTCTTCCTCGTTGTGCGCAGCTCTCTTTCGGTTGAGAAGCCTAATTCGGCTCAGCAGATCGCCGAGATGGTTCACGAGAGTGTTGGCGGCCTTGGGGATCAGATCATCGGTCACGGCTATGAGCGCTTTCAGGCCTTCGTCACTTGCATTGTGCTCTTTGTTCTGTTCAATAATCTGCTTGGCCTGATTCCCGGCGTCATCACGCCCACCAGCCGGCCAGAGGTTCCGCTGGGCATCGCGGTGCTCACGTTCCTCTACTACAACTTCCACGGTTTTCGCGTGCAGGGCCCCGTGGGCTACATGAAGCACTTCGCTGGCCCGCTGCCGTGGCTGGCGCCGCTCATGTTTCCCATTGAGCTGGTCTCGCACTTCGCGCGTATGATGTCGCTCACCATCCGTCTTTACGCGAACATGTTTGCGAGCGACTTGCTCACGCTGGTCTGGTTTTCGATCATCCCGCTGGCCGTGCCCGCCGTCTTTCTCGGTTTGCACTTTGCCGTCTCGGTGATCCAGGCATTTGTGTTTATGCTGCTGTCGATGATTTATCTCTCCATGGCGGTGGCGCACGATCACTAAAGCAGCTATTAGCCGTCAGCTATCAGCTTTCAGCTCGTTTGTGCTTGGAAGAGTTGTGCAAAAGCGCAATGGTATAAGTTGATGAAGCAAGAACAGCGTAGGATCAGCTGAAAGCTGACGGCTGATAGCTGAAAGCTGCATCAGAAGATTCCGGCCGGGGAGCGCTTCCGCTCCGGCAGATCGGAAGGCCGCAAGCGTGAGGGGGCCAAAGGCGGAAACAGCTAGAAGCTGTTTCTCGCCGGCACGGTGAGCCTCAACCACCCACTGGCGGTCAATTTAAGGGAAGCAGGAGAACTATGCGGAAACTTCAATATCTCTTCATGGTCCTGTCGGCGCTGTGCTTCGCCGTTCCGGCCTTCGCGCAGACCGGCTCAGCCCCCGCAGCCAGCCTGATTCCGATCGGTGCAGGCCTCGGCATGGGCCTTGCGGCCGGCCTTTGCGGCCTGGGTCAGGGCAGGGCAGTCGCTTCGGCCACCGAGGCGCTTGCGCGCAATCCTGGAACCCGCGCCGGCATCATGCTGTTCCTGGTGCTCGGCCTGGCCTTCATCGAGTCCCTCACCCTCTTCACCATGGTTATCGTCTTCGCCAAGATGTAGGGCGTCGCATCCATGCAAAGCGGCCTCGCACTAGGGTGCGGGGCCATTTTCATTTACAAGCAAAATACGTTGTTACGGGCTGGGACTGACCTTGGCCGAATCACTGCGCAGCATCCCGATCGCCTGCGCGTAGCCCAACCCCACAGGCACCGGCGCAAACTGGGACTGCTCTTCGGTCGTGTCGAAGGCGCGCGTTCTCCAGAAGACCCGGCCACTCATCGACATCTGGAAGCGCACCGTCCGCCACTGATCGCCGCACACATTCGCCTGTTCGATTTTGATCCAACCGCCCTTGTAGAGCCGACCGAGAATGCCCCATCCAAAGTCCACGTCCTGCTGCAGCCGGCCATCCAGTCGCTCGACGCGTTCGCTGGTTGCGTCAATCCACAGTTCGCCGCTCATCGCTGTCAGCACCTGCGTTTCGAGATCGGGCGCATCGAAGGATGGATTCGGCTTAAATGTGAACTTTTCAGTCGTACCTGCAGAGCCCGTCTCCGGCCCTGCGTATTCATACAGAAAGGCGCTGGGCAGCACGCGCAACACTTTGATCGCGCGCGCAAAATCGGCATCCTGAGCCTGCTTACGATGCCTCTGCTGGCCAGGATCGCGCAATAGCGCATCGAGCCGAGCCTGTTCCTTCTGTTCGTTGGCCGCATTCAGGGGCTGATCGTTGATCGCGACCAGGCGCGCCACCGCGCCATCTTTGGTTTCGATCATTTCCTTGGTCGAGGTAAGCCGCGGACTCGCCTTGTGCAGCACGTAGCGCATGGGATGCGCCCCATCCTGCGCCGCGCGCAATTCATTGGCCAGCGCGCGTTCCACGAGAGCTTGCGCCTGAACAGGCGGCAATGCGTCGGGAGCCGGCTGTGCCAGCATGGCCGCTCCGGAAAGAATCCAGAGGGCCGCGATCAGTCTGTACGCGGCGAAATGCTCAGCGGGCATCGTTGTCTTCCGAATGCTCGAAGGGCTCACTCTCCCTATTAGACGCCATCGTACCCCTCCGGATGCGATGTTTAAGGCACTGAAGGCCGGGTAGCTGTTATAGTGCGGGCAGGGCCTACGTGGCCAATGGAAGGGAAGAGACATGGCTGTGGAGAATTCCCCCGCGCGCATCGGCAAAAGTGTCGTGATCCGCGGCGAAGTGAAGGGCAGTGAAGATTTGATTGTGGATGGGCACGTCGAAGGGACCGTCAGCCTTTCCGAGAGCCGGTTGACGGTTGGGCCCAATGCGCATGTTGCCGCGGACCTTACTGCGAAAGACGTATTGATCATGGGCCGCGTACAGGGCAATGTGGTAGCCAGCGGCCGCGTAGAACTGCGCGCCGGTTGTGCGGTGGAGGGCGATATTAAGGCTCTTCGCCTCTCCGTCGAAGACAACGCCGTCTTCCGCGGAAAAGTCGATCTCACGCAGGGCGCTGCTGCCAAGGCGCCTGAGGCTGCCACTCCGGCGCCTGCGGGCGGAGTCGCCTGACGACAACTGCGCGCCGGCCTCACTCGCTGACAGGCACGGTCGCAAGAGGAAATCAGGTTGCGGAACTGGTTCGATAAAAAGCAAAGCGGAACGTCCACGTCCACATCGCAGGGTACCTCGGGCCCGCGCGTGCCACGCCACTCCGGCGGCTGGGCAGCCATGCGCAAGCGGCTGCAGGCCGAGCCGGGGCTGCGCATCATCGACGTCGGCTTTACCTCGCCGAACAACATCAACTACCTTACCGATCTGGGACACAGTGTCTTTCTCGCGGACTTGGTTGGCGATGCGCACGCAGAGAATTGGCAGACCGGCGAGGATGCAGACGGCAATCCGATCTGGAATGTCGAAGGCTACCTCAAGCAGGCCCTCAACTTCGGTGGCCGTCTCTTCGACGTGGTTCTGCTTTGGACCGCCCTCGATTACCTGCCAGAACCGCTCGTCGCGCCGGTTGTGACGCACCTCTACGCTTCGATGAATCCCGGCGGACAGGTTCTGGCTCTCTTTCACACCCGTATGACGGGCGATGAGACCGTCCATTGCCGGTTCCACGTCACGGCAACCGACAACGTCGAAATCCAGCTCGCCCAGCAGTTCCCGATCCAGCGTGCCTTCACCAACCGCAGCATCGAGCGCCTCTTTTCGGGTTGGTCAGGTCACAAGCAGTTTCTGGCGAAAGACTCGGTCTCTGAAGTCATCATGACCCGGTAGCCGCAAACGGCAGCCAGGGCTGAATCTCCACGCGTTCCACTCCTTTGGGGCGTGTCTCCTCTTTCCACTGGTCAGAAAACCGCTTGCCGAGCTTGTATTCCCGGCAGACCGACTCCACCAGGTCGGCCATGCGTTTCTGGTATTCGGCCGAGGTGAACGCGCTCTTTGCATACCGCTTCTCGTAGGCCGGCAACTGTTCGGGAAAGTGCTCGCGCACGAAGGCAAAGAAGGTTGGCAGTGAGCATGGTTTTAGAAACAGTGAACCAGCCGCGAAGAAATTTGCGCCTGCGCCTGCTGCGGCTTTGGCCACTGCGGCAATTGAGCTGCGGCTGTCGGTGATGCCGGGCATGAGCGGCGAGCAGAGCACGCCAGCGCGCACGCCTGCCGCGCGCACCTTCGCCAGCGTGGCGATGCGCAGGTCCGGCCGTGGAGCGCGCGGCTCCAGAATCCGCGCCAGCCTGACGTTGAGCGTTGTCACCGTGTGGTGCACGGTGAGCTTGTTGCGCTCGGCGATTGCCTGCAGCAGGTCCACATCACGCGCGATGAGCGTGGACTTTGTAACGATGCCGAGAGTGAAGCCGCTGAATTTTGCGAAGACCTCGAGCAGCGAGCGCGTGATCTTCTGTTTCCGTTCGAGCGGCTGGTACGGATCGGTCGCTGTTCCCATCGCGATCTGCGTTCCCGGCTTCAGCCGCCGCAGTTCCTGTTCGAGCAGCCAGGCGGCATTTTCCTTGAAGTAGATCTTCCGCTCGAACTCCTGGGGATCGCGCATCTCCAGAAACTCGTGCGTGTAGCGGGCGTAGCAGTACCGGCAGGCGAACTCGCAGCCCCGGTACGGGTTGATTCCATGGCTGAAGGGCGCACCCCGCTTGGAGTTGACCTTGCTCAGGATAGAGCGCGATTCGAGAGGCCGGTACTCCGTGAGGCAGCCGGCTGAGTCCAGTTGAGCCTCTGCGGCGCGGTGTGCGAGGGGTGAGATTGTCTTGTCATTGAGGATGGGGAAGAGCGAATCAGTTTTCGCCATATGTTCGCCTTTTGAGGTAGCCTACGCTTGCCTCCCCATGGCGTCAAGAGGTAGTTCTCAAAGAGGCGAGGCGGTCGGACTTCGCGAACCGTCACCATGTGAAATGCGGAGGGGCCGCGAAGCGACGCCACGATAAGATCGACAAGATCGGTCCAAGATCCTGGGCCGCAATCATCCCGTAATCGTCATCCAAACCACGTGACCGACAATCCGGCAAGAGGAGAGAGGCATGAGTGCATCCAAACAAACCCGCATCACCTGGCTGGGCCACGCCACGGTGCTCGTCCAGTCGCCTGCGGGCGCGAACATCCTGATCGACCCTTTCATCGCGCAGAATCCCAAATATCCAAAAGATTTTCCGCTGCCTTCCAAAATCCACTTCATCTTGCTTACCCACGGTCATGGAGATCACATGTCCGACGTGGTGACCGTCGCGAAGAGGCATGGCTCGACCGTGGTGGCGATCTACGAGCTGGCCGCCTATGTAGGCAGCAAAGGTGTCGAGAACACGATGGGGATGAATCTTGGCGGGACAGTGCAGTTGGAAGACGTCGCCGCCACCATGGTCGACGCGCGGCACTCAGCAGGCGCGCAGGATGAGCAGGGAACCCACTACGTAGGCGTGGCCGCTGGCTTTGTGCTGACTATCGCCGACGGCCCTGTGCTCTACCACTCCGGCGATACGACCGTCTTCCGCGACATGGAGCTCATTCGCGAGCTCTACCAGCCCAAGGTGGCGATGCTGCCCATCGGCGGCCATTACACGATGGGGCCGAAAGAAGCAGCGCTGGCGGTGCGCTTTGTCGCGCCGGAGATCGTGCTGCCGATCCATTGGGGCACGTTTCCGCCGCTCAAAGGAACACCGGAACAGCTCGCCGCTCTGGTTGGCGCAGGCGTGAAGGTCGTTTCGTGGAAACCGGGAGAGGTGTTCGAGGCCTGAAATACATTATGGCTGGTTTTGGAAGAGGTTAGTTGGGGCTTTTCCACCCTCGCCGCGGCGAGAGTGAGGCACATGGCTTCTGGACTGCCGTCACACACTCCGGTCGCGCAGATCGATCGCTTAAAAGTGGAGGAAAATCATTGAACATCAGGCAAGAAGAGGACCTTACCGAACGCGACTTTAAGACACATCCAGTCTGGCGCATTGCGAGACACGTTGAGGATGGAACCGCACCAACCGTCGAGATCGATGAGAGATCTTTCTTGCCTTGGATGAAGCCAGTGACAAAAGACGTCATCTGGCCGCATTCCAAGCTTCTCGTTTCAGGTAGCTTCTATTTCGCAGATGGGTCCATATATCCCGGATTTTTCCAGCTTGTGGGAACTAACTGGGATGACCCCTTGCCGCCGCGCAAGATGAGAGACGGCAGCGTTACAAAACCATTGCAATGGAGCGCTAGACGCGGAGGTTCTGAACTTTCAGTTCTCTCTCTGATCTCCCCAATTGTCTTGATTAAGGGGGACCAACTAGATTTCGACTTTCACAGGATGCTGCAAGTCAGAGAAACTCACGTTCGAGTGTTTTACATGCAAGTTGCCAAAACGCCCGGCGAGACGTTCCCCGTGCGCTTCGAAACGCAATATGGAATCGATGGCACGGTCAATAGCGGAATCATTCCCGGCTTTTACAGATTTCCGCTTGATAAGCCTTACGAAATAAGCACAGGTGAAGACATCTGGACGAAATTCGCAAAACACTGAACTGTCCCTCGCGCGGCTGGCCACCCTTGAATTGATCACAACTTCGGGTGCTCCAACCCCTGAATCGTTCTTTGATTCAAGATTGGGATATCACAGGGATTTAAAACGGTGAAACCAGTGCAGTGCTTTCCCACCCTTGCGACAAAGAATGCGCTGCAGGGATGGGGCATCCAAGCCTGAGATCATCTCTAAAAATTAGACCAATTATTGGTCGCGCGTTTGCTTCACTGCGCGCTGCGTCTGCGCGACGCCCGCGTAGTTAGAAGAGTCCTGATTGCCATAGCGCAGTTTGTCGGGCGCGTCGGAAGACCGGCAGTTGCGCAACTCGCGGAGGATGTCGGCTTTTTCACGCGCGTACTGGCCGGCCAGGCGCGTGAGCGCGTAGGTGATGATGTCGCTGTGATGCAGGTCGCTTGCGGTTGGGTCGCGGCGCATATTCAGCCACAAACGGTGCACCAACTGCACGTCTTCCGGACTTAAGGCCGGCGCGTGCGGCCCGATGAAGAAGACCTTCGCGGAGCCGTCCGCGCTGATCACGTAGAAATTGAACTGCCGCTTCGGCTCCGGCAGCGCCTCCCAGGCCTGGCCCATGTGGAATGCCTGGTCTTCGGCTGTCATCGAACTGGACTGCCCCGAGACGACGGAATCTACTTCGAGGGAGTTGGCGCTCTGCGCCAGTGCGGCGAAGATGTCTCCGGCAGGCACCACCAGCAGCGATACCTTTTTGCCGAAGCTCTCGGCCACCGACACAGCTTTGGTGAAGAGTGTCTGCTCGTGCTCGCTAAAACTCTGATCTTCCGGACTCAGGTACTCCGGTCCTCCCGCGCCCATCATGCGCACGCTGATCACAATCACGTCTTTGTCATCGGTGTTCGTGCGGGCCAGGGTCCACTTCAGCGCCAGGGGATTGTTCGCATCCCGCATCGTCACCACGGTGCCGCCCGGCCGGATAGCTGCCGACTCGCGGCTGACCGTGTCCTGATGCTCAAGCTGGAAGTGGTCCTTCATCTGCCGCGCGGTGAGCGCGTGCAGCTTGCGGTTCTTGTTCTCGGAGATCGTGAAGATAATGAAAAACGTCGCGGCGAATGCAATGCCGCTTACCGTGGCCACCGATTTCGTAAACAGGTTCACGATGGCCGTGGTCAGCAGCACCATGAACACCGAGATCAGCCCGAGCGGGATCTCCGTCTTTCCGATCTTGATATTTGGCGGCACCTTCCAGCCGCGCTCGCCGTGATACTTCCAGCGCAGCACCAGCATGGCCAGGCTATTCAGCGTAAACGACCAGATGACGCCGAAGGCGTATGCCTCGCCCAGCGTGATCACATTGCCCCGGCTGGCGATGATGGTCACCATCTGCAGGACGAACACCAGGTTCACGATGCGATAGCTGGTGCCGAACTTGGAGTGCGGCATGCGGAACCAGTCGGTCAGCACGCCGTCTTCAGCCACGCGCATCAGCACGCCTGTCGAGCCGATCATCGATGTGTTGATCGCGCCGGAGAGAATCAGAAAGCCGACCAGCACTACGAAGATGCGGAAGATGATCCGCCAGAACAGCGGTCCCACCATGAACATCGCCAGTCCGGCAATCAGGTTATCCGGATAGACGTGCGTGCGCTCGTAGTCGGGGATGAGCATCGACGCTAGCAGCGTTGCGCCGCCGGTGAAGAGCAGGCTGTAGATGGCGATGACGATCGCCGCGCGCTTCAGGTTCTTCAGCTTGGGATGTTCAATCTCGCGATTGACCTGTGCCAGGCTCTCCTCGCCGCTCATGGCCAGGATCGAGTGCCCAAAGGCCATCAGAATGCCGAACAGTCCAAAGATCGGCAGACCGAGGCCGTGCAGGAATCCAAGCGCGTCTGTGCTGAATTTCAGATGCGAGGGAACTGGCGAAGGCGGAAGGTGAACCCCACGGACGAAGAGCGAGTATGTGCCCCAGAGAAACAAAATCACCACCATGACGGTAGTGATCTGCATAACCTGTAGCGCCTTGCCGCTTGATTCCTCGATGCCCTTGATGTTCTGCCACCAGTAGTAGATGGTTACAATCGCGGCAAACAGCGCCGAGGTGTAGTCCATGTTGAACTGGAAGGGATGCCCCTGCGTCATCAGCGCCGGAGGCAGCCAGTGGCTCTGGTTGGCCACATCCATCAGCTCATTCATCAGGCCGGTGATGTATTGCCCGGCGGACACACCGGAGATCGGGCCGGTGAGGATATAGTCGAACATCAGCGCCGAAACGCTTACCTTGGCGAAGCCGCCTCCCAGTGCCTCTTTTACTACGCGGTAGACGCCGCCGCGGGTAAACATCGAACAGCTCTCGACGTAGACCGCACGCACCGCGAAGCTGAACAGCATGATGCCCAGGATGAACCACGGTGCAGACGCGCCGATGGCCTGCTCGGCGATGCCTCCGGCATAAAAGGCTGAGGATCCCAGGTCGTTGAGAACAATGGCGGCTGCGCGCCAAAAGGAGATGAACGTGAGCATCACGGAAGATGCCACGATGAGTTTTACGCGATCTGGCGGGGGGGCAACGGTCGTGCGTGTAGATGCCATCGCAAAAATGCCGGCGCTCTAGCCGGCTTTTTCAAGTCCAGAGCGAAAACACCGCCCTGCGCTGAGTCTATTTCTGAATGAATAGAGTGTCAACGAAAAATAAAGAACAAAACTGTTTAAACGAACAAATGGACCGTTAGTCCTTGCCGAACAGTTCTTTAGCGTCCTCAAGAAAGCTGATGATGACCACTACAGCCGAGCCGGCCAGGCCAACGAGGAACAGCGTCTCAAGCGCGCGAATCGTTAGGTTAGCGAGGATCATGCTCTTGATTGTACTGCCATTTCGGCTCTTTGCCGGGCTTTTGGGCAAATGCTTTAAACTCAGCCCTGTATGCCGTCCTCCGCGCACAACAGGTCAGCCAGGCCGCGCGGATGGATGCTTTGGGCGGGGGCAATCCTCTCCGCATGCCTGCTTGAGCTGCCTTTTCCCATCGCAGGTCCGATGCCACCCTGGCGCGGCGTCTTTGCGTGGTTTGGTCTCGTGCCGTTGCTGTGGGCAGTACTGTCGCTGGGCGACTCAACGGAACCGCATCCGCTTCGCCGCGGATTTTTGCTTGCCTATCTCAGCGGCGTGCTCTGGTATGTCGGCAACTGCTACTGGATCCGCGACACCATGTTGCACTACGGCGATATGCCGCCGCTCGCGCCGGAACTGATCACGCTCGGTTTCAGTCTCGTTCTCGGTCTCTACTTCGGCCTCTTCGGATGGGGCCTCTTGCTCGTGCGCCGAGCGACCGGGTCTGTGCGCCTCGCGCTGGCCTTCGCGCCGTTTCTCTGGACGGCGCTTGAACTCGCCGGTGCGCGCATCACCAGCGTTCCCTGGGACCAGCTCGGCTATTCGCAGGTGGATAACGGCCTGCTCAATCAGCTTGCTCCCTGGACCGGCGTCTACGGCATCAGCTTTCTTCTTGTTGGCGTCAACGCGCTGCTTGCCGGCGCATTTCTCGTGACCGGTCGATCTAAAAGCCGATTCGCGGGCCGCTGGGCATGGGGCATCTGCGGACTGGTTTTGCTAGCTTCTGGCGCGACCGGCGTACTGGACAAGCCGCCCCAGCCCCAGCCCACCATGGAAGCTGTGCTGATTCAACCCAATCTCGATGTCGCCAACACCGGCTACTGGCAGGGCGCCGGCGAGTGGGACCAGCACATGCGTGAGTTCGCGCAGCTCGGCGGCGAGACCTGCAAGAGCTTTATCGATGGAATCCCGCAAACCGGCGCGTCAATAGTCAGCCCTTCTTGCCCTCCGCAATCAACGCACCCCGATCTCGTCGTCTGGCCGGAAGCCCCCGCGCCGTTCTTCGAACCCGATCCGCGCTTCCAGCATTCGATGACAGAAATCGCACGCACCGAGCAGGCTCCGCTGATCGTGAATGGAATCGGTGCGCAATTTACCGAAGGTGGTTGGCTGAATTACGTCTCGGCCATGATCTACGACGCGGACGGAAAAGAAGTAGGCCGCTATGACAAGATCCACCTTGTTCCCTTCGGGGAGTACATTCCCTTTGCACGCATCCTCTTCTTCGCCCACAAGCTCACCGGCAAAGTTTCGAATTTCACGCCGGGCACCGAGCGCAGCGTCTTTCATTTGAGCGGCCGCGATGGACAAATGCATCGCTACGGCGTCTTCATCTGCTACGAGGCTGTCTTTGCCGACGAGGTACGCCAGTTTGCGCGCAATGGCGCCGAGGTCTTCGTGAACATCAGCGACGATGGCTGGTACGGCGATACCAGCGCGCCCTGGCAGCATCTCAACATGGCCCGCATGAGGGCGATCGAGAACCGCCGCTGGCTGCTGCGCGACACCAACAACGGTGTGACGGCCTCGATCGATCCTTACGGCCGCGTCCGAGAAAGCATCCCGCGTCATCGTGTCGATGCGCTGCCCGCCGGGTTCGCCTTCCGCGATGACATCACCTTCTACACGGCGCATGGCGATGTGTTCGCATGGGTGTGCGCGATTATCTCCATCGCCTTTCTCGTTTGGGCGGGAAGACGGTCTATCCGGAGGGAGCAGGAGCCTTCAGGCTCCTGAAAATAAGCACCAATGAAAGTCGGCTTTAGCCGCGGGTATTCGTTTATGATTCCGCGATGCACCTGGCTCCTCAAGAAAACGCGTACATACCTGGTCACGGCTGTGACGGCGCAGCGCAGGAGCCTCTTTCAGGTCACAGCCAGTGCGGAGCTGCTGCAGCAAACCATCTTCGACTATCGCAGCCAGGAGAAATTCCTGTTGCACGCATTCGTCATCATGCCCGATCATTTCCACGCTCTAATCACGCCCGCCCCGGATGTGTCGCTCGAAAAGGCGCTGCAGTTTATTAAGGGCGGTTTTTCCTTTCGCCTGAAGAGCAAGCTCGATGTGTGGATGCGCAGCTTCAACGAGAGCCAGATTACGAGCGAAGAGAAGTTCCGTAACTGTGCCCGTTATATCGAGGCGAACCCGGTGCGGCGAGGGCTTGTGGAATCACCGAGTGAGTATCGATTCAGCTCCGCTAGCTGCGGGCTATTGGACCCGATGCCGTCTCATTTTGCGGAGGAATGAAGGCCCGGGCCTGAAGGCCGGACATTGCGCTGTGGGTATTGGATCAAGCTAGACGCCGGAGGGAGCAGGAGCCTTTAGGCTCCTGAACCTGAGCCATCAAGGAAAAGTGGCTTTAGCCACGGGCCTTTCGTTTGTGGCTCCGTGATGCCGTCTCATTCCGCGGAGAAAAGAATGCCCGAGCCTGAAGGCCGCGCGTTGCGCCGATGTATTCAGGAGCCTGAAGGCTCCTGCTCCCTCCGAAGACGCACCGGGCATGGCGACGTGTTCGCGTGGGTGTATGCCATACTGGCTATAGGCATAGTTTTCTGGTCCCGCAATCGGCAAAGATCTTCGTAGCCGACTTGCTGGCCCGCTAACTCGCTAACTTGCTATCCAAGTCAGGTCAAAACGAGCAGATGTCATCTTTAAACGATCTCGAATTCGCCTACGCTCCCGTGCGCGATCAGGTACGCGACCTGCGGGAGTATCTTTGACCCTGCCCGCATCCGCAGGGAACTCTCCGAAATTGAAACCAAGTTAGCTGATCCGGCGCTATGGTCCGATCCTGAGGCCTCGAAGCCGCTCATGCGCGATCGCAAGCGGCTTGAGCAGCTTGTCGCCGATGACGAAGGACTCGTCCGGCGCACCAGCGATATCGAAGCCTACTTCGAGCTGGCCCGCGAGGGCGAAGATGTTCTCGCCGACCTCGAAAAATCCATCAAGGACCTGGCTGCCTTCGCCGAAGCTCTTGAAGCGCGCACTATGCTCTCCGGCGAAGCCGATCCGCTCAACGCGATCGTCACCGTGCATCCCGGAGCAGGCGGTACCGAGAGCCAGGACTGGGCCGAGATGCTCATGCGCATGTATCTGCGCTGGGCCGAACAGCAGGGCTTCAAGACCGAGATGAACGACTACCAGGATGGCGAAGAGGCCGGCATCAAATCAGCTACCTTCACCATTCTCGGCGAATACGCCTTTGGCCAGTTAGCGGGCGAGAGCGGTGTGCATCGTCTCGTACGCATCTCGCCCTTTGATTCAGCCAAGCGCCGCCATACTTCGTTTGCCTCCGTCTTCGTTTCGCCGGAGATCGACGACTCGATCCACGTCGACATCAAGCTGGAAGACCTGCGCGTCGATACCTACCGCTCCGGCGGCAAGGGCGGCCAGCATGTGAACACGACGGACTCGGCTGTGCGCATCACGCACATTCCGACGGGCATCGTGGTCCAGTGCCAGAACGAGCGCTCGCAGCACAAGAACCGCGACAAGGCCTTCAAGATGCTGCGCTCGCGGCTCTATGAGTACGAGCTCGAAAAGAAGCGTGCAGAGACCAAGAAGCTGGAAGACTCAAAGCTCGACATCAACTTCGGTTCGCAGATTCGTTCCTACGTTCTGCAGCCCTATCGCATGGCGAAAGATCATCGCACCAAGGTCGAAGTGGGTGACGTGGACAAGGTCCTCGACGGCTATCTCGAGCCCTTCCTGCGCGGCTATCTGCTGGCCAAGCGCCGTGGCACTGCGGGCTCGGCGGGAGCCGACGATCTGGACGTCTAAATCTCCTAAGCACCGACAATGAGCTCGCGCTATCTATCTGCAGCGCGGGCTTCGTTTGGAATCGCTCCTATTGCGCAGCAGTCTCCGCAGAGTTCTGGGCGATGCCCTCGCGCTGGCGTTTCTCGGCATAGACCCGCTCCCGATCGAGCTGAGCGCTGGTGTAGTCGGGTCTCAGCCGGAGGGCTGCATCGTAGTCCTGGATCGCCCGGTCGAGCTGCCCTTCCGCTGCATACGCGCCGCCGCGGTTGTGCAGCGCCTCAGGAAAATTCGGCTTCAACTGTAGCGCCTCACTTAGGTCCTGAATGGCTCGCTCATGCTTTCCTTCGCTGTCGAGAGCTGATCCGCGGTTGAAATAGGCGTCGGCATAGTTCGGTTTTCGATGGATGGCTTCTGTGTAATCTGCAATCGCACGCTCGCGCCTGCCTTCGGCGTTCCATGCGTTGCCGCGGCTGTCATAGGCCTGGACAAAATCCGGCTTGAGCCGCAGCACTTCATCGAACTCGGCAATGGCGCGGTCGAAGTCGCCGAGGTGGAGAAAAGCCAGGCCCTTGTTGTAATGCGCGTCTGCGTAGCCCGGTTTGAGGCGAATGGCCTCGCCGTAGTCCTGCATGGCACGCTCCAGATCACCCCTGCTCGCGTAGACGCTCCCGCGATCGTTGTACGCGCTCGCGTAGCGCGGATCGAAGCCGAGTGCCTGGTTGTAGTCCTCGATGGCGCGGTCCAACTGGTTTGTAAACATGTAAACGCTGCCGCGGTTGGTCAGAGCGACGGCATAGTCAGGCTTCAGGTAGATGGCGCGGTTGAAGTCTTCCAGCGAGCGGTCCATCTCACCCTTCTGCCGATAGGCAACACCGCGATTATTGAAAAGAGTCGGCGACTCCGGCTTGAGTTCGATGGCGTGGCTGAACTCCCAGATCGCGCAATCGAATTCGCCTCTCTCTGCATACACCAGGCCGCGTTTATCGAGCGAGTCCACGATGGCGTCTGTCGTGGCCTCGACCACTTCAATTTGGCGGCTGCATCCTGTTGGAGTAGCCGTAGCAGCCGTAATGCTGTCCTGATTCGTTCGATCGCCGTCCTCGCAGCGCGCAGAGGCCGCGCTGGCGGTAAGGACGGCAAAAACACAAACTGCTCCCGCCGCACCGATGAGGTGATGTTGAAATTTTCCTGGAAGAGAATACTGATAATTCATGTCCTACCCGCCACCCACGGGCGGGCCTCCTTTGTTTCTTCAGGACAGACATAGAGGGGAAGGGAACCCGGTGGGACGAGTGGAAAACGAGCCCAACCTCGAGGAGTCCAGCGCACTGTCGCCGGAATCCCTACTCTGTCAGATAAGCTAAGAGAGACTACGCCTGATGGATAGGTATAGGCAGTGATCGGGCGTACATCTTCGAATATCTTGATCATGAACTAGAAGCCGCGGAAAGCTCCGAGCTTCTGCCGGCCACTGAGCATACATGAAAAACGACTCCGCCGTCATCGAAGAAATGTTGCGCGATGCCAAGACAGTTGCCATAGTCGGCATGAGCGATAAACCCACCCGCGCCAGCCACCACATCGGCAAATACCTGGCCTCCAACGGATATCGCGTCTTTGCCGTCAACCCGACGCTCACACAGGTGCTTGGCAAGCCCTGCTATCCCGATCTGGATGCCGCACAGGCCGCAGTGCGCGAGCAAACAGGCGCGGGCATCGACCTGGTAGACGTCTTCCGGGCGTCGGAGAACGTTCCACCCATCGTCGACGACGTGGTTCGTCTCGGCATCCCGTATCTCTGGCTCCAGGACGGCGTTATTCACGAAGAAGCGGTCGCGAAGGCCCGCGCCGCCGGCGTCAAAGTCGTCGAGAACGACTGCATCTTCCGCCAGCACGCCGCCCATCCAGAGCTACATCGCGACTGACGATTTCCGTGCCCCATCCTTTTCGCGTTTTGCGCGAAAGGAGTGGGAGAGCACTCCTGTGGTTCTGTCATCCGGGGCCGAACCTGGGTGTCCAGTCGCGCGGCAATGGCTGAGTCGAAGCGCCCGGCGTTTTCGACTCCACTGCCTCGCGTAACTTCCGTCCAGTAAACTGAGTCCAATCCCTAGAACCGGATCTAGCCTCAGATCTGGAACCGGACTTCCAGCGCTATGCGCCACTTTTTTTGCATCTTCGGTCTGCTTGCCGCGCTGATTGCATCGCCGGCATGGGCCGCGTCGAGCTCAGCCGCCAGTTCAGCGGATGTGGCGCATCTCCATGTGCAGCTAGTGCTTCCGCAGAGTGTTCTGTATCCCGGCGGGCCGAACAAGGGCGGCCTCTACTTTAAGCTCGAACTGGGCTGGCATATCTATTGGCAGAACGCCGGAGACTCCGGTGAGCCGCCCAGCATCCGCTGGACACTGCCTGATAGCGTGACCGCTACGCCGCTCGCCTTTCCTGCTCCGGCGCGCCTGCCGCTCGGCCCGTTGATGGACTTCGGTTATGAGAACGAGGTGGTCTTTCCATTTTCCTTCAACGTCGCCGCATCGGTGAAGCCGGGTCCGGCCGCGCTCGACGCCAAGGTCTCGTGGCTTGTCTGCCGCGAGGTGTGCATCCCCGGCAAGGCCGACCTCGAAGAAAAAGTCCAACTCGACGCAAAGCCGCCCGAAGCCTCGACCACCTCTGCCGTGGATCAATCCCTCTGGCAGCGCGGCGTGGATGCACTTCCCAAGCCGCTGCCTTCCGGTGACAAAGCCGTCTTTCAGCCCACACCCACTGGCTTCCGCTTTGCCGTCGAGACCGGCAAACGCGAGACGCAGGCGGTCTTTTTCCCGTCGGACCAAAGCGTCCTCGATAATCCGTCGCCGCAGAAGCTCACGCCAACAACGAAGGGCTTGATTCTCGATCTCAAGAAGGATGCGAATCTCACTGCGAACCCCGCGCAGCTAAATGGCGTCCTGGAGCTCTCCGGCGGCAGAAACTACATCCTCTCCGCCGTGCCTGGAACCGTTGCTCCGCCGGCTCCTTCGTTTTCTTTCGGCGCATTGGCTCGTGTTGCCGGCCTGGCCTTTCTCGGCGGCCTGCTGCTGAACCTCATGCCCTGTGTCTTTCCCGTGCTGTTCCTGAAGGGGCTGGCACTCGTGAACTCGGGCAGCGAAGAGAAGCACAAGCTGCGCGCGCACGGCTTCGTCTACACCGCCGGTATTCTCGTCTCCTTCTGGGTCCTCGTTGGGGCGCTGCTCGGGCTTCGCGCCGCGGGAGGCAGCCTCGGCTGGGGATTCCAGTTCCAGTCGCCGATCTTTCTTGCGCTGATGGCCTGCCTGCTCTTCTTTCTCGGCCTCTCATTGGCGGGCCAGTTTGAATTCGGCCTTTCGCTGACCAGCGCCGGCGGTTCGCTCGCCGCGAAGCAGGGCTATACAGGCAGCTTCTTTACCGGCGTCCTTGCCGTCATCGTCGCCACCCCCTGCACGGGCCCGTTTATGGCCGCAGCCATCGGCTATGCGCTCGCTCAACCAGCCGCCGTTACCTTCGCCATTTTCACGGCGCTGGCTCTGGGCCTTGCCGTACCCTATCTTGCGCTCACATTGCAGCCTGCGTGGACGCGCATCCTTCCGCGCCCGGGCGTGTGGATGGACGTTTTAAAACAGGCCGTCTCCGTTCCGATCTTCGCCACCGTGATCTGGCTCGCCTGGGTGCTGGCGAACTCCTACGGGGCAGCCGTTTTGGCCGCTCTACTCGCGAGCTTTCTATTGCTGGCCATTGCCGGCTGGTTCCTGGGCCGCTGGCCGGCCAAACGCTGGTCGACTGCCGTGGCGGCATTGCTTGTGCTCGCCGTGATCGCAGTTTCCGCCTGGGCTCCCAAGATGGCGGAAGAACCAGCCACCTCCTCAACTGCTGCGAACTCTACCTCTTCCGCTGCATGGCAGCCCTGGACCGCCGATGCCGTGAGCCGCAATCTCTCCCAGGGGCATCCGGTCTTCGTCGATTTCACGGCAAGCTGGTGTTTGAGCTGCCAGGTCAATGAGCGCGTTGCGCTGCGCCAGTCTGCAGTCCAGCAAGCCTTTGCCAACGCCAACGTTGTGCTGCTCAAGGCTGATTGGACCCGCCACGATGAGGCCATCACGGAGGCGCTCACCTCCATGGGCCGCGACGGTGTGCCGGCTTACGCGCTCTACGCGCCCGGCCAGCCCGATCCGCAGTTGCTGCCAGAGGTGCTCACCCCCGGCATCGTTCTCGATGCCGTCAGCAAGCTGCCGCGCACTGCAACCCAAGCCAGCGCCCTGCCGTCCCACCTGCAGTAGGTTCTCCTGTCCCGGCTGTTTGCCTGAAACTCGTCCGCACTAACAAGGCGCCCTCGCAGCTGCCTCTAGACCATCTGCGCCAACAACATCCGTCTGCCCGGCATCTAACGCCGAGGAGACACGAAGAGATGAGCGAGAAGACCAAATCTATCCATACCCAACCCGGCGGATTACAGGAAGAAAAGAACAGAAACGACAATGGCGTTGTGAACGACTCCCTGGGCACCGTCGATCCTGCCGACTCTACCGGCCTGGACGAGGACAAGGAAACCGGCGACGCCAAGAAGAACAACAAGCCCACACGCGAAGACTGATCGATGGCTGATCGATGGCTGATTGGGCAGCCCGCTGATCTGGCCTTGATTTGGTTCCAATCCAGTCCAGCGCAGAATTTCTCAGAATTCTGACATTTACTTATGGGATTTTTATATCGTTTGAGCGCAGAATGGTGAAAACTCGGCGGCGCGCTTAGCAGTCAGCCTTTGCCAGGGCTCTCCAGGCAGCGCCAATCCTTCACGATCTCTGAACCGAAAAACCGTAGCTTCCGGGAGATCCATCTATGAGCGCATATCCCAGTTTGTCCTACGCAATGCCCGGCAGATCGTTCGATGATGAGGAAAGCGCCGATTACGCCATGGTCAATGACTCATTCGGCAGCGTCCATATTGCCGACTCCACCGGTCTCGATGAAGACATGGAAACCGGCGACGCAAAGGTCTGGAACTTTCCGACCCACGAAGACTGAGTCTCTTCTGCCTCATTCGCCGATCATGATATCATGATAGCAATGAGGTGGTAATGGCGCAGATTCTTGTTCGCAATCTCGATGACCGGCTCAAACTCCGCCTGCAACGTCGTGCTAAACGCAACGGTCGCAGCACGGAGGCCGAGGTGCGTGAAATTCTCAATGAAGCTTTGCGCGAAAAGGCAGAGCCGGATCGCGGTTTAGGGTCGGAGATGGCGGCGCTCTTCAGCGGGCAGGGGATCGGGCTCAAAAAGGAAGAAGAGATTCGTGAAATTCGCGGCATGCGCCTGCAAATTCCCAAGTTCGAACCGTGATCATTCTCGATACCAATGTAATCTCGGAATTCATGCGGGATTCGCCGGACGCTGAAGTGGTCCGTTGGTTGGATGACCAACCTCGTTCTTCTGTTTGGACTACCTCCATCAACGTATACGAAATCCGTTCCGGACTGCTCGCCATGCCACCCGGAAAGCGCCAGTCCTCGCGCATACTCGCTTTCGAACACCTCCTGAACGACACAATTCAAGGACGCATTGCCGCGTTTGATTATGCCGCCGCGCAACACGCAGCGGAACTAGAGGCTGCTGCCCAAAAATCAGGGAGACCACGCGACCCGCGTGACACCCTGATCGCCGGCATCGTCCTTGCCTCGCGCGCAACTCTCGCTACGCGCAACACCAAGCACTTTGAGGACATTGCAAAATCTCTGGTCAATCCGTGGAAAACGTAGGGACGGAGATAACTGAGCGCAACAACTGGGTGCCCCACCTTCGGCGATTCGCGCTTGTGCGAATCGGCTAAGGTGGGATATGCATATCTATAGCTCTTAGCTTTTTATCGCTCTTCCAGCCTCCTTCTCCCTGCGCGCCGCAGTCCAGAACGATTCAATCTCAACTGCACCCTGTTCTCCCGTTGCGTAGTGACGAAAGCTGGACCAGCGCCAATCCTCCGGCTGCTTCACAAGCCCGCGGTGCACCGGATTGCGATGAATGTAACGCAGTTTTTCTACGTGCTTGCGCGCAGTGTAGACATTGAAATCGTAGTAGCGGGCCTGCCAGAAAGGCTTTTGACGCGAGAGCTTCGAGACTGACAGCTTGAGTGCATGAAGGGCTCGTGCCAGCGGTCCCGACTGCGGTTCACTCAGGAGCAGATGCACATGCTCGGGCATCACGACATATCCGATGACGCAAAACTCGTAGCGCTCGCGGGTTCGTTCCAGGGCCTCTTCAAACCGTGTACGTGCTGCCGCCGAGATGAGATAGGGCTGCCGACGATAGCAACTGAAGGTGACGAAGTGTAGATCGCCTGCGAACTGATAGCGCTTTAGGCCGTGCGTCACGGACGGAATTGTAGATGGATGAAAGGACGTTGTAAAAGACCATAAAGAGCTTGTAAGGAGCTATAGATATCCCACCTTAGCCACCGCGCGAAAGGCGCGCATCGGCGAAGGTGGGGCACCCAGATTCAGATACTGCTTTTACTGTCTTTCTCGTTTTCGGGCCTTGATCTTTCGTAACTCCTCCATTCGCTGCGCAAGCTGCTTTTCGCGGCCTTCCTGCGTTGGCTGATAGTACGTGCGCCCTTTGAGCGAGTCGGGCAGGCAGTCCATGTCCGCTACGTGGCCTTCCTCGTCATGCGCGTAGCGGTAGCCCTCGGCGTAGCCCAGTTCTTTCATCAGGCGCGTTGGTGCGTTGCGCAGATGAAGCGGCACCGGCTCCTGCCGCGTGTGCTCGATGTCTTCCTGCGTGGCTCCGTAAGCTGTATACACCGCATTCGACTTCGGCGCGAGCGCGAGATACACGACTGCCTCGGCCAGAGCGAGGTCGCCCTCGGGCGAGCCGAGAAACTCCATCGCCTGCTTGGCCGAAAGGCATAGATTCAGCGCCTCGGGAGCAGCCAGGCCAATGTCCTCCACCGCCATCCGCACGACGCGCCGCGCCAGATAGAGCGGGTCCTCGCCCGCGGCAAACATGCGGCCCAGCCAGTAGAGCGCCGCATCCGGGTCGGAGTTGCGCACGCTCTTGTGCAGCGCCGAGATCAGGTTGTAGTGCTCTTCGCCGGATTTGTCATACATCAGCACGCGCTGCTGGACCGCTTCCGCGGCTTTACCTTTGGAGATGTGCTTCGTCGTGTCAGCAGTCGCCAACTGCGCTGCCACCTCCAGTGTGTTGTAGGCGCTGCGGCAGTCGCCGCTCGAGTAGCTCGCCATCAGCGCGAGGGCATCGTCTTCCGCAGTCAGCTCCAGCGCTCCCAGTCCGCGTTCGCGATCGTCTAATGCGCGCCGCAGCAGTTCCGCGATCTGCGCCTCACTCAACGGCTGCAGCACATACACGCGGCAGCGCGAGAGCAGGGCAGAGATGATCTCGAAGGAGGGATTCTCCGTGGTCGCGCCGATCAGCCGGATCGTGCCGCGCTCGACGTAGGGTAGAAAGGCATCCTGCTGCGCCTTGTTGAAGCGGTGAATCTCATCCACGAACAGGATGGTGCGCGAGTGCATCTCGGCGGCCCGTGCCGCGTCGGCCATCACCTGCTTGATCTCCTTGATGCCGCTGGTCACCGCGGAAAACTCGATGAAGTTCGCCTTCGTGGTTTCGGCGATGATCTTCGCCAGCGTTGTTTTGCCCACGCCCGGAGGCCCCCAGAAGATCATCGAGCTGGTATCGT
Source organism: Occallatibacter sp. (assembly GCA_035650595.1). GTDB lineage: Bacteria > Acidobacteriota > Terriglobia > Terriglobales > Acidobacteriaceae > Telmatobacter. Next base: position 179,008 of record DASRHE010000015.1, on the reverse strand, counting down.
CGCGCTCGATCTGTATGCGCAGCGGCTTGCCCGGGCCCAGCAGATGCTCCTGGCCCATGTACTCTTCCAGGCTGCGTGGCCGCATCCTCTCCGCCAACGGCACTGCTGCCACTGCGTGGCGCAGCGCTTTGGACGAACTCGGTGGTGCAGCAGGGAACCCCTCAAACAAGCTCATCGGAGGATCCTTGAGTCGATCAGGTGAGGTTTGCGCTCTCCCACCCTAGCCGCAAAAACAAAGCCGCGGCGGGGGCGCCCAAAGTTTGTAGCTGAGCTCATCGCCGCGCTCCTCGATGCTCCGCCAGACCGCCAACGCTCACGGGCTTGCTCGTCGCCCGTTGCCGCGCTGCTTCATATAGCAACACGCTCGTGGCCACGGCTGCGTTCAGGCTCTCCACCGGGCCTGGGCAGGAAATCGTGAGCGCTCCGCTGGCCTGCCGCGCCAAGTCGGAAGAAACGCCATTGCCCTCGTTGCCGATCAGCAGAGCGACCGGCTTGGCGAGATCCGCCAGATTGGCCGGCTGCGCTTCGCGTGATGTGGTCGTCCATACCTGAACGTGAGCCTCACGCAATTTCGCAAAGCATTCTTTCTCGCTGGCCGCGATCACCGGCACCCGAAATACGCTTCCTGCCGAGGCGCGCACCGCCTTCGGATTCCAGGCGTTCACCGTTCCTGGGAGGCTCACCGCCCCCGTTGCGCCAAATGCCTCCGCCGAGCGCAGAATCGTTCCCAGATTGCCAGGGTCCTGCAGGCCCGCGAGGATCAGGATCAGCGGCGCGGCCTTGCCCTGACCGCCATTCTGACCGTCGAGCAGGTGCGTCCAGGTCCAGTCATGCGGCTCGACCAGCGCCGCTACCGGCTGAGGCGTCTCGGTGGTCAGCGCGGCATCGAGCAGCGCCTTCGGCACCAACAGAATCTCCGTTTCCATCCCCGCCTCCGGCGGCAGCGCCAGTTCCTCCAGCAGCGGTTCCGACTCCTGGGCGAGAAAGAGACAGCGGATCGTGAGTCCCGCCCGCACCGCTTCCTCGATCAGATTGCGTCCTTCGATTCCCGCCGCTTCGCCTTTGCGACCCGGCGAAGCGAGCGCCCGCCGCAGATCCCTCAAGCGAGCGTTTTGTTTACTCTGTACAATACGAACAGGCATCGAACGAATTCCTTCATACGCTGAAGCGATTCTATGCGTTGACACAGCCTCTTCGCCGTTCTTCAGACGAAGGGAAGTGGACGCGGCGCGGAAGTCAGCACGAACCGCTCAACTTGCACCACGGCCGGTGCTGTGATAATTTCCGTCTTTACGGCGTCTTACGGCATTTCTCAGGCTTCTGCGGGGTTGCCAAACGGCGTAGCGCAGTCGGGTTCATTCGGCCGCGGCGATTCCGGATCATGCCTGGCCGGGATATGCTGGACTCACTCGCCCGGGCACAATGCATCCCGAATCCACTCTGCGAGTGCTGGTTTTGCTCGCAAATCCGGGAAACTGAGGTGGGCCTTCTTGTCCGCGGAAATCTTGCGCGTCCATCCCGATGAACCCCAACAGGACCGGATAGATTACATCGTCTCCTGCCTGCGTAAGGGAGATGTCATCGCTCTGCCGACCGATACTTTTTACGGACTTGCCGTCGATCCGGTGAACCTGCGCGCCGTTGAGCGCATTTATCAGCTCAAGACCCGGCAGAAGCACAAGCCCCTTTCGCTGCTCATCTCCGGTCTCTCGCAGGCGTATACGCTGGCGCGCGATACGGACGCCATGCTCGACAAGCTGGCCGACCGCTTCTGGCCCGGTCCTCTCACCATCATCGTGCGTGCCGGCAGCAAGCTGCCGCTGCGTTCCACGGCCAATACGGGCAACGTCGCATTGCGCGTGCCCGACGCGGCCATTCCCCGTGCCGTCGTCGAACGCTTCGGCTTGCCCATCACGGCCACTTCGGCCAATCTGCAGGGCGCCAGCGAGTGTACGCATGCCGGCTGCGTGCGCGATCAGATCGGCGACCGCGTCCCGCTCATCGTCGACGGCGGGCCAACCGGCCGCAGCTTGCCCACCACCATCGTCGACCTCTCGCTTGGTCCCGGCCGCTGGGAGATTCTCCGCGAGGGTGCTATCCCAACTCACGAAGTCGTAATGGTCCTGCAGCGATAAGATAGTGCGCATGGTGCGCAGCACAAGAGGGAAGCGCCGCGGCAGGATTCTGACCGTGCTGCTGGTGCTGTTTCTTGTCTTCGTCGCCGCGAGCGCAGCGTGGTGCCGCTGGGTCTACGCGCAGATCGAGAAGTACGCCCGTCTCGATCAAGCTGCCCCGTCTGATGCGATCGCCGTCTTCGGCGCGGCTGAATACGATGGCCATCCCTCACCGGTCTTCCGCGCGCGTCTCGATCATGCGCTTGAGCTCTATCAGCGCGGTATTGCACCACTTGTGATCACACTCGGTGGCGACGGCGGCGACGCGTACTCCGAAGGCTCTGTGGGGCGGAAGTATCTGATGAGCCGCGGCGTGCCGGAGCCCGCCATTATCGCCGAGACCGAAAGCCGCAATACCGAGGAATCGGCACGTCGCATCGCCGTCATCGCTCGTGCCAACGGACTGCGCCGTCTGGTGATCGTCAGCGACGGCACGCATCTCTTCCGCATCCACGCCATCTGCGCCGCCGACGGGCTCAACGTGCTGACCTCGCCACGGCCCCATCCGGCGGTCGACGATAATACCGCCGAAGATGAGCGCCTCGCCCATGAGATTCTCAGCTACACCTTCTGGCGTCTGGGCCTGCACTGAAAGCGAGCCGGCAAGTCAGCGGGTTAGCGAGTCAGCTCCGTGCCCCATCCCTTTCGCGTTCTCTGCGAAAAGGATGAGAGGGCACATCGCTCAATCCACTTCTCAACCCACCACCGCACCGGCCACAAGCGCAAATCCCGCCGCGCTTGCCGTCGAGAGAAAATTTACCGCGTCGTTGTTCAGCCATCCTCGCGCTTCAAGCGTCGCGCCGAGCAGGCTATCGAAGAGCAGTCCAAAGACGCCGCCGAGTGTGGCCGTCACAAACAACTTCGCATCGCCGCGCAACGCCACCATGCCCAGTCCGGCGATCACGGCGCCCGCAGCGATGCCCGCCAGCGTGCCGACGAGGCTCACGGCGCCATCGCGGCCCGGCTCGACGCGGCGCAGCGTCGTGATCATCAAAGGCGGGCCGCCGAACACCTGTCCCATCTCCGACGAGACCGTATCCGCAGCCGCCTCAGCCAGCGCGGCCAGCCCCGCAGCGAAGAGAGCCACCGTCCCATGGACAAGCCGCGAATGGTCGACTGCCCAAATCTGCGCGACGTCACTCGCGATAAGCGCGGCAATGCCCAGATTCGCCGCAATCTGCGCGGCGGAGCGCCCTTTGCGCGCCTCTGCTGTGCCCAGCCGTTCTTTTTGAGAACGGCCAATTCGCGTGGCAGCAAAGGCGAGCAGCGAAACCGCCAGCACCGGAACCATTGCAGTATGCCAAGGCTGATACGGAAACGTCACGGTCGAAAACATCAGGTTGGCCGTAATCGCTGCACCGGCCAGTGCTGCCTGCGACGTAGCCGCGCGCACCTTCCATGTCACCAGAGCCAGCAATGCGCTCAGGCCCAGCGTCCAGATCGCGACAGTCTTATCCTGCGTGAACCAGAAGTTGGTTTCAAGCACCAGGTCTGTACCGACGAAAGGCAGCACGAACAGCAACACGAGTTTGGATTGCCACGCCAGTGCACTTCGGGTCACGCCTCATCGTAACGTTCCGGCCTTTGCTGATAAAAATCGAGGCGACAAGAAGATCAGGTGAATCGGTTTACACTGGTGCTCGCAATCATTTCTTGATCGTTCGGGGTTGCTATGAACAAACCTGCCGCGCTCCTTCTTTTACTCGCAGGAGCGGTTGTTGCCGCCGAGGGTTCGCACGCGCAAACGTCCGATCCGTCCGGGTCCTCGCAACGGCTTGAGATTGATCGCAGCGGCGAGACCATCACGCTGGAGCCTTACGCGCCGAACATCCTGCGCGTGACCCTCAGCCTGAATCGCGAGCCGGCGCTGGCTGCGCCGGGCTATGGCATCATCGCTTCGCCTGCAGCCGCAGGCTGGTCGGCGAGCCGCACGCCCGATGCCGACATCTATGCCTCTTCGCGCATCGTCGCCTCGGTGGAAATTCCGCACTCGCATCCGCCCGTTTCGACGCAGGTCGATATTGGCCACTACTTCGGCGGTTCCACGCCCGGCGCACACATCACCTTCACCACGCCGCAAGGCAAAAAGCTGCTCGAACTTACCGGCTGGTCGCAGGCAGTTCCCAATCAAAAAGACGGCACCGCCGAACTCGCGCACGACCGGCGGCCGAGCGATCCCGAGTTCTATGTGGTCGGCGCCACCTTCGCTTCGCCGGACGACGAACACTACTACGGCCTCGGACAGAACCAACAGGGCTTTCTCGATCACCGTGGTCATCCCGTGCATTGCTGGGCCGACTATCTCGCTCCGGCTGCTCCCAGCTTCTGCGTGCCGTTTCTTGTGACGAACAAAGGCTACGGCCTGCTGTGGGACAACCCGTCGAAGACCACTATCGAACCCGGATTCAACGAGCAGACGCGCTGGATTTCGGAAGTCGGCAATCGTGTCTCTTTCTTTGTGATCGCCGGCGCAAGCGCTGATGAGATCTACGAAGGCTACCGCCTGCTCACCGGGCCCACGCACATGCTGCCCAAGGCAGCTTACGGCTATATCCAGTGCAAGCAGCGCTATGCCAGTCAGGACGAAGTGCTGGCCGTCGCCAAAGGCTATCGCGAGCGCCATCTGCCCGCCGACGTACTGGTGGTCGACTGGTTCTACTACACCAAGATGGGCCAGATGGACTTTGACCCAAAATACTGGCCTGACCCCACGGCCATGAACAAACAACTGCATGACCTGGGCTTCGAGACCATGATCAGCGTGTGGCCGCGGTTTATTCCCGGCGACCGCTTCTATGACGAGTTGCGCCAGAAGGGCTGGTTCATTCAGCTAGCCGACGGAACACCCATCAATGGCTTGCCGTACGACCGCGCCGGCTCCGACATCGACACCACCAATCCCTATGCGGCCAAGTGGTATTGGAAGACCGTCCACGATAACATCCTGAGCAAAGGCTTCGATTCGTTGTGGGCGGACGAGACCGAGCCCGATCTGCCGCCGAATGGGGCGTACCTGCATATTGGTCCCGGCACGCAATACTTCAACGTCTACCCGCTCTTTCACACCGCGGCGCTCTATGATGGCTTTCGTCAGGATGAACGCGATCGCCGCGCTCTCATCCTTTCCCGCGATGCGTACACCGGCGCACAGCGCAACGGAACGATCTTCTGGTCCTCCGATATTTCACCCACCTGGGATGCATTCAGGCGGCAGATTCCCACCGGCCTCAACGTGGCCGCATCGGGCATCGCCTACTGGTCCAATGACACTGGTGGCTGGCAGTATTTGCCCGGCGAGCATCATCCTGCTCATCCTCCGCTGCTCGATCCATCGGACGCGCGCGCCACGGTTGGCGGCTACGACGACTATCCCGAGCTCTACACGCGCTGGTTCGAGTACGCCACCTTCCTGCCGATCTTCCGCACGCATGGCAGCCGGCCCGCGAATGAGGTCTGGTCGTATGGCAAGCAGGCCGAGCCGATTCTCGAAAAGTATCTGCGCCTGCGCTACCAGCTCATGCCCTACATCTATTCGCTTGGCTATAAGACGTGGCTCACCGGTGCGCCTTTCATGCGCGCTCTGCCTCTCGATTTTCCCGATGACCCCAAAGTAGCCGATATCGGCAATGAGTACATGCTTGGCCCTGCCTTTCTCGTTGCGCCGATCACCGATCAGGGAGCGGCCAGCCGCGAAGTCTACCTGCCCGCCGGAACCGACTGGTACAACTACTGGACCAATGAGCGCGTGAAGGGTGGCCAGACCGTCACCGTCGCCGCTCCCATCGATACGATTCCGCTCTTCGTGCGCGCCGGCTCCATTCTTCCTCTTGGTGCGCCGGTCGAGAACACGCACCAGGTGCAGGCCATCGAGAAGATTCGCGTCTATCCGGGAGCCAATGCCGAATTCACGCTCTTCTCCGATGACGGCACGACCTACGCCTACGAGAACGGTGCCGGATCGATCACCCATCTCCATTGGGATGACGCCGCTCGCCGTCTCACGCACGACGGTGCATCTGCCTGGGACCGTCCGGATGCCGAGATCGTCGAGATCGCCGGACGGTGACATGACTCCATCGACACGGCTGCGTCGATGCGGCTAATCGCGCGTCGCAACTGCGCTGGTCGGTCCGGGCTGTCCTTTTTGCTTCCGGGCCGTCTGTTTAGGATGATCATCGTCTGATCCGATCTCAGGTTCGAGCCTTGCAGCGCCGGTCCGTCCATCCGGCTGATTTACAATCACTAGAGAAGCAGGAACGATTTTTGATGAGGCTTTCTTCCATGATTTCAGGCCAGGTGCGCACGCTGCTGGCAGAGGCGGGCGCAGCCCTCGTGGTCTCAGCCCTGATCGCCGGATGCGGCAACAATTACCGGCCCGTCGTCACGCCCATTACTCCCAGCGGACCGGCAGCGCAGCCCACCTCGTATGTGGTTGTGGTCTCGTCGACCTCATCCACCACGCCGGGCGTCGCCACCATCATCGACTACTCGGGCGACACCATCATGGCCGAGGCTCCCATCGGCATTGGACCCAAGGTTTTTTCGATCGATGAGATCGGCTCCTTCGGTTACACCTTCAACTCCGACGGCACGCTGACCAACTTTCCCATCTCGACCACGCTGCAGGCCAAAAATATCACCCAGTCGACATTGCCTTTCACGGCTCAGCCGGTGAACATGATGGCGCCTTCGGCCGGCATGTGGGTTGCTGACCTCAACGGCAGCGTCGCCGATGTCTTCCAGGGATCGCCTCAGACCTTCAAGCTTTCAATTCCTGTGGGCACGTCCTCTGCTCCGGCCACCATGCCGGTCGCTGTCTTTGGTTCGCCCACGCTCACCGGACAGCGCAACTATGTTCTGAGCCAGAACGTCACCGATCCGATGGCCTGCAACTCGTCGCCCACGACGGTCACGGCCAACGGCGTCGCGACCGGTATCGAGATTACAAGCAACATTGCCGACGCGCCGATTCCGGTAGGCAAATGTCCCGTTTTCGCCGCTCTGTCGTCTGACCTGAAGCGCCTCTTTGTGCTTAACCGCGGCAGCGACACGGTTTCTGTGATCAACGCACAGAACAATACGCTGGATCAGTGCACACCCTTCCTGAATCAGAACGGTCAACTGGTTCACTGTCATCCGACTCTGCCGTTGTCCACGACCGCCGTTACGGCAACAGGTGTGACTCCGCCGAATGGAACCGCCGGCATGAAAAGCACAGCCGGGCCCATCTATGCCGAATACAGCTCGGCCACTCAGCAGCTGGTTGTCGCGAACTACGACGGTGGTACGGTCAGCGTGATCGACGTCAGCCTCGACGAGTACGGCAACGACAGTTCGACCTTCGGCACCACCTACACCATTCCCGTTGGCAACACGGCCAATCCTGAGCCGGCCAGCATCACGGTGCTCGCCGATGGCACGAAGGCCTATACCGCCAACCAGAACGACGTAGCGACCGGCCAGAGCAACGGCACCGTAACGGCGATTAACCTGAGCACCCACACGGTAGAGAAAACCATTACCGTGGTCGGCCATCCGCGTACCGTGATCTCCACGCAGAACTCTGAGTTCAGCAAGATCTATGTGGTTTCGCCCGATAGCCCGTATCTGACGGTGCTCGAATCCACGCCTACGGTTGCCGATCAGATCGACACGACCATTCTCCTGGAAGGCAACGTCGTCGACGCGCGCGTCACTTCCCAGAACGGATCGAGCGGAAACGACAATTTCACCAGCCGTGCTCCCGGCTATGGCGAGCCCTGCAATCTACCCGGTATACCTACGCCCACGGGCTCGCAAACTCCGTTGCAGGCCTGCCAGGCGATTCCGTAATTCTTCTCCATGCCTGCGGCTCGCGCCAAAACGCGTCTTGACCTGGTGCTGGTCGAGCGTGGGCTGGCATCCAGCCGCGAGCGAGCCCGCGCTCTGATCCTCGCCGGGCGCGTCCTCGTGAACGAGCAAAAAATCGATAAGCCCGGCGCCGCGATCGCGGACGATTCGCCTATCCGCCTGCTCGGCGAAGACCTGCCCTACGTGAGCCGCGGCGGCTTGAAACTGGCCGCGGCGCTCGATCACTGGCAGATCGCCGTTGCAGGTCGCGCTTGCCTCGATGTGGGCGCGTCGACAGGTGGCTTTACCGACTGCCTGCTTCAGCGCGGCGCCGCCCACGTGATGGCCGTCGATACGGGCTTCGGCCAGATCGCAATGAAGCTGCGCACCGATCCGCGCGTCACGCTTCTCGAGCGCACCAATGCGCGTTTGCTCGAACCAGGATCATTGGCATCTGGATCGCTGGCCGCCGCCGGGGAAGAGCAAGAGAAAACTCTGCTGGTGATGGACGTCTCGTTTATCTCAGCCACGCTGGTGCTTCCTGCGGTTCTCGCCGCAGCGCCTTCGCTGCGCGAAGCCGTTGTTCTCGTCAAGCCGCAGTTCGAGGCTGGCCGCGAGCATGTGGGCAAGGGCGGCATCGTCCGCGATCCGGAGGCGCATCAGCTCGCCATCGCCAAAGTAGCCGAATGTTTCCAATCGCTCAAGTGGAATGTGATCGGCACTATCCCTTCACCCATCACTGGGGCGGAAGGGAACCAGGAGTTTCTGCTGTACGCGCAGCGGTGCTAGCGGGGTTCGCGGAATTGGGCCGGTTGCGCCAATCTCGCTAACTCCGCCAACCCTGCTGCACGCAGCTCCATCCGTTACACTGAGACCGCATGGTTCGCGTTGCGATCGTCTGCAAACCGCACAAAGAAGAGCTCGCACGGATCCTGCCGGAGCTGATCGCGTGGCTGCGAGAGCACGGCTACGATCCGATACTCGACGACGAGGGTGGCAAATATACCGACGCCGCTCCTTCGGTTGATCGCGCCGAGTTGCCTGCGCACGGACCCGGGCTGGTCATCGTGCTCGGCGGAGACGGCACGCTGCTCTCGGTAGCGCGCATCTTCGCTGCCGTCGGCACGCCGATTCTCAGCGTCAACCTAGGCTATCTCGGATTCCTCACCGAGGTTCGGCTCTCTGAACTCTACCCGACCCTCGAAAGCTGGTGCACCGGATGCCACACCGTCGACAGACGCGCCATGCTGCACGCCGCTCTTCGGCGCGACGGCGGCGAGCATTCAAGCTATACCGCACTCAATGAGATCGTCGTCTCCAAGGGGGACATCGCGCGCATGGGCGACTTCACCGTCGAGCTCGACGGCAAGATGGTAGCCCGCTTCCGCGCCGACGGGGTCATCGTCTCTACGCCTACCGGATCTACGGCCTACACGCTTGCCGCCAACGGTCCCATCCTCACGCCAGATGTGGACGCGCTCGTCGTCACGCCCATCTGTCCGCATCTGCTTACATTGCGACCGATTGTGGTGCCCGGCGATGCTTCGCTGACGGTCCGTCTTGAAGGTGTCCCTGATCTGGCGCTTCTTACGGTCGACGGCCAACAGGCAATCCGGCTGGTAAAAGGTGACGAGATCCGCTGCCGCCGCTCCGGCCATACGGTCAACTTGATTCGGCTGAGTGAGAGCGGTTTCTTTGAAGCGCTCCGCACCAAGCTGAGCTGGGGCGAGCGCTGAGACAGCATCGCCACTGAGGCTGTTACGATTTCAGCTCGTCGAGAAGAATCTTGGCCTTCGCCGCCAGAGTACGTGCTCCATCCACGTCGCCGGTAGATAACGCGGCTTTGGCCTGCTTGAGGAAATCCCGGATATGGTCGGCCGTTTTTTGTTCTGCATCGCTGAGCGGCCGTGCGATGGTATTCAGTCCGTGCTCAATCGAAGCGAGCGAATCCTCTGTCTCTGTTCGCACGTTCGCTGGATCGCCGGAAGACAACTGGCCGATCGCGCTCACAGCGGGAGCCGGTGCGGGGTTGGCAGCTTCTTGTGTGGTCGCCGGATTCGTCGTCGAGGCAGGAGGGTTGTTCTTTTTCCTATGCTTCGGCGGAGGCTTGGGGGGCAGCGTGGGCGCCGTCGCTGTCGGCTCGGGGGGAATGGATGCGACAGGCTGGGGCAGATTGACTGACGCTGTAGAAGGCGGAGGCGGGGGATTGTCCTGGACCGGCGGGGCGAGCGGCTGCACCTGTGCCTTCTGCGTCCTATGAAAGCAGGCAGTGAGGAAAAGGGGCAAAAGCCCGAGCACGATCTTCGCAGGCAACTTCATCCCGCAAATCCCTTCTGATCTTGTACAAGCGCCGGTCGAGGATGCCGACGTCCCCATTCCGTGGCGGTGAGGGGAATTCGCAGCCGGAATTCCGCACCACGGTCTCTCTCCGATTGTACTTCTACGCTGCCATGGTGCAACTGGAGAATCCGGTAAGTCATTGCCAGACCAATGCCGCTGCCGCCGCTTTTGGTCGTGAAATAGAGATCGAAGATCTTTTCCCGGATCTCTTCGGGAATTCCTGACCCCTGGTCGGCAATGCGCAGCACTGCCGTCTTCCATCCAGTCACAGCAGATCGGTCGCCAGCCCAGCTCATCGAGGCATCCGCCGGAACCGCTACTCTCTGATCGCCTTCCAACACTACCTCAAGCCTGCCGCCTTCCGGCATGGCCTGCGCGCCATTTTCGATCACGTTCAACGCCGCCTGCTTGAGCAGGTCGGCATCGACATTGGCAATCAGCGGCTCGTCGGGCATAACGCTGATCAGCGTCACATTGCGAGTAGAGAGCTCTTCGGCAGCCAGCGCCAGCACATCGGCCACCACGTCGCGCAGGTCCTGCTCACGCAGCTGCAATTCCACCGGCCGTGAAAAATCAACCAGCGTCTGCACTACGCGATCCAGACGATGAATCTCCGCGTCGATGACTTCAAGATGCCGCCCTGCCGGACCACCTGCATCGCCAAGCTTGGCCTTCAGCAGTTCGAGATGCACCACGATCGCGTTGATCGGATTCTTCACCTCGTGACCGACGCCGGAAGTCAACCGCCCGATGGCGGCCATGCGCCGTGAAAGCTCGAGCTCCGATTCGATCTCCTCGGCCGATTCAAGATCGTGCAGCGTCACCAGCGCGCCCAGCCCCTGCTGCGTCTTGTCGTCGTGGATAAAGTCGACAGACGCCTGGATCCTGCGGCCCGTCTCGGTGCGAATCTCCTCCTTAACCATCGAGACACGGGCATCGATTGCTTCCCAGAGCGAACGGCCCAGCAGTGTAGAGCGATCGAAGATCTCTCTGGCATGCAGTCCTAGAATGTTGTCCCGCTCCTTGTGGAGAAAGCGCCGCGCCGCCTCTGAGACCAGCACGGCGCGCCCGTCGCCGGTAAAGAGCAGAATGCCATCCTGCAGGTTGCCGAGAATCTGGTCGAGATTCTCCTTGAGAGCCGAGAACACCTCTTCCACGTTCCTCATGCGCTGACCGATCATCTCGATCTTGTTGGAAACCTGGGTCGCCAGCTCCTGATTGGGCGCGGGCTTTTCTACGACTGGTGCATCTGCCGCAGCCGTCCAGTAATCAAGCTGGTGGCTGATCTGCTCCATCGGCCGCAGTGCCAGATTGCTCAGCAGAAAGGCCACCAGCAGCGCTGTGCCCAGCGCAAAGCTCATCAGCCATAGCGCCTGGTTGAGCCATGGTTTGTAGAATGCGCTCAGCAGCGTGGTGCGCACGCCCACGTGCACCGTGGCGAATAGCTGGCCGTTCCGGTTGAGAGGCACCACTACATCGAATACCTTCGGCGCTCCGAAGACATCCGACATCAACTGCATTGGGCCAGCGTCGAGAAGCTGCTCGTAGTTCGGCCGCTGCGGCAGGGGTTTGTCTTCGCTGTCCGGATTGCCGCTGAACAGTGTGCTGCCCTGGCTGTCGCCAATGTTCACGTCGTACACGGTGAGCGAATAGCGCTCCACCGAGTCGACTACCGCCTTCAAAGGAGCATCTTTGCGGACAACATCGGCGGCCAGGGTCCGCAACTGCCCTGGATTATTGGGATCGACCTGCTGGTCCTTGAGGCCCGCTTCGAGCGCATTTTGCAGCGCCAGCCGAATCTGCTCGGCCACCATCTGATTTGTGTCGTACGACTGCTGCACCGCGGCCTTGATCAGCTGGCTCACGTACACCAGAGACACGAGTCCAGCCACAACAAAGATCAGACCGGTAATCGCCAGAACGAGTTTGGTCTTTAAGCGCATGGCAACAGGCTCTTACTCATCTCCGGCGCGGTTGTACTCCTTCAGCTTGTTGTGCAGTGTCTTTAGACTTACACCCAAAATCTCCGCGGCGCGCGTCTTATTTTGTCCCGTCGCCTCCAGCGTGCGCAGGATCAGCAGGCGCTCCGCCTCGTCCACCGTGGTGCCGACGTGAATGGAAATGTCTCCGTGATCGGCTGTCTGAGCGGAAGCTGCCTTCGTTTTGCCGAATCCCGGTGGCAGATGGCCCACATCGAGCGGTGCGCCATCCGGGCACAGGATCACTGCCCGTTCGACCGTGTTGCGCAGCTCGCGCGCATTGCCCGGCCAGTCGTAGCTCATCAACCGGTCCAGCATCGAGGGTCCGATGCTTGAGACCCTCCGCCCGTGTTTCTCGTTCATCTCAGTCAGCATGGCCTCGATCATGGCCGGCAGGTCCTCAAGATGATTACGTAGCGGTGGCATGTGGATGTTGAAAACGTTCAACCGGTAAAAGAGATCGGCGCGCAGATGCCCTTGCTCCACCGCCATGTTGGGGTCGCGATTGGTCGCCGCCAGCACGCGCACATCGACATCCTGCTCGGTACGCGCACCCAGCCGACGTACCTTGCGCTCCTCGAGCACACGCAGCAGCTTGGCCTGTGTGCCGATGGGCATCTCGCCGATCTCGTCCAGAAGCAGCGTTCCGCCCGAAGCCAGCTCGAAGCAGCCGGCTCGCCGGTCGGCCGCTCCGGTAAATGCGCCCTTTTCATGGCCGAAGATTTCGCTTTCAATCAGCGTCTCCGGGATCGCAGCACAGTTGACGGCGACAAAGGGCCGGCCCTTGCGCGGGCTCAGCGCATGTAGCGTGCGCGCCACCAGTTCCTTACCTGTACCACTCTCTCCTGTGATCAGCACGGGCACATTCGAAGGCGCGATCTGTTCGATCAGTCCGAAGATCTCCCGCATCTGCTTCGAGCTACCGACCAGCGAACCCAGTACGCCGCTCTCGCGCAGCCGCCGCCGTGCAACCTCCAGCTCGATCGTGGTCTCTCGCTGCCGCGTGGCGTTGCCCAGGATCGTTCGCAGCCGGGTGGCGTCCACCGGCTTTTGCAGAAAGTCGTACGCGCCCAGTTTCATGGCCTCGACAGCCTGCTGGATCGAGCCCATCGCCGTGAGCACCACCACGGCCACGCTGGAGCCCGGCGCAGAGCTCGCCTCGGCCAGCTTCGTGAGCAGGCCGATCCCGTCCATGCGCGGCATCTTCAGGTCCGTAACCACAATGGCCGGATCCCAGACCTGCGCCTTTTCCAGGGCTTCCACGCCGTCGCGCGCGGTCTCGGTGATATAGCCCCAGCCTGAGATGAGCTCCGCCAGGCCCATCAGGGCATGCGGCTCATCTTCGGCAATCAGGACCTTTACGCCGTTCTCCATAGAAGTTCTCGTATTTTCCTCAGCTTACGTTCTACTATGCGCTCGGGCTGCATGCAGGTTCTTTTTGGGCTGTGACCCGGGATGATGCTCCTTTAAGAGTAAAGGGTCGAGCGCCGCTGCGGTGCGGGAGCTGCGAAAGCTTACACTGGAGGATATGCTGGACTACGAAATTTCCCCCACCGATGCGGCTAAGCTGTTCAAAGAAAAGCAGGCTCGCATCATCGACGTGCGCGAGCCCTGGGAGTTTTCGACGACGCACATCGACGGAAGTGTCCCCCTACCCATGGGCGAGATTCCTGCCCGCGCCACCAGGAGCTCAAGCCCGATGAACGCCTTCTCGTCATCTGCCATCACGGCGTCCGATCGATGAACGTGACGGTCTGGCTCCGCGATCAGGGTTTTGAGCAGGCGCAATCCCTGCGCGGCGGCATCGAGGCCTGGAGCCTCGAGGTTGATCCTTCGGTCGGCCGCTATTGAGAACAATCATGCCTGTGCGCATCCATCGAGCCATCGGATTATGGTTTCTGTTCTTCGCGGCGACGGTCTCCGCCGAAGTCAAACCCTCAGCCCTTTTCAGCGACCATATGGTCCTTCAGCAGGGCATGCCGGTTCCGGTTTGGGGAACGGCCGCGCCCGGCGAAGCGGTGACCGTCGCGTTCAACGGCCAGACCCGCACTGCCACGGCAGCTCCGGATGGAAAATGGATGGTCCGCCTCGACAAGCTGCAGCCCGGCGGCCCCTTCGAGATGGAGATCAGCGGAACGAACTCCATCACTTTGCACGATGTGTTGGTCGGCGAGGTGTGGCTCGCCACCGGCCAGTCCAACATGGTCTTTACCGTCTCGAAAAAAGCGCAATTCTTCGCCGGGATGCTCGATGAAGACAGGGAGATCGCCGCCGCCAATTACCCGCAGATTCGGATGTTTACGCAACGGCCCGTCAAGGCCTATACACCGCAGACGGATGCCATTGGCGCGTGGCAGGTCTGCAGTCCTGACACCGTGCCTGGCTTCTCTGCGATCGGCTACCTCTTTGCCCGCGATCTCCAGCAGCGCCTGCAGGTGCCTGTCGGCATACTCACCGTGGCCTTCGGAGGCAGCACGGCGGAGGCGTGGTTGCCCCGCGAGGCGCTCGCTGCCGACCCGCAGCTCAAGCCCATGCTCGATCGCTTCGATGCGCTGGAGGCGTTCTACAAGTCTCATCCTCGTGCCATGACTACCGATGCGCCGCCGGCCCCGCAGACGATCAATGCGCGCCCGCAGACACCGAGCCTGATGCGCGATCCGGCTGAGGACAACCATCAGCCGACGGTGCTCTTCAATGGCATGCTGCAGCCGGCCATTCCTTACGGCGTGCGCGGAGCCATCTGGTATCAGGGCGAGTCCATTGTCGGTGGCCGTTCCGGTGTCGAGCTCTATCCGCACGTAATGGAGACGCTGGTGAACACCTGGCGCAGTCTGTGGGGCGAAGGCGATTTCCCGTTCTACGCAGTGCAACTGGCCGGGCTCAAGAATATCTCCAATAACCCGATGGTCCGCGAGCAGCAGACGAAGATTCTCTCGCTACCGAATACGGGCTTGGCGATCACCATCGACGTCGGCGATCCGGACAATGTGCATCCCAAAGACAAAGAGCCCGTCGGTGAGCGGCTTGCATTGATTGCGCTTGCAAAGACCTACCACGAAAAGGTGGAAGACTCGGGACCCGTTTACAAGTCAATCAAGATCGAGGGCAACACGATTCGCATCCGTTTTGCGCGCGCAAACGGCCTCATGTCAAAGAGCGGACCGCTCCATGGATTCACGGTTGCAGGCACGGACCAGCACTTCGTCCCCGCCAACGCGGCGATCGAAGGAGACACGGTCGTGGTGCGCAGCGCGCAGGTACGCGCGCCGGTTGCTGTCCGCTATGCATGGGAGAACTATCCCGTAGAGGCAAACCTCTACAACGCTGCCGGACTTCCCGCCGCGCCTTTTCGCTCCGACGATTGGGATGCACTCACCGAGATCGCGCGCGAGTTCACCGGCAACTGAACTGTATCTTTAACGCCCGAAGGCGTACGTCACCTGATAGAGCAGGTTGTCGATGCCGGGATTTTCCGTCGCCGTATCGTGGTTTGAAATGTGGTGATAGCGAAACTCTCCGCGAAGCGAGCGTGTGTGCGATCGGTAGAACTCCAGACCGAGACCCAGATCGAAGGTGAAATTAAACGAGCCCGCATCGGAGATCGGAATCGGCTTGGTCGAATACATATACCCGCCATGGCCGATGAAGAACGGCTGCAACTGCCGGCGCGGAAGAAAGTTCCACTGAAAACCCACCGGTGACATGCCCTCGCCCACCGTCCAGCGCCGGCCAGAGCAGTAGATCTTCTCCGTTCCGCTATAGGTAACGCCGTTCGGAAACGTGACGCTGTATTGTGCCGTCTGCGGCGTGCAGTCAACGACTGGTCCGTAAGGCGTTGTAATGGTCGTTACGGTCGGAGAAGTCTGGTAAGCCTTCAGCTCGGCAATAGGATCGCTTTCGAGGGCCACGGGCAGCAATTCGCCGTTGTATTGCCAGTTGACGAGGTGGTTCAGGAAAAGCCGCCGGTTGTACGAGACGCCCACGTCCACCAGCATGCGATTTTCTGCGCTGCCCAGCAGGATCATGCTGGAATCGGGCGAATAGGCCACAAACACGCCGAAGGTGTTCACCCGGCTGTAGTACGGATTCTCCGCCGCGGCCGGTACACTGACGGACGCTCCCAGCGTTAGCGCCAATAGCATCCGAAGATGAAAGCGCGGCTTTGAAAATATGTGGGCACGCTCAGGCATCGGCAAAGATGGATTCCCTTGATCGAGACGACGTGAATCGTCCTTGAATTTGAATGCCCGGGGCTCCGCGGCAAAACCGTGCGAGCCGAGAAAAAGCGCCCTGCCCCATGGTAAAGGTCAGCCGCGGTTTATAGCGGATTACGAATTGGTTAGCCGAGGCAGAGAGCGACAAGAGACAAGTCGACGCGGAGATTCGAGAGCGGTGATTTTCCTCGTACTGATGTGGGCATAGTCGCCACACGCGCTGCACCTGCCGACTTATACTCATGCTTTGGGCGCTAAATCTGGAGTACCGGACAGAATATGCCTTCAGCCCCGATCCTTTTCGCGCAGCGGAACCACCCACGGTTCGTGAACGAACTGAAAGATTTGCTGCGCATCCCTTCCATCTCCACACTGCCCGAAAACAAGCCAGATTGCCGCCGCGCTGCGGAGCTGTTGGTCACGGAACTCCAACGGATTGGCATGGAAAATGTCCGGCTCATCGAGACAGGGGCTCCCGCAGACAGGTCTTCGTCTGCGGGGTTAGGGGAAGGCCATCCGTTGGTGTATGCCGACTGGCTCGGCGCCACCGGCGAGCCCACCGTTCTTGTTTATGGCCATTACGATGTGCAGCCACCCGATCCCTTGGACGAGTGGCTCTCTCCTCCGTTTGAGCCCACCGAGCGCAACGGCAATCTCTATGCGCGCGGAGCGGTCGACGATAAGGGCCAGGTCTGGCTGCAGGTAAAAGCGCTCGAATCGCTGCTCGCCGCAACCGGATCGCTGCCGCTGAATGTCCGCGTGCTCTTCGAAGGCGAAGAGGAGGTCGGAGGGGAGGGAATTGCCGCATTCGTTGCCTCTAAACCCGCGGAACTGAAGGCAGATTTTGCTCTGGTCTGCGATACAGAGCTCTTCGCGCCTGGCCTGCCCACGCTTTGCGTCGGTCTGCGCGGCATGATCTATACCGAGCTTGAAGTCCGCGGCGCAAAAAGCGATCTGCACTCCGGCATGTATGGTGGCGCTGCGCCCAATCCGTTCGTCGCGCTGGCGCAGATTCTGGCCAGACTCAAGGACGAAGAGGGCCGCATTCTTATCCCCGGTTTCTATGAGGACATCATTCCGCCCAGCCCCGAGGAACTCGCCGCCTGGCGCAGCCTGCCCTTCGATGAAGAGCAGTACCGCATCGCCGAGGTTGGCTCGCGCCAGCTTGTCGGCGAGCCCGGCTACTCGGTGCTGGAGCGCACCTGGGCACGGC
Organism: Occallatibacter sp.; assembly: GCA_035650595.1. GTDB lineage: Bacteria > Acidobacteriota > Terriglobia > Terriglobales > Acidobacteriaceae > Telmatobacter. The sequence goes on along the minus strand of DASRHE010000015.1, from coordinate 161,259 downwards.
CTACCCTCGACGTGCATGGAATCCCTGGCGGCTTCACCGGCGCCGGCGCCAAGACGGTGATTCCGGCCAAAGCAGTGGCCAAGGTTTCGATGCGCCTGGTTCCGGGTATGACTCCGGCCAAATCTTTCGCCTTGTATAAGAGCTACGTCGAAAAGATAGCGCCGTCGGGTGTGGACATTGACGTTCGCCTGATTCATCAGGGCGATCCTTGCCTGATCCCGGTCGACAATCCCTACATCCGCGCTGCTACGCGCGCACTGCACGAGGTCTGGGGCCGCGACACGGTCTTCATCCGTTCCGGCGGATCGATTCCAATTGTGGGCGATTTCGCTCGTCACCTCGGCCTGCCCAGTGTAATGATGGGCTTCGGCCTGCCTGACGACAATCTCCACGCGCCCAACGAGAAGTTCAACCTGAAAAACTTCGAGCTGGGCATCGTCTCGACGATCCGCTTTCTCGAAGAAGCTGGCAGCTAAGCGAACGCAGAAACCTCCGTGCCCCATCCTTTTGCCTTTGTTCTGGTGAAAGGGCGGAAAACGACGACCCCCAAAGCTCATGCCAATAATGCAAGATCTAAGCGCGGTCGGCTTCGTCCTCGCCGGTGGCCAATCCAGCCGCATGGGCCAGGACAAGGCGACGCTTCCGTTCGCCGGCAGGCCGCTCATCGCCCATGCGCTTTCCGCCCTGCGCGAAGCCGGCTTCTCTGCGTCGATAGCCGGCGCGCGTTCTGACCTGCGCAGCTTCGCACCGGTCATCCAGGACGCCAAGCCAGGTCGGGGACCGCTCTCCGGCATCTGCGCAGCACTCGCTGCCACTGCGGCCCGCCACTCCGTCTTCGTATCCGTCGATCTGCCTCTGCTCCCAGCCGCGCTCCTCCGTTTTCTCCTGCATCATGCGCGCATCGCCGAGAGTGCCATCACGGTCTGTTCGGTAAACGGATTCGCGCACACCTTTCCCGTGGTCATAGGCCGGGCAGCTTTACCCGTTCTCGAAACCGAACTGGCTGCCGGCCGCCTGGGCTGCTTTGCCGCCTTTCAAGCTGCTGCCACCGCTCTCGGCCAACCCGTCTCGGTCGTGCCGGTCGAGCTTCTTGTACAGGCTGGTCAGATCGAGCATCCTGCCTGCCTGCCAGTTGCGCGCTGGTTCCTCAATGTCAACACGCCTGAAGACCTCGAACGCGCCTCGGGCTACGTGTCCATCGCGTAAGCTGAAGACAGGCGCATGGACGACCCTAAACAGAGTCCCGACTCCAAACCGGTCTCAGACACCGGCCATATCGACGCCAGCTCGGACGACGATGTCGAACTTCCTGAGCTTGCCGAGACCATGGCGGAGCTCGCCGCTGCTGAGCCGCCGCCTGGGCTTCCGGTCGAGTCTCAGCCAACCTCACCGGGCTGCCCTCCCGACCCGATCATCATCTTCGATAAAGTCTCGATCTCGTTCAGTGGCCGGTCAGTGCTCGAAAACGTCAGCTTCTCGGTCAGCCGCGGACAGACTCTCTGCATCCTAGGCCGCAGCGGCGTCGGCAAGTCGGTCTCGCTTCGGCTGCTCATGGGTTTCCTGCAGCCGGACTCCGGCTCCATCTGCGTCGAAGGCCGCGAGATCGTGGGCATGAGCGAAGAAGATCTGATGACCATCCGCAAGCGTGTCACGATGGTCTTCCAGAACGGGGCGCTCTTCGATTCGCTCAGCGTACGCGAGAACGTCTCGTTTCCGCTGCGCGAACGCGGTGGTCTCGATGAAGATCAGATTCAGCAGCTTGTCGATCGGCTGATTGGCCTCGTCGGCGCGGACGACGTCGTCGATGCGCTTCCGGCCAGCCTCTCCACCGGGCGCAAGCGGGCCGTCGCCATCGCCCGCGCGCTTGCCGCGCAGCCCGAAGTGGTGCTCTACGACGAGCCGACCACGATGGTTGACCCCATCATCGCCCGGCGCATGGGCAATCTCATCCAGCGTCTCAAACATCAGTTAGGCTTTACCAGCATCGTCGTCACGCACGACATGCGCTTTGCCGAGCGCCTTGCCGATACGGTGCTCTTTCTCGACCAGGGCAAGGCCCGCTACTTCGGCCCGCTCCAGGGGTTCATCAACTCCAAGGATCCCGACGTGCAGCAGTTTCTCACTCTCGATGCCTACGTTTTACCCGACGTTTAACTCCGCATTACGCAAATTCACGAGCTCTCCGACCTGCAACGTGCCCTCCCGCGCGTATCTCAATCTCCGCGATAAACTAGAACTGTGAAGATCGCGCTGGCCCAGATTGATCCCACGGTTGGGGATTTCGCGGGGAACCTTGAAAAAATCGTAGATGCCAGCCGCCGCGCGGCAAATCTTGGCGCGCGCCTCACGGTCTTCTCGGAGCTGGTGATCTGCGGCTATCCGCCGGCCGACTTCCTCGAGAAGCCGAGTTTCCTGGCCCGCTGCCGCTCCGCGGTGGATGAACTCGCGGAAGCCACCCGCGATCTGCCCACGGCGGTCCTTGCCGGTGTTGCCTTGCCTTCCGGCGCGGAGAGTGGGAATCCCGGAGCCCCCATCGACGGGTCCTCGTCGGTGGGGTGGAAACCTGCCGTGAATGCGGCTGTTTTGCTCGATAAAGGCCGGCTGCTGCTCGAGCAGCACAAGCGCTTGCTGCCGTTCTACGACGTTTTTGATGAACAGCGCTACTTTGCGCCGGCCAAGTCGCAGCAGGTCGTCGAGCTCGACGGCGTGCGTCTCGCCATCACCATCTGCGAGGATGCGTGGAACGACAAAAACTTCTGGCCGCGCCGGCTCTACACCGTCGATCCCATGGAAGAGATGATGCGCCAGAATCCGCACGTGCACATCAATCTCTCGTCATCGCCCTTCTGGCACTCCAAGCGTGCCGTCCGGCGGCAGATGCTCGCCGCCATCGCGCGACGCGACGGCATTCCGGTGCTCATGTGCAACCAGGTCGGCGGCAATGACAGCCTCGTCTTCGACGGCTCCTCGCTCGCGCTCAATGGCAGCGGAGAACTCATCGCCCAGGCCGCATCCTTTCAAGAAGACCTCGTGCTTCTCAATCCATTCACGGCGCTTGCCGTCTCCGAGCCTCAAGACGACGACACCGAAGCTGCCTATCGTGCGCTCGTCCTCGGCACGCGCGACTACGTGCGTAAATGCGGCTTTCGCAAGGTGCTCATCGCTCTGAGCGGCGGCATCGATTCGGCTCTCGTTGCCGCCATCGCCGCAGAAGCGCTCGGCGCGGAGAACGTTACTGCCATTGGCATGCCCAGCCCATACTCTTCGGCTGGCTCGATTGACGACAGCCGTCAGCTTGCCGCTAATCTCGGCATCCGCTTTGAGACCATCTCGATCAGCTCCATCTTCGCCGAGTACACCCGCGCCCTCGATCCGTTCTTTGCCGGTTTGTCGCCCGATCTCACCGAAGAAAATATTCAGCCGCGCATTCGCGGCACCTTGCTGATGGCGCTATCGAATAAGTTCAATGCGCTCGTGCTCACCACCGGCAACAAATCCGAGATGGCCGTCGGCTACTGCACGCTCTATGGCGACATGGTGGGCGCGCTGGCCGTTATCGGCGATCTGGTCAAGACGCGCGTCTACGCCGTCTGCTACTGGCTCAATCGCAACCGCGAAGTGATTCCATCGGCGATCCTCGAGAAACCACCATCCGCCGAACTCCGCCCTGGCCAGAAAGACACCGATTCGCTGCCTCCGTATGAGATTCTCGATCCCATCGTCGAGGCCTACGTCGAGCGGTATGAGACGCCGGAGCGGATCGCCGAAGCAAACGGAATTCCCATCGAGCTCGTCCAACAGGTGGTTCGGCTGATTGAGCGCTCGGAGTACAAGCGACAACAGGCCGCGCCAGTTCTGAAGGTGACTTCCAAATCCTTCGGCATGGGCCGCCGGTTCCCCATCGCGGTCAAAGTGAAGGTATAAGCTAGAGTGTGGGATTCGGGCTCGGTTTCTGCGCAGCTTGAGTCTCGTGAAATGCGCGGTTTCTGCTGACGAGAAACGCGTGAGAAATTGTTGAAGGAGAACCGCTTGATCTGTCCGTCCACCCGCTTGTTCGGCGCTGCCGCGCTCCTGTCGTTGTCCCTATCTGCATTTCAGGCATCTGCACAAACCCAGGTCCCCCCTGCACCCGCGCAGACCCCGGCCACGCCGTCGTCTCCAGAACCGTCCGCGCCCGCACCGGCCGGACCGCCGACCTTTCCCAAGCCTGACCCGGCCAACTTTACAGCGACCGCGCCCACCAAGGACGAGGTCAGCGGCTTCCTGCAGGCCAACTGGGGCTACGACGAAAACCGCATGTGGCAGGTGCAGGCCATCCTCAAGACCCCGGTTGAAGGACTGAGCAAAGTCGTCATCTTTGTTGGCGACAAAACCGGCAAAGAGAAGCCTCAGGCTCTCGAATTTTTCGCGCTTCCTGACGGCAAGCACATCATCTCCGGCGACGAGGTGATTCCCTTCGGCGAGCATCCCTTTGCCGATACCCGCGCGCAGTTGCAGCAGCGCGCCGATGGCCCCTACCGCGGACCAGCCTCCAAGAACTTCGAGATGGTCGAGTTCGCCGACTTCCAGTGCCCGCACTGCAAAGAGGCGCAAGCCAACATGGATAAGCTCGCCACTGATTTTCCCAATGCGCGCATCGTCTTCCAGAACAATCCCATTGCTTCGATCCATCCAGAGGCGGAGAAGGCCGCGGAATACGGCATCTGCGTCGCGAAGCTCGGAGGCACGAATGCCTTCTTCCAGTTTGCTTCAGCGGTCTTTGATGGCCAGGCGGGTCTCAGCACTTCCGACGGTGCAACGCTTACGCTGAACAGCGCCGTGACCAAGGCTGGCCTGGATCCCGCCAAGGTTGCCACCTGTGCCGGAACGCCTGAAGTGAAGGCGCAAGTTGACGCCTCGGTGAAACTCGCCAGCGACGTGGGCATCGTCTCCGTGCCGACGCTTGTGGTCGACGGCCGCTCCATCCCCGCCAATGCACCCTACGACACGCTCAAGAAGATCGTCGAGTACCAGGCCAAGCTGGACGGCATCACGCAGTAACTTGCAGAATCCAGAACCGACAAAACCCCTGTTCCGCGATGTATCGATTCGCTGAACAGGGGATTCGTGTTTGCGCTACAGACCGTTCTCCACCATCTTGAGAACGCGTTCTGAGAGCGCGCGAATCTCCTTGTCGGTTGCCGCGCCCAGGGGGCCTTCGATGATCAGATACGCCAGCCCGTGGACCGCCGACCAGGCGAGATATTCGGCGCCTGGCCGCCGCGTTTTCGGAAGCACACCGGTCTCCACCAGCCGGTCGAGAGCCTGGCCGAGAAGCTGAAAGGGATTCAAGCCGCTCCTGCCTGCTTTCGCAGCATCCAGATCATCTTCTACACGGTCAGACACCGAGAAGGCTGTGCGAAAAAGTCCGCTCTCGGCAAGCGCAAATTTCAGGTAGCCCCTGCCCACCGCACGCAATCTCTCACGCGCCGACTCTGCCGGCCGTTTACTGCGCGGCGCGGCGGCAATCTCCGCTTCAATGGCCAGAGCAAGCGACGCGATCGCTGCCGTCCGCACCGCCTGCAAGAGATCGTTGTGGCTGGAGAAGTGCCGGTAAGCCGCATTCGGAGCCACACCCGCTCGCCGTGTTGCTTCGCGCAGAACCACGGCCTGCGGACCGCCGTCACGCGCCAGGGCAATGCCCGCTTCCAAAAGTGCTTTGCGCAGATTTCCATGATGAAAGGTCTTCCGGGCTGGTGGCCCGGATTTTTTCTGAGTATTCATGGCGCGTTGTGGACAGTGTACATTTTTGTCTGTTAGCTTGTTGTGGACGCCGTACACATCCCCAAGGCGTGATCCGTTCAAACAGGAGGGCAAGCCCGTGAGTACAGCAACGCAGGAGATGACTTCACCGGTCAAAGCAAAGACAGGTGACTTTGTCTGGCACGAACTCAGAACGACAGACGCCAAGGGAGCTGAGGAGTTTTATACGCACGTCATCGGTTGGCAGACAAAAGGCTCCGGCGACCCGGGCGGCGTTCCCTATACGCTTTTGACAACCGCCGGATCGGAAGTCGCGGGCTTGATGGAGATCACGCCGGAGATGGCTGCGATGGGGTGCACGCCGAGCTGGGTCGGCTTCGTCGGCGTCGATGACGTGGATGCCTATGCACTCCGCATCGAGCAGGCGGGCGGCAAGATGCATTTTCCGCCGATGGATATTCCGACCGTGGGCCGGTTTGCCTCCGTTGAAGATCCGCAGGGAGCGGCCTTCTTCCTATTCAAGGGTTCTCTGAGCGAAGCGCCAACCCGTCCTCCGCTCGGCACTCCGGGCACTGTCGGCTGGAATGAGCTCTCCGCGAACGATGGCCTGACTGCGTGGCCCTTCTACTCCGGACTCTTTGGATGGAAAGAAGACAGCACCATGGATATGGGGCCGATGGGCACGTACAGAATCTTCAACAACGGAGCGAATCCCATCGGAGCCGTGATGACGCGGGATCACAGCAAGTCGCCCGCGCCATTCTGGCTTTACTACATCAATGTTGAAGATATCGATGCTGCGGCCAGCCGCATCACGGAGAAGAACGGCCAGATCCTGATGGGGCCACACGAAGTACCCGGTCCTCTCTGGATCATTCTCGGTCTCGATCCGCAGGGCGCGATGTTCTCGCTTGTGGGGCCCAGGAAGAAGTAAGCTCTGCCCGTTGCGAACCAATTTTGGGGTAATGTTCACGCACGCATACGCGGATTAGGAGGGCCAGATGCAGAACAATCAGATCAAGATCATCGCTTTGGCATTCGCTCTGCAAATCGCTTTGCCTTACACAGGCGGGCAGGCTGTTGCACAGGCCGCCAAGGGCGCCTATCCGGCGATGGCTCCTCTGGATCAGTACCTGATAGCGGACGAGAAGGCCGAGATCGCACTGGCTCGCAGTGCCGCACCCGGTTCCATTTCGGATGGAGCCGAAGTGATGGTGCTGGGGCGTGAGGGATACAAGACTGCGGTGAAGGGCACGAATGGCTTTCTCTGTATTGTGGAGAGGTCGTGGGGACAGGGCACGGATGAAGCGGAGTTCTGGAATCCGAAGATGCGGGCGCCCCATTGCTTCAATGCGCAAGCCGCGGCGAGCTTCGCGCCTATCTATTTCATGAAGACCAAGCTTGTGCTGGCGGGAAAATCGAAGACTGAAATCGCACAGGCGATCGCGACGGCACTGGATAAGAAAGAGCTGCCGGCACTGGAACCGGGCGCGATGGCTTACATGATGTCGAAGCAGCAGTACTTAAATGATCAGGGTAAGAGCTGGCGCCCTCATGCGATGTTTTTTTCTCCGGGCGACATGACGAAGAGCTGGGCAGCCAACGATCCCAACTCACCGGTCATGATGGCGAATGACCCACAGGAACGGGTGACGATTCTCTTCGTTCTGGCAGATAAATGGTCCGATGGTTCGGCGGCGCCATCCAATATGCCCTAATCGGCAGTCTTCAGACGAAACGAATCCGCGCCCGTGATGACGGATCCACCTACCGCCCCGGTCCCTTCTGCACCAGCATCATCGGCGTGTGCCCGGCCGACTGCGTTCCGCGCACCACATGCGGCGTGATCACGATGATCAGCGTCGCGTAGTTCCGCTGCAGATCTTTGTCTGTCGCGTTGTTCAGCCCGGGAATTTCGCTCAGCCCCGGCGTTCCGCTGATGGCCCGGCTCTGCGACTTGCTCAGTTCCGCTACCACCACCGAGGCTTCGCCCTCTTTGAGCGTCGACACGCCTGAGTACGATTGATTGTTCAGAATCGGATTGCCATCGATCGAAGAACCAGAGAGTGCATTGAGGGTCAGGTCGAGTGTCAGCGCAATCCGGTCATTGCGCATCACCTTGGGCGTGGCCTTCAGCGTCAGGCCCAGATCCTGATACTGAACCATTGGGATATTCGGGACCGAGCTGCCGAGCGATCCCAGCAGGGAAGAGAGGCCGCTGGAGCTTCCCGCGCCGTTCAGCCCAGGAATATTCGGGAGCGCAGACGACAGGCCCGAAAAAGATGAGGTTTGGATCGGATACTTTTCGCCTTCCTTGATCGTTCCTGCTTCGCCATCGCTCAATCTCAACTGAATGTCATCGAGCGTCCGTGTGTCCGAGGAGTTCAGGCTCAGATGCAAGGTCGCCGGGGCCGGAGAGAGCCCCGAAGCCGTCAGTCCACCGCCGAACAAGGCAATCCCATTCGAGAACAGGGAACTCGAAACCTGCCCGGAAGCGAGCAGGATGCCGAGAATCGCCAGCGTGTCGCCGGGGCTCGCAAGGCCTGATGAGATGATCTGCTGCACCAGGGCGGCGTTCTGGCTCAGGATCGATTGTTCCTCGGCATAGACGTTGAAGGCAGTAATGGTCTGCGGCGGCTGCACCCCTGTATTGCGCGCGTTCGTGTGCGCAACCTGGATCATGCGCACATCGAGCAGCACCTGATTGCGCCCATCGAGCAGCGTGGCTACGGTGGTGTTGAAGGCAGCCAGCGTGCTCGGCGGCGCGCGCAGCGTAATACTGCTCACTGCGGGATCGTTGGCAACCTGCTGCACATTGAAAACATTTCTGGCCAGATTGCTGACGTCGGTCAGCTCGTTCTCGTTCTGTCCCGTATTGATCAGGCCCTGCAGGTAGATCGTCTCGACCTCCTGGCGTGTGTACTGCTGGCGAAGCTGCTGCGTGTCGTGCGCCACCAGCGCGCGGTGCGCGTCGAGGGGGACATAGAACGTGTTGGTCACCAGCCCGAGCATGCGTGTCGCCTCTTCAAAGCTCGCATCGTCCACATCCAGCCGCACCGGTACGTTGCGCACACTGTCGTCGAGCATCGCGGTGATCCCATAGGCCTGAAAGACCTGGTGAATCACCTGGAGCTGATCGCTGCGGATATGAAAGCTGTGCAAGCCGGCTGCAGGCGCTAGAGCGACTGCCTCGCCTAACTCTTCGCCCGCCTGTCCATAGAGCGGCTTCGTCTGGCCGCGCCCTACATCGTCCGCCAGCTCATCCAGATGTTGCGTCGCCTCAATATTCTTGGGATCGATTTGAAGCGCGCGCGTCAGGTCTGCGCGAGCCGAGCTCATATCGCCCAGCAGCCGCGATTTCGCTGCTGACTGAATCAGCGCCGTGACCGCGTGGCCGCGCGCTACCTCGGCGGCCATCTTGTAATCGGAATTCGCGGGATCGAGCTTTGCGGCCTCTTCGTAGTCGCGCAGCGCCGTTTCGAATTGCCGGTTCATAAAGAGCTTGCTCGCCGTCATGTACAGCTTGGCTGCTCTCTGTCGTTCGTGGCTGGTCGGCTTGCGGGCTTCCGCTGTCTCTGTCCTCTGTGCCGCGGGTGCCGCGCCTGCGGCCTGCGCCGCTGGAGCAGGCACCGTACCTGATGTGGGCAGATTAGGAGGGTTCGCCGTCTGCGCTGTCGTGGCCGCTGGGAAGACGGCCAGCAGCAATGCGGCTGTGCAGACCTGCATCTGGGGCTGGAACTGGCGACCACGCCATATGCCGAATCTCAACGCGGGCGCTCTCATGCTTCCGGCCGCGTCAGCGCCAGCAGGTCTGCGAGCGACGTAGCACAGACCTCCGGCTGATACTTTGCGAGCTCATCGAAGCTGTAGTTGCCGGTGGCCACTGCGATGACTGAAAGAAAGTTGGCGCGCGCCGCTTCAATGTCGCGCGGCGTGTCGCCGACGACACAGATTTTTGTCTCTTCGGCCAATCCTTTTTCCTTCAGTTCACGCGCTTTCGCCGCCGCTTGCGCCACCAACTCGGCGCGAATGGGGAAGTGGTCGCTGAATCCTCCGAAGCGAAACCACTCGCGCAGTCCCGCCTGCTCGATCTTGATCCAGCCGATCATCTCCAGGTTGCCGGTGGCTACGCCCAGCAGTGCGCCCTTCCGCGCCAGATGCTTCAGCACCTCTTCGACGCCCGGCATGCGTATGAGATCGAGCTCGTGCCGCCGCTCGGCGACCGTGACGCGCATCGCTTCGAGAATGGCCTCGGTCTGCGCCTCCATCACATCCGCGGGGATGCCGGCTTGTTTGCAGGCCTCCCGCAAGATCGCGGTATCCGTGCTGCCGTGGAGCAGCACGCCAGCCAGCGTGATCTCAAAGCCGGTAACCCGTTGCACGCTCGCGGCTACGGAGTCCACATGGATCCGGTCCCGGCTGCGCAGGAGCGTTCCATCGATGTCGAAGAGGTAGGCATCCTGCGCATCCCACTCGAAATCTGGTTCGATGGCGACGCGGGGCTCTCTGGTCTGGGGCAAAGTCTGCATCATGAATCCGGAGAGCGCACAAGGGCTCAGGCAAATGTCTTAGCGATAGCCTTGGCGCAGTGCTCCATATACAGGACGTTCGGAACGCGGCGGACGCTTGAGCCCGGCCCGGACCTCGGCCAGTTCCAGCCCCAGTTCGGCCATCGTCCGGCTGAGCGTGTTGCGGTGCATGCCCAGCTCTTCAGCAGCCTTACATTGGTTCCCCCGGTGCGCGATCAGAACCTCGCGCAGATACTGCCGTTTGAACTCACGCACTGCGTCTTCATAACGGACGCCGCTGGAGTGCATTTGGGTCACCAGGCTGTCTAGTTCTCGTCTCACGTCCACCTCTTGCTCAGGTCGTTGAATTAGTTTAACCGCGCGCTGCCGAAACTGGGGAAGTTGTTTTCCTCACATTTTTACTCGGGCCATCGCGCTCGTCTCGGCGCACACCGTCACAACCCTCCGCCTTTCGAATGCATCCACTTGGGTGACTCGATTTCCATCTGGTGAAGGCCTTCGCGCACGCGCCCTGAGAGCTCGTCCGGTGTCATGCGCGTGCTGATATGCAGCACGCCAAAAAACTGCCGCGGCAACTGCGATTGCCGTAACCATTCCGCATTCGGATAGAACGCGACGGCGACCAACAGGCACAGTGTCACAAAGATGACGCCCTGGAAAAATCCGAGTATGCCGCCGCCTAACGTATCCAGGCATCCCAGGCCCAGCCAGTCCAGCGCCTTTCCGAGAAAATTGCCGATGAGGTTGGCCAGCGCCATTACCAGCAACGCAATTACAAAAAATCCGATGACGTCGGCTATGGCCTCAATGCGCACCATCGGAAGAACGAAGTTGGCAATCTTGCCGTAGTTCCATCCGGCAAGCGAAAGTCCGAAAATCAGCCCGATCAGCGAGCATGCGGTGCGGAAAAATCCCTGTAAAAGTCCGCCCAGCACGCACGCCAGCAACACACCAACAATGGCCCAATCTGCCCAGGTCATCCATACGCTCCGATGTGCCTACAGCTACAGTTGGATGCCGCGCCCCGTCAGCCGGCGAAAGGCTTCCAGATACTTCCCCTGCGTTCGCTCCGCAACTTCATCTGGTAGCCCGGGAGCGGGCGCCTGCTTGTTCCAATGGATGGATTCAAGATAATCGCGAACATACTGTTTGTCGAATGAAGGTTGTGCGCCGCCGGGCTTCCACTGGGCGGCATCCCAAAAACGCGACGAGTCCGGCGTCAAAACCTCATCGGCAAGGATAATGCCGTCGCCCGCTCTTCCGGTCGCGATTCTGCCGAACTCGAACTTCGTGTCCGCCAGGATCAGCCCACGCGATTCCGCATGTTGCAGTGCCCGCGCGTAAATGGCCAGCGTGAGCCGGCGAAGCTCGGCCGCGTCTTCTTTGCCGATCAGCTCCTCTACCTTCGCGAACGGAATATTCTCGTCGTGGGCGCCGTCCTGGCTCTTCGTGGCCGGCGTAAAGATCGGCTCGGGCAGCCGCGATCCGTCCAGCAGACCGCCGGGCAACGGAATGCCGCATACCGTCCGCGAGGCCTGATACTCCTTCCATCCCGATCCTGCGAGGTAGCCGCGCGCCACGCACTCCACCGGAAACATGGCCGCGCGTTTCACCAGCATCGAGCGGCCCTCAAGTTGATCGGCATACGGCCGCAGCGAGGCGGGGTATTCGTTCACGTCTGCCGAGATCAGATGATTCGGAACCAGATCTTTGAGCAGATCAAACCAGAAGAGCGAAATCTGGGTGAGGATCTTGCCTTTGCCCGGAATTCCCGTCGCCAGCACATGATCGAAGGCAGAGATGCGGTCGGTCGCCACCAGCAGCAGAGCGTCGTCGATCGCATACAGATCGCGTACTTTGCCGCGTCCCAGCAAAGGCGTGTTGCCTAGATTTGTCTTTAAGAGAGCAGTCACGAAGAAGCTTGTCCTTGCAGGAACTGAATCTCCGATTTTCGAAGGCCGCCCTACCTTTGTCAACGTGCCACTGTTTTCGCGGAAACCGCTGTTCAAGTTGAGGCAAAAATGGCGAGCCGAGACAGAAGTTCAGCTTGAGGCCGGCGCAACTCCTTCTGCTCGTGCGCTTTTTCGGGTCACCGGCTCGCCACAAACTGGTGTGATGTTCGTCACGGACCGTCCTCCAAACCTGGGAGACACTCCTATTGTCAACATGGTTCGGAGGGCGGTACGAGATGCTCTCTTGGAGCCGGGCGACACGAGGGAGCAGTGGAAAGGGGAAGCCGCCGCTACTTCGTTAGTTAGAGGGATCACCAGTGGTCGCGCGCTACCGACCTCCGGCGCCGGCCACTGGCCCCGATTATCTTGTGTTCTATAACAAGCGCCTCCGAAGCGAAGAGTTCCTTCGGAGGTGATTTTTATTTTGGCTCAAAATCTTGCGCAGTTAGCTCAGGATCACAGTTTGCGCCTACGTATACTACGGCTCAAGAATCCTGAAGGGGGAAGCCTCCGCTCGCACTGCCGTTTCGTGTGAAACCGTTTTGGCGAAGCCGCTCCAGATGTGCCCCAGTCGACTCGACGCTCTGAAGAGGTGTCCAGCAGTCAGCGGCCCCACTACGCGATGATGCCCCACAGCGGCCAGCCCCATGGAAGCGATGCAGCCGCATTGTTCGCAGTCCGGATTTCCGCCGAACTGGCAGGGAGCAATGCGCGTCGTGAGATCGGCGGAGATAGTCTGGGTGGTTCTTGCAAAGATGCATTCTTTCGGGCTTTTCGGCGGAAATTCGAGTTCGTGAATCACCGCTTCGGGCATGTCCAGCTTTGCATATTTCAATCGCAGTCGGCGCAGGTCCGCGATCGTCGAGGCCCGTTGTGCAGGCGTGAGGATCTCCTGGTCTGCGGCCCCGCGTTGAGGCGTGAAGATGCTGAACCAGACCTTCGCGACCGCACGTTGATTGCTCCAGAAGCTGAGGAACTCATCAAGGTAGCCGGGCCGGTCAGCGATTTGCGAAGTGATCGTGCAGTGGACGGTGACCGTCGCTTCTTCAATATTTTTGAGAATGCGTTCGTAAGTAGCCGGTTTCCGCCGTGCATCGTGCTCCGGTTGCAGGCCGTCGATCGATACAACCACATTGAGCTTCCTGTATTTTTGCCACGCGGTAGGAACCTGCCTGAATGCGCTCGTGACAACCTGCGTATGCACGCCCCTGCTCTCTATCTGAGGCAAGAGCGATTCGAGCTCGCGGTATCTGACCATGGGATCGCCGCCTACCAGCGACACATGGAGAGGCCTCTGCTCATCGATGAGGGCAAGCACCTTCGCGACTAACTCGTCACCCTTGAAGTCAGAGAGTTGACGGAGCTGCGTCGTACCCCCGAGATGTGCAGCGTCGAAAGCGTAACAACCCGGGCAGCGCAACGGGCATTCCTTGGTGATCTCAATCGAAAGAGACGGTGTTCGGCCTGCCAGTATCCTGGCCCAGGCCTGCAAAACCTCTGATTTTTTCATTGCCTCTCCGCGTAGGGCGTAATCGAGCTTGATTCGTGTGTAGTGGGCTGCACGGCCCTCGGCGCGAGCCACGGGCAACCAGTGTCGGAGAGAGTTCGGGGATCAGATCTTGAGTGGAAGTCTATTTATAGTTTTAGTCGCATCCGTCAACTGTTCCATACGACCAACAAAGAGTGCCTCCGACCGAGATGTCCCCGCTAATTCGCGATCGATGAATGCAAAGGCCCGCGGACGACAGGCGGCGAACAACGAATCAACCAATTGCTTGCAAAGTTGTGAAAGCAGCACCGCCAGACACAGCATGATCACGATCCCGAGCATGACTGATTCAAAATCCTGGCCACCGTGCAGAAAATGATCCCAGGTCCAAACGTGCTGTGTCAGCGGCATGGTGAGCAGCGAAATCGTGGCAAACACCAACAAAAGGCGACCGATGGCCAGGGGGCCTTGAGCCAGGCATGTAAATACCTTGAGATCCGGTCGGGCCGCGTTGAGAGTGTGCTTCACAAATCCTCTCTTTATGTGAGTGTACGCCTTTCGAATCTGGAGTTCGAAAGGTGCCGAATCCGGCTCATCGAAGTCCACATGAAGATTGGATGCAAAATCGTCAACTCTCAACCTCGAACTGGTGTCTCCGCCGGGACTGGTTTGTACATACCTGTTGCGCTGTCATACAGACGAGTGCTCTATGGAGAGCTACTTCGCCGTGATCTTCAGGTTGGCGAAATAACCCTCAGAGGAGGGCTCGATCCATAATGCGACTCCGCCTTGCCGCGGTGTGAGCTTCAGATCATTGACGATAAGGCAGGGTTGTTCCGCTCCGTTCACGTAAAGCCTCGCCTTGCGACCTTCCACTTCGATCTTGTACTTTGTCCAGACGCCGGGCTCCAGGTCGACGTACGACTCGTACTGCCCAGGAGCCTCTTTCCGCAATCGGGCCCAGTTAAAGTCCGGATAAGAGCTGTATTGCGTAGAATGGTTGCGTCTGAGTTGGTCGTCGGCTCGACCGTTAGTCGGGCGGAGATAGATATACTCGTAGCTCCCATCGGTCTGTAGACGGAAGGCAATCCCGATAAACCCACGCGCGCTGTCACTTGCCCCAGCGATTGGCTGGCCGGCGAGATCCACTTCAATCGTTCCGTCTTGAAACACGGCATCCTTGATCACCGCATAAGAAGTTGCATCCGCAGTATCGGGCTTTGCTACGAGTTGGATCGCGTTGCGGCCTTTGTAGTTGGTCTCTCGAATCGATACATTCTTGCCGATAAGCTGGTCGGCGTTCTGGCCCCGAAGCGATAGGGCAAGAAGAACGAAGAGAGAAGTAACGACTATCGTGGGGGCTGAATAAGAGTGCTTCTTCACCACAGTCCTCCGCAAACGGGGCGGGCGGCAAACCCGGAGTATCTTGGCGCACGATTCCCTGGCGAGGTTCCACGCCAAGCCAAAGAATGCACGCTGGTGGCCAAATCTGGGATTTTTCAGTACTAGAGCCAGTGCAACGCCAATCAGTTCTTGTGGCGTACGTTAGGTCGGCCATGCGCTGGGTCGATCTCGGCGCGGCAGGAAGCACCACCGCGTAAACACACCTAAAGATGTTCGGATACGGACATCACTGCTCCGCATGCGGACACCACCGTCGTTGCTTGGCGTGATGGAAATGCGAAATTTAGCCGGAGTCAGTGCGGTCGGCCGGGAAGCACGAAGTGATCGGCGCAGCGTGGCTCGTAGAAATCGCCAGCCATGATGATCGGGCTGCTATAGGCGGCGGGCTTGCCTTCAATGAGCCGTTGCGGATAGAGCGCCTTGGCGCCGCAGCTGCAGTACGCCACCAGCTCTGTGATGTTGCCCGAATACGTGCGCACAAGCCACGAGAGGTCCAGCATTTCGCCAAAAGGCAATCCGCGAAAATCGAGCTCTAAGCCCGAAACCATTACGTCGTGGCCTGACTCTAGGAGTCGCTTGGTAAACAGGAAGAGGTCCTGGACAAACTGGCCTTCGTCGATCGCAACGCACTCCACGCGCTTGCCGATCCGCTGTTCCGTCGCGTCGATCAGTGGCAGAATCGCCCAAGGATCGGCATGCGGAAACTCGATCGCCTCCATCTTGCCGCAGCCGTTGCGATTCCGGCTCTCCACCAGACCGGACGCGGCCTTTGTATCCGCGCTTGGCTTCATGAGCAGCACGTACTGCCGTGCATACTCGCGGCGCGTCTCGATACGCCGCAGCAACTCGGCAGTCTTGTTGCTGCGCATGGGCCCCACGATCAGTTCTAATTTGCCCAGTTCCAGTTTGCCGGGTACTCTCATTGCGGAAATGTACGATTACCAATTGCCAGCGTCATCAAAGCTGACGGCTGAAAGCTGCCCTTTACGCCGTCGCCCGCTGCTGCTCGTGATGTCCGAGCCGCACGCTCACGATCTTCGAAACGCCCGGTTCCTGCATGGTCACCCCGTATATCACATCGGCCGCCTGCATCATGCGCTTCGAGTGCGTGACTACCAGGAACTGCGTCTCCTTGCTGAGCGAATGCATCAGCTCGGCGAAGCGGCCCACGTTGGTCTCATCGAGAGGCGCATCCACTTCGTCGAGTACGCAGAAGGGGCTGGGTCGGAACTGGAAGATGCCCACCAGCAATGAGAGCGCGGTGAGCGCCTTTTCACCGCCCGAAAGCAGCAGCACGTTCTGCAATTTTTTGCCCGGCGGTGAGGCTACGATATCGAGTCCGCTCTCGTCCTGGTTCTCCGCGTCCGTTACACGCAGGAAGGCGTTGCCGCCGCGGAAGAGCCGCGTGAAGACCTGCCCGAAGTTTTCATTGATCTGCGCGAAGGCCTCGTCGAACTTGGTGCGCGAGATCTGATCGATCTCCTTGATCGTCTCCTGCGTGTTCTCGATCGATTCGATCAGGTCTTTGCGCTGCGTTTCGAGGAAGGAGTGCCGCTCTGCTGTCTCTTTGTATTCATCGAGCGCCATCATGTTCACCGGCCCCATCTGCTCGATGCGCTGACGCAATCCGCGGCAGGTTTCTTCTTCAGCGGCCAGTTCCTCGCCCGCGAGCCGTCCGATTTCCGGATCTTCGCGCAGCACCTGCGCTGCCACATTTACTTCGGCCAGGCAGCTTGCTTCCAGGTGTTCGAGATCCGACTTTAGCTTGGCCAGCTCGCTGGAACGGCTGGCGCGCTCGTCGCGCAATTGCTCCAGCGCCACGCGTCCCGTCTTCAACTGCGTTTCCATCTCGGCCAACTGCTGCCGCAGCGTCTGCGCGTGCTCGGCGATGGCCTGCGCCTGCACGAGCGCCTCCGTGCGGGTCTCGGCCAGCTCTTTTTGCCGTGCGGCCAACGTCGCGCTTTCATTGATGCGTTGCTCGCGCTCGGCCGTCGCCGCTGCGCTCTGTTGCTCGATGGCCAAAACGCGCCGTTCGAGATCAGCGTGCAACCGGTCGATGCGCTGGAAGGCCGCCTCTGCCCCGCGCCGCCGCTCTTCGAGGCCAGCAAGCTCAGCGGTGAGCTGCGCCGCTAGCTGCTGCAGCTCTTCGCGTTTCTTACGCAGCTCGTCCAGTTGCCCTTGCAGCGTTTCGAGTCCCGCGTCTGCCTGCCTATGCTCGGCTTCAAGACGTGCTGCCTCTTCGCGCTTCGCCTCGATCACTTGGCGCTTGGCCTCGCTGGCATCCTTGTTGCGCGCCGCCTGCAGTGCCCACTCCTGCAGCCGCCGCTCGATGCGTTGCGCCTCGGCTTCCATCTGCTTGAGCGCTGCACCCAGGTTCGCGTTTTCGGTCTCGGTCTGGCGCCGTTCCTGGCTCTGCGATTCGAGCCGCGCCGTCAGTCCTTCGATCTCACGCGTCAACGCCGCAGCCTCGGCCTCGGCCTGTCCCAGCGCAGAATCGAGCTTGGCCAGCCGGTTCTCGGTCTCGCGGAGATCGCGCTTCAGTGCCAAGGGGCCTTCGCTCGCCGGCTTGCCGCCCGTCACCGTCGCATTGTGGAAGCACTCGCCCTCCGGCGTAAGGAAGAACGCATGAGGATATCGTCCGGCAAGCCGCAGTGCGTCATTCGGATCTTGAATCAAATAGCCGTTGCGCAGCTTGGGCAGAATGCCTTCGAGCGATCGCCCAAATCCGTTCAACACCTTGATGGCATCGCGCAGCGGCGTAAGGCCAGGCTCGTTGACGATGCCCGCGCCGGGATCGAAGAGCTCGCCCTGCTGATCGGAGTGGATAAGGAATGTAGCGCGGCCATCGCTGGTCTTAAGTAACTGCACGCCTTGCTCAGCAACGCCCCAGCTTTCCACGACTACATAGTTCAGTTCCTCGCGCAGGAACTCGTCGACTACGCCTTCGTGCTCGCCCGCGACTTCAAGGAAGTCAGCCAGCGTGCCCACGGGCGCCATACCCTGGCCCAGCGCGCCGGGCTTCAGCAGCTTGCGCACTGAATCCGTGGAGTAGCTGTGATTGCGGATGAGCGATTGCAGCGAATCGCGGCGGCCGACGGCTGCAGCCTGCTCACTGCGCAATTGATTGGCCCGCGCACGTTGCGCCGCTTCTTCTGTGCGCCTGGTCTGCAGCGTTTCGCGCAGCGTAGCGATTTCGCTCTCCAGCCGCTTGAGCGCGTCGGCTGCCGACTCGAACTTGAGCCGTGCCTGCCCGCTCTCCACGCCCATATTCTCCAGCTCGCGGCGCGCCTGGCCCATCTCGCCTTCGAGCCGCTCGGCCTCACGTTCGAGAGCCGCCAGGCTTTCTTCGGCTTGCGCCGTCTGGTTGCGCGCGTTGCCTGCCTGCGTGAGCAGATGCATCACATGGCGGCGTGCGGTCTCCAACTGCCGCTCGGCACCAAAGACCTCTTCAGCCGCGGTGCGCGCCTCCTGCTGGCGCGCTTCCACTTTCTGGCGAAACTCGCGTGCTTCACCTGCCGCTGTTTCAAGAAAGCTGCGCTGCTGCGCGCGTTCTTCCGCGATGGTCGTCAACTGCGTGCGCGTCTGTTCCAGCTCCGCGCCGGAAGCCGCAATGCGCGCCTCCAGCTCTGCGACGCGTTCAGTGTTGCTGCGTTCGCGTGCGGTCGCCCGCTCCAGCTCGACGGCAGCTTCATTCGCTTTCGCCTGCGCTGCCTGCCCTTCGCGATCGAGCTCATAGCCGCGCTCAGTGAGCATGTGCTGGCTTGCTTCGAGTTCGGTGATCTCAGCAGAAGAGGTATTGATCTTCTCAGTGAGTGCAGCGATCTCCTGCTCGAACTTCACCTGTTCGGCGTCCATGGTGGCCATGCGGCTGGCCAATACCACGCGCAGGCGTCCGCGCAGCTCATCGCGCACCGCTACGAACCGCTCGGCCTTCGCGGCCTGGCGCTTCAGGCTGTTCATCTGGCGCGTGACTTCCTCGAAGATATCGTCCACGCGGGCCAGGTTCTGCTTGGCCGATTCAAGCCGCAGCTCCGCGAGCCGTTTCTTCGTCTTGAACCGCGTGATGCCCGCAGCCTCTTCGATGATGGCGCGCCGGTCGTGCGGTTTGGAGCTGAGCAGTTGCCCGATGCGCTCCTGGCCGATGATCGCGTAGCTCTCGGGCCCCAGGCCCGTGCCCATGAAGATCTCCTGGATGTCGCGCAGCCGGCAGAGCTTGCCGTTGAGCAGGTACTCGCTCTCACCGGTGCGGAAGAGCCGCCGCGTGATCACCACCTCGCCCTTTTGCGGCGTGCTGTGGAACTTGCGGCGCCGGATCTTCAGAACAACAGGTTGTGGCCCTTCCGTCTCCTGCGGCGACGCCGTGCTTGGCTCGGCATCTTCTTCGACCACCTGGCCCGGTTGCTCAGCGGCGATGATCTCTTCAGCTTCTACCGCGCGCTGCTGGCGCAATTGCTCCTCGTCCCAGTCGGCGGGCCCGTCCTGGTCGATCGTGACTTCCGGCTCGACCGGGATCGGTCCTTCAAAGGCATCGGGATCGACCATTGTGAGTGTCACTTCCGCCATGCCCAAGGGCTTGCGGTCGCGCGTGCCGGCGAAGATCACATCCTGCATGTGAGTGCCGCGCAGGGTCTTGGCACTTTGCTCACCCAGCACCCAGCTCACTCCATCGAGGATGTTCGACTTTCCACAGCCGTTCGGCCCCACGACCGTGGCGATTCCGGTTCCCGAGAGGGTCAATTCGGTGCGGTCGCAGAAGCTTTTAAAGCCTAGGATCTGGATCTTCTTTAATTTCAGCATTTCGACTCCATAATGGATTACGCGTGCTCGTGCGGGGACCATTTCTTTCACAGACCCCGCCAGTCGCCTTTGATCGGAAAAAAGCTCTCTTTGATTAGAGACTCTACGGAGCCCCACAGACAGGGTCAACGGCTCCAGAGGGTGTTTTTGTGGATAAGGGGGGCCAGAATTCACGTTTTCGGGAATTCCCGGTTGTCTTCGGCATTCCTCTGGTTTCTCACAGAGATTTGGACAAGATTTCCACAGGTCAGAATAGCCGGATTTCGCGGTCATTTTCGCGGCAGGGCGGTGCCTACTGCCTTATGAATCACGCGTTCCAGAGCCCGTAGCGCCTGCGGACGGGGAAATCCCGGCCGGCTCACCAGGCGGATGGTGCGGGAGGCTTTGCCCGCGAGCGGCCGCAGCGTGATCTTGCGGCTGCGGAAAGAATCAGCAGCGAGCGCCGGCAGTAAAGTTGCGCCGTAGCCGGCAGCCACGAGATTCACCAATGTCTCCAGGGTTGAGGCCTGCATCGAGCTGGGCATGGCGCCGCGCTGGGCCCCGCCGCGTGCGCCGCAGGCGGCGATCACCTGGCTGGCGAGGCAATGGCCGTCCGCCAACAAAAGAAGCTCGGGGCGGAGGGATTCTTCGCTGACGGTTTTCGCGTTTGCGAATTTATGGCTCGGAGGAAGTGCGGCCAGTAACGGCTCGTCGAAGAGCACGAGTTCTGTGATCTCCGGTGCGTCGGGTGGAGTGGCCAGCAGAGCCGCATCGAGCCGGTGATTGCGAAGTCCGTCGATGAGGGCGCGTGTCTGGTCTTCCCAGAGTTCCAGCGTCATGGCAGGGCAGGCCTGCTTGAGCGGTTCGAGAATCAGCGGCATCAGGTAAGGCGCCAGCGTGGGAATGACGCCCAGCTTCAGCGGTCCGACAAGTGGGTCGCGCGCGGCCTGTGCAACGGCTTCCATCTGGCCGGCCTCGGCCAGTGCGCGACGCGCGTGCGTGAGGATCTGACTGCCGACGGGCGTCAGATCGACGCGCTTATTGGTGCGCTCGAGCAAGGTCACGCCGAGCTCATCTTCCAGCTTTTTGATCTGGCTGCTCAGCGTAGGCTGGCTCACATTGCAGGCCTCCGCTGCGCGGCCAAAATGGCGTTGTTCGGCGACAGCGACGAGGTAGCGGAGATCCTGAAGATTCATAAAAGAACAGCGAAGCGATCTTTCTTTATCATAGAGCAGGCCAATCGTAATGTTAGAAACAATTGATTTTGCTTATCGGGGTGCCGAGGCTTATTCTCACACTTGTAGTGCACATTTGCCGCAGTGATATATCTCTGATCTCGAGCAGATCGGACTTCGATCTTGACGCTTGTTTTTGCTCTCTCAATTTTCACGTTCACTACTGAACAGCCAGCGAATGGCTGACGACCACAGGAGAAATCATGTCCACCGAATCGAAGTGCCCGTTTTCTAACGGCGCGCACAAGCACACAACGGCAGGCGTAAGGGGCAACCGCGACTGGTGGCCTGAAGGACTGAACCTTGCAAGTCTGCATCAGCAGTCGGAACTTTCCAATCCGATGGGCGAAGAGTTCAACTACGCCGAGGAGTTTAAGAGCCTTGATCTCGATGCCGTGGTTAAGGACTTGCACGTCCTGATGACCGACTCGCAGGACTGGTGGCCGGCGGACTACGGCCATTACGGTCCTTTCTTCATCCGCATGGCGTGGCACTCCGCGGGAACCTACCGCATCTATGACGGCCGCGGCGGCGGTGGCCGTGGTGCGCAGCGGTTCGCGCCGCTCAACAGCTGGCCGGATAACGCGAGCCTCGACAAGGCGCGCCGGTTGCTCTGGCCGATCAAGCAGAAGTACGGCCGCAAGCTCTCCTGGGCAGACCTCATGATCCTGGCCGGCAACGTGGCGCTTGAGTCGATGGGTTTCAAGACCTTCGGCTTCGGCGGTGGCCGCGTCGACATCTGGGAGCCGGAGGAGGTTGATTGGGGCTCGGAGGCGACATGGCTGGGCGATGAGCGTTACAGCGGTGATCGTGAGCTGGCGAATCCGCTGGGAGCGGTGCAGATGGGCCTGATCTACGTGAATCCGGAAGGCCCGAACGGCAATCCTGACCCCCTTGCCTCGGCGCGCGATATCCGCGAGACCTTTGCGCGTATGGCGATGAATGACGAAGAGACGGTGGCGCTGATCGCCGGCGGCCACACCTTTGGCAAGACGCATGGAGCGGCTCCGGCCAGCCACTGCGGCCGGGAGCCCGAGGGCGCACCCATCGAGGAGATGGGGCTGGGCTGGAAGAACAGCTTCGGCACCGGCATTGGCGCCGACACGATCACCAGCGGCCTGGAAGGCGCATGGACACCGACTCCGACCAAGTGGGATAACAGTTTCTTCGAGACTCTATTCGGCTATGAATGGGAGCTCACGAAGAGCCCGGCGGGCGCACATCAGTGGAAGCCCAAGGGAGATGCGGGCGCGGGCACGGTTCCTGATGCGCACGATCCCGCGAAACGCCACGCTCCTTTCATGTTGACGTCGGACCTGGCTCTGCGCGTTGACCCGATCTACGAAAAAATCTCGCGGCGCTTCAAAGATCATCCCGACGAATTTGCCGACGCATTTGCGCGAGCATGGTTCAAGCTGACGCACCGCGACATGGGCCCCATTGCGCGTTATCTCGGCCCTTTGGTGCCCAAAGAACAGTTGATCTGGCAAGATCCGGTTCCGGCTGTCGATCATGAGCTGGTCAACGACAAAGACATCGAAGCGCTAAAGGCAAAGGTGCTGGCATCGGGCCTGTCGATCTCTGAGCTGGTCAGGACAGCGTGGGCTTCGGCAGCGACCTTCCGCGGCAGCGACAAGCGCGGCGGCGCCAACGGTGCGCGCATTCGTCTTGCGCCGCAGAAGGACTGGGAGGTAAATCAGCCGGCCGAACTAGCCAAGGTGCTCGCAAAGCTCGAAGCGATTCAGAAGGAGTTCAACAAATCGCAATCGGGCGGCAAAAAGGTTTCGCTGGCTGATTTGATCGTGCTTGCCGGCAGCGCGGCTGTCGAAGCTGCGGCGAAGAAGGCCGGCTACAGCGTGAAGGTCGACTTCGCGCCTGGCCGCACCGATGCT
The DNA here is from genome assembly GCA_035650595.1 of Occallatibacter sp. GTDB lineage: Bacteria > Acidobacteriota > Terriglobia > Terriglobales > Acidobacteriaceae > Telmatobacter. The sequence continues at coordinate 138,240 of DASRHE010000015.1, read as the reverse complement.
TCACAAGAGCAGACCGATGCAGCGTCGTTCGCCGTGCTGGAGCCGAAAGTGGACGGCTTCCGCAACTACGTCCGCAAGGGGCTCGAAGCAGCGGCCGCAAACCTGCTGCTCGACAAGGCGCAGTTGCTCACGCTGACTGCTCCGGAGATGACGGTGTTGATCGGCGGTCTGCGCGCCCTGGGCGCGAATGTCGCGGGATGTCAGCACGGTGTCTTCACCAAACGGCCTGAGACCCTGACCAATGACTTCTTCGTGAACCTGCTCGATATGGGGACGAAGTGGCAGAAGTCCGAGGCATCGGAGAGCGTGCTCGAAGGACGCGATCGCAAGACGGGCCAGCTCAAGTGGACAGCGACAGTGGTTGATCTGATTTTCGGCTCCAACTCGCAGCTTCGGGCACTTGCCGAGGTGTATGCGAGTAGCGATGCGGAGGAGATGTTCGTGAAGGAGTTCGTCACCGCCTGGACCAAGGTGATGAACCTCGACCGCTTCGACTTGGCGCACGGCGCGGGTGTCCGCGCATCGCGGGTTGCCGAAAACCAGCAGCTTGCCGGGGCGGTCGCGGTCAAGTAGTCGTTTTTGTCTGTTCCATACATGGAGGGCGTTCGCAGCAGCGAGCGCCCTTTTTGTTGCGCAGCGTGCGGCAAGCTTCGCCGGACAGGGTAACCGCGTGGGTAAGAAAGGAGGTTCCTGAGTCGGTTCGCATCGCCCCTACGGGGCGGGAGTTCTCTCCCGGGCCGTCTTCCCAGGACTGCGCTTGCACCCCACGAACTAAAGACCTGTTCGTGGGGGCCCCGCTCTGCTTGTCCTGGGCTATCTTCCGATCGTCCCTCCAGGACGAATTGTGGCCAATTCGGTGCAACGGCGTTGCGTCTACACTGGGGACGTGCGCTTTCGCTTACTTCCGGTTGCATTCTTCCTGATCTCTATACATCTGCCCGCGCAGGTGCCGCACACACTCACCTACGCTCCGGGAAAATCGATCACGTTGTCTCTTCCGGAGTCTCTCGACATCAACATCGCTGCCAGCGGGTTGCGGCGCGTGCGCTTCTTTGCGCAATCGCCGGATGGACGCATCTTCGTCACCGGGATGCACGACATCTCCGACAATACCCGGGGATCGGTGTTCATCCTCGACGGATGGGATGTGCAGACGCACACCTTCAAGCAGGTCGTGCACTATCTCGACCATCTGCGCAATCCTAACAATCTCGCGTTTTGGACTGATCCGGCAACGCATCAGAGCTGGCTATACCTTCCGCTCACGGACAGGCTCGTCCGCTACAAATACGACGCGGGCGACAATGCGCCGCCTTCTCCACCTGAGACGCTGATGCGTTTCCCCGATTATGGGCTTAGCTATAAGTACGGCGGATGGCATCTCACGCGCACGGTCGCCGCGGCGCAGATAAACGGTATCACCCGCATCTTTGTTGCGGCGGGATCGTCGTGCAACTACTGCCAGGAGCATGAGGTCATGCGCGCTGCAGTCGTAAGCATGGATCCTGACGGCAAGCATCCCACCGTGATTGCGCAGGGACTCCGCAATGCAGTCGATCTGCATGCGATTGCCGGGATCAATGGCGGCGCGCTCTTCGCCACGAACATGGGCGACGACCATCTCGGAGACCAACAGCCGGAAGACACGTTCTTCGAACTCGAAAAATCTCCGGTCATCACGCCGAACTACGGCTGGCCCACCTGCTACTTCACGCATGGCAAGCCGGTACTCGATGCCACGCCGCTGCCTTCACTCGACGATCCGCAGAAGATGGCGCCCGTGCCTTCCCCCATGCCGTCCAGAGATGCGAACGATTCTGTTTACGGCAGCCAGAGCAACGTTGCCGCGGCGGGCACGAATCTTGCTGCAGGTGGCGGACATGTGTCGGGTTCCGATCCGAACGCTGCGCTGGGACGCGCGCCGGAGGCACTCAAATCCTGCGAGCATGTTCCCGAGGCCTACGCGACATTCGCGGCGCATAGCTCGCCGCTCGGCTTCGCGTATTTTCCGTCGAACGATGCGGTGCTCAGAGACAGCTTCGTCGTCGCGTTGCATGGTGCCAGTCATCCGTACATTGGAACGGGATATCGCGTGGTGCGCTTTACGCCATCCGATCGCAAGCCGCGTGACCTGATCACAGGATTTTTAACGGTGGCGAACGGCAGGGCAGTTGTGCATGGACGGCCGTGCGGCATTCTGCGGATCGGCCCTGACACGTTCCTGCTGACGGATGATTATCTGGGGCTGGTTTACTTCATCCATCCGCGAGGATAGTTCAATTCGCCAGCACAGCCCGGTAGCGCACCTTGTTCTTCTTCACTTTTTCGATGGCGTCGTTGGCCTTGGCCATGGGGAAGAGCTCGGTAGTAGCTTTCACGCCGTGGCGCGCGGCGACGTCGAGCATCTCGCGCAGCTGGTGCGGACTACCGATGGGGCTGCCGCTGATGCTGCGCTGTCCGGCGATGAGCGGAAAGGCCTGTGTGGTCACGGGCGAGGGTGGCACGCCGACAAAGCAAAGTGTTCCGGTGGGGCGCAGCGCCTGGATATACGTGCTCCAGTCCTGGTCGGCATTGATCGTGGTAAGGATGAAGTCCTGCGTGCCGGCAACCTCTTTCATCGCCTTGGTCTCGCGTGAGTTCACGAAGTGGTGTGCGCCCAGTGCACGCACTTCTTCCTCTTTTGCCGCCGAGGAGGAAAAGGCTGTCACTTCGGCGCCGAAGACGCGCGCGAACTGCACAGCAATGTGGCCGAGGCCGCCGATGCCTACCACGCCTACCCGTGAGGATGGATTGATACCATGCGTGCGCAGCGGATTGTAAACCGTAATGCCGCCGCAGAGCAGCGGCGCGGCGGTTTCACTCTTCAGCGCATCCGGAATGGGAAGCACGAAGCGGGCGTTGGCGCGGACGCGATCTGCATACCCGCCGTTGCGGTGAACGCACGTGGCTTCGGAAGAAGAGCAGAGGTTCTCCATCCCTTTGACGCACCACTCGCACACGCCGCAGGAGTTCGACTGCCAGCCAAGGCCCACGCGCTGACCTGTCTGAAGATGGCGCACGCTGCTGCCCAGGGCCGCGATCGTGCCAATAATCTCATGGCCGGGAATGAAGGGATATTGGCTGATGCCCCAATCATTGGCAATCAGATGCAGATCACTGTGGCAGATACCGCAATGGGTAATGGCGATCTCAACCTCGTGATCGCCCAGCTTGCCCGGGTCATAGTGATACGGCAGCAGTTCTGCTCCCGCTGCATGAGCCGCAAGACCTTGAATTTGAGCCATTGATTAGAGTCCTCACTCGTGCGGATCGACAGACCGAAGCAGCAATCCCGTACCCGATCCCAATGCTAAAGATGTTTCTTTTTATCCCGGAATTAGTTTAAACCGCCGCCTGGGTCGACGTGCAGATTGAGTATCTGGAATCCGCTGAGCAGGCCACCGGCAGGCGCATCTGCGGCCACCTCTGCCGACTCGCCGTTGAGGTTGACGTCCTGCGAGGTGCGCACGGCTTCAAGAGCATTCGCCATCGAGAGTGGGAGGCTCGGAAGCGTCTCACCGCTCATGCCTGCCTGCGCCTCCGGAACCAGAAGACTCACGTAGATGCGGTCCGCTGCATGCTCATGCCGCGCCTGGGCGAGAACCGTTTCCACGTCCGCGGGACGCGGAGGAATACGCGGCTGATTCAACGTACGGTCCAGCGTCGCGCCATCGGAGACCAGCAGGCGGAGATTGCCCGATCCTAACCGGGCTGGCAGTTTTACCGCGATCCGCACATTGCGCACCGGTTCTTGCCAGGGACGAACGGTCGCCTCGACCTCGATCGTGTCTCCGGCATGAACAATGTTGTTCGAGACCAGGCGTGCGCTTTCAAGCTCCACGCCAAGCCGGCGCGGCACCTCTTCTACGTGCAGGTCGATGTTCTGCACACCGCCGCGCCGCGCGGCATTGGTGTAGAGTTCTGCAAACCGCTCACCTGTTTGCAATGCAAGCAGCATCGGCGCCGGCGCCACCTCGCCGGGCGATGCCCACACATCCAGCGGCACTGCAGGATATTTCTGCAGATCAACGTTGCCCGTGAGGTGATAACTGGTAGAGGCCGTGTTCGCGTTGGACTGAAGGAGCGACTGGAAGAGCACCACCATCATGGCCTGCGAGGTGAGCGATGGCAGATCGAGAATCTCCACGTTCAGCTTGCGATGATCGTCGGGGCCATCGAGGGTGATGTGCATCGGGATCATGCGCGCGGAAGCGCCCATCACGCCGCGAATGGCCGCATCGCGATCTTCAGTAAATGCGCCCACGGTCGCACCGGTGTTGATGATCTTGAAGGCGTTCAGGGGCGAGGCGAGCGTGGTCACCACCTCAGCCGTAGTCATCGGCAGCGAAACCTGGCCTGCCTGCAGCACCGGATGTCCGCATGCCAGCAGTTGTTTGGGGTCGATGTAGGTAACGGTGCAGGTGGCCGCGATCTCCACATCGCCGCGCACCAGTTGCATGCTCACGGCTGATCCCGGCCGCAGCGTGGCCGCTGCCGTGGCGGAGGGGCGAGCATCGGCGTCCGACGACCCGCCCATGCCACCGGCCGCAACAGAATCGAGACTCGTGCCGTGCATCTGCTTCCGCCAGAAGTCGATCGCCTGCTGTTGAAAGCCGCTCATGACGAGCGGCGTCTCCATTGCCTGGAAGGTCGCTGCACCGGAGGCTGCAACGTCGCTGCCGGAAGTGGATGCATTCAATGAGAGCGATGCGGATGCAGGTGCGGCAGAGGCCAACTGCATGTTGTCGATCGGCAGATTGCGGACTTGAAGCATCTGTTCGATCGGCGTAATACCTGCAATGGGCTCTTTGCTGAAGACACCGATGCGATACGAAAGGGAGCCCAGCAGCTTGTCACCGATATAGACCGGGCTGCCGCTCATGCCCTCGACTACACCGGTGTATTCGGCCTTGGTACCGCCAAGCCTGGCAAGAATCATGTCCTGGCCCGGGCCGCGCGCGCCGCGCAAGACGCCCAGGATCTCGACTTGCATCGGCTCGGGTTTGTCGCCTTCGAAGACGGTCCACGCTGTGGCCATCATGCCGCGATGGACCTGGCTCAACGGAAAGAAGCCGCCCGTGCTGGGAGGCGGTGCCGCCGGCATCGCGGCGCGGGGCACAGCCGCTTCTTGGGTGGCGGCATCCTGGGCTTTGGTGTGCTTCACTCCGGCTACAGCCACACATCCGCCCAGCGCGACCGCCAGAGCGATCAGCCGGAATCTGGTTTCCTTCAAGCGCGCTTCCACGTCTATTAGAGTACAGCCGCTCGCCAGATCTTGCCGAACGGCAGCCGGTCCGGATGGACTATGCTGGTGAGCACAGAGGTTGTTATGTCGACTCCGACTCCTCGTACAATTCGCCTGGCCATGCTGATGCTCTCGGTCGCGACCCTTCTTTCAGTGCCGGTGTATTGCGCCCAGAATCAGACGCAGCCGGCGGGCCAGCAGCCGAAACAACCCGATCAGTCCACCCCTGATGCAGGCGGGCCCAGTGGGGACAATGGCGTGATTGCCTTGCCCAAGAAGAAAGACAATCCTGACGAAGAGCCGCCTGCGCCGGCTGCGCCTCCCGAGCCTAAAATCAAAAATCCGGAAGGCATGGGGAACGTCTCGCTGCGCGTCGATGTTCCTGAGGTGACGGTGGACGTGGGCGTTCTGCTGGAAAAGACCGGCCAGTTCGTGCCCGGCCTCAAGCCCGACAATTTTCGCGTTTACGAAGACGGCGTAGAGCAGAAGATCGAGGGATTCAAGCGAGTCGAAGCGCCCATCACCGCACTGCTGCTGTGCGAGTACGCCGCCCGGGGATGGGTCTTCCGGATGGATATGCTGAACGCCGCGTGGGCCTTTACCGAACAATTGCGCCCGCAGGACTACGTCGCCCTGATGACGTTCGATATGAAGTCACACATCGAGGTCGATTTCACGCAGGACAAAAACCAGATCCAGCAGGCAATCAACTCGCTGGGCATGTCGGTGTTTATGCCGGCCGCCTTCAGCGAGACCAATGTCTTCGACGCGCTGTATGAATCGATGGACCGGCTGGACCGGATCGAAGGCCGCAAATACATCATCCTCATCGCTTCTGGCATCGACTCGATGTCGAAACTCACCTTCGACAAGATCTTGAAGCGGGTGAAGGAGTCGCAGAACATCACCATCTACGCGATTTCTACCGGCGGCCTGCTGCGTGAGATGACCGAGGGGCAGGGAGGCATGATGTCCTCGATTCGCGACATGGACTATCTGCAGGCCGACAATGAGATGCGCACCTTTGCCCAACTCACCGGCGGCATGTGGTTTGAGCCGAAGTTCACCGGCGAGCTGCCCGACATGGTGAAGACGATCAACGAGAATATTCGCGCCAAGTACCAGCTGGTCTATCGCCCTACGAATCCCAAGCAGGATGGTACTTATCGCAAGCTGCGGGTTGTGCTGGTCGACTCAGAAGGGCAGCCGTTGCGCATGCAGGACCAAAAACACAAGCCACTCAAATACGACATTATTGCGCGCGATGGCTATCGGGCCCGGCAGGAAGTGGAGTAGCCTCTCAGCAGCCAATGATCGGTTGAAATGCCCGCGCCGCGAGGCTTCCTCGCGGCGCTTTTTCTTGCGCTCAACGCTCGTGATGGGCATCACCACCTTTACGGTTGGAACAACGCTATGATCGGGAACCGTCAGGCTTCTTCGCTCGCGTAGCTACAGGTTCTATGCGGCTGCTACAGGCGGAGGACACCAATCTGAGTGGGAGGTGGATGATGACGTTTGTTCCGGCAATGTGGGCGGTTTGGATCGCACTCGCTTTCTCGTTCGTTGTTCTCAAGTTGTATATCTCCCGGTTGAGCCGCGACGAAGACGACGAGCTCGTTCTCGGAGAGTCGCTGGATCGGATACGCCTGGAGCAGGCGAGCCTTGCCGCCAGGCTGCACAAGGTTGAGCCAATCGAGCGCGTGGTGTTGTGGGTACTGGGCGCGACTTCAGTCTTCGTGGCTGTGTATTACATCCACGACATGATCATGCAGTTTCGCTAGTCCGGTTGTAGCATTTCGATACAGCACTCGGCCCCTGTCGTGCGCCGTGTGGGGAGTGATGCTGTTCTTGCGCATTGCGGGCGCAATACTGAGTTCTCCACCTCGCGGGAGGTGTCGGCTGGCCTGTTCGAGATCTCTCCTTTCGCTCTTTCGCGAAGCCGATGCAATGCAGCGGCAGCTCTTGGAAGAACTGCCGCTGCGCGGAACAAAAGGCCTATCTTGAAGAAGAGGCGTTGTTAGCCGTTGATTATGTTCAGATGGACCAGAATGTCGCGCACATAGTAAGCCAGCACCACGACCGTCATGCCGGCCACCATCCACTCTGATACCCTGAGCAGCGGGTCAACCTTGCCCACCCTGGCGACAATCGCCGCCTGAGCAGTCTTTTCATGTTCGAAGGAATCATCCAGAAAGATCTGGTCTTCTTCGTCGCGCGTGAGGCTGGAACGATAGATGTAAAGAGCGGCCATCACTGCGACGAGAGCGCACCAGACAGTCCACATCACGGGAACGAGAGTCATAGCCCACCTCCGACAGGTCTTGGCGGGTCCCGATACCGGCGAGTCCTGGAGGTAGAAATCGCGGGCCTCGGGGGTAACGGGGCCTTGCTGGTTGATCATCATAGCCCCGTTTGTGCATAGTTGTCCGCTCCCCTTCGCGAAATTTGTGGTCTTTTTCGCCGGTTTTGGCGGATTGGAGCCCCGACGATTACCCCCAGAGCAGTTCACCCGGTTTTCTGCAACGGTCCTTTAACGGGCTGCATCGAACAGGGAGCCGTTTGAGGGGCTTGTTTCCCCGCCCGCCGGAGGGTACTCTGGAGAAGACGGCATCTCATCGACCGGGAGAAACCATGGCCACCGCAACCATCGCACCAAGTCAGGAAACTGTTAAGAAACCGCCACTTACGCTTACGTCCACGGCGATCGCCAAGGTACGCGAGATCATGGCCACCCAGGATCCGCTGCCGGCGGGGCTGCGTATCGGCGTAGTGGGCGGAGGCTGCTCGGGCTTTCAGTACTCGATGGCTTTCGAGAACCAGAGCGGCATGATGGACAAAGTCTTTAGTTTTGACGACCTGAAGGTCTTTATTGACGCCACTTCACTGATGTATCTGAATGGCTGCGTCGTCGACTACGTCGAGTCCCTCGAAGCCGCGGGATTCAAGTTTGAGAATCCCCAGGTGAAGTCGACCTGCGGCTGCGGTTCATCCTTCAACGTGTAAGAGAGTCGCCCTGGGGCACTCTCGTTGAGCCGACGAACGCCTGTCTCCGCCCGGAGGCGGGCGTTTCTGTTTTTGGGGCGAAGCGGGCTGCTATTGCGGCGGCACGGAGGTTTCCGGCGGGGTCATCGGCGTCGAGGTTGAGCCGCCTCCCGTGCTGCCCGAGCCACCTGTGGGATTAGAGCCCGGAGTTGTAATTCCTGGAATGCCGAAGGGGCTGGTCATATTACCGGCCGGCTGGCCAATCATGCCGGTGTTGCCGCCGGTCATCTTCATCGTGTCCATGATGGGGTCGTAGGTGAACTCCCACTCGTTGTAGTGATCCTTCTTTTTGTAGATCAGGATCGACTGCTTTGAGCTGGCGGGCTCGAAACCGATGATGCCCGCACCGCCGAAGGTCTGCCCAAACGAGGTTCCGCTTGTGTTGCTGCCAGACGTCGTGCTGCTGCCACTTCCACCGCCGCTCGTAGAGGAAGTGGATGAGTTGTCCGAAGATCCCGTTGATGAAGTCGGTGTAGTTGACGGTGAACTGGGCAACGACGGGTTCATCGTGGGGTTTGGAGATCCGAAAGGCGAGGATGTGCCGCCATTGAGCCCATTGGCACCGTTGAGCCCATTGCCGCCACTGGGTCCAATGCCCGCAAGTGCGCTTCCGGTCGCCAGAGGCTGCCCGAAAAATCCCATGGCGATTGGGACTTTATTCTGCCCGAAGAGAACCGGCTTCCAATCGTCTTTGCCGGTCATAGGATCGATATACCGCTTGCGCAGAAAGCGAATATCGTTGGTCTTTACCAGCGCGTCTGCGCTTGGCGGATAGGCGTGGAATTTGCGGTAGTAGAGCTGGACAGCGCGAATATATTGCTTGCCGCGGCGCATCGTCTCCACTTCGCGATCGCGCTGGATGGATCGGGCGATCATGGGCGCGGCAACCGCAAGCGAAAGCACGAGAACCGCCAGGAGGAACATGCACGCAAGCAGCAGGAAGCCTTCTTCTGAAGGCTTCGCGTGGCGTGGAATGGTAGGCGAGTTCTGCATGTAGGGATCGCTTAAAACGCCGACAGCGTGAGCGTTTGCGTGTTGTTGTATCCCATGTCGGTGACTTCTACGCTGTTGGGGTGAATGGAACCCACCTTGTAGCGGTGGTCGACAATCTGTCCCGTGCTGGCCATAAAGATGTCGTCGCCGTGCACGAAAAAGGCCTTCAAGGATTTGTCCATGCCCTGGCTGTAACCGAAGTATTTCAGATCGATCGTTGGCGGCCGGGGCGCCGGCGGCGGCAGGTTCACTGCAGGCTGGTTGGAGGCGATGTTTCGTGCGGGGGCAAGCGGCTTGGGAATAGCCACCGGCGCGGATTGAGCCGAGAAGATATTCCGGCCCGTTCCGCCGTACTGCACGTCTTCACTCTGCGCAAGCTGATCGAAGTGCAGTGTAGGGTCGATGCCCTCATTGCTCAGCTTCTGCGCTTCCGGTCCTGCGGGAGCAGTTGCGGTCCCAGTGGCGGCTCCTGAATTGGTGCGCGCAGTGCGCGCTGCAGGTGGCGGTGCGGGGCGTGGCGCAGGTGCAGGTGAAGCAAAGTTCTGATAGAGCTCATATCCGCCTGCGCCCAGGATGACCACAGCCAGCACGATCAGGATATAAACCTGCTTCTTGTTCTCCGTTCCCAGCTGAAGAGCCATGGCTATTCGCCCTCCCGGCCAGAAACTGGCGTTGCTGCAGGCGTCGCGTTTGCAGGCAACGTGGACGGCAATCCGCTCGCCTCGGCGTCAGCAGGCCGTAGCCACGTGGAGACGCGCATGCGCAGGCTTACCTGGCCACCCTGTTGTCCGGTCAGGTTCATGGCCCGGATCACGAAGAAGATCGGATCACGCTCCAGGCTGTTGACGAAGCGCATGATTGCCGGATACTCGCCGGTAAGGGCGGCGTCCATCGAGATCTCCGTAAGATCGGCACCCGGCGCGCCCTGCGTATATTGCACGCGCGTGAGCCGCACACCGGAAGCGATTTCAAGCTCGCCGATGCGGCTCGAGATGGAAGAGTAATTGGGCGGAATGCGTTTCTGGAAGAAGGCCTGCATCTGCGTGCGCGACTTATCGACGCGCTGGTCGAGGCCGCGCAGCGGCGCGGTTTGAATATCCATCGCCTTCAGCTCGACCTGCTTGCTTGCCAGCACGTCGGAGGCGTGGCCGTCGATGGCAGCCCAGTCCAGACCCAGCCGCACCGCGAGCGTGATGGTTATGGCCAGCAGCACGGCAAAGCCAACGTAGTGCCATGTGAGAGCCGATGTGAGGCGCTCGCGCCAAACGGGGAGGCGTTCGGTGCTCATCGCGGACCTCCCTGACTGTTCGGGCGCGGTCCTGTCGGCGGCGGAGTCATGTGGCCCAGACCGGTGTAAGGCGGACGGCCCGGATGTTGATCCGGACGCTGGCTGAGATTCGGCATGCGGTGTGTGGAATTGGGGACAGCTCCGTTTGCCTCGCCCGCCTCGGCAGACTTACTGGCTTTCTTGGCCGCGGCACGTTCTTCAGGTGTGGGCGGGTTGTAGTCGGCGAGCAGATCAAATTCAAACCGGTTCGAAGCGCTGACCGGTTCCACCGGACGATTCGGACCGTTGTTGCTTGATTCCGCATTCTCCCCGATGATGCGCGGCTGCATAAAGCGCTTGGAGTGCTCCAGATTGCGCACGAGGTCAATCGAAAGATCGTGCGGACCGAGCACACGCAGATGCAGCGTGGTCTGGCCATTCTTGGCGCGGACCGGCTCGATCTGCGTGACCTGCACGCCGGCTGGGAGAACGGTTTCGAGATTTTCCATCGCCAGCGTCCAGGAGAAGGCCTTCTCATCGAAGAGTTCGTTCAGCATGGCCACCTGGCTCATGAACTGGGCATTCTCAGGCCTGTGCATCATGGCTTCGTAGCCTTGCCGCTCATTGGTGATGCGGGCGAGTGCACCGTCGAGCGAGTGCTCGCGGGCGCGCGCTGCTTCTGCCTTCTCATGCACGGCGTGAAGGCCCAAAAGCAAGCCGAGAGAGACGACGGCCAGGGCGGCCATCGCGATGCGCAGCCGCTTCATCGCCGGTCCGAGATCGGCGTAGGGGCGGGTTGCGAGATTGAGCGTGATCCGCATGGGGCTTAACTTGCTCCCGCCAGTGCGCCGGCAACCCCGGCAATGCTCTCGTTTCCGAGTGAGGTCATCATGCCGCTTGAGGGCCGCGGCGCCAGCTCGACGATCGTGAGTTGCGGCAGCTGGAGCCAGGCAGCAAATTCTTCGATATCAAGATTGCCGGTGTAGTGCAGCTTGCGCGGCGGGGCGCCCAGCTTGTCTTCATAATAGGCAGCGGCAACAGCGATGCCGCGCTGCATCTCTGCGACGCGCCCGGTTATCTCCGAGGGTAGATCGAGGGTGCGATAGAGCAGCAAATCCTGCCCATTGGAGATGAGTGTGGTCATTGCCTGCTGGTTTACGTTGGCGGCGAGGACGGCCTCCATGGGATCGGCTGTTTCCAGCGCCGCGAGACTTGAAGGCAACACAGCGCCCGGCTCATATCCGGCGGCCCGGACAGCAGCCTCATATTCGGCGAGAATCGGCCCCGGAATGATGGCGGTGAGTACCTTGTACTCGGCTTTGCCCTGCGACAGCACCTGATAGCTGACGCCTGCGTGTTCCACGTCGAAAGGAACCATCTTGCGCAGGCGGAAGCGGATCACCGGAATCGCTTCTTCTGCCTTTGCCGGCAGCGCATCGAAATCGAGCACGAAGACGCGCACCAGGACGTCGGGCAAGACCAGCGTAACGGCGCTTGTGCGCGGCGAGACCTGATCGAGCGCGGAGCGGATGGCCTCGGCTACGACTTCTGGCGCGCGAAGATTGGGTTCTTCGATACCGGCGATCAGCGCACCGGGCGGCAGAGGCGTGAAAGCATAGACAAGCGCGTTATCCGCTTCCGCACTTCCGCGTTTGCCTGCCGCGGGACGCATAGCGGCCAGCACGCCGTCCGGCGTGATCTCGATGGCTGCCGGAGGACGGCCTCCCGTCAGGTTTGTGACTCTATCTCGGATCGCCACTAGCGTGAAGCCTCAATGAACGTAACTTTGTTGATCTCCTTGAGCGTGGTCAAGCCGCGTCGCACGCGATCGAGCGCCGACTCGCGCAGGAAGCTCATGCCTTCTTTCTGGGCCAGCTTGCGGACTTCGGAGGTGGGTTTCTTGTCCAGAATGAGCTCGCGGATGGGATCGGTCAGGTCCAGCAACTCGTGAATTGCGGTCCGGCCGCGATAGCCGGTGCCGCCGCACTCCATGCAGCCCGAACCTTCGCGGAACGGGAAGCCGCGCCATTCGGCCAGATCGAGGCCGCTGGTGATCAGCTCCTTATCGTCATAGTAGACCGTGCGCGCACAGTACTCGCAGATAGTGCGGACTAGCCGCTGGGCCAGAATGCAGTTGAGCGCGGAGACGAAGTTGTACGCCTCGACGCCCATGTTCAGAAAGCGGCCCAGCACGTCGACCACATTATTGGCGTGGACGGTGGTGAACACAAGGTGCCCAGTGAGCGCGGAGTTGATGGCGATCTGCGCCGTCTCCTGGTCGCGGATTTCGCCGACGAGAATCTTGTCCGGGTCATGGCGCAAGATGGAACGCAGGCCGCGCGCGAAGGTGAGGCCTTTTTTCTCGTTCACCGGAATCTGTGTGATGCCGCGAATCTGGTACTCGACCGGGTCCTCGATGGTGATGATCTTATCTTCGTCGCTCTTGATCTCATTGAGCGCAGCGTAGAGCGTAGTCGTTTTGCCGGAGCCCGTCGGCCCCGTGACCAGCACCATGCCGTAAGGCTCGCGAATGTAGCGGCGGAAGCGGCGCAGGTCTTCTTCGGCGAAGCCGACCACATCGAGCGTGAGGTTCTTGAACTTCTCGCTCATCGACTCTTTATCGAGCACGCGCAGCACAGCGTTTTCACCATGCACGGTAGGCATGATGGAGACGCGGAAGTCGATGAGCCGGCCCTTGTAGCGGACGCGGAAACGGCCGTCCTGCGGTACGCGGCGCTCGGCGATATCGAGCTCGCTCATGATCTTGATGCGGCTCAGGATGGTCGAGTGATGCTCGCGCGCGATGGGAGCCATGGCAGCCTGCAGCACGCCGTCAATGCGGTACTTGACGACGACGGAATCATCGTTGGTCTCGATATGAATATCGGAGGCGCGGCGTTCGAGAGCGGTGAAGATCGTTGTGTCGACCAGGCGGATGATCGGGCTGATGTCTTCTTCGCTGGTCAGCTTCTCGATCGAGATGTTCTCGTCTGCGTTTTCTTCGCCAGTGAGCACGTCGAAGGTGAGCCCTTCGCTGGCCTCGTCGAGGACGCGCTGGGACTGCTCGGTCTTCTTAAGCAGGTCAGTGATCTGCGAGAGCGTGGCGACGCGCGGCTGAATGCGCTGACCGAGCAGGCCGGCAATCTCATCGAGCACCATGAGCCGCGAGGGATCGCTGACGGCGATCACCAGCGTGTCCTGGTGCTGCTCGATCGGCACAAAGTTGTAGCGGAACATCAGTTCCACCGGAACCGTGCGCAGAAGATCGTGCTGGATTTTGAAGTTCTTCAGGTCGACAAACTCGGCTTGATAGCGGCGCGCCAGCGCTTCAGCTTGAGCGCGCTCGTCGCCGACCATCGGAACCGGGAGCGTGATGACGTTGGCATCGGCCATGTTGGTTTACCCCGCTGCCCCGCCGGCCTGGCCCAGCGAAAAAATGGGCAGATACAGCGAGATGAGAATGAAGACCACGACCACACCCATGATGACGAGAATGGCGGGCTCGATCAACGCCAGTGCCGCTGCGAGCGCGGTGGCGACGTCTTCCTCGAAAAATTCGGCTACGGAATTGAGCATCTGCGGCAAGGCGCCGGTCTGTTCGCCGACCGTGATCATGTCAGTGGAGAGCTGCGGAAAGACTTCGGTCTTCGCGAGCGACTCCGCCAGGCTCTTGCCTTCGCGCACCGTGGTGATCGACGAGCCGACAGCCCGCGAAACGCTGCGCGACGAGATGGATCGCGCCGCGGTTTCGAGCGAAGGAACCAGCGGCAAACCGCCCGTGAGTAGTGTAGAGAGCGTGCGTGCAAAAAGCGCGACCTGATACTTGAGCCAGATCTTGCCGAAGATCGGCATGCCGACGCGCACGCGGTCGACGAAATCGCGTCCGCGCTCGGTGATCGAAAACCGGTAGAGGCCGATGATCAGGGCCAGCGCACCGAGAGCAAGCCACAGGATGTTGTGCTGCATCCATTTGCCGAAAGCGAGAAGCGTCAGTGTAAGCGTGGGCAATTTGCTGCCCATCTGATCATAGAGCTGGGCAAACTGCGGTACGACCACAGTGAACATGAAGGTCATCAACCCGCAGACCAGCGTGAGCAGCACGCCGGGATAGATGAGCGAGCCGACCAGCTTCTTGCGCAGCGTGAGCGTGACCTTCTGGAAGTTGACGTAGCGGTCCAGCACCTCCTGCAGATTGCCCGAGCGCTCACCGGCCAGCAATGTGGTGGTGTACATCACTGGAAATCCACCCTGCGCGTCGAAGGCGCCGGAGAGTGCTTCGCCCGTCTTCACGCGGTTCGATACGTCGTCCAGCTGGGCGGCGAACTGCGCGTTCTTCTGGATTTTGCTCAGCATCTGCAGCGAGCCGAGGATCGGCAGGCCGGCGCGGATGAGCGTGAGAAACTGCTGGTTGAAGATGAGGAAGGGCTCGAGCTTGACCTTGCGCCTGCGCCCGAGCGTGGAAATGCCGCCCCGCGCGCGCACACTGAAGACGTGATAACCGGCATGCGTAAAGCGTTGGCGCAACTCTTCGGCGGTAGCCGCCGTTTGCACCTGCTCTTGCGTCCGGCCACGTTCATCGGCCAGTTTGATGACGAACTCTGCCATACTTTTGAGTGCCGCGCGTCCGCCTTCCGGACTCTAAGACCGCTCCGAGATCGTTCCTGGATCGCTCCTTGGATCGCTCCTGCCCTAGGGTAACAGGATCGGCAATTGGATAGACGGGGAAGGCTTTGCAAGCGCTCGGAAAGGGAGCGGAACCAGGCCGTTTCCCGTCTGCGGACCGGGGTGTGTGGTGACAGAAGCGGCCTTGACGGCCTTTTACAAACTTGACCTTGATTTGAGGCTTAATTGGAGTATGAAACCGGTATGAACGAAGATCCATCTGAGCCGTCCGCGGCGGACGTATCTGCTGCGATCACAGTCGTGCGCTCTGCGGACTTGAACCAGGAAACCGCGCAAACCCCAGGCTCTTTGCGCCAGGAGGCGATCTCCGGCCGGCTCGATGCCCGCCCGGGACTTTGGGCCGGGACTTTTCTTGTCCAGCCCGGCGTCAGAACCGGCATTCACCATCACGGCGAGCAGGAGACGGTGGTGTATGTGCTCGAAGGAGAGTCACTTGTGCGCTGGGGCGAGCGTGGCGAGCATTCTGCGACGGTCCGCGCGGGCGATTTTGTCCACGTTCCCGGCTGGCTGCCTCACCAGGAGATCAATCCTTCGCTGGACCGGCCTTTTCGCTGGGTGGTTGTCCGCAGCACACCGGAGCCGATTGTGGTCAATCTCCCAGCCGATTACTGGGATGAAAAAACGCCCTAATTCTGGGCAGTTCACCTGAATCTTGACGCTGTTTAATAGCCGCTGGCCACCAGCCAGGCCTCGGTGAGTTCAAACTCGGGCTTTGCGGTCTTGGAATCCTGCATCCGGGCGGCAGCCAGCTTCACCAGCACATCGGCTTCCACGTTCACGGGCGAGCCTGCGCTGAGCGCGTGGAGATTCGTTCGCCAATAGGTGAGCGGCAGAATGGCAATGGTGATTTCCGCACCATCAAAAGCAGCAATCGTGAGGCTGATGCCCTCCACAGCGACGGAGCCCTTGTGGACCATCCACGGCCGCGTGTTTTCCGGCACGCGGACCTTGAGCGTCCAATCAGTCGTCTGCCGGTCAAATTCCGGGTGGTTGGCGGGGATTACCGGGTCGAGCGCGGTAATGACGCCGCAGCCGTCCACATGACCCTGCACGATGTGTCCCCCGAGCGGGCTGCCGGCCGCAGTGGGCAACTCGAGATTGACCTTCGCGCCCGGAGCGAGCAGGCCAAGCGACGTGCGATCCAGCGTCTCCTGGGCCAGGTCGGCATGGAAGTAGGTGGGATTCACATCCAGCGCCGTCAGGCAGACGCCGGAGACGGCCAGCGAATCGCCCTCGCGCAGACGCGCGGCCATGCCGGGCGCTTCGACGGTGACGCGGCGCACGCCGCCGCGGGCCTCAAGACCAATCAACGTGCCGGTCTGCTCAATGATGCCGGTGAACATGGTTCCATTTTAAGGGACTAGGGACTAGGGACTAGGGACTAAGGGCTACGGGCTAGGGAATAGGGAGTAGTATCACTGATCACTACGAACTGATCACTGCTTTTCGGGCCACGGATCGCGCAGCAGCGAGCACAGGCCCAGATCATTCCCATAGCGCTCAATCTCGACATTGGGCATTTGTACAAAGTTTGCTATGCCGCGAAAGGCGGGTACCGCGTCCGAGCCCATGATCTGCGGCGCGACGAAGAGATGCACGCGGTCGACAAGGCCGGCGGAGAGCAGCGCCGTGTTCAGGCGCGTGCCGGTTTCGGTGAGCAGAGTGAGGATGCCTTCTTCGCCGAGCTTGTCCAGCACTTTGCCGAGCGGTACGCGGCCTGCCTCGGCGGGCAGCACTTCGACGCGCACGCCACGCTGACGAAGCTCGTTGGCGCGCTTCTCATCGGCCGACACGGTGAAGATGACCACATCGTCCTGCGCGGTCGTTACCATCTTGCCGTCGAGCGGCATGCGCAGCGCGGAGTCAAGCACGACGCGCAGGAGCGGCCGGCGACGGCGCAGTCCGCTGCGATCGGTGAGCAGGGGATCGTCTTCTACGACCGTGTCCACGCCGACCATCGCGGCATCGGCCTGCCAGCGCAGCGGCTGCACGGCGGCGCGGGCGGCCTCGCTCGTGATCCAGAAAATCTCGCCGCGTGGATGCTGCCCGGCGGGCGGCGCAATGCGCCCGTCAAGCGACATCGCGACCTTCATCAGCACAAATGGGCGCTTGTGCTGGCTCCAGCGGGCGAAGCCTTCATTGAGCCGGCGCGCCTCGGCTTCGCAGACTCCGACCGTCACTTCGATTCCTGCTGCACGCAGTGCTTCGGCGCCGCGCCCGGCGACGCTCGGATTGGGATCGACCGTGGCGGCGACCACGCGGGCAAGCCCCGCGTCAATCAAAGCGGCGGTGCAGGGAGGCGTGCGGCCGGTATGGTTGCACGGCTCGAGCGTCACATAGGCTGTGCCGCCGCGAAGACGGTCTTCTTTTCCGTGAGAGCGGGCGTGCTCCTTTGCCTCGCGCAGGGCGATCACTTCGGCGTGATCTATCAGATCGTACTCGTGCCAGCCTTCGCCGATCACCTGGCCCGCGCGATCGAGAATGACGCAGCCCACAACCGGATTGGGCGAGCAAAGGCCGATGCCGCGCCGCGCGAGCTCCAGCGCATGCTGCATCCAGTGCTGATCGCGTTCAGATTGGCTGTTCATGGCCGCGGATACGGAGAACTCTCAGGCAAGTGTATATGGCGCCGCTGCGATATCGACGATTGGAAGCCCGTTAGTCTGGGTTTTGCGATGAGGGCTTGAGACCAAACCTCCCAATGATATGAAGTCAAACTCTGTCGATCTTAAACACCCGCATGAATGAGACACATGCCATCGATCATGAGGCCAATCGCGTTAATAAGCCGCGGTAAGAAGCTCAGTAACATGTGGTCGGCGACATCGATTGCCAATTGTGCCATTCCTGGTTCACAGCCTTTTCCACCATGCAAAGCTTCATTGCGAGACAGCGTGATTCTGTTAATTTCTATCCGGAGAAGGTCGGTGCTTTCAGGGCGTTTATATGTGCTGAAATCTATGGATGCTGTTTCCTTGAGCACTCTTGAAAGAAAAGACCCAAGTCGCTCTAATCCCCCTGTTTTAGGGATTGTTCTATCTACGATTTCTTCCGTTAATGACTCGATATGAATGACACCAGCTACCAATGGCTTGAGCACAGCGCTTTTCCACGTCAGCTCTACCGAGGTGGCAGCAAAAACGAGCGCAGCAGTTTCAAACGATGGGAGCAATGCTTTTGCATACTCCACAGCGCTTACGGCCGGAGTTGCAAGCTGCGGATGCGCAAGGTAATACGACTTGAGGCAAGCCTTGGTGAAATGTTGGACGGCCTCATCATAGTTTTCTTCAAAAAGCTCTTGTGCGTGATCTCGTGCCCACTCCGGCCCAATTTCTTCATAAAGTTGGTCGTAGGCTGCATCCTGCATTGCGTCCCATTCGTCGTAACTCATTGTTAGACTCCAAGGAGTTCTTCACTCGACATGATATCTAGTACGACTATCCATGCAGTCCGTCTGTTGGTCGCTTACGAACTGGTACTAATATGTCGGCTCGCGCGGAGTTTCTTTCATCACCCCACCAGCGACTCGACAAAATCAGCGGGCGCAAATTCGAGCAGGTCGCCCATCTTTTCGCCGACGCCGGCAAAGCGTACCGGCAAATTCAATTCGCGGGCAATGGCCACGGCAATGCCACCCTTGGCTGTGCCGTCGAGTTTGGTGAGTACGATGCCGGTGACGCCGGCGGCTTCGGTAAAGAGCCTTGCCTGCTGCAGGCCGTTCTGGCCGGTCGTCGCGTCCATCACCAGCAGCACCTCATGCGGAGCGCCGGGGACGAGGCGTGCCGCGGTGCGGCGCATCTTGTCGAGCTCGTCCATTAAACCGGACTTGGTGTGCAGGCGGCCCGCCGTGTCGACATAGAGATCCTGGATGCCGCGTGCCTTGGCTGCGGAGATGGCATCGTAGAGCACGGCCGCGGGGTCGCCGCCCTGCTTGGTCTTGATCATCTCTACGCCCGAGCGCGAAGCCCACACTTCAAGCTGCTCGATGGCCGCGGCGCGGAAGGTGTCGGCCGCGCACAAAAGCACGGAGCGCCCTTGCGCGCGGCTCCAGGCGGCGAGCTTGCCGCTGCTGGTGGTTTTGCCAGTGCCGTTGACGCCGACGAGGAATGTAACCTTGGGCGGCTCGGCCAGTGAGGGAATCGGCCGTCGCGGCGCTTCGAGAATTGCCTGCAATTGTGCCTTGAGCAGTGCGCGCAGCTCCTCACCGTCTTCAATGGCGCGATGGCGGGCGCGGTCGCGCAGCGCTTCGAGCACGGCCATCGTTGTGGGCACGCCGAGATCGCTCGAGAGCAGCGCGGTTTCGAGCTCGTCAAGAGCGCTTTCATCTACGATCCGCGTCATCGCGGAGATGTCGGCGATCTTGGCTGAGAAGGACTCGCGCGTGCGCGTGACGGCCTGGCGCATGCGCTCAAGAAAACTAAGCTTGCGCTCCTCTGCCGGCGCTTCGCTCAGCTCGAGTTCGCTGCTTGCGGTCTGCTCGGCCTCTGCTGCCTCTGTTTCTTTTTTCCCACCTAAGAATTTGAACATTGCGTTATCCAGTTTCAGTGTATAGCGGTTCTCGGGCCGGTTCCGATCCCGGTGCGGTGCTGTCTCGATTTCCAGCTATTCGCCGCGTTTTGTTGAGTTTGTCTCCGCGCGGGCGGGATTGGCGCACAGGCTGCTTCATCTGAAATTTGCACTGTTTTCGCGCCAGATTGATCGGCTATTCACAACATTGCCGCCATACTGCAACCGTGATTTCGCGAATACGCTGGAAGGTCCCCATCCGACTCGCTCATGGTTCCACGCCTCTTGTGGAGATCGCTTTCCCTACAGTTGCACCGCCGCCGTTTGCAGTTTCTACGGGTCCGGACATTCGCGCCGAGGTGGGCAACTACCGGCTGCACCTGGCCCAGACGCGCGAGGAGCGCGATGCCGCTTGCCGGCTGCGGTTCAGAGTCTTCAATGTCGAACTGGGCGAGGGCCTCGAAAGCTCCTATGAGACCGGACTTGATACGGACCGCTTCGACGAGTTCTGCGAGCATCTGATCGTGGAAGATAAGGCGAGCCGGCGCGTGGTAGGCACGTATCGCATGCAGTCGGGCGCGACGGCGGCGCAACATCTTGGTTACTACTCGGCGCAGGAGTTCGATCTTGCGCCCTACGAGCCGCTGCGGCCGAGCATTCTTGAGCTGGGACGCGCTGCCATTGATCGCGAGCATCGCACGCCAGAGGTTTTGACGCTGCTGTGGCGCGGCATCGCGCAGTATGCGCACGAGCTGGGGCTGCGGTATCTGCTCGGCTGTTCCTCGCTGAATTCCTGCGATCCCGCGGAAGGCTGGCAGATGTACCAGCAGCTGCAGCAGTATCGCGTTGCTGCCGAGTTTATGACGGTGCCAACAGTCGCTTACTCTTGCCCTGAGGAGAAGCAGGATTCAATCGCACTTCCGGATTTTTCGCAGGACACAGCTGCAACGGCGCCCGCTGCGGTCAAGGTTCCCAAGCTGCTTAAAACGTATCTCGCCATTGGTGCGCGCATCGCCGCCCCGCCCGCATGGGATCGCGAGTTTCGCACGATCGACTTCTTAACGTTGCTCGATCTCAAATCGCTTTCGGCCGCGGCGCGCAACCGGTTTCTGGCTCCGCTCACGCAATGATCTTCCGCCGCCTCCGGCGGGCGGTCGCGCTGGGATTCGCTCTTGCGGCGTGTGCGTTTCGCTTCTGGTTGATCCGCGTGCGTGGCCCGCTTTCGCTGGAGCAGCGCGCGCTGTGGCTGCAGTCTGCATCGCGCGGCGTGCTCGCCAGCCTTGGGATTCACACCAGAGTGGAAGGACGAATTCCGGCCCAAGGGCTGGTCGTCTCCAACCATCTCAGCTATCTCGACATCGTGATTCTGTCGGCGGCGATGCCGTGCTTTTTTGTTTCCAAGGTTGAAGTGAAGCGCTGGCCGTTCTTTGGGTGGGCCGCTCGCACCGGAGGCACGATCTTTCTCGATCGCAGCAGCCGCAGCAGCGCGAATCGCGTAGCGGCGCAAATAACGGAGCGCCTTACGTCTTCGATGCCCGTTCTGTTGTTTCCAGAGGGTACCAGTACAGACGGCAGAGAGCTTTTGCCGTTTCGCTCGCGGCTCTTTCTTCCTGCGGTGCAAGCGCAAGCGCCGGTTACGGCAGCCGCTGTTCGTTACGTGCTGGAAGAGGGCGCGCAGGAGCGTGATCTCTGCTGGTATGGCGATGCGCCCTTCTTGCCGCATCTCTGGAAGGTACTGGGAAGCAGCGGATTTTCCGCGCAGATCCGCTTCGGGCAGCCACAGGTTTACGTCGATGTCCGCGGCGCTGCACAAGAGGCGCAGAATGCAGTTGCGGCGATGCGCGCAACAGAATCGCGCGTCGCCGCGCAGGTGCGAGCCGAATCCCGCGCAGGCGTTTTGGCCGGTTTCAACGCGCGGGGTTGAAAAGAAGAGCCGCTGCAGGAACGCGCGTCGACGCGGCGATCCATCGCATCGCACCCGGAAATAAAGATGCGGCGAGAATCGCAGAGCTGCGGCCCGCATCCGTCACGATCGCGCGCGAGATCCATGTCGCCAGGTTGATTCTGCCGCCGAGTTGCGCACGCAGCGTGCGGCTATACGCTTCAGTGGATTGACCGGCCAGAAACATTTGCGCAGCGAGGTGCGCGCTGTGCAACGCGATCGACATGCCGTCGCCGGTAAACGACGGAACCACAGCGGCCTGGTCACCCACGCGCCACAAACCACAAGAGGATGGCGCAAAATATCCGTAGGGAATCGGCGAGATTGCAAGTGGCCGAGCCCAGAGCGGTTCCGCGCCTTCGAGAAGATGCCGTAAGCGGCGATTTTCGCGCATCGCCGCGGCGAGCAGATTCTGCCATGAACCGATCCGGCGCAACTCACACCGCCGCACAACGAGGCATAGGTTGGCGATCTCGGTCTCTACGAGCGAGAGGCCGCCATATCCACCCGTGAAGAGAAACAGATCCATCCATTCGCGCAGTTCTTCGGTTTGCGCAGGTGCAAGCCGCCAATGTAATTTGAAGCCAATCAGATCACTTTGCTCACCGCGGCCGCGATTCCATCCATGCAGATCATGCTTGCCGGTGGCGAGGAATACGCTGTGCGCACGGAGCGATCGGCCATCATCGAGGCTCACGGTCCAGACTCCGTCGCAGGCGCTCAGACGAACGACGGATGCGCCGCGCATGACCTCACAACCTTTGTCCGCGGCGCGCTGGAGCAAAGCCTCATCCAATGCGCAGCGTGAGAGTGACAGCGCCTGAAAGGGAAGCTGCACCTCCGCAGCTTTGTGGCCAGCCGCGAGGCGGACATTGCGAATGGATGCAGCGCCGAGGTCACGCGCCGAGACGCCGGCCTGGCGCAGATACTCGACAGCTTCGTGGCTGAGAAACTCGCCGCAGACCTTGTGATGAGCTGCGCGTTCTTTTTCAAGCAGTGTGACTTGCCGGCCTGCCTCGGCGAGCTGCAAAGCCATCATGGAGCCGGCGGGCCCGCCGCCGATCACAAGATGATCGACTGCTTCGGCGTGCATGCTCACAGCATCCTTCTCCTCGCGACACACAACCGCCCCGGTTTATGGGCTCGGATCGAGATGTCCTCTCCACGCAGGCTCGCGGATGCGCAGAGACGTTGCCAGTCATCTGAGGAAAACGATCGTGCAATCGACACTGGTCCGTCATGCTGAACGAAGTGATGCACGTTGGCAAGCCGCACGAAGGCGCGTAATAGAAAGTAAGACACTGCGCCACGCGAGAGATCGTTCACAAACCATCCCAGCTCCGCGTTGCGCTCCATCCAGCGAAGAAACCGGACCACTTCGGCATCGCTTAGATGATGCGTAAAGAGAGAGCTGATAACGAGATGAATGCGCCTGCGCGGAACATAAGCGAACACATCTGTGGCAATCCATTCGATGCGCATCGAGGAAGGCGTCGCCTCAGCAGCTATGGCGACAGCATCGCGATTGATGTCTAAGCCGATCAGCTCAACGGGAATGCTCCGCGCCTTGCATCGTTGTGCAATGCGCCGCAGAGCGTCTCCATTGCCACATCCCACATCGAGAATGCGCAGCGGGCCAGGGCGCACAGAGAGTATCGCATCGAGCCAGTGGAACAGAGGCCGATAACCGAGTGTCCAGCGGTTGACGCGCGCAATGTCGCACAGGCAGGCGCGTAGCACATCGCGGCTGCATGGCTCATCCATCAGCTCGGTGAGCTGGGCGCGTTGGCGGAAATTGGGAAGGCTACGCGGCATGAAAGAGCATGGTTTCCGCAGTGACGCCGGGGCCGAACGACATTGCGCAACCCTGCTGCCCCGATTGCGCACGGCGCATGATCTGCTGCAGAACAAACATCACGGTCGCGGAAGACATATTGCCAAACTGCGCCAGGATCGCGCGGGAGTCTGAAAGCGCCTCGGCCTGCAGTCCAAGGCCTTTTTCCACTGCATCGAGGATCGTGCGTCCTCCGGGATGGACCGCCCACAGGTCGATCGAAACGGGATCTTTTCCGCGCGTGACTTCGCTGCCAAGACCCTCAAGCGCGCGGCGCAGCACAGCAGGCACCTGTCCCGAAAGATGCATATCGAAGCCCAGCTCGCGAATGCGCCATGTAATGAGATGGCTGGATTCAGCAATCTGCAGAGCAAGAAAGCTGTCGATCGCCAGACCAGTGGGTTCGGCGCTTACCAGGCAAGAGGCACAGCCGTCTGCGAAGAGCAGGAAAGAGAGAATCTGTTCCAGATTATCCGTCTCCTGCATGTGCAGCGTGCAGAGCTCCAGATTCAGGATCAAGACCTTCGCGTGCGGTTCCGATCGTACGATGTGATGCGCCGATTTCAATGCATTGATGGCTGCATAGCATCCCATAAAGCCGATCATGGTGCGTTCAACTGAGCGGCTAAGGCCGAGATGCTCGACGGTATCGAAGTCCAGGCCTGGAGCGTAGAGGCCAGTGCACGATGTGACGATCACATGCGTGATGGCGCGCCTTTCGTCTTCACGCAGGGCGAGCTTGTTCAGGGCGCATCGCGCCAGCTGCGGAGCAAAACGCTCAAATGCCTCCATGCGCCGCGCTGTGGGAGGAAAATCGCCCGGTACATACAGACCCACGGCATCATTCCATTTGCCATCAGCAGTCTCGATCGGCTGCAGAAACGAGTAGCGATGCTCGATGGCAGACATGCGCACCATGCGGCGAAAGAGACTGCGCTCCGTACCCACGGGAAGAAGCGTCTCCGCAAAATCGATAAACGCATGATGCACGTCGTGCGGTGGAACAGCCGTAGCAATGCGATTGATATACGCGGTGGTCATCTTGCTCCTCGCGTGGCGAGCAAAACCTCGCCTCGGCTTTCTTAGAGAGAATAGATGCGAAGTGTCATGAGTGCGTAGGTTGCCACCGGATCGTTTGCGCCGGCCGCACTGGACGGCACGGAGTCCGATCCCGCTATTCTGAACTCGAATTCGTCGACTATGCCGATGCGCATTTCTATCGTTAGAGGGGATTATCTCAAGTTTGGGAGCAAAGAAATTGAACAGCGACAATGAAATGACAATCGATCCATTTACACGCCCAGACCGCGGATTGCGCGAATTCCGCGATCATTCGTAATGAGGATGCAGTCCACCGCATCGCGCGCAAAAGCCTGCCGCTCGAGAAACAATTAATCGATTCGTTATAGAGAGAGGTTTAGCCGAGGAGCGCCATGGCGAGATGGTTCACGACGAAGGCGGCGCCATAGGCGAGGACCAGCATATAAGCGAACTGGAGAGCCGGCCAACGCCAGCTATTCGTTTCACGCCGCACTACGGCCATTGTGGAAGTGCACTGCATGGCGAAGGCGAAGAAGATCATCAGCGCCAAAGCGCCGCCCAAGGTCATGTCGTGGTGCAGGGCGGTTTGCAGACTCAGCGATTGCGTGCCGGGATCGGCGCCGTACAGTGTGCCCAACGTACTCACCATCACCTCGCGGGCCAACACGCTGGAAAGCAGACCGATGCCGATCTTCCAGTTGAAGCCGAGAGGCGCGATGATGGGCTCGATCAAATGCCCCAGCCGGCCGATCAGGCTTTCGGCCAGTTCGGGAGCGGCAAGAGTACCGCTTGCTGTGTGCATCACGGGCAGATGAGCCAACGCCCACAACGCAAGCGTGACGCAAAGAATCACGGTCCCCGCCTGGCGCAGAAAGATGCGGGCCCGGTCGACGAGGCGCAGCGAGAGCGAACGCCAGGTCGGCATCCTGTACTGCGGCAGCTCGAGGATGAACGGCGTCTCACTCGATTTGAGGATCGAGCTCTTCAGCAGTCGCGCTGTAGTGAATGCCGCAACAAAGCCGGCGACGTACAGCCCTAACATCACCAGCGTGCGCAGCCCGAGGAATCCGTGCAGATAGTACGCATTCGGAATGAAGGCCGCGATCAGCAGCAGGTAGACCGGCAGACGCGCCGAGCAGGTCATGAACGGCGTAACCAGAATCGTAGCGAGCCGGTCGCGCCGGTTTTCGATGGTGCGCGTGGCCATAATGGCCGGCACGGCGCACGCATACGCCGAAAGCAGCGGAATAAAAGCTTTGCCGTTGAGGCCGATGGAACGCATCACGCGGTCGGCGATCAAAGCGGCACGGGCGAGATAGCCAGAGTCTTCAAGGATTCCGATAAAGAGAAAAAGCAGCAAAATCTGGGGCAGAAAAACCAGCACCGAAGAGATGCCCTTCCATACGCCATCGAGCACAAGAGACTGCAGCCAGCCCACGGGAAGCAGGGGGCGCGCAAGCTCGCCCATTCGGATGAGAATGTCGTTGAAACCATCTGAGAGCGGTTGGCCGATGGAGAAGACCACCTCGAAGACACCGATGACGACGAACAGAAAAAGCAACGGTCCCCAGATGCGGTGCAGCAGAATGTTGTCGATCTTGCGCGTGCTCTCCACCGAAAGCGGGGCGCGATAACCGGTGCGGCGGCTCACCTGCGCGGCCCACGTGTGCGCGCTCGCGGCATTGCCCAACACCGGCAGCGTGAGCGGCTGTGCCGCTGTGCCGTTTCCAGGTTGATTCAGAAAGAGAGGTATAGCGTCCAGACCTGTGCCGCGCACGGCGCTGATCTGCGCGACGGGCGCGTTGAGTTCGCGGGCCAGCTTCAGAGTGTCGATGGTGCCGCCGCGTGACTTCATCAGATCGCTCATGTTGAGCAGCACGAGTGTGGGCAGCCCGAGCGAGAGAATCGGACCGGCAAGCATGAGCTGACGGGTGAGGTGGAGCGAGTCCAACACCAGCAGGATCGCATCAGGCTTCGGCGTGCCGGGCATCTTGCCGCGCAGCACATCGACGGCAACGCGAGCATCCTCGGAGTACGGAGTGAGCGAATAGATGCCGGGCAGATCGATGAGCGTCAGGTCTTCCCGGCCCACGCCGGCCATCGGGCCCATCCGCTGCTCGACCGTGACGCCGGGATAGTTTGCCACCTTCTGGCGCAAACCGGTGAGCCGGTTGAAGAGCGTGGATTTGCCGGAGTTGGGAGGGCCGATGAGCGCTACGGTGCGAAGCGATCCGGGAGCCGCAGGTGCTGACGGCGGTTCAAAGACCGGCGTCTCACAGCATTCACTCACCGCGCGACCTCAAGCAGCTCGGCTGATTCACTGAATTGCGGGATTTCGCGAGTTTTTGAGCTGAGAGCGCGGACGCGAATCGCCGTGGCCGTCTCGTGGCGGAGTGCGATTTCCATCCCATCCACGCCATAGACCGTCGGATCACCGGCCGGGGCGCGGCGTAGCGCCGTAACCAGCGCTTCCGGGACAAACCCCATATGCATCAGGTGATTCTGCACGGAATCGGGCAGGTCCAGAGCTACAACGACCCCGCTTTCTCCTACGTTCAGTTCGCTGAGAACACTCAACTGCCGGACTCCGGAGCTCCGCCGAGAAGACAGACGCCCAAAACTACGACCCAATTGGTCGTAGTTCAGTATACGACCAATTGGGTCCGATTCGCAAATGCTGTTGTCTTCGGGAATTTCGATGCTCCAGAAGCCCATGGCGTACCTCCGATGGAGTGCAGGCACTGACGGATCCGCCATTCCCTCCCACGGCCCCCTGGCGGCCCTTGTTTCCTTGTGTCGGAATCGATGATCCAGTTGTATCAGCGCACTTCTGAGATCGATGTGACGGGAATCACGCCTGAGAACACGGCAGAAGAGGCTCTCTCAGAGGGCGGAACACCATGAGGGTAATAGGCAGAAGGAGCGTGCAGCCGGCAATCTGATTCCAGCTCAGCATGCGCGAAAAAAAGGCCAGGGAACCAAAAGTGTGGAGTCGCTGAGTCGAGCTTGCGACATCCCTCCCACAAGGCCCCTGGCGTGCCCGATTCCAATTGATCTGGAAGAATGATCTATTTTTACCAGTGACTCGGCAACGAGTATGTGACCTGAATCACTCAACTTGATTTATCGGTCCTCGATTAGCCGATTCCTTGATTTGCCGGTTCTGGAATCGGGTGGTACAAGGATTCCATGCGGCTTGATGAGTTTCGCGCCTCGCTTCAACAGGAGGCTCCGCCCCAGAATCTTCCTGTCACTTTGACGGCTCTATGGTGGGACGCCAAAGGTGACTGGACTCGTGCGCATGGGCTGGTGGACGAACTGGAGACGCCGGAAGGCATGGCCGTCCACGCGTATTTGCATCGCAAAGAGGGCGCACAATCGAATGCGGAATACTGGTACAGCCGCGCCGGGCGTGAGTTTCATCGGCCCACGCTGGATGCCGAGTGGGAGGCGCTGGTGGAGGGGCTGGCGAACTGATTCAGAGTGGAGTCGGATGATCGCGGTGGCTATCCCAACGGAGGCAACCGGTCAGAGACGCCGAAGAGGAAGATGACACCGATGATGCAGCTATAGGCTGCACCGGTCCACGCAATCGCGTGATAAACCCGGGGATGATGACCGCCGGTGCTGAACGCGCCGCCCATCGAAGCGGTCATGAGCGCGTTCATCGTAACCAGACCGAGGGCAAAGGCAAGCAGGCCCAAGAGGCCGCGCGAAGTTCCACCGAGGTTGGCGGTAAGAAAAAACAGCGCGAGCTGACTGGGCGTTTCGGCTCCCACGCCGTGCAGCATGCCGATCACGAAAACTGATTTGCCGGTGTATATCCATTGAAAGCGCTCGGGCCGGGGAGCGCGCCGGTTCCATATGCGCCGCATCTGCCAGGCGGCCCAGAGGATTCCGTTGATGGCGATGGCCAGGCGGCTCTCGACACGGCTGTGGCGATGGCCGTGAGCATCTTTGCGAAGAATCCCAGCGACAACGCCAATGCCCAGCACGATCAGCGTGAGTCCAATGAGCCGCTCGGTCCAGTGATCAAGGCCCTCCGGAAGCCCGAGGTGCAATTCGAGAACCGCTATACCCAAGGCAGCCACGGTAACCGCGTGCCCTAGTGCATAGGTCATGCCCAGCCGCAGTCCGCTGCGCCAGCTACGTTGCACGGCGGTGATGTCGGAGATGGCGGCCAGATGATCGTAATCGAACCCGTGCCGAAGCCCGAGCACCAGGCACGAGCCCAGCGCGGCGTACAGACTTAGATCTCTGGGGAACAGCGTCACGGAACCCAGTATAGAGGAGAAAGGGTGAAACGCACGTGACACGCGACAGAGATCATGAGGCATTCCGGAAACAGCTGCGAAACTATGCCTGCGGACAAATCGCCTTTCACTTGTGTGGATCGAGCTCAAGATGGTAGTCGCTGTAATCGATCGTGACGACGGTGCGGCCAAAGAGAAGGCTGTTCGACTCCGCTCTTGCATGCGTAGCCATGGAGAATCCGTCGATCTGTTCGTACTGGCGCATCATGTGCGTCGTTCCAGCAAAGGCAGAGGGGCTTTTGGTAGCTACGCCCTGAATCTGCGCCAGGGAATAGTCGTTTTGGTCGACCCAGATATTTCCGTTGATTGTGTTGGGCGCTTTGCGCCGCGCCGCGACGGCAACCAGGATGCAGTTGCGGCCATTCAGTTTTTCCACGGAGCCGGGCTTTGGGTCCATCTCATAGTTCGCAGAATTGAACCATGAACGCTGCACATTCCCAGGTTGATTGATGATTCTCTCGTTCTCCAGCAGAGGTTTGAGCCCGACGCGAAGCACAAGCTCTGAACCGCTCTGGGAAAGCACGGTGTAGGTTTTGCCCACGTCTTTCCGATAGCTATCTTTCACCGTCATCTCGGCAACCGGATGAGTCTGATCTTTGCCGCGGAAGACGGCGTAGTGCTCGATAGCTGTGAATGCCAGCACAGTCTGGTAGCGGGCGTGGACGGCCGCATCGATACGCTGGATCATTGTTGCCGGATCGGGCTGCTGCGCGACTTCGGCGCGAACGGCGGAGAAATCGTACAGAGAGAGGCACAAAACGCCGCAGGCCACTCTCCGCCCTAAATCACGGCGTGAGTGGCCTGTTTTCTCTTGCCGGGCGCGATTCACGTTCAGACGCACAATAAGAGAGTGCATCGATCAGAGTACATTCCGCTACATTACTGCTGCGCGGCTTTTGCCTGTTCCCGTGCGCCGCGTACTGCGCTCAGAAATGCATGTGCAGAGGCGGGCGGTGGAACCTGGCCCGCAAGCACGGAACGCGTCGAGACGTCCGGCCCATAGATGGCTTTCATGGCGTCGTCATCGCGGTGAACGGATGCGCCGTTCAGCGTGAGTCCGGCAAATATGCCCTTGGCCCGCGAGTAGGTCAGGATCTCGGCGTTCATCTTCCAGTCAGTATCCGCGGAAGCGTGACGTCCCACCGGTCCGGCTGCAGCCGAGGCATCACCGCCCACCTGGAACTTGCTCGCGAGCAGGTCTTGCATGCCCTTGTCGTTCTGGAAGACCATCACCAGGTCAATGCCTTCCACGCCGATCTGCAGACCCCAGCTTCCACCTTCTACATCAAAGAAGGCTGGAGCGCTCCACCCATGCTCGGTGCGGCAAGTGGCGACACCGCGGCCACCTTCGGCTCCGAAGACGAATCCGCCCTTCACCAGGTGCGGCACAACGGCAATGCATTTAGCGTGATCGACAACTTCCTGGGGAATGCCCTTGTCTGGCGTGGCCATCACCTGGCGCAACACGTCAGCCGCCTTGGCGAGGCGGTCATCAACATCCTGCTTGGATTGGTCTGCCCAGCATAGAGGCGCCAAGACCACCATCGCGACGAATAGCGTAATCTTTTTCATAAGCCCACCTTTTTTCCTAAAGTCTTTGCAACTGCCCGATGCGGCGTGAGGAGGAAATGCCATTCCAGGCTGCAATTACACCGCTCTTCCGCTACGTCGAAGGATCTGAGGGTGGGCATAAGTCCCGTCCTGCCGCATTCGATTGGAGGCACTTACCAGGCTTTGGGGTTGCCCGCATCGAGCAGGGCAGAGAACAGGCGCGACGTGCCAAGCCACTCTTGCAGTAGCTATTGCGTCAGGATGCAAAGGAAGGCTGGATGGGGCGGTGGTCAGCCGGTGAGCCGTACCAGTTCCTGCGCTTCGTGGCGCGGACCAAGGATGGAGATACGCGGAATCCGGCCACGCACCATCGCAACTTCATCGCAGCGGTGCAGCCGCGGGCAGTTCTGGCAGTCTTTGAAGATCTTGTCCGGCAGCTCGGCCTTGTCTTCCACCACGCGGAAGCCGTATTTGAAAAAGAAGTCGGGAATGCGCGTGAACAGGCACACCGATTGCACGCCGTGCGTCTCGGCCTCTTCAATCAGCGCACTCAGGATGCCTCCGCCGGCGCCCTTGCCCTTCGCTTCCGGCTTGACGACGATGGAGCGCACCTCGCAGAGATGCGGACCGTACAGGTGCAGTGCGCCGCAGCCAAGAAAGACACCGCCATCGGACTCGGCAACGGTGAAGTCGCGAATGTTTTCGCAGATCTCCGCGAAGGCGCGTTTAAGCAGTGTGCCATCGGAAGAGAGCGAGTTGACCAGATCGTAGATATTGGAGGCGTCGTGCAGAAGAGCCTTACGCACCAGCATGAACAGCCTCCCCGGTTGTATGCACAGTGAGCGCCGCGATGCGATGCGATGCGGCATCGAGCGCCTGACGCACGCGGCCGCGCGCCGTGCCGCCCGTGACATCGTGGCAGTCGAGCGTGGCATTCAGCTGAACGGCGGCATAAAAATCCGCTTCGAATTCCGCGCCGAACTGATGCAGATCGTCCAACGTTAGATCGTTGAGTTCCACATTCTTTTCTAGCGCGAACCGGACAGCGTTGCCGATCTTTTCATGCGCCGTGCGGAAGGGAACGCCCTTGTGGACGAGGTAGGTGGCCGCGGCCATCGCGTTCAGATAGCCAGACTGCGCAGCCTCGAACATGCGCTTGGAACTAAATTGAAGAGCAGTGGTAAAGCGAGCGACCAGCTTGAGCATCTGCGGTACGAACTCGACTTGAAATGCCGGCTCCTGGGTCTCCTGCATATCCTTATTGTAGGCCAGCGGAAGGCCCTTCAGCAGCAAGGTCACGGCCTCTGCCGCGCCATGAATGCGGCCCACCTTGGCGCGCAGGAGCTCTGTGAGGTCGGGATTTTTTTTCTGCGGCATGGCGCTCGACCCCGTCGAGAAGGTTTCCGGCAATACGACAAATCCGAACTCGGCGGTAGAGAAAAGAGTAATTTCCTCGGCAAAGCGGCTCAGGTGCAATCCCACAAAGGTGAGGGCCTGCAGGTATTCGAGAACGAAGTCGCGATCGCTGGTCGCGTCCATCGAATTGGCTGTGGGCGCCGTGAAGCCAAGTTCCTCTGCTGCGATCGTGCGATCGAGAGCTAGCGTCGCTCCGGCGACAGCGCCGGAACCGAGCGGGCAGTAGTTGAGCCGGGCGACGCAATCCTTGAGCCGATCGGCGTCACGCAGCGCCATCTCGACATAAGCAAGAAGCCAATGCGCAATCAGAACCGGCTCGGCGCGCTGCAGGTGCGTGTAGCTGGGCATCACCGCGTCGCCGGCCCTGCGCGCCTGTTGAAGGAGCGCGCTGGCCCAGGCGGCCAAACCTTCGATGGCGAGGCCCGCCTGCCTGCGCACATAAAGGCGCAGATCGGTCGCGATCTGCTCGTTGCGGCTGCGGCCCGTGTGGAGCTTGCGGCCCAGTGCGCCGACGCGCTCCACCAGCTTGATCTCGACAAAGTGATGAATGTCTTCGGCGGATTCGTGATCGCGCACGCGCGTCTTGTCGGCGTCCGACGAGAACTCGACGGCGATTGAATCGAGCGCACCGCGGAGCTCCGCCGTTTCGGCTTCGGTCAGCACTCCCGCTGCGAAGAGCGCCGACGCATGCGCCTTGCTGGCTGCAACCTCTTCGTCGAGCAGCCGCCAGTCGAAGACGATCGACCGCTGCCAGGCTTCGAATTCACTGTCGAGCGGCTCACGAAACCGCCCGGACCACATCTTCACTGCAATCCCTCTTTCTGTTGCGAGAACGTGTGCGGGGCCAAAGCCTCGCGGGAAAAGTTTGCATCGCCCCTACGGGGCTGCCGGACCAACCCGGTCGTCTTTACCCAGGGTTTCCCTTCGTTCGCTCTGGCGAACGAAGAGTCCACCCTGGGCTATTGTCCATCGGCCCCTCCGGGGCAGAATGGGTGTTTACCTTCCAATCGCGCGAACGAAGTTTGTTGTCCAAAATGGTTCTAATCTGACTTGAAAACGCACAATCGGCGCAATCGTCCCGGAGGGACGAGCGGAAGATAGCCCAGGGCAAGCGAAGCGGGGTCCCCACGAACAGGTCTTCGTTCGTGGGGTTGCAAGCGCAGCCCTGGGAAGACCCCCCAAGAAAGCCGCTCCCGCCCCGGAGGGGCGACGCGGAACCCAACCTTCTTCTCGTTCATACGATTGCATAGGCTCTGTTCTATTTCACGTCGAGGTTCCGACTCGTTCTAGTCGTTCTTGAAACCTGCCGTATTTGCCAATCCACCCAGCAACAGCAGCAACAACGCTTTCTGCGCGTGCATGCGGTTTTCGGCCTGGTCGAAGACGATCGACTGCGGGCTGTCGAGCACCGCATCGGTGACTTCCGCATTGCGCCGCGCCGGCAGACAGTGCATGAAGACGGCGTGACCAGCTGCTTTTTGCATCAGCGCCTCGTTCACCTGGAACGGACGGAAGATCGGCGCGCGCTTGGTGGACTCGTGCTCGAAGCCCATGCTGACGCACACATCGGTGTAGACGGCATCTGCGCCCGTGGCCGCAGCCTGCGGGTCCTGCAGCAGGTTCACTTCGCAGCCGTTGGCCGCCGCCATCTCCCGCGCCAGCGTGACGATCTCGATGTCCGGCGAGTAGCCGCGCGGCGTGGCGATAGTTACGTTCGCACCAAGCTGCGCACCAGTAAGCATCAGCGAGTGGCACACGTTATTGCCGTCGCCCACGTACGTGAAATGCATGCCGGCGACGGTGCCGAAGTGCTCTTCGAGCGTCATGAAATCGGCGAGTGCCTGGCAAGGATGCTCGAAATCAGAGAGCGCATTGATCACCGGCACGCGCGAGTTGGCGGCCATCTCTGTAATGGTGTCGTGCGCGTAGGTGCGCAGCACGATCACGTCGACCCAACGCTCCACGTTGCGGGCTACGTCGGCAATAGCCTCGCGCTCGCCGAGCGGCGAATTGGTCTGGTCGACAAAGATCGCGTTGCCGCCCATGGTATTCATGCCGGTCTCAAAGCTCAGGCGCGTGCGCAGGCTGGCCTTCTCAAACATCAGCACCATCTGTTTGGCGTCGAGGGCATGACGGTAATTGCGCGGATTGCGCTTCACATCGTGGCCGAGCTTGAGAATGGCCCGGACCTCGGCGCTCGAAAGATCAGAGATGGAACAAAGATCTTCGCCGGCCAGCCGCGTGGCCGCCGCGAGAATATCGGGATCATTCTGGACGGAGACCGCCGATGCGGGCCGTTCGATAGTGGTTTTGCTAGCCACGTTCGTGTCCTCCTGCAGATGAAGCCGTGGACTGCGGGACATAATCAGTGAGAATGGAGTCGAGTGCAGCAATGGCTGTGTCCACGTGCCCTCGCTCGAGAATGAACGGCGGCAGGAAGCGCAGCACGGTATCGCTGGTGCAGTTGATCAGAATGTGGCGCTTGAGCATTTCGGCGACGACGGATTTGGCCAGCTCCGCTGAATCCAGTTCGGCGGCGAGCATGAGGCCTTTGCCACGCACGTCGACGATTGCCTCGTGGCGCTGCGCCAACGCGCGTAGTTGTTGCTGGAAGTAGCCGCCGATCTCAGTCGCATGAGCGAGCAGGGCCTCTTTCTCGATGGTGTCGATCACCGCGACAGCAACGGCGCAGGCCAGCGGTCCGCCACCAAAGGTGGTGCCGTGCATGCCGGCGTGCATCACGCGCGCAACTTCTTCCGTGCACAACACTGCTCCGAGCGGCAGACCACCGGCGAGTGGCTTGGCCAGCGTAGTGATATCCGGTTGAATCCCGTAATGTTGATACGCGAACCACTTTCCCGTGCGACCCATGCCGGCCTGAATCTCGTCCACAATCAGCAGAGCGCCTGTGGAGTCGGCGAGCTTGCGCGCTTCGGCAAAGAACTCCTGCGTCAGCGGCCGGATACCGCCTTCTCCCTGGATGGCTTCAACGAGGATGGCGCAGACCTCATTCGAAAACTTCGCGCGCAGATCGGCGACGTCATTGAAGCGCACGAACTCCACGCCCGGAACAACGGGGCCGAAGGGCTCGCGGTACTTCGCCTTGTAGGTTGTCGACACAGCGCCAAAGGTGCGGCCGTGGAAGCTCTGCTCAAGAGCGAGAAACTTGGTGCCAATCGCGACACCTTCACTGCGCCTGAGTCCCGCATAGGCGCGCGCCAGCTTCAGTGCGCCTTCCCAGGCCTCGGTGCCGCTATTGCAAAAGAAGGCGCGATCGAGGCCCGTGCGTTCGGTCAGCCGCAGCGCCAGTTCCGCCTGCCCCTCGTGATAGTAGAGGTTCGAGATGTGAATCAGAGCGCGGCTCTGTTTCGCAATGGTCTCTTCGATCGCCGGATGACCGTAGCCCAACGCATTGACACCGATTCCGCTCAACAGGTCGAGATAGCGCTCGCCCTGCTCATCAAAGAGGTGGACGCCTTCCCCTTTTACGAAAAGAATCGGATTCCGTTCGTAGGTGGTAAGCAAAAGCCGCGACTCGGCGGCGCGAATTTGATCGAGTTTTGTCAAAGTATTCTCTCCTCAGGCCACCATCACTTCTGTGCCATGGGCTACGCGCGAGCTGCGCAGGTCGGGTAAAGAGCCGGCAGCTTCTGCAGGCAAGATGCGCACACGCTTGACGCCGTTCAGCAGCGCCTCGCGGCATGCGCCCAGCTTGGGCAACATACCGCCGGAGATGATCGCGCTTTTGGCCATCTCCGCAATCTGATCGATTGAGAGCCATCGCAGCACTTCGCCGTCGGCTCCTTTGACGCCCGGCACGTCCGTCAGAAAGACCAGAGCATCGGCGCGACAGGCAATGGCGCAGGCTGCGGCCATCTCGTCGGCGTTGATGTTGTAGTACTCACCGTCAAAACCGAGCGCCATGGAGGCCAGAACCGGCACGCCGTTCAGCTGCCAGATAGCTTCAAGCCAGCGCGGATCGCTCGCCGCGATTTCGCCCACGTAGCCCAGGTCAGGCGTGGTCCGTTTCTTGCGCGCGCGGAAGAGCAGTCCGTCCCCGCCGGCAAGACCGACCGCCGGTTGGCCCTGCGCACCCAGCGCGGCTACAAGACTTTTATTGATTTTGCCGGCAAACACCATCAGCGCCACATCGCGCGTCTCCGCGTCGGTCACGCGCAGCCCGTCGATAAATTGACTCTCTTTATTCAGGGCTTTCAGAGTACGGGTCAGCTGCACGCCGCCGCCGTGCACCACGGCCACCTGGTTGCCATCGCGTACGAGTTCAGTGATCGCGCGCACGCAACCGTCAAAAAGCGCCGGAATCTCCAGCCCGGCACCGCCCAGCTTGACGACGTACTTCATTCAAGCCCCTCCGATTCGGGCCATCCCAGCATCACGTTCAGGTTCTGCACGGCCTGACCGGCAGCGCCCTTCAGCAGATTGTCAAGGCAACTGACGATCACGGCGCGACGTCCGCTCGAATCGAGCTGGAATCCGATGTCCGCGTAGTTGGTGCGCACCACATATTGAATCTGTGGCAGAGCCTTGTCGTAGAAACGCACCATCGGGCTGGCCGCAAAAAACTCGTGATACACCTTGGCAACGCTTGCGTGTGTCTGCGGTTCTTTAAAGTGCACGTAGATGGTCGACAGGATTCCGCGCGGAATCGGCAGCAGATGAGGCGTAAAGACGATCTCGCTCGCGGTTACGCCGATCTGTTCGAGCAATTCACCCGTGTGGCGATGGCCGAAAACGCCATACGCAGAAAGATTGTCGGCCGCATACATAAAGTGCGTCTTCGCCGTCGGCGCTTTACCCGCGCCGCTTACCCCGCTTTTAGCATCGGCCACGATGCCGCGGTTCAGATCGAGCAGGCCTGCAGCAACGAGGGGCTTCACCCCGAGAATCACGGAAGTGGAGTAGCAGCCCGGATTGGCGATGAGCCGCGCGCCGGCAATCTGGTTGCGGTACAGCTCAGGCATACCGTAGATAGCCGTCGCCTGCGTGGCTACGGCGTGCTCCGATCCCTCATCCGCAAAGGCATACACGGCGCGATTGGATGCTTCCGTGAGCCGCCAGGCACCGCTCAGGTCGATCACGCGCAGCCCGCGCGCCAGCGCCTCGGGAACCCATTCGCGCGACTGCTCGTGTGGGGTAGCGAGAAACAGAACTTCGACGCCGCGTGCAGCGAGCAACTCCCACGAGAAGGCTTCGAGCCGCAGACTGCCCGCGCCGTTGTTGTCCCCAAGCTGCGGATGAATCTCGATCAGCGGAACGCCCCCGCGCGCCGCATCTTTTTCTTCCACGCGGCCGGCGAAGACCGGCGGCTTACCTTTAAGCCGTGGATGCCGCAGGAGCAGCCGAGCCAGCTCTGCGCCGGCGTATCCCGTCACGCCGAGCACTGCGGTTTGTGTGGTTCCCGTCATGATGCAAGCACTGTCCTTATCTTTTCTTCTACGTCGCCCGCGCGCCGCGCGTCGGGGCAGATGATCAATACGGTATCGTCACCGGCGATGGTGCCCACCACCTCAGGCCAGCCGGCGCGGTCAAGCGCCGCAGCCACGGGCTGTGCGCCGCCCATCGCCGTCTTCACAACCACCTGGTTCAAGGCCTGGCGCGCACGCAGTCCGAAGCTCTCGAGCATCTCCTCGACCGAGGGCGGCGCGTCGTCTTCCGCCACTGCGGAGGCCGCTCCATTGCCATTGGGCAGCGAGTAGCCGCCGGGGCCTTTGAAGAGCCGCAGCTCGTGCATATCGCGCGAAAGCGTTGCCTGCGTCACGTGAATCCCGCGCCGGCGCAGCTTGCGCCGCAGCTCGTCCTGGCTGGTGACCAGTGAGCTGGTGAGCAGTTCACGAATTGCGTCGAGGCGTTGGTGTTTCACGGTCGATTTCCAGATTTCCGGGCAAATCAATTTTCAGGCAAATCAAAGGGGCGGCCCCGACGTGGAGCCGCCCGTGGAATAAATATACAATCTTTCTGAATAAGTATGCAAGAGGAAATTTTTGTCTGAAAGGTGGAAAAAAGCGCCTTAGCTCACAGCGACTTTCTTGCGGCGCTTTTCCTCGTACATGGCCTGATCGGCCTTGGCCAGCATCTCGTCGAGGCTCTGGAGTTTTCCAGGTTCCGCGGTTACATAGCCAACGCTGAAGCCAAGTACCGCCGTGTGTTTGCCCTCGGCGTTGCGCCGCGCGGCGCACTCTTCGATGCGCTGCGCAGCCAGCGTGATGCCGGACGGATTGAACTGACCGGCGACGGCGAACTCGTCGCCGCCGATGCGGCCTACAACATCCGATTCGCGGAAGGAAGACTTGAGAATTTTGCCTGTCTCGACAAGCAGTTCTGACCCCGCCTGGTGGCCCAGCGTATCGTTGGTGTGCTTCAGGCCATCGAGATCGAGAAACAGGACGGAGAACGGCAGATTCGACCGGCGGGCCATGCGCATCGCCTGCTCGGCCAATAGCCGGAACCCCCGCAGGTTATAGAGATCGGTGAGCGCGTCGCGCAGAGACAGCTCGCGAATCTGCACCTCCATAGCGTTGATGCGCCAGGCCAGAAACAGCAGCAGGCCGAAGGAGATCATCACGGCGAGCGAGGCGAGAATGGCCGCTGTGTAGTAAGGCGGCATGCGCGTCGAATCGATGAAGTGGGCTCGCAGGCATTCCCGCACAAAAGGAAGCGTCAGCAGTAGCGGCGCGAGTGCTCGCGCAATGTTGCCGCCGATTCCGTGGCCCAGGAGGATCGAAAAAACGCCACTCCGGGCCTTGCGCAGGAACGCGACGACGGTGAGCAGCAGGAGACCGAGTACCGTGAGAGAGGAAGTGGCGACATGGCCGGGCGTCCCGATCACGCCGATGATCGCAATCGCGTGCCCCGAAACAAGAACCAGCGTGAGCAACACCAGGCAGAAGATCAACAGATCGGCTAGAGCCTGGCCAGCCCGATGCCGCGCGCGGATCGCGATAAGACTGGCGCCCAGCAGCGCAAATCCGCTTGCTGCCTGGAGCGTCATACGCTCAGCAAGCAGGGAAGCGATGCCGTGGCCAGATGCTACGGGAAGGTCGACGCCGAGCGACACGCGAAGGACGTATTCGCACACGACGCCGAGGCAGACCAGCGTAACCACGATGGCGAACAGCCGCCCGACTCGCTGGGCCGACGCCCCCTGTCGACCTGAAAGCAGCAGGCTGAACGCGCTGAGAAGCCCGACGAGCGCGGACTCGGCGTTCATTAAATGGCGGTCGCCCGGGAAATTCCAACCGGCCAGGAGAAGGAGCCACCCGATCAGATTCAGCACAAAAAGCGAGATAACCGCGGTCAAAAGGACGCGCTCGGCAAAGGCAAGTCGATCGAGCAGGGCCGTATCTGGTTCAGTAGGCGGCAAAGCCGGGGTCAATTCAGCCATTGTTTCAACGAAAATTTCCTAACCAAGGGCGAGTTTGGATTGTTCATGAGTCCGTGCGACCAGTGTACGCCCAGAAGTGCATTGTAGCGATGGCGGAAATCGGTAGTTTTTTACACATAAAGAGGGAGTTGTCTCGAATCAAAAAATCGCATTTCGTTCCGGCGGTACAGCCGTCAGGCCTCGGCCGCTCGGCTGGCGCTGATACACTGCCGATGACTGATTGCGCAGCACGCCGACGAGCCAATCCAAGCCGATGCCTACTGCTCCCATCTCTACGATCAATGATCTGTTTCGCCGTGTTGCCGAGGCGGCCAATCCACGCGCCGTGCTTTGGCAGGACGGATTTGGTCATTGGCAGCCTATCTCCTCCGATCAGATCTATCAGCGGGTCCGCGCGCTGGCCCAGGCGTTTCTCGGCTGGGGAGCACAGAAGGGCGATCGTATTGCGCTCATCGGCGAAAACCGTTGGGAATGGGCGATTACCGATTTCGCCACGCTGGCGATCGGCGCCGTGGATGTGCCGATCTATCCCACGCTGACAGGTGAACATATCGCGGAACTCGTGCGCGACGCCGGCTGCCGTATCGCCGTGGTTTCCACGCGCCAGCAGTTCGACAAGCTCAACTCCGTGCGCGGGCAGACGCAACTCGAGCGCATTGTGATGATGGATGCGCCGGCTCCCGAAGGAGCCGTTGCCATGAGCGAGTTGCTGGCCGGGGCCGATGCGAAGAGCAGTGAGCGCGATCCTGTTTTTGATGCGCTGGTGCGTTCCGTGCAGCCGCCGGATCTTGCCACGCTGATCTATACATCGGGCACCACCGGCGAGCCTAAGGGCGTTGCGCTAACGCATGGCAACATCGCCGCGAACCAGAACTATGCGGTGGCCGAGTTCACTTTCGATTCGACGGACGCCTGCATCTCGTTTCTTCCGCTCTCGCACATCACGGCGCGGGCCCTGGACTACGTGATGTACAACTGCGGAGCGCAGGTGGCCTACTGCTCGCAGTTCGACAAGCTGCCCCAGGCGATGAAAGAGGTGCGACCCACCGTGATTGTCGGCGTGCCGCGAGTATATGAGAAGATTCGCCAGGCCGTCGAGCACAAATCCTCAGTCTCGCCGGTCAAAAAGCGCATTCTGGCCTGGGCAGTGGGCTTGGGTGCAGGTCACAATGCCACCGTCTATTGCGGCCGGCAGCCGTCGTCGCTGGCGTGGAAGCTGGCGCGCAAGCTCGTCTATGGAAAGGTGCGCGAGGCCTTTGGCGGGCGCGTGGAAACTTTCATCTCCGGTGGTGCGCCGCTCGGTATCGACACGGCAAAGTGGTTCGCGTCCGTGGGGATCGCGTTGTGGGAGGGCTACGGCCTCACCGAGACTTCGCCGGTCATTTCGCTGAACACGCCCGTAAAGCAGCGCATGGGGTCGGTCGGCATGCCGCTGCCGAATGTCGAGCTCAAGCTGGCTGAAGATGGCGAGCTGCTGGTCCGCGGACCCTCGATCTTTTCCGGCTACTGGCAAAAGCCGGAGGCTAATGCGGAGTGTTTCACCGCCGATGGCTGGTTTTGCACCGGCGATATCGCCCGTCTCGATGCCGACGGCTTTCTCTTTATCACCGATCGCAAGAAGGAGCTGCTGAAGACCTCCGGTGGCAAGCTTGTCGCGCCGCAGCCGATCGAGAACAAGCTCAAGAACTCGGTGTTCGTGGCGCAGGCTGCGCTGGTGGGTGACAAGCACAAGTTCATTTCCGCGCTGATCTCGCCGAACTTCGTCGCGCTCGAGGAGTGGGCCCGCTCCAACGGAGTCGCCTTTCAATCGCGGGCGCAATTGGTGGCGGATGCACGAGTGGTCGCGTTGTATGGTGCGCTGGTGAACGAAGTGAACGGCACGTTAGCCAACTTTGAAACGCTGAAGCGGTTCCGTGTGGTTGCCGAGGAGTGGGCGCAGGACTCCGGTGAGCTGACGCCTTCGATGAAGCTCAAGCGGCGGGTGATTACGGAGCGATACGCGGCGGTGATCGCCGAACTTTACGCGGACGAAGCAACCGCACGCGGCGAATCGGCGAGCTGATCCGCCACAGATTTTTCCGGAACAGGACGCCTTTGGTCCACATGACCTGCAATGCGCGGAAGAATGGCGCACCCCATGCGCCGACCGCCAGTACCGCACCGAAGAACACCACAGCGTCGATACTGAGCCGACCCGAACTGGACCAATAGACATCCGGCTCCAGGTTGAGCCACAGCGCAAATTCATCCAGCGTAAGCGCGGCGCCCACCCCGTAGCTCACCGCCATCAGGCGGCTCAGGAAGATCGACATCGGCGAGTGCGAGCGGCCCAGGTCTAACAGCCACCCATATCCGACCAAGAGCAGAATAAGAATGCCCCACACCAGGTGATGAATGTGCAGGCCGCGCACCACCACCCATTGAAAATGTCCCTCGTGGTTCACGATCCGGTGAACGAGGATCCTGACGCCGGCGAATGTAATGAGGAAAGAGACAGAAGCGATGAACATGCGCCGGCGGGGACGGTCGGGAATGGTGGAGCGAATCAGGTATCCCAGCCGCGTGAGCTGCAGCAGAACCAGCAAGACGATGATGACGAGGCCGACAAATGCCAGCAGCAGGAGCGCTCCACTTCCGGGCATGCTCTTATTGAATCATTCCGGCACGCGGTTCGGAGCAGGGAAATGCATATGTACGATGTGCGCCGCGCCACATTTGGGTTTACAGCGGCGGAGTACACTGGATAAGGCGTCGACACCGGCAGTTCCTTCCCCCACATCGGCGCGCAATTTTGAGTCCTTGTTGCGGGCTCACTGAGACCAGTCGAATTTTACGAGGAGATGTTCACGATGCGAGTTGCACTCTTGACCGGTGGCGGCGATTGCCCCGGATTGAACGCTGTTATCTACGCTGCCGTCAAAAAAGGAATCAACCACTATGGCGATGAGTTCATCGGCTTTCTGAATGGCTGGCGCGGCGTTCTCGACAACAGCTTTATGCCCCTGACGCTTGAAAATATCGATGGCATTCAGTTAAAGGGCGGCACCATCCTGCACTCCTCGCGCACCAACGTCAAAAAGATCCCCGGCGGCCTCGAAAAGGCCAAGGATGTTCTCAAGGCGAACAAGATCGATGCCCTCATCGCGCTGGGCGGCGACGATACGCAATCGGTGACGCAATATCTGTGTGACAATGGCGTGCCCAGCGTGGGCGTGCCCAAGACCATCGATAACGACATCAACGGCACGGACGCAACCTTTGGTTATGACACGGCGGTGATGATTGCCACCGAGGCCATCGACCGCATCCATACCACGGCCGACTCACATAACCGCGTGATTGTTGTCGAGGTGATGGGCCGCGACGCCGGATGGATCGCGTATGCCTCGGGGATTGCCGGCGGCGCCCACGTGGTTCTTGTTCCCGAAAAGGAAATCGATATCGATCATGTCTGCGCGCTGCTGAAGTACAACTACGATCACGGCAAGCACTATGGCGTGGTCGTGGTGGCGGAAGGCGCTCATCTGCCAGAGGTGGGGCAGGTCATTGGTTCGCAGCAGGTGGATTCTTTCGGCCATGTGCGGCTCTCGGGTATCGGCGAGGCATTGGCTGAGCTGATCGAGAAGAAGACGGGCTATGAGACCCGCTCAGTAAACCTGGGACACACCCAGCGCGGAGGCGTACCCACTGCGTATGACCGGCTTCTCGGCCAGCGCTATGGTCTTCACGCCATCGATATGGTGCACCAGCAGAAGTGGGGGCGCATTGCCGTGCTCCGCGGCACGGACATCACCGACATTCCGATCAAAGAAGCGATCGCCACGAATCGCCGGCTCGACCAGCGCTTCTTTGATGTCATCGCAAATCTGGAACCCAAGGTTTAGAGCCTGTTATTCACTTTCCCGCGACCTGCGTTGCGAGCGAAAATCGGCTCAGACGAGGCGGAGGACGAAGACTTTGGCCATTCCAAGGCGAGGACGAGAACGAAGTATGAGCCGATTTGCGCCACAACCCTTCGGGCTGGGGCCAATTTTCCCGATTTCGTCGTCGCTCGTCGCTAGGAGGCGCCCGGTATCCGTCACTCCTCGCTTCTTGAACTCGGAAAAATTGGCTTCCAGCGCAGGCCACGCGAAAGTGGATAACAGGCTCTAGCATTCGCTTTGCAAACGCAATCGCTGAGCCATCCCTTCCCTCGGGATGGCTTTGTGGTCTCCGGGAGCACGACCGTGCTGTATCGCCCGTATGAAGCTGGAGATTTTGCGGCCCTCTATGCGATCGAGGAGGCAAGCTTCGAGCCTCCCTTTCGCTTCACTGCGGCATATCTGCGCCGGCTGCTGGAAAATCCGCGGGCGGCCACGTGGGTTGCGGAAGAGCAAGGCGTTCTTGCCGGATTTGCCGTCATCAACTGCAAGGGGGAGCCGGGGCGGACGATTGCGTACATCGACACCATCGAGGTGACCCAGGGCCGGCGAGGGCAGGGAATCGGCGGCGCCTTGCTGAACCATATTGAGGACTCGGCGAAGGCCGCGAGCGCCAGCCGCATCTGGCTGCATGTCGACGCGGAAAATACCTCCGCGATCCGCCTCTATGAAACGCACGGCTACGCGCTTGAGGGGAAGAAAGAGGGTTTTTATCCACAGAAGCGCGCGGCGCTC
Organism: Occallatibacter sp.; assembly: GCA_035650595.1. Lineage (GTDB taxonomy): Bacteria > Acidobacteriota > Terriglobia > Terriglobales > Acidobacteriaceae > Telmatobacter. Next base: position 94,311 of record DASRHE010000015.1, on the reverse strand, counting down.
ATCTATGCAAAGAGATTCCAGTAAAACCATCCCCATGGCTCGTGATCCCATCACACACTCTGAGCGATAGAGGGAGCGCGGGCCAGGTGGGCTACGGCGTTATTCATTTCTCCGGGTGTTCGTCGGCAGCTTCTTGCCATTCCATTTGGTCGAAATCGGTCCTTTATGCTTCCTTCAAGGGATGTGGCTCAAAGGATTAGAATCGCGTTTCCGGCGATTTGATTTACAGATTGCCGGACTGGAGCTCGGCAGAAGCGGAGAGTTTGACTTCTGATGATGGAATTTCACATCTCGCGTAAGGCGCGTGAGCGGTACCAGTTCGCGGAGACGCTGTTTTCCTACACGGGCAATGTTGTGTTTGCCAGCATGTCGGCTTGCCGCGAGTTTGCCCACCGCATGAACCAAGTGCGGGAGGCCGACAAGTATCCCGAGCGGACCGTGCACGCCGGCCAGCTCTTCGCGATGGGCCTGATCGACGAAGCCAGCCACGTGCTGATGGCGCGCTACCGCGAGCAGTTCGATCCGCAGGTAATGACCAGCGCCCTCGACTGGTTCGGCGAGAAGGTGGGTCTGGAGAAGCTCGATGCCATGTTGCTGGCGTTTGTGGAGCAGTTTCCTGGCCAGAGCGTGATGCGCGGCCTGGAGACACCCAAGAAGTGGCTCGGCGGTTCGACCGCAGGCATGCCGAACAAGGCCGCCGCTCTGGAAGAGCTGTTGCTGCTCTGGTCGGCCAATCGCAATGAGGCGTTCAAGCCGTTTGAAGAGCTGTTTGAAGACAAGCAACTCGCCGAAAAGACGGTTTACAAGCAGGTGACGGCGCAACTGCCCGAATACTTCGCGACGCGTCCGCTGATCCCGATCGCCGACGCGAAGCCGGTCAGTCTGCTCGACCTGCTCCGCGCGCCGGCCATGCGCGCCCCAGGCTCGCTCAGCGAACAGTTAGAGGCGATCCGCCGCCTGTGGAAGCCGCTCCTGGGCGATAGCCTGGAACGCTTTCTTCTGATGGCCGGCGAAATTCTGCGCGAAGAAGAATTAGCCATCTGGATGCAGTTCAATCCTCCGGAAAAGCTCGCGCAGGAGGCGGCCGAGCATCGCCGCCGCACCGGCCAGCAACAATGGCCTGGCATGGCGAGCCACGCTGATGTGCCAACCTTCGGCGATCCGGCGCATGAGTACGAAAAGTTCTCTGCCGATACAGCGTGGATGCCGAGCGCCGTGCTGATCGCCAAGAGCACCTACGTGTGGCTTGCGCAGTTGAGCCGCAAATACGGCCGTCATATCGGACGGCTCGACGAGATTCCCGAAGAAGAGCTGGCCATTCTCGCGCATCGTGGCATCAACTCGCTCTGGCTCATCGGCGTGTGGGAGCGCAGCCGCGCCTCGCGGACGATCAAGCTTCTCTGCGGCAATCGTGACGCTGTGGCCTCTGCCTATTCGCTCTTCGACTATAGGATTGCCGACGATTTGGGTGGCGAGGGGGCCTACGTTGCGCTGCGCGACCGCGCTTACCACCACGGCATCCGGCTGGCGAGCGATATGGTGCCCAACCACATGGGTATCGATTCGCCGTGGGTCGTCGAGCATCCTGAGTGGTTCATCTCGCGATGGGACAAGCCGTACCCGGCTTACAGCTTTGAAGGGCCGGATCTTTCGAGCGACGGTCGCGTCGAGATCAAGATCGAAGATCACTATTTTGAGCAGTCCGATGCCGCGGTCGTCTTTCGCCGCCGTGATAAGAACAGCGGCGAAACGCGCTATATCTATCACGGCAATGATGGGACGAGCTTTCCCTGGAACGATACCGCGCAGCTCGACTACCTGAATCCTGCTGTCCGCGAGCAGGTGATTCAGACCATCCTATATGTCGCTCGTTTGTTTCCCGTGATTCGCTTTGACGCGGCGATGACGCTGGCCAAGCGGCATTTTCATCGGCTCTGGTTCCCCGGCCCGGGCGCAAGCGGCGCCATTCCCTCGCGCGCAGAATATGGAATGAGTCAAGCGGATTTCGACCGCGCCATGCCGCACGAGTTCTGGCGCGAAGTGGTCGATCGCGTTGCGCAGGAGGTCCCGGGCACACTGCTGTTGGCTGAGGCCTTCTGGCTCATGGAAGGCTATTTTGTCCGCACGCTGGGCATGCACCGCGTCTACAACAGCGCGTTCATGGTGATGTTGCGCGATGAGGACAACGCCAAGTACCGCTCGGTGATCAAGAATACTCTCGAGTTCGATCCGGACATCATGAAGCGCTATGTAAACTTCATGAGCAATCCAGACGAACGCACCGCCATCGACCAGTTCGGCAAGGGTGACAAGTGTTTTGGCGTGGCGGTGATGATGTCCACGCTGCCCGGACTGCCGATGTTTGGCCATGGGCAGATCGAGGGATTTACCGAAAAGTACGGGATGGAATACCGCTGGCCGCGCTACCAGGAAGATCCTGATCCGTCGCTCGTCGATCGGCATGAGCGCCAGATTGCGCCGCTGCTCAAGCGTCGCTGGCTCTTTGCCGAGAGTAATGATTTTCTGCTCTACGATTTTTTCAATGACAATGGCTCGGTGGACGAGAATGTCTTTGCCTATTCGAACCGTAACGGCGGCGAACGTGCGTTGGTTGTGTACAACAATCGTTACGGCGGAGCACATGGGACGATCGACTTCTCTGCAGCGTATGCCGACAAAGGCGCAGGCCAGCTTCGCCAGCGCCGGCTGCAGGAGGGGCTAGGCCTGAGTGGTGACACGGCAGCCATTCTCGCCTACCGCGACTCGCTCACAGGCCTTTCTTATCTGAAGAGGGCGGGTGACGTACGCGATCGCGGTCTCCGGCTGGATCTGCACGCGTACCAGGCGCACGTTTTTCTCGAATGGCGTGAACTGTATCCCACGGCTCAGCAGCCCTGGGACCGGCTCTGCGATTTTCTTGGCGGCTGTGGCGTGCCCGATCTGCACGATGCGTTGGTCGATCTTGAACTACGGCCTGTGCACGATGCGTTGCGCCGGCTTCTCGATCCCGGAGTCGTGCGCCTGCTCGCCGACTTGGCGGAGCATCCGCGCACCGTCGCTGGAACTGCAGCCGAGAAAACTACAGAGCGCGAACGCAGCGAATTCTTGCAGCAGGCTTGGGAGCGTACTGAATCGTTCCTGCGCGCAGGGCAACAGGCCTATGCGTCGCAGCTTGAACAGGAAGATCGGCCTGAACCGGCCATGGAGTCGTCGCAGTCTGCTTCACTTGTCGCAAAATTCCGCAGCAGTATGCGCACCGCCATGCGCCTTCTCGTCGTGGAGGCTCTCTTTCCTGCGCCGTGGACGGCCGCAGCGCGGCGCGTGCTGCCCAGCCCCAGCCCGCAGTTCACGGCCACGGCGATGTGGGGTCCGGTGCTCGGCTGGTGTGCGTTGGAGTTGCTCGCAGAATCCCTCGATAAGGAGAATCCGGAGCGTCTCGCGCTCGACCTCCGCGCCCTCGATCTCTTCGACCGGCTGCGTCTGCGCACGCCCTTCGCGCAGGCCTTTGGAGCACTGGGCTTCGAAGGCGAGGAAAGCTGGCGTGTGGCCGCGCGCATCAAGGTGGTGCTGCTTACCGAGGCGGGTGTCGGCAAAGAGCAGCCAGTGCCGAAAACGGATGTCGCTGAAGGCACGCTTCCCGAAGCCGCCGCGCAAGAGGAAGAAAAGATCGCGCTGGCGCCCTCGCTCTGGCTCGATCCGGATGTGCGCTGGCTGACAGGAGTTCACGCAGCAGAGAAGTACGAGTATCTGATTCGTGAAAACTATGAGGAACTTCTCTGGTGGATGCTGATGCCGTCGGTCTTGCGGCTTGCGAGCGAGACCACGCCAAACCGCGCAGCCATCGAGGCGCTCAGCCGCAGGGTCGATGACGCTCTGGCGACAGCAGAAGCCGCAGGCTATCGGATCGACAAACTTACCGGCAATGCGGCTCCTGAGAGCGAGCCCTCTGAGAGAGGAAAAGTAGGACCGATTCTCGAAGATGGTTCCGGCCCGTTGGAGCAGGATCTGGCCGACCTGGATGAGCCGGAAGAGGATGAAGTGCAATCCTCAACGGCTATTGAGGCGATGGAAGAGCAATCTTCGTCCAAGCGTCCCTGAGCCGCATCATCGGAGGGTGAACGCGAATTTTCGTCGCCGGACAAAACTCCGCTTGTCGTCCTGAACGAAGCATGGCGTGTAACGCCATGCGAAGTTGAAGGATCTGCGGTTCGTATTCCAAAACCCGGCGTGCGACGTGAGCCGTCAGCCCAGAATCCTGGCCACCCGCAGAAATCGCCTAATTTCAAGTGCCGAATTCACGTAAAGCGACCGCAGATCCTTCGACTTCGCATGGCGTTGCGCGCCATGCTTCGCTCAGGATGACAAATCCTTGTTCGGTACACTTCAGCGGATAAAACATTAGAGCCCCTTACGCGTGCGAAACGCACGCGCCACTTCAGCTGGATCGCGATGCTGCCCATCGACGGCCTCATTCATGGCGCGCATATCGCCGGCTGTGATCTTGCCGGCGAGTGCGTCGAGAGCCGATTGCATTTGCGGCCAGCGGCGCAGCGCTTCGTTCCGCACCAGCGGGACAGCCTGGTACGGCGGAAAGTAGTGTCTGTCGTCTTCGAGCACCGTAAGCCCGAAGGCTTCAATGGGTCCATCGGTCGAGTTGCCGGCGATCATGTCGACTTGATGCGCGTTGAGCGCGCGATAAAGCAGGCCCAGGTCCATGGTCCGCGGAGGGCCATCGAACTTCAGGCCATAGGCTGCGCTCAATCCGGGCAGGCCATCGGGGCGCTGCTCGAACTCGTAGCCAACGCCCAGCTTCCATTGCGGCGTGTACTGGGCCGCCTGGCTCAGCGTGGCCAGGTGCAGCCGCCGCGCATCGTCGCCGCGAATGACCATCGCAAAGGTGTTCTCAAATCCCAGCGGCGGTCCGACAGAAACGTTATAGCGCGAGGCGTAGAGCCGCCGTACCGTTGCGAGCACAGACTGCGGATTGCGGTCCAGTGGTTGCTTCAAAATTGCAGTGAGGGCCGTGCCGGTGTATTCAACGTATGCATCGATGCGGCCGGCTACCAGCGCCTGCTGGCAGATGTAGCTGCCGGCGAGATAAAACCGCCGCTCGGCTTTTAGATTTGATTTGGCCTCGATCTCCTGAGCGAGCAGCTCGCCGAGGACGACTTGCTCGGTAAAATTCTTCGCACCGATGACGGGATGATCAGGCAGCGGCGGGCCGCACGCCGCTATCCCGAGCGCAGCTAAAGGCAGCGTCGTAAGCAGGTCGCGGCGGTTTATGCTCATTGCGTTGGAGTCCGCAGGCCGCGTTCGGCCAGACCAAGCAGACCATCTGCAGCGAGAGCCAGCAGCGCTGCCGGCACGGCGCCAGCCAGCACGAGCCGGTTGTCAACCGAGGCAACGCCGCGAAAGATCAGCTCACCCAAGCCGCCCGCACCAACAGCCGCGGCAATGGTTGCAATGCCGACGCAGGTCACGGTCGCTGTGCGCAATCCCGCCAGGATGAACGAGGCTGCGAGCGGCAGTTCGACTTTGAAGAGCCGCTGCGTTCCGGTGAGGCCCAAGGCGCGCGCCACTTCAAGAATGGCAGGATCGATGCCGCGTATGCCCGCGTAGGTGTTGCGCAGGATCGGCAGCAGGGCATAGGCCGTGAGCGCCACAACCGCAATGCGCGCCGCGCGCTCGCCTAACCACGGCAGCGGCAGCAGAAAGCCGAACATCGCAAGCGACGGAATCGTCTCCAGTATGTTGGCGATCGCGATCACCGGCTTAGCCCATTGCGGCGCGCGCGTGAGCCAGATGCCGACCGGCACCGCGAGGAGCGCAGCAAACAGCATCGACGCCGCCGTGAGCCAGAGATGCTCGACGGTAAGTTCGGCGATCTCGCCGCCATACTGCGAAAAGAAGCTGGCGTTCATGGTTGCCGCTCCCGTGCCGCGCCACGTTCGCCGCGATGAAAAGCGCGCACATAGTTTTCGACTTCTGGCTGCGGTGAGCGCAAGAACTCTTCAGGCGCAAGATGGGCCACGATGCGGCCTTCGTGTAGCAACACAATCCGATCACCCAGATAAAGCGCCTCGTCGAGATCATGCGTGACGAGCAGGACTGTCTTCCTGAGCCGCGTCAGAAGGGCGCGCAGCATGTCCTGCATCTCGGCGCGGGTCAGCGGATCGAGCGCGCCGAAGGGCTCATCCATGAGAAGGATTTCGGGTTCAGCCGCAAGCGCACGCGCCAGGCCGACGCGCTGCCGCTGGCCGCCGGAGAGTTGATGCGGATGGCGCCGCGCGAACTGATCCGGATCGAGGCCGACAGCTGTGAGCAATACTCGGCTGCGCTGCGCCCGCTCGGCGCGTGGCCGTCCGGCAGCTTCAAGCACCAGCCCGACATTGCGCTCCACAGTGAAGTGGGGAAACAGGCCCGTCTCCTGGATCACGTAGCCGATGCCGCGTCGTAGCGCGATCAGTTCTGAAGTGTCTGTCTGTTTGCCACGAACCAGTACGGTGCCGCTCGTGGGCTCGATCAGCCGGTTCACCGTGCGCAGCAGCGTTGACTTGCCCGAACCGCTGCGGCCAAGGATGACCGTGGTCGATCCCTCCTCTACTGCCAGCGAAATATCGTCGAGGATCAACCGCCCGCCTTGGATGGCGTAACTCAGGTTCCGGAATTCAATGGCTGCAGGCATCTACTGTCGGCTCATTGTAAAGTCCGCGATGCCAGAGCATCGCATGAGTGGAAATTAGGTCTCTGAAATGCTCGCATCGCCCCTCCGGGGCTGGAGTTTTTCTTTGGCGTCTTCCCAGGGCTGCGCTTGCGCCCCACGAACGAAGATCTGTTCGTGGGGCGCCACGCTTGCCCTGGGCTATCTTCCGCTCGTCCCTCCGGGACGAATGCAGGGTTCGTCTGGCATACGGGCAATCGGGACTGCCTTCGACAAGAAAGTTCGTTCATCGATCGAGCTGCGCGGAACAACCACTTTCCAGCCCATTTCCACACCTTCCCACACAGTTTTCGTTTGACATTTCGATACTGAACAGTTCAGTATTGTTTCACGCTTGGAGGTTTATTCATGATCCGAGTCACCCATCTGGTGAAGAAGTTTGGCGATTTCACTGCCGTCAATGACGTCTCGTTCGATGTTGCGGCCGGTGAGATCTTTGCTTTTCTTGGCCCGAATGGCGCCGGTAAAACCACAACCATCAAGATGCTCACCACGCTGCTGCAACCCACCAGCGGCGCGATCGAGCTCGACGGCATCAACCCGCAAGTTCAGCAGAACCAGGCTCGCCAGCGCTTCGGCATCGTCTTTCAGGACCCAAGTCTCGACAGCGAGCTGACCGCCTGGGAGAATCTTCAGATCCACGCCGTGCTCTACCACGTGCCCGGCAAAATCGCCCGCCAGCGCGCGGAAGAACTACTCACGCTCTTCGAACTCTGGGAGCGCCGCAACGATCAGGTGAAGAAGTTTTCCGGGGGCATGAAGCGGCGGCTCGAAATCGCGCGAGGCTTTCTGCATACTCCGCGCATTCTTTTCCTCGATGAGCCCACGCTCGGCCTCGATCCGCAGAGCCGCAACCAGCTCTGGACGCATGTGAAGCGCGTGAACGAAACCGAAAAGGTCACGGTTTTTCTCACTACGCATTACATGGACGAGGCCGACCGCGTGGCGCACCGCATTGGTGTGATCGATCACGGCAAGCTGGTAGCGCAGGGAACTCCGAAGGAGATCAAGGAGCGCACCGGCACCGAGTCCCTCGAAGATGCATTCCTGGCCCTTACCGGCTCAACCATCCGTGATGAATCGGCAGGCGCCACCGACCAGCTGCGCCAATTCGCCAAAATGTGGAGCAAACGATGAAGGTGATTTATATTCTCTGGCTGCGCGAACTGAAGCGGTACCTGCGCTCGCGTGTGCAGATCATTGCCTCGCTCGGCAATCCCATTCTCTACCTGCTGGTCCTCGGCTTCGGCCTGGGGCCGGTGTTCAAGCGCGCCGGAAACGGCGACTACTTGCAGTTTGTCGCGCCCGGCATCATCGGCATGGCCGTATTGTTCTCGTCGATCTTCTCGGGTCTCGGTCTGCTCTGGGATCGCCAGTTTGGCTTTCTCAAAGAGACGCTGGTAGCTCCGGTCTCGCGCATGCAGATCATGGTGGGCCGCACCCTCGGTGGCTCGACGGTCGCGGTAATGCAAGGCATTCTCATCACGATCGTCTGCCTCATCGCGGGATTCAGGCCTACGCATTGGTCGGCCATTCCGCTCGCGTTAGGTTTCGCGGCGCTCATCGCGATCAACTTTGCCGCGCTGGGCATGGCCATCGGTTCGGGCCTCCAGGATATGCAGGGCTTCCAGCTCATCATGAACTTCCTGGTCATGCCCATTTACTTCCTCTCCGGCGCGTTGTATCCGCTCACGGACACTAAGGCCGTGCTCAAGTACATTACGCGCGCCGATCCTCTCTCTTACGGCATCGACGGCATGCGCAACGTGCTCGGCTCCCCTAGCCGCGCCTTCGATCCCCGCCTTGACCTGCTGATCATGATTTTCGTAGGTCTCGCTTTTCTCGTCTTCGGCGCGTACCGGTTCTCTAAGATCGAAGCATAGGCATGGCACGTCCGCGCAGCTCCGAAGCTCACCAAAAAGTCCTCCGTGCCGCGCTAGCTCTCTTCTGCGAGCGTGGCATTGAGGCCACCAGCATGGACGCCATTGCCCGCGCTTCCGGCGTAAGCAAGGCCACCATCTACAACCATTGGCACGACAGAGATGCTCTTCTCATGGAGGTCATGGAGATGATCCACGGCCTCGATCGCACTCCGGAGGAGTTCGACTCGGGCGATCTGCTTACCGATCTCACCTGGATTCTCACGCGCAAGCCGCCGGGCGAATTCGAGGCAGAGCGCACACGGCTCACTGCGTCGATGATCGCCTACTCCAAGCTGCACGCCGAGTTCGGCAAAGCCTGGCGTAGCCGCGTGATGGAACCGGCACGCAACGCAATCAAAAAAGCACTCTGCCGCGGAATCGAACGCGGCGACCTGAGTCCGGCGCTGGACTTCAACCTCGCAGAAGCCATGCTGCTCGGCCCAATGGTGTATTCCCGCATCTTCCAGAGCGAACGCAACGCCTCTGATCCTGAAATCGGCCCCAAGGTAGCCGAGGCAGTGGTCCGCGCGTACTCGATTTCCGGCGGAAGGTTCCCACGGCACACGCAGAGCAAATCCGCTCGATGATCGCGCGATCCCGGCGAGGTTTCGTTGTTTGTCGCAAGCGGGCTGCCCACGTAGAATCACTGGAGGACCGGCAGCTCGGGCCGCCGTGCCCCAGGTACAAATGAGCGAACAACAGACAGGGAACAGCCCTGAAGCACAGGCAGCAGCCTTGGCGTGGAGCAGAGTTGAAAAGGCACGTCATCCCCAACGGCCCTACCCCATGGACTTGATCGAGCGAATCTTTACGGATTTCAGCGAGATTCACGGGGATCGTGCCTTTGGCGACGACGAGGCCGTGATCTGCGGCATGGCGCGCCTTGACGGCCAGGAGGTATTGGTCATCGGGATTCGCAAGGGCGGCACCACCAAGGAGCGCATCCGCCGCAATTTCGGCATGCCTAGCCCCGAGGGCTACCGCAAGGCTCTTCGCTGCATGAAGATTGCCGAGAAGTTCGCTCGGCCTGTGATCGCGCTGGTCGATGTAACGGCTGCGTATCCCGGCCTGGGCGCCGAAGAACGCGGCCAGGCGGAGGCCATTGCCAAAAATATCCGCGAAATGGCGCGGCTGCGCGTGCCCACTATCTCCGTCATTACTGGAGAGGGCGGCTCAGGAGGCGCATTAGCTCTGGCCGTGACCGATCGCGTGCTGATCCTCGAAAACGCCGTGTACTCGGTGATCCCACCCGAAGGGGCCGCGGCCATCATGTGGCGCGACACGGTGCACAAAGATCGGGCAGCGGCGGCGCTGCGCATTTCCGCGCAAGAGGTAGCTGCTCTCGGCTGCGTGGACGAGATCATCCGCGAGCCGGAGGACGGCATTGAGGCGGACCACGAAACGGGCGCTGGCCTGCTGGCCCAGACATTGAAAAAGCATCTGGAAGAGCTGAAGGCGATGTCAGTGGATGCACTGCTGGCCGCGCGTCAGCGAAAATTCCGCAACATCGCGCAGTTCTACACGGAAACTTAGCTGCAGTCTCCGAATTCTTCGGAAGTGCGTCTCAACAAGACGAGAGGACATGCTTCATCCCTTGACGACAGGCCGCGTAGAAGCTCTCCCCAAAACTCCTGCCGGCGTTCCGGATGGGAGGTGCGCTTGAGTGCTTCTGTCTCCCCCAACCGGCCACGGGCGCTGCTCGAGTTTTTTGTCGCGGTTCTCTATTTCTTCTTCGCGCGGGCTCTTGCTCACATGGGCGCGCAAGGGCTGGTCACCGATCAATGGAATCCGCTGGTTGAGCAAACCATGCTTGCCTTCCTTCTGCTGGTTGGCTATGCGGCCATGGGTTTCTGGTTCGATCGCGAAGCGCATCCGGTCAGCGGGCAGGGATTTCCGCGGCGCGAAGGATTCACCCGCGAATTTGGAACAGGTCTGGCGGCGGGCTGGGGCCTGGCGCTGGTTTGCGTGCTGTTGATGGCCGTGGGAGGCGGTATCGCCGTTGCCTTCTCCGGGAATCTTAGGGCATGGGGCTGGTTCGTCGCCGATGCTGCGTTTTTCGCGATGTTTACTCTGGCCGAGGAGATTGCTTTTCGCGGCTACGGATTTCAGCGGTTTGAGAAGGCGTTCGGTCCGGTGGGGGCGTCGTTGGCCTTCGCCGTGTACTACGCGTTTGTGCAGCGGATGATTTGGGCAAACGCGAGCCGTGCCGCCGTTGCGGTCTCAATCGCCCTGGCGTTGGTGCTCTCGGTGGCCTACCTGCGCACCCGGGCCCTCTGGTTGAGCTGGGGGCTCAACTTTGGCTGGAAGGCCAGCCGCGCACTTGTCTTTGGGCTGGCCGTGAGCGGCGACAGCACGCATTCGCCTGTGGTGCAGGGCAATCCGATGGGACCATTCTGGCTTACAGGCGGCGGCTTCGGCCTGGACGGCACCTGGTTCGCATTCTTTTTGCTGCTCGCCGCATTGCCCGTGCTCTTTCGCATCACGCGCGAGCTGGATTTCAAACACAACGCCCCCGTCCTGGTGCCCGGCGGGATTCCGGTGGACATCGATGCGGCTGCCCGCGCTCAGCACGAGGCGGCAATGGGTCCGGCTCAGAACGCGGCACCCGCGCTGGTGCAAATTGCTTCAACCACCTCAGCGCCAATCGGGACGCATCCTCAGGGTTCTCCGGAAAATCAGAGCTAAATCCCGCCTTCCATGCGGCCTGAAGTCCGCCTGACCGGACGAATGTAATCTCTTTGTCTCCGCACGCCGGGATTTGACCTTTTCATTTCAACAGGACTATGTTTTGCATCATACTGTTCGCATGCATGGGAGGTTCCCATGAGGCCAATTTCGCGCAGGCCATTTTCTCCGCAGGGGACCACGTCAACCCGAACGCTTGCAAGGAGCACCGGCCCCGCTAGCACCGTGTCGCTCTGGGGCTGCCTCTGCGGCCTCGCTGTCGTTGTGCTGCTGACACCTGCGCCGGCCTCTTCTCAGGTTCTTACCATCGACACCAGCGGCAAAGGGCCGGTGGCTGCGACCGGTCCGGTCGACCGCCGTTACCAGCAGATCACGCCGACGAACGTAACGCTGACCAAAACCGAGCTCGACACCAAGACCCGGCTCGAGCTGGAACGCGTTCTGGAATCAGAGCAGGGATTTGCAATGCGGCCGTTTCCCCGGGGGCATAAAGGGCTGATCCTGCAGGCAAACGGCAAGCTCGAACCGGCTGGGGAAGCCTACCTGAACATGGTGGTGAGCGATGGGCTTTGTGCCAAGCCGGGCGATCGCCTCGTGATTACCGACGTGAAGTTTGAAAAGTCGAGGATCATCTTCGCTCTGAACGGCGGGCCAGATTTCAAGCACCGGTTCCTGCGCCATATCCAACTTGGCACCGATCCGAACTACAGCAACTCGGTGGTTCCGGATGAGCCCGACCCGACGGGTGCGCGGCTGACGCTGACCTTCAAAGATCATGTTCCTGCAATGACCGGAGCTGACGTGAAAGCGCTGCTGGCTCCTCTGATCTCCTTCGACGTGAAGACGCCGATCCAAGCGTTTACCGATACGCTGCCCCCGGCCCTCAAGGACGCGATCCTGAAGCACCAGGTGTGGGTGGGCATGAGCACCGACATGGTGCTCTTTGCCAAAGGCGAACCGCAGAAGAAGGTCCGCGAGATGGAAGGCCAGATGCCGTTCGAGGAATGGATCTACGGCCAGCCTCCGCAGGACGTTGACTTTGTCCGTATCAATGGCAACCGTGTGATCCGGGTCGAGATCGCCAAGGTCGGCGAGCCGTTGCAAGTCTTCACCGATGATAAGGTCGAAGGCCTGATGCGCTCCGATGGCACGCCGGTGATGGCAGCCAATACGCGAACGATCCATGAGGGTGACGTCGAAAAAGACCCCAACAAGCAGGCGCCGGATGCTCCGCCGAGTTTGCGGAATCCGGGAGAAGGCTTGCCCGACGACCAGAACAAGAGCGTAGGCGTTATGCGGCCGGTGCAGATGCCCAAGCCGCATCCGGTGGAGATGCCGGGCCAGAATCCCGACGATCAGCCGCCAGCGGCCTCGTCGCCAACGGATACGTCGCAGCAACAATCCGCTCCCGTATCCGCTCCCGCCGATTCGCAATCGGCGCCAAGCGGCGGGAAGTCAACGGCACAACAGCAGTTGACGGCCTCCGGTCGGCCGGGAGCAGAGCTTTAAAGGTATCTTTGGGCAGAGCTGAATCTTGGCGGTCCAATTGATTTGCCGGATGCAAAGCCGATCCGATTTCCGATGTAAACTGAGAGAAGCGAGTCCCGCTGCCTCCAGGCAATCCCATTGCAATCCGAGGTGAGCAAACGACCGCGCCGTTGAAGCCGCGCGCAGAGTTTTGCGCGTGCGAGCAGAGACACTCTACGAAGGAGAAACACCCGACCCATGGCAAAGATTGCAAAAACTGGTGACCGCAAGAAGGTAATGGACACAACGAAGTCGACCGACTGCCCCAAGTGCAGCAAGCCTACGCGCATTGTGAAGCGCGTCAAGGATCGCGAGCGCGGGGTTCCTGGCGGAATCTATATCTCGTGTTCTGCCTGTGACTTCTACGAAAAGCTTTAAGTAAATCTGTATCTATGGGCCGCTGTTCCGGCGGCCCAGTTTTCCAAGGTTCTCCCTGCTCCCCGGTCCCGATCTTTCATCCCGTCAAATTTGTGGAACCGTAGCGTCGCGGCTCGCGTACTTGTGAAGCGGGGGGGCACCATGCGCACGCTTGTTCGCCACACAGTCTTCGCAATCCTGCTTGGCTCCGCATTTTCCATGGCCATCGCTGCTCCGCCCGCGGGGCAGAAGAACGCTCCGGGAACCATCGTGATCGTCTTCAAGGACGGTCATCGCCAAAGTTTCAACCTCTCTGAAATCGACCGCGTCGAGTTCGGCGCGGGCGGCGGCTATGCGGCACAGGGCGAGGGCTCTAACTCCGGCCAGCCCTCCCGCGGCCATTTTTTAGGAAAATGGCAAGTGGGTGATGGGCATGGACGCAACTTTTTCATCACACTCGACGACGATGGCGGCGCATTCCGTTCGCTGGGCGAGATTCACGGCCATTGGAGGTATGTGGAGGGGGAAGCGCGCGTCACTTGGGACGATGGAGCTCAGGACGCTATCCGCAAGGTCGGTTCGCGGTTCGAGAAGTTCGCCTACTCGGCTGGAAAGCTCTTTACCGACGATCCGGACAACGTGACGGCAGCGCACAACGTCGCACCGAATCCGATTTGACTCCGCTATCTGAACAGAGCTACGGCGCTTCTGCCATCTCTTGCAGAATTGCCTCGGCGGCTGCCGCCGGATCAGCCGCTTGCGTGATGGGCCGTCCGACAACCAGGTAGCTCGCGCCGCTCCGCAATGCATCGGCCGGCGTGGCCAGGCGTTTCTGGTCGCCGGCCGAGTTATTTGTGTGGGCTCCGCCAGGCCGAATGCCTGGGATCACCAGCACGCCGTCTGGGCCAGTGAGAGCGCGCAGCGCGGCCACTTCCTGGGGCGAGCAGACAAAGCCATGGATTCCTGCCGCGAGCCCTATCCGTGCCAGCAATTCGACTTGCTCGGCTGGTGAGCGCTCCAGCCCGACAGCGTGGATCTGCGTCTGATCCATGCTGGTAAGCACTGTGACAGCAAGCAATTGTGGCGGATTCTTGAAGCTGGACAGCGCATTTTGCGCAGCCTCCAGCATGGCTGGTCCGCCCGATGCATGAACCGTCATCAGGCGCACGCCCAACGTCGCGGCGGAGCGCACCGCTCCTGCGACGGTGTTCGGAATATCGCAGAACTTCAGATCGAGAAAGACGGAGTGCCCGCGCGCAACCAGAGGTTCGATCGCCTGCGGCCCAGCCGCTGTAAACAGCTCCATGCCGACCTTGAACCATTGGCAGGTGGATTCAAGCCGGTTCACGAGTTCCACCGCGGCAGAAGCATCGGGCACATCGAGAGCGACGATGAGGCGCTTGCGTGCTTGCTCCAAAGGATCGTGTTCGGATGTTTGCACGGGACCGAAGCTTGCCTTCAGGCGTTCGGGGATGGGCATACGAATAGTATCGCATCGGTCCTTCGAATCGTTCGTCGAATCCGGTAAGCTAGAAAGGTCGGCATGATTGCAGGAGCAACTTTGCATTTCGCCTGCAATTCTTTCAAAAGAAAGGAAATGTATTCGATCGGGGAGAGTTCGGAGTTGATAGAGGATGAACTTCGGACGCAATGGGGGCTCGACTCGGCATACAAACGGGAACGAAGAAAGATTTGAGCAGCAAGATGAGATGGTTTGCAGTTGGAGCTGTGGTGCTGGCGTGCATTGGCTTCGCCGGAGCGGCACGTGCAGCCGATGTCGACACCAACCCCATGAACTATGACCCCCAGGTCCAAGAGGCATATCAGCACTTTTACAATCTCGACTTTTCCGGCGCGGTAGCGCGCTTCCAGCGCTATCACGATGAGCATCCCACCGATCCGCAGGCGACGGACTATCTGCTCAACATAGTCCTGTTCCAGGAGCTCTACCAGCGGGATTTGCTCGATACCACGTTTTACGCGAACGATGGATTTCTGACCGGCCGTCACGCGACCGAGGAGGATCCGAAAAAGCGCGACCAGATCTTCGCGCTCGCGGATGAGGCTGTGCGCGAGGCGGATTGGCGGCTCAGCCAGAATGCGAATGATGTGAATGCGCTCTTCTCCCGCGCCTGGGCCCGGAGCTTGCGGTGCACCTATGTGGCCATGGTGGAGCGGGGATTTGGCACCGCCTTCCGATTGGCCTCCAAGGCGAAAGACGATGCCCAGCATGCGCTCACGCTGGACCCGAACTACGTGGACGCGAAGCTGATCGTGGGTATCTATAACTACGTGGTCGGCGCGCTGCCCTGGCCCTTCAAGGTGATGATCGGCTTTGCCGGCATTACCGGATCGAAGTCCAGCGGCCTGGCGCTGCTGGACGACGCAGCCAATCGCGGCATCATCACCAGGGTGGAAGCCCGGACGGTCATCGCGCTTTTCCTGCGCCGTGAAGGGAAGTATCAGCAGGCGATCCAAGTGGTGCTGATTCTCAAAAATCAGTATCCGCGGAACTTCCTCTTCTGCCTTGAAGAGGCGAATCTCCGCAAGGATGCGGGCGAAGGCATGGCCGCTGTGGTTGCGTATCGGCAGATTCTCGATGACAACGCCAAGCCGGGATATTTCGCGTCGACCAAGCTGGAACTGGCGGAGTTCGGGCTGGGTGATGCGCTGCGTGGTCAGCGCCATTATGCAGAAGCTGCCAAGGCTTACGAGGAGGCCATCGCAACGCCGGAGGTTGGACTCGAACTGAAGCTCAAATCCTTGGTAGCCGCCGGCCAATGCCACGATTTGCTCGGCGAGCGAGCGTTGGCCGTGAAGGACTACCAGGATGCGGTCAATGCCGGCCCGAATACTTCGCGCGCAGACATCGCCCGCAAAGGGCTGCGGAGCCCCTACAAGGGCAACTGACGATCCAGAATCGAGCGGCTATGAATTGGGTGTGTGCGGCCGGAACTGGAACTCTTGAATTTTCGTATCGTGTTTCGTCAGGAGGGCGTTGAAGATGGCTGTTTTCTGTCCAAGCTGCGGAACTGGATTGCCGGGGAGTGCTCGCTTTTGCTCGAATTGCGGGGCTGCAATCCCAGCCTCGCAGCCTATGCCGGGCAGACCGCTGATCCGTCCGCGCCAAGGCCGTCAGATTGCCGGTGTGTGCCTGGCACTGGCGCGCTCGAATGGCTGGGATGTCTCGGCTGTGCGCATTCTCGCCGTAGTCGGTCTCTTTGTATCGAGCGGGCTGGTGGGTGTGGCCTATGTCGCCGCGTGGATCGGCATCCCCGATGAGGCAGAACATCTGCCGGGAGCGTATCCTCCTGGTATATGAAGGGCACTTACTCCTCCGACGGGGCAGCTTTAGCGCTCAGTGATTCCGGCGCCGGTTTGCCGGTAGTTTTTCTTCATCCCACACCTCTTGATCACGACTATTGGCGGCCGCTGATTGCCGAACTCGCAGGCGTGCGCGCCATCGGTCCCGACTTCCGTGGACATGGGCAATCGGAGCTGGGAACAGGTCTGCCGGTCGGTCTCTTCGCTCGCGTTCCCGATGCGCCGGTATTGACCATTACGCAGCTTGCCTCCGATATTCTCGCCCTGCTGGATCATCTTCATCTGCCGAACGCGGTCTTCGCCGGCTGCTCGATTGGCGGTTACGTGTTGCTGGAGCTGTGGCGCCGTATTCCGGACCGGATGCGGGGACTGGCGTTTGTCTGCTCGAAGCCGCAGCCGGATACCGAGACCAATCTGGCCAAGCGGGCGGAAAATATCGCCAAAGCACGCACCGGCGAGGCAGCGCAATTCTTCGACGGCATGGCGCGAACGCTGGCGGGCCCTACCGCGCGCGCGCGGCGGCCGGAGATCGTCAGCGAGGTACTGGCCCGGATGACGCTCTCTCCCGAAGCGATTGTGGCTGTGCAGGCGGGGCTCGCCACGCGGCCTGATTCGGTGCCGACCGTCGCTACGATCACCGCGCCGGTGTTGGCGATTGCCGGAGGCGAAGACGGCGCAGTGAGCGCCGCAGAGATGGAGGCCTTCAAGGCTGCTCCGGGTGGCTGTGTCTATCATCTGCTCGCCGATGCCGGCCATTTCGCCGCTTATGAACAGCCGCAGAGGGTGGCCTCGCTCTTTGCGCCGTGGCTGCGACGGTTCCAGGTCTGACGCTCGATGGTCGGGTACATGCGAGTCCCAGCTTCCGGCATGCGCCGCTGACAACCTGCCGCGCCGAATGATTTACTTTTCACGGAATCCTTTCCGAGAGGGAACCTATGGACAACTCAGCCATCAAGAATCCTGGCCGGCGCGAATTTCTGCGTACCGTGCCGGCCGTCGCTGCAGCCGGCCTGGCGCTGGCAGACAGTTCGCTGCTTTCGGCGAGCGCTGTCGCGCAAGGGGCAGCGGAAGCAGGGACTTCATTTCAGCTCATCACGGCCGATACACTTCACAGCGACATGGAAGCGCTCAATGCGAATCCCGGCAACAACAACCTGGTAACCAGCAAAACGCTCACTGTCGTCCTGACCACGGAGAGGACGAAGAGCGGCAAAGAGTTTGAGTGGCACGAGGGGCGCGATCACGTCTTTCACATTGTCGAGGGATCCACGGTCTACGAGGTGGGCGGAACGCCTAAGAACGGCCACAGCACCGGGCCGGGCGAGTGGCTCGCGCCGGAATCAGAAGGAGCGACCACCTACACGCTCAACAAGGGCGACATGCTAGTGATTCGCCGCGGAACACCGCACAAGCGAATCACCAAGGAGAGCGTGACGTTTGTGCTGATCTCAGCGCAAGGCTCTGCGAACGCGTAGCGATTCCATAAGCTCAAACGCAAAACCGAAGAGCCTTCGTTGGGTAACGAAGGCTCTTCGGTGAGTGATTACTGAAGCGGTTGTCCGCGATGCGGTCGTCTATCGCCGCGAGTTGATCTTCGAGAGCAGGCGTAGCATCTCCAGATAGAGCCACACCAGCGTGACCATGATGCCGAAGGCGCCATACCACTCCATGTACTTGGGCACGCCGTAGCTTACACCGCGCTCAACAAAATCGAAGTCGAGCACGAGGTTCAGTGCGGCGATTCCTACCACGAAGAGGCTGAAGAGAATACCGATCGGCCCGGCGCTGTTGACCGTGATGAAGTGCACGCCGAAAAAGCCAAGCAGCATCTCGGCCAGGTAGAAGAGCATGATGCCGCCGGTCGCGGCGACAATGCCCAGCCGGAGCTTGTCGGTCACGCGGATGAGCCCGGAGCGGTAAGCGAGCAGCAGCACAAGCAGCGTGCCGAAGGTGAGGCTCACGGCCTGGATCGCGATGCCGGGATAGCGAACCTCAAAGATGGCCGACAGACCACCGAGCACCATGCCTTCGAGCAATGCGTAGATGGGCGCAGTGACCGCGGCCCACTCTTTCTTGAAGATGGTGACAAACGCGAAGATGAGGCCGCCGAAAGCGCCAATCATGAGCCGGCCGCCGATCTCGCTTACGTCCCGTGTCTGCAGAAAGTCGTTCCATGTCCAGGCGGCTGTCGCCAAGGCGCAGAGCAGCAGGATGCCGGTCTTGTTCACGGTTCCGCTCAGGGTCATCCGTGACGCGGCATCAATCATGCCCCCATAGGGGCTGCCATATTGGCCTCCGGCTGCGTTGCGGAAGGTGTTCTCGCCGAGAGCCGGGTTAGAAGTTTTGAGTAAAGGCATACAAGCAATCTCCGTTTCGACACCAAGGCAAGATTCTCCGGTCATCTGGGCCGGAAAATAGAGCCATCGACTCTATTTTAATCCCGCCGGTATAGAGATGCGGAACCTTGCCACGCCGATGCTGATGAGACGTTCCGGCGACGAATTGGCGATCGAGCTCTTTAGCTATGCACCCAGGTGTCGCAGGTGGTTGGATAGCGATCGGCCGTAGCCATCATTTTTTCGATTGCGTTGATATCGCGAATGCCGCCACGCGCACCGGCCGCCATGCAGTTCATCGCAGCCGCGGCGCAGGAGAAGTCGAGCTGCCGCTCCAGCGGCCAGCCCTGCAACAACCCGTAGATGAAGCCTGCGCGGAAGATGTCACCCGCGCCGGTGGTGTCGACGACAGAGATGCGATAAGCGGGTGAATGCACGAGCTGTCGGCCGTCCCAGGCGAGCACGCCGTCTTCGCCGAGGGTTGCGGCGCTCATCCGGCAGCCGTAGCGTGCCTGCATCCGGCGCAGCGAGCGCTCCAGGTTGGTGTCATCCATGAGCCGGCAGGAGAAGTTCTTGTTGACGATCATGTAGTCGATGTTGGCAATGAGATCGTCCACGCCGGGGTAGGGTTCATCGAGATCGGCGACCACCAGCACGCCAGCGGCGCGAGCCCAACTGGCAGCTTGTGCAGCAGCCGCGGTATCGAAGCCGTCGACATGCAGAACCCGCGCGTTCACGATCCATTCGCGGCGCAGCTCTTCCGGCCGCAGGACCATCCTTTCGTCACGCTGGCAGAGAATTGTGCGCTCGCCGCCGCTATCGACCATGATGACGTTGTGCAGGCTGGCGTGTCCCGGTACCGTGACGATGCGGGCCTCGGCGCCCACGCGCTCGAAGGCCGCTTTGTGCAGCCGGGCGGCATCGTCATCGCCCAGCTTGCCGACATAGCGCGTGCTCAGGCCCCAGGTTTGGCAAGCGACAACTGTCGTGGCCACCTGGCCGCCCGGCATGATGGAACGTTCACCATATTCGACTTTGGCTCCGCGCTCGGGGAAGGACGGGAGCGGAATCACGGTGTCGGTCGCATTCAGACCTACGCCCACCATGTCGACTTTTTGGATCTCGGTCATTCAGACATTGTAATTGGCGCGTACGGCCATTTCTGTAGCTTTCGATGCAGACTGGGCCGATGCTGTAGGCTCAAAGTATTCTCTTGGTTTTTGGACCTGATTTCAGTGAAAGAACAAATCTCCTCGCGCCCTTTTCAGCATCCGCGGCCCGGCGCACCGCTCTCTTGCGGCAGGGTTTCTCTCGAACATCTGGCGCGCAAATTCGGCACGCCGCTGTATATCTATTCAGCCGATCAGATCGCCGAGCGGCTGCGTCTGTTTCAGCAGGCGCTTGCGGGCCGTGAGCATCTGGTCTGCTACGCGGTGAAGGCGAACTCGGCACTTGCCATTTTGAAGTCGCTCGGCGGCCTCGGTGCGGGCTTCGATATCGTCTCCGGAGGCGAGCTGGAGCGGGTACTGGCCGCTGCTCCGGATGCCGTGGGCCGGGTCGTGTTTTCAGGCGTGGGCAAGACAGCCACAGAGATCGATCTGGCGCTGAACGCCGGCATTCTCGAATTCAACGTGGAGAGCGAGGCTGAGCTTGAACTGCTGGCCGCGCGGGCCAGGAAGCTTAAAAAGAAGGCGCGCTTTGCACTGCGCGTAAATCCGGATGTCTTTGCGGATACGCATCCGTATATCTCGACGGGGTTGCGCGAACACAAGTTCGGGATCGATATTCGCCAGGCGCTCGCGATTTACAAAAAGGCGGCGGGGAGTCGCTGGCTTGAGGCTCACGGCATCAGCGTGCACATCGGCTCGCAGATTCGATCGGCCGAGCCGTTTGGCGCGGCCATTCAGCGGGTAAGCAAGCTAGTGCAGCAGCTCAAGCGCGAAGGGATCGTGCTCAAAGCTGTGGACGCCGGTGGCGGACTGGGCATTGACTACCACGGCGGAAGCTTTGACGCAGCGGAGAAGGTGCGCGAGTATGCCGGGGCGCTTCAGAATGGGCTGGGCGATTTCGCGGGCCGGCTGCTGATTGAGCCCGGCCGTTTTCTGGTGGCGCAGGCGGGCGCGCTGCTGGCCCGCGTTCTATACGTGAAGCGCAACGGCAAAAAGACATTTGTCATCACCGATGCGGCGATGAACGACCTGATCCGTCCGGCGCTCTACCAGGCGCATCATGAGATTGTCCCGGTCCGGCCGCGGGGAGGAAAGCCGCGGGTCGTGGATGTCGTCGGCCCTGTCTGCGAGTCAGGCGACTTTTTCGCGCGTGACCGCAAGCTCGCGCCGGTGCAGCCGGGCGACCTGGTGGCGCTGCTCGATGCGGGCGCTTACGGGATGGCGCAGAGCTCGAATTACAATTCGCGGCCGCGCCCAGCCGAGGTGCTCGTTGAAGGTGCAAAGGCGCGTCTCATCCGGCGACGGGAGACGATGGCGGATCTGCTGGGACCGGAGAGGGTCTGAGTTAAACCGGAATCGCTTTTGCGCAGCAGCCTGCTATTGTGTTGCACGGGAGATTTCTCGATGCAACGGTGCGCGCTTCTGTTCTGCACATTTGTGCTCGCAGTTCTGAGCTTGGGCATGGCTGCGTCTGTTTATGCCGATCCTTTAACGGTCAAAACAGCGCAAGGCAAGGTTCACGGCAAGACGATCAACGACGGAAAGGTGCGGGCTTTCCTCGGCATTCCATATGCTGCGCCGCCGACGGGCGAGCTGCGCTGGAAGCCGCCGCAGCCGCCTGCTAAATGGAAGGGTACGCGCGAGGCGGTGAGCTACGGTGCGCATTGCGTGCAAGGCAATGTCTTCGCGGACATGGTCTTTCAGGATGCTGGCGAGAGCGAAGACTGCCTTTTTCTGAATGTCTTCACGCCGGCAAATGCGGAGGGCCACAACAAACTGCCAGTGATGTTCTGGATTCACGGCGGCGGCTACTCGGCAGGATCAGCTTCGGAGCCGCGCCACAACGGAGATTTTCTTCCCCTCAAGGGCGTCGTGCTGGTCACGATCAACTACCGGCTCGACGTCTTCGGCTTTCTGGCCACCGCTGATCTGGCCAAAGAAGCCGGCGGCGCGGCAGGGAACTACGGGCTGATGGACATGGCGGCTGCGCTCCAGTGGGTGCACGCCAACATAGCGAACTTCGGCGGCGATCCGAAGAACGTCACCATCTTCGGCGAAAGCGCCGGTTCGTCTGCGGTCAGTACGTTGATGGCTGCAGCGTCCGCCCAGGGACTATTTCAAAAGGCGATCGGCGAGAGCGGCAGCGCCATGAGCACCGGCGCGCCGGACACTCTCTCGCTCGCCGAGCGCGAGCGGCACCAGCAAGACTGGGTTGCTTCGCTCGGCGTCTCCTCGCTGGCAGAGTTGCGTGCCCTTCCGGCGACGACCATTGCGGAGGCCGCCAGAAAAAAGGGCTCGCCGCGCTTTACGGCAGTGGTCGACGGCAGGTTTCTTACCGAGCCAGTGGCTGCGACATACGCGGCGGGCAAGCAGGCGCATGTGCCACTGCTCGCAGGATGGAACCGCGATGAACAGAGCGGACTATCGGTCGGCATGACGGCGGAGAAGTGGAAGGACTACGCTGCGCAAAACTATGGCGAGCATGCAGCGGAATTTCTCTCGCTCTACCCAGGTGACACCGACGCGCAAGCCGTGCGCTCTGCAATTGATTACAACAGCGACACGTTCATCGCCTTCAGCACCTGGAAGTGGATCGAAGCACAGACCAAGACGGGGAGTGCGCCGGTCTACCGGTATCACTTCGAGCAGCCCGCACCGCCCAGCAAATTTCATCCTGGCTGGTTTGCCTTCCACTCGGACGACATCGAATACGTCTTCGGAAATCTCGACACGCGCCCCGGCGCAGAGTGGCGTCCAGAGGAGCGCAAGCTAAGCGACCAGATGATGAGTTATTGGACCAATTTCGCCCGAACCGGCGATCCGAATGGGCCGGGGCTCCCGCTGTGGCCGCGCTTCGATAAGGATGGAACGATTCTGCATCTCGATTCAGAGATCACCACGGGTCCGAATTCGACGACGCGTCCGCGGTACGAATTCTTGCTCAAGTGGATGCCGCCGCGACGGCCCGACTGAGTTCTTGCGCCAAACGTTCGCTCAGGCTAGCGCTGATTTTCCATCAAGTAGCCGGCCTCGCGAAACATGGGGTGCCGTTTCAGAGATGATGCCAGCATCGATGGGGGGACGCATGCGTCGGCGAACGGAAAGACCTTGCCCGGTGCAAGGTTGTTCTGCTCGGCGACGAACTGAAAGACAAACACGACAAATTGCGAACAGAAAAACGGGTGATTCTTGCCTTTGATCATCTGGTCGAAGGCGACTTCCATCTGGTCGGCCGTGGATGCAACGCCAGGCTGTCTGAAGATCGAGGCCACAGCACCGGTGTAGCTGTATTTCAGTTTTCCTGTGTTGTTGTGGATGTCGAGAAAGACCTTGGCGCATGTAGCGGCGCCGGCCGCGACGGCGGGGTTGATCGGACGATAAACCTGGAAGGCGTAGCCTTTGTCCTGCAGGTAGATGTCGTTTGCGAAAATGCCGTGTTTGTCTACCTCGATCAGATATCGATTATCGAAGAGGATTCCTGCGTGGATGATCTCTTCTGTGCCGCGGTGCATCACCTTCTGGCCGAAGCGGATCATCTGCTGCGTGAAGGTTCCCCCATTCACTTCCAGCAGAATGTCGCCGCTGCGCAGGTCGCGTCCCAACAACTGGGGCATGGTTTTCTCCAAGGCTTTCCGCCCGCTGAGCGGGAAGAACGAAGGGCGGAACACACAATCTCAAGAAAGGCACGATGATTTGCGCAACCAGAGCGCGGAATGATGTGGGTATGGTCGGATATTAGCAAACGCAGGGTGGGAGTGGGCGGACGTGTTCCACCGAAAGTAACAGCAGACGACAAGCCACGGAGCGTCTTTTCGAAGCTCTATGGCTTATGGAACGTCGCAAATGAGTCGCTGAAGGAAGATCGCTTACTGATTCACGCCGGAGGCGGCGGTAAATCCGGCTGTCTGGGTTGCCGGAATCGAGCTGGTTGAAGGCGGAGACGCGAAGTTCGAGTTCTTGGCGTTCAGAGCATTCGAATAATCGGGGCCGAGGCCAAGCTTTTTGAGTGCGCGCGAATCCGGCATCAGCTTTGTCTGCCAGCCCTGGTCGGCCTGGTACTTCTGCATCGCTGCAATGGTGCTCGAATCCCAGTTGCCCGAGGGGTCGCCGGTTAGGTAGTGTTCTTTGATTAGCGCCTGTTGGATCTGCGTAACTCGCTCTGAATCAATCGCTTGCTGGCCATGGAGACGGTGCGAGCGGTGCGGAATCAGCCTGTGAGAGCGATGTTTGGAATGCGTAGAAGTGGAAGTCGACGCACGACGGGTATGGACCGCAAATGCAGGCACAGCAAGCAGGCCCGCGGAAATCAAGGTTGCCAGAACGGCTCGAAAAGAAAGCACGAGCGATCACCTCTAAGAAAAATTCTCACGTTGCTCGGACTGTGCGTGCCAGTCTAACGGATCGTTCCATGCACCACAAGGATAAAGATCGGCCAAATACGTGACTTTAGGCCTCAAAAACGCCGTACCGGGTGATTTTTTTCACCCGGCGCCGAGCGTAGTTCTACAGCGTACCCCCGATGTAGTTGATTCCATCGCCGGGACGCTTCGGGTCCATCACTTCAAAGACCACGTCATCACCGGTTTTGAGCTTGCTCACAATGGCTTCAAACTGCTCACGGTTCGGGGTGGGCTGCTTGTTGACGTGGGTAATAACAAGGCCCGGTTCCAGCCCCTGCAGATCGGCGAAGGAGCCTGTACGCACCGACTCGACCTCTACGCCGGAGGAGTGAATCTTGCTGGATATGGCAGGCGAGACATCGCGAACAACGACGCCCAGTTTGGTCTCACCAGCGTCGCCGGAGTTATCAGGAGTCTGTTCAGGTTGCTGATTCCCGAGCTCGGCAAAGACCTTGTCGCGATCGCCGATGGTGACGGTCGCGTCCTGCGGCTTGCCGTCGCGCACGTAGCCGAGGCGAATGGCCGAACCGGGTTTACGGCTGGCAATCTCGTTCACCAGATCGTCGCCATCCTTGATATTGCGTCCGTCGATCGAAGTGATGATGTCGCCCGGTTTCAGGCCCGCCTTGTCTGCCGGGCCGTTGGGTTGCACTTCCTGGACCAGGACGCCATTCTTGAAGCCGTAGACGCGATTGACCGCGTTGGAGAGACCTTCCTTGAACTGAATGCCAATGGAGCCGCGCACCACCTTGTGCGTGGGGCCAACCAGGTCGTTGTAGACCGACACTACGGTATTCGACGGCATGGCAAAGCCGATGCCCTGGTAGCCCGCCGATTGCGTGTAGATGGCGGTGTTGACGCCGATCACGTTCCCGTTCATGTCGAGAAGCGGGCCGCCCGAGTTGCCGGGATTGATGGCCGCGTCCGTCTGGATAAAGTGCTGGAACTGGCCGCTGGCACCGGGCTCGATGGTGCGGTTTTTCGCGGAGATGATGCCGGCAGTAACGGTCTGCGCGAGTGCAAATGGGCTGCCAATGGCCTCAACGGAGTCGCCTACCTGCGCCTGGTCAGAGTTGCCCATCTTAACGGTGGGCAGCGGCGTACTGGCCTCGATCTTGATGACGGCGATGTCGGTGGCTTTGTCGACGCCAATCACGCGAGCGGGCCGGCCAAGGTCCTGTGTATCCGGATCGGTAGAGAGCTTCACGTAAATCTTGTCGGCTTTGTCGACGACGTGATTGTTGGTGATGATGTAGCCCTTGGGATCGACGATGAATCCCGACCCGAGCGACTCCTGCACCTGCCCACCTTGATCACCACCATCGGGCTGGCCGGGAATCTGGCCGCCAAAGAAGCGGTTGAAGAAGTCCTGGAAATTGTCCTGCCCTTGGCCCTGACCTTGCCCCTGTTGGCCGTCGTCATCCCCTTGGCCATCATCAGGATTTTGCGGGTTGGGCTGCGTGCGGAAATGGAAGTTGCGACGGCCGCGGTTTTCTGACTGCTTGGGCAGCGTTTGCGTGTTGATGTTCACCACGGCCGGCCCTACTTCATGGGCGATTCGCACGTACTCATTGGGCTGGATCGGGGAGTTGACGATCTTGAGAGGCGTAGCGTCGGTACTTGAATTCTGCTGATCCTGTCCGCGCACTCCGTGGGCCGCGAACGAACCTCCAACGATGGCGGCTGACACAGTGGCCAGCACAATAAATGCCGAAGCGAGACGGCGAGCGCGCAGCCGTTCGAAAAACGATTTCATAAAATTCAGTAACCTCGTCGTGTGCCGGCCTTCCGGCTAGCTTCTTGATACACCAGTTCTTTGTTTTGATGCACCAATTCTCAGTATAGCCAGTTGTGAACCATTCGTCCGGCGGCCAAAATCCGATTCTTTTTCGGGAATCGGCCGGTTTCCCACGTATAGACGCGGCCGGGCGGAAACAGTCGCAGCAGAAGCTGATTTGGCCCGGAAATGCTTATTGCTCAGCAGCCCACTCCGCCATGGCGAGCGTAAGCAGCAGCACGCGGCGCAGGCCCAGCTCGCGGTGCTTGCCGGAATACCACTCGGCCAGCGTGTGCGCTCCACCTCCTTCGCCTCCGGCACCGATTGCAACGGCCGGCACGCCGAGGGAAAGTGGGAGATTCGCATCGGTTGAGCCGAGGCGCAGATCGGTGCGCAGATTCAGATGACGGTCGACAGCGCGCAAAGTATCCAGCAGGGGCGAGTCGTCCGGCAGCCTGGCTGCGGGACGATCCCCGATTTTGCGGATCACATAGGAAAGCGAACCGCGCGAGGCGGTTCCGGCAAGCTTGGCCTTCTTGTTCCAGTTTTCGACGGAATCTTCTACCGCGCGGTGCAGAGCGATCTCGAGGCGCAGTAACTGCTCGGGGCTGGTGGAGCGGAAATCGACGGTGGCGCGTGCGGACTCAGGAATTGAGTTCACACTAGTGCCGCCATGGATAGTGCCCAGATTCAGGGTTGTGCGCGGATCATCGGGCAGGCTCGTCTCCGCAAGTACGGCAAGAGCCGAAGCCATGGCGGCGATAGGGTTGGGGGTGCCCGCGTCAGTAAAACTGTGACCCCCTGGACCGAAAATCGTAACTTGGAATCGCCGACTGCCCAACGCCTGGGTTACGGCTCCGTCCGCACCCGCACCGTCGAGAACGATATGCGCCGCGATGCGGCTGCCCAGCGCGCTTTGCCCATAGAGTTCCCGCATGCCGCGCAGGTCGCCTTCGCCCTCCTCACCGACGTTGCCGACAAAAACCAGTGGAATGGGCAATTCCATTCCTGCATTCGTCGTGGCGTGTCGCAACGCGTGAACAACGGCCAGCAGACCAGCCACGCCAGCTCCGTTGTCGCATGCGCCTGGAGCGGTCAGGAGATCTCCGTCGAGGACAGGATTGAGCGGCGTCTCTGCAGGAAAAACCGTATCGAGGTGCGCTGAAACTAAGACCACCGGCCCAGTGCTTTCCGGTGGCAAACCCGACGCGGGCAAAGTGCCCAAAACGTTGCCAACAGCGTCGGTCGTAATCTGGTTCAACCCCGCAGCGGCGAATTGTTCCGCGAGCCACGCCGCGCGCGCCGCTTCGCCGTTGCATGGACCTGGAATGGACACCAGCTTGGCCTGCCAGTCCATAATTCGCTTGGGATTCGCGTGCAGCCAGGCAAAAGCGTTGTGCAAAGGCCGGCGGCCTGCGAGCGAGGTCACACGAGAAAAGGCCGAGTTGCGCGCGAGAAGAACCATGCCAGCTGGATTTTAGGGCAACACCAGAACAAGGTGTGCCCTATTGAGAACGATCCAAGGTCGCCGCTCCCTTGAGGTCGCGTCGGCTTGAATGCAGTGGCTTCAGGACACAGCATCCCTGGTTTTGCTATAGGGTAGCAGGGATGCAGGAGAGGAGGGGGTAGCGTTCGATCTTGGAGCTGAAAACCGACTTGATCATGAGCGCAGCAACCGCTCTGAAAGCACAGCGTTCATCTCGCGCCTGCCATTGGCAATGACGGCGATAAAGACAAATTCTTCTCGAACTGTGTAAATGATTCTGTACGGCTTTAAAGAAGACTTCGCGACAAGCGCGATTCCCCAGGGCCAGCAATTCGGGTCGCCTTAATTTGGTCTAATTTAGCCTTCTTTGCCGTATTCCACCGAATGCAGGAATAGCCCTTGCGCCGGCGCAGTGGGTCCGGCGGCTCCGCGGGAGCGGGCAGCCAGAATGTCCGGAATCGCATTGGCTGCGATCTGACCGCGGGCAATTTCCAGCATGGTTCCTACGAGATTGCGGACCATGTGGTGCAGAAAACCATTGCCGCGAACGCGGTAGATCCAGAGTTCGCCCTCGTCGATTTGGCGCTGCTCCCAGGCAGAGGCAAAGATGGTGCGTATCGTCGTGAACGTGAGTGCAACGGCGCGGCTTTGATCGGGCCCCTGCGGAGAGAGGCGAGTCGTCAAATCCGGATCAGTGGCCGCAAAGCTCAGGAAGTCGTGCTCGCCCAGGAGCGCCTGAGCGGATGCCTGCAGTTTGCTGAAATCCAGAGGCCATGGGCAGGGGTAAACGAAGCGCGCTAGAAACGGGGGACAGAGCGCATCGCGAAAGATCCGATACTCGTAGGTCTTGGCGATGGCCGAGTGCCGCGCATGAAACGAATTTTCGACCGTTCGTGCGTCCAGAACCCGGATCGAGGGAGGCAATGTCCGATTGAGCGCGCGCTGCAGGTTTTCCGCGGGAATGGGGGCGTTCAGAGAAAAGCTGGCCACCTGGGCCAGGGCGTGAACACCGGCATCCGTGCGGCCCGAGCCCTGCGGCAGGGGCGACTCGCCGGTGATGCGACCGAGAGCGGCCTGTAACTTGCCCTGGATTGTCGGCTTGTCCGGCTGCACCTGCCAGCCAAAGAAGTCAGTCCCGTCGTAGGACAAGGTCAGTTTCCAGGTTCGCGGCCCGTTACCCGCATCGCTCTGTTCTGGCTCGCTCTTTCCTGGCTCGATCTTTTCTGGCCTGTCCATGGCTGCTTAAAAGGTTACCTGACCTGCGGCGGTCACGGATGCGCGAGGGGTGAGTGGGATATACTCAGGTTTCTGCGCCACGTATGGAGCTTTGTGGGCTTCCGCGGGAACGATCCTGAAGTGAATCGCGTACTACATGCGTTAGAAGCCTTTGCCGGAAGCGAACCTGATCCCTAGCGATCATAAATTTGCATCCGGAACGGCTCGCAGGCCGTCTGAAGATTGACATTCCAGGTGTCGCAAGAGTTTGTGGAGAGGATCATGCATTTGGAGAGTAAACGTGTGTTTACCCAGCAGAGAATCGGGAAGGCGGGGAGCCGGCTGCGTGCGTTAGCCGCCCTTACGCTTTCACTCAGCACGTGTATACCTTCGGGGTTTGGCCAGGATACGCCAACCCAGACAACGACGAAATCTGCATCCACATTGCCTTCTGCCCCGGCGCCCTCACAGACGGAGCCGCTGACTTTGCGGCAGTCCGACCGGGATTTTTCAAAGCCCTTCGGCCCCATGCTTGGGAATCCGATCAACAAGTATCGCGGCACAGCCATCGCCAAGGCGGATTTCAACAACTCGGTCCGGCTGCAGGATCTGGTGAAGGACGGCAAAATCTACCTGAGCCTGTCGGACGCGATCGCCCTGGCGCTTGAGAACAACTACGACATCGCGATCTCCCGTTACTATTTGGACATCGCCGATACCGACCTGCTGCGCGCGAAGGCAGGCTCGACGCTGCGTGGCGTAGGCGCGGCCGTGTTGCAGAACACGCTGGGCGGCACATCACAGACGTTGAGCGCCAGCGGCGCTCCGGGAACCGTGAGCGGCGCAACGGCTGGTAGTTCAGGACTGGTCCTTTCCTCGGATGGAGCGGGCCCTCTGCCGGAAAATCGTGATCCGCTCGTGAGCGGAACGGTTCAGTTTGAGCGGCAGAAGTCGCCGCAGACCAGTCCGTTTCAACCCCGCGCTTTTACCAATGCGGATTCGTACAACTTCAACTACACGCAAGGCTGGGTAACCGGCACATCGGCGACCTTGGCCTGGAACAACAGCCGCACGACAACCACCGGATTCAACAGCTACAGCCCACAGCTCCTTTCAAATTTCAAAGCTACCGTTACGCAACACCTGCTGCAGGGCGCCGGAATCTGGGTGAACAATCGTTTTGTGTACGAGGCGATCCTGGACCGCCGCATTACGGACGCCACCTTCCGCCAGCAGATTCTCGCCACGGTCAATCAGGTGGAGAACATCTACTGGGTGGTCGTGAGCGCGTATGAAGATGTACAGGCCAAACAGCACGCACTCGACCAGAGTACGCAGTTAGACAGCGATACGCGCAAGCAACTGCAAGTGGGCACGATGGCTCCGCTGGACGTGGTCCAGGCCGACTCGACCATGGCTACGGACAAGCAGGCGCTGATCAACTCGCAAAGCAACCTGAACTATCAGCAGCTGATCCTGAAGCAGGCGATTGCACGGAACCTGAATGATCCGGCGCTGGTTGCTGCCCCGATTATTCCGACGGATCGCGTGAACCTCGATCCTCTGCCGGAAGAGAAGGAAACGCCGGATCAGTTGGCGCAGACCGCCTTCCAGAATCGTCCGGAACTCGAGCAGGCTGTGCTGGCGATCAAAAAGGATGAGATCACGCTTCGCGGCGCACGCAACGCTCTGTTGCCGACCCTCGATGTGTATGGGTTCTATGGTGGACAAGGAATCGGCGGTGACCCGAACACCAACTGCCGAATCTTCGGTATCTATTGCGGTGCCGCGTCGGGCAGCGGTTATCCCACGGTGCTGAATAGTCTGGTGAACGGAAGCTCCCCGGATAAGGGCGTGGGCTTTAACTTCCAGCTTCCCATCCGGAACCGCACGGCGCAGGCTGACCAGGCACGCTCGCTCATTGAATACCGGCAAGCCGAGATGCACCTGGAACAGCTCTACACGCAGATTCGCATGCAGGTCGTAGCCCAGCAGTACGCGCTTACCAATGACCGGGCGCAGGTGCAGGCCTCGATCGCGGCAGAAGACTATGCGCGGCAAAGCCTCGATGCAGAGCAGAAGAAATTGCGGTTGGGCGCTTCTACCTCGACGAATGTGCTGCTGCAGGAACGCAATCTTGCCAATGCGGAGAACAGCTTAATTACTGCGAACCTGACGTATGCAAAGGATCGCGCGCTTCTCTATCAGGTGCTGGCCTCTACACTGCAGCACTATGGAATCAACTTGAATGATGCGGCTACAGGCCATGTGGGGACTGCGCCTCTCATTCCGGGTCTGGAACCGGCGAAGAATACGACACCGGCTCCGACGAATCCTCCGGCGGGGCAATAACGCGTTCGATGTGGATGAGAGGCCCGGCGACATGCCGGGCCTCTTGTTTTTGCGGTGCTGAATTCCTATCGCTCTGCCACCAGATCCAGCAGATCGAAGAACTCAGGGAAGCTGATGGCGGCGGATTCTGCGCCTTGAATCAGCGTTTCGCCTTCGGCTCGCAGGGCTGCGACGCTGAAGGCCATGGCGATGCGATGATCGCCGCCTGAGTCGATTTCGGCGCCATGCAGGGCCTGGCCGCCGGGAACATCGAGGCCGTCTTCGAACTCGGCCACTTCCGCGCCCATGGCGCGCAGATTTTTGGCGACGAGCGCAATGCGATCGGATTCCTTGACGCGCAATTCCCTGGCGTCGCGGATGCGGATGCCGCCGCGCGTGAAGGGGGCAATCGCGGCGAGTACGGGCAGCTCATCAATCAACTGGGCGGCGAGCGCGCCGCTTACTTCGGTGCTGCCGATGCCCTCGGCGGGCGCGGAGATCTGCACGGTGCCGATCAACTCTGCGTGTTTCTCTTCGAGATTGAGCACGCTGATGTGCGCGCCGAGCGCGGTCAAAACATCGAGCAGCGTGGCGCGCGTGGGGTTCAGGCCGAGTGAATCGATGACCAGGCCGGAGCCGGGAAAGAGCGCGGCTGCACACATGAAGAACGCGGCCGAAGAGATGTCGCCCGGCACAGCAGCCTCGATGGCATGAAGCGGCTGCGGGCCGGTGATGGAGACGGAATCCACTGTGCGCGTTAACGTTGCTCCGAAGGCGCGCAGAGCCAGCTCGCTATGGTCGCGTGTGCGTACTGCTTCTCGGACTGTTGTAATGCCTTCGGTCTGCAATCCCGCGAGCAAGAGGCATGTCTTTACTTGCGCGCTGGGAACCGGCGTGGTGTAGTCGATCGGCCTGAGCGGGACGCCCTCGATCGTGACTGGCGCGTGGCCGTCGGTGAGGGTGATATGCGCCCCCATCTGCTCGAGCGGCTTGCGGATCCGCTCCATCGGCCGGCGCGAGAGCGAGGCATCGCCGATCAGCGTGAAGCGGCCCTGCTGTGGCGCGAGCAGGCCAGAGATCATGCGCATCGTGGAGCCGGAGTTGCCGCAGTCCAGAGGATGATCGGCCGGAATCACGCGGCCGCCGACACCGGTGACCTCGATAGCCTCATTGCCCAGCCGGTTTACCTTTGCGCCGAGCGCCTCCATGCAGGCCAGGGTCGAAGCACAATCGGCTCCGGTCGAAAAATTGGTGAAGCGGGAAGTGCCTTCAGCGAATGCGCCCAACATGCCGTAACGATGGCTGATCGATTTGTCGCCGGGCAGGCGCAGGCTGCCATAGATATTGCGGGCTGGGCGGATGAGGCGTTCCATAACTGCGGTGTGCAAAGGGGCTCCCGTGCGAGGTCTCCTTTTAGTTTAACGAAGAGAGTGGGAGGTCGTGCTTTCCCACCTTTGCGGCAAAAACAAAGACGCCGCGAGGATGGGCACCCACGTTGGTGCTGGGTTGAGGTTTGTGCTTTCCCAGGCTAGGCGCAAAAAACTCTGATCTCTGATCTCTGATCTCTGATCCCTGCTTTACCGCACGCGCAGCACGATGATCGTCTCGTCGTCGAAGCGCTCTTTGCTGCCTTGAAAACGCGTTACATCAGCCAGAATCTCGTCGGCGATCTCGCGCGCTGGACGTTCGCGGTTGGCGCAGAGCAGGCTGGCGAGCCGTTCCTGGCCGTACATCTCTTCTTTCTCGTTTTCGGCGTCAAGGATGCCGTCGGAGACGAAGACGAGCGCATCGCCCGGTTGCGTGGCCACGTTGAATTCCTCGTAACTTACGTCGGGAAACAGCCCGAGCGGAAAGCCCTCCGCCTTTACGGTGAGCGACTCGCCCGACCGGCAGAAGACTGGTTGCACCGCGCCGGAGTTTGCCACTTGCAGCGTCTGGTTCTCGTCGTTCCAGAGCGCGAAGAGCAGCGTGACATATTGCGAATCGAGCTTGCGCTCCTGCAGTGCGTCATTGAGATGGGCGAGCATCTCGGCGGGCCCCGGTTGTTGCTGCGCGGCCGAGCGCATGATGCCGCTGACCAGGGCTGCGAAGAGGGCTGCGGGAGCGGCCTTGCCGCTGACATCGCCCATGACAATTGCGGTGCGGTTCGGGTCGTAGTCGATGAAGTCGTAGAGGTCGCCGCCGATGGCGCGTGCAGGGAGAAAGCGCACGGCCATATCTGCGTGCGGATGCGAGGGCGCCTCCGGCGGCAGGAGACGAAGCTGCACCTCGCGCGCCATGGCGATGTCGCGCTCAAGCTGGCGCTCCTGCCGGCGCACAGCCTGATAGAGCCGCGCGTTCTCGATGGCAATCGCGATCTGCGAGGCGAGCGTGGTCAGCATGCGCTCGTGCTCTTCGTTAAAGAATCCGGTGCGCGTGTGCTCCAGATCGAGCACGCCGATCACGCGGCCTTTGTAAAAGAGCGGGACGATGAGTTCCGAGCGGGTCTCGGGATTCATCTCGAGATAGCGTTGGTCTTTGCGCACATCGGGGACGTTGATGGTCCGCCATTCGCGAACTGCAGCGCCTACAAGGCCGCTGGTGACGGGAATGCGCCGCAGAGGCGCATGCGTATAGCCGAAGCGCCATGCATAGCGGGTGATGAGCACTTCGCCTTTCTCATCGAGAAGCATGATGGTGAACATCTGGTAGTCGATGAGGCGGCGCAGAAGCTGGCCGACGCGTTCGAGCAGCGGATTGAGATCGAGGATCGACGCCAGCTCGACCGCGATCTCGTTCAGAACTTCAAGCGTCTGGGCCTGACGCGAGACGCGGGCGTAGAGGCGCGCGTTTTCGATGGCCTGCGCGATGCGCGATGCAGTGACCGTAAGAAGATGGAGATGCTCGGGGCGAAAGTAGTTGGGCTCTTCGCTTTCGATATCCATCACGCCGATGAGCCGGTTCTTGGCGATCAGCGGCACGGCGAGTTCGGAGCGGACTGCGGGATTGGCGGAGATGTAGAACTCGGAGGTGGAAACATCGTTGAGTAGCAGGGGTTGCCGCGTGAGCGCCACCTGTCCCACGACGCCTTTGCCCATGGGTACGCGGGTGCGCTCGACTTCGGGCGTATGGCCGATCTGGAAGCGCATACGCAACTCGTGTGTGCGGTCATTGAGCAGGAAGATGGCGAAGATGCGGTAGTTGATGACGGCGCGCACCAGCTCGGAGGTGCGGTTGAGAAGCGTCTGCAGATCGAGCGTGGTATTGAGCGTATCGGTGAGTTTCATCAGATACGCAGCGTCAACCGGTTCTACACGCGGATTAAGCGGATCGAGAGGCGCCGCTGCAGCGGGGCGGTAATCGCCTTCGAGTTCGTGCGCGGCAGATGAGGATGGCGGGGGATCGGGCATCGGGTTCGAGAGGTAATGATAGCAAAGGGGAACTAGGCAATAGGGAATAGGCAATAAGGAACAAGAAACAGGAAAACAGACCGTTGCCGATTTTTTTTTCTCCGCTGGGTTTCCGCAACTCCAAACTTTCTACTGCCTATTCCCTATTGCCTAGTCCCTACTGCCTGTCTGTCACTCTGCTCCCAGTTCGCGCACGATAGCAACGGAGGCCGATGCGCCGATTCGGTTAGCGCCGGCTTCCAGCATGGCCTTCACATCGGCTAGTGTGCGTATGCCCCCCGAGGCTTTTACGCCGCAGCGGCCACCGGCGACTCCGCGCATCAGGGCTACGTCCGTGGCGGTTGCGCCGCCTGCGGAAAATCCTGTGGAGGTTTTGATGAAGTCCGCCCCTGCCTGGATGGCGATCTCCGAGGCGCGGAGCTTTTCTTCCATCGTCAGCAGGGCGGTTTCAAGGATGACCTTGAGCAGCGCGCCGTGATGATGCGCCACATTGGCGGCTGCATGAATTGTATGCTGCACGGCAGGATGATTGCCGCTCTTGAGCAGGCCGATGGGAATCACCATGTCAAGCTCTTTGGCTCCCAGGCGGGTGAGAGCAGCGGCCTCCTGGCGCAGAGTGGAGACGAGCGACGTGCCAAAGGGAAATCCGATGACCACGCCGACGGGGACGCCTGTTCCCGAGAGAAGATTGACGGCCGTCGCGGCCCATACCGGATTAACCGTGGCGCACGCAAAGCGATAGCAGGCAGCTTCCTCGCAGAGAGTTTCCACCTGGGAACGGGTCGCTTCAGGTTCAAGGAGCGTGTGGTCGATGATGGAGGCCAGCGATTGCCAGCTTGTGAGGGCTTGCGCGGTGAAGCCGAGTGAATCAAAGGTGCCATGGTCAAATTCAAGATCAGAGGTTGAGATCGGGGTTGCAGCCTTCATTGAGTCAAGCTCCTAGCTTCTTCGCACACGCCGCTCTTCCGCGCATTCCGAACCTGACGGTTCGGAGATGGCTCTGGCGGCTTACTGCACGCTCTCGGGAGATAGAGTATAGTTCCGCCCCTGCCGCCAAGCCAACTGCATCGTGTGTCGGAAGGCGCGGTTCATCCTTTTTCGGGGGATTCGATATCCATGCGTTCGATGAGACGATTCCGGATGCGATAGGCATGATGCACGATAGTGTCGACGAGCAGTTTTCCTTCGAGATCGCGAACCGTCTGGTGGACCTCGACGATGAACCGGCCTGCGGAATCGTCCGCGATACTCAGAGGTTCAACGTGCGGATCAATTGCCGCCCATTGACGAGTCCAATAGGCGCGGACGGCGTCCACTCCATGGACGTGCCCGCCTTCCATTCCGTTCGCCCATTCCACGTCCGGATGCATGTGCGCGAGGACAGCTTCCATGCGGCGGGTGTTGAAATTTTCGTACATGCCGGTCAATAGAGCCTGTTCATCCAAGAGCAATTTCCTATGCACTACTCGGTTTGTCCAGGCGCCATGATGCAGATGTCCGACAGATTGCGGTAACGCTCGGCGTAGTCCATGCCGTAGCCAATCACGAAGAGATTCGGGATGGAGAAGCCGACATAGTCGGCCTCGATCTTCTCGATACGTCGCGATGGTTTGTCGAGCAGCGTGGCGATGCGCAGGGATTTGGGGTGGTGCTGGAGAAAGATCTTACGCAGATAGGCAAGAGTGAGGCCGGTATCGAGAATGTCTTCCACAATCAGGACATTCTTGCCTTCGATCGGCTCATCGAGGTCTTTGATGAGCTTGACTGCGCCGGAGGAGCGTTGGCCCTTGCCATAGCTCGACACGGCGACAAAGTCGAAGGTCGCATCGGCCTGGATGGCGCGAGAAAGGTCGGCAAGAAAAGGAGCAGCACCCTTGAGGACGCCAATCATCACCAGCCGCTCTCCGTTGAGGTCGCGGGTGATCTGTGCGCCCATTTCGGCCACGCGCTCGGCGATCTGCTGGCGGGAATAAAGGACCTCAAGTCCCTGATAGGTCATGGTTGACATGCAATCAGTATCGCGCGAATTTTCGGGTGATGCGAATGTGTAAATCGAGGTGACAATTGCCCGTGTAACGGCCGAAAGCTGGGGCGCGTCTATACTGAAAGAGATGTATCCCTTTATCCACTTAGGACACTTCAACCTGCCCACCTTCGGGCTCATGTTGTGGCTGGCCGCGGTAGCGGCGGCCTTTGTCGTCGATCGCGGCTTCAGGCGTGCGCATATTGAGGCCGATGCCGTAGGCATTGTGGCGATTACGGTTGTGGCTGGCATTGTGGGCGCCAAGTTATGGCATGTTCTGGACACACCTTCGGATTTCCGCGAGTTGGGTTGGCGTGTTCTGTATGATTCTGCGGGTTTTGCCTGGTATGGCGGCCTGGTCTTTGGAATCGCCGCTCTGGCTTTTCAGGGTTGGTGGGCCAAGATCGGCATACTGCGGATGCTCGATCTGGCTGCACCGGCCGCGGCCGTCAGCTACGGCATCGGGCGCATCGGCTGCTTTCTCTCCGGCGATGGCTGCTATGGGCTTCCAACGAAGCTGCCCTGGGGCATGAGCTTTCCGAACGGGATCGATCCGACCATCGTTCGCGTGCATCCCACGCCGTTGTACGAGATGGTGGCCGGGCTGGTGATCGGCTGGTGGCTCTGGCGGCGTGGTGGCAAGCCGCGTGCCACAGGTGCCATTCTGGGGCAGTATCTTATTTTGAGTGGGCTGGCGCGGTTTCTGGTGGAGTTTATCCGCCGCAATCCCAAGATCATTCTGGGACTCTCAAATGCGCAGCTGGCGAGCGCAGGCGCTGCCTTGGTTGGCGTAGTTCTCGTCTGGTGGGCCTCCACACGACCCGCCGAGAAGCTGGAATCCATGCCGGATGCCGTGGGCAAGCCGGCGTAATTTTGCGCGGTGCGGTTTACGGCCGGATCAGCGCCAAGCCCGATTCGGGATCCATTTGCTTTTGCAGATGCTTGGGGCTTTCGGTGAGCACCACCTCGCAGGTGGGGCGCACATGCGCTTCCATCAGGTGGCCGCCGTGCGCAGTGCCGTCGGATTTGGCAACGACGACATGCGCGTGTACCTGAGGTTTGCCGTCTTTCAGCGCAACATCGCCGATGAGCGAAACCAGCTCCAGTTGTTCGTTCAAAACCACCGAGGGCTGATACTTTTTGGTTT
Source organism: Occallatibacter sp. (assembly GCA_035650595.1). GTDB lineage: Bacteria > Acidobacteriota > Terriglobia > Terriglobales > Acidobacteriaceae > Telmatobacter. The sequence goes on along the minus strand of DASRHE010000015.1, from coordinate 56,502 downwards.
GCCAATCGAGCCATGCCAGCTTGACGGAGGAGAGAGCTCCGATGGCTTTAAAGCTGCTGCTCGCCAGCTTCTGCTCTGACGCAAATTTTGTGAGACCGCTCGCGATCTCGTCGCCGGTCTCAAAGATGACCGCATAGGTCTTCGGGCTTTCCGCAAGAAGCGTGAACCGCATGTTTTCTCCCACAGAGGAAGCGGCATCGTGTGTGCGCTTCGCATTCTCTGCTGAAATAGGATGCAGAATCAGCGGTGTGGCAGCCAGTAACGGGGATGCTTGTCTTAACTTGCGATCAGTGTCGTCGAAGCAGCATTGTCGTTTTCCGTGGCGACGAGAGGAGGAAAGCAGACGAAGGCGCTCAGGCTGGGGTAAGCCTCATTCATCATGCGGTCGATGCCGATGTTCACGAGGCTGCGATTGAGCCCCGGATAAAAAGTACTCATAGGCCGGATCGGCACGCAGTGGTTGTGCAGCCTTTCAGCGCCTGCAGGAGAGATGGAGTAGCAGATGGTGCCGAAGGCGCGCATCAGCCGGTAGGCTTTGGGGGAGATCTCGGATTTTTGATAGGTAGAGATTCCTGCCCTCAACTTGGCCTGATCGAATTGCGCGAGGCAGCTCGACGCGCCGGGCAGCATATCGAAGAGCAGAAAAGAGTCGAAGTTCCATCCCCAGAGAATGATGTCCCACTCCTGCGGAAGAGTGCTGATGACCTCGTTGGCCAGCGAATCAAAATTCTTGTGAAAGATTGCGTCATCCTCGGCGATCGTCAGCATCTTTTTTTCACGGACGGCGGCCTCCCAGAGAGACAGATGCGACAGCGCGCATCCGATGGCCCCGTTGGTGTATTCGGGCATCGGGTTCGCGAGAATATTGTTCCGGATCAGCACATCGCGCGAAAACTTGGCTCCTTCGAGCGCTGCAACTCTCGATATGGCCGTAAGGTGCGCGTTCGTACTGTGAAACTTGGCAAGGCGATCGGAGCAGCGGTCGAGATTGATTAAAGAGATTTCCATAGTGTCAGGCATCAGCAGAGTTCTTCGTCTCAGGCGTCTGCCTTGGGATTGTGGGGCGACTTCTCCCACGAGTGAGACCAGTAGGTCACCATCCAGGCCTCGGGAAAGAGAGCGGCTTTGGCTGCGTCATCCAGCAGTTTGCCAGTGAGGACGTTCGTTCGCAGCAACTGATGAATGGGATCAGACCAATCAATCGGGAACCACTGTCGGCTGCTCAGCAGTTCGATCTTCGACGGTCCTTGCAGCGGTTGTTGCTCGGGCGACAGGCGCGCGCGAATGCTGTCGATGGCGAGGCGAACCCATAACGGGTCTTTGGCTGTGTAGAGATCGAAGGCCGATTTGAGCAACACCGGACCGGTAAGCAACTCCGGCCGGGCGTCGTTTTGCGAAAACTGGAGAAGCAGCGAGATGACCAGCAGCCAGAACTCCTGTTTTGGCTTGGAGGCCATGATTGCATTCGGAATGGAATGCGCAAAGGCTTCGCTTGGTCCCATGCGCCCCAGGATGACGTCGGCCCTATTCAGGAGTGGGCTGAGGGGACGCAGGCATTCGGTGTCGAGGTCTGCGTAGATTCCGCCGAATGTGTACAGATAGAAGTACCGGACAACGTCGGCGCGATAGATCTCTGCGCGGTAACTGTCGTAGGTCTTCAGGAACCAGGGAAACTTGGTTTGGATGAAGTTGCGATTGTCGTTGTCGTCCCAGAGCTCCCAGGTGAAATCAGGGTTTTGGGATTTGAAAGTTTGGCTCCAGACATCGTACGGAGCGGGAAGGGCTTTCTTGGTCTTCCAGGTCTGAAAGATTCTGGCCGGAATGGATGACGCGTCTGTCTGATGTTGCGGCTCGATCTTTTTCAACGGCCCTGGAATCGCGAGACAATCCAAAGCTACGGTGTGGATCTGATAGCCGCGGGCCTGCAGGAAAGCAGTAACAGAGAAGATTTGCCCGGGCGCGACATGCAGAGCGTCAAGAGTTTCAGCAGCAAGCTGCCGATCCTGACGTTCTTCGTATAGGAAGACAGGCCGGTTCGTCTTGAGCGTGTTCTCCATTCCCTGGATGACCAGAGGCTCAGCACCTTCGACATCCATCTTCACGTAGGCGACGGAAGATTTCCTGATCTGTTCGACGTCATCGATGCGGATCAAAGGGCATTCCTGTCCACCGACTCCGATTTGAATGCCGCCCAGGTTGACCGGCGCGCCGTTGCCATAAGAAAAGGACTGGCCGGCCGATGTGCCATCGCTGGCGTTGCGGGAGAGCGTCGTTTTGCCACTGGTATGTCCGGCCGCTCCCCAAACCGGCAGGATGCGATCGGCGAGGCCGTTTTCGTGAATGTTCCGTTCGAGCAGCCGAAAGAGCGGCAGTTGCGGCTCGAAGCAGACGAACTTGAGTCCCGGTGCATACCGCGCCATTGCGATGGAGTGGGAGCCGATGTGCGCGCCGATATCGAGAGCTAGACCAGACAGGCTCGACAACATGGGCCCGATCTGTTCGAGAAGTGCTGCATCCCAGTACGCGCCGTTCGCCAGTTGGCGACCGATGTATTCGTCATTCGCAAAGTACGAGATGTACCCGTATTGCGATGAAAAGACGCTCAACCCATTCAGCAGATAGTGCTGCGAGGTGAGATACGGCCGCCGCTTTTGATCGGCAGGATATTGCGGTCCGCTGCGGAAGACCTGCTCGGCGTGCGGCTTCTCTGCTGCCTGTAGACAGTCCTTGCGGGTAAGAACGAGGGTGGTCCCGTCCGAATCGCAGAAAACAGGCACGTATCCGAAGAAATCAGCGAGTCTGCAGAAGGCCTGAAAGGAGGCTCCGAAATAATCGGTGCCGTCCCACTGTGCGCTGCGCAGGTAGGGGACGACTTTGTCCGCTTCTTTTCCCAATGAAGCGTTGTACTGGACACTGACGACGCGTGGTCTGAAACCAGTGAGGACAGCGCGCAGCAGATGAAATCCGTTGAACGCACCGTGAATGGTCAGAAGATCGAACTCGGATGGTATTTCATGGCGGCGAAGAATCGATACGGCCGAATCTGCCGAGATACTTTCTTCAACGAGCTTTACACGGGGGCTTTGTCCCGGATGGTTGGCGTAGTTGCCAACAGAGAGTCCTTGCCAGCCATTCAAGTGAGCTGCAGCCGAAGCTGCCGGTTCTTCACTGTTGATCTCTACAAAGTACTTCGTCGATATTTCGGCAAAACGCGGGAACTCGGAGGCACTGACAGTATAGGAACTCCGCTTGTTGGCGCTTACGGGCGAAGCGGGGGGTTGAGTTGCCGCTTCCGACTGGAGCCGGGTCGTCATCTCTAGGATGGCCTGACGCTCCTTGTCGGTCAATGTGTTCTTGTGTTGCTCGAGGAAGGGCATTGCTTCCTGAAGCCGTCCTTGCGCAAAGAGCAGCAGGCCGAGGTTCACGGCTGCAGGCCGATTCGACGCTTCCAGCTCCAGCGAGCGGCGAAAGCCGCGTTCGGCTTCGCTGACGTGGCCGCGACCATATTGCAGAGTTGCCCAGTCATTCCATAGCCGGGGCGTCTCGCAGCGCGCGATCTGAGTCTCCAGCGTTTTGATCGCCTCTGCGCAACTCTCTTCCAATACAGTCGGCATGGTTCCTTCTCCCATTGAATTCTTTCTCTCGCGTTTACTGATTTACCGGAGAGAAGCGCTTGTGCTCGGTATCACGGCGCGCTCTTCGGTCCGAAGAGAAAAACATTGCAGCGCGAAGCCCAACAGAGACACCGATGCACAGAAGAACATGCACGCTCGTTGCCAAATTTGGAGAATGGGAAGAATGGGCCCGGGTGGATGAGCGAGTGGTGAATCGGATTTCTCGCGCCTGGGCTTATCTTCTGATTATTTAGCAATTTGCGGTTAAGACTCTCATTCTTTGTTTAATGCAATCTGCGGACTCGGCGATAGCTGCGGTCCGGAGGATGTGGCGTGAATCGTCCTGCGCGAGCTCGGTTCGATTAAGGCCCGAGCCTCGTTCGGTTAAGAATTGATGAGGACCGAAGAGGAGCTAGAACGAGAAGTAGGTCTGCAGGACGATGGAGCGGTTGCCGGGAGTGGCGCTTCCGAAGCCGCCGGTCGCCGTCGATTGGCTCTTGCCGAAGAGTGGAGAGAGCAGGACACCATTGGGCGGGCTGAGATTGACGATGTTAAATAGATTTTCGGCCCAGCCGGCGATCGTCAGGGAGTAGCGGCGAGGAGCATTTTCATTCAAGCGGACGGCTGCGCTGTCGCCGCTCAGCCCACGGCTGCCGACGTTGTTGCCTGTGTTGTAGGTGTCGCCTTCTCCTTCACTCGCGATCCGAGGGCCTACACCGATGACCTTGCTGACGCGCAGATGGAAGATGGCGTTGGCCGGGCCTGTTCCTACGCCATAGGGAACGATGCGCTCAGCCTTTCCCACCGGGTTTGTGTCGAGGCATCCGTAGCGTGTGGACACGACATCGGCATTGCCGCAAACGCCATACGCGGGCCGCGCATTGAATTGATTATTGCCCGTCAGATCATTACCGATGGTGAGGTTGTAAGGAAGACCTGATCGGACAAAGAGCATGGTGGCGATAAGCAGGCCATGTGGTCCGGAGTAGCTGTCGATGAAGTTCACTCTGTGCCGGAAACCAAAGCTGGCGCGGCCGTAGTCGAATCCTGGATTCTGCGCCACGGAAGGGAAAGACGTCACGCCTTGGGTATCGCTTTTGGCGCCATTGAGCAGGTAGTAGCCCTTGATCACCCAGCGCCTGGATTGATAGCTGGCTGTGAAGATGAGCTGATTCTGCCGGTAGAAGCCGCCAGACTGGAATTGATTGTTGTATACGCCGGGAGCTGCAGAAGCCATGGTGTAATTGGACGGGTTGAATGCAGGCGCTGTCACGTTGTTGGTCATGTACTGATGCACGCCCTGCGTGTAGAGATAGGTTAGATTGGCCGTGATCTTGCTGGTGATGGCGCGATCGATGCCGACGCCGGTTTGCATGTCGAGAGCCGCATGAAAGTGCGGATCGAGCGTGTGGTAAGAGGGAATCGCCCCTGCGGTTTGCAGTGCTGACTCAGATTCAGCGGTATCTGGATCGTAGAATTTTGGATCGTTCGCGACGTATGTCTGCTGGTTGATGCCGTTGTCGTGAATCGTTTCCAGGACATAGGGAGTTCCTGAATCGGCACTGAAGAAATCTGGAACGGTGAAGCGGTTATAGAACCAGCCGTAACCTGCGCGGATCACCGTTTTCGGTTTTGCCGAGCCATGAGCGGGGCTCCACGCGAGCGCCAGCCGCGGAGCCCAGTCAACATGATCGTGGATGCGGTTCTGGCCTTCGAAGCGCAGGCCCATGCTCATCATGAGGTTCGGCTTCCAGTGCCAGTCATCCTGAAAAAAGAGCGCACCGTCGAAGAGCGTCACACGGGCAATGGAATTGCGGATGACAGCGGCCGAATACTGGCTTGGATTTTTCGCCTCATACGCGCTGACCGAGCTGAAGTAGTAGCTGCCATTTGCGCCGGCAGTGGAATTGCTCGAGTCATCGTAAGCGCGGAGAAGCGTGCCGAAGCGGAGTGTGTGCGCGCCCGCCGTCACGGTCGAGTCATTATGCAGCTCGAAATTGTTTTGCAGATCGCGAGCGATACCGGAACTGCTGCCTCCACTGGTAAAGGCGCCTTGCACGGTAACGGCCGGCTTCGGGTTTTGCGCAATCTGATCGTTGTAGATGCGGCTCCACTGAAATTGTGTGTCATTGACGAAGTGTGCGCTGACCAGGAACGTGTGACTGATCTGGAGCTGGTTTTCTTCACTGAGCACATTGCTCGCCTGGGAAGAAAGATTCAGCGTGCCCACGCCGCTTCCAGTCTGATAGGTGCGGTAGAACATGTTGCGAATGCTGAAGGTGCTGCGCTTGCCGAATTGAAAATCCAGCCGCGGATCGATCGAGAGATATGTGGCGGGAGTCGGAAAAGCCTCGCGAATGCTCACAGCCGGGTTTTGTGGATCGAGAGCATCGATGATGGCCTGGTTCTGATGAGAGACACGAAATGCGCTCAAAGAATAAGAAGCATTCTTGCCAAGCGGTCCGCTGATATTGCCGACGATCGAGTACTGATAGTAGCTGGGTTGCCCAGGAACCAGAGGGTTGGCGGTGTTCAGCGCTGAGCTGGTTCCTCCGCTGGCCAGGCTGCCGTGCAGCTTCTGCGAACCGGGCTTGGTAACGATCTCAACGCGTCCGTAGCCGAGGCGATCAAACTCTGCGGAGAAGGGATTCTGATTTACGCGAATGGCAAGGATCGAGGACTTGGGAGGAAGCCGCCCGCCGGCAAAGCCATCGATGTAGATCTGCCCGCCATTCGGTCCGGCGGCTGGACCAGCAAGGGCCTGCAGCTCATTGCGCAGCTCATCGGGATCATCCGAGAACGCATCGAGACTGCTGCCACTTAAAACCATGGCGTTGGCATTCTGGTCGGGGCTCAGATTGACTCCATGGCCTTGTTCCTGAACCGTGACTTCCTGCTGCTCGATGGCGATTTGGAGATGGAGATTCAGCGTCTTCACCTGGCCAGGGGCGATGACTACGTTCTGAATGTTCAGCGATGCGAATGTCTTTGCTGTGGCGAGCACACTGTAGGAACCCGGAGCCAAGCCGGAGAAGGTATAGGTTCCATCTGTGCCCGACTTGGTGTGATGTGCAGGACCGCTGCCGGAGACGGTAATCTCCGCGTTGGACACCGCGGCGCCACTGGGATCAAGAACTGTGCCGTGCAGAGTGCTCGATTGCGCCGGAGATAATCGCGCGGAGACGAAAAGGGAGAACAGCGGTACAACGAGGCCCAGAAATCGAAGTTTGAAGATCATGTTCTCCCGTTCGCATCAGTGGTTTCAAGCGTGCCATCTAAGGAGTGATGCTGCCGATCACGATTGGGCGATGACGGCATCTATTTCAATTCATCACGCTCCGAAATCTCACAGAACCGGGGAAATGATCAAACAAACTGCGTCACCTGGAGTCAATTTGCCCAGGGTAGAAACAAATCATAGAAACTTGCGATGGTTTTAACTCAAAGTTTCTCACGCCTCGGCCTGGCTTGCGAGAGCAAATTCGATCATGCTCGGTGGAAATCGCGGTGTGCAACTCAGAGGCGTCGAATGAAGGCCAGCGCTTCCTGAAGCTGGGGAAAACGCGCCTCCTCGGCTTTGAACTCGCGCGAATGCACACAGCGGCGCACGCCGCGCATCTTCACGGGATGCTTTAAATGCAGCATCTCGTGGTAGAGCAGGTATTCGAGAGCGTATCTCGGGCTCGATGGCCGGTCGAAGACGCGGCTCACGACGATGGTGTTGTGGGCCGCATCGTAGTGGCCCAGCGATCGCTTGGCGATGTGCTCGCTCCAGGTAAGCTCGGGCCGGCCGAGGAGCCCGCCAAAGAACCGCAGGTTGAGCGTGTCAAACACCTCTTCAAGGTGGTAATAGCGTCCTTCGGGGCCGAAAAACCGCTTGCTGCCGCGGGCATGGCGGATCAACTCGGCCTGGCGGGTGACGGCAGCGCTGGTCGAGAAGCGTTTGTAGCGGAGGTTATGCGTCGGATCGATCGGTTTTTTGTAGAGCTTGGCCAGCAGGATATGCGCGATGGCGTGAATGACAGACTCGGGCGCACCCTCAAGCAGATCGGAGAGGCTCACCGCAATCCGGCCCTCTGCCAGACGGATCCTCGTGTTCAGAGAAGTGAACCGGCGGAAGCGAACCTCCATGGGCGGCATCGGCGCGCGCGGCCGAAGCGCACGATACTCCTGCTGGAAGATGCCTTCGAAATCGAGTGTCACTATAGGCGAGGATAGCAGGGACCAGGCAGGCAATAGGCAATAGGGAATAGGCAATAGGGCTGGCGCGGGTCTGCGGCTCAAGAAGACCATGCCTGCAGCGGCCAAGCTGAGCGTCTGACGTCTCCCATCTTGCCTATTGCCTATTGCCTAATGGCTCTTGCCTAGTTCTTCGGCTCGGCGCGGTCCTGGCCCTTTTCGTCCTTGTGCTGTTCGAAATAGGCGGTCTGGTCGGTGGTGATCTGCTTTGCCTGCGTCGCCAGGTCGTTGCTGCTTTCGAGGGCGTCGCGGCGGGCGAGTTCAAATCCCGGCTCGCTCGGCAGGCTGTTCAGAACCGATTGCCAGCGCTGGACACTCTCATTCAGACCCTTGAGGCTTTTGCGAAGGTCGGCTTTGCGCTCGGAATACACGTCGAGGTTGTCGCCCAGCTCATCTACCAGAGCGGCGAAATCCTGAAGCTCGTTGTCGAGCCGGAAGCTGCGGGCGCTGGAATGGCCGCGCTTGATGAGACCCTGAATGGTCTCGGCGCGCTGATTCAGAAATTTGACGTAGAGATCGACACGCGCCACCGGATCGATGCCGGCTTCGGCAACCTGCTCCTGCTGTGTCTCTGTGAGAGGCTCGCGCTTCTGCTTTTGACCATGCAGCGGCACGACCAGAAGAATGGACAGAAGGGCGAGGATGGAGATACGCATCGCCATTCGCTCATGCGCACAGGGCTTGGAAGAGGTTGACATAGCAGCGATAGCGAGCGGCGTCTCTGTTTTATTTATGGAAGACTTCCATCATGGCTTCGCTTTGGGCCTGATTCACCTGCGCCAGCGTCTGCTGCACCAATGGCCGGTCTTCAAAACTGCTGGCGTGCAGCATCTCATTCAGGCGGAAAGCAGTATGACTGAGCAGGATCTCTGCGTTTTTCAGCCGCTTGTCGTTGTTCGCCACGGAGAGATGGATCTTCTGCGCCATGAGCTGGATCTTTTTGAGCAGGCCATTGGCGGCATCGACGTTGCCTGCCGCATACTGCTTCACGCTCATCTCCGTCATCTGGTGGACCAGCTGCGCATACAGGAAGCACTGCTCCCGGGGCTGAGCCTGACTGGCGCGGACTTCGAGAGCATCGATGGTCTGTTGATCTGGGGGTTTGTTATCGGGAGAGGACGCGCGCGCCGAGGCCGCGATCGAACTTACTGCCACAAGCACGACGATTCGAACCACAGTCCGCATGACGGACCTCCGCTGGTGCGGTTCAACCTCAAGGTGTGACTCATAATACTAGGCCCATCTCGGGGCAAACTGCAAGGGATAAGATGCGGAATTTAGAAGGTATGGTTACCGCGGTTACAGGAATTTGGATTCGGCATTACGGCCGGAGCGCCGCAGGCTGAGCGTCCGGTTACTTGTTGAGAAGTTCAAGCCGCTGGCGCGCCTGCCATTCTTCATTTGGAAACTTGCCAGCCGCCGCTTGAAGGAATTTCTGATAGTAGGCAATTGCCTGCTGCTTCTGCCGCAGCTTGTCGTACGAGATGGCCCAGAGAAAGTAGGTGGATGCATTCTCAGGCACGTAATGGGAGCGCATCGTCAGCGCGTGGATGGTCGACTCAGGCCGTTCGAGGCGCGAGGCGGCAAAGGCTAAGCCGCTCCATCCGTCGACGTTGGCAGGGTCAATCTTGGTAGCCCGGTCGAAGGCGTCATAAGCCTCGGCATAGTGAAGCTGGCGGACCAGGTTCTGTCCGTGGGCGACGAGCAGTTGCGGATCCTGGGGATTGGCCGCGAGCAGATCGGTGTAGAGCTTGTCGGAACCCGCATAATCGCCGGCATCTGTCATGACCGAGGCGAGCATCCGTGTGATGGCCTGGTCGGCTGGATGGGCATCATGCAGCTTCTGGAGCAGCGGCAGGGCCTCGGCTTTGTCCTGCGCTGCGAGCACGGTCGCCAGCTGGGCGGTGAGCGTGGGATCGTCTGGAAACTGCGTGAGGGCCGTGCGGAGCATCGTCTCCGCTTCGGGATACTGCTTGCGCGCGATCAGCAGATGCGCCAGTCCTGTGGTGGCGGGTTGGGACTTCGGATCTTTGGCCAAGACGCGGCGATAGGCGGCTTCGGCGGTATCGTACTGGCCGGCACCTTCAGCCAGGTTGGCGGCCAGAAGAGTGTCTTCTTCAGTTTCGGGCGAGATCTTCAGCGCCTCGATCAGATCATTGGAAGCCGCTGTCGGATCGTTGTCGCCGCCCGCCTTGGGTCGATCGATCTGGGCCAGTGCACGCCAGGCGCGCGCCTTCAATGCCGGCCCGGCATCGCCGGGATCGAGCGTCGTGGCAGTGACCAGTTCCGGACGGGCTTCCTCGGGCTTGCCCTGCCGCGCAAGCAGCAGGCCCAACGAAAGGTGTGCCTCAAAGGATTTGGGGTCAGCAGCAATGGCGCGGCGATAGAGACCGGCTGCGTCGTCTGGGCGATTCTGTACATCGGCCACATAGCCGAGATCGAAGAGCGCGCGGGCATCGTTCGGGTGAGCGGCCACCCAGGTATTGAGCTTAGTCTCAGCGGTCTGCCAGTCGGATTTCGCGATGGCCGCCTCGGCGGCTGTCACCTGTTCTGAAGCCTGGGAGCCGGTCTCCACGGCTGGCCCATTTTGCGACACAGACGAGCCTACTCCAGCAGCGGAGGATGACTCCTGGGTAAAGCAGGTACCCACACCCACCAGGCAGGCAAAGAACAGAAACGAAAGGCCAGTACGGGACACGATAATCCTCAGTAACCAGTTTACCCGGGTTCGAGGGGTTCGTATTGAGTTACTGGCGATTCCGATGAAACGCTTCTCATGCTGCGTGCACGATTGAGCGGATGGTATGAATGAATCAGTAGTTTTAATCATCCAGTGAATCTAAACAGGACAACTTCCCTGCGGTTGAAAGCATCCTTCGTAGCTGAGAAGCATTGATTTGGGGTCTCGACGCGTATGAACGGAGGAGGCGTCTATGAACGTTCAGTACGAACGGCGGGGTTATTGGGGGGAACACATGACATTCGTCTCTATGCAGCACATGCCGTTGACGAGTGCTTATTTGTGCCAGGATTGTAATTCGGTGGGCAACTGCGCTCAGCATTGCCCGGCCTGCGCGTCAGAAGCTTTGATCGGTCTGGCAGGGGTGCTGGATCGGACAACAGACGATCGCGCGCAGTTCAGCTTCGAGTGCTTCCCGGCAATCGCAGCCTAAAAACATTTTCAACGTTTTTGGGGATAAGCGCTCCATCAGGAGCAGGCGGGCGTGTGTCTACGCTCTCCTGATCAACTGGCACCGTGAATGCAGTCGCGCGCATTCTGCGCGGCGGCGCATCTTCGCACCATCGCTGGTAGCGAAGGCGTCGCCGAACAGTTTGTGCGCGGTTGGCGCCCGTTTGGCTGAAGCCGCGGGGCAGTCGGTGGGCACCTTATAATGAAGAATGGACGGCTGTGTCCTGAGGCTCACTGAGAGCGCAGGGATACGGTCGGACGAATTCGATCCCGGTGCTCTCCTGTTGAACGACGCCATCATTATCCGCGGTGCGCGGACTCATAACCTGAAGAACATCTCCTGCGAGATTCCCCACGGCAAGCTGACGGTCGTCAGCGGCGTGTCGGGCTCTGGCAAGAGCTCGCTCGCCTTCGACACGATCTATGCCGAAGGGCAGCGCCGGTACGTGGAGTCGCTCTCTGCGTATGCGCGCCAGTTTCTGGAGCGGATCGAGAAGCCGGACGTGGATGAGATCGAAGGTCTGGCGCCGGCCATTGCGATCAAGCAGAAGAACTCGACGCGCAATCCGCGCTCGACCGTCGCGACGGCGACCGAGATCTACGACTATCTGCGGCTGCTCTACGCGCGCTGCGGCATCGTGCATTGCATCTACTGCGACGGGCTGGTGAAGCGAGACTCAGTCGACGAAGCAGCGGAGACGATTCTTGCGCTGGGCGAGGGAACGCGGCTCAATGTGCTGTTTCCGGTTGTGACTGTGACACCCGCCGCCGAAGAAAAGCCGGCGAAGGGAGCGAAAGGCTCGGGACGCGCGTCAAAGTCGAGCGCAAAGGTAAAGCCAGCCACTAAAGGCGGCGACTCACCGCACACCGAAGCTTTGAAGGCGCGGCTTGCCGAACTGCGCACGAGCGGCTTCAACCGGCTGTGGCAGCAGGGAAAGATCTTTGAGTTTTCGACGCCGGAGTCGCTGCTCGATGTCGATTTCGGAGCTCAGCTGTTTGTGCTTCTGGACAGGGTCGTCGTCAGTGCAGAGAATCGCTCGCGCATCGTGGATGCCTTGGAGACGGCCTATCGCGAGGCGGGAGAGGCGATCCTGGAAGAGGCCCCGCGTGATGAGATAGCCGAACGTCGGCAACTGCGCTTCAGCGGCGCCTACGAGTGCACGAACTGCCATCGGCCGGGCCGCGAGCCGGAGCCGCGCCTATTCAGCTTCAACAACCCCTTTGGCGCGTGTCCGCGTTGCCAGGGCTTTGGCAACACCGTCGACTACGATCTGAATCTCATCATTCCCGATAAGAGCCTGAGCCTCAATGATGGCGCGATCGATCCCTGGAATCGGCCCAAATACCGCTCGTGGTTCACGGACCTGCGCAAACGCGCGCCGGAGCTCGGGATTCCGATGGACGTGGCCTGGCACGATCTGCCGGAGCAGACGCAGGAGATCGTATTGCGCGGGAAGGGTGGTTTTGAAGGCGTCTTCGGCTTCTTTGCGCAGCTGGATCGAAAGAAATACAAGCTCCATGTCCGCGTGATGCTGAGCAAATACCGCGGCTATGCGGAATGTCCGGATTGTCGCGGCCAGCGCTTGCGCGCAGAGGCGCGCGCCGTACGGCTCGAAGATGGAAAAACGGGAGGCAAAAACATATGCCAGGCCTGTGCGCTGACGATTGCGCAGGCTAAAGAGTTTTTCGATGGGCTCCAACTGACGCCGATGCAGGAAGAGATTGCGGGGCCCATCCTGCAAGAAGTGCGGCAGCGGTTGAGCTTTCTTGATGCCGTAGGTCTCGAATACCTGACGCTGGACCGGCTTGCCTCCACGCTCTCCGGCGGCGAAGCGCAGCGCATTCAACTGGCGACCTCGCTCGGCTCGCGGCTGGTGGGCGCGCTCTACGTGCTCGACGAGCCTTCGATCGGCCTGCACACACGCGACACTTCGCGGCTGATTCGGATTCTGGAAGAGCTGCGCGACCTGGGCAACACGATTCTCGTGGTGGAGCACGATCCGGACGTGCTGCGCGCGGCCAATCACCTGCTCGATCTTGGGCCGGGCGCCGGCGAGTTCGGCGGCAAACTGCTTGCAGAGGGAGTGCTCGCGGAGATCGAAGCGAATCCGAACTCGCTCACGGGCCGCTATCTTTCCGGCAAGATCACAATTCCGGTGCCAACGCGCCGGCGCGCGCCGGGCCGCGAAAAATTGGTGCTGCGCGGAGCGCGCGCCAACAACCTGCGCGGGCTGGACGTGGAGGTTCCGCTTGGGCTGCTTGTTGCGATTACAGGCGTCTCGGGCTCAGGCAAATCGACGCTGGTGCATCAGGTGCTCTATCGCGCTATTGCGCGCGCGCTTGGGCAGACAGACGGCGGCGATCCCGCGGGATCGTTCGCATCGCTGAATGGAGTTGAACGGCTCAACGATGTGGTCTTGGTGGATCAGACGCCGATTGGCCGCACGCCGCGCTCGAATCCGATCACGTACATCAAGGGTTTCGACTTGATCCGCGAGTTGTTTGCCTCGCAGCCGGAGGCGAAACGGCTTTCGCTGACGCCGGGACATTTTTCTTTCAACGTGCCCGGCGGCCGCTGCAACACGTGCGAAGGCGACGGTACGGTTACGGTGGAGATGCAATTCCTGGCCGATGTGGAATTGCCCTGCGAAGACTGCAACGGCACGCGCTATCAGGCCAAGATTCTCGAGGTGCAGTACAAAGGCAAAAATATTCATGAAGTGCTGCAGATGACGGTGAAGGAGGCGCTACGCTTCTTCGTCGGCCAGACGCGGCTGCTCGAAAAACTCGCGGTGCTCGACGAGATCGGCCTCGGTTATCTGAGGCTGGGGCAATCGGCCACGACGCTCTCCGGCGGTGAGGCGCAGCGCGTGAAACTAGCCGCGCACCTGGCGCAGGTGCGCGCCGCCAATGCCGGCGCCAAGCCCTCGCAGGCGAGCCGCGTACTCTACATCCTCGACGAGCCGACGACGGGACTGCACTTCGACGATGTGTCGAAGCTTTTGACCGCCTTTCGCAAGCTCATCGATGGCGGCGGCTCGCTGATTGTGATCGAGCACAACCTGGACGTGATCAAGAGCGCCGACTGGGTGATCGATCTTGGTCCTGAAGGCGGCGAGGGTGGCGGCAAAATTGTTGCCGAGGGTCCGCCCGAGGCGATTGCAGGCAATCTGCATTCGCACACCGGCAAGTGGCTGGCGCGCGTGCTCTGATCAGAACGCTGTGTCGGCTGCGGAGCGCGCTAATTGGTTGCACCCTCTTTGAAAAAGCGAATCAGGTCGCGGCGTTCCTGCGGCTTCGCCACATGGAAATCCATGTTGTTGCCGGGAAGGAATGCGTCCGGGTCGGTGAGCCATTTGTCGAGCGTTTTCTCGTCCCAGATGATGTGAGCCTTCTTCAACGTCGCGGAGTAGTCGAAGTTCGCGACGGTGCCGGAGGTTCTGCCATAGACATTGCGTAGCCGCGGCCCTTCGCGGTTCTCATCCAGCGCGTGACAACCGGTGCAGCGTTTTAGGAAGACCGCTTTGCCGCGCGCCGGATCGCCTTCGCTCAATTCCTGCGTTGTGGATGTGTCATCCGTCGCAACATCCTCGACGGACGCTTCGTGCGCCCATCGGGCGAAGGCCTGAACGTCGGCGTCCGTGACGCGGGCATCTGCGTGAATAGCGCGATATTGAAGAGGCGGCATCTCGTGCTCTCTGATTTCGCGCAGGATCTTCGACTTGAATGCCTGTTGACTCTCGGTGGGGTAGCTCTCCCAGAGAGACAGGTTCATGGCTCTTCGGGCGTCGACAATGTCACGTTCCATCAGCCACGAGGCGGGTGCGAACCGCCCATAGAGCGGAGCGCGCGTTCGCAGCGAGTGGCAATCCGCGCACTTCGTATTCAGGATCTCTCGGACTTCAGGCGGTACGGAAGAGTCGTTCGGAATCGAGAGCGGATCAGAGATCTTCGCATACAGCTCCGGGTTGCCGAACGGATGAACGCGAGCGAGCAGCAGAGAGATCAGGAGGCCTGCAAAGCCGAAAATCGAGACCCTCAAAACACGCTTCATACCGGGTCCGCCAGAGAAGAATCCACAATCGCCAAATGGCTCTGCCTTGTGACGAATTTGACCTTCGTGATGCCCAGGACGCTCTGCAGTTTTCCTGCCGGAACCACCATTGGGCCGGGGTTCGGCGCAGATCCAGGAGCGGGTTGCGGGAAAGCCGTCGCCATCGCGGTGTGGAATGCAATGTTGCCCTCCACCTTCTGCACCACCTGATGAATATGCCCGTTGAGCACGGTCACGGAGCCGAACCGTTTGAGATACGAGAGCGCTTCCGCGCCGTCTTCCGTACCCCATCCCCACTGCGGATACACCATCCAGAGAGGGATATGCGCAAAGATCACGATGGGTGTGGAAGAAGACAGGCCGGCGAGATCGCTCTTGAGCCAGCTGAGCTGATCCGTCCCAAGCTTGCCCATCGCATCGATCTGCAGCACGTTATTGAGTCCGATGAAATGCACTCCCTTATGATTGAAGCTGTACCATCCGTTACCGGCGGTTCCTTTGCCGAATCGGTCGCGATAGAGAGCACCGTCGTCGGATGCAGTGTCGTGCTCGCCGGGGACGTAGCAGATTTGTCCCGCCTTTGCGCCCTTGACAATCTGCTGCGCAGTATCGAACTCTGCGGGTTTTGAGGAGTGGGTGATATCGCCGGTGTGCAGCAACAGTTCTGGGCGAAAGGGAAGATGGTTGATTTTGTCGATGGCGAGCTGCAAGGTTCCGGCCACGTCCTGGTTGGCAGCTTTGTTAAAGCCGATGTGGCTGTCGCTGATCTGCACAAAGCTGAAGCTGTTTCCTGATGAAGCTTCGTTGCGGCCTGCACCTTCGGCTGTCGCGGCGAATAGCTTTGAGGTGGGCACGCCGCCCACCATCGTCCATACGAGCCCGGTGCCGACCCAGGCCATGCAATTGAGAAAATTACGACGATCGATGCCGTCGTTCGCACCCTCGTCCGTTCTGGGTTGGCCGGGAGTGGTCTCGGCGCGTTCGGCCGATGGGTCGGTTGGTTGCGGGTTGAGGTCTTGCCCTGCGTTCTTCATGTTGATCCCTCCGCAGGTGCAAACTGGTTTTGGCGAAGATTATTCCGGCTCCGCGGAATAATTTTGCGGAATGCCGGTTTGTATCATTGAAAGGCGGAGGAAACTGCCCTCACGATGACGCTGCTCTCATGGAAGCGCGAGAAGGGTAAGGCCGATCTTCAGACGTCAACGTTTGAGGATCTCGCCGTGCCGTTGCTTCCCCGGCTCTACAATGTCGCCCACTGGCTGGCCCGCAATGCGCATGACGCGGAGGACCTCGTCCAGGAGACGGTCCTTAAAGCTTTGCGAGGATTTGCTTCCTTTGAGCCAGGCACCAATTTCAAAGCGTGGCTGTTTAGGATTTTGAGGAACACGTATCTGACCTCACGCAGTGGCCTTGCCGCCGCGCGCACGGTTGCGCTCGAAGATGAGCTGGGAGATCCGACTGGCCCGGAGAGTTATCCGGAGGGAATCATTGATCGCGAGACACCTGAGCTCAATCTGATTCGATTAAGTGATCGTGCAGCCCTGCAAGCCGCAATGGAGAAACTGCCGCCGCCGCTGCTTGAGGTGATTCTGCTGTGCGACATAGAAGAGCTAAAGTACCGCGAGATCGCGATTGTGCTGGAGGTCCCGATCGGAACGGTGATGTCACGCATCGCGCGGGCGCGAGCCTTTCTCAGAAAAGAGCTTCAAGGCGGCTCTCTGTTCTCCCGCGAGGTACGCGCATGACGGAACATCTCTCACCTTCGATGTTGAGCGCTCTCGCTGACGGAGAGTTGGCCGCAGACCAGTTGGCGAGCGTGAAGGAACATCTCGATCAGTGCCGGTCATGCACCTCGAATGCATTGGAACAGGCGCTGCTCAAAACGGCTACGCAAAAGAGCGCGCAACATTACGCGATACCGGAAGAATTCCAGAAGCGGATGAAGCGGCTTGTAGCGCAGGAGCGCGCACGGGCGGACGCGGCGAAAGTAGATCGTACGCCGCGAACAGCTTCCAGGCTCCGGCCCTGGACAACGTTATCAGGCTGGGCTGTAGCAGCAGTGTTTTTGCTGGTAGCGGGGAGTTGGTGGATAGAGCGGCAGAGCACAATCCGGACGGAAGCCGTACTTGCCGAACAGACGGCTTTGGTGACGGAGGTCTCCGATCTGCATATCGCAACTCTGGCTGCGAATCTGCCGCCGCAGGTGCTCTCTTCCGACCGGCACACTGTGAAGCCGTGGTTCCAAGGCAAGATTCCTTTCACTTTCAATCTGCCAGAACAGTTGCCGGACGACACCAAGCTGCTAGGGGCAAACCTGACCTATCTGCATAACCAGCCGATTGCACAACTGATGTACAGCATCGGTCAGCATCGCGTCTCGGTGTTCATTCGCGCAAAGGCAGGCAGCGAAGCCGCGGGCAAATTGCCAGCAGAGCACTCGGGATTTCAGGTAGCCGGGTTCAGCACAGCAGATCTGTCCGTCATTGCGATCAGCGATGTAGATCGATCGCGCCTGTCCGGCCTGATTGAGGCGCTTGAACAAGCGCAGACGAACGGACATGTGTAGCTGCGATTGGTTAAGCACGTCTCGTAGATGACTTCGAAAAACTGGGGCGCTGTTCCCTCAGGGGCTGAAGCCCGAAGTTCTGGCGGCTTTTCGGCACGACTAAAAGTCGTGCCCTTTCACAAAACAGTTCGTGCACGAGGTTTTCAGCAGTCTGTGAAGTCGTGCTCTTCCGCAAGGCAGTTTCATAAACACGCTCTGGAAAATTTGAATCCGATTCTGTACAAAGAATTCGCCGAGGCAGCCCTGGAGTGTGGCTGCCTCGGCTGGCTAGAGCCCGGTTATTCGCTGATTTGTGAGGCGACGGCGATGTGGTTGGTAACGCTGAAGACTCCGGGAACCTGGTTGGCGCGAGTAAAAGCCAACTGGCGGTCCATGTCGTTCAGCACTACACCTGCCAACTCGACGTTGCCATTCTCAACCACGATGCGAATGGGCGCCTGCGGATCGAGCGCGTACTTGCGCAGGCCGGGGTCGCCATAGATTGCGCGGGCCAGCCGGATGCGCAGCGTGTCATCCATGACGGAGACCGGAGCGACAGCGATGTCTTCCATGACATCTTTCACGCCGGCCGTGGTGGAAACAATCGCAAGCGCTGAATCGCGGTCGGCATAATCGCGCACATTGCCGGCGATGGTCACAACGCCGTGATCTACAGCCACAGCAAGGTTGTTGAAGACGATGCCGTAGCCTACGCGGTCATAGCGTAGCTTGTTGGCCAGGTTCTCCTGCACATCGCTGTCGGAGACGGGCGGACCACCGACCTCAACATGGTTGCGTACTCCGTCCACGCTCTTGACCTTGCGCACGCGCTTTTCTGCGTTGAGCTTGTCAATGTAGAGCGGCACGGTTCCCTTGATGGTGACGATGCCGTCGTCCACACTGGCGGTCACGGAGCGGAAGATCTCCTTCTTTTGCAATTGCTCCGTAACGAGCGTCTGGATCTGCTTGTCCTGCTCTGCCTGGCGCCTGTTGGTTTGCGCTGCGGCCAGAGAAGGCAGCGCCATGCCGGCAAGAAGAAACATTGCGGTGAAGATGTTCTTTTTCATTTCTCTCTCCTTTCCATGAGAGTGCTAAGCGCACGATGGTTGGCCACCGAATGCGCCGGGTGAGTGCGTCCTGCCAACCGGCAAAGGATTGGCGCTGCCGCCCAGGCCGCCCTCTACGGTGAGTTTGGCCTGGGCTGCGGCTTTAGAGCGGTTCCACAACTGTGAAACCGCCTTAGTCATGCGAGGTGATCGCCAGTCCGGCGCGATGACCTTTGAGCTGTGCATCGCCGTAGTCACCCGCGGCGTCGGCCATCTGCACGAGTGTTGTGGCCTGATTGTTGATGTTCTGGAGCAACCGCGCATACTCGGAGTCGAGGACGATCGGCAGCCGCTTGCCAGAGAAGCCGCGATTGAGAACCGCTGCATTGGTATTGGCCGCCAGGTTCGCAGCCGACGTGTGCATGCGATCGACAGCGTCGCTGTGCCACGTGGGCAGCCCAGGCTGAATCTCGACCAGACGCTTGAACGCAGGCTGCAACTGCTCGTTGACCTCGTTGGCGATGAGGTGCAGCTTGTACTGATGCGTGAAGTTCGAAATTGCATTGCCTTTCTGCATCACGCGCAGATGGTCTGACTCCGCTTGGATCTTGCGCGCGGAGTTTTCGATCCTTTGCGAGAGCTCAATGGCTTCTTTGCGGGTTTTGGTCTGGTCGCTCGTTTCGCCGGCCATGAGCGTGCCGGGCAGCAACAGAGCGAGGCTGAGTGCGAAGACGGTGTGGTGCATGGATGGGTGCATGATCTCTCTCCTCCTGCCCTTCATCGGGTCGGGCATGCCCCGTATAAGGCAGGTAGAGTGCCAAACATAAGTGGCTTAAAATGAATGGACTGAATGAACTTGCTCGTTCAAATTTTTGAACGCGGACGGGCAGCCGTCAAAATTTTTGAACAAGGAATTAGAGTGAATGCACAGAATCGGTGCGATTCGCGAGGCGGCTTGAGCGAGCAGATTCGGCTGATATGCTGAGGCGAATTGTGCTGAACGACGCCATGGACGAGCCCTCACTCGAACTGCCCGACTTTCTTTCCTTTCGTCGACAGGAGCGGGTGTTTGCAGGGTTGAATCTGGCGCTGCTGGTCTTTCTGTGTCTCACGCAGTTTTTCTGGGAGAAATATCTTGGTGCGCCTCATCGGCAGGTACTTTCGCTTTTAGGTGTGGGCATCGTTGTCAATCTGAGCGAGTTGATCTGGCTGAACCGCCGGCACGAGCTTGGCACGACCGCTGTAGTCCGGCTTACATGGGCAATGATTGCCATTCATTTGGCTATTGCCTTTGGGATCGCGTCCTATTCCTACAAAGAAGATGTGCAGTACTTCGCGCTGATGATTCCGGCTATCCTGCAGGCGGCGTTCCGGCTCTCGTTCAGCGCGGCCATTCTCACCGTCGCGGTGAGCGATGGGCTGATCTTCTTCTGGGTGTGGAACTACTTCCGCGTGCATCCGCCTGTCGATCCCAATGAGTATGTTGGTGCGGGAACACTAGCGCTGATCTATGCCGTGATCGGTCTGCTGGTGTGGACGCTGGTGAATCATCTGCGCAGAAAGCAACTCGAGTTGACGCGTAGTCTGGCCGAGTTGGAGAAGGCCGAGGCGAAGTTACTGGCCGAAGAAAAGCTGGCTGCAGTGGGCCGCTTTTCAAGCGCAATTGCGCATGAGATTCGCAATCCCGTGGCGATGATATCGAGTGCCTTGGCGACGGCTGCCAATCGCGGACCGGACTCAGCCGACAGCCTGGAGATGTACGAGATAGCAATCAAGGAGGCTGCGCGGCTGGAGCGGCTGACGACCGATTTTCTCATCTACGCGCGCCCACGCTTGCCGTCGAAGGTGTTGAGTGATGTGGCTGATTCCGTGGGGTACGTCGCTGCGATTTGCAGACCGCGCGCCGCGGAAAACAATGTAGAAGTCCGCTGCGAATGCGAGGACGGCTTGTGGGCCGAGGTCGATGGCGGACAACTGCAACAGGCGCTGCTGAATCTGGCGATGAATGCGGTGGAGGCATCACTGCCCGGCGGAGCTGTGATTCTGCGCGGACGGCGCGGAGATGGGCAGGTTCTTGTCGAGATTGAGAATGGAAACGGCCCCATTCCGGCAGCGGCGGTGGCGTGCATCTTTGAGCCATTTTTCACCACCAAGCCGAGCGGCACCGGGCTTGGCATGGCAATTGCTCGTAACATCGTGATGGCGCATGGCGGCGACCTCGTACTGGAGCAGAACGATGCCGAAGCGATTCGCTTCGTCCTTTCGCTGCAGTCGAGCGCTGCCAGGGAGGAACATACCTCTTGAGCAGGATCCTGATTGTCGACGACGAGAGCAACATGCGGAAGATTCTGGCCGCAAATCTGACCATGGACCGGCACACGGTGACGGAGGCCTCCGGCGTTGCGCAAGCGATAGGCTACCTGGCAGTAAACCGCTATGACGCGGTGATCACTGACCAGAAGATGCCGGATGGCGAGGGACTTGACGTGCTGGCCCGCGCGCGCGAGATCGATCCCGCTGTGGCAGTCGTATTGCTCACCGCATTTGCTTCGGTAGAACTTGCCGTTGAAAGCATGCGGCAGGGGGCTTTCGACTTCATCACCAAGCCGTTTCAGCCGGACGTGGTTCGCGCTACGGCGCGCCGGGCCTGCGAGCACACACAGTTGCTGCGGGAAAACGGTTTGCTGCGTCTCACCGTCGACCGGCTCGAGGGCAGCGGCGAGATCTTTGGCGAAAGCCCTGCGATTCTCGCTGTACGGCAAATGATCGCGCGCGTAGCGCCGACCAATGCGACCGTGCTCATCACCGGCGAGACGGGAACCGGCAAAGAGCTGGTGGCACGCGCCATCCACAAGAGTAGCCCACGCGCTGACAAACCGTTTGTTGCAGTGAACTGCGCAGCTTTTACCGAGACACTACTTGAAAGCGAACTTTTTGGCCATGAGAAAGGTGCGTTCACCGGAGCCGACCGGATACGGCAGGGCCTGTTCGAAGCGGCGCATGAGGGCACGCTGTTTTTGGACGAAGCAGGCGAAATGTCGCAGTCGACGCAGGCCAAGCTGCTGCGCGTTCTGGCGGAAGGCAAGATTCTGCGGGTGGGCTCGACCAAGCCGCGCGATGTGGATGTGCGCGTAGTCGTCGCTACGCACCGCAATCTCGAAGATCGTGTGAAAGAAGGATCATTCCGGCAGGATCTTTACTATCGTCTCGCTGTGGTTCCCATTCATCTTGCGCCTTTGCGCGAAAGGGTTGAAGACATTCCCGGGCTGTGCGAACTGTTTTGCCGGCAAGTATCGCGTGAGCTGAAGGTGCCGGTCCGACCCATTCGGCCGGAGGCGATCGAAAAGCTGAAGCGCTATGATTTTCCCGGAAACATCCGCGAGCTGCGCAATCTGATCGAGCGAGCGCTCATTCTTTCGGCAGGCGCAGAGATCGGGCCCGCGGATTTTCTGCTCAGTGCGCAGGCAAGCCAAATGGCGACTTCGGCCGCGACTTATCTTGAGTGGATCGACGCACTGCCGGACGCGGTTTCTCTGCGCGGACTGCTCGATGATGTGGAGAAAGGCTTGATCGCTCGCGCCTTGAAGGCGAGTGGAGGCGTGCAGGCCGAAGCAGCGCGGCGGCTGCAACTCTCACGGAGCGATCTGGCTTACAAGCTGACGAAATTCGAGCTCAAAGCTCCGGAGTAAAAAGCGGATGTTGAATCTCGTCCGGTAAAAACGAAATTCCGGCGAGATGCTTACCTCGCCGGAATTCGAATTATGTGAGTAGTGAACGCAGGACAGAATCAAAATTTCGTGTGCAGTGCCGCTGCTAGGGCGGTGTCCCAGAAGTTCATTGCATAAGTTGAAGTCCCGAACCGCGGATCCTTCGACTCTGTTTGGCCCAAAAACGTTGCTCAGGATGACAGCAGTAGTCACGCAGCGAACTTCAGGGACAGGACACTTAGCGCACTGCAACAATAATCAGAACGAGGGCAGCGACGCAGACCAGGATGATCAGCAGGTCGTGGTCGGTGATGTTGCCTGCGGAGAAATCCATCTGAGCATTGTTGACGCGGGTCGCGAGCTGCGCGAGCTCCTGATCGCTCAGTGTGGACACGGCCGTCTTTACCTGCTGCGCATTGATGTGCGCTGACTCCAGCGCCTGCTGGGCCTTGGGAGTAGAGAAAAACTGGTTGAGCGCATCGACATTCTGCTGTCTCTGCTGCGTTGCTGCAAGGGTGGCATTTGTCAGGTCAGAGGGACTGACCACGTGGCTTGCGGCCTGTGCAACCACGTCATTGGGGATGGCAAAAAACGCCACGAGGGCGGCGGCCGTAATGGACCGCGCAAGCTTCTTCACTTCAGGGCGCATCGAACTGCAACCTCCGGGGGGATTCGTGAAATGTTGCTGCAAGTATTATATCCACGTTACTTGCCCTACAACCCTGAAATAAGTGCACTAAGCGATGTCTGCCGTGCAGACTGCATTTTGTTTTCCGTTCAATTCTCTCCATAGCGACAGACGCGACCGGTACTGCGTCTGAGCCAGCGGAATGCTGATCGGCGATTGAAATGCAGGTCGTCAACTAGCTGAAATAGGACGCCGGTTTCAAGAACGTGCGCGGAAATCCCGCAGCAGCGCTGGACGCTCCTGGCGCAATTTCAGCAAAAGCTCGCCAAATAATCCATTCGCCCACGCAAACCACGGTCGCGTATAGCGGCTCGGGTCGTCCTTCTGAAAGGATTCGTGCATGTAATACGTGCCTGCCGTAGTCGCGCACAGCGTTTGCAAACAATCTGTGATCTCGGCATCGGAGTCGCTCGTCAACGCTCGCATGAGGATCGACATGGGCCAGATGTAATCGCGGCCGATGTGGGGTCCTCCCAGGCCTTCGCCCGCGCGGCCGCGGAAGAAGTAGGGGTTATCGAGGCTCAGCGCGAAGGCGCGCGAACGCTGATACAGTGGGTCGTCCTGTTTCAACAGCTCGAGATAAGCAATCGAGAGCAGCCCTGGAGCATTGGCGTCATCCATCGAGAGCGTGTTTCCGTAGCCATCCACCTCGTATGCGAGGATGTCGCCATACGTTGCGTGATGCACAATGCCATGCTGCTCAACCGCAGCCCGCACCTGCTGCGCGAAAGAGACGCACTCCTGAGCCAGCGCCTGATCGTGGTAAATCTCAGTTGCGATCTCGGCAATGCGCTCCAGCGTGAGCGCGGCGAAGAGATTGGCGGGGATGAAGAACGGGTAGATACAGGCATCATCCGACGGACGAAATCCGGAACAGATGAGACCGTTCGGCCGAATGGGATTGCCATAACCATTCATCGGCAGCGTGTCGCTCGGTTTGGCCGTGCTTCGTTCGAAATGATACGGTCCCTGATCTTTGATGCGCTGCTGCTCGCGGAAGGTGGTGACGATGCGCGCTGCGGCCTTGAACCAATCGTTATCGAACGGCGCATGGGAGCCCGTGACCTGCCAAAAGTGGTGGGCGAGGCGCACGGGGTAGCAGAGGGAATCGATCTCCCATTTGCGTTCAGCCACGCCACGATGCATCTTGGTTTTGTCATGAGTTGCCCATCGGAGCGGCGGATCGCTGGGATTGCGCGTGAACGCGTTCGCATAGCTGTCGATCTGGATGAGCCGCGCGTGGCGGCGAATCACACCTTCGAGAAGCCTTCGCAGGGCGGCATCGTCCTTGGCGAACGGAAGGTAGGGCCACACCTGCGCGGCGGAGTCGCGGAGCCACATCGCATCAATATCGCCGGTAATGACGTAGGTGTCCGGCTTGCCTTGAAAACTGCCTGGAAAGACGGTGGTGTCCAGCGTGTTTGGAAAGCAATGCTCAAATATCCGAGCCAGTTCCGGGCTGCTGGTCGCCGCGCGCATCTCGGCGATTGTGTGCTCGACAATCGGCGAGCGAAAACACCGATCGGCCACAGAAGGGCGGCCCGAAAGGCCCGTGAACGGATGACTTGCGAGCTGCACAGAAACAAATTGAGCTGAAATCATGGCGGCCGATCCTGCGGCAAACTCGCGGCGATTCATGTCCCTCCCCGAAACATCCGTGGACGATACCCAGTCTACGCGAGAGGATTGCAGTCGGAACTGCACCGCTATTCCTGATGGGGAGGTTGCCTTAAACCTGCGGAATCCGGCTAAGGCGCTGACGATATCCGGCTTTTAACATTTGATTTGCCAGGTGATGCGTTCATTGGATAGAAAGGGTGGAGCGATTGGGCGCGATTTCGAAAGCGTTTCCGGAAACGTGTACGACGAATCTTTGCAGACCGCGCCTGGGAGGAGTATCCACTTTGAGCATCTCAGTTGGGCCGATTGGCAAAAGAACCGATGCGAATGAAGATATTGAGGCTCCGCTGATCCCTGCGGGCAGATTGTTGCCCTTTCTGGTGGTGACGGTACTCTTCTTTCTCTGGGCGATTCCGAACAACCTGAACGATATTCTCATTCGCCAATTCATGAAGTCGTTCAACATCAACCGGTCGAGTGCCGCCGGCGTGCAGATCTGGTTTTATCTGGGTTATTTCACGCTGGCCTTTCCTGCCGCACAGTTGATGCGGCGATTTGGTTACAAGACTGGCATCGTCACCGGTCTCTGCCTGCTGGGGAGCGGCTGCTGGCTGTTTTATCCCGCTGCACAGGCTGGGATCTACACGTTTTTCCTCGCAGCACAGTTCGTGATCGCCAGCGGGCTCTCTTTTCTAGAGACCGGCTCGAACTCCTTCATCGCGCAACTGGGCCCGGCGGGTTCGAGCGAGCGCCGTCTGAACCTCTCCCAGGCTTTTAATCCACTGGGTTCCATTACGGCCGGGCTCATCGGAACCATCTTCATCTTTTCCGGCGTCAACCTGAGTGATGCGCAAGTGGCTGCGATGCGGGCGGCGGGCACCTACCAGAGTTATCTGCATACCGAAACTTTGCGCGTTGTGGCTCCCTATCTGGTTCTTGGCGCGATTGCCTTTTTCTGGGCATTTTTGATCCTGATGACGAAGTTCCCGACTCTGGGTGGAGAAGAGAGCGCGACGGAAGCAAGCGCGCCGGCGGAGCACGTCCGGCTCTTTCAACCGCACTTCATCTTTGCGGTGGTTGCGCAGTTTCTTTACGTCGGCGCGCAAGTGGGCACGTGGAGCTACTTCATCCCGTATGTTGAGTCGGCAACCGGCGTGGGTGACAAGGCTGCGGGCTACATGCTCACGGGCACGCTTGCTGCCTTCGCCGTTGGGCGGTTCAGCTCAGCGTGGCTGATGCGCCACTTTCATGCGCGCTTGATGCTGGTTCTGTATTCGATCATCAATGTGGCCCTCGCGCTGGTTGCAGTCGTACATCCGGGATGGTTGGGTGTCGGCTGTCTGCTGACCACGAGCCTCTTCATGTCGATCATGTTTCCGACTATCTTTGCGCTTGGCCTGAAAGGCATGGGCGAAAAGACCAAGACGGCGGGATCGCTGCTGGTAATGGCGATTCTGGGCGGCGCTGTTTTGACCAAACTGATGGGCGCGATCTCGGACCGGGCAGGGAACCAGATAGCCTATCTGGTTCCGGTGGCGTGCTACGTGGGCGTGGCAATTTATGGCTGGCTCTTTGCAGAAGCGAAACCCGGTGAAGGACAGATGGCCGCCTGAGGCGGCCACTCGGCGCGATTCACCTATTCAGCCACAACGGGGTTCGTCAAAGAGCCTAGTCCTTCAATTGCGACAGTGACGGAGTCGCCGGCTTTGAGCCAACGCTTCGGCGTGCGGCCCATGCCGACGCCCGACGGCGTGCCGGTGGAGACGACGTCGCCGGGCAGCAGCGGAGTGATCGACGAGAGATATTCGATCAGATCGGGAATCTTGAAGATCAGCTCACTCGTGGTGGAGTTTTGCAGTGTCTCGCCGTGGATGCTGAGGCCGATCTTGAGCGAGTGCGGATCGGCGATCTCGTCGGCGGTCACGATGGCTGGTCCCATCGGGCAAAAGGTAGGGAAGCTCTTGGCCAGCGACCACTGCGAGGTAGAGCGCTGAATATCGCGAGCGCTTACATCGTTGATATTCGTGTAGCCATAGATGTGTTCGCGCCAGGCCGAGGCGGGAATGCGGAAGCCGCCCTTGCCGATGACGAAGGCGAGCTCCGCCTCATAGTCGGGCTCATTCGAATTTTTCGGCAACACGATTGCATCGCCCGGCCCGATGATCGCTGTCGACAATTTGAAGAAGACGACCGGGAACTCCGGAAAGGCCATCTTGGATTCGATGGCGTGCTCGCGATAGTTCAGGCCGATGGCAAACACGCGCGGCGGGTTCGCGAGAGGCGCATGCAGCCGCACTTCACTCGTCTTGTAGCTCGGATACGAGCCGGGCTTTTCGATGGACGTTACACCTGCGGTAATGGCGGCGAGTGTGTTGGCGTAGCC
Source organism: Occallatibacter sp. (assembly GCA_035650595.1). GTDB lineage: Bacteria > Acidobacteriota > Terriglobia > Terriglobales > Acidobacteriaceae > Telmatobacter. Next base: position 29,416 of record DASRHE010000015.1, on the reverse strand, counting down.
GGCCGAGAGATCGACGACAGCATCGCCCTCTGCCAGCGCTCCGGGACGAATCTTTCCGTCTTTAGTCGAGAATGAGACGAGCTTCATGCGAATCCTCCAGGGAAAAATAGAAAGCGAACGTTGGAGCTAAGCGGCCGTCCAGCCGCCGTCAATGGTGAGAAGAGAGCCGCTGACGAAGGCGGCTTCGTCTGAGGCAAGATAGCGCACGGCCGAGGCGATCTCTTCCGGCCGGCCAAGTCGTCCGACGGGCTGTCGCGCGCGCAGTTGTTCGCGCGTCTCTTCCTTGTTGTCTTTGTGAAATTTTTCGAGATAGCCTTCGACAAACGGCGTCTGTACAGTGCCGGGGCAGACGGCATTGACACGCAGAGTCTTAGGATACTCGACCGCCAACTGGCGCGTCATCGCAATGACGGCGCCTTTGCTGGTGCAGTACGCAAACCGCTGCTTGATGCCGACTAGTCCCGCCACCGAGGAAATGTTGACGACGGCCCCGACGGCCTCATGACGTTGACTTGCCGCGAGCAATAATGGAAGAAAAGCGCGCGTGACGAGATACACCGAACGCACGTTTACGTTCATCAGACGGTCGAAGTCTTCCGGTTCAGTGGCCTCGATCGATCCCACGTGGCCGATGCCCGCATTGTTGACAAGAATATCTAGCTGTTCAACCTGTGCGACTACCGCGGTAATAGATTGCGGGTTGGTCACGTCGAGATGCACAGCCTTGGCCGTGCCGACTGCCGCTGCGAGCGCCTCGGCTGCAGCTAGATTGATGTCAGCGATCCACACGAACGCGCCTGCCCGCGTGAGTTCTTTCACGGTGGCCTCGCCGATGCCGCTCGCGCCGCCGGTGACAAGAGCGCGGCGGCCGTCGAGGCGGAAGGATTCATCTTTGCGTGATGGAAACGGATCGGTCATACGTATGCGAGTACAGCAGCTTGAATAAACTTACGAGAAGGGTCCTTCGACTTCCAACTGCTTCTCTTTGCGAAGCAGTTGGTCGCTCAGATGACGGCAATCACGCCTTCCGCACGTCGGCAAAAACCTTCAGGTACGCGCGCGCCGTTTCGGTGATGGTTTCGGGTTTGCCCGCGTCAATGGCCGCCAGGTTCACAAGATCACTGCCTACGCCCAAAGCCCGCGCGCCCGCGCGTAGAAAGCTCTCTGCGGTTTGCAGTGTGACTCCGCCGGTGGGAATCACTTTCAGATGCGGAAACGGCGCCAGCAGCGCCTTCAGATAGCTTGCCCCGCCGACAGCAGAGCAGGGAAAGATTTTTACGTAGTCCGCGCCCGCGTTCCACGCGGTGATGGCTTCTGTCGGCGTGAGCGCGCCGGGGCATGAGACTTTCTTGTTGGCCTTGGTCACACTGATGACCTCTGGGTGCAGGCTAGGGCTTACCACGAACTCAGCGCCGGCGTCGATGGTGGCTTGTGCCTGCTCAGCCGTGGTCACAGTGCCGGAGCCGAGCAGGAGCTTCGCGCCGTATTCCTTCTTGAGCTCTTTGATCAGATCGACAGCGCCGGGCACCGTCATCGTCACCTCGACGACGTTCACACCACCGGCGATCATTGCATCGACAACTGCGCGGCCTTGGGCAACGCTCTTCGCGCGTAGCACTGGAATGAGTCCGACGCGTTCGATGATTTCTTGAGTTGTTTCGGGCATCGTTTCCTCTTAGACGGCGGCTTAGCGTGCAATCCGCGCCGATCCGCCCTTCATCAGGCGTTCGACCTCTGCCAATGTCGCCATGCTGGTATCGCCGGGAGTGGTCATCGCCAATGCGCCGTGCGCCACACCGCATTTCAGGGCCCACTCGATTCCTTTGCCGGCGAGCAGTCCGTAAACCAGTCCCGAGGCGAAGCTGTCGCCGCCGCCGACGCGGTCGAGAATATCGATCTCGCGCTGGGGCACGTGTACGATCTTGTCTTCATACAGCGCAATGGCGCCCCAGGCGTTGCGGCTGGCGGTATGTGCAGTGCGCAATGTGCTGGCGATGAGCTTCAGATTTGGATAAAGAGCTGCAACTTCGCGGAGCATCTCTTCATAACCGGTGATCGGCAACTCGTCGAAGTCTTCGCTCACTCCTTTGATCTCGACGCCAAGCATGGCCGAGAAGTCTTCTTCATTGCCGAGCAGCAGGTCGACTTTACGCACGATTGCGCGGTTCACTTCCTGTGCTTTGGCCTTGCCGCCAATCGATTTCCAGAGGGAATCGCGGTAGTTCAAGTCGTAGGAGATGGGCGTGCCGTACTTGCGGGCTGCGTCCATCGCCTCTACGGCCACCTCTGCCGTGGAGGCCGAGAGCGCGGCAAAGATGCCGCCAGTGTGCAACCAGCGCGCGCCATTGTCTGGACCGAAGATCGACTCCCAGTTGAAATCACCCTTTTTCACCTGGCTGATTGCCGTGTGGCCCCGATCGGAGCAACCGGCCGCGGCGCGCACGCCGTAACCGCGTTCGGTGAAGTTCAGACCATTGCGCACGGCCCGGCCTACGCCGTCGTAGGGAACCCACTTGAGCAGCGCAGTATCCACGCCCCCCTGCAGGATGAAATCTTCGACGAGCCGGCCTACGGGATTTTCTGCCAGAACCGTCGCGATGGCAGTGCGCAGGCCAAAACAGCGGCGCAGGCCGCGCGCCACGTTGTATTCGCCGCCGCCCTCCCAAACTTGAAATTGGCGCGTCGAATGGATACGCCCTTCGCCGGGATCGAGGCGGAGCATGACTTCACCCAGGCTCAGGCAGTCCCAGCGCCGCGCAGAATCGGGGATTGAAATGGTATTCATGAGCGAGGCTATTTTAACGTACCGAGGCGCACCACTGATGCCTCGGGAAGTGTTTGCCATCACACAGATGGGCTACATAGCATCGCAACAGACACAATGGTGAGGGAATGCGATCAACACCGCGCGTACCACAAGCTGCGACATGCATGATCGCTGCCCTCCTGGCATGCGGCGTCTGTGCTGTGCGGTCTTACAGCCAGTCGGCTGAGTCCGGCGACGATTCGGCAAAAAAGCTTATGGCCGCGATGGAGTCGGAAGAGCAGCAGGGGACTTACGTTTTCTACACGCAGTCTTTTATCGATCGGGAAAACAAAAGGGCGGACTATCGAGGCTCAGTCCGTGGCGCGATCCGGTCCTTCCATGCGGACCGCTGCCATATGAGCTTCGATATCGTGCTTCAAGATTATTTTGCGGGCAAGGTTGGCAAATCGGAAACCGGACATCTTCAGGACAGCTATGTCTACTCGATCGATTTCACTTTAACGCGCGCGATTGCACATGATCTTGCGTTGACCCGGGCCCGGCCGGTTCAGCTTGTCGAGACCACCCACGCTATCTGCGCTGAAAAGCCGTCGTGCAGCTTTGTTTGGCTTACGGTGCGCGCGCCGGGCCCGACCATCCGCGAGTCTGAGGCGATCAACCAGATTCCCAACTTCAAAGGCTGGACGGATCACTTCCAGGCACCAGTGAGTTCTGTGCAAGCCGGCGAAGATCTCATCCAGAAGATGCGCGCGGTGGCCGATGCGGGCTGCCCGTAGATTGGATATTCACCTGGAAAACCTGCGAATGACCGTAGTGTAGACTGGCTCGCGTGACGGATGTGTCGTGGACAGATGTGTCGTGATTGATGTGTTCTGATTCATAGAAAGGAAAGCTATGGCAGAGTCGCGCAAATTGCGCATGGGATTGGTGGGCGGAGGGCCGGGTGCATTCATCGGCCCTGTGCATCGCATTGCCGCTGAACTGGATGGCAAGATCGAGCTGGTCGCCGGGGCGTTTTCACACTCAGCAGAGCGGTCGCGCGAGGCCGGCGCGCGATTTGGTATCGATCCGGCACGGGCCTACGCGGACTACACGGCGATGCTTGATGCCGAGCGCAAGCGGCCGGACGGCATCGATTTCATCGTCATTACCACGCCCAACCATCTGCACCTGCCAGTCGCCAAGGCCGCGCTCGAAGCGGGCATTCCAGTGATGAGCGACAAACCGGCTACCGCAACCTATGAAGAGGCGGTCGAACTTGAAGCGGTGGTGCGGAAGTCAGGATTGCCTTATGGGCTCACGCACACCTACGCCGGTTACGCGATGGTTCGCGAAGCGCGCGCGATCTGCGCAGCCGGCAAACTTGGCACGATCCGTAAAGTTGCAGTGGAGTATTTCCAGGGCTGGTTGAGCCGTCCTCTCGAAACCACGGGTCACAAACAGGCCGCGTGGCGCTCCGATCCTGCGCAGAGCGGTCTGGGCGGCGCCATCGGCGATATTGGTACCCACGCGTTTCACCTGCTTGAATACGTCAGTGGTTTGCAGGTGACGGCGATCAACGCCACGCTGCGTACGGTCGTTCCGGGCCGCAAGCTTGACGACGATTGCAATGCCTTTCTGCGGCTGAATAATGGAGCGGCCGGTACGCTGGCCTGCTCACAGATTGCTGCGGGCGAGCTGAACGATCCACGGCTGCGTATCTATGGGGAAAATGGATCGATCGAATGGCGTCAGCAGGATCCCAACCGGCTCATCGTGAAGTGGCTCGACGGACCGGAAGAGGTTCATCATGCGGCAGCGAGTTATCTAAGCAAGGATGCGCTGGCCGTCGTCCGCGTACCTTCCGGTCATCCCGAGGGCTATCTCGAAGCCTTCGCGGTTCTCTATCGCGAATTTGCCGAAGCTCTTGTCGCGTGGAAGAAGGGTGAAAAGAACCCACTGCCTGCAACGCTGCCGGGTATCACCGCCGGTGTGCGGGGCATGCGATTCATCGAGCGTGCGATTGCGAGTAACCGTATCGAAGGCTGGGTGGAGTTCTGAGAGGGTGGATGCGGTTACGGCCTTGTCTGCTAGTTCTGTTGAGCCTCCTGTGCAGCGCCGCGTCCGCGCAAGCGATGAAGCATCCGGGCGTGCTGGTGAGCCGCGAGCAATTGAACTTTATCAAGCGAGAGGTGAAGGAAAAGAAGGAGCCGATCTACGGGGAATATCTGAAGGCTGTTGCCAGTCCGTATGCCGCTCTCGATTACAAGCTACTCGGGCCACCCGAGATGGGCATCATTGATTGCGGACCCTATTCTCATCCCGATCATGGATGCCATGCGGAAGACTCCGATGCGAGCGCTGCCTACCTGCAAGCGGTGTTGTGGTGGATCAGCGGCGATCATCGCTATGCAGACAATGTAATTCGCATCATGAATACGTACAGCCGCGGGCTCAAAGGTTACACGGGCGCGAACACGCATTTGCAGGCCGCGTGGAGCGCGGAGATGTGGCCGCGCGCAGCGGAGATCATCCGCTACAGCCATGCGGGATGGAAGCGCGAGGATGTGCAGGCGTTCAGCGACATGCTGACCAAGGTGATTCTGCCGCTGATCCATGACGGCGCTCCGCATAATGTCGGCAACTGGGAGCTGAGCATGATCGAGGGAATGATGGGCATTGCCGTGTTTACGAACGATCGGCCGCTGCTCGAGCATGCTGAGGAGATGTGGAGCAAGCGCGTGCCGTCCTACTTTTACAATGCGAAGCTCGATGGAGATCATCCGCAATCGCTGGTACCGCCGGTTCACGAAGGATGGTTTGGACAGACAACCTTCGACGCGAGCACAAGCGGCATTTCCGCCGAGACCTGCCGCGATCTCGGGCATACAGGCTACTCCATCTCTGCGGCCATAGCCGCAGCGGAAACCGCACACATCCAGGGCGATAAGCTCTATGAAAGCGAGGAACAGCGGCTAATGGGGGCGCTGGAGTTTCATGCGCACTTGCTGCTGAAAAAGGAGCCTGTTCCAAACACGGTCTGCGGCGGCACCATTCGCTATGGGACGGGCTACACATTTGGAATCGGATACAACGAGTATCACAATCGCCTCGGGCAGCCACTGCCGGAGACGCGCGAGTGGCTCGATCATGTGCTCACGGTGCCAGTGCCGGTAGATGATCACATGACGGTATTTGAGTCGTTGACTCACGGCGAGGACGCGGGAGAACCAAAACACTAGCCGCTGATCGCCGCGCAGGATGTCTATCGAAATTTTCGAGGAGAAAAGGGATGAAGACGATCCAAGGTCCGGGAATCTTTCTGGCGCAGTTTGCAGGCGACCAGGCGCCTTTCAACAGCCTTCAAGGTATGGCCCAGTGGGCGGCCGGACTCGGCTACGTGGGCATTCAGATTCCAAGCTGGGACAAGCGCCTGTTTGATCTGCAGCGGGCCGCGGAGAGCCAGGCCTACTGCGATGAGATTCTCGGCGTGGCTGCGCAGGCCGGTGTGGCCGTCACGGAGCTTTCGACGCATCTGCAGGGCCAACTTGTGGCGAGTCATCCGGCCTTCGCTACGCTGCTCGATGCCTTTGCGCCGCCAGAGCTGGCCAATGACCAGAAGGCCCGGCTGGCATGGGCCGTACAGCAGTTGAAGTGGGCCGCGAAGGCGAGCCGCAATCTTGGGCTGAATGCGCACGCTACTTTTTCCGGTGCGCTGGCGTGGCCGTTCTTCTATCCCTGGCCGCAGCGGCCAGCGGGGTTGATTGACGAAGCTTTCCAGGAGCTAGGACGGCGCTGGACGCCGATCCTGAACGCATTTGATGAGGCCGGCGTCGATCTCTGCTATGAGCTGCATCCCGGCGAGGACCTGCATGACGGCGCCACCTTCGAGCGGTTTCTCACGGCGGTGAGTGATCACCGTCGCGCCAACATTCTGTATGACCCAAGCCACATGGTTCTGCAACAGCTCGACTATCTGGCTTTTCTCGATCTCTATCACGAGCGTGTGCGCGCCTTTCACGTCAAGGACGCGGAGTATCACGCCAGTGGGCGGGCAGGCGTGTATGGCGGATACCAGGATTGGATCGACCGGCCTGGGCGTTTCCGCTCGCTGGGCGACGGCCAGATCGATTTCGGTCAGGTCTTCAGCAAGATGGCGCAGTACGACTATCCGGGCTGGGCTGTTGTCGAGTGGGAGTGCTGCATCAAGCATCCGCAGGCGGGCGCGGCGGAGGGAGCGGTGTTTGTGCGCGACCACATCATTCGCGTCACGGACCGCGCCTTCGACGACTTTGCAGGGGGCGCAGCGAATACCGAACGCAATCGCAAGATTCTGGGATTGTGAGGAGCGGTGGGTGCGCTCGCAGAAGCTTCGCGCCTAGATCGGTTCGAATGCGGACGCTTCGCCGATTGGCGAAGCGTCCTTGCCTGGAGCCGCGATTCCATATTTGTGATCGAGGAATTCCTGCAATTCGTCTGGTAGATAAGCCGATAGCTCCTGCCAGGTGAGCACTTTCAATCGCACGCGCATCTCAGAATGCTTCACAGCCGCCATCACTTCAAACCACATCTCGCGCAGATCAGGCCGGCGGGCGTCATGAATCACGCAGAAGCTGCAGTTGGAAGCGTAGGCGGCCAGCACGTTGCGTATGAGCTGATAGCTCGCGTAACCGGGCTCACTCGGTGGAGGAAGAACGGAATCGACTACTGAGAAGGTCTCGGGATCACCGACGAGGCTTTCGAACTCCTGCGACTGGTCTTCAGGAAATTCGCTGGCCCGTTTCGGACGGGCTGTCGGGATTTCGACGCGAGGCAGCAGATCGCGTTCGAATACCTGATCAAAGTCGCGATAGGCTTCGACAATCGGAGCTGCGCGGGTCTGGAAATCGGATTCGGTGAGTTTTGCTTCCATCAGCAATGAACCGAGGCGCATATCCACCTCTGTGCGATCGAAACGTCCGTTCGCGAGCGGCACACGCGCCTTCCAGCCAAAGACCGGCGTGGTTTCTTCGCCGCCTCCCAACATGTTGCGCAGGGGAGTGGAGTCCAGAACGCCGGGCGTGCAAAAGATATTCATCAGCAACGCGTCGGAACTCATCGAGGAATCGAGTTCGCGCCAGCGCCGTACCGGATCGATCTGCGGTTTCGGTAAGGTGCGAGCGGCCTGGGCGTGCATCTTGTCGAAGCGGCACATCCAGTCTGGATTGGTGGAAATCGCGGTGTAGGCTGGATCAAAGAAATTGCCGTGACGGCCATTCTCGGGTGCGTAGACGATCACCGGCGGATTTCCGTAGCTTTCTACATGCACTCGATCGCGGGCGTGGAGACGGTTGCGTGCGGTGAGTTCATGGCGGAGCAGGCTTGCGTAGAACGCTGAGAGTTGAGCCATTCCTCCATCAGACTACTCTCCCCCAAAAGGAAAGGCCCTTCGGCGAGGGACTCACCGGAGGGCCTGGTTGTTGAGCCACATCGTGTGGCGGGAATAATTACCGCTGGCGGGTGAGGCCGAGCTGAATACTGATCATCACTGAGCGACCAGCCTGCTTCTCAATGCTGTCATTCCAGCTCGGAGAGTAGCGCTGCAGGCTCTGCGTGACCTTGGTTCCGGTGACGCCGAAGTAGCTGGTGCCATCGTTGGCCGGGCTATTCGCCACAATGCTGTGGTCATCGAAGAGATTATTGACGCTGAGCTTGATCTTCGAGCCGGCGAACATCGAGTGGTTCACGTTGTAGTTCAGGAAGAGATTGCTCATCCAGAACGGGTCCAAAGGAACGGTCTGGTAGAAGGTCTTGATATTGTTCCAGCGCGATCCGATGCGCTTGCCGAAGATGCCGAAGTCGATCCCCTTCTGCTGATAGGTCATGCCCGTCGACTCGGTGTCGTGAGGGGCGTTGGAAACCCATGCAGAGGGAGTTGGGGCGATCGCAGGAGTAATTTGAACACCGTTGGAGTTGAGAACAGCAGGCGACCCGGCGCTGACCTCGTACTTTGCGGTGCCGAAGGTCCCATTGGCGTTGAAGGCGAGGCTGCGGGTTACGGCTACGTTGCCCTCGGCTTCAAAGCCGTTGGTATCGGAATTGGGGGTCGCATAGAAATAGCTGGTGCCGTAGTCCGGATTGACGGTCGTGTTACCGCCAGTCGTATCGGTGTACGTAGCGTAGGTGTTCGCGAAGTGGATGTGATAGACATCCGCGTCGAACGCAACGCGGTTCAGTTTGACCACCGTGCCGCCCTGGAAGGTATCGGCGATGGTGGGCGGCGGCGTAACTGCGACCTGGGCGCCCGTGTAGTCGAAGACGCTGCTGAAGGGGGCAATGCTGCCGCGGCCGTATTGACCGTAGATCGACGCGTTGGAGGTGACACGGTAGTTGGCCTCAACCGAGGGCAGGACGGAGTTGTAGTTCTGCGAGTGAGTCGTCGTGGCAGTGCAGCTTGATGCCAAAGTGCCTGTGGTGGTGGGGCAGCTGAGCTGGCCGATCGTGTGACCATCAGCGTACTGGGTCAGGTACATGCGGAAGAACGCGTCTTTGACGCCGACGGTAAGAGTCAGGTCCGGAATGGAGACCAGCTGGAACTCAGCATAGGGCTGGACGGCGTGGGTGAAAAAGTGCTCGTGGAACTTGATGTCGTTGAGGTACGGTGAATCGACCCAGGTGAGCGGGTCAGTGTAGATCTGCTGGCGCATGGTGTCGGTGAGCTCGTACCACGAGCCGGTGCGGAAGACGCCCCATCGGGTAGCGTAGCTGAGACCCGCAATCTCGCCGCCGCGGGCATACTGGTTCAGCTTATCGATACCAGTTGGCGTGGCGCCGACCTTCCAACCTGGCTGGTCTGTGCCGCCAACCTTTTCCTCGATCGTCGAGGCAATCCCCACAGACGGATTTGTAACCAGATCGTTGTCGGTGTTGCTTTGGTAGTGCTGGTGATTCGAATAGCCGTATGCGTAGGTCCGGGTGTCGAGCTTCCATCGTGAGCCGAAGTCGTGATCGAAGGTAATGACGTCGAAGAACGATGGCACGTGATAGACCGAATAGCGCCAGTATTGCGCGTTTGGGGTGCCGTCGGGGTTCGTCGCGCTGTTTTCGTAGAGGTAGTTGTCGCCGTGGTTGAAGAGCTGGCGGCGGGTCGGGTCGTTGTTCTGGAAGGCATCGAGGATGATGTCAGTGGCGATTATGCTGAGGTAGGTGCGGTCGCTGAATTTGTAGTCGAACTTGGCGGTCACCGCGACATCTTGTTTAGGTGAGAAGGTCTGGTAGCCGTCGGAGGTCTGGTAGTCGCCATTCAGCCAGAAGTGAGCCTTGTTATGCCAGAAGCTGCCCGAGGTGATATCGCCGAGGAATTGCTTGGTGTTCCAGGAGCCATAGGTTATCTCGGCGCGTGCGTGTGCTTCATCGCTAAGCGTGGGCGAGAAGAAGTGAATGGTGCCGCCAAAGTTGGAGGTGCCGATATCGGAGGCGGTGCCGGGACTGCGATCAAAATCCACGTGGCCGATGGCGGCGGCGGGTACGTACGCCCAGGAGTGGTGGCTGGGGTCGTTCGAGTCGTTGAAGGGGACGCCATCCCAGGTCATGGAGTAATCGTCGTCGACGAAGCCGCGGAAGAAGATCTTGGCCTGGCCGTTGCCGACACCGTTGGTGGTGTAGCTGACGGTGCCTGGGGCGGCCTGGATGATATCCGCAAAGTCGGTCACCGGCGAGGTGTACTCGGAGACGTAGTTGCTGGTGATCTCAGTGCGGGCCGAGCCGGCGTCCAATACCGATTTGACCGGCGCGAGCTCAGAACCGATCGAAGTGTCAGCCTCGGCCTCTACCGTGACTTCTTCGGAGACCGATGCAATGTTCAGCGTGATGGCAAGATCGGCCGATCCCGATGCCGCGAGTTGAACGTCATGCCGGAACTGGCTGGAGAATCCGGTCGCCGAGACTTCCACGCTATAGGTGCCAGCGGGCACTCCGGAGGCGGAAAATTTGCCATTTTTGTCCGTGATGAGGGCCCGCAGGACCTGCGAATTTGCGGCAATCACCGCAACATTTGCGCCCGGAACTGCGTGTCCGCTCTGGTCCACGACAGATCCCTGAATGGTGCCAGCATTGCTCTGGCCCAGCAGGCGGCCCATACCTGCGCTGAGAACCAACAGGCACACAACAAGATAAGCAGCCCAAGGCCGCATCACTGCAGAACTATGTCTCACTGGACTCTCCGAGGAAGTTTTTCAAATGGATTGCTACTGTGAAAACTCTAGGAAAGGATCGTGACTGTACATTTACAGAAAGATTAAAAGGAGTTTAATGTGCAGGTTCTATTTCCACTCTTTGCTCCTGCGATTCAATTATTTTCACGCAGGATTAGGTGAACACCGGCGACTCCGCTACTCCTGCCATACCAAATACACGCCGGTACCGCTCAGCTTCTTGCGGATCGCCCAGCGCCTTCGAATAGTTGTCGGACAATTTGACGGCGGGGCGGCCTTCCGCTTCGGTAAGCTTGCAAACCAGGCTCACTGGATTGAAGCTCTCCCCATCCTGTGGATTGCAGTTGCGAAAGTCGTTGGTAAGCAGCGTGCCCCAGCCGGCGCTGAAGCGAATGCGACGGTTCGGAACCCAGCGATCGGGATCACGGAAGTCCTCGGCGGAACGGAAGTCCTCCGGCGACGCTCCGTTGCGCAGGGTGCCGGTGAAATAGGCATGCAGGCTGAGAATCTGCTCCACATCGAGTGCGTCGGAGGCAATGAGCCGCTTCTGGCGCGGGTCGCGCCCGTGCCGCTCAAGCCACGCGATGTATTCGTCGCCAGCGACGTAGGCATCCTTGCTGTCGATACGCTGGCCGGTCCAGTTGGCAACCCACCCCGGTGCGTTGCGCAGAAACTGGGTTGTGCCGAAGGTGTCGGGTAGCAGGATGAGCAGTTCGCCCTGATAGCTTTGCTGCCAGAGCTCGAGCAGCCGGTATTGGGAGACCCTCAGCTCCTCGTCGTCGCGGGCTAGAGCCGCCATCGCCATTGGAAGCTCATGTCCGTTGGTCCCGATCGCTTCCAGATCATGCTTGTAGGCGAGAAATGCATTGGAGGTTCCGGCAAAGCTGGGACCGAGGGTGTCGCGCATGGCATTGACCACGTACTCATGCCAGAGAAAGCTGTGCCGCCGGCGGGTGCCGAAGTCGCTGACACTCAGGTCAGGAACACCACGCAGACGCGCCATCTTTTCCCAGAGCCGGGCCTTGGCGCGGGCATAAAGAATGTCGAGTTCCAGTTCGCCGAGCTGTTTCAGGCTGGCGCGGGTCTTCAGTTCGCCGATCTCCGAGAGCGCGAAGATCTCCCACATGGAGGTCTCGGACCAGAGGCCATGAAACTCGAGATCCAGCTGTCCATCGTGGACCGACAGCTCATAGTCGGAGAGCCGGAAATCACGCTCCAGCCATTCCAGAAAGGCAGGCTCGAAGATGCCGCGTCGTCCATAGAATGTGTTGCCGGCGAGCCAGATCAGTTCAGACCGGCGAAACCGTAGCTTACGGGTATGTTCCAGCTGCTCCCGAAGTTGATCGATATGCACAACCTCTCCAAGGCGCACAGAGGCAGTGCGATTGATAAGCTTAAAAGAGGCGTGCGTACGGGAAAAATGCTTCCAGATGAACTGGAGCATCAATAGCTTGTAAAAGTCGGTGTCGAGCAGGGAGCGCGTGATGGGATCGAGCTCCCAGTTATGATCATGCGCTCGCCTGGCAAAGTCGATAATCACAATGCCTTCACTTTACTTGAATCACCGTTCTGGCTGAAAGCATCGGTAGACAGGAGTTTACGGCCGGGTCGCCGACAATCTGGCCACAGAGAATCAGCCATTCAGGCAGTCCAACCGGGCGATTTGAGGCCGGCTTCAGACCGGCCGGATGAGCGTCAGCCGGATCGTCTTGAGGAGTGCAACAAAGAATATTGCGAGATTTGAATGAGAACGAGATAGGCGCTATACTCATTAAATACGACTGAATTAGTCGTATATTGTAGCTGCGTTGTGAGGGTGTGCTCAAGCGAGATCGCCCTTGGGGAGAGTGGAATGGGATCAAGTGTTGATGCAATCCGTGACCTGACCCAGCAGGAATATAAGTGGGGCTTTGTCACAGAGATCGAGAGCGAGAAGATTCCTCGCGGCCTGAATGAAGATATCATTCGGGTTATCTCGGCCAAGAAAAACGAGCCGGAGTTCATGCTGCAGTGGAGGCTCCGAGCCTTCCGCCACTGGGTCTCTCTCGAAAAGGCGCAAGCCGAGCCGAAGTGGGCCAATGTCCACTTTGCGCCAATCAACTATCAGGACATCGTTTATTATTCGGCACCCAAGCAGAAACCGGGGCTGAAGAGCCTCGACGAGCTCGATCCGGAGATCCTGCGCACCTACGAGAAGCTGGGCATCCCGCTTATCGAGCAGCAACGCCTTGCTGGTGTCGCGGTGGATGCCGTGTTCGACAGCGTTTCAGTGGCGACCACCTTCAAGGAGAAGCTTGGCGAACTGGGCGTGCTGTTCTGCTCATTCTCCGAGGCTGTCGAAAAATATCCGGACCTGGTGCAGAAGTATCTCGGAACGGTGGTGCCGCATACTGACAACTTCTATGCAGCGTTGAATGCGGCGGTGTTCAGCGATGGCTCCTTCGTTTACGTGCCCAAGGGGGTGCGGTGTCCGATGGAGCTCTCCACGTATTTCCGCATCAATGCGGCCGAGACGGGCCAGTTCGAGCGCACGCTCATCATCGCCGATGAAGGCGCATCTGTGAGCTATCTCGAGGGCTGTACAGCGCCTATTCGCGATGAGAACCAGTTGCATGCCGCCGTAGTGGAGTTGGTGGCGCTAGACAATGCGCAGATCAAGTACTCCACTGTGCAGAACTGGTACCCAGGCGACAAGCACGGTGTTGGCGGAATCTACAACTTCGTGACCAAGCGCGGCAAGTGCGCAGGCGTGAACTCGAAGATCTCCTGGACTCAGGTGGAGACGGGTTCTGCGATCACATGGAAGTATCCGAGCTGCATTCTGCAGGGCGAGAACTCGGTAGGCGAGTTCTACTCCGTAGCGCTGACCAACAACTATCAGCAGGCCGATACGGGCACCAAGATGATCCACATCGGCAAAAACACGCGCAGCACCATTGTGTCGAAGGGCATCTCTGCCGGTCACGGGCAAAACACCTATCGGGGCCAGGTGAGGATCCAGAAGGGCGCTACGGGCGCACGCAACTACACGCAATGCGACTCACTGTTGATTGGCGACAAGTGCGGAGCGCACACCTTTCCATATATCGAGGTGAAGAACTCCAGCGCGCGGATGGAACACGAGGCTTCGACCTCCAAGATCGGTGAGGATCAGATCTTTTATCTGCAGCAGCGCGGCCTTAAGGCGGAGGAAGCGGTTTCGATGATCGTCAACGGCTTCTGCAAGCAGGTGTTCCGCGAACTGCCGATGGAGTTTGCGGTCGAAGCGCAGAAGCTGCTGGGCATCAGCCTGGAAGGCAGCGTCGGCTAAGAGAAAGGGAATTGGAACGCGGATGACCATTGAGGTGAATGAAGGATGAGTTTGCTTGAAATCAACGATCTGCACGTCCAGGTAGGCGGGCACGAGATTCTGAAGGGTATCAACCTCACGATCAACAGCGGCGAGGTGCATTCGATCATGGGGCCGAACGGCTCGGGGAAGAGCACGCTGGCGCAGGTGCTGTCGCGCCGCGAATCCTACGAGGTGACGGGCGGCCAGATTCTGCTCGACGGCAAGGATCTGCTGGAGATGAAGCCGGAAGAAGCCGCATGTGAAGGTGTCTTTATGGCCTTCCAATACCCGGTGGAGATTCCCGGCATCAGCAATGCGTATTTTCTCCGCAGCTCGCTCAATGCAGTCCGCAAATATCGCGGCCTGGATGAGCTGGACGCCATGGACTTTCTGCCCGTGTTCCGCGAGAAGCTGAAATTGCTGGAGATGGACGACCGGCTGATGAACCGCTCGGTGAACGAGGGTTTCTCTGGCGGTGAGAAGAAGCGCAACGAGATTCTGCAGATGGCGATGCTGGAGCCCAAGCTTGCCATTCTTGATGAGACGGACTCGGGTCTCGATATTGATGCGCTTAAGATCGTCGCGCAGGGCGTGAATGCATTGCGCTCGCCCGATCGCGCCATGATCGTGGTCACGCACTATCAGCGGCTGTTGGACTATATCGTTCCCGACTTTGTGCACGTGCTGGTGGACGGACGCATCGTGCGCTCCGGCGGCCCGGAACTTGCGCTGGAGCTTGAATCAAAAGGTTATGGCTGGATCGAGACCGAGGCCCGGCAGGTTGCGCCGGCCTCTGCCTGAGGGAGAACACGATGGCTATCGAAACAGCCCAACTGGAAAGTTATCTCGAAAGCTTCACAGACTTTGCGAAGGCGGCTGCGGGCGAAACACCGCAGTGGCTTCGCGAGCTGCGTGAGAATGCCTTCGCACGTTTTTACGACGTCGGAATTCCGACTACCCGCGACGAAGACTGGCGCTTCACGAATCTCTCCGCTCTGCGCACCACGCCATTTCGCCTGGTTCGGGAGAGCGCTCATCCTTTTACGTTCTCTGATCTTGCTGCGTGGCGCATGGAAGGCGCTGCGGCACGCATGGTCTTCGTGAATGGACGCTTTGCACCCGAGCTTTCGATCTGGGGCCCGATTGCGGATGGCGTGACTGTAAGCAGCCTTCGCAATGAGATCGTGAATCGCCCGGATGTGGTTGCTGAGCACCTAGGGCGTTATCTCAACATCGAACGAGATCCGTTCTGCGCATTGAATACGGCCTTTGCTGAAGACGGAACATATGTGCATGTTCGCCGCGGCATAGCGGTGGAGCAGCCGATCCATCTGTTGTTCATTACAACGTCCAGCGCGACGCCAGCAATGACGCATCCGCGTAACCTGATTGTCGTGGAAGAAGAGGGCCAGGCTTCGATTATCGAGGACTATGTCTCCTTCGGTCCGGAGACTCCGGCGTTCTCCAACATAGCAACGGAGCTTGTGGCTCGCGGTAATGCCACCGTGAACCACATCATGCTCGAGCGTGAGCATCAGCAGAGCTACAACTTCTCCACGCTGCGCATTGAGCAGGCGCGGAATGCGAATGTCGCTTCGCATTCGCTGCTGCTGGGTGGCGCGCTGGTGCGCAACAATGTGCATCCGGTTCTGGCGGGAGAAGGCGGAGAGTGCCTGATCAATGGACTGTTTATCGGCAGCGGCCGCCAGCATCTCGACAACTACATGCTGGTGGAACACGCGAGTCCGCACTGCGCCAGCAGGCAGTTCTACAACGGCGTTCTCGATGAGCGTGCCCACGGCGTCTTTCACGGCCGCATCATCGTCCATAAAGACGCGCAGAAGACCGATGCAAAGCAGACGAATCGCAATCTGCTGCTTACTGACGATGCACTGATCGACACCAAACCGCAGCTTGAAATCTACGCTGACGATGTGAAGTGTACTCATGGTGCAACGATCGGACAGATTGACGACAACGCACTCTTCTATCTTCGTTCGCGCGGCATTCACGAGGCTGAAGCGCGCCGGCTGCTGCTTGAGGCGTTTGCGGGTGAGTGTCTCGACCGCATTGTCCCCGATGCGGCCCGCGAGTACGCCGCAGCAGTGACCGAAGAGCGTCTTCTGCAGGTGGCGAAGGCCACTCGGTTGAAGAGCAGCGGCACGGCCGAAGAGCAGGAAAGGAGCTGGGAGGAGGTCGGATGAGCGCACCCGTGGCAACACCGCATCGCGAAGACCAAGCAGTCGCCGGAATCGGCTTCGATGTCGAAAAGGTGCGTGCCGACTTTCCCGTTTTGCACGAGCGGGTTCATGGCAGGCAGTTGGTTTATCTGGACAATGCGGCGACATCGCAGAAACCCAATGCGGTGATCGATGCGATAGTCCACTACTACCGGCATGACAATGCAAACATCCATCGCGGCGTGCACCTGCTCTCGCAGCGGGCGACAGAGGACTACGAACGAGCTAGAAGCCTGGTGCAGTCCTTTATTCATGCGCGCGAAGCTCGCGAGATCATTTTTGTGCGCGGGGCCACCGAGGGCATCAACCTCGTGGTGCAGACCTACGGCCGCCAGCATATAGGGGCAGGAGATGAGGTGCTGATCACGGCGATGGAGCACCACTCCAACATCGTGCCGTGGCAGATTCTCTGCGAAGAAAAAGGCGCAAAGTTACGCATCGCGCCGATCAATGAGCAGGGAGAGCTACGGATCGACGAGTTGGAAAAGCTGATCGGGCCGCGCACGAAGATCGTCTCCATCTCGCATGTGTCGAATGCGCTGGGGACCATCAATCCGGTCAAGCAGATTGTGCGCATGGCGCATGCGCACAACGCGCGCGTTCTTGTGGACGGAGCGCAGGCTGCGCCTCACATGGCGGTGGACGTGCAGGATCTGGATTGCGATTTCTACGCTTTTTCCGGCCATAAGATGTATGGGCCCACGGGAATCGGCGTTCTCTATGGCAAGGCTGCGCTTCTCGAAGAAATGCCTCCCTACCAGGGCGGCGGAGACATGATCAGCTCCGTGACGTTCGAGAAGACGATCTACAACAAGATTCCGCACAAGTTCGAAGCAGGAACGCCGGATATCGCGGGAGTCATCGGCTTGGGCGCGGCAATCACGTACATGAATGGCCTGGGCATCGAGGCAATCGGCGCGCACGAACACGATTTGCTGACGTATGCGACAGAGAAGATCGGCGCGATTCCCGGCTTGCAATTGATCGGCACAGCGAAGGAAAAAGCAGGCGTGCTTTCTTTCGTGATGGAGGGCATTCACCCGCACGATATCGGCACGATTCTCGATCAGGAGGGAATCGCGGTGCGGACGGGCCATCATTGCGCGCAGCCGATTATGGAGCTGTTCGGCATTCCCGCCACGGCGCGCGCTTCTTTTGCTGCTTACAACACGACCGAGGAGATCGATGCACTGGCCAGCGGCATCGAAAGGGTGAAGGAGATTTTGGGCTGATGGCGGACTTGCGCGATATCTACCAGGAAGTCATTTTGGAGCATGCCAAGTCTCCACGAAACTACCGTGCCATCGAGACTCAATCGAAAGCTGAGGGGTATAATCCGCTCTGCGGTGACCGCTGTACGGTTTATGTTGCGATGGATGGCGACAAGATTCAGGACGTCACCTTTCAAGGTTCCGGCTGCGCCATTTCGCGTGCCTCTGCATCCATGATGACCCAGAGCATGAAGGGCAAGACCGCAAGCGAAGCGGAAGAATTGTTTCAGAGCTTTCATCGCATGGTCACCGGGCAAGAGAACAACGGCGAACATAAAGACATGGGAAGATTGGAAGCCTTCGCCGGTGTCTCCGAATTTCCTGCGCGCGTGAAATGCGCTACGCTGGCCTGGCACACTTTGGAAGCGGCGCTCCACGGAGACCAGAAACCGGTTACGACTGAGTAAGGGATGATTCCGATGGAAACCATCGAACTCAAGCGTGATTGCGAGGCCATTGCGATCCCCAGCGGTCTGCGGCAGACGCTTCCGCAGGGTACGGCGGTGCGCATTGTGCAGGCGCGCGGCGGCAGCTACACGGTCTCCACCAATATCCATGCGATGTACCGGATCGATGGGAAAGACGCCGATGCTCTGGGCTTGAACACCGGTGTGGCAGACGACAAGTCCGCACACAAAGGGCCGCTGAGTGAACAGCTCGTTTGGGACACGCTCAAAACCATTTACGATCCTGAATTGCCTGTCAATGTCGTCGATCTCGGCCTGATCTATTCTTGTTCCATGACGCCCAGTCCGCTGGGAGGCACGGCAATCAAGATCCAAATGGCGCTGACTTCTCCCGGCTGCGGCATGAGCAATGTGCTTAAGGCCGATGTCGAGAGCAAGCTGCTGAAGTTGCCGGATGTGTCGGAGGCGCAGGTAGAAGTCGTCTTCGATCCGCCATGGAGCCCGGCTCGGATGTCGGAAGGGGCGCGGTTGCAGCTGGGCATGGATTTTGACAGTGCACCGGGCCTCGTTCAGATTTCCCGCGGTTTCTAAATTCCACACAGAATGAGGGTCCTATGGGCGAACCCATCTTCCAGGACCGTCGCGATGCAGGCCAGGTGCTGGCGCGCGCTGTGGCCGCGATTCCATACCTCAAAGATGCTGTTGTTCTCGCACTGCCGCGTGGAGGCGTGCCGGTCGGTTTCGAAATCGCGCGCGTGCATGCTCTGCCGCTCGACATTCTCGCCGTTCGCAAACTGGGTGTTCCCGGCCAAGAAGAGCTGGCGATGGGCGCAGTTGCCGGAGATGGGACACTTGTACTCAATTCTGATGTTATCCAGGCCTTTCGGATCTCTGATGATCTGCTCCGCACTGTAAGCGTGCGCGAGCAGATGGAGATTGAACGCGAAGAGCGTGCCTATCGAGCGGGGCAACCGCCGTTAGAGATCGCGGATCGAACTGTCATTCTGGTGGACGATGGGCTCGCAACAGGCGCGACCATGCGTGCCGCGGTGCGGGTCGTGCAGCAACGCGCGAAGCGAGTCATCATCGCAGTTCCTGTGGCCGCGGTCAGTACATGCAGAGAACTCCGCAGCGAAGTGGATCGGATCATCTGCGCGTATACACCTGAGCCTTTCGAAGCAGTGGGCCAGTTCTATCGTGACTTTACGCCTACGAGCGATGATGAAGCCCGCGCGCTGCTGATACAAGCACGAAAGAACCTGGAAGCGCGACCCGCTGCGTAGAAGCACTTTGTTGCGGATATCGGAAGGCGGGTTCCTCTAAAATTGCCGCTGCGCGCCATCGGTTCTGAAGACACCGAAGGAGAAATGCCCAGATCGCCCATGAATTTCTACTTTGGTGGTTTATGGATGAGCCGTCTCCTCTTGCAGCGAGGAATGGCTGCGATCTATCTCATTGCCTTCATCGCGGTGGTGCGGCAATTTAAACCGCTTTTAGGTGAGCGCGGTCTGTTACCGGTTCCGGTTTATCGGGAACACATCACCTTTCGCCAGGCGCCGAGTGTCTTCTGCTGGCGCTATTCTGATCGCCTTCTCGACTTCGTCGCATGGATGGGCGTTCTTGTCTCAGCGTGCGCTCTTTGTGGACTGACGGACGCAGGTCCCATCTGGCTCTCAATGAGCGCATGGCTCCTGTTATGGGCTCTCTATCTTTCGATCGTTAACGTGGGCCAGAACTTCTTTGCCTTTGGCTGGGAGTCAATGCTGCTGGAGGCCGGCTTTTTTACGGCCTTTCTGGGGCCATTGCGGATTCAGCCCTCGGTCTTGCCGATCCTGATTCTGCGCTGGATGCTATTTCGTACGGAGATGGGCGCCGGCCTGATCAAGCTGCGTCATGATCCATGCTGGCGCCAACTGACCTGCCTTTTGTATCACTACGAAACGCAGCCGCTGCCCAATCCGTTGAGTTGGTACTTTCACAGACTGCCGTCACCCTTACATCGTTTCTCGGCATTGTTCAGCCATTTTGTGCAGATTGTTGTTCCGTTCGCACTCTTCGCTCCGCAGCCGATTGCCTCGATTGCGGGCGGCCTGATCATCTTTCATCAATTGTGGCTCATCATCAGTGGCAATTATTCCTGGCTGAACTGGCTTACGGTCGTTCTCGGTTTTGCTGCTTTCAGTGATCGGACTCTGGATTATGTTCTACCCATCGCTGTGCCGCCGCTGGTTCAACGGCCGATTCCGTTCGATGCTGTGCTGTATTTGATAGGTCTGGCCACGGTGTTGCTCAGTATCCAGCCGGCGCTCAACCTGATTTCGAGCAACCAGGTTATGAACTTCAGCTATAACCGATTTCACCTGGTGAATGCGTATGGCGCCTTTGGGCGGGTGGGACGAGAGCGCTATGAGATTGTTCTCGAAGGCACAAGCGATCACGTGATTACGGCAGCCACGCAATGGCAGGAATATGGTTTCAAGGCCAAACCCGGAGACCCGATGCGCACGCCGCCACAGATCGCGCCCTATCATTTGCGGTTAGACTGGCTGATCTGGTTCCTGCCGTTTTCGGTGGCAGTCACCGGAGGCGGAATCCGTGTGTGGCGCTACGATCGCTGGTTTCTGAAGCTAATCCAAAAACTGCATGCGGGGGACTCCGCGATTCTCGCTCTGATGGAAAAAAATCCCTTCGCCGAACAGCCGCCGATATTCATTCGAGCGCTGTTCTATCAGTATCGCTACACAAGCGCGCAGGAAAAGCGCGAGACAGGCGCCTGGTGGGTTCGCACCCTTCTGGGCGTTTATCTCCAGCCTGTATCTCTCGAGACGCTGGCAAAGGTCTGAGTTAGCTCGCGCCGCCTTTTCGGCGCGACTAAAGTCGTGCCCTTTCAAAAATTCGGTCTTAGATTCCGGCTCCTCCGCGCGCGAGCACGTGGCTTGAGATCGAGCTAGCTCCTGCAAGATTCGCGATCGCTGGGAGTGCAGTTACGTCGAGATCCTGGAATGCGATTCCGTCTGCCTGGAATTTCGCGGAGCGCACCTGGCTGTCAATCCACTTGTAGGTTTTTTGCAGACCCTCGTAGAGCGAAGCCGATGGTTTCCAGGAGAGCTTCTCGGCGATCAGGCGATTGTCGGAGTTTCTGCCACGCACTCCCAACGGTCCGTCGATATGGCGGATCGAGAGTTTCTTCCCGGCGATCTGCATGATCACCTCGGCCAGCCGATTGATGGTGACCATCTCGTCCGAGCCGATATTCAAAGGGCCGACGACGTCCGACTCCACAAGTCTGCGGACGCCTTCGATGCACTCGTCGATATAGAGGAACGAACGGGTCTGCTGGCCATCTCCCCAAATCTCGATTTCACCGCCATCTTCTGCTTCCGCGACCTTTCGGCACATCGCCGCGGGGGCTTTTTCTTTGCCGCCATTCCAGGTTCCTTCGGGGCCGAAGATGTTATGGAATCTGGCGATACGAACTTCGGTGCCGTAGTTCCTGTGATACGCCAGATAGAGACGCTCGCTGAAGAGCTTTTCCCAGCCGTACTCGCTGTCGGGGGCAGCAGGGTACGCAGAATCCTCGGAGCACTTCGGATTCATGGGATCATTCTGGTTGTATGCCGGATAGATGCAGGCAGAGGATGAATAGAAGAACTTGCGGACTCCGGCTTCAGTGCCGTAGTGCAGGGTATTCAGGTTGATCGTGGCCGAGTTGTGCAGCACATCGGCGTCATGCTCTCCCGTAAAGAGATAGCCGGCTCCGCCCATATCGGCTGCAAACTGATACACCTCGTCGATGCCATTGACCACCTCTTTCACAACCTTCTGATCGCGTAGATCGGCGAGGATGAACTCATCGGCAGGCGAATCAATATATTCGTTGTATTTGAGATCGACGGCGCGCACCCAGTTTCCCTCGGCCTTGAGGCGCTTCACCATGTGACTGCCGATAAACCCTCCGGCACCGTTGACGAGAATTCGTTTCATTGGTTTTTTCCTTTCGAGTTATCGAAGTATGCGCCTCACAAGAAGGGTTGAAGCACGTGAAAGTCAAACGTATCCACAGAGGGAAACGAGAAATAGGGATCACCGAGTTGAACGCCACACCACACAACGCCCGCGGACTGCGCGGTGAGTTGGAGTGTGGCCCCGTCTGCTGCGGGACCAGGAAAGTTGATGAGAATCGTTTCCGGCTTTTCTCTCAGGAGCGAAATGGCGGTGCGGTCAGTTCCGACGGAAAGTACAACTTCTCCACCTTGAGGGCGGCCTTCGAAGATGAAGGCCATCGGCGCGCCCCATGCCGGAATGGTAATGGCGGCCTCAGGGCCCAGTGATTCAAGAGCGAACGGACCGAATCCCTGGCGCCAAACAATCTTCCATCCTTTACCTACGAATCCTGGAAGCGCGGTGACTATCTGATGAGGGAATACGATTCTGCCGAGGCTCGGGTGATGCACGATCTGCTTCGGAGCTGATTCGAAGTTGATGCCCTGCATCTGGCGTAAGAGATCGAAGGCTCCCGGCCTGTCCGGGACGGGGTTGGAGTCGCTCACAAGCGAGCAGCCCCACTTTGCCAGGTCTGCGTCGATGTTCGACGCCATGGAGGGAATCGGGGCCAACGAGGAAAAACCATCAAGCATCAGACCGACATCGAAGAACCAGTCTGCACTCGGTCCCGTAACAGCCATGGCACGTTTGCTGATGTCGAGTCCTGTGCGCGCGTGCACGATGCCCTTGATCTCGTCTGGCGAAGTCGTGCGGTAGCGGCGCAGAATGGCGAGTGCAGCCTCGCGGGTCAGCATCATCATGCCCGCGCCGACGTTGAACATCACGCCGTAGTCTTCGCGACTGACGAGGGTCCTTTCCAGAATCGTGCGGGCAGAGACGGCTCCCACACGGAGTCCATCCTGCTTGCCCTGTTCGAAGAGTCTGATTAGCCGCTCAAGCCATCCCGACTCGAGCAGAACGTCATTTTCCAACAGTCCGACGTATTCATATCCCTTTTGCAGGAGGTAGGTAAGCGCATAGACAATTGCGACGTCCGGGCCGCCCGTGACTCCGTAGTGCACCTCGCGAAGCGCCGGAAGATCAGCGCGCATCTGCAAAGGGAGAGCCTGTCCTGCCTCGGTTTTGCTGCCATCCATCCAGTACAGATCGAATCCAGGCGTGGATCGGAGCGGCTCGAGAGTGCGAACGGAGAGTTCTACGCGATCTTTTGTGCTGTAGGCAAACGCGATTCGCGCCTGTGCGCAATCTGAATTCGAGATT
Organism: Occallatibacter sp.; assembly: GCA_035650595.1. Lineage (GTDB taxonomy): Bacteria > Acidobacteriota > Terriglobia > Terriglobales > Acidobacteriaceae > Telmatobacter. Next base: position 5,964 of record DASRHE010000015.1, on the reverse strand, counting down.
TCGACTCTCGCTGGATAGGGCATGGCTGCGTGGCTCAGTTTCCCGGCACGTTATCCGGCATAGCTGGTGAGACTGCGAGCCTCTGCCGCTCTTGCTTGTGTTCCAAGGAGTACGCTCGGTACGTCGCGATGTGCGCTATCAGTCTTGCCGATCGTGCTGAATACCTGATGCCAGATTTCGAGACCCTCAATCAGCTTTGAACGGCACTCCCGTTGTGAGTCGGACCATGAAGCAGTCGGCTCCCAGGCTGTTGCGAGTGACGACACAATTTCTCCCAAGCAGTCGTGGTAAGTCGTCTTCTTGAGCGGAATGGAGCGCAGGGCTGCGCAAAGTCCATCTGTCAAAATCATCCCGTCGCGTTCTGCATCGAGATCTTTCCAGAGGTTGTGCTCGTTCCGGCTCTGCCGCACCAGCGGCTCACCAAATGCGATCGCATCACCCATGTGCTCGGCGATCCTGCAGATGACATAGCTCGCCCATATATCGTCATATCTCCCAATGTACGGGCTAAGAAAGTATGCCGGAACCACCTGCCGCATCAGCGCGGTGTTCTGCGAGTTGAAGGGCGACCAGGTTCCGGGCTGCAGGGTAAATCTGCCCTGCCATTGTTCGTTGAAGCCTCGAACCACAGGCTGCCGCTCCATGCGCGTGAGAGCATCGATATCGGGATTATCCAGCCAGAATCCCGCGTTTACCGCAATACGGCGCGCGTAGGAATGCCGGCTGGTGAAAGAGTTGGTTTCTTTCCAGCGCTGTTGCTGAGGATACCCGCGATGATAAAAACGCACTCCGTCATCTGCGGCGAGGAAGGAACATACATTGAAGAACCCGGAGGTCGAAGTGAAGGCGGGCAGGACCGGTTTTGAACCAACTATTTTATGCAGGCCAACGTAATCCTGGCCCAGAATATAGTTATCGTCATCCATGGTGATGATGACTTCTGCATTGCGCTCGTAGGCCAGAAGAAGGCCGATGTTCCGGCGCTGGATCGAGTCGTAGCGAAGATGAGAGGATAGCGCGGGGAAGCGCTCCAGATACTCCTGTTGCGCTTTTATATCGAGATAAAAGCAGGGAAACTGCTGATCCAGGCTCTTGCAGAACTCTGCTGTCTGCGGCGGAGTCTTGCGGTCGCCTATGACGATGAACGCAAGATCGTCATGGCCGAAGAGGCGGGCGTTCGCTGCGTATTCCGATAGCAACTGCGGAACGTGAATGGTTGTCGTTACAATAGCAGTCCTCATGTCCAGTTCCTCTCCGTGTTCAATTCCGATCCGTTAAGCCTGCTTATTCCAAAACTGCCGCGATTCAGCGAGATGCGCTTGCGCGAAGGCGCTCCTGGCGCAGCACGTATATGAGTTCAGGGCGTGAATCGAGAATGCGCGCAGCAAATCATGGAAACCAGTTGCACGCCGATTGCCAGGAAGGGCAGCTCATGCAGACTATAACCTGCTCTGATGCGACCGAACGATTCACGTGGATTAAAATGCGCTTGTTTTGTGTGAGTTGCGCTGCATATTGAAATTTCAACTTCTATCTTTGGAGCGCAGAGTTGCTCGGTGGCCTCAAAGGGGAGTGATGCCGAAGCACAGCAGGCTCTCATGCTTTTGTTAGCTTTTGGTTAGACCGGCGCAAGGCGATTTTGTGGCGCTCCGGAATCTATCTAAAGCCGAGATGAGAATCTCTCAGTTTGGCTCTTCGAGGAGTCAGCTGAGCTGCCCCCTTGGCTTAGTCCACGTAAGTGAGAGGCGGCCGGCTTGACAGGTGAAGACGACCACTGAGTAGTTGAACGGCGAGAGTTCTGCGGCGTCCCCATAGCGGTAGGCAAGGACAATGAACCACTGTGTGAGCGCGTAAAGCGCTCCGACGCAGAGAAGGATCATCCAGTCGCGCGGAGAGAGCGGTTTCCAGACGGCAATGGCGATTGGGATAAGCAGGACCGCAGAGACGCCGAAGTTCCAGAGAAGGGTACGCGAGGGCGGGTCAGTTTCCGCCAGGCGGTTGTGGCAACAAGTGCGATTGCAGAGAGGACCCCAGACGCAAGGGCCAGGGTCGCGGCAGGATCGTGCAAAAGCTCCGGGCCAGGATGGATAGTGAGGACGACACCTGCGAGTCCGATCAGTAGGCTGACGGCAACTGTACGGCTCACCGGCTTGTGAAGCCATAGCCAGGCGACAAATGGGATGAAAAGCGGGGCGGAATTGGAGAGCAAGGTCGCATCGATGACACTTCTCGCCGCAATGCTGGTGTGGCTTGCCTGGAAACCTAAACCTGCCTGAGATAGATCTCTGGAATTGGGTTTTACCGTTCGCCATTCATCTTCGTTGGGAACGGGCGTCCAGCACGGTGGGCCGAGTGGGATTCGAAAGGATAATTTCAAAGAGTTATTCAATCGAGCAACTGCCCGCGGCATGTATCTGCGTTTCCGTGTTGCAAGTGCTAAAAGAAACATATGCGCCCTCTTACCCGCCGAGGCTTTCTGGCCGCTCTCTCGACCGTCGCCGGTTCTCTTCCTTTCACCCGGCGACTTGGTATAGCTCAATCCGCCCACGCCGAGCCCGACGCCCTCACTCTCTGGTATACCCACCCGGCAACACAGTGGATCGACGCGCTCCCGATCGGCAACGGCCGGTTGGGCGCCATGGTCTACGGGGGCGGCGCCACGAACCCCGCTGCGGATCCCATCAATGCGTCGGACCCCAAAGCCGAACGCACCTCCAGCCCTCTATCGATCGATCCGGGCAAGGAAACCCTTCAGCTCAACGAAGACACTCTCTGGTCGGGCATGCCCATCGACGGGAACAATTCCGACGCGAAACAATGGCTGGGGCCCATGCGCGAGGCGGTGCTCCGGCAGATGGACTATCACCTCGCCGACCAACTCTGCCGGAAGATGCAAGGCCTCTTCGCCGAGGCGTATCAGCCCTTGGGCAATCTCCACGTCGATTGCGAGCACTCAGGCGAAGTCACGAATTACCGGCGCGAACTGAGTCTGCGTAATGCAGTTGCCAGCGTCCGATACACAGTGGACGGGGTTGAATTCGTGCGCGCCGCCTTTTCTTCAGCGCCCGACCAGGCCATCGTTCTGCGCATCGCAGCCAACAGGCCCGGCGCTCTCAACGCAACCATCTGGCTTGACGGCCCGCTCGCGAAATCCGTTCAGCCCGAGGGGTCCAATCGACTACTGCTCACCGGCAAGGCCGCCAAACACATTGCAGGAGCCGGTCACCCGGGTAGCGAAACACCTGTCGTGCTCTCTGATCTTCCCGGCGAAGGCATGTATTTCTCGGCCCTCGTTGAAGCACGAACCGAAGGCGGTCAGATCGCGCACGAAGGCAGTAAGCTTATCCTCCGCAACGCCACTGCCTGTACTTTCATCCTTACCGCTGCGACTGGATACCGCGGCTTCGACCAGAAGCCCGACACGCCTCAGAACGAAGTGAGCGACCGCGCCGCCCGCCAGCTCGCCGCCGCCGCCAAGTTTTCCTTCCCAGCTCTCCGCGAACGCCATATCGCCGATCATCGCAGCCTCTTTGACCGCGTCAGCCTCAGCGTCGGTTCTGACGCGGCCGCTTTGCAACCAACCGACGAGCGCGTCAAAAGCTTTCCGACTGCGCCTGATCCCTCGCTGCTCGCTCTCTACTTTCAATTCGGGCGCTATCTGCTCATCGCCAGTTCCCGTCCCGGCTCTCAGCCCGCCAATCTTCAGGGCATCTGGAACTATCAGGTCCAGCCTCCTTGGAGCTCTAACTGGACCGCCAATATCAACATCGAGATGAACTACTGGCCCGCCGAAACGTGTAACCTCAGCGAGTGCGCCGAGCCGCTGTTTGACCTTGTGCGGGACCTGAGCCACACCGGCGCCCGCGCCGCGCGCGAAACCTACGATCTTCCCGGCTGGGTCACTCACCACAATATCGACCTGTGGCGTGCTGCGAATCCCGTTGGCATGGGGGTGGGCCAACCGACCTGGGCCAACTGGTGCATGAGCGGGCCATGGCTCTGCGCCCATCTGTACGAGCACTACCGATTCACCCGCGATCGCGACTTCCTCCGTATCCGCGCCTATCCGCTCATGAAGGGTTCCGCTGAGTTCTGTCTAGCCTGGCTCATCTCAGACGGCAAGGGCCGTCTCACCACGTGCCCGTCTGAATCCACTGAGAACAACTTCATGGCTCCCGATGGCGAGCCCGCTTTCACCAGTGCCGGCTGCACCATGGACATGGCGCTGATCCGCGAGCTCTTCACCAACTGCATCGACTCCGCCAAGGAACTCGGCATCGACTCCGAGTTAGCTTCCCAACTCGCCAGCGCGCGCGACCGCCTCATCCCTTACCAGATCGGCCGCTGGGGTCAACTCCAGGAATGGTCCATCGACTTTGAAGAGGCCACGCCGGGCCAGCGCCACATGTCCCACCTTTATGGCCTTTATCCCGGCGGCGAAATCACCTTGCGGACTACGCCCACTCTGGCTAAAGCGGCCCAGGTATCGCTCGAACGCCGCCTGGCTCACGGCGGGGCTTACACCGGTTGGAGCCGCGCCTGGGCCATCTGCTTTTGGGCGCGCCTCGGATACGGCGACAATGCAGCCGAATCTCTCAACATGCTTATGAAGGTAAGCACGAACGGCAATCTGATGGACATTTACGAAGGCCGCAGTCACATCTTCCAAATCGACGGCAATTTCGGAGCCACTGCGGCCCTCGCCGAGATGCTCCTTCAAAGCCACACAGGCTCGATCGACCTGCTCCCGGCCCTTCCCGCTGCCTGGCCTTCCGGCGAGGTCAAAGGCCTTCGCGCGCGCGGCGCAGTCACTGTCGACATCCGCTGGGATCACGGCAAGGCTACCGCCGCCACTCTTCGACCCGAATTCGATGGTAAGTACCGCCTGCGCGCTCCTGCCGGACAGCAGATCCACGCACTGGAGACTGTTCCGCTCCGTCGCGAGAGCGATGGCAGCGTCGAACTAACTCTAGAAGCCAATCGCATTTACCGCTTCCGTTTCGCGTGAACCTCAGATCCAAAAGCCAATCTCTGGGACTTGCGTAATTTCGCTCAGCATTATTGGCCCGCCATCGAAACCGCGGATACGCTCGCCTCGTTGCAATTTCTCATGAGCGCCTCGGCGGCCGCCTGGCAAAGTAATGCAAATGCACTATTGGAAATTGAACAGCCTACTTCATTGTTCGTGCCAATAGATCTCCATAGAATTACCGTCGCGGCCAATGCGCTGACATTGCAGACGGAATCGGTTGAAGCCTTACAGGAGTTCAAGACCACCAACTTCATGCCGTCAGCCGAATACGGCCGTACGACAGGTGGCGTTATGAGTTTCGCAACGAAATCCGGAACGGATAATTATCACGGCACATTGTTCAACATTTTTCCATGGGCGCAGTTTTCAATATGAAGGCTCTGACGCCTGCGTGGATCGCGCGGAACACTTCCTCGTCTGAATGGAAGTTGGTCAGCATCGCACATCGAATTTGCGGGCAGAGCTTTAGAAGCGATGAGACAAATACATCACCCTCCATCCCAGCCATGCGCATATCGGTGAGCACGACATCGACTTCCATCGTCGGGATTGCGAGCAACTGATCGGCCCCGGAGAAACTGGACCAATTGAAATGTTAGTCTTCGGCCATAACCGAGTCGGTTAATGCCCGGCGGTGGGAGGGGTATTGAAAAGTGGAAAGCCAAGAACGCTTCCCAGTTTCCAACACCCCCGGCTGCTACTACGGCGGGCAGTTAACTTGCGCTTTCGTTCGGAAGGCGGAGGATTGGCTGATGAAGAAGAAACGATTTTCTGTGGAGCAGATTGTCGGTGTGCTCAAGCAGGCCGAGGTCGGGGTACCCATAGCAGAAGTGATTCGCAAGGCAGGGATCAGCGAACAGACGTTCTACCGGTGGAAGAAGCAGTACGTGGGCCTGGAGTCGGACCAGGTCCGGGAGATGAAGCAGCTGCAG
>DASRHE010000014.1:0-340952 GCA_035650595.1 Occallatibacter sp. | reverse complement strand
GCAGAGGTTGGATGCGCACTCCTGCATACATCAGTGTTCCCGGAGAGCCGGATGCATAACGAAAGGTGCACGTCCGGTTCGGAGGGCGGGCATCAGAACCCGACGGCAGCAATGCCGCGCGGCGCTGATGCTCGACCCTACTGAGCACGCGGACGCATGATGGCAGGAGTGTGCGGCTCTTAAACCTGATCGATGAATAGACCAGGGATCTGAGTCCTTGGTATTTTCCACGGTATCAGACGGGAAGATGGGAAGGATGGGCTGTATCTAACTGGATTTATTGGCTCCTCAGGTAGGACTCGAACCTACAACCCTTCGGTTAACAGCTAGAAAATCGGACCGTCCGGCATTGCTCGGAGTTGCTCTATGGTGCCCATTTTCAAGCGCTTAGAAGAACAGCCATTTTCGTTCTGACTGTAGGGATTACCCAGTATTTCGCGCCTTTTTTAGCCCTAGTCCCTACAAAAGTCCCTACAGTGTTTTCGGGCTCCCTGCATCGGAATCAAACGTGCCGAGAAACATGCTTTTACCAACTGAAACGCGTGCGAGTCACAGCCAAGCGTGCGCCTGCGGCGCGCCAGTTCAATGACGCTAACCTTTGGGTGCGTACGGGCGGGGCTTGTTGCGGCCGGCTATGGCTAGCCCATATTGCGAGGAGCTGCCGATCGATTACATCAGCCACAATACCTGTTTGGATATTGTCCTTGTGCCCAAGAGATCTGATGAGGCCTTGTGACGATAGGAGCGAACTACTGGCTAAGAGAGAGCCAGCATCTCCGATTTTGAGAATCTGCGAAGGCAGATAAGGCTATCCTTACCTCACTCGGATTCCGCCCGGATATACCTTTGCTGGCTTGGCGCCTCGTGCGCGACCACCAGGCCGGAGATCGAGGAGCTTGGGACGTGACGCATTCTGCTCCGGTAACCGATCCTGCAGAACCATGGTCAATAGCGACTTGTGAATGCGGATTCGGCTTTTGTAGTTGATGTAGCCGAGCTTTCGAAAGCGATTCATAAAAAAGCTGACGCGGGACCGCGTAGTGCCGATCATCTCTGCAAGAGTTTCCTGGGTTACCGGCGGAATCAGTGTCTCTGGGCCGGACGCATTCCCGTAGTCGGCCATCAACAGAAGGGTTCGCGCGAGGCGTCGTTCGCTGTTATTGAATAGCTGATCGACCAGATCCGCCTGAGTTCTTGTACTCCTGACCGCAAGAAACTGAACTAGCAGGTCTGAGAACGCATTTTCCGCGTGAAGGACCCGGGTCAGTTCCTGATTGGCAATTTTAAGCACCACACAAACGGTAATAGCAGTAGCACTTGTAGTGCGGACCTCATTTGGTCCGGCCATGCATTCCTCGCCGAAGAAGTCTCCGGGAGCGAGCAGTGTTACCGTGGCCTCTTTACCGCCTTTGGAAACAATCGTCAGTTTAGCGCGGCCCATCCGTAGATAGAAAAGACTGTCTGCAGCTTCTCCCTGGGAGGAGAAGATTTGCTTTGCCTTGAGATGAACGATTGTTCGTCCCTGCCCCTCTGTTGCAAGGTATGCATCCGTGTTGAAGGGCCTTGCGCGCTCTTTGGCCATATTCAAGCATCGCACCGCAAGTGCCGATAGTCTGGTCGATTTAGCTCAGTCGACTACCACGGACATAAACAGAGACACAAGTGAGCCGCCGCCGGAAACTAGAAAAGACGCACAAATGAGCATTCCATAGTAGCCGTTTTCGGCGCAAGAGGTTCATATCAAACAGATTAGAGCCTGTCGCCTCATGCCAGAACAAAATACGCCCGGATTCCTCCGGAGTTTTGCCAGCTTTCGAGGGGCTGTTCTGATTTGTGTGCAGAATGGTAAAGCCCTTGCAGAACAGCCCCATTGACGGCTGGCGCAGCCCTCGTCGTAAGCGGGCGGTAGGCCTTGGTGACACTTACGGATGCTCGGTGTAAACGTACTCGAAGGCGAGAAACTCTTTGCCAGGTTCTCCCGAGAGGGGTGTCAGATACAGTTGCACAATTTGACGATTTTGCTGTACCAGACCGATGACGAGCCGGTATCTAAAAGCAGCATTGGCGACGTTCCCCCATTTTGGGGCTACAAAGATGCCGCCCGATAGACTTAGTGCTTCACCAGTCTTATTTATTTCGCTGTAGCCACGCTCGTTCATCATTTGGGGAGCCCGGGAATCTATAGAAAAGTACTCATATTGGCTTGCGACAGGGTTGTAATCGAAGTATGCCATCCGCGTAAATGCTTCCGCCTTTTCACCCGGTGCCACTGTCATCTCCTCTTGTAGAACAGCGCCCTGTAGCAAACGTCGGTGCGCGAGCGCACGAGGCAACTCGATGGGTTGAGCGCCGGTGGCGCTCCACATTCTTTGACTGACACTCCAGTCCCCGACCATCGATTGCAATAGAGATTGCGCGAACCCGACTCCAACGGTTTTGACATTACCGTTCTGCCCCCAACCGGCGACCGGAACTGCCGCAATCCAAATTGCCAATGAGAGTTTCGCGACTTTGTATATTGTGTTCATACGTACTCCGATTGCGCATGCATCCTGGCGTTAACCTTCAAACTTCTACGCTTATTTTTGAAGACCGGCTCCAGAACAGCCAGAGAACAAACGTTCTGAGTCGTGGGGCTTCTCGAATCTTGGAAGAGGTTGGTACCGTTGCGGAAATCCGGGATTCAGCGGTTCAACAACTGCATAGTGGATCGACCTTTGGCAGAAGACGCAGCTCGTTTCGCAAATCAGGTCAGCAGCACCGGTGATCACCTGCGGAAACGTTCTCAGACAATCCGGGCAGGCGATGGTTATAAACTCTGCGCCCTCGGTATCGTGTCCGTTTCTCTGAATCCAAATGGGCTCGGGCATTTCGTGAAATTGCCTGTTCGAAAGGGTCAGCAACTCAATAGCTCGCATCAGGACGCCTACGCCATAACCCTTTGGGTAAAAGGCGTCCGCTGTCACCCCGCACGGAACCTGGTCTCCTGAAAATGCGCCACTCATCGCAATCACCAGGACGGCTGGAAAGCGCCTACGAACCACCGAGAGTAATTCGAAGCCGGACATACCCGGCATGTTGAGGTCTGAAAGCAGAATGTCAGGGGCTCCGTGCCGCATCTCGATCAGTGCTGCCAGTCCATCCGAAGCAGACTGGACACGAAGCCCTAGTCCAGAGAGAACCATGGCGAGGGATGTTCGAACGGATTCCTCATCTTCAACAATGAGAATAGACTTCTTCAGGTCTGGCATTCTCGCTCCGATCAACGCCACTTGAGAAGATATACCGCCAGTATGCCAACGCTTCATTTGCAATGCTGGTCAATATTGAACGCTTTGAATGTCGACATCAGAATGCATCATTGCATTCAGGGTTGGTCCGGCATCGTCCAGTGAGACGGGGTCTCAATGCGGGAGTTCGTCCAGGCATGCGAACACCATGCCAACGAGGGCACAATTGTGCACTCGTTTGTGGATCTACAATGATGGCCGATTCCGATAAACGGAGTTACAACTCCGGGGTAGCAATCGGTCTCTCGTGGGGGCCTCGGCGATTGACTCCAAATAGCTGGTTTGAGCGATTATCAACAGACCCCGGATCTGACGCTTTTTCGTCGCAGAATTTGTAGTCAGTAGAACTCTGCCGCTGATCCGAGGTCTTATTTTTAAAGGAGATCGCCCTAGCGTTGACCATTAAGGGCGAAAAGCGGATGTCGATACCATTCTGGGGACTGGGAACGGCGGCCAGAAGATTTTCGTCGTGCACTCGTACCGGTTCCGCGCCTGTTCACCGATGGCGATTGCAACCGTAATAGAGATACGCCTCGGAACGAATTATGCTTTCGGTTGTGCTCCCCACTATTTGAACGATGTCTCTGTTCCCGCCAAGGAATGAATACAGCGAGCTCGGCCAGTGTGCTGCAATTGCGGATATTCGGGGTCTCAACTGTTGACTTCAGGTCGATGCGTGTTTCAGAAACTCACGTGGACTCGGTTTGGCCCATTCATGCGTAAACTGAAAACCGAAGTGAGGAACGGGCCAATTCGATTTTCGTCCGCCGTGTAGAGATAGCTCTCACTGCGTTCGTCGGCTTCCCGAGACTCACGGTAGACCTATGCAGATGACGCGACGGGAAGGACCATACTCACCCGCGTGCCTACTCCGGCCGCACTTTCGATGACAAGCTTTCCTCGGTGCCGTTCCATGATTTCCTGAGAAATATAGAGTCCGAGCCCGTTTCCCCGATCGCCCTTAGTAGTGAAAAAGGGCTCGAATAATTGGGTTTTGACGGCCTCCGTCATGCCTGTGCCATTATCTTCAACGCTGATACTGGCCTCCTCTCCGCTCGCTCTTGCGATCAGATGTATATGCCCGCCGCCCGGCAATGCATCGATAGAATTTGAAACGAGATTGGCCAGAACTTGGCGTAGCTGTCCGACGACACCGCGGAGTCGGACGTCACGGCCTTCAATGTCAACCCTTACGTTCCGATTTTGCAGTTTTGCCGCTAATAAGCGCAGCACATCATCAAAGAGCACACCTGATGTCGTTTCATCCGGTTGAGAACTGCTCTCTTTTGACCACCTGATCGTCTGCTTCGTAATCCCGGAAATCCGTTCCAACTCGGTCAAAGCCATTCGCACATAACCGACCGCTGCATCGTTCTCAAGGACCTCCTGCCTAAGGAGAAGATGAATATTTATCAAGGCCTGGAGTGGATTATTGATCTCATGTGCGATGACGCTGGTCATCCTTGCACTCAAGGTGAGCTTTTCGGCAATTCGCAATGCGATCTCGCGATCACGACGCTCTGTAAGATCGGTAAACGTCACAATCCAGCCGGCTCTGACGCCGTTGCTCTGCCGGAAAGGGACGGCACGCACAAGATATAGGCCTTCTGAACCTCGCAGGTGCTGAAATCGCACCTCCGTCTCAAAGGGAGAATCCGTCGACACGGCTGCTTCCCACTGCTGCAAACATCGATCCCGATCTTCGGCGCGGAAATTAGGCTGATCACACCAAGCGCCAGCGACCGTAAGCCCGCTATCACGCCATTTCTGATTGACGTAAGATATGTGGCCACTATCATCCACGGCGCAAACTAGGTTCGGGAGGGAGTGCGTGAGTTCCTGAAACCGTGATTCGCCGATCTCAGCTTGTTCTTCAGCTCGCTTCAGTCCAATAGTTATGGCTGCAAGACGGAACTCCTGAGCCGATCGCTTTTCAGTGGCGCTCCACGGCACGCTCTTGCCTTGTACCAGTTCTTGCCAGGCGGCAAATGATGCCCGAGGATGGAGCGATCGTTGTGCATCTCGCATTCCGACCGGCTCCCCAGCCCACGTGATGGTCCGCAGAACCTCGGGCCGAAACCACATCAAGTAAGCTTGTCGAACATCGGAGATCCGCACAACCAGCCATCCACTCGCAATTTTGCGGATCTCGCTTGCCCAGGGAACATCGTTCTCTAGGTGTCGGGTCTCAAAGAATGTAAGGTCCGGTCGCTCATCCATCCACCGAGCCAGTTGTAGGACATTTGTGTGGTCGGGCGTTTCTCCTCCCAAGACGCATTGACCATCTATAACGAACGCTGAACCAGCAGCGTCCGTCACTTGGGACAATTCGTCCACTTGAGACATCAACGCTGAAACATAGTTCTTTTCAGCCGCGATCCGAGTGAGTAGTTTGCGTTGCACGGTGTGGAAGTGCACGGCGCGCTCTAACTCGGCGGCATTCCGCAGTGAGATCAATTGGGTTGCAGCCATCTTGGTCAAAAGATCGCAGGTGCTTCGCACTACGTAGGGAACCGTCCGTTGCTCAGCATGGTGACCGCTGACCAGCCCCCACAGCCGGCCCTCTAAGACAATCGAGATCGACATGGAAGCCATCGTTCCCATGTTCTTCATATACTCAATATGGATAGGCGATACGCTTCTCAGGATGGAAGACGAAAGGTCAAACGTCTTCCAAGCCCTGTTCCCAAGGCCAACAATGGGCGACGGAACGTATCCGGCATTGGGGATGATTCGGACTGTATTCGCAATGTATAGTTCGCGCGCTTGTTTCGGGATATCGCTGGCCGGAAACCGGAGGCCAAGATACCTGGGAAGGGGCCCGTCGTTCTCTTCCGCAATGACCGTCCCATGACCCGCTTCGTCAAAGGTGTAAAGAAGCACACGATGGAATCCGGTCAGATCCTTTACTTCTCTGGTGAGCGAGCGACAAAGATCGGCCTCAGTACTTAGCCTTCCAATTCTGCTCACGAAATTGGTCGTGATCGCATTCATCAACTCCAGACTGACCAAGCGTTCAATTCGTTCGAACTCCAGCACCCTTTGTCCTTCGACGAGGTGCGTCGCGACACTATAGAGCTCTTGTCGTAATGGGAAAGAACCCAGATACGTTACTTGAGCCACCGGTTCGACGGCTTCATCGAGTGCGGCCAGCGCCGCTAGGATCTCACGTTCCAATAAGGCATCTATGGACGCCCCAAGGATCAGATTGAGCGGAATCTTCAGAAAATCCGGCGCATTCTCGCTGGCAGCGACAACTCCTGTTTGTTCCTCATTCAACAGCAGCAGAAATCCGTGACATTGGATACTGCCCGGAATCCTTATTGGTTCATCCTCACAGTTCTCGATGCTAGCTCGGACCGTATCAGCCGGGTTTGGAAGTTCTCGAGAAGACGTCAGCTGCTTATTCATTGTGGTGTACCAATGCATACGGTTTGGTGCTTTGCACGTGAGGCTTTCAACCTTCGCTGCGCATCCATGACTCGAAAATTCGGAACATTTGCCGCGCCGATTCAATCACGCGATCCCCTTCCTCTTCGAGCACTCGCGTTTCTAACAACTCACAAATCTCTTTCCACATTGGACCTGTCTTGGCTCCGTGTCCGCGAAAATAACGATCGCCGCGGCCTGGTTCCAAGCCCAGTGCCTCTTCGACATGACGCGCTATCAGTTGTCCCCCCAGCGTGGAACCTTCCATCACATAAAGCGCGCCAAAGAATAGAGCTTCATCGCTCAGATCCGGTAGGCTCGGCCGATTTTTTTCCTCGACGGTTAAGCCGAACCAGTTCAAGTCCGCCGCAAGAAGATGACCTCGCCGCCGTGGGCCCAGGAGGTTTTGCATTGATGACGGAGCTTTCTCATAAGCGGTAGCATCCCATGCGGCGACTATCCCATGAAGGCGTTGCAGACAAGCTACATACTCTTCCCTGGTCAAGTCGGGTTTCATGAACGGCATTGTGTCTTCGACCGCTCTGTGTTCAGCCGAGGTTAATTCTCGCAATCTGTTGATGTTCACCCTTCATACCATATGAGTTTCAAGTCACAAATGAAATGAGATTTCTTAACGAACGGCCCACTCTGATCGTCTGGTTCGGGTTGAAACAACCAAGCAGAATCAGCGATTTCCCCCCCTCGGCTTTCCAGAGATCTCTCTAAGGTAGGGGGCACGCAGCTCAATCACAGTAAGCCTAATCACATACGCTGCGCCGGCGCATGCGAATGGCTCAATGAGGAACTGCCCCGGCCAAGCACATTTCCTAGAATACGTCTGGGCGCGCCGACGCCGGCTTCGCGCCCAAGGTGGACAGTTCGTGAATCACCTTCCAATTCCCTCGATCGTCCCGTTTGCAGCGACCTAATTTACTCAGGCCGCAAACTACGCGTGCGCGACTCTCGGTGCAAGTTCTCCTCATGAATGAATGACTTACCGCCAGAGGACAACTCGTGCCGGGGCCGACACAACGAATGCCGTTTCGGCCCGAAATCGTGGTAGACTCGCTACGTCCGGCGAGGTGTGTGGCCTATGGGAACCCGGTTGGCATCCGTTCATTCCGTTCATATTTACGAAAATGACGATTCGCTCATAACGCGACTCTGCTCAATTGTCGCCACCAGCTTGCGTCTCGGAGATTCCACGCTTATTGTCGCAACAGCTGAACACCGGCAACAACTGGTGGACGCTTTGGAGCAGGTTGGCATAGAGGCAAAGGCCTGTGCGGCTGAAGGGCGCTACACCGCCCTGGATGCGCAGGAACTCTTGTCCATGTTTATGCGCGACGGTATGCCTGACGCGGGTCTATTTCGTCAGACAATCGGCGCTGTACTCCTGGATGCCCGCCGCCGAGCGCAAGGCCGGAACCAGGGCCTGGTCGTGTTCGGAGAGATGGTTGCTCTCCTGTGGCTGGACGGCAACAAGGCGGCGGCCCTGGAGCTGGAAGAACTTTGGAATGCGGCGATGCGCGATGTCAGCTTCCATCTGCATTGTGCTTACCCGCTGGAAGGATTCGGTGCGGCCAACGACATCGCTTCTGTTCATGGCCTGCATACACACGTTCTGCAGTAGGCGCTTCGGCGCTGGTGAGGTACACACCATGTCAACTCAATTTCCAGGTACCCATTCAGTTCAGATCTACGAACGCGACGCCGATCTCGTCACCAGCGTCGGAGGGATGCTCGCCTCCAGTCTCTCATTCGGCGACTCAACACTGGTCGTCGCAACACGTGAACACCGAGAGCTGATCGCGCGCGAACTGGAGAATCTCGGCATTGATGTGCAAGCATGCGCACAGGAGCGACGGTATGTGGCCCTCGATGCGGCGGAAGTAATGTCATCCGTAATGCGTGAAGGGCGACCCGAGCGGGAACTTTTCGATACGAATTTCGGCAGCGTACTCAAGGAAGTGCGGCAGCATGCGCGCAACCGGAACCGCGGGCTGACGGTCTACGGTGAATGTGTCGCTCTGCTCTGGAATGAAGGTCGGAAACAAGCTGCGTTGACATTGGAAGAGTTCTGGCAGGAAGTGTTTCGTGAAGACCGCACTTTCCACTTACACTGTGCGTACCCTAGTTCCGTTTTCTCGGACAGTTCTGAAATACGCCGTGTTCACGATCTGCACACGCACCGCTTCCACAGTTCTGCTCAGGAACAATCGGTCGCGTAGCAAGGGCTTGGCGCGACGCATTTCCCGTACCTCCATTGCTCAAGCATTTCCGATCATGGCCCTCACCTTTTCCAAAAGGCGGGCAGGGTGAACTGGTTTTGCAAGCAGCTCAAAGTCGTGGCCACGAGAGCGCGCGTCCTCCATCATCTGCGCTGTAGCGGCTTGGCCTGAATACAACAAAATCGTGCAATTCGGAAACTTCTGCCGAAGTTCAATCGCAACTTCTATTCCGCTTATGCCCGGCATGACCACATCGCTGATGACAAGGTGGGGACGGAAATCATTGCAAGACGCCAAACCGGACGATCCGTCATATGCCACTTCAGTTGCATAACCCTCCGATCTCAAGATTAGAGCCAGTGTGTCTGCGATCATCTTCTCATCGTCGATTACCAGGACTCTCCGTCCAATATCTGTCGAGGTGACGTTCATACAACCTGCTTAAGCTTGTCGGTTGTGGCCTGTCCCTGGCTGCTTAAAGGAAAGACAATTGAAATAACGGTTCCGGTTTTACCTTCCTCGGTCGTGCTCCTTATTTTGATGGACCCACAATACCGATCGACAATGCTCTTGCAGATCCACATACCGAGGCCTGTGCCTACATCCCTCTTCGTTGTAAAGAATGGCTCGAAGATGTGTGCCCGCACCTCGTCCGGAATGCCCGGTCCGGAATCTGCTACCGTCAGCCGCACGCCTTTGCTGAACAAACCACTTGTCGAAATTGCAGACACGCGTAAGCGAATTCGACCGCCTATCTCAACCGCATCAATGCTATTGCTCAAGAGATTGCCTATCACTTGACGGAGTTCAGAAGCAAGCGCGTAGATCTCCGGATCACTCCGGACCTCCGGTTCAACTGAAACGCCTTTGTTCCGAGCTTTAGCCGCAAAGACAGAGATGGTGGACGTCACGATGTCACCGAGCCTGATTGCTGTCGCTTCTTTCGATTCTCGGTAAAATCCCAACGTCTGTTTTGTCAGGTGAGAGATGCGTTCCAGTTCTTCCTCTGCGCTGGTTAGGAAGTCCTTAACGTCATGCCGAACGGCACTTTGTTTACTTAGATAGATCAGGTTCGTAACGGATGCGAGAGGATTGTTGATCTCATGGGCGACGGTGGCAGCGAGTCGCCCTACTGCTGCCAAGCGCTCCGTAGTACGCACGGCCTGTTCAGTCTGTTTCTGACGCGTAATGTCGCGAGCGATCTTGGCCGCTCCAACGATGTTACCGTTCTCGTCCCGTACTGGTGAAATTGTGACAGAGACCTGAATTCGTTCGCCACTCTTCGTCAATCGAATGGTGTCGAAGTGGTCGATTGTGTGGCCCCGGCCGATAGCGGCCAGGATGTCTTGTTCATCATGCTGCAACTCGGGCGGAATGATCGCCGTTATAGGGAGGCCGATCATCTCTTGCGCTGTATATCCAAACAGCTTCTCCGCAGCCGGATTCCAACTGGTTACAATGCCATTCAGGTCCTTGCTGATGATTGCATCATCGGAACATTTCACGATCACTGCCAGTCGGCGCTGAGCTTCCTCAGCTTCTTTTCGGGCGGTCACGTCGGTGGCTGCTCCGAACCACTCCGTAATGTTGCCTTGATCATCGAACAGCGGCACGGCTCGAGAAAGGGTCCAGCCGAGCGTTCCATCGACACGGCGAACTCGATGCTCGAGTTCGAGCACGCTCTTGTTTTCAATGGCCGTACGGATCGCCTCTAAGACCTGTTGCTGATCGCGCGGATCGATGTAAACATCGATCCAATTGTCGGTCGCGCGCTGCGCATCGGATATGAATCCGCGTCCATCCAGTTGCAACATCTGAGTCCAGTCCGGACTCATTCGATAGACAACATAGGAACTCGCATTTACCAATGCTCGGAATCGTTCCTCACTCGTCCGTAGCGCTTCAGTGGCTTTGCGAAGCTTCTCCGCAGCTTCCTTCTCATTGTGAACATCAAGACATCCACCGAGATAGCCCTCAAACGTTCCGTCAGGAGCGTAGCGCGGCACTCCGTGATCGAGAATCCATCGGTATTCGCCACTGTGGTGTCGTAGCCGATATTCCATTTCAAATGGCTCGCGAGCATCGAATGACGAAACATAAATCTCTAAACAACGATTGAAGTCGTCGGGGTGCACACCCTCGGCCCAGCCATTCCCCATTTCCTCTTCGAGTGTGCGTCCGACGAAATCGAGCCAGCTCTTATTGAAGTAATAGCAGAGCTTGTCTGTGCCGGACATCCAGATCATGACGGGAGTGGCATCGGTAACAACTCGCAGCCTTTGTTCGCTCTCTCGGAGAGCCTGTACAGCAAGCTTCTGTTCCGTCACGTCGCGCGTGAAGCAACGCGTGTGGACGAACTTGCCTTCCTCAAATAGAACGCTGGAGTCGATGATGACTTGGCGTATGGAGCCGTCCTTCCCACGTAGCCTCGCCTCGTACTCTCGAAGTTTTTCCCCCTTCGAAAGGCGGTCAAGAATGTCGCATATCACCGGCTCATCCAAATGAAAATCCCCAATATTCCGTCCGATGTATTCCTGGGCTGTGTACCCAAGCATGTCTAATTCCGCTTGATTCGCCCAAAGAATAGTTCCGTCCGGACCGACCCAGTGCAAGCCAATGGTGGCCGTTTCTGCAAAATCCCGGTACTTCTTTTCGCTCGTCTCGATTGCCTTTCTCGCAAGGACTCTGTCTGTCACTTCGACACCGTGTACCAGAATCCCTTCGACCGTCCCGTCGTCATCGCGAACTGGCTGATAAACAAAATCCCAATAGCACTCGTCGGAAAGGCCTTTTGCCGACCGATTGAGAACGATTCTCATCTCGTGGCCGAAATGCGGATTACCTGTCCGATAGACTTCGTCCAAAAAACCGATGAGTGCTTGGGTTCTTATTTCCGGCAGACTCTCGGACACCGTCCTGCCGATAAAGTCATCTGCGCTGTCTCTTCCGGTGAGGCGGATGTAGTCCCGGTTGACATAGATCCAGCGATGCTCCGGGCCGCTGAGGAGACCGATGGCAGCAGGAGCCTCAGCTAGCAATTGCTGCAGTCGCTTACGTTCCTGTTCGGCCACAGTTCGTAAACGCGATTCCTGTTCGGCTGCTTGCCTCCTGACCTTCGCCATGTTGACGTGAGCAGCGACGCGAGCAAGCAGCTCACGCGCGGTGAATGGCTTAACCAGATAGTCATCAGCTCCCGCATCGAGTCCTTCCACGCGCGACTCTTCCCCAGCGCGAGCTGATAGCAGGATTACGGGTATGGCTCTGAGATCCGCGTCTGTGCGGATTGCATTAAGGACGCCGAAACCGTCCAGCCTAGGCATCATAACGTCTGAGAGCACAAGGCTTGGGCGGATATTGCGGGCGGTTTCCACTGCTTCGATGCCGTCGCGTACTGCAAAAACGCGATAGTGAGAGCCGAGAAGACGCGCGATATAGCTTCTCATATCGGCATTGTCATCGGCCACAACCACCGTTTCGCGTTGCGCCGGCTCCTCCGGAACGTGATTCGGCGCTGAATCGGCGTCGAATATCGACGCGCGATCGGGTTGCGAGGAGTCTTCAGCCGCCCATTGCCGCGCCTCGTCGAGGTAAGTTTCCATGCGAGTCGCAGTCGAACCTAATGTCCTTTGTGCTCCAAGTCGATCGGCTGGCAAATGAGCAGTGCCAGTTGGAATAGAGATTACAAAAGTGCTTCCTTGGTTCAAGCGGCTTCTGACCCGTACGACGCCCCCATGCAGTTTCGTCAGTTCCTGTACCAAAGCCAAGCCTATGCCAGTACCCTCATGCGTTCTGCCCGACGCATTCTCAATCCGGTGAAAACGTTCAAAGATGCGAGGAAGCTCATCTTCAGGTATTCCCGTGCCTGTGTCCGACACGGAGAGTTCAACCGAAGTCTCGGTTGGTTTCAGCTCAACGCGAATACCTCCGACGAAGGTGAACTTGAACGCATTGGACAGTAAATTCAGAACAATTTTCTCCCACATATCCCGGTCTACGTACACCTGCTCGGGCAACGCAGGGCAGTTCACCTCAAAAAAAAGGCCAGCTTTTTCGATAGCTGACCTAAAGGTGCTTGCGAGTTCGCTCGTAAGCTGAGCAAGATCTGTGGGTTCGTAGATAGCTTGCACTCTTCCGGCCTCGATGCGCGAGAAATCCAACAGAGTATTCACAAGCTTTAGCAAGCGTAGGGAGCTTCGGTGGACCACTGTCAGTTGCTTCCGCTCTTCGGCGCCAATATGGTCTTCGGGGTTGGAAATCATCTCTTCCAACGGACCAAGCATCAGCGTCAAAGGAGTCCGAAGCTCATGACTGACATTATTGAAGAAAAGCATTTTGGCACGATCGAGTTCGGCGAGCGATTCGGCCCGTCGGCGCTCCTCCTCATACGAACGGGCGTCGGCGATGCTTGTGGCGATTTGCCGCGCCATGAGGTCATAGAAGGTTCGATAGCTCTCATCCAGCGCCTTGGCCGGGCTGACCGCCGCGACCAGGATGCCTGAGGCCCCTTGCCCTAAGGCCGAAATAGGCATGAGCCGCGCCATCTTCGGGGGATTTTCCCATGATCCCAACGGAAAGGTTATGTCGAAAAGGGATAGATCAAGTTCCGCAGCGTGGCCGGACCTCGCCGCGAGCATGGCTTCACCATACCACTCTGAATCGGAGTTGCACAGCTCTTGGCAAAAGGGATGTTCGGGACTGATGCCGGAGGTCCCCACCACCCGCAATCGGTCTTCAGTCAAACTGCACAAGACTGCGAAAGGGACGTCCTTGTCATTCTGAGCAAGCAGAGCCGCGGTGGTTCTCCAGACTTCTTCCTCACTCGTAGCTTCCACGGAGCGCGCAGCGAGGTCTCGGAGAGTTCGGAGGCGACGCTCCCCAACCACCTTCTCTGTAGTCTCTATAACAGCCGTAAAAACACCGCCAACCGAACCGGTCTCGACGCGGACGGGACTGAAGGAAAAAGAAAAGTAACACTCTTCGGGGTAGCCAAATCGCTCTAACTTGAGAAGAAGGTCATCGGACCAGGTAGCGGTGCCGGTTTCCACAACTCCGTTCAGCATGGGTCCAATGGTGTCCCAGATCTCAGACCAGCAGGTGCGACAAGTCTGGCCGAGCGCCCACGGGTGTTTTTTGCCCAGAATCTGGCTATAGGCATCGTTGTAGAGAACGACGTATTCTCGTCCCCAATAGAGGACGATGGGAAATCGCGAGGCTAGACAAATACTGACTGAGGTCCTCAGACTTTGAGGCCAAGTTTCAGGTGCGCCGAGGGGAGTCTTTGTCCAATCGAAGGCGTGCATCAGGTTACCCATCTCTCCGCCACCGGCAAAGACGTTGTAACCCAAATCCGCATTAGCTTGTTCGGGCGGCCGAATTGTCGACGGAATCGGTTCTTGGCACTGGTCGATAGAACTCACGTTCGGGTTTCCCCCAAAGTTCCCCTCAACCTGCAGAAATCGCGGAATGGAAGGGGCTCCCGGCAATCGCAGGCGCACTCCAGCTCGAAGGTGGTACTCGTTTGATGCCCGGTGACGGGATGCGGTTGTTTTCCAATTTATAGCAGCTAGGCGAGTGGATATGAACTCATTTCGCAGTGCTCGCGACGAACTACACGTGTTGCTTTTTCGGAACCGCCTGCGGAGCCGTAGTCGGCCTATTGGTCTTCTCGCCAGTTTGGCATTGGAGCCCGAAGTTGTTTCGTGAACAGCTGCGAAATAGGCTTTGAGATGGCAGGTTCGAAGCTCGTCGGATTCGAGGTTCAGGTCTTTGATCGAAAACTCATGGATGTAGCGTTCAAGGTGCCGTATCGGGCAGGTCACTGGCAAAGGTGTCGAGCCCTAAACTCGTCCCAGGTTACGCATCGCCAGTGTGGCATTCATAATGCCTCCGTGCGTCCATCAACAGGGGTAAGCCCGCTACTGCGAGAATGTAAAACTGCGCTTCATATTCGAAGCAACGTTGGCACCTTTCGCTTTCTCTGCTGCGGAGAGAGTTCGCATTCTCGAATCCGCAGTTTAGATTGCGAAGGTTTCGCTTTCTTAGCTCAGTCGCCGAGGACACTGGCGCCGGCAGTGGCCTTGTGCTCGGAGCAAGGCAAAGCATGGGCCCTATTGGGTCAGCCTGTCAAAGACTTGCACGTCCGGCTCGCTGCGTCCTGGGATATGGATGGTGACCGTTAGAATCTTTCCGTCGGGAGAAACGCTGATCTCTTGAGTGTCCCTCACCTTTCCTGTGATTTTTTCCCTAATATTTATCGTGCGCTCGTTCACCCGCTCGGCCGATGCTGTTACTCCATTCACCATCGCGCCCACGTTTGGATAGTCCTTACCGTCGAACTTCACATTTCTCGTGCCGGCCCCGCCCTGTGAGATGAATGAAAGTCCGTCCCCATCCCAGTCCCGAACCTTGAGCACAACGACCGAGTTTACCTGCTCGCTCGAACTCACCCAGGTGCCGACGAACCCCGACCCACGTCCCGTTCTCCTGTACACATAATCCAGGCTGGTCATATCGCCGTTCGGCCGAGTACCGGTAAAGTGATCGTTCAACGTGTTGCCATCCTTGGATAGCGTCCACACCCCCGTCACCACCGGCTTACCATCTTTCTTTCTTACAAACGTCCACTTGTCCGGCGCGTTCACCCTCACTACGATCATCGTTCCAAAATGGCCGGGTTGGTCCCTCCCATCCGCCGTCGCGATTTCCGGTTCGCCACCGCCGAAGTCGAATGAGTACTTATTCCCGCCCAAGCTTTCAACCTTCATTACGTCCGTCAACTTGCTCTTCTGCGGATTTAGCTTCCAGTCACCGACCATCCGATCGCTGGCCGCCCACGCCACCTCTCCCAACAGACATGTCACCACCATCAACTGGCAAGCTCGCTTTAGCATGCAGACCTCCTTGAATCTCTCGATAATCACGTCGGCAGCATCAACGGATTCGCTGTGGTTATGCGTTCCAGCTTTTTGCTCGTAGCCTGCTCCACACGGGTGCAAACGATAATGCGCTAATTGAGATCAAAGACAAACCCTATAGAACTATTTTGCGTCAGGCCATGTTTATATCCTCAATCATTTGTTCTGGGGGAATGCGAAATGTTTCTGGAAAAATGGCAGAGCATCCTTGTAGAGCCGGCCATCGAGACCCCAATCGGCTCCAAATGCCCCGTTGTACTCCCCTGCTTCGTGGGCGATGCCAAATTCATTCAGTTTGTACAAATTGATTGCTGCTTTGGATTTCATCCACGGGGCTGCTGAGCATCAAAGATGGCATGCTAGATTCCAGCAACGGCGGTTCCACATCGGAGACACAGCCTCCCATCGACGAAAGACTCCAGAAGATCGTTGATAAAGCTCTGTACGCTGGCGGAAACCCCGAAGCGCAGAAGCTTAGAGACTTCCTGAACGGGACCTGGTTAGGCGAGCCATTCCACGTCGTGCTGACCGACCTGCCGATCGGCGCGTGGACAGCCGCGATGTTCTTCGATCTCTTAGATCTGTGCATCGAGCGGCATGAGTTCGCCGTAGCAGCCGATGCTTCGATCGGCGTGGGATTGGCCGGAGCCGCAGGCGCGGCGCTAACCGGCATTACGGATTGGTCAGATGTGGACCCTCCAGCCCGCCGTCTCGGACTGATTCACGGGCTCATGAACGTTGGTGGCACCGCTCTGTTTGCCATATCTCTATTGATGCGCCGTAAGAAGCACCGCAAGAGTGGCCGCGCTGCCAGTGTTCTTGGTTTCGCCGTTATGAGCTATGCGGCGCACCTCGGTGGCAAATTGGTCTACGAACACCGCGTCGGTGTGGATCGGACCAGTGGCCAAGTCTTTCCAGACGATTTCGTTCCCGTTCTTCCCGAATCTGAGCTAGTTGAAGACAACCCAATGCAGGTTACGGTCGAAGGTGTGTCTATTCTTCTCGTTCGACGCGCCGGCCGCCTTTTTGCTCTGGCCAATACCTGTTCGCATTTCGGCGCACCCCTTTCCGAAGGCAAGCTGGTAGACAACTGCATCGAGTGTCCGTACCACGCCTCACGTTTCAACCTCGAAGATGGACATGTGGTTAACGGACCGGCCGTCCACCCACAGCCTTGTCTCGAGGTTCGCGCTCACGGCGGGAAGATCGAGGTACGGAAGCCTCACGCAACCGGCGTCTGAAGCGGTCCGGGACAATTACAATGTGGCCGTGCGATTCAGCGACGGGAAAAACTGCAGATTTAACACCGGAGTCTTCCGGAATGCCCAAACGACGTCAGCGAACAAAACTGCGGCTTGCGTGTCCACCGTGCGGTGAGGTGTTCACGGCAGAAGACGAGGACACTCTCATGGCGAAGGCCGTGGAACATGCACGGAAGTTCCATGATATCGACCTGCTCACGGAACATGGATCGGAGGGCCTCCGCACGCTAGTGAGGCGCGAGAACGAGTCTTACTGGGCCCGCATCGCCCACCTTATTCCGGACGGCGAGGTGAAAACAGTCCTCGACGAGAAACTCGGTGATCGCGAACGCGAAATCGTTAGCTATGTCGTTCATGGCTTTTCCAACCGCCAGATTGCCGAGAGACTCTTCATCAGCGAACGCACGGTGTCCACACATCTCGTGAACATCTACGAAAAACTAAATGTCCATTCGCGCGCAGAATTAACGGCCATGGTCCGCGCCACTGATCGCATTATCGAAGCGGGCCTGCGTGATTCCTCGGAGCAGGAGTTCGGGCCCTTCGTGCGCACAAACGACCCGAACCTGCCATAGGCGTCCCATCCCGTTAGTGGCAAGGAGCGCTCTCAAGAAGTTCCATGTCGTACTTCTCCACCAGTTTTCGAAATGCATTCGCATCGGGCGGACCGGCCGAAAGCTGATCTACCGGTGTTCCGCCTTCGGAGAAAAATCTCTCGAAACCGGGCCGCGAAAACAAAAGCAGCAAGCGCGCCGGCTTGTCGCCTGTAACCACGTACTTGTGCGGAACGTCTTTCGGGGCATAAACGAAGTCTCCCCTTTGTGCGACGATCTCCTCGCTCCCGCAAGTCAGTTGGACAGTTCCGTCCAGGATGTAGAACCCCTCCGCCTCGCTGTGGTGCACGTGCAACGGAGCGCCGGTTCCTGGCGCATCCGTAACCTCAGCGATGCTGAAGCACATGTCAGTCGACGCCGCTCCGGCAATAATTCGAACTTTGCCTCCCTGTCCCCACCTCAGTATCTGACCCTCTCCGGACCGTATGACGGCTCCGCAACTAGCCGCTGTATCCAAATTCGACGTAGCCATGGTGAACTCCCTCCCCTTTGCTGTTCCTGAGCGACCTGCTCATCGCTGAACAGAACTATAGAAAACGAGAGATAGCCAGCCAATCGAGTGAATGACGTATTTCAGCAGCAGGGGATCAGCACACAGTCGTGTAATCACAGCGTTTTCGGCCCGGCAGATGCTCTATAAGCCATCTATCTCATTGAAAATAGTGCGAATTGTAGAACTTTCCTACAACGTGATGTGATGGGAACCGGCTCGATCTAAACGCCGTCGTTGGCTCGTGGGGTGCCGTCGCTGTAACGGTTTGGGCCGATCTAACTCTGTACAGAAGGCGAGCATTTCGCTCACCATTCTCACCGAGGGACGGATATGGGCACCTCAGCGATCGTGAGCCGCGCAGTGCGAGAGGGCTGGAGTGACGAGGATGTTATCGAACGTGTGCTTGCGGGTGAGACCGGCGCCTACGAAATCATCATGCGCCGCTACAACCAGAGACTGTATCGAGTCGCATTGAGCATTCTCAAAGATGATACGGAAGCAGAAGACGTCACACAGGAAACCTACGTGCGTGCATTCGAGCACCTGTCTCAATTCGCTGGCCGCTCGAAATTCTCCACGTGGCTTACACGGATCGCAGTGAATGAATCGCTCGCCCGAGCAAGACGAAATCAGCGCTCCGCTTCACTCGATGAGATTGCCAGCGTTGATGGGGAGCTAAACATGCCCAGTCATGGACCTGATCCTGAGAAGATTGCGGCAAGTGGAGAATTGAATCGGTTCATCCGCGATACCTTATCGCGCTTGCCCGGTCAACATCTGACCGTGATCATGCTTCGCGACGTGGAAGAGATGAGCACCTCCGAGGCGGCCGAAGTCCTCGAAATCAGCGAAGAAAACCTCAAGGTACGAGTTCACCGCGCCAGAGCAGCGTTTCGGGATCAACTATACGAGCTAGTTGGGCCGGAGGCACGGTACGCCTTCGCGTTTGAAGCGCCACGCTGCGACCTGATTGTAGCTGCGGTATTCAGCAGACTTGCGGATCAAGAGGACAAAGCGTCTGCTTGACATCGAACTGAACCTTGCAATAACAGCACGAACGAAGGCTATTCCACTAAACCGAGGAGCACACTGATGAGAAAACTTGGAACTGCAATTCTTGGATTGCTGTCAACCTTTGCGCTGGGGGTGATGACCGAGGCTCAAGCGCCGACTGATCCACAAATCGTAGGCATCGTGCAAACTGCCAACCGGATCGATATTGATCAGGCGCGGCTCGCGCTCAGGAAATCCAGCAACCCGCAGGTGAAGGAGTTCGCCAACCAAATGATCTCCGACCACACCAACCTAGAGAAGTCGGTCCGCGACCTGGCGAATAAGCTCGGCGCGAAGGAAGAGCCCAGCGATACCGCTAAGCAACTCAAGCAGCAGGCCGCCGAGGAAAGCAAGAAGCTGAGTGGCCTCAAAGGCAAGGAGTTCGATCGCGAATACGTTTCGCATGAAATTGCTTATCATCAAGCTGTTATCGATGCAGCGACGAACACGTTGATCCCGAATGCCAAGAACGCCCAACTAAAGTCGGCGCTCCAGAGCGCAGCACCTCTGTTGCAAGGTCATCTGCAACATGCGCAACATCTGCAGCAGTCATTCCAAAGCGGCGGCAGCAGCGGTCAGTAGGATGTCCGGAATAACGAGGATCGCTATAAAACAGGTGAATCGGTTTGCCCTGACCGATTCGCCTGCAGTATTTGTGCGGCTTAGTTTTTTTGTGGCCGCCGCTTTCTTGTCAGTCTTCTCCTCTATCCTCACGGCTCAGGACCCGCCCCAGAGAAGAGGCAGGGCCTCGATGCCTCCGGCGTGGTCTTGAGCGAGAACATCCGAGGCAGTACCAATGCGGTGCTGCGCACCGGGTGTATTTCGACACTCCACCCCTCGCAGGGTCATGCAGGTATACCAACGTAAACCCGCACAAACAACAGCAATTACGCTGATGCCGGTATACCCAGGTATACCGGCACGGAGGCACATCAAATGGCACTGCTGCCTTCACGAAACGGATCGAACAAGACCGTCTTTCGCAAGACGACGCGCTGCCTCAAGCTGACCGAAGAAGAGGCTCGCTTGTTGGACGAGATCGCTACGGCCAAGGGTGTTCCGCGCAGCGAATGGATGCGCGACGTGATCCTGCGAGAGTTGCGGCCACCCGCGATGAATGATGCGTCTTTGGCGGAGATCCTTGGCGTGCGGCTGCTCCTGGTCAACGTGCTCCGCCCATTGGCCGCCGGCCAGAAGCTCACACCGGAAACCTTTGACAAATTGCTCGACGAAATCAGCACCGCCAAGCACGAGCTGGCCGGCAAGCTCGTGTCCGAGAAACGGAGGTAATGCGATGGCAAAGACAACCTGGGGACGCAAGGAAACAATCATCTGGCCTCGACACATGCCGATCTATACTTACGGACTGGCCTTCGTCACTCTTGCTTTAACCTTCATTGCGCTCTGTATCCGCATCCATCTGGCCGCACCATTGCAGCGGTACTATTTGCCGGTCTACGAGCGCACCTCGGCGATCGGCGCATTCATCGCAAGCCACCGCAGCGACTACCAAATGCTTTTCATCGGTGGGCGTGGAGCCGTGCCGCGGCCAGCCATGAACGGCGATGTGGTGTTGGGTAGAACACCGGAGTTGAACGGCAGACCGATCCCGTTGGCTCTTTCCGCCGATGCGCGGCAGCACGGATATTCGCTACTCTTTTGCGGCCCTGAGCGCAGCTTTGTGGATGCGCGGCTGCGCGATTATCTGAAAACTGTCGTCTATGGCGGAGCTTCGATCCCCGGCTTCTTCCGGCCGCCGCTACTCGGCGGTGCCGCACTGTTTCTCACCCTGCTTCCGTTTACGACCATAAAGGATGTGCAGCGGCAAAAACAGTTGAAGTATGGGCGCAGGCTGAAAGGCCCGGAAATGCTGACGCCGCGCCAATTCAACCGCACCGTGAAGGGCGACGGCATCGGTTTCAAAACCGACGGCATGAAAGCCATGCTCCGCATTCCGGCACGCGCCGAGGCCCAGCACATGCAGATCATCGGCGACACTGGAGCCGGAAAGTCCGCACTGCTCGCTCAGGTGCTCCGGCAGGTCCGCAGCCGCGGGGATTCGGCCATCGTCTACGATCCGGCCCGCGAGTTCGTGCAGCGGTTTTATGACCCGGAGCGTGGCGATGTCATCCTGAATCCGCTCGACAAGCGATGCCCCTATTGGGGGCCAGCCGAGGAGTTGCGTAGCCGTTCCGAGGCAAAGGCGCTCGCCGCATCCCTATTCCAGCCGCCGCAGGACAAGAAGGGCGAATTTTTTATCGAATCGCCGCAGAAAATCTTTGCCTTCCTGATGGCCTATGGGCCGACCCCAGAGGAACTCGTCGAGTGGATGTCGAATCCGGATGAGATCGACCGCAGGCTCAAAGGCACCGAGCACGCCCACCTGATCGACGCCCGCGCCCACCAGCAACGGGCCGGCGTTCTGGCCTCTCTCGGCCTGGTCGCAGACAGTCTCCGGCTGCTGCCAAAGCGAGATGCGGGTAACGAAACATGGACCGCTACGGAGTGGGCTGAGAAACGACGTGGTTGGATCTTTCTTACTTCGCTCCCGGCAGAGCGTGAGGCGCTTCGGCCCTTACAGAGTTTGTGGATTGATTGGCTTGTTCTACGTCTCTTGAACGAGCCGACTGAGGCTCAGCGGCGCGTGTGGTTTGTGATCGACGAACTGGCGAGCCTGCAGAAGTTGCCCCAGCTCCACACGGCCATCTGCGAAGCTCGCAAAAGCCGGAATCCTGTCGTGCTTGGCTTCCAGGGCAAGGCCCAGCTTGAGTACCTGTACGGCCATCTGGCCGAGGTGATGCTGTCGCAGCCCGCAACAAGTATCTGGCTCACTACGAAGGAACCAAAAGCGGGCCACTGGGTGAGCGAATTCATTGGCAAAGTCGAGGTGGAACGACTGCGCGAAACGCACTTCGACGGCACGCGCGCAGGCCGGAACTTCGCCCTCGACAGGCAGGTGGAGCCGCTGGTACTGGAGTCAGAAATCTCCGGCCTCGCCGATCTCCACGCCTACATGAAATTCCAGAACTACGTCACGCGGTTTTCGTTCCCATACTTCGATATGCCGGTCGTGGCGAATGGATTTGAGCTCCGCGAGCGGCCCGACGAAAAGCTGCCTTACGACCCGCAACGGATGCGGACAGCAGAGGCGTCCCCGGCGGAACTGCGGCAGGCGCCGGAACCCTCCCGTCCCGCGCAGACCGATGGGATCGCGGCGGCCGAGCAGATCCAGCCGGAACCCGCGATTGCTCCCGACGCTGACGACACGCAAAACCTAATTCTGCGCGGTTGAGGTGATCAATGCTGACGATCTCGAAACCGCTCTCCGCGACCCAGGCTCAGACTTATCACGCCAAAGAGTTCACCGCTGCGGAGCAGAACTATTGGAAACAGGGCGACAGCGTTCCAGGGGAATGGCGCGGCAGACTGGCCGAAAGGTTTGGACTCGTAGGCGCCGTCGGAGCCGACGAGTTCGCCCGTCTCTCAGAGGGCCAGCACCCGAAGACCGGCGAGCAGTTAGTGCGCCATCGCTCCGTTCACGAATACAAAACTGAGGACGGGCGCACGGTTTCTCCGGTCGAGCATCGTGCCGGTTGGGATGCCACTTTCAGCGCGCCCAAATCCGTCTCCCTGACCGCGCTTGTCGGCGGCGACGACCGTGTGCGCGAGGCCCACCGCGAAGCGGTGAACGTGGCCCTCACTGAATTGGAGCGTTATACCCAGGCGCGCATCGGCGGCAATCAAGCCGCCGAGACGACGGGGCAGTTTGTCGCCGCCACCTTTGAACACGATACCGCGCGTCCGGTGGACGGCTATGCCGCACCACAGCTCCACACGCACGCCGTCGTCTTCAATATGACCGAGCGCGAGAACGGAACTACGCGCGCGTTGCAGCCGAGGAGTCTCTTCGAGAGCCAGCAGTTTGCAACCGCCGTCTATCAGTCGCATCTCACCTACAGGTTGCGCTCCCTCGGATACGAGACGGAGTCCGGAAAGAGCGGTGCGCCAGAGATTAAGGGCTACTCCCAGGAGTACCTTGACGCTTCCAGCCCGCGCCGTCAGCAGATTGTAGAAGCCGTTGCCCGGAGTGGATTCAGCGGCCCTGAGGCCGCGCAGATTGCCGCGCATAATACCCGCGATGGCAAGCAAATTCTCTCGCCCGCAAAGGTGCTGGCGGCGCACCGGCAGATTGCCGCCGAGTTCGGCAATCAGGCCGACAGGGTGGTAGCAGCAGCCCACGAGCGCCTACAGAGCCAGGCCCATGGGAGACCGGCTGCGGAGCGTACCAGGCAGGCGCACTCCGCCGTGACCTTTGCCCGCGATCGCAGCTTTGAGCGGGAGGCCGTCATAGACGAGCGCGCCATCTTCGTCGATGCTATGCGCCGGGGCATGGGAGAGACGACGTACCCGGAGGTCCGTGCTAGCTTCGAGGAGCGCGTCGCCTCTGGCGAGTTCTGCCTCGTCGCCGGGAACAAACACGGCTCAGCCCGCCAGTTCACAACCACACAAACGATCAAAGCTGAAAATGAGATCGTTCGGAGAGTGCTCGACGGCCAGGGCCGCGCTCCGCAGCTCATGCCTGTTGAGCAAGCTATTCCGCTGACTGAGGCGCGACCGCAGCTCAATCCGGCACAGCGCAAAGCCATCGAACAGGTGCTCACATCGCGCGACCGCATACAGGGCTTGCAGGGAGTTGCCGGGGCGGGTAAGACGACCACACTGGTCAGCATACGACAGTGTGCAGAGCATGACGGCTACGTGGTCGAAGGATTCGCCCCGACCTCGCGCGCCGCGCGCCAGCTCTGCGACGCTGGCATCGCCGCCGATACCCTACAGGGCTTTCTTGCCCGCAGTCGAAACGCGGACCCGGCCACGAAACATCTCTACATGGTCGATGAATCGTCACTCGCATCGACGCAGCAGATGCGGGAATTTTTTCGCAGGATCGGCTCGCAGGATAAGGTGCTGCTCATCGGAGACATTCGGCAGCATCAAGGCGTCGATGCCGGCAAGCCTTTTGAGCAATTGCAGCTAGCCGGGATGCAGACCGCGCAGCTCGACCAGATTGTGCGACAGCGAGATCCCCAGCTCTTGAAAGCCGTCGAGCATCTGTCGAAAAGCGACACGGAGATTGGTCTTCAGATGCTCCAGGAGCAAGGGAGGGTGACGGAAATCGCAGACACGCAAGAGCGCATCGTGGCGATTGCGAAGGCTTACGTCGGCCATCCTGAGAACACCATCATCGTGTCTCCCGACAACGCTTCCCGGCGCGCAATCAATCAAGCGGTGCGCGAAGAATTGCAGACGCTTGGTTCCCTCGATAAACAAGATCATTCCATGCGCGTGCTGACGCCGCGCTCCGATATGACCGGCGCGGATCGTGCGTGGGCTGCGCGGTATCATCCGGGCGATGTCCTGCATTATGTTCGCGGGAGCAAAGAGCATGGAATCGAGCGCGCCAGCTACTCTCAGGTCGTTACGACAAACCCAAAGGAAAACCTTGTTACCGTGCGAAAAGAGAATTGGGAGCAAGTCACCTATGACCCGTCCCGGTTACGCGGCATCGCCGCCTACCGGGAGATTGAGCGCGAGTTTGCCACTGGTGACAAAATCCAGTTCACGGCTCCACAAAGGGACTTACAAGTTGCGAATCGCGACCTCGGCATTATCCAGAACATTGACGAGGACGGGAACATCAGGGTGCGAATGGATGGAAGCAAAGACAGAATCGTGCACTTCAACGCCAACCAGATGCGACACTTCGATCATGGCTACGCCGTGACCTCGCACAGCTCGCAAGGCCTTACTGCAGAGCGTGTATTGGTCAACATGGATACGGAACTTCATCCCGACCTGATTAACCGGCGCTTTGCGTATGTATCCGTATCGCGTGCTTCCCATGATGCCCAGATCTACACAAATAGCGCCGCTGCGCTCGCCGAAAGTTTCAGCCGTGATGTGTCTAAGGCGTCTGCGATTGACTTCGGCGAGAATCAAGGTCCGTTGGTGGGCGTGGGATTGGACCAGGCCGCGGCATTAAAAAGGACACCACCCGCCGGCCTTGGTTTGGTTCTGTGAAACAGAACATCTTCGACCAGCCACCTGCGCTTCGATGTCCTTATCTCAGTAGCCCTCTGGCGGCGGCCCAGCCGTGGATATACTGACGAATCTCTTCAACGCGTGCTCGGAGTCTCGTGTCATCTTGTCTCCCATCTCGTATGGCCACGACAGCATTATTTGCAAGCAGACGATTGACCAAGCCGAGTCGGTCCCAGGTCTCGCCTTCATGATGACCGGGGTTGAGCCATTGCGCGTAGATCGAAAAACCTTCGGAGAAGACATAATCCCATGTCCGCTCGAACGCCTCTTCTACATACTGCACAGAGCACAAGACAATCCTGCAGTCGATGTTCTCAAGAACCTTTTGGGCATAATGCTTCTTCTCTTCATTCGACCCGCTGATAATAAATACGTCGAGTTCGCTGGGAGCAAGCACTTCTGACAAATTTCGATGCTTCTCTTCATTGGATCCGCTGATAAGACGAACAGCGATAGACTTAGCCGCGAGAGCGTTCAGACTCCGCGCCTTCTTGCCAGTATTTACTGTTCTGCCACAAAGTGTGTTCCAAGTCGTTGATTTGCCCGCATTTCTCTCGCCGATCACAGCCATAAAGAGACGGTCAGCCATATGCTTTTCACCTCTTAGTAAGTGGAAGGTAATAAGCCACGTTCGCGCAACGCAAAGTGACACTCAAGTGCGCCTTCCGGCCTTGTATTTGCCGGCACCCGCTTTGTCCGGAGATCTGGAAGGTCGTTCGGAAAGCTCATCCATTCCTGATAAAGATCCGGCGCGCTTTTCTGGAGAGTGTCAAGCATTCGCATCAGACGCAATCGATACTCAACGTTTTTCGGACCATTGAGACGCAATGTTTGTAGCAGCTTTTCACCATGGTCATTGAGGGACTGTACCTGTCCGTCTGGTGTAACGCGAAGACAATCACCGAAAGCAATCTCGCATGGGTCGGGGAGCCCGAGTATAGCGTTCTTGGCCTCATTGCAGGCCGCACAAGCATACAGCAGGTTCGTGTATTCGCAAATACTACCGGCGTCCGATACGACAGGGATGAAGTGATCGATGTGAAAGGCCGCGCTGCGATTACACCATTTTTCTCGATGAAGACAATACACGCACCGGAATAGAAACTCATCGCGAAGCCAGTCACGATAACTTTCATAGTCCGAGTATCCGGTTGGGCCATGGCGTCGAACATGAGGCTGATTCGGATACTGAAAACCATTCATCAACTCTTCTGACCCCCATCAATCAACCTCGTGAGAAGTGTTCTTTCGAGTTCATCCAACTCGTTGATCGGTACGGGCGCGACTTGGTTGATGTGATAGTCCGCATATTGCTGTAGAAGTTCTAGTCGAGCGCGTTGGGCGTCATCCAACTTGCCGGCGATCTGTTGGTCGATCAGCAATCCTCGTTCGCGATTAGTTCTCGGCCAGCTTTCTTCAATCTTTCTGAAATCCGCCAGAGAAACTTCGGCGCGGAAACCATCAGGCAGATAGAATGTCTGGTTGAATGGGACACCAACCCGCACCCATCCAGTAAACCTTTCGAGAATGAGTCGCTCAAGATCAGCCGGAAGCGCATACAAACTGAGTACCTCGCAGTCAACATCGAGCAGCATGCCCTTCAACTTCGCGGAACCAGAATTCAACGAAGCTTCCTTGAGGTACCGGCTCGCGACCGTCTCAAGCCTGCCGAAAGAAGCCTTCACCGGCATCGGCATTTTCTTGACATCTCCGACCACGTTGTCGCGCTTTCCTAAATGGGAAAAAACGAAAGCGTTCGCTATAGGCGAATTGAGGATGGCCCATAGGGCAAGAATTGAATATGGACCAGCGTTTGGACGAACAGCTATGAAGCGACTCGAAACGGGATGTCCTTTAGCATCGATGAGAGCCTTCAAGCGCCAGGGCCCACGGCCTGCCGGTGCGTAGTTGAGAAGTACCTGAGGAATTCCACTAACCGTTCCACTTCGAGGACGCTGAATAACTTCAGAATCAAGATTGACCCAAGAAGATTTCGGGAGTTCGTGCAATTGCAAGCCCGAATCGAAGTGAATAAATCCCAGTTGGCCGCCCTGGAACTTCTTGTCGGAAAACGTGCAGCTCTTCTCCGGCAGATCGGCACCGTGAAATGAGAAACCCTGTCCGGCGGAGCATACATCTTCAAGTCTCTGATACTCCGCGCAATAGCTCCATATTTCGTGGAGGTCAGCAAGGCGCAAGGAATAATCCGGCTGTTCTCGAAAACTGGATTGATTGACAGTTATTGTGCTGGAAGCTTCATAGGTCGAACGGAAGGACGACAACTGCCGCTCGCGCACGCGGCGATAGCGCACTCGTTTCTCGTGACCGGCAATTTTGCGGCGCCCAAGAAGGACTACTGATTCGGCGTCGGAAAACGAGAACACCCGATCTGGGAATAAACACACCTCACGTACTTCAAAGGTGCTCAAAAGCTCTTTGCGCGCTTCCTTTGCATTGCTGTTTTGTAGAAAAGATTGTGGCAATACCAGACCAAACACTGCGCGTCCTCGCAGCTTCGGAAGCGTTCGCCACAACATTTCCACTGACTTGTTGACAAAAGTCAATTCAGTGTTCTTTCTCTGATAAGAGGCTTTTTCCTTGGGTGAAAAGTTGTCAAACGGCGGATTTGCAAGGAGGATTGTGCTGGCTTTGGCCTGTTCACCCAGACTTTCGCCGATGAACATGTCGCCAGCCTTCAAATCCCATCCATCTGGGTTTGGAATGTCCGTCAGGGTTAAGGAAAGTCGCGCCAGTTCGAGCGCGAATGAATCAATGTCAGAACCGTGCAACCGACTCCTTAGATACGGTCCCCGCTTACGAGGTACCGCCCGATCCGGCGGTAAAAGTTCAGTCAGCAACCGCATCGCCGAAACAAGAAAGGCGGCATGACCGCAAGCGGGTTCAAACACACTCCGTTCATCAACCGGGATCTCCGCAATCCAGTCGGAAAGATTCCCGACCACATAGTCCACAAGGAACGACGGAGTGCTATGTGTGCCAAGCTCTGTTCTGGTTTTCTTCGAAATCAGAGCATTTTCGTACACATACGCCAGCGATTCTGTCGTTGTTAGAGCGAGGCTGCTAAAGCGACTGATCGCTTGGGCCACGCTATAGAGGCCCTCGCGCTCTCGACGGGTTCGAATCGTTAAAGGAACCGCTCCATAATGTGCCCCGAGACGGGCAAAGACCTCGTCAACATTCGTCAAGGTCAAGTCACGAAAAGCACCTACCTGTTTGTCATGCAAAATCTTCGCAGACACTAACCAGAAAATGCTCTGAAGTAGCCACTGCCCGGTAGCGGCAGAGGTATTTGCGCGACCTAAGCCGGCCTGAAGGTCCGATAGGTTGTGCTCTATAAGATCGGCAAGTGATTTCCCAACCTCCTCCTCTACTAGAGGCATTAACCCAAGGTCTACAAAACTCAGTTGGTATTCTGTCTTGAAACGCCCCCAAGTCTTCGCCCGATAAACGGTCTCGGGAGAAAGCTCGTCTTTGCGTCTATCGAAAAAGTTCTCGAGATCAATCTCAGGAATGCTTTCCAGGAATTCCGGCGATTTGCTGCCCTGTTTCCACCACTGAAGCACATTGCCGGCACACACAAACACGATTGGTGCACCCAGTGCTCTACACTCTTCCGCCGCCAAGTGAGGATCACTTCCGGCGTTTGTGACTACGACACAGGCAGATCGAGAATCGGTTGGAGCTTGTGCAAAACCGACGACCGGTGCAACCTGACCAGCACCAAACCGGAGGTCAGAGCGCAGAAGATCGGGCCTGTAGCCACAGGCGAGAAGTGGCGTTCTGATCGCGGCTGGTTGTAGAGCTGTTGCCACGGCGCGGCTCCAGTTCTCCTCTCCCTGAAAGCACCTTTTCGTGTGCTTCCAATTTTCGCACGCAAATCATAGGCCGCGCAAAATCAATAAGATAGAGGAGGGACGCATGTATCGATACAGTATAGCGAAGAAAAGGCGAATGCGCAAGCTAGGCCTCAGCTAATCGCAATTGGCCCTGCTGTTGCACAAGGCCATTTTATGGAAGAGACTAAGAAAATCCTGGCGCGGCATCTTCGTGCCGACCACCCTTTTGCAAACCGTCGCGGATTTCACAGCCCAAGTTCCTCAGCGGAAAAGCAGTCTCGGCAAGCGCTCTCGTAGAGGCTGTCGAGCCTGGCATGCAAGCTCAAGACCGCACAAAGTCGCTGCACCATCCCCCGGAGATGCGAGGTCTCCTGCACTGATAACGGCACTCCCGGTCGCCGACCGCGGTCCCGGTAACCCAGCCACTTTTTTATTACCGGATAGCCGCCGAGGTCGTAACGCCAAGCTCGCTCCGGCACGTGGCGATAGAAGACGGCGTCGTTAATGTATAGATCTCCGGTCATTGCTCCCCACTCGCCATGCATTGGTTCATCGCCGCTAGCGGGTCGTCCGCGCCAACCCCCTTGAGCACCCCCAAAAAATGAGTATTCGACGAGGAGGTCGAGTGCACCAACATTCCCTCCACCGATTTTGGTCGGTACTGCAATTTGTTTGAGTTCGTCCGCCAAGACCGCCTTTAGGACTTTCCCCGAATTGGCGACAGGATTCAGCAGGACCGCAAGCTTATCACCTGCATCAACTAGCTCCTGGAGTAATTCAAACGATTTCGGAATGGGAATGTGCGCCCAGTCTTGGGCCAGAGATTCCTTATGTTCAGACTGATATTGGGGAGAGTGACAGAGAGCAAGCGCAACCCGGGCGAGGCAGCGAGCCAACTTTTGCGCATCTTTACCGAAAAGATCGCCCTTAAAATCATATGCGTTCCTAAAGGCTTCCCATGGCCCCGTGGCGAGATTAGCGTGCCGCTTCGGTGCCTCGTGATGAGCAGCAAACAATGTTCCTTCCAGCGAATTCGCCGAGATCGTAGTTACAGGAAAGCTGACAGATCCCCGATCGTGCAGGTGTAGGTCAAAAGCTGTTGTCAACAAGATAGGCCGGGTTTCTGATTCCTTCCGCGGCTCAGGCACAGTCACAAGGAACTCGTTGTCGGATAGGCTGCTATAGAGTTCCGCGCGCGCTTCATTTAAGAACTTGAATTCTGTTTCGTAATAGATCCAGCGCTGGTCCAGCGGAAACGTCACATATGGCACAATCTTGTTTTCGTCAAAACCAACCTGTTTTTTTAGCTTCCCCCGCACGGTTGCGGCTGCATAGCGAGCCCGGTCCTGCATCAGAACTGGATACCGTTCCAGCAGACGATCCAACGGCATATTCGAAAAGTAGTCGCGCATCCTGTCTGCGAGGGATTCACGGTCCATCGCCACAACACTCCCATCAAGACCCCTATTCGGGTTTACGCCCTGTAATTTCGTAACGAATAACTGGTCGAGCGCCGGCCAATCATCAAACCCTCCTTGCGCAGCGAACGGCACAAGCTTCCAACGAGACTGCTCGGTGGGTACGAAGCTCTCAAAAGATCGCGGCCCTTCCGGTGAGCGCGTCGCCGCCGCCATCTTTTCGGAGGACCAGGTGTTCATGCTGAGCGAGGAAAGCAGCGCCTCACGCTTGCCTTGTGATCGGCCCCAGTAGTTGCGGTAGTGAACTGTTGGAACATGGTTTTCGCGCTTGCGTCCTCGTCTTTTGAGTAAAGTCGTTATTCCGGCGCCGACTTGAATTCCACGAGGATCATGCTCGGTCGTAAAGATGCTTTGGTCGGTCGTTCCTTCGCCCGGCAATCCATTGGGGATGACCTTGCCTGTCTTATACTTGTCGCCGTTGAGAGAATCTATCCATATCTCATCAAAAGATTGCAGCAACGACGAGCGCATGATGGGATGTGAACGCCCGGTATAGAAGCTGTAGTTCGAGATAAAGCTCACGATCCCGTACTCGGCACGCTCTCCAATACACCTCTCAGCCAAGCGGAAGAAGCGAACATACAGGTCGTCGAGAAGCTGTTTACGTATACCCCAACGGGTGTACAGTTCGCTGGGACCGACCTGCTTGCCCTTGTCGTCGCGTCGAATTCCCTTGTAACGATCAACAAGATCTGCCTCCTCCGAGAGCGGGACACCAGCAAAGCGGTTATAAGGCGGGTTACCGATAACGACGATAATCTTGCCTGCGCGCTTCACTGCGTGAGCAGCATCGTACTCGGCTTGGAGTTCTGGAAAATGCAGCTTCATTTGCTCAGGTCCATCCCAGCCCGTGAGGGCATTCGTGAGAAAGACGGCCGGCCGATGGGTGGCGGTTGGCTTCGCTCCCAGTTCTGAGAGGATTAGAAACATTTGGAGCTGTGCGATTACGAACGGTGCAGTCAACAGCTCAAATCCGACGAGTCTCTTAGTTGCGGCGTCAAGAAGCGTTTGCCCCATCAGAGCCTCAGCACCCTCGGATTCCAGCTGTTCTGCTATAGACCTCATCACCTCAATCAGGTATGCGCCCGTACCGCAGCACGGATCGAGTACGATCACATTCTCGTCTGCGAAACCGCGGTCGCAGCCGAGTTGTTCGCGCAGCAATTTGTCGATTGTGCGCACCTGGTACTGGACAACTTCACGAGGCGTGTACCAAACACCCAAGCTCTTGCGCAGCTCAGGGTCGAATGCCTCTAAGAATGGCTCGTAGAAATAGATGATCGCCGCCGTCGCCTCGCCATGGCCTTCGGATTCCTCTCGATGACGGACGCTAGGGAGTTCGAAATGACGAAAGAAGGCCGCTGTATCAACCCGGTGGAGAGTTTCGGTCGCCAGATCGAGATGCGGACGCAGCCCCAACTCTTGAATACGCCTCGGATGTTGAAATTCGTAATACAGTTCCGCCAGGAATGGAATCTTCAAATGCTCCGCCAGGTCCTCCCACCGGAATGGAGGCTTCGATTCTGAACGAAGCCAGAGTGTCCAACCAGCGAACAAACCGTAAAAGACTGTCTGAATGAGAGACGACCGGAAGAACTCTTCACCCTCCTCACCTTCAAATGACACCCCGAGCGCTTTCCCAAAGTCATCAGCCAGCCCTCTTACCGCCTGCGTGAACTCCGTGGGAAGTTGCGCCTTCGCACGTTTCGCTTGGCGAGCAAGAATCTTGGCCAGTGATTCTGGCTCCGCAATCGGGGCATAGCGGGTTACAGCCGTTTCCAGGAGAAGATAGAGCTCCTCAATCGCCTCCCTCGGTATCGGACGACGCTGCTCCATCGCAGTCGTCGAAGGCCAGAGCTCAACAACGTGTTCCAACACACGATTTGCTGGGGCTACCCTGTTCCCGTCCCGAGACGTGTCATGCCGGACCGTCAAAAGGCCGAAGCCTCTCACATTGGAGACGAGGACGACACTGGTCTTTGCGAGATACCTGCCAATTTGATCGTTTCGGTCTTCGGAAAAGGCAATGTTTTTGATTTCATCTGAGGGGAGCTTTACTTCGCCGGCAACCACCAGATAATCACCGTCTCCGTCGTATAGCGCGAGATCCGGCATGTCATGGCCGCCCCCGGCTCTGGATTCGCTGGTCGAGGCGCGAACCTCAAATGGCAGCGTCTCAGCACTCAGCATCTTCGAAAAAAGGGACTTGATGGCAGGGTAGTAGCTTGGCTCCGTCGTCGTTTGTGACACCGACAATGCCGCAACCTCGTCGCTGTAAGCCTTAAAGATGTCGTCCATCAAGCGTTCATTTTACTCTGCGGTTCCCGAACATAAAGAATTCAAAGGTTTTCCGGCACCAAGGCAGATATCTGGCTTGATCCGGAATCGTACCAAACGCTCTGCCGAAGGTGGCTATTCTAAGGAAGACTGGAAATGATGAAGATTCAAAGGAAGTGGCTGAAAGAGGAGGGCGACAACGGTGAGCGAAGATCAATTTCGGATTGCTGAGACTATGACGATCCGCGAAGCCTCGTCTCTCTGGCACGATCCACGCAGCGAGCATTTGCAGCACTGGGCAGAAACATTTGGAGTCTGCCTCAAGGATTTTCACGCCGGACACATCCGCACCTACCAGTTGGAACGCAGCCAACAGGTCGCGGGGGCACAGGTTGACGCCGAAGTCGATGCGCTTCTTGCCCTGCTCACAGAACTGGGGCTCGGTCAAGAAATCCGACTCTATTATCGATCCTTCGCCGACGAAGGCGAAATCACCCCAGCAGAATTCGGAACTCTCCCTGAAGCTGCCCGCCTATATATCGATAAATTAAAGCAAAAGATCTCGGAACTTGAAGCGATGAATCATCGGATGGAGAACCGAATTCGGAAAACGAATTGGGGACGCGGGCGCGGATAGTCAACGCCTTTCCAGTGAAGATAGGAATGGCCGGAAGCTGCGATAAACACCTGGGACGACCTAGACTTCGCCATCGTCCTAGCCTTTGGCCAACTCAAATTCAGCCCACATGATGCTTGCTTGCGGAAATCTCCTGCTCGGGAAGATAAAGTCGGAAGAAGTCTCGCCAAAAACGAACAGAGACCTCTAACAGGTCAGCGGTATAAAGCCAACGGTGTTCGGCTGCTTCCTCACCAAGGTCCATCAGTAGATAGCCTTTTCCATCCTTACCGAGAGGAATAGACCCTTGCACGTAGCGAACAGGGCCGTCCCAGTTACCCTCATCAAACCCCGCGTGAGGCGCGTCGAAACTGAAAGGCAGAGAAACGACACGCATCGTATCGAAACTTTGTCTGCTACGAACGTGCTTTGTCCCATTGGCAATCTCACTCACGAATTTCATCCAGACAGAGTGTGCATACACCCAATCTGAGAAGTCCATCAGTTTGCCGACGTCCAATTTCTTTTTCAGCTCTTCACTTCCATCAATCTTGTCATGCCATACCCAGTCTTTCAGATGATGTGCTGAGATCGCACAGTGTAGCGCTAGCCGCGCAGAGGATGGTTCTTCCATAAAGTCGTCAAAATCCTCCACCAACATAGCGTAAAAATCGTGCGCGGTTACGACATCGAACATTGCGCCTCTCCTAGGGGCTACGGATGAAACCGCCCGATGACTGCGAAGTTTCGTGAGAGCGCCAAAGCAGCTTGATTCGCCCTGAACGCTTCGAACTGCGTCAACTCGCCATCCGGGTTATCGGCCGCGAGCAAGAGCCTTGGGGATGCCGGAATTGACATGAGGTTTCCGGGCCTATCGCCGATGATTAGCGGCAAGACAGGGCTCCGGAGTACGCCCCAACGCTTGCCGCCGTTGGCCATTTCGTAACGATCAATCGCAATCTGGATTTGAAGTCCGATCATAACCCTTGCAGGCAGCTTACCCTCGCCAAGTGCGAAAGCATACCAGCGGCTTTCCAAAATCTCTCTTTTATCGAGTGTCAGCGATTCTCCTTTAATGCCGTTCAACTGCGTGTCTTCCAGTGGCGAGTCAATGAAGTGATTGCGCCAATGCCACAATCCCCAGAACCGCGTTATGCATCTGTGCTCGTTGGAAGAAAGCCCCTCGGACCGACCAGCTTCCAGTTCGTTGACGAGAGCCTGAAACTCGTCTTCGATCTTCTTCATGTATCCAGCTTCCGCGCGCTGATCCCAGAGACGTTCAACGCAAAAGAGCTGGTTATCAATCGAAAGCGTAGCCATTCGACCGTCCCGAAGGTGGACTTCAACCCTGCCGTCTGGCTGAGCGAACCGTCGGAGCGTAGCTACAGGAATTACGTGTTGCTCGCGCGTCAGTCGATGCGGATTTCCTTTTTGCGTGCGCTCTCCCCGGCGTCTTGGAAGCATACTGATCCAGATTACGTGATTCAGGGGAGGAGTTTTACTCCTCCCTGTCTGCAGCCGCTCTCGCGTCTTCCGCCACCCACCTCAGCGGGTCCTTTCCCTCCCCGCAACGCCCCTACCTGAAAGCCATGCGGAAGGGTTCCTAAATTTCTTCTTCGTTCACGTGCCCCCGCTTCAGGCGGCTTTTTGGCAGAGCCGGTCGGAACCTGTCAAGGTCCTTCCGCTTTGCTCCGGCCGCCGGGGCGGCGCCTGCGGCGACCTGTGACAGAACCCTCCTCGCCCCTGCCGAGCCGCAAGAGCCATGAAGCGTGGGCACTCAAACAAAGAAATTTGGGTTGAGGCAGATGCCCTCCTTCAGATTCCGCCCCTCGCGGGCAGCGACAGGAGAGCGAACATCATGCCTTACGCAGTCAGCAGCACATCCGCCAATAGCGCGCCGCACAGGAAAAATGCGGCGCTTCCCAACCAATCGCCCTACCAGCAGCGCACTACGCAGAAAGACAACCCCACGCAGCAAATCATCAAGCAGGCCGTGGACTTCCTGCTCCAGCAGCTTGCGGCGGGCAAGAGCGAAACCTTGACCGCTTACCTTGCCGCAATGGCCCGGTTCCACTCCTATTCTTTCGGGAACATTCTCACCATCGCGCGGCAGCGCCCGACGGCGACCCGCGTAGCCGGATTTTCCACTTGGAAGGGGTTGGGCCGGTTCGTCAAAAAAAGCGAAAAAGGTATCCAGATTCTCGCGCCAATGATGGGCCACCGGCGCAGGAAGGACGGCTCGGACCAGAGCAGCAGCCAGGACGACGCCAAGCCCGTGCCCGCTCTTATTGGCTTTCGCGCCGTATACGTCTTCGATGTGGCGCAGACCGAGGGCGCGGACC
The DNA here is from genome assembly GCA_035650595.1 of Occallatibacter sp. Classification (GTDB taxonomy): domain Bacteria; phylum Acidobacteriota; class Terriglobia; order Terriglobales; family Acidobacteriaceae; genus Telmatobacter. The sequence continues at coordinate 304,997 of DASRHE010000014.1, read as the reverse complement.
TGCCCGAGTTTGAGCACAACGTCAGCGGCGACGTGGGCGGGCATCGGGACCGGCTCATGGCATTTCTCGCCGCGCAGAATATCGCGCTTGAATACAGCGAGAACATCGCGCCCGCTCTCGGCGTGAGCTACGGCGGCAAGATCGCCCTGCTTCCGGGCCAGTCGAAGGCCGAGGAGTTTGTGACGCTTGTTCACGAGGTCGCGCACGAGCTTCTGCATAAGACCGACCGGCGCACCAAGACCACCGCGACGGTGCGGGAAACGGAAGCCGAGGCCGTGGCGTTCATCGTGGGCCAAGGCATCGGCCTTGAGATGGGCCGCGCGTCGAGCGATTACATCCAGATGTACGCGGGCAATGCGGCGCTTCTGGCCGAAAGCCTTGAGGTCGTGCAGCGTACCTCCGCCGTCATTCTCGGCGCAATCACCGTGCAGTCGGCTGTTTCCGAAGCCGATGAGCCCGTCGCGGAGGTGGCTTGATGCAGACCCTCCTCCGCATCCTTGAGCGGGCCGGCGGCTACCGGCCCACGCTCTACCTCAAAATCGAGAATCCGCCGTACATGGCTTTGGTCATCGAAGCAGTGCCGGAGCCGGGTCCGCTCGGAGTCCCTGCCATCTCCGTTGCTCACTACGGCGAACAGAACGGCGACCTGATGCGCGACCCGGAGATGTGCTTCGAGTTGGCGAAACCGCCGCTCTGCGCAGCGGAACTCTCAGCCTACTACTTCCGCAACGATTACTTGGGGCTAGAGCAATACTCCCGCTTCCGGCAGGGGAACGATTACGTTTTCGTGGCCGAGCTTTACGAACAACACCAGAAGTTCGCGGAACTGTGGGACCGCAATCTCCGCGACCAGCGTTTTCTCGAAGCGTTCACGGACAAGTCGATTCGCTGCTAGTCCGCTCTGCGGAGCGGACCGTGTCGCACGTGTCACCCGCTCCGTGCGCTTTCACTCATTCACCGCTCGAAAGGAGCAGATTCACATGGAAACCACTGTCATCAATGCCACCGAATACCGCGACGTTCCGCTGTCGCTCTTGAATGAATCGAAGACCAACCCGCGCCACGTCTTTGAAGACGCCGCGCTGAAAGAGTTGGCCGACAGCATCCGCAGCCAGGGTGTATTGTCGCCCTTGCTGGTACGCCCTTTGACCGAAAACGGCTTCGAGATTGTTTTCGGAGCGCGGCGGTATCGCGCCGCGCAGCTTGCAGAGCAGGAAACTCTGCCGGTTCGCATCAAGCACATGACCGACGCCGAAGTGATCGAGGCGCAGTTGGTAGAGAACCTCATCCGAGCGGAAATTCACCCGATGGAAGAGGCCGAGGGATTCGCCGCGCTCCTGCGCCTTGAGGAGCCGAAGTACACCATTGAGCAGATCGCCGCCCGCGTAGGCAAGTCGCCAGCGTTTATCGCGCAACGCCTGAAGCTGACCGACCTTGTACCCGCTGTGGTCGAGGCCTTCTATGCGAACGACATCGGCGTAGGCCACGCGCTTTTGATTGCGAAGTTGCCCGCCGATGTGCAGCCGCAGGCGCTTACCGCTTGCTTCAAGGAAGTCTACAGCGGCAGCAGCCAGAAACCCGCGCGGATTCTTCTGCCCGTGCGCAATCTGCAATTCTGGATTGAAACAAACGTGTTGCTTGTCTTGAAAGACACGCCTTTTGACAAGCGCGATGCCGAGCTTCTGTCCTCTGCGGGAAGTTGCGCCGACTGCCCCAAGCGGACCGGGCACAACAAACTCCTGTTCGGGGATGACCTCGGAAAGCAGGGGGACCGGTGTACCGATCCGGGTTGCTACCAGTCGAAACTCGCGGCACATGTCGCCAAGACCGTTGCCGCCAAACCCGAGATCGTTCAGATCAGCACGGCTTACGGCGGACAGAAGGAAGGCAGCCCGGTTTTGCCCCGTAACAAATACACCGCGATCCGCGACGAGAAACCGAAGTCGAAAGAGGAAGCGCAGCGTCCGGAGTTCAAGGTGTGCAAGTTCACGGCGGATGCCATCATCACCGAGGGCAGCGATGTGGGCACCATCCATAGAGTGTGCGCGAATCCCGCCTGTCCCGTTCACCATCCGAAGAAGCAAATCGGCACAAGCGCAAATGAGGCGCAATACAAGGCCGAGCAGGAGAAGCGGCGCAGAGAGGAAGCCATCGCCAATACCACCGGTCTGCGCGTTCTCTGTGTGATTGGCGCGGCGGTCCCGGTGCGGCTGATGAAGCGGGACTTGCTGTTCATTGCTGAGAGACTGGTAAGCCTCTTGGAAGAATCCCGCCTTCAAATGCTGGCCCGGCAGCATGGCATCCGGGAGAAGCGGGACGACGGCGGGATTGCCAAGGCTTTTGCGGCCTACCTTCGCCGCGCCGACGAGAACACCCTGGGACGTGCTCTGGTTGAATCAGCCATTCTGCTGGCGGCATCGCGGGGCAATGCCTCGCAGGTGTTGCGCGAAGCAGCCACGGTCTACAAGGTGGACGCCGACGCCATCGCCGCCAAAGTGAAGCAGGAATTTGTGGCGAAAGAGAAAGCGAAGCGAGTTGCGCAGGCAGGTACCAAGTCTGCAAACAAAACCGCCGCGTAATTTCATCATCCTGCTCGGAGCCTGTCATCGGCAGGCTCCATTTCTTTTGCCCGGCTTCCCACCCTTGGTGTGCCGGCGTGATGATGCCGGACCAATTTACGCCCACCCGCCGGGCAAATGGCTCGGCCGATGCCACTAGGCTTCCGCTATCGAGCAGAGATAGTGTGCACTTGTGATCCCGGACGACGTGCGCAACCATCCATACGAGATCCGGCGAGAATCGGGCACTTTTCTTCGCCACGCCCTTCTGTGTAGCCCATCTGTGCTTTTGTACAGCAGCGGTTCTATTCAAAAATAAGGTGGATCGGCATAATTTCCTTGTTGTTTCTTTGAGGCTGCGTGTAGACAACAACGTACCCGTACAGCGTCCCTCTAAATCTCCTCAAACTCATAGCGGGATCAGTGAGAAACAGCAACTGATTTACCTGGTACGCAAACTTGAAGCCCTTCATTGGGGCGGCTTTCAACGAGGTCGCGTCCGTCACCGTTGTGTTTCCATCACCCCATTTGTTTCCACTGTAGACCAGGAGAGCATCGCTATTCGGCGCTCTAGCTCCGCTCATTGCTCCAGCCAAACACGAAGCCTTATATCCGGTTGGATCGGCTCTTACCTCTTCAAATGGAACCGGTGCGAGACATATGTTCATCTGCTCGCCGTTATATCCAATTTGAAAGCTCCTGGGATGTAGATGAATCTCAATGATCCGGCCGGTGACCGAGGCAGGTGCGAACTTGCCGTCCTGCGCAAAATAGAAATCTGCACCCTCCCTGTTGAAAGTCAGCGGTCCATAGATTGGACTTTGCTCCGCTCTTGCTCCATCTTCGTTTGCGGTGAATGAAGATGGACTCGAAGGCGTGGCTCCCGAATGAGAAGCCTGTATCGGTTGACTTGCCAGCTGAGCCTGGCTAATGGCAATTTCACCGGCGATCGTCTTACGAAAGTGATCGGCACCTTGAGCATCCTGCCAAGGGCCGCTCTGTTCAGTGAGAGAACAGTGCAGATAACCTGTAAGGATCGTCTTCCACGTTCCGGAGGGATCAGATACGGGCAGAAGTTCTTGCGGAGCCGTCGCCTTGGTCAATCCCGCAGTGATCGCATTCATGCCGTGCATGATCATATATTCGGGGTAGTAAGCTGGCGGACCGACTTTTTGAACCCGCCGGCAAAGGTACTCTGCCGCCGACTTATCGCCCACAACCGCATCGATCACACGACCGAATTCCTCCTTGGCTGACGCAGGCAAAGACTGGAACGTTCGCATCATCAGTACCGAGGCGAAGTCGCTTGTTGATTTGTCGTTAACACGTGAGCGGTCGTAACGAAGGTCCGCGCCTGCCAGTGCGAAAAGAGTAAGTGCATCGGCGTAGTCACTGTCTTGAATACACTGCCCGGCCATTGGGTAGAGGTCCACTGGCGTCATATTGTCGCTCACGTGGCTAGATGTGCACCGCGGCGCGGTTACGTGGTCTTGAGCAGTTACAAGATTTGCGCAAACGAGCGCGAGAACTAGAATATAAGCGACTTTCATCTGGTTCGAAGGATCTCCTGCGGAACGGTTGCATCGCGGCGTGCGGGGCGATGGCGCGAAGGATATCAAACGCGGACAAATGGATCAGGATACGGCAGCAGTATGCATTTCGGTTATCTCGATGTCAACAAAAGAGCGCTCACGTCTACGGGCCTCTTGCGTCTGGCTAAGCCAGTTCGCGTCAATACAGAACTCCACGACCGGAACTCAACTCCACTGCCGCAGACATAAGCCGATCTTCGGCTCTTCACCACATCCTCGCCAGAGGGTTCGGCGTACGCATACCTGTTGTGCTTGGGCATCGAAGCAAAGGGCTACTCGCCCAGGCCCTGATGCACGTCAGCTCCTGCTAATCGACGTGCCCGTCCTCCCTTCCTTGTGAGGCTCCTGCTCTTGCGGCGGGAGCGGTAACACTCGCCCCACCCGAGTGGGCCTACCTCTTGCACCGTCTTGGAGAGCGATAGAACCGCCTCAGACGGCAGTGCGATTGCGGTGAAAGAACCAGCCGAAATAGACGCAAATAAAAAAGAGCACACAGTGGATCATCCCGCGTATGCCGCTCAGTTCAGGCGACTGAACAGCATTTGTCCCCAAAAGTGGGATCGGGATCTTCGCCACAAAAAAGTAGAACTGCATCCCGCTGCTTACGAAGAATGCGCCGGCAAGAAACTTCCGGTACTCGCGGAATCGTATGGCGATGTAGATAGTCGGCAATCCGATGAGGATGATGGCGGCGACGAGATAAGGAAACATAGGATCTCCTGGGTACTGTGGCCAAGCAGGCCAAGAATGGATAGAATATTCGGCATATGTCGAATATGTCAAATAAGACAAACAAGGATGAGCGGCGGTTCGTCGAGGATGTCGCTCGGTTGCTTATGCCGTGGGGCGTACCACCTATCGCCGCTCGTCTCTATGGGCATCTGCTTCTCTGCTCCAGCGCAGTCAGCCTCGACCAGATCACAGCAGATCTTGGGATCAGCAAGAGCAGTGCGAGTGTGGCCGCGCGGCTCTTGGAGAGCTACACGCTTGTGCGTCGCCAAAGTGAACCAGGAACCAAGCGTGCGCTTTACGCCGTGGCCGATGACTATGAAGCCATGATTCGGCAGCAGAACCGCCTACTCGATGCATTGGCAGAACAACTCAGCACTGGGGCTGAAATCGCCGGATCCAAAGCTGTGGGCGCGCGTCTAGAGGAGATGGCGAGTTTCTACCGGATGATGCGCGGCGCCATGGAGGACGCGATGCGCCGCTGGAAAAGGGGGCGGCTGCAGCGATAAAGAATTCCCGCGGCTGCGCGCTTTGCAAGCGTTCGATGTGAGAAGAAAGAGATGGGTCTCCTTCTAAACCTTATCGTCCAGACCATTGTCTGGTTCGGCTTCATGGGCGTGATCATCTTCAGCGCCGCGGGAACGTTGCACTATGCCGCAGGATGGGTCTATTTGGGGGGAGATGATCGTCATCTCCGTCGTTCTCGAGACGCATGGGGTGCACGCTGATCCTGGGCTACTTAGAGAGCGCCTGAAGCCAGCGGTGCAGAAGGATCAGCCGCTTGCCGACAAACTGGTTCTGATTCCATTCCTGCTCCTTGTGTTCCTGGCCATAGGCTTCATGGCTGCTGATGCAGCGCGCTGGCGTTGGTCGAGAATGCCGCCTTTCGCCCAATGGGCAGGGTGCGGCCTGCTCCTGGCGGCGTTCCTCTTCTGTACTGGACGATGCGCACGAACAGCTTTGCGGCGACCGTCGTGAAGGTACAGAAGGACCGCGGACAGAGGGTCATCACGACGGGTCCGTATGCCATCGTGCGCCATCCAATGTATTTCGCGCGCTGTTCTACTTTGCCGGGACCTCGGTCGTGCTGGGCTCGTGGTGGGGCCTCGCGAGCATCCCCATCTTCGCCCTCTTGCTGAGCATCCGAATCGGCATCGAGGAGAAGACGCTGCGGCTCGGCCTCGAAGGCTATGCGGACTATGCTGCATGCCGTGTACGCTCGCGGCTGATTCCGCTCATTTGGTGAGGGCAACGTTGAGTAAGTGCTTGCCGCTGTTATCCGGCCAAAGCATGTCCGCCCGGTGCACTTCTATAGGACATCTAGAAGCGATCGCTTCGTGGGGCACCGCCCAGCACGAGGACGTGCCACAGTCGCCTGAACTGCGCGAGGATATCATCGTGAGAAGCCCAACCTTCCCATGATTCCGGCTCAAGGCTCACGGAATTGGCGGCGGCGCCGATCGTTGCGGCATCCAGCATGCCGTCGGCAGCGATGCGCTCGGCAAGAGGGCGCACAGGATATTCTCGGAAGACGTCGGGAACTTCCTGGACAGGCATCTGGTATCCCGGGTGCCAGTTTATCGGCACGAGATATTTGTTTGAAATCGCCCTGAGCACCTCGCCAACCGGATGATCCCGAAATGCTGGATCTACAACCAGCAGTTCTGCATCATCCCGAATGCACAACGCTCCATGCACCTGAACTTCGATAAAGCTATCCAGTGCGCGTCCGAGAGGGCGGGATGCTGGCTCAGGGAATGGCGTTAAGAAATTCTGTGCCATCAACGTCAGACAACGCTCCACTGACATATCTGCAATATTGAAGGCACCGCCGCAACGTTCGAGTTGTGATAGCAGCGGGGCCAAAACCGGCTCCATGGCATCGAGCGTGCCAGTACGGTCGAGGGCACACTCTTCATGACTACCGCCAAAGGTGAAGGTCGAACGTTTCGCAACATCCGGGCGCAGCAAGAAGTAGCAAGAACCAAAGCGGGGCGCAGGGCCGTCTGGATAGTGCATGACATCGAGCGCGCCATATTTAGGACGACCAGCGGGTGTGACATCTGCTGTATGGTATGTGCCCTGAAAGAGATGGCGCTCCCACAGGTCCCGTTCACCTCCCGGAAATGCGGACGGACTGCCACTGGAGAGGCCGGCAACAAACTGGTTTGTGTAAACCCCGCTGCTGAGCAGCCCTTCAGCAACGCTCACGCCTGCCCGGCTAAGACGCTCGGGATGGAAATGAAGGCCGATGCGAGCACCTGTTTGCATGGCCTTAAGAGCAGAATCCAGCAGTGCGGCGTCGCTTGCGGATCGTCGCAGAATCGCGTCGATCTCAGTACCCGCTGCGATTCTGAGAGCCATTGCACGGCCCTGCACTGCTTCAATGGCCGCCTTCTGATATGGAGTGAGATTGAGCATTAGCAAAACTGTTAATTCCTGTAGCGCCTTAATAGCGCTTTTTATCACCCGGAAAGATCACGGCTGAATCGCGTTAGCCGGGAGTGCGGTTGCGTTGGATAGTCGGCAATCCAACGAGGATGATGGCGGCAGCGAGATAGGGCAACATGGTGAATTCCGAGAGCAGATTCTTCTTGCATTAACTCAATCCCTTGAACTCTGCCGGGTTGAGCAGGAGCCATTGTGATCGTTGAATCGCATATCGGACATATCTAAGACTCGACCCGTCGTTGGCCACTCCTGACCAACGGGCGATCGGTTTCATGCCCTGCTTCTCCATCACTCGCGCCGAGCCCACATTTGTAGCCTCACAATAATCTGTAACTCTCTGCGCGCCAAGTGTCTCAAACATGAAAGCCAACCCGGCGTGCAAGGCTTCTGTCATGTATCCTTCTCCCCAAAACTGTGGCAGAAGTGCATAGCCTACTCCATACTCTGCGGAGCTTGGGTTCTTAGAAGGTCCCCAACCGATCCAACCCATCGACTGCTTCTCTCTGCTGTCGACAATGATAAGGTTGAACGCGTGACGCGGGTTCTGGTTGTTGTGAGAGATCGCCGTGCGAATGAATTCCTCAATGGCCTTCTCAGATTCGAGCCTGAGTACGCTTTGATAACGCTTGATCGCATGCTCGCTGGCCATTCGTCGGATTAACGTTACGTCCTCCTCCTGCAAGTCGCGCAGTGTCAAGCGCGAGGTCTCAAGTTGAAGCAAGACACCCTACTCCTGCACTGGCTTGAGCAGCACAATGGTTTTGATGAACGTCTTCACGGTGTCGTATCCCCGTCATTGTTCGCGTTCTAGAAACCCTTTCGATCGCCAGACCCCATGACTCACCGCGTCGTAAACGCATGAGCCGATCAGGTGACCAAGTTCGGTGTGTTTGCCTGCGTAATCCAGCTCAACCCCATCGATGGACGGCAGTGGAGAAGCTACGACGATACAATCCGTTCCAGTGCCCGTGGCGACGGTGTTTCCGATACTGCTTGGGACATGTCCATCGAGTACTGCGGAGGTTCGCGCCTCAGCCACAAGCGACAGTGCCTCCAGCGAGGCGCACTCGCTGAGTGGGCGAGATACCTGCAAAAGGATGTTGATCGTGCCAAGAGAATGAACAGCAGTGCTTGGAGGATCACCTATCCTTAGCGCATTCCTCAATCCTATTGTCGCAACGCATCTAGCCGACAGCCCACCCCGATCAAGCCGTCTTTCGACGTATTCAGCCAAGGAACAACCAGTCAGAAACCCCACACCTGTTGTGTCCGCTTTCCGCCGCTTCCGCCGATCCTCAAAAAACAATCTCGCATCGACCTCTGGTAGCAGGTCAGTGTCACTGACTTGATGCCAGAAAACATGTTGGGCTCGACTCCGACCACCTCCAATTAGTGTCCAACCCAGCGTGGAATGCGGTACACACAGATCCACTTCCAACCAGCGGTGGCACTCTGACAACTTGGGTGACCGGTACTCCATCATCAACATCTCATCGACCATAATCCCTACCTTCCAAGAAAGACCATCACCTTGTATTTTCACACCTCCAGAGACTCCAATTGATGCTCAATCGATGCCCCTATGACGGTGCCGGTTATATGCTGCGATCGGAATCCAGACGCGAGAGGATCTCTTATTCATAAGCCCCCGCACGGCTTCTGGATGTCTGTTTAGTTTCTACGATCAGACTGACCAAAGCGCCGGCCGCCACGGCGACGACTGAGACAACAAGTCCCTTATGGAATCCTTGAATGAATTGACTCTTTTGCGCGACGAAAGAGCCGAGAAGGGCGACACCGACCACGCTGCCCGCTTGCCGCGCTGAATTCAACACCCCCGATGCAATGCCGGAATCCTTCTTATCCACAGTTCCCAATAGCTCTGAAGTCATGGGTGGCACGGTAATTCCAATTCCCGCCCCAATGATCAGCAATTGAAATGCAAGATCAAGATAGGATCCGGTCGAGCCGACCCAGAGAAGAAAGAAGGCGCCGATTGCAAAAAGAGCCTGACCGACGAACATCGTCAGGCGAGAGCCGATTCTGCTTGAGAAATAACCTGCGGAGAGATTGGCTGCAAGAACGATTGCCGTCATGGGAAGAAAAGCGAGACCCGTGTGTAGGGCCGTATAGTTCCTGATCTCCTGGAAATACAGGCTCAGCACGAAAATCAGTCCATAGTAGGCAACGTTGATAAGCAAACCAATCGCAGTCGATGCGGTGAACGTGCGATCTCTGAACAGTGACAGCGGCATCATTGGATCGCGGCCTTTATGCTCTACCACCACAAATGCAAGCAGGGTGACAAAAACGACTGCGAAGCCGGAAATGATCCACCGATTCGTCCAGCCCACTCGCCCAGCCTCGATGATTGCGGCTGCCATCACCGCGAGCCACAGAATTGCAAGTACCTGGCCGCCATAATCGAGTCCTCGGGTCCTGGTGCGAGGAGTCTCGGCGACGAATCGCCGAGTGAGCCACATACCGAAGAAGCCTATCGGGATGTTGATGAAGAAAATGGTGCGCCACCCGATAGCCGCAATCAATACGCCGCCGATCACCGGACCGGCTGCAAGAGCGACGCTTGCTCCGGCCGCCCAGATGCCAATAGCGCGGGTACGCTCCTGATCTTCCGGATAAGCATGATTGAGCAATGCAAGAGAGCATGGGACAAGAATCGCGGCTCCGCACCCCTGTATCGCTCGGGCGCAGATTAACAATCCAATGTTCGGAGCCAAGCCACACCCGAGCGATGCCGCCACAAAGATTGCGAATCCGTTCATGAAGACCCGTTTCGATCCCACCCTGTCGCCAGCAGCTCCGGCGGTCAGAATGAGCGCAGCAAATGAAATTGTGTAGGCGTTGACGACCCACTGCAAACCCGATACTCCCCCGCCCAGTGCCGCGCCGATGCTTTTGACGGCAACGTTGACGATCGTCACATCCAACTGAACGACGACAAAACCCAGGCTCATCGCAGTCAGGGTGAGCGCCTTGCGTTTTGAATGGTCCGATTCGTTTCGGGATGAGCGCCGAAAGCCGTCTACCACAGACCCTCCTTCGCATAGGGGCGCGTCCACAAGGTGACGTGAAGCTGCACGGCCTTTGCCCACGCGCCCTCAAGCCGTTCCAGTTCCTCTCCTTCCACTCCTCCCTCCAGAAAGAATTGCCGTGCTGAAATAACGATGACAGGAACGAAAGCAAGTAAGAAGCGCAGCGGAACGAGTGCAGGGGTCGACCTTTTGTCGGTCTGGTTCCTTTTGGCCGGCAGGTGGCGGAGACCGATTTCTTCCTGATAATTCAACCATGCCTGATCATCTGGGCGAAGACAAACGTCAATCACCCACTGGACAAAACGCGGCTTCACCTTCGCCGCATACTCGTCGTCTCGCTTTCCATCAGGACCGAAGAACCATTTGACCAGGTGCGGCTGCGAACCGATCACAGCTCTCCACTGCTCCACCATCTGCTCGGCTCTCTGGTCAAAGAGGGTCTTGTGACGCCGGAGAGTCTCAGCGTCCTCCTCACTGCATCCGATTGACGGCTCAATTTCGCGAAGCTCATCGAGAGTCACCGGAGACGGGAGCAACCATTGGAAGACCATAGCCGTAGCCGGGAATCTCCTTCTGTGAACCTATGGTGTCTCCAGACATAACTCGACTCCGAGATGTATCAGCGGAACAAACAGGATATGGATAATGGCCGAAATTCGATCAGAGCGGTTCGCCTAAGATGCGCGTTGGAGAATCGACCGGTCCTCGACGAGAATGCAGCCGGCTTTCTCAGCCGCATCAACATTTGCCTTTGCGTCCGGGTCGCGCATCAGGGCTTCACGATACTGTTCGTAAGCTGCAACGTTTGGGAAGTCGATGAGTGCCAATGCAAAATTCGTTGGGCCGGCGATCTTCGTGGGCAGGAAATATCCAAGCAGTTCTCCTCCACATCTGCGGATTGGCTCTGGCCAGTTGCGTGCGTACCGCTCGAAATCAGGGAGCTTGTGCATGTCGATTGTGTAACGGATGCGAAGTGTGATCATGATCTACTCCGAGTGGGAACTATTTTCTTCAGGGCGTACGTGATATTTGATGCAGTCCTGTTTTCGGAAATGGCACCCCGTTTCTGCTGAACGCGTACCTCGACGCGGTCTTACCTGTCGTTGCTGAACGGGAGCGGGGCATTTCAGGCTGGCCGTGGTGCCGTCATGCGCGCTAAGCAGCAACTGCGGAAGCAACAAAGCCCCATGATCCCGATGCCTGCCACTGAATGGATGTGAAGCCGGAATTTTCCAGCAGGATCGTGAGCTTCCGGCGATCATACATTTGCACATCTCCCATTCGCATCAAGCCAACGAGCGAATTCAGAATTGCGCGCAGTAGAAAAGGCGCTGTGGGATCTGCCAGGAAGAGATGCCCATCGCGCGTGAGCACGCGGCGAAACTCCCTGAGCACTTTTCTCCCATTCGGATAATGGTGGAAGGAATCGATGCAGAATATGTAGTTGAACGAGGCGTCAGTCCATGGCAGAGACTCAGATTCTCCGAGCCGGATGTCCGCGCGATCTCCTAAGCGTCCTTGGGCGACCTTTACCATCTCCGGTGCTATATCGAGGCCGGCGAGTTGCAAGTGCGGGAACTGGGCGGCAAGCGTGCTGAGGAGAAGGCCAGGGCCACAGCCTACGTCTAGCACCGAGCCGCGAACATTATGGTCCAGGCAGCGAAGAGCTGCCTTCTTCATTCTGTCCGAGTGCCGGCCAGCCATGGTCGACTCATAGCGTGAAGCGATGCGATTGAACATCTTGCGCGAGTGCTTCTTTGCACGTTCATCTTGCATCGCTTTGCTTCCTCATAAGCAAGAACTCTCCTGGCCGTGTTCCCTCAGGGACCGTACGACAAGATACCCGCATACGTCACCGTAAGCCGTAAACGAGACTTGCTCGCGCACTTCAAGCTCCATTGAGCGTCTGCAAACCGGCGCCTGTCCATGACCTCGGAGGTCATAGACACCGCTCTGTCCCCAAGCAATACTGATCGCCGGATTCGATCCGGATTTCGCGGATGGAGGACTACCTCAACATGCAACGCAATACATGCGTCGTTTCAGCACTGATGTTCCTCTCTGTGAGTATTCCCTTGCACAGCCAAGCAAAACCCAACGGTGATATCGATGCCATCAGGGAAGTTGAACAGGCCATGGGATCTGCAATGGTGGCTGGCGATGCTAACAAGCTCAAAACAATCTACGCAGACGACTTTGCAGCAGTTGGATCCGATGGCAAACTCTTTACCAAAGAAGCTGTCTTAGCTGATATCGAATCGTCCCATGACAAACTTGAGTGGTTTGACAATGGACCTATAGATGTGCAGGTTTTCGGCGATTATGCGCTTGCCCAGGGTCTTGTTAAGGAGAGGCGGACCGGGAACGGGCGGGAAATCGCAAGTCAGTCTCTATGGCAGGATCTCCTTAAAAAGCGCGATAGCACGTGGGTGGTCTGGCGCAGCGCGGGAGCCAAGGTTTTTGCTGATCAATCTAGTGCGCACTTCCAGGAAGCGGCCATCGTCGCCACTATCAAGAAATTCGAAAACGATCTCGGGAATGCAATGGTTACCAGCAATCTCAACAGGATCGATCGAGCTTACGCTGACGATTGGGAAACGATCACATCGACGGGCGAACTGTTCAACAAGAAGGGACTCTTACAGGACTTTGAATCCGGCAATCACAAGCTCCAGTCTTTTGAGAATGGACCGATGAACGTGCAGGTGCTCGGCAATGTCGCCTTGGTCCAAGCCAGTGTAAAAGAGAAAAGAATTCAAGACGGAAAGGACATTAGTGGTTTGTTTATTTTCATGGATCTTCTTCAGAAGCGCGCGGGCGAATGGGTGATCGTGCGAACTATAGCAGCCAGGCCTGCATGAAGCAGATGCGATTGTCGGATTTCCGTGTCAGAGCAATGAGGTACTGCGGTCCCGTCGCGTTCCGCTCAGTCACAGGGCCTTTTTGAGGAGGTGTCGCAGAATGCACTGGATCCATCCCATTATTCGCCGCCAATCTTCTGGCGATTTCCATAAGGAGTTTGGCCAGAGCGTAAGTCTGACCGTATTATTCGCCAACTTGGTCATCCTCGTAGCGGGATTGATTGGGACAATCCCTTTTACTCTCACTGCGCAGACACGTGAGACAAAGGCGTTGCCCGTTACGCTTGGAGGCATTGTTCGTCCGGACAGCGATGATACCCTTGCGTTTACCCCAGACGGCAAGACTGTGTTCTTCGATCGCAGCACGGGTTCGCAGAAGACCATAATGGTCTCGCAGCGACACGCGGAACACTGGTCACCGCCACAGGCTGCGAGTTTCTCGGGGAAATGGTTTGATCAAGATCCTGTCCTTTCCCCTGACGGCAGGTATTTATTATTCGATTCGAACCGTCCGGTCGCACCGGGAGGCAGACCGCTGACCCAAGACTACTTCGTGGGCGGACAAGGGCCTGGTTCTAACATATGGAGAGTTGACCGCACCAAAGACGGCTGGTCGGAGCCTGTTTGGCTGGGTCCCTTGATCAACAGCGATGTGTTCGTGGATTTTCCTAGCATCGCTGGCGACGGTACGCTTTACTTCATGCTCTGGAATGCGAGGGAGAAGGCGATGCATATTTGGCGATCGCAATACAGAGGAGACAAGTATATGCCCCCAGAGCTGGTGGTACTTGGTGATCCCGCCATTTCAGTTCATGACCCGGCCGTTGCGCCGGATCAATCCTTCATCGTGTTCGACTACGGAAAAGTAAAAGGTGGGCTGGGCCGTCTCTGCATCGCCTTCCGAGACGGCGATCATTGGAGGACGCCAATTGACTTTGGTGATGCTCTGAACATGGACCTTCCATGGGGCTCGCATCTCTCGCCTGACGGGCATACGGTATACGTCACGGGGCAATCCGGCATCCAGAAGATTTCGCTCGACCCATGGCTGAAGGCGCGCCAGCATTGAGCATTTAGTTGAAATTAGATCGCTCGCTGCAAGTCCAGATCTATCGGCTACTGTGGTCGAGTCTCAGCACGAGCCATCCCTTTGTATCGGTGTTGATGCACCCTGTTGGATATGGCGCGACTTTCCATTCTGGCTCCGCGGGCGTAAGCACTTCCACCATCATTTTCCATGGAGTTCCTGGAAAGCGAGTTTTGCGAATCTGAAAATTCACGTACCTTTGTTCGCATGAACGTTCGCTTCTCAAATGAATTCACGCGGGATACATTCCGCTACCCAACCTTGATTGTTCAACCAATGCCATTCGGGCCATGAACCATCCCCCTTATATTGGCGCTCACCCAGCTTCGCGGATGCGTGAAGATCGTAAATGCTTCCATCTGGTGGGGAAATATAGAGATCCACCGCGCCATCATCATTCATGAATTCGATTGCAAGCCAGATGTACTCTTCTGACTGCTTCACGTAGAGGGTTGCGAGACCAGGAAGTTTGGTTGCAGCAGCATCATCCCATGTGGCGTCGAGTCGTCCGTCGAGCATTACCGCCTTCCCGTAAGGGACGAGTGTTTCTGGCTGCGCAATGAGAAGTGGCGTTGCGAATCCAATGACGCCGGCAATGATACCCGCTGACCTCAGCGTTCTGATGTCGAAGATTAAGCGTAACAGTTGCATTCTGAGAACTCTGCTTACCGCCAAAGAACACGTCAGGCAAGCTCTGGCTCTAGTGTCAACTCGACGGAGCGGCTACCGTGAAAAGTCGCTGCGCTTTGCCCAACTTGAGTAAATCCGTACGATTCATACAGTCGCATCGCTGCATCAAGACCATGAAGAGTCGTCAGAGATATGCGTCTGTAGCCTCGCTCCCTGCAAAACTCGATTGCGTGACTCATCATTAAACGCCCCGGCCCCAATCCTCGTAACGACTCATCGAGGATGAAGAAGCGAAGCCGCGCCGCGTGGCGCCCCATTTCCGGCCGTGGACCATCTATCGTGAGCGCGCCATGCGGACTGCCTCCCTCCAAGGCGACCCAGACACGATCACACGACGGATCGAACTGGCGAAACAATTGGCATTGTTGCTCTGCGATCATCGCATCCACAGTCCAGTCCACACCGTGACTCGCTGCAATCGCCCGGCCAAATAGCTCAGTCAGCGTGCCGATCAATCCCGGCGGGTACTCATCTATCGTTCGCATTGCGAAAATCGTGGCCATCACCTCACACTTTGTCGTGGCTCCGTCGTGATTTCTTCTTATCCTCGAGGTTGAGAGCAACGGCAGCGCGAATGAGGTCCTTTAAGGCGGCCTCATGGATCTCATCGTCTTCGTAAATGTCGATCGCGCGTCTGACGTTTCCATCCAGGCTAGAGTTGAACAAACCGGAGGAGTCTTTTAGTCGGGCTCCCTTGGCAAAGGTCATTTTGACCTTGTCCTTATACGTTTCCCCTGTGCAGACGATGCCGCTGTGTGACCAGACGGGAATCCCCGGCGATGTGGGCTTGACCCACTTCCACTCTTCTACGATTTCAGGGTCCGCGACGTGAATGATTTCGCGCACGCGTGCAAGCATTCTCCCGCGCCAGTCCTTGAGTTCCTTTATTCTGGCATCAAAAACAGTTTCTCTCATGCCATTCCACCCTCGTATTCTAGCTAGCCACGCTAGCTCAACCTGTCACTTCCACAAATTCACGGTTCGATCCCCAAAAGGGCTCAAAAGCTATCTGCTTCCGTCCCTCAGCCGTCGGTTGCGCCACTTCGCACCCCACGGCAGCGCAAACAAGTACAGGCCGCTAAAAAATTCCAGGGCGAGCACGAAGACTGCCAAGAGACCCAACCTGTTCGTATACTTGTGCTGGGCTACAGCGATGCCATTGATGACAATGACGGCTGTGAAGGCCATAGATAGCCAGCGGTGTGTCAGTCGAATCCATTTGCTCCAGTTCAATGTCCCTCCCTGATGTAGCTACATTAATGTGAAGTCTTGGATGACAGCCTGCAACCGAATGGCTTCCTCGAAACCGGACAAGCGATTCGTAAGAGGCCGCGATTCGGAGCTCGATCGCCTATCCGTTGGTAACGCCCTAAAGTGGCGATAGAATTCTGGGACTAATTTTCAATGAGGGGGCAACGCTGTCAATGACCTCCGAGGTCATGCCGATGCCCACCGGACACTAGGGGCGAAAACTTTCAAGATGTTGAATGTACCAACTGGGAAAACCGTATTTGCGAGCGGAGATCACGATGCGATCGACATAATCATTCGTCGCGGCTCTCGGCGTCATCTCCGGACAGATATAGCAAAGGGCCGGCCTGAACTTTCCATCATCCGTCTCGGTAAGGACAGCTTCAGGAAGATAGGTTTCACCGAGTACATCTCTTGCGTGCAAATATAGACGGCAGAGTTCTGCGTGCGTACCGGTAGCCACAATGCCATAGACAGAATGCTGATCGGGACGAACAAGAGTGGCACGCGGCCGAATGAGGATTTGGAAACCAGGGAGCCGAGCGACTTCCCATTTCTTTGGCATGTACTGGACTTCACTCAACACGTCGAAATTCATGTAAGACTCATAAAAGAACGTCCACATCTCGCGTTCGACCATTGCAGACTCCTTGTCTTTCGAAAGCCACAATTCAGTAGATCTCACCAAAGCGCTCTACGACACTTGTGACAGAGCACCCTCCTCAGCCAGGCGATTCATCACAGTACGAGTGCTCTCATCAGCGGGGAAAAAGCTCTCGATGCGGAGTTCCTCGCGCGCAACGTTCAGCGAGATGCTCAAGGTCGTAAGCGTGGAAAACAGGCGAAGCGTCGAGCCCTTCCACCTGTAATGAACGGTTAAGAAAGGTTGAGGGGCGTGATCCAAATCGAGCATGCGCCAGCGGCTAGGCACGTGCGGATAGCTGAGCAACTCCTCAAGGAAAGATTTTAACGTCTCGTCTGATGGATTGTTTGCAGCTTCGTGATGCACGCGTTGAATGATGCGTGCTGCCACGACTTCCCAATTCTCGATAAAAGGCCGCAGTCCGTGCGGATGAAACACAAGACGGGTCGCGTTCAGAGGCACAATGGAATCCCAGCCCGGAAACAGGGTAAGGATGCGCTTCGCACCGTCATTCATCCTCAAGATGTTCCCATAGCGATCCAAGACGAGTACTGGATTCGGTTCAAGCTGCGCGATAAAAAAGCTCATATCACCGCACGCCTGTTCCAATTCTGATTTGTTGGGAACCGCATAAGGATATAGCGGGGCGTAGCCAGCTGCGAGGAGAAGGGCGTTGCGCTCCCGAAGGGGGACCTGAAGAGCCGTGGCAAGACGCAGAACCATGTCCCGGCTCGGCTGGGAACGGCCGGTCTCGATGCAACTGAGATGACGCGACGACATAGCTGCGTCCAGTGCAAGGTTCAGCTGGGTCACACGACGGACAGCGCGCCAGCGTCTTAACAGCATTCCAAAGCTCATAGCAGTACCCGACCAGGCAGTGACTCGGATACACTCGAAAACGCTCTGCCGAATTTGGCCTCATCAATATGAGGAGATGCTTTATGAGGAGATGCTTTCAAATCCGCTATACCCCCTCGCGAGGCGTACCGCCAGCAGCATAAGCAACGCAAAGCCTTCCAGGCTTGAATAAACTGGCTATAAAGTTCGAGTCGTTCGAGATCTACCGTTCGCCGCAGCGTGCGTTTGGGGCTAGAGCCAGAGAGAGTTGGCCTACTAAAGCGTGTCTCACTTTCGCACACACGCGCCGTTGCTACGAACGCGACACGCGCAGCCTTCGCTGCAAGCTCCTGCGCCCAGCGACTTTTGCCGCTGCGAACACCGCCGAGCACGAGCGTGACCGTTTTGCGGCCAGCTTCCTGCATAGAACACCTCTGCCCACGGAGCAATGCCCCATGGAGACAGCGGGATCAATTAATAGGCAGCCTTCTCATCGCCGGTGCTTCAACCGGCAGGGGAATGCTCTCCAGTTCTCCCATCGAAACTGGATCAAGCCAAGATTGGCATCCGGCCGGTCTTCTGACTCACGCATCTTCGAATTCGAGATACCTTCCCGGGCGATTCGCAAAAAACCCAGCCCTCGCGGGCGTCAACCCAGTGGCGTTACTCTCTCAAATTCTCCGCGTTTACAGTTGCGGGGCAGTGCCGGATTTTCGCCGGCTTCCCGTACACCAGATGACCAAATTCTATATGTCAAACTCGCATGCAAGTCAAGCCAATGACTCCGTGCGTTGAGCCCAGATCATTTGCCGTAGCAGCAATGCCCGATCTCCAACGGCAGGCAACACCTTCCCCAACTGTGAATTCATACCCCAGTCTTCGGTCGCAGAAATCTACGGCCAGGTTCCTCGATTAGCAGATAACAGATTAACGACGCTCCGACCGCTCCGACTACACAGACCATTACCCGGATACCATGTGGCAAACGCTGCGTCGCATCGAATGCGTGCTCCATCACGAAAGAATGAAGCAGATAGAGACTGTAGCTGGCCTCCCCGAGGAGCACGCATGGTTTGAACGCTAGAATTCGCACCCATCGCGGTTGCAGCGCGACTCCGAGGATGATTGCCGCAAAGGCAGGCGACAGAAAGCCTGCGGAAATCAAGGGGTTGGGAATCCTAGTGGCAATGGCCGTAAGCGTTGCGATGATGGCAGCCCCGCACAAGATGAAGATGGACCCGAGCTGATCTTTGACTCTTCCACTGAGAAATAGTCGACCGGAGAACATGCCCACCATGAACTCGGGGAGGCGAACAATCGGATTGAAGCTAAGCACATTTTTCCAATACAGTGTGACTTCTGATGAGTTAATTCTGGCTGCACCGTCAGGATGAAAAACAACATAGGCCACTGAAGTAACGAGGCTAATCAACGAAAAGAAAGCAATCCCCAACAACAGCTTTCGCAGCAATGATGTCTTCGTTCGCCGCAATATGAATGGAAACAGGGAATAGAAGAAGGCTTCGACTGACAGACTCCAGCAGACGGGATTCCAGCTCAAGGCTCCTTGCGGAACCCACGCCTGTAGCAACATTAGAGTCGAGAACGCCGCCAGCGTGAAGTGTTGCTGACTCCAGACGTAGAACGGCAGATTCAAATGCTGAAGCGCAAACAGAAACCCTGGCAATGTCAGGGCGAGGGACAAAACATAAGCAGGGTAGATCCGCGCGAATCGTGCTGTCCAAAACCGCTTGGGGTCGAGATCGTCTGAGGAATAGGTGTAAACCAGGATGAAGCCCGAGAGCACGAAGAAGAAGTTCACACCGATGTAGCCGATTCCAGCGAAGTTCTGATACCACCACGGTCCGCCGGTAAGGA
The DNA here is from genome assembly GCA_035650595.1 of Occallatibacter sp. Taxonomy (GTDB): domain Bacteria; phylum Acidobacteriota; class Terriglobia; order Terriglobales; family Acidobacteriaceae; genus Telmatobacter. Next base: position 285,367 of record DASRHE010000014.1, on the reverse strand, counting down.
TGCCCTGTACCTTCAGATGGAAGAGAATGACGTGGAAAGCAGCCAGAAATCGCAGGGTCGTGAGCCCGTCGAGGCGGGGACGAATCAGCCGCGAGGTTACAAGTGATTTTTCGGTCGCAGCCGCAACCTCGATTTCTGCAGACGCCTGCACCGTACCGCAAGCTTCGATAGCCAAATCAACCTCCTTCGAGTCCCCTGAGTCCGCGCAAAAGCAACACCAGGCGGTCAGTCGTCGGTTAAGATTGCCCATTCCACTCCAGAAGAAACGGGTACCTATTGCAGGAAAAGCGATTGCGCTGCGCGTGTCATCTCGCATTCAAAACTCCTTGCGGATGCTGAACAGCAACGATGAAAAGGAATCCAGTTGCCTTGAGTCGATTTTGATGAGGGGATACTCATTGCGCGGCCCCGCGTACGTGCTGATGACGCGAGTGAAGCGCTGCCGCAGGACGTTATCCCCTTCGAGGTGCAGCAGCCATCCTTTGCTTACGTAGGTCTCGACGTACAGATTCACCGCGGGCGTTGCGCGATACGCATCGATCTCGTCGAACCGGTAAACCGTCTCAGTGCAGCCTTTGATGGTGCTCGACTTGGCGCACGGAGTGCGCAGAGATGCGCCCCAGCTAGTGTGCAGCCGCGGAAGGTTCTGATACGCGCCTACGGAATATTCGAGCGGGTCGAGCGCGCTGGTAGGTCTCTCGGCGCCCGTTGTCGGATCCTTGGCACGCGACCATTGCCGCACTCCCGTGGCCTTGATCTGGCCATTCCTGATTCCGATCCGGTCCAGCGACACCGTTAAGTCCACGCTCGCTGTGTCCTCGGTTCCGTCGCCGATGTTCCCTGCCGCGTCAAAGAGACCGGCTGGATTGGAAGGCGCAGCAACGGCGACGCGGTCCAGGACATCTGCCACCATGTAATGACGATAGGTAAACGCAAGATCGCTGTCGGACCAAAAATGGCGCTCGTAGATAGCCTCAAAAACCCAGTCCTGCTGCGGAACAATGTTGGTATTGCCAGATCGCACGCTGCCTGTATCCAGCGATGAAGATGCCACAAAATCTGTGAAATCGAGTTGGCCAACTTCGCGTTCTACTCGCATGCGCCAGCGATCCATGGTGTCTGGAGTGAGGCTCAAGACAAACCGCGGCTTGAAATATGTCAGCGCCTTCGATCGATTGACATCCGCCTGCGACTCGATCCGGGAGTTCTCGACCTGCATTCCCAGTTCAAATTCGACTTTTCTGCTCTTCGACCCAATCAGATTGCCGCGGAACTGATCGCGGAGTTCCGACACACCTGCATTCGCGTTCGGCAGTGGAATAGCGATGGCGTTATATGAGTAGCTGCTGGATGTGCCAAGCCAGTTGTACGCTCCTTCGGCGCTCAATTCGGCTGTAATAGCCTTGTTGGCTGTGAAACGAAAGTTGCTGCGCACCAGTGTTTCGCCTGTGTGCTCCTGCTCAAGAAATTTCTCATCCGCTCCTGGAGCAAGCAGACTCGAAGAGTACTTCTGCCCCATGTAGTCGAACAGCGCAACGCTCTCGCTGGTCCACTTCTCGCCGAGGCTGCGGCTGAAGTGCATGCCAAGCTCATTTTGCAGTTGTCCGCCGAGCGGCCCTCCCAGGTGCTCGGTTAGCCGGCTCAGAGCCCGTCCCGGATACGTCGTAGCGTCAGTCTCTGAGTAGTTGTAGTCTGTGCGCGAAGAACTTCCGTCCAACGAGAAAGTCCCTCTCCACGCGGGTGTCACAAATGTACTGTAGCCATAAGCGTTCAGGCCCCCGGCCGCACTGGTTACCGCGGTTCGTCCGGTCACATTATTTGTTGAATCGGTTTCCACATCGGGTCCATCGCCCTCCGCAAGTTCCACATACTTGCTCGCCGATATCGCTGAAGTTAAGACCTTGCCATTGCGAAGATGGCTGGTCAACTCGACGGATCCTCCCGGAATGTTCCTACCGTCATCGAAGATTGCGGTCGAAAGCGTTACCACGGTCTTGTTCCCCGCCGCTTTTTTGCGAACGACATTGGCGACCACTGGCTGGCCGAGCATATCGATACCTGTCTTGCCGCCTTCGATCACCTCAATGTAATCGACTTGATCAGCCGGGATTTGCTGCAACACCACGTCGAGTGTGAACTGTTTGTCGGAGGGGCGTTCGCCATCGATCAGCACGTTGCCTGCTGCCTCCGCGTAGCCTCGGACATTGGTCACCCCCAGCGAAAATGCAAAGCCTGGCAGGAGATTCACCATGTCGTACGCCGTCTGCACGCTCTTTCCCTTGAAGAACTCAGACCCGTAGCGAATAATTGCGTGCGCGCGCGTGGTAGCCGTTGGCGTCGCCGCCGCTTTCTGCTGGCATATCGCGGGAATTGCGCATAGCGAAATCGTGCCCAGAGCAATTGCTGTTGCCAGTCCTTTCCTCTTGCGACTCATGGGAGTGACTATAGGCAGGAGTGCCGGGAACTCAGCTTAAGTTTCGTAAAGCACGAATGCAGCCCCGCGCTATATGCGAAACTGACTTCGGAGGACGCTGGTTCATGGCACTTCAGCGCGAGAGCAACGTAAAAGCCACTGCCGATCGAAGCCTCTCGCTGCTTTTTGTCGACGACGATATCGAGCTTTCAAGCATGATGCAGGAGTACATCAGCGAGGCGGGCCACCATCTCGATACCTCTTTCGATGGCCGGGATGGCTTAGCGAAGATACTTAACCACACTTACGATCTCGTCATCCTCGATGTCATGATGCCGCACATCGATGGCATCTCGCTGCTCGAACAGGTGCGCAAAAGGAGCAATGTTCCGGTCATCCTACTCACCGCACGTACCGCAAAACAAGACCGTGTACGGGGATTGAATGCCGGCGCGGACGACTACGTGCCCAAACCTTTTGACGCCGATGAATTGTACGCGCGCATTCGCGCGGTTCTGCGCCGCGCCGCTAACCATCCTTTTGAGCAACGACAGATCACGAGCGCAGGACCACTTGTGCTCAATGCAACCACTCGTGAGGTCCGGCTGGGACGGTTCTCCATCGACCTCACGTCGGTGGAGTTCGACATCCTTGAGTTGCTCGCCCGTTCGCCCGGACGAATAGTCTCTCGCGATGAAATCACCATACTCATTTTTGGCCGCGAGGCAACGCCTTACGATCGCTTCCTCGACGTACACATCAGCCATCTGCGCAAGAAACTCGAAGGCAGCAAGACTCTGATCCGTACCATTCGCGGCATCGGCTACATGTTCACCGGACAGCTTTGAGGTGCATCCCTCGTGAGATCGCTCTATGTTGCCATCCTTGCAGTTATGTTCAGTATTCTGGCGCTGTCGTATTTCGTTTACAACTCCATCTCCGCGCGCTTTGAGCGCACCTACTTCAATCCGGTGTTTGACCGCTTCGATGAACTTGAGATCGAGTCCGCCCGGAGCGCTTTAGACTCGGGTGGCCGTTCCGGGCTAACGGATTACTTGCACAAGCTCGATCGATTATTCGGCGGCTCGCACTATCTTCTGAATTCGAGCGGTGTCGACATTCTTTCCGGCGCCGATATGAATGCGCAGATTCCTCATCCGCCCGCCGTGCAGTCGCGCATCGAGCGTGAGGACCGCGTGGTCGTAACGCACCGTTCCACCGACGGCCGTTTTTGGTTCTTAGCCATTGCTCCGCTTGACCGTTCGGGTCCTCCCATCTACCTTCCGTACTATTTTCTAATCGCCGCGGTCATCGTCCTGCTCTACTGGCTGGCTGCCGTGGGCTTGGTCGTTCCCATCCGCAGGGTATCCAGGATGGCCGATCGATTTGGCCATGGCGAACTCGCGATTCGCGTCAATCTGCATAGGAAAGACGAGATCGGCAGTCTTGCGCGCTCTTTCAACCAAATGGCCGATCGCATTGAAACGCTGATTACCAGCCGGACGCATCTTTTGCAGGATATTTCACATGAGCTTCGCTCACCTCTTGCCCGGCTCAAACTGGCAACTAAGCTTGCGCGCACTTCGCGGGATCAGCAGACTGCGTTGAACCGTATTGAACGCGATGTGGATCGACTGACCATCCTCATCGGCGACCTCATGGACATCACGCGCATGGAGGGCGACCCTTCATCGCTTGCCTTTGCGCCTCTCGATCTGAACTCGTTGATCATCGCCATCGTAAGTGACTGCCGTATTGAAGCCGATGCGCGCCGCTGCCAACTTACGTTGTCGGGTGCTATTCAGTCCGCGATGGAGGGCAATCGGGAATTACTGCGACGCGCCATTGAGAATGTCGTTCGTAATGCCATCCGCTACTCTCCGTGCGGCGAGCGTATCAACCTGACGCTCGCGGAAGCCGCCGATCGCGTGACAATCGCCGTCAGCGATCGCGGGCCCGGAGTTGAAGAAGACCTTTTGCCTGACATTTTCGAGCCGTTCTTCAAGGCCGACCCCGCGCGCGACACCATCCATGGCAACACTGGCCTCGGCCTCTCTATCGCGAGGCGGGCGATTGAACTGCATCATGGCACGATCGATGCACAGAACATGCATCCCGGCCTAGCTGTGAACATCGTGCTTCCTAAAGGAATTGTCGAGTGACCGGACTCTACCTGCGAACAGGCGTGCGAGAGTATTGACCAACCGTGTATTTGTGGGGCGGTCCCGAACCGCGACCCGAAAATGTGCTGTCGTCAAGCCTTCAAAGGTTCCACAGTTCCGAAGTACAATCCCATCTTCGATAATCAGTTGGCGCCAAATTTTGAGCCCGTCTACTTGCCCAGGTGGCTTGATTAGGAGATAGTTTGCCCTGCCCGGAAATACCTGCCATCCTAAAGAGGCCAACTGTTCGGACAGCCACTGGCGCTCGCGGGTATTCGCTTCCCTCCTTTCGCGCACGCAGATCCCATCAAGAACGGCGAGTTGCGCCGCCGAAGCTGCCAGCGAATCCACCGGCCATAGAGGTAGCATGGATTCCATCCTCGCCCGAAGCTCAGGATGAACGACCGCGTAGGCGACGCGCATGCCAGGGATCGCGAAGAACTTTGTTAGAGAGCGAAGGACAATCAGATCGGTCGAATGTACTGCCGACTCGGAGACGCCGGATTCCGGGCAAAAATCGATAAAAGCTTCGTCTAAAATGATGGCGATGCCAAGACGAGAGAGTGTTTGCCGCAGTTCAGTGAGAATCGACACCTGTGCCAGAGAACCTGACGGACTGTGAGGGTTCGCGAGAAGCACCACATCCGCGCGAGATGCCACGGCTGCATTGAGAACGAGATCCGGATCGAGGAGGAAGTTGTTGTCCTCGTGGAGCAATAGCGTCGGACCCTCGACGCCGCAAGCATTGAGAACACGCTGATACCCCCCAAATGCAGGCGTGAGAATAAGACATCGCCGCAAGCGTAATGCGCGCAACACGGCATCGAGGAGGGACATGACTCCGTTGGCAATGCAGATTGAGCCGTGATCAATTTGTGCATACTTGGCGATGGCATCCTTCAAATCCGTGTAATTCCGGTCCGGATATTCGGTGAGGACCTTGCGATTCCGTAGTAATTCGCACAGTGCTTCTATAACGGCCTCTCCAGGCGGAATAGGGCTGATGCTGGCGCTGAAGTCGAGCAGGGATTCCTCAGGCACCCGAAACCGTTCAGCAATTTCATGGAGTTGGCCGCCATGAAGCGGAAGCGAATCATCCACCATGCCGGTTGCTCCTAGTAGAAAGCCAGGCGGCGGCAACTCCGAGCAGCGAAGCCACAGCTACGACTCTTAGCGCAGATACGGCCGCTGAGCGATTGGGTTGCTGGAATTCGGCCCCCAGAAGTGGCGACTCGACACGCTCACCGTCATAGCGGTTCGAGCCGCCAAGTCGGGCAGCGACCGCCCCCGCCATTGCGCTTTCAACTTGGCCTGCGTTCGGGCTGGCATGATGCGACCCATCGCGCAGCCAGATGCGGACCGCTCTTAAACCGGATCCTCGTCCGCACACCATTTTTGCGGCGATACAAATCAGGATTGCCGAAATGCGCGCGGGAATCCAGTTTGCTGCATCGTCGAGGCGAGCGGCCACACGGCCAAACCAACGATACTTGAGATCGAGGTGGCCGATCATCGAGTCGAGTGTATTGACAGCTTTGTAGGCGATACCCGCCGGAACGCCTCCTAGCGAGAGATAGAACAGCGGGGCAATGATACCGTCCGAAAAGCTCTCGGCGAGCGTCTCGATGACCGCTCGACAGATCTCCCGTTCGTCGAGGGATTGGGCATCTCGTCCCACGATGCGTGCGAGCCGTCGGCGCGCCGCCGCGACGTCGCCCTCATCTATGGCGCGAATCACCTGCGCCGCCTCATCCAGTAGATTGCGAGTAGCGAGACACGCCGCAGCGAGCCAAGCTTCAAAAATCAATCCCAAAACATGTTGTCGGGTGTAGGCTGCGCGGATTATGTCCTTCGCAGTGTACGCTGCTACCAAAGGCACAGTCGCTGCAAGCAGCCCGCCTGTGGCTAACTCCCACCGTTTTCCGGAACCGGATTTCCGAAGGACGCGCTCGCCAGTGGCGATGGCCCATCCCATGCCGCGAACCGGATGGGGCATCCACTCGGGATCTCCGATAAGCCAGTCAAGGGCATACGATGCTGCAAGCAACGAACTGCGTTCCATTAGCGCGCTTCCTCCGCACAAGCAGCAGCAGCCGGAAGATTCAAAAGCCCGAAAATGCTGTCGAGATCGATCGCACTTGCAAATGTGTCCGCCAGCCGGTCCAGTTGCCGCTCCCGGTGTTTACGCCAGCCGAAGAACCTCCCTGCCGGAGGCAGATGCAGCGCCGTACGTGCAGCCGAGAGAAACACATGTCGAAACCCATCGTCGTCGAAGACGCCGTGCAGGTACGTACCCAGCACATGCCGGTCCATCGAGATGCATCCATCGCGGATTTCGTCTCGGCTCATTTCACGGCGAATGTTTGCAAACGGCGCGGCTTCTGGAAGGTACTCGGTTTGTCCCATGTGGATCTCGTAGCCATGCACCTCGCATGGATCGATATCCACGCCGAAGATGCGGCTTGAGCAGAGCTCTCCGCGTACGGGCATGGTGAACTTTTCAGGCGCCAGCGTAGTCCGAAGCGGGAGAAGATTTAGTCCGGGTTCATTGCCTCCGCTCTCTACCTCATGCGGATCGAGGATCTCTTTCCCCAGCATCTGGAGACCACCGCAGATGCCCACAAGTAAGCCCCCATTGCTCACATGACTAAGCAGCGATTGCTCGAAGCCGCGCTCGCGAAGCCAGCGCAGATCCTGCACGGTCTGCTTGCTGCCGGGTAGGACAATAATATGGGCCGAAGCAAGCGATTCAGAATCGCGAACATAGCAGAGCGCGACAGAAGGTTCGGAAGCCAGCGGAGCAAAATCAGTGAAATTTGCGATCGAAGGAAATGCGACAACTGCGATGCGCAGTGCGTCGGATTCCCGAGCGGCTTGCCAAGATAGCCCGATATTCACTGCGAAACCCGCGCTGTCTTCCTCGTCTAGATCAAGCTGATCGAGCCAGGGAACTACACCAACACAGGGGATTCCAAGACGACGCTCCATGGCATGCACGCCCGGCATCAAAAGCGACCTATCGCCCCGGAACTTGTTAATTAGAAATCCGCGAATGGATCGCCTCTCCTCTTCGTCGAGCAATTCCAAGGTGCCAAGCAGGGATGCGAAGACGCCTCCCCGGTCAATGTCACCTACCAAAACGCAGGGTGCACCGGCCAGTTTTGCCATGCGCATGTTCACGATGTCCGTGTTCTTCAGGTTGATTTCGGCGGGAGAACCGGCGCCTTCGAGCACCACGACATCGTTGGCATCGGCAAGCATGCGATAGCTTTCTTGAACAATGGGCAGCAAGGTTATCGAGCGATCGCCAAAGTAGGTGCGAGCATCGAGGTTCTGCCACACCTTGCCACGCACAATAATCTGTGCGGTTCGGTCCCCTCCCGGTTTAATCAGAACGGGATTCATATGAACTGACGAGGGAATGCCGGCAGCCTCAGCCTGCAGTGCCTGAGCGCGGCCGATCTCAAGCCCGTCGGTTGTGGCCGCGGAATTGAGCGACATATTCTGCGCCTTGAACGGCGCAACTCGGTAGCCTGCTCGGACGAAGAGACGACAAAGCGCGGCAACCGTCAACGATTTACCGACGTGTGAGCCGGTACCGAGCACCATCAAGGCCCGAGCTGTCATTGGCTGACCTCTTCAAATGAATAGGGATTGTCGAAATAGTCTGACCTTACCAAGGAGGCTAATTCTTCGCGCTTTTCCCACCCATTTCGCTCTAGATCCGGTACGTCTGAGAAGCTGGCGACGTAACCCACGCAAAGGTAGGCGACCAATTCCACATGAAGTGGAATATGAAGAAGAGTTTTGATCGCGAGCGGATCAAGAATGCTGACCCAACCCACGCCGACGCCTTCGGCCCGGGCCGCGAGCCAAAGGTTTTGGATCGCGCAAGCCACAGAATAGGTAGCAGTCTGAGGCATGGAATTGCGGCCGAGGCCATGGCCTCGCGCGGTATTTGTGTCGCAAACCACGCACAGATGTTGCGGGGCCTCAAGCAATCCCTCCAGCTTCAGGCGACCATATGCAGCACGACGCTCATGAGAGTAGGAACTCGTGGCTTCGGCGTTTGCTCGCACGAAGTTGTCATGCACTGCTGTGCGCAGTTCTGTGTTTCGCACAACAATAAAACGCCAAGGCTGCATGAATCCTACCGATGGGGCTGTATGGGCCGCACTCAGGAGTCGCGTGAGCGTCCTCTCGTGGAGCGGCTGGGGAAGATAGCCCATACGTACATCCCTCCGTTCCCGGATTACGCGATAAACAGCCGCCTTTTCGGCTTCCGAATAGCAACTCATCATTTGCGTCACCACGCTCTCGACCATCGTGTGCCTTTGTCTTGCTCAGAGCGGAGACGGGAATTGACTCCGTATTCGAGCTCGATCTGACGAGCAAACAGCCAGATCAGATCGGATAGCCGGTTGACGTAGGGAATTGTTTGAGGGTGCACCACGGCTCCCGATTCCTGAAGCCTAACGATGGCGCGCTCCGCGCGGCGGCATACGGTGCGGGCTATTTCAAAGGCAGCGGATTCCGGATGGCCTCCGGGCAAGGACCAGTCGGACAGAATTCCATCGCGCGACTCAATTGCGTGAACCTGTTTCGTGAGCCGGTCGACATCATCTGGCGCCAATTTTGGAGGGGCTTTGGAACTTTCGGGCGGCGTGGCCAGAGCGGATCCGACCCGGAACAGTGTCTTCTGAATATCGTTGACGCTCGCGGCGATCGCGGCTTGATTGCAGATGCTTCGTGCAAAGCCCAGTGCGGCATTCAGTTCATCCAGTGTTCCGTAAGCTTCAACACGCAACTCGGCCTTCGAGACCCGAATGCCTCCCGCAAGACCCGTCTGCCCCCCATCCCCTCGTTTCGTTGCAATGCTCATTTACCCTCCTACTAGCTGCTGATTCGGGGATACCGGTTCGAAGCTTCGACAGCCGATTCCTGGCGGAAGTAACTCACTGTCAGCGCCTCATTTCCAAAGTCACACACCATCGGTGGCTTGGCTGAAAACAGGACGTCCTCGGAATAGAATTTGTGCCCACTCGCACCGAGTTCTTCGATGGTGCGAGCGTGGAGTACAACTGTCGGCGCGCAAGTGATGCCGCACCGAAGTAAATCGTAAGAACGGTGATACCCGTCTCGAAGGAACCAGCGGTCACGGTAGAAGGCAACTTCCATATACGGGCTGGGGTCGCCGGGCTCGAGACGCCGACGAGGCAGTGCGATATCGAGAAGTGCTTCGCTATCTTCCGGATCTGGAATGGTGATTCGCCTCTTCTTGTCAAAGCCGAGCCGGCGCTGAAAAGCCACAAGCCTTCTAAGATCGATGACGGCCAGCTTCCAATTGAACCCATCGAACTCGTCGCTGCTCGCGACGCTCTCCGCTCGGTCGGCGAGAAGCGCCTGCAGGTTCGATTGCTTATGCCCCAGACAGGGCGATGCAGGCTTGTATGGCGCGCGCCGGTGCAAATATGCCTCGGCTTTTTGCGCTGCGAATTGAATCGCATTCGCATCGAGTTGTGTGCGATCGGCTTCAGGATCAAAGCCCCAACCCGCGAGTTCGTAGATCTGCAATAAGACGGGCGTCATGGCAGCACCCCTTGCACCGGCAGCATGCCCGGCACCACCACCACCGCGCCATACGCCGCGGTCTGCTCAAATGCGTCCTGTTCGCTCCAGCCGAAGAATTTTGTGAGTGCAAATCGCATCGGACCTGCATGCGTAATCACGGCCGTAGTCTGGTTGGCTAAGGAGTCAATGAGCAATTTGAATTCCGCCTCTATCCTTTCGCAAAAAGTGGCATAGGGCTCTCCATCCGGTGCGCTGCTCTTGGGGAACTCGGAAAGCCAGGTTCGCACTTCGCGGGGGTACCGTTCTGTGATCTCGGCCCATGTCAGTCCCTCCCACAGCCCAAAATGAATTTCGCGCAGTTGCGGCCGAAGCTGGGGCTCGACGCCGATCTCGCAGCCGATGGCTTGTGCGGTTCGCAATGCGCGACGCAGATCGCTGGCTATAATGCGATCGATCCCGCACCGAACAACCCCCTCAACGATGGGAGGCAGTTGCATTTCACCAGCAGCATTCAGATCCGGATCTGCGTGGCCGCAGAACTTTCCGGCCATCGCAGTCTCGGCATGACGGACGAGAATGATACTTTTCATCTACGCCACACTCCGCAAAAATAAACCGCGATTTCCGCCAGTTGGATCGTCGCACCGAAACAATCTCCGGTGATGCCTCCGATGCGCGAACGATAATAAAGTCCACTTAAGACAGTCAGAAGCAGGGTGACGATGATTGGCTCGACGGCATCGATCCGCAAAAGAAAGACCATAATGCCAAATGCGAAAAAACTCCCCACCGTCAGGGATATAAGCGAAACTTGCTTTGCCACCCGGGCGCCCTGTCCCTCCTGCTTTCTTGCGGCAGGAAGCACGAATCCGAGCGGAAGAATTGTCCAGCGGCAAAGCATCTGGGCGGAGATAACGTAACGCGTAAACCTGTCTCCAGGAATAAGTGCTAGAAGCAGAACCCGAGACGCAATCGAAAACAGCAGTGCAATCGCACCATAGCTGCCGATACGGCTGTCCTTCAAAATGGAGAGGATCTGGTCCGGATCGTGCCCGCCTCCAAACGCATCGGCCACATCGGCAAGACCATCCTCGTGGAGCCCACCTGTCACCAGCACAGTGAAGAGCACGATCAGCATCGCAGCAATGCTCGCCGGGAAATGAGGCGACAACCAAAGGTGCAGCACTGCGGCGGCTGACCCGATCGCCACTCCCACCAATGGAAAGAATTTCGCGGAACGCGACAGTCCGCTCGACGACCATGCGAACGCAGGGAGTGGTACGCGCGTCAGAAACTGAAACGCTGTCGCAATCTCTTCGGTAATGGAGAAAAGCTTCATGTTTTGCTCCGTCCACTCACTCCGGCAGAAGAAAAGGTCGCCATCTCCGTGAAAAGGCAAACCGCCGATTCGATCACAGGCATCGCAAGCACGGCTCCGGTGCCCTCACCAAGGCGCATCCCGAGATTCAAAACCGGCCTGATTCCGATGAAATGGAGTAGATAACGGTGTCCGGGTTCTTCCGAGCAATGCCCCGCAAACAGATAGTCCTTAACATTTGGTGCGATGGCATACGCCACAGCCGCTGCTGCAGTCGATATAAATCCATCACAGACAATTGCAATTCGGTTCGCAGCAGCAGCGAGAACAAACCCGGTGATCGCTGCGAGTTCCAGCCCGCCCACACACCTCAGCACTTCCAAGGGTTCTGCCGTCTTTTCCTCGCCGAAGTGCAAGCGCAGCGAGCGCCGAATCACGTTCACCTTCCGGTTTCTAGCTTCCGAATCGAGTCCCGTGCCGCGCCCCGTCACCTCAGCAACGGACCGGTGAGTAAGCATCGCCGTCACCGCGCTTGCTGCGGTTGTATTGCCGATGCCCATTTCTCCAATTGCGACCAGGTGCTCCCCTTTGGCTCGCGATGCATGGGCCAGACGAATGCCCACTTCGATCGCCGCCGAAACTTCCTCCGGCGTCATCGCTGCTTCGTGTTTCATATTGCGGCTGCCCAGGCAGATCTTCATTCGGACTAGCGCCGGTGCATCTTCGAACTCCGCATCTACCCCAACATCAACAACGGTCAGCTCAGACCGATGCATCCGCGCCAAGACGTTGATCGCGGCTCCTCCGCCCAGGAAATTCCGCACCATTTGAGCCGTCACTTGGCGCGGATAGGCACTGACGCCTTCGTCAGTAACGCCATGGTCTGCGGCAAACACGTAGGCGGCGCGATGTAATGGAGCGGGAATCTCACCCTTGAAGATCGAGAACATTTGTGCCGCAATCTCTTCAAGCCGCCCGAGGCTACCGATCGGCTTGGTCAGAGAATCGAGCTGCGTCTGTGCTGCCGCTGAGTAGCGGCGATCGCACGGCTCAATCTCGCCGATGACCTTACCAAGTTCCAGTGTCTGAACGATCGTCACAGCACGGGCTCCCTTCTCATTCGTTCACGAAGTACATCGCGGTAGTTTGGCGGGCATCGGAACACCTCTTCGAGCAACTCCGGCTGAAGCATCTCTTCAGCTGTCCCCTGACGCATGGGCGCATCTGGGCTCATCAGCCAAACGGAAAAGAAAGTTCCTTCGATCAGCGCCAGGTCGTGCATCGAGGCAACAATGGCAATCCCCTCACGGCGCAACGAGTCGATTAAACCGATCAGCTCCAACTGGCGGCCGATATCCAAGTGCTGCATCGGCTCGTCCAGCAACAGCAGCTGTGGCTGTTGCGCAAGGCCAAGAGCGATTTTCACGCGCTGGCGTTCGCCACCGCTTAGCTGGTTGAATACCCGCCCGCGCAGTGACCATGTGTCCGTTAATTCCATGGCTCGCCGTACCACCTCATAGTCGGAGGCGCTCAATCCGCCAAACATCTTTAGAAAAGGCGTCCGTCCCTGCTGCACAAACTGCTCGACCGTGAATGAAAATGGCACCTCGACGTTCTGCGGCACGAAAGCCACCGATTTCGCGATTTCGCGTTTTTTCAACGACCCGAGAGATTTCGATTCCAAGGTCACTGTTCCGCGGTCCGGAGTGAGCGTCCCGGTGGCCAGGCGCAACAAGGTTGTCTTCCCCACGCCGTTGGGGCCGACCACAGCGATGCATTCGTTACCGAAGATCGTGGCATTCAGGTCGCCGATGATTCTTCTGTGCCCGTAGGCGAAGCTAACGCCAAGAAACTCGACGAGGGGGATCATGCGATCACCTCCTGCTTCGTCTTCCGCAACAAATACAGGAAAAACGGCCCACCGATGATGGCGGTCAGCACGCCTACCGGCACTTCAGCCGGTGCGATTGCAGTACGTGCGACCGTGTCCGCAACGAGCAGAAACAGCGCCCCGGCAAGCGCCGTTGCCGGCAGCAGCCGCACGTGATCCGGACCCAGCACAATACGCAGCATATGCGGAACGATCAGCCCGATGAAACTGATGAGCCCGCCCAGAGCCACGGCCGCAGCCGTCAGGATCGATCCAATCACGATGACCGCAACCCGAATCTGTTGAACTGAGAGACCAAGGTGAGTTGCATACTCTTCACCCAAAGCCAGAGTGTTGAGTTTGTGGACGAGCGGCACGGATCCCGCAAGCCCGATGGCAATCATCGCTGTCACGATGGCCAACTGTGGCCAGGTCGGTTGCATGATCGTCCCATGCAGCCATGAGGCCAACACCCGCATGCTCGTTCCGAAGTTGCGGTCGAGCACCTCGAGAAAATAAGAGGAGTAGCTCAGCATGGTGCTCACGGCAAAGCCCGCCAGCAACAATGCCACCACCGGCGTACGGCCATCCACACGCGCCAGCCAGTAGACCAGCGTGATCGAACCAAGCGCGCCTGCGAAGGCCAGCAGCGCCGTTGTGCTGAAACCTGCTACAGAAATCGGAGGCAGGAGAAACACGCCAATCGATGCCCCGCAGACAGCTCCGCCCGAAGAGCCAATAATGTACGGATCGGCGAGGGGATTTCGGAAAAGCCCCTGAAAGAGCAGGCCAGATACCGAAAGCGCGCCGCCGACCAGAAGTGCTGCCACGATGCGTGGCAGTCGAATGGTGAGCAGTATGATGCGCTGATCGGCAGAGAGCGCGCTGCCAGTAAGAATGTTCCGTACCACTGCGGACGCGGGCACCTCCACGGCACCCATCCCAGCGGCCACCAGCACCGCAAAAATGAGCAAGACAGCAAGCGCCGCGAGCAGCCAGCGATGACGATGTTCTCCCGCCCATCCATGAACGATTCCCGCGCGGTACCAGCTCACTTCCCAAGCCACGATTCGCCTCCAAGCGACAACTTCATTCCGAGCCGGAATGTGAACGGAAGCGAGGGATAACCGAATGCCTCGCTGTAGTGCTCACTCAATAGGTTCTGGAAACTGCTTTCAATAGCGACATAGCGATTCGCAAAATAGCTGGCGGCGAGGTCCAAACGCTGATACGCGCCATCCAGATTGCGATTGGGCAGTAGCAGGGACTGACCAAAGTTGGCGTCGAATTCAAGGAAATCGCTGTCGTCGCGGCTGCCCACCAGTGTTCCTCGAAGATCGGTGAAGAAGCGTCCGTGACGGTAACCGGCTTCAAAGTAACCTGCATGCGGCGGAATACGGAACGGGCGCGCGCCGATCAGCGGAGAATAGGCGCCAATGGGAATGGATGGAGAGTTGGGATTGAAACTCGGCCCAATGGCGTCGCTCGTAAAAGAGCGCTGGATTCTTGCGTCCACATAGGTATATCCAGCGCGAGCGAACAAATCGTGCGTGACTTGGTATTCGATTTCCGTCTCGGCTCCCTGGACGCGATATGCCTGCGAGTTCACTGTTGCGCCGAACGCCGCTGCATTCGCAATGGCGCTGGGCACACCCAGATCGATAAGGCCTTGCTGCGAGATGTATTCGATCCCGTTAGTGAATTCATTGTGAAAGAGTGTCAGGCTGAGGCGACCTCGCCCGTCGAACAGCAGTTGATCCACACCGCCGTCATACGCCCTTGAATTCTCAGGGCCGATAGGGACTACGTGGTTTTGCGAGATGAGTTGGTTTCCGCCGGGCAGGCCAGCCAACAAAGCGTGAAGCGAATTGAGCTGATCGAAAACGGCAGGCTCTTTGATTCCTTCGCCAAAGCTGACTCGCAGTTTCGTGCCACTGAAAGCTGTCCTCTGCCTACCCTGTGCTGCCTGCCAGGCGAGCGAAGCGCGGGGAGTACCGGCAACCCCAAATAGGCCGTTGTCTTCAATACCACCGCCAACGGTATAGAACAGGCGACCGCGAATGTCCCCTTGAAGCTGAAATGTGTAGCTGTAATTGCCGCGCCTGACCGAGCTTTCCGGTCCACCCGAGTATCCGCGCTCGTCTTCATAGCGGAAGGCAGCAAGCCCGAGAAAATGTGGATTGAAGCGGTAATCTGACTGCGCGTAGACAAAATCCTTATCCGTCGAACCCGGGAAGGTGTAGGGATAGGGTGGTCCGCTATTGAACTCCGCTGCCTGGCCACTGACCGTGTAACCGTTCGCTCCTCGAATGGTGACGGGCGCTCCCAGAGTAAAACTGGATTGCGGTGTTCCCGCCGGCCCGAACTGGGCATACTCCGACCTTAAACGCAGGCCACCGTAGCGCACCAGGTTATGCCAACTCGCAGTGGTACTTCCTTCCCATGTGACGCTAAAGTACGCGTCTTCGTTGGTCTGTTCGGCGTCGCTGGGAACGCCATAAAGTTGAATCGCGCCCGGTTGACCCGAAGCGACCCGATCATGGTGGACGGTTGCCCGCAGACTGGAGTTCCGAGAGATATCCCAACCATAGTTTCCTGTCAGCGTGCCATTGTGATACTCATCGTTCGGAATTGCATTGCTGCTGTCGAATCGCGAGTAGTCTGAAAAATAGTCGAACCTCTTGTACTTTCCCCCCAGTGATCCTTCCTGATGATAGGTGCCGAAATTCCCGCCGCCGATCTGATAGGTCAACAAAGGAAACGGTGTATCACCCCTGGCGGTCGTGAGACTGATCACTCCGGCCAGCGCATCCGAACCATAGAGCACGCTGTTTGGACCGCGAAGTATTTCTGCCTGATGGATGGCGGCACTGCCGATATTGGCGAACTCTACCGCTCCTCCGATGTCGTTCACCGGAATTCCATCGAGCAGGACTTTGGTGGCATCGCCGACGCCGTTCGCTCCTACGCAACAGCCACGGATAAAGATTGCGGTTGTTCCTCCCGCCTGTCCGGTCTGCGTAACCTCAAGTCCGGGTATGAACCGCAGCCCCTCCTGGATGTCGCGCGTACCTCGGTATTCATCCGGATTTAAGACCGTCACCACGGCGCCCAACTGCGCCTGCGGCGTGGGGGCGCCCGTGGACGTAACCGTAATCTGTTCGGAAAGAGTTGCGATGGGAAGAACGACATCTACGATCGGTTCGTGAGCATTGGCTGCGAGATCGACCGGCCTTTCGACGGTGCTGAAACCGGAAGCCGATACGCGCAAACGGCGGTCATCGCCTGCTTTCCACTCAATGACGTATTGGCCCTTTGCATCGGTCAGCACTGAAGCAGCCAATATGCCGTGATCGAAAAATTCTACTTTGGCGTGCGCAATGACCGCGCCCGATGGATCGGACACGGAGCCACGCAGGCTGGCGCTGGGTTGGGCGAGAGCAATCGCAGTGAAGGCAAAGGTGAGAGAACTGGTCCACCTCAGTAAAAGTAAACACAGGCGCAGAATTTGGAACATGTTTTTCCCCTCGGAATCTCAGCTGGACCGGTCTCCTGACTTGCGCCTCAACGGCTGACGGCTGCCTTCCCGGAGTCCTCTCCAGTGGCAAACAAGCCGCGCCTCTTCGCATACAGTTACGGGGTAGTGGCGGATTCGCACCGCGCTTCCCGAGCATCCCGCTGTCTTGTGCGTTGATGGTTTGAGATGGTTTTGGCCACCTCACGGATGAAATTGCTTTGCTAGTTCCTCCAATGCGTCGAAGGCGACCGGACTGGGAAGATCGATCCGGTCGTCCACGTAGTAAACTCGGTTGTTCTTTACGGCGGGAAGAGTCTCCCAACCAGGCTGCCCTCGGATCTTGTCGATAGACATCCTCGATCCGCGTATCAACAGCAAAGCGTCCGGAGCTCTCGCCAATACGGTTTCAAGGCTTACCTGTGGCCACTCCTGTGCGAGATCGGCGGTGATCGAGTGTCCGCCGGCGATCTCGATCAGGTCAGTGATAAACGCATGTTTGCCGATGGTAAGAATCGGGTTGTACGACACCGGCAAAAGCACGCTCATTACTGGTTTACCGCCAACCTGACGCCGAACTGCGAGTTCGCGGTTCCGCAAGCTCGCAACCAATGTTTTGGCAGCGTCATCCCGGTTCAGCGCTCGCCCAAGGCTCAAAATTGACTGATAGATTCCTTCGACACCGTGTGGCGCGATCTCAAACACCGGGATGTCCAGCTTCTTCAATGCCTCTACCGTCTCCGGACGGCTCATCTCACTGCTCTCGAGAACCAGATCGGGGTGTAACAATACGATCGTTTCCATCGAGGGCGATTCGATCGACCCCACGCTAGTTTTGGTCCGGGCTTCGGCGGGATATTTGGTGTAGTCCGTCACGGCAACGACGTCCGCGCCGGCACCAAGCGCATATACGTCATCGACGACACTGGGCATCAGGCACACCAGCCGATGAGGATGATCCGGCACCACGACAACGCGCCCCAAGTCATCGGTAACTGTCCGCGCACACCACGCAGGCAGTGCAATGAAGAACAATGAAAGAAGTGTGCAGAGTTGTTTCATCGTTGTACCTCCGCTTCTCGGGCTCGCAATGCAGCGCCTATCAGAGATCCGGCAAGGGTTGCATCGGCTCGAAAATGAAGGTGCACATAACTCGCAAGCACATTCCCTTTCTGATAACCCTCCAGTTCCTCCCGGCCGGAGAGTGTGTATCGCAGTCGGTATGCGGTCGCCATGGCGCTGTCAGCGCACAGGCGCGAGCAGTGAAAACTATGACCACGCACCCTTGTCCCTCTCTCGCCGAGTAGACAGTCTTCAATGAATTCCACATCGACATAGCCGAATTGAACCAACCCCGGAGTCATTTGAAATTCCATCGGGAGCAGTCCGGCCATTCTGTGGCTGTGTCCATCAAGCGTGGCCAGCGTTTTGCTCAGGTAAATCATGCCGCCGCACTCTGCATACACTGGTTTGCCGTTCCCGGCGAATGCGCGGATCGACGTGTTCATCGATCCATTGCTACTCAACACATCCGCGTACAATTCGGGATAGCCCCCTCCGAGATAAAGCGCATCGAGATTCGGCGGAAGCTCCGCATCCGCTAACGGGCTGAAGGGAACAATCTCCGCGCCGCTCTCTCGAAGCAGATCGAAATTATCTTCGTAATAAAAAGAGAACGCCTTGTCCCGCGCGACGCCAATACGAGCGCGGCTCTCATCCTGGAACAATATCGATGGTGCTTTGCTCTCTGCCACAGCACTCTGGCAGGAAAGACTAAGCAGCGGGGTTATATCTAGGAACCGCTGTCCCGCTCGCACAAACGCAGCAAGACGACTCTCGGCGGTAGTTGTCTCCTCCGTCGTGTGCAGTCCGAGGTGTCGCTCAGGAATCGCAAGGTCCGGATCGGTCGGGAGGCGTCCTAGTAGGGGAGTCTTGGTAACCGAACGAATCGCCGTCTCAAGCAAGCGATAATGACGATCGCTCCCTACACGGTTCAGCACGATACCTGCAAACTGGACTTCTGGATCCAAGCTCTCAAAACCCTTGACTACCGCCGCAATACTCCGTGCGCTCTTTCCGGCATCAAGCACCAGCACAACAGACAGACCCAGCATCTTTGCAATCTGCGCAGAACTGCCGTCTTCGCCGCCGCTGGCCACTCCGTCGTAGAGTCCCATCATGCCCTCAACAATCGCGGCATCGGCATCGCGAATCGAGGTTTTGAATACGGCACGGTTCTCTGCCTCATCGAGCATCCACGTGTCCAGATTCCGAGATGGGCGTCCACAAATCGCGCCATGGTGGCCAGCGTCAAGGAAATCTGGCCCGCACTTGAAAGGCTGCACACGATAGCCTCGTTCTCGCAGCGCTGCCATCAATGCCAGAGCAATCGTGGTCTTCCCCACACCACTCGCAGTCCCCGCTACCATCAAGGCGATCATGAGCGCGCTCCGATCGTTTCCTTTAGCACCAGCGGAATTCCGGCCACCAGAAGCACGACATTATCGGCGACCGCCGCCACTCGCTGGTTCAATTCGCCAAGTGCATCACGAAATTTGCGCCCGGCCGGATAAGGCGGCACCACTCCGCTGCCGACCTCGTTTGACACCAGCACTACCGAAGACTGCGGAGTTCGCAATGCTCTCAGAAAATCCTCAATACGTCGGGCCGCAAAGATCGAATCGGCATTTGCCGCTCCTTGAAGATTCGCGACAAAAATCGTCATGCAATCGATCAGCATCACGTCAAAAGCCGCAGCGTGTTCCGCGATCACTCGTCCAAGTTCCAGCGGTTCTTCAAATGTGTGCCAGTGGCTCGGACGCTCCTCGCGATGACGGCGGACCTTCTCGACCATCTCCGGATCGAGAGGTTGCGCCGTCGCAACGTACGCGACGCGCTCAGCCTTTGCTGCCCGCTCTAGCGCCCAGCGGCTTTTGCCGCTGCGAACACCGCCGAGCACGAGCGTGACCGTTTTGCGGCCCATCTCCTGCATAGAACACCTCTGCCCGCGGAGAAATATTCCGCAGAGACAGCGGGATCAAATAATAGGCAGCCTTCACTTTGCCGGTGCTTACGTCGACCGGCAGGAGAATGCTCTCCAGCTCTCCCATCGAAACTGGATCAAGCCCAGATTGGCATCCGGCCGGTCTCCTGACTCACGCATCCTCGAATTCGAGATACCTTCCCGGGCGATTCGCAAAAAACCCAGCCCTTGCGGGCGTCAACCCAGTGGTCCTAACTTCTCGAATTCTCCGCGTTTACAGTTGCGGGGCAGTGCCGGATTTTCACCGGCTTCCCGTACACCAGATGTGCCGATTGTATATCGACTGTGCATGAACAGGTCAAGAGGAACAATGAGCTTGGAATTCGCCGTGTGAGTCAGGCTGATCGTTGCCATTCCGGCTGGTCTACTCATCATGACTTTTGAAGATACCGGAGCACTAAGTCAGTTACTTCGCTCACAAACTCCGATGCTTTTTGGTCGGCGAGAATGTCCGGACGGCGCAGAACTGCTGCATGTGTGAGCGCATCCACCGCTGTCACGCAAATGAAGGTCGCGACTTCGAGGTCGGCAACATTGATCTCACTTCGATGAGCATCTAGGTGATCTCGAATCAACGCGTAAACATCTTGGTTGATTGCCTCGATATTCTCAAGGCGTCCAATGCGGGGAACCTCTTCGGCAAGGAGCCTATGAAGCTTGGGGTTGACGCGGTGAGCGTCGATTGCAGCCGAAACGAATGCACGTGCTGCCACGGCGATCGGGTGCGCGGCCACCTTAGCGAGAGTGCTTCGCATGAGCTGCAGCACTTCTTGTGAATGGCGCTCGCTGACGGCAGCAACCAGGGCTTCCTTACTCGGGAAATATTGGTAGAGCGAACCAATACTGACCCCTGCCACTGCAGCAATCTTGTTGGTACTGGTTCGGTCATACCCCTCTTTGATCAAAACGCGAGTAGTCGCTTCCAGAATGGCATCAACCGTTTGCCGTGATCGCTCTTGTGAAGCGGATTTTCTTGGATTAGTGCGCAGTTTTCGGGGCATCGGCGTCTCAGTAAAATGCGAGTAGACAATTATGAGCTATCACTCATATTTTGTAAATAAAGGGAAGATCGACATTATGTGGAGATCTGACCCGGTTGCAGGTCTGAGCAAGGCCGCCAAGGAGGGCAGTCGCGATGATGGAATCGAGTCCGGAAAACGTCTGGGCCGCAATACATCGGGAGGAGCCCAGCCAACTAGCGCTGCCGAAAGTGCCCGAGGGAGAGAGTCCCAATGGCGGCCCGTTGTCTCCAAAGGTCATTTGGCCCGGTCTGCAACCTAGCCTGCAGAGTCGGCTATTAGATCTCGTACTGCCGCTCACTGGCCGAAAGAAGTGGTGGGCATCGGCCGCGGTGGTTCAGGCGCGGGTTCAAAAACTTGCTCTACGGCCTGCCCGTCATCATCCGGTCCGATTAGGGCGCAACGTCAAGGCTGAAGTGCGTTTCGCTGAGGGCTGGACGGTATATCATCTCGAGCCCGCAAGAAGCGGCCGAGTTCGACATCACGTTGTCTTCCTGCACGGCGGAGCCTACGTTCACGAGATTGTTGGTTCCCATTGGAAGTTTCTAGGCTATTTGGTACGCGAGACGAATGCGCACTGCGTCGTTCCAATTTATCCGCTTGCTCCGCGTGGGACTGCGGAAGAAGTAGTTCCTGCCACTGGACGGATGGTGCGGCATCTTATCGAGACCGTCGGGGCGCAGAATGTAACGGTTGTCGGGAACTCCGCAGGCGGGGGATTGAGCGTGGCAGCGGCGCAATGGTTGCGTAACGCCGGACATCCACAACCGAATGCTCTGATTCTGATCTGCCCAGGTGTCGATGGCACTTTAAAACAGTGCACACCGGTGGATGCGGCCCACGATGTGATGCAGGATGTTCCAGGCATGATCGAGGCGTTCCGCATGTATGCGGGCGGCCTCGACGTTTCCCATCCATTCGTCAGTCCTTTGAATGGCAACTTTGATGGTTTGGCGCCTATGCTGATTTTTACTGGAACACACGATCTATACCACCCCGATATCGTCCGCCTTGCGGACAAGGCGGCACGCGCAGGTGTCTCAGTTGAGATGCATATTCGAAATGGGCTCCAACACAACTATCCGCTGTTACCGACCCCAGAGGGGCGCGAAGCACGTGGGATCATCGCACGGGCAATTGCCGAGTTTTCCATTTGAATTGATCAAAAGCGCACTGCTTACGTGCTCGCCCCGATTCCGCAAAACGTAATGCTAGCCAAGCCGGGTTTAAAAAAGAAGGATGGCGCGACACCGAACATAGCCCGGAACGTACGTGACAGGTGCGCAGAGTCCGCGAATCCTGCAAGGTGAGCCGCTGCCGTCAAACTCGATCCGCGCAGCGCCGCGTCCAATGCTGCGCGGAGACGGCACCATAGTACATAGCGGCGCATCGACACGCCAGTAGCTTCACGAAAACGGTGTGCCAGGCGGCTGGGAGATCGATGTACGGCCTTCGCTAGAGCAGCCACTTTGATTGGCGCATCGAGACTCCGGCGGATGTTCGCAATGGTCTGCGAAACCAGAGCATCATCGGGCAGCGCGCTGCTTGGTGACTTTCCGATCAAATTGTCCACCAGTGACGATGCCGCCGCTCCGTCGCCCGCTGCGGCGCAACGGGCGACGGAGCGCTGCCGTTCACTAAATGGCAAGTGCACAAAGTTTTCCTGTCCGCGACCGGCAAAGGATGCCCACTCAACACTTTCAGGCTCCAGATAAAGAAAGCCCAGGGGGCCGAACGCCGGGTGTGCGTGTGGCGCATTCGGCGAGATCAGCAACATCTCGGAACGTTGTAGGCCCGTCTGCGGAGCCTCAAAGATGACAGGTCCGTCTAGTCCGAACGCAAACTGGGCTGCGTGGTGCCGGTGCCGGATCGATGCAAAACCGGGACCGAGCACCAGTACACGCTGTGGCCACACATAGACTTTGAACGGTGCCTCGGACATGTAGCCAGTTTATTCAAGCCGGGGCATCTCCGTGTCGCTTATGTTGGCAGCGGAGAGCACACTCAAGACAACAAATGGTCAGTGTCCATTGACAATCCGGGAAACATCCATGGTTCTCTCTTCAAAAACCGAATCGGATCTCGTCCATGTTCACGTATGTGTAAGCTGTGGCAGCGCAAGGCGGCGAGAAAACTTGGATAATCGCGAGATCGGATCGGGGATACTGCATTGCCCAAAATGCAACAGCGAAGGCCCATTGAACGTGGAAGTTCGCCAACTGCATGAATGCGAGTTCGACTGATGGTTAGGTTGTGAGCCGCAAATCCGATACCCATTGTGCTGGCAATCATTTGCGTCTAGAACGGGCAAACCTTGGACTGAGAACCGGCCCAGGAACCATGAACAAAGCGGATTCACTAAGTGATCTTCTCTCTTTCTCCTAAACAAAGCGAAACTGCAAAACCCTCAAGCGGTCCAAGACAACGACCTCTGCACTGGTCTCCGCAGCGTATCCAATTTGCGCGCTGTGGCCTTGACAAACTCGCCGATAAGGCGGGACTTGGTATCCGCGCGCACCGTCAGATTGGTGATGAGCCTCAAACTATCTTCTGCCAGGGGGCGCATAGTGATGCCGTGTTGCGCGATGCGCCATGCTCCCGTCCGATTGAGAAATGCCAATCCATAGTTCTCCAGAATTAGGGGGACAGCTTCTTCGGGGCTGGAGACATGATGAAGATCGGCGCCACTAACCCCATCGGTGGAGGCCTGCCGCTGAATCCGATCGTAGAGATAAGGGTTCACGTGCCTCGAAAACATAACCCAATTGCGATCTTGCATGTCTCTGAGGCGGACCTGCTTCAAGGCAGACAGAGGGTCATTCCATGCCATCGCGATATAAAAGGGGTTCTCTGCCAACTTTAAGCTGCTCAGTTTTGATGTGTCTGGAATTCCTGTTGTCACTGCAATGTCAAGAGATCCGGTCGAGACTTCTCGGGCAAGTTCGTGGGAGAAGTGACTCCAGATCTTGATTTTCAGTCCCGGAAAGAGCGGTAGCCGAATCGCGAGAATCATTGAAACGAGGTAGGGATCCGTATGCGGAGATTTCCCAAGATTGAGAACTTCATCGGTTCCTCTGGAAGCTGCCTTTGCTGAATTCACCGCACGCTCGATATGGACTTCGGCCTTGCGCGCTTCTTCAACAAACTTGCTTCCCGATTCGGTCAGATCGACCATTTGATGATTCCGCTCAAACAGTCTCAACCCGAGTTGACTCTCAAGTTCCTGAATGCGCTTGCTCAGGGTTGATTGATCGATATGTAAGCGCTCGGCAGCACGCGAGAAGTGCAATTCTTCGGCTAGGGTAATCGCTGCCTGAAGGAGTCGGATCTCCGGGAGAACCATGGGCCCCCATCCTCTGGGGCTGAGAATTCCGGGGAAAGAGCGTCAAACCTGGCAATCAAAATTCCTTAACCGACTGATTTCTTCGACATGGATACCAAATTCGATGCCGACAGAATCATCTTCTGTTGCACAATATACGGACCAAATCGGCTCATTATGCGCGGAGAGAATAACGCATTCCCTAGTTTTCATTGGACTCTGAAATCAGTAGTTCAGCACGATGAACGCGATGCTTTTATTGGTCATCGCTTATTGGCGCTCTTCCGAGCAGGGAGGTTAATATGAGCACGAAATTCCTTACCGAAATCGAGGTGGCTGAGCGCACCCAAATCAGCCTCGCAACGTTGCGGCGATGGCGCCTCGAAAACAGGGGTCCTTCGTATCGCAAATTTGGATCGCTGGTGCGCTATGCGGAGGAGGAGTTGGCGAATTGGGAAAACGCACAGCCATTGGGAGGCGGGACCAACACCCGGATCGGCCCATCATCGGCTACACTTCTCTCGCAGCTCAGAAAGTCCGGATAGCGTCTATTCACTGGTTTACGAAGTATTTCTTACCAGATATACTACTGCTGGTGAGACATGTCTACGACTTCTCCTAAAATGGGGCGCAAGATCAAAAAGAGCTTCAGCATTTCCGTTGAATCGGATAAGTTCATACGAAAAACCTGCAAGGAACGCAAATCCACCTCGGAGTCGGAAACCTTGGATGCCCTTCTCAGTGAGCTCATGACTATACGGAAACAGCAGGCAATTGAAGCCGCCTATACCGACTACTACGACACGCTCGGGGATGAAGAGGTCGCCGAACAGAGCGCCTGGGGCTCATTCGCTGAATCGCAACTTCAAAAAGGCGATCGTTAAAGATGGCCACGGCGCAGCGATTTCCGCAACGCGGTGAGATCTGGTGGACAAACTTCCACACCGATCCTCCGGAGAAAGGACGGCGGCCGGTCATTGTCGTTTCTCCGGATGCGCGTAACCGACACGAGCGAGCAACAACCGTCCTTGTAATCCCCCTCTCAACCTCCATCCACAAGCTGGCGCCCGCCCATTTGCTTCTATCAGCCGGGGAGACAGGGCTGGGAATGGACTGCGCAGCCCAGGCTGACAACATTGCCGTGGTACTTCGAGCAAGTTTGCACGAACCGCGTCCTGGACAAAGAGCCCTTCCTCACACAAAGATCTGCCAACTTGGATCATTGGTGAAGACGGCGATGGGCTGCCCGGAATCTGGAACTACGAGGGAGAAATAACATGGCGCTTTATCGACGCGGCGGGATCTGGTGGTACGAATTTCGGTTCGCAGGTCGCCACATCCAGGAATCGAGCAAGAGTAAATCAAAGACCCTCGCTAAAACCGCGGAGCAGAACCGTCGGCGGGAGCTTGAGCAGGGCTTCAACAATGTCCCCGACGCGCGGCGAGAACGCATTCGCTCCTTCGACGAACTGGCGGATGAGTTCTTCACCGGATACAAATTGCGGCTCCCCAATTCCGCAACCTTCGCGGAGTACGCAATCGACCATCTCAAGCGTCTTGTAGGAAGTAAGATGCTGGTGGACTTCAATGAGGGAGTGGTCACCAAATACCAAAATGATCGTTTGGGAGAAGGTGCTGCGCCAAAGACGGTCAACGAAGAGGTGGGCTTCCTGCTTCGAATCCTGGGTGAACAGGGCGATTTGCTCCGTGTTCGTCTGCGAAAAAAGAAGTTGCTCAAGCTGAAGGTCCGCAATCACATCGGAAAGGCATACAGCGAAGAGGAGAAGAAGCGGATGCTGGAACTGGCCGCCAAAGCCCGGTCTCCACACATATATCTTGCACTCACGCTGGCCCTGAACGCTGGCATGCGCGACAAAGAAATCAAGAGCCTGTCGTGGGCGCAAATCAATTTCCCAAAGCGATTCCTCGCGGTTGGACGGTCCAAAACGGAAGGCGGCGAGGGCAGAACCATTCCTCTCAATTCAGAGCTGCTTGCGGTATTCACCGACTATGTCGCGTGGTACACACACAAGTTTGGGGCCATCCAGCCGGAATGGTATGTCTTCCCGTTCGGATCCCCGCAGCCCACTGACCCAACCCGCCACGTCACCACGCTCAAGACAGTGTGGACGAATATCCGTGCCCAATCCG
Source organism: Occallatibacter sp. (assembly GCA_035650595.1). Taxonomy (GTDB): domain Bacteria; phylum Acidobacteriota; class Terriglobia; order Terriglobales; family Acidobacteriaceae; genus Telmatobacter. The sequence goes on along the minus strand of DASRHE010000014.1, from coordinate 258,984 downwards.
GCGTGAAGGGGCGCTGGCATGACAACCGGCATACGCTCATCACGGAACTGGCGGAGAGTGGCGCGGGCGACCAGACCATCATGGACATCGCGGGTCATGTTTCGAAGCAAATGCTCAAGCACTATAGCCACATTCGCATGGAAGCCAAGCGGACTGCTCTGGAGACAATCGTGCAGAAGCGAGCCACGCCGACGACTGACGGAAATGGGTCGCAATCGTACTCAGAATCGACTACAGTTGCGCTGCATTTTGAAGGGGAGTCCCTACAAAAGTCCCTACAGTCTCGCGATTTTGAGGGTCATCGTAGCGTGTATGGGAAGCGCAAGTTGCTGAAAGGAATTGGCTCCTCAGGTAGGACTCGAACCTACAACCCTTCGGTTAACAGCCGAATGCTCTGCCATTGAGCTACTGAGGAGTGTTGGGCGCTAAGTTGTCCTCTATCAAGGTAGCAGAGACCGCCGGGCAGGTCAAAACTGGCTGGGCCCCGGACGAAGCTGAACCAGATGACGAAGCTGAACCAGATCAGGATTAGGCAAAGCATGCAAGACTAGGGCGCCGGCAGATGAATCCGGCATTGGCGCAATCTCCCATTGCGATCGATTAGCCTGAAGGAAGGAGGGCACGATGTCCCGGATTTCAAAGCTCGATCGCCACGAGGTCAGCGCGGAAACGGCAGCACTGTACGACAAGGTCTTCGCGCAACGCGGCAATGTGCCAAACATGTTTCGCGTGATGGCGCACCGGCCGGAGATCTTTGCCACCATGCAGGCGCACTTCAGCGCGATCCTCAACACGGGCACCGTTTCTACCAAGCTCAAAGAGTTGATCATCGTGCGCACCAGCCAGATAAACCAGACTCCCTACTGCCTGGCAAGCCACACCACTCTGGCCAAAAAGTTGGGATGGAGCGACGACCAGCTCGCGCACCTCGCCGAGTGGCGCGAGCGTGCCGACTTTACGCCCGCCGAAAAGGCAGCGCTGCAGCTGGCCGAGACCATGACCTGCAACGCGCACGCCGTCACCGATGAACAATTTGCGGAGCTGCGAGGTTTCTATTCAGAAGGCGAGATTGTCGAGCTGATGTGTTCTATTGGTCTCTTCAACTACTTCAACCGGTTCAATGATGCGCTTCAGATGGAGCCCACAAAACCCGGCGAAGGCGGATGCGCACCGCAGATCGAGGCAAACGCTCCGCGCCTGTCGCAAAACATCACCTTGCAATAACGCAAGAATCTACGCACGCTAAATCTTGGTCAGGCTGTTTCGCGTCTCGCCACGATGTACTCTGCACTATCAGGAGTTCCACGTACGCATGAAGCTGCAAATTCCCGCGGGCGCTTTTAGCGCCTATCTGTTCGACTGCGACGGCACCATTGCCGACTCGATGCCGCTCCACTACATCGCATGGAAAAAAGCTCTCCGTGAGTGGGGATGCGAATTCGACGAAGACCTCTTCTACCGCTGGGGCGGCAAACCGGTGCACGAGATCATCTCCACGCTGAACCGCATGCACAACCTTCAGATGCCCGTGGCGCAAGTGGCCGAGCGTAAGGAGGCACTCTACTACGCGCAGCTTCCGAATCTGAAGCCTGTCCCCGAAGTGCTGGAACAGATCGAGGCGCAGCACGGCGTCATTCCGCTCGCCGTCGTCTCTGGCAGCAGCCGCGAGTCCGTCCTGAATACGCTCACCGCGCTCAATCTCGTAGACCGGTTCGATACAATCGTTGGCGCAGAAGACTATGCGCGCAGCAAGCCCGCGCCCGATGCGTTTCTGGTCGCTGCGGCCCGGCTCGGCGTGGAGCCTGAAGATTGTCTCGTCTTTGAAGACACTGCACTGGGGATTGAAGCCGCCACAGCGGCAGGCATGGCCTCTGTGCGAGTTCCCTCCCCCATGGAACGGCGCGCGGGAACCATGGCCTGATGGGAAGCGTATGCTCTGGGAGAGCGCTTCCCTGGAGTCCCCTATGCAATCCGCCGCAACTGAGGTCCTACCCGAGCCACGCGTCCAGACAGCATCCCGCGATTCCCTCGTACTCATCGGAATTACCTCCGCGTTCGCTCTCGCGCACATCATCACCGATGGACAATATGGTTTCCATCGCGATGAGCTCCAGTTCCTGAGCGACGCGCGGCATCTCGATTGGGGCTTCGTCGCTTATCCGCCGATGACGCCTTTTATTGAACGCATCGGCCTCGCGCTCTTCGGAGTCTCGCTCGTCGGCCTCCGTCTCTTCTCCGTCATCGGCCAAGCCGTTCTGATCATCGTCAGCGGTTTGATGGCGCGTGATCTTGGCGGCGAGCGCTTCGCTCAAATCACCACCGCACTTGCCGTCGGGCTCTCGCCGCTCCCGATCTTTGAGGCCACAGAATTTCAATACACCTCTTTTGCCATGCTCTGGTGGGTACTGGTCTGCTGGTTCACCATCCGCCTGCTCAAATCGGACAATCCGCGCTGGTGGCTTGCGATCGGAGCGGCAATCGGCCTGGGCCTTCTCACCAAATATTCGGTCGTCTTTTTCATCGCCGGCCTGCTTGTTGGCCTTGTCCTTACCCGCGCTCGGCGTCATCTGCTCAGCCCGTGGTTCTGGTCTGGAGTTGGCGTCGCGTTCCTCCTCTTTCTTCCCAATCTTCTCTGGCTCATTCACCACGACTTCATCTCGTATCACTTCCTCCAGCGCATTCATAAGCGCGATGTCGGCGAAGGACGTGCTGAGGGCTACTGGCGCCTCCAGTTCTTTCTCGATCTCAATCTCTTCGCCATTCCCCTCGCGCTTGCGGGTCTCATCGCTTTCTTCCGTGACGGCCGCAATCGCATGCTTGCCTGGATGTACGTCGTCCCGGTGCTCGCCTTCTGGATCGGCAAGGGACGCTTCTACTATGTCGCCGAGGCCTACCCTGCGGTAATCGCGATGGGGACGGTCGTCGCCACGCGTTGGCTCGCGCCGCGTCCTGCCTGGGCGCGCCGGACTGTAGGCAGCATCTTCTTTGTCGGCCTCTTCGTAACCGGAGCCTATTTCTTCGCGATGCTTGTTCCCATCGCCAGGAGTGGGCCGCTCCGCGACTTCGCATTGAAGAGAGACGGCGATCTGCGCGAAGAGATCGGTTGGGATGAGCTGGTGAAGACGGTCGCCGGAATTCGGGATTCCCTGCCGCTCGATCAGCAGGCACACCTCGGCATCACAACCGGCAACTACGGAGAGTATGGAGCGATCGAGATCCTCGGCCGCGCCTATGGGCTTCCAGAGCCAATCGGCACCACCAATTCGGAATGGCTGCGCGGCTATCCCACTCCTTCGCCCACGACATTCATCGTTGTCGGCCTCAGCGCCAAACAGGCCAACACCATCTTTACCGGTTGCCGCCTTGCCGGCCACAACGGAAATGCAGAAGGCGTGCACAACGAAGAGAGCCAATCGCATCCGGATATCTTCGTCTGCGGTCCGCCGCGTGAGTCATGGCCGCAAATATGGAAAGAGCATCAGGACTTCGGATAATCACGCACTGCTTCTTTCTCTGTTCGCATTGCGATTTTTTCTGGATGTATTCATCAACCCGCTTCGTGAAAGGGCACGACTTCATCGGGCCTCCGGACCGGTGATTTTTACCTGTTGGGGTAATCTTTAGTCGTGCGGAAAAAAACCGCTAAAAACAGTGGGACTTTAGCCCCTGAGGAACAACGGCTGAATCTTCGAAACACTCTATGAAAGCGCTCTAATACAGCAGCACCGCCACCCGATACGCCGTGAAAGAGCCCTCCACGTCGCGCGCCGGGCAACTGCCCACTGATGCCTCGTGAAAACTACCCGAGCTGAGCCGATCAACAAGCGGCTGTGGCAAGTGGGCCAGATCCGAATCCTGCCAGCGCATCACAAAGCGCGGCTGTGGCCCAGCCACGGTCGATTTGGGCACGCCCGAATCCATCGCACAGGCAGCGCGCGCCAGGCTCGAATCCTTGCGAATCGCAATTCCGCTCACGCGAATCAGGTCGGCTACGCGCGCCTCTACTTGTGCTGCAGAGAGCGCCGGCACATCGCGCGAGTAATCAGCAACTGCGTAGAGCACGCCGCGGCTGGCCACCACAGCCACGCCTACTCGATTCACATCGGCGCTGAGCAGGTTCGAGCGATGGCCGGGCGAGTTCATCCATTCATTGTGAATCCCCTCCGCCGTAGGCCCCACGGCCACGTTCTCCTCGATCACGCCGAAGCGCGCTCCAGCGTTCGCTGCGCGCGTAGCCACGTCCGGTTCGCCGCCATAGCGATGCGCGATCGGCCCCTCCTGCGCCATGCGCCGGCAGTGCGCCAAAGCAGCCTCCGCCAGAGCCGCGTCCCATTCGAGCTTCCCCACGCCTGCCGTCGCCCGGGCTTGATTAGCGAGCGCAAATATCTGTTGCGCCTCGGCGTGCAGATTGGGCAATCCCTGATCTTGCGTGTAGGTGAGCGGAGCAGATGCGGTGAAGAGAACCGCGGTCGAGAAAAACGCAATCCAAGAGCGCACAGAAAGCCTCATCTCTCCATTAAACTCCGGACGGGCACGCGAGTCGCTGTGTATTCTTGGGAGGCGAATGCTTTTTCCTCCTTCCCACATTTTGCGCGTCGCTGGAAAGCGGGCTCGGCGGCAGCCTCTGGCGGCCGTGGGCATCGTGCTGCTTGCGGCCTTCATCTTCTGTGCACTTGCGGCGCCGTGGCTCACGCACTACAGTCCAATCGCGATCGACCTGGAGCATCGGCTCGAAGGCCCTTCTGCGATGCACTGGGCCGGTACCGACGAACTCGGCCGCGACATGCTGGCGCGCTTGCTCTGGGGCGCGCGGCTTTCTCTCACAATCTCGGTGAGCGTGGTGACGGTCTCGCTCGCTCTCGGGCTCGCCATCGGCGGACTCGCCGGCTATCTCGGCGGATGGATCGATACCGCACTGACCACCTTCGCGATGAATACCTTTCAATCGCTGCCGGGAATTCTGCTCGCCATCGCCTTTGCCGCCTTTCTCGGGCCGGGATTCATCAATCTCGTGCTCGCTCTGGCCATCGGTGGATGGGCCGGTTACGCGCGGCTGGTGCGAGCTCAGGTGATGGCCGTGCGAGAGCGTGAGTATGTCGACGCAGCGCGCGCGTTGGGCGCAGGCGGCCTGCGCATCTTCTTCCGGCACATTCTTCCCAACATCGTTCAGCCGGTCCTGGTGCAGGCGGCTATCGGCATGGCCGGCGTGATTCTGGCCGAGGCGACGCTCTCGTTTCTCGGCCTCGGCATTCCAGCGCCCGCGCCCAGTTGGGGCGCCATGCTGAACGACGCGCGGCTGCATCTCTTCGATTCGCCGCATCTCGTCCTCTTTCCCGCCCTGGCCGTTGCCGCCGCGGTGCTCGGCTTCAACTTTCTCGGCGACGCACTGCGCGACGAACTCGACCCGCGCACACGCCTGGAGCTTGGACTGTGAAGATCGGTATCGTCAGCGATACTCATGGCCTGTTACGCCCAGAAGTCGCTCCCATACTCAAAGGCGTGGAACGCATTCTGCATCTGGGCGATGTGGGCAAGCCGTCGATCCTCGAAGAACTCGGCAAGATTGCTCCAGTCACGGCGATCCGCGGCAACGTCGACCGCGAGGGCTCCTGCGGCAAGCTGCCGGAAACCGACGTCGTACTGATTGAGGGCCACTATCTTTACATGCTGCATGACCTGAAGACCCTGCATCTCGATCCGGCTGCCGCGAAGTTTGCAGCCGTGCTCTCCGGCCACACGCACGTGCCCAACTTCCATACCAAAAAGGGCGTGCTCTATTTCAATCCCGGCTCATGCGGGCCGCGACGGTTCGAGCTGCCAGTGACGGTGGGCTTATTGACGATTGAAAAGAGCGAGATAAAGCCGGAGATTGTGACTCTGGCCGTGGCTTAGCGAGATTGTCTCCGGTTTGCCCGTCTACCTCCAACAGAATCAACTTGACTCTGATCTCACGTTTCAGTTCACCGTCCGTTCCCGGTCCACATGATCGTCTAGACTCTTACAGGCCGCAAGTTAGGAGGGTCTCGCGGGTTGGTCGGAGTAAGATGATTTCCTGCCGGGGTAGTCGGTTGTTTTGGGGGTCCGTCAATGAAAAGCTCTGTCTGGACTTGTTGGGCACTTGCACTTTGCCTGTCTTCTCTTGCCCACGCGCAAGGCGCGACAGGCGTGGAGCCACCAGCTCCGGATCAATCCCAGGATGCGTTGGCCCATGCGCCGGCAAACGCCCCCATGCGACTTGATGTGGTGGTAAACGACCATTCAGGTCGGCCGGTAACGGGTTTGACTGCCAACGACTTTGTAATCCTGGATAACGGCCACCCGCGAAATATTCTGGCATTCCATGCAAATGCGGGAGAAGCAACGATGCGATCACCCGCTCAGGTCATTCTCCTGATCGACACGATGAATGCGAAATTTGCAGATGTCTCGTTTGAGCAGAGGCAAGTGGAGAAGTTTCTACGCCAGAACGGAGGACGGTTGCCGTACCCGGTATCGGTGGACTGGGTGACAGAGGAGGGCGTAAAAGCCCAGGTCGCGCCGATGCTTGACGGCAACGCGATGGCTGATTCGCTCGCCGCTATCAAGGTGCCTGTGAATCTGATTGTGACTTCGCAAGGGATTTACGGAGCCGCAGACCAATTCCAGCGGTCCCTTCGGGTCCTGGATATGCTTACGCAAAGCGAGGCAAAGAAGCCGGGACATAAGCTTGCCATCTGGATTGGTCCGGGTTGGCCGATGCTTGGCGGGCCCACGATGGACTTTCCACCGAAAACGCAGGAAGCTTTTTTCCAGGAGATTCTGGCCATGTCGGACCGCTTGGAGAAAGCACGTTTGAGCCTCTACAGCGTCTCACTGGGCCAGGCAGATCGCACCACATTCATGTACAGGGAATGGCTGAAGGGGGTGCGGAAGGAGAATGAAGCGAGCGGTGCGAACCTGAGCCAGACTGTCCTGGCGGTGCAGAGCGGAGGTCTGGCCGAGCCTCCGACCAACGACATTATTGCGGCGATCAACGAATGCATACGGGACGCGGGTGCTTTCTACACATTGACCTTTGAAGCGACAGCAAGCAACCAACCGGGCGAATATCACGAACTGAAGGTACAAGTAGACAAGCGCGGATTGAAAGCGCGAACGAAAACTGGATACTACGCCCAACAGCCGCGCCAGTCTCCTTGACATTTCGGACCTGCTGGCGTTGCCTTCACCTGCGACACACCAGCAAAGGCCGCGACTTAACCCCGCATACGCGGATTGATCCACCTATACACAACATCGGTGAAGAAATTCACCAGCACATACGTCAGCCCGATCGCCAGCAGGCAGCCTTGCACCAGCGCATAGTCGCGGTTCGAGATTGCATCGACCACCAGACGTCCCAGCCCCGGCCAGCTGAAGATCTTCTCCGTCACAATCGCGCCGGCCAACAGCGCACCAAATTGCAGACCTACGACCGTAACAATCGGCACAAGCGCATTCGGCAACGCGTGCCGCCACACCACGGCCGTTTCGCTCAAGCCCTTGGCGCGTGCCGTGCGGATGTAATCCTGTCCAAGTTCCTCAAGCATGGCCGTCCTCACCATGCGCGTGAGAATCGCAGCCAGAGAAGCGCCCATCGTCACAGAAGGCAAAATGAGGTAGCGCCAATCAATGGCGGCCGACCCGCCCGCGTTCGCGCCGGACACCGGCGTCAAGCCAAGCAGGATAGAAAACACGAGAATCAGGATCGGCCCAAGAGCAATGCCCGGAACCGAGAGGCCAAACAGGCTCACTACCGAAAGCGACTGGTCGACAGCGCGCCCGCGGCGCAGCGCCGCGAAGATGCCCGCGGGAAGCGCAAGCAGCAGCGCCAGAACCAACGCCGCGAGCGTAAGAGCAAGCGTATACGGATAGCGCTGCAGGATCAGGTGCGTCACCGAATCATGCAGCCGGATCGAGCTGCCCAGGTTGCCGTGCAGCACACCAGCCCAGTAGTGCATATATTGCACGCGCAGCGGCTGATCGAGACCGATCTGGTGACGCAGTGTGTCGAGGTCAGCAGGCGTAGCGCCCTCGCCCAGCATCATCTGCACCGGATCGCCCGGCACCAGGTGAATGAGCAGAAAAACAAGCGAGACCACAAGCCAGACAACAGGAAGCGTAAGAAGAAGGCGGGTGATGGTCTGCTTCATGGGCTGCAGTCAGCTTACAGCGTGCGGGCCGCGTTGGTCATCGAATCAGCAATCGATCGCCAGCTTGGCAACATCGGTCGACTAAAGCTCGACTGACGTGCCGCCCCACTCCTCCGGCGCAACATCGGCAATGGACTGCGAAAAGGTCCAGCGATGGCCGGCAAGGTCTAAAGCGTTGTACTGCCGCTCGCCATAAGGATGATCCGTCGGGGACCTGAGAATCGTCGCGCCATGCTGGCGGGCGCGCGCACAGTGGCTGTCGGCATCTTCGACGCGCACCATCACGGAGCCCGCTCCTGGGGGTTCGCTTTGTTCATCCCCGAGCATGATGCATCCGTCTCCTGCGTTGAGCTGTACACGATGATTGCCAATGCGCACGCGCACCGCGAAGCCGAATGCCTTACAGAGCCAATCCGCCGCGGCGTTCACATCCGCATAAGCGAGACAAGGAATAACCGTGGACTGCGGCATGGAACGGTTCGAGAGCATGACGCCTCCGCATCGTTGAAATAAAAAGTTCGGCCTTGCTCACGCGGCCTGCGCCAGTATAGCGCTGCAGATTTGCCTGCAACACTTTTGCCGAACGCGTGTTTGAAAGAGAAACAGCCCACCACTAGCTGGTGGAAAAAAACGAATTGTCACGAGGATCTCAGCATGAAGAAGATCATTGCGCTGGCAGCTTTATTGCTTCCGCTCACCCTGGCCGGCTGCTCGCATCCGACCACCGTGGTCTATGCGGCACCTCCACCGCCTCCGCCCGAGTTCACCGCGATTGCACAGCAGGGCTATCACGATGGCATCGATGCCGCGCGCCGCGATATCTATCACGGCCTTCCGCCCGACGTGAACCGGCATCCACGTTTCCGCAATCCTCCCGTGCCTCCACCGGCCATCGAAGATTACCGCCATGGCTTCCGCGAAGCATATCGGCAGTCCTATCGGAACGGGCCTCCAGGCCCCGGATATTAAAGTGCCGCATGGAAGATACTCTGGAAGTGATTGGACCGGAGCATCTTCTCGGCGCATTTGCGCGGAAACTTATCGTCTTACGATATTAGCTCGCCGGCTCGGCCTGTGGGCTGATCGGCTCCACGCGAATCTTCGCAATGCGGCGGGCATCCATCTCCACTACCGTGAGCTGCCGGTCTTCAAAGACCACCGATTCGCCCACCTGCGGAATGTGCCCGAGGCGATAGAGCAAAAATCCGGCCAGCGTCTCCACACCGCCATCGCGCGGCAGGTTCCACTGCATCTGCGTCTCCAGGTCGCGCAGATTCACATTGCCATCCATCAGCACGGCGCCTCCGGCGGTGGTCAACACCGGATGTGAAGGCGAATCGAACTCGTCCTCAAACTCGCCGGCAAGCTGCTCCACTGCGTCTTCAGCCGTCACCAGCCCGACAATCGAGCCGTACTCGTCCACGGCCACCGCCAGATGCCGGCGGCGCTGTTGAAACTCGCGGATCAGATCGAGGATCGACTTGGTCTCGGGAACCACCAGCACCTCGCGCATGATCTGCGAAAGCCGAAGTTCCGGCAATGGCGCGGGCTGCAGTGCCGGTTGTGCACTCGTGTTCGCCACGCCGTCCGCTCCAGCTTGCGTGGATGCGCCGATGGCTAAAGCTTGCTCCTTCGACTCGCCATCGCGTTCCCTGGGATTGAGAAGATGCTGCATGCGGAAGTAGTACAGCCGGGACAGATCGCGCGAGTAGACAACGCCGACAATGTGCTCGGGACCGCGCGCGTCATCGTATACCGGAATCCGCGAGTGATGGCGGGCAATCACCCGGGCGCACGCCTCTTCCAAAGTCATGTTGGAAGGCAGCGAGAAGATCTTCTGCCGCGGCGTCATGATCTCGCGGACCGGCACGTCGTCCAGCTCGATCGCCCGGTGAATGAGCGTCTCCTGAAACTGCGGCAGCAGGCCGAGACGCCGCGCCGTCGTCGCCATCAGCTTGAGTTCTTCAGGCGAGTGCACGGCGGACCGCTCCGTCATCGGAATGTCGAATCCGCGCAGAATCACGGCCGCTGAATTGCGCAGCAGGCGGACCGCCGGGCGGACCGTCGCCATGAAAACCAGCATCGTAGGAGCAACGGCCACGGCAAGCGCTTCCGCACGGCGCAGAGCCAGTGATTTGGGCACCAGCTCGCCTACCACCACATCGAAGTAGGTGATGATGGCAAAGCCCAGGGTCACAGCCGCTATGTGATTCCAGATGTGGGCGTGTGGCAGCCCCTCAAACCACGGCTGCAGCATCGAGGCCACAAGCGGCTCGCCCACCCAGCCCAGGGCCAGCGAGCAAAGCGTCACGCCTAGCTGCACGGCCGGCAAAAGCTCATCCAGCGCCTGCTGCAGACGGCGCACGGCGCGCGCTCCCGGCACCTGCGCCGCCACCAGTTGCTCGATGCGCGTATCCCGGATGGAGACGAGCGCGAACTCGGCAGCCACAAAGAACGCATTGGCCAGAATGAACATGGCCACCGCGACCGATTTGAACAACGGAAGCCCGTGCATCTGGGGGAGAGGATAGCATCCCGGAGTGCGGCCTGAGCCCGCCTCGCCTCCTGGAGTTATCCTGGCGGGAACCATCGCGACTCAAAACCCGTACTGTCTGATGAAAGAAGAAGATGGCCGGCTGCAATCGCTGTACGTCGACGGACGACGGTGTCCGAAAGCGAACAACCCCGTTAACGCCCCAGCCATTCTGGATTGAGCTCCAGTCCCGAAACAACGGATCCACGGTCAAGGCGGATTTGGCCAGCAGAATGCTCATTCCATGTCGAGATTTCTCGTCTGGCGCAACGTACCCGGGCACTCACCTGCAGAGTTCCACGAAACGAGACAATGAGGAAAAACGATGAAGTATCTGGTTCGAGTAGCAGCTGTCATGATTTTGGGATTCGCAGCCGCAGCGGCCCTCGCGGAAGAAGCAACCTTCGAGCGTGACCTGAGCCTGAACGGACGCGCCGAGCTTACTGTCGCCACCGGTTCGGGAACGATCCGCCTGACGCAGGGCGATGGTGGACGTATCCACATCTTCGGCCGCGTGCGCTCCAACTGGGGCGAAAACGACGATAAGGTTCGCGAAATCGCGGCGCATCCGCCGATCGAGCAGACCGGTAACATCATCCGGATCGGCGCGCGACACCAGAATCTGCACAATATCAGCATCGATTATGAGATCGTGGCCCCGGCCAACTCGTTTCTCGACGCGACAAGCGGCTCCGGCAGTGTGAACGACGATGGCGTAGGTGCAGATGCCAAGCTGAGCACAGGCTCGGGCAGCATTCATGCCAGCGGGTTGCAAGGCGGATTTTCCGCCCAGACCGGGTCAGGCAGGATCTACGCTGAACAAGTAGGCAACGGTGACGTGAAGGCCGAGACTGGATCAGGCTCGATCGAGCTGCGCAATCTGCATGGCGCGCTGCATGCGCACACGGGGTCCGGTACCATCAAAGCGGCCGGCACCCCGAGCGGCCCCTGGCGGCTCGACACCGGCTCTGGCGGGGTCGAAATCTGGACCGGCGACGCAGGTCTCATGCTGGATGCTTCCACCGGCTCCGGCCGCATCCGCTGCGATCGCGAGATCGCCGGGCAGGTTGATTCTGGGAAGCATCATCTCTCCGGCAAGATCGGCGGCGGCGGCCCCGAAGTGCGCGTCGAAACCGGATCGGGCTCCATTCAAGTTCACTGAGGCAACGAAAACCTTCATACGGAGAATTCCAGTAAACGATTTCACAAATCACGCAACTTGGTGCTACGCTGGACTCGTCGGACGATCACGCGTCGCACCAAAGATGCAGTTCTGAATTGCGGCGCGGCATCACTTCTAGAACCGATCCGGTCTACCGATCGCCGACTCCGGCTCTCGCGCTCGTCCGCCGCTCAACGTCGCTGCACGCTCCTTTCTCCACGCTGTACGAATTGGGTTGGGCCTTGGCTGGTGGGAGGCCCTGTGCTTGCCGCAAGCGTGATTCACTGTTTTCATTGCCCCGGATGTGGCGAGCCCATTCCGCTTCCGCATCAGAGCCTTTTGGGAACATCCGAAGGCCTGCTGTACATTCCCAGTGGCGCGTGGCCAATCCGGCTCCTTTGCTCTCGATTCTTACGTATGCATGAGGTGCACCCGGTCATGATCCGGCTCGCCACGCAAGCCGATGGCGAACGTTTCGCGCGGACGCACCCTCTTTGGGGCATCGACTGCGAGTGCGCGCTGGAGGGTTGCGGCAAACGGCATACACTCTACACCACCTGCCTGCTTGGAACCGAACCATCCTTCGTATCGCGTCTGCTGCTCAGCGCCAATCCGAGCGTCGCCTGCCTTGGCAGCCATCCGGCGAAGTTCCGCGAAGGACGCATGAAAGCGTACCGCCTGGGTTGATGCGAATCAAGAACGCTTTTATGACATACTGGGAATAACCCCGTTCAAGGAGAATCACTATGGCAACCAAAAATCCAGAAGAATTCTTCTCCTTTCGAGCGAAGCAGTAAGCGCCGGAAGGGCTATCCGTCAGAGGCTCACGTTGGGCGCGGTCTCCGCATCATCCACCAAGACAAAGAACTGGTTGAGAAACTGGGCCGGAAAGACCTGTGTCCATGCGGTTCAGGACAGAGCTTTCAAAAAGTGCTGCCTGAAATCGGGCAAATACGATGGCTCGAACAGAAACTACTTCTTTCCGCGAATGATCGAAATAGGGCCGGTACTTCCGCGTGTGCCGCCCCGTTACACTAAAGTCATGATTCAAGTTTTCCGTCCCATCCCCGTGGAGCGGCTGAAGTTACTCGTCTTCGATCTCGATGGCACGCTGATCGACTCGGCCCAGGATCTGTGCAACAGCGTGAACGAAACGCTGAAGGAATTCGGCCACGAGCCGCTGCCTGATCCGGCGATTGCCAGCTTTGTCGGCAATGGCGCGCCCATGCTCATGCGCCGCTCGCTCGCCCTGGCCAGCAACCTCAATCCTGAGAGAGTCGATGAAGAGCTGCTCGCGAAGGCCTATGCTTTCTTCCTCCAGTACTACCGCGAGCACAAGCTGGACTTCACTTACGTTTACGACGGTGTGCTCGATGCACTGCAAGCCCTGCATGCGTTGCATGAGGCGCCCGGAGGGACAAAGAGAACCATGGCCGTGCTGACCAACAAACCGGCGCGGCCGGCGCGCGGCATCTGCGAAGGACTCGGCCTGGCAAGCTATTTCCTCGAGATCTACGGTGGCGACAGTTTCACGGCCAAAAAGCCCGATCCCATGGGCCTGCGCAAGCTGATGGAAGAGACCGGCGCGCTGCCGGAAGAGACTGCCATGATCGGTGACAGCCACGTCGATGTGCTGACCGCTCGCAATGCCGGAGCATGGTCGATCGGGTGCGCCTTCGGCTTCGGCCCGCAGACCCTGATGGAGATCCCTCCCGACATCGTGGTGGATACGGCTTCCGATTGGACGGAGGCGCTCAGCCCTGCGAAAATTGGCCTATAGCGCTAGTGATGGGCCCGGCGGATACCGATCTCCAGAGAATAAATCTTCTCTTAATGTGGTGCTGTGCATGATGAACTCTGCAGGCCAACCGCAGCCTGCAACGCTACTGGATTCAGTCCTGATCCGATTTTCTGCAATTTGGTTGCTGAGGTTTTTTGAATGCGCACTCTGGCTCTTGGCTTTGCTTCCCTTCTCCTGGCGCCTCTCACGGCGCTTGCCTGCCATCCCGCCGCCGCACCGGAGCCCGCTCGCCCCACCCTGCACGGCATGGTGACGGACTCGACAGGCGCGATCATTCCCAACGCCGAGATCGATCTCGTCGACACCACCGGCGCCACGGACGGCACATTTCAGTCAGGACCGGACGGCAGCTTTGAGGTAGTCGCTCCACATGCCGGCGCGTACACGCTCGTCGTCTCGCAGGCTGGATTCAAAACTTCCAGCACGCCGATCACGGTTTCTGCACCCGCCGCATCGGCCGTCGCCAGCCAGGCTGCGGTCAAGCTGGCTCCGATTCTCCGCATCGTGCTTTCCGTCGCACCTGCTGCCACCAACGTAGTGGTCAGTGCCGACTCCAATCAGGATCTCACCGCAACCGATGACAACCGTGACGCGTCGACGATGATCGCGCAGGATCTGAAGGCACTGCCAATCTTCGATAACGACTTTGTCTCCGCGATGGGCTCTTTCCTCGATTCGGACGTGGCAGCCACCGGCGGCACGGGCATCATGGTCGATGGTGTAGAGGCGAACCGCGTAACCGTCTCGCCTTCTGCCGTGCAGGAGGTGCGGATCAACCAGGATCCGTACTCGGCCCGCTACTACTATCCAGGCCGCGGGCAGATGGAGATCGTCTCCAAGTCGGCCGCGCAGAATTTTCACGGCGAGCTGAACTTCTACTTCCGCGACTCGGCGCTGAATGCGAAGAACGCGCTTGCGCCTTCCAAACCCTTCGAACAGCGGCGCATCTACGAGGGCAGCGCAACCGGACCGATTCCGCGCGCGAAGAAATCGAGTTTTCTGGTCTCTTTCAACCGTGCAGAAGAAGACCTCAACTCTGTGGTCCGCGCAACCCTTGTGCCAACAGCAACAAATGCGAGCGGCTCCTTTCAGGCAAACGTGCCCGCGCCCACGCGCGATACGGAGTTCAGCCTGCGCGCCGCGCACCAGTTTGGCGCAAAGCACTCCGCTTATCTGCAATACAGCTTCCAGAACTGGACAGGCCAGAACCAGGGTGTTGGCGGGCAGACGCTGGCTGCAGCCGGCTACAACAACGCCTTTCAGGAGCACGATCTCGTCGCACACGCCGATTCCACACTCTCAGATACAACGCTCAATCAGCTTTCCCTCGTGGCCGAGCACTGGACGACGCGCAACACCAACGTCCAGGAAGGCCCGAAGATCAGCCTGCAAGGCGACTTCATCGGAGGTTCGGCGCAGGCTGACTCGCTGGCCACCGAGTACAACGCGCGTCTCTCGGAGATCGTCACCTGGATGCATGGTCGGCACATGATCAAGTGGGGCGTCGATATTCCGCACCTGAGCCGCCGCGTCTATGACGATCACACCAACCAGCTAGGCTCCTACACCTTTGCACCCACCCTTGCCGCTGACGGAAAAACCGTCATCGCGACAGCCCTGGAAAACTACGCCAACAATCTGCCGTCCGGCTTCTCAGAGAATACCGGCGACACGCGCTTCATCTATCACCAGCAGGAGATGGGCTCCTTCATCCAGGACCAGTTCAAGATCAATAGCCGGTTCGCCATCACGCCCGGCCTGCGCTACGACTGGGAAAACCTGCTCGCCGACCGGCGGCTGGGCTTTGCACCACGCGTCTCGTTCGCGTGGGTGCTCGATCCGCAGTCCAAGACCATCCTGCGCGGCGGCGGCGGTTTCTATTACGACCGCTTCGGCAGCGGCCCGCTGCTCGATCTCGCCCGCTATGCAGACGCGCGCCGGCGCTCGATCATTCTTTCTCTGAATCCGGCCACGCTGCCGCAATCGGGCTGCGTGCCCATCTCGGATTGCATCGCACTCACCGCGCAGCCGCCGGCTCTCGTTCAGCTCGAACCGCACGCCAAGATTCCTTATCAGATGCACTATGGCCTCTCTATCGAACGGCAACTCGGCGAACGCGCAACCGGAACCGTAACGGTGTATGGCATGCGTGGCATCGACATGTTCCGCTCCGTGGACATCAATGCGCCGACGCTCGAATCCGGTTACAGCCGGCGGCCCAATCCTGCCTTTGGCCGCATCCGGCAACTGCAGGCGGCAGCCTTCTACACCGGCAGCGGATTCGACATCTCCTACCGCGGAATGTGGAACAAGCACTTCACCGGCTTCGGACGGTACACTTGGTCCCACTATGAGTCGAACACCGGCGGCATCAACTGGTTTCCACAAAACCAATACGATCCGGAAGACGAGTGGGCAAACTCCGGCTTCGATCGCCGGCAGCGCGTAGGCATGTACGCGATCTTTCAGCAGAAGAGCCTTTTGAACCTGGCCGCAGGAGTCTTTGCCAACGCCGGTTCCCCATGGACCGAGCTCACCGGCACCGACTACTACGGAGACGGACTCTTCAACACGCGTCCCGACGGCGTAGGCCGCAATACCGAAATCGGCCCCGACTACGTGGATCTCGATCTGCGCTGGGGCCACGACTTTGCCATTACCGGCAACAAATCCGATGAAGCGCCGCGGCTCGGCTTTTCAGCCGCTTCGTTCAATGTGCTGAACCACGTGAATGGCTCCGGCATCGATACAGTGGAAACTTCACCGGAGTTCGGGCAGATCACCTCGGTCGCGCCGCCTCGGCGCATCCAACTGGCAATGCGGTTCCAGTTCTAAAAGCTGGTAAATCGCATGAACCGATTTGTTGATCGATTTGGTTCTGATTTCCCAGCGCCGGAGGCGCAGAGGATGTTAGCCCCGCGCTTCAGCGTGGGGAATTGAGGCCCGCAAATGCTCTCGTAGCCCCGGAGGGGCGTCGCAAGGCAGCCAAAGAGTGTGGGATCGTCCTTCATGCGATTGCCCTGGTTCTAAAAGCCTGCTGGGAACTATTTCCCTACCGCCGGCGTATAGTGGGTTAGATGTTCAGGCTTCGACCCATTCTCGGGCTTTGCCTGCTGGTGGCTGCCCTCGCGGCAGGTACGATTCCTGCGCGCGCCGAACAGGACGCCGTCCAGTTCTTCCGCAATATCAATGTCACATCTGACACGCCAGTCCATGACGCCATCTGCTTCTTCTGTAGCGTGCACGCCGATGGCGATGTGCGCGGCGATATCGTCGTCTTCTTCGGCAACGTCCGCCTGAATGGCGCGGCGCATCACGATGTCGTCAACTTCTTCGGACATGTCTCCACCGCCGACAATTCTTCGATCGGCGGCGACCTCGTCGCCATCTTTGGCGGCATCCGGATGGGCAACGACGTCTCCGTGGGCAAGGATGTAGTCTGCCTCTTCGGCGATGTCCAGGCCCCCTCCTCGACTCACGTGAACGGCAACCGCGTCGGCATCTCCGAAATGGTTCTGCTGATTCCCTTGATCGTGATTGTGCTGATCGTGATGTTGATCGCGAATGCAATCCGCGCTCACCGGCGGCGTCAGTTCATGGCCGGCTATCCCTTCCCCCCGGGACGGCAAAACCGGCGACTCTTCCCTTTCCAAATTTCGATTCCTAGCCTTGGGCAGCAATGCGTCCAGCTCTGAAGTCTCTATCTCCGCTTCAGCCCTCAAATCTTCCCCAAAAAATATGCATGTCGCTTCGTAAGGAACCGCAGATATAATGAGCCGCAAAAAAGGAGATCTCACTGTGGCGTACGAACCGAATTTCTATCAAGCTCAGAACATCGTCGGTTACACAGGCGATAAAGACAAATCTCCCACTGTCTACTTCATGAGTGACAAATATTACGGTCACATTACTCAAGCCCATGATTGTCCGTTCAACGTAGGCCGCGAAATCATTCAACCGTTGATCGCCTCCCCGGCCCAAGGCAGCGATATCAATGGAATGAGGCTTACGCTCCTCTACAGAGCAACCAACGATCCAACATCGAACAAGCTCGTTGAGTGGTATGAGCAGGTGTACTCGCCGCCGCGTACGCCCGGAGGACGCAGAGGAGCGGTCGTCGGTCTGGGATATGACCAGCGTCTCCAAATCCACGAAAGCCGCAACACATTCATCCCCTGTGATGCCAAAACCGCGCCTGAACTGGAGTATGCGTTGAAGTTCGATCTTAAGAAGCGCTACACCACCGATGGCAAACCGAAATTTGACGCCTGTTGCGGAGCCGCCAATCAAGGGAAGAGTTGGACGAAATGCGGCCCTGAATGTCCGTATTCAAAATGAACCTGTCTTTCCGCGCTTCTCCGAAGCGATCTCTCGCAATTTTCGGATCACGCGTTTCTTTCTCTCAACGCAAAGCGGCTCTCTCCAGAGAAAGAGCCGCTTTGCGCTGAAACCAAAGTAAACCATTAGCTGCGAAGCCCGATTAAGCACTCTCGGCCTTGCCTCTTCATTTCGTGGCCATGTTCAACTTTTCTCTTGACCCGCGTTCCCATCAGGTTTATCTTTATTTTGAACGTGTTCAAATAAACGAGAGTAATCGCCATGCACCTAGCCGCTCCGGAGTCGTAGCGTAAATCTATGGCGCGCACGGTCCCTAAATCCGAAGAAACCCGCAAGCGCATTCTTGCCGCCGCGCTCCGCATCTTTCGCGAGCGCGGATTCCACGCTGCCACCATGCGTGAGATCGCCGCAGCAGCCGGCGTGGCCGTAGGAGCGGCCTACTACTACTTCGATTCAAAAGACGCCCTGGTGATGGCCTTCTATGCCCAGGCGCAGGACGAGATGGCGCCGCGGCTCGACGAGATTCTGCGCGAAAGCCGGACCCTGGAGCAGCGGCTGCGCGGCATTATTGGCCAGAAGCTCGAATACTTCGCGCCTAACCGCGCGCTGGTCAGTGCGCTCTCGGCGCACATCGATCCCGAGCACCCGCTCTCGCCCTTCAGCGCAGCCACCGCACCCATTCGCGACCGCGACATCGCTTTTTTTGCTCGCGCCGCAGAAGAATCGAAGCTGCGACTGCCGGCCTCGATTCTGCCCTATCTGCCTCGGCTGCTCTGGCTCTATCAGATGGGGCTCATGCTCTTCTGGGTCTACGACCGGTCACCCAAGCAGCAGCGCACCGAGCTGCTCTTCGAAAAGACACTGAGGATGATGCTGCTCACGTTGAAATGGGCTGAGCTGCCGCTGCTCAAGCCGCTCTTCCGGCCTGCGGGCGAGCTGTTGAAGGCAATCTACGGCGAGGCCTGAGAATGAATAGTCGCGGTATGCGGATCGTGGTTCCCGGCGGCAGCGGCCAGATCGGGCGCATGCTGGCGCTGTACTTTCAGGAGCGCGGCTATCACGTCACGGTGCTGACCCGCAGCCCATACGCGGCCCCTTACCAGACCGTGCATTGGGATGGCCAGCACATCGGTCGATGGGTCGAAACGCTCGAAGGCGCCGACGTGTGCCTTCACCTCTCCGGCCGCAGCGTCAACTGCCGCGCCACAGCCAAAAACCGGTGCGAACTGTATGACTCGCGCATCCGGCCAACAAGGCTCCTGGGTCAGGTCATCGCCGGACTCGCCGAACCGCCGCGGCTCTGGATGAATGCCTCGACCGCAACCATCTACCGCCACTCGCTCGATCAGGATATGGATGAGGCAACCGGCGCGATCGGCGGTGGCGAGATGCTCTCGCCGCGTCGTCGCGTTCCAGAAAAATGGGACTGGACCATCCAGCTCGTCAAGGACTGGGAGGAAGCTTTTTTCGAAGCGCCGACGCCGCGCACACGCAGAGTTGCTCTGCGTACCTCGCTCGTCTTCAGCCCCGTACCTGGCAACATCTTTGCCGTGCTCTCGAATCTCGTACGGTTCGGCCTGGGCGGTACCCAGGGCAACGGCCGCCAGTATGTCTCGTGGATGCACGAAGCAGATTTTGCGCGCGCCACCGAGTTTCTCATCCAGCGCGAAGAAATCGACGGCCCCGTGAATTTAGCCGCACCTGAGCCTCTGCCCAACCGTGAGTTCATGGCAGCCCTGCGCGAGGCTTGGGAAATGCCGAACGGCCTGCCCGCCCCAGCTCCGCTCATCAGCATCGGCGCGTTCTTCCTGCGCACCGAGCCGGAGCTGGTGCTCAAGAGCCGCCGCGTCGTTCCCGGCAAGCTCCTCGACGCTGGATTTCAGTTCCAGTTTCCCGAGTGGCCCATGGCAGCCGCGGATCTCGTGCGGCGCTGGCGGGAAAGGCCGTGAACAGAGGGCAGGAATCTTTCAGGGAGGCCGACTAGGCCAATGAGCGGAGCGCAATCGCGCACCAGTACACCAGCGCAACCAGTATGCCCGCGACGAAACCAATGGACTGAACGGGCCTTTTTTCGATATCCAAATGCCGTTTGAGCCACTCGGAGATGACATCGACTCGTGTGGCCAGCCGTAGAAGTCCACCGGATATCGCATACAGGAGCAGCCAGATCGACGTGAACAGTACGGGCACCAGCACGGAGGCCGGCACGATGAGCATTAGAGGAATGCCGATCTCAGGAGGACGGTACATAAAGAAAATGATGAAAGGCGAGATTACCCACAGGAACACGGCGAAAAACTGAGCGAGGAAATAGAGCAGCACCCCCATCGCGGTGACCGTCAGCGACGAAAGAAAGACCGAGACCCCTGCGTTCAACGCCATGAGAATGAGCCAGAGGAACATCGAGTTCGTCCGCGCCATCCAGCGCACAAACAACCGCGTGCCCACCAGAACGATGTAATCGCAGACGCTCCATTGCACAGCCAAGTAAATCGTTAGCGGATAGAATGCGGTCCAAAGTTCCAGGGCAAGATGCGAATTCGCGCTATCCAGTTGCAGCCACCTGGAGATAGGGCCGAGGAGAGCAACCGAAGTAAGAATCGCGCCGACGGCGGTTATCACGGAGATGAGAGCTGAGCGGCTAAAGCACCTCCAAGTGAAATGGCGCGGACCGTAAACCGCGTTAAAGAGCGCAAGACTGGAGCTGGGCCATCGGCGGATGGGTTTTGCCACGCTGGCGTCCAATATCCAGACTGCTACGGCCAGGTTCGTGTCCTCGTTCAACCGGCTGCCGATCAGGTCGAAGAACTTCACCACCCCGTAGATGAAGCTCAGTCCGAGACTGATTTTGGCAACGACCACCGTAAGGAGATGCATGCGCCATAACTCCGTTCAGGCCCATCAGTCTATGTCCCTTGAGTAGTGGCAACAGTCTAAACCAGTTTTCGCCTCCAATCGGGATGATCTTTGGGGTGCGGCCCGTCTGGTTCCGGGGTCAGCTCTGCATAGCACTGACCACTGACAACTTACTTCGGCGTAATCTCCGTCACCGGCAAATCCCAATGCGCGGCGAGAATTTCAAAGCGGCGCTGCTCCTCTTTCTGATACGTGGGCTGATCAGGCCAAAGCTGCTTGATAAACGCCTCTTCGTCAGGATTGGCGATCGTGGCGGCAGTCGAGTCTTTGTAGACGATAGTGACGCGATGATCCCAGCGGCCATCCTCGGTAGTGTGATACGCCGGGGACTCCACCTTGAGCGAAAGAATCCTGCCGGTCGATTGGATCTTCTTGAGCAGCGGGTAATGATTCTTGAGAAACAGGTTCAGGAACTCCTGCTGATGCCCCCACTGAACTTTGTAATAGTATTCGACCGCGTACGGCTGCCCTGCCCCTCCCTGTGGCGGCGCGCCCTGCGCCACGAGCGGCGCGGCCCAGGATACGACAACTGCCAAAACGGCAAGAAGAAACTTCCGCATACATGCCTCCAGCGAAGAGATGCAAGCATTGTAGCCCAGCGGAAATTGGGACCAGCCAATCCCATCATCCTTTCCACGACAGCGCACGAACGAACTTTGTTATCGAAGACTGCCACATCGCATGCAAACCGCGGTCCTTTCGTCCCGAAGGGACGAGCCGAAGATAGCCCAGGGCGAGCGGGGCGGAGTCCCCACGAACAGGTCTTCGTTCGTGGGGTGCAAGCGCAGCCCTGGGAAAGACCGCCCAAGAAGAACTCTAGCCCCGCAGGGGCGATGCGAACTGTTTCAGGAACCTAATTTCATATTCGCTGACCAGCGGAACCTCGGTGGTATAGTTTCGGTGATCCCGAAAAGCCGATTGGGTTTACCCAAAGAAAGCCACTGCTGCCTGCAGCGCGAAGGGGGGAACATGCAACGTCCCGCTGGAGTCGTTATAAGCGCCGTTCTCCTGGTATTGCTCTCGCTCCTGCAACTGCTCATGGCTGGCCTGATGGCTTTGGCTGGCTTGGTGCCCCCGCATGCAAGCGTCGCACACGCAGGCGCCGCGGCAGTTGCACCTGCACCTCCGTGGATGCCGATCTTCATGTACGCGCTCGCTGCATTTTTCCTTGTGCTGACAGTCTGGGGCATCGCGACCGTAGTTGGCCTGATGAAGCTGCGCCGCTGGGCGCGCTACTCGATCCTGGTGATCGGCGGAGGCATGGCTCTGCTGGGCCTGTTCTCCATGCTGAGTATCTTGGTTATGGCGTTCATCCCGCTTCCGACGCCGCCAACGGCAGATCCTTCACAGGCGCACGTGACGCGGGCGGCGGTCACCCTCATGCTCGGCGTGATCGGCGTTTTTTATGCGGCGCTGCTCGCTCTCGGTGTCTTCTGGCTGGTGTACTTCAATCGCAGAGCCGTACGGATGGCATTCGACCAGGCCCAAGGTCAACCTGCCGAAAGCCGACGTCCTTTTCTTATCGCGCTGTTTGCCGTGCTGCAGATGCTGGGCGCACCTGTCTGTCTGGTGTTAGCGCTTCTTCCTCTCCCCGCGCTGATTCTGGGATTCGCGCTTCACGGCTGGGAAAAGGCAATGGTGTATGTAGTCTTCAGCGCTCTCCAAATCGTGGGAGCGATTGGCTTGTGGCGTCTTGAGGAGTGGGGACGGCGGCTGACGATGGCGTTTCTGGCCTTTGGAATCGTCAATTGCATGGTGATCGTGATGCGACCGTCGTTGGTGACGCGATACGGCGCAGAGATCAACCAAGCGTTGCATCTTGCACAGCAGTCACAGGTGCCGAGCCGTTTTCAGACGATCATGTCTGTTGGATCGTCATGCACTTCCATTCTGCTCTTTCTTGCGACGATCGCCGTCCTGCATCACTATCGCGGAAAATTCGGCCGGATCTTCGGAGCGCCGGATGAAAGCGCGGCGTTGTCTTAGGCCTGCTGGCGACGCGTGGTCAAAATAGCCTTCATCGCTGACCGGAACTCGCGAAACCGTTCAATACGCTTTTCCCAATTTCCGCGGAGACTCTCACGCTCCGGCATGTGGCTCACAGCACGCTCTTCGGTGCCGAGGGTAAGCCGGCGGAAGAGCGGACCCGCCTGCAGCGTGCGCGTGTTATAGAAGCGCTCTGTCATGCACTTGAAGCACGTCTGGTGGGCATCGAAGCCATCGGGTTTTTCGCCCTGGATGGGCCGCGGCCAGTTCCAGCGATGGGACGGGCAGGTCAGCTTCAGCAGAACGCGATGGAATCCGTGCACCAGGCGGATATGCTCTGAGTGCTCCAGGTGCGCATGCGAGATCTGCGCTCTCAGCACTGGTTGGGCGTAGGGGAGGTATGAATGCGACGCTGCCATCGTTGCTGCCTCATCCGGCATCGCACAACGGCAACACCGGTCTGTTAACTCCTGCTCTGCTTTACCTATCGGCCGCACCTGAACAAAGGTTCAGCCAGGATTCCATATGGATACAAATTCTCTTTCAATGCAGGTCCGCAGACCGGGAAAATGCAGGCGTCCGAATCAGACCAGTCAAGCTTGTTCCGCTGCTCGCTCGTCTTTCTTCACCGAGGCTGCTCACATCCGGACCTACATCCCCAACTCATTTCCAGGTTGCGCAGCGCTTCATGTTCAGAATGGCAGCGATTTCTTCCGCTGCACGTGATGTGGGTCACTCGGCTTAGATCTAAATCCGTTTCCGGATAAAAAACGGCCCCCGTGTTGACGGGGGCCAAGTTGCCTTGGTTCTCTCGCGTTGCGAGAGCTTGTTGGCGGCCGAACGGCGGGGTGGCCGTCGGGCGCTAGAACGGAGCCTCGGGGGAGGATGGCCGCGATCTTACGGCCGTTCCGCGCCAGTCGAAGCCGCAGCGCTTTGGGGTGACGCTGAAGCCTGGGCCGCCAAACTGTTTTCCATCAACCGGACATGCACGCTGCTGCTGCGAATCCGCATCGGCTTGGCACTAGCACTCTGATCGCCAGACGTGGACGCCTGTGCTTGAGCCGCTGCATTGCCAAGAGCAACTGCGTGGAGACGGTAGACGGGAATCTGGTGTTCGGTAACGAGATAACGCTTGACCGCTTCGGCCAGACGCTGGGAGCTCTGGATGCCTACGCTACCCGATGCCGGGGAGTGAGCTTCCATCTCGAGAATGTAACCGTTGCGGCCGGTGAGTCCGGCAGCAAGCTGATCAAGCTTCTCTTTGGAGTCCGCGGTCAGCACCGAGGTGCCGGGGCGGAAGGCGACGTCAAGATCGGTAACCGGATGGAACTGGTCAATGCCGCTGACGGTGGTGTTCAACTGGTCTACGTGGCCAGAAGCCTGCTGCGCGGTGTTGCTGGCAGTCTCTGCTTCGCTGTTCGCGGCCATCGCTGCCTGGTTGGCCTTATCGGCTGAGGCCTGCGCCTGCTGAATACCGGCCTGGGCGCGGGCGTCGACATCCTTGATGTCACGCGCATTCTTCGCGTTGACCTGATCCAGCTCTGTCAGGCGGTCGTTGATTGGATCAAGCCGCTTCTGAACCCACTTTTTCCGAGCAAATGGGTTCATGTGTCCCCAGAACCCCTCCTTCGGCCCGTTGAGCGAGGATGATGCCTCGGGGGAGGGCTGTTGCTGCGCTGCCGCAGGAGGAGTGTTCTGGGAGTCCCCCGTCGGTTGGGTCTGCTGTGCCCAGACAGGGATACCAATAGCAGAAGCCAGGAAGACCACGGCACACTGGCGCGGGAAGGAACCAAAACCCTTGGGATTGATTGTCATTGTAAGTTTCCCCTCGTTGGAACGCGGTTTCGAGCAAACCATCCGCGGGATGGGCGTCCTTGCTGCCCGCCCTTCCTAGTGCAAGGCAGATGCCAAAACCTGAGGATGTGTGGCCTGGATCGTTAAATCCTTATCGATGATGTATTTAGCCGGATGAAATCTGAGCAGGTTCGCAACCTGAATACGTGTGCAACCCAGCAAAATCGTGTAATTTTTGCCAGAGCTTGTAGTTTCTACCTTGCAAACCCTACATCCGCAAGGTGATTTTCTACTTGGAGTCCACGTGAACGATTCGGATTTCGGGGTAGGCGTTATCCCAACTGTCGGCGACCGTATCGAAGATGAGCCGGAAATCCCGTTCATCGCCCGGCTTGAGCGGAGCAGCCGAGACGGGCTCGACATCAATATAGGGTTCCCGCGCCCGGATCAGCATGAGCGGCTGAGTCTCGTTCTGCGCCACTTCATGCGCGTAGTTGCGGAAGAGCACCTGGACCGTGATGCCGGTGACGGTGTGGTCACCTTTGTTCGTGATGTGTCCATCGAGGTATGTCACCTTGCCGCCGGCAAGATTCGACGACTCGCTCATCGCGAGATTCGTGATGGGCAGGTTCGCAGCGTAAGAATCCGGTTGCGCCGAAATCGGCGTCACAGACGACCCACTCTTGCCGCGCTCCAGGAAGAGAAACAGACCGCCTCCTACGACTACGATGATGGCCACCGCGATGATCATCGGAAGCCAGTTGCGCTCAGCGGGTGCGGGTGGTTGAATGAGTTGCGGACCTGTGCTCACGACCGGATTGTACACTGCGCGGTGAATCCTTTTTGCCATCGCGGTTCGCAGTGGCTGAATGGATAAAGCGGTCTCCGCGGCAGGCTCTCACCCAATTCATGCAAACTTCACACGAGAGATGAAAATCCGATTGCATCTCCAAGATTCTGTGCATCTCTGCGTGCGGCCGAGCGTCTAAGTGGACAGAGGCGTGAATGCTGTAAGGAGCAGCCGTTTCGAGTAGTACAAAAGGCGGGCCAGGATGCAAACCTCTCCTCCAATCTCCTCCTCAATGGCGACCAAGACTCCCGATGAACTGCAGTCTTCCCGCCATGTCGCCGACAGGATCTATCAGGGCGTTACGCTCGCAGCCATGCTGCTGTTGCTGGTGAGTCTCTGGGTCTTCTAACGCTATGGGCGCGCAGCCCTAAAGATTGCTGCGGCGTGGCCGAAGATCGTGGCGAAAACAACGACCAGAAGAATGGGCATCAGCAGCGGTGAGACGCCGCCGCTGGGATGATGCGCTCCGCGAATCGCTGCCCACTGAATCCAGGCAAACAGGCAGACAACTTCCGTCTTAAGCCCAGGCAATCATGTTCAGCGTCAGCTCTTCGAGCCGCCTCCGGTTGCTCGGTACTGATTGGGCTGGAAAGTTGAAGGCCGCCGGATAGCGCGACACCCAGGTCATAAGCAGGTAGAGCACCGCTGCGATCACAGGAAACAACAGCAGAATCCGCGGCGGACCCCATCTGTCAGGCTGGCCAAGAAGATCGAAATGCGTCGGAATGCGATCAGGCAGCCGCGTGGGGCCGAAGAGGGCCAGAGCGGTTACTATCAGCATCGCTGCCAGCACAGCCAGGCTGACGATTTCCAGAGCTTTGCGCATGAGCGGGCTCTTAGGGATTGTAGCGAATCGACACAGAGCCAGCCGCGGTTCCGGAGATTCCGGCAAAAAGACCAAAGCATTCCGAAACCATAGTTTCCGCGGCCAGTCTGAAGGTCTTCTCAGAATTCAGCCAAAGCGGGCGCGCTTGACAGTCTGGCGGAAGTCCTCGCCGGCCATCTCGATGCGCACGCACATCTCGGCCAGCCGGGAGCGCATGCGGTCGCCGATACGATCCCCCAGGGTTTCTTCGCCTTTGACCGGCTTCATCCCGTCCTTATCTACGCGAAAGCCCGCTCCGGCCGGCTGGTCTGCCCAGTTGGTGGTGATGATCGTGGTCAGCTTGTCGTTGTAGCGTGTATTGAGGATCAGCGCGACGGTGTCGGAGACCCACTCGTTCGGCCTCTGCGCGCCAAGATCGTCGAGGATCAAAACCTCTGCCGCAAAAACCGGTCTGAGAAGCTCAAGCTCCGTCGTGTTCACCTGGGGGTTATAGCTGTTCTGGATGTTCTTGAGCAGCTCGCGGTAGTCGCAGAAGAGCCCCTTGGCGCCGCGCTCCTGAACCAGTCTCTGCAGCACGCCGACGGCGAGGTGCGTCTTGCCCAGTCCGGCCGTCCCCACAAAAAGCAGGCCCGTCCCCGCCGTCTCAACCGGATACGCTTCGGTAAACTTCCGCGCCTTCATCAGCGCCATGCCCAGCGATGAGTGAGCGCCCTTAAACGCAGTCTCGTAGGTGTCGAGGGAGCAGTGCCGGTACCGCTCAGGAATATGCGCCGCGTCAAGCCGACGCTGATAGCGATCCAGTTCCTGGCATTCACAGGGACGGGAAACCCATCTGCCCGCCGCGTTCACCACGCGGACCAGTCCCACTCCTTCGCAGATCGGACAAATGTTCATCCCGTATTCCAGCGTAGCGTATGGGACGCAGACGGAGAGTAGTGCGTATACACGGACCGAATGTGGAAAAGGATTCAGATCCGCCGCGAGGCCGGAGAATTGGTACAAGGTGCTGCGATCGGCCGGTAGCGGAGACTACAATCGACGTGCAGAATCGAATCATTCTTTCATCGCTCTACACCAGAATATTCATCTGCCACTTGAAGTCAGGCGTTGAGGTGCCCCATGAATTTGCGCGCCACCCCGTTGATAGCACTTGGAGTCACAGCTTCGATCTTTTTTGCTCAGGCAACAGCCCAGAACCCGAAGGTCACGCCCTCAGCATCAACGGCCCCGGGGACTGCGCAACCTGCCACGACGGCAAACGCCGCGCACACGGGCGCGTACTGGACCAAGCACGATCAAGGTCTTCTGGTCGATTTCGGTGACCTGGCGCATTTCAAGGATGCAGATGCCGCGCTTGGCCCGCCCGCCGCAGGCGAAGACCGCGTCGTGTTCATGGGCGACTCCATCACGGCTGGATGGAAGCTGGCCGAGTCTTTTCCCGGCAAGCCTTATGTCAACCGCGGCATCAGCGGAGAGACTTCGCCGCAGATGCTGGTCCGATTTCGGCAGGATGTGATCGATCTGCGTCCGAGAGTCGTGGTGATCTTGGCAGGCACGAACGACATTGCGGGAAACACCGGTCCGATGACTGCGGAGCAAAGTGAAGACAACCTGGCCTCGATGGCCGACCTGGCGACGGCCAATGGCATTCGCGTCGTGCTGTGCTCGGTGCTGCCGTCGTTCGATTTTCCATGGAATCCAGGCCAGCAGCCGGCACCCAAGATTGCGGCCCTGAACGATTGGATCAAGACGTATGCGGCCCAAAAGGGACTCCCCTACGTGGACTACTACGCTGCGATGAAGGATGATCGCGGCGGCCTGCCGGCGACGTTGAGCCGCGACGGAGTCCACCCGCTGCCGGCCGGGTATGCCATCATGACGCCGCTGGCCGAAGCAGCCATCGAAAAAGCGCTGAAAGGGAGTGAATAGCCGCAAGAGCCGTTCCGGCCCTCGATTGCGAAAGCCACCGAAAATCCCTACAATAGAACTGAGAGAATTGTAGGAAAGGTCTGTCGTTAACGATGCCCAAGGAAAAGATTCATCCCAATTACGCTGCGGTGCGCGTGGTCTGCGCCTGCGGCAACAATTTCGAGACCCGGTCGACCCATAAAGGCGATATCCACGTAGAAATCTGCTCGGTTTGCCACCCGTTCTTTACCGGCAAACAGCGCCTGGTGGATACAGCGGGGCGCGTCGAGCGGTTCCGTCGGAAGTACGCCAAGCCCGGCGAAACGGCGGCCAAGTAGTCAGGAGTCGGCAAATCAGCAAGGAGAAGCCTCCGCCGCGGCGGAGGCTTCGGTTTCTCTGGCTTAAGGTGTAGCTGGCTTAAGTCTCTCTAGATGGGTGGTCCAATGCCGCGACGGGGCTTCACAGTGAAAAAGAACTGGGACAATCCGATCGAGCACGCGATGCCCGCCAATGCGCGGGTTCCGGCCGAGGTGCGGATTGGGACGGTTCCCGTGACGCCCGCCACCGTGCTCGCGCCCATGGCCGGTGTCACCGATACGGTCTTTCGCCGGTTTATAAGGCATGCCAGTTTGTTTATGAACTCACCGGCCTCTGGCGTAAGCGCCAGTCTGCCTTCCCAGGTTAGGCGCGATGAAGCTACGCCGAACCTGGGGCACCCAGAGACCTCGGTCGAGGATATAGTCACCAATACGCAGTCCGGCTGCGGACTGCTGATGACCGAGTTCACCTCGGCCGACGGTCTGTCGCGCATGCGCGAGTCGAAGCGCCGCCGCTATCTGACCTTCTACGACGACGAGCATCCCATCGGGGCGCAACTCTTCGGCTCGAATCCCGAAACGCTGGCCGAAGCAGCGCGCATCGTGCAGGACACCGGCTTCGATACAGTCGACCTGAACCTGGGCTGCCCGGCCAAACGAGTCGTAGGCTGCAACGGCGGCTCAGGGCTGTTGCGCGATCTGCCCAAAATCGGCGAGATCTTCCGCGCTGTGCGCAAGGCGGTCTCGATTCCCTTCACCGTCAAATTCCGGATGGGATGGAATGACCAGCAGATCGTCTGCGTGGACCTGGCGCGCATGGCGGAGAGTGAGGGCCTGAACGCCGTTGCCCTCCACGCACGCACGCGCGAACAGGGTTACAGCGGCCAGGCGCAGTGGCGGTGGATTGCTGCCGTCAAGCAGGCAGTGCAGATTCCGGTGATCGGCAATGGCGACGTCCGCACGCCGGAAGACGCGGCGGCCATGGTGGCCGAAACCGGCTGCGACGCCGTGATGATCGGCCGCGCCGCGCCGGCGAATCCATGGATCTTCCGCCAGATCGCGCAGTACACAGCCACGGGCCGCTACGATGTCCCGACCGTCGAAGACCGCTACCGGATGATCCGCACCTACTTCGAGATGTTGCTCACAGAAGCACGCGCGGCGCAGGAACTGCCGCGTGATGCACGCATCGGCGATGCGGTCGGCAAGATGAAGCAGTTCGCCACGTGGTTCACCCACGGCGTGCCCGGTGGCGCCAGGCTGCGCGCCGCCATCTACCAGGCGCGCACCGGCGACGCCGTGCTGGCTGAAGTGGAACGGTTCTTCACCTCAATGCACGAGAACTCGGCAATAGGGATTGGCTCCTCTTCTGAAGAGAGCACGGATGTATTTCCTGAAGCGGCTCTGGATTGCGACTGATCGCCCGGGGCTCTCCGCGTTAGTGCAAGAGGCGATCGACTCCGAACCAGTTCTGGATCAAAGCAGAATAGACGAGCATTCCCGAGCTGGCGAAGGCCACGATCAGGATCGTGAACATTTTGACGAACGAGGGACCAGTTAGATCGGCACTTTCGAATTTAGGCACGTAATCGTACTCCGGAATAAGTGTAGGTTTAGATTCGGATTTAGGTTGCTGCGCAAGCTCAGACGCCGGCGCAGGAATGGATTTGATACGATCGGTCAGAGCCGCTTCAAGCGCTATGACGAAATCAGCTTTCGGTTCTAACAACGCCACAGGTTCGGGCGCTGCCTCAGGTTCTGCGGGAATCTCCGACTCCTGCACGAACTCGATGGTCTGAATCGGTTCGGCCGTCGCAGCGACTTCATTGCCTGCCGTGATCCGCGCGATCTGCAAACCAATGTTGTCGTGACCGCCCGTAGCCAGCGCCAGATCCAGCAACGCACGGGAGGCTGCTTCCGTGTTCAGCGTCGGATCGGCGAGCACACGCTCGATCTCACTGTCTGTAACGTGCCCCCACAGTCCGTCAGAACAGAGAAGCAATGTATCGCCGGGTTCGAGCACCACTTCGCTCAATTCGATCTCCACGTTCGGCTCGTGACCGAGCGTGCGCGTAAGCACGGAGGCATCCGGATGGCTCTGAACCTCCTCGGGTGAGATGAGATTGCGCTCGAGCAAGAGCTGAATCGCCGAGTGGTCGCGCGTAATGCGGCTCAATTTGCCTTTATGCACTCGATAGGCGCGGCTGTCGCCGATATGGCCGATCCAGGCCTGCACCGCTCGAGCGAACTCCGGATCCTGTTGCAACAGAGCCAAAACGACGGTAGTGCCCATACGGTTATTGGGAGTGTCCGGCTCCGCAGCCGCCGCGACAATTTCCGCGCTCGCACGCCAGGCCGCCTCTTGAATCGCAATAGACGGTGGAAAGAACGTCGGCATGCCAGCGAGCGCCGCCGAAAGAACCTCCGTAGCGATTCGCGAGGCTACACCTCCGCCGGGAAAGCTGCCCATGCCATCGGCCACGATCAACAGTTCGCCCAGGGGAACGGACGTCCGTAAAACCGAATCCTGATTTTCCTCGCGAACCTTCCCGCGATCGCACTGGCTGGCGAAGCGGATAGCAACAGCTTCCGGGCTGGATACACTGCTCATCTTCGAGTCCTTGCAATATCTATTTCTTCGTACAACCAGCAAAACTAAGAGCCGCGTTCAACCACGTCTCGTGTAGGGCCGGCAAGACAGTCCGTTCAGCCCAGCTTGGTGCAGCAAAATTTCCCTTGGATTGTCACACTTTAGCACGCAGATTGGCTCTAAGTGGAAGAAAGAAATGGTAACTATCCATTGTGTTTGAGACAGTGTTACTGCGCCTGGATCAGGCGGTGACCTGGGTAATTTACATCCTCAAAAAAGAGGCCTCTGGAGTCGCAACGCTCTGCAGCTAGAGCCGGCCAGCGGCACGGAGTTCCTCAATCTCGGCGTCGTCGAAGACACGCGAGCGGATGCGGAAGCACACGTCTTCGCGTTGTCCAGCGAGAATCAGACGACCGGGTCAAAGATCTCTTCCTGAAAAATGCGCATACGGTTGGGCCGCTGAGTTTCAGTTCGCGTCTTCCCGCCTATCTCCACCGTCTGACATAATGGAGGGCGTCGTTGCCCCACCTGCGCAGACCATGTTCTTCTGCGAAGAAACTCTTTCGATCGAAACAACAACCGCATAGAACCCTGGAATCAGAAAGAAGCCGCAAAGCGGACGATGGCGTTCAATGGGCAGTTTGTTGTCGCTTACAACTTTACCGACCTTGGAAAGGTTCTCTTATGCGTTTCGTCCTTCTCGCTTTCCTGCTGACTGTTCCAGCCATCGCGCAGCCCACGCCCAAAACATCGGCCCCCAACACACTCGCAATCGATGGCACGTTCCTTGCCAAGATCAAGGCTCATCCTTCGCCGGCGATTCTCGATGCCGTGCGTTCTGAGGCCGACAAAGCTATGACCGAAGGTCCCTTTTCCGTAATGGATAAAAAGGAAACACCCCCCAGTGGCGACAAGCACGACTACATGAGCCTGGCTCCTTACTGGTGGCCGAATCCCGCAACCAAAGATGGGCTGCCTTACATTCGTCATGACGGCAAAACCAACCCGGAACGGTACCAAGTGCCCGATGATGGAAACTTCAACAAACTCCAGAACGCCGTGCACGCGCTGGCGCTGGGCTACTACGTCACGGGCAAAGAAGAATACGCCGCGCGTGCTGCGCTGCTGCTGCGTACCTGGTTTCTCGAACCGGCGACGCGGATGAATCCTAATCTGAACTATGCGCAGGCCGTTCTCGGCGTGAATACCGGCCGCGGCACGGGTCTGATCGACGATCGCGGCATTCCACGTATCCTGGACGGTATTACCTTGCTTGCTGATGCGCACAGCCTGACGCAGCAGGACACCGAAGGCCTTCGCAAATGGTTCACCCAGTATCTCGATTGGCTGCAGAACAGCTCGAATGGTCGCGATGAGTCCGGCGCGAAGAACAATCACGGCAGCTGGTACGATCAGCAGATCGTAGGGATCGCGTTATTCCTCGGTGACAAAGATCTCGCGCGCAAAATCGCCGAGACAGCCGAGACCAAGCGCATCGCCTTCCAGATCGAGCCGGACGGCAGCGAGCCGCTGGAACTGGCGCGCACCAAGTCGTTCTCGTACTCGGTCTTCAATCTGGATGCGCTGGAACGGCTTGCCGAAGAGGCGCGCTTGGCCGACGTAGACCTCTGGAGCTATCGCGCCCAGAACGGCGCGTCCATTCGCGCCGCACTCGATTATCTTCTCCCCTATGCAGAAGGACAGAAACAATGGACGCATCAGGCCCTCAACGGCGTAGATGGAAACAGCCTGACAGAGCCGCTCCTCTTAGCTGCGCTCAACTATCACGACGCGGACTACTTGAAAAAGGCCGAAGATCTCGAGAAACATCCTGACGCCGAAATTCTTCTTCTTCAGGCGCAGGTGCAGGATAGTTTGCAACGCGCAGACCGGCGACCGGCTCAATAGGACGATGGTGTCGCAGGCGGATACGCTTCGCCGAACTTGTTCTTGTGTGTCCGGATGCCCGAGACCGGCGCTTTGATCTCGCCCAGGTCGACCGCATGACCGGCAAAATGAAGAGGGCGGTCCAGAGCTGTAAGAGCCGGCTGCGGCACGCCCTCGATCCAGAAGTGCAGCTCGTAGTCGCCGGGTGGAATCCCGTGCAAATGGAAAGAATCGGAAGCGTCCGCTATGGCGTACAGCGGCGTCGAAAGCGCGAGCACCACAGCACTCATCTCCGGATGAATATTGCAAAAGATATACGAAACGCCCTCGCGCGAAAAGGTGACGGACTTGCTTGAGCCAGCCTCATACAGCCCAAGATCGAACCGCTTGCCGTCAAAGAGTGAGAAAACATTGTGAAAGAACGGGTCGGCGTTCGGAAACTGAACCACGCTGCCCACCGGCACAACCTGCAGATGCGGAATGAAGGTGCGGTTCTTCTGGAGTAGCGTGTAGTGCTCGTGAGGAACGAATGGAAGAGCAGCTGTCCCCTGCAATGGTTCCAGCCAGATCACTGCGGGTACAACACGAGCCTTTCCCGATTGCGATGCAACGAGGTGGAGGCGCAGCTCGGCCATTGCGCCGGATGTAGGGTTCTCTTGCGCACAGCTCAATCCCGATGCGAGCACAGCGGCAACGAACAGCCACCGTCCAATTCCCTTTTCTTTCATCAAAACTTGTATCCCGCCGCGACACCGACGATGTTGCTCACCGCCGGAACGCCTACGACCGGCGAACTCTCGATGTGCCTGTACTCCAGTGACAATAGCAGATACGCACTGGGGCTGAAGATTACATTGCCCGTAAAGGTCCGATTAGCGGCAAGATTCAGATATGCATTTCCGCTGGTTGCAGCATAGCGTCTGAGCTGATTGGCAAAGACACTGTCCGTGCCATAGGCGCCGTTGAACTCTATCCGCTGATTCACCTTCTCTTTCAGTTCGGCCCATCCTCCAACATCGTCGAGAGGCCTGAAGTAGTAACCAGCCGCAGGATTCACCTTATAGGCAAAATCCTTGTAGGCTCCTCCCCCCAGGCCGCCCAGCGCCAATCCTCGATACGCATTCGCTGTAAGTTGCAAATGCCCGGGCAGCAGCACGCGGCCGTCAAGGGTTCCAGCCCAGGAATCGTAGTTGTCGCCAAGCGAGTTGTGGTGCGGTGCAAAATAACCGCCTGCACCGAAATGACTGTTCCCTTCTTCGGATTCCGAACCTAAAAGCTCGAAGTGCGTTTCGACAGCAGGCCAACGGCTCTGCTCTCCTCCCGGCCCGAGCACCGGCGTCGTCGTAGCATTGTTGAGATTCACGGCCGGAACAATGGGCGCATCTGCAACATCCATCAGCGCAGCTTCAAAGCGCAGATCGTGCGACGCGCCGAAACGCAGATTCTGCCGCGCACCGAACTGGGGATTCCAGCTCCAGAGATTGCCTGACCAGGCGAGCGCCGGCTCTGCCGTGGCCGTGAGAGAACTCGGCGTATCCGGGCTGAAGAGTGGACGATCCAGCGCGAAGAAGGCGTCTGTGTTCTTCCACTGCAGCGTCGCATGAGCCGTACGCAGCCGCAGCAACGTTGGATTCGTGTAGTAGTAGACAAGGTTGGCGTTTCCGGGCTGTGGGTTTCCGTTGAAGTCGACGCGCAGATCAGCAAAACTGCTCGCACCTAGGAGATGCGGGCCGCGGGCATCGAAGCCCAGTATCGTCTGTCGCACCGAAAGCCCAGTGCTGCCTCCGCCTGGAATGGCTACTGTAGGTGTAGCAGCGATATCAACCGCCCCGGTGTTGACGAAGCTGTTCAACAGAAGCAGTCCAGTGATCTTGACCGGAAATTTCGATTCGCTCTCTACCTTCTCCTGATCCAGCGTCGCGATCTGCGAAGTCTCAAACTCCTGCTTCTCCTGAACCTCTGCGACATCCGTAGACTTCGACTCGTCCGAAGGCTGAGCGCTCACAGCAGGCGGAGCAGATTGCGCCGTCTCCGGCGTGGACGCAGTGGAAGCATTGCCTCCGGTTCGCGCCAGCTCCTGCTGTACCGCTGTGAGTTGATGACGCAACTCATCTAGCTGTCGTTGCGACTCATCGAGCTGCGATTGAGTATGCGCGATCGCGTCGGTGAGCTTTTGAACCTTCTCGGCAAGCGCACCCTGGCCGCCACTCTGAGCGCTGATAGTGTGCGCCGAACAAGCGAGAAGTCCCAACACCAGCAGAGCCGCGCGCATGATTCCGCGCCTGCCGTAATGGCAACTTCGCATTCGTCTACTTTCGTATCCGTGCATTCTCATGTTCGATCACCCGATCGTGACGTTCCACTTCCGGCAAACGCAGGGCATCCTGCGTTCCTGAAGCGCGCGCCACTCGCATTTGGAAGATGGTTTCCCCGGGCTGGCTGCTGAGAAGAACGACTTCTCCCCCATGTTCTACTGCAATGCAATGTGCAAGCGTAAGGCCAAGTCCTGTGCCCTTCTGCTTCCCCTCACTCACGAATGGCTCAAAGAGACTCTTGCGAATCTTGTCCGGCACCCCGGGGCCATTGTCGACAACGTTCAGAATCGTCGAGTGTTCATCGGTCTCAAGGGTAGCCGTGACGCTGGCTGACTCTCCAGAAGAGCGAACAGATTGGCATGCATTCAACAGCAGATTGAAAATTGCCCGCTCAATCTGCTTCCCATCGGCGATCACCGAGGTCTCGATCGGATCGCCGTAACGCGTCGTCAGCGTAACGCCTTCGGCATCGGGGTGCGCGCGCACCAGCGCCGCTGCCCGTTCCAGAAGCGTGGCCATCAGCTCCGGCGAACGTCGCGCCATCGACCCGGTGCGGCTGAAGATGAGCAGCGACTCGATCATGTCCGTCGTGCCCAGCACCGCCGCGCGGATATCTGCAAAGATTTCTGCACGCTCTTTCGTCGAGAGCCGGTCGGAAGCAAGAAATTCTGCATTGGCATAGATCGCAGCAAGATAGTGACGCAGATCATGAGAGACCGAGCTGGCCATGCTTCCGATCGTCGCCAGCCTTTCGGACTCGAGCAATGCGCGATTCGCCTCCTGGATTCTTCGCCGCATCGCAGCGAACACCCTGCTCAGCTGCCTCACCTCACGCGTGCCATGGCGCGGCACACGAAATTCACTGTCGCCCATGCCAAAGGCGCGCACGCTGGTCGAGAGCTCTTCAAGTGGACGCGTCACAAGGCGCGAAAGAATCGTCATCAGCGCCGCGCCGGCAAGAAGCGCCAGAAGGCCAGTGCTGAGAACAATCCGATCAATGCGATTGATGGCCCGCTCCGCGGGTTCTGTCGATTTAAGAACCACCAGTTGCAGCGGCGATGTCGAAGCGGCCGTCAGATCTTCAGCGGCGGTGAGAAATTGCGCATTGCCTAACCGCACCGTGGCTGGCGACTGCGGAGTTCCCGAGATGGGGAGCGGTTGAGCAGCCAGGCCGCTCCGCAACGCAGGATCGAGCGTGCTGGCAACGATCTGGCCATTACTTAGAAAGGTTGCATCTACGCCGGTGGGCTGACTGATTTCGCGCACCGTGCGCTCAATCGAGACTCCGCTCACCACGTAACCCAACAGCGTTCCTTCTTCGTCGCTGCCGAAAAAGAGCGGACGCACTGAGCAGGAATAGAGTGAACCGCCGTCAATTAGATAGTGTTTGCCATTTGACTCGAGAACCGCCTTCAGTCCCTGCCGAAGACTGCCCGAGGATGCGCCGTTGGTATAGGCCGCTACGATGTGACCGCTTGCATTGGCCAAGGCAAACAGATCGGTGCTGCTGATCTGCCAAAATCCGATGGCTCCATCCTGAATGGTGCGCTCATCACCGCTCGTCATCAGGGCCTTGAGCGTAGGCAGCTCGGCCAGAAGCGCATTTTCGCGATCAAGCGCCCGCAGCCGTTCTGCCTGAAGATTTCGGAAAGTGATCACCGAACGATCGAGGTCCTGCGACACCTCATCCGCTACCTGCGAGCGCAGGCGATGCCGGATCAGTAACAAACTAAGGCTGGTGACAACCAGGATGACTGCGGCCGTAGCGAAGACGAGCAGAACATACGTTCGAATGCCCTGTCTGCGGCGCGGACGATCCGGCCCCGAAACTGATTCGTTCTTTGATTGGCCGGCTTTGAGGCGGTCTTCCGGTTTACGTGCCACTTCAAGCCTCATGCAAGGCGGCCCATCGTGGCGAACCATCTACTCGTTGTGGCATCGCCAAATTACAACCAAAGAACCGCGGCAAGATCATGGAACAAATTTATATCCCGCCCCATAGATCGTGAGCAGATGCTTCGGATTCGCCGGGTCGGGTTCGAGCTTTTGGCGCAGCTTCAGGATCTGATTATCGACCGTACGGGTTGTGGGATAGAAGTTGTAACCCCAGACTTCATTTAACAAAACATCGCGCGTGAGCACGCGTTCCGCATTTTCCGTGAAAAACTTCAGCAGCTTGAACTCATGCGCAGTCAGAACGATCTGATTGCCGTTACGCTGCACCGTCATCTTTCTGAAGTCGACTTCGCAGTTTCCAAAACGATACGTGGTCTGCGCTGCCGGTTTCCTCTGCCGCCGGATCGCCGCCTGCACACGCGCTGTCAGCTCGCGGGGGCTGAATGGCTTCGTCACATAATCATCGGCGCCCAGCTCGAGCAGCAACACCTTATCAGCAACCTCGGTAATCGCGCTCAGAACAATGATCGGCACTTCGCTCGAAAGACTCTTGAAGCGCTGGCACAGTTCCCGTCCGGAGATCTGCGGCAAGATAAGATCGAGCACGACCGCAATTGGCCGCTCGCTGTGAAACAGTTCCAGGCCGGTCTGTCCATCGCCGGCAACCACGGCGGCATACCGTTCTTCCGTGAAGATTCTGCGCAGCACCTTTTGCATGCGTGGATCATCTTCCACGATCAGAATCGTGCCCAGATTCACTGCAGGCGAAATCTCTCGAGCGTCAGCGGCTGGTTCCATGACTTGAATCATTGTGCAGGACCTTTCTCATCTCATTCTGAATGGGTTCGGCCCTTTTTCTCTCGAACACTGTGATGAAATTACAATCGTATGACAATTCTAAGCCTGAACCGGATTTTCTGCTCGCCTTCTTGTCGAGGCTCAATCTGCCTGGCTATCAATCCGCTGCGCCAGCAGGCTGCGGCGTGGTTCCTCCGCCTTCGCCTGGGCCGCCAGAAAACTCAACAGCACAACCGACCATAGAGGCAGCAAAAGATCAAATGGCTCTGCTTCCGCAATGCCGCGAACAGCCACATAGATGAGAATGCTGAAGAAAACTACTTTCAGAGCGCCACGCGGCAGCCTGCGGAACTGCAGGAACAGGCTCCCATACAGGCCGGTGATTAGGATCACTCCGACTGCCCCGTATGTGTAGAACTGCTGCAGCAATTCGTTTTCAGCGTGTCTGGCTTCAAATCTGTCGGGCCCAAATGCCGGTATGACCTTCCATAAGGAATCGAATCCGTGTCCGATCCACGGGCGCTCGATCGCTGCGTCTAATACAAACGCCCAAATGCCTGTGCGACCCGTGAATGTTTCCGCCTGGTTGCCGGCATTTGTATAGATCTCGTAGTACGCCTGAAACAGACCCCAGAAAATGAACACGGTGATCAGCGTTGCTATTACCACCCAAAGCTTGATCTTGCGCGCGATAGACTTGTCCAATACGAGCAGAAATATCTCGCTCGCTACGAATGCGACCAGGGTTGCTTTGCTCAGGCTGCGAAGAAGAGTAACGGCAAGAAAGAATATGGCCCATCCCCATCGCCCCTGCTTGCGACGCGCAAGACATTGTGCCAACAGGATCGAAAAGGCGCATGCATTGCCGATCTGATTCGTGTTGAAGAATTCCTCGTCGCCGAGACGGAGATCAGTAGCGTCGGCCGGCATAACCCATGCGATCGCCGCAAGACAACATGTGCTGACAATGAAGCCCTTCAGGATGGCCGGCACGACCTCATCGACTGAGCCCGAGCGAAGCAACAGAAGAACGGCGGCCACATCGGCTAGCATGCCGCACCAGTACGCAAGCGAGGTGACAAGAGAAGCGCTCTCGCTCCAAAGGAAGCTACAACCGGAGAAGGCGAGAAAGGCTGCAACCCATCCGACACTCGAAATCCGGAACATCGAGCTGAACGTGCGGGTTGCGCACCCGAGCGATTGAAAGCAGACCACCAGCAGCAGCAAGAAGCCCGCAGCCAGGGTCACTGCAGCGCCTGTACGCGGGTCTGCTCCAAAGACAGTCACCGAAAAGAAGACGATAAAAATCCGGAAAGAGAAGAAGAAGCCTAGAGCAAAGGCCAACCCTGTAGGTTCCGCCCATTCCGCGGCCCTTGCCTCCGCTACG
This sequence comes from Occallatibacter sp., assembly GCA_035650595.1. Lineage (GTDB taxonomy): Bacteria > Acidobacteriota > Terriglobia > Terriglobales > Acidobacteriaceae > Telmatobacter. Next base: position 219,509 of record DASRHE010000014.1, on the reverse strand, counting down.
GTGGGCTCTACATTCATTGTCTCCTCGCCAAAAACCCCGTCGGCCTTGCAAGATGAGCGCATCCATCAGGCACATGCAGCCCAGTCACCAGAGACCGCACCATCAATCCACTACGTGAAACTTCAGCATCATGGAACTGTGGCCCGAACCGCAGAATACCGTGCAATGGCCCACGAAATCTCCGGCGGTTTGAGGTGTGAACTGCACTTCCGTTGAACTGCCGGCCTTGATCTTCACGTCCACCTTCAGCTCCCGAATGCGCAACCCGTGTGCGACGTCGGCGCTCTTGATCACCAGCACCACCGGCTGGCCTTTTTTCAACGTGATTTCGCCGGGATCGAACTTGAATCGTTGCGCTGTGATCTCGATTCGCTGCGGTGCATCGTGGGCCCACACAAGGGGTCCCGGAACGGCAATTACCAATGCTATGACTATCAGAAACATCTGTATGAGACGCCTATTCATGCCTTCTCCGTGAGTAGATTGTGAGATTGGAGGATTGGAAGACTACGGATTCAGGAAATGGAGCAATGCCTTGTAATCCGCGTCGCTCAAATTGGCGCGCGTACGCATATGCAATGCAATTGTGCCTGAGATCCGCGGTGAAAATCCTTCGGGAGGATTGTGACAGCGGGAGCAATTCTGTTCGAAGACCTGCTGCCCGCGATCCGAACCTGGAGCCTGTGCTGCCTTCTTGACCGGGTGCGAATCAGCCGTCTTCTGCTGATCGGTCTGCGCCAGCAGCGGAAGAACGCCAAATGGCAGTGTCACTGCAAGCGCCAGCAGAGCGGTCTTCATCTTTCTCCAATCGCGTTTCTGCTCGCCGGCACGAGATCCGAATAGATTGCGCATGTTGAACGGATGCTGCATGTTCTTACGCTAACGTCGACGCTCTGACCGCGTGTCACGCCGGCGTCTGCAGTTTGTCACCGGATTGTCTTTTATTAGTGGGCTCTCACACGTCGCTCTTTAAACGCTCTGCCGTCAACGCTCCGCGCGCATTTTGTGCACCCGCCTCTGATGTCGTCCCCCCCCCCGCAACCTCACTCACAATCAAGCACGGGAATCGAGACAATGAAATGACAAAGCCGTAACAACTCGGAGCGAACGCCTCGGCATACTCGTCCCTGACGCTGCAGACATCTTTGGAGCCCAGGAAATGCTAACCGTCGAACAGCTTGAATCTGTCTGCGAGTCCTCGCAGATGCCCAAGCTACCGAAACATGAGATAGAGCCGCCAGAGCTCCTGCTCGAAGAGACATTTAGTCCCTATGGTTTTCCCGTCGTGGTGAAGACCAACTCAGATTGCGTGCTCGATCAGTTTCGGGAAATGTGGGAGCGCTTTAAAAAGCAGCACAACACAGAGCCTATCCGCATTGACGTGCAGTTGGTGCCGAGTGATTCCGCAGAATGCCCACCGGAACCAAGCTATCGAATCATGATGCCGCAGATCATGGCGGTTGCTGATGCACACAACTACACTATTGTCGATCTCGATCGCTGTCACGCCAATCTGGTGATCTCTGACGCAGCGATCCGTCATCCCTCGTACGCACAGTATTTTCTTTTAGGCATGCCGGTATGTTGCATCGCGACGTCTCTTGCAACGCCGATTCATGCAGGATGCGTAACTTCGGACGGCCGCGGCGTTCTGCTCTGCGGTGACTCCGGGGCCGGAAAATCCACTCTGTCGTTCGCATGTGCCCGCCAGGGCTGGACCTTTGTCAGCGACGATGCCGTCTACCTGCTGAATGGCGGAACAGAGCGGATGGTCACTGGCGATTGTTACAAAATTCGCTTCCGCCCGGCTGCTTCTGAGTTTTTCCCCGAGGTCCGCGGCCTGGAGCTTACTCCACGAGCAACAGGAAAACCTTCAATCGAACTGCCCACGCACGCCCTGCCGCATATTGCCTGTTCTCAGAACGCTCACGTGGATTTCATCGTCTTTCTGAACCGGCGCACCGGAAGTCTACAGGAGCTGGTTTCTTATCGGAAGGATGTCGCAAGACAGTTTATGCGGCAGACACTCTATGGTTCTCCAATCACCCGCGCCTCGCAATATGCGGCCATCGAGCGGTTGTTGGCGACGGAGGTCTTCGAACTCCGCTATACCGACATCGATTGGGCTGTGCATCGGCTTCGTACGCTCGTCGAGCGCGGCCGGTGACGGGTTAGCGGCGGGTTGGTCACAGCTTCTGATCCAGCTTGTGTTCTCGGTTCCGTTGTGGAAAGATCCTCTTGCCTGGCTGCATTCACCGAGAAGACCTACTGCATTTTTCCCTTCCATGCCGGAAAGAAGAAGTGATAAACGATGCCCGTTTCCCAGATATTCTGATTGCCCGTCGAGGCAAACTGCCGTGAATAGCTGGTAAGAATGCGCGCATTGTGGGGAAGGTTGTAGTCGATCCCAAAGTCCGCTTGCTGCGTGTTGACAAGCGGCACGCTATCGCTGGCGAGCGTGTCGCGCCGAAACGTCTGCTGCATCCGGAAGAGCGGCTCGAAACGGCCACGCCAACTATCGGCTCCTCCAAATCGCAGCGTGCGATAATCGGCCTCCACCCAATAACCCTGCGCGTGCTTTCCGCTCGCATACTCTGAACGCAGCCGCAACGCCGTATCCTTGGGCTCCCACCAGAGATGCATGCCGTAGAAATTCTCGCGCGTTGCCTGCAGCTTGCGATCGTAAGAGAAGCCTACTTCCACGCGGCTCTCCGGCAGGTACACCGACACCCGGCCGCCCGACGAACGTTGTGAGTTAAAATTCTCGTTTCCGCTTCGCGCCGAAAACCAGGTCGTATAGTCGAGTGAGAAGTTTTTGCGCGAAACCGCAGATCCCCGCAGCTCTCCGCCTACACCAATGCCGGTCGATATCAGGCCCAGGCTGGCGATCGTAGGTCCGTCTTGAAAATTGCTGATCCAGACCGGCGAGAGACGTTCATTGTATGTGTTGAAGGGCAGCAGAAAGCTTCCGGCCACAACATTGACGTGCGGCGAGAGAAGAAAATTTCCGTGAAGATAGGAAAGGTTTGCAAAATGCGCATGGTTATATCCCGTCCGGCCGTTGCCTGCTGGTGAAATAGTTTCCAGCAACACAGCCTGCGATTCAATCAGGAGTTGGCTCCCGATGGGCGCAGCCAAAAGCGGCTCGATGATCGGCATATAGGTCGTTTGGCCGCCACGCGTGCTCGTAAGAAAGGCCACGCCGCCCGAGATCAGGGGTGTATCCTGCGCGATTCCTGGCGCTGCAAAAGCCAGAACCGCAGCAGCCGCCATCATCATTCGCGCGACGCGCGCCGTTGAGAAGCCAATCGTTGTTTTTAGGTCCGACATAGCAGTCACGATAGCCGGATCACCCGGCTTGTGTGTCCGAGGATCGTCAGCTTTTTGTCAACGGATTGTCACGTTCCCAATGACTGCCTGGCTTCGCAAACATCCCAGCTCGCACGATCGGCCAATCGCCCATTCCGACAAAGCGGTGACAATCCACTGACAACGACATGACAATGAACAAGCAATGATGCATGACACTCGGGCTTGGTTCCTTTGTCGTGTCAACGACAGCGGAATGGTGTGCACAGCGAAGCCCCTGGTTTACGTTCCAATGAGCATGCCCTCAGCGAACACGGCGCTCGCCTCTTCGGATCGAAAAACGCAGATTCGTGCAGCCGTTCTGCAGTGCTTCTGCGATCCTCTACCGCAAAGCTTCGATCGCCTCACGAGCCTCTCGGCAAGAGACTGGCAGCGCCTGCTGTATTGGCTCGATGTGAGCGGTCTCGCTCTCTATTTCTTCGATCGGCTGGATGAGTTGCAGCGTCGTGACCTCTTACCAGAGGCTGTTGCCGCGAGGCTCGAGCAGAACCTCCTCGACAACACAGTGCGCACGCGCCATCTGATGGATGAGTCAGCCACGATTCAGACCGAATTTCAGCGCGCGAACCTCTCGTATGCAGTTCTCAAGGGGTTCTCGCTTTGCCCGATTTCCGTACCGCGTCCGGAGCTGCGCTCTCAACTCGATCTTGACTTCCTGGTCTCAGCAGACAATGCGCTCGGCGCGCGTCACATTCTCGAACGGTGCGGTTTTCGGCTGCATGCCATCAGCGGCAGAAGCTGGGAATTCAAGACAGTTCATCCACCTGGCTCGCTCGCCGATCTTTACAAACCAAACCGCTTACGCAGCATCGAGCTACATCTGGAACCGAGCGGCGGCGCTCTGTTGCGCCGTTTGCAATGGCGCGACTTCCATGGCATCTCGTCCCCCGTGCTTCCGGCCGCTGACCTTTTTCTCGGCCAGGCAGCTCATCTGTTCAAGCACATATGCAGCGCCTGGTCGCGCACCGCACACTTGATCGAATTCCGCCGTCACGTCATCGCTCGGCAGGATGACCTCGACTTCTGGCAGAAATTGAGAGCAACTGCAGGAGGCACTCCGCAGACCACGTGGGCTCTGGGCCTGGTCTCCCACCTGATCACGCATCTGATGTCTGACTTTGCGCCCCGCGCACTGACCTGCTGGACCGTTGATTGCCTGCCTCCCATTGCCCGATTGTGGGTAGAGACCTACGGGCTCAGAACTACTTTTGCCATCTTTCCAGGCACAAAGCTCTATCTGATCCTGCAGCGCGAATTCGAGACTGCCGGCCTGCCGGCAAAGCGCCCGGTCCAGCGAAGCCTGTTGCCGCTCAGACTGCCGCCGCCCATCGCGGTCGCGCCGGAACAGGAGTCGCTGACCGCGCGCGTCCGCCGTCATCAGGCACAGATGAAATTCGTTCTCTCACGCCTGCGCTTCCACGTTGTTGAAGGAGTTCGATTCGCTCTGGAAAGAAAACGCTGGCAAAAGACGAGGAAAACATTTCAGAGACAATCTTCCGGACTTTATCATCGATCCTCGCCGTTACCGATTGATTTTGCAGGAAATCTTCCCTACGAAACAAAGGAATGACAATTCCCTGACGCTCACATGACACGGCTGCGACCCGGATTTCCTACCTTCGAATGCAACGAGTGGAATTCATGTTGCAGCTTCTCACTTACTTCGGCGAAGCGGATGCGCCGGAAACTCAGAATCCGCACGGCAACGGTCGTCTGCATTGGCTGCTGCAGTTTGTCGCGTGCACAACGCTATTCGGCGTATGCACTCCATTCGTCCATGGGCAGGTGTCGGACTCCGCGCCGACTCCTCAGTCAGGCGATACATCTTCCAGTTTGGTGAGTACTGCAATAACTCCCGATGAAGGAGCATCGAATGCGGCAGACCGCGTTGGATTGACAGCAAGCGGAAGTGCATCGTCATCTTCGGTCCTCTCAGCGGACCGGATCGTCGACATTCTCGAACAAAATCCTGACCTGACCGTAGAGCTCAAATCACTCGTTGCCGATCGCATGCAGACGCAAGGCGCTCAGATCAGCGCCAACGATCTTTCCGATGAGATGTTGTACGACCAGATTGCCGCCAATCCGAGCCTTCGCGCCGGCATCACTACATATCTTCGCGCCCGCGGCTATGTTGCTCCTGGAGACATGCTGACGCAGCAGTCGGGTGTCTCAGAGAACGGCGCCGAGACCGAAGCCATGCCGGCCGGCAATCTGGCCGCGTTGCCCGGTCAAGCCGGTTCCGGAACCTCTGCACAAAGCTCAAACCTCGATATGGGCAATCTTCCGATGGGCGAGGGTTCAGTTCCCACGACTGCGAACGAACTCACGGCTGGCTATTCCAGAGGTCAGCAGGCTCCAGAGAAGCTGCAACAGCGTAATGAGGTGGCGCACTCGGCAGTTGAGCCACCAAAAGTCCTCCACCGTCCTGCTCCCTACAACCTGCAATCGATGCGCGATCTCTACACGCAAATTCCAACGCCGAGTGAGCCCCTGCGGCGCTTCGGTTCTGCGATCTTCACGCCTCGCAACGCAACTGCGACCACACGCGGCCTCTCAAGCCGCGATACGCCTCTGGATGTGCCCATCGGCCCCGACTACGTAATCGGCGCGGGCGACTCTCTCACGGTTGATCTGTGGGGCGGTGTCACCCAGAGTATGACGCGCGTAGTGGATCGCGACGGACGGCTCCTGTTGCCCGATACGGCTCCGATCTCGGTCGCTGGACTGCCGCTCAATCGCGCGCAGACAGTGATCGAAGATGCGCTTCAGCGGCAGTATCGCAATGCCCATGCGGCGGTGACCGTCGCACGACCGCGCTCGGTGCGCGTCTATGTCGTTGGTGATGTGCAGCGGCCCGGCGGATACGATGTCAGTTCTCTGGCAACTCCGCTGAGCGCTCTTTATGCGGCCGGTGGCCCCACCGCAGCTGGTTCCCTGCGCAGGGTGCTTCATTACCGAGGAAAACAACTGATCGAAGAGGTGGACCTCTACGATTTCCTGCTGCATGGAGTGCAAAACGGAAGCGCGCGCTTTGAGAGCGGCGACTCTCTTCTGGTGCCCCCGGCCGGCATGCAAGTCGCGGTCTCTGGCGCAGTCAGGCGGCCGGCGATTTACGAGCTCCTGGCCAGCGGGTCGACGTTGGCAGCCGTGGTCGATGATGCCGGAGGCCTCACGGCTGCCGCCTCTCCAGGGCATGTACGCATCGAGCGGATTGATCCGAATCAGCAGCGCGAGACTGTCACCGTCAGCCTCAAGCGTAATGAAGATCCGACAGTCGCGCGCGATGCAATGAGTTCTTTCGCGGTAAAAGATGGAGACCGCATCTACGTCGAGCCGATCTTGCCTTACAGCACGCGCGTCGTTTATCTCGAAGGACACGTAGTTCGCCCCGGCCGCCTGCCGTACTCAGACGGCATGCACCTGAGCGACGCTCTCACAGGTTATCGCGACATGTTACCCGAGCCGTCCGAGCATGGAGAGATCGTTCGCCTCGTAGCTCCGGATCTTCACGCAGAAACCATCGACTTCACTCTGTCCGACGTGCTGAGCAGAAAAACCGATCTGCCGCTCGAACCCTTCGATACCATTCGCGTCCTCGGCCGGTATGAAGCCGACGCTCCGAAGGTCACGATCCTGGGTGAAGTATTGCGGCCCGGGGTATATCCCCTGTCCGCGAACATGACGGCTGCACAGCTTGTTCGCATGGCGGGTGGATTCAAGCGCGACGCCCTTCTCGAAAGCGCCGATCTGACCAGCTACGACGTCGTGAATGGAAGTGGCATTGCGGGAAATCTCGCCACCGTGCGCATCGGCGCGGCGGTATCAAAATCGGATGCTCAGGCGGATGTCCAGCTCAAACCCGGTGACATTCTCATGATCCATCAAATGACCGGATGGAATGAAATCGGCCAATCCGTATCGGTCGTCGGTCAGGTCAAGTATCCGGGGAGCTACGGCTTCAAAGAAGGTGAGCGCCTCAGTTCTGTGTTGCGGCGTGCCGGCGGCTTTTTGCCCGCGGCCTACCCTATGGGCGCAGTGCTGGTACGCGAACAGGTACGTGAGCTCCAGGAAAAGAGCCGCGAAGAGTTGATTCGCCAGATCGAAACCAACTCGGCGGCAGCGCGACTCTCGCCTACCTCAGCAGGAGCCAATGGGGCGGCCACTCTGCAATTGATCAAGGCGCAACAGGATGAAGTGATCTCGGATTTGAAGAGTCATCCGGCAACCGGCCGCATGGTCATTCAAATTGCGCCAGACATCGATAGCTGGGCAAATACCTCGGCTGATGTGGAGCTTCGCCAGGGCGATGTGATCACGATTCCTAGGCGGCCGGGATTCGTACTTATCACAGGTCAGGTCTACAACGCGACAGCTCTTACCTACAGACCCGGCCGCACAGCTGGCTGGTATTTGAGCCATGCCGGAGGTGCTAATGCAACGGCAGACCGCAAAGATATCTTCATTATTCGCGCCAATGGCTCCGTCGTGGGCCGCCGTTCAGGAGGTTGGTTCGAAGGCGATGTGCTTTCCACTCGCTTGAACCCGGGAGATGTTGTCGTTGTCCCACAGAAGATCCTGGGTTCTTCGTTGTTCTGGAAAAATCTCTTAGCCACGGGGCAGCTTGCCGCCTCGTTTGCACTCTCAGCCGGCGTAGCTGTCGCCGCACTGTAGCTGCACACGGACTTAACGATGATCAGTCGCGCGCTCGAGCTCGTTCACTACTTTGGCCCTTGTGATGGCCTGCGGCTCGCCACGATGCATGCCGCCGCAGTCCGGATCGGGAGGCGGCCATGAGCTCGAAGCCTGTTCTTGAACCGCTCCTTCGCGTTGAGTCGACGTCAGCCTATCCACGTGCGCACTGGGCCTTTCGCGCGCAACTGCTCTGGGAACATCGCCGCCTCTTGGCGCGTGTGATCGCCATCTCCCTGGCAATAAGCCTAACCATTGCATTTACTCTTCCCAAGCGTTACCGGTCCACGACAAGCATTATGCCACCGGATCAGCAGAATACGGGCGCCATGATGCTCGCCGCTTTAAGCTCGCGTTCATCGAGTCTCGGATCGCTCGGCAGCCTTGCCAGCAGCCTCATGGGCGGGCACACCTCCACAGCTCTCTTCATCAATTTTTTGCGCAGCAGTACAGTCAGTGGCCACCTGATCGATCGCTTCAACCTGCAGTCGGTCTACCACAATCGATACCGCATCGACACGGTCAAGCACCTGGCGCGGTGCACCAAAATCACCGAAGACAAGAAAAGCGGCATGATCACCATCGAGGTCGATGACACAGATCGCGTGCGGGCTCGCGATCTGGCGCAGGCGTACCTCGATGAACTCAACAGGCTCGTTCTGGAGACCAACACCTCCTCCGCGCATCGCGAGCGTGTCTTCATTGAGGAACGACTGCATTCTGTACAGGCCGATCTGGAGCGGGCGCAGATCGAATTAAGCGAGTTCGCAAGCAAAAACAGCACCATTGATGTCGCTGCCCAGACCAAAGCCATGGTCGATGCGGGTGCGCGTGTGCAGGCAGAGCTTCTCATCGAGCAATCAGGCCTTGAGTCGCTCCGCCAGATGTATGGAGACAGCAACGTACGTGTGCGCGAAGCCGAGGCGCGTATCGCAACGTTGCAACAGGGACTCAAAAAGATGACCGGCTCTTCGGCTCCTTTGCCGTCGGGCGACACGAGCCGCACCGATCCGCCATCGGGTTCCGATGAGGAGAAGGGCGAACTCTACCCACCCTTACGCCAACTGCCTCGGCTCGCTGTGCCCTACATGGATCTGTATCGTCGCGTGAAAACTCAGGAAGCGGCTTTCGAGCTGCTTACGCAGCAATATGAGCTTGCGCGCATTGAAGAAGCGCGAGATGTGCCTGCAGTCAGTGTCATTGATCCTCCCGGCATTCCGGAAAAAAAATATTTCCCTCCGCGTCTCCTGCTCTCGGCCCTGCTCACATTTCTCTCGTTTGCAGCGGCATCTGGTCTGATCCTGGTGCGCGACCACTGGTCGAAGATCGATCCTGGCGATCCGCGTAAATCGCTGGCAGCCGATGTGCTTCCCGTCGTGCACCATCGGATTCACTCGATCTTCGCGCGTAATCGAGGCGCCGCATGAGGAGGCACCTCACCAACGCGGTATACGGTGTGATCGACTACGCGTCGTATCCCATCGGCATGCTGCTGGTGGCGCCAATCGTGCTGCACCGGATCGGCGCTTCCGAATACGGTTTGTGGATGGTCTCGACCGCGGTGGTGAGTACGGGCGGCATCATCGCCTCCGGTTTCTGCGATGCAAATATTCAGCGCGTAGCACGGTTTCGCGGCACAGGTCAGATTCAGCCGATGGTGCATACGGTTCGCAGCCAATTCGCGATCAATCTTGTGCTCGGATCTATTTTGGCTGCGTTGACCTGGGCATTCGCCCCCTACGCTGCGCAACATATTGCTGTTTCGCGGATGGTTTCCACTGCCGAATGCCTGACGGCGCTGCGCATTGCCAGCCTACTGATCCTCGTGCGTGCCGTCGAAACCGTGGCTGTGAGCACGCAGCGCGCCTTTGAGGAGTATCGCAGCAGCGTGCAAATCAGCGCCGCAGTCCGGCTGCTTACGCTCGCCTCTGCCGCGGTTCTCGCGTTCTTCGCCCAGCGCACCGTCAGCATCCTCGCCGCGACCGCTGTTGTCATGATGCTAGGGACACTCCTTCAGTTTCAGCAGGCTCGCCACCTGCTCGGAGGTGCTTCTCTCTGGCCCGCCTTCGAGCCTGAGGCAACGCGCGCGCTGCTCAAATTCGGCGCATTTGTCTGGTTCCAGGCGCTTGGCGGCGTCATCTTCACCCAGTTCGACCGCATTCTGCTCGGCGTTTCTCTCGGTGCCCAGGCCGTAGCTCCCTATGCGCTCTGCGTGCAATTTGCGCAGCCCATTACTGGTGTAACAGCCTCGGGTCTCAGCTTTCTGTTTCCGTATCTCTCTAAAAACGCCGAAACCTTGTCTCCCAAGACCCTCCGCCACACCTTATACAAAGCCGTTGCAGCGAATCTCGCAGGTGTCGGTTGCTGCGCGGGCGCACTGCTTCTGGTCGGACATCGACTGCTGCGCATCTGGGCCGGCGTAGCGATCGCTGAGAGTGCCGTCAAAATTCTTCCGCTCGTTGTGCTGGGCTCAGCGCTGATGGGCATCAGCGCCACCGGCATCTATGCTCTGCAGGCGTTGGGCCAGTTCCGCATTGTCTCCATCATCAGCCTCGGCAGCAGAGCAGCTCTTTTGCCCGTGATGGTCTATTTGTTGCACAAGATGGGCCTGGAAGGGTTGGCTATATCGCGCGTTTGTCTTGGCTCTGTCGCGTTGCTGGTTTATCTCCCACTCTGGAAATTCATCGCTCCGCGCACGGGTGCATCGCAGTCCTCTGCTGCGCCGGAAGCCTCCTTTGCGCTTCAGGAAGGACCGCATCTGTGAAGATCCTTCTTGCAGCGGCGTCTTTTTCTTCGAGCATCTCCGGCCTGCAGCGCCATGCATTCAACTTGGCGCATGCCCTTCTGCGGCAGCCTGAGATCGCAAGCTTGCATCTCGCAATCGCGCCATGGCAAGCGAATCTTCCTTCAGAAGCCGGGTTGTTTCCCAATGACCGCTTATCGATCCACGTAGCCGAGATGAAGCGCTCCTCCCTCGGCCGGAATCTCTGGTACTACCGGCAATTACCGCAACTTGCGGCATCTCTCGGCGCGGATCTTGTTCACCTCACTTTCCCAATGCCGGTAAGCGCCAAAGCCTTCTCGGCGCCCACCGTGGTGACCTTGCACGATCTCTATCCATACGAGATTCCAGCCAACTTTGGATTTCCCAAGTTCATCTTCAACCGCGTGGCGCTGCAGCGATGTCTGCATAACGCGGATGCCATCGCCTGCGTCTCTTCGGCGACCACGCGCACATTGCGGCAGTACACGCCCGCTGAAATATGGCGCAAGGCGGTGCGTATTTATAACTGCGTCGAAGCTGGCCCTCCGCCGTTGGTCGCACCGGCGATTCCGGGCTGGCGTAATCAACCGTTCCTGCTCAACGTAGCGCAGCACCGACGCAATAAAAACCTTCCGCTGCTGATCAAAGCGTTCGCGCGTCTCTTGCGGCTCGGGCAGATCGATTCGAGTTCGCTGTTACTGATCGTCGGCATGCAAGGACCGGAAACGGGCCGCCTTCACCGGCTCATCTCCGGTCTCCGCCTCGAAGACAGGATTCATTTCCTGGAGGGTGTCTCAGACGCCGAACTGCAATGGGGCTATCGGCACTGTGAAGCGCTCGTTGCCCCCTCAATCACTGAGGGTTTTGGCCTGCCGGTTGCCGAAGCATTGCTGGCCGGCTGCCGCGTGGTCTGCTCAGACATTCCAGCCTTCCGCGAAATAGGTGGCACACATTGTCGGTACGTGTCGTTACACGGGGATGCGGAAGCGGCCCTTGCAGATGCGATTGTCGCGACACTTCGGCAACCGCCAAAGCCGCCTCTGCCGCTACCGCAATTCTCCTCTTTCAACATTGCACAGGAATACGTCAGCCTCTATCGCCAGCTTATCGTCGAATACGCAACACACCGTGACACCAGCTCTACTCCTTCGATTCGCGCGACAGCGCCGGAAAGGCCCTCCTTATGAGCGCAACCGGCCAGCGACTGATCTTGGATGACGACGCCGCGAACGTACAGGTGCTGGAGACCTGGACAATCGATCAAGAACTCGGTGCGCACTCAGCAGGACAGGGCGAAGGGTCTGTCCTTGTCCACGGCCTTCCCTTCTTGGAAGCGTTTGTCGATTTTCTCGCCGTTACGGCGGCCGTGCTCGTAGCCATTTATCTCGACATCGCGCGCCATACCGTTGCGGCTCTCCACGCTTCCCCGCAAGAGGCTATTGCGGTCGCGGCATTCGTAGCGCTGCTCGTCGTGTTTTTGCTTAGCGCGGATCACGCGTATCAAGTGACCGCGAGTATGCTCCGCATTCGAGAGACTGAGCGCGCCATCCGGATTCCGGTGCAGACACTGCTCGCCCTACTGCCATTGAGCATGTGGCTGCATTCGCAGTTGGCGGGCATCGTTTTTCTGCGCGCACTCATTCTGATTCCCGCTTTCTTGATCCTCGAAAAGCAAATGGCTCCACTCGTCTCACAAGTGCTGCGCAAGAGAAAAGAAGCTGGAAAATGCGTCGCTATATACGCACCGGCCAGTTCCTGCCGCCATCTTATCTCTGCGCTCTTCAATTCTCCGCGGCTCGGGCTACATCCCACCGTAGTGATCGACGAGGATGCAGGCTCCTCATCAATTCAAATCCACGAGCTAGGCTATCATCGCCGTCGCTCCGTGCCGGTACACGCAGGACCGGCCACACCGGCATTGCTTCGATCTTGCGGATGCGACGTACTGCTGTTCGCGGTACCCAATGCAGCTCCCGAGCAACGTGACGAACTGCTACGCAGGGCCCGTCACGCCGGCATGCGAACGGCATGCGCCTTCGATGCCGGCGCGCACGCGTCATCACACAGTGAGATCATTCAGCTTGATGGACTGTGGATCGCGCCTCTCTCTGATCCCACTGCGTCTTGGTACTACGCAGCTGCAAAACGCGTAATAGACGTGGTAGGATCCTCGCTTCTTCTCACTCTACTCGCGCCGTTTCTGTTCCTGATAGCGCTATTGATACGGCTGGACTCGCCCGGCCCCGCTTTCTTCGTGCAGAAAAGAGTCGGCCTGAACGGACGGCTCTTCGATATGTACAAGTTTCGGACGATGCACATCGGTGCAGCGAGGTACGAAATCTCGCCCGCAACTCCAGATGACCGGCGAATCACGCGCATCGGAAGATTTCTGCGACACACAAGCCTGGACGAGCTGCCACAGCTCTTGAACGTGCTGCTGGGAAACATGTCGCTCGTAGGGCCGCGACCCGAGATGCCCTTTATCGTGGACAACTACAACGACTACCATCGACAGCGGCTTCAGGTCATCCCCGGCATTACAGGCCTGTGGCAGTTAAGTGCAGACCGAACGCTCCGAATCCACGAAAACATGGAATACGACCTCTATTACATCCGGTATCGCTCATTCTTCATGGATATAGCAATTCTCGTCCATACATTGTTCTTTGCGATGCGCGGGGTGTGAGATGCCCGCTGTGTCATCGCCGTATTCATCAACGTAGATGCCTCACTTCTTGGAAGACGCGATGACCGACTCCTTTATCACGCATCCACACGCAGACGTACTTGGTGTGAAGGTTTCGGCGATCAATCTATCCCAGGCAGTCGCTCTTGCAGACCAATGGCTGATGGCTGATAAGCCTGGTTATGTATGCCTCACAGGCGTTCATGGCGTAATGGAGGCGCAATCTGATCCCGCCTTACGCCATATCCTGAACAATGCGACGGTCAATGCACCCGATGGAATGCCGATGTCGTGGGTAGGCCGTCTGCAGGGATTTCAAACAATGGACCGCGTCTTCGGTCCAGACTTCATGCTCGCGCTATGTGAGCTCGCCGTCGAGCGCGGCTATCGCAACTTTCTCTACGGGGGCAAACCCGGCGTCGCGCAAGCTCTACGTGAAGCCCTGTGCAGGCGCTTTCCAGGACTCCAGATCGTCGGAACCTACACTCCTCCCTTCGCGCCGCTCACTGAAGCGCAGGAACGAGAACTTCATAACCAGGTGCGCACGTCGAACCCGCATATCATCTGGGTCGGCCTCAGCACGCCGAAGCAGGAACGGTTCATGGCACAATACGTGAACCAGCTTGGCGTGCCGCTTCTCGTAGGTGTGGGAGCTGCCTTCGATTTCCATACCGGGCAAATTCGTGATTGCTCGCAGTGGATCAAGCGCGCCGGCTTGCAGTGGCTGCACCGGCTCATGCAAGATCCCAAACGCCTGTGGCGTCGTTATCTGCGCAACAACCCGGTATTTCTCTGGAAGATTGCGTGGCAGCTTGCGGGATCGCGGACTCTCACCGCGAAGCGAGGATGACCTTCGCAGCTTTTTCCGCAATCATATAGATAGCACTCACAATGAATGTGCCTGGAATGCGTGGAAACACGGATGCGTCGACCACGCGCAATCCGCGTGTGCCATGAACCTGAAAATCGCCGTTTAACACACCGCTCTTCTCTCTCGGCCCTATGGCGCAAGTGCACGAAGCATGATGCCCCCATGCGTTGTTCCGGATGAAAGTTCTCAAATCTTCGTCACTCTGCACATTCTCGCCCGGCACTTCTTCCGTCATCAGCTGATTTTCGCATAGACCTTCCGTGAGCTTGCGCACAAAACGGACGCCATCAAGAACCGCGTCGAGATCTTCATCGCCGCCCTCCTTAAAGTAATGAAAATTGATGAGCGGTGTGTCGAGCGGATCGGCCGACCGTAACACGACTTCTCCGGCCCGGTTTTTCGTGCGCGCCTTCAGCACTACCCAGGTAAGACAATTCAGCTTTTCTGGAAGAACCTTTGAGTAGCCCGGATAGTATCCCTGAAAATCCGTCAGCAGAGCCATGCAGAAAAGATCGGGCGGACCCTCGGCAAATGGCGAACGTTTAAAGATCGAAAGCACCGCTCCGTTGGTTGTATAGATTCCTTCACGGCAACGCTCCCACTGCTTGAACTGTGGATCCCCCGGCGCGAATTGGATGCCTTTGTAGAGATTCCACTCCGGAAAATGCATACGGTGAACGATGCCGATCTCGTACCTGTCCTGCAGATTGCGCCCCACCCCGGGAAGATCGACGCGCACATCGATTCCAAAACGGGTGAGCATGTCCGCTGGTCCAATACCTGAGATCATCAACAACTGCGGCGTGTTGAAAGCGCCACCGGCGAGAATCACCTCCTTCGAGGCATACACTCGCTGAAGCTCTCCGGCCTGCGCACGCGGCTTCGCGCTTGCGCGATACAGTCTTTCGCCGCGAAGAAACTCCACGCCGATGGCGCGATTGCTTTCATCAAACAGTACCTTCGTCGCCAGCGCATGCAATTGCACTTTCAGGTTCGGATGCTTTTGCGCCGTATCAAGAACTCTCTCTCGAGCTCCTATGCGCGCATGGTTACGAGTCGTCAGAGGCGTGTAGCAGATGCCGGAAAGGTGTTCAGTCTCCGGTCGCCAGTCGTTCGGATCAGCCCAGCTCGTCAGCAACCCATCCATACTGCGAAGTGGGTCCTTCGACAGGCAGAACGCTTCTTCCGCGCAACGTGCGATCGTGTCAAAAAGCGCGCCATCTTCAATTGCCGCCTTGGGAATGGCTTTCTCCGTGCGTAGCCAACCCTTCCAGCCGTGACGTGTCGGGTTGATGCCGAGCTTCGCAAGCAGACGATAGACGGGCCGGTGGTGGCAATTCTCTAAGTCCTCAAAGAGCCGGCGCATGCTCTCCGGACTCCAGCTTGCATCGCCCGTCAGCTCTTCAATATATTTCCAATCGGAGTTTTGCGGATAAACAAAGATCTGCGCATTGTGGGCCGTGCAGCCGCCCAGAGTACCCGCGCGCGGATAAAGAATGCCATCGGCTTTTTCGTCCTGCCACTTCTCTACATATTTCCAATCCAGCTTTTGCTGGTTTTCATCCTGGTAGTGACGCACAAAGAAGTCCCACTTCATCGCCTCATTTTCTGAAGCGAATGCGTGGAAGGCAGGAACATCATAGTCATATGGAAGGCGATTGGCATCTGGTTGCGCTGGATCGCCACCGGACAGCTGTCGCGGATCGCCGCCTGCTTCGAGCAGCAACACGGAACACCCTGCCTCCGCAAGACGCGCCGCTACCGTTCCACCGCCTGCACCAGAGCCAACAACGATATATTCGTACTCCGGATTTTCCGGACTCATTCGCCGTCGCGCCTCCGCGTGGTGATTCAGTATCGGCCTTTATCGATACACTGTGCTGGTGCTCCGATTGTACTCGGCCATCGAGCCGTACTGCTGCGAAAATTTCGAGATACAACCTCCGCTGCAATGTGGTATCTTCAAACACTCAGAAGCGCATCGATAGTTGCACCACGAGTCCCGATCTCATCTTTGCCACAATGCTTCAGAGTCTCCATCCTCGTGAAGCGATCTAACTATTTGGCTCTGGGGAGGGTGTTTTGGCAAGTTCTGCACAGTCTCAAGCCGCACCTGGCTATGGCCTGCCAAAGGCCAATACGGGTAACTGGCTGCTCGATCGCATTTCGAGCGCGTCTATCGCTTTTGTGCATCTGGAACGCCGCTTTGACCCGTTCTTCCGCCCTCTCTTTGACGCACTCTTTCGCGAACTGCTCACGTCGATTACAACGGCGTTGATCAACCTGGGCCGCACCAATGAAGGATACAAACTTGCCGAAGAACGCATTCAACCAGATGAAGAGGCGCATCTCGACGACATCATTGACACCATGCGGCAGCAGATGCAGGGACTCTGGAAGCCGGGCGACTATCAGCGCTGCGGCAACACCAAGACGCATGGCATCGTGCGCGGCGAGTTCATCGTGCGTGACGATATTCCGGCAAATATGAAGCGCGGAATCTATGCGACCCCGCGCACATTTCCTGCATGGGTTCGTTTTTCGGGCCCGGGTCCTTACGTCACGGCCGATATCGATGATGTCGGTTTCATGAGCATGAGCATCAAGCTCATGGACGTGCCGGGACCGAAGCTCATGGACGATGAAAAGTTCACGCTCGATATGTTTGGCGTCTCCCCGCCGACATTCGTAACCGCTGACACGAAGTCGAATGCCGATTTGCAGCACTGGAGCCTGAAGAACGCCTCGATCTTCCACTTCTTAAAATTCAAGAACCATCATGTGCTCGATCTTGTTATGCAATCACTCTGGATCAAAACCCAATCGAGTCCGCTGGAGAGTCAATATTTCAGCTGTGTTCCTTATCTACTCGGTGAAGACCAGGCGATGGTGTATTCCATGAAGTCGCGGCTCACAACGTGCACACCGATTCCGCGCCTGCCGCTGCGCCCGCCGGACAATTATCTGCGCAATGCTATGGTTGCCACTCTGGCCAAACAAGATGTGGAGTTCGATATTCTGCTGCAGGTGCAGACCGATCCCTTCCGTATGCCTATCGAAAACAATGCAGTCTATTGGCCTCCGAAGTTGTCGCCGCGCGTTCCCGCGGCCGTGCTGCGCATTCCCAGGCAGACGTTTGACTCGCCCGAACAATTGGCATTCGCCAGAGTGCTTTCATATAACCCGTGGCACTGCATTCCCGAGCATCGGCCTCTCGGCAATCAAAGCCGCGCCCGCCATCGCATGTACCAAACCCTGTCCACGTTCCGGCAATCTATGAATCACGTACAGCACTATGAACCAAACGGCAGCGAAACATTTCCAGCGAACTAGCCTCAAGACTGGCTATGCAACTCGCTATGTCATTCTGAGCGGAGTTTAGCCGTTTTTGGTCAAACGCAGCCGAAGAATCTGCGTTTGCTTTTTGTTGCTGCTTCTTAGCCTAATGCAAAAGAGGAAGCGGACTTTGCGCATTCCGCGTCCGCGCTCTCATCCGCCTCTGAGCAACCGACGGTCTGGCTGCCGCTGATCGCGCAGCACTGCTACCTGCAAACCGATAACCTGACCTCCAGTCTGAGACGAGATAAAGCGGATCGGCGGGATCATCCTCCAGTTTCATACGAAGTCGGCGGATAAAGGTTCGCAGATACTCCAGTTCTCCCCCATATTCAGGACCCCAGACATTCTGCAGCAGTTTCGTGTGGCTCACGGTTTTTCCCGCGTGGAGCATGAGCAACTGCAGGATCGCAAATTCTTTCGGAGTCACATATACCCGATGTCCATTTTTATGAACCGCACGGCGCGCGGGGTCTAGCGTAATCGCGCCGATTGAAATAACTGCGGCGCCGTCCTCGTCCGGAAGCCGACTGCGGCGAACCGTAGAACGGATTCGCGCAAGCAGTTCTCTGACATGGAAAGGTTTGATGATGTAATCGTCCGCACCCGCATCCAAAGCCTCCACCACCCGATCTTCGCTCGTCTCCACGGTGAGCATGAGAATCGGCAACCGCGGATGATCTTCGCGCGCGATCCTGCACACATCGATTCCACAGAGTCCTGGCAACATGAGATCGAGAAGCATCACGTCGACCTTCGCCCTATGCAAACGGTCTAGTGCATCCTCGCCGCTTTCGGCCTCGGCGACCGCAAAACCGGCATGCACAAGGCTCGGTCGCAAAGCGCACCGGATCGCTGGTTCATCGTCCACGATCAATACTGTACCCTGATTTGGATTCATCACTTTCACATCATCGATGGATTGGCGCGTGACATTTCCGCTGACGCCAGTCCGTCGCATTCTGTACAGAGAGGCTAATCTCGGCGCTACTGTGCTTTTGCCGCAGGCCCCATACTCGAGTCAGCCATTCTGCGCTGTTCGTTGGCTATGTGCATCTCCTTCTCCGGGCCGCTTGCGATTGATGTGTTGAATTGCAATACATCTGCTTCAAGTCAAAACTCTTGTCAACGTTCACGGGCCGGGAGACTGTGCGGACGCGCTCGGCTCCAGTTCACCTGGCGCGGCGAGCCCTGGAATTTTGAGTGTTTGGCCGACATCTCCCTTCGCCGCATCAACAATGTCGATGCCATAGCGATCGAGCGTGCTAGCCGAGATCTGATACAGCGCAGCGCGGTCTCTGGCGTACGCGGCCTTCGCCGAGATCACGTTGTCATCTGCCGTAGCCAGGTTCCGTTGCGCCGCAAGCACATCTGCCGTCGTTGAATCGCCGATCCGGAATCGCTGCTTTTCCGCATCGAGATTTTCCGTCGCATATTCCTGCGCCGCTAAAGCGGCCTTCACCTGAGCGCGATCATTGGTCACCGCGTATCGGCTATTGATGATCTGAATGCGAATCTGCGTGTAAATCTGCTGCAGCCGTATCTGAGCCTGCCGATACTCCAGTTGCGAACGAATCTGATCTGCCTGCGCAGTGCGATTGCGAATCGGAATTGAGATGCTCACGCCGACAGCGCTGTCCGGCCCTCGATTATTGAACAGGTCAGTAAACGTTGTGCCATAACTGCTGCTCGTGACCGTGCCGGCAGGACAAGGCACAAACGGGCCCGAGGTCGACCCGCAGCTCAGATGAGGGTTTTGCGCGCCACCCAGCGCATTGGCGCTGTAGTAGCCATAGATGTCGACCACCGGCAACAGGCCATTCTTGACCGCCCTCAAAGTGATCTCGTCATTCTTGATGGTGAGAGCTGCCTGCTCCGCCTCAGGACTGTTTGCGTCAGCCTGATGAATCAACTGCTCCACGGGGATCTGTTCTTCGGCCGAAGGCGCCAGGCTCACACGATCCGTCGGAACCACGTCTGCGCTGGAAAGATGCGGATCTTCAAGATCGCGAGCGACTGCTTGCTTCATCAACAGCTGCTGGTACTCCAGATTGTTCCGAGCCGACATCAGCGCCTGCTCGTCATTCGCCACCTGACTGTCCGCATTCATCACCTCGAGCCGCGCCATCGTGCCTACTTCGAATTGCCGTCGATTGTCCGCGGCCAGCTGTCTTGACTGCTCCAGCGCGTGCTCCTTAGAGTGTTCGTCTTCCCAGGCGCTCACTAATGCCCAATAGATGTCTTCAACTTGGTTGATCGTGTAGAGCAGCTGCTGGCGAAATGATGCGTCGGTAATCTGCCGGTTGTTCCTCGCCTGCATCTGAGGACGCTTATTCAGCCAGATGCCAAAGCCTTGCAGCAGTGGCTGCTGAACCTTCGCCTGCAAATAAGACTGAAGCAATGGACTATAGAACGTCCGCTCGCTATTACTGGCGACCCGCTCGTTATTGAAGGTAACGCTTAGAGCAGTGCCCAGCAAAAATCCCTGCGTATAGCCAAAGTTGAACTGATTTGTGTTTTGCTTCAGAAAATTCGTGCCGTTTAAAAGCTGTGTCGACTCAGGAGTCGTTGCCCTCTCCACCTGCGCCATTCCGGTAAGCGCCGGATCGAGTGCCTCCGGAGCAGGGCCAGCGCCGTTCGTGCTCAAGACCAGGCCGGAGGCCCCTGCGCCCGAGCCTCCGGAGCCGCTCGACGTACCGCCTGGGCCACCTCCTCCAGTGATCGTCGCAGTATTTCCGCCTAGCGTATTCGCGACAATGCCTGTAGACACACCGCGCAATGAGGATCCGGCGCGAGCGCGCAGAAGATCCGTATCTGCGATGTCGAGGTTATAGCGCGCGATCGCAATATCGGAGTTGTTTTCAATAGCCAGCGAAACCGCATCGCTCAGACTGAGATAGATTTTTCCATCGCGCAAGAGGTCTTTGAGCAGCGGTGTATTGCTAAGGCGGGGAGCTTCGATGGTCCGTGGGAGGTACGGCGCGAAAGGATCGTGAAAATAGGTAGCCGGCTTTGCGTAGTCAAAGCGGCCTTCACGCAACAGCGGAGTTAATTGTGGCTGCGGCTCTGCTGGAAGCTCCTTCTGCGAGACGGGCGTCTTCGGATGATCCTCTGCCCGCGCTTCAGCGGCAGCTCCAGCCGATTCCTGGGCATGAATTCGATGCGATCCAGCAAGCAACGCCAGGCAGACTGCACCCACAATCTTGACCCGTTTATCTCTCACATTCCCTTCTCAGCTTTCTTTCAAATCCTTCTCTATACCGTTTCTAAGTCGATGTTCCTTTCGAATTCGCCGCTTCTTCCTATGAAGGAATCACGGTAAGCGCATCGCCGCCGCCAGCTTTCCCTCTCAATACTTCGCGTGCCACAGCATTCTGCAAGCGCCTGCGCAGCCGGTCAAACGCCAGGTACACCACTGGCGTTGTGAATAGCGTCATGAGCTGCGAAACAATCAGTCCGCCGATAATCGTGATGCCCAGTGGGCGCCGTAGCTCGCTGCCCGGCCCTGTACCCAGCGCCAACGGGATGCCTCCGAAGAGAGCCGCCATCGTGGTCATCATGATGGGACGAAAACGCAGCAAGCATGCTTCGCGAATCGCTTCTAAAGGAGTCTTGCCGCTCTGTCGCTCTGCCTGCAGTGCGAAGTCAACCATCATGATGGCGTTCTTCTTAACGATGCCGATCAGTAGAATGATCCCGATCATGGCGATCACGCTGAGCTCAGTCTTGAAGAGCAGAAGTGCGAGAATGGCGCCCACCCCAGCCGACGGCAGCGTGGACAGGATCGTGAGCGGATGGATCAGGTTTTCGTACAAAATGCCCAGCACAATGTAGACAGTGATCAGCGCAAGTAAAATGAGCTCCGGCTGATTCGCAAGCGATTCCTTGAAGGCCAGCGCCGTTCCCTGAAATCCACCATGAATATCCGATGGCATGCCGATGCTCAGCCGTGTCTGTTCAATCGCCGCAGTGGCATCGCTGAGACTAGCCCCCTCCGCGAGGTTAAAGCTGAGCGTAGCGGCCGGCGACTGGGATTGATGGTTGACCGCAAGCGGCATACGTCGCTCTTCGAAGCGCGTGAGAGCGGACAGCGGAACCATCGTTCCGGTCGAGCTTTTCACAAAGATGTGCTGCAGCGAGTCAGGATTGTTGCGAAACTCCGGCGCCACCTCCATCACCACGTGATACTGGTTGACCGGCATGTACATCGTGGCTACCTGCCGCTGGCCAAACGCATCCGCCAGCGTGTTATCGATCGCAAGCGTGGAGACTCCCAGCCGCGCGGCTGTCTGCCTGTCAATCACAAGCTGCGCGCGCAGTCCCTTGTCCTGTTGATCGGTCGTGATGTCTTTTATGATCGGAATCCTCTGCATCGCAGCCATCAGCTTGGGTGCCCACTCATTCAGTTCCGCGAGATTGTCGCTGGTGAGCGAATACTGATATAGACTTGCTGCCGTGCGCGCGCCGATCCTCAGCTCCTGCGAGGATTGCAGCGCGAGCGAAGCTCCCGGAAATCCGCCCGTCAGCTTGCGCACGCGCTCCAGAATGGCCGGGGCTGTATCACCGTTTTTCGCCCTCTCGTCAGCAGGCGAGAGAAACACATTCAGGTTGGCGATAATACTGCTGCCACCCCCACCACCGCCAATCGACATCATTACATTCTGAATGCCGGGAATCTTCCGCAATATCTCCACAAGCGCATCGGACTTTTTGACTAATGTGTCGAAGCTCACGTCCTGCTGTCCGCGAATCTGGCCGATCAATCGACCTGAATCCATCTCCGGGAAGAATCCCTTCGGCACGATTGTGTAGAGATAGAAATTCAGCACAATGGTCAGCCCAGTCACCAGCAGAGTGAACTTCTGGTGGCACAACACCCATTGCAAGCCCATCTCGTATTCGTGAATCAGCCAGTTCAGGCAGCGCTCACCGACACGATAGAGCCAGCCACGCTCGTTGCCGTCCCGAGACTTGAGAAATTGCGCACTCAGCATCGGTGTCGTCGTGAGTGACACCAGCAATGAGACCAGAATCGACACCGAAAGCGTGATCGCAAACTCGCGGAAGAGCCGTCCTACAATTCCCTGCATCAACAGGATTGGAATAAATACAGCAATGAGCGACACGCTCATCGAGACAACCGTGAACCCGATCTCCTTTGATCCATACAGGGCCGCTTCCCACGGCGTCATGCCGTCCTCGAGATGGCGCACGATATTTTCCATCACTACGATCGCGTCATCGACTACAAATCCTGTAGAGATGGTCAGAGCCATCAGCGAGAGATTGTCGAGTGTATATCCCAACAGGTACATCACTGCGAATGTGCCAAACAGGCTGAGCGGTACCGAGACACTTGGAATCAATGTCGAACCGACTTCACGCAGAAAGACAAAGACCACCACGATCACCAGCAGGATGGCGATGATCAGCGTTCGGGTCACATCGTGCACAGATTCACGGATGGCGACCGTTCGGTCGAGGGCAACATCGAGCTTGACCGCGGGCGGCACCGAGGCTTGCAGCGTCGGCAGCAAGGCTCGGACCTTGTCTACCATCTGAATTACATTCGCACCGGGCGCCTTGGTCACGTTGATGAGAATGGCCGGTTTGCCATTAAAGCTTCCCGTGGTATTGATGTCTTCGACACTGTCGACCACCTGCGCGACATCCTCGATGCGCGTAACACCCGGCTGCGATGCGCTTGTCGATACCGATAGCGGAGCGTAAGCTGCTGCATCGAACAGCTGATCTGTTGCGCCAATGCTGTAGCGCGTAACGCCGTCCGACAGATAGCCCTTCGGCTTATTCACATTGACCGAACTGATCACGAAGCGCAGCGCTTCAAGACCCAGCCCGGCATGCGCCAGCAGCATCGGATTGGCCTCGATCCGAACGGCGGGCTTGGCGCTACCGCTCACCGACACCTGCCCCACGCCATTCACCTGGGCGATCTTCTGCGCAAGAATCGAATCAGCCTGATCATAAAGTTGGGCGCGGGTCATGGTGTCTGATGTCAGCGCGATCGTGATGCTCGCCGACTCTCCCGGATTGACTCGCCGATAGCTTGGGTTCTGCGGCATATTCGATGGCAGTTGGCCTCTCGCCGCATTGATGGCTGCCTCTACATCGCGCGCTGCACCATCGATGTCTCGATCGAGATCGAATTGCAATGCAATGGACACATTGCCCGTGGACGACACCGACGTCATCTCGTTGATGCCGGCGATGCGGCTGAACTGACGTTCCAGCGGTGTTGCAATCGCCGACGCCATCGTCTCGGGATCAGCGCCTGGAAGCGAGGCCGACACGCTGATGGCGGCGAATTCAACCTGCGGCAGGCTTGATACCGCGAGCGATGCATAGCCTGCAATCCCCGCGAGAATCACAGCTATCGAGAGCAACGTTGTTGCGATGGGCCGCCGAATGAATGGCGCCGAGAAGTTGACATTCCGATCTTTGGTGCCTGTCACTTTTCCAGTGGCACCATCGTGACCCTCTTCTATGGAGCGCACAGCAGCGCGTCCACCAGCCACCAGGAGTTTTGTGACTGTACCGTCGTCGTTATGCGGTCGGCTTCGCTTCATCGTCTCTGCTCAGTCCCCCGCCACCGGTTCGAGCGCAGGCCACTTCGCGCGTACTGCACGTTTCTTGCTCATCATCGCGCGAGCGTATCGACGTCCCACCCGGTCAAAGAAGAGGTAGACAACCGGTGTTGTGAAGAGCGTAAGAATTTGCGAAACGATCAACCCGCCAATAATCGTGATACCTAAAGGTCTGCGAAGCTCACTGCCTGTCCCGACGCCGAAGGCCAGCGGAATTGCGCCAAGCAGCGCGGCCATCGTGGTCATCATGATGGGCCGGAAACGAAGTAAGCATGCCTGATAGATTGCGTCGATCGGCGCCATTCCCTGCCCGCGTTCTGCTTCGAGCGCAAAATCGATCATCATGATGGCGTTCTTCTTGACGATGCCGATCAAGAGAATGATGCCAATCAGCGCGATCACGCTCAGGTCGATGTGAAAGAGAATAAGCGCGAGAATTGCACCTACACCCGCCGATGGTAGCGTAGAAAGAATCGTGATCGGGTGAATATAGCTCTCGTAAAGAACTCCGAGCACGACATAGACTACGATCAGCGCCGCGAGGATTAGCAATGGCTCATTCGTGAGTGACGCCTCAAACGCTGCCGCAGCGCCCTGAAATTGCGCGTTCACGCTTGGCGGCGGATGCAGCTCCTGCTTCACACGACTTACCACCGCCACCGCATCACCAATGGACTTACGCGGCGCGACGTTGAACGAAATGGTGACAACTGGAAACTGCCCTTGATGATTGAGCGCCAGGGCCGTCGGCCTCACGGAGAGATGAGTAAACGCCGAGAGCGGAACCTCATTGCCGTTCGCGCTTTTTACAAAGATCCGGTTGAGCGCATCTGGGTCCTGTTGAAAGCTTGTCGCAACCTCAAGAATCACGTGGTACTGATTCAACTGTGTGAAGATCGTCGATACCTGTCTCTGTCCGAAAGCATCATCGAGCGTATCGTCGATATTCTGCGGCGTCACACCTAGGCGGGCCGCGGTCTCCCGATCGATGGCCAGATCAACCTGCGTTCCCTGTAGCTGCTGATCGCTTGCAACGTCCGCAAGCTCGGGTTGCTTTCGCAGCGCATCCACAAACTGGCCCGCATACGTCGCCAGCTCCTCCGGGTTGGCATCTTCCAGCGTGTACTGATATTGCGTACGGCTCACGCGATCTTCAACCTTCAGGTCCTGCAATGGCTGCAAATAGCATTGAATTCCGCCTAGTCTAGCTAGCCGCGCCTCCAGCCGGCGAACGATTTCCAGTGCTGATGCCGAGCGCCTCTCGCGATCCTTCAGATTGATCTGGATACTGCCCGTGTTGAGCGTCGTGTTGGTCCCATCGACTCCGATAAACGAAGTCAGACTCTCCACATCCGGATCTTGCAGAATGATGCGCGCCGCCGCCTGCTGCCTCTCGGCCATCGCATTGAAGCCGATGGTTTGCGGCGCCTCGGTAATCCCCAATAACTCGCCTGTGTCTTGCACAGGAAAAAAGCCTTTGGGTACGCGCATGTAGAGAAACACTGTGAGAACAAAAGTGGCGATCGTCACCGAGAGCGTGAGCGCCTGATGCCGTAGCACCCAGCGAACACCCACCGCATACTTGGCGATTACAAAGTCGAAAAACTGCTCAGACCTGCGATAAAAAAGGCCTTGGCTGCTCTCAGGCTTGTGCTTAAGCAACTTCGCCGCCATCATGGGCGTGAGCGTAAGCGAGACAAATGCAGAGACCAGGATCGTCACCGCCAACGTTACCGCAAATTCGCGGAAGAGCCGGCCTACAATGTCGCCCATGAACAGCAATGGGATCAGCACCGCAATCAGGCTCACGGTGAGCGAAAGAATCGTAAATCCAATCTGGGCTGAACCCTTGAGCGCGGCTTCTAGCGGCGTATCCCCCTCTTCGAGATATCGTGCGATGTTCTCGATCATCACAATGGCGTCATCCACCACGAATCCGGTAGAGATCGTGAGGGCCATGAGGCTCAGGTTATTGAGGCTGTAGCCGAGCAGATACATCACACAGAAGGTACCGACGATGGAAAGTGGCACCGCAACCGAAGGAATGACCGTTGCAGCCGTCGATCGCAAGAAGAGAAAGATCACCATCACGACCAACGCGATGGTAAGCATCAACTCAAACTGGACGTCCCTTACCGAAGCGCGTATGGTTGTAGTCCGGTCGGCAACCACATCGATCGTGATGGCGGCGGGCAGCGAGGCCCGAAGCTGCGGCAAAAGCTTCTTGATCGAATCGACAACGCCGATGATATTTGCGCCCGGCTGGCGCTGAATGTTCACGATCACCGCCGGCGAAAGCTGATCATCGCCTCCGCCCACAGTTCCAGATGTGCCCATCCATGCTGCCTGATACAGGTTCTCGGCGCTGTCAACTGCGCTTGCCACATCCGAGAGCCGCACCGGAGAGCCGTTGCGATAGGCGACAATGATCTGGTCATACTCCGCGCCTGTTAACAGCTGATCGTTCGCGCCGATCGTAAAGGCCTGCCGGTTTCCGTAGAGATTGCCCTTAGCCTGATCGACGTTTGCGGCCGCCAGTGCCGTTCTCAGATCTTCAAGGCTCAAACCGTAGCTCGCAAGCTGCGCAGGATTGGCGCGAATGCGTACTGCCGGCTTCTGTCCGCCTTTGATCGAAACCAAGCCTACGCCCGAAAGCTGCGATATCTTCTGCGCCAGAACCGTATCGGCAAGATCTTCCACCTTGCTCAGCGCAATCGTGTTGCTGCTCAGAGCAAGCGTAATGATGGGCGCATCAGCCGGATTCACTTTGCTGTAAATCGGTGGATTGGGCAGGTCGGCCGGCAGATAGCTGTACGCGGCGTTGATCGCCGCCTGCACATCCTGTTGCGCCACATCAATCGACTCAGCCAGCGAAAACTGCAACGTAACGGCGCTGCCGCCTCCGGAACTCGCCGACGTCATCTGGGTGAGCCCTGGAATCTGGCCGAACTGACGCTCGAGCGGAGCCGTCACTGAACTCGCCATCACCTCAGGGCTCGCACCGGGGTAAAAGGTCTGCACCTGAATGATCGGATAGTCAACTTGTGGCAATGCCGAAACGGGTAGCTGTAGATAGGCGACCGCACCTGCAAGCAAGATCGCCACCATGAGAAGCGCAGTCGCTACAGGCCGGTGAATGAAAGGCCGCGAGATGCTCATTGCCCATTTCCCTGGTGCGCATGTTTACCCTGATCGCTTCCCGCTTGTTGGGAAGGTTGCGCCGAATCGTCAGCGCTGTTCTCTTTCTTGTGATGCCCCCCTGAGCCCCCGCTCTGTCGCGGCACTACTGCGCTGCGGTCGCGCAATTTCTCCAGCCCGTCGATCACAACCTGGTCTCCGGCCGCGAGTCCATTTCTGACAATCACATCGGATCCCTCGGTCGCGTCGATGGCGATGGACCGCACTTCCGCGTAGAATTTTGCTCCTGCCGATTCCCCTTTCTCGCCGCCTGCTCCATCAGACGCTGCTTGCGATTTTCTCTTGCGCTCCGAACCAGCGCCTGGGCTGCCACTCCTGGGAGGAATTCCGCTTTTAACCACATACACAAACGAGCCCATCGACCCGGTTTGCACAGCGGCCGCGGGAATGACGAGCGCGTCCGGCTCCTTTTTCAGAATCAGCCGCACGTTGACGAACTGATTCGGAAACAAAACACCGTCCCTGTTCTCGAAGACGGCCTTCACCTTATCGGTACCCGTCGCGGTGTCGATCTGGTTGTCGAGCGTAAGCAGTTTTCCTTTTCCCAACAGCGTCGTCTCGGCATGGTCATAAGCCTCCACGTTCAGGGTCTTTCCAGCGCGCAACGCCTGCTTCACCGGCGGCAACTGATCTTCCGGAAGCGTAAAGATGACGGCGATCGGATCAAGTTGCGTAACAAGGAACAATCCTGTCGCATCCGTTGCGTGCACAATGTTGCCGGGATCGATCTGACGCAGACCGACAACTCCATCAATGGGCGAGACAATGCGCGCAAAAGCAAGATTCACCTTCGCCGCGTCGATTGCCGCTTTGTCCGCGAGAATCGCGCCTTCAGCTTCACCGGCTGCTGATGCCTGGGTCTGCTCTCGATCCTTCGAGACCACTCCGGCGTTATAGAGCGTTTGATAACGCTCCGCCGCAGCTCTCGCATAGACGGCTGCGGCCTGATCCTTTGCGAGCTGTCCCTCAGCCTGTGCAAGCGCGGCTTGATAAGGTGCAGGATCGATCTGCGCAAGCAACTGCCCCTTGCGCACAAACTGACCCTCGCGAATATTCACGGTAAGAAGCTGCCCGTCCACTCGCGTCCGCATTGTGACGGAATAGTAGGCCGTCACCGTTCCCGGCGCCTCCAAATAAATCGGCATCTCTTTCTTCCGTACGGGAACAGCGATAACCGGCACCGCGCGTTCCTCGCTGGAATGCCTTCCAGTCGCCGGCACCTGGGTCAGGTTGTCATGAACCTTCCACGCAGCAAATCCTGCGGCAACCGCAATTACAAAAGCGATCAGAATTTTGCGGCGCCAGGAGCCACGATTCTCCGGGTCCTCAGAGAGCGCGGGTAGAGATACAGGTCCCGGCTCCGACTCTGTCTCGTATTCGGGCTCGACAACTTCCGGTAAGGATCCTGGCAGCATACTGGTCGCTCATTCTCTGAGTGATCTTCATTGGATACACTTCACCTGTGAGGTCCATTCGACGATGAACCCTGTCGCCGATCGGGAACTTCGGCGCACAATTTTTAGCCCGCTATCTGAGCCCCGCGCGAAGTTTTAACGCTTCGCGCTCTGCTCCTCACCAGGCACCGGTCCGAACGCCGGTGGTGGCACGCGATGATGTGTCGCCGCCTCGTATGCTGAGGCCACTTTGATCACATCGGAGTCGTAACCAGGCCCCGACCAGACCATCAGGCTGATCGGCATCGGATGAGGTAGCTTGGTTTCCACATCGCCGGTGGTCGGAATGTACTCCTTCTTGTCCTCACTCAGCACATACTTCGGATCGTACGTCGTCGTAATGTAACCGGCGGGTACAACAGCCTCTGGCGCGCCCAACAGCGCAGTAAAGGCCGTACAACAACTGATAGAAGCGCGATTGTTGATCTCGGGTTCCGGCGCGCCACCCAGCAGATAGGGCGGTGTCGTTTGCTCCGGATTCACGAAGACATCAATCTTGTTCATCGCCATCATCTTCAAAAGAATCATGCGGTAAACAGATTGCATTTCGAGATAGCTGACGCCCTCGCGCCCAGGCCGCGGATCGGTTTGCCCTACGGCATTCATCGCGCCTGCGCGCTCCTCGTCGGTTTTGAACGTTGCGTTTGCTACCCAGCTGGCGACATCTTTCACGCGCTCATCGCCGCGCTCGGCGAGATAGCGATCCATATTGAAAAGCCCCGACGGATTCGAGAGCCCGCCTTGGCTGATGCTGCGCAAATTCACCTTCGGTGAAAGCGGAGCTAGATGCCGCGATAAGGCGACATCGTAAGCCTCGGTCCGCACGTCCCAGCCCGGAACGGCGAACATCAGCTTGCCATCCTTGTCCTTGCGATAGAAGAACTCCGGCACCGTATGCGGAAGAATCTCGGCCATCGCGTCCTGGAATGTGTACGCAACATTCGGTACCGCCGGATCGTCCGGATAGAGCGGATCGTATGTTTCCACAAGCGTCGCGCCAAGCTGGTCGCGTAGCACAGTCTTGATCTCTTTGTCGATCATGTCGCTGATCGCCACATCATTTTTGGTGTGCTTCACCATGAACTCACGCGCAATGGCGATATGCACCCCCTTGAGTGGTTTGTCTTTTACTCCGGAATCGGAGACAAGGAAGCTTGAGTACGGCTTGTCGGGAATGATTCCTTTGGGCAGCGCGGTGTACTCATCTTCGGGCTGGAATCCCTTGATTGCATCAAGAACGTCCGCGGCGTCCTTCACCGTTTTGCAGTGAATGCCTGCGCGATCGCCGGGCTTCTTACCCGTGATGCCCCCGTTCATGATCACGCCTTTAGTGGTCAACAGCACGGCGATGTTATTTCTCGATGCCGGCCCCTGACACGAGGCGGTGCCCTGCTCGCAGATCGAGCAAGTCACTAGGTTTGCCGCTACCGAAACTCCGGAGCCGTTGCTGGTGCCGCGCGGTACACGCGCCGTGTCGTATGGATTGCAAGGCTGCCCCGGCCACGAAGCATACTGCAGATCCGTTTCAGGAACGACTGCCTTAGCCTTCTCCGGTCCCGGCATCGTCACCGGACCTACATTGTTGGCCGCAGCCACCGCATAGATGATCGCACCTTTTTCGCGCAGTGTTGCGATGTCCGGAGAATCCTCCTTCGGCACGTCCATCGCAAAGTTCACATCATTGCCGCCAGTGCCGCGCATATCCTTCGCGTCGTACCAATCCTTCAACGAAAACACCGCGCAATACATGGGCAGCTTCTTCAAATCCGGATTCCGGCCATACTCCTTGTCGAGTTCCGCCGCTCGCTCCAGCGCATCCGGCTGCTTGCGAAACTCCTCGCAAGGAGCCGGCGCACCTGCCGGCAGTGGTCCGTCGGCAGGTGAGCGATCGAAGTCTCCTTTGCAGGTCACTGAGCGTTCGCCGCGAATATTCAGCGTCTCCAGTGCGTCGAGCTGTCCGGCCTCGGGAATACCTACACGCAATCCATATTGGAGTTGCACGCTCGGGTCCGAGATGGAAGTCATCATGTGCCCAAACTCAATCGGCAATCCCTCATACTGATCGAGATCGGGAAACACCGTAGAGGCCGCGACCGTTTGCGTCGGATACTTAAGCAGTGAGCCGGCGCGCATCATGCCCGTCGCCGGAGCGATCGGCGCACCATCCTTCGTCAACAGCGCCGTGCACACGCCGTTGTACGCTTTGGCTCGCGCCAGATAAGCGCGCACCACGTCCTCGCACGTTGTCTTACCTGAGCGAATGGCGCCCTGGATATCCGCAATCGACGCCTCTTCGACGTGGAACTGTTGCGCCCACGAGAGGCTCGACGCAGTCATCGCTAGAGCCACTGCCACCCGCCAGGCTCGGAATAAAATCAATCGCTTCTTATCTGTCTTCACGATCGTCTCTCCTTAGCGGCTGGCTCTCTGCGATTCGCCCGGTACCGGCCCGAACGCAGGCGGCGGTGTCCGGTGGTGCGTTGCCGACTCATACGCCGACGCCACTTTGATCACGTCTGGATCGCTTCCCGGCCCTGCCCAGAACATCAGGCTGATAGGCAGCGGATGCGGCAGCGTTGTCCTCACGCTGCCCGTAACGGGGTGGTATCCCTTCTTGTCATCGTCAAGAACATAGTGCGGGTCTACCGTTGTCGTCACGAATCCTGCCGGAATATCCGCCTCCGGAATCCCGATAAGAGCGGTAAAGCCTTGGCAGCAGCTTTGTGTGCCGCGGCCGTTGATCTCTGGCTCATTCGCACCGCCAAGCAGATACGGAGTCGTTGTCTGCTCCGGATTGACAAACACATCGATATGGTTCTCTTCCATTACCCTGCGGACAATCATCCGCGTTACAGTCTGCATCTCCAGATAACTCAGTTCGTGGCGGTCGGGTCGAGGATCGGTCACCGTAAGAGCATTCAGCCCATGGGCACGCTCGACATCTGTCTTGAAGGTTGCATTCGGTATCCAGCTCGCCCAATCCTTTACGCGTGTATCGCCCCGGTCGGCGAGATAACGGTTGGTAAGCAACAACGATGGTGGATTGGCATAGAACTTCGCAATGGTGCGGATGTTCACCTTGTCCGAAAGCGGGGCCTTGTGGAGCGATAGCGCAACATCGTAATCAACTGACGTCACATCCCATCCCGGAACCGCGTAGATCAATTTGCCGTCTTTGTCTTTCTGGAAAAAGAACTCCGGAACCGTCCGCGGTAGAATCTCGGCCATTGCATCGCGAAATGTGTACTTCAAGTTAGGTATCGTCGGATCGTCGGGATAATTCGGATCAGGCGATTGCACTAGGGTCGCGCCTAGCTTATCGCGCAGCACCGTCTTGATCTCCTTGTCGAGCTGGTCACTGATCGCCTCGTCATTCTTGGTCCACTTCACCATGAACTCGCGAACCACTGCGACGCGCGTGCCTTTCAGCGGCTTATCACCAACGGCCGAGTCCGGGACCAGGAAGCTGGAGTAAGGCTGATCGGGAATGATGCCCTTCGGGATAGCGCTGAAGATATCGTCGGACTGATAGCCCTTGATGGAATCGAGCACCAGCGCGGCATCTCGAATCGTCTTGCAGTGAATGCCCGCGCGGTCACCTGAGTTCTGACTGGTGATTCCACCATCGCCGAGCACGCCCTTCGTCGTAAGAATCAGCGCAATGCCGTTTCTCGACGCGGGGCCTTTACACGAGGCGGAAGTCTGCTCGCAGACGCCGCACGTTGCCAGGTTGGCCGAAACGGAAACGCCCGAGCCATTGCTTGTTCCACGCGGTACACGCGCCGTGTCATACGGATTGCACGCCTGGCCGCCCCACGGCGCGTATTGCAGGTCAGTTTCCGGCGTATATGCCTGCGGCTTGTTCGGGCCGGTTGCAGAAGAAGCCATCGTCACGTTGCTGGCGGTCGATACCGCATAGATGATGGCTCCCTTTTCGCGCAGCGCGGCGATATCAGGCGAGTCCTTCTTCGGCGCGTCCATGGCAAAATTCACGTCGTTGCCGCCTGTGGCGCGCATGTCCTTCGCGTCATACCAGTCTTTGAGTGAGAACACCGCGCAGTAAAGAGGCAGCTTCTTCAGATCCGGATTGCGCCCATATTCCTTGTCGAGTTCGGCTGCGCGCTCCAGAGCGTCAGGAAGCTTGCGGAACTCCTCGCATGGAGCCGGTGCACCCGCCGGCAGTGGTCCATCCGAAGGTTTCCGGTCAAAGTCTCCCTTGCAGGTAATGGAACGCTCACCACGAATATTCAACGTCTCGAGAGCGTCGAGCTGCCCCGCCTCCGGAATGCCGACGCGCCATCCATACTGCAATTGCACGCTTGGGTCGGAGGCCGACGTGATCATGCGACCCAATTCCAGGGGAAGACCTTCGTACTGGTCGAGATCTGGAAAGACGGTTGAGGCCGCAACGGTCTGCGTCGGATATTTGATCGGCGCGCCAGCGCGTACCATCCCGATCGACTCAGGAATCGGCGCTCCATCTTTCGTCAACAGCGCCGTGCACACACCGTTGTATGCCCTCGCGCGCGCCACATAGGCACGCACCACATCCTCGCAGGTAGTTTGCCCCGATTGAATGGCCTTTTGTATATCGGTGATGGAAGACTCTTCGACGTGGAACTGCCCCTGCTGCGCATGCAACAGAACAGGCGCGAGAATCACGGTCATCAGCACGCCGATCGCAAAGCCCAGATACCATGCCAGCGTGCGCTGGGCCGCTGCAGGCGCCTCAATGGCCGCGATCGTCATCGTGGTAACTCCTCTGGATACACTGCCAACTTCGATCGTCTTCCTTTTCACAAGCGTCTCCTTATACACGTCTCTGGTTTGCTCTCCAGCGCGCTCCTGATTCGGAGCGGCCTATTTGTTCAACCTCAGCGGCTGGCAGTCTGCTTTTCACTCGGTACTGGTCCAAACTCAGGCGGAGGCGCACGATGATGCGTCGCTGATTCATACGCAGACGCCACCTTGATCACATCACCGTCGCTGCCTGGACCGGCCCAGAACATCAGGCTGATCGGCATCGGGTGCGGCAGCTTCGATTCAATATCGCCCGTCACGTAGGTGTAGGACTTCTTGTCTTCACTCAGCACGGTCTTCGGGTCGTACGTTGTCGTCACGAAGCCAGCCGGTACATCAATCTCCGGGCTGCCCAGCACGGCCGTAAACGTCTGGCAGCAGCTTCGCGACGGGCGATCGTTGACATCCGGCTCCATCGCGCCGCCCAGAAGATATGGCGGCGTAGTCTGCTCGGGATTCACAAAGACGTCAATCTTGTTTTCTTGCATCACCTTGAGAATCACCATTCGCATGACAGCCTGCATCTTGAGGTAGTTCTCGGTATTGGGCGCCTGGCGCGGATCCTCTTTGCCAATCGCGTTTTCAGCACGCAACCGCGTGTCATCGGTCTTGAAGGTCGCATTGGCAACCCAGCTTGCCCAGTCCTTCACCCGCGCATCGCCACGTTCCGCGAGATACTTGTTCACTTCCAGCACGCTTGCGGCGTTGGCAAACCGCCCGGTCTCGGCAATATTCCGGATGTTCAACTTATCGGAGAGCGGCGCCTTGTGCATTGCCAGCGCCACATCGTAGTCAACGCTGCGCACATCCCAGCCCGGCACTTCGTAGAGCAACTTGCCGTCGGCATCCTTCCGGAAGAAGAACTCCGGCGCGTACATCGGCATCACCTCTGCCAGCGCATCCTGGAAGGTGTACGTCATATTCGGCACATTGGGATCGTCGGGATAAAGCGGGTCGACCGACTCCACCACCGTAGCGCCCAGCTTGTCGCGAAGCACCGCCTTGATCTCCTGATCCAGCTGGTCGCTGATCGCCACGTCGTTCTTGGTGTGCTTCACCATGAACTCGCGCACGATGCCGACACGCACGCCCTTCAACGGCTTGCTATTGACGGCCGAGTCAGGCACC
This sequence comes from Occallatibacter sp., assembly GCA_035650595.1. Taxonomy (GTDB): domain Bacteria; phylum Acidobacteriota; class Terriglobia; order Terriglobales; family Acidobacteriaceae; genus Telmatobacter. The sequence goes on along the minus strand of DASRHE010000014.1, from coordinate 184,606 downwards.
AGGAAACTGGCATACGGCTTATCGGGAATAGTTCCCTTGGGCAGAGCTGTAAATGGATCTTCGGTTTCAAATCCCTTCACCGCATCCAGCACCAGCACGGCATCCTTCACCGTCTTGCAATGGATGCCCGCGCGATCTCCAGCCTGCTTCGACATGATGCCGCCGTCCTCATTCACACCCTTGGTCGGCAGCAGATTGACGACTCCATTTCTCGACGCCGGTCCTTTGCACGATGCCGAGGTCTGCTCGCAGATAGAGCACGTCGCAAGATTGGCCGCAACCGAAACGCCCGAGCCGTTGCTGGTTCCACGCGGCACGCGCGCTGTGTCATACGGATTGCACGCCTGGCCGCCCCACACCGCATACTGAAGATTGCCCATTGGAAACGCGTACTGCGATTTCACCGGCCCTTGTACTGACGCGCCGCCTACGTTCTCTGCCGTCGCAACGGCATAGATGATGGCGCCTTTGTCGCGCAGCGCAGCAATATCCGGCGAATCTTTCTTCGGCACGTCCATTGCGAAGTTCACATCGTTGCCGCCCGTGCCGCGCATATCCTTCGCGTCATACCAATCCTTGAGCGAGAAGACCGAACAATACATCGGCAGTTTCTTCAGATCCGGATTCCGCCCATACTGCTTATCCAGGGCTGCCGCCTGCTCGAGAGCATCCGGCAGCTTGCGGAACTCTTCGCACGGCGCTGGAGCGCCGGCCGGCAATGGCCCATTAGCAGGCGCGCGATCGAAATCGCCTTTGCACGTGATCGACCGCTCGCCGCGAATATTGATCGTCTCGAGCGCATCGAGCTGCCCCGCCTCCGGAATGCCCACGCGCAGCCCATATTGCAGTTGCACCGCGGGGTCGGAGACCGATGTCTCCATACGGCCAAACTCGAAGGGCAGGCCCGTATATTGGTCGTAATCTGGAAAGACGCTCGATACCGGAACCGTCTGCGTTGGATACTTCAGCGGAGCGCCCGCACGCACCATACCTGTCGCCTGCGGAATCGGCGCACCATCGCGCGTCACCAGCGCGGTACAAACACCGTTGTACGCCTTAGCCCTGGCCAGATACGCCCGCACTACGTCCTCACAGGTGGTCTGTCCAGACCGGATTGCACTTTGAATGTCTGTGATCGACGCCTCTTCAATGTGGAACCGCCCCTGCTGCGCGCGTAACAGAGCGGGCCCGCACACTCCAATCGCCGCCAAGGCCACCAAGTATCCTGAGATTCGCATCCGTTCTCTCTTCCCTTCCATGTCGCTCCCTGCTCTCCCTAGTTCGAGGCGTAGAGATAGCTCCAACGCGCAGCATGTGCGCATCGCAGACTTAGGACCTGCGCGGGCGGTGGACCGCCCGCAGCTAGAACGTCAACTTGTAGCCGTATTGAATCTGCCGTGGGATGTTGCCGGCTGTTGAGAGAATCTGCCCCGTGAAGGTCGAGATCGGACCTGCCGCGGTGGTAATGGTTCCCGTCGTCGTATTGACTGACGCCGCGCCCAACCCACTCTGCACCTTCGGCGCGCCGAAGTTCGGGTGATTGGCTGCGTTGAACAACTCAAGCCGGAACTGGCCACTTACATGTTCACCAAATTTGTCATTGCGGATGAAGGAAATATCGACATCCTGATAACCAGGAGCCGACATCGAGTTACGGCTTTCATTGCCAAGGAACGTCCCTGGGACACCATTCCATGAGCTCGACTGGCTCGGGTAGGTGAAGCACGACGTGTTGATATAGTGCGCGATATTGCCAGGATTCGTCAGCTTGCAACCAGGAACAACATTGGGCCGTTCGCCTGTTGTCGCTCCGGTGGTATCCGTTTCCGTCTGCCCGTAGTAGGACTGCGTCAGATTGTTGGGATCGAGATATGGCTCGTCACCGGTCAGTGTGACGCTAAACGGCGGACCCGACTGCACTCTATAAATGCCGGCGACCTCATATCCACTTGCAGCTAGATGAAGCGCCTTGGAATTGAAGTGATTGTCTGGAACTTCATAAACCACGCTCATCGTTGCGTTGCTCTTGATGTCGAAGTCCGAACGCCCGCGATTGATCCGCGGCAGCAATGGCTGCGGGCTTCCGATTGCATTCGGGTAGCCGGTTCCCGAAGACGTGGATGCGGTCGAAGAAGCGTCATCAAGACTCTTGCCGAGCGCATATGAACCGATTACCTGCAGGCCTTTGCGCAAATTCCGGTTCACGCTGATATGAGCTGCCTCATACTCCGAATCGGAGTTGAACGTAGCCGAACAGTTGATGGACGCGAAGTTGGGATTCAGCTTGGCCAGCGGAGCGCCCCTCTTGACCGCGGGATAGAAGTATCCCTGGCTCGTCAATGTGGGCATCACCGTGTTGATGTTACGTTCCACTTGCAGCAGATGCACGCCGCGTGAGCCCACATATCCTACTGTGATTCCCCACGCTCCGAGCTGCCGTTCAACGTTGAGGTTCCATTGCATGATGTACGAGCGTGGCGGGTTGGGATCGATGTAGGCGGTGCGCAAGGAGAGGCTGCTCTGCGGCGCCACGCCGTAGCAATTACCTCCGGCATTAAAGGCCGGGTCGATGTTGCCCGTCGTTGTATCATCTTGCGCACCCAGACAATACGCCGTGCTGGGGAATGAGTTATTCAAGTTAATACCGTTTGAGGTCGCGAGCGACTCTTGCGTGTTATAGGGAAACGATCTCTCGAAGACCAGGTCGTATTCATTCAAAAGATCGAGGCTATCGTAAAGACCGAATCCAGCACGGATTGCTGTTTTTCCGTTGCGGAATGGATCATAGGAGAAGCCAACTCGTGGCGAAACGCCTTTCAGGCTTGGATTGCCCAGGGCCATGGCCCCGCCCACTGTCGGAGCAGTATCCGTCAGGTGGCGTAAAACAGCCACTTTGTTGATCGCTTCTGTCGGAATCGTTACAAACTCGTAGCGAACCCCATAGTTCAGAGTAAAGTTTGGAAACATCTTCCACGAATCCTGCGCAAACATTCCGATCATCGTCTGGCGGAAGTAGCGGAGGTTTGCGTTATACGTGCCTAGGTAGGTTGGAGACCCCGCCTTGTCTGGATAGACGAAGTTGTTCAACGTCGACCCATACGTGCCCGCAATCGAACTGGTATTTCCGTTCGTATGATTGCCGTTCTGGAGAAAACTGATCAGCGACGAAGTAACTGTGAATGAACCACCCAGTAAGTTAGTTCCGATGTTGTTGTATTGCATCCGATTGACGCTCGCACCGAATTTCAGAGAATGCTTACCTTTAGTCACAAGCAAGTTGTCATATTCCTGAAACGAGTTGTACCATGCGTCGTTGAAATCGGTTGCCGTCGGAGATGCAGTGAGCGAAGTCAGGTTTGTCACCGTGATTCCGCCGATTCCCTTGCCGGGGACAAAGTCATAACCAAAACCAGTTTGCTTCAACGCGGGGTTCAGTACAACTGTATTGGATGGATCGGCCTTGTCCACGTTACGGCTAAAACCCACTCTGGCAATATTCACCATGCTGGAGCTGATCGTGTCTGTATATTCGATCGCCGACCCCATTCTATGAGTAATAGTCTTCGTAAGTTGGTTATTAAACGCGTCCGGGTTTTTGAAGTAACCGAAGTCCACATAATAACTACCGGCCAGCGATTGTTTCTCTGAAATGGAATAGTTAACTTTGCCAAGCGCGTACTGCTCACCACCTGTGGATGTGTTTACGATTGGCAACGTGTCATAACACGAGTAGGTTGTCGGACACGTGGCCGCCGCATCCTGCTGCGCGGTCGTGGCGGGATAGAGCGGCTGGAACTTCTGCACCGCGGCGTTCGCATGCGACCAGGCCGACTGTGACGGCACAAAGATGTACTGTGTCAAGCCCTGCAACTGGCTGATCGCCTCATAATCGCCGAACCAGAATGCCTTGTCTTTTCTGAACGGACCACCAGCATTGGCTCCATACTGATTCCGCCGGAACGCCGGATCCGGTAACGAAGTGGCATCAAAGTAGTTGAGCGCATCGATCGCGCTGTTACGGCCGAAGTAAAAGGCCGCGCCGTGAATCTGGTTCGTGCCGGATCGCGTAACGGCGTTCAGGATGCCGCCCGAAGCGTTTCCATACTCAGCCGGAAATGTGTCGGAAATCAGCGTGAATTGGTCGATTGCATCCACCCCCAGAGTCACGCCCAAAATGCTGCCCGGCGTGTTATTGCTCTGGTCATTCATGCTGATTCCATCAAACAGAAAGTTATTCGCCGCTGGCCGGTTGCCGGCAATCGTTAGCGCTTTGCCCCGACCAGATCGCATCGAACCGGACGCCGCCGCCTCGCCATTCAGCGTCGATACGCTCGGCTGCAGCGTAGCAAGTGAGGTAAAATCGCGGCCATTCAGCGGCAACTCGCGAACAGTCGTGCCATTCACGTCGTAGCTCATCGTCGTCGACTGCAGATCGACGCCCGCTTCAGTGCCGGTAACGCTGATCGTCTGATCAGCGCCAGCCACCTTCAGAGTGAAATCGACCGTCACTTCCGCTCCAACATTCAGAACGATGCCAGTCTTGATACCTTGGGAAAACCCAGGATCTGAGATGTTGAGATCGTACGTACCTGGCTGCAGATTGAAGCCATGAAAAATGCCATCGCTGTTCGTGAGAGCTTTCGTCTCCACACCCGTCTTCGTATTCGTGAAGATAGCCGTCGCCCCTGACAGAACGCTGCCGGTCTCTTCTTTCACGGTACCGGAGATCGATCCGTTAACCGCCTGTCCAAATGCCGGCGATATCGCAGCTAAGCACAACACAGCACCTAGTGCGGCGCGGCCCATGTTGATGAGGCGCCTCTTCGAAGAGCACGTCACGACACCAAATGCGCTGAAGACACGTATGCCGAAATGAATAACAGTCACAGCGACCTCCGCATGAAATCAAAATTAGGTGGGCACGTCGGATGATTTCCAACGCTCGATGTTTCGTTGTGGATGGGACAGGTGCTCGTGTTCCTGTACTCAACTTACCTGCATCTATCTATCGGGTCAATCGCGTTTTTGTAACATTTTGTAACGTTTTCGTCATACGATCTTTATCTGTTTACGGGCCGACATACTCGTGCAACTACGCATGTTAGTTTCTCTATGACTAACACAACACAGTAACATTCTGCTCGCGCATTTGTTCACCAATGCGAGGTCGTCGATCAGCTGTGGATAGTTAGCGCCGCCGTCATGCCTCCAATGCAATTGCAGGAATGCGCATCTCCACCACCAGTCCGCCACGGCTTCCATTACTCACACGAAGTTCTCCGTTGTGCAGCTGGATGGTCCGATCAGCGATCGCCAGGCCGATGCCGAAACCGCCTGATCCAGCCTGACGAGATTGATCTACACGATAAAACGGCTTTACTATCGCGTGCAGTTCACCTTCCGGAACCCCGGGTCCAGAGTCGCTTACCTTCAACACTGCTTGTTTCGCTCCACTCCTCTCCTCGGCATCGAGACGGATGGTCACCGAACCTCCAGAGGGTGTGTAACGGATTGCATTGCGCGCTACGTTTTCGAGAGCGCGGTGCAGCAGGTTTCTATCACCACGCGCCCTGCATGCTTGAGCAACCGTCGCCACTACATGGCATCCCTTTGCAGCGGCCTCGAATTGCAAGTCGGGGAGCAAATCAAGCACAATCAGCGAGAGCGCGAACTCCTCAGGATGGGCAAGCCCATTGATCATCTCCATGTAGGAGAGGTCCATCAACTGTGAGATAAGATCGTTCAGCTTTCCAGTTTCAAGCTCGATGCGATCGAGATAAGCGCACGCCGATTCGCACGATTTCGCCTTCGCAAGCTCGAGTGCCAGATTCGCTCTGGCAAGGGGCGAGCGTAGCTCATGCGAAACGTCCCGCAGCAGCAGACGCTGCGCGTTTACGAGCGCCTCGATTCTCCCGGCCATGAAGTTGAAGTCGATCGCCAATCCATCGAGATCGTCACCTGCTCCCAGGAACGGAACATACTTGGTGAGGAATCCATTGCTCACCCGAGCATCTAAGTTGCCCAAGCCGATTTCGTGGGCCATAGCGCGAAGGCGTTTGATGGGTAACGCCACCAGCAGCGCCATCACGACCGTAACCACCAGCGACACCTCGAACGTGATGTTGCCCGGCAACGTCCCGTAAAACTGCAATGGCGATCGATAACGGCTCAATAGAAGAAAGACCAGCGACTTATCTTCCGGCATCGGAAAAGCGACAACTTGAAAATCGCGATAACTCGATACGGCGATCCGTCCCGAGTGCGCTGCGCTCGTCACCGCGGATTGCATAGCCCGCAGCGCAAAATTCCCGCACAGTATTGTGCCATCGGCCTTGGCAAGTCCGATCAGGCTCGTGGAAGGATCGGCTTGGCCAAAATCGGATGTACAGCCGTGTGCTCGATAGCTCTGGAGCGCCAAAAGGGCGTCATGATCCAGAGACGCATACAGCGCATCGGTCAGTTCTGGAATATGCATATGCTGATGCGGTCTGATATTGACGGCGACGATTACTAGCCCAGCCGCGAGCCAATATGCGAGGAAGATCTTGACAATCAGCCTAATCATCGGCCTCCGCGGCGTTGATTGCAGTTCAGTTCAGCTTGAACTCACTCCGTTGCATCAGCTCTGATCCGAAAATAGGTATCCGGAGTTGCGGATGGTCTTGATCCAGTCAGGCGGACAGCCCATCGTGTCTAGCTTTTTGCGCAAGCGGCTTATATGCATATCCAGGCTCCTGTCGAACGGATGAAACTCGCGCTGAAAGACCTTCGCAACAAGATCCTCACGATGAATAACGATCCCGGGTGACTCCAGAAACACGCTCAGCAGCAGAAACTCCGTCTCGGTAAGGTGCCAGGTCTGTTCCCGATACACTGCCTCTCGCGTAGAAATGTTCAATCGCAATACGCCGGCAAACGTTGCCGTCAGCTCCGTCGGCCCCGCGCTAGCTCCTGCCAGCCCAGACCGGCGAAGAATAGCCTGAATGCGCGCGAGCAGCTCGCGAGGATTGAATGGCTTCGGCACGTAATCATCGGCGCCTGCATCGAACCCTTGAATGCGGTCTTGGTCATTCGCTCGCGCAGTGAGCATAATCACTCCGATCTGCGATGCCGTGCGCAATTTCCGCAGCAGAGAGAATCCATCGAAAAATGGCAGCATGACATCGAGAATGACCAGATCGTACGATCCATCGATGGCCGCGCGCAGTCCTGCTAGCGCATCGTGCTGCACTGCCAGTTGCAGGCCATGCCCAAACAGGTACGTCTGCAGCATGCCGCAGAGGTCTACGTCATCGTCGATGATCAGGAGCGACCCCATATCTTGCCCTATTCTTTGAGGAGAGACTCCGATCCACTCTCCTCTTCCTCCTTTCGCACAGAATCACGAAGCGACGGCCCCCAACCAGCAACGCGCGAATTACAAGGCAATCACAAGATGCAGCTTTCCTTTGGCCGTGCCCGACGCACACCTGTAGTATTGAGAATTCGTTTTGAAACCAATGTGCGAGCGAGTCCGCACCGTTTAACGGTGACCAGATCACTTGAGCCCGCGGCCCGGCATCCGGATCCGCCACATCAACTTGCGCTATAGGTCGCGCAAAGTTCTAACTCGCTCTCAGCCAAAACCACTTATCGAGTCCGCTCACGAGATACACAGAAACGGATTACCGACTAGGTCGGCATGGATAAAGCTATCCGCAAAACCGAAATGAGCGGCTTCCAACTCGATGTGCTTCTGCTTTGAATCAATCCAAGAGGGATACGGCTATAACCGAACTTATCGTTGAGCGAAATGAGAGAAGCATCTTGCCACTTCTCTTTCTCGCTGCTGATCGCTATCTGATGACCCTACGCCACAAGGCTGATTGGAGCACAAAAATCAGATCGGCTCCGCTTGCGTTCTTCCTGTGTGCCTCAACGGCGGTGCGTGAAAAGAGTATGACATAGGAGATCAGCACTGCCAAACAAAATTTTGTCACGATTGTAACGATATCTAAAAAGCCTTGAATGTCTTCCACATAGGCTCTGCGCGTTGAAACTCTCCGCATGACTCTCCCGAGAAAGTGCCTCGGCAGAAGCACCATCGAGAGTGAACGCGTTCCTCCATTTCTCCTGCATCAGGTAAGAATCCTTGAGAACTGCGTTCTTCAAACGCTCGCACCGTACGATTTGACTGCGATCTTGCATGTCAACCCCAAAAGGAGAGGGCGCGCTCATCGCGCGCCCTTTGGGTTTTGCCTATCAGGATGGCAGCAGCCAGATGCTGCAGTCATCCCTTGTACAGTTCACCATCCGTCGCATCCGCTTGTATACCTATCACTAAACTCCGAATCCGGACCAGGTCTTTGACCGCTCAATCTTGCACGATCCTGGGTGCCGCAGGTTCGGCGCGTCGTCGGGGTTCCCACGGACAGGTCTTCGTCCGTGGGGTAACTTTGCGCCTGACCCGGGATACCACGGATTTTCGAGAGGTACAGATTCATACAGGCAGAGACACGGGCTACGCGACTCAGAAAGTTGATCGAACTATGCTAAGGTTCAATCGTGACGACCAAACCGCAGCCGGACCAGCGAACCGGCCGCGCTGAAAAATTTAAAAGGCCGCGTCTGTTAAAGGGTCTTTCTGTCAAAGACGGATTCATCCGGCACCCCTTTGACCTTGAGTTCGGGGTTCGTACCAGCGGGCTGATCGCTGGGCGTCATCTGCACACTGGCCAAACGAGCGATCGCCACGCGACGGCCTACTATGCGATCGCCCCCTCGCTCTTCCGCAGCATGATCGTTCGCTGGCGGCGTTGCAAGCCTCTTGCTCCCCTCGACGAATTTACCTTCGTCGATCTGGGCGCTGGTATGGGACGCGCAGTACTTCTAGCTGCTGAATATCCATTTCGCGCTGTCCTCGGCGTGGAGTTGCATCGCACCTTGGCGCGCATCGGACAACGTAATCTGACCTTATGGCGCGCTACAGGCCGCGCTCGCGCGCCCATGCGGATGATCTGTGCGGACGCGACAACCTTCGAACTGCCTCCAGGCCCTTGCCTCATCTTTCTCTTCAATCCCTTCGGCGGTCCTGTGCTGCGGCGCGTGCTGCGCAATTGGGAGCGTGCGGCCTCACCACGCCGCGGGCAACTCGATATCTTGTATGTCAATCACGAGCAGGAGAGCGTGCTCGAACAGCGCCCTGGATTCACCCGGCTCTTTCGTGGACAGGTTCGGCGATCGCCCGCCGATACGCAAGCCGACCGCAAGATTCTCACCAGTCAACCTGATGGCGAGTATGCCGCCATGGCCTGGGAAGACTGCTCCATCTACCGTTGGACAGGGTAGGATCACATTCAGAGCGTCAGTGCGGCCGCGGGAGAAAACAGACATTGAGAGAGTCGCGCATCATCCTCGGAATCGGCGAACTGCTCTGGGACATCGTCGAAGCGAGCTCTCCGCCAAGTGAGGCCGACTCCACCGGCACGCTCGGCGGCGCGCCTACCAACTTTACAGTAATGGCTGGAAGACTCGGCAACCGCGCCTGCATTCTCAGCCGCGTCGGCCGCGATGATCTGGGCCGTCGCGCTGTCGGCCAACTCGATACGCTGCCCGTGGACGCAAGCCTCATTCAAGTCGATCCCGCGCACCAAACGGGACAGGTCACCGTCAGCTTCGCGGCCAATGAGCCGAAGTACACAATTCATCAGCCTGCCGCATGGGACTTTCTAGAGCTCTCCGACGAGTGGATCAAAATCGCCGACCGCGCCGACGCCATCTGCTTCGGCACGCTTGCGCAGCGCGACGCTGCGTCGCGCCAAACCATCCAGACTCTCGTAGCGCAGACCTCCTCCTCCTGCGTCCGCGTTCTCGACGTCAACCTGCGCGCGCCGTTCTACTCCTCTGAGATCCTTCAGGAGTCAATCGAACTGGCCACCATGGTCAAGATGAATATCGAAGAGATCTCTACAGTATTGGGCCTGCTTGGCCTTGCCGCCGGTGAAGACCCGCCCCTCTCTCTGCGCAACACCGACTACCTGCGCACCTGCTCCGAACGATTACTCGAAGAGTTCCCCGCCCTGGAGTTGGTCGCCATCACGCGCGGCCATCATGGCAGCGTGCTGGTAAAACGAGACACTTGGCATGAGCATCCCGGCTTCTCCATCAAGGTTGCCGACACCATCGGCGCCGGGGATGCATTTACGGCAGCGATGGTTCATTACCTGCTGCGTGAGGCAAAGCTGGCCACGATCAACGAGGCCGGCAACCGCTGGGGAAGCTGGGTAGCCTCGCAACCGGGAGCCATGCCCGATCTTCCAGAATCCGTGCATAACGCGATCTCCGCAGCCATCGAGCGCTCCGCATAAAAATCGCTGGACTCCGGCTCGTTTTTCGCGCAAAACTGTATTGCCCCGCGATCAAGACGAGTTTCGAGAAAGCGTTTTCCCTATTGTCAGTCCATGCGGTGCCGCGTTAGTATGGCGGGGTTATGCACAAGCAAATTTCAGTTGCCGCTTTTCTCGGCGTTCTCTCCGTGTCCGCGCCCTTGATGGCGCAATCTCCTTCACTCACGATCGCCGTGGATCATCCCACCGCGAAGGTGAGCCCCACGCTCTATGGCTTGATGACCGAGGAGATCAACTACTCCTACGATGGTGGCATCTACGCAGAACTCGTGCGCGATCGCGCCATCGGCCGCGGTTTTGGTGCTCTCACCCATTGGTCGACGGTCGCGCGCGGCGATTCGCAGGTGAAGATCTCCGCCGACGAATCCACAGGGCCGAGCACTGCGCTCACGCGCAGCATAAAAGTGAGCGTGACCGCCGCCACCGATGCCGCGCCCGCGGGCCTGCAGAATGAAGGTTTTTGGGGCATTGCTGTGCGGCCGCACTCCGTTTACAGCGGATCCTTCTGGGCCAAGACTGACTCCGAAGGCGTGTCCGTCACCGCGAGCCTCCAAAACGATGAGACCGGCGTGGTCGCCGCGTCTGCCAAGGTCCCCGGCATCACTGGCGAATGGAAGCAGTACACCTACACGCTGCCAACCGGCGAGGTTCCCGCCAGCAAAAACAATCATCTGATTCTCACCGTCTCCCGGCCCGCGACGCTCTGGTTCAGCCTCGTCTCCCTCTTTCCGCCCACCTATCACAACCGCGTCCACGGCAACCGGATCGACATCATGGAAAAGCTGGCCGCGATGCATCCCACGTTCCTGCGTCTGCCCGGCGGCAACTATCTCGAAGGCGATCACATCGCCGATCGGTTCGATTGGAAAAAGACCATCGGCCCCTGGGTGGACCGTCCCACGCATCCGAGTCCCTGGCGCTATCGCTCTTCCGACGGCATGGGCCTGCTCGAATTCCTGGAGTGGTGTGAGGACCTGAAGATTCAGCCAGTGCTCGCCGTCTATGCCGGTTACTCGCTGGCGCAGGAGCATGTGGACCCCGGCCCTTCGCTCGAGCCTTACATACAGGATGCGCTCGATGAGATCGAATACGTCACCGGCGGACCCGATACCAAGTGGGGCGCTGAGCGCGTAAAAGACGGTCACGCTGCCCCGTTTCCACTTCACTACATCGAGGTCGGCAACGAAGACGAATTCGATCGCTCCGGCTCGTATGACGGCCGATTTGCTCAGTTCTTCAAAGCCATCAAGCAGCACTATCCCGATCTGCAGCTGATCGCGACTGCGCCCGTAAAGAGCGTAACGCCCGACGTGCTCGATGAGCACTTTTACATGTCAGCTGTGCAGTCTTTCGCAGACGCCCACCATTATGACGATCACACGCGCAGTGGTCCGAAGATCTTTGTCGGCGAATGGGCCACGCGCGAAGGCGACCCGACTCCGAACCTCGAAGCCGCACTTGCCGATAGCGCATGGATGACAGGGCTCGAACGCAACAGCGATCTCATCATCATGGCCAGCTACGCGCCGCTCTTCGTCAACGTCAATCCCGGTGGCATGCAGTGGTCTACAGATCTCATCGGGTACGACGCACTCACAAGCTATGGCTCGCCCAGCTACTACGCCCAGGCGATGTTCGGCGCCAATCTTGGCACCGAAGTAGTACAGGCCGATCTCGCCCGTGCGCCCGCGCGCATGTTTACCTCCGTCACGCGCGACGACGCGCATCACAAGCTCTTCATCAAAGTGGTGAACGCCTCGTCCGATGCGCAATCTCTGGCGATCGACCTTCAGGGTGCGGGCAAGGTGGCGCCGAATGCGAAATTGATCACGCTGAGCGGCAAAACCCCCAACGCGAGCAACAGCATTACCAATCCGCGCGCGGTTGTGCCGGTTGAGCAACAGGTTGCCGTCGCAGGACCGAAGTTCACGCAGCGATTCGCACCGTACTCCATCAACGTCCTCACACTGACCTACTGATCTCATCAATTGGGAACAGCTCTCTCCGAGAGTTGTTCCCACCCCAACAATTCAGATGAGAAACAGTTTTCAATCGCAACCGTGAGGATGTATAACTCTTCACGTGACGAATCCTCGCCTAGCCCTTATTCTGACCGCTCTTCTTTTTCCTTTCATAGTGCCGGCCCAGACGCCGACGGCGCCTGCGGCCGCAGATTTGCACGAAGGATTTCTGCATCCGTCCGATGATGCCAAGCCCATGATGCGCTGGTGGTGGTTTGGTCCTTCGGTCGTCAAGCCGGAACTGGCGAAGGAACTCGAAACCATGCAAGGTGCCGGCATGGGCGGCGTCGAAATTCAGCCTGTCTACCCGCTCGTGCTCGACGACCCGGCAAAAGGAATTGTCAACTTTCCTTATCTGTCGCCTGAGTTTCTCGACGATCTGACCTTTGCCAACCAGAAAGCGCGTGCGCTGGGACTGCGCGTGAGCATAACGCTGGGCAGCGGATGGCCCTATGGCGGGCCTACCACCACGCTCGCATTGGCTGCGGGAAGGCTCAAGGTCGCCTCGGTTCCGGTTCGTGATGGAGCCGCTCCTCCACCGAAGCTGGCAGATGGAGAAAGCTTCGTCGCCGCCTTTGTGGTATCGGGAAGCGAAAAATCCTTCGATCCAGCCACAGCCAAGCGCTTCGATCCCGCCGGTCCGGTTCCGCAAACCGCCGGAGACGCAACCGCTCTCTATTTCATCGCTGGTCACACGGAACAGATGGTCAAGCGCGCTGCCTTCGGCGCAGAAGGCTACGTTCTCGATCACTTCTCGCGTGCGGCTATCGACGAGCACCTAAAAGATGTGGCCTCGCCGCTGCTAAAGGCCTTCGGCGATCAGCCGCCTTCTTCCGTTTTCTCTGATTCGCTCGAAGTCTACGGCGCGGACTGGACTCCCAACCTGCCCGCCGAGTTTCAGCGCCGTCGCGGCTATGATTTGATTCCGCATCTTCCTGAACTGCTCGCCGGCGGCAGCCCTCAAGCCGAAGCCGTACGCCACGACTGGGGCGAGACCCTCTCCGATCTGATTCGCGTCAACTATCTCGCGCCCCTTACCCAATTCGCCCAGGCATACAGAACGCTCTTCCGTTCGCAGACCTACGGCCAGCCCGCCGTCACGCTCGCCGATGAAGCCGTGCCCAACCTACCGGAAGGCGAAGGTCCGCAATGGCGTGCATTCTCGTTTACGCGCTGGGCAACTTCAGCGAGCCATCTCTACAACCGCAACGTCACCTCTGCCGAGACCTGGACATGGCTACACTCACCCGCCTTCCGCGCCACTCCGCTGGACATGAAGGCTGAAGCCGATCGCATGTTCATCCTCGGTATCAATCAGTTCATTGGCCACGGCTTTCCTTATTCACCGCCCGCAGCGGGTGAGCCCGGTTGGGCCTTCTATGCGGCCGCCGTCTTCAACGCGCACAATCCCTGGTTCCCGGTCATGCCCGATGTGATGCGTTATATGCAGCGGGTAAGCTGGCTCCTGCGCCAGGGCAAACCGGCGAATGACGTCGCCATCCTTCTGCCCGAAGACGATGCACAGGCCGCTTTCACGCCCGGTCACGTCTCCGTAACTGACGAGATGCGCAAACGCATTACGCCCGAGCTGATGGCGGCGATTCTCGATGCCGGCTACAACGTGGACTACATCGATGCCACCACGATTGATAAGTTGCGGGCGATTCCCTACCCCATCCTGATCATTCCGCCCACTGATCGCATTCCACTCTCGACCTACGAGAAGATTCGCGACTACACAGCGGCCGGCGCCGTCATTGCAATCGGTAAACTGCCGTCTCTCGCTCCTGGATTAAAAGAGCAATACGAATCGCCGCAGGTCGCCGCGCTCTCCGGAAAACTATTCCGATCCGAAGGCCACAAAGGAGTCGTAGTTGATTCTGTCGGCGACCTCGCCGCCGCTCTCCATCGGGCGCTGCCTCCCGACCTTGACGCGACAGGCCAGCTCTCCGGCCTCGGCTTCATTCATCGCAAGCTCGCCGCCGGCGACATCTATTTCGTCGTTAATACCAGTAATCGTGCGGTAGATGGCACGTTAAAGTTCCGCTGCGATCGCCCATCGATCGAAGAATGGAACGCCGACTCCGGCCAGGTCATTGCCCGTTCTTCCAACACGGCCGACGCACCGATCTCGCTGACACTTGCGCCATACGAGTCACGCGTCTTCGTCTTCGCCGATCATCCAGGCACGGCGCCCGTCTCCGCTCAATCCTCACACCAGACGCGCGAAGAACAGATCAAGGATCTCAGCACTGGCTGGCGGATTCACTTCGCCAATACTTCTGCGAGCCAGAATCTTAACTCGCTCGGCTCATGGACTGATCTATCCGGCCGGCAGTATTACTCGGGCGAGGCCCGTTACACCCACAGTGTGGAAATCAAGAGCGCTCCCGCACAAGGTAAGCACATCTTGCTCGACTTTGGCGAAGGCACGCCCACAACCGATAATCGGCCCGTCTATGCCAACGGAATGCACGCGTTGCTCGACCCGCCCATTCGCGAAGCAGCAATCATCTATGTCAACGGAGAGCGCGCCGGTTCACTCTGGCATCCGCCGTATCGCATCGACGTCACGCGCCTGCTACACGCCGGCGCAAACCAGATCGAGGTGCGCGTCTACAACACGGCGATCAATGAATTAGCCGGTCAGCCACCGCACGACTACGCCGCTCTCTACGCGAAGTACGGCAAGCGTTTCGAGCCACAGGACATGGAAAACCTGCAGCCCATCCCTTCCGGCCTCTCCGGCCCGATTCGCCTGTTGCAGGACGCATCTCAATAACGCCTCAACGCGCATTACGGATACAGCTTGGCCGGAGCGATCTCGGGCTCAGGCTCGCCGGCAGCTACCATCAGCTTCTTCAATTCATCGCGCAGGTTATCTGAAATCTCTCGATATTCTTTCCGCCCGGCCAGATTCACCAGTTCGTGCGGATCGTTGCGCTGATCATAGATCTGGTACTCGTGATAATTCTCACTCGCCGGCCCATTCGTCATGCCCGTCGGATCGGCCACGCAGTACGTCCACTCTTTCGTCCGAATCGCACGGCCCGTCATCGATTCGCTGATCTGAATCAGTTCCTTGTTCGGCCACGCAGCACGCGCGCCAGGATCGCGCAACAGCGGCAGAAAGCTGCGTCCCTGCATCGAAGCAGGCGCGGGCACGCCCACGGCATCCAGCAGCGTAGGCGCAATATGAACTATGCCGATGAGCTCCTGAATCTGCCGCGCATGTTCAAAACCCGGACCGCTCACCAGCAGCGGCACGCGCAATGAACTGTTATGCGTGCTGCGCTTGTACTCCTGATTGCGCGTCATAAAGTGGCATCCATGATCGCTCATGAACACAAAAATCGTATTTTCGGCCCGCCCTTCCTCATCGAGGACTTTGCGCAGCCGTCCCACTGAGGCATCGATCGCCTCGCACGCGCCGTAGTAGTCCGGAAGCTGCTCGTGCCAATCACCCGGAAAACTCCGCAAATCCACCGGCACGTGTGCATTGATGAAACGCTCAGCCGAGCCTTTGGGTCCAACCATCCGGTGCAGATCATTCTGCTGGTGCGGCTCGAGCTGCGAGATCATCAGCAGAAACGGCTTCTCCTGCTTCTGGCGAAGAAACTTCTCCGCACGGTCCGTGAGAAAGTCCACGCGATACTGATCTTTGAAGGTGATGGGTTTGTTGTCGCGATCCCAGATCGTCCCTTCATAAGGATGCGTCGAAAACTCCAGCGCATTCGATGCCTCCCACAGATCGAGAAAACCGCCGCGATGCTCTTCTTTCACCGCGCCGCGTCCGCCGCCCTCGGCCTCTGATCCCGGAGCCATGTGCCACTTGCCGATGTAGTTTGCCGTGTAACCTGCCTTACGCAGCTCGGTCGCCAGCGTGGGCAGGTCTTCGCGCAACCCAAGCCCGTTGCGCCATACCCCTGTCCCTGTGGCGTAACGGCCCGTCACCAGCGTCGAGCGGGACGGCGCGCAGACCGGCTGATTGGTCACGGCATGCGTAAAGTTCGTGCCGCTGTTCGCCAGCACATCCAGATTCGGCGTACGCGTGGAGCTGTTCAGTCCATTCGCTCCGACAAAATCCCAGCGAAACTGGTCGGAGTGATAGATGATGATGTTCGGCTTACGCTTCGGTTCGCTCGAGCCCTCGCCCTGCACAGCTTTTGGATCAGCGAGCGCGGCTGCCACGCTTGCCTGTGCCGCAGCGGCCGCTGTCCCAAGTAGAAAGTTCCTTCGATTCACCGTCAATGTGTGGCTCCCAAGTTGTCTCCGCGCTCCGCGGATGTCCTAGAAATAATATTTCAGACTCAGCTGAATCTCGCGCGGATCGTTCGGATTGTCGCGCGTTGAGCTGATCGACGCAAACGTATTCGGCGTAGTGAAGTTCAGATTCCCGGGCTGCGCGAAGTTCGGCGTATTCGTCAGGTTGAAAACCTCTGCGCGAAATTCGAAGCGTGTCTCAGCCGGTGCTGGAAATTCGCGGAGAAGCGACAGGTTCAGTCTTCGATACGGAGGCCCGTTCACCTGCGTCGGCTTTCCGCCGAGATTTGCAATCGATGCCGAACTCGCCGTCGCTGCCGGAGGATTCGCAAAAGCCGCAGGGTTCAGGAACTGCTTAGCATTGTGACTCCCTCCATACGGATTCTGACCTGCCACCTTCAACGCATTGCAACCGAGGCCGGCGGCGTTGGTCGTGGAGCAACCAATGGTGAGCGGCTGACCGTCGCTGGCAGTCAGAATGCCGTTGAACGACCATCCTCCCGCAAGCCAGGCGCCCACACCTGAATGGAGATACGGTTGATTTTTACCGAAGGGAAGCTGATAGATGCCGCTCGCGTGCGCAACACGCGACGCATTGATGTCGCACAATCCGTAATCCGCCTGCAAGCCCATCCCTGGCACATACGGAGCGCGATAGCTGCCGATACCGTTGTCAAGTAGGTCGCGCGTGTCGCCCAGGCACTTGGACCACGTATAGTTCGCCAGCAGGCTGAAGCCGTGGCTGAACCGGTGCTGCGCGTTGATCTGCAGACTGTTGTAGTTCGTCTCGCCGGCACGCGCGATAAATGTCCCACCATTAGCAAAGCCCGGGAAAAAATCAGCCTGCGTAACATTGGTCGATGGAGGCAAAATGGCGCTTACCGTATTCGCGCTGATGCCCACCTGCACATGCCGCGACACCGTGCCCACATATCCCGCCTCGATCACTGTCTGTGGAGTGAGCTGGTACTGCAGCTGCAGGTTGTACGCCTCCGCATAGGACGTCTTCGCATGGCGCGGCTCTCCAAGTAGCGTGAGACTCACGCCTGCAGATTTTGCCGCAACCGCTGCAGCGGCGGCCGTCGCCGTCAGCGGCACATTCAGCAATCCATTTTGCAGCGTTCCCACTGAATTATCTGCAGTGATCGGCGTCGTCGCATTCGGAGCAGAATAGTTCGATGTGATCTGGAAGGGAAAGTTCACATAGTTGCTCACGCTCAGGCCATGATTCTCGTTGCCTTGATAAAAGATGCCTGCACCGCCGCGCAGCACCAGCTTTGGCATAAGTTGATAAGCAAAGCCAACTCTCGGCGCAAAGTTGGTCTTCTGCGCAAGGATCAGGCTGTTGCCATTCACTGGCGTCAACGTAATGCCGTTGGCCGCCAGCAGATTTTGAATTGCCACAGGCTCGTTCGCGAGCTGCGATTGCGGTATGTAGAACCGCGAGACGCCATCGGAAGCAGCGCCCGTCTGCGCTGCCACCATATTGGCAAAGCGTCCGTTGGCTTCTTCCGGTGTGCCAATGAAATCCCAGCGCAAGCCAAGGTTGAGCGTCAGCTTTGTCAACACGCGCCAGTTGTCTTGCACATACGCGCCCACGTAAGGCCGTACAAGTCGAAAGGCTGGCGGAAAATTCGACGCCCCCATCGAGTTCGCTCCGCCTACATTGTTCACTCCGCCCGCCACTGTCGCCGCCTGCGGACTGAGAATAAACTGGGCCCGGTCCGTCGATGTATCGGTTGAATTCACCACGGATGTAAAGATGCCGTTGTTCGTAAAACTGCCGCGTGGCGTGGTCGGCGTCAGTGTCGGAAACGCAATGTACTGATACTCGTCGCCCACACGCAGTTGATGTCTTCCTTCATCGATCGAAAGATTCTCGGAGACCTGGAAGATATCGCTGGCTTTGTTGCTGGGAGTTGTGCCCGCTGCGCCCATCGCTGAGAGAATGCCGAAGTTGAGTGTCGGCAGTCCGCCATTCGTTGGAATCTGCGGAACTCCCTGAATCCCATATTTCGCCGGAATACCCAGAACATTCGCATCGAACTGCGTACGCGCATCGGCGACGCGGCTGTAGCCGACGCGTGCCTCCAGCACCAGCTTCGGCGAGAAGATATGCGTCTCGCTCAGAGCTTCATTCTGTGACTCGGTCCAACCGGTGCCGGGCCGCGAAGGTGCGCCATCAGCTACACCCGGAAACGGACTCGGCTGAAACTGGCTGCTGTAGACATAGCTGTAGCGTGCAAACGCAGAGTCTTTCGGTCCAAAGATTTCGTCGAAGCGCGTATCGAATCCATTGATATCCGTCGTCAAATTCGGGCTGACCGTATAGTTATTCGTCAAACTCGCTTTGGTCGGTGCCGGATAGAGATCGAGCAGCGCAACAGCGGCAGGATTAATGCGCGCAGAAGGAATCAGGTTCATCCGCGCTTCTGCCGCGGCCGTGTTGAACTTGGTCGTATTACCGATCGTGCCCGAGTAAAAAGGATCGCGCACATACGCACTCGGCGTGCCGGTAAGGCCCGTCACCGGATCGAATCCGGTGCTCGAAAGCTGGCGCGTGGTCGCCGGATCAAAAACCGCACCGCTCGGAAATGTGCGGCCAAGCGCATCCGTCTTCGTGCCGGTCTGCAGTGACATCAGATCCTGCAGATTGGCAAATCCACTGCCGTTCTCTGCGGCCGTTGGCACAGTCGTGGTGTAGGTTTTGCCTTGCACAATCCGCGTGCCCTGGTAGTCGACGAAGAAGAACGTTTTGTCTTTACCGTTGTAAAGATGGGGAATACTCAGCGGACCGCCCAGCGTTCCGCCAAACTGATTCAGCCTGTACTCCGGCTTGCGCTGCGTGGGGAGAACGAAGTAGTCGGCTGCATCAAAAAAGTCGTTGCGCAAAAACTCCCACAGATCGCCGTGATAGGCGTTCGAGCCTGACTTCGTCGTCAGGTTCAGCACCGCTCCGGCCGCATGGCCAAACTCCGCCGAGTAGTCGCTGGTCTGCACCGTGAATTCGCGCAGAGCATCGGGCGGCGGCAGCACAACAAACTGCGATTGATTCACCAGGTCGGCAATCGCAACGTTGTCATCCATGCCATCCAGCAGATAGTCATTCTGCGTGCGCCGCGATCCATTCGCCGTAAACGAACCGCTCGCCTGCAATCCACGGCTGTCGTTCTGCGCCTGGTTCACACCGGGGGAGAGCTGCGCCAGAAACACAGCGTTGCGTCCGTTCAGCGGCAGATCATTGATCGGCCGTTCATTCACGAGTTGCTGAATCGAAGAGGTCTGCGTCTCCAGGATCGGGCCGGCCGAACTGACCTGCACCTCCTGCGTCACCTGCCCCACTTCGAGCCTGGGATTGATCTCGAGATGCCCCTGCACCGTCACTTCGATATGCTGCTGAACGAAGGTTTGAAAGCCGGTCCTCGCCACCGTTAGCGTGTAGATGCCGATCTTCAAAGGGCTGAACGTGTAGCTTCCATCTTGCCCGGACGGCTGCGTCACCGTGCGGCCCGTGGCTTCGTCTTTCACGGTGAGCGTCGCGCCGGGCACGGCGGCGCCTGAGGTGTCCGTGACCGTGCCCACGATTGAACCGGTATCGACCTGGGCTTGAAGAAAAGGCGCCATGCTGAAAAAGAGCGCGATCAGCACCGCGATTGTGAAGCTCCAACCTTTTTTGTTATTGCGGACTGGGAAAACTAAGCTGTCGTCTGTAATCGATTTCATCGCATCGCCCTTTTCGTTCCAACCGTGAATGTGCAGAATTGTGGCGGATTGCTGACGGACCTGGAAGAGCTCGATTCACTACGAGAGTGGAATCTTTCCAGGCGCGCAGAATGCATCAGCCAAAGAACGGTTGTCAAGACTTGCTCAGCAGCTTGCCCGTCTTGGTTACCGCTCCTATGCGAGCGTTCTTACGCGTTTCGATTGCGAAAAACCTTGCAGCCGGTCAACGCTCCACAGAGAAGCCAATTCCTTTTAGCCTTTTCCGCATACCGGGATGAGTTCGTGCCGTAACAGTACACAAACACGACTCACTCGTGATTTGTGCAACACTTCTGTCAGTATGAGAATTGGGAAAGAATTGGCGGGAAGTCGCCGTCAGCAACATCGACAGGCAGCAGTGCGCGCAAAGCAAGATTTTCTTAGAGCGTGTTTCATTAAACCTGCTTTGTGAAAGGGCACGACTTTAGTCGTGCCGAAGAGACGCTTTGAAAAAGGGCTTTAGCCCCGAAGGATTACGACCGAACCTTCGAGATGACTATGAAACACGTCCTAGCGATCGTGAACGCGCAACTGGTCATAGCCGGTTTATATCACAGATCGGCGAATCCTCTCAAAACTTTCTGCTTCACGGCAGCCGACGATCACAATGCGCGCGCAAACTCGTAGACCCACTTGCCGCTCGTAACCGGCTGTTTCGAGCTCAGCAGAATCCTGTAAATCTGCGCACCCCAGCTTGCACGCAGTCCTGCATCCGCAAGTTCAATCGTCTCCACCTTCGATTCAAGCTGCGTACCATCGAAGGTCAGTTGCGATTCTTTTCCCGGTACGGAGGCAAGCGCCAGCTTCAGTTTCCCATTCGCATCAACAGAGACTGTCCGCGGAGTGATGACTGAAAGGCTCACAGGCTCAGCGCGTTCCAGCGCAAACTCCTCTTCTACCGTGACGCGATTCTGCGCGCGATCGAGTGTGACGGTGCGCACCCAAGACTTCACGCCGGCCTCCTGCGGATAAGCCGCGGCGATATTAAATGAATATGTAGCCCGCTCGTCGTTGGTCGAGTACTTGCGGTCAGTCGCCTTAAACTCCACACCATTGCGCTGCATCACGCCGCCAATCGTCGGCAGATTGTGATACGCCGACTGCATCGTCCATATGGTGTAGCGCTCCGGACTGAAAGTTTTGGCCGTATATGCCTCAACGCCCACGTCGATGGCTACCGGCTCGCAGTCTTGATAGATGATGTAGCTCCCGGTGTCGTTGTGGCTGTGGCTGCGGCCGTTGTTCGCCGCAAGCACAGCGAAGTACATGCCGTCTGCAGAATTTTCTTTCACGCGCGCCGTCACCAGGCCTAAAGCCGGATAATACGAATCGCGGATCAGCACATCTTCAGCGCGAGCCGAGCGCAGTTCCGCGGCGCCCAGAACTTCGGGCAACGCGCGCGTCATGCTCGGCAGCCGGATGCCGCCGTGCTGTTCAGAACTTTCGCTGGTCGAAGTCAAGCCGCGCTTGGCAGCATAGTAGGCGCCGAAGGCCGCAAGTTGCTCGTCGTGCACTGCCTTGCCATAGCGATACAGCAGATCGCCGTCGGGACCGGCATGCACATGCGCATCGCCGTAGTCGATGTAATTTTCGTCACAGATGTGCGCATTCAAAATGTAGCGCCCCATCGCGCCGATGAACGGATTCGAGAGAATGCCCGTCGATCCGCCCGTCGCGCCGTCAATCATGCTGACCGCCTCAAAGTAGCACATGGGCGAGGCGCTGAAGTAGCCTGGCCCCTCCTCTTCACCCGCGTCGGGCCAGTATTGATTGAGATACGCGTCGAGGCTCTTCAAGATGCGCGTGGTCTCAAAGACGCGCATCTTTGGGTCCTCTTCAAGAAGCAAATTCGCCACCATGAGGTTCGAATTGATCCACGGCGTCCAGTTGTTCAGCCGCGCTGTGCGCGTATTTGCCTCAAAGCCCATCCACCAGAAATCATTGCGTTCGCGTGCGGGCTTGAGAATGCGCCGCTCCGCCTCGATCGTTATGCGCTGATTGATCAGTGGTGACACCTTGTCGAGTTGCTCTGCCAGCAGATACTTCGTCCACGCCAGCAGCTGTACGGTCTCTGCGCCAAACAGCTCGATCACCGGATCGGTTATGTCCGGCAGCCCCGGTCCACTCTTCTGCATGTAGAGGTGAGCAGGCGCTCCCCAAAAGCTTTCCTCGCAGATCAGCCACACGCCATTAGCAATGTCATCGAGAAACCGTCCTTGCCCTTCAAGGCACTCCGCCAGAATGATGCTCTTCAAGTGATCGCGCCGGCCAAAACTCTGCGCCTCATAGCGCGAACGATTCCCGTTCCGCTTGAACTCAAGAAAGCTCGAGGCCAGCAACGCATTCCAACCCGCTCTTTGATCGCTCTCCGCCTGCGCAATCACCTTCGCGCGAATATCCTTCGGCACAGCCTCCCACACGGCCCGCTCGTTCCACCGCGGATAGGGGTGCCACTTGTCAGGTGTCATCAGATGGCCGGTCAGGAATGCCTCGGTAAACGTGGTGCTGAGAAGGTTCTGCGGCGGCTTGTCCGCGAGCGCATTTTTGTCCTCGTTTGAGAACGTCTTCATTGCGCCGAACACGTGGGTATGGCCGGCCAGTACCAGGCTTCCTTCAAGAAAATCGCGTCGATTCAAGCGAAACCTCATCTCCAAATCGCAGAATAAAATTCACACTGCGAACTTTTGGCGCACACGACTAAGTTTTCTGCGCAACTTTCAGCAGGATCGTGGACCGCGAGCCAGTATACCCTCCCGGCGCGAGGACTGTTGCTGTAACAAAAAGAAATGCCGCCCGGAGAACAAACGGAGGGCTACTGCCTTCCGTTCGCGGCGCGCTTAACAGCCGCACGGCCCTCAGTGCAACGCGGGATACGCTCGATATGCCTCGATCGTCACGGCCAGCGGCGTGCCGCGCACCTGCGAAGTTTTCAACAGCACTTCGAAATAAGGCAGCTTCGTGACGTGCAGCATATTTCTGAAGGCGGAAAACTGATCGGACGAGAGAACAAAATCGCCTGCAGCTTCCGTCGCCTCCGACGAGGTTCCTTCAAGCAGCAGAGTCTTTCCGTCGTGTCCGGGATTCGGCATGTACGCCACCACGCAATAACCCACCGTATCCGTCGCCATGTAGACCTTCTCTTCTCCGGAAGCGGGTGCGCGATTGATGACATTGGTCCTGCCGAGTCCTTCAAAGACCGTATCCTCAGTAAAGTTCAGCCGGCCCTCAAACAGCTCTGACCACGGATTCGAGATGCGCCCACCGATCAGGATCACATTGTCCTGTTTCACCAGCGCGGGCATGTACTGCCGCGCACTGTACAGGTGAAATCGCCTTTCAACCGGATCGAGCGCTAAAACCCGTTGCGCCAGCTTGTACTCGCTTGTATTGCCCAGGCTCTTCGAAGCCAGCAGATCTTCCACAAAGTTCAACTGGGGGCTCAGCCCCTTTCGTTGCGTCGGATCGAGATAACTGCGGCCCAGGTATCCATAAAACGGAGTAGATTTTTTACTGATCTCCTCGATCAGCAAAAATGAGTCATCGCTCAGCACAATGTCCGTATCCCGTCCCGAGTCCACAAATCCCGACCACAGTTCCGCCATCGCCGGCTCATATCTCCAGGGCGTCAGGGCACGATGCAGCGCATCCAGTGACTCCCGCTCGCTTCGCACCTGCATCCACAACGCAATGCAGCCGCCCGCCAGCGTGAGAATCACGATCGCGGCGATCGCGCGCCAGATCGCAGGCCGCGCTACATGCTCACTCTCGTGAACCGGCGCGGACTCATTCTCATCCACAGCGGCCGGAACCGGCGCAGCCGCGTGCCGCCCCTCCTCAGCGCTCGCAGCCTCCCCTACCGGAAACGGATGCGGCGTCGCGGCCACTTTTTGCCGCGGGCTGAAAACCGGCTTATAGCTGCCCAGTGCCACCGTAATCACAATCTCTTCATCTTTTCCTTCGCTGGCAAAGTAGAGATCGAGCTTTTTGCGCAGGTGCGCCATCTGGACGCGCACAATATTGTCGTCCAGCGGATTGAAGTCGCTGCGCCGTCCCAGCACACGATGCGCTATTTCAAATTCATGAATGGGCTCGTCCGGCGTGAGAATCGTCTGCCGCACGATGAACAATAGAATCTCGCGGAGCTGCGTCGCGCGCGCAAGAGTCGAGCTCCGCGCTGCCTTCTCCGCCAGCAACCAGCGCGGATCAGTCTCCAGCGCGACCGTCTCATCGATCACGTCCTTCGAGTTTTTGCGCTTGGCCGTCACAACGAATTCCAATCGATTCCGCGACTGTCTTCTTGATCCAGCTCTGCTTTAACAACTCTTCGACGGCTTCTCTAAGTGATTGTAATATAGGTATCTTTACGTAAAGAATCCGCTAACGCAATTACCGTAGCATTAAATTCACTGCACAGCCACCGCTCTCTTGCGAAAGAGTTGTTCCCGCAGTCAGAAACATGCCGGGACGTTCCTCGCGCCAGCGTTCTTAGATCAGCGACCGTTTGGAACCCATATCCCCAATCTGCAGCGGAAACCAGCCCCGGCCTCAGCACGACTCTCTTTCAGGAGGACACTGAAATGATTTCAGCCAGTTACAGCAGACCTTCGGGAGCAGCCACTAGCAAAATCTTATTTCATTGGCTCTGTCCCATAGGGGCAATGCTTGCCGCCCTTCTTCTTTTTATCCCGGCGCAATCGGCACACTCCCAGGGCATCACCGGCTCGATCACCGGCACCATCACCGATCCAAGTGGCTCAGTCGTCGCAGGAGCTGACGTGATCGTGCGCCAGGAAGAAACTGACGCCTTGCATAAAGTCGCCACCTCAGACGCCGGCACCTATACCGTGACGCAACTGCCCCCAGGTCACTACGACATCAAAGTGCAAAAGGCCGGCTTCCAGGTTTATCAACAGAAGGGCATCACCCTCACCATCGACCAGGTCGCCGAGATCGATGCGCGTCTGACCGTCGGCTCTGAAGAGCAGAACGTTGAGGTCACCAGCACCGGCCCCGTGATCCAGACAGAAGATTCCTCAGTCGGCCAGGTTATCGATGCGCAGGCGATTCAGAACACGCCGCTGAACGGCCGTCTCAGCGTAATGGGTCTCGTCGCTCTCGCACCTGGAGTCCAGAATGCCGGCGCGCAGGATCAGCTCGCCGTCCGCGGCATGACGCCGGCTATCGGCACCGGCAGCCGCAACGCCTACGGCGGCATGGGCAACACCCTCGACGGCGTGGTCAACAAAGAAGTCACGCTGCAGCGCAGCGAGCCCGAAATCCCCTCGCTCGACGCCCTCGCCCAGTTCAAAGTGCTCACTACCGGCGCGCCTGCCGAGTTCAACGAGCCCGCCCAGGTCATCGTGGTCACCGCCAGCGGCACCAATCAATTTCATGGCGAACTGTTCGAGTTCAACCGCTCCAAAGGCACATCCGCCAAGCCCTTCTTCGGCGCAGGCAAGCCACGGCCTCCCTACGAGCGCAATGAGTTCGGCGGCAACTTCGCCGGGCCCATCATAATTCCCCATCTCTACAACGGCAGAAACCGCTCCTTCTTTTTCGTCGACTATGAAGGATTCCGCCTCAGCCAATCCGCCAGCGTCAACAGCCAGCAACCCACTGCTCTCGAACGCCAGGGCATCTTTACAGAATTCACGCAGCCCATCATCAACCCGGCAACCGGAACCGCGTACACCAATCAGACCATCCCCTCCGGCAGCTTGAATGCCGTATCACTCCAGTTGCTCAAGCTGCTCTATCCCACGCCGACCGCGAGCGGCATCGGAACCAATACTTTTGAGCTGATTCCCTACACCAGCAACGCCAAGCGGACTTCATTCCGGCTCGATCATCGGATCAGCGACAAAGACCAGATTCGCGCCACGTTCCTCGAAGCGCTCTACGGCCCCAACCCGGATGTGGGCGCCTCCAGCCTGCAAGGCGGCTTCTCGGGCGACGGCGAGCACAACACCAACACCATCCTTGGATGGACGCACACCTTCTCGCCCACGCTGCTCATCGACACCTACGCTTCGTACTTCCACCTGCCCATCTACCGCACTCCGCAGAACTTCAAAACCAAGTGGGAGTCGATCATTCCCGGCCTGAGCTCGCAACTCATCGAAGGCGCACCCCAGATCACCATCACCAACATCACCAATGTGGCCGAGCAGGGATCGAAAGACCTCGAACAGGTCATCCAGGCCAACACGGCCATCACTAAGGTCTTCCCGCGCCACACCATCAAGACCGGCTTCTCTTATGTGTTTGACAATCACTGGAACGAGGGCGCCACTACACCGCCGCGCGGTTCCTATACATTCAATGGCCAATTCACGCAGGGTACGCAGACTAACTCTTCTGGAGCGCCGTGGGCCTTCGCCGACTTCCTGCTCGGTCTACCCTCCACCACCGCGCAGGGCGCTCCCGGCACCTTCATCACGCGCAACGTCTCGAGCCAGTGGGCCGCTTACATCCAAGACGATTGGAAGGTCACTCCCAAGCTCACCGTCAACGCCGGTCTTCGCTATGACCTCCAGTGGTTCGATCCCGGCCCTTACGGCGAGGCCTCGCTTTACGTGCCCTCCCTCAACAAAGTAGTGGTCTTTGGTAGCTCATATCCCGCCGGCGCCATTTCTTCCTATGTCAACTCGCTTTCGTCACAGGGACTCATGACTCTGTCGTCTTCGGCCGGCATTTCCAATAACCCTTTCTCGTACCTGGGCCGGCCCAGCAAGAACTTCGCTCCCCGGCTCGGCTTCGCCTATGAAGTATGGCCCAACACGGTAGTCCGCGGCGCCTTCGGCATCTACTTCAACCTGCTGCCTGCCTCCTACGTGGGCTCCCTCTTCGGAACGCTGCCGTTTGTGGCCACGCAGAACTTCACCAACACTAAGACATACTCAGCCTCCACTTTCACCATGAACAACCCCTTCTCGGCCACCGGAACCTTCAGCGCCAATCCCTCGGTAAACGCCGAGCACTCGTTGGTCACCCCCTACACCGAGGAGTACAACCTCGCCGTCGAGCATCAGTTCTCACGCGGACTTGACGTGCGTATCGGTTACGTCGGTCAGCACAATATCAAGCAGAACAACTACGGCGGCGGTGGCAACTACGCGCCGAACATCAACCTCGCCGATCCGCCGGTGATCGGCTCAACCGTGCAGAGCACCAACCTGCATCAACCCTTCAACTCGATCCCCTACAACTTGGATCCCCTCTTCCACAGCACGATGAACTCGCTGCAGGTGGGCGTGCACAAGCAATACAACGGCGGCTTCGCCTTCGGCGCTGAGTATCAGTGGATTCGCGTTCTGGGAACCGAAAACCTGGAAGATCCGTCCGGCGCGCATCCGCAGGACTCCTACGGCCCAATCGGTGGCATCACGCCGCAGGTCCTCGCCGTCAACTACTCTTACGCATTGCCTCTTGGAAAAGGAAAGCTGCTCTTCGGCAGCGCCGGCGACTTCGCCAACAAGCTCATCAGCGGCTGGCAGTTCTCCGGCGTCTCCGACTTCCAGACCGGCCAACCCTTTTCCGTCACCTACACAGCGCCAGGCTCACCTGTAGGTCAGGTAAGTGGTCGTGCCAATTACATCGTTGGTACGAAGCCCTATGCATCGAGCAAGAGCCGCGCGCAGTGGTTGAATCCGGCCGCATTCACGGCGCCCTCTTGCTACAACTCCGTCCAAACCGGAGCTTGTTCCACCATCTACAGTGCTACCGGCCCCACGACATACGCCACATACGGTAACTCGCAGTACAACATGCTGCGCGGTCCTGCCTTCCAGGACTGGGATATGAGCCTGCAGAAAAACACCGCCTGGCGCGAGCGCTACAACGTACAGCTCCGGGCCGACTCTTTCAACATATTCAATCATCCAAACTTCGCTGCTCCCAACGCAAACATCTCGAACTCCAATTTGGGCACCATAACCGCAACCTCGGGCACGCCCAGCTATGAGGCCCGCACCGTGGAGTTCGCGATCAAGTTCAATTTCTAGCCTTCCCCAGATCTTGCGTAGAACGTGTGTCATAAACCTGTTTTGTGAAAGGGCACGACTTTAGTCGTGCCGAAAAGGCGCTAAAAAACAGGGCTTTAGCCCCTGAGGGATAACCGCAAAATCTTCAAGATTTTTTGTGAAACATGCTCTACTCAACCCGTGTTGTGCCGCAGCCGTTCTTTAAGAGCGGCTGCGAGCGCAACTTGAGTCCGCACCCCACGATCACATAAAACCTGCGGCACGCCGTAAGGACAAAAACAAGATGACCCGATCCCGCAAACCATCAGCCTTGGCCTTCTTCGCAAGCGCGCTCCTCGCGCTTCCCGTTTTTGCAGCGCCTCGTCACCCCGACGTGGACTCCCTCAGCAAAAACAGCCGCGAGATCTTCACCACCGCGATGCAGTGGGCCGATAAGTATTACGACCAGCAGACCAAGCTCCTCGCTGCTCCGCCGTCGCTGCTGAACGCCGAATTTCGCAACATGCCGCCGCATGTCATGGTGCGCGAGTCCACCTGGTACGCGCTCGGTCTGCTCCTGCGCGATGGTAAGGGCGATCGCGACCGCGCCGCCGACATTCTGCGCCTCGTGCTCGACCAGCAGTATCACGAGCCGGACAAGGTGTGGGACGGCACCTTTCGCCGCACGCCCGCTGAACCAGAACCCGGCGCCGACGCCGTCATGTGGCGAGCCTACGATCCCAACTGGCGCGAGTTCGTCGGCACCACCTTCGCCATCATCCTGCTCGAATATCCCGACCGCATTCCTGCCGAATTTCAGCCGCGCATGATCCAGGCCATCGACAGCGCCATCGCCGGCGAAATGAAGCAGGGCCGCCTCGCGCCTACCTACACCAACCCCGCGCTCATGTATGGCTTCCTCTGGATGTTCGCTGTGGAGCGTGGCGGCAAACCCGAGTGGCGTACCCAGGCGCAGCAGTGGATCGACACCGTATACAGCCTCTACAAGCAGCACGATGCCTTCTTCGAGTTCAACTCGCCTACCTATGCCGGTGTTGACTTCTTTGCTCTCGCCCTGTGGCGCGACTACGGCTTCACGCCTGAGATGCGAGCACATGGCCAGGAGATGGAGGACG
Organism: Occallatibacter sp.; assembly: GCA_035650595.1. Taxonomy (GTDB): domain Bacteria; phylum Acidobacteriota; class Terriglobia; order Terriglobales; family Acidobacteriaceae; genus Telmatobacter. The sequence continues at coordinate 155,078 of DASRHE010000014.1, read as the reverse complement.
GCCTGTGGCGCGCCACCGCCGATCTCTACAACGCCAACCTGCGCAACATCTCCGGCCCCTATGACCGTTCCTACGGAATGGACATGCAGAGCTATGTCAGCGTGACCGGCGTGTGGCTGCGCACCGTGCTCGATGCGGACAAGGCGCCGCTGACCGGCTTCGACAATCCTCCGGTGGATCACGTGGACGATCTGTTCTTCGCTCCGCCCATCGTCATCCTCGACACGCACATTCCTCCCGACGCGATGAAGACCTTCCGCTCCTTCCAGGGTGAACACCAGGTGCGCCGACCCATCGCGGACGAGCGCGTCGCTACTGCATGGATCGGCAAGGACGTGATCTATGGCGGCGAGATCACCGGCCACACCAAGGACGTGGACGCACACAGCCAGTTCCACCCCGTCACCGTGCAGTGGCAGGCGCCGGGCAAGATCGGCTGGATTCAGCTCACGCGCTGCCCGATGATCGATGCCTCTGCCGACAAGAACGGCATCGTCATCTCCGCCAACGGCGACGTAAGCTTCCGCATCTTCGCACCGAACCTGACCACAAACAGCGCGAAGTCTGCTGTGTGGACGCTTCCCGGCCTGACCGTCCACGTGGACACAGACGCCAAGAACTTCACCGCGCAGCAACAAGGCCAGTTCGTCGATGTAACCTACACCGGAATGACGAAGATGACGCTGAAAATCGCCCACTCCGGCTCATAGGAATAACCTTGACCAGAAACCTGTCATCCTGAGCGAAGCGCGGCACAGAAGCGCCGTGCGCAGTCGAAGGATCTGCGGTTGCCCCTCAGCCATCCGTGCCCCATCTTTTCGACTTCTTTCTGTCGAAAGGGTGGGAGACCACCTCCGCCATCCCTCACTCACGGCTTCGCGAACGGCTGCTTCTCCGTAATCCGCGGCCGGTTCTCGGCCTGCAGCTCGCGCGACGCGCCTTCCACTTCACGAAACACCCGCAGCAGATTGCTACCCAGAATCTTCCGGCAATCTTCAGCCGAGTAGCCGCGCTCCCGCAGCGCTTCGGCGATCTTCGGAAGATCCGCAGGCGAGTCGAGCCCTTCCGGCAACTGCCCAAAGACTCCATCGAAGTCCGATCCCAGCCCCACATGATCCACGCCCGCAACCTTGGCGATGTGATCGATGTGATCGATCAACACCGAGAATGGCGGCCGCGGGATCTTATCCATAAAACTGCGCCGTATCTTCGTCTCGTCCTCAGCCGTAAACGGCCGTCCCTCTGCCTTGGCCTGCGCCGCCCCATCGGCCACAGCTCTCTCAATCTCCGGCTGCATCTTCTTGAGCGCATCCCGATAGGCCTGCGACACAAACGCGGAGTAGAAGTTCACCATCACCACGCCGCCCTTCGACTCCGGTCCTCCCGAGTTCGCAATTGCGCGCAGCATATCGTCCGTCAAATTGCGCGGCGCGTCGCACAACGCTCGCGCGTTCGAATGTGAGGCAATCACCGGCGCGCGCGAGATGATCAGTGTGCGAAAGAATGTCTTGTCCGACACGTGCGACACGTCCACCATCATGCCCAGCCGGTTCATCTCGTAGACAACGTCTTTGCCGAACTCGCTCAGCCCCTCTTTGGTATGCGGCACACTCGCATCGTCGATATCACCCGAGCTGTCCGCCCATCCATTCGAGTTGTTCCAGGTCAGCGTCATGTACCGCGCGCCCAGCGCATAGTACTGCCGCAACAGCCCGAGCGAGTCCTCGATCGAATGCCCGCCCTCGATACCGATCAGCGCTGCCAATTTATGCGCGCGGTGCGCTCGCTCAATTCCCTCGACTGAGGTGACCAGTTCCACGTGATCGGGATGCTTCGCTATCTGCTGCTTCAGCGCGTCGATCAGTTCCAGCGCGCGATGCGCATACTGCCCTTTGTAGCGCGAAGGCTCCACCCAGACGGCAAAGAACTCCGCGCTCAGATTGCCCTTGCGCGCCGATTCTAGATTGAAGTTGCCGCCATTGAGCGGATCGGTGAGGTCGAAGTGTTCATCGAGAAACCGTTGCGGCGTATCGGCGTGGCCGTCGATCACGATCAGAGAGTTGGTTGCCGCTTCGGCGGCTTGCGATTTCGAGGTCATCGTCGTGGCGTGACGCGCGGTTCCCGCTTGAGCCCACATCAAGGTCGGCATCGCTGCAAAAAGCAATGCATACAAACGAAACATGCGCATACGGCTTGCCCCGAGTGTATACCCATGCCCCTCCTGCTCGCGTAAGGTTCTGCTCGCACACTCGTTGCCATTTCTTACAAAAATAATGCGAGCCGGAGCAGCATCTCATCTGTGACCTTCGCCCGCTTTCGGTATCTTGACCGTATTTTGCAGCTATGCCAGAATGAGGCGTCTCGTAATTACATCCCACCTACGACCCGCGTCAATACGGCGCATAGAGGACAAACTGCGTATGATCCCCACGTACCATGATTGGATTGCGCAAACTGAGGTTCGCTTCAAACCCCGCAGCTCCGCATTGAAGGCCTTGGACAACGCCATCCTCGCCTATTCGGCGACGCCCAATCCCAAGGCCGCGCAGGAAGTCGCAACGGCGCTGCGCAATTGGATTCGCTACAAGGGAGCAGCCTGGGAATCGAGTGAACGCAACCGGCCTCCGCACAAGGCCTTCACCAAGCTCAAAGCGGAGACGGACAAGCTTGGCCCGCAGTTCTCACCACAAGAGAGGATGGCGTTCGAACAGATTGAGCGGGCGCGCATCCAGAAGATCCATACGATCTTCGACAACAAGCAGATCACCTTCCGCATCGCCGACAGCTTCATTCAGATTCGCGAGGCCTGGCACGACCTGAAGAGTGCGAAAGCTGGCGTAGGCGCCAGCGGAAAAGCCGCAGTGAATGCCGGCGTCATGGACGCGGTCAACAATCTCTTCGGCACCCAGGTGCAGGCTCTCGATGCGCTCAAGGCTGACGTGATCGCCGATATGGGCATGCAATCTGCCGTTGAAGTTGTCGACAAAGTACTGGACTTCATTCCCATCGTCTCGTGCGTCAAAGATGGCGTGATGGCCCTCGGGCAATGGGGCATGGCCGTCAAGGGAGCATACGACTCTTATTCCTACAGCGGTCACGAGTTCGCTATCGAGTCCGGAGATGCGCGCGCGGCCTTTCATGCCGTGCAGAAACTGCTCGACCGCGAGCTCAAATTCCAGATTGCCAAGGCCGGCATCACCACGGTCGCATTTGGAGCCCGCACGGCGTTGCTGGCTGCCAAAGGCGCCGGTGCGGTTCTCGATCCATTGGTCGGTGCCGCCAAATCCGCAGCTACAGCCACCAGGGTGCTTGCAAAGTTCGCCATCGAATACCGCGAGACACGAGCCGGCAACAAGGTCCTCAAAGATCCCAAGAAACTGAACTTCAAGGCCTTCAACGAGTGTCCGCTGCTGGGCGCCTATATGCTGATCGGCTCCGACACCAGCGATCTCACCGCCATGCTGCGCAGCGAGTTCGGCCAGGCGGGGTGGAAAGAGAACATCGAACAATTGCTGAAGAAGGAAATCTGGCCGGTGCTCGACAAGGCCGAATACTTCGCCAAAACCTCGCCCTTCCAGATCAAAGGCGTTCCCTTGCATAGAAGCCTCTCCGGCTTCTCGCGCCACTTCAACAACGTCAGTGCCTCGGTATAGCGCTGCGTCCCGCACGAAACCTGTGCGCAGAGAGGAGCCTCCCCCAGGGCAATCGCATGAACCGATTTGTTGATCGATTGGTTCTGATTTTCCAGCGCCGGAGGCGCAGAGGATGTTAGCCCTGCACTTCGGCGTGGGGAATTGAGCCGCAAACGATCTCGGAGCCCCGAAGGGGCGGCGCAAGGCAGCAAAATGGTGCGTGATCGTCCTTCATGCGATTGCCCTGAGCCTCTCCCACCCTCCATTGCAGTACCGGCCCGGCCACGATACCATAGGAGAGATGCGCTGCATGCTTTGGTGATGCCGGGATAGAGATGTTTCTCTTATCCGTTCCGGCGTATGAGAAAAACACCGAAGCAGCAAAGTACGGAGTTGACCCTCAAGGCTCCAATCGTGCCATCGAAGAAAAGCAGTTTCCGTGCGGAAGTGGTGAAATTGGCAGACACACCATCTTGAGGGGGTGGCGCCTCACGGCATGCGGGTTCAAGTCCCGCCTTCCGCACCAAAAAAGATCCTGGGCTGGCCTGGCGATTTGCGAATTTCGATCGCAGTCAGACCTCTGAAAGCAGCGCACTTCCATGCAGATTCTGTTCTATTTCGTAATCGTCGTCCACGTGATCGTTTGCCTGTTCATGATCGGTGTGGTGCTCATTCAGCAGGGCCGCTCCGCTGATCTGGCTGGAGCCTTCGGCGGCCAAGGTTCGCAGACCGCCTTCGGACCCCGCGCCGCCGCCAACGTGCTCACGCGCCTCACCACCTGGGCAGCCGTGATCTTCATGTGCACGTCTCTCGCGCTGGTCGTCCTCTTTGTGCGCGCTTCCGGCTCGCATTCGGTGCTCGAAGGCGTGAAATCCGCCCCGGCTCCCGCCAGCGCCCCTGCCAAGCCCGGCAAATAGCCCTTCCTTTTTAAGCGGAGACAGGTAGGCCGGGACTTTCGTCCCGGCACAGCAGTGTTCAATAAAAATAGGGGCTTCAGCCCCATGTGCGCCTGTATTCGATTCTTCCCACGCCAATCCACGGCCGTAAGACGCCTGTCTCACGACAACCCAGCGCCGTCGCACATGTCTTACGCGTCTTACATCGCTTCAAGCGGGTGTCTTACGAACGTAAGACAAGGCGATTGCTATACCGGCGGCAACGCATCCACCACCGGCACACCCTCTGGCGGTGTGAATCGGAAGCTTTCGGGTGAAACCGGCACATCGGCCTTCTGGTCGGTGAAGGTGAAGCGCGTAATCGCGCCGTCGACTTCGTCAATTTCGATTGTCCCGATCGCCCCCGTATCCGGATCGATCGTAAGAAGGATGCGGCTTACGCGCTTCTCCTGACCCTTCGGTTGGCCAATGAGAACGGCGTAGCCATGTCCTGCAGAGCCTCCCACCAAATGAAGGCCCGTCAGTTCCTTCTCAAGATTGGTGTGGCCCAGCAAAAAGCGCAGCGGTGAACGGAGATCATCCAGTTGTTTGGCAGGAATGCGCTGCACCTGGCGGTCGCCCGGCGTGTAAAACCATGCATATTTGCCGTCGATTAGAAACAGCTTGCCGGCCGGCGTGGCATAATCCCACCGCATCCGTCCCGGCTTACTCAGCAGCAGAGTGCCGCTTTCGGTGCGTTCCATTCCCAGCCCCTGATAGCTCTCGGAAAAGCTCGCCCTGAGAGAGCGCAGGCTGTCGTAGTGTCCATTTACACGTTCCGCCAGATCCCGCGCGGAGAGAGAAGGGGCCTGCTGTGCGCGCGCAGCCAGGCACGCACACACCATGATCGCCGCCAGCAGGAGCCTGCCGCTCCGTATCATGCCAGCCCGGTTCATTGCAGAAGCTGCGTGCAGTTGGTGCCGCCCGCGGGATCATACTTCGGTGAGCCGCCGAACTGATCGGTGCAGAATCCGCGGTCGCCGGTCTTGCCCACAGCCTGCGGAACAGCGGTCAGTGTATAGCCCGTCACGCGGTCCTGGTTATTGATCGTCACCTTTGTGCAGTTCGTAATGTTGAAGATGTATCCCGATTTAAAACCGGATGCCAGATCGGACTGGATCAACTGCGCCCCCTGTGGCGAGGGAGGTCCGGAGCTTGGATCGCCGCCTAGAGCAGCCAGCGAGCAGGCATATCCGTTTGCCGGATAGGTCGACTCGTACTGAATCTCTGCCTGGGTAATGGCCCGCAGTGAATTGATCGCCGAAGTATCGTTCGCGTGCTTCTTCATCACGCCGATCGTCGGGATGGCCATCAGCATCAGGATCAGGATGATGGCGATCACGATCAGCAGTTCCATCAAGGTAAAGCCATTGGGCGTAACCGAGCTCCGCGCATGAGAGTGCGTGCGATTCATGAATCTCCAGTGCTTCGTGAAGCTGACCGGAAGAGCCCCGGCCCATTCGTGAAAATGCTACAACGTAGAGACGCCTCAGGCAAAGTGAACGCTCAAATTCGCCTGCCAGAGCAGATTCAGTCGGGTCTCGGCTCACCCGGGACTTCAGTCCTTCAACCCGCCGCTACAATTCCGCAAACAAAAGCCTCAGAGAATTCATCCTCTGAGGCTTCTGTTCCTTTGAATCGCGCTAATGGGCTTACTTGGCGCTCGCCGCCACACCGGCCTGCTCGGTCAGCTTTGCAGCCTTGTCGGTCGCTTCCCAGGTGAACTCAGGTTCGGTGCGGCCGAAATGCCCATACGCCGCCGTCTTCTGGTAGATCGGCCGGCGCAGGTTCAGGCTTTCGATGATTCCCTTCGGCGTGAGCGAGAAGTTCTTCCTCACCAGGGCCGTGATTGCAGCACCGCTCAGCTTGCCGGTACCGAATGTATCCACCAGCACCGAAACCGGCTCAGCTACGCCGATAGCGTACGCCAGCTGCACCTCTGCACGCTCCGCCAGCCCTGCGGCCACGATGTTCTTGGCGATGTACCGCGCGATATACGCGCCGGAGCGGTCCACCTTTGTCGGGTCCTTGCCGCTGAACGCGCCGCCGCCGTGCCGGCCCGCGCCGCCGTAGCTGTCCACGATGATCTTGCGGCCCGTCAGGCCGGTATCGCCCATCGGTCCGCCGATCACAAACCGTCCCGTCGGATTGATGTGATACTTCGTGTGCTCGTCGAGCCACTTCGCCGGCAGAACCGCTTGGATCACGTGCTTGAGGATGTCGGCGTGCAAATCTTCGTTGCTCACGCTCTCCGCATGCTGGCTTGAGATCACCACCGCATCGATGCGTGCCGGCTTGCCGTTCTCGTCGTACTCCACCGTCACCTGGCTCTTGCCGTCAGGCCGCAGATAAGGCAGCTTGCCGTTCTTGCGCACTTCGGTCAGCCGCTTCGTCAGCTTGTGCGCCAGCGAGATGGGCGCCGGCATCAGCTCCGGTGTCTCGTTCGCGGCATAGCCGAACATCATGCCCTGGTCGCCTGCGCCGCCCGTGTCCACGCCCTGCGCAATGTCGCCCGACTGCTTGTTGATTGAAGAGATCACCGCGCAGGTGTTCGAGTCGAAACCATACAGCGCATTGTCATAGCCGATCGAGGCCACCACCCCGCGCACGAGGCTCTGGAAATCGACATATGCCTTGGTCGTAATCTCGCCCGCGATCACCACCAGGCCAGTGGCGGTCAACGTCTCGGCAGCTACGCGGCTATAGGGATCCTGCTCCAGGCAGGCATCGAGAATCGCGTCGGATACCTGGTCGGCAATCTTGTCGGGATGGCCTTCCGTAACTGATTCAGAGGTAAATAGAAATCGGTCGCTCAACCTCAACTCCTTCTCACTCTAGGGAGGAATATGTGCCGGCTCACGCAGGCGTACTTCACCCATCAAGTGTTCCTATCTATGGTACTTTGTCCCGCGCGCTGGAGCAAAGAATGGCAGCGAATGGCAAGGATCACACGCTCAGGCGGTGTAGAGAGATTTAAATCGGAAAAGATGGGAAGCTAGACGATACGCGAGAAAACCTCGGCGACCGTAGCAGGAAGTTGGTAGACCACCGTCAGAGCGGCGCGGAACGGCAGCAAGCTGGGCCACCAGTGCGAGCGCACGCCGTAATACCGGACAGCAAAAAAGCCCAGTACGCTAACAGCCACCAGCAGCACGACGGCTCCAGCCCAGCGCATCCGCAACTCGACCGCTTCATGGCGCTGAATGCGTGCCCGGCCTACGTTCGTGGCGAACGCCGTCCAGCCCTGCTCTTCGTCGGCTGCCTGCCCCGAAGCTTTATATGCTTTGAGAAAGCGCTCCGTCCAGTCCCGCTCGTCGAGACCGAGCGCGCCCACATACCCGCGCACAATGCCTTTGTTCAGAATGCCGCCAGGGAGGAGGCGAAATCGATCCTGCTCCAGCGCAACCAGGTGGCGCTGGCTGATCTTGGTAATCGCCGTGATGTCTTCAAGCGCTACGCCTCGGGAAAGCCGTTCCGTGCGCAGGTCTTCGCCAAAACTCGCCATAGACTGTCAAAGAGGTGCAAGCTCCCAAAAACTACACGTCTCGCCCTCTAAAAAAGATTTCCACAACCACAATAAACCCGCTTACGCTTCCGGTCAAAGTACTTTTGGGTTAGAACCTTTATTATCATGAGTCTTGGGATGGGAATGTTTCAATTTGGGTCTGTGGATCGCACCCTTGACCTCCCAACCCTACCCTAGTCTGTCGAGACGCCGGTTCTGGTTTCCGGTCCGCCCGTCTCCATCCGGTGCGTCTTCTCCTCCGCGCATCCAACTCCAAGCACCCTCGGCTGGTAGCCTATCCGCAGGCCGGCGGTTCGCGTAGATCGCTAACGGAGCAGGCAATACCGTTGTCATCCTGAGCGGAGTTTGGCCGGTTTTAGCCAAACGGAGTCGAGGGATCTGCGGTTGCTTTTCAATGATCTTCAGAGTCAGGATATTTGCCGCATGAATAAGCTCATTGTTGCCAATCTGCTGCACCGCCCTCTGCGGTCCATCATCAGCATGCTCGCCGTGGCGATCGAAGTCATCATGATCTTATCCATTGTGGGCATCTTCATGGGCATGCTCAATGACCAGAAGCAGCGTACCAACGGCGTCGGCGCCGACCTGATGATGCGCCCGTCCGGAGCCAGTTATATGAATGGCGTCGGCGGAGCGACTATGCCCATCAAATTCGCCGAGGCACTGCGCCGCCTGCCCCATGTGGCTGTAGTATCGCCGGCTAATTCCTCGCTCTCGACGAATGGCGCCGTTGAAGTGATCAACGGCATTGATTACCCAAGCTACAACGCCCTCAAGCCTTTCGTGTTTATTGCCGGCGGACCGTTCCAGGGTCCTTACGACATGATCATCGACGACATAGCGGCTCGTTCCAACGGGGGCTACCACGTGGGCAGCACGATGGACCTCTACGGGCACAGCTTCCGCGTCTCCGGCATCGTGGAACACGGCAAAGGCGCCCGCAAGCTTCTGCCTCTGGACACCATGGATGAGCTCACCGGCGCCCCCGACAAAGCCTCGATTTTTTACATCAAGTGCGATGATCCCGCCAACGACCAGCTCGTGATCGATGAGATACACGCCACGCGCGGTCTCGCAGGCTATCCCGTGCAAACCATGGAAGAGTGGCTCTCCTTGATGACCCCCGAGCACCTGCCCGGCTTCAACATCGCGCTGCGCGTCATCACCGGCATCGCCGTGATCATCGGCTTTCTGGTGATCTTTCAATCGATGTACACCGCCGTATTGGAGCGCACGCGCGAGATCGGCATTCTTAAATCGATGGGTGCATCAAAGGCTACCATCGTCAGCGTTGTCTTGCGTGAATGCGGCATCCTCGCAATTGCCGGTGTGGTCCTGGGCGTCGTCGGCACTTACGGCGTGCGGACTCTCATCTACCAGGTGTTCCCGACTCAACACTTCGAGATCACCGCGCAGTGGCTCTTGCAGGCCGCGGCAATCGCCTTCGGTGGCTCGCTCCTCGGCGCCCTCTATCCGGCTTGGATAGCCGCCCGCAAGGATCCTATTGAAGCTTTGGCGTATGAATAACGGGTAAAAAGAAATACGAGCTTTTCCCAATGACAATTTGCTGACTTTCCCAATTGGGACCTGTGCTACGATCAAAGTATCGATGCATTGAAGGAAAGTCCTACAGTCACTGCAGCATTGTAGCGGGCCTTCCATTTGCCCTCCGTCGCGCCGACTCCGGCCGCCGCGCTTTTTGGCTACATTCAAAACAAATTGAGAGAGTTTCTTTGCGATAGTTTCAATCGCCATTGCATTGAATTCAGGAGGAGAGCCATGACCAGCAAAGGAAATTTGCCGACTAGACGGCATTTTGTTGTTCTTTTCGTACTCGCTATCTTTTTCATCGCAACTTTCACCGGAATCGCCGCATCTGCGCAGACCACGGGCGCAGGCACCATCACTGGCACCGTCGCCGACAACAATCAGGCTGTCATCCCTGGTGCCGCTGTGAAGGTGACCAACGTGGATACCGGCGTGGCGCACGTCTTTACGACTGATGGCGCGGGCATCTACAACGCTTCCTTCCTGCAGCCGGGACGCTATGAAATCGATGCGACCGCCAACAATTTCAACAAAGTAACCGAGACTGGCATCACTCTGCTGGTCGGCCAAACCCTCACCGTCAACCTCGCTCTCCAGGTAAGCAGCGCCAATACGACGGTTGAAGTTTCGGCCACAACCCAGATTCTCGATGTCTCGAAAACAGAAGTTTCCCAAGTTGTCGATTCGCACTTAGTCGCTAACCTGCCGGTAAATACGCGCAACTGGAGCAGTTTCGCACTGCTGACGCCAAACGTCACGCAGGATGGCGGAACGGGCCTGATTAGTTTCCACGGCATCAGCGGACTTTACAACCAGAACTACGTGGATGGTGCGAACAACAATCAGATTCTGTTCAGCGAGGCGCGAGGACGTTCCAATGGCATGCCCTTTGCATACTCGGTCGATTCGATCAAGGAGTTCCAGGCGGAGACCTCGAACTATTCGGCAGAGTTTGGTCAGGCGGCAGGCGGCCAAGTAAACGCCATTACCAAGAGTGGCACAAACGCCGTGCACGGCGACTTGTTCTACTTTATCCGCTATCCAGCACTAAACGCTCTCGATCCTCTCACCAAATACAACGCTCTCTATAACCAGCCGAATGCGACGATCAAAAACTTCCTGCTCACCCAGCCGACACACCAGCAACAGCAATTCGGCGGCTCGGTAGGCGGCCCAATCATGAAAGATCGTCTCTTCTACTTTTTCACCTATGACGGCTTCCGCAAAGTGGGCAAAGCGCTCTACACGGATACGAACTTGATCTCGACGACTCCGTCAGGACCATCATCGAGCACAACCACCATCACACCTGATCAGTGCCCCACAACTACAGCGGCCAACTACAAGGCACCTGCAAGCAACCCAACTATGTACATCAACTCGGCGCAGTGCCTTGCGGCCATCAATTTCCTGATCAACGAATCGACGGCGGCGCCCTCACGGTTCGCTAAGGAAGACCTGTTCTTCCCGCGCCTGGATTACCACATCAACAGCAAGAACGACGTGTTCATTGACTACAACTGGGCCGATTTCCAGTCGACTTATGGCTATAACTCCGCGGCAACATTTAGTAACACTTCACCCTCCTCCAACGCTCCAACTTATTATCACGAGCGTTTTTTGGTTGGCGGATGGACGAGCCAGATCGGCAACTCCAGCGTGAATGATGTTCGCGGTCAGTGGAGCCGCGATCTGGAGACAGCTGGAGCGAATTCCGCCGGTCCGTTTGTGAGCATGGGCGCGGACTCGTTCGGCATGATTAATGCGCTGCCCCGCATTGCAGAGCCAGATGAGCACCGCTTGCAATTAAGCGATGTGTTTTCAACCGTCCACGGACGGCATTCGTTCAAGTACGGCGGCGACTTCAACCTGGTTCACGAAATCATGATTAACCTCTTCCAGGGCGGCGGCCTGTACAGCTATGGCGAAGCTAACAACGTGCTTAACTTCCAGGACTGGGTTCTGGATGCCTTTGCCGGCAAGGCTGGCGACACCGATCCCTATGCTGGCTACCACTACAGCACCTTGGTCCAGACCATCGACAAGGTGAACACGACACCTGGGACGCAGGGCAAGGATGACTTCTGGATGAAGATGTACGACGGGTTTGCCGAAGATTCCTGGAAAGTCAACAATCACCTGACGCTGACAGCTGGCGTGCGTTATGACGTGCAGATTACGCCGAACCCCGGGCTGGTCAATCATCTCTTCGATCCAATTTCGGGGCAATATACAAGCTCGATCAAGAATGTCCTGAATCGCGTTCAGCCCCGCCTAGCCTTCTCGTGGTCGCCCTTTGAGGGAGCCGTGGTTCGAGGTGGATATGGACTGTTCTCAGCTCTGAATCAGGGCAGCACCTACTACGCGATGCGCGTGGAAAACGGCGTAGTCCAGCTGAACTACACCTATCTTGGCTGCTACAACTCAAAGGCTGGCACTTCGTGGGCCAATGCTACTTGCCCTACTGCTCCGGCAGCCGGATCACTGTTACAGTATCCGAATCTTCCTGCCCTGCCGCCAGGCCCGCCCCTTACTCAGGCCCAGGTGCCCAGCGGTGGTGCGGCTTCTACGGTCACGCCGCTCAATGTGACGCCTAGCTACAGCTTCCACGGCTTGGATACTAATTTCGTACCGCCTTACGCTCACGAGTGGGATTTGAGCGTGGAGCAGTCCCTTCCAGGGAAGATCTCGCTGCAGGTGGGCTATGTGGGCACGCGCGGTATGCGGTTGCCCGTATTTGTCGACGCAAACCTGGTCGGCGTGAAGCCAAGTGGCGAGGCCAGCTATGCCGTGCAGGATGCCAGCAACAACGTCAAGAAAATCATCACCGTTCCTGTCTACAGGCCGGCAGATCGCCGCAATACTTCTTTAGCCAGTTTCAATACCGGCTTCAGCGTGGCGAACACCTGGTACAACGCCATGGCGGTTACGGTGCGGCGCCCATTCAAAAATGGTTTGGAAATTTTGGGCAACTACACCTGGGCGAAGGCGACCGACACTGGTCAGGTGGGTGGCGCCAACGGCACGTTCTATGGCGGTGACGTGCCCTCCGATCCGAACAATATCCGGTTCGATAACGGACCGTCTGACATCGACATTCGCAACCGCGCCAACATTACGTTCGTTTACCAACCCACGTTCAGAATGAGTAACAAACTAGCCAGCGAACTGGCGAACGGTTTCCAGTTCTCCGGAACTGAAATCGCTTCGGGGGGAGAGCCAATTTTCCTGGGTGTTTCTGGAACGATCTACTCGGGTAATGGTGCTTCAACAAGCTATGGCGATCAGAGCGGAATCTTTGGTGGCGCCATCAGCTCTGGTTCGGGTCTTGCCACGGGTGGACATCCTCCGCAAATCGGCCGCAATAGCATCTACATGCCGGGGTTCAACGACTTCGATCTCCGCGTGTCGCGCAATGTGCCCATTCACGAGAACATTTCAATGCAGTTCAATGCGGAGGCATTCAATCTGCTCAACCGGAGAATCATTACTGGAGTGAACAGCACATACACCACCTTCCTTGGTCCTGGAAAGAGCGTTTCGACTTCGACCGGAGCCACGTACACGTGCCAGAGCATCGGTCTGCCATCGGGTTCACAACAGCAGACCGGGTGCTTTGTGCCCTACCAAGGCACCGGGCTTTCAGCATTTGGCACACCTTCAAGCACCAGCAGCAGCAATCTCTACGGCTCGCGGCAGTTGCAGATGTCTGCCAAGCTGTTCTTCTAGTCACTCTATCGTCAACTCTAGGCGGCGGCTTCGGCTGCCGCCTTTTTCTTGCGCGGCTCCATCGGCGATACTCGATCTGAAGGGGCTCCGTCTTCGCGAATGGCTTCGCCGGCGGAGATCGAATCGTGAGTTCAACGACAGAACAACTCATCTCCATCGATGAAATCCGCGCGGCCGCAGCGCGCATTGCGCCCATCGCCTTCAAAACACCTCTGGTGCGCGCGCCGTTTCCTGGCATCTCTGGTCGCGGGACCGGCCGAGAGATCTGGCTGAAGGCCGAAAGTCTTCAGCCCATCGGCGCCTTCAAGATTCGCGGTGCAGCCAACAAAATTCTTCAGCTGTCGCCGGAGCAGATCGCGCGCGGCGTCATCACCTATTCGAGCGGCAATCACGCGCAAGGTGTGGCCTATGCGGCACGAGAGGTCGGGGCGAAGTACGGGGTCCCCGGTGACAGGTCTTCGTCGCCGGGGTGTAGAGCCGTCATCGTCATGCCCTCCAATGCCCCCGCCATCAAGCGCGCTGCCACGCTTGCTCTCGGCGCGGAGATCGTCGACGTTGGTCCGGCCTCCAGCGAGCGGCTCGCAAAAGCCGAAGAGCTCGTACGCGAGCACGGCTATGTGGTGATTCCACCCTATGACGACGAGCAGATCATCGCCGGCCAGGGCACCTGCGGGCTTGAAATCATGCAGGAACTCCCCGATGCCGATCTCGTGCTCTCGCCCGTCTCCGGCGGTGGCCTGTTGAGCGGCGTCGCCGCAGCCGTAAAACAGCTCAATCCCAAAACGAAAGTCTTCGGCATCGAACCCGAACTCGCCGGCGATACCGCAGAGAGTTTCCGCACCGGTTCCATCGTTACCTGGCCGGCCGATCTTACCAGCCGCACCATTGCCGACGGACTGCGCACCCAGAGCGTCGGCGTGCGCAACTTCGCCCACATTCAGGCCTTCGTCGATGGCGTTATCACCGTCACGGAGGCTGAGATTCGCGCCGCCATGCGCGCCATCGTCGCCGTCACCCGCCTCGTTCCCGAACCCAGCGGAGCCGTCACCACCGCAGCGTTGCTCTTCCACGCCGGCCAGCTGCCTGCCTACAAGAAGGCCGTCGCCATCGTCAGCGGCGGCAACGTGGACCCGGCCATGCTCGCGCAGATTCTCACGGAAAAAGAGGTCGGATGACGCGGCATCTTCACATCGGAGCCATCGCATTCCCCGGCGTCGATCAGGCTGACCTCACCGGCCCGTTCGAAGTGCTTGTGCGCTTACCCGACTCTACCTTTCACATCATCTGGAAAGAGACGGCTCCCGTCCGCGATGTGAAAGGATTCGTCCTCACTCCGGACACGACCTTTGCGCAGGTGCCTCCGCTCGATCTCCTGGTCGTTCCCGGCGGCTGGGGACAGGAAGCGCTTATGGAAGACGAAGCCGTGCTGGGATTTCTGCGCGCATACGCCACTGCCGATCGTCCTATCTTGTCGGTGTGCACCGGCGCGCTGCTGCTTGGTGCGGCCGGCCTGCTGCGCGGCGCCAGAGCCACTACGCACTGGTCAGCCTTTCATCTGCTCAAATACTTCGGCGCGCTACCGGTACGCGAACGAGTCGTGGTCCATGGCAAACTGATAAGCGCCGCCGGCGTTACGTCGGGGATCGACGGCGCTCTGCGCATGGCCGCCCTGCTCCGTGGAGAGACGATCGCCCAGCAGATTCAGCTCGGCATCGAATATGCCCCCGAACCACCCTTCGAGTGCGGCACGCCGGAGCTTGCACCGGCTGACATCCTGGCTTCCGTACAGGAAGCCTATCGCGAGATCACTGCTGCACGCCTGGCCACAGCGCAACGCTATGCTGAACGCTTTGCCTGATGCAGATGGGCGCAGTTGCACTATCATTTGGATGTGATGAAAGAACCAGCTTTAGCCGTAAGGTCCCTCGCGATCTGTGTAGTCCTGATGGGCTTAGGGCTCTCGGCTCACGCCGACAAAAAGCCGCCGCAACTCGTCAAGCCCATGGCTGGCCCCCGCGCTACGCTTCTCCGCGTCACCAATCTCTACATCTCGCCCGATACCGGCGCGCAAAAAGTCGACAAGGTGCAGATTGGCCGCGAGATCGTCATCGCGGAAAAAAGCGGCCCCTGGATGCGCATCTACGCCAACACCGACATTGTCGAGGAGCGCTCGAAGGATGCACCCGAATTCGGCAGCGATGAAGCTCCTCCGCCCATCTCCGGCTGGATCCAGGCCAAAGGAGTCGTCGAAGAAAGTACGCCCAACGGCGATGAAATCCTGATGGGCGCCGCCGCCAATCAGGAAGAACAGGCCTCTGATCCGCGTGGTCCGGCGAACGCCGCGCAAAGCGCGCGCCTGCTCTATCGCCGGCTGGTCGAAATGTTTCCCAACTCGCCGCTCGCGCCGGCGGCGGCATGGCGTGCCGCCGACATCCAATGGCAGATTGAAAAAGCCGATGCCTCTTCCCGCCCCTCCGCTCACGAGAAAGAAGCCTATATGCGCGAGCAGATGGACGAAGACAATCTGAAGAAAGTCATCAAGCTCTATCCGCGCACGCGCTGGGCCGCCTTCGCCGCTTTCGAACTCATCGACAACAAGCTCTGCGGCGACTGGCAAGGCTCGCCGCAATGCCCGCAAAAGGAATCGGAATATTACGAGAAGTATGCCGACGAATATCCTGACGGGCCGCGCACTGCCCAGGCTCTCTATCAGGCTGTCTTTCGCATGGCCGTGCTCACCAACATGTTCCAGGCCGACGGCAACGACAAAAAGGCCGATGAGGCACACGGCCACGCCCGCGATCTAGCCGCCCGCCTCAAGCAGCACTTTGCCGATTCCGATTACACCTGGCGCGCCGAGGCTCTCGTGTACAAGTTGGATCAAGGCATTCCCGTCTACGGCATCGATCTGCGTTAAACGACCATCGCGACCGCGGTGGAGCAATGCCCCGGAAGCCCCTTGAGGAAGGCGAATTGAGCCCGTATCTTATCTCCACGCTTTTAGGAATCGTCGAGGGCCTGACCGAATTTCTTCCCGTCAGTTCGACAGCGCACCTGCGTATTGCAGAAGCCCTGATGAAGCTCCCGCTCGATGATCCCTACTGGAAGATGTACACCGTCGTCATCCAGCTCGGCGCTATCCTTGCGCTCTGCCTTCTCTTCCTCGCGCGCATCCTCGAATTTCTGCGCACCTTCCCGGAAGGTGAAGACGGCCGGCACACACGGCTCAATCATCCTCTTTCACTCGTGCTGATCGCCTTCGTCTGCACCGCGCTGCCCGCGCTTCTTCTGCATAAATGGAGTGAGAAAAACCTCGGCAGCTTAACGGCCATGGCTCTGGCTCTGCTTGTCGGCGGCATTGCGATGTGGGTTGTCGATGTCTGGTCAGAGCGCCGCGATGCCGAGACCACACACGTGGAGCAGATGAATCTCTTTCAGGCAATCTGGATCGGCCTCTGCCAGACCCTCTCGGCTATCTTTCCCGGCACCTCGCGCTCCATGTCGACCATCGCCGCCGGCCAGCTGGTCGGTCTCGACCGCCCAACAGCGCTGGAATTCAGCTTCCTGATCTCGATTCCCACCATGATCACCGCCACCGGCTGGGATCTTCTCAAGGAGATTCATCGCAGCAAGGTCGTCGGTGCTGCCGGTCTCGCAGCGGCCCACGTCGCCATGAACTCCGAGCGCTGGATCGTGCTCATCATCGGCACCGCAGTCTCATTCATCGTGGCACTCGGCGTAGTGGAATGGTTCCTGATGTGGGTCCGCAGACATGGCTTTGCCATCTTCGCCCTCTACCGCATTCTGCTGGGCATCGCCATGCTACTCTTCGGCGCAAAATGGATCGGCGGTTAAGCTCTTCGACTTTGTTCTCGCTCCATTTGCGGCTTCGAGTTTTGTTTACACACTCGTTCCGGCCGCACAATCGGGCAGCACTGAAGGATCGGAAATGAGCTTACGCCTCGCGCGGCCCATTGTCAGCCGCTACTCGATTCGCGCTCGCAATCGCGCCGCTTAGGCACCCGGCAATGAGAATCTCCGCGATCACAGGGCCCGAAAAGAAATAGATGTACGAATTGATCGCGAAGGCCAGGTAGGCCAGCACAAACACCCACAGAATGGGCCGCAACTCGGCCGCATGCTTCTTCGCAAGCCCGCCCAGCAACCAGAACAGCAGACCTTCCGCCGTAAGCGAAATGGTGATGCCAAGCCCCATGCCGTGGTAGAACTCCCAATAGCTGCGCGTCACCCCCAGCACCTGGAAGTGATTGGCCCGCATGACAGCGTCGGTCGCTGCGCCGACGCCCGGCTCGGGCTTGCCGAAAACTCCGCCAACAGTATGCAGTACAGCGTGGAGAAGGGTAAGGACCGACGCAGCGCGTAGAAAAAGAGGCGCCTTCATCGCACGGCCTCCAAGGCATCCGTTTTCCTGGCAAACAGCTCGAGGATCGTGCTCCAAGCGCCCGGACCGTCAAACAGATCACGCAACTGCTCGGCGCCTTCACCGTGCCGTTCAAGTTTGCTGTGTGTCAGCTCAACAAGCGTTGTGCCGGCCGCTTCGGGAGTAAAGCGGATCTCCAACTCGCTGGCCTTGGTCATGTCCATATCAGCGACCCACTCTGGACTATCGTGACCGGGACCAACATGCCAGGAAAGGCATACTCGATGCGGCGGCTCCCACTGCAGCACTGTTCCCCAGTCGCACTGCTCGCCCCTGGCATTGCGCTCATACCAGCGGCCACCGATGCGCGGTTCTATAAAGATGGCCTCAAAAGGCGTGTCGCCGATGTGGTGCGTAGCCGGCCACCAAGTCTCCATCTGCTCCACAAATACGCTCCAGGCCTTCTCGATTGGTGCCTTGACGCGCACGCACTTAAATACTCTTAGGTCGAGTTCCACTGGATTTGCCATGTTTTGCTCCTGCCGTCGGTTTCTCGGCGGCGATTTGAAAGCTCTGGAGGGCTTTGGTCCACATCTGGTCGAAGTGAGCGCGCAGGCGGGCTACTCCCTCAGGATTGAGTTGATAAAGACGGCGCGTTCCGGCGCGGCTGTCAAGCACAAGCCCGGCATCTTTGAGCACTTTCAGATGCTGCGAAACGGCAGGACGGCTGACAGGGAGAGTTCGCGCCAACTCATGGACGGCCAGTGGCCCCCCGGAAAGCCTCTGGAAGATTGCCATGCGCGTGGCGTCGCCAAGGGCATCGAGTCCGGCTTGGAGGTAAGCATCCATTTTGGGTAAGTCACGCCTAACGGTAAGTATTTACTAACCGTAAGTTATCACGAACCGATCTCCGGATGTCAAGAAAAAGATATTCGTGAGTCTTGGAGCCTTGAACACAGCCTTTTCGGCAATAGAATCTCAGGGTTTGGCACCCTGATTCCCCCATGTTTCGTTTTGCCCTGATTCCCTCCACTCTCCACGGATAATAAAAGTTGCTTTGGGATCGTTTGCCTGCTCCCGCAGCTTGTCCGGTGAGTTGTGTACGGAGCTGGCTACAGCGGTTCCAGGATTGCTGTACCTCGGAGGCACAACATCCAAGTCGACCCGACTCCAAGGAGGGACGACCTGGCACAACGGCTGAATAGAGTACATCTATCCTGGACCGCTCTCAAAGGAGCGGAAGCGCCCATCATGAAGCCGATTCGCCTCGTACTTTCGCCTACGCGCAGCCGCCCTTTGAACGTCTTTCTGGGGCTGATGCTGTTATTGGTCTCGCTCCTCGTCTTCCTTGCCCTTGCTACCTATCATGCGACGGACCCTTCGCTGAATACCGCTACTGATCCCGCCGCTGCCCACGCGGTCCATAACTGGATCGGCCTCTTTGGCGCCTTCATCAGCGACCTGCTGCTGCAGTGGTTCGGCCTCACCGCCTTCCTTTTGCCGCTCTGGCTCGGCAGCATCGGCTGGACCTGGATGCGCTCGCGTCCCAGCGGCTCGCCAGCCCTGCGCTGGACCGGCATCGTGCTCGCCTGCCTCTTCGTCCCCGCCGTCTTCGGACTCATGCCCTGGCGCTGGCACTGGCTGCACATGGTTCCGGTCGAAGGTGTCACCGGCAGGCTGGTAAGCGGTCTGCTCGTGGGATATCTCAACGTCCAGGGAGCCTGGGTCGTCTCCAGCGTGCTGGCCATGGCTGGTCTCTACTTCGCCTCGGCCATCAGCTTCTCGACCCTGAAGGAAAGCATCGAGCAGCGCTGGCTTCAGTTCGTCTCGCTCCTCGATCGTTGGCACAACTGGCGTGAAGAACGCGCCGAACTGCGCGCGGATCGCGACATGCTGCAGCCCGACGAGGCGCACTCTGATTCGCTGCCGCAACCCGCCGCAGAAACGGAACATCGCCCCGGCTTCTTCGCTGCGCTTTTCCGTCGCCGTTCCCGCACGCCTGAGGTTGATCTCCTCGACGAGATTCCCGCCTTCCAGCGCGCAGAGCCTCATGCGCACCGCGAGGATATCGTGCAGCAGAGCGAAGAGATATCGATCGTGCCGCCCGCACGCAGAAAGAGCATCTGGGAAGACGCAGCCGGGGACGTTTCGAAACCCACGCCAGCGTCGGCGCCTGTTGCACAAACTGTGGCGCCCATCCGTCCCGTTGCCGTTCCGGCGCGAGCCCCTGCGCCCATGCCATTCAACGCCGAAGAAACTCCGGCGCCGCGTCCGGTCGCTCCGCGCTACGAGCCTGCGCCCGCAGCCGTCCACGAACCCGCCGAAGAAATCGCCATCCACAACCGCGCCGATGCCGATCTGCGCACCGTCACCGTCGCTCCGAAAAATGTAAGCGGCTTCAAGCTGCCCCCCAGCACCCTTCTCCATGCCGGGGAAGGTCCGCAGACCGTCCGTGAAGAAGAACTGCGCGAAGAGGCCAAAGTCCTCGTTGAAAAATGCGGCGAGTTCGATGTGCGCGGACAGGTCGTCCAGATCAACCCTGGCCCAATGGTCACGACTTACGAGTTCAAGCCCGAAGCCGGCGTGAAATATTCGCGTGTCACGGGCCTCGCCGACGATCTCTGTCTCGCGATGCGTGCCGAGAGCATCCTCATCGAGCGCATGCCGGGCAAAAGCACAGTCGGCATCCAGGTACCGAACCACGAGCGCGAAACCATTCACCTGCGCGACGTGCTCGAGAGCGAGACCTTCGCCAAAGCCAAATCGCGGCTCACCCTCGCCATGGGCAAGGACATCAACGGCCGCATCGTCACTGCCGATCTCGCCTCGATGCCTCACGTGCTCATCGCCGGCTCCACCGGCTCCGGCAAATCGGTCGCGATCAACGCGATGATCATGAGCCTGCTCTATCGCACCACTCCCGCCCAGGTGCGGCTCATCCTCGTCGATCCCAAGCGCGTCGAGCTCGGCATGTACGAAGGCATCCCGCACCTCTTCACGCCCATCATTACCGAGCCCAAGCTCGCCGCCAACGCGCTGCGCAATGCCGTGCGCGAGATGGAGCGCAGGCTGAAGCTGCTGGCCAGCAGGTCAGTGAGGAATATCGATCAGTACAACAAGCTCTTTGAGAGCTCCTCTCCTTCACTCTTCGGACCAGAGGATGGGCAGGAAGAAGAGCCGCTGCCCTATATCGTCATCATCATCGACGAGCTCGCCGACCTGATGATGCTCGACAAGGCCAATGTTGAAGAGTCCATCACGCGCCTCGCGCAGATGGCTCGCGCCGTCGGCATTCATCTCGTCTTGGCCACGCAGCGGCCCAGCGTGGACGTCATCACCGGCCTCATCAAAGCTAACGTGCCCACCCGCATCAGCTTCCGCCTCGCCACCAAGGTCGACTCGCGCACCATCCTCGACACCAACGGTGCCGAAGCCCTCCTCGGCCGCGGCGACATGCTCTTTCTCCCCCCCGGCACCAGCCGCCTCATGCGTCTGCATGCGCCTTACGTCAGCGAGAAGGAGACCGCCGCCGTCGTTCAGTTCTGGAAAGATCAGGGCACGGCCACCTACGTCGAAGGCTTCCTTGACTCGCCCAAGGACGAGCGCCAGGCCATGGAAGGCTCGAACGACGATCCTGATGAGAACGATCCGCTCTTCGATGATGCCGTCCGCCTGGTCTTCGAGTTCGGTAAAGCCTCCACCTCGCTGCTCCAGCGGCGGCTACGCATTGGCTATGGCCGCGCTGCGCACCTCATCGACCTCATGGAGCGCGATGGCCTCGTCGGCCCCGCAGACGGCTCCCGTCCCCGCGAGCTGCTCAAAGCCCCTGGCTGGCTGCACGAAGTCTCGGCCGTCAACGAATAGGGTTCACATCTCTCCGTGCCCCATCCTTTCGACTTCTTCCTGTCGAAAGGGTGGAATTGTATCCACCTTTACCTCACTGCAAACTCCGCCTCCCGTGTCCCATGCCAAACTGGAGACATGCGACTCCGCTGTGCTCTGTTTTGCCTCCTTGCGCTTCCCTGCTCGGCGCAGACCTCCCCATCTGTTCCTGATAGCCTCAAATCTCCCGCCGGCTCAACTCTTCTACTCCAGGTACACGCGGCCGGTGATCAGGTTCATACCTGCGACGGCGATCACTGGGTCTTCTCCCGGCCGGACGCAACGCTCTTTGATGACTCAGGCAAATCCGTGGGATCGCATTTCGCTGGGCCGACCTGGGAGTACGCCGACCATAGTCGAGTAATAGGTAAGGCCGTCGCCAATGCGACGCCAGATTCCGACTCCATTCCCTGGCTCCTGTTGAACGCGACCGATCATCAGGGGGAAGGACTGATGCAACGCGTGACGAGCATCCAGCGAATTATGACGAAAGGCGGCAAGGCACCTGCCAGTGGTTGCGATGCTGCGCATAAAGGCCAGGAGGCCCGCTCCCACTACACAGCGGAGTATCTTTTCTACGCAGGCTCCTAGAACGGACGTCGTTTCTAGGCACTCGGCCTCCCCACTCCTTAGCAAGATCGCCCGTGCCACAATGTGCTACACTGCCTCGGGTAAACGCTTTCTCAATCTTCCTGGAGCTTCGGTAAAGAGCCCCCTATGCTGGCGGCGGTTCGCGCAACGCAGCCAACACAGGAGCCTCGTTTCCCGCTCCGGCTCGCCGCTTGACAATGTGGCGAGTAAACCAATTTACTGAAGGGCAACGCCTGATTCCAGAATCTGCGCCCTCAAGGTTGAACGCACAATGGTCGAACTGGTTCCCGTCTCCATCGCCGCCGGCTCGCTCGGCTCCCTTCCCACCGCCCTGGCGCTCGCCACGGAGCCGCTCACCCGTCTGCACTCGCTGGACGTGGTCATCATCGCCGTCTACTTCGCGATGGTCATCTGGATCGGCTTTTACCTGAAGGGCATGTCGAACACCAGCGAAGAGTTCTTCATGGCTGGCCGTGAGATGACGGCCTGGATCGCCGGCCTCAGCTTCGTCTCCGCCAATCTCGGCTCACTCGAGCTGATGGGCTGGGCCGGTTCTGCCTATCAGTACGGCATTCTGGCCGCCCACTGGTACTGGGTCGGAGCCATTCCGGCCATGCTCTTTCTCGGCATGGTGATGATGCCGTTCTACTACGTCTGCAAGACGCACTCCGTCCCCGGCTATCTCAAGTTGCGGTTTGGCGAAGGTGCGCGCGTGGTCGCAGCCTTTTCCTTCGCCTTCATGACCGTGCTCATGAGCGGCGTGAATATGTTCGCGATGGCCGAAGTGATGAAGGTCGTCCTCGGCTGGAATCTGAACTTCTCCATCATTGTCTCTTCGCTGGCGGTTGCGCTCTATGTCGCGTTGGGGGGGCTGCGCTCCGCCATCTTCAATGAGGTTCTGCAGTTCATGCTCATCTGGGGTGGCGCGCTGCTGGTTCCCATCCTCGGCCTTGTTGAAACCGGCGGCTGGAATGGCCTGAAAGCCCGCATTGCAGCCGACATTGCCAACGGCTCCATCGCCCCGGGCGATTACACACACATGTGGCGCAGCATGGGCCACTTTGCCGACAACCCAATGGGCGTCCACTGGACCGGCATCGTCTTCGGCCTCGGCTTCGCCATCAGTTTCGGCTACTGGACGACCGACTTCCTCGTCGTCCAGCGCGTGCTCGCCGCCAATAGCCTGCGCTCCGCGCGTCTGGCTCCGGTCATCGGCTCCTTCTTCAAGATGGCCGTGCCCTTCATCGTGATTCTGCCCGGTCTGCTCGGGTTGGTCGTGCTCCAGAATCCTGACGGCAGCCTGATGCACCTCGTCGGGCAAAATCTGGTCACACCCGGTTCGGGCCTGCATAGCTACAACGAAGTGCTGCCGCTGATGCTCGTCCGCTACTGCGGCCCCGGCCTGCTCGGCCTCGGCATTACTGCCCTGATCGCCGGCTTCATGAGCGGCATGGCCGGCAACGTAAGCGCCTTCTCTGCCGTCTGGACCTACGATCTCTACCAGCCGCTCATCGTCAAGAACGCCTCGGACGAGCACTATGTCGCCGTCGGCCGCTGGGCCACGATTCTCGGCGTCATCATCTCCATCGGCACGGCGTACCTGGTGATGAACGCCCAGGGCATCATGGACTACGTGCAGGCGCTGTTCAGCTTCTTCATCGCGCCGCTCCTCGGGGCGGTGCTGATGGGCATGTTCTGGAAGCGCGCCACACGCGCCGGAGGCTTCTGGGGTCTGCTCATCGGCACGCTCACGTCGATCGGCCTGTGGGCCTGGGTCTACTTCGATCCGTCTGCTCTCCGCTATGTGGCGCTATCGCCGGATGCCAAAACGATGGCTGAAAACATGTATCGCGCACTGTGGTCTGTCATCATCACCGTCGTCGTAGTCTATGTAGTAAGCCTCTTTGGAAAGCCGCGGCCGGTAGCCGAGCTCGATGGGCTCGTCTACGGCGCAACCAAGCTGCCCGAAGAAGAGCCCGTTCCGTTCTATCAAAACGAGTGGTTCTGGACGGCCATAGCCATCGTCGCATTCCTCGCAATTAACATTTACTTCTGGTAAGGAAAAACGCGCATGCACTCTTCATCCATCTCCATCTGGTTTTTTATCGGCGTTCTTCTTGCGGTTTATGGCGCTCTGATCCTCGGTTATGGTTTGCTTGAACTGGCGACTCATCAAACGGCAAACGTAGTGCTGGCGAACCTGCATGCGCCCGTTTGGTGGGGTGCATCGCTGCTGGCGCTTGGCCTGTTTTATGGGATTCGTTTTCGCCCCGGCCACAACGATTGATAGACATGTACGGACATCGAGGAGCATGAATTATGGCGACAGAACGCAAAATGACATACGGAATTGTGGTAGGAAATCGCGGCTTCTTTCCCGATCATCTCGCTAAAACCGGCCGCGAAGAGATGATTGCCGCCGTGCAGGCGGCAGGCGACAAAGCCATCGTGCTCGGTCCTGAAGACTCGAAATACGGCGCAGTGGAAACCTACGCCGAGGCCGTGCGTTGCGCCGAGCTCTTCAAGAAGCACGCCGATGAGATCGACGGCATCATCGTCACACTGCCCAACTTTGGCGACGAGCGCGGCATAGCCGATGCCCTGCGCCTCTCCGGCCTCAAGGTTCCAGTGCTGATACAGGCCACGCCCGACCGCTCTGAAGCGATGACCATCGCCACGCGCCGCGACAGCTTCTGCGGCAAAATGAGCGCGTGCAACAACCTGATGCAGTATGGAATCGCCTACTCCCTCACAACGTTGCACACCGAGAGCCCCGCATCCGACGAGTTCAAGGCCGATCTCGCGTGGTTCGGCCAGGTCTGTCGCATCGTAAAAGGACTCAAGAACCTGCGCATCGGCTCCATCGGCGCGCGTCCCGCAGCCTTCAACACCGTGCGCTACTCCGAGCGCATTCTCGAGGCGCACGGCATCTCGGTTGAGCCGATCGATCTCTCGGAGATCTTCGGCCGCATCAACCGTATGAAAGACGGGGATGACCAAGCCCAGGCGAAGCTCGCGGCGATCAAGCAATACGTCTCTACCGCCGGCATTCCCGAAGAATCACTGCTCAAGATGGCCAAGCTCGGCGCGGTCATTGACGGCTGGATGAAAGAAAAAGCCGTCACCATCAGCGCCGTCCAATGCTGGACCTCGATGGAAGAATACTTCGGCGTGGTTCCCTGCACCGTGATGAGCATGATGAGCAACAACCTCATCCCCTCTGCGTGCGAAGTCGACGTCCCCGGCGTGCTGAGCATGTACGTGCTCGCCCTCGCCAGCCAAACGCCCAGCGCATTGCTGGATTGGAACAATAACTACGGCAGCAACCCTGATAAGTGCGTCTGCTTCCACTGCTCCAATTTGCCCAAGCACTTCTTCCAGGACGTCAAGATGGACTACCAGGAGATCATCGCCGGCACAGTCGGCAAGCTGAATACCTTCGGCACCTGCGTAGGCCGCGTGAAAGCCGGAGCCATGAGCTTTGCCCGCTACTCCACCGATGATCGCAGCGGCGTGATTCGCGGCTACACCGGCCCAGGCCGGTTCACAGATGATCCACTCGAGACCTTCGGCGGAGCCGGCGTTGCCGAAATTCCGCAACTGCAGAAGCTGCTCAAATACATCTGCCGCGAAGGCTTCGAACACCACGTGGCCGCCAACTTCAGTAGCGTCTCAAAGGCTGTACACGAAGCGGCGGTGCGCTATCTCGGCTGGGAAAGCCACTACCATCCCGAGCTCGAAGACTGAGTGTAACCATGAAATTGCAGCAAACAAATAAGGCCCCGTTTGGGGCCTTTTTTTGCTGACTTGCGAACTCGCTGATCTGCTAACTCGTCGCCGGCTCCAGCGTGAGTCGCGCCGTAAGAACAACCAAAGCAGTCCAAAGCGCGTCGGCGCCGAGCAGATGCAATAGCTGCAGCCACAGCGGCGCCAGCAGCAGCACATCCAGAAAGCCGAGCAGATATTGGGCGGCCAGCAGGATCAGCACCAGCGCCGAAAGTCCGTGATTGTTCCAGTAACGCGACCGCTGGGTCGCGCGCACCAGGATCCAGATGAGAAAGACACTGGCCAGAAAAGCAATCGTTGGATGGGTCCAGCGCCAGCGCAACAGCCATCCGCTTCCTGAAGAAAAATCCTGCCGCAGCGCCTCGCTAAGCGAGGTCGCAGGAAAAAGTGTATCGCCCAACGCGGCCAGCGAGCCGGTCACTCCCACCACCAGCATCACCAGCAGTCCAGCTACAGCGCCCACCGGCGCAACCAGTCGAATACGGCCCCGTAAATATCCTTCTCGCCGGCTCAGCATGTGCGCTGTGAGAGCCAGTGAACCCATCAGCAGGAGAGTGTTGGCAAAGTGCAGTGCAAGATAACCCGGCCGCAATGGCGAATGACTCTGTGCTGTCAAACCAAGCTTCACCAGCAGTGCGCCAAGAATCGCTTCGACAAAAGTAAAGGCGAGTGAAGCTACGCCCATGGCGCGCGCCAGGTGGCCGCGCTCCGTGCGCGCAAAAATCCACACCAGCAGCCCCACCAGAGAAAAGAACGAGATGCCGCTGGTAACGCGATGCGTGAATTCGATCATGGTGTCGATGCGCGGCGAATGCTGGACGAGAGTGCCATTGCACAACGGCCAGTGATTCCCGCAACCATCGCCCGATCCGGTCGCGCGGGTCAGCGCACCCCACAGGATGACGGCGATGAAATAGACCAGCACGCCCCACGAGAAGCGCCGCAAAGCCGGCGTAGGTGTGCGTTGAGCGGCTACAGAAGCTGCTGAGACGGGCGAAGCTACAGACTCCAGACTCACTCTTTTAGTGTAGAACAACCAGCGTTCAACACGCTCCAGCCCCTTCGCCCAACAACCGCACAACGTGATTCACAATCATCAGATCCTCGGCCGGCGGAATTACCCGCACCATCACGGGAGAATCCGCGGCCGAAATCACCGCGGCCCCACGCACATGGTTGCGCTTCGCATCGAGCACAATCCCCAGCGCACTTAGTCCAGCGCAGATCTCCGCGCGCGAATCGATGTCGTTCTCGCCGATCCCGCCGGTGAACACCAGCATGTCCAGCCCGCCTAGTTCAGCCACAAAGCTGCCAATCCACTTGGCGATCGTCCACGTGAACTTGTCTACGGCCAGCCGTGCCTTCGTGTTCCCAGCCTTGATCGCCTCCCGCAGATCGCGCATGTCATTCGAAAGCCCGCTCACACCCAACAGGCCTGCTTTCTTGCTCGCGACAATCTCCAGCTGATCTGCGGCTTCATTCGCCGAACTCGTCTTCTCCGCGATCTTCCGCAGGATGAACAACAACACTCCGGGATCGATATCGCCCGTTCGCGTCCCGCTGATCAGCCCCCCGGTCGGCGTTAGTCCCATCGATGTATCGAGGCACGCACCGTTGCGAATCGCTGAAATCGATGCGCCATTACCCAGATGCGCGACGATCAGCTTCTCCGGCACATTCGGCTGCAATTGGTACACGATGGACTCATAGGAAATACCGTGCGCGCCAAATCGCCGCACGCCCATCGCCGCATACTCCTCGGGAATCGGCATGTGCGTGGCGACTTCCGGCATCGTGCGATGAAAGTAGGAGTCCAGACAGACAAAGTTCGGAATGCCCGGAAAAAGACGCAGTGCTTCACGCATGATGTACACGGCAATGGGCGTATGCAGCGGCGCAAAGGCTGTGTAGCGCTCCATCTCATCAATTAGCTTGGGAGTGATGCGCTGGTTCTCCAGCACCGTCGGGCCTCCGCACACCATGCGGTGACCGATCGCCTTCGCAGAAGGAAACTCGCCTGAGTTCAGTGCGCCGGCAACCAGCCCGAAGGCGACGGCGCGCGTAGGCAGAGCAGGCGTCTGGTCAACCAGCTTCTTTCCCGCCTCATCCTTGATCCAGAACTTGCCCAGATCGGTGCCGATCCCATCGACAGCGCCTTCAATCAGCTTGTTTCGTTCACCATCACTGGCCTCGTAAATTGAAAACTTGATCGAGGACGAGCCGCTGTTCAACACCAACACAGGCAACAAAGACATGAAAAAGCACCCTTTCTCAGCGGGGCTAGCTGCGTTAGCGGAGTTAGCACAATTTGACCAGCGCTGATACGCAAAGATGGTTCATCGCGGCGCCAATTCGCCAACCGATCTTTCTCCGAGTCGCTTTAGATCGCGGGATAACAAACCGCAAAGGTTCGTTCCACGAGCTAACTCCGCAATCGCCGCTAGCCGCGCTAACTCCGCTGCTTCGGCCAGCGCCAGTTCCTCACCTCAGGCATGTCTTCGCCGTTTTCAGTGACATAGAGACGATGCCGCTGAATCGCCTCTGAGTACCACTGTTCTGTCGCACTTACCTGCGCTGCCAATCGCGGCACGCGCCGGATGGCATCGAAGGTCAGCTGGAAGCGATCGATATTGTTCAGCACGCACATGTCGAACGGCGTCGTTGTCGTGCCCTCTTCCTTGTAGCCGCGCACGTGCAGTCCGTCATGGTTGTGCCGGCGATAGGTGAGCCGGTGAATCAGCCACGGGTATCCGTGAAATGCAAAGATCGCCGGCACATTCGGCGGAAAGAGCGCGTCATAATCCTCATCGGCCAGCCCGTGCGGATGCTCCGACTGCGGCTGCAGCGCCATCAGATCCACTACATTCACCACGCGCACGCGGATATCCGGAATCCGTTCGCGCAGCAGGCACACCGCAGCGAGCGTCTCCATCGTCGGCACATCGCCACAGCAGGCCATCACTACATCGGGATTGCCTTCGTCATTCGAGGCCCACTCCCACGCACCCATTCCTACCGTGCAGTGCGCAATCGCCTCGTCCATCGTCATCCACTGCGGCGCAGGCTGCTTGCCGGCCACAATCAGGTTGATGTAATTCCGGCTGCGCAAACAGTGATCGGCCACTGAAAGCAGCGAGTTCGCATCCGGCGGCAGATAGATGCGCACCACATCGGCCTTCTTGTTCGCCAGGTGATCCATGAACCCAGGATCCTGATGCGAGAAGCCGTTATGATCCTGCCGCCACACCAGCGAACTCAAAAGATAATTCATCGAAGCGATTGGCTTGCGCCACGGAATCTCGCGCGTTGTCTTCAGCCACTTCGCATGTTGATTCACCATCGAATCCACGATGTGGATGAACGCTTCGTAGCAGGAGAAGAATCCGTGCCGCCCTGTGAGCAGATAACCTTCGAGCCAGCCCTGGCACAAGTGCTCGCTCAGCACCTCCATCACGCGGCCCGTCTCAGAAAGATCAATATCTACGGGCAGTGTCTCCGCCATCCACGCCTTGCCGGTTCCTTCGATCACCTCGCCGATGCGGTTCGAGACTGTTTCATCCGGCCCGAAGACGCGGAAGTTCTTCTCCTTCAGGTTGGCCTGCATCACAGCGTGCAGCAGTTTGCCGAGCACGCGCGTCGACTCGACATCCTTCTGCCCGCGCCCTTCAATCTTCACCGCGAACTCGCGAAAGTTCGGCACCTTCAGCGGCTGCAACAACAAGCCGCCATTCGCATGCGCATTCATGCCCATGCGCAGCTTGCCTTTCGGCGCAATCTCCGCCAGATCCGCGCGCAACGCACCCTTTGTGTCGAATAATTCTTCGGGCTTATAGCTGCGCATCCAGTCTTCCAGTTGCCGCAGATGCTCAGGATTTGTCCGGATGCCGTCGAGCGGCACCTGATGCGCGCGCCACGTGTTCTCCACCGGCTTTCCATCCACAAACTTCGGACCCGTCCATCCCTTCGGCGTACGCAGAATCAGCATCGGCCACGCTGGCCGCTCCGGCTGCCGGTTCTCTTTCACCTCTTCGCGCGCTGCTTTTTGAATAGCTGCAATGCGGTCGAGAATCCTATCGAAGATCGCCGCCGCCTGCTGGTGCATCACCATCGGCTCGTCACCTTCCAGCGTGAAGGGCTCATATCCATAGCCACGGAAAAGCTCTTCCAGTTCCGCATGCGGAATCCGCGCCAGCAACGTCGGGTTGGCGATCTTGTATCCGTTCAGATGCAGAATCGGCAGCACGGCTCCGTCAGTCGCAGGATTCAAAAACTTGTTCGAGTGCCAGCTCGTCGCCAGTGGTCCTGTCTCCGCTTCGCCGTCGCCCACAACGCACGCCACAATCAGATTCGGATTGTCAAAGGCCGCACCATACGCATGCACCAGCGAATAGCCGAGCTCGCCGCCTTCGTGAATCGATCCCGGCGTCTCCGGCGCCACGTGGCTGGGCACGCCATACGGCCAGCTGAACTGACGAAACAACCTCTTGAGGCCGTCCTTGTTCTGCTCAATATGTGGATAGATCTCGGTATACGATCCCTCAAGATACGTGTTAGCCACCAGCCCCGGTCCGCCGTGGCCTGGCCCGATGATGTACATCATGTTCAGTCCGCGCTCGCGGATCAACCGGTTCCAGTGCACATACAGAAAATTGAGGCCCGGCGTAGTACCCCAGTGGCCCAGCAAACGCGGCTTCACATCGTCCAGCGTCAGCGGCCGCTCCAGCAGCGGATTGTCCTTCAGATAAATCTGGCCAACGGAGAGATAATTCGCCGCCCTCCAGCAGGCATCCATCTTGGCAAGCGTTTCCGCGTTCAAGGGGCCCTGAATCACTGTCTCGGCTGTCGCAAATTCGGCCATGGCGCACCTCGCAAGGGAAGATTCGCGTGCTACTAAAAGCCTAGCAGCGACTCGGTACACAATGGGTGATGCGGATCACCTAAAAAAGTTCCGCGAAGCCATACGAGAACTTTTGAACCCGAATTGTGACATTTGGATGAATCCGGGCTAGGTCTTTTACGCCCGCGCCGCGGGTCTGCCGCCAAAATAGCGCCTTAGTTTGAGGATTTGCGACTCGAACCCATACCACAGCGCCGCAGCCGCCAGTGTAGCGGTCGCCAGCCGGAAGCCTACAACGGCCAGATTGCCCGCCATTCCGTAGTGGTCCATCCGCGCGTCAAACCAGCCGAAGAAGATGAACACAGAGATATGAATCATATAGAGGCCATAGCTGATGCGTCCGTAAAACGCAAGTGGCCCACGACGCAGCGCCGCATTCAGCGGATTGCGCACGCCTGTCGACGCGATCGCCGCCAGCACCGCTCCGCCAAAGCAGAGCGTCAGCGCAGAATCGAGAAACGCCGTTCCGCCTGCCACCGTGCCGGCTGCCCACAAGCCCACAACAAACCCAGCTAATCCGATCGCCAGCCACATGCGCCGGCTCAACGCAAGCGTATGCAGCCCCAACGCCAGCAAACTGCCACACGCGATGCCGTCCAGATGGATCAAAGTGTTGGTCGGCGTCATCCAGTGCAGGTTTGCATGACGCACAACGGGCGAGGCCACAAGAGCCGCAGCGAGCACCAAGGCCAGCATCCAGGGTCGCGCGAGAATCCGTACCGCGGGCGCCCACAAAAAGTAGTACTGCTCTTCAATGGCCAATGACCACGTGGGGCCGAGCGCTGGCGGCAGTGCGAGATGAAACAAGTTCTGCACGAAAAAAATGTAGGCCAGCCACGGAGCTGTCCGGAAGGCCTCGCTCACCGTTGGACCAATGAACCACGGCGCTTCCAGATACACCACCACCAGCACCAGCAGATACACCGGCCAGATACGCAGCACACGCCGGCCATAAAAATTGCGAAAGTAGTGCGGCCTCTCGCGCGAGCCCAGCAGAATCGACGTGATCAGAAATCCCGAGAGCACAAAAAACAGATTGACGCCGGCCCATCCCCACAGCGAGGCCACATAAACCCAAGTGCCCTCAAGCCGTGGATGGCAGTGATAGATCACCACCGCCAGCACCGCGATCCCGCGCAGCCCGTCGAGCTCAGGAATATAAGAAGGTAACCAGCTTGGTCTTCGGATGAGCACGATCAGGCAATCGTCCTGGCAATTGTGCCGATGATCGCCGAGAGCAACAGTTCCACCATCGCTCCAGGAAAGATGCAGACAACAAATACCATGCCGCGTTTTTGCGGCAGCCGAAGCGTGCCTGACAGCCAGACAAAGATCGCAATCCCGGCCAATGCGGTTACGAGAGGACTGATATTCGCAAACATCCCTGTCGAAATGCGCAGGGGATGTCCGCTGAGGCGATCAAAAAATGTAGTGGTCGCTCCATAGAGCAGGCCCACCGCAAAGCCCGCCAATCCCATCGCTGGATGGCGTCTGAATGCAGCCACCCATCGCCGAACATTGGCTTTTCTCCACATCGCCGTTCCTCACGAAGGCCGCGCCCATCCCTCGGCTTCTTTCTTTCGAAAGGGTGGATAGCAAATCCACTCAAGGAATTGGTGGCTCCACCTTCGCCGCTTCGCGTCCTCTGCGAAGGGGAAGGAACCTATTCCCTAGTCCCTAGTCCTGCCATGTCATCCCGCCGCCAACTGCCGCGCCCGCTCCGTAGCCCGCATCACGGCCTTGATCAGCGTCACGCGCAGTCCGCCTTCTTCCAGTTCCAGAATGCCGTCGATCGTACATCCAGCAGGCGTGGTCACTTCGTCTTTCAGCAACGCCGGATGGTATCCCGTTTCGAGCACCATCTTCGAAGCGCCAAAGGCCGTCTGCGCCGCCAATTGGGTGGCCACGTCGCGCGGCAACCCTACTTTGACGCCAGCCTCAGCCAGCGCCTCGATAATGATGTAGAGATACGCCGGTCCGGAGCCGGAAAGCCCAGTGACAGCGTCCATGTGTTTCTCGTCCACGATCACCGTGCGGCCCACCGTTTCAAACATCCGCTGAGCCAGCTCCATCTGCTTGTCGCTGATGAACCGTCCCCGGCACAACGCCGCAATCCCCGCACCCAGCTTCGACGGTGTATTCGGCATCGCCCGGATCACGCCGATATCAATCCCCGCCGCCTCTTCAATGGCGCGCGTCTTCACCGAAGCGGCAAACGACACAATCGTCTTCTCTGGCGTCAGCGCCGGCGCAATCTCTTTGATCAGTTCCGGCACCTGGAACGGCTTCACGCCCACCAAGATCAGGTCAGCCTGCCGGGCGGCCTCCAGGTTGCTCGTGCTTACATCCACGCCCCACTGAGCGCTCAACGCCAGCGCCCGTTCGTCGTGAGCCACAGTCGCGTGAATCCGGTCTGCGGCAAAAAGATTTTGCTTCAAAAACGCCTGCAGCAAAATGCCGCCCATCTTGCCCGCGCCCAGAACCGCCACGCGCACATGCGGCAACTGTGCCGGAATTTCGCTTGCCTCAACAGCTATCTCCGCCATTTTTTCCCTTGTCTTGGATGAGAGTTGTGGTGCACCTATCAGGATACTCGCATTGGCTCGGCCAAGCCTGTAGCACGGGCTCAGTGCCCTGCGCCCTTCTGCTCCGCAATCCACGCATCGATGCGCGCCTCCAGCAGATCCAGCGGCAGCGCGCCCGCATCGATCACCTGATCATGAAATGCACGTATGTCGAACTTATCGCCCAGCGCTTTCTGCGCCCGGTCGCGCAGCTCCAGAATCTTCAGCTGCCCCACCTTGTATGCCAGCGCCTGCCCCGGCCATGCGATATACCGGTCCACCTCGGCCTGCATACTCGTCTCATCGATATTCGAGTGCTCGTGGAAGTAATCCACCATCTGTTGGCGAGACCAGTGCTGGCTGTGGACGCCGGTGTCGACGACCAGCCGGATCGCCCGCCAGATGTCCGCTTCCAGCCGGCCGTAGTCGGAGTAGGGGTCCTGGTAAAAGCCGACATCCTTGCCCAGCCGTTCAGCATAGAGCCCCCAGCCCTCGATGAATGCGGTGTAGTCGCCGTATTTCCTAAACTCCGGAATGCCCTGTAGCTCCTGCGCAATCGAGATTTGCAGATGATGCCCGGGAATGCCCTCGTGATACGCGATCGACTCCACCTGATACAGGTTGCGGTCCGTCGCATTGTAAGTATCGATAAACAGCCGTCCCGGCCGGCTGCCATCCGGTGTGCCTGCCTCGTAGTAGGCCGGCGGCGCGGTCTTCGCCATGTAATCCGGCACCGGAACCACCTCGAACGGCGCCTTCGGCAGTGTGCCAAAGAGCGACGGCAGCTTGGCTTGCATCGGCGCGAGATAGCCCTTGTATGAAGCCAGCAGCGCGTCCGGCGACGTCGCCTTCAGCTTCGGATTCGTCTTCAGGCTCGCGCGAAAGCTGGCCAGGTCCTTGAAGCCCAGCTTCTGCGCGATGGCCAGCATCTCCGCTTCATCCTTCTTCACCTCGTCGACGCCGATCTGATGAATCTGGTCCGCCGTCAGCTCGGTCGTCGTCATGTGGCGGATGAGGTATTGGTAGTACTTCGTGCCATCGGGCAGCGCCCAGATGCCTGGCTCCGCGCGTCCGGCCGGAATGTAGCTCACTTCGAGATAGCGTGCAAAACGCGAGTAGGCCGGCAGCACCTCTTTGCTGATTGCATCAAGCATCTCGGTCTTGATGCGTTCCTGATCCGCCACCGTAATCGACGCCGGAAACTTCTTGAGCGGCAGCGCAAACGGCGAGTCCTCCGGCTTCTGCGCAGCCAGCTGTTTTACTTGCTCATCGATTTTTTCGAGAATGAACTTCGGCGGAACGCGCCGGTCGTCTACGCCGATCGACATGTTCGTCGTCACCTGCGCAAACGCGTCAGGAATCGCATGCAGCCGCGCGATCCAGTCGTCGTAGTCCTTCACGCTCTTAAAGCTCAGCAGCGCCACCAGCTGCGGATACTCCGTCTGGATGCCGTCCATCTGCGTCACCGGCATCTCCCACGGCTTGAACTCCGCCGCCTCCTGCTCGTCGGCAAAGCTGCGCAGCAGCAGTTCGCGGCTCAGCTTCTCCTGGTCGTTCAGGCCATCCGGCGCAATCGCCGCCAGCCGCAGCATCCAGTTCTGCTCATGCTCCAGCCACGCGTTGTACGCCTTCACGGAGTTGTCGCTGACCTTGTCGTTGAAGCGCGTATCGCCAATGCTCGACGCGAACTCCGGATTGCGCGCCAGATACGCCTCCCAGTACTCGTGGAAGAGGTCGTTCAGCGCCTTGCGCCGGTCTTCGAGCGAGGTCGGCGCCGCCGGCGCACCAGGCTGCAGTTGTGCCCACAGCGCGGGGACCGCGACAAAGAGAAACAGCGTGGAGAGTGCGACGGGGATCCAAATGCGTGGTTGTTTCAAAGAAAGTTCCTTCCAACAGAATTGCCTGTGGGTCGAGTTTAACAAGCTGGCGAGTTGGCTTGCTCTCCCACCCTTTCGACAGAAAGTCGAAAGGGTGGAGCACGGCAGTTCCGGGGGGCCGTCTCGATCCCGCGCGTAAAAAGAATTCGCCCTAGCCCTCCGGCACGACACGATTGGGGTCTGGAAGGAAACGCACAAGTGGAACTGCGATCCGTTTTTAAGTGGACCTATAGGAGGCGGTTTGTCTGGTTCCGGGCGGACAGATCTAGTCGGGAAAGTTGCGCGAGGTAATCCGTATGGGTTCGAGCGGAGATTTTGGAGAGGAAAGTCCTACTAGAGGGGGATCGCGGATTTGCTGAAGGGCGGCTGTGCTCGTTAGTGCAGGTCATACAGGTCGATCTTGCCCTGGATTGGTGGTGAGATCGTGGCCCGTGGAGAGGTACACCTCGCCGTTGCCACCACCGGCGAGGGTGAACTTGATGCCGTATATTCTGGGCCAGCGGAGGAAGACGACTGACAAAATTGACGAGCGACTCGCCTGCTTCTCAGCAGGCGAGCATTTCGCGGTTGAGCTTGAGGCCCTGCAAGCGGCCCAGCAGCGTGATGGCGATGCGTTCGGTTTCAAAGAGCCGCTGCGCCATACGCTGCACCTGCTCTGCAGTGACCTCGTCGATGCGGGCGATGATCTCGTCCACACTGAAGAATTGGCGGAAGTACATCTCCTGCCGTGCGAGGTTAGCCATGCGCGAGCTGGAGCTTTCCAAGCCGAGAAGAATGTTGCCCTTGAGCTGATCCTTGGCGCGGGTAAGTTCTTCTTCACCGAGCGGAATTTCTTTGAGCTTGCGGAACTCGGCGAGGACCAGCTCGACAACTTCGAGAACCTTGCCCGCCGAAGTGCCCGCGTAAACGCACAGCGTTCCGGCGTCGCGATATGGACTGAGATCAGAGTAGATGGAGTAGACCATTCCGCGCTCTTCACGGATGGTCTGGAAGAGGCGCGAGCTCATGCCGCCACCGAGAACGGTATTGAGGATGAGTGTGGCATAGCGGTTGTCATCGGTGATGGGCGGTGCGGGCACACCGAGACAGATCTGCACCTGCTCAAGAGACTTCTTGTTGTGCAGCTGAATGCGCGCGCTGGGCGACGGCGCAGAGAGATGATCGACCGCTTCTCCACCAGGGAGCGAGGCAAACTTGTTAGCGACGGCTTCGGTGAAGCGGTCATGATCCAGATTGCCGGCCGCGGAGAAAACCATGTTGCCGCCGTGAAACCAATCGCCGTGATAGGCAAAGAACTGCGGCTGGTCGAGGCGTGTCACGGTCTCGGTGGTGCCGAGGATCGGCTTGCCCAGAGGATGGCCCTTCCAGAAGCTCTGCGTGAAGAGCTCGTGAACGAGGACGTCGGGGTTGTCTTCGTCAATCTTGATCTCTTCGAGAATGACTCCGCGCTCACGCTCAATGTCAGGCGGGGCAAAGATCGGGTTCAGGACCAGATCAGAGAGAACGTCGAGCGCGATAGGCACGTGATCGGAGAGAGATTTGACGTTGAAGCAGATGGTCTCTTTGCTGGTGAAGGCATCGAGATTGCCGCCGATCGAGTCCATCTCGCGGGCGATGTGCTGAGCAGAACGCGAGCGCGTGCCCTTAAAGAGCATGTGCTCGACAAAGTGGGAGATGCCATTGGTCTCAGGCGGCTCGCAGCGGGAACCGGATTTGATCCACACGCCCATAGCCACAGAACGCAGGTGCTCCATGCGCTCAGTCAGGACGATCAAGCCATTCGGCAATACGGTACGGCGAAGATTTCGCTCATTATTCATTTTCGTCAGGTCGAGTTTGATTGTAGGGCAACCGAAGTGATTCGGCACGCCGCAGGTTATCCAGCTGTGATGGAAACGCGAACCCGGAAGACCGTTCTGGAGGTGCCCGGGCTGCAGGGGAAAGGGAAAATGCTCTATGCTGACCCCAGCCGTGATCCGGGAAACCAGCCAACTTGTCCGTTTAGACTCCGCAGCCCCCGAAGCCGGGAGCCGGAAGCCGCTCTTTGGATTGGATGCAGCTACGCTGTCTGCGCACTTAGTGGATTTTGGAGAACGTGCGTGGCGGGGTCGACAGCTCGCAGAAGCTCTTTATCGGCAACGAGTTGCCGATCTGGACTCGGTGACTACGCTGCCGAAATCCCTGCGCGAACGGCTCGCCGAGGCCGGCTGGGAGGTCGGACGACCACAGATTGTGCAAATTTTCCGGTCCGTGGACGGAACGGAGCGGTACCTTGTCGAGCGCCAAAACGGGAATTTGCCCGCAAAGCCCGAGACGGTGGAAACGGTGTGGATGCCGGAAGGCGACGGCGGCGAGACAGGCGAGGAATCAGATTCCGATGAGGATGGGCGCGGGCAAGAACAAAAGACCTGGTCCCGGGCAACGATCTGCGTCTCATCGCAAGTGGGCTGCGCGGTGAACTGCCAGTTTTGCCTTACCGCGAAGCTGGGGCTGCAACGAAATCTGACGGCTGGTGAAATTGCCGGACAGGTGGTTGCAGTGCTCGACCGGCAAAGCGTTGAGGTGGGCCGGGATCGTGTGAATTTAGTTTTCATGGGAATGGGCGAGCCCTTCCTGAACTACATGAACTTTATGGGCGCAGTGCGCCTGCTGGTGCGCGAAGTGGGTTTGAGCCCGCAACGGATGACGGTGTCGACCTCGGGGATTGTGCCGGGCATCGAGCAATTTGCTGAAGAGCCGGCCGATGTGCGGCCGCATCTGGCGATCAGCCTGAACGCACCCAATAATACGATTCGCGGCGAGGTGATGCCGATCAATCGCAAGTGGCCGATTGAGGCGGTAATCGATGCGGTGCGGAAGGTGCAGCTACGGCCGCGAGAACGCGTCACGTTCGAATATGTACTGCTGAGCGACGTGACGGACCGGCCGGAACATGCGCGCGAGGTGGCGCGGCTGGTGCGGCGATCGGGGTTGCCGGCAAAGGTGAATCTGATTGCGTGGAATCCGGGACCGGGGATTCCTTACTCGATGCCCTCACAAGATGCGGTTGAGAGCTTTCGCACAGCGCTCATCGCGGAAGGCATTCCCGCCTATCTCCGGCAGCCGCGAGGGCGAGATATTTATGCGGCGTGCGGACAGTTAAAGCGGACGATAGAAACCACTCGATAGACTCAGCACAATCGTGCGACCTGGCCCTACGGAATGAGGTACGCGCCGGGGATTCTTTCATCCAAGGTGGCGAGCACGGCGCTGTGCTCGACCGCGAGTTCAACAAGATGCCCGTCCGTGATCTGTTTGGGAGATTTGACCCATGCGGGCAGATGCGAGATGTCGTGTCCGTCGGGAATCAATGTGATCGATAAGGCGGGCGCCTTTTTCAGCCGGATCAGAATCGTACGAGCTTGGGCGAGTGTGAGTCCATAGGCAGGCGCCTGCGTTAATACCCGCACGAATCCCAGTTCTGTGATGGAGCATGTAGCCAGAGGTGGGAAGCGATGTTTTCTCAGCCAGGAGGTGACGCGTCCATGGAACTCATGGTGGGCGAAACCAAGCGCGACCAGCGCATTCACGTCCAGCAGATACATCATGGAAAATTCGAAAGAATATCCTGAACCTCTTTACCGCTCAACACCGGGGCTTCGGCCCCTGCGCTCAAAACCGGCAGACCTGTTTCCGGATCTTCAAGAATCCGGACTCGAACTGGCCGCGACCGGTGCGGCGCCAGGACGATCCGCCCATCTTCGATGCTGGCTTCAAGCGGGTCACCGGCCCGAATGCCGAGCCGTCGGCGAAACGGGCCCGGCAAAACGACCTGTCCTTTCGTGGAAACCCTCGTCTGCATGGTAAGACAATCTTACCCCTGCAGACTTCTTATCACAAGGGATGCCAGGTCGGTCTCTGAAGCTTACTTCTCCGGCGGCATCGGCGGAGGCTGGATGCTCCCGCAGTCGGGGCCTTTGTAAACAGAGGTCGACTCGATGGGTGTGGGATTCGCGCCCATCTGCATGGAGCCGACGAAGTGGATTTTGCCGGTGGCGGTGCCGTTGCTCCAGTGCGATTCGATGGAACCCTTGCCACTCATACGGCCAGTGCAGACCATATCGGCCGTCATACCATCGGCACTCTTCGAGACGTTCGTAATTTGGCACTCACGGCGCGATTGCGGCATGGGCGCGCCATATTTGTCGATCATGGCCTGCGTGAGGCAGTACTGCATGGTGTGCGGCGCGCCGCCGAAGGCTGCCGCGGCTTGGGGCGGCATCTGCATACCGGCCGGAAAAGGCGATTGCTGCCACGTCATGCTTGTGGTGATCTCCCACAGACCGGGTTTACGTGCATCCTGCGCCGAAGCTGACAAGCTTAGAGCCAAAACACCCGCACCCACTGCGAACGCTGCAGAACGGAACTGCATTCCTGCCTCCTCAAACGAGCTTGATGATTGCGCAACCAATGTATCGCGCGGGCGGGGATTTGGGAAAGTGAAATCAAATGAAATTCAGGCTGATTGAGCCCCAAACGAGTTCAATGTAGCGGAGAGGCGGGAGACAGTTCAACGCTAACGGCGAGGATCGTTATGCGCGAGAGCCAGCAGAGCGTCGGTGACCCGGCCGGCATGGTGGCGGACGACATTTTCTTCGCTGGCAAAGTTGCCGGCGACGCAGCGGACGCCCAGCGCTTCGATCCGTTTGATATCGGCAGCAATGGGGGATGCTCCCTCGGCGGCGTAGCGAGCCAGGGTGTCGGGCGAGAACGGAGCGGTGTTCACGAGCGCGCAGTCAAAGATAGGTGCGCGCGTGTGCTCGTAGATGCGCTCGATGTGCTCGGAGGCGGTAAGGCCCAGGCTCTCATTGGCCTGGCTCATGAGGTTGGCGACATAGACGCGCAGGCCGCGGGCACGGGCGAGGGCTGCCGGAATTCCATCAACGAGAAGATTGGTGATGAGCGAAGTGTAGAGCGAGCCGGGGCCCACCGAGATAAGGTCTGCGCGATCGATGGCTTCGAGCGTTTCAGGAAGCGGCGGCGGACATGGAGGATCAAGCGTGAGTTCGATGATGCGGTGGCGGCTGGCTGTGATGTTAGTTTCGCCGCGCACGATCGAGCCATCATCCATGTGAGCGACGAGCGTGGTATTGGCGGTAGTGGCGGGATAGATACGGCCCCGCGTTGCGAGAATCTTTGAGGAGAGCTGCACGGCCTGCGCGAAGTCGCCCGTAATTTCAGTAAGCGCTGCGACAAAGAGGTTGCCGAAGTTGTGGCCCTTGAGCGAGTCGCCGCTGCGGAAACGATGGCTGAAGAGGCGCGTGAGCAGGTCTTCTTCTTCGCTGAGGGCGACCATGCAGTTGCGAAGGTCGCCGGGAGGCAGCATGTTGAAGTCGGTGCGCAGACGGCCGGAAGAACCACCATCGTCGGTCACGGTAACGACCGCGGCGAGATCGGCGATGGCGCCGTCTTCCGCTTCAGGCTGGCCGGGCACGGCCACGTGCCGACGCAGGCCGCGCAGCAGAGTAGACAGGCCAGTGCCGCCTCCGAGGGCGACTACATGCAGCGGGCGAGCGGCGTGTTCGTGTTGGGCGCCGGAAGAGGGCGCAGGGGCAAGTTCGCGAAGTGCTGACATAAATACTTCAATCCATCTCTAAACAAACTTTATGAAAGTTAAGGTTGTAAGGGAATGCGCACTCTGGTGCGAACTCCGCGCTCGCGTCACGCTCCGGAACAGATTTTAAAGACAAGGCTGCTGCGCCGTGGTCCAGGCAAGCCGGAGCTACGCAGGAATTTTTGCTCATACCTGCTTTCCTGGGAACAGATTCCCCGGGGAAGTTAACCTGAGCCCTTCTACACGTCCCTATGGAACTTCAGGATACAGCAGTTCAGTAAAACGGGGGTCGTCGACCATGCTTTGGAAGTCATTGTCGACCCGGGCCTGCAGCCGGTTTCTAGGGTTCAGCTCGATCGCGCGCGAAAGATTCGAGAGGCAATCCTGCGCACGGCCGGTAATCGCATCGAGCACCGCGAGGCCGTAGAAGGCGTAGTCGGCTCCAGGATGACCGGTAAGAATCTGGTTGAACTGCTCGCGGGCATCCTCATAGTAGCCGGTGTTCAGCTGCGAGACCGCGTAGTCATAGTGCTCTTCGGGCGTGAGAAAGGCGAGAGCGGGTTTCTGCAGTTGCCGTTGGCAGGTCTGCATGTACATCTGGCAGCGCTCCTTCAACTCCATGGGAGCCTCGGGAAGCAGCTTCTCGAGCCCCGCCAGCGCCTTGTCATACTTGCCTTGCTGCAGCAGTTGCAGCGCCGCCTGATAGTGCTGGTATGCGGGACCATTGCCTGCGCCGGAGTGACCATCAGGCTTAACGGACGGGGGAGTTTTTTTGCGGCTCGCTGCCGCGGTTCGGGCCTCTTGCATCATGGTGTTTTCAAAGCGCGCATGCCTGCCGGGTAATTTGACCAGACCATGGCCAGGTCGCTTCCGGGCATAGGGTACAACGCTGCTTGAGCCATCTTTATACGCATTGTGCCGCGAGACGTCAATGGGGAGGTCGCTGGAAGAATACCTGGCGTAGGTATACAGATCGAAATTCAGTTTCTCCGTCCGGATGAAAACTTGCCGTAGATCACTGGATTCAGCGCCGGATCGTTGTACATCTTGAGCTGGCGATACAGCTTGAAACGACGCGTGCCAGCCAGCGTTTCGCGCCACAGGGCATCGAGACAGGCGGCAAGGTCGGTACGCTGCTGCTCGAGAATGGTGAGGCGTTCGCGATTGCGCTCGACATGACCGGCCGAGGCATCGCTGCGACCCGTTTCTTCGCGGGTGTGATAGATCTTGAGCGCAAGAATTGAGAGCCGGTCAATGATCAGGCCCGGCGACTCGGAGTTGAGCGGCGCTCCAGGCTTGGGAAGACCTCTCGGCTCAAGCCAGTTCAGCAATCGGCGGTCGAGCTCTTCCGTAAGATCGTTGCGAAGCTGGTTGGTCTCATCAATGCGGCGCTTCACCCCGGCGAGCTCGGCATCCGTCGCGCCGGGCGCACGGGCTTCATCCTCAATGTGCCAGAGATCAAAGTTAGCGCGGTGATGACGGGCTACTGCGGCGAGCCAATCAGGCTCTCCTACGGCTGTGGCCTCATTGGGGTTCACGTGCCAGATTTGCGTACATCGATCGTGCAGCTCGGTGATGGCAGCCGACTCCAGCAGGAGACCTCCCCCTCCGGCCCAGACCGGCGCCTCGCCTCTGGCGACATCTCTCCGCTCCTGGATTCGCTTGACGATAGCTCCGCACAGATAGCTGATCGGAAACCAGAAGAGGAAATTGGCTACCGCGGTGACCCACAAAGGAAAACCGTGCGCGTCATTGCTGACCACCATGGCGATGAGAACGCCCGGGACGAGCAGGACACGGCCGAAGAACTGGAGTGCGGCAATGCCGGGGTTGGCTGAGAGCGCGACGACGCTGCCGACGTGGAAAGAAAGAGCCGCGGCGGCGCAGGCTATGGCCGTACTCGCGACAAGTCTTTTCCAATAAGCGAAGTTCGCCATTCGGGGGTCTCTTCCTGATTGCGCCGCGGGGGAGATTCAGCGTCTATGGTAGAACCATCCGCGTGCCAACTCCAAGTAGCAAAGGCTGCACATCTGAAAGAAATTAAAACCGCCCAAGGACGGAGCTACCAGGCTGTGGAAAAATATCTGTTGACAGCATACCTACTGGTTGGTACATTGCATACCAACTGGTCGGTACGAAATGAAAACAACAGAACATCACGAATCGCAACATGAGTCGAAGATCAAGCTGCTGGACGCGGCGCTTTATGTGATCCGCTCCAAGGGCTACTCGGCCACCCGCGTGGAGGACATCTGCGCCGCGGCCGGGCTGACCAAAGGCAGCTTCTTTCATCACTTCAAGAGTAAAGAGGAGCTGGCCCTGGCCGCGGCAGAGCATTTTTCTTCCACGGCGGACGGTCTGTTCGCGACGGCTCCCTACCGAAACCTACCCGACCCCGTGGACCGCGTGCTGGGCTACGTGGAGTTCCGCAAAGCGATTCTGCTGGGCGATCTGCCGCAGTTTACCTGCCTGCTGGGCACGATGGTGCAGGAAGCCTACGAGACGCACCCCAAGATTCGGGAGGCCTGCGACCGCTACATCGCCTCTCACGCGCATATGGTGGAGGCCGATATTGCCGAGGCCATGAGTTCACGCGGCATTCAGGCGGATTGGACGGCCGAAAGCCTTGCCTTCTACACGCAAGCCGTTCTGCAGGGATCGTTCGTACTGGCCAAGGCCCAGCACAGCGCAGAGATTGCAGCGAGCTGCATCGACCACCTGCATCGGTATATCGAATCCCTCTTCGAGCAAGCACAACCACATGAGACAAACGAAAAGGAGAAGTGAAATGAAGTGCATGGTCATTGT
Organism: Occallatibacter sp.; assembly: GCA_035650595.1. Classification (GTDB taxonomy): domain Bacteria; phylum Acidobacteriota; class Terriglobia; order Terriglobales; family Acidobacteriaceae; genus Telmatobacter. The sequence continues at coordinate 111,329 of DASRHE010000014.1, read as the reverse complement.
TAAGGCGAGCAAGGACAGCGAGAAGGGCGTAATGCCAAGCGCGGAGTTGCTGGCCGCAATGGGGCAATACAACGAGGAACTGATAAAGGCCGGCATCATGAAGGACGGGGGCGGCTTGAAACCAACCTCTCGAGGCAAGCGCGTACGGTTCTCAGGTACACAACGGACCGTCCTCGAAGGTCCTTTTGGCCCGACGGAGGAGCAGATCGCCGGCTATTGGCTCTGGGAGGTTCGCTCGATGGACGAAGCCGTGGAGTGGCTCAAACGCTGCCCCAATCCGATGATCGAGGACTCAGATATTGAAATCCGCCCCGAGTTTGAAGCTGCGGATTTCGTGCTATAGCGAAGAGAAGATCACCAACCCACATCGCAGAGTAACAGCAGGAGACAACGATGACTACGACCCTGAACCTGACCGAAATCCCCGAAAGTGTGAACTGGCCCGAGACGCATTACGTCTTTATCGAGAAAGTAGGCCCTTTCATGAACACAGCACCGCAGGCGTGGAACGAAGTCCACAAGTTGGCGCCGACAGTCGCGGAGCACAACAAGATCACCGGCTATATGAGCCTCTACAAGGTAGGGCCGCAGGTGTATCGGGCAGGTGTGGCTGTGGCTGAGCCTCCGGCGAATCTGCCCGATGGCCTGAAATACGAGAAGTTCACGGGCGGCAAGTACAGCAAGTTTGTGCTGACTGGTTCTTATTCTCAGCTTCCGCAAGCATCTGGGCGCGCCTTCGAGCTTGCTCAGGAACACAAGCTTCCCTTGCGCGACGATTTCAATATCGAGAACTACGTCAACGATCCGCGCACCACGCCTGAGGATCAGCTGCTCACCGAAATTCTGTTTCCGATTGCCTGACAATCTGCCTCGTTCCCATTCAATCGCATACGCAATTCAAGGAGGAATCTCATGTCCGCTACGACTTTCAACGACGACGCTTCACTTCCCGCAACCAGCACAGAACCTTCAACAGCGCAGGTTTCGAAAGCGAGGTTGTGGACCGGCCGCGTGCTCACCACACTGGTTGGACTGTTTCTGCTTTTCGATGCCGTGGGCAAGCTGATGATGCCGGTTTGGGTTGTCGATGCCTTCAACCGGCTCGGGTTTCCAGCCAATCTGGGCGTGAGTCTGGGCATCCTGCTGCTGACTTCCACCGTGCTGTATCTGATTCCGCGCACAGCCGTGCTGGGCGCCGTTCTGCTGAGCGCTTACCTGGGCGGCGCGGTGGCGATCCAGATGCGCGCCGGCAGCCCGACTTTTGAAACCATCTTCCCGGTGATCTTCGCGCTTCTGGCGTGGGCGGGAATCTACCTTCGCGAACGCCGTCTCGCCACGCTGCTGCCGCTGCGCAAGTAGTCCGCACGGCTCACCTCAAGGAGTTCATCATGCCAGCCACAGTCGAGAGCCCCTGCACGTCGATCGCGGAAGCGGAGATCTGGGATTGGATCGACTCGGTCTTCCAAGATCATCACGAGAAGAACGCCGCGAGCCTTGCCGCTCCCCACACGCAAGACGCGGCACTCTTCGGTTCCCTGCCCGTCATACATGAGCACACGCCCGTGCTGGTGAGTGTGAATGGAAATTTAGAGATGGCGTGTGATTTTGCGCTATATGGTGTGCGCGATCTTCAGGATTGCGCAACGGCGGTGGTGAGCTCGCTGGGATTCGAACCCAGGACCCACGCCTTAAAAGGGCGTTGCTCTACCAACTGAGCTACGAGCTCTCTCAACTCAAGTGTATCAACGTTTGTGGGGTTGCTCCAAACGGTGAAGCGTCAGGGCTGGAAGTCCAGACCTGCGATCGTCGGCTATGCGTAGCGGAAGAGGGCCTTGAAGCCGTAGTCCATGTGCTGCTGGATGTGGCAGTGGAAGAGGGCCAAGCCAGGCTGGTTGGCGGTGAAGTCGACAATGGCGCGGCCGTAATAGGGGACGATCACCGTGTCCTTGAGGATGCCAGCGGTCGGCTTGTCATTGATGGACCGGAGCTCCCATAGATGACGGTGCAGATGCATGGGGTGGGCATCGTCGGTACGGTTGCGCATGATGAGCCGGTAGCGCGCACCCTGCTGCAGGACAAATTCACGCTCGTGCGGGTAGGGCTTGCCGTTGACCAGCCAGAGATTGAATTTGCCGGCGCCGCCCGGGATTTTTTCAAAGATTAATTCGATCGTTTGCTCGGGAACGGGCGGGTTGGCATTGGCCGCGCCGAAGAGGGTGTAGTCCCACGGCTGCCGGGGCGGATCGATCCACTGAGGCTGCTGGTGTTGACCAGCGTACTCGACGATGACGCCGAGGCCGGATTCACGGATGGACTTTTCCGTGCCGCCGAGGATCCAGATGCCAGGGTTGTTCATCTCGACGACGACATCGATGCGTTCGCCTGCACCGATAAAGATGGAATCGAGAGCCTGCGGCGTGGGAACGGGATTGCCATCGAGGGCGACGACCTTCATCTTGTGGCCGGCGAGCGCGATGCGGCGGTTTTCGATGGCGCTGGCGTTGAGGAAGTGGATAAGCAGGCGCTGGCCCTGGCGGACGCGAATGGGGTCGCCGGAGCCAAGGGACTTGTCGTTGATGGAATAGGTCATTGACCCGACTTCGAGGCCGTCGGGATCGGTGTTGAGGGTGGCGGGTTTTTCGAGCAATGGGCCCTCGTGCGTGTTGTCGTCCTCGTCGTCCATGGTGCCGGTGAAGAAGGGCTCCCAGTCGCGCAGGGCAAGAAAGAGCTCCTGGTCATATTGACCCGGGTTATTGCCGCCATCGACATAGACGAAGCCGAACTGGCCGGTATAGGCGCCTTTATGCAGGTCGTCCATGGCCATGGCGTGGGAGTGATACCAGCGGCTGCCGGCGGGACCGGGGGTGAGCTGGAAGCGGCGGCGGCTGTGCGGCTCGACAAGCGGTGAGCCTTCTTCTTCCGTTCCGTCGACTTCGGGCGGAATCAACATGCCGTGCCAGTGCACGAGCTCGGGCGTGTCGGTGGCGTTGATGACGTCGACTGTGATGGGTTTGCCTTCACGCATGCGCAGGACGGGGCCGGGCGCCGTGCCGTTGTAGCCAGTGGTCGAAATGATGTGGGAGCGGTCGAGCTCGACGGTGACGGGGGCGATGCGCAGGGTGTAATCGGCCTTTTCGGGCGCGGGATTCGGGGCGGCTTGCGCAGTGAAAAGCGCTTTGCCCGGCAGCCGCACGCAGGCGGCCTGGGCCAGGGCTGCTCCGCCAAGTTGAAGAAGTTTGCGCCGGTTCAATAGGTTGCCGGGCATGGGAGCATCGTCTCACGGGCGCAACGCGATCGACAAGGACACGCGATTGGGTGGGAGCCTGCTGGACAAGCAGAGAGCCCGGCGGCATACTGCAACCAACTGCTTAGTGGCTCCGTCTATATAGGGCAACCGGGCAGCACACGGTCTTCCCCTCCCGCGGAGGTCCCTCATGAAGCTCTCGCAAGTCGCGCTGGTAACCGCGGCGGCAGCGGGTTGCTGCGCGGGAGTGTGGGCTTTGCAACGAACCGCGGACTTCGGCTTTGGCAATGACGACTCGCCTGCAAATGTAAAGGCGGAGTTTTATTGGTCGCGCCTGGCTTACAGCTCCAATATGGAAAGCGCTAGCTTTGGTGGCCGAGGCCACCGGGGATGGTTCAATTCCTGGTCGCGCGACTATCCCAAGGCCGACCGGCAGTTTCTGATTGCGATGCACCGGCTCACCCGCATCGACGGGCGGCCGTACGAGCAGGTGGTCACGCTCGACTCCGACGAAATCTTCAATTATCCGTGGATTTATGCGGTGCAGGTGCAGAACTGGACCTTCACGGATGCCGAGGCCAAGCGGTTGCGCGAGTATCTGCTGAAGGGCGGCTTCCTGATGGTAGACGACTTTCACGGCACTGAGGACTGGGAAAATTTTATGAACGGCATGCGGCAGGTGCTGCCCGACCGGCCCATCGAAGACCTGCAGAGCGGCGACGAGATCTTCCACACACTTTACGACATCGACGACAAAATGCAGATTCCCGGCGAGCAGTATGTGTGGTCGGGACGCACGTACGAGAAAGATGGGTACCAGCCAAAGTGGCGTGCGATCCGCGATGATAAGGGCCGGATCATTGTGGCGATCTGCCACAACATGCACCTGGGCGACGCATGGGAGTGGGCCGACGACCCGAACTATCCAGAGACTTTTGCGTCGATGGCTTTTCGCGTGGGGCTCGATTACATCATCTACGGAATGACACACTGATCTGCCGAGCTTTTCGGCGGGAAATCGTTGCGGATAGAGATTGCTGCGGGCTCACGGCGGAAAGCGCGCATGTTTCAGTTTCTTTTTAAGTACCCCAGTCCGGTGTTTACCAAAGGACGGTTCGTGCTGCTGGGCGCGTGGCCAGCGTGGCTGCTGGTAGTGCTGATTGCGGCGGCTGCGGGCGGGCTGGCGCTGCTAATTCGCCATAGGCTGCAAGATGCGGCGCCAAAGATGAAAGGCTGGCGAGCGTGGGTGATCTGGGGCCTGCAGTCCGCGCTTACGGCGCTCATTCTGTTCCTGCTGTGGGAGCCTGCGATGTCGGTAAGCGAGTTGAGTTCACAGCAGAACATCATTGCTGTCGTGGTGGATGACTCGCACAGCATGAGCATTGTTGACAGTGAAGGCAAAACGCGCGAGGCAGCGGCGCTGGCTGCGCTTGAAGGCGGATTACTGGCGGGGTTGCGCAAGCGCTTCCAGACGCGGATTTACAAGTTAGGCAGTGGACTGGCGAGGATTGACGGTGCGGGCGCAGGAACGACGCCGGCTATTGCGCCGGTTGAGCCGGCGACGCATCTCGGCGATGGCTTGAAGCAACTGGCGAACGACACGGCGGATCTGCCGGTCGGTGCGGTCCTGCTGCTGAGCGACGGCAGCGAGAACACGGCTGCGGGGGGATCGGGGCTCAGTCTTGAGGCGCTGCAGGCGCTTCGGAATCGCCGGCTGCCGGTACACACGATCGGCTTTGGCGCAGAGGCGCCGGCGCATGATGTGGAGATTGAGGATGTGAGTGTGGCCGCACGAGCAACTGTGAATGCCCGCGTGGCCACAACGATCACGCTGATGCAGCACGGCTATGCGGAACAAAAGGCGACACTCGCCGTGCGCGATGGCGACAAGACATTGGCTGCGCGCGAAATCGAACTTGCTCCAAATGGACGACTACAGAGCGAGGAGATTTTCTTTCCGGTCGGCGCAGCAGGCGCGAAGCGGCTAACCTTCGGCGTGGAACCGCTCGCGGGTGAAGAGAATGTCGCAAATAATGCGGCAACGCGCCCTATTCTGGTGAGCGATGCGAAGCGACGCATTCTCTACATCGAGGGTGAGCCGCGCTGGGAGTACAAGTTTATTCGCCGCGCGGAAGACGATGATCCAACCGTGCAGGTTGTCTCCATGCTGCGCACGAGCGAGAACAAGATCTATCGCCAGGGCATCAGCAATCCTGCTGAACTGGCAGAGGGTTTTCCCGTGCGGCCCGAGGATCTGTTTGGCTACTCGGGCATCATCATCGGCTCGGTGGCAGCGGACTACTTTACGCCGCTGCAGCAGGAACTGCTACGCGAGTATGTCGACCGGCGCGGGGGTGGCGTTCTTTTTCTTGGTGGGCGCGAGGCGTTGAGCGATGGAGGCTGGGCGGCGTCGAGTTTGAATGATCTGCTGCCGACATTCCTACCGGCGGGCAATCACAACTTTCATCGCAATCCCGCAACGGTGGAACTAACTTCGGCCGGCGTTGAGTCGCCGATCACGCGCCTGATCGAGGACAAGCAGAAGAATGCGGAGCGGTGGCGCAAGCTCACCTATCTTGCCGACTACGAGGACGCGGGCTCGCCCAAGCCGGGTGCGACGGTGCTGGCCGAGATGCTTGTGGGGCGGCGCAACTTGCCGTTACTGGTAACGCAAAGCTACGGGCACGGACGCACAGCGATCATGGCGACGGGCGGTACGTGGCGTTGGCAGATGAGCGAAGCGTTGGGTGATCCCTCGCATGATCTTTTCTGGCAGCAGTTGTTGCGATGGCTGGCTGCCGAGTCGCCGGGGCCGGTGACAGCGGCCATGGCGCAACGGTTGCTGATGGACGAGGGACGAGTGCAGCTCACAGCCCAGGTACGGGATCGCGAGTTTCAGCCGACAGCTGATGCGCATGTGGCAGCGCATATCGTCGGCCCCACGGGGGTCGATGCGATGGTGGAGATGACGCCTTCGCAAGAGACGCCGGGGCTTTATCAGGCGGAGTGGACAGCGGAGAAGCCGGGCGCGTATCTCGCGGAGATTACGGCTGAGTCGACGGGTACCACACCGCAGCCGCTGGGCAGCGATGTGCTCACGTTTCAGCGCGAGGACGGCGTTGCGGAGAATTTTCATACCGAGCAGAATCGGCCTTTATTGGAACAACTCTCGGCCGAGACGGGCGGGCGCTACTGGAAACCAACAGACTTGAAGAACCTGCCGCGCGATATTTCGTATTCGGAGGCGGGGATCTCCGTCCGCAGCACAAAAGAGCTGTGGGACATGCCAATCGTTTTTCTGCTGCTTCTTGCACTGCCGATCACAGAGTGGCTGCTGCGCCGTAAGTGGGGTGTGGTATGAGGCGCGCTTGGACGCTGCTTGTTCTTTGCGTCGCAGTCGCGCATGCGCGAGCGGCGACATATTACGTGATTGTCGCGGGACTGGGTGGCGAGCCGGACTACGAGCAGCGCTTCACGGCAGCAGCGAAGGACCTTCAGCGCATCTTTGCGGCAGAAGGGCCGGCTGCGCATGTCTACGCACTCATGGGCGTACAGGCAACCGCAGCACAATTGCGTGAGACGATGACCACGGTGGCGCGCGACGCGAAGGCCGAGGACGGCTTCGTGTTGATCCTGATTGGGCACGGTTCTTACGAAGGCGCGGAGTACAAGTTCAATCTCGCAGGTCCGGATATGACTGGAGCAGAGATCGCCGCGCTCTGCGATCATGTTGCTGCAACGCGGCAGCTGATTGTGGACACGACGAGCGCAAGCGGCGGTGCGATACAGGCGTTCGAAAAGCCGGGACGCGCGGTGATTGCGGCGACAAAGTCCGGCACGGAGAAGAATGCGACGGTCTTCGCCCGCTACTGGGTTGAGGCGCTGCAGGATCCTTCAACCGATACCGACAAGAGCGATTCCATCAATGCGATGGAAGCCTTCAGCTACGCAACGAGAAAAACCGCAGCCTTTTACGACTCGCAAAAAAGACTGGCGACAGAGCATGCGGTGTTTAACGACACAGGTGCGGGCGAGGCGGTGCGCGAGGCAGGTAATGGAGAGGGACAACTCCTCGCGAGCTTTACGCTGCTGCGCCTCGGCACAAGTCGACAGGCGGCGAACGATCCAGCGAAGCGGGCGCTGATCGAGAAAAAAGAAGAGCTGGAGCAGAAGATCGACACGCTCAAATATCAGAAAGCTGCGATGGATGCGGCGGACTACAAAAAACAGTTGACCGACGCGCTGCTCGAACTGGCGAAGGTGCAGGAGGAACTGGATAAATGAGACGCGCGGCTTCCCTTTTCGTGCTGCTGGCAGCCTGCGCCGTGACTGCGCGCGCAGCTACGCCCGGGGAGTGCCGGAAGCTGCGCAAGGATGGGCACGACGCGCATGCGTGCTTTGAGACGCTCACGCGCGGCAGCAATGCCTACGAACGTGCGGAAGGCTTTTGGGGATTGGAGCAGTGGGAGCAGGCCAACGCGCAGTTCCGGCTGGCGACACAGCCCGAGAATAGCGAACCGCTTTATAAGGTGCGGTGGGGGATGCTGCTGCATGAGCGGTTCAATGAGTCCGATGCAGCCGATCTGTTTCGCGAGGCGCTTGCGAAAGATCCTGCGAATGCCGAGGCGTACCTGGGGCTGGCAATGGTTTCGGCAAATGGATTCGATGGCAAGACCGAAGAGTATGCAGCCAAAGCGGTCGCGCTCGATCCAAAGCTGGTTGAGGCGCACGAGTTGATGGCCGAGCTGGCGCTCGAAAATGATGACCGCGAGGCGGCAAGCATGGAGGCGGATAAGGCGATTGCGCTCGAAGATGACGCGCTGGATGCGATGGCTATTCACGCGGCGATCGAGCTAATCACAGATCACGCCCCGGATACGTGGTTCGCGAAGATTGAAGCTGTGACCGGCGGCAAAGGGCCGGGCTGCGGCGAGGCCTATGCGCGTGTGGCGCGCCAACTCGAACTGCATTATCGCTATGAGGATGCGGTGACGTACTATCGGAAAGCGATTGCAGCCGATCCGCAGTTGTGGGCTGCGCATTCGGGTCTGGGTATCGAGTTGATGCGGCTGGGCCAAGAGGATGAGCCGCGCCAGGAACTAGAACTGAGCTACAACAACGGCTACCGCGATGCGGCGACGGTCAATAGCCTGCGACTGCTCGACAGCTACAAGAACTTCGATACGATTCGCGATGACACGACAATCCTGAAACTGAACAAGAGCGAGTCCGCGCTGCTCGCGCCATATATCCAGCCGGAGCTGCACACAATTTTGGCGACTTACGAGAAGAAGTATCGTATGACGTTGCCGGGTCCGGTGCAGGTGGAGGTCTATCCGAATCACGAAGACTTCGCGGTGCGCACGATGGGGATGCCGGGGCTTGGCGCACTGGGGGTAACGTTTGGCGAAGTGGTAGCGATGGACAGTCCATCTGCGCGCAAGCCGGGCGACTTCAACTGGGGTGCGACGCTATGGCATGAGATGAGTCACGTCTTCATTTTGACAGCTACAAATCATCGCGTGCCGCGGTGGTTTACGGAGGGGTTGGCCGTACACGAGGAAGGCGCGCATTCGCCAGAGTGGAAAAATCGCGTGACGCCCGAGGTGCTGGTTGCCATCCGCGACAAGAAGCTGCTGCCGGTAGCGAAGCTCGATCGCGGATTTGTGTATCCCGATTATCCGTCACAGGTGATCGTTTCGTATTTTCAGGCGGGGACGATTTGCGATTTTATCGGCGAGAAATGGGGCGAAGGGAAACTCCTCGACATGGTTCACTCGTATGCGGCATTGCATCCGACGGCGCAAGTCATCCAGGAAAACCTGAGCATGCCGCCGGAAGAGTTCGACCGCCAGTATCTCGCGTGGATCGATCATCAATATGGCAAAGAGGCGGCGCAGTTCGATGAATGGCGCGAGAAGCTGAAGGCACTCGTCGCCGCCGCGGAACAGAAACAATACTATAAGATCCTCCAACAGCTGCCTGCGGTGCTCGCTCTCTATCCCGAGTATGTCGATGACGCCAACCCTTACGAATTGCTCGCCGAAGCGGACCGCGCGCGTGGGGATACCCGAGCCGAAGCCGAAATTCTCACTCCGTACGAGCATCACGGCGGCCAGTCGCCGGATCTGCTCAAGCGCCTCGCCCAGCTTGAACAAGATGCAGGCCAGACGGCCGAAGCTATTGCCACGCTCGAGCGGCTGAATTACATCTACCCGGTGAAGGACGAAGACCTGCATCGAAGGCTCGGCGATCTGCTCTACGCGCAAAAACAATTCGAAGGTGCAGTGCGTGAGTACAACGCCGTTATCGCATCGAATCCGGTAGACAAGGCCGGCGCAGAGTTCAATCTGGCGCAGGCCTACTTTGCCGCGGGACAAAAGGACAAAGCCCAGGACAGCGTGCTGGCAGCGCTCGAAATTGCGCCGGGATACAAGCCCGCACAAAAGCTTCTCCTCGAATTGCAACAGACGTCCACGACTGCCAAGTAGCAAGAAAGGAATGCGATGGTTTCGTTTGCCGGATTGAACCAGGACGCGGCGCAACTGCAGCAGCGGATTGAGCGCTTTCACGCTGTACATGCATCGATTCTGAGGCAGGTGCGCGAGGTGATCGTGGGCCAGGAGGAAGTGCTGGACCAGATCCTGATCGCGATCTTCGTGGGCGGCCACTGCCTCCTGACCGGCATGCCCGGCACCGCGAAGACGCTGATGGTGCGGACGCTGGCGGATGCGCTGGGGCTCGAATTCCGGCGCATCCAGTTCACGCCCGACCTGATGCCCTCAGACATCACGGGAACCGACATCATCGAAGAGGATCTGGAAACCGGCAGGCGTAAGTGGACCTTTGTCGAAGGGCCGATCTTCGGGAACATTCTGCTGGCGGACGAGATCAACCGCACGCCGCCGAAAACACAATCGGCGCTGCTCGAAGCAATGCAGGAGCACTCCTGTACGGTGCGCGGCAACATCTACCGGCTGCCTGCGCCATTTTTTGTGCTGGCGACGCAGAACCCGATCGAACTCGAAGGCACGTATCCACTGCCCGAAGCGCAGCTCGATCGCTTTCTGTTCAACGCGATCCTCGGCGATTTGAGTGCCGAAGACGAGATCAAAGTCGTCGACCGGACGACAGCGACACGCGCAGTACAGATCGAGGCGGTCACGTCGGCAGAGGATCTGCTCGATTTTCAGCAGCTTGTGCGCATGGTGCCGATTGCAGAAACGCTGTCGCGCTACGTGGTGAACCTGGTGCGCGCCACACGGCCAAAGAGCGAGAACGCACCGGACTTCATCCGGCAATATGCAAATTACGGCGCGAGCGTGCGGGCGGCGCAGTTTATTGTGCTGGCGGCCAAGGCGCGAGCGCTCTCCCACAGACGCTATCACGTTACCTATGACGACATCACGTCCGTGACGGTGCCGGTGCTACGGCATCGCATTCTGCTCAATTTTCATGCCGAATCCGACAAGATTGATGCCGACGAAATTCTGAACCGGCTGATCGCGCAGGTAGCGAGGCCCAGGGAGAGCTGATGCAGCGGTTTCTCGATCCCGACGTTCTGGCCGGCATCTCGTCACTCGATCTGCTGGCGAAGACGGTGGTGGACGGCTTTGTGGCCGGACTGCACCGCTCGCCGGATTTTGGTTTCAGCCAGGAGTTCGCCGAGTACCGCGCCTACACGCCTGGCGATGATCTGCGCCACGTGGACTGGAATCTCTTCGCGCGGACTGAGCGATGCTATCTGAAGCGCTATCGCGGCGAGACAAACAGCCAGATCACGGTGCTACTGGATGCGAGCAATTCGATGCAGTACACCTCCGGCCCACCAAAGAAAATGGACTATGCGCGGTTCATTGCGGCGTCGATCTTCTATCTCGCCATTCACAACCAGCGCGATGCGGCGGGGCTAATTGTGTTTGACGACGAGGTGCGCGAGACGATCCGGCCTTCGACACGGCCAGGGCAACTGGCGCGGTTATTTGCGGGACTTGAACGGGCAGAGCCGCGGGCGCGCACCGATTTTGCCAAGCCGCTGCGGCACTTTCAGAATTTCCTGCACCGACGCGGCATCGCCATTGTGATCTCGGATTTCTACGAGGAGCCGGAGGCGGTGGTGCGCACGATTGCGCCGCTGCGCTTTCGCGGGAATGAGGTCGTGCTGTTTCACATTCTCGATCCGCAGGAGATTCGGCCGGTGATGAAGGGATCGGCGGTGCTCGTCGATCTTGAGACGGATCGCAGGATCGAAGTAATTCCCGAATATGCGAAGACTGCGTATCGCGCGAAGATCGATGCGCACATTGAACAGTTGCGGGCGGGGGTGCGGGCCGCAGGCATGGACTATCAGCTATTGATGACGAATGAGCCGCTTGATGCGGCGTTGCGCGAATATCTGACGCTACGGCAGGAGCGTGATTGATGGGCTTTTTGGCGCCATGGTTTCTGGGCGGGCTCGCGGCGCTGGGCATCCCGGTGTTTGTGCATCTGCTGCGCAAGCATGTCACGATTCCGCGGCCGGTAAGCTCGCTGATGTTCTTTGAGCGCGGCACCCAGAGCTCGACTCGGCACAGAAAGCTGCGCTATCTGCTGCTGTTTGCATTGCGGTTCGCCTCGGTCTTACTGGTGGTGCTGGCGTTTGCCGATCCGTTTGTAAAAAGGCCGGCGGCTGACGTGAACGGCCACTTGCTGCTGCTTGTGCTCGACAACTCCTTCAGTATGCGGGTCGGCTCGCGTTTTGCGGATGCGAAGCAGCAGGCATTGGCCGCTCTCGCTGCAAAGCCGCACGGCGAAAAGGCGCAGATTATGGTGCTCGGCGGACAGGTCGACGTTCTCACGCAGCCGATCACGGACGAGGCGCAACTGCGTACGGCTCTCGAAAGCATCCAGCCGAGCGATGGACACGCGAACTTTGGTGAGTTGGGCGGTGCGGTGCGCACGCTGGCGGAAACGGTGCATGGGCCGATTGATCTGGCGCTCTTCAGCGACATGCAGCGGACGGCGATGCCTGCGAACTTTGCCGACATGGTGCTGCCAGGCAATGTGAAGCTAGCGCTGCATCCGGTTGTGAGAGGCACGCCATCGCCGAATTGGACCATCGAGAGCGTCAACGCGCCTGCCGATCTGCCCGATCCGAAGGATACGAAGCGTTCGCGCGTGGAGGGCGTGGTGGCGGGTTTCGGCTCGTCCGCGGCCACGAAGACGGTCTCACTGGTGGTGAACGGCAAGATTGTTGCCACAAAGAAAGTAAATGTGCCGGCGAACGGGCGTGCCACGGTGGAGTTTGCGCCGCTCGATGTGGGATATGGATTCAATCGCTGCGCCGTGAAGATCGACGACAGCGACGCCTTTCCGGCAGATGACGCGAGCGTGTTTGTTGTGCGGCGCGCCGATCCGGAGCGGGTTTTGTTTGTGCATCGTGCGGGCGAGACGCGTTCAGCTACGTATTTTGGCGCGGCGCTGGCCGCGGCAGCGCAGGGATCGTTTGTGCTGCAGTCGATGGCTGCCGAGGAGACGCAGAATCTCGATCCAGCGAAGTTTGCGTTTGTGGTACTGGCGGACACGGCAGGTCTGCCCTCGATTTTTGAGCACACGCTGGCGCAGTATGTAGCGAAGGGTGGAAATGTGCTGATCGCGCTGGGCGCGGATGCGGCGCGGCGGGCGCAGATTCCATTGTGGGACGCAAACGTGCAGGATGTGCACGACTATGCACGGAGAGGCGCCGCTGCGAACGTGGGTCAGGTGGACTTTACGGATCCGGCGCTCGAGCAGGCGCAGCCCGGACGTGACAACGGCGGATGGGCTGAAGTGAAGATTTTTTATGCCGCGGTGGTCGATCCCGTGCAGGCACGCGTAGCGGCGCGGCTTGCGGACGGCACGCCGTTGCTTCTTGATAAGCAAATCGGTGAGGGGCGCGTGTTGCTGATGACTTCGGGACTCGACAACCTGACCAATGATATGCCACTGCATCCCGTGTTTGTCGCGTTTGTGGATCGCGCCGCACGGTATCTCTCGGGAATCGAACGGCTCAGCGGATCGCGGCTGGTGGATGCGTATGTGCCGTTACGCTCGGGGGCGGAACCCGTTGGCGTGGTGGGAAACGTGGAGGTGATTGATCCCGACGGGCACAGGCCGCTTTCGCTCACCGAAGCGCGCACGGCACAGTCCATACGGTTACGGCGCGCGGGCTACTACCAGATCCGGTTTGCGAACGGGCGGGATGCGATGATCGGGGTGAATCCGGACCGGCGTGAGTCCGATCTGACGCCCATTGCGGATGACGTGTTGGCACTGTGGAGCGGAAGTTCCGCCAACGGAACGACGCCAGCGGCGGCAACTGCTCCTGCAGAAGCGAATTTTCAGCGCGCGCGGCTCTGGTGGTGGGTTATGCTGTTCGCATTGGCAGCCGCGGTGGCGGAGACAGCGCTCGCCAGCGGCTACCTGGGCACGCAGCGGGAGGAAGCATGAGCTATCGGAGCGAGCTCAGTTCCTATGTTGCGCGGCTGCAACAGAGATTGCGGCTGAGCGCGTGGCTGCGCGGCGCGGCCGTCTTTACCGGCACAGCGCTCATGGTTACGCTGGCGCTCATCTTCGCACTGAATCTGCTGGCATTCCCAGAACGTGGCGTCTCCCTGGCGCGGCTGGTGATTTTTGCAACGCTCGCTGCGGCTGCGGCGCTGGGAATCGTACTGCCACTCAAGAAGCTGACGCGCGCGCGGGCGGTGCGGATGGCTGAGGCGGCCGGCCCAGAACTGGAGCAACGGCTCACCACCTTCGAAGAACGCGCCGGGGCTGGCGGACACAAAGATGATCTCTTCCTCGAGTTGCTGGCGGCCGATACGCTTGCGCGAACTGAAGAGATTCAACCGGGGATGCTTGTCCCCAGGAATCGGCTGTTCGCGTTGGGCGGCGTAGGGTTCGCGTGCGTTACCGTGCTTGTTTGGATGATTGCTGCGGGGCCGGGTTATGTGGGCTATGGCGCTTCCCTGCTCTGGACGGGCCCGAAGAAAGATACTGCGCCGCTTTATGCCATTGCGGTGACGCCGGGCAACGCCACGGTGCGGCGCAACAGCGACCAGCTCATCACGGCGCATGTGACCGGCATGGCGCCGAGCCGGGCGCAGTTGTTTGCGCATTATCAAAGCGCGGCGGGATGGGAGCCGGTGGCAATGCAGGCTGCTCCGGATGCAAGCGGCGGTGCGAGCTATCAATTTGTTCTTGCGGGATTGCCGGAGAATGTGGAGTACTACGTGGCCGCGGGGCCGCTGACCTCAGAACACTACAAGGTACGGGTTGTCGATCTGCCGTCGGTGAAAGAGATTCGCGTCACGTATCACTATCCCAAGTGGACTGGGATGAAACCGGTGACGGAGGAACATGCGGGCGATCTGCGCGCGATTGAAGGCACCAACGCGACGATCGAATTGCAGATGGACAAGCCTCTCAGGGAGGGGCAGCTTCTGCTCGATAATGGAAAGACGATCGCGCTCACCGGCGGCGCGGGCAATCGCTACCAGGCGTCGATCCCTATGGAGAAGGACGGCGCGTATCACGTGGCTGCAACGGACGAAGGCCAATCGGTGCGGCTTTCGGAGGACTATTTCATCGCGACGGATAAGGCGATGCCGCCCGAGATTGCCATTCAGCGGCCGGGCGGTGATTATCGCGCAAGCCCCATTGAAGAGGTGACCGTAGGCGTAAAGGCCGCGGACCAGTTTGGGTTGAGCGATGTGCATCTGCATTACTCGGTGAATGGCGGAGCGGATCGCGACGTGAATCTGCTGAAAGCGCCGGGCGTGAAGGATGCGGATGGCAGCTATACGTTGCTGCTCGAAGATTTCAAGCTTGTTCCCGGCGATCTGGTCAGCCTCTACGCAACGGCCAAAGACGGGCATAGCGAGGCGCGGACAGACATCTCCTTCATCCAGGTGGACCCTTTCGAGCGCGAGTTTTCGCAGTCGCAGCAGGCGGGCGGGGGTGGGGGTGGCGGAAGCGGCGGGGCCAACAATCAGACCGAGATCTCGAAGCGCGAGAAGGAGCTGATCGCTGCCACGTGGAAGCAGCAGAACGACAAGACCGCTACGCCCAAAGATCAGGCGGCGCAGGGACAGTTCCTGAGCGATGCGCAACAGAAACTTCGCGACCAGGTAACGGCGCTATCAGTGCGCATGCAGAGCCGCGACATTTCGTCGGCCAACGAAGAGTTCACCGATTTCGACAAAGATATGCAGGATGCGGCGAAGGCCATGGCGCCGTCGGCCGACAAGCTGCGAGCGACGCAATGGAAGGATGCGGTTCCGCTGGAGCAAAAGGCATTGCAGGCGCTGCTGCGCGCGGAGGCGACCTTCCGGCGCATCGAAGTGGCCTTCGGGCAGCGCGGCGGAGGTGGTGGCGGAGGCGGCAGCACGGGGCGCGACTTGGCCAGCCTGTTTGATCTCGAACTGGATACCGAGAAGAACCAGTACGAGACGGCGCAGACGGCTTCTCCCGCCGAGCAGCATGAAAAGGATGTGGAGGACGCGCTGGAAAAACTTGATGCGCTGGCGCGGCGCGAAGAAGACCTCGCTAATCAGCAACGCAATCCGCAGCAGAGCTTTGAGCAACGCTGGCAACAGGAGATGCTGCGCCGCGAGGCCGAACAACTGCAGCGGCAGATGGAGCAGATGGCCCAAAACGGACAGGGCGGACAGCAGAGTCAGCAAGAACAGCAGAGTTCGAATAGTGGCGCGAGTGCTTCGTCTTCTTCATCGTCTTCCGGACAGTCCAGTTCACAAAATCAGAGCAGCGCGCAGGCTTCACGGGGACAGGCAGGTGGGCAATCTTCCAGATCAAATTCGGCGTCCAACGAAAATTCGGATCAGCCCATCGAGCAGGCTCTCAGCCGGCTCAAACAGGCAACGGGCACGATGCAGCGTGGCGGCAATGGCCAGCAGAGCGCCGATGCCGCGCAGCAAGCTGCGGAAAAACTGCGCGAGGCTACCAACATGCTGGCTGGAAGCCAGCAGCAGCTCGCCTCAGGCAAGATGGACTCGCTCGCTCGCGAGGCCGAGCGCTTAAGGCAGGATGAACACGCGCAATCGGACCGCATCAACAAGCTTGCGAATCACCAGAACGATACGGAGAAGGCTGCAACCACAACGGATCTTGATAGCGTGATGGCGCGACTGCATGAGCGCGACCAGCTCGCGGCTGAACGGCAACAGCTTTCGAATGACTTGTCGCGCTTGCAAAAGAATCTGCGTGATGCAGCGCGCGGTATGGCTTCCAACGAGCCCGGTACGGCGCAAAAACTGCGCGACGCTCTGACAGAGATGGACAACTCCGATCTCGACAACCGCGTGCAGCGCACGGCCGACTGGCTGCGCAGCGGCGTGAATCCAAATGCGAATGGCACGGAAGGCGAGATTGCGCAGGGCCTCGGCAAGCTGAGCCAGCAGTTGCAACAGGCACAGCAGGCGATGGAGCGCGAAGATTCGGGGCAAGGTCCTGGGCGCGATAGAGGACACGATCGAGGGCTAGGTCGAGGACAAAATCGCGGAGCGCAGGGGGATGAGAGCGCGGCTCTCGATCAGGTAGAGCGGCTGCGCAATCAGATTGAAGCCATGACGCGCGCGCGGAATGGCGACTCTGATGGCTTCCGACAGAACGGACAAGGTCGGGATGGACAAAACGGGCAGCGAACCGGACAGCAGCCTGGAACGGGCGGGCAGTTGGGCCGCGGCGGCCAGCCTGGCAATGCGAACGGGCAGGGTGGCCAGCAGGGTTGGGCATTTGCTCAGCCGCTGAACCGGTCAGGCCAGGCGCAGACAGGTGGCGCACCGGGCGGTCCACAGAACGGCCAGCGCGGCGATGTGCGCAACGGTTTCAGCGGTGATACACGTTCAGGCGGTGGCGGTGCGAATGGTACGGTCTGGGGTAACTACGATACCGGCAATAACACGCCGCGTTTGCGAGGACGATCGCAGACTGCACCGAACGATGCCTCGGGCAATCCGGCGGACACGGAGCGGACATACCAGCAAAGCCTGCGTGCGTTAAATCAGCTTCGGCAGATAACGGGAAGCGATCCACAGGCAGCCAAGGATATCGCGGAGTTGACGCGGCAGATGCAGCATCTTGATCCGAGCCGCTTCCCGGGCAATCCGGCGATGGTGGAGCAGATGCATCGAGAAGTGCTCAGCTCCGTCGATCGCATCGAACTGGAACTCGAACGCAGCGGCTCCACCGATGCGCGCACTGGAAAGCCGTATGCGATTCCCGCCGGCTATCAGGACTCTGTGGCGGACTACTACCGGCGGCTGAGCAAAAATCCGCAATAAGCAATGTCGATGCGCCGTACAGATGCGGTCTGTGCGGTCTTCTTGTGTCTTATCAGGTTCGCGGGACGAGTCCCGCAACTCGGGAAAGAAACGTGCACGTCGATTGACTCCGGCTCCCTGCGCTGCGTAGAGTTGGCTCGTCGCCACTGAGCATTTGCAATCGCTGCATACACAGTCAGTCGCGCGGGAGAGCCCTGATGCAGCTCGCAGCCACGGAAAGCGCCGCTACACGCTCCTGGGCCACCAGGCGCGAAGGCAAGCTGCGCCGGATGGCGCGGGTCGAGCCGTGGATGAAGGGTAAGGTTCTGCCAGCCAGCAGGATCATCGAAGCACTGGAGGCGCTGCTTGCGCCCGGCGACAAGGTTGTTATCGAGAGCATTCAGAAGCAAGCCGATTTTCTTTCGCGCTCACTCGCGCAGGCGGACCCGAAGAAGCTGCGTGATCTGCATATCATCATCGCGGCGATCGCACGGCCCGATCATCTGGCGCTCTTTGAACAAGGCATCGCGAAGAAAGTGGACTTCAGCTTTGCGGGTCCGCAGAGTTTGCGCGTGGCGCAAATGGTTGAAGACGGATTGATGGAGGTGGGCGCGATCCACACGTACGTGGAGCTTTCAGCGCGCATGTTTGTCGATCTAATTCCGAATGCGGTGCTGGTGTGTGCAGAAGCCGCGGATGGTGAGGGCAATCTCTACACCGGCGCGAATACGGAAGATACGCCGGCGGTCATCGAAGCAGCAGCCTTTCGCGACGGCATCGTGATTGTGCAAGTGAACCGGCTTGTGGATAAGCTGCCACGCGTGGATATTCCTGCCGGATGGGTCGATGTGATCGTGGAAGCGGACCGGCCGTTTGCGCGCGAGCCGATTCAGACGCGTGATCCGGCGCAGATCAAAGAGCTGCAGATTCTCACGGCGATGATGGTGATCCGCGGCATCTATGAGCGGCACCAGGTCCTCTCGCTCAATCACGGTGTGGGCTTTGACACAGCAGCAGTGGAGTTGCTGCTGCCGACGTATGGAGAGAAGCTTGGCCTCAAAGGCAAGATCTGCCGTCACTGGACGCTCAATCCGCAACCAACGCTGATTCCTGCGATCGAGAGCGGATGGGTGGAGAGCGTGCACAGCTTTGGCAATGAAGATGGTATGGAGCAGTACATTGCCGCGCGGCCTGATATCTTTTTCACCGGCCGCGACGGGAGTCTGCGCTCGAACCGCGTGTTCTGCCAGTTGGCGGGGCATTATGCGATCGATCTCTTCATCGGCTCGACACTCCAGATCGATCCTGATGGCAATTCGTCAACGGTGACACGCGGACGCATTGCCGGCTTCGGTGGCGCGCCGAACCTGGGTAGTGATGCGCACGGGCGACGGCACAGCACGCCGGCCTGGCTTTCGATGATCACGGGCGACAGCCTCACGGTGCGCGGACGCAAACTGGTTGTGCAGGTGGTAGAGACCTTCAAGGCTGGCGGCGTGCCTACATTTGTCGAATCGCTCGATGCGATCCAGCTAGGCAAAGACGCCAAGATGCCTGTGGCGCCCATCATGATCTATGGCGATGATGTGACGCATATTGTGACCGAAGAAGGCATTGCCTATCTTTACAAGGCAAGCAGCCTCGAAGAGCGCCGCGCCGCGATTGCCGCGATTGCCGGCGTGACTAAGATAGGCCGCAGAGCCGACGCGAAGAGAACGACGGAATTGCGGCATAAGGGACTGGTCGCGTATCCCGAAGACCTGGGCGTACGGAGGTCGGATGCGGAACGTTCACTGCTTTCTGCACGAAGCATGAAGGATCTCGTCACATGGTCAGGCGGACTGTATCGGCCGCCGGCACGCTTCAGGAGTTGGTAATGGAAAGCGCTCTTATGAACAGCGCGCGTGTGTACGAGGCCGCTCGATCGACTCCTACGACTGCGTCTCGGCTTGCTGCGCGCGCAGTGCAGGCCTTACTCGATGAAGCGAACCTTACGCCTAAGCCCGCGCTCGTCGATCAGCGCGGCGGCGGCGCGCACTCCGATCTCACGTTGGCACTGATGCATCGCTCGGCATGTGCGCTGCTCTCATGCTTTGAAGCGATCGCCATTGCATGCGACAGGATGCCTCCGAGTCGACAATTACGGGAGCATCTGGGCGAGATCGGACGCAGAGGCGAACGGCAGATGTTCGCCACGACTGGCGGAATCAATACGCATAAAGGTGCACTCTGGTCACTCGGGCTGCTTGTAGCGGGCGCGGTGATCTCCGCGGACGCAGACGATCCGTTTGCGATCGCGGCTACTGCAGGCGCGATTGCACGCTATTCCGATTCGCGCGCTGGGGGAATTTTTACACACGGTGCGCGAGTGCAACGACTGTATGGTATGCGTGGCGCTCGCGGAGAGGCGGAGCAAGGGTTTCCGCATGTTGTGGACATTGGCTTCCCTGCTCTGCTCGATGCGCGATCGCGCGGGGTGCCCGAGAACTGCGCGAGGCTTAATGCACTGATGGCCATCATGGCCGAACTTGACGATACCTGCCTGCTGCATCGTGGAGGATTGCATGCGCTGCATACCGCGCGGCAAGGTGCACGGTGGGTACTGAATGCAGGTGGGACATCGACCTCGCGCGGCTTTGCACAGTTGTTGGAGCTTGATCGAGAACTGCTTCGCATGAATGCGTCCCCAGGAGGAAGCGCCGATCTGCTGGCCGCAACGCTGTTTCTCGATTCGCTGACTCGATCTTCAGACGCGCAACGCTCTGCACACGATTTCGACGGAGACCTGGCACTATGGAAAAACTGAGCTTTGAGTATCCTGCCTCGGATGAAAAACCGAAACGCGCCCATGTGGGTGTCGTGGGGTCCGGCGACCTGGAGATTTTGCTCGAACCCTCCCAGGACGCAAAGGCGCATGTCACAGTCCAGACCAGTGTCTCGGGCTTTGCAGAGACTTGGAAAGCCGTGCTGGATCGCTTCTTCGCGAATTACCAGGGAGCTACGATATTCGATATTCGTGACTGCGGCGCAACGCCGGGAACAGTCGCGATGCGGCTGCAGCAGGCCGTGGAAGTGAGCCGGCAATGACAACCACAGTGCAACTCTCCGAAGACGTGCTCGCGCTGAGCACGAGGCGGAGCTATATCGAAATGAATGCGCGCGCCCGTGCCGCGCAGTTGCTCGATGCGGGCGCGTTTCGCGAGCTGCTCGGGCCGTTCGATCGCGTAGAGTCACCGTGGCTGCCGATGCAGGGTATCGTGCCGCAATGGGATGATGGCTGCGTGGTGGCAAAGGGCACGATCGATGGCGTGCCTGCCGTGGCGATTGCGCTTGAAGGCAAGTTCCAGGGCGGCAGCATCGGCGAAGTCTGCGGTATGAAGATGGCGATCGCGCTGGCTTTGGCGCGGCAGGACTGCGAGCGCGGAATTCCAACACGCGCTGTTCTCTCGCTTGAAAGCGGCGGCGTGCGATTGCAAGAAGCGAATATCGGCGAGCTGGTGATTGCTGAGATCTACGCAGAACTGATCGCGCTGCGGAAGTATGTGCCCGTGATTGTTGTGATCGCCGGCATGACCGGATGCTTTGGCGGCATGTCGCTGGCAGCCGGACTGGCGAGCTATGTGGTGATGACGCGACAGGCGCGGCTCAGTATGAACGGGCCTGAGGTGATCGAGCAGGAAGCGGGCATTGAAGAGCTCGATGCACGCGACCGGCCGCTGATCTGGAGTATTTGCGGTGGCGCGCAACGGCACGCGACCGGCCTTGCCGACATGCTGGTGGAAGATGATGTAGCAGAGATTGCGCACGCGGTACGCACGTTATTCAAACGCGGGCAACCTGCGCGCCTGCGCAGTGATGCACATGATTTATACATCGAACGTTTAGGCCGGCTCGATCCCGCGCAGGAGTGGACCGCAGATCAAATCCGTGCGGTGTGCAAGGAGCAAATGCCATGAGCCGCGGGCGCATCTGGTTTGAAGCTCTTTCTGGAAGCAGTGGCCGGCAATCCGATGGACCGGGCTCGCTGCTGCTTGCAGAAGCGACTCTTGGCGGGGAACGAGTGAGCTATGTGGCTCTCGCTCCGGACGCGCAGGCGCGATTTCCGCGTGCGCGTGGTGGCGAAGTGGGCGTGGAAGAGGGCTGGTACGGCGCGCGGACGATTCGGCGCATCATCGACGCGGATGGTGACAGCACGAAGCGGCCTATTGTCACGATCGTGGACGCGAAGTCGCAGGCTTATGGACAGCGCGAAGAACTGGTGGGCATTCATCTCGCGGCCGCCGCGCTCATTTCTGCCTACGCAGAGGCACGCGTGGCGGGACATCCCGTGATTGCGTTGATTGTGGGACGAGCGGTATCAGCGTCGTTTCTTGTGCTCTGCGGGCAGGCGAACCGCGTGCTCGCTTTCGATGATGAGCAGGTGCTGGTGCACGCCATGTATAAGGATGCGGCAGCGCGCATTACGCGGCGCACAGTGGAGGAGCTGGATACACTGGGTGCAACGATTGTGCCGATGGCCTACGACATTCAGTCGTTCGACAAACTCGGCGGGCTTTACCGGCTGCTGCAGGTTGCCTCTCCTGATGAGCCGAACGTCGGGACAGTCGAACAGGTCAAGCTAGCGGTGATCGATGCCATCGCGGACGCGCGGCGCGGCCCACGCGATCTATCGTCGCGCCTCGAATCGGAGGGAGCGAAGCAGTACAGGAAGGCTTCACTGATTGTGCGGACCAAAATGGCGGAGCAATGGACCGCGCAATAAAGAGCGATACGCCGCAAGGCCCGATTCGTTACGCAAGCGAGATTCGGCCGCATGATCTTCTGTGGATTTCAGGAGCAGAGGTTTTATCTGCGGCTTGTGCGCTGCCGGAATGGGTTCAGCGATCGATTGCCGCGGTTCCGGTAGTGGTCGTTCGGCGTGATATCTGGCGCGAAGGTGTGATTCCGGTGGGCATTCGAGGACGCACGCGGTCTGAACGGTTCGCCGCATTCGTCGCACTACGGGAAGTGCGGCAGCGTGTTACGCCGGAAGATCTCGCAAACGAGCGGCGCTGGAGAGAAAATCAGCGGCCAGAGTTTGCAGCGATTCATCACGCATTGGAATCGATCGCAGAGCGGTGGAAGTCGATTACGTGGGGACCTGTTGGCAGCGTGGGATTTGAATTGGCGACCGGTGTGTCAGTTACGACAAACGAGAGCGATCTCGATCTTGTAATTCGCGCCCGGGAAAGCATAACGAAGAGCGAGGCGAAGGAGTTGCTGCAATCTGTTGTGGGACTCGCGATACGCACGGATGCGCAAGTTGAAACGCCGTTGGGCGCAGTGGCGCTCGCGGAGTACGCTGCACCGGTGGCGATGCGCATCCTGATGAAGACTTGTGCCGGCCCGGTGCTCATTACTGATCCGTGGGCTCAGCCGATGCCTGCCGCGGTTTGAGAGGGTGCGGAGCACATGTCAATTGCATTTCTCTTTCCGGGGCAGGGTTCGCAACGGCCCGGAATGTTGCGCGCCTTGCCGGATCATCCGCAGGTACAGGCGACGCTCGAAGAGGCGGGCGAAGTTCTCAAACGCGATGTGCGCCAGCTGGACGAAGAGAAGACGCTCGAATCGACGATCACCACTCAAATTGCAATCTTCATCGCCGGTATAGCCTCGGCCCGGGCGTTAATAGCGGAAGGCGTCGGGCCGGACTTTGTGGCTGGACTTTCAGTGGGCGCATACACGGCGGCGGTGATCGGCGGCGCGCTCGGATTCAGCGATGGACTGCGCCTGGTGAGAAAGCGAGCTGAGCTCACGGCAGAGCGGTTCCCGAGCGGCTACGGGTTGGCGGCGATTGTAGGACTCCAGGAACAAACGGTGGCAAAGCTGGTGGTTAGCTGCACGACGCCGGAGCATCCGGCGTATCTCGCACTGCTGAACGCACCGCAGCAAATGGTTGTGGCCGGATCGATTGAGGCACTCGACAGAGTTCTGGCGGAGGCTCGCAAGGCGGGATGTAAAAAAGCGGAACGGTTGGCGGTGCGCATTCCCTCGCATTGCGCACTCTTTGAAGATGTGGCGCAACAGATGATGGAGGCAATGCGAAGTCTGGAGCCACGTGCCCCACAAGCAACATATGTTATGAATCGCACAGCGCGGCCAACCAAACATTTCGACCGCATTCGAGAAGATGTCGCGACAAATATCGCGTATCCGGTGCGATGGCACGATTCCACGGAAGTGCTTGTGGAGATGGGCGCTCAACTGTTCATCGAAATGCACCCGGGACAGGTGCTCACGCGGCTGGCGAGCGCGGGCTTTCCACAGGTGCGCACTATCGCTCTCGAGGCAAGTTCTTTGGCGCAGACTGTCCGGATTGCAAAGGCAGCGCGCCGAAGCGCCATCGATTGATTTAATCGCATCTACACTGCGAAATCGAGAGCTTCCAGGCGGCAGCTGGCTTGACAATCGATCTTAATCGATTTTAGAGTGATTCCTTCGGCGAGCATCCAAAGCACGCGCGATTGAGTGATTGAATGAGTCCAGATTGGGGCGCGGATGACAGAGCGCAATCTGCTGGTGGTGCAGGGAGGCGGTCCCACGCAGGTGCTGAATGCAACTCTTGCCGCCATCGTAGAAGAAGCTCATGTGCGGGGCGAGTTTGAGTGCATCCTGGGCGCGCGGTCGGACATCAAGGGACTCCTGGCAGGTGGAGCAATCGATCTGGGCGGGCTTTCGGCCGCTGATCTCGATTTGCTGCGCGTCAGTCCCGGCGCAGCGCTGGGTTCTTCGCGCGCGAAGCCTTCTGAAGAAGATCTCGCCAAGCTATTCGACTTTCTGCGGCACAATGGCGTACGCGATCTGCTGTTTTTAGGTGGCAATGGCAGCATGCGCGGAGCGGAGAGGGTAAGCCGGTTTTGCCGCGAACACCGCTTCGAGGTGCGCGTGCTGGGCGTGCCCAAGACTGTGGACAACGATATTGCGATGACCGATCGCTGCCCTGGCTATGCGAGTGCGGCGCGATATATCGCGCAGTCGACGCGCGATCTGGGCATGGATGTGCGGTCGCTGCCGCAGCCGGTCTCGATTCTGGAGACGATGGGCCGCAGCGTAGGATGGCTCGCCGCGGCTGCGGCCGCAGGCAAATGCGATGAGCTGGACGCGCCGCATCTCGTCTATCTGCCCGAGCGCGCCTTCGATATCGATAAATTTCTGGCCTCGCTCGATCGCATTGTGACGCGGCAGGGGTGGGCAATTGTCGTGGTGGCGGAAGGAATTCGAGACCGGGATAGCAAATATGTGTATCAGGTGACGGATCCTACGCAGAGCGATCCGCTGCACCGGCCGATCACTGGCGGCGTGGCGCAGTTTTTGTCGGAAGCTGTAGCACGGCTCTTGAAAATACGGTGCCGGAGCGAGAAGCCGGGCCTGCTGGGGCGTTCATCCATGTTGCACGCCTCAGCGCAAGACCTGAAAGATGCCGATCTGGTGGGGCGCGCGGCCGTGAGAGGCCTGCTGGCTGGTGAGACGGAGAAGATGGTCGCACTGCTGCCACTCGCGTCGAAATGTGAGAGTGGTTATGCGTTTGTGCCGTTCGAACAAGTTGCGGAAGTAGAGCGCCCGATTCCCGCAGAGTGGATCGACGACGGCGCGATTCCCGTGAAGGAAGACTTCTTCGAGTATCTGAGGCCGCTGGTCGGTGAGCTTGTGCCTTATTGCGCGCCTCTCAAATGAGCTGTTTGCGTGTAGAAGGAATGATGATGCAGGAATCTGTTGGCAAGGTCGGCGTGCTGATTCTGGGGCGCAAACGTCCGGGCTTCGATCAGGAGTGGAACCAGATCATCTGCCGCCGCAGCCTTGAGGTGTTAAAGAGCCTCGGCTATCAGATCTTCAGCGCTGAAGCACCGGTTGTGGATGACGCCACGATCGAAGCCGCACTCCAACAGATGAAGGATGCCGCGTGCGAAGCGCTCGTACTGCTGCAACCTTCGATGGGCCACGGGCAACTGGCGCTGACGCTGGCGCAGCAATGGCCTGATCCGGTGGTGCTGTGGGCCACGCCCGAGCGGCCGGGGGATGGCAAGGTAAGTTCGTGCTCGCTGGTGGGGCAGCATCTGTGGGGCTCGTCATTGCGGCAGGCGGGACATGGCTTTGAGCTGGTATACGGCGATCCGGACGATGCGGTATTCCATGCGGAACTGGCGCGCGCGATTGCGATTGCACGCACCGTGAGCTTGCTGCGCCGCGCGAAAGTGGGCGTGATCGGCACACATGCGCCGGGATTTATCGATCTCGCGGCCGAGCCGTTCCTTCTGCGCAGGACCATGGGCACACAGCTACACACGTTGAGCTTGCCGCAGTTTATCGAGCGCGTGCATGCAGTCTCAGAAGATGCTGTGAAAAAGGATGCGCAGTGCGTGCTCGATCTGAAGATGCCGATGGATGGCGTTATGGCCGACGCATTAGCGATGAACTCGCGCTGCTACCTGGCTATGCGCGAGATCATCGAAGAAGAGAGTCTCGATGGCCTTGCGCTGCAATGCTGGCCTGAGCTGCCGAATATGCTGGGGCAGTGGCCGTACCTGGCGGTGTCGCGGCTGGGGACGGAGGGACGTGCGGTCTCGATTGAAGGCGACGTGGATGGATGCATCGGCAGCCTGATGAGCGTATCGCTCGGCATGGGACCGGGCTTTTTAACAGACTGGCTGGAACACGACCAGAACACGATCTTCTTCTGGCATCCAGGCATGGCGCCAATGAACATGTGCAATCCAATCGGTACCGCGGGCGGGCCGACGTTGACTACGCACTTCAATATTGTGAAGCCGCTGGTGGTGAATGCAGAGATCCTTGTGGACAAGCCGGTGACAATCACGCGGATGTGGCGCTGCGATGATCAATATCGAATGACTGCTTTTGAAGGACACACCGTTCCTGCGCGGCGCAAGGTAACGGGCAACAGTGTGCTGGTGGAAGTGGCGGACGGCGACGTTCCGTCGCGATTCGACACGCTCGTACACGCGGGCCTGCCGCATCACGTGTTGCTCTCCTTCGGCACGCAGGCTGAGACCTTCCGGCGATTGGCTCGTGCGCTTCGTCTAGATTGGGTATGAGATGCAGATGAGGTGAGCTTATGGCGCAAGTGCAGGAAAAATTATACAAAGCTTATCTCGGTGGCAAGTGGGTCGAAACCGAGAACACGATTCATGTGACGAATCCCGCGACTGGCGAGGTGTTTGCCCAGGTCGCCGCGGTCAATCGCGATCACGTGAAGACGGCGCTCGAGACGGCGCAGGCTGCGCTTCCGGCATGGCGCGCGATGACGGCAAAGGACCGAGGAGCGCTGCTGCATCGCGTGGCTGACCAAGTGAATCGCCGCGCCGATGAGATTGCGCATATCATCACACTCGAAAATGGCAAGCCACTGGCGCAGAGCCGCGGCGAAGTGGCGATGACGGAAGATCATCTACGCTGGTTTGCCGAAGAAGGTAAGCGCGCGTACGGGCGGATGATTCCGCACCAGGTGCAGGGCAAGCGCAACTTTACGGTGAAGACGCCGATTGGTGTTGTGGGTGCGATTTCCCCGTGGAACTTTCCGCTGGTGCTGGCGGTGCGCAAGGCTGCGCCTGCACTGGCCGCAGGTTGTCCGGTGATCTTGAAGCCTTCATCGCAGACACCGCTCTGCGCAATCGCGTTTGCTGAATGCGTGGAGACGGCAGGAATTCCCGGCGGTGTCTTTCAGCTCGTTATCGGCAAAGCGCAGATGATCGCCGAGGAATTCCTGACGAATCCCATCTGCCGGAAGATCAGCTTCACGGGTTCGACGGAGGTAGGCCGCGAATTGATCCGCGGCGCAGCGGATGCGATCAAGCCATTGTCGCTGGAGCTTGGCGGGCTCGCACCACTGCTGGTTTTTGAAGATTGCGATCTCGACCAGGCAGTACGCGAGACGCTGATTGCGAAGTTCCGCAACACGGGGCAATCATGCATTGCGGCCAACCGCATCTATGTGCAGCGCTCGATTCACGATGCGTTTCTCGACAGGTTTGTAGCCGGCGTGCAGAAGCTGAAGACGGCATCGGGGCTTGAGCCAGGTGTAGATGTCGGGCCGGTGATTAATCGGCCGGCGCTCGATAGTGCGCTGCGGCAGATTGACGATGCAGTGCGGCACGGTGGCAACGTTTTATGCGGCGGCAAGCGAATAGCGGGCTCCGGCGGATATTTTCTTGAGCCGACAGTTATCGATGGAGCCGCAAGAGCGGCACTCTGCATGCAGGAAGAAACCTTCGCACCGGTCGCACCGATTGCCACTTTCGAGACAGAAGAAGAAGCGATTGAGCTTGCCAACAACAGCGAGTATGGATTGAGCGCCTACGCGATGACGCGTGATGTGGCACGCATGTTCCGGCTGGCGGAGCGGATCGAGGCGGGCACGCTGGGTGTCAATGACGGCGCACCAACGACAACCCAGAGTCCGTTCGGCGGCATGAAGCAGAGTGGCTGGGGACGCGAGTTGGGCAGCGAGGGATTGGATGCTTTCCTTGAAACCAAGCACGTTTCGATAGGCGGGGTTTGAGAGGGAGTTTAGGTAGAAAGAGAGCAAAACGCGATGATTCATTTTCTTGTGCATGATGCCGCGGACACGGTGGGCGTAGCGGTAGTGGATATCGCTGCGGGCACGCCGTGCGCCGGCCGGGATCTTTCCACAAACAAGCCGGTGGATGCGAAGGCCACGCAGGACATTCCGCTGGGCCACAAGTTGGCACTCAAGGATTTTGCCGTGGGCGATACGGTGATCAAATATGGTTGTGAGATTGGGAAAGTGGTCCAGCCCGTCCGCGCCGGAGAGCATGTGCATGTGCACAACCTGAAGACGAAGAGGTGGGCATAATGCTAGACCGTACGATTCTGGGATACCGGCGCGAAAACGGGCGCGTGGGCGTGCGCAATCATGTGATCATTCTGCCGGTGGACGACATCTCAAATGCCGCGTGCGAAGCGGTGGGCAACAACATCAAGGGAACGCTGGCCCTGCCACATGCGTATGGTCGATTGCAGTTCGGTGAGGACCTGGAACTGTTTTTCCGCACGATGATCGGCACGGGATCGAATCCCAACGTCGCCGCCGTCATTGTCATCGGCATCGAGCCGGGATGGACGCAGCGGATCGTCGACGGCATTGCGAAGACCGGCAAGCCGGTGGCGGGATTTTCGATCGAGGGGCAGGGCGATATCGCAACCATTTCGCAGGCCAGCGTGAAGGCGAAGGAATATGTGCAGTGGGCGTCGGAATTGCAGCGGACGGAATGCAAGTTCAGCGAACTCTACATCAGCGTGAAGTGCGGCGAGTCCGACACGACGACGGGACTTTCGAGCTGTCCGACGGTCGGCAATGTGGTGGACAAGCATTGCGCGATCGGCGGCACGGCTTCGTTCGGCGAGACTTCCGAATTGACGGGCGCGGAGCATATTGTTGCCGCGAAGGCTGCGAATGAGGCAGTGCGCAAGCAGTTCATGGCGGCGTTTGAGGACTATACCAAGCTGGTATTCAGCGAGAAGACGAACGATCTCTCCGAGTCGCAGCCGACGAAGGGTAATATTGCCGGCGGACTGACGACGATTGAAGAGAAAGCCCTGGGCAACGTCGAGAAGCTGGGCAAAAAGACGAAGTTTGTGGGCTGCCTGAAGCCGGCGGAAGCGCCCAGCGACAAAGGCCTCTGGTATATGGATACGTCGAGTGCTGCGGCGGAAGCCGTTACGCTGTGGGCTGCGTCTGGTGCGGTGGTGCATCTGTTCCCGACGGGCCAGGGTAACGTGATCGGCAATCCGATCGAGCCGGTGATCAAGCTTTCGGGAAATCCAAAGACGGTAAGGATAATGGCGGACCATATCGATTTGGATGTGTCGCCGATCCTGCAGGGCGAGATGACGCTGGACCAGGCAGGCGACGCGCTGATCGAGATGATTGTGCGCACGGCCAATGGACGGCTTACCGCAGCGGAAGCATTGGGGCATCGCGAGTTTGTTATGACCAAGCTATATCGCAGTGCATAGTTTCTGCGCTGCCGGCCTATGCCGGGGTCGGCTGCGCACCATTTCTGTTTTTTGAAGACAGTTCAAAGAGAGTGCGAAATCGTGTGCGGCAGATTGTGTGATTGAGGTTGTATGAATCGATATCCGAAAGAGGGGTTAGAAAATCTCGTCGCGCAATTAGCCATTGGCATGGGCGTGCCGCCGGACGATGCAACTCTGTTTGCGGAGTCGCTGGTCGATGCGGATTTGCACGGCGTGCCGACGCATGGTGTGTCGCGGCTGAATATTTATTTGAAGCGCATCGAGGCTGGACTGATCGATCCGAAGGCTGCACTGACCGTCGATCGCAATGCGGGCAGCGTGCTCACATTGAATGCGGGCAATGGTCTTGGCCAGGTGCAGGCGCGGAAGGCTCTGGACATGCTGATGCCGCTGGCCAAGCAGAACGGCGTAGCGGCGGCCACGATTCGCAACTCGCAGCACTTCGGCGCACTTTCGTGGTATGCGAATTACGCGGCCAGCCGACAGATGGTGTTGCTGGCGATGACGAACGGCGAGCCGGCGATGTCGCCCACGGGCGGATACGAGGCGTTCTTCGGCACCAATCCGATTGCAGCGTCGTTCCCAACGGGCAAGGGCTTTCCGGTCAAGATCGATCTTGCGACGTCGACGGTTGCGCGCGGCAACATCATCGCCGCGCAAAAAAAGAAAGCGTCGATTCCTGAGGACTGGGCGCTCGATCTTGATGGCAATCCGACAACGGATGCGTCGGAAGCATTGCTGGGCACAGTGCTCACTATGGCCGGGCACAAAGGCTATGCGCTGGCGATGATGGTAGAGCTCTTTAGTGGAGCGCTGTCGAGATCGGCGATTGGACCAGACGTTGGATCGATGTACAAGAATCTCGACCGCAAGCAGGATGTTGGACATTTTTTCTGTTTGTTTCACATCGATGCATTTCTCGACTACGCCGAATACCTGCAGCGCATCGATACTACGATCGATCGCATCAGAACGTCCAAAAAGCGGCCGGGCGTAGAAGAGATTCTAGTGCCGGGCGAACGCTCCGCGCGAACAGCCAAAACGAATCTCGCACAAGGGATTCCGGTGTCGGATGAAACGATCGCCGAGATTGAACAATGGTGCTCCCGCTTGAAGATTCCGTTTAACTGCCAAGAGGTGGTCTGCTGACTTATGCCGGATATCGTGATCTCCGAATATATGCACGGCGCGGCTTTTGAGGCGCTGTGCTCTCGCTTTGATGTGTTGCTCGATGCGGAACTTTGGAAGAAGCCTGACCTGCTGGCCGAAAACGTAAGGAGCTGCCGCGCGCTGATCGTGCGCAACCAAACCGAGGTGACAGCCGCGCTGATCGATGCGGCGCCGGAACTGCTGGTGATTGGGCGGGCCGGCGTGGGCCTGGACAACGTGGACGTGCAATATGCCGAACAGGCGGGTATCGTCATCTCCTTCACGCCGGATCAGAATGCGATCAGCGTGGCCGAGATCGCGATGGGTATGATGCTCTCGCTGGCGCGCCCCATTCCGGCAGCGGACCGCGACACGAAGAGCGGCCACTGGCAGCGAAGCAAGTTCATGGGCACGGAGCTCTACGGCAAAACGCTTGGCATTATCGGAGCGGGCAAAATTGGCTATCTTACGGCGCGGCGCGCGATGGCTTTCGGCATGCGGATTCTTGCCTATGATCCGTTTCTGAATCCGGACAACGTGCTGTTAAGCGAATTGCAAGCGGAGCTGGTTGAGCTGGATGAGTTGTTGGCACGTGCGGATGTGGTGTCATGCCATCTTCCGGCGACGCCGCAGACAACCGGTCTGCTGAATCGCGAGCGCTTCAACAAAATGAAGCGAGGCGCGCTGTTCATCAATACATCACGCGGCAAAGTTGTTTCTGAACCAGATCTTGTAGAGGCGCTGAAGGCAGGCATCGTCGGCGGGGCGGCACTCGATGTGCGCGGCGAGGAACCGCCTGTTCCAGGTGAGCTGGAGACTTTGCCGAATGTGATTCTAACGCCGCACATCGCGGCTTTTACACGCGAGGCGCAGAAGCGCGTATCGCGAGCTGTTTGCGAAGACATTGCGCGCGTGCTCGACGGCAAGCCCTCTGTGAATGCCGTACGGAGTGCAGTGCCGCGGCGGCTGGCGGCGAACTAAACAGCTCCAGCGGCGATGGCGGCTGCGAGTGTTTTATCGTTTAAGCACCGTTGCCGAACGAAACTCAGAGCCGTTGTACGACGTGCTGACGAAGGGCAGCTCCGGCGTGGCGGTCAGCAGCTCTAACCTTCCCTTTTGGAGCAGGTACGTGTCTTCGACTTTGGCTCCGCGCAGATATGGATTCCAGGCAATTGCTTGCTGTGCTGCGATCTGCTCCGTGCCACCGGGGCACGCGAACCACTCGCGCTCAAGATAGCCAGTCGCGCCGCCCTGGTGATGCTGAAACTCAGCCCCGGCGCGCCCGAGCGACGCATACGCCTCTTGCGCGACCTTGAAGAGCGCATCGCTCGTTGCGCCCCGGCGCGTTGCATCGAGCAGGCACGCATTCACCTGCGTTGCGACGGCCAAGTGCGTCTGGAACTCAGCCGGCACGACACCGAAGCAGACGAAGCGGGTCATCGAAATCGTGAGACCCCAACGACGCGCGCAAAAGCAAAGCATGCCGAGTTGTTTCAGGATACTCGCGCGTGGCACAGGATGAGGGTAGTTTTCAACGCGTGCGTCTGTGGATGTGAGATAGACGCTTGGCAGAATGCCTTTCCGGATCAGCTCTTCCGACAGCAGCGCCTGCATGGTGCGATCGCTCATGCCAAGTTCGAAGCGGCGCAATACTGAGACGGCGGCCTCGGCGGCGTGCCAGCCCAACCACCGATAGCGTTCGGCTTCCCCGTCGGTGAGTTCGAGGCGTAGGCTCTGGATCGATATAGGCTGGCGACCCTCCTGCCCCATGTCGCCGGCGACAACTCCGGAGCCGACGATCTTCTTGATCGAAGCACAGAGATCGTTGGCGTGCCACGGATTTACAACCGGCTCAAAACCGAGACCAGCGAATTCTTCGTCAGCGAGGCGCTGCGCCTCATTGTTCGTCGTGAAATAGTAAGCCGCTCCTTCACGAGTAACAAGCAGGCTGGCCGGGCCGGACTCGCGCAGCATGCCTACGCGCACATCGACGACGCCTGCGGTGAGCCATGCAATGTTTTCATGGCGCCCAATCAGGATGGCGTCGATTCCCTTCTCAGTGAGGAACGCAGTAACCTTGCGGCGCTTTGCACTCAGTTCGGCAAGGCGCTCGTTTTCTAAACCGAATGGATCGTCTGTCATGGGGCCCCTTGTAGGATTGCGTAGTTGCAGGCATCGCGAGCCGCGATTCCAGCCGATAGGCGCGGCCTGCGGCGAAGAGAGCGATGGTTCCGAGCAGTGGCATGATAGCGGCGAGCAAGAAAACCGGTTTGTAGGATATATAGTCCACAAAGACGCCGATGAGCGACGGAAACAGCATACCGCTCGGGCCGCCGGTTGTGCGTACAAGGCGCGTTGCGCTGCCCCACCTGCTCGTCGTTCTTTGACCGGCCTATCCTGCAACCCGAAATTTAGGTCTGCTGTTTTCGTGACCGAAACGGCTCGTGAAATCATGCGGCAAGATTTGCGAGACGCTTCCCCGGCGATTTCGCTCTCATGGAAAAACTGTGGATCGTATTTGCCTGATTCGCCGCACGATCACAACTCCGCGAGTGCGAGGTGTGCGCAGTGAGCATGGTGATGTTGGAACGGTCGAGCCCCCGGTGCTTGACAGAACCGGAACCAATCCCTACAGTGAACTTATCCGGCAAGCGGTGCGGCTTGTGCGCTACCGACCCGGAGAGCAGTTCTCTTTCAGACTTCTATGAGTTCGATCTTCACTCCCGCGATGTGTATGTGCTGGTGTCTGTGCGGCACGATGCGGGTGTGTACCTAGGGCAGAACTCAGAAGCAATCTCTGAACCCCGACGACCCACTCGCCAGATGGCGCGGTGGGTTTTCTCTTTTGCGGTTCACAGTGTTCCTGAGAGTTTAAAGGGCACCGGTGGCGAAGTGGTTAACGCGCGAGTCTGCAAAACTCGTACGCGCGGGTTCGATTCCCGCCCGGTGCTCCAACGTTTTGAGAATGATTGCTCAGTTTGATTGGTGATGTGTCCGATTGGATCGATTAAGGCTCGCCCCATGAAGCAGAATGGCCTCTCCGTTCCTACGCGGTATGATTGACCATCGATCTTAATCGATGGTAGGATGCGCCTGTTGCGCCTGATCGATGAGCACACAGCACAGTTCTTTCGCGGAGGGAAGGCACGGTATGGCGGTTCAATCGCCCGTGGGACGGCACCATGTACGGGAGGAGATTCAGCGCCGAATTCTCTCCGGCGAGAGCCAGCCTGGCGAACGGCTAACGCAGCAAAGTCTGGCGAAGGAGCTGGGCGTTGCGCAGGGAACGGTACGTGAATCGCTGCTGGAACTGCAGTGGATGGGACTGGTTGAATCCATCGACCGCTTGGGCGTGTTTGTGGGCAAGATTGACGCGGCGCGGCTGTGCGAAGCCTACCAGGTACGTGAGTTTCTCGAAGGACTGGCGGCGCGTTTAGCGTGTGAGCATGCGTCGCGCGCAGACGTGGCGGGACTGCGCAAGATGGCTGATCTTATCT
This sequence comes from Occallatibacter sp., assembly GCA_035650595.1. GTDB lineage: Bacteria > Acidobacteriota > Terriglobia > Terriglobales > Acidobacteriaceae > Telmatobacter. The sequence goes on along the minus strand of DASRHE010000014.1, from coordinate 77,088 downwards.
GGGATTTGTCGAACGAGAACAAGGCCGACGAGATGGGCGCCGCAGACCGCGCTTTTCATCTGCAGATCATGAATCTTTCGCGCAACCGGATTCTGCTGCGCCTGGCGGAAGGATATCGGGTACTAGGCATGGCGGTGCGGGCGATGCGCGATCCGCGTGTGGTCTATGAGGAGCATGTGAGCATCGTGGAAGCGATTGATCATAACTTTCCGGATGAGGCGGAGAGGCTGATGCGGCTGCATGTGGCCGAGGCGCGCAAGATGATCGAGCAGCAGGCAGCGAAGAACGATTTCACGCCCAAGTGGGTAACGGACGCAAAATAGATTGCGCGAGATCTAGATTAGGCGAAGATCTCAGCGGCAGTGAAGCTCGACTCTTTCTGCGTGCGCCATGCGACCTGACCACCGCTGAAGGCGACGATCTCATCAACCAGATCTTCAATGGCTGAGACGCGGTGCGTTACCACGACAACTGTTTTGCCTTCGAGAAGCGGCCAGATGTTGCGGTAGATCAGAGCCTCGGTTTCTGCATCGAGATTGCTCGTGCATTCGTCGAGCAGGATGATCTTCTTTTCAGGATCGTCAAGGCTGAGCAGAGCCTGGGCAATGGCGATGCGCTGTCGCTGACCTCCGGAGAGATTCTTACCGTGTTCGCCGGCCTTGGTCTGATAGCCATCCTGCAGAGACATGATCTCGTCGTGAATGCAGGCGAGCCTGGCCACGCGCGCGACCTCAGAGAACGAGGCCTGCGGCTTGGCGAAGCGGATGGTGTCAAGCAGTGTGGCCTCAGAGAAAAAGACGCCGCCGTTCTGCGACATGCAAGTACAGACGCGCTGCAAGCGTTTGAGCGGCCAGTTGCGCACATCTTGCCCACCGACGTAGACGCTGCCCTTCTGCGCGTCGTAGAGACGCTCGACAAGTTTGAGAAGAGTAGATTTGCCGCAGCCGGTGCGGCCGATGAATCCAACTTTCTTGCCGGCTTCAACTACGAGATTAAGCTGACTGAGGACTGGCTCTTCGGGACGATAGCTGAACTGCACGTCGCGGAACTCGAGGCTCACCTGCGCAGGAATCAACAGAGGCGCGGCTCCGGCGGCGTCAACAACTGCAGAGTTAGCAGAACTGATACGCAGGAAGGCTTTGATCGGCTCCCATGCTTCACTGATGCGTCCCCACATGCCGGCGTAGCCCCACAGCGAGCCGCACAGCTGCTCTGAGAGCATGTAGAGATAGACGAGCATGGCGCCATCGAGGCGATGCGCATTGAGCAGCTTGATCCAGTTGAAGAGCAGATAGGTCTGCAGGCTGAGGATCACAACGCCCTTGCCCATGCCGAACCAGCCCTGGACTTTCGCCTCTGCGAGACCGTTCGCCTCGATCTCTTCATGGATGCGGCGATAGTCCTGCTCCATGCGCTCCTGCTGGTTGTAGCGGACAACATCGGCGTGCATCTCCATGCACTCGATGCTGAGCGAATAATCAGACGCATAGCGCTGATAGCGGGTCTCGCGGAAATGCGTGCAACGGCGATTTTCCTCATAGGAGAGCCAGAAGAAGAGAGCGGCGGCCGCGGGCAGCATCGCGATCCAGAACCAGAGGCCGACATAGGAGCGGAGAAGAAAGAGGCTCAGCAGAGCCGTGGCGAGCAGAGGGCAAACCTCACGCGCAAGGCTTTCACTGGTCTGGGCAAATTTGCTGAGACCGTTGGTGATCTCACCACGACGCGCACCGCTGCTGCCGGACTGATGCCATCCCTGATCGAGGCTCAGCAGCTTGGCAAAGACATTGACGCTGAGCTGACGGAAGAGAGGATAACTGACCTGTCGTGCAAATCCCCAACCCATGAGCTGGTCGAGCGAGTCGAGCACGAGTTTATAGCCGAGCAGGACGGCGAGGGCGATCAGGATCGATTGTGCGGGATTGTGTTCGTACGTGCGGATGAGGAGGACAAGTCCATAGCCGCCTCCGACCACCAAAGCCTGTCGAAGCAAGGTGAAGACGATATAAACGGCAAAGCCCCAACGAAACGGAGACAGCAGCCGCCGAAGTTCAGTAAGCATACGTGCCCTTCAGGTCGAGCTGGATATTTAAAGGATGAAGTGCTTCCAGAATATCCTGAGTCGACGTGAATGGCACGCGGGATGGGATGGCTCGAATGGGGTATGGACACGCTATTGAGGCAGCGCAGCTTTGTAGCTTGGCTTGATTGGACAGCGAGGCTGGAGCCCGCCGGCAATCGAGGGAATGATGGAGAGAGTGTCGCTTGCAGAGACCTTCGTCGCGTCCTTCTCGGGTAGATAGCGCACATCTTCGTCATTCAAATACACATTGACAAAGGCGCGTACTTTACCTTCTCCGGTGAATAGATGCTTGCGCAGGTCCGGATGCGTCTGGGTTAGTTCTTCGAGCGCCGTAGCGATGGTGCCGGCGCTTACCTCTACGGTATCTTTGCCTTCGGCGAACTGCCGCAGCGGAGTGGGGATAAAGATCTTCATGAACTCAATTCCTCTCTTACACTCTTTTGGATTCCATTGCCGCGCTGTGCGGTGCAGTTTGCGCGATCACTCGCCCACTTCGATTGCTTCCTGTTCGAATTGCTTGTCCTCTTCCGTGGCGCCAGCTAGAAAGAAGGAGTTGGTGATGGCCGCCTTGCCCTGGGCAACGGCTGTAATCACGTAGGAGCAGCCCAGCCAGTGAGCCTCAGCAAAATCGGTCTGCGACCACTGCGCTGGGTGATCGGGATGTGAATGATAGAAACCCGCGATGCTCAGTCCCTGCCGACGCGCCTCCCGCTCGATCTTTACCAGTTCGAGAGGAGCGATCTGATAGCGGTTGTGGGCTGAATCAGTTCGCGTATTGCCGGCCATCACCGAAGCAGAGACGCGCCATCCCTCTGGCGTTGCGTGTCCGAGCAGCGCACCACAGCACTCGTGCGGATATGTCTCTTCACCGTGTGCGCGAATCGCCTCGTACACGGCTTTGTTCATCCTCAGCACGCTCACGCTTCCTCCCAGAATCGCTCGCTGAGATATTTGTCGGCCGAGTCGGGCAACACAGTCACGATGACGGCTTCGCGTCCAGCCGCCGCCTCTTCGCGAGCGATTTGAAGGCTAGCCACCACGGCGGCTGCAGCGGAGATGCCCACGAGCAGGCCCTCTTCGCGTGCAAGCTGCTTCACCATGGCGTAAGCTGCTTCCGTCTCCACTTCCAGCGCGCGATCGGCGAGCGAAGGATCGTAAATTGCCGGAACGATCGATGCGGGCATGTACTTGAGCCCTTCGAGCCCGTGAAAGGGCGAGTCGGGCTGCATGCTGACGGCCTGAATCGCAGGATTCAGCTCTTTCAGCTTTCGCGTTGTGCCCACGAGAGTGCCGCTAGTGCCAAGGCCGGCAACAAAGTGCGTCACGCGACCCGCGGTCTGCTCCCAGATCTCCGGCGCGGTAGTGCGGTAGTGTGCCTGCCAGTTGGCGTCATTTGCATATTGATCGAGGTAGCAGAAGCGCTCGGGATCGTTGCCAGCCAGCTGGCGAGCCCGGCGAATGGCGCCGTCCGAGCTCTGATTCGGATCTGTCCATTCGACCTGAGCACCGTATGCCTTGAGGATCCGCTTGCGCTCCGGCGAGACATTGGAAGGCATTGCCAGGAGAACCGGAAATCCGCGCGCGGCGCCGATCATGGCCAAGGCGATTCCTGTGTTGCCGCTGGTCGCATCGAGGATCGTTTTGCCGGGCGCAAGTCTTCCCTTCGACTGCGCATCGCGGACCATCGAAGCTGCCGCACGATCTTTCACGCTGCCACCAGGATTCAGCCACTCGGCCTTGGCAAGCAACGTGATGCCCGGCAGCGCGCGAACCGTCTTCTCCAAGCGAAGGAGCGGCGTGTTGCCGATCCGGCTCGCCAGCGATGAGCCGAGTTCAACTTCGTGGAGATCAGTGTGCATTGATACGTTTCCGTTTCTCGTTGGTAGGATTGATTTCCCGCGGGTTGCATTTATCGCATGCGGACGCGTGCAGCTACATCTGGAAGCAGTTTTGACCCATCTGCGTCGAAGGGAGTATGCGGGACTAGCTGAAGAAGTACACGCTCAACTCCGCGGGACGGGCGAGGAGAAGTGGCAACAACATAGACGAGTCAAATGCACGCCCTCCAATGAAAGTATAGAAAGCCAGCAAAACACCGTCAATTTAACGAATACTGTCCGTCATCCAAGAATTCCGGTGACGTCGAGGGCGAGTACGGCAATGCCGCTGATGAGAATCAGCAAACCGGTAGCCGTTGCTCTCACTTGCGCAACATGTGCCGATGCACTGACAGAGCGAGCCGCGCGCCAGTAGAACCAGGCTCCGGAGAGAATGAGAAGAAGCTCAGCAAGAATTGAGCCGGAGCGATTCTGCCAGAGGCCAAATCCAAATTTGGGGAATTGTCCCCAATTGCCGGGCAGAAGCGGCATGTCATGACGATGCATAAGCAGATCGAGAATCCAATGTGAGAAGGCGACAAGGCCAAGGACGGTGCCGCAACGCTTTCCCCAGCGCAGGGCACAGAGGAAACTAAAGAGTGCGGACAATGCCAATGCGCCAACCAGTGAATGCGTGTAATCGGCGTGGATGATGTTCTCTCCGTAGCCTCCGCGCAGGCCAGGCACGGGTTGCAGCGTTTCGATTCCTGCGAGCAACAGAGGAACGAAGAGAATGTCGAGCCATACCGTCGCCAGCATGAGGGCCCAGAGGGGAACGCGTTGCTCGCGCGACTTGACCAGAGCGGCAAAACCGAAATGTCCCGCGATCATTGCTGGCCCTCCCTGGAGTTACAGCGAGGCCACGGCAGCCCCGCATCGAGCCAACCGATCACAACTACAAAGAGAATGACGCCGAGGATAAATTGCATCTCTGCCCTCACCTGAAGCTATTTCTTACTCTACACATTGGCATTACCTTGGCTGATTCAGAAACACTCTTTTCTGCGATTTTTCTGGTGAATCCCCTTCCCTCGCGTAGTTCCCGCCTTCTGCCCGCCGGCTTTGTCCGGAAATTTCTGACGAGTAGATGCGCCCCGCATCTCGCTATTCGCCGCACTAAAGTTGACGGCTTCGTGCGAGTCCCTTAAGCTTCAGGCCATTCTGCAATTGCACCGTTAGGACTCAACAGGAGCTTTCATGGACTATCAGATTCACGGTAAGTGTGCGTTTGTTTGCGCGGGAGCGCACGGAATCGGCGAAGCCATCGCAGACATGCTCACGCAAGAGGGAGCGCATGTTGTTGTTGCAGATCGCGATGAGGCTGCGTTGAGCGAGAAGGCGTCCCGATGGGCGGGCGTGATTGCCGCAGACCTTGCGAGCGCTGAGGGAGTGAAGCAGGCAGTCGCTGAAGTAATGCGCATCTTCGGCAGAGCGCCGGATATTTTGATCAACAATCTCGGCGTAGGCAATGCGGCTGTATTTGAAGAGATTCCCGATGAGGTGTGGGCGCGGAGTTTCGATATCAACTTGATGGGCACAATTCGCACGTGCCGCGCTCTTCTGCCAGAGATGGCGAAGCTTGGATCGGCGGCTGTGGTCAACACGGCATCCGATCTTGCCAAACAGCCTGAACCAGGTCTGATGGATTACGGTGTTTGCAAGGCGGGCTTGCTATATCTCACCAAGGCTCTGGCCAAGCAATATGTACCGCGCGTCCGCGTAAACGCAGTGTTGCCAGGACCGATCTGGTCGCAGATGTGGACACGTCCAGGTGGCATCGTCGATCAGCTTATGGCTGCTTATGGCGTTGATGATAAGGAAAAGGCAGTCGAACACTTCCTGGCTGAACGCTATATGCCTCTGGGCATCGGTGAACCGATCGATGTGGCGCATGCGGTGGTGTTTCTCGCCTCGCCGGTAGCAAAGTTCATCACGGGCTCGTGTCTTGATCTAGGAGGCACATTGCGCGGACTCTATTGACGATGCGGTGCGTGAAGAAACATCGATTCCCTTTTGAAGACGGATGTCCTATATGTGCGCACATCGGACTCACGGATTGGATTAGAATTGTGTCATTCGCAACGCAGATGAATGCGTAAACGGCATCAGATTGATCCGAAAGATTCGATGAGCCCAGGACCAAATTCACGGCAGTTGGGACGCAGCGTTATCGCGGTGTTGGTGGGCATGGCTCTCGGCATTGCGGTCACGATTGCAACGGACGTGTTGCTCCACAAGCTCAAAGTATTTCCGCCTTGGGGTGAGCGCGTTCCGGATGACCTGCTGTTCGTCGCTACGGCTTATCGCACGATCTATGGAGTGGCGGCGAGCTTTGTTACTGCGTATCTCGCACCCTATCGGCCGATTGCGCATGCGATGATCGGCGGCGCATTTGGCTTTGCGGCCAGCCTTGCGGGCGCGATTGCCACGTGGCATGCCGGCCCCGCCTACGAGCCTCACTGGTATCCTGTTGCGCTCATCGTTCTCGCGCTGCCGCAATCCTGGCTTGGCGGCTGGCTGCGCTGGCGCCAGATCGTGAAAGGCTAGAGTGCGGCGTTTGCCCGACGGGCATATTTGCGCGATTGCATCCGGCTCTATCGGAACCTCTAAAGACACGCCGGCAATCCAAATTCATGGCTCGTGGTTGTCTACAGAACTGACGAGTTGCCGTTGAGATCGCCAGCACGTTTGCGGAGTAGCTCTTCGAGGTCCTCGATCTTGTCGGTCATCAGATTGAGCTTATGCGAAAGCAGCTGAATCTCGGCCTCAGCGCGTTTGTTCACTTCAAAATCAAGCTCGCTGCGCAGCCGGTCTTTAACATCCTGACGGTTCTGGCTCATCATGATGACCGGCGCCTGCACAGCCGCCAGCATTGACAGGAATAGATTCAGCAGGATGAACGGATAGGGGTCCCAAGCGTTGCCTTTCAGCAGGATATTGGTCGTCGAATAGACAATGAGCACAACCGAAAAGAGGATAATGAAGGCCCACGACCCGCCGAAGCGTGCAACGGAGTCGGCGATCCGCTCGCCAAACGTCGTCTGCGATTCAATGACGTCATTCGGATTGCGCGCAGCGCGGCTCTGTATCAGCTTCTGAGTGCTGTGGAACTGCCGCGCCTGCACAGTCAGAAGATCCAAGCCTGCCATTGGCTTTCTTCGCAGCAATTCTTCGATGTCATCGCGCCCCACTTCCAGACAGGCCGTTTCTTCCGCGGCCATTGCAGTGGTCAAGTGGTTGGTTTGCTGGAGCATTGAAGCAAACCCGAAGAAGTCGCCGTGCCCCGGCTCGTCGATCAGCACATCCTGGTGGTCTTCGTCTGTGGTGGTTACGCGGACCTTGCCCGACATCATGATGTAGCCGGCGTTCGCCTGTTCACCGGCTTTGAAGATTCTCTGACGCGCTGCAAAGTGCTTCACTTCGATTTGCGCAGCGAGGATCTGAGCTTCCTCATTGTCGAGAAGTTCGAACAGCGGTACATGCTTGAGTTCTTCTGGATCGCACGGCATAGCTTATCCTCGTATCGTCTGCAGAGTATCGGAGATTGGTGAACACATGGTGATGCCACAACACTTCAGAAGACAGGGCTCGCCAATGACGGGCGATCCTATGATGTTCGCGTTACAACCGTGTGAACGCCGTCCAAATGGGTAGTGATTCTCCACCCGCATTTTACCCTGCGTTCGGGATTTCCATGCATGAGCCTGCTATGGTGCTTGAAAAAGTGCTAAAAATGGTGCATGCAAGAGTCCTCACACATGTTGACACCTCGCGAAGCTGCACGCCTGCTGGGCGTGAGCTATCCAGCCATCAAGCAGTGGATTTTGAGCGGCAAGCTGAAGACGGTTCAAACTCCCGGCGGCCATCATCGCATCGCCGAATCTACGTTGAAGCCGTTCTTGACCAAAGATGCGGCTAAGCCGAAAGTGCAATCACGCGAGCGATTCCGCAAGGTGAGTGGCCGTAATCAGATCGCAGGCCATGTCGTGAGTGTCCGGGTGCAAGGACTGCTCGCTGAAGTGATCCTTGCCACGGCCGATTCACAAATCACCGCTATCATCACTGCGAATGCAGTGAAAGAACTGCGTCTAAAAAAAGGCGATCCGGCAGCGGCGCTGATCAAATCGACAGACGTGATGATCGAGCGGCTCGACTAGCCGGCTTCCGTCCGGCGCCCGCCTGGAGCCCGCGCTTTCCCATGCTCTTGCTATAACGAATCCATACGATTAAATTCGTTATATGCAGGCTGAGCCTGTTTGCGTTCTTCTGCCGGCCATAGCGAAGTACGTTCTAGCGACCGGCACATCAAGAAGTGTGGCCGCGGATCATTTGCGAGGGGGCCCTTGCGTGAAATTTTTAGCTCTTACCGCTCTGCTGGCAGTCTTTGCTCCTATGGCGTGAACGTCCGGCAGGAATTTCCCGGCGACGTGATCAATGTTCCGCTCGATCCGGCCGCCGTTGCACTATTAGCCCGTTTTCCTACACCCACCAATCTAACAGCCGCGGCGAACAACTACTCGCGCACCGCCAATGATGCGGATCACCAGAACCAGTTCGATTTCCGCGTGGATGGAGTCCATGGCCAGGACGATCGAGCATTTGGCCGCTACTCATATTCTTCAGATGTGGAACAGCCGGTAACGCCGCTTCCTGATGGCTCGGGACTGATCAGCGGCACATTGATTGGGACGGGCGGCGTGTCGGGCCTCTCGCATGTACTGGGGCAGCAGGCAGTCTTCAATGAGACGCACACCTTCACGCCACATCTGCTGAATGACTTTCACATGGGCTACACGCGGCGCAGCAACAATATTGCTGGCCCGCGACTGGGCAGCACAGCCTCGGCGGGATTGGGTATTCCAGGCATTCCGACAAATGCAGCCTTCAACAATGCTCTGCCCCTCTTCACGTTTACCGGATTTCAGCAGCTTGGTCCCTCGGCCAGCACCTTCGCGCAATACCAGACAGCGGTTTGGCAGATGCTCGAAACAGTGAACTATGCACGCGGCCGGCACGACTTTAAGGCCGGCGTGGACTTCCGCTGGTATCAACTCAATAGCGTCGCGCCGCCTAATCCGACGGGCTCATTTGCTTTCACAACCACGGGCACGAACCAGCAGGGCGTGACCAACAGCGGTAACAGCATTGCCAGCTTTCTACTTGGGCAAGTAGATACTTTTCAGATCGACCTGCAGTCGGCGAAGATTCGCCCGCGCGATCACATCCAGGAATATTTTGTCGAGGACGACTGGAGAGCAAACAATCGGCTGACGGTCAATATTGGCGCGCGGTGGACCCTTCACTTTCCGTCGACCGAAAAGAATAATCAGGGCGCGGTCTTTAATCTCTCGACGCAGCAGCTTGATTTTCTTGGCGTGAACGGATATCCACGCTCGGCGCGCGAGTTACATTGGGATAACGTCGCGCCGCGACTGGGATTCGCCTTTATGGCCACGCCGTCCACGGTGATTCGATCGGGATTTGGCATCGTCTTTATCGATCAGTCGGGCATTACAACTCCCTTCACCACGCCGCAGTTCCCGTTCATCCAAAGTGTCACGCAAAAGACGCAGGACTCCGTTAACGCGGCGTTTGCACTCTCCAACGGGCCGTCTGTCGCGCCTACTCCGCTCACTCCGTCGGCAGGGTTGGGACAGAGCGTTTACACGGCCAGACGCACCGCGGGCTCAGGCTACGCCGAGCAGTGGAATCTCGCGGTGCAGCACTCGATCCGGCAGAATCTCTCGTTTGATCTGGCATATGTGGGTTCGCATATCGTCCATGTGGGGATTCCTGACTCGAACCTGAACCAGCTGACAGTCGCACAGCTGGCGCAAGGAGCTTCGCTGCTGACCACTACTGCGAACCCGTACTATGGTCAGCTTCCCCCGTCGAGTTCGATCGGGGGAAAGACAGTTACGCAGGCCCAATTGTTGAAGCCGTATCCACGATTCCTCAACGTTGCGACGTACCGCAATAACAGCGGAACAACGAACTACAACGCGGTGGAAGCCAAGGTGGAACAACGTTTCAACCGCGGCTTGTATCTGCTTTTTCCTACACGCATTCCAAGCTGATTGACGACGCCAGCGCGGTATTTTCAACAACCGTGCTGTCGAGCCCCAACTCAAGTTCGCTCATCGCGGCCGATACGTTCCGGCCGTATCTCGAACGGGATTCATCATCGGGCGACATGCCCAATGTGACTTCACTCAGCGTTATCTACGATCTTCCTGCTGGGCGCAATCACCGCTTCGCCTCCAGCGCGCTCGGCAACACAATTTTGGGGAGATGGGCGGTGAACGGAATTCTGTCACTGCAGTCGGGGATGCCGGTTACGGTGACCCAGGCCACGAACAACAATGCCTTCGCGGGTTTTGTGCTACAACGGCCGAACATGATTGGAAAACCAAACTTCGATCCCGCGCTTCGCACTCCGGCGCGATTCTTCAACACCGCCGCGTTTGCGACTGCACCACAATTTGTCCTCGGCGATGCAAGCCGTAATCCGGTGCGCGGACCAGCGTATCGCGATCTCGATATCGCGCTCGTCAAGCATACGCAGTTGGCGGAGAGCACGGAGCTGGAACTCCGCGTAGAGGTCTTCGACGCAGCGAATACTCCCGCCTTCGGCCAACCCAACGGCAGCTTTGGCTCTGCAGCATTCGGGTCCATCACGACAACGACCACAGATCCGCGCGTTGTGCAGATTGCTGTCCGGTTGAGCCGCTGAAGAAAATCATAGCTTCAGCCGGCGCCCTCATGTTGACGGCGTACGCCGGTCACAGATCGAGCGAAAGCACCGAGTATGATCGCGCAGGCAATTTGACCGTCATGCTTGAGCCTGTTTTTGGATGCTCCAATGCCTGAGGAACCACGCGCTTCGGGTCCGCGAAGGTATTGAGCGCTTTCAGATCAGGTCCAGTAATGGTTTCAAAGGTTCTTACGCCTGAAGGCGTCAAATCGCGCCAAGTGATGGTCAGCTCGCGTTCTTTGCCGAGATCGCGATTCAAGACAAAGATCGTCGCTGTTTTTTGCTCGGGATCGAGGACTGCCGTCACATCGAGATAAGGCACCTGGCCAAAGCCCGGAGCCGGGAGCCCCATGCTCTCAATCGGCTGCCCCAGGGTGGCGACCTCGTAGCCGGGACCTTCAGGAAGGATGCTCAGAGCGCGCGTGCGCGCATACTTGAGCGCCCATGCGTATGGATAGTAGGTGGTCTGCCGCAAGGTGCCGTCCGCATTGGTCATGATGGGCGCGATTACGTTGACGAGCTGCGCGAGACAGGCCACTTTGACACGATCAGAATGCCGGATCAGCGAATTGAGAAGCCCGCCGACGAGCAGTGCATCTTCCAGGTTATAGGGTTCTTCGAGAAGATGGGGAGCGGTCTTGCCGTGTCCATTTACGGCATCACCGGTCCTCGCGCGATACCAAACGTTCCATTCATCAAACGAGAGGAATAGCTGCTTTCCGGAACGCTTCTGCGCTCGCACCGAATCGCAAACGGCGATGATCTCCGCGATCTGGCGATCCATCGCCAGATTCATGGCCACATATTTCTGGCTATCACCGTTGGTTTCGTCTGTGTTTCCCCAGTAGCGATGCAGCGAGATTCCGTCCACATCGTCATAGCATTCTTCGAGCACCGTGCGGTCCCACTCGATGTAGGTGGACATAAACGGCCCGCTCGATCCACAGGCGATCAGCTTGATGGTTGGGTCGATGACCCGCATCTGCCGCGCCGCATCTGCAGCTTTCATCCCGTAGTCCCGGGCGGCCATGTGGCCGATTTGCCAAGGTCCATCCATCTCATTGCCGACGCACCAATGTTTTACGTTGTGCGGCTGCTCATAGCCGTGCGAGCGCCGCAGCTCGCTCCACTTGGTTCCCTTCTCTACGTTGCAGTACTCAAGCAACGCTGCGGCGTCTTCGGCTGACCCCGTACCGAAGTTCAAGCCAAAGAGAGGGTCGGCGCCCACCGCGCGCGCCCAGGTAATGAACTCATTGGTGCCGAACTGATTTGTCTCAAGCGTGTTCCAGGCACGATCGAGCACGGCGGGGCGGTTCTTCTTGGGGCCTACGCCATCCAGCCAGTGGTATCCGGAGACAAAATTACCGCCGGGATAGCGGATGATCGGGACCCCGAGCCCTTTTACTTCCTTCATTACGTCCGTGCGGAATCCATTTGCATCGGCAAACTTGGAATTCGGATCGTAGATGCCCTCATAGATAGCGCGCCCGAGATGCTCGAGAAACGATCCGAACAAATGAGGATCGATGGGAGATATCTGGCGGGTTGAGTCGATCACCACGCGCGTGACCGGATCGCTTTGCGCGATGCCAAATCTGCCCATTGCCGATGTAGCGCAGGCAAGGCCTGCCTGACCAGCCTTTTTTAAAAACTTTCTTCTCGAGAGCGCTTTCACTGGATTTCCTCGCATTTCTGGACCCGAATTCACGGATCGTTTTTCGCTCCAAGCGTGATCCTGCTTGATCCTGCTAAAGATACATGAGCGTCCGCTCACAGCAGCGAACTTATCCCACGCCGGTAAACGTTTACTGGATCAGGATGACGATAGACCTGAGCTGTTCTGCGTGTCAAGCACCCAGGCTGCAACTCATTTGTGTGGGTGCTTTTTGATGCGGGCTGCTCCGGCCTGATCTGGCGGAGCGAACATCTCAGAAGCCGGGCAATTTTCCATTGCGCATAAAGCACAACGTCAGGTGTAATATGCAACGGTAGCTTTTTTGTGCAAATGAGTAGCCCTCTGCCGGTCCGGTCGCAGATTGGAACGTTGGATCAAGGTCTGTCTGGGGATCTGACCCAAGTCAGACGTTTGTGAACGACCACTAACTTTGCTCGAGACGAAGACTGAATATTTTTGCGGATAGGAAAAGCCCATGTCGAATAACAGATTTTTGCTTTCGGCGGCCTTCGTGCTGCTTGGCGCGGCACGGATGTTTGCTGCCGGCCCGTCGTTTCATCCCGACGTCACCTTCAGCGGCTCAAGCCTTGCTGGCTGGCACACGGTAGGCCAGGCAAATTGGCGCGCCGACAGCGGTGAGATCGTGGGCACGCCGCAATCGAATGATGGCGGCTGGCTGATGCTGGATCACTCTTATCAAGATGTGGGACTCTATGCCGAGTTCCGCTGCACCAGCGGCTGCGAAACCGGCGCGCTTTTCCGTGTGGAAAAAACTGCCGATGGCTGGAAGGGCATCTATGTCTCGCTCACGGAAGCGGAGACTCCCTCGTATAGCGTGACCCTCGATGCGCAAGGGAAGATTCTTACGCGCGATAAGCTACGCCGTGGCGGCGGCCTGATCCGGGTGGCGCCTCCGCCGAATCCGAACGCACCGGAGCGCAGGTTCGTCCTCCCCCACTACGATGTGCAGCTGCCCTTCGAAGCTCCTGACACAAAGCTGCACACCGATGATTGGAACGCGATCGAGTTCATGTTCGATGCAAATATCGTCCGTGCTGTCTTGAACGATGGCCGTGAGTCCGGAGGTGTCGCCGATGAAGGCTACGGGCCGTTCGCGCTCTACGTGGGCGGGAGTGGCGAAGTGCGCTTCCGGAATGTGGCCTATACGGATCTAGGGTTGAAGGTGCGCGTGCCCGACAAGACGTTGAGCGAATTTCGCAGACAGCAGATCAGCGACTTCTATTACTCGATGACCGCCGCAGCAGCCGATTTCAACCACGACGGTGTTTTGGATGTCGTTTCGGGACCCTACATCTACTACGGTCCTGACTACACCAAGAGCCGGGAGATCACACTAGCGGAATCGACAAGCCCTTCCACCTCATTCAACGAGTATTGGGTGGAATATGCAGCGGATTTCACCGGCGATGGCTGGCCGGATGTGATCAACGTAACGTACGGAGGCGCGAAGAGCGGCGTGTATCTGTACGTCAATCCCAAGGGAGAAAACCGCCGTTGGGATATGTATAAGGTTGTCTCCGACGTCCAAAGCGAAATTGCAGTGCTGGCCGATCTGGACGGCAGCGGCAAGCCTGCTGTGGTTTACATGGGTGACGGATACGTCAGCTACGCGAACCCGGATCCGGCTAATCCGACTGGCCCTTGGACCGTGCACCATGTTTCGCAGCAAGGCTATGGAACGGCTCACGGTATCGGCGTGGGCGATGTGAATGGCGATGGCCGCAAGGACATCCTGAATATGTATGGCTGGTGGGAACAACCTGCAGGGGGCAGCGATGAGGCCTGGAAATATCATCCTGAGGTTTTCGGGCGCTATGGCCACGGCATTTCGGGTGGCAGCGTGATGGCTGTTTATGACGTGAATGGCGACGGGCTGAATGATGTGGTGACTGCGCTGAATGCTCACGGGTGGGGTATGGCGTGGTTTGAACAGAAACGCGACGCCCAGGGTCGCATCTCCTTTACGCGGCACATGATCATGGACGATCCGGGCACCGCAAACGAGAATGCGGGTGGGGTAGTCTTTTCAGAGCCGCACGGCACCACTTATGCGGATATGGACGGCGACGGCATACCGGACTTTGTTGCCGGCAAACGGTACTGGTCGCATAACGCAGATTATCTGGACCCCGATCCTTTCGGTCCTCCGCTTCTCTACTGGTTCAAGACTGTCCGTGATCCGAAGGCTCCGGGAGGAGCGAAGTTCGTACCTGAGTTCGTCGATAACCGCTCCGGTGCGGGTTCCACTTTGTTAGCAGTAGATCTGAACAAAGACGGGGCAATGGATATCGTGAGCGGCAGCAAGCTGGGCACGTTCATCTTCTGGGGCAAACCGCACACCGGAAAAGGCGCGAATCACTAGGAAAATGTGCGGGGGGGGGGAGCAGTGCGGCGACCGGCGCTGCTCACACTGGCAAACCGCCAACCGCTCGTGTGCGGCTAGCGGCTGAACCCCAGCACCCCTCTTTGGAGATCGATTGAGACTTGGACGATGCCAAGCGCTGCGGGACTAACCACCCCATCGAAGTCGAAAGGCGATTGTTTTGGGCTATCGACTACGGCTGCGGATTTCTGTCCAAACTCCGCATTGCCCAGCCTGATGGAGTGCAGGCGTACTGCTTTGCGGGTAAAGTTGCCGATATGGTCCGGCTCAACTTTCCTTTTGGAGCCCGGTGACCGCGCGTCCGTGTTGAAGAGGATGAGTGAGTCGGCTCCGGTGTCGAAGGCCAGATGCACCGGCGCGTGGTCGATCTCAGCATCGAAAGTAGCCAGACCACCGTCCATCCGCAAAGGAACCGAGACCGGTAGCACCGGTGTACGCCCGAAACGGATGACCCGGGCGGAATAATCGATGACGAAGGCTCTTTGGCCCACTACGTTCAACCCCACGATGGCGTCGATGCGCACGGGGATGACCTTACGAAAGAACGAAAGGTCTATGGTGACCACCTGAAGATTGGACCACTGCACCGGACCGAAGCTTAATGAAGGCAGTACTGCCTCTTGACCCTGTGCTTTGCCGCCGAGGACGACAATACTAACAGGCGCTTCGTGCTGCAGGTGAAGCTTTTGGAGGACCTTTGAGTCGAAAACAGGAAGGGTCGTTCCGGTATCCACAAAGAAGTTGAGGCCCTTCAGAGGCCCTGCGGACCCATGGGCTACGATCATATAGCCGTCATAAAGGTCGAACGGGACCGTGACCGTGACTGCAGCCCTATCCGCCGGGGGAACCGGTTGCGGAATGTCTGCGCCGGCACCATAGACTTTACCGGTTGCAAACACACAGGCCAAAATGAACGGAAACAGATGCAAGAGACTATTCATGGTCCTTACCCCTCCACCGCGAAGCGTTCTTCGAAGCGATCATGGTTGAAGGGGCCAGGTACCTCAATTCACTGGACCTAAACTGCAGATCATGTGCTGGTTCCGTGCCAGGAGATAGGCTGGAGAGGTGTAGGAGAGGTATGTCTCCGGAAAAAGAGTTGAAGAAAGCACCCGGATATGGCATCAAGGTAGAGGCAGACACCGCGATGCTGGAGCTTTCTCAGAACGAAGAGTTATCCTCTCGCAACGGATTCCATACGGTCCGGTTCGGAGAGTTCGAGGTCGATCTGCAGTCCGGCGAGGTTCGTAAAGCGGGTAGCCGAATCAAACTTCAGGACCAGCCGTTTCGGGTGCTGCAGGTTCTGCTGGAAAATCCTGGCATCGTGGTATCGCGCGAGGAGCTGCAGTCGCGCATCTGGCCCGATGTGAGTTATGGGGACTTTGACCACGCGGTCAACGTCGCCGTGGGCAAGTTGCGAACGGCGCTCGGTGACTCGGCCGAGAGTTCTTCCTTTATCGAGACTGTCCCGAGGCGCGGCTATCGGTTTGTCGCGCCCGTTGAAGGCCTGCCGGCACCCAGCCATGTACCCCCGCCCTCCCGGGAAATCGCTTCGAATGAGGGAGAGCCGCGGGCGAAGAAATTGGGGCCACGGCAACTGCTTTTGGTTTTTGTAGCTATTGCCGCGTGCGGAGCCCTGCTGGCAGCAGGCATATGGCTCGGCCGCCATAGCGCCCGCTCGCAACCGGTTGAGATTCAGCGCCTGACCATGAATCGCGGGACGATTTACTCCGCACGATTTACCCCCGATGGCAAGACAGTCATCTACTCCGCTTCATGGGAGCGGGCGCCAGTGGAGCTGTTCTCAACCGATCTTAAGTTTGGCGGCTCCCGAGCGCTGGGACTCACAGATACCGATCTGCTTGCGGTCTCCTCCACCGGAGAGATGGCGGTTCTGCAGCAGCCGCAACCGGTCTTCATGATCGGAATGACTGGGACGCTTGGTCAAGCGCCACCTGCGGGTGGTGCTCCGCGGCAGGTTGCCGAGGGAATAGATTGGGCTGATTGGTCACCGGACGGAAAAGAGTTGGCCGTGGTCCGTAATGTGGCGGGCAAACAACGGCTTGAATTTCCACTTGGTCATCTGCTGTATGAGACGTCCGGCTGGATCAGCCATCCGCGCATTTCGCCGGATGGACGCGAAATTGCGTTTCTGGATCACCCCACATACGACGACGATGAAGGGGTGGTTGCGGTCATCGATCTCGAAGGAAGAAGAACGGTTCTTGCTTCGGGATGGGAGAGCGAAGAAGGACTTGCGTGGTCAACGAACGGCAAAGAGGTGTGGTTCTCGGCTACTCGGGCTGGCTTGCAACGCCAGATCTACGCCGTGGATCTGACCGGCCATTTGCGTCCGGCCTTCCATTCGGTAGGCGGGGTCACGCTGCAGGACATTGCTCCCGACGGCAGAGTGCTGATGACCCGCGATGAACATCGCGCCGGCATCATGGGAGAGGCGCAAGGGGCGGCTAAAGAGCAGGATCTCTCCTGGCGGGATTGGTCGCTTCCCGAGGACATCTCACCGGATGGCAAGACGCTGCTTTTTGATGAACAGGGGGAGCAGAGTGGGCCAACTTATATAGTCGCTACACGCGATCTGCACGGCTCGCCGCCGATTGCGCTGGGCGAAGGAATGGCTGGCGGTTTTTCTCCCGACGGGAAGTGGGTGACCGCAACGGTCACCTATAGTCAGTTGCTGCTGCTGCCGACGGGAGCGGGAACCGTAAAGCGAATTGCCCGAGGGGACGTCGAGCACTATGGACCTGTGATCCATTGGATGCCCAATGGTAAGGAACTCTTGTTCTCAGCAAATCAGGCTGGACATGCAGCGCGGTGTTTTCTTCAGAACATCGATGGAGGTGAGCCGCGGCCCGTAACGCCTGAGGGCGTCAGCTTCTGTCAGGTTTCGCCTGACGGTAAGCTGATTGCCGCACGGGATAAAAAAGAGGGCGATGTACAACTCTATGGGATCGATGGCCAAGCAGCGCGCTCCGTCACAGGACTGCTGCCGGGAGAGAGTTTTGCGTGGACGTCAGACCCTCGCTTCTTTTATGTTTACCAAGCCAAGAGGTCGCCGATAAAAATCTTCCGGCTGACTATCGAGACTGGCCAAAGACAGTTCTTTAAAGAGGTCACACTGCCGGATGAAGCGGGAATGTGCGGAATGACACATCTTCTCTTCAGCCCCGATGGCCGCGAATATGTCTATGGCTATGTGCAGTTGCTTTCAGACCTGTATCTCGTCTCAGGCTTGAAATAGAAGCACCTCGAACCACTCCAACGTTGCCGGTAAAAGTGCTCATCGAGCGCGCATTTTAGGGAAATGCCTGCAGATCCAGGCGAGCTGACGTCAATCACTTGTAAATCCCTCACAGCACGCTGACCTGTTTGACAGGCAGGGCAGGAACAGCGAAGATTGTCGTTAACGTACACGGTTCCCAGTCAGACACGGTCGTTTTATTCCATTTTGTCTGTACCCGAGCGGAGACGATAGAGAAGGCAATGAATAGCGACTGGAATGACGCGAGCCGCCATGCATCCGAGTTGAAAACTCCTCAGCTTCAACTTCCGCCCGCGCCTGCCAGCGAAGTGGGAGTTGTGAAGGCGTGGGAAGAGCCTGTAACGATGCGGACGTATCTTCCGGCCCCACCCGACCCAAATCCGCTTTTCCTGGAGAAGCGTGTCTACCAGGGAAGTAGTGGGCGGGTCTACCCCCTGCCTGTCATCGATCGCATCGATACCGAAGCGCAGGACCACACCTGGAAGGCAGTGCACATCGAGAATGAGTTTCTACGCGTGATGATTCTTCCTGAAATCGGCGGACGTATCCACGTAGGCTACGACAAAGTTGGAGATTACGACTTTATCTATCGACAGAATGTGATCAAGCCGGCACTGGTGGGATTGGCTGGCCCCTGGGCCTCAGGGGGCATTGAATTCAATTGGCCGCAGCATCATCGGCCGGCGACGTTCATGCCGGTTGAGATCACGATTGAACGCGAGGATGATGGTTCCATTACCGCCTGGTGCAGCGATCACGATCCGCTCTTGCGGCTCAAAGGAATGCATGGCGTGCGTCTGCAGCCCGGAAGAGCGTACATCGAGCTGCGCGTACGGCTTCACAACCGCACGATGGACACGCAAACGTTTCTCTGGTGGGCGAATGTGGCGACTCACGTCCATGAGAAATACCAATCGTTTTTTCCCAAAGATGTTCGCTACGTGGCTGATCATGCCAAGCGCGCGATCACGGAGTTTCCGCTCAGCCAAGGCAGGTATTACGGCATCGACTATGGAGAACGCGCAGCCAGCGGCGTTCCGGAGGATGAGCGCCCAACGCAATTTATGCCGGATGGAACTTATCCGCCCAATGACTTGAGTTGGTATGCGAATATTCCGGTGCCCACCAGCTACATGGTGATTGGTTCAAAAGGCGATTTCTCTGGCGGCTATGATCATGCGCGGCAGGCAGGGATTGTGTACGCCGGTAACCACCGTATCACTCCTGGCAAAAAGCAATGGACATGGGGAAACCAGGAGTTCGGCTATGCCTGGGATCGTTGTTTGACTGATGCGGATGGACCATATGTTGAGTTGATGGCGGGAGCGTATACCGATAATCAGCCCGATTTTTCTTTCCTTGCGCCGGGAGAAACCAAAACCTTCAGCCAGTTCTGGTATCCGATTCGCCAGATCGGCGTGCCCGATTGCGCGAACCACGAAGCGGCCCTGCGTGTGGAGCGAAATGGCGATTCGGCCCGTGTCCACTTGATGACAACACGCTCGATGCAGGATGCAGTCCTTCGCATCGCATCTCATGGCGAGTTGATTGCTTCGCGTGAAGAAATCCTGGAAGCATCCAAGCCGATCTGCATTGAGTTTGCACTTCCCTTCTCTGTCGCAGAGTTCGATGTGACGCTGGAAGCCGGTGACGAGACCGTGCTGCGCTATGCGCCTGCAGAAATCTTTCCCGTGGCGCGGCCCGAAGCGGCCACGGAGCCACGGCTGCCCGAAGAAGTTGAATCGAGTGATCAGCTTTATCTCATCGGTTTGCATCTGGAACAATACCGGCACGCGACACGCGGCCCGGAACTCTACTGGCGCGAGGCTTTGCGGCGCGACCGGGGCGACTGCCGCGCCAATTGCGCGCTGGGCCGGTGGCATCTGCGGCGCGGCGAGTTCGCGCAGGCAGAGACGTTGCTGCGAGCCGCGGTCGCGAGGCTCACCGAGCGGAATCCTAATCCTTACGATGGAGAGCCCCACTATAACCTTGGGCTCGTATTGCTCTACCAGAGCCGGCGAGATGAGGCTTACGACGCGTTTTACAAATCTACGTGGAATGCGGCATGGCGTGGTCCGGCCTATCATCGCCTCGCAGAAATCGACTGCACGCGCGACGCGTGGACGCAAGCTCTCGATCATATTGAGCGCTCTTTGCGTACCGATGCTGACAATCTCAATGCGCGCGGCCTGAAAGCAATGATCCTGCGCAAACTGAGGCGCGATGAGGAAGCGGCGGATCTCATTGCCGGCACACTCGCGCTCGATCCACTCGATATCTGGGCGCGCTACTTGTCAAATGGACAGACGCCCGCGGATGGTCAGCAGCGCCTTGATCTCGCATTCGATCTGTTGCGCGCGGGACTTTATGACGATGCGCTGCTGGTTCTGTCCGTCGCGGACGAGAGCGCCAACAAGGATGGGAGCGGCGCGATGCTGCTTTACGCGCGAGCATGGGCGTTGGCCCAGTTCGAGCGCGAGGAGGAGAGTACGGCAGCCTATCAGCTGGCCGCGAAAGCCAGCTCGATGTATGTCTTTCCCAGCCGCCTCGAAGAGATGGTGTTGCTCAAAGAGACCATTCGCACCAATCCGCAGGATGGGCGAGCGCGCTACTATCTGGGAAATCTGCTTTATGACCGGTGCCGTCATGCAGAGGCAATCGGTTACTGGGAGGCCGCAACCAAGCTCGATCAAAGTCTTCCCACCGTATGGCGCAACCTCGGCATTGCGTATTACAACGTTCGACACGATGTGCAAAAGGCGCGGCGAGCATTCGAGCAGGCGCGGGCACTTGCTCCCGAGGACGCACGCATTCTATATGAGCAGGATCAGCTCTTCAAGCGCCTTGGCGAGGCGCCGGCGAGTCGTCTGGCTGCGCTGGAAAATGCGCGTAACCTGGTGGACCGGCGTGACGATCTGAGCGTAGAGCTCGCCGACTTATATAACCATATTGGCCGCCCGGCCGAAGCGCTGCGCGTTCTGCTTGCACGCAAGTTTCAACCCTGGGAGGGTGGCGAGGGACGCGTTCTTGCACAGTACGTTCGAGCCCACCTGCTTCTCGGGCGCGAAGATCTCGAAGGGGACCGGGCGCAGGCAGCTTTGGAACATTTTCAGTCCGCGCTGCGTCCACCGGTTGAGCTCGGCGAAACGTGGCATCCACTGGCGAATCGCAATGAGGTTGAATATTTTCTGGGTGTAGCTTTTGATGCTCTCGGCGAGCGGGAAAGAGCGCACGCATGCTGGCGGCGAGCCGCTTCGCGGCAGGGCGACTTTGTTCAGATGCAGGTATGCGCGATTTCTGAATCGACCTTTTGGAGCGGGATGGCTTTCGGCCGGCTCGGCGAAACCGAGCAGGCGAATCGACTATTCCGTGAGATTGCGGAATATGCCGAGAGCTTGGAGCGCGAGACGCCAAAGATCGACTACTTTGCCACATCGCTCCCAACGCTGCTGCTCTTTGAGGAGGACCTTGCCCAACGGCAGCAAATTCGCGCACGTTTTTTGCGCGCACAGAGCCTGCTGGGCCTGGGGAAAACAGAAGAGGCTCTGGCCATGCTGAGGAGCATCGAGCAGCTCGATGTAAATCACAGCGGCGCAGCCGATCTGCTGGCAAACTTTGCGGCCCTGACGCGCTCGTAGATCTTGCGAAAAATGACGAGCAAAATGCCATTTTTCTGAGAGAAATTCGGGGATGGGAACTGCTCTAAAGTTTCCCGGACAGAAGATCGGCTTCAATCTCTTCGAGCGAACGGCCTCGGGTTTCTGGGAGACGGAAGTACAGATAAAGCAGACCCGCAACGCAGATTGCAGCGTATGTCCAAAAAACGCCGGCCGTGCTGAGCGCGGCATTCAGCGCGGGAAAGGTGTAGGTGAGTACGAAACAGGCAATCCAGAGGCATGTGACTGCGATCGACACGGCTCTGCCGCGAATGTGGTTGGGAAAAATTTCGCTAATCACGACCCACGTGGCGGGCGCGAGCGAGATGGCATAGCAGGCAATAGCGGCGAGCACCAGAATCAGCATCGGTAAGCCATGCAGGTGCATGTGATAGAAAGCGCCGAGCACGATGTAAATCAATGCAAGACCGGCGGCACCCATAAGCAGGAGGAATCTTCGACCGAGCCGATCGACGGTGATGAGCGCCATTGCCGTAAACACCACGTTGACGGCTCCAGTGATGACGATGTTGAAGAGGATGCCTGAGATCTGGTATCCGGCTGCGGCAAAGATCTCCTGCGCGTAATTGAAAACTACGTTGATACCGCACCACTGCTGAAGAATCGCGAGCGCAATTCCCAACAGAAGAGCCCGAGCAACACCCGGCATAGCGAGTTCACGCAGAATAGATGCGCGCGGTTCAAGGCTCGTGGTCGAACGGAACTCCTCGAGCACATGGCGCGCGTAGTCTGGGCCACTCAACTTTTCCAGGATTGCAAACGCCTCCTGCTCACGTTTCTTCGATGCCAACCAGCGCGGACTCTCGGGAATGAGAAATGTAGTAATCAGGAAGAGAGCCGCTGGCAGAGCGGTGACCGCAAACATCCAGCGCCATCCGAATTGCCCATTCCACGAAGCTAAGATTTCGGCAGACGTTGCTCCGAACGGAACTGGCCTGGCGATCAGCCAGTTCACCACTTGCGCCATCAGGATGCCGATCACAATAGCCATCTGATTCAGTGACACGAGACGGCCTCGCACGTGGGCGGGTGAAATCTCCGCGATGTACATGGGCGAAATGCCGGAGGCAAGGCCGATCGCGCAACCACCTAAAATGCGCCACACCACAAATGACGCGAATTGAGCCGCTATTCCCGTGCCCAGCGAGGAGATTGCGAAGACGAACGCCGCCAACCGAAGGAGCCGCTTTCTTCCGAAGCGATCACTCAGCGTGCCTGCAACTGCGGATCCCGCGAGACAGCCGATCAGGGCGCAGCTCATCGCCCATCCTTGCAGGTACGGAGAATTGAGGTGAAAGTAGAGTTCGTAAAAGGGCTTCGCTCCGCCGATCACAACCCAGTCGTAACCGAAAAGAAGTCCGCCTAATGCGCCTGACGCGGCGGTGAGCCAGAGAGAAATCGAAGAATAATTACCGTGACCGTGGTCGGCCGACGAGGTGCTGCTGTCCGACTGTGGCACGGGAGCAATCATAATGCGATAACGGTTCCTCGATACCTGAACGCTTGCAGGCGAAACCCTCAAGAAATTCGGCTTCGGGTGATTATACGGCAAGGTTAATGGTAACGTACACGTTGCCGAATTTTCGCTGCATATACGGATTTTCCGGGCCGCATACCGCCCCTTGCAGTTTAAGATCGCGGTAAGAAGATCATCATGAAGCCGCCCGGCATTCAGGACATTGCGCGCGCCCTTGGCATTTCGATCGGAACCGTCGATCGCGCCTTCCACGGGCGGCCTGGGATCAATCCTGCTACGCGTGCGCGGGTTCTGAAGAAAGCCGAAGAGCTTGGCTATCGGCCTAACATTGCGGCACGCTCTCTCAAACTCAACCGCAGGATGCGGATCGGCATCTACTTTCCGCGCGAAATTGCATCGTTCTTTGATTCGTTACGGGCCGGCGTGCGCGCGGCTGCATCCACTTCAGTCGGCCTCAGCATTGATCTGGTCTTCCGCACTTTTCCGCGGCTCGATGAAGGAGATGTGGAAGTTCTCAAGGCCGATGCCAACGAGAAGTTCGACGGTGTTCTGATCGTGCCAGGCAATCCGCTACGTATTGGACCTGCACTTCGCGGACTGGCGCAACGCGGCATTCCGGTAGTCTGCGTATCAAGCGATGTGCCGCGGAGCGAGAGACTTGCCTCCATTGCGGTGGATTCGCTGACCAGCGGCGCGATCGCCGCCGAACTGTTTTCGCGGATCATGCAGAAACCGGGCACACTGGCCACGATTACCGGCGAGCTAACCACACTTGATCATGCGGAGAAGCTACGCGGATTCGCCGCCAACCTGGCGCTGCTCGCGCCCCATCTTTCGCTTCTGCCCGCAGTGGAATCACACGAGCAGCCCGCAGTTGCGCACAAACAGGCGCTGGCGCTCCTGCGGCAGGCGAAGCGGCCAGCGGGCATTTACGTGAGCACCGCCAACAGCATTCCCGTTTTGCGGGCTCTCGAAGAGACGAAGCTTCTCGGCGAGGTGCAGGTGATCACCACCGATCTGTTTCCGGAGCTTGTACCCTACATCGAGACCGGAAAGGTGTTGGCATCGCTCTACCAGCGGCCCTTTGTGCAAGGAAAGACGGCACTCGAAATTCTTCTCAATCACCTGGTCAGCGGCACGAAACCAGATCCTGTGCGCCGGCTCGCTCCTCATATTGTTCTACGCAGCAACATCGGACTGTTCGCAAAAGAGGTCGACACACGGGGCGAGTTCTTTGTTTAACTGACAAGAATCGGCGTGCAGTCCGCACGAAGGCGAGAAAAATATGCGCTCATGCATTTGTGATTGACAGACATTTCAGCGATTAGCGAAGATTCTTATCGTTAACGT
The DNA here is from genome assembly GCA_035650595.1 of Occallatibacter sp. Taxonomy (GTDB): domain Bacteria; phylum Acidobacteriota; class Terriglobia; order Terriglobales; family Acidobacteriaceae; genus Telmatobacter. The sequence continues at coordinate 52,514 of DASRHE010000014.1, read as the reverse complement.
TACCGCGTTGAATCGCGAAATGTGGCGATATGACCAGAGGGCGGAATGAACTCGAAAAACAATGGATGGATTCTGATGGCAATCACGCTGCTGGCAGGCATTGGACTTGAGGCGCAGACGCCGCAGAAAGAGATCGTGCTGGATGGCGCGAGCCAAGGTCTTGTGTTTGACGGCATCGGCGCGGTCAGCGCGGGCGCCTCATCGCGGCTGTTGATCGACTATCCAGAACCGCAACGCGGCCAGATTCTCGACTATCTTTTCAAGCCAAACTACGGAGCCGCGCTTCAGCACCTGAAGGTTGAGATCGGGGCAGATGTAAACTCGACGGATGGGTCGGAACCGAGTTCAATGCGCAGCCGCAACGATCACAGCTACACGCGAGGCTACGAGTGGTGGTTGATGCAGGAGGCCAGAAAACGCAACCCAAAGATCATTTTAGACACGCTGGCATGGGGCGCGCCGGGATGGGTGGGCGGGGGCGATTTCTATTCCGATGACATGGCGAACTATGTCGCCGACTTCATCGAGGGTGCGCGAAAAACTTACGGACTGGATATTGCCTACACCGGCATCTGGAATGAAAAGCATTTTTCCAGCGCAGAGTACGTGAAGACGTTGCGGCAGACACTCGATGCGCATCATCTGAAAACACAGATCGTCTGTTGCGATGAGTATCCGAGCCGCAACGCAGACCAGTGGGCGATCCTCGGCGCGATAGAGAAGGACGCCGTGCTCAAGGACGCGGTGGCAGTAGTTACGGTGCATTATCCGCGCGTAGATGGAAAGATGACTACACCTGCAAACGCGGTGACCTTTGGCAAGGCATTGTGGTCGAGCGAGGACCAACCTGCGTCGAGTGCATCGTTCATCCACTCCCGCGTTTGGAAGGTTGGCGGCCGCGAGCTGGCGCAGCTTTACAACGAGAACTATTTGAAGGGTCACTTCACCAAGACCGAGATCTGGAGCCCGATCACCTCGTACTATGACATTCTCGCCGCCCCAAACTCTGGACTCATGTACGCCAACACGCCGTGGTCAGGGCATTACGATGTGCAAGGAGCGATCTGGGCAACAGCGCACACGACCCAGTTCGCGCAGCCAGGCTGGAAATACCTGGACAGCTCGTGCGGCGAGCTTCCGGAGAAGGGTGACTACGTCACGTTACGCGCGGAAAACGGGAACGACTGGAGCGTGGTGCTGGAGACGATTGGCGCGACGCATCCGCAGAGTGCGCATTTCACGGTGCGAGACGGGCTATCGACCGCGACGGTGCACATCTGGGAGACGAACAGTCGCTTCACCTTCGCACATGTGTCAGACGTGCCCGTGCGCGACGGCCAGTTCAGCTACACATTCGATCCGGATTCTCTTTACTCGCTAACCACGACGACCGGCCAAGACAAAGGAAAGGTCGAACCACCGCCTGCAGCCCCCTTCCCTCTTCCCTATCGAGATGATTTCGAGAGCACTCAGCTCGGTCACACGCCGCGATTCTTTGCCGATCAGGATGGCGCGTTTGAAGTCCATACATGTGAGGACCGGTCGGGAAAATGCCTGAAGCAGATGATCACTGAAAAGCCCATCCCCTGGAACCCGTTGCCCGATCCGTGGACTCTCGCTGGCGACGAGGCGTGGACCGATTACCAGATCGATCTGGACGTACGCGTGACGCGCGAAGGGAGCGCGATGGTGATCGGCAGAATCGATTCTGCCGATGTATTCCGCGATCGCCAGGCGCGTCTACCTAGCGGGTATACGTTCCGCCTACACGGAGACGGCGTGTGGGAACTACTCTCAACCAAATATGGAGAGGTGACACGCACGTTGGCGCAAGGGCAAACCACGGCGATCGCCGGAGAATGGCATCATCTACACCTTGCCTTCGCAGGTGCAAAAATTACCGCGGCGCTGGATGAAAAGATTGTTGCCACGGTTCAAGATGCCAATCATGCGCATGGCATGTTCGGCATTGGCTCGGGCTGGAACCAAACGCAGTTCGATGGACTTGCGGTGACAGCGAACCGATAGGACGAGCGCAGACCGAAAAACCAACACTCGCCCGGAATTTTGCATCCGATGCCTTGTAGACCAAGGTGTCGATGACGGATTCAGCGCAACAGCAGCCGCGCACCCAGGCGAACCCCTGGATCATCGCGATCTCCGTCATGCTGGCCACATTTATGGAGGTGCTGGACACGGCGATTGTCGCCGTGGCCCTGCCCTACATTGCCGGCTCGCTCTCGGCTTCAACCACGGAGGCGACCTGGGTTCTTACCAGTTATCTGATTGCCAACGCGGTGATTCTGCCTGCGAGCAACTGGTTTGCTCTGCGATTCGGCCGGAAGCGCTTTCTGATTGTGTGCGTTCTTATCTTTACCGCTGCATCGTTTTGTTGCGGGGCCGCACCTACGCTGGCAATGATTTTGCTGGCCCGCATTGTACAAGGCGCCGGTGGCGGCGCGCTGCAGCCACTGTCGCAGGCCATCCTGCTTGAAAGCTTTGAGCCAAGCAAGCGCGGAATGGCCATGGCCGTCTTCGCCTTCGGAGTGGTGGTAGCACCCGTGCTCGGCCCCACGCTGGGTGGCTGGCTTACGGACACCTTCAGTTGGCGCTATGCTTTTTACATCAATATTCCTGTCGGCATTCTCGCCGCGTTCATGATCAGCCGCTTTGTTGAAGATCCTTCCTACGTGCGCGACGCCAAGGTAGGCAAATTCGATAATCTCGGCTTCGGGCTCCTCGCGATCTGGACTGGTTGTTTGCAGATCATCCTCGACAAAGGGCAGGAAGTGGACTGGTTCGGCGCCACATGGCTGCGCTTTGCCGCGGTTGGATTCGCGGTTGCACTGATCTGGTTTGTCGTGCACTGTCTGCACGCGAAAGCCCCCATGGTCGACCTGCATGTTCTGCGCGACCGGAATTTCGCGGTTGGATGCCTGTTGATGGTCCTCTTTGGACTCTGCGTCTATTCCACAATCACGGTGTTACCGCTCTTCTATCAGGAGCTGCTCGGTTACACGGCCTTTACCGCAGGGGTTGTCGTGTTTCCACGCGGGATAGGAGCGATCGTAGCCATGCCTGTGATCGGCTATCTGGGCGCAAAACTCGATGCCCGCTATTTGCTCACATTCGGATTTCTTGTTTTCGGCATCACGTCGCTCATCTTTGGCAATGTCAATCTAAGCGTGAGCCCAACCACGTTGCTGTGGCCGATCATCATCACGGGTTTTGCGCTGAGCTTCGTCTTCGTCCCCATCACAACGCAATCGTATGGCACACTGCGCAATGAGGAGATCGGCAACGCCAGCGGTATCTTCAATCTGGTGCGCAACATTGGCGGGTCCATTGGCATTTCGCTGGCGCAAACCTTGCTGACGCGCCGTTCTGACGTACATCAAAGCGAGATTACCAACTACGTGAGCCGCACTCAGCAATGGTTTCAGCAACAAACATCAGGCCTTTCAACATTTCTGGGCAAGATGACCAATCCGGCGAATGCGTTGCCCGGGGCTCAGGCAGCCTTGTATCGTGAACTCGGGCAGCAAGCGCTTCTCTGGGCCTTTGTGGACGTCTTTCGGTGGACCGCGATCCTATGCTTTCTTTGCATGGCGCTGGTATGGCTTTTCCGCAAGATCACGCATGCGCCCGGCCCTGCCGCGATGCACTGAGGATTCGATTCTTTCATCCCAAAGAGGCGATGATATGGAGCAAATCGGGAATATCAAGGTTCTGTTTATTGCGGGCTTTGGTCCGATTGTCCGCGAGGCCGCCATAAGTCGCAAGCATTACAATCAGGTCCTCGGTATCGCTTTCAAAGAGGAGAGCGGCAGCTATCTGCACACGGAAGCTTTGGGAGGCGCAGAGAGTTTTGCTCTGTGGCCACTCGAACAAGCGGCGCAGTCCTGCTTCGGCAAAGATTCCTGGCCTGACGAACTTCCTGCGCCACAGGCCTGGCGAGCTTCGCGTGATCGAAGGCAAGCTTTTTCTCACCAGCGTCTGCATTGACGAGCATGTACTCGGCGCCGCCCTTGACTGTGTGCGCGTACCAGAAATGATGCGTGTCACCAATCCAACTCATCGGTCCCGGAGAATGGATGACCAGATCACGTACCTTAGCCTGCAGATCGTGCGCGCGCTGATAGTCGGCAAGCGTGCCCTGCGCGTGCAATACGGCTCGCGCAGAGAATGTCATCAGCAGCGTCGTCGTAAAGCACATCATTCTGGTCATCCATCGCTCCTGTCATCCATAATCTGAAAGACAAGGCTCGGCAGCCGGTTACTCAATGTGCCTGGAGCTTTACCAGCACAACGCCATGGCTCGGCACCGTGGCCGAGAAACTGTCGCCGTCCATTGTGGCCTGGTCATGCTTCCACAGGTCGCGCAGTTCGAGCTTTTTGCCCGCAAAGCTTTCAGGCAGGCTGGACCGAGGAAACGACATCGCCGCAGACGCTGGAGTGCGATTAAACAAGCCGACAACGATTGATCCGTCGTGCAGCGGACGCATCAATACTTCCAGTCCGTTGCTGCTCGAGACCGAGGTCACAGGCTTGTACTCCGGATCCTGATCGATGGCGATGACTTCACGGTTCAGCAAGATGCTCTTGGTCTCATCGCTCATCGAACGCAGATCGTTTCCGGCGATCAGCGGAGCGGCAAGCAGAGACCACAGGCTCATGTGCGTGCGATATTCATCGGCCGTCATGCCGCCGTTGCCGATCTCCAGCATGTCCGGATCGTTCCAGTGCCCCGGCTTTGCGTAAGGCGCGAGCTTGATCTGGCTGAAGCCGATGCGATCCATCGACTCCCAGTGATCGCTGATGTCGCCCGTTGTGCGCCAAAGGTTGCCGCCTGCCTGCGCACCCCACCCCGTCCATACGTCACCACGACCATATTCACAGAGACTGTAGATGATCGGACGGCCCGCTGCCAGCAGCGCCTCGCCCATTTGCTGATAGATCGCCTGCAGCGTCGGCACATCATCTTTGTAAATCTCCAGGTCGCTGCAAAGGTCGTATTTCAAATAATCGATGCCCACGCTGCGTAAGTTTTCGCGTCCTGCGCCTCGTGTCCGTAGCTGCCCACGTATCCGGCGCAGGTTTTCGGTCCCGGCGACGAGTAAATGCCGATCTTCAGTCCCTTGGAATGGACATAATCAGCAAGCGCCTTCATATCCGGGAACTTCTTGTTCGGAATGATATTGCCATGCTCGTCGCGGTCCAGTTCCCAGGTGTCATCAATATTGATGTAGAGGTGGCCTGCGTCGCGCATACCGCTGGATACCATCGCATCGGCCATGCCGCGCACGGATGCATCATCCACGCGACCTGCAAACTTATTCCAACTGTTCCAGCCCATGGGAGGTGTTTTGGCGAGGCCGTTCTCGGGCACATCCTTCAGCGCGGGAAGCGGAAGAGCAGCGGGTGGCTCGGTGGCCTCTTTGGTCACTTTTTCCGCGACACCGTGGACTTCGCCCATGCGGCCGGTCGAGGTAAGCATGAGCTTACTGTCTTCCAGCTTTCCATCCCAGGATTGCGGACGACGCTGCGGCATGGCCGGATTCGGCGGAGGCGGGACCGTCACCAGGTGGACGGCGCCGTCTGCAAATGTGCCCGTCACCGGAATGCCGTGCGGATACCGGATGAGCTCGCCAGAAAGAGTTGTGCCACTCTGTTCGAGATGGAAGAAGGTCTCGCGGAAGGTTCCATCATTTTGGTTCGGCGTGCGCAGATCCCAATAGCCTGTAAGATCCTGCGCGTGGACGGTATATGCGCATCCCATCAGCAGAAGTGCGACCCAACCCGCAAAGCGGGCACGAGAAAGCAAAGGAAAGATTTTCATATTACCTCCGGAACGGCTCCGTTATACCAGCTTCGCAACAATTTCGAAATGTCGATGGCTGTTTGGGTTGATGACCGCGGTATCGTGATGTGTTCCGCCAGGATTTCCGGCTTCTCCGTTGAGGGAGATGCTGTTCACGGTTTTGCCCGATGGAGCGAACGGCCTGAATGAACCTGCGTCGATCATAGTGCAATTTCTTTTTGCTCTGAAAGGCGCGCTCTTTCGTACGCTGCTGTGAGTCGCCGTGGTGGTCTTAGGGATGTGTCGGATGGGATCCGTAGAAATCCCAGTTGGTTTTGTAGTCGCGCGCCAGCTTCAGGTCTTCGAGATCGGCGCGCAGCATCTCGACAGGCATGGCATTCTCGTGCAGAATGGCATCGTGAAACTGGCGCTCGGTCATCTTCTTTGAATCCACAAGCTCCTTTCTGCACGTCTTGTAATTTGAATTGAGGCTGCCGCAGCGGCTCGTCTGGCGGCACAGGAGGATTTGCCAATGAAATCCACACTTTCGCGACGCAAGCTGCTGCAGACTGCCAGCGCCAGCGCGGCGGGCCTGCTGATTTCCAGGCGGATTACGCCAGCAGAAGCTGCAATTGCCGGCGCAGAGGCAGGACTGCCTAAACATGCTCCGCAGCCGAATATACGCACAGGCGACGCCGGCTTGCAGCTCACGGTTGTCGCCATCAGTCAGCACCTGCTGCGGATCACGCTGGCGGCAGTGGATGAGACGATCGACAAATATTTTGACGATGGAAGCCTCACGGTCCGCAGTTACCCAGGCCCCTTGCACAGCCAACGCGCGGACCAGCCCGCGCAACCAAATGATGTTGTCTGGGGCAACTTAACGTTGCACATCGAAACGATGCCATTGCGCCTCAGCGTCCGGCATCCACAGCGCGGCGTGATTCAGGAGTTTACGTTCCGCAGTGACACCAACCAGGTGCTCTTTCAGTATGGCAACGCGCCGGTCTACGGGCTCGGACCCGGTACGCATCCACTGGATCGCCGCGGAACGAAGGACATTATGCGGAACGGCGCTGGCGATGACCTGCGCATCTTCGGCGCGCGCAACCCGATTCCCTGGCTGATGGGCAAAGGCTGGGGACTTTACTTTCATCTGCCGGCTGGCCAGTTCGATCTGACCGGCGAAACTGGTATCTGGCATCCGAGCGACGGAGCTCGCGCGCAGGACATTTTTATAGCGATCGGCGATACTCCCAGTGACCTGCTGCGCCAGTACGCCGAGCTTACCGGCTATCCACATCTTCCGGCGCGGTGGACCTTTGGCTTTCAGCAGTCGCACCGCACGATCGAGAGTCGACAACAGATTCTAGATGAGGCCAGGACGTTCCGTGAGAAGAAACTGCCGTGCGACACGATGATCTATCTCGGCACCGGCTTCTGCCCGTCAGGATGGAATACGGGCCATGGCTCTTTCGTTTTTAACCATGTAGTCTTCCCTGATCCGGAGCAGATCGTAACCGAGTTCCACGACCTGCATTTCAATGTGGTGCTGCATGTGGTCAATCCACCGGAAAATCTGCACGGTTCCGTGCATGACACAGGAAGTGCTGCCGCCGTCGCGGGCGATGCGGCCAACTACTGGGCGCAGCATGAGCCATTCGTGCACATGGGCCACATCGATATCGACGGCTGGTGGCCGGACGAAGGCGACATATTGCCCACACCGTCAAGGCTCGTACGCAACCGGATGTACTGGGAGGGCGGCCGCAAGACGCGCCCCGACAGGCGGCCATTCGCCCTGCACCGCAACTGCTATGCGGGGATCCAGCGATGGGGCTGGTTGTGGTCGGGCGATACGAATTCGACCTGGACGACGCTCGAGACGCAGATCATGGAGGGCATCAATGCGGGCCTGAATGGAGTGCCATTTTGGGGCACCGATATCGGCGGCTTTGTGCCCACGCGCGAGTTCACCGCCGAGCTCTTCGTTCGCTGGTTTCAGTTCGGCGCTTTCTGCCCCTCTTTTCGTTGCCATGGACGGACATGGCAGCTGCGGCGTCCGTGGGGCTGGAACACGGGCAGCTACGGCCCATCCGAGATGGGACCCAACGCGGCCTCCTTTCTTCCTCAGGAACAGGATCTGCACAACGCCGCCGTTGAACCGATCTGCCGCAAATTCCTGGAGACCCGTTACCGACTGCTCCCTTACATCTACTCGGCTGCTTGGGAGACGCATACAAAAGGTCTGCCGATGATCCGCAGCCTTGGACTCGCTTTTCCAGAGGACGAGCAGGCGTGGGCCACTGCGGACGCGTTTTTGTTCGGACCGAGTCTGTTGGTAGCTCCCGTCTATGAGCGCGGCGCCGTGGAACGCACGGTCACGCTGCCTGCCGGCTCCTGGTGGGACTTCTGGTCTTCACAACGCATGGAAGGCGGCCACAGCGTCACCCTGCCGGCTCCGCTGGATTCCCTGCCCCTGCTGGTGCGGGCCGGATCGATCCTGCCGACGGGGCCGATCAAACAATATGCCGAAGAGCCGAGCAGCGAGCCTATCACGCTCACCGTCTATCCGGGAGCGGACGGGGAATTCCTTTTTTATGACGATGACGGACTGACATTCGCCTACGAGCGCGGCGACTTCCAGCAGATTGCCATGAGTTGGAATGATGCGCAGAAGACATTGACCATGCGCCAGAGCAAGGACACGCGGATGCGGCAAACTCGCTTTGTCGTAAAGCTGGCTGGCGGAGAAGCGCGAACCATCACGCTAGGCCCTGGCCGCACTACTGTGAAGCTTGGTTGAGGAACGCACCCTCCGATACGAAGACAAAAGAAGCAGGCTGGTCAAAACGACAGAATCGTTCGGCCAGCCTGCGCTGAGGAGATTGTCTATTTATCTAAAAGGTAACGTTAGCCCGTAACTCGATCTGGCGGGCACCGGTTGAGGTAGTCGCTGTGCCGGTTAAGATGCTTGAAGAGCCAAAGCTTGTGGACTGCGGCCAATAACAATGCGAATAGCAACGGCGCCTTTCAGGGAGCAACCACTCCGGCGAATTCTGCCGGGCGGCGTGGCCGCTTTAACCGAAGAATTGAATCCAAGGTGTGGATGCAAGCCTGATTTGGGTCCTGAGCCTGCGGCCAGTTGAACCGGGTGCAGGTGCGCTTTGTGCTGCCAAAGGTTGGAGGGCGGCGCGGCTTTAGCGCCCGAATCTCTTTGTAGCGTCAGGAGTTCCTCCATCGATTTCTTTTGACTATCCAATTTCTTACCGTGGTAGGATTGCACCTACAAAACCCTGCACCGACTGGGCCCATTTGAATAGTTCTCGCGATCCCGTGTATGGATGCGGAGATAGTCATGAGACTTCCATTCACGTGGTTCAGGGGCTTTGGCGGATGTGCACGCGCGCTGTGCATCTTGTGCGTGCTGTTGCCCGCAGGCACAGTTCTGGCGCAGACCTTCAATCAAATTCAGTTCACCATCACCACAGGCAGCGACGATCTGCGCGGAGACAGTTCCGCCACGGCCACGCTGATCGGCACCAATAACGCGACGCTGCAGGTTGTCACATTGAAGGCACAGTCTGCGCCCGGCTGGGGCAATAACTCCAGCAATACCATTACCGCTACATTGAGCCCGGCGCTTACACGGGCTGCAATTGGCAGCGTGGTCTTCACGCTAACTTCGCATAACGGATTTGGCGAATCGAACGACAACTGGAACATGAACACGGTGACGGCGTCGCTCTCGAACAACGGCAACGGAGCGATTCCCTTGCTGAACAGTTCCGGTAATCCTCTGGTGCGGCTGACGGGGAGCGCGCCTTCGTTTACGATCAACGTGCCTGCTCCACCGCCGCCCGGCACTTTCAATCAGATTGCGTTCACCATCGGAACCGGCGGCGATGATCTGCGTGGAGACAGCTCCGCGGTGGCAACACTGCAGGCAACGAACGGTTCGACGCTGCAGACCATCACGCTCAAAAGCCAGTCAGGCCCATCGTGGAACAACAACACCACGAACACAGTGACAGCGCCCTTGAATACTCCGCTTGCGCCGGCCTCAATTGCGCATATCGTCATTACACTCACGTCTCATAATGGGTTCGGCGAGACCGACGACAACTGGAACATCAATACGGTCAACATCTCGCTCTCGAACAATGGTTCAGGCGCGCAGCAGCTGATGAACTTCAGCGGTACGCCGCTGGCGCGGCTCACGGGATCGCAACCCAGCCTGACTCTTCCGCCTGTGCCGGTTGGACCGGCGGGCACCTTCAACCAGATTCAGTTCATGATTGCTACAGGCGGCGACGATCTGCGCGGCGATAGCTCGTTAACTGCAACTTTACAGGCTGGGAACGGTTCGACACTGCAAACGATCACCCTCAAAAGCCAGTCCGCGTCTGCATGGGGCAATAACACGACGAATACGGTTACGGCGCCGCTGAACCCGCCGCTTGCGCCGGCATCGATCGCACATGTTGTGATTACGCTGACTTCGCACAACGGCTTTGGCGAAACGGACGACAACTGGAACGTGAACAGCGTAACGATTTCCCTGGCTAACAATGGAAATTCTCCAACGCAACTGATGAGCTTTAGCGGCGCGCCTCTTGCGCGGCTCACGGGCGTTCTGCCCAGTTTGACGCTGCCGCCGCCGAGAGCAACAGCAGGCCTCGGGATGACGATGCCTGTCAATCCCGACGTGGAGGTTCCGAATCTCAACCTGAATACGAGCCTGCCGACAGGCGAGTTGCCGTTTGGCTACAACGTGGCGCCGGCTGGATTTCTGGATGCGACGAGCCAGCTCTCGGGATCATGCTCGAACGCCAACAACAAAGCCTGTTTGCCGGCATGGAACGGCACTGTGAACGAACAAGACGCCAGGCTGAATCCATTTCTGAGAAAAAACGCCGCTTCCCATGACGCGAAGTTACTGCTAGGACGCGCGGTGTGGCTCGCATTGGGGCTGAATTTGCCAGGCAGTGTGCAGGGCATGAACTGCGGCGGAACGAACGCCGACTGCTCCAAGGCGTTGGCCGAGTTGGCGGTAACGGGCCGCGAGGCTTTCAACATGTTTATCGGCTGGAATCCCTCATTTGCGCCGGCTTCAAGCGGACCGCAGGTTGCCGATCTGGTGGCACTCGTCAATGCAGGACATGGTGATTTGCCGGTGATCCCTGCGTCGATCAACAGTACGCAGCTGACGAATGCCTGCACACAGGTGCTCACGGATGCATACACAGCGCTGTGGGCCATTCGATCCAACGATCCGACGTGGCGGCAGTTTCGCATGAATACGGGTTGGATCGCGGTCTCTGGCGAGGACGACGCACCGCATCGACCGGTGAATGTATTTACTGCACCTTATCCGCAGTTCGATATTCCTGTGCCGGTTACAGTGGGAGGGCGAGCTTTCACGCTCATCGCGCGTTATATGGTGGCGGCTGGGCAGACGCTGATGACGCCGACTGTAAGCTCAACGCCAATGCCGCCTCCACCTGTGCCCACGATCACTTTGCCAAGCCGAGGCGGACTACCGTGCACCGCTGCGCTGAACCTCTGCCCTCACCGATTTGCGATTCCGAATGACGATCCAACCGCACTGCTGAACGGGCAACTACATAACAAGAATGTGATTGTCTATATCCATGGTGGCGGATCACGGCTGGAAGAAGCTGTGCCCATGGCCACACAGTTCGTGACGAAGTTTGGGGACTGGAGCAATAACCTGATCGTGATCTCGTTCGACTTGCCGAATAGCGGATATGACGATCCGATGATTACGGCGACGGACGGCCTCGGCGCACGCGCCGCGCTGGACGCGAGTTCTCTCTCTTTCGAAAATGGATCCAACGGGGGCTCACCCTCCAATATCTACAACTTTCCAGTTCTGAACTTCACGATCAATTTCATCAACAACATGATTCGCACTCTGGACAGCAAAGGCATCTTGAATGCGCATCAGGTGCTGGCGGTGATGGGTGGCAGCCTGGGCGGGAACACATCGCTGCTACTCGGAATGAACCCGATGATGCCGCCTTTCCATCTTGAAAACCCGCTGGCATTCTCGGCTCCCGCAACAGCGCCCGGCGGAGCGCAGCCTACTCTTGTTTCCTGGTCGCCAACAACAATGGTGAGTTACTGGGGCAACGCGAGCGTCATCATTGCCGGCAACATGTGCTGCATGCCAACTCAGGGCGCTGGCCCGACATGGCAGCCTGAGGCAACCGACACGCGACCAAAATATATTTCCGGACTTTACTTTTCAGGAACGGGCGCTGGCCTGCCGCCGGATCCGGAAATGTGGTATCGCGACGACTGGAATGATGCGCAGGGACACAGTGCTGCAACCTCGTTTATTACGCAGTCACGATTTGACCGCTACGAGATTTACTCAACGCTGACACGGTTGTGGACGACTTCGATCGATACGGAACAGGCAATCTTCAGCTTCCAAACCAATACCGATACTTCAGGGCAAAGCTACCAACCGATGTATGACTTTATACGTGCCCGTCTGCTGCTGGCAACGGGCGCCTGCGACGACTATGACAATGGCGGCAGCACAGCGCCATTTGCGCCTCCGCCCACGATTTCGACGGGAACGTGCGCAAGACATGGAATTGGCAATACCGGCAGCAATGCGCTCAACCACCAGGATATCTACGGCTTCACGCATGATGTCGCGAATGATATGCGCAATGCGACGGGAAGAACGCTGTTTCTGAACGATACCGGACACTCGATCCATGACGAGCATCCCGTCTTCTTCGCGCAACAGATCTTCAATTTCTTGACGATGGCAGACAACAACATTAACATCACTCTGCGTACCGGCAATGACGACCTGCGCTGGAATAGCGAAGTCCACGCCATCGTGACGGTTCCATTTGGCGGGCACTCGTCCGCGTTCAGCACAACTTTCGACTTTCCACTCAACTATTGGTTTCATCCATGGCCGGCCGCGTCGAGTTCGCCGAATAATCCGTGCGGCGCCTGCTACAAGCTGACCGCTTTCCACATGGCCAGTGGCGCAAATGGCGGCACAACTGAAAATAACTTTACGATTGCACTACCATGGAATATTCCCACCTCATCGGTGACTTCATTCCATCTTGAGTACATTGCAGGCACGGCGTCGGCAGGCAACGTGACGGACAAGTGGAATCTGTCTGCCGTGGCCGCATGCCTGCCTGGAAGCACCGGTGGTTTTATCAGCGAGGGATTTCCGCCGAATGGGACGATCCAGAGCTTTAGCCCGAGTTCGGCAAACCAACCCATAACGTGGCTGCCGCCATCGTTTGTGTCGCCATCTGTGTCTTCACGCGCAAACAACTGCAGTCCGCTGCCGACGAATCCTCCGCCAAACAGCGATGTGCCGAGCACAGTATGGAATCAGGGTTTCCAAATGCAGCCGTGATGCATGCCTCCGGTGAGACACCGCTGTGACAGTGGAACGCGCACTTGACCCAGCGGTACGCGTGGGGCTGCTGAGGCTGGCGGCAGATAACGCGCTGCCTCTACTTAGCCGTTTGCAGTTCGGACGTTCACCTTACATTTTGAAGACGATTTACTGACATCTGCCAGCTTGGTCTGCGGTATTCGTGAGTTTGCATTGTGTCGCTTGTGGAAGCGAGACTGGGAACCCAATGAAACTTCCTAGACGACTACGCCACGGCCTGGAGAAGATTCTCTTGGGCGAAGATACTCTGCCGTTGCGCTTTTTTATTGCGCAACCGCAGCCGCAACAGGAAATTCAAGTATGGCTACACGGGGTTGGGCAGCCACGCGATGTGACGCGCTGGCATGGTCCGGCCTCAACAATCCCCTTCACCTTGTGGGTTGCCTTCGATGCAAACGAGACTCCCGATGACAAGATCTGTGAACGCATGTCGCTGCAGTTTCGCGAAGCCGGCGAGCGGGAGCGCCTGCTGGGCAGGCTGGGCCTGAGGCGTACACATACGATTCGCGCAGGGAACTCCTCGATTCTTGTCTGTGAAGCGCGCAGCGCCTCGAACTATTGCCGTCCGCAGCTTCGACTCTTTTTGCATTTTTTGTTGCAGATGTGGAAACAGCGTCATAGCAAGATCAAGCTGTCGCGGCTGGAGCATCGCGCGATGAGCGCACTATTTATCTGCCCTCGCCCGATCTCGCTGGTTAGTGTCGCGGAGCCGGGGCGGGCGAGCATGTTTCCGCTTAATGTAATGGGCGATGTGAATGAGGACCATTTTGCCTTCGCGCTTACGTCATCGAAGATCCCAGCGCGTTTTTTGGCGAGCGCGCGTCGGTTTGCTCTCAGCGCTATACCAATTGAGCAGGCACCTGTGGCCTTTGCGCTAGCTGCGAATCACAATGTCCCCTCCATTGATTTCGCCGACCTGCCTTTTCCGACGCGTCCATCGTCTCATTTGGGCTTGGCCGTTCCGACATTCGCTCTCCGGGTTCGAGAGATGGAGATCGAATCCATTCATCAGGTAGGGAGCCACTCGCTGTTCGTGGCGCGTACTCTATCGGATGAGCACCGCAGCGACAGTCCGGAGTTTTCAGTCGTGCACGGGTTCTACCAGATGTGGAGACTTCGCAACGGACTTGATTCTGCCGACTCAATTGTCCGAGATGCGTCGATTCGCGCGGGCACACTGACGGAGCAGCCTCTTCGCTCTAACCTTGGCCCCGCATCATCTGTCCAGCGACAGCCCGCGACAATTCGTTGACATTTCCGCGACTGGTCGTTGACAACCTGACCTCAAGCGTCCTGCTACGATGAAGCGCAATCGTTGGCAGCCCGCGCCTAAAGACTGCAGTAGGGCGGCCGCTCTCTTGCATGGCGAACAGGATGGTGCGATGCGATGTTCCGGCCAAAGATCAAACATGTGCGCCATCCAATTCGCACCCTGACCACAGCGACAAAGCTACTGGCGATCTATGTCGATATTTGGAGATTTGGCAGGCACAGTTATCGCGCATATCGAAGAGACATCCGCTTCAATCTTGACAATGTGTCGCGAGGCTTTGCAGCACATTGCGATGATTCCTGCGACGATACAGAAATCCTGCGACGCATATGCAAAGCCTACGCTCGCGCCATTAAGGACGAGCCATTCGCCCCTGAAGCATACCGTGCGAGCGGGTGGTGGCAGCGAGTGCGCGATTCCAGCCTTGGTCCGGTGATGCGCGCGCTCGCTGCGCAAGACATACCGGCACTTGCGCATATGTATCGTAACTTCTTCCGAGATGCCTGTTCGACCGGGCTTGTGAGTGTACCGTACAGCATGTCGAATGCGTACTTCAGCGAAAAGATCCGTAATCTGCACCGGCGCTTTTATTTGGGCAACGCGCTGCAAACTCTGGACTATTGGGAGAAGCAAACTGGCGGATCTTTTCAGTTGCACGCATTGGCCGGCCCTGACATTGGCAATCCTTTCGGCATTCTGCTGAACGGCACTCTGGTAAGAACCGGGGCAGCGTATCAGCACTACGCCGCCCGTGGGATCATCGAAAACCTGGATTCGATGCCTGCGACGGTTGTTGAGATTGGCGGCGGATACGGCGGAACGGCGTACTACTTACTTCGTGACCGGCCGGGAGTCCGATATATCGACTTCGATGTTCCGGAAAGTCTCGCGCTCACTTCCTACTATCTTTTACGCTCATTTCCTCAATTGACGTTTCTTTTGTACGGAGAGGACAACCATGCCGCGAACACGTTTGCGGATGCAGACGTGGTGCTCATGCCAACTTACGCGATCGACTCTTTACCCGATCGCATCGCCGATGTTGTTTTCAGTTCCCACGCATTGTCTGATCTTTCTTCGGGAGCTATGGAGGTATATCTACCGACCGTCGAGCGCATCACTAAGGGTCGCTTTCTCTACATAGGAGACGCGAAAGGCGTGCGTTTGATTGAAAGTTCAGCTCGGAGATCTTTGCATCACCTTCAATTGCGCGAAAGGAAAGACTCCCTGTGGAATCGCACGGTGACAGGCGCGGAGGAGGTTGAGTGCCTTTTCGCGCCGTCAAGTCGCACCCGAGAACGATGCACTGGGAATGACGCGCGAAGGGAGGAGCGGGAGCAATGGCACTCGTTGGCCAGGTAGGCCGCACGCTCAAGCGGGTCATTTATGGCGATACGTTGCTTCCCGGTGAATTCACACTCGGGCTGCATCAACCGCAGTCTGAAGTCAGAGTGACACTGGAAGCATTCGGAACCTCTCTCGATGTAACGCGCAGGCACACAATCGCATGTTGCGCACCCTTTCTCCTGGGAATTCATCTCGACAGCGGCGCGACATTGCAAACAAGAGACGCTGTTCTGAGATTCTCTGAATCTAGCGGTGACGCGCATCGGCTGGGCGAGCTTCGCCTTGCGCCAGTAAAGCACATTCCCATTTATGAATCAGAGTTAGTTTTATTTCGCGTACTCGGATCGCGCAATTACTGCCTGCCAACTTTCCGATTATGGGCACACTATTTGCCCGCCGCGTACTCGAATTGGCGAAACCTCAAATCATTCGATGTAAAAATGTCCTCGCGCGAGATCCGTGCGTCCTACGTCGCTTTTATCCGCCCGCATCCGATCGCGCTGGGAAGTATCCAGGGCGATTCAGGAGGGAATATCTTTCCCATGAACCTCATGGGCGAGCTGAGCGATAGCCATTTTGCGTTTGCACTCAAAGATTCGCGACGGCCGGCTCATTTTATTGAGCGGTTGGGCCGCCTCGCGCTAAGCAACATCCCACTGTCGCTCTGCTCCACGGCATTTCAGCTCGCCGCTAACCACAAGAAAGAATCTATCGATTGGGGTCAGCTTCCCTTCCCCTTAAGCGAATCATCAACCCTAAGAATTCCTGTGCCGGCGGCAGCGGGACGAGTGCGCGAACTCTGTGTCGAACAGATTCATAAGCTGGGAAGCCACACGCTCTTTATCGCCCGCATTCTTTCCGACGAACTGCGATTTGACGTGCCTCAAGCACATGCGATCCATGGATTCTACCAACATTGGAGACTACGGCACGACAGGGAAAAGCTTAGGCTCTCGATCGATCAGGACAGGGTAAATAAGCACGCGTAGGAGGCAGCGTGGTTGTGAAGCGCCCTGAATGAAACATCAGCGCTCCGGGCGGAAAGGAACCGAAAGGCCCATGCATCGCGCAAGCACATTGAAATCTGGCACGGAGCGCGATGCTGTGCCGGTACTTCCCTCTTCTCGCGGAGATGAGGAGCGAGGCGATCACGCCGCGCAAATTGCGGGACCTCCTTCTTTGTTTACTGGCGCTAAGACACTCCCCGGCAAATCGGCGCAAATCAAAAAGGCGATGTCGCTGCTGTGGTCGCTCGTTGAGCCCCTGCGGCTGACTCTTGCGGGTAGCTTCCTAGTCATGATTGCGAATCGCATCTCCAGTTACGCTCTGCCGATTGCATCGCGCTACCTGATCAACGATGTGCTGTATCTGCGCAGGTTTGATCGCCTCCCACCGATATTGGGTGCAGTTGCTCTTGCAACAATCTTTCAGGGTGTCACGACGTTTTTCCTTAATCAATGGCTCGCTCTTTCTGGACAGCGAATGATCGCGGATCTACGCATGCGAGTGCAGAAACATGTTCTGCATCTTCCGATCTCATTTTTCGACTCGACTCGTGCCGGTGAGCTGGCGACGCGCCTCATGAATGACGTAGAAGGGGTGGGCAATTTAGTCGGCGCCGGATTTATAGATCTGTGCGGTGGCATCCTTGCTTCCCTCATCGGCCTTGGAATCCTGTTGCGCATCAGCGCCACGATGACTGCCCTAACAGCTCTCATTCTGATTGGCTTTTCTCTGTTTCTGAAAAATGCGTTTGGCCTGACGCGACCCATCTTTCGTGAGCGATCACAGATTGCCGCCGAGACGACTGCTCGCCTTGTCGAGTCGCTCGGCGGCATCCGGGTGGTGAAGGGCTACCATGCCGAACAATATGAAGAGGCGGTGTTCGCCACTGGCGTCAGACGCTTACTGCAGAGCTTTTCCCGCTCCATCACTGTGCAATCCTACATGTCACTTGGCTCCATTATTGCCATTGGGCTCGTCGGCGTGCTCATCATGGCGCTGGGCGCGCATGAGGTACAGATGGGGCGTCTCGATGTGGGCGACTACGTCGAGTTCAACATGCTCTTGGCATTTATGATTGCTCCGGTCGCACTTCTAGTTAGCGTTGGGACTCGCGTCACGGAGGCTCTGGCAGGGCTTGAGCGAACCGCGGAGCTTCTGAATCATGCGCCGGAAGAAGACGGCGGTCGTTCAACAAGCGCCATTGGTCCTATTCGCGGCGAGATTATGTTTGAGGAAGTCTCTTTTTCTTACATTCCCGGCGTTCCGGTGCTGCACAACATCAATTTGCGCACGGAAGCTGGATCCGTCACTGCACTGGTGGGCTCATCGGGATCGGGCAAATCGACGATCATTTCTCTTGTCTGCGGCTTCCACCACGCAACAGCCGGGCGAGTTCTCGTTGATCAAAGAGATATCAGGGATATTCAACGGGGCAGCTATCGCTCACAATTGGGCATGGTCTTGCAGGAGCCATTTCTCTTCGAAGGAAGTATCCGAGAGAATGTGCTCTTTAGTCGGCCGCACGCCACCGGGCGGCAATGGATGGATGCCTGCCGGATTGCCCGCGTCGATGAGTTTGCAGAGAGACTGCCCGATGGATACGACACACTCATCGGAGAGCGCGGCGTGAAGCTGTCAGGAGGACAACGCCAGCGGCTTTCCATCGCACGAGCCATTCTTGCCGACCCACGCATTCTGATTCTCGATGAGGCCACCAGTTCGCTTGATTCCGAGTCTGAAGCTCTGATCCAGAGCGGTCTGTCCTTCTTAATGCAAGACCGCACGACCTTTGTCATCGCGCATCGTCTCTCTACGATTCGGCGCGCACATCAGATTCTGGTGGTGGAGGAAGGACGTATCATTGAGCGCGGTACACATGAATCCCTTTATAGGCTTCACGGACGATATCGCAATCTCTACGACCGCCAATATGAGCGCGACAGCAATCTCTTCTTAGCGGCCGGCGAGGGAGGCGAGGCGAGTTCGTCCCTCTCTTTTTCTTGACTTTTGTTCTGATATTCGGGCTATCGCCGGCCTTGCGGAGGATCTTCAACTTCATGACAGCTCGACATCTTCTGCATCCCCTGCGTGCTGCAAGAGCCCTGCAGTCGAAGATCTCGGCACACCTGCATATCGCGAGCTTTGCTTATCATGGACGTCGCAGGTTCCGCAGAGACAATCGCTACAATCTAGAACATGTGAGCATAGGTTTTCTATCGCGACTTGATACGAGGAACGACGACAAGTCGATATTGGCCAGAATCTGCGATGCGTATTGTGCGGCAGTTCAGGAGCTGACGAAAGCGCAAGGTGCGCCAACCACGGATTGGAGCAGTGGGAGTTCCGACCCAAGACTCTCTCGAGTTCGCCAAGCACTGCTTGCCCGGGATTTGCCGGCGCTCGCACAGATGTATGGGAACTTTTATCGAGACGCATGCTCGTCAGGTCTTCTCGGTGCTCCCGGAGGTTTGGCGAAGGCCTACTTTTCTGGAAACATTAGCGACCTCTATCGTCATTTCTATTTGAGTCACGTTTTATACCGCCTGGACTATTGGAAGGAGATTACTCGCGGAAGATATCCACTCCAGGCGCTGCGAGGACCTGGCATCGGAAATCCCTTTGGCGTTGTTATCGAGGGTATCCATGTAAGCGTCGGGGCAGAGTACGCGCACTACTGTGCGCAGAGAGTCATGGAACAACTTGATCGCGATGATGCGACGGTGGTCGAAATTGGGGGCGGTTTTGGAGGAATTGCCTACTATTTGCTGCGCGACCGACCGGGTACACGATACATTGATATCGACATTCCAGAGTATCTTGCGCTGGCGGCCTATTACTTGATGAAGGCTTTTCCGCATCTGAATGTTTTGCTCTATCGGGAAGGCGCTCTTAGTAGAGAGTCACTCAGTAAAGCGGATATTGTCTTGGTTCCTCGTGCTGCGCTGTCTCAGTTACCTCCGGACTGCGCCGATCTCACCTACACCTCGCATGGCATGGCGACATTGTCGTCTGCCGCAACGCGTCAATGCATGCACGGCGTCAGCCGGATCACAAGAAAGCGACTTTTCTTTATTAGCAACAGAGGCCCGGCGGCGAATATTTCCGGGATCATCCAAGACCAGGAAGCAAGGTTTGAGTTGAAGGAAACGAGTGAAAGCGGCTGGCACAGCCATAAGATTTCAGGCGCCGGGGTAGGCGGCGCCACCATGCGAGAAGCTTCGACACTCGTTGAACAGAGCTATGATCGAAGCGACCACCCAACGGCGAGCCAATCGGCGCGGTCATAATCGAAGCGGAGCCTCGTTCGGATGTGTCGATAGCACCCCGAAGAGATGTCCGAGTTTCTCACGCTTCGTGTGAATGTATCGCTCACTTCGCGAGTCCACCGGTACGTCCGCGCTGAGGCGTTCGGTGATTTCGATGCCGGATGAACGCAGAGCCGCAATCTTGTCGGGATTATTCGTCATCAGCCGGACAGTGGGAACCTTGAGCCAATGTAGGATATCCGCCGCCAGCCGGTAGTCACGCAGGTCGACGTCGTGCCCCAATTGCAGATTCGCCTCGACCGTGTCGAAGCCTTGATCCTGCAACGCATACGCCTTGATCTTTTCGATGAGACCTATCCCCCGACCTTCCTGCTGCTCGTAGATCAGGAGACCTGAGCTACTTTCGGCGATCGTCTGCAGCGCCAAGTGCAGCTGATCGTGGCAATCACACCTCAAAGAATGAAAAACATCTCCGGTGAGGCATTGAGAATGGATGCGGACCAACGGAGGCTTGTCGTGAATGGAACCGGCGATCAAGGCCAGGGCTGTCTGTTTACTGCACTCGCCTCCCGCGCGCGCGTAGGAGCCTTCAAAAGCGAGCAAACGGAACTGCGCCCAACGTGTTGGGAAGTTGATTGTTGCAACGTGCCTCAGATCTGCCGTGGGCATACGAGAGAGATGTCCTTTCACGCGATCTGCAAATTCGCCCCTGAGGTTACCCCGGCGCGATTCCTGCCTCCTCATCATTGCTGGATATCTACTTACGATTGTCATCAGCAGGTTTCCTCATTGTCTTTGCATTGTTGACATAGAGATTTTGGGCTGATTTCAGAGGCTCGCTGGCGAAATCTACAACAAGCAGATCAACTTTCCCTGACATTCTAATGACAACTTCACGCCATTTTCCCGATATTCTCGGCCCTATCAATGGGTTGCGGCATGCGCACATCGAATAAGATCGTCTTTTTCTTCCCTTCGTTTGCGAGTTCAGAAGCGACGGCGCCGCTTGGCATTCTCGCCGTTGCGACGCCGCTGCTCCGGGCTGGTTTTGAGATTGTGATCATCGACTCAACGATCACCCCGAACTTCAAAGAACGCGTCCTTACCGAAATTCAAGATGCGCTATGCCTGGGGATATCGCTCGTCACCGGTCCGATGATCCGTGAGACAGTAGAGATCGCCAGGGCCGTTAAAGCTTGGAATCCCGAATTTCCGATCGTGCTGGGCGGATGGCACCCTTCCCTGCTTCCGAAGCAAACGCTTGAGGCTCCTTATATCGACTACATTGTGCGCGGTCAGGGCGAAGACAGCTTTCTCGAACTCGTACAGCATCTCCGCGCCGGCTCCGCTCCCGACTTCGTCGCAGGAATCGGCTTCAAGCGTGATGGAAAATTGGTCATGGCGCCGGAGCGTCCGCTGCGTCCGCTGGTGGAGATGCCTCCAAAGGCTTATCATCTTGCAGATTTCGACGCGTATGAGCGCAAATGTGGACGGCGATGGGCGATGTATACTTCGAGCCTTGCCTGTCCTTTCAACTGCGCCTACTGCACAAATTCCGGTGTGTATGGCCGCAAATGGAATGCGTTGGGGCCGGAGCAGTTTGTCGAAGAGACCGTAGATCTGAGTCGCCGGTATGCACTCGAAATGATCTGGGTGGTTGACGACAACTTCCTTGTCGACATGGATCGCGCACGCGGTATCGCTGAAGGATTGGTGCGCGAGAACTCCCATTTCGTGTGGAGCATTCAGGCCACCAGCAATGTTGTCGCGCGATTGACGCCGGAAGATCTGCGACTACTACGGCGCGCAGGGCTTCACCAGATCTGCCAGGGCGTCGATTCCGGCTCTCCTGCTGTTCTTAAGGCGATGCACAAGGACTGGCAGGATTTCGATTCCATCTACGAGAGCGCCGCTCGCTGTCTTGAAGCAGGAATCCGGCCCTCCTTCAACATCATCTTTGCCTTTCCGGGCGAAGGGCGCAAAGAGCGCCGAGAGACCATCGATTTTATGATGAGCGTCTGTCGGCGGTTCCCTGGCGCCGAATTCTGGACGAATATCTTTACTCCGTATCCCGGCTCGCCCATCTTTTCGAAGGTCGAGGAGTTGGGAATTGAAGTACCGAAGTCACTCGAGGCATGGGCTGACTATTTTCCGCGCTACACGAAGCTTCCCTGGCTTAACGGAAAAGAGCACAACCGCCTGCAAGTCACGCGCGACTATCTCCGGATTGCCTTCGACCGCATTCCGATTGGAGCCGACCGGCGCGGCAACATCACAAAGCTTGTTCAGAAATGCATCTCCCTTCCGGCGCGCTGGCGGCTTGATCACGATATGTACAAAGCCCCGGTAGAACTATGGCTGAACAACAAGTTGAAAGATCACACGGCAATGAAGCCGGCAGTGGATGCAAAGCGCCTGGCGAGAACGCCGGCAGAAGCCGCTTGCTAGGTGTGCTGCGAAGGCTGAATCGCGATCCGTTGCATCGGGCGCGATCGGCGGAAGCTTAGAGGTGATTCTTGGTAGATATTCTGCTCACGCATGCATACCACCTCCCGTACGACCCGAAACAGGTCCGGAAGATGCAGCCGTATCGGCCCCTGGGGACTCTTTTTGCCGCGGCCGCCTTGCGTGCTGCAGGTTTTTCCGTAGCCCTCTTCGACACGATGCTGCGTGATCCAGAGAAGGAATTCGCGGGCTTCTTCGCTCAGCATCATCCGCGCATTCTGGCGATTTACGAGGATGATTTCAATTTTCTTTCCAAGATGTGTCTGACGCGCATGCGCGATGTGGCATGGCACATCGCAGCTATCGCAAAGCAGAACGATGTCCCAATCATCGCTCATGGTTCTGACGCGAGCGATCATCCCGATCTGTTCCTCAGCCGCGGAATCGACTACATCCTTCGCGGCGAGGCAGAGGAGTCACTCGTGACACTCTGCCGCGCCCTCAGCCGCGGCGCAAAGCCGGAGCAGATGGATGGCCTGATCAGCCGAGGATTGCATGACGGCTACGAAATCAGCGCGCGGCAGCTTGCAAAGAATCCCGATTGGACTCTTCTTCCCCAACCGCCCAGAGATCTTACGGATTTCCAGCAGTACCGCAAAGCATGGCAGCAGGCGCATGGGTACTTCTCCGTCAATATGGTCGCGAGCCGCGGCTGTCCATATCACTGTAACTGGTGCGCCAAGCCGATCTCCGGAAACAAGTTTCATCTTCGAGCAGCTTCTGCCGTTGCTGAGGAGATGCTGCAACTCAAAACTGAAGCACGGGCCGAACACATCTGGTTCAGCGATGATGTTTTCGCTCTGAATCGCCACTGGGTCAAGGAATTCGCGGTGGAAGTCACACGAAGAGACGCCGTCATTCCGTTCAAGATCCAGTCGCGGGCGGATCTGATGATCGAAGAGACGGTAGAGGCGTTGCAATCAGCCGGATGCTCAGAAGTATGGATGGGAGTGGAGTCCGGATCGCAGAAAATCCTCCGTGCCATGGATAAGGGATTGCTGCTCTCTGACGTATATTCCGCGCGCCAGACGCTGCGCCGAGCAGGCATCCGCGCGTGTTTCTTCCTGCAATTCGGCTATCCCGGCGAAGGCTGGCGCGAGCTGCAGGAGACAATTCAGCTCGTCCGCAACACACGCCCGGACGACATTGGGATCTCATTTTCGTATCCACTGCCCGGCACAGTCTTCTATGAACGTGTGCAAGCGCAATTGGGGAGCAAACGCAACTGGTCTGACAGCGATGATCTGTGCATCATGTTCCATGGCGCATACACCAGCGAGTTTTATCGCGCGGTGCGTGACGCGCTGCACGCAGAGGTGGACTCCTGGTCCACTGACAGAAAGCACCTGGAAGCATCCGCGACGATGGTCAATGAGTTATGGCAGAAGGTGATGGCTCTGGAGCCCGTCAGCAAGAATCCTTCCGCTCTGATGCCGAATGAAACCTCTTTGCCTGAAGGTCCTGGCAAAACGGAGTTCATCCCTGTTCACCAGCTCTCGGGCGCTTTGGGGGTATAGATGCCGGATCTGCTCCTCACCCACGGCTACTTCCTCTTTGAAGATCCCAAAGAGCAGCAGATCATGAAGCCGTACGCGCCGCTCGGCATCCTTTATCTCTGCTCGCATCTGCGTAATCGAGGCTTCGATGTGGAAGTCTTTGACACAACTTTTTCCAGCCGCGAGGAGCTGTTTCGTCATCTGCGCACGGAAAAGCCATCTGTGCTTGGAGTGTATGCCAACCTGATGACTCGCAGTAACGTGATTGAGATTCTTTCGGTCGCACGGGAGGCTGGATGGATCACGGTTGTCGGCGGTCCGGAACCGGGCGCCTACGCGCAGGAGTATTTGCAGGCAGGCGCGCGTTTCGTTGTTTCGGGCGAAGGCGAGCTCACTATGGAGGAACTGCTCACCGCGCTGCGCAGCAACGATTCTGACTTTTCCAAGATCGATGGCTTGTCCTTTCTCGATTCCGACCGGGCCTTCCGCCAGAACCCGCCTCGGAAACAGATTGAGAACCTCGACATGCAACCGTGGCCCGCTCGAAGCGCCGTCAATATCCATCGGTACGTGGAGACGTGGCGGACTCATCATGGCAGCGGCTCTGTCAACTTTATTACCGCTCGTGGATGCCCGTTCCGCTGCAACTGGTGCAGCCACCAGGTATTCGGGCAATCCCATCGCCGTCGCGATCCTCTGAAAGTGGTGGACGAAGTTGAGTGGTTGCTCGGCGAGTATCGCCCCGATATGATGTGGATCTCAGATGATGTGTTCACGATCAATCATCCATGGTTACGTGCATATGCTGCAGAGATGCGGCAGCGAGGACTCCGTATCCCGTTCGAATGCATTTCGCGAGCCGATCGCTTGACTCCCGAGATGATGGACCTTCTAGCAGAGCTCGGTTGTTTCCGCATGTGGATTGGTTCTGAGAGCGGCTCGCAGCGCATTCTCGACGCGATGGATCGTGGAGTAAAAGTGGAACAGGTGCAGACCGCTGTCGCGATGTGCCGCGAGCGCGGTATTCAAAGCGGTATGTTTCTGATGTGGGGATATGAAGGCGAGGATCTCGAAGATATCGAGGCCACGATTCAGCATGTCAGGACCTCCAAACCCGATGTTTTCCTGACGACAGTTTCGTACCCCATCAAGGGGACGCCCTACTACAATCGGATCGCGTCTCGCGTCGTCCAGATTGCTCCGTGGAACAAGACGTCCGACCGGGAATTGAAGATTCGCGGACGACATTCGCGCAACTTCTATGCACATGCCGATAAGCTACTGCGCAACGAAGTTGCGTTGGCGCGCCTGCTGGACGGAGCGGCGAGGGACACGCAAACCACAGAGTCAGGACAGGAGTCGCTGCTGCGCCAAAACATCCTGTGCGAGCGCGAAGCACTTCAAACGACATACGCTGAGGTGGAACAGTGACGGCGTTTGTCGAGACGGCCGCTCCGGCTGCGCTGGCATTTGACCAGCTCGCAGCGGACTACGACGCGAGCTTCACCTTTTCGGCGATCGGCAAGTCACAGCGCGATGTCGTCTGGAATCGCTTGTTATCGGTGTTTCAACCAGGGGAACACATTCTGGAGCTGAACTGCGGCACTGGAATCGATGCGCTGTTCATGACGAACGCCGGTTTGCGTGTTACTGCTTGCGATGCTTCGCCTCGCATGATCGAGATGGCCCGCCGGCGAGCAGCAACCGCAAAGTCGCAAACGAATGCCAAATTTCTTACCTTACCGACAGAAGATCTGCACAAACTGCCAGAGTCTTGCTTCTACGATGGCCTCTTATCGAATTTTGCTGGGCTCAACTGTGTGCGTGATCTAAGAACTTTCGTGACGCAGGCTGCTCGCTGTCTGAAGCCGGGAGCGCCGCTTCTGCTCTGCTTTCTCACCCGCTACTGCTTGTGGGAGATTGCTCATTACTTGTTGCGCGGCAATCCGCGCAAGGCATTGCGCCGGTGTAGTGGGACTTCTGTAGCTCGTGTCGGCGATTTTGCATTCCCGGTCTATTACCGAACTCTTACCGAACTGCGCCACGCTTTTGCACCAGAGTTCCGGTTGATTGCAGTCGAAGGTGTCGGCATCACCGTTCCGCCTTCGTATCTCGAGAGGTGGATCGTCAATCACCCGCGCCTGCTTCGCGGAATGAGCGCCATTGATGAAGTTATCAGAACATGGCCAGGCACCCGCCTCGTTGGTGATCACGTGCTGTTGCACTTCGAGAAGGTTTGTCCATGCTGAACACCATTCACAGCCGCCACGAACCCGCGCGATGTAAAGCCAGCACTGCTGGGAAGTCCGCATGATCCTCCTCTTTCATCCGCGTGCGACACGGCCTCGCAACCGTCGGTTGCCGCTGGCCGTTTTGGCCCTTGCCGCCGTTCTCGACGGCCGTGAAGAGTACGAGATTGTCGACGGGAATCTTGAGGAGCAGCCGGTGGAGGCCTTGCTGCGCCTGATTGATGCGCATCCGGTAGAACTGCTCGGCGTCTCCGCCATGCCTGGCCCGCAGATGGTCGCCGCCATGGAGGCTTCGCGCGAGATTCGCCGGCTCCGACCGCATGTGAAGATCGTGTGGGGCGGCTATTTCCCTTCGATTTATCCAGAGGCGGCGCTCAATGCGAAATACGTAGACTTCGTTGTACGTGGTCAGGGCGAAGATACCCTGCTCGAACTCATCGATGCTCTGCGCGGCAAGCGCAATCTTGATTCGATTCGCGGGCTCTCCTATAAGGACGTCTTCGGTCTGCATCGCAACAATCCGGAACGCCCGATGAAAGGCCCCGACAGTTTCCCTTGGTCTCCTTTTCACCGCATTCCTGTCGAGCATTACCTGCGACCCTCGTTTTTCGGTAAGCGCACCGCAGTGCATCACGCCAGCATCGGCTGCCCTTTTAACTGCACGTTTTGTGGCGTTCATGCTGCGTATGGGCGCGATGAGAAGATGGAATCGCCCGAGCGCACGGTGGCAATTCTCAAACATCTCGTCGACCGCTACGGCGCTGACTCCGTGCAGTTCTATGATATGAATTTCTTCCTCCGAGAAGACCATGCGAAACGTCTGTGCGAGCTCATGACTCCGCTCAAACTGCGCTGGTGGTGCGAGGGACGCGTCGATATCATGTCGCGTTATTCTGACGAAACCATGGCTGCCATCGCCAAAGCTGGATGCGCCATGATTTTTTTTGGCGCCGAATCCGGCTCGGACTGGGCGCTCAAGGAGATGCAAAAAGGCATCACGACTGACCAAACACTTACTATGGCCCGCCGGACACGCCAGTTCGGCATTATTCCTGAATTCTCGTTCGTCGTAGGTAATCCTAAGGACCCCGAGCGAGATACACGCGAAACTCTGGGTTTCATCCGCACGATCAAAAGGATCAATCCCGATTCAGAGATCATCGTCCAGCACTATACACCGACTCCGCAACGCGGTTCGATGTACGGCGACGTGGATGGAAAGATCGCATTTCCCGATTCTCCGGCAGAATGGGCAACGAAACGGTGGCTGGACTTTACTCTACGGATCGACACTAGCGCTCCGTGGTTGAGAAAGAAGACCAAGAAGCTCATTGACAATTTTGAATTAGTCGTTGGCTCCCGATGGCCAACTGTGCAGGACATCCGCGCGCCTCGCTGGAGCCGTCTTCTTCTGAAGGCATTGAGCGCATGGCGATATGCCTTACGGATTTACGCCTTTCCCATTGAGCTTGAATGGGCGCACAGCTTTATCAATTTGCGAAAGCCGAAGCGGGAGAGCTTGTGAATGCCACTGCTCAATTGAGCACCGAAACGAACACTCGCGCGTTCGCAGCCTGGGCGGCTGTGTATGACGAGCAGAAAAACCCACTCCTTTCTCTTGAGGAGCGCTTCCTCTCCCGTATTCTGCCCGATTGCACAGGCAAACACGTAGCGGACGTTGGCTGCGGCACCGGCCGATGGCTGACTTATTTTTCGAGCACCGGTGCCGCTTCTCTCTACGGGCTAGACAATTCGAAAGCGATGCTCGAAGTCGCAAAGAGCAAGCACTTGGCCAATGCACGCCTGATCCGTGCAGAGCTTCCATCGATTCCGATAGAGGCTGAATCAACCGATCTTGGCCTTGCCTCGTTCGTGTTCAGCTATGTGGCAGACATAGACCAATGCGCGTCCGAATTGGCGCGCGTGATTCGGACCGACGGTGATCTTTTCGTCTCTGACATGCATCCCGATACGGCTGCAGTACTTGGCTGGAACCGCGGCTTTTCGAGTGCTGGACAGACGTATCAGATGAGATCTGAAAATCGTCCTATCGCCGAGGTTGTCGACGCATTTGTTTTGAACGGTTTCTCGCTCGCAGCATGTCTCGAGCCGCATTTTGGAAGACCCGAGCGCGATCTATTCCTTCGATATGGAAAGAGCGCCGCATGGAGCCAAGCCGAAGGCATGCCGCCGATCTATCTGCTTCACTTCCGCCGATCGGCATCGCGGCGCGATACGGCACGCATATTCGCATTGCATGGCGCACATTGCGCATTAGGCCCGAGTGAACAAATTACTACACCCGTCGCTATTCAGGACGGAGCCATCTCGTCCATGCTAGACCAAGCATCTTTGACGGCCTGTTCTGCACGTGGTGAAACTGATTGCCTCGACCTGCGCGGCTATCTTCTGCTACCAGGGTTTGTGAATGCGCACGACCATCTTGAGTTCGCTCTTTTTCCGCGGCTAGGGTCTGGTCCTTATGCCAACGCGACAGAATGGGCCAAGGATATCCAGACGAGAGAGGCTGAGACGATTGCTCTGCACAAGCAAGTACCCAAAGCGGTACGACTCTGGTGGGGTGGCGTGCGCAATCTTCTCTCCGGGGTCACGACCGTCTGTCATCACAACCCGCTGCATCCATCGTTGCGATCCAAGCACTTTCCCGTTCGTGTGCTTCAGGAATATGGATGGGGGCACTCTGTCGCGTTCGGAGGTGACATTCCAGCAGCGCTGCAAAGAACCTCGGCCAGCGAGCCTTTTCTTATCCACGCCTGTGAAGGTATCGACCAGGAAGCTCTCGAAGAGCTGACCGCACTGGACGCAATGAGCGCGCTCGATAGCCGCACCATTCTGATACACGGTCTAGCGCTGGAAGAGGCAGGCGCGATGCTACTCAATCATCGCGGCGCAGCACTGGTAATCTGCCCTTCATCGAATGATTTTCTATTTCAGAAGACCCACTCTCGCGAGCGCTTGCAATCGATTGATCGGCTCGCATTGGGCAGCGACTCTCCTCTGACCGCCGCTGGCGACCTCTTAGATGAACTGCGTTTCGCTTATCATGCGTGTGACCTTCCAGCAGAGCGGCTCTATGAGATGGTGACCAGGCAGAGCGCGCGCATTTTACGCTTGCGTCGGGGTGAAGGATCTCTGCGTGTCGGCGCGACCGCTGACCTCGTTGCGATTCGTCATCGGCCTGGAGGTCCCGCAGAGATTCTGACTACACTAACCTGGCGCGACGTAGAACTGGTCATTGTCGGCGGACACGTGCGGCTCGCATCCAAAGAGATCCTGCAGCGCCTACCCTCGCGGGCAAGAAGGGGTCTCACTGCGATCAACTTTGACGGCCAATCACGATGGCTACGTGGTCCTGTACACAGGATGTTGCAATCAGCAGAGGACGTCCTGGGCGCAGGTAACGTTCGCGTTGGCGGGCTTCCAGTCGCACGCACGGAGCTTTAGATGAGACAGTCTATAAGCACCCTGAGGACGCACCCAAGCTTGGCAGATACTCGCAGGCAAAGTCCGATGCCGATTGGAGTGGCTGGCCAGAACGTTGACCATGCAGTGTCGCACAAACTGACTGAGCTCCCAATCCTCCTTCTGAATATCCATGAAAACTGCAACTGCCGCTGCATCATGTGCGACATCTGGAAACGGTCGCCAGGAAAACAACTGGACCTTGCTTGCCTCGTTCAATATCGCGAATCGATTGTGGCTCTGCGCGTAAGAGAAGTGGTACTCACAGGCGGTGAGCCCTTGCTTCATTCCAACTTCGATGCTCTGTGTGCGTTTCTCAAAAGTTGCGATGTGAAACTTACGCTGCTCACGACCGGCCTTCTGCTTGCGCAGCGTGCAGAAGCCGTAGCCCGCTACGTGGATGAAGTGATCGTCTCGCTCGATGGCCCGGAGGACGTGCACAATCACATCCGGAACGTCCGGCATGCCTTCGGCCTGATTCGAAGCGGAATTTCCACCATTCGGGCACTTTCGCCACGGCTGCCAATTCGTGCCCGCAGCACGGTGCAGCGCGCCAATTTCACTTGCCTGCGCCAGACGGTAGAGGCTGCGAAGCGCCTTGGCCTCGACTCCATCTCCTTCCTGGCCGCGGATCTCTCCTCCACCGCGTTTAACCGCGAGCTTGTATGGCCGGTTGAACGGCAGAATCAGATTGCGCTGACTCGATCCGAGGTGGAGGCACTCGAAAAGGAGGTCAATCTACTGATCGAGGTGTATCGAGATGACATCGAACGAAAATATATCGTCGAGTCACCCTCGAAATTACGCCGAATCGTCCGCCGTTTTCGCGAACACCTGGGAGATATTCCGCCCGAGTCGCCCACGTGTAATGCGCCCTGGGTCTCTGCGGTCGTCGAGGTCGATGGCAGCGTACGGCCCTGTTTTTTTCACCGTAGCGTTGGAAGCACCATCTCGCATTCTCTCGAAGATGCCATCAACTCCGACAATGCACAACGGTTTCGCAGCACGCTGAGCGTTGCGGAAAATCCCACTTGCCAGCGGTGCGTCTGCTCGCTGAATTACACAGCCGCAAATTCGTATGAGCACATATCCTGAGTCCAACACATTGACTGCCCAACGGGAGGACCTGTTGCGGCCTGCCTGGACACGGGACCGGCTCGACTCCGCCGATCCACCCGAAGTCGAAGCCGCGTATTTTGATTCCGCTCTGCAGGCGTGGGTGCTCAGCCGCCACGAAGATCTTGTTGCCGCATTTCATGCTCCCAGCCTGATCCCTGGCCGTCGCGATCTCGCAGATGTTTTTATGGAATCGGAAGAAAGTGCCCGCCTCACGATGCGGGAGGAAGTCCGCAGCGCGCTTTGTCCGAACCATGTCCGGGCATGGCGTGAGAAGCTCAGAATCGATGCCGAGGATCTCTGCCGGCAATTACCCATTGCAGAACCGGTCGACTTAATCGCAGACTATGCGCGTCCGCTTTGCCTCCGCTTCGCCGCCATGGTTACGGGTCTCGAACAGAATGATGCGGACAATCTTGAAGAGCTTGCGCAGATCGTCTCAGCGTCAACGGCCGATCCAGAGAATCCCCATCTGCGCGGGCCCGCGAAGGCCGCCAACGCAACCCTCCGCACTTATTTCAACGCAGGCCCCGAGGCTCTGCGCGATCCAGGGTTTGTCGGCCTTTCACAAACTCTCCTACGTATTGTCAGCACTGCATGGTACGCGCTCATTCGATTTCCTGATCAGCGGCGTCTCTTGCGCGATTCGCAGCTATCAATTCATCAGGCAATCGAGGAACTCCTGCGTTATGCCGGTGTCGTCCGCCTCCTCACCCGCACTGCAACGGAAGATATCGAACTCAATGGTGCGTCCATTCGCAAAGGCGATCAGGTTCTGCTGCGCACATTCGCTGCCGGTCACGACTCTGCGCGCTTTTCCGAACCCGAGAAACTCGACTGCGCTCGCCGTGACCCTGGTCATTTTGCCTTTGGAGCGGGCGGGCATGCCTGCGTGGCCGCAAACCTTATCCGCACGGCGGCAATCACCATGACGCTTCCACTGCTGGCGCGTTTTGCCTCCATGCAGTTGGCGCGTCCAGTTGAATGGCACGGCGGATCGATCATGCGTAGCCCTGCTTCTCTCTGGGTCATTCTGGGCTGCAGCTAGTCTGCTGCGCGTGAAGCTCGCTCGATTTTCTCTTCACGGCTGGCGTTCTGTTAAGCTAGCAGCCATGCTCGCGCAACCTCTCATTTGTGTCACGGATGTCGAAGCCAGCAGCCAGTGGTATCAGCGTCTGCTCGGCTGTCGCGGAGCTCACGGCGGCAAGCACTATGAGCAGCTGGTAAAGAACGGCCGGCTTGTCCTACAGTTGCACAGTTTTGAAGTTGAGCACCATCATGGCCCCATCGGCAATCACGCTGACAGGCCCTATGGCAATGGCGTGCTGCTCTGGTTCGAGGTAGAGGACTTTGATGCGATCATGCAGCGCGCCGCCGAGATGGATGTGGAGATCGTGCTTTCCCGTCATCGCAATCCGCCCGATGGCGACGGCGGCCCCAACCACTGGGAGTGCTGGATGCGCGACCCCGACGGCTACACCGTCGTGGTTGCCAGCCGTTATGGAAGCGCAGACGGTACCTGGAAGCCCGGACCCGACCTATTCGCATAACGTCGGTCAGCAAGAGAGACTAATTGCTGCGCTGAACTCTCTGCCAGACAGAGATTCCGTCGTTACGCTACACTCATCAATGACTCCACGATGTGCGAATCCTGTTCCGCAAAATGTCTTCTTCGATCGTTCAAATGAATCTAGAACGCGTGATCCTGACAGGTTTCATGGGTGCAGGTAAATCAACGGTTGGACGTCTCCTTGCAGAACGTATCGGCTGGACGTTTCTCGATCTCGACACGCACATTGAGTGCGTCACGGGTAAGTCTGCAAAAGAACTTTTCGCCGATCTCGGGGAAGCTGGTTTTCGCCAACTCGAATCACAAGTGTTTGCCGAAGCTCTACGCCAGTTACAGGTCATCCTTGCGCCGGGTGGCGCGGTTATTGACAAGAGCGAGAACCAGGCTGTGCTTGCGAGTTCCCAAGGCAGTTACACGATCTTTCTCGATGCGCCTTTTGAGACACTGATTGCCCGGTGTATAGAGCAGGAACAATCCGAGCGCGCAACGTATCGCCCTCTCCTTCATCAAGAGGCGATTGCGAGAGCTCGCTACGACGCGCGCAAGCTGCTCTATGCGGCGCATGCGCGGCTGAGGGTCGACGTCGCGGACGCAACTCCGCATGAGGTCCTCCAGCATATTCTGGAGGCAATTTCCAGCTTCAGACCTCTCTAGCGCTGTACCCGCCGTAACACCAGTGATTGAGACGGTTGCAGGCGCGCATTGGGGCCGCGCGACGGATCGGAGCCATCAGGAGCTGGACCGATTGCCAGACTTTTATCGGCGAGTTCCGTTGGATTTGGGAGAGGACGCCGAGGCGCGCGGAATGAACGCGTGAGCTCAATGCGGTCGTTATCGATCGTGCCCGAATACTCAATCTCACCAATTCGGAAACCAACCTTATTGCCGCTTGCCAAACCCTCCTCGATCGAGGCTGCGGAATCATTGCCTCCGGCCCAGCTGAGCCCGAAACCCTCTGCTGAACCGGTCAATTTGTCGCCTTGCTGAAAGAGCGTGAGAATCTGTGCGCCCGGTTCTCCCTCAGGACGCCAGAGACCGCTGGCTCCGCCGCCTTGCGGAATCTCACGCTCCCATACGGATATCTGTGGGCGAAGGGTGACCGCTTTTGTATCGATGGAAAGCGTCGCAGGCGTGAGGCTGGGGGAACTGGCTTCAACGGTGATGTTCCCTGCGCTTTTTGTCGATTGCACGATCGCCATGCAGAGACCGCCGAAAACCTTACGCGAAGATCCTTTGTCAAAACCTTGGTCAGTAGGGTCGCCGTTGCCCGTTCCGATGAGCTTGCCTGCGCCTCGAACGTTAAAGGCAATCTCATTCCCAGCGACAGGAACGATGCGCCCCTTGGCGTCGCGAACTTCCACTGCGAACATGGTCACGTCTTCGCCGTCTGCGGCTAGCTCTTTTCGATCCGCTGAGAGAGCGATCACCGCCGGAGCGCCCGTCGTCTCACGGCGTGCGGTGAGGGCCAGCTTTCCATCTTTATAGCCGCGCGCTTCGAGTGTGCCCGGTGCGTATTCAACATTCCAGGCCAGATGGTGGTTCTTCTCCATCTCCTGGCTTCCAAGGCTCTGGCCGTTCAGGAAGAGTTCGACTTTGTCCATATTGGAGTGGACCCAGACTGCGATCTTCTTGCCTTCGTATCCGGGCCAGTTCCAGTGAGGGAAGATGTGAAGCACGGGACTCTGCGTCCACCAGGATTGGTAGTAGAAGAATGTGTCCTTGGGAAAGCCGCAGGTGTCGATGATTCCGTACTGCGAGCTGATGTTAGGCCATCCGTTCGGCGAGGGCTCACCGCGATAATCAAAGCCGGTCCAGACGAAACCGCCGGACATCCAATCCTGCGCATCGCAAAAACGCCACCAGCCTTCAGCTGAAGCGCGGCCCGTTGTGGTGTAAGGATCGTAGGAACTGACAAATCCCTTGTCAGGGTCGGTGATGTAAATTCCGCGTGTGCCGACAGCGCTTACAGTTTCAGTGCCGATCATCGGCCGATCAGGATGAGCTTTATGGAAGGCCGCGGCCTGCGGGTCCTGGTAGTTGTAGCCGATCACGTCGCAAACAGCCAATCCGCCTGTGCCGATTGCACCGGTAGGCGCAATGGAAACAGGTCTCGAGCCATCGTGACGATAGGCCAAGGCCTTCATCGCGGTCAGAATGCCGACGCCGCGCTCGGAGTTGGCGGTACCCTCTTCATTGCCCATCGACCACATAAAGACGCTGGGATGATTTCGATCACGGCGAACGAGATCTTCGAACTGCGCGAGGCCCTCGGGATTCGAAGACATCATGCGGGTCTCGTCGAACACCAACATGCCCAATTCGTCGCATGCATTAAGCAGTTCCGGCGTGGGCGGATTGTGCGAAGTGCGCAGCCCGTTCGAACCCATTTCCTTAAGCTTACGGATGCGGAAGTACTGAACGGAATCCGGTAAGGCCACCCCAAGACCCGCATGATCCTGGTGGTTGCACGTGCCCTTCACCTTTACGGGCTTGTCGTTGAGAAGCAGACCGCGAGAAGGATCCATCTTGATGGACCGGATGCCGAAACGGGTTACATAACGATCAACCACATCGCCGCCGGAGCGAACTTCGGTGACAAGAGAATAAAGATTGCGTTCTTCGAGCGACCAGAGTCGAGGACGACTGATGGTAATTTTCTGTTCGAGCGCCTGTTCACCACCAGTGAAGATCGAAGCTGAAGCAGTGACAGATTTGCCCACTTCTTTTCCGTCTGGATCGAGGATGGTAGAAACAACGCGAGCATCTTTGGCCTCAGGCGAATCATTCACAAGCTCGGTACGAATCGAGAGAGCAGCCGAAGTGGGTTTGAGTTCAGAGCGAACCAGAGTGCCCCACTGCTTGACGTGCACCGGATTGGTCTTGACCAGCCAGACGTGCCGATAGATACC
Organism: Occallatibacter sp.; assembly: GCA_035650595.1. Lineage (GTDB taxonomy): Bacteria > Acidobacteriota > Terriglobia > Terriglobales > Acidobacteriaceae > Telmatobacter. The sequence continues at coordinate 17,027 of DASRHE010000014.1, read as the reverse complement.
GGCGCCTTCGTAGAACCACCCGTCGGAGGAGGTGGCGTCGACGCGAACGAGCAACACATTGCGGCCGCCCGGATTGGCGAAGTCGGTGATATCGAAACGAAATGGATCGTAGCCGCCACTATGCACGCCGATGTAGAAACCGTTGAGGACAACCATCGCCTCACGATAAGCGCCATCGAATTCAAGCGAGATGCGCTTGCCCGCATCCCCTTGCTCAAGTTCAAAGACGCGCCGATACCAGCCGACACTCGTCTCCGGATAGTTGCGGCCGAGCGGATGAAAGCCTTTACTGGCGAGGGCCGGATCGTTCACGAAGGGCAATTCAATCGCCCAATCATGCGGCAGGTCAATGGGCTTCCAGTCACTGTCGTCGAAGGCCATCGAGCTTGCAGGCAAAAAATTGCCGGTCTTCTGAAAATTCCCCGAGCGGCCACTGCCGAATCCGAAGTCTTTGTTCGCGTCGGCGGCATGTCCGAAATGGAAACGCCAGCCAAAATCAAGCAGCAGTTTCTGACGGCCGCCATCATGCTCAGCAGCGCTGGCCGCAACTGCAGACGAAGCGCTGGTGGAAAGTGGCCCCGCAGCTTCAGCCGCAGCTGGAAGAACCGCTCCAATGGGCTTTAAAGGTTGTGCTGCAACCGCCGCGGGCGCGAGCAATGAGGATTTGAGCAAGTCTCGACGAGAAAGTGGTTTCATTCCGACCTTTCATTTCGCGGCGCTCCAGCCTTCTCAAGCTGGATCGGTTCAATTTCATTTGGCCGGGCTGGCCACAGATCCATATTCAGTACGAGAACAGCGCACTTTCTTCCTTCCCGACGGCTGGAAAGTGATAAAGGCTGACAATGCCTGCCGATGCTAGCCTAAGGCGAGCTCAAGAAGCTTCTCAAGGTTGATCGCCGAGTCTGATTCCACGCCGCGAGGTAGTGCTGGCGAGACCACGATCGCCTGCTGATGATCTTCAAACCACGCAAGGAAAACGGATTGCGAAGCGCCCGGCAGGCGCTGCTGGTTGATCCAGTGGTAGTAAGCTCCCATATCAGCGTCGACGAGCGAGCCTACCAAATCAAGCTCGGGCACAGCTGGAGAAGCCGAGAGCATATCGTTCATCGGCCGCTTGCTTTGCCTTGGCGCAAAATGAACGAGCAGCGTAAGAGGCTGCGCTCGCCGCAACGCTTCACGCGCCGACCACTGAGCAAAAGTTGTGCTGAAGATCTGGGTTCCCGACCCTTCAGTCAGGACCTTCAGTTGAAAGCGATCCAGCACGGGGTCACCTGCCTTCTCCATGCCGAGATCGGAGGGCCTCATCTCTGCAAGCAGCGTGCGCAACTCTTCAGGCCCCATGCCGGGGCGCTGGATTTTCTCCTGCATGCTTCGCAGCAGCGCCGCGCGCGCGCCATCGAGAGCCTTGTACGACATGCTTGTGAGGCGGGGACCGTGTTCGGCCGCTTCACCTCCATCAATGTACCAGTGCCCATAAGGCGCGGGATGGGCTTGTGCGCGCGCGTCTACCGCGGCAAGCAGAAGCTGCAGGCCGTTTTCCGGTCTCAACTTGCTGAAGTAGGTTCCGTGCGCCCGGAGGTTGCGGAAGAGGGGTGCATGGTAGGACGCGACGCCTTGTCCGATGATCGCGATGCCGAGTCTTTTCACAGGCGGCGGGTTGGGTGGTGTTGCCGCCTGCAACCGTTCGCCATATGCCATCGCAGTCTCGCGAAAAGCGTCCTGCTGATGTGTGGTCCAGAGATGGGCGGACTCCTGCTCACCGAACCGTGAGGGCTGATTGACCCAATCAACGTGTTCGAGCGCTGGCGAGAGTGTAATGTGCGCAAAGCCGCGAAACCAATCTTCGCGCTCAGCACTGGAAAGAGAGCTGATGACCGCGAGTTCCTTGTCAATCGCGGTCCGCTCTGCCGGAAATTTGAAATCGTAGTCGATTATTTCGAGCAGCAGGTTGGGCACGAAACTCAGCGGCAGCTGCCGCACCGCTTCGAGATTCGCAACAATGATCTTGCGCGCCTCGGGCGGGTACTTGGCAAACGCTTCCGGTTTGAGGTCTGAAGGCTGCATGCAGCTTACAGTAACTCCTTAATCGGCTTGCCCTGTGCGAGTTCCGGGGAAAAGCCCATGATCGCCCCGAGACTGGGAACAAGATCAATGGATTGCATCGGCTGATCGTAGATCACTCCCTCGCGCACGCCTTTACCGAGAGCCATCATCCAAGTCGTGCGGCTGACGGCGTCGCCTGTGCGATGGTGTTGAAATCCATTCCCGCCGGCGTCATAGTCTGAGTCGCGACCGAAATCAGGAAGAATGAAGAGGGTCGTGTTGTCCTTGTATTCCGGTTCGTCCTGGACGGCCTTCCAGAGTTCCGCGCAGAGCCGATCCGTGCGGCGAATGCCATCGATATAGAGCGAATAAGCGCCGGAATGCGCGATGTCCATGTCGTGCATCGTGATCCAGAGCAGGCTTGGCGCTTCCTGGTGCATCAGACGCTTGGCAATGTAGACCGAGAGCTCATCGGGACTGGATAGCGTGCGCGCGTGCTGCATGAAGTCATCAACCGAGAGACGCAGAATCTGATCCAGCTGCCTCAGCTCGAACTCTCCACCTTCGAGCGTCGGCGTGTACAGCGGGTTCTCATAGTTGTCGAGAAGCAAGTGATTCAGGTCGAGTCCCGAGCCGGAAGTCGCTGCTTGCAGCAGATGCTTGGGTAGGATGACCGTGGCTCCCAGCCCCGGCCCGTAGGACCGGCTGTTGCTCTGGCCAATGCGATTGAAACCGTTGCTGGGCGCAACCACCCATGCGTCGGATGAGGGCCGCCGCAGGTCTTTGCGAAAATACTCGAAAACTGTCGGATGATCCGGCGGAACGGCGGCAAAGTTATTGAGCGTTTCGTAGACCCCGGTCGTCAGGCTGGCCGTCGCCACGTAATGTCCCAGGATTCCTTGATTGGTTACATGGGTGAAGAAGCTGGACTGCGGCGCAAGCTCGTTCAGAAGGTGCGGAATATTCTCCTGCCCTTCAGGCGCGAACGTCTCCTGATCGCGCGCGCCGCCGCCGAAGGTGATCACGATGACTTTGCGTTTCCGCTGCGCTTTTTCACCATGAACAAAAGGACTGGCGCCGGTAAGGGCCGAACCGAGGACTGCGCCCGTCGCTCCGCGCAGGAAGTCACGCCTGCTGAAACTCAGATGCCGCGAGATTTCGCGAGGGCTTGGATATCCTTCTATGAAGCTGCCTGGTGGAACGTTTACGCTTTGAGGAAATTTATCCATAACGTCGGCCTGACCCAGTTCTTCAGCCCATGCGCAGCCGCAGCGTACTCAGGGATTTTTCGCGGAATACGAAGGCTCCGGCAGGCATGTGGCTAGCGTGCCGTACCGGAGCGCTCATCTTAGCCGAATCAACTTGGGTACCGTGAGCCGCAACCTCGAGAGCGGCTCACGTTGCCCTCAGTAGTAAAGCTTCGCCGAGAACTGGATCTGCCGCGGATTGTACGGAGCGCCACGGGTCGATCCAATCGCACCGAAGTTTGCGTTTGTGTAGTCGCCAGAATTGGGGATCGCCACCACGCCATTGCCGCCGAAATTCGGTTGATTGAAGTTCGGGTGGTTGGCGATGTTGTAGAACTCCGAGCGGAATGTGAGGTTCATTCTCTCGTTGAACTTGAAGCTCTTGAACATCGAGAAATCGAGACGATGGAATCCCGGTCCTGGAATCATGTCGCGTTTGAATCCCAGCGCGGCTGCGCCGGTCACCTGAACGCAATTGGGCGACGAGCCTGCATTTGAGGTAAGTGCGGTTGGCGTTCCTCCCAGTGTGCACGCTTGCGTAAAGGCAGCCGGGTTTCCGATCCAGACGGGCGTATTAACGCCGTTAATAACCTTAGTTTTGATCCCGAGTTGCGGGTTCTGCCCAGCAACCATGATGTCGTTGCAACCCGGGCCAGAGGATACGCCGGTGTGGCAGGCAAAGCCGAGCGGCTGCCCGCCCTGCAGCGTCAGAATCCAGTTGGTAGACCAGCCACCCAGGACCGTGTTGGTAAATCCACCGTGGTTCAGGAACATCTTGTCCTTCCCGAATGGCAGCTCATACCCGCCGCTGAAGTGGAGCACCTGGCGGATATCGAAATCGGATAAGGAGTAATCGAACTTTGGACCCAGCTCCGGGATGGCCACGGCGCGGAGCGCATCGGCATTGGTGCCGTTCAGCAGGTCACCGGCATTCGACATCGACTTCGAATAGGTATAAGTGAACAGGAAGTTCAGGCCATTCGAGAATTGTTGTTGAAGCGTGGTTTGCAGGCCGTGATACGAACTGGTGCCGATGTTCGCCTGGTAGCTGCCGCCGCCGAAGTCTGGGAACGGGACGCAGCTCAATTTCCCGGCGGCAGTAATTCCTCCGTTAAAGATTCCGTAGGGGCATCCCGTTCCAGTACTGATGCCGACAGGCAGAATCTGCGTGACGTTTTTGTAGCCCATTCCGCGCTGCAGGTTATTGTCATGTGTGTACACATACGCCGCTGTGAACGCCAGCGAGTTTGTGACCGAATACTGGAACGACAAGTTCGCGCCGATTGAGGTTGGCGTCTGATAATTGAACTGCAGACCTTGCAATCCGATTCCCTTGGCATTCACCACGCTTGGGTTGAACTGAAGGCAGGAGAATCCGGACTCGATCGTTGCCGTGCCGGGATCACCTGCCGGCAATGGCCCGCCAGTCGGACCAGCAGTAGGACAGCCTTGGAACGCGGTGTTGTAGCTTACCGGCGCGACTTGGGAAGCAACGGCGGCGTGAGGGTCAGAGGGACTGGCTGCCACCCCTCCAGGTGACGTGCTGCCGTATCCGAAGTTGAATACAAACGGATAGTTTTCGCCGATATTCGGTCCGTAGCCTTGGTTCTCGAACGAGTTATAGAACGTGCCGAATCCGCCGCGCCCAACCAGCTTGCGCGTGATCTGGTAGCTGAGTCCAATGCGAGGGGCAAAGAGGGCCTTCTGCACTTTCAGGAGTCCCTGGCCGTACTTATTCGTCACATCTAGAGTGATGCCATTGGCAGCCAGTAAATCGACCATGCCGGCACATGTGCCTCCAATACAGGAGGCGTTTGTCGACAGTGTTCGATTATCTTTGCCGCTGGCTGGAACAATGAACGTCGGATTGCCAATTCCATAAGCTGGCAGCGGAGCGGGCACAAAGTTCGCTTGTCCACCGTTCGTTTCGTTGATCGGGCCGAAGTAGTCATAGCGAACGCCCATGTTCAAAGTCATCTTCGGAGTCAACTTCCAATCGTCCTCGAAGTAGAGGGCGAGATACTTCTTCATGTCGTAGGTCTTGTTGATGTTGGAGGCGGTAAAGCTGTTCGCGCCACCAGAGTAACCGTAGCCATTGGGATTCGGGTTGCCGTTAATCGTCGCGGGCGCCGCCGTGGGAGTCAACAGGAACTGAGCGATACCATTCACAGTTCCCTGGGTCGGTATGTCAGTGTAAACGCCCTGGTACTGGAAGGTGCCGTGCGAAGCCACGGGCTGCAGGGTTGAGAACTTGGCATCCTGGAACTCGAGGCCCATCTTGAAGCTATGCTTGCCGTAAATCCGCGTGAAGTCATCCGTGATCTGCAGCGTCGCGGTGGCTTCGTCTGAAGGCAAGTACTGGTTGCTACCCAGCGTCTGCAAGCCGGTAATGACGATCTGGGTCAAGCCGCCATTATTGGTGAACTGCGGAATGTTCGGAATACCGTATTGCGCAGGAATTCCCATTTGAGTTGAAACCGGTCCCGCGCGAGTCGTGTGCAGATGGGCATATCCCGCACGAGCCTGGTTAATGACGTTGGGGCTGAATACGTGGGTATAGGCCGCCACCATCTGGGCCGATTTCGCGGTCTGGATGCCCTGCTGGAAGGCGCCGCCATCGGCCACCCCTTTGAACGGCCCGGGAATGAACTGCGGATCGTCAGACCAGCTGAAGCGTGCGAATATCTGGTTCTGGTCATTCGGGTTGAAATCTTCGCGGGTATCGAACTGATTGGCGTGCTCAAACAGGGCCGGACTGGCAGAGTAAGTATTCAGGCCCGAATTCGGCGCAGGATAAAGGTTCAGCAGCGCGATGGCTTTTGGGTCCAGGCGATTGGCTGGAAGTATGTTGAGGTCGGAGCAGGCAGCCAGAGTATAGGTCACGGTCGAAGGCCCGCATTTGCTGCTGAACGGATCGCGCACATAGCCATCGCTCCCGCTATTCGTTAAGCCCGATACTGGGTCGACCGCCCCGCTCGCTACAAATCGCGTGGTGGCAGGATCGAGAACCGTGCCTGTTGGAAGGGTGCGGCCCAGGATGTCCTTCCGGGTGCCGGAGTTCTGACTAAGCACGTCCTGGAGATCAGTGAAAGCGGAACCATCGATGGGGCTTTTTCGCTCATTCGCCGTCGGCACAGGTGCGTTCACTGCGGTTCCCTGCACACGCCGCGTTCCCTGATAGTCGCCGAAGAAGAAGAGTTTGTTCTTAATAATCGGACCGCCGGCCGTCGCTCCAAACTGGTTAAAGCGATATTCGCCCTTGTGCGGATTCGCTCGGTCGTCCTCGAACCAGTCGGCAGCGTCGAGTTTGTCGTTGCGGAAGAACTCCCACACATCGCCGTGGATCGAGTTGGTGCCCGACTTGACGGTGGCGTTCAGCACCGCACCTGCCGCACGTCCAAGCTGTGCGCTGTAGTCGCTGGTCTGCACTTTGAATTCCTGGATAGCGTCAGGCGGCGGCAGAATTACGTAGTTCGTGCCGTTGAGGAAGTCAACGTTGTCGGAGTTATTGTCAATGCCGTCGAGCAGGTAATTGTTCTGCGCGGGCCGCTCGCCATTGGCTGAGAAGGCGCCCGACGCCGCGTTTCCGCGCGTGTCTGCCTGCGGGGTCTGCATGCCGGCGCCCAGCTGCGCCAGGAACATGATATTGCGCCCGTTCAGCGGAAGCTCGTCAACCTGCCGCCGGCCGATCACCTGGCCCGTAGAAGCTTCTTCCGTCTGCAGCTGAGGAGGCGCCTCGGTAACTTGTACCGTCTCCGCGGCCGTGCCCGGCTTGAGCGCGACATTCACCAGCAGCGCCTGCGCAACCTGAACCGTCAGGTTGGTCTGCGTTGTCGTCGCAAAGCCTTTCGCGGTGACCGTAACGGTGTAGTGCCCAATGCGGACCGGTGCGAACGTGTACGCACCGGCTGCGCCTGTGTGCGTCTGCAGGGTGAGGCCCTGATCTGTATTCAGCAGCGTCACTTCCGCGTCCGGCACCACGGCGCCGGTGGAATCTGTGACCGTGCCGGTTATCGATCCTTCATCGACCTGGCCAAATGCGAATTGGCTTGGGAGCAGAACGAAGGATGCACACAAGAGAGCGATGCCGAGCATGGCTCTCTTCAAACTCATTCTCTTTGCAATGCGGTCACTCACCATCCGAATACCCTCCAATGCTGTCGCTCGTACGAATCGATTAGCAGCTTATGGAACTACCTTATGAAGCCGAAACAGACTGCATCCTCGCAGGGAACAATAACGATGAATTGATTTTGCAGATGGCCATACTTCTCGCCTGCCTAGAGATCTCACACTCTAAGCTGCGCTTGCTTTTCCTGGAATTGGAGAACTTGCCGACGATTTCCCGGAATGAACAGAAGCGGGTGTAGACAGCGATATTGCCTCGCAAAAGTAGTGGAGAGATTCGTTCTGTGACTTGCTTCCAACTCATTGCGATGCGTTCACCAACCATCCCAATACCCTCTGGTGCTGCCGTTGGCATCACCAATTGCTGTTTCCTGAGGGCCAAACTGCCATGCGGAATCCGATCACTACTGGTCCGCATAGAACCTCACTGTAAACGGTTCCATTCTTGTGGCGAGAAGCTTAGTATTTACGCACGATCTTTGTCAACCAAAAGATTGAATCAAATATTTTTGTATCGCGAGGGCGCGCCTGCGTCGAAATTTCCTATGCGGATCTGTAGATTTTGAATACTCGAAATACAGAATTTTCAATGAAAACAAGCTGCTCTTCTTACTCTTCAGGTCTTTATAAGACTGCTTCCGAGCCCGACAGACTTGTGGCTTCAATCAGTCGCGTTGTCCTGTCCTCACGCGAATCGTGCTCTGCACCATCAAAAAGAGTCGCCCGTGATGCGATCTGCCCGGATGCTATGATACGGACATCTTGCCTGTTCCAGGGACCCTTGGAATGTCGTTGCGCCGCAAGGACGGAAGCCATCTCCTCACACGTCGAGAAATTTTGAAAAGCATTGCGCTGTCGCCGGCAGCTTTTCGCGCTGCACCGCTCTTTGCAGGACCACTCCTGCCAGGCTTCCGCAATCTGCCTTTTGATGGGCAATCCGGCATTCCCTTCGCTGATTTTCGGTTGACGCCTCACTATCCAGCGAAGTCTCCGCTCGCCGATATCATGGCGCTTGTACCGGCTGGTTCTGATGGCTACATCACCGAGAAGTTCGCCGATGAAATCGGTTTCGTCCTGAAAAAATGGAGCGACGCTCTCAAGGCATCTCCGGCGGGTTTGACAGCCCTGGCCGAATCGCTTGACGAATCAATCGAAGCTTCGACGTTTGTGGCCGCCACGGAAGCTGTGCTGCGTTCCGCCTACGGCATCCGGACTGTAAGGCGGCAGTTCGCGACCGATCTTGCGCGCGGCCGCGATCGATTTGTTGAGAATCTGCGGGGTTGGCTGGCAATGCCTCTCCAAGTTGAGACCGCTGAATTTGAGATCTTCGGCATCGAGCAGATCGCAGCCAGCCCGCCCACCGTGCGTGCTGACATCCGCTACGACCTGGTCTTGCCCCACACAGGCGCACGCAAAGAAGAGCGCGTTGGCTCGTGGCATACCGAGTGGTTCCGCAGCGATTCGGGCACCTGGAAAGTGCGCAAGTGGGAGGCAAAGGAAGAGTCGGTGGCCACGGCAACAGGGCCAGTATTCGTCGATGTCACGGCGCACGCCATGGGTGGGACTGAATCCTACACCCAGCAGCTGCTCCATGGCGCAGACTACTGGCGCACCGTGCTCGATGGCGCAATTGGCTTTGATGTCTATTGCAATAACGGTGTCGCGGTAGGCGACTTCGACAACGACGGCTTCGATGATTTCTACGTCTGCCAGCCCGCAGGGCTTCCGAACCGGCTTTTTCGCAACCGTGGCGATGGAACCCTCGAAGATATGACGGAAAAGTCCGGCCTCGGCATTCTCGACAATACCGCCTGCGCACTCTTTGCTGACTTCGAAAACAAAGGGCTCCAGGATCTTCTGGTCGTCTGCGGAACGGGCCCTCTCCTTTATCTGAACCAAGGCAACGGCACCTTTCGCCTGAAACGCGATGCATTCCGGTTTGCGCGCCAACCGCAGGGCATTTTTACGCACGCGGCGGTTGCGGACTATGATCGCGACGGCCGGCTCGACGTGTACTTCTGCATGTACATGTACTACCTGGGCCTCGATCAATATCACTACCCAATTCCCTATTACGACGCGCGCAACGGTCCGCCCAATTGCCTGTTTCACAACGAGGGCAACGCGACCTTCGTCGAGACGACCGAGACCGCAGGCATGGACAGGGATAACGACCGTTATACTTTTGCCTGCGCCTGGGGCGATGCCTACGGCAACGGCTTACCTGATCTGTTCGTGTCCAACGACTTCGGCACTTCGCAACTTTACCGCAATGACGGCGATGGGAAGTTCTCTGTTGTTTCCGCGGAGGCGCATGTCGAGGGAGTCGGCGCCGGTATGGGCTGCTGCTGGTGTGATTTCGACAACGACGGTCGTCAGGATGTTTATGTTCCGAGCATGTGGGAAGCGTCTGGACAAAGAGTCTCGGGACAGAAGCAGTTCCATGCTGAAGCACCTGAAAACATCCGTGAACTTTACTGCCGCCACGCACGCGGAAATGCTCTCTATCGCAACAAGGGCGACGGCTCTTTTGAGAACGTCGGTCATCAAGCCGGTGTTGAGATGGGCCGCTGGTCATGGTCCGCTGACTTTTTCGATTTCGATCACGATGGTTATTCCGATCTTTATGTTTCGAACGGCTACATCTCCGGACCGGAGAAGTACGATCTGGCAAGCTTCTTCTGGAGGCAGGTGGTGGCCAACTCCCCCGAGGACGCGTCCGCGGCCCCGGCTTACGAACGAGGATGGAATGCGATCAATGAGTTGATCCGCTCAGACCGCACCTGGCACGGATACGCGCGCAATGTTCTGTTCGCGAATAATCGTGATGGAACTTTCAGCGAGTTCTCGGGACCGTCGGGGCTGGATTTTTTTGAGGACAGCCGCACCTTCGCGCTCGCGGACATCGACCATGATGGCCGTTTAGAAGTGATCCTGAAGAATCGCAACGCGCCACAACTCCGCATTCTGCACAACGCGATGCGGGAGATCGGCGACTCCATTTCGTTTCGCCTGCGCGGGACAAAGAGTAATCGCGACGCCATCGGCGCAGCCATCACGGTTGAAGTTGGCGAGCTGCGCCAGACGAAGTTTCTCCAGGCAGGATCAGGTTTCCTCGCCCAGCACTCGAAGGAATTGTTTTTCGGCCTCGGATCACCCCAAGGCAAGATACGCGCCGCGATTCAATGGCCCAGCGGTCTCGTGCAGCACTTTGACGATCTCCGCCCGAATCACCGTATTCAGATCGAGGAAGGTTCCAGCGACGTCATTGCGACACCTTTCACTTCCCCGCCTGCAGGTTACGCGCATGCCGGGCCAACAGCTGCGCCGGAAGTGTTGCCGCAAACAGTCAACACCTGGTTGATCGAGCCCTTGAAGGCGCCAGAGTTTGCATTGCCTGATGCGGCGCAAAATCCGCATGCGCTCAGCTCGTACCAAGGGAAATTCGCATTACTAAATTTCTGGTCAGAAGCAGATGCAAAATGCATCGAGCAACTACGCCGATTCCAGCAAAGCATTTCAGCTTTGAATGCGGCTTCGCTGGTTCCGGTTGCCGTTCGCGTCGACAGCGCCGACGATTCCTCCTCGGCCCATTCAATTGCGAAAAACGAGCGCTTCTCCTTTCCGGTTCTTTTTGCATCGGCAGAAGTAGCGGGTATTTACAACATCCTCTATCGTCACCTGTTCGACCGCCGCAGGGATCTTCCGTTGCCGTTATCTTTTTTGCTCGATCGCGAAGGCATGATGGTGAAGGCCTATCAAGGGCCGGTCGCGGTAGACCAAGTCATCAGAGACTCGCAATCCATTCCGACCACCGTGCCTGAACGCATGCGCACGGCTCTTCCTTTCGAAGGGCAGCTCGCGCAAGATACATTTCAGCGAAACGCTTTTACTTACGGTGTAGCGATGTTCCAGCATGGTTATCTCGACCAGGCGGCAGTCTCATTTCAACAGGTCATCGCCACCAAGCCTGACAACGCGGATGCGTACTATAACCTCGGTACTCTCAAGCTCGGGCAAAACGATCTCGTGCAGGCTCGTCAATATCTTGAACAGACTCTGCAGCGGAAGCCGAACTACCCCGAAGCCTGGAACAACCTCGGCATGATTGCCGCGCAATCGGGCAATTCTGATGAGGCGATTCGCGATTTTCAGAAGTCGCTCGCGCAACGGCCGAGCTATACGACGGCGCTTCTCAACCTGGGGAATGTCTATCGCAGGGCACGGGACTTTGCAGACGCGCAGAAATGCTTTGATGAGGCACTCAGAATTCAGCCCGACGATGCCGAAGTCAACTACAGCATTGGAATGCTCTACGCCCAACAGGGTCAGCTCGAGCAAGCAGCGGAGTATCTCGAAAAAGCGATCGCACTGCGTCCCGATTATGCTGAGGCGTTCAACAACCTCGGAGTTCTTTTTGTCCGCAATCAGAACTTCGCACGTGCAGAGGAACAATTTAAAGCCGGCATCCGCGTTGCGCCGGAGTTTGATCAGCCCTATCTGAACTTAGCACGCCTCTACGTTAGGCAGAACGATCGGCAAAAAGCGCGCGAAGTGCTGTTGGAACTGCTGCGCGTGCACCCCGACAATACGGCAGCCAAACAGGCGTTGGAGGCATTGCAGTAATGCGATCGATGCAATGGAATTGCATGGCATCGGTTCGCATGCCACCACACTTACCGACTAAACAAGCTTGAGGGTCTGATCCGAAATGCCGCGAAAAATCTCGCATCAGCGGGCTTGCTGCTTGTCCACCTGGTTGGACGAGACCACCTCGAACTGTTTCACCGCTTTCCGCTGGCGCTGGATTTCCGCGGCTTGTTCTTCAGCGATCGTATCGTGCAGTTGAAACTGCTCTCTTGCTTTGTCCTTCTCGCCAGTGCGCTCATAAGCAACGCCGAGGCGGTAGTGCGCTTCGCTCAACTGCGGGTCGGCTTGAATCGCATTTGTATAGTGGCGAATTGCCTGCTCCCACTGCTTTTCGCCCGCGCTCAGATTCCCGAGTTCCAAATATCCCTCCGCGCATTTGGGATCGAGGGTCACTGCCCGGGTAAGCAGCTCTTTTACTCGCTCCATGCTCCGCGGGTCCGTTGCTTCGCCTTGCTGTTTCCGGAGCGCCATAGCGTAGTAGTAGTTGGCTAGCGCATTCGTGGGTTGCTGCCGCGCGAATTGTGCCAGCTTCGCAACCACGCAGGGTTGCGGATTGGCCGCCGTGATCTCAATCTTTCCTATGAATAAGTAGGTCTCGACATTTTCCGGATTCAAATCGGAAGCTCGGCAAAGATCCAGGGCCGCCTCGTCGTACAGAGCGCCTGCAAAGAGAGCCGCTCCGCGCGCCGTCAGCATGCGTGCAGATTGCGGATAAAGCTCAACTCCTTTGTCAAATACCTCTTTCGCCTGCCACACGGCACGATGAATCAGCAGTTCCGATCCCCATGCAAAGTAATTGTCCTCGCTGGGCTCCTCGCTGGCCGCTTCTTGAAACTCGCGCACTGCCGACAGCGGATCGTCCAGCTTCTCGTCGAGTTCACCTTCCATGCGGTGCAAATCCGCGCTGGGGCGGCGCGCCAGCAGCCGACGAACGTGATCACGCGCCTGTGCGGCATCGCCTGCCATTTCGAGTACTTGCGCCAAATCGTATTCATTGTCGTAATCGGCGGGATCGGCCTGATACGCGGTCTGCAAAGGGAGAACAGCATCCTGATACCGGTGCGCTTGAAGGTAGAACAGCCCCAGCCTGTGATTGGCGCCGAAGTCTTTCGGATCTTTCTCCACTGCGCTGCGCAGAGCGCCTTCCGACTCTTTTATCTCGCTTTGTGCATTGGGCAGTTCGGTCGTAGCAGGTTGCGTACCTTGCGGCTTCAGCTCCACCGCTTCTCGCGTGAGGGCCTCACTCGTGCGCAAATTCGCGTCCGAGCCGTGTCCCCCCACCGCGGTCCAGTCGGTCACTGCGGCGATGGCAAAGTCTGGCTTGTCGGCAAACTGCATTGCCTCGCTGGCATCTCCCGGTACAGACACGGATTGCGCATCGGATGCACTCAGAACCAGATCGGTTGACGGCTGCTCGCCGGGTGCGGACACGATGAGCGACATCGTCACGCTGCGCAGCTGTCCCGAACTTGCCGTCAAGGTAAATGTGTCCATCGCTACGCCGGCGAATGTAAAGCTGCCCACGGTATCAGTGGTGGTTTCCCTCACGATCTGCGAAGTTGCTCCCCGCAAAATCACATGCGCATCGCCCACCAGTTTTCCGCCGCGATCGTGCACCGTTCCGTGCAGCGTCGCAGTTTTCGGTCTTGTCGACGGTGTCTCCTGCGCAACGAGCGCCGAGGCCAACAGAAACATTGTAGTCAGAGTGCCCAAGAGAAAAAGTCCGGGGCTCCGAAAAATCCGGCTCGCAACCGTGGGCTGCAGTGCCCGTTGATCCTCCACAGATGAGGACAACTCGGGCAGCTTAGAACTCCCCTCAGTCTGTCTCGGCAGTTCTCGTATCAATATAGATGCCTCATTGCGTGGCTAGCGGCCTCGTGCCAATTTCAAGACCGATTGTACGACGGTCGCAAGGCGGCAATCCAAATACCAACCTGGGACGACCGTCGTAATCACCTCCGCGAACCATCATTCGTTCCGCGATCAGTACAGAATCTCCCCTGAGCGCTTTCAGACGCAAGGACAGAGAATTCAGCCTTCCTTCCCGTTCTTCGTTCCCGGAAATGCGGGATTCTAGTCAGTCGGCCATTCTGGCGTGATTTCCATAGTAAGCAGTTCGATAACCCGGAAGGTAATCAATGGCGCTGGATGAATTGGATTCGAAGATCAACCCGATGTAAAGTTTCTACTAGGAATGCGTGGTTTGTATCGAGCGAACAAATTGCAAGCCGATCGACCTCGACAAATTCATCGAAGCCGTAGGCCCGCTTGGCATGTACTGGTCGATTCTGAACAAGCCTGCATTGAGGAGAAGCTGATGACCGTTCCACTGAATGTTTTGATCGTGGAAGATTCAGCAGACGATGCGGAACTGCTGCTTCGTGAGTTGCGGCGTGGCGATTATGACGCCCAATTCGAGCGCGTCGACAGTTCGACCGCGATGAGCGCGGCTTTGGATCGAAAGGCCTGGGACGTTGTCATATGCGACTACTCTCTGCCTCATTTCTCCGGTGTCGATGCATTGAGATTGCTCCGAGCGAGAAGTTCCGAGATTCCATTTATATTCCTTTCGGGCACGATCGGTGAAGACGCTGCAGTGGCCGCGCTCAAAGAAGGCCCACAAGACTACATCATGAAAGGCAATTTAATGCGCCTGCTTCCGGCGATTCAGAGAGAATTGCACGAAGCCGAAGCGCGAAAAGAGCGCAGCCGGATGGAATGGCAGCTGCAACAGCTGCAGAAGTTCGAGGCCATTGGAAGGCTTGCCGGAAGTATCGCTCACGTCCCAAGTCTCCGCTCTCTCCATCGGACTGCGACAGTTCGAGCCGCATCCCAATCCTATTGACCGGTGGACTGCCTCTTGAATTTGCCTTGAATATTTATGGAGGCATGGATCGGGCGCCGCAGCGTTTCCAGCCGCGCTGAGCCTTCTCCGAACTTCCACCATTTTGGAGTCTTCCGGATGTCCGGCTTCGCACTCTTTGCAATGCCGTCTGTAGAGCTTAAGCGCCATGATTCCCTTCCTGAATCAAGGTGCGATCTCGCGCAACATTGCACGCTGCAGGAAGAAATTGGCCTAAGTCTTTTGTATCGGCTGGGGCGGCTAGTGGGGATCGAACCCACGACATCCTGAGCCACAGTCAGGCGTTCTGCCGCTGAACTATAGCCGCCATCTCCGTTTAATTGTAACATTTTATGGCGTTCCAGCTCGAACGTACCGCACTCAATCCGACTCGCGCTACAATCGAGGAGTACTTGAAATAAACGCGTCGGGGCGTAGCGCAGTCTGGTAGCGCATCTGCTTTGGGAGCAGAGGGTCGGGGGTTCGAATCCCTCCGCCCCGACCATCCTCAAAAATCAATAGCTTAGATGAAATTCACTCCTGCACGGAATCGTAGACGCAGGGGGTTTTTAGTGCAAGGATTTTCGCGCTGTAGAGCACGTTCTTTCGCCTGGACATGATCGTCACGCCCGGCTCTTCGACTTCGGCTTTCCCTTAGGCGTTGCATCGAAAATCACAACGCTCTCGCGCAGTGGGACTGATTTTCTCGTCTCGTCTGTCACGTGCTGCACGTGCTGACTAGAACTGCGAAGATATCTGAGAACCCCGACTTCCCGCAGAAACCAACCCTTCCTCTGTCCGATTTCTGCCAGAATTAGATCGACTGGCACCTCTATTCCAGCGTATGCAGAAGTTGAGACAACGAGCCACATGCTGGCGTGTTCCGCTGCGCGGGCACGCAGGTTCTTCAACACTGTCTCCATGTCTTCGAAGTACGCTTGAATCATCTTTGGAATGCGGGCGTCCCATAGCTGCTCTCTCTTCGCAGCGATCTGCTTTACGCATTCCTGATACAGAGAACCAAACTCGTCACGTTTAGGGTCGTCCCAACTCGCCTGCATGTGGGAACGCACCGCATCAAGTCGAACCTTCTGAAGCTGCTTCGTATCACTCACGAATCGACCAAGAAACAATTCGGGGCGGTACACATCTGAGTAGTCGAAGGAGTTGAGGTATGGAGGCGAGGTGACGCAGAGATCGAATTTCTCCCTCATGGTTCCTGTCAGCACTCTGGCATCGCCGAGAGTAACTGCCGAGTCTACGCCCTGCACTCGATTACCGGAGAGGTCTTCAGCGATCATTGCCGCGCGGGCGTTGAAGCTAGCGATAAAGTCTGACGAGGTTGCTTGGTGGGATTGCCAGTCCTCTCGATAGCGCAGACACTTTCCATCTCGCGAAGCGTTACAGCAATTCATAGCTGACGCAATCAGCGCGAGCTTTGCCAGAGCGCGTTCAGGCGTGGACGCCGGTGCAATTGATTGGCGTCCAGCTTCGAAGGTCCTCAACACTTCCTTTGGGAACAGCCAGCGCCCCCAGCGGTTTCCCTCTGTAAAGGTTGAGCAGTCCTCCAGTGGAGATTCCATAGGAGATGAAAATGCCCTTGCAACGTCGGAGCAAAGGGTCTTGAACGTCTCGGCGGATGCGTTCCTGAGTTTGGCCGCTGACAAAAATCGAAGGAAAGGATTCACTTCGAATGCGCGGACCGCCAAGCCCTCAGTGGCACCAACCAAAGCGACCGTCCCGCCTCCCGAGAACGGATCAACTAGCAACTTAGCTTTGCCGACACCTTCAGAATGGATTGCGTTCTCGACAAGTCGCGGCGAAAACCCTTCCTTGACGAAGTACCACCGATGCCTGGGTAGCGTCTCAAGACCTACGAAATTCGAAACTCCCTGATCGCGCAGCGGAAAATTTGCGTTGAGCACTGTCATCTTCCGCTTCCTTTAGGCCTTGCACACGGGCCGGGCAAACATCCGGTGATCGGCCCCGGAGAAACTGGACCAATTGAAATGTTAGTCTTCGGCCATAACCGAGTCGGTTAATGCCCGGCGGTGGGAGGGGCATTGAAAAGTGGAAAGCCGAGAACGCTTCCCACTTTCCAACACCCCCGGCTGCTA
>DASRHE010000013.1:0-58609 GCA_035650595.1 Occallatibacter sp. | reverse complement strand
GAGCACTACCGAGGCCAGAGGGTCGTCAGCTACGGAGACGGGCAGGCCGGTTTCCTCGCGGATGCGCTTGTCGAGGTTCTTGATGAGCGCGCCGCCGCCAGTGAGCACGATGCCGCGGTCGGAGATATCGGCGGAAAGCTCGGGGGGCGTGCGCTCGAGGGCCACGCGGATGGCGTTCATGATGACCGCAATGCACTCGCCGAGGGCCTCGCGAATCTCCGAGTCGTCGATGGTGATGGTCTTGGGCACACCTTCAATGAGGTTGCGGCCCTTGATTTCCATGCTGAGCGGCTTTTCGAGCGGGAACGCCGAGCCGATCTCCATCTTGATGTGCTCGGCTGTGCGCTCGCCGATGAGCAGGTTGTACTTGCGCTTGAGGTAGTTGGTGATGGCCTCGTCCATCTGATTGCCGGCCATACGGACCGAACGCGAGTAGACGATGCCGGAGAGCGAGATGACGGCGATGTCCGTAGTGCCGCCGCCGATATCGACAACCATGTTGCCGGAAGGTTCCGTAATGGGAAGACCGGCGCCGATGGCGGCCACCATGGCCTGCTCGACCAGGTACACCTCGCTCGCTTTGGCGCGGTAGGCGGAATCTTCGACCGCCCGCTTCTCCACCTGGGTGATTTCGGAAGGCACGCCGATCACGATCCGCGGATGGACCAGCATCTTGCGGTTGTGAGCCTTCTGGATGAAGTAGTTGAGCATCTTCTCCGTGACTTTGAAGTCGGCGATGACCCCGTCTTTCATCGGCTTGATGGCCACGATGTTGCCGGGCGTGCGGCCCAGCATCTCCTTGGCCTCTTTGCCCACGGCCTCCACTTCACCCGTGTTTTTGTTGAGGGCTACGATGGAAGGCTCGTTGACGACGATCCCTTTGCCGGCTGCATAGACCAGAGTGTTTGCGGTGCCAAGGTCAATGGCCAGGTCGCTCGAAAACATGCTGAAAAGCGAGCGCAGCCCATGCGATCGCGAAGGACGGGAGGGGTATCCGTTCAAAGACATTGGAGACTAGGTTGTAACCTCAACGATTATTGTACGGCCAACTGGGGCGATACGCCTGCCGAAGGAATAACACAAAAGCAATAGAGGTTTCCGAAATAACACGGTCTCTCTCGCCAAACCGGACAGGGTAATCGCAGGAGCGATTTTCCGATCGATTGGGTTCTGTTTTTCTGGCGCCGGAGGCGCGGAGGATCTTAGCCCCGCGCTTCAGCGTGGGGAAACTGGCAAAAACAGAGTGATAAGCCCCGTAGGGCGGCGCCACACAGCCCCGAACGCTCGCAATCTACGTTCATGCGATTGACCCACGAGGTCGAATGTCCGCTTCCGTCGGGGCCGCCGCCCACGGCCAGACGAGATCCGGAGACCCTCAGATCGGCGATCTTTCCTGGCGGAACACTCGCATCCGGCAGCTATGAGCCGCTCGCATTACCATGTTCCTGTCATCAGCGAGGTCTTATGTCCCATCCGACGTACCACAACCTGATCGGCGGGCAATGGGTGCCCGCCGTCAGCGGCAAAACCATCCTCAACCTGAATCCGGCGGACCATTCCGACGTGATCGGCGCATTTCCGGCCTCAGATGCTGAGGGTATCGCACACGCCGTCGCCGCAGCGAAGAAGGCGTTTGCCACCTGGCGGCTGGTTCCGGCGCCGAAGCGGGCGGAGATTTTGCTTCGCACCGGCACGCTGCTGCAGGAACGAAAAGAAAAATATGCGCGTGAGATGACCCGCGAAATGGGCAAAGTGCTGGCCGAAACTCGCGGCGACGTGCAAGAGGCGATCGACGAGGCTTTCTATGTGGCTGGCGAAGGCCGGCGTCTCTTCGGCCAGACCACGCCAAGCGAGCTGCCCAACAAGTTTGCCATGAGCCTGCGCATGCCCGTAGGCGTGGTAGGCATGATCACACCGTGGAACTTTCCCATGGCGATTCCGAGCTGGAAGCTCTTCCCTGCTCTCGTGGCCGGAAACACCTGCGTCATTAAGCCGGCCGAAGATACGCCGCTCTCCACCTACAACCTGGTGCAGACACTCATGGATGCCGGGCTGCCTCCGGGAGTAGTCAACATCGTGGCCGGCTTCGGACCAGATGCCGGCGCACCGCTCGTCGAACATCCCGACGTGCGCGCCATCAGCTTCACGGGATCGAGCGAGGTGGGCTCGCTGGTGGCACAACGCGCGGCGGCCACCTTCAAGCAGGTTTCGCTGGAGATGGGTGGCAAGAACGCGCAGATCGTGCTCGACGACGCCAATCTCGATCTCGCGCTCGACGGCGCCCTCTGGGGCGCCTTCGGCACCACCGGCCAGAGGTGCACGGCAACCAGCCGCATCCTGCTGCAGCGCGGCATTGCCGCCGAGTTTACGGAACGACTGGTCGCCAGAGCGAAGAAGCTCCGCGTAGGAAACGGGCTCGATGAGCAGATCGAGGTCGGCCCGCAGATCAATGCGCAACAGATCGAGACATCAGCGAAATATGTCGAAATCGCGCAGAGTGAAGGAGCACGGCTCCTCACCGGCGGGCGAGTCTTGCGGGAGGGCGCCTATGCCAACGGAACCTTCTTTGAGCCAACGGTCTTTGCCGGTGTCACTCCCGAGATGCGCATTGCGCGCGAAGAGGTCTTCGGGCCGGTTGTCTCGCTGATTGAGTTCAACACCTTCGAGCAGGCAATCGAGATGGCCAATTCAATTGAATACGGCCTCTCCACCTCGCTCTATACGCGGGATGTGAACCGCGCCTTTGCCGCTATTCGCGATCTGGAGGCGGGAATCACGTACATCAACGCGCCGACTATTGGTGCGGAGGTGCACCTGCCCTTTGGCGGCGTAAAGCGCACCGGCAATGGCCACCGCGAGGGCAATGGCGCACTGGATTTCTTTACAACCTGGAAGGCCGTGTATGTGGATTACTCCGACAAGCTGCAGCGCGCACAGATTGATAATGCGGAGTAACGTTCGATTCTCGCGACCGGTGTTTACCATTGCGCCGCGGCCCTGTGAGACCGCGGCGCGAGCAAATCTCTATTGCACGGTAATGGTGAGCCCAGCAGAGGCCTGGGCAGGTTGTACTGCAGGCGGTGGGTTACTCGGAGGCATACTGGATGCGCCTCCTCCGCAGCCGACCGCCGTTATCATCACGCCTGCGAGCATGACGAATGATGCGATCCAGAAACGTGGCCTACCCCGCTGCCGATTGCGTTTGAAGCAGACTCCGCCGAACAGCAGAGCCGGCAACGCCAGCAGACTTGCCGACACGATCCGATTTTGCTGGGCTGCCGATGCCGCTGTTGATCCACTGAAGATGACCGTGAGAGCGAACGGCCCCTTCGGCGTGTTCGCCGTACTCTGAATCGTGAGAACGCCCGTCGATTGACTGAAACTGCACGTCACACCCACTGGCGCGTTCAAACATTGCGCGAGAACCGTGCCGGTAAAACCATTCAGCTGCACGTTGGCGGCTGCGCTCTGTCCGGCGGTCAAGGTCAGCGTCGATTGTGTAAATGCGGCCGAGGTGTTGGTAGCCGTGTCGATGGGAAAGGTCACGCTGCCCGAAGGGCCGCCAGGAGTGGGATTGACCACCTGCACGGCAACCGTACCTGAGTTCATGATGGCGGTTGCGGGTATCACCGCAGTCAGTTGTGTGGAACTGACGTAGGTTGTGCTGAGGGCCGTTGTGTTGATCATGACCACACTGTTGCTGACGAAACCCGTGCCGCTGAGCGTCAAGGTAGAGCCGGTCGTGCCCGATTTTATCGAGAAAGGTGCGAGAGAGACGATCACGGGAGTGGGTGCCGGCGGCGGTGGCGGAGGCGCGAGAGCCGTAATGGTGACGCTCACCGGCTGAGATACGCCTGCCTGGAAGATGACGTCGCCGGGATAACTGGCAGTGAGGCTATGCGCGCCCACGCTCAGTGTGCTGATGGCGAACGTAGCGACACCCGATGCATCGAGGCCTGCCGTTCCCAGCGTCGTGCCGCCGTCCTTAAAGGTTATGGCGCCGGTCGGGGTGCCTTGCGGAGTACTGACATCGGCTGTCAGCGTAACCACGTCACCCTGGGTGGCGGATGGCGGCGCATTGAGGATGACAGTATCGGCCAGCCCTGCGATCTGAAGCGGCACCGTGACTCGACCTACGAGATACGTCTGATCGCCGCTGTACCGCGCCGTGATCGAGTGAGTTCCGGCGCCAAGAAACACCGTGTTGATGAGAGAGGCGCGCCCATTGATCACCGGCGCACTTCCAAGAGGAACCAGGCCGTCGTAGTACGACACCGCGCCGGTAGGTGTGCCCGATGAGCCCGTCACATCGGCGTTCATCACAAAGATGCTCGTTACCGATATGTCGCCGCTGAAACTCAAGGCGACATTCGACGCGGTATTTGCGGTTGAATTGGCAACGGTGATGGAACCGAAGAGGCCATCTGCTCCGTTATTCTCGCCGTCGGTAAAAAACAGAGTGTTGGGATCGACGGTTCCGTTATCGCTGCGGAAGGCGAGCGCCCAAACGCCGAAGATGCTGAGTGTCTGACCGTCCTCGTCGGTCAGTGTGCCCACATAGTTCCCGGTCACCGGATCAAAGGCGTTGATCGAGCCGTCGCCATGGTTTGCAATGAGAATGTCGTTGCTGTAATCGCCGAAGTTGGCGCTGGCTTGCACGATGCCCCATGGTTCGTTCAAGACGCCATTAGAGGCGAACCGGCTGACAAAGTGACCCAGTAAATCGAAGACATCCACGATTCCGTTGCCAGTCCCCGGAACAGGGTTCTGCTTCGCCGTGTCCTGGAGCGCATAGGTTACGAACACCTGATAGCCGATCTGCTGAACATTGAACGGGGCATAACCAGTCGGCAGCGATGGATCGGTAAAATTCCCCGGCAACCCAAGCGGAGAAAACGTTGAATCGTAAACCTGCACTCGTGCGTTATGGAAATCGGCGAGAGCCAGATAGGAACGAGTAACCATTGGATCGATGATTGCCATGCCGTCGTACTCGGCGCCGGACGTTGAATCGTCGCGCACAATCGAAGCCAGCTGGACGATTTCTCCATTGATCGTGCCCCATCCACCGATAAGGCCGTCTTGGGTTGCAACCAGGACGCCTCCTGGGGTACCGTCCGGAAGCGTGAAGTCTCCTCCAATAACGGACGCGTTGGGATTGGCGGCAATCGCCGATGGCTTTGCCGGCGACAAATCGCTGCGGACGACGCGTATATCGCCGGGCGATTTAAACGCGCCGGTCTCGTCGAACGAGTTCATGTTCGCGCTGCCGTTTTCCGCAGCCCAGAAGGGGCCGGCAGGAACAAAGGAGAGCCCCCACGGATTCTTGAAGAGACGATCCGGCGCGTTCGGTAGACCAGGTAAGTCCGAGAGAAGCGGCGTCAGATGATAGCGCGTGGTGGTCGTCGAACCAGTAATCGTCACTGAAATCGCGCTGGAAGTGCTGCTATCAAAATTGCCGACATAGGCGGCGATGAAGCTGTGGATGCCCGCGCCCAGAGTGCTGAGAGTGATGGACGCGCTCCCGTTCGAGTCGAGTCCCTGTTGACCAATAGCGTGGACGGAATCGTCGAAGAACGTAACCGTACCGGAAGGAATTCCGGCCGCCGATACAGTATGCGCCGTCAGAGTCACGGGCGTTCCAACCACCGCCGTAGTCGGCACGTTGAGCGTGGTGAAGGTTTCGAGCGAGGTAGTGATTGCGCCGAACGCGCCATTAGAGGTTTGCCCGGCCTGGCTACCGCTCACTTCGTAGAGTGCATTGGGATCTCCGCCGTTATCGGAGCGCACTGCCAGGCCGTGAAGCCCCGCAAAGGAAAGAGGGCTTCCGCTTGTATCCTTGAGCGCACCAAGATAGTTTCCACCACCGAACGCATTGATGGTGCCGTCTCCAACATTGCCGACGACAATCGCTGTGCCATAAGGGCCGAAGTTAGAGGCTGCGAGCGCGATGCCCCAGGGCGCGTTGAGCGCTCCGCCCGGAGAGACCAAGCGCTGCACAAAGTTGCCTTCGAGATCGTAGATGTCGATGAGCCCCGCGCCCGGGCTGGCGACCGGCAGGTGAGAGGCATTCTGCTGGGCGTAAGTTACAAATACCTGATTGCCGATCTTCTGAATGTTATAGGGAGAGTAACCTGCAGGCAGATTCGGATCGGTGAACTGATGCAGCCCGAGCGAAACCAGTGTATTGGTCCCACTGTACGTGATGATCTCACCCTGTGCAAAGTTTGCGACGGCAACATAGGGCGTGCAGCAATCGGGATGCAGCACCGCGATCCCGGTGTAACTGGCGCCCGCGGCTACACCAAGATCGGCAAACAGTTGCGCCGGCTGCGGCACACCGTTCACAACTCTGAAGCCCCAGATCGTTCCGTTATCAGCGGCGACAAGATACTGGAAGTTCGCACCGGGCGGTCCGAAGTTGCCCTCAGGGTCCGCGACGATCCCGGTCGGCTTCGAGAATGCGGCGGAGCTTCCCGAGGGTGCAGGGATCGTCAATCCATCGAGAGCATTTCCGTCCTGATCATACTGATCGACGCGGCCACTGGCATTCTCGGCGACGAAGAAGCCCTGACCGGGAAGAAATGCTAAGCCCCAGGGATTAAGCAAAGTAGAAGACTGATGGTTCGCGCCCGTACCGTTCGACGCCAGAGGCCTCGTTCGGTAGCTTGTGCTTTGCGCCACGGCCGAAGAGGCCATAGCACCAGCGCGGATAATGGTCATGATGAGACAGAGAAGGACGTATCGCGTCTTAAGCATTTCTTCCTCACATGAGATGTATGATTTCGGGATGAAGCGCGGACCGCGAATGCACGCGGCTCGAGTTCACGGTAAAACCGGGCCAGAAGCGGCAGGGCGCGGGAGATCCAATGGCGCAATTCCGCAATTTATCGAACGTTCACAAAATTGCCTCGTTGTGCTGAAACCCAATTGCAGGCTAAGGCAGAGCAGCAGCGCCGATGTCACTACGTTGTCACGCTTTTGTCTTTTTTCGATGGGTCACTGAGAGTGGCCGCGACCGAGTGTGTAGTTTGATGTGCGCACGACGCGTAGGCGCTTCTCCACTAGCCCCACGCGCTTTGCGTGAGATGTAGTGCGCGCTCACTGTGCCATACTGGACGGTTCATTTCTGAACATCAGGAGTAATGCCACATGGAAACGGGTTACATCCCTGATCCAAATCGCTACGACAAAGCCCTCTTCCGCCGCTGCGGCCACTCCGGTCTTGTGCTGCCGGCCATCACGCTTGGTCTGTGGCAGAACTTTGGCGGCGCAGATGTTTTCGAGACGGGCCGTGCGATGATCCGCCGCGCCTTCGACCGCGGCGTGACCCACTTCGATCTCGCGAATAACTACGGGCCTCCATACGGATCGGCGGAAGAAAACTTCGGCATCATTCTGCATAAGGATTTTCGCGGGCTGCGTAATGAGCTCGTGATCTCGACCAAGGCCGGATGGGATATGTGGCCCGGACCGTACGGCATTGGCGGCTCGCGCAAGTATCTGCTGGCCTCGCTCGATGACAGCCTCAAACGCATGGGCCTCGATTACGTCGACATCTTCTATGCGCACCGGCCGTGGGCCAATTGCCCACTCGAAGAGACGATGGGTGCGCTCGCAACGGCTGTGCATCAGGGCAAAGCGCTCTATGCAGGCATCTCGTCCTACAGCCCCGAGCGCACTCGTGAGGCGGCACAGATTCTGAAGAGCATGGGCGTGCCGCTCCTGATTCATCAGCCGTCGTACTCGATGCTGAACCGCTGGATCGAACAAGGCCTACTGGCGACGCTCGACGAGCTCGGCGTGGGGTGTATCGCTTTCTCTCCCCTTGCACAGGGACTATTGACGGACAAATATCTGAAAGGCGTGCCGCAGAGCTCGCGGGCAACTGCTGAGAACTCATCTCTGCTCCAGCAATTTTTGAGCGAAGAAAATCTCAAGCGCGTGCGCGCGCTGCACGACATTGCGCAATCGCGCGGTCAGTCGCTGGCGCAGATGGCCATTGCGTGGGTGCTGCGCGACAGGCGTGTCACCTCAGCTTTGATCGGTGCACGCAACGTGGAGCAACTCGACAACTCTCTCGAAGCTCTCAAGAAGCTTGAATTCTCCAGCGCAGAACTCGCCGAGATTGATCGCTACGCGCAGGAGAGTGGCATCGATCTTTGGAGAAGTGCACGCGAGACGATGGCGTAACCTGCGCTCCCGCATCTATCGTTCTGCACTCGCATCCTAAGCTATGAGGTAGCCGCAATGATCATCGGTGTTCCCAAGGAGCTTAAAGACAACGAAGCGCGCGTGGGCATCACGCCCGCGGGCGTGAAGGCGCTGACCGAGGCTGGTCACGACGTATTGGTGGAAACGCAGGCGGGCGCGCTCTCCGGATTTCCCGACGAGGAGTATCAGAACGCCGGTGCAGAGATGGTGGGCGAAGCGGGCTATGTCTGGGGCAAATCTGAGATGGTCGTCAAGGTCAAGGAGCCCATCGAGAGCGAGTACGTCTTCTTTCGTGAGGGATTGGTGCTCTTCACCTATCTGCATCTCGCGCCGCTGCCCGCACTAACTGACAAGCTGCTCGAAGCCAAAGTGATCGGCATCGCATACGAAACCGTGCGCATCAGCAACGGCATGCTGCCCCTGCTGATGCCTATGAGCGAGGTTGCCGGCCGCATGAGCGTGCAGGTAGGCGCAAGCTATCTTGAAAAAGAACGCGGCGGGCGCGGCATCTTGCTCGGCGGCGTGCCCGGGGTGCCGCCAGCGCATGTCACGATTTTGGGCGGCGGCATTGTGGGCACGAATGCGGCGCGCATCGCGCTCGGCTTCGGCGCGAAGACCACGCTCA
The DNA here is from genome assembly GCA_035650595.1 of Occallatibacter sp. Classification (GTDB taxonomy): domain Bacteria; phylum Acidobacteriota; class Terriglobia; order Terriglobales; family Acidobacteriaceae; genus Telmatobacter. The sequence continues at coordinate 49,770 of DASRHE010000013.1, read as the reverse complement.
TCGATATGAACCTGAACCGTCTGCGCGAACTCGAGGACATCTTCGGCGGCAGGCTCTATACGCTCGCCTCAAACAGCTACAACATCGCCCACGCCACCCGCGAGGCGGATCTTGTCATCGGGGGCGTGCTGATTCCCGGGGCCACCGCGCCCAAGCTGGTGACCCGCGCCATGGTCAGTCAGATGAAACCCGGAGCGGTGATTGTGGATGTAGCCATCGACCAGGGCGGCTGCGTCGAAACCGCGCGGCCCACCTCACATTCCAACCCCAGCTACACAGTGGACGGCGTAGTGCACTACTGCGTAACCAATATGCCGGGCGCCGTGCCGCATACATCGACGCTGGCGCTGACCAACTCGACATTTCCTTACGTGCTGCGCCTTGCGAATCTCGGCGCGCGCGCGGCTATCCAGAAAGATGCTGGCTTGGCCGAAGGATTGAACACCTGGCTGGGCACGCTGACCCATGGCGGCGTCGCCGAAAGCCAGCAGCGCGCGTGGACTGCGGCCGAGAAGGCGATCGGCTGACGCGTATCACACGTTGAAAACGAGTGCCAGCCGTCTGGCCTACAATGATCCTTCCATTCGGAGGGTCATGTGAAACGTCGCCAGTTTCTCACCGCATCGCTCGCCACTTCTGCGCTAACACTTGCCGGAGAATCATTCGCGCAACCAGCCCCCAACAGCGCACGCGAGTTCTACCAGATTCGACGCTACAGTCTGGTGAGCGGTCCACAACTCAAACTGACGGAAAATTATTTTGCCCAGGCGCTGATTCCGGCATTGACCCGAATGGGGCTGGGACCGGTGGGCGCAATGCGCGTCGACTTCGGTCCTGAGACGCCGACCTATTATCTGATCATTCCCGGCGCTTCGGTCGAAACGCTCGCCACGCTTGAGTTAAAGCTCGCCGACGATCAGAGCTTCCTTGAGGCGGCAGCGCCGTTCTGGAATGCCACGGCGGCTGCGCCGGCCTTCGAGCGCGTGGAGATTTCGCTGCTCGAAGCCTTCGCCGGCTGGCCCAAGCTCACGCCGCCTTCCACCGCGGCTACCAAAGGCAAGCGTATCTTTCAACTGCGCACGTACGAAAGCCCTTCGAATCGCGATCATCAACGCAAGGTGGAGATGTTCCACTCCGGCGAATTTGGCTTCTTCACAAAGTCCGGTTGCCAACCGGTGTTTTTTGGCGACACGCTCATCGGACCACGCATGCCAAACCTGACTTACATGCTCACCTTTCCTGATTCGGCTGCCCTCGATGCGGGATGGAACGCCTTCCGCAATGATCCGGACTGGAAGAAGCTGCAGGCAGATCCGCGCTTCGCTTTTGAGGCGATCGTGAGCAACATTACGAATCTCACGCTCAGCCCGCTCGACTGCTCACAGATCTAAGCCAGCCATCTCAAACCAATGGCTGCGTTTGCCCGCTGATTACAGACGCGAAGGCGCTGCTTTTCGCCGTATAATCGCCGCATGCGCTTTCTGAGCGAACCACGGCGGCGTTCCGTAGCCTTTCTGGCCGTCGGTGTGCTGCTCATTCTTGGGTTGCTGGGCGCTCTCAACGCGTTCAACACGTCGAACATTCGCTTCCTCAATTTCCTTAATCCAGAGACCTCCGGCGAGACGTTGGCCTTTACTGCGCTCACCTTTCTGGTGTTCCTGCTGCTGCTGCTGCTGCTCATGCTGCTGCTCAGAAACATTCTGAAGCTGTATGCAGACCAGAGCAGTAGCGCACTCGGAGCGCGGTTGCGCACACGCATGGTGGTAGGCGCAGGCCTGATTGCCCTTACGCCCGCCGTGTTCATGTTCCTGTTCAGCTTTCAGCTCATGAACCGGTCAATCGATCGCTGGTTTTCTCCGAACACGTCCGAGCTGCGCGAGGATTCGACCCGCGTCTTACAGCAACTGGCTCAATACGTCGCCAATAACGCGCGCGTCGAAGCGGAGTCGATTGCTGCCTCGGGCGCGCCGGATCAGGACCTGCCCCAACTGCAGGATGTCCTGACCTCGCACCGCATCACGCTGGCCGGAGGCTTCGTCACGGTGTACAGTCGTGACTCGCGCCTGCTGGCCAGCTTTCAGGCTCCCGCCGAGTCAACCGAACTCATCCTGCAGCCTTGGGTTAGCCAAGGGGATGGCGCCGCTCCAATCCTGTTGCAGGGGCCGCTCTCCAGCGCACTGCTGCGCGCTGCCCAACGCAGCGATGAGCCGGTGGCCCAGATCGCGGGCGAAGAGTTTGCGCTGGGGATAGCGGTCACCGGGTCGGGCAAAGCGGTGGTGGTGGCGTTGCCCATGCCGCAGGGATTGAGCCAGACTGCTACGCAGATCAGGGCGAGCGCCACCGAGTATTGGCGGCTCTTCCGTACCCGCCATAGCCTGCGGACAACCTACTTTCTAATGTTGCTGCTGATCACGGTCTTCGTGTTCTTTTCGAGCGTCTGGCTGGCGTTGTTTTTGTCCAAGCAGATCACGCGGCCTGTCGAGGCGCTCGGCAACGCGATGGATCAGATTGCCGCCGGTCAATATGAGCAGCGTGTCGAAACAGTTGTCAGCGGAGAGATGGGCGACCTGGTCCGCTCTTTCAATCACATGGCCTCCGATCTCGAAGCAAGCCGCAAGCTGGCAGAGAGTTCGTCGGCGCAGCTGACGGCGGCCAACCAGACCCTTGAGGAACGGCGGCGCGAGCTGGAGACGATTCTCGAAACCATTCCTTCAGGCGTGGTGACGCTCGATGGCTTCGGAACCGTGCTGCAGTCAAATCGCGCCTTCGCTGCCTTAATGGGGTTGCGCGAAGACGCGCAGCTTACCGGTGAAAAGATCGAGACAGTGATGCCGGCTGAGTGCCTCGATGATCTGGCCGGCGTGATCCGGCGCGGACATCGCATGGGCGCCGCATCCACTGAAACAGAGTTCCACGGCCGCGGCCGTACCACGCATCTGGCCATCACCAGTGCGCGGCTCGAACTGGCCCATGGGCACGCGGGCAGCGTGCTGGTCATCGAAGACACGACGGAGCTGCTGCGAGCACAGCGTCAGCTGGCATGGAAGGAAGTAGCCCAGCGCGTCGCCCACGAAATCAAGAATCCGCTCACGCCCATTGCTCTTTCCGCCGAACGCATCGCCCGGCACCTCGATCGAGGCCAGGCGGAATCACCCAACATCATCCGCAAGTGCAGCGAGGTAATCCTGGGCTGCGTTGGAACGCTGCGCACCCTGGTGGACCAGTTCTCTGCATTAGCGCAGTTCCCCGCGCCGCAGCCACGCGCCTGCGATCTGAACCAGGTAGCCGAAGAAGCGCTGGCGCTCTTTGCCGGCCGATTGCAGGGCATCACGGTGCAACGCGATTTCGAATCGGGCTTGCCCACAATCGTCGTGGACCCTGAAGCAATCCGGCGTGCGCTTGCAAATTTGATCGACAATGCGGCAGAAGCCATGCAGGGCAGTTTGCTCCGCGTGCTCGGCATTCGCACATCGCTCAGCGAAGATGGCGCCGCTGTAGAGGTGGCCGTCTCCGACACTGGCCATGGACTTACAGATGAAATTCGCGAGCGGTTATTTCTTCCCTTCTATTCCACCAAGCACCGGGGCACAGGCCTTGGCCTCTCTATTGCGGCCAAGATCGTGCAGGAGCACGGCGGCTCCATCCGCGCTGAATCCAACAGCCCCAAAGGTGCGCGGTTCCTGCTTCGCCTGCCGCTCGCAGAACCTGGATCCACGCCGGCAGTCGAAGAACCTGCAGCCACGGAAAGCAGCTCTGAAACAGTAATGAAAGGGCTGCGATGAAAGGGCTGTGTTGATGAATCACATCCTGGTGGTCGACGACGAAGTTGAGATTCGCAACTCGCTCGAAGAGATCCTGCGCGAAGAGGGCTACAGCGTCACCTGTGCGGCGACGGCCGCGGAAGCTGTCGTTCTTTTGCAGGACGCGCCCTACGATGTAGTCCTTCTCGATATCTGGCTGCCCGACCGCGATGGCCTCGATGTACTGTCCGACATTCGCCAGCAGCCGATCGAGTCGCGCCCCGAAGTCGTTATTATCAGCGGTCACGGCACCATTGAGGCTGCAGTCAAGGCGACTAAACTCGGCGCCTATGATTTTCTTGAAAAGCCGCTTTCGCTCGAGCGCACGCTGATCGTTCTCAAGAACGCTGTAGAAGCGCGCCGGCTGCGCTCGGAGAACGAGGAATTCAAGCGCCAGTTCAGCGTGGGGTCTGTGCTCACGGGCGACAGCGTTTCCATGAAGGCGCTGCGCCAGCAGATCCGTCTCATGGCGCCGACCAATGGCCGGGTGCTGATTTACGGTGAGTCCGGCACCGGTAAAGAACTGATTGCCCGCTCGATTCATGCCGAGAGCCTGCGCCGCGACCGGGTCTTCGTCGAGCTGAACTGTGCAGCCATCCCCGAGGCGCACATTGAGGCGGAGCTCTTCGGCTATCGCCACGGCGCACAGCCCGGCGGACCGTCAGAACAGCGCGGCACGCTGGAACGCGCCGATTCAGGAACGCTGTTTCTGGATGAAGTAGGCGATATGAGCCTCAAGACGCAGGCCAAGGTCCTCAGCGCGCTCGACGAGCAGTTGTTTACGCCGGTGGGCGGCAGCCAGCCTTTGCGCGTGGATGTGCGCTTGATCGCTTCGACGAACAAGGATCTTGAAGAGGAGATCGCGAAGGGGAACTTCCGCGAGGATCTCTTCTACCGGCTCAACGTGGTCCCCTTTTTTGTTCCACCGCTGCGCGAGCGCAAGCAGGACATTCCACCGCTCGTGCGCGAGTTCCTGGCCGAGTTCGGCCGCCAGTACGGACGGCCGCGCATGGAGATCAGCGAAGAAGCGCTGGACGCTCTAGCGGCCTATCACTGGCCGGGAAACGTGCGCGAGCTCAAGAATGTGATCGAGCGCATGCTCATCCTCAATCCGCGTGTGCTGCGCATTGAACGCAAGCACCTGCCGCCGCTCACGCATAAGGCAGGCTCGCGCTCGACGGAGGAATTTTCTACTCTGCAGCAGGCGCGCGAGGCCTACGAGCGCGAATACATTCAGAAGAAGATTGAAGAGGCGCGGAACAATATCAGCCACGCAGCGGAGCTGCTGGGGCTCGAGCGCAGCCATCTCTACCGGAAGATGAAGACCCTGGGAATCGCAGTCCGGGAATAGCTAATCGCCTGCCCGTCGTCCTCCCACGCTGACTCGCCGATCCTGTGGGTTGGCGCGGCGATCCAATGCGCTGACGGTTGTGATCGCCAGCTCCGAACGGGATTCCGCTGCGCCCTCGCTCGTCTTCTCACTCGGCCGCTCGGCCGAACGCCGCATTGCCGGATTCAACGTAATGCACTGTGCACCTGAAGCCGGCCGCCGGTTCGGGCGCGTCACATCCGGACTCGGTGAGCCGGAGCCGCTGGTAAGCAGCTTGTTCAGGACCGGCATGTTGGCGCGCTGCGTTTCAACAAAGTCCACTCCCTCGGCCGTCAGCGTAAACTCGGCGTTGTCGGCACGGGTTACGAGGCCCTTCTTGACCAGATACCAGGTGGTGAAATCGAGATAATCGCGCGGAAAGCCCAGGCGCAGTTCAATCTCTGCGAGTGGAACCTCAGGCATATTGGGATTCGTCCGGCGGCGATAGTACAGCACGGCAAGCACGGCCAGGCGGCGGTTTAACTCGCCTTCCACGTTGTCCATGAAATCCACGGAAGTGGAAAGCGGGGTAGGCTCAGAAGGTTGGTTCTTACGTTTCGCGTCATAGTCGGCCCGGCTCTCAGGAGTCGACAGAACGTCATAGGCTGTCTTCAACAGGCAGAACATGTCGGAATCACCCGATTCCGGATTGTCTGGATGAAAGCGCGTGGCTAGAAACCGGTAGACGCGATGGATAGTATCTGCATCCGCATTAGGACTAATCTGCAGGAACTCATAATAGTCGATCATTCCGTAAGAGAACCTTCTATTCTTTAAGCTTGGCGAAATTGTAGCCCCCTCTTACTGGCCATTGAAATCCCACAACTGGTCAGCATCGCCATTACCTTGGTGCCAAGGGACAGCTGTCGCTTTGGTGCTAGTGCACCTTTGGATACCGCCTCCCAGGCAAGGCACAAGGCATGTCCGTAAGTGGACGGTTGTTTGCAAAAGCGAACGAAGCGTCTGCTCTGGGTAAGCCGAGCAGATTTCGTAGAACCTTGCTGTGAAAGGGTTTCGCGCCAATCACCTTGGTAGGAAAGTGGCCATGCAATTGCGCAAGCTGCGCACAGAAATACTTTGGAGGTGCGGGCATGGCGCACTTTGAGCGGATTCGCGATGTAATCTCCGGCCCCTTCAGCCCGGAGATCATCCGGCAGCGGGCGGCCGCTGGATGGCAGATGGTCTCAATCGAATGGCGGCGCGAGCTACCCGACGGCGAGGCACCCCACGACGGCGCGTTCGAAGAAGACATTCCCTACGGTCTGCGCATCTCCGACGACTGCTCGCGGCTCGAGACCGAACCCACCGAGCAGCGGGTGCTCATGGAGATGATGGACATGCTCGGCCAGGATTTTCCCTATTCGGCCATCGTGAGCAGCCTGAACGAGAAGGGCTTTCGTATGCGCAATGGCAAGCCGTGGACACGCGTGGCCGTCTTCAAGATGATCCCGCGACTGATCGAAGTGGGCCCAAACCTCTTCGCCTCGGACGAATGGGAGCGCCGCCGGCAACGCGTGGCACACGCCAAGCCCCCCGAGACGGCATAGGACATAACCGCAAGGTGTTTGGTCGCTTCTCGACTCCCGAGCCTCGCCTTGCAGGTGGGTTCCGAAAGTGCGCCATAACTGAGGAAAACGACCGCCCGGAATCGTTGACTCCACCCCGGATTTGAAGTATTCTGAAGACCTTGCGCGGTGTTGCGCCTGGGGTCTGTGTAGAAACCCGGATCCGGCTGGCAGATTCCCTTCGAAGGGTCCGCTCGCAGCAGGCCACCGGCAACCGGACTGGAAGTTGGTACGGTTGAGCCAGAGCCCACAACGGGGCTAGCCCTCGCAATCCTCACCCGAACAGGTTTGTTTGGCAGTGGGTCGAAGTTAGCAGCCCGTGCCTTGTGCGTGCATTTAGCGCCTGGCGCGGACAGAACATGTTTTGCGCAGAAGTTTTGATTTCTCTGGCCCGCGATTCCTTTCAGGCAGGCCAGATAAGGCAAGAGAGCAGGAGAGAGATGTCGACCTTTGTTCCGAGCGGCAAGGAGATCAGCCGCAAGTGGTATGTGGTAGACGCCAGCGGGCAGACACTGGGCCGTCTGGCCACCAAAGCCGCCAGCGTGCTGAGCGGAAAGCTCAATCCGCAGTACGTGCCGTACATTGACGTGGGTGATCATGTGATCGTGATCAACGCCGAGAAGGTGCGACTGACTGGCCTGAAGAGCCAAAGCAAAATGTACCGGCGGTATACCGGCTTCCCCGGCGGCCTGCGGGAGGAGTCGTTCACGCGGCTGCTCAATCGCAGGCCTGAAAAGGTTCTCGAAGAGGCGATCAAGGGTATGTTGCCCAAGACCAAGCTGGGCCGGGCAATGGGCACCAAGCTGAAGGTCTATCGCGGTGACAAGCACCCCCACCAGGCGCAGCAGCCGGTGGCATTGGAAATTGCGTAAGAGCAGCCATCAGCTGTTAGCTATCAGCTCTCAGCTTGATTCTGCCGGGACGAAGATTTTGGGGCCGAGCGAAATGCTCGATTCAAAGATGGACCAGCTGAAGGCTGAGAGCTGACGGCTGAGAGCTAAGAGGGAAAATGGCAGATCTGGTTCAGTATTACGGGACGGGGCGGCGCAAGTCGGCGATTGCCCGCGTTTTCCTGCGTCCCGGCACAGGCGCGTGGAAGGTCAACGACAAAGAGTTCGACGAGTACTTCGTCACCGAGCAGCAGCGTGTCTCCGCCAAGCGGACGCTGGTGGTGGCCGATCTGGCGGCGAGCTTTGATGTGGTGACCACGGTGAACGGCGGCGGCGTAGCCGCACAGGCCGATGCCGTGAAGATGGGCGTTGCGCGCGCGCTGATTGAGTTCAATCCGGAACTGCGCAAGACCCTGAAGGCGGAAGGCCTCCTTACCCGCGATGCCCGCGTGAAGGAGCGCAAGAAGTACGGCCAGAAGGGCGCCAGAAAGAGATTTCAGTTCAGCAAGCGTTAATCGCTGGCTATGCAGTTTGATTTACGAATCGGGGTCCCCAACAAGCGATTTTTGCTTGGTGGGGGTGATTAAGCGGTTCCAGTTCAGCAAGCGCTAGGCGCTTGCGAGTGGCCGGTGAACAGTGGTCAGTGTTCAGCACCCAAGGTGTGCGCCACCGACCAAACTGATCACTGACAACTGACCACTGATAGCTGTTTTCAATCTCCCCGCAAGGGGCATCAATTCCGGCCGAGCCGGAATGCAGTCCACGAAGGAGGACCATTGGCCACCATCACCATGAAGGAATTGCTCGAAGCAGGTGTTCACTTCGGGCATCAGACCAAGCGCTGGAACCCCAAGATGAAGGAATACATCTTCGGCGAGCGCAATGGTATTTACATCATCGACTTGCAGAAGACGCTCAAGCTGTTTAAGGATGCGTCCAAGTTTGTCACCGACCTGTGCGCAAGCGGTAAGACGATTCTCTTCGTCGGCACCAAGCGCCAGGCTCAGGACGCGGTTGCCGAAGAGGCAGGACGCGCGGGCATGCCCTACATAAACCAGCGCTGGCTGGGTGGGCTGCTGACTAATTGGGTGACGGTGCAAAAGTCGGTGAAGCGCCTTCAGGAATTGGATGAGATGGCTGTGGACGGCCGCTACGAGCTGCTGACCAAGAAGGAAGTGATTCGGCTGGAGCGCGAGCGTAAGCACCTGCAGGCCAATCTGGCCGGCATCAAGAACATGAAGCGCCTGCCCGATGCGCTTTTCGTGGTCGACTCCAACAATGAAGCAATCGCCGTAAAAGAGGCGCGCAAGCTGGGCATTCCCGTAGTTGCGGTCGTCGATACCAACTGTGATCCGACGGTCGTCGACTATGTAATCCCCGGCAATGACGATGCGCTGCGCGCGATTCGCCTGTTCACCTCCAAGATCGCCGACTCGGCGGCCGAAGGCGTGAACCTCGTAGGCGACAAGGCCTTCCAGGAAGAGATTCCCGAGACGGCTGAGTCGAGCCTTGAGACAGTGACCGGGGAGGCTGCATCGACCGACGATGGCGGCTTTGAAGCAGCCCTCGGCGGCGGCGTTCGCAAGGCGCCGGCAGCAGTCGCTACGCTCGATGAGGACGAGGCGGCCGAAGGCGCGTATTGATCCTTTGGCGTGCGAAAGCACGCACACGAGAACAGCGTGGCGGCCCTTGGCTGTTTGCCACGCTTTTCTTTTGCTCGGAGCCCACGGACCAATCGATACCGTTGGGTGCAGGCCGGGAATGATTCCGGCGATGACTTTGATTCAAGACTCTATTCGATGAGGCTGACCATCAGCCGGGAAACGAGAGATGACAACTGTGAGTGACAAGATCGATGCCAAATTAGTGAAGGAGCTTCGCGAGAAGTCAGGCGCGCCTATGGGCGATTGCTTGAAGGCTCTGCAGGAAGCGAAGGGCAGTATCGAGGATGCGTTTGTCGTGCTGCGTAAGCGGGGCATGGCCTCCGCGCAGAAGAAGGCGGCCCGGAGCACGAACGAAGGCACGGTAGGCACGTATATCCATGCCGGCGGCAAGATCGGTGTGTTGATCGAGCTGAACTGCGAGAGCGATTTCGTCGCCCGCACAGACGACTTCCAGGACCTGCTCAAGGACATCGCGATGCACATCGCCGCCAGCGATCCGCGCTACGTGAAGCCCGAAGACGTCACCATCGACGACCTCGAGCGCGAGAAGGAGATCTACCGCGCGCAGGCGGCAGCGACGGGTAAACCTGCCAACGTGGTGGAGAAGATCGTCGATGGCAAGATGGCCAAGTTCTACGAGGAGGTCTGTCTGCTGGAGCAGCCCTTCATCAAGGACCAGGCGGTGAGCATCAAGGAACTGATCGCGCAGAAGGTGGGCAAGCTGGGCGAGAACATCACCGTGCGCCGGTTCGCGCGCTTCAAAGTCGGCGCACCCGACTGGACGGTCGCGCAGACCAAGGCTGTCGAAGCTGCGGCCGAATAAGCACCGTTTCATGCAACAGAAAGGCAGCCCGAGGGCTGCCTTTTCTGTTTGACCTGAAGCCTGTTTGCCATTACGGCAGGTAGTAACGCAGTGAAGTGAAGATCATGTTGTCGGTTCCATGCGCTCCGCCGCCGGGGTTCGTCGTGCCGCCTGCACCGGACCACAGGTCGCGCTCGAACCAGCTGTACTGAATGCCTTGGCGGAAGCGTCCCTTCGGACCGTTGTAGAAGTTGTACCAGTAGCCAGCCGTGAACTCCTGCACGTCCTTGTTGCTGCCACCGCAGTTGGACGGAGCAATGGGCGCAGCGCCGGTCGCGCCTGCGGTTGGGGTAGTCGGCTCGACCAGGCAGCCTGACATGTTCACACTGCGCGTGCCGTAGCCTACCTGCGTGGTTCCATTCAACACGTAGTCGCGATCCAGATAGTCCCCGCCATAGTTGAGGTAGATATTCGTACGCGGATTGGGATTCAGCTCGATCGTGCTAAGAGCCGAAAATCCATGGATGGGTGAAAGCTGACCGCTGGGACGAACCGTGACATCTGCGATCGTAGACGAACCGTAACGGCCGACGCCCTGACCCCACAGACCTTTGAGGCCGATAGTGACTTTCTTGTTGGCCAGCGGGGCGCGGAAACCACCGCCGAGGCCGGCGCCCATTTCCTTATCGTTGTACGGGCTGCCTGAAGTCGGATAAACACGATCGCGGAAGTTACGCTCGATACCGAAAAGCTCCCAGTGACCCCAACCGGGCTCGAAGGCCATCTTCACGACAAAATCAGGCGTGTAGTTGAATGAGTAGTTGGCGTTAAGGTTGTAGAGACCGCCGCCAGTTCCGGTGGAACCAAAGAGATAGTTGCTCGGCAGGTTCTGTCCGGAGGGGTTGAGTGTCTCCGCGTTTTCCGCAGAGAAACCGAGGAATGCTTTGTTGTGGAAGGACTTGCTCAGGCGGAAGCTATACTGACGCCCCCACACAAAGCCGGCTTCGTATTGCGAGTCGATGGTAGAGGGCAGAATCTCCGTTCCGCGGGTGAGACCCTGCGTGGTTTCCGTGGCCAGCGACCAACCCTGGCCGCCCGAAACATCCCATCCGCTGGTGAAAAGCGCGTCAGCCCAGAGCTGCCGCTGCCGCACCGTATAGCTGTTGCTCTGGTTGTTGTTGGAGGTCACGCCAGCGCTCAACCAATCCATCTCGTAATAGCCGGTCAGCGTCACTCTGGGCAGTTTGCCTACAGCTTTGAGGGCGATACGTGACTGACGGCCCGAACCGAAGAACTCGCTCAGCTGCGAAGCTTCGGAGTGATTCAGCGGAATGCCCGTAAACGCGGTGTTGATGTCGCCGCCGGTTGCGCCCTGACGCCACGCGGTTTCTGCCGCGAGGAAGCTGCCCGCAGGCGAGATCGTGATGCCCTTGTAGTTGATCGCGTCCGGGCTGGCAATGGCCTTCTTGATCGCAGTCGTTTCGTCGGTCAAGGAAGAGACTACCGACGCGTTCGCCTGCTTCATGTCATTGACCGTGCTCTGCAACGTCGAGACCGCCGTCGCATTCTCGGTAAAGGACTGTTGCTGTGCGTCCACGGCAGCCTGGGCCTTGGCAGCTGCGGCCTGCGCGTCGGATGCCGCCTGCTGCGCCTGCCTCAATTGAGCATCTTTATCGGCAAGATTGCTCTTGAGGCTGTCGATCTGCCCCTGCATCTGCTGGCGCAACGCATCGATCTGTTCCTGAACCGAGGGCGCCGGAGGTGCGCTCGGCTTTTTGTGCCTCTTTGCCGCCGTAGCGGTACTTCCTGCTTGAGCTTGAGCATAGGAAACAACGAGACTTGCTGCCAAAATTGCCGCAGCAGCTCTGCAGAATTGGAATTTCATTGGGCCTCTCTTCCTCTTGGAGTAGGTTGGAGTGCCGAGCATCTTCACGTCCTATCGAAATGCGCTAGACGCTCGCGTGGTGGGGATGTTGAATACGAAAACCGCATGATCCGCATTTGGCGCACAGACAATCCCGCGGACCCGAAGAGCCCTCGCGTACCGAAAAGCCTGTGTCGCCGCTTCCGAATCCAAGACTCGCAGAATCATATGAATATTTGACAAATTCATCTATTTTTCACAAAAATTATCGATTATAATCGATCATTCGAAGACAAATACTCTTCCCCCTAAGAGCCACGCTAAGCGATGGCTCCGGCGCAACCTTACAGTTCAGCTAACGGTGAATCCAATACAGGGACTCAATGCGCGCCGGCGATTTCCCCGGGGCTTCCTGCACCCCCCTCTTTCCCGGCGCTGAGCAGGTTTGCCAGGAGCCGGTACGAGCCCGGCACGAGTTCCGGCAGCTGGCGATAGAGCGCGTAGGCCACGTAGATATAGGTGCCTTTGCCAGGATGGGTCACGAGCAGGCCTCCCCGCTGGGGATCTTGGCCGGCATCGGCGGTTTCGGTCAGAGGAGTGTAGCCAGGATCCCAGCTATCGAGGAAAGAATGGCCGCGCTCTTCGATCCATCCGTCAAAATCGGCCGACGTGATCTTGTTCGGCCAGGAGAGCACCGGGTTAGATGGATCGAGCAGCTTCACAGCGGACTGCTCATCGACCACGCGTTCGGGCGTGCGCCCCATGGCCAGCGGGAGCGGCGCCGGAAAGGTGTTGCTCTGATACTGCACAACGAGCGTTCCGCCGCGTTCAACGTAGTCCTGGAGCCGCTGCTGTGCCGTCGCAATGGCCGGGCGCGTGGAGTAGGCGCGGATGCCGATGACCAGCACATTCCACTGCGAGAGATCGCTCGAGGCCAGGTCCGAATCGGAGAGCAAATGCGGCTCCACACCGAGTTCTCGAATAGCGTCAGGCACCAGGTCGCCGGTCCCCATGATGTAGCCGACGCGCAACCCTGGAGCGAGCTTCACATCGACTTTGCGGGTTTTGATCGCTGCGGGTTTGTAGAGGTTATACGGCCGCAGCCCCGGATAGCCGATACTCTGCCAGCCGGAGATGTAGCTCTGTCCACCGGATTCGGCCACAGCCTGAATGGTGTACGCGCCCACGCCCACTTGTGGCGCGGTGACGGAAAAGGCCAGAGGATCAGAGTCGCCCGCACTCTTGAGATGAAACTCCTGCCGGGCTGGATCGGCATGCCAGCCCTCAGGCAGCTTCAGTTCCACGGTTCCATTCGCCGGGGCCTGCGCATGAATCGTTACCTTCACGGGCAAAGCGCTGCCGTCGAGAGGCAGAATGCGCGCCTCGGGCTGGACCTCTACACCGATCTTCGGCGTGACGACGAGCGGCTCATAGATACCGCCCGGCCCGGTGACCCGCTGCAGAGTTTGCACTACTTTGCCCAGACGGATGGGCACGCCGTCAAAGGTGAACTCAGCCCAGGCGGCCAGCGGCCAGGGCGCGAAAGATCGTTCGCGCCATTCGGGATTGGATGTGTCGTAATACGGCTGTTCCGGCGAAGAGCGAGTAAAAAAAGGCGCAGTCGGCGTTGCGTCCCCGGCAACCTGAACATGAAAAACTCGATCTGCAACGGGCCCGGAACTCGATGCGGCGTCCAACGTCCCGCTTCCGTCCATCTTCCACGGCGAACCGTCGTGACTTTCCAGCCAGACTCGATCCAGACGCGCGGCACCTTCACCCTGCGCCGCATGAATACGAACTTGAAAATCCTGTCCTGGAAAAACACTGCGCGAAGTTTCGTCTGCCGTGCCTCCACGTGCTGAGCCGCCGCCTTGTGCGCCGCCAGAGCGCGTAGTGAACGCGATCAGATCCAACCCGAGCAGGTCGTCCAATGCTCTCTGAAACTGGCCGATCTTTGCGCCAAGCTCGAGTTCGAGGCCGGCCTTGGCCTCCGCGTCAAGATCGCTTGCTTTCACACGTGCGCAGAGATCGAGCGTCTGCCGATAGATCGGCGCAAGCTTGTGAGCCGCATTGACGCCAGCTTCACTGTGCCCGTCCTTCTCAAATGCACTGAGGCCCGTCTCGATCTGCTGCAAGCCGCCGCTCAACCATGCAGGCGGCGTGCCCTTCACCAGATGAGCGAGGCCATCGAGACTCGTATCGATGCGGACCTTGTTGTTCTGAAAGAGGCTTGCATCCTCTCCACCGCTTTGGGCAGCAGCCGCAGGCGCAACGGCCCAGAGATGATAGCTCGATGTATCAGGGCCACTCAGAGCGGGGCTTGCGCCTCCATACTGCGATTTCTGCATGCCCCAGCCCTCGCGGGCGATCTGCACATAAGTACGGCCCAGCGTTGGGTCCCATGTGCCGACTGGAATCTCTACATCCGCCGAGACCCGGCCTTCGATAGTTTCTCCGGTCACGTAGTTGCGAAACTTCGCCTGAGCCCACTTCCCCGTTGCATAGTCGAAGATGCCTTTGCCGGTAATGGACGCGAAGGGAACGCGCGAGTAGACGGCGAGCGGCTGCCATGGAGCCAAACCCAGCTTGAATTGATCGGGAAAGACCTTCGGATCGCCGGCAGCTTTGAAGGCCTCCTGCGCGATCTCGCCCGAGACCTGGTGCTGGCCGTGGCCGTCGCTCACTGCTCCGACAAACGTGGCGACGATCACCTGCGGACGTGCCTTGCGCACCGCGAGCACCGCATCGTAGAGCACGCGGTCGTGGCCCCAGCGTGCGAAGGCCTCCTCCTGCGTCTTTGAGAAACCGAAGTCTGCCTCCGTGCCCCAGAGCTGCTTCACGCCGTAATACTCGTCCGCCTTGAGCAGCTCATTGGTGCGGATCAGGCCCAGCGCGTCATCCTCGTCGGCAGACATCGCGTTCTGCCCGCCTTCGCCGCGCGTCAGCGTAAAAAGTGTGACGCGTGCGCCCAGGCCGCGACTCAAATAGGTGAGCAGCGATCCGTCTTCATCATCGGGATGCGCGACGATATAGAGCACGCTGGCCGTGGTGCCGAGCCGCTTGATCGTCTGCTCGAGATCGGCCTGACCGCGGTCTTCTGGCAGGGGCAGCGCGTTTGCGGTGGGCTCCGGCAGAGAAACGGCGGCGAGTTCGCTCTCGGCTGAGGATTGCGGCGCCTGAGCCGCGCGCAGAACGGTGCTGGCCTGCAGTGAGACAAGGCTCGTGAGGGCAACGCAGGCCGCGAAGGAATGAGACTTCCGAAACAAGAACATGGTCAACGCCAGTGTACAATCCGGTGAGCACAAAAGCCGCATGTCTCTGCATTCACACCCATCCGCGAGCAGCGAAAAACTGGAACGCCGCATCGGCCTGCGCTCGGCTGTGCTCTTCAACATGCTGGAGATGATCGGCGTGGGGCCGTTCATCACGCTGCCATTGGTGATTGCTGCAGCCGGGTACCGGCTTTCGGTATGGGCCTGGGTCGCCGGCGCGGTGATAGCCGTAGCCGATGGACTGGTGTGGGCCGAACTGGGCGCGATGTTTCCGCGAGCCGGCGGGTCCTACGCCTTTCTGCGCGAGATCTACGGGGCCGAGCGCGCCGGCAACTGGCTGAGTTTTTTGTATGTGTGGCAGCTGGGATTCACCGCACCGCTTTCGATTGCGTCGGGCTGCATCGGGCTGGCGGGATTCCTCGGCGTCTTCTGGCCGGGAATTGATCATGTGCCGATCGCCGCGCTGCCTGCGCTGCATTACTCGAACCTCGCTGCGGCTACAGTGTGTCTGCTGGTGACATGGCTGCTCTATCGCCGCTTGAGCATCATTACCGGGATGGCATGGGTGCTTTTCGCTGGAGTCCTGGCTGCGATTGCCGGCGTAATCGTCTCCGGATTTGCCCACGCCGCAGCCACAGGTGGATGGCAGATGCCGCAAGCACCTGCGCTGCCGGCGGCCCTTGCACTGAGCGGCCTTGCGCAGGCAACGTTGATTACGACCTACGACTATTGGGGCTACTACAACATCTGCTTCTTAGGCAGCGAGGTGCGGCAGCCCGAGCGGACCATTCCGCGCTCGATTCTGCTTTCTGTTTTTTTCGTCTCCTCGTTTTACATCGCGATGAATCTTGCGGCACTGCCCTCACTACGCGATGCAGCACTGCATAAAGCCGAGAGCGCCGTGCTGCGCGTGCAGCTGGTAGCCGATCTTGCGCAATCGGCCTGGGGACGCTGGGCCGGATACCTGATTGCCGCGCTCATTGTATGGACGGCGTTTTCATCAGTCTTCTCGCTGTTGCTTGGCTACTCGCGCGTACCGTACGCCGCGGCGCGCGACGGCAACTACTTCCGCTTTCTCGCGGCCGTACACCCGAAGCACGGCATCCCGCACCGCTCATTGGTTGCACTCGGACTGGTGGCCTGCTGCTTTTGTTTCTTCTCGCTCACACAGGTGATCACCATGCTGGTGATCACGCGCATTCTGTTGCAGTTCCTGCTGCAGCAGTTTGGCGTGATGCTGCTGCGCGTACAAAGGCCTGAGCTGGAGCGTCCCTTCCGGATTCCGCTCTATCCTCTGCCCCCGCTCGCTGCAATCGCCGGCTTCGTTCTGCTGTTGATCTATCGCCCGCATGCGCTGGAAGGTCTTGCAGCTGCTGCTGTGATTGCAGTGAGCGGTTCATTGCTCTACCTTCTGCGCGCGCGGCGGCTCAGCGACTGGCCATTTGCAAACCCGGTCGAGAGAAGATAAGAGAACGATCTGGGTTGAGCACCACAGGCCCGGGTTGAGCAGATACAAACCAATGACAATCGCGTGTAACTTCAAGGCTCCCAGGGGTGTCTAATGGTTGCAGCCGTCAGGTTCCCCAGAGGAGGCCGCTTATGCTCATTGGTAAAGCCAAAGATATTGCTTCATCTGAGATTACTTCTCAAAATGCGTATCGCTTTTTTCTCAATCGCCGCAAATTTTTGCGCGGTGCGGCAGCAGTGGGCGCCGCTGCACTTGGAGCCGACGGCGTGACACAGCTCTTTGCGCCGCGCCTGGCCGCGCAGGCCGGCACGAAGCTGCAGACCGTGCCCAGCCCGCTGACCACAACCGGGGAACAGCTGACGAGCTACAACGACATTACGCACTACAACAACTTTTACGAGTTCGGCGTGGATAAAAGCGACCCATCGAAGAATGCCGGCGGCCTGCCTACGCGTCCGTGGACCGTGAAGGTAGAGGGCAAGGTAGCTAAGCCGCTGACCTTCGACATCGACGATCTGCTCAAGCTTCGGCCATTGGAAGACCGTGTTTATCGTTTTCGTTGCGTCGAGGCGTGGAGCATGGTGATTCCCTGGGTTGGCTACTCGCTCTCGGAGTTCATCAAGCAGTGCAACCCGCTCTCAACGGCAAAATACGTGCAGTTTCTCTCCTACTACGACCATAAGGTGGAGAAATGGGCGAGCGAGTCCACGATCTATTGGCCGTATTCTGAAGGCCTGCGCATGGACGAGGCAATGAATCCCCTGACGCTGCTCACCTTCGGCCTTTATGGCGAAGTGCTGCCAAATCAGGATGGAGCGCCGGTGCGCGTGATCATTCCCTGGAAGTACGGCTTCAAATCGGCCAAATCGATCGTCACCGTGCGCTTCGTGGACAAGATGCCGCGCACGACATGGAATGACATGGCCTCGAACGAGTATGGATTCTATTCGAATGTGAATCCGAATGTGGATCATCCGCGCTGGAGCCAGAAGACCGAGCGGCGGATCGGCCTGCCCTTCTATGCGCAGCGTCAATCGACGCTGATGTTCAACGGCTATGGAGACCAGGTAGCGTCTCTGTACGCAGGAATGGATTTGAAGAAGAATTACTGAAGCGGAGTTAGCGCGGTTAGCGGAGCCAGTAAAAGCAGAGGATCGTATCTAACTCCGCTAACACGCGCGAAGCGCGGCTAATACCGCTCAATACCTATGAAACGCTCAACGCTCATTTGGCTCAAAACATTTGTCTGGATTGCTTGCCTTTGCCCCTTCGCCGATCTGCTCTGGGGCGCGGTGAACAACAGCCTCGGCCCTGATCCCACGGCGGAGATCGCCTCTGTCACCGGTCTTTCCGCTCTATGGATGCTGGCGATCACGCTGGCAATTTCGCCGGTGCGTAAATTGTCAGTGCATCTGGCGTGGCTCATCAAATTCCGCAGATTGATCGGCCTGTTTGTCTTTTTCTACGGGACGCTGCATTTGCTTACCTGGATTGCCCTCTACAACAATTTCAACCTCACAGCCATGCTGGACGACGCGACCAAACGCCGCTTCGTCACTATGGGCCTGGCCACGTGGCTGCTTCTGCTGCCGCTCGGGCTCACTTCGACAAACTGGGCCATCCGCAAACTAGGCGGGAAAAGCTGGAACCGGCTGCATATGCTGATTTATCCCGCCGCCATCTGCGCGACGATTCACTACTGGTGGAAGGTGAAGACCGGCGTACTCTCGCCTGCGCCGTTCACGGTAGTGCTTGCGGCGCTTCTTTTAGTGAGGCCGGTGATTGCGTGGAGTCAACGGCGCAAAGTTCGGGTAGTTGCGGCGGGAACAGCAAAGGTAGGATGAAGATCGCGTGCACCTGGTCGAGCGAAGCTCAGACCTGCTGAAGAGGCATCTCTTCGAGCCGCGGAGCGCGTTCATGACCCTTCAGCTTGGGATCGCTCACACCGATGCTCGCAAAGAAAGCGCGGGCCTGGTTCAAGCTCGGCGCATTGGCGCAGCCCTCGTAGTCGGGATGGGCAAACTGCGTAGGATCATCCTCCCACCAGCAGACTTCGCAATGCGCAAAGGTTCCCGGCGGCGGCTGAAGCAGCGTGAGATAACCGCAGCAGGGGCAGGCAAAGCGCGACTCGTGTGAGACCGAATCGGTATCCGACCCCTCGATCTCCAGCGTCTCGATGGCCAGGGTTTCGATATCGGTTTCGAGCGCTTCCTCTCCATCGAAGCGCAGCACCGTCTGCGCCACAGGAGAGAAACTCTTCCTGTGCAGCGGAGTCGGACCGAGGCGGGCGAGAGCTTCCATATGTTCAGCAGAACAGTAGCCCTTATGGCGCGCCAGGCCATAGCCGGGATATTGGCTATCGAGCTCGACCAGCAGCCGGTCGCGGTGGACCTTCGCCAACACGCTGGCCGCAGCAATCGAAAGACTCGTTGAGTCCCCCTGCACGACGGCTTGTTGCGGGCAGGGCCAGTCAATGGTATCGACGCCGTCGATCAACAGGTAGTCCGGCGTGAGCGCGAGCTGCTCTACGGCCAGGCGCATCGCCAGCAAAGAGGCGTTGCGAATATTGATCCGGTCAATCGTCTCTACATCGACGGCTGCGACGGCCCACGCCACGGCATTCACGCGAATCTCGCGGTCGAATTCGTTGCGGGCTTTTTCCGAGAGCTTCTTGGAATCCGTCAGACCCGGCAGACTGCAGCCTTTGGGAAGAATGACGGCCGCCGCAACCACAGGCCCAAACATGGGTCCGCGGCCCACCTCGTCCAGCCCGGCGATGAGCAGGGCGCCGTTGCGCCGCGCAGCGCGCTCCAGCTTCCAACCGCAGACGGAAGGTTTGGCCATGCCTTGAGTATAAAAAATGGTGAGCCCCTCCATCCCGCCGGCGCTTTAGAAAACCGCGGAGCAACCTGTGAGTGGGAGTGGAAAAACCGGCACGAATTTTCCGATCGTTACAATTTGTTACAAATTAGCTCCGTTGATCTTGCACAGTCACGGTTATGATCGGCCTACGACGTTTCAGTTTGTCTCTACAAGGCCGCGGGCAATGCTTTTCGATTGCTCCCGTTCAAGCGCCCTCTTCGTTCCGCCAGGAATGGCTCTTTAACAACTTGGCAGCCCTCCCTCGTGCAGGTTCGTTCATTGCAGCCGTGATATAGAAACACAGCCGGTCAGCGCGCATCTACTCGCGCTGGCCATGATCGCAGTCTCCCATCCATGCAGAAAGGACCAGGCTCATGGTGTCGTGGTGTCTCCGCAGAGTACGAGAATCCAGGGATTCAGCTGATCTTGCGGTCAGCCACCCGCGGTTCAAGAAGAACCGCACCCTCGGCATGGCGCCGCTTTTGCTCGCCTCGTGTATTCCGCTTTATACAGGCGCGCAGGCTTTGCCCAAGGTGAGGCTGTTCGCCACCGGAGGAACCATCTCAGGATTCGCAGCAAACCGGGACATGCAGTATGGCTACAAAGCCGGCTCCATTCCGCCAGCCAAGTTGCTGGCCGACATCCCCGAGGCCCAAAAGGTCGCGGACATCAGTTGGGAAGAGATCGCCGAGGTAGGCAGTCCCGGCGTCAACACGCAGATTCTTCTCAAGCTGGCGAAGGCAGTCAACGCGTGGCTGGCGCAGCCGGACAGCGCGGGCGCAGTGGTTTCGCACGGCACAGCCACGATGGAGGAGACGGCCTATTTTCTCAATCTGGTCATTCATTCGAAAAAGCCCGTCGTCATCGTCGGCGCGATGCGGCCGTTTACTTCCATCAGCCGGGATGGCCCATTTAATCTCTACAACGCCATTCGCGTAGCTGCCGATCCTGAGGCAGCGGGCAACGGGGTGATGATTCTCCTCAATGAGGAGATTCAGGCCGCGCGCGATGTGACCAAAACCAATACCGAACGCGTAAATACCTTTGAGACCCGCGATCTTGGCCCGATCGGCTTTGCCGACGAAGACCGGATCGTCTTCTATCGCAGGCTCCTCTACAAACACACGTATCAGTCGGAGTTCAATGTCGATGACCTGACCGATCTGCCCAAGGTGGATATTGCGTATGGATATCAGGAGGGCGGCCGAGCCGCAGTAGACGCAATGATTGCCGACGGCGCCAAGGGCATCGTTCTTGACGATACGTCGCCTGGCTTTGCTGCCGCAGTGAAGGCGGGGCGCGAGAAAGGCATCGTCTTCGTGCAGAGCGATCGCAAAGGTAGCGGCCGTGTACTGGAGTCCGCGAACTCCGGCGAGCGCGGAGTCGTGACGGCAGACAATCTCAATGCGCAAAAAGCGCGCATGTTGTTGCGGTTGGCCCTTACCAAGACGAACGATGTGAAAGAAATCCAGCGAATGTTTCTTGAGTATTGACCCACAGTATTGATCCGCCTGTTTCGGGATCGATCCAACTTCTTCAGGAGATTGCATGAAACCTTCTCTTGCAGTGATTGCATTGGCGCTGCTGTCGCCTGTGTTGCTTGCGCAGGAGATTCCTGGCGCTCCGCCGCCCGCCGTGCAGGATCAATCACATTTGCCGCATGTGGTGATCGTTTCGATGGGAGGCACTATCGCCAGCCGCGCTGCCGACCGCATGAATCTCACCAACTACGGCGGCAAGGGCGTCCCCGGCGTAAGCCCGGCGGACTGGCTGCATGATCTACCGGAGTTGAACAACCTGGCTCACATAACGACGGTGGATCTGCGCAATCCACCGAACAGCTCCGGCGAGAGCTTCGACGACACATTCAAGGCCGCTCGAGAGTTGAACAAGATCGCCGCTGATCCTGCTGTGGATGGCATCGTCGTGACACACGGAACCAGCACCATGGCCGAAGTGGCGTTCTACATGAATCTTGTCGTTAAGACCGATAAGCCCATCGTCTTTGTCGGATCGCAGCGGCCGTGGACAGGCATCTCAGGCGATGGCCCGCTTAACCTCTATGACGCGGTCCGCGTAGCCGCTTCCCCGCTGGCGCGCGACAAAGGCGTCCTCCACTGCATGAATCAGTACATCAACACCGCGCGCGATGTGACCAAGACCATTGGTTATCGCGTTCAGACCTTCAAAGGCGTGGATGTAGGCGCCATCGGATTCGCAGATCCCGACAAAGTGGTCTTCTATCGCGAACCCATGCGCCGGCACACTACGAGCTCTGAGTTCGCTGGCGCAAACTTTCAATCACTGCCACCGGTTGAGATCGTCTATAGCTATATCGGGGCGCCGGGGTACCTGATTGATGCGGCTGTCGCGCACGGTGCGAAAGGCGTTGTGGTCGATGGCACAGGGCCAGGGCACCTGTCTCCCTCGCAAACTCAGGCAGTCAAGCGAGTTCAGGAGAAGGGGGTGGTCGTGGTTCTTACGGGCCGAGTGGGTTCAGGTCGCGTGCAGCAGACGCCCCGCAACACCGAGGCGAAGCTCGTCACCGGCGACAACCTTCCACCGGAGAAGGCGCGTATTCTGCTGCAGCTCGCGCTCACCAGGACCCACGATTGGCAGAAGGTGCAGCGGTACTTCGACGAGTACTGATGAAGCAAACAAAACCCTCAGCCGCCGAGGCTGAGGGTTCTGCAGAACACGCGAGTTGAAGCTGGGAATACTAGGCGCGGATCTTGCCGGTCTCGCGGTCGATTTCCTTGAGACGGGCAGCCTTGCCGCGTAGTCCGCGGATGTAGAACAGCTTCGAGCGGCGCACCTTGTAGCTGCGCACCTTCTCGATCTTGTCGATCACCTTGGAGTTGAAGGGGAAGATGCGCTCGACGCCCTGGCCAAAGCTCATCTTGCGTACGGTAAAGGTGCCCTGCGGGCCATTGTTGACGGCGATCACCAGCCCCTCAAAGGCCTGCAAACGTTCCTTATCGCCTTCCTTGATCTTCACCTGGACACGAATCTGGTCGCCGGGGACAAAGGCCGGCAAATCGGTGCGCTTGAGCTTCTCAGCCAGGCGCTGCATAACTGGATGGATGGACATGGTGACTTCCTGCTATTGAACTCAGAACTTCAAGTTTATCAAATATCGGGCCGATTTGCCTAATGCCGCCCACTTCCCAGGTGCGTCGCGCAAATAGCAGATCGAACAGGTGGATGAAGGGCCTTCGGCCACCTCAATCCACCTGTTTCGCTCGCCAGTCAATCCCGAGCCACGAATGATTGTCGAATCCGCTATTGCGGCGTCGAAGCAGGCGCCGCGGTGCCTCTCTTGGCCACAAACTCCGTGGGAGGGCGATCGCCAACCGTACGCGTGAACTTGATCGTATCGCCATCGGCCTTGCCGCTGTAGTTAATGGTGAGATCGTTGCCGTTGAAGCTCACCTTCTGCGTGAAGGAGATGTTGTCCCCATCCACCTTGCCGTCAGTAATGTCGGTATCGCCACGAGGCGAACTAATTTTGCCGGTAAGGGTTGAGCCATCGACGTGGAAATCGAAGTTCAGAGTCTGCGTGCCCATCCGCCCCTGCACCTCTGCGTTCCATTTGCCGTTAAAGTCCGCGGCCAGGGCGGCGACGGAGCCAAGCGCGAGAAACAATGCTGCAAGCCCAAGTTTGCGCATCATGCGAAAGATCCTCTCAAAACCGAAGCGGTTCCCAACATTCCGGAGCCTGTGAAGAGGGACGGAGAGGTAAAGCGATAAGTCTCAAAAGGTGGGAAAAATTGAAAGACGCGAGGAGGAGAGCTACTTGGCCAGCGTGGCGCGATGAATGGGCTCGATCTCCCGGCCATAGCGGCCGAGCAAGGCATTCCAGCGTACCTGGGCGATGTCTTGCAGCATGCGCATGCCGTCTTTGAGATAGCTCATCCGCGTGCGCTCATCGTGCGCCCAGCTTACCGGCACCTCTTCAACGCGGAAGCCGCGCTTGAGCGCGATAAAGAGAATCTCCGGATCGAAACCCCAGCGGTCGATCGTCTGGAGCTGGCAGACAGTTTGGGCAGCGGCACGCGTAAAGGCCTTGAATCCGCACTGGGTGTCTGCATAGGGAAGCCCCATAACCATACGCGTGACGGCATTGAAACAGCGGCCAAACAATTGGCGATAGAGCGGCTGGCGAATGGTCTGGCGGTTGCGCTCAAGCCAGCGCGAGCCAATGGCGATGTCGGCTCCATTTTCGATCGCGGCGAACAGCCCCTCCGCTTCTTCGATCGGAGCGGAGAGATCGGCGTCGGTAAACATCACAATCTCGCCGAACGCCCGCAACAGGCCGTTGCGGACGCTATAGCCCTTTCCCCGATTGCCTGGGTTCTGGAGCAACCGCACCTCGGGAGCATTGGCGGCGAAGGTGCGCACAACATCAGCGGTCGAGTCGCGCGAGCCATCGTCGACCACAATAATCTCGGCTGACCATCCGCGCGAGCGTACACATGCCGTTACCGCCTCAAGAGCCGCCGGAATGCGCTTGCTCTCGTTGTAAGCGGGAATCACGATGCTGTAACGCGGATAGGTCATGATCGAACGATCCCATGCAGCCTGAACTTTTGCTACAACACTTCTTGTCCAGAGCAGATTTTCCGGATTGTCTCAACACATGATACCTCACCTTGGGGAGCCGTGCGGCGCTCTGGCCTGCATTCTGCGGACGGCAGGCAAATCGCTGATCCTCAAAGGCTAAATTGAGACAAGGGGCTTGCTTTTTCGTCCATTCCTCGGCAGAATCCCTTTATGCTGACTGCGGAGGTCCTTCGATCATGACAAAGGCAGACCTGGTGGAGAAGGTGACCAGCCTTGGCGACCTGACTCGCCGCGACGGCGAGGTAATAGTCGAAACCATCTTCGGCTCTGTGATTGGGGCCTTGCAGAGCGGCGACAAGATTGAAATCCGCGGATTCGGTTCCTTCCGTATCCGCCAGCGTAATCCTCGCATTGGGCGCAACCCCAAGACGGGCGAGCGCGTCGAGGTTCCCGCCAAAAAGGTTCCTTACTTCAAGCCATCGAAGGAGCTTCGCGACCTGGTCAACCCAAACGAAGCCGCCAAAGTGTCCTGAGCGGTCAGCGCATCTTCTGAACGCCAATCACAGCCATCATTCTGCCCGCGTGGCCGCGCGAGCCGCGATGCGAATAAAAGAGGTGTGACTGGCATTGGGTACAGCCTCCCACAATCTCGATTGATTCTGCAGCGAGGCCGCAATCCAGCAGCTGACGCCGGTTGGCTTCAACAAGATCGACGTGCAAACTGGGGCCGATTGGCGAATGCCCCGGCGCCCGCTGCGTGAGAAAGAGCATCGGATACTTGGTCCGGATCGGATCCGAGTCGTAGATCTCGCGAAAAAGCTCGCGCGCGTAGACAAACTGCGATTCGAACTCTGCCAACACCTCTTCCCCTACGGCATAGCAGCACTGGCCGACTCCAGGACCAATTGCGGCCATCAGATCCTCCGGCCTGGAGCCGAATTCCAGCCTCATGCGCCCCACGCCTGTTTCGACGATCCGCTTGACAGTGCCACGCCAGCCGGCGTGGAAGGCTCCCACAGCACGCCTGCGCCGGTCCGCCACCAGCACCGGGATGCAGTCGGCTGTCTGCACGGCGAGCAGCAGGCCCGGCTCGTCGGTCATCACCCCATCGGCTTTGCGCGGGGTCGGGCGGGCTGCATCGGAAGCCGTCACATGCGCAACCAGATTGGAATGGAACTGACGCACCGGGATGAGCGGCGTCGACGCGCTACCGGTCACCGCCTCGGTCAACAGGCGGCGATTCGCCGCAACCGCTTCCCTGCTGTCTTCAGCCGTAAAGCCTAGATTCAGCTCACCCGGCGCATCTTCCGCGCAGTAGGCGCGGCTCTGGCCGCCTAAACGGGTGCTGAAGCCGCTCCAGAGCCAGGAATAGGTCTTCCAGGCAGGAACAGGCAGCCACTGCACGCCATTGGGGCTCAGAGTCGGTTGCGGGGCGGTTCGGGTCAGTTCTTCGGGCTGGGCGCGGTCGAGCTGGCGACGATGCGCTCGGGTGCCGGATTTTGTCCTAGGATTGCGGACCAGGCCGGCTTCGGCAAAGAATCCGTCGATCCAGTCAACATCCATATTCTTCGAATCGGCAGAGGCCTTCGAGCTCCGGGAAATCCGCATGGCAAGCTCGATTTTAAAGGGGCGTGTACGGAGAAGACGGTGAGCCTGAGAAGTGGAAAAAATCGCGTAATACAGTTGGGCCTACCTTCCGGTAGGCCCATGTGAGAGGCAAGTAAGGGAGGGAATCCAGGGGGGTGTGTGGGAAGAGGTCCGTGAGGACCCTCAAAAAGGAGTTGAAACCTTTCTTCGGTAGGACATCTTTGGGGAAGCCTCTGCTAGTTACTTAGTGAGATGCGAACCCGGGGAAAAGGTTGCACTCGGAAAATTCGTGAAAAGCAGAATAAATTTCCACAGACGTCAGATTTCTTGGCGGCCGTCCGACGTTTTTCATGGCACCCCTATCCATCAGATTCCAAAAAACATGCTCATCCTTCCCTAAGGTAAGCGTGCGCATTTCAGAAATCTCCGACAAAGATCGACCCACCAGATAGCGGTACCGCCCTCAAGCCCTCACTGAGACACGATTCCAGCCTCGTTTTCAACAGATGCAGAGTGCGCAGGACAAGTGGCCTGAAAATTCTGCCCCTAATCCACTTCCCTGACCCAAATATTTCGATAGCTGATCGGTTCACTTTTGTCGCCGTGAGCCTGCAGCTTGATCGGAGCGGTGTCGTACTTCTTGTAGAACGGCTGGCCGATGTACAGGGTCTGCCCCTTCAAGGCAAAGTGATTCTGCACCAGCACTCCGTTGAAGAAAACGGTGACGTAGGCGGGAGTCTTCAGGGAGCCGTCGTCATTGAAGCGTGGCGCGGTCCAGACGACATCGTAGGCCTGCCACTCGCCCGGTTTGCGGTTCGCATTCACCAGCGGGGGGCTCTGCTTATAGATGCTGCCCGCCTGGCCATTGACGTAGGTCGCATTGTTATATGAGTCGAGCACCTGCAGCTCGTAGCCATCGTCGCCGGGTCCGGTGGAGGCGAGAAAGACGCCGCTGTTGCCACGGGCCTGGCCACTGCCCGTGATGTTCTCCGGGATTTTCCACTCGACGTGTAGTTGATAGTCCTTAAATTTCCGCTTCGTTTCGATGTTGCCGATGCCCGATCCTTTGACCACCGTAAGGATGCCGTCGTGCACGTTCCATTGAGCGGGTGTGTGGTCCTGCGCGGAGACCCACTCGTCGAGATTCTTGCCGTCAAACAGGACGATTGCATCGGAGGGAGCCTCCGCACCGGTCGCGCCCGGCGTAACGATCGCCGGAACGGGCTGCCAGATCTCGGTTTCCTCCGGTTTTGGTTTTGCCGGCTGCTGTTGAGAAGCCGCTGTGCCAGCCGAAAGAAGCAAAAACGGTGTGAGCCAATACAAAAATCGACGAGAGCCTTGTCTCATGGACTGAATCCTTTCCCCGATCTTTGTACATCGCATAGGGGATGGCTTGGCAAGGAGGCCCGCCACTATTTCACTGCTATGCGGGACTCGGGCCGAGCGGCCTTCTCAAGGATATGGGTAATCAAGCCGGCCGGGAGAAAGCGCACCAGCAAGGCCGTCAGCCTGCCGCGTAGATTGGGAATGATGGTGCGCTGGCCGCGCGCCAGAGCTTCAACGCCTAGCCGGGCGACTTCTTCCGTGGGCTGCACGCCGCGTGTCCGAAACCACTCCGCGTGGGAGACCTCAAAGAACTCGCTCTCTGTTGGGCCGGGGCAGAGCGCCGTCACCTTCACGCCGAAGCGCGCCACCTCCGCAGCGAGACCCAGCGCGAAGAAACGATCAAACGCCTTGGTCGCCGCATAGGTGGTGATGTAAGGGATGGGCTGAAAGCTCGCCGTAGACGCAACAACCAGCACCCATCCGCGCCCGCGCTCGACCATGCGCGGTACGAAAAGCCGCGAGAGCCGCACCATGGCCTCGCAGTTGACCCGTATCTGGCTCAGCTCCTGCTCTTCAGCGTTGGTGTGGAATGCGCCGTACTGGCCGAGTCCAGCATTGTTGATGAGGATGTCGACGGCAAGGCCCGCGCCTTCGGTCGCATCGAAGATCTGTCGAGGCGCAGCCGGATCGTTCAGATCGGCAACGACGATCTGCGTCTCTGTTCCTCTCGCCTTCAGCTCGGCTGCGAGTGACGCGAGCCGGTCTTTCCGTCGCGCCGTGAGGATGATCTTAGCGCCGCGATTCGCAAGTTCTCGCGCCAGCGCAGCGCCAATGCCGGAGCTTGCGCCCGTCACCAGCGCCCATCTGCCTTGAAAATCATTTGCCATAGTTCTCTCGAAGAGTACAACCGCAGATGCGGTCGAAGACAGCTTATCGCGTAGCAGTCATTCAGTGGAGCTTGGGCTTCTTCACACGCCGTTTCGCCGGAGCAGCTCCCTTCTTCGCTGGCTTTTGGTTCTTCTCTACGCGCAATTTCCACGCCGAGTGAAGGGCGCCGCGGAGCGAATCTTCGTCGGCAACAGCGAGACGGATATGCGTGGAGCCCATGCGTCCCCAGCCGCCTGGAATCGGCAGAAACAGGTCGGGCCGCTCGACGACGAACTCGGCCTGCAACTCAGGCGTAAGCATGAGGTTGCCGTAGCCGTCTTTCACCGACGCGAGCGTAGCAAAGATCCGGCCACAGACACGGAAATCCACCGCCCCCATGTGCGAACCCTCTTCGGCGCCTTCAAGGCTCAAGGCAATGCGGCGAAAATCCGAGGCGTTCATTCAGATTCACTCCTGCACTTTGCGCATGATTACGGCCGGACATCAGACGGCACAGGTCAACGCACTCCGGCAACTACCTGCTCCTCAAACTCCTCATTCAGCCACTTTGAGAATGCCGAAAATTCCTCATCGCGGCCAAGGAAGTCACGCACCAGCTGACGGCCCGGCTTGGAGCCACCCTGCTCGATCACGGTCTTGCGATAACGTGCGCCCGCCTCGCAACCAAGCAGGTCCTTGGGATCGAACTGGCCGAAGAAGTCGAGCGCGATGACCTTGTCGAAGGCGTAGGTGTAGTAGTTCGACGAGTAGCCGGTGAGATGGCCGAAGCTGGCATACATGCGATTGCCATCGGCCCATGTCCACGGCTGCAGGGACTGATACAGGCGCTTCGTAATCTCGTCAAGATCAAGCTTCGTCGGATCCTGATCGTGCAGGTCGAGCGAAAGCGTCGTGTAATAGAGCTGCGACCGGACCCAATCGGCGCGGCCGAAGGAGCCCGCATGTTTCATCTTTTTGATCGTTTCGGAGGGAAGGACTTCTCCTGTCTCATAGTGTTTTGCGAACGACTGCAGCAGCTTTTCATCGCGGAAAAACTCTTCGAGCATCTGCGAAGGTACTTCGATGAAGTCACCCTCCGTGGCAAAGCCTGAAAGCCCCACCCACTCCGTATGCCCGCCGAGAATGGCGTGCATGAGATGGCCGAACTCGTGAAAGAAGGTCACCACATCGGAGTACTGCAACAGGCCCGGATCGCGCGGCGTCTGTTGCGATGCGCGGCGCTCGGCCTCGGCGGCTCTGGCTTCCAGTTCGTGCTGTTGCTGCGGAATATGCTCAGGCTCGCCGGAAAGCGTTTCGAGTTGCTGCGGAGTGAGCAGGACTGGTTCTTCGTCGCCACCGGGAAAGTTGCAGATCAATGCCGCCTCAGGTATGACGCGTCCACGCACGCCCGTGACGACGGGCGCGGCGGAGAACCACTTGTCCTTTCCCTCGCGCGGATGCATATCGAGATAGAAACGGCCCACGTGGACTCCGCCCTCGAAAACGTCGAAGACCGAAACAGACCTGTGCCATGCAGTCGCCTGTGAACGCCTGAACTCAACCTTGAAGAGCTGCGCGGCCGTTTTGAGCACGCCGGCCTCAACCTGCGCGTAGGGAAAGTAAGGCCGCACGGACTGCGAGTCAAAATCGAAGGCCGCACGCCGGAACTGCTCATACCAATAGCCGCGGCTGGTGATATCAATTTCTTTGAGATTGCCGTGCCGCTCGCGAGCAAAGTCGAGCACAAGCTTGTGCTCATGCTTGGCGCCATCGCGACTGGCCTCGTTGAGCTTTTCAAGAAAAGTGCGCACATTGGCTGCAGACTGCATCATCTGATCGGCCGTCGCCAGATCGGCCCAGCTGCGAAAGCCGAGAATGCTTGCAATCTCCTGCCGCGTGGCCAGCAGATCGAGAAGCACCTGCCGGTTTGCCGGATAGGCGCGCGTGTTGTAGGCCAGAAACATCCGCTCGCGCAAAGAGGAGTTGGCCGCGAACGTCATCACCGGCTGCATGTCAGGCGGATCCGTCGAGATGACGACATTGCCGTCTGCATCAAATGGGTGTCGAGCCAGATAGTCGGCCGGCAACCCCTCGAGCTCGTCAGCGGTTGCCTGAATTGTCTTGCCGCCTTCCTGAATGTTGCGGCTGAATTCGAGCGAAAGCCGCGTGGCCTTTTCATGCAGCGTCTGCAGGCGGTCGCGCGTAGGCTGATCCTTATCCACACCGGCCAGACGATAGCTGAGCAACGTGCGTTCGAGATAGTGCTTGGTTGCCGGGCTCGCCTTCTCCACATTGATCGCCACCAGCGCCTCATAGACCTCTCGGTTGAGGCTCAGAGCGCTGCCGGCAACGGAGACCCGCTGCGCCTCAAGCTGGGCCTGATCGCGGACGCCTTTGTCCTCAGCGACCGAGTTGAGGATGCCTGCCTGCGCGCCGGCCAGATTCAACTGTTCGATCGCCTCGTCATACAGGCTTAACGAATTCTCCGGTGTGCGCTCGCCCTGGACGGCCAACAGCCGAGCCAGCGCGTTCTCATGGGCAGCGAGCCGGGCGCCGACCCAGGCCGTGAGCGCCGCAGCGGAGGCAGCACCGCCATCATCCCATGCGTGGATGTTTTTGTTCTCAGTGGCGGAAGGGGTTTCGACGGACATGGTTGCGGAATCCTCCAAGCTTCTAGGTTGCCACATCGGGCTGGCATCCGTATTGGAAGCTTGAAAGACAGGCGCGCGATGTCTGAGTTGCCCAGATGTTGTTGCCTAGGCGTTTGCGCGCGGGATCGTCACGCGCTTAGCGTGGCGCGGGGAGCGCGGGCAACCTTTCCAGAATTATTCCAGGCCTATCAATCGAGCCGGATTTTCCTTAGACATGCGATCGATCTCGGCTTGCGTAAATCCCTGAGCCTTGAGACCCGTAAAGAAGGTAACGAGGGCATCGGGATGCAGCGGATTGGCTGGTTGCCCCATATCGCTCGAGAGAATGCAATGGTCCACACCAACGGCGCGAATCGCTTTGGCATAGCTGGAAAAATCGAATTCTTTGTAGTGACCGATGAGGCCGTTGTAGACAAACTCGATGTAAGCGCCCATCTGCGCAGCCTGCTGCATCTCGGGAATCGACATGTGGATGGGCGCGATCACGGCGTGCGTGACCACAATGTGCTTCACCCCCTGTGCACGCGCCTCCTTGATCAGCAGCAGATCGACATCGGGACTGTTGTGGCCGGTGGCCATCACCAGGTTGTGCTTGGCGATCACCGCAATCACGGCCTTGGTCTCGGGCAGCAACTGCCCGTCGCGCGCGACGGGCACAAAGGGCCTGTCCGCCTTGTCGTACTTCACCTGCGCTTCGGAGTCGAAGGTGGACATCCAGACGAAGCGGCCGTATCCACCGGTGATGTCGGCCATGTGTTCCACCGCTGAGGGATTCATGCCGCCGACCGTCAGATTGAGATCGATGCCGCCGAAGACGTCGATGCCGGGAACCTCTTTCCGCACCACGTAAGCAAGCGAGGCGGTCGGCTCATAGTGATTCTTGAGCACCAGCGCGCGCATGCCGCGGCTCTTGGCCATGCGCGCCAAGTCGATCGCATCGATCGAACGCGGCACGCTGTCAGGTGCTACGTGCGCATGAATGTCGATCACGCCGGCAAGAGGATTTTCCTGCGCCGGACAGGCGAGCACTACGGCAAGGCAAAATGTCAACAAAAGCAAAAATCTGTTTCGCATGGATCGTACCCTCGAAATGGAAATGTTCATACTAAGCAGACGCATGCGCAAGGATCTCGCGCAAAGCATCGCCCGCAGCAGCAAGGTTTGCAAGCTGCATCTCGGCATACTCCCGCGAGAGGACGACGCCGTTTGCGCCTGCGCTGAATGCGGCCTGCAGAGCGCGCTTCACGTCCTCGGGCGAGGTGCGTTTTTCGGGCGTGCCCGCTCGCGTCAGCGTAGGCACATCGATGTCGATGCCAGGATAGATCATCACCTCACCCGCGACGCCTTCCACTGCGCGCTTCGTCTCCCGCGCAACATAGTCAGCCGAAAGGCCGGACGTGGCTAATTGATCGTAAGGCGCTTCCTGATAGTTCATGATCTTGTAGTAGAAATCGAGAAAATCATTCGGCTTCGCATCGGCGAAAATCGTCTGACTGAGCCGTTTAAGATATGCCGCCATGCGCGGGCCGCCGGCATTGTTATACGTGGCAGGTTTCAGGAAGTCCGCGAAATTTCTGCGTTTCACGTAGTCTTCCTCAGCCTTGTAAAACGGGCTGAAGGTCATGCTCTGCATGATATGAAAGCCGAACGGTTTTTGTGGAGCAATCGCTTTGGCCGTGCCGTATAACTCGGCCTCTAACTCCTGATAACTATCGGTCCACAGCGTCTCCCAGCTGAGTATCTCAGGATATTGAAGGAGAATCCGCCAGAAGGTGACGAAGTAGCCGTCTGCCGGCCGCTGCTCCTGAGCCGCCGCACGAAACAGCTGTTCGAGCGCCTGGTATCCGGCCTGCGCACGGGGCACCGAAATGCCGCGTTCGCGCGCCTTCGCCTGACAGAATTGGCAGAAGCAACTGACCGGAGTCACGCGCCCGATCAGGTTCTCGAACGGCCCCATGCGCTCAGAACCCCACGCAATGCCATCCACCTCGCTTGGATACTGGGACAGCAGGCTCTCTACTTTGCCGGTCAGGAAGGCGCGATAGTCGGGATTGTTGAAGCAGGGCCGCGTGGCGCGGCGGCCATAGAGATCGATCTCCGCCACTTCGGCATAGTTGGGAATGCTCACGTTCAGATCGAGGCCCGGATTGTTCAGGTCCCAGGCAAAGAAATCCATACCCCGCGCGTGCGCCTTCGGAGCCACTTCTTCGATTACGTTGAATTTGCCGTAAGTGCCGCAGCGGAAATCTTTCAGGATCGTGTTCTGGAAGTACTTCGGATCGTAGTCGTAGAAAGCGCCGCCGGCAATGGTATCTCCCGCCTTGCCATGATCCGGCAGAGGAATGGGGCCATTCTTCTGCAGGCGTGTCTCTCCATAGGAAAACGTGTAGGCCCAGACCGTGTTCACATCGCCCTTCTTCTGCAGATTGTCGAGCACCTGGTCCACACCTTCATCGACCCACGCGAATCCCCTCACCTGAATGCCGACAAAATTCTTCCGGTTCTTCACACCAGTTCGGCTTGTGGTTGCGGCGGGCCGGGTTTGCGGATGTGCCGGCCGCGCCAGAAATGCAGCACACGCTGAACACAGACGGATGAATGATCTTCGATCGAGGAATGAAGCCATGGAAGGACCTCTCCGGCAAAACTTCGCATTACGGTACATGTGTGCGAATCGCCGCGCTTGGTGGAAGTGCTTGCCCTTGCCTTTCTATACTGCGATATCGCCAGGGTCAAGCAAGGAAGCGGCAGAAAGCCGATGTAACAAGCTGCAAACAGGTTTGCAACTCGTTACTGCTTGTCAGCCAGCCCGCGAGAGGCATAAAGTCTCTGCGTCAGCTTAGTTCCCAACAAGAAAAGGTTGCGATGCATCTGAACCGCCGGTCATTTCTGCAGCTCTGTTCCGCGGCCACTGCGTTTCTCACGCGAGAAGCACGCCCGCAATCGAAGGCCGCTGCTCCGGCAGCGCAAAGCCGCGGTCCAGCTAAACATCGCGAGCCTTTTGTCGCCATCCAGGTAAAGCCGTTCAGCTGGGTCGATGAGGGTGTCGACCAGGTTCTGGACAACCTGCAACAGAAGGGCAACGTCAACACGATCTTTGCCTATACCTTCGACTACGAAGAATCGCGCCTGCGGAAAGATGGCCCCGTGCCGCTGCCCGATCACGGCGTCTCCGGTGGCGAGTTGGTAGGCGGCGCCTTTTACGACTACGATCCGAAATATTTTCAGGCGACATCGCTCAAGGATTTCCGCTCCAAAGATTACGGCAAATTTGACGTGATCGCCGAGGTGGCTCCAAAGGCGCACGCGCGCGGCATGGATTTCTTTGCCTGGGACTACAACAATGCCGATCCGATTATGGCGCGCAGCATACCGGGCATCTCCTACGTAGCCGAGATCGACGTGTACGGGCGGCGCACCACGAGCCCGTGCTTCAATCATCCCGACTATCGCACCTTTCTCACCGGCAAGATCGAGAGCGTGCTCAGCGGCTACTCAAGTGAAGTGGACGGCCTCACGTGGGGCTGCGAACGCATGGGTCCGATCAACAATATGATCGGCGGCGGATGGACGACGAAAGGCATCTGCTGTTTCTGTGAATTCTGCCGGACGAAGGCTCGCGAACGCGGCATCTCCGTGGAACGGGCTACGACCGGCTATCGCAAGCTCGATCAGCTGTTCACTGCTGCTGCGCAGGATCAACGTCCAACTGACGGCTATTTCGTCAGCTTTTGGCGGCTGCTGCTCGAATATCCCGAGATTCTGAGTTGGGAGACCCTTTGGACGGGCAGCTACCACGAGGTTAGGTCTCAACTGTACGGAACCGGCAAAGCTCTCGCACCCGAAAAGCCCTTCGGATTCCACATCCAACAGAACATGACATTCAGCCCGTTTTACCGTGCAGAAGAGGACTACGCCGAAACGCGGCACTATGCGGACTTTCTCAAGCTTGCGACCTACAACAATGCGGGCGGACCGCGTATGGCAAGCTTTCTCGACCGGCTGAGCGCGACCATTTTCCACGATGCCACGCCAGATAATTTTCTGCCTCTCTACTACAAGATGATGGGCGACGAGGGCGAGGCGTCTTACTCTCAGCTCCATATTGCCGGCCTTTCA
This sequence comes from Occallatibacter sp., assembly GCA_035650595.1. Lineage (GTDB taxonomy): Bacteria > Acidobacteriota > Terriglobia > Terriglobales > Acidobacteriaceae > Telmatobacter. Next base: position 15,101 of record DASRHE010000013.1, on the reverse strand, counting down.
GCCAGCTACGTCGCCCGCGAAACCAAGCGCGCCTTGGCGGGCGTTGAGGAGAAAATAAAGATCTACCCCAGCATTGACATCGATATTCCTACAAAACCGGATGACCATCGCACCAAGCCCGATGATGTACGCGAGGCAATTCGAGCGGCCTTCGGGGCAGGCGCAAACGGCGTTGTGCTCGCCACGCGCTATGAAGAGATGTGGCTGGCGAATCTTTCCGCGGCCGGCGAAACGTTGCGTGCGGTTTTTCAGCAAGGCGGCTAGGCCTCGCCGCGCTAGGCAACCTCAGAGTTTGCCGCATTGATCAGAGCTTTCAGATAACCGTACGCAAACGCGTAACCCTGCAGTTTGCCGGGATCGCCCTCGCTCGCGGGCACATGATCGGGCAAAATGCCGCCGGAGAATCCCGAATCGCGCAGAATGCGGATGATGGGAAAGAAGTCGAGCACGCCATCATCGGGATAGACTTCGGCAAAATTGTTCAAACCGCCGTGAATCGCGCGCATGTGGATCTGATGAATCCGGCCACGGTCGGCAAGCCACTGCACGAGCGGCGGAATCTGCCGGTTCGGATCAGTAGATCCTTCGGCGAGCACGCCCACATCCATCTGAAAGCCATTGTGCGGATCATCCACAATCATGGCGTAACGCTTGTAGGCATCGAAGATCGACGGTGAGTCGAAGTTCTCCACGCCTTCATAACCCCACGGCAATCCCGGCGGATCATAAGGATGATTTGCCATATTCACGTCATATTCCTTACAGACCGGGATCACGCGGCGGAGAAATGTTTCGATCCGCTCCCAATATTCGTCATAACTCACCTTGCCGTAGGGCGTCTGCGGCAGGTCTTTCCAGTTTGCTTCAAGCCTGAATGTCGGATAAATCGAGTCGCCGCGCCCAGGCTCCGTGCCATTGCGCCGGATGGGAATCGCCGTCCAGTGCTGGCTGATCAGGCCCACGCCAATCGCGCGCGCCTTGCGGATGTTCTCGCAGACCTGATCGAGTTTGCGCTCACGCTCCGGGCCCGGCTTCATCACAATGTAGCCGGAATCCATGCGGAAGCCTTCGATCGTCATGCCCATCTTGTCGCATAGATCGCGCATGCGCTTCAGCGCGTCGAGATCGAAGGCGCCAGCCTCGGGACCCTCCGGCGCGATGAAATCACCCCAGCCGTTTTTCGCCGTCGAGCGCGGCGGTCCGCTGCCAGCGCTCACCATCACGGGGTCAGGATTGATATGCGTAATGCCGCAACGCAGATTGTAGTTGATATTCTCCGACGAGAAAAAATCCTTCCCTTCGATCACGTGATAATCGGCGCTCACGTGCATCTTGGTGTTTTTGCGGTGCAACTTCGCCTTCGCCGTTTGAGTCGTTTCGCCTGGAGAAGGAATAGGCAGGCTCGCGCCGGCCGCTGCGCCTAAAAGCGCCTTGCCAAAATCTCGTCTCTTCATACGTGTCTCCGTGCGCTAAGACTTCGCGAAGATCGCGCGCGTCGCATCGCCCGCCGCGGCCAGATTGGCCAGCCACATCTCCGTGTATTCACGGGAAAGAACGATGCCGTCCGCACCTGCATCGAACGAGGCCTCCACCTCAGCCTTCACGCCTTCCGGAGTGGTTTGCTTCCAGCCAGACTGGATCGGCACATTGATATCGACGCTAGGATAAATCTGGACGGAGTGGCCGGTGTCGGCAATCGCCCGCTTCGTTTCGCGCGCAATGTAGTCGACGGAGAGACCAGCCGCACTGAGCTCGTCATACGGCTTCTCGTCGAAGTTCATGATCTTATAGTAGAACGGCGTCAGATCCTGCGGCTTCGCATCGGCAAAGATCGTCGAACACAAGCGATTGATGAAGCTCGCCATGCGCCCGCCGCCCGCATTGTTGTATGTCGCAATTTTCACAAAGTCGGTGTAGTGCTGAATCTTGGCATAGTTGTCCGCAGCGCTATAGAACGGACTAAAGGTGATGTTCTGCACGATGTGAAAGCCGAAGGGCTTCTCTGGCGCGATCGCCTTCGCAGTGCCATATAGCTCAGCACGTATCTCGTGATAACTATCGTTCCAGAGGGTATGCCACGCGAGCACTTCGGGATATTCGAGCAAAATTCTCCAGAAAGTCACGAAATACCCATCGGGCGGACGCTGCTCATTGCGCGCAGCCTGGAAGAGCTGATCGAGCTCGATGAACCCGCTCTTGGCTCGATCCACCGAGATGCCGCGCTCGCGGCCTTTCGCGCAGCAATACGGGCAGAAGCACGAGATGCCGGTTGTGGCCCAGCCTCCGCCAATCATATTGTCGAGCGGTCCCATGCGCTCGCAGCCCCAGATGATGCCGGCCACCTGATCGGGATACTGCAGGAGATACGATTCGATTCTGCCCGTCAGTTGAGCGCGATAGTTCGGATGATTCCAGCACGCACTGTCGGTGCGCTTGCCATAGACATCAATCTCTGCCACTTCAGTAAAACCGGGGATCAGCCGCATCATGTTCGCGTTGGTATTGTTGTAATCCCATGCAAAGAAATCCATGCCGCGGGCCTTCATCTTCGGCCCGACTTCGCTGATGACATTAAATTTGTTTTTGGCGTGGAATTCTTTCAGCGTCGTGCCCGCGAAGTATTTCAGATCGTAGTCATAAAATGCGCCGCCAATCTCGGGATCAGCCTTCGAGTACGTTCCGTGATCGGGCAGAGGAATTCTCCCGCTTACATCCGTCGGCTCCGACAAAAACGTAAATGCGAAGACGGTATTGACATTGCCCTTCTCCTGCAGATTGTCGAGAAGTTTGTCGATGCCTTCATCCTGCCAGGCATACGCTTTCACCTGCGTCGCCACAAGATTCTTGCGGTTGCGCGTAGCTGATCGCTGAGATGCCGGAACAGGCTGCCGCCGCGCCTGTCTGGTTTGCGCTTTTACACCCAAGGCGGCGCCTGCTGAAAGTGCAGTAAGAAACTCGACAAACCTGCGGCGCGAAAAATCAGACGTCACGAGCGGTTCCTTTCGATGGTTGCGGATAAAAATGCCGGGCACGATGGTTACGCACCCGGCATATGGTGAAAGTTTGAGCGTCTAGAAAGTGTATTTCCCAGCAAGCTGCAGGATGCGCGGCGAGTTCGCTGCCTGAATCGAGCCGAAGTTCCCCGAGCTCTCACTCACAACAGGAGCGTTCAGGTTCGGATGGTTGAAGATGTTGAAGAACTCGAATCGCAGCTCCAGATTCTGCTCTCTGAACGTGGTAAATAGCTTGCGCAAACTCACATCGCTGTCCACATAATGAGGACCAACCAGCGAATTCATCCCGACATTTCCAAAACTACCGCCGCTATTGGGAGTAAACGCAGCAGGATTGACCCATGGGATTCCTTTCGAGTTTGCGGGGCCTTTGAGATACGGACTGACGCCAGCAACGGCGACTGGACGGTCCAGTCCTATACCGGTTAGAGAATTATCGGTGCCGGTTAGCACTGTAAATGGATAGCCGACGTTAAAGGAGACCAGGAACGAAGGCGACCAGCCACCGGCGATCAGATTCGTTGTGCGATTTGCGAACTTATAGCCGGCGTATACGAAAGAGGCGTTCATGTTGTGGCGCACATCAAAGTCGCACGGACCGTAGTCAAACCGCATGTTATTCGGATCGGTTTGGTTGTTGCCCTGCAATTTGTTGCCCAGAGTTTCCGTGTCTTGCAGGCAGTGCGAGTAGGTGTAGTTGTAAAGGAACGTGTAGCCATGGCTCATCCGGTGCCGGGCCGAAAACTGCATGGAATTGTAGGAGGTGTTCACACCATCGTTCATCATGGTGATTGTTGAATAGTAGGCGCCGTTCGTAGGATCGGCCAACGAGAAGACGCGACGCGCGGCAGTATTCTTGGTCGTGGCTCCTGCACTGTAGACCGCGGGGTTCATCTCGTAGCCGGCACGCAGATGCGTTGCTTTGTTGCCAACGTAGCTCAATGTCAGAGCCCAGTCGTTTCCAATCTGCCGCTCGAGGCTCAGGTCCCACTGCTGCATGTAGGGATGGTGCAGGCTGAGCGGAAGGTTGACGTACGTGCCCTGTTGATTAAAGGTGGCATTCTTCGCCGGGGGAAACGGAAGCGGGAACGGATCTCCGCCTGGATAGCCCTGGAACGGGTTCTGAAAGCCTCCAGCAGGCGAGCTCAACGTCAAACCGTTCGCCCAGGGTGGAGCAAGCGCGAATGCGGAATTGGTGTAGGATTCGGGCGTGTCGAAGAAGATGCCGTAGGATGAGCGGATGCTCTCTTTACCCAATCCCCTCGGGTCCCACGCAAAGCCTACGCGCGGCGCAAAATCATCGTAGCTCCCATTGGCATAGGCCTTGGGAATGCCCTTGTCGCCGTAGAAGAAGACGCCCGGAGGCGCGTTGGTAAACACGGTGCTCCTGGTGCCTGCCTTGAATGCGGCCAGGTCGATGTGGTCGCCGAGGTTATATTGCTGGGTCTCCGGCAATGACGGCTCCCAGCGCACTCCGGCGTGCACATTGAGCGTCTTTGTTAGCTGGACCGCATCTTCAAAGTAAGCGCCGATATATTTTGCCCACGAGTTTCCGATCTGGCTGCCCGTGTCCGCAAACTGGAAGACAGAACCAAGCATGTAATCTGCCAATGCATCGCCGCTTGCCTGGCCATTGAATGAGAAAAGCCCGTTGGCCTCAAAGACGTTGTTGGCGTACATCTGGCCGATGATGTTTTCCACGCCGAAGCTGAAGTGCTGCTTGCCTCTGATCCAGTCTGTATCGTCTGACCATTGATACTGATTCCGGATATATTTCGCCGGGGCGTTCGATCCGCCTCCCACGTTGAAGTAGTTGGAAACAGTCAGATACATGAAATTCGGCACCTGAACATACATGTTCACGCCCAGAGCGGCAGGATTCGGCATCGTGGAGGGATTGAAGCGATTCACCGAAAGCCGTGAATATGTGAAGTGCGCGGCGTTAATGATGGTGGGAGAAATAGTCATCTGATCGCCAAGAACGAACGATTGTGAGCGATCGATGACGCTTGGCCGGCTCAGCGTGAGGATGTTGTTTGTATAGTACGCAGGATTGTTGTAATTGAGAATAAAGTACCGGCCAAAAATGGTGTTCTTCGGGGTCCGGACCCAATCGATGCGCGCCACATCCTGATACTCGTCGCTTGGATTCAATGCAGGGTATACGAGCTTGCCGCACGGGTCTGTCGAAGTGGGCATGAGCTTCGCGAGATTGACTGCCGGCGTCGTAAACGAACTTGTGGGAATCTGGTTGTTCGTGTAGTTCGCGCCGGTGGAAGGATTTTTCAGCTGCTTTGCTTTTCCATTGGACTGGCAGGCTGCGGACTCGAAAGTGCTGAAATCTCCGTTGAGCGACGCCTGCGTGGGAACATATGCCGTATTGCTACCGGTGACGTTACGGATTTTGGTCTCCTGGTATCCTCCAAAACCAAAAAGCTTACCTTTGAGAATGGGACCGCCGATTGTGCCACCGTACTGGTTGCGGTGCAGCACATCCCTGGCAGGCGCTACTGTAAAGCGGTTTTGAGCGTTCAGATTGGGGGTCCGCACGAATTCGAACAGATCTCCGTGATAGCTGTTGCCGCCTTGTTTTGTGACTACGTTGATCACTGAGCCGGGATGCAGGCCGTAACGCGACGAAATGCCGCTGGTCTGCACGTTGTACTCCTGCAGCGCATCGGGAAAGGGGAAGGGCATGTTGACGTTGGAGTGCGAGTCGTTGTTGTCTCCACCATCCAGCAGATAGTTGTTGCCGTTAATCTGGCCGCCGGAGACAGAGACGCCGACCGAGTTCACGTAATCATGACTGGTGACGACACGGCTTGAGGCGTTCGGTGGCTGTGCGGCTCCGCCGGAGAGCAGGATCAGGTCAGTCGCCTGCCGTCCATTCAGCGGCAGATCGACAATGCGCTGCTGGTCCATGACCTCGGAGATCGAGGTATCCTGCGTCTCAACCATGGCCGCATCGGCAGACACCTGAATCTCCTGGCTCGTGCTGCCTACCTTGAGCGCAATGTTGACCTGGACGTTCTGGCCCACCTGAAGGACCAATCCAGTCTGGTGATACTTGCTGAAGCCCGAAGCAACCACATCGAGCGAATAGCCGCCGACCTGAAGACCGGGAAGCGTGTAGGCACCGTCAGCACCGGAGATTGTGGTCTGGGTGATTCCAGTGCCAGTACTTGTGGCTTGTATCTGAGCGCCGGCAACCACCGCGCCCGAGGGATCTTGAACCACGCCGTGTATCTGGGCATTGTTGACCGCCTGCCCTGACGCGATACCTTGCAGACAGAGCAGCAGGCCCGCTGTCGTTATCCATGTTGTCAGTTTGCGTCCAAGCATTGTCGTCTCCTTCAAAATTCCTCGAACTTACTGTGCTGCCGGGGTGCCGGCGTTTGGGTTCGCGAATATCTGCCGCAACTCGTCTCCGGCAGCAGAGAGATTGGCCAGCCACATCTCGGTGTATTCGCGCGAAAGCACGACTCCATTTGCGCCTGCCTCAAAGGCCGCGCGTACGGAGCGCCGGACATCCTCCGGCTTGGTCCTCTTGTCGGTCCTTTTTGTGGGCACGTCGATATCGATGCCCGGATAGATCTGCACGTCTGATCCTTTGACTCCTTCGATCGCTCGCTTCGTCTCGCGTGCCAGATAGTCTGCAGAAAGCCCGGTCGTGTGAAGCTGATCGTACGGCGCTTCGTGATAATTCATCACGTCATAGAAAAACGGCAGGAAATCCTGCGGGCTTGCGTCGCGAAAGATCGTTTCGCTGAGCCGATCGAGATAGCTCGCCAGCCGCGGACCCGCAGCGTTGTTGTAAGTAGCCAGTTTGAGAAAGTCGGAATAATTCTTGGTCTTCGTGTAGTCCTCTTCGGCCCGATAGAAAGGGCTGAAGGTCATGTTCTGCATGACGTGAAAGCCGAACGGCTTCTCCGGCGCAATGGCCTTACCTGTTCCATAAAGCTCCGCGCGGACTTCGTGATAGCTGTCGGTCCACAGCGTCTCCCAGGCAAGAATCTCCGGATACTCGAGCAGCAACCGCCAGAATGTGACAAAGTAGCCGTCGGCTGGCCGCCTCTCGTCTGCACCGGCGCTGAAAAGCTTGTCGAGCTTCTGGTAGCCGGTCCGGGCCCGGTCCGCCGAGACGCCCCGTTCCCTGCCCTTCGCCTGGCAGAACCGGCAGAAGCAGCACAAACCCCGCGTCGCCCATCCGCCGCCGACAAGATTCCCCAGCGGCCCCATCCGTTCGCAACCCCACGCAAATCCGTCTACTTCGCTGGCATATCCGGCGAGCACACTTTCAACCTTGCCAGTCAGGTGGGCACGGTAGTCGGGATGGTTGAAACAGGGGCTAGTCGTGCGCCGGCCATAGATATCGATCTCTGCAACTTCGGTGAGATTCGGAATACTGCGCATCATGATCGGAAAGGCGTTGTTGTAATCCCAAGCGAAGAAATCCATGCCCCGCGCCTTCACCTTGGGCGCAACTTCGGCGATCACGTTGAAAGAACCGTAATCCGGCGAACGGAAATCCCTCAGGATGGTGTCACGGAAGTACTTGGGATCGTAGTCGTAGAAGGCGCCCCCAACAAACTGCGGCCCGCCCGGCACGCCGTGATCGGGCAGCGGGATGGGACCATCCTTGGTCATATGCTCTTCGGAGTAGTCGTAGGTATACGCCCACACCGTCGTCACAGCGCCTTTATTCTGAATGTTGTCCAGTAGCCGGTCGATGCCCTCATCTTTCCAGGCGAAGGGCTTCACCTGGATGGCGACCACGTTCTTGCGATTCTTGGTGACCGAATCCGGACGCCGGGGCGCAAGCTTCGGCGCCTGTGCGAGCACAGGCCGGCTCAGGACTGCCCCGCAAGCGGAGGCGAGACGAAGAAATGCTCTACGGTCCAGAAAGTTCATTCCTCTAAGCGCCTCCCACCAGAACCCAAGTCGTGCAATGGCCTGACCATTCCTCTTTGTACCGAGTCATTCTTGATTCATCGCGCATCGCCCTGACCCTATGGACGTCGCGCATGAATCTCAGAGTTTTGCTTTGAAAGCGAAGCGGCAGAGGCCGCGCAAGTGTCCAATGTTGAGAGCGCATAGCCGAGTGGTCAAGCAGTAACAGGTAACACACATGTTCGTCACCGTTACATGCAAGCAAACACAAGGGTTAAGGTGATACAACACGGAACGGCACAGTGGCGCTCTAGGTTGGATTCGGAATGACGAGAGATGAGGCAGAGAGGCTCCACAATCTGTGGCGGCAGGGTTAGACGGTCACCTGCCTCCTCTTCCGCACAGCGTAGAAGGCAGATCGCGCGAGAATTTTCTTATCGGGATAGAGCAGGTACACGAAGGCTGGACGCACGCGAAACCACGTGCGGCGGGATCAGCTCACTCTTCGGGCGCCGCGGAGTTTTGGTATGCGCCAGCTTGAGAGCCAGCGCGGCAGCGGCTTTGCCGATTGTCGTGCTTCCCTGGTCTATGGACGAGAGGGGAACGCGAAGGAAATCAGAATACGACAAATTCCCGCAACCGATCACTGCAACATCTTCGGGAATCCGAAGTCCAGCGTCGAGAATGGCGCGCATCGTCCCCAACGCAGAGGGATCGTTAAAACAAAAGATCCCGTCTGGACGGCTCTTGTTTGCCAGCAGTTTGACCGTGGCCTCGTAGCCACCCCGTTCGCCGCGATGGTCACCCGATGTCCCCAGGGAAACAACGTGTCCAGGTAGAGGAGCCATCTGCGCAGCCGCTAACGCCTGCCTGTAGCCTTCCAGTCTTCCGAGAGCCGTGCTGATCTCCGGTCCGCGGATGTGCGCGATGCGGCGGCAACCCTGCTCGATGAGGTGCGAGGTGGCAAGAACACCGACAGCCCGGTCGTCTACCCCAACAAAGTTCGCATCGAGCCCAGTGAACTGGCGGTCGAGCAGGATGTATGGGGTCTTCTGCTCCTCGATGCGCCGGAAGCTTTCGACCGTCCACTGCGAAGAGGCGATCAACAGCACATCGACCCGCCGGGCAAGCAGTTGCGCAATCTCCTCCTGCTCCAAAACCGGATCTTCGTCTGAGGAGGAGATGAAGAGGCTGTATCCCTTCTTCCTCACCTCTACTGAGATGGCCTTGGCGATCTGCGCGAAGAACGGATGCAGCAGATCGGGCACAACGAGGCCCAGCGTCCAGGTCTGGCCAGTGATCAGTGAGCGGGCGGCAAAGTTGGGCTGATAGTTCAGCTCCTTCATCCGTTTCAGCACACGTTTACGTGTCTCTTCGCCGATATCCGGATGGTCGCGCAGCACCTTGGAAATGGTGACGACAGAAAGGCCCAGATCGTGGGCGATATCCTTCAGTCGCACGGCCATTTTTGAATTGCCTCCCACCGTGGACGCCCACGTTTCATTGCAAAGATGCTCTTCGTTAACGATTGCAGTTTACACGGCGGGCGGTCAGGAAGATAAAGAGCTCTGCTTCGCAGAATTGGAGAGATCTCGCGGAGCCGAACTGCTTGACTTCCGGTCAGGCTACGCATACTCTTATTTCGCTACAGTTATCGATTACTATAACTCCAAGGGGGCCTCATGCTGAAGGAGATTGCGGCAGGCGCCGTGGATCCGGCTCTTATCCCGCAGCGACGCCTTGCCACGGGCGCTCAGATGCCGGCCATTGGCCTCGGCACCTTCGGCTCCGATCATGCGCCGCACGAAGCGGTCGCCGGCGCGGTCCGCTACGCCGCCGCTGTGGGCTATCGCCACTTCGATTGCGCCTCGGTCTACGGCAATGAAAGCCATATTGGCCAGGCATTCGCAGAGATCTTCCGGAGCGGTCTGGAACGGAAGGATCTCTGGATCACTTCCAAATTGTGGAATGACAAGCACGGCGAGCAGGATGTAATTGCCTCCTGCGAGCAATCACTCGCCGATCTGCAGTTGGATTACCTCGATCTCTATCTCATCCACTGGCCATTTCCCAATCATCATCCGCCGCACTGTGACGTGAGTGCACGCAATCCGAATGCCGTCCCCTATATCCACGAGAACTACATGCGTACGTGGCGCAAGATGGAAGAACTCGTCGATCGCGGGCTGGTGCGGCACATCGGCACGTCGAACATGACGATTCCGAAGATGAAGCTGCTGCTGCGTGATGCGCGCATACGGCCGGCCGCGAACGAAATGGAACTTCATCCGCATTTTCAGCAGCCGGAGTTTTTCATCTATCTTCGCGACCATGGCATCGCGCCGATTGGTTACTCGCCCATTGGTTCGCCTGCGCGCCCGGAGCGCGATCGCACGCCCGAGGATTCTTCACCGATCGAAGATCCTGTGATTCAGCAAATCGCCGCACGACGGAACGTGCATCCCGCTGTGGTGTGCATCCAATGGGCTGTGCAGCGCGGGCAGACGCCGATTCCCTTCTCGACGAATCCCAGAAACATCCTGGCCAACCTGCAGGCGGTGGCCGGCGAGCCTCTGACCGCGGACGATATGCAAGCCATTGCGAAGATTGATCGCAACTGCAGGCTCATCAAAGGGCAGGTTTTTCTGTGGAAGGAGAACCAGTCGTGGGAAGACCTGTGGGATCTGAATGGCGAGATCACTCCTGCGTGAATCAAACTGCCCGCAAACTCCGAAGCCGCAAAGCGCAACAAGGACCAACACATGAATGAAACCATGAGAGCCGCCTACTTGCCGGGCAACAGCACGGTTGAGATGAAGATCGTGCCGGTGCCGAAGCCGGGACATGGCGAGGTGCTTCTCGAAGTGAAGGCCTCGACCATCTGCGGCTCAGACATCCGCTGCATCTATCACGAGCATCTGGGCAAGGGCCCCGAGGGCTATCAGGGCGTGATTGCCGGCCATGAGCCCGCTGGGCTGGTTGTCGAAGCGGGTCCGGGTTGCCGCCGTTTCAAAGTAGGCGATCGTGTGATTGTGTATCACATCTCCGGCTGCGGCGTGTGCAACGATTGCCGGCGAGGCTTCATGATCTCCTGCACCAGTCCCGTCTATCGCCGCGCCTACGGATGGCAGCGCGACGGCGGCATGGCCGATTACATGATCGCCGAAGAAAAAGACCTGATTGCCCTGCCCGATGCGCTCTCGTACGCAGATGGTGCGCAGGTGGCGTGTGGATTTGGGACCGTCTACGAGGGCCTGGAGAAGATCGGCATCAGCGGCAACGACGCGGTGCTGATTACTGGCCTCGGTCCGGTGGGACTCGCCGCCGGCGCTCTCTGCCGTAAGCTCGGCGCACAAAAAATCATCGGGATTGATCTTTCGAAGGACCGCCTGGAACTGGCGATGCAGCTCGGGCTCTGCGACGTTGTGCTTGCATCCGGACCGGAGAATGTTGCCCAGGTGCGCGACCTGACGGCTGGCAACGGCGTAGAACGCGCGGTGGACTGTTCTGGCAATGCTGAGGCGCGCGCAACCGCGATTCGTGCTACGCGGAAGTGGGGCAAGATCGTGATGATCGGCGAGGGCGGCTCCGTCACCTTTCATCCCTCGCCCGACATCATCCACGATCAGAAAACGATTTGCGGATCATGGGTTACATCAACCTGGCAGATGGAAGAACTGGTTGAGCGCCTGGTCCGGTGGAACCTGCATCCGGAAGAGATCATTACGCACCGGTTCGGCCTGGAAAAGGCAGGGGAAGCATACGCTCTAATGGCCTCTGGACGATGCGGTAAAGTCGCTGTTTGCCCGGGAGAAAGGTGAAGATAGCTCTGTCTACAACTATCAGCAAAACTGAAAATGCGCAGATTGCGCCGGCATGGGAGCGGAAGCTCGGCCGGCGCTTGCCTTTGTTCGGGCATCGCAACTGGATTGTGGTTGCCGACGCCGCCTATCCGGTGCAATCGAATCCGGGTATCGAGACGATCGTGACAGGTGCCGATCATCTGGATACGGTAAGCCGGGTCTATGGCCAGATTGCCGCCTCCAGCCATGTGCGAAGCAACATCTATCTCGATCACGAGCTTGATTATGTAGGTGAGAGCGATGCGCCAGGAGTGAATGCATACCGGCAGCAGCTTCAACTTACATTTGCCGATACTCCTGCCCAAAAGCTTCCGCATGAACAGATCATTGCCAGACTCGATCAATGCGCGCAGCTTTTCCGGGTTCTGATTCTCAAAACCGATCTCACGATTCCCTACACATCGGTTTTCTTTGAGCTCGACTGCGGCTACTGGAGCCCGGAAGCCGAGGCTCGATTGCGCAAAGCAATGCAGAAGTGAGCACCCGTTGCCCGTATTCTTGATCTTCTTTCTTCGCGAGTAGAGCAAAGATACGATTTTTCGACTCACGCTAGCTCGAAAGAGCCTTCACGCAGCGGAAGCCGATATTCGCGGTGGAGCTGTCGGGAGTGTTTTGCGTTCTCGCGCCGACACGATAGCGGTTGCAATAGGAGGCGTGGCAAAGGAACGAGCCGCCCTTCATTACCTTGCCCTTCCCCGCTGCCGGACCAGCCGGATCATACAAGGCGGGAGACGCGGAAAACTTGGTGTGGAACCAGTCGGCACACCACTCCCACACATTTCCGGTGACGGAGTAGAGTCCGTATCCATTCGGCGGAAAAGCATCCACCGGACACGTGCCTGCGTAACCATCTTCTGCTGTATCGCGCGTAGGAAACCGGCCCTGCCAGATATTGCAGAGATGCTTGCTATCAGGAGCCAACTCATCTCCCCAGGGATACAGCTTCTGCTCGAGGCCGCCGCGCGCCGCGAACTCCCACTGCGCTTCGGTGGGCAGGCTCTTGCCGGCCCATTGCGCGTAGCTAGCTGCGTCGTTCCATGAGACATGCACCACCGGATACTTCGCGCGGCTGTCGAGGTTAGAGCCTGGACCCTCCGGATGCTTCCAGCAGGCGCCCCGAACCTTGCACCACCACGGCGCATTGGCTACTGTATCTTCCACCAGTTTTTGAAAGCGATTCTGCGGAATGTGCGACCAGAAGACGAACGACCAGCCAAATCGCTCTGCTTCGGTTCGATAGTCCGTTGCGTGAACGAAGGCGCTGAAATCCTCGTTTGTCACCGGAAAGACATCGATGGCGAAGGGAGAAAGAACGACGGGCCGCACAGGCCCCTCCCCATCAGCAGGAAATCCGTCGGCGTAGTCCGTTCCCATCAGGAATGTACCACCTGGCAACGAAACCATCGGCCGTTGGGCATCAGCCGTCGCATCCAATGAGTGGCTTGCGCCGCAAGAGACCGGATCAGCGCTACAGCAGGCCGCGTCCGCGCCGCGCTCAGCGCTCGGCGTGCAGCAGGCCTTCTCAGATTTTGCCGTCTCCTGCGTCATCTCTCTATTATCGCGCCTCCGGCTCTGCTCTTCGCGCTGGAGTAAGATGGCTGAAATATGGAACTGGCCATTGGAGCTGAGGTGCATCGAGGACCCGCTGCGCACTGCAAGCCGCAGCAAAACACACGCGGCGCAAGCATGTGGCTCGCAATTTCAAGTTGCGCGTTTCTGTTGCTCCCTTTTGCAGCGTTTGCTGCGCCACCAATTCACGCAGACTCCGCTGCAAGCATAAAATCTGCGAATGGCTGGGCCATCGCGATCCATGGCGGAGCGGGCGAGAGCGAGTGGGAACACATGGATGCAGCCACTGCCGCTGCATATCACGATTCGCTCGCACGGGCACTCGCGGTCGGAACGGCTGTACTGAAGCGAAACGGCAAGGCCTTGGATGCTGTTCAGGCCGTAGTTGAAGTGCTTGAAGACGATCCGCTCTTCAATGCCGGACGCGGCTCGGCCTTTGCGGCCGATGGAACCAACGAGATGGATGCGGCGCTGATGGATGGCGCCACGCTCGCCGCGGGCTCAGTCGCCGATGTGCACTTCACCCGGCATCCCATCGCCTTGGCGCGCGCCGTGATGGAGCACACGCCGTACGTCATGATGGTGGGCGAAGGCGCGGACGCCTTTGCCCGCTCGCAGGGCATCGAGCAGAAACCGGCATCGTTTTTCTTCACCGAAATGCGTTGGCAGGAGTTTGTTTCGATCATGAAGACCAGCGGCCGTGCGGTTCCTCATCGGCCGCAGGGCGTGCCTGCCGCCGGCAACCCACCCGGAGCTTCAGCATCGATATCGCCGATATTCGCGCATCGATTTGGAACCGTGGGCGCCGTAGCGCGCGATAGTGCGGGCCATCTGGCTGCGGCCACGTCCACGGGCGGCATGCAGGGCAAGCTTCCAGGGCGCGTCGGCGACTCACCGCTGATCGGCGCAGGCACCTATGCCAACGACAAAGCGTGCGCGGTCTCCGGAACGGGGGTCGGCGAATACTTTATCCGCCTCACGCTGGCCCGTGAGATATGCACGCTGATCGAAGAGGGCCGCACGCCGCAAGAGGCGGCTGACCGCATGATCCACACGGAACTTCCGGCGCTCAAAGGCGGCGAGGGAGGCGTGATCGTGCTTGCACCGAACGGAGATCCAGTATGGAGTTTCAATACGCTCGGCATGTTCCGTGCTCGCGAAGAAGAAGGGCATGCGCCAGAGATCGATGTAAAGTAGTTCGCACAAGGAAGTGCAGCCAATCCGAATTTCCGGAAAGGGTGGTACTACGAGTATTACGAGTGGCCCAATCCGGAAGGCGTGCGCCCGCATCGCGGCATCCGCACTGAGCAATACAAACTGATTCACTACGTGATGGAGCCGCAGGAGTTCGAGATGTACGATCTGGGTGCAGATCCCGGAGAGACGAAGAACCTTTACGGCGATTCGCCTCATGCCGAGACGCAGAAGAAATTGTGGAGTCGCTTGCAGGAACTGCAGGCGCGGATTCCGCAGCGGCCGAAGATCGGGCAGAAAACTGCGGCGAGCTGATCCGCACTATCGCCACCAAAGAAAAAGCCCCGGCAACATTGAGCTGTTGCCGAGGCCGCAGACCGACCTGGGAAGTCTGGGGAAACTCAGAAGGTGAACAACGCACCAACTTCTTGCCACAGATGAAGCGGCAGCCCGGATGGGTCGTCCGCATCACGCATCCTGCGCTACTGGTTGAGAGCGATCGGCTGAACGTACGCACCGTCGCCGGCCGAGTCCCACACCGAGAACCGGACCCACTTCTTCCCGGTCGCAT
>DASRHE010000012.1:0-357141 GCA_035650595.1 Occallatibacter sp. | reverse complement strand
CTGGCGTTAAGACCGTGTACGCCAGCGACTGCACCGCGCTCACCTCGCTTGATGCGCCCAAGGCGACATACGTGGACGCCAGCGGCTGCACCGCGCTCACCTCGCTTGATGCGCCTCAGGCGACATACGTGGACGCCAGCGACTGCACCGCGCTCACCTCACTTGATGCGCCTGAGGCGACGACCGTGTACGCCAGCGGCTGCACCGCGCTCACCTCGCTTGATGCGCCCAAGGCGACATACGTGGACGCCAGCGGCTGCACCGCGCTCACCTCGCTTGATGCGCCTCAGGCGACATACGTGGGCGCCAGCGGCTGCACCGCGCTCAAAAACAGACGGCCGCATTGGATTGGGTGATAACTAGTGCAGTTTTAAGTCAGGTGCAGTTTGTGGTATATTGCTTCTGTCGGACTGATCCCCGACGCCGGTCGCCAGACTGGTACTTGGGCGGGAGGGCAGACTCCCCCTCCCGCCCAGCCCAATCTAGCAGCGGCATCGTAACCTCTTCGGGCGGGGGCTTAGGAGTTTTAGTTGCCAAATTTGTGGTTTCGCCTGTATTCGGAGTTCCGTTCCGATCCAAAGGTTAGAACTATGCCAGAGGGTTTCCAATTGCGCCTGATTTGGCTTCTGACCATGCGATGCGAAGGGCCTACAGAGCTTTTATCTCGGGACGAGTTGTGCTTTGGTTTAAGCTGCGATGAAACATACTTGGAACGTTTACATGAAACGTTTCTGGCTAAGAATTTTATCGGAGAAGATTGGTCTATTAATAACTGGAATAAGCGCCAATATGTATCTGATTTATCTACCGATCGCGTTAGGAAATTCCGCGCCAACAAAGATAAGAAACGGTATGAAACGTTACAGAAACAGGATGAAACGCAAAATGAAACGGACCAGAACAGAGCAGAACAGAGCAGAACAGAGAAAAGACTAGAGCTATCGCTCTTGTCGGTTGCACCGACCCCTAGCCCCTCTCCCGCCCATTTTTTCGACGCCTGGAACCGGCTAGCCGACAACCTGCCCAAGGTTGAAAAGCTCACCGACTCCCGGCGCAAGAAGGTGCTGGCTCGCATGCGGCAGGGAATCAGTCAGGCGCAGTTTGAGGCGGCGGTGACGGCCTGCACGCAGAAGCCGTTTTTGCGTGGCGAAAATGAGCGCGGCTGGACGGCAACCTTTGATTGGCTCGTTGCCAACGATCGCAATATCGAGAAGGCGGTCTGCGAATACAACGGGGGTGGCAAGCAGACGGCAACACAGGAATACAGCACGGAGGGATGGGAATGAAAATCGGCACAAAGTCAGTCCTTTTCGGCGCGCACTGCTTTTTCTTGCATCCGTGGTTCGTTGCGCTGGCATGGTGGAAACTATACGGCTTTCCCTGGGATATACGCTTGTGGTTCGCGTTCTTCTTGCATGACATAGGCTACCTTGGAAAACCAAACATGGATGGCCCTGAAGGAGAGACGCATGTCGAGTTGGGTGCCAGGATCATGGCGTTTTTGTTCGGCAAAGAATGGGGAGATTTTTGCCTTTACCACTCGCGCTATTACGCCAAGGCTAAGAGCGCGAAACCTTCGCGCCTCTGTTTCGCAGACAAGCTCTCGTTTCCCCTCACGCCGCATTGGCTGTATCTACCAGCCGTGACGGTTACGGGCGAGATTCGCGAGTATCTCAAGAACGCCCATACCGCAGACAGCGCGCATTGGACGCCAACAGGCTATGACAAGCGCAAGTGGCATGCGCAGCTCTGCGAGTACATGACCAACTGGGTGGGGCAGCACAAAAGCGGCGCAGAGGATACTTGGACGAGCACAGATCGTCATGCACGCACGGAAAGCGGCGTATGGCAATGACCCCAGACGAAACCAACCGCCTGTATCGGGGCGCCTGCCAATCCAAAGGTCGCGTCCCGAATCAGGAACAAGGCCGTAGCTGGCACCGCACATTACGCAGCTTCGATACCCGCGACGTAGAAGCCGCCCTGGACGCATGGAACGCATCGACGGAGCGCGACAGCAAGGGCGACCTCAAGAGCAAGTGGTTGCCTGCGCCAGGCGAACTGAAGCCCCTTGTGCTCGCAGCGCAGAGCAAGCGCGAGTCAGCCGCACGCGAGCCGGAAGATTTGCTGTGCCTGTCCTGCGAGGGACCTGTGCCGCATCGCTTCACGTCATTCATCCGCCGCAGCGCGGTGCCAGATCTCGACCGCCGCCGGTGCCGCTCATGCGGTGCCAAGCTGAGGGTCGAGAAAAGGGAGGCGGCATGATTCCTCGCATCCTCTGCCCACACTGCGAACTCAAGCAGGCCCCCGCCCAGCAATGCCGCCGCTGCCAGACAGCCTTCACCTATCCCGCCGAGATAGGCGATTCACTGGCAACCCGCCCGCTGCCCACGCTGGCACAAGCCGAGCGCGAGCTGATTCAGGCAGCCATGGCGCTCTACGGGAATGACGCGGGGCGAGCAGCCAAAGCGATCGGCATCGGCAGGACAACGCTGTACAGGAAGATGAAGGGGTATCGATGAAGCCTTATTACGAGCACGCAGGTATCACGATTTACCACGGCGACTGCATAGAGATTCTGCCGCATTTGCCGAAGTGCGACTTACTGCTGACAGATCCTCCTTATGGCATAAATTATGTGCATGGCGGACACGAAGGCGGCCCAAATGCCACAAAGTTTGCCGGGGTCGCCGTTTTCGGAGATGATAGGGAATTTGACCCAACTCAGTTTTTAGAGTTCCCAAGGGTTGTGCTATGGGGTGCTAACCATTATGCGCACCGGTTACCTCGCTCAGCCTCATGGTGGATTTGGGATAAGCGATGTAACACCGTTGTGAACGATCAATCGGATGCCGAATTAGCGTGGTGCAATTTCGGAAATTCAGCTCGCATCTTCTATCACGTGTGGGATGGATTTAGGAGACAGACAGAGAAGAACGTACCGCGTGTTCATCCAACACAGAAGCCTGTAGCGCTGATGCAGTGGTGTATTACGAGGGTGGGGGGGGATATTGACACTATCCTCGACCCCTTCATGGGCAGTGGAACGACGCTGGTAGCCGCCAAGAACCTGGGCCGCAAGGCCATCGGAATTGAGATCGAAGAGAAATATTGCGAGATTGCGGCCAAGCGGCTGAGTCAGGAAGTGTTTGACTTTAAGGCAGAGCCGGGAATTTCACCCTCGTCGCCCTTATTTGCAACATGAAGCAACCCCTCGCTTTCCGCCAGACGGGCCAGCGCCAAGCGAATCACGTTCGTGCGGTCAAGTCCGGTTTTGATGCTGAGCTGTTTGAGGAGCCGCAGATGGGCAGAACTCATGCGAATCTGAATCGTGCGCGAGGAGGGCATAACCGAATGATACGGTGACACTTGTCAGTACAGTCAGGTGCCTTGTACTCACGTTCGACGTAAGTTGTCGCTACAAAAACACCGATTCCGCTACCTCGAAAGTTGCAGTTCACCTCAGTCGTAGCGGGGTACACTTCGTCTCATACATTAAGCACCATCTTGCTCCTCTTCCCCAGATCGATCTCATTCCAAGGGCCAATTATGCTTCCCGAGAAATTCCTCTACAGTCAGCGCGAAGCCGCTGAGTCAGTTGCCTTGAGCAGGCGTTCGATCACCCATTACATCGCCAAAGGCGATCTTGAAACCAGGCGCATCGGCAGGCGTGTCCTCATCACCCGCGAGTCGCTGCGCAAGTTCGCATCCTGCAACCATTTCGAGCCAATCAGGCCGCCGTCAAAAAAACTTCGTAAATTGGAAGAAATCAGTTGATCCCCTAACATTACCTTGGTAAGGTGGTTGGGTGCGTTGCTGTGCGGAGTCAGATGCATTGCGGCGCATCCAACCGCTTTATGAATGAATTGCCAAGAGGAATATGGGAGCGTCCGCGCGGCTCCAGGGTCTACTGGATTCGCTACACGGACACGTCCGGCCGGCGCCGCCGCGAGAAGTGCGGTTCGCTGACCAACGCCAAGCAGCGCCTCGCCATCCGGCACGCCGAGCGGGTGAGCGGCGAAAAGCTGACCCATGAGCCCGTCAAGTCATTTACTCTTTCCGTGCTGATCGACGATGCGATCGCGTTTGCTGAGGCCCAGAATAATCCCTATGCCGTCAAGGATCTGAAATATAAGCTTGAGCGCATCCGCGAAGACTTCGGCCGCCACATCGCCAAAACCATCACGCAGGGCGATATCGTCAAGTGGCTTGAAAAGCAGGCCGTCAAGCATGGATGGAAGCCGGCCAGCCGCAATCGCTACCAGGCGGCTTGGTCTCTCGTCTTCCGCGTCGCCATCCAGAACAAGAAGGCGCGCGAGAATCCGGCCCATGGCCTGCGCCACAAGCGCGAAGACAATCAGCGCATCCGCTACCTGACTCCTGACGAAGAACGCCGCCTTACCGAAGCCATCATGGTGCGCTATCCGGAATACGTGCCCATCTTCCAACTATCGCTCCACTCGGGCATGCGGGCCTCCGAGATGTTCCGGTCGAAGGTGGGCGACCTCGATCCCCGCACCGGCCTGCTGGCCATCCACCAGACCAAGGTGCGTCACGGCGATCCGCGGCGGTACGTGCCTGCCACGCCTATGCTCCGCGCCGCCTACGATGCCCTGGCCGCCGGCAAAGCCCGCGGCGAGCTACTCTGCACCAAGATCGAACCCCGCGGAGGCACCAAAGAGATGAACCGCATCAGCTATTGGTTCAATCCCTGCCTTCAGGATGCCGGCATCGAGGATTTCGTCTGGCACGATCTGCGCCACACCTTTGCCAGCCGGTTAGTCATGGGCGGCATGCCGATTTCAGCCGTCGCGCAGTACATGGGGCATCAAAGCCTGCAGATGACCCAGCGCTACGCTCACCTGAGCCCGGAGACCGATTCCAAGGTACGCGATATCATGATGGGGTACTACACGCGCGTGCTGCCGGGCGGCAAGAAAAAAGTGGCGGCCAGATGAGCACCAAAATGAGCACCAGCGCTATTGTGGCGACAATGACTCGCTGGTAACTTATTGAAAAATAGATGCGGAGAGGTGGCAGAGCCCGGTTGAATGCACCTGACTCGAAATCAGGCATAGTCGTAAGGCTATCGGGGGTTCGAATCCCTCCCTCTCCGCCAGTAAATCCAGCCAAGCGCTACCTCTTTGCGAGGAAACTGGAAAGAGCCAAAAATCATCCTAGGACGGCCTTTTTGCTTGGGGCTGTTCGTTTCAGATGGCGTCGAGTGACTAGAGGGTAGTCATTGCGATTGGAGCGCTGACCAAGCATTCTCGTTGAGGGCTCGGATCGGAGACAACTCACGTCGTGATGGATAAGGAAGAGCAACAGTCCTATCTGCAATTTTTGTGTCGTGATGCAACCAAATTAGAGATGGCGGTATCCAAGCTAACCGTCATAGCAATATCACAGGTAGCGCTGGTCTTCGCGTGACGCGCCTGAAGCCAAAAATGGCTGCATGACACGGTGCCCGACTGCAAATCACTTACTTTCCCCACACGGTATAGAAGGGAACAGTAGTTCCCCGCGCAAGCTATCTGAATAGTGCGCCGAAAAATAGGCGCGGCTGATCTTTTCTGTCCCGGCGATTCTCGCGCAGAAATTGCCCGCTTCGTGGAGCCTCGGCGTTTTTGTAGCAACCTCGATCAATATCAGTTCAACCCGAAGAGGTGTGACGTATGTGGTCCAAAGTTCTGCCGCCTATATCCGTAGCCGGTTTGCTCGCTGCCAACCTGTTTGCACAGACGACGGTTGGTCCGCATCATCCCGGACTTTACGTCCCACCCTCGAACAGCTACATCATTGATCCCGCCGAGACGCCAGTTGTGCTCGAGTTTGGGTCTGCGCGATTGGACGATGTTCAATCCCAGCTCGACGCTGCACGGGCGGCAAACCCGACCTCGCCGATTGTGCTTACATTGACCGGCACGTATTGGGTAAAGAGCTCGCCGCTTACTTTGCCTTCCGAGACATCTCTGGTGCTGTACGGAACAATCGAGGCGGCGCCTGATGCCACGGCGACGAGCCTCATCTCCGTAACCAATCAAAGCAAAGTTGCCATCGCCGGCGGCATTCTCGAAGGGAATTTTGCCAATCTCGCCGGCATCGATGTCGAAGCGTCAGGAAAGGTGAACCTTGATGCGGTAACGATCAGGAATACAGGCAAAGACGGGATCCTTCTGTCCGGAAATGGCAATACGGTTTTTGACAGCGGGTCGGCCATCACCCGGTGTGAAGTATCTGGCGCTCGTGGCAATGGAATTACGGTCGACTCCATTACGCAGGCTCTTGTGCTGGACAATTTTATTCACGACAATGCCGGTGCCGGCATCCAGCTAAGCTCTGCGCACACTTCTGTGGTCAACAACTCAATTGTGCGGAATGATGCCGGCATCATCTCCGATGCCAACAACAACCTGATCTCTGACAATAATCTTCAGCACAACAAAAATGCCGGTGTCCAGTTGACGTCAACGAGTTCGAGTACAGCGCTGTTGCGCAACATCGTCGCTGATAACGAAGGAACCGGAATCGACTTTGACGGCGCCAGCAATCTGGTGTACGACAACACGCTGGCAAACCAGACCAACCTCACAGACCACTCCAGCAGCAATTGGGTGGTTGCGCGCGGCGCACCGATCGCGGCGACGACAAGCCAGTATTTCTATCCGCCCACCATTGACAATCAACACGCAAGCCCAATCATGAACGGCATGGGCAGGACAGACGTGACCGTCAATTCAGGCGATATTGCAGATGTTCAGCAGGCATACAGCACCGCACAACAACAAAATCCGAACAACGTGATCGTGCTCCATTTAAATGGAGACTTCACGCTCGACGGCAGTTCGCCGTTGACTTTAGGCTCGTACACCGCGGTGATTCTCAATGGAACGATTCACGTCACGTCCAAAACGGTGGCGCAGGCAATTACCGCTGCGAACCCATCGTCGTTTATCGCCATTTCAGGTGGAACTATCGATCTAGGTGGGTTGAAGATGGAAGGCATCACATTCCCTTCGACGACGATGGCAGATATCGATCAGGTTACGGTGATCAATGGCGGTGTGCGCGATACGCGTTCTGGCGGAGGGATGATTCATCTGCAACATGGCAGCGGCTACAGTATTCTTTTCCGCAACACGGTAGATGAGAGCGGCGGCCGCTGCATCTGGACACAGGAATCGAGCATGCATTACGTAGTGATGGAAAATCAACTCAGCAATTGCAACATGGACGCAGTTGATTTTGATTCATCGACTTCGAATAGTTTTGCCATCGGCAACATAAGCACGGATAACCTGCGTTATGGCGTCTTTGTGGAACAATCCGATTCATATGACAAGATCTACGGAACGGTAACAACGACTCAGGGAATCGGCGGCACGCAAGGTCATGGCGTCGGCGTGTATAACAATGCGACGAGCAGCGGAACGAGAGGGATCACCAACGGCAACGTTGTGTTCAGCAATTTGAGCAACGACGTGAACAACGGCTTCCGCGTCGGATCGATTGCAACCGCCAGTGGCGGAGTTGCTGAGTCGGCGCATACGTACATGTTCAATAACATCGCGACCAACAATCTGGGAGAGGGAATTCTTTTTGATACCCAATTTCCCGCCAGCATCGACAACTACTTTTCGCAGATGGTGCTCTCGGGAAACAAAGTTGATCTCAAAGATCAATCATCCAATGGCGCGGCTCCGCCTGACTTCTTCAACCCGAAGTCGGCCGTGAATCTAGCCTTGAACGCGCCGGTGATGGCTTCTTCGACCGCTACTGGCTCCAACCCCGCAAACGCGGTGGATGGGCTCGCCTTTACGGATTGGATCTCCGGAGATGACGGGCTCAATTCGTGGCTGACAGTCGATCTTGGATCCAGCGTGAGCTTCCAGCGCGTCATCCTCAAGCGGGGACTGGCAGGTCTGCTTTCACTGTTTTCGCTGCAGGCATCCGATGATGGCGTCAATTTCCACGATATTCACGGCGGTTTTGCGGGATTGGGGCCTTTGCAAACTTTCAGGTTCGCGCCTGTCACAGCGCGCTATCTGCGGGTAAGAATCTTTGGCTTTGGTCCTGCTGACCTGAGAGAGGTTGGCGTCTTTCCCGAGTAAATCGATCGTTGGATGGCGACAATCGACACGGACTTGATGCTCACGTCGTTTATTCGAGGACTCCAAGCTTCTTCGCGATGTCTTCGTTCACCGGAATGAACGTGGGCAATCCGGTATGAAAAACCTGAAGCGGCGCGTGGGATTCATCTTCGGTGACTCCGGCGATGCGCAGCGCGCTTTCAAGCTCGCGCGGGCCTGCAAACTGCCGATCTCGAACGTTGTTGACATCTTCAGCACCCTCGCGGACGGAGCATTTGACCCGGAGCTGCGCAATGTCCTGCTGCGGTTTCGAGATAATGAGAAACACGTTGGCCATACTGTCCTCATGCTGCCTACTTGAGCGACAGTTTCCCTGTGCCGCGGAGGAATCGCGTTGGAGTCGGGATAGAGAACCAAAGCGAATCAGGCGTGCCAGATGGTACAGAGAAAACTTGCTGCTGTCCGTAGGCCTTCCAAGTCGTCACAGGGACGCTCAGAAGTTATCAAAATCTACTTGCACGGATACCGAAGACCTGTTGGTCACCGGCCGGTCTTGCGATTGCGAATGGGAGATGAGCTGCAACAACAAATGCCCGCAACGCGAGGGTCAGCGATCATCGCTGTTGTTGCCACAGCTCAAAATGAACGATGCGCTCTTTGTGAATTTTGGTTGTCTGTGGGCTGATTTAGCGCGGTGGGACGGCCGTTTTGACGACCGCTTGTGCTTGGCCATCAGGAGATGGAGCCAGTTCTTGTGCCGCGGTTGCCGGCGAGCCTAGATGGAAAAAGCCGGAATTCTCCCGGTCTTTATCACTAGCCGGTGGAAGGAAGACAGAGTCTCTTTGCGTTCCCCGCGAGCCGGAACTCGCTTTCATCGCGGATGCTTCAGTGCGCGATGCCCGGTCTCTTGCTGATGTCGCAAAGCATGTCGGAGTGGATGTTGAGACCAATGTTGGTCATGTTGTAGACATGCTCGCTGGCCACCAGCCAGACAATCTCGCAGATTTGGCGCTCGGAGAAGTAGCGGGCCAGGCGGGAAAAAGTATCCGGGTTTATCTTCTTATCCCGGGTAAGCTCGGTTACGTAGTCGAGTGCTGCGCGCTCTGCGTCGGTAAAAAGGGGACTGGTGTGGTACTTGGCCAAGGCGTCGAATTTGGCCTGATTCATGGAGCCTTGGATGGTGAAGTATCGGCCGATATCGACGCAGAAGAGGCAGACGTTGATGTGCGCGACCTGCTCACGGATCAGCATGACGGTCTCGGCCGGCAGAAGAAGCTTTTTATCCAGCGTGCTGATCTTTCCGTAGAACTGGCCGAAGCCAACCGGCATGCGCGCGGCGAAGACCTTGAGAGGCGTAAGCACTTTGCCGAACTGGCGGCGCGTCATGGCATACACCAGTCGCATGATCAGCCCTTTGGGCTTTTCAATGGGCGGAAGGAATGTGCCTTCCGTCTCAGGGCGGAGAAGCTCCGTGCCGTTCACTTGTGTTTGCATGATGATCACCTCCACGCGCGTCTGTGTAGACACGTGCTCTTGCGGGTGCAAGCCCGACGAAGCCGGGCAGTTCGCCCGTCCCAACTATGACGGAGCGGAGGGCTATTGTGTGACGGGAATAGTCCATTTCGCTCGCAAGCTTGAGTGTCGCGCCCTTAGTGGCTGGGCAAGTGAGCGTGCACTTCAGGCGTAAAGGGCTGCGACTTCGTAGTCGATGACGCTTGGGATTGTGAACTCGATTCGGCCGTTTACCCGGCGGAAGGGAGCATCCGCGCCCGATTTCAGCAATTGCACGCGCGAGACGGTTCTTCCCTCGGGAACGGCGAAGCTGACGGTTTGCGCCCCAATGGGATAGAACTCGCGGATCAGGCCGCGGTGCGTGTTCGGGTTGGTGTAGTTCAGCACATGAACGGCAAAGCCCGGCTCAGTCTCGTAAGCGAAGCTTTCGATGAGTCCCCGCCCTTCGATCGTTACCGGTTGCTCGTCGCGCGCAATCCATCGGATGGTGTTCTGTAGGAGCCGGCTTAGATCGACATCGCCTGCAACCCACAGGCTTCGTTCGATATCGCTCGCAATATAGGCCGTGCGGCTGTTGCCTTGTTCGCGCAGTACGGCGGCGGGCACGTTGGTCTGCGGCGTGGGCGGATAGGCAAGCTCGGGCGGATAGGCCGTAAATCCCGGCACGACCGTCAATACCGGCTCGGCGACGGGCGCCAGCGGAATGCGATACTCGGCTCCGGGCAGCCAGTTTGTATTTGTAAAGCCATCGAGGATAGCGTGCTGCCGTTCGATGCGCGCGTAGAAGGCGTTGCCGGTTGTGCCGATCACATCGCCTGTTTTTTGAATGCCGAAGACATCCGCCAGACCGAAGTTCGATCGCACGCGGTTGTTTTCGTCATAGAGGCTGGTCTCAAAGGTGGCGAGAAGCGATCCGCCACGTTTGACGAAGGCGCGAAGCTGATCGCATTGCGCGTCGCTGAGCAGAGCTATGTTGGGCAGGATGAGCGCAGAATATTTCTCCAGATGCGCTGCGTCCATGCGATCTTCATGCACGAAATCGAAGAGAAAACGGCCTTCGAGCAGCGCATAGTACATGCCATGCAGAAACTGCTGCATGGTCGCGTTCGGCTGCGGTTTGTAGAAAAGATGCGTGCGCTGGCCCATCACGACGCCGAGCCTGGCGACGGTCCGCTTGTTCACGAAGTGAGGATCGTGCTGCGCAGTCCACGCGAAGTATTCGCGCGGCACATCGAGCTCGCGGCGATCTTCGCCGAAGCCTTTCTCTGCGCCGACGATGTGGTAATAGGGAACCATGCCGCTAGCGCTGGTTTCGCTGAGCCACATCTGAATCTCATGCGGCGATTTGCCCACATTGCGCCAACGGATCGGCCCTGTCGTCCACGCGCCGGTGACATTGGTGGCCATCTTGCCGTCGAGGATCGCCTGGCAGACGCGTCCCTGCTGCGAACAGAGCCAGACCGGCGCATCTTCTCCGCCGCGGCCTTGATTGTCGCTCTGGAACCACTCACAGATCTCGCCCAGGCGCGAGAGATTCATGCTGCCGCGCACGTTTCCTCCGGAGTTGGGGAAGAAGAATTTCTGCGGAGCTCTCTCCTGCACCAGCGCGTTGTAGTGCTTCCAGAGAAATTCCATGCGGTCATTGAATTTGTCCCAGTAGGCTGGGGTTCCCGATGGAGGCAGGTTGCGGCAGATGTTGCAATAACACACCGGCAAACTGCCGATCGGCGGCCATCCATTGGTGTAAACAGCGTCGACTTCATAGAGGCTGGTCACTTCGCGGATGATGGCCGGAATATAGTCCGTCATGTACTCGGAGAACATGCAGGTGCGATACAGGCCCGGTTGCTCTTTGCTGCCGATGAAGTCACCGTGTGCATCGCGTTCGAACCAGTCGGGGTGGGCTTTTGTGGCGTCTTCCCAGTTGAGGTCGGGGCTCATGCGCGCAATGGTGCGCAAGCCGCGCTTGCGCGCTGCCTGATTGCATTCGCCGAAGAAGTCGCGATCGCCGAGAAACTTGCCCTTGCGATGGAACGGCACTTTAGTCTGGTAGTAAGCCAGGATTCCGGTCACGCTGATGAAGGTTGCGCCCACTTTGAGGCTGGCCCAGTAGTCTGCCCATTCCTCAATGTTCAACGAGACCGGGTCATGCTCGGTCATGTTCAACTGGCCGGCGCGGCGAGAACGACGCTGCCAGGGGACGGATTCCGCCGATGCACTCGGCGGCGCAACATTGCTCGCCAGGTCGTGGGCGACCGCGGGCTCAACCAAACCAGCGGCGCTCGCAATGAGAGGCACCGCGCCAACTCCTGCTTTCAACAGGTCGCGACGATTCAACATGGATGGTAAGACCTCGAGTTCTGATCGGATGAGTGATTGGGAACAGCGCTGCTCATGCATCGCGCCGCGCAAGAAATCGTGATCACATGATGACGGTGTCGGTCTTGCTGGATGGTAAAAATGGACGGTTTGCGTCGAGCGATGTTTTTCTGAACTTCGATCGCGGCGTCTTCTTTGCAGGTTCTTTGGTTGCGAGCAGAGGATGGCGATTCTCCGACAGTTGCTTGAGCCCGATTGTCCAGAACTCAGAGTCAGCCGATTGGATCCGTTCCGCGGCATTGATCATGTGTGTTTTCGCCGCTGCGGCCGCGGCTTCAGGATCGCGGCGCTCGATGGCCCGCGCAATGGCCTGGTGTTCGCCGCGCACCTGTTCGGCAAACTCGCCCACGCGGTCCTCATTGGCGCGAGTGACGCGAACGGCGACGAAGAGAAACTGATTCAGGAAGCGCAGCAACTCAGGAAACAGAGGATTGCCAGTAGCGTGCGCGATCGACAGATGAAAATTCAAGTCTTCCGTGACGGCGTCATGTCCGGCTTTGCTGGCGCGATCGATTTCTGTAAGGGCACGGCGAATGGCGGTCATGTGGCTGCGCGTGCGCCGCTCTGCAGCAAGAAATGCAATCTCGGCGTCGAGGCCCCGGCGCAGTTGAATGATGTGCAGCAGAGAAGTAAGCAGATCGGCCGAGTTGAGATCGATACGAAAGGGCCGATTCAAGCGGTCGGAACGCACAAACGCGCCACGCCCTTGCCGCGTGTCAATCAGTCCTTCGGACTTGAGGCGCGAGACTGCTTCGCGAATCACGGTGCGGCTGACGCCGAATCCTTGAGCCATCGTCTGCTCGGACGGAAGCTGTGAGCCAGTAAACTCGCCGCCAAGAATTTTATTGGTTAACGTCTCGGTGACCTGATCTGCCAACGTCTTATTGCCGGCGATCGGCCGCAGAGAAAAGGCACCGTTCTCTTGGCCTGCGCGACTGCCCGAACGAACTCGTTTGATCATTGCGTCTCCCGATTAGATAAAAAGGACTCCGGTTCACCATACGCCGTCCTGGCAGTTTATGACAATCGATTTAGTAGAGGAAATGTGCGGTTATCGTCTGACAGACTCACCGTACAAATCCGGCATATTGGAGATGTGAGAGCAGCTAAATATGCGCCTTTGAGAGATATGACTTACCAGGTCGCGCCAAAAGATTCGCGCAGCTCGGCGAGGGCCGTCTCAGAGAGTGGTGCGGGCCTGGGCGTAGTCATCAGCCAGAGCCGGGCGGTTTCTTCCAGTTCTTCGAGCGTTGCCATCGCCATCGAAAGTGACTCATGCCACACATTCGGACCGAGCCGATCAAGCATTACGGCGCGGATCGGTTTTCCGGCCGCACGCATCCGCGCAATTGTCTGCGCCACGAGTTCTCCTACAGCCGGATCGCCCGGCCGGTGGTATGGAATGAGCGGCACATGCCCGACCTTCATTACGTAATAGGGCGTGATCGGTGGAAGGATGTCGTCCACGCTCCACACACCTGCCAGCGTGAGGCCAACCAGATGCGTGGAGTGTGTGTGCAGCACGCAGCGGGCGCGATCATCGGCTGCGTAAATTCGCCGGTGCAGCGCGAGCGTTTTGCTGGCACGGTCGCCACTCTGCTGCAGGCCGTCGAGGTCCACCTTCGCGAGCTTCTCCGGTGCGAGAAAACCGAGGCAGGCATCCGTGGGTGTGATCAGATAGCCATCTTCAAGGCGCACGCTGATGTTGCCCGCAGTTGCGTGCACATAACGCCGCTCGAAGAGCGATCGGCCGATGCGGCAAATCTCCTGGCGTAATTGAGTCTCGTCCATCGTGCTCACTGGAGTAGCATAAACGCGCGGGTAAAGAAGTCGGGTCGGCCAAAGTTGCCGGACTTGAGCGCCAGATGCAGATGTTCGCTCTCCGCGATCGTCGATGAAGCATAGCACCACGGAACGCCGGGATCGATTTGCGGACCGATCTGCATCTGTTCTCCGTGGATCCTGCGAATGCACGCGCCGGCGGTCTCTCCGCCAGCCACAATGAGCTGACCCACTCCATCTGCAACGAAAGCGTGGGCGATGCCCGCAAGGGCACTTTCCACCAGCTTGCCGCTGCGTTCGGCGCCGAGCTGCGCCTGGACGGCTTGCACTGAAGCTGGCTCGGCAGTGGAGTACACCAGCACAGGCGCTGTGGGGTTGCGTGTCCAGATCGAGGCGGCCCAGGTGAGCACTTTGCGAGATTGCGCGTCCGTGTCTGCGGCGAGCTCGAATGGGTCGAGGCAGAAGGCCTGGCCTCCGTTCGCGAGAAAGTGCTGCACTTGTGCGCGAGTGGCCGTCGAGCAACTGCCGGCGAGGATCGCTTTGCGGCCGGTAGGGACAGGCAGCCGGGATGAATCGAGTGATGGCTGGAATCCCCACTCTGCGGGAAGAACCATGCCGAGCCCGGAACTAGCGGTGACGAGCGGCTCGTTCATGAGTGCACCGCCGATTCGCCGAAGGTCTGCATTGTTGAGAGTATCAACGATGGCGATCGACATGCCCTCGGTATGGAGCGAATGAATCTGCGCGCGAATTGCCTCGGCCGATTCGGCCACTGCGGTGTGTCCGATCAAACCGACACGACGCTTCCTGGTTGGGTCGAGCTGTGCCTGCAGAAAACGGCCGAGATTGGAATCGGACATCGGCGTAAGCGGATGGTTGCGCATGCTGCTCTCGGAGAGCGGCACGTTATCGACAAACAGATCTCCCTGGCGGACGGTGCGGCCCGCGTCAGGGAAGGCGGGAACGACGGCGCAGAATCCGCATCGCAGCTCATCCATGAGCGATTCGATCACGGGGCCAATGTTGCCGCGCACTGTGGAGTCGAAGGTGGAGCAGATTTTGAAATAGACGTGCTGTGCACCCTGGCTGCGCAGCCAGCGACAGGTCTGCAATGATAGCTCGCATGCTGCCGAAGCAGGAATGGTGCGCGACTGCAGTGCGACGACGAGGGCGTCACACTCGATGTTACCTGGCTGTTGAGGCACATCGACGGTCAGGACCACGCGCATGCCGGCGCGCGCCAGATTGTTGGCCAGATCTGTGGCCCCGGTGAGATCGTCTGCAATGCAACCGAGAATCGGCCTGCTCATTTCGCGCAGCCTCTGCATCTAACATCGCACATGCTGCGGAAGCTGTGTCTGAATTCATCCATGAATTCACGCGACGGGCCTCTGTTGTATGGCTTGCGCTCGCTCCGGATATTCCGGCCGCTGTGATGGCGCAGCAGGGCATCCAGGTGGAATAGAAGCGCGATCAGGCCGCCGACAATGGTGCACCATGCTCTCCGGTGCGCGATGACGGGGGCGGGAATGGCATTCAATGAGAGCAGAAAGACAATGTAAGCTGTCACGCATGTGGTGAAGAGCGCGTAATTGACTGGATTGGTGGCGAAGGCAAGCAGCGCAAAGAGTGTTGTGGCGGCTGCTAGCGTTACTGGGCGCGGCGCGAGATGAGCAATCAGCAGGCTGCAGATCCACGCACCGCCAAGTGTCCCGAGAATACGGGCCGCTGCGCGGGTCAGCGTTTCATAAAAGACCGGCTTCTGTACGAGGAGAGCCGTCATGGGAATCCAGTAGCCCGATTGCATGCCGAGACGCCGATAGACTTCCGTGGCCAGACAGATGGTGAGAACCAGGCGCAGGGAATAAGCCAGCGCTGCGCGATCAGAGCAGCAGGGGAGCGCTTGCGGCAGACGGCGAAGACGCCGAACCAATTCGCGATCGCGATCCTGCACACTATTGAAAATATGCAGGGGGATTGCGAGTAGATCTTTGCGCAGGTTTGGTAAAAGACGCAGACCGGCAGAAGTCAGGATGGTCTGGAGCGCGCCGCCGGCGGCGATCAGGCCGGCGCGCAGGAAGGCGAGCTTTGGCCCGGTTGGAAAAGCGGAGGCGACCAGCAGCGCGATCGATGCCTGCTGCCCCACCCAGGAGAGTCCCGAATTGCGCGTGGTCAACATGCCATAGATGAAGGCGGCCAGGCCTGCGGCTATGACGAGCCAATAATCTTTGTGTCCTGCTAGAGTGCCGACTAGAGTCGCCGATGATATGGCGAGAACTGCGAAGATCATGGGAATCAGCCGCGAGTCGGCAATGCGCTGGTTGGCGCCGAAGGCGACGGTGAAGGCGCCGCCGCCGGCAATCAAGCCTCCGCCCGGATGGCCCGTCAGTACGCCCGTGAAGAGGCAGATCGCCACGGTTGTGGCGCTGACGAGCGGGACCCGAAAACTGAATGCGGACCACTTAAAGCTATAAAGATCGGCCAGGAAATGCGGGGGAGTGACGGTTCGTCTTATGCCCGGATTCGCCAAGATGACCATCATCTCATTTTGAGATGCACATCAGGTTCGATCAGCATCATCCATGGCCTGCCGCAAGGCGGGTTCGAGATCTTTCCCAGGGGGCAGACCGCGAATACAAAGCCGCGCTCGCGGACGGCGCCGATGGTCCACCGAACGACAATGCGATCTGGAACCTGGTTCGTATGCGCAAGCAGCTCGCGGCTCATGCCGCTACTCCGGCCATCTTGCCGATGGAAGATCGGCGCAGTGCGAAACCGCGTGTCGGAGCGCGCTCGAGATGCCAGAGCTGCTTGTAGGCTTCGTCTCCGCGTAGCATGTCGATTGTGGCGACACCCTCGTTGGCGGCATGTTCAATGGCGAGAGCCAGCAACAGTGTGCCGGGCCTCAGGTCCGCATGATGAATCGAATAAGCGGTTAAATAGAAATACTGCGTGCGGGAAGGCCGCGACGGCGGATCGACCAGTGCATAGAGCACGGCGATGATTTCACCTTCGAGGCGAAGTGTACACAGCCGCAGGCAGCCGTTTTGTTCAAGCAAGGGAAGCACCTCACGATGCCAGGCAAGCACGCGCGGATCGGCCAGTACACCGTTCTCACCGTTCTGTCCCCATCGTTCTGTGTGCAGCCGTACCAGTGCGTCAAACGATTCGGCCCAGCTCGATGCATCGGCGACCGTCAGCTCCAACGAGCCTTGCCGCCTGGCGCGATTGCGATAGTACATTGCGTTGCGGCGGATCTTCTGCGGAAGTGCAGCGATAGGAACGGCAGCCATCCGCGAACAGCCTTCCGATGCGAACCTTTCTTCGGGCTCCGCAAGTGACTCGAGGGCCTGCGCAAGCTTTGAATGCAGAGGCAGATCAGACGCATAAAGAGTGTCCCAGCCATCTTCTGCACAGACCATCTCGATGCCTCTGCGGATCTGGCTGACCATGCAGTCCGGAGCGAAGACGCCATTCAGATAATCGGTCGTACCGACTCCAAGCGGAAGGAGCTGACGTTCGCGCGTGCGAGGCTCCTGGTAGAGATAAAACGGCAGGAAGCCAAGCAGCGTTCCATCTTTCGTGATGGTCACGGCGCGCAATTCTGAGCCGTGAAATTGATGCCACCAGGGCAGCAGCCACTCCGGCCGTTGAAACGGAGTGGCATCCTGGTCCTGCTGCCACAGCGCCGTCCACTGCGGCGCAAAGGCGCGCAACGCCTTCGTCGTGCGCAGCAAAGTGTATTGCACGCTGTCAGGCATAGAGCCGCTCTCCGCATTGCTGATGAGTGAGCGCTTCATACAAGGCGAAATACTCGCCCACCATGCGCTGCTTGTTGAAACGCCGCTCCGCTACGCGCCTACAGGCCTGCCGTGAGATCGTATCGACCTTACATATCGCCTCGGCCATCTCTTGCACATTGTGTACGAGAAAACCGGTGACGCCGTCTTCGACGATCTCGGGCAATGCACCCGAGGGATAGGCGATGACCGGCGTGCCGGCGGCCAGCGCTTCCATCGCCACCAGCGAACTTGTCTCCGGCGCGAGCGTGGGGTGCAACAGACAGCGCGCCTGAGCCATCAGCTTCTGCTGTTCAGGTAGGGAAACAGGACCCACAAAGCTGTGCTGAATGCCTCGTGGTGCGCTCTTCAGCAACGGCTCGATCTTTTCGTGCATATAACGTTGGTGGTCACGATAGGTAAACGCCTGCCCCGCCAGCACTACACGGACGCCAGCCTGCGTGGCCGCCTCAAGCGCGGCGTGCGCATTTTTCTCCGGGCAGATGCGGCCCATCATCAGAGCGAAATCCTGCTTCGGTTCGCTCTCCACGGCCGGCGGCAGAGCGACACCGTTCTCGACCACGACGCAATCACGTACCGGAAGCGGAAATGAGCGCCGCTGCGATTGAGAGACACAACAAAACTGGACACGGCCTGCCTGGCTTGTCCAGACTGCCGGCCTGTACCACCCGACCGGAAGATGGAGCGTCATTAGCACCGGAATCGTCTCAGGCAATACATATTCATCAACATCCATGCCGTGCATGTGGATCACATCGACGGGATAAGATTCCAATGCGTGGTCGATCGCGGCCTGGCAATTTCGCACGCAAGTGGTTCGATCGCCCTCGTCGAGCAAGGCGCCTTCCGGCAAAGGCACCGCAAAAAGTTTGCCGGCCGGCCGGGACCCCTCGCATGCCACGACGAGCGACACATCCCCGGCGTTGACCAGCGCTTCATCCAGATAGCTGAGAATCCGTTCCGCCCCGCCTACGGCGCCAGATCCCACCGGCGCAAAAGGGAATGCAATACTGAGCACCGTCAGACGCATGCAACCGTTGACTCCACGTTTTCGAGCGCTTCAGCTGCACGCTGTGCCAGATCACAAAAGTGGGAAGACGTCATTCCCCACGGAAACTGATCATAAAAAACCGGGCCCGGATGCGGCGGTTGAGTGAAGTCGTGTTCGGAAGCGATGCGAAAGCGTTCTGCATCCAGCGTGAAATAACGCAGGGTCGATTGCTGAGAGACGAAGCAGGCAAGCAGCGCCTCTTTGTTCTCACGCTCTCTTTCTGTGAGCGGGCACATGATTTCGTCCAATACGAATGTCTGGGGAAGAAATGTCCCCGTCTCGATGCCGTGCAGCCCGGCGTGATAGAAGGCGCATTCCACGATAAGCGGAACCGGCTCGCACCGTTTTTTCTGCGCTGCAACTGCATGGGCTACGGCAAACGCGCAGGCATCATGATCGGGATGGCCGCCTTCATACGGATGCGTGAACACAACCTCCGGCCGGTGTTTGCGCAGCAGGTAGGTAATGCACTGCGCCAGGCGCACAAGATGCAGGCTCGCCTCCTGATCCTGAATACCGAGGCATTCGCGGCTGACTGTGTCCAGGCCCGCGAGATGCAACGCGTGCTCAAGCTCCTGCGCTCGCGCACTGCGGTAAGCGTCGCGCGAGGCGAAGCCGTGCGACCTCGCCTCTTGCGGATTCTGCGGGGCGCCATCCGTCACATGGACGAGGTGTGCATTTTGAAACCGGTTCAGTCGCGCGCCTAGCGCAATGGTTTCGTCATCTGGATGCGCAAAGATAGCCAGCGCCTTAGGCATCGAAGCCGGGTTGCCTGCCGTAGCCGTTGCTCTTGTAAATATATGGTCGGAGTGCATGGGGCCCGTTCTCCTCGTACTATCGATAGACTTCCGTTCACGTTCTGGGATGCGCGGTGCGCTACTGAAGCTGCCACGGTTTTGGGAACAGCAGAACGATGTGTGATTGTATTTTCACGCGGTGAAGGAGTGATGCTTTTGATGACTCTCTGAAGGAAAGAAGGTACAGCAGCGAGGGGATTCGCTAAAAAGAGAGAGTGACGTCTCAAAGGGCTATGCAAGGCGGATGGGTCAACCGCAAGTTGATTGCGCGCGGTCCCAGTGGTCGCGGGTTGTGCCGCTGGTGTTCACTGGAGGTGCCCCGGGGCCGCTTCACCTTCTGCTCGGAATACTGTGTCCATGAGTGGAAGCTTCGTTCGCAGCCAGCCTACTTGCGCGAGCAGGTATTCCTGCGCGACCGCGGCATCTGCGCTTCCTGTGGAGTGGACACGGTAGCCGCTGCGCGCCGCATTCGCTTCACCCGAGGAGCCAACCGGCAGGCACTGCTGCAACACTGGGGACTCCGGACCCGGTCGCGCAAGAGTTTATGGGATGCGGATCATATTGTGCCTGTCAGCGAAGGTGGAGGCCAATGTGATCTTGCCAACATGCGCACGCTTTGCCTGCGTTGCCATCGTGTGGCGACCGCTGAGCTTAGGGAGCGGATACGCCGGACGAAGATTGCTACCTATATAGAGGCGTGAGTTCTGTAGGAGCTTTCGGAGCGAAGACCAAAACCCTGGTGCGCGCCCGGTTAAGTTGTCAGAAGCGACTCATTGCTGAGGATGCGGTAGAGCGTGGAGCGGCTGATGTTGAGCTGCCGCGCGGCGCGCAGCTTGTTGCCGCGGTTCAGATCAAGCACGTACTGCACATGATGGCGGATTACGGCGTCGAGCGAAAGATTGTCGGGCCGCGAGATGGGCGGCGGATCGTAAGAGGCTGCTATAGCGGTATCGGGCAGCGCGAGATCGCTGGCGCGGATGACGCCATTGGCTGATTCGAGCAGAGCGGTTTCAAGCACGCTGGAGAGTTCCCGCACGTTGCCCGGCCAGCTGTGTTGCAGCAGTCGAGCCAGAACGCCGGGGCCGAAGATCACATGCCTTTGCTGGTAGCGCTGGCAGATGCGCTCAAGGAGCGCTTGCGCCAGAGGGCCGATGTCTTCGCGGCGCTGGCGCAGCGGGGGAATGGCAAACCGGATCGCGGTGAGGCGAAAGGCGAGGTCGGGCATCAGCAATCCCTGCCCGGCCATCTGACGCAGAGGCGTCTCCGAAGATGCGATCACAATTGCGCGGCCGGGAGGGCGATCCTGCAGAGCTTTGATGACTCCGAGCAAAAGCCCTTGGCCCGGAGGGGTGAGTAGATCAACGCGATCAAGGTAGATGAAGCCGTTTAGTGTGGCCGGATCGGCGTCCGTGGCCAGCCACTCACGCGCGTCACGCCGCTGAAAGATCGAGTTCGAGAGCGGAGACCGGCTGAAGAGATAGCGCCCCAGCGTCGTTTTGCCGGAGCCGTGCTCACCTTCAACGGCAGCCAACTGTAGATGAGGTGCGGCCATCTCAGCCTGGATGAGAAGCTTGCGCCAGGCCGAGCTTACTCCCACGAGCTGATTGGTCGTTACGGCCTCGGACTCGAGCAGAGTGGGTCCCGGATGCGAAAGCTGGGCGGTCTGGATCTGAACGGCGGTTTGCATGGCTCTCAACGTGCCTCGCCTCCGTGGCCCTGTGGCGGATAGAGGGCCGACACGTTCCTCATCGGCGGCGTCTGGAAAAACTTGAACCGATGGCAGGCTGTGGATATGCCATAGCCCTGGATCGAGTCCGCCGGTGGCTACTCTGTTCGTTTTTGAGGCAGCAGCTATACTCAAACCATTCAGCCGAGGCATTTTCTCCCGATGGCCCCGACCCTTGATCTCGATTCGAACGAGTCCGATACTGCCTCCGCCGAGGGTCCGCCGGCGGAAGGCAAGGGAACTGCGCTTCGGTTCCGGCGCGTCGGATATGCTTTGTGGCTCGCGGTGATTGCCGGTTTTGCCTTGCTGCACGGCTTGCATCTGCGGGCCGACTTTCCGAACCATTCGCCGTGGTTTATGGATTGGGCGAAATACACGGATGAGGGCTGGTACGGAGACGCGGCGATCCGGGCACATCTCTTTGGGAACTGGTACATGCCCGGCGACTTCAACCCGGCGGTTGCGGTGCCGGTTTGGCCATTTCTTGAGTGGATTTTGTTTTTCTTGACCGGCGTCACGCCGCAAGCCGCGCGTGGGCTCGCAGTTGCCGTCTTCTTTCTGAATCTTTTCTTAAGCTACAAACTGCTCCGGAGAAGTGGTCCGCGCTGGATGGCTCTTCTGGCTGTGACGCTTCTGGTCACAAGCCCGTTTCTTTATTGTTTCGGCCGCCTGGCGATCCTGGAGCCGCTGCTGACAACATTTACCCTCGCTGCATTGAGTGTGGCCGTGCGCCTGCCGCAGATGCGGCGTCCGCTGTGGGGAGCGATCAGTGTGGGCGTGCTCTTTACGCTCGCCATGCTGACCAAGACGACGGCGGTCTTTTTGCTGCCGGCCGTCGCATGGACCATGGTGGTTTCATTATGGCCGGCGCGAAGACAGGCATTGCTTGCGTTGCTGATTGCAGGTGTCACATTCACTGCCGGCTATGGGCTGTGGATAGCGCTGCTCGTCCGGCACGGGCTTCTCACGGACTATAAATACTATTTCGCCGTGAACGACTATGCGCGGCCCAAGCAGTTTGACTGGCCGCTGGTGAGTCTCTGGTGGTCATTTCACGGGGGATTGTGGGTCGACAAGATTCTGATCCCGCTGGCGGGATTGGTCCTGATTGGTGCGCTGATCTGCAGGCGGCAAAAGTGGGCGCGTGGATTGCTGGCGAATCCGGTCTTTGGGGCATCGGTGCTGGCGAGCGCCGGATTTGTCTTCTTCATGACATATCAGGATCATCCGCAACCGCGGTACTTTGCGGTAATCGCGGTCTTTTGCTTCTTTGTAGTGGCATTGGGCGCGGCGGCTTTGATCGAAGGGACGAATGGAGTCTCTGTGCGATGGATCTCGGCGCGCACATCAGGCTGGCTGACAGTTGGGCTCGCCATCCTCGCCATCAGTGCGGGTGGCGTGCAGACGTTGGGTTATGCCCTCCATCCGCAATACACGTTTCTCCACGCCGCTGAGGGGCTCACGCACTATATCGATACGCATCCGAATGGCAAACGGCTGCTGGTGTCGATCAGTGGTGATGAGATTTCTCTTATGACCCACGTGCCTGTGATCTGCGATGACTTCGGCACGACGGATTTGCCGGAGAAACTCGGCATCTACCAGCCAACCTGGTATGCGGCCTGGAATGATCTCGATCCCGGCACCATTGAAGACCTGCATACGCACTATTCCATCGAGCAGGTGGCGGAGTTCCCGGCCTTTGACGATCCGCAGCGCAACCTACTGGTACTGTTCAAGCTGCACCCCCTCCCTGGCGGTGCGGTTCGCGATCCGCAGGAGCAGGATTTGAGAAGCCCCTTGCCGGATGATTCCATCACCATTCCGATGCAATAATTCCTGAATTCAAGACCGAACTTACCTGAATCGGTGCCGGCAGCCGCTGGTGCGCTTGGGCCTGCCTTTCGGCTGATTCACAGACAATGATGTTGTCATATTGTCAGGCCAACATAAGCGCTCTCGCCTCTTGACAGACAATCTCATATTCTGAGAAGCTGATCACGTAATCAAAGCGCGGAATAAAGGACCAACATGCGAGACGCGACGCCGCAAGGTACCTATAAAGTGCAGGCTCTTGACCGGGCTTTTGCCGTACTTGATTTGCTTGGTGAAAGCGACACACCTCTGGGATTGGCCCAGGTTGCTTCTTCGTTGCAGTTGCACAAAAGCACGGCACACCGCTTCCTGATGGTTCTTGAGCGTCACCGCATGGTGGAGCGCACTTCCAACGGCAAATTTCGGTTAGGGCTGAGACTGTTCGATTTCGGCAATCGCGCCATCGAGCAATATGATCTGCGCGACCGCGCCCAGCCGCATCTGCGCCGCCTGGTGGCGGAGACCGAAGAGACGGCTCATCTGTGCATTCTAGAAGCGGCGCGCGTTATCTATCTCGACAAGATTGAGCCGGCTCGTTCCGTGCGGATGATTACGCGCATCGGCGCCAGCAATCCGGTGCACTGCACCTCGGTGGGCAAGGCAATCCTGGCGTTTCTGCCTGCGGAACGCGCGTCGGACGTCGTGCGGCGTATTCGTTTCGAGCGGCTTACACACCGGACGATTGCGACGCCTGAAGCGTTGCGCGCGGAGATGGAGAAGACCCGCCGCCGCGGGTACGCCGTGGATGACGAGGAGTTGGAAGAAGGGCTGCGCTGTATTGCAGTGCCGGTGCTCGATGCGCAGCGCCTGCCGGTGGCGGCTGTCAGCATCTCTGGGCCTTCATTTCGTGTCACCGCGCAGAAGCTCCCTTCGATTGCCAACCATCTGCTGCAATGTGTGCGCGGCATATCAGTGGACATGGGCTATGTATCGAGTAGCCGCATGAATCGCACGCCAGCCTGGACAGCGTAGAGCGATACTGAGTCAACGCTCGGCCAGTTAGACTGTTCGCATGGCAAAGCGAATCGGAGTGCACCTTGGCACTGCAGGCGGCGCATCCAAGGCCGTCGAGCGGGCGCGTGAGATCGGCGCCAATACCTTTCAGATTTTTTCTTCAAGTCCGCGCATGTGGCGTGCACCCAAGCCCGATCCGCAACAGTGCGAGCGGATGCGCACGCTGCGCGCCAATCTCGATGTAGGGCCGCTGGTGATCCACACCAGTTATCTGGTGAATGTGTGCAGCCAATCGACCGAGACGCGCGAAAAGAGCGTGGACGCTTTTCGCGGAGAGATCGAGCGGGCGCTGGCGTTGGGTGCCGAATATCTAGTGCTGCATCCCGGCTCGTGGAAGGGCATGACGCGCGACGAGGGCCTCAAGCTTGCCGCGGAGTCGATCGAGAAGGCGATCGACGGCCTGCCCTGGCAGGGAACACCATTCAGCATTCTGATTGAGAACACGGCGGGCGCTGAGTGTTCGCTGGGCGGCAACTTTGAGCAGGTGGCGGAACTCGTCGAGCGACTGAGGGCTCATGCGCCGGTGGGCGTGTGCCTCGACACGTGTCACACGCACGTTTCGGGCTACGACATCGTGACTGCGGAAGGTTTTGCCGAGACGATGAATCAGGTGGCCGCGACCACGGGCTTCGATGCAGTCCGCGTGTGGCACTGCAACGATGCCAAGGCTGCGCGCGGCACCAAACTCGACCGGCATGAGCACATCGGGCAGGGAAACATCGGCATCGAGCCGTTTCGCTGGCTGCTCAACGATCCACGGTTCGATCACTGCGCCTTCATCGCCGAAACGCCTGTGGACGAGCCCGGCGATGAAGAGCGGAATGTGCGGGTGCTGAAGAGCTTGGTGGCTGAATAGGGGGAGAATGACTGTACCTGACCTCAAACCGATGTCTCTCAGCGACGCACTTCGGATCGTCGACACGCCGGAAGGCCGCGCGAAGCTCAAGGCTTACCTCGATAGCCAACCATTTCCTCATTTCGAAGCTCATCCTACGGTCAAGAGGGCTCTCATTCGAATTGACGAGGATGGAACCAGAACCGCGGGGAGATTCATTGATCGGCAATTCGTTCCGTTGGAGACGGAGAAGCAGGGGCATCAGGCAACAAATAGCAAGTAGGTAAATGGCTGAGATCGGACCTCTCTCCGCCATTTACACTGAAAAGTTATGTCTGACGAGAAAGAACTGCGATACGATCCGGCGGTGATCGAGACCAAATGGCAGCAGCGCTGGGCTGCGGATCCTGCTCTGTACGCGGCCGAATCTACATCAAGTGGCAAGCCCAAGTACTACGTGCTGGAGATGCTGCCGTATCCCAGCGGCCAGCTGCACATGGGCCACGTGCGCAACTACTCCATTGGCGATGCGCTGGCGCGCCATATGTGGATGCGCGGCTACAACGTATTACATCCGATGGGCTGGGATGCCTTCGGGCTCCCGGCCGAAAACGCGGCGCTCAAGAACAATACCCCGCCACGCGAGTGGACGCTTTCGAATATCGCCGCCATGAAGCGGCAGATGCAGCGCATCGGCTTCAGCTATGACTGGGCCACGGAAGTGACCACCTGCCTGCCGGAGTATTACCGCTGGAACCAGTGGTTCTTTCTGCGCATGTACGAGAAGGGCCTGGTTTACCGAAAAAAGAGCAGGGTGAACTGGTGCCCGGAGTGCGCCACCGTGCTTGCGAATGAGCAGGTCATCAATGGTTATTGCTGGCGGCATGAGGATACACTCGTCGAACAGCGCGACCTGGAGCAGTGGTTCTTCCGCATCACGGCCTACGCGCAGGAGCTGCTCGACGGTCTCGATAAGCTGGAGGGCTGGCCTGAAAAAGTGCGCACCATGCAGCGCAACTGGATCGGCCGCAGCGAGGGCACCGAAGTCGATTTCGGCGTCGAGAACCGCAGCGAGAAAATCCGCGTTTTCACCACCCGCGTCGACACTATCTTCGGCGCTACCAGCGTGCAGCTTGCGCCCGAGCATCCGCTGGTAACGGCGCTCGCCGCTGTCGATGCAGGCTTGAAGACACAGGTTTCGACGCTGATCGAGGAACAGAAGAAGGCAAAAGAGTCCGGCGATGTGGGCGCGATTGAAAAGCATGGCGTTCCGACTGGACGCTTCGCGATCAATCCGTACAACGGGGAGCTGGTGCCGATCTGGGTGGCTAACTATGTGCTGATGGATTACGGCACTGGCGCGATCATGAGCGTTCCGGGCCACGACGAACGCGACTTCGAGTTCGCGAAGAAGTATGCGATTCCGATACGGCGTGTGATTGCGTCTGCCGATCCGAATGCAGAAGAAGCAGAGCTGCCGTTTGTGTCGGAGGACGGCGTGCTCGTCAACTCCGGCGAGTACAGTGGGCTGACATGTGTCCAGGCCCAGAAGCACCTCCAAGAAGTAGCTGCCCGCAAGGGTTTCGGCGAGGCGACCGTTACGTTTCGCCTGAAGGACTGGGGCGTGAGCCGGCAGCGCTACTGGGGCACGCCGATTCCGATGATTCATTGCGAGCGGGATGGGCTGGTGCCGGTGCCCGATGATCAATTGCCGGTGATCCTGCCGGACAAGATCGAGATCACGCAGACAGGCGGCTCGCCACTATCGCGCGTTCCTGAGTTCGTGAACGTCACGTGCCCAAAATGCGGCGGCGCGGCGCGGCGCGAGACCGACACAATGGACACCTTCGTCGACTCGAGCTGGTACTTCTACCGCTACACGGATGCGAAGAATTCTTCGGCTCCCTTTGGACGAGAGCGTGCGGGCTACTGGTTTGCGATCGATCAGTACATCGGCGGCGTGGAGCACGCGATTCTGCACCTGATCTACTCGCGTTTCTGGACCAAGGTGATGCGCGATCTGGGCATGATCAAAAACGACGAGCCTGCCCAGCGCCTGTTCACGCAGGGCATGGTCATCAAAGACGGCGCGAAGATGTCGAAGTCAAAGGGCAATGTGGTTTCGCCCGATGATATGGTGGCGCGCTACGGTGCAGACGCCACGCGCATGTACGCGCTTTTTGCTGCACCGCCGGATCGCGATCTCGATTGGCAAGAAGATGGTGTGGCTGGCGTGAGCCGGTTCCTGGCGCGTGTGTGGCGATTGGTGACAAAGCATGCGCCTGCTGCGCGAACGGCCGTCTCCAAACCGCAGGACTCGTCAAAAATGCAGGAGGGCGGAGCCCTGCTCCGCAAGCTGCATCAGACCATCGCCAAGATCACGCAGGACTTCGAAGGCCGATGGCACTTCAATACCTGCGTAGCCGCCATCATGGAGCTCGTGAATGAACTGCAGGCCGCCGATGCACAGCTTGCGTCCGGCGAAGTTCCAGCGCCCATCGTGCGCGAGCTGTTGCGCAATCTGGTGCTGCTGCTGGCGCCGTTCGCGCCCTATCTTGCTGCAGAGCTCTGGGAAGAGTTGGGCGGCGAAGGCGCGATTCTTCGCGCACCGTGGCCGAAGGGCGATCCCGAGCTCGCCAAAGAGGACGAGATTGAGATTCCGGTGCAGGTGAACGGCAAGCTGGTCACAGTGGTGCGCGTTGCCCCCGGAGCAGACAACAAAATCATGGAAGCTGCCGCGCTGGCCGACGATAAGGTGAAAGCGCGCATTGCCGGCAAGAGCGTCACCAAGGTGATCGTTGTACCCGGCAGAGCCGTCAACCTGGTTGTGAAGTGAG
This sequence comes from Occallatibacter sp., assembly GCA_035650595.1. Taxonomy (GTDB): domain Bacteria; phylum Acidobacteriota; class Terriglobia; order Terriglobales; family Acidobacteriaceae; genus Telmatobacter. The sequence goes on along the minus strand of DASRHE010000012.1, from coordinate 329,443 downwards.
GGAGCGTTCCATAGCGCTCCCTTCCCATGCTGCGGCGGCAGGCCGAGGGCATGCACCAGTGCGCGGCACGCAACTGCTTGTTGAGCACATGAGCGTGGTGGCCCGGCGGCCGTCGCTCTTATTGCTTGAGCTCGCGTGGCGCTGGCTCGCCGGGTTGCCTATTCTCGTTCTCTGCTGGAAGCAGACGCAACAGATTCTTGCCGCTTATCCGCTGGCTTCTTCCGGATTCACATCCATCGACACGCAAAACCCGTGGGTCGCCGTCGTGCAGATCGCCAATGTCTGGCTCTACTATCAGCCGCATGTTGTCGCGGTGCTGCAATGGCTGGCGCCCGCTGCGGCGTTGATCTGGATCGTAGTCTCCGGTCTGGGGCGCAATCTGGTGCTGATGCGAATGGAACGCGGCCTCGCATTTCGCCCTTTCGCGATGATCACGTTGCAAGCCGCATGGCTGGCGTTGCTGGCGCTCGTGTTCTGGGGATGGTTCCGCTCGATCGGCTGGGCAGCAACGACGCATATCACGGTATCCGGCGAACCGGACCTGGTGGGCTATGCGATCTGGGCGATCTTTCTCTCGCTCGGTTTCTTTACCGTCTGGGCGCTGATGAGCTGGACGCTTTCGATAACGCCTTTGCTCCTGCTATTGGAAAAGCGCTCCGTGTTCTCCGCGCTGGGCCAGAGTCTTCACCTTGGCAAGCCCTTTACCGCCAAGCTCACGGAGATCAATCTTGTCATGGGCATCGTGAAGATTGCGCTGGTTGTGCTGGCTATGGTTTTTTCGGCTGCGCCGCTGCCGTTCATCGATGAACTCGGGCCGGATTCGATGCACATGGTGTGGGCCGCGTCGGGCGTCTTTTTTCTCGTGGCCAGCGACTATTTCCAGCTAGTGCGGCAGAAGGCTTTTATCGAGTTCTGGCGCATCTTCAGGCAGCAGGCAGCTCTGCCCGATTTGGACGAGCAGGCCTGACGAAGAGCGGAATCAGGAAAAGAAGAACTGATTCCTGATCACGGTAATTCCTCGCAAGAACTCAAAAGAGCTTGAGACGGATGACGAAGTACTTCTTGGGGTCGGCGCGGATGGCCTTTACCAGATCGTTCGTCGACGCCAGCGTCTTGTCGGCGTTGTCATAGAGCGAGCGGTTCTTGAAAAGCTGGCCCATGGTGCCTTGTCCCTCATCGACATTCTTCAGGATGGCGTCAAGATGCGTGACGGTATCGTCCAGCTTCTGCGCAAAGGCTTGATCCCTCGCCAGCTTGCCGAGCGCGCCCTGCCCGCTATTGATTTGACCGACCAGCTCGTTAGTGGTTTTCACCGTCTGGTTCAAGTTGTTATAGAGCGTGTCATCGTGCAGAAACTTGCCCAGTGATCCTTTTCCGTCGTCCAGGTTTGTGACAATCTGACTGAGCTTGTCGACGGCGGAATCGAGGTGAGCATAAAGCGTGTCGTCTGTGATCAGCTTGCCTGCAGAGCCCTTGCCTTCGCTGAGAGCGCGGGTGAGGGAATCAAGGTTAGCGGCGATAGCCGCAAAGTGGTCGGCCATCTCGCGGTCCTGCAACAACCTGCCTACGGTGCCGTGGCCGGAGTTGACGGAGTCGATCACTTTGTCCAGCTTGAGAAGCGTCGCTTGCACCTGCTCAATCGAGGTTTGGCTGCTCTGGATCACATCCTGAATGGTCGGCGCGCCTGCCGCCTTCAGCTCCGCGTTATTGGCAGGCGGAGGCCCCGAGGCGTGCGTGGAGTCGATATCGACGTAGCTGTCTCCGAGAACACCGGCCTGGGCAATGCCCGCCGTAGAGTCTGTGTGCAGACCTTTGAGCCATTCAGGACCGATTTGCATTCTGACTTCAACCGGGGTCGGATTGCGCGCCGTGACCACTCCGATATGGCTGACATTGCCGACCGTGACGCCCTGCAGGGTGACAGGCGCGCCCTCTTTCAGGCCGGCGGCATTCGCAAAGTAGGAGCGAAGCACGAGCTTCTTGGCGAAGAGTCCGCCTGTGGACCGGCCCATGAGAAAGATGAGCCCGATCAGCACGGCCATGCCCACCATGACCAGGACCCCTACCCTCAATTGTGACCACTGAATCTCTTTGCGGGACGGCACGTCGCTCCTCTAGCCAGAAATCAACACCTTAAGGCTGTTTTTTTGATGTTGCACCGTGCTCAAACGCTTCGAACCGCCATCGCCTTGAGGATAGCAGACCAACTACTTAGAGGCTGGCCTCCAGGACGACGCTGGCCATGGCCAGCGCGGCCGTGTGGGTAATGGAAAGAGCTGCCCGCATCACACCGAGGGTGGCGGCAATCTGGGCGGCACGGCCATAGAACCGCACGCTGGGTTTTCCTCCCGGCTCGCGAACCACCTCGATTTCCAGCCAGTTGACGCCGCGGCTGATGCCGGTGCCCAGTGCCTTGGCGGCGGCCTCTTTGGCCGCAAACCGGGCAGCCAGGCTCTGGGCCGAGGAGCGTTTGGCCAGACAGTAACTCTGCTCCGCGTGCGTGTAGACGCGGTTCAGAAAGCGGGCGCCAAAGCGCTCCACCGAGTGTTGGATACGCTCGATCTCTACCAGGTCAATGCCGGAGCCGACAATCATGCTGTATATGAAACTACAACATCCGGCTCAGCTTACGTTTACCTTGCCTCAGCACTTTACGCTTGTTCAACGATCAGCGAGCCGGTCGTTCAATTACCTGCGGAAAGTGGCGCATGACCAATAAGGGCGAGGGACTGTAGCGAAGCCGGACAGTCGGCGTTCGACTCCGGAACAGGAGTCACTTGATGTATTGCTTCTCCGATAAGCTCTAAAGGCTTGCAAATGCAGGAGATCGCAATGAGGGATGACCTGACCGTTCACTGGACGCTGCAACTGCAGGCCGTCTCTGCTGAGGAGCCGGTGCGGCTGGTCCAATTCCTTACCGGAGCCATCCTCGGTTGCGGTGGGTGGGTCCTCAGCCGAGGTGCCAGTGACGAAGGAACGATCAATCTGCTCTTTGAGTTCGAACGCCGGGCCTGCATGGACATCTACAGTGTGCTGATCGCCTCAGGCGTTGAGCTGAGCCAGCTGGGGCACGTCCACTTCACCGAGCTTTGCCAGTGCACGCGCAGCCGGCCGGCGGAGTCGGCAGCAGAGATTGCCAGCGTGGATCTCGAGATCCAGACCTTTCCTGTTGAAATGATCTGCAGTGCGCCTGCTCCAGGCATAGCCTGAGAAACATACTTTCGCCGTACACCAAATACTTCCGTGCCCCATCCTTCGACTTTTTCTGTCGAAAGGATGGGAAACACGTCCCTCAACCCGCTTCGACAAGCCCGTAACGCCGCTGCCAGGCTTCTTTGAGCCGTCCCCACACGCGAGCTCGTTCCGCCTCTGTCACGGCGGCGTTGGGATGATTGGCGAACTGCGCCGCTTCCTGTTTAGCCAGCTCGAGCAATGCGCGGTCGCGCACGATGTTGGCGACTCGAAACTCCGGCAGCCCGGCTTGGCGCGTTCCAAAAAATTCGCCGGGGCCGCGCATCGCGAGGTCGAGTTCCGCCAGCTCAAATCCGTCCTGTGTGCGAACCATCGCATTCAGCCGCTCTTCAGCGAGCGGAGAAACGCGCGCGCCGGTGAGCAGGATGCAATAGCTCCTGGCCGCTCCGCGGCCCACGCGGCCGCGCAGCTGGTGCAGCTGGGCCAGACCGAAGCGCTCGGCATGCTCTACAACCATCACTGAGGCATTCGGCACATCGACGCCCACTTCGATGACGGTGGTCGCTACAAGCACGTCGATCTCGCCGCGCTGGAAGCGGCGCATCACGACTTCCTTGTCATCGGGATCGAGCCGGCCATGCAGCAGGCCGACGCGCAGGCCGGCCAGCGGCCCGGAGCGCAGCTTCTCGTGCATCTCGACTGCCGATTTGAGCCCGGATTTTGCCGATGGGTTTGCCTCCTGCACTGCACCGGGGAACAGCTCTGCCGTCTTTCCTTTGCGCACAGTTTTTGGCCGGGTCTCGGCTGGGGTTTCGCTAGCCGCTTCGGGATCGTGCGAGAAATCCAGCTCGGGCTGGTCGTCTTTACTGCCCTCAATGACGGGATACACAATGTAGGCCTGCCGACCGAGCTTTACCTGCTTGCGCACGAACTCCCAGACCTCATCGGCGCGTTCATCGGGAGCTCTTCGCGTGACGATCGGCGTGCGTCCCGGCGGCAGCTCATCCAGGACGCTGAGATCGAGATCGCCATAGAGCGAGAGCGCCAGCGTGCGCGGAATTGGCGTGGCCGTCATGACCAGCACATCGGGCTCTGCCTGGTTGGGCTTCTTCATCAGCTTGAACCGCTGCAGCACGCCGAACCGATGCTGCTCATCCACGACGACGAGGCCCAACCGGTCGAACTCGACCTTCTCTTCAATCAGTGCGTGCGTACCGATCACCAGTTGCGCCTCACCACGATGGATCAGTCCGCGGTTGGTGCGCTTGCGATCGTCATCCAGTGAGCCGGTGAGCAGCACGACGCGCGGCTTTCGTGACGATCGCTCCAGCAGCTTGCGCGCGGCGAGAAAGTGCTGCGTGGCCAGAATCTCAGTCGGCGCCATCAGCGCAGCCTGGTAGCCGTTCTCCATTGCCACCAGCATGGCCTGCAGCGCCACGATCGTCTTGCCGGAGCCGACGTCACCCTGCAGCAGGCGGCGCATCGGCGTGGGCTCGCGCATGTCGGTGACGATCTCGCCCAATGCGCGCTTCTGGGCCGTCGTGGGATGGAAGGGAAGCACCTCGCGCAGCGCTTCACGTACCTTGTCGGTTGTGGCGAAGGCGATGCCTGCGCGCTGCTTCATGCGGCGCCGCTTCAGCTCGAGGCCCAGCTCCAGAAAGAACAGCTCTTCGAAGATGAGCCGCCGATGCGCCGGCGTCGAGCAAGCCTGCAGTTGCGCAAAGGGTGTGCCTTCAGGCGGAAAGTGCACTTCGCGCAGCGCGGTTTCTCGATCAGGAAAGTCATGCCGCTGCAGCAACTCATGCGGCAGGCATTCGGGTACAGTGCCGCGCACAGTTTCGAGCAGATGGAAGATCACCTTGCGCTGCCAGCGCGAAGCCAGACGGCTGCCGCCCAGCGACTCGTAGACCGGCGTGATGCGGCCTACTTCGAGCATCTGTGTTTCTGCATCGTCGCTCGCGTCGGGAAGGACCTCAAACTGCGGCTGGATCATTTTGAAATTGCTTGAGGAGCGAGAAGGCTCAACCTTGCCGTACACCGCGACCGTCTGCCCAGCCTGGAATTTGTCCTTGAGATACGGCGAGTTGAACCAGATGCATTTGAGCGCGTAACGGCCCTGGCCGAGCGTGAGTTCGAAGAGTGGTGCGCGGCGCGTGTGCAGCAGTGCCGCTCCGCGCACTTCGGCGATCACGCTGGCCACTTCGCCGGGCTTCAACTCGTCGAGGCTACGGGGATTTTGCCGGTCTTCATAACGAAAAGGCAGATGGTAGAGCAGGTCCTCGGCGGTATGAATGCCTTTGGCGGCAAGCATCTCTGCCACACGCGGGCCCACGCCGCGCACGTACATCACTGGAGTTTCAAGGCCAGGCACAGAATGGATGCTAAATGGAGAATGTGCATAGGAACAAACACCAGACTGCGTATGATCGAGAGGATCGGTCTGGGTTGGACTACTGACTAACAGTCTGATCTGGAAACTGCTCAGTCACACTCAACAATCTATGTTCATTCCGCGCATTCTTTCGAACGCCTCGTTCTCTATTGCGAACATTGGAGTCCAAATCTGCGGCGATGAATGGACAGCAACGCCAGAGTACGATGCTCTCGTTGATACCGAATGGAAGAAGATGCTGATCGGAGCAAAGCATCCCATCTGGGATGGAACGTACTACCGCGTCCTCAATGTAGCCGAGATGGAGACGGGAGCAGCTGCGGGAATCATGCAGCTTGGAATCATTCGCTATCGCTACATCGCTACTTTTCCCGCTCTCCATGCTGAACATTCCAGGTGTCATCTCGATCCGCTGTATCATCTCTCGACGATCGCTCTCATTCGCACTCTGGATGGGCACTATTTGTTTGGAAAACGAGCCCGAAATGGACAGGTAGACTGCATCGGCGGCGGCGTTCAGCGCGATGAGATGGTAGTTTCCTGCGGTGCTGATATCGAACGAAACCTCTATAAGGAGATGAACGAAGAGATCGGTATCGGCAACGGCGACGTCGTGGCGATTTTAGGAATCGGAGTGCTTCTTTCCGGAACCTCGAATGTTCTGATCGTTGGGCATGTCCGCATCGGCCTGTCGAAAGCAGACGCCGCTTCGCGATTCGACCGGAGGACGGAGAATGAGATGGCTGAGCTGGTCTTCGTTCCAGCGGATGGGCTTCGGGCGTTTCTACAAAGCATGGATGACTACAGGAACCTCATCCCGAATCTTCTTGAGAATTGCGTGTAGTCCTTTATCGAATGGTTTGTTCATAAACACTGAACGCCGGAATGCACAGTGTATGGTTATATGCGTTGAAAAATTGCTTGGGGAGTCGCGCTCAAATGCAGATCTTGAATCGGAGAAATTTTCTTAGGACGGCAGGTGCCGCATCGGCCAGCGCGATGTTGGCTGGGAAGGTCCATGCACTGGTAGCGCCGCAGGAGGCGGCCGCACCTGTCTCCGCCAATGATCACATCCAGATCGCGCTGATCGGCGCGGGCGGACAGGGCCAGAGCGACACGAAGAATGCTGTACAGGTTCCAGGCGTGAAGCTTGTCGCCGTGGCCGACTGCTACAACGGCCGCCTGGAACACAGCAAAGAGCTTTGGGGAAAAGACGTTTTCACCACGCGCGACTACAACGAGATTCTCGCGCGCAAAGACATCGACGCGGTGATTATCGGCACGCCCGACCATTGGCACAAGCAGGCGAGCGTGGACGCGATGAAGGCGGGCAAGGACGTCTACTGCGAAAAGCCGATGATCCATCTCTACTCGGATGGGCCGGAGATGATCGAGGCGGCGCGGGCAACGAATCGCATTCTTCAGGTGGGCAGCCAGCGCGTGAGTTCGATGATCTACGCGAAGGCGAAAGAGTTGCTTGCCGCGGGCGCTATCGGCGAACTCAACATGGTGACGGCCCGCTGGGACCGCAACTCGGCCATGGGCGCGTGGGATTACACGGTTCCGCTCGATGCTTCGCCGGAGACCTGCGACTGGCCGCGCTTTCTGGGCACGGCGCCGAAGATTCCGTGGAACCCGGAGCACTTCTTCCAGTGGCGCAAATGGAAGGCCTACGGGAGCGGCGTGGCTGGCGATCTGTTCGTGCACCTGTTCAGCGGTACGCACTTCATCACCGGTTCGCATGGGCCCACGCGCGGCATGGCCACGGGCGGACTGCGCTTCTGGAAAGATGGCCGCGATGCGCCGGATGTGATGCTCGGGCTCTTCGACTATCCGGAGGGCTTCAATCTGAGCCTGCGCGTGAATTTTGTGGATGGCGGCGAAGAGAGTGAAGGGCTGATCTTTACCGGATCAGAAGGCACGATGGAGATTGCGGGCAATTCCGTGAGCGTGAACCGTGTGCCGCGCGAGAAGGCGCCCGGCTACATGATCGGCAGCTTCACTGACGCCATGCAGCAGCAGATTCTCGACGCCTATCACAAGAAGTATCCAAGCACGCATCCTGAGGGCCAGCCTGCAACGGGCTATGAGAAGTATCAAGCGCCGGCGGGGTACAGCGACAGCTACGACCACTTCAAGAATTTCTTCGCTTCAGTTCGCAGCCGCAGGCCGGTAGTGGAAGATGCAGTCTTTGGTTTCCGGGCGGCAGGCGCCGCGCTGCTGAGCAACCTCAGCATGGAGCGCGGCACGATTGTGCGGTGGGACCCTGAAGCGATGAAGCTTGTTTAGCTCTTATGCGTTCATCGGGAAGTAAGCTTCGATGGCGCGCCGCAATGCGACATGATCGACGTGCGGCTTTTTGCCTTCGTAGCGAGCTGCCCAGCAGACCTGATTGACAATGTCGCGCGGATAGCAGGATCGGAGCTCCTGACGCATAGAAGTACGGATGAATGCGATCAGATCGGTAGGGATATCGGCGTCGTAGGAAACGGACTTATCTTTCGCAACCCTGCGGAAGATCTCAATGAACTGGTGATCAGAGACCGCGCCAATCTTGATCTTGGTTTGAATGCGGCGCAGAAACGCAGGATCAATGAGCTCGGCCGGGTCGAGGTTTGACGCGAAGACGACAAGCATCTCAAAGGGAATCTCGATCTTCTTTCCACCTACGAGCGTAAGAAAATCGATACGGCGGTCGAGAGGAACGATCCAGCGATTGAGAAGCTCGTCAGGGCGCATGCGCTGGCGGCCAAAGTCATCGATAATGAAGGCTCCGTTGTTGGCCTTCATCTGAACCGGGCTTACATAAAACTTTGAGATGGGATTGAACTGCATGTCGAGCATGTCAATCGTCAGTTCGCCACCGACCAATACGGCAGGGCGGCGACACAACACCCAGCGCGTATCGTAGGTCTCCGGCGCAGAATCGCGCATTTCCTGATGCACAGAAGGGTCGAAGACTGTAATGATCTGTCCGTCGACTTCGATGGCGTGCGGAATCCAGACGTCGTCTTCAGAAAGCACGCGCGAGAGAGCCTCAGCGACTGTGGTCTTGCCGCCGCCGGCAGGACCGTAAAGAAAGATGGAGCTACCTGAGTTCAGTGCGGCGCCGAACTGGTCCAAAGTTGGATCATCGAGCACCAGATGACTGAAGGCGCGCCGGACATCTGCCGGACGCACCTCTACCTTTTGCACGCTCTGACGGCGTGTTTGTTCCACATAGCTTTCCAGCGAAACCGGAGCGCTGCCGGCATAGTGATTTTGCTGCAGCAGTTCGCCGGCGCGTGTTCTGCCCTGCGCGGTAACCGCAATGTGCGGGACGTTCCCGCTCATGCCGGTAACCTGGCAGAGGCTCAGCGAGCGCAGTTTGCAAAAAAGCTCGTCTGTGACCTCGTAACCGAGACGCAGCCGTTCTGAGAGTTCAAATAGAGATAATGTGCCGGCTAGATAGAGAATTTTTAAGATTAGGTCTTCTATGACGGCTGAGCGCACGTCGAGGTCGGCCAGGCACCGGGGCTTGAGAGTGGGGGCCGGCTGCTTGCCGCCAAAATCACACTCGTAGTCTTGCATCGATAGCACAGTCGCCATCTGATTCTCCTGGTGTGTTGATGAATGTAATTCTTCCTCTTGTTTTTTTGTGTCCCCCAATGGTCGTTTTTTGCGTGGCGCTTTAGTCGTATCGAAGGGTAATGTCGCGGAAATCCTCGCTATTACTGGCGATAAATGACCTGATGGTGCGCGAAGAGACATTTCGAAAGTAACGTGACGTGCGGCGACAGGTGTGCGAGAAAGGCGTTACGCAGAGCTTGCCGCGCCGGTAGAGAGACTGCTCCGCTGGAAAATTCCGCCGGAACTCTCTTTGCTAAACTTCTTCAAGATCAGTTTAGGGACTGATTTCGGACCAGTTTCAGGACCGTTTTCTGTCAAGAGAAGCGATTCGCTGAACCCAGCAGGAGAAACGATGCCAGTAGTCGAACTCGCAGGAGTGACCAAGGCCTACGAGGACAAGGTTGCCGTTCATCCGCTGAGTTTATCGATTGAGGCCGGCCAGATGTTTGGGCTGCTCGGCCCGAACGGAGCGGGCAAAACCAGCACGATCCGCATGATGATGGGCATCACAATGCCTGATTCGGGACGCGTCGAGCTGTTTGGCAGGCCATTCGAGCGCGAAAGCTTGGAGCGCGTGGGCTATCTGCCGGAAGAACGCGGCCTCTATAAAAAGATGAAGGTGTTGGATCAACTCGTCTTCTTTGGACGATTGCACGGCGTTGAAAAGCACGAGGCACGTAAACGTGCGATCGCATGGGCGGGGCAGCTCGAGATTGCCGATGCGCTCGACAAAAAGACGGAAGAGCTTTCCAAAGGAATGCAGCAGAAGATCCAGTTCATCGGCGCGATTCTGCACGATCCCGGGCTGATCATCATGGACGAGCCTTTCAGCGGGCTCGACCCCGTAAATGCAGTGCTGCTGGAGCGAACTCTGGTCGAGCTCAAAGATCAAGGCAAGGCTGTGCTGTTTTCGACGCACCGCATGGACCAGGTGGAGAAGCTGTGCGACTCGATTTGCCTCATTAATCACGGGAGGTCCGTGCTGACCGGCACGATGCGCGAGATCAAGAGCCGTTATGAACGCAATCGCGTGATTGTGGAGTTCGAAGGGGATGCGGGATTTTTGAACAGCAGCGAGATTGCAGAGGCCCGCAACTTTTCGGGTCACGCGGAGATCCGCCTCAAGCCGCATGGCGATGCGCAAAAGCTGCTGCGCGAGGCATCGAGCGCGGCCACGATCTACCGCTTCGAACTAGTGGAACCCTCGCTCGAAGAGATCTTCATCCAGACCGTGGGAGGCAATGCACATGCGTAACATGCTGCTGATCGCGCGGCGTGAATATATGGAGCAGATTCGAGGCCGGGCGTTTCGCATGTCTACCATTGGCCTGCCGGCGCTGTTCGCCATCATTCTCGGCGTGGCTTATTTTTCGAGCCGCGGGCTCGGCGCGCACAAACACTTCGCTGTAGTCGCGACGGACCGCGCTCTTGCTAGCGCGATCAGCAATCAGTTGCTGGCGGACACCAAGCGGAAAGCGACGGTGGACGTGGTGACCCCAGTGGGGCCGGAGACGCGCTCAGAGCTTACAGACAAGGTCAAATCCAGATCGATCGACGGGTTCCTCTGGATCGACGATGTGAACGGCGCGGCTCCTACTGCTTCCTATACGTCCCAAGCGGCAGGGGACTTCATGACCGGCGCGCGTCTCAAGGATGCTGTGGACAATGGGCTCGTCACGGAGCATCTGACTGCTGCAGGCATGAATCAAGCCGACTCGAATGCGGTGGTGAAGGGCATCCGGATCACGACCTTTCAGGTGAAGAAAGACGGTTCTGTGGTGAGGACCAACGCACAGGCCTCGTTCTGGAAGGGCTACGTGATGGCTATACTTCTATCGATGACGACGATGATCTACGGCCTCAACGTAGCACGCTCCATCATCCAGGAGAAGACCTCGCGCATCTTTGAAGTAATGCTGGCCACGGCCAAACCAGCCGACCTGCTGGCCGGCAAACTGGTAGGCGTGGGCGCCGTGGGTCTTACGCAGATCGCTATCTGGCTCGTTGCAGGATTGGCGCTCATCGGGTCGCCTATGGCCGCCGCGATTCTCACTGGTCAGTTGTCGATCCATTTTTCGTGGTTGGAAGGAGTTCTTTTCCCGGTGTATTTTCTGCTCGGCTACCTGCTCTACAGTTCACTCTTCGCGGGCCTCGCCGCCACGTGCGAGACCGAGCAGGAACTGCAAATGTACATGCCGCTTGCCGCCGCGCCTACATGGTTGAGCTTTGCAATGATTGTGCTCATCATGAACGACTCGAACTCGGTGTGGTCGGTGTTGGCATCGCTCTTTCCTCCGACTGCGCCGATCGTCATGTTCCTGCGCATGGCCTCTGAAATTCCGCCGGTGTGGCAGTTCATGGTGTCGATCGGCCTGCTGATCCTGAGCATCGGGGCCACGCTGTGGGTTTCCTCGCGTCTGTATCGTATCGGCATCCTGATGTACGGTAAACGCGCTACATTGCCAGAGGTCGTGCGCTGGCTGCGTTATAGCTAAAATCGATTTGTGATCGAAGAAGAGGTTGGCGCGGCGCGAAATCGGGTGCCTCAGGTCCCATCTCTGGGACCTAGGAGAGCGCACTTTTCTCTCAGCCAGCGGTTTCTTTTGGCCGTCGTGCCGCGCGTTGTATGGGCACTGCTTTCGATTGTTGGCCGTACCTGGCGCTTCGAGATCATTGCGGAAGAAGGCGCGACGCCGCTGCCGCATGGTGAAGGCGCGGGCGCGGAAATCTTCTGCTTCTGGCATCAGTGCGTTTTACCGTGTGCTCTCTACTTTCGCCGCACCGGGGCGACCATCCTCATCAGCCGTAGCTTTGATGGTGAGTTGATCACGCGCACGCTGGCGCTCTTCGGTTTTCACGCGGTACGTGGATCGAGCTCGCGCGCAGGGCGTGAAGGCTTGTTGGGACTGAAGGGTGTTCTTGAAAGCGGCAGGCCGGCGATCTTTACCGCCGACGGGCCACGCGGACCGATTTACCAGACGAAGATGGGGCCCATTAAGCTTGCGCAACTCACCGGCGCACGCATCGGAGCTTTTCATCTTGAACCGGAGGGAGCCTGGACGATGCGTTCATGGGACCGCTTTCTTGTGCCTAAGCCTTTCACGCGCATCGTAGTCAGCTGGGTGCGATGGACTTATGTGGCAACGGATCTTGCTGAAGCGGATTTCGAGACGAAGCGCGAAGAGCTGAATGCCGCGATGGAAAGGGCGCGCATCCAGGCGCTCCAATATCTTGGGAAGCCGGTCTCATGAGTGCCGAAGAAAAAAGTGATGGGAATCTCGAAGACCTTCGCGTCACCGACTTCGATTTCGACCTTCCCGAAGAGCTGATCGCACAACAGCCGCCGGCAGAGCGCGGAACGAGCCGCATGCTGGTGCTGAACCGGGCTACGGGCGCCTTTCAAGATTCGCATTTCGCAGCTCTCCCTTCACTGCTCAGGACTGGAGACCTGCTGGTCTTGAATGACAGCCGCGTGATTCCGGCGCGGCTCTATGCGCGGCGCACGCTGGTGCGGGAGCGTGAACGTCCGACGGGCCGCATTGAGGTGATGCTAACGGAGCCGGCTGGCCCAAACCAATGGCGTGCTCTGGTGCGGCCCGGCCGAAAGGTTGCCATTGGCGAGCGGCTCATTTTCCCCGCACCGACGGGCGAGATCTTGCTCGAAGCGGAGGTGCTGGAGCGTGGCCAATTCGGCGAGCGTCTGCTCGAATTCGCGCCTGTGGGGGATTTCTTCGCCGTGCTTGATCGCATCGGCCACATGCCTCTGCCGCCATATATTCATCGCGAGGACGCCGTGTCGGATCGCGAGCGCTACCAGACCGTCTTTTCGCGTGAGCGCGGCTCGGTAGCCGCCCCCACGGCTGGATTGCATTTCACGGATGACATGCTCGAAGCTCTCAGCGCCAAAGGCGTGGAGATTGCGCGAATCACGCTTCACGTCGGACTCGGCACCTTTGCGCCGCTCCGCGTAGGGCGCGTGCAGGAGGTACGGCTTCATCGTGAGCGTTATACGCTGAGTGCGCAAACGGCGGAGGCTCTCAATCGCGCCGTCGCAGAGAGACGCCGCATTGTAGCCGTGGGGACGACGGTTGTGCGCACCCTCGAATCCGTCGCTCTTCGCGCGCAAGGAAGGGAATTGGAGCCGCACTCAGGCGATACGGACATCTTTATTGCGCCGGGCCATTCCTTTCGTCTCGTTAGTGCACTATTAACCAACTTCCATCTGCCGCAATCGAGTCTGCTAATGCTAGTCAGCGCCTTTGCTGGCCGCGAGCATGTTCTTGCTGCGTACAAGCACGCTGTCGAAGCGCGTTATCGATTCTTCAGCTACGGCGACTGTATGTTCATTGCCTGAACTCCGCTCCCATTACCGCCCGCTGTTAAACTTCCTATCGATGCCCGATTCTGCTAAGCCTCCCGTCTTCTTGCTCGATACGATGTCGTTTATCTTTCGCGCGTATCACGCGATGCAGCGCAGCCGTCCTATGTCGACCCGCTCCGGATTGCCTACTGCTGCGACGTATGTGTTTGTGAACATGATCAAAAAACTGCGCGAGGACTTCGATCCCAGATATCTCGCTGCGGTCTTCGATCCCAGCGGAGAGGTCTTTCGCGACGAACGTGCCCGCTCCATGGGGTCGCTGCGCAAATGGAACAGCAAGACGCAGTGCTTTGAAGATGTGAACTACGAAGGCTATAAGGCGAACCGGACCGCGATGCCGGAAGACCTGCGGCGCCAGGTTCCGTATATCCGCCGCTCGCTTGAGGCGCTGCGCATTCCGATTCTTGAGATGGTCGGCTTTGAAGCGGATGATGTGATCGGCACGCTGGCGCGAGAAGCCGCCGAGCGTGGTCACGAGGTTTTTATCGTCTCCGGCGACAAGGACATGATGCAACTGGTCACGTCGCAGGTGAAGATTCTCAATCCGCAAAAAGACAATCTCATCCTCGATCCGGCCAAGGTAACGGAGACGCTGGGCGTGCCTCCGGAGAGGGTCGTCGACGTGATGGCGCTGCGCGGCGACACCGTCGATAACATTCCCGGCGCGCCGGGCATTGGCGATAAGGGCAGCGTCGATCTGATCGTCGAGTTCGGCAGTGTGGAAGCCGTCCTTGACCGCGCTTCGGAAGTCAAGCGCAAGACCTATCGCGAGTCTCTGGAGCAGAATCGGGATGCGGTGCTGCTCTCGAAGGAACTGGTCACGATCGACAGTCACGTGCCGATCGAACTTGATCTGTCGGCGCTCGAAACACAGTTGCCCGATCTCGATGCCTGCCGCACGTTGTTTACCGAGCTCGAATTTACGTCGATGCTGCGCGATCTTGCCCCTTCAGCGACAGCAGTGCAGGCGCAGCTGATCGATGAGCCGAACCAGGAGCAGTGCGCGAAGTTCTATGCGGATGCGCGCGCCAACGGCTTTGCCTTTGCACTCGACGCGGCATCGGCCAACGTACAGATTCCTGAGGAGGATGCGGAGCCTGAGGCGCCCACTACAATGTCGCTGCTCGATGTTGCGGAGGCGGCGGAACAGCGGGCCGGTTCATGTCTTGGCGTGAGCTCTGACTCTGCTCTCGCATTGCGGCTTACGCTTACTCCTGAGCTGCGCGCTCTGCTTGAAGATGCGTCCGTACCCAAGAGCACGCATGATGCGAAACTGGCGCTGCATCTGCTGTCGGCGAGCGGTCTCACATTGCGCGGGGCGATCGACGATACCATGTTGCTTTCGTACGCACTCAATCCGACGCACGCGACGCAGACGCTCGCGGATGTGGCTGCGCGCCATAACCAGACGCCGCCCGCGACGCCTACCGCAAGCGCTGCTGCCATTCAGGGCCTGGTTCCGGTGCTCAGGCAGGAGGTGGAGAAGCTGGAAGTCGAACGCCCCTATCGCGAGATCGATCTTCCGCTCGCACCGGTTTTGTTCAGGATGGAGCAGGCCGGCGTGCGGATCGATCGCGCGGCTCTGGAGAAGCTCTCGCAACGGTTCGGCACTGAGCTCGACCGGGTAGGCGAGCGCATCTTTGAGTTGGCCGGCCAGCGGTTCAATATCAATTCACCCAAGCAGCTTGGCGTTGTTCTCTTTACGCACCTCGGTCTGCAACCGCCGAATGTCCGCGGCAAAGGCAAAACGATCTCGACCGCGCAAGACGTTCTGGAGCAACTCGCTGAAAAGCACGACGTGCCGAAATTAGTGCTTGAGTACCGTCAGCTGGCAAAGCTCAAATCGACCTACATTGACGCGCTGCCGCTGCTCGCCGACTCAGAGTCGCGCGTACACACGACCTTTCAGGCTGCGGCGACGGCTACGGGAAGGCTCTCCTCCGTCAATCCGAATCTGCAGAATATTCCAGTGCGCACGGAACTGGGGCGCGAGATTCGCGCAGCCTTCATTGCGCGGCCCGGCACACAGCTCCTTTCCGCCGACTACTCGCAGATTGAGCTGCGGCTGCTCGCGCATTTCAGTGGCGATCCGCTGCTGATGCGCGCCTATGCCGAAGAGATCGACATCCACACGCTCACGGCTAGTGAGGTCTTCGGCGTCTCGATCGATTCCATGGACAAGCAGACGCGCGATCGCGCCAAGGCCGTGAACTTCGGTATCGTCTATGGCATCTCCGCCTTCGGACTGGCGGCGCAGCTTGGCATTCCGCAATCTGAAGCGAAAGCTTATATCGAGCGCTACTTCGCTCGGTATGAAGGTGTAAAAGCGTTCATCGAAAAGACGCTGGCGCAGACGCGGAAAGATGGCTTTGTACGCACGCTCTTCGGACGGCTGCGACCGATTCCTGACATCGAGAGTCGCAACCCCAACCAGCGCGGCTTTGCCGAGCGTACGGCCGTCAATACGCCTCTGCAGGGCACAGCTGCCGATCTGATTAAGCTGGCGATGATCGCGCTCGATCGCAAGCTGACAGAACGCAATCTCAAGACGCGCATGGTTCTGCAGGTGCATGACGAACTGCTCTTCGAAGTGCCCTTCGACGAGACAGAAGAGATTCGCACGCTGGTGCGTGCGGAGATGGAAGGCGTGATCCAGCTCAATATTCCACTCGTCGCCGATCTTGCCTTCGGGCCCAACTGGCGCGATCTGAAATAGAAGAGTAGAGCTACAATGTTGGCGAGATGAACGAGGAGTTTCCGGAAGCATTCTTCGTGCACCGTCGTGCTTCCGGCGGAAAGAGGCCAGCATGATCTTGGAAATTGCCAGAACGCTCTCCTTTTTCCTGAGCATTCTGTGCCTCTATCCGGTGGTGTTGAGCGCGTTCTTTGTGCCCGGCAGCCGCTGGGAGGATCGGCTGGTGATGGCGCTGGCGAAGGTTGCTCTTGCTGGATGTATCTGCTTCTTCAGCGGAATCCTGTTTTTGCAGCCCTGGCGAGTGGATCTCAAGCCCGGCGCTCACCTTCTCGCGATGTTGCCGGTGCGCATATATCTGTGGACGATTCTCGGCGTGGCGGTCCTCTTTGTGTTGTCTTGGTATCTCGATGACACCCTTGTGCCGTGGCTTTGGAGAAACCAGCCGTAAGCCGCATGGCTGTGCACGGCAGCGCCGCCGAATTCTGTAACCAATCAGCCAGATAAATGATCTTATCCACAGCGAATGGAGGTTTCACAAAATGCTGGTGCGCGCGTTAGGGCTTTTGCTGGTGGTCGGATTCGCTGCTGCCTTCTTTGTCCGCAGCGGCAAGGCGGCTGCAAAGGAGCCGATTCCGGCGGCGGCCGAGGATCTGCCACTCGCGAAGGTGTCCGGAAAGGCAACCGCAGTTTTTGCGGGTGGCTGCTTCTGGGGCACGCAGTCCGTCTTTGAGCGCGTAAAGGGCGTGATCGACACGACGGCGGGGTATGCAGGTGGATCGGCGGCAACCGCAACCTACGATCAGGTGACGACCGAGACCACCGGCCACGCCGAATCTGTGGAAGTAGTCTACGATCCGTCGAAGATCACCTACGGCCAGCTTCTGCGCATCTACTTTTCCGTGGCGCACGATCCCACACAGCTCAACCGCCAGGGCCCGGATGTTGGCACGTCGTACCGTTCTGCCATCTTTTATACGGATAGCGATCAGCAGCGGATTGCGAAGGCGTACATTGCGCAGCTAGACGCAGCGCACGTGTTTCCCCGGCCGATCGTGACGGAAGTGACGCCGCTTAAAGGCTTCTATCGTGCCGAGGACTACCACCAGGACTACGCGCTTCACAATCCCGACAATCCGTATATTCTCGTCTGCGATCGGCCGAAGATCGAAGCGCTGAAGGCGCAGTTTCCCGAGCTGTTTGTCGATTACAAAGGCAAGCACTGATGGCATAGAGCCGCGCTGAACTAAAGTCCGGGCTGCGCGGCTAACCAGGCCCTAAAGTTTGGCTCCTGCGACGACCGGAACTCCATGCATCCATCGATGGTCTCCAGGGCGTGACTCAGCGAAGCGTCTGTGGCGGGGACTTTGTGTGTTGTGAAGAAACTCTTCACATCTTCGCGCGCTTCGGACGAGCAGAAGTAGCCGGTATAGCTCACGAAGCGCTGGCTGGATGCGATTGTGAACTGAGCCTGCACTTTATCCCAATTGGCTTTCATGTAGCTCCACGCCACGGGACGCGTCTGCGGGTTAGTCAGTGGAATCAGCAACTCGAGACCGGCGTCCTGGCTGCGCACCTTGGAAGAGACGAAGTAGTCAATTGCACGCCGCACGAGATCTGGCTCACGAAACACCGCCAGAAGCTGGAGCGCGGTAGCCTTCAGTCCTGGATCGTCTGAAGTCTCGTAGACTTTTTGCAGCCTGTCGAACCACGCGGTGTCGCCGTTGCGAGCGGCCACTGTGAGCGCTGCCTGGCCGAGGGTGGCGTCGACAGATGTGGGATCAGCGAGGTAACGGTCCGCTATCTGCCTTGCCATGTCGGCCACGTGTCTGGAATTTCCATACGAGCCGACCAGAACCAGGAGCTCTGCACGCAGAGCGCGCGTGTTGTCAGTGTCGGAGAGTTTGGGCGAGCCGAGCTCATCGAGAATCGGCGTAAAGGTTTTGTCAATCCACGCGGAGAATTGTCTCTGTTCTTCGGGCGTAGCGGCGAGACGCTGATTGATTGTCGTGACGTTTTCCAGCAGTTTAGAGATGACCTCGGCGTTTGGATCCTCTTTGAGTGCAGAAACGAGATTCAGATAGTCGCCTACCGGGGCGTGATTCGCGCGAACTTGCGCCCACTCGTCTCCGGCAAGGCTGATCCGCTCTGCGGGTGTGAGTCCAGCTTCAGCGTGAGCGACCAGGTTCGCATATTCGTCAGGAGCATAGGCGGAACGATAGTAGCCTTTGCCCTTGGCATTGGCGTAAAGCAATAAGGATGCGGGAATCGGCAATGTGGCGGCTTCGGGCGAGAGGACTTCGCACGCTTCGTCCTTTGAATCGCTCTTGAAGCAGATGGGCAGAGTCCATTTCTCGGCTGAATTTTCGGCCGAACCGGATTTGTGTTGCTGGTCGAGAAAAAACCTCTCCTGCTGTATAGTCACCTGTCCATCTGCGGGCTTGCTGAAGGTGAGGAGCGGCACGCCCGGTTGCGTCACCAGGGAGTCCATGATCTTATCTATCGGCTTGTGGCTTACGGACGCCTGCGCGTTCCAGAAATCTTCGGCGGTCGCATTGCCGTAGAGATGCGCCGCCAGATAGGCGTGGACGCCTTTGCGGAAGGTCTCCTCGCCCAGATAGTTCTCCACCATCAGCAGCACATCGCTGGCCTTGCCGTAGGCGATGTCATCGAACATCTGATTGATCTCGTCAGGCGTGTCGGCCCTGGCGCGAATGGGCCGAGTCGTAGCCCGGGCATCGAGATCGAGAATGCGCTGCTCGTCGTCGGCCACCGTCAATGGCTGGTTCCACTCCGGATGCATCGCGGCCACGGGCTTGTTTTCCATCCACGCGGCGAAACCCTCATTGAGCCAGACATTGTCCCACCACTGCATCGTCACCAGATCCCCAAACCACTGATGCGCCATCTCGTGTGAAACTACGACGGCGACTCTCTTCTTTGCGTGGAGAGTTGCCCGCTCCGGATCGAGCAGAAGATCGGTTTCTCGATAGGTGATGGCGCCAAAGTTTTCCATGGCGCCTTCTTCGAAATCGGGAATGGCGATCAGGTCGAGCTTCTTGAGAGGGTAGGGAATGCCGAAGTAGTTGTTGTAGTAGTGCAGAACGAATTTGGCCATTTCGAGGCTATACCCGGTAAGAGCCACCTTATCCGGGGTCGAACAGACGCGAATGTCCACACCATCCTGCCGGCCAGACGTACACGCGAAGTCACCGACAAGGAACGCGACGAGATACGTGCTCATCTTCGGCGTAGTGCTGAATGTGATCGTGTGCTTGCCGGTGCTGGGGCCGGGCGTGTCGGAGACGATGTTCCCATTTGAGATCGCGGTATCCTGCGTGTCGACCAGGAGCGAGATATCGAACTTCGCCTTGATGGCTGGTTCGTCGAAGCAGGGAAAGGCGCGGCGCGCATCCGTGGGCTCGAACTGAGTGACTGCATAGTTGCGGCGCGAGGTCTTGGAGAGATAAAAGCCGCGCAGCGCATGATTCAGAATGCCGGTGTAGTGAACAGTAAGCACGGCGCTGCCCGCCGCCAGAGGCTGCGGAAAGGTGAAAGTAGCTTGCTCTTTCGCTTTATCCAGCGAAACGCTGCCGGTCTGCTGGGGGCCGTTGGGATAGATGGTCACCGATTGGAATTCGATTTCAGCGGCATTCAGCGTGATCGAGCGCGTAGGTTCCTTGAGGTTGATGTCGATCTTCTCAACGCCGGAGAAGGTGGCCGAGTTGAGATCAGGCGTGAACGCGAGCGTGTAATGCGTGGGAATGACGGCCGCGGGCAGGCGCTGCGCGCGAGTGGTGGGTGCAATCGAGCAGCAAAGAACGGTCGCGAGCGCGGTGATCGGCTTACCAAAGCAACTGTGTGCAGTCATGCGGCCTCAGCGAAACTCTTGTTTTGTCTTCCAGCACGTGCGGCATGTTCAATCCATTTTGAAAGTGCGATCGCAGGAAACGTCGCCGCGGAACGGTCCCACCAACTCGCTCTCACAATACTCGTTCTTAATGCATGCTGGTGAAACTATTGCATGATTTCGACAATTGTGTGACAACCCGCTGTTGAGCGGGGTCTAAAGTCCGTTGCAGTAGAACCCGTTTTACCGAACGGGGATAGGTGGGGCGCGGAACGGCGCTGCGCGACGGATGACCGTGTGGCGCTGTTCCGCGATCTGAGCAGGATCGAAAGTCGCCGCCCGAGGGGGGCTGTTGAAACCGAATCAGGCAGCCATGGTCTGCGCGACGCGCCGCACCGTCAGAATAGTGATGTCGTCCTCCTGGCCGAAAGCTTTGGCCGCTTCCGCCAGATAGAACGCCGACTGGTTGCTCAGATTGTGCACGCGGTCAAAGCCGAACAGTTCACCGGAAGGCTTGCGGGCCTCGACAACGCCGTCGGAGAGCAAAAGAATACGGTCGCCGGGATGCAGATAAAGCCGCAGCTCTTCGTACTTGATCTCGGGCAGAACGCCCAGTGGAAGCCCGCCCGCGAGCGCAATCTCCTGGCTGTTGAGATAAGGCGGCAGATGGCCGGCATTGGCCAGCACCATTTCGCCGTTCGTCCCGAACCACGCCGCCTGGCAGGTGGTAAAAGTTTGCGTGCCCACGAGGACGCGGTTCAGCGATTCGAGAATCTTGGCAGGATTTTTCTCCACCGTTCTTCGCAAGGCGCCCATCAGCATGGAGACGTTCATGGCCGCCTTCAAACCCTTGCCGGCCACATCGCCAATCACTACCAGGATGCCGCCGTCGGCGACCGCTTCCACATGGAAAAAGTCGCCGCCCACTTCATTCGCGGGATTGTAGACCGAGTCGACCTCGAAGCCGGGTGTGGCGATCTTTTCCTGCGGAATCATGAGTTCCTGCACGCTACGGGCAGCGGCCAGTTCGCTCGAGACGCGCTCCTGATCCCGGTGAATGCGCAGGAAGCGGAAGAAGATGATCAGCAGGATGACCAGAATGCCGGTGAAGTCGGCGATGGAAGCAAAGTGAATCGGCATGGGGCCGGCGTAGATGGTCAGCGGCGAATGCGCCTCCTGGCCTGTCCAATCTTTCATGCTGGCCGTGACAAATGGCTCAACGATGCCGACGAGACCCAATATGAGCGGGATGAGCAGAAGCCCGGCCTCAAAGTTGCGCCGGATGGCGGCGGCGATCAAAGTAACGAAGATGAAGATGGCCCATACGCCCATCCATGCCAGCGCGCCGAGAAAGACTATGGCCAGAAGCAGACCGATGAACTGGCTGTGGCCCACCATCAGCAGCGTGGGACCCACGCAGATGAGGATTGGCGAGGTATAACGCAGCCAGCGGATGTACCACTTGCGCCGCAGCGCGAGAAAGGCAACCAGAAACTCGAAGAAGAGGTAAGCCGAGACCAGCACCAGTTCCAGCACCAGCGCCGCGTACCACAGGCTGTCGAGGCGCGCCGAACTACCTGCCAGCTCGACGAGGCCGATGGGCGCCTGCACGAGTTCATGCAGGGCCAGCCAGAGATACTCGGTGTGTCCCTTTTGCGAAAAGTAGAGCGCCAGCAAAAAGGCCGACAGGACGACGAGAAGAGCGGAGTACACCAGCCGCGGCAGCCGCTCAAAGAGGCTGCGGTCCTCCCAGAGTTTCAGCTCGTGTTCGAGATCAGCGCGATTCCCGAGGGTCAGTTCACGGTCCGCAAAGAACGTGGTGTACGATCCATGGCCGAAGGGGATGTAGATTGTGCGTACGGCCAGCGTGACGGCGGTCTCACCGGTGGGCACGTTCAGGTCATAGAGCCGCGAGATTGCCTGGTAGTGCTGCGGCGCGTTGCCGTGCGGCCCTTCCGGCTGAACCTGTCTGCCATTCACAAAAACGTCTACGCCGGGACCGGTTGCGCCTACTCCTATCGAGGTACTTTGGGAGACGGGCAATTCAATGAGCAGCGCGATAGGACCATGATTCGGCGCCAGCTTGACGTGCAGCCGGAACCAGGCATAGCGCTGTCCGTGATGGCCAGAGAAGGCTTCTGGGTCGCCGGTTGTTCCCACCTGGACGTGAATTCCTCCGGTTTTTTGCTGCTGCTGCTGTTGCGGATCTTCGTCCGGAACCTCTTCCATCGACGACTCTGCTCCGCGGACGGCCCATGCCGAATCATCGAAGTTGGGCGAAGCCGCCGCCGGATCGGCCGAAATGCCGACACGCCAGTCTTTATCGAGCGGCAACGGCGATCCCATGGCGCTGGCGTCAAAGACGACGGCGGGAGCTTGGGAAGGGCCAGGAGTAGGGGCATGAGGCCGCGGAGAAGCGCCAGGGTGAGGAGCTGGATGGGCAGGCGCAGGCTGAGGAAGCACTGGCCGGGCGGCAAGCTGTACGATTCCGCACACGGCCATCGCAGCCACTTTCAACCATATCGGACGCAAGCAATCCTCCGGTTCCGTGTTCATCACTTTAATGCAAGCGGGTTGCGCCGCCCAAGACTTGACTGTGCGAATCCGGCGGCTGAACCAAGTGTCGAACCGGTGTTCAACACAGCGCAACAGGGCAGGATTCCACTGTTTTCGGAAATCTCCTTCCCATTCGTTACCAAACAGGCAGATACTAGCGTCTAAGAGGAAGAGCGAAGCGGGGCAAATTGGGTCCGGAAGTCTTTGCACGCTGGAGGTGACATCATGAGGTCACGTCACATCGGTATGGGAGCCTCGATCCTGGCAGGATTGGCGCTTACGTTGGCCACAGGAACCTGGGCTCAATCCAGCGGATCGAGTTCGTCCCAGTCGTCGGCTTCGTCGCAGGCTCAACCCCCAGCACAGCAGCCCTCTGCTCAGCCGGCACCTGGCACAACGCCCGTGGGCGGTGATGCGCCTGCTCCCGCGGCCCAACCGGCTTCGGGGTCTGCTCAATCGGGCGATAAGAAGTCGCCTGTCCCTTCGGACAAACCCGCTCCCGGAACTACGCCGGTCGGTGGGGATAGTCCTGCTCCAACCTCCGCCGACAAGATCGATCCGGAAAAGGTGGTCGATCCCGGCAGCCAGATGATCAAGGTCAAGCCGGGCAGCATTGAGGACGTAAGCGCTGTGGGCAATCGCGAGATCGGTGGCCGCGGCCTGGGCAACTGGTACTCGACCGACAGCGAAATCAAGATGGGCAAGCAGTACGCCGACGAGATCGAGAAGAGCACCCGCTTCATCACCGATCCCGAGATCGACGAGTACGTGAACCGCATCGGTCAGAACATCGTCAAGAACTCCGACTGCAAGGTTCCGTTCACCATCAAGGTGATCGATTCGGACGAGATCAATGCCATGGCGTTGCCCGGTGGATTCTTCTACGTCAACTCCGGCCTGATTCTGGCAGCCGACGAAGAAGCCGAACTGGCCGGCGTGATGGCTCATGAGACGGCCCATGTCTGCGCGCATCACGCAGCGCGCGAGATGACCCGCGCCAACTACGCGCAGCTCGGCATGGTGCCGCTGATCATGATGACCGGCTACACCTGGACAGGCTACGGCATCTACGAAGCGGCTCAGCTGGCCATCCCGATCACGTTCCTCGAGTTCTCACGCGACTTCGAGGCGCAGGCCGACTACCTGGGCGTGCAGTACATGTACCGCGCCGGTTACGATCCGCAGGCCTTCATCAGCTTCTTTGAGAAGATTCAGGCGCTCGAAAAGCGGAAGCCCGGCCTTGTAGCTAAAGCGTTCTCCGATCATCCGCAGACACCGGACCGCATCCTGCACTCGCAGGAGGAGATTGCCAAGATTCTTCCTGCCAAAGACGAGTACACGGTAACCACGTCGGAGTTTGACGATGTCAAGGCCCGCCTGGCCCGCATCGAGAACAAGCGCCGCCTGACTGATACCAAGGGCGTCACGCGGCCCTCGCTGCGCCGCGCCAGCAACCAGGGAGACGATTCGGGTTCAGGCTCCGGCGGCCAGACCCAGACCAGCCAGAGCGGCGACAACGGCTCGGATCAGCCGACGCTCCATCGGCGCGAGGACAAGGACTAGGCCGTTTCTCGGGACTTGCCAGGCCGTTCGCTGGGTTTAGGCCCTATGTTTCAAGCTCTGGCTCATTCCGCACCATCCGGTTTACTGGCCCAACGGCTTGGGGAATCTTTCTTTGGCACCACAAGCCGGAGGATTGCCGGCCAGAAATCCCTCGTTAAACGTCACTTAGCCAGGTAGGGAACCGATGAATTTCCCGAAATTTCCGGAAATTCCTTGAACTGGCGTGCGAAACCGCGATATATACAAAGCTACCGGCAGATTTGCCGGAATCGTTAGAGGCGTCATCTGTTCGAGGAGGCACTATGCGCAGCTCCGCCGCCCGCTCCAATCTGCTGGTTCCTGAGATTCGTGAGGTCATGGATATCCGCCAGGCCTCCGACTACCTTGGTATCTCGCCCGACACGCTCTACAAATACGCCTCAGAAGGCTTCGTTCCCGCCTTCAAGCTCGGCAACCGCTGGCGCTTCAAGCGCTCCCGTCTCGACGAGTGGATGGACCGGCAATCCGATCTGCAATCGACTGCAGATGTCGATCCGGAGAAGAAGAAGCCAGTGCAGTCGACGATGTAAAAGCAGGGAGCAATCGTTCGGATTCTGCGGGACAGTTGGATCGTTCAAGAGACAACCGCAGATCCCTTCGACTCCTGCACGCAGCGCTGGCGCGCTGCGTTTCGTCGCTCAGGATGACAAATCTGATATCCGTGAGCTGACAAACTCAAACTCGTCCCCGATCTCTGACATCTGATCCCTGTGATAAAACAGTGCGAGTGGACCACTTCCGCCGCATGGGCGCGCTGCGCCGTAAGCTGACCCGCGCCGGCCTTCCCGGGCTTCTGGTTACTCATCCTCCCGACATACGCTATCTCTGCGGATTTACCGGCTCCAGCGCAGCATTGGCCGTGACCCGCCGTGCAGCCCGTCTCTTTACCGACGGCCGTTATACCGCTCAGGCAGCCGCAGAGACCAAAGCGGCCCGCGTGCAGATTGCGACAAGCGCGCCGGCGGTTATTGCGGTGCAGTGGCTGGCCGCGCAGTCGGGAGTCGCGATTGCCGGTTACGATCCCGCCCACACAACCGTGGCCGCGCTGACGCACTGGAAGGCCTCGCTGCCTTCTCGGCTGCGCCGCAGTTTTCTCGC
The DNA here is from genome assembly GCA_035650595.1 of Occallatibacter sp. Lineage (GTDB taxonomy): Bacteria > Acidobacteriota > Terriglobia > Terriglobales > Acidobacteriaceae > Telmatobacter. Next base: position 304,071 of record DASRHE010000012.1, on the reverse strand, counting down.
TGCGTTGCCGGCGCCTTTTGTAGAACTTTTGCGCCAGGTAAAGGACGAGGACGAGATTTCGATCATGCGCGAGGCGGCCCTGGTGGGCTGCCAGCTTTTCGAACACATTCTTGGCTTTCTCGGGCCAGGCATCTCCGAGATCGAGGTTGCCGCAGAGCTTGAACATCAGGCGCGACTGCTGGGAGCGGAAGGCATGTCGTTCGAAACGATCGTGGCCTCGGGCCCGCGTTCGGCGTTGCCGCACGGGCGCGCCACAACTCTCGCACTGCCCCGTAGAGGCTTTCTCACCTTAGACTTCGGTGTTATTCTCAAGGGTTATTGCTCCGATATGACGCGTACCGTTTTCCTGGGTAAACCAAAGGCAAGAGAGCGGCAGGCGTACCAGGCGGTACTCGAAGCGCAGGAGGCCGCGGTCGCTGCGGTAATATCAGGCGTGAGCTGCGGTGAAGTGGATGAGGCCGCCCGCAGTGTGTTACGCAGGGAAGGATTGGCGGAGGCATTTTCCCACTCGACCGGCCACGGTGTTGGCCTCGAGATTCATGAGCCGCCGCGTGTCGGCGCCGGACAGCCAGCCAGGCTGCTGCCCGGCATGGTCATCACCATCGAACCTGGAATCTATCTACCCGGCGAGTTCGGCATACGCATCGAAGATATGGTTGCTGTGACGCGCAGCGGAGGGCAGGTGCTTACGCCCGCGCCCAAGGCTCTGATCGAACTTTGAGTTCACTTTTTGCGAGAATCCGCGCCGCGTTGCACGGCCTGCGGGAGAGTTAAGGAACGAATGAAACCACAGGATATCCAAGACCTGAAGCAGCTGATCGAATTCCTGAAGCAGTATCAGGTCGCCGAATTTGATTTGGACCGCGGCGATGTCAAGATCCGGTTGAAATTCCATCAGCAGGAGGGGCAATCGGCAGGTCTTGGCGATCTGGCGCGTTTGCTGAATTCGGCGCCTCCCCCGGCTGTTCCGTCTGCGGCCGCTTCGGCTCCCGTTGCGGGCGCTGCCGCAAAGCCGCCCGCGGAAGACCCGGATGCGGGTTTACACATCGTCAAGTCCCCGATGGTCGGGACGTTCTATTCATCACCATCTCCTGGTGCTGCATCTTTCGTTTCGATAGGCGACTGCGTCGACAAGGGCCAGGTGATCTGTATCGTCGAAGCGATGAAGCTGATGAACGAGATCGAGTCCGACGCAGCGGGCGAGATTGTGAAATGCTTCGTCACCAACGGCCAGCCCATCGAGTTCGGGCAGCCTCTCTTTGCCATTCGTCCGTAGCGGAGGAAGAGTCGCTGGCGGCGCTCGCTGATGCATCTGCGACACAAGAGTTCACCGGCTCCGCAAGCAGTTCTTACCAGCACCGCTATAGCAAAACCAGAGATGCTGTATACCGAAACGCGGCATTCAAATCGACGCGACACCTTGCATGTTCCTAAAGAGGCCACAAGTTCTCTGGTTTTGCCGTAACTCCGCTAGCCCTGCTAGCATCGCTGAGGTCCATGTTTCGTAAGGTTCTTGTCGCTAATCGTGGTGAGATTGCTCTCCGCATCCTGAACGCATGCCGGGAACTCGGCGTGCGCACGGTCGCCGTCTACAGCGAGGCCGATCGCAACTCGTTGCATGTGCGCTTTGCCGATGAGGCCATTTGCATTGGCCCTCCGCGCCCGGCGGACAGCTATCTCAATGTGCCGGCCGTCATCTCTGCGGCCGAGATCGCCGACGTCGACGCGATCCATCCCGGCTATGGGCTGCTCAGCGAGAACGCGAACTTTGCCGAGGTCTGCCGCGCATCGAACATCAAGTTCATTGGTCCGCCGCCGGAAGTCACGCGCCTGATGGGCGAAAAGGAAAAGGCGCGGCAGGCAATGAAGAAGGCGAACGTGCCGATTCTGCCGGGCTCCGACGGGGTCATCCAGTCAGTGGAAGAGGCTGCGGAGTGGGCCGAGAAGGTTGGTTACCCAGTCATTCTCAAAGCAAAAGCCGGGGGCGGTGGCCGTGGCATGCGTATCGCGCGCAGTGCAGAAGAGTTGCCGCACCTGTTTCACGCTGCGCACGCCGAGGCGGCGAATGCCTTTGGCAACGGTGAGCTGTACATGGAGAAGTTCATCGAGAACCCGCGCCACATCGAGTTCCAGGTTCTTGCCGATGAGCATGGCCACGTGGCCTCTCTGTTTGAGCGCGAGTGCTCGATCCAGCGCCGTCATCAGAAGCTGATTGAAGAGGCGCCCTCGCTGCAGGTGACGCCCAAGCTGCGCGAAGAGCTGGGCAAAACGCTGTGCCGCTCCCTCGCCGATATCGGATATCAGAACGCGGGCACCGTCGAGTTTCTGATGGACGCCAAACGCCAGCTCTACTTTATCGAAATGAATACGCGCATCCAGGTGGAGCATCCGGTGACGGAAGCGATTACCGGCATCGATCTCGTCAAGGCGCAGCTGCGCATCGCTTCAGGCGAAAAGCTCGACGACATTCTTCCGCGCAAGCTTGAGATTCGCGGCCACGCCATCGAGTGCCGCATCAACGCCGAGCATCCGCAGAAGTTCACGCCGTCCGCTGGGCAGATCACGGCCTTCAACATCCCGGGCGGCAACGGTGTTCGCGTGGACACGGCGCAGTACGCGGAAGGTGTGGTTCCTCCTTACTACGATTCGCTGATCGCCAAACTGATCGTGCACGGCATCGATCGCGAAGAGGCGATCGCGCGTATGGAGCGGGCATTGAGCCAATTCATCGTGCAGGGGATTCACACGTCAATTCCGCTGCATCGGGAGATCTTTGCCGATCCGGGGTTTCGCGCCGGCGAGTTCGACACCGGCTTTATGGAGCGCTTTCTAATTGCACGCGCTGAGGCAGAAAAAAAGTCAGCCTGAATCGAATCCTTCTCCGACTGTCATCCTGAGCGAAGGTCGCTGCGGCGACCGGAGTCGAAGGATCTGCGGCTGTTTTTTCCTATAGAGATCGTTCCCAGTGGGAGAGATGGCAATCCCATGCATTCGTCAAAATCTTCTTTCCTCCGCTCCGCCTTTTTCGATATAAGTTCTTGTCGGCGTAATCTGTCATAAAAGGGCTCAGCCGTGAATTGGGATCACGAGCACTTCTCCGCATGAAACAGACCAAAGGGCAACGGAAGAATTATTGGAAGGCGACGGTTGTTTTGTTCGTTGCCGCGTGGGGATGTGAAATTAGCCCCGGACAGAAAAGCGATTGGCCCGCCTACGGTGGCGGCTTTAATGGCGATCACTACTCCAGCCTCACGCAGATCAATCGCGCCAATGTGCAGCATCTGCAGCCGGCCTGGAGCTACGACACCGGAGAAAAGGGCAATCTCGAAGTCAATCCGGTGATCGTAGATGGCACTCTCTACGCCTACACGCCTTCGCAGATCGTCATCGCTCTCGACGCGGCCACCGGCAAACTGAAATGGAAATTCGACTCCGGCATTCGGGCAACACAGCCGAGCCGGGGCATCACGTACTGGATCGACGGTACGCGCGGTCGCGTCTTCGCCGGCGTGATGAATTTTCTCTACTGCCTCGATGCCGAGACGGGGAAGCCTGTTGCGAGCTTCGGCGAGAACGGCCGCATCGACTTACGCAAAGACCTGCGGGGTAATCCTGAGGAGCAGTCGGTCGCGCTCACCACACCCGGCGTCATCTACAAAGACCTCATTATCGTCGGCGGGCGCAACCCTGAGACGCATCCGGCGCCTCCCGGCGATATCCGTGCCTACGACGTGCATACCGGCGCGTTGCGCTGGAGCTTTCATACGATTCCACATCCCGGCGAACCTGGCTACGAGACCTGGCCACCCGATGCGTGGAAGACTGCGGGAGCAGCGAACGATTGGGCCGGCCTCTCGCTCGATGCCCAACGCGGCATCGTCTTTGTGCCGACCGGCTCTGCCGTGATGGACTTCTACGGCGGCGACCGCGTCGGCAACGATCTTTACGCCAACTGCATACTCGCGCTCGATGCCGCGACGGGAAAGCTGCTGTGGCACTTTCAAGGTGTCCACCACGACATCTGGGATCGCGATTTTCCTGCGCCGCCGGCGTTGTACACGCTGCATGAAAACGGCAAAACTATCGAAGCTCTCGCCCAGATTTCGAAGCAGGCTTACCTCTATCTCTTCGATCGCAACTCGGGCAAGCCGCTCTTTCCTGTTCACGAACATCCTTACCCCGCGAGCACGATACCGGGAGAAGTGACCTCGCCCACGCAGCCTTCACCCGATTGGCCGTTGCCCTTTGCCCGCCAGCAGCTCACAGCCGACATGCTGACCAATCGCACGCCCGAGGCGCATGCCTGGGCTCAAAAGGAGTTCGCCAACCTGCGCAGCAATGGGCAGTTCTATCCGATGACCGTGGGCAAGCAGACAGTCGTCTTTCCGGGTTTTGACGGCGGCGGCGAGTGGAGCGGTCCTGCGGTCGATCCCGCGACCAACACGCTCTTTGTCGGGTCCAGCGAGATGGCTTGGCTCGGTGGACTTGCTCCGGTTGCGCAGGCATCGAGCCCAGGCGAACAACTCTACGACCAGCAATGCGCCGTCTGCCATCGTCTGAACCGCGCCGGCTCTCCGCCGACGTTTCCGTCGCTGGTTGGAATCGAAGACCGGTTGAGCAGGGAAGCGATCACACATACCATTCGCACCGGCGCGGGGCGCATGCCGTCTTTTCCCAATATCGATGATGCAACGCTCACCACTCTACTTGAATTTCTCCGCACGCCGGTTGAGTCGAGTGAAGGCCATTCGCAAGACGCATTACCATGGGATTCAGATGCGCTCGCGTTCAACTCGACTGGAGGCACAACGTACCGCGATCACTGCGCTGTCTGTCACGGCGCGGATATGGAGGGGAAGCCCCCGGCGATCCCGATGCTTGCCGGGGTTGGCCATCGGTTGACGAAGGAGCAGGTTGTTACGCGCATCCACGAGGGCAAAGGCGCCATGCCGCCGATGCCGCAGATTCAGGGCGCAGAACTGGATGCCCTGCTGCGCTATCTCGGAGTCGGTCAGCCGACGCCGTCCTCGAATCAGGCGCAGCAATATGTCTTTACCGGCTATCGGCAATTTCTTGATCCCGATGGTTACCCTGCCATTGCGCCGCCGTGGGGCACGCTGAACGCGATAGATCTCAAGACCGGCAAGTATCTGTGGAAGATTCCGCTGGGCGAGTATCCTGAGCTTACCCGTCAGGGAATGAAGGATACCGGCTCCGAGATGTACGGCGGGCCCATCGTTACGGCTGGCGGCGTGCTCTTCATCGGAGCGACGGTCTACGACCACAAATTGCGCGCCTTCGACACAAGCACGGGCAAGCTTCTCTGGGAGACCGAGTTGCCTTTCGCCGGCCTCGCCACGCCTTCAACCTACATGGTCGACGGCCGCCAGTACGTGGTGATCGCCGCCAGCGGGGGCCGCGACCCGAAAGGACCCGTGGGTGGGGCGTACGTAGCCTTCGCGCTGCCGAAGCAGTAGGACAGCGGACCGGTGCCTAAACTCTAAAAATTTATAGGGCATTTTCGTTTTTTATTCGCTTTTTCTGCGGACTTGATCTATCCTTGCTTCGCATTGCAAGGAGGATTCATCGTGGATTTTCAGAAAGAGCTTATTGCTGAATACGATCGCGAAGCAGGCAGAACGCGGAAGATGCTCGAGGCCATTCCCGCCGATGTGGATTTCGATTACAAGCCTCACCCGAAATCGATGGCGCTGGGCAAGTTAGCCGGGCACCTGATCGAGATGGTGAGCGACTGGGCGGTGCATGCGCTGACCCTCGACAAACTGGATTTCCCGGCCGATCACAAATGGGAATCCTACATTCCGGCGAGCAAGGCGACGCTGTTGGAGAAGTTCGATGGCGAGCTTCCGCGCGCCCGCGCCGCTCTGGCCGCAACAACGGGCGCGAAGTGGGATGAGAACTGGAAGTTTATCTACGGTGGGCAGGTCTGGATCGATCAACCGCGGCATCAGGTGTTTCGCGAGCTGGTGATCAGCCACTTGATTCACCACCGGGCGCAGTTGGGCGTTTACCTGCGGCTGCTGGGAGCCAAAATTCCCGGCATGTACGGCCCCTCGGCAGATGAGATGTGAAGAGGCAGAAAATAGGGAACAGGGAATAGGTAATGGAACCAACTCCGTGCCCCGTCGTTTCGCTTTCGTTTCTGGCGAAAGGGCAGGATTACGCGGCGGTCGGTTACCCTGATCTCATGCCGTTCTCGTTCCCTAAGATCTATCCCATCCTCGACTCGTCGTTCATCGATGCTTCCGTGACTCCTGCAACGGGCCGCCAGGAGTTTCTTCGGCGACTTGGCAGCGGGCTGGCGGAAGCCGGGGTGACGCTGCTCGAGTACCGCAACAAGACGGGCTCCGACGCGGAGATTCTTCAGGATGCCGCCGCGCTGCGCTCGGCCATGCCAGCACCAAAGATCAAGCTGATTCTCGATGATCGCGCCGATCTGGTTGAACAGGCTGGCTTTGACGGCGTCCATGTTGACTTGGGCGATATCTCTCCCAGCGAAGCCCGCCGGCTGCTCGGCCCCGATCGCATCGTGGGTACTTTTGGCGGCAGCGATGCGCTTCTGCCCAGCATCCTGGAGGAGCCTGCGGATTATTGGGCCATCGGGCCAGTCTTTACCACCACGACCAAGCAGACTTCCAAAGCGCCGATTGGCGTGGAAGGTGTCCGCAAGCTTCGCGAGCAGGCCGGGCCGAAGCGCATCCTTACGGCAGCAGCGGGAATTACGCTCGAAACCGCGCCCGCCGTCCTCGCGGCTGGAGCTTCGGCAGTCGCTGTGGCGGCCGCTATCTTCCGCACACCTGACCCTGCCGCTGAGTTTCGGCGCTGGAACGCAATTCTCGGTTAGTCCAAGCAGGCGATATACGAAAGTGAACGTCGGATAGAACTGGCGCAAGAAAGCTACAGACATCTCGATGGAATTCAGGTAAAACTCTCTTCAAGTGTTGACCTCCAAACAAGCCTCCACCGCGGACCCCGACGCGCCGACGCAGACTCCCACGCTGGTGCAGACGCTTGGCCTCTTCAGTTCGACGGCCATCGTCATCGGTTCCATGATCGGCTCAGGCATCTACATCGTGGATGCCGACATTGCGAGAGGCACCGACTCGCCAGCTCTCTATCTCGGGGCGTGGCTCGTGACCGCCGTCCTCACGCTGATTGGCGCTCTCAGCTATGGCGAACTCGCGGCGATGATGCCCCGCGCCGGAGGCCAGTACGTTTACCTCCGCGAGTCGCTGGGACCTCTTTGGGGATTTCTCTTCGGTTGGACGCTCTTTCTGGTCATCCAGACCGGAACCATTGCGGCGGTCTGCGTCGCCTTCGGCAAATTTCTCGGCGTCTTCTTTCCATCCGTCTCGACAACGCACTGGCTTTGGCATATCGCTCATGTACCGGCTTGGCGGGTCGGCCCCATGGTGCTGGGCAATATGGAGATCGGCGTGAGCACGGCCAATCTCGCGGGCATTCTCATCGTCGTTTTTCTCGCCATCGTCAACATCTTCGGCGTCAAGCTAGGCGCGCTGATCCAGAACATCTTCACTTCGGCCAAGGCTATCGCGCTCGCCGCGCTGATCCTGATGACCTTTACCGTGGGCGTAAATGCGACAGCCTGGCAGGCGAACTTTGGCGCGAGCCTGAGCCAGTTCTGGCGTAACGCCGGATGGAGCGCGCTGCATCCGGTGCAGGTTGGCGTAGGCGGACCGATTGCATGGGTGAATCTGCTGGTAATTCTGGCGGTCGTCCAGGTAGGCTCGCTCTTTTCCGCCGATGCCTGGAACAACATCACGTTCACAGCCGGCGAAGTGAAGAATCCGCGCCGTAATCTGCCGCTCTCGCTGATTCTCGGCACAGGCTTTGTGCTTACGGTCTACTTTCTCGTGTCGCTGGCTTACATGCTGGTGCTACCGCTCCACGGCGATCCGAATGGTGCGACGGCGATGGCGCGCGGCATTCAGTATGCGGCTGAAGACCGCGTGGCGACTGCGGCTCTTGGACAGGTGTTTCACTCGGGCGGCGCGGGACTGATGGCAGCGGCGATTCTCATCTCCACTTTCGGCTGCGCCAATGGCATGACGCTCGCCGGTGCCCGCGTCTATTACGCCATGAGCCAGGACGGACTGTTCTTTAAGTCTGTGGGCAAACTGCATCCTCGCTACAAGACGCCAGTGGCCGGTCTGCTGGTCCAGGCTGCGTGGACCGTCCTGCTCTGCATCTCCGGCTCCTATAGCCAGTTGCTCGACTACATCATCTTTGCCGAGCTGGTCTTTTACATCCTCACGATTGCGGGTCTCTTTGTTCTTCGCGTGAAGCAGCCGGATGCGCCGCGCCCCTATAAAGCGCTCGGTTATCCCGTGCTGCCCGCGCTGTATATCGTCATGGCCGCATGGATCTGTGTCGTATTATTGCGGTACAAGCCACAGTACACATGGCCTGGGCTGGCGCTGGTTCTGCTCGGGATTCCCGTTTATCTTTTCTGGTCGCGCTCATCCGGAACGCAAACGCACGAGGCACAAACTTAGTCCAATATTCAAAGCCACGGAGGATGGCCCTCATTCATGTCGAGACTGCTCCGCACTAAACCTTTGTCGTTGCTTTCGAACGAGGCTTGCGAACAAGGCGAGCACACACTCAAGCGTTCGTTGGGAGCGCTCAACCTGGTCACTCTGGGAATTGGCGCTGTGATCGGTGCGGGTATCTTTACGCTGACGGGGCAGGCGGCCGCACTGTACGCAGGGCCTGCGGTGTCATTGAGCTTTGTGCTTGCAGGATTGACCTGCGCGTTTGCAGGCCTGTGCTATGCGGAGTTCGCCTCGATTATCCCGATTGCCGGCTCGGCCTACACTTACGGTTACGCGACGCTCGGCGAGCTGGTGGCGTGGATCATTGGCTGGGATTTGTGCCTGGAATACGCGTTCGGCGCATCGACGGTGGCGTCAGGCTGGGCGGGCTACTTCAATAGCCTGATGCAACAGTTTGGAATTGTGATTCCGCCGGCGCTTACGACGACGACCGGGAACGTGCTGGTGCAATACCACGGAATATGGATCGACCGGATGTCGTTGCCGCCTGGAGTGAGTGACGCCGGATTGCCGCATGTGACGGGACTCTTCAACTTGATCGCAGTAGTGATCGTGCTGCTTGTCACTACGATTCTGGTGATCGGCATCAAGGAGTCGGCCAATTTCAATTCCGCGATTGTGATTGTGAAGCTGGCGATCGTGGGCATCTTTCTTGCGATCGGCGGCTATTTTCTGATGCGGCATCCAGAAGTGGCTCACCAGAACTGGCACCCGTTTGTTCCACCGAAGGATGAGATGGGTGGCTACGGCTGGCAGGGAATTCCGAAGGGGGCTTCGCGCATCTTCTTTGCGTACATCGGCTTTGATGCTGTATCGACAGCGGCCCAGGAGGCCAAGAAGCCGCAGCGCGACATGCCGATCGGGATTCTGGGGTCGTTGGGCGTGTGCACAATCCTGTACATTCTGGTTTCGCTGGTGCTGACCGGGCTGGTGAACTACAGGACACTGAACGTAAGCGCGCCTGTGGCGTTGGGCATCGATGCGACCGGGGTAACATGGGGCTCGCTGCTGGTGAAGATAGGCGCAATCTTCGGACTCGCAACGGTGATGCTGGTCATGCTGCTGGGGCAGACGCGTGTCTTCTATTCCATGTCGAAAGACGGCCTGTTCTGGAAGTGGGCGTCGGATGTGCATCCGAAGTTCCGCACGCCGTGGATTACGACGATTGTGTTTGGCGCGTTTGCGGCGGTGATGCCGGCGATTCTGCCGATCGACAAACTGGCGGACCTGGTGAACATAGGGACCTTGCTGGCTTTCATCATCGTGAGTGCCGGCGTATGGGTGCTGCGCGTGCGGCATCCGGAGATGCCGCGGCCCTTCAAAACGCCGTTTGTGCCGCTCGTGCCGATTCTGGGCGTGGTTTCGGCGCTGTATCTGATGACGCAACTTGCGCTGATCACCTGGGAGGTGATGATTGGCTGGCTGATTGTGGGGTTGCTGATCTACTTTGGCTACTCGATCAAACACAGCAAGGTGCAGAAGCTGGCAGTGGCCGAAGAAGGGGACTGAGCGGTTCGCGCGAATCCTGACGAATCATGAATAGGAACGGCCTCCAGAGCGGAGGCCGTTTTGTTTGTAGTGTTGAAAAATCAGTATAGTCCAAGTAAACTAAACTAAGTAAACTAAGTTTACTGAGGATCGGCGATGCGCACCTTCAACATTCATGAAGCAAAGACTCACCTCTCGCGCCTCGTCGAGGAAGTGGCCAACGGCGAGCCTTTCGTGATTGCCAAGGCGGGCAAGCCGATGGCTCAGGTCGTGCCGATCCGAGCGACGAAGAAGCCGAAGCAACGGATCGGATTCTTGAAGGGACAGATTACAGTTCCAGACGACATCAAGACACCATTCGCTGCTGAAATTGAAGAGATGTTCTACGGTAAGAAATGAAACTGCTTTTGGATACGCATATTTTGCTGTGGACATCAGCAGAGTCGCCTCGCCTGTCTGCCGCAGCGCGAAAGCTCATCTCGAATGAAACCAATGAGCTGATCTTCAGCGTCGCCAGCATCTGGGAGACTGCGATCAAGCATGGCAAAGGCTATCCGGATTTCGACGCCGATCCGGCGGTGGTCCGTAACGCATTACTTGAGAGTGGCTATATCGAATTACATGTCGCCGGCCCGCACGCGACAAGGGTTGCCAGTCTTCCTCCCATACACAAAGATCCCTTCGACCGGCTGCTGATTGCGCAGGCCATGATCGAAGGGATCACTTTGCTGACTGCCGATGCTACGATCGCCCGCTATCCCGGGCCGATCCGAAAGGTCTGATTCCGGTTACGCCGTTGTCTTGGCGCAGAACTCATCGAAGGCGCGCACCAACTCGCCGGCGATCTGCTGTGCGGTGGCTTGCTCAATGACGAAGCGCTGCATCAGATAAACCAGCTTGCCATCGCGAAGAATGGCGATCGACGGCGAGCTCGGCGGATTATCTTCGAAGTAGCTGCGGGCACGCTCGGTTGCCTCACGATCCTGTCCGGCAAACACCGTAATCTTATGGTCCGGTTGGCTGGTGGCATTCGCAATCGCCAGCCGCACGCCGGGACGCATCTTGCCTGCCGCGCATCCGCAGATCGAATTCACGACGACCAGCGTCGTTCCGGGCTCGGCCAGTGCGGCGTCTACCTCTTCGGCCGTCCGGGTTTCCTTGATTCCAGCGCGGACCAACTCTTCGCGCATGGGCATCACCATCAGTTCTGGGTACATGTTTGCCTCCGGCAGAAAACTGCCTACCGTCTATTTTATCGTCAAATTCAATCGCAGTCCCGCGTGAATCTCTGGACAAACCGCCATCTGGAACAAAGTACGATAGCCTTGAACCGATGCACATCGAAGAAAACCGGCCGCTTGCGCCTTTCACCACGTTGGGCATCGGTGGTCCAGCCCGTTGGTTTGTTGAGGCTGCGAGCGAACCCGAGATTGTGGAAGCGGTTGAATGGGCGCGAAAACGCGTCACTCCGCTCTTCATTCTCGGGGGCGGCAGCAACTTGCTTATCTCCGATGCCGGATTTGAGGGCCTGGTTCTCCGCGTCAACTTGCGCGGCATGTCGCAAGTAACCAGCGGCGTCGAGCGGGTGTACTGTGTTGCTGCAGGCGAACCCTGGAAACACTGTGTGCAGCGGAGCCTCGAGGACAATTGCGCGGGTTTGGAGTGTCTCGCCGGTATTCCCGGAACCGTGGGCGGCACGCCGGTACAGAATGTCGGCGCTTATGGGCAGGAAGCTGCTTCGGTGATCGAGCGGGTTCGGGCCTTTGATCTGCGTGCTGGCCATTTCGTGGAACTCACTGCTGCCGAGTGCGGCTTTGCGTATCGGCGCAGCCGCTTCAATACCATAGATCGAGGCCGGTTTATTGTCACGCGCGTAGACTATCGACTTACACCCGGCGGCGCACCCACGCTGCGCTATCCCGAGTTGCAGCGCGCGGTAGAAGCTGCGCATCCCGATGGTTCCAAGCCGACACTTGCGGAGGTCGCCGATACTGTGCGTCGTATTCGCCGCGCAAAAGGTATGCTGATCGTCGAAGGCGATCCGGACTGCCGCAGCGCCGGCAGCTTCTTCAAGAATCCGATTATCACCGAAGAACTCTACCAAAAAATTGCTGCACGCAGTGCTGCTGCGCCGCCACGTTTTCCTGCTGGATCAGGTCCGGAGAGCGATGGCCTTGTGAAGATTCCCGCCGCATGGCTCATCGAGCAGGCGGGATTTGCCAAAGGCTACACGCTGGATGCAGCCGGCATCTCTTCGCGCCACACGCTGGCGCTTGTGAATCGTGGCGGCGCCAGCGCGCAACAGATTCTCACGTTGGCCGGGCAGATCGCCGATGCGGTTGAAGAACGCTTCGGCTTGCGGCTCGAGAGGGAGCCAGTGCTGGTCGGATTCGAGGCAACACCGAAACAGCAAGCTGAGTAGCAGATATTTCTCCTTTCCAATTCTCGTCCTTTTGCATTTCTGCCGGCCTGCAGTCAGCCTGTAAGGGAAACGGTGCATCCAATCCAAGCGATGGAGGAGCCATGGGCCAAACATCGTGCGCTGAAGATACTCGAACCAAATTGGAGCGGATCTATCGCGAATGGGATCAGGCGTTGTCACACAATGATGCGGAGGGCTTGCTCCAGCTCTATGCTGGAGATGCGGTAATCGAAAGCCCGCTGATTCCTCATCTGATGGGCAAGCAGGAGGGCGTCTGCCGCGGGCACGAGGAGATGCGGCCCTTCTTTGAAGCGGTTGCCACGCGTAAGCCGGAGCTACGGCAGTACCATCGCACGGGCTATCTGACTGATGGAGACAAGAAGCTGGTCTTCGAATATCCGCGCGCCGCTCCCAAGGGCGAGCAGATGGATTTCGTCGAGGTGATGGAGCTGAACGACGAAGGCCTGATTCAATACCACAAAGTTTACTGGGGGTGGCGCGGGTTTGCGGTGCTGCTGAAGAACGAGTATCAGCGCAACGCAGCGTAGGCGCTGCTCGGTTTCGATGTTAGCCGCGCACGAAGATGCCCAGCCAGAACTGCTTGCCGGCCGGCAACGGCTTTTTACTCTCGTGGATCACTCTTAGCCCGCGTTCCGCAAGCATCCGCGTGAGCGCAGCCGGATCAATCAGCTTGAAATGCAAGCTTAGCCTGGTGATGGAAGCAACGCCGCTGCTCCCCACGTTCTGGCTTTCTGTGCTTGGCAGTTGCAGGACCACCGAGAGCGCGCCTTCGGGTGTCACCAGCCCGAGCGCGTTTTCAAGGCATCGGCCCAGGCCTGCGTGTTCAAAGATCAGCGCCGCATGCACCAACTCGACTGGAAGCAACGTAACTGTCTCTTCGGAGAGATTGACAGCATAAAGTTCCAGCCCTGGGAGGGATGCAAAGCGCTCGCGAACCGCAGCAATGTACTCGGGATTCAGGTCCACACCAACTACACGGGTTGTCCTCTTTGGGTCGATTCGCTCCAATCCATTGCCGCCCGCCACACCCAGTATGGCCAAGGACGCTGGTTTGCGCAGTTCCAGCACTTCGCCAAACAACTCGCTCAGAGCCACTTTCTGTCCAACCGCATCCGATCGCATGTGAGCTTCGTAGTCGGCCAGTGGAATCTCCTGCCATGGATTGTTCATTGCGTCTCCGTTTGATTCAGCCGCCCCAGTAGCCGTTCCCGCTCGCCCACGAGAACCTCGGCCGCTGGTCCAAGCGCCACCTGCCGCCCTTCGCGCAACAGCAGAACCTCTGCGCTTGTTGCCAGCGCATCGCTCACGTCATGTGTCGCCAAAACCGTTTGTACATCGTTGGCGTGAGTCCAGGCGTGCAGGCGTTCGAGCAGGGCATCGCTGGCCGCGCCGTCGAGCGCAGAGAAGGGTTCATCGAGCAGCAGCAGCTTCGGTCGCGGCGCCAGCGCCCGCGCCAGCGCCACACGCTGCGACTGGCCGCCGGAGAGCTCTTCGGAACGGCGATTCTGTAACTCGGTCGCGCCGACCAATTCCAGCATCTCGTGGACGCGTTGCGTGCGTTTCGCGTGCTCCCAGTTGCTGAGGCCGTACGCGACGTTGGCTGCCACACTGAGATGAGGAAAGAGTGCTGCGTACTGGGCTACCATCCCGCTCTGCCGCTTTCCGGCGCTCCTCCAGATTCCTTGCTCTGTGTGAGTCAACGAATTTCCATTGAGCAGGACGAAGCCGCGTACCGGCTCATCGGTGCGCGCCTGATCCAGGCCGGCGAGCAGCCGCAGCAGTGTGCTTTTGCCCGCGCCAGAGGGCCCGAAGATCACTGTCCACGGAGAGGCAAGCCGGCACTCCACCTGCAGGTGAAAGCTGCCGCGCCGCACGTCGAGCCGGAACTCAAGCACGGCTGCCTCCCCGCACATTTCCGAGCCCGAGGCCTTTGGAGTAGATCGCGACGAGCGCGAGCACACTCAATCCCATCAGGATCGCTGCCGTGCGTCCTGCCGCGCCGTAGTTGAAGTTCTCTACCTGGTTGTAGAGCACGATGGAAAGCGTGCGCGTGGCGCCGGGAATATCGCCGCCCAGCATCAACACCACGCCGAATTCGCCCACCGTGTGCAGAAAGCTCAGCACGGCCGCTGTGATGAGCGAGCGGCGCGCCAACGGTACGAGAAGCGTTCGCACAATCCGCGCCGGACCTGCGCCGAGCAGCCGCGCCGCGTCGATGAGAGAAGAGGGAACCGCGGCAAAGCCCGCGACCAGCGGCTGCACGGCGAAGGGCAGGCTATAGAGGACGGAACCCACGACCAACCCGCTGAACGAAAACGCGAGCGGATGGCCGAAGAGCGCCACGATGGCCCGTCCTACACTCGTGCGCGGCCCGAGCAGCACGAGAAGAAAAAATCCGAGCACGGTAGGCGGCAGAACCAGGGGCAGCGTAGCAAGCGCCTCTACGAGAGCCAACCACCGCGCGCGGCCCAGCACCAGAACGGCTGCGAGCGGTACAGCGATGGCCAGCAGAATGATCGTCGTGATCGAAGCCAGTTTGAGTGTAAGGGCGAAGGCTTGCCAGTCCATTTTTTCTTACTTCACCGGAGTGAGCCCGCTCTTGGCAAGTTCGGCCTGCACGGGAGCCGAAAGCAAAAAGTCGAGGAGCTCTTGTGCGGCGGCATGTTGGCCTGCTGACTTCACAATCACTGCGCCTTGTTCGATCGGCGGATACAAGTTGCGCGGAATCTCGAAATAGGTACCGCTCTGAGCAAGCTTCGGGGTGAGCGCAGCCGTGAGCGAGATGAGTCCTGCGTCTGCGTTGCCCGAGTCGACAAACTGCGCTGCCTGCGCGATGTTTTCTGCCGTCACGATCTGCGGCTTCAGCGCCTCATCGAGATGCAGGCTAGTCAATGCGGCAACAGCCGCTCGTCCGTAAGGCGCATGTTCCGGATTGGCGATGGCCAGCCGTTTCAGTCCGGGATCGCGAAGCAGTGCCAGCGAGGGCGGCGGCAGATGCGAGTCTTTGCGTTCCCACAACACAAGTGTTCCTTTCGCATAAAGAACGGGCGCGGATTCCACCGTCAGATGCGCAGTAATCAATCGCTCAGGGAAACCAACGTCGGCGGAGAGGAAGAGATCGAATGGCGCGCCATTCTCAATCTGTGCAGTCAGCATCGCCGAGGCTTGATACGTGGCCTCGGCATCAATGCCTGTCTGCCGTTCGAACTGCGCAAGAATCGGCGGCAGCACCGGCTCAAGATCGGCGGCGGCCGCCACGCGAAGGGGTTGCTGCGCGCAGGCAGGCGCGATGAAAGCTGCTACGAGAAGGGTAGAGAAGAACCGCCTCCATACCGAGGCCGGCGAATGACACTTCGTCCCGGAGGGACGAGTCGAAGATAGCCCAGGGCAAGCGAAGCGGGGTCCCCACGAACGGATGCTCGTTCGTGGGGTGTACAAGCGCAGCCCTGGGAAGACGGTCAAGAAGGAACTCCAGCCCCGGAGGGGCGATGCGAATTCATTCAAGAAATCCGCTTCTCGTTCATGCAATTGCCTGAGCATCATCCACAGCGAAGGTCTTTGCACACCTGCTAGGCTAACACTAGGTATGAATGACAATTTGCACCAGTTACGCTGTTTCGGCTGCGGAAGCCGAATCGCCGGCGCCGAGGCTCAGCCGGATTTCCGCTGCGCCCAGTGTGGCGACCTTTTTGAAGTCGATTATCCGGGCTGGATGCAGCGCCGCGGCCCCGATCGCCCCAATCCCGGCGCGCTGAAATGGCTCTGGCGTGAGCGGCGCATGTCCGGCGAGGCTCTCGATCAATCCGGTGTCTGGCGCTTCCGCGAGTTGCTGCCGATCCTGAACAGCTTCGGCAACGCCGTTACGCTTCGCGAAGGCAATACGCCGCTCTACCATCTGCCGCGCGCCGCGAAGGCTCTCGGCATCGACCAGCTCTTTGCCAAGCACCAGGGCATGAATCCGACCGCGTCATTTAAAGACACCGGCATGACCGCGGCTTTGAGCGTCGCGCGCGAGCGTGGCTTTGAGTGGGTCGCCTGCGCTTCTACAGGAAACACGTCGGCGGCTATGGCCGCTTACGCCGCCCGGGCCGGCCTGAAGAGCCTGGTGCTCATTCCCGAAGGCAAGATCGCGTGGGGCAAGCTTTCCCAAGCGATGGACTACGGCGCCGTCACGTGCCAGCTCAAGACGGATTTCGACGGATGCCTGCAGGTGCTTACGGAGATTGTGCGTCAGGCGCCGATCTATCTGCTGAACTCGGTGAATCCCTACAGGCTGGAAGGCCAGAAGACGCCCGCCTTCGAGATTGCCGAGGCCTTCGATTGGAACGTGCCGGACCACCTCATTGTCCCCGGTGGCAACCTGGGCAACAGTTCTGCGCTGGGCAAAGGCTTCCGCGAACTGCATGAGCTGGGCCTGGTTGCACGTGTACCGCGTATCTCGGTGGTGCAGGCGGCAGGGGCCAATCCGTTGGTGCGCAGCTTTGCCGCGAGCAACGGTGCATCCATCGAGCCGTTGGAAGCGCAGACGCGCGCGACGGCCATCCGCATCGGTAATCCTGCCTCCTGGCGCAAAGCCGCACGCGTCATCAACGATACGCACGGCTGGTGCATCGACGTGACCGAAGCCGAGATCGCCATTGCCAAGGCTGAGATCGGCGCGGAAGGTCTCGGCTGCGAGCCTGCCTCTGCCGTGACGCTGGCGGGGTTGAAGAAGCTGCGCGCGAAGAGCCTGATCGGCACCACGGACGTGGTGGTTCTTGTCCTCACCGGCCACACGCTCAAAGACGCCGACTACACCATCGACTTGCATCGCGGCACGCTTCTGAACGCCGATGAGGCCGCGGGGCATGAGAATGAGATGGCAGCGCTGCGCCGCAACGCAGTGGTCGTCGACGCTACGCCGGCGGCTGTGCTGGCTGCCATGAAGGACGCCGCTGCATGAGCGAGCCTCCCATGCCCGGCGCGGGAGCCGATTCTGGCGCATTTCGTTTGCGGCTGCCCGCCACCTCGGCCAATCTCGGCCCTGGCTTTGACGCTGTCGCGGTCGCGCTCGATTTTTTTCTCGAGATCGAGGCCGTGCCTGCGCAAGAGTTCTCCATTACCGCGACGGGCCGCGATGCTGCCCGCTGCATGCGCCTCCAGGACAACCTGATTCTGGAGGTCTACAAGAAGTTGCTCGCGGCCAATGGTCGGCCGATTGTCCCGCTGGCCATCAAGATGGCCAATGGCATTCCGCTTGGGATGGGCTGCGGCTCCTCCGCAGCCGGGCGGCTGGCGGCGATCGCCCTTGCCGTGCACTTCGGCCAGCTTGGGTGGGGCAGTGATCGCATCCTGGAAGAAGCTTCCACGCTAGAGGGGCATCCGGACAATGTGGCTGCCTGCTGGCTGGGCGGATTTGTAGCGACGGCCTGCGAGGGGCGCAAGATCCACGTGGCGCGGGTGACGCCCCCCGCTGAGTGGCGGGCCATCGTGGCGCTTCCGGCGGAGCCCTTGCCCACCAGCAAAGCCAGGTCGGTGCTGCCGGCCAGCTACGCCCTTGCAGACGTGGTCGCCAATCTCCAGTCCGTCTCGCTTCTTTCGCTGGCCTTCGTCCAGGCCCGGGCCGATCTGTTGGCGGTGGCCATGCACGACCGCATCCACCAACCATACCGCGCGCCTATCTGTCCGCTTTTGCCGCTTCTTCTGCCGCTGGTGGGCGGCCACGGCATTCTGGGGGCGTCGCTCAGCGGCGCAGGACCGTCGGTTTTGGTCGTTGTCGACAGCCAGACGAACCTCTCTCAGGCTGAAGCGGCCATTCGCGGAGCGCTGCGAGCGCCCGAAGAAGCTGAACTGGTTCTTTGCGGATTTCAACCGACCGGCGCAAGTCGGTTTTAACAAACGCTCGCCCCCGTTTCTTCTTAGTTAATCATTCGGTAATTCTTTTAGATTCTGTTAATGTCGTTCTGGATAATCACCAATCAGTGGTTACTGCTCTATTACTGAAGTTTCCTTGCCTTTCATTCCAGGAACACATACATTCGCTTGCGTGAGCAGTTCTGGGGGAGGGCTGCTCTAGCGCCCGTGGTCCTTCTGGGATCCGGGCGCTTCTATTTGTTCCGCAAGTTGGATTACTTGCCCAAGGCTGGCCCTGCGCAAGCCGGCGGTGCGACTTTATGGCCTAACCCGCATCGAATGGAAGTGCGGCTTCCTGTACACTGAGAATTGCGTGTAGGGTTTCCGCAAGGAGGATCATGGCTGGGTTGGGTGTTCTTGAAGTGAACGATGCAAATTTTGATCAGGAAGTGCTGCAAAGCGAGCTGCCTGTGCTGGTGGATTTCTGGGCGGTTTGGTGCGGCCCCTGTAAGGCAATTGCGCCGATCGTTGACAGCGTGGCTTCCACCTATGCCGGCAAGCTGAAGGTGGCCAAGGTCAATGTGGACCAGAACGGCGCTACGCCCTCGCGTTACGGCATCCGCGGAATCCCCGCGCTCCTGTTCTTCAAGGGCGGTAAAGTGGCTGACCAGATCGTCGGCTATGTGCCCCAGAGCGTGATCGAGGAGAAAGTCCAGCGCGTGCTCGCCTCGAGCGGCGTAACGCAGTCAGCTTAAAGCGGCAGATGAAAAGGCCCGGTCCAAGCGGCCGGGCTTTTCTGCGTCTGGGCAGAGTGTGAAAGCTTAGCCTCGTCCGCGGAACTGGATGATATGCCGGCGGTCGCGTTTGGAAGGCCGGCGCTCGGGCAGGGGCATCATCTGCTGCATCGCCTTGCGTTCTTCGGCTAGTTTGAGCCGCGCCTCCCGGCCGATTTCCGTTTCCTGGTAAAGGGTCTGTGCAACCGCCGCGGGTCCGCGCACCTCGCTCGTTGCCAAGACATCAATCTCGAAGATTCCGCCGTCATTCTCGATGTGCAGCCGGTCGCCGGGACGCACATCGCGCGCCGGTTTTGCTTTGACGCCATTGGCTTGAATCCTGCCCAGATCGCATGCGCGCGAAGCCAGGGCGCGCGTCTTAAAGAAGCGCGCGGCCCAGAGCCACTTGTCAATACGAACAGCGGGACGGACGGAGATCGGCGGCGAGCTCATTGCGGATGATTTTAGAATTTTCGGCGGTTTGCTTCAGACAAAGAAGCTAGGACTTTCCGTTGATCTTCCAGACGTAGAGATATTCTGCGTCGCTCGAAGTAGCCACTTCTACGCCTTTCTGGCGGGTAGCGCGATTCAGAGCCGAACGGATGTTCTCTTTAGTGTCGGGCAAAGCGGCCAGAGGAACCTTCAGGGCTGTCCCATGGCTCAGGCGATCGATATCGCTGAGCAACTGACTCACAATGCGTTTGTGCTTTCCTTCGCGGCCTTTTGGCACCTCAGCTTGAAGGATCGATTCAAAAGTCATGCTGCCGACCTGCCCTTTTTCCCGCATGGCCCCCCCTTTCCCGCCTCCCAACAGGTAGTAGAGCTGCACTAACGTATCCCAAATATCTCACAAAGCTCACGTAATAGTAAAAGTATATTGAATTACGCAAGAGAAATCCAAACTTTCACGTATTGAATGCCGTTTCTTAAGAGGAGGGCAGATTCACACAGAACCTAAAAGGGGCGAATCTGAAAGATTTCGTTCATATCGAAAAGATTGACCCCGTAGCAAGAAATCCCTGCTAGTGTGCGTTCAGAGGTAAAAGATGATGATGAACGGTAGACGCACTTCCCCTGTCGTACCGATCGATCAGGTTCCTCCCGCGGACACAAGCGCGTATCGTCCCGTGGTGTTGGTGGTCGACGATGAATCCGCGATTGCGGATACTTTGACTGAGATTCTTTCCCGTAGCGGCTATGCAGCGATGGCTGCGTACGATGGCAACGACGCTCTCGAGACTGCGCTGCTCACTCCACCCGAAATGCTGATCACCGACGTCGTTCTGCCCGGCATGAGCGGCATCGAACTTGCGATCACGATCCGACGCATCTTTCCCGACTGCAAGATCCTGCTGTTTTCTGGCCAGGCATCGACGGCCGACCTGCTGACCTCGGCAAAGAGCCAGGGCCACCACTTTACCCTGCTGACCAAACCTGTCCATCCGCGCGATCTGCTCGCCTACGTTTCCGACAGCCTCAAACATCACCCATCGACTGCCGGCGCCACCGCTGGTTGATTCCGGTTGGGATTTGCTGGGCCAGTTGTCTTTAAGGAACACTGGCTCCAGGCGCGGTGTCTAACCAGTCATGCGATGTGAGTCCCAGCATTGCTGGCCAGATCATCTTCGCGTGCACTTACTGTGGCTGCTCTGCGCATGCGCTGCCCACGGCGTTCTGTTTGCGCAATCCGCGCCCGCGGATTCCACTGCTCCTCCGGCAATGCAGAGCCCGTTGGCGCAGCCGCCGGAGCCGACGGACACTGCGACCTCATCCAAATCGCCCGCCGATCTCTACAAGCAGGCGATGCATCCACTCGATGTAGTGCGCGGATCGCTGGACAACTGGTCGGATGCCGAACTGGGCGCGTTGGCCGTGGGGATGCACATGGCGAATGAAGACTGCGCCCAGACCAAGCCGGAGCTCTACAAAGGAGATGACCTTTTCAATCTTGCGCGGCTGTGCGCCTTCGGGCAGGATTGGGAAGGCGCGAACGACGCAGCACTCGCCTATATCGCCCAGCGCGAAGAGGAGCATCGCACGCAGTCTTACGCAATCAGCGTGAGCTCTCTTTTTCACATGCGAGCGGTTGACTTGGCTGTGGAGACCGCGCGCGGGATGTTGAAGTTTCCCTATGACGCGGAGGTCGCTTACGCACTGCGCGATCTGAAAAACAATCTTGTGCAGGCCTCGGATCCCGCCGCCCTGTCTCTGGCTGAGGCGGAACATCCGCTGATTGTGGCTGCATTGAAGCAGGGTGTACCTCTGAAAGCCGAGCACGGTGATGCCGTGATCGGGCTCGGAGCGCTCTATGAATCAGCGATGCAGTTAGCTTTTCTCGATCGCTACGCAGGTAAAGATGACGCTGCGGCGGTAGCTGCCGCCGATGTGCAAGCCGCCTTGCCTGCGACCGCCACGCTGGCAGCAGAAGACCAGCTACGCATCGATGCAACCGCGCGCAGGTATCAACTGCTCGGCACGCACCTGCCCGATGTGAAGATACTGCGCGCGCTTCAATCGCCTGCAGCAAAGGCGCAGGTCGATCTGAACTTCGCTTCGGCGACGGTGCTGGTGCTTTTCCCCGACTGGTGCGTGGAGTGCAGGAAGATGATGAAGACGCTCACCAAGTTTGCGGAGGTCAACCGCGACACTCCCATTCACGCCTACGGCCTGGTTTTTGCGGATGATTCAGTGGTTCTGGGAGCACCCGCGCACGAGCAGAATCTCGAGCAGCTGGCGGGTACACGGACACTCGTGGTGCCCGCTACGGCGGTGCAGGCCCTCGGCGCGACTGACTATCCGTTGGGAATTGTACTCGACGACACGCGCACGATCCGTTTCGTAGGCACGTTGCCGGCAGATGCGTTTAGCGGCGATGGCTACGTTTCAAAGCTGATTGTGAACATGGTGAAGATCGCGCATAATCCGCCGCAGCTAACCAAGAAAGGGAATTGATGCGCATCACGTCGAGATGAACTGATGCCGCATTGAGTTCATCACTATTTGGAGTGAAATGCGTAGTAGTACAGGTGATAGACATTATCCGTTTTTTTCCACCTGAATTTTTCTAAAGCTGTATAACCATTGGAGAATCTTGTGCTGCATTCCGCACTCATCATCTTTGAGCCGAACCCAAATCTCACGCCGATATTGCTCGGTGTGCAATCGAGAGGTGTTCCCCAGTGGCTCGCGATGGAGGCAAGATACGCGTCGTGATGATCGCGTGAGACTGCGTTCTGGAAGGCTTTGTCGGCGTCGTCGTATATTCCAT
Organism: Occallatibacter sp.; assembly: GCA_035650595.1. Lineage (GTDB taxonomy): Bacteria > Acidobacteriota > Terriglobia > Terriglobales > Acidobacteriaceae > Telmatobacter. The sequence goes on along the minus strand of DASRHE010000012.1, from coordinate 281,670 downwards.
CGCTATCGCCGTGCGTCATCTGGGCGTGGAACGTATTTGCAAGCTGTAAGGCATCCGCTTTGTCCGCATCCGTTGCCAGAAAGCCCGAGTAGTGAACGAAGGGAAAGAGGATCAGGACCAATGAATACCGAAAAATCCTGAGTGTACTCCAAAAGCTTCTGTCAGCCATACTGCCTCCGGGTGACGTGCTGCTGAGTGTGACCGCCATATCGCAGGGACGGCTGAAAGGGCGCGGATCATGCACTACCTTCGGGGCCCCTGTCAATTTGCAGGTGAATGCGCAGAATTCTAAGTACGGACTGGCTTGCTGTCGATTCCACAATTGGGTGAGGGATTACGTGGGAAGTGTCGATCGTATGATCGAGGTGCTCGATCAGTTTGCTGGCTGCCCCTGGTGAAAATGCTTCCAGATACCCTCTGCCGTTTTGCGCGGCACGACGGAGGCGAGCGATTCAACAGTCGCCTGTTGCACATCACGGAGGCTGCCGAAGTGCGTGAGCAGGCGCTGGCGGGTCTGCGCACCGACACCGGGGATATCGAGCAGCTCTGAGCTGCGGTCGCGCATGGCGCGGCGCTGACGGTGATAGCCCACGGCGAAACGGTGGCTCTCGTCGCGGATCATCTGGACAAGGTGGAGAACCGGCGAGCGGCGATCGAGGACCACGGGTTCATCCTCATTGCCGTAGAGATAGATCACCTCTTCTTTTTTAGCGATGGAGGCGAGCGGCTGCGAGGTAAATCCCAGCGATTCGAGCGCCTCGGCCGCGGCGTGCAACTGGCCCAGGCCGCCATCGATCAGCACGAGGGAAGGCATCGGCGTGCCTTCTTCTTTGAGCCGCTTGTAGCGCCGCTCTACCACCTCGCGCATCGAGGCGAAATCGTCTACGCCGAGCACCGACATCACCTTGAATTTGCGGTACTGCGATTTGTTCATCTTGCCGTCTTCCCAGACGACGAGCGAGGCGACGGTCTCGGCGCCCTGGATATGCGAGATGTCGAAGCACTCGATGCGTTTGGGCAGCTCGGGCAGCATGAGCGCGTCGGCAAGCGCTTCGGCGATGGCCTTGCGCGAGGGTTCGAGCACACGGAAGCGCTGCACGTAGGACTGCTTCGCATTCTGTCCGGCGAGATCGACGAGCGAGCGCTTTTCGCCGCGCTGCGGGACGACGAGGTCGACCTTGTGGCCGGTGCGTTCGGCGAGGAGCGCTGCGAGCGTCTCGCGGTCATCGAAGTCGGCCGGGATAAGGATCGTGCGTGGAACGTATTGCTGGTCGATGTAGAGCTGTTTGAGGAGGGCGGAGAAGACCGTACCGGCGTTGAAAATCGGTTTGTCCGATATCCTGCTTTCCCAGGTCTCAGAAGCAAGAGCTGGGGCACCCGGCTGCGCGCGAAAAGCAACCGCAGATCCTTCGACTTCCTTCCGCTGCGCTGCGCTCAGCGTCCGGTCGCTCAGGATGACAGATTCATTGGCTGCGCTGGATTCATCGTCCTCAGGCGTTTCCATCAACTCATCCAGGTCTTCCCAGAAGAACTCGCGGCGGTCGACGATTTTGCCGGCGCGCATGTGGAAGAGATTCACAGCCAGGCAGCCGTCTTCAAAGTGATAGCCGAAGACGTCTGCATCATCGTCCTGCTCGACGGTGGCGATGCGCTGTTTTTCCTGCAGTTGATGTACGGTGGAGAGCTGATCGCGCAGCCGCGCCGCTGCCTCAAACTGCTCCGCTTCGGCGGCGGCCATCATGCGCGCAGTCAGCGTGCGTTCGAGTTCGGCGTGCCGGCCTTCGAGAAAGAGCTGCGCGTCGCGTACGGCTTCCTTGTAGGCTTCGGGCGTGACGAATCCTTCGACACAGGGTCCGAGGCAGCGATGGATGTAGTACTGCAGGCAGGCCCGTGGATGATAGCGCGAGAGATCGACCTTGCAGCTGGGCAGCAGAAAACTACGATGAATCAGCTCAACGACGCGATAGGCCAGATTGCCGGGAAAGTACGGCCCGTAATACGCCGAGCCGTCTTTGCGCAGCCGGCGGGTGACAAAGACCTTCGGGAACCGGTCGGCGAGCGTGAGCTTCACATAGGGGTAGGTCTTGTCATCGCGCAGCAGGATGTTGAATCGCGGCTTACGCTGCTTGATGAGATTGTTTTCGAGCGCCAGCGCCTCGTGCTCGTTGGCAACGAGAATGTAGTCGATGTCCACAGCCTCGCGCATGAGCGAGCCGGTCTTGGCGTTAGCCTGCGAGGCTTCCAGAAGGTAGGAACGGACCCGCGAACGCAGATTTTTGGCCTTGCCCACGTAGATCACGTCACCTTCGGCGTTTTTGTAGAGATACACGCCGGGCTGGGTGGGCAGTACACGGATTTTTTCGTGGAGATCCATGGGGAGGAAACGGCAGGAGGCCAGTTCTTAGAATACCGGGAATCGTGTGAACCCGACGGTTCGGAAGGCTCCGACGGGACAGCGATTTTCCTCCAAGTACATGAGAAAGCAATCCTTACGCGACTATGTAAAAATTACGCTCGTCTGCCCACGTGTTCAAATCCGCAAAATCACGAATAATCTTCATGCAATCAAAGATTTAAGCGAGCCCATGCAAATGGTGTCCCACGTGCTGCATCTTACTGCGGAGAGGAGAGAATCCATCCCGCCGGAGGCGTGTACGTTGCCAGGGATGGCGGAAAGGACAAAAAACAATGACACAGACTCGTTTGGGTTTTGCAATGACTGCAGCAGCTTTGGCGATGCTGGGCGTTTCGGGATGTGCAAGCAAGAACTATGTGAAAAAACAGACGGCGCCCATCATCCAACACACTGGCCAGCTCGACAACGAAACCGCAGAAAATAATCGCCAGATTCATGACGTGGACGATCGGGCGCAGTCCGGCATCAAGCAGGCCCAAGGCTCCGCGGACACAGCCAACCAGAACGCGCAGAATGCGACGAAGGCAGCCAACGATGCCAATACCGCTGCGAATGACGTTGCTACGCGCGCCGATTCGCTCGATGCAGTGGTGAAGAATCTCGACAACTACAAGCAGGTTGCCGACGTCTCCGTCACCTTCGGGTTCGACAAGGCGGTGCTGACAGCGGACGATCGCTCGCAGTTGGACAGCTTTGCGGGTCAGTTGAGCTCAGCAAAGAACTACATCCTCGAAGTAACCGGCGGAACCGACTCTACGGGCCCGGCCGACTACAACTACGAGCTGAGCAATCGCCGCGCGGATGCCGTGGTGCAGTACCTGGTGACCAAGTACAACATTCCGGCGCACCGGTTCTATCTGATCGGGATCGGTAAGGATCAGGCGGTTGCGCCGAACAATACGGCAGAAGGCCGGAAGAAGAATCGCCGCGTTCAGGTGCAACTGCTTTCGAACATGAACGGCAATGCACCGGCGCCGGCTCCCGCGACGGGCGGCGGTCAATAAGAATCGCTAAGAATCGCTGTTCTGTTTTGACTGGTGTGTGACGCGAAGGGGCCGGCTCCAAGGGGGTCGGCCTTTTCGCTTTGTACGGCTATTTCTGCGCGGCTTCCAACTGCTGCACGTGTTCTGCCCGTACCTCGTTCGCCGTGAACAGCCGCAGGAACGGCGCACCTGCCGCGGCCGCTTCCACTGCGGGCCGGCCATTGGCTTCTTCGCGCTCTACGATGCATACAACAGCGGCAACCTTCATCCCGGCCTCACGCGCAGCTTCGATGGCGGCGATGGTGGAAGCGCCGGTTGTACATACGTCATCCACGATGACGACAGACGCGCCCTCGCGGCAGAAGCCCTCGATGCGCCGGCCAGTGCCGTGCGCCTTCTCCGCCTTGCGCACCAGGAAGCCGTGCAGCAGCGGCGCGCCTTTGCGCGAGATGGCGCGCCACGCGCTCGCTGTCGCCACGTTGGAGACGATCGGGTCAGCGCCCATGGTGAGGCCGCCGACAGCTTCCGCTTCGATTCCTTTGGCTTCAAGCAGCTCGAGAATGGCATGGCCGGTGAGACGTCCGCCTTCAGCGTGCAGCGTAGTCGTGCGGCAGTCGATGTAGTAGTCGCTCGTACCGCCGGAGGAGAGCTTGAATTGGCCAAGTTTGAAGCTGGTGCGTGCCAGCAATGCGAGCAGTTGTTGCGCGTGAGTTGAAGTGGTCATCAGCAACGATTGTAAAAGAGCCGGTCAGCGAGCCGGTTGGTCAGCAAGTCGGCGGCAGGCGATCGCATGCATGAGAAGAAGAGGCTTCAGGAAGAGTTCGCGCTGTCCTTCCGGGGCGGTGAATTTCCTTTGTATGTTTTCCCAGGGCTGCGCTCGCACCCCACGAACGAAGACCTGTTCGTGGGACCCGGCTTCACTTGCCCTGGGCTATTTTCCTTTCGTCTCTCCGAGACGAAAGACCCCGATTGCGCGAGAGCCTCGGCCGCGATCTTGCTGACTCGCTAACGCGCTGACCTGCTATTTGCTGCTCCGTTCACATCTTGTCCATGTGGCGGAAGCCTTGGGTTCCCACCAGCATCATGAAGAAGAGCATGAAATTGTAAGAGGCGTGGACGAGCGTACTCGATGCCAGCGAGCGCGTCCACAGCCGCACGCCGCAGAGCACGACGCTCACGCCGACGAGCAGAAAGAATGGTCCGACGGAAAAGCCGGTCTGCGGAGCGTGCATCAGGGCAAAAGGAATGCTGGTGAAGATGGAGATGCACGCCATGGCCGGCAGCGACCACAGCGGATGCCCATTGTCATCGATCAGAACCATGGATCTGCTGGCGGCAGGCCGGCGGCGCGCGATCATCCAGACCATCGCCATGGTGCAGCACCATGCAAAGAGCAACACTGCGCCGACGATCAGATAGCGCTTGGAGACGAGCGCGCACGTGGCCGCGAAGGGAACTGCAGTGATGGTGCCGGCAACCAGATTGGCATTGGTGCTCCAGCGAGGAGCGCCGCCCCAGCCGGTCGAAGTTTCCGGAGCATGGGAGAGCCGCTCGGCGATCCAGTCAAAGGTGGTGCAGAAGGCCGGCAGCAGAAATCCTCTGAAGAACATCTCCTCAAAGAACGGAGCGAAGGTGACGCCGAAGGCAAAGAGCAGCCATGCCGCGCCGGGCTCCTTGAAGATATCTTCGATTGGCGCGTGCGAGGGGCCGGGCAGCACCACGCTGTTCAACAAAGCCAGCAGAAAGCAGATGAAGGCCGCGCTTACCAGCCGCCAGCGGAGGCGTAACGCAGTGGCGACGTTCCACTGCAGACCGGCGAAGAAGGGCTTGTTCCAGAGAAGCGGAAAGACGATCAGGCATCCGAGAAGCGTGAAGAGGTAGCCCAAGCCTTCGCTGCCCAGCGTGTAATGAATCTCCGATTTGGTCTGCTCAATGGACGAGATTCCGTACACATGAAAGTGCAGCGCCACCAACATGACAACGATGGCTGCCGCAAATGCAGCGATGAGAATGAGCACGAGCAGCAGCAGATGTCCGAAATGCGGGATGCGTGCGGGCAGCCTTATCTCTGGCTCTATGGAAGTCTGAAAGATGGGCGGCTCGACGGCGACCGGCTCGATCAAAGAAGGGGTGGGTGAGGGCGTCGGTTCGAGAGGCGACGTTTCGCCGGGCAGAGCTTCGGCCGGCCAGGCCGGGCTCGCGGAAGCGCGAATATGGCCGTCGGGCGAAGCCTCCGGAAGATCTTCAGCGGCGGGCGCCACGCTCTGTGGCTCGCCTGCGCCGGTGTGGGGCAGCTCCTCTTCTGGAATGCTGCTCATGCAAGAGCCCTCTTCTTTCTTTGCGGAGCTGCTTTCTTCTTTTCAGCGGGCGCCGCGGCCGGAGTATCCGCTTTTGCGACTCCGTTTGCTCCCGGCTTTCCGTGGCCGTTGGAGCTGACCCGCAGAGCGTCTTCGAACTCGGCTTCGGCCAGCCGCCCGCTCTCTGAAGTGTAGTACCGCTTCAGGAAGTGTCCAGTGTAGGAGCTTGGCGTCACGGCGATCTTCGCGGGGCGTCCTTCGCCCACCACGCGGCCGCCGTCTTCACCGCCTTCCGGGCCGAGATCGAGCACCCAGTCGGCGTTGCGGATCACATCGAGATTATGCTCGATGATGATGACGGAGTTGCCGAGATCGGTGAGCCGGTGCAGCACTTCGAGCAGCTTGCGCACGTCGTCGAAGTGCAGGCCGGTCGTTGGCTCGTCGAGCAGATAGAGCGTCTTGCCCGTCTGCCGTTTTGAGAGCTCGCGCGCCAGCTTCATACGCTGCGCTTCGCCGCCCGAAAGCGTGGTCGCGCTCTGGCCGAGATGCACGTAGCCCAGCCCGACGTCGACCAGCGTCTGCAGCTTCTGCCGCACCTGTGGGACGTCCTTGAGCAGCGGCAGCGCGTCCTCGATCGTCAGGTCGAGAATGTCGGCGATCGAGTAGCCATGGAACTTCACCGCCAGCGTCTCCTGGTTGTAACGCCGTCCGTTGCACACTTCACACTGGACGTAGACGTCGGGCATGAAGTTCATCTCGATGCGCCGCTGTCCGTCCCCCTGGCAGGCCTCGCAGCGTCCGCCGGTGACGTTGAAGCTGAATCTTCCCGGTTTGTAGCCGCGTTCGCGCGACTCAGGCAGCATGGCGAAGAGATCACGGATCGGCGAGAAGACTTGTGTGTAGGTGGCTGGATTCGAACGCGGCGTGCGGCCGATCGGGGACTGATCGATGCGCACAACCTTGTCGATCTGCTCCACGCCTTCGAGGGAATCATGCGCGCCGGGCTCTTCGCGCGACCCATAGATCGTTTTCGCCAGGGAGCGGTAGAGAATGTCGTTGATCAACGTGCTTTTGCCGCTACCGCTTACGCCGGTCACAACCGTCATTACGCCGAGCGGAATGCGGATCGTCAAATCCTGCAAGTTGTGCTCGCGTGCGCCGGTTACGGTGAGCCATTTGCCGGTGAGCAGCCGCGGCTTTTCACGCTGCACCATCGTGGCCTGCCCGGAGAGATAGCGTCCGGTGAGCGAAGAGGGTGCGGCCATGATCTGCTCAGGCGTGCCTTCAGCGACGACGTTGCCGCCCAGCCGTCCGGCGCCGGGACCGAGATCGAGCACGTAGTCGGCATGGCGGATGGTGTCTTCATCGTGCTCAACGACCAGCACGGTGTTGCCAAGATCGCGGAGCTTTTCGAGAGCTTCAATCAGCCGCGTGTTGTCGCGCTGGTGCAGGCCGATCGAGGGCTCGTCCAGAACGTAAAGTACGCCGCGGAGGCGTGAACCGATCTGCGTAGCGAGCCGGATGCGTTGGCCTTCGCCACCCGAAAGCGTCGCCGCATTGCGATCGAGTGAGAGATAGTTCAGGCCTACAGCGCAGAGAAACTCGAGCCGCTCGACAACCTCGCGCCGTATCCGCTCGGCGATCAGCGCTTCGCGCTCAGTGAATTTGAGGTTGATGGCCGTCGAGAGGGCGCGATTCAACGGCAGGGCCGTAAAGTCCGCGATAGAAAGTCCGCCCACCCTGACTGCCAGCGACTCCGGCCGCAGCCGTTTGCCACGGCAGACTGGGCACGGCGTCGCCGACATGAAGTTCATCATGTACTCCCGATAGCCGTCGCTGCGGACCTCTTCCATCGCATCGCGCAGATAGGCGAGGATGCCGTGAAAACCGGTGCGCGGCGCTTCACCCTTCGGCGGACCGTAGACCAGAATGTGCTGCTGCTTGGGCGGCAGGTCTTCAAAGGGCGTCTTCAGATCGATCTTGTACCGGTCGGCAGCAATCTGGACCAGCTTGAGCAGATATTGCGAGGCCGAACCGGGCCCCAGGCCGCCATCGAGCAGAGGCTTCGACCAGTCGGTGATCACCTTGGCGGGATCGAAGTCATAGAGCGAGCCGAGACCATGGCACTCGGGACAAGCTCCGAAGGTGGAGTTGAAGGAAAAGCTGCGCGGCTCCAGCTTGGGCACGTCGAGGCCGCAATCGGGGCAGGCCATCGATGAGGAAAATAACTGCTCCTTAGCGTCGTTCGTGACGACAAGCACAAGTCCGTTTGCCAGCTGCAGAGCCTTGGAGACAGCCTGTTCGAGGCGCTTTTCGACGGAAGGTTTGCCGGCGGGCTGTGATTCATTGTTTCCCACCCTTGCCTTCGGCAAGGATGGGGCACCCCCGGCACCCTCGGACTTGAGAAGAATGCGGTCGATGACCGCTTCGATGGTGTGGTTTTTGCGGCGGTCAAGTTGCAGCGGCTCGGAGAGATCGCGCATCTCGCCGTCAACGCGGGCACGGAATCCCTGCTGGTCCAGCTCATCGAGCAGGTCTTTAAACTCACCCTTGCGGCCGCGGACAACCGGCGCCATTACCGTAACCCGTTCGCCTGTGCCCAGTTCCAGGATGCGCTGAACGATCTGTTCTGCCGTCTGCCGCGCGATGGGACGGCCGCAGTTAGGGCAATGCGGCGTGCCGACCGAGGCGTAGAGCAGGCGCAGGTAGTCGTAGATCTCGGTGATAGTGCCCACGGTCGAACGCGGGCTGCGGCTGGTGGTTTTTTGCTCGATGGAGATGGCCGGGCTCAGCCCCTCAATGGAATCCACATCCGGCCGTTCGATCTGGTCTAAAAACTGGCGCGCATAGGCCGATAAGGTCTCTACATAGCGGCGCTGGCCTTCGGCGTAAATGGTGTCGAAGGCGAGCGAGCTCTTGCCGGATCCGGAGAGGCCGGTGACCACGGTGAGCGCGTTGCGGGGAATACGCACGCTGATATCGCGCAGGTTATGCTGGCGCGCCCCGCGCACCGAAATGTGCGTGATGGACATGGTAGGACGGGTTCAGACGGAGGGATGATTCACGCGCTGCATGCGGAGATTCGCAGATTGCCGCGCATAACACCTTAGGGGTATTTTATTTGCCAACAGAGGGGAGGGTCAACGACCTGCTCTTCTGAGACAATCACAGAGTGATGCTTGCACCGCGCCGGGAAATCCCTCCCTCCCCGGCAGAACAGAAACATCGCGGCAGGCAGCGGTTTGAAGGCGGATATGACGGATTGGTTGAATTTAGCTATGTTAATTTGCGCGTCGCTCGGCTCTATGGCTTTTGGCATTCTGGCGGCATACGCAATTTTGCGCGCAGGTTTCGCGCTGATCCGTCCGCAGCAGCGGCCGGCGGTGGCGGTAAAGCCGCAGACTGAAGCCGCCAGCATCAGCTAAAGGCTGAAATTTCTCTCCGCATCCCAGGCTCTCACACGGGCCCGTAAGCTAGGGCCGCTTCGATTTCCATTCTTTTTCAACTATTTTGTTGCTACGCCCGCCCTGGTGCGTTCACTATAGTTTTGCGTCAAATCACATCCTTCTTCGGTCCCCGGTAGCAGTCTTTCGGCTGCTGCAAAACGAAGCCGCTGCGGAGCTGCGCGCCTTATCGCTTAAAAGGTTCCGCACGAGACAAAGTCCGGTATGCGTACCGGATAACCGCTCAAAACAATCTGATCCCGAGGGAACGCCATGGCCACCAATACTGTGAGCAACTGGTTTGGCAACGTCATTTCGCATCCGGCCGTCATCGTGGATGCGTACCACGTGGAAGACATCATCGCCGTGATGAAAGATCCGGTGAAGTATCCCTCACCGGTGCGCGCCGTGGGTTCGAACCACTCCAACCCGCCGTGCGGTGTGGCGGAGGGCGGGACGCTGATCCGGATGAAGATGAATCAGATTCTGGAGATCACCGACAGCACCATTACGGCGCAGGCCGGTGCCATCCAGATTGACATGGCCAAGGCCCTCGAAGCGCGCAACCTGCAGTTCTACGTGAACACTGAGATCGGCAGCCTCTCAGCAGGCAGTGCGTCCATTGCCGGCACCAAGGATGCGTCTTTTCCCGGCGAATATGGGCAGGTGGGCTCCTACGTGATCGGCGTCAAGATGGTGCTGCCCAATGGTGAGCTGATGGAAGTGACGGAGGCCGCTCAGCCGGAGCTGATGCAGGTGCTTCGTTCAAGCTACGGACTCTTCGGCATTACCTATGAAGTGACGTACAAGATCAAGCCGCTGGTGCCGATGCACGTGCACCACGAGACCTTCAGCCTGGGTGAATTTCTGGCGGCGTTGCCGTCGTTGAAGGCGCGCGGCGACTCGATGTTCCTCTACATGTTTCCGTTCTCTGACCGCATTACGGTCGAGTTCCGCCGCTATAACCCTGGCGCGACGGGCGATCCGAACCGCATTGCGTGGGAACTGCGCAATCACATCTGGGGCACATCGGGTCCCAAGCTCGGCTACGAGATCACCAAGAATGTCGCCGAGCCGCACATCCGCTACGGCATTATCGACGCGTTCAACGCCAGTTGGCGCGTTACGCTGGAAACAGTCGTCCAGAGCGACAACACCCATGCCTGCGACCAGACCATCCGCTACCCGGTAATCTCAGACGACAGCCGCTATACCTTCACGCTTTTTGCGTTTCCCGAGGAGCAGTATCCTGAGACGCTCGCGGAGTTCTGGCAGTTTGTGCAGGACTACCACAAGCAGACCGGCTACCGCACCAACCTGCTCTATGTGGGCTATCGCATCTCCCAGGATCAGAAGTCGCTGTTTTCGTACTCGTACAACGACAATGTGATGACCATCGATCCTGTTTCGACTGCGAATGACGGCTGGTACACCTTCCTCGATGTCTATAACCAGTGGTGCAGCGATCGCAATGGCGTGCCGCTGCTGAACCAGACGCCGAATCTCACCAAGGCGATTATCCAAAAGGCCTACGGGCCGGAGCGTATTGCGAAGTTCCTGGCCATGCGTCAGCAGTTTGACCCACACAATCGCCTGATGAACGCATATTTCACGCAACTATTCTCTTAGCAAGCGGACAGGCCATTCTTGTGGGCCGATGCTTGCGGCAGCAGCGGCGTCGCGTACTATTGCTGATTGTTCTGGTTCTGCTGCTGTTGTTGCATCTGCTGCATTTGCTGAATGATCTGCTGCGGCGTGCGCGGCGGCCCGCCTGGCTGCTCAGGAGGCTGGAAGCCATTGCGCATATTGGGCGGCTGAATCTGTTGCTGCTGTTGTTGTTGTCGCTGTTGTTGCTCCTGCAACAGGAGCTGCTGCTGTTGCTGCTCCTGCTCGCGCATCTCCTGCTCCGCTTCGTAATCCTCCTCGCTCATCGTGGTCCGGTTGTTGTTGCCGCCGGCGGGAGCCGGACCCGAGGGTTTGGAGCTCAGCACGATCTGACGCGGTGTGCCCGCGCCCTGATCGCCGATCATGAGCACGTTGTAGCCGGTGCCGCTGAGAAGCTGCGAGAGCACCTCGTTTGCGGGGCCGGGACCATAAGAGCCGAAGACCCGCTGATCGGCGTTCATGCCTTCAACCTTTGTGCCGGTATCGGTTGAGACATCCTTGAGAATCTGCTGCAGGCTGGAGTTGGCCGCATCGATGCGCAACCCCTGGCTGTCCCAGACCACGGTTGCCGGAGCGGGCTTGTCATTAATCGGCCAGTCGGGCGGTGGGGGAGGGGCCGGCGTTGCGGACGCGGGTTCAACCGCCTGCATGGCCGGTTCCGCGGCCGAGGGTTTTGGCTTTGCGCGCCGATGGGTCGAGGAAGTAGACGTGGTGGAGACTGCGCTAGCTGAGGCCGGGAGCGCGAACAGCAGAGCCGCGCACACTGCCAAACCCAACGCGGCCAACGCGTGTTGGCCGCGCGATTGCGGCGAGGATCGGAGTCGTGCGGATGCTTGCATCGGCATGATGGCTCCCCACTCGGAGAAGAAGCGCCCGGCGGCCCGCCCGTGTGCGTGAGGCGGCGGATTCCGGCTGCTCCACTGTACTAGACTAGCAGTGACCTTTGGACGCTCACAATCTGCGTCTAATGCGTGAGAGAGGAAATTTCCCAAGATGGGTTTCTGCTGGAAAGTGGTTGCCGCAGCGGCGTTGGCGTTGTTGTCGCTTCCCGTGGCAGGCCTTGCTGCTACCTGCACCATGCAGGACGAGATGCAGCCGCAGGACCGCAATGCGCTTGCCGCTGCTGGGGCCAGGCTTTCGGACGCGATTGCAAGCGGAGACACGGCCACCGTAAAGACAGCACTGCTTCCCGCCGAAGCTTCGGCGTGGGATGGGATTCGCTCTGCAGTGGAGCAGGCGGCGCCGCTGACCACCGGCGGGCATGTGCAGTTTCGCGATGCTTTTCTGCTCGACGCTCCAGGCCAGTCAGGGCCGGCCGATACGGAGTTTTTCTGCACCAACGCAGGCGGCTCGATGAACATCACGATCTCGATGCAGAATCTGCCGCCGGGCCGCTACGCCGTGTTGCTGGCCGACGCTCTCGGCGCGCCGCTTGCAGGGCAGCTCGGCATTATTTTGGGCTGGGACAAAGGCTCGTCCGCGTGGATGCTGGCTGGGCTATCTGTGCGCCCCGGTGCGCTGGATGGCCACGACGGCACCTGGTACTGGAAACGCGCCCGCGGCTTTGCGAAGGTCGACCCGTGGAGCGCCTGGTTCAGCTACGACGTCGCGGCTTATCTGCTGTTGCCGGTGGATTTTCTCTCTTCGCCGAATCTTCAGAGACTGCGCCAGGAACAGGAGCAGATTACGCCGTCGCCGCGCAATACGCTGCCGCTCTCACTGCCCGATGGCGATCGCACGTGGAAGATTGACGCGGTGAATCTCGACACCTCGCTGCACGAGCCGGACCTTGGCATTGCCTATGAGTCGACGGGCGTCACCGATCCGGCCGCGCTGCGTACAGAGGCAACGGCTGTGATGACCGCATTTCTGAAGACGCAGCCCGGCATCCGCGCCAATTTTCACGGCCTGTGGGCGTACGCCGTGAAAAACGGCCAGCGCACGCCGGTGATGGAATTGCCGATGGCGAAGATTCCGTAGAGGCAGGGAGTAGGGAATAGGCAATAGGCGATAGGAACTAGAGATCGGGGAACAACGAGCAGAAAAAGACTTCTGAAAGGCACGAAGTGTCAGGGCATGACTTCAGTCATGCCGCGAGAAGTCAAAACAATACGAAGGGCTTTAGCCCTGCAGAATCTAAATGCGCAATGAGAGGCGCAAAGTCCTTGCCTTCGATTATCGACCTCCGCTCTGACACCGTAACCCGGCCCACGCCGGAGATGCGTGCAGCGATGGCCGCTGCCGAGGTGGGCGACGATGTCTACGGCGAAGATCCGACGGTGAATCTGCTCGAGCGGCGTGCGGCGGAGGTCTTTGGCCGCGAGGCGGCGCTCTTTGTGCCGACAGGCACTATGGGCAACCAGGTCGCGATCCGGCTGCACACACAGCCTGGGCAGGAGGTGATCGCCGAGGCCCGCGCGCATATTCTCGATTGGGAGATGGCCACCACGGCCGCCTTCTCCGGCTGCCTGATCCGCGCCGTTCCTGCCGAGGGAGGCATCCTCAGCTGGAAACATATCGAGCCTGTCATCCAGCCATGGGGCAGCTTTCGCGCAGCGACAGGATTGATTGAGATCGAGAACACGGCGAATCTCGCAGGAGGCAGAGTTACGCCGCTTTCGGTGATGGAGGAGATCTGGAGCGGCGCAAAAGAGCGGAGGCTGCCAATACATCTGGATGGCGCGCGCATCTTCAATGCGGCGGTCGCTCTCGGTGTGGATGTGCGCACGCTCACGCGCGGTTTTGACACGGTGATGTTCTGCCTCTCGAAGGGACTCGGTGCCCCGGTCGGTTCCATGCTGGTAGGTTCTGAGGCGCAGATGGCGAAGGCGCGCATTTTTCGGAAAGCATTGGGCGGCGGCATGCGGCAGGCGGGCGTGCTGGCTGCAGCGGGACTGATCGCGCTTGAAGATGGCCCGAAGCGGCTGCACGAGGATCACGCCAACGCACGGCTGCTCGCCGAAGCCCTGGCCTACACGCCAGGCGTTGCGCTCGATCTCGAAACAGTAGAGACGAACATCGTGATCTTCCGGCTCACAGCAGGATCCGGCGCGCCAGAACTGGCTGCCCGGTTGAAGGCGCGCGGTGTGCTGGTGAATACGTTTGGTCCCGACGCGATTCGCGTGGTGACACATCGCGATGTAAGCCGCGAGCAGTGCATCGACGCCGCGCAGGCGCTGACGGAAGAGATTGAGGCGGTCACGACAGCGGGGCTGCAGTAGAAAGCGGCGCTATCAGGTTCGTGCTTCCCAGATCTCTGAAGCGAGACCCTTCGGCAAGCTCAGGGCAGGCTCTGGGGCACCCACAATATCTGTGATGATTTGCCATCCAGCAAGTCGCGATGAATCGGCTCACGCGACATTTTTGTGGGTGTCGGGACTAGGCACTGCGGGAGTGGCAACGCTTTCAAGCGCGACCGCACTTCCAGTGCCGAGATGCTCGTAGAGGCCCTGCACGTCATTCCAACGAATCCTGAACAGCTCCAGAAATGTAACCCAGCCGTCGGCAATCGGGCGGAAGTGAGAGTTACGATAGTCGTGGACGAGCCGCAGATCGACTTCCTCTACGCGCAGATCGTGCGAAAGAGCAACGTGGATCAATTCGGTATCGTAGCCCCACCCGTTGAGCCGAAGCAAGGGGAAGACCTGAGCTGCGGCGCTGCGGCTCAGCGCTTTCAGTCCGCATTGCGTGTCGCGGAAGGGCAACCGCAGAATGTTAGCGGTCAGCAGGTTGAACAGCCGGCTGAATATGCTGCGATAAAGAGGCCGATTGCGGCGGCCGTCAAAGCGATTCGACCAGCGCGACCCGATAGCGATGTCGGCGCCGCGACACAGAGCCTCTTCGAGACGAAGAACCTGGCTGACCGACTCGTGCAGATCGGCATCGCACAGAACAATGATTTCACCGCGCGCCAGGTAGACGCCATGACGGATAGCAAATCCCTTGCCGTGGTGTGCGAGACGGAGAACGCGAACGCGGCAGTAAGGCGCATGAAAACGGCGTGCGACGTCGGCAGTGGAGTCCGTGGAGCCATCGTCAGCGATGATGATTTCGCACCTGATCCGCCGTGAAGCCGCAAGCTCGGCAATCGCGGCAAGCGTGCCCGGAAGTCGGCGCGCTTCGTTATAGGCGGGAATCACAAAGCTGCAGCGGCAAGGGGGCATCGATCCTCCTAAGAATTGCAATGCACAATCGGCCAATCAAGAAGCAGGCCGACTGGTTTGTCTAATCTTCGGTGCATCGATTTGCAAAAAGGGCCGATGCCGAGGTTGGTCATGAAAAAATCACGCCGCCCCAGGTGCGGGTGATGCAAATGGCCACAGAACAAGATCATGCTGTGGTCACCTCGCGTTCCGGTGTGGCTGGGAGCTGTGGCGATTCCCCGAGCAGCCGTGCGAATTCAGCCAGATAGGAGGCAACGATACGGGGCATTGTCGTATTCAATGCGACCTGATAATTCTGTTCTGCCATGCGGTCGCGGCGGACCGAGTCGTGAGCGAGTGCAATCAGGCGTGAAGCGAGCTCCGCAGAGTTGTGCGGATCGAAGGTGTCGAGCGCGAGGCCTTCCTCATCGGCCAGGCGCACCAGGTCGTCAATGTTCGCGGCGACGATGGGCAGGGCGAAGCGAGCGGCGATATGAGCGACACCGCTGGGGCCACCGGATGAGAGATACGGCAACACAGCGACGTGCGCCGAGCGGAAGACGTCCTCGAACTGATCCTCATTGAGGTAGCCGAGAAACTGGACGCGTGGATGCGAGCCCCATTTTTCCTGGAGATTGGCGACATAGCCCGGACGATTGGGATGGTCGCAGCCTGCGATCTGCAACGTAGCGTGCGGAACCGCTTCGAGCACAGCGGGCAGTGCATCGAACAGCACTTCGAGACGCTTGTAGCGGCCCCATTTGCCGAGAGCCAGCATGCGGAACTCAGTGGGCGGACGCAGCGCGGGATCGGGCGGATACGGTGTGCCGAGTGTGCCGTGCGGCCGAACGCCGATATGGGTTGCGCCATACCGCTCCTGCAGCGTGCGACGATACCGCTCAAGCAGAACGGAGATCGAGTCGGCGCGCAGCAGAAGCCGGGTTGCAATCGAACCAGCGAATTGATAGAGACGGGGAAAACTGATGTCCGCGTGACGCAAATTGCAGTTTTCCATCAGGTGATGCAGCGTGATGTGTGTCCGAAATCCAAAAGCGCGCGTCAGAGCAGGTGCACAAAGGCCGGCAAACGCGGGCAGCGCGGTTGCGCCAAAGGTCGAGTACACCAGGTTGAACCATACGAGGTCGGGCTTGCTTTGACGGAGTGCCGACAGCAGGCGCGGCACATTATCCAGGGCGCCGACGCGCCAGCAGCGGCAGACGTCAAATCCCGGCAGCTCGGGTTGTTCCGGCACGATCTCGTCGGCCAGGACGGTGAAGTCCATTTGCCGGCGACGGAGCTCATCGGCTAAGTGAAAGCCGTATTCGCTCAGATGGTGCCGACTTGGAGGAAACGCAGAAACGAGAGCAATGCGCATCGAAGTTCACGCCAACTTTTTTTGCGCGCCGGTAAGCCCGGCGTCACACTTATCAATAACCAGGCAACTTGGAAATAAATTCAGATATTGTCGTCTCAAGAATCAGCGGGGCACACTACACCGGCCGCCCAAGGCAAGCCTCGGGCACATTCCTCGTTTACAATGTACGGCACCTCCGGCAGCGAGGAACCGAGTAGCAGACCGATTACTAGGATGCAGAAGAATAAGAATATGGATGTGTCGCCCGCCGAAAACATGGAACACGGCTTGATCCGAGAGTGGAAGACTCTTTCATAATCTGGAAGGCTGGATTGAGCGGCTTTTTATTCTGTGCTTTGTCGTTTCGAACCCGCGCTTGTCTATGCAATACATCCCATGCTGCGAAGGCGCTCTTCTGATGATGTTCGTTCTGCCGGGGATATCGCAATGCGCCACCAGATTTGTATTCGCTCCGGCCCTGTGGGACGGGGAACGATTGTTGATTCGTCATCCCAGGGTTGCACCCGGGCTATTTTCATATTCCCCTCGGGAGAATTCGTAGATCGAGTCGTACTTCTACATTGTTAGGTAGATTGGGGCGGCTCGCATGGACTCCACTCGATGAACAGGACAGGCCGATACACATCAGGAGAAAAAAGCAGATAGCCCAGAGTCCAGCCCGAAACCTGCGCACAACAAAGCCCGGCCTTTGTGAGGGCCGGGCTTATTTGATGGGAACTCTGCTTAGAACAGGTTCCAGAGGGACTGGTTGTAGACCTCGTGGTGGTATTGCACCTCGGAGCCTTTGACAAACGTGCCGAGGTCGCGGGGTGAGCGGTTGGCGGCTGCCTGCTTGAGATCGGCGAAGCGGCCCTGCACATCGGCGCCGAGAATCTCGCCGATCCACTTCGATGCTTTGAAGTCTTCGATGGCCTGCTGGATGTGGTCGGGCAGATAACGTTGCGCCTGGCGCAGATTATCGATCTTCGCCGTGGTTCCGTCGATGCCGGTCTTGAAGATGGAGTAGAGCGTGAGATACGGGTTCGCGTCGGGCGCGACGGAGCGCACTTCGACACGCATCGAGCGCGAGTTACCGATCGGCACACGCACCATCGAACCGCGGTCTGTCGGCGAGGCCTTGATCTGGTTCGGCGCTTCAAAGTGCGGATCGAGGCGGCGATAGGCGTTGACGCTCGGATTCAGGATGAGGCAGATATCGAGCGCGTGGGTGAGAATGCGGTCGATGAACTCCCAACCAAACTTCGAGAGCATCTCCTGACCCTTTGGATCCCAGAAGAGATTCGTCTTGCCTTCGGAGATGGAGACGTTGGTGTGCATGCCGCTGCCGTTGACGCCGACCACCGGCTTGGGCAGGAAGCTGGCCGTGTAGCCCATGTTATTGGCGATCTGGCGGGTCAGCAGCTTGTAAAGCTGGATCTGGTCGGCTGCGGCAACGACTTCGCCGTAGCCGTAGTTGATCTCGAACTGGCTGGGCGCGACTTCGGGGTGATCCTTCTCGTTCTGGAAGCCCATGGCGCGTTGCACTTCTGCCGCGGTGTCGATGAACTGGCGGAGGGGATCAAGCGGGAGAACGTGATAGTAGCCGCCGGTGTTGATGAACTCGAACTTGCCGGTCTCGTGATAGCGCTTCTCGGCATCGCGGCCCGCGAAGAGGAAGCCCTCGATCTCGTTGGCAGCGTTCAGCGTGTACTTCTTCTCCTTAAAGAGCCGGTCGGAGTAGTTCTTGAGCACGCCGCGCATGTCGCCGGAGTAGAGACTGCCGTCCTTGTCGATGACGGTGCCGAAGACGAGCACCTTACCGTTGCCGAAGACGTCGGCCGGCACCCAGTAGAAGGCGCTCCAGTCGACACCGAGACGAAGATCGCTCTCTTTTTGCGCAGTGAATCCGCGGATTGACGATCCGTCGAAGGTCAGGTTCTCGTGCGCACCCAATAGGAATTTCTTGTCGTAGTCGAGCAGGTGCAGACGGCCCTCGAGATCAGAGAAGAGCACAGAAACCGCCTTGATCCGCTTCTCGTCGGTCAGGTACTTCAATCGCCGGTCCCGGATCTCGTCGATGGGCACGCGGTTCATGCGTTCAGATTTAGCTTCAAGGTTCTTCTCTTCAAGCTCCTCGTAAGAGAGCGCGAGAAAATTACGGAACTCAGTGGACATGCAATCTCCTTTGACGGGGGACTAAATTAGGCGGCTTTCCAACAGGATAAACTACCGGCGCCGGAGGGCCGGCCGCGGAACAAAACAGGCATGGGCGGACGGAGAAACGGCCATCGCCGCTCTCCGCCCGCCCAGGATGTATTCAAATGGCTTTCCCGCCTTCCGCGGGAGAGCACGAAGACCCACTTAAACCAGTGCTGCTTCTTCTACCGCTGCAATCGTCTTGTAGATCTGCGAGACGATCTGGTACGGATCGGCCTCGGAGTTCGGACGGCGATCTTCGAGATAGCCCTTGTAGCCGTTCTTGATGAAGTTGACGGGCATGCGGATCGACGCGCCACGGTCCGACAGGCCATAGCTGAATTTGTCAATCGATTGAGTCTCGTGATGGCCGGTCAAGCGCAGGTGGTTATCCGGACCGTACACGGCGATGTGCGCCTCGCGGTTTTCGCTGAACGCCTTCATCAGGGACTCGAAGTAATCCTTGCCACCCACTTCGCGCAGAGCCTTTGTGGAGAAGTTGGTGTGCATACCGGAGCCGTTCCAGTCGCCCTTGATCGGCTTACAGTGCCACATCACGTCTACTTCGTACTTCTCGCAGAGGCGCATCATCAGATAGCGAGCGGTCCACATATCGTCCGCGGCCTTGTGTGAGCCTTTGCCGAAGATCTGGAACTCCCACTGGCCCTTCGCTACTTCGGCGTTGATGCCTTCGTGGTTAATGCCTGCGGCCAGACAAAGGTCGAGATGCTCGTCGACGATGGTGCGGGCCAGGCTGCCCATGTATTTGTAGCCGACGCCACAGTAATACGGGCCCTGGGGGCCGGGGAATCCGGATTCGGGGAAACCGAGCGGACGGCCGTCCTTGTAGAGGAAATACTCCTGCTCAAAGCCGAACCAGAAATCCGGGTCATCGGGGGCGGTGGCGCGCATGTTCGATGGATGTGGTGAGCCATCCGGGTGCATGACTTCGCTCAAAACAATATAAGAGTTGCCCGAGCGGCCCGCGTCTTTGTAGAGGGCCACCGGCTTCAGAATGCAATCAGAACTTTTCCCCTCGGCCTGCATGGTCGAGCTGCCGTCAAAACCCCAAAGGGGCAGGTCGGCAAGCGTCGGCGGCGCAGAAAACTCCTTGATCGTTGTTTTGCCGCGCAACTCCGGGATGGGTTGTTTGCCGTCGAGCCAGATGTATTCAAGTTTGTACTTCGCCATAGTTCTCCTTCATGGGGTGGGAAAAGAATTTTGAGTGTGCACAGAAATCGTAGGTCCACGGGTATAAAGATTCCGTGAAGATTTGCGACTGGATTTTGAGGAAAACGCCTGTCAGCGGCGGTGGGCCAGGAGCACCATCAGAAGCAGCACGACTACCGGAATCAGCACCAGGCCGCCGTAGTACAGAATCTTCCGTGATAAGTGCGATTTACGCTTTTGCCAGTCTGTAATTTCTGGCCGATCTTCGACACCTACCTGGTCCAGATGCTGCAGATCGTGTGCAAATTCGTGCGCTGCCGCATAGCGGTTTTTGGGGTCCCGTTCGAGCGCGCGGTAGAGAACTTCCTGCAATTGGGGTGAGATGGCCGGATTCGCCACACGCGGTGGCAGCGGATGATTCAGCAGCCGGTCATTCATAGCAGCCATGGGCGTGGGGCCTGAGAAGGGCAGCTTGCCGGTGAGCATCTCGTAGAGAATCACACCCATTGAGTAGATATCCGTTCGGCCGTCGCCGCGCTTGCCCTTCACCTGTTCCGGCGAGATGTAGTTCGGCGTGCCCAGCGTGGCGGTAAAGTTCGCGTAGGTGAGGCGCCGCGCCGCAGCGTCGCTGGCAATGCCGAAGTCGATCAGCTTGATGTTGTCATGCTCGTCGACCATGATGTTTTCCGGCTTCAGGTCGCGATGAACGACGCCGTTGGCGTGGATATATTCCAGGGCGTCGAGAACGCCGAGAGCGATGTGGAGTGCGCGCTCCTGCGAGATCGGGCCCGCATCCAGAATTTTGCGAAGCAGCTGGCCTTCGCACCACTCCATCACCATGTAAATGCGTGAGCGCTTTTCCCCACCGTAGACGCGCATCACCTTGGGATGGTTGAGCTTTTCACCGATGCCGGCCTCGCGCTGAAAGCGGTCGAAGAGAATCGGGTCGGCTTCCATATCAGGATGCGGAATCTTTAGGGCGACGACCCGGTTGTCGCGGCTGTCTGTAGCGCGGAAGATCGATGCCATGCCGCTGCGCGCCACCGGCGCGTCAATGCGGTAAGAATCGACCATAGTTCCGGCTTCGAGGCCGTCATAAAAGCCCATCGCGCAGCACGCTCCCGTTCAGGTAACTTCCTCTACTGTATCTGGAAAACGGCACGATAGAGCTAAGGATTCCATAAGCATCGATTGGCTTGAGTCTTAGAAGGCTGACGTGGGCAGCCGGTACGGCCGGCCTCGATACATGCCCATCTGCTCGACCGAGCGGATGCGGATCACCTGTGCGGTGGTGTTGTCGCCGCCATCGATCTCTACGGCACGCGTCACGAGTTCGTGGGCGATCTCGTCAGCGCTCTTCCTCTGTGTCACAATCTCGGCGATCAACGGCTCGGTCATCTCATCGTGCAGGCCATCGGTGCAGAGCACGAGCACGTCGCCGGGCTGGAGGGTGATGGCTGTCGTGTCTGGAGAGACGAACATCTCTGGACCGAGCGAGCGGATGAGCACATGGCGCGAGTCGGACTCCTTGATCTCGCTATCAGAGATCAGGCCCATCTTCTTCTGCTCGTTGACGAGCGTGTGGTCCTGCGTGATCTGCCGGGCTTTGCCATTACGCACGAGATAGCACCGTGAGTCGCCCACGTGCGAGACGACCGCCTGATCGTAGCGCAGAGCGCAGGCTACAAGTGTCGTTGCCATCTTTTTGCCGCGGTACTGCGGCTCCAGCGTGCGGTCGTGGACGGCGGCATTCGCATGTTGGATGAGCCGCGGCAGCAGGCTGATGAGCATCGTGCCTTCCTGCGCATTGGCAAACTCGCGAGTAACGATGGAAATGGCGGTAGACGACGCGACCTCACCCAGGTCGAGGCCGCCGACACCATCGGCTACGGCGAAGAGATATCCGTGTGACCGGGCCTGGTGACGCGACGAAGGGATAAATGATCCCATGGCGTCTTCATTGTTGGTACGAACCTTCCCGAAATCGCTTGCCCCGCCAAACTGTACGTCCAACATATGCGCCGCCGCGTTCGATCTCCTCCGTATCGGCACTGGAGGAGAGGTCATTGTGAAGCCTTAGGAAATCTGATTCTAAAAGACCGTGGGGTGAAGTTCAGGTTCCATGCCTCGTTCAGAGGTCGAACCGGAACTCCACCCGCGAAGCCCTGCTGCTGAGGTTGGTTTACGAGACGGTCGTCTGCTTGGAAGTCAGAAGAACCGTTTTGCCCTTGGCCTTCGAAGAGCGGATGAAGTAGATGGCTCCATAGAGGCCCCACACCGCCGAGATGCCGAGCGCGAGGAGAGGCTCTTTCGTAGTGCCGAGACCGAAGATCGGCGCGATCAGGTAGAAGGCCATGCAAACGAGATTCGCCAGAAGCCCAAAGCCGGGAATCAGCAGGTGCAGGACCACGTTGTAGTCAGGCCGGTTGTGATAGGCCACCATGCACAGGAAGCAGCTCAGCGCGTAGAGAATGAACGTGCCGAAGTTCGAGGTGAGCGTAATCGTCAGCAACGAGTTCGGAAGGGCTGCCAGTTTGTCGTGCGTCGAATAGCCGAAGCTCGACAGGATACCATGCGGCAAGGCAGCGATGGTCGCGTCGGTCGGAGCGCTGCCGTCTGCAAAGACCAGCGTGACCGCGATGCAACCGAGCACGGCCGAGATTGCCGCCAGAGTCCAGATGGCGCGCCGTGGCGTGAGCGACTCGGCGTGCAGCAGGCCGAAGTGCTCAGGGACTTCCTCGTCCTTGCCCATGGCGTAGGTTACGCGGGCGCCGGTGTTCATGCAGCTCAACGTGGTGCCGATGAGCGCGAGGAACACGGTGAAGGCCTCGGCGAGCATGAAGTATTTGCCATGCCCCTGGCCGAGCAGTCCGTCGCCGACGATGATCATCATGTCACCGATCGGCGCGGCCGAACCGGCGGCACTTTGCATCGTGTAACCCGAGTTAAGGAAGTAGTTGGCTGCGAAGTACTCAAACAGGTAGCAGATCAACCCCTGAATCAGCAGCGAGGCAATAACGGCGATGGGTATGTGCTTGGTTGGGTTTTTGGCCTCGCCTCCCATGGATGTGACCGATTCGAAGCCGACCAGGATGAGAATGGCTACGGTTGCCTGGATGAAGACCCAACTGATCTTGTGAACGCCGATGACCGAACCGGCTGTCGGGTGCGTGAGGAAGGCGCCGTTCGAATCCTTTTCAGGATAGGTAATCTGGAAGGGAACAGGCTTGCCTGCGGCGTCGAGCTGCGGCAACGGTACGCCGCTGGCGTCGCGCATAATCGAGCCGTCCTTCGGGTTGGTCGCGAACTGATAGGTGTAGGTAGAGAGCGACTGGCCGTCGTACTGGAAGCCCGGCGTGCCCGAGGGATGGCTGGCGCGATAGCCGAGAGCCAACACGCTGAAGACAACCAATGCGGAGATCTGCACGATGTTGATCGCCAGGTTCACGGCCGTCGATGCGCCGGCGCCCTTCTGGGCGATCCACGCGACGAAGAACGAGAAGACGATCGCGACCAGTCCCATGAAGACCGGGCCAGGATTCGAGCCGCTGATGAAGTTGGGATAGAGGAAGCCGACGACGTAGCCGACAAAGATGCCTGTGGTGGCCACCATCACGCCGGGATAGACCCAGTAGTAGAGGTGCGAGCCCCAGCCGACGATGAACTTCGAGATGCGGGCATACTTGAAGGCCGCATCCTTCGACAGCATGGCCTGCTCGGCATAGTAGTAGCTCGATCCGGTGCCGGGATAGAGCTTGGAGATTTCGGCATACGCCACCGCGGTAGCCAGGCAGAGCAGCAATGCGGCGAAGATGCCCAGCCACATCGTCGGCGCCGTGGTGCCGGTAGTGGCTTGGATGTAGAAGGTGAGCCAGAGGAAGGCGCCTGGGGCGATGAGAGCCATTGCGTTGCTGGTCAACCCGGTGAGTCCCAGGGTGGCCTGCATCTGAGGTGCTTTTTGTTCTGCCATGAGCATTCTCCTGAAGATTGGGTTCTTATGGCCTCTCCCGCGTTCGGGCACCGGGAGTTTTTTGCACGTGTGTGCCCGTCTCCTGTTTCAATCCGGGCTGCTGCTCACGTGCGAGTGGGCAGGCGCGTTGTGCTCTCAGGGGGATGGAATCGCTCGCGTGCCTTGGTGCCGGAATGGCCGGAGGTCAGTTTGAAATCACCGGCCATTCCAGGATCTCTATCCCGATGCTGAGAGAGTAGCGTTCACTCCATCAGGACGAAATAAAGAATCCAAGTTTGTTACACCCGTCTCTTATCGCTTCGGCCCGAAGAACGCGATGAATCCGATGGTGATGGTGTTCTGGTTGTCTGCGGTGCTCGCCGTGTCCTTGTGGAAGTAGTTCACGTTCGAGAAGTCGCCGCGGTATTCCACCCGGGTGAGCAGGCCGGCAGCCCACTTGTACTCGTAGGTTGCAGTGAACTCGTAGAGATGCTGGATGGCGCCGGTCTGGGCGCCGTTCGGGTCCTTGAAATACTCGAAGCGGCCGGCCAGAGCCTGCGTGCCCGTCACCTGTCCGCGAGCGGCAAAGGCTACGCCCTGCCAGTGCTTCAGCAGCTTGTCGCCTTCGGCGATGACGGCGTCGCGATTCTGGCCGTAGTCGTAGTTTATGTAGGCGTTGAACTTCGCACTCGGCGTGAGCAGCAACGTTGTGTCGATCAGGTTGCGATAACCGGTGGTCGTGTTGGCGTTCTCAGGACCGACGTAGTAGTTCAGGTTCCAGGTGTACTTGGTCTTGACCAGCGCGTTGGTGAGGCCGAGGGTCGCGCCGCCGTTGGTCTTGGTGATGTTGTTCCAGCCGTTCACTACCTGCAGGCCGATGGTGTCGGTCTTGGAGATAGGCATGGAAGTGCGTACGCCGAAGTGCCAGTAGGGAATTGCATTGACGAACAGCAACGAACGGGAGTAGTTCCAGTTGTCCTTCGCTTCGATAACCTCCGCGCCAGCCGAGGTAACGAACTTGCCGAAGTCCATCTCGAAGCCTTTAGCCTTGGGCGGCTTCATGCTGATAAAGGCCTGCTCGATATAGTTGAGCTGATCTGCGGAGGTGGTATTGGAAGCCGCGGCATTGATCAGATCGTTGGTGCGCCCGAAGACAAGATCGAGATGAGCGCCGACCGGGTCGGGGTCGTGATTCAGCGTGAGCTTTGCAGCGCTCAAGTTGAACTGGTCGGTGGAGTCATTGAAGTTATAAAGCTGGTTGAACTGCCCGTTATCGCCTGAAGGGCGATTGGTGTTGACGCTGTAGTAGCCGTCAATGAAGCCGCTGATGTCCATCGGGCCTGCGCTCCAGGTGGGAGCTGCTGGGGCCGCTGCGGGAGCTTGTGCTGCGGGTGCCTGGGCCGCCGGAGCGGCTGCGGGTGCGGAATCGGTTGCTGGCGCAGGAGCCTGGGCGTTTGCCATGAACGCCATTGCCATGGCCGTACCGGCCATAGTCTGCAGAATGCGATTCACTTTCAGGTACATCGGCACTTCCCTCCAAGAAAATGTTTTGTGGTATGACTTGAGATAAACTGACCGATTGAAGATTTCAGGCGCACCCCAACTGCACGCAATCAACCTGCATGAAGACATTTGCCCATGCGCACACACGACCACGCACGAGGCACGTCGTCCTCCAAGCGGCGATTCCGTTATGAACGAATCGGGGTAAGTACGGTCGAACTGGCTAGCATTAGTAATGCAAACCAGGCATAAAGAATTGATGAGGATTACAAAAAACATTTTTCTTGTGGTCGAGTATGCCGGAATTGCCGGCAGCTCACTCGCATACTGCACGATGTACACGTGTTCCGCACCGTAAACCCTTCGATCGATTCACTCAGCGCGTGAAGATGCAATCAAGAATCTGTTAGAATTTCCTTTTGTTTGCCCTTCACTGGCTGCATCTGGCAAACAGTCTCCGTGATGTGCAGTCCGCTTTACTGCAGGTTCTGCAACCCAGTGCCGGACAGCGAATCGCCGTCCCGAGTTATTCGCGGAGAAAAGTTTTTCCGTATTTCTAGAGCAAAGCCAGGATGACTGTATCCTGCTCCACTTGACGAACGTAGACACGTTCGCGAGGGCCGGATTGTATCGGGCTGGGTGGTATGTCCCTGGAGACATCGATCCTGGTTTTGCGTAAGCGGGTGACTGGTGCCTCAGAGCTACATTCCTGCGCGCTCGGTTTTCGGCCGGCGCTCACGCGGTTCGGGATCGCGTATGCTCCTGTTCACGCTGGAGTGCGCGCTCGGCATCGTGGCTGTGGCGCTGGTTGCGGCTCTGGCGCAGTGGTCACGATGGCTGCTTCCTGTTTCGACTCTGCTCTATCTGCTGATCGTTCTTCCCACGGCGCTGCTGTGCGGATTTTGGCAGGCGGTGATCGTTTCGTTTTCGGCCGTCGTGACGCAGGCTTTGTTCACTGCGCATCATCCTGAGCTGGCGTTGGCTGCCAACCCCGCAAGCTCGGTGACGGTGCTGGTTTTTGTGATCGTTGCGCTCACGGTAAGCCGCCTTTCCGTGCGCGTAACCGGCCACGCCCACGAGGCGGAATCGTGGGGTGGGCAGATGCACGATCTATACGAATTCACGCGCCGCACACTGCAGATGAATCTGCATGTCGAGCCCGGTCCGCAACTGGTCGAACTGGTCCATGAGATCTTCGCGCTTGAAGCGGTAGCGCTGTTCGACGCCGATCTGCATGAGGTTTATCAGGCGGGTTATTGGAGCGTCGATCCGTTGGAGTTGGCGCAGAATGTCTACTACTTCGAGACCTCGGACGATGATCCCTCGACGGGGATCGGCAGGCGGGTTTTGCGCCTCGGCACCGTGCCGGTGGGCAGCCTGGTAGTTCGCGGTGAGACCAGTCCGCTGACTAACAACGCGATCGCGTCGCTGATCGCCGTCACCTTTGACCGCTACCGCGCCTTCGCCAACGAAAGCCGCATCGAAACGGAGCGTCGTACGGAGCAGCTTCGTGCCACGGTGCTGGACTCGCTGGCGCACGCGTACAAGACACCGCTCACTGCCATCCGCGCCGCCAGCACCGGGCTTTTGGAGATGGGAAAGCTCTCGGCCGGGCAGGCCGAGCTGGTGGGGCTCATCAACGAGCAGACGGGTGCGCTCAGCGAGCTGACCAATCGCCTGCTGACGACGGCGCGCCTCGACGCCGGCGAGGTCACGATTCACGCAGAGCCCGTCACGGTTGGGCCGATCATCGAAGAGGTTCTGGCGAATCTGAAGGACCGGCTCGCCAGCATGAAAGTGGCCGTGAACCTGGCCGAAGAGGGAATGGTGCTGTGCTGCGATCGCCAGTTGATGACCATGCTGCTCACGCAGTACATTGACAACGCATGCAAGTACTCCATCTTTGGCACCACGATTACGATCCGCGTCGATCTGGCCAAGACGGAAGCGATTTTCTCGGTGCACAGCCATGGGCCGGTCATTCCCATCGCGGACCGCGAACGCATCTTCGACCGCTACTATCGGTCTTCCAACTATTCGAATCGCGCACCGGGTACGGGAATTGGTCTTTCCGTGGCAAAACGCGTCGCGCAGATTCACGGCGGCTATGTGTGGGTGACCAGCGATGAACATGAAGGCACCACATTTTTTGCGGCGATTCCGACGATTACGGAGAAGGGAAATTCCTGATGAACCAGCAAGCCATCCGCATCCTTGTGGTCGATGACGAGTCGGCCATCCGCAGAGCGTTGCGGCCTCCACTCGTTGAGCTGGGCTTTCAAGTATCAGAAGCCTCGCGCGGCGAAGAGGCGCTGCAGGCCCTGCGCGGTGCGGCCCATGATGTGGTGCTTCTCGACGTCAACATGCCCGGCATTGGCGGCATAGAGACGCTTCGCCGTATCCGCTCCTTTGCGCCGCGCCTTCCAATTTTGATGCTCACGGTGCGCGACCAGGAAGAGGATAAAGTCGAGGCGCTGGAACTGGGCGCAGATGACTATGTGACCAAGCCCTTCAGCACGCGCGAGCTTGTTGCCCGCATTCGTGCCGCGGTGCGCCGCGTGCGCGCTCCTGCGCGGGCCGAAGATGCGCCGATCGAGATTGGCGAAATACGCCTGGAGCCGGTAAAGCGTACCGTGACCAAGCGCGGCGAGATCATTCGGCTTACACGCAAAGAGTTCGACATCCTGCACTGCTTGATGAGCCGTGCCGGCCGCGTGGTGACGTATGCCAAGCTGCTCACCGCCGTGTGGGGCGCGGACTGCCGCGAAGAAGTGGAGTACCTGCGGACCTTCGTTCGTCAGCTACGGAAGAAGATCGAGGATGATCCGTCGGCTCCGCTCTATCTGCTCACCGACGTGTATGTGGGCTACCGGTTCGCCGACGCGCAGATGTTCAGAGAAGCGTCAGGAGGGAGCGGCGGAAGCGAATCCGCTGACACGGAAGCTGTGGATGCGTCATAAGCGGCCTTACTGTTTTTATTCGTTGTAGTGCAGCAGGCTGAATACGTCGTACTCGGAGAAGCGTTCGCGCCCCTTGAGAAAATCGAGTTCTACTGCGAAGGCCAGGCCTGCGATCTTGCCGCCGAGCTGCTTGACCAGCTTGACGGTTGCCTCCATAGTGCCGCCGGTCGCAAGCAGATCGTCGACCAGAACCACACTCTGACCGGGCGCGATTGCGTCCATGTGAATCTCGAGCGAGTCGGAGCCATACTCGAGATCGTAGGTCACGCGCGCCACAGGCGCCGGCAGCTTGCGCGGCTTACGCACGGGCACAAAGCCTGCATTCAGTCGATAGGCAAGCGCCGGGCCGAAGATGAATCCGCGCGCTTCGATGCCGAGAATCAGATCGATTTTGCGCTCAATGTAATGCGCAGCTAGGGCATCAATCATCTGTGCAAAGCCGGTTTTGTCTTTGAGCAGCGTCGTGATGTCGTAGAAAAGAATCCCTGGCTTGGGAAAGTCCGGCACGGTCCGTACCAGCTTTTTCAAATCTTCCACGTTCACCGGCTTTAAAGTTTCAGGCATACTTCGGTCCGCTCCTCACTGTGCTTCTCAGGGATGGAATTTGATTTTTGTCCGGGAAGGGAACAGGTGGGTGTGCGTTCGTCTTCCCTTTTAATTATAGAGGGCGGAGAGGCAGGGAATAGGGAGTAGGGAACAGGGAATAGAGAAGCAATGCAGGATTGTTCTGAGTTCCTATTCCGCGGGAGGTGCGGATTTTCTGTGGTCGACGATTTCAAAGCCCTCGGGAATCTCGAAGAGCTTGGGATCGGGCGCTGACTGGCTCACGTCCGTTAGCGTGAAGACCTCTTTGCCGAAGCTTGGATTGGTAATCTCCGATTTCAGATTGATGCCCAGGCTCGAAGCAAACCAGGACTCACGAATCATGTTGTAGGGCCGGTCATTTCCAAAGACACCTTGGTTGATCGTTGTCGTGTCGCGTGTACCGACCGTGGCAATGCCACTAATGTCCTGAATGCCCAGATCCTCGTGGGTCCGAAAGCCATCGCCATTCGGCAGAGGGCTATTCTGTTCCTGGGACGGTCGGTATACAGCAGTCGCACTCGCTCGATAATTTTCGATGACACACTGACGCGGCTTCCTGAGCAGAAAGCAGTTGCAGAGCGTGTGTGCAGAAGGGTCGGCGATCTGGATGACGTTCATCAGCGATTTCACCTTCCCACCCTTGGGCACGAGCAGCCAGCGCTCCTCATAAAGGCGGCCGGTACTGTCGCGCGCTATCTGCCGCTGGTTGACGACCGTGAACGTTCCGCCGTCCGAAAGGCTGCGAATCCATTCGGTGTGCACAATAGCCGTGAAAGGCGCGTTGAGAATCGGCGGAACGTAGATACTCTGCAGCACCTGATCGACGCCGCCGTCGTGCATCGTGACGGTGGGAACGCCGTTCTGTTCCTGGTTTTGGGCTTGATCGGGCAAAATCTGCGGCTGCTGTGCAGAGAGCAGTGAGAAAGAGAGGGCAAGGAGCAGGAAACCAGGAAGGGCTTTCATCAAAGCCTCCATGCATGTGGACGGGACCACTATAGCATCTTCCGAATTGCGCCGCTGCTCTATCTTTTACCAGGCGCCTTCGATCTGAAAGGAGCCGAGTGTTTCGGCCTCGCGTTCATCAAGGACGTGTTCGATGATGCGATCGACGCGGCTCCCGCGCGGACCGCGTTTGAGGCTGGCGCGCAACTCATCGAGATCAGCCGGCTCACCCGCCGCGACGACTTCTACATCGCCGTCTTCGGTGTTGCGCACCCAGCCGCGCAGCTCCAGTTCGCTGGCTTCGCGATGGACGAACCAGCGAAAGCCAACCCCTTGCACGCGCCCTTGAATTTGGAAGTGAAGAACCATGATCTGCAACCGTTGCCAGTGTTGCAAAGTCGGAGCTGACAACGCAAGCTGCGGCGCGATCATGCAAAGCTGGAAGAATCTTTTTTGAGAAGTACCCAGTGTCTGCGAAGTCAGCAACAAAACCTCTGCTGTCATCCTGAGCGGGTGAGAGCGATTTGAAAAATTACTCATTCAAAATAGCATATTCGTACAGATTATTGCTGTGCAGGAACTGTGCAGGGATTCTGTGTCAGTTTTCGACCGATTCGGGTTCCTCGGGGCCTCTCGCGCATGAGGAACATACTGCTTCCTCGTTGCGTAAACACTCGCACTGTTTCCTCCGTCAAGGTCGCGCGTCCGGTGGGAATTCATCGAAGCGAAATGGAGAGCCTTTACGGACAGTGTAGCGGAAAGTATGCGCAGTTGGGGCAACGCGCGACGTGCCGATGTTGCATCTGCGGAACGCGCGGGCCATATGTTTCGATCGGTTGTGCGATCAGTTGTCGCTCGAAATCACCACTGAACGTTCACGGTCGCTTCGCTGGAGGCTGCCGCGCCTTGAGAAAGCCGCGCTGGTTACGAGGCTTCAAGGGCAGACGCATCTTCGAGCGCCAGTCTTCGGAATCACGCAGCAGGGACTCATTTTTCTCGAATCCCGTGGCCACTAGTTGCTCTCGCTGCCGAGCGCAACGGAGACGATTCTCCATCCTTCCCAGATTCCCCACGCTCTTGAGATGGTGAGTATCCGTGTCGCTTTTGCCAAAGCAGGCGGGCTTCATGCTTGGAAATCTGGCCTCGAAAATCACGTCGAAGAACCTTGGGTTGGCGAATGGAGCAGAGAACAATTTCGACGCCGTTGCCGGGATCGAGGTCCACGGAAAGAGTCGTACGATCGGCACCGAATACGCGCGGAGCCCAAAAGTGGCCGCCCGATACCGCGCGATTCGGGAAGCTTTTGAGCGTGACGAGACAACAGATGCCGTCCTATATCTCACCGCAAACGACGACAGCCTGTATCTGCTTGCCATGGAATTGCGCGTCATGCGCAAGCGAATTGGCTTCGTTTTGATCGATACCGCACGTTGACGAACTCAAACAAATCCGAAGTCATGCTGCTGCGAGACTTCCTGAGCGGGAATCAACTCTAGTGCTTTGACCGCGTAATTGCGTGGTGATGTGTTTTTCTGGCCCGTTGAGTGTAAACTTCTACTGAATTGTGGTCTCGTCCTCATTGACGCGGCGAGCCTGCTTTTTGTCTTTTCGATATTCAGCGTTTTGGGCTTTTATTTCCCTGTCCGCATTTAATCTGAGGAATCAGCATGAGATTTAGCGTGCCGGCTTCTGCCCATACCGCATTCCACTGGAGGGTTCGCACCCTAGCTTCCGATTTTCACCTGGAAGATACCTGGGAGTTCCCGTACGAATTCGGCGCGGAGGATGGGGTTGATTTGCATGTGTTTCAGAAACGCGCCATCGAGCCGATGATGAAAGGAATCTACGACGTTTCCGTGACGGGCTTGCTTTTCAGGGTGAGAAAGGTCTTAGGCGCGTTGTTCCGCATCGACGTTAACTTGAATAATTTCCCCGTTCCAGGCTGCCGGGAAAAAGCCTTCGGGAGCGTTTACAGGAAAGTGATCTCGAGAAAGACACACCGGAACGCGCGATGGACATCTCCACGCAAGACTATATGAGCTTCAGACCGGTCTATACCTTCGCCCACGAAACGCTCCATGAACTCTCCAATTCCACCGAGCATGCATTGATGCACTATGCCTGGTCTCCTTCCGGGGAAGGAAAGTGGAAAGTCCGTATGGCGGTGTACGTTAAGCACAGGACCTTTTACAGCGCGTTTTATATGAGCAGCATCCGACCCTTCCGCCATTTCCTCGTCTATCCCCATATTTTCAGGATGTGCATGAAACACTGGGAAGCGCGAAAGGCATGAAGCATTTTGCATCAAGGCGGGTGCCCATGTGCGGGGTCTGAAAGTTCAACCCCAAAAAGTGGTGCCCAGGTCTCGATTGTGAGGCCTGGAAGAGCACAGATTCATGTGGTCACGGCGCGAATACTCGCGCAGCACATTGCATCTCGTTGCCGCCCCACGATTTGATGAAGCCATAAGAGCCGTTTCAGGCCGGCGTGCGTACCCTGAAAGCAGGCAACGGCTCTTGCCGCCCGCACAATATATGCAAAGCCCAGTGCCAATCGGGAGCTAGAAGTTGGCAACACTTCGTTTCCAGACGGACGTCGTTCCGCTTGGCCAGGGACTGTTTTCCAGACGGATAACAGGCTTCACACTGTTTGCTCATCCTGCCGGTGACCGAGCGCATCATCGCCGGCGCGCTCGCTAACCCTCTGAGGAGTATCGGCAGAAACTGCGGCCACTCCTAGCGACTCTAATAGCGAGCAAGCTTTCGCGAGTGCTCTTGTGCCATCCATCTGTGCGCGGAACTCGCTGCAGCGGTTGCGTATCACCTTTGATTCAATCAACTCTTTGAGCATCGCTGCTGCGCGTACTCCACGATACTTCTCCGGATACAGGCTCCTTCCGAGCCCCAATCGCTCCACTCGCAACGCATGATCCGGCTGGTCATGTGCGTGCGGTACCACGAGCTGCGGTACACCGGCTTTGACGGCATGAGCAAAAGTTCCAATCCCTCCGTGGTGAACGACGGCCGCGCACCGCGAAAGTACTTCCTGAAACGGAACCCACGCCGCATGCTGGACATGCGCGGGCAGCTGGTCAAATACCGGCATTCGATGCTTTCCCACGAACAAGGCCTTCACACCAGCGAGCCGGGCCACTTCCACTGACTCGCGAAAGAAGCCTTCGAGTTTCGCCTCCGAGCCAGCCGTAAATAGCGCAACAGGTCCGCAACCAAGGAACTTGTCCAGGTCCGGCGTCGGAGGCGCGGACTGGCTCTCATCCATCACGAATCCCGTCAGATGCACGTTTGGGGGCCAGTCCGTCTGGGGCAAGGCGAACCACTCTGGGAACAGACCTAAAACCAACTGCGGCGATTGCAAGTAGCTCCTGAAAAGCCCTTCCACCACTCCCCGTCGCGTAGTTGATACCGCCCGCCGTATCGACTGCGGTACCTGGCCGCCCCAACGAATCGACGCCGTACGGGAATCAGCTCACTTTCAGTCAAACGGCCAAGAGGGCAGACGACTATGAGGGCACGGAATGTTAGCGTTAAAAGAACCCCACAGGTGCCCGCAACCGGTACGTCAGGGCGCGGCCAGATTCAGAATCGATATGGACTACTATCGACTTATTGGCCCGGTTGTTCGTCTCCTGCCCGCCGAGGCAGCGCACAATGCCGCACTTTGGGCGCTCAGAGCAGGTCTCGTGCCTCCGTGCCCCGCTTTCAGTCATTCCGCCCTGGCTTCTGTGGGCTTCGGGCTGGCCTTCAAAAACCCCGTCGGCCTTGCCGCAGGCTTTGATAAGAACGCGACGGTCGTGAATGCGCTACTCGCCCAAGGGTTCGGCTTCGTGGAAGCGGGCACCGTGACTCCCCTACCCCAACCGGGCAATCCAAGACCCCGCATGTTTCGCTTGAGAGAGGATGAGGCCGTTATCAACCGCCTGGGCTTCAACAATGAGGGTGAGGACGCTTTCGTCGCAAATCTCAAGAGGCGCAAAAAGGCAGGTGTGCTCGGAGTCAATATAGGCAAGAACAAAGACTCGCGCGATGCCACCCGCGACTACTTGACCGGGATTGAAGCTGTCTATCCCTATGCCGATTACATCACAATCAATATATCTTCCCCGAACACTGTCGGACTGCGTACTCTACAGCAGAAGACTCAACTCGTCGCGCTCATGAAGGCCATTACGTCAAAACGCGACGAGCTTGCAAAGTCGCATGGCAAGCGCAAAGCGGTGCTCTACAAGATTGCGCCGGATCTAAATCTGCAAGAAAAGCAGGACATCGTGGAAGCGGCACTCGCGCATTCTGTGGATGGCCTCATCGTCTCCAACACTACCGTTGCTCGACCTACCAATGTACGAAGCCACTCCCGTAGCGAAGAAGGGGGGTTGAGTGGTAGGCCACTTAAGACGCTCTCAATTGCAACGCTACGGGACATTCGCAGCCTCTCACAGGGTCGGATTCCGCTCATCGGTGTAGGAGGCATCGCCTCGGCTGAAGACGCGTATGCGTTCATCCGCGCGGGCGCATCACTGGTGCAGGTGTATACAGCGCTCGTGTATCAGGGTTTTAATCTCGTGCGCCGGATCAACGAAGGGCTCGTGCAATTACTCGCCCGCGACGGGTTCAAGAGTGTCGAGAGCGCGGTAGGCACCGAGACTAGATAGATAACGCCATTAGCCGCAGATCGCAAATCCATCCCGCCACACATTTCTTTCGATTGCCGGCTAGCCGGATTTGAGATGCGGGTTCTGCCGCGCGTTGAACTCGATCTCTCGCGCTGAGTCCGTGCGAAGATTCAGATTGCTCTGCCGTTCATGGATGTGCGGCCTCGAACTCTCACTTCTTAATGAAAGGACGAATGTATTTGGCCATGCGATCGAGAATGATCTCGTTCGGAATCGTGCCGTGGCCGTAGCCAGGAATCACTTCGCAATGCTTCTGCGCGGCGGAAATCGCATGGCAAAGTTCCATGGCTGTTTGTTCTGGCGTGTTGAAGTCGTGATCGCCGTTGAGAATCATGACCGGCATGTTGAACGAGAGAGGGAGATTGAATGGATCCCAATTCTCCTCTTGTTCGAACACTGCTTTGCTGGTATCGAGAAATACCTTCGCTCCGTCAAATGAGGGAAGGCCATGTGCGATGTAATCCGCGTCGGCACTAGGTGCCGCGGCCAGTTTGGCGAGCGCCGCATAGCCGGCAAGTTCCAGAGGCGTTGGTGGCAAGCCGGGTGGGTTGGTGTAGGTCTGGCGCACGATGTAGTCCTCGAATGAACGATAAGGCGGAGGGCCAACGCGCTTCAGATCCGTAACGCCCCTCAGATCTCCGCGGTCTTCAGCGGCTTTGAGCGCTCGCTGGTAGCCGAGAAGGTCGCCGCGTGGACCGGCCACTTGTGAAATGCCGACATAGGCAGAAAATAAATCGGGCCGCGTCCGCGCCATCTCGAATCCGAGAATGGTGCCCCAGGACGTACCATAAAGGATAATTTTGCGCGTATGTAGATGATGGTCGAGGAACTCGGCAACCGCGATGCCGTCGCGGCAATACCGTGAAATCGTGAGAGGGCCAGCATCTTTGCCCATGTGTTTGGCATATGTCGCGCCGCCGCCTGGCTGGTCCCATTGAACAAGCGTGTAGTCCTTTTCGAACGGAGCGAAGACTGGTGCCAACTCGCTGGTGGGAAAGCCCGGGCCCCCGTGCAGCATCAGGACCACTGGATTGCGCTCATCATCGCCGCGGATCGTGATCCATTGCTCGACGCCGTTGAGGGGGACGAACATAGCCTCGTGGATACTCTTCGGCGCCACCGTCTTTACCTGGTTCGTTTGCGCATGTGCGGATAGCACCGCAAGGCCGAGAGCAATCGAATAAGTCGCATGAAACACGTATCGCATAGGACTCCTTTAGTCCGAAGGAAGATCGGGATTTAACGGCCGATGCAGCTCAGATGAAATCGTGTTTTCGCGATTGAATCAGCATGGTCAGGACAAGAATCAGGAGGATGACGCCAAACTCTGCGCCCAGAATGTTGACCGCCGCTGCATTCCAGACCGCAACAGGGCTTGTCCAGGTCCGGGTCAATGAAGGGGCATAACTGACGAGCAGAAACCACGCAATCCAGTAAGAAGCATTCACTACGGCGGTCGCGGCGATTGACCACCCCTCGGATTCGCCCACAAGAGCAGTGCCGGTAATAAGACAGAATCCGATGAAAGGCACCGCCGAGAGGATTAGCGCGATCGGAATCGCCCCGTTCGGCAGAACATGGCGGCCCAGAATCAAATAAAGCGCTGTGGCAACGAGCGTCATCCATGGAATCAGGAACATGCCCAAAGTGGATAGGAACTTCGCTACTCCGTATTGAGCCGGCGAGACCGGCAGGCTCATTATGAATGCCAAAGTTTGCCTTTTGCGCTCGTTGACAATGTTCGACATCGGAAGAAATGATGCGCAGAAGATCATCGAAATGAAGAAGAATCCTGCGCCCAGCACAAACGGCGTCTCTCCCCCAATGAGAAGGACACCCAATGCCATCACTCCACCGATAATGGAAAGCAAGATTGTAGGCGCGTTCAGCCGCCAATCTTTCCGAATCAATTGCAGAGTCACCTGGGTCTTCATACTTCTACCTCTTCCCGGCTGTGTTCCACGTTAGCCACAAAAATCTCTTCCAGAGACATGTTCTCCACGGAGCGCACATGAGCGCCGGAGTGTTCGTATGCGCGGGGAAGGTCGGGCGCGAACTCGTTGGCGATCGCCACGGCCAGCCGTCCCGTCTGCCTGATCCCGATAATCCCCGGAAATGTGGGTAGCGCGATTCCGGCCGGGACTTCCAATCTCAGGCGACGCCAACGGTTTAGGTACGCCTCCTTGTCCATCGAATCGATAATGCGTCCCCGGTCGATGAACGTGATGCAATCCGAAATCTGCTCCACGTCCTGCGTGTTATGAGAAGAAAAGAGAACGCTGCGGTCTTCGTCTGCCATCACCTGGCTCAGTTCGCGCAATATTTCGTGACGCGCTACGGGATCCAGCCCTGTCGTCGGCTCGTCGAGCACGAGGAGTTTTGGGCGTCTGGCAAATACCAGCAGCAGCGCAGCCTTGACGCGCTGCCCGTGCGAAAGTCCTTTAATCTTTTGCTCGGCTCGCAACCCAAATCGCTTCAACAGCAATTGTGCGTAACGTTCATCCCACGATCTATAGAGTGACTTGATGAATTGCATATGCCAGCCAAGCGTCATTGCGCCGTAAAGTCTCATGTCCTCGGAAGCGAAGCCGACATCCCATTTCGCCGCCACCTGTTCTTCAGGGATGGAGCGACCGAGCACGTGCACCTCGCCGCGGTCCTGGCGGACTAACCCCATCAGAATGCGAATCGTGGTTGATTTGCCTGCTCCGTTCGGCCCGATTAATCCCATGATCGAGCCGCGTGGGAGTTGCAGCGCAACACTTTGCAGCTCAAAAAAACGGTACGATTTGCACACACCCTCAAGCTCAATGGCGTTCTGATTCATACAGGCTCCTTTTCCCCATCTGTGACACGGTCGTAGGTGACTCTGATTCGCTTTTCCAGGTCCCTCGACGATAAGCCCAGCAGCGCGGCGCTTCGTACCGCATGTTCCAATTGCGTTGCCAGCTCCCGTTCACGAATCCGCTTGCCGACTTCGGAATCGGAAGTGACAAAGCATCCCTTGCCCTGGCGGGTTACGATCACTCCCTCACGCTCCAGTTCCAGATAGGCGCGCTTGATGGTTATGACACTCACACCAATATCAACCGCAAGCTGTCGAATCGATGGAATCGACTGTCCGGCGACCCAATCCCCCACTGCGATGCGCTGCTTAATCTGCTCCATGATCTGCAGGTACATCGGCCGATTGTCGGTTTGAGAGATGAC
This sequence comes from Occallatibacter sp., assembly GCA_035650595.1. Classification (GTDB taxonomy): domain Bacteria; phylum Acidobacteriota; class Terriglobia; order Terriglobales; family Acidobacteriaceae; genus Telmatobacter. The sequence continues at coordinate 244,165 of DASRHE010000012.1, read as the reverse complement.
AAACATGTATACACAGTATATACAGATGGAATGACATGTCAAGTTTTTTCGACGATATATAGGCCAGAACGGAAAGGAAGCGGCACTCGATATATTGGGAAACGAGGACTTCGTCGGCCAAGATTCTCTTGCGGGCCAGCTAGTCCGCACGGCTTCTGCCAGCGCACAGACAGACTGCCGTGGAACCGCTATTCAGAAGATCAGTCAGGAAACTCTGGCGGAGATGATGGGGACCACACGGTCCCGTGTTTCCTTCTTTAATGCCGATGCCGCAATCAGTCGGAGCCTCAGCCATGGGAATCATGCAAACGGATAATCGTATCCGTCGTCGGGCTTTCAGAGGCTCAGCCCTATATCCATACTCTGACTCTTTTCCTGTTTGGGAGTTTCGGCTATCTCATGTTGCAGCGGTTTCAGGTCGGGCGTATGTGCGGTCTGGTGCGAAACATCATGGCCCAGCGCCTGCGGGAGCTTTTCTCGGTCGTTCGTGAAAATTTGTGCATCGTGAGCGCCGCGTGATACGGAGACATAGGCCATGCGGTTGTTGAGCAGGTCTTTTGCGCCTAGCTCGGTGTCCACGTTAATGAGCACACGGTCTGCGGTCTGCCCCTGACTTGAGTAGCTGGTCACGGCGTAGCCGTGATCCAGATGCGGATGTCGCTGCGGATCGAAGCTCACGCTGCGCTCATTGTCCAGCTTCAACCGCATCGTGCCATCCTGAGCGATGCTCTCCACTGTTCCAAGCTCACGGTTCGCTATCTTCAATTCCTGGCTGGGCGCGGTGAACTGGATGCGGTCGCCGACGGAGAATGCCTTCTCCTGCTCGCGGTAAACCGAGACACCCATCTGGCGGCGCGGATCGTAGGTCGTCTGTTCTCCGTTCGTACGCAGAACCGTCAGCGTGTTTTCCCGTGCATTCACTGAGACAACGCGAGTGTATTCGCCTTTCTCAATGCCGGTCTCCTTCGAGCTGCGCGAGTAACGCAGAATATCGTTAACCTGATACTGCTGCGCCCAACTGCGATCCGCGCCAGTCATCTCCTGACGCGGCACAAGCGTGTTGAGGGAGTGCTCCTGCTGGCTGACAACGCCGCGCGATTGCAGTTCGTCATGTATCCGCTGATTGATCTCGGTGCGCGAACGATTGTCTGGCGAAACCACAAGTGTGCTTTCGGGGGACTTTGCATACTCGCGTGCGATGGCGGAGATGCGTTCCTCATGGCCCTTCACTTCATGCACGCGGCCCTGCCGGTCGAGACTTTCGACTGCGGCTCCAACCTGACCGTGCGCCAACTGCTCGACGGCCTGCTTCAGCTCCGGGGCGCGTTGCCGTACTATCTCTTCCAGCTTTACAGTCCGCATTCCCGCTTCCTGAAGCTGCGCGAACGGGCGGCCTGCCTCAACTGCTTCATGCTGGCGCGTGTCGCCTACTAAAAGAACGCGGTCATTCGGATGGAGTCGGGTCACGAACTCATGCATCTGGCGCGTTGAGGCAAGCGATGATTCATCGAGTACATACAATCGCTTCTCGCCGGTGTCCGGCTGCTCGCCCCTGGCAAGATGATGCTGGAGCGTAGAGGTCTCGATACCGGCCTCGGCGAGCTTATGCGCCGCGCGGGATGTCGGCGCAAACCCTTCGACTTTATATCCCTGCGCCTCCGCACCCTCACGGATCACCGCCAGCGTCGTCGTCTTGCCGGCCCCGGCGACTCCATCCAATCCAACAATCTTTTCGCGGCTTACAAATATCTCATCGACCGCGCTGCGTTGCGCTGGACTCAACTCCGGGTGCCGGTCTTCTGTCCCAATTCGCAACTGCGGCGAAACCAGCATCGGATCGCCATAGCCGCGCTCATTGCCTCGCTGCATCTGGCCGACGATCTCCTTCTCCATGCGAATCATCTCTGCAGTCGTGTACTGTGGCGCGGCGCGGCCATCGGTTTGCTCAACTGCGCGGAACTCGCCTCGCGCCACCCGCTGCTCAAACTCATGTCGCACCTGGCCGTAGGTCGCCTGCCCCATGCTGCGGTCCATCGCTGCTTGCAGGATGGCTCTCTCATCATGCACCGCCGAACGCTCGAAGACATGATTGCGCGAATACGTCACAGACTGCTGCACTGTCTTCTCCGCTTGTTGCACATGATGGTGTGCCTGTTCGCGCGCTTGCGCGACGACGCGATCCGCCTGATGGCCGAACTGTGCAGCTAGTTCACGGTGCCGCTGTAACACTTCCTCCGGCGAAAGCAGTTCCTTGCTGTCGCGTGTACGGTGGGCGGCAACCTGCGCCGCGCCAGCACCATCCCTACCTATCTCCTGTAAATGTTCTTTGATTTGCTCCCGGCGTGGACTCGATGCGTCAAGATACTCCTGCGTGTAACCCTTGATCTCTGGCTGACCATGCTTGCCGCGCTCGATCTCGTAGCCCAAGCCATGCAACCGCATGGCGAGTTCTGAGCGGTACACGCTGGTCGCATACTGCTGGGACTGAAACAAGCTGCGCTCCTGGAGCGCGCGTGTCTGGCCATTCTCGCGTTCGGTGACATTGAAGATGACGGCATGGGTGTGAAGCTGCGGCGCAGCATAACCGTCCACCGGGCGGGCAGTGTCATGCTCGAAGGTGGCCGCGATGAACTTGCCAGTCGTCTCCGGTGCATGGACGTTGCCGATACGCGCTTGCGTGTATCGCTCCAGTTCTCCCAGAGCGACGCGGACGCTTTCTCGATGCGCCTCTCGCACACCATCATCGCCGCCCACAAGGGCGGTGAGAGAGACTGACTTGGGTGCGGAGAATGTGGCATCCCATCCGGCGCGGTGCTCCACGCTGGTGATTTCCTTGCCATACTCGTTTTCGTAGGTGCGTGCTGGCTGATGCTTGACAAGCTGGACGGCGTTCTCGGGATGCTGGCCTTCACTCAACCGGGCGAAATGCTGGGAGCCGACTTCGCCATGCAAACCCCACTCTTCCGCGAGCCTGCCCTGCCACTCGCTATGAACCTGCTGGTCGCGGCTCCAGTAGTTCTGCTCTTCGGAAGTGAACTCGCGGGAGTGATAATTCCGTGCCTGGCCCGCCGACAAGGATTTGGAGATGGTCAACATGCGCATATGCTCCACAGTGTGCGCGGCAGCATCTCGCTTCTGCCTAATGAGATTCTATCTCTAACCTAAAGAATTATAGGAACTGAGCGAAGGCCCATCCCACTTCAACGCGCGTGCATTGGCCTGTCATAAGTCGGGGTGGCTACAGTGCTGCTCTCAAACAAAGACGGCAGCGGCGGTGGCCTGTTCCTTCCATCGTTGTTCGTTCACGCCGAATACCAGGAGCCACACAATCAGCGCAATTGCCACAATCAGGCCAAAAGGTGCGAGGTATAGGAACAGACGAATTCCTAGCGGCGGGTATAGGAACGTCAGCCAACCCGCTCCCGCAATTACCCCCAACAGACCGAAGACCCGAGGCAAGAAGGTGGACCTGAAAATGAGATAGCCAGTTAAGAGTGAGTGGAATCCGAAAAATGCCATGGCCATAGCCGCGCCGTGATCATTCACGTTGAGTAGAACGAGCGCCAGCGCCTGCAACTGCTCGCGGCTGAATATGCTCAAGTAGGGAGCGCCGTGCAGGATGAACAGCGGGCCAAGATAAAAGACCCGGCTGAAAGTCTTGATCGTGCACCCGGTGAGGCCGAGAACGGCCGCAACCAAAGAGATGCTCTTGTTCACCGGCTTAAGCAGTTCATAAAACAGAACTGTGAAAATTATCTAGCAGGTCATTTCGATCATTTAGACCGTGAAACCCCACCGAAACAGGCTCTCGTGCGCCAATATGTTAGTCGCTGTGGCGGCGGCGTCGCTGGAAACAACCAGACGCATGCTCACGAAGCCCTGGGCAAATATTCCCGCCAGTATGGTGAGCAGGTAAAACACACCCGCAATCCTGGCCTTGTGACGTGGCGATGCTTGTTCGATCCGTTTCATTATTGCGACTTTGTCCTCACTGTTCGCGCCCGGGAACGGCGCGTAATAGGTAGCCGAGCAGCAACGCCCTCGATTGTACAAGGGCGGAGCGGAAAGTCCGTTCCTGGGCGTTGAAAGCTCGGACAAAAGACTCTGTGAGCCGAACGGGGCAAGGCCATTTTCCATGGGAGGTCGGGCCTACGGCCGTGCGCAAAGAATCTTGGCAATCGGCAATTCGGAAGTCGAACCAGCATTATTTTCCACTTCACTGGTGCAAATCGCCAATGCGCGTTTCGAGCAACATGCGTTCTGGAAACGTGGTTTGCCTGGAGTCGTACTGTTCTGGAGGCCTCTTTCACTGCTTCACTCAATCCACTCCGATTCATCCCAGTCACGCGGCTTTTCATTTCCGGCCTTTTGTCGTGCAGATCCAGGAAATACCATCTGCTTCTTGACCGGCTTCCTTGGCGGCTGAGCCGGGGCTGTACTTGCCTGTTGAGAGTTGGCCGCTGCCTGCTGCACGGCGACAGAACGGGGTGAAATCGACACGGCTCGCTCGATAAAGCGCGGCTGTTTCTCTATGGGAGCAACATACGGAAAGCGCACGCGAGCAACGTAGTTCTCCTGCTTGATGTAGCCGTTCAGTGGTTCCAGTCCAGCAATCTCCGAGGCCATGACGAGCGGCTGGGTCGTGATCTCAAGGGTGTACTGCTTTCTGCCAGCGATCAGACCCGCACTGCGCGACTCTTTCAAACGCTCAAGTTCCACCTCGCCGATTGTGTCGGAAACCCATTTTGCCGAGTGTGCTTCGGAGGTCTTGAGGAATATCTTGGTTGCGGGCTGCGAAAGGATGACTTCGGCGTCCTTGCCGTAACGCTTTTCGAGCTGGCTCCGGCCCTGGAACCCGAGCACAACCGGGTTGCCGGATTTGCGGCTTTGAGTGACGACGGTATGGAGTTGCGGCAGCTTGTTCAAGTTGGCAAGTTCGTCCAGCACAAACCACACCGGCTTTGCCGGGTTCACGCATGGCGCCATCGTGCGGAGAATCAGCATATCGAGCCACACGCTATGCAGCGGCAATAGCTTCTCACGGAAGATCGGTCTGGAGGTAAGGAAGACCCACTTATCGCGCTCGAATTCCCAACGCGAAGTGGAGAACCGTTGCCGCGTGTCATCCTCCCTGGGCAATAGCTCGAAGCTGTCCGCAATCATGTTGAAGCTGGAGATGATTCCGGCGCTCTGGGCCGGCGCGCTGGAATCGAGAAAAGCGGCATACGGAGTTCCCTGCAACATGCGCGCGATTTCTGCCGGATCGCTCATCCATTGCACAAGCTGCTGCGGGGTAGGCCGCCGGCACATCAGACGCGCGAAGATGCGCCGTGGCGCGTCGGTAAAGAATTCCTTTTCGTAGTCCTTCTCAGGGAACAATGCCGCTGCCATCGCAGTCGCCACTTCGGCGGTCGATACCTCATCGGCGATGTCCCAATAAGGGCACCGCGTGTCGAGTGGGTTGAGAATCAGATCGCCGCGCTCGGGCGAGTAGAACTCCGGCGTGAATTCAAGCGCCGGGTCGTAGACGATGGCCGTCTCTCCCCGCTCGGCAACCTGGCTGAGGATTTGCCGGATGGCCGAAGACTTGCCGCTGCCCGAATCGCCCATTAAAAGAATGTGGTGGGCTTCGAGATTCCGCCGCACACGAAAGGTTGGAGTGGCCCAACTGGGCAACACCTTGCTGCTCCAGTCGAGCAAGAAGTTCTGCCAGCGCAATTGCCAGCGAATGCCGTCGGGCTTCAGCTTCCAATTCCATCGCCAGGACGATAGCAATTCCGGCCCTCGGGTACGGCGTCCATGCCGCTGTTCGTGTCTCGATCCGGGACCACCCAGCCACTCTTTCAATTGAATCCCGCCCGCGATCAGAAACAGCATCAATGCGAAGCCAAAGAGAATCGGCTCCAGCATCAATGTCCAATAGCCACGGCCGTTGTAAATGTCTTCCTGTAAGAATTGCTCAAGCTGAGCTGAATCGACCTTGACTGGCGAACTCTTCTGTATCCCGGTCCAGCCGTCTCCGATGGCGGCTGCGGAAAGCCGGACAGGTGGGTCGGCGTTGTTTTCCGAGACCACATCGGGATTCATTGCCAGGGCGGTTTTCCGCCCGGAAGCAGTCTTCAACACCCATTGAACTTCGGTTGTTGTACCGGGCTGCTTTGCCCGCTCCGTACTCTCAAGGTAGTTGAGCAGATAGTACCGTTGAAGCGGCGGCATCTCCCATGCCAACCATGCAGCCAATGGGAATAGCGGAAAGCCGAGGATCACCGCCAGTACAGCCACGATCCACCACCGGAAATGCCCTGGGAAACGCAGCGGTCTCATGGCGTACCCTCCGGCGGTTTGACCCCGCTTCCGGCCCTCAGTTTGGTCAGAAACTCGTCGGCCTTTTGCTGTTTAACGGAGTCGGCGTATGTCTGCATCTTGCGGAGAGATTCGTCCGTCAACGGCCCTTTGGAAGCTGCCGCGAACAGATTAAGGATGAGGGCGCGAATCGCCATTAGTTCAGCCAGCAGAATTGGGTCGGTATTCCCTCTCTGAGCGGCGCTCAATCTGGCGAGTATCGCTTCGCGTATCCAGGCGGAAATGTTCGTGCCTTCGCCGGTGGCAGCAGCCTCGACTTCGGCAAACTCGGCCTCGGTCAGCCGGGTGCCGGTTTGTTTGACGCGGTAATTCTCGGATTCCCGTGCGGGGGAAATGGCTGGCGGAATCAGCGAAGTCGGCTTTGGGTCAGCGGTCGCCACAGCAAAATTGACCCCGGCGAGGATTTGGGCTTGCATTTCGTTTGATGCCGAGTCATTGAGGGCGGTTCTCGTAAAGCATTTTGAATCATCATGTTTACATCTGCTAACTTTGTCGTTTGCAAACGTAAACGCCAATGTTTTCGCGCGAAAACTCAAAGCTTCAAATGATTGAAAATGCAGGCGTTAACAAACGCAAACAATCGTTTACGAATCAGTACCCCGTTGGGGATGACGTGTCGCAGCGCCAACAGCCGGTGCGTAAGCACCGTGTTCTTTGAGGGCCGTAGCAACCACCTTCAAGGAGCGCGATGCAGACCACACCGTACAAGCCGGCAAGATGTAGCGGATGAAAGAGCCGTACGGTGAGGGCCTAGCGAGCCACACCGGGTCCGAGTCTTGCGGGCATGACCGCAAGGTCAGATACGAAGCGTAGACAGGAGGAACTGCGGGCCAGGTTATCGAGCCGCGAAATACCCCGAACTTCAGGACGCCGACGCCCTGACACGACGCGGAAGGCAACATTCGGTGGAGCGTTAATGCGAGCTTCACCGGGGTCCTGCGCGGTCTGTGACCCTGGCACGTAGGGACACATCTTGCACGGAAGTTGGGAGATCCCAGGGTTCACCCGTGAGCGGAAAGCGCTCGCGGGACGCATCGGGAAGTTCAAGAACAGGAGCCGATGATGAACGAACACGGGAAGTCGGACAGACCCATAGATAGTACCGGGGAAGTCTTCGAACAAAGCCGGCACACCGGCGGCGGAGGAGATGGAGGGAAGGGGTCTGGCCAAGGGGAATCTGAGCCAGCAAAACGCACCCCGGACTCAGAGCCGGATAAGTGCGCCCAGTGAGCTGGCGCAGATACGAGAGACAGCAAAATCGAACAAGGATGTGAAGTTCACCGCTCTGATGCATCACATCTACCGCATCGACACTCTGCGGTTCGCCTACTCGCCGTTGAAGAGGCAAGCGGCAGCCGCAGTTGGATGCGCATTTACTTCAGCACTGCCAAGGCTGGCAATTCAAAGCAGCCGTCACCGGTTCGAGCGGCTTTGTTGCGACGCTGGATCTCAGCAACGTCCACACAATCAGGAAGCTCAGAATTGTTCCGTAGAGGACGGGTAGCTGCAGGCCGAGTCGCCACACATAAAACAGCCAGTTTGAACCACCCCCGAATCCGCCCAACGTCATTCCCAGGATGATCGCCCAACCGATACCCCTCGACACTCGCATCGAAATGAGCGACGGAATCGCAATCCACGCGACAATGTAGGCCGCGTATGCCCACCATCCTGTTTCAAGTGAGAACTTCGCCAGCGGATTCGCTTCGTGGACCATCAGATGGTTCCCCCAATAGCTCGCCGGCTGGCCCAGCAGGGTAAAGATCCCATCGATTGTTGTCGTCACCGCCATCAACCGGCAAAGCCACCTCAGCCGCGTACCGTCTCTGTCTTGATCTTCGATCGCCGGTAGCACCGCGTTGGTGAGCAGGATGGACACGCCTGCAACATACAGCTGAGCCCCGCCAGTTCCTGTATGCCATCGCACGGCGATCCAATTGCTTTGGGTATAGCAGAGCCCCAGAATGACGGCGAGTTCTATCGTCATCGCCAGCATCTCCGGAAGAACTCTTGCCCCGAGCCAGATGACTGCTCCGTACAGCGCCACCCCGGCGAGGTATGCGGGCCATCCGTAACCCAGGAAGAAATCAAACATCGGATTCGTTGAACTGTGAATAGGCAATCCATCAAATCGGATTGCGGTTGTCGGCGAGTTCCAAAAACTCGAGGGTTGAGCGGCTAACGTGATAACTGCTCCGGCCGCGATCAGAAGGAGCGTTATCCAAAAAAGCCGATTTGCCAGTCGTGATTCAGAGACTTGCGTCAAGCGCACCTCGCGAGAAGAGGGTCGAAAGTGGTCGAAATCATTGTAAATCGCCGAGTCGCTCCTTGACGCAGCCCGATGGACGGAACTAATGCGAGCTCAAGCTAGGTGCGTTCTCGCGCCGAAGGGGCGAGGCCGTCTCTCTATTCCGGTCATCACCCATATCGGAACACCGCACGCGACCCTCTGCAGTCCCCAGAAGTCTCGACGACGGCGCCTCATTAACCTTCATGGTTTAAACCGGGCCAACGACGATCGGCAGTACATTTGGGCGATGGCGAAATACAAACGCCTGAGACGGCATCGTCAGAGGGCAGGGCATTGGGTTAGCAAGACAGCTTCAAGAGACCCACGGCTATTTGCTCATTGGCCATTGCTGCGTCAAGCGGCGACTGGACGATAAGAGCCGGATGAGCGGAGACGTGCAAGTCCGGAATCTGTGAGCGCCTGGGGGTGCAATTCCCCCGGGCGACTCGACTCGTGGTTGGATTCGAGTTCAAGGACGATGCCGAAAGGTTCCGGGCGGAACTGACGCAGTGTATGCAGAAGTTCCAACTGGAGTTGCACCCGGAAAAGACGCGGCTGATCGAGTTCGGACGCCATGCGGCAGAGAACCGTAAGCGTCGCTGGTTTGGGCAAGCCGGAAACCTTCGATTTCCTCGGCTTCAAGCACATTTGCGGGAAGACGAGGAAGGGACGGTTTCTGGTGCTTCGGCACACGGTTCGCAAGCGCATGCGGGCCACGTTGCTGCGCGTCAAGATCGAGTTGCGGCGGCGTATGCATGATCCTGTTCCTGAGGTCGACAAGTGGTTAAAGTCCGTCGGATCTCATCGAGAACATCGATGGGTGGCTCACGACCGTCGTTGGGCGAGTGTCTTTGGATATGCTGCGCTCGCGCAAATCGCGGCAGGAAGAGCTCGGTGCGCCGAACCGCGTCATTGAGTTGCTGTGGGGCCATGAACGAACTTGCCATACGCGCACTCACAACTGGCGCCCCATGTGTTCCCTGCGAGAGCGATGCAAAAGGGACTGATTTCGGCTGTTGGTTGGCGATGTTGATCGGACGTGTTTGCGTGGATGTGCTGCGTTTCCGCCGCTCGCGAAAAGCAAGGTCGATAGATACTCAGCTTGCGGACGTGAGTGTAATGGGCGAAGACCCGGTCGATCCCGAGCAGGAGAAATTAATTGCCGACTCGGTTGGACTTGCCCTTGGTGTAGTACTTGATACTCTGACTCCGGAGGAGCGGCTCGCCATCGTACTACACGACAGGTTCGGCGTGCGTTTCGAGGAGATCGCTTCGATCGTAGGGTGCTCTCCGATTGCAGCCAGACAGATTACGACTCGCGCACGTCACAGAATCCAGGGGAGTCGCTCCTTTTCATAACGCCGACGAGGCGGCGGGCAAGTGATTGAAGAACTTGTTGAGCTGGCCAAGAGCTTGAATGAGGCTTTGAGACGCGGGGAGCAGTGCGGTCAGAATGGGGATGAGTTCGCTCATGCCGGGATTCGGCACTGCGCGTCGGGCGGGCCAGTGTGGTCGCCCGCATTCGCGGGCATCGAGTGAGGGCGGGCAAACGCGCACCGGACATGAAAATGCGGAGCCGATCTTGCTGGCCCCGCGAATTGCTGCGATTGATTGGCGGTTATGCAGCCGCTTTCTTGCCGGATTTCGGCTGCGGTTTGGATGCAGGCTTCTTAGCGGTCTTGGCCTTCTCCTTCGCCGCAAATTCTTGCTTGACATTCGCGGAGATGGCGTCCACGTCTACCTTGTAGCCGTGCGCGGCATCGCGGAGAACCTTTGCCGCATCGGTCGGGTTGTGCATGGACAGCAGGATCGCGGTTTCGATCAGGATGCGGCCCAATTTGCCCTCCTCGGCCTCGGGCAGAAACGCGGCCAGCATTTTCGCCGGAGCCGCATCGTCCTTTTGCTTGCCGATGCCGTATTGCCGGATGAGAACGGACAGGCGCCGCTCGTCCAGCATCGCCGTCAACCACTCAGCGAGAAAGAGCAGGTCACGCTTCATCAGACGGACGGGAACTGCGTCACCGATGGCTTTGAGGACGCGCATTCCGGTGGTCTGTGCGATTGACTCTTCGCGGCGGCGCTTTTCCTGCTCGGCTTTGAATGCGGCATCGGCGTGGTTGCGCTGATTCTGCCGCTTCGGATGATGGACCGGGCATTCGGGATGGGCACAGATCTTCTTCTGCTCGCCTTTCTCCATGCCTTCGGTAACGATGGCCTCGGTGGTGTATTTGCACGTCTTGAACTCCGGCCAGTCGCGCTCATTCTTGCCCTTCGGCTTGTCTTGCCGGATTTCGACGTACTTGTTGCGTGGCATGACCGGGCTGCCATCGGCGGGTTTGCCGTAGGCCGTGCTGATTCGTACCAGCTTTGGCTTTTGAGCCACGGTCTGTTTTACGTGCTGGTCCAGTTTCATCGAAAAACATCTTGGATCGGAGCAGCGGTCATTGTGGCTCATGCCCTCAAAGAGCAGCGTGTTATGTCCGGTGCGTTTCGGGCAGTTCGCGCACGCACCCGCATCCGGCACAAGGGTGGCGTCGTCTTTTGAGAACGGGGCGGCAGCAAGGTCCAAAAGGACATTGCGCTCGATCCATTCCTTGAGATGGCGAACCGGCAAAAGAATCCGTCTCGGCTTGCTGCCATTGCCGTACACTTCCTGATAGCAAGCCGACAGTGCATGTTCCTGTTCGTCGGACTGCAACTTCGCCAAGAGCAGCGCGTGGCCGAGGCCGATTTCATCTTTGACAAAGGCTTCTGTCACGTCGGGCGTGAGGCTGGCGAGAGACAGGCGCGACACGATATACGCGGGTGTCTTCGCGCATTTCGCGGCGATTTGCTCGATGGAATACTTGGGCTCATCCAGAGACAAGAGCCGCGCATAGCCGCTCGATTCTTCCAGCGGATGCACATCGCGCCTTTGCAAGTTTTCGGTGATGGCGATTTCGATGCACTCGGCATCCGTGAGTTCCCGGATGTCAACCGGCACGGACTCGACACCGGCCAGCTGCGCCGCACGGAAGCGCCGCTTTCCGGCCACAACCTCATAGGTCTGCGGGTTGACGGGCCGGACGAGGAGAGGCATCAGCACACCTTGAGTGCGGATGGATTCTGCCAGTTCGTTGAGCGCTTTTTCGTCCAGAGTCCGGCGCGGATTCAAGGGGCACTCGACCAGTTGATCGAGCGGGAGATTTCGATACTCATTCTTCGACATACAATGCTCCTTTTATGTGGAAGTGTGGAAGTTATGCGGACAGACACCTTTCGCCTGTCCGCGCGAATGTGCGGGTGGCGAAGCAAGCGGCGGGTTAGGCCGCTTCCTGTGTGGCTGTCTGCTGACGGGAGCGCCGCGCCCGCTTGTGGTCGGGCGCTGGCTCGGTTGCCGACTCCGCAACTTCCTGCGAAAACTCCGCCGTTTCCTGTGCGACAGATTCCTCCTTCGTGATTGCGGAGAGAATCACAGTGGAAACCTGCTGCACGGCGGCAAGACTTTCCATCAGTAAAGCCGCGTTGCCGTGGTAAAGCTGGATGTAGCTGGCGCTCTGCGCAGCGTTGACACCGACGCCCTGTGCGACCACAAAGGCCACGGCCTCGGCTTCGGTTTCGCGGACAGTCTTGGTTGTTGTGGTGCGCCGCTCCTGATGCTTGAGGGCAAGATGAGCCGCCTCATGGACCAATGTATTCAGTTCTTCCGCCTCGCTCTGGCCCGGTAACAAGCGGATCGTGGTGCCGAAAGCCGCTCCCAGCGCGGGCGCGATGTTCTCGGTGTACTCCAGCGTGATGCCCTGCGCGTTGACGAAATTACGCAGTCTGTCAAGATACACACCTGCATCGCCGGTGACCTTCTCTAGCTCCGGCAAAGACAGGCCGTGGGTTTGGTCCTCCGACCACACGTAGACTTTTCGGAATCCCAAGAGAACAGGCTTGCTGGCTTCGGTTCCCGTATCGGTGTTGTCTGCGCTCTGGCTCGGCTGACATGATTTGCCGATGACCGGCGCGAGAATAGCGATGCCCTTCTCGCCCTTGTTGACGAATCGACCAAGCTGATTCCACGCGAACATCCCCGCCACTCGGACGGCGGACGGGCGCTGTCTCGCTATCGCAAGTTGATTCAATAGGGAGTAGTCCCGGAAGACCGCCATTGCCCGCAAATAAGCAGTAAGGGCTTCGCTCCTGCCCGCCTCAAGCTGCTCGATCAGGTGCTTGACGTTTTCGCGGATGAGTTGCTGCGTCGCATTTTCACTGTGCGACGCAGGGTTGGCGTTGCTGCTGGCTTTGCCATTGCTGGCGGTGTCGGCTGTGTTGGCGATGGTGGCGTTGCTGAATTCCATGACGATGCTCCTGCGAAGCCCCGTTGGGGCCGATTGGCGTCCAGAAGCGAGAGCACCCAAACCAATTTTTTTCGTTGAGTGCCCCCGCTTCATGGCTCTTCGCAACGGGCGGAGGCGGGAAGGTTCTGTCACAGGCCGCGCGATCTTTGCGCGTTCATCGAAGCGAATGCGGAGAGCCTTGACGGGTTCTTCCGGTCTCTGCCAGACCGTTGCCTGAAGCGGGGGCACTCAGACGAGAAAGAAATCTGGTGACACTTCCTTATTGCTGTGCGCTTGTACGCGCGTAAGGGCCGGGCGTTGCGGGGCAGGAACAGGCGTGCGACTTGAAGCTGTTTGGATGATTGTTCAACACGAAAGGAGTGAGCTGAACCTGCGGTTCCGTCCGCAGAGCCTATCGACATCGGGGTAGCTGGTAACCTGACCATCTTCTACTTCTCTTCCTATGACGCTCAGGTTGCCGGCAACTTCAATCAGGATCGCCTAATTGCGCGGCTAACGAGCCTCTTCGGACTCCTGGCCCTTACGCTTGCGTCGGTCGGTCTTTACGGTGTGATTTCGTTCTTTGTATCCCGCCGCACCACCGAAATCGGGATTCGTGTTGCCATGGGTTCAACGCGCTCCGGCATCATTGCAATGGTGCTACGCGGTACCCTTTCGCCCGTCCTTATCGGCATTATGCTAGGTATCCCCGCTGCTCTCTACGTCGGTTATCTCAGCGCAAGCCTGCTTTACGGAATAAGGAGCAGTAATCCTGTGGCATACCTTGCTGCAGTTGGAGCGCTCGCAGTCAGCGCCGCCGTCGCCGGATTCCTCCCGGCGCACCGGGCGGCCTCAAGTGAGGGCGATGCACGCGCTGAGAGAACAGTGACCGAAACACAGCCCATGTCGCAACAGAACAAGAATCCTTTGCCGATTCCCTGACGTCAATGTGTGCACCATCGCCAAGCCACGTTTCCAGCGCTCATCGTGTCGAACGCGTTCCATCTGAGCAGGATTTGAGCCACTTCTCGAACTTCGCGTTCGCCTGCGTCGGGCTATCCACACCCCCGGTCAGCGAGTTTATGTAGACTGCAAGGAGCGAGCCGGACCGATTTTGAGCGATGGCCCCCGAGCGTTAAAGCCGCATACCCGGGACATATCTGCGGCTCTTACCGAGAGAGTCGTGCTAGTCAACTTCCCAATTGTGCTGGGCGTTTTTTCTGTCGTGCTGTAAACGGCGTGCAGTATTCTCGTCTGCCATACTACCAATGCAGGTTCACGAGATCACCGATGGAGATGATTAGAAATTCCGGGGCCATCCTCCTCCTACTCTTTGCGACTGCTGTATGCGCGCAGCAGCCCTTGCTGCAGGGGGTGAACCATACACCTATCGTGGTTTCAAATCTGGAGAAGGCCGAGGCAGATTTTCAGGCGATGGGCTTCACAATCAAGCCTGGTCGAATTCATCCCGATGGTATTCGCAATGCCCACGTCAAGTTCGCTAACGAAACAGAGCTCGAACTCATTACTGCGTCAAAAGGAGTCGATGATCTTAGCTCGGAATACCTCAAGAAGCTTGAGAGCGGCGAGGGCCCGGTATATTACGGCCTTTTCGCGCCTGACCTCACTAAGGTTCTGAATAAGGCCCATTCGGCCGGTCTGCCGTTGAAGTCGGATGACGGATTGCTGACGTTTCCCGTGGGTTCTCCGTTGCATGCGATCTTCTTCGGTATGCTGGGCAAGGTGTCGACGGATCGGCCGGAATACTTTGTCCATCGCAACACTGCGACTCGCCTATCAGGGTTCTGGGTAAAGGACAGCAAAGAAATTCGGGAATTGTTCCGCGCCTTCAACGTGCCATTGGTGGACTCAGCGTCGTGCGGCGCATTTCCAAGCCGAATTGCTGTAGCCAGATTGCCGAACGGAAGCGTATTTCTGGTTCCGCAATCCGGCTCGAGTGAAGTACTTGGCGCACGCGTTGATGTGCGAAGCATCTCAGTGGCGGAAGCAACACTGCGAAACGCCGGTTTCAAGCCGCAGAAATATCTGTGCAGTAACAACTCAGTCTGGTTGCCCCCGTCAGTTGCCCATGGCATCTGGCTGCAATTCGCTCAATCGCCGCAATGAAAACTGCCCTTCAGGCGACCATGGGCTGTTCACGAACATAGACATTAATTGGGCACGGTTGAATTTCGCCAGCATAAGGGAAAGTACCAAAAGGAGGAACTCGACACGTGCCGTGCAGCCGACGGTGGCGGGAATCGGCGGGATGAGGGCAGGTAGAAGCCAAAGCAGGTTGTCCCTGCGAAGAAATTTGCAGCGCCATTGTGAGGCGACTGCCGAGACTGAAGTGGAAAACGCCAGTGGTTTGCAGAACAACCGTAGGTATTTCTTGAGAAAGTGAACGCGTTCGTCCCTGTCCTCAATCGTGCCGCGAGGGCAGCTGCAACGGCATTGTGCATTGACGGACAGGCCAAACCACGCCTTGCACTGCTGCGGCGATAAAGGCTCAGTTGCGCTATCGATAGTTGCCAGGGCGATCGTGAATGACCTTAAGTCTGCGCTGGAGTTCTGGGCCGGGGTACCATTGGCCGCGCATCATCACGCCTGAGAGTTTCTTGACGTTTGCCACATCTTTCAGCGGATCGGCATCCAGCAGAAGCAGATCGGCTATATACCCCACCGTTACAGTGCCGACGGGCTTATGTAGATATTCGCCAACTCGCTTCGTGCCGGACGCCAACACGTCGTACGGCGAGAGCCCAGCCGCCTGCATGGCACCCAACTCATTATGGATGGAGTAGCCCGGAACCTGGAAGAGGTTCGGCGTATCGTCGCCCAGGAGAATTGGTGCCCCCACGTCATTCAGGGTCTTCAGCAACCGTTCCCGATTCTGCTGGATGACGCGCTCCACCTCCGGGGCGGCGACTCCTTTGCCAACGCCTCGATCGTAAAGTTTCATCCACTCGTCGACCTGGACTTGCGGGATGTATTCCATTTCTGGTCGGGCCAATAGATCATTGAGATGATCGAGGGCAAGCACGAAACGCATGATCGCGAGCGTCGGACACGTCCAGGCTCCCGCCTCTCGCGTCTTTAGGGCCATAGCCTTGAGGAAATCATCGGGCATGTATTTGCCAAATCCAAAAGCATCCTCGTAGCCATCGAGATGCTCGATGGTTTCTTGTCCGGATTCGAGAACGTGATCAATCCCTACGTCCTTTGGCACATGGCCTCCGGTGCGGATTCCCAACCGCCGCGCTTCTGTCATGATGGCGTCGTACTCGGCGCGCGTGAGACCGGGCAGAATCTTGACCATATCCCAGCCCTGCGCCTTCTGTTCTCTGACCTGTCGCACACCGTCTTCGGGCGACTTCACGGTGTCGCCGGATAGCCCCGGTCCTGCGAGGAAAAGCGACGGTCCCCACAATTTTCCCGACTCTATTTGTTTTCTGACCACCAGATGATTTGAATAGCCGAGCATGCCGCGCACGGTGGTCACGCCATTAGCGACATAAAGAGCAAGTGCGGTCTCCATGTATCCCGGCGGATCGGCGGGACTGGGGAGATGCGCATGCATCTCCCCCAGTCCGGGCATCAAGAACTTGCCGGTTCCATCGATGATCTTCGCATCTCGTGCAATCTTTGCACTCGCCGCGGGCTCGATTGATGCAATCGCGTTGCCGCGAATGGTAACGTCTTGATCGGACAAGACACGGTCGCCGTCCATTGGAACAACGCTTACGTGTGCAAACACGATCGGGGCCGGCTTGGCTTGCGCGACACCTATACTTGCCAGAACGACCCAAACCGCCGTTGCCATGCTTGATGGGGTAAGGCAGGTCTTACGTATGATCGCCCCTCCGATGAAGCGCGGAGATTTGGTGTACAGCGACCATAGTAACTCGGTAACGGCCATTGCGCCGTCTGCGCTCCGGAATTCCGGGCGGATTCTGGAGCAAGAGAACGCTCGCTTCGCTGCTGTCCCCTTGTTTGGATAATCCAGAAGTAATATCAGGACATAAGCTACCGTTACGATGTGGAGAGAGAGGAAGACCATGCACAGAGTTCTTGGCGCACTCCTGTTCTTGTTGATTGGCGTCTCCGCCGTTAGGGCGGAGAAAAGCAAGCCAGTGATGCGGTTGAGCAAATTAACAGGTCCAATATATCTCGTCGAAGATGAGCATTACGTGGCGACGAATTCACTCGTATACATCGGACCTGAATCCGTGACGGTCGTCGGCGCAACTTGGACGCCCGATACCGCAAAGCTTTTAGCCGGCCAAATCCGGAAGTTAACTAGCCGACCCATTCGGGAGGTCATCGACACATCTCCTGATCCCGAATGGTCCGGAGGCAATGCCTATTGGAAACGCATCGGCGCTCAAATTGTAGCTCACCAGGTGACCAATGACTTCCTCCGAAGTCATTGGACCGCAGCGGTCGCTGCCTGTCGTAAAAATAATCCGACCTATCCAGATCTACCGCTTGTGCTTCCAACCAGAGTTCTGCAGTCGGATTTCAATCTACAGCACGGTGATGTGCGGGTGTTCTATCTTGGCCCGTCGCACACCCCTGCCGACGTCTTCGTTTACTTTCCGAAAGAGAAAGTGCTCGATGCTGGCTCCATCCTGAAAGAGAATCTCGGCAATATGGCGAAGGCCGATGTTAAGGAATATCCGACGACTCTCAATAGATTGAAGGCACTTGATCTCCCCATTCGGATGATCATTTCGGGCCATTGGTCGGCAGTTCATGGGCCTGAACTTGTTGATCATTACCTCGACTTGCTTGAGAAAAATCGATGAGCGGTATGCCGTCATCGACTTACATACAGGACTCGAAACCGACTGCAGCATCCGTGCCCCTAATATCGAACAACCCAGAACCACAATGACCCGTTTTCGTACGTTCATCGGTTGGGGGCGGCATACTCGTGCGAACCGTTAACAGTGCCCGACGACCCATGCTAAATCCAGTGCGCTCGCTCATAATTTAGCTGGAAAACACAATCCAGAGCCGCAGGGATCGGCAGATTCGCCCGGACTTGACGATCGAAGACGGGGTGGTAACAGGTCTTGATTGTGGCCAACGGGATGACGGCAATGGATTCGTCGAGGAACGCTCGAATGATCGGCAGCAGTTTGCTTCGGTCAATGCCGCGCGTTCTTCTGCGCGTTCATCGAAGCGCAGGGGAGAGCATTGACAGGTTCCGACCGGCTCTGCCATAAGGCCGCATGAAGCGGACTTAATGAAAGAAGAAATTTTGGTCTACTTCCGCATGATTCTTAGGGAGGAGCGTTGCGGGGAGGGTACGAGACCGTTACGAAACTCCGCTCGGACCGATAGTGGACCTAAAATTGTGGCTGTAAACTCATACCTGTATCGAACTGGCTACCACGATGCGATTTCCGATATTAGTTCTACATGTCAGCGCCGGCATCCTAGCGATGCTCGCTGGTGGTTTCGCAATATCTTTCCGCAAGGGCTCCCAACGTCACCGTGCAGCAGGAACTCTGTTCGTTATCTGTATGCTGATCGTGTCCGTAGCTGGAGCTTGGCTCGCGTTTAGGAAATCGGAAGCCGACAATGTATTAGGCGGCATTTTCACGTTCTATCTGATCGCAACAGCATGGGCTACGACTAGGCATGGAGAGGGCACAATCTGGAAGATCGATTGGGTTACCCCTGCTGCCGCATTGGCAATTGCGGCTCTCTGGTTCTTTTGGGGAATCGGGGTGACGAGTGGCCGAATGGCCGCAGGGCAGGGTAGTTCCGCCGGGGGATACTTTTTCTTCGGTGGCTTGGCCGTGTTGTGCGCGGCAGGGGATGTGCGCATGCTGCAGCGTCGTGGGATTTCCGGGAGACCACGCCTTATGCGGCATCTCTGGCGCATGTGCTTTGGCTGGTTTATCGCTACGATCTCCTTTTTCCTTGGCCAGCAGCAGGTATTTCCGCGCTGGTTGCGCGGATCAATCGTGCTTATAGCATTAGCGTTCTTGCCATTGCTATTTATGATTTTCTGGCTTGTCCGGGTTCGCTTTGTAGCATCTACCGAAACGGTCGGCTACCGAAACGGTCGGCGAGTTTCGTAACAGCCTCGGAACGGCCCCGCATGAATGGGAAGCGGAAAAGGCCCGGCACTATGAGCGATTGCAGCGCGGGAAGGGCGAGAGCGCCCTTCCCGAAACAGTATGGAAACGGCATCTCTTCTTTTGACAAGTGTTAGGCTACGGGCTACAGTAATTCAGGTGAGAATACGCAACTTCATCCATAAGGGTTTGAAGAAGCTCTATGCGGACGACGCTACCAAAGGCGTTCCGTCCGATACGGTGGACAAGCTCCGCAAGATGTTCGCCTTTCTGGACGACATGGACGACCCGGAAGAATTGCGGACGCTCCCGTCATGGAAGGCGCATACTCTGACCGGCGACCGCAAGGGAACATGGAGTCTGAGCGTTACCGCCAATCGTCGGTTGACGTTTCGCATCGACACAACTGAACGCGAGATTTACGACGTGAATTTAGAGGATTACCACTAGGAGAAAAAACATGCCGCTCAAGAACCCGCCCCATCCTGGGGATTTCATTCGGACGGAGATTATCGAAGCCGCAGGGCTGACGGTCACGGCGGCGGCGATAGCGTTGCGCGTTTCGCGTCCTACATTGTCCAGTGTGCTCAACGGCAAGGCCGATCTATCCGGGGATATGGCGCTGCGCATCGAGAAAGCCTTTGGAGTGAAGATGGACACGTTGATGCGTATGCAGTCGTCTTACGATATTGCCCAAACGCGCAAGCGTGAGAATCAAATCCGTGTGCCGCGCATTTCCGTGTTGGCCGCCACGCATTAGTGCGAAGCAACATGCCGGGAACCTCAACGGCGCGGTTGAGGAAGGACCCCACAAAGCGCACTAAGAACAGCCGCCAGCGGCGGCTCGTGCGCGAAGATTTGCCGCTAAGAACGCCCCGGCGGGGCAGCGGCAAATCAAAAACCATATCATTGAATAGAGTCTAGATCGGACATGGATATGATTACCTCCCTGCGCCAGCCTCCGCCACGGCTCCGGCCAAAGACGGCTTCGGGAGGTTCCACGGTCAGCCTACCCTGCGGTGCTGACCTCGTTTGGACTTATCGTGCGTCTCTGCCGCTTTCGATGCTTTAGCCCTGGTAACGTCCACTTCCGGGTGCGGCAACTCCCATCCCGCCATGCCCTGCAACACACGATCGGCGTGCTTGATGGTGTTCACATGCCCATAGTGTTCCTCGATCATGTGAACGGAGGTTCCCATCTGCTCGGCAAGGAAATACACGTCTACGCCTTCCTGCAAGCGAAGCGTAGCATAGGTATGGCGGAAGCAATAGGTGGAGCGCGGAACGCCCTGCGTTCCTTCGCGCAGATTCGCTTCGTTCAGAAGATCGGCAATCAGGGAGTTGTAGAGAGTTTTTGCAGGCTTGCCAGTGATATTGGTAAAGACTCTATCCTCTGGATGCGTTGCTTTGGAGATCACGCGGATACGTTCCAAATAGTCTCCAACACTCCTGGGAGCTACCAGCTTGCGTGACTTGCCCTTGCCCTGCACAAACAGGACAACAATCTCGCGGCCCCCGCGGTCTTTTGCAGGCATGATGTCACGCCAGCGAAGATTCTTCATCTCCGATGGCCTCATGCCGGTATTGCAGGCAATCAGAATCATGTTGTAGGTGACTGTGCGATACCAAGTGCTTGAAGGCTTGTCGGCCTCAGCAATCCACTTGCGGCCTACGGTGTGGAGCTTGCGGTACTCTTCCAGTGTGAACTCGTCACGGCGCATCGTTTTGAGCTTGGGCCTCTCATCGAAACGCTGGCTGGCGGGAACGTAGCGTTTCTTGATGGCGTAGTTCATCACTGCGCCGAAGATGGACATCTCGAACCGGATGGTGGAATCGCTGATGAAAGGAACCACCCGTTGATCGGAAGGTTTGACTTTAATCGGTTTCAAAACCCGAAAGCCAAGCGTGTGTTGAACCTTCGTGCGGCGCTCAGCTTCGTTGTCCGCGAAGGCTTGGGCCATCTCTTCGCTGACCTCCCGAACGCCGTTGCGCTTGTTGCGCCCCGCGCCGTTCACCCGCCGCCATGCCGGGTAGCCACCCCAAAGCTCATCACCAATGAGGTGAACCTGAGTGGAGCCTACATATCGGTCTAAAGCGCCTTCGATGATGGCGCGAACCTTCTTAGGACGCGCCATGCTGATTTCCCCTCGTTGCGCCCGCGCCTCCTGGGTCAGCAGGTACTCTCTGCCCACCTCGCGGAAGGGGCGATTGAACACAGGAACGTCATGCTTAATGCGAAACCGGATGTCTGCGTCTTGATCGAAGGCGCGTTCCCGCGCCGCTTCTTTATCGGAGGTTTTGAGCGAAACCGTCTTGTAGCGGTCGGCCTTCGGCATCTTCATGCGGCAATACCACATGCGGTGCTCCACGTCGCCGCGCCGGAAGATGATGAGGCCCGGCTTCAGTTCCTCTTTTTCGGTGACGAATGCCATAATTCGCCTCCATCGTTCTGTGCAGATTCCGTGTAGGATTTTTTCGTAAGCTGTTGATCCTTCGTATCTGTGCAGGACTCGTATAGATAATATCAGAAAATTATCTTGTTTAATTATAAATATTGACAATATAATTGTCATCCTGAGCGAAGTTGGTTGCGAAGCGATCAACGCAGTCGAAGGATCTGCGGTTGCCTTTTCTTCAATGCTGGTAATGATTTCTCTGCGACACGCCACTAGCGTGGTGTTTCGGAAGTTCATCGCATCAATCGAAGTCCCGAACCGCAGATCCTTCGACTCCGCTTGGCCGAAAAACGGCCAACTTCGCTCAGAATGACAGGCCATGGAAATATCAACCCTCATAAACGCTTTCACTGCGACAATCCACTAGCGCCGAAATCAACTTCTTCAACTTTGCCATGCTTCTAAAAGCTCTCGCAGCCGCTTCAGCGCCCATCCGATGCGCTTGCGCTCCTCGCCGGTCGTGCGCTCCAGCGCTGTAGCCAACGGGCCGCGACTCAGTTCGGGAATCGTCTCGCGTATAAATTTGGTGACAGGTGCGCTTGCGTGAATCGAGCGGATGCGGCCGTCGCGCGCGTCAGGCCGTCGCTCGATCATGCCGCGTTTTTCGAGCCTATCGACGATACCGCTGACCGTGGAGTGCGCCAGGCTCACGGCGATACTCAGATCTTTGAGGCTGATTCCGTCCTGGCCCACGATAACCTGCATCACGGCCTTCTGCGGCACCGTAAGTCCTCCCTTGGCAATCTCTTCTTCGAAAGGCCGGTGCAGCGCACGCCGGATCGCGCGGAGATCGCGCTCCATCTCCTCGGCTTCGACGACGAGCGGCGCACCTGCACCTGCAGCAGAGGGCTTCTGTCTCCGCACGCTACAGAACTCCTGGAATCAGGGCCTTCACGCGTCTCCTGTAGGCAGGGTATGAATCGGCGAAGGCCTGCATCATCAACCGCTCCTCCGCTTGAATCTTGATGAGAAAGGCTGAAGCGAGAACAAAAGTACCGAGCAGGCAGCGCCACTCGCCGATAGCCAGAGCCGTTCCCAGTGCGGCGAAGAGCAGACCCGTGTAGATGGGATGCCGGGCGAGAGCATACGGGCCGGAGGTAACGAGCTCATGATTGGCCATGAGGCTGGGCCGGCCGCTCCAGTTGCCGCCGAGCGTAAGACGAGCCCAGACTGCAAAGAGCGCTCCGGCAAGTTCTAGCACGAAGCCTGCGATGAAGATCGCCGGCAATTGCGGCACAAAGCGTACTCCGAGCCATCCGAGACCGGGCAGCGCAGTAATGCCGGACTTGGCCAGCAGGATGAATCCCAGCAGGGCGAGAACTACGTACAGGAATCGTCCGGACAGCGGTTGCCGATGCACCGCGGCTTTCTGGCTGGCCGCAGCTACCAGCCACACCGCTCCCAGTACGAGCCATGGAATGACGAGGAGAGTAGGATTCGAGGTCATATGCGACTCCGTCGTGTGCGATACGTCGTATACGACATATTTGCCTGCTCGGTTCCGCTTGTCAAGCAGTTTTATCGCGGACAGTTTCAGTTACGCAGAATGTGCAGAGGCGGTTCTCGAATCCCTGCGAGTTACACTGAATGCAATGGTCTTTGTTCTCGACAACTACGATTCCTTTACCTACAACCTCGTCCAGTACCTGGGCGAGTTGGGTGCTGAGGTCGAGGTACGCCGCAATGACGAGGTGACTCCGGAAGAAGTTGAGGCATTGAAGCCCGACCGCATTCTGCTCTCGCCCGGGCCCTGCACGCCGCACGAGGCGGGGATTCTGGTTCCGCTGATTCGTCATATGGCAGGCAAAGCGCCCATTCTCGGAGTCTGTCTGGGGCATCAGGCAATCGGTGAGGCCTTCGGCGGGCAGGTAGTCCGCGCGCGTTCGCTGATGCATGGCAAGACGAGCACGGTGGAGCACGATGGCAAGGGCGTCTTTGCCGGCCTGCCGACGCCGCTTACCTGCACGCGTTATCACTCGCTGATCGTGGAAGAGAATTCGCTGCCATCCGATCTCAGTGTGACGGCCCGCACCCCGGAGACTGGCGGATTGGGCACGGTGATCATGGGGGTCCGGCATCGGACCTTGCCGATTGAGGGCGTGCAGTTCCATCCCGAGAGCGTGCTTACCGAAGGTGGCCATCAGATGATCCGCAACTTCCTGGACATGTAAGCCGGATGCGCTCTTCGCGGAAAGCTCACTGTCGGCGCGTTGCCGAATTTGTGTGCGCCGTGTGCCTTCTGAGCGTGGGAAGCAGCGCGGCACTTTCGCAGACTGTTCCTGCAGCGCCTGCGCAGATTGCGCCGGCTGTGCCCGGCGATCCTATCGCTATTGTTCCGTTGAACGGAGAGAGCGCCGACTCGGCTGCCAGCGTGACGGGCGCGCTTGAGGTGACGGGCGGCAAGGCGATTATCGCGGCCACCGGCAGCATCTCCTCCGGCTCGCGCACGACGAATGTCGTGCTGCCGCGCCGCGGCGTGCTGCGCGTGTGTGCGTCCACCACGGTAAAGCTGGCGGCGGACACGAGCGTGCCTACCGGCGAAACACCCGGTCTGCTTATTGCCATGGATCACGGCGCCGTGGAGACCAGCTTCGCTACAGGACGCAATGCGGACGTCCTGCTTACACCCGACTTCCGGATTCTCATCGGCGGCCCCGGCGCATCCGAACTCAAAGTGCGGCTGGGGCGTGACGGCGATACGTGCGTGGACAATAGCGGCGTCAACGCCCCTTATGTTGTGGTGACCAGCCTTTTTGAGAATGGCCTTTATCGCGTGCAGCCAGGCCAGCGCGTGATGTTCCAGCACGGCAGCCTGCGCGAGATGGTGGATGAGGAGCCGGAGCCCTGCGGCTGTCCGCCTGCGCCTTCTCCAACTGCGAAGAATGAGTTTCCGCTGGCGCAGAGTGAGGGGCTCGCTCCCACACCGGCCCCGGCTCCGGCACCGAAACAGCCTGCAAGTTCAGTCCCGGCCGCAGCGCCGCCTTTGGTCTACGCAAGCCCGGATCATACCCCACAGACTGCGCCTGCCCCCCCGCCGGCAAATGCGCCTGCGGCTAGCGCGGCGAATCCCTCTGGGCAAAACCCTCCGGAAAAGAAGAAGCCGGGCTTCTTCACGCGGATCGGCCATTTCTTCCGCCGTATCTTTGGTGCTGAGTAAAAGATCCGCTTCGATTGAAGCTATTCCTGGCCCTGTGCGTCCTTTTCGGCAAGCTCGACCTCGCGGCCGATCATCACCTGGCCATATTCGAGGATCGTCACCAGCCCCACGCCACCGCAGATGTTGCCCGCCACGGCGGGAAAGAACCAGCCTGTGTATGCCGTCCACGGCGCATGACCGGTGAGCACCGTGACCATCACCTCGCAGGAGGTGGCGATGCAGTGCGCAAAGTTGCCCAGGCCGACGATGAAAGTGAGGATCCAGATCACCAGTACCGAGCCGGTGATGGAGTGCGATCCCGAGACCAGCCAGGCCGCCAGCGCGATGATCCAACCGCCGATCACGCCGGACCAGAAGATCTGCGTGGCGGAGTGCGCAATGGCAGCCGATCCGAGCTGGCTGAGCGCGGCGACTGAAGCGGGGCCGATGGCCGAAGTGAAGGAGGCGATCGTAGCAAAGGCCAACGCGCCTGCCACATTGGCGGGCAGCACCACGGCCCAGAGCCGCATCGTGTTCCAGAACTCGCGCTTTTCCGCCAGCACCAGCGCAACGGGATAGAGCGTGTTCTCAGTAAACAGTTGCGAGCGGCCGAGGATTACGACGATGAAGCCGACCGGGTAGAACATGCGCGAAAGGATTTCTGCGGCATTGGAATGGTCGAGCATCCCGACTGCAATTGCCGTGCCCAACGCGGAAAGACCCATAAACGCGCCCCCGCCAAAGCCCGATATGGCCAGGGCGATGGATGGACGCTTCAACTCCTGACGTGCGTTGGTGGCAACCTGCTTGAAGATCTCCTCGGCTGAGGGCCGCGCCAGGCTTTTCTGGTGCGCAGGGCTCGCGGCAGGTGCGGGCTCCTCACTTGCGACCGATTCCTTTTCATCGGAGTCTTGCACCATACAACTGGGCCTCATCTAAGACGAAGATTGGCGCCCGGAGCGCCTGTCTCCTCATAGATGCAGGATTCGGATCTCGTAGCCGTGCGTCGCCAGCTTCAGAAAAATTGGCCTGAAGCTGTAAGTTTCGCCGGTGCGAGGATTGTTTCAGGGCATCAGGCTTGGGAGCCGGCACGGAATACGGTGAATCACCTCACCGGGCCGCGTGAGCTGAAACATGAAAGAGCATTGCAACGCGTTGTTACCGGTCGTGGCTCCCTGATAGACGTACACGGTCTTTGTGCCTGGCTGGTAGACGAGCAGGGAGCTTGTCGGATTCACGCCGGTGAGTTGAAACTGCACGCCCGCGCCGTCATCGTCGCTCGATGCCTTTGCTGTGTGTCCCGCGCCTAGCCAGAACCCTAAAGCGAGCACGCCGATGAACGCAAGACTGACCCCAAGACCGCTTCTGATCCACACTACTGCTTTTCCCATCGCTGTCTCCTGCTGCCGGTTTCTGCATGCATGACGCAGATAAGGCTGCGATTGCTCGCGAAGGATGGGATTTATGCGCGGCCTTACATCTCGCGTGCGCGTTCGATGGCGCGAAGGACCGCCTGCGCCTTGTTGATCGACTCCTGGTGCTCGAGTTCCGGAACAGAGTCGGCCACGATACCCGCGCCGGCCTGTACATAGCCCTTGCCGTCTACGGAGAGCATGGAACGGATCGCGATGCAGGAATCAAGATTGCCGGAGAAGTCGGCGTAGAGCACTGCTCCGCCATAGGTGCCACGGCGGGCGGGCTCGAGCTCTTCGATGATCTCCATGGCCCGTACCTTGGGCGCACCGCTCAGGGTGCCGGCAGGGAAGCAGGCGCGCAGGGCATCCACCGCGCTCAGATCGGGACGAAGACGGCCTTCGATCGAACTCACGATGTGCATCACGTGCGAGTAGCGTTCGACGAACATGAGCTTGTCGACCTTCACACTGCCGAACTCACTGACGCGGCCGACATCATTGCGGCCAAGATCGACGAGCATCACGTGCTCGGCGCGCTCTTTCTCGTCGTGCATCATCTCGTCGGCGAGAGCCTGGTCTTCTTTCTCGGTTGCGCCGCGGGGGCGTGTGCCGGCGATGGGCCGGTACTCCACTTTGCCCTGGTGGACGCGCACTAAAAGCTCCGGCGATGAGCCTGCCAGTTCAATAAGCGTCTTTCGCGCTTTGGACGAGCGCTTTGCTGTATCTGCTTCAACGGCCGAGCGCAAGAAGAACATGTACGGGCTCGGATTCACCATGCGCAGAGCGCGGTAGACCTGGAAGCTGTCCACTTGCGGCTCGACGTCGAAGCGCTGTGAGAGTACTGCCTGGAATACATCGCCCGCCGCGATATATTCCTTCGTGCGTGCGACGGCGGTAAGGAATTGGTTCTTGGGCGTACGATATTTCACCTTCAGCTTGCCCGGCTTTGCCGATTTGCTCACATGGAGTTTGGGCAGAGGCTGCGCCAGCCGCTTTTCGAGCCGGTTCAACCGCTGGATAGCGCGTTCGTACGCCTGCGCGGGTTTGCCGCCGGTGACGTCGGCCGTCACCACAAGCCAGATCTCTTTGCGCACGTGATCGAAGGCCAGCACTTCGTCAAAAAACAACAGGCACGCATCGGGGATGCCGAGCTCATCGTTGGCGGTGTTCGGCAGGCGCTCGATCAGCCGCACGGCATCATAGGCAAAGTAGCCCACGGCACCCGCGGTAAACGGTGGCAGGCCGGGCAGACGCGCCGGCTTGTGGCCGCTCAATGCATCGCGCAGCACATCGAAGACGTCGCCTTCGATCCGCGTGGTCTTCCGGCCCTCTGTGATCGTGATCTCCCGGCCGCGCGCGAGGATGCGCTTGAACGGGGCAATGCCGATGAACGTGTACCGTCCCAGCTGTTCACCGCCTTCAACGGATTCCAGCAGAAAGCACTCACGCTCGGGCCATGCAGCCCGCAGAAAGGCCGAAACCGGTGTTTCGAGGTCGGCCGCCAACGTGCGGCAGACGGGAACGAGCGTGTGTTCCTTGGCGAGCGCCAGGAACTCCTTGCGGTCAGGCAGTACTGGATGACGTTGAGGCTTCACAGAAACCAGTGTATCGAAAGGAGCAGATATCTCTGCGAGGGCGGTTACGCGTGCAGGCGCCGCGCAGGATAGTTGCTGAGCCAGGCGGCCATCTCGGCGGGCGGTAAGGCTTTGCTGAAGAGAAATCCCTGTGCGCGATCGCAGCCTTTGCACCGCAGAAACGCCAACTGCTGTTCGGTCTCCACGCCTTCCGCTGTTACGGTCATGCCCAGCTCGTGGCCAAGCTCGATCGTTTTTTCGACCATCACGCGGTCGCTGTCATTGGAATGCATGTTCTGCACAAAGAGGCGGTCGATCTTCAGCTCCGTTGCCGGAATATTGACCAGCTGCTGCATCATGGCGTAGCCGGTGCCGAAGTCGTCGATGGAAAGCTGAATATCTTTCATGCGCAGGCGCGTCAGCACATCGAGCGCATTCGAGGGATCGTTCATCAGCCCGCTCTCCGTGATCTCAACCATGATGCTGGTCACCGGCACGCTATATTTCCGAGCCAGGCCTACGAAGGTGTCAGGAAATTGAAGGTCGCGCAATGAGCGCACCGAGACGTTGAGAGAGACGCGCGGCGGGGGATTGCCATTGACGGCGAACTGCCGCACCTCCGACAGTCCGCGATCGGCGACCCTCCAACTGAAGTCCTCCATCAGGCCGAGCGTTTCCAGGCGGTTGATGAAGCTGTCAGGGAAGAGCAGCCCGCGGCGCGGATGCTGCCAGCGAGCCAGCGCTTCCAGCCCGTCCACCTCGCCGCTGCGAATATCAATCTGCGGCTGGTAGTAGAGTACGAACTCACCGTTCCGGATGCCGTCGGCCAGTTCGTTGATGGGCAATTCGATTTGTGTAACCGGCTTTGCCGTCGAAGCACTTTGCAGGGAGACGTGCCCGCGAAGAAACTCTTCGAGATCAGCCAGACGGAAGGGCTTTTGGAGATAGCCTGCGATGCGAAGTCCCAACGCGCCAGCCAGTTTTTCCGCAGTATCAAGAACCCGCTTGCTGATGCCGCTCATCAGCACGATGCTGGCCCTGCACTCGAGCTTGCCGAGCAGGCGGAGAACCTCCACCCCGTCCATTCCTGGCATCATCAGGTCGAGCAAGATCAGGCTGACGTTCGTGTCCAGGAGAGAGGCCAGCTCAGCGGCATCGGTGGTCGCGGCGCACTCGATCCCCATGGACTGCGCAGCCGCAGTGACCAGATCGCCGATATCTGCATCGTCATCGATTACCAGGATGTGGGTGGCTGCCATCCGTCCCCGCTTCTGCCCTGTGTGCTGATCCTTCGGCACACTTCTTCCATCGCGTTGCGCCTGTGTTTCGGGTGAATAAGCCGCACAAGACGGGTCTCCGATGCCGTCAGCAAATCCGATGATGTGCGCTCTCGTAGGGAAGACGTGCTGGAACGTCTTTATTTCCCGTGGCCCGGTCGAAAAACTATCCTAGCGCAGACCCGCGCTTACATGTTTGCGTACTATATCGGCAAATTCCGCCCGTTGATAAGGCTTATGTAGCAATGGACCCCCTTCGGGTTTGCCGCTTCTATCGGCCAGGGCCTCGGCCGGGAACCCGGAGGTGAAGATGACTTTGATGCCGGGCCGCAGCTCGCGTACCCTCTGGGCAAGCTCTATCCCGTTCATTTTACCGGGCATAATGATGTCTGTAACGAGCAGATCGATGTGCCCTGCCCGCTCCAGAGTGGCTAGAGCTTCCACGCTGTTGTGGGCACGGATCACCGTATAACCGAGCTCGCCGAGATAAGCATCGGCGATCTCGAGCAGGTCCGCTTCGTCGTCGACCAGCAGGGCCGTACCCCCTACACGTTCCGGCGCCTCGACCGGCTCGGGTTCTAGGACGGCATCAGGCGCTTCGGTTGCCAGCGGCAGGTAAAGCGAGACGGTAGTGCCATATCCCACCTCGCTGTAGAGCCGGATCGCTCCCCCGGAGTGCTTGACGAAGCCGTAGACCATGGCCAGGCCGAGGCCGGTGCCTTTGTCGCGCGGCTTGGTGGTAAAGAAGGGCTCGAAGGCGCGGTCGGCAATCTCCCGCGGCATGCCGTGGCCTGAATCGCTGACGGTAACGCGCGCATACCTGCCAGGCTTCAAGTCGCCGGCCTGCACCAGCGCATTGCCGTTCGAAAGGTCGGCTATCTGAGCGCGGAGTATCAACGATCCACCTTTGGGCATCGCGTCCCGGGCGTTGAGCGCGAGATTCAGCAGGGCTGTTTCCAATCCTGCGGAATCCACGAAGACGGATTGCAGGTCAGCGTCGCACTGCGTGGAGATCTTGATCTCCGGGCCGATCGCCCGTGAGGCCAGCTCAACCACCTCGCGGATGATATCGGGCATCGCGACGGACGCGGGATTCAACTGCTCGGTCCTGGAGAAGGCCAGCAACCGGCGGGTAAGCTCGGCTCCGCGAGTCGCTGCGCGCTGCGCCGCCTGGACCCGTTTGACCGCAGCCTCATTCCAGGCCACGATACGTTCCAGCAGATCGAGATTGCCCACCACCACGCCGAGCAAATTATTAAAATCGTGCGCGATGCCGCCGGTGAGCTGGCCCAGGGCCTCCATCTTCAGACTCTGGTGCAACTGACGTTCGAGACTCTTGGTTTCGGTAACATCGGATCCCGTGGTGAGGATGCACTCTCTGCCGTCCAAAATAATCGGCTCGACGGAAAGATTGACCGTGCGTGTTTCCCCTGACTTGGTTTTAAGCTGGGCCTCAAATAAGGTCACGCGTCCGGCTTGCCTCAGTTTCTCGAACAGTTCGATCCGTTGCGCTGGGATGGCCCAGATGCCCAACTCCTCTTCGGTGCGTCCGACAACCTCGTCCGCCGCATAGCCAAGCATCTTGAGGAACGCTTCGTTCACGTCGACAAATTGACCTTTGGCAATTGTGCTCAGGGCGATAGCCAGAGGACTGGACTGGAAGGCCTTGGCGAACCGCTCTTCTGATTGACGCAGTTTCTCCTCGGCCTGCTTTCGCTGTGTAATATCGCGAAATGCCGATACGGCGCCGCGGGCCGCGCCGCTCTGATCCCTGATCGGGCTGGCGAAGACTTCGAGGAACGCTCCGTCTGGAATCTCCTTATTACGGACGAACAGGACGGCCGTGTTGACGTGGCCTGTGATCGCGATGGCTAGAGGATTTTCCTCCGAGCGGAGAGGCGTCATGCCATCCGGCAGAAAGAGACCGTAGTGATTGGTCCAGCCCTCGGCCGGCACTTGGGAGGGCCCGAGGCCTACGATTTTTTCTGCTGCCGGATTCCAGAGGACGAATTCGCCGTTCTCGTCCACGGCGACCAGTCCCTCGCACATGCTGTCCAGCACGGATTGCAGCATCAGGGTTTTTTCTTCAAGCGACCGTTGCGAGCAGGCAAGTTCTTCGGCCTGCCTGCGCAGGGATTCTTCAGCCTGCAAGCGATCCGTCACGTCGCGCAGGATGACTGTGAAGAGCTTCCGTCCGCGGGACTCAACCTGCGAGATCGAGGCCTCGATCTGGAACTCCTCGCCATTCGAGCGTCGAGCCCACAGTGATCCGAGCCCACCCATGGCCCGGCTGGTCATGCCAGTGTCGCTGAAGTTGTGAATATGGTGCGCATGGGCCGCGCGGAACCGCTCCGGAATAAACTCCTCGATCGACCGTCCCAGGGCGTTGGATTGCGAGCAAAGAAACATCCGCTCCGCCGCGGCATTGAAGAGCACGATGTGTTGTTCCTCATCGACGGTGATGATCGAATCCATCGCAGAGTCGAGGATGCCTGAGAGCCGCTGCTGGCTTTCGCGCATCGTGTCTTCGGCGCGTATGCGATCCGTCACGTCGCGCAGGATGACCGTGAAGAGCTTCCGTCCGCGGGACTCGACCTGCGAGATCGAGGCCTCGATCTGGAACTCCTCACCATTCGAGCGCCGGGCCCAGAGCGAGCCGAGCCCACCCATGGCCCGGCTGGTCATGCCGGTTTCGCTGAAGTTGTGAATATGGTGCGCATGGGCCGCGCGGAACCGCTCAGGAATGAACGCCTCGATGGGCTTGCCCAGGGCGTCTGCTTGCGGGCAGAGAAACATCCGTTCCGCTGCTGCATTGAAGAGAATGATGCGTTGCTGCTCGTCAACGGTGATGACGGAATCCATGGCGGAATCGAGGATGCCGGAGAGCCGCTGCTGGCTTTCGCGCAGTGCATCTTCCGCCCGTATGCGATCGGTAATATCGCGCAGGATGACGGTAAAGAGCTTCCGCCCGCGCGACTCGACCTGTGAGATCGAGGCCTCGATCTGAAACTCTTCGCCATTCGAGCGCCGAGCCCACAGCGACCCAAGCTCGCCCATGGCTCGATTGGTCATGCCGGTTTCGCTGAAGTTATGAATATGGTGCGCATGGGCCGCGCGGAACCGCTCAGGAATGAACGCCTCGATGGGCTTGCCCAGAGCGTCTGCTTGCGGGCAGCGTAACATCCGTTCCGCCGCCGCATTGAAGAGTACGATGCGCTGCTGCTCGTCGATGGTAATGATGGCGTCCATCGCGGAGTCGAGGATAACGGAAAGCCGCTGCTGACTCTCGCGCACTTCATTGGCGGCGCGTAGAGACTCCGTTACATCGCGGGCAATTTTTGAGGCGCCTACGAGTTCGTTCTTCTGGTTAAAGACTGGGGAGGTCTTCACCGATACCTGCACCGTTTCGCCGTCTTTCCTTGTCCGGGAGACTTCCGGTTGCCGCACCGTCTCGCCCAGTGCGATCTTCCGTAAGACATCATCCTCTTCCTCCTCCTGGCCGGGCAGGAGGAGCACCCGAATTGAGCGGCCGATCATCTCTTCTGCCGAGTAACCGAAAAGTTTCTGCGCGCCCCGATTCCATGCAGTAACGATGCCATTCAGATCTTTGCCGATGATTGCGTCTTCAGAGGATTCAACGAGAGCCGCCAGCCGCGCACGCGTCTCATCCACGCGTTTGCGTTCGGTGATGTCGCGGTAACTGAGGATGATCTGGGTCGTTTGCCCATCCGGGCCGGGAAGAGGGGCTGTGCTGATCTCAACGAAAGTGATCTGCTGGGAGCCTTTTGGCCGCAGACCAGCCTCGAAGTTCCGCACAAACTGGCCGCGCAGAGCAAGCGTGTTCGGTTGCTGGCTGGTTGGGAGCGGATCGCCTGAGGGTGTAAAGGCGTCGGTCAGATCTTCGATGCGCCCTTGCGATCCTTCTTCCTTCCGGAAGCCCGTCAGGCGCGCAGCCGTCTGATTCATGGAAAGAATGTTGCCCTCAACATCAAGCACAACAATGCCTTCCGCCAGATTGTCAAAGTAGCCGTAGAGTCCTTCGATGCCCGCGGTCGCATTCATTTGCTGTCCCCTGATACAGGTTCGGATGGGCTGTTCCGTCACCGTTGTGGGAAGAATAAAATGTGTGCCGCTTCACCGCGCGGCGTGAGTGTCCTAAAAACAGCCGTTGGTTCCATTTCCGGAAAGCGCGACGCCATTGCGAGACGGCCGCAGGGAAAGAAAGAGAGAAGCCGCGCTGTGAGGCCCCACGCAGGCTAACCAGCGAGCGGTACGCAAAAGAGCACAAAAATCCGGAAAATGCCGTACACTTACAGGGGTTTAGGCGTGTTGGAGGCTTTTCCCGCACCCAGCGACGTCGCATCGCGACGAAGAAATACACTGCCGCGAGAGCGGGACGAGAATAGCGAGATAGGGAGACGAGTATGCCGACGGGAAATACCACGGTGAGTTTGGATCAGGAGATCAATCCCTGGGAGGCGCAGAGCGCGCGGTTCGACTTTGCCGCGCGGAAGCTGAATCTGGATGAGGGTTTGTGGAAGGTGCTGCGCTCGCCGTCGCGCGAGATCATCGTGCATTTTCCCGTGAATCTCGACAATGGCCAGATCGAGGTGTTCACCGGTTTCCGTGTGCAGCACTCGATGGCGCGCGGGCCGTCGAAGGGCGGCATCCGCTACGCGCCGGACGTGACGCTGGACGAGGTGCGCGCATTGGCAAGCTGGATGACCTGGAAGTGCGCGGTCGTCAATATCCCTTTTGGCGGCGCGAAGGGCGGGGTGATCTGCGATCCGAAGAATATGAGCCGGGGCGAGCTGGAACGTGTGACGCGCCGCTATACCTCCGAGATTATCGAGTTCATCGGTCCGGAGAAGGATGTTCCCGCGCCGGATGTGAACACCAACGAGCAGACGATGGCGTGGATCATGGACACCTACTCCATGCACATGCGCCAGACGGTGACCAGCGTTGTGACCGGCAAGCCGATCAACATCGGCGGATCGCGCGGACGCATCGAGGCCACCGGGCGCGGCGTGATGGTGGCCTGCAACGAGAGCCTGCGCTATCTGAGCATGCCTCTGGATGGCTGTCGGGTCATTGTCCAGGGCTTTGGCAATGTGGGCTCTAATGCGGCGCGACTCATGCATGAGCACGGCTACAAGATCATCGGTGTGGCGGAAAAGGATGGCGGACTCTTCAATCCCAACGGCATCGATATTCACCAGTTGACTGAGTATAAGTACCGCAACGAAACGGTGCTCAGCTTCCCGGGTGCCGAGGCGATGCCGGCCGATGAACTTCTCGTGAGCGACTGCGAGATTCTCATCCCTGCCGCGACCGAGAACGTGATCACCAGCCGCAATGCGGACAAGATCAAGGCGCGCATCGTGGTGGAAGGTGCGAACGGTCCGACGACAGCGGTCGCCGACGAAATTCTTGCCGACAAGCGCATTTTTATTGTTCCGGACATTCTGGCCAACGCCGGCGGCGTAACGGCCAGCTACTTTGAATGGGTGCAGGACCGCCAGGGCTACTTCTGGAAGGAAGCCATCGTCAACGAGCAGCTCGAAGCCATTCTGCGCGATAGCTTTGATGACGTGGTGCGCTATGCCGAGGCCCACAACGTGAATAACCGCATCGCGGCATACATGCTGGCCATCGACCGAGTGGCGTTCACGATCCGGCAACGCGGCATCTACGCGTAAGCATTGTCAGCAGGGGAGGTTATGGAAACGGGATGGGCGTCTGACGCTCATCCCGTTTTCTTTTTCGATCCGTCTCGCGGCTCTCTTTTCAATTGACAATTGGCTGACAATCGATGGTCGGGTACATGCGTTAGCATGCTAAGTACTGGAATCTTCCCTGGTCATCTGAAAGGAAAGCACATGAAGTCTTCTGCACTTCTCTTCGCCGTTCTCACTCTGACGGCTTCCGCGGCCGCGGCGCAAACCTCTACCTGGGTACCCGATAAGGCCCACAGCGAAGTTGATTTTTCCATCCTGCACATGAGCCTGACGCACGTGCATGGGCGATTCGGCGGCATCGGCGGTTCCATCGTGCTGGACGAGGCCGATGTGACCAAGTCCACCGTCAACATCACGATTGATGTGAGCACCGTGGATACCGGCGTGACGTCGCGCGATAACGACCTGAAAGGTGCGAACTACTTCGATGTTGCGCAGTTTCCCACCGCTACCTTTGTGAGCACCAGCGTCGCAAAGAGTTCCGGCGGCCTGACGGTGGCGGGCAATCTGACCCTGCATGGCGTGACGAAGCCGGTCACGCTGGAGGTGGAGGGCCCGAGCGGCCCAGTGAACGGCATGGATCACAAACCCCACGCAGGCTATTCGGCGACTACGACGATTGATCGAACAGATTTCGGCGTAGGGGCGAAAGTTCCGGCGGCGATGGTGGGTACTGAGGTCAAGCTCTCGATCGATCTGGATGCCGTAAAGCAATAGATGTAGCTTTACGCGCAAGGCTCAGCATAGACTGAGCTTACATCTGTTCATTTCCGCCGGTGGTTGAGCGTGGCGTTCGTGCCACGCTCTGCTGGTGCGGTCTGATGGGCTCGTCTGCCACTCTTGGGTCATTCCATCGAATTTATGTAAGAAGCCGGTTATAGTTGTGGTAGCAGAGGCTCGTCGGTCCTCGTCGTGTCTCTGCCTTGGCCCTAGCGGCAGGTGGGATCCGGGATGAATTTACCCAACTCCATCACGATGAGCCGGATCGTCATGATCCCGCTGCTGCTCTGGATTCTGTCGCCGCACTTTCCGTGGCAGACAGGCGGCGCGCAGGAGATCACGGCTTCCATCCTTTTTGTGCTGGCATCCATTACCGATGGCCTCGACGGCTATCTGGCGCGCAAACGCGGCCAGATCACGACTATGGGCATGCTGCTTGATCCGCTGGCCGACAAGATCATGATCACGGCGGCGCTGATTGAGCTGGTTGCTTACAACCCGCAGGTGGTTAAGGTCTGGATCGCCGTTGTCATCATCGGCCGCGAGTTCCTGATCTCCGGGCTGCGGTCGATTGCCGCATCGGAAGGGTTCACCATCACGGCGAGCGAACTCGGCAAGCTCAAGACCGTGATTCAGATTGTTTCGGTTGTCTCGGCCATCCTGGCGCACCGCTGGGATCAGTGGCAGATCGGCGTGCTGGTGATTCCGGTGAAGTGGTACGCGATCGCAGCCGTCTACTTTACCGTGCTGGTCTCTACGATCTCCGCCGTTGATTACTTCATCGGCTTCTGGAAGAAGATCGACCACGCCTCGAAGGATCGCCGTCAGGCTTCGGTTCTTTCCCGCGGCAAGAGCGCGAGCATCATTCGCTAGAAGCGGCCATCAGGGAGTAGGCAATAGTTTTCGTGCCTGTCGGAGGAAAGCGCCCGCGGTCCGCACCACAATCAAATCTTCACTCGATCAAAATTGAGTCGGCGTTCCAATAAAAATCCGCCGAGCATTTGCTTGCCCTCGAAACCGTCGCGGTCCTATTGCCTATTGCCTACTCCCTATTGCCTCACTGCCCAGATTGATATCGCACTTCGGCGAGAGCGGTCTGATAGGCATAGCGGGCGCTGGTGTAGGCGATCTCGGCTTCGGTCTGTGCTAATTGCGCCTGTGTAAGCTCGACGATGCTGCTGAGGCCGATCTTGTAGCGGGCCTGTGCAAGATCGAGCGCGAGGTTGGCCTGGTTCAGCATGCCTTGTGTGACGCCGATGCGCTCAAACGCGGCCTGGGCATTGAGCACGGCTGTGCGCACGTCACGCGCGATCTGGTCGCGCAAGTTGCGGACTCTTTCCTGATCGGCCTGTGCACGCAACCTGGCTTCTTTGTCTTCTGCATTAAAGAGAAATCCGTTGAAGACGGGAATGCTGATGTTGGCGCCTGCGGCTCCGTACCAGGAGGACTGGATCTGGTCGGCACGGATGGGTGCACCTCCTACTGCGGCCAAAGCAGAGACAGTCGGCAATTTTAAATCGCGCTGCGCGGTGCTATATTGCTTAGCTGCCGTGAACTGGTCGTTCGCTGCAGCGAGATCAGGCCGTGCCTGCAAGGCCTGCTGCACGAGCGGCTCAGTATCGGACGGGACAGGCGGAGGATTGCTGTCGGTTGCATCCACCAGCGTATAGGCTTGATTCGCCTCCGAGCCGAGCACGTCGTTAAGCGCCGCCATCGCGGACTGCTCGTTGTTCTTTGCGTCGACGAGCATCAGATTGGCCTGCGCATTCTGTACATTTGCAAAGCTCAGGTCGAGATCGGATTTGATCTTTGACCTGGTAAGCGCAGTGACCTGATCCACTGTAGCCTGCCGCTGCGCGACGGTTTGCTGAGCCACGCGCAACACGGCCTGCGTCGTGAGCGCCTGGTAGAAGACCTGATCGACTGTAAGCTTGACGTCGAGTTCAGTTGCGCGCTCGCTTTCACGCTGAGCCTTCGCGCTGGACTTCGCACTCAGGACGAGGTTATGGGTGCGTCCGAAGTCGGTGATAAGCTGGCTTACGGTCAGGCCACCGGCTGCGCGTTCGTAGACGATTGGATTGTTCAATGCACCTGCCGCAATGCGGCTGTTAGGATGCGCGTCCACAGCAGTGAGGCTGCCGATGGCAGTCGGCATCTCTACAGAACGCGCTTCGCGTACCTGTTGTGCCGTCGCGAGCGCGAGCAGGCGCGCCACGCTGATGTTTGGATTGTTGCGGAGTGCAATCTGTTCGGCCTGCTCAATGGTGAGCTTCGGACCCAGATCTGCCGCTGACTGTGTGCCGGATTGAGCCTGCGCATTTGGTGTGGGCGCTTGCGCGTCGGGAACTGACGATTGAGCTGCCGCGGCGGGTAGCACATGGACCTGCGGCGCGGTGGGCAAATCCGCAGTCTGCGCGTGCATTGCACTTGCGAGCGGCACCACCAACCAAACTATCCACGCGGCGCGCGAATGAAGGATCAATTTATCTCTATGCATGCTCAGCCTCCGCAACGGCAGACCGGTTCTCGCCGCGGCCGTGGATCAACAGATACACCGCGGGGACCAGGAATACAGTGACCACGACCGAAAGAGCCAGTCCGCCGATGATGGCCCGTGCTAACGGTGCATATTGTTCACTGCCGGCTTCGAGCCCCAGCGCCATGGGGATCATGCCCAGCAGCGTAGCCAGCGAGGTCATCAGGATGGGCCGCAGGCGGATCTTGCACGAGTGCACCACGGCGTCGAGCAGGGGCTGACCGTCGGCGTGCAGAATGCCTGCGAACTCCACGATAAGAATGCTGTTCGAGACAACGATGCCGGTCATCATGATCACGCCCATCAGCGACATGATGTTGAGCGTGCTACCGGTGAACACAAGGATGAGCGCGACGCCCACCAGCCCCGGCGGAATCGCCATGAGAATGATGAACGGGTCGATGAACGAGCGGAACTGCGCCATCAGGATGAGATAGACCAGCAGCACCGCAATGATGAGGCCGATGCCAAAGTCATGGAAGGCCTGGTTCATTTCAACTTCAGCTCCACGTACGTTGATGACGGTATTGCGGTCGTGCTTGGTCTGCGCCACCAGCCGCTCGATGCTGGCGCCCGCGTCCTGCAGTGCTTCGGTCTTTGGCGCCACATAAACATCGATCACGCGACGAATCTGGTAGTGGTCCACTTCTGTGGGCGTATTGATCTGCTGGATATCGGCCACCTCGCCGAGCGGAACCGAGCCCGAAGATTGGGCCTCGCGCGAGAGCTGTGCGCCAGCGGGATCGGCCTGCTGGCCCTCCTGCATCGGCGTATAACCGGCAGGCTTTACGCCGTGCAACGGAATATTCTTCAGGTCTTCCATCGTCATGTTGTTGAGCAATCGATTGGCGTACTGTACTGTGACCATGTAGTTGTTGCCGCTCTTGGGATCGATCCAGTAGCTCGGCGCCACCATGCCGTCAGAGGTAAGCGCTGTAATGACGTTGTCCACTACGTCGCGTGCCGAAAGCCCGATCAGGCTTGCGCGTTCGCGGTCAATATTCAGTTCCAGGCCGGGATAATTGATGCTCTGCGGAATGTAGACATTGCTGATACCGGGCATGGACCGTATCTTTGCAGCAAGTTGTCCGGCCAGATCGTAAGATTGCTGCATGTTTTGTGACTTGATCTGGATGTCGATCGGAGCGGGCAGGCCCTGATTGATCACGGAGTCCACCAACCCGCCTGCCTGAAAGTAGGTGGAGAGCTCCGGCATCTGTTGAGAGAGTTTTGCCTGCACCTGGCGCATGTATTCGTAGCTGCCGATGCTGTGATCCTCCTTCAGGCTGGTTTGTACAAAGGCCGTATCCATCGAGGCGTTAGTGGTGTAGATGGCCGAAAGATCAGGATAGACGCCGATATTCGAAACGATCATGTCCAGGTCTTTCGGCTTCACCACGCTGCGAATAACGTCTTCCACCTTTGCGATGTACTCGTTGCTCACTTCAAGCCGTGTGCCGCTGGGCATGCGCACGTTGATGATGAATTGTCCGGGATCGGTGCGCGGAAAGTACGAGCGGCCGAGGAACGGAAGCGTGGCAGCCAGCACGACCACCATGCCTGCCGAGATGGCAAGCGTGGTCAAGCCCGGCCGCAGCATGGCGCGCATCGCCAACGCCTCATACCATTCGAGCAGCCGGTGAAAGTATCGATTGAACGTAACCAGAAAATGCGTGAAGAACGAAGGCTTCCGCCCTTTCACTGCATCCACGTCGCCTTCATGCATTTGGCCAAGCGGGTCAAGCCGCACGAACATTGAGCAGAACAGCGGAACCACCGTCATGGCGAAGAAATACGAAGCGAAGATCGAAAGCGCAACGCCCAAAGCCAGAGGCGTAAAGATGTATTTGCTCACACCGCTGAAGAAGGTCACCGGAAAGAAGACGATGGCGGTGGTAAAGGTGGCTGCCAGCACGGCCATAGCTACTTCGGTTCCGCCTTTTTCTGCGGCCTCATGCGGCGAGGCGCCCGTCTCCATGAAGCGGAAGATGTTTTCGAGCACGATGACGCCGTTATCGATCAGGCGCGAGAAGACCAGCGCCAGTCCGCCGAGAATCATGGTGTTGATCGATCCGCCCATGAAATTCGTAATCAAGAGGCAGACGAGCATCGAGAGCGGAACGGCCAACAACACAGCCACGGTGGCGCGTGGACTGCCCAGGAAGATGAGAATCATCATGCCGGTCAGCACCAGGCCGATCAGCGCTTCGCGCGTCACATTGCTGATCGCCATCTTCACGAAGATCGACTGGTCAAAGACCACTGCGACGTGCAACGCGTCGGGAATATCCACCAGATGCTGGATGGCCGCCTTGATTCCGTTGACGATCGTGATGGTATTGCTGCCGCCGCCTTGCTTGAAGATCGGCACATAGACCGATCGCTGGCCGTCAATGCGCACGATGTTGTACTGCAGCGCGCCTGCATCTTCAGCATGACCTACGTCGGCCACCAGGACCGACGAATTGCCCACCGACTTGAGCGGCATCTGATTCATGGCATTCGCGTCAGGGAACTGGCTGTTGGCATAGATATTGAAGTCTTTCGAGCCGATGCGCACGTCGCCCGCAGGCAAAATGAGATTCGAGCTGTCGACGGACTTGACCACATCACTCAGGCTCAGATTGCGTGCTTCCAGCTTGAGCGGGTCGACGTAGATCTGTATCTGCCGATAGGTGCCGCCATAGGGCTGAGGCACCGATGCGCCCTGCACGCTCGAAATCTGATTGCGCACCTGGAACTGTGCCAGATCTTTGAGGCGCGTTTCATTCAGGCCCTGTCCCTTGAGCGTGACCAGGCAGACCGGCTGGGTAGATGCCGTCATGCCCAGCACCACAGGAGGCAGCGTTCCCGGCGGCAGGCGGCGCAGATCGGCCATCGCGAGATTCGAAATATTGCTCAGGGCAGCATTCGCGTCCGTGCCGGGCTTGAAGTAGACCTTGATCAGGCTCACGCCGGTCAGCGAGCGCGATTCGCTGTGATCGACATTCGCGGCCAGCGTGAAGAAGCGTTCAAAGGTGTTGGTGATATCGGCTTCGATCTGCTGCGGCGGCATGCCGTTATAAAACGTTGCGACCACGACGACCGGCATGTCGATCTCAGGAAACAGATCAACCGGCATACGCACGACGGTGACCACGCCGACGAGAGCGATCACCAGACAGAGCATCAGGATGAAGTAGGGGAATCGAAGGGCAAACCGTGGCATTAGTTGCTGCCTCCGTTCGCTTCGGCCTTCAGGTCGATCATGCCGCCTGTTTCCCGAACGGTTTCTGACGCCTGCGTCGAAGCAAGCACCGGAGTTACTGCTTCGCCGTCCTGATACTTCTCCTGGCCACCTAGAATGACGCGGTCACCTGGGCTTAATCCGTCTTTGATCTCAGCTAGCTTCGAGCCTTCGAGCCCGACCGTTACCTGGCGCACGTGAATGTGGCCGTTGCTGTCGAGCACGTACACGGTTTGCTGCCGCTGCGCGTTGAGGGCGAGCGCTTCGATCGGGATAGTGACGACGTTGTTTGCAGTCGCAAGCTGCAGCATGGAGTTGGCGTACATGCCGGGAGCGATGGAGAGATCTTTGTTGTCGACGTCGACCTCCGTCTCCATGGTGCGCGTCTCAAAGTTAACGCTGCGCGTAAAGCGAACGATTTTTCCGGTGAAGGAGCGACCGATTGCATCCACGCGTACGTTCAGCAAGTCGCCTTGATGCACGAACTGCACGTCGTCTTCCGGTACCGGAATGCGGAGACGGAGCAGTGTGCTCTGCGAAAGCCGCACGATGGGCAGTGCGGAATCATTCGAAGTAGTCCCGCCCTGGATGAGGGCCCCGGTATCGGCGTAGCGCCAGATCACTACGCCGGAAATCGGCGCAATCACGTTGGTGTAGTTTT
Organism: Occallatibacter sp.; assembly: GCA_035650595.1. Lineage (GTDB taxonomy): Bacteria > Acidobacteriota > Terriglobia > Terriglobales > Acidobacteriaceae > Telmatobacter. Next base: position 202,374 of record DASRHE010000012.1, on the reverse strand, counting down.
CAAGCGCCTGCACGCGTTCGTTGTCGGCCCGCGATGCTTCGGCGCGCTGTTGCGCAGCGGCCATCGACGCTTTCGCGGCGTCTACCTGCGCCTGCGACGAGAGGTCCTTGGCCTGCGCGTCATCCAGTTCTTGTTGCGCGATCAGACCGGGACGAGTCGCTGCGGCTTGCCTCAGGCGTTCGGAGGCAGCGTGCAAGGCGGCATGCAACGCCTCTGCGCTATCGATCTCATGCTGCGCGCGTGTGATCTCCTGCTGGCTCTGTTTCTGCTCGAACGAGGTTTGCTCCACCTGTGCCTTGAGCTCGGGGACCTCCAAGACCGCCAGCGTCTCGCCTTGATGGACCATGTCGCCGATATCGACGTTGATCTTCTTCATGTAGCCGCTAACCTTTGGGTGGACATCGACAGTTTGATACGGCTGAAACTGCCCGGCGAGCGTGAGCACGTGCGTGATATCGCCGCGCTTGGCAACGGCAACGCGCGCCGAAGGAATCTCAGACGCAGTCGCAGCATTGCTGCGGCCGGAATGACACGCGCTTATGCCGAAGATCGTGCAGAATGCCAAGGCTGGAACCAGCGTGAGAGGGAATTGCCTGTACATGTCGTTCGTGCTCCTGTTTTGCTGTGCCCTTACCGCAGGCATGGAGTCAAATGGAGAGAAAATCGCGCGTCGCAGAAGAGTTCTTCTGCGGACAGTGCGTCATCACAAGACGGAGCGTGCCGGTCTCTGCGAGTGGCCCTGGGACCTGACGCAACCTGATCGATGCAGTTGCGCGGCGATTAAGCGGCGATCGATGCGGACCCGAGAGATGCGTGTGCAACCACAACCGGAAGGTCTGGTCGTGTCTGCGACAAGGCGCTACGACTTAGGATGCGAGCGGAGAACTAGGAAAGAGCAGGCGGAGGACGGAAGAAGAGGGAAGGAGAGAGAAAGATCGTCGCAAACTGTGGTGAACCATCTTGCAGTCTGTTATAGAAGGCTGGAAGATTTGCCGGCACACGCACGAACAACGCAGTTAGGACTGCAAAGGCAATATGAGGATGAACCGGATCCGGTGTCGGCACTCCATGCTCGACCACCTTCGAGCTATCCGCCGGCATGGCCTTGGCAGCCCGCACAGCGCTTCCGATCCCGACCACGGGGCCATACCAGGCCATCTTAGCTTCTACCGCGAAGAGCGCCGCTAACAGACACAGGCCCCACACCAGAGCGATGCGGTATGTGAGTGGGAAAGCGGCGGAGCAATCGCGCATAGCTGCAGTTTACCATGGGGTGATTTGTGTCCCCATGGCTTCTGGTTGTAAGACACGCTTTGCGACAAGTCGTGAGCGGATCGCCTTAGAGAAGTATCCGCTCTGCAACTGCCAGTTCCATGTGTATCTCAGGCGGCGCCAGCAGCGTGTTATGGATGAGGCAGTGATGCACAACGCGCATCAGGCCTTCGGTCTGTTCTTGGTTGAGTTGAACCGGACAGATTACACGCACGCGAAAATTGCCGAGCCGCGCGGGTTGCTTCAGCTTTTCGGCGTTCACCGTGACTTCGACGCCGCTGTCCGCTATCTTGCGAGTGGTGAGGTACTGCACCGCGTAGAAGGCGGCACACGATCCCAGTGAAGCGAGCAGAAACTCCGGCGGCGTCATGCCTGAGTCCTGGCCGCCGTTCTCTGGTGGCTGATCACATAGGACGGTATGCGTCCGTGCCTGGATTGCAAACCGGACGCCCTGGACCTGCGAAACTGTGACTTCCATCTCGCACCTCCTCAGATCATTGAAGACACAAGAGGGCGAAAGCGGCGTGAGCCACGTCACGGTCGACACTTCAGCGAGAGCGCAATCCGGCGTCCATGCGCCTATGCGGCGCGAAGCGACCAACGGCAAATCAAAGAGGACGATTCAGCCGCCCTCTTTTTCATGCGATTTTTATCTTTGGGGAACAGAGTCCGTATGCGCTGCAGAAGATGAGCGGACTCTGCAAGAAGGTTACTTACCGGCCACGCCCTCCGCCACTGCCTTTGCGCGCAGAGTAACAGTCGCGGCAATAGACAGGACGATCGCCTCGCGGCTCAAAGGGAACTGTGGTTGGTTGCCCGCAACCCGAACAAATCACAGGAGTTCCGTGCGAAGGAGCCGAACGATACCCGGACCCGCCCCCCTGGTCGTTTTTCTTCGCTTGCCTGCAGGGTTTGCAGCGCTTGGGCGTTGAATAGCCGCGTTCTGAAAAGAACGCCTGATCGGCAGCGGTGAAGGTGAAGTCCTGCCCACAATCGCTGCAGGTTAATTGCATGTCTCCGGCCATAGGGGATCTCCGTTAGTAACTGCTTGTTCGGCAATTGTACAGCCCATTCGATGATTTGCTGCAAAAGATTTGGATTTTAAATGGATTAACCCGGAAATTCACGCGGATTTGGCCGCGGAATTCTCCGTTCCTAGATGGCTCCGCACGCTATAGTTCCAATAAAGGGAAATCAGGATTCTCAAGCAGTTGCACAGGAATCCTGGCCAGAAGCAGCTCTCTCCGATGGCGGTCGTCTCCAATCCGGTCTCTGAGGCTGAATGTATCCGCCGCATTCTGGCGGGCGAAAAGCAGCTTTTTCATGAGCTCATCCGGCCCTGCGAACGTTCCATTTATTTCTTGCTGTATTCGCTGCTGCGCAACGAAGCCGACGCTGAAGACGCGGCCCAGGAGACCGTCATCAAGGTCTTTCGTAACCTGCACTTGTTCCGTGGCGACTCGCAGTTCCGCACCTGGGTGCTCTCGATCGCGCGCAATGAGGGGCTCGGCCGCCTACGCAAGGTGGAAAACCGCCGCGAGGACTCGCTCGATGCGCTCACCGATGGGGATGCCGGAGACTTCACGCCCGCGATTTTGACCAGCTGGCGCGAGATTCCGACCGAAGCGCTCGAACGCCAGGAGCTGGGAGCTGTGCTGCGGGAGGCGATCGACGGCCTGCCCGAGATTTACCGTAACGTTGTATTGCTCAGAGACATCGAAGAGATGGATGTGCGCGAGACTGCTGCAGTGCTCGGTATTGCCGAGGGCGCGGTGAAAGTCCGCCTGCATCGCGCCCGGGCGCTGCTGCAGCGTCATCTGGCGCCGAAATTGAAAAGGTTTGCACCCAAGAAGGGCAGGCTGTTTGGGTGGGCAAAATGAGGATCGACTGCAAACACGTGTGGCAGTACATCTCCGCTTACATCGACGGCGATGTGGACGCAGTGCTGCGCGCCGAGATCGATCGTCATCTGGAGACCTGCGAAATCTGCTCCGCGGTATTGGACTCCACACGTAACGTTATCGTGCTCATGGCAGATGACCGTGTCTTCGAGCTGCCTGCCGGCTTCGCCGATCGTCTGCACGCAAGGCTGGATCAGGAACTCGCGCTCGGCGAAGGATCTTGAGTCAACGCGTACATTTCAGCGTTCGCTTATCGCATGCATTGCCGTTGACTTGAGTGCGCTTTGTTTTGGCGCGCAAAGCCATCGCAAAATCTCAAGATGCACGCACCGTACCCGAAGAATCAGCCGGCGCTTTTTGTCTGCACGGTCTGCGCGGTGCGGATGTGTGGCCGGTGCACGACTACATGCGTCCACGACTCCAGGCCGACGAGAGCCAGCGTGAGCACAGCCATGGCGATCTGCAGCCGTTCTGAGAGGAGCTGGCGTTTGGAGATCTCGCGACGGCGCCACTGCGCTTCCGGCCGGGAACGTAACCGCCAAATCCAGAAGAGGACTGCCAGATTGATCACCGCGCCCAGTACAGCCACGGTCAGCATGGGAATCCGGATCGCATCGCGATGAAAGGCGCGCACCGGAGCCCAAATGCTGCCTGCCGCCAGCGCAGCCACGCCAATCCCGACGCGAATCCCGTTGATCGTCAGGACGGCAGTGCACAGACTTTGAAGCAGCGCGACCGTCACACTGGCAAATGACACCGCGGTCAAACTCTTTGAATTTTCCACGCGACCTCCCACGAGTTGCAGGGCATCAACAGGGTAGCGCAGCCGGAGAGGAGTCGCCAATCCCGTGGTGACCTGTTGTCCCCGTCATCCCAAAGACGTTCTCTGCGGAAATTCCGGTAGCCAGTTGGACCATTTTCCCTGTAACCTTTCCAGCTAGGCGCGACTCCATAGGTGCGTAGCAAAGAAACGGGAGACTGATTCGATCGGCTCTCTCGCGCCTTCCACAACCGCGGAGACTCCTCCGCCCCAACCCCAGCGAGGTCTATCCATGAAGAATCAATTCAATGCTCTGCTCCTTACCGCGGCGCTTGCCGGCTTAGCCGGCGGGACCACGGTCGCTGCTCAGTCCGCTGCTCAGGGCACATCGCACGCGAACTCAGCGAAGGTCATCAAGGCCGGCTTGCGCTACTCAGGCGCCAGCGCCGCTGACGACAAGCACTCCTGTAAAGGCAAGAATGATTGCAAAGGCCAGGGTGGCTGCAAGTCCAGCGACAACGGCTGCAAGGGCAAGAACAGTTGCAAGGGCAAGGGCGGTTGCGCGACAGACGGCTCCAAGATGCCCAAGGCCTTCTTCGCTTAAACACACACTGCTGGGGGATCGGCGCGCGGCAGATTCCCGTTTGCCGATCCCACTTCTCTCGATCGCAATTCTCTTGGTTCAATTGCCATTCGTCACTTAAACCGCACCGTTCGTCACAGGATGCTACGTCTTCTTTCCTGACTTATGTCCAGCAATCGTTTCAATGCGTATCAAGATCATGGCGTAGGAATCGGCCTGCGCATTCCGCATTACCAGCACATCTTTGAACGCAAGCCGGTCGTCGATTGGTTTGAGATCATTTCAGAAAATTACATGATCGACGCAGGTAGGCCGTTGGCCACGCTCGATCAGATCCTCGAGCGGTACCGCGTTGTACAGCACGGCGTCTCGATGTACTTTGGTTCCGTGACCGCGCCCGATCCGGAACATCTGCGCCGGCTCAAGCAGCTTACTCGCCGCACCAAGACGCCGTGGCTCAGCGATCATCTCTGCTGGGGCTCCGTTGACGGCACGTACACGCACGATCTGCTCCCGCTGCCCTACACATGGGAGGCTGTGCATCGCACAGTCGAGCGTGTGCGCATGGTGCAGGACTATCTTGAGATTCCCGTCGCGGTTGAGAACGTAAGCTCGTATGCGGCCTTCACGGCCTCAGAGATGACGGAGTGGGAGTTTCTGAACGAAGTGGTAGAGCGCGCCGACTGCGGCATTCTGCTCGACGTGAACAATATTTACGTCTCGGCGATGAACCACGAGTTCGATCCGATGAGTTATGTGAACGCGGTGCCTGCGCATCGCGTGGCACAGATTCATATTGCCGGCCACTCCAAATATGAGAAGTACATCCTCGATACGCATGACCATCCTGTGATTGATCCCGTATGGCAGCTCTATGCGCGCGCCATTGAGCGTTGCGGCCCGACGCCTACGCTTCTCGAATGGGACGATCACATTCCGAGTTTCGATGAGGTGCACGCAGAGGCGCTCAAGGCGAATCGTTATCTGCATCGCGAAGAGCCGCAACTGATCGAGACTGCGTTAGGAGTGACCTCGTGAATCTTGAAGCCATTCAGCGGGCCATGGCGGCGGCCGTGATGGAGCCGCTGACGGAAGATGAAAACATGCGCGAGCAGACGACGGACGGTCGCGCCATGACCGACGTAGCGGCATCGTTCATCGCGCCGAACAGCCGGCTCACTGCCTTTGAACGCCTGGAGATCTACAACCGCCAATACTGGTACCGCGTGCTCGGCGCGCTGGCAGAGGATTTTCCGGCATTGCGCGCAGTGATCGGCGGTGCGCGATTCGAGAAGCTCTCGATCGCCTATCTCACCGAGCATCCCAGCCGTTCCTTCACGTTGCGCAATCTCGGGTCGAAGCTTGCGGAGTGGCTCGCTGACCATCCGGAGTTTACAGGACGCCGCCATGCGCTCGCGGTGGATGTGGCCCGGATTGAGTGGGCGTTCGTCGAGGCATTTGACTCGGCCGAGCACGTTCCACTCGCGCTTTCCCAGATTGCTGCATTGGATGGCGGATCGCAGCTTGCATTGCAACCGCATCTGCGGCTGATGGCGCTTAACTATCCGGCGGACGATCTCGTGCTGTCGCTTCACAGCCGCGAAAAACGGCAGACAAGCGAAGCCGGAATCGAGCACGAAGAGGAAGCAGTACCTCCGGTGACGCTGCCGAGGCTGCGCCGTCGCCCCACCTGGCTTGCTGCGCATCGTGTGGAGTATGCGGTTTACTATCGGCGCCTCACGCAGGAAGAATTTCTCATGCTCTCTGCGTTTCATCGCGGCGAGTCGCTCGGTGAAGCTCTCGAATCCGCCTTTGCGCAAACGAGGATTACTGAGACGAAACGTGCTGCGCACGTGCAGGCATGGTTTGCCACGTGGGCCGAGCTGGGCTGGATTTGCGGATCAGAACTTTCCGGCAGCGAAATTTAATCTCTGTCATCCTGAGCGAAAGCCGTGGAGCGGCTTGAGTCGAAGGACCTGCTTTCTGAAATGAGCGCTCCGATAGAGGAGAAAAATGTCTAACATCGTTAGTGCCTACACTCGTTTCGTTCACCTGCTGAATCGCCTCCGGTGCCCGCTGCTGCTGGCGATTCGTCTCTACTGGGGATTTCAATTTGTGCAGGATGGGTGGGGGAAACTGACGCATCTGAGCCGCGTGACGGAGTTCTTTGCCTCGCTCAATCTGCCCGCGCCGGGAGCTACGGCTGCACTCGTTGCCACGGTCGAATTTGCTGGTGGGATCCTCTTTTTGTGCGGCATCGCTTCTCGCCTGGTGTCGCTGATTCTCTTCGTCAACATGACGATGGCTTATCTAAGTGTTCCGGACGACCGCACCAATTTCTTCCACATCCTTTCCAATCCCAGCGACTTCTACGGTGCGACGCCGTACACGTACTGGTTCGCGGCGTTGCTCATTCTCATCCTGGGGCCTGGATGGATTGCGATCGACACGCTTCTTTTCCGCAGCTTCGCTCCGGGTGAAAAGCCTTGACCGCGGTTATCTGATCCCACGTTTATCTTGATCGCGCGTTATCATGGCACACAAACCCCTTTCGGGCTCGTGTGCCATGCGCATCGTCTACTTACTTACCTCGCTCGGCATGGGCGGAGCGGAGCGCCTGACGCTTGCGTTGGCTGAACGCATGCGCGAGCGCGGTCACGCCGTTGCGCTCTTCACGCTGATGCCACGGTTGGAAGAGGAATGGCCCACGGCGCTGCCCGTCTTTCGCTTAGGCATGCGCAAAGATCCTTTCAGTGTTGCCATCGCACTATGGCGCGCCCGGCGTTACCTGCGCGATCTTCGTCCTGATCTTGTCCACAGTCATGGCTTTCACCCGAACATCGTCAGCAGGCTTCTCAAGCCGCTTGTGCCGGCGCCGGCAATCGTGGCGACGATTCACAACGTCTACGAGGGCGGCCGACTGCGCATGTTCGCGTATCGTGTGACTGATTTTCTATGCGATCGCGTCACGACGGTGAGCCAGGCGGCTGCGGATCGTTTCATTGCGCTCGGTGCAGTCTCTGCGCGCCAATGCGTTGTGATCCCCAATGCGATCGACCTGACGGAATTTATGCCGAGCCCCGAGAGGCGCGCGCCGGCGCGATCATCATTCGGAGCCGGCGCGGATTTTATCTGGCTCGCGGCGGGACGCATCATGCCGGCAAAAGACTATCCCAACCTGTTGCGCGCCTTCGCAAATGTTCGCGCGTCGCAGCCGAGCACGCAGCTCCGGATTGCGGGCCAGGGCAGCAATCCGGCGCTTACCGAGCTGCGGTCACTCGCTGCCGAGCTGAACATTGCCGGCGCAGTGCGGTGGCTGGGACTGCAACGCGATATGCCCGCGTTGCTTGATGCTGCCGATGGCTTTGTCCTCAGCTCCGCGTGGGAAGGCATGCCGCTAGTGCTCGCGGAGGCCATGGCGATGGAGAAGCCGATTGTCGCGACCGATGTGGGCGGAGTGCGCGAACTTCTCGGCGAATTCGGCAGTGTTGTTGCGCCGCGCGCGCCCGAGCAACTTGCTCAGGCTATGCACGGCGTTATGCTGCAGACAGAAGATGCCCGCAGAGAGCAGGGCCGCGCTGCGCGCCAGCGGATCGAGCAGAATTTTTCGATCGATGCCCGTGCCAATGACTATGAAGCGCTGTATCGGAGCCTTTGTTGATCGAGAGCCGTGATTCGAATCACGCAAACCCACGCGAAACGAGAATTGCACGCTCAAAAACAAAAGGCCGGAGCATTGCGCCCCGGCCTCTGTGGTTGTTCTTTGCATACAGCGTCAGAATGTAAACGCTGCTTGAAGGAAGATCCGGCGTGCTGCCGAACCCGATGGCGAAGCAAACATGCCGCTCGCCAGGTGGTTGGACACATTGAACCGGCTGCCTGGCCCGGTGATGCCCGTCGTCTGATTGAAGCTCGGGATGACGGTTCCCGCCGGCGTGCCGTAGTTGATGTTGTTGAACAGATTCAACGCCTGCGCACTGAATGTGAGCGAGTACTTACGGCCGGTGTTCCCCATACCGCCGCGCATGCCGCCACCTCCACCGCCGAACGGACCGCCGAAGCCGCCGCCAAATCCGCCGCGGCCACCACCGCCGCCACGTCCGCCTCCGCCGCCCATGGGTCCGCCGCCGCGTGGACCACCATCACCTCGATCCGGTCCACCGCTCGATTCCACTTTTGGTCCAATGCCCCAGGCGCGGCTCAGCCGCAGGTTGACAGCCACACTTGACGGTCCAGTGGCGAGATCGGTCGGAACTAACGCGTCTCCTTGTTGCGGCGAGACATTAAAGCAGCCGAAGGACGTGAGCACATATTGCGAAGCACTGGCGCCTGGAGAGCACGCTGACGAGGCCGCAAGCCCGGGACGGCTGTTGAAGAAGTTATCGCCGGTCAGGTCGGTCGCGGTCGTGATGTTGAAGGGCCTTCCGGCCTGCGCAACCAGGAACGGATTGAACGATAGGCCCCACGGGCCATTGTAGTTGCCCATGACGAAGACCATCTGCGGCCGCACAAAGGAGGCTCGCCCATAGTCGAGGCTCAGATCGTAAGAGTTCGTCGGATTCGATCCTGCATTGCCGTCTGAATTGGCGTTTGTCCAGTTGTAGAAGCCCATCAGCGAAAAATTCGGCGAGAGCTGCGCACGAACATTGACGATAAGCTGGTTCTGCTTGAAGACCGCTTCAGGAAAATACTGGTCGATGATGCCGAGATTTGGATTAGGACGTGGGCCGGTGGTGCTGTTGTAGTACACCGTGCCAGGTATTGGTTCATAGGCATTCGCATCGCGCACCACAAGCTGATGCACGCCGAAGGAGCGTAGATAGGTGACGGTCAGCGTCGAGGTCTTGGTTAGCTGCCGCTCCAAGCTGGCGCCGATTTGCTCGGTATACGGCGATTTATAACTTGGAGCGATCGTGTCGAACTGCGAAGTCGAGGCCGATGGAGAACCGCAGCCCTGTGCGAGCGCCGCGCTGAGGCTGGTTGAGTCAAAGCAAGTGGGGTTCGTGATCACCGTTTGCTTCTGGCTGTTCGCCGTACCGTTGTACTGTTCCAGGTTCATCAGGTCCTGGATCTGGAACCGGTCGTAGAAAAGGCCGAAACCTCCACGCAGCACTGTCTTCGCCTGCTTGCGGTTCTTATGCCCGTCGAGTGCATAGGCGAAGGCAACGCGCGGCGCCAAGTCAGTGTGATCGGCGGTGTGATTCTGTGTCTCCCAACGCAATCCTGCGGAGAGCGTCAGATTGGGATTGAACTTCCAATCGTCCTGAAAGAACAGCGCCCCATCGAACAGATTGCCCGTAAACGCCTCTGGACCGGAGGTGTAGGTGAGCTTGTTGGGCGTGCAGCCGTTTGTTTTGTCGGTGCAGTTCGCAGCGATCTGTGCCACCGTTTCGTGGGCTGCCAGGCCATTTAGCGTAGCGACATACGCCTGTTGAGAAGGGAAGTTGAAGGTGCCGTTGTAGTTGGAATTGGTCGAAGTCGCCTGGCGATTATCGCGCAGCCATGCGCCGAACTTAATCGCATGCCTGCCCGCCGTCATCGTTGTGACGTTCTGCAATTCAAAGTGATCAGTGTGGCCCTTCGAATACTGGGTGCTATTGCCGCCGCCCGAAAACAAGCTAGGGATGTTGACAGTGGGCTCCGCACTATCTGGAATATCGGAGTTGGTGCCGCGCCGGTACTCGAACCGCGTCTCATTGACAATGCGGTCGTTGATGATCTGCGAATCGCTGATCTGCACCGTGTGTTCAATGGTGTTGGATGTGGCATTCTGCGATGGCAGCGACGTGTTACCGATATCGCCGCTCACGTTGTTGCGGAAGAACTGGTAGCGAAGGGTCAGCGTGTTCTTCTGTCCGAGCTGGAAATCAACTCGCGGCGAGATCTCCGTGTGCGTTGCGGGTGCGAACAGACCGCCCGTGATCGTGCCTGGGATGTAGGTGTTGGTTGTTGTTGGGTCAAGAACCGCCCCGGTCGCATTGTAGATGCTCGCATCCTGGTTGTTGCGCTGCTCGACGCTGAAGAAGAACGAAGCCGTCTTCGAGATCGATCCGCTTACCGATCCGTTGAGCATGATGCTGTGGTAGGGAGGAATGGTCTTTGTGAACGGGTTGCCGGTGTTGAAGGTATTGTCATTGCCCATGGCGAAGAAGCGGCCGTGCAACTTATCCGTTCCGGGCTTGGTGAGAATCTCGATGCGTCCGTAACCGAGCCGGTCGAACTCCGCAGAGAACGGATTCTGGTTGATGCGAATCTCACGGATCGCGGACTTGGGCGGAAGCTGCCCGCCGGTAAAGCCATCGATATAAATCTGTCCGCCGTTGGGCCCGGCCGAAGGTCCGGCGAGAGCGGTCAATTCATTCGACAACTCATCAGGGTCATCCGACAGGGCGTCGAGATCCTTGTCCTTGAGGACAATTGAATTCGAGTTTTCGCCCGCTTCCACGCTGACCTGCGGACCACCCTCTTCAGAGACCACGACCTGCTGCTGCTCGGCTTCGATGGCCATCTTGATATCGACAATCTTTGCCTGACCGGGATTCAGCTGAATCGGGGTGGATACGAACGGCGCAAAGCCCTGAAAGGTGGCCTGGATGACGTAGCTGCCCGCTGCGAGTCCCCGGATCTGATAGCCGCCGGCAGCATCGGCTGTGGCAGTGCCCACGGGTTGTCCTTGTGCCGTCGTTACGGAAACCTGCGTGCCTGGGATGAGCGCGCCGCTGGGATCAGTGATGTGTCCACGCAACGTGCCGGTATTGACGGGCTGCGCCTGCTCCGCAGCCGGCGACGTGCTTTGCCCGTTCGCTGCCAGCACACCGGCAATGCTTAGCGTCAAAGCAAGAATGAAATGGATCAAGCAATGCAATCGTGAATACACGTTTCCTCGATTCCTTCCTCGTGTGTCTCTGTTCTATGCCTACTGAGCTGCTTCAGGGGCGCTCGAACTCATACTCCAGTTCGAGAGCAGATCCTGGCTGGCCGGAGCTTCGAGCAGCGGCTCGACTCCCGCGAGCAGTTTGATCGCGGTTACATTCGATGCACCCTGTGTTGAAACCAGCATCACCGCCTCGCCCTTTTGCAGATCTTTTACCTGGATCGTCTGCGCGCGTTCGAGCACCATCTCGAGTCCGCCGCCTCCGCCGCGCTGTGGAGCCGGCGCGCCACTTCCACCCGCCGCCGAACCAGCCGGCCGCGGTGGGCCGCCACCGTTTCCGCCTCCGCCCTGACCATTGCCCTTGAGCCGCGTCGCTAAAAACTGCGCCGTGCGGTCATCGAGCCGCTTCATCTGCGACTCTTGCCCAATCTGAACGGTCACCGGCTTCTTGGTGGCGAGATCTTTCACGACGATCGTGGAGCTTGCCGGATCGGTAGAAACAACCGTGCCCGAGATGTTGCGAAAGCTGCCGGAGATAATCTCGACGGCGGTGAGTTCGGTCTCGTCGGCGTTTTTGGTGCCTCGCGCGCGCAGCTGGTCGCCGGGCTGGATCGCACTGAGCGGCGCTGCCTGTGCTTCGTCATAGCGGACAGAGCCAGGCGCATAACGCTTCGATACAGTCGTTGGCGTGGTATGGATGATGACGGTCTTTTGTGTGCCGCCCACCCGGCGCGTCAGATCGATAGTGCCGCTGGCCGCATCGATGCTCTTGACCAGGCCATCGACGCCGTTCTTCTGCCAGTCTTCGACATCCTGTTGCTGCTTTTTGGTAACGTCGGCTTGTTTAATAGCCACAACGCGTAAGGCCTGTGGTACTGCACCTGTCGAATTGGGATCGACGTTGACCAATACGCGGTCGCCCACCGCCAGATCGCTGAACTGCATCGTGACGGCCGCGCTCAGATTCGTTTGGCCCGGTTCGATGCGCTGCAGCGTAGCTGAGGAGGGGACCTCAACCTGCCGCGCATCGCCCTGCGCGGGCTTTACCGTAAGAGTGGTTCCGCTGATTGCGCTGATGGTGCCCAAAAAACGTGAAGCAGCAGCTTGCGCATTCGCAATTGGAACGGCTATCAACAGGGCCAATAGCCCGATTGCCGTTCTGCTCACCACTCCGAACGTCAGTCTCTTGCCTGTCATGCTTCCTTTTCCCGCGGTAAGGTACACTGCGCCCTCAAAGCGCTGCTTATTCCTATTCCGGTAGACGAAACAGTGGTCGAAAAGGTTGAGGCGCGATCGGCTGTGTCCTTTCTTAAGGCAAACTGAAGATGAAGCTGCGATAACCCTATTGATTGCAATCAATAGGCCGCGGTTTTGGTCGCTGAGAAAAGGTATTCTCGTAAACGTTTAGGCTGCGGTACGGAGATGCTTTTGAGGCGCTATTGCCGCAGCGTGGCAGTCTCCAGAAACGTATACTGCCCCGAGGGCGAGGGAACCACATTCGTTAACCTTTTGTTGTGAACCACCACGGTATCGAGGTACCAAAGATTCACAGCCGGTAGATCGTGCGCCAGAATCTGCTGCGCGGCTACATAATCAGCACGCCGCCGGTTCATATCCGCATTCTGATAGGCGTCGTCAAGAAGCGCGTCGAGTTGGAGATTCGAGTACCGGCCGCGATTAGCTCCTTTCGGCGGGAATCGCGCTGAGGAAAAGACGTAGCTGAAGATATCGGGTTGCTCATTGCCGCCGATCCAGTAGAGCGAGTACATCTGAAAGGCGCCGCGGGTTACGTCTGCATAGAATGTGGCGAACTCATTGCTGCGCAGATCGAGCGCAATACCCACCTTTGCCAATTGCTGTTGCAGAACCGCGCCGAGCAACCGCGCCCGCTCATCGGTGCTGGTCTTCATCATTAGATGAAAGCGGATGCCGTTCGGCCCGCGCCGATATCCAGCATCGTCGAGCAATTTATCTGCGCGCGCCGGATCGTAACTGTACTGCTCCACGTCGCCCGTCCATGCCCAATGGCTCTGCGGCAACAAACTCACGGACGGCCGGGCATGACCGCGCCAGAGCGTGCGGATGATCAGTTTGCGGTCGATGGCGAAAGCGATGGCCTGCCGCACGCGCACATCGCACAGAATGGGATCGCGCGTATTGAAGGCGAGGTACTGAATCTGTGTTCCGTTGGTGTCTTCAATGGTAAGGTTCGAGCGCTGTGCGAGCACAGGCAGCGAATCCATGGGCAGGGAATTGACCTCGACATCCGCTGAGCCCTTCTCCAACTCGAGCGACATCGTAATCGCGTCGGGCACCACCGCAAACCGCACGCGTGCAATCTTCGGCTCCGTCGACCAGCTATTCGGATTCCGCTCGATCACCACATCCTGATCGATGTGCTGGCTCACAAAACGAAAGGCGCCGGTTCCTACCGGATGCCGCCAGAAATCGCGCCCGCTTCCTTCGGGCACGATTCCAATCGCGCCAGTCGAGAGGTTCGTGAGCAGGAAGTTGTCGGGCCTCTTCAGGTGAAAGACGACGATTCGCGGATCAGACGCATCGATCGCGTCGACTGACGCATAAGACGCCGTTTTAGCGGAGAGGACGGCGCCATTGCGCATCGAGTTGATAGTCCACGCAACATCGCGTGCAGTCAGTGGGCGGCCGTCGGCAAACCGCACGCCTCCGCGCAGATGAAAGATCACCGTCTTTGGATCGGGCTGCTCCCAGCTCGACGCCAGCGCCGGCGTGAAGTGAAAGCTCGAGTCCTTGGCAACCAATCCATCGAAAAGCAGTTCGTCAATGTGCTCGGAGGCAAAATCTGTGCCCACGCGCGGATCGAGACTTGTGGGGCTGCTCTCGATGAGAAAGACCACCGTATTTGGATCGCGCTGTTGTCCGCGGCAGCCGATCACTCCCATGCATGGGATCAAGAACAGGAGGGCGAGCCAGAGCCTTTGCATCCGCGCATTGGCCGCTGTGGGATGCTCCGTGCCCCATCCTTTCGCGCACTTTGCGAAAGAGTAGAAGGCCGCAACACTCAATCGGCCGAAGTGCAGAGGACTATCCATGCAAAATCTGCCCCAGAATTGCGGGCCGCTTGGCGCCGGTCGCCGCAGGGACGTTGCCCGGCAGATGATGCCAGGTCATCCAGGCGAGCAGAGCGAAGGCTGCGGCCTCTTTCGCCTCGGCGGGAAGCCCGACTGCGTCGCTGGCTTTGACCTCGCAACCCAGCGGCTCCAGGCGATCTTTGAGCATTTTGGTCAGCGTGCGATTCCGCGCGCCTCCACCGGAAAGGATGTAATCTACCGACGCGCCTTGCATCTTCGCCATTACAAAACGCCGATAGCTCTGCGCGATCGTCTCGGCCGTGAGCGCTGTTGCGGTGGCCAGTGCGTCTTTGCCGTCTTTGCTGTATTTACGGCACAAGGCCAAAAAGTCCGCGGCGTAAGCCCGGCCAAACTGTTCGCGGCCCGCCGTCCGGGGTGGCTTTAAGCGGAAATAGCGATCTTGAAGAACCTGACGCAACACCGGCTGTAGCACCGCGCCTTGCGCAGCCAGTGCTCCATTTTTGTCGAAAGGCTTCGCGAACAATTCCTGCGCGAGCCAGTCGATGATCATGTTGCCGGGTCCGGTGTCGAAGGCGATCACTTCGTCCTGACTGCCTGCAGCGGGAATCGCCGTGAGATTCGCGATGCCGCCGATATTTTGCAGCACGCGTCCGCGGCGTGGGTCGGCGAAGAGCGTGTAATCGAGCAGCGGCACCAGCGGCGCGCCTTGTCCGCCAGCGAGCAGATCGGCGGGACGGAAGTTCGAGACAACCGGAACACCCAAGCGCGACGCGATCACCTGCGCTTCGCCCGCCTGCCAGGTGCAGCCGAATTTGCGTTCCGCATAGGTTTCTGCGCGCGACTGATGATAGAGCGTCTGTCCGTGGCATCCGATCAGATCGAGTTTGACTCTGTGGCGTGCAAGCGTCTTCTCCACAGCCTCGACGTATGCGATGCCCAAGCGCCAGTTCAGCCGCGCCAGCTCCGCCGTTGACGTCGAATCGGCATTCATTGCAGCGAGTACGGCACGGCGCAAAGCAGCTGGGTAGGGAAATCCTTCATGGGCGATGAGCTGCAACGACGGTCTCAACCGCCCGCGCGTGATGCGCACCACGGCCACATCGACGCCATCGGCCGAGGTTCCGCTCATGATGCCGGCCACCGTCATCGCGCGCGGGTTCATGCAATCTCCGCGGGCGCAGCCGCTCTTGGAGCGATAACGTCTGCCTCGCTCGCCGTGATCCGATCGCGGAACGCTAATGCCCGCGTGCGTAGCGCTTCAAATTGTTTGGGCGTGAGAGCACGGGCTACGCCGCTCGCATAGAGCCGCTTCCGCTTGCGCGCTACCTCGCGTGCACGGCCTAGAAGCAGCGTGCGGAAGGAGGTTGACCGTTCTGCCGCAGAGATCAACGCTTCGTAGCTGCGCAAGATCAACTCGGCGCTGTGGCAGATTTCAAGCAGGTCGCTGCCCGCGCGAACCGCAGCCACGGCCGCTTCTTCTACCGGGAGAAATTTGAGGATGCCACCCATCTCGAGATCGTCCGAGAGAACGATGCCGCGATATCCGATCCGCTTGCGCAGCACGGTCGTAATCCAAAATGCGGAGGCGCTCGCCGGCCAGTCTTTACCCGGCGTCTTGGGATACGCCGCGTGATTCATCATGATCATCGGCATGGCGCTGTGCAGTTCGCGATAGGGAATCAGGTCCTCGTTCCAGATCTGCTCCCACGTGCGTTCGATCTCCGGCGTGACGAAGTGCGTGTCGCCGGTTGCGCCGCCCAGCCCTGGAAAGTGCTTGCCGCAGCCGACAATGCCCTGTGCCGCGAGCCCTTCGAGAAAAGGCTGCGCAAACGCGACAACTTCTGACGCAGTTGCGCCAGGAGGTCGCGAACCTAATACCTCCGTGGCTTCGGGCAATGCCAGGTCGACCACGGGCGCAAGCGTCGTGTTGAAGCCGAAGGCCTTTACGGCCTGCGCGATCAGAGAGCCAAACTCACGCGCCAGCGTTGCATTACTCCGTACCCCATCCTTTCGCGCTTTGTGCGAAAGAGTGGCTTTGCGCATTGCCGTGCCGACGGCCTGGGCCGAAGGCATCGTGGCCAGCGCGTCGCGCAACCGGTTCACCGTGCCGCCTTCTACATCGACGCAGCGGACGGCATGGGGCGCGCCCAATCCCGTGGCTTCATCGAGCAGCGCCCGCGTCTGGGCTGCGTCCACGATATTGCGCTTGAAGAGAATCACTCCGCCGGGCCGCACAAGCCGGAGCCACGCGCGCTCCAGGCCTGTCAGTTCCGCAGCCCCGAGACCCACCACGAGCAATTCACCGGCGGCTCGCCGCACACTTGTCATCTTTGCAATCCTCAGCTTTTCTTCAGCTCTTGCTTCAGTTCTTCGAGCAGGTTGAGCGCTTGCAGCGGCGTGAGTGAATTCACGTCGGTCGCTTCGATGCGGTCTACAATGCGTTGCGAAAGCGGCGTGAAGATGGTCAACTGCATCGGCTCGGCCGTGGTTTCAGTCTGCACACTCTGGCGCTCCTGCTTCTCGTGTTGCTTCAGAACTCGACGGGCGCGCTCGATCACCGCGACGGGTAGACCGGCGAGCTTCGCTACTTCAATGCCATAACTCTTGCTGGCGGCGCCCGGCTCGATGTGATGAAGAAAGACGATTCCGCCCGCCGTCTCTTTTACAGCCACGCGCAGATTCCGCACGCGCGGTAATTTTTCGGCGAGCATCGTCAGCTCGTGATAATGGGTCGCGAAGAGCGTACGCGCTCCGGTCTCTGCATGAAGATATTCGACTGTTGCCCACGCGAGCGAGAGCCCGTCAAAAGTTGCAGTACCGCGGCCCATCTCATCGAGCAGAATGAGCGAGCGTTCGGTCGCCGTGTTCAGGATGGTCGCGGTCTCCGTCATCTCCACCATGAAGGTCGAGCGGCCGCGCGCCACGTTGTCGCTGGCGCCGATGCGCGTATAGATGCGATCTACAAGACCGAAACGCAGGCTATCTGCCGGCACAAAGCTGCCCATCTGCGCCATCAGCACCAGCATCGCTGCCTGGCGCAGATAGGTGCTCTTGCCACCCATATTGGGGCCAGTGATCAGCAGCAAGCTGGGCGGTGCTCCCGCACTTTCACTCTTTGGAGTAGAGCCGTGATGAGCGCATAGATACAGATCATTGGCGATGAATCGCCCCTCGCGGGTGTCCTCCATCCACTGCTCGATCACCGGATGCCGCGCGGCCACGGCTTCGAGCACCGGTTCCTCCACAAGCCGAGGGCGCACATAGCGCCGCGCCGCGGCAAGATGGGCAAAGCAGGCCAGCAGATCGGCCTCGGCCACAGCAGACGAGCTGCGGCGAATGCGCCCGGCGTTATCGAGCACGAATTTGCGCAACTCGGCGAAGATGCGCTTTTCAATCTCGATGCAGCGGTCATGCGCAGTAAGAATCTTGCGCTCGTATTCCTTTAGTTCCGGAGTTGTAAAGCGCTCCGCGTTGACGAGGGTCTGCTTACGTTCATAGTCGGCGGGCGCCAGGGCGAGGTTCGCCTTCGTGATCTCGATGTAGTAGCCGAAGACTGTGTTGTAGCGAACCTTGAGTGATCCAATGCCCGTTCGCTGCCGCTCGCGGTCTTCAATAGCGGCGATGGCCTGCCGCCCTGAGCTCGATATGCTGCGCAGATCATCCAGCTCTGCGTCAACGCCGGACGCGATCGCGCCGCCGTCTGCAAGCGTCAGCGGGGGCTCGGCGACCAGCGTCCTCGCGATCCGCATCGTCAGCTCATCAAGTGTGTCGAGGCGCGCAGAGATGTCCTTCCAAAGCGGCGCGGTCATCGCCGCGAGGGCCGTTTTCAAGCCAGGCAGCCGGGCCAGGCTCGCCGCCATCGCGCGCACATCACGCGGACCGGCCGAATCGAGAGAGAGCCGTGCCAGCAGCCGCTCCAAATCCAAGATGCCGGAAAAGGCCCGGCGCAGCTCTTCGCGTTTGAGCAGGGCCCGGTGTGCTTCGGCGACGGCCTCGTAGCGCGCCTCGATGGCGGCAGCGTCCATCGATGGCCGCAGGATCGTTGCGCGCAAAAGCCGTTTGCCCATTGGCGTAAGGCAGGCGTCAAGTGTGCGGAAAAGCGTCGCCCGGTCGTCCTGCCCTTGAAAGAGCGGCTCGACAAGTTCGAGATTGCGCACCGTCACCTGGTCGAGCTCAAGCGCGGTCGAGTGTTCCTGAAACTTGAGCGAGTCGACGTGCAGTGCTTCGTTCTTCTGCGTCGTGCGGACGTAGTGCAACACTGCACCGGCGGCGATGGCTGCGGATTCGTGTCCGTCGAGACCGAAGCCTTCGAGCGAGCGGACGTTCAATTGCCGCTCGAGCAGCGGCACGGCAAAATCGCGGGTCCAGATCCAGTCTTCAAGGCGCGTGCGGGCCGGAATGCGCTCCAACGGCGCCGGCAATTCGGCGCTTGTAGAGACCAGCACCTCGCTCGGCGCCGCAAGAAGCAGCTCATCAACGGCCTGCTGCCGTGCGGACGCACCGCGAAACTCGGCCGTGCGAAATTCGCCGGTGGAGAGATCGAGCAGCGCCACAGCGCAAGCCGGGTGCCCCACTCTCGCGACGCCTTTGTTTTTGTCGCTAGGGGAGGGTATGGATTCATACAGCGCTGCCAGGAAATTATTCTGCTCCTGCCCGAGACCTGCATCGATCGCTGTCCCCGGCGTCAGGACCCGCGTCACCTCACGGCGGACAATCTTTTTGGTGAGTTTCGGGTCCTCCATCTGGTCGCAGAGAGCGATCCGATAGCCTTTGCGCAAGAGCCGCGTGAGATACCCTTCGACCGAGTGAAAGGGCACACCGCACATTGGGATCTGCTTCTCTCGGTCGCGCGCCGTGAGCGTGAGTTGCAATTCGCGGCTGGCCACGGTTGCGTCGTCGTAAAACAGCTCGTAGAAATCGCCCATCCGGAAGAACAGCAGCGCGTCGGGGTTCTCCCGCTTGGCCGCGGTCCACTGGCGCATAAACGGTGTGAGTTCAGAGCCGTTTTTCTCAGCGGCAGCCGATGGCGGAGCTGGCTCCTGAACCGTTTCGGATTGAAGTTCGTTTTGGATCACGCTGCTTTCCAGCTTATCGCGTTCCTGTGGAAGTTCGTTCTCGGCTCGGAGAGACGATTTGGTGAACCACCTAGAGCCCGGCAAAAAGCCGTAGACTCTGCTGTTGGTGTGCGTTAGACTGTCCTCCTCCCAGGCTGCCCTCCGGTTCGATGTGTCAGAGGAGGTGTTGAAAAAGCGTATGCCTCCCATTGGAAGCCGAGCGCGCGTCCGTCCGCTCTTCATGCTTGCATTCTGCTTCCTGCTGCTTGGGCAGGCCGGGCATGCGCTGCCGGGCGAGGCAGATCTTAATGCGACACAGGAGAAGCTGGCGAGCCTCGAATCCTGCCTGGGAGAGGGAAACGCCGCCGTCAACAAACTGCGCCGGGGATTGCTGAGTGGATGGGGCCGTTGGAAGCAGCAGCGGCCTTCGCTTTTGAATCAGCCGGTCAACCCACCTCCGGCCGAATACCTCGAAAGCCTCGACCGCGACCTGAAGGCGTGCGATGTGGCCAAACAGCAAAAGGATGAAGCTCTCCGCCGGGCCATCCTCGACCAGGTGCTCCAGGATGTGACGATCAAGGCCAATGACTGCGAGCGGTTCGGCATGGGCCGGCTGGTGCAGGTGAACGTAAGCACCATGCACGGAGGAACGGCAGAAAACGGCTGGGTGGTCTTCTGGCGATGGATGCCGGTCGGCCCGCTTCAAACTGTCGAAACCAGCATGCCCGGCCTCACGAGTCCGGCAAGCAAGGCATTTCCGCCGGGGACCTATGCCTTCCGGGCAGAGAAGCGCGTCTCAAGCACCGAAATCCGGTCGACTGAGACCAGGACCATCATTGTGGGCGGCACCCAGACCGTCGACTGCCCGCTGGTGATCGAGTAGCTGGAGCCGATCAAGATGAATAAGCTGGCTACTGCCGAGGCGCAGGGAAAGAAGACCCGGCTTGCCGTCTTTGCGAACTTCTTTAAGAGCTACATGAGCGTTTCAACGATCGTAGCTGCTTCGATTCCCATCCCCATCGGAAGCTGGAAGCTGATTCCCATCTACGCGCATCAGCGGGGCTTTCTTACCGTCTACGCCTCGCTGCTTTGCTTTCTGTTGATGGCCGTCGTGTTCTCGATTCGCCACCGCCTCAGCGTAGTGATGTTCGCGCACTCGGCGGCGAGCACGGTGGTTGCGGCGCTGCCGTTTGTCTTTATCGTCCTTACGGTCGTCTGCATTTACCTGTACCACGGAACCCTGCTGAAGTCGGTCCAGGAGTTCCGCCAGCAGGGAGTCGTGGCGCCCACCAGCGCCATCCTTGATTCGGCAGATATCAGTGAGATTCCCTACGCGCTGGATCTGTCGGTCTACTATCTGGGCATCTTCGTCTGCGCCGAGGCAGCGTTCTTGCTCACAGCGATTCGTGAGTACCTGCAGGACGCACTGCACCTGGACGAGATGGCCCTGCTGCACGGGGAAACGGGAATGGAGCGCGGAACGGCGAGTAAAAATCTCTCCTGAGATCGCGACACGGGACGTAGGGCCGTGCCAAGCACAGAGCGCCGCATCCAGACAGGTGATTTACATCACAGTTATACTGATACTAAGCGCCGTAAGGTGTTGATAACGATGTATCTCCTCTGGCTACGAGTTGCGGCGATCCTGTACGCGGCGGCCTCTTTGGCCATCTTCCCGTCGGTACTGCACGGCACGCTGCGTTGGCGCAAAGCCTGCGTCCACTTTGGAGGGCTGGCGTTCTTTTTTCATTTCGTTTCGGTCGTGGAGATGCTCGTACAGGCGCATCGTTTTGTGCCGGTCGGCATGCGCGAGATCGAGTCATTGCTGGGTTTTGCGGTCGCTGGTCTGTTCTTCCTCGTCTGGTGGCTCTACGACGCTATTCCGCTAGGTCTTTTTGCGCTGCCGGCCACGTTTTTTCTGGTCTTTGTGCCTGCACTCGGAGCGGACCGCTATACCTTCCCCTCACAGGGCGTAAGAACAAGCTGGCTGGTGGCGCACATTGTGGCTCTGTTGCTTGCGTACGCCGCGCTTGGCTTCAGTCTGCTGGCATCGATGCTCTACCTGGTGCAAGAGCGCCGCATCAAGACCAAACCTAAGCCGGGTCCGGGAAGAAGTCCGCTGGATTGGCTGCCGCCTCTCGATACGCTCGAACGCATTGCCCATGCCACGCTCGAGTTCGGCTTTCCCTGCATGACCATCGGCCTGATGATCGGGGCAGTGCTGGTGCAGGAGACCGACCTCGGCGCAGCGTACTTTCTCGATCCCAAAGTCATCGCATCGTTTATCAGTTGGATCTTTTATGTTCTGCTGCTTCTGGTACGCCGCGGCGCGGGCCTGCGTGGGCGCCGTGCAGCCTACGTCTCGGGAGCGGTGCTCGTCGCCATGATCGGCGTCTGGGCCCTCAACCTCGTCAGCAACGTGCACAGGTTCGGTCCGCAATGACGCTCGCACTCATTGGCGTCAATCACAAGTCCGCGCCCATCGCGTTGCGCGAACGGGTGGCGATTGGCCGCGACGAACTGACCGAAGCCCTGCGTGCACTGGCTGCAATGCCCGGCGTGACGGAGTGCATGATCGTTTCTACCTGCAATCGCGTGGAACTGCTGGCCGCTGTGGAAGGGCCGGAGGTGCAGTTGGCCGGCTTCTTCCCGGAACACTTCGGCATCGAAGTATCTGTTCTGACACCGCATCTCTTTGAATATCGCGACAAAGAAGCGGTGAGCCATCTCTTCCGCACGGCGGCAAGCCTGGACTCTATGGTTGTGGGTGAGCCGCAGATTCTCGGCCAGGTGAAAGAGGCTTTCGCCATGGCTCGCGCTGCCGGAACGGTTTCTGGTCAGCTTGAACATCTGCTGCAAAGCGCGTTTTCTGCGGCCAAGAAGGCGCGTTCGGAGACCGGCATCGGATCGAATTCGGTTTCAGTCGCGTCGGTAGCCGTGGAGATGGCGCGCAAGATCTTCGGCTCACTGCATGGGCGCACCGTTTTTCTGGTGGGCGCGGGAAAGATGAGCGAGCTGGCGGCGCGGCACCTGGTGCAGCAGGGGGCCGGCGCCATTCTGGTGACGAATCGCACGCCGGAGCGCGCACGCCGCATGGCCGACGATTTCGATGGCCGTGTCATTCCCAAGGTAATTGATTTCGCCCGGCTCCACGAGGTCGCCAGCGATGCCGACATCGTGATCACATCGACAGGCGCGCCGCACGCCATCTTCCGCCGCGAGCATGGCCAGGCTTTTCTGCATCGCCGCCGCAACCGGCCCATGTTCTTCATCGATATCGCCGTTCCGCGCGACGTTGATCCGGAGATGAATAAGCTCGACGGCATCTTCGTCTACGATATTGACGATCTGCAGCAGGTA
Organism: Occallatibacter sp.; assembly: GCA_035650595.1. Taxonomy (GTDB): domain Bacteria; phylum Acidobacteriota; class Terriglobia; order Terriglobales; family Acidobacteriaceae; genus Telmatobacter. Next base: position 179,499 of record DASRHE010000012.1, on the reverse strand, counting down.
GCCTCCGCCCACAAGGAAGAGCGCAGCCGTCAGGCCATCGATGCCGAGGCCATCATCGCCGCCGAGGTCGAGCGCTTCCATCAGCGGCAGCGCGCCGTGAACGTGGCGCCGGCGATTGTGGCCCTGCAGCGCCGAGCCGAGGAGATTCGCGTGGCCGAGATGGAGCGCCTGCACGCACGCCTCGGTGCGCTCACTCCCGAACAGCTTGCTGCTGTTGAAGCGCTGACGCGCGGCCTGGTGAATAAGTTTCTGCATCCGCCGATGCAGGCCCTGAAACAGGCGGCGCGCGAAGGCGATTCGATGCGTCTCGACATTCTTTGCGAGGAGTGGTCTGTTTCTGCTGTAGCGCCCGTCGCATCAATCGATACGGCGCCGCCTGCGCAGGCGGCCGAGCCCAAACAGCTGGAACCGGCCAACACGGATGCGCACGTGGAGGTGCGGCGATGAATCTGCGCATCGGCAGCCGTGGCTCGCAGCTTGCACTCTGGCAGGCGAATCACATTGCAGCTCTCCTGCGCGAGCAGGGCCACTCGGTCGAGATCGAGATCATCAAGACGACCGGCGATCGCCTGCAGGAAGTTTCGTTCGTCGAAGTCGGCTCGAAGGGCATGTTCACGAAAGAGATTGAAGAGGCGCTGGCCGAGAGCCGTATCGATCTGGCCGTTCACTCGCTCAAAGATCTACCCACTGAACTGCCCGCGCCCTTCACGCTGGCCGCGACTCCGGTACGCGTCGACCCACGCGATGGATTTGTCTCCGTGCATTGTGCGAACCTGGTCGCGTTGCCGCCGCGAGCGCGCGTGGGCACCAGCAGCCAGCGCCGCCGCGCACAGTTGAAAGCACTGCGGCCTGATCTCGAAATCGTCGAGTTTCGTGGCAATGTCGACACGCGCCTGCGCAAGCTGGGCGAGGGACAGGTGGATGCGATTTTGCTGGCGGCCGCCGGCCTTGAGCGGCTGGGCCGTACCGACTGGCTCCGCGAGCGCCTCGACCCCAAAGATTTTTGCCCCGCCGCGGGCCAGGGGGCGCTGGCCATCGAGACCAGAAACGATGATGCGTCCACTCTCGAGGCCGTCAGCCTCCTCGATCATGCCGACACGCGCTTTGCGGTCGAAGCCGAACGCGCGGCGCTTGCTGCGCTCGGCGGAGGTTGCCAAGTACCCATCGGCATCCATTGCCGGCTGAAGTTCACGCAACGTCATGAGCCACCAGACGAGATCCTCGATGAAATCTTTGCGGTGGTCGCTTCGCCCGAAACGGGACAGGTTGTCCGCATTCACCATCAGGCGAGCCGCGACCACAATGATCCCGTAGCCTTTGGCCGTCATGCCGCCCGGATGCTGCTCGATGCGGGCGCCGGGCCCTTGCTGGCTGCCGCACCCGGTGTCTCGCAATGACCCTGCCGCTCGCCGGCCGGCGCGTACTGGTGACGCGCTCCGTGCGCCAAGCTTCCAAACTCAGTGAAGAGCTGCGTGCGCTCGGCGCGATTCCGGTTGAGGTCCCGGTCATCGAGATCGTTCCGCCGGAATCGTATGAGCCGCTCGACGACGCGTTGTGCAATCTCGATCGGTACGATTGGCTGATTCTCACGAGCACCAACGTATTGCAGGAAGTTTGCGCACGTAGCGCACACTTTGCTGTGAATCCTGCTCGCGCTGAAGGGTTGAAAATCGCTGCGGTGGGTCGCGCAACTGCCAAAATGGCGAGGCATTTCGGTTTTCACGTAGATATTGTGCCCGAAATCTACGTTGCTGAAGCTCTGGTAGCAGCAATGCGCGATGCGATAAAAGACAAGCGCATTTTGTTGCCCCGCGCCGCAGTCACCCGCGATGTGATCCCTGATGCGCTGCGTGAGCACGGGGCCGTCGTCGATGTCGTCGAGGCCTATCGCAATGTGCTGCCCGAAGGCGCACCGGAAAAACTGCGCATTGCGCTGGAGCAGAGAATCGACGCTGCAGCCTTCACCAGCTCGTCGAGCGTGACACATTTGAAGGAAGCGACAGCGAGAGCCGGGCTTCCATTTCCATTGGCCGGTGTGCGGGCGATCTCGATTGGCCCGATCACGAGCGAAACTTTGCGTCAGCAAGGATGGGAGCCCGCGATAGAAGCAAATCCGTCGGATATTCCTGGGCTCGTCTCCGCGATTTGTAAATCTTTATCTGATCGTTGAATTCGCCGTGCCCCATCCTTGCGACGTCTTTGCTTTTGTCGCAAGGGTGGGAAAACACGAAACTCGATCAACCTTCATCAATACAGGCATGAACTGGGAAAGCACAAAACTCAGCTATGCCAGGTCTTGTCTTTGGAGTTGCAGACCTGCTCCAGATTGCACTTGTCGCACTTCGGGTTCCGTGCAATGCACACCTGGCGTCCATGATGAATCACCTGGTGCGAGAAGCTGATCCAGCGGTCTTGCGGGATCACCTGCATCAGTTCGCGTTCGACCTCTTGCGGTGTCTCGCCCTTGGCCAACTCCAGCCGCCGTGAGATGCGAAAGACATGCGTGTCGACGACCACACCCTCCGCTTTGTTGAAGCTCACGCCGAGCACGACGTTCGCCGTTTTGCGGGCCGCGCCGGGAATCGTGATCAGTTCCGCAAGCGTCTGGGGCACCTTGCCGCCGAATCGCTCGACCACGGCCTTTGCCGCGCCCTGTAGAGACTTGGCCTTGTTGCGATAGAACCCGGTTGTTTTGATCAGCTCCTCAAGTTCGGGCAATTTGGCTTTGCTCATTGCCTCGGGAGTGGGGAAGCGTTTGAATAGGGCCGGCGTGACCATGTTGACGCGCACATCAGTACACTGCGCCGAAAGAATCGTCGCCACCAGCAACTCCCACGGTGAGCGATGATTCAGCGCGCACACCGCCTCGGGATAGGCCTCATCGAGCCGCTTGAGAATCTCGGCGATCCGTTCCGGGGCGAGCGGGCTGCGTGGAGAGTTCTTTTCAAAAGCCTTCTTCTTAGTCGTTGATTTTGGTGCGGGCATGAATAGGAGTGTACCCCCCCGACTCAGGTAAGGAGGCGGGCTTTATGGCCTTGTGCACGAAGCAAGTTCACCGCCTGTTTGTCGAAACTGATGAACTGTTCCGCGCCCAGCCAAGCACCCTCGTAGGCAATCACGCCATCGGCAAAATCGCCGCCGGCCTCCAATGCGCTCAGGCCGGCTTCGGCAACAGGACGGTTGGTGATGACTTTGGCGCTGTCGAGAAGAGAACGAAGTGACTGTGCAATTTCCGCAGTGGGTCTTTTGAAGCCCTGCCGCATAACCCAAACGAATTCGCAAAAGGCTGCAATAGGAATAGCGATCGCCTCAGCCTTTCGTAGCGCGTGCTCCGCTGCAATTGCCTGACGTAAGTCGTCCCGCGCCGCCGCTCGAACAAGAACATTCGTGTCTGCGGTGATCTTCATCGGTTGCCGGCCCAGGCATCTTCGGTAATTTTTTTGATCTGCTCAATAGTGAGCCTAGGACCACCTTTCCGTTCAAGGCTGCCGATGAACTTGTCAATCGAACCCTTCGGTTTCGCGGATGTAACAACTAGCCGCCCGTCGGGCAGCTTGTCGATCTCGACTTTCTGCCCTGGGGTAACGTTGAGGTGCCGGAGCAGTTCCTGCTTCAGCGTGATCTGACCTTTGGCGGTAATGGTAAGCGTAACCATAAAACCTCACCTCTTATGGTAAGGAAAAACTGCCTTACCGTCCAGAGACGATTATTTCCTTGTTAGAGTTTGCCCTCCAGCCATCCATTCAGCTTATCGATCTGCAGGCGCACACCGATAAAGAACTGCCCGAACAGCGCGTACACCGCGCTCACTTCATCAAAGCGCATCTCGTAGATGAGCTTTTTAAAGACCACCGGGTCTTCGGCGAAGAGGTCGACGCCCCACTCCCAGTCGTCCATGCCGATGGAGCCGGTGATGATCTGCTTTACCTGGTCGCCATAGCGGCGGCCGATCATGCCGTGCTCGTGCATCATGCGCTGCCGCTCGGCAAAAGGAACGGTGTACCAGTTCACCTGCTCGCCGCGTTTGCGGTCCATGGGATAAAAGCACAGATACTTCGCATCCGGCACAGCAGGGAAGAGCCGCGGCGCCATGGCCTCTGCACCACGTTTGAGCGAAGCTGCAATCTCAGCATCCCACTCCGGCGAGTGTTCCGCGCATCCTTTTGCGGCAGCGGCCTCGTAAGTTTTGCGGCTCGATTCATACAGGCCCAGCTCGACAACGGAGACATAGGAATGCCGCTGTTCGAGAAAGTCATACAGCCGCGTCTGCGCCAGGTCGAGTTCAACTTGATTGAGCGCTTCGAGCGACTCGCGAAAGTGAATCAGCATCAGATCGCCCTTGTGCCCGAGCTGCGAATAAAGCGCCGTCCGCACTGGCGCATCGGCACTGGCCCGCTCCAGTTTTTTGAGTGCTGCTGTAAACGCGGTGACCATCTCGTTACGTTCGCTCGGCGCGAAGCCGCGCCAGGATTTCCAGTCGAAGCGAAAGAACTGATGCAGCACGCTTGAACCCTCAAGCGTTAAAGGAACCGGCGGAAAATCGGGCACACATCCTCCTCATATCTCTCGATGCAATACAACCAATTTAACAAAGAGGAACATGCAGACGTGTGCATCACTCTTTTCTTCCGTAATCGTTTCCGACGGGCCGAATCAGTGTGTGTTGGGCCTTTATACTGAGAACGCAAATGAGCGAAAAGATCCTCGCCCTTCTAGTTCAATTCATCACCCATGTCATCGACGCTGGTGGATATGGCGGCATCATTGCCCTCGTTACGCTGAACTCCGGCGGCATTCCGCTTCCTTCTGAACTCATCCTGCCGTTCGCAGGTTATGTCGTGTACCTGGGCCATCTGAATCTCTTCTTGGCCGTCGCGGCGGGCGTTGTGGGCTGCAATATCGGCTCGGCGATCGCGTACTGGATTGGCGCCAAAGGTGGGCGGCCGCTCGTGGTGCGTTACGGCAAATGGGTCCTGATGAACACGCACGACCTGGACCGGATGAGCTGGTTCTTTGAGCGTTATGGATCGATCGCAATTCTGGTGGGACGCATGCTGCCGGTGGTACAGACATTCGTTGCATTCCCGGCTGGGATTGCGAAGATGTCGCGGCTGCGATTCCACATCTACACCACCATCGGTTCCTCGATCTGGTATTTCTGCCTGGCCTGGGTCGGCATGAAGCTGGGCGAGAAATGGAACAGCGACCCGCGTCTCGAACAGTGGTTTCACCGTTTTCATCTCGTCGTGGAGCTGGCTCTTGTCGCGGCATTCGTCTGGTTTGTCTGGACGCATCTCAATCGCAGAAAAACGATGGATGCTGCGTGAACACGCATATGGTCCCAATGAATCCTTGTTCATGCCCGGGTTAGGCGCAAAAGATGTGCACAACTTGGGCACTCAACAGTTTGATACAACGCAGGCCGGCATGCCGGCGAAATGATCAGCAAAAAGGAAGGGCAGGAAAAGCAATGGCAACTGAGCAGCAAAGCGGCGCCTCAGCCGCTTCATTGAAGGTTGAGCCCGCGAAGGGCAAACTCGGCGTGATGGTTGTAGGCCTGGGCGCCGTCTCTACTACGATGATCGCTGGAGTCGAAGCCGTTCGCCGTGGACTCGCCAAGCCCATCGGCTCGCTTACGCAGATGGGTACCATCCGGCTGGGCAAGCGCACGGATAACAATTCGCCTTTGATCAAAGATTTTGTGCCGCTCGCTGACCTGAACGATGTGGTCTTCACCGGCTGGGACATCTTTGAAGACAACGTCTATGAAGCGGCTGCGCATGCCGCCGTGCTCGACAAAGAAACTCTCGCCAAGCTCAAGCCGTATCTCGAAACCATCAAGCCCATGCCGGCGGTCTTCGATCAGTATTACGTGAAGCGGCTCAACGGCACGCACGTGAAAAAGGGCAAGACCAAGCGCGAGCTTGCCGATCTGGTCATCGAAGATATTCGCGCCTTCAAGAAGACCGTCGACCGCGTAGTGATGATCTGGGCAGGCTCGACCGAGATTTTCATGGAGCCCTCAGCGGTTCACCAAAGCATTGAGAACTTCGAGAAGGGGCTGTTGGCCAATGATCCCGGCATCGCTCCGTCGCAGATTTATGCGTACGCGGCTCTCAGCGAGGGGGTACCGTTCGCGAATGGTGCGCCGAACCTCACCGTCGATATTCCGGCGATGATCTGCCTTTCGAAGAAGAATGCCGCGCCCATCTGTGGCAAGGACTTCAAGACTGGCCAGACCTTTATGAAAACGGTGCTGGCACCGGCCTTCAAGGCGCGCATGATCGGTGTCTCGGGATGGTTCTCGACCAACATCCTTGGCAACCGCGACGGCGAGGTGCTTGATGATCCCGAGTCATTCAAGACGAAAGAAGAATCGAAGCTCGGCTCGCTTGAATATATCTTCCAGCCTGAGCTTTATCCTGATCTCTACAAGGACATCTACCACAAGATCCGCATCAACTATTACCCGCCGCGCGGCGACGACAAGGAAGCCTGGGACAATATCGACATCTTCGGCTGGCTCGGCTATCCGATGCAGGTGAAGGTCAACTTCCTCTGTCGCGACTCGATTCTGGCTGCGCCCATCGCGCTCGATCTCGTGCTCTTCCTCGATCTTGCCAAGCGCGCACCAGATCTGCGTTCGCTCGGCATCCAGGAGTGGCTCAGCTTCTATCTCAAGTCACCGCAGACCGCGCAGGGCTTGTATCCCGAGCACGATCTGTTCATCCAGTCCATGAAGCTCAAGAACACACTCCGCCACATCATGGGCGAGGAGCTGATCACGCATCTCGGGCTGGAATATTACGACTGATCAATATCATCGATTTAGAAACGTGCTTTCCCAGGTCCCCAAATGCGAGGGACCTGGGGCACCCAGTTTTGTGACTAATTTTATTTTTCTGAACCTTGGCTCCGCCAAAGCCCCATCCGCAATGGATGGGGCTTTCAGTTATGCGCAGGTTATTTCTTCGACTGCTTGGCAATCACAAGGCTTGCAATCTTGTCGTAGGTGGCGGCCGGGATAATGCCCCTCGTCTTCAACTGCGTCTTGTTCGCGTAGGGCCGACCCGCGATGATCTTCTGTGAATACGCATCGCCGATGCCGGGAAGCGCCTTGAGCTGATCGGCAGTCGCCGAGTTAATATCCACCAGCTTGCTTGTCGCGGAAGCCGCCGCTGCTTTGCTGCTGGATGTTGCAGCCGTCTTGGCTGCGCCGGTTTGCGCGGATACAGCCGGAAGCGCACCCAGAAGCATGCAAACGATCAGGCTGAGAAACGTGATACGAAAGCCTGTTCTCTTCATCATTCCTTCCTTTCGTTCTTACAAGCGATGCTACACAGCATACAACCCACACGCGACCCTGCGCTCCACTTTGATTGCGGGCCGGTACGCCAGACTATGCGACTTTAATCTCCTTTTATTTATGCGGGGCGGCATTGACTCAAAACAAACAGGCGTGGTAATTATTACTACAAAGTGTAGGAGACAGGATGCCACACCTGAAATTATCAAAACTCGAGTTCAAGGTGATGGAGACGCTCTGGGCGAAAAACGAGTGCTCCATCCGCGAGATTCAAGAGTCCTTTCCTGCCAAGAACAGGCCCGCATACACGACGATCCAGACAACCGTCTACCGCATGGAAGCGAAAGGCGCTGTGCGCCGTCTGAAAAAGGTGGGAAATTTCCATGTGTTCGCACCGGCCATTTCGCGGGACGCGGCGCAGCGGCATCTCATCGACGATCTTCTCGCCCTCTTTGGCGGCCGCGGACAACCCGTAATGACTCACCTGATCGAATCCGGCAAATTGTCACTCGACGACGTGAAAGAGGCTGAGAAATTACTGCGTAATCTCAGTAAGGAGCGGGAATCATGACCTTACCTGAATTTTTGACCCTCAGCTGGACGGCCGCTCTCATCAATCATTTGTGGCAGTCGACAGCGGTTGCCCTGCTCGCGTGGCTGATCACAATTGCCCTCCGCAACAATGCCGCTCGCGTCCGTTATGCAACATGGCTCTTTGCTTCCATCAAGTTTCTCATTCCGTTCAGTGTGATGACACGCATCGGAGCGCACTGGGCAAAACCGGCAGTCAATCATTCGGCCCATCAGGCCGGGCACTCTTTCTATTTCATGATCGAAGAGTTCAACCTGCCTTTCCGTCAGGCACCGGTATTCGCCTTGCCGGCAGCGCAGCCCCAAACAACGGTTCACGCTTTTCCTATCGCGTTGGGAATCATCGCCGCGATTTGGTTGTGCGGATGCATCGTTCGATTAACAAAGTGGATTGCAGACTGGCGACGCGCTGCCGCAATGGCGCGATGCGGCGAACCGGTGAGGGAGGGGTCCGAGTGGAACATCCTTCGCCGCTCAGAGCGCAGAGCAGGATTCCTCAAGCAGCTTCCACTGATTCTCGCTGCGTGCAAAACAGAGCCGGGAGTTTTCGGAGTGATCCGGCCCGTGCTGCTTTGGCCGAACGGCCTCTCCGAGCGGCTCAACGATGCGCAGATTGAGGCAATTATGGCCCACGAGGTAGAACACGTGCGGCGCCGGGACAACTTGACCGCATTAATCCATACAGTCGTCGAAGCGCTGTTCTGGTTCCATCCTCTCGTGCGCTGGATGAGCGCAAAGATGAATGAAGAGCGTGAGCGGGCGTGCGATGAGAGAGTGATCGAACAGAATGCGCGCCCGGAAGCTTATGCGGAGAGCATTCTCAAGGTATGTGCCTTCTGCATGGAACCAGCGACGCCGTGCGTCTCGGGAGTTTCGGGTGCAGACCTGAAGGAGCGCATCCTCCGCATCATGACCCGCCGTTCCGGAGTTGCGCTTAGTTCTGCCGGAAAATGTGCGCTCTCGGCAACGGCATTGCTGATTCTTGCTGCGCCCTTGGGCTTTGGAGTGCTTCGCGGACAGGCGCCGGCATCGACAACTGCCTCCCCACAGTCCTCGGTCACGACTCCGCTCCCCAAGTATGAAGTGGCCTCCATCAAGCCGGCTCCTGCAGGCGACAACAAGCACATGATCATGATGAGGCCGGACGGAATTTCTCTTGGAGGCGTTGAAGTGCAGACTATCCTGCAACTGGCGTTCGGAGTCGAGCCCGATCGAATCGTCAGCGCTCCGAAATGGGTGCAATCAAACCGCTACGACTTTGAAGCCAAGGTGGCGCCGGAAGATGCTCCAAAGGTGGATAAGCTCAAGATGGAGCAACGGCGCGCGATGCTTCTGCCTTTGCTGGAAGAAAGACTCAATCTGAAGTACCACCATGAAACTCGCGAGCTTCCGATGTACGTCTTGGTCGTCGCAAAGGGTGGTCCGAAGCTCACCGAATCCAAACCCGGTGAGCCGATGCCATTCTCCGATGGACACATCGCAGTGGCAGGGCCTCCTTCCGGCGGCCCGGGGTCCATGGATGGACCATCCAGGATGGGAAATAAGGGAATCGTTGGAGAGGGGATGATGATGCGCCCCGGCGCCATCCAGTCTCACGGAGGAAACATCGATTTTCTCACTCATGCGTTATCGGGGATTCTTGGCCGCACCGTTGCCGACAAAACTGGGTTGACCGGAAAGTACGACTTCTCTCTGAACTGGACGCCGGATACGAGCATGCGCAATGCTCTTGGCGGCCCTGAACTTGGGCCTCCCAATGGAGAGGCACCCGTTGACGAAAGCGGCCCAACACTCTTTACGGCTCTTGAGGAGCAGCTTGGCTTGAAACTAGAGTCGCAAAAAGGCTCAGTGGATGTAATCGTGATCGACCATATCGATCCGCCGTCGGAGAACTAGAGTCGGTCCCACGCGCCTCAGGGACGGCCGGAACCGCAGCGCAAAGTAAGCGCTCCACTCCACAAACAAAGAGCTCCGGCCGAAGCCGGAGCTCTTTGCTGGAATCGGGCAAGAGGTTAAGCCAAGGCAGGCTGCAACGCTGCCGCGACCGGCGCCTTCTCTGAGGCTGCTGCGGGCGCGTGTGGGGTGCGCGTGAGCCGATGCACGAAATGATAGGGAGGCCACGGACCGGAGAGCTGCATCTGGCACTCCTTCATCATCGCACTCGTGGTGGCGAACTTATTGTGGTAGCGCTCTACGCACTTGCGATCGATCAGGTGGGCAATGTCGAGGACCATCTTGCCGTTTTCCGTGAGCCGGCAGCTGACCTCTTCGTCGAGAGGCATAAACAGCCGATGCATCTGGAAGCTGACGGCCCGCGCACGCGTCTGGCGCTCGCGTGTCCGCGCTGCGTTCTCACGCAGATTGCTCAAGTAGGCGCGACCGACGTTGTCGGCAGGCAGGTGCCGCTCGATCTCTTTGCTGCAGCAGTCGTCCACAAAGATCTTGAGGTGCATCTCGGTCTTGCCACGCAGCTTGTCGATATTCCCGAGAAACTGGCGCTGGTTCGAGCGGATGGACTTTCTCAGCGTCTCGTCATCATTGAAGACGGTGCCAAAACGGAAGGGAAGAACCGTGGAGTGCTGGAAGCAGTCGGCGATCACGCGGGCATGGTCCACGCCTGCTTTCTGATTGAGGCTTTCCTGCGGGCTGTGTTCGCTGACGATAACGGCGAGATCACTGGCTGGATATAGAAATACTTGATTTCCACTGACTCCTAAAACGGATTCCATCGGAACCGGCTTACGGTGACGCGCTAATTCAGGAAATGCTTGCTTTTCCCCAATGCAGTAGGCATACCATGCCATGACGAGACACTCCATTCGCGTGCGCCTGCGGACAGCGGGCGCCAGCCGTTAGTGAAGCTCTGTGAACTTGGGAACAACTGCATACACACGAGTCGGGAGGTGGGTCATATATCTTGACCCATTCAAACCTGGGGTGAATACTAGCCCCCCAAAAATACGACTGGCAAGGTCTTGGCTCACAAAACTTTCAAAAGTGAGCATCTTCAAACAAAATTGTATTTATATAATCAAAACAGGATTCATATTACGGAAAACAACTTCAAAGATAAGAAATTCCCCCGAATCAGCCGCTTAGGGTGCAAGAAATTGCGGAGTTTTCGGAGAATTGCCTATAGAGGAGCAAAAAACGGACGTTTGCCGGCCAGCCAACGGTCGCAAGTCATTGCTTTTCCACAAGGATAGTAGGCTGATTTTCAGTTCTGACCGGTCACTCCAGGGCAGTTGCAGGCAGTTCGCGAAAAGGCTCGGAGGCGAAGGGCAGGCGGGTTTTACCGCAGAATGCCGCGCATGTAGAGGTAGAGAACCACATTCAGACCAATTGAGCCGAGCAGAAGAAGCAGCGCGATCACAAAGAAGACCGTTACCTTGCGGCGTACGGATTTGAGGTCTTCGAGCAGCTCCTGCTGCTCCAGGGTGTTGCGATCGGTCGCCTCCTGCACCATCTCCAGGCGGTCTTGCACCTTTTTGAGTGAGGTGTTTTGTTCGGCGATCTGTTCGCGCAGCATGCGGTGGTGCGTCTGCAACTCGGTGATGCCATTTTCGAGCGGAGCCAGATTCATGGGCGGCGCAGGAGCTTGCGGGCGCGGGGCCAGCAGGTTCGCAAGGGTCGCGATCACCTGCCCATCCAGGAGTGGCAGAATCTTTTGCACAAACGGCAATGCCATGCGGACTCCTTTGACGGCGCGATTCAAGCTTGTGGGCCGGTCCGTGAGGTCCTCCATCTCCGGCTGATCATCGGTCGGATCGTCATCCCGCGGAGGCATCGGAGTCACACGCGGTGATTCCCCCTGAAGCAGCGGCGTGGCTGGCTTGCTGCCGGCATCTCCTCTTGCCAGCGGAGAGCCTACAGCGCGCGGGCGCGCTACGTCCACGTTCCTGGGCAGATTTCCTTCGCGCAGTTCTGTGTTCTCCGGCTCGTCCATCTCTTCCTCTCCCTACACTATAGAAAGGGAATCCCGAAAAGGGAACCGGCTGCCAAGGGAATTTCCGTGCCGGAATCGAGGTTGCCATCTGTCCTGCTTTCCTCGCCAATGTCCTTGGAACAGCGCTTCGGGTGGGCCGTCGACTCGCGTATCCTCATAACAGTGTAGGAGCAGCGCGTGAACCCGGTTCTCTCCCATACCCTGCGCAGCCTGCAGCGCAACATTCTGGCGGGCATCATCACCATCGGGCCGCTGTTTGTCACGTATCTGATCTTCAGCTTCCTTTTCACCACGCTGGCCAAGGCCGGGCATCCGCTGGTCCAGCTCTTTGCGGTCATTTTCCCGCTGGGTTGGTTCACCAATCCCTTCATGCAGTCGGTGCTGGCGATCGTACTGACTCTGGCAGTGCTTTATCTCGTGGGCCGGATCACGTCGGTGGTTGTGGGCCGTCAGGCCTTCGAGCTCTTTGAATCGGCACTGGAGCGGCTGCCGTTTGTCGCCAAGGTTTACACCTCGGTCCGCCAGCTCATCGACACCATGATGGCCAAGAAGCCTTCGAGCCAGCGCGTGGTGCTGGTCGATTTTCCGATCGAAGGACAGAAGAGCATAGGCTTTCTCACGCGCACCATGACCGACGCCGCAACTGGCGAACCGCTCGCGGCGGTCCTGTTGCCGAACGCCATCAACCCGACTTCGGCCTTTCTGCAGGTGCTGCCGGTTTCCAAAGTGATCGAAACCGACCTGACGATGGAACAGGCCATGAGCATGCTGATGACGGGTGGCGCCGTTGGCCCCGACTCGATTCGCTATTCGCAGCCGGTCGAGGAGGCGCTGCCGCCGGTTCCGCATCGCTAATTACCTTAGAGCAGCCCCTGTCTGGATGAAGATCATGCAAAAGCGCCGCGGCGAATTTTCAGCGATGTCTTGAGCATCTCCGCACGGAGGTGCAGTATTCCCGAATACTTGTGCGCTTGCGATAAGCTGGGGCGGAGGGAATCTCCATGCATCTTCGCGCGGCTTGCCGCATGGCTCTTGCTTCGTTTGTGGTTGCGCTGGGCCTGGCGAGCGCATCTGCAGGACAGGGCACGAGCCTCAATCCTGCTCTGCCGGTCACGCATGTCGATAACCCACCCAACTCTGCGTGGGCGCAGCAGCAGCACTATGTTGTGCTGGTTTCGCTTGATGGTTTCCGGTGGGATTACGCAAAGCGCGACCACGCCACGCACCTGCTGGCTCTGGGGCAAAAGGGGGTGTGGGCGCCGGAGGGCATGCTGCCCAGCTATCCTTCGCTCACGTTTCCGAATCACTTCACCATCGTGACGGGACTCTATCCGGAGCATCACGGCCTGGTCGCCAACAATTTTTACGACCCAGCGCGCAAGGCGCGCTATGCGATTTCGGATGCCCAGGCCGTCACGGATGGCTCATGGTATTCCGGCGTTCCGTTGTGGAGTCTCGCTGAGAGTCACGGCATGCATGCGGCGGTCTTGTTGTGGCCGGGCTCTGAGGCCGAGATCGGTGGCTATCGGCCAACATGGTATGCACGTTTTGATTCGAAGACCGAGGCAAGCCCTGAAGCGCAGCAGGCGCGTATTGACGATACCGTCGCGCTGTTGCGGCTACCCGCTGCAGAACGTCCGCACTTCATCGCAATCTACTGCTCAGAGCCGGATCATGAAGGCCATGATTTTGGACCGGATGCCGCAGAGACTCGGGCTGCGGAAAAGAAAGTGGACACGCTGATCGGCAAGTTGAAGGCAGCGCTGGATGCAACGGGACTTCCGATCGATCTTGTCGTCGTGAGCGATCACGGGATGATCAAGTCCGAGGGCAGCTGGGTGACGCTGGATCAGTTCGTCGATCTCAAAGGATTCGAAACCGACGGCGCGCTGCTTTACGGAAGCACGGAAGAAGACCGCGGCCGCGTCTACAACCAGCTCAAGAAAGCCTCAGCGCAGTTCGTCGTCTACCGGCTCAAAAATGTGCCCGCCGATCTGAATGACAATCAGAACGCGCGGCAGGGCGATCCGGTAGTGATCGCGACGGGTCCGTATGCGATTCGCGCGCACGCACCGGCTGAAGGCAAACCCGACCATCCACCCACCGTAGGCATGCACGGTTTCGATCCGCGCAAAGTGCCGGAGATGAAGGCCAGCTTCTTTGCCGCCGGACCCGATATAGTGGAAGGGAAAACCGTGGCGCCGTTCGAAAATGTCAATCTCTATCCCTGGCTTGCGCACATGCTGGGCATCACCGCGCCCAAAAACGATGGCAGCCTGAACGTGTTGTCGGGAACACTGCGCGATGGCGGAGCGGATCTCGAAAAATAACAGGAGCTGGAAAAGATGCGTGTTGTACTTGGAATCGACGGCGGAGGCACGCATACGCGCGCTTCTCTCGTGGATGTTTCTGCCGGCGATGCTGGCCGGGTTTTGGCCTTTGCTGAGAGCGGATCGATCAAGCGTCTGCGCGTAGGTGCGAAGGTAGCTGAGGAGAATCTGCGCGCGCTGCTGCACGAGGTGTACACGCAGGCAGGCGTGAGCAAAGTGCAGGCCGCCTGCTGCGGCGTGGCCAGCGCCAGCATGCCTGGGATTTTGGAATGGATCACGGCGGTCTTTCAGGATTTCGGCATTGAGCGTTCCGAGGTTGTGGGCGATGAGGTGATTGCCCTCGACGCGGCCTTCAAAGGTGGCCCGGGCATTCTGCAGATTGCAGGGACAGGCTCCAATACCGTAGGCCGAGCGCCGGACGGCAAGACGGAGAATGCCGGAGGCTGGAGCTCACGGCTCGGCGATGAAGGCTCCGGGTACTGGATCGGCCTTCACGCTGTGCGGCGTGCTCTTCACGCTTATGATCGCGAGCTGCCGACGCGCGTGCTGGAAGCGGTGGGCCGTGCGTGGGGTACCGCGACGATCGAGGAACTGGTGAACCTGGGCGATGGCACTCCTGGACCTGACTTTGCCGCGCTGGCGCCGGTGATCAGCGATCTGGCGGAAGAAGGCGATCCGGTTGCCGTGGGCGTGCTCAAGCAGGCCGCGGCCGACCTGGTGGACTTTGTGCTCCTGGTGCGCGACAAGCTGCGCCGCAAACATCACCTGACCGAAGAAGTTCCCGTAGCATGGATCGGCAGCGTGATCGACAAAGCATGGATGGTGCGCGAGACCTTCACAGCAGGACTGAAAGCCGCCGCGCCTGCGATTGTGGTGGGCGATAAGGAAGTGGTGGGGATTGAAGGAGCCATCTGGCGCGCGCAGCGGCTGGCCGAGTAAGTAGCAACTTTATTGGTTTAACGATGAGGGCAGCCGGGCCAGCAACAGGGCCTGCGGTCTCCGTCTTTTAACTGCGAGCATACTCTCTCGATATGCTGCTTTCGGGTTTCCGGTTTTTTGACAGAGATGGTCCAGCAGATCCATTCATTGCGCGCAAGCGGCGTAATCTCCTCCCACTTCGCCCGCGCGGCTGGGTCGGCAATGAGAGCCTTTCGTAGGTCTGCCGACACGGTATGGACCACGCCAGAAGAGAGTTTTGTTGGCATGCGGTTACTTTAAACTTGATTTGGTGGGTGGGGAACTGCGGCCGACTGCTCAGGCTTAGAAGGTCCAATAGTTTTTCTGCCATACAACGTGTAAATCGCGGTCGTGTCTGGATGACAGACTATTCGACTCTCTGAATTCCGCTACACTCCAAATCGAGGGTCTTACAGCGAGTTCGTCTGTTGGCGTCAATATGAACGAGTCGATATTTCGTCTTTCTTTTAGTGAAGGATTTGAGAGCCGGGAGCGCCTTTGTAGTTCTTTGGGGAAGGTTGAGCTTACAAATCTCGGGCACCTAGGCAAAGTTGGTCTAAAAGTTGCCATAACGCCGCCTCTTGAAGCAGGCCGATATAACCGGTCCGCCATTGAACAGCTGGTTTTGACAGCCTACTTTTGGAATGACACTCTTTTCCCAATTGGTCGATGGCCCTTTCCCGTGCGGGTATTTGCACCCACAGTTGATCATCCGGAGGCGAAGGATCATTTTGAGAAAGGCGAGCTATACATGATTGCTTTCGGGGAGCTTTTGCCAAATAATTAGCCTACGTGGTGGATAAATCCCCAGCAATGCGGAAGTTGCTTATCAGGTAATTGTTTGCGGCATGTGACACACGGGCTTCGGCTGGTTCGCTGTAGTTCCTGGTTTATTCAGCATCCCTTAGCTGCAGGTACTTCGACTGCGTTGAGAACAGAAGACGCTCCCAACCTCGCTCAGGATGACAGGTCATTTTTTCCGAAATGACAACTGAGTTAGTTTGCGAGACTAGTTCGCCAACTCGCCGTGATGGAATGAGGCGATGAGTTTGCCTTGCGCGTCGACGGCGACGAGATTCGCGGTTTGGCCGACTTCGATTGAACCTGCTTGCTCTCGGAAGCCGGTCATGGCGGCTGGATTCGCGGTGAGCAGGCGCAGTGATTGCTCGATCGATGCGCCGGTGAATCGCAGAAAGTTCTCAAGTGCGCGGTCGAGCGTAAGCACGCTGCCCGCGAGCACACCGCGCGCCATCGCCTTGCCATTTGCCACCTGCACGGCAAATCCGCCGAGAGTATATTCGCCGTCGGGCATGCCGGCGGCGCTCATGGCGTCCGTGACGAGAATCGCCCGCTCCGGCCCTTTGGCGCGCCACCAGAGCTTCACAATCTCCGGCGTGGTGTGGATGCCGTCGCAGATCAACTCGGAATAAAGAGAGTCGGTGGTGAGCACTGTGCCGAGAATGCCCGGTTCGCGATGGTCGAGCGCGCGCATCGCATTGAAGGTATGCGTTGCGCTTACTGCTCCTGCGGCGATGGCCGCACGCGTCTCGGCTGCCTTCGCATCGGAGTGGCCCAGCGAGACGCGCACTCCGCGCCTGGTTGCGTGCGCAGCAAGTTCGACGGCGCCGGGCAGTTCCGGCGCGAGCGTCATCAATCGCGCGTGGCCACCGGAGGCTTCATAGAGCTTGTCGAAGGTAGCGATATCCGGAGCGAGCAGATGCTCCTTGGGCTGCACTCCGCATTTGGCATGTGAGAGAAACGGCCCTTCGAGATGAATGCCGATGGGGCGCGCGGCGGGTTGACCAGATTTGCCGTTATCGACGCGCTCCGGATGATCGATCAGCTTGGCGAGGGCATCGAGCGCGCGTAGCGTCATGTGGAGCGGCGCGGTGACGGTGGTTGCGAGATAGCTGCCGGTTCCGCGCGAGGCGAGAAAGCGTCCAATCATGCCGAGCGCTTCCGGAGTGGCCTCCATCATGTCGTGGCCGGCCGCGCCATGAATGTGCACGTCGAAGAATGCCGGCGCGAGCGTTGCGCCGGGGAAGTGATGCTCACCGGTCGCTGTTCCGCTGGCGATGGAGCGGATGCGTCCGTCTTCGATTTCGAGGATGGGCTTGTCGAGAAATTCTTTGCCGTTCCAGAGACGTGCCGCGGTCAACGTGCGCATGAAGTCATTATGGCAGGCAGACCGCAGCTATCTGTATTTGCGCAGCACGCCCAGCACACGCCCCTGGATGGCAACCTGCGAGGCCGGAACATAGATTGGCTCCATCTCGACATTGGCCGGCTGCAGGCGGATGACGTTGCCTTCGGCGAAGAATCGCTTGAGCGTGGTCTCGGAGCCGTGCACGAGGGCAACGACGATCTCACCTTGGCGCGCGGTCTTGGTGCGCTCCACCAGAACGTAGTCGCCGTTGATGATGTGTTCGTCGCGCATGGAGTCGCCGCGCACCTCGAGAGCGAAGACGTCGCGGTTGCCGACAACATCGTGCAGCGAGATGCTCTCCGGAGTTTCCATCTGCTCTACAGGCAGACCAGCGGCAATGCGGCCGGCCAGCGGCAGTTTCGCACTGGAGCGGGTGCGCGAACCCGGCGGCAAAATGTCGATGGAGCGGCTGCGGTTGTGCACGCGGTCCAGCATGCCCTTTTTTTCAAGGTTGGTGATGTGCTTGTGGACCGTGGCCAGGCTCTTCAAGCCCATGCCCCGCGCAATCTCTTCAAACGAGGGAGAATAGCCGTTGCGCGTCACAAACGCTTCGAGAAAGTCGAGAATCTCTTTTTGCCTTCGGGTGACAGCCATGCGCGCATTATAGCGAACAAAAAGCGAATCGCAACACTTAAATTTTGGATAATTGCGTTACTTTCTGTAGACATTTTCTGAGTTGACTGCGTGTGAGTGTGCGATGGAAGCAGCGCTCCGAGAGCATGTGCGCGGCGATTCACTACAATCGGAGGCATGATTCTTGAGACGTTCCCGGTGGGAATGCTGCAGTGCAACTGCACGATTCTGGGCGACGAAGAGGCGCACGAGGCCATTGTGATCGATCCCGGCGATGAGATCGGACGCATCCACCGGCGGCTGACAGAGCTTGGTCTCAAGCTGAAACAGATTCTCATCACGCACGCGCACATCGACCATGTCGGCGGAGCGCTCAAATTGAAACGGCTCACCGGCGCGCCGATCTTTTTGAATGAAAACGACCTGCCGCTGCTGAAGAGAATGGCAGAACAGGCGGAGTGGGTCGGGCTCATAGCGCCGCCGGAGACCGCCCCGCCGGATGAGAGCCTCGCCGACGGCATGCGCATCGGATTGGAGCGCTATCCGGCCCAGGTATTGCATACACCCGGTCATACGCAAGGTTCGGTCTGCCTGCACTTTGTGCCACTGCAATTGCTCATTGCCGGCGACACTCTCTTTGCAGGCAGCATTGGTCGGACAGATTTACCGGGCGGCGACTTCAACCAGATCATCGACTCCATCCATTCCCGGCTGCTGGTCCTGCCGGAGGAGACGAAGGTGATTCCTGGTCATGGTCCCGGGACAACGATTGGGCAGGAGCGAGAGGACAATCCGTTCCTGATCTCAGCAATATGAGTTTCGCTCAAATTCAATCCTGCATGGAATGAAGAAGTTCACGCGCAACTTCTCAGGCAATACTTGAGATCAATGCGCAGTAATGTTACTGCCTTGATTCGTTCGCAAAAAATCAACAAGAGTGGTTACTCCAGCCTGAAACTCCTCTTCCGGACCGAGCAAACTCACCACCAGCCAGCCGGACGCCGGGAATCCGAAGAAGTATCCCGGATGCACCCAGACGCCGCGCTCGAGCAGAGCCAGCACCGTCGCTTCATCCGGAGCAAGCGCCGGAATGCGCAGCACCGAATACCAGCCGCCTTCGATCTTGAGTCGCTGCACTGCCGGGGCCCGCGTCAGCTGGCGATCGAGCTCCGCCAGATTCGTGCAGACACGCGCGCGGATCTGCTCCTGAATCGCCGTCCGGGCTTCGAGCCAGGCAGGCAGAGCGCACTGCGCTGGCGCGTTCATCGAAAGGAAGGTATCGGCGATGATCTCGAGGCGCGCGAGAGTTTCGGCCTGATCTGGGTTCTGCGCGGCCGCCACAATCCAGGCCACCTTCATCTGCGGCAGGCCGGCAATCTTGCTCAGCCCGCTGACAACGAAAACCGAGACGCCGTCAAGGCCGGCGGCGAAGCTCCAGCTTGCCCCAGCGGGCGCGTAATCGAGAAAAACCTCATCCACAATCAGCGCGAGCGAGAACTTGCGGCAGAGCCCGGCCAGTTCTTCGGCCTCCCAGGTTTTGGTGAAGTGGCCGGTAGGATTATTGGGATGCACCAGCACAATGGCGCGCGTCTGCGATGTGATGGCGCGGCGAAGCGCTTCGATATCGATCTGCCAGCCGTCGTGATACAGCAGAGAAGCGGCTTTGAGCCGCACATCGCAAAGCCCGGCAAGAAAATCGAAGAGCGGATAGCTCGGCTGCGGAATCAGAATCTCGTCGCCGGGATCGCAGAGAAGATGAAAGAGAAAGCTGTACGCCTCACTGGTGCTGGTAGTGAGCACAATCTGCTCGGGACTTACCCTGACGCCGTGGCCGGCGTAGTAGCCGCAGATTGCCTCACGCGCTGCCAGACTGCCTTTGGGCTGTGGGTCGTAGTCGAGCGCGCGCAAATCGGTGAGCGCTTGGAGCAGAGAAGCAGGATAGGTGAATCCGCAGCGTGTTGGATTGGAGGCAGTCAGATCCGCGATGGGCAAACCCGCGGCAATACGCCGCCGGTGCGCCCGCGCCAGTTCCGTCTCTTCCGTATTCCAGTTGGTTCTCTCTGAAAATCTCATCGCGTCATCCACCAACTGCGTATTCAACAGTTCGAAACTGTCTGCGCATCTCCATCATGCACAATAAAAGCTGACGCCCTTTTCCACGATACACGGGCAATGAGAGGACAGCGATTGGCACTGCGCGCGGTGGTCTTTGACTTTGGCATGGTATTGACGGATGTTCCCGACCCCACGGCGCATGCGGAATTGATGCGCATCACCGGCCTGCCTCTCGACCGGTTCGAGCAGCTCTACTGGGCTGATCGCCATGCCTATGACGAGGGCAAGCTTACGGGCCTCGGCTTCTGGCAGAAGCTGTGCGTCGACGGAGGTCTGCATCTAAGCCCAGCTCAAATCGAGGAGCTCGACCGGTGGGATGCGCGCATGTGGACTACGCAGAATCCGGCCATGCTCAAGTGGCACGAGCAATTAAAGCAGCGTGGCTTGCGCACGGCGATTCTTTCCAACATGGGCGACAGCGTGCATGCCAGCATTGAACGCGAATTCAAATGGCTTGAGCGTTTCGATGTGCTGCTGTGGAGCTACCAGCTCGGCATTGCCAAGCCTGACCCGGCGATCTATCACTACGTTCTGGAAAAGCTCGGCACGCGACCCGAGGAGACGCTTTTTCTGGATGACAAGCCGATCAACATCGAGGCCGCGCATGCTGTGGGCATGCAGGGAATCGTCTTCTCGACTGTGAAGCAGTTGCGTGCTGATCTGATTGCGCAGGGCCTGGATAGGGAATTGCCGCTTCCAGAATAAGTATATCCACGAGCATTTTGCATTCGCGCACGAACTGAACCGCAGATCCTTCGACGCGCCCGCCTGCGGCTGACTTGCTCAGGATGACAGACGCAGTTCTACGATGCAGCCATCCCCAGGCCTACTAGATTGGCCGCGGCGATAATCACGAGTATGCCCGCCCACAGCAGCCGGATCGGCCGCCCACCCACGCCCTTCCACTCGCCGAGCGCCAGGCCCACGAGGCCGCCGCAGAGCACGTAGATGCTCATGTGCAGCATCCAGTTCACATAAAAGAGCCGCTGCGGAATGCTGGCCGCGCCCCATGCGTAGAAGAAGAACTGCAGATACCACATGATGCCGCCGCTCGCGGCGAGTAAGCCGTTCTTCACAAGCGTGGGCCCCGGCTGATTGAGATCGGCGCGCAGTGAGAGCCGCTTGAGCGCGGCCAGCCGGAGGAAGCAGTAGCCCATATTGATGACCGCACCGCCGCCCATGATGATCACATAGCTGGGCAGCGCCGCATACAGTGGATTGACGCCAAGATTACGCGCTGCGTCGGTCATGGGCTGCGCTGCGTCAATGGCGAACGACATGCCCGATGAAAAGATGCCGCACAGAACGGCGAGAAGAAGGCCGAGCTTGAGGTTGAACTCCTGCACCTCCGCGCCGAGTTGTACTTCTTTCTGATGACCCGCATACGAGACGACGGCCACGCCGATGAGCGCAACCAGCACACCGGCCATGGTGAGCAGGCCGCTCTTTGTGGTGAAGAGCAGCGCCGCCTGGCCATGGAGGATCGGCGGCACCAGCGTGCCCACGACGAGAGTGACCCCAATAGCGACGCCGATGCCGAGTGACATGCCAAGGTGCCGCATGGTCAGTCCGTAACTGACATTGCCCACGCCCCACATCGCTCCGAAGAGCGCTACCTTCAGCAGCAGCCCCGCGCTCATGGAAGCATAGAAGGCGGAAAAGTTGGGCAGCAGCAGCAGGCTCACGCCGATGGGCAACAGAATCCACGAGAAGCAGCCGGCGATGGCCCACGTCATCTCCCACGACCATTTCCTGACCTTTTCAATAGGCGCATAGAACGAGGCGGCGCAGGCCGCGCCGACTATGTGCCATCCAATTCCAGCGAGAATTACGGGCATTCCCTCTCCATTTCTTTCGCGGTGCGTGCGCAGTGCAGATTTATAAACCGGTTTGTGAAAGGGCACGACTTTATCGGGGTCCCCAACAGGCGGGTTTGCTTATTGGGGCTATCTCGGTCGTGCCGAAAAATGCGTTTAAAACCGGGGCTTTAACCCTGAGGGACAACGGCCAACGTTTCAAGATCACTTATGAAACACGTTCCAGCAGCCGGCGCGACGGCTAGAAGCGCGCCGGCCAGCGCCGGAATGAATGCAGTTCTTCTCATCAGGACTCGTTTCGAAGCAAGATTCGGTTCTCCGGCTTCCCCGGACCGCGTGTCCGGAGGGCTGAATTCCTCAAATGAAACAGATTCCAAACGGAACCACGTTATGCAAGCCGTTGAGGCTTTGTCAACGTGTGTTTCCGCCGAGAACCGGTCCCCTTACGTGAAACCGGCGTAATCGCGGGCACAGAAGAGAAGCACCTGCTGTACCTTACACTCACTCTATGGAGTTTCGTCTCTACGTGGCCAGCACCAATACCGGCAAGCTGCGCGACTTCCGCGCTGCGGCACAGGCCCATAGTATCGAGATCGAACCCCTGCCGAATTTGAGCGAAATTGCGCCGCCTGCAGAGGACGGCGAGACCTTTGAGGCGAATGCCACGCACAAGGCGGCCTACTACTCGCGGTTCGATCGCAGGGTGCTGGTGTTGGCCGATGACTCTGGCCTGGAGGTAGACGCGCTCGGCGGCGCTCCAGGCGTTCGTTCGGCCCGGTTCGCCGCAGACTCTGGACTTGTCGACTCGCCCGACGCCAACGACAACACCGACGTCTGGAACAACATGGTGCTGCTGCAAAAGATGGCCGAGATTCCGTACGCCCGGCGCACAGCGCGCTACCGCTGTGTGCTCGCCGTGGCGCGCGATGGCACGATCCTGCACACCGCGGAAGGCGCAGTTGAGGGAATGATTCTCGATGCACCACGCGGCACCGGAGGCTTCGGCTACGATCCGTTGTTCTATTTGCCCGATCTCGACCGCACGATGGCGGAGATCGATCTGGTCACCAAGCTCTCCATCAGCCATCGCGGCCGCGCGCTTTCCGCATTGTTGTCGATGCTGTTTTGATCGTGCGTGCACCAATCCCAAATGCGGAAACGTGTTGTGCCTCCATGCCTTGACGGAGGTGGGATGAGGCTCGAATAATGCAAAGAGAAGCAACGCAAGTGCTTGCTGTCTCTCAATCACGGTCTCTCAATCACGGTCTCTCAATCTAAGACCGCTTCAGCCTGCAGCCCTTTGAGGAGCTCAATTTTCCATGGCAACAGCTCAAACTTCTGCTGCGCCTACTGTGCATCGCGGCGTTCAGCCGCTCCGAGCCGGAGAGGGCAGCAGCTTTATCTGGCGCCGGCTGCACTCGCTGCTCGGCGTTATCCCCATCGGCGCTTTTCTCATCGAGCACCTGGTCTCCAACTTCGAAGCGCTGAAGGGGCCGGCCGCCTACGCAGGGCAGGTCAAGTTCCTGAACAACCTGCCGCTGGTGCGCGTGCTCGAGTGGGTCTTCATCTTTCTGCCGTTGCTCTATCACGGCGTGTATGGGCTCTATATCTGGATTCGCGGCAAATCGAATGTCGTCTACTATCCGTGGGCAGGGAACTGGATGTATGTGGCCCAGCGCTATACCGGCCTGGTCGCCTTTGCCTACATCATTCAGCACGTGTTGCGGCAGCGGTTCCTGGGCATCAGCCTGCCGGAGAATCCCGGCGCAGCTTTTGCCAAGGTCCAGCATGAGCTGCAGAATCCCTGGATGCTCGCTGTCTACGTCATCGCGATGATCGCCATCTGCTGGCATTTTGCGTACGGCATCTGGTTGTTTGCGGCCAAGTGGGGCCTCACACCGGGCGACAAGGCGCGGCGGCGGTTTGGCTGGATTTGCCTGGCCGGCGGCGTAGCGCTTTGCCTGATGGGCCTGGCCAGCATCTGGGCCTTTATTGGTCCCAAGTATCAGAACACGCCGGACAATGTGCAACCCGCCGTTGCGCAGGTGCACCGGCAGGCGCTTCCGGAGTTGCCGCTCCTCGTGGCCGTCTCTGCGCCGCGTACACAGATTTAAGGGAATCCCATGGCCGTCTTAGAACAATCCGCGCCGCGTGTCGAATGGAAATCGTTTCAGGAGGTCGTTCCCGAGTTTTACACGGGCATGACTGCGATCAAGCACGCGCTGCAGAAGTCGGGGATTGAACCTGAGATTCGCGAGCTCATCAAGATTCGTGCTTCGCAGATCAACGGTTGCGCCTACTGCGTTCAGTTCCATCTCAATGACGCCCGCAAGATTAGCGTGCCGGCCGAGAAGCTCGATCTGCTGGCGGCCTGGCGCGAGTCGGGCGTTTTTTCTCCGCGCGAAATGGCCGCGCTCGAATGGACGGAGCGCGTGACGCTGTTGGCGCAGCAGCCCATCGACGATGAGGCGTTTGCGCGTGTACAGCAGCATTTTTCGGAGCGGGATTTAACGCTTCTCACCGTGGCCATTAGCCAGATCAATGCCTGGAACCGGATTGCGGCGCCATTCCGTTTTACGCCGCCGATTCCTGGCGCTGCGCAGTCATAGAAAGGATTCGAGAAAAAAGATGGCAGCACCCAGGATCATTGTGGTGGGCGGAGGATTGGCCGGGCTGGCCGCGGTTATCAAGATTGCCGAGGCCGGCGGACAAGTCGATCTCTTTTCAATCGTCCCCGTGAAGCGTTCGCACTCGGTTTGTGCGCAGGGCGGCATCAACGCCGCCAAGAACCTGAAGGGCGAGGGCGACACCACTGCGCAGCACTTTGACGACACGATCTACGGCGGCGACTTTCTCGCCAACCAGACGCCCGTAAAGGCCATGTGCGAGGCCGCGCCGTCGATTATCGATCTTTTAGATCGCATGGGTGTGCCTTTCAATCGCACGCCCGAGGGACTGCTCGACTTTCGCCGCTTTGGCGGCACGCTCTACCACCGTACGGCCTTTGCCGGAGCGACTACCGGCCAGCAGCTTCTCTATGCGCTCGACGAGCAGGTGCGCCGCTACGAGGCCGAAGGCAAGGTGAAGAAGTACGAGGGCTGGGAGTTCCTCTCTGCCGTGATCGACTCGCGCGGCATTGCGCGGGGCATCACGGCGATGAATCTGCGCTCGATGGAACTGCGCGCCTTCCCGGCCGGAGCCGTGATTCTGGCTACAGGCGGTGTCGGCGCCATCTTCGGCAAGAGCACCAACTCCGTGGTCTGCACCGGCTCAGCGCAGTCAGCGGTCTTTCAGCAGGGCGTGTACTACGCCAACGGTGAGTTCATCCAGGTGCATCCGACGTCGATTCCCGGCGAAGACAAGCTGCGCCTTATGTCGGAGTCGGCGCGCGGCGAAGGCGGCCGCGTATGGGTGCCGCGTACACCGGGCGACAAGCGGCCGTGGAAACAGATTCCTGAGTCGGAGCGGTTCTACTTCCTCGAAGAGTGGTATCCGAAGTACGGCAACCTCGTGCCGCGCGACGTGGCGACGCGCGCCATTCACAAGGTGGTCTACGAGCTGGGCCTCGGCATCGACGGCCAGCCGATGGTCTATCTCGACCTTACACACATTGATCGCGAGACGCTGAACCGCAAGCTCGAAGGCATTCTCGAAATCTACGAGAAGTTCGTCGGCGACGATCCGCGCGACGTGCCGATGAAGATCTTTCCTGGCATGCATTACACGATGGGCGGCCTGTGGGTGGACTTCGACCAGATGACGAACGTGCCCGGCCTTTTTGCCGCCGGCGAGTGCGAATACCAGTACCACGGCGCCAACCGGCTCGGTGCGAACTCGCTAGTGAGCTGCATCCACGGCGGCTTTGTCTCCGGCCCCAATGCGGTGCGTTTCGCCAAGAATTCCGCGACGACCGAAGACGACGGCAGCGCAGCCGCTGAGCTGCAGCGCCAGTCCGAGATCAATGCAAAACTGCTCAAGAATGAGGGCGGCGAAAATCCCTTCCGGCTGTGGCGCGAACTGGGCCAGACGATGACCGAGCACGCAACCGTCATCCGCTACAACAAGGGACTGAAGGAAGCCGACAACAAGATTCTCGAACTGCTCGAGCGCTACAAGCGTGTGAACCTCAGCGACAAGAGCCAGTGGGCCAACACGAGCTTTGCCTTTGCGCGGCAGTTGTACAACATGCTGGAGCTCTCGCGCACCGTAACGCTCGGCGCGATTCAGCGTGACGAGTCACGCGGCGCCCATTACAAGCCGGACTTTCCGGATCGCAATGACGAAAAGTTTTTGAAGACGACCAAGGCCAGCTTCACAGGTGATGTAGCCGGCCCGAAGCTTGAGTTTGAGGACGTGGACACGCAGTACATCAAACCGCGCCCGCGCCGCTATGACGCCGCGAAGTAAGCGCGGCTCTGGGTTTTATCGGAGGGAGCCGGGGCCTTCAGGCTCCGGAATCGCCGAGCAAAAAGATTCGGGGCTTTAGCCCCTGAGGTATCGAAGAACAACGATGGCAAACAGGATCGTACAATTCGAGATCAAGCGCCAGGCCGGCCCCGACGCGCCGGCGGTGTGGGAGAAGTTCGAGCTGGAGTGGCGGCCGGGCATGAACGTCATCTCCGCGATGATGGAGATCGCTGCCAACCCCGTCACGACCGAAGGCCGCGAGACCACGCCCATCACCTACGATTCGAATTGCCTGGAAGAGATCTGCGGCTCGTGCGCGATGCGCATCAACGGCAAGGCGCGCATGGCCTGCTCGGCGCTGGTCGACAATCTTGAACAGCCCATTAAGCTCGAGCCGCTGTCCAAATTTCCGCTCGTCCGCGATCTGCAGGTCGACCGCTCCGTGCTCTTCGAAAATCTCAAGGCCGTCAAGGCGTGGGTTCCGATCGACGGCACCTACGATCTCGGCTCCGGCCCGCGCATGTTTCCGCAGGAGCAGGAGATTCGCTATCCGCTCTCGAACTGCATCTCCTGCACCTGTTGCATGGAGGTTTGCCCGCAGTTCAATGAGGAGACGGGCTTCGTCGGCGCGGCGACTATCGCCCAGGTGAAGCTCTTCAACAGCCATCCCACCGGCGAAGTGCTCAAGGAAGAGCGCCTGCGCGCGCTGGCCGGCGACGGCGGCATCCAGGAGTGCGGCTACGCCCAGAACTGCGTCGAAGTCTGCCCCAAGCAGATTCCGCTCACCAACGCCATCTCCGATGTAGGCCGCGACGTGCTCGTGCAGAAGGTGAAGGACTGGGTGCGGGGATAGGTTGTTCGAAGCTGGGTGAGCGCTGTGCTTTCCCAGGTCCCCAAATGCGAGGGACCTGGGGCACCCGGCTTTTATACCGCTCCGCGTCCTCGCAACCGCGGATCCTTCGACTCCCTCCACTACGCTCCGGTCGCTCAGGATGACAGGTCATCATTTTAGGCATTGTCATCCTGAGCGGAGTTGGAAGCGCTTTTGCTTCCAACGAAGTCGAAGGATCCGCGGTTGTTTTTTAAGGCACTTCTAGATTCACTAGACCGGTTTGGAGTTGTGCTTTCCCAGGTCTGAAAATCCAGGCCTGGGGCACCTATTTTCGTGCTGAATTGAATTTCCTATAACCTGCGCCACCGGCCCAGATCAAAGAGAGTATCTCCACTAGAGACTGTTCGGATTTGCCTTGACCCGTGAATTGAGATTCTTCTGGCGTGCTTCTCCCGCGGGCATCATCATTTCAATCGCCATCCTTCAAAACGAGGAAGAACTGCTGTGTGGAAATGGGTGCTTTCGTTGTGCTTAGGTGCACTTCCGTGGTCGGTATTGCACGCTCACCCCTTCACCACCTCGCACTTTGCGATAAACGCCGGGTCGATATCCACGCCGAAGCCGGGGCCGGACGGCACCTTGATCACGCCGTTGCCGTCGCTGCGCAGCGAGGAAGTCGCGCTGTGATAGGGAAGCTCGTTGTTGAACTCCTTGAACTCGTGATACGGGCCGGAGTTCGGAATCGACGAGACAAAGTGCATCATGTACACGTAGCCGAGGCCGGTTGAGGAGATGTGCGGGATGCACTGCTTGCCGAAGGCATGCGCCATGCGCGCCACCTGCGTGCACCGGATCATGCCGCCGAAGTAAAACATGTCGGGCTGCACGATAGAGAGGCCGCCATTGGCGACGAGCCAGCGGAAGTTATGCGTGCTCGGCTCCTGCTCGCCGCCGGCGATAGGAATCTCCAGCGCGTCGGCCACCTGCCGGGTCTCCTCGTACCAGTCGAAGGGCACGGGCTCCTCGTAGAAGGCGTACTTGTACTCCTGCATCAGCTTGCCAATCGGAATTGCCTGCGCCACGGTGTACGAGCCGTTGGAGTCGGCGGATATGATCATCTCGTCGCCGAAGGTTTTGCGCACCAGAGGGATGAGTTTCTCGCTGCGCCCCGGCGGATACTCGGTATGGCTCATACGTCCGCCAAGCTTGAACTTGATGGCCTTGGCGTGTGAGATGGCCACGTCGCGCTTGAGGTGCTCGATCACTTCTTCGGCGGAGTTGTCGCGTTCGCCATTGGCCTGGTAGACAGAGATCGCCGGATTGTAGATCTTGTCGCTGATGAGCAGGCCGATGGAGCGGTTGGCGATTTTGCCGAACATGTCGAGAATGGCAAACTCGATTGTCGCGATCGGCACCCAGATGGCCAGCGACTGCGCTTTGTAGTTGTTGTTGTGCACCGTGACGGCGGGAATGAGCTTTTCGATGTCACGCGCATCTTTGCCCACGAAATACGGAGCGATGCGCTTGGTGAACATGGGGTAGAGCGCTTCCATCTGCTCGGTATTCGAGACAGAGATGCCTTCGTGGCCGTCCTTCGAACGCACGCGGCAGAGATACTGATGGTCGCGATACAGCAGTTCGACAGACTCGATGATCACCGGGTCAGGGAAGAGCTCGCGCTTGAAGACCGGCTGCGCCAGAATCTCGTCGAGCTTGGCATAGCGCTCGGCCAGCGTGCCGGGCAGGCCGTGGCGCGGCGCATTCAGGAATTGGCCCACAGCGTTGCCGGGCAGAGCAGCGGCGGCTGCTCCACCGGCGAGCGCGGAGGCAAGAAAATGACGGCGATTGGTCTTCAACAAGGGTCCCCTTTATTTTCGTATTACAACGTTCTGTTATCGACACTGCTGAGAGTGGTGTCGGCTGCGGCACGGCTCCAGCCGATACGCAGATCTTTTACGTTGTTCAAAGCAAAGGCTCCGTCTGCACCGCGTGCTGCGGTGACGGCGAAGAAGTCGGCGCGCTCGACGTCCGTGAGATGAAATGCGGGGCGCGCGTCGGGTGCGGTGGTGGCAATCTCCACGTGGCTCATTTCTAGATTCTTCATGTGACGTAGAAAGAAGCCGGTCGTGGGAATGGGCCCGAAGCGTCCGGGATCAGGATAGGCATCCACGATCTCCGGCACCTGGATCTTCGCATCGTCGGCTGTGCCGCCGCCCACCTGCTCGACATAGATGTTGGAGAGCTTGACGTCCTCGATGGGATAGCCGGGAATCCCCGAGAGAATGGATCCGCGCTGCGCCGCGTTGTAGCAGGCAATGTTGCTGATCATCACGCGCTTCAAGGTTCCGACCTTGGTGCTCTCCTTGGGCCCGCGCAGCCGGGCGTTGAGCCGAAGGAAGAACGGTCCGGTGACCAGATCGCGCATAGTGATGTTGGTGATGGTGCAGTCTTCGAGCAGTGCGCCATCCGAGGACTCCAGCGCCAGCCCCTCGCAGCCTTCAAAAACGCAGTTCGAGATGGTGGTGTTGATGAATCCGCCGTTCGATTCGGTGCCGTACTTGATGCGTCCGTTGTGCGGCACGCGCACGCCGGGATCGAATTTTTTGAAAGTGCCATCGAGCACAGTGCCCAACTGATAGCAGCCGGCGACCCAGCAGTTGGTGATGGTCATGTTGCGCGTGGCGCGTGCATAGCCGAGCGCATAGCTCGACTTGGGGCAGATACCGTCATCCCACGGCGAGTTGACGTAACAGTTGGAGACGCGCACGTTCTGGCAGCAGTCGATGTCGAGGCCGTCGCGGTCAGTGTCAATCGTGAGATTGTCGATGGTCAGGTTGTCGACCCCGGTGGCGAGCAGGCCAAAGTGGCCTCCCTTGAGGATCGAGAAATCGCGCAGAAGGACGTTGTGGCAGTTCTTGAGTGCGATGGCCTTGTTGCCTACACCTGCCTGCTCGGCGATAAACGTCGGTCCGACGGAAGAGTGCGATGTGCCGCGCGAGAGTCCTTTGCCCCAGATCAGCCCTGAGCCAGTGATGCTGAAGTCGTGAATATCCTCGCCCCAGATGAGCGAGTTGTGCCAGTGGTTGTGGCCGTAGTCCTGGTAGGCATCCCATTCGGTCTTCGGCTCTGCCGCGTCATACGTTCCGCCGTTGTAGCCGGTGGACTGACCAGGCTGTGGCGAGTCGGCCGCAAGAATGGTTGCGCCCTGCTCAATATGCAGATGCACATTGCTCTTGAGGTGAATGGAAAAGCAGAGAAACGTTCCCGGAGGAAACAGCACCATGCCGCCGCCTGCCGCTGTGGCCGCTTCAATGGCGCGATTCACGGCCGGCGTGTCCACTGCTTTGCCATCGCCGGCGGCGCCATATTTGCGCACATCAAAGATGCCGGTAGTCGATGCGACATCGCCCTTTTTCGCCGCAGCGGCGAACGAAACGGCGGGAAGCAAAGCGCCCGCAGAACCAAGGCTGCCGGCGCGCAGAATCGCGCGGCGCATGGAATCGAAGTTTTGCATGTTATATCCTTTTCCCGGTTAGGTGGTCAGACCAGTTTTCAGTCAAGATGAAAGACTTCTTCAAGCGGGACCATATTATCATCCGCAGCGCCACCCTCGAGTGATTCGAAGAACGGAGACATCTCTTTCTGCCAGAGAGCGTTTACTGGGTACTCCTTCATCGCGGCGCAGCACTTGGCAAAGTTTTCCGTTTCGAGATAGCCCACCAACAGTCCGTCTGGCCGCAGAAACAGGGAATAGTTATGCCAGCCGGTCTCGCGCAAGGCCGCGAGCATCTCCGGCCACACATCTGTGTGTCGAATTTTGTACTCTTCGAGCTTTTCTTTCCGAACCTTCAGCAAAAAGCAGATGCGCTTCATGTCGCCTCTTCGCGCTGGGGCCGATGTGGCCTCTTCTTAATGGACGAATGAAGTGAACGGTTGGACGTACGCCATGAGATAGACGACCAAACCCACCAACGCTGCGAGCGAAAGGCTGTGCAGAAAGACGAAGCGCAGAATCGTGCCTTCCTGCCCGTAGGTCTGGGTGGCGGTGCTGGCCACCACGATGCTAGGCGCGGCAATCATCTTGCCCATTACGCCGCCGGCCGAGTTGGCCGAGGCCATCAATACCGGCTGTACGCCAATCTGTTGCGCCGTCATGGTCTGCAGACTGCCGAAGAGCACATTGGCCGACGTATCGGAGCCGGTGCTCGCCGTGCCCAGCCATCCGATGAGCGTGCCGAAGAAGGGATAGAGCGCGCCTGTGCGGGCAAAGGCGAGGCCCAGCGTCGCGTCCAATCCGCAATAGCGCGTGACATAGCCGATGGCCAGCATGGCGGCGATGGTCACGATGGTGAAGCGCAGATTGACGAGCGTCTTGCCGAATGCGGCAATCAATGTCGCGGGTCCGAGACCCATGAGCAATCCGGCAAGCACTGAGGCCACGAGGATGCCCGTGCCCGTTGCCGTCGCCCAGTTCAGCGTGAAGAGCGCTGCCTCGGCAGTAGGCTTCGCCACGACCGGTGGAACGCGAAAGACGAAGTTGTGCAGACCGGCCACCGCGATCTTGATCGTAGTTGGGCCATCGAGCCACTTGGAAAATGCCGGATATCCCCACGCGAAAACGATCACGCTCAGAACCAGCCAGGGCAGCCATGCCTTGAAGACCTTTCCGGCGCTGTGGTCGAACCTTTGCCGCGTTTGCCCGGTAACGTCGTTGCCAGCGGCATCAAGCACTCGCTTCGGCCGCCAGAAGCGGAGAAACGTGATGAGCACGACGATCGTCGACGTGGCGGCAACGATGTCGGCCAGGGAAGGCCCCATGTAGGCTGCCATCAGGAACTGCGTGACGGCAAAGGTGCAACCGGAGAGGAGAATTGCCGGCCATACCTCCAGCATGCCGCGCAGCCCGGAGTAAGCCCAGATCAGCCAGAAAGGCACAAGCACGCAGAAGGGAACCAGCATGATCGAGATCAACCGCGAGAGTGCAAGCGTATCGAGCCCCGTGACGCCGTGCAGCGCAACAATCGGTGTGCCGAGAGCTCCAAAGGCTACCGGCGCGGTGTTGGCCAGCAGCGTGAGTCCCGCCGCTTGCAGTGGCCGAAAGCCAAGGCTGATCAGGATCGCTCCGCAGACGGCCACCGGCGTACCGAAGCCCGATGTGCCCTCAAAAAATGCGCCCAGCGCATAAGCGATCAGCAGAAGCTGCAGCCGGCTGTCATCGGTAATGTTGGTGAGGCTTTGCTGCAAGGTCACGAAACGGCCGGTTTTCACTGTCAGATCGTAGAGAAAGATGATCGGCACAATGATCCAGCAGATGGGAAACAGGCCGTATCCCGCGCCATAGGCAGCCGCGGTAAAAGCCAGCCGCACCGGCATGTGAAAGATCGTCATGGCGACGATCAGCGCCGTGAGCAGACCCGCCATCGCCGCGACGTGCGCTTTGAGCCGCAACACAGCCATCGCGCCCAGCAACACCAGGATCGGCAGGGCGGCGGTGAGCGTCGAGAGCCACCAATGGCCCAACGGATCGTAACCCTGCGCCCATTTGCCGATCGTCGGATTGGTTTTGAAGAGATAGAGGATTCCGAGAAGGACGATCAGGATGCCGGCGGCGAAGAGGGCAAGGGACGAGGCAGACTCCTGCTTGGGGGCGGGTGTGCGGATGGTCGGGCCTTTCGAAGCCTGATACGTTTCCATGAAACCTCTCGAAGGGCAAACGTGCCGAATATATCAGAGCCATGGCAGTGGCTGTCGAGCGATGTGTACATGCATGCGAGACGCCGTGCAACTCCGCGCAATGCATAGACTTGATGCAGCGCTTTCTGGCGGGCGTAGGGAGCGGAATTCGGTTTAGTATGGGAAGGCGCGGGAACAGGATGCCGAAAGCGAGCAATGAACTCGGAGCGCGGAGCGGGCTGAACAAACTCTGGCCGGATGCCCGAGCTGCGCTCGAAGGCGTGGTGCATGACGGCATGCTGCTGGCGATTGGCGGCTTTGGTTTGTGCGGCATTCCTGAAGCGCTGATTCTCGCGTTGCGCGAGACGGGCGTGCGCAACCTGACCGTCGCCAGCAACAACGCCGGCGTGGACGGTTGGGGACTTGGACTGCTGCTGGAATCGCGGCAGATCAGGAAAATGATCTCCAGCTATGTAGGCGAGAACGCCGAGTTCGAACGACAGTATCTCGCCGGCGAGCTTGAAGTGGAGTTTTGTCCGCAAGGGACCTTGGCGGAAAGGATGCGCGCCGGTGGCGCCGGCATTCCCGGTTTTTACACACGCACCGGCGTAGGCACACTCGTAGCGGAAGGCAAAGAGCACAAGGAATTCGACGGCGTGACCTACATCCTGGAGCGCGGCATTCAGGCCGATCTGGCACTGGTGAAGGCCTGGAAGGCCGATACGCACGGCAACCTGATCTATCGCCGCACCGCGCGCAACTTCAATCCGCCGGCCGCCACCTGCGGCAAGATCACGATTGCCGAAGCGGAGATCATCGTAGAACCAGGCGAACTCGATCCCGATGAGATTCATACGCCAGGCATCTTTGTTCACAGGCTCGTGCACAATCCTCATCCGGAAAAGCGGATCGAGAAGCGGACCACGCGAGAGGGATAAGGCGTGAAAGTCCTGCGGAGTCTGACGATGCGCTGGTTCAAGCGCTTGAGTATCGGTGTCGGACTCTTGCTTGTTACGGCTGTTTCAACAGCTGCATGTCCTGGCCGGGAGCAATTGTCTTCAGGCACAACTGAATTCGAAGTTGCATCAATAAAGCCAACGAGTAACGCAGACGGCAGAGCATTGTTACAAGCCACTCCGGGCCAGCTTGCGATGACAAATCTTGTGTTGTGGCGGATTATTTTGATTGCCTACAACATTCAAGACGATCAATCGGCTGGTGGGCCGGATTGGATCGACTCTGCCCACTATGATATTCAGGCCAAAGCCGATGGGAGCCCCTCAGTGCAACAGATGGAGGGGCCGATGCTGCGATCGCTTTTGCAAGAGCGCTTCAAGCTGACACTCCACCGCGAGACTCGACAACTTCCTGTGTACAAACTTTCAGTCGCAAGAAAAGGACCGAGATTGCAACCCACAAAGGAAGGCGGTTGTATTCCGTACGCGACAGACTCGGCGCCCCCAATTGCGACAACCGGAGAACTGCACCCGAATTATTGCGGTCTTCATGCTGTGGTGAATGGATTAAACCGCGCGCTTGATGGAAGGGGTGTAACGATGGCGGCGTTGGCGTCAAGCCTCTCGCGAGCTTATACTGCGGCGCTTGGCAGGAATGTTGTCGACGGAACTGAGCTGGCCGGGGGATATGACATACATCTGGAATGGGCGCTGGACCGCCCATCCGCTGTGCCTGACAATGCTGGGAATCCGACACCTTCAGACTTGCAAGGTCCTTCGATCTTTACGGCACTGCAGGAGCAGCTCGGGCTAAGGCTTGAACCGACCAGGGGACCTGTTGAAGTTGTCGTCATCGATCATATTGAGAAGCCATCGGAAAACTGATTGTTCGCCAGTTGTATTGATTTTGAAAGAGGATTGCTTATGGCCTGGACTCGCGATCAGATGGCGGCGCGCGCAGCAAAGGAGCTCCGAGACGGCTTCTATGTGAACCTCGGCATCGGCATTCCGACGCTTGTCGCCAATCACATTCCCACCGGCATGACCGTCACGCTGCAATCGGAGAACGGATTGCTCGGCATGGGGCCGTTTCCGCGCGATGCCGAGGTGGACGCCGACCTGATCAACGCTGGCAAAGAGACCGTCACATGCATCCCCGGTGCTGCGACATTTTCAAGTGCCGACTCTTTCGCCATGATTCGCGGTGGACACATCGATCTTGCGATTCTTGGCGCTATGCAGGTCTCTGCGCTCGGCGACCTGGCCAACTGGATGATTCCCGGCAAGCGCGTGAAGGGCATGGGCGGAGCCATGGATCTCGTCTCCGGCGTGCAGCGCGTCATTGTGCTGATGGAGCATACGACGCCAGCAGGCGAGGCCAAGCTGCTGTCGGCCTGTACGCTGCCGCTTACCGGAACCAGCGTGGTGGATCGGATTATCACCGATCTGTGCGTGCTCGACGTCACGCCTTCTGGGTTTGCAGTGATCGAGCTGGCCGAAGGCGTTACGCAGAAGGACGTGGAAGCGCGAACCGGCGTACCGGTACGCTTTGCGCTGTCATCCTGATTTGATTTGGCGCGAAGCGCGTGCAATCGAGATCAGCGATTCCACATCGGTTTGCGCTTCTCAAGAAACGCAGTGACGCCTTCGTGAAAATCCGCGGTCTCGCGGGCCTGTGCATTGGCCTCGATCGCATTGACGATGGCCGAGTCGAGCCAGGCCCGGTGCTGGTCGGCCATCAGTTGCTTCGTCGCTGCGAGCGATTGCGGACTGTTCGCGAGCAAACTCTCGGCCAGCGATCGCACCCGCGGAGCAAGCTCTCCCTGCGAGACAACTTCATTCACCAGTCCGAGCCGGAGTGCTTCTTCCGCGTTGAAGATGCGGCCAGTCAGCAGCACGTCGCGGCTTTGCTTGTCGCCGAGTTGCAGAGCGAGAAAAGCGGAAACCAGCGCAGGGATGAAGCCGATCCGCACCTCGGTGAAGCCGAACTTCGCATTCGGTGTCGCGATGGTGAAGTCGCAGATGAGCGCCAGTCCCGAGCCGCCAGCGATAGCTGCGCCGTGCACGGCGGCGATGGTGGGCATGGGCAGTTCGCGCAAAGCAAGAAAAAGCCGCGCGATGCGCTCCGCCTCGGCTCGATGATCGACGGTCGCCGTGTCTGTCGTCGCTTCCAGCGCCGAAAGATCGAGGCCGGCGCAAAATGCTTCGCCTGCACCGGCGATCACCAGAACGCGGCAGCGGCTTTGTGCCGTTTCCTCGAAGGCGGAGAGTAGTTCCGTCTGCATCTCCGGCGTCATCGCGTTGCGGCGTTGCGGCCGGTTGAGCGTAATGGTCCGGACCGGGCCGTCATTGGCAACCAGAATCGTCTTGTAGTCTAATCCCACCCCGTCTCCTTGCCTTAGTGTCGCTCGATCTGAGCGGCTGCTCCGTATTCCGCGGCGATTTCTGCGCTAGTGCGCAGCAAGTCGTCAAGCGGCGCAAGCGCGGGCAGTTCAGCGCCGCACTGCGCCAGCTCGGCGATCAAAATTTCAGTAGGAATATTGCCTACCAGAGCATCTTGCGCGAAGGGGCAACCGCCCAGGCCGCCGATTGCGGCATCGAACCGGCGACAGCCTGCGTCGAAGGCTGCGCGGATATGTGCAGCGGCCACATCGCGACGTGCGTGCAGATGGACGCCGATCTCGGCTGTGTAGCGCTTGGCAAAAATGGCTATCAGGGCTTCAGTAATCTGCTCAGGCGTCGCCAAGCCTACCGTGTCTGCCAACGAGACATGGCGCACGCCGCAGTCGATTAGTAGATCGCACGCGCTCACTACTGCAGCAGCACTCCACGATTCGTTATAGGGATTGCCGAAGGCCATCGATATGTAGGCAACTGTGTTCAAGTCTGCTTCGCATGCACGTGCCGCAATCGCCTTCAGCGTTGCGATGGCTTCTTGCCGCGTCTGATGTTGGTTACGTTGCAAAAATTCAGATGAGATCGAGTAAGGAAATCCGAGTGTACGCACGGCACCGGTGCGAATCGCCCGCTCCGCGCCTTTTTCATTCACCACAATGCCGATGATTTCAAGGTTTGGGGGTGGTTTGAGCAGTTCGAGTACACGTTCGGACTCGGCCATCTGCGGCACGGCAGCGGCCGAGACAAAACTGACGGCGTCGATCGACGTAAACCCTGCGTCGATGAGTTTGCGTAGATACGTGGCTTTGACTTCGGCCGGAACCAGCCCAGGCAAACCCTGCCAAGCATCGCGCGGGCATTCGATGATTTTGACCGTATCGCTCATAAACTAAAATGGCTGTCAGCTCTCGGCCTTCAGTTTGTCATTGCTTTCCCGGATGTTATTCGCCCGCCCAAGCAGAAGCTGACGGCTGAGAGCCGATAGCTTTCGGCCTATCCTCTCGACGGATACACCTTCAAAATCTCGCGCGCAATCACCATGCGTTGAATCTCGCTGGTGCCTTCGCCAATGGTGCACAGCTT
This sequence comes from Occallatibacter sp., assembly GCA_035650595.1. Lineage (GTDB taxonomy): Bacteria > Acidobacteriota > Terriglobia > Terriglobales > Acidobacteriaceae > Telmatobacter. The sequence goes on along the minus strand of DASRHE010000012.1, from coordinate 142,310 downwards.
CACGTCGCGATAAAACTTCTCTACCGGATAGTCTTTGATGAAGCCATAGCCGCCGAACAACTGCACCGCATCATTGCAGATGCGCACGGCCATCTCACTCGCAAAAAGTTTGGCCATCGACGATTCGCGCGTCACCTTGCGGCCCGCATCTTTGAGCACCGCTGCCCGCTGCGTGAGCAGGCGCGCCGCATCGAGTTCGGTGGCCAGGTCGGCCAGTTTCCACTGAATGCCCTGAAACTCCGCGATAGCTTTGCCGAACTGTCGCCGGTCTTTCACGTACTTCAAGGCCGCATCGAGCGCACCGCGCCCGATGCCCAGTGCCAGAGCGGCGATCGAGATTCTGCCGCCATCCAGCACACGCATCGCGTCAACGAATCCCTCACCCTCCGCGCCGAGCAGATTCTCTGCAGGAATTTCGCAGTCCTCAAAGATCAGTTCGCTTGTGTCGCTGGCGCGCAGACCGAGCTTATTTTCCTTTTTCCCGGCGCGGAATCCCTTCGTTCCTTTCTCCACGACGAAAGCCGAGAGCCCATGCGTGCCTTTGTTCTTATCCGTGACCGCGATGACAACGATCACATCGGCATACCGGCCATTAGTGATGAAAGTTTTGTTGCCGTTGAGCACATATCGATCGCCTTTCTTCTCCGCGGTCGTGCGTGCATTGCTCGCATCCGAACCTGAACCAGGCTCCGTCAGTCCCCAGGCCGCCAGTTGCTTTCCGGATGCGAGCGGCGGAACATACTTGCGCTTCTGCGTCTCATTGCCGGCGAGAAAGATGTGATTTGTGCCGAGCGAGTTATGCGCGGCAACCGTGAGGCCGATTGATCCGTCGACCGCCGAGAGCTCTTCGATGGCCAGCACATAGTCCACGTAGCCCAACCCCGCCCCGTCGTATTCCTGCGGAATGATGATGCCTAACAAGCCGAGCTCACCCAGCTTTTTTATCGCGGCGAGAGGAAATTCGCTGGCTTCATCCCACGCCGCCACATGTGGAGCGATCTCGCGCGCGGCAAACTCGCGAATCTCGCGCCGGAGATGCTCCTGATCTTCCGTCAGCACAAACGGGTACAGCGTCTCTGCCGGGTCCAGGTCCAGTTTCATGATCCCAGGCTCCTTCCCGTGAAACATTCAACCGCTTAATTTGCTTCCTTCAACGTAAGATGCTGGGGCAGTTTTACAAATTCTTTTCTTCGAAAAGAATTCATCACGTCTGCAGCACTCCCGGATTGAAACGGGGCACCTCGGGATTCAGCGCGCAAGCTTCAAGCGCTGCGATCAATATCTCACGTGTCTTGGCTGGATCGATGATCGCGTCGATCCACAAGCGCGCGGCCCCGTAGCGTGGATCGGCCTGGGCATCGTAGTCGGCGCGAATCTCATCCTGGATCGCTTTTCGTTCCGCATCCGTCTGCACCTTGCCTTTGCGCTCCATTTGCTTGGCGCGCACTTCAGCCAGCGTCGCCGCAGCGGAAGCGCCGCTCATGACGGCGTAGCGCGCTGTGGGCCATGCAAAGAGAAACCGTGGATCGTAGGCCTTGCCGCACATCGCATAGTGTCCCGCGCCAAAGCTGCCGCCGAGGATGACGGTGATCTTTGGCACCACGCTTGTGCTCACGGCCGAAACCATCTTGGCGCCCGCGCGGATAATACCCGACCACTCCGCATCTTTGCCCACCATGAAACCGTTCACATCGTGTAGGAAGATAAGCGGCACGAGATTCTGATTGCAGTCCATGATGAAGCGCGCTGCTTTTTGTGCCCCCTCCGTGTAGATCACGCCGCCCACTTCGATACGCGTGGTGCCGGCCTGCGGACCAATGGCGACTTTGTCGCTCTGGTTCGTTTTCTGGTTGGCAACGATGCCGACTGCATGGCCGCCGATCCACGCATAGCCGCACAGAACAGTGCGGCCAAATTCAGCCTTATACTCATCGAACTCGCTACGATCGACAATGCGGGCGATCACCTCGCGCATCTCGTAGACATTCGTAGTGCCTGGAGCGGGATTCAGCAGTCCATAGAGATCGTCTGCTGCAAATTTTGGCGCATCCACAGTAGCGTCGAAAGCGCGTCGTTGAAAGCCCCCGGCAGCCGGGCGCGTTCCCATCTTCGCCACCAGCGAACGCAGCCGCGCCAGGCAGAGATGATCGTTCGGCTCTTTGAAGTCGACCGTGCCGGAAATTTCGGCGTGCATTGCCGCGCCTCCCAGCTCCTCTGGATCGGTCTTCTGTCCAATGGCCGCCTGCACAAGCGACGGACCGGCAAGAAACAGCCCTGAGCCTTCGGTCATCAGCACCGTATCGGTCATAACTGGAAGATACGCGCCGCCAGCCACGCACATGCCCATGATGGCCGTGATCTGCGGAATGCCCTGCGCGCTCATCACCGCGTTGTTGCGAAAGATGCGGCCAAAGTCGTCCGTATCGGGAAAGACATCCTCCTGCAGCGGCAGAAAAACTCCGGCGGAGTCCACCAGATAGAGCGTCGGGATGCGGTTCTCCATCGCGATGGTCTGTGCGCGGAGCACCTTCTTGGCCGTCATGGGGAAAAATGCGCCGGCCTTCACAGTGGCGTCATTGGCCACGATCATGCAGAGCTTGCCGCTCACACGGCCCAGGCCCGTAACCACACCGGCGCAGGGCGCGCCACCATACTCTGCATACATGCCGTGCGCTGCCCAAAGACCCAACTCCAGAAACTCGGTTCCTTCGTCGAGCAACAGCTTGAGCCGCTCACGCACGGTAAGACGGCCTTTGGCATGCTGAGCCTCTGCGGCTTTGGACCCGCCACCGGCGCGTATCGTCTCTTCTTCACTGCGCAGAGCAGCCAAGAGATGGAGCAATGCTTCGCGGTTAGCCTGGAACCGCAAAGACTGCCCGTCAATCATCGACTGCAGTGCCGAGCGCAACCGGTTGTCGAATTTCGGCTCTCCCATAGCTTTTAGCAGACTATCGTAGTCCCGGCGCAGCGGCGCCGTCGTCATCTTAGCGCAATCCGCTAAAAGAAGAGGAAAAGCCGAATGTCTCGGACCGTTTGGTGCGCATGGGCCGTTAATGCTGAGATGGGTTCTCTCCGCTGAGGACGCGGTCCGCGCAGGAGGCATCAAAGGCCTTTTCCCACTTGGCGACCACGATCGTCGCCACGCTGTTGCCGATCACATTGACCAAAGCGCGCGCCGCGTTCACCAGCCGCTCGATGCCGAGCAGCAGGACCAAGCCGGACGCGGGAATCTGCGGCATGGTGGCAAGTGTGGCCGCCAGCGTGACAAACCCCGCTCCGGCTACGCCCGCCGATCCCTTCGATGTAAGCATCAGCACAAGAAGCACCACCAGCTGGTCACGCAGCGTGAGGTGGCTGTTGGTGGCCTGCGCGATGAAGATCGCGCCCATGCTCAGGTAGATGGCGGTTCCGTCGGCATTGAAGGTATAGCCGGCCGGCATCACCATGCCGACAACCGTCTTGTCGCAGCCAAGCTGCTCGAGCTTCATCATCAAGGGCGCAAGAACCGCTTCTGAGGAAGAAGTGCCGAGAGTGATCAGCAACTCCTCCCCGATGTACTTGAGCAGCCGGTACAAGCTGAACCGGGCCAGCCGCGTCACAGCGCCAAGCACGATTACGACGAACAGAATCGCGACGATCCACACCTCGGCCGTGAACTGCGCCAGTTGCGCCAGGCTGCCCAGTCCATATTGACCCACACTATAGGCCATCGCGCCAAAGGCGCCAATCGGCGCGAGGGCCATGATGAGGCTGACGATGCCGAACATGCCGCGCAGGATGAGATCAAATAGGTCAACAAGCGGCTGTGCGGCATTGCGAAACCGCGAGAGCGCCAGCCCGAACAACACGCCGATGAGGATCACCTGCAGCATGTTGCCGCCGGAGAATGCACCAACGATGCTGGTGGGGATGATGTTGAGCAGGAACTCGACTGCGCCGTGATGCTGCTGAGCCGCAGTTGCATAACCGGCAACCGCCTGCCCATTCAGCGCCGAAGGGTTGATATTCATGCCTCCGCCGGGATGCAGCAGATTCACAGCGGCCAGGCCCAGCAGCAGCGCGATCGACGAAAGCACCTCAAAATAGATCAGGGCTTTGGCGCCGACGCGGCCTACGTCTTTCAAGTCGCCCATGCGCGCGATGCCCAACACCACACTGATAAAGACGATGGGCGCGAGCGTCATGGTGATCAACCGGATGAAGCCGTCTCCCAGCGGTTTGAGCGCCGCAGCCTGATGCGGATAGAATGCGCCCACCACCGCACCGAGGGCTATGCCTACCATCACCTGCAGCCACAGCGGTCCCAGCATGGAACGCCGAGGGCGATGAGCAGGCTGAGGGCTTTCTGTCATGGCGGGCTACTCGGCCAGTTGGCGCATCACGCGGATCAGGTCGCTTTTGCCCTCGAAGCCGATCCCCGGCAGTTCAGGCATTGTGATGTAGCCTTGTTCGACGCGCACGCCATCGGGAAATCCGCCGTAGGGCTGGAAGAGATCGGGATAGCTCTCGTTGCCGCCGAGCCCCAGTCCGGCTGCAATGTTCAGGGACATCTGGTGGCCTCCATGCGGAATGCATCGGCGCGGCGACCATCCTGCTTCGTGCAGCACTTTCAGCGTGCGCTGATACTCGCACAATCCGTAAGAAAGCGCGCAGTCGAATTGCAGCCAGTCACGATCGGGCCGCATGCCGCCATAGCGGAGCAGGTTGCGCGCATCCTGGTGGCTGAAGAGATTTTCGCCCGTGGCCATCGGGCCTGGATAGAAGCCGGCGAGTGCAGCTTGCAATGCGTAGTCGAGCGGATCGCCAGCTTCCTCGTACCAGAACAGCGGATACTCGCGCAGCATCTTCGCGTAGGCAATCGCCGTCTCCAGATCAAAGCGGCCGTTGGCGTCGACGGCGAGGCTCGCCTGGCTGCCAATCTCGGCAAGCACCGCTTCAATGCGCTTGCGGTCTTCTTCGATGGCCACGCCGCCGATCTTCATCTTGACCACTGTGTATCCGCGATCGAGATAGCTGCGCATCTCGGCGCGCAGTGCGCTGTTGTCTTTGCCGGGATAGTAGTAGCCTCCAGCCGCGTATACAAACACACGGGGATCAGCTTCGAGGCCGTGGCGCTCGGCTAGTAAACGGAAGAGCGGCTTCTCCGCGATCTTCGCCGTCGCATCCCATACAGCCATGTCAATGGTGCCGACGGCGACGGAGCGCTCGCCGTGGCCGCCGGGTTTTTCATTCTTCATCAGCGTTGCCCAGATGCGGTCCGGATCGAGATTGTCGCCAGCATCATTGAGCAGCGTCTTGGGATCCGCCTTCATCAGCCGCGGCGCGAACCGCTCGCGGATGAGCCCGCCTTGTCCGTAGCGTCCATTGGAATTGAAGCCGTAGCCAATCACGGTGCGCCCATCGCGTTTCACATCTGTGACAACAGCGACCAGCGAGCAGGTCATGCCGGAAAAATCAATGTATGCATTCGAAATCGGAGAGGAGATAGGCGCCGTGATCTCACGGACGTCAACAATGCGCATGGACGTATCGACTCTTCGCTACAGGAGATCCGCTCAACGGAACGGGAACCGGCCACGCCGATTCACCTAGGATGTTATCAGCGCTTTTTCGCGGCCGTCTCACATCGACGCGATCTCGTATCACTCCGCGATTCATCGCGTGGACGTTGAAAATCGAACTCAAAAATCGTGATGGTGATCGATCTGCGTCACGATCTCGTGCGGGATATCGCCCGCGCGCGCTGCTGACTCCTCAGTCGCGTTCGCCGCTTCTGTACGCTGCCGTACCTTGGCGACGGTGAGCCAGTTGTCCTTGTGCGGCTCGGACGCGATCCAGGGCGGCAGCGGCATGTGCAGGTAACGGCTGAGCGCCTCTGTGTATCCCTCGTAAAGCGCGCGCATGTCACGCAGCCGCTCAAATGAGTGGCCATCGCGGCAGACACTCACGCCGCTCTGGCAAAGCAAATCGTAAAGCTGCTCATAGCGTTCAACAGGCAGCCGGTCCGGCAAATCGGTGACCGGCCCAAGCGAAAAGACCTGGGCCAGGTCAACCACTGCGTGCCGCGCCATGGCGAAGGTCAGCTGCGCTTGCCGCGCCTCGTGTCCGCGTACGCCGGCAATCAGCAGCGCTGATGTGTCCAGAATCGCCGTCAGCGCGCCGATCCAGCTTTGGTTACTGTGCTGCGAGCGAAAATAGCACAGCAGCGGATACGAGATGTGGCTCTCCAACAGCTCAGCCGACCAGCGCTCCCACTCGACGAGCAAAAGAGCGAGCGCCTGTTCCGCGCCCTGATACGCGTGGCGGCGCATCAGCTCGGCCGCAGTGGGCGGCGAACCGGCACGCGCGTCGAGCAGCGAGATGCTTACCTCGCGCCGTGAGAATGCTCCATAGAGCACTGGAAAATAGCCCATCACGATGGCTAGAAAGCCAAGCCCGGTCCCCGATTCCAGAATGATGAAGATGCGCGCCCACGGACTGTGCGGCGTCACGTCGCCCAGCCCCAGTGTGAAGAGCGTCGTTCCGCTGATGTACAGATCCGATCGAAATCCGGGTTGCTGCCCGGTATCATGCAACGGGCTGCCAAGCGAGTAAAAGATCATCCCAAACCCAACCACCATCGCTCCGGCCCACACGATGAGCAGCAGAATCAGTGAGAGCGGTCCGTAGTAACTGAAGGCCGTTTCGCGTTTGCGTGGATGATGCAGCCGCTGCGCAAAGAAGGCCCACGGCCTCCAGGTGAGCACATAGAAGATGCGGGTGAGACGAAACCGCCCGGTTGCGCGGCGCGGCAGGATGATGGTTTGAAAGGCGTCGAGCAGAACGGTGACTAGGCAGGCAATGCCGGCAAGCAGAGCAATAACCTGCATCGAATCACCTCGCCACAGCGTTCGGCGCAGCATCGCGCCCGTGAGACCACTTTATCGCAGTCCGCAGGCGAGGGAAATGTCGGCTGGGGCCATAACGTGCAGGCTGTATCTCCGATACGGCTTAATAGCGGAGTCCGAGCTTCATCGGAAAGTCCTCCTCACCCTCTTCAAGGCTGGGGATGTTGCAGAACGCTCGCACCACCTGCCGGTGCCGTCGGCGCAGCACCAGGTGTGCCGCAACTGTGACAACCACAGCAGCAGCGAAGTGCCAGGGTTTTTGCACGAGCCATATCTCGCTCGGGATCGGAAAGGCAGCGATCAGAGGAAAAAAAGTAAAAAACTTCAGCATGGTGAGCGCCAGGTTTGGCTCATCGTGTGCTGAGCTGCCGGTGAAAGGCACCACGGTGACATGCAGAAAGAAAAGATCGGCCAGCAGAAGGCACATGGCAGCGGAAACCAAGATCTGCGCAGCAGTTGCTGGCGCCGTCAGCAACTCCGGCGGCGCAATCAGGCGTGAAAGCAAGTAAACGGCGAACGTGGCGGCGATCGACGCAAAGAGCACCCACGTCTCTGCAGACTGCAGCCGTTGAAGAGCGGAAACAAACTCCGGTGGATCGCCATGAATCACACGGAAGATCCAACCGCCGCGCTGATTCCCCGAAGACACGAAAGCCGTGCGCAGGCCGGCAATCACCCAGAATGCAACGATACCCACAGCAGCACGGATTCCGTCAGCAGAGACCGCCACATGCACATGCCCATGCACAGCTGTAAAGCGCAGCACACCCGAGAGGACGACCGCCGCGCCGACGCCACCGTAAAGCACAAGGTAGACGCGGTAGCGCGGCACGCGCAGAAGCGTTTGCCCGATGAAGTGATGAACCGCGCGACGCACCGGCGTTCGCACCAGAATCGCATGTATCAGCCGATGGAGAGGGCGCGCGGCCCAGTTGTGGCCCGTCCGCAGCACGGCGCCCTCAACCAGCTGATGCACCTTGCGCAGGTACGCCAGCGGATAGAACAGCATGACAAGGCCGACCATCGCGGCTGTAGCGAGACATCCCATCCGCGCGAGCTGCTGGTAGATGGGCAGGGAAGCGGGCCCTTCCAACAAGCGCTGATAGAGTCCGAGAAACCAGAACGGTGGGAACCAGCGCACAAAGCCGCTGCCGGACTGCAACAATGCCGGAACCACACCGGACAGCACCGGAAACAACAGCAACAAAAGAAGCAGCAGAGAGATGAAGACTCCCTGTATAAACAGGCCGATCTTGCGGAACAGCCGCTCACCAAAGATCGCAAGCAGCAAACTTTGCAAAGCCAAAATAAATGCAGTTGCAAACAAGCCACTTAGAGCCACCGCCGAGCAATGCGCCGCCAGAAGGCGTGTCACGCTGGGAGGATCGGTCGCCTCCGGCAGCACGAGCGGGGCCAGGATATTGGCATCAAAAAGAAATCCTGCGATGAAGATCGCAATAGCCCCGACCCGCGCCAGGAACAGCCTTCGATTGGGAATCGGCAATGTTGTGAGCACGAAGATATCGAGCAGGTCAGGGAAGAACAGATCCCACTCGAAGACCGTGACGACACCCATGATCACAAGCGAATACAACGCAAAAAAGAAATGATGATTCACCTGGAGCCAATACGGCGGTGGTCCTCCGTCCGACGGATGGCCCGGCGGCCAGCCTCGAATCGGATGATAGACAGGCCACAGATACACGGAGACCATCAATCCCGGCAGTCCCGCCGCAAATGCGAGCAGGACGAGACGGGCCTTCGCGTCGCCGTCGGGCGAAGCAGCCTCATGGTTGAAAAACCGCTCCAGATAATGCCGCACCAGGTGCGCAAACTGGCTGCGTTCGCGCGGGCGCGTGGCGCCCAGAGCTGCCTGTTCGTTCAAGGGCAGGATCTGCGTTTCGGACATTGTGAAGAGGCGTTGGAAGACTTCAGGCATAAGTACTCTGCATCACCTCGACAATCTGCTGTGCAAGTACGTTTGTGTCCTGCTGCTGCACGAGCTGCGCAAAAACGCTTTCGAGATTGGGAAGGCTCATCAATCGCGTCAGGTCAGAGGGCGGTGCATCGGCCAGAATTTTGCCTCTCGCGATCACAATCACGCGCCGGCAGACCTGTTCCACCACCTCAAGCACATGCGAGATGTAAAGAATGGCCTTGCCTTGCGCAGCAAGCACTTCGAGCAGGTCTTTGAACAGCCGCGCCGAGATCACATCGAGCCCCGAAAGCGGCTCATCGAAGATCAACAGCTTGGGATCGTGCAGCAGCGCGGCGGCGATCAGTACGCGTTGCCGCATGCCTTTTGAATACGAAGAGATTGGCGAGTATTGCCACGATTCAAGCTGCAGCAATTTCAGTAGGCGCGTCGCTTTCGCCTCGATCAGCGGCTCGGCGATGCCACGCAAGCGGCCGATGAGCTGCAGATATTCGAGGCCCGAAAGATACGTATAAAGCTGCGCTTCCTCCGGTACATAACCGATTGCAGCGCGGAAGCCGACCAGGTCTTCGCGAATGTCGCGGCCTTCGAAGAGCACGCGTCCTTCGTTTGGCCGCAGCATGCCGGTAATGATCTTCACGGTCGTCGATTTACCGGCACCATTGGGGCCGAGAAAGCCGACGATCTCGCCGGGCGCAACCGCAAAGGAGACATCCTGAACGGCGGGGATGGTGCGAAAGTTCTTGAAGACGTGTTGAAGTTCAAGCATGCGGGCTCCAGAGACGGGAGGCAGATCGCTCCGCCAATCCGGTCTACCCCTATGTAGCATTCGATATAATTCTTGTCAAGTAGCTTGCTACATAGCTAGAATGCGCCCATGGCCCAGGGATCGCACTCCGACCCGAAACTCTCGCACACCGCAGCGATGATTCTGCAGGCCATCCATGCCGGTTACATCTACGGATTCAGCGTGATGGAGATGACCGGCCTGCCCAGTGGCACGGTGTATCCGGCCATGCGGCGGCTTGAACGCGATGACCTGATCCGCTCGCACTGGGAGAAGCAGTCGATCGCCGACGCGGAGCAGAGGCCGGCGCGCAAATACTACAAGCTCACGGCGACAGGGAAGTCGATACTCGAGGCATCGCGCAAGCGCTATCCGCTTTTGGAGCGGCTCATTCCCACGGAGGAGGCGAAGTCGGTATGATGCGCCCGCTTGCGCTCGCCTTTCGCGTACTCGATCGCGGCATGCTTGAAGGAGCCGCGCTGCTGGTGCCGGCCGCGCAACGATGGGAGTGGCGGCGCGAGTGGCAGGCGGAGATGTGGCATGTGCGGCAGGCCTGCGCACAAGAACTGGAGGCTGCGTGGCGGGCTGAACGCGCCGTTACGGCCTTTTGCCTGGGAGCGTTTCCGGATGCATGGTGCCTAAGCCGTGAGGCTCGGCGCACAAGCGCTCCTCCGGGGCCGGCGCATAGCTCGGCATCCCAATGCCTGTTGTATCTCGCCGCCGTGCTGGCGATAAGCTATACGTTTGCGTTGCTGTTGCCCGAGGTGCGTACGGCGCGCAATCCGTTGCGCTATACTCTGCGATCCGGAGTGATCCTCCTCGAAGGGCAGGGGCCGGATGAAGGCCCGGCCCCGAACGTCTCATTCAAGCAGTTTCGCGTTTGGAGTACTGGCAAGCACCGCTACTTTGATGGCTTTGCTTTTTACAGGCTTCGCGGCCAGTCCGTTGTAGCCGGAGCCGAAGCGCCCAGCCGGTGGAACGTGGCTGAATCAAGCGGTAATCTCTTCGCGCTGCTCGGCGTTCCCATTCGATTTGCACCGGCGGAAGAGAGTGCCGCCGATGCTCCAAGGGTGATCCTCAGCTACAACGTGTGGAAAGACGAGTTCGGCGGAGATCCGGCGATTGTTGGCAGCCTGATCAGCGTGGGCGGCCGCGAGACGCGCGTCGTCGGGGTTGCCCCTGAGCGCGCCTGGAAGCTGCCCGGCAAGCCGGATGCGTGGCTGCTGGAGCCGGATAACCAGATTTCCGACTATACAAAGGGCCATGTGGTCGCGCATCTTACCGGCGAGGGCCGGGCCAAGATGTGGGCTGACCGCGTGGACGTGACGGTCTTTAACACTGATCACAGCGAGCAGGACTTTCTCGGCGTTGCTTTCAACGAGCAAACGCCGGGCCCTCGGGAGATCTATCGTTTTGCCGTATTGCTGGCCTTGCTGGCCCTGCCTGCCATCACTTCGGTTTCATTGGGGGAGTTCAGCGTAAGTTCTCACCGGCCACCATGGCCGAAGAGGATTTTGCGGTGGGCATATTTCGCCGCCAAGCTGGCCTTGCTGCTGCCGATCGCGAACTTTGCCTCTCTCGATGTGGCCTACTGGCACGCCTCTCAACACTCGTCCGCCTCTGAGTACGTACAGTTGTTGGTCACCTTTCTCATCTGCCTCTTCGGCATCCGCTGGGCGCTGCTTGACCAGCGCCAGCGCTGCCCGGTTTGTCTCAAGAAGGTGGCGCACCCGGCGCAGGTTGGCCTCGCGTCCAGAACCTTCCTTGCCTGGAACGGAACGGAGCTGATCTGCACGGGAGGCCACACACTGCTTCATGTGCCAGGGTTGCCCACCAGCTGGTTCGCCACGCAACGCTGGCTCTATCTCGATGCTTCGTGGGACTTCCTTTTTGCTGCCGGCCCAGAGGCAAGCTGAGTTCAGCTCTTTCAACGTCATGACCTGTTTCAGGTCATAGTGTGCCTGCCGGCACGCGTATGTCTCACGGGATGAACCCGTGGTACTTCTTTGATTTATGTTCTTTTGAAACGCTCTCGCCTCAGGCAGCACTACCTCCCAGACAAATGGATATAACCCGTAAGGGTATGCGCTTACAGCGGTTTTTCGCGTAGATGGGAAGCAATACAGCAGGAGACCAGGGGCCTTTTCTTAAAGGGGGGAGCCAGCTGGCGCTCCCGCGCATCCTCCACATCGACCGGAAACCCCTCGAACAGGTCCTTTCAAGAGGTCAGCCTTATGAGTGCGGATGTACAGCCGGCAAGTGCGCTTCCAGAATTTACGCGCTGGTTAGCCGGCAGCGAACGGCCGCGTCCAGCGAGCCACAAACATATCGAACCGCTGCATCCTGACGAAGCGGTCACCTTTATGCTCATCCTGCGCCGCAGGCCGGGCACTGTGCCTTCACCCCAGATCCCGTTCGATGGTCCGTCCTCGATTTCGCGCGAAGAATATGTGCAGATGTACGGAGCCGACCCGATTGACCTGGAGTCCGCCGTGGCTTTTCTGCAGGTGCAGGGAATGAGCGTGCTTGAAGCTCATGCCGGGCGCCGGACATTGTCCGTTCTGGCAACTGCGGCCCAGGTTCAGTCTGTTTTTGGAGTGAACCTGCAACGTTATGAAGATGCGGGTGCAATCGAGCTTCTTCCTCCCAATGGAGATGAAGCGCGGGCGCATCGTGGATTCGATGGCGCCGTGTATCTGCCTGCCGAACTTGCGGAAAGCGTGACAGCGGTGGTCGGACTCGACAATCGCTTTCTTGGCATTCCGCGTGGTGCTGCCACGTCTGATGGGGTCGGTCCGAGCAATCCAACTGTGTCGGCCGTTGCGCAAAAATTGAAGATTCCCAACACCGGTGCGTATGGCGAAGTGATCGGCATCTTCGCGGCGCAGCCGGCCGGATCGCCGGGCATTGCACCCTGCTATCTGCCGAGCGACATCACTCATCTTTATTTCGCCAACCAGCCGATCGGCTATCGCACGCGGCCGCTCTCGATTCTTGATATCAATCTGACGGTTGGCGCCACGACCTACAAAAACGATCCATCACAGGTGGAAAAGATCGCCGTTCTCTCCGATGCAGACAGCGCGACGCTCGAGCTGACGCAAGAGATCGCAACCTCTGTGACGGTCGCGCAAGGAGCGCGGGTGAATGTCTATTTCACCGAGGCCAGCGAGCAGGGCTATCTCACCTTTATGAACCGTGTGTTGCTGCCGGAACGCGAAAAGCAGCCAACGGTGCTCAGTTTCAGCCTGGCTCTCTGTGAGGGCGCAGCGGCGAAGGACGGTGCGCCGCACGCAGGCAGCAGTTCTCTCGCGTATCTGGTTGAAGACCTCTTCCACCAGATCGCCCTGCTCGGCATAAGCATTTTCGTCGCGATGGGTGAACGGGGCAGCGATTGCTGGCGTTTGCTCGCCGCGCCGAATCTGTCGCCTGCGGCTGTCTCTCCCCAGCTGCATCACAGTTTTCAAGGCGTGAAGTCGAGCTCGGCCACCATCGCGACGGCACTGTCTGCGGCATCGCTGTTGCCGGCATCGCGGGCCGCAGGCGGAGGCGACTTCAGCACCGTTTCTGGCGCAACCGGCATTCCCGATATCGGTAGTGAGGCCGCATATGGAGGATTTTTTGTGAACGGCGTCTCCTACAGCTACGCTGGCCCCAGCTGCGTAGCCGCGTTTTATGCCGGCACAACGGCGCTGCTGCGGAGCGCCTTTGGCACTGGACTAGGCTTTCTCAATTCGATGCTTTTCCAACTTAAGAAGACGCGGCTGCTTAAAAACAATCCGAATCATGACGGAGGCTCATGCGACCTTCCTGGCGCCGCGCCTGATGAGAGCGACCACACTCAACCCGCGGCTCCGGATGCGCAATTCTTCTCGCGGGAGCGCCCTTCCAGGTCTCGGCTAGCGCGATGGTTCGCGATGCCGTTACCGATGAGCACGCATTAGAGTCCGGTATAGATCTGAAACGGCGCCCAGAAAAACGGCTGGCGAAAGTTGGCCGGCCCATGAAGCATGGCCAGCTTAGCCTGCCGCAGCGCGATGCTTGGCGGCAGCCCCGCTTCGAGCCCTTGATAGAGCGCGTCCATCAACTGCGGTGTTGAGTCATCGCTCACCTCCCACAACGCACCGATCACATTGTGCGCGCCTGCGCGCAGAAATGCCCACGACAGCCCAACCAGCCCTTCGCCCGCATAGGAGCGCGTGCCTCCGCCGTAGCACGACGAGATCGTGACGAGCCGCGCGTGAAGAGGATGCTGAATGATCTCGCGGGCATACAGCTTGAACGAATCGTCCGCAGTGTTGGAGCGCGAGAGGATGATCGCCGAGTCGAGCGGATCAGTTTGGCTGGAGACTCCGTGCGCAACGAAGTGAATGTACGCGTACTGTTGCAGATTGCTTGCCGTGTATGTCGCAGGGTTTGCTTGCTGGCGCGCGAAGATCGTCTCATCGTTTGTGGCGAAGTGCCGCTCAATCCGCCGCATCTCGGCTGCGGCCTTGGGCAGTTCGGGATAGTCCGGGCCAGGTGAAACGGCGTCGCCGAACAGCAGTGCTTTATGCGCTGTTCCGGAGAACGGCTTCGCCGAGGCGAGCATGAACAGCGAAGGCGCCGATACTACATTCGCGTCTTCGATCCAGTAATGAGGATGTTGCGACGGCACGAGAAGTGTCTCGAAGTTGATCTGGCTGAGTGCCCCATCGCTGAGAACAACGACGTTCGCGCCCGGACGCATTAGATCCTTGGCGGGCTCAATCAGCGTTTTATACAGCGACATACCATCCGGATTCGAAGACGCAAGCACATCATCTGGCCCGAGCAGCGCATTTTTATAGCGCTCAATCAGCGGCGTGATCGCAGCCTGCGCAGGCAAAGAAAATAATTGCGTCTTCGCGGGCGTCACTGCCCAGAGATACGATTGCGTTCGTCCCAGCCAATAGAAGAGAAGCGTTGCATTCACTTTGCGCGCAATCTCTGCGAGATGCAGAGCAGCGGGCTGAATGGGCGCGCTCAGGCCTAATCCCTGCGCCAGCGTGCGCGCGCGGCTGTGGTCCGCCACAGCAAGAGCATCCTCAATCTTTCCTTGTTGCACGAGCATGTGGATGTAGTCGTCGTAAATGGGAGCCGCATTCGCAAGGAAGGGAAGCTTGGAGTCTTCGTGCTGAAGCTGCTGCCGTGCCTGCTCAAACGTCGTCAGCGCGGTCTGATAGGCACTGTCCGCCGCAGCCAGCTCGCCGCGTCGCTCATCGAGCTTGGCGAGCTCGTGTTCCGCGCCGAGACGCATAGAGATTTGGCTGTCCGGATCAGCTTCGACAGCCCGAAAAGCCGCCTGGGCCTGCTGGTCCTGATTGCGCGCAGCGGCAAGCTCTCCCTCCGCCAGCATCACGTCCAGGTCGTCCAGTCGATTTTGCGTGGCTTGCACCAGAGGCGTGACCTGATCGAGATATTTGTGCGCGTCATCTAGCTTGCCCATTGCGATGGAGAGGTGCGCCATAACCTCGAGTGTGTTCGCGATGTCTTCTCTGCTATCAATCTGTTTGGCTAGCGCGAGCGCTCTATTATAAGAGCTGAGAGCTTGCGTAAAGTTGCCCGCAGCTTGCTCGACGTATCCTGCTTGCGAAAGCCATCTAAGTTCGTCGCGGAGATTGCCGAGCCGCGCGGCGCGCTGCTCGGCTTCTGCAAAGAGTGGGTGCGCCCGCTCCGGATCTCCCAGCTCAAAGTAGGCCCAACCGAGGTTGCCAAGCGCAGCCTGCGCGAGATTCTGATTGCCCAGATTCATACCTGCTGTGTAGGCGGCACGCGACCAGTTGATAGCTTCGTCATAGTGATTATCGCGAAGCGACACCCAGCTTAGATTTAACCATGCGTTCGATTCGAGTTCAGGGTCCCGGTGAGCACGCGCGAATTCGAGACTTTTGAGAAAGAACTGTCTCGCGTCAGAAATCTGCCCGAGTTCGGCGGCAATCGCACCATGAGCCCTTAGGACATACCCGCAGGAGTCAAGAGACGCACGCGCGCAAGCAAGATCAGCTTTCGCAAGTTTTTCTTGGGCCGCGGAGAATTGCCCAAGGTGGGCGAGTGAGATCGCTTCGATGGACAATTCCTGAACGCTTCCGTCAGCATTCTTCGGGGTAAAGGCGGCAAGCAAGGCCAAGGCATCCCTGTAAAAGCCGCGAAAGAGCATAGACTGCGCCTCAAGAAGCCGGAACCGCGAAGCCAACTCCGGATCGATCTTCTCGAAACGCAGATATCCTGTGTCCGCGCTGCCTTGACTCTCTTCTAATTGCCCGCGAAGAAACAACTGGCGGGCCCGATCAAACTCAGTCTGTGGGTCCATAGCACGACTATCGTGCAGCGGCACAGCCAGAAGTAGTGTGACGGTCCAAAACACGAACGATCGACCGCACAGACCACGCCGAACATGGCTAAGCCAAGACATTATCCTGATTTTACGCGGGTCTAAAGCGCAGCCGTTCTAGATTCCCTAAGCAGGTATAAGCAAGACAGACACTATAAACCATTTTTTAAATAGATACTGGATCGTTGGTCTCACACGCCAGAGTAACAAACCGCATGCGCGTCCGAAGACCTATCCAGCGATTTATCCATTTTCAAACAGTATCGCCCGATGCGTCGATTGCGTCGGGCGATGAAATGAACTGGCGCGAGACTTTCTACGGTTGGGTCGTTCCGCCAATGACCCCATTTCCCAGTGCGGTTACTCCGCCTGCGACACAACCCATCTCCAATTCGATCATCGTCAAGTCGAACTCTGTGTTCTTCCATACTTTTTGCTTTTTCTCGGCATCGTAGTCGTAGTTCGAATGCTTGATCTTCAAGAGGCCTAGGTGAATCTTGCCAAAGTCCGGCACGTCGATCACGTGCCCAAAGCATCGGCAAAACGACGGACATTCCACCTTGTCGACGAGAGAGCACTCGATCGCCTCCTCTTTCTCTGAGGTTGCCGGCAGGTGACTATAGCGCTTCAACAACGCGTCCGTAATACCGGCGCTTCCGCGCATCAGTTCGAACTGGTTCTTCAGCCGATCGAGGAAACCAGTGTGCCGCGTGTAGGGCCCATCGTTCTCCGGCTTCTCGAAGCAGTAAGGGTGTTTCGGATGCACATGTACTGTGACCGGATGGCCCGCAATGCGCAGGTTCTCAAAGCGTGTGCCGAGAAAGTGGACGTGTGGAATATAGCCTTCCGCAGGATGGAGTGTCACAATCTGTCCGATCACTCGGTCAGCTGTCACCACCTCCAGCACATTCAACCCTTCGATCACAGATGTGACCAGCGTAGTCCAGCCACCCTCTGGCTTCGGGTTGGGATTGCCCGCAACCTGCGTATACGCCTTCTGGAAAGAGATAACCCCTTCCAGGCGATACGGCTCGGCGTGTTCCGACAGATACCCGCCATGCTCGGCGAGTTTTACGTTGGTCTGGGGTTTAATCGGCTGAACCAGCGGATGGTACAGGTCACCTTTTAAAACTGTGCCTTCCGAATGGTACTTGTGCGTCCGGGGGGTCGAATCTGCCATGTGCGAGCGTGCTCCCTTTCATAAGAAGCCCGGAGCCCAAGGGAGCCCGACGCTTCTAAAGCATTTCTCCTTCGAACATAGCTCTTGCAGCCTCCTGCAAGGTAGCAATTTCTTCAAGAAAATTGCCACCCTGACGCATCTACTTCGAGACACGGCAGAAGGAGAGATGCCTTAGTCATCGAAGTGAACATCCAGGACGCGGCGATCAATCTCAGTTCGTGCGCCCTGCGGAGTAATGCCGGATGTGACCAGTGTATAAGAACCCTGCTGCAAACCGCCGCCCGGAACCACAAGTGAAAACGTCGCCATTCCAGTGCCGGCCTGGTCGAATGCAGCGGCGGTGTGAGACCACGACCGCCTTCCCTGAGGATCGTACAATTCAAACGCGTAGCTTGTATAGCTATTTTCCTGCGGCAATTGGATCAGCACGCCCGCGCCTTGCGTACGATTCGCAGGGACGCTCAGATGCGCATCACCGCGCGTGCCGGTATGAAAGCTCACCCACGGCACCAGGCGCGGCTGGGTGGCAGCCGCGCGCAGAGAGGGAATCGTCGCCAGGTTCTGGTAGCCGATCACGGCCAGCAGCGCGGCAAATGTAGGCACGGCAAAGGCCGGCCGCAGCCACGCAAACCAATCTGCGCTCTTTCTCTGAGGCTTCACAGGCGCAACATGGCGTGAAGGCTCGAAGGAGCGGGTGAGTTCGGGCAGCTGAAGTTTCGCTTCCTCGATGAACAGAGCTTCCGCGCGAAGATCGAGCGAGCACTCATGACAATCAAACAAGTGTTCTTCGAATTCCTCACGGAGCTCTGGTTCGAGCTCGTCCAATAGATAACGCTCTACTACCATTTGTTGCACCGCCGCATTGTGATCCATCGCTCTGCCTCCGGGTGCCCGTAACCTCAATCGGACCCGCTTTCCCTTTCTTTATCTATGTCTATGCAGTGCCTGAATAAGCACCGACGCCCACGCGCTTTAAATATTCCGCTTTGAATGACTGCTTGGCGCGATGAAGAAGAACCCGCAGGTACTCCCGATCTACGCCGCGCTCGCGGCACACCTCGTCCCGGTCTTTCTCATCTAGGAAAACCGCTTTGAGCAGCGAGCGATCACGCTCAGGCATATCGAGAAGGATCTCGCGAACCTTCGTCTTCAATTGCCTGGCAGCTACGATGCCCAGAGCATCAAGTCCCGTTGCCGGAAGTTCCGGCTGGCCCTCTTCATCCAATGACTGGTTGCGTGAAGATGCGCGATAGTGCTCGAAGAGCACGTTGTTGCAAACCGTGTTGACAAACGCACCCAGGCGCTCGGGATGGCGCAGTGCACCTTCCTTGCGCAACGAGGTGAGTACGCGTGCGAACGTTTCCTGCCGCACGTCTTCGATAGCTTGTGGGGATTGCAGGCGAGAGCGTAATTTTAGATGGAGCAGTTCCGTGAAATAGGCGGCAAAATGCTCCTGCGTGCGAGAGTCGCCCGCGCGGAGATTATCGATGTAGGCTGCATCGAATTCACGAAACTGCAATGCTTTCTCCGTAAACCTTGGAGAACGCAAGTATACCATTGCGTCACTATGCGAAGGCCGTGCTCCCTTCGTGCTTTGCGCACGCGCATAGCTGCGGCAATTACTACTTTGATTCGTCTCGCGCTGTGCCACCGGACTCATAGGACCAGCCTCACACGCGTAAGATTGTGCGCCTCGCGCAGCATCGCGTCCGAGATACAGACGACCCCATGGGCCCTCGTTGCGCTTGTATTCCGATCGCGCATTATCACAACTCTCCTTCGCCGGAATCAAAGCCGGCGAGAGCCAGTTTGGGTTTGCCGATGAGCCTCTCCAGAAGGCAAGCTGTGCTCGACAGGGCTCGCCAGTAGAGAAGCAGTCCGATCCAGCCGCTGCTCAGCCAGATGGAGAGAGGTAGAGAGAACCAGAGGCAATAAAACGAGCAGATCCAGCGTCCACGATTCCACAGGCCGGTCTGCCGCGAAGTTGAACTCTTGGGCGCGCTTGCCTCGCTCCGTTCCTGCGAATCGCCCGCGCCGAGCATCGGCTCGGATTGGCCGATCACACGGTAGAGCGTTTCGATCTGGGAGGAGAGGTCCGGCATCGCGTCACCTTCTGGCCGATAGTGGCTGGCGCGCGCCCGTCGTTTCACCTGGAGTAAATAAATTGTGGAGAACGTCCGCGCAGCTAGACACAGGTTTGCCGGGAAAGAGGGATGGGATGGATAGGAATAGGTCCAGACCGGATCGAGAAACCCGCCTAAGACAATGCTTTGTCTAAGGTTTACGCCGATGACCGAAGGCTGATCGGCTACGCCGGCTCATCTTCGGCGGTCAGTTCTTCGCCGGCGTGCTCACTTTCGACCGTGATCTTGCGCAGGCTCACGTTCTCAATCTGCGCCCACACCAGGCCAATCGGCACAATGCCGAGAAAAGTGGTGAGCAGCAGGGTCGCTGCGCAGGCGGTCGCCGCCTCTGCCGAAGCGCCCAACACCCCGGCCAGCGCCACGGCTACGAACCCAATCTGCGAGAACCAGCCGATCACCGGAAGCTGAACAATGCTGGCGCCGCCGCTGGCAATCATCAGCAACACGCACTTGGGCAGAGTAATCGCGGCCAGTTGCGGGCTCGCGGTAAAGGCCCTGCACACCTCAAAGTACGTGAACGCGATCAGCAGCCACATGATCAGAGAAAGAGCCGCGGCAATTAGAAAATCAGAGAACGATCGCATAATGTCGAGCCCGGCGTGAAAGGTGCGCACCTTGTGCCCGACGGAATGCGCCAGGTTCTTCGAAACCGGACTCAGGATGTGCTCAAAGAAGGCCGCCACCGCTCCGCCTGACAACCGCACCACAAACAAAAACAATGCGCCTAACAACGTAAGCGCCAGCCCGCCAAACCGCGCGATCAGCAGCGCCAGTGACCGGTGATACACCGCGAGTTGCGCCGACCATCCGGAATGTGAAGTGGCGCGAAGAATTTCGTCTGCGGGAATCCAGATCATCGCGATCGAAAAGATCAGTGCCATCGAGCCGGCATCCATAAGCCGCTCCACGATGTAGACCGCGATCTGCCCGCCCAGCGGAAGTCCCGTCTTCTTCGAGACCAGATAAGGCCGCACGGGGTCAGCGACGCGCCCGATCAGTGCTACGGCGGTGAATCCCATCACCTGTGTCCCGAGCAGCGAGAACGGACCGACTTTCTTGGTATGCCGCAGCAGCCAGGCCCACCGCACCGAACGGAAGATGTAGCCGGCGTAGATGCAGGCAGCGCCGAGAAGAATCCAGGGCCAGTCGGCCGTGGCTAGCTGCGCGCGAAATACGCCGAAATCGAAGTGGATTCTGTGCCGTCCCCAGAATGCGAGCGCAGCAATCACCGCCACAACCACCAAAGCCAGAATCCATTGCTTCTTTTTCAAACTTTCTCCGTCGCGCGTCTTCAGATTTCAGAAGATCGCGCTATTTTTGCAGAATTGTGAATCGACCCTGTAAGAATCGCGGAAGCAAAAGCCCGGCCATTACGAGTGTATAGGATGAGCTTTTTCCTTGGAGAGAAGAGCTTATCGGCTGGTGGATTCCGGCTCAATTGCGGAACCAGCAACCGCCCCCTTCGCCTGCGCCTCACGCGCCAGCACCCGGCGATTGAATTCATGAATCACGCGCGCCACATAGATGCGCGTCTCATGATAGGGAGGCACACCGTGATATTTGTCCACGGCGGCCGGACCAGCGTTATAGGCCGCCAGCGCCAGGGCCAGATTGTCGCGATAGCGCGTGAGCAGCGCGTCCAGATAAGCCGAACCACCGCGCACATTCTGGTCTGGAGCAAAGCTGTTTTGGACGCCGAGTTCCGAGGCAGTCTGCGGCATCAGCTGCATCAGACCCTGCGCGCCTGCATGGCTCACCGCCTGCGCATTGCCGTTGCTCTCGGCCTTCACCACGCTCGCCAGCAGGTCGACATCCAGGTTGTGGGCATCGCCGGCGGTTGCCAGCATTTCACGCAGATCAGACGCGCTCAGCTTGGTTGCCGGGGCCGCAGATAGAGATGGCTTTGCGGACGCTGACTCGGTCGCAGGCTCTGGCACATCGGCGACCGGTTCCACTGCGGCAATTTCCTGTGGGGTGAATTCGATGTAGTTGTCTTCACCGGCGCTCAAATAGAGCCGGACGCGCCCTTCGATCTCAGCATGGTGATCGCAGCGCTGGACAAAGCCGTTGCGCAGCGTCACACGCTCTGCGGCGCGCGCGGGCGCAAGCCGGGCTACAACGGCCACGACGCCCAAAACTCCAATGAGCGCTTTTCGCATGCTCTTCTTATGAAACACTCTCAACCCGTACGCTGGAAAGCTTTTTGAGCGCCGCCTCCAGCACCACAGCTACACCATCGTCATCATTCACGGGCGCCTGCTTCCATCCGTTCAGCTTGGCCATCGTGCGTAACTCGCTCGCGGCATTGCCCATCATCACGGCCTGCCCGGCCCACTCCATCATGCCGACATCGTTCCAGTTGTCGCCGATCGCCATGGTCTCGCGGCGATCCACGCCCAGTCGCCGGGCGAGCCGTTCCAGCGCCCATCCTTTGTGCACGCCTTGCGGAAGCAGGTCCAGAATCGCCAGGTCCCGCGCCGGATACTCGGTACGCACCGACTCGCATTCCCCAGCCCACGCGCTCATCTTCAGTGCCTTCTCTGCGCTGCGCATTTTTTCTACCGATCCGGCCACCATGCCTTGAATCGGGTCTTCGCCATCCGGCAGCGCCTTTTCCAGCGGCTTGAAAACTTCGATCGCGTTCCGGTTCGCTTCAACCCACATGGCGATCCGCCCATGCGCCTGTTCCAGATCTTCGAGGACCAGTTCGCCCCGCCCTGGCCGGTCGAAGGTGAAGACCAGGCAGCCAAACGGCCTGAGCAATCCGCAGAGGGCACGGGCCGTCTGCGCCTCAAGATGGCACCGGTCGATTAATTCACCACCTAACTCGCCGCCCAGCGTGCGGGTCACTGCACCATTCGACGTAATCAGCGGCGTATCCGCTCGCAAGCCCACGTCGTGGAGGAGGGGCACGGTATAGGCCGCTCTACGGCCGGTCGCGATTGCTACAATCACTCCGGCCTGCTGCGCCGCACGCAATGCTGCCCGATTCCGCGGGCTGATCTCCGTCGAAAGCGTGGGCAGCAGTGTGCCGTCCATGTCGATGGCCACCAGCCGGATCGGGGGATGCATACCCCTAGTGTACCGGGCACTCAGGTTCTCGGGTGAGATCCGGTCCGTCGCAGCGCCCATCTTTCCCGGAAAGAATCGGTTACATTGATTGCATGGAACGAATTTGCACCCAGTGCCACGCGGTCCTCGCTGAGAATGCCCAGGCCGACTGGTGCCCAGCCTGCGGCGGCGCGCTCGTGGAGCGGTCCGTCCCCGCCGTGCTCACCTCGTCAGGAATGCCAGCCCCTGAGGTCGATCATCGCGGCATTGTTCTGCCTCGCCGCCACGCTCTCGGCGGCATCATTACGCCGCAGTGAGCTAATACGTTGTTTTCGTCTCGAACTGCCGGAATATCCATACCGCCCCGCACACGGCAATCAACAGCGGCGCAATCAGCGAGCCGGCTCGGCCCGTCAACTCCAGCATGAAAACAACCGACGAGATCGGCGCCTGCGTGCAGGCAGCCAGCACCGCACCGGTTCCGAGCAACACTGCGCCGCGTTCGTCGACGGCATGAGCCAGGTGGTTCCAGGCTTCTCCGAGCAAAGCGCCGCTTAAAGCGCCGAAGGTCATGGTGGGCGTGAACAGCCCTCCCGGCACGCCCGCGCGCAGCACCAGCATCGTCGCCAGCGGACGAAGAACCAGCAGCCAGCCGAGCAGGGCGACGCTCATCTTCTCATCGAAGGCTAGTTGTACGACGTTTCTGCCGTTGCCCAGCAGTTGCGGGAAGGGGATTGCCAGTGCTCCAAGCATCGTGAAGACTACAACCGGCAGAACGGCGACACGCCATCCCTGCGGTTTGTGCTCTTTGCTCCATTCGATTCCACGCACAAAAACTATGCTCGCCATTCCCAGAAGAGGCCCCGCGATGAGGGCCCACAGCAGCAGCGAGCCCGTCATCGGCAATTCCGGAAATTGATAGGTCGGCAAATTGGGCAGCATCAACCACGAGACCGCCGTCGCCAGAAATGAAGTAGCAAAGGCGGCCAGCACGGCTGAAACCGAAACCGTTTCGAGCAGCACTTCCAAAACGAATAGCGCGCCTCCAAGCGGCACATTGTAGGCAGCGGCCATGCCTGCACCTGCGCCGCAGGCCACCAGCAGCCTTCGTTCTCCGGCTGTGAGCCGGGTCAGATCGGCAAGCTTTTTGCCTACCAGTGCTCCCGCTTCTTTCAGTGAAGCTTCGCGCCCGATCGCCGCGCCCATGCCGACTACGACGATCGAAAGAATCGCCTTCACCGTCAGTGATCGCTCCGGCAACTCGCCCGCATGCTCGCGGATCGCGTCATTCAATCCTGGTCCGCGATGATCCCGAATCCGTTGCACCGCGAGAAGCACCAATCCCGCGAGAATGCCTGCGCACGCCAGTACAATCACGCGATGGGCATTGGAGACCCCTTCAACGCCGCTCAGAAAATCACCTTGCCGATAGTGAAAGAAGAAATGCTGCACCAGCCGCAGCAACTTCATCAGCAGACCACTCGTGAGTCCTGCACCCGCTCCGGTGAGCAGGATGAGCAAACCCAGCCGCGGCCCCAGCACGACCTCGTTTTCGCGTGGTTGTACGACTGGTTTCGTGCCGGGCATGGAGAGTTGGATGCCCATCACGCTCTTTATTCGTACCGCAGCGCTTCTGCCGGCAGAACGCGCGCAGCCGACGACGATGGATACAGCGTGGCCAGCAGTGAGATGCCAATGGAAACAGCCGACACGATCACTCCGTCCACAATGCGAGGCGCGAAGGGAAGAGTATCGATCGAGTAGACGTCCGGCGAAAGCGGGATGTGGTAGTGCCCGCCGGCCCACGAAGCGAGATAGCCCAGCGCCAACCCGAGCACTGTACCGATCACACCAATCAAAAAGCCCTGCATCATGAAGATGCGCCGCACCTGCCCCGGATCGACGCCGAAGCTCATCATCACAGCAATGTCACGCGTCTTCTCCATCACCATCATCGTGAGCGCGATCAGAATGTTCAGCGCCGCCACGACCACAATCAGCGCGATCACGATAAACGTCACGACCCGTTCAAGAGCGAGCGCCTTGAACAGCTCGCGGTTCATATCCGTCCAGTTCGTCGTCATGTAGCCTTTGCCGGCCGCCTGCTCGATAGTCTTTGCAATCTCCGGCGCGCGGTTCGGATCATCCACGCGGAAGCTGATCACCGAGATCAGATCCGGCTCGTCAAAGAGCCGCTGCGCATCGGTGAGCCGCACGAATCCCATCTGCGAATCGTACTGATAGAACCCGGTGTGATACGTGCCCGCCAACCGGAAGTGCACGTATTTGGGAATGATACCCAGCGGCGTCAGCTCGCCTTGTGGGCTGACCAGCAGCACAGAGTCACCGGTGCTGGCCCCGATTGTCTGCGCCAGGTCACTGCCCAGCACAATCGGCGGCAATCCAGTCTGCATTCCGGCTTCGGGCTCAGGAACAGGTTCGAGCGCCTGCACTGCGCCGTAGGTCGTTTTGTCCAGAAGGTGACTGACCTTCATCTCCTGCTCGGGAAGGATTCCTTCAATGAGCGCGCCACCATCGCGCGGGCCGCGTGCAACCAGCACCTGTTCCCACAATCCCGGTGAAGCTGCGATCACGTGCGGCACTTTGCTCAGACGATCGAGCAGCGGACGCCACTCGCGAATGCCCATGCCGCTCGCCTGCATCAACTCAATATGCGCGCTTGAGTCGACAAGCTTGTCCTGCAGGTCGCGTTGCATGCCGTTGGTGATGGCCAGCGCGACAATCAACGCGGCTACGCCGGCCGTCACGCCGGCAACCGAGATCGCCGTCACCACGCCAACTACAGCCTGCCGCCGCTTGGCCCTCAGATACCGTGCCGCAACGTACAGCTCAAATCGCATCTACGCTTCCGCCTTAAACTGCACTGTCATCCTGAGCGAAGTTTGGCGCGTCTTTGCGACAAACGGAGTCGAAGGATCTGCGGTTCGTCAGTCAACCGAACACCACAAACACTCCGAACGCCATACCGGGATGTGTGACTCACTTTCCGACAGCCCGCGCCAGAACTACAGTTTTCGCCACGCCCACGTTGTCGTACCGGTCATAGGCGCGCACGGTAATCAGATGTTCGCTTGCAGCATCCGTTATCGGAATCGAAATATCGTAGTGCTCCGTCTTTGAATCCGAGATTTTGTCTACCGGTTCGATGTACTGCCACGGGCCAGCGTCGAGCGAATACTCGGCATGCGCGATTGGTGAGGCCGCGTCCGTCGCGTCGAATGTGACGTGAATCTGCGCGGGGCAGTTCGCCTGTGCACACGTCGAACCCGCGAGAGAGGCCGTCAGCTTGTCGACATTGGGTGGCGTTGTATCCACCACAAACCGATCGCTGACCTTATCACCGGTCAATGCGTCGCCGGGTGTGTGCGAAGGCGAGTCGGATGCAACGACTTTCATCTGATAGCCGCCGTCGGGAATCAGCGCGGCATCGAAGCTGTAGGCCTTTTCGGTAATCTTGTCTTTCAGCAGCCGCCAGGCCGATTCGCCATCTCCGCGCAGATAGAGAGCGTATGTGAGATCGTCGCCGTTATCATCATGCGCGCCCCACCGCGCCGTGATCGCGCTGCGATCCTTGGTGGCCTGCAGCGGCGAAGTATTGCTCGCATCAAAGCTCACGCCATTCTGTGTCGCCGAGGGAAGCGAGATGTTCACGGTTTGCGGCTGGCTTACGGCCGTGTTTGCGTTCAGCCGCGCGCCCGGCACAACGACAATTTCTTCCACAACCGGCGCAGCATTCACGGGCAAATAATTCACGGCGACGCTGCCCACGCTTGCGCCCGAATGCAGGACGGCCTTCCATTGCAGGAAACGTCCCGCAGGCGAAGCCACAGATCCATCCTTCAACGGCTGCCAGTCAGACCATCCACGTACCGGCTGCTCCACGTTGCCGGTGCGGGTTTGAATTTCATAGCCCGATGAGCCGGGCTCAACCTCGACACGCCCAAACCGCGCCAGCGCGCCGGCATCGAGCACATCGCTTGCATACGCATGCTCTTGTGACGCGCCCAGCGTAAACAGTTTGCCGGTGTTACCCGCGCCAATCACAATATCGGCGCCCTGCGCGGCCATGCTCAACCCTTGCTGCGCGTCCAGGTGCCCGACGTCCGCATAGTCGCCATTGTCCTGAATGCGAAAGATGCGTCCGCGATTGCCGGTGAGCGCCACCAGCCCGTCGGGCCGCGCTGCGAGGGCATAGACGATCTCATCCTTCGCGGCCCACAGCCTGCGTGGAGCCTGGCCTTCATCGAGCGCGTAGATCTCAGTGCCTTCAGGAACGGAAGCGCTCGCGTTCGCCGCCTGCTGCACTGAATTTGGCTGCACCACAGTAATGGTGATGGTGGCTGCGCCCTGCACCGGCAGCGGAGGCAGTGCGTTATGCGTCTTGTCGCCCACGCTCGCCGCATAGATAATTCCATGCGCGCCAACCGCGACCGCTGTAATCTCTCGGCGCGGCGCTTCGAAGAGCACGTAACCTTTGCCCTTCGCATCGATCCGGTAGACAAGCCCCGAACCGTCGGAGCCGGCGATCAGATTGCCTTTTCCGTCCCACGCCAGCGAACGGATATGCGCCTCGTCGCTCTTGAAGAACAACTCAGGCGCTGCGCCCGGCGATGCAGGATCGACGCGATACACCGCGCCCGGATCGCCTGTCGCGATGTAGAGCTTGCCTGCCGCATCAAAGGTCAGGTCCCAGACGTAGTGTGATTTCGCGCCCGTTTTCTCGGAGCCGGGCTTCGTCCCGCTCTCACCGTCCAGCTTCCCGAGATCAAAAACAACCGTGGCGCTCGCGTCGTCCTGCTTCGCATCTGCATTCGGATTGAGCTTGTAGACTTTGCCGCTCGGCAAAGTCGCCGCATAGAGCGCGCCATCCGGTCCCAGCCGCACCGCCTGCACGCTCACATCGTGCGTCTCGAAGAGCGTGAACGGCTTTTCGCCCTTCTGCGTTCCCACGCGCAGCACCGACGCGGGCGCGCCGGTGCCCAGATACGCCGCACCATCTTTGCCCGTGGCGACAGACCAGACAAACGTGGAAGGCGTGGTCGCGACCTCCTTGAGGCCGGGGCCTTCGCGCAGACGGCCGTCGCTGGTAAGGGCCACACCTTGCGGCGTGCCTTTTTCAAAATCTTCGAGCTGCGACTGTGTCCACAGATGCGTGCCCTGCGCAGACACCGAGCAGGGCAGGGAAGCGGCGGCGCCTGCTACGAAGACCGAAAAAAAGAGGCAGGAATGGATCGGGCGAAAAGGAAACATTCTGCCGTTGAGTCTACTAGAGTTGGCCGCCCCGCAGATATTTTGAGGAACCCTGCCTCGTCCTCACCACGTCATGATTTGGTAGTTGGGACGGCGGGCGATTGAGCAATCTCTCATCCGCAACTTTCCTCACCGGCTGTGTCTATACCGGACGTCACACCGGATCGAGGATTCGGGAATGACACAAGGAGAACTATGCGCAGCACACATCTTTCGATCGCGTCCGGAATCGCGCCCGCAATCGTATTTGGACTGGCCCTTTCCGCAGGCTTCGCGATCGCACAAACCCCTGCCCCTAATCCGAATCAGGACGCGAATCAATCGCAGCAGCCCGCGGCCTCCGCTTCGCCGCTGGCAACCGAGAGCGCTCCCACGACGCAGCCGCAACACGCGTCCGACCCGGACCGCGCCGCTCAGCATCTTGGCAAACAACTTGGATTGAGCCAGGATCAGGTCGACCAGCTCAAGCCCATCCTGGCGGATCGTCAGCAGCAGGTGGCCAGCATCCGCTCCGACAGCACGCTGACTCCGCGCGATCGCCGCGCAAAGCTACGCAGCATCCAGCAGGACAGCAAAACCAAGATCGAGGCGTTGCTTACGGACTCGCAGAAGCAGCAGTTCGAGCAGATACTCGCCGATCGGCGCGCGCATCACAAACAACAACCGCAGGCGCAGTGAGCTGGCTAACGCGTGAGAGATCTCCGGCGCAAAAGAAATCAATCTACCGAACAATGCCGGAGACCTCTCTCACGAGGAGCGCACGTTCCGAAGATTGGTTTTCGAGAAGGAATGGAGAGAACCAAGGCAAGAAGTGAAGCATTGCGCGGCGCGAATCTGTACCCTGAAGATCAGGCGCGCCGCGCTAAGCCCAAACCGCGTTATCTACAGCTCCAGCACGTTGTCTTCGATCGCCAGCCGCACGTTGCCGTCCGACTTTGCCAGCCGCCGCACGGCTTCAGGCTTATCGACCTTCGCCTTCAGCATTACCAGCGCAACCGGCACGCTACGGCCTGCGCTCTTGATCGTCTGCACCGCAGTCTCACGGTCGATTTTGCAGGCGCTCATCAAAATGCGGATGCCGCGCTCGACCAGCTTCGAGTTCTGCATGTGCACGTTCACCATCAGGTTCTCGTACACATAGCCCAGCCGCGTCATGGCGCCTGTGGTGATCATGTTCAGCACCATCTTCTGCGCTGAGCTGGCCTTCATCCGCGTCGAGCCCGAGATCACCTCTGGCCCCACTTCAGCCACAATTGTGATGTCGGCAGCGCCTTCGATCGGCGTGCCGTGATTGCAGGTCACTGCAGCCGTGTGCGCGCCGCGTGCCCGTGCATACGCAGTGGCGGCCACCACATAGGGAGTGCGACCCGAAGCAGAGACGCCGATCACGATGTCTTTGCGGGTAGGCCGGCGGCGGGCAATATCGCGCTGGCCCAGCTCTTCAGAATCCTCGTTGACCTCGACCGCCGAGGCGAGTGCCTTGGGTCCACCGGCCATGATGTACTGCACCTGGCCCGGCGCGGTCGAATAGGTAGGCGGACACTCCGAGGAGTCGAGGGCGGCAATCCGGCCGCTCGATCCCGCGCCTACGTAGATCAACCGGCCGCCGTCGCGTAAACATCGGGCTACCTGGTCGATCACTTGCGCAATCTCTGGGATTGCTTTTTTTACCGCTCCCGCAATCTTGGCGTCTTCATGGTTGATGATGCGGGCAATCTCTAGCGCGGACTTGGTGTCGAATCCTTGTGACGCCTCATTGGGACTTTCCGTAATGAGGTGTTCGAGCAGGGAGGCTTGATCGTTCCCGGTGCCATTTTTATGGCTACCGACTGCCTCTGGAATCATCGTACTCGTGAGCATCGCGTCGGTCCCCAATTTTTCATTGTAGCCGGAAACCGGGCAACCCCGATAGATTTCTCGATCCCACGAACCTGTTATCAAAACCTTCGAGAGTAACTACTCACAAAGCCCGGCGCACAGCGTCGTGAAAGGCCGGCCTCACCTCGCGTATCTTCTGGCAGGCCCGGTCCGGCCAGGTCCGGTTGGTCAGCAGGACAACTGCAATCGCAGCATCAAGATCGATCCATAGCGAGCAGCCGCTGTATCCTAGGTGCCCGATCGAATGCCTGGAAAAGTGTTTCCCAGAAGAAGATTTTTCTGATGGTGTATCCCAGCCCAGCGCACGCGAACTGCCTTCGGGCCTCTGCCGTTGCGCGAAGAACTCGACAGTCTGCCGGTGGAAAAGGCGTGCGCCTGTTTTTCCGGCATGCAGAATCTCGCCCGCAAAGCGCAGCAGGTCAGGCACATTGGAAAACAACCCCGCGTGCCCGGCGACCCCGCCCAGTATGTAGGCGTTTTCGTCCTGCACTTCACCCTGGATCCGCCGGTGGCGAAAGGTTGTGTCTTCTTCAGTAGGTGGGATCATCGCCCACATGTCTCGCTCCGGGCAAAAGCATGTGGCTTTGAGTCCGAGCGGTGCGAAGATCTCGCGCTTTGTCCATTGGGCGAGCGGTTCGTCTATTGCAACTTCGAGAGCCCGGCCCAGCAGAATGAATCCCGGATCGGAGTATTCAGCACGGCTCCCAGGTTCCGCTTCCAACTGCAATTGGAGGCAGGCTTGCAGCAGAGCCTCCGGAGTAGAAACCGTCTCGAAGAACTTCACGTAGCCTGGCAGCCCGGAGTTATGCGCCAACAGGTGTCGCAGGGTGATGGTCCGGGCCGGGTCATCGGTCGGCCGACTCTGGAGGAACTCGGGCAACAACGTGCCGAGCTGTGTATCCACATCCAGACGGCCTTGCTGGTTGAGCAGCATCGCGGCTGCCGTCGTCGCCACCACTTTGGTCACGCTGGCCACATCGTAGATCGTCTCTAGCCTGACTGCCGGCGCATCGGGTTCATACGTAAACCGCCCCAACGCGTCCTGCAGAATGACTTCATCCTTTGCCAGCACACCGAAGGCACAGCCGGGAAAGGCCTGCGCCGCGATCGCCTCTTCCAGCGCCTGATAGGCCGTCGCAAACCGCGCGCGTATTGCTCCAGGATTCGGGGACGAACCGGTCATCGTTCCGTTCTCCGATCCGCAAATCCAGTCGCGTCCATGTTTCGAATGGTAGCGCGCGCTGCAACCGAGCCGGGCAATCTCTCTCATTTTTCACAACACGGAACGCCGTTCAGGCTATCCTTGTTCCGGAGTTTGTCGTCTATCCACTGACGAATGGCCCACGGATGGATGGTAGGAGGAGACAGAATGCGTCGAACGCACGCAATGTTGCCGGGGGCGCTCATCGGCGGGCTGGTGGTCGCAGCTTCCGCTTACGCGCAGGCCCCGGAGCAACCCGCAACTCCCGCCCCGGCCGTGGCCAACATGGCGAGTCCGCCCGTTCCCGCCGCGACGGCATCGCCCGCACCTGCTCCTAAGACCTATACCGTTCCGGCCGGAACCAAGGTGCTGCTCCAGCTCCGCAGCTCGGTCAATACCAAGAGTGCGCGGGCTGGCGACGGTGTCTACCTCGCGTCCATCTTTCCCGTCACGGTCGGCAGCCGGGTGATGATCCCCGAGGGGGTCTATGTGCAAGGGGTCGTCGATCGGGTCCAGCGAGCCGGTCGCGTGAAAGGGAAGGCCCAGCTCGATATGCACTTTACCTCGATGATCTTTCCCAACGGCACCGTCGTGGAGATTCCGGGCATGGTCGATTCGCTGCCGGGCGCGAAGAAGCAGACCATCAAAGACGATAAAGAAGGAACCATTCAACAGGACAGCGACAAGGGAAGGAACGCTGGCGAGACTGCCAAGATTGCCATCCCAAGCGGAGCCGGGATTGGTACAGTCGGCGGAGCGGTGGGCGGCCATCCCGTTGCAGGTGGCCTGGCCGGTCTTGGCGCAGGACTCGCCACCGTGGGTTTAGTGACACTCTTTACCCGCGGAGCCGACGTCGATATCCCCAGTGGCACGCAGGTCGAGATGGTTCTGCAGCGCCCACTGATTCTGCAGGAAGAGAACCTGGCTGCCTCCGGATCGCCGGGGACACCTGCCGCTCTGGTTCCTGCCGCCCAACCTAAACCCATTCCGAAGCCCGGGCATGCTCAGGTTCTCTGTCCGCCCGAGGGCCTGGGTTGTCAAGAGTAAACCTGGCGGATCTTCCGCAAGGGGTTCTAAAACTCTCTAAATCTGCCGTGCGTTCAGCGCGATCACACCATTCCGGCTGAGCGTGCAGTGTCCGTTCTGGTCGCAGCGGTAGTGAACGTTCGCGCGATAGTCGTCCCACGAGGTTGCGGTGCTTGCGCTTACTGTGGCGCCCACCACAAAAGTCTTTCCGTCAACCGTTTCGATGGTGTCGCCGGCAGCGTTATAGTCCGCAACCGTCACGTCGCCTTCGCTGTAAAACACTTGCGGCTTCGCACCGCTGTCCAGGCTGATGGGGGCACTCATCGGGGCAGGCACGGATGCCATAACCGGAATGCTGTTGAAAGAAGCAGACGAATCGACTGTCAACGTTGTAGGAGCGGGAGCGGTCGATGCAGCCAAGTCAGCAGGAGGCGTAAAGCTCAGCTTGCCGGTAAGCACATGATGATGAACCGCCGCCATCTTCACCGGGGCCGGTTCCATTGCAGCAATCTGCATCGGAGCTGCCGTCATCTTGACCGGCTTAGCTTGTACCGGAGCCGGCTTTGCAGCGACGCTAGCCTCCAGCACCTTGGGCTGAACGGCGGGAGAAGCCACCGCGTGATCCTGAACCGGAGCCGGAGCCGCCGGAACAACCACCGTCTGCGCCGCGTGATTCTGGATGACCGGCTGCTGGCCTGCATTGACGATCGGATGAAGCTTGAGCGAGTTCGAGTGTGAGTTGGCAAACGAGAAGTGCACGGATGTCATGGCCATGCCGGGCTGTTGCAAACTTGCCAGCGCGGCACCCATGCCAGTGAAGGTTCCCAGGGCTACGCCGATCGCGGCGTAGAGCAGGGGAAGGCCAATCCGGGTTCTCTCAGGCTGAGAAGACGGGGGAGGCAGCCTGGTTCCATAGGCAGCCACAACTTCGGAGTATTGTTGGTATGTCCCCATAAATCTCCCGGTCAAGACCGGACCTCACTTTCACTGGATTCAAAATCATTGAATCATTGCCGCAGAATGGCAACAATCCTTCAAAAGAGGCATTACCCTAGCCTCGTTCGTAAGCAGCTTTTAATTTGAGATGAGCTGCTGAGAATGACTCGCTGGACGGCTGGACCAGAATACCTTTCTGTATTTTGACTTTCAAGACAATTTCGTTCTGGGTTCCTCTATACTTGTTTCGGGCGCTCTCAAAAGTCCGCAAAACTCACGTCTAAACTCAATAGTGAAAACTGAATGTTGGTCGTGACACGGAGTGCGGCTTCTCAGGGCCTAGCGCGGGTGTAGTCCCTCGAAGTTCACTTGTTTTCAGTCGATAAGGTATTCAACGCACCATGCAAACTCTCCCTGATCCTCGGTATTCCGCGCCAGTTCCTCCTCCGGTACAAGCTGTGCCCGCCGCAGTTCCCGCTCGCTCCCGCGGAGCCAATACGGTGGGTCTCTGGCTGCGCGATCTCCTTGTTTCCGCTGCGGCTTCGGTTCTGATCATCACCTTCCTCTACCAGCCGGTACGTGTGGAAGGCACCAGTATGCTGCCCCGGCTGGAAGACCGCGATCGCTTATTTATCAATAAGTTCGTCTATCACATCACGTCGATTGAGCGGGACGACGTCGTCGTCTTTCGTTACCCCCGAGATCCGGAAAAGAGCTATATCAAGCGCGTGATCGCTCTTCCCGGCGATCGCCTCCGCATCGACCACGGACAGGTCTGGCTGAATGACAAGCCCCTCCGTGAAGACTATGTGCCTCTCCGCTACCGCGATACCCGTTCTCTGCCGGAGATGGTGGTGCCCGCCGACAGCTATTTCATGATGGGCGATCACCGGTCGATCTCCTCTGATTCCAGAGAGTTTGGCCCGGTGGCTCGCGACCTGATCTATGGCAAGGCAGTATTTGTTTACTGGCCCGCAAAGGATGCCGGCGTCGTTCGGTAAGCCGTTATATTCTGGCGAGATCAACTCAAACATTTTCCGCATCACTTGAAGTTTGTTGATGTATTCTGCAGATTTTGAATAGCTTCACTTGATTTGATCAATTCTGGAAAACGTACCAGAAATCCACCGCTTGCTTCTGCTAAAATCGATTGAATCCACTCCTCGGAGCGGCGATGCAGGCGATCCTCGCGCTCGAAGACGGGCGCATCTTCCCCGGCCAGGGCTACGGCCATCCAGGCGAATGCCAGGGCGAAGTTGTTTTCAACACATCACTCACCGGTTACCAGGAGATCGCAACCGATCCCTCCTATGCCGGGCAGATCGTAGTTCTCACTAACCCCCAGATCGGCAACTACGGCACCAACCAGGCAGACAATGAATCGGCTAAGCCCTTCATCGAGGGCCTGATTGTCCGTGAGTTCTCCGCGATCAGCTCAAACTGGCGATCGGAGCAGGTGACGGACGAGTATATGGAGCGCTATGCGGTCCCGGTACTCGCCGAGATCGATACACGCGCTCTGGTTCGGCATCTCCGTACCCACGGCGTGATGCGCGGCGTGATCTCGACCACAGAGAGTGATCCCCAGAAACTCGTCCAAAGGGCCAGAGAGATCCGCAAGATGGACGGGACTGACCTGGCAAAGGTCGTCTCGACCAAGATTGCGTATCCCTTTGATTCTGAAGATTCCCGGAATCAGTCCGATGATCCTCTTTTGCCTAATTGTTTAGAAGAGAATGGCAAAGAGAGAAAACTTCACGTGGTCGCTTATGATTTTGGCATCAAGCACAACATTTTGCGCATGTTGTGCCGTGAGAATTGCCGTGTGACCGTCGTACCGGCCGAGACCACTGCCGAAGATGCGCTCGCGCTCAAACCCGACGGCATCTTCCTTTCGAATGGTCCAGGCGATCCCGAACCGGTCGACTACGCGGTGAAATCGATTCGCCAGATGATGGGACGCGTGCCGATCTTCGGCATCTGCCTGGGGCATCAGCTCACCGGCCTGGCTCTCGGCGGCCGAACCTACAAATTGAAGTTCGGTCACCACGGCGGCAACCATCCGGTTCGCAATAACGCGACGGGCAAGGTAGAAATCACAGCCCACAATCATAACTTTGCCGTTGATCCCGATTCGATCAATGCGAATGAGGTAGAGCTGACCCACGTGGATCTGAATGACCAGACGTTGGAAGGGCTGCGCCACAAGACGCTGCCACTGTTCAGCGTCCAGTACCACCCCGAAGCCGCTCCGGGCCCGCACGACTCCCACTATCTGTTCCGTGACTTTCGCCAGATGATGGAGGAGTGGAAGGGATGAGGTGCGCGCCGGACAGGAAGTTGAGCATCTCACGGCAGCGGGGCTATTGGCTCCGCTGTTTTTTGGGATCAATGCAGTCGGCTCGGAAGATCCTAGTAGCTGCCGCAATCATTTTGGCGACGACCACGGCGGCGCACGCACAGCTTGAGGCGCCCGCACCCTTTCACCTGTCGCACCTTCGTGGAGTCTTCGTGGATGCGAAGGGCAATCCAATACCGGGCGCGGCGGTGACGCTCAACCGGGACGACAAGGTTGTGGGCTCGACAACGACAGACCGCGCGGGAAATTTTGAGATCAAGCATGTTACGTGCCGCTGCTGGTTGCACATCCATAAGAAGGGATATTCTCCGGTCAGCAGAGAGGTGCTGGTCGGCGTGGAAGCGCTGACCTATTTGCACAACAGCACTCTGTATGTAATCGCCGGACCCGTGGCCTGTTCGGATGACTGTTCCTCGGTCTTCACAAGCAAAAGCAAGTTCGATCAAGCCATTCGCAAAAACACACGACACTACGACTAGGAATTCGTTAAAAGATGCCTCGCAGAAATGACATCCAGAAGATCCTGGTGATCGGCTCCGGTCCGATCGTCATCGGCCAGTCGGCCGAGTTTGACTACTCCGGCACCCAGGCCTGCAAAGCCCTGAAACAAGAGGGCTACGAGGTCGTCCTGGTCAATTCGAACCCGGCGACCATCATGACGGACCCGGAGTTGGCCGACCGCACCTACGTTGAGCCGCTCACCCGGGAATACGTTGAAGAGATCATCCGGATTGAAGCCGAGATGCTCGGCGCAGACCACGGGAAATTTGCGCTGCTGCCGACGGTCGGCGGCCAGACTGCCCTCAACCTCGCCGTCGATCTGGCGGATGCCGGCGTTCTCGATCGCTATAACGTGGAGCTGATCGGCGCCAAGCTCGAAGCCATCAAAAAGGCCGAGGACAGGCTGCTCTTCAAAGATGCGATGATCCGCATCGGGCTCGAGGTCTCGAAATCGGCGCTCGTCAACAACCTGCGCGACGGTTTGGACTTTGCCGGCAAGCTCGGCTTCCCGGTTTTGATCCGGCCCAGCTTTACACTGGGCGGCTCCGGCGGCGGCATTGCCTATAACCGCGAAGAGTTGATGGAGATCCTCGCGCGCGGCCTCGATCTCTCGCCCGTCCATGAATGCTTGATTGAAGAGTCCGTCCTCGGCTGGAAGGAGTTCGAGCTGGAGGTGATGCGCGACCTGGCGGATAACGTCATCATCATCTGCTCGATCGAGAACTTCGATCCCATGGGCGTGCACACCGGCGACTCCATCACCGTGGCCCCGGCCCAGACCCTCACCGATCGCGAGTACCAGAAGATGCGCGACGCGGCCATTGCGGTGATGCGCGAGATCGGTGTCGAGACCGGCGGGTCGAACGTGCAGTTCGCTGTCAATCCAGTTGACGGCCGCATGACCGTCATCGAGATGAACCCCCGCGTCTCGCGGTCCTCAGCCCTGGCGTCGAAGGCCACCGGATTCCCAATCGCGAAGATCGCCGCCAAACTGGCCGTCGGCTATACCCTCGACGAGATTCCGAACGACATCACGCGCAAGACGCCTGCCTGCTTCGAGCCGACGATCGACTACGTCGTCGTCAAAATTCCCAAGTGGCAGTTCGAGAAGTTTCCCGGCTCCGACGACACGCTCGGCCCGCAGATGAAGTCCGTGGGTGAGGTGATGGCCATGGGCCGGACCTTCAAGGAAGCACTGATGAAGGCCTGGCGCGCGCTCGAGACCGGCAAGAAGACCGGGGCTGAAGTGCTGGAGCCTCGCCGCCTTACCCAGATGTTGGTGACGCCGAAGCCCGAACGCCTCGGTTATCTGCGTTTCGCCTTCGAGCGCGGCATGAGTGTGCGCGAAGTAGCGCGCCTCACCGGCATGGACCCTTGGTTCCTCTATCAGCTCCGCGAAGTCACCCAGGCGCAGCAGACTATCGCGCAAACTACTCCAAAGGATATAAGCGCGGAGCGCTTGAGAAAGCTCAAGCGTCTCGGCCTCAGCGATGAGCGCATCGCCACGGAGTGGAGCTTACCGGGCCATGAAGGCGTGAAGCAGGTGAGGGAACTGCGCGAAAGCCATGGCATCCGGCCGGTCTTTAAGCTCGTCGACACCTGCGCGGCCGAGTTCGAGTCGATGACGCCGTACCTCTATTCGACCTACGACGAAGAGGATGAGGCGCCACCGACCTCGAAACCCAAGATCATCATCCTCGGCTCGGGCCCCAACCGCATCGGGCAGGGCATCGAGTTCGACTACTGCTGCTGCCATGCGGCCTTCGCGCTCAAAGAAGACGGCTATGAGACCATCATGGTCAACTGCAACCCGGAGACCGTCTCCACCGACTACGACACCAGCGACCGGCTTTATTTTGAGCCACTTACCCTCGAAGACGTGCTGGCGGTCTACAACCATGAAGCGCAGTCGGGCGCCAAGATTGGCATGATCGTGCAGTTTGGCGGGCAGACGCCGCTCAACCTGGCGCAGCGGCTCCGCGCCGCCGGCGTGCCGATCATCGGCACCTCGCCTGAGTCCATCGACCTGGCCGAAGACCGGAAGCAGTTTGGCAAGTTGCTCGAAGATCTGGGTATTCCGCAGCCCCGCGGCGGCACGGCCACCAGCGTGGAAGAGGCTCTTGCGGTGGGCGAGCGCATTGGCTATCCCGTGCTGGTTCGGCCGAGCTATGTGCTCGGTGGCCGGGCCATGGTCATCGCGTATGACGCCGAGGCTGTCTCCCGCTACATGCGCGAAGCGGTCGAATATTCCCAGGAGCGGCCGGTCCTTATCGACCACTTCCTGGAGAATGCGGTCGAGGTGGATATCGACGCGCTCTGCGATTCAAAAGACGTGCTCATCGCAGGTATCATGCAGCATATTGAAGAGGCCGGCATCCACTCCGGTGACTCATCATGCGTGCTGCCGGCTGTCAGTATCTCTGATTCAACTCTTGAAACTTTGCGCACTTACACTAGAAAGCTCGCGCTTTCCCTTAAGGTTGTCGGCTTGGTCAATTTGCAGTTCGCCATCCAGCGCGACGCGCAGGGGCAGGACCATGTCTACGTGATCGAGGTCAATCCGCGCGCCTCGCGCACCGTGCCTTACGTCTCGAAGGCCACGGGCATTCCGCTGGCCAAGATCGCTTCACGGCTCATGACCGGCCGCAAGCTACGGGATCTTTTGCCGGAGCAGCTCGCCGCAAGCAGGGACCTTGGAACGGGCACGCACTATTACGTCAAGTCGCCGGTCTTTCCGTGGAACAAGTTTGCGGGCGTCGATACCGTTCTCGGGCCGGAGATGAAGTCCACCGGCGAGGTAATGGGCGTGGCTTCCACTTTCGGCGAGGCCTTCGCCAAGGCGCAGCTCTCGGCGGGACAGGTGCTGCCGACCAGCGGTACGGTTTTCTTCAGCGTGAACGACCATGACAAGTCCGCCGCCGTCGATCTCGCCCGCCGCTACGTCCATCTTGGTTTCAAGATCGTCGCCACCGAGGGAACGGCGAACACGCTCGAGGCCGCCGGCCTGATCGTCGAACGCGTTTTCAAGGTGAAGGAGGGCCGGCCGAACATCGTCGACCTGATCAAGGGGGGACGGATCCAGCTCATCATCAATACTCCCCGCGGGCAGGACACCTTCTTTGACGAAAAGGCGATCCGCCGTGCAGCGGTCACCGCCCGCATCCCAACCATCACGACTCTCGCCGCTGCACAGGCCGCTGCGGAAGGCATCGCTGCGACGCAAAAGCACTCGACCACGGTCTACGCACTGCAGGCATTGCACACCGCGAATGCCAGCGCTTTCGCCGAGACGGCGAAGTAGATCAAAGGGCGAGTGCCCCCCGATCTTGTTGATGGTTCCAACCACACCGAGGGTGCCCCCGGTCCCTCGCTTTTGGGGACCGGGGATAGATAGCGTCAATTGAGGTATCCTCGTAGCGCATGAGGGCCAAGCGCATTCGCTATCAGCAAACTGGGGAATTCCACTTCCTCACCTTCAGCTGTTACCGGCACCTTCCTTACTTGTCGCAGGTCGCGCCCATGGAGCTTTTTGAGGATGCGCTCGAGCGTGTTCGCCGCCGCTATCTCTTTGCGATAGCTGGCTATGTTGTCATGCCGGAGCACGTTCATCTGCTGGTGAGCGAACCTAAGCGCGTGCTGCTGTCAAAGGTCATTCAGGCTCTCAAGTTGTCGGTCTCGGTGCGGAGCAGCGAAAAGCCCTTCTGGCAAGCACACTATTACGACTTCAACGTCTCATCGCACGTGAAGTTTGTGGAGAAGTTGCGCTACATCCATCGGAACCCAGTAAAGCGGGGATTGGTCGAAAAGCCGGAAGATTGGCAGTGGTCAAGCTTTTGCCACTATCAAACGGGCATCCGCGGAAGCGTGGAGATTGAATCAGACTGGACTGCACAGAGGAGAGGCGGGCATTTGCCCGAGTGGCTGCGCTACCGACCTGATTTATCAGCCTCCCCGGTTCCCGAAAGCGAGGGACCGGGGGCACCCTCGACTGAATAAAATCCCTCTTGAGATCGAGGCCGCCCGCCGAATGCCAGCGCTTTCGCCGAGACGGCGAAATAAATCAAGAAAGAGCCAGCAGGCTCCTGCGCAGCTCATCCAGATTCTGGTCCGGAATGAGCTGCTCGACTTCTTCGTGTATCCGTTGCCAGACCGGCATGGCGCGAAGAAGCAGTACGTGCGCCGCGTCGGTCAGTTTTAAAATGCGGCCGCGCCGGTCTGCCGGATCGGGGAGGATGCGCACCAGTCCGCGCCGCTCCAACGGTTTCAGCGCTGCGGTCAGCGTGGTCCGGTCCATCGCCAGCAGAGAAGCGATGGGAGCCATCGCCGGAGGCTCGAGGCGATTCAATGACATCAGCAGCGAAAACTGCCCGTTGGTCAGGCCGAAGGGGCGCAACGCCTCATCAAACCGCCGGGCCAGAGAACGCGCCGCCCGCTGTACGTGCAGGCAAAGGCAGCAGTCGCGCACCAGCAATGTTGTCTCGAAAGGCACTTTCTCCGCAGCCAGCTTCGTCACATTCTTGCTTTTCCTGCTTGACACGGCCCAAGAATAGTTGATATCAACATATTCGTCAATTGATCTCGCGTCTGATCGCGCATCCATATTTCACATCGAGGGTTCCCGGGCCATGCCCTTCCTTCACGATCTGAAGATCGCCCTTCGTTCACTGGCGCGGGTTCGCGCACTCTGGATCACCGTAGCCCTCACGCTGGCTCTCGGCATCGGCGCCAATGCGGCCATCTCCAGCGTGGTGCGCGCTGTCCTTTTGCGGCCGCTTGCCAATCGTGACGAGGACCACCTGCTCTATCTTCGGCAGAGCGCGCCGGGCATCGGCGATACCAACACCACATTTTCGGTTCCTGAGATTCGGGACATCGGTAGCCGCCTGAAGACGATCAGCGAGCTCGGCACCTTCTCGGAGATGGACTTCACCGTCGTTGGCCTTGGCACACCGCGTGAGATTCCCGCAGGCGTGGTCGACGGAAACTACTTTGACGTGATGGGCCTCAAGCCTGTGCTCGGCCGTCTGCTCACTCCGGCTGACGACGGTCCGAACGCTCCCGGCGCTATTGTGCTCACCTATCACTTCTGGCGCACCTCATTGCACTCCGATCCCGACGTGCTTGGTAAAGTCGTACGTCTCGAGAGCTTCAGTGGTGCGCGGACAGCGACAGTGGTCGGTGTTCTCGAACCCTCGGTGCCGTACCCGGTTGCGACCGAGATGATCGCCAACATCGTCACCAGCCCACATCATCTCTCCGCCACCATGGTGCAGGGGCGCGAGCATCGCATGACGGAGGTCTTCGGCCGTCTCGCACCCGGCGCAACGCTCGATGCGGCACGCGCCGAATTGCACACCGTCTACTCCGCGATGCTGGCCGCGCATCCTGAGGTCTACAAACCAGAGGATCACTTTTCGATCGACGTGACGCGCATGCATGACCAGATCAACTCGCGCGCCAATACCGTTCTCTGGGTGCTCTTCGCGGCGTCGGGCCTGCTTTTTGTCATCGCATGCTCCAACGTTGCCAACCTCGTGCTCGCGCGCACGGTGCGCCGCGAACCCGAACTCGCTGTTCGCTCTGCGCTGGGCGCAAGCACCGCGGTGCTGCGCCGCTCCTTGCTGGCCGAAAGCATCGTCCTTTGCGGCAGCGGAGCACTGGCGGCCGTGGTTCTGGCAGTGCCGATGGTCTCGGTGCTCGGCCACTATGCATCACGCTTCTCCGTACGCGCCAACGATCTCACTCTCGACTTCAGCCTCATCTGGTTCGGCATCGCGCTGGCACTGCTCGCCGCGGTCTTTCTCGCTTTCATTCCGCGCCTGCCTTCACCCAATGCGCCCCAGGGAGGCCTCTCTGGCCGGGGAGCGCGCTCCACTTCAGGCAGCAGTCGCCGTCTGCGCATCTTTGCCGTCACGCAGATCGCCGCATCTTTTCTCTTGCTGGCCGGCGCGTGCGTGCTGATGAAGACGCTCTTCGAGCTCGAACAAGCGCGTCCGCCGTTCAGCTCTTCGAACGTTCTGGCCGTCAATCTGCCGGTGATGTCGTATGGCAAGTCGCCGGAGCAGGTGGGCGAGTTCTACCGCGAGATCCAGGAACGCATCTCCACGCTGCCTGGAGTGGAGCACGTTGCGGAAGGCTTCAACGTGCCCTGGAGCGGCGACCGCTCCGGCGGTATCAGCTTCACCTTCGCCGCGCAGGGTGCGCACCGGCAGCAGGATGGCAAGGACGAGTTCCGCGCGCAGTTCCGCTCCATCTCGCCGGGATTCTTCGCCACCATGGGTGTTCCTATTCTCGATGGCCGCGACTTTAACGAGGGGGACAAGGAAGGCCACGAGCGCGTCGTGATCATCAGCCAGAGCCTTGCGCAGATGCTTTACCCCGGTCAAAACGCGGTGAATCACACCATGTGGTGGACCGACGGGGTGATCAAGTTCATCGGCATCAGTCCTGAGCCGCGCCGCATTGTCGCTGTGGTGCCCGACTTCGATGATGAGAACATCATTCCGCAGCCCGCGATGACGATCTATCAACCCATCGATCAGGAAGGATGGAGCGGCAGGCTGTTTGTACGCGCCCATCAGGATGCCTATGCGCTCGTTCCCGCCATCACGCAGGCTATTCACCAGATGTCCGCGGACCAGCCGGTCGAACATGCGACGATTCTCGGCGATGTACGCGCTGAAGTGCTCACCCCCGACCGGCTCAACGCAATCGTCTTCGGCGGCTTCGCAGCCGTGGCCTTGCTGATCTCGGTCGTCGGCGTGGCCGGCGTGCTGGCATTCTCCGTCAGCGGCCGCACGCGCGAGTTCGGCATCCGCATGGCGCTCGGCGCTCTGCCGCGCCACATTCTCACCGATGTGCTGCGGGAGGGCTTCATCATGGCCTGCATCGGAGTGGGCGGAGGCGTGGTGATTGGCTTTGCCTCCGCGCGAGCAGTCAGCCATTACCTGACCGCTCTCCGTCAGCCGGGCGTACTCGCATTTGTGGCTTCGGCAGTCCTCATCCTGGCGGCCGCTGTCGTAGCCTCGGCTGTGCCCGCCGCCCGCGCAGCCAAGGTCAACGCGGTGGAGGCGCTTCGTTCGGAGTAGAGCCATCGCGGGCCAGACGGTATCTTCCTCGAGTTGCTGGGCCAATGTTCCACTTAGCCCGTCTGTGGAAAACAGGGAAGAAACTCGGAAAAAACGGCACGAATTCCTGTTCCGCGTGAAACATTTTTCGCAAAAAGTACATTTTTAGTTACCACCCAAAGTCAGAGTGAGAGGTATAATCCGCGCTTTTTTGGGCTGGAGCGGTGATCATAAGAGGCTTCTCAGGATTCACGAGCAGGGAAGCCGCACGAATTTCGGCTCTACAATAGGCGCATGCTGATCGAGGGTGTTTACGCTGCGACGACTACGCCGTTCTATCCCGACGAACGGATCTACTTCCGCAAGCTCGAAGCCAACATGGCGCGCTATTCCCGCAGCCTGCTGGCCGGCATGATTGTGCTGGGCTCGACTGGCGAGGCCGTTATGCTGGACGATGCCGAGTCCCGGGAGGTTCTGCGCGTCGCCGCCGAGGCGACGGCTCCCGAAAAGGTGCTGGTGGCCGGAGTTGGCCGGGAGAGTGTAGGGGCGACCGTGGCCCAGGCCGAAGCCGCTGCGCAGTTCCGTTACGATGCGATCCTGGTGCGGCCGCCCAGTTACTACGCGGGCCAGCTCACGGCCCCGGCTGTTTTGAATTATTTCCGGAGCGTCGCGG
The DNA here is from genome assembly GCA_035650595.1 of Occallatibacter sp. Taxonomy (GTDB): domain Bacteria; phylum Acidobacteriota; class Terriglobia; order Terriglobales; family Acidobacteriaceae; genus Telmatobacter. The sequence goes on along the minus strand of DASRHE010000012.1, from coordinate 99,061 downwards.
ACCGTTCGCCGTTGCCGGTGCTTCTCTACAACATTCCCAAGTGCGTGCCTTATCAGATTCCCATCGAGGTCATCGCGGAGCTGGCGGATCACCCTAACATCATTGGAATCAAGGACTCAAGCGGCAGCGTCGATCGGATTCGCGCCACAGTGGAAGCTACAAAATCGTCGCTGCGCCGGACATTTGCGGTGACGCCGGTCTTCGAAGCCGTGACGGGCCGGATGCTGTCTTCGGCGGTGCCCGAGCAAGCCAGTTCCTTTGTTTCGGCGGGCGATCTGGCAGGCGGAGTGGCTGTGGCCACGCCTCCGCCGGTTGCTCCCATCAAGATCCGCAGCAGGGAAGCCGGCTTCCAGGTGCTTTGTGGCTCGGGATCGGCTCTCTATGAGTCCCTACAGGCCGGCGCCTGCGGGGGAATCCTCGCCTTTGCCGCTTGCGCACCCCAGGCCTGTCAGGAGATTTACATCGCCTGGAAGGATCACGATCCGAAGCTGGCGGAAGAAAAGCAGAAGCGCATTGCCGCGACGAATAACCGCATTGTCGGCGCGCTGGGCATCACCGGCGTCAAGTATGCTTGCGACTTCAATGGCTACTACGGCGGCTTGGCGCGTTCTCCGCTGCTTCCGCTCACTGCGGCGGAAAAAGCCGAGGTCGAAGGCTTGTTGGCCGAGGTCCGCAACTAAGAAGGGAAATAACATGATCTTGTTCCGCACCAAGCGCAACGCCTATTTGTTCGCGCTTGCCACTTTATTACTCATCGTCGCGAAAATGCCTGCGCAAAATGCACCCACGGCGGCTCCCGAACGGCCGCGGATCACGGGCATCTCGCATGTAGGCTACTTTGTCTCCGACCTGCCCAGGGCGCTCGATTTCTGGCATGGGCTGCTCGGCTTTGACGAGATGTACGTGCTGAACAAGCCGGACGCAGAGAAATCTGGCACCGATCAGGTGCGGATCGCCTTCATCAAAATCAACGATCGCCAGCACGTTGAGCTTTTTACCGATCCGCCGACCTCGCCGCCCAACATGATGAGCCATCTTTGCTTCTCAGTCTCGAATGTGGACCAGATGCGCGCGTATCTGCGCTCGAAGGGAATCGATGTGAAGCCAGGCAACGGCAGCAAGACCCGGACAGGCGATGACGCCTTCGAGATCAAAGACCCCGACGGCACGCTGATCGAGTTTGTGCAGACTCTGCCGACTGGCTGGGAGGCGCAGGCTAAGGGGAAGTTCCTGCCTGAGACGCGTATCTCCGACGGAATCTACCATGTGGGCTTTCTTGTAGGAAATGCCGAGAAGTCGCTCCACTTTTATGAAGACATTCTCGGCTTCAAAGAGACCTGGCGCGGCGGGCGCGATCCGAAGGTGCTGAGCTGGATCAACCTGCGCGTGCCGGACGGAACTGACTACATCGAGTTGATGCTGTACGCAAAGCTTCCGGCCACGTACGGAACCCAGAATCACACGTCGTTGCAGGTTCCGGATATGCAGAAGGCGATTGCCGAGTTGGAGTCGCGCCCGGTCTACAAGAGCTATGGCAAGCCTTTGGAGATGCATGTCGGCGTGAACGGGAAACGCCAGGTAAATCTCTACGATCCCGACGGAACCCGCGTGGAGTTGATGGAACCCTTCACAGCAGATGGAAAGCCGGTACCATCTTCATCGGCACCGCCTCCACCGCCAGCGCACAACTAAGCCCCAAACTGCCGCAAATGATGGTCGACATGCTTGTACATCAGGATCGCCCATTGCTCCGGGGTGAGCTTGCCGAAGATAAAGTGCGGATGCGAAGTACAGCCAGCAGGTCCTGCAGCGGCAAACCGGTCGATGGCTTTGCGGAGACGTTCACGCTCGCGGGCAAGGTCGCGCTCGTCGCTGACAACCAGTTCGGGATTGGTGGGAGCATTGCGGCGGATCGGCGCATCGTCTTTGAAGACGAACGGCGCGATGAGGCGGCCCACAATCCGCAGGCCAAGGCCGGCACGTCCTGGGATTTGGTTGCCGGATGCCATGTCGCAGGCCATCGCGCAGTGAGCGACCGCCTGTGCCACGCTCATCTTGCCCCATTGCCGCGGGCTTTCGGGAGTCAAGCTATCAAGGCGGCGTTTGATTTCTTCCACGCGCTCAGGCTCAAAGAGGTTTTTCATAGCGCATGCTCCACAGGATGAGGTTCCCAACTATTTATCCCGGCTGGTCAGAATTATAAGTTTCAGGCAGAACGGCCGTCCGATGTTTGGCAAACTGGTGAGCGGCTTGTTTCCTATCCTATCTTCGCGTGCGTAGCGGTGGTCACGACATGATCGACGAATTTCTGACAGACAATTAATACCGGCAGCGCGATGAGATAGATCCTGTGAACGCTGCGGTTTACCAGGAGATCGCGCAGAACACCGAGGAGGATCAACGCATCCTCAGCTGCATAGGGAAGCCCGAGGTGGGTGCCGAGATAGGGAAAGCGCCCGAAGGCCGCCGAAAGCAGCACGCAGGTGGCTATGAACAGGAACCGGCGATGCAGCTCCGGCTTTTTACGCTGGGCAATGGCCAGGGCAAGCAGCGTGGCGAAGCAGGCCATCTCGATAAAGCGAGCGGTCAACATGGCGCGAGCGCCGGCTGAGCTGAGCACGTGCAGGCGGTAGACCTCAAAGCGCGCCATCACGATGGCCGTGGAAACGCCCAGTGCGACCATAGAGGCGCCAAGACCCACCCCAAACCAGCCAAAGAGGCGATGCCATCTCACGTTGCGCGTGCGCACCAGGGCCGACTGGAGGATGAAGAACAGTATCCAGCTTGAGAACGTCGTAGCGTGCACCCAGAGGATAGCGGGGGGCGGCACGGCAGGATGGATCATCACGTGACCGACGGTGCGGCCGAACCCAGCGACAACAACCGCGGCCATCAGCAACGACATGGCGAAATAGAAATACTTGTCGAGGAAGCGGCGGAATCCGATGGCTGGAGAAAGGGGACGCGAAATCGTGTTTTGATCGACAGTGGCCACTTGCGACCTACGATTGCGTTGACACTGAACCGAAGTATACACACGGAGCGCACAGAAGCGCCGGGTGCACGTTTCGCGTGCTCGAAAACAACGAGGGAGGGATGAAGACCATCAGACGGCAGCACTTATATCGTAGCGGCAATAGAACGCGGCACTTCGACCATCCCACATCATGTCCGATAACGGATATTCTGTATAGTTTAAAAGTCGCACAGAAAAATCGCCGCCCTTTCCCGGCAGTATCCGTCGAATCTTTAACATGCGGCGTACCCCCTCGGCAGACCTGGCTACTGAAGATTTCCAATAGCAGCTTGGAAGGAACGCTGACGCTCGCCGATGACACGGTTGTTCGCAGGATGACGCTTACCCGAGATCGCTAGCTACGGTTGCTCACATCTTGTAGCGGCCGAGATCCTCGTCGTTCAGGCCCTCAAGCCAGCCACGGAGCTGCTCGGCCGTGGGGCCTTCCGGCGGTCCGGACGTGTTGAGCTTGGCGCTCTGCATCACGTGTTCGGCTACATAGATTGGGCAGTCTGCGCGAAGCGCCAGCGCGATCGCATCGGATGGGCGCGCATCGATGGCAACCGGTTCATCACCCTGCTTGAGCCACAGGACAGCGTAGAATGTGTCGTCTTTAATTTCTGTAATAACAACGCGTTCCAGCTCAGCATTTAAGTGACGTACGAGGTTTCGCGTGAGGTCATGAGTCATAGGGCGCGGCGCGGAGACCTTCTCGATTTCAATTGCGATGGCGTTGGCCTCAAAGATTCCTACCCAGATCGGCATCACAGTCTCTGAGCTCACGTCTTTGAGGACCACGATCGGCATATTCGTCGCCGGATCCATCATCAGCCCCCGTATCCTCACCTCGATATCCATGACTCCCCCTCTTTCTGCTTAGCCCGTCTCTTCATTTAGATGGCTTCGCCGGTGAGACTATTGGGATGAGCCCCCGTAATCCTGACCTGCAGATAGCTGCCCGGCGCCGGCGCAATCGGCTGCCCACAGGTGAAATTGACGGCTTTATTCTGCGAGCTGCGGCCCGCAACCTGGCCGCGCGCCGGGTTGAGCCCCTCAACCATCACTTCCATTTGTTCACCGATGTGCTTGGAATAATTAGCCCTTTGAATCTCGCGTTGGCGGTCAAGCAATACTTGAAGCCGGTGCGCCTTTTCAGTCTCAGGAATGGAATCGATCATCACCAGGGCTGGCGTATTGGGCCGCGCCGAGTACTTGAAGGCGAAGACGCAATCGTACTGGACCTCAGCCAACAGGTTCATCGTCTGGATGAAATCGTCTTCGGTCTCACCGGGAAAGCCGACAATGATGTCGGTCGAAAGCGAGATGCGCCGCTGCGCCGCCTTCATCCAGGAGATGCGTTCCAGGTACCAGTCGGGCGTGTACTCGCGGGCCATCTGCTTGAGCACCCGGGCCGAGCCGGACTGAACCGGCAGGTGGACATGGTCGCAGAGGTTCGGGTTCGCGTCGATGGCCTGGACGATGTCGCGGGTAAAATCACGCGGGTGGCTGGTGGTGAACCGGACGCGGCGAATGCCGGGAACCTGGCCGACGGCGTTGAGCAACTCGGCAAAGCTCATCTTCCCTTCCGGGTCGCGGTAGCTGTTCACGTTCTGGCCCAGGAGCTGGATCTCGGTATAGCCGAGATCGGCGATGCGCCGGGCTTCGGCTAGAACCGAGGATGAAGTCCGGCTGCGCTCCTTGCCGCGGGTGTACGGCACGACGCAATAGGAGCAGAACTTGTCGCAGCCCTCGATGATGGTGATGTAGCCCCGATAGGGATTCTGGCGGGCCGCGAACTCGGTCTCGAAGGTTTCTTCGGTCTGGCGGTCGTCCAGTCCGGTGATGCGGGTCTCGCCGGCTTCGAGGCGCGAGAGCATCTCGGGCAGCTTGCGGTAAGAGGCCGAGCCGGAGACCAGCGAAACGTACGGCGCCTTTTCGAAGATCTTTTCGCCTTCCTGCTGGGCCACGCAGCCAAGAACGCCGAAGCGCTTGCCCTCTTTGTAAAACTTCTTGTAGTCGTTCAGCCGGTGAAAGACCTTTTGCTCCGCCTTATCGCGGATGGAGCAGGTGTTGTAGAGGATCAGGCCGGCTTCCTCTTCTGACTCCACCTGCCGATAGCCCTGCTGCTGCAGCGTGCCGATCACCTTCTCGGAGTCGTGGGCGTTCATCTGGCAGCCGAAGGTCTCCAGATAAAATGTCTTCTCGGTCGCCATGGATCAAGTATAACTTGAGCGCGAATGGCCTCTTGGAAGGAAGAGCCGCTCTCGTGGAGGAGGATTGAGCCGTGCCAATTGAAGTGCGAGGCGGTTTGCCGCTCATCCAGGTCTTTCATATGCCCACATCCCTCGGCTTCTATCGCGACATGCTGGGCTTTCGTGTGACGGATAAGTCGAAGCCTATATCGGAGAATCCTGATGACGTGGGTTGGGCGATGCTCGAGCTGGGAGCGGCGACAATCATGTTGAATACCGCTTACGATCCGGACGATGTGCCCGAGGCGCCTGACGCCGCGCGATGGTCTGGGCATCAGGACACCTGTCTTTATTTCGCGTGCCCCGAGGTAGATAGGGCCTACGAATACCTGGTCTCGAAGGGATTGACGATGGAACCGCCGAAGGTTGCATGGTACGGCATGAAGCAGCTCTACCTCAGGGATCCCGATGGCTTCGGCATCTGTTTCCAGTGGACGGAGAAACCGCCATCTTCAGCGTAGCCCGGTGTGAAGATAAGCCAGCAGCGCTGCCATCTGCTCTCGCGTCATCTGGTAGGCGAAGGACGGCATCATTCCCTTGCCGTGCAGCAGCACCTGCTCCACATCGGCGTCGGTCGCGGGCCCCCCGCCGGGCAACTTATCCCTGTTAAAGAGGCCGTGCAGGTCCGGCGGCTTTTTTTTGAGGCCCAGATCGTTTTGCTCGTGGCAATGCGCGCAGCCGACTTCATAGAGCTGCTTCCCTTCTGCCTGTTGTGGCGTGAGTGTGGATTTCGAGTGACAGCCTGTTATGCCGAATGCCGTTCCACACAAGAGCGCCGCCGTCATCGAGAAACGAATCCATTGCACATCTTCTATTGTAGGTCGCTGCCCATTCGAGCACGTATGCTGGGTGTATGGAGCTTCCTTCGCTGAATCAGATTCGCGCAGCACAGGCCTTTGTCTACAAGTTCATGCCGCCTACGCCGCAGTACACGTGGCCGCTGCTGAACAACCGGCTCGGCGCAGAAATCTGGATCAAGCATGAGAACCACACGCCGGTGGGCGCATTCAAAGTGCGGGGTACGTTGCTCTATCTGCACTGGCTCAAGCAGAAACATCCCGCTCTTCAGGGTGTGGTCGCGGCAACGCGCGGCAATCATGGCCAGGGCGTAGGCATGGCGGCGCGGCTCTTCGGTCTGAAAGCGGTTATCGTAGTGCCGCACGGCAACAGCGTTGAGAAGAATCGCGCGATGGCTGCGCAGGGCGTGGAACTGATCGAGCACGGGCACGATTTTCAGGCTGCATTCGAATTTGCGCAGAAGCTGGCCGAAGAGCGCGGCCTGGTCTTCATCGAGTCAATTCATGAACAGTTGGTGCTGGGCACATCGACCTATGCGCTGGAATTCCTGGAGGGCGCACCGGAGTTGGATGTTGTCTATGTGCCGATCGGTTGGGGTCTTCGATCTGCGGCGTGGCTGCAGCGCGCAATGCCCTGCGCCGCGCGACGGAGATTGTGGGCGTAGTGGCCGAGCAAGCTCCCGCGTATGCGCTAAGCTTTGCGCAGCGGCGCGTGGTCGAAACCGACGCAACGACAGCGATTGCCGATGGCCTGGCTGTGCGCCGGCCCAATGCTGATGCTGTCGCGGTGATTGTCCAAAATGTTGCGCGCATGGTGAAGGTCTCCGATCCGGAAATCATGGGCGCGATGTGCGCGCTTTATGAGGACACGCACAATCTCGCCGAAGGCGCCGGAGCTGCTGCGCTGGCCGCGGCAATGAAGGAACGCGAGAATCTGCGCGGCAAACGTATCGGTGCCGTTCTCACCGGAGGCAATGTGGACCGCGCAACGTATGCAGCAGTTTTGAGCTAAGTCTCTGACCACATGAAGAAGTATCTGTTTAGAGCATTTTCGGAATACACGTAGACTTTTTGAGATCCGCGAAAGGTGGCATTTTCTTGAGGAAAATGCCACTTGAGTGCCTAACCTTCGGTATACACAAATTCCGAAAATGCTATAGGTCCGTGGTTTCCCACCCTAGCCGCAAAAACAAAGACGCGGCTAGGATGGGGCACCTAAGATTTGGTGCAAAATCAAACCGTCAGAGAACTAGGAGGCATGTATATTGACGGGCTCTCAGGAAAATCTCACGCCGCTGGCGCACGCGGCGCAGAATCGCTGTTTTGGTTGCGGCCAGGCTAATCCGGTTGGGCTGCATCTCGAGTTCCTGCTCGCGCAGGATGGCGCGGTCGTCTCGTTCGCGGTGGTTCCGGACAGCTATGAAGGCCCTCCCGGCTATCTGCATGGAGGCATCATCGCCACATTGCTCGATGAGGCGATGAGCAAGTCTGTAAGGGCGCGCGGCATTGTGGCGATGACGCGGCGCCTGGAAGTGGAGTATCTGCGACCTGTCCCCTCGGGTTCGCAGATCCGCTTGGAAGGCCGAGTGATGCGAAGCGACGGCCGCAAACATTGGGTCGAGGCGAAGATCCTCGACGAGAGCGGCACTGTTCTCGCCGAGGGCAAGGGTCTGTTCATCGAGATTCGGCGCTCCGCATAGAGATTGGCCGCGCCGTTTTCTTCGATCAATGCACCATGTTGATCGTGTCCTGCGTGACAGTATCGAAGGTGGTCACCGACTTTGCATTGGCCTCGAAGGCGCGCTGCGCGATAATCAGGTTCGAAAACTCTGAGGAAATGTTCACGTTCGAAGCCTCGAGCGCGCCATCCTGCAGCGTCGCAAGACCCGCAGCACCGGAGATGCCAATGGAAGCCGTTCCACTGGCCAGCGTTGTGGCGTAGTTGCCGTCACCAAGCAGTTGCAATCCCTGGAGGTTGGTGACATTCGCCAGCGCCAACTGTCCTACGTTCTGCAACTGCCCATTGGAATAGGTGACTGTGACGGTCCCGTCCGAGCCGATGGAGAAGCTCTGGTACTGGCCGCTGGGATAGCCATTCTGGTTGGTCGAAGAGACGGCAGAAGCCGTGTCGACCTGGCTGATGGTCGGCTTGCCGTTCGGGCCGAGCAGTTTCCATTGCATGGCGAGATTTGCGGAGGCATCGGCGAGACCGTTGAAGTTGAGTGCTATGGAGGAGACATCGCCCGCCGCAGTGCCTACCGTTCCGGCAGCGCCGCCTGTGGGCGTGACGGTGGTGAGATTGCCGCTCGAGTCAAAGGCCATGGTGCCGGTGATCGGCGTCGACACCCCGCTGGCAAAATCGGCAGCCGGGAGCGCGACTGAATAGCTCCACGTATTGGCGGCAGTCTGGGTATAGGTGACGGTGGCCACGTGCGGCTCGCCGAGAGAGTCGTAGATCGTTACCTGAGCCGGAAATTGCGTGCCCGTGGTTGAAGCGGAATCAAGGTTGGCGGTCATATTGAAGGAGGTGGTTGCCAGCGGTTGCTGCACCTGGCCGACGGGTATATTGATAGGCACCAGGGGCGCATTGGTATTCACAACACCGTTCACCGCCGGATAGCCCATCACGCTCAGGCCGGCCGCGGTCACAATGTTCCCCGTGGCGTTCTGCGTAAAGTTGCCGGCGCGCGTGTACTCGTAGGCGCCGTTGCCGTTGTGGCTCACCACGAAGAAACCGCTGCCGTTCAAGGCGACATCCGTGGAGTTGCCTGTGGAGTTGATGGAGCCTTGCGTAAACGCGGTCTCATTCGAGGCCACCTTCACGCCCGCGCCCACCTGGATGGGATCGCCTGCGCCGGTTGAGCCGATCTGCTGATAGAAGAGATCGGAAAAACTGGTGGTCTGCGCCTTGAAGGCCGTCGTATTCATGTTCGCGAGATCGTTCGCCACGGTATTCAAAGCAGTCGAATCGGCCTCAAGGCCGGTAAGCGGAATGGAAAAACTTGCCATGATTGTGTCTCCTCAGATGTTCGCGCGAAGCGCGGTGCTTCGAACCTTGTGGTTACGGCCGGTTGTTGAGCGGAGTTGTTCCAGATGCATTAAGCCTGCCGGCGGCGGACGAAGTAAGCGCATGCGCCACGCGCTGCGCGGCCGCGCTTGGAGCAGGAATGCTGAGATTGCCCGGCGCGCTTTGAAAAGGTTGCGAAAAAGCTGCTCTGTGATGGTCGGTTAAGAATGCTGCAGCTGTGCTCGATCCATTCGAAGCGGGGTTTGCTGCCGATGTCTCGGATTGAGTGCTCGCGGTCGGAGTCGAAGACGAAGTATCGGCTGTTGGAGCACTCAGATCTGTGTTCAACGTCTGATTGATGCCGATCAGTTGTTCGAGGCTGTTCACCTGCACAAGCTGGTTAATGTATTCATTCGGATCGGTCGTCGCCGTCGGGTCCTGGTTCTGCATCTCGGTCACCAGCAGCGTGAGAAAGTCATTCGCCGTGACGGTCGCCGTGCTACTGCTCGTATTATTCGAACTGCCCGAGCCGGAGGATGCATTGGCCGAAAGATTTTTGGCCTGGGCTGACTGCGAATCGCCTGCCGCGATCGCTTGCCGAAAGATTCCTGCCATTGCTGCCATGTCTCTCAACTCCTTCTCTATTTCTAGTTGGCCCTTGCCACGTCCCTCCCGGTTGATTGCCGCGATCAGGCCATAACGGAGATGTAACTCCCGGCTCTCGCCCGCGGTGGAGCGACGATCTGTGCGTTACTGCCGCTGTTTGTACTCAATTGCACAGGTGCACCCGTTCGAAGCTCTGTTGATGGAGGCGAAGCGGTACGTGGCTGCCCGCTTCCCTGCTGCATCTGTTGATTCGTCTCGTGGCCTGTGTCCTGCCCCGCGCTGAAATGCATCGCCCGGCCGGCGGGCGCGGCCAGCGTAAGTGTGTCGACGGATGTGCGCTGTTCGCTGAGGTAAGCGTGGAGTCCAGCCATGTGGCTGCCCAGTGCCTGCGCCGCCTCAGCCGATCCCGGCACGATCGCTGCATGCACCCCTCCCGCGTTCAGATCTGCGCGCACGCCGATCCAGCCGAGCGTGGGGTCCTCGAATCCCGCCTCCGCGCTGTGTGTGCCAGAGCGAATCCAGTGAGCAGCGCTGGTTCCCGCATCTCCGTCGAGCGTTGCGAAGGTATCGCGGGCCCCCGGTCCAGGTGGCGTGAGTGGCTCTGCCGAGGCCGCATGCGTTCCATGCGCCACGCCGAAATCGCGGGTCAAAACCGGACCATTTCCTGCTGAGTCCGCTGCTGGCGCAGGAGATATATGCGGCCAGGGCAAAGCCAGTTCAGCCGTATTTGCCACGTGCGTCGGCCGCAATGAGATGACCTGCGCAGCGTCTCGCCTTTCCGCCAGATGGCCCGCCTTTTCGACCTCCGAACTCACAGCCGCAGACGCGCCAATCGCGACGGTGGTCCTACTCTCGTTCGCATTCGATTCATTGTTCACGCCGGGGGCCACGACACGAGGGGCTGCTGCGCGTGGGTTGGCAGAAATTTTCTCTGGTGCTTTACTGAAGAAAGACTGGGGAGCGGGCGGCTCAGCTGATTCTTCGCCGGTAGCATTGAAGCGAGCCAAACTCCGATGATCGTTTTCTGTATTTTCCGTGATCGCAGTTTTTCTTGGCGTCTGCTCCTGAAGATTGCCTCTTGCGTCAGGAGTGATCTGGGGACGCGCATAAGCCGCTGCAAGAGTTGGGCTCAATGGGGTGCTCTTTGTGTTGGGAACTACGACAGACGTGGTCTGCTGCGGTGACATAGAAAACTCAGGAACTGGAACAGACGACGCGGCTGACGTGGTGATTGGAGCGGCTTCATCTTTGGGCTTAGAAATCGAATTGTGAGCTTTGCTGCTATAGGCCGGTTCAGGCTTTGAGTTTGTTGCGGCATTCGGTGCGCTCGCTTCCTGCACTGCACCTGACGGCGACACATCGGGAACGGCTTGGGAACTAAAACTCCGCCGCATGGAGACTGCAAGGGACGGCGCGGTAGTCCCCGGCAGCTTCGGCGGCGTTGTCGTGCTAGGCGGAGTTGCGGGCCGCAGATCGGATGGCGCGACGATCTTATCTGCGCTCTGTGCATCAGGTTTTGTATCTAAAGGAGGACCGTCTGCAGTTTGAGAACTCTCTACCGGTGTTCTTAGAGCTGGTGACTGCATCTTTATCGTGTCGCGATCGAGCAAGCTCAGAGTCGACTGCCAGCTATTCCGAAAGGACGCACCTGCCGGGCTCGCGCCCAGAACGCTGCGCGCATTCAGCGCCGGATTGAGCGGCAAGGATGCGTTTGGCGCGATCGCGAGTTCTGGGAGGGCAGACATGTCCAGAAACGATGCAGACCCTGTGCCAAAGATGGACAGCGAGGATTAGAGGCTTGTCAGGAATGGAACGGCGATTCGATTCGCAACAGCAGCCCGATGAGACGAAATTCTTGTTCAAGGTTTTGCGTCAAGATCCGAGTGCGCCTTAACCGAAGTTGCATCTCGATTCGGCTCTGCGCCAGCGGTGCGATGCACTCGGTTCAGATACCAGTCGTCAAGGGCCTGCTGATTGCGCCGGCCAGCTTCAATGGCTTCCCTGCTCTCGGCCTTCTGGATCAGGGCTTCGGCCTGGCGGCGCTCAACCCGCTTGGCCAGATAGGCCTGCCGCAGTGCTTCTGCTTCGCGCTGTGCATCCTCGATCCATGGCGCGATGAGAGCAGCGCGCCGCATCGCAGCGTGTGATTCCTCAACACCTGAGACACGATCGGTAAGCTCGCCGCTTTCTGCGCTTGCCGCGATAAGCCGCCGTCCACGGCGCTCTCGTTCGGCTGCCACGTTGAGTGCGCGCTCTAACCGTTGAAGCTCGTTCACTGCGGATTCGAGAACCCGCCGGCTCTGTTCCTCCTCGAGTTCAAGAATGCGCAGCAGGCGGCGCAGCGTGCGTGAGACGGGCACGGCGCTAGACCTCGGCTGCCAACGCAGCCAGCCGTTGCAGGCAGTGGGCGAGGTCTACGCGTTCATCTGTCGTCTGCATCATGAAACTGCGCAAAGCTTCGCGCGCGCGGAGGGCTCGATCGAGTTCAGGATCTGCGCCGGGCTTGTACGCGCCGATTCGTACAAGATCTTCTGAGCGTGCATAGACGGCCAGTAGTTTGCGGACAAGCGCTGCTTGTTCCCGATGTTCCGGCGTGCTGACCAACGGCATCAACCGGCTGATGGAGTCGAGTACATCGATGGGCGGATACCAACCCTCGGCTGCGAGCGCGCGGGAGAGCACCACGTGCCCATCAAGCAGCGAGCGGACAGCATCAACCAGCGGGTCCTGCTGATCGTCGCCTTCCATGAGCACAGTGTAGAAGGCAGTAATCGATCCGACGCGAAACTCGCCTGCACGCTCGACCAGCCGCGCGAGCCGCGTGAAGACAGACGGCGTATACCCTTTGGCCGTGGGCGGTTCACCGGCCGCAAGGCCGATCTCCCGCGCCGCCATGGCAAAGCGCGTGAGCGAGTCAAGCACGAGCAGTACATGCTTGCCCTGCGCGGCGAAGAACTCAGCGAGGGTAGTTGCCACGAGCGCTGCGCGCATCCGCTTGAGCGGCGACTCGTCGGACGTGGAAACCACAACCACAGAGCGTGCACGTCCCTCTTCACCCAACGAGTCTTCGAGGAATTCGCCCACCTCGCGGCCGCGCTCGCCCACGAGACCCACGATGGTGATGTCGGCTTCCGTATTGCGGGTCATCATGCCGATCAGCGTGCTCTTGCCAACGCCCGAGCCGCCGAAGATGCCCACGCGCTGTCCCCGGCCCACGGTAAGCAGTGCATCGAGGACACGAATGCCAGTGCCGAGCGGAACGCGGATCGGCGCCCGATCCAAGGGCGAACGAACTTTTCCTTCAATCCGCAGAGAAACGGGTGCAGCATAGCGTAGCGCTTTACGCGTGGGTTCCACCGCGTCGATCGGTTCGCCGAGCGCATTCAAGACTCGGCCGATGGGCGCAGAGGTCAGCTCAATATCGGCGCTTGTGCCGAGCGCCGAGACCCCATCGCCGAAGCGAATGCCGTCGGTTGCTTCTAGAGGCATCGAGAGTACATTCGACCCGCGAAAGCCGATCACTTCTGCCAGATGCAAACGGCCAGACTGGTCGAGAATCTCGCAGCACTCGCCCACGGTGGCCAGCGGTCCCGCCGACTCGATGATGGTGCCGACCGATTCAACTACCTGTCCGCGCCACCGCCAGGGCTGGCCGCGTTCCAGGCGCGCAAAGTAGCGGTCAAGTAGCTCAGTCACGCGTGCCCCTGACTCTGGATGGGGTTTTTCGGCACGGATTCGCTGCGGAGGACGCGATCAAAGAAGCCGCGCTCAATCTCGGCCAGCTGCGCGCGGAGGCCGAGGTCGACTGTGCCCAGCTTGGTCTCGATGAGGCAATCGCCGAGACGCAAGCCATCCTCGCCGACGACCTCAGGCCGGAGCGGAAGATTCGGCAGAAGCGCCATCGCCTCTCGCCACAGGTCGCAATCCGGTTGCGGCACGCGCAGCCGCACTTCAGTCGAAGCGGAGAGTTGCCCCAGCGCGACGCGTACCGCTCCAGTCAGCAGCAGCGGGTCCATCTGCGCCTCGCGGCGCAAAATGCGCGCCGCTACCGCCAACGCCAGCCGCACCACCTCGTGCTCCACGGCTTGCAGATAGCGGTCGCGTTCCAGGGCAAAGCTCTCGGCCAGCGCCGCCATCTGGCGCTTCTGTTCTTCGCGGGCGGAGGCCAGGGCGGTCAGCTGTGTTTTGCGTTCTTCCTGGCGGCTCTGTTCCCTTCCTGCGTCGAAGGCACGGCGCGTCTCCTCTTCAAGCCGCCGCTCAAACTCCTGCTTGAGTGCCGCAGTGGTGGAGCGCATCTTCTCCGCAATGCTGTTTTCGTCCTCTTCCATCCAGCCCTGCCAGCCTGTCTGGGGCGGCGCATGCGGATCATGCGGATACTCGAAGAGCTCGATTCGCTCTGCCATGGTTTCGTTATTGGCTGTTTTGGCTTGCATTGCGTCGCTCTCCGTTGTGGGGCCGGTTTGGTTCGGGACGAAGGTTCGCGCCGCCCCTCCGGGGCTCCGCAATCGATCTCACGTCTTAGTCCCAGGGTTCCCGCTCCCTTCGCTCACGCGAACGAAGCGTCCACCCCGGGCTATTGTCTATTGGCCCTCCGGGCCAAACTGCCGGCTGCCAGTGTTCTGAGTCTGAAGTTCGCATCACAAATGTCTCGTCATCCTGAGCGCAGTTTGGCTCAGTTTGCCCAAACGGAGCCGAAAGCGTGCCCTGAGCGTAGTCGAAGGGGATCTGCGGTTGCTCTTCAACGAATTTCTGGCTCATCACCTAGTGTCCTGAGTCTGAAGTTCGCATCACAAATGTCTCGTCATCCTGAGCGCAGTTTGTCGCGCTTTTGCGACAAGCGGAGTCGAAGGACCTGCGGTTGTTCTTCGACGAACTTTGACTCACCACACTAGAACTGGTTGCATAAATCCCTTGAGGTCGGGCTCCAAGGCCCCTCTGGGGCTCAAGCCCGCAATTTGGCCTCCTTCGGCACGACTAGAGTGGTGCCCTGACACAAAGCCTCTGCGTATTTTTCAGCAGCTCTTGAAGTCGTGCCCTTTCACAAAACTTGACCTGCGTTGCCATCCCTCACGCCAGCATCTCGTCGCCGGTCTCGAGCTTCAAAACCACCTTGCCTTCGGCCTCAAGCTGGCGCGCGTAGTTCAAAATCTCCTGCTGCGCCTGCGCCACCTCACGCGAGCGCACCGGGCCCAGCACCTCCATGTCCTCCTTCAACATGTCCACGGCGCGCGAACTCATGGCCTTGAAGATCTGTGCGCGCAGCTCTTCGTTGGCCCCGCGCAGCGCCAGCGCGAGCTGGCGCTTGTCGATGCCGGCGACGATCTCGCGGATGGTGGCCGGCGGCACGGTGACCAGGTCCTCAAAGGTGAACATCAGATTGCGGATGCTCAGCGCCATCTCGGGCTGGCTCTGCTCGACAGCTTCGAGAATCTTCTTTGACTGATCCGGATTGAGCCGGTTCAGAAGATCGGCGCAGGCTTTGAACCCGGAATAGCTCTTACGCTGTGTATCGCCCACGCTCTCCAGGCGGCGGTGCAGAATCTGCGCCACCTTCTGCGCCATCTCCGGCGAGAACTGGCGCATCTCCGCCAGCCGCTGGACAGAGACGACCTTGTGCTCTTCGCTCAGGTTGTCGAGCACCAGCGAGGCGCGGCGAGGATCGAGATGCGCGAGTACGAGTGCGATTGTCTGTGGATGTTCTACGTCCAGAAGCTTGCCCAACTGCTGCGGATCGGTGCGCTGCAGCTTGGCCAGATTGCCCTGCGCGGCCTCCTGCGAGCGACGCACTAGCATCAGCAGGTCCTCGGCGCGTTCGCGACCGAAGGTCTCGATCAGCAGTCGGCTGGCATAGTCCAGCCCTCCATGCACCATGAAGTTCTGCGTCTCAAGCATCTCCCAGAACTCTTCGAGAATCTGCGCGGAGATCTCCGGCTGAATATCACGCAGATCGGCAAGTTCCTCAGTGAGCCGCTGCACATCGCCCTCAGGCAGGATACGCAGAATCTGTTTGGCCACCTCCTCGCCCACAGCAACCAACAACACCGCTGCTTTGCGCAAACCGGTGATGCTCGTGGGACGGCGCCGCGTCATGGGGCTCGCGTTTGCAGGCTCAGCCACGGTTGCCGTCCTCGCTTGTTCGCATCATTCGGAGTGGATCCAGCTCTGCAGCAGGCGCGAGCTCTGCGTAGGCTCGCGCTGCAGATGCGAGCTGACCTGGTCAAAGATTGCCTGGGTGCGGATGCGCTCGGCATCGGGTACGGGTGGTTCCGGCGGCGGAATCGCAGCCGGTGCGGCCGGCGCACCCGGAAGCTCCTTGGCTTTCTCCTTGCCTGCGGGCCGCTGCGGCGCTACACCCGCATGACGCAGCGCAGGCCGCACACCCAGGAGAAGAACGACTGCCATCCCGAGCAACAGCGCCACATACTTGATCAGCAGCGGTGAGCTCTCCGCTGCAGACAAGACCTGACGCGCGACCGGCGTAGTTGACTGCGCGTGGTTGGCGTCGAAGGCCAGGTCTTCGACGGTGAGTGCGTCGCCGCGCGATGCATCAAAGCCCACAGCCGTTTGCGCCAGCGCAGTAAGGTGACGCAACTCGTCGGCTGAGCGTGCCTGCCACACAGCTGGCTTGCCATGCGCCGCTGCCTGCATCAGGCGATCGTTGACGACAATGGCTGCCGTCAGCCTGCGCAGCCGGCCTGGGCTCTCGACCATGTGTTTGGTCGTCTTCGAGGCCGCGTATGTGCCGGACTCTGTCTTGGCCGTCTGCGGCGGCGTAGTCTGTTGCGGATAGACAGGCAGTGTCTGCGTATTCGGCGCATTGGATGCAGTTCCTGGAACTCCTGCGGGTATCGGCTGCGGCCCCGTCGTTTGCTCGGTACGCTGCATCGACAGCGTCACCGTCTGACTGGGGTCGTAGGTCTCCTGCGTGACGTCAGTCGCCGCATGATCGTAATCCAGCGCTACAGACGCGCGCACATTGCCCACGCCGGTCACGGGTTCGAGCGTTGCAATCAGCTTCTCTTCGAGATCCTGCTCGGCGCTGAGTTCGAGCGCCTCTCGTGTTTTGGGGCCAAGCGGCAGATGGCCGGCCGCGTCGACCAGCATAACGTGATCGGGTGTGAGCCCATCAACCGCCGAGGCCACGAGATTGCGGATCGCCTCAGGTTCGCCTTCGGCAAGCGAACCGTGGCGCAGCTTGAGCACAACGGAGGCCTTGGCCGGACGCTCCTCTTCGCGAAAGAGCGAGTCATGCGGCAAAACCAGATGCACACGCGCCGACTCGATATCGGCCAGCGTGCCCACGGTGTGTTCGAGTTCGCCTTCGAGAGCGCGCTGATAATTCACCTGCTCGTCAAACTCGGAGCCGACCCAGTTCGGCTTGTCGAAAAGTTCAAAGCCCAGGCGTCCACTGCGCACGCTGCCTTTGGCCGAGGTCGCGAGACGAGCCTTGTCGAGCTGTGCTGCAGGAACACGGATCTGCGTTCCGTCGGCTGTGAGATCGAAGGGAATCTGCGCCTGCGTGAGGATCTGCCCCGTCTGGCGCGCGTCCTCGGGCTCCATGCCTGTGTAGAGAGTGCGCCAGTCTGTACGCAGTGCGTACCAGAGCAGCGTAGCGGTCAACGCGGCCAGCAGCAGCGCGGCGACGGAGATGCCGTTTCTCTGCCGCGGAGCAAGACGCGCCCAGCCGACACGCGCGCGTCCCCACATGCCGGCGAGACGGTCGGTCCATTGCGGCTGGCCTGGTGCAGTTGCCGGCGGGTTGCGCGTAAGCTGTGTCGCTGTTGCCATAATCTCGGCCTTGGGTTTCTCTCTTCTCTAGTCGATCTAAAACTGCATCCCGATCACCGTCTGATACGCCTGCACCGCCTTGTTGCGCACTGCCAACGCAAGCTCGAAGGCCATATCAGCTTTTTCAGTCGCGATCATCGCCTGATGTACATCGACACCATGGCCTGTCATCAATCCAGTGACGGCTGTCTGGGCCTGCTGTTCCAACTGATTCACCTGGCCAACTGCATCCGTCAGCAGATCGGAAAAAGGAGATGAAGCATCGCTACTCGGTGGAGTTGGAACAGCGAAAGCTTGCGAAGCTGCGTTCGAAAGTAGCGCGGACATTGTGGCCGCAGGTGCGAATACGGACGACATGATTCCTCCGATAAATTGGGCAGGCGCTAGGTCTTCGCAATATCGAGCGCCGAGCCGATCATGCTCTTCTCCGCCTGCACGGCAGAGCCGTTCAGTCCGTATGCACGCGTCGCGCCCATCAGATCCACCATCTCTGTAAGCGGATTAATGTCCGGATAGGCGACATAGCCATCCGGGCCTGCATCAGGATGGCCGGGATCGTAACGCTTGAGCGGCGGCCCGGGATCTTCGATCACTTGGGCAATGTGTACGCCAGGCGCAACCGCGTCATTTCCTGGATGAGGCAGCGTCGGTAGCGCCGCTTGGGCGAGCGTGTTGAAGCTTGTATTGGCGGAAGCGGCGGTCAGCGAGTCGAGAAATGCCGGATCGCCGCGGTCTGCAGCGAAGACGACGTGCTGGCGATGATACGGGCCGCCTGCGGTGGTGCGCGTTGTCTCGGCATTCGCCATGTTGGCCGCAACGACCTCGGCCCGCATCCGCTCGGCCTCCATCGCTTCACCGGAGGCATCCATCATGCCGAAAAGATTCATTGCATACTCCTAGCCGTCAGCTATCAGCTTTCAGCCCTCAGCCTGCCCATGGAATACTTCTCGCCATTTCTCAAGCTGATAGCTGAAGGCTGAGAGCTGCTCTTTTATTTGTCCGCATGGATCGCGTCCATCACGCGCTGATACTCCTGGCGCAGGAGAGCGACGCCCGTTTTGAATTTGAGCTGCGCCTCGGCCAGGTTCAAGCTCTCGCGATCCATCGAAACATCGTTGCCATCGGGCCGTGCGATGAGCCCGTCCACGGTCGTCACGCGCGCCGATTTCGACGCAAGGCCTTCATCGAGATCACTAATTGCCTCGCGCATCTCCGCCTCGAAGTCCATGCCAACGGCGCGATAGCCGGGCGTATCGATGTTCGCCATGTTGGCTGCGGTCAGTTTGGCTTCTTGCGCAGCCAGGTCGAGATAGCGTGCGATCTGATCGCTCAACCGCGTTCCAACATGCATGCTCATCGATTCTCCTCGCCTAATTCACAACCCGCCCAAAGTCGATCTCAGCTGCTGTGAGCACCGGCTCATCGCCGGCGAGAATCACCGCTCGCTCGAGAACGTGTTCGAGCTCGCGCACGTTGCCAGGCCAGTCGTGCGCCGCGAGTTTGGCCATGGCGGATTCATCCACGCGCTTCACCGGCATCTCTCGGCCCAGCCGCTGCATAAAGTGCTCGACCAATTGCGGCAGATCGTCGGCGTGTTCGGAGAGCGAAGGCGTGCGGATGAGAAAGACGGCCAAACGATAATAGAGATCGGAACGAAAGGCGCCGGCCTGCGCATGCTCCGCGAGGGGGCGGTGCGTTGCCGCCACAATCCGCACGTCTACTTTCACAGTTTCGTTGTCGCCGACACGCTGCAGCTCGCCGCATTCGACGAAGCGCAGCAGCTTCGATTGCAGCGCCAGCGGCATCTCGCCAATCTCGTCCAGAAACAGCGTGCCGCCATCGGCCGCTTCGATGCGCCCCGTGCGGCCCTGTACCGCGCCCGTGAAAGCGCCGCGCGTGTGCCCAAAGAGTTCAGCCTCAAGCAGTGCTTCGGGAATCGCTGCGCAGTTGATGGCCACGAACGGCTTGCGGCTGCGCGCCGAGAGACGATGCACGGCCTCCGCCACAAGCTCTTTGCCTGAGCCCGTCGGCCCTTCAATGAGGACTGGCGTCATCCGTGGAGCGACGAGACGCACGCGCCGGCTCACTTCAAGCATCAAGGGTGCATCGCCCACTAACTCCGGCAGCCGCTCAGCCACACCCAGTTCGGTGCGCGGCGCGGCATCGGCCCGCGGTTGCGCCGAACGCGAAGACGTGGATAAAGGCGATAACGAGGAAGCTTCTTCGGAGGAAGCGGCTTGGGCTGCCGATCCATGCACAACAAAGGCTGTACGGTCGGAGACTGTTCCGTTCGCGCCGGAGGCAAGCGCCGGCGCTGTGTTCCATGCTGCTGTATCGGTGTCCTGGCTGCGGCGCATCGCGTAAAGCAGCTCTTGCCGATATGGCCCACGCGGTCCCTCCTGCTGTAGTGCGCCACTGGCTGTGACCAGATCTACATTCGGAAAGCTGCTGCGGAAATCCCGCAGAAACTCGCCCACATCGAGATCGGGCAGCCACGAGTCGACGATGACGGCCTCGACCGGCGAGGTCTCGGCCTCTGTCCAGGCCTCGGCGCCACCCTGGGCTTCGCGCACCTGCCAGCGCAATCCGGTAAGAATCTGCGTGAGGCGTTGGCGAAAGCTGCCGTCTGCGCTCGCGACCAGAGCAGAGCGCGGACGGATGCGCGTAGGAGCAGGAAGGACGGTAACGGAAGCAGGTTGCATCAAGGCTCTCCTTTAGTTAATCCGCGAAATAATTCAATGCATCTCCGCGTGCATCGGCAGGGCTTTTCCCGTTGCTCCCGGTTGCCGATGAGCTTCTGTCAGGTGCGCAGGCAACGCGAGCTCCGCCTCGGAGGGCACCATATAGCCATGACCGCGCACTGTGCAGATGAGCCGGCCCGGCGGCGGATCTTTGAGCTTGCGGCGCAGATAGTTCACATAGACGTCAACGATGTTGGTTGTCTGCGCGGGCTCGAGGTTCCACACGGAATCGAGAAGCTCGACGCGCGATACGCATTGGCCGCGATTGAGCAGCAGATGCTCAAGCAGAGAAAATTCTTTGTTGGTCAAGATGATCGGTTCACCCGCCCGCCGCGCCGAATGATCGAGCCGGTCAAGCTCAAGATCGCCGGCACGCAGTTGCAGCCGCGTCTCGCGCTTACGCCGCAGCAGGGCCCGGCAACGCGCACGCAGCTCATGCAGGCTAAAGGGCTTCGTCATCAAATCATCGGCGCCGAGATCGAGGCAGCGCACCCGCGTTTCGACTTCGAGACGCCCGGTCAGCACGAGCACAGGCAGGTCCGGATCAAGTGCGCGAATCTCCGCCAGCACCTGCTCGCCATCTTTGACCGGCATGTTGAGATCGAGAATCGTCAGATCGGGCATCTCCTGCCGGAATGCCTCCACTGCAGCCCCGCCATCGTAGGCCAAGCGGATTCGATGTCCATCGGCCTCCAGGCCGCGACTCAGAAAAAGTCCCAGGGCCTTGTCATCATCAGCGATCAGGAGTCTCATGCATCGCCTTTCCTCCGCATCGCGTGTGCATTGCGGAGTGTGTGTTCATCCTCCGCAGTGGCTCTTAGCGCGTGCTAAGGATGGGCACTCCTCAACTTTTCACTGAAGTAGAAAAAGACTCAAGATTGGAGAGAAAAAAGAAGAAGGGTGAATTCCTGAATCGGAACTTAGGTGAGGAGATTCCCAAAAAGACGGATGCTCTGCACACGGCTGTGTGCAGCAAAGAAACGGTTAGATCGATCTCAGCAACTCGCTACGCTCAGCGACTGACAACGGCGGCGCCTGCACCGATTCGGGACACGCCTTTCTCTGCGTACATGGCTGCATCGGCACGTGCCAGCAGCTCTTTCATCGACTCGCCTTGCCTGTGCTCGGCCAGTCCGATGGAGATGTTGAGATTCAGCTTGGTCGTTCCCGACTCGCCTTGCACCGTGTAATGACCGCATACCCAATCGCGCAACCGCTCGCGTTGCTGGATTGCGTCAGCAAGGCCGCAGTCGAGAAGCAGGATGAACTCATCTCCACCCCAGCGCCCGATCACATCGGTAGAGCGGCAGACAGATTGAAGTTCGGTGGCAAACTGTTTCAATAACTCGTCGCCGGTTACATGGCCAAACTCGTCATTGACCTGTTTGAACCCGTTGATGTCCAAAATTGCGACACAGAACTGCCGGTCGGCAACGATCCGCACCTCAATTTGACTTTCTACATTCAGCCGGCTGCGGACGCCAGTCAGAGCATCGCGGGAGGCGATCTCTTCGGCTTCTTCCAGCCGTGTCCGATAATGAGAGACCTGCTTGCGAAGCTGTTCGACCACGGACTGGCTCTCGGCGGTCATCCGGTCGACGGAGCTTTTTAATTCAGCGGCGCTCGTCCGGATCGACACCCGCATCTTCGTCACGTCGTCGAGGGTGGCAATCTCATTCAGGCGAGAGGTAACCTCCTGAATCTGGCTGGCGCAGCGCTGGTCTTTTACGCCTACCGACTCGGCTGTCCGAGCCATGGCTATCAATAGTTCCTTTACCTCGCCGGTCTTCTGCATGTAGTGCCAGGCCGCGTGCCGCCCCCACTCCTGCAGCTGTTCCCGGGCATCGGTTCCGGTGGCGGTGAGCTCCGCGCTGCTCATCTCGCCTGAGAGCTTACCGGCCAGGTCTTCGAGCCGTTGCTTGAGCCCTTTCCCCACTCCGGGGCAGGCCTCCAGGCTGCAGGCGCCCATGGCAGTGAGGGCTGCGGCATAGGCCGCCAGCGCGGATGAAAGGATATCGGCATCGTCGATCTCAACAGTTCCCAGAACAGATCGAGCGTCTTGCGTAAGGTCCAGGTATTTTTTTAGTGAGATCATCGAGCCTCATACGTGTTCCCCGCCAACCTCCGAGGTACACGAACGTACCGTCCTCCTATCGGCTGTTTGCGTAAAATATTTAGCCGGTTCACAGCCAAATCTTGTTTTTCGTTACTGGGCGGCATTTACAACCACTTAATATTTGGATATATTTCATTCTTTTGCTGTTTTCTTCCTAGATCGCCTGTGCGATTCTAAGAAAGTCATCTGGTGCAAGGAGCGGTTCAGAAACCGCAAATTACGCTTCCGGCATTCTTCCTGCGCCGTCGTTACGGAAGTGCAATCCGTTACCCACGGGGTGCTACAAAAGCGCCATGGGTATTTGCCGGGAATTCAGCGATCCTAGTTTTGGGGGACCTCGGAGCGCCGAGGTTGGTTCAGTTTGGATTGGGGCAAACTTCCAGACGTTGGAGCGGTAGCACTGCTCACCTGTGCCTTCGCCTCTGTGGCGCGGCGCGGCTTTACGGCCGTTTCCGGTCTGTGGCTGACCGGCTGGCTGTTAATTGAACTTCATTTCGCAGCCTTGATGTTTCTTTCCTCAAGCGGCGAACTGGGAGCAGTGGCCAGCTTTATTGCGCTTGCGGCACTGGTTTGGGCCGGTGTCACATTCATGTGGGCGTGTGTGCCCTTTCGCAGCGAGCTATCGAGCCGCTGGATGATCGCCGCCGTCATCGGAACCAACACGCTCTATATCGGATTGCTCACCTTTGCACCCACCGGCTACTGGGCTTTTGTGCCTGCTGCCCTGCTGGTCGGCATTCTGCCTTTTGCCATTGCGCTCTTTACTATCCGCACCTTCAATCATCCGCTGCGCTGGTCGGCCGTGAGCCTCTTCGGCGGCCTCTCCGCCTTTTTGCTGGCCGTGCAAAATCAACCAGGCAATGGTCCTGAGCTCGCGCTGAATGCGGTCTTCTTCACGGTTTACTTCGGCTGCGGCATCCATTTCTGGTACACCTACCGGCGCGCCACGACCGGCGCATTGATCACGATTGCCGGGTTCCTGGCATGGTCCGCGGTCTTTGTCATCGGCCCTAGCATCAACGCGTTCTTCCCCGCCCTGCATCCGGAGAGCGAAGTCTGGAACCTGCCCAAATATGTGGTCGCGGTGGGCATGATTCTGCTGCTGCTTGAATCGCAGATCGAGCACAACAAATTTCTGGCGCTTCATGATGAGCTCACTGGTCTGCCCAACCGGCGGCTGTTCCAGGATCGGCTGGCCGGGGCGTTGGAACGCGCCCATCGCACAGGAAAACAGACTGCTCTGCTGTTGGTGGATCTCGACCGCTTCAAGCAGGTCAACGATACGGCAGGCCACCATGTGGGTGACTTGCTTCTGAAACGCGTCGGCGAAATCTTCCAGGGACGCATTCGCCGCTCGGATACGGTGGCGCGCACAGGTGGAGATGAGTTTTCTGTCATTCTGGAAGACCCGACATGCCGCGCAGATGCTGAGCGCGTGGGTCATTCGCTGATTCAGCTGCTCAATGAACCTCTCGATCTGGATGGGCATACAGTACGCGTAGGCGCCAGCGTGGGCATCGCCGTGTATCCCGATGATGCGCTCAGCGCTGAGTCGCTGTGCATTGCCGCCGATCGCCGCATGTACTCGGACAAGAACGCGACCAGGTCTGATGAGATTGTGGAGGCCGGCTGCGCCGGGCTTCCGGAGCCCTTCCCTCCTATGAGTGAGACGCCGCGCGGCATCAAGCGTCGCAGACTCGAACCCTCGAGCCTGTCATCGCCGGCAAAGTAAGACGCGCCGATCACCTATCCCAGATGAGCAACAATTTGGGTTCCAACCTACTTCTGTCTTTCCATTGAATTTATAAATGCGGGAAACCATCGCTCTGCCGCGGGTATCGAAGATACGGAGGGCGAAAGGGCTATGCCTCAGAAACTTACGCTCGCGTTAGCACTCCTGCTCTCGGCGGCGTGGCTGATGGCCCAGAACCAGCGAAAGGAGGCCGCGAGAATGAACAGCCTCGTATTGAGTTATGAATCGGCCCAGGAATCAGTTCAGGTATCAGTCCAAGCGGGCGGACAATCCACGGCGGAGCCGCCGACGCGCACGCACGCTAAAGCAAAGATTACGGTTCAGAGTTCGGATGCCAAGCCCTACGACCAAACAGCAGGTCCGGCATTGGTGGAGATCCATCTCAACGAAACATTCACCGGAGACATCGCGGGCGCATCACCGGTTCGGGCCTTTGAGGTCCGGCGTGACGATCATTCTTCCACCTTGATCAGCATGCAACGGTTCCGCGGAAAACTCGGCGAACGCCAGGGCACATTCGTGCTTCAGGGCTCCGAAAGCGTGGAGAACGGCAAGATCAAGGCAAGGTGGTTTGTCGTTCCCGGATCGGGAACAGGCGATCTTGTTGGACTGCGCGGCGAGGGCGGTTTTGAAGGCGATTTCGGAAAAGGTTCAGAGGGAACACTGGATTACTGGTTTGAATGACGAGCTCGGAATCCGGAAATCCTAGAAGCTTCCAGAACGATGCAGATCGGACAAAAAGTAAGGCCCGGCAATAAACCGGGCCTTACTTTTGTTGCTATTTTGCTTAACTCTGGCCACCACCGCTGGGGCCGCGTCCGCCAGGACGCCGCCGGCGACGGCGACGGTTGCCACCGCCACCACCGGAAGGACGGCCTCCGCCGCCTCCATGCGGTTGCCCCGACATCGCGGGCACGCCCTCAACACGGTTGAAGTTCGGCTCAGACCCTTCTTCGAACTCCTCGCCTTCTTCTTCGAAGTCGTCTCCGCCTTCGATCAGGATCGTGCTCTGATTCGAGCGCGGCTGACGCTCGTCGAACTCGTGGCGCGGACGCTGCTGAGGTGCGGCCTGCGCTTCCTCGGCGCTGCCATTGCTTTCGCCGCCACCGGATGCCTGGGCCAGCTTGGCCTTCTGTTCCTTGATCAGCGCCTTGCGGCTGAGCTTGATGCGGTTGCCTTCGATGGCCAGCACCTTCACCATTACCTGATCGCCCTCGCGCAGCTCGTCCTTCACTTCCTTGACGCGATGCTCGGCAATCTCGGAGATGTGCAGCAAGCCGTCGGTGCCCGGGAAGAGTTCGACGAATGCGCCGAATTCGGCCAGCCGGACCACTTTGCCGAGATACGTCTTGCCGATCTCAGGAACGGCCGTGACGTCATTGATCATCGCCATCGCCCGCTTGAGGCCGTCCGCATCGGAGGATGCGACACTCACCTTGCCGGTGTCGTCCACATCGATCTTTGCGCCGGTCTGCTCAACGATGCCGCGGATTGTCGCGCCGCCCTTGCCGATCAGATCGCGGATCTTTTCGGTGGGAATCATCAAGGTCTCGATGCGGGGCGCATACTGCGAGCGCTCCTTGCGCGGTCCATCGATGATGGCATCCATCTTGTCGAGCAGGAAGAGCCGGCCGCGGCGGGCCTGCTCCATTGCCTGCTGCAGGATTTCGCGGGTGAGGCCGCCGATCTTGATGTCCATCTGCAGCGCTGTAATGCCCTTGCGGGTACCCGCCACCTTGAAGTCCATGTCGCCATAATGATCTTCTGCACCGGCGATGTCGGTGAGGATCGCGTAGTCGTCACCTTCCTTCACCAGCCCCATGGCGACACCGGCAACCGCGCCTTTCAGCGGGATACCCGCGTCATAGAGCGCGAGGCTTGCACCGCAGACCGAAGCCATCGAGGATGAACCGTTGGACTCGAGAATGTCGGAGACGATACGGATCGAATAAGGCGACTCATCGGCCGCTGGCAGAACTGCCGAGATGGCGCGCTCGGCCAGAGCCCCGTGCCCCACTTCGCGGCGGCCCACGCCGGTCATGCGGCCCGTTTCGCCCACACTGAACGGCGGAAAGTTGTAATGGAGCATGAAGCTTTTCTTCTGCTCGCCTTCATAGCTTTCCAGGCGCTGGCTGTCGTCCATGGTGCCGAGCGTGGCAGTAACGAGGGCCTGGGTTTCGCCGCGTGTGAACAGCGCGGAGCCGTGGGTGCGAGGCAGAACGGTGGTCTCGATGGTAATGGGACGAATCTCGTCGAAGGCACGACGGTCAGGACGAATGCGGTCCTTCGTCACCTGCTCCCGGAAGAGCCGCTCGCGCAGAGTTTCGTAGTAGTGACCGAGCCTCTTCTTCGCGTTCGGATCGTCTGCGGGCAATTCAGCAGCAAGCTCGTCCTTGATCTGCTTGATCAGTGAGTAACTCTCGATCTTGTCGTGCGTCTTGGTATCGAGCGCATCTTTGAGGCGATCGCCAATTTTAGTCTTGAGCTCGTTGTAATAGGCCTCATCGAACTCGGGTGCGTTGAACGCGCGCTTCGGCTTCCCTGCCTTGGCTACGAGCTCTTCGATGGCGGCGACAATCTTCTTAATCTCGCCATGCGCAAACTCAATCGCGGCCAAGATGACTTCTTCCGTCTCTTCCTTGGCGCCCGACTCGATCATCACGATGCCGTCCTTGTGGCCGACGATCATGATGTTCAGCGTGGTTGCAGCGCGCTCAGAATAAGTGGGGTTCACCACAAACTCGCCGTTCACCCGGCCGATGCGCACCGCAGCGACAGTTGCGCCGAAGGGAATATCGGAGAGAGCCACAGCCGCGGCGGCGGCGTTGATGGCCACCACATCGGGATCGTTTTCTTTATCTGCCGAGAAGACCAGCGCGATGACCTGGGTCTCGTTGCGGAAGCCATCAGGGAAAAGCGGGCGGATGGGACGATCGATCTGGCGGGCGGTGAGGATCTCTTTTTCGCTGGGCCGGCCTTCGCGCTTGATAAAGCCGCCGGGGATGCGGCCGCCAGCGTAGGTGTACTCGCGGTAATCCACGGTGAGGGGGAAGAAGTCGATGCCTTCACGGGCGTCGGGGGAGGCGACAGCGGTGGCCAACACAACGGTTTCACCGGTTGTGACCACCGCAGCGCCGGAGGCCTGCTTGGCCATGCGACCGGTCTCAAAGACCAGTCGCTTGCCGCCGGCAAGCTCGACGGCTACTTCATGCTTGGTAGACATAGTGTCCTCGTTTCATTTTGTTCGCTAGGGAAACTTGTGCGGGAATTGCGGCAAAGCACATGGTGATGCAGCTCAACTGCAGGCACGCGGTGAGCGCGCCCCTGGGCCGTGCAGGAGCGAGAACTCCGCACGGGCCCCGGCAGCAGCGGCTGTTGGCCAGATAGGGGATGGCCCCGATGGGCTAATGCAAGCGGGGCCGTGACCAGTGTGCGGTCTAGGCGCTTCCGATTCAATGTTGTCTTTCTGGGCTTACTTGCGGATACCGAGCTTGCCGATCACGTCGCGGTAGCGGTCGGAATCATGCGTCTTCAGGTAATCCAGCAGGCGGCGGCGCTTGCTGACCAGCATCAACAGTCCACGCCGGGAAGCGTGGTCCTTCTTGTGGGTTTTGAAATGCTCGGTCAATTCGCCGATCCGCTCGCTCAGAATCGCGATCTGGACCTCCGGTGACCCGGTGTCCGTCTCGTGTGTACGGAAGCGTGCGATCAGGTCTGTCTTCTTTTGAGTCGCCAGCACGGCGTCAGTTACTCCTCTTCTCTCTCAGTTCCACTCTCAAAGTGTCTTCAGAAAGATTACCATACTGTGACTTGTGGGGAAATATTCACGTCATGGAATCCGATTGAAAACTCTGCGCCTTTACCCGTAGGGCCTTGCGCGTTTTGCCGGCTTCTTATCGATCCTACTGCCCTGCTGCCCAATAGTTTGCCCGCGCCACAATGCGGGCGCCGTAATCCTGCGCGGTGCGCACGCGGATCGTGTGCAAACCGGGCGTCGGGGCCGAGGGGCTGAAAGTGATCAGGTAGCGGTTGCGCATGTGCTTGGCCGCCTCAACGACGTGGCCCTCGAAGCTCTTATCGCCGGTAAACGTGGTGTACTCGCCGCCGCTCATCCGCGCGATCTCCTTCGTTACGTTCTTCTTGAAGGCCTTTACGATCATCGCCAGAGCCGAGACCATGTTCAGGGTCCGGTCGTCGCCTGAATCCTTGACGTCGTGCGCGAACTCGGCGCGCGCCGGTGAAAATGCGACGCTGAGCACCAGCACGTCGGACTCGCCGATCTGCCGGACCAGCTTTTCCGGCTTGGTGTGCTTACTGCCATGGTCGCGCTCTTCACTGATGAGCAGCAGAACGCGCCGGAACTCCTTCGGCTGCGACTGGAGCAGATTGACCGAGTAGCTGATGGTATCGAGGATCGCGGCGCCGCCGTCACCGGGATCGAGATTGCGCAACTCACTGTTCACTTGCTCGCCTGCATGCGTGTAGTCCTGCAACAGGTGCTGCGTGGAATCAAAGCCGACCAGCGCGACCTGGCTGCGCGGATCGGATAAAAACAGATCAAGCAGCGGCCCGAGTTTGGCGAGTTTGTCGAATTCAAGCACGCTGGCGCCACCCTCTTCAATGGCCACGACCAGCGCGACGGGTGCAGTATCGAGTTCCTCCTGCACGCGGATCTTCTGCGGCACGCCATTGTCTTCGAGAATGAAATCGTTGGGCTTGAGGCCATAGAGAATGCCGCCATCTTTCTTCTCGACGAGCGTGGGCACCAGCACTTCGGTCGTGGTCACGCGGATCGTGGGCGCTGAATCCCCGGCCTGCGGCATCGCCTTCGGCGGCTCGATGGGAGGCAAGCTTTTCGGCGCTTGCGTGGTCTGCGCCGAAGCAGCAGCAGTGGATAGAAAGAAGACGACGAAAAGATCAGCAAGGCAGGGGAAAACAGAGCGCATCCGGAAAGAACTCCAGCTCTGAGAATAAGCGGTCGTCTTAGATTCAGACGCGTGATCTCCGCGAGCGTCACGAGTGCTTGCGTGTTTCCTGCTCCAGCCGATTGGTCCAGGCAAGAAAGCTCAGAATCTCCCAGCGCGTGGCCCACAAAAATCCAAGCACGCTGAAACCAGTGAGCGTTTCCGCGCGTTTGCCAGAGAAGGTCTCGATCCGCCAGCGCAGATAGTCGCTGCGCCACGGAGCCAGCCGGTGGCCGCGGGTTGCATTCCAGAGGAAACGAAGCGCAGCGAACAAGAACGAGAGCCTCGTTCCAAGTATAGGTGGTTACCCCGGGAGTTTGCTGAACAGATCGTTCTGCGCTGAGCCGAGCTGCGCGATCACATCTTCGAGCGCGGTCTGCTGTGTCTCAGCGAGAGAGAGATGTGTGGAGACCTGCGCGATGTCGGCTTGCATCAGGTTCGTCTGCGCAACGGTGAGTTGCGTCTTCTCGCTGTTGGTGGAATCCGAAGCGGCCGTGAGGCGTGTGATGGAGTTATCAATCGTCACGCGTTGTTGCGAAACATAGTTGAGCGCCGAATTCAGCGCCTCGGTGTCGCTTACCGCCTGTTGCGTGTTCACAGAACCATTTGCGTAATCCGCGATGAGGTTGTTCAGAGCGGCAAACACATTGCTCGTTCCTGCGCCTAGAAAGATCTGGCTGCCCGGTACATTGAGTTGAATCTTCTGCCCATTGGGCATCTGGAGATAGTTCACATCCTGATCGCCGTTATAGGTCGTTGCGGCAGTCGAAGCCGCAGCGGATGTGGTGAAGGGCACGGCAGAAGTCTGCCCGCCGGCGAAGATGTACTGACCCTGGTAGCTGCTGTTGGCCAGTGATTGAATCTCGTCGCGAATGCCGGCGATCTGATTGCCCACCGACTGCACATTGCTCGCATTCATGGTGCCGTTGTTGGCGCTGGTAGCGAGCGAGATGGCCTGCGTGAGCTGCGAGACGACGCTGCCTAGCGCCGAATCAGCCACCTGCAGTTGTCCGGTGACCAGGCTCGCATTTTGCGTGAACGAATCGTCCTGCTGAATCTGATTGAGCAGGAGAACATTTTCGCCGGCGCCGAGCGGATCCTGGGCGAGCGAAGTGATGCGCACGCCGCTTGAAAGCTCCGCCGTCAGCTGCTGCTCGTTGACCTGCACCTGATCGAGTGAGTTGGCCAGGTTCGTGATGTAGTTCGGATCGACGCGCATGGTTCTCTTCTTCCACTTGCTTTATCGGCGCGGCTTCCCGCGTCATCAACTTCATGAGACCGCGGTCTGATCGCCGAGGTTCAATGCCGAAGCCATCACCGTGTTCAGCATCGTGAACACCTGCGAGGCAGCCTGGTAGCTGCGTTCGAGCAGTGTGATAGCCGAGGCCTCGTCATTGAGATTTACGCTCGAAAGCGCGTCGCTCTGTGTCTGGAGTTGCGTCGCCGAGGCATTCTGCGCCGTATTCGCGGTCTGCACCTGCGCAACCGTCGAACCGAGTGAGGTGACAAAGTTCGAGTAGTAGTTGGTCGGCGACTGGCCTGCGACGATTGTCTGATTCGCGAGCGCAGCGAGGGCGATGGCGTTGGTATTGTCGCCGGTGCCGGCCCCAAGCGCGGCTGCGGCGATGTGATTCGGATCAGTCATCACCACGCTCATCGCTGCGGCGCTACCGGCCACCTGCGCCGGCGCCGTAAAGATATTGCCGGCATTGCCGTTGTCTCCTGCTTGATCGGTGCCCGCGTTATTGAGCGTATTCACCTGCGTCGAAATGCCGTAGGCAAGCTGATCGAGCGAGTGGAGAAAATTTGGAATATCGGTGTCGCGTGCTGCGAGAAACCCACCTAGCTGACCACCGCCGGTGGCGAGTTGCGCGGTGATGTCGGTGCCGCCGAGAAAGAAGTCCGTTACCCCGTTGACAGTATTCGTGGTAAGCGAAAAGCTTTGCCCTTCGGAGACGAGCAACTGACCGGAAGCCGTGGTAATCGAGAGCCCATTATTTTCCGTGGTGACCTGGTTAATGCCGATGAGCTGCGAAAGCTGGTTCAGATCCTGCTGGCGCTGGTCTTCGAGCGCACCTGCATCGCCATGCGGCGAAGTGGACTGAATTTCGAGGTTCAGTTGCGCCAAATTGCTGGTGAGCGCATTCACCTGGCTGGCAACGCCCGCCGCCTCCTGGTCGAGCGCCGCGCGTTGCGAGTTGAGACTGGCTGCAGCGTTCGAAACATCGCCGGACAGCGTCGACGCGGTCGAGAGCACATTCTGGCGCAGTGCATTATTGGTCGGGTTCGCTTCAAGCGATGAGAAGGAGTTGAAGAAGCTGGTAATGTCGCTGCCAATGTCGCCGGCCCCTGCGCCCGATGCACCCGAGTTCGGAGTGAAGAGAGCCTGTACGGTATTCAATGCGGTGAGCCGCGCGCCGGAGGCCGAAGCCAACTGCTGCTGCTGATCGAGCCGCTCCTGCAGCACGCGGTCGCGCTGCGAGGCGGAACCAGTCTCGGTCACGCCGGTTCCGTTTTGAATGCCGGCGATGTAAACAGGAGGATTTTCGCGCCACTGCGGCTTCTCGACGGTATAGCCCGGCGTATTGGCATTCGCTACGTTGTTAGCCACTACATTCAGCGCCGCCTGATCGGCCTCCAGCGCGCCGGTCACGATGCTGAACGCGGAGTTAATCGTGCCCATCTGGTTTCTCCCAAGGGCTGTATTCGAGCTCGCCTCGGCACACAGCGCGCAGCCGATGCATCACCTGCAGATTGGCGCGCGTGGCGTCGAGAACCCCGGCAAAGGCCACCATTGCGGGCGCTGCTTCGCGAGCCTCGGCCTTGACATCCTTCCGCTTTCCTCGACCTGGAGAAGACGATGACGAGTCCGGGTTCAGATCGCCCTTGAGTTCCCGATTCAAAACCTGGCAGCAAAGGGCTAGTTCTTCGAGCCGATCGGCATCAAGACGAGCCAGCGCCTGTGAGGCTTCCAGCACCAGTTCTTTCAATGCGGGGCGATCCGTGCGCCACTTCGAGAGCTGCATCACCTGCCCCATTCTCCTTTTTTCGACAGCTTCCAGCCGAATCTGAGGTCCTGAATCGGGATGAGACACGACTGGCGGGGTTGCGCTTCCT
This sequence comes from Occallatibacter sp., assembly GCA_035650595.1. Lineage (GTDB taxonomy): Bacteria > Acidobacteriota > Terriglobia > Terriglobales > Acidobacteriaceae > Telmatobacter. The sequence continues at coordinate 66,904 of DASRHE010000012.1, read as the reverse complement.
GCACGAGCGCTGGCTCGGCGTTCTTCTTGAACCTGGCTGGGAGTTATCGCCCGGCCAGCATGGCATCCACGAGCCTGGAGGCCACGGCCGAGGCGGGCACGTTGTAGGTGCCGGCGGCCAGCGCCGCCTGGATCGCCGCGACTTTGTCCAGCCGCACGCCATCACTCGCGGCGGTCTGCGAAACCTCGTTGCCCGCGCTGCTCAGCGTGGCCAGGTCGCTGCCCAGCCCGCCCGGAGCAGTTGCAGTGGCGCTTCTGCCCGGTGCGGCGGCCGACGCTGTGGAGTTCACCCCCAGCAACGACCTCAACCCATCCAGACTGTTCCTGATCTCCATACGACTTGCTCCCTGCCGAGTGTATCGGCCCCGTTCTTTATCCCGTTAGTCATTCACGCTTTCTCATCACGGTATTCCCGTGCAGAGATTTGGTTACCTTCGCATCCGGCGGTTCAGCTAAATGCTTGGATTCAGGTGAGTTGGCCGTGTGACCCAACTCGCGGACGATCCGGTCGGCGATGCCGAACCCGCCCCGCTCGCTCAGCGCCTGCCCTAGCGCCTGCGCGGCGAAGTCGGCCAAAGCGCCGTCGGAACCGGAGCCCGAGCCGAGCGCGAGGCCCGAGCCGTCCTCATCGCCAGACGAATCTCCGGTGAGCGGATCGCCTCCGGTCATCGGCGTCAACAGCTCCTTCATCATCTGTGCCTCAAACTCATGCGCAGCGTGCACCAGCTTCGGATTGGGCGCCGCAGGAGCAGATATTCCCAAGGCGGCAGCGGTGATTCCGGCCATCACAGCACCTCCAGGTCGGCTTCGAGAGCACCGGCCTCTTTCATCGCCTGCAGGATCGAGATCACGTCGCGCGCACCCGCGCCGATGCGCTGCAACTCCTGAACAAGATCTTCCACCGTCGCTCCTTCTTTGAGATCGATCCGGTTCACCGGCTTGTCTTCGGCCTGTACCGAGGTCTGCCGCACCACTTCTGTGCTCCCCGTTGAGAGCGGGCCAGGCTGCGAGACTTCGACACGGGAGATCACGTTCACGCTCAGTCCGCCGTGCAAGATGGAGACCGGCTGCAGTTGCACGGTTCCACCGATGACTACTGTGCCGGTACGTTCGTTCACGACAACTCGTGCTCGCGGATACACCTCCACCTGGGCCGATTCGATCGTGTCGAGCAGCGCGGCCAGATCCTCGCCCGGCGTTGGGGTCACCTCCACACGGCGGCTGTCGACGGCACGTGCGCGGTCTGAGCCGAGAGCCTGATTGATCGAGGCAGCCATGCGCTGGGCGGTGTGAAAGTCACCGTCGTTCAGCACAACGTCGACGGTATGGAGTTGCTTGAGCTCGAAGGGCACCGGCCGCTCAACGATCGCGCCGTCGGGCACGCGGGCCGTCGTAGGGTGATTCATCTGGCGGGCGTTGCCTCCGGCAGTAGCGACATAGCCGCCCAGCACCAGCGCGCCCTGCGCCTGCGCGAAGATTTTGCCGTCCGGTCCGTAGAGCGGGGTCATCAGCAAAATGCCGCCTTCGAGCGAGCGCGCATCGCCCGCTGAAGAGACCGTGACATCGAGTTTGGAGCCAGGCTGCGAAAACGGCGGCAGCGTGGCGACGACGAAGACGCCGGCCATATTCTTCACCTGCATATTGGCAGCGCTGGTGGCGCCGGTCTGCGGCACTGTGATGCCCATCTTCTGCAGCGCCGAGACCAATGTTTGCGCGGGAAAGATCGTCTGCTGGCTGTCGCCCGTGCCGCGCAGACCGACGACAAGGCCGTAGCCGACAAGCTGGTTGTCGCGAATGCCTTCGATGGCCGCGACATCTTTGACACGGGCCATGTGTCCGGCGTCGGTTGCAGCACCTGCAAACGGAGCCAGCGCAAGAACCGAAACGATCAGCAGACAAGCGAAGCCTGCCTTCCATTGTTCGGCTTTTTTCGGCCTCATTGCTCGCATCGTCCTATTCCCTGTTGCCTAGTCCCGAAAGCTGGTGCATAAATCCGCGAACCACCCGCAAAACGTCCCTCAGAGGCTAAAGCCCGCGCTTTTACGTGCCGTCTGCGGCACGACTGAAGATCACCCCAACAAGCAAAACCGCTTGTTGGGGACCCCGATCAAGTCGTGCCCTTTCACAAAGCCATTCGTGCCATCAGTTCTAGTCCCTATTCCCTAGTCCTTAGTCCCTATTGCCTAGCCCCTATTGCCTGCCTTCTACCGGGGTCCCCGGCGAGCGATTTGTGCTCGCTGGGGTGGTCTAAAACACCAACAACCGTTCCAGGAACCGCATGATCGGACTCTGGCGATACGTGGAGTCGTTCACGATTCCCTTACCCGTGACCTCGAGTTCAAGGTCGGTCATGTCGGTTGAAAGAATCTGATTCTGCGCGCTCACATCCTCCGGCCGCACCAGGCCACGCAGCTTAATGAGCTGCGTCTGCTCAGAGAAGGTGAGCTCGCGCGTGGCCTGCACCACGAGCATTCCGTTGGGCAGCACGTCGACCACTTCGCCGCCAAAGGTTGTGCTGAGGCTGGAGTTCGTGGTGCTCTGCCCCTGCGCCGTCAGGCCCGACGAGGCGGATGCGCCCATCAGGTTCTGCAGATTATTGCCGGTCTTGAGCGCACCGAAGAGCGCTGTCAATCCGGAAGTGGCATTCGAAGCCCGCGAGTTTTTGACCTGACCATCGGTCGAAGCGGCGAGGCTCTCGGTCACGACGATCGAGACCACATCATGCATGCGGAAGGCCTTGGAGTCCGTGCCGAGGCGCACGAGCTGACCGTCGGGCGTCCAGATGGACCCGGGCGTGCGCACCTCCGCTGCTTGTTGCGCGCGTACGCGTCCGATATAGTTCTGGAGCGCCGCTTCAGGAGGCGTTGTCTTTGAACCGAGAGCCAAGGGATTGTGCTTCTTTGGCAGTGCTGGCGCCGGAGGCATCGTTATTGTCGCGAGCAGAGCCGCGCAGCAAAGGGCCTGAACGGCGCGAGTGCCTCTCATGGCTGAGCCTCGTTTTTTGAAGCGAGCCGCGCCTGGCCAGGTGCTACAGCGATCGCCTGGACTATATGTCCGCCGATTTTTAGCTGCGCCTTGAAATTCACTCCGGCGCAGGCCGCGGCGAGCGCAGTCGCCTCAAGCCTGGATTCGACGACCGGCGTCTCTTCTTCGACAACGATGCGATCGCCGGGATGGATGACCGGAAGCGGAATGAGGCTGTTCTGTTTCGTCTGCGCGGAAGCGGGTTGTTTGTCGGTAACCTCGGATAGGCCTTTCACCCAAATCAGCTGCCCCGGTCCGGCTGGATGATCCGCATCACGTGTGAGCAGCCATCGGCCACCTGTTGCCGGATCGTCGATCGCGCGGAAGACTCCTGTGGTGACTGAGAAGCTTTGGCTGGGCTGGAGAAGCCGAGGAGCCGCATGCCACTCCTGAGCTTGCGCCGTGATGGCGGCAGCGCAGGCCATCCATGCGATGATGCAAGCTACTTTCACAGGGATTCTCCTGAATCGTTCCTGGTCATTTTCTTGAATCAATGCGTCATGTTGTTGACTTGCCCATACATGTCGTCGGCTGCTTTGATCACTTTTGAATTCGACTCGTAAGCGCGCTGAGCAAGCACCATCTGCACAAACTCGGTGACGACATCCACATTCGAGTTTTCGAGGAAGCCCTGCTGCAGCGTGCCCAAGCCCTCAGTGCCGCCGGGATTCCCAAGCACCGGATCGCCGGAACTGAGCGTTGCCTGCAGCAGGTTATTGCCCATGCTGGCGAGACCGCCCGGATTGGGAAACGTGGCTAGCTGAATCTGCCCAAGCTGCGAGGGGTTCTGTTGTCCCGGCAGCGTGGCATTGACCACGCCGTACTGCGTGATGGTCACGGCCGTGGCGTTGGGCGGGATGGTGATGGTCGGAATCAGCGGGTCGCCGTCCGTCGTGACGATGGTGCCCTGGTTGTTGAGATGAAACTGCCCGGCGCGGCTGTAAGCAATGGTTCCGTCCGGCCGCTGCACTTGAAAAAATCCGCTGCCCTGAATAGCGAGGTCGAGTGGATTGTCGGTCTCGTTCAGCGCGCCCTGCGTATTGATCACCTCGGTCGCCGCGGACTTGGTGCCCAGGCCAATCTGCAATCCGGCCGAGACCGTGTTCTGGCTCTGCGCCGCACCCGGCGTGACGAGGTTCTGGTAGACCATGTCCTGAAACTGCAGCCGCAGTTGCCGAAAACCTGTTGTCGATGAGTTGGCCAGGTTGTTGGCGATCGTGTCCAAATTGAGCTGCTGTGCGCTCATGCCGCTGGCGGCCGTATAGAGGGCTCGAATCATGAATGCTCCTTTCGGCAGGGACTAAGGGACTAGGGACGTAGGGACTAAAAGCATTGAAGCTGCTGTGCGATTCCTCGCGGCTCTCGTCATTGCGCTCGTCACTCTGATGATCTTGTTTTTCTATTCCCTATTCCCTACTGCCTAGTCCCTAGTCCCTGCCTTTGTCACACCTTCGGCAGGTCCTCGGTGGCAAAGCGGTTGAACTCGGTGTGGAAGATAGTCAGCGCCCGCTGCATCATCTCGGCCTGGCGCTGCATGACGATCAGATCGAGTGATCCCTGAACCACATCCTGATTGGCCGACTCGATTGCGCCTTGATGGACCGAAGCATCGCGCGCGACCGATGGGGTTATGCCTTTGGGAGCGATGTAACGGTTGGCGCCTTCGGGTGCCAGCTCGGTTCCGGTCGGAAAGGTGAAAACGCCGACCGTCGCAACCGTGCCACCGTCAACGGAGATCGTGCCGTCCGCCCCGACCGCGATGTCACCGGGAGGAATCGGAATCGGCTTGCCCACGGGCGAGAGAACCGGTTCGCCCACCGCAGTTACGAGTTGCCCGTTGCGCGCACGATGAAAACTGCCATCCCGCGTGAAGCGCGGGCCATTGGCTGCTTGAATCTCGAAGAATCCCTGGCCTTCAATGGCGAGGTCGAGTGGATTGCCGGTCTGCTGGAGAGCGCCCTGCGCCAGGTTCAGCCGGTCGCCACCGAGCAGGCCGTAGTTGTTCACCGTCCGGCCCAGTTGGGAGTCGAGCGCATCCGGCCCGAGAAGCGTGGAACGAAAGAACTCGCGTTCTGCGCGATAACCGGCGGTACTGGCATTGGCCAGATTGCCGGCGGCTGTATCGAGCGCTTGAAACCGGGCCACGAGGCCGGTCATCGCCGCATAGTATCCGCTGTCCATGCCGGGACAGGTTGCAGATCAAGGGCCGCAGATGCGCCGACATGATTAAAGCGCATTAGGAATGGGAAGTGCGTGTCCGAAAATCGGACATCGCAATGAACTATTGCTTTCTATTGCAGCCCGTCGCAAACGATCGTCACCGAAAAGGAGGCTTCTCCGAAGCGGTAGTGATGCTGCAACTGGAACTCCGGCGCCTGCACGTGCAGGTTGTAGTCGCGGCCGGTAATGACGGCAGGAACGGAGAGCCCGCAGTTCGCCGAGAGCTCCGGCACTTTGCCCTTCCACGTGCCGGCCAGGATGTTGCACATCTCGCCGATTGCATCCTTTACGAGATCATCGACGGCGTTGAACTCTGTAGCCGTCATGTGGCCGGCGATGGTCAGCGCCACATCGCTGGTACAGCGAAAGACACAGGCGCCGCTGAGAATGCCGCCAAATCCGACAACGGCCGTCATCGATTCCTGCCCATGGCCGGCCGCGGGCGGCGCGGCATTCCGCAGGCAGTTCACGCCCAGCATCATTCGGAAGACTTCTTCAACGCTTGCATCCAGATTTTGCGGATCGGAGACAAGCTGCACGGATTCACGCAGTGAAACGGCCATCATCGGTTCCCTCAAATTTTTTCCGCCGCTTTGCAGTCGCACGATCGCGGCATTCCGTACCCCGAGCATTCTTGATCTCCGCCTAGGCTGCGTTCACCAGCCGCAGCACTCGTTCTTTCACCTGCTCGGCGGTAAATGGTTTGCGGATATAACCCCGCGCACCGGCCTGGATGGCCTCTTTCACATGCTCTTCACTCGATTCGGTGGTGATCATGATCACCGGAACGCCGGGAGCCAGGTTCTGCGCGCGAATCTGGCGCACAAACTCAAGCCCGTCCATCGAAGGCATATTGATATCAGAGAGAATCAGGTCGACCTCACTGGTCTTTAAAAGATCTAATCCTTCGGCGCCATTGCCGGCCTCGTGCACCACGAGCGAGTCCAGGCCAGCCTGGCGCAGGGCGCGCTCGACGATTTTGCGCATCACCGAGGAATCATCCACAATCAGAGTTCGGATTTCGCTCATAGGGCTCCTTAGAGCGGTTCCAGAGTTACATGCAGTTTCCGGTCTCGTGCAAAGGCTTTTTCTTAGAAACAAAGCCACCAACATCCTTGACTTCGGAGCAGAGCAATTCTGGAACCGTTGTACCTTCTTGTCCTATCGGCGGGCGTACGGATTTCATGAGAGGTGTGTAATTCCTCATCGATTTTGGGAACGAAACGCCTGTAAAGGAGTGAGGGAGTTACCAAATTGAGAGACTCTTAAAGAGCGAGAGATGCAGACAGGGCGACAGTTCTGTGCGGCTCACTGGCCGGCGATTGAGCCGATCACATCTTCGACCGAGTCGACTGCGGGCAGTTGGCTCACTTGGGGCCGCAGAGTCATGCGCATCCACACGCAATCATGCACGCGGACCAGGCGGGCGGCCACTGGGCGGGAGCGCTTCATGGCCCTGAGGAGTGCTGTCACCAACAGCGGCTCGGAGGCGGCCTCGATAAGACTTACGCGCGGGTAGCGCGCAGTCAGCATCTCAGTGTGCGCAGCGCGAAAGGCCAGACCCTGCACGAGAGCGCCTTCGACGCGCAGGCCAATCATCCGCTCGACAGCCAGCGCAAGCACCGGATCCGGACGATCTTCGAAGCCGATATAGAGAATCTTGCCGCCGACCACGCGCAGCGGCAGAGCGCCAAAGGCATCCACAAAGAGCCGCGGCAGCAACGGGGCCATCGACTCTGCGTCATGCCGTTCGACATGCAGGACTGGGCTGCTCCACTGCAGCCCCAGCGCGCGCGTCACCTGATCTTCGCTTGCTGCCTGCTGCCGCACGAGCCAATGTCCAAAGCGGCCCGTTCCGGTAACGCGCTGCGCTTCGAGAGCACGCCGCAGCTGGAAGGCGTTGATCCAGCCCTGTTCCAGCATCACCAGGCCGAGTGGAAGCCGCGGGCGATGCGCCTCGGGCGCAGAGGTGCGCAGACCGATCTCGCGACTCATCTCTCTGTTGAGCGCGGCCTCGACCCGCGCCCGCATGCAGGCCGGTGAGCAACACCAGCCATCTTCGAAGGTGGGTGTGCGCCGAGTGCGCCAGATCTTCAATCGCCCCGAGCTACAGTGCGGATTCGCGCAGGACTCGAAGAAGCGATGCCGCTCCGAAGCCGGCCCGATTTCGACAGGCACCCGGCCACCTGCTGCGGGATGATAGGCGAGCGCGCGAGGCTCTTCGCGGTTCCGGCTTAGAAGAGGCATCGGATGCTCTCCAGGCGTCTTCGGGGTTCGGCGACCTCGGTGACACGCAAACCGAAGTTGCCGTTGATCAACACAACTTCGCCGCGTGCGACGATCTTGTCGCCGACGAGCAGATCCACCGGGTCCGAGACGTGGCGATCGAGCTGCACCACATCGCCGGGTCCGAGATCCAGAATCTGGCCGAGCGGCATCTCGCGTGAGCCAAAGCGCAGCGAGGCCTCAAGCTCGACATCGAGCAGCAGTTCGAAGCCGGGTTTGAGCGCGGCCGGGGGCGGAGCAGGCGGGGCCGCAGCGGGAGCCGTCTTTGCCTTCGCCTCGGCGGCATGCACATCATCGCGCACCAGGATGGTCCATGCCCGCTCGCCTGCGCGCAGCTGGAAGGCGCGGGAAACCTGGGTCTCGCTGGCGACTGCTTCGAATTTCTCGACGCGGCACTTTTTTCCGGTTTTGGCGAGCAGGTCGCCGGCCGCGGCGTCGACGGTCTCGCGCAGCAGCTCGCCCCACGCAGCCTTCTGATCCACTCCATCGCCCATCAACGGACTTTCGAGGATAGCGGCATCGAGAACAACGACAAACCGCCCTTCTTCGTCGCCCGAGAGCGTCGCGGCAAAGCCGACGGAGCCGGCGGAGAGAGGTTTGGGCAGCGACTCGGAGAGCAAGGGCTCGCCGGCCAAGGCCTGCGAAAAGAGATCGGTGGCTACACGGGCCCAGCACTCACCGTAGTTCGTCATGCTTCGGCCTCGGGAATCAAGCGGTCGATCCGGGCAGCGCGATGAGGCCCCTGGCGGATCGCCTGCGCCTGCGCGAAGGACTGTCCGCCGACTCGCCAGAGCGGAGCCGTGTTTGCAGGCAGATCAAGACGCACGATCGTGCCCGGCGCCAGGTCTTCGAGAGCGCTCGCGGCCAGCCTCACGCTGGGAAGTTGCAGCGAGCAGCCGAACCGGATCTTGCGTATGGCCGCTTCCATGCGTGCGCGGGCTTCGCCGGGGTGGCGGCGGCTGCGTCCCCAGTCGCTGGTCAACCGGCGCATAATCGTGTTGGCGACGACGGCCGGAAAGGCGAGATTGAGCAGTCCCGAGCTGCCCGGCATGCGAATCTCGAAGCTCAGGCAGAGCGTTTTTTCGTTTACCTGCATCATGCGCGCCACCTGGGTCTGCATCTGGCGGCGCTCGAAGTTGAAGCTCAGCCGTACGGTCTGCCAGGCCGCGGTGAGTTCGCGGCAGATGACCTCGACGACGCTGCCTAATATCGACTCCTCGATATCGGTCAGCTCGCGCAAAGGTCCTTCCCTGCCCTCGCCGCCGAGCAGCAGATCGATGATCGGCGGGGCAAGACGGAGATCGAGCTGCAAGACCGAGATCGCACCCAAAGGCTCAAGCCGCAACGACGCGACATAGCTGATATCAGGAATTCTTAAAAGAAACTCGTTGAATTGAATCTGCTCGGCGGAGACGAGGTTGACCTGGAACCGTATGCGTAGCCACGCGGCCAGACTGTGCGTGAGATTGCGCTCGAACAGATCATTCAACATGCTGATCGCATGGAGCTGATCGGTCGAGATCTGACCGGCGGAGGAAAAGTTGAACGGTGTCACCTTCACGCCACCGCTGGTCTGCGCCTCTTCGACGGAGTTGCGCGCCGCGTCAAAGAGCGCGTCTATCTCATCCTGTTTAAGCGTCTTTTCGATCACAACAGAAGTCCTTCTTCCGGCCCGTCGCTCGCGGCGATCAACAAGGGCGATCAGCCTTCGGCCCGCTGCGCCTTTGCGCCCGCTTTGAGCGCGGCAGCTTTTTCGAATGCGCCGCGGGCAGCCAGATCCTTAAGCGCCGCACGCAAATGCACGACCGCCGAAGCGTGCACCTGCGAGACACGCGACTCGACCACACCCAATGCCAGGCCAATCTCGCGCATCGTCATCTCTTCGTAGTAGTAGAGAGTCATCACCAGCCGTTCGCGGTCGGGCAATCGCTGGATCGCCTCGGTCAAACGCTCGTGGAGTTCGCCCTTCAGGCAGCGAAAGAGCGGGTCCTCTTCCGGTTTGCCCGGCACATAGGCCAGCTCTTCGTCGCCCGAGTCTTCGTTGTGCTCCACGTGCAGAGTGCCGATTTCGAGGCCTTTCAACTCACCGAGCAGCTGCTGATACTCATCGAGCGCCATGTCGAGCTGAGCGGCCACCTCGGCTTCACCGGGCGCATGGCCCAGCCGCGCAGTGAGCACGCGGATCGCCTCTTCGACCGCGCGGCCCTTGCGGCGCAGCTCGCGGGGGCTCCAGTCGAGGGTGCGCAGGCTGTCGAGAATCGCGCCGCGTATGCGGAACTGCGCGTAGCTGCGGAACTGCACCTTCTTGGCCGGATCGAATTTGGCGAAAGCGTCCATGAGGCCGACGACGCCCGCCGAGACCAGATCCTCGATATCGACGTGCTGCGGAAGACGCTCGTGAATGCGGCGGGCGAGAAACCGCACGATCGGCAAATGCTCCAGCAACGCTTTCTCCTGCTCGCCGTTGAGCTGGGGTGCCGCGGCGACTGCAGGCGGATAGCCGTTCTCTGCGTCGGCCCGTGGGATGATCCGTTGCGGCTTCGTCGCCGCTGTGCCTGCCTCCATTCCCATCGATCTCCCCTTTTGGCTCCGTTGGCCTTCGTCAGATCACAACGACCCGTTCCAACACGCCGACGGCTCTCAACGAACCGTGCCCACGGGACGCAGCCGGATCTCCGGCGGAATCTCGCTGGCGGCGACAACCGCGAGACGAGGAAGCACCGGCTCAAGCCATCGCTTCACGTGATAGCGTGCTGGACTCGGAACTAAGAGCACGGGCAGTGCCGCAGAAGAGGTCGCGCCAATGAGGGCCCTCACAGAATCGGTGAGCCGCCGGACGACAGGAACCGTTGGAACCGCGGCTGCCCCCTGCGCGGCCAGCAGCCGTTGGCCGGTTGCTCCAGCCTCGGGACTGAGCGCGCTGAGAATCTCATCTTCGAGGCCGGGTTCGAGGAGCAGCACCGGCAGCAGGCCGTCGGCATCAAGCAATGGACGCACCAGACGCCGGCCGAGAGCCTGCCGCGCCGACTCGACCAGCGCGACCAGGCTCTTGTTCACCGGCGCGGTTTCAAGCAGGGCTTCGAGGACGGAGCCGAGATCGCGGATCGAGACGCGCTCGCGCAGAAGCTGTTCGAGAACGCGGCCCACCTCGCCGAGCGTGAGCAGCTTAGGCACCAGTTCTTCCAGGAGTTTCGGATGGGAGTCATTGAGTGCGTCCATGAGCCGCTTGATCTCGGCGCGGCCCAGCAGCTCCCACGCGTGCTGGCGCATCATCTCGCCCAGATGCGTAGTGATGACGGTGGTTGCGTCCACCACCGAATAGCCTGCAGCGATGGCCTGGTCTTCGAGGGTCGGCGCAATCCAGATGGCCGGCACGCCAAAGGCCGGCTCGCGTGTCTCTCGGCCGCTCAGCGGCCGCCGGCCGGGCTCGCCCGAGACGGCAAGCATCTGCGGCCCCTCCGTCTGCCAACGGCCAATCTCGATACCGCGCAGTGAGAAGACGTACTCGCGCGGCTTGAGGCGCAGATTGTCCGAGATGTGCACGGGCGGCACGAGAAAACCCATCTCCGAAGAGAGATGACGGCGCAACGTACGCACGCGGTTGAGCAGCTGGCCGCCCTGCTTCTCATCGACAAGTGGGATGAGCTGAAATCCGATCTCGAGGGTGAGGTCTTCGAGGCGCAGCAGACCCGCAAGATCGGCAGTCTGCGCCTGCGCGATAGCCTTCTTCTCGCCCGCCGCCGCATCCGTTGGCGCCGCGATGGGTGGACGCACGGCGATACGTTTGCCCGTCCAGATGAGCCCGCCGGCTACGGCCAGAAAGGCAAGCTTGGGCAGGCCGGGGATGAGGCACATGCCACCACATACGGCTCCCGCAAGATAGAGCGTCGTAGGCCGCGCCAGGAGCTGCTGGCGAATCTCGCCGCCGAGCATGCCGGCGGAGTTGGCGCGCGTCAGCGTGATGCCGCCGGCAACCGAAACCAGCAGCGACGGAATCAGCGTCACAAGGCCATCGCCCACCGTGAGCACCGTGTAGGTCCGCGCGGCTTCCGCCAACGCGACGCCCTGCTGCAGCGTGCCGATGAGCAGGCCGGCGATGATGTTGATGGCCGTGATCAGAATCGTCGCCAGCGAATCGCGCTGGTTGAAGCGGGCTGCGCCATCCATTGCACCGTAAAATTCAGCCTCGCGGGCGATGGCCTGCCGGCGTTTACGCGCTTCTGTCTCGTCGATCACACCGGCGTTCATGTCGGCGTCGATCGCCATCTGCTTGCCGGGCAGCGCATCGAGCGTGAACCGCGCCGTCACCTCGGCGGTGCGCACCGCTCCGTGAGAGACAACTAAGAACTGAATCGCGACCAATGCTAAGAAAAGCACGAAGCCGACAACATAGTTTCCGCCAACGACAAACTGGCCGAAGGCTTCGATGACCTTTCCTGCGGCTGCGGTGCCTTCGGAACCGTGCAGCAGAATGCGCCGGCTGGAGGCGATGTTGAGTGCGAGCCGGAAGAGCGTGAGCAGCAAAAGTAATGTGGGAAAGACCGACAACTCAACGGCGCGGCGAATCTGCACCGCCGAGAGAAAGACGATGAACGAAGCCGCCATGGAGAAAGCGAGCAGGAGGTCGAGACCAGCGGCGGGCAGCGGCACCAGCATGACGAAGATCACGCTGATAGCGGCGAGCGGCAGTACGTACTCGCGCAGCCGGTCGAGAATGGATAAGGAAACCGATTGTGCCGGCGGCGTGCCGGGAGCAAGAGCTGTTGTACTCATCGATAGGCTCCTCCGAAACGTGAGGGGCCGGAGGCCCGGCGCTCCCTAAGCTCGGCTTCAACCTGCTGGCGATAGAGATAGGCAAGGATTGTGGCGACCGCAGCGTAAAGCTCAACCGGAATCGCCTGGCCGACCTCAACCGAGCGATAGAGGGAGCGAGCCAGCGGCGGATTCTCGATGATCGGTACACCGGCCCAGCGGGCCTCGGCCTTGATCTCTTCGGCGAGCAGGTTACGGCCTTTCGCGACCACCTTCGGCGTCTCCATGGTGGCGAAGTCGAAGCCGAGCGCGACGGCATAGTGCGTGGGATTGGTGAGCACGACGGCAGCTTTGGATACATCCGCCTTTACGCGCCGGCGGCGCATCTGGCGTTGCAGCCCGCGGATGCGGCTGCGAATCTGCGGACTGCCCTGCGTCTCGCGGTACTCATCGCGCAGGTCCTGGCGGCTCATCTTCAGGCGCGATTCGCGGCTCTGCCACTCGACAAAGAAGTCGATCGCTGACCAGCCGAAGAGCAGCCAGGCCGCGGCGAGAAGTAGCCCATAGACATCGGCGCCGAGCTGTTCAATCCGCACTGTCGAGAAGGGTGGGATCATCAGCTCCCGGCCAATGCGCTGGATCGCAAAGACAGCCAGCAGCGCAGCCGGCAGCAGCGACTTACCCAACCGCGCCGCGGCACGCAGCGAGAAAAGGTTTTTGAGATTCGCGACTGGATTGATCCGCTGCGGTCTGAAGCCGATCGCTCCTGTGTGAATGCTCACGCCGCCGGTCTGCAGCAAACCGGCAGTAAACGAAGCTGCGGCCACCGCCATCATCACTATGGACGCTGGGCCAAGAATCGTGAGAGCGAGACTCCGTAGTGCGATCAATGTGGGCTGCAGTGTGGCCGGTTCCCAGCGCTCCGGCATGCCGAGCGCAAGAAAAGCTGCGAAGGTGCTGCGCCAGGCTTCGAGTGCGCGGATGCCTAGGCTGCCCAGGGCGAGCACACCCGCCAGGGCTCCGGCAGCGGCCGTCAGCTCGCGGCTGTGCAGAATGTCGCCTTCTTTACGTGCTCTCTCGCGCCGGTGCGGCGTTGCCTGTTCAGTGCGCTCTCCCGGCATCGCTACCCTCCCACACCGTGAGCCGCAGGAGTGGCGATGAGCCGCTCCGCCATATCGAGCAGGCTGGCGAAGCGTGCCTCGATGAACCGCGGCCAGAGCGCCAGAGCGCCGGTTAAGATGACAAATCCCACGATGGTTTTGAGTGGAACCGTCAGCGCCATCACCGGCAATTGCGGGCTGAGTTTGCCCAGGAGAGCCACCGTGATCTCGACCAGCAAGGTTGCGGCGAGCACCGGTGCAGCCAGTTCGATGGAGGCGAGAAAGATGCCCGCCGCTGCGCGCTCGATCACGAGAGCTGTGGTTGGCGTCAACGCGAAGGCGCCGAGCGGCGCTACGCGAAAGCTGCGCACCATCGAGGCGAGCAGAATGCGGTCGAGCCCTGCGGTGATCAACACCAGCAGGCCCATGAGCTGGAACAGGTCGCCCAAGAGCGGTGTCTGGATCGAGGATGCAGGATCGAGCAGGTTGACCAGCGAAAAGCTGAATTGCAGACCCGCGATCTGTCCGGCAAAGAGCAGCATCTCGTTCAAGAGCGCAAGCGAGAGACCATACACGAGGCCGATGGCGAGTTCGCCTAGAAGCGAAGAAAAGCTGATCTCCGCCCGCGCATTCGGCAACGAAGCGACGAGCGGCGCGAGCAGAAAGGCCATTGCTCCGGCAAAGGCGGCTTTTGTCCGCACGGGCAGCGCTGTCGAGGCAAAGAATGGCGCAAAGACGATCATGCCGCTGATCCGCACCAGGGCCAGGGTGAGCGCACTCAAAAATTGAGTCCAGTTGTTCATAGTTCTTAGCTATCAGCCCTCAGCTTTCAGCTCTCAGCACCTCATGGTTGCGTGGCAATCCGCTGCTTTTCCGTCGCGGGATCAAGCTGACGGCTGAAAGCTGAGAGCGGATGGCTGCCCTTCTCACCCCAGATACCTGTGCAAATCCGCCAGCAGCAATCGCGTGTACGCGGCCATGCGCTCCAGAAACCAAGGCATGCCGACGAGCAGGATCACTGCAACCGCCGCCAGACGCGGCACCGAGGTGAGCGACTGCTCCTGCAAGCTGGTAAGGGTCTGCACCAGGCTCAGAACAAAACTCAACAGCGCTGTGGCAACCAGCAACGGCGCAGACAAAACCATCGCCTCCTTCAGTAACTGGCGCATCAGTTCGGCCACCATGTCGGGCGTCATGCGCGAGATCCTTAAAAGCCCTCAAGCTAAAAGCTCTTCAACAGCGAATTGGCCAACAGGTTCCAGCCGTCGACCATCACAAACAGCAGAATCTTGAGCGGTGTCGAAACCACCACCGGCGGCAACTGGAACATGCCGATCGAAGTGGTGATCGAAGCCGTCACCATGTCGATGAGCAGAAATGGCAGAAACAACACCGCTCCAATCGCAAAACCGGCCTTGAGTTCGGAGAGCATGTAGGCCGGCACCACCACGCGCATGGGCAGATCATCCGGTGCATTGGGCCGGGCGACCTGACCAGCCGCAGTGAAGAGTGCGAGGTCCTTCTCGCGTGCGTAGCGCAGCAGAAAATGTTTCACCGGCTGCGCGCCGCGGTCGATCGCCTCGGCGCCGGTGATCTGACCGGCGCGATAGGGCTCGACCGCCTGCTGATCGACTTGATTGAGCACCGGCGTCATCAAAAACCAGGTCATCATCAGCGCGAGGCCCATCAGCGTGGGATTTGAAGGCGCAGTCTGTGTGCCCAGCGCCTGGCGCAGAAAATGGAAGACCACCAGCAACCGCACCAGCGGCGTCATCGCCATCAGAATCGCCGGCAGAACCGTAATGACCGTAAGAACGAAGAGAATCGTCCAGGGTGTCGAGTCCGAAGGATGAAGCTTGGCATTGAGGTCGGGCAGGAGCGGTACGGATGCCGGCGCGGCCAGCGCGACCCGCACCGACGGCGAGAAAGACCATGAGCCAGTCAAGGAATTCACCGCGGAATTCACCACGACACCCTTGACGAGAAACGCGACGAGCCCTGCGCGGATCGAGATACTGCCTGCGATGGCTGCGACTGTTTTTCATCCAACGCATAAAAGGCGGGACCACCCTCGGCTGAAGTGGCTACAAGAATCCGCCGGCCTTCGGCTTCGATCAGCGACAGCGAATGCCGCGGCGCCAATGCAATGCGTTCAATCAGAGCCAGCCGTGGCGGCACGCGGTGCTGGCCGCGCAGGCGCCCGAGCAGCTGTCCTGCCCACCCACCAACCACTGGCCCGGCCGTTTTCACCTGCTTCTCCACTGCATCCCCTTCGCGTTCACGCCAGCCGCGTTACCCGAACAGCTAATTGCGCTTCAATTACCTCGAACTCACTCCAGGCCAACCGCACGTCGCCTGCACTCACCGGCACGTCATCCGCGTGTCCCCACTGCGACTCGATCACGTGCCCAGGGGCGAGCGCGAGCAGATGGCGCACGCGAAATTCGCGCACCGGCACCACAACATCCAGCGCCACCGGCAGACGAGCCACGGGACCGCTCAACTGCATTCCCTTCTGCTCAACCTCGGGCTGCGGTACGGGCACCAGGCTCTCGTCCGCGGTCAACTCTGCGGTCTCGGTGGGCAGAGGGTCCTCTCCTGCAGTGGGCAGTGATTGTGCCGGAGTCATGTGCGAATACCCCAGCAGCAAAGTGACCAGAAGTGAGACAACAAGATTGGAACGCGTTAAGAGCGTGCCGAACCACCGCTGCATGGGGCGGAGCCGCCATCGCGAATCCACATCGCTGCTACACTAAGAAGGAGTAAGCCGTTGCGCGAGAGAAGCCCGCAGAGGGCCGCAATTGGTGGTGAGTCGAGGTCTGAAGACAATGCCGGAACAGAATGAAAAGAAGAGTTTTACAGGAACGAGCCTGCGCCTGAAGGTGGGTTTGGCCGAAATGTTGAAAGGCGGCGTCATCATGGACGTGATGAACGTCGAGCAGGCACGCATCGCCGAAGAGGCCGGAGCGGCCTCCGTGATGGCGCTTGAACGGGTGCCGGCCATGATCCGTGCCGAAGGCGGCGTAGCCCGCATGGCCAAGCCGAGCCTGATCAAGCAGATCATTCAGGCGGTTTCGATTCCGGTGATGGCCAAGGCGCGCATCGGTCACTTTGCCGAGGCGCAGATCCTGCAGGAACTGGGCGTTGACTTCATCGACGAGAGCGAGGTGCTCACGCCGGCCGACGAGACCCACCACATCGACAAGCACGCTTTTACGACGCCCTTTGTCTGCGGCGCGCGGAACCTCGGCGAGGCGCTGCGCCGCATCGCTGAAGGCGCGGCCATGATCCGGACGAAGGGTGAGGCCGGGACCGGAGACGTGGTTCATGCGGTGCAGCACATGCGCCAGATCGTGAAAGAGATGAAGGCGCTCACCGTGCTGAGCGAGCAGGAGCTTTACACAGCAGCCAAGGAACATCAGGCTCCGTATGAGCTGATTCGCATGGTGGCGCAGACCGGCAAACTG
This sequence comes from Occallatibacter sp., assembly GCA_035650595.1. Classification (GTDB taxonomy): domain Bacteria; phylum Acidobacteriota; class Terriglobia; order Terriglobales; family Acidobacteriaceae; genus Telmatobacter. Next base: position 50,056 of record DASRHE010000012.1, on the reverse strand, counting down.
CCGGTGCCGAACTTCTCCGCCGGCGGCATCGCTACGCCCGCCGACGCCGCGCTCATGATGCAGCTCGGCGCCGAAGCCATCTTTGTGGGCTCGGGAATCTTCATGAAGGAGCGGGCCACGCCGCTCGACGTCGAGAACAATGCCAAAGAACGCGAAGAAGCTGTCTCACGGGCCAAGGCCATCGTGATCGCGACGACCCACTACAACGATCCCAAGATCCTGGCCGAAGTCAGCGAGCAGGTGACTGGCACGATGAAGGGGCTGGCCGCAGCGGCCATCGAAGAGAAAGAACTACTGCAGACGCGCGGCTGGTAGCCACCTGCGGTGGGGCCAACTGCTCGCCATTCGCTCGCTCGAGTTTCGTGCTTTCCTTAGAAGTTACTCCTTGCTCACATAGTCATCTGACTAGTAAGATGACTATGTGGAGGAAGGCATGGTCTGGCCTGTCTACGACGCCAAAGCCCGGTTCAGCGAACTCCTCGATGCTGCTCTTAAGGATGGCCCACAAATTGTGAGCCGTCGAGGCGTCGAGACGGCCGTGCTGGTTCCCATCGACGAGTGGGAACGATTGAAAGGCGAGAAGCGGGAATCCATCAAGGATGTCTTGCTCGATCCAAACGGACCGCACGATCTCCTGATTCCCCCGCGTCGGCGTTTTCGCCGTCGCAAGCCAATCGTCTTCGAGTAAACGCAATGTATTTGCTCGATACGAATGTCATCTCGGAATTGCGGAAAAATAAGCCACACGGAGCGGTTCAGTCCTGGTTTGCCTCGGTCGCAGCACGCGACATCCAGATTTCCGCAGTTGCCGTCGGTGAGCTACAGGACGGAGCTGAGCTGACTCGGCTGCAGTACCCGCTCAAAGCTGCAGAGATCGAACGCTGGATCGACCGGATAGTGCGCACATTTGTGGTGATCCCTATGGACGGAAATAGTTTCCGGGAAACAGCCCGGCTGATGGCTGGAAAGCCCGACGATCTATTCGAGGACGCAATGATCGCTGCTACCGCCCGAATCCATAAGATAGTCGTCGTCACCCGGAACGTAAAAGATTTCACAATCTTCGGCGTGCAGGTATTCAACCCCTTCACCTACAAAGGAAAGAATTGAACAGGTCTGCCCATCCCCGCATCGGCGTACTCGCCATCCAGGGGGACTACGCTGCGCATGCTGCTGCGCTGGAAGAAACCGGCGCGGTTCCAGTCGAAGTGCGCAAACCCGAGCAACTGGCAGATCTAGACGGCCTCATCCTGCCCGGCGGCGAATCCACCACCATGCTCAAGTTTTTAGAGAGGCATGGCCTCTTTGAAGCTTTGGAAGAGTTTTGTGGTGCAAAACCGGTGTTCGGCACCTGCGCGGGAGCCATTCTGCTGGCGCGCGAGGTGCGCAGCCCGGCGCAGCGAAGCCTGGCTGCGCTCGACGCTGTCGTTGAACGCAACGCCTACGGACGGCAGATCGACTCGACCATCCTGCATTCTGAGACCACTCTGCCGGGCGGCCCACTGGAGATGGTCTTCATTCGCGCGCCGCGTTTCGCCGAGATCGGCACCGGCGTAGAAGCGCTTGCCTTCCGCGACAACGCGCCCGTGCTGGTGCGTCAGGGAACCGTAATGGCCGCCACGTTTCATCCTGAATTGTCGCAAGATAGGCGCGTTCATCAGCTCTTCGTCGACACAGTCAACGCAACGCGCGCAAAGTAGGCGCAGCAGCGCTTCCCGTCCTAAAAAAGGTTCTCGCAGAAGAGTTCAATTGCGTGATTTTGCAGCCCACTCTTCCGAATCCGGATGCGTCCAAGCAGAAGTGAGAGTAACCTTATAGGAAGAGGCTGCCATGCCTTCCATCTTCACGCCCATCCCCGCAGAAACTGAACGAAAATCTCCAGGCATCGGAGGCAAACCGCCCGTTGACCGGCGGCCGACCGGTGGAGGTGGTGGAGGTGGTGATGACGATTGGAAAAATGCGCGGCACGGTCCGCGCGAACTGCTCCATCGCATCCGGGCGTTTGTCTTCTGTGCGCTCGCCGGCGACATGATGTTCTTTGTTGTTCTCGTCGTGCTTTTTTATGCACGTCAGGCGAGCACACATCTCGATCCCGGCAGCATGCAGCAGATTGGGGATTGGCATCCTGTGTTGCTGCCCCCCGTGCTTTTTCTGAACACGGCCATCCTGCTGTTGAGCAGCTTGACGATGGAGTTCGCGCGGCAGCATATCTTTCGCGAGATTGATGTACTCGAAGAGTGGCTCGGCCTTGGCCGTCCCGCTCTGCGCAGAACGCTGCCCTGGATCGGGGCAACGCTTTTTCTCGGGGCGCTCTTTCTTGCCGGGCAGGCCATTGCGTGGAAGCAGCTGACGGCGCAGGGCTTCGCCTTTGACCGCTGGTCGACGCCCGCAAGCTATTTCTTCTACGTCATTACCGGTCTGCACGCGGCGCACCTGATCCTCGGTATTTTGGGGCTGATCTTCTGCCTGTGCGCGTTGGGCCTGTTAAAGCGGGTGGATTACCGCCAGATTGCGGTGGATGCGACGGCTTGGTTCTGGCACACAATGGGCCTGGCCTGGATATTTCTCTTCGCCGTGCTGGTCTTCGGCCAGTAATCCCGGCCAGTGATCCGTTTGAGTGCCGTCCGATGCGCGATGCGATCCCGAAATGGACCCGAAAACAAGAGGCGTGGCTCGACCGGTGCTGCAAGTTATAGCTCCCCATTTGGTAACGCATGCGCGTGCCTTGACGGGATGAGGCCAAAAACCTAATCTCAAAATAGGTTCTCTTTTGAAGAGTGGCGGAGGTCGTCACCCTGCAACGGGCCGGTTTTCCATTCATTTTTCAGTACTTACCGACACTTATCCCCGGGGGGCGTGCGGCAATGACTCCAATTCCCTACTACTGGCAGTACCTTCCGCTGCTGTTGCAGATTCTTGTCGCCATCGCGCTGGGGGCGGGCATGGTGGTGGCTTCCTGGTTTGTGGGGCGGCATCGCAATACCAAGGTGAAGCTGGCGGCCTACGAGTGCGGAATCGAGAGTGTCGGCGATGCGCGGGGCCGGTTCAGTGTCCGCTTCTATATGGTCGCCGTACTCTTCATCCTCTTCGACGTGGAAGCGGTCTTCATGATGCCCTGGGCCATCATCTACCGCAAGCTGCCGCAGCTCGTACATGTTTCCCGGCTCTTCGGCTTCTGGGAGATGCTGGTGTACCTGGGCTTTGTCGCCGTGGGCCTCTACTACATCGTGCGCAAAGGCATTCTGGACTGGAGTATGGACAGGGCGGATCTCTAGGATGAGCAACTCACCTGCAGTCTTTGGCAAGTCGGCGGTCATGGAAACGTTGCCGCAACACCCGGCGATTCAAGCGATTGTCGACTGGAATCCCGAGGCGCTGACGGACGCGAAATTCGATCGCAGCGAACTGACGCTCATCATTGCGGCCGACCAGATTCGCGCGGCTTGTTCTACCGTCCAAGCCGCCGGCTACAACTTCTTTGAGGATCTGACGGCCGTGGACTGGTATCCAGCTTCGCCGCGCTTTCAGTTGAGCTACCACATCCTCTCGCACCGCTACAAAGAGCGCATTCGCCTGGCGGTCAGAGTCGAAGAGGCCGATCCGTCGGTTGAGTCGATCACTTCGGTCTGGCCCGCGGCAAACTTCTACGAGCGCGAGGTCTTCGATCTCTTCGGCATCCGGTTCGAAGGACATCCGAATCTGCGCCGCATCATGATGCCCGACGAGTGGCAGGGACATCCATTACGCAAGGACTATCCGGTGGAGGGATATCGCTGATGTCGACGAGCGCACCCAGCTCCGTAATCGAGACGCCGGTTCTCGAGCCAACCAGCGATAACCACATGATCCTGAACATGGGGCCGCAGCATCCCTCGACTCACGGGGTTCTGCGTCTGGTGCTGGAGATCGACGGCGAGGTCGTCGTTCGCGTCTATCCCGAGATCGGCTATCTGCACACGGGTATCGAGAAGACCTGCGAGGCCAAGTTCTATCAGCAGGTAGTGCCGCTCACTGATCGGATCGATTACCTCAGCCCGATGGCCAACAATCTCTGCTACTGTCTGGCCGTCGAAAAGCTCCTGGAGCTGGAGATTCCCGAGAAGGCGCAGTGGATCCGCGTGCTGCTGACCGAGCTGACGCGGTTGAACTCGCACCTGGTCTGGCTGGGCACGCACGCGATGGACATCGGCGCGCTGACCGTCTTCCTCTACACGTTCCGCGAGCGCGAAGAGATTCAGCGGCTCTTTGAGGCCGTGGCCGGCCAGCGGATGATGACCAGCTACTTTCGCATCGGCGGGCTGTCGATGGAGCCGCCTCTCGACTACTTCGATCGCATTCAGGCCTTCATCAAGACGTTCCCTGAGAAGATCGACGAGTACTCGAACTTGCTTACCGGCAATCCGATCTTCGCGAACCGGCTGAAGGGCGTGGGCTACCTTTCGGCCGAGGATGCGATTGCGCTGGGCGTCACAGGTCCCCCGCTCCGCGCCTCGGGTGTAGATATCGATCTTCGCCGCGATATGCCGTACTCTGGCTATGAAAAATTCCAGTTCAAAGTACCGATCTCGCAGGTGGGCGATACCTGGGCCCGTTATGAGGTGCGGCTGATCGAGATGCGCGAGAGTGTGAAGATCATCCAGCAGGCGCTCGACGGCATGCCCGAGGGTCCGATCAAAGCGGATGCACCGAAGATCGTTTTGCCGGATCGCGAAAAGATGAAGACCCAGATGGAAGCACTGATCCATCACTTCAAAATCGTGACCGAGGGATTTGCCGTCCCGGCGGGCGAGGTCTATCAAGCCATCGAAAGCCCTCGCGGGCAGATGGGCTATTACGTAGTATCTGACGGCACGGCGAAACCGTACCGTGTGCATATGCGCAATCCTTCGTTCGCTACACTGCAGGCGATCGAAACGATGAGTAAAGGCCGGTTGCTGGCCGATCTGGTTGCAGTGATTGGCTCTATTGATATTGTGTTGGGGGAAATTGATAGATAGAGGAGATAGTTCGTGGTCGATTATGCGAAGTTGGCTGAGAGAGCCAGGGCTTTGCAGGATGCCGCAGCAGGCATCACAAGCAAGCCGGAGGTAAAAGAGCAGGACCCCGTTGTTTTTTTCGACAGTGTGAAAGCATATCTAGTGGCCGAGATGCACAAAGCCAATGCGGAGCTTGGCAAGAGAGGTGTCGCAACGCTGGACCGGAGTTTCTCCCCTAGTTTTTCCAAGCGATTTTGCTTCACCTTCGGCACATCGTTGTTGTGCAGTGTGGAACTGGATGTACGAACCTATCAGCCGCCGCGGATCAAAGCGATCATCAGCGGACCGCCGACCGGCGGCGAGATCGGGCGTCGCGAGTATGTCTTCAACCAGCGCGCGCAGGAGCCGGAGTCTTTCCGGGCCGATGAATCTGCGGGCGTGATCGTAACCGGACTCAACGCCGAAGACACGGCCATCGACATCATTTCGAGCGTTCTCTCCGGAGAGTTTTCCTGAGCAGAGCTCGGCCAGCCGGCGCGAACGCCGTTAGTGCAAGGACGTTTGGATGGATTCGGCCGTGCCCGACAAGATTGATTCCCCTACAGAGCTTTGGCCAGAACTTTGGATTTCTCTCGCTTCCCTTCTGCGCAGCTACACCGTAGCGCACGGTCTGCACGACAATCGCATCGCCCAAATTGAGTCGGATGAAACCCACATCCGGGCCCGTTACACAGAAAAATGGTTGAATCTGCGCCGCGACGGCTCCAGAATCGCCTGGGTGCGCGAAAATGGAGAGAGCGGTGTCTTCGAGCTGACCGATGCAGGCCGGCTGCGAAGCACAGCCGCTGATAACGCGCACGAGGAAGAGATGGATATGGCAGCCGAGAGGTGGGCGCGGGAGTTGATGCGATGAGCGGCAGCGGTACAAATTCGGGAAATACGAGCGTCTTTTCACCCGCGCTGGCTGCGCGTTTTGATGCGCTGGTGAAAAAGTATCCGGTGAAGCGCTCGGCGTTGGTGCCGATGCTTTTGTACGCACAGGATGAGGTGGGCTATCTCTCAGACGCAGTGATCGCGGAAGTGGCTGCGCGCATCGGCATTACCGAGCTTGATGTGCGCAACGTCGCTACCTACTACTCGATGCTGCGCTTCAAGCCGGCGGGCCAGTTCAACATCCAGGTATGCACCAACATCAGCTGCATGCTGCGCGGCGCCTACGAATTGTATGAGAGATTCCAGGAAGAGCTCGGCGTTGGACACAAAGGCGTCACAAAAGATGGCGTCTTCTCACTCGAAGAGGTGGAGTGCATTGGTGCCTGCTGCTGGGGACCTGCGATCCAGGTGAATTACGACTTCCACGACGATCTGACACCCGACAATGTGCCGGAGATTCTGAAGCAATATCGCAGCAAGACTGAGATCTCCGGCAATGGTTCTCTGTTGCAGGGAAGAGCACTGACAAAAGGGAGGGAGCCGCATGCCTAGGCTGGTCTCGCATCCCGATGAAGTGAAGATCATCAGCCGCCGTTTTGGCCAGGGCGCAGCAAGGATCGATCGTTACATCGAACTGGGCGGCTATGAGGCAGTAAAGAAGTGCATTGCGCAAGGGCCGGAATGGATCATCAACGAGATGAAGGCCTCGAACCTGCGCGGCCGCGGCGGCGCGGGATTCTCGACCGGCATGAAGTGGTCGTTTGTGCCTAAGCAGTCAGCCAAACCGAAGTATGTGCTTGTGAACGGCGATGAGAGCGAGCCCGGCACCTGCAAAGACCACCTCATCTTTCTGCACGATCCGCATTCGGTGATCGAGGGCACCATCATCGCCGGACTCGCCATTGGCGCAAAAACAGGCTTCATTTATCTTCGCGGCGAGTATCGGTATCTGCTGGAGATCATGGAGAAGGCCGTCGCCGATGCCTACGCGCGCGGTTTTCTCGGAAAAAATATCTTCGGCTCGGAGTACGAGTTCGAGATCATTACGCAATCAGGCGCGGGCGCTTACGAGGTGGGTGAAGAGTCGGCGCTGATGGAGTCGCTCGAAGGCAAGCGCGGTGTTCCGCGCATCAAGCCGCCCTTTCCTGCGGTCGTGGGCCTTTATGGCGGACCGACGATCATCAACAACGCCGAGACGATTGCGACGGTGCCGCACGTGATTGCGATGGGCGCGGAAGCGTACTCGGCCGTGGGCACGCCGCGCAATGGTGGCACGCGGCTTTTTGGCCTCAGCGGTCATATCGAGCGGCCCGGCGTCTACGAGCTGCCCATGGGCTACAACCTCAAGAAGATGATCTACGAAGTCGGCGGTGGTGTGCGTGGCGGACGCAAGCTGAAAGCAGTCGTCCCCGGCGGATCGTCGACGCCCGTGCTGTTGCCCGAAGAGATCGAGACGCTCGGCATGGACTTTGACCAGGTGGGCAAGGCAGGATCGATGCTCGGCTCCGGTGGCGTGGTGGTGATCGACGACCAGACCTGCATCGTCGAATTTGCGTTGCGGACGATCAGCTTTTATCAGCACGAGAGCTGCGGCTGGTGCATTCCCTGCCGCGAAGGAACGGATTGGCTGAAGAAGTCGCTCACGCGCTTCCATGCAGGCTTTGGCGCGGCGAAGGACATCGACAACATTCAGTATCTGGCCGAGAACATGATGGGCCGCACCTTCTGCCCGCTCGGCGATGCAGCGGCGATGCCGACGATCGCGTTTGTGAAGAAGTTCCGCAAGGAGTTTGAGGATCATCTCGACGGCAAGCCGTGCCCGTTTGCCAAGCATGTAGAGATGGCGGTGGTGTAGAACCGTTCGCGTGATGGCGAAGGATTGAGAAAGACGAGATCGCGTGAGGTCACAGGAGCTTGTTCGTATTCTGGAAGGAGACGGCTGGTACAGCACCGGGCAAACCGGAAGTCACCGACACTTCCGTCACCCGACTAAACCAGGGTTGATCATCGTACCGATGCATCCGGGAAAAGAAATCGGCAAGGGATTGCTCCACAATATTCTTAAGAAGGCGGGGTTGAAATGACACGAGAATATCTGGTGGTTTACGAAAAAGGAGCAAGCAACTGGAGTGCATTTTCCCCGGATCTGCCCGGATGCGGCTCGCTGGGCGACGCTCTCGAAGATACTCGTGCGAATATGCGTGACGCGATGGAACTCTACTTGAGCGAGTCTGCCAAGGCTGGAGAACAGATCCCGGATGCAGCCGCAACCAGCGTCGACTTCACGGAGTTTGACCCCGGGCATGAGACAAAACAGTACGTCGTTGAATGGTTATCGGTGTCTCTTCCGCTATCGTTCACGCCGACAAAAACAGCGGCATAAGGAAACAAATGCCTGACGTAACCTTCACAGTCGATGGAAAGACGCTGACGGCGCCCGCGGGAACGATGCTCATCGATGCGTGCCGCAAGGCCGGCATTGAGATTCCCGCTTTCTGCTACTATCCCGGCCTCTCGCTGCAGGCGGCCTGCCGCATGTGCGTGGTGCGCCAGGAGAAGGTGCCCAAGCTGCAGACGGCCTGCACGACGACCGTGGCCGAGGGCCAGGTCTTCGTGACCGAGTCGCCCGAGATCGCGCAGGCGCGCAAGGCCACCATTGAATTGCTGCTGGGCAATCATCCGCTCGATTGCCCGGTGTGCGACGCAGGCGGCGAGTGCGAACTGCAGGACATGACCTTCAAATACGGCGCAGGTGAGAGCCTCTACACCGAGGCTAAGCACCACCGCGACGAGCAGCAATGGTCGCCGGCGGTCTTCTATGACCGGCCGCGGTGCATCCTCTGCTACCGCTGCATTCGCATCTGCGGCGAAGGCATGGATGTGTGGGCGCTGGGCGTGCAGGCGCGCGGCGCGAGCTCGGTGATTGCGCCCAACGAGGCCAACCAGCTCGACTGCGAGCAGTGCGGCATGTGCATCGACGTGTGCCCGGTGGGCGCGCTCACCAGCGGCAGCTATCGCTACAAGACGCGGCCGTGGGAGATGAACCACGTTTCCACGGTCTGCACGCACTGCGGCGATGGCTGCAAAGTCACACTCGGCGTGCGGCAGGACAACGAAGGTTCCGAGATTGTGCGCGCCGACAACCGCGACAAGAGCGGCATCAACGGTGATTTTCTCTGCGCCAAGGGACGGTTCGGCTTCGACTTCGTCGAAAACCCCGAGCGGTTGACCAAGCCTCTTGTCCGCAATGCGACCGGCAAGCTGGAACCTGCGACCTGGGATCATGCGCTGCGCTACGCGGCCGGCAAGCTGAAAGAGATTCGCCATGGCCAAAATGGAAAGACTGGGGGCGGTGCATCCATCGGCGTGATCGGCTCGAACCGCACGACTAACGAAGAGAACTATCTGCTGCAGAAGTTCGCGCGCACGGTTCTGGGCACCAACAACATCGATCACATTCGTACCAGCGACTACGCAGCCTTTGCTCGTGCACTGGCTGGCCAACAGGGCAAGACAGCCGGTCTGCGCGAGATTGGTTCCTCGCCGGCGATCCTGTTGATCGGCGGCGACCCGACCAACGAGCATCCGTTGCTGGCCTGGCAGATTCGCACCAACGTGCGGCTCAATCGCGCGCGGCTGTACATCGCGAATACGCGATCCATCAAGCTCGAACGGCAGGCCAAGGCAGCGCAGGAGATTCCAGCCGGCGGCTACAAAGATCTGGCTGCGTTTCTCGCCGGAGATTCCGATTTCAGCAAAGCTGTGCAGGCCGAGGAGTCGCTCGTCGTCATCTTCGGCGAGGAGTTTCGTGGGCGAATGGTCGAGGAGATCATGGCGTGGGGGCTCAAGCGCGGGCCCAATCCTGATTCTGTGCGCTTCGCTTATCTCGGCGACTATGCCAACTCGCGTGGCGCGGCCGATATGGGTCTCTTCCCTGACCTGCTGCCCGGTTATCTGCCGGTCTCGTCGCCGGGAGCCTTCAGCGAATACGCGAACTTATCCGCTGCGCCAGGCAAAACGCTTCCGGAGATGCTCGACGCTGCGAGCCGCGGCCAGCTTGGCGCGCTGCTCGTTGTAGGCGCGAATCCAGTGGCGAAGTTCAACGTCGATTTCGGGACGCTCGAAAACACGTTCCTGATCGTGCAGGATCTTTTCCTGACAGAGACAGCCGCGCTGGCCGATGTAGTTTTCCCGGCGGCGAGCCTCTACGAAAAATCGGGCACTGTGACCAACACCTTCGGCGATGTGCAACTGGTGCACAAGGCGGCCGATCGCGCCGGCACAAAACCGGACTTCGAGATTCTCGTCCGGCTCGCAGGCGGCATGGGCGTCGACGTCAGCACGCTGGTTCCCTTCGGCAAGCGCGGCATGACAGCCGACCTCGGCCAGTCGCGCGGCGCGCAGTCCGGCGAGGCCGACAGGCACTCGGTGTGGCTGGAGGCGAATGGTCTGGAACCAAGGCTCAGCCCCTTCGATCCGCTTGCAATTCTGGATGAGATTACGCGCCTCGTGCCGGGCTACGCGCTCGACCGGCTGAATCTATTGAGCGGCAATGATGTGCGCACAGAAGTGGCCGGCGCGCCGGGATTTGTGCCGGCTTCTGCGCTTACGCAATCCGATCTCATCGTTCCTGCACACGACAATCTGTTCACATCGGGCACACTCGGCCGATACAGCCGCGGGATTTCCGATCTTGATCGACATCAGGCGCGGGAGATGGCGGAGACGGCAGCAGATTGAGGACCAACCGCAGATCCTTCGACTCCGGTCGCCGCGGCGACCTGCGCTCAGGATGACAATAGTCAAGTGATTTTGTTGAGAAAACGAGGCTAAACGCACGTGACACTTCTTCAGTTTTTTCTGTGGAGCCTGGTCAAGGTCATCGTGGTTACGGTGATTCTGCTGATGGCCGTGGCCTATACGGTGCTGCTGGAGCGCAAGCTGGTCGGACGCATCCAGAACCGCTGGGGACCCAGCCGTGTGGGACCTTTCGGCCTGCTGCAGCCATTGGTCGACGGCGCCAAGAACTTTCTCAAGGAAGATCTGATTCCTGCCTCCGTCTATCGGCCTCTCTATCTGCTTGCGCCGATGATCTCGCTTGGCTGTGCACTGATCTCGATTGCGGTGATCCCCTTTGGCGAGCCGAACGCCGGGCCGCATGGGCTTGATCTCTTTGAAATTTCCAATATCAACGTAGGGTTGCTGGTAATCCTGGGCGTCACCTCGATTGGCGTCTACGGCATTGCGCTGGCCGGATGGTCTTCGAACAACAAATATTCGCTGCTCGGCTCTCTGCGTTCTTCGGCCCAGTTGATCAGCTATGAGCTGGCGCTTGGCCTGTCGCTGGTGGGCGTGGTGCTGCGCGCCGGCTCGTTCAATCTGCGCGCGATCGTTGAGCAGCAGGCCGAGCAAGGCATCGCCACCTGGAACATCTTTGGCGGGCTGCAGTTTGTGGCTTTCTTCATCTACCTGATGGCCGCCTACGCTGAGACCAACCGCGCCCCCTTCGATCTGCCTGAGGCAGAAAGCGAGCTGACCGGCGGCTATCACACCGAGTACAGCTCGATGAAGTTCGCGATGTTCTTCATGGCCGAGTACGCCAACATGATCACGGTAGGTTGCGTGGCTACGTTGCTCTTTCTCGGCGGTTGGACGAGTCCCTGGGGCAACCTGCTTGGCCCGGTCGAGAATAGCTTTGTCAATGCTCTGCTCTCGATCTTCTGGTTCGTCGCCAAGGTTTTTTGTTTCCTCTTTCTCTACGTCTGGGTGCGGGGAACGCTGCCCCGCTTCCGCTATGACCAGCTCATGAACTTCGGCTGGCGCTATCTGATGCCTTTGGCGATTCTCAACATCATCGGCACCAGCCTGTGGCTTGCGTACCGCTGACAGCTTTTCAAAACAGCAAAGGTGGAAATCCCGATACCGCAACGCGTTCATTTACAATCGGGATGGGTCCACCGGGACTGAATCGCTTCTTTGTCTAACCGGCCGGCGCGTTTAACCGGCTCCAGCGCTTATAGCAAAACCAGAGTTGCTGTAAACCGGAGGCATTCCCGTCAAGTTGGCGACGCCCCTGCACGGAATCGGAAAAGGCTACACCTACTCTGGTTTTGCTCGAACGGCTAAACGATGCACCTGATCCTGTTTTTCATCTTTGCCGGATTCTGCCTTGCCGGAGCCATCAATCTCCTGCTTCAGAGCCATCCCATCAACAGCGCGCTTTCGCTGATTGTGGTGATGAGCTCGCTGGCCGTGCTCTATCTGCTGCTCGGCGCGGAGTTTCTGGCGGTCGCGCAGGTCATTGTCTACGCCGGCGCCATCATGGTGCTGTTTATCTTTGTTGTGATGCTCTTGAATGCCGGCCGTGAAGACCGCACCCTGGGCAGCCGCGCGGCGACTGTTCTTGGATTTCCGGCTGTAGTGGCGCTGCTGGCCGTGCTGGCCACGCTGATCCTGCGCGTGCAGGGGCTGGGCACAGCAGCTATCAGCCAGGGCATTACGACGACTGAAGAGCTGAGCGCTGTGCTCTTTCACGAACTGCTGTTGCCCTTTGAAGTGACGTCCATTCTGATTCTCATTGCAATCCTGGGCGCCGTTGCGCTGGCGCGCCACGGGGATGGCAGCAGCCAGAGCCGCACAGAAAGGACGGCCGCGAAGTGAACCTCTTGCAACAGGACGTTCCGCTCTCCTGGTATCTGCTGCTGAGCGCGGCGTTGTTTTCGCTCGGCGTGATCGGCTTTCTCATCAAGCGGAATCTCATCACCGTGTTCATGTCGATTGAGCTGATGCTCAACGCCGTAAATCTTTCTTTCGTGACCTTCGCCCACCAGTGGCACGCAGTGAAGGGCCAGATCTTTGTCTTTTTTGTCATGATGGTGGCTGCGGCTGAGGCTGCTGTAGGGCTCGCCATCATCATCGCCGTCTTCCGCGCCCGCGCCACGCTGGCCGTGGACCGTATCGACCTGATGAAGCTATGAACGCTGACCAAACAACAGTGGTCGTCATCCATCACGGGTTCCTCTTGAATCTGTGGCTGATTCCGCTTTTGCCTTTCGCAGGATTCCTGATCAATGGAATCCTGGGTGCGCGGCTGCCCAAATGGATCGTGACGACGGTTGGACTGCTGGCGCCGCTGTTGTCCTTCGCCATTGTCTTGAGCGTGGCTCGCACTTTCTTTGGGATTGCTCCGTCGCTCCCTGCGCAGCTCTACACAGAAACACTTGGCCAACCCTGGATCAGCATCGGCACGCTCCACATCGACTTCCAGTTCGTTCTCGACCAGCTTTCGCTCGTGATGCTGCTGATCATCACCGGCGTGGGCTTCCTCATCCACATCTATTCCGTCGGCTACATGCATGGCGACAAGGGCTATGCGCGCTACTTCAGCTACCTGAACCTGTTTCTCTTCTTCATGACCACGCTGGTGCTGGCCGGCAATTTGCTGTTGATGTTTGTTGGCTGGGAAGGTGTGGGTCTCGCCTCGTATCTGCTGATCGGGTTCTGGTTCCAGAAGACCTCCGCCGCCGATGCCGGCAAGAAGGCCTTCGTGGTCAACCGTGTCGGCGATTTCGGTTTCCTCATCGGCATCTTTCTGCTGCTCGCGAACTTCGGCACACTCACCTTCAGCGAGATCGCTACCAGGCTCACGCAAAATCCTGAGTGGACAGGCGGCGTTCTCACCGCGATCTGCCTCTGCCTGCTCTTTGGCGCTACCGGCAAAAGCGCGCAGCTTCCGCTGTATGTCTGGCTGCCCGATGCGATGGAGGGCCCCACGCCCGTCTCCGCGCTCATTCATGCGGCCACCATGGTCACGGCCGGCGTCTACATGATCGCGCGCACGCATTTTCTGTTCGAGCGTTCGCCGTTCGCGCTGAGCACGGTTGCGATCGTGGGCGCTGCCACGGCGCTTTTTGCAGCGACGATGGGCCTGGTGCAGAACGACATCAAACGCGTGCTCGCCTACTCCACGATCTCGCAGCTGGGCTACATGTTTCTTGGCTGCGGCGTAGCGGCGTATTCGGCGGCGATCTTCCACCTGATGACGCACGCGTTTTTCAAAGCGCTGCTCTTTCTCGCGGCGGGTTCGGTGATTCACGCCATGGGCGGCGAGCAGGATATGCGCAAGATGGGCGGCCTGCGCAAAAAAATCCCCGTTACCTTCTGGACGATGACCGCGGCCGTCTTTGCCATCGCGGGCTTCCCGCCGCTGGCCGCCTTCTTCTCGAAAGACGCGATTCTCTACGCGGCCTTTGTCCAAGGCACGGGCGGCCAGATTCTGTGGTTCGTCGGTCTCGTCACTGCGCTGCTCACTTCGCTTTACATGTTCCGGCTGTGGTACATGGCCTTCTTCGGTGAGATGCGTTCGCACGATGCGCATCCGCATGAGAGCCCCTGGTCGATGCTCGGCCCGCTCGTGATTCTGGCCCTGCTCTCGATTGGTGGCGGCTGGATCGGATTTGGAGAAGGCCTGGGCCGCTTTGGCGCGTTTCTTGCTCCCGTACTCGGCGCGTACTCGGCGGAGTCCTCCATCCCGCATCTCGAGTGGATTCTCAGCGGCGCAGCGGTTTTGGTCGCGTTCATCGGTTTGTATATCGCCCATCTTTTATATCACCAGAAGCCGGAGCGGCCCGCGCAACTGGCCGCATCGTTGTCTGGTCCATACAAGCTGCTGGCCAACAAGTACTATGTCGACGAACTCTATGGTGCTCTCTTTACCAAGCCGTTGACCGCCTTCTCGAAGTATGTCCTCGGCTGGATCGTCGATGGAGCGATCCTTGGCGGTGCGGCGTGGCTGCTGGGCGGCGTCGCTACCTTCAGCGGCGCGATTCTGCAGCGGTGGCAGTCCGGCAATTTGCGCTCGTATGCTGCGTGGCTGGCGGCGGGTGCAGCGGTGATTATCTTGTTTGCGATTATGCCGTGGCTTTTAGGTCATCACGGCGTCGATATTGGCTGGATGGGGCGGTAAGGGTATGACCGGACTGAATCAAGGACTCGATCAATCGATTCTCACGCTCATCCTGCTGGTGCCGCTGGCAGGTGCAGTTCTGGTTGCCATCGCGCCTGATCGCGCAAAGATTCCTAACTGGATTGCGCTGCTTACCAGCCTCTTTACGTTTCTGCTTACGCTGCATCTGCCGGCGCACTTCTCAGTCGATCATTCCGGTTTCCAGTTCGAAGTCAGCCGTCTGTGGATTGCCGATCCGGCGATCTACTATCACGTGGGTGTCGACGGCCTCAGCCTTTGGCTTGTTGTTCTTACCGGATTGCTTGCACCTGTCGGCGTGCTGGCAAGCTGGAACGCGATTCAATCGCGGCGCAAGGTCTTCTACTCGCTCTTTCTGGTCCAGCAGACTGCGATGTTCGGCGTCTTTGTCGCGCTCGACCTGATGCTTTACTACGGCTTCTGGGAGCTTTCGCTCGTGCCCATGGCCGTGCTCATCGCCATGTACGGGCGCAAAGAAGGTCCGAAGGCCGCGCTCAAGTTCTTTCTCTTCACCTTCATTCCATCGGCGCCGCTGCTCGTCGCGATCCTCTGGCTTTACGCACAGACTCGCACGTTCGACTTCGCCACACTGCGATTCCTTCTGATGCACGAGCAACACTCGGCGCACGCATTGTTCTGGGTCGCACTGGCTTTTCTCGTCGCCTTCGCCGTAAAGGTGCCGGTCTTTCCGCTCCATGGCTGGCTCGCCGATACCTTCGCGGAGGCGCCCGTCGCCATGGCGATGGTGGTCGCCGGCAAACTTGGTCTCTACTCGATGCTGCGCTTCCACGTAGGACTCTTCCCTGCTCAGGCACGGCAGGTCGCGCCACTCTTGATCGCGCTGGCCGTTATCGGCGTGCTCTACGGCGCGTGCCTTGCGCTGGTACAGCGCGATTTCTTCAAGCTGCTTGCCTTCGGAGCGGTGAGTCACTTCAGCCTGGTCACGTTGG
Source organism: Occallatibacter sp. (assembly GCA_035650595.1). Lineage (GTDB taxonomy): Bacteria > Acidobacteriota > Terriglobia > Terriglobales > Acidobacteriaceae > Telmatobacter. The sequence continues at coordinate 34,214 of DASRHE010000012.1, read as the reverse complement.
CTGTCTACGGACTCACGCTGACCGGATGGAACGGCGCAGTCTACCAGATTCTCAATCTCGGCATCGTGGAAGGCGCGATGTTCGTGCTGCTGGGCGCGCTCGACTCGCGCTTTGGAACAAGCCAGATCACGTTGTATGGCGGCCTCGCAGCCAGGCTGCCGCGCACAGCGATCTACTTTGTAATCGCTTCGCTGACCATGGTTGGCCTGCCGCTGCTGAGCGGATTCGTCGGCGAGTTCATCATTCTCTCGAGCACATTCACTGGCGTGAGCCGCGGCTGGGCCATTGCTGCCGCTGTGGGCGTAATTCTGAGCGCAACCTATATGCTCTGGCTGGTGCAGCGCCTCTTCTATGGTCCGGAGAGTTCGCTGGCGCTCTCGAAGCCGGCGATCGATCTGCGTTTCGGTGAACTGGTAGCGCTCACGCCACTGGTGCTACTAATGCTGGCCATGGGCGTTGCGCCGTCACTCTGGTTCGACACGATCCAGACCGGTGTGCATCCTCCCACTCATTTTGAAGTGCGCCTTGAATTCGTCAATCCGAGCAACATTCCGGCCTCGACTCCGGCGGAGGATCAGCGGTGAACCCTGTGCCTGACTTCGACCGCATTCTCCCCGAGGTGATCCTCACGTTGACCGGCGTGGCGATCATGCTGATCGACGCCTCGATGCCGCCCGCCACGGCGCGGCGTCCATTGGGCTGGATTGGCGCGATTGGCACAACGCTGGCTCTGTGGGCCAGCCTGTGGCAGCTTTCTCTGCCGGAAGGCACTGGCTTCTTCGGCACGGTCGAGACCAGCACCTTCACCGTCTTCTTTCATGTGCTCATCTGCGGCATTGTGCTGGTAGCGCTGCTGCTCTCGCTCGATACATTGCCCGCCGACACCCATCATCAGGGTGAGTACTATGCCCTCATCGTTTTCGGTGCAGTAGGCATGTGTCTGCTCACGGGCGCAGTCGAGTTGCTGGTGGTCTTTATCGCGCTGGAAATCTCGTCGATCTCGACGTACATTCTGGCTGGCTACCGCAAGCAGACAGGCCGCGGACCCGAGGCAGCCATCAAGTATTTCCTGCTCGGTTCCTTTGCCACGGCGTTTCTGCTGTATGGCATCGCACTCATCTTTGGCGCAACCGGCACCACGCAGATCTATGAGATTGCACGGCTCGCGCCGATGGCGGAAAACCATGCACTCGTCGTCACGGCTCTGGCCATGATGCTGGTGGGCATCCTGTTTAAGGTCTCGGCGGCGCCCTTCCATGTGTGGACGCCCGATGTGTACGAGGGCGCGCCCTCACCCGTGGTCGCTCTGCTCTCCACGGCGCCCAAGGCAGCGGCCTTTGCGTTGCTGCTACGCGTGATCTATGAGGCGTTCCCCTCGCTCCAATCTTTCTGGTCGCCGCTCTTGTGGGTAGTTGCCGTGCTCTCGATGACGGTGGGCAATCTGGCCGCGCTGCGCCAGCAGAATGTGAAGCGCATGCTGGCCTACTCCTCGATTGCGCATGCCGGCTATCTGCTCGCCGCGTTCGCGGGAACGCACACCATCGGCATCGCCGCCGCCAGCTTTTATACGGCGGCCTATGCGGCCATGAATGTGGGCGTCTTTGCTGTCATCACATTGGCCAGCGGATATGACGAGAAGCTTCCGCTCATTGAGGACTTCCGCGGACTTATCTATCGCTCGCCTCTGCTCGGCAGCCTGCTCATTTTCTTCCTGATCTCGCTCATCGGTATTCCCTTCACCGGTGGATTCTTCGGCAAGTTCTACTCGTTCACTGCGGCGATGGACGGCGGCGCAATTGTGCTGGTTCTTATCGGCCTGCTGAACTCCGGACTGGCGGCGGCCTATTATCTGCGCCTCGCCGCAGTTGCGGCGCAGCGGCCCCTCGTGGCCACTGAGAACACCGCGCCCAAGACGGAGGTGGGCGTCGCTGTAGGCGCCGCGCTGATGCTTGCCGTCGCGGCCACGCTGATTCTGGGCATCATTCCAGGCAACGTGCTGCACTCGGCACAGTCAGGAGCGCGCACGCTTCAAGCGCCTCCTGCTGAAGATCTTGCGCCGCCGATCTCCCCGGTGATCGACGTCAACCCGCAGCCTGGCCCGTAAGGTTCCGGTACAATTTTTCCGATGAAGTTAGGTGAGTTGGCAAGCCGGCTAGGCGCTGAACTGCGTGGCGATGCGAGCCTGGAAGTCACAGGCGTCAAAGGAATCGAGGAGGCGGGCCCCTCTGAGATCACCTTCGTGGCCAATCCTCGCTACGCGGGTCTGGCGCGCACCACGCGCGCAGCGGCGATTGTTGTTGAGCCGGAGTTTCAAGAGATTCCCGTAGCCACTCTTCGTATCAAGAATCCCTATCATGCCTTTTCCCGTGCGCTTGGCTTTTTCTATCAGCCCCCCGCGTATCCTCCTGGCATTCACCCCACGGCCGTAATCGATCCGACAGCCGTGATCGGCGAAGGCGCGCACATCGGCGCGTATGCGGTCGTTGGTGCAGGCGTGCATCTCGGGCCGCATGCCACGCTGTTGCCGCACGTCGTGCTCTATCCGGGCGTACACGTCGGCAGCCACTTCTTCGCCCACGCACATGCAGTGGTACGTGAGCATTGCATTCTTGGCGATCACATTACGCTCGAAAATGGCGCCATCATCGGCGCGGACGGCTTCGGCTTTGCGAAAAACGAAAAAGGCCATTGGGAGAAGATTCCGCAGTCCGGCCCGGTGCGCCTGGGCAACCGTGTCGACGTGCAAGCGAATGCGTGTGTTGATCGCGCCACAGTCGGCGCAACCGTGATCGGCGATGGCGCAAAGATCGACAATCTCGTACAGGTGGGCCATGGATCGACCGTAGGCGAAAACACGCTGCTCTGCGCGCAAACCGGACTCGCCGGCTCGTCGGCGATTGGCAACAACGCGATTCTAGCGGGCCAGGTTGGCGTCGCCGGCCATTGCACCATCGGCGATGGTGTAATTCTCACCGCGCAGTCAGGCGTCTCGCACGATGTGCCTACGGGGCAGATGCTCTCCGGCTCACCGGCCTTTGAGAATCGCACATGGCTGCGCGCGGTCACCATCTTTCAGCGGCTGCCGGAGATCATAAAGCGTCTGAGCCGGCTGGAGGCCCGCTTCGAGAAACACTTCGGCGGAAACGCTACAGCGGCGGAACGGGAATCTGCGAAGGAGAGCGGCGAGTGATGATCCGAACCGTTCGCAAAGGTCTGTTGATCGCGCTGCTGCCGATCCTCGCGGCTCCGATTGCCTGCCACTCGTATCACGTCGATACGACGATTGAAAACCGTACTGGAGGCGCCGTGCGATTGCTCGAAGTCGACTACCCAAGCGCCAGCTTTGGCACCGACAGCATCGCCGCAGGAGCGGACTTCCACTACCGCTTTCAGGTGCAAGGGAATGGGCCGGTCAAGGTGCAGTACACGGCCGCCGATGGCCACGCCGTCCAGATCACCGGCCCCACGCTGGCCGATCGTCAAGAAGGACAATTAGAAATTGTTTTATTGCCAAATGGGCGCGGCGAGTTCCATCCGCAACTCACTCCGCATCTCTGAAGGTTCCTGATTCTCAGCGCGCGTCAGCGCACCATGCTCTGGAAAAGCGGCGAGTGCAGCAAGGTGCTGAACTCGGAGTCTGTGCTGGCAAAGGCGATGTTGAGCTGACCCGCGCTCGACGAAATTGAAGTATCGTTCAGCGCCTCTTTTTCCGCGTCGGAGCTCGTCATCTTGCGCACCATCACGGCCGCGGTCATCAGCGAAGAAAGCGTAGCCGCGGTAAACGGATCGCCGGTGGAGATAGTCAGATCGAACTTCACGCCGTGCTGAAAGTCCATTGAGTACCAGCAGGCCTGCAGGCGCTTGCGCACTGTTTCGAAGTCCGTCGCCGAGCCGGCTTCGCCCAGCAACTGTCGCATCATTGTCTGCGTGCCCTTCTCGTCGAGAACGCTCCACAGCGGATTCGTATCCACACTCTGCATGCCGTTCATGATCGCGGAGTTCGAAAGCAGGTTCGGAATCACGCCATCGCGTGCATCGAGCGCTTTCGTCACTGCGTCCTTGTCGCCGAAGATCATCGTAGAGGGATCGACGAAGCAGAGCACCATGCCCGCTTTGGTCATGGGATAGATGCTGTTGGCGCGCACCATCGTTGGTTTCAGCTTCTGGCGGCGGAAACTGGCGAGAATTTCCTGCGTGGGAAACTGCCCCTGGGCAACGCCCACCGTCATCAGCGAGTCGCTGCTGCCCGAAGGGGGCCGGAAGAGCGCGAAGGCCAGATCATCGACGTACTGATCCATGCTCTCCTGATCGCCGAGCGCCGACTTGCGCAGCGCGTCATCGAACTGCTTCAACTCCGGCGGCATCACGCGATTGCGAAGGTCCATCGCGGTGGACGAGTTCTGCATTGCGCGATAGTCGATCACAACCAACTGCTGCACGCCCTCAGGAATCGCTGAGCGGGCGTCTGTCGACAGCTGCGCGGCCGACGCAAACGTAGCCGCCGCCAGCAACATAGGCGCAACCGAAAATCGAATCCAAGTCTTCAACTCACTCCTCCAGAAACCGCGCCTTCGACTGGGTTCAGCCATCCTGCGGCATCGCTCGCGGCTTTTCTTCCCTTTTCGTTATGACCCGAAAATGCGCGATCCGATGTGCTTTTATTGTACGCGTTTTCGCATTGTCTTTGCCGTTACCGGAGTCACGCCTTGCCCGGCCAGCTCAATGGGGCCCCAAGCCGGCGCTCCAGGATCTTCGTCTGCGGATCAAACTCTCTTAATTGACGCATCCACTCGCTTTCCCGCTCACAGGCAGCTTCGGGAATCAGGCCGATGATCTCTCCCTCGGCGATGGTGGCGTGATGCCGTGCCGCCAAGTAGGCGATCTTCCTGTAAACCTGAGAGATAGGCGTGGCCTCAAAGTCCGTGATGTTCATCGAAAGCTGAGCCCGGTCATGGGCCAGAACTCCCATAGCTTTGACGCCCCTGAGCCCTCCTGAGGCAGCCCGAATCTCGCGGGCGATAGCGCGCACCATCGCTACATCCGAAGAATCGAAGTAGACGTTGTAGGCCACCAGGAACTTGCGCGCGCCGACCGCGCAGGCGCCGGCGGTGGGATGCAGACCAGGGCCGCCGAGGTCCGGCCGGCGCGAGGGATCCTTGTCGGCCGCTTCGCGCAGCCCCTCAAACTGGCCGCGCCGGACATCTTCGAGGTTTGCGCGGTCCGGCCGCGAGGCTGCCGCCTCATAGAAAAAGACCGGCACGCCAAACCGGCGCCAGATCTCGAGACCCGCCTGCCGGGCCAGCAGTACGCACTGCTCCAGCTTGATGCCCGCGACCGGAACAAAGGGGATCACGTCGGCCGCGCCGATGCGGGGGTGGACGCCTTGCTGGCGTGTGAGATCGATCAGTTCTGCCGCCTTGCCAACCGCGCGCACAGCGGCCTCGACAATCGCCGCCGGCGAACCGGCAATCGTTACCACAGAGCGATTGTGGTCCGCGTCCATTGACCAGTCGAGCAGCGACACGCCCGTCTCGCGCATCGAGGCAATGATCGCCTCAACCCGCCGAGCATCAACGCCCTCTGAAAAGTTGGGCACGCATTCGACAACGGACTCGCTCATACTCATGCATCCGGCAACTCGCTAGGAGACCGGAACAACGCTCCTACTTCCAGAACGTATAGCCCACCTGAATCTGGATACTGGCATTCACTCCAGGATTGCGATCGCCCAGAGATGCCGACGAGATGTGCACCGCATTGACGCCGACATCGATCGCCCGTTTGGGCGCAGTAAAGATGTGCGCTCCGAATCCGCCCTGCGGGCTGAAGTTCCATACGCTCGTGCCACCGTCGATCGTGGATGAACTCATGAAGTTTGGCGGAAACTTGTGCGTGGTATAGATGAGTCCGCCCGCACCCTGAAACCATGGTTGGATACGCCGGGAGTGCGTGAGCAAGTTCCAGCGCAGAATCACCGGCGTAAGACTCACGCCATAGAAGGTGCCACCGCCGACCTGCAGCAGGCAGGGGACCGTCTGTCCGCTCGGCGTGCCGCAGGTATACTCCGCTTTATGAGGAGCGGGCGTGTACGCCTGCCAGAGCGGCATGATGTTGCCTGCCAGTTCAAACTGCCCGCTGAATACGCCTGCATGGATCACCGGGGTGAGCGGCTTGCCGAGCTCAACGCCGGCCGAGAGGAATTTATACGACGAGCGATCGCCGATTCCAATACCCCAGTTCACGAATGGCCCGTAGTGCCAGCTCATGTCTTTGCGCGCCCGCGCGACCGGATTCGCAGCATCATCTCCGGAGTTCGTTGTGTCAGAAGTCTGGGCGGCCACCATCATCGTGCCGGCAAGCAGGATCAGCCAAATCAACCATCGGGCCTGTCTCAAAGCAGTTCAATTCCCCCGTTTCACAAAAAATGGATCCCGTAAAACTCTCGAAGGCTCAAAAAAAGACCGCCACAACCGGGCGGCCTTCTTTGGATGCCTGCCTTTTGCCCTGATCAGCCGGCCGCATGCTCCATCTGTTCCGCGTCCATATCGAAGTTCGAGTAGACGTTTTGCACGTCATCCAGATCTTCGAGCGCTTCGAGCAACCGCACCATCTGTGCCGCCGGCGCGCCCTCGAGCTTGGTGTAAGTCGAAGCGATCATCGTGACTTCGCTCATCACCGTCGGAATACCTGCGGCTTTAACGGCGGTCAGAACAGCCTCATAGTTGCTGGGATCGGTCGTGATCTCCCAGGTGTCGCCTTCATCGCTCAGGTCTTCGCCACCATGCTCCAGCACGATGTCCATCAACTTCTCTTCGGAAGCTGCAGACTTCTCGACAGCGATAAGACCCTTTTTGGCGAACATAAATTTGACCGAACCAGACTCACCCAGGTTTCCGCCGTTCTTCGAAAAGCTATGACGGATTTCGCTCACCGCGCGATTACGATTGTCCGTCAAAACCTCGACGATAATGGCGACACCGCCCGGACCGTATCCTTCAAAGGAAATCTCTTCGTAGGTGGCGCCTTCCAGCTCGCCCGTGCCGCGCTGAATGGCGCGCTTGATGTTGTCGGCCGGCATGTTCTCAGCCTTGGCCGCGAGAATCGCGGTCCGCAACCGCGGATTACCGTCCGGATCACCACCGCCCTTGGCAGCAATCGTGATTTCTTTGATCAGGCGCGTAAAAATCTTGCCGCGCTTGGCATCCAGCGCGCCCTTTTTGTGCTTGATTGTGGCCCATTTTGAATGGCCGGACATAAGAACCCCGACGAGAAAAGATAGCAGTGCGCAGCACGCACCTGACAAGTGAGTATACCACCCCGGCTACTGGGCGAGACACTGCGCGCGAGCGTTGGCAAGCGCAATTAAACAGTGGCTTTAGCTGTATCTAAGGGAAAACTTCCGCACTACGCAGAGGCGCACCCGTAGCATCTTTCGACGAGACGATCACATCTCCGGGATTGACCGGCCACGGAATCGCCAGGTCCGGATCATTCCACAGAATCGTACGTTCGCCTGCGGGCGAATAGTAATCCGTCACCTTGTAGCAAAAGCCCGCAGATTCACTGAGCACGAGGAATCCATGGGCGAACCCCGGCGGAATCCACAGCATCTCACCGCTGCCTGCGCTCAGCTCCACGGCGACGTGGCGGCCAAAATGCGGTGAGCTCTTGCGCAGGTCCACGGCAACGTCGAGCACCGCCCCCTGCGCGACCCATACCAGCTTTCCCTGCGGCTGGATGATCTGATAGTGCATGCCGCGCAGCACGTTCTTTTGGGACTGAGAAAAGTTATCCTGCGCCCATTGCGTGGGCAGTCCGGCCTCCGCCATCTTGCGCTGATTGAAGCTCTCGAAGAAGGCGCCACGATTGTCCTTGTAGACAGGCGTGCTGATCAGGAGCACGCCCGGCAGGGCTGTCTCAGCAATCTTCATGCGTCTCCACGCTTCGCAGCGAAGTAGGGCTCGCGCAGAAGATTCAGCAGATATTGCCCGTAGCCGCTCTTGGCGATGGGATGCGCCAGGGCCTCCAGCTGTTGCGCAGTGATGAAGCCCTGCCGATATGCGATCTCTTCGGGACACGCGATATCGAGGCCCTGCCGGCGTTCGATGGTGTGTACAAAGAGGCTGGCTTCGAGCAGCGACTCGTGTGTGCCGGTATCAAGCCAGGCCATGCCGCGGCTCATGATCTCCACGTTGAGTTTGCCGGCTTCGAGATAGCGCCGGTTCAGGTCGGTGATTTCGAGCTCGCCGCGTGGCGAAGGCTTGAGCGACGCAGCGATCTGGACTACGTCACTGTCGTAGAAATAGAGGCCCGTCACGGCGTAGCGCGACTTCGGATGCTGCGGCTTTTCTTCAAGACTCACAGCGCGGCCCTGCGCATCGAACTCGACGACGCCATAGCGCTGCGGGTCCTCAACGGGATAAGCAAAGACCGTCGCACCGCTCTGCACCTTCGCGGCTGATTGAAGCTGGCGCGAAAATCCCTGCCCGTAAAAGATGTTGTCGCCCAGCACCAGCGCGCTCGGGTCGCCGGCGATGAAGTCGCGCCCAATGAGAAACGCCTGCGCGAGACCATCGGGGCTCGGCTGTACGGCGTAGCTGATCTCAAGTCCCCATCGATGCCCGTCGCCGAGCAGTTCGGCAAAGCGGCTCGTATCCTGCGGGGTGGAGATGATGAGAATTTCGCGCAATCCCGCGAGCATCAGAGTGCTCAGCGGGTAATAGATCATCGGCTTGTTATAGACCGGCAGAAGTTGCTTGGAGACGACGTGCGTGACAGGATAAAGCCGTGTCCCCGAGCCACCGGCAAGGATGATGCCCTTCATAGTCCTACCTTATGCGATTTGTATGCGCTCCGCGTAGTTCTGCTTGATCCACTCGCGATAGGCGCCGGTTCTGACGCTGTTAATCCACTCACTATTGTCGAGATACCAACGCACTGTCTTGCGCAGACCACCTTCGAAGGCTTCTGCCGGCTTCCAACCCAGTTCATTGCTGATCTTCGAAGCGTTGATGGCATAGCGCCGATCATGGCCGGGGCGGTCCTGAACGTAAGTGATCAGGCTTCTGCGGGACGCGGCGCCGGACCGCGGCCGCATCTCATCCACCAGGTCGCAGATGGTGTGCACTACGTCGATATTCGCACGTTCGCTGTTGCCCCCGATGTTGTAGGTCTCGCCGGGCTGGCCTTTTTCGAGAACGGTGCGGATAGCCGAGCAGTGATCCTCAACGAACAGCCAATCACGCACGTTTTTGCCGTCACCATAGACCGGCAGCGGCTTGCCTTCGAGTGCATTCAGGATCATCAGCGGAATCAGCTTCTCAGGAAACTGAAATGGCCCGTAGTTGTTCGAGCAGTTCGTCGTCAGCACGGGCATGTGGAAGGTATGGAAGTACGCGCGGACCAGATGGTCGGAACCAGCCTTCGATGCCGCATACGGGCTATTCGGCGCGTAGGCCGTCGTCTCGGAGAACGCCGGATCCTCGGGCCCCAGCGTTCCATACACCTCGTCGGTCGAAACGTGTAGGAAACGAAAAGCCCCTTTATCAGCTTGGCCGAGCCCATTCCAGTAGACCCGCGCCTGTTCCAGCAGAACGAAGGTTCCGTGCACATTGGTGCGAATGAATGCCTCGGGAGACGTGATGGAGCGATCGACGTGGCTTTCGGCGGCGAAGTGGACGATCGCCTGTGGCCGGTGCTGGCGCAAGAGACCTCCGACCAAATCCGGGTCGCAGATGTCGCCGCGGACAAACGTATAACGAGGATTTCCCTCGAGTGCCGCAAGATTGGCCGGGTTCCCTGCATAGGTCAGCAGGTCCAGGTTGATGACCGATGCGCTTTGGGCTTCTGTCCAGTTCAGAATGAAATTGGACCCGATAAATCCCGCCCCGCCTGTGACGAGAATTACGTCTTGGTTACTCATGGATACAGCCATCAGTATATGGTACAAAACAGCGCCATTAGCGCCCGGCTCGCGCGGCCGGTTCATGGTCGCGATGGGTTTTCAAGAAGGAACTTCTGCGGCTTAGATGATTTTTCGTTATATTAATAAATGAAGTTCCGGATGCGGCCGGACCTGCTCAGGCAAAAGTTTGGATCGATGCACGAGGGCGATTTCAGCCATCTGGAATCGCGGAGTGGTTGTGTCTTCTCGATCCACAGGTATTCCGCATCTCAACGTTCAACGGAAAAGGCTGCTATGGAATCAACGAATTATCGCCTCCGCGCACCTCAACCGCAAGGTCTCTATCATCCGCAGAATGAGCATGATGCCTGCGGCATGGGGTTGGTCGCCAACATTCGCGGCGAAAAAAGCCACGAGATCATCCGCAAAGGGCTTGAGGTGCTTATCAACCTCACCCATCGCGGAGCCGCGGGCTGCGACCCGGAGACCGGCGATGGTGCGGGCATTCTCATCCAGATTCCGCATGCCTTTTACCAGCGTGAATGCTCGGAGATCGGCATCAAGCTGCCCGACGCCGGTGCCTATGGCGTCGCCATGTGTTTCCTGCCCGTGGAACGGCACAGCCGGCTGCAATGCGAAGGCGTCTTCGAGCGCATTGCCAAAGAAGAGGGTCTCACCGTCCTCGGCTGGCGAGACACACCAGTTAACGGGGACGCCATCGGCCGCGAGGCCCGCAACTCGCAGCCATATATCGAGCAGCTCTTCGTCGGGCGTCCCGATGGCATGGACGAGGACACCTTCGAGCGCCTGCTCTACCGCGTCCGCCGCCGCACGGAAAACGAGATCGCTGAGTCCGATATCGAGGACAAGGAGACGTTCTACGTTCCTTCGTTTTCGTGTCGCACCATCATCTACAAGGGCCTGATGCTGGCCCCGCAGATCGAAAAGTTTTACCTGGAATTGGCCAATCCGCTCGTGACCAGCGCTCTGGCACTCATCCACCAGCGCTTCTCGACCAACACCTTCCCCAGCTGGAAGCTCGCCCATCCCTACCGCTACGTTGCGCATAACGGCGAGATCAACACCATCCGCGGCAACATCAGCTGGATGAATGCGCGCCAGTCCGTTTTCGCAAGCCCTCTCTTCGGCGACAAGATCAATGATCTTTATCCGGTGGTGATGCCGGGGGGCAGCGACTCCTCTTCGCTCGATAACGCCGTCGAATTCCTCTATCAGTCCGGCCGTTCCCTGCCTCACGTTATGGCGATGCTCATTCCCGAAGCCTGGGCCGGCAATCCGGATATGGACGAGGACAAGCGCGCCTTCTACGAGTACCACGCTTCGCTCATGGAGCCGTGGGATGGCCCGGCGGCCATCGCATTTACCGATGGCAACGTAATCGGCGCAACGCTCGACCGCAACGGGCTGCGCCCCGGCCGCTACATCGTCACGAAAGATGATCTCGTAGTGCTGGCCTCCGAGGCCGGCGTGATCGAGGTACCGCCTGAGGACATTCGCAAGAAGGGCCGCCTGCAGCCAGGCCGCATGTTCCTGGTGGATACGGTGCAGCAGCGCATTGTGTCGGACGGCGAGATCAAGAAAGAGCTGGCATCGCGTCAACCGTACGCAGAATGGCTCAAAGAGGAGCAGGTCACGCTCGACGTGCTTCCCGAGCCGAAGCGCACCATTGCACCCAATCCCGAAACGCTGTTGCGTCGGCAGCGCGCTCAAGGCTATAGCGAAGAGGACATACGTATCCTGCTGCTGCCGATGGCGGCCAAGGGCGAGGAGCCGGTGGGTTCCATGGGGACAGATGTGCCGCTCGCCTGCTTGTCGGACCGGCCGCAGTCGCTCTTCAATTACTTCAAGCAGTTGTTTGCGCAGGTGACGAATCCGCCGATCGATCCGATCCGCGAAGAGCTGGTGATGTCGCTCATCAGCTACATCGGCACAGAGCGCAACATTCTGGACGAAGCGCCGGAGAACTGTCATACGCTCAAACTGCCGCATCCGATCCTGTCGAATCGCGATCTTGAGAAGCTGCGCCGCGTCTCTTCCGGTGATCTGCTGGCCATCACGCTGCCGGCGCTCTTCCGCGCTGCCGATGGCGAGGCCGGCCTGAAGCACGCCTTGGACGAGCTTAGCAACCGCGCCTCCATCGCGGTGGATAACGGCTACACCCTGCTCATCTTGCAGGACCGCAATGTAGACGCAACCTATGCTCCGATTCCCAGCCTGCTGGCTATGGCCGCGGTGCACAACCGTCTGGTGCGTGAAGAGAAGCGCACGCAGGTGGCGATTATTCTCGAGAGCGGCGAACCGCGCGAGGTGATGCACTTTGCGTTGCTCATCGGCTACGGCGCCAGCGCTATCAATCCCTATCTCGCCATTGAGTCCATTCACGATCTCAAGCGGCGCGGGTTGCTGCCGGAAAAACTTACTGCGGAATACGCCGAGAAGAATTTCATCAAGGCCATCAACAAGGCGCTGCTCAAGACCATCTCGAAGATGGGCATCAGCACGCTGCAGAGCTATCGCGGTGCGCAGGTGTTTGAAGCGGTTGGCCTGAACAAGTCGCTCGTTGACGCCTACTTCCCCGGTACGGCATCGCGTGTCGAAGGCATTGGCCTTGACGTGCTGGCGCGCGAGGCGCAACTGAAACACGCATTCGCTTTCCGTCCGCTCACGGAATCTGAGACCGATCTTGTCGTCGGAGGCCAGTATCAATACCGTGAGGGCGGCGAGTATCACCTGCTCAATCCGCTGACCATCAGCAAGGTGCAGCACGCTGTACGCAACAACAACTTTGCGACCTTCCAGGAATACACAGACCTGATTGATGGCCAGAACCGCGACCTGTGCACGCTGCGCGGATTGATGAAGCTGAACTACTCCGAGAACCCGATCCCGGTCGAAGAAGTGGAACCGGCCAAGGAGATCGTGAAGCGGTTCACGACCGGCGCGATGAGTTTCGGCTCGATCAGCAAAGAAGCGCACGAGACTCTTGCGATTGCGATGAACCGTATCGGCGGCATGTCGAACACCGGCGAAGGCGGCGAAGACGAAGAACGCTTCAAGCCCGATCCGAACGGCGACTCGCGCCGTAGCGCGGTGAAGCAGGTAGCGAGCGGCCGCTTCGGCGTGACTACAAACTATCTGATCAACGCGGACGAGCTGCAGATCAAGATGGCGCAGGGCGCAAAGCCTGGCGAAGGCGGCCAGTTGCCCGGCCACAAAGTGGATGATGTGATCGCTAAGACGCGGCACTCAATTCCCGGCGTAGGGCTGATCTCGCCGCCGCCGCATCACGACATCTACTCGATCGAAGACCTCGCGCAGCTCATCTACGACCTGAAGAACGTCAATCCGCAGGCGCGGATCGCGGTAAAGCTGGTCTCTGAGGTCGGTGTGGGCACCGTTGCAGCGGGCGTCTCGAAGGCGCACGCCGACGTAGTGCTGATCTCCGGCGATACCGGCGGCACCGGCGCTTCGCCGCTCAGCTCGATCAAGCACGCGGGACTTCCCTGGGAGCTTGGCCTGGCCGAGACACAGCAGGTCCTGCTGCTGAACGACCTGCGCAGCCGCATCCGCGTGCAGACGGACGGCAAACTGCAGACCGGCCGCGATGTCGTAATCGCTGCTCTGCTCGGCGCAGAAGAGTTCGGCTTTGCTACCATGCCGCTCATCTCGATGGGCTGCATCATGCTGCGCAAGTGCCACCTGAACACCTGCTCGGTGGGCATTGCGACGCAGGATCCGGTTCTGCGCGAGCGCTTCACCGGCGCGCCGGAGCATGTGATCAACTTCTTCTTCTTTATCGCCGAACAGATGCGCGAACACATGGCCAAGCTCGGTTTCCGCACGGTCGACGAGATGGTGGGTCGCGTCGACAAGATCGATGCATCGCTCGCCGAAGCGCATTGGAAGGCAAAAGGAATCGATCTCTCGTCGATCCTCTATGCGCCCGAGTTGCCGTCACGTGTCTCCCGTCGCCGTACGCAGGCGCAGGATCACGGCCTCGGCCAGGCGCTCGATCACCAACTCATCGCCAAGGCCGCGCCCGCACTCGAATCGCAGAAGCCGGTGAAGAGCAGCTTCGCCATCCGCAACGTACACCGCACGGTGGGCGCGATGCTCGGCGGCCAGATCGCGCGCCGCTACGGCTCGGCTGGTCTGCCGGACGGCACGATTCACTTCCGCTTCCAAGGCTCAGCAGGCCAGAGCTTCGGCGCCTTTGTTCCAAAAGGCGTGACGCTTGAGCTTGAAGGCGATGCGAACGACTATCTCGGCAAGGGTCTTTCGGGCGGACGCATCATCGCATATCCGCCAAAGACCTCGAGCTTCCTGCCGGAAGAAAGCATCCTCGTGGGCAACGTGGTGCTCTACGGAGCGACGAGCGGTGAAGTCTTCCTGAATGGCATCGCCGGCGAGCGCTTCGCGGTGCGCAACTCCGGCGCGACGGCGGTGGTGGAAGGCGTAGGCGATCACGGCTGCGAGTACATGACCAATGGACTTGTTGTCGTGCTTGGCACCACCGGCCGCAACTTCGCTGCCGGCATGAGCGGCGGTATCGCTTATGTCTACGACGATCAGGGCGACTTCTCCACGCGCCGCTGCAACAAGGCCAGCGTCGATCTGGAGCCACTGGCCGGAGCCGAGGACATCGCGACTGTACGGGGCCTGCTTGAGCGCCATCGCGACATCACGGGAAGTCCGCGTGCTGCCTGGGTGCTCGAACACTGGGCCGATGCGCAGCCCAAGTTCATCAAGGTCTTCCCGCACGAGTACAAGCGTGTTCTTGGCGTTGCGCGTGTGCAGGAAGCTTATGTCTCTCCGACGCTCTCGTCGCCTCTGGTGACGGCAACATCAGCAGAGGTGCAACAGCATGGGTAAAGATACAGGATTCCTTGAGCTACAACGCGAACAGCCAGTGCGCCGCAAGGCTGAGGAGCGCATCAACGACTGGTTCGAGATCTACAACCCATTCGCAGAAGAAAAACAGCGCGAGCAAGGTGCGCGCTGCATGGACTGCGGCGTTCCTTTCTGCCACACCGGCTGCCCGGTAAACAACCTCATTCCCGACTGGAATGATCTTGTCTATCACGGCCGTTGGGAGGCAGCGATTCGCCGCCTGCATGCCACCAATAACTTCCCCGAGTTCACGGGCCGCATCTGCCCGGCTCCTTGCGAAGCCTCCTGCGTGCTGGGCATCAACCAGCCGCCGGTTTCAATCAAGCTGATCGAGCGTTCCATCGTGGATCGCGCGTGGGACGAAGGTTGGATCCATCCCGAGCCGCCCGAGCAAGCCACCGGCAAGCACGTCGCCGTTGTTGGCAGCGGCCCCGCAGGCCTTGCCGCCGCGCAGCAGTTGCGCCGTGCCGGCCACTCTGTCACGGTGTTCGAGAAAGCCGACCGCATCGGCGGCCTTCTGCGCTATGGCATTCCCAACTTCAAGCTCGAAAAGCATGTTCTCGATCGCCGCATCGAGCAGATGCGCGCCGAAGGCGTGGTCTTCGAGACCAACGCACATGTGGGCGTAAATGTCTCAGTCGAGTCGCTGCGCGATGAGTTCGACGCGATCCTTCTCTGCGGTGGCGCCGAACAGCCGCGTGACCTGAAGATTCCTGGCCGCGAGCTCAAAGGCATTCACTATGCGATGGAGTATCTGCCGCAGCAGAACCGCCGCAATGAGGGTGACTCCGAAGAGACTCTCCTCGCCAACATGAAAGCGGCCGAGCCGATTCTCGCCAACGGCAAGCGCGTCATCATCATTGGCGGCGGCGACACCGGCGCAGACTGCCTGGGTACGGCGCATCGCCAGCGCCCGCTCAGCGTGCACCAGTTCGAGATTATGCCCAAGCCGCCGGCCGACCGTTCACCCGCAACACCATGGCCGCTGTGGCCGCTGCAACTGCGCACGGAAGGCGCGCACGAAGAGGGCGGCATCCGCGACTGGAGCATCAACAGCATCAAGTTCACCGGCGACGAGCATGGCAACGTGAAACAGTTGCACGCCGTGCGCGTGGGCCCGCCGCCGAAGTTCGAAGTCATTCCAGGCTCCGAGTTCACAATGGACGCCGATCTCGTGCTGCTGGCCATGGGCTTCCTTGGTCCGGTGCGCAATGACATGCTCGAACAGCTCGGCGTTGCGCTCGACAACCGCGGCAACGTAGCTACGACCAACTACCAGTCTTCTGTCGAAGGCGTCTTTGCTGCAGGCGATATGCGGCGCGGCCAATCGCTCGTTGTGTGGGCGATCGCCGAAGGCCGCAAAGCCGCTGAAGCGGTCAACGAATATCTCTCTGCAAACCAAGAGGCGGGACCGCGCGCGTTACAGGCCGCAGGAGCGCGATAACACAGCAGCGTTCTTCCATCCTTTTCTTGATCGGGCGAAGCTCTCACCTGTTGGCGAGCTTCGCCCTTTGATTTTGCAGCGCGCCGCGATCCAGAGCGGCCGCATGAGGATGCGGTTCCCTGCTTGGTGAGAGCAGCTGGATGACGAGAACGATTGCGGGGATCAGATAGACCGTCGAGCCGCAGACCCACATAAACGCCCCCGCAGCTACCTGGTCATTGAGTGCGCTCAAGCCAAAGGGCCGCATGGGGACGTTATAGCTCGGATACAGAAGACGTCCGGCGAAGCACAGGAAGGCCGAGACGCCGGTATTGATGATGTCCGCAAGCAGAAGATATGGAATCAAGATCCAGCGCGACTTCGGCGGTCGTGATGGCCACGGACAGATGACCGGCCACCAGAAAAGCAGGTTCGTGAAAAAGAAGCACGCGTGCTCAAAGTTGTGCCAGTTCTCGGATGCGAGTGCGAACTCGTAGGCGCGCGGAATGTGCCAGCCGATGTAAGCGGCGTTCATGGCAAGCCAGGCGACGCGCGGGCGCGTAAGAAAACGCCCGATGGAAGGCAGCGCACGGCTACGAGAGAGCGGACGCAGCAGCCTGCGGATCATCCAGCGCGGCAGGCCGCGCAACATGGGAACGACTGGTGCGCCCAGCACAATGAGCGGGGGCGCAATCGACATGAGCACAAAGTGCTGCACCATGTGCATGAAGAGAAGCGAGTCGCTGAAGGTGTCGAGCGGCGATGCAACCGCGACGAAAAGCGCAACGATGCCGCCGAGAAAACAAGCCGGCCGCCACGGTGGAAAGAGCGCGGGCCGCGTGCGGCGAATGCGTCGCCAGCCACGCACGTAGATCCACGCCGTCAGCGCAAGTTCTGAGGTCACGATCCACGGAATCTCCCAACGCGTAAAGAGATCCGCTGCTGTCGTGGTCTCGATCATCGCTTCGTATCTTGTTTTCCTGGTTCTCGATTCGACGGGCTCCGGCTCATCGATGAGTTCACATGCTCAGTGTTGTTATTCGAAGGCGGCGCGTTCTCATCCGCCTGCTCAGCGGCAGCCTGCTGCGCCGGATTATAGGCCGGCGGCTCATCGGTCGGATGCAGCGTTTCGAGAAAGTTGACCAGGGCTTCGATCTCAGGCGGAGAAAGGTTCTTGCCGTACGCGGGCATATTGCCGCCGCCGGTCACTACCTTAAAGCGCATCTCGTCCATGGTCATGCGGGTCGCGATGTTGTCGAGCGCCGGCCCACGCTCGCCTCCAGAGCCGCCAATTGAGTGGCAGTTGCGGCACTGCTTGGACTGGAAGACCGCGGCCCCCTGGCGCACTAGCGGCGTGGCATCATGCAGCAGTGCGGGCGGCAATGGATCGCTGCTCCACGCGCTCATGTGCGGGCTCCAGGGAGTGCTGGTGCCCAGCTCCGTGAGCACGCCCCATGAAACTGCCAGCGTGGAAACGACCAGCACCGCGACCGGGCGGCGATGCCAGCTCTTCTCGCCCTCTGCCGCATAGAACGGCAGCGCCAGCAGAATCGCGATGCCGACAATCGGCGCAATCAGAATGAACGGTGTCTCCATCTCCGGCGGCAGATAGGAGAGTACGGTGTAAATCCAGAGGAAGAAGAAATCCGGCTTGGGTACGGTTTGGATGATCGAAGGATCGGGCTGACCCGTAGGACCATACGGTCCGAAGACGAAGGCGCACACAGCCACTGCAGCGATCACTGCACCCGAGAAGACGAGATCCTTCCAGAAGGCGCCGGGAACGAACGGAATGCCGTCTTCATGAGCGAGGCGGTTGTACTCCTCTACGTAGGTTGCACGGCGGACAAGCCGGCCCGGCATGGGCCACTCGTTCACGCCGAGCTTCAGCACCATCCAAATGTGCAGTGCGGCAAACAGAAGCAATGTGCCGGGAATGACAAAGACGTGCAGCGCAAAAAAGCGCGACAGCGTAGCTCCGGCGATGATCGGCCCGCCGAGCAACAGATGCACCAGTCCTCCGCCGATCCAAGGCACGCGGCTCGCGATGGAAGCGCCGATGCCAAGGCCCCAGTAGGCATCCTGATCGAAGCGCAACACCTGGCCGGTGAAGGCCATGCCCAGCGTCATCAGCAGGAGAAAGACGCCCAGAATCCAGGTCAGCTCGCGCGGAAACTTGTAGGCACCAAACAAAAACACCTGCGCCATGTGGATGAGCACGATGGCGACCATGAAGTTCGATCCCCACCCGTGCAGCGCGCGCAAAAACCAACCAAGCGGAATTTGATGATTGAGCACATCGAGGCTGTTCCACGCCTCACCGGCCGAGGGAACATAGACCAGCGCGAGCAGAATCCCGGTGAAGATCTGCAGAAAGAACAATGTGAAGGCAGCGCTGCCAAAGACGTACCACCAGCTCGCGGTGTTTCGCGGAACCGGATGCAGAGCCGCCTCTTTCACCGGTCCTTCGAGCTGCAGCCGACGTTCGAGCCACGCGTAGGTGCGCTTCATCCACGGCATGGGCTGTCTCCATTGCCAAGCTGGATGTTGACGAGCTTCGCTGAGTTGGAGAGCGTCGGCATCTGGCCGGCATCAATGTGCAGCTCTCCCGAAACAACCTTCCAGCCGTAGGTAAAGAGGCCGCGTTCCGGCGGGCCTGAAGCGCGCGAGCCATCCGCGTAATAGACGCCGCCATGGCAAGGACACATGAAGAGCTGCGATTGGGGAAACCAGCGCACCGGGCAACCGAGATGCGCGCAGTTGATGGCGAAGACCTGAAACTCCTGCGCTCCGGTTCGGCGCACATAGCAGGCTACGTTGTCGGTCATGCCATCCCATGAACGCGTGAATGGATTCTTGTAGAAGGCCAGCCGTGTTTCTCCTGTAGGAAATGCCTCCGCAGAGCCGAGCGACACCCACGAATCGTAGCTTGAGTCCCTTCGCCACGGTGCAAACAGATAACGCACGATGGGCACTGCAAGCACCGCACCCACCAGGCCATTGAGCGCAATGCCGGCCTTGAACAGCAGCCAGCGGCGTGAAACAGTGCGGGCGTCTTCCCCGCTGCTCGCCTGCTTCGACTGCTCCGTGATGGTTGCGCTGGTCTGGGGCAATTGCTGGGGCCGTTGCTCTTCGTGGCTCACTTCTCTTACCTCCCTGCCCCGGGCTTGCGGATGGTTGCGGTGGGGCCTTGTGGATTGCGCAGCGATCCGAGATACGCCACGATGTTGTCGACCTCCTCGTTAGACAGCGGAGTGGCCGGCTTTCCTTGCGGTCCGTCATGCCGCCAATCGGGCTGGCCAATATCAGGCCGTCCGGCGATGATGACGCTGCGCAGCTGCTGGTCAGCCATCAAAGCAAGGTAGTTCTGGCTGGTGATCTGCAGTGGCGAGGCCGCATGACAGCCGGCGCAATGCGCGCGATACGCATCGGCTCCGCGTTGTGCATCGGCGTTCTCAGGCTGTTCGTAAGGTGGAGGCGTGGCCCCGCCAAAAACGTTGGGTCTCGCCCACTGCTTGCGCATGCCTGCAATGAGCGCCTCGATCTGCTCGTTCGACAACATGCCGCCCGACGATTTGGCAAATGCGGGCATCTCTGTTCCGGGAATGCCGCCTGAGATCCAGCTATTCAGCACGTCATCATCCGCGAGTGCCTGGTACTCCGGATTCCCGAGATCGATCGCCGGGCCATTCTGCCCGTTGCGTCCATGGCAGGCCGCGCAGTTCTGGTTGTAGAGGGTTGCGAAATCCATCACCTCGCTGGGATTGCTGATAGGGCGTGGCGGATAGCCTCCGGAGATGTGCCCGCATCCGGACAGACCAATGGCGAGAGACGCGACAAACGCTGGCAGAGCGAGCCGCATCAGCGCTTCTCCTTGTCGCGCGGCGGTCCCGCAAGAGGCTTGGAGAGCATCAGGCCCGGCGCTTCGATTCCGAGGCGCGCTGCAAACGGCAGCGACTGTCCGGTTGCGATTTTGCCTTGCCGCGCAACCACAAGACCTGCGACCACACCGTAGACGACCTGCGAGATCAGGAACCATCTCCATTGAATGCGCTCGTCGAGAGCCGGATTGATGACGCCCATGAAGGCGTGCAGAATGCCTGTCCACAGCACCGGCGCAAGAACGCCGCCGAGAAACACCGGATGCCGCGGCAACATGGGCAGCATAGCGCCATAGAGCAAGCCGACCAGCACGCAGGTGACGGAGTGGATCACGATGGCTACCAGCAAACCCTGCCAGTGAAAAGCTGCAATGTCCGCTGTCGATGGATTGCTCCAATGCGCAACGCCTGCGCCGCCGAGCAGATTCACCGGATACCAGATGCTGTGCTGCGCAATGAGTCCATAGATCAACGCGGGAACGATCATCGCCAGACCTCCGGCGATGCCGCCCTTGATGCCGCTGACGACCGGATAGGTCTCCACCGGCAGATGGGCGCGATGCTCGGAGCTGAGCACGATACGGTCGACGAGCGCGCGGGGGGAGGCGATGGTCACCGGCCGATCCATGATCTCCACTTCTTCATGCTGCTCCACAGGAAGCACCTGCCGGAACCAACCCACGCAGCCCGCCACCATGAGCACCGCGCCCAGCAGGCTGATGCCCATGTCGGTCACCAGCCCGGCTACGAGCATGGTGAAGCCGAAGGCGAGCACGATCGGCCATGCCGTAGGCGCAGGAAGATGAATATGCCCGTTCGCGGCGTGATCGGATTGGTGCTGAGCGTTTTCTTCCATCACACTCACCTTCCCACGAGATATACGACGGTGAAGACCACCACCCACACTGCATCCACAAAGTGCCAGTAGAGCGCCAGCACCTGGATTCGCTCGGCATGGCTGTGATTCACCTTCCCCATCAGCGTGAAGATCATCACCAGGCTCAGACCGATCAGTCCGACGATCACGTGCGATGCGTGCAGGCCCACGAGCGAGTAGAACGTAGTGCCGAAAAGATTGGTATGCACGGTGAGATGATCTTCAAAGATCAGCTTCTTCCACTCCATGGCGGTCCCTATCAGGAACTCAAATCCCAGTGCTATCGTCAACGCCCACAGGGCAGCAAACCTCCGCATGAAGCCGTGCTCAATCGCACGCTCCGCGAGAATGATCGTCAAGCTGCTCGAGAGCAGACAGATCGTATTGAAGATCGGTATGTCGAGAATCCGCGGCGTGGGTCCGTAGGTGCTGCGGCCGATGTAGTAGATGTAGGCCACTACAAAAATGGTGAAGATGCCCGATTCGCCCACGATCAGCGAGAGCATGCCCACGCGTCCGCGCGAAGGCAACCGCCACGATTCATCTGCAAAGATGGGAACTGTACTCATCGTTCGTACTTCCAGTCGGGATCGTTCGGATGTTTAAGGTCCCACAGCGGCCGGCGGCTGCGCACCACCGGATCTTCGGCGAAGTTGTATGCCGGTGGCGGCGAAGGCGTGGCCCATTCGAGCGTCCATGCATCCCAGGGATCGTTACCCGCTTCCTTGCCGCGCCAATATGAATAGATGAGATTCCAGGCAAAGATCAGGACAGCAATTCCCTGCACGAATCCGCCCATTGAAACAATTAAATTGAGCGTGTTCCAGCCGCGGTCCGGCTCGTAGGTGTAAATCGAGCGCGGCATGCCGAGCAGTCCGACGAAATGCATTGTGTCGAAGGTGACATGAAAACCGACTAGGAAAAGCCAGAAATGCCATTTGCCGAGCGTCTCGCTCAGCATGCGTCCGGTCGCCTTGGGATACCAGAAGTAAATCGCCGAGAAGATGCAGAAGACAATTGCACCGACCAGCACGTAATGAAAGTGGGCAATCACAAAGTAGGAGTTGTGCAATTGCCAGTCCCATGGCGCGACGGAAAGCATGATGCCGGTGAGTCCGGCGATGAGGAACTGGAAGAGAAAGCCCGTGGCAAAGAGCATGGGCGTTGCAAAGTGAATGCGTCCGCCCCACATCGTCGCCAGCCAGTTAAAGATCTTGATGCCAGTGGGGATGCCGACCAGCATTGTCGAGAGCACGAAGAAGGTGTTGCCCACCGAGGTCATGCCGACCGTGAACATGTGGTGCGCCCACACCGTGAGACTCACAAATGCGATGCCGACCGACGCGGCCACCATGGCCGGGTAGCCGAAGATCGCCTTGCGCGAAAAGACCGGAATGACTTCGTTGGCGATGGCGAAGGCCGGCAGCACGAGCACATAGACCTCCGGATGGCCGAAGATCCAGAAGAAGTGAATCCACACCATCGGTGAGCCGCCCGCCTGGGCATCAAAGAAATGGCCGCCGAGATAGCGATCGATGAGCAGCATGATCTGCGCAGCGGTGAGCGGCGTGATGGTGACCAGCGTGAGCACGCTGACCACCAGCAACAGCCAGACAAAGAGCGGCATGCGCATCAGTGTCATGCCCTTGCAGCGCATGGATGCAACCGTGGCGATGATGTTGATGGCGGTTCCCAGCGTGCCGAAACCGCTGACAATCAGCGAGAGAGCCCAGTAGTCCGTATTGTGGCCCGGCGTGAAGGCCTTGGCGGTGAGCGGCGCGTAGGCAAACCAGCCGATATCCGGCGCGCTACCCATGCCGTAGAGGCCGAATCCGCCGATGAAGCTGAAGTAGAGCATGAGTCCGCCGAATGCGGTAAGCCAGAAGCTGAAGGCATTCAGCCGGGGAAACGCCATGTCGCGCGCACCGATCATCAGCGGCACAAGATAGTTCGCGAAACCGAAGAGGATCGGCATGCCCACCAGGAACACCATCGTGGTGCCGTGCATGGTGAACAGTTCGTTGTAGACCTCTGGCGAGACAAAATGATTGTGCGGAAAGGCAAGCTGAACACGGATTGCGAGTGCTTCGGCACCGGCCACCAGTAGGAAGAAGATCGAGTACACGATGTAGAGAATGCCCAGTTTCTTGTGATCGACCGTCACCACCCAACTGTGGAGCCATTCGAGCCATGTCCCGTGGGTCGGGTAGGCTTTCGGCAACGGGCCGGAAATCGGTAAGGTCTGGTCTGCCATCGTTTTCCTTCAGTGCAGGGTGGAAAGATACGCCACCAGTTGATCGACCTGATCATCACTCAGCTGCATGGCCGGCATCAGCGCTCCGGGTTTGAAGCTGTCCGGGTCCTTGATCCACGCGCGCAGATTGTCAGGCGTATTGGTTGCCGCTCCTGCTGCGATCGTGGACCGGCTCATGAGGTGCGTCAGATCAGGGCCGAATGTGCCCTTGGCCGCGGTTCCGTTCACCGTATGGCAATTGCTGCACGCCTCGTTTTCAAATACATGGCGTCCTGCAGCAACCTTTTCATCCTGCACGCCGGGCTGCTGCTGGTCCTTGACCCACGCAGCGAACTGCTCCGGTGTATCGACATAGACGCGAAGCAGCATCTTGGCGTGTTCGATGCCGCAAAACTGCGCACACTGGCCGAGATAGAGTCCAGGTTGCCGTGGGTCCATCCAGAGATCGTTGGGATGGTTGGGAATGAGATCAGTCTTACCGGCCAGTTGCGGAACCCAGAAACTATGATCGACGTCCGCCGACAACAGCCGCAGATACGTAGGCTCTGAGGCCTGCTGCGTGCTCAACGGAACATGCAGTTCATTCGCGGTGACGATGCCCAATTTCGGATAGCGGAACTCCCACCAGAACTGATGCCCGATCACCGTCACATCCAGTGCAGAGGCTGGCTTGGGCGCATCCTGCACGGCGAAGATAATGCGCGCCGTGGTGAGAAACAGCACGACGACGATGATCACGGGGATAACAGTCCATGCCAGCTCGACCTGCACGCTGCCATACACCTGCGCCGGCTCATGCTGCTCGTCTGACGGGCGCGACCTGTACTTGATGATGACGTATGTCAGCAGGCCGGCTACTGTGACAAAGATCGTGCCGGTGATCAGCAGAACGAAGAGCGAGAGACCGTAGATCTCGTGGGCAGGCGTCGACGCAGGCGCAAAGATGCTGGGTGTCGACTGAGGACCTTCTGCTACGGTCGGATTCGCACCCGCGCAAAGACCGAAGAGGAGAAAAAACAGAAATCGAATTGATGCGAGACTGCGCCTTGGCTGCATAGTCCTCAGCTTCCGCTTTCGATTTTTCACATTCGCATCGGTTCCGGGCCTCGGTTCTTACACACTCTGTGGCCCAATGCTCCAGGCGCGTCTGCGCAGGAATGAATTCATTGTGGATGGATCAACTTACATGTCGAGCGCGTCCTGCTCTCTTAGGTGCGCACGAGCGAAGACGAGTTGCCGATTCGATTATAGCGCGTCGTATTTGCTCGCGAAGTCATGGAAGCGTCATTGAATTGTCACGGCCAATTTCAAAATGGTTCTCGGAACTAACGGGCGTGCGTGAACGCTAAAATGAAAATCGTTCCACGTCACTTTTTCTCAGGCATGAGATCTTTCGCGCCGCAGCCTTGCAAAGCGCATGTGATCTTCGTCCGCTGAGCTACATTGCGAAATGAGCTATGGAACGGTTGCGGGCGCAATGGCCTCGCCTTTGGGAGAGAGGTAGCGCCCGAGCGGATTTCCCGGAAGCGCTTTGAGCCCCGCGACAACACTCTCTGCATTCAGCACAGCGCCGGCAAGGCTGGTGTGCGTATGCGGATCGGCAAAGAGCGGCTCAACCTGCGCTTCTCCCATTGCGTCGTAGCTGCGCGCGATGATCTCGTTCAGATCGACAAACGCGACCTTCTCCTCTTCAGCGATCTGCCGCGCCCAGCCACCATAATTGGCCTTATTGCGTACCACGTGACCATCTTCCCAGATTTTGCGCGGAATCGGCGAGCAGACGATGGGCGTCGCGCCCTTGGCCAGTGTGTCCGTCACATACTTCCGCATGTACCAGCCGTACGTGTGCACCACTTCATGTTTCTTGGTGATCGGGTTATCGATCTCCCTTGTCTCGTCGCCCACACCGGGCAGCGTTCCGCGCGCACGCGCCGGATCATCGAGCGGCCCGGAGTCATTGTGGCCCCACTGGAAGATGACGAAGTCGCCCGGCTTGAGCATCGCAAGCAGCTCGTCCCAGCGGCCCTCCGTAATGTAGGTCCTGCTGCTGCGGCCGCCGATGGCGCGATTCACTACGTTGATTTTGTCCGCGTCGAAATAGTCCACCAACGGCTCGCCCCATCCCCACTGCCCATTCGCGCCATCGCCCCTGCCGTTGCGCACAGTCGAATCGCCGACTAGATAGAGCGTCGGCAGGTTAGGATTTTTCGGCAGCGGCAGAGGCGGACGCGCGTGCGCACCCGGATCGGTTCCCTGCTGCGCAGTCACCTGATTCGGCGCGGGCGTGAGAGGTTGCTGTGGCCCGGTCTGAGTGGCAGGCGCTGCTGATTCAGGATTTGCATTTTGCGCCTTCACACAGACAGCAAATACGACGAAGAAGCCGAGCAGAACAATCAGTTTTTTCATGATTTCACTTAACCTCTCACGAACGATGCGCGGGTCCGCGCCCCAGTTACTTCGGCTCACCGTACGGAACATCTTTCGGATCATGGACGGCAGTGTCCGTAAACACCGGCTTGGTTTCGTCCAATGTATGAATGTTGTTGTCTGTCATCTTCCAGTTCTTTGCGTTGGCAATCGTGCCCGCGGTCGCAGCGTCGATATCGAGATGATCGAGACGGAAATCGTCGAGCGTAGCATTGGGGTAAGCGCTCACATCGAAAGCCCTTTTTGCGCCGCTGGCCTTGATGTTCCAGATGTGCACGTTACGGAAGTGTGGCAAGCCTTTATCGTCCGGCACGCGGGTTGTGAGCGTGACCCAGTAGGACGGAACGTCCTTCATACCTTCGGGTAGCGTGGCATAGCTGTAACTCGGATTCCAGTTCATCGTGATGTGAATCGGAATCGCGACGCCTTCGAGCGTCAGGTCATGGATGCGAATATTTTCAGCAAAGCCTCCGCGCGTGTGTGCTGACTTGAACAGCACGCCTGACGGAACGCCGCTCTCTGCCGTAATGTTATAGGCCTCGATGTTGCGAAATCCACCTGAGGTCTCACTGCCAATCGTCACAGCCGCCGCACCATGTCGAATGATCGAGTCGCGCAATACCACGTCTTCGGTCGGCCGGTTCACGCGCAGCCCATCGGAGTCGCGGCCTGCCTTCAGGCAGAGCGCATCGTCATTCACATCGATATCGGCATGCTCTACCAGCACCTTGCGCGAAGAATCGATATCGATGCCGTCCGTGCTGGGCCCTTTACCGCCTTCATTGTTGCGAATCACAACGCCATTCACATGCACGTCATGCGAATAGAGAATCTGCACGGTCCAGAAGCCGGATCGCTTCAGTTGAATTCCTCCGCCGACCTCGACATTCGAGGAGTCCTGGATCAGCATCAGCCGCGGACGCCGGCAATCGTAGTCCGAAGCCCAGCGCAGGCCCTTAGGCTCATAGCTGGCGCGCAAGTCCCAATAGGACTTCCACCAGATCGAACCATCACCGTCAATGATTCCCTTCCCAGTAATCTTCACATCGTGCTGGTCGCGCACATTGATCAGCGCAGCGGGCCAGGTCATCTCAATGCCGGCAATGCGCGTCGGCAGCATCGGATAATCGTTGAGGCTCTGCGAGCCGATAAGCGTGACGCCTTCGGGAACATCGAACGTCACGCCAGACTTGAGAAACAGAGAGCCGGTTCGATAGACGCCAGGCCGCAGTGTTGCCGTGCCGCCCGCCGCTGCAGCCGCATCAATCGCCTTCTGGATCGCCATCGTGTCGAGACTGTTGCCGTCTGCCCTGGCGCCGTAATCGTTAGCAAAGATTGGGCGGGGCGCCGCGAGCGCGGCAATTGCAGCCAGGAAAAGAACCAGAAAGATCGCAGAAGTTCGCCCGAGGTTTTTCATTCGTCAGCCGGTCTTCATCTTACCGGGTCAGGGAACGCGTGCGCTTCTCACCAGGAATAGACAGCCAAAATCGAAGGCGCGCCGCTCTTGCCGTCGATCACATTCACCTTCAGCACCGTCTCGAGATTCTTGTTTGCAAAGCCGCCGCTTCCTACTTGATCTCGCAGCAACTGAAGGTAGTGTGGACTGGTGGCAAACTGCGCCGCGGCCTCTGTTCCGTTGCGGCCGAGACCGGCGATTGCAACTACCCATCCGTCGATCGTCGGATCGTGAAACCGCGCCACAATGGCGTAGTCGTCCGCGCTGGAGTAGGGCTGCGATTCGTCGCGCCGCCACTTTACTCCTGGCTGTGTCTGGTCGACGATGACCTCTCCGGGCCGCGGCGAGAAATGAAACCGCAGCGGGTCAAGCAGGCGAAGCGTCCACTGATTGTTGTATGCACCAAGCAGAACCAGCGGATGCTCGCGCAATTCGGTCAGCGGTGTCGACGCAGAGGAAACCAGCTGCGATGAAGCCCCGGAGCTGACGGTCACATCGCTGATCTGCGTGATGGCTGAAGCAATTTGCATCGAGACGAAGGTGTAATCGAGATCGCGCCCGGCCGTCGTCACGCCTGAGTAGTTGTTTTGCGCGAAGATTACGCTGCCGGTGCAGATCATCACCTGGCGCGTGTCGCGCAAAACCGGCGCCCAGAAGACTTCCAGAGCCGACGGTGGGTTGTTGGCGCGTGCTCGCCACACGATGCCTGCAATGATGCCCGCGAGCGAGATCACCGCCGCAGCAATCATCCAGAAGATTCGCTTCCGGCCCATCTTCTCGATGGGCAAATGTGAAGCCGGAGCAACTGCACCTACGGGCGCAGTGATCGGAGTTTCCGGAGGAACCACCGAACTGAGTTCTGAGCTCGATATGTGCCTCTCCGCCTCGGGCTGCAACTCTACGCCGGCGGGTTCCGAGTGGCTGTCTTCCCGATCCTCGTGCGCGTAGGTGAACTCCGGGATGTAGGAGCCCGGCGGAAGCGAGATGCGGATCGGGGAGTTGTGGCCGTGTTCGGAATAGTAGAGCAGGAGCCGCTTGCGCACCTCGCCCGCGGTATAGCGAACCACGGTATCGGTGTTGGTGTCGTAGGTGGGCGGGCGATGAAAAACCTCGACGCCCAGCGTGCGCTCTTTCAGAAGATCCGATCGGCCTGCCAATGTGTGCTTGACGATATATTCCAGCAGCGCCGGGTAGCGCTTGCTGTTGCAGAACTGCGGACTGGCAAGGATCGCCTGCAGCTCGCGCAGGATTACATCTCTGTCCTGTGCGGTATGCGGTTGCCAGACCTCCCGTACTGCATTGGGTCGATTCATCAGCTTTCAAATCATACGGTATCGTTTACGAGGTCGCAATCAGACGTTTGACACAAGCCCGAGACGGTTGATCAATTGCCGAAATTTCAAATACTTAATCCGATGAGTTTGATGCAAACGGTGAGTCACTTGCCAGCTCTCAAAGCAACTTTGTTACAAATCCGTGGTCGGTCAAGAAGCCTGTCCTCTCCTCGCAGCTTTTCAATCAACTACTGAGTTGTGGCTCCTGAGCGACCAAGTAAAGAATACCGATCTCGATTTAGTTCGCTCTTTGGCGTAAAGACCTCGCCTGCAAGCAAGAGCCAACCGCAATCCACCGCGGCCCACCGCGCTGCTGTTTGAGGAGGAAGTTTCCATGAACCGTTTAGCCAGTCTCAAGACGCACATCTCTATCCGTACCAGTACATCGATCTTCGCGGCCGTGGCCATCCTCGGTGCTGCATTCTGTTGTTTAAGCAGTTGGGCCCAAAGCGGAGCCGGTTCCATCCAGGGCACTGTCACGGACCCGACGGGCGCCGTCATCGGCAATGCCACTGTGCATGTCGTGAATCACGCAACCGGCGTAGCCGCCGATACTAAAACGAACAATGTCGGCTTTTATCAAGTGCCCGGGTTGCTGACCGGAACCTATGATGTCTCGATTACCGCGCCGGGCATGAAGACCAGCAAACAGACAATTGAGCTGCTGGTGGCCCAGAACGCGATCATTGACGCCAAGCTGGAGCCGGGCGCTGTGACCCAGCAGGTGGAGGTCTCAGCCAATACAGTTCAGCTCGTCACTACAGACAACGGGACCATCAGCTCGACTCTTGAAAATGCCAGGATCAACCAGCTCCCCATGAACGGGCGCAACATCATCACGCTGGTGAATCAGACCACGCCGGGACTGGAGAGCTGTCCGGAATCCAGTTCGTGCGCCAACGGCCAGGAAGGCCCGTCAACCGAGTATGAATCTGATGGCGCCACCATCACCAACCGTGAATTCGGCGGCACGCACCAGGGCCAGAGCCAGATGATCGATCCGGATGCGATCCAGG
Source organism: Occallatibacter sp. (assembly GCA_035650595.1). Lineage (GTDB taxonomy): Bacteria > Acidobacteriota > Terriglobia > Terriglobales > Acidobacteriaceae > Telmatobacter. The sequence continues at coordinate 4,731 of DASRHE010000012.1, read as the reverse complement.
AGGTCCGCGTGGAAGATGCTGCGGCCGGCGCGCAGTATGCGTCTCCAACGACCGTCATCCTCAATACCAAGTCCGGAACCAACCAGTTGCACGGCTCGGCCTTTGAAACGGCGCGCAACAACGCGATCGGCATCGCCCGCGGCCGTAACAATCCCTCGAATTATGTCGCGCCGCAGTATATTCGCAATGAATTCGGTGCTTCGGTGGGCGGCCCCATCGTGATTCCGCATCTCTATCACGGAAAGAACAAGACCTTCTTCTTCTTTGCCTATGAGCGGTACTCACTGGCGCAGTCCCCTTTCCAGAATGAAGCGGTGCCGACGCCGCAGATGCAGAATGGCGACTTCAGCCAGGCGACCAACAGCTCGAACATCCTGCAGCAGCTCTATGATCCAGCCACCACCGGCACCGCCGCGACTAATTTCAGCCGGCAGACTTACACGAAGGAGTACACCGAGGGGCCAGGTGCGGGTCCCGCAAACTGCAATGGCGACACGAACTGCATTCCCGCCAGCCAGGAGGCTGCGCTCACCAAAACCCTGAATGCGATGCAACCAACGACCACCGGTAAGTACGGAGTTTTCTATCCCAATATCAGCCCCGTCGCCGGAAATAACTACACAGGATCGGTGAAAGAACTCACCGTCGAACCCCAGATCACCTGGCGTCTCGATCAGGTATTCAATGAGAACAACCGGGCATATCTGCGCTACACGCAGAACCAAACCACCAGCATGACGCCGCGCAATGATCCGAACAATGCCTCGTACACGCTGGCAGCGACCGCCCCGGGAGGAGCCGCGATTCCGGCGTTGGCCAGCGGCGTCTCCTACACGCCCACAAACCTGTATGCAGCGGCTCTGGGCTACACACACGTCTTTTCGCCGACGTTCTTTTCTGAGACCGTGCTGAGCCAGACCTGGTACGGAGAACACAACTTCGCCGGCGGAACGCCCAATGCAGATTTCGAAAAGGAATTGGGTCTACCCAATAACTTCGGTGAGCCGGGCTTCCCTTCGATTACGGGCATATTTTCCCAATTTGGCGGTACGCAGTTTCAGTACAGCGTAACCACGACCACCTACAACATCGACGAGAACCTGACCAAGACGCTCGGCAAACATCAATTGCAATTCGGCGGCCGCTACCGGTTCGAACACATCGGATCAATCCCAGACGAGATTAAAGACACTTTCCAGTTCGGCACCTACGCAACGGCTCTCAGCGATCCTACGAAGTACACGTCTTCGGCTGCGACCGCGACCGCGAACACGGGCCAGGCGAACGCCGACGAGTTCCTGGGCGCGGCCTACTCCTACAGCAACAACATCGAACCCCCATACCAGCACCTGCACGATATGGAGATCGACGCCTACATCCAGGACAACTACCGCGTGCGCAGCAATCTCACCCTCAACTTGGGCCTTCGCTGGGAAGCGCATCCGGCCATGTGGGAAGGTCAGGGCGCAATGATGGGCTTTGACCTGAACAATCATGCGATCGTCACCTCCGCACCGACATCCCAGCTCATTGCCGAAGGGCTGACCACGCAGGCTGTCATCCAGAACGACATGCTCAACGGCGTAAAGTTCGAAACCCCGTCGCAGGCGGGTCTGCCGCCGATGCTGGTCCACGACTACAACCTCACCTTCAGTCCGCGTGTGGGGGCAGCCTGGACGCCCTTTGGGCACTGGGGCACCGTGCTGCGCGGAGCCGTCGGACGGTACATTTATCCCGTGCCGGTTCGTGAAGAGGCGCGCCTGATCAACCGCAACAATCCCTTCACCGCTGGTTATTCAGAGAACTACACCAGCGCGAATTACACGCCGCATGCCGGTTACATGATGTTATCGGGACCAAACACTTCGCCAAGCTTCAACTACAACACGACGAATGCGACAACCGGAGCAGGCTGGCCAATCATGGGCACCAACAGCGCCAACGTGATCAACAGCAGCAGCACCACGGCGATCACACCCGGTTTGAGCATCGTCAGTATCAATCCCGACAATCCTCCTTCGTACGTTGACGAGGCAAATTTCACGATCGAGCAGCCGATCAAATGGGGCTCGGTGCTGCGCGTCAGCTACCTGTACACGCATGGAACTAATCTGAACAACTCCTTCTACTACAACGATCATCCCTCGACCTACATCTGGGAGGTCCAGCAGGGCGCGCCGACTCCGGCCAACCCAGGAAGCGCAGTCTCGCCGTATAACTCGAGCACCGGCACCGGCCCGTATGACAACCTGAGCTACGGCTCGGGAAGCTACCAGATCCAGAAGTCGGGGTGGTCGAACTACAACGCTCTGCAGGCTGTCTACCAGAAGCTCTATCACAGCGGTTCTGCCTGGCAGGTGATGTACGTCTGGGAAAAGAACCTGCGCACCGGCGGCGACTACGGCGGCCAGAATGGAGATGACGTCGAACCCTATATCGATTTCGTGAACTCGTATGTCGGCAACTACGGTCTCGCTGGTGCGAACTCGGTGACCATCGCGCCTGCCGGTGCCGGAGTCCTGCCCGGAGCTCCCAATCTTCCGCCACCGCCTCCCTCAGGCACGCAACCCTGGCAATACTACAAAGCTTTGAACCGCTGGGAGAACTACATGGTGGACACCAACACGCCGCCACAGCACCTGCAGTTCAATGGCCTGATCGACTTCCCGTTCGGGCGTGGCAAGCATTGGCTCAGCAATGTGAACAAACCCATGGACGAACTGGTGGGAGGGTGGCAGCTCGCCGCTTCGGGCAATCTGACGATGAAGGATTTCCAGCTCAATCTCTCCGGTTCGACGAACAAGACAAACTACGGACCGACCAGCAAGCTGGTGAAATACAAGAAATCCGCGCCGATTACCGATTGCAGTAGCGGTCAGTGCGTGAAGGAGTACGAGTGGTTCAACGGGTATATTGCCCCGACGGCGATCTCCGGCAATCCCTGCGCAGGTGGGCTGAGCAATGTGGTCAGCGGTCTGCCTTCGGGTTGGCAGCCCTACCAGGCTCCGTTGGATACATCTTGCAGCGCACCTGTCGGCGGCAAGACGGTGACAGACAAGTACTACGGCGAAAACGAAGTTGCCATGAACGGCGTTACAGGGCTCGCTTATCCAGGCGCGAAGCCCCAAAGTAACGGCACAGTCATTGGGTACGGTATCGCGCCAAGCACCGCCAACAATGGCGCTTCACAGGCCGCCGTCGATGTCTCGAATCCGTTTGCTCACACGATTCTGAATGGTCCGTGGAACTGGGGAGTCGATGCATCGCTGTTCAAGGTCTTCCCCATCAAGGAATCCATTGCCCTGCGCGTCAACGTGGATGCCTTCAACGTCTTCAACAACCAGGGCCTTGCTAATCCCAACGGAAGCACGGGCGAAACCTGCGTGTCGGCCGGAACCTCGGTCTGCAGCTCCTACAACACGCCTCGCCAGATACAGCTTTCGGCGCGGTTGACCTTCTAGACAAAACTTTTCACTGGGAACAACGCTCGCCCCGGCCGCCATGGCGACCGGGGCTTTTCTTTGCCATTTCGCTGGAGTTCGCTATCCATTTCACGCGTGAAATTCACCTGCGAAAAATCTCAGACAACCTAAACTCGCCGGTTCGCATCTATTCAGACGCTCCATGAACAGGGCTATGCGTCCAAGTCCGGATTTCTTCTCGGTTTCGAGTGGTCCGGCGTTCTAGCTTCCATCCAGGAGTTTGCGAATTATGGGGACTACCGTTGAGACGCCCGTTACGGGGCAAAACGGGCAGAACTTTGCTTCATCTGGCGCCTTGGAACTGCCGGCACACGAGTGCCTGGCTGCGATTCTCGAAAGCCTGCAAACCATGAAAAACGGCGACTTTAGCGTAAGGTTGCCGGTTACCTGGACGGGCCTTGCCGGGAAGATCGCGGACAACTTCAACGAGATTGTCGTAGCCAACGAGCAGATGGCCTTTGAGTTGAAACGCGTAGGCCAGACGGTCGGCAAGGAAGGCAAAACCCGTGAGCGCATCCGTGTGGAGCAGCGCCGCGGCGCCTGGGGCGAGATGGAAGTCTCGGTCAATACGCTCGTCGAGGACCTGCTCCGTCCTAATACGGAAGTCACGCGCGCCATCGCCGCTGTGGCGCAGGGAAACTTGACCCAGACCGTGCGCCTCGACGTGGACGGACGCCCGCTCGAAGGTGAGTTCCTGCGCTCCGCCAACATCGTCAACACGATGATTCAGCAGTTGAGCGTCTTCACGTCGGAAGTGACGCGTGTGGCCCGCGAAGTCGGAACCGACGGCAAGCTCGGTGGCCAGGCGGTTGTGCCCGGCGTTGCAGGAACATGGAAGGACCTCACCGATTCAGTGAACTCGATGGCCAGCAACCTGACTGGCCAGGTACGTAACATTGCGGAAGTCGCGACGGCCGTGGCGAGCGGCGACTTGTCGCGCAAAATCACGGTCGATGTCCGCGGCGAAATTCTGCAGCTTAAAGAAGCCATTAATACGATGGTCGACCAGCTGCGTTCGTTCGCTTCCGAAGTGACGCGCGTCGCCCGCGAAGTGGGAACCGACGGCAAGCTCGGTGGACAGGCGGTTGTGCCCGGCGTCGCGGGAACCTGGAAAGATCTAACCGACTCCGTAAACGCCATGGCCGGCAACCTTACGGCCCAGGTTCGAAACATTGCCGAAGTCACAACGGCTGTGGCACGCGGCGACTTGTCGCGAAAGATTACCGTCGACGTGAAGGGCGAAATTCTC
>DASRHE010000011.1:0-263414 GCA_035650595.1 Occallatibacter sp. | reverse complement strand
CGACCGGAACTGGATCTTCGGGTTGTGCTTCGACAACACCTTCGTGATCGCCGCCGTCAACGTCGTCTTGCCGTGATCAATGTGGCCAATCGTACCAACATTCACGTGCGGCTTCGTACGATCAAATTTTTCCTTCGCCATAAAAGTCCTGAATCCCTTTCGTAGCTCGTACTGCCCGTTTCACCATGGGGCGCCGGCGATCCGGCTCCAGCCCCAAAAATCAGCTTTCAGCTTTCAGCCGTCAGCCCATCCTGCTTGCGTGAGCCTCTTCGCTCCATCTGCCACCGAACAAGCTGAAGGCTGATGGCTGACAGCTTATTTTCCCTGCGCCCTGCCGATGATCTCATCGGCGATCATGCGCGGCGCCTCTTCGTAGCGCGCAAACTGCATCGAGTACGACGCGCGGCCCTGCGTGGACGAACGAATGTCATTCACGTAGCCGAACATCTCCTTGAGCGGAACGATGGCCTTGATCACCTGCGAGCCGGCCGCGTGCTCCATGCCCTCAATACGGCCGCGCCGCGAGTTGATGTCGCCAATGATGGTGCCCATGAACTCCTCGGGCACCGTGACCTCGACCGCCATCACCGGCTCGAGCAGAACCGGCGATGCCTTCCTCGCCGCTTCCTTGAACGCAATCGATCCGGCGAACTTGAAAGCCATTTCGTTCGAGTCGACGTCGTGGTAGCTGCCGTCGAACAACGTCACCTTCACGTCGACGATGGGGAAGCCGGCCAGAATGCCCAGTTCCAGCGCGCCCTGCACACCCTGATCGATGGGCTTGATGTACTCCTTGGGCACCACGCCACCTTTGATGTCGTTGATGAACTCGTAGCCCTTGCCCGGCTCGTTCGGCTCGACCTTCAGCCAGCAGTGGCCGTAGTTGCCCGAACCGCCGGTCTGGCGGATGTACTTGCCTTCGGCTTCGGCCGACTTGCGGATCGTCTCGCGGAAGGCGACCTTGGGCTCGCCCACATTGGCCTCGACCTTGTGCTCGCGCTTCATGCGGTCGACAATAATTTCCAGATGCAGCTCTCCCATGCCGCTGATGATGGTCTGCCCCGAATCCTCGTCGGTGCGCACTTTGAAGGTCGGATCCTCGTCAGCTAGGCGCGAGAGCGCAATGCCCATCTTCTCCTGGTCGGCCTTGGTCTTGGGCTCGATGGCGACTGAAATGACGGTGTCAGGAAAAGTAATCGCCCCCAGGGCGATCTGATGATTCGGCGGGCAGAGCGTATCGCCCGTCTTCAAGTCTTTCAGGCCCACAACCGCGCAGATATCGCCGGCCAGAATCTCGGTAATATCTTCGCGCTTGTTGGCATGCATCTTGACCAGGCGGCCCACGCGCTCGGTCTTGCCGGTGCGCGGGTTGACGATCGTGTCGCCCGTCTTCAGGCTGCCTGAATACACCCGGATAAAGCAGAGCTTGCCAAAAGGATCGTTGATGATCTTGAAGCCAAGGGCCGAGAGCGGCTCATTGTCGTCCGGCTTGCGGGTCAGAATCTCGCTCACGTCGCGCGGATTGACGCCTTCAACCGGAGGCTTATCGAGCGGGCTGGGCAGATAATCGACCACCGCATCGAGAAGGGTTTGAATTCCTTTGTTCTTGAAGGCCGTGCCGCAAAGCGCCGGGAAGATCTTCATATCGATGGTCGCCTGGCGGAGCCCCGCCTTGATTTCGGCAACCGTCAATTCTTCCCCTTCGAGATACTTCTCCATCAAAACGTCGTCGGTCTCGGAGATGATTTCGACCAGTTGATTGCGGAAGGCCTCGGCCTTCTTCTTCAGATCGGCCGGAATCTCCTCCACCGAGTACTGTGCGCCCATCGTCTCGTCATGCCAGAGAATAGCCTTCATCTCGATCAGATCGACGACACCCTTGAAGTTCGCCTCTGCGCCGATGGGAATCTGCAGCGCAACGGGGCGCGCGCCCAGCCGCTTGCGGATGGTCTCGAGCACATGCTCGAAGTCCGCGCCGTTCTTGTCCATCTTGTTGACGAAGCAGATGCGCGGGACCTTGTACTTGTCGCCCTGGCGCCAAACCGTCTCGGACTGAGGCTGCACGCCGCTGACGGAGTCAAACAGCGCCACAGCGCCATCAAGAACACGCAGAGACCGCTCCACCTCAGCCGTAAAGTCCACGTGGCCGGGCGTGTCGATGATGTTGATGCGGATATCTTTCCAGGTGCAGGTGGTGGCAGCGGAAGTAATGGTGATACCACGCTCCTGCTCCTGCTCCATGTAATCCATGGTCGCCGTGCCTTCATGCACTTCGCCGATGCGGTGCGTGATGCCGGTATAGAACAGGATGCGCTCTGTCGCTGTCGTTTTTCCGGCGTCGATATGCGCCATGATTCCGATATTCCGGCAACGATTCAGAGGTATGGTGCGTGCCACGGCAATTTTCCTTGCAGACTCCAAAGTCTGCGGTTTTCTCCAGTGATCAGTGGTCAGTGATCAGTGGCCAGTTAAAAGTCCGAACTGCTTGCATCCCATTTAAGTCAGCGATCACTGTCCACTGATCACTGACCATTTGCCCAACTACCAGCGGTAATGCGCGAAGGCCTTGTTGGCCTCAGCCATGCGATGCACGTCTTCCTTCTTCTTCATCGCCGCACCGCGCCCATTGGCTGCATCGAGCAGCTCATTAGTAAGCTTGTCGGTCATGCCCTTCTCACCCCGGCTGCGCCCGTAGGTGATCAGCCAGCGAATAGCCAGCGAGGTGCGCCGCTCCGGATTCACTTCGATCGGCACCTGATAGTTGGCGCCACCCACGCGACGGGTCTTCACCTCGAGCAGCGGCTTGCAGTTCTCGACCGCCTTCTTGAAGAGCTTGAGCGCATCGTCGCCGCCACCCTTCTCTTCCAGGTTTTTCATCGCCTGGTAAAAGATGCCCTGGGCGGTGGACTTCTTGCCACCCCACATCATCGAGTTCACAAACTTGGTCACCAGGGTCGATCCATAGACCGGATCCGGCGCCACTTCCCGTTTCGCAATGTGCCCTTTTCTCGGCATAAAACCTCAAAAACCAGCTTTCAGCTATTAGCCGTCAGCTTTCAGTTCCCCATCCTGCCACTACGAGCCAATGCGGCTCACTCTACCGATCTCCAAGCTGAAAGCTGAGAGCTGACAGCTAAAAGCTCGCTTCTACTTCTTGCCGCCCTTGGCCGCCGCCGCGCCACCCTTGGCTCGCTTGGCGCCGTACTTCGACCGGCTCTGCGAACGATTCGCCACGCCTACCGAATCCAGCGTTCCGCGCACAACGTGGTAACGGACACCCGGAAGATCCTTCACACGGCCACCGCGGATCAGCACAATCGAGTGCTCCTGCAGATTGTGGCCAATGCCCGGAATATAGGTGGTCACCTCGATGCCATTGGTCAACCGCACGCGGGCCACCTTGCGCAGAGCCGAGTTCGGCTTCTTGGGCGTCTGGGTATACACGCGGGTACACACACCGCGCCGCTGCGGCGAGGCCTGCAGCGCCGGCGACGCCGTCTTGTAACGAGGGGCCGTGCGTCCTTTGCGGACAAGCTGATTAAAAGTAGGCAAACCGAAACTCCTTACCTTCTTGAACCGAAACCACTTCGCAGCCGCGAACTGCCCTTCGGGCCGCTCTTGTCTTGGGCGGCATTCAAGCCACTCCCAACACAGAAGCCCCAGGTGCTTCGCGTCTGCCTTCGTTCCCAATCTCAGACGAGAACCAGGACGGTGACCGCGCGTCTTCCCGCATTTTGTGGGGAAAAGCCAGCTCCGTTTCGCTGGATCCGGCCCGCATAGCCCTCCAAGGTGGAGAAACGCGCGGGCACCGATGCTACTTTGTCTTTCCACCCCAGCGACGAAAACCTGTCGCCGGATGTCCCGGATGCCCTCCGCAAGAAAGAGCAGGTTCGGGATTTGTCTGGCCGGCTGACTTCACCTGGCCGGGGAATCAACCCGATTCCTCTTCGGATCGGGCTTTCCACTCCGCTTTCGCGCGCAGAACACACGCGCGGAGGCGCTCTTGCGGAACCTTCCTAACATAACAAGAAAAAGGGGAGGGGTCAAACCGAATTGCCCCACCCCACGACTTTTCTCGATGATTTTTTGAAGATTTTCCCGGCTCGCTGATTTATCCCGTTAATTGATGGAGTCGAGGGTCCAGGCGCCATTCGTCAGGACGAAATGGGCGTGCTTCCGGGCGCTCAAGTGATTTCCGGGATTGTGGGCGATGCCCTGAAGCGCGTCCGGCAGTCCATCGAGGTTCACATCTTCACTGAATTGAGCGGTTTTGCCGTTCCCGTCGTCCTGGACATCGCTCAAATTCACGGCCTTTGGATGGCTCGCGGCCACGGTCGTCATCGTGACCGCGTAGTGCGTGTCATTCGGGCCGTCGGGACGCCATTGGATCACGTCGGTTCCGTCCGGAAGCTTGACCAGTTTTTTGCCATCGGGCGTGAGTTTAAAGTCGGCCCAGTAGCCGTTGGGATACCTCTTGATTCCTGCCCAGTACTTGGCCGTGACGCCCTCGCGCATGCCGAGGTCGTTGACCACAATATCGGTGGTGCTGGCAGGTGACTGGTCATATTTGGCCTGGACCATCGAAAGTGCGCTGGCCTGCGTCAAATCCGGATTTGCCTTGCACCCTAGGACAACGAGTCCCGCACCTAGCAGTATTCCTACTCCCAAAGTCCCGAACTTCCCCATGTATCTCACATTCCCTCCGTAGACGGCATTTGATGGCTTGAATTTCTTTGACCCGCCATTTTTCTCCTGATTGCCGCTGGTGTCAATGGAGTTGAACGTGACGGTGGGCACAGATGATTCTTCGTGTTGCTCCGGACAAACGGAGGGTCTATTGCAGGATCCGAGAGACAAGGAGATCGAGAAATCCCTGCTCGTTCGACTTCAGGCAGACCTCGGCATTGGGCGTGCCGGGCACGGGCTTGGTGTTGCCTTTGCCGTCCACCTCGATCCGCAACGGCGTGGTCGGGCAGAGATCAGGCCGGAATGTATACGTGACGGCCACCGGATCGAAGAGTGTCGGCACAGGGGCTTCACGGTTCTCAGCCCACTGCTGGTAAAGCTGTGTCAATTGATTGGTTAAAGGTGAGCCATGAGAGGTAATTTTCTTCTGGTCCTGCGCCGGCAGTTTTATCTGGGTCGAATCCAGCGGCATCATGAAGACCGGCACACCTGAGCCCAACAGCGCCCGCAGCCCGGCAGGATCGTTCAGGATGTTCCACTCCGGCTCGGGAGGCCGCGATGCGCCGCCATAGCCGCGATAGACACTGCCGCCCATCAGCACCACACGCTTCAGTTTGCCGAAGGTCGCGGGATCCCGAGCGATCGCCGCCTGCACATTGACCAATGGACCAATGGCAATCAATGTGACCTGACTCGGACGTTTGCGAATCTGATCGAGTAGAAAATCGACTGCGTCCGCGTATTTGCGGTCCGGAGCCTGGCGCGCGTACTCGGCTTGCGTAAAGTGATTCGGCGCCCGCGTCTCCACACCCGCCGCAACGGGAATGTCTTCGCGGCCCACTGCCTTCAAATAGTGATCGACCAGCCGGGCGCGCAGAGCTGTGTCGCCGAATTCCGTCGTGATTCCCACGAGATGCAGCTCGGGACTGCGCAAGACCAGCGCCAGCGCAAAGGCATCGTCGATGTCGTCCCCGATATCGGTATCCAGGATGACGAGCTGCGGTGCAGCTTTAGATTGCGCCTGGCTGCGCACGACGGGCGTCGCGGCGAGCAGCCATCCAAAAAGAACCAGGCCGAAAGAAATTTGCTTTCTCATCATCCGCCCCATTGTAGCCGCGCTTTGCGCCTGCTTTGCGGCTATCCGATCACTCAATTGCATAAAAGCTCAAGGCTGCGTCGCCTTGTTCGAGCAGCCGCGTGCGCCGCAGAGCGCCGTATGCATCTTCGAGTTTCTGCTTGCGCCGGTGCTCGGCGATCACGACCGCCTCGTCGCTGAGCAGATTCGCGTGACGCTGACCAAGCAATGTCAGCGTATTCTCGTAGGCATCAGTGGCGTCATAGGGCGGATCTAAGAACACTACTTCGTAGCGTTCTGGTTTTGGACTCGCATTTGTGGCGCTCTGCAGAAATGCACCCACGCTGCCTGCGTGCACACGGAATCCCCTGCTGATGCCCAGCTGCGCCAGATTGCTGCGCAGCACTTTGAGCGCAGCGGGCGCGCGCTCGACAAACGTGACGGATGCCGCGCCACGGCTAAGCGCCTCCAGGCCCACGGCGCCCGAGCCGGCATACAAATCCAGAAAAGCCGCGCCCGCGGACAAACTCTGAAACCGGGGCGCAAGAACGTTGAAGAGCGTCTCGCGCAGCCGGTCGCTGGTGGGCCGGGTCGCCAGTCCCGGCGGGGCTTCGAGCCGCCTCGACCGGTAGATTCCCGCAATGATCCGCATCGCTCCCCAGCATATCAATGGGACAAAAAGCGCAATCGGCGGCAAAACGCCGAATCGGAATTTGCCGCGTCCGGCGGCTCTCTGACCTCGTACAATCGGGATATGCGAGGCTGGTCAATCCCGTTCGGCCGGTGGATGGGCGTGGAGATGCGCGTGCACGTCTTCTTCCCGCTGCTGGTCTTTGTCTTCTTCGGGATCAGTGCGACCGACGGCTGGCCGCGGGGCGTAGCGCTTTTTCTGCTTCTGGTAGCCGCTGTCGTTACGCGTGAGACGGCGCGCCTGATGGTGGCGGCCTGGCTAGGCCTGCGGTTGCGGGCCGTGCTTCTGCTGCCCATTGGCGGCCTCTTCGCGTATGCGAATCCGGAGAGCCAGGAGAACGCAAACCGGGGTGCAGGCCAATTCGCGCTTGCGCTGGCTGGACCGCTTACTAACTGGGCCACGGCACTGATGCTTGCCGGGACCATTCTCGGCGCCAGCGGCAACGTGCGTCTCTTTGACTTTCCGCTGATTACCTCGGCGCATCTGCTGCGCGCGCTGGTCTGGATGCAGGCCGGCCTTGGCCTGCTGCACTTGCTGCCGGCCTATCCGCTCGATTGCGGACGGCTCATCCGCAACAGCTTCGCACTTAAGCACGGATATGCGCCCGCCGGCCGCGCCGCCGCGGGGCTGGGTCAGGCGCTTGCCCTCATCTCGATGCTGGGCGGCATGCTGCTGCACAATCCGTGGTTGATTCTTGCAGGCTTTTTCATCATGATTGGCGCGCAGATTGAGGATCAGGGCGTCTTCTTCCAGTCCGTCGTGGATACCGTACAAATGCGCGAAGTGATGCTCACGGACTTCGCCACGCTCTCGCCTTCCGACACGCTCGCCGACGCACTTTATCGCTGCGTCCACTCGCTGCAGGAAGATTTTCCCGTCGTGCGCGGACCGCAGCTGGTGGGCATCGTCTCGCGCCAGCGCATCGTCGACGCTCTGCGCAACGACGGCAATGGCTACATTCAATCCGTCATGTCGCGCGCCTTCCAGGTAGCGCGGCCCGAGGACACTCTCGGCGTGACGATCCGCCGCATGACGGCGGGCCATGGACTGGCGCTGATTCCGGTAACAGAAAGCGGCCGCATCCTCGGCATTGTCAGCGTGCAGAACCTGATGAACTCCATGTCGCTGCTCGCTGAGCAGCGCCGCATCGAGCGCCAGGAAGCCGCAGACTGAGTCAGATGACGGCTAGCCCCAAACCGCTGGGTGCCCCAGGTCCCGATACCGGGGTCCCCAGCGACAGGTCTTCGTCGCTGGGGTGGTTGGGGACCCGGGAAAGCGAGAATCTCAATATCCCAGCGCTTTCCTCGGGTCTCTATCTCGTCGCCACGCCGATCGGCAATCTCGGCGACATAACGCTGCGCGCGCTCGATATCCTGCGCAGCGTTGACCGCATCGCGTGCGAAGACACACGGCGTACGCAAAAGCTGCTGAATCACTTTCAGATCACGACACCGACGGTTAGCTGCCACGAACACAATGAGCGCGAGCGTGCGGAGGAGTTCGTCGAGGCCCTGCGCGGCGGCGCGCGGATTGCGCTGGTCTCGGACGCCGGCATGCCTGGCGTCAGCGATCCGGGAGGCTGGCTGGTCGCCGCGGCCATTGCGGCCGGCATCGCGGTCATTCCGGCGCCCGGCGCCAATGCTGCATTGAGTGCGCTCGTAGCTTCTGGTTTGCCGACAGCGGAATTTCATTTCATCGGCTTTCTTCCGGAAAAAGCCGGCGCGCGGCGCACGCGGTTCGAAGCGCTCGCAAAGGAGCCACGCGAAAGCGCACGCACGCTGATCTTCTATGAAGCGCCGCATCGCATCGAAGAGACGCTTGCCGATCTCGAAGCTGCCTGGGGACCGGAGCTGCGCATCGTTCTGGCGCGCGAGCTGACGAAGATGCACGAGGAGTTCCTGCGCGGCACGGTGGCCGAAGTGCGTCGTGAACTCGCCAGCCGCGAGCGCATCCGGGGCGAGATCACGCTGCTTGTCGAAGCGCCGGTGAAGACTGCGCTTGCTGCGGACGCAACCGCCAGACGGGAGAAGCTCTCCGATCGTCTGGCGCGCATGCAATCGGAGCTAGGAATCGACGAGAAGGAAGGACTCAAACGCCTGGCGCGCGAACTGGGTCAATCGAAGAGCGAGCTCTATCGCGAACTGCAGCGCGAGCGTCGCCGCTGACTTTATTCTTCCGCACCCACTCCACGCATCTCAACGATCTCGTCGATCAGTTCCGCAATCTGCTCCCGTTTGCGCGGGCTCACGTCCAGAAAGCGGATTCCGACGAGATTGCGGCTGTGAATCGCCTGGATCACCCCTGCCAGCCGCAACGGCATTCCCTGTAACCGGAATTCAGTCTCGACCCGCGTATAAATTCCCAATGGAAACCGTTCGGTGGTCTGAATGCGGCAGCCACCCAGACTCAAGTCGAGAATCTGCCCGGTCAGCTTCGATCCGATCTTCACCAGATAGATCACAGCCGAGGTGTCGATCTCGCAGCGTTGATTGAGGCGGCGATCCGCGCAGGCCGGCACTTTAGCCGGTTCCTTCACCGGCATCTTCAGAATGGACGAATCAGAAGCATTTCGTGACGATTCCCTGGCCCCTTCGATCACCAGAGGTGCGGGCATCAAAATGGGCACATGGTTTGCTGCGGGTTCTGTTCCTGAACCGTTCGCTCCCATTTCGGCGGTCGGCGATGGTTGGGCCTCTGCGGCATTCCTGGCTTCCACCTCGCAAAGGATTTCCATCAGGTCATCCCTGCGCCGTGAACTCATCGGCGCAAAGCTCAGGCCGATGATCTTGCCGGCGGTCCACTCTGTCAAGCCGCTCAAGCGGAAGACGATGCCCTGAATTTTGAAGGTCGCCTCTACGGGTGTGCCCACCTTAATCGAAACCTTTTGTTTCGCCTCAATCCGGCAACCGCCCAGGCTGAGTTCGATCATCCGGCACGGTATCTCCGAACCAGGAGTCACCAGAAATAGGGTGGCTTCGGCATCCACTCGGCATCGCGGCATTCCGCGGCGTTCCTGTTCCCGTTCAACCTGGTCGTCTGGATTCTCTATCTCTTCCATGCCCACACCGCTACGATCACTTTTTACACCACTGAAATCTCTTTATCTTGAATTGAGAATCAATGCTCGCCAACGGCTTCCCACGGGCGAGTTCCGGCCGGTTGAGCATCCTCATTTCGGCCCTTGAGCCGGTCGTACTGGTACAGATCACTGGTGGTTCCCAGCGACTCATTGTAGAGGCTGATTGCGCCGGTAACCTGTTTCAATTCCTCGCTAAATGCATGGATTGCCTGCAATTGGGCCGCCGAGGCGGGAATCTCATATTGGGGTGTCTTAATGAACTTCTGGTAGCCGCGGTCCAGCAGGCGACCGACCTCTCCCCGGACCACCAAACCCGGACTGACGGCGAAGGCCGCGGGCGCGCCCTCGGCCGCCACCAACACGGCGCCAGCCCCATATTTGCTCACCAGATAGGCCCCTGCGGCGCCCGGTACCTGCGTTACCTCAAAGGAGTGCGCGCGCAGTATTTCAAGAGTCTGGTCAAAATCGGGATGGCGTAGTTTTCGCTTCATACCCGCATTGTACGGTGTTTCTGGACGATTGCCTCTATTACGTTCCGCGCACAGTGACCTCATTTCGAGCCGGTCTCTGGTGGCTCGCGCGTCCGCAATCGAACGAAGCTTTTGATGACCTCCTAACTCCCTTGCTCCTCATCGAATGGAAGTTCAGATTTCGGCCTTCCTTATGATTTCTTGATGGATTTTCCATCAACACCCTTCAGTGGGTTTGCATCCTAGTGGAAAGCGATGACTACGACCTCCCCTAGCGTTGTGGAAGTCCTGCGCTCGACTCTTAAGCGGATCGAAACGACCGAAGAATTGGCGTCGGACGATCCGGCTCTGACCGGACTTAAAGAGTCTGTTCTGAGTAAGATCATTGAGCTTGAGGTGGCCAAAACCCCCAAGCCGCAGGGCGCCCCCCGCCGAATCCTTTGGATCTCGCCCAAAGTTCGCCCTGAGGCGCAAGCTGACATGGAACGACAAGGGCCAGAAGCAGGATCTCAGAGCGGCGCGTCTTACCGGACGGCCTTCGACTCCTCTGAAGAGGAGAGGCAGATTCCATCCTTCGATCGCCGCAAGATCTGTTAGCTGAAGCCATCCAACAGCTTGCAATTCAGCGCCGAACCGATCCGCTCAGGGGTCCGCACCAGTCTCGGACTGGATATTCCCTCCATCGACCCTCGCCGCTGGTTCATCATAAGAGAAGCGGAGAACAGCGTGGCTGTATACGCCGCTGCCTGCGGCTCCGATCGACTAGAGGCTGGCATCCGCCCCGAAAAGCGAGAACCTGGATGGCTACCGTAACTGAATCCGCGGCTTTACCTGAACTGACGAAAGACGATCTCTCCCGGTACTCACGCCATTTGATCATGCCTGAAGTGGGCGTCGAAGGGCAGCAGCGGCTGAAGGCTGCCAAGGTTCTGTGCGTGGGAACGGGTGGGCTCGGCTCACCTTTGGCCTTTTATCTCGCTGCCGCCGGGGTGGGTACTCTGGGGCTGGTCGATTTCGATGTGGTGGATGCCTCGAATCTGCAGCGGCAGATTATCCACTCTACGCGGGATATCGGCCGCAAGAAGCTCGATTCCGCGTCTGAAAAACTGCTGGCGCTCAACCCCGCATTGCATGTGGTCAAGCACGAGACCTTGCTCTCAAGCGCCAACGCTCTCGACATTCTGAAGGATTATGACATCGTCGCCGACGGCACGGACAATTTCCCGACACGCTATCTGGTGAACGATGCGTGCGTGTTGCTCGGCAAGCCGAACGTATATGGATCGATCTTCCGGTTTGAGGGCCAGGCCAGCGTATTCGGTACCAAGACCGGCCCGTGCTACCGCTGCCTCTATCCAGAGCCGCCGCCGCCGGGCCTCGTTCCCAGTTGTGCCGAGGGAGGCGTGCTCGGCATCCTTCCCGGTCTTGTCGGTGTGATTCAGGCGACGGAGGCTATCAAGCTCATCCTGGGCAAAGGCGAGGCGCTCATCGGTCGCCTGCTGCTCATCGACGCACTCGCGATGCGTTTTCGCGAACTCAAGCTGCGCAAGAATCCTGAGTGCCCGGTGTGCGGCGTGAACCCAACCGTTACACAGCTCATCGACTACCAACAATTCTGCGGCATCAAAGCGGAAACCCCTCAGGAGAAGGCAGTGAAAAACGGAATTCCACAAATGAGCGTGCAGCAACTCAAACAGAGACTCGATGCCGGCGACGATCTGCTCGTCCTCGACGTGCGCGAGCCCTTTGAATACCAGATCGCCAACATTGGAGGAAAGCTCATTCCGCAGGGCGAGGTGCCGCAGCGGCTCGCAGAGATCGATCGCGACCGAGAGGTGGTTGTGCAGTGCAAGAGCGGCGGCCGCAGCCAGCGCATCGCGGAATTCCTCGCGCAGTCCGGCTACACAAAGGTTTCCAATCTAGCCGGTGGCATTCTTGCCTGGGCTGATCAGATCGACCCCAAGGTGCCGAAATACTGAAAACCGTGCCAGAATCAAAGTGAGCCGGAGCTTCGCCGTGAACGCGTTTCTCGAAATCCCGGTCCTTCCCCCGCGCAGCATCGTGCTCAGCCCTCCGCTGAATGACGATGAGTTCGAGCGTATGAGCATGCAGTGTGACAATGCATCGCTCGAGCGCAGCAAGGAAGGAGCCATCCTCGTGAACGCACCAGCGGGCGGCATGACCAGTGACGGCAACGCAGAAATCATCCGGCAGCTGAGGAATTGGTGGATTCAACAGCGGCGCGGACGCACGTTCGATTCGAATTGCGGATTCTTCCTACCGGATGGCTCCGTACTGAGTCCTGATGCGGCTTACGTTACCGCAGAGCAGTTGTCGGGGCTCACCCGATCGCAGTTGGCGCGCTTCCCGCGTCTCGCGCCCGCATTCGTGATTGAACTGTTATCGGCATCCGACCGACTGGCCGAGGCCACGGAAAAAATGGACGCCTGGATCGCGAACGGCGTTGAGCTAGCTTGGCTCATCGATCCCTACGCAAAGCAGGTTCGCATCTATAGGCCAAGTGCAGATCCTGTGATCGAGTCAGGAAATAGTGTTGCCGGTTTCGGACCAGTGCAGGGCTTTGTGCTCGATCTGGAAGAGGTCTGGCGCTGCTTCGAATAAGGCGGCTCCAACCGACTCACGCAGGCTGCGGAAAAACTCGATGCTATGGATGCCTGCGACAGCTGAGAATATACCTCAGGGCCTAAAGGCCTCGTTCATTGTGAGCCTTTTCGGCACGAGTAAACTCGTGCCCTGTTACAAAGCCCGCCACGAATCTATTCCCGCAGCCTCTCACACGGTCTCGACCACCTTGCCGTTCTCATCCATCTTGCCAAAGATCATTTTGCCGCTGGCCGTTTGCAGCACGCTGGTTACGGAGATGTCCACGGAGCGGCCGATCATGCGCCGTGCGTGATCCACCACCACCATGGTGCCGTCATCGAGATAGCCGACACCCTGGTTGTACTCCTTGCCTTCTTTCAGAATCACCACGTTCATGCGCTCGCCCGGCAGCACAACGGGCTTCAGCGCGTTCGCGAGGTCGTTGATGTTGAGCACTTCGACGTGATGCAGGTGAGCGACCTTGTTCAGATTGAAGTCGTTGGTGACGACCTTGGCTTCCCACTTTTTGGCCAGCTCCAGCAGCTTCAGATCCACTTCGCGGATTGATGGAAAATCATCGGGCACAATCTGCACCTGCAGCACCGCGTTTGACTGCATGCGCTGCAGCATATCGAGGCCACGCCGGCCACGCTGCCGCTTTGAGCCGTCCGTGGAGTCGGCTACTACCTGCAACTCGCGCAGCACAAACTCCGGCACCACGATCATGCCGTCGATAAATCCGGCTTCGGCGATGTCGGCTATGCGGCCATCGATGATGACGCTCGTGTCCAGCACCTTGGCGCTGCGCCGCGTGGGACGGTCACCGGTAAAGATTGTCCCCAGGGCTGCGGGATTGAGCAAATCACCTTTGCTCGCGCCTACCAGCAGGCCGACGTAGGTCATCAGCAGCAGGACAAAAATTTGCAGCACGGCTGATGTCGCGCCGGGCAAGAGAGCCGAGCGCAATACCAGGCAGAATAACGCTGCGCCAACGATGCCGAGCACCGAGCCCACCACGGCGCCAATCAGCCGCTTCAGACTCAGCGCACGCACGCGCAGTTCAAAGACGATTACCGCGCCAGCTGCCAGTGCACCGGCAGCTGCGCTCATCCATCCGTTTTCAAGACCAAACGGACGGAGGAAGTAACAAACCACGGCAAAGAGCACTACAAAAAGAAGACGTAACAGGACCAGATCCATAGGGCCAACTTCTGCCGATACACATTCTGCACCGGCCCGAACACAACTCGGGAGTATGCCCACGGCTCCGTGCAGTCGTCAAGTGGGAATGAAATGCAGGGGATAGGGAGTAGAGAACAGGGAATAGAAAACTTGGCCACCGGGCATAATAAGAGCGGGACGAAGGTTGGCGGCTCATAACTCGATCCCAGTTCCCACACCCTGTTCCCTGCATTTTTACGAAGCTGCTGCCAGCTCCTGCGCGACAGGCGCAGTGCGAGGCACGCCTTTGCGCGGTCCCCGTTTGCGCGCGCTCATCACCTTGATGCGCTCAAGCAGCTCCTGCGAGGAGCAGTTCTTCTTCGCCAGCATCGCGTCTGCCACATGAATCTCATTCCCCATCGCCTGCGGATCACCCAGCAAGATCATCGGTATGTGCGAGGCAATGCGCTTCAGCCGATGCACAAGCTGGCTCCCATTCATCTGTGGCATGGCGAAATCGGCCAAAACCAGATCGACCTGCATGGAGCTAAATACACCGATAGCTTCCTGACCTGTAGAGGCAGAAACTACGCGATATCCGTTGGTGGCCAGCATGAACTTGAGGACCGACAGCTCTTGTTCGTTGTCATCGACGCAGAGAATGATTTTCTTGGGACGCATGGTGCGGGGGTTTTCTCCTTGCTTTCCTTTTTTCACGAAACGCGGGCAATACACCGCCTTCCCGCTTTTTAGAGAGCGGAAACGCATAGTGCTTCCAGGGCATATAACCGGAGTGCAAACAGCCGCCCCCCGCGCAATCCTTACGCTGCTAACCGCACACGCTCTGCGTGATAACGTCTCGCAGCAGCAATCGCGTGGAAGGCCGACCCACGTTCGCGGTCAGTCGTGCAGCGCTCGTGACGCGTGGGGGACTACCGGTGATGCCCGGTGAATTGTTCCCTCAATGAGAGTGAAGACTACGACCCTCGGAGAATCGTGGAAAGAGAGAAAGGCAGGCGAAGAAAAGCGTGAAAATCCGACTGAAACAAGTGGAAATCTGCTAGCGCGAACATTCGTCGCAAGTTGGAATGATGAATATCTGTTGAAAGTATGTGCATCACGGCAGGAAAAGGTGTCCTTTTGCTACAAGAACAGTGCTGCCGCAGACGCGAATATCGCTGACCTTGCCGTCAACTTTGCGCGCGCTCAATCTCAGGTCGCTCGGACGGCCGATCTCGATGCCCTGTTTCACCGCAATCTTCTCGCCTGAACCTGCTGCATTATGCGCGACGAGGTAGCTGATCGCACAGCCTGCCGCTGATCCGGTGGCCGGATCTTCGCCGCCATAAAACTGCATCCGCGCCCGGTACTGTTGCGCAGGGCTCTGATTTCGGTTGGGATCTGGCGCAATGACATAGAACCACCGCGCGCCGCGTTCGCGCAGCCATGGCGTCGCTTGTTCGTGGTCCACTTTGAGCCGGCTGAGCGCATCAAGCGAACGCAGCACAACAATGGCGAAAGCTGTTCCGGTCGAGACGACTTGCGGCGGCAGCGCGGAATCGAAATCTTCGGGAGACAAGCCGCAGAGCTGCGCCACTGCGGCGGGCTCCAACTCCGCGCCAAACTCGGGGTCGCGCTGCGTCATCTCGCCGCGCAATTCATCTCCTTGGCCATGGCCCTCGAACCGCACAGGCACAGTGCCCATATTCAGCTTCAGCCTGATCGTGTCGCCGTCGGCAACGGCTGGCGCAAAGAGCCGGAGCACGCTGGCTGTACCCAGCGTGGGGTGTCCCGCAAAATTCAGCTCTTCTTGCGTCGTGAAGATGCGTACGCGCACGCCATCGCGCCGTTCCGCCTCCAGATCCGAACGAGTGCGTTCGACAAACGTGGTCTCCGAGAGATTGAATTCACGCGCAATCGCCTGCATGCGCTCTTTCGTCAGACCAGCCGTGTTCATCACCACGGCCAGAGGATTTCCTTTGAGCGGCGTGTGTGTAAACACATCGACGATGTAGTATTCGAGCTCGGTGGACATCTCTGTCTGCTCCTGCCCTCTGCGGTACATTTATTCTGTACTCACTTTGCGTGCAGGGCTACAATCCCTTCACTTGATTTTTTTCCCAGCCTTTTGAAAGCCCGGAAAGCGGATTCACGCTATCTGTGAAACGTTTCTTCACCGATCGACACGACATACGTTCGATGTTTTCGACCCGGTCGAAGACGCACATGATTAGGGCAATGCGGGCTATCATCTCCTAAGAACACTCTGGAGGAAGTCATTTTGGCGCAGACCGTCAACATCTCACAGGTCAATGCCGTCTCTGGCACCGTCAGCGACGTCAAGATCGACCAGATCGTGCTCGGCGGAGTCACGATCGGCCAGCTTGTGCTGCAGGGCACATCGCTCAATCTTGCTGCCGGCAGCGCATTCCTGGACAACGTGCGCATCGTCGTCACACTCGATTTTGCGTTCGACTGGTGGATCAATCTCGGTTTCTGGAGCGATTCAGGAAGCGCGAATGTCGGCAGCCTGTCTTTTGGGTTGAGCCTCGGGAATGTCTCCATCCCCTCACTGAACAACGTTCCATTGTCTGTGCCCAATGTTGTGATTGCCAATCTCAGCGCGGTGGTCGCGCCGGTTACCGCGATCGACCTCGGCGGCGCCACCTTCGGTGCGCTCGCTGCCGCAAACATTGCGCTGCCGAAAAACGGATTCACGCTGAGCGGCCTCGGACTGGGCGCCATCAGTCTGGCGAGCTTGCAAATACCGGAAACAGCAGTTGGCTCGTTGTCGGTTCAGGATTTTCATCCGAATGCAAAGATCACGCTACCGAATGCGTCTGTGGGGCCTATCCAGATTCCATCCGCCTCCGTTCCCGATATTCAAGGCACAGCGCCGGTCAACGTGACCGGCACCGCAAGCCAGCAGTCGCTGGGCATGAACCTCGGCGTGCTGGGCGGCTCACTCAACATCACGCCTACAGCCTACGTCAGCATCGGGGCTTTGCAATTGCAAAACGTAGCGCTCTCCGGCGCTGTGACGCAGGCGATTCTTGAAAACATCGGCGTGCCCGTGGATATTCGCGGCATCAACCTGAACACGATCGACATTGGCCAGATCAACGCGGTGAATCTCGCGTTGTGATCCAAAGTGATGCGCGGCCCGCCGCGCCAGGAGTATTCCCAATGGGACAGATCAATGCAGCAGAGTTTGAGGCGCTCTGGGAGGGCGTGAAAGAGCGTCCTCTCGTTCGCGCGGCGCAGGCCCCTCCCGCGCCGCCCACCGTATCGCTCACCGCAATCCTGAATCGTTATATGACGATGGCGGCCAATCATCGCGAGTGGGGAAAGATCAGCCAGCAGGATTACAACGAGCTGAGTGCCGCGGTGACTGCGCTGAAGACGGTCCTTGGGCGGATCAATGACAGCGCCCTGGTTGCAGATGCAATTGCTCAGAATGCAGCGGCCATGCAGCAAAAGGCAAGCGGTCCGAAGATCTAACGCGCGGCCTGGCTCGCAGTCAGAGCGTGATCATCGGCCGTGGAAGGCGGGTCCGGGCGCGATCGAGAAAGAGACGCATGCGCAAAGCTTCGGCCCGTTGCGCAACCACCAGACGCATCTGCCGCCTGATATGATCGACATCTTCAAGCAGTGATACCTGTGCTTCGTCGTTGGTGGCATCTCTTTCGAGACGCGCGACCCGCTCTTCCACAGTCCGGCGAAATCTGGGGCTGATCTCGTAGCCTTCGCGCGTGGGGCAGTTGATCATGACCTCGCAGCTCCTCTGAGGAATCGATCGAGATTGGTAAATTTTTTTATCTCAAGTTTTCTCGACCTACGCCGATAGTAGCGAGGAGCCTACGTGCGTGCCAGATTACCGGCTTGCTCCCGCCGGTAATTAACTGTCCGGAAAACAGACAGAAATGTGACTCAATTCGCGGCACGTGTTGGTCTGCAGCGTTGGCTGTGTGAAATTGAAACAGCGACTGCTTCGCGCGGCGACATGCGAGACAGTTCCAGCTAAGAGTGGTTGCGTTGTTGGCTCCAAAGAAAAATGCCTATTGTGTCTGAAATGACGCGCTGAACGACGCGCCGAACCTGGAGCACCCAAGAATTGATAGAACACGAAGCGGTCAGAGACCTACTGCGGCGCAGCGGCGTAGTAGCCTTTGCGTACCTGCACCTTCATGCCTTCGCCGCATTGCACGGCGAGATGACGGAATGTGCCGTCCAGTTTGGTATTGCTGGGCGTATAAGTCGCCACATACTGGGTGCGCAGCTCATCTTGAATCTGGTCGAAGGCGGCACGCAGCTTGTCGCCGTTGTTGCCTACGTTGATGACGCGGCCGCCCGTCTCTTCAGCAATTCTCTTGGCGGCGGAGTAGCCGCTGTAGCCCATGCCCTGGCTCCAGTAGAGATCGCGGTCGGCGATCAGGATCACATAGATAATCACATTCGATCGTTGTGCCGCGGCAATTGCGTCGGCGATCTTCGTACGGCTGCCCTGATCTTCGCCATCCGTAAGAATGATCATCGCCTTGCGGCCCGACTCCTGCGTGAGCTTCTCGGTCGACGCGAGATAGATCGCATCGTAGAGCAGCGTCCCTTTGGGATCGCCAATCGTGGGAACGGTGCCGCCGCCCGCGCCCGGTATGCCGCCGGCTCCATTACCGCCTGCCGTATTGATCTCCGCTTTACCCAGCGCGTGCGCCAGCAAGCGCGGGCTGTTGGTGAAATCCTGCAACAGATCGACGTTCACATCAAAGGAGAGGAGAAAGGCCTCATCCTTCGCCCGCAGCGTGCGCTCCAGAAACTGGCTGCCCGCATCCTGCTCGAGCGGCAGCACACGCTGCTGGCTGCCCGAAGTGTCAAGCAAAATGCCCAAGGTAAGCGGCAGACTGGTTTCGGCCACAAAGCTCTTCAGCGTCTGCGGCACCTTGTCTTCATCGATTGTGCAATCGTTTTTGGTGAGGTGCGGAACAAGCTGGCCGCTCTTGTCTTTTACGGTGAAGAAAAGGTCGACCAAGTTGACGGCCACCTTGAACGTCGCCGCCGGAGTCGCATCCGGAGGAGGCGCGGGAGCGGTGCTCACCGGGGGCGCGTCGGGGGATGGTGCAAGCTGCGCCCATGCGGCCATCGAGACCCCTGGAAGGGCCAGCATGAGGGCGGCAACTGCAGATCGCACGCGCATTCTACTTATGTTTAGACGAGCTTTTCGCTCCGAAGAAAGCATACGCACTCAGCGGCTGGTGGGCAACCTACGCCCTTCTGGCGCGTCTGATACTCTGTCAGGTGCGCCCTCATGCATCGGCAGGGAGCCTGCGCACTGCATCGGCTGAAGATGCGGTATCTCCGGGAGGATGAATTACCTGTGAAGGTTTGCCTGTCTGCGTCGGCGCTGGCCTGGTTGCTTGTCTTGAGCTTGAACTCGATTCCTGTGGCTCTGGCCCAAAATCAGCTAGTCGATCCGCAATCCAGCGTGCCGGATGCGCCCACACCGCAAGCGCCGCCTCCGCTGCCCGGCGCGAGTGGGCCGATTACGCCAGGACGAGGAATGGCTCCTGATCAGAGTCCGTCATCCGGCACGGGTTCGTCTTCGACCGCACCGGTTCCCGACCAACCGCAACAGCCCGCGCCACCGCCGCCCGTAAGCACCCAGGCTCCATCGGCCGAGGACAACACGCAGAGCGCACCGCCGGCGGGAGGCAACATTGCTAACTTTGTGGTTGATGTGAACTTCGTCGAAGTGCCCGTGATCGTGAAGGACTCCAAGATGAAGCAGGTCGCGGGCCTCACCTGGAGGGATTTCAAGGTCTACGAGAACAACACGCGCGTGCCGCTGAGCTTTTTCAGCGTAGACCCGCAGCCGCTTTCTATTGCCTTCGTCATCGACCAGAGCCTGCCCTCCAACATCATGGACCAGGTCAACAGCTCGCTGGGTGCTGTGCAGGGCGCGCTGACCCCTTACGATGAGGTTGCCGTCTTCAGCTACGGCAACGGACCGAAGGAGTGGACCGGCTTTACCGGCGCGCAGAGCGATCGGCTACCCTATGTGCTGGCGCTAGCCAAATCGAGCGGCACTGATCCTACAGTTCCGATCACTACTGGCCCGTTTGCGGGATGCCAGCTTCGTGAGAATGGCAACTGCGTCGATCCGGTTCTGCAGCCGGGCGGCTCAACCGGAAACGACACATTCATCAAGCTCCCGAAAGAGATTCACACCCTTAACGACGCGATTCTTGCCGCTGCGAAAGATCTCTCCTCACGTCCCAAGGAGCGCCGCCGCATTATCTACGTGGTCTCTGACGGCAAAGAGTACGGCAGCAAAACCACGTATCGCGAAGTCGTGCGGGTTCTGCAAACGAACAAGATTGCCGTTTACGCCACGCTGGTGGGCGACTCGGCTCGCTGGGGCGAGGGCTGGCTCGACCGCTTCCATCTGCCGTTCACGATGTACGACAACCTTCTCTACAAGTACTCCGCTCTGACCGGAGGGGACACGGATTCTGAAGGCGGCGTCAACGGCATCGAGAAGAGCTACGCGAAGATTGCCGAGGAAGCGCGCAACCAGTACACGCTGGGTTACATGAGCCACGAATCGATCTATGACGGCAAGTACCGCAAGATCGATGTGCGCATCGACCGGCCGAATCTCGAGGTCATCGCCAAGCCGGGTTACTATCCCTCTGCGCAGGACTACAAGTAAGCTGTGAGCGGTTCGGGCGCTTCGGCCGGGCTCGGGCTGCTATCGGCTGCATCCTGGGGCGGATCGGACTTTGCCGGCGGTTTCGGCGCGCGCCGGGCTCCGGCGCTTCTAGTGGCCATCTCAGGCCACGCTGTCTCGTTTCTCATACTCCTGGCCGTCTGTTTCACCGCAAAGATCGCTCTGCCTGCATCGCATTTTCTTCTTTATGCGGCAGCTGGCGGATTCGAAGGCGCGCTGGCCTTAGCGGTTTTCTATCGTGCGCTCTCCATGGGCGGCATGGGTTTGACAGCAGCTCTCGCCGGCCTGCTGACAGCATTGGTTCCGGTGGTTTTCTCGGCGCTGCGCTACGGTCTTCCGGCGCCGTTTACCGCCGTGGGACTCGCGGCCGGCTGCGTGGCGATCTGGCTCATTACCCGCGGCCCGGCTGGAAAGGAAAGCGAGTCGATCACGCCGCGGATTGCGTTGGGTATGGGCGCACTCGCTGGTATCGGATTCGGATCGCAGCTCGTCTTCTTCAAGATGGCCGGCGGGGGCAGCCTCTTGTGGGTAATGGCGGCGGCTCGCGCGGCAGGCGTGGCGGCCCTGCTGATCGCTCTGCTGCTGATGCCGCCCAAATCGCCGTGGCGAGGCTTCTGGTTCACCGGCATCCTGGCGGGCCTTCTGGACACAGCCGGCAACCTTCTCTATATCCAGGCAAGCCGGCTGGGGCGATTGGACGCCGCGGCCGTCATCTGCTCGCTTTATCCGGCCGGGACCATTCTGCTGGCTTCGCTGGTGCTGCACGAACATCCTTCGCGCCAGCAATGGGCGGGCATGGCGCTGGCGCTGGCGGCCGTGGCACTGCTGAGCCTCTGACGGCTAAAAACACAAAGGCCTGTGCGTTTGCACAGGCCTCCACTGATTCTTCGGCGCTTGATGCCGCGCTTATAAAAGCTTCGGTTTATTATTTGGGCTCAATCGGAGCCGAATTCACAGGCGTTGCCGCAGCGGTCTGCTGCTGCACCGGCGGCGCTGGCGCTGGCGTCGGATCGCTGACGCCCTTGATGCCTTCTTTGAATCCCTTCAATCCTTCGCCCAAACCTTTACCCAGCTCTGGCAGCCGTTTGGCCCCAAAGAGCAGGAACGCAACGACGCCCAGCACGATCAAATGCCAAGGCTGAAGTAGGTCACCCATCCGATTTTCCTCCGCACGCCGCATTCAGCCGGCGCCAATCCAATGGCTATTGTCGCACAGAACGGCGGGCAGGCGCGAACCAGGACTGAGACGGAATTTGGTGGGCTGAAATCAGTTCACTTGGGCGGGCCGGCCGAGCCGTTCCGTAACCATGGCGAAAAAAGTCCGCAGGTCTTCCTCTTCGCCCGCCGTCAGCCGGCGGTAGACCTTCATGAGCGGAAACAACCGCGATCCGCGCACGTCAACCGATGGCACTGCCGTGCCTCCGCCCGGATACACCGTCATCTCCCAGCCACCGGCGTAGCGGCGCCGCAGCACCTCGCCCAGATAGCTGCCCCAGAGCCGCACCTCGAAGTCGAGATCGAGTTCGGGGCTTTCACCAACCAGGACGAGAATCTCGTCGAGCGCATCGATCGACTCAGAGCTAAAGTCCAGCTTTTGCTTGAACTCAGCCGAAGCCAGCGAGGCTGCCGTCTGGGCATAGCCTTCCATCATGGCTCCCAGATCGGGGTAAGCCGTCGATTCCAAACGTTTGCGTAATGCGGCACGGTCGCGCATCCAATCTCAAGGATAAAACGTCTCTGCGGCGGATCGCGGGCCAGGAAAGTGGGATCGGCGCAGACGTTTGTGGCAGACTGAAATAAGTTGTGGAGGTTCCAACAGTGAAGACAGTCAAGTTCTTCGTTGCGAGTGCTTTATTCCTGCTGGCGGGCGGCTTGGCGCATTCGGCGGGCGGCGATATCTATCCTGATCCCAATCAGGCCAAAGTCGATCTGGCTACCGCGTTAAAAACCGCCGCGACCACGCACAAGCGCGTGCTGGTGGACTTCGGCGGCAACTGGTGCGGAGATTGCCAGGTGCTGGACATCTACTTCCACGATCCGAAGAACCTGAAGCTGCTTGAGTCGAACTTCGTGCTGGTCCACATCAACGTCGGTCACCTCGATGCGAACCAGAACCTTGCCCGCCAGCTCGAAATCCCTCTCGAAAAAGGCGTGCCCGCGCTGGCCGTGCTGAGCGAAGACGGCAAGCTGCTCTACAGCCAGAAGAATGGAGAGTTCGAGGCAATGCGCCGCATGGACTCTGCCTCTGTCACGAAGTTCCTGGTGCAGTGGCGTCCCAATCGGCCCGGCTGCTCAGCCGTGGTGGTGAACTGCTAGGCCGGTGTAAGCGGAGACTGTGAATGCAATTCGATCTGGAAGCGACACCTGCCAGCACGACCTATAAGCTCTTGATCGGCCTGATTACGCCGCGTCCGATTGCGCTTGTGACCAGCATGAACGCGATGGGCGGGCTGAATGCGGCACCATTCAGCGCCTATAACTACTTCGCGATTGATCCTCCCATTGTCGGCCTCGGCGTCACCGACAGGCCGGGCGAGGAGTTTGTGCCGAAGGATACGGCATCCAATATCCGCCGCACCGGTGAGTTTGTGGTGAACGTCGTCACCGAAGATATCGCCGAAAAGATGAACATCTGCGCCATCGATTTTCCGGCCGAGATGAACGAGGTGGAGATCGCCGGCTTTACGATGACGCCTTCGCAAAAGGTGAAGCCGCCGCGTCTCGCTGAGGCGCATGCCGCGCTGGAATGCCGCGAGTTCACCACGATGGAGGTGGGCCGCTCGCGCATTATTCTCGGCCGCGTCGTCGCGATCTATGTGGAGGACCGCTATGTCGATCCTGCTGGCCCGTATATCCGCGCCGAAGAACTGCACTCCGTGGGCCGCATGAACGGCCTGGGCAACTACGTCCACACGCGCGACGCGTTCATGACGATTCCGCGTATCTCGTATGCGGAGTGGAAGAAGAACCGGCCGTAGTTATTGGCTCAGCGGCGCGAGGAACTTCGTGTTCTGGTAGGTGTAGGTGATGCGGTGGACCACCGTGATGGTTGAGAGCACCGCCAGCACCCATAGCACCGGCGCCATCACGCCCCAGTGATTGAACAGCGCGCCGAGGATGATGAGCACGATGCGCTCGGGCCGCTCCATGAAGCCCACCTTGCAGCTGCCGATCAGCGCCTCGGCGCGGGCGCGCGTATAGCTCACCATCAGTGAGGTGACCATGACGAACGCGACCAGCACGACGTAGCGGAACCGGTTGATGCGGCCGTAGTAGACCAGCAGACCGAAGAAGAGCACCACGTCGGAGTAGCGGTCGATTACCGAGTCAAAGAACGAGCCGAATACCGTCACCTGATTGGTGCGCCGCGCCACGCGGCCATCAACCATGTCAAAGAGGCCAGCACCCACGATCACCAGGCCGGCATAGAGAAACATACGATCGCCGTTTGTCGCATTGGCATGACCAAAGAGAAACGCGGCG
This sequence comes from Occallatibacter sp., assembly GCA_035650595.1. Classification (GTDB taxonomy): domain Bacteria; phylum Acidobacteriota; class Terriglobia; order Terriglobales; family Acidobacteriaceae; genus Telmatobacter. The sequence continues at coordinate 239,441 of DASRHE010000011.1, read as the reverse complement.
GCGATGTTGATCACCAGGCCGATGAACGTAAGCACGTTGGGCGAGATGCGGGTGAGCGCCAGCCCGTGCACGATGCGGTCAAGAAGCCAACCGCAGGCGCGGCCGAATGCGCTGGTCCAGGTCATTTAACTCCTAGTTTCTAGCCATCGCTTCACTACAAAAGAGCTAGCGGCTAGTTTTTTTCATGGGCTGCTACGCGCTGGCTGCTGCAGCCTCGCCCTCGCCGGCTTCGTCGTGAATCGTCGTCAGCTTCAGGATTTCCAGTTCGCGCTTGCCGTTGGGCGTGACGATCGTGGCCACATCGCCTACGCGCTTGCCGACGAGTCCGCGACCAATGGGCGAAGTGGTCGATATGAGGCCCTTCGAGACGTCGGACTCTTCGCTGGTCACGAGCCGATACTCGATCTCCTCGTCTTTGGTCGAGTCGAAGACAACAACGGTTGACCCGAAGCCCGCCTTGTCCCGGGGAATGTTCGACAGGTTCACGAGCGAGAGCTCGGCCATGCGTTTCTTAAGCTGGCCCAGCCGTGCGTTCACAAACTCCTGGCGCTGCTTGGCCATGTGGTATTCGGCGTTCTCCGACAGATCGCCCAGCGCTACTGCCTTTTTGATCTCTGCTGGCAGTTCGTGCGCAAGCTCATGCTCCAGCTGCTTGATCTCATCGAGAAGTTTTTGTTTGATGTGTTCGGGCATCCCTTGTCCGTGGCGGGGAGCGGGGAAACTCCATCCGCGAGAGATGAAAGACCTTGAATTCCCATTATACGCGGGGAAGGAGCGGGGAATAGGGAGCAGGAAGTAGGGAGTGGGAGCCGAAGAGTCGGAGATTGGCCAACGCTATTCCCTATTCCCTCTTCCCTGTTCCCTGCTTTTCAGGAAGTCCTGCAAAATCAGCGTGGCGGCCACCTGATCGACGACGTAGCGGTGGGTTTGGCGGGCGTGACCGGCCTCGTACAGAATCTGGTGGGCTGCTTGCGTGGTCAACCGCTCGTCCCACAGGTGAATCGGCAGCCCGGTAAGTTCGCCCAGTTCCGCGGCAAAGGCCTGTGTTTTGACTGCCTGAGGGCTGGCCTCGCCGGAGAGATGCAGCGGATTGCCGACCACAATTCCCGCCACAGCATATCGCCGCGCCAACCGGGCCAGTGAGCGGAGATCCTCACGTGGATTGCGCCGGCGCTCAAGCGTCAGCACCGGCTGCGCTGTGAGGCCCAGTTCGTCCGAAACCGCCACACCGATGCGCCGGTTGCCGACGTCGAGGGCAAGGTAGCGTGGCGTGATGGGATCCGGCATGTGGTCGATCATAGCGTCTTCGCAGTAGTATTTTGTTCGAAGAAACAACGAGATATTTCGTTGAGCTGAACGGAGGATTTTCCGGATGGGTTTCAGGCGCAGAGAAATGCTGAAGATTTCGGCGGCGGGCGCAGCAGGAATCGGTGCACGCCGGCTTTTTGCAGAACCAGTGTTTCCTGCGGCCGTTGCGGCGGGCGCGCCGACACCGAAGAGCTCTGAGCAAAGTCTCTATGCGGAGCTGCTGCGCTCGTGGTGCGATGGCTTGCTGGCACGCCAGGTGGCGGGCATGGCCGATCCGGCCTTCAACGGAGGGTTTCTCTGCGCAGCCTGCGCGCTCATCCATGGCCGCTGCGGAGATGCCGTCTATCCGTTGCTGCGGATGGCACACACCAGCGGCGAAGCCAAATATCTGCGCGCGGCGCTCGCGGTGCACGAGTGGTCCCAGCGCACCGTGAGCCGGCCGGACGGCAGCTGGGTGAACGACGTGTCGCTGAGCACGTGGCAGGGCATCACGGTCTTTCACGCCATCGCTCTGGCCGAGGCGCTGGCGCATCACGGTACGGTGCTCGACGCGCCTACGCGCAGCCTGTGGACCGACCGGCTGGCACGCGCGGCCAAGTTTCTTGATGGTTTTATCACCATCGAAACCGGCAATGTGAATTATCCGATCACGGCGACTCTGGCGTTTACGCTGTGCGGCCAGGTACTCGGCAACTCACATTACCTGGAGCGCGGCCGCACGCTGGCGCACGAGGTGATGCAGCAGTTCACGCCGAGCGGATTTCTCTTCGGCGAAGGACATCCTTTGCAGGGTGTCTCGCCCAAAGGCTGCAGGCCGGTCGACCTCGGCTACAACGTGGAGGAGTCGCTGCCGTCGCTTGCACTTTACGCCAAGCTCACCGGGGACAAGGCAGTTCTCGATCAGGTGCTCGCGGCGCTCAAGACGCACATGGAATTCATGCTGCCCGACGGCGGTTGGGACAACAGCTGGGGCACACGCAATTACAAGTGGACCTGGTGGGGCAGCCGCACCAGCGATGGCTGCGCACCAGGATTCGCGCTGCTCGCCGAGCACGATCCGCGGTTTCGCGAGGCCGCACGGCGCAATGTCGAACTGATGCGCGCCTGCACACACGAGGGACTACTCTATGGCGGCCCCGACTACTTCGTCCATGGCGATCCGCCTTGCATCCACCACACGTTTACGCATGCGAAGGCGCTGGCGACGGTGCTGGATCGAGGCACATTCAGCACGGAAGAAAATACGCAGCCAACACTGCCGCGTGATGAACCGTACGGGCTGAGAAGTTTTCGCGAGATCGGCACGCATCTGGCTGCCGCGGGTCCATGGCGCGCTACCGTCACCGAATATGACTGGGAGTATGTGGAGCACGTGCAGGCCGGCGCGGGTGGCATGGGCGGGGGACACGTTTCGGGCGGTGCGCTCTCGCTGCTCTTTCATCGTGCGCTCGGACCGGTGCTTGCGGCCAGCATGACCGAGTACCAGATGATCGAGATCTCGAATCAGCAGGCCTATCGCGACAACTTTCACATGGCGCTGACGCCGCGTATCGAGGGCACAGCGGGGAACGAGACCTACACCAGCCTGAACGACCTGAAGGCGACGCTCACGGCGGAACAACACGACGGTCAGATCGTCTTCGACGCGCGTGGCCGGCTGTTAACGGCTTCCCGTCGGGCGCCCCATGAGGGCGAGATCGAGTATCACGTTACGCACTCCATCGGTGAGACGGCCGTCGAGCTGACGGCAAGTGCGACCGGTGCGTTCTCTGCGCCGCTTCGATTTCTGGTGCCAGTGATTGCACGCGCCGACGACCGCGTCGAGCAGGCTGATCCCCAGACCGTCCGCATTACCAAGCCGGGCGGAATACTTACGATCCACACGGATGCGTCTGCAGGCTTCGAGTCCATTCCGCAGGAGCGCACCTTCAACCTGGTGCCGGGTTTTGAAGCGGTCCCGCTTAGCGTTGTTCTTCATCCTGGAACCGTGGCGAAGATTCGTCTGGAAGGTGCCACGGCATGAGACGCAGCATCGTTTCCGATTCTCGATTCTCTACTCGCCGGCGCTCATATTTCCTTCGCTATTCTGAACAAGCTGCATGAGCCGGCCGCGCCAGTTCGATGTGTTGATCCTGGGCGCGGGCGCCGCCGGGCTGATGTGCGCTGCGGTCGCGGGCCAGCGCGGACGCCGTGTGGCGCTGCTGGAACACAACGCGCAGCCAGGACGCAAGATTCTCATCTCCGGCGGCGGGCGTTGCAACTTCACGAATCTGCGCTGCACGCCGGAGAACTTCCTATCGAACAATCCGCACTTTGCGAAGTCGGCGCTTGCACTGTATCAACCACAACATTTTCTTGAGTTGGTAGAGCGGTACCAGATTCGCTGGCACGAAAAGACGCTCGGACAACTCTTCTGCGATCACTCGGCACGAGCCATTCTCGATATGTTGCTCGCCGAATGCGCGCGCGGCGGCGTGGAGTTGGTATTGGACGCACGCGATCTCGCCGTCGCGGCGGGAAGCGATGGTTTCCGTGTCGCTTCTTCGAAAGGTGAGTTTCAGGCCAACGCGCTTGTGGTGGCAACCGGGGGACTTTCCATCCCCAAGATGGGCGCGACCGGGTTTGCCTACGATCTGGCGCGCCAGTTCGGGCTGCAGGTCATGGAGCCACGCCCAGCGCTCGTTCCGCTGGTTCTCGGCGGCGAAGAAGCACGCTGGAAAGAGTTGGCCGGCGTGGCGGTCGAAGTGGAGGCGTGGATTGAGGTTGACGACCGTGCGTCGCGCGGCAACGCAGGCGGCAATATCCGCTTTCGCGAAAACATGCTGGTGACCCATCGCGGACTGAGCGGGCCTGCTGTGCTGCAGGCGTCGTCGTATTGGCGTTCAGGCGAGCCACTCTTTATCGATTTTGCGCCGAGGTTGCCTGCCGGAAGCCGGCTGCTGGACCCGCTGCGCGCGCCGGGCGTAAGGCGAGATCTGGCGGCGTTGAAACAGGCGCTTCACACGGTGTTGCCGCAGCGGCTCTCAGCGTTTCTGGCCGAGGTTGGAGCACCGGCGAACTGGCGGAATGAAGGGCTTGAGGACAGCGAGCGGCGTCTGCACCGCTGGGCCTTTCACCCCACAAGCACCGAGGGTTTTGAAAAGGCTGAGGTCACGGCGGGCGGCATCGACACTGCAGGGTTGCAGGCCCGGACCATGGAGGCTCGCGAGGTGCCGGGACTCTTTTTTATCGGCGAGGCTGTGGATGTGACGGGGCATCTGGGCGGCTTCAACTTTCAGTGGGCCTGGGCCTCGGCAGTTGCGGCGGCAAATGCTTTGTAAGGTCAACGCCCATGCCGAGATACACACCCCTAACTTTCCTGCATCCAAGCGCATGGGAGACAAAGAACCATGCGAGCAATCAGAATCGGAACTGGCAGAATCGGAGTTGGCAGAGTTGGATTTTATGCAGCTATGGCAATGGCTGTATTCGCTTTCGGATGCCATTCTAAGGTTGTCGATAAAGCAGAGTTCAAATCGGCCATCAACAACTATCTGAGCAGCCGCCAAAACTGCCTCTGGCCGGAGGCAGTCAAGTTTCCGGCGCAGGCCGACACGAAAAATGAAGACCAGACCAAAGGATACGACGCGCTGACCGACGCCGGGCTGTTGCTGCGCACACCGGCTGAAAAGAAGCGGTTTCTGATCGGCTCCAAACCGGTGAACAACTACGATCTCTCCGACAAAGGACGATCGCATTGGACCGCCGATCCCGCTCAACCGGGATACGGCAACTTCTGCTTCGGTCATCCCGAGGTGAGCTCGATCGACCAGATCACCCCTGACACCGGCGGCGCGACGCAGTACACCGTGAACTTTCACTACGGTCTCACTCCGCCGGACTGGATCAATACTGCAGAGGTCCAGACGGCATTTCCTTCGCTTGCCGCACAGAGCAGCGGCCAGGCGGCCACGGCAACCCTCACCAAGGCCAACAACGGATGGCAGGTTGAGGTCGTCTCGCCGGCGAACGGCGTGCCGCAGCCGCAATAGGGCAGGCATCTCGATTGGCGAGTTCGTATGAGCCGAAATCAGGCGGGCGGCGCGCCGAACCGCTCGCGCACTAAGGCCAGAGCCTGTTCGGACGTCTGGACTGTGCCTTCAAGCTGTGCGTCTTCGGCGGCCTGCAGCATCTCGCGGAACTGTGCGCCGGGCTCGTAGCCTAAAGCAATCAGTTCACGGCCGGTGATGAGCGGTTGCGGGCGCACCGTCTCTTCCGGCATCGACTGCCAGCGCTCGCGTGCGAACTTCCAGTAGTGCAGGTCGCGGTTCGAAGCCATGGCGTCCATGCGATGCAATGCCAGGTGCTCATCGAACTTCTCCAGACGGAAAAAGCGCTTCAGTGTGGAGGTCTTCATGCGCTCCACATCGGCAAAGCGCATGTGATTTTGTACCAGGGCCACGATCTGCCGCGTCTCGTCGTTCGAAAAGCGAAAGCGGCGGCAGATTTCTGTGGCCATGGCCATGCCGACTTCGACATGCCCGTCAAAACGGATGCGATCCGGTGCCACGCGAAAAGTAGGCGGCTTGCCCACGTCATGCAGCAGCGCGCCCCAGGCGAGCGTCATGCTGCATCCGGCTTCGAGCTGTTCGAGCAGCATAAGCGTGTGCGTCCACACATCGCCTTCGGGATGAAACTGGGGCGGCTGCTCGACGCCCTTCATGCGATCGATCTCCGGCAGCACTTCTCTGAGCAGGCCGGTCTCATCGAGCAGCTCGAAGGCGCGGCGCGCGCGACCTTCAGTGAGCATTTTCGTGAGCTCGTCGCGGATGCGCTCGCGGCTGACCGCGTGAATCCGCGAGGCGAGCGAGCGGATCGCACGCAGCGTACTCGCCTCGAGTGCGAAGCCGAAGCGCGCGGCGAAGCGCACGGCGCGCAGCATGCGCAGATGGTCTTCTTCAAAACGCAACTCGGCGCGGCCGATGGCGCGCAAAACGCCGGCTTCGAGATCAGCAACGCCGCCCACATAGTCGAGAACTCCTGCGGGGGGCAGGCCTTTGGACGAGGTTTGAGCCGATATGAGAACCGGATCGAGGAGCAAACCGTTGACCGTGAAGTCGCGGCGCTTCACGTCCTCTTCCGGACTGAGGGTATAGCGCACCACATCGGGATGGCGGCCGTCGGAGTAAGCGCCGTCGGAACGAAATGTGGCTACTTCGGTTACGAAGCCTGCGCCCGTATCCTCGGGCGCGACCAGCACGACGCCAAAGTGTGCGCCTACCGCGAAGGTGCGCGGAAACATGTCGAGCACCACGTCGGGCGTAGCACTGGTGGCCACGTCGTAGTCGACCGGCGAACGGCCGAGAAGAAGATCGCGCACACACCCGCCGGCTAGATACGCCTGATGTCCCGCAGCGCGCAGAGTCTTGACGATGCGCAGAGCCGCCTCGAATTGGGGTGTGGCCGCGAACATGCTGCTTCCATTCTCGCGCAAGAAAGCGCGGGCAGGATTGCATGCCCGCTACACTGGATATGGGATGCAACGCGGACTTATCTTGGGCATCGAGACCTCGTGCGACGAAACCGCAGCAGCAATTGTGGAGCGCGGCGCGCGGACGCTTTCGTCCGTCGTAGCCTCGCAGATTGCGACGCATGCGCGCTATGGCGGCGTGGTGCCGGAATTGGCCTCGCGCGAGCATCTGCGGGCCATTGTGCCGGTAGTGCGCGCGGCGCTCGAGCAGGCGCAGATTACCTTCGCTGATCTCGATGCCATTGCGGTTACTTCCGGCCCCGGACTTGCCGGTGCGCTGCTCGTGGGCATCACGTATGCCAAGGCGCTTGCCTTCGCGAACGAGCTGCCGCTCATCGCGGTGAACCATCTGGAGGGGCATATCCACGCGGTGTTGTTGCAGGAGCGGGAGAGTGCCTCAGGGGCTGAAGCCCCGATCGATTCTGTTTCCCGTAATACCGGGGCTGAAGCCCCGGCCTACTGCGCCGTCAAAGGCGGTGCATACCAAGATTCTTCGGACGGAGATGCGCTGGCGCTGGTGGTCTCGGGCGGCCATACGCATCTCTATCTGGCGCAGACCTCAGACTGCACGTGGCGCTACAACCTCATCGGCCGCACGCTGGATGACGCAGCCGGCGAGGCTTACGACAAAGTCGCGAAGCTGCTGGGGCTCGGCTATCCGGGTGGACCGTGGATCGATGCATTGGCGCAGTTCGGCAATCCGGAGGCGGTTCCCTTCTCTTTCGCACAGGTGAAGACAAAGGCGCATCTTGCCGGCAAGGCTCCGCGCACCAAGGCGGCGAAGACTGCGCCGATCACAAGCCTCGATCCGCGCTTTCTGTTTTCCTTTTCCGGAATCAAGACTGCGGCGCTGCGCTATGTAGAGCTCCACGGCATGCGCGCCGAAGCGGAGGCCCGTGCCGCGCGGCTCTTTCCCCCGAAAGATGCAGGCAAGGACGCGTCCGCAAAGCCGCCACAAACGAAAGAAGAGGCGCTCGCGCTCTGTCCGCAGGCGACTCTGGACCTGATCGCCAGCTTTCAGCACGCGGTAGTCGGCGATCTGCTCAAGAAGACCTTCGCGGCGGCTAAATCTCTCGACGCCCAGCGCATCCTCGTCACCGGCGGCGTGGCGGCAAACCGCGAGTTGCGTGCGCGCTTCAGTGAAGAGGCAGAACGCCGCGGTGTGCGCGTGTCCTTTCCACGGCTCTCGCTTTCGACCGACAACGCAGCCATGATCGCGGCGGCGGCCTGGCCCCGCTTGTTGGCCCGCGAGTTTGCGCCCGATGACCTCTCGGCCGATCCGTCGCTGGCGCTGCGGTGAGATTGCAGCTCCCTGTCAAAGAATTCCGGACAGCTGAGCAGGCGCAACTCTTTGAAAAGCGGCTCCCAACCGCTCCTCGCGCCGATTGCAGGAAATTCCCTCCGACTTGAGTAAGCTGGGAACACTCACAACGCAAAGAACTGCCGTTCGGCCGATCGCCTGACCGGTTTCTCCCCCGGATCGCGTAGGATGCGGCGATATCTTTGCGCTTGCGAACGAGTGGAGAAGTGCTGAATGGCGGAGACATGGGCACAAGACAGCAGAAACCGAAGCAGCGAACTCCCAGCAAGGCGGCGAGCAAACCGGAGATCGAAGCACGCGAGAACGAGGAAGGCATTGAGAGCCTGCGTTCCGCGGTCGACCGGGAACTCGCAAACAAATGTCATCGGATTGCCAGGGCGATCGGAAACAAGGCGGTCAAAGGCGATCTGAACAGCACGAAGTTAATGATCACGGTGGTGGATAAGAAAGCGGACAAGAACACTCGCAGGAAACGGCGTGGCCCGAGCGCAGTGGAGAGGCTGCTGCTCGAGCCCACGCCGGAAGAACCGGTAGAGACGGATGAAGAAGATGCGGAACACGCAAGCGGAATGGGTGAGACGCACGACTAGAGTGGTTCCCGGATTTGTGTCGACTTTTTGACAGAAGTGCAAGGTGGCGTTTTCTTGAGGAAAACGCCACTTGGCGGGAGCGGCTTCGGTCTACACCAGTTCGGGAACCTTTGTAAAAGAAAGAGGGCGCAATGAAATTTGCGAATTGCGTAGGCTGGACCGCCGTTAGGCTGATGCTGCTTTGTCTGCTTCCGGCAGCGCTGGGGCAGGGGCCCAGCACAACCACCGTGAGTGGAACCGTGTATCTGGCCAATGGTCAACCGGCCAGCGGAACAATTGCGCTGAGCTGGCCCGCATTCACGACAGCTGCGGGACAACTGGTGGCTGCGGGCTCGACCCATGTGACCATCGCCACCAATGGATCGGTAAGTGTAAACCTTGCGCCCAATCAGGGTGCAACACCGGCAGGCGAGTACTACACGGCGGTGTTGTATCTGAGCGATGGCTCGACGCACACGCAGTACTGGGTTGTTCCGGCGACGTCTACTGCCACACTCGCCGCCGTGCAGGCGCAGGTGATGCCGGCGGCGCAGGCGGTGCAGGCAGCGAGCAAAGCTTACGTCGACCAGTCGATTGCCACGCTGGCCGCCAGCGGCCTTGCTTCCGGCGGTGGCACACTCACCGGGCCCCTTTATCTGAATGGCGATCCGAGTGCGTCTCTGCAGGCGGCGGACAAGCACTATGTCGATGCGATGTTCAGCGGTACGCTCCCGTTGACCGGCGGCGTGCTCACCGGTCCTTTGACAGCAACGCAGATTGGGGCTGCTTATCAAGTGGATCAGTTTGCCGGCGCGGATATCGGCGCCAAGATTCAGGCGTGCCTAAGCGCGGTGAATGCAAGCTATGGGGGAACCTGCGATGCGCGCAACTTTACCGGCAGCCTGTCGATGGCCTCGAATCTCACAATTGCGGCGGCGAATGTGACGATCCTGCTGCCCTGCGCCACGGTCAATACAGCCCACCAGATCATCGTGACGGCGGGAACGCGCAACGTCACGTTGCGTGGCTGCGCCTTGCGTGGCGGCAGTGCGGCAAGCGGCAACCAGGGCGGCACGGTCATCGCCTACTCGGGAACGAGCGCTGCGATCCAGGTAGGAGATACGACATACGCCATCGACACGCCGGGGTTCCATCTCGACGATGCTGTCATCAGTACGACGGCATCGACCAGCGCCACCGCCATCGGCGTGGCCGCTTATCGCACCCAGGAGCTTGACCTCGAGAGCCTGTATTTCCTGGGCAACTCTAACCAGACAGGTCTGAAGCTCGATGGAACCGGCAACTACACCGGCGGCACCTTCTTTGATCTGCAACTGAGTGGCTTCGGCACCGCGATCAACGCAGTCGGGCACCAGGTCACGAATCCTGCAACGACGGACTGGCTGAATGCGAGCACCTTGGTGCGCCTGCATATCGACTGCCCCACCAGCAGTGGCATTCCGATCAGCGGAACGTACGGGATCAATCTGCAGCAGGGCGACGGCAACACCTTCACCGGTGGCGACGTGGAAGGCTGCGCGACGGCTCTGCATCTGGGCGCGAACGCGCAGAACAACACGATTGTCGGGCTGCGCAATGAGAACTCGACCAATCAGATCGTCGCTGACGCCGGCAGCGCCTACAACAACTGGATCACCGGCGGAACGATGTTCACGGGCAAGCTCACCGACAACGGTACGCGCAACAGCTTTCTCGATACGTTCCATCGCAGCTTCAACGGACTGACCGGCGACCAGTACCGCAGCCAGGTGGATGGCACCATCACCAATCACTACTATCTCGGCATCGGGCTCGGCAATGTGCGCGGCCTCACCGAGGAGTACACGACCGATGTTCCCGGCTCAGCGGGCAGTTATCAGAATGCGTGGCAGTGGGGGCCCGGCGACGGCGCCAGCGGACAGCAGGTCTGGAATCTTCTCGACATGCTCAACAACGTGCAGCGCTTCGGCGTGCAGCAGAACACAACCGCCGGCGGCAGCCCGCAGAGCTATCTCAACGCGGCGGGAACCGGCCTGGTCTGCTTTCAGTGCTCGACGAATGCCGGCACCGGCGGCGTGGCCTTCGGTTCAGGCGGCGCTACGCCCAGCACCGTCGCCACCATCAACAACGCCGGCAACGCGCAGTTCAACGGCACGCTGCAGGTGACCGGCACCACCCAATCGGCGGGCACGCTGACAGTACGCAACAGCGCCGACACTGAGGTGGACTACTACCTGTGGCCAGGATTGACCGCGAGCCAAAAGGGCTCCTTTACCTACAAAGACTGGAACGGCAACAGCCAGTGGTACCTGGTGAAAGATGCGAGCAATAACTGGGCGCTCAACTCGGCTACGGGCGGCCTCGACAGCTTCAAGGCCTACCAGAGCACGAACAGCGGCGATACCTACATCGACGCGAGCAATGCGAGCGGGCACATCCGCCTGAACTACGAATCCGGCTCGGGTGCAGAGACCGATATTTACTCGGGATCGAGCTCCAGCCTCGTTGCCGCGTTTCTCGGAGCGACGAGCATCAAGTTTCCCGGCCTGGCGGCGAGCTCCGGGAGCAACTGCCTGCAAATCGATAACTCCGGCTACATCACCAACACCGGCTCGGCCTGCGCAGGCGGATCGGGCAGCGTGCCGGCTTCGGCAGCGGTTGTGGGCACCAACTCGTCCGCCCAGTTTGTGGCCGATGCAACCACCGGCTCGGGCAACGTTGTGCTCGCGAACGCGCCGACCTTCACGGGCAACACGACAACCTTTGCGAACAATGCTGCCAGCACGGACTATCTGATCCTCGAACCCGGCAATACCGGCAACGCGGAGATCGGCGCTCTCGAGTTCGCAACCGCTACGGGCGCATCGCAATGGGAGCTGCGCGACGACGCGAGCTACAACTTCCATCTGCGCAACACCGGCGCAACCACGGCAGCCGACGCACTCACCGGCTTCAGCGGCGGACAGACGGTGATCAATTCGCAGGGAACGGCATCGGTTGCGATCAACAACACCAGCACCGCCGGCACCGGCGGATTCATCGTCTACGAGGGCGGTTCGAACTTCAACACGCAGGCCTTCAATGTGTCGAACAGCGGCACAGCGACGGTAGCGAACAATCTCTCCGTGGGCAATCATCTGAACCAGGGCGTGAGCAACAATTTTGCCGGCACCTGCACCATGTCTTCTTCGACCAGCTGCACGTTCTCTCTCAATCACTCCTTCACCAACACGCCGATCTGCGTTGCCAGCGTGCAGAGCTCTACGCCGATCGCCGGCAGCTGCACGTTGAGCGGCACGACCGTGACGATCTTCGCGGCCTCCAGTAACTCCTCCACCTGGGGCGCGGTGCTGGTGGGCAATCCCAACTGAAATTTGGCTCGTTCTGTGTGGCAGGAAGGCTCTTCGCATGGAAACGACCGGTCTGCAGCAGGAAAGTGATGGCGAAACATGGGCTCCGGAGCTTCATCTGCGCGATCTCGATTGCGACGAGCTCGCGCGCCTGGGAGAAATGCTGGACGAGCGGCCCGGTTATCTGGGGGGTGACCAGACAATCGGCGTAGCGCTAATCGCCAAACTGCTATGGGTGCGCACACGGGATGGACGCCCTGCGTTGCTGCAACCGAACACCGCACAACGCGCCTTCGAGAAACGCCGCGGCCAGCGCAACATTGTGCTGAAGGCGCGGCAGATGGGCATCACCACCTGGACGGCGGCGCGCTTTTTCCTGAAGACCATCACCCATCCGGGCACATTGAGCCTGCAGGTGGCACACACGCGCGAGGCGGCCGAGGAGATCTTTCGCATCGTGCATAGGTTTGTGGACTGGCTGCCCAATGCTCTGCGCGACGGTCCGCTCCGCACTGCGCGCGCGAATGTGCGCCAGATCGTCTTTCCCGAGCTGGACTCAGAGTATCGCGTGGTGACGGCGGGCGACCGCAACGCCGGGCGCGGCCTGACGGTCCAGAATCTCCACTGCTCGGAGCTGGCGCGATGGCCGGGGAATCCTGCAGAGACGCTGGCCGGGCTGCGCGCGGCTCTCGCACCTGATGCCGAGCTTGTGCTGGAGTCGACGCCGGACGGCGTGGGCGGCTGCTTCTACGAGGAGTGGCTGCGGGCAGCGGAGACCGGCACGGTACGGCACTTCTTTCCCTGGTGGCTGGAGCCGCGCTACCGCGCCAAAGCTGTCGACAAGGCTACGCTTACGGACGAGGAGATCGCGTTGAAGAAGCGTCACCCGCTCACGCTCAAGCAGATCGGCTACCGGCGGCAGATCCGCGCCAACTTTCGCGGCCTGGCGGCGCAGGAATACGCCGAAGACGAGGAGAGCTGCTTTCGCGCCAGCGGCGAGCCTGTCTTCGAGATTGCGGCCATCGATGCGCGCCTGCATGACCTTTCCGAGCCGGCGGAGCGGCGGCGGAATGGAGAGCTGGAGATCTGGTTGCCGGCAGTTGCCGGCCGGCAATATCTGGTAGCCGTCGATCCCGCCGGCGGGGGCAGCAACGGCGACTACTCTGCGATCGAAGTGCTGGAGATCGAATCCAGCCTGCAATGCGCGGAGTTCGCGGGCCATGTGGGCGGACTGGAGTTGGCGCGACTGATCTGCGAAGTGGCCGCGGAGTACAACCGCGCGTGGGTTGTCGTCGAGCGCAATAATCATGGCAGCGGCGTGCTGGCCTATCTGGAGACGCCGTGCGGCTACGAGCGGGTTTATCGCCAGAATGGCCAGCCCGGCTGGCTGACGACCTCTCTCAGCCGGCCCGCCGCGCTGGGAAGGCTGGCAGCAGCACTCGTCGATGCGCCGGAGCGGTTCATGAGTCGCCGTTTCTTGGGCGAGTGCCGGAGCTTTGTGCGCCTGAAAAATGGCAGCGCTGCGGCCCGGGCCGGTGCTCACGATGACCGCGTGATGGCCATGGCGATCGGCCTGGCGGCGCGGGCGGAGATGCTGGGAAGAAAAAACAGCTTTTAGCTATCAGCTTTCAGCCTTCAGCTTGTTTTGTGCAGCGCGATACGGTTATGGTTTCGCCTTCACGATATGTTTGCCCTTTCTGCTTCGGCGATCGTGTGACATAAAGTCGCGCGATTGCGCTCTGGAAGATAATGTCATGGGCAAGCTAGAGGCTGAGAGCTGACGGCTGAAAGCTGCCCTGCTTAGAATGCCAAGAGCATCGAGGTGCGGAGTTGGCGGTTCTGGCGGTGCAGCAGATCCGGCGGATGCGGGGCGGCGCGCAGGGGCAACTCATGCTCGCCTCCGATGGGCATCTCTACGTCGTCAAGTTCCAGAATAATCCTCAGCATGCGCGTGTGCTGGCCAACGAGTTCCTTGCCTCGCGGCTGGCTCTGGCCGCGGGGCTCACGGTGCCGCAGCCGGAGCTGGTCGAGGTCTCGAGCTGGCTGATCGAGAACACGCCGGAGCTGGAGATCACTCTGAGCAGCGAGAGGCGCGAGCGCTGCAAACCGGGGCTGCACTTTGGATCGAGATATGCCGGCGGCACCATGCCGGGCCAGGTGGTGGACTATCTTCCTGAAGAGCAGTTCGTCGAAGTGAAGAATCTCGCCGAATTCGCCGGGATCCTGGCGCTTGACAAGTGGACCGGCAACGCCAACGGCCGCCAGGCGGTCTTCATCAAACGCCAGCGCGAGCGGCGGTACAAGGCGGTCTTCATCGATTTCGGCTACTGCTTTCATGCCGGCGAGTGGCGGTTCGAGGATGCGCCACTCCGTGGCGTCTACTTTCGCAATACCGTCTACCAACAGGTAAAAGAATGGAACGCCTTTGAACCGTGGCTGGGGCGGATGGAGACGATGCCGGCCGAGACAGTATGGGCCGCAGCCGGCGAGATTCCGCCGGAGTGGTACGGCGGCGACGTGGCCGCGATGGAGGCGCTGGTCGAGAAGCTGCTGGCGCGCCGCAGCCGGATCCGCGAGCTGATCGGGGCCTTTGCCCGCTCCGACCGGCGGCCGTTTCCAAATTGGGAAAGTACGGTGGGCGAGGTGGATGCGGCAGGCTGGAGTCCATCGCGCTGGGGGCATACCATAACGGGGACGGTGCACTGAGAGGGGAAAGGCAGCCGGTGAGGATGAGGAAGGGACTGAGAAAGGAACAATGACCAGCGAGAGCGAGCGGCGGGCCTGCGAGTTTCAGCTTCTCCGCTATGTGCCGGACCCGGTGCGGAACGAGTTCGTCCATATCGGCGTGCTCTTGCGCGACGCACGAGCGCCGGGCCGGACGGAAATCCGCTTCACCCGCGACTGGCGCCGGGTGCGCTGCCTCGATCCGGACGCCGACACGGCGCTGCTCGAAGCCATGGAAACGGAGCTGCGCCGCCGTCTACAGAATGAGCCTGAGGGCCGGCTGATGCGGCTGCTGGAAGAGTCTCTCTCGCTAGGCGTGCAGATCACCGAGACCAAGGCCTACCTGGCCGAGAGCCTGCCGGCCGGAGTCGAAGAGCTGATGCGCCTCTATGTCGACCCGCCGCCGCGTGAAAAATTACCCCGTCTATCGGGGCGGGCAGCGATCCAGGCCAGGATGCGCGCCGAGTTCGAGCACGCGAACGTGTGGGATCTGCTGAGAAAGCGCATCGCTGCCTCGGACTACACACGGACGGGCGATCCGCTGCGCATTGATGCGGGCTACAAACCCAACGGGCTGATCCGCATGTTCCACGCGGTGAGTCTCGAACCGGGCGTGGAGATGGCGAAGGTGCTGGCCTTCTCGGCGGCCGGGCTGCGAGCGGGCGTGGAGCGTATCGAAAAGGCCGAGCTTGAACTGACCGCTGTGATCGAGCCGGCCATGAGGCTGGGCGCGACCGACGAGGATCCGGAGCGGCTGGCGCTCTATCGCTTCGGCGTCGAGACGATGGAAGAGCACCGTATCCGCGTACTCACCACCTCGGACCTGGGCCGCGTGGCGGAGACCGCGCGGCGCGAGCTGCGCGTCTGACCGTCTGCACAGGGGCCGGAATCCTCGCTGCTACAATCAGAAAGGCCGTCAATTCAGCCGATTTCTGCTTGTTTGAACGCCTTTCGCGAACGATGACCCTTCGCCTCTTCAATACCCTCTCGGGACAACTGGACCCGCTCGCGCCTTCCGACGGCAAGGCGCTGCGGATGTACGCCTGCGGGCCGACGGTCTACGACTACGGGCACATCGGCAACTTCCGCACCTTTCTCGCCGTGGACGTGCTGCGCCGGTTTCTGCACCTGAACGGCGTCGCGATCCGGCACGTGATGAATGTGACCGACGTGGACGACAAGATCATCCGCAACGCGGCGGCGGGCAGCCTGCCTATCAGCGAGTACACGGCCAAGTACGAGCAGGCCTTCTTCGAGGATCTCGACTCCCTCCGTGTGGAGCGGCCCGAACAGATCGCCCGCGCCACCGAGAATATCCCGAAGATGGTCGCGCTGGTCGAAAAGCTCGCAGAAAAAGGCGCGGCGTACAAGACCGAGGACGGTTCGTGGTACTTCCGCCTGGCGGCCTTTCCGGCCTATGGCAAGCTCAGCAAAAAGGACCTGAGCGGCATGGAAGACGGCGCGCGCGTCGATGTGGACGAGTACGAGAAGGACTCCGCCCGCGACTTCGCCCTCTGGAAGGCGGCCAAGCCCGGCGAGACCTCCTGGGAGACGGCGATTGGCCGCGGCCGGCCCGGCTGGCACATCGAGTGCTCGGCCATGGCCATGGAGTATCTCGGCGAGAGCTTCGACCTGCACGCGGGCGGCGAAGACCTGATGTTCCCGCACCATGAGAACGAGATCGCGCAGAGCGAGACGGCGACAGGGCAGCAGTTCGCCCGGCACTGGATGCACGTGCGCTTCCTGCTCGTTGACGGGCGGAAGATGTCGAAGAGCGAGGGAAACTTCTACACGCTCCGTGACCTGCTGCTCAAAGGCTACAAGGCCTCGGCGATCCGGCTGGCGCTGATCTCCGTTCCCTACCGGCACCAGCTCAACTTCACCTTTGACGGGCTCATCGAGGCGACTAACGCGATCGAGCGGCTGCGGACCTTTCGCACGAGACTCATGCAGGGCGCCTTCGCGGCCGGCGAGAATCCGCAACTCAGAGAGATGGCTCAGAAGGCGCAGGAGGCATTTCGCGCCGCCCTGGCCAACGATCTGAATACGGCCGAGGCGCGCGCGCCCATTTTCGAATTAGTCCGCAGCGCCAATACGGCCATCGACCAGGGCCAATTGTTCATGCAAGACCGCGACGCAATGCTCGCCGTGCTCCAGGACTTCGACGCCGTCTTCGATGTGATCGAGGATCGCGATGAAGAGGCCACGCGCCGCGCGCTGGCCTGGGCTGAAGAGAATGGCCGCATGGGCGACGTCGCTCCGGAACTCGTGGCGCGGCAGTCGCTGAGCGATGAACAGATTGAAGCGCTGGTAGCCGAGCGCACCCAGGCCAAAAAGCAGCGCAACTTCGCCCGCGCCGACGCGATCCGCAGTGAGCTCGCGGAAAAAGGCTTCGTGATCGAGGACTCGAAGGATGGCGTGCGCTGGAAGCGGAAATGAAGAACGGCTGTCAGCTCTCAGCCGTCAGCTTTCAGCTTGCAGCAGAATCGTATGATGAGTTCAGATCTCGCGTAAGAATCGCTGAATAGGTCACAGGTCAAGTTCAACGATGGAAGCCCAAGAAGCCCAGGAGTTGCAGGAACACGCCGAGCACGGATCACATGAATCCGGGATGCGGCCGGTGGCGTTCACCATGAGCGTGCTGGCCGTGCTGGTGGCCGTAACCACCGTTCTCGGCCATCGCACGCATACCGAGGCGGTGCTCACCCAGAACCAGGCCACCGACCAGTGGAACTTCTATCAGGCGCACAAGATCCGTGCGAACAACACCGAGCTGATCGCGGACCTGCTCAGTGCGGTCGCCGTCGCCCATCCCGATGCAGCGCAGAAGATCGAGAAGTCCTATGCCGACCACCAGGCCAAGTGGGCCCAGGACCTCAAAGACGAGCAGGAGAAAGCCGAAGCGCTCGAGACCAAGGTGGAAAATGCCGAGGCCCGTGCCTCGCGGTTCGATCTGGCTGAGGCGCTGCTCGAGATCGGTCTCGTCATCACCTCCGTGACCCTGCTGACGCGCAGCCGCATCTACTGGTATCTGGGCGTTGTGTTTTCCCTTGCCGGCATCGTGTCAATCGCCTCGGCATTCTTCCTGAAATAAAGAAGGGATACACGCCCGGCACTACCCGGAAAGGCGGCTTCGATGCGAAGACCGGTCCTGTTCACCCTGCAGCCAATGATCCCGGCAGCGATCCTGCTGGCCACTTGTATCAGCCTGTGTGGGCAGGCTCCGGCACCCCAGAAACTGGCAGGTGACATCGGTTTTACCTTCGATCTGCCGCCGGACTGGACCGTCGTCGAAGCAAAGCCGTCCTCGCCGGAGGTGAAGACCGCACCTACGCAGGCCCCTGCCACCGAGCAGCAGAAAAAAGGCACAGCCTGCATCCAGGTAGCTCTTACGGCAACCCGCGGAACCCCCTCATCCGTCGTAGTCGTGGTCGCCCTGCCGTTTGACTGCTACGGGCAGATGATGTCCGAGCAGGATCTCGAAGGCTTCGGGTCGGGAGCGGCCGATGGCCTGAAAGGCGACTTCGACCTCGTCAATCCAGTCTTTGGCCTGTACACGCGCGGCAGCCATTCGTTTTGGATCGAACGAGCCAAGGGCAATCCCAAAGGCCGCTCCGAAACGCAATATACGGTGGAGGTTGTCTGCTCCATCCTCCAGCGCGGCGCAGCCTGCTGGATGACGATGGCCGCCGATGAGGCCAGCCTGGGAGCCTTTGAGCGAGCCCGCGTGACGCTGGACGGGGAGGCCGTCGCGCCGCTGGTGCCGTCTTCGGCCTTCGAGAAAGCACCGCTATGAGCGCGTTTTCCACTGGGCGTGCTATCCTCAAGGCAGCGGAATCGCCATGCAGACGCGCCTCTCCACAGGAAAGCTGAGCGCACCGGCCACCAAGCGCTGGTCGCGCGCCCGCGCCCGCGGCATCTGCCCGCGGCGCCATCTGCGCGTGCTGCCCATCCGCACCCGACCTAGCCTCTTCGGCGGCGACTGAAACTGCGCTGCCGAAGATCCTCGCCTGCCTGTTGGACCTGCTCAGGATTCGCGAAGAGGTCCGCGAAATGGATGATCCCCATGCGAGGGGCTCGCGGCGACGCACGCTGAGCGCGCCGCGTAACGAATTTGCCGAGGAGACGGTGCTATGACGAAACAAGAGTTACACGCGCAATTTGGACCGAAGCTGGTGTGTTCCCTTCCAGGACCGAAGGCCAAGGCGGCCGTCGCCGCCGACAGCCGGCTGATCTCGCCCAGTTACACGCGGTCTTATCCATTGGTCGCCAAGAGCGGCCGCGGCATTCGCGTGACCGATATAGACGGCAATGAGTTTCTGGACTTCGCCGCGGGCATCGCCGTGAACTCGACCGGCCACTGCCATCCCGAGGTCGTCGCCGCCATCCAGAAGCAGGCGGCTGAGCTGCTGCACATCTCCGGCACGGATTTTTACAACGAACACCTCACCGATCTGGCCGAACGGCTCTCTGCCGTTGCGCCCATGCCCGGACCGCACAAGTTCTTCTACGGCAACTCAGGGGCGGAAGCGATCGAGTGCGCGCTCAAGCTCGCCCGCTATCATACCGGCCGCCAGCAGGTGATCTCGTTCTTCGGGGCTTTTCACGGCCGCACCATGGGTGCGCTCTCGCTCACCGGGTCGAAGCCGCAGCAGAAGCGCCGCTTCTCGCCGCTGGTACCCGGCGTTACGCATGTGCGCTATCCCTACACCTATCGCGGCTGCACCGGCGGACCGCAGGAGGAAGAGGCCTTCAGCCTGGGCTGTGCGCGGTACATCGAAGAGAAACTCTTCAAGACCATCCTGCCGCCCGAAGAGGTGGCCGCGGTCTTCATCGAGCCCATTCAGGGCGAAGGCGGTTACGTCGTCGCTCCGGACAACTTTATGCAGGAGCTGCGCGCCATCTGCGATCGGCACGGTATTTTGTTGGTCGTGGATGAGGTTCAGTGTGGGGCTGGAAGAACCGGCAAGTGGTGGGCGGTGGAGCACTCCGGCGTAGAGCCCGACATGGTCTGCATCGCCAAGGGCATCGCCAGCGGCATGCCGCTGGGCATCTGCATGACGCGCGCGGAGATCATGGACTGGGTGCCCGGCTCCCATGCGTCGACCTTCGGCGGAAACCCTGTTTCGATTGCGGCGGCGCTGGCCACCATGGACATCCTGGAGCGCGAAGCCATTGCCAATGCAGAGCGTGTCGGCGATTTTATGCTCGACCGGCTGCGCGGCTGGGCGAAGACGCACCCGCTGGTGGGCGATGTGCGCGGTCGCGGGCTGATGATCGGCATCGAGCTGGTGAAGAACAAGGCTACGCGCGAGCCCGCTGCCGAGCTGCGCAACCGCGTGGAGACGCTGGCTTTTGAGCGCGGCCTGATGTTGCTGGGCTGCGGCGAAACCTCGCTGCGGCTGTCGCCTCCGCTCATCGTCAGCCAGGAGGAAGCGACTGTGGCGCTCGACATCCTGGAAGAGGCGCTGACGATCGTCGAGAAGGAACACGAACAGGCGGCCATCGAGGTAGCGACAGCCTGATTACCGCGCTTTGATCGAAAGACCCTGCAGGCCGGCGATGCATGCGCCGGCCTCTTCTCTTTGTGACGGTCTGGATCAGTTCGCCTGGCTCGCAGAAAATCGCGGAATGTAGACCCCATATTTCCGATTGCGCTCGGACTTGCCTGAGAGGACAATGGGGTGCAATGTCCTCACTTCAACAGATGCGTATCACGGGGCTGGAGCGCGCTGTGCGCGGCCTGGACCGCTTAACGCGTTGGCGCAGACGCGAAACGGCACTCCCGGCGCACCTGGTCACCGGCATCGAAGGCGAGGACGCAGCGTACTTCTATCTGCGCCGTAAAGGATACGTGATCGTCGCGCGCCGCTGGTCGGCAGGCAATCTGCCCGGCGATGTAGACCTGATCGCGTGGCAGGGCGAGTTGCTGTGCTTTGTAGAAGTGAAGACGCGCACGGCCCGCGACATGAGCCCGGCCGAGATTGCTGTCGACACACATAAACGCGCGGTCCTGCGCCGGCTGGCTCGGCGTTACGTGCGTGAGCTTCCGCAGCCCACAGCGCCACAGGTACGCTTTGACGTCGTGAGCGTATATCTCGTCCAAGGCCAGGAAAAACAGTGCAGGCACTTTGAGAATGCATTTGGCTGGAGCGAGCAGCGAGAGGCGTAGCGCTGAGGTTTATCCAGGGAATCGCGGTTGTTTCGCGCATTTGTGTAGCTGTTGAGTTTCATGCCTGCGCGGTCAGGCATTTGGAGGTTGCCATGAACAGCGTCGTCACCTTCCTGCTGACACAGAATCCCGACGCAGCGCTCAAGTTCTACCGGGACATACTCGGCTTCCGATTTGTACGTGATGACGGCTTTGCGCTGGTCTTCGTGATGAACGGCATCACGCTCCGCATCAGCAAAGTGCCATCGTTCACGCCCGCGCAACACACGGTGCTGGGCTGGGAGTGCGATGACATGGCAGGCGCCGTAGAGAAGCTGGTTGCCAAGGGAATTGCTTTCGAGCGTTATCCGAATATGGGGCAGGATGAGCGCGGCATCTGCACCTTCCCGACCGGCGACCAGGTGGCGTGGTTCAAAGATCCGGATGGAAACGTGCTCTCGCTTTCGCAACACGTCTCACAGGCAGCGTGAAGATCGCCTTTTTCAGCTGTTCTCCAACATGGTGATCAGTTCCTGATCGCCATCGAGCAGGTAGAAGGCGACGAACGTCATGGATTCAGATGCGGAGGCATTGCTGAATTCTGCGATGACAGCTCCCGCCGGCTCATGAAAGGCCGATCCAGCCGGCAGCTGCTGCGCAGGTTGGCCTTCGATTTGAAACCGCGCCGTTCCTTCCACGATGTAGCCGAAAACATGGCACGGATGGAGGTGCCGGCCGGTCTGCTGTCCTGGCTCGAAGCGAATCTCACGCACGTCGACAGAGGTGAGCGTCGATGTTCCCGTCGCAGCGTAGAGAAGCGACTTACGCACGATGTTCTGCAGGTTCATCGAGATTCCTGAAGTTGCTGCGGATCGGCGCACGAGGGCCCGCATGCAATAGAAATGCAGAAAGCTAAGTTCCGCTTCGTCGTCTGCGAGATTTACACCGAGAACGACGATCCGCAGCCGCAGGAGCGCTTCGAGTTCGGATTGATGAAGTTGAAGCCTTGCCGGATCAGCGTCTCCTCGTAGTCGAGAGTGACGCCGTTCAGGTAGACCAGCGACTTAGGATCCACAAAGACGCGCAGGCCGCTGAACTCATATACGCGGTCGTTTTCGCGAGGTTCCTTGTCGAAGCGGATGGAATAGGAAAGTCCCGAACAGCCGCCACCCGTGATGCCCATGCGCAGGCCAGCGTTTTCAGGCGAAAGTCCTTCTTTTGCCATGGCCTTGCGAATGTATTGGACGGCATTCTCCGTCACGCGGACCTCTTCATTGGGCGCCTGCGGTTTCGATTCGAGTGTGACTGTGTTCTCCATATGCTTTCCCATCCTTCAACTGAGCCCGCAACGTGAGCGGGATTCACACGGCAAAAGCCGCGCTATGTTCTCTGAGCAGCTCGATGCCAGCTATCCGTTCCCACATTGGATGCGCGAGGCGGCAGCGAGGAACCAAAAGCCTTCTCAATGCGCCTGCCACTCGCTCTTCCACCCCGGAACCAAGGTCCGGTCAATGGGTTTGCCATTCAATCCTCATCAAGTCCACACCGTCTTTCATCCTTTCGTAAAACGGCGAAAGCGCACGCAGCTTTTCTACAACATCGATCACTTTTGCGGCCACGTAGTCGACTTCGGCCTGCGTGTTAAAGCGGCCCAATCCGAAGCGGATCGAGCTGTGCGCCAGATCATCGCTCAGGCCAAGGGCTTTCAGCACATACGAGGGCTCGATCGTCGCCGAGGTGCAAGCCGAGCCGCTTGAGAGCGCTACGTCGGGGACGCCCATCAACAAAGACTCAGCTTCGACATAGGCAAAGCTCAGATTCAGATTGCCGGGCAGCCGATCTTCCATCGATCCATTCACGTGGATAGCATCAAGCTCCGATTCGAGCTTCTCTTTAAGCCGGTCGCGCAAGCTGCGCAGATTTGCAGCTTCGGTCTCCATCTCCTGCATGGCAAGCTCGCAGGCTTTGCCAAAGCCCACGATGCCGGGCACGTTCAATGTGCCGGAGCGCAAGCCACGCTCGTGGCCGCCACCATCGATCTGCGCGGCCATCTGCACGCGCGGATTGCGCCGGCGCACATAGAGTGCGCCCACGCCCTTGGGCCCATACATCTTGTGCGCGGAAAGCGAGGCGAGATCGACGTTGTCGGCGATCACGTGAAACGGAGCCTTGCCGATGATCTGCGTCGCGTCCGTATGAAAGAGGACCCCTTTCTCATGGCACAGCTTGCCGATTCCACGGACCGGCTGCAGCACACCAATCTCGTTATTCGCGGCCATGATGGTGACGAGAACCGTTTTGTCGTCGATGGTGTGCTTCAGGTCCTCAAGATCGATGCGACCATCAGCCTTTACCGGCAGATAGGTTACCCGGTAGCCGCATTTTTCCAGGCGCTTGCAGGTGTCGAGCACTGCCTTGTGCTCCGTCACCTGCGTGATGATGTGGTTGCCGCGCTCGCGGTACATCTCCGCGATGCCTTTAATAGCTAAGTTGTCGCTCTCGGTAGCGCCGGAGGTAAAGACAATCTCCCTGGCTGTCGCGCCGATGAGCTTGGCGATCTGTTCACGCGCGAGATCGACGGCCTGCTCAGCCTCCCATCCAAAGGAGTGGTTACGGCTAGCAGCATTGCCGAACTTCGCCGTCAAGTACGGCATCATTGCCTCAAGCACACGAGGGTCAAGAGGCGTGGTCGCGTGGCAGTCCATGTAGATCGGCAGGTTTACATCGGAAGGGGCCTCTATATGGCCGGCAATTGTGCTCATTCCCAAGTCTCCATACCGGCTACCGATGGCGCTTCACCTTGTATGCACGCGCGCGATTTCGGCGGTTACAGGGTCAACGAAACCAGCGAGCTCGCGTGGGGCGGGCGCCCCGCAGGATGCTCCTGCTCGGCCAGATCCTGAATGCTGATGCTCTTCAGAACCCCGGCAATGGTATCGTTCACGCGCGCCAGCGGCTCCTTGATGGTGCAACTGGGCGTCAGCTCGCAACCGTTCGCGCCCTTGGTACAGGAGGTAATGAAGAGCGGTCCATCGATGGCGTGGATCACCTCAAAGGCCGAGATCTGGCGCGCCTCGCGCGACAACGCATAGCCGCCATTCATGCCGGCGTGCGAACGCAGCAGTCCAGTCTTTGTAAGCCGTTGTAAAACTTTGGCTAATAGCTGTGCCGGGATTCCGTAGGCGTCGGCAATATCTTTCGCGCTCAGGGCAGGCGTCTCTGGATGCTCGGCCAGATACTTGAGAGCCATCAACCCATAATCTGCCTTTTTGGTGAGCTTGAGCATGATATGCGACTGGAACGGTCCGTATTTAGTATACGGCCGTATCTATCGGGTTTTCAAGACCGATCCGGAACCGGAGCCGTGCAGCACAACACGGTACTCCTCGGTACTGCAAATTCAAAGAAATATACTTTTGCAAAGCCCCAAAAACGGCTACAATCTGGCGGCAAGAGCACGCATCATGCTTTCTCTTTGGCCCCATCCCGGAACCGGCCCGGTGCATCAGCCCTCTCTGCGGCCTTCCGACGTCGCACAAAGCGACGATATATCTGAAGGAGAAACGCCTTATTTCGGCTGAAAAAAACGAGCGATGGCTACCGCCTGCAGACACCCCAAGGTTCGAATCGTCTCCCGGCACGAAGACACCGAGTTTGTGGAGTGTCTAGAGTGCGGCGAGGTCTTTGATTCTGAAGAGTTCCACGACATGGAGATTGAAGACGCCGCCGAAACCGAAGACGTTTCGGGCGAGCCCTGACTTCATTCACCCCCATTTGATTTGGTTCCGGTGCCATTGCCCGGCGAGGCCCCTACACGCCGCGCGGCGGTCCAGGCGTAGTGCAGGCCGGAAGCGATGGTGAGAACGACTGTGGCATAGAGAGCAATTTCGCGAAAGCAGTAAACCCAATAAGCCGGGGTGAGCTGGTGCAGCAGCACGGCCGCCACGGCGGCGATCTGCGCAAGCGTATTGGCTTTACCGAAGATGCTGGGGTGAAACTCGCGCCAGCCGACAGCAGCATAGAGGATGGCGGCGACCAGCAGGATCCCGACATCCCGCCCAAAGACCAGCACCGTTACGGTGACCGGCATCAGAGACTTGTGCAGCAGCACGAGAAACAGCGTGCTCAGCAGCAGCTTGTCTGCCACAGGATCGAGATAGTGGCCCAGCGTCGAACGCTGCTTAAGAAGGCGCGCCAGAGCTCCGTCGAGGGCGTCAGTCAATCCAGCAGCTACAAAGAGCACAAAGCTGAGCTCGTAATGACCTTCCAAGATAGCCGCCACCAGAAACGGCGCCAGGCAGATACGCAACAGCGTCAGCAGATTGGGAGTCGCACGCAGTGGGTTGAAGCGAATCTTCGAATCGTCACTCATACCAGACGTAAAGAATGATGCAGCAATTGGATCTTTGGCCCGCGTCCAAGCCCTCCGAGAGCCACAAAAACAGCTTTGCTCCGCGGGCGATGGCTCACCTGTCTATCTGAACAGAGGGTCGTAGAGGGAGTGAAGCGACAAGCCTCTGACGTAAACGATGGCGGTACAGCAGGAATGGTACAGCATGGCCTCAGGTTGGCTCCAGCCTCGATAGCGAGCTACTTTGAAGAGAACGTAGCATCGCCCAACTCCCTCTGGCTTGCTGGCTTTCCTTGGCCTCCACGCTCCTGCTAGACTAAATAGGTCACTTCGCAGGCGCGTAGCTCAGTTGGTTAGAGCGCTTCCTTGACACGGAAGAGGTCGTTGGTTCGAATCCAATCGTGCCTACCAATCCCTCAAAAATCAATCAGTTAGAGGCGCTGGGCGTCGCTTCGTGCACCAGTTTCGGGTGTTTTGCGGGTTTCGATTCTTACTGCCCGAACGTTCCTTAGGACTGGCTCTTGCGCTGCCCGTTTCCTATCCCTCACCGAGGCGCATCGGGAGCGAGCATGTGATCGCGCGAGGTCTGCTCGGGCAAACGGCAGAACCAGGCCAAAACGGCGGTTGCTGCGGGAATCAGAAATCCGGAGACAATGAGAACCGGAGAATAGCCGAAGCGGTCGACGATCCATCCGGTGCACAACGTGAAGATCATTGCGCCAATGCCTGCGCCGGTTCCGGCCAGTCCGGAGACAGAGGCGACCGCTTCCGTTGGGAAAAAGTCGCTGGCGAGGGTCTGCACGTTGTTGATCCAGAATTGAAAGGCAAAAAGCACGAGTGAGATCAGCGCAATCGCAGTCCACTCCGAGCGCACGGCGCTGATGAGCGCACCGAACGGCGCGAGAACCGTTGCAATCGCGATCGCCGCGCCGCGCGCGCGAGCCGGCTTCCATCCGCGCCGCACCAGCCATCCGGAGAACCAGCCTCCTGATAGTGCGCCGGCATCGGCAAAGAGAAACGGAATCCATGCGGAGAGCCCGATGGTTTTCAGGCTTAGACCGCGCGCCCGAAAAAGGTAGAGCGGCAGCCACACCAGAAAGAGCCACCAGACTGGATCGCCCAGGAAACGCGCCAGCACGATGCCGCAGACTTTTGGATTGCGAAGCAGCGCAAGCCATCCGATTGCGCGCGCGTGTTCCGTTCGATTTGCAGCCTCGCCTTGAATCCGGTTCAACTCTTCTGCGCCCAACCAACGATGTGAAGCGGGCGCCTGATAACAAAGCAGCCATGCTGCGAGCCAGACAAAACCAAAGACGGCGGTGACCAGAAAAGTCGCACGCCAGCCAAAAGAAAACTGCAGCCAAACAATCAACGGGGGCGCCAGTGCTGAGCCAAGAGTAGCTCCCGTGTTGATAATGCCGATGCCGAAAGCGCGCTCTTCGCGTGGGAACCACTCGGCAATACCCTTGATTGCAGCGGGCCAATGGCCTCCCTCGCCCAAACCCAGGAAAAACCGGAATGCGCAAAGAGAGCCTAAACCGCGCGCGATGGCCTGTGCCGCTTCGGCTAGCGACCATAGCGCCATGGCGACCGAGAGGCCGCGCTTGGTTCCGAACCGGTCTTGCAGCGCGCCGAATATCGTTTGTCCGAAGGAGTAGGCGAGCAGAAACCAGACGTTGATGCTGGCGTATTGCAGGTTGGTCAGATGCAGATCGCCGCAGATGACGGGAGCGAGAACCGACAACGTGAGACGGTCAATATAGCTGATGAGAGTCGCCGCAAGGAGCAAGATCGCGATCCACCAGCGCAGGCCAGGAATGCGGAGACTGCCCGGCTCGTGTGGATGCATTGTCGATCCCATCGTGTGCGCCTGCTAATCGATCATCTCTTCACGCCGCCAAAACTCTCATCGGCCTGCATGCCGCTTATGCTTCGCAGTCGACCAGAACGTGGATGGCCTCGCTGCGCTCGTCGTCGCGGAGCGCAAAGGCTTCGTTGATGCGGCTGAGCGGCACCTTGTGGGTAACGATCTCCGCCGTGTTCACAAGGCCGTCGAGAACGAGACGGATTCCTTCGTCATAAAAGCGGCGCATATCGATGTCACGCTTTGGTTCGGTCGAGAAGATGTCCAGCCGCTTGCGATGGACTTTGAGGAAATCCACAGGTGTGTTGCAGACGCCGATACAACCATACATCACGATCTTGCCCGCAAAGGCGGCGCAGTCGATCGCGTCGACCATGCCATCGCCTTCGAGCAGGCAGGGAATCACGACATCAAAGCCTTCAGGAAAGGCAGAACCAAGCACCTCGCGCGTCGGCGTATCTTGAGTCGGAACCTTGAAGGTGTGGGTGGCGCCATATTTTTTTGCAAGTTGCAGGTTGCGATCATTCAGATCGGTCACCACCAGAGCCTTGGGGTTGTGCAGCTTCACAACCTGCGTAAGGACCAAACCGCTCACACCCTGCCCTGTGATCAGGACCGTCGTTCTCTGGTTGATCCGGGCAATCTCCACCGCATGCAATACGCCGGGAAGAATCTCGATGAGGCTGGTATCTACCATCGGAAATCGAGGCGGCACAACCTTCACGTTGAACGGCCGGCAGACGATGTACTCGGCAAAGGCTCCCCACACATAGCGGCACGTAACCTGATCGCCAACTGCGAGGCCTTCCACGTTCGATCCTAGCTTATCGATGATACCGGCAACCTCATGCCCGAGGCGCGCGGGGAACGAAACGAACTCGGGCCGGCGCGTGCCGCGATACGCCTCTACGTCAGAGCCGCAGACGCCCACCCACTTGATCTTGATACGAATCTCGCCGTCGCCTGGCTCGGGAATCTCTGCATAGCGCAGAGAGAGCCGCCTTGGCTCATCAAGAATAGCTACCCGCTGCGCACCAGGATGGTCCGCCTCGACAAAAGTCATTGGGGCCTGAATCATTCGAGTTGTCATCGGCACCGCCGCAATTCAGTATATTGAGCGCTCTCTGCCGAGTCTTTATGGGAAACGGGTGAAGAGTTGTCCTAATCGGAAGTTACCTCTGTGCTGCCGCAACTTAGCTCATGTTGTTATTTACGCTGCAGCCAGCGCACGTTTTTCCCTTGCCTGCGCCTGCAAGCACAGCGCTATAATCAGGCACCGAGGTACGCCGGTGCCCACGTCATTGGTCGAGGTGTTGTGGACAGCTCGCTACGACTACCAGCCCGACTGGCGGCTGGCCGAGCATAAGCACGACTACTTCCAGATGATCTATTTTGTCTCCGGCACCGCGCATGTTTCCCTGGGCGGGCGCGATCACCGGGTCGGAACCGGTTCATTGGTGCTGGTCAAACCGCGCCGGGTGCATGCGCTCAACCCCGTTTCGCTGGTCAAGACCCTCGATATCAAATTTCTGGTGAAGGATCGCAGACTGCGCAAACGCCTCGCCGACGCTGACGAGCTTGTCGTCGACTGCGAATCGGGCATTGCGGATCTGTTCGAGCGCATTCGCCACGAAGGCGAACGCAAGAATCTCTTTTATCGCGAGCTGTGCAGTGCCCTGTTGATGGAGCTGCTGCTGCTGTATCTTCGGGCATCGGGAGCGCGCGAAGAGAAAGACGCGATCGAATCGGTTCATCTTGAACCGCTCGGTGACTGGATCGTGCAGCAGGCTGCGCAGTTTATCCGCGACAATCACACCGAGGATTTCAGCGTTCTCGATATTGCAAAGTTCGTCGGGCGATCTGACCGGCACATCCGGCAGCATTTCAGAGAAGTGCTTGGCATCTCACCCCGCCGTTACCTGCTGCAGTACCGCATCCAGAAGGCGCAGCATCTTATCGAGTTTTCCAGCTACGCGCTGAAAGAGATCGCCGCCATGGTCGGCTTCAAGACCGTGCACCATTTTGCGCGTGCCTTTCATGAGGTCTGCGGTGAAACTCCAGGCGGCTGGCGTCGCAAATATCAGGCCGGCATCTGCAAGGATGTCAACATCGATCCAGGCTTTGTGAATACCAACTGGACGGTCCGTGCGGAATCTGCCGAGCATGAGCACATCGGCGTTCAATAGACAAGCGGGCATCCCGCAAGAGAATGCCCGCTCTCTTCTACTTCTAGAAATACCCCTTCAGAGCGAACTCAATCTGCCGGCTTCCATTCAACGTTGAGCCAATCACCGATCCCGAGCTCGCGTTAAAGATCGTGGAGGGTGAGGCGAATGTTGGATGGTTGAAGAGGTTGAAGAATTCCGCGCGGAATTCCATCGACCGCTCTTTGCCAAACGTGAACGGCTTCAGCACGGAGATGTCGAACTGGATCAGGTCGTCGGCGCGCATCGTATTTCTGCCGAGATTGCCATAGGTGTAAGCAGCCGGAACCTGGAATGAGTCCTGCGTGCCGGGCGCAAGCTGTCCGCAACTGGGATTGAAGGACGTGTAGAACCAGCACAGCGGGCTCTTCACGTATTTCGGCTGCGCCACGTAGTTCGGCCGCTGCGTTCCGTAGCCGGTGTTCGCAGTGTCGCTGTTCAGCGTCACGGTAAACGGAAGCCCCGACTGCATGGTGGTGATGCCTGAGAGGCTCCAGCTGCCGAGGATCTGATTCTCCCACGCCGGCAGGCTGTTCAAGAACGGCTGCCCGCGCCCGATAGGAAGCTGGTAGTTATAGCTCACCACGATATTGTTCTTGAGGTTGTACTGGCAGACACCCCAATAGGAAAGATTGGAGTGCACTTCGCGAATGTCGGTCCCAACGTTGTAGGTTCCATTGTCGAGGCACTTCGCATAGGTGTACGCAACGAGCGCTGTGGCGCCGTGCCAGACGTGCGTATTCACCTTGGCCTGTAGCGCGTTGTAGTTGGCCGCGCCCTCAAATTCGCCGAGCGTGATGGTGCCCCACTGCGGCCAGGGACGCCGGCCTTGAATCGCTGCGCTGCTGCCCGGCACCGGGTCGTTCCAGGCCCATTGCTGCTCGTTGCGATTGGTCTTGTTGCCAACGTACGCCACCTCGTATGAAAGTGCCCGGCCCACCTGATGCTGGACCGCGAGATTCCACTCCTGCGTGTAGGTGTTGTGCACATGCGGCGGCATCGAGACCAGGTTCGGCGTGGAGCACGAATTCGCCACAAACCCAAACGAGCACGCCGAACCTGGATTTGGATTTGCGCTTACGATCTGTGTGCCCTGGAACATATTCGCAAACGTGAGCGGCGGCGGTGCCGTTGTGCTGCCGGTATTGGTGACGGTCTGCGACGCGATAAAGGGCACGGAGTTCTGCGTGTTGTTGATGTTGTTATCGTCGGGATAGCCGAAGAAGATGCCGTAGCCCGAACGGATCACCCACTTGCCGCCCCCAGGATTCCAGGCGAAGCCGACGCGCGGAACGATATTCGCCTTGTCTGCCGGCCGGATCGAAGTGGGCAGGTGCAATGAGTGCGTCAGCTCAATCCGATCCTGGAAGAGCGGATACAGCGTGGCTGTTGCCGGCTGCGCCTGCAGCGAGAAGTCTGATGGAATGATCAGATCACCGTTGGTCTGGTCGTAGCCCGTCGTCTGCCCTTTCAGACCGTTGTAGAACGGATTCACTTCCCATCGAATGCCGAGATTGAGCTTGAAGTCAGGCCTCAGGCGATAGTCATCCTGGAAGTAGTAGGCCTGAAAGTTTCCGATGCTGCCCCAAATCTGGCGGAAGTAGCTGCGGGTCGCGCTCTTCGTATAGCCCAGCAGGAAGTCGGCGAAGTTGTCGCCTGTGTACGCGCCGTTGAAAGTGAAGGCTCCCACCGAGTTCGAGCCGGAGATGTATTGCAGATTATTGTGGAAGAGCTCGAAGCCGAAACGCATATCGTGCTTGCCCGTCACGTGCGTGATGCGATCGACATACTGCCACGAGCGAAGGCGATTTGATTTGGGATACGAGTTCGTCGAGGCGCCGGTGAAGTTCGAGTAGCCTGAGATCGTGATGCCGGGAAAGCCGAGATATTGCGTGGGCGCGAGCCCATCCAACCCCTGAACGCCTGCCTGGCCGTTGATGTTTTGGCCCTGAAATGATGTGCTGAAAAAGAAATAGCTGCGGTAGTACGACATCTGCGCTTCATTGAGCCAACTGGGACTGAAAGTGTGTGTCCAGCGAATTTCGGGATCCTGACCGCGGCTCTTCAGCGGAAAGCTGCCCATCGGCCCATAAGCATTTGGATCGGTCTCATGATTGTCCGAGATCGAGTAGCGGCCCATCACGTGATCGGCCGAGGTTAATTCGTAATCGACCTTAATGTCACCTTTGTCCAACTGCTGCTTCAAAGCATTTGTATTGATGGCGCGATAGAGCGTGCCCACCTGGTTGTTCGCGTGCGGCATGTACGCCAGAAAGAACGTGGCCGCACTCGAAATCCGGTTCTGCGGAATCGTGTTGTTCGGGAAGGGCTGAGGCTTGCCGCCGACAACATTGGTGGGATCGGTGGGAGGCTTGGCCGCCTGGCTGAAGTTGCCGCTGCGCTCCAGATCGCTGGGCACGGTGTTGTTGAAGTCCTCGGCTAGTCGAAACAGCAAGCTCTCGGCATCGACAAAGAAGAACGCTTTGTTATGCAGAATCGGCCCGCCAACGTTCGCGCCAAACTGATTCCGATGCAGAGGTTCATCGCGCTGATGGGTTCCCGGTGCGGGCTGAAAGAAGTAGTTGGCTGCATCGAAGACGTTGTTGCGGAGATAGTCGTAGAAGCCGCCATGAAACGAATTCGTGCCGCTCTTCAATGAGCTGTTGATAACCGTGGGCGTATGTCCATACTCGGCGGACATATTGCCACCCTCGACCTTAAACTCCTGCAGAGCGTCGACGTTTGGCTGAATGATGGTGCCGCCGGCCTGAAACTCCGTTACATTGGCTCCGTCGAGATACCATCCCGTCCAGGTGGGCGGAAGTCCGTTCACATTGACGTTGACGACCGAAGCGCGAATGGCTGTACCGCCCGTCGAGGGGTTCTGGCCGCCGTCAATATAGCTCACGCCGGGCGTGAGCTGCGTCAGCTGCCAAAAGCTGCGACCGTTGAGCGGCATTGTGGCCACTGCTTTGGTATCGACCACCTCGCCGAGCGAAGAGGTATCCGTATTGATCAAAGGCACTGCCTCGGACGTGACGACAACCTGCTCATTCACGCTGCCCACTTCGAGAACCGCATTGATGGTCGCGCGCTCGGCGACTTGAAGTTCAACGTCGGGCAAGGTAGTGGTCTTGAAACCGGAGCGGCTCACCGTGATGGAATAGTGTCCCGCCTGCAGATCGGGAACCGTGTAATTGCCAATCGAATCGGAGATCACGGCACGCGTCAAGCCGGTTTCGGCACTCTTGACCATCACGTTGGCGCCAGGGACCGATGCACCCGAGTTGTCTTTCACAGTTCCGCCGATGGTGCCTGTGTTCACCTGAGCATGGGAGAAACTCACAGCGAACACGAAGAGAAGCGTCAGCTCCAGGAATGTGCGTAGAAACGAAATCTGTTTTTTCATTGATCCTTCTTTCCGGCGGAGAGGTCATTCGGGTTCAACGCGCAACGATCTGAACCAGTCACACCTTTGGCCGCGAGATCCTATTCTGCGGATGAATTATGCGCGGCGCATTTCAGGGCTGTCTTTCGGCCAGATCGCACAATTTTTGTCTAAAACGGAGCGCGAAGAGTCGCTTCGATCGCTCGCATGGATGCGTTTTCGACGAGCGGCTCTCTCGAAAACGCTTTCAATCCCTGCTCAGAATGAGCGCGCGGGCCTGTGCGGTACAGCGACCTCCAACGAATCCTGCATCGAAATTTTCCGCTTCCGTTTGAGACAAGTCTTCGGCCTCTTCCCGCAAAGACAGCGGCTACTTGGTCTTCCTATACTGATCGCGATTTGGATTGCCTGCATCTTCTGTACGGTCAATCACTCCGGTCCGCAGCAATTGGAGAAGATATCGATGCGTTGGCTGAAAGCAATTCTGGCCGTAGTTCCGATGCTTGTATGCAGCGGTGAGCTTGTCGCTCAGAAAAAGCCGTTCATTGATTGGAAGAATCTGCATAACCCGGTCCTGTCTTATCCCAACTGGTCCATCAAGGATTCGGCTATGGCTTACAGGAACGGAACCTTCTATCTCTTCTTCTCGGCTTTCTATCCGGATCACGGCCAGGTACGATCGCACGTTGTCGAAGTGAGCACGCAGGATTTCAAGCGCTATTCAGATCCGATCTTCAACTTCGATGGAGAAGAAGATGGATGGATCGGCATGTGTTCGCCCGATGTGCAGCTTCTCTATGGAAAGTACGTCATGACGTTTAATGCTTGGGGCGACAAACCGGGCAAGCCGAATGAACTCTTCTATGAGACCTCTGACGATCTTGTCCATTGGACGCCACGTAAGACTTTGGCGCTGAACCTGACCGAGGTCGGGAACCAGCGCGTAATCGATGTGTCGTTAGCCGCGGCCGATGGCGGCTACTATTTGGTGTACAAGGAACAAACGCCTGGCATCCATAGCCGCCCGAGAATTGCTTTCTCGGCTTCGCTCGATGGCCCGTTTCACTACATGGGCGATGGCATCGCCGCTTTGTTGATGAAGGATGGCAAAGACAATGGCAACTTCCACGAGAACTATGAGTTCTTTCACACAAACGATCAATGGTACATACTGACCACCGACTATCTTCACAACAGCCAGAATCACGACAAATATGACGTGCAGGCTCCGTTTCTCTACGCGCTCGAGCCCAACTCGCACTGGCTGACATGGGCTCGCGGATACACCTTTGACCTTCCGCAGGAGAAGTTCAATATGGAAAGCATCGCCAATGCTGCCGCGCTCTATGATTGGCGTAAGTATGACGGTTACTACTATCTGATTTATGCGGGCAGGAACGACGGCCAGACCTATGCAAAGCGCGGATGGAACCAGCTTGGCCTGGCGCGCTCCAAGGATCTGATCCACTGGTCGGTCCCCGGAGAAAATAGCGCACAATAGTCGAGCGTATGAAATTTGTTGTAGCCGATCAGAACAGCCGCGACAGCTCTTTGGGCCAGCGCTCGATCACGACCTTCTTGTCTGTATAGAACTCGATCGCGTCTTTACCCTGCCCATGCATCACACCGAGAAAACTGTCTCTCCACCCGCTGAAAGGAAAGTACGCCATTGGCGCGGCAACACCGATGTTCACGCCCACATTGCCTGTGGGAACCTCATAGCGGAATTTGCGGGCCGATGCGCCATTCGAGGTAAAGATCGACGCCGAGTTGCCGTAGGCGCTGCGCGAAAGCACTGCAATCGCTTCGTCGAGTGTCTGCGTCTGATTCACTGTCAGCACAGGGCCAAAGATCTCCGTCGTCGTAAGCGGATTCGAAGAGTCGATCTCAGTCAGAATCGTCGGCGCAATGAAATTTCCCTTCGAAGCGCCGCTGTTGCCGCGCCCATCCAGCACAACACGTCCACCCTTCTTCAATCCGTCTTCCACCAGCCCAAGAATTCTCGATTTGCTCTCGGGCGTGATGACCGGCCCCATCTGTACACCCGTTTCGAGTCCGTTGCCTGTGCGAATCGAAGAGGCCTGCGCGGCGATCGCATCTGAGAACTTGCCATGCGCCTCGCCTACGGCCAGCACGACAGAGACTGCCAGGCATCGCTGCCCTGCACATCCAAAGGCGCTGTCACTCACAATCTTGCTGGTCGTTTCCAGATCGGCATCAGGCATCACGACAACATAATTCTTCGCGCCGCCCTGGCACTGCACGCGCTTGCCGTTAGCCGAGCCCTCGCGATAGATATGCTTCGCCACCGGCGTCGAGCCGACGAAGCTGATGGCGCGAATATCGGGATGTGCGAGGATCGCATCCACTGCGGGCTTTGCGC
This sequence comes from Occallatibacter sp., assembly GCA_035650595.1. Classification (GTDB taxonomy): domain Bacteria; phylum Acidobacteriota; class Terriglobia; order Terriglobales; family Acidobacteriaceae; genus Telmatobacter. Next base: position 204,319 of record DASRHE010000011.1, on the reverse strand, counting down.
CCACAACGAGATTGACCACTCCTGAAGGCAGCCCGGCCTCATGCAGCAACTCGAAGAGCAGGCGCGCCGTGAGCGGAACGCGTTCCGACGGCTTCAGGATGAATGTGTTGCCCGTCGCGATTGCGTAGGGAAGAAACCACAGCGGGATCATCGCCGGAAAATTGAAAGGCGTGATAGCTGCAGTTATGCCGAGCGGCTGACGAATCATGATCTCGTCGATGCCGCGCGCAACATCTTCAAGGTTATAGCCCTGCATCAGCGTCGGAATGCCGCAGGCAACCTCGACGTTCTCGATGCCGCGCTGGATCTCCGCCTTCGCTTCCGCCAGCGTTTTGCCGTTCTCCATCGTGATGCAGCGGGCGATGTCGTCGATGCGCTTCAGCAGCAGATCGCGAAAGCGAAAGAGATACTGGATACGCTCCTGCGGTGGGGTACGCCGCCAATCAGGAAAGGCGTCGGCCGCAGCGGCCACCGCGCGGACAACCTCGGCCTCGCCCGCCAGTTCAATACGCGCCATCACTTCAGCGGTCGCCGGATTCGCAATATCGGCGTGGGCTGCAGAGCGGCTGCCTTCCCACGCGCCGCCAATGTAGTTGCCTTCAAGCAATGTTGCAGAGTGTGCCATGTAGCTCTCTCTTGAGGTTTATGAAACACGCTCTAGGCTTTCCAGTGGACCATCGGCAAACCTGGAGCTGGTGCTTGCAGATACGGAATGCGGCTGGCACGCAGTGAGCCGATGTAGAGTGTGCGCAGGTCTGGCCCGCCAAAGGTTACGCTCGCCATCCACGGCGCAATGCCTTGCCCAGTGGCGAACAGAACCTGTTCGTTGACCTGGTTGCTGAAAAAAGCCTTTTCGAGTGCGTCAACCTTCTGCGGATCGCCTTCGTCGAGCAGCACACGCAGATCGCCCTGTGGCGTGAGCACGAAGAGCTTGTCGGAATAGACCATCGTGCCCCACAGGTTGCCCACGCTGTCGAAGGCAATTCCATCCGGCCACGCACCCTTTCCCAGGATGGAGGGTCCAAAGACCTCACGCTTGCCTAGCGTGCCATCGTCGAAGACGCGCATCCGGCTGATGCAGCCGCCCGTCGTCTCCGCGACATACATGTACTCCTCGCGCGCATCCATACGGATTTCATTGGTGAAGTGAAAGCCCTCAGCCACGATGCGAAACGTGCCGTCGATGTAGCGCGCAATGTAGCCGTCATCGAGATCGGGCCGCAGCGCATGCATCCAGTTTTTGATCCGCGTGGAGACAGTAATCCAGATGCGATCCTTCGAGTCACGCAGGACGAAATTCACTTTGCCGATCGGCTGGCCATCGATGCTGTCAGCCAACACACGCGACTCTCCCGCGCGTGTCATCATTTCCAGCCGGTCGGTTCCGAAGTTGGAAATCAGGATGTCGCCGTTTTTAGCGAAGGCGAGGCCATTGGGCAGCGTGCCTTCGAGATAGCGAGACGCCTCGCTCTTTACACCCTCGAAGTGATCGGAATGCCGCTGGGTGATGATCTCCTGCTGTCCATCGGGCCGCAGATGCACCACGCCGCCGCGCGCATCGGCAACCCACAAGGAACCATCGGCTTCGGCCAGAATGCATTCCGGTCTCTGCAATCCCTTGCCCACATATTGGAGTGCAGATTTTTCGAACTCAAAATCGAGAACTGGATTCGACATATTAATTGCGTAATGCGCAACAAACGTTGCAAGAATACCATGGTCACACGGCAGCGACAAGGCGTGTGTCTCAAATCCACGCACTGCGATAAAGCAAAATGCCCGCCAGATCGGCGAGCATGCGGGGAAAGCTAAATTGCAAAAACGTGAGCCGCTATTCCTTCGATCCGGTTTGCCCGAGCGACTTACCGATTCGCTCCGCAACGGAACAGACCTTCTCTGCATACTCCGGATACAGGTTCTTCGTAAACCGTGATGAGGGTGCTGAGATGCCGATGGAGCCGACAATATCGTTGCCGAAGCGGATGGGCGCCGCAATGCAGCGCATCTCTTCCCCATATTCGGACTCGTCGGTCGCATAACCGCGCTCGCGGATCGCGGCGCACTCTTTCGCCAGAGCCTTGATGCTGGTGATGGTGTTCTTGGTATAAATCTGCAGCGGTCCTGCGCCAAACTGCGCGCGCAACTCGCGCTCATCTGCGTCGGCCAGCAAGGCCTTGCCATGGGCCGTGCAATAAAGCGGAACAAGTTCGCCGGTCTGCCCGGCCACAGCGATCACGCGCACTGCGTGAGCCGAATCAATAAACAACGCGCTCTTGCCCTCGCGAATGGCTAAATGCGCGGTCTCGTTGATTTGCGTGGCGAGCAGGTTCAGCTCTGGATGAGCCACTTTCACCAGCACGTTGCTCCAGTCATACTGGCGCGAAAGCGTCCACATCGAGGAGCCGAGCACGTAATCTTTGCGGCCCGGCGGGCAAGAGAGGAACCCTCTCCTGCGCAGCGTATGGGCGAGCCGGAAGGCGCTGCTGCGGTCAATGTTGAGCAGTTCTGCCAATTCTCCCAGCGATACCGGCTCCTTGGAACCGGCAACCATCTGAAGGATCGCCAGTCCGCGATCCAAACTTTGGATGAAAGGCATTTGGGGGCTTTTGGCAGTCGGCATACGTGACGTCAACTTCGAAATCGAACCCCGATTGACTTGAGATATGAAACGCTTTCTTTGGCGAGATCGAACGGCGGCACAGGAGATAAATTCCTGGGATTGTTGTCCAATTCTACCATAATCATACCATGGATAGAGTGGCCCTGCATGAGGTCGAGAATGCCGGGAACATTGAGTTTTCCCTTGCCCAACGTGCAGTAGCCGAGCAGATGTTCATCCTGGCCGTTGTAGTCCTTCAGGTGCATGTGCTGCACCAGCGGCAGGTAGTCCTTCACCACCTTTAGAGCGTCCGCGCCCCCTTTTGTAAGCTGGCCCACATCGGGACCAAACTTCAACGCCTTCGTATCCATCGCGTCGAGCGTCGCGTAGGTCTCGTCGCGCGTTTCGACGCAGGTTCCGGTGTGCTGATGGAGCACCGGCATCAGTCCTTCGTCCTGCACCGTTTTTGCCACATCGTTCAGCATTCCGATGATGGTCGACTTGCTGGCCGCGTAGTCATACGTGTCCCGCTTGACCTGATTCGGCCCCAGAACGAAGATGCGCCCGTCGTATTTCTTGATCAGGCGAGCCCAGTTGCGCGCCTTGGTCAGCTCATCGTCGCGCTTGGTGGTATCTGTGAGATTGATGGTGCAATAGCCGGAGATCAGAGGAAGATGGTTGGCCGCGAGCAACTGCGCAAAATTGCCTTCCGCGTCTTTTCTGGCGATCACCTCGCCAAATGTCTCGTAGCCATAGAATCCAAGCTGCCCAATGTCGTGGATCGCCTGGTCGGCGTTGGCGTTGGGCCAGGTAATGCCGGTGTGGCCCAGCTGCACCTTGCGTTTGCGCTCAGCCATCATCGTGGCGGGCGCAAGAGCGGCAACGGCCGCCAATGTACCTAGCTGCTTATTAAAGGAGCGGCGTGAGATCACGTGATTCAAATTCTTCCTCTTCCTGGTATTGTTCTGAAGGAAACGACTCCAAACCGGTGTACAGAACCCTGGAACCGGTGGAACTCAGGTGTTTCCGTGTTTCCTTCTACACAACCTGCCGTGCACGTAACGCAACCACTGTGCATCCTCGGTTCTCCTGGTGTCAAGTCATTCTCGCGCGACGACGGCTTGCAGCTCTTATAGCAGCGAGTGATAGAGAGAACCTCTGATCGAATTTCCTGAACCGTTTTGCTTCTGCGTGGTTTTCGTTTCCGGGCCGGGCCTTGCTCTGCGGAAAACGGGGGGAAAACAGGCCTTTCGAAGGTCCAATTGTCGCGGAAGATGCTTGACGGAGCCGCTCAGAATGGTGGATGATTGTGTTTCTTGATGCACGATACGCAATCTATATATCTGACAATGCAATATTCGGGAGCCAGATCGGCTGACTGTTGAACGACGCTCCTGTTCTGGTAGTGATCTTCGAGGGCGGAAGCGTGGGCGACATGGATTACTCGAGTTTTGGACTCAAAGATAAGATTGCGATCGTGAGCGGCGCCTCCCAAGGCATCGGCCGCGCCATCGCGCTCGGGTTCGCGCAGGCAGGCGCTCACCTTGTGCTGGCGAAGCACCCCACGGGCGGCATGGACGAGATCGAAAAGGTCCGTGCAGAAATCCAGAAGCTGGGGCGCGAGGCCATCATTGTTCCTACCGATGTTTCCGAGGTTGCCCAGCTGAATGCGTTGATGGATGCGGCGAAGGCGAAGTTTGGCCGCATCGACATCCTCGTGAACAATGCGAGCTGGACGGGCACCACACTCGCGCTGGACGTGACGGAAGAAGAATACGACAAGACGATGGCGGCCTCGCTCAAAAGCGTCTTCTTTGCCTGCCAGGCCGCAGCCCGGATCATGCTTCCACAGGGCGGTGGAAGGATTATCAATATAGGATCGAACTTTGGCGAGGTCGGATTCAAGAAGCGCTCAGTCTATGCGGCGGCGAAGGCCGGCGTGCATCATCTCTCGCGCGCGCTGTCGCTTGAGTGGGCCCATGATGGCGTGGTGGTAAATGTTGTCGCGCCCTGCATCACGGAGACAGAGTCGCGCAAGAACATCCTGGAGCGGCCTGGTTATAAGGAGTGGGCGACGGGTGAGATGATTCCGCGCGGGCGCTGGAATCAGCCGGAAGATCTCGTTGGTGCAGTGCTGTTTCTTGCAAGTGATCTGGCGGACATGGTGGTGGGCCATGTGCTGATGGTCGATGGTGGATGGACGATTCATTAGCACAGGCGCAGAACAGAAACGTGGTGAGCATTCCATGAAACTGGCGAACAAGACGGCGATCGTAACCGGGGCTGCCCAGGGCATCGGGCGGGGCATTGCCAAAGCCTTCGCTCAAGAAGGCGCAGATGTCGTCATCTGCGACATTAACTGCTCAGATCAGGCCCATGCAACGGCGGAGTGGATTCAGAATCTCGGCCGCCGCACTCTTGTGGTCCAGGCGGATGTTTCCTCGCGCGAGCAGGTAGAAGCCATGTTCGACCGCGCGTGGAGCGAGTTAGGGCCCATCGACATTCTGGTCAACAATGCCGGCATTGAGACGATTGTTCCATTCCTGGAGATGACCGACCAGCAGTGGTGTGACGTCACGTCAGTTAATCTGAAGAGCGGCTGGATGTGTTCGCAGGCCTTCTGCCGCCGCGCGATTGATGCGAATCGCAAGGGAGCCATCGTAAACATCGGCTCCATCCAGGCAGGACGTGTGCTGCCGGGACGCACTCATTACGCGCCCAGCAAGCTGGCCATCGAGGCACTCACGCGGAACGTATCGGCCGAGATGGGTCCGCATGGAATCCGCGTGAACTGCATTCACCCGGGCTTGATCGAAACACCGATGACGGACTGGGTAATGAAGCGGCCCGATATCCTTAGCGTGGTCGTCGACCAGATTTCGCTGGGACGCCCCGGCCAGCCCTGCGAGATCGGTGCCGTCGCCGTCTTCCTCGCCTCTGACGCTGCGAGCTATGTCACCGGCCAGTCTCTGTATGTAGACGGCGGCTGGGTCGGCAAGTAGAGCCTGCTGCACGCCGTCAAGAGCGCCTCTTCCATTTCGTATTCCTTGCGTACAGCCTCCCTGTAAAGGTGAGAGCTACGGCTTTACTCTTTGTTAAGAGGCACGGAGTGTCAGGGCACGAGTTGACTCGTGCCGCAAGCGTACAGAATCATGTGGCCTTCAGGCCTTGCGGAATCGCCTTTATCAAACAAGCTCTAGTGGCTTCCGCCCTTTGCTGCAGGCAGCGCAAACACGTAGTAGCCCTGGGTCTGCGGTGCGCCTGGTGCTGTTTCCAGCGGAGCCGCTCCGCCCGCCGCAACCGGAGTGCGCGACGAGGGTCGCGCGCTGATGACCATATACTCGCGGCCCGCGACCTCGTACACGGCGGGAATGCCTTCCGGACCGGCGGGCAGCTTAACCTGCCATAAGACTTTGCCGGTGTCCTTGTCGTAGGCGCGCATCGTTGAATCCGAAATCGATCCGCCGAAGATCAGCCCGCCTGCCGTCACCACGACACCGCCACGTGGCCAATAGCTTCCCGTGTCGTGGATGCCCTTCTCGGCGAGGCTCTCCACTTCACCAAACGGGATCTGCCATTTCGTGGCTCCGGTGTTCAGATCGTATGCTGTAAGCGTAGACCATGGTGGGCTGATCGCCGGCAGCCCTTCTGTCGAATTCATGTAGCCATACCCTGTCCAGTAGCGTGTCCCCTCCGGCGCAAGCCGCGGTGAGATGGGCGCAGGATTCATGAGCCGCGCGAGAATCTCAGGCGGCACGTGCGCGTTCTCAGGATGCCGTAGATAGGCGATCACATTATCGATGTCAGCCGGTGTGAGATCGGGGAAGGCGGGCATGGGCGCCATGCCGCGCTGCACCAGCGTGCGAATCATCTCCGGCCCCGCCTGGTCGACTACACCCACAAGCGATGGAATCGAAGGGGGCTGGCCTTTCAGATTAGCCTGGTGGCAGGTCACGCAGTTCTGCGCATACAACACCTGGCCTTGTGTCTCAGGAGTGCCGGTCATCTGCCGCTTGGGCGGCTTGGCCTCGAGCTTGAGCATCGACGGCGCATCTTTTGAGAGCACATAGAACGTTCCGGTCGCAGGATCGATAGCCGTAGTGCCCCAGTTGGCGCCGCCGTTGTTCCCGGGAATCTCCATTGTGTTCTGCGTGTCGGGCGGCGTGTAGAGCCCTTCACTGCGAGCGGCCGCTACCTCTGCGCGAATCGCCTCCCGCTCCTTGGGATCGGCGATATAAGGATTCACGTCATCGGGACCGAACTTCTGCCGCGCGAAAGGCTTGATCACCGTGGGATACGGCTGCGTGGGCCATGCCACCTGTCCGGACATATCGGACTTGGGCGTGGGCCGCTCTTCGACCGGCCAGATCGGCTTGCCTGTTACGCGATCGAGTACCCAGACGAAACCGTTCTTCCCGGCTTCGGCGACAACGTCCACCATCTTGCCGTTGTGTTTGACGGTCAACAGCTTTGGACCTGACTCGAGATCGTAGTCCCATAGGTCATGATGCGTGGTCTGGTAATACCAGAGAAGCTTGCCGGTGCGCGCATCGAGCGCAAGCAGGCAATCGGAGTAGAGATTCGCTCCGTTGCGATCGGCGCCGTAGAAGTCGTAGGTCGGCGAGCCGGTGGGGAAGTACGCGATGCCTCGCTTTTCATCAATCGAGAGCTCGCCCCACGTGTTTGTTCCGCCGACGTACTTCCAGGCCTGCGGCGGCCACGTCTCGTAGCCCGGTTCTCCTGGACGAGGCACCGTGTGGAATGTCCACGCCAGCTTTCCGGTAATCACGTTGTAGGCGCGCAGGTCGCCCGGAGGCGATTCATATTCCTCGCCGGTGGCTGAACCCATCAGGAGCAGATCGCCGAAGATCTTGCCCGGCGTGCCTGAACCGATCTGGCGGATTGTCTTTGGATCGCGCCCCAGGCCTTCGCGCAGGTCCACATTGCCGTGGTCGCCGAAGGTATCGATCACCGCTCCCGTGCGCGCATCCAAAGCGCGGAGATTGTTGTTGGCGATATAAAGGATTCGGCGATCGGAGCGGTCCGCGTTTTCCCAATAGATGAGGCCGCGGTGCGAAAAGCCCAGCACGCGGCCATTGTCGTGAGACCATATCTCCTTGCCGGTCGCGGCATCGAGAGCAACAATGCTGTTGTTCTTGCCGATCACGTACATCACATTGTCGATCACGATCGGATTCGATCCGAAACGGAAGCCGTTGTTCCCTGCCGGATAAAACCACACCTGCTGCAGCTGCGCCACGTTGGAGCGGTTGATCTGCGTCAGCGCGGAGTACTGCCCGTCATCCGGGCTGCCCCCATATTCGGCCCACGTGGCATACGGAGCTTCTCCGTGCCCATCCGCAGCTTCGGCCGGCGTTCTTGGATCAAGCGTCATCAGCGAGGCAGCGGTCGCCGCCGCGAACGAGAAACTGATCGTGCTCCACAGAACTTTTCGATTGAATCCGTATCCCCTCATCTCATTGACCCATCTTCCGCGCAGCCGACCTATGCAAAGCTGAGTGCTTCAAGACAATCGATTCGTTTCAAATGTTGCATATTATGCAATATATGTTGCGCCGATTATCCTAGCAAGCTGCCGCAAAGATAGTCAATCGAGAAGTGATCAGCGGCTTAGCTGGCGAAGGAGCCCGAGTGCGGCGCCGCGGATTGCAGCGTCCTCGCTCTGGGCGGCCTTTTCGCAATGCGTTCGCGCCTGCTGCAGTTTGCCCTCTTTAGCCAGCACAAGCGCCAGGCCGAGGTGCGCTTCGTAGAAGTCGGGCTTCAGCTGGATCGCCGTCTCAAACTGCTGTTCCGCTTCAGCGGATTTGCCCTGCGCCGCGAAGACATTGCCTAGACTCGACCGCAGTTCTGCCGGGGACGAAGGCGCGCTGTGCGCAAGCGCGGTCTGATATTCATCTGCGGCTCCGTCCAGATCGCCGCGGGCGGCGAGAAGATCGGCAAGATCTCCATGCGTCTGGCTATCCGTAGGATTCAAGCGCGCCGCCTGCCGCAGCTCGCTAACAGCTTGATCGTAAGAGTGCGTCAGCTCCAGCACCAGGGCGTAGCCATGATGCGCCTCTCCATAATCGGGATAGATCCAGATCGCCTTCTGGAATTCGTAGGCCGCCTCTTCATATTCGGCCTTCCCGGCGAGCAGATTGCCAAGGTTGCTGTGAGCCTCGGCAAGGCTCGGATCATCCCGGATGGCGCCGCGAAAACTCTTCTCGGCCTCTGCGCGATTTCCCGACTGAAGCTCGATCATTCCCATCAGATTTTCTGCCTGCGCCAGCGAGGGATTCACATCAAGCGCACGCAATAACGTCTGCCGCGCCGCGGCAATCTGCCCCCGCCGTAGATAGACGTTGCCCAGATCGGCGAGAAGCTGCTCGTCGGTAGGCGAAGCAAGCGAGGCCTGCTTCAGATGCTCCGCTGCCTGCGCCAGATGCCCTTGATCGAGCAGTGTGGCTGCGAGTTCCTTCGAGGCTGTCGGATAGACTGGCCTCCGTCGCAGTGCTTCTTCGTACCAGCGAACCGCTTCGTCGCGATGGCCCGCCTTTCCATAAGCGTGGGCCAGCTCAAAATAGAACTCCGGCGCCGCAGTCGGATATTTAACCAAAGCGCTCCGTAGCCTCTCGATTCCCTTCGCACCCTGCGATCCATCTTTGGCGTCTGCGACGGCCAGATAGAGCTCGCTTTCCTGAGTGAGCGGCAACTGCGACGGATAGTACAGCCGAATGCCCTGCACCGCAGCCGGCTTTTTATCTGCCTCGGTAAAGGAGGCAAGAAGATCGCGGTCAGGCCTCACGCGCTGGATATAATGATCGGTCATCGCAACATGTACGGCATCGTCGGTGCGCCGCGCCGGCATGTGGCAGCTGATGCAGGTGCTCGTGGGCGGCAGAGCTGCCGTGTGCTGCACAGAGGCATGACAGCCTTCGCAGACGGCGATATAGTGCCCCATCATGCCGGGCCCGCGATACGATTTGTGCGGATCGTGGCAGGTGAGGCATGTCATCTGGCTCTTCAGGAAACATGCCGACTTGCGTAGCCGATAAGCTGCGTGCGCAATCTCAAACCGATCGTCGCTCTCGTTTGCAAGCGGCTCGAAGTACAGCTGGAATTGGCCGAGCGGCTGGCCGGGGCGATAGCCAAATGCATTCCGGTCGTAGCGCACAATCTGGTTGGGCAGGTGACTGCTGCTTGTCTCCAGATGGCATTGCATGCAGACGTCAAGCTGGCGCTCGCGATCGAGCTTAGCCGGATTCACGATGGCACTGCGTATTGCCTCTCGGCTTGCGCCTGAGATGGCGGCTCGCACGTGCGCACGGCCCGGGCCATGACAGCGCTGGCAGTCGATGCCTTCGGGAAGTGTCTTCGGAAATGCCGGCGGGTCCGCACTGCCGGGACCGAAGCTCTTCAGCGCAGCCGGGTAGGCGTTGTGGCAGAACATGCAGCCTGCGGGAATCGCGCGGCCAAAGTCCTTCTGATCTTTGCGGTCGTAACCCGGGCTCATCGCCCAATATCCGGATTGCTCCGCGTACCAGCTTACGGGCAGCTCGATGAGTTTCCCCTGCGCATCGCGATGAAGATAGGTGCGCGCATGGTTGCCGGAGCCGATCACATAGTCGATTTGCTCCTCGACAATATTGGTTTCTTCTCCATGCAGTCCAGCCTGAGAGCGCTTTTCGTAGAGCCTGCCATCGCGCTCCAGCATTGTGTAGTGCATTTCAGAGGACCCGTTGTAGACGGTGTTATTTTCTCCGAAGCCCTCGATGGTGGCGCCGGTATCAATGTGCCGGAACGACCGGCCCATGCCCGTCTCGCTGTAAGATTTCGCGATCTCCCCATGGCATCCCGCGCACGTGCCGGGATCGACATAGTCGGATTCTGCCTGTACCGCTGCCGCTTTCCTGCCGAGAGCGCTCCACAAAAGCACTGCTCCCACGTATATCGGCACAGCCGTGCCGAGAATCCCTATCACCATTCGTCGAAATGGACGAGCACCCGGCGTTGAAACCTGACCAGGCCAGTGCGGGCATCTCGGAGTCTTGCGTGGGCAGAGCATCAGATTTATGGCCAGACTGGCGAGACGCTGGCGATTCAAGTTCGGCCATCCGTTGGAATGGATCAATAGTAAGCCCAGAGGAAAGTTGAAGACAAAAAGAAAGGCCGCAAACAGCGTAGTTTGCGGCCGCGTCTTCTCATGTTCAGTTTAGAAGTTTATGCGCCCTGCGAGTTGCAGCTCGCGCGGCTCGTTGGCCTGGGTTGTAATCGCGCCATTATTAGCAAGGTTCCCAACCGAGGTGTTGGGTCCGCCAAATTGCACGCGGTTGGCCAGATTGAATGCTTCGACGCGAAACACCAGAGACACTTTCTCCGAGACATGCGTCTCCTTGAAGAGCGCTAGGTCCCAATTCGCGACTCCAGGAAGGCGCAGCGTATTGTCCGTGCGGGATTCGTTTCCAAATGTGAACCGAGCCGGTGCGGTAAAGCAGGCCAGATTGAAATAGGGGTTTTGTACAGAACCGCCTGTGACGACATCGCCTAACCGTTTCTGGACTGGGCCACCGATCACTTTGTTGCAGCCGGAAACTACGTTAGGACGGGTCGTGCCGGTCCCCGAATAGGTTGCGACATATCCTGCGGAGGATGAGATGCCCATAGGGTATCCATCCTGGAAGGTACTGACGCCGTTGAATCCCCAGCCCGAGACCACTTTATCGGCAACGCCGGATACGCCTGACGCGAAACGTTCGCCGCGTCCGAATGGAAGGTTATAGACGTAGCTCGCTACCAGCCGGTGACGTGAATCATAGCCGGAAAGCGAATATTCGCCAGGAAGGTTATTCGTGTTCTGGAAACCGGGTGCGCCCACGGTTTCAAGCCAGGAGGTAAGCGATTCTGCGTTGGTGAGAAGCTTGGAGAACGTGTAAGAGCCCAGGATCACGCCTCCCTGAGAGAAGCGCTTCTCGATCTTCGCCTCGAGGGCGTGGTAGTTGCCGACGCCGACATAGTTGCCCGTATTGCTTATGGCTCCATATTGCGGATACGGCTCATTCAGTTTGACCGAGGTGATGGTTGCATACTGCTGATTGCCTGCCGTAAACGTGGTTGCGTAGTTGGGAAATGGATTCGCCACCGTCTTTGTCAGGAAGCAGGTGGAAGATGGTCCGGAGGCTGCGTTGCAGGTAGGATCCGCAGCCGCTTGCGCGAGAGTTGCAGCGGACACCTGGTTGATATTGTGGCTTGTCGGCAAATTCTGACCCCGTAAACCTGCGTAAGCCAATTCCAACGCAATCCCCTTCGGCAACTCGCGCTGAACGGCGAGATTCCACTGATATGTCTCGCCATTTTGCTCATTCTGCAGCAAGGCATTCGCCGAACCTCCCAGCAGCAGCTGCTGATAATTAGAAGCACGGCCCGGTGCAGGAGTCAGACCGCTGGGCAGCGGATTATCCAAGGTATTGTTCGGGGTGGCGCCGTTGTTCAGAGTCGTCACCGGATTGTTGGTGATATACGTCAACGGTGATTGGGCTGCCGATTCCGGAAATTGGAGATCGGCAGGAATAATGAACCTTCCAAATCCGGCGCGTATCACGGTCTTGTCATTGAAACGGTAGGCCACGCCCAGGCGTGGGGAAAAGTCTTTGAAGTGTTCTGGCCGCAGGCCAAGATCCGGATGCTGCGAAGTTCCGACCAAGTCATAAGCACCGGTAACTGCCTTTCCATTGATGCTGACGTTGCCCAGTACTGAATTTGTCTCGGTCGGGTTGAATGTGGCCAGAAATTCATGCCGTTCGCGATAGACGCCGGGAATCTCATAGCGAAGACCGATATTGAGAGTCAGTTTTGGCGTCAATGCCCAACTGTCTTGAATGAAATAGCCCTGGTAATACATGGTGGTGTAGCTGGGTGGGGCAATCTGCACAACGCTGGCCGTGTTCGCCTGATTCACCATGTATCCCAATAAGAACGACGCGAACGAATTGCCGCTGGTGCTTGTTGCGCCGGAACCTGCGGAAGCCGTCATATTGGCATCGAAGGCAAACGAACCACCCGGTGCGTTGTTTTGGAAATAGAGCATCTCAAGCCGACGAAGATCGGCGCCCGCCTTGATGGTGTGATTCCTGATGATCTTGCTGATGGTCGGAGCGACTACGTAATCCTGGTTGGTCCCGAAGATGTAGCCCGTTCCAACGCCGTTATATGTAGGCGTCGACAGAGCCAGTGTTGGTACGGTGTCTGACTTCGCAACTCGGTTCAGGGTCGAGATGTTGCCAATGCCGGACGCTGGATTGAATCCGAGCGAATTCTCATCGAACCCGAGCGTTCCCGGCGTGCGCACGTAGGTCCACCGCAGATAGGAGAGACGAAGATCGCCCAGAAGCGACGGACTAAATATGTAGGTATCGCCAAACACGATCTGTCTTGTCTTGAAGGACTCAGGCGAGATCGGGTCGCCACCAACCAAACCGTTGCCATAAGTATGGGCACCGATATTTGCGGAGTTCCATTGTGTATAGCGGCCAAAGAGGCGCTGCGCCTGGCTTAACGCAAAGTCAACGCGCCCCGTGTATTGATCATTGTTTCCGCCCCCATGAGCAAGGCCTACCCAGTTATTCGTCAGCGCATATCCCGATTTGGTGTTTGCCTTCACGTTGGGCAATATATAGTAGCCGGTTGTGGTCGTTGCGCCGGGGAACTTCGTATTTAACAAAGCGTTGGCAACAGGGCTGAATCGGGTTGCCGGAATTACGTTTCCGGGGAACTGGGTTCTCGCTCCGCTGTAATTTGGACATCCCTGACCACCGACGGTTACTGTTCCACCGCAGGCATCATAGATCGGAGTGCTCAGTTCGCTGAAGTCACCCTGGCGCATCAACGGGGTAGGAACGGTGTAGTTTTCAGTTTTACCGACGCGATTGCGATATCCCTGGTAGTCTCCGAAACCAAACAGCCTGTCCTTCTTAATCGGAAAGCCTATATTTCCACCAAACTGATTCAGTTGATAGGGACTCTTCGGCAAAACTGTCGACGAATGTTTGTTGAAAAACGGAGTCGCGTTAAAGACTGTGTTGCGATCGAATTCATACGCGGTTCCGTGGATCGCGTTTGAACCGGACTTGGTGGTCATGTTGATGACGCCGCCGGTGTACATGCCGTATTCCGCCGTGTTGTCATTCGTCTGTACGCGGAATTCCTGCACGATATCTTGCGACGGAACCAGGCTTGTAATGTTGCCATAGGAAATGTTGACTGGAGCGCCATCGACGAGCGTTGAGCTTTGATTCGCATCGCCACCGCCGATCTGGAAGTTGCCGGCCGCGAATACATTTTGACCTGTCAAATTACCGCCCGAGCTGCCCTGCGGCACAACCCCAGGGACGAGACCGACAAGGGCCAGTACGTTACGCCCATTTAGAGGCATCTCTGTTACGGCGCGGCCTTCCACTACCTGGCCGAGTGCGGCCGTCTCAGTTTGCATGATGGGCGCGGTGGTGCTGACAGTCACCTCCTCACTCACACCCCCCACTTCCATCGTGGCGTTAATGCGAGTGGCTTGCTCCACCTGGACTTCAACCGGGTTCTGGATATAGCGCTTGAATCCAGGATTCTCGATTTCAACGCTGTATTGTCCCGGCTGGAGGGTTAGGACCTGATACTCTCCGGATTCTGAAGTTGTGGTGAGGCGCTTCTCACCCGTTGCATCATTTGTGACGGTCACTTTGGCGTTGGGAAGTGACGCACCTTTGGCGTCGATCACGCTACCAACAATTGAACCGGTTGAATTCTGGGAATGCGATGGCATCGCGAGCATCAGGACGCACGCGCACCATACGGTCAACTTTGTCAGGACCAGCTTATATCTCGCGATCATTCAGGCCTCCTGCGGAGAAAGACTACTGCGCAGCGAGCTTGCGTATTTGGCACACGTTCGTTGCGCATGATGCAATGAATATTGCAGCGCCAAAACGTTAGCATCGCAAAGAAATGAAAGTCAAGGATTCTTTTCTCAGCGCTTCTTGGAGTAAAGCGATTTCTTCAAGCCTTCTTGGCAAGCGGCGGATGTGCTTGAAATGCGACGGCTTTGCGGCGAAATCACGCGGGCGTGTGCGAATCCGGACAGTTGTTTCGCGTTGCGAATTATGCAAGCCTGTAGGATGCGCGGTTCAGGCGATCGCGCCGTTCTCGATGAGCCAGGACACAGCCGCCTGCACTGCTTCGAGGGATGAGTAGCGCGGCTCGTATCCCAGCAACTTACGCGCTTTTTGGATGCTGCAGTTGGGTGAGTGGCGAATATGATCCTCCGTGACGGCAGCGTCTCTCTCCGAAACGCCCGTTTTCCATTCCTCCCATGGCAGAAACCGCAGATTCGCTGACTGGCCGAACCACGCAGCCATGGCTTCGGCATATCCGCGCAGCGTGAGCGCGGAGGCCGACACTACGTGAAAGCTTTGTCCTATCGCCTGTTCCCGCCGCTCGATTGCCTTCACGAATGCTTGAGCCACATCCTCGGCGTGGACATGATGCACTGTCTCCATACCGAAGTGAGGAATACGAACCTCAGAGCCGCTTCTGAGCGCCGCATAGATAGCCGGATTGAAATTGCCCGTCGGGTTGATCGGCGTCCATCCGGGACCCACAAGATGACCCGGATGTAACACGGCAGCCGGGAATCCGGTTTGGGCAGCTTGTTGCAAGAGCCAGGTCTCAATGGCCGCCTTGCGGATGCCGTAATCGCCAAATGGCTTGCGCAGCGCATCCTCCGTTGTGGGAACCGTCACGCTGTGCCCATGCACCCAGATAGTTCCGCAATGCAGAAACTGCCGCACCCGCCCTCGCAACGCTTCGACGAGCTGCTTCGCACTGTGCAGGTGATAGCAGGTCAGATCGATGACAACATCGGCATCGAGCCGGGCGACGCGCTCACCGAAGGCGCCGGCCTCTTCTTCGGCAGCTCGATCGACGCGCACGTAGGCAATCGCGTCCCACGCAGGATGCGGCCGGTATGGCTGCTTGATGCCGCGGCAGATGCACGTTACGGTGCATCCCGACTCAACAAGCATCGGCGTGAGATAACTGCCGATATGCCCTGTTCCGCCGATCACAACAACGTGCACCGAATGCTCCTTTGCGCTGCGTCAAGCAACGAGAGCGCGGCTTGACAGTGCTGCGCGCGCACATCTACAGTACGTCTACGCAACAGTTGTTGCATATTGAGCATATGCTGTTGCGCAATCGTTCTTACAAGCCATAGTTGGTCAGGCCTTCGAGAATAGTCTTGGAGAATTCTAGAGCGTGCTGAGTTCAACTTCTACTGAACGCCGGCGGCGATCCTTCGGCCGCGGCCTCGTTATTTCGCATGAATTCCTGGTGCGCCAGGGCATTCTCAGGCTTCTCGCCATTAAAGACTCCGATATACGCATTCTCACTCTGGAGCAGAGTCGCGATGCAGTCGACAAGGGATTGCACGCCGGCGGCGCCTTTTCGGCGACCATTCCGCTCGTCGCGCTTTTTTATGGCGGCTATCTCGGGCTCGATATTGAAGACCCAACACGAATCGGCCAGGACATCTTCACGCTCAGCAAAGGCCACGCCGTCGCTGCGATGGCATCTATCTATGCAGACCTGGGCTACTTCGACAAAAGCGTTCTCAAGAACTCCCGTTCCTACGACAGCATTCTCAATGGGCATCCCGGCCCCGTGCTGCCGGGCGTGCACATCGCGACGGGCCCGATGGGCCAGGGCATCGGCGTAGCGCAAGGATTTGCGATCGCCGGTCGCCTGGAGCCACGTTTCGATTCATATTGCATCGTCGGCGATGGTGAACTCCAGGAGGGTTCCGTCTGGGAGGCCGTGATGTATGCCGGCCAGAATCATCTCGACAATCTTTGCGTTCTGGTTGACCGCAATCATGGCCAGCTCGACATCCACACCAAGACCATCTATCCCATGCCTGACTTCGGAGAGGTGTTCCGCTCGTATGGTTGGGAGAGCGTCGATGTAGATGCGACCCAGTATGACGGCGTACTGGCCGCGCTTGATCGCTTCAAGCTCGGCGCGCGCAATGGCAAGCCGACGGCTATTATCTGCAAAGCGATCAAAGGCTACGGCGCTCTCTCTGATTTTCTAAACAAGCATAAGGTCGTCACGCCGGATGATCTCATTGCGCAGGAGCTCGACCTGCAATACCAGCGCCGCCAGATGCGCGTTGCCGAGGCGCTCGAATTTCTCGAAGAGATCAGCGAAGATCCGGAGCTGTCTGTAGTGCGCCGGCAACTCTTCGAAGCTGCCGAGCAGATGCATCTCGAGATCGGCTTCAAGGCTGGCGAGAAGCAGGAGATTCGATCCGTTATCGGGCCGGTGCTCACGCGGCGCGTTCCCGTGCGCAACAAGCGGATCAACTACGATCCGGAGCTGCTGCCGAAGATTGATCGTGCGAAGTCCTACAGTGCGGCGGCCATCGTAACCCATGCAATGAAGGTCTTTGCCCGCGATCGCCGCGTGGTTTCGATCGACTCGGACCTCGGCACCACGAGCGGTCTCGAAGCCGGCGTTGCAGCCGTCGATCAACGGCGCGCCTTGAACGTGGGCGTCGCTGAAGCGAACATGATGTTGATTGGCGAAGCCTTCGCGGCGCTTGGCTACAACACGTGGGTCAGCACCTTTTGCCCATTCTTTAACTGGCAGGTGCTGCGCCGCATCGCAGTCGGCGAACAGGAACGTTCGGAAGCTATCGACGCGTCCGATGGATGGCTCAGTGAAGGCCATCTGCTCGACCTCACCTTCCTTGCCACGGCAGCGAACTTCGAGACTCGCACCAACGGCGCCACCCACATGGGCAACGACGACATCACGACTTTCGATGCCGTCGGCCAGCTGAAGATCATTGACGTCTCCTGTCCGCAGCAGATGCTCTCGATCATGAAGTGGATCATGGAGGGCAACCGCGGCCTGGTGTATCTGCGCGTGATGCGCGCGGACTCTTCCGTAATCTATGACCAGAATTTTGAATTCGCCTTTGGCAAAGGCTATCGTGTGCGCTGCAGTGACCGCGAAGAGGCCGTGATTCTCACGAGTGGTCGCGGCGTGCATGAGGCGCTTGCCGCTGCATCCATCCTTGCCCAGCGGGGCATCGAAGCTGGTGTCGTCGATATGCCATCGGTCGATCAGGAACTGCTGATGGAGCTCGCGGCATCAGGCAAGCTCATCGTTTTTGCGGAGCAGAACAACGGCTATCTGTGGCAGAACTTTCTCAAGGCGCTTTATCGCAATCGCGCCGTTGTGCCTGCAGACGTTCTGCGCCGTGTTCTGACGATTTCGACGCTCGATGCGGAAGGCAAGCCGCAGTTCGTGCATTCGGCAACCTATGAGCAATTGATCGCCGCGTTCGGACTCTCGCCGGAAGCGATCGCCGATACCGTCACACGTGGCCTCGCTTCTCTGCGAGCTTAGATTCAGAAAGGCGGAAATGTTATGAAGCTGCCGATCGTGGACGAAACCAGCATCGAGGCGCTCGACCTGCCTGGCCGCCGCCTGCGCTGGGTTGTGACAAAGGAAACCACCAACGCGCAGCACTGCACGATGTGCGTTATCGAGGTGCAGCCCGGCCAGACAGTGCGGCCTGCTCACTCGCATCCCAACGGAGAAGAAGTGATCTATATAGTCCAGGGATCAGGCCGGGTGATGATCGAAGGAGTGGTCGAACCGGTGAAGGCCGGTTGTGCAGTGCTCTTTCCACAGGGGCAGATTCACATGCTGCAAAATTCGGGTAAGGAAGTGATGAAGGTTGCCTGCTTCTTTGCGCCTCCTTCTGATCTTGGAACTTATAAATTCTTCGAGGAGATTCAATTTCCCGCCTGAGATGCGATACATTTGACTAAGTGGGGCAGCTTCTCCTGATGGGCCACTGCCTCACCCGATATAAATTTGTAAGCGTATTGCGCAATCTAAATTGCATAATACGCAACGATAGAGGCGATGATTCTATCCCCACGGCGTCGGATTTCTCTCTTCCCCTGGTCTGCGGCGTTGCTGCTGGCCTCACTGTCGCTTTGCACGGCGCAACTGAGGGGCGCCTCCCCGGGCGCGAGTGATGCGCCGTCGCCCAGCTCGAAACATGGCGACGAGATCTTCCATCAGCGGTGCGTGGTCTGCCACAACAAGCAGCCCGGCGATACAACTCCGTTCGGCCCGCCGAATCTTTACGAAGTCTTTCGCCAGCAGCCCTCGACTCTGACTCCGAAGCAGGCGGAGACCATCATCACGCAAGGGAAAGGCGCCATGCCCGCCTTCGGCAGTATCTTGTCGAAGAGCGATATCCGCAGCGTGATTGCCTACCTGCGCTCCAAGCCCTGATCGCCTGCCGTCCCGTTTTGCGGCCATTACAATGACTTCAGGAAGTTTTTCCTGGAGGAATGAATCCACGTGCCGCAACGCACCTTCAGCATCATCAAGCCGGACGCAGTTCGCAAAGGCGATACCGGCGCCATTCTCGCAGAAATCGCTAAAGCTGGCTTCCGCATCGTCTCCATTCGCAAGCAGTCGATCTCCAAGCCGCAGGCCGAGGGTTTCTATTACGTCCACAAGGAGCGGCCGTTCTTCGGCGATCTCTGCACCTTCATGTCCTCGGGCCCACTCGTTCTGTTGGTTCTTGAAAAGGACAACGCGATTGCGGATCTGCGCAAGCTGATGGGCGCTACGAATCCGGCCAATGCCGAAGAGGGAACTATCCGCAAGAAGTTCGCCGGCTCGATTCAGGAGAACGCGATTCACGGTTCCGATGCTGAAGAGACAGCGGCCTTCGAGATCGGCTACTGGTTCGCCGGTTATGAACTCCTCTAGAACTGCTTCGCGGCTCGGGAGAGCTCTCCATGTTTGAAACGGACGCGCAACTCGCGACGCTCTTTCTCGCTTCCTCACGCAACCAGCTGCTGGGCCAGTGCTGGCCGCGTTTGCGCGAGACAGTATCGTCGCTCACGGAAGAGCAGGTCTGGTGGCGGCCGAATGAGTCCAGCAACAGCATCGGCAACCTGCTGCTGCACTTGAATGGCAACGTAGGCCAGTGGCTGGTGACTGCGTTCAACAAGAGTGAGGACAAGCGTAACCGTCCCGCGGAGTTCGCCGCAAGAGAAGGCGCGCCGGCCGCGGAGTTGCTTGCGAAGTTGGGCGCCACGCTGGAAGCCGCAGGGGCCGTGCTGGATCGCTTGACCGTAGAGGAGCTGCTCGCACCTTACGAAATTCAGGGCTATAAAACTTGCGGGCTCGATGCCGTTTATCACGTTGTCGAGCACTTCGGCATGCACTACGGACAGATTCTCTATATCGCAAAGAGCCTTACGAATAAAGATCTCGGCTTCTACAAAGAGCTGAACAAGACGGGCCGCGCCAAGTAGTCGATCGATATCAGGCGCCACCGATACTTCCGGCTTCAATGGATGAAGCAGAGCAGTTCGGCCCCGGAGGGGCCGATGGGCAATAGCCCAGGGTGGACTCTTCGTTCGCCTGAGCGAACGAAGGGCAGCCCTGGGTCAACACGCCAAATTGATCCCTGAGCCCCGTAGGGGCGAGGCCAATAATAGTGGGTTTGTTCTAGCTGCGCCGGGCCGACGCCACGCGCGGAATGCCTTGAAGATCGGCGATGAAGGCGATTTCTGTGAATCCCGCGGGGGCCAGCAGTTCGCGCACACTGGCTTCCTGGCCGTAGCCAATTTCCAATAAAAGAAATCCACCCGGAACAAGCGCGACATACGCTGCAGGAATCAGGCGGCGATAGATCGCAAACCCGTCCTCGCCCGCAAAGAGCGCCTGCGACGGCTCGTAGTCACGTACTTCGACGGCGAGCGAATCGCGTTCGCGTTCGGCCACATACGGCGGATTCGAAACAATGATCTCGAACTGCTCGCTGGCGACGGGCGCCAGCAGATCGCCGCGAAGAAAACGGATGCGCTCCGCCACGTTGTTCCGTTGAGCGTTTTCGCGCGCCAAGCCAAGCGCAGCTTCGCACAGATCGACCGCGGTGACCGAAACGTTGGGAAGTTTGCGCGCTAGTGCGATCGCGATCGCGCCCGAGCCAGTGCCAACGTCGACGATGCGCGGACGCGCGAAACCTGACGCGAGCTCGATGGATTTCTCAACGAGATGCTCCGTCTCAGGCCGCGGAATGAGCACATCGCAATTCACGCGAAACGGCAGCCCATAGAACTCCGCTTCGCCGGTGATGTATTGGATCGGCTCACCGGAACAACGCCGCTCCACCCATTCAGCAAAGTGTTCAGCGGCTGCATCTGGCAATTCGTCATCGCCATGAGCGAGCAGCCACGCGCGATTCTTGCCAAGAGCCGTAATGAGTAGCGTCTCAGCATCTAATTTGGCGCGCTCTGGATGCGGCCCCAAGGCAAGCCGCTTCGTGGCCTGTGCAATACATGCTGAAAGCGGAGGCATCGCGCAGCCTCACGCTGCCTGGCTGCCGGCCTTCAACTGCTCTGCCTGGAAGTGTGCAATCAGCGCATCGACCACCGGCTGCAGCCGGCCTTCGATGATCAGATCAAGCTGGTGCAGCGTCAGGCCGATGCGATGATCGGTAAGCCGGTTCTGCGGAAAGTTATACGTGCGAATCTTTTCACTACGGTCGCCGGAACCGACCTGCGATTTGCGCGCAGCGGCCAGCTCCGCATTCTGCTTTTCCATCTCCATTTCGTAGAGCCGCGAGCGCAGCACGCGCATGCCCTTTTCGCGATTCTTGATCTGCGACTTTTCGTCCTGGCAGCTCACCACCGTGTTGGTGGGCAAGTGCGTGATGCGCACAGCCGAGTAGGTCGTGTTCACCGACTGTCCACCCGGGCCCGATGAGCAGAAAGTATCGATGCGGAGATCCTTGGCTTCGATCTTGATGTCGACCTCTTCGGCTTCCGGCAATACTGCCACGGTCACGGCCGACGTATGCACGCGCCCCTGCGTCTCTGTGGCGGGCACGCGCTGCACGCGGTGCACGCCGCTCTCCCATTTGAGCTGCGAGTACACGCGATCGCCTTCGATGATCGCAATGACTTCCTTGTAGCCGCCCACGCCCGACTCGGAGAGAGACATTACCTCCACCTTCCAGCGGTGCTGCTCGGCAAAGCGCGTGTACATGCGGAAGATTTCAGCCGCGAAGAGCGAGGCCTCATCACCGCCCGTGCCGGCGCGAATTTCGAGAATGACGTTCTTCTCGTCGTTCGGGTCTTTGGGCAGCAGCAGAACCTTCAGTTCTTCTTCGAGCTCCGGTTCGCGCGGTTCGAGCGCAGCAATCTCCACTTCAGCCAATTCCCGCAGGTCGGGGTCGCTTTCTGCCAGCATGGCGCGCGCATCCGCCAGCCCTTGGCGAACCTGCTTCAGCTCGCGGTACTTCTCGACTGGCTTTTCGATTTCGCGCAGGGCCTTTGCCGTCTTCTGATATTTTTCGTGGTCGTTGATGACCTCAGGCAGCGCGAACTGCGCCTGCAGCTCGTTATAGCGCTGCTCCATCTGTTCCAGGCGATCCAGCATAACCCCTCCGGGCTCTTAAATCTTGGGAGTAGAAAACAGGCAGGGAAAGAACGGCTGTATGCGGCGGGAGCCGCTAGAGAAGCGCCGGAATAGGCTGGCGAAGGTTCATTGCAGCTTCTATTTTATCGTATTTTCGACCCATTGCCGCCTTCTTCGCATTCGTCACATTCCTGTGGCACGCCCACAGGGGCCGTGCTACTCTCATGTGGCGTTACCACAGGAAGTAATGAAGTCATCTAAGCTCGATCTCCTGCAGGGCACACTGGATCTGATGGTCCTCAAGACTTTGGCCGCCATGGGCTCGTTGCATGGCTACGGCATCGCGCGACGCATTGAGCAGGTGAGTGGGAATCAGGTGCTGCTCAACCAGGGCACCATCTATGCCTCGCTCGTGCGCTTGGAGCAGCGCGGCTGGATTCGATCGAGCTGGGGCGTTTCCGGCAACAATCGCAAGGCGAAGTTCTACGCGATCACCGCGAGCGGCCAGCGCCAGTTCGCTGAGGATGCACGCTACTGGGAGCGGCTGAGCGGCGTGATGGACCGCGTGCTGCGCATGGATAAAGACTCGGGCGCGCTGCTCGATGAGGACGGTGAACTCGCATGAACTGGCGCTTCGTTCGCCGCGTGGGCGCCTTCTTCACCAAGCGCCGGCTCGACCACGAGCTCGAGGACGAGTTGGCTGCGCATGTCGAATTCGCCGTGGAAGAGAATCTGGAACGCGGCATGTCGCTTGCGGAGGCGCGGCGTCAGGCGCTCATCCGCATCGGCGGTCTGGAGCAGGCCCGATACAAACAACGGGAGGCGCGAGGTCTCATGAGACTCGACATTCTTTTGCAGGATCTGAGGTACACCCTCCGCACCCTGGGCCGCGACATCGGCTTTACAGCGGTGGCCGTTCTCATTCTTGCGCTCGGTATCGGCGCGAATGTGGCCGTCTTCAGCGTGGTAAATACGCTACTGCTGCGGCCCTTGCCCTTTCCGAACGCGCAAGAGCTTGTCTGGATCGCACCGCCTTCCACCAAGTGCGGCCTGTCATGCGCTACCTATTCGACAGACGCCTATGACGAGTTCCGGGTGGGCAGCCGATCGTATCAGGATGTAACGGGCTATTTTGCCTTCTCGGGCGCCGACAATCTGAGCCTCAATCTGGGTGGCGCACCGGTTCCGGCCACGAGCATCGATGTGATTGCAAACTTCTTTCAGGTGCTTGGTGTGCGGCCGGCGATGGGAAGATTGTTCACGCCCGATGACGCGCGCAACGGAACGCCGCCCGTGATCGTGCTCTCGGACGCGTGGTGGCGGCGGCAATTCAACGCCGATCCGGATATTATCGGCAAAACCTTCGATATGAACGGCCGCCAGACCACAGTGATCGGCGTCTTACCGGCAGGTTTCGACTTTGGCGCAGTGTTTTCTCCCGGTTCGAAGGTAGACGCTATCACACCGCTCAATTTGTATGGACCTCCACGCGACTGGGGCAACATCATCACCTTCATCGGTCGCCTCAAGCCCGGCGTAACGCTCGTCCAGGCGCGCGAGGATGCGGTGCGAGTCGCGCCCAGCATGTGCTGGAATAACAAACAGCCGCGCAGCTGCGGCGTATATAAGGGCAGAATCATACCAACGCCGCTGAAAGACTACGTGAGCGGACGGCTGCATCGCTCGCTTATCGTGCTCTGGTCAGCCGTGGGCATGATCCTGCTCATCGCCTGCGTGAATCTTTCAAATCTGCTGCTGGCCCGCTCTGCTGCGCGCGGCAAAGAGTTCGCGATGCGCGCCGCGCTGGGCGCAGGGCGCGGCCGCATCGTGCGACAGCTGCTCACAGAAAGTCTCGTGCTCTCCTGTGCTGGTGCAGTCTTCGGTCTTGGCCTGGCGTATCTGCTCATATTCTGGCTCGCCCACCAGGGCGCAATTGCGCTCCCGCTCTTGAGCACACTGCGCATCGACGGCGCTGCGCTCGCATGGACGGTCTTCATCGCCATTACAACGGCTGTCCTTTTTGGCCTCATTCCTGGTCTGCGCACGGCCGGCGGCAATCTGCAGGAGTCGCTCAAAGATTCAGGCGCTGGCGCGGGTCAGGGCCGCAGGCATGAGCGTCTTCGCTCCGTGCTTGTTGTGACCGAGGTTGCGCTCGCCTGCGTGCTGCTGATAGGCGCTGGTCTGCTGCTGCGCAGCTTTCTCCACGTTCTCGATGTCGATCTCGGCTTCCAGGCTGAACGCGCAGCGGCGATCAAGGTCAGTTACGACGACAACGCTCCAACCGGCGATGCCAGCGCACAAAAGCGAACTGTCATCTTTCAGCAGATGCTCGCTCGGGTGAGCGCCATCCCCGGTGTTGAAGCGGCAGGAATCTCCGACTATCTTCCGCTGGGCCAAAATCGCGAGTGGGGCACGCCATTCCCAAAGGGCGTACAGAGGCCGGAAAACTCGCCAGCCGGGCCACTTGTGTACGTCGTGACGCCCGGATATCTACATGCCATGGGCACAAGGCTCAGTGGCCGAGATTTTACGTGGGATGATGGCCCGCATGGCACCAGCGTCGTCATTATCAATGTCAGTTATGCCCGTTTCCTGGCCGGATATGCGCACTGGCCCAACGGCAGCGCGTTAGGGCAGATTATCACCAGTGGAAGACAGGATCTGCGCATTATAGGCATCGCCGATGATGTTCATGAGGAAAGCACGGAAGGCGAAACGGGCTGGCAGATCTACTACCCCATCACGCAGGCAAGTCCTTCGGGAGCGGAACTCGTGGTGCGCACCACGCTGCCGCCGGCGACCCTCGCCAACAGCATTCTCGGCACCTTGCGCAGCTTGAATCCGAAACAGCCCATCGCGGAGTTCCGTCCGATCCAATCACTCGTCGATCATGCTAATTCGCCCCGCCGGTTTTTCGTAATGTTGGTAGGTGTATTTGCTGGGCTTGGACTGTTTCTGGCCGCGCTGGGCATCTACGGTGTGATCTCGTACTCGGTGACGCGGCAGACGCAAGAGATCGGCATCCGCATGGCGCTTGGAGCTACGGCCGCCCGCGTGCAGCGGCAGGTGCTGGGCGGCACGTTGCGGTTGGCCACCACGGGAATCCTGCTCGGAGCCATCGCCTCGTTAGCCGCGGCGAAGCTCATTGCTGCACTGCTCTTCGCTACTTCGCCCTGGGATTTTTTGACCTACATTGCGATGGCCGTCGTTTTGCTCGCCATCGCTGTGCTCTCTGGCTACATGCCGGCTCGCCGCGCCTCGCGCATCGATCCGATGGTGGCGCTCAGAGCAAACTGACGGACCTCTTTCAAAGGAACGGATTGACGATCCTGACCCCGTCAATCGTCTGGCCGTGCTGCAGGTCTTCTGTGAGCAAAATGCTGCAGCCCGCCTCCTTCGCAGACTGGAGAATCGACGCATCCCAAAAGGAAATTCCATGGAGGCGATGAAGGTCGACGGCGCTGACCACGCTGTTCACTTTGGGTTCTACGACGTGGAACTTTGCATATACCTGGATCTTTCGCTTTGCTAACCCGACATCCAGATTGAGTTTTCTCAAGACGGCAGCGAAGTATTCTTGCAACACTTGAATCGATATCACACCGGTTCTCAGCCGCAGGTGATGTTCGATCAGCTCAACAGCCTTCAGTTGCTTGGCAGGTAATTTGGCGTCGTCTGCATAAACGAGAATATTGGTATCGAGAAATGCGCGCGCGGCCCTTGCGCTAGAGGTCACTTCCGAGGCCACTTTAGCCGCTCCTCATACAGTTCATCCCGGTTCCATTTCCAATCGCCGGAGTTTCCCCGTCCAGCGGTACTTCGAAGGAACTCGATATCCCGTTCGAGATCATCGTCTCCCGCCACGTGCTGAAGATGGTCGCGAATCTCCTGATTCAGGCTCTTGCCCATGGCGCGCAGCTTCTCTCTCGCGCGCTCCACAACCTGCTCGTCAATGGAGAGAGTGATGTTCATGAACACAGTTTATGTGCGCACAGGTTATGTGTCAATTTGGCATGACGACAGGCAGCAACAGACTTGATTCGTGCCCCGACCCGGACCACACCGTGATCGTCTCCGGCTTGTAGTCGGCTGGCTTGGCGGTCATGACATTCGGCACAAAGGTCTGCGGATTGCGATCGTAGAGCGGAAACCACGTGCTCTGAATCTCGACCATCACGGTGTGGCCCGCCTTGAAGACGTGATCCACATCATGCAGGCTGAATTTGTACTCGTGAACGACATTGGCTGGAATCGCCTGCGGCGCGGTGAAGCTGCTCAGATATCGTCCGCGAAAGATCTCCGCATTGGTCAGCAACTGATAGCCACGCATCTTCGCATCGGGATTATCGGCGGGATATTCGTCGATGAGCTTGACCACCAGATCGCCGTCTGAACCGCTCAGCGACGCATAGATGTCGGCAACCACCTCGCCAGTAAGCGTCAGATCATGGTCGAGCGCCGACAGCTTCCAGACCGCGACGTCTTTGCGCTCGGTGACGAAGCGCTGATCTTCCGTAAGCCAGTCGTACCACTCTGACCCGGGACCATACGTAGGCTGGATGGGCTGATGGCGATAGGGAACCGGGTTGGCTGGATCGCTCACATAGCTGGTGCGCGCCTCGACGCTCGGTGCATTCCAACTTAGTGAACCGTCACCCTCCAGGTAGAGGCTCGTTGGTTTCGATTCCTCCGGCGGAAAGTGCGCATAGTACTTCCACGTATTCGAGCCGGTTTGGAAGCTTGCCGTGTCCTGGAGATCAAAGCCGGAGGCATTTGTACCTGACTCGTCTTTCAGGTAGTGCGCGAAGAATTTTGCTTCGATCTGCGCCCGGAACTCCGTGCCGATCGGCTCACCGTAATCGAGATTTCCAAGCCGCCGCAATGGCGAACTCCAATAGCCATGCCGCCATGGCCCCAGAACGAGGAAGTTTTCGTGCTGTGTGTCGTGCGGCTCGAGCTTGGCATACGCCTCCTGCGGTCCCCACATATCTTCCTGATCGTAGTAGCCGCCGACTGTGAGTGTCGGCACGGTAACAGCGGTCAACCACTGTTCTACGCTCCGCGAGCTCCATGTCGCGTCATACGCTGGATGGTCGAGGAAAAGCTTCCATGTAGGAAGAACTTTCGATCCCGATTGCTTCACATCCGCGGCAAATGAACCGCGCTCGAGAAAGTACGCATATCCATCTACCGGCTGGCCGAGTGAGTCCGTTCCATAGCTGACCTGTGCATTCTCTTTGCTCGACTCCATCATCCACGCGTAGTCGTAGCCGTAGCTCTGGCGGAAGGCGCCATTGTGAAAGAAGTCGTCGCCCATCCATACATCGATCATCGGCGCCTGCGGTGAGATCGCTTTCACAGCAGGATGCGGATCGATACCGGCCATCATTGCCAGAAAACCGGGATAGCTGGTGCCCACCACGCCCACGCGGCCATTGTTGCCGGGCACGTGCGCAAGCAGCCACGTCACGGTATCGTAGGCATCGGTGCTTTCGTCCGTCGCTTTGGGATTGTGATGATCGGCTAGCGGCCGCATCATCGTGAACTTGCCCTGGCTGCGGAAGCGTCCTCGTATGTCTTCGCCAACGTAGATATATCCGGTTCGCGCCAGCTCAGGACGTTGCGCAAAGAACCAGGCGCGATCGGTCTGGTCGACGCCATAAGGAGTGCGCTGCATCAGAATCGGCAGGGGCGTGGTGATGTCTTTGGGCTTGAGAATCACTGCGTGCAGCTTGACCCCGTCACGCATCCGGATCATCGCATCCGTGCGTTGATAGTCATGAAAGACGTGATGAACCGCCTCGCCTGTGCGCGAATAAAAAAACTTCGGATCATTGAGAAAGACCAATCCAGTGCCGTGGCTGGCGCGATCGAGCGCAAACTGGAGCGTCGCCTTCGAACCCTCGACGTCGAATACGCTCGTGGCAATGGCGTCCAGCGGTGTGGGAACAAACCGATCTGACTCGATCATCAGCCGGCCATCCTGCGCGTATACATCGTAGGACGTATCCGGTTCAGCCGGACTGGTGTATTCGCCCGAGAGCGCATCGAGCGATGCGGGCGCGGAAGCTTGCGCAAATGCATTGACCGCGCACATGATGCCCGCCGCAGCGCAAGCGACGAGGAGCATCGCTGTCATCGTGCTTCTGCGGCCTGCAGCGAAAAATGCACAGCCGCTGCGCGCTTTCGTGAAGAGAACGCCTCGCACGCTATCCGGGATCGCACGGGAATGGAAGAACTGCCTGAGAGAACCGCCGCAACGGATCAAACGTCAACTCCTCACCATGAGCGTACATCATGCTTTCCGGAATGTACGCATGGTCGAATATCGGAGAACCCGAACAGGAAATCGGTATTGGCGCTGCTGCGGGATCGGTCTGGAAGAAAATTGTGGCTACGCCGTGAGCGCGCGGTATTCAAAGAACATGCTCATCCGCCAGCGCAGGATCATGCCGAAGGCGAGAATGAAAAAGAGCCCGCCGGTCTGCTCGATTGTCAGCAGCCGGTCGAAGTAGCCGCGGGCTAAGTAGCGGATGGCGGCCAGCACAATCACGACTGCGAAGAAAGCCCCTGAGCGCTTCATCATGATGGTGTCGCCGGTGCGTTCCAGCTTTGAGGTAAGCAGCAGTGGGTAAGCGAGCGCGATGGCGCCGAGAAGGAATGCGCCGAGAGCCCAGGTGATCGGCACACGAAATGCCGGCACGATGAACATCGAGAACCCTGTGGCCATGCCCATGGGCGGGATAAGAATCTTACGCACTGTCACCGGCGTTCGCCCCTCGCGGACACGCCAGACAAGAACCGCAGCAAGACCGGCAAGAGCGCCAATCGCCGAAAATCCGGGGGAGATGTGCATGACGAGACGGAACCTCCACAAAACCAGAGCTCCCCGGGCCTCTGCGGGCTCGTTAAGGGCACTATAGAAAGGATAGCGAGAACAACCGGCGCACGTCAGCGAAGGAATCCGGCAGATCCCGCTGTGGATGCCGTAACCTTTTGCTGTTCAAGAATTTTTGTGAATTTCACCATGCGGCGTGACGGCCTGTGCGCGTGCTGTGCCACGGTTGCGTGGCTGCGAGTACGCGGTGTATTCTCGGGTTGATTCCGCGCCTCTCGCGTGCGGCGTTGACCTTCCGAAAGGATCGAATTTTTCCCCTGATACTCGATCAATTCAACCTCAAAGGAAAGACAGCGCTGGTAACCGGCTCATCCCGGGGACTGGGCGCCGCCATTGCGGTAGCGCTGGCCCAGGCCGGGGCAAATGTGGCGGTCCACGGCTCGACTCAAGCGCCCGAAGCCACCCGGCAACAGGTAATTGCGGCTGGAAAAGACTCGATTGCGCTGGCAGGCGACGTGGGAGACAAAGACGTCTGCACACGCCTGGTCGACGAGACCGTCCGGCACTTCGGAACGATCGATATTCTGGTCAACAACGCCGGGACGATCCGCCGCTCGCCGGCTGTCGACCATCCTGAAGAAGACTGGAAGCTGCTGATCGACGTGAATCTTACCAGCGTCTTCCGTCTTACGCAGAACGCGGGCCGGCACATGCTGGCGCGCGGATCGGGCAAGGTGATCAACATCGCTTCACTGCTCACATTTCAGGGCGGCATTCTGGTGCCCTCCTATGCGGCGGCCAAAGGCGGCGTAGGACAGCTCACCAAGGCCTTCGCGAACGAGTGGGCCGCGAAAGGCGTCAATGTGAACGCCATCGCGCCGGGGTATATGGACACGGACAACACCGAGGCGCTTCGCAACGATCCACAGCGAGCCCCGAAGATTCTCGATCGGATTCCCGCCGGCCGCTGGGGCAAACCCGAGGACCTGGCGGGCGCCGCCGTCTTCCTGGCCTCCGGCGCAAGCGATTACATCCACGGTCACATTCTGGTTGTGGATGGCGGCTGGATGAACCGATAACTCGCTGAATCGTTGAGTCCAGCCCATAACGCAGGTTCTTCTAAGCGTGGAGAGAGCATGACCCCAGGTGGAGTGGTTTATACGGCAACTGACGCGACCAGTGTCACCACGCCGGAACCCGGAATGCAGCGGCAGGTGCTAGCCTACAGTCCGCAGTTGATGCTGGTGCGCCATACCTTTAAAAAAGGATGGAACGGTGCACGCCATAAGCATCCGCATCATCAAATGGTGTATGTAGTCCGCGGGCATATCCGTTTTCTAGCGGAAGGCAAAAGCTGGGATCTTCGCAGCGGCGACAGCGTCGTGGTCAACGGCGACGTCGACCACCAGGCGTCGGCTCTCGAAGACTCTGAAGTGCTCGACATCTTTACACCTTTTCGCGAAGACTACGCCGGATAAACAAGCCCGCTGCTTTGGAGGCGCGCTTTGGAGGGTAGACCAGACATGATCAAGATGCAGTGGGTTTCAACTTTGGCGCTCGGCGTTTTCAGCGCTGGTGCGCTCTGCTTGAGCGCGCAGGCTCCTCACCCAACCGGTCAGATTACCGGCATCGCGCACGTCGCCTATCGTGTAAAAAACCTCGAGCAGGAAGCGGCCTTCTTCCAGAAACTCGGCTACGAAGAGGCCTTTGCCTCCACGGCGAACGGCAAGACGAACGAAGTCTTCATCAAGATCAATGACCATCAGTTCGTCGAAGTCTATCCGCAAACCGAGGCCTCGCAGCAGCTCGGCTGGATGCACGTCTGCTACGAAGTCGGCGACCTAGAAGCATACGTTCCGGTCCTGACCTCGCGCGGCGAAAAGGCTACGCCTGTCAAGAAGGCCGGTGCAGGCAATCTGCTCTCCGTCGTCATTGACCCGGATGGCCGCGTCACCGAGTTCACGCAGTACATGCCCGGTTCCCGCCACACAGCCGACCAGGGCCAGCACCTCGGCGCCAATCGGGTCTCAACCGAGCTGCTCGGT
Organism: Occallatibacter sp.; assembly: GCA_035650595.1. Lineage (GTDB taxonomy): Bacteria > Acidobacteriota > Terriglobia > Terriglobales > Acidobacteriaceae > Telmatobacter. The sequence continues at coordinate 173,331 of DASRHE010000011.1, read as the reverse complement.
TTTGAGCTGCCGGTCACCGATGTGAAGGCGGCGCGCCACTTCTACACCGACCTCGGTTTCGATGTGTACGACACCGGAAATGGACTTCGTCTCAGTCTCGCGGGCAATAATGACATACGCATCGAGTTGCCGCAGTACCGTGCCGGCCTCAAGGTGCAGGCCCTCTTCCCGGTTGCCGATGCAAAAAAAGCGGCCTCTCAGCTGCAGGCGGCTGGCGTCAACGCAAGCCTGCAAAAGAAGCTCGTGTTTGTGCAGGACCCCGACGGAAATTCATTCGTGCTTCTTGAGACCGGCACGGCGCAGTAATCCATTCCAGCGATCGCGCCTGGCCTAAAACCTCTCAGAGATTTTCCCACTGATCCGGATGCTGGCGCAGCCGCCAGCAGGGATCATGCCCACCTTGCGGAAACAAGGAAACCGAACAAGGCACCGTGATGGTGCCAAGATAGTCGTACTCCTCTTTTTGTCCCTTGAGCGGAACGCCCATATAACGATTGATCGTGGCCGTTGCAGTTGGCGAACCACGCAGGTGGTAGACCGTCCAGTCACCCAGATAGGTTGCAAGAAAACACGCCGCCATCGAGATGAAGGCGCGAAAGATCCATCGGCCCAGAATCGTGAACACTTCAACCTTCCTATAGCAAATCCAACGGCTTCGGTACAGCATCTCTGGTTTTGCTATAGCGTGGCAATTTCCTCAAAAAATTGCCACGCGTGTGATGCAGAACCAATTTGGTCCGAAGGAGAGATTCCTGGCCTCACGCCGATTTCAAAGCCAGGCAGGCTCGGCTATCATGATCCCGCCCTCCCCCTGCGCTGTCAGCTAATCCATTTCAAAAACGCGAAGAAGGGAAGTTCTATGGCCGATGAATCGAAGTCCGTACTTGCCAATCCGGCGCCTCTGGGCCTGATTGCTTTTGGATTGACCACCGTCATTCTGAGCCTGATCAACGCAGGCATCCTGCCGAAGGGCGGAGAGCCCGTCGTGCTGCCGCTTGCGTTCGCCTTCGGCGGACTGATCCAGATGATGGCAGGCGTCATGGAGTTCCGCGCCGCCAACACCTTCGGCACGGTAGCCTTTCTCAGCTACGGCGCCTTCTGGTGGTGGTTCGCGCTGCTGGTTCTTCTGGGCAGCCACGGCGTGCTCGACCTCAGCCAGGCGGGCAGCACCATCGCCGTCACGCTGATCGCGTGGGGCGTCTTCACGTTCTATATGTGGATTGCCACTTTCCGGCTCGCCAAGGCGTTATGGTTCGTGTTCCTTACGCTGTGGATCACGTTTTTCCTGCTCGGTTTTGGCGATCTTCTGGGCGCGCATGGCCTGTCTCAGGCTGGAGGCTGGATGGGCCTTCTCTGCGGACTTCTGGCCATGTACACGAGCTTTGCCCTGGTGACGAATTCAACATTCGGCAGATCGGTGTTGCCGGTCGGCGCACGCTAAAATTTGACGCTCGCCGCTCGCGGCGAAATCCCGCTCAGCTCGGCGGCGCGCGCCTCGGCGTACGCCGCTGCGCCGATCAGCGCGGTGCGGCTCTCCAGAATCACGCGCACCGGCATGTGCACCAGCAGCTGGCTCAAGCGGCCTTTGTCAGTAAAGGCCTTCATGAACGTGCCGTCCTTCAGCTTTTCCAGGATGCGTGGCGCGATGCCGCCGCCGACATACAGCCCGCCCACCGAAAGCACCTTGAGCGCCAGGTTGCCGGCCTCTGCTCCGTATGCGCTTACAAACAAGTCCAACGCCTTCTCACAGATTTCGCTCTTCGCCACCATCGCCAGCTCGGTGATCACCGCATTCGGATCTTCAGTGGTCATGCGCTCTGCGAGCCACGCCGGCTCCTCGACGCCGCGCACTTCGCGCAGAAATTCGTAGCAGTTCGTTAACCCCTGGCCGCTCACCACGCGCTCAAAGCTGATGCGCCCGTTGTACTTCTGCATCAGGAAACGCAGCAGGTCGATCTCGTCCTCATTGCGCGGCGCAAAATCGGAGTGGCCCCCCTCGGAAGGGTAGGGCACATAATCGCGTCCATCCCAGATCAGGAAGGCTTCGCCCAATCCGGTTCCTGCCGAGATCAGCGCGCGATTGCCGATCTGGCGCGCATCGCCCTCGCTGAGCGTGTAGATCTGGTCGGCAGAAAGCTCGGCGATGCCATAGCCGTTGGCCTGCAGATCGTTGATCAGAAATACGTAATCGATCTTGAGATTCGCCGCCAGCTCGCGGCTGTCCAGCGTCCACGGCAGGTTGGTGAGGCGCAGCCGTCCCTCGCGCACAGGGCCCGGCACGCCGAAGCATGCCGCCGTCACTTTTTCGGTAACGATGAACTCTTTTACGATCTCTTCGAGGCCGGAGTACTCCTTGGCTGGAAACTTCTGGTCCCGGGTGTGTTTCAGCTCGCCGTCCTTGAAGTCGTACAGCGCCAGATGGACCTTCGTGCCGCCTACATCACCCGCAAGAATCATCCTTCCCTCTCGATAACGCCGTACCCCTGCCCATCCGTCGGAGGCAGCAGCGCGGCTGCAGCTTTGTCCAGAAGCAGAGTCAGTATACCGCCGGCAGGCGCGATGAGCTGGCTGGGCAGACGATCGGTATCGCGCGGCCCGGTCAGCACCTCTTTCAGCCTCTCTGCCTTGTCGGCCCCGCCGATCAGGAAGAAGACGCTCGCACCCTGGTTGATCACCGGCCAGGTCAGCGTGATGCGCCACGCATCTTTGTTCTGCACATGATTCGACACCGCAAGCCGGCTGATCTCATGGAGAGCCGCCGTATGCGGAAAGAGCGAAGCTGTGTGTCCGTCCGGCCCCATGCCCAATTGGATCAGGTCAAAACGAGGCGTCTCGAAACGCGGTGTCTTGGGGCCCTCCAGCCGGAAGCCGTTTCGCAGCTCCGACTCATAGCGCGATGCCGCAACCTCGGGTTCCAGCTCCCCTTCCATGCGATGAATCTGCGCCGGCGTGAGCGGCACACGATCCAGCATGGCCTCGCGCGTCATGCGATAGTTGCTGTCGGCGTGATCCGGCGGAACGCAGCGCTCGTCGACCCAGTAGAGATCGAGCTTGTCCCATGGCATCCGCTTCAGCCACGGCTGCGCGGGATCGGCCAGCAGTTGAAAGGCCGCCTTGGGTGTAGATCCTCCGCTGATGGCGATCCGTGCCCGGCCCCGCCTGGCCACAGCCTGTTCCGTGACTTCGACAAAATGCTGAGCCGCGCGCGCCGCCAGGGCCGCGGTGTCCGGCTCGACGAAGTATTCAATCTTGAGCTTGTGAGGCATGAGGAAATCCTCCGATGTTTCACGTTGGAGAGAACGAGGGATAGCGGCGAGCTGAGAGGACGAGCGGGAATTAAGACGCTTACTTGCCCAGGTACACCCGGTACTGCTGCTCCAGGACGCCGCAGGCGCGCGCCAGCAGCACCTTCGACACATTGTACTGATACAGGCTCTCTATCAGGTTGCTCTGTGCGGCGGCGAGCGCGGCCTGCGCCGTCACCAAGGGCAGATTGTCGTCGACGCCGGCATTCACGCGGTCGGTTTCGTCGCTCAGCGCGCGGGTCGCCAGGTCGACATTCGAGCGCGCCACGTCCACGAGCTTCTGATTGGCCGCTACATCGAGCAGCGCCGAGCGCACCTGCTGATCCATGTGCGTGCGCAGGTCGGCAAGCTGGTCGTTAACCGACTGCAGCTGCGCCAGCGAAGCATCCTCATCGCCGCGCAGCCGGGCCTCGCGGAAGATGGGTACATTGAGCGTTCCGAAGGCGACGAAGTTGCCGTGCGTGCCTGCGCCGTTCACCGTGCTGGTGCCGTAGAAGCTCGTGAACTTGAGCGTGGGTAGCCGTTGGCTGCGATAGGCCGCATGAATGGCCTTGAATTCGACGGCCTGGTTTTGCAGGTTCTGGTAGTCCTGGCGGTCCTTGTAGGCGGTCGCCAGCGCTTCTTCCGGCGTTTGCGCAGCGAGCTCGCTATACGGAGCCGGATCGGTCAGCTCCATCTTCTGTCCAGGGTCGACGCCGATCTCGCGTTTCAGCAGGATCAGGTCTTTGTCGAGCTGATTTTGCGCGGCGATCACTGCCTGCTGCTGCGTCTGCAGTTGGACCTGCGCGCGCAGCTCGTCGAGATTTGCCGCCGTGCCGGCCTCGTGGGCCTGGTGCTCATGATCGTAGAGCACCTGTGCCTGGTTCACCTGCGCCTTCGCATTCTCCACCTGGCTGGCATCGGCGATGCACCGCAGATACGTGGTCGCCACGTCCTGCACAACCTGTCCCCGGGCCGTCATCTTTGCGAAATAAGCCGCCCTTGTAGCAGCCCCCGCCGCTTTATAGCCGGCGATCACCGGTCCGGAGAAGAGCGTCTGGCTGAAGTGAATCTGCGCGGTCGTCAGATCATCGCGGGTGAGGGTCGAAAATCCCGCAGGCGCCTGCCCGGCTGGAAAAAGTCCCTTGAATTTAGAAAGAAGGGATGGCTTGAATCCCTGCGCCACCAGATTGTGCTGGTAGTAGCCTGTACCGCCCGTAAACGTGACGGTGGGCAGAAACTGCTGCAGAGCCTGATTCTTCTGGCCCTGCAGCGCCAGTTCGCCGCTTTCTGCCTCTTTGAGGCCGAGATTGTACTGGAAGCCGCGGCGCACTGCCTCATCGAGCGAGAGCTTCAACACCTCATCGGTTGCCGGCTTCAGCGTGATGCTGCCCCAGAACGGGTCGGTGGCCGAACTCGGATTCGGCGCCTGCGCGCGGGCAACTGATCCCGATGCAGCCAGCGCGGCAACGGACGCAAAAACAAGCGTCCTCACCTGCCGCAAAGAAAAATAGTCTCTCACCTTCACTATCTTCTCAGATGAGGTGAAGCGTCACAGAGATTCACGGCTGCGGTGCGAAAACCCTCATTCCACGAGTTGTCGGCCGGCGATTCATCCCTCAATGTGTTGCAGCCGGATGAATCCAGATCGCTGCGCCGCCGCCGGAAGCCATGTGCAGGTCCAACGTCGAATTTTTGTCGACATTTTGCCGCGTAATCACCGTGTGCGTCGCCTCCTGGCCCGCGTCCGGAGCGTCCGCGTAGATCTCGGCCACATACGGGCCATCCCCGAGGAAGCCCAGCGAAACCTGCAGATTCCGTTCATCCCAATTGGTTAGCGATCCGACATACCAGTCCGATCCGCTGCGCCGCGCCAGCGCGACCCATTGCATCGGCGTGCCGCCCAGAGAACGGACTTCGTCCCACGTCGTCGGAACGCGCTTGAGGAAGTCGAACTCTTTTTGGCCGGCGTAGTGCTCGGGATAGTCCGAGACCATCTGGAGCGGGCTCTCGAAGATCACATAAAGCGCCAGTTCATGCGCGCGCGTGTTCAGGCCCATCGGCTGCACGCGCCGCGCGACAAAATTTTCGAGATTGCTGTTGCCAAAGGCGCCGGGCGTGTAATCCATGGGGCCGGCCAGCATGCGGGTAAAGGCCAGCGTCACGTTGTGCGCCGGCGTCACCTGCGCACTCCACTTCAGAAACTCCTTGCCCATCACACCTTCGCGTGTCACCAGATTTGGATAGGTCCGGCGCAGACCATCGGGCTTGAAGGCGCCATGGTAGTCGATCATCAGATGGTGCGCGGCCGCATTCGCCACCACGCGCCGGTACCAGTCTGTCATCCACTGATCATCGCGGTTCATGAAATCGATCTTGACGCCGGCAATGCCCCACTTCTCAAAGAGCGGAAAGGCCTGGTCCATGTATTTGTTCACCGAGGTCCAGTGCGCCCACAGCCACAGCTTCACGTTCTTTTCCTTGGCGTAGCGCAGCAACTCCGGCATGTCGATATCCGGCGTGACCTGCGTGATGTCGGCCACCACGGCGTAATCCTGCGGTCCTTTGCGTGCCGGCGCCAGCGCCCAGCCCGCGTCGATGAGCATGTACGGGAATCCAGACCTCGACGCAAAGTCGATGTAGTGCTTCATCGTGGCGGTGTTCATGCCCGGCTTGAAGCGCGCGCTCGGCGCAGCCTCGCCTGACCACCAGTCCCAGGCCGACTTGCCCGCCCGAATCCATGAAGTATCGGCGCTCTTCGACGGCGGATTCAGATTCAACACAATGTTTGACTCGATCAGCTTGCCCGGCTCATCGGCGATCATCAGCACGCGCCACGGGCTTACGAAGGGGGTTGCCGTCTCGACAGCTGCGCCATCGAGATCGGGTTTTCCGGATTCGTCGAGATGCGGCGGCAATTGGGCGTGCAGCAGGTAATCGCCGAAGTGCGTGTTCTTGCTCAGATACATGCCGGCATAATTTTCGATGTCGGCCTCGGTAATGGCCATCCATCCGATTCCCGGCTCGTGCGTGAGATATGGCAACGCAATCAGCCAGTCGGGATGCAGTCCGCCAACGTGCCGCAACTGATATTCGTCCTCATACGAAGATTGAAATCCATTGACAATCAGCGGAAAGCTTTCGGCGTCTTTCGCAAAGTTGAATTCAGTATTTTCGTGCTGAATCTTCACCTGCGCAAATGCCGGCTGCTCGGGCACGCTGTAGCGGAAGGCCACGCCATCGTCAAAAGCTCGCACTTCGATCGTGAGCTTGCGTCCGCTCATGTCAGTGAAATCCGCGCGCAGGCCGTTGTAGTGGTTGCGCACGTCCTTGGTCTTGCCCACAGGAATCGTGTAGCCCTCGTCGACCGTCTCCGGCTTCGAGGCCGTCAGTTGCATGTTGGGTCCCAGCACGGGCTGCCCCGCAATATCCAACCCCAGCTTCGACTCGTTCAGGAGCCGCTTGCCATGAAAATCAACCGTGTAGCGGAGTTCGTTGCTGGCTCCGCCGGCCGGAACGAGCGTCAATGCGATCTCATGATTAGGCGAGGTGGTCTGCAGCGTAAAACTCTGGGCAACGAGTGTGGCTGTCTCAACAAGAAACAAGCCGAGCAGGCAGAGCCTGATCGCGCGCACGATGGGCATATCTCCTCCGGCGGCCTGCATTGAGAATGCGATTCATAGTGCAGACCAAGTCCAGCTTCGGGAACGCCACAGTATACCCCGGCACATGCGCGCGACGGCGCCGAGGTTCTGCGTTGCATGGATTAGGATCGACTGATTTTCAGGAAAGAGGCGAGGAAGAATGTAAGAAACTTTGCGTCACGCGAAATGAAGCGCAGATTCAGCCCAGAGCACAGCATCTTCGTAGGTACGCAGAAGCGCTGCCTGATCGAGCCCATACTGTGCGGTGATTGAGTCGCACGCCGTCCAGTCGCCGTGTTCAAGCGCTGTAAGCCATTCGAGCAGCCGTCGCTCGGGGACGGATTCTCCCTTGAGCGCGACACAGATCTCGTCTCGCAACGGCAGCGAAGGTATGAGTTGCTGCATCGGCACCTGGAGCATGGCAGGCAAGAGGCTTAACAAGCCAAGCAAATACTGCTCTGTGGCATCCATCGGGTACAAACCCGCCGCAAGCTCGCAGAACCGGCCGCGGATAAACGCCATGCGCAGCAGTTCCACGGGCTGGTCGCCATTCAACTCGCTCGTAATTGCCAGCGTCGCAATGCGGCGGAAGACATCTTCTCCGATGGCCAGCAGAGCCGCTTCAACCGAACGTACCTGTTGACGAATCGCAAAGGCAGGCGAGTTGATGAGCCGCAGCAGCCGATACGTCAGCGAGGTGTCCTGCTTTACGAGCCGTGCAAGCTCCGGCAGGTCCAGCGACTCCTCGCGCAGCATGCGCAAAATCTCGATCTGCGAAAGCCGGTTTGCCGGCACCTTGCGGTTCTCAATCAGTTGCGGCCGGCAGAAGTAGTAGCCCTGGATGAGCGTGAACCCTTCTGCGCAGGCCTGCTTGTACTCTTCCTGCGTTTCGATCTTCTCGGCCAGCATGATGATCGGCCTGCCGCTCAAGCGCTTGAAGAGTTCCCGCCGTTGGTTCGCGTTCGAGAGAGTGAAATCGACCTTGATGTAGTCGGCCAGTTCGATCAGCGGCTCATACTTCGGATGCCAGATAAAATCATCGAGCGCCAGCCGGAATCCCGCCTTCTTCAAGTTGCGGCAGGCTTCGATCACCTCCGGCGTAGGCTCGACGGTTTCGAGGATCTCGAGCACACATTGGCTGGGAGGCAGGATGTCCACGAGGTTGCTGGTCAGAGCTTCCTGCGTGCAGTTCACAAAAGCAGTAAGCCCGCCGGTGAGCCTCTCCAATCCGAACATCACGGTGTTGTCGAGCATCGTGCGGGTGGCCATGTCGCAATCCCCACGGAATGCGTTTTCACGGCCCGAGCGGAAGAGCAATTCGTAGCCGTGCACATTGCCGCGCAGATCGAGGATTGGCTGACGCGCCACATAGCGCACGTCCACTGGCCTTTCCTCGGGAGTTGCGGGGGAGAAATCGATCGCAGCGATCTGCGTTGCCATAGGCCGACTCGTCAAAAAGGTCTATGGACAGTGTGCTGGCAAAAGGTGATCTGGCGAATCCCACAAATATGGCAACGCCAGAGGCAGCGAGTCACCTGAGGAGTCACGTTACCCCATGAACATTCCGCCGTTTACATCCAGCACGTGTCCTGTGACGTAAGATGCGGCATCGGAGGCCAGAAAAGCCACGCATTGCGCAATTTCTGAATCCGTTCCGGGCCGGCCCAGCGGAATCTGGGCCATCATGGCAGAGCGTTGCTCGTCGTTGAGAACCGCCGTCATAGGCGTCTCGATGTATCCGGGAGCGACGGCATTCACAGTGATTCCCCGCGAGGCCACTTCCCGCGCCATCGAGCGGGTAAAGCCGATGAGCCCGGCCTTCGAGGCAGCGTAATTCACCTGACCGGCCTGGCCGGTGCGGCCTACCACACTGGAAACATTGATGATCCGGCCCCAGCGATTCTTCAGCATAGGGCTCAGCAGGGCCTGGGTCAGCAGAAACGTGCCGGTGAGATTCGTGCTCAAGACATCGTCCCAGTCGGCGCGCTTCATGCGCAGCATCAGGCCGTCGCGGGTGATGCCGGCATTGTTTACCAGGATTTCGATCTTGCCGAACCGCTCGATGACGGCTTTAGCAGCCGCCTTAATCGACTCCTCGCTAGCGACATCGAGCGCAAACGCCGCCGCCTCGCCACCTGCGGCCTCGATCTCTTTCACGGCTTCAGCCAGCTTTTCCGTATTGCGGGCCGCTAAAGCCACCTTGGCTCCCGCCGCCGCCAACTCCAGCGCGCAGGCCCGGCCGATCCCTTGCGAAGCCCCGGTCACCAGCGCGATCCGTCCAGCTAAACCTTTCATCCTCTATCCTTTGCCTCTATGCGCAGATGCGCACGTTCATCGTGGTTCGTGCCAATTATAGACAGCGCACGGGAAGCTGGATTTTCAGTGCGAGAAGAGCTGCACCAACGCGCATTCACGGAAGCCTTGGAATCAGAAGCTGCGAGGATGGGCGAAGGCCGTCCTTATCCGGACGGCGTGGCCGCTACCGTTACCGGTCTGCCGGCCAGCGCCGGACGGGCCAGTTCAGTGGGCCAGATATAAACCGCCAAGCGGCGGGAATAGTGCAGAACCGGCTCGATATCCGGCAGCTGTACGCCGACAGTCGAGGGCAGATCGTTGCACTCGATCTCCGCCTCAGCCTCTTCAAGCGGCCAGGGCACATAGTGCAGGTTAGCTCGCACCGGCTGACCGGTGCGGTTTGAGCTGAAGAGGCACACCCGCTCGGTCATGAAGTACTCGAAGGTGCCGGGATGCTGCTCGGCCGTCTTGTGCGTTGGTCCGAGTCCCCGATAGCGCGCCTTGAAGATGACCTGCCGGCCCGCGAGCAGCCGTTTGCTGTAAAACGCGAACTCCCGATCCGAGCGCTGTTCAAGCCGCATATCGGCCCAGTAGTAGGGCAGGTGATAGAACATGCGCGCCACGGCAATCGCGACGAGATTGCTCGCATCCAGCGAAAAGCAGTAGATGCCCGGAGTGCCGGTATAGCGGTCGCGCACGTAGGTGCGGAGATTCAAGTCCGGAAAGCTGCGCACGCCGGGAACGGAGGGCACGCCGCGAATCTTGATGCGGTCAAGCCAGAAGGGAACCACGCCCAACCACGCCGAACCCTGGAAGGTATCGACCTCAAGCCACTCCGGCAGCAGCGAGGTCATGGATTGTGCAGGGACAGGCCAATGGGCAAAGAGCAGGTCATTCCAGCGCTGGGTCATCGCCCAGCGGCCGGAGGGCAGCGGCCGAGGTCTATGTGATGTGCGTACCAGAAATTCCTGCATGGCCCACTCCATCGTGCCCGGTGTGGCTCTGACCTTTCATCAGTGAGATGCCGCCCGGAGGATCGCCGAATTACCGCAGCCTTGCGCTCTAACCTCAATGACGTATTCTGTTCGCGAGACCGCAACAATGTCCAGTGAATCTTTTCATCCGCCGGTAGCCCAGAACCAGACTGAAGTCTTTGCCGTTCACGGCGCCGATCCGGAGGTGCTGGCATTTGCCATGGCCAAGTACTCCCGCTCGGCGCTCTCGATGCGTGAGTCGCTGGCCGAGATCAGCGCCCAGCGGGCGGAACAGTTCCTCAATACATTTTATTTCCAATACGGCCACCGGTCGATCGCCGATCTGGCTCACATCGCCTTCGCGGTTGAGCGGCTGAGCTTGCGGGCAGCCATTGTTCTGGTCGATGAGCAGCGATGGGACGGCCAGGAACGCTCGACGCGCTATCAGAACTTCCTGAAATCAGGCTGGTATCTGCCTGATTTTGGAACGGATTCTGCCTCAACCAAGCTCTATTCCGATACCGTTGCCAGCCTCTTCGACACCTACCAACGCACCACCGCGGCCGTTCAGGAAGTGCTTCGCCGACGTGTAATCCGGCCCGACACGCTCAAGCCCGAGGCCTACGAGCGTACCCTCAAGGCGCGTGCCTTCGACGTGGCCCGCTACCTGCTCCCCTTGGCGACGAATACCTCGCTGGGTCAGATCGTGAGCGCCCGCACCCTGGAGACGCAGGTCTCGCGGCTGTTGTCGCATCCTGTGGCTGAGGTCCGCGATCTCGGCCTCAAGCTGCGCGAGGCCGCCACCGGCGCCGCCTGGAATGTGAACGCGCAAGCGGCCTCAGCTTTCGTCGAAAAACTCTCTGCGCTTCCGGACAGCGCCGCAAATGGACTTTCTGCCGAGGCCGCACAGCTTTTTGTCCGCGAGGTCCGCACCGCGCCCACGCTCGTGAAATACGCGCAGCCGAATCCGTACGAGATGCAGACCCGTGCAGAGCTCGCGCAGGTTGCCGCGGAAATTCTAAGCCCGCTCTCCTACAAAGAGTCCCCTCACGCAGTGGTTGACCTCGTCGAGCGCACCGAATCACTCGAAGTCGAGCTCGCAGCCACGCTTCTTTACTCGGCTAGCCATCATCCGTATCGCCAGATTCGCGATCGTCTCTCCGGACTTCCAGTCTCACAGATCGCAGAGATTATCGATCTGGGGATCAAACACCGTGGCAAACATGATGAGTTGTTGCGTTCCTTCCATGCTGGAGCAGCTCTGCGGTTCGACATACTGATGGACATCGGCGGCTTCCGCGACATGCACCGCCATCGCCGCTGTACGCAGATCATTCAGGGGTTCACATCCCAGCACGGCTACGAAACACCCGCCTCCGGCGATCTGGGAGATGACGTCAACATCCTGGCCGAGGCCGGCATCCTGGCGGATTTCCAATCCACTATCGAATCGGCTCATCGCGCCAGCGCACAGCTCGCCGCCGGCTCCGCTCCGGAGGCCGCGCAGTCGGCACTCTATCTGCTGCCACTCGCGACGCGTGTCCGCAGCCTCTTCAAAATGGATTTCGCCGAGGCCCAGTACATCTCTGAATTGCGTTCCGCCCCGGCCGGCCACTTCAGCTATCGCCGCGTTGCCTGGGAGATGTACAAGGCACTCGAACGCGAGCATCCGTCGCTCGCCCGCCACATCCGCGTGACCGATTTCACTCAACCCATCGATATGCTGCAGCGTTGACGAGCTGACCGCTATTCCGATGCTGAGGTAATCCGCGGAGTACACAGCCCCTCGGTGCATGCATAACTTCTCTGTTGTAAGCATCCAACTCTCTTGAGTGCCCGCGATGCAGTTTCAGACGTGATCCGTGGGCCAATTCGGGGTTCCAGCCGGCAACGAATTTCCGCTATCCTAGAGAGGACGGCCGTTTGTTGGCCCCCACCCCTCAGGAGGATATGTACATGGCAGAGACCGTCAAGAAAGCAAGCGCCAAACCCAAAGCTCCAGCAAAACCCCGCAAGACTGCGGCCACAAAAAAGGTTGCAGAAAACGGCGCGGCGGCCAATGGTAATGGCCACGCGGAACCAACCAAGATGAAAGTTTCCCACGAACAGGTGGCCCAACTGGCCCACCGTTTCTGGGCCGAACGCGGCGGCAAGCACGGACATCACGAAGAAGACTGGTATCGGGCCGAGCAAGAGTTGCGTGGCCGCGCCTCCTGATCGGTTTCGTTGTGCTGAGTCGCTGTATCGAAATTGTTGTTTGGTTCGTTTCAACACAACTCATTTTTGGGGCGAGTATTTGCCCTTTGATCCTGTTCTTATTCAGCGTTCCTGACCGGTAAGCCTGTGGGCGGCCCTTGGGTCGTCCTGTGCGAAAATCAGAGTTTGCACACCCAGTCCAAGTTTCGCTTGCTCGTCGTCCGGCTGGGAGCCATGGGAGATATTCTGCACGCGCTCCCGGCGGTGACGGCGCTCCGGCAAGCCCACCCGAGCTGGATTATCGGCTGGGTGGTGGAACCACGGTGGAAGGCTCTGCTGGCGGCTCCAGGAGCGGAAGAGCGCGGGCAGGCGATGCCTGTCGTTGACCGGCTGCACTTTGCTTCGACCCGCGACTGGCGCCAGAATGCCTTAGGATTCAGCACGATCCAGGAGATTCGGGCGCTGCGCCATCAGCTGCAGGACGCGGACTATGACGTTGTCGTCGATCTGCAGGGTGCGATCCGCTCGGCGGTCCTGGCCCGGATGGCTGGCTCGCATCGGCTGATTGGCGAAGCGGAGCCGCGCGAGCGTGCGGCGCGGTGGCTGTTTACCGATCGCATCGCTACGCACGGCGCGCATGTAATCGAGCAGGATATGGAGCTCGCGGCCCAGGTCGCGGGCGACGAGCTGCAACCGATCCAGCCAGCGCTGCCCTTCGATCCGGCTGCCGAGGCGTGGTGCGACGAACTGCTGGCTTCGAGCGGTACTCGGCCCGTGGCGCTTCTCAATCCCGGCGCCGGCTGGGGGGCGAAGCGTTGGCCGGTGGAGCGATTCGCCGCGGTTGCGCGGGGGCTGATCGCCCGCGGAATGCGCGTCCTGGTGAATGCCGGACCCGGCGAGGAGCCGATGGCTGACCTCATCGTGAAAGAAGCCACTGGAGCCGCCATCCCTCTCGCTACGTCATTGGAACAGCTCATCGCGCTTACGCGCCGCGTGGCGCTCTGCGTGGCCGGCGACACCGGCCCCCTGCACCTGGCCTGTGCGCTGGGCCGCCCGGTTGTGGGCATCTACGGCCCCACCGATCCTAGCCGCAATGGACCCTTCGGCACACGATTTCGCGTTTTGCGCAGTCCCGAAAGCCGGCGGGACCACACACGTCGTCCTGAGCCTGAGGCTGGTCTGCTGACCATTACGCCGGAAGAAGTGCTGAAGGCCGCCGACGAGCTGATGGCCGAAGCGGGCACTCGATGAATCAGCACATCTCTTCTCCCAAAAGTAGCCCCGCGCAGTGGCGATGGCAGAAAATTGCCCGCCGCATCCGGGTGCCGCTCGGTTTTCTTACGGCAGCGCTGTATCTATTCGAACTGTGGCGTCGCGCGCCGAAACCAGCCGCGATCGCATGGAGCCTGGTGCTGGTGCTGCCTGGCCTGTGGCTGCGTGGCTACGCCTCAGGCTATGTGAAGAAGAATCGCGAGCTCACCGTCACCGGCCCTTACGCCCATACCCGCAATCCGTTGTACCTGGGCTCCATGCTCATTGCCGCCGGTTTTGCGGTCGCGTTGCTCAGCTGGCCGGTAGCTCTCGTGCTGGGATTGGGGTTCGCCATCATCTATATCCCGGTGATCGCATCCGAGGAGCGTTTTCTGCGCTCCGCCTTCCCTGAGTTTGGAGCTTATTGCGGTCGAGTGCCGCGGCTGATTCCGCGACTCAGCCCCGCGCGCGTTACTTCGGAGGGGCATTCGGCCGATGGTGCAGGTTTTTCTCTGGCCCTGTATCTTAAACACCGCGAGTACAATGCTGTCCTAGGGACCGCACTGCTTTATATGAGCCTGCTCTTTCTTCGCCCGGTGCTGGCAGCATTTGTTGCGAGGGCGCGGTAAGCGGATTCTGAACCACATAGTCAAACTTCGAAGGAGCCGTTTCCGACGTTGAAGATGCGCGCCCACGCAGTGCCCCTTTTTTGCGCTCTTGCGCTCCCGGCTGTGGCTCAAGTCCAGCAGCAGCCCGCTCCGCTCGCGCCGCCGCGTCCCGGGTTCAGCTTTCCGCAAAAGCAGACTCTCACCTACTCGGTGGACTGGCGGGTCTTTCCCGCCGGCGAGGCCGTGCTCCACTTTGAAGCAGACGGCGATCATGAGCGCATCTCTGCGACGGCCGACACTATCAGCGCCATCAACATGATCTTCCACGTCAGCGACCGCTTTCAGTCGGTCTTCGACCGCACGCGCGGCTGCACCTCTGAGTTCGACAAGCAGACCATCGAGGGCCGCCGGCAGATCAACTCCACCCTCAAGCTCGACTACGCGCAGGGCAAGTCGATTCTGGACGAAAAAAATCTTGTCACCGGCCAGACCAAGCATGTGGAGACGCCTGTGCAGGGCTGCGTAACCGATCTGCTTACCGGCATCTTCTACACCGCCTCGCAGCCGATGGAGATCGGGCATAGCTTCGTGGTACCCGTGGTGGACGCGCAGCGCACCGTGCCCGTCACCATGAAGGTCGAGGCCCGCGAAGATATCAAGACGACCCTCGGCACATTCAAGACCCTCCGTGTGCAACCTACCGCCGATGCCGGCGTAGTGAAGAACCGCGGCAACATCTGGATCTGGTACACGGACGACGACCGCCACCTGCCCGTGCAGATGCGCGCCCGGCTCTTCTGGGGCACCATCACCTTTCGCCTCACGGCCAACGACAACAAGTGAAGCAGCCGTCAGCTTTCAGCCCTCAGCCTTCAGCTAGTCAGCCCACGACCAGCTTCCGTGCCCCATCCTTCGCGTTCTTCGCGAAGGGTGGGAAAGCACAGCCGCCTGAACCCGCCCCGTTGTAAACTTCTCTTCACTCCGCCGTACGGAGGACTTCATGCGCAGGGCCTTTCTTGCCACCTTCCTTTTTCTCTCGACCCTCTCGCTCTCATCCGCGCAATCCGCCAGCCCAAAGCACCCCATGACCTTCGAGGACATGATGCGGATGAAGCGGCTGGGCGAGACAGCCGTTTCGCCCGACGGCCAATGGCTGGCCTATTCCGTTACCACCGTCGATCTCGCCGCAAACACCAAAACGCCGGAGCTGTGGCTCCAAAAAATTGCAGGCGGTGAACCTTTCAAGCTCGGAGTCGGCGAGCCCGGAGACAGCAGCCCGCAGTTCGCGCCCGACGGCAAACGTATTCTCTTTCTCTCAAGCCGCGGAGGCGGCCAGCAGATCTGGATCGCGGACTTCGACTCTGCCACCGGCGCAACCAGCAATCCGCGCAGGCTGACCAGCCTCGCCACAGAGGCCGGCAGTGCTAAATGGTCGCCGGATGGGCAAGCCATCGTGTTCACCTCAGCTGTCTATCCCGATTGCCCCGCGATCACGACGGCCGATTTTGCGACCGGCAATTCGTGTAATCAGGATCGTGACGCCGCTCTCACCGCGAGCAAAGTGAAAGCGCAGATCTTCACGCATCTGCTCTATCGCCACTGGAACCACTACACCGGCGACAAGAGGTTCCACCTCTTTTTAGTTTCGGTTGAGAGTGGTGCGATGAGAGACCTGAACCCCGGCGACCCGCACGACGTGCCGCCCTTCTCGGTCGAAGACTCGAGCTGCGGTTGCGACTTCTCGCCCGATTCGAAAGGGCTGGCCTTTACCGAGAATCCCGATCCGGTTCCAGCCATCTCCACCAGCGCGCAGATTTACACGCTCGACCTCACCGACCCCGAGGCCAAGCCGGTGAAGGTGAGCACATCAGCAGGAGGCAATTTCTCGCCCGCCTACTCGCCGGATGGCAAATACCTGGCATGGCGCTCGCAGGCCCGCGCTGGTTACGAAAGCGATAAGTTCCGGCTGATGTTGTATGACCGCGCAGCGAAAACGGAGAAGGATCTGCTGCCGAAGTTCGATAACTGGGTGGATGAGTTTGCGTGGGGGCCTGCTTTGTCAAACGCGATCTATTTCACGAGTGACTATCAGGGTGCGTCGCCGGTGTTCGAAATAGATGGATTAGGACTTAGCAAAGATCAGATTCGGAATCCCTTTATAGTGCGGATCACGGCTCAGGGAGCATATGGTGACCTGCACCCCACGATGGATGGAGGCAAGCTGATTGTCACGCGCACGAGCGTGAAGGTGCCGGGTGAGGTCGTGGCTCTCGATACCAGAATGATCGGCCACATGCTCCGAAGCTTTGTGGGGCCGCCCATTGAGATTATCGAGGAGATTGCGAAACAATCAGATGTCACCCACTTGAACGACGCCCTCCTCGCCCAACTCGACCTCCCCAAGATGCAATCCTTCTGGTTCACGGCGAAGGACGGCACCAAGCTGCAGGGCTTCCTCATTCCTCCGCCCGGCTTCGACCCGCAGAAGAAATACCCCGTCAAATTCCTGATTCACGGCGGGCCGCAGGGCGCGTGGGGCGACATGTGGAGCTATCGCTGGAACGCCGAGCTCTTCGCCGCCAATGGCTACGTGGTCGTCATGATTAATCCGCGCGGCTCCGTCGGCTACGGCCAAGCCGTCGTCGATGGCGTGAACGGCGACTGGGGCGGCAAGCCCTTTAGTGATTTAATGCTCGGCCTCGATTACGCCGAGCAGCACTATCCCTTCATCGACAAGACGCGCGAGTGCGCTCTCGGCGCCAGCTACGGCGGCTACATGGCCAACTGGGTCCTGGGTCACACAGACCGCTTCAAGTGCATCGTCTCGCACGACGGCATGTTCAACGCCGAGTCCGCCTTTGGATCGACCGAAGAAGACTGGTTCAACATCTGGGAGTTCAAGGGCCATCCCTGGGACTACTACGAAGGGGTCCCCACGGACGGGTCTTCGTCCGTGGGGCGGGGCAAGCCTGATAGCGAGAATCCTTTCAGAAAATGGTCGCCTTCGCTCTACGCAAAAAACTTCAAGACGCCGACGCTCGTCATCCACA
This sequence comes from Occallatibacter sp., assembly GCA_035650595.1. Lineage (GTDB taxonomy): Bacteria > Acidobacteriota > Terriglobia > Terriglobales > Acidobacteriaceae > Telmatobacter. Next base: position 156,029 of record DASRHE010000011.1, on the reverse strand, counting down.
GCCAGCTCGACTACCGGCTCGACGTCAGCGAAGGCTTCCAGCTCTTCGACACGCTGCAACTGCTCGGCGTGCCCAGCAAGATGCTCTACTTCCCCGACGAAGGCCACTGGATCCTCAAGCCGCAGAACTCCCAGCTCTGGTACAAGACGGTGAATGCCTGGGTCGACCAATGGACGAAGGCAGGCAATAGGGACTAGGCAATAGGGAATAAGCGACGAACTCTGGGTGCCTCAGGTCTGGATTTTCAGACCTGGGAAAGCACAAACCTCAGCGAGCTAAAAACCAGGAGCTGGAAGCTGCCTTTCCGTTCCAAATCCGCGAAACCTCGCGAGTTTCTCAACGAAGCCGGCCTCTACGACTATGCCGTCAAGGCCCTCGGCCGGCGGATGAGGACCGAAGTCGAATTGCGCCGGCTCATGCACCAGCGCGTCGAGCCCGGCGAGCGCGGCGAGCAAATCATCGCTGCCGTACTCACGCGGCTCAACGAACAGCGCTATCTCGACGACCGGTCCTACGCGGAAACCTACACCCGCCTGCGCCAGGAGAACGAAAAGTTCGGCGCGCGGCGCGTGCGCCAGGACCTGCGCCAGAAAGGCATCTCCGCCGCGCTCACTCAACAGGCCGTCGACGCCCGCTATAGCGAGACCAATGAGGAAGCTCTCGCCCGCCAGCACCTCGAACGCAAACGCATCCGCAAGCCAGAAAACGAGAAAGAAACCGCACGCATCATGCGCCGCCTTGTCGCCGCCGGTTTTTCGACCGGCGTGATCTACAAGATTCTGCGCCAGTGGAACGTGCCTGACGAATCGCTCGCCGCTCTCGACAATCTCGGCGACGTCACGGGCGAAGAGTAGCGGGATCAATGCTCGCGGGCGTGCCGGTCCCCCGCAATCGCCTCGCGAATCGCCGTCTCCGGCGCACCCGGCACCAACTCCACGCCGTCGCCCGCGCGCCGAATGCCAAGATCGCTCCACATCTTATCGAGATCGACAGTAACCGGCGCATCTTTCCACGCCGCGTACATCGTGGTGAGCACATGTGTGCCGGTCGCGCGGTCGCCGACGTCCAAGGTCTTTTCGATCGGCCAATCCTGGTCGATGGTCCCGCCGGCGTCGGCAATGCTGCGCAGCGCGTCTTCAAGCCCCTTGCGGTTTTTGGTCTCGCGCCGAATCTCGATGTCGGCCGCGAGGCAAAACAGCGCGCCGCCCCAATAGGTGCGTCCCCAGGTATGCGTGTGATCCAAGCCCTGGTCGCCGCTCTGTGGTTCGCCCTTGGGCATATCGCGCACCATGTCGTTCCAGACCTTCTGCGCCTTGAGCTCCCCGGTCTTCACGCGCGCCAGCGGCTCGACATAAGTGGCAAGCCCCTCTTCGATCCAGTGATGCTCGCGCTCCTGCGAAGGGAAGGTCATGTGCACGAGTTCGTGCGTCGTCACCCAGTCATCGTCTAAATCAGCCTGTGTGGTGTGCTCGCCCACGCGCAGCCGCGTGAATCCCTGAAAGCCGTCCACGTCGCCCCACGTGGTTCCCTGCGGATCGCCCACGCGCCCCGCCACCGGCACTACGAGGATGCGCACGCGGCTTGCAGGAAACCGCCCATAGTAGGCCACGATGGCCGAAGCGGCCATCTGGATGTGCGCGAGGATCGGGTCCATGCCCAGATCGAGCGGGCCGGGAGCGAAGTCAACCTGCAGCACCGAACTGCCAAACCGCATCTGGCGTGAGTCAGCGAGCCCGGCCGCAGGCGTCAACTTTTCCCAGTGCGATGGCGCGCCATTGCGAGCTCCGGTCTGCGCCCAAGACTGCGCTGCCGCGAAGAGCAGAAGCGAACTCAGCAGGAGACAGCGCACACGAGCGACCATGCGGCGGTGGCTCAGACGGCGCAAAGCATCAAGATTCATCAGGCCTTCGAAGCCAGGATGTTGAATAACTCAATCTGCGGTGGTGCGGCGAGCAGTTCATCAGCTTTGGCCAGGAGGGCTTTCGCAATAGGGCCGCCGAGGTGAGCGTTTCTGCCGTCTTCGTCTTTGAAGGTATCGAAGATGCCGAACTTGGAAGGGCCAAGCTTGACAGCATACCAAGTCGTGGTGGCGGGCTCGGCGACGGCCAGCGGCTGCGCCAATCTCAAAAATACCTCCAGCTCCCGTTCTTTCCCCGGCTCGGCCTCGAGCAACACGAGAATCCCAAACTTATCCATTACGTCCTCCGTGTTGTTCCCATCATAGACGGCACAGCCGGAACGGTCGTTCCTCCGGCCTGCAGCCCATTACACTAAAAGAGCTATGCAATTCCGCACGGGAAATGAGATTCGCGAGCTGTTTCTGCGCTTTTTTGAGTCGAAGGGGCACCGCCGTGTGCACTCTTCCTCGCTGGTGCCTGCCAACGATCCCACGCTGCTGTTTACCAACGCCGGGATGAACCAGTTCAAAGATCTGTTCCTGGGCGCGGAAAAGCGCGAATACAGCCGGGCGACGACCTCGCAGAAATGCGTCCGCGCGGGCGGCAAGCACAACGATCTTGAAAACGTGGGCTTCACGCGCCGCCACCACACCTTCTTCGAGATGCTCGGCAACTTCAGCTTCGGCGACTACTTCAAGCGCGACGCCATCGCTTTCGCATGGGAGCTGGTCACCAGCCCGGAGTGGTTCGGCATTCCCAAGGACCGGCTCTACGTCACCATCTTCGAGGGCACGGCGGACGTGCCGCGCGATGACGAGGCCGAAAAGTTCTGGATCGAGACCGGCGTACCCAAAGAGCGCATCTTCCAGTACGGGCTCAAGGACAACTTCTGGCAGATGGGCGAGACTGGCCCTTGCGGTCCCTGCTCAGAGATCTTTTACGACATGGGCATCGAAGCTGCCGAGACTCCTGGCGTCGACAAGCCTTTTGGGCAGGACGACGCCCGCTACGTCGAGATCTGGAACCTGGTCTTCATGCAGTTCGACCGCTCCGCCATCGGCGATGGACAGGGCAACGTCAGCTACAAGCTCACACCGCTGCCCAAACCTTCGATCGATACCGGCATGGGCCTGGAGCGCGTCGCTGCTGTACTGCAGGGCAAGGTCAGCAACTTCGAGACGGATCTGTTCACGCCGCTAATTGAGCGAGCAGCGGGACTGGTGTCATTCAGCTGTGTGGAATCTCAGCGCAAGTCAAAGGCATTAGCGCCGGGTGTGCCAAAGGAAGAAGACTGGCAGTCTTGGATTCTAGAAGAGAAGGTCCGGTCGGCCAGCCTGCGCATCATCGCCGATCATGCCCGCGCGGCTACATTCCTCATCAGCGATGGAGTGTTGCCATCCAATGAGGGCCGCGGCTACGTGCTGCGCAAGATTCTGCGTCGTGGAATCCGTCACGGACGCCTGCTTGGCCAGGAAAAACCATTTCTCTTCGAGATGGTCTACGCCGTCCGCGATCTCATGCGCGGCGCGTATCCGGAGCTGATTGATTCTGCTGATCGCGTAGCGAAAGTCGTGGAGGCCGAGGAAAAGCAATTCGATCGTGTGCTGAAGATCGGCATGACGAAGTTAAACGAGCTCCTCGGCGTCTCTAAATCCTGCAGCGGACCCGACGAGAGTGCAGGCTATGGGGATGGGACTGGCTTCGGTGGCGGTTCAGGGAGTGGCGCAGGGTTTAGCGATGGATCAGGCTTCGGCGGTCGCGCCCTCTTAGGTGAGCAAGCATTCCATCTTTACGAAACTTATGGCCTGCCGCTCGACTTCATGGTCGATGCTGCGCGCGATGCAGGCGTAAAGTTCGACGAAGAAGGCTTCGAGCGCGCCCGCGCCGAAGAGCAGGCTCGCGCCCGCGCCTCATGGAAAGGTGGCTCGCAAAAAACCGCAAGCCCCGCCTTCCGCGATCTACCCAAGACGGTCTTCGAAGGCTACAAGCAACTCAACTCGACGAACGCCGAAGTGCTGGCCATTGTCAAGAATGGCGTGGGTGTTCCTGCGGCTTCTGCGGGCGACGAAGTCGAGGTCGTTCTCGATCACACCAGCTTTTATGGCGACTCCGGTGGCCAGGTCGGAGATACGGGCTTTTTCACTTCTACCGATGGCAATGAGACCGTCGCCGAAATTGTCGGCTGCGTTCTGCCCGTGCAAGGCGTGCGCGCACACAAAGCAGTTCTTAAGCAGTCGCTGGCCCTCGGCGACCACGTGAACACGGTCGTCAACGGCGAACGGCGCGACGCGATCCGCCGTAACCACACCGGCACGCACCTGCTGCACGCGGCTCTACGTCAGGTTTTGGGCACGCATGTGAAACAGGCCGGCTCGCTCGTCGATCCAACACGGCTGCGCTTTGACTTCTCTCACTTCGCGCAGGTGGCCGATGAGGAGCTGCAGGAGATCGAAGACATCGTTAACCGCGAAGTGCTGAAGAACGCACGCGTCGAAACACTTGAAGACGTGCCCATCGACGTGGCTGTGAATGAGTACCACGCCATGGCTCTCTTCGGCGAGAAGTACGGCGACAGGGTGCGCGTGGTGAAGCTATCGGACGGATTTTCTACTGAGCTTTGCGGCGGCACGCATACGGCGGCGACGGGCGAGATCGGCCTGCTGAAGCTGACGGGCGAAACCTCTGTCTCTTCCGGAGTGCGGCGTGTTGAGGCCATCAGCGGCCTGGGCTCGCTGGACACCTTCAGGCGCGATTTTGAAGTAGCCCAGTTCGCCGCTTCTGTCGCGCACACCGGCGACGACAATCTCGCGCACTCATTGCGCGCCAAGCTTGACTCGCAGGATGACGAAATCAAGCGCCTCAAGCGCGAGCTCGAAGAGATGCGCATGAAGTCCGCGGCCGGCGGGCTCGACGCCGCCGTGGCTGCTGCTTCCGATGTGAAGGGCGTGAAGGTGCTCACGCATCGCGCCGACAATCTCGAACGCGGCCAGTTGCGCACGCTCGTCGACAATCTCAAGCAGAAGCTCGGCGAGGGCGTTATTCTCTTGGTTTCGGAGCAGCCTGAGGGTAAAGTTGCGCTGATCGCCGGCGTCACGCCGGGTCTGGTGAAGCGCATTCAGGCCGGCAAGCTTGTGGGTGCCGTTGCGAAACTTGTCGACGGATCGGGTGGCGGCAAACCCGAGATCGCCGAAGCCGGCGGCAAGGACCAGACGCAGATCGACGCCGCGCTCAAAGCCGCGCCGGGAATTGTGGGAGAACTGCTCGCGTAGGTCTGTGCTTTCCCACCCTTGCGGCAAAGACAAAACGCCGCAAGGATGGGGCACCCAGAATGGTTCGTGGTGTGTTTCACAAAAGGTTTTGTGAAAGGGCAGGACTTCAGTCGTGCCGAAAAGGGCGTTAAAATCTCCGGGGCTTTAGCCCCGGAGGGACCATAGTAAACCGCTGCGCGATTTCAAAACCCTTTGCCTAGTAGCGCCGCAGATGGAAGCTGTACGCTACGCCGCCGGAAATGATCGGGTACGTCTTCAGCGGATCGAGATCGCTCTTGTACTTCGTGATCTGTGCCTGCAGATTGGCCTGCACGCTGGGATCGGTGGCGACGTTCACGCAATTCAAACCCTGCGCGTCGCACACCTGGCCTGACGTGAGCGCGATGTTGAGCGAGGGCGCGCCGACAAACGCGACACCCACTTCGACCGGAAACGACCAGTGCCCGCCGTTGTGCGGCAGCATATTCCCCCATCCGGTTGTGAGCGTGAAAGCCGGCTTGCGGGTGTTCAGGCCAAGGCTGCCATTGCCCATCACGGGATTCGTCGAAGAGGCATAGTAGGTGTAGTCGTTAAGCGTGAAGCTTGTGCCACCCTGCACGCTGAACGTAGCGGTGGCTCCGTTGTTGTTGTAGAACAGCAGCCCCGGACTCACGCGAAAGCCGTGATTGGGAAAGGGAAAGACATCTGCCGCCACACCTGCCGAAGCAAGATTTAGCTTCGCGTCTACATTGAAGCCGTTGGTCGAGATGCCGTTGTCGGTGAACTTGAAGACGTTGCCGGTACCGCGCAGATTCACGTACCGGTTCACGTTGGTCGCAGCCATCATGTTGATGCCTAGTGGCGAGATGCCGCCGCCGAACGCGAAACGTGAAAACGGGGCCGAGGCCGACGCAACCGGCAGGCTGGGACGCATCGTCTGACTTGCTGAACCGCCTCCGCCTGGATCGGCGGCGACGAAATTCTGCACAAGGCTTGATGAAGGCTGGGCGACAACCGGCACTGCGAGAATCAGCGGCAGCGCGAGCAGAATTTGCGAGAAGGAGGGGGATTTACACTTCATTTAAGTCAGTACGTCTCCATTTAGAATTCGAAAACTTCAGCGGACGATGTTGCGGGTTTAGTCCGATCGAGCGCTTGAAAAATGCGATGCAATGCTATCTATTCATCGTCCAACAAAAGTTTCTAGATAAGGGTACTTTTGGATTTCCTTCAGGCTAGCACGGATCAAACTCGCTTCCCTGATAAGCTTGGCGCATGGCCGATACCGCAAAAGTTGTAAGGCTGCGCCGCAGCCTGCTGGCGTGGTATGAGCGCTATCGGCGTGATCTGCCGTGGCGCAACAGCCGCGACCCGTATGCCATCTGGGTCTCTGAGATCATGCTGCAGCAGACGCGCGTCGCAGTGGTCATCGAGCGGTATCAGGCTTTTCTCGAGCGCTTTCCTACCATCGTTTCGCTGGCTCTTGCACCCGAGCAAGAGGTGCTGGCACTGTGGAGCGGCCTCGGCTACTATCGCCGCGCGCGCATGCTGCACAAGGCAGCGCAGTTTGTGGCCGAGCATCTCAGAGGCCGTCTGCCTGCGACCGCTGAAGAACTGCGGCTGCTGCCGGGCATCGGCGCTTACACGGCCGCGGCCATCGCCAGCATCGCCTACAACGAGCCGGTCGCTGTGGTCGACGGGAACGTGGAACGCGTGCTCTGCCGCATGGCAGGCTGGGAGGCGGGCAGCCGCGCCGGTGGCGCCATGCTCAAGCGCAAGATCGGCAACCTGGCCGATGAGCTCGTCGATCCCGAACGGCCCGGCGACTTCAACCAGGCAGTCATGGAGTTGGGAGCGACACTTTGCCTGCCGCGCAATCCGCACTGTCTGGTCTGCCCGCTCAGCGGCGACTGCAAGACGCGCGGCGAACACAAGCGGCCGCCCCGTGCGCCCATGCTGAGCCGCGAAGTTTCTTACGCGCTCTCGGTGCGCACCAGCCGAAGGTCAACCAAGATGAGCTCCATTGGAGGACGCGAAGTGCTGCTGGAGCAGCGATCGACCTCGGCCAGTGTGATGCCCGGCATGTGGGAGCTGCCTCGGTTGAGCGAGACCGCCGTTCCCGAGGAAGAACTGCGCATGACCGTGCGCCACGCCATCATGCAGGTGAACTACTACGTACGCATCCGCACCGTGTTTGAAGACGATGTCGATATGCTCACCGTGGACTCCGGCAAGCGGCGATGGGTTCCGCTGGCCGATGCCGCGGGCATGGCGCTCACCGGCCTTGCGCGCAAAGTGCTCACGCGCGCGCATCTGCTGCCGACGGCGCCGCTTGACTCCATTGCGCCGCAGCCGGAGCCGGACGTAGTCTGAATGGGCATTTGCTTCGCGCGTTACGCCTTCCCTATCTCTCTTTGCGGAGATTGCATGAAACACAATTTCGCTCTGATCTCTCTGGCGGCGATCACTCTCGTCGCGAATTTCACGCGCGCGCAGCAGCCCGCAGCGAGCGCAGTTCCCGCCATTGCCGGTCTGCCGCCGGCTGCAAGCGCGGCCGCCGCTTCCATCGATCCTGAAAAGATTCGCGCGCATGTGCGCTTTCTCTCGCTCGATCTGCTCGAAGGCCGCGGCCCCGGCACGCGCGGCGCCGAGCTGGCTGCGGAATATATTGCGACACAGTTCGCGCTCTCCGGCGTCGAGCCTGCTGGCGACAACGGCACCTATTTCCAGCGTGTTCCGCTCTATGCCGTGCACACCGTGGATGACAAAACGAAATTTTCGTTCGTGCCCGCAAATGGAGAGCCGGTTGACCTGGCATACGGATCAGAGGTTGTCGCCAAAGACCAGACCGGACAGGCCGTAGCCGATATCGATGCGCCGATCGTCTTTGTCGGCTATGGCATCAATGCGCCCGAGTACCACTGGAACGACTACGCGGGGCCGGATGGCCATGATCTCGACGTGAAGGGCAAGGTGGTTCTCGTCATCGTCAACGAGCCACCTTCGACTGACGAAAAGTTTTTCAAAGGCGCGGCGCTCACTTACTACGGGCGCTGGACCTACAAGTACGAAGAGGCCGCGCGGCGCGGAGCTGCCGGCGTGCTGATCATTCATCGCACCGATCTCGCCAGCTATGGCTGGGAGGTGGTGCGCAACTCGCAGGCAGTAGAGAAGAGTTATCTCGAAGGCGATCCGTCAGCTACGCTGCGCGCTGCGGCATGGATTCAGCACGACATCGCGCAGAGGCTGTTTACGTTGGCGGGGCTCGACGATCTCGACCAGGCCATCGATCGTGCGGGCAAACGCGGAGCATTTCACGCTGTTGAGCTTCCGGTCAAGTTACATGCTCATATCGAGAGCCGCGTGCGTCGCTACGTGAGCGCCAATGTCGTGGGCCGCGTGCGCGGCGCCGCAGATGGTGGCAATGCGGTTCTGTACACGGCGCACTACGATCACCTGGGCATCGATCCCGACGCGCAGGGCGACAACATCTACAACGGCGCGGCGGACAACGGCACGGGCTGCGGCATTCTGCTGGAGATGGCACGCGCCTTTGCGCGGGCATCCAAGCGGCCGCCGCACGATATGTACTTCGCTGCTGTGACGGCTGAAGAACAGGGCCTGCTCGGCTCGCAGTATCTCGGCATGCATCCGCCGGTGCCCGCAGGCAAAATCACGCTCGATCTGAACTACGACATGCTGTTGCCCATCGGCGTACCGCGTTCGGTGAGCCTGGGCGGCGCGGAGCGCATCGATTTCTGGCCGACTGTACAACGTGTCACCAAAGACTTCGATCTTACGCTTGAACCCGATCCCACTCCTGGCGCTGGACACTACTACCGCTCCGATCACTTCTCACTGGCGCGCGTCGGCATTCCCGCATTTTCGGTTGACCAAGGCGAGCTCTTCGAGGGCCACGATCAGGCCTGGGGTCGCGCGCAGATGGAAGACTACGTGGCGCATCACTATCACCAACCGTCTGACGAGTACCACGCCGACTGGGACTTTCGCGGCAACGCCAAGCTGGCGCGCTTCGGCTTTGTGCTGGGCTGGCTGGCCAGCGAACAGGCGAAGCCGATCGAATGGCAAACTGGAGACGAGTTCGAGAAGACGCGAAAGGCGAGCGAGAGCCGCTAGTAGTAATCCGCGCAGCTCAGGTAGTAGCCACAGTGCGTGCAGACCAGCTTGCAGCGATGGCCTTGCAGCCGGTGCCCGCAGGTGGGGCATATCTGGCAATGGTGATCAATAGCCTCGGTATCAGCACGGGTATCGCCGGCGCGGGTATTGCCGGCTGGCGAATCGCCCTCAAAAACGGCGCAGGCAGCCGCTTCACCATGTGAGAAATCCGCATGAAAATCTGGATCAAATGCCTGAGGTCTCTGCGGCAGCATGGTCGACAGATTAGCATGGAGAAGGGCCGCCTCCTGCCGCTCCAATCCAGGCAGGTCCAGGCAGGTGCCCAATGCGGCAATACCGGGCGAACGTCTTCGGCTTCCCTGCGCAGTTTACCCCCGGGCAACCACGACTTTGAACGAGAGGATCCTCGAATCCCAAGGAGGGAATCATGGCAAGCAAAGCAAGTGCAGTTTGGACAGGTTCACTGAAGGAAGGCAAAGGCACGATCTCCACCGCGACCGGCGTGCTGAGCAATGCGAACTACTCATTTGCGACCCGCTTTGAGGGCGCATCCAGCGGCACCACGCCCGAGGAACTGATTGCGGCCGCGCATGCAAGCTGCTTCTCCATGGCGCTGGGCGCACAGCTGGGTGGCTCAGGCCTCACACCTGAGTCGATCTCGACCGAAGCGGCGGTGACGCTGGCTAAGGTAGACGACGGTTTCAAGATCACCAAGATCGCTCTCAACACCACCGCCAAGGTGCCGGGCGCAAGCAAAGAGGTCTTCGACACGGCTGCCGCGAACGCCAAGGCGGGTTGCCCCATCTCGAAGCTCTTCGCGAACAACACCGAGATCACGCTCGACGCCAAGCTGGTGTAAGCGGGTCCGCCGAATCAATCACGACATCCCTCCCCATTCCGCAATGGTTCAAGCGTGTTTGGGGCGGGATGTTTGTTTTTGGTGCGCTTTCCAATTGCGTTCAATCGAGAAGAAAAGCGGCAGATTACGATCTACAGCAAATTTCTATAACGACGGCTCTGACGATGCGCCCGAGCTGGGCGTCTTCCTGAATCTCGAAACGATCCATGATTTGAGAGAAGACTCCGTCTTGCCGAAACAGGAGACTATGGCGCTCTTCGAGCGTCTCGCTGTAGATGGTTTTGAAGGCGTTCAGCTGACGACAGACGTGCCGGCTCCTTCTGGCGCACATGCATGGGCGCATCGCCAGCCCCGGCTGCATGCAGGTTTCCATCGATTCCGATTTGTCGGCGCGGCCTGCGCAGGCGCATGGCCTGGTCGACTATCTGCCCCATTTCAAAGAAATGTGGACGAAAGCGATGCATGGTTTTCTGCGCGCGGCGGGTGAAGGAGACGTGCTGATCTTCACGCCGGAGCTTCTGTCGAAGACCTATTACTACGCGCGGATGTTTCCCGACGGTTCCGGAGGCCTTGCCGAAGAATCCGATCGTTATGAGCAGGCGCTTCTCTTGAAAGACTTGGCTCATGCATGCTTTGCAGAGGCAAAACATCAATCGTGAATGGGGCACGCGCGGCGATTCTCGCCGATTCCCCGCGTCTTGGAATAGTGATTTTCGAGTCGCCGGTAATACGGAACGAGGTTGTTGTGTGATCAGTGGTGGGTGAAATCGACTGCCATTGCGACAAGCCACACGGGGATTGTCATCAACCACCAAATGCCACTTCGTCGTTGTCGGCGGGCAACGGTGAACCCACCCCAAATCAGATTCAACAGAATAAACACAGCCCAAATGGGAAAAACAGATAAAGACCAGATAAATGGCTCTCCTGTTACGCTGTGTAGCCCTACTGCACGCTCCTGCGCTGGGACCCACGCCTTGGAAGCTGCAACCACATAGCCGGCAGCTCCGACGAAATTGATTGTGAAGAGGAGCGGCCCCCAAGACCGGGCTTTGGCATCGTGTTTGTACGACTGTGCGGAGTTCATACCACGATCCCTCATGCAGAGATTTTAGCTGCGCCATAGGAGCGAAGACTGGATTGTTAGCGTCTGATCGGCAACTTTGAAAGACATTGGAGTCGTATCTCGCAGCAGGGCCAAAAGTTCAAACTGCGCCGCTGCTTCTTTCTCCTGGATTTGACACCGCTTTCCGCATTTGCGAGACTCAAAGTTACTGCCTGTTCAGCAGTTCCCGCTGAACGAGTCTCCCGTGCCGAAGTGGCGGAATTGGCAGACGCGCATGGTTCAGGTCCATGTACTCGCAAGGGTGTGGGGGTTCGAGTCCCTTCTTCGGCACCAATAAATTACTTCAAACGATTTTTCCGGAATCCATCCATCTGAAATTGACGGACTGTCAACGACGGACGGTCTCCTGATCGCTCGCGAAGGCTTGGTCTCATCGCCCAGGGAAACAGGTCTGAAGTTGCCGATCCGCGAGAACTGAGACGTGTCCAAGCACCTGCTGTGAACCGCTTTGCGCCTCAAATTGTGCGACCATCGATCCCACAAAAGAGTTACATTGAGCCACTCCTCTGCAGCAGCCAGAGAAATATTACCGGCGGAGCGCCAGCGATTGAGGCTCTAACAGCGAGGAATCATCGCAATAAAGTCGTGTGCGCGCGTGTTGCGTTTTCAAACGGCCTGAAGATTAGCCTCCGATCCGCCGATTCTACTGGAGTGATTCAAATCACATCTTGGTGTCGAGATTTACTCCACACTGGATTTCGCAATCGGGGGAGGGCTTATATGGCTAATGTAAAAACAATCACTAAACTAGTTGGCACCGAGAGATCGATCGCAACGCAGGATATCGAATCCCTTCGCAGGCGTTTTGAGATCATGCAGGACGAAAGACTTCAGTCTCCTGCCAGGATCCCGACCAACGCCAGCGATCCGTCTGCGTGCGCTACGACACATCGTCTTTTTGTTCGGATTTATTACGCACCCAGCCAAAAAGATCAATTGACGCGTTAGCAGAATCGAGGCGGCTACCAATTGCCGCCTGACTCATGCGCGATCCTGACCCGCAAACGCTGCGGCCATCGTCGGCTGAAATTTCATGCCTCTTCCCTCACCCTACCGGGTGAGATTCCTGCACGATCTGTGTGAGTCTCTAGGCAAAGCCTGCCCAGTACCCTTTTAGAAACTGCTCCTCTGGTATTACTGCCCAGCCGGAGGTGTGAAGCGGCTGACACGTTCGTAAAATTGTTCCTCTACCTTGTGAGCGCTACAGTGGGTTGCGTGAAAGGTAGAAAGCAAATGCACACCACTGTTCCCCTTGCAGTGCTGATGATCTTCGCAGTTGCCCCGTTCGCCACCTTCTCGATCCGGATGCATACCGTCCGCCAGAAAGAGAAAGAGTCGGAAAGAGCATGGAAGATCGTCGCGAAATATATCGTCTGACGCGGTGCAGGAGCGTCCGCTACCTGCGGTACTGCTCGTCCGTGACGTGTTCCATCCAGTCGACGGCCTTGCCATCGAGCTTCTCTTGAACCGCGATGTGCGTCATGCCTGTGCTCGGCGTTGCGCCGTGCCAGTGCTTTTCGCCCGGCGAGAACCAGACCACGTCGCCCGGCCGGATCTCCTCGACGGGGCCGCCCCACCGCTGAGCCCATCCGCAACCCGCCGTCACAATCAGCGTCTGCCCGAGAGGGTGTGTATGCCACGCCGTGCGCGCGCCGGGCTCGAAGGTCACGCTTGCGCCCTGCACCCGCGCCGGCTCCGTCGTCTGGATCAACGGATCGATGCGCACCGCGCCGGTGAACCAGTCAGCCGGCCCTCTATTCGAAGCCTGTGAACCTGCTCGCTTGATCTCCATGGCGCAGACTCCCTCAGGTTAGTTTGCCACTTGGGCCGTGTCTGGCTCTACGAGCCCTGGCTCTCGATCCACGCCAGCCGGCGCTTGTCCTCGAACCAGCGCGCCGTGATTACCCCGAAGAGGAAGCCGCCGATGTGCGCGAGATACGCCACGCCGCCCCGCTGCACATGGGCCACAGAGCCCACGTCGATGACTTGGGTAAGGAACCAGAAGCCGATCAGCAGCGAGGCTGGAATGAAGGTGATCCTCCAGAAGATGAAGAAGAACAGCACGGCCTTGATGCGGTCACGCGGATAGGTGATGATGAACGCGCCCATCACCGCGGCAATTGCTCCGCTCGCACCCAGGCTGGGAATCGTGGACGCTGGGCTGGCCAGCACCTGCGCCAGCATCGCCACCAATCCGCCAAGCAGATAAAACACCAGATACCGCCCCCGGCCCATCGCGTCTTCGATCTCCGGGCCAAAGGCCCACAGAAAGATCATGTTGCCAATGATGTGCATCCAGCCGCCATGCATGAACATCGACGTAAGCAGCGTGATGAGGTGCTGGCCGGAAGTAATCAACGCCGGAATCGCCGACCACTGCGCCACGAATGCATCGCCATACACCAGCTCCTTCAAAAAGACGTAGACGTTCACCGCGATCAGCACAGCCGTCACAACCGGCTTGCGCAACGTCCGCCGGGACGCATCGCCTAAGGGAATCAAGCCTCCCATGCAGTCTTCCTCCGTTAGTCTGGATTCCGTAGGTCTGATGCACACCCGGTATTCGCAAGCGTAACACCGGATTTGTCATACTGAGCGCAGTTTGGCGTCAAACGAAGTCGAAGGATCTGCGGTTTATTTTTCACGCGCCAAAGAACTTCTCCACATCCGTAATCGTCTGCGTCATGCGATACGGCGGCAGGCTGGCCAGAAACGTCTGCCCATAGCGCTGCGTGCGAATGCGTGGATCCAGCAGCACCAGCACACCGCGATCTTCGAGCGAGCGAATGAGACGCCCGAAGCCCTGCTTCAGCGTCAGCACCGCCTCGGGCACCTGGTAGTCGAAGAACGGCCGCCCGCCGGCTTCCTCAATCGCTTTCATCCGCGCCTGCACCACGGGATCATTCGGCACCGCAAACGGCAGCCGGTCGATGATGACGCAGCTCAGCGCCTCGCCCTGCACGTCGACGCCCTGCCAGAAGCTCGACGTGCCGAAGAGCACCGCATTCGGCGTTATGCGGAACTCTTCGAGCAGCGCCTTGCGCGGCGCCGACCCATGCAGCAGGATCGGGTAGTCGAGCACCGGCAGCAACCGCTCGTACAGGTCGCGCATCTGGCTGTAGCTCGTAAAGAGGCAAAACGCGCGGCCCCGCGAAATTGTGAGCACCCGCTCGATGCATCGCGCCGCTACCTCGGGAAAATCGGGATCGCGCGGATCGGGCATCTCCGGAGGCAGGTAGAGCAGGGCCTGCTCGCCATAGCGGAAGTGCGAAGGCACCACCAGCTCGCGTGCGCCCTCACCTGTGTTGCCCAACCCCAGCCTGCGGCGCAGATGCTCAAAGCCTCCCTGCACGGTGAGCGTCGCCGAGGTGAGCACGACCGTCGGAATCGGCTCGAAGACCAGCTCGCGTAGCAGCTCCGAAACGTCGATCGGCGTGGCCTGCAGATACGTCGTCCGATTTTGCGAGCGGAAAGATCGGCTACTGCCGGCATTTTTCTCTCCTCCGCCACCCACGGCCCGCCGCTCCAGCCAATACACCATGTTGCTCGCATTCGATTCGAGCAGAAACTCTAGTTCGCCCCTCAGCCTCGCTACGCGCTTCTTCAATCCCGGCGCTTCGTCGATGCCATTAAGCCGCTCCATCTCCGCTTCCATCTGCTTGAGCACGGCACGCACGCTCAGGTACAGATCGCCCGACGACTCCAGAAACTCCTCGCGCGCCGTGAAAGGCTGCCGCCCGTCGCCGGCCATCGGCAGTCCGGCAAAGAACAGCCGCGCCCGGTCGCGCATCTGCTGCGTCACCGCGGGCAGATGGCCCGCGCCCTCTTTGCCGCGCAGCAGCACATCAGTATCGCGCGCGAGCTCCTCAAACCGCACATTGCTCACCGAAAGCCCGAAGTAGCTCGACGCCACCTCTTCCAGCTCATGCGCCTCGTCGAAAATCACCGCTGCCGCCTCGGGCAGAATGCCTGCATCCGGTGCGCCCGCAGCCTCCTGCTTCACGCTCAGGTCGGCAAAAAACAGATGGTGATTCACGATGATGATGTCCGATTCGAGCGCCCTGCGCCGCATCTCGGTGATGAAGCAACGCCGGTAATCCGGACACGTCGAGCCCAGGCAGGCATCGGCCCGCGCGTCGAGCTTTTGCCACAGCGCGCTTGACTCCGGCAGCCCGGAAAGCTCTGCCCGGTCCCCTGTCTCCGTGATCTTCTCCCACTCGGCGATTTGCCGATATTGGTCGATCTCTTCCAGACCCGAGAGAATCGGCTGCTCACGTAGCGCGACAAGTTTGTGCCGGCAGAGATAGTTGGCACGGCCCTTCATGTAGCAGACCTTCAGGTCGCCGAGCAGCGTTTCGAGAAAGGGAATGTCGCGGAAATAAAGCTGATCCTGCAGGGCCTTGGTGCCCGTCGAGACAATCACCCGCTGGCCCGTGCGCAGCGCCGGCAGCAGATAGGCCAGCGTCTTGCCCGTTCCGGTTCCCGCCTCCACGATCAGGTGCCGCCGCTCGCTTAGCGCCCGCTCTACCGCTTTGGCCATCTCCAGCTGGTTGGGCCGGTACTCATATGGCAGGGGCGAGCGCGCCAGAATGCCGCCCGGCGAGAAAAACTCATAGAGGGAGGGCAGCGTGCGGGTTGTGGTTTCACCGGAGGGCATGGGAGCCGAACGCCGGATGGGGCGCTTTCTCCATCATAGTGAATGGGGCGAAACTGCGGCGAAATCATCCCCTGTCGCCCTGCGTGAGACCATAAATCTTGCGCGTTGGAGATTCCCCATCGACCTCACGGCCCTCTACATTGTGCTGATCATTTTTGTGGCCACGCTGATCCGCTCGGCGCTCGGTTTTGGTGAGGCGCTGGTTGCGGTGCCTCTGCTGGCCGCGGTGATTCCGGTGCGCGTGGCTGCGCCATTGGCGGTGCTGCTCTCCGTCACCGTGGCCGCCATCGTCGTTGTGCAGGACTGGAAAAAGATTCATCTCCAGAGCACGTTGTGGCTTTTGCTGCCCACGCTGCTCGGCATCCCGCTCGGCCTTCTGCTGCTCACCCATGGTCCGCAGCGGATGGTCAAGGTAACGCTGGCCCTGCTGATACTGGCGTTTTCGATCTATTGCCTCATTGGCCGCGCGCCGGTCGAGCTCAAGCAAGACAGCCGCGGCTGGCTCCTGGCTTGCGGCTTTCTCGCCGGTGTCTTCGGCGGCGCGTATGGCATGAACGGCCCGCCACTGGCGGTCTACGGATCGATGCGGCGCTGGTCGGCCCCACAGTTTCGCGCCACGCTGCAGGCGTACTTTTTGCCTGCCAGTTTGCTGGGCGTGATTGGCTACTGGCTTTCCGGGCTGTGGGTTCCTGCCGTGACGCACGACTATCTACTCTCGTTGCCGGCTGCCGTGCCTGCCGTCTTTCTGGGCAGGATGGTCAATCACCGGCTGAACCAGGAGGTGTTTCGCAAGTATGTCTATGCAGGGCTGGCGGGGATCGGGTTGCTCCTGCTGGCGCAGGCCGTCAACTTTTCGCAGTGGCTTCAGCAGTGGTCGGGTCAATAACTCGCACCACGCGCGCCACGCTGTTGGCGGGGAAGCCGCCTTGCGCCGCATGTTCGCGCACCATCGCCTCATTGGGCGCGATGTATACGCAGTAGATCTTGTCCGCCGTCACGTAGCTTTGCTGCCATTGGATCTCCGGACCCAGGTTGCGCAAAACGCTGCAGGACTTTTGGGAAATCGCGTGAAGCTGTTCGTCAGTGAGTGAGCCGGCCCCGGGAATTTCGCGCTCGATTACGAACTTCGGCATGGATCCAACCCTCCAGGGAAGAAATGGGTGCAAAGAGAGATAGTGTAGGCGCAGCTTCAGTCGTTGCTCAGAAAATAAATTGCAAAAGCCACTAGGCCCCGCGAATCACACGGCAGTCGTAACAAAGTTGACTAAGTCCACTGGACTAAGCATAATGAATCCATGTCCTATACGGTTCACCAGGCGAAGACCAACTTCTCGCGGATTCTCCGGGAAGTTGAAGCAGGTGAGGAAGTTATCGTCACTCGCGGCAATAAGCCGGTGGCGCGCATTACGGCAATCGAGAAGCCGACCGTCACGCGCCGAGTTCCGGGAGGGTTTGAGGGATTGGTTCAGGCAGATGACAGCGCCTTCGCTCCACTGAACGATCAGGAACTCATGGAGTATGGTTTCGGGTTCGTGCTCGGCGGTGATGCCGAGACTAAAACCGGGCACAGTGGATGAGATACCTACTCGACACGCATATCTACTTCTGGTATCGCAGCTCACCTCAGCGGCTGTCTCCCGCGCTTCTTGATGTGCTGACTGACCGTTCGCAGGAGATTTTGATTTCTGTGGCTACTCCGTGGGAACTGGCCATCAAGACCGGAAGCGGCAAGCTTGACGCCGCACAGTTGCTGGTTGACTTCGAAATGCGGGAAACGGCAGCCGGTTTCATCATCGCCGAAGTTCGAACCGCCCAGGCCGTTCGTTCCGGATTATTACCTCCTCATCACCGAGACCCATTCGATCGTCTGCTCGTAGCGCAGGCGCTTGATCTCCGCATCCCTATCATTAGTTCCGATCCTGTCCTCGACCTCTATGGCGTAAAAAGGATCTGGGACTAGAGCGGTTCCACAGTCCATGTGCCCTTGCCGCCACCGCGGAGGGTGGTATTTTTCTTGAGAAAAATACCACTTTGCAGCAACGGCTTCGAGGTATGGCAACTGTGAAACCGCTGTAGTCGCGTGCACCGAAATCGGAAACAACCAGGAGGCTCTTTGCCCAGTTCCCGCAAATCTCGCGCCCATCCACGGACTAAGGTGAGCCCGCAAAGCGCTCCATCGCCGGCGACCATCCCTCTCGTGGCCATTGTCGGGCGGCCGAACGTGGGTAAGTCCACGCTCTTCAATCGGCTCACCGGCAGCCGTCGCTCGATTGTGGGCGATGAGCCCGGCATCACGCGTGACCGCATCTACGGCGAATTTGATTGGGCCGGCCGCCGCTTTCGGCTCGTCGATACCGGCGGCATCGTGCCCGATGATCCCGAGCTGATCCCGACCGAAATCTACAACCAGGCGAAAGTCGCGCTCGACGAAGCCGCCGCGCTGATCATGGTTGTCGATGCCCGCACGGAGCTCGCGAGCCCCGACTACGACCTGGCCCGTCTGCTCACCCGCACTGGCAAGCCGCTGTTTCTTGCCGTCAACAAGGTCGAAGGCGAGGCCATGGCCCTCACCGCGGAAAATTTCCGCCGGCTCGGCATTAAGAATGTTTTCTCCATCAGCGCCGAGCATGGTCTGGGCATCGGCGATCTGCTCGACGCCGTGACAGAGGTAATTCCAGCGCCGGCGGAGGCGGAGCACGCATCGGGCGAAACGCATGAAGAGACCGAAGCCGCCGACGCTGACGCAATCGAAGACGCTGCCGAAGGGAAGAACAAAAAAATCCGCACGCACGGCGAGTACGAGCAGCGCGAAACCTCGATCGCCATCATCGGCCGGCCGAACGTCGGCAAGTCCACGCTGCTGAACGCGCTCACCGGCACTTCGCGCTCCATCGTCTCGCCGATCGCCGGCACCACGCGCGACGCCGTCGACGAGGTCGTCGACTTCGAAGGCTCCGCGCTGCGCTTTGTCGACACGGCCGGCATCCGCCGCAAGGGCAAGACGCGCCTGATGGCTGAAAAACTCAGCGTGGTGATGGCGCGGCGGCATCTCGAAGCGGCAGATGTTGCGCTGCTGGTGATCGACGCAACCGAGGGCGTTACCGCGAGCGATGCGACCATCGGCGGCTATGCGCACGAGAGCGGCCGTAGCGTCATCCTCGTCGTGAACAAGTGGGACGCCGTCACGACCGGCCGCACCGATGGCAAACCTCCTGCCGATCGCGCCATCTTTGAGCGGCAGTTGCGCTCCGTGCTCAAGTATCTGAGCTATGCGCCGGTGATCTTTCTCTCTGCGCGCGAGGCAAAGGCGGGCGACAAAACCATGGTCCGCGTGTTGCGCGAGGTGAAGGCCATTGCGGCCGAGCGGCGCAAGCGCGTCTCCACAGGCCAGATGAACCGCTTCCTTGAAAAAATAGATTTTCAGCGCGCGCCCGTGCCCATGTCGAAGCGCGTTCGCATCTTCTACATGACGCAGGCCGCCGTCGCGCCGCCCACCTTCATTCTCTTCACTGACCGCAACGTCCAACTGCACTTTGCCTTCCAGCGCTTCCTCGAAAACCAGATTCGCGCTGCCTTCGGTTTCGCAGGCACACCCATTTGGTTTAAAGTGAGAGCGCGGAATTCTCCTGAAGATAAGTAGGCCGGCACCGGTCGTAAGCTGCCATAGCCTGTGTACTTCCGCTATCCATAAGCCGGAGTTCCGGCAAGCGAGGATGAGATGAAGAGGGATAGACGCCGGGCGAAGGCTCGGTTTGCAGTCATTTGTTGCGCAATTTCGTTAACGTTTACGGTATCGTTGAGAACGGCTTCTGCGCAGACCACAAATTCGCCGGTTGAGACCACGGCTACAGCCGAGTCGACAGGCTTGAGCCTGCTTGCCCAGCGCAACCAGGAAGCGGTCCACGACGCGCAGAACGGCTGGTGGGCCGAGGCCTACAAAACGCGTGACGAGCGCCTGGAATGGTGGCGCGATGCCCGGTTCGGCTGCTTCATTCACTGGGGCGCCTACTCGGTGCTCGGCGGCGAGTGGCAGGGCAGGCCGAATCCCGGCTATGCCGAGCACATCATGCGCGTCGACAAGATTCCGCTCGCCACATATCGCTCCGAAGTTGCAGCAAAGTTTCATCCCGACGCTTTCAACGCTACGCAATGGGTCTCGCTCATCAAGAGCGCGGGCATGCGCTACATCGTCATCACGTCGAAACACCATGATGGATTCGCTATCTGGCCCTCCGATGTGAATCCGTACAACATTCGCGACGTGGCGCATTTTCAGCGCGATCCCTTGCGCGAATTGGTGGACGCCGCGCGCGCAGCCGGCCTGCATGTCGGCTTCTACTACTCCCATGCGTGGGACTGGGCAGACCCGAATGGAACCGGAAACGACTGGGACTTCCGGAGACCTGCCGGTGACAAACATCTCTACGGCGACAACTGGATGAACGACCATCCCGAGTTGCTCGACAGCGTAGACAAGTACGTCAACACCAAGGCGATTCCGCAGCTGAAGGAGCTGATCGCGCGCTATCACCCTGACATTCTCTGGTTCGACGTGCCGTCGAAGATGCCGCTCTACGACGAAATCGCGGTGATCAAGGCTGTGCGCGAGGCCGGTCCTAACGTGGTGATCAACAGCCGCGCTACGACCGGGTCCTTCAACTTCGGCGACTACAAAGACACCTCCGACCGTCCCGCCGAGCTTCGCCCTACCGAAGGCGACTGGGAAGGCATTCCCACCACCAATGAGTCCTATGGCTGGGACAAGCTCGACCCTGTGCACAAGCCGGCTTCCTACTTCATCCAACTGCTCGCCAAGACTGCGGCCAAGGGCGGCAATATTCTTATGAACATCGGTCCGCGCGGCGACGGCATCATCGACGCGCCCGATGTAGCGATTCTCCAAGGCATCGGCAAGTGGATGGACGTGAACGCTGTGAGCATTCGCGGCACACAGCGCACGCCGCTCGACCGGCAGGCCTGGGGCGACTCGACTGTTCGCGGCAATACCATCTATCTCCACGTGCTGAACTGGCCCGAGCACGGTCATCTCGTCGTAGGCGGACTCGAGGGCCCGGTGAGCCGCGCTTATCTGCTCGCCGATCCTGCTAAAAAGCCTCTCCAAACTGCGCGAATCAATCCCCTCGATCTCTCTGTGCGACTGCCTGAGTCCGCTCCTGATCCTGTCGATACGGTCGTTGTTCTCGAGATGACGGAACCGGTCCACGGCGTCACCGGAAGGCTGTTGGCCAGCGAGGCTCTCGACAACCAGTTGCTCGGCTTTGATGCGCAGGCCGCCGGCGGGAAATTCAGCTATGGGGACGGCAAGACGAATCGCTACTATGTCGATGGTCTTGAGAATCCCGCAAGCAGTTTGAGCTGGCAGATCCGCACCGATCGACGCACCAGCTATCACGTCACGCTCAAGACCAGCTCGCTCAGTCCCACCGCTGCGCCCGGCACAATGTACAGCCTGCGCTTCGGCGACCAGACGCTTACCGCCGCGGCGCCCGCCACAGCCAAGCCCACCGACGTAGCTACCATTGATCTCGGCACGCTGCACGTCACGCCCGGCGAGGTACAGCCGCTGGTGCTCACACAAACCGGCACGCAGCGACCCATGCACTTCTTCGAGATCGATTTGGCGCCTGCCAAATAAACAAAACGCCGGCACCGCTTCAGGCCGTGCCGGCGCATACAACTTCGTACGTCGCGAACTAAAACGTGATCCGGCCCGCCAGCTGCACAATGCGCGGTCCGTGGCTGCCGTTGATCTGGCCGAAAGTTGCATTCTGTTGCGTGCTCGTTCCGTTGATCATCACCGGCCCGTTCAGCGTCTGTACAGTTTGCCCGCCTGAGAAAGCGCTGAACTTCGCTGAAGTGTCTACCGAGTTGAACTCCGGACTGTTGAAGGTGTTGTAGGTCTCCAGCCGCATCTGCACCGAATACCGCTCTTTCACTTTGAAGTTCTTCACCAGCGCCGTCTGGAAGTCCATAAAGCCTGGATCATAGACCGTATTCATGCGCGAGACGCCGTTCGAGTAGATCTGCTGTCCGGTGGCGATGTTGTACGCACCGGTTGTTGGCCGCTGCACGACGCTCGTGTCGAAGTATTCACCCCACTTACGTGGTGCGCTTGCCATCGGATCGCCCGTGAGCACAACGCGCGCGCCATCGCCACCGCCCGTCATGTTCACACTGTCTACTGTGGACAAGCTGATCGATGGACTGCCGGCGCTGGGGGCCTCTGGCGCCCCGCTCAGGTAGGAGGCCATGCCGGAAAGCTGCCAGCCGTCCAGGATCGCTTTGGTCGGAGCGTTATTCCAGAGCCGGCTTGCCTTCGGCAGGTCCCAGAGATAGTTGATGATCAGGTTGTGCCGATGGTCCTCGTTCGCTGGGCCGTAATTCCAGAGGCGAATCGGCTGATAGGTGGCCACGCTGTTGTCGTATTCATCGGCTACGTCCAGGTACTTCGACCAGGTGTAGGCCAGGCCAAAGTCGAGCCCCTTTGCGTAACGGTGCGTCACCTGCACCTGCATCGAGTTGTAATTTGAATTGAAGCCGGTCGTCCGGAATGTGAGCGTGCTGTAGCCATCATAGGGCCGGAAGAAATTGTCCGGCAGCGGCGAGTACGCCTTGCATGTTCCGCCCGAGCCCGCCGAGGAGCAGTACTGATTCTGCGGCAGGAACTCCGCTCCATACGGAACTTCGTTGATATTCCTTTCTGCGGTCATGTGCCGGTTTACGTTGCCCACATAGCCGATCGAGAACGTAGTGCCCCAACCGATCTGCTGCTGCACCTGCAGGCCGTATTCATAGATTTTTCCTGCCTGCGGATTCTCCGCGAAGGCGCTGCCGAAGCTGGGCGGTCCAAGCAGCCCCGCCGCGGAAGTGAAGTTGCTGACACTGCCGTAGTATTGCGTCGGCAGATATTCAATCGGCGGATTGTGGGTCATGTCGCCTTCCTGGCCCATCTGCGTCGCGGGGTCAGTGAATACGCCGAAATGCGCGCGGATCGCCATGCTGCCATTGCCGCGCGGATCATATGCAAAGCCTACGCGCGGGCCTACCTGGAAGCCGGTGCCACGCACCAGCCCTTCCGGATACCCTGCATGGTTGCGCGTGCTGATCAGGCCGTTCGCCAGGTTGCCGGTATTCGGCACGAACAAGCCCGCATACGCCTTCGGATACGTTTTGCCTGTCGTCGGATCGACCGCGCTGCCGCCGCCCGGCGCGTATTGATAAAGAGCCGGAGCCTGGCCGTTCTGATAAAGATTCGGAATGAAGTTCGAGCCGACGGTCAGTGTCAGCGGAACGCCATAGCCGAACCGTATGCCATAGTCGAGCGTGAGCTTTGGCGTAACGCGCCACTGGTCCTGCCCGAACCACTCGTAGACATACATTCTTGGGTTGTAGTCGTCGCGCGCGGTTGGCTCGCTGTAGGTGTCGAAGAGCCCTTCGAGCGCGTTGGCATATGGATAGTTGCTGTCATTGGGATTGTTGGAGTCGCGGTTGAAGCTGAACGAGCCCTCTGGAACGCCCGTTGACGAGTGCGCCTGGAGGTAATGATCCGTTGCCAGGTTCACGCCGAACATCAGGTTGTGCCTGCCCAGCACCTTCGTCAGATTGTCCGTGAGGCTGAACCAGCGCGTGCGGTCGTGCATGGGGAAACGCGAGTCCCAGCCATAGGTGGCTACGTTCGAAATGCCACTGAAGCTCACCGCCGGAAACAGATTGAGCGGGTTATTGGCTGGCGTAATCTGGCCCAGATTGTAGCCACTCGCACTCTTGGTCGCCTTGGCGAGATCGGCCTTGTTGTAAAGCTGGTTTTCGCCAAAGGCAGATGTGCCGACTACCAGTTCGTTGAACAGCGTCGGGCTGAAGGTATAGGTCACGTCGTAGGCGATGTTGTCGCGCGGTGTCTGATAGTTCACGCGCATCAGCCAGGGAAGCTTATTTGCCGCCGACGAGTAGCCGTTGTTGTTAACCACAGTGAACAGGCCGCGGGCGTACATGTGCAGCTTCTCGGTGGGGTTGAAATCAACGCGAAAGATCTCCTGGTTAATCGGGCTGTCCGCCGTGTAGTTGGTCACGTAGTTGTAATTGCCTGCACTGACGGCGCGATTGGTGAAGTTCGGCAGCGGGAAGGCGTTCAACAGCGCCTGGAAAGACGGATTGATTAATCCGGCAGGCAGCTTGTTCCCTGGATAACATCCCGTATCGTTCGGCGTGCCCTTCACACTGTTGTTCGTCACCGGGCAGGTGGAAGCCGACGCACCCGGCTCTCGAATGTTAATCACATCGCCCGCTCCCGGGTTGACTATCCCCTGCTGATAGGTCTGCGAGAAGTCGCCTTGCCGCTCGAGTTGCGTCGGAACCGTGTATTTCTTCAATCCCTCAGGGCTTTTGTCGGGCCAGTACTCCTGCGAATAGAAGAAGAACAGCTTGTTCTTACCACTGTTGAAGTGGTTGGGCCAATAGATCGGGCCGCCGATATTGCCGCCCACGCTGTTATACCGGTACTCGGGCCGCGCTACACCGTTGTACTTGTTGAACCAGTCATTGGCATTAAAGGCCTCATTGCGGACGTAGTAATAGGCCTCTCCATGAAACTGGTTGGTTCCGTTCTTGGTGACGACGTTAATCACCGCGCCTCCGGCTCCCTGGCCGTACTGGGCCTGATAGCCAGAGGTCAACACCTTCACTTCTTGGATCGAATCCAGGTTCGGTGACGTGTCCATCGATTGGCCCGGTCGCGGTGTGCCGCTCACGCCGTCGAGGTTGGCCGAGTTGTAGACGTTGCGCACGCCGTTCACATAGGGCGTCGTCGACGTTCCCAGCGACGAGGAGCCATTGCTCCCCACCACGCCGGGGATGGTCCGCACCAGCGCCATAAAATCGCGGCCAATGGCCAGCTCGCTGTCGAGCTGGTGCACATCCAGATCGCCCGAGATTTCAGCGCTTGATGTCTGTACTGGCGTAACGGCCGCATTCACTGTAACCGACTGCGAGACCGAACCGATCTCCAACGTCAAAGTGCCGGCCGAGAGGCGCTCGCTGGCCGTCAGCGTCAGGTCTCGCTTGATGAACTCCTTGAAGCCCGGAGCGTGCACGATCACTGAAAACGTGCCTGGTTGCACGTCGGGGAAGACAAAGCTGCCATCCGGCAAGACCTTGGTGCTGACCGTTACGTTGGTCTGCTGTTCAACCAGTTGCACGGATGCGCCAGAGATGACAGCGCCACTTGCATCCACCACGCGCCCGGTGATGATGCCGCTTGATGTTTGAGCCTGTATCTGCAGGGCAGCAAAGCCCAGCAAGACGACGATGATTAGCCTCAAAGTGAATTTCATTTGGATTCCTCGTCTGATGAAGTTTGTGTTGGAGCCGCAGGTCTGGGAGGACCGGAGAATGGGTATCGTCGCTCCGGTTCGCAAAATGCGGGGAACAACGAGGCTCTGGGCGGATCTCCCGTAGGCGATTCCGGTTACGTTTCCGGATACGTTTACGAAAAACAACTGAGAGTATCTGCTCATGCTGGCCCCGCGCTTCTGTTTCTAATGGAATTTCACACAAAATCCAGAATGGATCTGGCTGTTCTGGAAGGGGTTAGTCTCTTAAGCTGGGAAGGTCGATCTAAGGAGTCCGCAGCGATCTAAAAAACGGAAAAAGAAAGTCCAACCAAATTGTTACTCTTCCGCGAATTCGGTTGTCAAGAGCGTGCGCCGAAACCACTGGCCTTCAATTTTTGAAATTATTGCGGGCCGGCTGCTCCTGGGTTCTGATCTGAAGCACCGAGGTTGCTCACGTGCACGCTCGCTTCGGTCTCCGGTACGGTGCCGTCGTTGGCTTCCACTGCCGTGGGCGTTCCCTGGATGAGAATGCGCTGCACGGCTTTGCTGCGGGCCGGCACAAAGACGCGTTGTGTAACCGTAGTTTCCGCCGTGCGCACCGTGACGGGAATTTCAACTGAGGCATAGCCTGCGTTGGAAAGATTTACAGCCACAATAGTGTTGCCGCTTTGCGCTGCAGCGGGAAAGACGCTGTCGATAGTAAGGTCAGGAAGACCTTTGTCGGCGTCGATCCAATCGGAGAAGAGCCAGCTCAGATCGCGATGCGCATTCTGTTCGAGCAGCTTTTCGAAAGTGTGAGCGTCGCCGTGATCCTGCGCAGGATTATAGGCGCGTAGTGTGGCAGCAAGCGCATTATCGCCCGCCAGTTCACGCAGCATCCAGAAGATGTAAGCCGCTTTAGTGCGATAGTAGGCAGGCGAGATAGCCTGCGCCAGAGGCTGACCGGCGCTTTCGCCGGGACTCGATGGTTCAGCCAGTGCGAGAGCCTGACGGCCCGCTTCGAGCGACTCAAGCGCCTTGGCGCGGCCGCTCTGCTTTTCGAGCCATAGCGTGTCCATGAAGTAAGCCAACCCCTCGTCAAGCCAAGTGGGCTGCTGCACGCTCGATGGATTGCCGCTGCGCAGCCAGGCATGAGCGAGTCCATGGACCAGCGCATGCTCAAGCTGTTCGTCCGCAGCCTGGCGAATGGGCGCAAGCAGCAGCGTGCCGGTTTCGGCGGGCGCGTCTTCCGGATCAGGCAGATCGAGCACGGTAAGTTGCGCGTGTGGACGCGTGCCGAGCCAGCTTTCGAGAAATGGCGCAACCATAGCGCCGGCCGACATCCAGCCGTGTGCGGCGGTTTCATCCTCGGGCAGAGCCCAGAGCTTCATGTGGTCGGCTTCGACTGGTTTGCGCACGGCGACAAAGAGGCTCGGCGCCTCAAAACCCAGAATCGAATCGTCAAGCTTCGCCGTCGCAACACCCTGCACCTCATCACTGCCGTTGATCACAGTCAGCGGCACGGAATGCCCATTGATCAGCGCAACTGTCGGGGCGTGGCCGCGTGAAAACTCATCTGTCAATCGCAGGCTGAAGTGGGTGCCCTGCATGTGCAGCTTGTGTTCGCCCAGCTCCGCGAAGAGGCGCGCGCTGTCGACCACGGCTGCGCCTGCCGGCTGCCAGGCAACTGAGGACCCCTCCTGGGACATGCCGAGAACCACAGGCACACTCGACACTGGATACCAGACCACGTTGCCGAAACCGCGCAGACCGGTGAAGTCCTCGCCGATCTCGTCCCAGTTCACGTGTAGAGCCAGGTCGTCCGGCGTGCCGAGCGCCACCAGGCGTTGCGCGCTGGTTGCAATGACGCCGGAATACGTTACATCGAGTTCGAGCGATGCTCCGGGCGCCAGCGGTTCTGCAAGGGGCACTGCAGCTTCGTGCAACTGGCCGGTGTGGTCTGAGTCGGAGTTGAGCGTGGCCACCTGGAAGGAGGCATCGTGCGCGTTGACGCGAATGCGCTCCCAATTCAATGAAGACGAGATCTGCAGCGGAACATGCTTGAGCGGCGCTTTGCCGTCATTGCGCACCGTTACCTGCGCGCGAACCGCGATGTGCTGCATCACCGGGTTGAGGTGCACGTCCAGGTCATAAAGCGTGAAGGCGACTGCCTGGCGCTCAGCATCGTCAGCAATCGGCGCAGACGCCATGGGCGGCGCCGCCGGCCCTCGGGTCGTGGTTGTGTTGCCGTTCTCATCGGTTGAACGGGAGAAGATGACCTGGCCATGCTTCTCATCCTGGTGCTGCGCCTGCGGGTTCTGCGTTTGCGGAGTGGATGTCTGTGCAGGGGAAGAGACGGTAGATGCCGCAAGCACTGCGGCCAGCGCCAGCATCGGCGCGAAAACAAACTTCATGAACCAAGGCCTTTCTGCCCACCACTGCGTGGGGCAGCCTTTTGGACGGGAGAGGTGGAAGAACGTACCCGCCGCTGCCGCGCAGCCTCATACAGCACGACGGCTCCGGCCGCCGAAACGTTCAGCGAGCTCACACCGCCGGCCATGGGAATGCGCAGCAGATGGTCGCATGTACGGCGAACGAGATCGTGCAGGCCCGCACCCTCGCGGCCCAGCACCAGCACCACATCCCCCGTGAGATCGAACCGGTCGTAATCGGTTGAGCCGCGCTCGTCGAGTCCCACAACCCATAGGTTCCGCTGCTTCAGGTCTTCGAGAGCGCGCACGAGGTTGCCGACACGCGCGATGCGCAGATGCTCGGCGGCACCGGCGCTTGCCTTCACCGCCGCGGCACTCAGCGGCGCTGAACGCCTCTCGGTAAGAATCACGCCGTCCACGCCCGCACCATCGGCCACGCGTAATAGAGCGCCCAGATTTTGCGGGTCTTCGACTCCATCGAGCGCCAGCACCAGCCGGGCCGTACGACCGCGCGCCGCGTCAGCCTCAAACAAATCTTCGATCGCCAGAAACTCCTGCGGCCGCACCAGCGCCACCACGCCCTGGTGCGCCGTGGTCTGCGCCACCTGCGTCAGTTGCTCGCGCGGTTCCTGACGCACGCGGACGCCCGCCTCGCGGCACTGCGCCACCAGCCGCTCCAGCCGGTCGTCGCGGCGTTCGCGGGCCACCAGTACATGATCAAAACGGCGCTTGCCCGCACGCAGAGCCTCTTCCACCGGGTGCAGGCCGTACAGGACTTCCATAAGGGATAGTTTAGAAGCTTCGCTTGGGAGTGGGAGTAGACAATCTACTGCCCAAGCGGGTAGAATGTCTACATCTATGAGCGAAAAAGACCAGTATAAGAACCGGATTGAGCTGCTGCAGGGAACACTCGACATGCTGATTCTTCAGACCCTGCAATGGGGGCCGCAGCATGGGTATGGCATTGTCCAGGCTTTACGTTTGCGATCCGGAGACGTGCTTCAGGTGGAGACCGGATCACTGTATCCCGCTCTGCATCGATTGGAGCGTCAGGGCTGGGTGCAGTCTGACTGGAAGCAATCAGAGAGCAAGCAAAGAGCCCGCTACTATCGGATCACGGCCAAGGGGAAAAAGCAGTTGGCCTCAGATCTTGGCCGATGGGAGCGGATTGTCGAAGCGATTGGGTCGGTGATGTACGTCAAGCCGGAGGAGAGTGAGTCATGAAGTGGTTCCCGAGCTTCGGTTTTCAGCGGCGCAAGCGCGAATTGCAGGAAGAGCTCGATGCCCACCTGCAGATGGCGATTGCCGATCGAGTAGCGCGTGGCGAGACGCCAGAGGCGGCGCGGCAAGCAGCAGAGCGGGAGTTCGGAAATATTCCTTTGGTGCAGGATGTGACGCGCGAGATGTGGGGCCAGGCCTGGCTTGAACAACTGGGCCGAGATGTCCGTTACGCGCTGCGGCAACTGCGCAAGAGCCCCGGTTTTACGATCACCGCGACGGCGATGCTGGCCGTAGCTATCTGCGCCAACAGCACCGTATTCAGTTGGATTGACGGCACCATGCTGCGTCCGATTCCTGGCGCGCGGGACACGGGCGAACTCGTAAGCCTGCAGCGGGGAGAACGGAACTTCTCTCCGACTCCGCCCTTCTCGTATCTCGACTATCGCGATCTGCGCCAGCAGAACCGCACCTTGACCGGAATACTTGCCTATCATAACGATTGGATTGCGCTGACTGGCGGCGCACAGCCGGAGCGTGTCTATATAGCGAATGTGTCGGCTAACTATTTCGATGTGCTCGGCATCAAGCCGACGCTGGGTCGATTCTTTCTGCCGGACGAGGAGGCCCGTGCGGTACCCAGCGTGATCCTGGGTTACTCACTTTGGAAGACGCGCTTTGCCGCAGACCCGGCAATTGTGGGCAAGTCGATCGAGGTCGCCCAGCATCCTCTGACGGTGATCGGTGTGGCGCCGGAGGGGTTTGTTGGAGCAGCGCCCGGACTGCGCGACGATCTGTGGGTAACGCTCGATCCCCTCGGGAACGATGTGTGGCGGAGGACCCATCGCGATTCCGTCTGGCTGATCGTAATAGGAAGATTGCGGCCCGGCGTGAGCCGGGGCCAGGCAGCCCAGGATCTCGACACCGTGATGCACAATATCGTCGCGGCGTATCCGGACCAGCATCTCGGCGATAACCGCATCACGCTCGATCCCATGTGGCGTTCGCCATTCGGCGCCAACGGAGTCATGGCGACGACGCTGCCCATTCTGCTGGCCTTCGCCGCTCTAGTGCTGTTGCTCACCTGCGCCAACGTGGCTACGCTCACGCTGGTGCGGTTTGTATCCCGTCGGCGCGAGCTTGCGATCCGGCAGTCGCTCGGCGCGAATCGCATCCAACTGGTGCGGCAGATGGTGCTGGAGGGCGCTGTACTTTCCATCGTCGCGGGAGTCGTGGCCCTTGCTTTGACATCGTGGACATCGAAAACATTCGCGTGGTTCTTTCCGGCGAACTCGAATCCTCTCGTACTCAACGGGAGCATGGATCATAACGTGGTGATCGGGATTGCCGTGTCATCTCTCTTGGCCGCCATGCTATGCGGCGCGCTCCCAGCCTGGCGTTCGTCTCACGCACCGGCCATTGAAGCGCTCAAGGCAGAGTCGGCAAGTATCTCCGGCGGCTCACGCAACAAGAAATTGCTCAGCGGGCTGGTGGTGGCGCAAATCGCGCTTTCCCTTCCTCTGCTGTTGTGCTCCGGCCTCTTTCTGCGAACGCTGCAGAATCTCGCCGCCGCGAACCCCGGCTTTGAGCAGGACCACGTCCTCACTGCGTCGGTGGGACTCAATATCGCAGGCTACAGCAACGACGAGGCACGGCTGATCCGTCACAAGCTACTTGACCGCGTGTCGGCACTCCCCGGCGTTAAGGTTGCGTCTCTTACGGACTGGATTCCGATGACCCTGATCCAAAAGAGGACCGATGCGTATCCTGAAGGGTATGTGCCGCACCCCCATGAATCTTTGTTGGTGGAGAATGCCGAGGTGGGCCCGCGGTATTTCGAATCCCTTCATATACCCATTTTGGAAGGACGCGAGTTTACTCTGAATGACGATGAAAAGGCCCCGAGCGTCATCATCGTGGATCAGACTGCGGCCAGGCGCTACTGGCCAGGGCAGGATCCGCTGCGAAAGAGACTCAGGGTGGGGGGCGGCTTTTCCACGGTCGTCGGCGTTGCCAGGAATTCAACCCATACTTTCGTGAATGAGGCCCCGGAGCCCATGGTCTATATAAGCTGTTTCCAGCACCCGGGGTTCGAGACAATGGTGCAAGTCGAGACCGAGGGAAATCCCGCCGACCTTGCGCCCGCAGTCGAGAGCGTCATCCACGAAATCGATACACGGCTGCCGGTTTTCGATGTGCGTCCCATGCGAGAGAGTACGCAGATGGCGAGCGTCTTTGCCGTCATACAGAGTGCCCTGGCGGGAATGTTTGCGCTGATCGGACTGGTTCTTGCAGTAACCGGGATCTACGGAGTGGTGGCCTATCGGACCCAAATGCGGACCCACGAGATCGGAATACGAATGGCTTTGGGCGCCTCACCACTCGATGTGCTGCGACTCGTGCTGTTGCAGGGACTATCGCTCACAGGCATTGGGCTGGCTGTGGGACTGGCGTTTGCGTTGGGACTGACACGTCTTATCGCCAGGCTGTTGTATGGAATCGGAGCCAACGATCCCGTCACCGTCGTCTCCGTCGTCATGCTCCTGGGTGCAATGTCTTTGTTAGCCTGCTACTTTCCGGCACATCGAGCGATGCGCCGAAATCCTGTGACTGCGATTCGCGAACTGTAAGCCGCAGCTCCGAATCAACGCCAATTGCGCGAAATCGGCCTGTGTGCATGCTCCGCTTGATGGATTGCGTTTGAGGCGGCATACTGAGTTCGCCGTTTTTCCATGAGTGCATCACTCAAAAAATCTTTCACCGCGCGGCTCGAATCGGATGGCACCACGCTTAACTGGATCATCGCGCGCGTGCCCTTCGATATCGATAAGACCTGGCCCGAGCGCAAGCGTCTTCGTGTCCGCGGCGAGATCAATGGCTTTGCCTTTCGCACCTCGCTTTTTCCGGTTCCCGGCGGCAAAGGACACATGGTGCTGGTGAACAAAAAGATGCAGAAAGGCGCCGGAGCCCGCCGGGGCGACACCGTCAAGATCACTCTGGAGCCGGATTTCGAAGAGCGTAAGGCGGTGATGCCGCCCGAGCTCGATCGCGCGCTCAAAGGCGATCGCATGCTGCGTAAATGGTTCGATGGCCTCAGCGAATATACGCGCCGGATGATCTGCGGCATGGTCGGCACTGCGAAGAGCCCTGAAACCCGCCGCCGTCAGGCCGAACGGATGGCCGAATGGCTTCTGCTGACTATGGAGGGCGAGCTCGAAACTCCGCCCATTTTGAAGGCCGCGTTTGCCCGCCAACCCATGGCCGAGGCCGGATGGAAGGCTATGACGCCCACCCAGCGCCGGGGTCATCTGATGGGAATTTTCTATTACGGAAGCACCGAGGCACGGGAGCGTCGGGCGGCCAAGGCCGTTGACGACGCCCTAAAAGCTGCGAAAAAGGCCTCAGGTGCTGCAAAATAGGTGCATTTGGGGCCCAAGCCACACTTTCCGCTCGTCTTCCGTGGTCACTCTGTCGTCTAATTTGAATGAGATGACCTTTGCGGCCGTAAAACCGTTGTTTTCTCATGCCGTGGCCAGTGCCCAAGACGAGCAGGCCCGGCAGGAGAGCTTGGCGGTCGCGCACGGTCTCAAACGACAGGAAGCAGGCCTGCTCGACGAGCTGATCGTCCGCTATCAGCACCGGCTGCTGCGCTACCTGCTTTATCTCACCGGCAACCGCGAGATGGCCGAAGACCTCTTCCAGGAGGTCTGGATGCGGGTTCTCGTCCGTGGCGGTCAGTTCAATGGCCAGGCGCGGTTCGAAACCTGGCTCTTCACCATCGCCCGCAATCTGGTTATCGACCAGCGGCGCAAACGGACCGCCTGCAGCCTCGACGAGCTGTTCGAAGGTAATGGCGACGAAGACCGTCCCATGGCCTTCGAGGTCGCCGACGGCGAGCCGACCCCGTTTGACCGCGTCTCAAATCTCGAAGACCGCGAGCGGATCGCCGCAGCACTGCTGCAGCTCGATACGCTGCACCGTGAGGTGCTGGTGCTCCGCTTCCATGAAGAGCTTTCGCTCGAAGAGATCGCCAAGGTGACCCGCGCGCCGCTTTCTACCGTCAAATCGAGACTTTACCGTGGCATGGCGATGATCAAGCCCAAGCTCGAGATTGCCGCTGCAGA
Organism: Occallatibacter sp.; assembly: GCA_035650595.1. GTDB lineage: Bacteria > Acidobacteriota > Terriglobia > Terriglobales > Acidobacteriaceae > Telmatobacter. The sequence continues at coordinate 123,001 of DASRHE010000011.1, read as the reverse complement.
GCAGAACCTTGCGCAGCATCCCGTACAGAATCGCCTGCAGGAGGCGGTGTAACGATGATCGAGCTGGCCAGCAACTCGCATGCGGAGCAGGATCACGACCTGCTTACGGCCTTAACGGGCCGCCAGGCTGGCCGCGAGCGCGCAGTGGCGCACCGCACGCGGCGCGTCGTGATGGCCTCGCTGGGCGTCATGCAGGATCAGAAGGCCGGCCGCAAACGCACGCTCTCGCTGGCAGTTGCTTCGATTCTTCTGGTGGCGCTGGCCATGGGTCCGTTCCTCTGGCGCGTGACCGACGATATCTTCGGCGGCGAGCACTGGGAAGATCTCGCTACGCAGGTAAGCCTCTGGATCTGCATCCTTCTTCCTGCGCTGGTGGCCGCCGCCCTGGTGGCCGGCTGGATGCGGCAAAAGTCCTAATTTCCTTTGTATTCTCCGCACAGAATGCGCAGCAGGCGCGGGTTTCGGCAACTTCCGCGTCTCGTGGTCCGTCCATTTCAGTAAGGACCATATATCCTGTACCATCGATAAAGGCCCTCCACAGTTATTGCTTGCAAGGATCGCCCATGCGTGAGCCGCAATCCATCGCCATGCACGAAGACCAGCGGATGATTCCGACCTGGTCGATTGTTGCGGCTGTGCTCGCGTTTTTGCTGGTGGAGTACTACTGGTGGATCGTGGCCCCGGGACAGCGGCACCATCCCGCCCCGCCGCTGGGATTGCGGCTCTATTTTGATCTCTCCTGGGGGCTGCTGGCGGCTCTCTATTTTCTGATGATGGGCTATGTCAGCAAAGATGCGCCGCGGCGCGCGATGAGCACGCGCTTCTGGATGCTGGTCTGCCTGGTGATGCCCGGCGGCATCGGCGCTGTGTTTTACTTCCTGCTGCGCCAACCTGAGGTCTCGCGTTGCCCGGCCTGCGGCACGCACGTGCAGAGCGACTTCCACTTCTGCCCGCAATGCAATTATCAGCTCACAGCCAGTTGCGGCAACTGCTTCCGCACCGTGCGCACTACCGATGTCTACTGCACACGCTGCGGTCACGAGCTGGCTACTGATCGCACCCCGGCGCGTTTGCGCGTGCTGGGTGAATAGAAATTTGAAGCGCCTGCGCCGGATATGAGCCCGCTCCGCGCGCATTGACCCCGCCCACCGCGCTCCTTACAATCGATCTTTCCGGCCCGCATGTCGATCTCCGCGCTGATTATCGATGACGAACAACTGGCCCGCGATGAGCTGAAGTACCTGCTTGACTCGGTCGAGGACGTCGAGGTCATCGGCCAGGGCGCCAACGGCATCCAGGCCGTGAACCTGATCGAGGAGCATCACCCCGACCTCGTCTTTCTCGACGTGCAGATGCCCGGACTCGACGGCTTTGCCGTCATCCAGCGGCTGGTCGAACGCAACCGGCTGAGAAACGGCGGCAAGAGCGCCGAACCGCTGCCGCAGATCGTCTTTGCCACGGCCTATGACCAGTACGCCGTCCGCGCCTTCGATGTGAATGCCGTCGATTATCTGCTCAAGCCCTTCGATCGCAGTCGCGTCACCGCAGCGGTGGAGCGCGCCCGGGCCCGCCTCAACGGCAACGCCGCCGGCGCTGCGCTCGATGCGTCGGCTGATGACGAACCACCCGCCAGCTCGCAGTCGACCAGCTCGCAGTCGACCAGTTCGCAGCCGACCAGTTCGCAGATCGACGCGTTGCTTCGCCTGCTTGACCGCACGCAAAACGGAGAACGGGCGGCCCAGCCCGCGAAGCTGATTGTGCAGGCGCAAGGCCGCCTGCTCCTCGTCGACCAGGCCGATATCTGCTTCGCGGCCATCGATGAGGGCGTGATTCGCGTCGTCACACGCACCTTCGAGGGCCAGTCGAAGTGCCGCACCCTTGAAGAGCTGCAGGAACTGCTCGACACCGCCCACTTCTGGCGCGCCCACCGCGGCTTCGTCGTCAATATCGACCACATCCGGGAAGTGGTGCCGTGGTTCAAATCGAGCTACCAGCTGCGCATGAATGACAAGCAGCAGACCGAGATTCCCGTCAGCCGCGCCCAGACCAAACGCTTGCGCGAGCTGTTCAATCTGTAACCCAAGACCGTAACCCAAGACCGGTCGGAAAGCACGCGGCTTTCACCGCATCGAGGAAAATTTCCACGATCGGGAAATTTCTGCGCAGTAACTTCGGAACCTTTATCCAATTAAATCTCTGAATCAACTAGAGTTAGATGCTTTGTTCTTTGGAATGGAACCTGCTTCTACAAAAGCACCCGTTGTCTCTGGAGGATCTTTTATGGATGGTTCCCAGTTCCCGGCCCTCGCGCCGGTTGGCAAGCGAATCGTGCCTTATGTAGTGGCTCTTGTGGTCGGCGGAGCCGGCGTTGGCTACGCAGTGCATGAGCACAACAGCGCCCAATCCCTGGCAGCGCAGAATCAGCAGGTCACCGCGCAACTGAACGCCACGCACAGCCAGCTCGACGCGCTCACCGCCAAAGTGAATGCTCTGGCCCTCAGCGACCAGCCTGCGCCGAGTGAAGCAAAGCCCACCCCGGCTGCCCATGCACCGTCGGCCGTAACGAGCCGCCGTCCGGCAGCGCATCGTGACCGCGCAGCAGACCAGCGCTTCAAGAAGATGCAGGCGCAGCTGGACGCGCAAGGCAAGGCGATCGATGACACGCGCAGCGACCTCACCAACACCCGGACGGAGCTGACCGGTTCCATTGCCCGCACCCACGACGAACTTGTTGTGCTGCAGAAGCGAGGCGAGCGCAACTACATCGAGTTCGACCTGACCAAGTCCAAGGACTTCAAACGCGAAGGGCCTATCAGCGTAAGCCTGCGCAAAGCCAACACCAAGCGCGGATACGCCGACTTGGCGCTGATGGTGGACGATCGCAACCTCTCGCAGAAGCATGTCAATCTTTATCAGCCGGCGATGTTCTACGAGCCCGACAGCCCGCAGCCGGTCGAGATCGTCATCAACGACATCTCGAAAAACCACATCCATGGCTACGTCAGCGCGCCCAAGTACCGGCAATCAGAACTGGCCGCCATGTCCAATCCCGATCAGGCGGGGAATCCCACCGCACAGGCGCCGGTCCGGCAGAAGCTCCCGCTGCCGTCTGCCAACGCAGACGAGCAGTAACGATCTCTCTATTTACGGATGATCCTCAACCTTACTGGTTGAGGATCATCCGTAAAGTCCTCGATTCCCGCATACCCCTTGTCTGAATTCCGCCGTCTTCCGCATCCATCTCCCGGGCCGTCCTTCTGTTTCGCTCTTGCTATTCACACCTTTTGCGGCTACGTTGAGGCATGGAACACACCGCGCATCGTAGCTTCTCCCGCCGCGGCTTTTTCCGCATGGCCGCGGGCACCTCAGCCCTTGCCAGTCTGCCCATTCTCACCGAAAGCCATCTTGCTTTGGCAGCGCGGCCAGCTACCGACGGCTACAACGATCCCAAAGCCATCCACATCGACGCCAACGAGAATCCTCTCGGGCCCTCCGACGGTGCGCGTCAGGCCATGATCGACATCATTCCCCGCGGCGGACGCTACCAGTATCACCTTCGCGAAGACTTGGCCGAGATCTTCGCCACCCAGGAAGGCCTCGATCCCAGTTGCGTTCTCCCGTTCGCCGGATCCAGCGAGCCGCTGCATCTGACGGTGATCGCCTTTACTGCCAAGGACAAGCCATTGGTCATTGGCGATCCTGGCTATGAAGCGCCTGTGCGGGCTGCGGCGGCGATCGGTGCGCCGGTCATCCGGGTGCCGCTGGCCGATCCAAGCGGCAGCGCCACGCACGACGTCAAGGCGATGCTTGCTGCCTCGTCCACGCCGGGCGTCCTCTATATCTGCAATCCCAACAACCCTACCGGCACGCTCACCAGCCGCGCCGACCTGGAGTACGCGGTCGGCAATGCCCCGAAGGGCTCGCTGGTGCTGATCGACGAAGCCTACATCCACTTTTCGGATGCGGCGCCTTCACTCGACTTTGTGAGAGATGGCAAAGATGTGATCGTTCTGCGCACGTTTTCGAAGATCTATGGAATGGCAGGCATCCGGATGGGCTTTGCCATCGGGCGGCCTGACCTGCTCAAGCGCCTCGCCGCCTACAACGGCCAGCTTGCGCTGCCGGTGACTTCCGTTGCTGCGGCCAAGGCGAGCCTTCTCGATAAGGATCTCGTGCCCGCGCGCAAGAAGATTCTCACCGGCGTTCGCTCCGACACCTTTGCCTGGCTCAAGAGCAACGGCTATGCCTTCACACCGTCTGAAAGCAACTGCTTCATGCTCGACGTGAAGCGTCCTGGCGCGCAGGTCATCACGGGGATGGCGGCGAAGGATGTCTATATCGGCCGGCTCTGGCCCGCTTGGCCTACGCACGTGCGCATCACCGTTGGCACGGCCGAGGAGATGACGGCCTTCCGCAAGGCCTTTCAGGAGGTCATGAGCGAGCCCCCTTCGCAGGTTTTCAACCTCAATTCGGGGCTCGACGCCAGACGCAATGGCGCCTGGGCGGAACTCTCCTGAAACACCTCACCTGAAGAAGAAAAGCTCAGTGCTGCCGCTGTCCTTGCGCAGCCTTGTCCAGACCTTCGCGCGCCTGCGCATTGTTCGGATCGCAGGCCAGCACCTCACGAAAGATGCGGATCGCATTTGCGTAGTCGCCGCGACCGCGGTACTGCTCACCCAAAGCGACCAATCGGGCCGGCTGCATCTCTTGCGCGCACCCCTGCGGAGCGGGAGCTTGTGCGGGCGATGATGCCTGGTTTGATTCGGCAACCGGTGTCTCTTCCACCGCGGCGGCAGGCTTGCTGTTATTTGGCTTGGCGGCCCAATGATTTGCATTGGCTGCGTGCGGCTTCGCGATTGGAGCCGAGACGGGCTGTGTGGCATGCGTAACCACAGGAGTTGTCGCCGCCGGTTCCACCGGAGCACTCGAGGCCGGCGCAGCGACTGCAGGCGATGGTGCTGCAGAGCGGTGCGCCACATGAACGCTCATCGCGATCACTGCACCCAGGGCAGCGATGCCAATACCCGCGAGGGCGAGCACGCGCGGCGAGTGAAACGGCCCCTTCGCCTCCTGCACCATTGCATCGGGAGACTTCGGAAGATCGAAGGCTTTGGTGGTCGTTCGAGCTGTCACGAAATCTGATTTCTGATTCGCCGCGGGATGCGAACCGGTGACCGCCTGCGCCGGAAGGGCAGTCAGCGTCCATTGCGGCTCGGACTGCAGCAGGTCGAGCTTATCTTCGGCGGCCCACAGATACTCATAGACACCGAACCGCCCGGAAAAAGATTTAAGCGGCAGGCCGTGGAGATCGGTCATCTGCCGGCAAAGATCGTGCGTCAGCAGAATCTGCGCGGGCTTAGAAAGTTTGAGAAGTGTGACCAGCTCGTGAGGAGGTTCAACATTGCCATTCGCCGAAGTAGTTGCGGCTTGCGTGTCCTCCGCAACGCTTCCATCCTGCGCAGATGCTGTCTGCGGCGGATGAGCGCTGCCTGCATCGATGGCGATGGAGATGGCGATGGGCGCGCTGGCGTGCCGCGTCCGAAAGCCCTGCAGGCCGAGCTGAACCTGGCGTGAAATTACCAGTGCATCGGCGGGCTGCTTCAGGCCGGAGACATGAAGCTGATCGCGCGCCGTCAGAACAACGCCGCGTTTTGCGAGCACGGTGTCTTCAATCAGGGCCAGCACGCCGGGGTGCAAGCCGGGATCGCCGGGATCATTGACCGCATGGGTGCCGGCGTTCTTCGCACGCGGGCCCCAAAAACGGAAGACCATCTCGACGGTGCTTTGTGCGTTTTGAACCGGGAAAGGCCCCGTAGACAGGCCCGAAAACGTGCTGGACGGCTGCGATTCCATGAGGCTTTATGAAAGGCGGCGAGGCAGGGATTGTTATTGCACGCCGGGCCGAGGACTTGATACAGTGGAGCGAATTATAGCATACAGCGCCGGAAAGCCATCCTCCCACTCCAGGATGGACCGACGGGAAAATTCAGAGGGTAAGATCATGTCGCCTCTCTTCGCAAGGCTCGGGCGGCGAAGCCGGTTTTTTCTGTTTACCTCAATTCTGCTGCCTTTGGTTCCGACTTCATTGCACGCAAAGACCGCCGGGCTCACCGCGATTGCAATCTATCCGGGGCACGATGGCCAGGATTACCAGCAGATCGCCGACTTCGTGTTGAACGGCAAGAATGAAGTCAATCTGTGCACCGCTACGTCGGGAATCGACAAGAGCGCCTATCACAAGCTCGGCAAAGCGATGCTCACTGCCGACACATCGATCGAGCGCACCAGTGACGGCGTGCTGATGCTTACGCAGGGAGCGGCCGCTCCGGTCTGCGTGGTTCCCGGAAATCTCAAGTTCGAGAAAGGCGGATCCTTTTCCGCGTCGGAGCTCGCCGATAAAGCTGAGATTGAGGGCCGAGTGATCAATGGCTCAGATTCCTCGGCCACGCAGATTGTGCCTATCAAGCCAGGCGCGAAGATTGTCTTTGTCGCAGCGCCAGACCAGGAGCTGGCCGAATATCTACGCGCTGATCGCGCCGGTACTATTCATGGATGGCAGGTATACCTGCAGGCGTATCCGGCAGGAGCGCATGGTGGCGCGGCGAAGAGATCTCTGGCTATGCTGTTTCTCGCCGATGGAGCCTCGGCTCTTCAAACGTACGCCGGCTCGAAAGGTGGGAGCTCTCCCAACTATGGCAAGCTGAAAGACGCGCGTCAGGCGGCAGACCACGCGCGAGCGCTGGTTGCTGACGATGCGGCTATCGCCGAGCTGAGCCAGAAGATTCACGCTGAGGTGCTTGCGCTCAGCGCAGGCGCGCAGGAGAAACTCAATCTCTATCAGCAAGCATTCAAACAGCAGGCTCCCGGTTACGCGAACCTCGTCGCGGCGGAAAAACTTGCGGACGGCGCCTACGCTACTGAGCCGACCACACCGGAAGCTGCGGCCGCCGAGAACGCGACCCGCCAGGCGCGCGTTGCTTACAACGGAATCCTGCACGACTGTGAAGCGCAGATCGCGGCCCAACAGGCGGATGAGGCCGCGCAGAAGATCGCCCTGCTTCACGGCTTTGCCGCCGAAGACGCAAATGTCGCGGCGGACATCAAGGCAGTCTCCGCCTTGTATGTCGCAAATGCGAAGAAGCTCGAAGATGGTCCCGACTGGCCGGGCGTGGTGAAGGAACTCGAAAAGGCGGAGGCTATTCTTTCCAATGCCGATACCGAGGCCTTCCTCAAGACGGCGCGCGCGCAGGCGCTGAGCACAGCCAACCAGGCAGCCGCCGATGCAGCCACACAAAAGAGCCAGACAGCGGAGGCGAGCAGTGACTTCATCACTGCTTATGAAGTGCTCGACGATCTGCCGCCCGATCAACGTGCGCTGGTCACAGCCCGGCTCGACACGCTTAAAGACAAGTACGTTCCTGCAGCGGAGCAGGCAGCGACCGGCCTCCAGAAAGCCCATGAGCCCATCAATGGCATCGGCGATGAGTCCGGCATTCGCGCCGCTTATGCCTATCTGCAGCGCTGCTTTCGGATCACCAACGATCCTGCATTGCAGGATCGTATTGCCATTCTCGGTGAAGACCTGAGCACCTACGACCTGCAGCAAGGCAAGCGCTACGCGGAAAAACCCGACGGCACGGGCGTTAATGTGGGGTGGGTTTATCTCACTGAAGCGCTGCAGTACAAATCACCCACAGATTCCGGCGCCATTCACGACGAGATGACGACGGTGCGCACCGCACATCTGCTCAAATCGCGGCTCTCCGTCAAAGTCGATTTCCGCGACCAGACTTCGCGCCGCGACGCCGTCGACTTTGCAACCCAGCTTACGGATGCATTGGCGACAGGCCTTGAATCCTCTGGCTTAACAGTGAAGGTGATCCGCCCGCAGGAGACGACTCCTGTGCAGCCGAACTTCCAGCTGGTCGGCGATGTGCTGCAACACGAGATGGGCAAATCGGAATCCATTACACCGAAAGAATCGATGTATCGCTTCGGCCAGGAAGAGATTCCGAATGAAGTGTGGAACGAGGCGAACCGTGCTTACGAGCACGCCAACAACGACCTCGAAGCCGCGCGCAGCGTGCTGCAGGGAGCGCAGGCGCACGGCAAAAAGAATGAGATCAAGGCGGCGAACGAAACCGTGCAGGAAGACGAGAAAAAAGTAGAAGACTTGCACGCCAGGCTTGATGAGATTCCCAAGTTGAAGCGGCAGGATGTCGAGCGGCCTTACACCTATTCGCAAGTGACCTATCGTCTGAAGATCGCGGTGGGCCTGCAGTTCCGCATTCTCGACAGCTCGGGTGAAGAGGTCGTGCAACGCATCCCGATCCAAAGTGACGACGCGAAGGAATACTCCGTCCTGCAGAACGTAAAGCCGGAGGACACCAAAGGCGTGCGCAACGAGGAAACGATTCCGAACGAAAATGAGTTTCTCGAGCAGGACGAGTACAAGGCGCGTGATGCACTGATCGCCAAAGCAAAGGAAAGGGTGACCGACCTGCCCGTGCTCGTGCTGAGCCGCGCCGATCGCAAAGCCTCCGACGGCGACAATGACGGCGCAGCCGAGTTGTACATCCTCTATCTCAACTCCACGCCGGTTGCGGACACTGCGGAGCGCTCGAAGGCCCGCAAGTTCCTGGCCGATCAGTTCAACTTCCGGGATATTGGCCTGCAAGCGTCCTCTGAGTAATTTCACGGGACGTGTCTCGAAAGCTGTTTAGGTGCGATATTCCGACTCGCTGGAAAACACCTCGGAATATCGCTCTGTATCAGGGCATGACTTTAGAAGCTGCAGAAACTCTGCGCGCATGAGGTTTGTGAAAGGCACAAGTTTACTCGTGTCGCAAAGGTCGCAAATTCAACTCGGGCTTCAGCCCCTGAGGGATGGCGCTTACGTTAGCAAGACATTCATGCAATATGCGAGGGAACCTCGCATCGAATTGGGAAATCAGGAGCAGCCGTGAACGGGCAGGGAAGGCCGGCGCCGGAGCGCATCGGAAAGTACGAGGTTGTCGGTGTGCTCGGCCAGGGCGGCATGGGCGTAGTCTATCGCGCGCGCGATCCGCGCATCGGCCGCGACGTCGCCATCAAGACGCTCACGGAAGGCTTCTCCGGCGAATCCGACATGCTCAAGCGCTTCTACCAGGAGGCGGGGCACACCGGCAATCTGCGTCATCCCAATATCGTCACCGTCTACGACTTCGGCGATGAAGAAGGCTTGCCCTATATCGTCATGGAGTTTCTCGATGGCGAGCCGCTCGACAAACTTATCCGCGAAAAAGACCGGCTGCACATCAGCGTGAAGCTCGACATCATTGAGCAGGTCTGCGCCGCACTAGCCTACGCGCATCTGCAGGGCATGATCCATCGAGACGTGAAGCCCGCCAACGTGATTGTGCAGCGCGACGGCTTGGTGAAGCTGCTCGACTTCGGCATCGCGCGTGCCGGCCAACAACAGCAGACCGATCGCGGCATGACACGCACCGGAACGCTTGTGGGCACTCCAGCCTACATGGCTCCCGAACGCCTGCGCGGCGAGCCCTTCGACGGCCGATCCGACATTTTCTCAACGGGCGTCGTGCTCTACCAGGTGCTCACCGGTGTGCTGCCCTTCGATGCAGAATATCCGGCTATTCTGCATCAGATCCTGCAGCAGGAGCCCGCGCCGCTCTCGAACCATCTTTCTTCCTATCCGCCGCTGCTTGATCAGGTGATCGCGCGAGCACTGGCCAAGGACCCCTTTGAGCGATACGGCCACGCCAGCGATATGGCCGCAGACCTCAATGCGGTCGGCGCGCAGTTGAAAATCGAACGCATCGACCAGCTCATGCGCGAGGCCCAGGCAGCGGTCGCAGCGGAAGACCACACACAGGCCAAGCAGCTCCTCAGCCAGGTGCTGCGCCTGAACAGCCAGAATACAGAAGCCAAGCAGCTGATGGCCCTCGTCGATCAGCACTTCAATCGCCTCAAGCTGCGCGAGCGCGTCGACCAGCTCAAGAAAGCTGCGGGCGAGGCCGTCGCCGCGCGCAACTGGGAGCAGGCCATCGCGTTCTGTACCGAAGCTCTGCATCTCGATGCCGGCAATGCGGAGGCCTCCGCGCTTCTCGCGAAGGCGAACGCCGGCAAGCAGAGGGCCGAGCAGATTCAGCAGCTGATGCGTGAGGCTGAGTCGGCGCGCCACTCCGGCAATTATGAGTCGGCGCGCACCTTGGCCGGCAAAGCTTCTGCGCTCGATCCCGCTGACTCGCGCATTCTGGCGATCTGCAAGGTGCTCGAACAAGAGGCCGAAGAAGCGCGCAGAAAAGCTCAGTTGCGCAAGCTGCTGGACCAGGCGCAGACAAGCCTTTCTGCCCAGCGGCTTATTGAGGCCTCTACTGCGCTCGCAGAAGCCGAAGAGATCGCGCCCTCCGATGCAGAACTGCTGCGCCTCAGAGACGAACTCGACAGCGCCACCCGCCATGAAGAACGCAAGCGCCTCGTAGTCGCGTTGGAAGAACGGGCTGCCGTGGCGCTCACGCTCGAACAACTGCAGGAGGTCACGGCCGAAGTAGCCGCGGCGCTTCAAAAATTTCCGGCCGAGCCTACACTGCTTCGCTTGAAGATTCAGCTTGAGCCGCGGCTGCGCGAGCATGAACGCAAACGGCTCGTTGCCGAAGTGAGTGATGCCTGCCGGCGGCTGCCACCTGTCGAAGCCCTCGGGCGCATTCGCGAAGCATTGGCCAAGTTGCCCGGCAACGCCGATCTGCTTAAGCTTGAGTCCGCCATCGCGCAACGCCTCACGCGTGAGCAGCGTGAGCAAATGCTGGCCGAGTACATGTCAAAGGCGCGAGCACTGCTCGAAGATCATCTCTATCTGGAAACCGTGAAGGTGCTCGAACTGTGCGAGAAGGAGGGATTCTCCTCGCCGGAGATGACGGAACTGATGAATCTCGCCCGGTCCGCTGCGGCCGAGCGTATCTCGCAAGATCTTGTCGAGCGCAGCTTTCTTGAAGCCAAGCGGCTGCTCGAAGAGGAAGACTACGAGGCGGTGCTCAAGCTGCTACCGCCGGTGCTGCAGCGCGTCGATGAGCCATCCCTGCATCGCCAGCTCGACGAGGCCATGCAGAAACAGCAGGTGCTCGAAAGGCGCGTCGATCAGGTGATTGCCAATGTCGATCGGCTCCGCGCGATGGAACTCTTCGACGCGGCTCTGGGCCTGATGCGCGCCGAGCCCGCGGGTGTGCGGCAATCGAAGCGCGTGCAGGCAGCGATGGAGCTATGCGGCACGGCGCTCGAAAGCGAAGCTTCCCAACTCGAATCTCTCGGCGCCATTTACGCGAGCCTCAATGAGATTGAGTCCGCAACCCTCTTTGAGCGCCTCGCTGCAAATGGCGCAGCTGCAGCATTGCCGCCAGGTGCTGCAGCTATCGAGCAGCGGCTCGGTGCGCGTGTCCGGCAGATCGCCGACCGGCAACTTACCCTGTCGATCGAAGCCGCGCGTCAGGCTCTCGCGGCCGAAGACGCTGCTGCTGCTGAGAGAGCATTGCAAAGTGGATCGGCATGGCAGGCCGGCGCCACGCCTCCGGTGCAGGCAGAGTGGAAGGCTGTTCAGGCCGAGGTGGCTGCAGCGCGCAAGGTGCTGCGCTTTAAAAAAGTTCTCCGCCGCTGATTCATTTCAAAGCCGTTCTTGCCAGACCACCATTCCCGGCTCGCGCGCTTCTCTGTACACAGCGGAGGGCGATCGCGTGCGATCCAAAACCATACTGGCGTCGAGTGCTGTGTTAGCGGGAGCTGGCGTGCTCTGCGCAGGCGCCTTGACTGCCGCCTTGACCGCGATTGTCTGGAAGGGACTGGCCCGGCTTGCTTCGCAGCGCCTGCGCGGCAAGGTTGTTCTCATCACCGGCGGCTCGCGCGGGCTCGGACTCGCTCTGGCCGAAGAGTTCGGACGGCGCGGCGCAAAACTCGTCCTCACGGCACGCGACGCAGATGAGTTGACGCGTGCGCGCTGGAAGCTGATCGATCGTGGTGTGGTCAATCCGGCTGACGTTCTGGTTGTGCCCGCCGACTTGCGCGAACCCGATGCAGCCAATCACGTCACGGAACAGGCAACCGAACGTTTCGGTCATGTCGACATCCTTGTCAACAATGCCGGAATCATCACCGTCGGGCCGTTTGAGAACCAGACCGCCAAAGATTTTCATGACGTGATGGACGCCAATTTTTTCTCGGGCGTGCATTGCGCGCTTGCCGTTGTGCCGCAGATGCTCCGTCGCAGAAGTGGAACCATCGTCAACATCGCCTCGATGGGCGGCAAGGTCGCAGTGCCGCATCTCTTGCCTTACACAGCAAGTAAGTTCGCAGCGGTTGGATTCTCGGAAGGCCTCACGGCTGAGCTGCGCTCCAAAGGTATTCACGTTCTCACCGTCTGCCCCGGCCTGATGCGTACTGGCTCGCATCTCCATGCATTGTTCACCGGCGATGCGCCACGTGAGTACCGCTGGTTCTCTCTCGGCGCCAGCCTGCCCGGCGCATCCACAAGCGCCGCGCATGCAGCGCGCAGAATCGTACGCGCCGTCCTGCTGGGAGAGACCGAGATCGCCATCACGCCCCAGGCTGCTCTGGCTGCGCGGTTCGCACATACCGCGCCGGAACTCGTCTCGCGCGCCATGAGCGCCGTCAATCGTCTGCTTCCGCGCCCCGTCGCCGAGCACATTGAGCCTCGGGCCGGAGCCGGTGTGCGTAATCTCGAACTCGTGTCGGCCACGCGGCTCGGCTGGGCAGCGGCCGAGCGCTATAACCAGACGCATTGAGCACACTACACGCGTATCTCTCCTCACGAAACCGGCTTTGCCGAGCTCCAACTTCCTGCATGCGGAGAGCGCGTCACATGCGCAACTCCACCCTTGCAAGGCGGCATCCTAACGGTGCATTGCACGATGAATGAGGAGTTTGAAATGGCTGAAAATTTCGCTCTGGTGACGGGAGCCTCCAGCGGCATTGGCTACCGTCTTGCTCAAGAACTGGCCAACCGCGGCTACGACTTGATTGTTTGTTCCTCCGGCGAACGGTTGGGCCCTGCCGCCGAGAGTCTGCGCGCGACCGGTGCCGAGGTCATTGAAGTGCAAGCCGATCTCGCCACGCGTCAAGGTGTGGCTGATCTGTGGGCACAAGTAGAAGCCTGCGGCCGCTCGCTCGACGTAGCCTGCATTAATGCCGGCGTGGGCGTGGGCGGGCTGTTCTATGAAACCGATCTCGAGGCTGAACTCAATATCGTCGAGTTGAACTGCGCCGGCACTGTGCAGCTTGCCAAGTACGTTGTGCGGGATATGGTGGAGCGCGGCGAGGGAAAGATCCTGATTACATCCTCCATCGCGGGCGAGATGGTGGCGCCGCGCGAAGCCGTCTATGCGGCGAGCAAAGCCTTCGGCCTCTCGTTCGCGCACAGCCTGCGTTACGAGCTGCAGGATCGCGGCATCACCGTGACGACGCTGCAGCCCGGTCCTACCGATACGGATTTCTTTCATCGCGCAGGCATGGACAACACCAAGGTCGGCACCGAAGGCAAGTCGGACAGCCAGCCGGAAGACGTGGCCCGCGAAGGAATTGACGCTCTCTTCGCCGGCAAGGACCATGTGTACTCCGCCTCGATGACCACAAAGCTCCAGGGCATGCTGGCGAACGTTACGCCCGGAGCAGCCAAGGCTGCGATGCACGACAAGCAAGCCCGTCCGCTCGAAAGAAAGGCGAGCTGAGCCCGGCGTTCAGTCTCGCGAACATGTGGATAAAGATTCTATCGACGAGGGATCCATGACACCTGAATTCAATGCAGACGCCTTTGCCCCAGCCGCGCCTCGTTCCTCCGGCGCGAGCATCATTCTCGATGGACGCTACTGTCCTCCGCCCGCGGATAAAGACGGCAAGATGTGGGTACGAGCTTCCGCGCTGATCAAAGCCGATGCCATGGAGCTTTACAGTCTCTGGCGCAATATCGAAACGGCGCCTCTATGGCAGGAGCAGATCATAAACGTCGTGGTCACCGGCGAGTGCACCTCGCATTGGGTGATGCAGAACGGCAATAACACTCTCGAATGGGACGCCGAGATCCTGGCCGATGAACCGGGCCGCCGCATCGTCTGGCGCTCGATTCATGGTGACTCGAATAACGCCGGCGAAGTCATCTTCGAGCCTGCTCCCGGAGGACGAGGCACCTTCGTCATCGTGCTGCAGGAGTTTCGCATGAGCAAGCTTGCCAGCGCGTGGGAGACGATGCGCGGCCGCAATCCGAAGCAGGCTGTGATTGAGAATCTGCGCCACTTCAAAGCGCTGGCCGAGACCGGCGAAATTCCGCGCACGCAGGGTCAGCCGCACGGGCCACGCGGAGCTATCGGTTCGATGAAGGCGTCAGCTTATGCCGAAACCGTTGAAACGCCGCCTGGCCTGGCCCGCAAGGCCAGCTGACAACAGCGTTGAAGTTCGAATCAGAAAAGGGCCGCTGTCATCCTGAATGGAGTCCGCCGTGGCGGACGGTGCCGACGGATCTGCGGTTGCTGTTGAGGAATTTTGGCCCGCCACGTTAATGATCGACCAGGAGAAAAGTCATGAAAGCAGTCTGTTGGATGGGAAAGAGCAAGGTCGAAACCCTCGAAGTGCCCGATCCCGTATTGCTCAATCCGCATGACGCGATTCTGCGCATTACACGCACGGCGATCTGCGGCTCTGACCTGCATCTCTACGACGGCATGATCCCGACCATGGAATCCGGCGACATCATGGGCCATGAGTTCATGGGCATCGTCGAAGAGGTCGGCCGAGACGTAAAGAATCTGCAGCGCGGCGATCGTGTTGTTGTTCCATTCACGATCGCCTGTGGCCAATGCGAGTTCTGCCGCAAACAGATCTGGTCTGCCTGCGACAACACAAATCCCAACGCACATCTGATGGAGGCCGCCTACGGCTACTCTGGCTCCGGCCTCTTCGGCTACTCGCACATGATGGGCGGCTACGCCGGCGGGCAGGCGCAGTATGTGCGCGTGCCCTTTGCCAACATTGGCCCGCTTAAGATCGAAAGCGATCTACCTGATGAGAAGGTGCTCTTTCTCTCCGACATTTTTCCTACCGGCTATATGGCAGCAGAAAATGCGCAGATTCAGCCCGGTGATACTGTCGCGGTATGGGGCTGCGGCCCGGTGGGCCAGTTCTGCATCGCCAGTGCATTCCTCTTAGGCGCGGCCCGCGTGATTGCTATCGATCGCATCCCGGAGCGCCTCGAATTGGCCCGCTCTCTTGGCGCCATCACCGTCGACTACACCGAAGAAGACGTGAGTGTGCTCACCGCACTCAAGGATCTCACGGGCGGCATGGGCCCGGACTCTTGCGTGGATGCCGTCGGCCTTGAAGCGCACTCGAACGAGCTGCAGGGCGTCTACGACAAAGTGAAAGTCGCATTGATGCTTGAGACCGATCGTCCCATTGTGCTGCGCCAGGCCATTCAGGCCGTGCGCAAAGGCGGCACGGTCTCCATTCCCGGTGTCTACGGCGGGCTGCTCGACAAGGTTCCCTTCGGTGCCGCCTTCGGCAAAGGCATCACCATGAAGATGGGCCAGACCAACATGCATAAATACATGAAGCCGCTACTGGAGCGCATCGAGAAGGGGCAGATCGATCCAAGCACGATCATCTCGCATCGCATCTCACTCGACGAGGCGCCGCGCTTGTACCAGATCTGGCGCGACAAGAAGGAGAACGTCACCAAGATCGTGATCGATCCATGGCTTGAACGCGCTGCAGCGTAAGAAGCGCAATCTGAAAGAGCAAAGCCGGTGCTAAGCACCGGCTTTTTTGCCGAAGTTGGAATTTACTTGCCGGCGGCTCCGAGCTGTTCGATCAGCGTGTCGAAGTCTTCAAGCCGTGCATATTCGATGATCACCTTGCCCCGGCCGCCGCGGTCTTCGATCGTCACCTTCATGCCGAGCCTGCGCTGCAGCTGCTCCTGCGCCTCACGGACATTGGGATCCACAGGCGGCTCTGCCTTGGTCGGCTTCTTCTCTTTGCCTTCGGGATGCAATAGCCCTTGCACATAGCTCTCTGTTTGGCGAACAGAAAGCGAAAGTGATACGATACGCTGGGCCGCCTTTTCCATCTCCTCGGCATGTTCGAGGGCCAACAGCGCCCGAGCATGGCCAAAGCTCAGCACGCCAGACTCCACGCGCACCTGCACGGTATTCGGTAACTTTAAGAGCCGCAGGAAGTTAGCAACCGATGCCCGATCTTTCCCGGTGCGCTGCGCCATCTGCTCCTGCGTCATGTGGAACTCGCGCGCAAGCCGCTCAAAGGCCCGCGCCTGCTCCATCGGGTTCAGGTCGGCGCGTTGCAGGTTCTCGACAATCGTGATCTCCATCGCCTGCTCGTCGGAGACCTGGCGCAGAATTGCCGGAATTGTCTTTTTGCCCGCCAGTTGCGACGCCCGCCAGCGCCGTTCGCCGGCGATCAATTGGAACCGCCCATTCGCAAGCGGCCGCACCAGCACCGGCTGAACCACCCCGTTGGCCGTGATGGAAGCCGCCAGCTCTTTGAGCTGCTCCTCGTCGACATGCGTGCGTGTCTGGAAGGGATTGCGGTCGATCTGATCCAGAGGAATCTCGCGCGGCCGTCCTCCTTCGGGTTCGGCAGCGGGAGCAGCAGCAGGCGCAGCGGGGCTCTGGGCTCGCGGCAAAAGGGAGTCAAGCCCTTTGCCCAGGGCGCGTCGTTTGGTGTCAGCGGGGGCGGTGTTCATGATGGTGTCCTTCAATCTATTTCAAATTCGAGGCAGCTTCGAGAGGAATTTCGAGATTTTCGTATCGCGCTACGCGTACGGCCAGAAGCGAACCTTCGGAGCGGGCCGCCCTGCGGCGGCCTCTTTTCGTTCTTTGGCGCGGGGACTCTCCATCCCGTTCCGCGCCAGAAACTCGGCTGCAAGCTCAAAGTAGGCATCGGCCCCGCGTGAGCGAGCGTCGTAAAGCGCCACGGGCTTGCCGTGGCTGGGCGCTTCGGCCAACCGCACGTTCCGTGGAATCACGGTCTTGTAGAGCCGCTCCTTGAAATACTCACGTAGGGTTTCCGTCACCTGCTGTGCCAGATTGGTGCGGTCGTCGTACATAGTCAGCAGCACGCCTTCAATCGTCAATGCAGGATTGAAGGCTGCTTTCACGCGTTCCAGCGTCGAGATCAGCTCGGAGACGCCTTCGAGCGCGAAGTACTCCGCCTGCATGGGAACAATCAGCATCTCCGCAGCAGCCAGCACATTCAACGTCAGCAGATCCAGCGCGGGCGGGCAATCCAGGACGATCACGTCGTAGGCATCCTTGACGGATTCCAGGGCCTGACGGAGCCGGAGAGCGCGATCTTCGGCCGTCGCAAGCTCGATATTGGCGCCGGTCAGGTTCTTCGAGCCCGGCAGCAGCCTCAGCAGCTCGATATCGGTGGGCAAGATCACCTGATCCGCCGGACTGTTCCCTACCAGCACATCATAGATCGAGTGGCGGTCGTCGTCCCGCTGGAAACCCAAGCCGGAAGAGGCATTTGCCTGGGGATCGCAGTCGGCCAGCAGGACCTTCAGGCCCTCCAGAGCCAGGCACGCTGCCAGGTTGATTGCCGTGGTCGTCTTGCCTACTCCACCCTTCTGATTGACGACGCCGAGTACCTTGCCCATGGCATTCAAGACTAAAGCGAAGCACGGCTATAGAGGTAGGTGATTGCATTGTGGAGAACTGGACATCGCTGTGGAAAGCGCTTAAATGGTCTGGACGGGAGTACTGATTAAGCCTCTGAGCCGGAAGGATTTCGGCCACTTCGATCCATTCAGCCACAAGTGAGTGGCAAATTTGGCTCTCGGTGGAAAACTTGGCTCTCCTGATCCTTTTTTTCGGACGTAAATAGCTCCTGAGCAAAGGTGTGCGAAATTTTGTTCCACGTGAAACACTGGTCCTACTGATGCGCCTTTGTTCCACGTGGAACAGAGATGCTGCGCATTCATCGGATTCGCCGAGCTGCGCTTGCTTACAGCTTCGTCCCGTGCGCGCTTCGGCATCGTAGGTCCGAATCTGACACGCCCCTGACCTGAGAAACAGGCGTACACTCCTCGGCGGCTGAAATCCAGAAAGCGGGCACGTCATGGATTTCCTAAACGCCTTTATTTGGTACGAAAGACCCATCTGACAAGTCAGCAAGTTGCCGCAAACCTTGGTTCTTCCATCGCCGCTTGGAATGAGCTCATCACATGGCTAAAGCAGCGGAGCCTTGAGTTACCAAACGTGGAGCTCCATTTTGCCTAAATACGGTTGGGGCCTGCGACCAGCGCCGAAAACCAGAACCATCCTTACGTGGGGGTCCTGCGAAGGTTGCTTCCGTGTCTCTTTCGTACCTGGGCGACAAAGCTGTTGCCGCAGCCCGAAACCAGCGATCTTACCAGCAGCCTGCGCCACGAGATGGAGGAAGGTGGCGCTATGTAGAGGGAACGGATCTAGGCTGCTTATCCGCGAGCTGAAAGATCTTGGATCAGCCCGCAGGCTCGTAGAGATCAAGCTGTAGAATTGAGCTGCTGGCCCAGGATCAGGATTCTTTGATCGCCGCCTGGAAGCGACAGCGGCTCTCTCCAGGAGAACCCTGTTCCAGCGGCCACGCGCAATCTCGCAGCATCCGCCTCAGAGGTCATCAGCGCCAGCCATCCACTTGGCTTGACCAGTCTTGCTGCAGCAGCCACCGCTTCGGCCATTCGATCCACGGCGCGCATGGTGACGCAATCAAATCGCTGTGTCAGCGCTTCGGCCCGCCCGGCGTGAATCTTTGTGGCCAGCTTCAGAACTCGAACGGCTTCCTGGAGGAATGCAGCTTTCTTTCCCTGCGACTCCGCGAGCGTCACCACGATCTCTGATCGGCAGAGGGCAACGGGAATGCCTGGCAGGCCCGCACCTGATCCGAAGTCCAGCAATGTGTGAACTTCAACAGGAACATGTCGACTAACCGCAATGGATTCAATAATATGCCGTGACAGAATCCCTTCTTCATCGCGAACCGCGGTGAGATTCATCCGCGCATTCCAGCGAAGAAGAAGCGAAATATATTCCCCGAACTTATCGGCTACCTGAGCATTGAGAGGCTCAAGCCCTGCCGCTCCGAGAAGCACGTTCAGCCGTTCGGCGATCGTGCTCATGCCTGCGCGGCCGTGCCACCGACCGCATTATCCACGGACTCCGTGATCGTCGGCGGCTGCCAGGCCCCGGCCGACTCGATGAATGACGCGAAGATCGCGCGAGAAAGGCCGCTTTGCGCGTAAGTCCGCTCCGGATGCCACTGCACGGCCAGGACGAAATGGTCAGGATCGTCGAGTTCGACTGCCTCGATCACACCATCAATAGGTGAGATCGCGCTGACCAGCAGCTTGTCCCCGGGAACGCGAATCGCCTGGTGATGGCTCGAATTCACCGGAACCTGCGCGTCCTCTGGATGCGGTAAAAGCGCGGACAATCGCGATCCGTGCGCAATCTGGACCGGATGCGCCTCGACCACGTCGCGCCCAGGCCGATGATTCACTGGCGTCTTCAGGTCCTGGATCAACGAACCGTTTCGCCACACATTGAGCGTCTGCGTTCCGTGACAGATGGCGAGAATCGGCTTCTTCAGATTGAAGGCGTCCTGCAGCATCAGCTCGTCAACGGCCGTGCGCGCTGGGTCGTCCTCGCCGCATTCAGGAATCGGCTTTTCGCCATAACGCTGCGGATCGACATCGTAGCGGCTGCCGGGAAGCAGGATGCCTTGCACGCCGGCCAGCAACCGCGCCACGCGATCCTGCGGCTCATCGAGCGGGATCACGAGTGCCTCAGCTCCAGCGGCTTCGATCGCGTCCATATAGGACGGCAACGAGCGGCCGTTGTACTCCACGTCGCTGCTTGTCGGTTCGGGAATGGCAATGCGGACGGCCATAGCACCAGTGTAAAGACGTGCTCCCCAGTCGGATCAAATTAGATCAAATTTTTGCCCGGCGGCGCAGATCAGACGTCTGCGGAGAGCGCAGCAGGCTGGCTCGATCCAATGTGGCTGCGGTCCGTTTCGGCTGCGAGCATCTCCGCGATCGCAGTGCGCAAGCGCTCGGTCAACTGCTCCGAGTCACGCACCGTCATGCCTTGCGTGTCGATGGGTTCGCCCACGCTCAGGATCAGCTCGCCAGGATAGAGGTGGTGTGTGTGGATTGGCAGCAGGTCGTAGACGCCGCTCAGCGCAATCGGCACCAGCGGCACCTGCGCACGGATGGCCAGGTAGGCCGCTCCGGAGAGGAAGGGCTGCAGTTCGCCGTTCGGCGTGCGGCCGCCCTCCGGGAAGACAAATAAGGGCATACCCGCGCGCAGCGCTTTTGCGCCGCGATTCAGGCTGGAAAGCGTGGCGCGGGGATTCGCGACATCGATGGGAATCTGCCCGGAGCGGTTCAGGTACCAGCCGATGAAGGCGATCGGCCACAGCTCTTTCTTCGCCAGGATACGGAACTGAAAGGGCAGCGAGGCAAAGATCACCGGCGTATCCATATACGAGGTGTGATTCGCCGCGTAGACAGCCACCGGATATCTGCCGAGATTTTCGGCGCCGCGCACCGTGACGTGCGAACCCGAGATCCAGACGCAGAGCCGCGCCCACACCTGCGCAATGCGATGCTGCACGCTGCCGCTCTTCTCTACGAGTGAAACCAGCAGCGCCATCGAGCCGCAGATGCCCGTCGCAATGCTCAATGCCGGCGTCTGAATCAGGTTGGTGCGCCACCGGTAGAACCGGGGCATGGGATTGGGCCGGCGTCTCATGCCTGTCTGTTCTCGCCAGCCGTCAGCAGGGCGCGCGCCTCACCTACGAGATAGACCGATCCGGAGATCACCGCCGTGCGGCCCGCTGCGTGTTCCACAGCCAAGCGCACCGCTTCGGGCACGCTCGCAGCCACGACTGTCGGCGTTCCGACTCTCTCGGCCGCGGCCAGCAGATCTTCCATTGCAGCCGCGCGGGCCGACTGGATCGGCGCCAGGATGACCTGGTCGAAGAGTGGAAAAAGGATCTGCGCCATCTCGGCGACCGGTTTATCACGCAGACAGCTGAAGATGAGTGCGGGGCCCTTCGCATCTCCGAGAATCGCGCGCAAACCCGAACGCAGCGCCCATACGCCTGCAGGATTGTGAGCCACGTCGAGAATCCATGTCACACCCGCGTGTTTGATGCTCTCGAGCCGCCCCGGCCAGCGCGTCTGCCTGATGCCTGCTGCGATCGCCTCCGGCGTGATCGGAAATGCATGCTGGGTTTGGAGCTCAACCGCGGCGGCAATCGCCAGCGCCAGGTTGCGGTGCTGATGCGCACCGTGCAGCGGCGAATCCACCTCGATCTGCGTTCCGAGAGCATCGATCATGTAGGAATCGGTCGGCTCGCCTGCCTGCGGCATGTACGGTGCTGCACTCACACCGCGCACATCGAGTTCGGTCGCCACCTCGCCCAACACTTCGTTGGCCTCTGGATGCTGCGGCAGCGTAATCAGCGTTCCGTGGGGCCGCAGAATGCCGGCCTTTTCGCGCCCGATGGCGGCAATCGTGTTGCCCAGCCACTCCATGTGATCGAGCGAGATGTCGGTGATGATCGAGAGCAGCGGGTCCACGATGTTGGTTGCGTCGAGCCGCCCGCCCATGCCCACTTCAAGCACGGCGATCTCCACGCCTGACTCCGCAAAATACAAAAACGCCTGCGCGGTAAGCAGCTCGAAATAGCTCGGCAATTGCGGCAGCTTTTCCCCAAGAACGAGCCCCTGCGCAGCGTCGTGCACGCGGAAAAACGTGCGCGCAAAGTCATCGTCAGAAATTTCGCTGCGATTGAGGCGAATGCGCTCATTCACCCGCTCCAGATGTGGCGAGGTGTAGAGTCCGGTACGCATGCCGGCGGCAGTCAGAATCGAAGCCAGCGTCGAAGCCGTCGAACCTTTGCCGTTGGTGCCGGCGATCAGCACAGCCGGGAAGCGCTTCTGCGGGTCGCCCAGCGCCTCAAGCAGGATGCGAATCTCATCCAGCGAAAACTTGCGCCGCTGCTGCCCGGCGCGCGCATAGAGCTCCGGGGCCATGGCGTTCAGTTGTTCGATGGCGGCCGCGTAGGACATGGAACTTTCAGTATAAAAGCCGTACGCGTATCGCTGCTCAGTTCGCCGAGGGCCGGTCGGCGTGATCGACCACCAGCGCCTCGACTGGCCCGCGCGTTGCCTCAAGGCGCAGTCCGAGTTGCTGCTGAATCGCTGTGAAGAACGGCGGGGCCTGCGCGTCTGTGGGTGCGACGGGCACTTCGCCGCCAAACTGCGTTTCATCCGGAGCCCATTCGAGATCGAAGTCGAATTTGCCCGTAAGGCCCGTTCTATCGACGACCGGCCGGTCAAGCACAGCGCGCTGCAGCAGTTCGGCAAACTCGCCCATACTCGCATTTCGTGCTGGCAGTTTGATGTGGTCGGGATAGACGGTGCTGATGAGTGCTGAGGGCTCGCCAGGTGCGGCCATGCTTGGCTTCAGTCCCGGCGCGCTCTCCGAGCCGTACTTCGGACCGCCCTTCGTCGTTTCGAGAGCGTAGATCGAGAAGTCCTTCGACTCGCGATGAAAGGCGAGAGCGAAGCGGTCGGTGAGCAGGGTGCGCAACATGGCCATCTGCTCGTCACGGCTGGGCCTGGTTTCGCCGGGCGTGAGCGCGAGGATGTCGTAGTGGTCTGAGTCGATCCACGGCGGACCGCCGGAGATCACCTTCGGGCTCAGGTTGTAGGCTGCGGCGATGAGCAGTTTCAGCGTGTAGTACTTTCCGACAAAGCGGTTCGTGCCCTGCAGGATCAGGTAGCGACCCTTCTTGGCATCCGGCTCAACCGGCTTGATGGTGGCTACCTCGAACGCCGGACCGGCCGTTGCGGATTTGGGTGCGGTTTTAGGCGCTGCGGGATCCGACGACGGAGCCTGTGCCATCAGGCATGCGGTCGAAAAAAGCAGAGCAGCAACTGCGACCTTCTTAAGCTGTCGTTGAACCATACTTTGTAATCAACTCCGCACACGAACGTACGGTCATCTTCTCACAGGTTAGTCTTACTCCCGCAACAGCAGCTCAAGCGCACACCTCGCATTTTGCAGGCACTCGCGCGCTTCGTCTTCGGAGAGAAGTCCCTGATGGACTGCCTTTTTGCCTGCATCGTTCACCTGATTCGCGATGCGGGGAAAATTCGGGTCGATGCCGGTCATGCGGAGATTGTCATTTACTTCGTGCAGCAGGTTCCCGAGCGTCGGCGCGTTGCGGTAGCGCGTCCGCACCAAGCGGGTGAGATTCTCGGGCAGCCTCTGCTTCACGGCCTCCTCCAGCACTGAGCGGCACATCACCGCACAGGCCGTGAAAAGGCCTAAGAAGTAGCAGCGCGTTGCTTCGTCGAGATAGCGGTCTGCCTCTTCGGAACAGGGTGCGGCCACTACGCACTCGCGCAGGTGCGTCGCGCGCAGCACAGCCGGCTCGATCAGCTCCAACTGCTCCATGGCGAAGGCGGCGCGCAGCAGATCGTTCTGCTGGCCGTCGAGAGCCCGCTGGATGGCCTGCCAGACCGGCGTATTCCCGCCCCCCAAAGGATGCTGCACGCGCGTAAGCTGCGTCAGCCGCTGCCGGGCATGATGGATGAACCCCTGGCGCATCTCCTGGGCCAGGTGCTTCCATCCGGCGACGAAGCCTCGCGGATCCTGCTGGTACCGCGCCCATAGTTCGTCGTAGACGATCTCCGGCAATAACTCGCGCAGCTCGGCAAAACGCCCGGCTCGCGCCAACTCGGCAATTGCCTCACAAAATTCGCGGCCCGGCGCGCCTTCTACAGACATCTGCTCCAGCGCGCTTTCCAGCCTTCCAATATCAATCGCCACCGGCGACGCTCCTGCTTCTCTAAAAAGTCTAGGAACGATTTGTAGGATCTGCGGCGTTTCTGCCAGGTTTTCGGTCCAGCGGTACAGGTTTGGGAAGTCCTTCGCGTCGGCTTCCTTCTGCGGAATCGCAGCGACGGCTGAACCTCCATCCCGCTCTGCGGAAACTGTGGAAGATGCGTCTCCTGTGGACAAGCAGAGCGCTCCAAATCCTTGACCCATAGGCACGTGGATCAATCCCTCACACAAATCACCGGCAATCCACAAGGGTTTTCAGTATGTCTGTGGGAGCCGTGGGAAATGCGGGTAGGGTGACGGCTTCTCCGTTCTGCTTTTCCAAATCTCCTGAATTCCACAACCGCGATTTAGAAAACCCGCACCCTGCTCAACTCCGCGCCAAACGGCCACTTTCTCTGTTTTCCCACTTTTCCTTCTTCCCTACGGGAGCTACTGGCTTTTTCTTATTCTTTAAAGACAGATTCCCTCTATCTCCGTCGCGACGGTTGACCTGACCTCTGCAAATGGCTCCGCTCCGCGCCGAGAAATACTACAGAGCCGCCCTCGGATTTACCTGCGCGCAAAACGCCCAGGAATCCAGAGAAAACACCTGTTTTTCCACGCACCCGGAAACAAAGAGATGAATACAATCAAGAGGAACAAAAGACAGCCCGTTTTCGTTGGCCTTGAAAGTGTTATAGAGTGAGGCCAGAGAAGAAAGCGGGCTTCTGGAGCGAGGGTGGGCGTATGCCGATTGTCGAAACCGAGGTAGAGAAGCCGGCTGCGCAGGGGGCAGCGATGGAGATTACCGTAAGTCGCCAGGATCTGGTGAGGGAACTCACGGCCACACAGAGCGTTGTCGAGCGCAAGACCACCATCCCGATTCTCTCCAATTTTCTCCTCGAAGCCGACGGCGACCGGCTCAACATCACGGCCACTGATCTCGACCAGGCTATCCGCACCAGCGCGGCCGTCAAGGTAAAGAAGCCCGGTTCCTGCACCGTACCTGCGCGCAAGCTTTACGACTACATCAAGCTTCTGCCCGACGGCGAAATCTCGATCAAGCTGCTCGAGAACCATTGGGTGCAGATTCGCAGCGGCCGCTCGAATACCAAGATCGTCGGCATGGCCCGCGCCAACTACCCGCAGGTTCCTGAGTTCCCCTCCATTGCGGCAACGAGTATTTCTCTCGCCGCACTCAAAACGCTGATCGCCCGCACCATCTTCGCCATCTCGAATGAAGAATCGCGCTACACGCTGAATGGCGCCCTGCTGATCGTGAAGGCCGAATCGCTGGCAATGGTGGCCACCGACGGCCACCGTCTTTCCTTCGTAGAAAAGCCTGGTGAAACTCTCGAAGGCATCAGCGGAGAAAAGCGCGTGCTGATTCCGCGCAAGGCTCTGCAGGAACTGCAGCAGCTCCTGGCCAATACAGAGGTCGAAAAGATTGAGTTCGCCGATGACGAGCACACGCTCTTCTTCCGCGTGGGCCATCGCACTCTGAGCACGCGCAAGCTCACGGGCCAGTTCCCGAACTTTGAGGCTGTGATGCCGCGCGACAACTCGAAGTTCGCTGTCGTGCGGTCGACTGAGCTGTCTGCGGCCATCCAGCGCGTCGCACAGTTCGCCGACGAGCGCTCCGGCGCCATCCGCCTGCGCCTCGAGGGCAACGAGCTCCGGATCAGCGCCAACTCCACGGAGTCGGGCGAGAGCGAAGACACGATCGATACGCCTTACTCCAGCGACCCGATCATGGTCGGCTTCAACTCGTCCTATATCCTCGATTTCCTGAAGGCGCTGAACAATGAAGGCGAGGTCCGGCTCGAATTCAAGGACTCTCAGTCCGCCGGTCAGATGCGCCCCGAAGATCCCGACGCCGAATACAAATACCGCTACGTCCTCATGCCCATGCGGATCTGAGAGGAAATCGGCAGGTCGAGAGGCGCCAATGTTGATTCCCGCGAAACAAAAACACCCCAAAAATCACTTGCTAACAGCAACTCATCCCTGGAAATCAACCACTCATATGACTAATTGTGCAATCCGTCACATTTCTTCGTTTTTAAATACGCTGGGCGGGTAACACTTTAGTGGTAAGTGAGATGGGGTAAACCCTGTATCCATATGATTACATGTTGCTTATAAAGCAATAATTCGTCCGCTCATCTCGTTTAAAGGCCCATTCACCCCAAAA
The DNA here is from genome assembly GCA_035650595.1 of Occallatibacter sp. GTDB lineage: Bacteria > Acidobacteriota > Terriglobia > Terriglobales > Acidobacteriaceae > Telmatobacter. The sequence continues at coordinate 96,916 of DASRHE010000011.1, read as the reverse complement.
CCCATCTTTACACTTGAGTAAACCGATTGCATACTCGTAATGATCAACTTTTACCGCGCTCTGTTTATTAAATAAGCAATTTTTGAAGAGAGCGGACACCGGCGCGCCTTTAGCGCGATTGAACCGGCCCCAACCCTTAACTTTTGGAGGTAACTATGTGGCGGAGAGCCAGAAATCTCGTCTTCGGACTGCTTGCGCTCAGTTTTGTGACGCTTGCTGCCGGGCAAGGAATTACGACGGGCACGGTCGCAGGAGTTGTCGCCGATCCATCAGGAGCCGTGATTCCCAATGCGGAGATTCAGTTAACCAATCAGGCAAATGGCCTTCGGCTGAGCAATAAATCGACCGGTGACGGCTCCTTCCGATTCTCTGCGGTTCCCATCGGAACCTATAAGGCGATCATTAACGCCCAGGGCTTCACTGCTGAGACGATCGACAATGTGCAGGTGACCTCGGGAGCCACGACAAATATCAACAACATCAAGCTTACGGTCGGCGCAGTCGAGCAGGTCGAGGTGAATGGCTCTGCTGCCTCCTTGCTTGAGACCAGCGATTCGCAAGTTACCACGAGTTTCAATGCGGAAGCGATGCAGTCGCTGCCGTTGAACAATGGTTTCGACACCGTCACCGAACTGATTCCAGGCGTCGTCAGCACCGGCGCGGACAATTTCTCGAACACCAATGGCGACAACTACTCGGTAAACGGACAGAGCGGGCGCTACAACAACTTTGAGATCGACGGCCAATCGAATAACGACAACTCCATCGGCGGTCCGCAGGTTTTCTTTGGCAGCCAGGATGCGATTGAGGAAGTCCAGGTCATCACCAACGACTACAGCGCGCAATACGGCCGGAATGCCGGAGCGGTCGAAAACTACATCACCAAGGCGGGGACAAACTCCTTCCACGGAAGCCTCTTCGATTTCTATCAGGGGCAGTTCCTGAGCTCGATGACCAACAACGACAAGAACCCGCTCTTCGGTTTCTGTCCTCCGGGAGTGAGTCCATCCACCGGTTGCTCGGCGGCGGTTCTACCGCGCTTCGTAGAAAATCGCGCGGGCGCAACGCTCGGCGGTCCGCTTCTCTCGAACAAGCTCTTCTTCTTCTTCAGCACATATTGGGATCGGATTCGGCAGGGAGCCTCTCCTTCTGCTTCTTTGCCGAACCTCACTCCCGACGCGAATGGTCTTGCGACGATTCAATCTAAATTCGCGGGCGATCCTGGAGTGGGAACTATTCTGGGATTTGGTCCCTACGCTCTCAAGCAAGGTAATCCGCAGCCGATTTCTATTGCGGCTTCCCAATGTCCCGGCACGTACACTGCAGCGGGCACGTGCCTTGAAACCATCACAGACGGCAGCGGTCGGACCGCCGCCGTCGAAGTCGCCGGTGTACAGCGGACGATTCCCGCCATCTTTAACGATCAGGAAGAAATGGGACGTATCGATTGGCAGCCCACAGAAAAAGATCACCTCTTTGCGCGGTACTACTATCAACCATCGCTTTCAACGGGCGTTAACGGTGGCTCCTACTCAACGGCCGCCGGCGATTTTATCGATATTCCCGGGACGACGCACTCCATCGGAGCTGACTGGACGCATTTGTTCACGACTCATTTCACTGACCAGTTGCGGTATAGCTTTCAGCAGGCGAAGTCTTCCTTCCAGGGTGGCGCCTATCCAACGTGCGTCACCACTGCTCTCGGTGCCTGCCCGGCGCAGATGCACTTCAGTGGCACGAATGACGACTCCGATTTCGGCGGAGATATCACCTTTCCTCAAGGCCGCACCGTAAAAGTAACCCAGGTGCAGAACAACGCGACATGGAATCATGGCGCGCAGACCTTGCTGTTTGGCGGCGAATTCGACTACCAGAACTCGCCCAACGCCGGCATGTACTACTACACCGGTTATCCCATCTATGCATCGCTCAACAACCTGCTTGGGGCTCCGGACGCATCGTTGGGTGGCGCCCCGGCTTATTCCTATCTGGCGAATGGCAACCCAGTGATTCCCTTCACCGAACCGGATGTCGCGGCCTACTTCCAGGACGACTGGAAGGTAGCTCCTACGTTGACGCTGCATCTCGGCATGCGCTGGGAGTTCTTCAGCCAGGCGATCAATAAACTCCACAGCGAAACGGTTGCGCGCGAGTCGAATCCGGCTACGGCTTTCTGGTCTGCGGCTGTGCCGCTCGCCAACCGCACCGTGCCGCAAGCGAACCAGGTCTACACAAACTTTGAGCCGCGCGTTGGGCTGGCCTGGAACCCCGATTTCGACAAGAAGCTGGTGATTCGTGCAGGCTACGCGATCAACGCGAATCCCGCGTTCTACAACATGTTTGTGCTCGTCGCCGATGGCGCGCCGGTCACGAATCTGGGAGCGTTCCTCTGTGGAAGTAATGCTTGCTTGCCTTCTAACGGTTCCATTCTGGCTTCGAACTACCGCGCGCTCAACCTGCCCTCATTGCATACAGGCGGCGATCCAGGTAGAGACGTCCAGGACACCATCCCAAGCACCTTCCGCACGCCCTATGTGCAGAGTTATACGCTGGGCGTCGAGCATCAGTTAGGCAATGCCGCTGTGATGGAAGTGCGCTATGTGGGGACAAAGACCACGGACGACTTTCAATCCATCGACGCCAACCCGTACCTCCTGCCCGTTGCTACAGCATTCCCCAACATGGTCTCGGCGTCTTCGCTCTGTCAGACCAAGGGCGCAAATGGGTACGGTCGTCCAAATTGCAACTTCTCCAACGTCACTACATTCACGAACGGCGGATGGGCCAATTACAACGGACTTGAGTTAAACCTCACCACACACGATTTCCATGGCCTCACTTCCACGTGGTCTTACACGCGCAGCAAGGCCATGAACAATGCGACGGACGGATTCCGCAGTACTGGTGGCGGCGGCAGCACGATTGCTTATCCGCAGAACCCTCTCAACCCCAGTGCCGGCGAGCGAGGGCTGAGTGGCAACGACTTTCCGAACACGGTGGGTATCGGTTTCACCTACAACCTGCCAAAGTTTGTGAGGGAAAATAGCTTTGCTGGCAGGGCCGTGAACGGCTTCCAACTCAGCGGTATCTACCGGTACCGCAGCGGCCAGCCGTACACGCCATACCAACCCATCAACGTGGATCCCAATACTGGCGATAGCAGCTTCTGTGACGGATCGTTCAACGGGGATGTGATTGGCGTGGATACGTGCAGGCTGGTGCTCTCAAACAAAAACGCGCCGGTCGATTCCGTCGCGTATTTGAATCCCTATGTCACCGATCCGGCTGGTAACCCAATTTCTGGAACACCGCACTACATCGTCTACAACAGCGATGGATATGATCCAGTGACCGGAAACTATCTTTCTGGCACACCGACCGATCCAAGCAAGTCGCGCTGGATTATCAATAACCAGGCCTATGCAATGTCCGTCAAAAATCCTTATCCCGGTTCGAGCAGAAGCCTGTTGCGCGGACAGCCCTTCGGTGATCTGGACATGACGATCGCGAAGAAGTTCCCAGTGACGGAACGCGTAGCTGTACAGCTTTCCATGGCGGGTTACAACGTTCTCAACCAGATGTACCGTGGAGCCGGCAATCCCTTCGTCGGGGCGAGCAACTTTACCAGCAATGCTGAGAGCACTTCCGGTAATTTTGGCTCTCAGGTCACCTCCGGCAACCGCTTCTTCATCCTGGGAGGGAAGGTCATCTTCTAGGAAGGCAGTCGTTCAATCAAATCAAAAGGCACGCCAGGCGCGTGCCTTTTCGTTTTCTGCCATTGCATCGAATCCAGAACAGTAAGAGCAGAAGCGAAGGAATCGGGTCTATGCCACCGCAGGCGTCTTCATAAATTCGAGGGCGCGCGCCAGATAGTCCTTGAGGTCTTTGCGGTGCACTACTGCATCAAGGAAGCCTTTTTCCAGCAGAAACTCGGAGCGCTGAAATCCCTCAGGCAGTTTCTGGCGAATCGTCTGCTCAATCACGCGCGGTCCGGCAAAGCCAATCAATGCGCCCGGCTCGGCGATATTGAGATCGCCCAACATGGCGAAGCTGGCCGTGACTCCACCGGTTGTGGGGTCGGTGAGCACACAGATGTATGGCACGCGCGCCTCATCCAGTTGCGCCAGCGCGGTGGAGATCTTCGCCATCTGCATCAGGCTCACTACGCCTTCCATCATGCGCGCTCCGCCTGAAGCGGCCACCACGATCAGCGGTTTGCGCGCCTCTCTCGCGCGGTCGACTGCCCGCGCAATGGTTTCACCGACAACCGCACCCATTGATCCGCCGATGAATCCGTACTCCATCGCGCTCAGCACCACATCATGCGGTCCAAGCTGACCCACCGCATTGACGATGGCGTCACTCAGTCCGGTCTGTTCCTGCGCTTTGCGCAGCCGCTGCTTGTAGGGCTTCACATCTGTGAAATTCAACGGGTCCGTCGAGCGGAGGCCGCCGTCGACCAGCTCATAGCCGGGCTCGAGCAGCAGGTCGATCCGCTGGCGCGCATCGATTTTGAAGTGATGCTGGCACTTGGGACATACGTGCAGGTTGGCTTCGAGATCGGCCTTCCAGATCGTGGCCCGGCACCCTGGGCACTTGGTCCACAACCCTTCTGTGCGTACCTTGCGTTCGCCCGCATCGGGACCGTTGTCAGGGCCTTCGCCGCCCGCGCCGGGGAAATCGCCGTTTTCGCGCTTGAACCAGGACATACCGAACCCCATTGTAAATGGATGAAGCCGCTATGCTGCCGACGACGGCGAGTCAGGCTTTATCGGCCAGCGCGGGGCCGCCCCGCAGATAGGCATCGTCTCCATCGATCCAGTCCTGCCGCTGCGGCGTGAACATGTCCAGCGCCACGGAGTCTTCGAGGGCGATCACCTCGTGCGGAGCGCTGGGCGGAATGCACAGGATCTCGCCCGCCCGCACCGTAACGCGCCCCTCGCTCAGCACAAATTCAAGTGCACCCTCAACCACATGGCTCACCTGCTCGTTCACGTGCTGGTGCCGGGGCACGCGTGCGCCCTTCTTCAGCACAATCCGCGCCAACGTCGTCTTCACGCCGGTCACATACTGGCGCGTCACCAGCGGATTCATCTGCTCCGGCTCGATCTCAGACCAACGGAAATGCGTACTCGCCGCCATCTCTCCTCCCGCCCTCTCTACATATACCTCGGCTAGTCCGTTTCGCAACGGACGGTGACCAGATTACAGCGCGAGTCCGCGCCCAGAGCTGACCTGAGAACTGTCAGTTGTGAGCGGCGCGCTCTTCACTGCCGATGATACGGATGTCCGGCAAGGATCGTCATCGCGCGATAGATCTGTTCGGCCATCACCAGCCGTGCCAGAGCATGTGCAAGCGTCATCGGTCCCAGTGACAGCAAGAGCTGCGCGCGCGACCTCGCCTCATCGCTCCATCCGTCCGCCGGACCAATTGCGAAGACAATGTGCTGCGTACCTTCATCTCGGCGCGCGCCAACCCACAGGGCGAGCGCCTCTGAAGTGAGAGATCGACCTCGGCCATCGAGCAGGACAGCCATTGCCGGCGTACGGCCCCGTTGTCGGCCGAGCCATTCGAGCAGTGCTGCCTCCGTGCGAAACGCCTCTGTCCTGCAGATCAACTCACCGCGCCAGGCCGAACAACGCTCCATATATTGCTGGACCAGGGCTTCATATCCATCTTTCGCCACCGACCGCGAACCGATATGCGCGAGCGTGACCTGCATAACAAGGAGGATACCAATCGGCGCTAAAGGCGAGAGCGGCGACAAGCATGTTTCCTCAAAACTACGATAAGCAACCTATTTTTGGAATATCAACGCCAATATCTACGCAAAACCATATGTTTGAGCAGGCGCGTGAGTACCGTTGTCCCAAACAAATCGTTTGCTTTGTGTACTTTGGTCATGCCTCATCGGTGTCATCGGAATTGGCATGTCTCATGCATAAGTGTTATTGCACATGCCTCATAGTCAGCACCAGCTGCACGGTCGAATGTTGAATCCTCTTTCTTTCCAAGTGCTTGGTCTGGGCAGATGTGAGCTGAAACGGTTCTTCAGTCCTAATGCTTTGTTCATACCTTCCGCTTGCGTACGAGCACGCGGCAATAAGCAAGAACAAGTTCTCTGATTGACGATCCATCCACACACTCTGGAGGAACGACGATGCGATTTTTCAAGCTGCACCTTGTGAAGGCCTTCTGCTGCCTTTTTGCGATCGCCGCTTTGGCGTCAGTGCCGGTCTGCTACGGGCAGAACGTCTCTGGCATGACGGGCCAAGTGACAGACGCCTCTGGCGCTGCAATCCCGGGAGCTACGGTGACGCTGACAAACCCGACGACCGGCGTAAAGTTCACCCAGACGACGAACGCCGAAGGCTTTTACCGGTTCTCCGAGATTCCTCCGGGTCAGGGCTACGAGGCCAGCTTCACGGCCAAAGGTTTTTCTGATGTGGCGGTTAAAAATATCTATCTGACTGTCGCGACGGTCCGTACGCAGAACGCAACTCTGGCTGTGGGCTCGAGTACCGCGGAAGTCGAGGTTACAGCTTCCAACTCGGAAGTCACGATCGATACGTCGGATGCAACCGTCGGCAGTACCTTCGACGTTCAGCAGTTGAATAGCCTTCCCGTACAGCAGAGAGGTGATCCGGTCGCGCTCTTCACTATGCAGCCTGGTGTAACGGATTCAGGCGCGGTTACGGGAGCGCGTGTCGATCAGAATTACGTCACATTGGATGGTCTGGATGTGAACGACTTCGCTACTGGCGGAGCATCGCAAAGCAATTCGGGTGCGGGAATTACAGAAGGATTTAACAGCGGCACAATCGTGGGACATGCTCCGATCGACTCGATCGAGGAGTTTCACGGCACAGTAGGCGGAAATCAGTCGGACACCGGCCCCGCCAGCGGCGGCCAGTTCCAACTCGTAACCAAGAGCGGCACTAATCATTTTCACGGCAATCTCAATGAGTATCATCGCGACCCCTCGTTAGTAGCGAACACGTGGTTCGGTAACAACTCAACACCCAAGGTGCCGCGCAATCATCTGATCCAGAATCAGTTTGGCGGGGCTGTGGGTGGACCGATCATTCTTCCCAAGCTGTACAACGGGCGCGACAGACTGTTCTTCTTCTTTGACTTCAATGACAATCGGGTCGTCAGCTCCGCGATTCAGCAGCGAATTGTCCCGCTCGACAGTTTGCGCAACGGCAATATCGGCTACATCAACAGCAGCGGAGGAGTCACTTACCTTTCGCCTGCACAGGTAAAGTCGTTTGACCCGGCTGGGCTTGGCGAAAATGCAGCTTGGATTAGCGGTTTCAACGCCCGTTTTCCTCACTCCAACAACTCCGTTACGGGAGATGGCATCAACACCGGCGGATACGCCTTCAACGCACCGGACAATGACAACGGGACGATTTATGTCGGCAGGATCGACTACAACCTGAATGACAATATGAAGATTTTTGGGCGGTTCACCATCGCCCGCGAAAACAAGGTTCAATATCCAAACCAGTTTGGCGGCGACCCGGCGACGGATCCTTTCATCGATCGCACCTACGGCTTTGTTGTGGGCCACACCTGGGTGATTGGCGCCAACAAGACCAATCGGGTATTTGCCGGCGAAACAGTCGAGAAATACTCCTTCCCCAATAATTTCAATCCGACAGGGTCAACCTTCTTCACGTTCGGAGACGGAGCGGACGGGGATGGAGGGGGGGTCGAATCCTCTCTTTATCTGAATCCCAGTGCGCAGGCCCGCCGCGTTCCCATCCCGATGGTAGGCGATGACTTCACCGTCACCCATGGAACCCACACATGGCAGATGGGCGGAACCTTCAAGGACATCCTGGCTCACGATACCGTGGTCGCCGATTACAACACAACAGAGATTGGCCTGGGCGGCCAAACTCTCGGTCTTTGCGGGCCGGTCGCTGGCAGCTGCGGCGGCACGAACCCTAGTCTGCGTCCCGCGAATATCGATCAGACCAACGAGCCGGTTTGGGACCAGGCGTTTGCCTTCATGCTTGGCCGCATTGGCAATGTGCAGAGCGACTACAACTACAACGCTCAAGGCCAAGTGTTGAAGCAGCTGACCGGCGACCAGCGTTTCTATCGTTATTATCAGACTCAGCTCTATGTGCAGGATACATGGAAGGTGTTGCCGAGCCTGACTCTCACCTATGGCATAACCTATCAGTGGTTCTCTGTACCCTACGAGACGCGCGGCCTGGAGAGCGTCGAGCCGTATACTTTCGATCAGTATATGCAGGCGCGCGTGCAGCAGAGCTCTCTTTCCGAGACGGGCAATACGGCTGTGCCTTTGATCGCCTACTATCTCGGCGGAAAGGGCAATGGGGCCAATGCCCCAGGGCTCTACAAGCCGGAGTACCGGAACTTCTCCCCGCATACAGGCTTTGCATGGAACCCCGGCTTCGACAAGAAACTGGTCATCAACGGCGGCGCAGGCGTCGTCTATGATCGCACCGCCATTGAGTCAGTTGAGCACCTTCAGGATGGATATTCTTATCTGTTCCAGCAGACCGCGTCGACTCCCTACGGGATTCACAACGATCCTTACAACTCGATCAAGACTGATCCGCGGTTGACCAAGAGTGACGGCACTTTGCCCGTTACGCTCACTGCGCCCTCAACACCGCGACCCCCCTATGAACCGTTCACGACGGGCGGTGTGCCCTTTGGTCTTCAGAATGGGTTGGCCTTCAATGAAACGATCGATCCCTCGTTGAAAACTCCCTACTCCTTTATCGTCAACTTCGGTATTCAGCGCTCGCTTCCCGGAGACATGGTTCTGAAAGCCAGCTACATGGGCCGTTTCGGACGGCGCCTTCTGGCCCAGGCTGACGCAAACCAGGTTCTCGAGTTCCCAGACCCTGTTTCCGGCCAGCTCTACTCCCAAGCTTTTGGGAACGTCGTGCAGGCGATCCGGAAAGATCCTAACCCGACGCACCTCGCCACCCAGCCATGGTTCGAAAATGTGGTCCTACCTGGGGTCGGGGTACAGGAAGGGTATGCCAACAATACGCAGTTTCTCGGTTCGGCCATTGGCGGCCTGTTCAAAAACGGCGATTTCGCCGACTTCACGCAGGCTATCTCCAACCTCGTTGAGCCGAACGTAGGAATGGGCGCTCAGTTTTCTGAGAACTCGTTCCATACCAACAAAGGATTTTCCAACTACGACGGCCTGTTGTTCAGCTTGCAGAAAAACCTCTCGCATGGCTTGCAATACGACTTCAACTACACCTGGTCGCACTCCATCGATAACATATCGTTCTTTGCGAACTCCCAAGGCGATACGGGTATCGGCGGCGGCGGCCTGATCTGTGATGACGTGCGCCCGAGGGAGTGCCGTGGCAGCTCCGACTTCGACCTCAGGCATATCATCTCCGGGGATGCTACCTACTTGCTGCCATTCGGCAAAGGCAAGATGTTCCTGAATGGCGCTTCTTTCTGGCAGAACGAAGTGATTGGCGGCTGGGCCATTAGCGGCCTCACAGCCTGGCACACTGGATATCCCTGGCAGACGGCTTCCAGTGCTTTTGTTGCCAGCTATTCAAACGATGCACCCGCTATCCTTACCGGCGATCCTACGCTGGCTAAGACGAAGTTGACGAAGCTGCCGGGCGGCGGCGTCAGTGACTTCGCAAACGCGAGCATAGCCAGCAAGCAGTTTACAGGACCGGTCGGATTCACGATCGGCCCTCGCAACGGCATGCGCGGCCCAGGGTATTTCAATGCAGACCTTGGTCTGGCCAAGAATTTCCCCATCTACGGTGAGAGCGTCAGTCTCAAGTTCCGCGCCGACGCATTCAACGCGCTGAACCATCCGAACTTTGCTGTGCCCGCCGAAAATGTCTTCAATGGATACGATCAGGAGGACTATCTGCAAAGGTCGGGCTTCGGCCAGATCAGCTTCACTGCGGATCCGACTGGAAACCTGAACAGCGGTGCTCGCGTGCTGCAGCTTTCGTTGCGCCTGGAGTACTAGAGTTCCCGGCTGAAGGAAGCTCAAACGTCAAGGGGACCGCTTCGGCGGTCCCTTTGACGTTTAGCAGTGTTTCTAAATGGGGAAACATCAGGTCAGGGCCTGTTGCTTCCCGGCGACACGGCGGCTATTTTTTCCGAGGCGCTTTTTTCCCTGGCGCCTTTTTAGCGGAAGCCTTGGGCGCTGCAGTCTTTTTTGACGCGGTCTCTCTGGTCTTGTCCTTGCCCGGAATAGCGCTTTGGGTGGCTGCACTGCGTTTCGCCGCAGTTTCTCCTCGCGCGGCGCGGGTTTTGGCTTTGAGGGCGGCCTTCAGTTCTTCGTCGAATTCGGTGGGCGTCATGGGGCGTGCCGATTTGCGCAGGCGCTCGATGTCGTAGAAGGCACGACGCTCCGCGAGAAAGACGTGCGCCACGAAATCGACGTAGTCGAGCAGAATCCACTCGCCCTGGCGGCGGCCTTCCACCGAGTGCGCGTAGACGCCGAAGTCGCGCTTGAGCCGCAGCTCGATCTCGTCGGCAATGGCGACGGTCTGCCGGTCGTTGGTGGCCGAGGTGACCAGGAAAAAATCGGATAGTCCTGAGTCGACCGGGTCGAGCTCAAGGATGCGTGTGTCCTGGCCTTTTTTCTCTTCACAGGCTGCGGCCGCGGCCTGAACCAGAATGCGTGTCTGCTGTGGGATGCGCGATGGTTCGTGCGCTGATGTCGGATTCATGCGTCAGGAAAGCTCTCCAATCCTTCATCGTAGCGCTTCGTCCGAGGGCCCGCAAATCAGCTTTCTCGCGGGCTGAAGCCTGCAGCCGTGCCCCCCTTCAAAACAGTTTCAAACTGATCCGCCCCGATAGAGCCCCTGTGCCCGCACATACTCAGCCACAGCTTCCGGCAGCCATGTTCGCACCTGGTCTGCTGTTCTCGCATCGCGAAGCCGCTCTCGAATTTCAGATGCGCTGATTCGGATATCAAGTCCCGGCAGCACATACAATTTTGCATTTTGGCCCGCATCGTTTCTGACCTGGAACTCCTGCACCGCGATGCCATGTTGCTCTTTGGGTAAGGCCTTAGCTTCCATCGTCAATCCTGGCGGCAGTGCCTCGTTGAGCGCTTCCAGAGACTCGCCTGGACGCGAGGCAACGATCAAGCGTGCCGCGAACGGGATCTCGGCGGCACGATGCCATTTGCGCAACCCGAAAAACGAATCTGCGCCCATCAGGAAGAAGAGTGTGCTGTCTGGCAGTTGCTGGCACAGCTTTTCCAGAGTCTCCAGCGTGTAATTGGGACCTCCAGAGGCAGCCGGCGCATCGGCCAGCGAGATCTCGAATGCTGACTCGTCTTGGATCGCGAGCTGCGTCATCGCAAGCCGGTCTTCGAAGCTGGTGATTGCATCTTGGGCTTTGAGCGGCTGGGTGCCCACCGGAGCGAACAGAACCGTATCCAGGACAAGCGCAGCCCGCGCCGCGCGCGCAACGGCGAGATGTCCGAGGTGCGGCGGATCGAAGCTACCTCCAAAGAACGCTACCCGCCGCGCGGCCCCACCTGCTTGCTGCTGCTCCTGGGTCATGGGTTCATCCTAATGCTTGAACCTCCGGCATCCAGGATCTCAATCTGGATGGAGTATTTTCGCCCGACCACGCGCCCGGGCGGCTCCGCTAGAATTGTCCCAATGCGGTACGTCATTCTCATTCTCGCCTTGGCCGGCGCTGCGGTTGCTGCGCTGGCGCTCCGCGTTCACTACGACACAGGCACGGAGCCCTGCTCGATCAACGAAAAATGGGACTGCGGTATCGTCAATCACAGCTCCTACGCTGAGATCGCGCATGTTCCAGTAGCAGCTGTGGGCATTGTCGGGTACCTGGTGCTCGCCGGGCTCGGCCTGATGCGCCGGCACATTCTGCTCGCAGTTGCTTCGGTCGTCGGCCTAGGTTTTGCGCTGTATCTCTCGGGCATCGAGAAGAACGTGCTGCAGGTCTGGTGCCTCTACTGCGTCATCTCGCAGGGCATCATCGCTCTCATCACACTGTTGAGTCTCATCTGGCTCGGGTGGGCGCAAGTAGCCAGCCGGCGCGGCCGCGTGTAGTGCGCGTGCCGTTCTGTTCGCGCTGCTAAACTCAAATCAGGCGAATGATCAGCGACTGGTACGCGCGCGCGATGTATCGGTGGGAGACCCGCCTGACCACGCGCGACGAAAATCGTGTGGTGCGCCCGCTGGAATGGGGCTTTGAGTGGATCGCTCCTTTTCTCGAATCGCACGGCTTCACAGCTGCGGTTCCCGATCCTGCAGTAGAGCGCGATCCGGCTGCGGCCGAAGCGGCCATGGTGCACGTCAACGAACTTCTCGTCCGCCACAGCGATCAATTTTTCGGCTACAAGCGGCCTACAGATTTCCGGCTCGAAGAGCGCTACCCGCAGCTCTTTCCCACGAATGTGCGGCCTGAGACGCTGGCCCACGATGCGGCGCTTCGGCAGCAAATCGAGGACGGTAAGGCGCAGAAGGCGCAGTTTCTTCGCTTCACCTCGCCGGAACGCACGCCGTATCCTGAAAACGATCTTGTCAACGCGCGCTGGTATCCCGCACCCGCGCACAAAGACCCTGCACGGCCCAAGCAGGCCATTGTGGTGCTGCCGCAGTGGAACGCCGACGCATTCAGCCACAACGCGCTGTGTGCGATCTTCAACCGCATGGGTGTTTCTGCGTTGCGGCTTTCCAAGCCGTATCACGATATTCGAAGGCCCTCCGAGCTTGAGCGTTCCGATTACGCCGTGAGCGCGAACATCGGTCGCACCATCTCCGCATGCCGCCAGGCGGTGATCGACATCCGTTGCTGCCTCGACTGGCTCGAAGAACAAGGTTACGAACACTTCGGCGTGCTGGGCACGAGCCTCGGCTCCTGCTATGCCTTTCTGGCGAGCGCGCATGATCCACGCCTGCGTGTGAATGCCTTCAACCATGCATCCACAGCGTTTGGCGACGTCGTCTGGGCAGGGCAGAGCACGCGCCACATTCGCCAGGCGCTTGAAGAAGCAGGACTCACGCAGGATCGGCTGCGCGCTGTGTGGGCGGCCATCAGCCCGGTCAGCTATTTTTCACGATTTCTCGACAACGACGGTCATGCAGCAGATAAGAACTGTCTGCTCATCTACGCCAATTACGACCTCACGTTTCCGCGCGAGTATTCGCTTCAGGTGGTGGAGGCATTTCGTCAGCATGGCGTGCGCTTTGAACCGCATGTGCTGCCGTGCGGTCATTACACGACGGGCGAAACGCCCTACAAATACATCGACGGATGGCACATGGGCTGGTTCGTCTATCGCGCCTTTAAAGAGCTGCGCGAAGAAAAGCAGCTTGCTCCGAGCAATGCGAACGCTGAGTCGCCAGCCTCTCAGGAAGAGCTGGCGTCGCGATAATCTGTACCGCAGCGTGTCCATCCTGTCGTTAGAATGATCCTGCCCATCGGGCATCTTCAGGCAATGAGCCGAAAAATCGCCATTATCGGCGGGGGCATTGTCGGGCTGGCGACGGCCTACCGGCTCCTCGATCGTTTTCCCTCTGCGAATCTGTTTGTGCTTGAGAAGGAGTCCGCGCCGGGACGTCACCAGACAGGCCACAACAGTGGTGTTCTGCACTGCGGCCTTTATTACAAGCCCGGCTCGACCAAAGCTCGTCTTGCAGTAGAAGGCATTGAAAAGATGGTCGCCTTCTGCGCGGCGCACGGCATTCCGCACGATGTCTGCGGCAAGATCGTGCTGGCGAGCGCGCCGGAACAGATTCCACGTCTCAAGGCGCTCCATGAGCGCGGCACAGCAAATGGATTGCAAGGGCTGCGGCTGCTCGGCCCTGAAGAGATTCGCGAGCTGGAACCACACGCCGCGGGTCCGGCTGCACTGCACGTGCCGCAGGAAGGTATCGTTAGCTATCCTGCTGTGGCAGAAGCGCTCGTCCGTGAGATCGAGAGCCGCGGGGGTGAGATCAAGTTTTCTGCCAAGGTGATCGGCTTTCGCCAGGGAACCACGTGGACGATCGAAACCACGCGCGGAGAATTTGAAGCAGCGTTCGTCATCAACTGCGCGGGCCTGCAGTGCGATCGCATCAGCCGTAAAGCCGGCGCGCGCAACGCCATCAAAATCGTTCCATTTCGTGGCGAGTTTTTCCGGCTCCGGCCAGAGCGGCAGTTCCTCGTTCGCAATCTCATATATCCGGTGCCTGATCCCGAGTTCCCTTTCCTCGGCGTACATTTCACGCGGCGCATTGAAGGCGGCATTCAGGCCGGTCCCAATGCACAGATGGCGCTCGGCCGTGAGGCATATCGTCGGAGCGACTTCTCATTGCGCGATGCGATCGAGAACATCACGTATCGTGGCTTCTGGCGATTCTTTCTCCGCTATCCTTCAATGTGCTGGGAAGAGCTGAAGCAATCGCTGAGCAAAGAGCTCTTTTGCCGCGCCCTGCAACGGCTCGTGCCTGAAGTGCAGATCGGCGATCTCACGCCCGGAGAAGCCGGCATTCGCGCCCAGGCTCTCTCGCCTGCCGGTGAACTGCTGCAGGATTTCGAGTTCGCTCGCCAGGCCAATGCTCTTCACGTGCTGAATGCGCCCAGCCCAGCCGCAACGGCCAGCCTTGCGATTGCCGATGAAGTGATCGATCGCGCTCGGGGCGCAATTGCTGAAATTGCGCGGTAGCTCACACGTTCCACACTAGCCTGGTACTACAGCGAGATCCGTCTGAGAGAGTTCTTATCGCAACGGCTGCAGCTCGACAGCCTCTTTCGCGCTGGTGATTTTTTTCGGTTTCAACAGCAACTGACGCAAGGCGCGCTCGGTGGGAAAAGAGAAGTACTTCGCCACGAGCCATCCGAGCATCCAAGCGAGCGCGATGGCTGGGAGATACCAGAGGAATCCCCAGCGTAACGATGCTTGGGTGCTATGGAAGGCGCGCACAACCAGGAGAACGACAAACATGTGCGTGAGGTAAATCTCGTAACTGAGGCGGCCGAAGGATTGCAACCATCCGGTGCCTTTGAACGACCATGCGGGCACGGCACGCACCTGAAGGTGAAATCCAAGCACCAGAGCAGCAGTCGACAGCGTGAGCACGAGAAAGACGCCCTGGCCGATGAAGTGGGCAAGATCATCTTCAAACCCAAGAATCACGAACACCCCGGCAGCGCCCACAAGCTGGAGCGTAGTGCGCAGCCATCGGCGATTCGGAGCAAGGTGCGAATCAAGACGCGCGGCGATGATGGCAGTCAGCACGCCCGTGGCGATTCCCGCCATGCCCGGCAGATACGCCTTCTCGTGCCAGATGGGATTGTGGACGATCGCTGTCAACGCAAACGGTTGTGAGAGCGCGAGCCCGGTCAGCGCGGGCGCAAGCAGCCAATCCTTGCGCAGGATCACGCATACCAGCGGAAATCCGAGATAGAAGACCTCTTCAATGGAAAGCGACCACAACACGTCCCAATTGGCCGGCAGATAGCCGGTCTGAGCCTCATACCAATTCAGGTAGAGCCCGAATGCTGACGCGACGGCGCCATGCAGCGATTGATGGGGCCGGTGGATCACGTAATCCTGCACATGCGCGAGATGCAACACCGAAAGAATGGCCACAAGCGCAACAAGGCAGGGAACAATGCGTGCGGTGCGGCGTGCGTAGAAGGCGCGTGCGTTGATAGTTCCCAGGCTGCCCCAGCGCTGAATGCTGTTGCTGGCTATGAGAAAGCCGGAGATGACAAAGAAGATGAAGACGCCTTCCGATCCATTGAAGGTGAGGTCATTGAGAAATTGATCGGGCAGCGCGGCGGCGAGGACAGTCTTCGTCAGGCGAATGCGGAGGCCGATGTGATTGAGGATGACGAGCAGAATTGCGAGCCCGCGCAGCAGATCGATTCCCGGATTGCGCGCGGAAGAGGTGGACATCGGCTAAGGGCCCTCAATGCGGCTAGTTTACTTGCGCCTGTTTAATGAATAGCGGACAAATCCATCTTGAGCAGCTTCGCGGGATCGAGATACGCACTCCCCCAGCGCACGGCCCAATGTAGATGCGGCCCAGTCACTCGGCCTGTCGCGCCGCTTAGTCCGATGCGCTGACCCTTTGCCACGTGTTGGCCTTCGTGCACGTCGATCCGGCTCAGGTGCATCGAGAGCGTGTAGAGTCCCATGCCATGGTCAATGACCACACAGTTGCCTTCGTAGTAGAGCGGCCGCGCCAACACCACTACGCCGCTGTTGCCGGCGCGCACCGGCGTTCCCATGTGCGCACGAAAGTCCATGCCTTTGTGCACGCTGGCCAGCTTGCCATTGAATGTCCGTCGTGTGCCGAAACTATCTGTGGGCGGAGCGGTCACCGGCGCATGAAAACTCCCGTTCCACAGCGGCTCCGGCGCACTCTCGGCAAACACCTTTTCTTTGAGCGCGACTTCGGCATGGATTTCCGCGAGCGCTTCTGGCGGAGGCTCTACGAACTTCGGTTCGACGGAAAGCGCGCCGGTACGGTAATGCGCTTCGTGAATGTCGATCGTACGGCCCAGATCCTGCTCCGAGCTGTTGCCCGTCTTGACGCGAACGTGAAGAACAGAGGAACCAACTGCACTTTCTACATCCACACCAGCCAGCGCAAACCATGCGTGTCCGTCCTGTGAGCGAAAGAACGCAAGCTTGTGGCCCAGCCAGTCGCCATCGATGGCGGTCGCGCGAGGTGCTGTGACGCGAATCAACTCGGGCGCGCCCGCCTCGACGACCGATGGCGTGAGTGTCACTGCGTTTTCCGCGAGCTGCCCTCGCGCAATTCCGAAACTGAAGATGCAGATCAGGATGAGGCAGACAAAGGACCGGCGGTGAGACAATACGCGCAGGACTCGCATTGGAGCTAGAATAATCGACGCCGAGAAAAAAGATCGTGTAACCATGGCTGATTCCTGCCGTCTTATGCTGTGTCGGATGTTTTTCAGATCCAAATTCGCCCGCCCGGTGCTGGCCGCGGCATTGTCGGCGGCCAGCCTCTGCCTGGCGGTCTCCGCACATGCGCAGTCCCCGCCGCGTCAGCCAGTCCTCGTCGAGCTGTTTACCTCCGAGGGCTGTTCCGATTGCCCGCCCGCCGATGATCTTCTCGGCCAACTGGATACGCAGCAGTTTGTTCCTGGCGCACAGGCCATCGTGCTCAGCGAACACGTCACCTACTGGAATCATGAAGGCTGGCGCGATCCCTTCTCGCTCGACCAGGTGGATGTGCGGCAGCAACAGTACGCGCGGCAATTTCTCTTGAATGATGTGTACACCCCGCAGATGGTCGTAGATGGCGCGCAGCAGTTCGTAGGTAATGATCCGGTCAAGCTGAATCACGCCGTAGCGCAAGCGGCGTCTACACCGAAGCTTCCCGTCACAATTGATGGCGCACATCAGGCGGCCGACGGCTCCATTATCTTCGCAGTGCATGCCGATGGACCTAAGGCAACGCTTGTCGCAGCGATCGCTGAGGATGCGACCTCCTCGCGCGTAGTTCATGGAGAAAACGCGGGCCGCACACTGCATCACGTCGCCGTTGTGCGGGTTCTCAAGGAGTTTGGTTCGGGACGAGCTGATGGCCGGCCGCTCACACTGTCAGGCGCGGACCTGGTCGCGGCTGAAAAGGCCGGTGTTCCACTCAGGTTTGTTGTTTTCCTTGTCAGTTCGAAGAACGGCCACGTGCTCGGCGTCACCGAACAGACGCTGAACCCGTCGCAACCGGCAACGGTCGAACAGACGGCTCGTTGAGCTTCGGAACCGGGCTACATTCGCACGAATGAACCGGCATCGCCTCTATTGCATTGAGTCCGGACGCGGATGCGCCGCCTTCCACTTCGCCACGCGATCTTCGACATCCGCCAGCTCATCGGCCGTAATGCGCGTGCCCACGATCTGCCGGTTCGCGGCGTACTGCGCCTGATTCGGTCCTTTGACCGATGCTGCAAGGTCGAGCCAGTAGTACGCCTCCACATCGCTGCGGGTTACACCTTGCCCGAGTGTGTAGAGCGTTCCTAACGTTCCCTGCGCGGTTGCGTCGCCTTGCTCTGCAGCTTTGCGATACCACGACGCTGCCTGTTCCACGTCGCGCGGAAATGCCTTGTCTCCACCATCGCGATAAAGCGCCGCGAGATGAAGCTCGCCGGCAATGCTGTTTTGCTCTGCGGCTTTCTTGTACCACGCCGCGGCCTGTACGTAGTCGTGTTGCGCTGCGCAGCTCTCACCCGCCTGCACCTGCGCCGCTGCATCGCCGCCATTCGCCTTGGCCAGCACACCGGCGTCGACGCCCGCGTTCTGTGCAGCAGCTTGCAGCAGCCCACCGATCAGCAAGACGAAAAAGAGAAGTGGATTTCCTTGCCGGCTCATACGCGCCTCATCCTCCTTCAGTGTACTCATCCGGCATCGCCTATCTGGCTTTGGAATTGAGGAGCCACCTCCTTTGTACCTGCCTGCAATTCCATCGCGCGGGGCGGGCCCAGCCGACCGAATCGAGGGTCATCGCATCCAATCTTCTAAAAAGCCGGTTTCGATGAGTTTCTTTTTCGATACCGATTCCGGCGGCGTTCTTGGTTTAGAAGAGGCAAACGCATGTTGACGGTCTCATCTCCACAGGTCCTGATCTCCGGCGCCGGACCCACCGGTATCGCAGCAGCATTAGAGCTACGGCGTTTCGGCATTCCAGTGCGCATCATTGAAGCACAAGAAGGCCCATCCAAAACGTCGCGAGCAATCGGCGTGCAGGCGAGAACTCTTGAGGAGTTAGAGTTGCGCGGATTGGCGAGCGAGTTTGTGCGTCTCGGCAATCCGGCGAAGGGCGGCACAATCTACGGCGACGGGCGGCAGCTTCTTCGCCTGGATTTCACGCGCATCGAGAGCCGCTATAACTTCCTTCTGCTGCTTTCGGAGGCGGACACAGAGAGAATCATGCGTGAGGCGCTCGCGCGCGAGGGAACTAGGGTCGAGTTCGGGGTAAAGATGGTTGCCTTTGCACAAAATGCGGAAGGCATCACGGCCACGCTCGAACACACTGGCGGCCGGCTAGAAGAGATCTCGGCGGCGTACCTCATTGACGCGGAAGGTGCGCACAGCCTGATTCGCACCAGCCTCAATCTCGAATTCAAAGGCAAGACGCTCGATGAGCACTATGCCCTAGGCGACCTGCACGTCGATGGCGATCTGCCCGTCTCGGATCTGCATATCTTCTCGTCAGAATATGGATTCATGGGCCTTTTTCCGCTGGGCGGCAGCCATTTCCGCCTGATTGCAAGCAATCCGCCGGGAGATCCGTCGGAACAGGCCGGGCCTACTCTGGATCAACTGCAAGCTATCTACGATCAGCGTGCGCATATTCCTGCGCGGCTACGGCAGCTTGGCTGGAGCTCGTGGTTCCATATCAACAGCCGCATGGTTGACCGGCTGAAGATAGGCCGCGTCTTTCTCGGCGGCGATGCTGCCCATATTCATAGTCCTGCGGCGGCACAGGGCATGAACACTGGCATCCAGGACATGCTGAACCTGGTCTGGAAGCTCGCGCTCGTACTCAAAGGGCAGGCGAATGAGGAACTGCTCGATACGTATCAACAGGATCGGTTTCCAGTAATGCGCTCCATTGTTGCGCGAACCGAAGAGATGACCGAATTGATTGAAGCCAAAAATCCGCTTGTGCGTGGTCTCTTCAATCACTTGACGCCGTGGATCGGCGGCTTGAATTTCGTCGAAGAGAATGCCACCGCGCGCATCAGTCAGCTTGCACTCAACTACCGTAAAAGCGCGCTCTCCGCCGATCAGGCTGCCGGAGGATCTCTCCGCGCCGGAGACCGCGTGCCCGAGCTTCATGTGCGCGCCGTTGTGAATCTGCAAAACACCGGTCGCCGCGTTCGTCCGGAATATGAAGAGGGACGGCTCTTCAGCCTTCTGAATCCGACGCGGTTTACGCTTCTGGTGGCGAATCTGAAAGAAGCGTCTTCTCTGTCGGCTCAGCTTGCGAATGTTCTTGAGCCTTGGCGGCAACTCATCGCGGTTGTTCAGGTTGAGGCTTCCTCAATCGAGCCGAAAAAGAAATTCCGCGAATATTTCGGGACGATTCCATCCCTGATTCTCGTTCGCCCCGACGCTTACATCGCCTTCCGCGGCAACGAACATTCCGTCACAAAACTGGCCGAGTATTTGCGCCATTGGCTCTCTCCCGGTGCGCATCAGCGCGCCGCCTAGCGATTCCAGGCAGGGAGAAGTATCGAGATTTCGGGCTGTTTCCGATGTGTCGAAGATTCGGAATCTCAGCGGCGGTTTTGCCGTAAAATTCAGGTATGAGCGACCGCATGTCCATCCCGCTTGCCCAGGCAGATCCCGAAATCGCCGCAGCCATTGACCACGAGACTCTCCGCCAGCACGAAGGCCTGGAGATGATCGCCAGCGAGAACTTCGTCTCCGAGGCGGTGCTGGAAGCGGCCGGCTCGATCTTCACGAACAAATACGCTGAGGGCTATCCGGGCCGCCGTTACTATGGCGGCTGCGAGTACGCGGATATCGTCGAGAACCTCGCGCGCGACCGGGCGCGTAAGCTCTTCGGCGGCGAGCACATCAATGTGCAGCCGCACTCCGGATCGCAGGCCAATGCATCGGCTTATGCAGCCATTCTTCAGCCGGGCGATACGATTCTCGGCCTCGACCTCTCGCATGGTGGCCATCTTACGCATGGGCATAAGTTGAGTTTCAGCGGCAAGCTTTATCGCACTACCTTTTATCACGTGCGCCGCGACACAGAGCAGATCGACTATGACGAGCTCGAAGCCACAGCCGAGCGCGAAAAGCCCAAGATGATTATCGGCGGCGCCAGCGCGTATCCGCGCCTGTGGGATTTTGTGCGCATGCGTCAGATTGCGGACAAAGTGGGCGCGATGTTTGTCTTTGACATGGCCCACATTGCCGGCCTGGTTGCCGGCGGTGTTCATCCTTCGCCGGTGCCCCACACGCACATCACAACCACCACTACACACAAGACGCTGCGCGGGCCGCGCGCCGGTCTCATCATCTGCAAGCAGGATTTAAGCGTTGCTGTCGACAAGGCCGTCTTCCCTGGCCAGCAGGGTGGTCCACTGATGCACATTGTCGCTGCTAAGGCCATTGCTCTGGGCGAGGCGCTGCGTCCTGAGTTTCGCACCTATGCCGCGCAGATCGTCTCTAACGCGAAGGCTCTTGCGGAAGGTCTGCAGGCAGCCGGCTTCCGGCTGGTCTCTGGCGGTACGGACAATCACCTCATGCTCGTCGATGTCTTCCAGAAGGGCATTCTCGGCTCCGACGCCGAGGCTGCACTGGGCAAGGCCGGGATCACGGTGAACAAGAACTCGATTCCCTGGGATACGAATCCTCCCCTCAAGCCCTCCGGCATCCGCGTGGGCACGCCGGCACTCACCACGCGCGGCATGAAGGAGCCGGAGATGCGCCAGATTGCTGCCTGGATCGCGAAGGCGCTCGAGCAACGCAATGACGATGCGGCCCTCGACCGCATCCGCGGAGAAGTTGCCGAACTGGCCAACCAGTTCCCGCTCTACGCGTGGCGGCGCGCGCCGGCCACTGTAAATGTCTGAAAAACTTGTGTTCCCGTTGCAATAGAGGGCAACTTTCTGTTGCCCTCGTCCGTCTACCGTGACTAGGATGCTGGCGTAGCGCGATGTTTGCTCCAGTTCGTCACCGGTTTTCATCACGGGCCAAAGCCGAAGTTTCCCCGCGCGGAGCGCGAGTTTCAAGTTTTTGAAAATTCACAGGATCATGAAAACGCCGTAGAGGATGTCGTCAAAGGCAGGCCCGTGTTGCACAATGCCCCAGTTGTTGCAATACCAAGGAGGAAGATCATGCGCACAGCGCAGATTGCTTTAGCCGTCCTGCTGCCGTTTTCAGTGCCGCTGCTTGCTCAACACGAGCATGGAGCGCCTCATCCCCCCCCGTCTCACGGCCCAGGCGCCTACCACGGCGCGCCTCACAATTATGAGGAGCATCACAATTTCAGCGACCACGATGGTCATCCGGGGGCGCCACACGTCGATGGCCGCGTCTGGATTGGCCACGATACCGGCCGCGATGATCCTCACCTCCATTTCGATCATCCCTGGGAGCACGGTCACTGGACAGGCGGATTCGGTCCGCATCATGTCTGGCATCTCGCCGGCGGAGGCCCGGGCCGCTTCTGGTTCAACGGCTGGTACTGGAGCGTCGCGCCGTACGAAGTTGCCTACGTCGACGGATGGAACTGGGACTCGGATGATGTCGTGATCTACGACGATCCCGATCATCCCGGATGGTATCTCGCTTACAACACGCGTCTCGGCACATACGTGCACGTCGAGTATCTGGGCATGTAGTTCTCGCAATCGCTAACATCCGCGTCAATACAGGTCGATCTGTGCGGCCCAGACTACGTGCTGCACGGATCTCTCGATGAGACTGCGCGCTCGTCCAACAGGTAGGTAAGAATCTGGCTGCGTAAGTGAATCTCACGCATTCCGCATTATGCGTGCAGCAAAGATGAGCGACATCATTTTTTGAAAATTATCCGAATCGAAATGCCTTACATAGCATTTCCCATATTCACTGTAGAGAAAAAGCGGTGTGGCTTTGTGCATTGTTGTGTCGGCAGACTCTCTATCTTTGCTATTACTTCAGCCGTCGCACACTTATGGAGAGTTGATGCAGAAAGTTGTCTGACCCGTAAACATGTTCTATATGCGATATAAGTGCAAAGAATCTTATAGAGATTTGTGCAAGTCAGATTCTTCAGTTATGCTGCACTTATGGCGATTGACAACATTCTTGCTCAGATAGACTCAGAGATTGAACGGCTTACAAAAGTGCGCGCACTGCTGGCCAATGCGGGAAGCACAGCAACTACAGGAAACAGCAGAATAAAGAAGAGCTCTTCGAACTCTGGAAAAAAGCGCATCCTCAGTCCTGAAGCTCGTAAGCGCATTGCTGATGCGCAGCGCAAGCGTTGGGCGGCGCAGCGAGCAAAAAAGGCGAAGAGCAAATAGCAGCTTTATTTCCTCTCACATCTGCTTCTCGAAAATCCCGGGCCTTACAACTTAGATAGCTGGCTGGCTGCGCACTGCTCGGAGACAGGTGCGGCGCGCGAACATTCCTTTCGAATGCAGCGGTGGATGTGTCCCTATCCAATCCCTGTCATCACCAGCATCCGTGGTTCCGTCATCTCTTCAATCGCGGAACGAATGCCCTCACGCCCCAGTCCTGATTCCTTCACACCACCGTAGGGCATGGGATCCAGCCGCCATGTCGGCGTGTCACCCACGATCAATGCGCCCACTTCCAGCTCGCGAAAGGCCGTGAGAATCCGGCCGGCATCGCGCGTGAGCAGGCCAGTCTGAAGGCCGAACCGCGAGTGATTCACGTCGGCGAGTGCCTGCTCGAAGTCATCGTAAGGTTCGATCGTCATCACGGGTCCAAAGACCTCTTCATCCCGCACTTTCATGCCTGCACTCGTTGCGGTCAGAATCGTCGGCATCACGACGGAGCCGTTGCGCTCACCGCCGCTGACGAGCTTTGCGCCGCCTTCGACCGCTTCTTTCACCCATGCTTCTACGCGTTCCGCATCGCTCAGCCGGATCATCGGACCCACTTCCGTCGCTTCTTCTGACGGATCGCCGGCTGCGAGCTTAGCGGTCTCTTCCACAACCTTCCACAGAAACGTCTGAAATATGCTGCGCGCCACAAATACGCGCTGCACACTGATGCAAGACTGACCTGCATAGCCAAACGCCGCACGCGCCGTACGTGCGGCTGCATCATCCAGGTCCGGCCAGTCGTTGTGGACAAGCAGCGCCGCGTTGCCACCGAGTTCAAGCACGACGCGCTTGCGCCCGGAGTGCGCTTTCAACTCCCAGCCCACCTTTGCCGATCCCGTAAAGCTCAGCAGCTTGATACGCTCTTCCTTTTCGGCGAGCCAGCCGGCATCGGCGTTCTCGAGCGGCATCACGGCCAGCGCTTCTTCTGGCCAGCCCGCCTTGAGGATCACTTCTCCCAATGCCAGCGCAGTAAACGGCGTCTGCGGCGCGGGCTTCACGATCGTAGGGCATCCCGCCGCGATCGCCGGTGCAACCTTATGGGCCACCAGATTGAGTGGGAAGTTAAACGGCGTGATCGCGAGCACAGGGCCTACTGGAAACCGTTGCACCATGCCCCAGCGACCCTCGTTACCTTCCGTCAAATCGAGAGGAATCGTCTCGCCGCCAAGCCGCGCTGCCTCTTCTGCAGCTGTCTTAAAGGTCAGCACCGCACGATCCACCTCAGCGCGTGCCAGACGCACTGGCTTGCCGGCCTCGGCCACCATGAGTTGTGCGAACCGCTCTTTCTGCTCGATGAGAGAGGCCGCTACGTCTTCCAGGATCTCGCGCCGCTTCCAACGCGGCAGAGCGCGCGTGCGGCGCATGCTGGCAACGGCATGATTCACAGCCTGCCGTGCATCGGCACGCGAGCCGACTGTCACGCGGCCAACCAGTCCTTGGTCCCATGGTGAGCGAACCTCCAGCACCTCCCCGTCGGTCCACTCCTTGCCGCACATCAAGAATCCCGTCTGCGTTCCCGGCCGCATCTTCATCGCTTGATTGCTCCCTGTCGTGCTTCTTTCATGTTACAAGTGCGCAGTGCTACCTGTGCGAGGCCGGCAGACTTCACTCGTCACGAAAGTTTCTAACGAAACGAACATCATGCATGCAAAATGTACCGCGCCTTCACATCCTCGCCGTACCACATGATGTAGTTTGTTCCCCATGCATTATTGAATAGACAGGAGTGCACGCCCTTGCTCAGATCGGGCTGATCGTTCGAAAAATGTAAGGGGCTGCGCTCGCCCAGCGCAACGACGGGCGCATCGATCGTCTCAACGGCAAAACGGTCCGAGCCCTTCTCATGCGCAAAGCCCTTTTGAAGACCATGCATGTGCCGGTTGCCCGATGCTACGACTTCAAACGGAGAAATTGCCTCTCCCGACTTATCGAGCGACCACAACTTGGTATCGTCGACGATCGGGTTGAACGTGAGCCACAGCGCCTCCGGCATCCGAGTCGCGGGTTTACCAAACCACGATAGTGTCAGGCGAATCGCCGCCTCATTCTTGGGCAGTTCCAGCTCGATAAACGCGCGCCGCGGGAACGCCGCCCTGCCCAAGTTGAATGCATCCTCGTCTTCGAATTGAAGTGCAATCAAAATGCGATCTCCTGAATCATTCGTTTCTGCGCGGACTTCGGCCGAGGCTGGCTGCCACTCCTGGCTGCGCGCGCCGAACCGCTCAATATTCGGCTTCCCGAAATCCTTTGCCGCCCAATCTTCCTTCGTCGTGAGATAGCTGGCCATGAATCGCTGATAGTCTTCCGCAGAAAGCGTCTGATAGGTAAACAGCGCAATGGGATTCTTCTCGCTCGCCCACTCACGCCCCGTCGCCTTATTACGCAGCTGCGTGATCGCGCCGGTATGCGGATCGATTCCCATGACAAAGTGCTCTGTCTCGATCGGCTTACCCGCCGGACGGACAACTGCCTTCGGAGAACTGACCGGCCATACGGCATTCACACCGGCAAGAGCGATCTGTGCCTCTTCGCGCATCGCCTCCGGCAACGTTGCAACTCCATCCAGCAGGTCTTGCCGTTTTTCAATCCAGCTGAACTCCACGACCTTGTAGTTCTTTGTGTCGAGCATCTTCGCCAGGTCGGCGGGTCCGTAGTTGTCGAAATCAAGCCACGTCTTCGTGTCGGTTCCCCAGGTGTGCTCGGTTTCGAGAAGCAGATGCCGCAGCAGCTGCAGATCCGTGCCATCGCCTATCTTCATGCTGCCCGCCGCGATCCATTGCTCCCGCAGCCGTGACATCTCGCGATACCGCGCCACCTTCAACGGGTCGCTCGGCACTCCGTAGATCCACGTATCGCCGATCTCGCCGGTTACAACCGGCAGCTTATCGCGATGCGGATCGAGAGCCTCCGCCATCTCAGAGAGATTCGCCGCCTGTATCTGCGCATTCGGAAACTGCGCTGTGAGGCGTGCATGAATCTGCGCAATCTCTTCCGCCGAATGTGGACCGCTGTTGTCGCCGCGCACCTCCGTTACCAGCGCGAGATCCGACCCGGGAACCACCGCCAAGCCGCTGTACTCGTGGTGATACATCATCGCCAGACTTGCGCCGGAAGGATCCTTCCATAGAAAAAGCGGCGGCAGCTCAGCCGGTGTCGATCCGCCATTGACACCGATCTCAAGAAACTTCACCCCATTTTTCGCCAGTGGCGGAATGATGCCTCGCGTGTGTCCCGGCACATCGGTCATCTTGGCGCCGCTGGTCTTCTTGCCATAGCGCTGATCGAGTGACCGCGCCAGCGCCAGGCTGCCTTCAATCATCGACGGCGTAAGCAACTCCGACTGCCAGGTAAACGGCAGCGCATGCCAGGCAAGATCACCGCGTTCGATGGCGTCTTCCATTGCTTTTTTGTCTGCTGCCGATGCCTGCTCCAGATACTCGAAGACCAGCCACGATCCGGTCGTCCACACATAGCGCCGCTTGCCGCCCGCGTTTGCACTGCGCGCGATCTCGATCGCCCGCGGAAAGTATTCGTTGAAATATCGTTTGTGCACCACGTTGTACTGCGTATCGATAAATCCAGCATCGAAGTGGCATTTGCACATCACCAGCACACGCTTGATATCAGGATTCGATGCGGGTTGGTCCACGCTCCATGCGTTGCGCGCGCCGGGCACCAGGAGTGCGGCTCCGACAGCGGTCATTGTCTTTACAAATTCGCGGCGTCTCATAGCAAAACCTCTTGACGGAGAGAGAACTTCGAAGTGTATCACTCGAACTCATCGTCGAGAACACATGTTCTCCCTGGGTATGGCATCGAAGAAGTCGGAACTCACTAAGGACCCGTCTCGATCGTCACCAGCCTCATGGTAAGCTGCTTGCTATGCCCGGTGTTCCCGGAATTTCGGAAGTCGCAATCGATTTGAGGCCGAGTAAATATCAGTCGAGTCTCAATTCGTTCCGAATGCTTCTCGACGGGCCCAGCAAATCACCTTACATCCAGGCAACGGTGCGTACTCCTTCGAACAAGATGCTAGAAGTTCAGGTGCGCCGCAAAGATATCTATACCATTGCCTTCAAAGGCGCGGACAGCTGGTACAACTTCGACGATCAGCAAGATGGGGTGGGGAAATCCTGCGGTAGCGGATCAAATTATTCTCATCTTGGAACAGTCGGTTTCGTGTTTTTGCGGGATTTGGAAGACCTGGCGCTGCTGAGCGAATTTAAAAAGGGAGTTGCCCTCGAAAAGAGGCTGTGCGCAATCCTGTTCGCCGTCGTTTCTGAAGCCTCTCGCTTCGCCACGGTGGCCACGTATTTCACCGGGATTACCAACAAAGTGATCTCGGAAGTCAATTTCGAATATTTAAGAAGTACATATTTCAACAATTGGACCAAGCCTCCCGGCGACGAACGTGAGGTCGGCAAACTCTATCACTACACAAAAAGTGACATACTTCTTGCGCGTCACCGAAGCTGACTGTATCTTTCCGATACACTCCTTCTATGATCCACGATGGCCGCAAACGTAAGCTTCCGTTCAATCCGGATGAAGCCCTGGCTCACCTCCGTGCGCGCGATCCTAAACTGGGCGCGCTGATCGACCGCGCCGGTCCGTTCACGCTGAAGCTCGATCCCTCGCCTTCGCCGTTCGAGTCGTTGCTCGAATCCATCTTGTATCAGCAGTTGCACGGTAAAGCGGCGGCGGCCATCCATGCACGCGTGCGCGCTTTTTTTGGCGGCGATCCCACACCGCAGCAGATGATGGATGTACCTGACGAGCCACTCCGATCCGCCGGCGTCTCCTTCAACAAGATCAAGGCGCTCCGCGATCTCGCCGCGAAAACACTCGACGGCACCGTGCCCGGCCACGCGGCCATTGTCAAAATGACCGATGCCGATATTGTCGAACGTCTCACAGAAGTGCGCGGCATCGGCCCATGGACCGTCGAAATGCTGCTCATCTTCCGCATGGGACGGCCCGACGTTCTGCCCGTAACGGACTACGGCGTGCGCAAAGGCTACCTGCTGACGTTTCAGCGCGTCCCCAAATCGCGGCCTATTGAAGCCGCCGACCTGCCCAAGCCCGATGTAATCTTCAAACGCGGCCGTCTCTGGGCGCCGTTTCGCTCAGTCGCCAGCTGGTATATGTGGCGAGCCTGCGATCTGGCCAAGGGCACTCCGCCAGCGGGCCGGTCAGCCCGGACCTAGAACTCTGCGAAGCTGCTTTCGGACAGCCGTACAATAGCTTTGAACAAGTTTCACGCGGTCGATGCATACGCGACTGCAATAGGAACTCCATGGCGTCCAGCAAACGCTTTATCTGCATTCACGGCCACTTCTATCAGCCGCCTCGCGAGAATCCCTGGCTTGAAACGGTCGAGACGCAAGATAGCGCCGCGCCTTACCACGACTGGAACGAGCGCGTCTGCGCTGAGTGTTACGCCACCAACGGCGCGGCTCGCATTGTCAACGGCAAAAACCAGATCACCAGCATCGTTAATAACTACTCGCGCATCAGCTTCAACTTCGGCCCCACGCTGATGAGCTGGCTCAAAGAAAATGCGCCGCGTACGTATCGCATGATTCTCGATGGCGAGCGATCGAGCCGCAAGCATTTCCACGGTCACAGCTCGGCCATCGCACAGGTTTACAACCACATGATCATGCCGCTGGCCAGCGCGCGTGATCGCCTGACGCAGATCCGCTGGGGTATCGCCGACTATCAATTTCATTTCGGCCAGCCGCCCGAAGGCATGTGGCTCGCGGAGACCGCGGCCGATACCGCTACGCTCGAGCTGATGGCCCGACAAGGCATCAAGTTCACCATTCTCGCACCGCATCAGTGCAAGCGCGTTCGTCCGCTCAAAGAACCTGAGCCTGCGGCTTTACCCGCAGAGGCTATTGTGCCTGCGCGGGACACCTGGACCGACACTCCGAATGCAGCCGTCGATACAACGCGGCCTTATCTTGCCCGATTCGCATCCGGCGCCGCGATCACAATCTTTTTCTACAACGGACCCAGTTCCCGCGCGGTTGCCTTTGAAGGCCTGCTGAACTCTGCGGAAAATTTTGCGGGACGCCTTAAGAGCGGCTTCAAAGACAGCGCGCAACCGCAGCTGGTGCATGTTGCCACCGATGGCGAGTCTTACGGCCATCATCACAAATATGGCGACATGGCCCTGGCCTACACGCTCAACCTTCTCGATCGTGACAAGACGGTCCGGCTTACGAACTACGCCAATTTTCTGGAGCAGTTTCCTCCCGAATACGAATGCGAGATCGTCGACAACACATCGTGGAGCTGCGCGCACGGTGTGGAGCGCTGGCGCTCGAACTGTGGTTGCAATGGTGGCAAGCCGGGATGGAATCAACTCTGGCGTGCGCCTTTGCGCCAGGCCCTCGATGATCTGCGTGACGCGCTTGTCCCGCTTACAGAGCAGGAAGGCGCGAAGCTCTTTCGCGATGTGTGGGCCGCGCGCAACAGCTATATCGACGTCGTGCTTGACCGCAGTCTGGAATCGGTGGACCGCTTTTTCGCTGCTCATCAGAGCCACACGCTTACAGATGATGAGCGCGTGCGCGCGCTTGAGCTCATGGAGATGCAGCGCCATGCGCAGCTCATGTATACAAGCTGCGGCTGGTTCTTTGACGATATCGCCGGAATCGAGACCGTGCAGGTGATCGCCTACGCAGCGCGCGTGCTTCAGCTGGCGCAGCAGCTCTTCGGCACCCTGGCCTCGGGGCTGGAGCCCGCGTTTCTCGCGCGTCTTGCTGAGGCAAAGTCCAATGTCGCCGCTGCCGGCGATGGCGCCGAGATCTACAAAAAATGTGTGCGCACGATGGAGCTGCATCTTGAGCAGGTCGCCGCCCACTACGCCATCAGCTCGGTGTTTACCTCGTTTGCCGAGGAGACGGATCTCTTTTGCTATCGCGTCCGCCGCATTTCGCACGAGATCCACACTTCGGGCCGTGCGCGTCTTGCGCTGGGCCGTGCTCATATTGCCAGTGCCATTACCGGACGGCAGCAATCTTTTTCATTTGCGGTGCTCCACTTCGGCGACCAGAACATCACCGCTGCGGTCAGGGCTTATCTGCCGGAAGATGCACGCGCCTTCGAAGCATTTTCAGCCGAGGCGGCTGCGCATGTGCAGCTTGCCGACTTTCCTGAAGTGATTCGCTTGCTCGATCGTTTCTATGGCCACGCCGACTATTCGCTCACGTCGCTCTTCAGCGACGAACAGCGCCGCATCGTGCAGCTGATTCTCAATTCGACACTCTGGGATATTGAGAACTCGCTCACGGCGATCTATCAGGACCACGCGAGCCTGCTGCATTATCTCTCCCAGGCTGGATTGCCCAAGCCGCCCGCGCTCGCGCTGGCTGCGGGCTTTGCGGTCAATGCGGGCCTGCGCCGCACGCTTGAGACCGATCCTATCGATCAGGCGCAGTTGCGCTCTTATCTATCGCTAGCCAAGGGCGATCAGGTGCCGCTTGAAACGGCGACTCTCTCCTACATCGCCGACCAGAGAATGAAGCGCTCGATGGTTGAGCTGCAGGCCTCCGCCGGTTCGCTCGAAGTGCTTGAAAACACGCTCACGTTGGCTCGCACTTTAGGCGAGCTTCCCTTCGACCTGAACCTCTGGCAGGCGCAGAACATCTGGTATGAAGTGCTGCGCAGCGCTGCAGAAGTGCTCGCATCGTTTTCCACCGAAGATCGGCAACGTTGGGAGAAGGATTTTGCAGAGTTGGGTTCGTGTCTTTCCATTGACACAAAATCCATTCGCGCGGAAGAAGAATCCCGCGCCGCAGCTGCTGATTAAAGTGTCCGATTCGACCGAGTGCATTCGGATTTCCGGCGTAAAGCGCACGCTCTAGCTGCTCACGCCGACCACTGCTCTCGGAAAACCCCCGCTCTCCGCAATACGAATCATGAAGTCCGCTACGTCGGCCCGCGGTATCTTAAGCCCGAGAAACGGCAGATGTCCTTCGCGTACGCGATATTTTCCTGTGTAGGCTTTGTCTGTCAACTGTGGCGGACGCACAATCGTCACATCCAATCCGCTGGTGCGCAAGGTCGCCTCCATCGCGGTAGCGTCAGCCACCACGCCTGGAAAGAGCAGCCGGCCCAACAAATACGCAGGCGGCAGTATGGCATCTTTGAACAAAAACGCCGTAGACACAACGAGGCCGCGCCGCAGATTCGCGTGCTTCATCGCAGTAACCAAAGCTGCGCCGAACTCCTGCAGCAGGTGCGTATCCGTCTTCGCGATCGGCAAACGCGGCCCAAAGGCGGAGAGCACAACCTCCTGACCAGCCATTGCACGTGCCAGCCCATGGCTATCGAGAAGATCGCCTTCTATCATCGTGATGCGCCCGCGATAGGGCTCAAGCCTTGCCGTCGCCCGCACCAACGCGGTCATTGCGTGTCCACGTTCGAGGCCCTGACGCACGATCTCCATGCCGATGCCGCCCGTCGCGCCCAGCACTAGAAATTTCATCTCGCTTCATCTCCGTAGAAAAGTAGCGCGCGACATCTGGCAGGCGACACGCGACGGTGCTCGTTATCGAGCAGGTGCTGGCGCAGCCGCCGGTGGCGGAAAGGCCTCGCGCACTTCGATGCTCACGCCATAGTGACGCCCAGGATGCGCTTCGGCAGCTTTCTTCGCCTCGTCGAAGCTGGCGAAGTTAACCACGAGGATTGCGGTAATCGGATCGCCATTGTCCTGCGCGGTGCTGCCTCCTTCAGGTGCGGCGACGAATTTTTCCTCGCCTAGGAGATGCGGTTCCAGTGTGTGCCCCTCGTCGCGCAGCCGGATGGCCCATGTGCGCACTGCGTCGGCGCGTTGCTTTTGTTGTTCTTCGGTGAGCGGATGTTTCGATTGGCGAAAGATGAAGACAAAAGGCTTCATGGCTGCTCCTGCACGTTGTGCTTGTGGAGTTGAAGAAGGATTCTGCGCGTAACAGCACGCGGCCACAGCGAATAGAGCCAGGGCTGCAATTGAGATGAGTTGCCGCGTTAGTCGTACCCCAGTAGTTCCCATGAGGCCACAATAGCGCGCAGCTGATACACGCTACTTGTACAAATTCGGCGCGTCCATTTTTTTGCGGTGTCTCAGCAGAAAGCCGACTCGTTCTGAAAAAATGTCTCGGGTGCTACTCCGGAGAATCGCTTGAAGTCCTTGATGAAGTGCGGCTGATCCGCGTACCCAGCGGCGTAGGCAACTTCCGTCAGGTTGGCGCCGGAGGCGTGCAGCCGCACAGCATGCCGCATTCGCACAATGTTGGCGAACTTCTTGGGTGAAGCGCCTACCTGTTTGCGAAATCTCCGCTCCAGCGCACTTTGGCTTAAGCCGGAGGCATGCGCCAGATCGCGAATCCGCAAAGAGCCTTTCGTCCGCTGAATCTGCGCCACGGCAGCTGTCACGTCCAGATCAACTCGGCGGCTACGAAGCTGATCCAACAGAAACTGCTGCAGCCTGCGGGCGCGTACCGCGTGTTCCGGAGCCTCTGCCAGCTGCTCCTCAATCAAATCAAGCTGCGAGCGCCGTACTTCGCACTCCATCGCCATCGTTGTATTGAAGAGATTTTCAAGCGGCTCGCGCAGAAAGGCTGCAGCTCCGGTGGCCGTAAACATCGCCAATATAGTTCCACTGCCTGCGGGATGCGTGAGCGTCCGCGGGGTGTCGCGCAACCCAGTCACCACTGCGCGCAGCGCCTTTGTGCCGTGTACGGCGCAGCTGCCTTGAAAGCGAAACCCGGCAACCATTCCAGAGTCCGGCAGTAGCGTACCGGTGCGTTCAACAAGATTTTCAATGACCAGGAATTGCCGCACAAAAGGCCGCAGCACCTCGCTTGGGGTGAGAGCCGTCGCACGAATCCTCGGATCACCCACGCTTGATGCCTCCTGTACGCCACTGCATGGAAGATGCGTCAGCCCGGCGTGCCGACTCAGGGATTTGTGATCGAACCAAGAGACGCTACTGACTTGCTAACCCGTTAACCCGCTTCAGCAAGGCTAGCCCGACTAATCGCTCGTCTTCACCAGCCTGCCGCGTTTCAACACAAACCGCTCGCCGCGCCAGACGATGGTGTTGCCGGCAAACCCGGCCACCCATAGTCCCATGGCAATCAAATCGCGCACGGGAAGCAGCCATAGATAGGCCAGCACCTGGCGATCACCGAGCACTTCGGCTCCCACGGTCATCGCCAGTCCAAAACGGAGAAACAGACTCATGGCCAGTAGCCACAGGCTTACCGGGCTCACGCCGCTGGCAACTACATTGAGCACGGCCCATCCCCACCCCTGCGTAAAGATCAGGCCCACATAGCCCGCTGACCGTGCGTCACGCACCGTGCGCCACCAGCGCAACTGATGATCGACAAAGCCTCGCCAGTCATATGCCGGCACACTCGTCTCTACTGCTTCGGCACTCAGCTCTAGACGATAACCGGCCTTCGCGACGCGCGCGCCCATTTCGTAATCGTCGGCGAGGCAATCGACCAATCCCTCGAGCCCGCCGGCTTTTTCCAATGCTTCGCGCCGCACGGCCAGCGTCGAACCCAGGCCGTAGTGCAGTCCGCCTTCAATCAATTTGGAAAGCAGCACGCTCGGTTGGAAATCGGTCGCGATGCCTAATGCCTCAAGCCGCGATGGCAGCGTTCCATGCGCGCGCCCACGATAGAGAGCCGTGACGAGGCCGACTTGCGCGTTTTCAAAGCAGGCCATCACGCGCTCGAGATAGCGCGGCGACACCGTGATATCGGAATCGTTGATCAGCAGATAGTCGTGTGCAGCCCGCGGCGCCAGTTGCATCAGCGTGCTTACCTTGCCGTTGGTCCCGAGCCGTTCCGGACACTCGATCAAACGGATCGCACGTTCAGGAAACTCGCGCTTGAGCTGCTCGACAATTGCCGCGGCAGGGTCATCCAGAGCGGACACGCCAAACAGCAGTTCGTAGTCGCCTGCGTACGTCTGTCTGCAATGGCTGCGAAATGCGTCGAGCATGCCGGGATCGACGCCTTTGAGCGACTTGAGCACGCTCACACCTGGAGCAAAGGGAGGCCGCTGCCTGCGCCGCTGCAGCAAGAAGATCCACGCAGCCACGAGCGCTGCCAGAAAATAGCCCATTCCCGCCACGGCCAGTACCGTAGTCGCAATCTCCACGGCGAAGGCCAATGCGTGCGGCATCACAGTGTCCAGTTTAGCGGAAGGAAGATGAGCCGGAGGAAGCGAGTCAGCAAGTTAGCAAGCCAGCTTCTATGATGCCGCGCAAATTTCAGCGGGATCTCTGAAGCCGACTTGCTGGCTTGCCGGCCTGCTATTCATACCGCAAGGCTTCAATCGGATCGAGGTTAGCTGCTTTCCATGCGGGATAGATTCCGAAGAGCAGGCCAATGGCGCAGGAGACGCCAAAACCGATCGAAACCCACAAGGTTGAAAGCGTCGCTGGTAGCCCAATCGGCAAAAAGTAAACGATATAGGTCAGCACTGCGCCAACAAGCACACCAATCACACCACCCACCGCGCACAACGTTACCGCTTCTGTGGTGAATTGCGTCAGAATCGTTCGCTTGGTGGCGCCGATGGCCTTGCGCACGCCGATCTCGCGGGTTCGCTCCGTCACGCTCACCAGCATGATGTTCATCACGCCCACGCCGCCCACCATCAGGCCCACGCTTGAGACGGCGATCATGAAGATAACCAACCCTCCCGTGAGCTGGTTCCATAACTTCGACAGCGAGTCCGGACCGAAGATCTCGAAGTCGTCGGGTTTTTCCACGCGCACCTTGCGCCGGATCCGCAGCAGCTCGCGAATTTCTTCTTCTACGAGCGACTTATTCTTGGGATCGTCATACTTCACGCTTACCCACATATCCAGATCTTCCGGATGCAGGTTGTGGAAGGTGCCCAGAG
This sequence comes from Occallatibacter sp., assembly GCA_035650595.1. Taxonomy (GTDB): domain Bacteria; phylum Acidobacteriota; class Terriglobia; order Terriglobales; family Acidobacteriaceae; genus Telmatobacter. The sequence continues at coordinate 61,938 of DASRHE010000011.1, read as the reverse complement.
GAAAGTACACCATGTTGTCATTCGGATTTTTGCCGCCGCCGAAAGGCTGCTTCTGCTTGTCGAGCACACCAATCACGGTATACAGGCCGGACTCGATAGCCACTTCCTTGCCGATCGCCGGCTGATCCCCGAAGAGCTCCTCCCATGTGTCGTGGCCCAGTACGCAGACGTGCGCGGCGCGCTGGTCCTCGTCGTCGGTGAAGAGCCGCCCCTGCAGAAGCGTAAAGCTGCTTACCTCGCCCACTTCGGCTGTCGATCCCTGCAGAATGGTCCCGGCAATCTTCTTCCCGCCGTATTTCACGCTCACGTCGCCCACGCGGAACTGCGAGGTCACATGCTGATGGCCCCCATCGGCAGCTACCACGTGCGGCAGCTTGCGCAGGGCCATGACGTCGTCCAGAGTGAGTTTTTTGCGCGCCAGTTGCTCGGCTGTAGGCCGCACGCCGATCACCGGCATATGAAAGACCCAGAAGACATTCGAGCCGAGCGAACTTACCCAGTCTGAAACGCGGTTATTCAGCCCGTTGATTACGGAGGAGATCGTAATCACCGTTGTTACGCCGATGACGATGCCGAGAATGGTGAGTCCTGAGCGCAGCTTGTTCGCGCGCAATGTTTCCAGCGCCATCTTGACGGATTCTCGTGTCTGCCCCTGTGCCATACCTGCCTCTACATTTCAGCTCTGAGCGCAACCACCGGATCCAGCTTTGCCGCCTTGCTGGCCGGATACACGCCGAAGAAGACGCCGACCGAGCCAGCCAGAAACAGTCCCAGGAAGATGGCCCATACCGGCACCGAGGTGGGAAATCCGATAAACACCGTAATGAGCTTGCCGACGAGAATCCCGCACAGCACGCCGATCGCGCCGCCGGTCGTGGCCATCGTTGCGCTCTCGATCAGAAATTGCAGCAGCACATCGCGTTGCTTGGCGCCCAGCGCTTTGCGCACGCCAATCTCGCGTGTCCGCTCTGTAACACTTACCAGCATGATATTCATGATGACCACGCCGCCCACGACCAGCGCAATCGAGGCCAGGCCGAGCACGATGGTGGCAAAGAGCGAGCTGATCTGCTTCCAGATATCGAGGAATGTGTCGTTCGTCTCCAGCTCGAAGTCGTCCGGCGTCCCCGGCGCATCATGCCGGCGCGATCGCATCAGCACGCGCACCTCATCTTCGGCACGCTCCATGGCTTGGGCACTGCCGCCCGCGGCCCGTGAGTAGATGGTGACCGAATCGTTGTAGCCATAAGTCTGCTGATAAGTCGTGATCGGCACCGCAACCCAGTTGTCCTGCGACTGGCCTAGCGTCTTGCCCTGTCGTTCGCCGACGCCGATGATGGTATAGGGAATTCCGTCGACACGGATCTCTTTGCCGAGTGGATCTCCGTTGCCAAGCAGATTGTCCACGATGTCGTAGCCCACAATCACATTGTGTGTGCCGTGGTCCTCGTCGGCCTGTGTGAAGCCGCGTCCCAGCGCAAGGTTGATGTTATGCAGGGAGAGCATCGTCCAGGTGTAGCCGCGCACCTGCGTATTGTTGCTCGAATGGCCGTTGGCAACCACATTGGTCGACTTACTTAAGACAGCGCCCACTTCGCCGCAATCTGCGCAGCCATCGCGGATGGCGTAGTAGTCCTCGATGCGGATGATCTTGCGTTTCTGGAATTTGAAATACTGGTCGGCCGAGAAGATCACGCTCGACATACGTGAGACCGTAAATACGTCGGCTCCATAACCGGAGAGCTTGGTGCCGACGTAGCGGTTCGCCCCGTTCACGAGGGTGATGACCATGATGACGGAGGCCACGCCCATCACCACGCCAATCAGCGTCAACACTGTCCGCAGCTTATTCGCCCACAGCGACTGCAGCGCCAGATTGAACGCCTCTTTCAGCTCCATACGTCTCGCTCTTTCTGATTCACTTTGTGACCGGTGAGGATCCGGCCCGTCTGTCGCGGCACTTGCCCGGCTCCTTCAGTGTACGCAATTGCAGAATTGCAGGCGCGCAAGCTGGGAGAATGCACAGAAACCCGTACCGCCCAAAAGGGAATACGCAGGCTCCGCAGCGTCAGTTCCGGAGAGATGAAGGGCTCTTTTCTCACGGCCAGCATCGGGGGCGATCCCGCCTGAGGCTATCTTCCAAGCCTTATTTCTTCTCAAGCCCCTGGATGTAGGTGATTACATCCTTGATCTGGGCATCCGTCAGCTTGTCCTTGTAGGCGGGCATCTTGCCAGAGCCATTCTTGGTAATTCCTTCCAGAGCGGCCGCCGACATCTTCGCCACCTCTGGATCCTCGAAAGACTTTACCTTCATCGCTTTGCCAGCCGGCGTATCGCCTGCGCCCGTCGCTCCGTGGCACATCTGGCACTTGGCTTTGTACGTCGCCTCGCCACCGGACTGGGCGAATCCAGCCGCTCCGCACAAAAACACAGTCAAACCCAGGATTCCTATCTTCAGGCCCGGATTCATCATACTTTCCCTCCGTTGAGTGAAGTGGCCCATCTGTTTCTAAACAACGAGCAGGCTGGCTCGCTCACCATTATCTCCCGGAACTCCCAAATCCCTTTTCCGCCCTCGCTGATACTTCCAGCGTTTCGACCTCTTGAACCGGCCCCGTCAACACGTGAACCGGAACCATCTGCGCAATCTTCTCGCCCGGAGCGATCTCGACTGTGCCGTTGCCCAGATTCGTCATCAACACCAGAATCTCGCCGCGATAGCCGGCATCGATTACGCCGCCCGTCGTCGTCACGCCGCGCGCGGCCATCGACGAGCGGTCCCGCACCAGCAAGCCTAGCGCCGCGCCGGTTTGCGGATCGCGGGCTTCCACGGCGATCCCCGTTCGCACTTTTACCGTTTCTCGCGCGCTCAACCGCGCTGCTTCCAGCGCAAACAGGTCATAGCCCAAGTCTTCACCAGGATGCGCGACCACCGGCACACGCGCACCTTCTGCCAGCTTCTTTACCCGCAACATACCTCGATGCTATCTCAACAAGGAAACCCAGAAAAACGGCCGCGCTGGCTATGAGCCAGACGCGGCCATAACTCTCCAACAGTTTTATCGATCCCGATGATCGCCATCCCCGTGATGATCGTCATCTCCATCGTGATCATGGTCGCGGTCTCGATCATGATCTCTGCGGAACTCGGGATGGAAGACGAATGTGCCGGTGTGATAGGTCGACGAACTCCACGGCACATTCAACACAAACCGTGCAAACGGGCCGCAGCCGGCGAAGTCGATGGTGAATGAGGCACTTGCCGATCCGCTGGTAGGAATGTCGCCCAGCGAAACCGGGAAAGCGCTCGGCGCGGTCACCGTCGGCGAGCACGGCCGTCCTTCGATCTGTTGCAATGTAAAGCTGCTGATCTGGGTTGCGTAGGCCGGGCCCGCGTCGCCGTTGGCTGCGGTGATTGTCCATACGCGCGCATCGCGAGGCCCGCTGCGGCTGCTGACTGCAAACTTCAGCCCATAGCCGGGCAGTTGCGTCGGATCGACAATTCCCCAGTACGCAGGCTTGGCTTGCAGTCCCATGTCGAACGGCAGCGGATAGTCTGTGCGGGTGACTGGGAAGCCGTCGAGCCAGGTGTCGTCATCCGCAAAGCCCCAGAGCGTAACGGCACTGATCTTGCCGCGCAGTTCTTTGAACGCATGGAAGTATTGCCGGTAGAGCCAGCCCTCCTCGGCCAGCACCGCGGGTGGAATGTTGTTGCCGTAGTTCGAGGTCCGATCGCCAGCGTTGTACACGCTGATGTCCATCTCGGTGATCTGCTGCTCGATCCAGGGGAAGTTCGCATGGACGGTATCGATCGCGTGGACCACCGCGTCTACGGACGGGTAATTGATCGCGCTATGTGTCTCGTGGCCGATGCCGTCGATCGGCACGCCGCGATCCACCAGGCCCTGCACCACCTGCACCAGGCAAGCGAGCTTGGCCGGGTCCGAGGTGCTGTAGTCGTTGAGGAAGAGCTTCGTCCCCTTCGGCGCATACTGACGCGCGGCTTTGAACGCGACATCCATATAGCTTGCGCCCAGCACCTTGTAGAACGGTCCGTGAGCAAGGCAATCCGGCTGCGAAGGATCGATCGGCTCATTCACAACATCCCAGGCGTACACGGCGGAGCCAAAGTGCTGTACCTCGCTCTGGATGTGCTCCTGAATGTTCGAGGTCACCAACGCCTGGTTGGCGGCAGAATTCGTCCCGTCGCCCGTGGCGTACGCGGGCGTTTGTGCGCCTGTCGCCCACACCAGGTTGTGTCCGCGGATTCGCATGCCGTGGCAGACGGCCAGGCCAACCTCGCTATCCGCATTGCCGAACTGGTACGTGCCCAGGCTCGGCTCAACGGAGCTCCACTTCATGTCGTTGCCTGAGGTGATGCTGTTGAAGTGCATCGTGAGCAATTGCGCATGCGGACCGGAGAGATCGGTCAGGTCCACGGCCGCACCCACCGGGAAGTAGTCGGAAAGCGTTTTGTAGATCGACGGAATGTCGGTCTGCACCGTCGGCGGCGCCACATACGAAAGCTGGAAGCCGCTGATCGAGAACGATACGAGGTCGGTCCCTGAAGACGGCACGGTCTGCAGATACAGGAAGGCCTGGCCCTGGTCGTATCTGTTGGCCATGTTGTATCCCGTCACGCTGATCATGTGCCAGGCTCCATCGGCCTTGACCGTGACGCCCGGATACGGCGTCACGCTCGGGAAGCTCGTGGTGCCGCTCAGCGTGGTCTGCAGGCTCATATTGATTACGTGACTGGAACCGTCGGTCGGCTGCAGCATCACAAAGACGCTGATGTTGTACTTTGAACCTGGATACATCTTGTTGTTCACGCTGATCTGCGGCCCGTCGTAGTTGGCCGAGCGACCGGTGGTCAGCAGCGAGTGCGTGTTGCCGTTCGGATCGGCCACCGGTGAGGTCACATTGGTCACCGTCGAATTGCCGGTACGCGAGCTCCAGCCATCCAGTCCGCCGTCAGAGAAGTTCGTTGCAATGCCGGTGTTGTCCTGCTGGCTCGGGTCTGGAGGCGGCGGGGCCAGTTCGCCGATCGTCACATCGCTGATGTAGAACGAATCCGTCGCGCTGCTTGATTGGAAGTAGAGAATCAGGTTGGTCGGCGGCCCAGGCAGATCGCTGAAGCTGAAGGTGCCCGTCACCTTGGTCCACGCCGTGCTCGACAGCGCAGCCGAGGTCCCGACGTTGCTGAAAACGCCCGATGTGCTGGCGCAGTCCGTCGTCTTCACCGACATGGTCGCCGTCGGATTGCTGCTGTCCGGCGCAGCCAGAAGCACATAAGCAGAAATCTGATAGACGGCGCCCGCTACCACGTTGTTCACGCTGAGCAGGTTCAGGCTCGGCCCCATGAAGGACGCCGTGCGATTGGTCGTCAGCAAGCTGTGCGTGTCTCCGTTGGGATCGAGCACCGGCGGAGCGGCATTGGTGAGCGTCGGGCTTCCAAACGGAGTCCAGCCATCGAGCCCGCCGTCAGCAAAGGTGAAATTCGCCACCGGCGTTCCGCCCGGCGGCGGCGCAGTCTGCGTGATCACCACTTCGTCCAGATAGAAGGACTGCTGCGTCGTAGGCCCCACCAACTGCGCGTAGAGCACCAGGCCGGTTTCCGTCGCGCTAACCGTGTAATTGCCGCCGATCTGCGCCCATCCGGAACTGTTCACCGGCACCTGAAAACTCCCGATCGTGTCGAAGCATGTGCCGCCCGAACAGCTTGAATCTGTCCGCTTGATCGTGAAGTTCGCATTCGTCGCGCTCTCACCCGCCGTCAGCATCACGTGGCCGAAGATCGAGTATTGCGCCCCCGGCTGCAGCACGCTGTTCAGCGAGATCGATGGTCCGCCAGCTCCGCTCGCGTTGGTCGAGGTCAGCAGGCTATCGGAGCCGGTCAGCGCCGCGGCAGTCGAAGCCACCGGCGTACTGGCTCCATTGAACGAAATCCAGCCGTCGGCTGTTCCATCGTCGAAGTTGTAGGTGGCTACCGTCTGCGCCTCCAGGCGCGTGGTGCAGGCGAGCGTAAGGGCGAAGATCGCGCAGAACGCCACGGCGGTTGGGGCGACGATCCGCTTGAAGCTTTTAGTAATGGGAAACATCACGGCTTCTCCTTTAAATGCAGGGTCTTGCCGGCGGCAGGTCTTCTCCGCCTGATCGTGCGCAGGAGCCTTAGTAATTCGATTTACTAGGCGGCGGGAATTTTAGGCATCCGGAAAATCGTCTGTCAAGTAAATCTTTTGCTTTTCTAAATCGATTCAGTAGGCATCTGAGGTCGCCCTAGAGGCCCGGAAGGGCGATCCGGAAGATGAATTTCCCGTCATCTGATATGCGACTGAATTTGTCGCATATTTATTTTGATATCGGACCAAATCTGTCGTATATTCTGTTGAAGAGCAGAAAGGCTATGGATTTTGTGAGTGCTTGAAGGACGAATGAGAGGACCAGGGTCCCGCGGAATGTCTCTTGGCGGAGACCGCAAAGACCCTGGTGCCGCGGCCTAGAGCGGTTCCACAGTTAATATGCCGTCGTCAGAACCGCGGAAGGTGGCATTTTCTTAAGGAAAATGCCACGCTGGCGGCAGTGGCTTCAGCGTATAAAGACTGTGAAACCGCTGTAGTCGGCTGCAGGCTGTCTGCATTATAGGCTAGCTTTGCTTCCGGCTCCTCCGCCCGTCTCTGCGTCATTTTTCCCGCTCCAAAGCCAGGCTTCAATTGAGCGCGCGGCATTTTGCTGTGCCGTGCGAATGCGGATGTGTGCGCTTTTTTAACGATCGTGGAGGAGGAGCATGAAGCGCAGTAAGCGAAAGAAGAGAGGGCAGGCGCGCGGCATCCTGGCTATGGGAACGCTGGCGGCCTATGCCGCGATGGGCGGAACCCGGCCAGCGCTCGCAGCGGCGGCCAAGACGAATGCAGGCGGAGGCGGCGTGCCTGCCGCGACGCTGCCGCTGAAACGATTCGATATCCCCGCCGGGCCCCTCGATGAAGCCTTGGCTGATTACGAAAGGGCGACCGGCCTCAAGGTGAAAAATGCGCTTCCGGATGGCACGCTCTCCGGCTTTCAGACGACCGGCGTAGTTGGACTCTATCGCGAAGACGAAGCTCTGCGTCTGCTGCTCGACGGAACCGGCCTCAACTATCGCGCAGAGGACGCGACGACCATGGTGATCGGGGTCCAGGCGCGGGACACAGTCTCGGTGACCGCTTCCGAGGAGAACTCGGTTTCGATGGCCAAATTTACCGAGCCGCTGCTCGAAACCCCGCAAAGCGTGAGCGTGGTTCCGCAGTTTGTCATGCAGGACGAAGGCGTTTCCACCCTCCGCGACACGCTGCGCAATGTTCCCGGCATCAGCCTGGCCGCGGGCGAGGCCGGTGCGCAGGGCGACAACCTCACGATTCGCGGTTTCACCGCGCGCAACGATCTTTTTCTCGACGGCATTCGCGACTTCGGCAGCTACTATCGCGATTCCTTCAACTACGAGCAGGTAGACGCGCTCGAAGGACCATCGGGCATTGAGTTTGGCCGCGGGTCGACGGGCGGCGTCATCAATCAGGAGAGCAAGGTTCCCGGCGTGCAGAGATTCGAGAACGTGCAGGCGCAGTTTGGCACCGACCTCACGCGCCGCATTACCGGTGATTTCAACAGCCCTCTGTACGCGGATCAATTCGGCGGCACCGCGCTGCGCTTGAACGTGATGGGAGAGGAGGCGAACGTCGCTGGGCGCGATGTCGCCGAAATCCGCCGCTTCGGCGTAGCGCCCTCGATTTCAGTTGGGCTCGATACCAAAACGAACGCGACGCTCAGCTACGTCCATCTGATGGAAGATGACATACCCGACTACGGCATTCCGTGGCTCTTCAGCAAGCCCGCACCCGCTGACCGGCATAGCTACTTCGGCTTCCGCGATGCCAACTATCTGCGGACTCATGACGACATTCTGACCTTGCGCGTGGAGCACGACTTCTCGCCGAGCCTGAACGTGCACACCATTGCGCGCGCCGCTAATTATCCGCGTGAGGCGCTGATCACCGAGCCGCAGATCTGCTCGAACGCTTCCATGAGCGTGCCCGTGGGTGGCGTAGTGGTCTCGCTGCCAACGCTCGCTGCGAATCCCACTATTGCCTGTCCTTACACGGTGAATACGCCTGCGGATCAGATCACGCAGGTCAATCGCAATCAGATCCAGACCAGAAGCGTAGAGGACATTCTCTGGGATCAGACCGAGCTGACGGCGCGCTTCAGCACTGCGGGCGTAAAGCATGATCTGACGGCGGGCATCGAAGGCGGACAGGAGACCTCGAATCCCAAGCGGTACAGCTATGCAATCAGCGGCGTCAACACTGTGCCCTCGACTACGCTGGCCGATCCCAATGAAGATCAGCCCTTCTCCGGCACGGGCTACATCACCTCGATCGTGCACACCAAGGCCAAGAGCGTCGGCGTCTACTTCATCGATACGATCAAGCTCGGCCGGCTCTTCGAACTCAGCGGAGGCGTACGCTGGGATCGTTTCGACACGGACTACAACCTCTATCAGCCCACACCGCCGGCAGGAGGCACCGTTACAACAGCGATTCCGCCGATTCGCCGGCTCGATGAGCAGCCCAGCTACCGCGCAGCCCTCATCTACAAGCCCTCGAGTCGCGGCAGTCTCTACTTCGACTACGGCACAAGCTGGAATCCCGATGCTGAGTCGCTCAGCCTCAGCGTCGGCCTGGTCAACGGCAACGTAGCGCCCGAAGAGAACGAGTCGTACGAAGCGGGCGCGAAGTGGAGCTTTTTAAACGAGCGGCTGCTCATGGAAGGCGCCTGGTTCCGCACCGAAAAAGACAACGCGCACGAGACCAGCCCCACGAATTCAAACAACATCGTTGCTGCCGGCAATCAGCTTGTGCAGGGTGTGCAGTTCAGCATGGTGGGCCGCCTGCCCGACGGCATGGACCTTGTGCTCGGCTACGCGTATCTCGACAGCAGCGTGCTCTCTTCCAAATTCTTTCCCACGGCGGTCGGTTATCCGCTGGCGAATGTGCCCAAGCAGACCTTCAATTTCTTCGTCACGCATCGTCTGCCGCTGCGGCTGACCGGCGGCCTGGGTGGCAACTACATCAGTGCACGCACGGCGAGCTCGACTGTGCCCTACGTGCCCACGGGCTTCGCTCCGAATCCCAACAGCCCCGGCTACGTCGTCACCAGCGTGGCCATGAAGCAGGTGCCCGGCTACTGGGCCTTCAATGCGATGCTGAAGCGGCCGATCGGAGAAAAGCTGGAACTGCAGGCCAACATCAACAACATTCTGAACCGCTCTTACATCGATCTGCCGCACCCGAGCCACCTGATTCCCGGCGCGGGCGCAAGTGCGCTGATTGGCATCAATCTGCGGTTCAAATAGCGCTCACAGGAAAACACGAATGCTCATCACAATCCCTGATGTACTCACTACAGACGAACTCGCGCAGGCGCGCGCCGCGCTCAACGCGGCAGAGTGGATCGACGGCAAAGTTACCGCCGGATACCAGGCGCAGAGCGTCAAAGAAAATCTCCAGCTTCCCGAAGGCCATCCGGTCGCCGTCAAACTGGGCGAGATGATTCTCGCGGCGCTGGCGCGCTCGCCGTTGTTCATGTCCGCGGCTCTGCCGCTGCGCGTTTTTCCACCCATGTTCAACCGCTACACCGGCGGCGGCCACTTCGGCACGCACGTCGACACGGCCATCCGCGCGATGGCCGCCACCGGCCAACGCATCCGCACCGATCTCTCGGCCACGCTCTTTCTCGCTGCGCCGGAAGAATACGACGGCGGCGAGCTGCTCGTGGAAGACACGTACGGTGTGCACAGCGTCAAGCTGCCCGCCGGACATTTGGTGCTGTATCCCGCCACCAGCCTGCACCGCGTCACGCCTGTGACCCGTGGCGCGCGCGTGGCTTCATTCTTCTGGATTCAAAGCATGATTCGCAGCGATGGCGACCGCACGCTACTCTACGATCTCGACACGGCGATCCAGCGTCTGGCGAAAGAGGTGCCCGGCAATTCCGCCGGCGTGCAGTTGACCGGCGTCTACCACAACCTGCTGCGCCGCTGGGCGGAGATGTGATGACAGTTGGCAGTTCAAACTCAGAACTGTCAACTATGAACTCCAAATGGTCAGCCCCGCTGGCTTTCACCAGGCGGGGCTGTTTGGTGCATTCGGCAAAAGGACCTGTAAGCCGAATTCTGTGTCCAGGACCTGAGCCCTGTGGCGGTCATTCCTCTAGGCGCCGCGTTGCCGCGGACGCTCATCAGCGACCTACCCGGAGGTTTCGCCATTGCATGGAGCGGCCTTTTGGACGAACTCCTGCAAAGAGCCGGCTGAACGCATCGGGCCGATGCGCAGCGCCGCCTGGCTCCGGGCGGCTGCTTCCCTCCCTATTTGGTCTTGCTCCGTGTGGGGTTTACCCTGCCTCCTGCATTACTGCCGGAGCGGTGCGCTCTTACCGCACCTTTTCACCCTTACCGGGACTCGCCGTCCAGGCTTACGCCCTTCGGGCCAAAGGTCCGTGCCAAAAACTGGACCCTGGGTGCCCCTGGTCCCTCGCATTCGGGGACCTGGGAAAACTCTATTCCCGGCGGTATGTTTTCTGTGGCACTGGCCGTCCGCGGGCCTTAACGCCCGCGTCCCGGACGTTATCCGGCACACTGCCCTGCGGAGTTCGGACTTTCCTCCCCCGGCGAGCCGTGCTTGCGCACAGCTTTCCGGCAGCGACCGCCCGGTCCTCCTGCCAGTGTTTAGTTTACCGCGAAATGCCCTTCACCAGTTGCGGTAGGGGATCTTGGAATTCCTGACTTCGAATTTTCGAACGCCTACTTTTCTCAGTAGCCGCTCGACAGAGTTTTTCGCTTCCAAGGGATGAGGACACGGGCCGACGATGATCTCGGGGATCTCAAGCCCTTGGCCTTCCCAAGTGAGATCGACCTTGAAAAAGGGAATTGGCATCGAGCGTCCAATCCTAAACTCTGGTTCTGAATCAGTCGTGCCCCGCGTTTCAAGCTGAAAGACTAGCCTCCATTCGGCTTCTTCCTGAAATGCATGATCCTTCGTCATCGCGCGCCGCTTGCCAAGAGGAAAGATGTGCTTTTTCGCAATGGCAGCGACCGCTCCGAGTTCTTCCTTTGGTCCGGCCGCCGCTTGCTGCCCTAACTTTTGTGCTTCGCCCATGTATGAATCGACGATCTGCGTAATCTCGCATTTCAGGGATTCTTCTTCTGACGGATCGCAATATTGGCAAGCTACGAGCGGATTTGAATCGTTGCAGAAACTCTCTTTTCGACTCTCAAGGAAATGCATGCCCACTGAATCTAGATAAGATCGAGCAAACCCGATGCTGTAGCCGCCGGTCGCACCTGAATAGGCCCGCCACTGGCTGAGGAGGTCTCCTTTTTCAGAGAATGAGGCCACAAAGGCGTCTTGGCCACTTATCCAAGAAAATGCGATTGATCCGTGATCAAGTACATCAATGTCGGCCGACTGGGTCGAGCTTTCTGGCTGATCTTTCGAAATCCCCATGAGTTGCGCAAGCATTGTGAGCTGCGACGGAGGCTCCTCAGAGCTTTTTGTGGCACGCCGTTCGAGTTCGCCTCGAAATAGTTTCGCAAAAATCTGTCCTTCGCTCGCGTCGTTTAGATATTGCAGGTGCGACGCCCAAATGCACTTCTCTCTATTCCCTAATATTCCGAGCAGCCCTTCCTGTGTTGTGTAGTGGTAGAGCAACTCCGGCTCGGCTTGCTCCTTGTTCTCCGTAGGTTCTTGCTCTTCCATATCGACTCTTAGCCTTCCCGGAGTTCGTTCAATGCCGCGGCAATCTTCTGCTTCAAGTCGGGCACATCGAACTGCACCAGGTTCCAGACGATATCGAGGTCCACTTCTTCGTATGCGTGCGTGAGCCGATTGCGCGTGGCGTAAATCTTCGCCAGTGGGATCTCCGGGTGCTTGGCAACAAAATCCGGAGACTCGGTCAGCAGCCGGTGTGCCGCTTCTCCGATCACTCCGACATTGCGCAGAATGCCGTCCTGCAGCAGCGTGTCTGCTGAAAAATCGGCGCCGGATTTACCGGCGGCGTATCGCTGAATCCGTTCGAGGGCAACAAGGATGTGTTCGAGGTAATCCTGAGTGCGCTCCGGGTGTTTGTTCATACCGGACGAGCCTCTTCGAGAACCTTTTGCCGGAACTTCGAAGGGAGGAACATGGGAGTCAGCAGGTCGACTTTCACACCGGTTTGTGCTTCGATCTCCAATTGCAAGCCAGCCAAATCGAGCAAGCTGGTTCGTGGAGCCGGGTCGATTAAGATGTCCAAGTCGCTGTCTTCGGTATCCTCGCCGCGCAGCACGCTGCCGAAGACGCGGGGATTCGCCATGCCCGCGCGTAAAACCAGATCACGGATCGCCTCTCGATGCTTGGGCAATGCTTCAGAAGGCTTCATATGGCTCTTTCCGGTCGAACCTCATGTATGCCGCAACTTGATTGTTATGGTAACTCGAATTCATTCTGGAGGGGTTTGGATAAGGCCAAAAGAAGGCCAAGCTTTTTCCTGACAATGATTTGAATCGCCTGCTATCCTGCCGCCATCCATTTGGCTACGGAGAATTCTCCAACCTCTTTGCACTCAGGGAGAAGACTATGAAGATTGCTTCGACGATCGCCCGGTACCTGCTGGGTCTGATCTTCGCGTTTTTCGGCTCCAACGTGCTCTTCCAATTCCTTCCCAATCCGCCGATGCCGCCTGGCCCGGCGAAGGATTTCACGACGGTCATGGCGGCCACCCACTACTTCGCCGTGGTTGGTTTTTTCCAATTGGTCCCTGGCATTCTGCTTCTCATCAACCGCTATGTGCCGCTCGCTCTTACCGTTTTGGCTGCAGAACTCGTGAACATCCTCGCAACGCACATTCTTGTCATGAACGGGGTGGGTTTGTTCCCGATTCCGATCGTGGTCGTTATCCTTTGGCTGCTCGTGTTCTGGCGCGTCCGCTCGGCCTTTGCCGGCATCTTCCAAGCCAAGGTTGCGGACTGACGTAAACCGACTCCGCCCGGAATTACTACAATTGAAGCAGGGCGATGATCCAGTACCTCTATCTCGGCCGGGTTGCGTATGACGACGCCCTGCGCCTGCAGGCTGAGCTGGTAGAACAGCGCCAGCTCGGCCGCATCGGCAACGTGCTGCTGCTGCTGGAGCATCCGCCGGTGCTCACGCTCGGCCGCAACGCCAACCGCGCGAACGTTCTTGCCTCCGATGAGCTGCTTGCCGCGCGCGGCGTCACGCTGCATGAGATCAACCGCGGCGGCGACGTAACCTATCACGGCCCCGGCCAACTCATCGGCTACCCCATCTTCGATCTGCGCAGTCTACGCAATCCCGCAACGGGCAGTCGCCTGGGCCCGGTCGACTTTGTCCGCTTGATGGAAGAGGCGCTTATCCGCGTCTGCGGTGAATTCGGCGTGCCCGCCGGCCGCATCTGCAAACTTACCGGCGTCTGGTGCCACCTGCAGTGGAGCAGCTCTTTGGACGAGAGTTGCGCCGTGCCTCAATCTGCACCTGAATCTGCGCAGGGCCGAAAAATCGCTGCGATCGGCATCCATGTGGCGCGCGGCGTCACGTCGCATGGATTCGCGTTCAACATCACCACCGATCTGCGCGACTTTCTGCTCATCCATCCCTGCGGCATCACCGACCGCCCGGTGACGAGCCTGGCCAGAGAAGTGACGCAACCGGAGACATTGCCGAGCCTCGAAGTGATTGCGCATCAGGCAGCGCGCCAGTTCGGCGCAGTGCTCGAACAGCCGGTGGTCGCGGTGGAGAGCCTGCATGCTCTCGGCGTTTTGGCCGGCAAGCGCGAAACCGAATCCGGAGACCTGCAGCATTTTCCGGCCCGTGCACCGGAGTTTCCGGCCGAAGACACGCCGCTCAAGGTTCCTGCTGAGATCGAACGCCAGCAGCACCGGTCCGAACGCCCCGTCCGCGCCTGAGCCCACCGCTTCGCAATTTATAATCCGGCAGGAAAGAGGGATTGATGCCGACCGATGTGATCATGCCTCAGATGGGCGAGTCCATCTTTGAGGGCACCATTACCAAGTGGCTCAAACAGCCCGGCGATCCCGTGGAAAAAGACGAGCCGCTCTTCGAAATCTCAACCGACAAAGTCGACGCCGAAATTCCCTCACCCGCCGCTGGCGTGCTGACCGAAATCAGAGAGCACGAAGGCGCCACCGTTCAGATCAACACCATCGTTGCCGTCATTGGCGATGCCAATGCTCACGCATCTTCTGGAAAGATGGCCGCAACACCTTCTCCGGCTTCCGATCTTCAACATGAGACACAACCGCAATCCACTGTTCCCGCCCCTGCGGCACAGGTCCATGCCGGTCCGGTTGTGCAGGGTTCGACGAATATCGTTATGCCGCAGATGGGTGAGTCGGTCTTTGAAGGCACCATCACCAAGTGGCTCAAGAAGCCGGGCGACCGCGTGGAAAAAGATGAGCCGCTCTTTGAAATCTCTACGGATAAAGTCGACGCCGAGATTCCCTCGCCCGTGGCCGGCATTCTCACGGAAATCCATGCGCCAGAGGGCGCGACCGTACAGGTTAACGCGGTGGTGGCCGTAATTGGCGGCTCGCTTGGCGGCTCGGCCAAATCCACAGCCGTATCGGCGCCCACGAGCCAGCCCGCTACCGCAATGCCGATTGGCTCTGCTACGGCCGCTGCTGTTCCCGCACAGGCTGTGTCGGGCCGCCAAAGCTCCTCGCCGCTACGTTTGTCGCCTCTTGTCCGCCGCATTGCCAAAGACCACAACGTGGACCTTGCGCAGGTCCGCGGAACCGGCTCGGAAGGACGCATTACCAAAGAGGACATTCTGCGCTATCTTAGCCAGCCTGAAACCTCAACCAAAATCTCTGCCCCCCTGCAAGGGGCGCCGCAGGTGGTGGCCGGGCAGGTGGTCCCGATGTCCCGCATGCGCGCCATCATTGGCCAGCGCATGCTGGAGAGCGTGCGCATCAGCCCGCACGCGCACACGGTTTACAAGATCGACATGACGCGCATCACTCGCCTCCGCGAACGCGAGCGCGCCGCTTTCGAGCAGCGCCACGGCGTCAAGCTCACCTACATGCCGTTCATCGCGGCGGCCGCCGTGCGCGCACTCCAGAAATTCCCCATCGTGAATGCTTCCTTGATTGACGGCAACATTCATTACCATGCCAACATTCATATCGGCATTGCGGTCGCGCTGGAAGGGGGACTGATTGTGCCGGTGATTCGCGATGCAGAACAGCGGAGCTTTATCGACCTCGCTCGCGCCATCAACGATCTTGCGCTGCGCGCACGCGGCAAAAAGCTCAATCCCGACGAGGCTGCAGGTTCCACGTTTACGCTCACCAACTCCGGCGTCTTTGGCGGCGAGTACGGCACCCCTATCCTCAACCAGCCCGAGTCGGCCATCTTGGCCATCGGCGGCCTGCGCAAGGAGCCCGTGGTGCTCACGGATGCCGACGGCAACGACACGATCGCGATTCGCTCGATGCAGTACTACTGCCTGGGCTTCGATCACCGCACCATCGACGGCGCCGACGCCGGCAAATTCATGTCGGAGTTCAAATCTGCGCTGGAGAACTGGAGCCAGCCACTCGGCTAGATATTTTTATCCAGTTCAATTCACACACACGTTGTCATCCTGAGCAGAGCAGACCGCATTTGTTGCGGTCTGCATAGTCGAAGGATCTGCGGCTCAATTTCCGCTGCGAGCCGAGCAAAAATCACTCGCCCCGCGCCCACCCCAGCCCATCCGTGCCTTTGCCTGTAGCGATCTGGCGCGTGACCTTCCAGCTGTCGAGGTCGATCGCATCCACGCGGTTGCTCCCAATGCACGAGACGTACGCCGTCTTTCCATCGGGCTGCACCAGCACCTCCTGCGGGCTTGCGCCCACGGGAATGGACTGTGCTACCTTCATTGTGCTCAGGTCGATCGCGTCCACCTTATTGGCGTCGGGCACAGCTACCAGCACGTAGCGACCGTCGGGCGTGACGGCGCTGCCGTAGCCAAGGCCATCGATCGGCACCCACGCCTTCACTTCGTTCGCTGACGTGTCGATTACGGCCATCTGCGGCTTGGTCTGGTCGGCGGTAAACACCCACTTGTCGTCGGGAGAAATCGAAATCCGCTGCGTATTCCCCGAGATGGGAATGACCTTCAGCGTCTTCCGCGCCTTGATGTCGAGCACGCTCACCGTGCCTGGCCCCACGTTGGCGGTGTAGCCACGCAGCCCGTCATGCGAGATCACGAACATGTGGCTCTCCGGCTGCCCGGTGGGAATGGAGCCGACGATCTTCAATGTCTTCGGATCGATGATGGTGACGGAGTGGTCGAGCTCCGTAGTCACATAGAGCGTGCCGTCGGGCCCGAAGACCGGGCAGTGCGGCCGCACGGGATGGTCGAACTCGATGTTGCCGGCCAGTTTGTGCGTCGCCAGATCTACGACGACGATGTTCCGCCCATCCGTCCCGGGCTTGCCCACGCCGGAGTTGCCGTAGATGGGCACAAAGGCCAGCTTGCCGTCGGGCGAGGCGGCCACTTCGTGTCCGGTGATGCCATTTTCAGGAACAGAAGCGACGACGCTTCCTGTCTCCGCGTCGACGATGGCCAGTGCCCGCTCGCCCTTCTGCGCCACCAGCAGCCGCGCACTTTGTCCAACTCCCGCCTGAGCCACCATAGACATCACCGCCAATGCGCCAGTTACAACGATCCTGTTCACAGAGAACCTCGCTTGAACTACGCAAGAACTATATCGCAGCCGCAATACGACGGGGAATTGCGACTGCGCAATGCGAGAAACACTACTTATGCGCCGTCCACGGATCGTACGTTCCCACGCTCCACGTATACCCCTCCGGATCCATCACGGTGAAGTCCCGGCTGCCGTAATGCGTGTCGTGCGGTTCCGTCACCACGCGCGCTCCCGCCGCGACGGCGCGTGCGAAGGCTGCGTCGGCATCTGGAACCCAGATGTACGCGCTTCGGGTTTCTGCGCCGCCCAGCTCGCCTGGCAGCTTGAAGCGTTTGCCGTACTCATCGTCTCGCGCCGAGCCCAGCATGATCATGCCGCCGCCCAGCGTCAGCTCCGCGTGCGCAATGGTCCCGTCCGGTCCGTCAAAGACCACATGTTTCTCAAAACCAAAGGCCCGGCATAGAAACTCGATGGCCGCCTTCGCATCCCGATACCGCTGCGCAAAGGCGACGACCTTGCCCGCACTTGCCGTCTTTTCCATAACAACCTCCATGGCTGCGATCTTTGCAGGTGCGCCCCACAAGTATCTTGGAAAAATCGGAAATTTTTCTCTTGGCCGCAGCATGTGACAACAGTGCCCCAGGTCTGGATTTTCGGACCTGGGAAGGCATGTCTGTGGATCAGCAGATCATCCCTATTCCACGCGGATGTGATTGGCCCACTGCGTCTTCAGCGCCGAATAGGTCGTTGCGTCCACGCCGGAGAAGGCGCGGAACTCATTCGCAAAGTGCGACTGATCATAGAATCCACAGTCGAGCGCCAGCTCCGCCCAGCGCACATCCACGCCGGTGTGCAATCGCTGCACCGCACGCTGGAATCGCTGAATCCGGCACCACACCTTCGGCGAGTGGCCCACCGCCTCACGAAATACCTGCGAAAACCGCCGCTCGCTCCAACCCGTGCTGCGCGCCACATCGCGCACGGTGGTCATCGACGGCGCGTGCTCGAATCGCCTGAGCGCATACCGCACCGCGTTCTCACGCGCGGAAGCCGGCTCCTCAAGCCGCCTGGTCATTCTTTCGCAGAGAAATGCTTCCAGCAGGCGGAATCGCACCGGGGCATTCGGAGCCTCGCGCAGCCGGTCACGCAAGGTGCGCGCCTCCATGCCGCATAGGTCTTCAAGATCGGTACTCAGGTTGCTGAACCGGTCTACGGCATCGTGGGCAAAGGCAGCAAATCCTCCAGGTTCAAAGAGGACACCCATCAGGTCGGCCATATCGGTTCGCGATACGATCTCGTACACGGCGCGGCTGCCCACGACTAATGCCGGCGCGACTCTTTTGTCGCGTCGGCCCTCCGGGCAATCGTGCAGGTAATCCCGTTTGAGGTTCAGGATCAAGTGCACGCAGCCGTTGGGCAGAATGCGCTCATGCCCATGCGCGATCTGCGGCGCTTGCGAGTACCATAGCGTGCGCACGAATCGGTTCAACGGCGCTGCCGGTTTGTGTTCAAGATAAAACAAACCCGACCTCGTGCCCGTTATAGCACGATTCAAAGCCCTGCACGAAAAGAGGAGCCTTGAATTTTGGACGCCCATCTTCGACGATTCGCGTGTTTGGCGAGTCGACTAGGGTGGGAAAGCACGAGCCTGATCACGCCGATCCTCCATCGGCTCGCTATCATGAGCACATGGCTGCGCCGCACGACTCCGACCTCATCCAGATCGTCGA
Organism: Occallatibacter sp.; assembly: GCA_035650595.1. Classification (GTDB taxonomy): domain Bacteria; phylum Acidobacteriota; class Terriglobia; order Terriglobales; family Acidobacteriaceae; genus Telmatobacter. Next base: position 43,464 of record DASRHE010000011.1, on the reverse strand, counting down.
TGCCTCGCTTGCCGAGGCGGCGCGCAAAGCCGGCGCATGGCTCGTTTGCCGGCCGGGATGCACTCAGTGCTGCTACGGCGCCTTCGCGATCAATGCGCTCGACGCGGAGCGGCTGCGTGCCGGCATGGCAGCACTGCGCGCGGCGGAGCCGATCACAGCACAAGCAATCGAGGAACGAGCCCGCGCCTGGATCGCTGCCTATGGTGCTGATCTTCCCGGAGATCCGCAGACCGGCGTGCTGGGCACGAGCGAGGAAGGGCAGCAGCGCTTCGAAGATTTTGCGAATGACGCGCCATGCCCCGCGCTCGATCTCACAACAGGACTCTGTAGTGTCTACGCTTGGCGGCCCATGACCTGCCGCGTCTTTGGTCCGCCTGTTCGCACGGCTGGTGCGGACAATACTGAAGCCCTCGGCCACTGCGAGCTATGTTTTGCAGATGCGACAGCAGAGCAGGTCGCCGCCTGCGAGATGCCTGTTCCGCAGGAGCTCGAAGAGAAGCTGCTCGACGAGCTCGGATCGAAGGGCGAGACTGTTGTTGCGTTCGCGCTGCTTGATTGATCTTGAAGCGTCTATAAACATTGAGGCAATCGACATGAGGAAATGGGATGCTGGTAGTCTTGCCCGCACGCATCAATTTCCCTGACGGAGGCAAACAGGATGACCGCAGCCCGATTTTCGGCCGCAGGCAAATCGTTTGAGATTCACGAGTGGCGCGGCAGCGGCCCAGCTACGCTTCACGTCCACCATGCAGACGATGAAGCCTGGCACGTTCTGGAAGGCGAGCTGGTTTTCCGCTACCGCGACCGCACCGAAACCGAAACCGCCGGACCGGGCGCCACGGTGTTTGTGCCGGCGGGTGTTGCTCATACTTATACCGCGAGCGCCGAAGCGCGGTACCTCATCATCCTTACGCCGCGTCTCAGCGCACTCATCGCCACTCTGCAGACTGATCGCGATCCGGCTCATCAACACGAAATCTATCGGCGGTTCGACTCAGAATTGCTGGAATAGAGGTTGGGCCCGAGTGCAGCGTGGCACTACACACCATGCCGTACACTGATGCTTGGAATCCTTAGTGCCAATGCGTCCCTGCTGGGTTGAGATCCGCACCCGGTTTCTCGAGCACAACTATCGTTTTCTCCAACAGCTGGCCGCGCCGGATGCCGACCTTCTCGCCATCATCAAAGCGGACGCGTACGGCCACTCACTTGCGCTCTGCGCGCCTGCTCTGACCCGTGCTGGTGCGCGCTGGCTCGGCGTCACCAGCGTGGAAGAGGGCATCGCCGCGCGCGCTTGCTGTCCCAATGCGCAGATTCTAATCATCGCCGGTGTCTTTCCCGGCCAGGCCGCAGCGGTGATCCAACACCGGCTCACGACGGTGGCCTGGGAGTTTTGGCAGCTCGACGAGCTCGCCTCGGCTGCGCGCGCGGCAGGCGCTTCGCCGGGCTCGCTGCCAGTGCACTTAGAGATTGATACGGGGATGAGCCGGCAAGGCGCTGATCCCGCCTCGCTCGCGTCCCTCTTTCCGCGTTTTATTCCCGGATCGCCGCTTCGCCTCGAAGCCGTGATGACCCATCTCTTCGCCGCCGATGAGGCCGACGGCAAAATGACCGCAGGGCAGCTTGCTCTTCTTGACGAGGCGCTCGGCCGCATCTCCGCCGCAGGACTCTTTGCCGAATGGCTCCATGTGGGCAACTCCGCTGCGCTGCTCGCCGGCCAGGCGCGTCCCATCGCTGAACTCGCTGCACGCCATGGCATGAAAGCGATGCTGCGCCCCGGCCTGGCGCTCTATGGCCTCGTGCCTCCGTTCGATCCCGATTTCGGTTCTGAAGAGCCGCAGCCACTCATCCGCGCCCGCACCGAGCTGCAGCCGGTGCTGAGCTGGAAAACTCGTATCGTAACTATCCGCGATGTGCCAGTGGGGGCCGTTATTGGCTACAACGGAACTTTCGTGGCTACAGAGCCCATGCGTCTCGCGCTCATCGCGGCGGGCTACGCCGATGGCCTCGATCGGCGGCTCGGCAACCGCTTCGACCTGCTCGTCCGCGGCCAGCGCGTGCCGCTCGCGGGCCGCATCAGCATGGATCAGGCAGTTCTCGACGTGACAGAAATTGACGGAGTTCAGGCTGGTGATGAAGTCACGATTTTAGGCGAGCAAGGCAGCGAAACCATCACCGCATTTGACCATGCCCAAGCCACGGAGACGATTCCGTGGGAGGTCTTCACGCGCATTGGCCCGCGCGTGCGGCGGATTTCTGTCTGAGCTGATCTTTAATCGCAGGATCCGCTTCTGGTGGTCGCGCCCACCGCAGTAGCCTGTGCTGGTGCGACACACAGCCCCGCGGCGCATTGCACGGCGGCAATCATAGCTTCGACGCCCATGCATGAGTTGAGTAGCATGTGGTAAAGCCCGCGCGAACACCATTCCTGCTGATAAAACTTGCGAATCACGGCGGCGCGGCGTTTGTCGAAAGCGGCTAGATGCTCCTCGGCGTGATCCGCCTCCTTGGGAAAGGCGCGCGCAAACCAGTCCTTCTTGGCGCTGGTTGTAGCGTACACAAAGATATGGAAGCTACCCGGCTGCCCGGCGAGCGCACAGGCCGCGCCACGGCCGACCAGGACGCACTGGCCTTCTTGGGCTGCGTCCAGAATTTCCTGGCGAATCAGGCCCAGCAGCCGTTCTGAATCGAGCACGTGATCGTCGAACTTGCCAATCGTGGAGTAAGAAGAGTCCTGCCAGAAGAGCTTGCCGTAGCGGTAATACCAGGGATCGAGCCGCTCGTCGAATTTGGCCGCCATCTTTGGATCGACGCCCGCTATCCGCGCCGCGCCTTCCACCAGTTCCGAGTCCAGGAGCCGCCAGCCCAGCCGCGCCGCCAGCTCATGCGCAAACTCGCCGCCTCGCGAACCGTACTCCCGCTCTACCGTAATCACTTTTGTGGGTGCGTGCGCCATACGGCCAAAAACCCCCGCGCCTTGGAGCATACAACGGATTTGATGCAAACGGAAAGGGGCCCATTCGTCACAAACTCTGCCGATACCTTGACGGTCTACACAATAACTTGTAGATAATCTAGGCATGGGAAAGCCAAACGATCTCGTTCAAGGCACACTCGACCTGCTCATCCTCAAGACGCTCTCGCTTGAGGCCTTGCACGGCTGGGCCATTGCCAAGCGCATTCAGCAGGTTTCGGGCGATGTGCTGCAAGTTCAGCAGGGCTCGTTGTATCCAGCCCTCCATCGCCTCGAACAGCAGGGCTGGATCAAGGCCAAGTGGCAGGAAAGCGAAACCGGTCGTCAGGCCAAGTTCTATGCGCTTACCGCGGCAGGACGCAAACAGCTTGAGACGGAGGCGGCCAACTGGAGCCGCCTTTCCGCCGCCATCAACCTGATCGTGAGTGAAGCGTGAAAAAGGCAGGCACTAGGGACTAGGGAATAGGGAATAGTAAAAACGCTCCGTGCCCCATCCTTTTGCTCGTTTTTTGAGCGAGAGGATAGGAGACCATCGCGGGAGAGTCCAATGCGCTGGCTTCATCAACTCGCAATGAAATTCCGCATGCTCTTCGACCGCGGCCGGGCTGGTGCGCGGCTCAATGACGAACTGCGCTTTCATCTCGACCGCCAGATCGAAGAAAACATTGCCGCCGGCATGAGCGCTGACGAAGCCCGCCACGCGGCCCTGCGCTTGTTCGGCAACCCTGCCTTGCTGCGCGACCAGACCCGGGCCACGTGGAGCTGGAGCGGAATCGAGCAATTCCTCCGCGACCTGCGTATCGGAGTCCGCACGCTGCGCCGCACACCGGGGTTCACCCTCATCGCCATTCTCGTCATGGCACTCGGCATCGGCGCGAATGTGGCGTTGTTTACCGTGGTGCGCGGAGTGCTGCTCAAGCCTCTGCCTTTCCCGGATTCCGATCAGCTGTTGATGCTCTACGAGCACAGTACACCTGCTGCCGGTGGCGGAGACTTCCCCTACAACCTTGTCGCCGGCGGCGTCTATGCGGCGTGGAATAAGGAAAACACCACGTTCAGCAGCATGGCCCTCGTCCGTGGCGATCAAGTGGATCTCTCAGCATCGGGTGGCCAACTGCCGGAGACGCTCAACAGCGGCACTGTCTCCTGGAACCTGTTCCCGACCCTCGGAGTCAGGCCGGCGCTGGGGCGCGGTTTTGCGGCTGCGGATGACAGCCCGTCTGCAAACGGCACTGTGGTGTTGAGCTGGAATTTGTGGAAGCGCCGCTTCAGTGGTGATCCGGCCATCGTCGACCACATCATCTATCTCGATGCCAAGCCGTATACGGTGATCGGCGTCATGCCCGAGTGGTTCCAATTTCCAGATTCCACCACCCAACTCTGGACGCCTGCGTATCACCAGATGCCGGAGATCGTTATGTCGCACCTCGATTTCCATAGTTTTCGTGCAGTGGGCCGGCTTAAACCTGGAGTCACGGCGGAGGAGGCAGTCGCAAACCTGAGTGTCATCTCTAAGAGGCTCCACGAATCTCAACTGGACAATCCGTTCATCGCCGCGGAAGCGAATGGCAGGCCACTGCTCAACCACATGGTTGGCAACATCAAGAGTGCTCTCTATGTGATATTCGCTGCCACCGCATGCCTGCTGCTGATTGCCTGCCTGAATGTCGCGAATCTTCTCGTTGCGCGGGCCGCGGCGCGCCGCAAAGAACTCGCTATTCGCACCGCACTCGGCGGTGGACGGCTGCGCCTGCTGCGCGAACATCTGATGGAAAGCTTTCTTCTTTCGGCCGCGGGCGGTGCAGCCGGACTGGGACTGGCCTGGGGAGCCATTCACTGGCTCGTGGCCACTCGCCGCAATATGGCGCGCATCGAATCCATCCATTTGGATGGAGTAGTCGCCGCCTTCACGGTGTGCGTGATTCTTCTCTGCGCGCTTTTTTCGGGCTTCATCTCTGCGCTGAACGCCAATGATAAACGCCTGCTCGCTTCACTGCATGAGAGCTCGAAGTCGCACAGCGCGGGCAGCGAGCGGGCCCGCCTGCGCAAGACGCTTCTCGCCGCCGAAGTCGGTCTGACGGTGGTGCTGCTTATCGCCGCAGGGCTTTTGCTCAAGAGCTACCAGCGGCTGCGCAATACCGACATCGGCTGCACGACGCAAAACGTCCTCACCTTACACATAGGCCTGCCGGGCGCGCGCTACAAAACACCCGGACCAGGTCCCGCCAACTTCTTTGAGACATTGCTGGAACGCGTGCGTGCCCTGCCTGGCGTTGAGGCGGCGGGATTGGTAACTGCCGTGCCTGGTCAAGGCTATTGGGGAGACATGGGATTTACCATCGAAGAGCATCCGCCGCTGCCGCGCGGCAAAGGCACATTCGCGATCAATCGCTCCGCCGATCCCGGCTATTTCGCGGCCATGGGCATTCCAATCCTGCGCGGGCGCACCTTTGGCAGTGACCAAAAGCTCGATCGCGCGAACGAGGTGATCATCAGCGAATCGTTCGCCAAAAAGTTCTTCCCCGGCGAGGATCCGATCGGCAAGCACCTGCGTGTAATGGGTTATGTGACGAGTGAATCGAAGCTGCACCAGATTGTCGGGGTTGTAGGCGACACGCGCTATCAGCTCGGCGAGGCGCCGGAGCCCATGCAGTACTTTCCACTCTATGCAGGCGACGCAAACTATGGAACGCTCGTGATCCGCTCCAGTCACGACGTGGAACAGCTTGCCCTGCCCGTGCAACACGTCATTCAGGACATGGATCACGATCTTCCCGTCTCCGACGTGCTCACCATGGATCAGCTCCTCGGCAAATCCACGCTTGATGAAAGCTTCGATACAACACTGCTCACAGGTTTCGCAGTGTTGTCCTTGTTGTTGGCTGCGGCCGGCTTGTTCGGTGTACTTTCTTACATTGCGGCGCAGCGCACCAGCGAGATCGGCATACGTATCGCGCTGGGCGCACAGCGCGAACAAGTGATGCGCCTGATGCTGGCCGATGGACTGCGGCCAGCGCTCCTGGGGCTCGTGTTAGGGCTCGGTGCGAGTATCGGGACCGCTCGTCTCATCGGCTCAATGCTCTACGAGACAAAACCGCTCGACGCGCCGGTCTTTGCTGCAGTCGCTGGAACCTTGCTCGCCGTGGCTGCGCTCGCGTGCATGGTTCCGGCCTGGCGCGCCTCGCGCCTCGATCCAATGCAGGCGCTCAGGACAGAGTAGGCATCCTCAGGTCCGCCTCGGCAATGGACGTGCGTACCAGGTCTCGAACGCGCTCCCAAATTACTCCATTTGATACCGCGCCGATGACCTCTCGACTTCAAGTGGAGGGTCGTTCAGTTTTCGGTGGGGTGATCGATGTGGTCAATGATGAGTAATTCAATAGGAGCGCGTGTGGGCTTGAGTTCGAGGCCAAGTTGAGATTTGAGGGCTTCGTGGAAGCTGGCAATGTTGTCTGAGACGGCACTATCGGTGGCCGCTCTGTCATGAATCCAATGAAGTGTGAAGTCGTAGAGACCAGCGAGACCCGTCTGGTCCACCACAGGCCGCGGAGTCGCCGCGAGGCCAGTCATGGTGGGCACCGAAGTGGCGAAGAGTGACATGGGAATGGCGCGGCCGCCGTAATGCTGGCCGGGTTCGGCGGATGGAACGTTGGCGATGACTCCGCAAGCAGGTGGCAGACTACCGATGCTGGAGAGCGCGGTTGTGGGGGGCGGTAATGATGAGTCGGAGGCAATCACGGCGGCGCAGGTATCCGACGCAGAGTGGGGATGGAGGTGAGGGCCCAGAATGCCGGGGTGAACGAGCCTGAGCGCAAAGACGGGAGCGGAGGCGGTAGTGGTGTGGGTAACCAAGTGGAAGCGATCGGCAAGAAGAGAGCGCATCATGAGCCGCATTTGATCGATGGAAGTGTCAGCGGAGGCACGAGCCGAGATGTCGAAGTATTCAGGCGGGGCGTCGAAGGAGCCGGTGACCCAGAAGGGCGCGCCGGATTTGGGGATGCCTGAGAAGATGCTGAAGCGGAGAGCCATTTCCTGGGTGCCCGAGAGTTGGTAGGCGAAAGAGATGAAGCGCCAGAGGGGCTGATGGGTGGCGATGAAATAGCCGCCAGCCGCTGTACGGGCGTCGTCGGGAGAGAGCGTGCCGTAGACATTGCCGTTGTCGAGGGGGACGTTGGTGCGTTGGGGGATATTCGGACCGCTGACGCGGACGGATGCGACCTCGAAAGTGGGCAGCGTGGAAGTCGCCGGTGCCGGTGATTGGGCAAGAGCCGTGGCGGCGAGGAGAAGAAGGGCCGACTTCATTTAAGCAGTATACTACATAGTAGGCCTGCCGTTTTTTGGGCAGCCGTTGCAACGTATCTCTATGCTCGATTTCGCAAGTTGCCGAGCCCGACATTTGAGCGCTGAGACCTCGCACGGGTGGGGAGGCTAACTCGCTCGTTGGCTCCTTACTCCGTCACCGGCTGCGCAGGCAGTGCCTTCGAGCTCTTCAGATGCGGCGTGTTGGGCGACGCGGGCGCTTTGGGTGAGCCCGATGCAGCGTCTGCGTTGGGCGGCGGAGGCGCAGCCGGAAATGCCGGCCCCTTCTTGATGCCCAGGTCGCCGTTGTCGGAACGCAGATAGATACGCCCGGCTCCTGAGCCGATCTTGCCGCTGACCGTCTTGTCCTCGTCGCCATTCACCGTCAGCCCAAAGTCGGTCACGATATCGCCATTGCGCGTGTGCCCGTCTACAGTGCCGGAGGCGTTGGGAGGCAGCGTGATCTCCACGTCGCCTTTGTCGTTCTTCGCTTCGATGTTGTAGGCCCCGGCGGGCTCAATGGAGATGCGCCCATCGCGGTTCTGCACGTAGCTGTCTCCATAGATCTGGCTCAGGTCCACATCTTTGGCGTGCGTGGTTACATGCACTGCGCCCTGCGCCTCGGTCACACGCAGATCATCGGAGTCGAGCGTCAGGTCGCCGGGCAGCGCGGCCACATCGATCTCCGTCACCGAAGTGTGCAGCTTCACCGGGCCGGCTATGTTCTCCATGTGCACTTGGCCAAAGATCTCACCATTGGTCGTGATCTTGCCCTTGATCTCTGACAGCGTTACGTCATTGCAGTCGCCATCGACCGTCAGATCGCCGGCAATCTCATGGGCAGAAAAGTCGTGCTTGCCATTCGAGAAATGCGTCTCGATGGGGCCGGTGATCGAATTTAGACGTGTGTCGCCATGGGGAACGCTGGCCGTAATGCCTGCGCCGAGGCCCGCTGCCGTCAGATCGCCACGGCTGGCGTTCACCGTCACCTTGGCCGTCTTCGGCACCGTCACCGTCAGGTTGAGCCGGCCTTTGTTGTTGCCTTCGGACCGCACCAGCACCGCGTTGCCGCTCACTGTGAGATGCGGCGCCTCGGCATTCCAAATCGTTCTCGCAGCATTGTCGGAGTCTGCGAAGGCCACCTCGTGCGCCTGCACCTGGATGTTCGGCCCATCGCCCGCCGTCACGCTCACATCGCCACGCGGATTCTCGATGTCGACCATCGCATTGGCTGGAATCTGCGAGTTCAGCACCTGCTGATCGTTATCGTGTTCAGGCAGGCCGAAGGCGTTGAAAAAGTCGTCGCTGTCGCCCCATCCGTTGAACCACGGACCGATGTGATGCCATCCGCTCGCGCCGAAACCCAGAATAGCCAAGAGAACCAGAATCCCAACAAAATTGCCGCTGCGGCGGACCGGCGTCTGCCGGCGCATGTCCAGGGCCCATTCGCCCAGCAGAGCCAGTCCGGCCCCAATCAGCAACACCGGCCACCAGTGCGCATACCAGGTCCAGAAGTCGCTGGCTGCGATATGGCCGGTCATCACCAGGAGGGCGATGATGCCGATGCCGATGAGGATCAGCGGGCCCACCATCGAAGGAACGCGCGGTCCGTAAGCGCCCCCATAGCCGGCCTTCCAAGCGTGGCGCTGGGCCTTCCATGCATTCCGTTGCGCCCGCCACGCTGCGCGCTGCTGCTCGCGATAGGCGCGCCACTGCGATTTTGGATCGTACGGCGGAATGCCACCGGGCGGCATGTTCGGAGGAATGCTGCTCATAGCTGGCCTCCGTTCGAGCCACTCTTAAAGTCCTGCGGAGACGAAGGCACGATGGCGGAGCCGGGTTGAGCCGGTGGCGCCGCGTTCGGATCTGCGGCTCCCGGATATGCGCCTTGCGCATACGGTGCGCCCGAATACGGCGCGCCTGGATAAGGCGGCCCGGAGGGAGACAGATCCTCCCCTGCCAGCGCAGCTCGCTCGGCCAGCAATAACACACCGATCATGATGAACAGCAGCGGCCAGAACAGATGCCAGAAGTGGTTAATGACGCCGGCTTGATCGAGCAATGCCAACACACCAATGAGCAACAGAATGGCCGGCCCGCGCAGACGGCGAATCAGAATATAGCGGTTCATCGTGGACCTCCTTGCGTGTCCTGGAGCCGGCGAACGATCAGCCATACGCCCAATCCGATCAGCATCAGCGGCCAAGCAAACTCAAAGACACGGCCGGAGAACAGATCGAGCTGGCCGAGCAGAAACATCAGTCCAAGCGCAATCAGAATCACCGCGCCAATCGGCTCCTTGCGTCTCCAGTAGAGCGGCGGCACCGGTGGCACGGGCGGAATTGGCGGTATGGGCGGTGCGCCCGGATTCGCATAGGGATCGGTATAGGCCGCTCCCGGCGTCGCCGCTGGACCTTGATGCGGATCTTGATAGGGATTCTGATACGGATTCTGCCACTGAGCCTGTTGAGAAGGTCCTTGTCCCGTACCGGTCCCAAAGGGAGTCGCTGCGTAGCCTCCTGGCGGATTCGGATTGACGTTGCCCGGGTTGACCGCTCCCGGCACCCCGGGTTGCTGTGCCCGCCCGCCCAGGTTCAACCAGTTGCTGATCTCGTTCAATCCCAGCGGATCGGGCAACGGCTGCCCATCGCGCCGCGCCTTGGCCACGTGATAGGCCTCAAAGACCTGGTACAGTACCCACGCCGGAATGAACAGCCCGAAGATGCCGTGGTGCCCGGCAATGCTCACCAGGATGGCGAAGATGAACACATGGATCAGGCCCTTGAGGAACTGTCCGTTGTACATCGCGCCTACGCCGGGAATAATGCCCAGCGCCGCAGCCACTGCAGGATTCGGCGCATCGATGGGCGCGCCCATGAACGGTTGCTGCACGCTATGCCACGACGTCCAGCAGGGCTCGCACAGAATCTGCCCTCCGGGCGCGGTGCGCACGCAGTTGGCGCAGAGCGCCTTGCCGCAGTTCTGGCAATAGGCTGTTGCAGCTACACCACTATGATTGACGCAATCCATACCATGCTCCTTTCCCGTATTGCTGAGCGGAGCCGCCGGAATGCACGGGCCGTGCTTCAAACGTCAGGGATGTTTCAACAAAACCGTGGGCAATTTCGGGCGCCAGACCATTTTCGGGATCGCTCGACTGCTGTGGAGGGTCGACACGCGAACCGCCATCTTTATGTGGTGTCTGCTGCGACTGACCGGGCTGCGAATTGTTCTGCTGAGGATGGTTCTCCTCGCCCTGCTGTGTAGTACCCCGCAGTTCGCGCATCTTGGTCTCGACCTCGTAGACGAAGCGCAGATGATCGTAGTAGCGGATGATCGGCACGGAGGCCATGGTCAGCTGCCGCTCCATGAAGGAACGGATCGCCGACGGCCGCAGATCCGACAGGCGCAAACTGGTCAAACGTACGCCGGTAATATTCAGCGTCAGCGCAATCGAGAAGAAGGCCATCGCCGCCGTCATCATCAGCCGCGGCTCGGCAAAGCGCTGCACAAAACCCATAAATCCGGGGCGCTGCCACCGCGGAGCCGGCATCGCCAGGACTCCGGGAACTGCGGGCAGCATATCGCCGGCCAGCGGCAATGCGGCTGCATGGCGCGGCCCGGTATGCGCCAGAATCTTATCGACAAGTCCGGCAGGTACTTCAGGTTCCGGAGAAAGAAATTCCAGCCACTCGCGCCCGCGGCGCGCCTCTTCAAAGAGGGCGGTGCAGGCTGGGCAGGCAGCCATATGCGCGGCAAACGTGGCCTCATCGGCAGGCGAAAGCAGCCCGTCCAGCGCATCCGCTAAAAGCGTTTCCCATTGCCCGCAGGCTGGAGAAGTCGGAATGTGCATGCGCTCTGCCATGGTTACATCACCTCCCGTTTATTACGTTCCAGCAGCCGCGCCAGTTCCGCGCGCCCTCTGCTGATGCGGGACTTGACCGTCCCCTCGGGTATGCCCAGCACCTGGGCGATCTCCTTGTAATCCATGTCCTGCAAATCTCTTAGAATCACTGCCTCGCGAAGCTCCACCGAAACCCGCGCCAGCGCCTCCTGCACCATCTTGGAGAGCTCTTTCTGTGCCACCAGTTCATGCTGTGACGTGCCTGAGGACATCAGCCGGTCCACTGGCTTCAACTCGTCCGTTTCATCCCAACCCTCATCTAAGGAAGACGTGGCTCGCTGGTTGCGGGTACGACGGAAATTGTCCACTAGTAGGTTCCGCGTCATGGTGGTGATCCACACTGCGAGACTGCCGCGCCCGCCGTCGAAGCTGCCCAGGTTGGAATAGATCTTCAGGAAGACATCCTGCGTCAGGTCTTCGGCATCCGTGACATTGCCGGTAAAACGGTAGCAGAGCCCATAGACACGCTTGTGGTGCGTGCGGACCATCTCGGCCCACGCGGCGGAATCTCCGTTGATGCAACGGCGGACGACTTGGGACCAGTCGGTCTCCAGCTTGCTCCCCTCCACGCGCGCAGCCGAAATCCCCGGCGCTCCGGGGATCCCCCGCGGCCCGGGCACTTTCTGCTCCGGTGATCCGTCGCGGCGCACCGCACCTGCTCCTGCGCGCCCGCTCCCCGGCCGGACTCCGGGCTCTATCCGCTTCGCGGCAGGTGGCCGCACCCCGAGGGCCCCCACCATGCTCCAGCTTAATGTACCCGCGCATTGCATGAAGTGCTCATACGCAGAAGCCAGGTCCCTGGTTCCAACCAGACGGCGAACCGGAATTGTTCCGTGCTCGAGGGGGAATTACAAGCATCAGGTGATGCCTGACTCTACGGCTACACTGCCGAAAATTAACTTGCACTCTGCAACCTACCTGTAATAAACAGGATCAGGCATCAATCTGCATTCTTCTTTTCTGATTCCCACGTACAGGGAGAGGCAGATCCGTCGAGCTCAATCATTATTCAGGAGGCATCCGTGAGGAAGTTTTTACTGTTCACAGCCGCACTTGTTCTCTTTCAGACCACGGCATCAGCCCAGGAACTCTCGCAGGCAGACCGGGAAAAGGGTGTTCAATATCTGGAGCAGACTCGCGACGCAGTTGTCGCGTCGGTCAAAGGTCTCTCTGACGCGCAATGGAATTTCAAAGCGGGTCCGGACCGCTGGTCCGTCGCGCAGACTCTCGAGCACATCGCGCTCGCCGAGGATATGCTCCTGCAGAACGTCCAATTCAATGTGATGAAGGGCGGCGCACCCGCTGCAGATCGCGACACCGCCAAGGTCGATGCCATGGTGCTCGCCATGATTCCCGACCGGAGCCACAAGGCCCAGGCACCGCCTCAACTTGTTCCCACGGGCCGCTGGACCCCCGCCGAAACGCTCGATCACTTTCTCAAGAGCCGCGCGAAGACGATCGCTTATCTCGAGAACACGCCCGATCTGCGCGCGCACGCAATCGACAGCCCCATGGGCCAGCCACTCGACGGCTACGAGTGGCTGCTCTTCATTGGCGCACACAGCAAGCGCCACAATGAGCAGATCGACGAAGTGAAGGCGGATCCGAACTTCCCGAAAAACTAAGTAGAGTTCTTGCTTTGTTAAATGGGGATGCCCCACGTTAACCGCAATACAAATGTGCGGCGAGCGTGGGGCATCGTGTTCTTGCTGCGTCTATGGATTGCTCGTCGTGAAGGTGAAATCGTAACGTTGCAGCGAATTGTCGATGTCGGCGGCGAAAATGGTGGCGGAATGAGTTCCAGGCGACGGACTCGGATAGCTCAAATCAAAAAATGCGCTCTGTCCCCAGACCAGATGCTCTTCGCCGATCTTGGCGCCGTCCAGCCAGAGTTCCATCTTGCGAAGCTGGCCGAAAGAGTTGGCCGTCGCCGCAAAGTTGACGTTGCCTGGCGTAGCACTGGCCGACGGACTGCAGAGACGGATGCCCTCACCTGATTTCGGATAAGAGTCGCAGCGGCCATAGAATCCCTGCGTGTTCGCATTCACTCCCACAGCCAGTGTCGATGTGAGGCTGTTGATCGTGGGGCTCATGCTGACCGCAATGTCCGGTTTCATGTCGCCATTGAAATTGCCAACCACGGGGCCAACCTGCCAGCCGCTGCCACCCGCCGGTGAAGGGCCGGTAACGATGGTGACGTTGGGGGTTCCGGCATTGAGGAAATAGACCATCTGACTGCTGTTGTCAGTGATGGAGTTGTTCAACGCAGCCAGCGCCCAGTTTCCCGAGCCATTGAAGTCGGCCGCGGCGCGCGGTACACCGAGGTTGGGAAAATTGGAGGGGATCGGGGTGAACCAGTAGCTGAATTGACGGCCATAGTAGCCGGGAAAGACCGCCAACGTAAGTTTTCCACCCACATTCTCTATGCCATAAAGATCTGTGGTGCCGTCGTTGTTCAGATCGGCCGCTCCCAGCGTCATACCTGCGCTGGTGTTTCCCCCGTTGATTGTGGTTACGTCCACCGCTTCAAAGTCCGCACCGCCGTCCCCGAAAAGCGTAAGCACGTTTGCCGAACACTCATTGGTGCCGTCGCCGCAAGGCATGTACTCCAGCAGCCCCACGTCGGCGTTGTTGTCGGTGTCAAAATCGCCGGCGACCAGCGTCTGCACAATCCAGCCGGAGGTGGGGTAGTAAATGGGTACGGGATTGGTGAAGTGACCGGCGCCATCGCCTTCCAGGAGGTAGATCACCCATGGCCCGGCGAAGTAGTCGCTGCCCTCGTATCCCGCAGCCACGAGATCGACGTTTCCATCCTTATTGAAATCTGCGGCCACAATGCTGGATTGAGCGAAAGTCCCCCACGTGGTATTGGGCAGATTGAGCGTCGTTGTGATCGGCGACTGGAATGTCCCATCGCCATTGCCGAGATAGACCGCGATCTGGCTCGGCGGCACCGCGACCGCTAAGCCGACTTTACCGTCGTGATTGAAATCGCCCCACGTAAGAGGAACCCAGGTATTGGCATTGACCTTATAGGTGACCGGCGGCAGGAACGTGCCATTACCGGTATTGATGCTGACCGCGAAATAGCTGCCGGTGCTGCCGGGCTGTGCAGTGTCTTGAATGATGTCGGCGAGGCCGTCATTGTTGACATCGACGGCGTAAACATGAGACGGGGCAGGACCGCTGGCGGATGTTTCGGTTGTGAAACTGGGAGCGCTCTGGCCGAAACAGGTAACAGACAAGAAACCCGCGCACACGGCCGTGATAAGACGGCTGCGTAGATGCTTCACTGTGATGCTCCTAAGCTAACTAAGATACGAACCGAACTAAGATCCGAACTAGGACGGGAAGATCGGGGTACGCTACCGGTTCTCTTAGACGCCGAAGCTGGTCAGCCAAGTTGCTTGCCACCGGATACTCGGTTGGTAGCGCGCGAAAAACAGTTGACGAGCTTCAGCTATCGTGATCCTGCGATATCCATCGGAACATTCTGGCATCGCGAGCATGCCTGTACATAAGCAGTGCGGCGCGTGAGTCCCTGGTTGACATTCGACCTGAGCCGGTCATATAGTCCAGTCGAATGTCGACCAGAAAAACAAACGACCAACTTGAGCTCATGCAGGGCACGCTGGATTTGTTGGTTCTCCAGACGCTCGCAACCGGACGCGCCCACGGCCACGCCATTGCCTGTTCCATCGAACGACGGTCGGAGGACGTGTTGCAAGTGGGGCACGGATCGCTGTACCCGGCGCTCCAACGCCTGCTCAAACTGGGCTTGATTGCCGCTGAAGATGGAATTTCTGAAAACAATCGCAAGGCCCGGTTTTATCGATTGACAGCAAAAGGCCGCAAGCAACTTTTTGCGGAAGCATCGAAGTGGCAGAGATTCTCTGAGGCGATGGCACGCATTCTTGCGCCCATAGCAGAAGAGAACTCATAGAAACGAGGGCGCGACTATGTTCGGTTGGCAGAATCGCAGCAAACAACTGCTCGAGGAAATCGAGACGCACATCGAGATTGAAACGCAGCGGAACGTCGACGCTGGAATGCCGCCCGACCAGGCGAGGCGGGCGGCAAAACAGAAGTTCGGCAATGTGCTCGTGGCCATGGAGCAAGCGCGCCATGTGTGGGGAGCATTGTGGCTGGAGAATTTGTTGCGGGATATCCGGTACGCGGCGCGGAGCCTGAGCGCGGTTCCCGGCTACACGGCCACGCTCGTGTGCACCTTGACGCTGGGGCTGGGGTGCGTCACTGCCATGCTGGCTATCGTCGAGTCGGTATTGTTGCAACCAATGAATCTTCCGCACCCTGGACAGTTGGTGCAGATCTACTCGGAGGATGAGACGCAGGGGTTTGCTGCCAGCCCGCACGCCCTCTCGTATGCGGCCATGGATGCACTGCGCCGCGACACTCATTCTTTCGTCGGCATAAGTGGATACAACACGATGGCGCGGCCGGTGATGACGGTCGACGGCGCGCGTGTCAACGTGTTGATGGAGGTCACGCCCAACTGGTTCGAGACTCTGGGCGTTGCGGCAAAATTGGGACGGGGCATTCGACCCGATGATGCGAACGCTCCAGTCGCCGTGGTCAATGACGAGTTCTGGCGCGATCGGCTTCACGGAGATCCCCACGCAATTGGCGCGACTTTGACGATCTCGGGTAAGCAATGGAGCGTAGTCGGAGTTTTGCCGCGAGAGTTTCATGCTCCTGGAATTTCTGGTGGCCCCGTTATTTATCTGCCAATTTCTGTTGGTCCCTCGGGCGAAGATGTATTCAAAATCGAGTCGGCAGCGGTGATCGGGCGTCTCAAAGATGGCGTCTCGATGCAGCAGGCGCGTGCAGAAGCTCAGAGCGTATTTGCTCACTCCGGCCACACCGATGCGGAGAAGCACAGGACGCTGAGGATGCGTTCCTACAGTGACCTGGTCACCGGGAATGTGCAACGGCCGCTATGGGCTCTGCTTGGCGCCGCGCTGGTGCTGCTGGTGATTGCGTGCGCGAACGCTGCCAATCTGCAGATTGGACGAACAGCCAGTCGCATGCCGGAGATGACCATGCGATCCGCACTGGGCGCCAGCATGGGCCGGCTGATGCAGCAGTTGGTGACGGAAAACGTGCTCGTTTCGCTGCTCGGTGCGACGCTCGGCGGAGGCTTGTCTTTCCTTGCGGTCGCAGCAGTGCGTCATGCTTACGCAAGCGAATATCCGCGCTTCGATGAACTGTCCGTTCATCCGCTGGTTCTCTGTGCTGCTTGTCTACTGGCGACCGCGGTGGGAGTCATTGCGTCGGTGGCGCCCGCGCTGAATGTTCGCCGCGCGACCAATGGGCGTTTGAACCAACGAACGGCAACACGGAAATCGCGTCTCTCCGGTTTGCTGGTTGCGATTCAGGTGGCGCTGACGTGCGTGCTGCTGGTTACGAGCGGTTTGTTTGTGCGCACGCTGCAATCGCTCGAGGATGTGAAGCTCGGATTCAATCCGCAGGGCGTAACCACACTGGTGCTCATGCCGGAGAATCCGCAACAGGATCCGCAGCTCTCCCGCGCCATTGAAACCCAGTTGCTGCACAGGTTCGAAAATCTGCCGGGCATTCAATCGGTGACCGTGCAAACCGAACTTCCGTTTTCGAATTACAACGTATCTCTGCATGGAACTACCGATGTTGCCGGACGGCCCTATCAAAAGGGGGACTCGGCCTATTACAGCTTTGTGAGTACGAATTTTGTGAAGACGAGTGAAATTCAACTTCTGAAAGGGCGCGGCTTTACGCAAAGTGATGAGACCAGCGGCGCGATCGTTGTGCTGGTGAACGAAGCATTTGTGAAGATGTTTCTCAGTGATCGCGAGCCCGTTGGAGCGACTCTCGGATTTCATCGCGATCCAGGGGACACGGACGCGGATATTCCATTGACTCAGCCCATGACGGTTGTGGGAGTGGTTCAAAACGAGATTCAGGGAGGAGACCTGGGTGCGTCCTATGAACCGATGGTTTACCTCGATTATCTGGCCCTTCCGAAAGACTCGTTCTTGAGCGCGGTATTCAGCATGAGCGCGCAATACGCCGTGCGCTCTTCTTTGCCGACGGCTGCTGTGACGGCCGAGCTGCGGAACGTGGTGAAGCACAATGCGCCCGCGATGGTGGAGATGAGCCTGAAGCCGATGGAAGAAGCCATCTCACAATCGCTGGGCCAGCGGCGGCTCGCGCTGCGGCTTGTGGCCGGATTCGGCATCGTTGCGCTGATTCTATCGGCGGTTGGAATGTACGGCGTGCTGGCGTACTCCGTCGCACTGCGGCGGCGCGAGATCGGAATCCGCATGGCGCTTGGGTCGACCCGGCAGAGGGCCGCCGGATTGGTGATTCGTCAGGCGGGGAAGATGGTTCTGCTGGGGCTCATTCCAGGCATTGCGGGCGCCTGGGCTGCAGGACATGCAGTGAGAGCGTTTTTGTATGGGGTAAAGGCGCTCGACGCGGAAACCATCGTTGTTGCCGGCGCTGTGCTGCTGTTCGTTTCGGCTGCTTCCGCATTCATTCCCGCAATGCGCGCGGCCCAAGTTGACCCGGTAGAAACCCTGCGGACAGAGTGATTTCGGTTCCGTGCCGAAGACGTCTGAATCCAGGAAGCAGGTTCGCTTCCTTCTCCAACATTGAGACAACTGCAATGGCGGCGGCTCAATATCTGTCGCCAAACTCAGGATCGACGGGGTTCTCAAACATCGAAGCATCGCGCGTGACGATCGTCAGTCCTGAAGGCGTGACGAAGTAGCGGCGCTTGTCTTCAACAGGATCGTAGCCGATTACCGTGCCTTCGGGGATGTGCACGTCGCGATCAATGATCGCACCGCGGATGCGGCAGTGCCGGCCGATGTTGACGTGCGAGAAGATGATGCTCGAGTCGACATCGGAGTACGAGTTCACGCGCACATCCTGCGAGAGCACCGAGTTCGAAACCGATGCGCCGGAGATGATCACGCCCGCGGTGATGATGGAGTTGACGGCCATGCCCGACCGTCCCGGCTCGCCAAAGACGAACTTCGCCGGCGGATATTGCCGCACGCGCGTACGGATCGGCCAGCTTTTGTCATACAGGTTGAAGATCGGCGACACGGAGCACAGGTCCATGTTCGCTTCGTAGTAAGCGTCCAGCGTGCCTACATCACGCCAGTAGAGCGCCTGTTTCTTGTTTTCATCGACAAAGCTGTAGGCCACCATCTTTTTCTTGCCCAACATATTCGGCAAAATGTTGTGGCCAAAATCGTGCTTCGAGTCCGGATCGTCTGCATCGGCAATCAACGCTTTGATCAGCGCCTCTGTATTGAAGATGTAGATGCCCATCGACGCGTCCACCGCATTCGGATTGAAGGGCGAGCGTACGGTAGTCGAAGCCGGCTTCTCCTGGAAGCCCGTCACCTCGCCGCTCTGGCTCACTTCGACCACGCCGAAGCGGGAAACCTCATCGGGTGCGATGGGCAGCGTAGCCAGCGTAACCTCGGCCTTGGTCTCGCGATGATGTGCCAGCATGCGGCTGTAGTCCATCTTGTAGATGTGATCGCCGGAGAGAATGATCACGTGCTGCGGCTGTTCGCTGCCGATGGAATAAATATTCTGGTAGACCGCATCGGCGGTGCCCATGTACCAGTTGGCGCCGGTCCGCTGCATCGGCGGCATCAGTTCAAAGAACTCGCCCAGTTCCTGCGCCACGATGCCCGTCCAGCCTTCGCGGATGTGCCGGTTCAGCGAGAGCGCTTTGTATTGCGTGAGCACATAGACGCGACGCAGCCCTGAGTTGATGCAGTTGGAGAGGGTGATATCGATAATGCGGTAATGCCCGCCAAACGGCACTGCCGGCTTGGCGCGATCACGCGTGAGTGGAAACAGCCGTTCTCCTGCGCCGCCAGCCAGCAATACGCCGAGGGTATCTTTCATATCCATGCGCTCCCACCCCTATCCCTGTCTCGAAGGTTCGCTCGTTCCAGGGGAGTGCCGCTATCCGAAACAGCATATTTTCTGGCGGCACTTTCCCACAAGGTCATCGAACGCAGGAGAATACCATACCAAGATGAACTTGGCAGCCTTGCTCTTGAATCGATGATGGTGAAAACAGAAGAGTTGGTTGGGAAGACCGAGGAAAGGCGATTGACGCGCAAATAAGGAAGCACCGCAGCCGAGGCGACTGCGGTGTCACGCATAGAGTGGACCGGCTACCAGCCCGAAACCCAGTTCTCTTTTTTATGCGAGCGCTTGATGCCTGTGAACTTGTATTGCAGCCCTACTGAGATAGCGAAGTTGATGTCGTTCTGCGTGATTTTGCTGCCATAGTTGATGCCGTAGCGCGTCCACACGGCGTCGGGCGTGATGCGAAAGACCCAGTGCTCCGACCGGTTCAGGTCCATGTGCCCGCCGATCACGAACACCGGCGCGAACTGGCTGTTGTAGAAACCAAACCTCGACGGCGGTTGATTCAGCAGGTCATGCTCGAAGTTGCCGTAGATGCCGCCGGCCATCGCGTGGGCAATGAGCGCGCCGTGCTTGTTGTGCGGACCGAGCCACTCCGGCCCCGCCGCAAACAGGTATTCGAGGATGAGCGGTCCCTTCAGGTTCAGCGTGTTCGGAGCCGTGCCGCTGGTGCCCACGTAGGTGCGGTCTGTAGCTTCGACAGCCCAATGCTTCGTCATCCACATGGACGCGTTGAAGTCCAGCCCGCCCAGGTTCGCGCCCTGCAGCAGGTTCGGTCCGGCCTTCATGTGGTCATAGCCCGCACCCACCGACAGATCCCACTTGTTGTCGTAGCGCACATTGGCCAGCGGGTCGACGGAGATATACGGCGCAGCCGCCGGCTGGGTGCTGGTCGTCTGGACGCGGTTCGGCGGGGTGCTGGAGCTGCTGCTCGAACTGGAGTTCTGGCTGGAGTTCTGGGCTTGCACGCTCACTGCGGCGCAAACAACCACAGCCGCGGCGAGCCAACGGGGACAAATCCTTACTGGAAAACGCATCACCAACCAGCTTACAAGACCATCCCGAGCATCGACAACGCGCCGCCGACTCCTGATCTCTGTTCTCTGCTCTCTGTTTACGGTTCGCATCTTTCCATTGGACGCGCCCACACCAGATACCGCACAGTCTTCAACGTCTCACCCAGCGCAATCGCGTTGCGGTACCACGCCGACTCCGGCTCCAGCGGCGGCGCCGCATGCGTCCGCCACACGATCGGCATATGGCTGAAGATCAGCCCTGCGCGCTCCACGTGCCATGCGCTCGAAATCACCTCGGCCGATCCCCAGCCGTGCGCCTTCATCAGCCGCACCGAGTAGCACGCATTCTGAATCGTGTCCCGGGCCCGCGGCTCAACCAAAATGGCCCACTGCGGAATTCCCTGCCCGGCGGCCGTCCGCGCCATCACCTGCGCCTCGACGTACTGATTCTTCACGGCTGCGCCGGTAAAGATCAGGTGCGACGCCACGCCGCGCTCATACTCGTGCACAGCCTCGGTCACGCGCGCCTGCTCGATCGGCGTAGGATTTCCATCGGAATCCGCCGGATCGCCCAGCACGATGATGGCGTCAAAGTGCGCCTGATCGGTATTTTCGAGCGGCGCCAGCCGCCGCGCCACCAGGCCCCATACAAACAGTCCCAGGCTGAGCAGCAGCGCGCCCAGCACCAGCCGCGCCCGCCAGCTCAGGGCTCTGCGCCGCGGCTGCATCGATGCTCCTCGATGCGCCGGCCTCCGCACCGGAGTCCGCCGCCGCGCGCTCGCAGAAGTTGAAGACTTCACTGCCAAACGGCATACCCTCCAACTTCCACTTTAGCGGACTGGGGAACAGGGACTAGGGGCTAGGGAATAGGGAGTAGGCAATAGGCACTAGGGACCAGGCAATAGGCAACAGGGAATAGGCAGTGGAGAACAGCGAGCTCACAGCGTCTCAAAGCTGAAGTTCGTAGAAAGCAACCGCAGATCCTTCGACTTCGTTTGGCCGAAGGATGATCCGGCCAAACTTTGCTCAGGATGACAGCGATGGTCTATGCGGGTTCCTAGTCCCTATTGCCTAGTCCCCTAGTCCCTGTCTTTACAGTCCCAGCGGCTTCTCCCACTCCTCGTAGACGAAATCGCTGAGCGGTTTCCGCTCGCGCGGTGAGACCTCGCGCTTGATCAACTCCTCATTGCCCAACGTCTCCGGATCAGCCTGGTACCCCAGCGCGGTCACCGAGCCCAACTCGAATCCCTCGGGAATGCCGAGCAGCGTTCGCGCCTTCTCCTGCTCGAATCCTGCCATCTGGTGCGTCGCCAGCCCCAGCGCCGTTGCCTGCAGCACCAGGTAGGCGGTCGCCGCACCCAGATCGTGCATGGCATGCCGGTTTGGCGCATTGTTGCGGCTCAAGGTCGTCCGCGCCAGGCTCAATATCAGCACCGGAGCCTTCCCGGCCCACTGCTGGTTGAACCCCACCAGCGACTCATAAATCTTCCGGTGCGTCTCCGTCCCGCGCGCGCCCACCACGTAGCGCCACGGCTGCTCATTGCCGCTGGAGGGCGCCCACCGCGCCGCCTCAAACACGCGCTTCAGGTCCGCGCGCGGCACGTCCCGGTCCGCAAACGCCCGCGGGCTCCATCGCTCATGGATCACCGGCAGCACGCCCTCCGCCGGATGCGCCTGCTTGATCTTGTTCACCTCACTGGCCGTCATGCCCATAGCTCCGTCTTCTCCTCATTCGAAGGATAAATGCGCTCCTATGGATTCTTCAGCTAGTGAGGAGGATTCTTGGCTATTGCAATGACCTGTTGAAACGAGTGCTTACGTGATGCTGTCCTCGTACAGCTTCGCCAATTCGAACCAAGCATCCCGATCTTCTTTATGCGCTGCCACCACAGCGATTGAGCGACAACGCAGCGCGACCCGGTAGGCCATTTTGGGCCACTCTTTGCCGTGCATTGCGTGGTAGTCAATTTCGCAGAGATACGCGTGGAGTTCGTTCTGAGCGTTACTGAAAACCCAGCTGAGGGTCTCAGGAGGAAGAAGGTTGGGATTGTACATTTTTGTAATCTCCTGATCGTTCTTGAGTTTGAACTTTAACCCGTCACGTGACTGCAATGAGCGGCTAAACGGACGTGACCCAAGAAGTCTGAATAATCATCCTCTGTGTTCTTTTGAAATCAAGATCACTTTGAATTGGGTTTCGAAAAATCGCGTGCGATGGTGCCTCGCAAAAGTTCTTCACGACGAAAAGAAAGAACCTCTCCTTCATTGTTGACGCAGCCGCGTATTCTTTCTCAGTGAGGGCGATCGTTCCACTTTGACCCTTCAGGCCCTTGACTTCGATGGCGAAGAATTCACCGTCAGGCTTTGTGCGCAGTCGAAAATCATAGCCACATCCAAAAGCTGTCGTGTTTTCCAACGCGAGTCCTCGAAAGATTGGAAGCGAAGAATGGATCGACTCAAAGTAGCGCTCAGCGGCAAGGCCAGTTATTAGCCTCTGCGCGAACGCGGAGGATGCGCCATCCGATTCCTCAAATCGTTCCGTGGCTGACCCAGCTTCTGCGCCGAGCCCGAAGAAAGATCGCACCAGCCCCGTGAAGTCCGCAAGATCGAGAGCGTTGTACCCGTCATAAATCTGGCGACAATGCTGGCGCATTGGTCGTTTGTGCCAGCCTCTGCGTCGATTAGGGAACAGCGGGTCAAATTCATCGCGATAGTTCTTGATCGAGGCCGGCTGTGACCCAAGAGCGTAGCCAATGACATTAAAAGCTTCTGTGAAACTTGAAAATCCGAGGGACTTTAGACCGGTGTTGTCGAATTTAGACAAGAATAGCCCGGCTAGGATTAGTTTCTGCCTCGTCGAGGGGTCTGAATCACTTGGGCGAGGGCGGTCCATGATTAGGATGGTTAAAATTGTAAGCTCGCCAGGAAAGCGACTCGTCAATGACGGAACATAAAGCTCAAATCTGCACAAAACTTGGTGATCCGCGTCACGAGTCGCGCGCTTTTGTCTGCAATCCACAGCGTTGCGAATCTACGAATTATCCGCCTGCGGCTTCATGGTGGAACGCACGGAGACGATCTTGCCCACCAGGTCGAACCAGAAGGGCGCGCCCATGGAGGCGGCGATGGCGGTGAGCAGCCATCCGATGCCGTGCTCCTTTATTGCGCCGGGCGCGGCAAAAACCGCATGCTTCCACGCGTTCTCTCCCGGCTCGAGCTTGGCCGGCTTCCAGCCGACCGGCAGGCCGATGCTCTCGATGGCCGCGACGGTCTGCTGCACCTGATCGGCGCTTGTGGCAAGTGTCGGCGCTGTCTGTCCTGCCTGCCCCGTTTGCAGTGTTGCCGGCATCGCAGAAACCGGAGCCGTTGCCGGCGGGTCGCCCGCCGATGTGCCATTGGACGCGACGGTATTATTCGCCGGCGGCGCAGCAGTCTGCACGGCAGGGGTGAGCGGCTGGCTGGCCCGTGCCTGCGCCATGGCGACCAGTCCCTTGCGCAGGCTGGCGTCGTTTGAAAGTACGCGTGCGATCTGCAGTGCGTCGGCGTTGATCGCGATGGCCACGATCAGCCCGAGCGCAATCAGAATCCACTGCGCCCGCCGCCGGTACCAGCCGGAGACGCGGTCCATGCCCGTGTTGAACCAGTCTTCCAGGTTGGCCTGCAGCTTGGCCTCGTCTCCGGCTGCCTGCGTCTCGAAGATCGAGTAGGCCTTCTTCACATTGTCCGGCAGTTTAAGGCCGGTGGCGGGCGGATTCTTGACCAGATCGATTACCGCGAGCGCGAAGTTAGTCGCCGGAATATACGAAGGCAGGTTGCGCTTCTTGTCAGAGGAGTAGCAGCCCTTGAAGAGCGAGTTCACCAGGCCGTGGTTGTAGATCTTGTCGACAAAGTTGGTCGCGTTCTCCGGATCGCCGATCAGCTCGCGGATGCCGCGCTCAAGGTCGCGCGCGCGGTTTTTCACCAGGGCTTCGAGGAACTCATTCAGCCCAGAGCAGATCAGGCTGAGGAGCAGAAAAACAAACACCATCCCGATGACGATGTCCAGAATGTCGGAACCAAACATGATGCGCATGTCCTCCGGATAGATTGGGAGGAATATACATCCGGCGTGTCATGAATACTAGGAGATTCTTGTAGGGACTGACCCCTGTTCTCTGATCTCTGGTCCCTGCTTTTACGGATACATCCTGTGCAGCGTGCGCGCAAAAGGGATCGTTTCGCGCACATGGTCGAGGCCGCAGATCCAGGCGACGGCGCGCTCGATGCCCATGCCGAAGCCGGAATGCGGCACGCTGCCATAGCGGCGCAGATCGAGATACCACTGGAAGGCCTCGAGCGGCAGGTTGTGGTCCTCGATGCGCTGCTTGAGCAGCTCGAAGCTCGATACGCGCTGCGATCCGCCGATGATCTCGCCGTAGCCCTCCGGCGCGAGCACGTCCACGCAGAGCGCATAGCGCGCATCCTTCGGGTCGGGCTCCATGTAGAAGGCCTTCACGTCCGCCGGATAGCGATGTACCATCACCGGCCGGTCGTACTGCGAGCTGAGCCAGGTCTCGTCCGGTGAGCCAAAGTCGTTGCCGTACTCGAAGGGATTTTCGAGATGGCCGTCCTTGTGCGCCTGGTTGAGCATGGCGACGGCCTCGTCGTAGCGCACTCGTGGGAAGGGCGGAACGATGGTTTCGAGCTTGGCTGTGTCGCGGCCGATGATCTTGAGCTCCGGTCCGCGGTTCTTGAGCACCGACTGCACGATGTGCGAGAGAAAGTTCTCTGCCAGTTCGAGCAGTCCGTCGAGGTCCATGTAGGCCACTTCGGGCTCGATCATCCAGAACTCGGTCAGGTGCCGGCGCGTTTTGGATTTCTCCGCACGAAAGGTCGGCCCGAAGCTATAGACCTTGCCCAGTGCCAGCGCCGTCGATTCGATATAGAGCTGGCCGGATTGCGTGAGGAAGGCCGGGTCGCCGAAGTAGTCGACCGGAAACAGAGTCGAGGTGCCTTCGCAGGCTGCCGGTGTCAGGATCGGCGGATCGGTGCGGATGAAGCCGTTCTGATCAAAGTATTCGGACGCGGCCCGCATGATCTCGGCGCGGATGCGCAGAATCGCTGCCTGCCGGGGCGTGCGCACCCACAGGTGCCGATGCTCCTGAAGAAAATCGACGCCATGTTCCTTCAAGGTGATGGGGTAAGGAGCGTCTTCCGGCACGCGCTGAACTACCTGCAGGTCCTCCACATCGAGCTCGAAACCACCCGGCGCGCGAGAATCTGCACGCACTTTTCCTTTCACAATCACACTCGACTCTTGCGTGAGGCCTTTGAGTGCATCAAAGACATTTGGAGGGACGCTCTTGATATGGGCAACCCCCTGGATGGTCCCGGTGCCATCTCGAAAAATAGGAAAGAGGAGCTTGCCGGACTCCCGAAGGTTATAGAGCCAGCCGCGCAGAGTAACGGACTGGCCTTCATGCTTGCCGATCTCAGCGATCGTCGCGAGTGGGGCGAGTGGTGCGGATTCAATCCTGCCTTGGTCAGCCATAACGGGAACAGTCGGAGTTTCTAGAATACCGCGCGGGGCAGTATTTCACTCGCGCGTAAAAAGGGGTACGATGTTTCGTAATATCAGAAACATTTTTGATTTGAACAATACTGCCCGGGGTTGCATCCTAATTCCCTAGAGGAGAAAAGCAGTGGCGGCGATGAGTGAGCGCGCTGAGGTTAGGAACGAGGACATGCACAAGACGCAGGCGGATCCCGAGACCGCAGAACGGTTTATCGCGGAAAAGCGGATCGGCGAACGCATCAGGCGACTGCGTCTGAAGAAGTCGATGGGTCTGGTTGAACTGGGCAAGCATACTGGGCTTTCGGCGAGTTTTCTTTCGCAATTAGAAACCGGCCGGGTGGTGCCGACGTTGCGCAACCTGGCCCGGATCGCGATGGTGTTCTCAAAGGATCTTTCTTATTTCTTTGAAAGCGAACCGACGGCGATGTTCCGGGTACACCGGCAAAAAGACCGGGTGCGGCTGCCCCAAACCGGGGTGGAGCCGCCGACTTATACCTTTGAGAGTCTTGGATATATGGTTCCCGATCGACATATGGACCCCTATTTCGCCGAATTTGTTCCAACGGCGGCCAACGCGGAGCCGAAGGCGCATCTGCATCAGGGATTTGAGTTCCTCTATCTGCTGGACGGCGAGCTGGAGCTCAAGCACGGTGAGCATCAGTGCACACTTGAGGCCGGAGACTCCGTTTATTTCGATGCCGGGACGCCGCACTCTTATCAGTGCATGAGCAAGAAGCCCGCCGGGGCGATTATCGTCACCATGCACCAACCGCCTACGAACCAGCCGATACCATTCCGCGCACCGGCTGGGCCGCAGCGTCCGGCGATCGGCGGCGGTATGCCCCGACCCACGGCCGGAGAGGAACGGGCGGAAGGCGTGATCTAGAGCGCTTTCCAGCTTGGAGATTCTTGAATTTCTCCGTCGACGGCGCCTGCTTGAGCGGATGGAATCGCCCGCGCCGGCTACTTGGCTGTCCCGCTTGGGTCGCTCGGTAAAAGCAGATAGCCGACAAAGGCCAGCCGCTTCGAGTCAGGCGACCAGTTCGCCACATTCATGGAGCCGTTGCCGCCGACCAGGGTGGTGAGAATCCGGATCTTGTTATCCGCAGGCGAGAGGATGCGCAGAGTAATGTCCTGATCGTTGGCGTGCGTCGTGACCTCTGGATTGTAAGAGAGAAAGACGATCGACTTGCCATCCGGCGAGGGATGAGGCGTCCAGTTCTTGAACTGGTCGAATGTCACCTGCTCCACGTGGCTGCCATCGGGATGCATGCGTGCTATCTGCATGCCGCCCCAGCGGTCGGTGTTGAAGTAGACATATTGACCATCCGGCGAATAATCGGGATCATCGCTGATTCCTGTGCCCGTCGTGATCGCGGTTTCAGGACCGCCATCGACCGAGATGGAGTAGATGTTGTTGGAGCCGTGATCGCCGCGCGTGTAGAGAATGGTTTTGCCGTCGGGCGACCAGCTATGGAAGTAGCTCACGTTGGCGCCGAGTAATCGCGGTGTCCCGCCGGCAGCAGGAATGATGGCGAGGTGCCGGCCGGTCATGCCGGGCATGGAGCAGGAGATCGCAAGCCATATGCCGTCAGGCGAAAATCCATGGCTGCCGCTGCAGTCGGTGGCCGAGCCTGTGTCGATAAGCTGCGGGGCTTCCTTACCCGAAGTAGCGACCGAATAAAGATGGCCGTCCTGATTGAAGAGAAGCGAGCTGCCATCGCGTGACCAGTTGGGCGCCTGCGCGCGAGCACGCGCGGCATAAACCACAGTAGCGTGGCGCGCAGTGGGATCGATGGTGATGGCTTGCACCGCGCTGTAGACCGCGACGCCGGACTGGGTCGGCGGCGGAAGCTGCTCGTATTCGAGGTGCGCGAAGGTCGCCGTTTCGGCTGCTTGAGGATTGTGCGCGCAAACGCCGATACCCGCATAAAACGGCTCTTTGAGATGCACCTTGATCGCAGCGCCGGAGGGATGAAGAGGTTCGCCGTGGAGACTGACGAATAGGGTGAAAGCATCGCCGCGCTTTTCCAGGCGGATGCGGCCCGGCGCATCGACAGCGAGTTCAATGCTTCCGGTTGTGTCATTCTTGGTTGCGCGGAATTGAAGGGCCGCCATTCCCGAACCATGCTGCGCGGCGTCCACGTAGGCGCTGCCGGCGTCGAGCGTCTGACGAAACATCAGAATCGCTTTGCGGGAGCGATGATGTGTGCCGGATTTCACCGGAAAATCGATATCGGCGGAGATCGCCCCATCGCCCGTCACTTTTTTCCAAACGAAGTGGAAATCGTCCGTAGTTGACCAGAGATCTGCGCCTGCTGAAGAGAGCGTGTACGCACCCGATGTTGGATCGTAGTGCGCCGTTCCCGGGAGATTCACATTGCCAATATCCGACTGGCCCGCAAAGATGCCCAGATCTTGCGCAGAGGCTGCGTGAACATGGAATCCAATAAAGAGGAGGTTAAAAACACAAAGAGCACGGATGGTCTTCCAGTACATAGCAGTAGCTCCGGGGCCAAGCTGGTGTAGCGAGCAAACTATAGGGTCGGCTTGTCGCGTTGTCAAACAAGAACGGCGCAGCCAAGCCGCGCCGTAGCGTTGAACCAAAATCCCGGCTATTTGATTCCGCCTATTTGGAATCGCTGACAAGCTCGCCGCTGATGTCGCGGACTTCCACCGGACCAAGGTTCGCGTCCTTGAGAGCGGATTCGATTTTGGCGCGATCGCCTGCGGCCACAAGGATGAGCTGGTCGGGATGAACGTACTGTTGCGCGTCGCGCGCTACGTCTTCTTGCATAACGTGCTCGTACTTCGCAGGCAGATCGGCATAGTAATTGAGCGGACGATCGTAGACGAAGAGATTGTCGATCGCGCGCGCCGTAGCCGCAGTGGTTTCAAACTGGCCGGGGAGAGAGCGAATCGACGCCTCTTTCGCTGCCGCAAGCTCTTCGGGAGTCGATGGTTTCACAGGAAAATTGCGAATCTCGCTCATCAGCTCTTTGGCCGCCGGGCCGGTCACATCGGTGCGCACGAGCGCGCCGCTATAGAAATTTCCCCCATCGCGATATTTGACGAATGCAGAAAATGCGCCGTAGGTGTAGCCATGCACTTCGCGCAGGTTCATGTTGATGCGGCTGCCGAAGCTACCGCCTAGAGAGTAGTTGAGGACGTCGAGAGAAGTGGCATCGGGAGAGTTTGCCGGCACACCCGTCCCGAAGGCAATCAGCGAGGTTTGCGGAGCGCCTGGCTTGTCCACGATGACGACGTGCGTGGAAGGCGCCGCGGGAGCCGGAGGCGCGGGAGGTTCAACCGAGGGATGACCGCTCCAGGAACCAAAATATTCGCCGGCAAGTTTTTCCGCCTGTGCGCGCGTGATGTCACCGGTGAGAACGAGCACGGAATCGCCGGGACCGTAATGATTGCCGTAGAAGCCGCTGATGTCTGCGGAGGTGAGCGCGTTGACGCTCTCGGTGGTTCCTGTGGAGGTCATGCCGTAAGGCGTATCGCCGAACAGGAGCTTGGGTCCTACACGCATGGCCATGCTCTGCACGCTGTCGGTTTCCTGGGCAATGCGCACCAGGCGCTGCTTGCGGCGGCGGTCGACGTCTTCGGCGCGGAAGGCCGGATGTTCAGCAACGTCGGCGAGCAGCTCCAATCCTTCTGCAGCGTGATACGAGAGCAGGCTCATCGAGACGGAGCTCGAGTCCATGCCGGCCGCCGTATTGATGCGCGTACCGATGCGTTCCTGATCGTCAGCGAGCCGGGTGAGATCGCGCGAGGCTGTGCCGTCACCCATGATCTCGGCTGTGAGCGTGGCTAATCCACTCTTGCCTTCGGGATTGTTGAAGCTGCCCGCGCGTGAAACGAGCTCGGCGGTGAGCACCGGCAGAGCGTGATCTTCAACGAGCAGCACCTTGAGACCATTGGCGAGGCTGAATTCAACCGGGACAGGCAGATGCAGGGCAGGAGCAGGAGCAGGCGCGGGTTTGGTCTTGCGCCATTCCTGCGAGGCCTCGAACTCCGGCGTATACGGATTCGTGATTTTCACATTCGCATCCGTATCGTCGGGACTGCGCGGCACATCGTCGAGAACCTTTTTGCCGGGGACGCAGTAGACCACGACCGCCGAATCTTTCGTGAAATACTTTTGCGCAGCCGTTTTGGCGCTGGCCGGTGTAACAGCCTCGGTCATGGCGACATCTTTCGATAGAAACCCGGGATCACCGGTGTACTGGTTGTATTGATCGAGCGTGTCGGCCACACCACCGAAACCGCCGAGGCGTTGGAGGCCGCTGATCTTGCCAGTGAGATTGATCGCCTTGAATGATTCGACCTCGTCCGCTGTAGGACCTTCCTGCTGCAATTTGGCCAGCTCGCTCCAGAAGGTCGCCTCGAGGTCTTCAAGCTTTACGCCGGGTTTGGCCGTAATGTCGCAGGAGGCGAGTCCGGTGAGTTTGAGCCCATCGGTTTCGCAAGTGACGCTCTGCGCCACCTGCGATTTGATCACCAGCGCCTCATCAAGACGGCTGGCCTTGGCACCGCCAAACGCGTACATCGCAGCATTCACGCTGTAGGATTCCGGCGTGTAGAGCGGCGGTGTAAGCCACGCGATGCTGACGCGCGAGAGCTGGACCGTGTCCGTAACCGCGGCTCGGCGCTGAGACGTGATGGGCGGTGTGACCGCGGTGACGGGCTCCACTTTGGGCCCTGCGGGAATCGGTCCAAAATACTTGGTCAACAGCGTCTTGAGCTGCGCGGGATTGAAGTCGCCCCCAATTGCGATCGAAGCATTGTTCGGCGTGTAGAACTGCTGATGGAAATCGCGCACATCGGCGATGCGGGCAGACTCAATGTCCGCATGGCTGCCAATCACCTGACCGTAGTAGGGGTGATCCTTGGGGAAGAGCAGATGGAAAACCGCTTCATCGGCCACAAAATAAGGCCGGCCTTCGCCCTGGCGGCGTTCATTCCGGACCACATCGCGCTGATTGGTGAGAAGCGTGCGATCGAGGCCTTCCATCAGAAAGCCCATGCGGTCGCTCTCAAGCCAGAGCGCGAGCTCAAGCTGATTCGAGGGCATCGTCTCGAAATAATTAGTCCGATCGAAGCTGGTGGTGCCATTCACGTCCGTTGCGCCGGCCGATTGCACATCCTTGATGTGAGCCTTTTCGCCCACATGCTCGGAGCCTTCGAACATCATGTGCTCAAAGAGATGTGCAAAGCCTGTTCTGCCCGGCCGCTCATTCAGCGGACCTACGTGATACCAGAGATCGACGGCCACCAGCGGCAGGCGGTGATCCTCATGAGTGATGACGGTGAGGCCGTTCGGCAACGTGTACTTCTGGTATTGAATTTCAGGCAGTTTGTGTGCCGGTTGCGCTGAGGCGCGAACGAATGAGCTAACGGACAAACTAACAGACAAGGCAAGTACGAGTGTGAAGAAGCAGCGGCAAAGGAATCGGTTCACGGATTTCTCCTTGACTGCGAGACAGAAAACGAAGGTGCAGACAGGATAATACGAAACAGAAACCGTCAACGACAGGCAACAACGAGCATGATTGCGGAGGTAACTTGAAGCGATTCGTTCTATTCGCGGTTGAAGAAGGCTGCCGAGACACAAATGCCGGAGCTCCGCGAAGGAACTCCGGCCTTGTGAACCGAGCGATCGGCTAGGTTAGTCCTGGTCAGGGAAGTGGAACAGGCTGAAGAGATCGCCGAGCGCGGGGCTGTTCACCGGCACATAAGGATTGCCGGAGGCAGTCACCGGGTTCGGGAAGTTATCGCGGCTGCGCCTGGTCACAGTGGCCAGGCCCCAGTTCCGCTCGATGAACTTCAGGATCGAAACGTGATCGCCGTACTCGTGGGAGATATGACCGCCTTTCGAGTACTTCGAGACCACGATCAGCGGAATGCGCGTGCCGTCGCCGAAGTAATCGAGCGGCTGTACGTAGCCGGAGTCATAGTAGCCGCCGCCCTCATCGAAGGTGATGAAGATAGCGGTATCAGCCCACAGCTTGGGGTTGGCCTTGACGGCGTTCACGATTTTCTGTGTGAAGCCTTCGAAAAGATCGAGTTTCGAAGAGGCCGGGTGTCCGTCGACGAGGCCGCTCGGCTTGACGAATGAAACCGCTGGCAGCGTGCCGTTGGCAATATCGCTGTAGAGGTTTTCGGTGTCCTGGATGTGCGCGTTGCGGACATCCGCGTTGGTCATGATCGACGTATCGTACTGGAACGGGTTACAGATGGTACAGTACTCATCGGTGTTTTTGCCGATCGCGGAATAGTTCAGCTGATAGGGATCGGGAACATAGTTGTTCCACTGATCGCCGTAATATTTCCATGAAATGTCCTTAGAGAGCATCTCGTCGCCGATGCTGCGCACAGACGATGGGGGAATCGTGAAGACTGTGTTGTTCGGGTTGGTATCGGTGTAGGCGTTGTTGCCGTTGCCGAAGTATCCGGGATTGTAGTTGTTGAGCAGATAGTAATGGCCCTTCTGGCAGCGCGAAGGAATCGGCGTCGGGAGTGATTTGAGGTACTTGACGATTTCTTTTACGCCCGGCTGCGTGGTGTCAGAGCAGTCGGTGTACGATCCGCCGCCGAAGGACGGAGAACCGAAGGAGCCGCCACCGTAGCCGTCTTCCGTGTACCAGTTGTTCGTGTTCTTGGCCGGATTCGGGTTCTCCACTTCGTCCACTACACCCGCATTGGCCGTGCCCTTGGCCACTTCGATATTGTGCGGCGGAACGGCGGGATTGCCTTTGCCGTCGCTGAAGAAGATCAGGTCGCCGTGACCGAGCATGATGTGATTGGCGCCGGTGCCGCCGTTCACAGACTGATGGAAGTTGTCGCTCATCGAATACTGGTTCGCGAGCTGGGTGAAGTAAGGTGCGTCACCATTCTGGACGTTGTAAAAGCCCATCGCGGTGGAACCTTCACCCGTAGTCACGTCGCCGGGCGCATAGTTCGTACTGAAGTTCGCCGGTTGAGCTATTCCATTGGCGCCGGCGCCCACGGTTGTCTCAACCCAGGGGAACAACTGGGAATCGCAGCCGGAGGGGTTCTCGTTCGTCGCGCGATCGGCGCTGCAATCGAGCTGCTGCCACATCTGATAGAAGCGATGCACCGGGCTGGCGGAGTAGGAGTTGTAGGTGAACGCATCGCCATTGGTCAGCTGGAACGGACCGGCGGGCAGATCGTTCACGTTCTTGATGCGCGTGTCCGGCGTGGCCGATGCCAGGCCTGTGCCGCCGGTGACGAGATAGGCGTAGTAGTCAGCGGGAAGTCCGTTTTCAGACTGCCGCGCAAGCGTAAGGCTGTCGTTCTTGACGAAGGAGTCCTGCGGACCGCCTGCGAGCGGA
This sequence comes from Occallatibacter sp., assembly GCA_035650595.1. Classification (GTDB taxonomy): domain Bacteria; phylum Acidobacteriota; class Terriglobia; order Terriglobales; family Acidobacteriaceae; genus Telmatobacter. The sequence continues at coordinate 10,397 of DASRHE010000011.1, read as the reverse complement.
GCCGGCAGCGTGGCTCCAGGAAACTCGGTCTTCGGTGGGCTGAGCAGAAAGGCGTCAGGCTGAATATCGTAAGCAGCGGTCTGCGCGGCTTTCGAGAAGTTGGGCCCCGGTGTTCCATCGGCCTTGATGATGCCTTCGGAGAGAAGATTCCAGACGGTCTCACCTTTCTTGGGAACGTACGTGGCAAAGACGTGATCAAAGCTGCGGTTCTCGCCGATGATCACGATCACGTGCTTGATGGGGGTGGCAGTGTCGTTGTCGCGTGATGAGTGGGGAGACTGCGCGTCTGCGAAGGTGTTGCCGAGTGCAAGCTGAAGCATGGCGGCGGAGACGAGTCCGGCACGCGCTGTCTTCAGTGCAGAAACTGCGACTTGCTTAGCAATCATACTGATCTCCTGTGTTGAGATAGGGGCTCAACGCGAGGAGAATAAGGTGCGCGGATTAAAAACTACTTGTCTATGCGGTGAAGAGAGAGTGAATATTTGCGATGGTTCGAGCGAAATGCACATCTCACGAAGAGTTGCCCGCTCTTTATTACTTTCTCGAGAAATTGCTGCACGAAGCGGATCCGCTGCATGAAGCTTGTTGGCCGTGCAGCGTAGAGCTCTGCCCAGAAGGACGAAGCGCCGACTGATTGAGCGGCGAAGCCGCGGGAACAACTTCGACGGTGCCCATCATCCCTTTATCTTCGTGTTCGAGAAGATGGCAGTGATAGGGAAAGGTTCCCACGATATTGGGATCGCGAAAATCGACGCGGACGCGGACGCTGGGATAGGCGAGTTGTCGGCCGTTGTAGTAAGGAACATTGACCGTATCGCGCAAGAAATCTTCGTGCACGGGAACGCCGTTGTAGTCGAGCAGGAGAAAATGCAGCTGATGAATATGGAAGGCGTGCAGCTCCTGCGAACGGTTTTCGATGATCCAATCTTCAACGGTTCCCTGCTGCGCCACGATGTTCGGGCTGGTCGAGTTCATGTCGAACATCTTGGGTGCCTGGCCCTCCACGGTGAGATAGAACTCAACCGCGCTGGTAGGATCATTTGGATCGACGAGCTTTTCTGAAAAATAGAGATGACGTACGCGCACAGGAACGACATCGCCGAGCCACGGCTCCGTGGAGCTTGGAAGAGGCTGTGGTGCAGCGCTCAGGTGCGAGCGCGGTTCGGGCGCGTCTGGCGTGGCGACGATCTGCGCGAGCATCCGGTTCGGATCGTTCTCGCCACCCGGACCCGTATCGACCGTACGTGAGACCAGCAGGCCGTTTTCTCCGGCGGGCGGGCCATTCACGATGAACTCGACGCGCGCGCCCGGCGGAACGCCGAGATGCGCCTGCCACAAAACCGGGTCCTGCGGTTGCGCGGCTGCCGCCGTTTGTGCACCGATGGGCACGCCATCCATCGCAACCAAACCCAGCGGCTGCGGTGCGCGGCCGTAAAGCACCTCAAGATTCAGGTAGGTAATGGCCGAGGCATTCAGGACACGCCAGAGCTGCCGCTCTACTGGCCGCGTCTGAATTGTCGCCGGCGGATAGTCGGGATACGGCACGGGAACGTAGTTGATCGAGAGATCCTTTGCAGGCTTGCCGAAGCCGGTGCCGTTGTTGGCCGCATCGCCGTCGCGATCGATCAGAAAATGCGGCACTACCGGCTCGGACTTCGAAGGAGGCGCATTCGGATTCATCAGGTCTTCATCACGAATGACGAGCACGCGCTCAGGCAGCCCAGCCACTTCTTTTTTGGCGCGTTCGATTCCCTCCACGATCAGCGCACCGGATGCACCGCCGAGGACCTGGGGCTTGGAGAAGCCATGAATGTGCGGGTGATACCAGTAGAGGCCGGCAGGCTCGTCCTCCGGCACGCGAAACCGATAAGTAAAGGTCGGATCGCCGGGCTCGATCGAGGTTTTGAGAACATCGTCCTGATGGCAGGCAGGCGGAATCGTCAGTCCGTGAAAGTGGAGATTCGTGGAGATGAGATTCATCTCTCCACCGGCACACGATTGCCCCTTAGAGGGCGCGTGCATATGCATGGGTTCCGCGGTGGCCGCAGGTTCCAAGGCATTCATCTCGTTCTTTAGATGAATGACCACCAGATCGCCGGGACTGACGCGCAGATTCGGTGATTCATGGCCTTCTGCATCGGTGAAGCAGTAACGCGTGCGGCCGTCGCTTTCCTTTGCATTGCGGGCGATCAGCGTGATTTCAAGAACGCCATTGCTGCCGCGCACATCAGCCGGCTCGCTCACAATGCTGCCCACCTGCGGACGCGGGCAAGGGTCGGCTTGTTTTTGCTGGGCCGATAATGAACCTGCGGCGAGCGCGATGGAAAGCAGTCCAACTGCGAGGAACCAGAGTCTGCTGATTCTAACGGAACCGCGAACACAACACTTCAGGGGAGACATCATGAACCTGTTTCCATGGTTTCAATGCGTCCCTGTCGGCGGCATTAATATCGAGTGAAATCGAGTGCAGAGTGCTAAGACTATTGATCGGTGCCTGCGTCGTCTCCGTACGTAGGATAAGGCTGGGGCTCTGTGCTGGTGGGCATGGTGTCGAGCGTCTTGAGGTCGGCCTGCACCTGCTCCCATTTTGCAGGATCTTTTTTCGTTGTGATGGGCAGATTGAGATCGGCGTAGTACGCCTGAACGTCGCGCTTGATGCCGGGAGGGATCGGCTGCGCCGGCGTGGCGACGAGTTGGTGCAGCAGATCCGCGTAGGTCGAGTCCGTGAGTGGATAGCCGCCAGGTTGAACCACATGGCCGGTATCGAGGTCGCGGTTGGGCAGCGGATGCCGCGGATCACGCGGTCCGAAGGGCGTTGCCAGCGCAATCGCGCCGGCTGGCGGCGCGTGACGGGCCGCTACGGGCGTAAAGCGATCAAGAGCAATGCGCAGGGCCGCTGTGGACTGCGCCACGCTGTGCATGTAGTCGGCCTCTGTGTCGACAGTGGGGCCTTTTACTGCCACCAGAGAGAGCGGGCCAACTTTAGGCAGGATAAAAAGAACGCCTGTCAGAAGATACGTTTCGAAGCGAGGCTTTCCGGTCCGGTAAGAATCCCAGTGGTTGATTGCGGCTACGTTTGCTGCTTCCTTCTGCACTTCAATGGCGTCGGGAGTCGTTGCATCCGGCGGCTCATTTTTTCGATGGAGAAGCGTAACGGAGTAAGCGATCCGTGGAATAAAAGTGCGCACGGCGAAGCGATAGCCGCGCACATTAAAGCGGCGATTGCGGCGCGAGAAGTTTTCTGTCAAGCCATAGGTCTGGTAATAAGCCAGCGCAAGCTGCTTGACCGGGACCCTCAATCCAATGTGGCGCAGATAGCGCAGCGGCGCGACGCGGTGATGCACAATCTCATCGATGTCGAAGGCAAATTCGGTCTGCACGTGCTGGTGCTTGCCCTCGGCGTAGTTCACGACCGGGCCATACTTAGCGCGCAGCTTCGGAAACTCCACCGGGACGGCGCGATTGGTAGCCTCGGCGTGGCCAACTGTGTCGCCAATGTAGTGCGAAAGCGCGCCGATGGCGAACGCGAGTTCGTTCGCATTGTTTGCGTTGCGGAAAAGATTCACTACGAAATCGCCGGCGCGGACGTAGTGCGTGAGATTCGAAAACGAGTGGTCGCCGAAGGGATAGTAGCCGATGTCCTGAATCACGCAACCGCCATAGGCGTAAGCGCGAGCGCGATCCAGGTCGGCAGCTGAGAGATTGGGGTACCGGCTCAGCAACAACGGAACAATGGAGTCCTGCCATGTGAGGTCGATGAGTTGCTCATGGGTGAGCAGAGAGTAAGCCGCGGCCTGTCTGCCAGAGAACAGGAGTGCGAGAAGCGCAAATGCGGCCAACCGGACGTGCTTCATCTTATACGTGCAGAACCGGATATATCGTTGGATGCAGAAAGCAGGTCTTCTCGAAACGATACGCGTCAAAATTATGCTGCGGTCGGCAGATCTTTGAAGTACTGGGCGATCTCAAGCCAGTTATTTACGCGGAAGAACCCGGTGACGGCCAGATTGTGCGGCGCTGTGTAGAGCAGCCCCTGGCCCTGGAAACGCTGCAGGTTACGGGGCTGATCGTCAATGAGGTATTCAGCCCGGAGAATCGATTTGTCTCCACAGAAGACGTAATGCGTGGGTGGAACGAACGAAAAATGGCGCTGCAGCCACCGGTATTTGGGACCGAAGGAGTTGGGAACCACCATGGCCTGGGTGGCGATGAAGATTTCGAAGCGCGCGGAGAGATTCTTCAAGACGTGCTGCACATCGGGCATCAGCGGCAGGTCTTCAAAGAAGTCTTCAGCATCCAGGAAGGCGCGAAGCTGCTGCTGCCGGTCCATGGGGGCAACCTCCCACAGTCCCTTGCCGGCCAGGTCCTCTATTGTTACGTCTTCGTCGAAGGCCTGATTGTAACGGCGAAGGTGCTCGGCGAGGGTATCGGCCATTACTTCGTCCATATCCACACAGATACGCTGCACGCGAGTCCCTCCTGATCCTCAAGAAAAGGTTAGCAGGCGTGCGTGTGGGGGATTCGGCGGGATCGCTTCAACTGTGAGTCGCTGGCGATTTGCGGATGGCGCGGCCAGCCCCTGGAATCGGCTCGGGTTGCGGCGCTTTCGGCGCAGGAGTCATGATGGGATCCCAATAGAGCAGGCGGCCGCAGCTATCGCAGGCGAGAAGCTCGCCTTCGCGGAGCTGGTTCCACGTTTGCGGGCGCAGGCCCATCCGGCAGCCTGTGCATTGTTGGTTTTCTGCGCGCGCCAGGCCGGTGCCGCGGGCTGCGGCCAAGCGATCAAAACGGGCCAGCCAGTCCGGTTCGATGAGGGAACGGATCAATTCGCGGTCCGTGTTGAGCGCCGAGAGCTGCGCGGCAAGCTCCTGCTGGCGGAAAGCCACACGGTCGCGAGTCTTTTCAAGCGCCGCGCGCAGAAACTCGACCTTGCCCCGGGTCTCCGTCAAAGCCGCTTCCTGATCATCGGTGCGCTCGAGGCTGGCGAACTCCTCGTCTTCCAGGCGCTTGATCTCTCCGGTTGCAAACTGAATCTCATGTTCGATGGCCTCGGCCTGTGCGGAAGTCTTCACCGCATCAAGCTGGCCGCGAAAGCGGGCGGCCTTCTGGTGATGGGCTTCGGCCTCATGTTCGAGGCGGTTGCGCAGCGCCTCCTCCCGGCTGAGCGCCTCAGAGGTTTCGGTTGCCTGACGCTCGGCAGTGGCCAGGGCAGTCTGCGCCTGGGTAAGCTCAGCGGGCAACGCCTGCGTCTCATGGATCACACGGGCGCGGTCGAGTTCGATGGCCTGAAGCTTGACTAGGTTTTCAATCAGCGTCTGCATTGTGAAGAAGTCTACGGCATTTGGCATCTATATAAAAATGGATGGCTTCGACGGAAGAGGGTGGGGAGCGGTTTCCGCATGGAAACACAGTTATCTGATTGTCTGTTTTCCAGCACTTAACGCCATAAGCCCGATCGGAAAGATTGCTGGAGCAATTGGACCGCAACATGAGGGAAATCAGTTGAGCAACGTCCAATTAACCGTGAAGCAAACGGCGGACGGGGTGCGGATGTGAACAGAACGCGGGCATCGTTCTGGAGCAGGCATCGCGGGCTGAAATGGGCATTGATCGTTCTGCTGGCCGTGTGCAGTGTCACCATCGCCGTAATTTCCGTGATACTGCACCGCGCTGAACCCATGTTGCGCGCCGTCATAATTTCACAGCTGGAGCAGCATTTCCATGCACGTGTCGAGCTGGATAGCTTTCACGTCTCCCTGACGAACGGGCTTCGCGCCGAGGGCAAGGGGCTCCGCATCTGGCCACCAGCTGAGGTGCATGGAGTCACGGTGCCGGCGGCGAATCCCGAAAGACCTCTGATCGCTCTGGAGGAGTTTCGTTTTCGTGCCCCCCTCCACTATGAACCCGGCAAGCCGATCCATATTGCGCTTGTGCAGTTGAAAGGACTGAACGTCGATGTGCCGCCTAGGCCGAGTTTCAGTCACAAGACCGAGGAGCAAGAGGAAAACGAAGGGTCCGGATCTTCCGGTGTAAAACACGCGCTGGTTTATTTCAAGGTAGGAGGCATCGTCTGCACCGACGTGCATCTTGCCCTCGAACCCAGGAGCCCAGAAAGACTGCCGCTGGAGTTTGTGATCACGAGTCTGAAGCTGACCGACATTCAGACCGGCGGCATCATGAAGTACCAGGCCAATCTCACCAATGCGCGTCCGGTGGGCACGATTCTGACCAATGGAACCTTCGGGCCGTGGACGGTAGAGGATCCGGGCGAAAGCCCGATCAGTGGCCAATATGATTTTGAGCACGCCAACCTGGGAGATTTCAAGGGAATCAGCGGCGTTCTGAGCTCAACCGGCACATACCGCGGCAAGCTGCGCGATCTGATCGTCGACGGAGTCACGGACACACCCGATTTTGCCTTGACGAACTTTGGTACACCGATGAAGCTGCACACACAGTTCCACGCCGATGTCGACGCCACTAACGGAGACACGTACCTGGAACCCGTGAATGCCGTTCTTGGCCAGTCGCACTTCACGGTGCGGGGCAAGGTCGTTGGGCTTCGAGGCGATACCGTGGAGCAAAACTCAACCGATGGGCACACTAAGCCAGCGGCAGCGCAGGCAGCCGCATCGCGTGCAAGTACACATCAGGGTGGGCATGAAATTTCACTCCTGGTGGATATACCTCACGCGCGGATGGAAGATTTTCTGAAGCTTACAAGCAAAAACGCAAACCCGTTTATGACTGGCTGGCTCAAGCTGAGCACTTCACTTGAGATTCCGCCTGGAAAAGAACCAGTGCATCAGCGCATGCGGCTGAAGGGGAAGTTTTTTCTCGATGAGGCGCAGTTTACAGACGCCAAGATTCAGGATCGGGTGGCTGAGCTCAGTCTGCGCGGGCAGGGGCGGCCCAAAGACGCGAAGAACAAAGCTGATGCGGAGCAGATTGATTCAGCGATCCAGAGCGATTTCACCATGGCGCATGGAGTGATCAAGTTTCCGAATATTGCCTATACAGTGCCGGGAGCGGATGTGAATCTGAACGGCACCTACACCGTCGAGGGTGGGGGGGTGGCCTTTGTGGGCGCCGCGAAGATGCAGGCGACAGTTTCGAAGATGGTAGGCGGATGGAAGGGATTTCTTCTGAAACCTGCCGACCGGTTCTTCAAAAAAGATGGAGCCGGAACCAAAGTGGCGATTCACATTGACGGAACAGGCCAGAGTCCCCACTTCGGGATCGATTTGGGCGGGATGAAGTCGAGCTCTCCGGAACGGCCGGACGAGAAGCAATAAGAATGTTCGTCGCGGCCCTCAAAGTGCATTCATCGTCATTTTCTCTCTTGTTGAAGCGCATGGCAGACGGAGCGCAATGTGAACTCAAGCGACTCGCGCGGGATGCTTTCGACGTATGCGCCTATCAGCCAGCCGAGCCCGGCTGGAACAGAGCGTGTGAGAGAGATCGTTTCGATCTGGATGTAGAGGCCGCTGTCGCGTTCTTCGTAGTTCCAGTACGTGTTCAGCCGCCACAAAAAGCCGTGTTCTTCACTTGACTGTAGCGGCCTGCCATTCGAGCCGATCTCGGCGATGCTGGTGCTGCGCGAGATGCTGGAACCGCATTGCGGATCAACCCGCCTGAAGGTGATGTCGTAGGCGGTATCCATCGTCACGGTCAGAATATGATGCTGCACGATCCGCATCGCTGCACTCAGATGATCGCCGTCGCGGCTGAGCACGCGCGCCTGAATCACCTGCGGAACAAAATAGCGGGGGTAATCGTCAAAGTCCTGAAGCAGCCGTTCGAAATCACCGGTCGTGGCTCCGGAAATGAAGGCACGCCCACGCCAGTGGGAGAGCAGCGCTCCCGGATGGGGCGTTCCACCTGTCAGTGGAATCGATTCGACGATCAGCTCTCCACGCCTGAGCCGTGCCTGGTCGCCCGCGGCCGGCGTCGACCCTGGGAACGACCTATTCGGCGAACAGCTCGGATTGCCTAACCTGGCCTCGACCGTCCGCGCATAGGCGTCGAATGCGCCGACTGCCGCGGGCGTGGGCTCGATGGCGAAACACGCAGACGTGGCTGCCAAACTGAGAACCAGCCCACACCGAACCACCATGATTCGAAAGATGGAGGACTTGTAAGGTCTCATGACCACAGTGTGCAGGGCGACGCAATTTTCAGCAATCGGCTCCCAGCAATCAGCCTCGCCTCCAGGCGAAAGCGGCTCACATTGCGGAAAACACGGGGTTTCGCCATGATTGCTCCCAAAATCTATTGTCTGCGCCGTACCCTTCCACTATTATTGCGAGAGTCGAATAAAATCGGGCATTCGGCTAATAAAGCGGTTTTTCCGCTTAGGTATCTAATCGAGGCACGGAGGAATACATGCGGCCGGAACAGTGGGAGACGTTCAAGCGGGCAGCGCGCCGCGAAAAGATGGACAAGATTCCGATGGCGCTGATCGTCGACAGCCCTTGGATCCCCGGATATCTGGGCATCAGCCACATGGATTATTTCCTCGATCCGGAGCTCTGGTTCCAGTCGAACCTAAAGATCATGCAGGAGTTCCCCGACATCATCTTCATCCCCTCCTGGTGGATGGAATACGGCATGGCGGCCGAGCCCTCGGTGTTGGGGGCGAAGATCAAGTTCTGGCAGGACAACACGCCCAGCGAGTATCACACGCTCTATCGCCTCGAAGACATCGACAACTTTCCCGAGTACGAGGTGGAGGCGGACGCTTTCGCCGGCCTTACGCTGCACCGCATCAAGATGGTCCGGCAGCGGATTCTCGACGCCGGCTACATCCTGCCCATGATCACCTCGCGCGGACCGCTCTGCACCGCCGGATTCGTGCGCGGCACCACACACTTCATGATCGATCTGGTGGAAGACCCCAAAGGCGCGCACCGGCTCATCGATCTCTGCACGCGGGTCATCATCGACTGGCTCAAGGCGCAGCAGAAGGTGATGGGCGATGCGGTCGAGAGCATCTTCATCCTCGATGACATTGTCGGATTCATCAACGAGGAGCACTACCTCGAATTTGCGCACCCGTACCTGAAGCGCATCTGCGATGCCTTTCCGCAAGATTGGGTGAAGCTCTACCACAATGATGCGGAGGTTGACGCCTGCCTCGATCACCTGCCCGACACGGGATTCAACGTGCTCAACTGGGGCAAGCAGAAGCACATCACTGAGGTGAAGCGGCGCGTAGGTGATCGCATGTGCCTGATGGGTAATGTGAATCCGCTGGAGATTGGCGTGCGCGGCACACCCGACGAAGTGAAAGACGAGACGCTCGAAGTGCTGGAGGGCTCAGGCGGCGAAGGTATCATTCTCTCCGTCGGGGGAGGCACCAGCCCCGGCATGCCGCGCGAAAACATTCTGGCGATGCTGGAGGCCCTGAACGAATTTAACGCCAAGCGCGCCGCCAGCATGGTTTCGAGTGCCCGGTAAGGAGTTCGATAGATGCCCGACTACGCCTTAATGAATCAATACCTATACGAAGGCAATGCCGATCAGGTCGAACGGATGACCAAGGAGGCGCTGGCAGAAGGCCGGTCTGTGCAAGAGGTGCTGAACGAAGGATTGATAGCCGGCATGAGCGTGGTGGGCGAGGACTTCAAGCACAACATCCTCTACGTGCCCGAGGTGCTGATTGCGGCGCGGGCGATGAAAGCCGGCATGGCTGTGCTGAAGCCGCTGCTCACCTCCAAGGAAAACAGCGCCAGACCCAAGGGCGTTCTGCTCATGGGCACCGTGCGCGGCGACCTGCACGATATTGGCAAGAACCTCGTGGGCATGATGGCCGAAGGTGCAGGATTCGAAGTGCACGATATCGGCGTGGACCAGAGCTTGGAGAAGTTCATGACCGCAGCCGAGAAATGCAATCCGACCATCATCGGCATGAGTGCTCTGCTGACGACCACCATGACGTATATGAAGACGGTGATCGACGGATTTCAGGCCGCCGGTAAGACCGAGATCAAGATGGCGGTGGGCGGCGCGCCGATCAGCCAGATGTTCGCCGATGAGATTGGTGCCGATGGGTATGGAGCGAATGCATCGGCGGCGGTGGATCTGTTTCTGCGGCTGGCGGAGCAGCGGGCTGCGGCGGCTCCGGCGACGACTTAGGACACAACGATGGCTATTTACAAGGTCCTGTACTGGCAGGAGATCCCCACCCAGGTGAGGGCCGAGGACGACGACGAGGACGTCACGGTGATGCTGGATGGAAAGTTCATGCAGCAGGTGGATATCCTTGCCGCGAAGCGTGGCCTCCAGGACGCCGATGACTATCTGGCGCAGTGGAAGTGGGGCGAGGAAGAGGAGCGAGAAGGCTCCGCGCGCGAGGTGGCCGAGGCGGTAAGGGCGGAGCTGGAGGCGAAGGGCTG
>DASRHE010000010.1:0-514734 GCA_035650595.1 Occallatibacter sp. | reverse complement strand
CGACCGGAACTGGATCTTCGGGTTGTGCTTCGACAACACCTTCGTGATCGCCGCCGTCAACGTCGTCTTGCCGTGATCAATGTGGCCAATCGTACCAACATTCACGTGCGGCTTCGTACGATCAAATTTTTCCTTCGCCATTCCGTTCAATCCCTCCGTCGAACTTTGAAAACAGCTTTCAGCTCTCAGCCGTCAGCTTTCAGATCATCCTGCTCCGTTCAGCTCTTCAACTCCACCCGGCAGTGCCAAGACTGAAAGCTGAGAGCTAATAGCTACCTCTCAGTAATACGCGTACGCCTTCAAATACCGCTGCCGCAGTTCCACCGGCACCTTTTCCACCAGCCGCAGATACCGCTCGCGGGTCAATCCCTGATCCGACACCGGCAGCGCCTTATACAGCTCCTGCGCTTCCTTGCCCAGCAGGCCGCGCTTGAGAACGCTCTCGTAATCGCGGACCCGCAGCCCGGCCTTGGTCACCCGATGCAGAAAAACCTCGATGTCGCGCGCCGCAAAGGCTGCATCGATCAGCGCGTGAAGCCGCGTGTACCCCTGCTCATCCCGGACGGCGATCGCTGCCTGCTCGAACATTTTTCTCCTGGCCTTGGACTAGCTCTTCAGCACTTCAACTTTGGAGCGGGAGACGGGGATCGAACCCGCGACCAACAGCTTGGAAGGCTGTGACTCTACCACTGAGTTACTCCCGCGAAAACCCAGGGATCAGAGATCAGGGGTCAGAGATCAGTTTGTTTCCTGCAATGGAAGCCGCTGCGGTTCATTCGCCACGACTCCGACTGATCTCTGTTCCCTGATCTCTGTCCCCTGCATTTCTGGAGCTGATGACCGGGATTGAACCGGTGACCTCTCCCTTACCAAGGGAGTGCTCTACCAACTGAGCTACATCAGCCCGTTAAACCGCAGCTTTTAGCTTCTAGCCATCAGCTTCTTCTAGTTCCAATTTGCTGAAATCAGCCATAGCGGCTCAACTTCGCAATCCCAGGCTAGACGCTAGTAGCTGAAAGCTAGAAGCTATTCTTTCTCCCCGCCGCGGCGAATCCGATCCGCCTGGCGGGCTAAAACTGTACGCAACGCGAGACCGCCGATGATGATGAGCGGAACCAGTCTCAACTCCACCGGCTTGCCCAGAACATCGACCTTGCCCGCGTCCATGGTGAACCAGACCAACACCGCTAAAACCGCATACATCGCGAGAGCCAGCGGAAACCTTCTCTCGAGATCGGAACCCGATCGCAAACCACTTTTGCCGGAGCCAGCCTGCGCTTCTCTACCGGAGCCCGCTTCCATCTGCGGCTCTTCGCGCATGGCCAACTCCTCACAACCTCTGGTGCACAGGGGAGGATTCGAACCTCCGTAGCTCCAAGGAGCGGCAGATTTACAGTCTGCTGCCATTAACCACTCGGCCACCTGTGCACAATGTCCCCAATTCCCTCACCCATTTGCCCACGCCGCGACTCCGGAATTGTTCCGGGATTTCGGAGCATGCAACTCAGTGGGATCACCGCGGAGTTGAGGCCCGGCGCCTGAATACATTCGCCGGTCGATACATCCCTTCCTTACCGCTTCGGAAACTTCCCGGGTTGCTCCTTGTGGAGCTGGCGAAGGGATTTGAACCCCCGACCCTCTGATTACAAATCAGATGCTCTACCAGCTGAGCTACGCCAGCTCAATTCCACCCGAAAGCTATCCGGATTCTCCGACGAACGAGCGGACACACGAGCCCTCCGCACGTACACGGCACAGAAGTTAAGGTTAGCATACAGCCTGCAGAGGGGCAAACGCGCGCAATGAGGCTGTCCGCAGCGTAAGCAAAATTTGGCTTGACACAGAAGAATTAACCGGGGAACCTTTGAGGGCAACCAATTCTTCTTAAGGATGCCCTATGAAATATGGTACGTCTCTCCCCACCTGTGTGGCCGGGCTGGCGCTCCTCGCAGGCGGTCTAGCCGCGCCCGTATATCCGCAAGCTGCTGCGGGACGCAAACCCCGCATCGCCGTAATGGACTTTGACTACGGCACAGTGCAAACAACGACGGCCGCCGTGTTCGGCACCAACGTGGATGTTGGCAAGGGCATCACCAACCTGCTGGTGACTGACATGGTGAAGGATGGCAACTTCTCCGTCATTGAGCGCACCGCGCTCGACAAGGTTTTGAACGAGCAGAACTTTTCGAACTCCAACCGCGCCGACCCCAACAGCGCCGCCAAGATCGGCAAGCTGCTCGGCGTGGACGCCATTGTGGTGGGAACCATCACCGAGTTCGGCAACGAGACCAAGCACACCGGTCTCGGCGGCGCCGGCGGCAACTGGGGTGGCTTCGGACTGGGAAAGGTTGGGCATTCGAACTCGAAGGCCAATGTGTCGATTACCGCGCGCATCATCAACATCGATACGGGTGAGATCATGGCTGTCGCCGACGGCACTGGCCAATCCAGCCGGTCGAGCACGAATCTGCTGGGCGGCGGCGGCAACTGGCACGGGTTCGGCGCAGGCGGCGCGGACTTCGGTTCCAGTGACTTTCAGCAGACCATCATCGGCGAAGCCACCAAAACGGCCGTGGAACAGCTGGCTACCAACCTGGATTCGCAATCGGGCAAAGTGGGGGTACGCACCATCACGGTCGAAGGTGTGGTTGCGGATGTGGAAGGCGGACAGATCGTCCTGAATGTGGGAGCCAGTGCCGGCGTGAAGGTGGGCGACACATTCAACGTGATGCGCGTAACCAAGGAGATCAAAGATCCGACAACAGGCGCCGTGCTGCGCAAGCTCACAACGACCGTCGGCGTGATCAAGGCAACCGATGTTGACGCCGGGTCCGCAGTCTGCACCACAGTATCAGGCTCGGGCTTCAAAGTCGGCGACGTGATCAAGACGACCACGCAATGATCTTTTGCAACGCATAAAAAGAAATGCCCGCCAAAATGGCGGGCATTCTTTTTTGAGGCGAGCACTGCTCATCTGCCGAGGAACGATTCCAACCTCTGCATGTCGGCGTTGGCGCGATCCATGTAGTCCTTGGCGATATCGAGATTGTGATCGTTGATGGCGCGATCGGCCTCGCGCAGAGCGTTGTTCATCCGGTTCATGGCGGTGAGCATATCGCCGCGCAGATCGTAGCCCTGGGCCTGCTGCTGGCGGCGCAGCGTTTCCACCTGGCCGCGTACCGTCTCTGCGCGCGCGTCGAGATCCATGAAGCGATCGCGTGCACGGCGCACCTCCTCCGGCGAAGATCCTGCAAGAGGCGGCTCGTTGTGAACCGCAGGTTGCGGCGAAACGACCGGGGGTTGAACAACTGGGTTCGAGGGGGGATTCAATTGCGGCTTGGGATTGCTGACAGCGATCGTGTGAGGCGCCGTGCCACCGGAGGGATTCGGCTTGGGCACGCTGACGCTGGGTGAGGGCGTGACCACCGGAGGCGTCGTTGTGTCTGGCTGCGGCGTAGGAGCAGGCTGCACCGGATTGTTGGCCGGGGGCGTGTTGGCCGCAGTCTGCGTGTTCGACGACGAAGTGCTGGATTTCTGCTGCCCGGCGTGCGTTGCGAAAAAGTGCGGCAGGACCGTCGCGGAAGCAACGATGGCCAGCACAGCGGCCAGCGCGCCGAGAGCGATCCACAGGCTGCGATGGCTCTTTGCCGCAGGTGCGGGCGGCGGCACCGGCGCGGCAACCGGCATGAATCCCTGCCTTTGCGAGCCCGTCGATACAGGCGTCGATTCCAAAACAGTCTGCTGGAATGGCTGTGATCCCGTTGTCGGGATGGGCTGCGTTGGCTGTGCGAAGCTCTGCACCGGTGCAGGAATCGGCATCGGCGCACCGGCCTGCGCGGGCCTGTGTTCGCGCACCGCTTTGAGCGCATTGCGAAACTCCTCGGCCGTCTGGAAGCGAGCAGCCGGGTCTTTCGCCATCGCGTGCAGCACAATATCGTTGAGTTCCGCGGGTACGGCTGGATTTACCTCTATCGGCGGCGCAGGCATCTCGTTGAGTTGTGCGTTGAGAACGGTGTACGAGGTCTCGGCCTGGAAAGGCTTGCGGCCGGTGAGCATCTCATACAGCGTGACGCCGAAAGAGTAGATATCTGTGCGCCCGTCCACCGTGCCGCCGCGCACCTGCTCCGGCGACATGTAGTAAATGGAGCCCATCGTTGTGCCGGGACGCGTGAGGTTCATGTCGGTGGTGGATTTCGCGATGCCGAAGTCCATCAGCTTCACCACGCCGTGCGTCGTGATCATGATGTTGGCCGGCTTGATGTCGCGATGCGTTACGCCCTTGCCATGCGCATAGCTCAACGCCGAGAGCACCTGCATTGAGTAGTCGAGAATCTGGTCGAGGTGCATCTGCGTGGAGAGCTTGTCGAGCGTAGTGCCCTCGACGTACTCCATCACCATCACGAACTGATTCTGGATCTGGGAGGCTGTGCGCAGCTGCGTAATGTTGGGATGGTCGAGGCCGGCGAGCGTGCGAATCTCCGCCATAAAGCGCGCGGCGAGCTCCGGCTCAGAGGCGAAGTCCGGAAGCAGAATCTTCATCGCTTCTTCGCGGCCAGAGATGACGCTGCGCACTTTGTAGACGCGGCCCATGCCGCCCGAACCAAGAAGCGTCAGGACCTCATAGTCACCGACGCGCTGACCGCTCTCTGCCATAAAAGGCCTCCTCGGGTCTCGATCTGTTTACCGGGGAAAAGGAGCCCGCACTGCTGAAGTGTAACGAGTCTACTCCAGTCAACGGGCGGCGAGCGAGTAAAAGTACGGTGATCGCTCATCTCGTGTTGCGAACCGCGTGAAATCCGGAATCGGCGAAATCTGGCGCTGTCATCCTGAACGAAAGGAACCCCAAGCGTTCTTCAGCTTGGGGTGATGAGTGAAGGATCCGCGGCTGTTTTTCGGAGGCATTCCCATCCAAAGCAACCGAAGGGCGACCGCAGATCCTTCGACTCCATTTGGCGCAAAAAGCGCGCCAAACTCCGCTCAGGACGACAGACGTGGCAAATTTCACTTTTCCTCGCGGCCACGGCACTAGATGCAAGTCTCCGGGAGTACCCGAAGTGATCAACCCAGGATGTTAGGGTAGTTCTTGGCGGTCTCTAACCCGCCAGACATGCACCGACGCACGCGCAGCACGCTTCTCATCGTCGCCGCGGTTCTGGCTTTGCTGGCGCTGGCGATTTTTCTGCGCTCGAAGGCGCCGCCTGAGGCGGCGCGCCTGCTGCCGGAATCGGATGGCATCCTCTACGTCGATCTCCGGCCCATTCACACATTCTTTCGCAAGGAACTGGCGCCTCCCGAGCGGGTACCCGAATATCAGCAGTTCGTCGACGCCACGGGTATCGATTGGGAGCGCGATCTCGACCAGGTGGCGATCGCGCTGCATCGCATGCCCGACCCCAACGGACCGAACGGGCCAGTGGCTTACTCGCTGGTGATGGTGGGCCGGTTGACGGGCAAAAAACTGAATAGCTGGCTCGAAACCCATGCGACGGACCGTGAGTCGTACGCGGGCAAGACCATCTATAGCGTGCCCTCGCAGAACCGCACTGTGCGTGTGGCGCAAATCGGCTATGACATGATGGCCGTCTCGAACGCGCCGACGCCCGAGCAGATTCACTCGATCATCGACCGGCATCGCTCGGCGGCGCTGCCCTTTGCGGGCTCGTCGCTCCTCGAGCGCCATTATCATGACGTGCCGCTGCTCTCGCTGGCCTGGGGAGTGGGGCAGATTGGCTTGCCCTTCTCAGAGAGCGGCTCCATCCGGATCTTCGGCTTCTCGCTGCCCCTGGAGCCGGATTCGACGATTGTCGCCAGTGTGGCGCCGGCGCTGCCGGTTCCGGGATCGCTGGGGGCGCTGCGCGTGAAAGTCGAAGAGATCGCGCCGAGCGACGATACAGCAGCCAGCCAGGCTGCGAATCTGGCCACGCTGGTGACGCTGGCGCGCGGATACACAGCGCCGCTTGGCGACAATGCGGCCAACAATGGCCTGAAGGCGCTGCTGAAAACGGCCGAGGTCACGCAGCATCACGAGCGCGTGGTCATCACGGCAACGCTGCCGGCCGGCTTTCTGGCCAAGCTGATTGCGGGCGAAGCAACGTCCTCAGGCGCAACCCCGCAAGCATCGCAGTAAACGATCAACACTCTGCATGCGCCCGCGCGATCAGCAGGCCTTCCGCCGCGAAGATTTCCTACCATCCGTTACAACGGCAGTGCACTCTCTATTTTCCGGGGGTAACAAAGAACCGGTGACGGTCGGAGAGCAGAAGCGCGGAATCGCCTTGCTTGCCGGATGCGAAAGACGGAGAATCCAGAGTCTATGAGGACGCAGATTGCTGTTTCTCCGCTGCCGTCGCTTTCTGTACGGCTTCGATCCCTGGCTTTCGCCTTCAGTGCTGTTGCAGCGGCGTGTCTCGCAATCTCGCTCGCACCAGTTCAGGTCCAGGCTCAGGTTCACGTCCAGAGGCAGAATGTGCTGGCGTCCCGCACGGCGGCTGTCATCACTACCGCACCTAGTGCGGATGATGCATGGCTCGACAAGACTCGCAGCCTGTATTACTCATCCGCCAAAGCGGGCCTGCGTGGATTTGATTGCGCCGTGCACCCGGACTGGCACGCGCTGGCCATAAGCGCCGATGACGCGCCTACGGCGGATGGGAACGAGATGCATCTTGCTTCGCTTGACACGATCAAGATCAATCTTCATGCCCAGATGCAGGGCGGATCAAGTCTGGACTGGAATCAGGCATTCGGCAAGCCGCTCGACGCGAACGCTTCAAACTTGCTGAGCAAGATGCACCGAACCGCCGAACAGAGCTTAGAGGGATTTCTTCAGTTCTGGGCGCCTTTTGTAGATGGCTCCGTCGTTCCGGATTCAGCCGCGGGCCTGGCGATTACGCATAGCGGTGCTTTGCACACGATCCACGCGGAACAAGGCAGCACTGCGCTGACTGAAACCTTCTCCAATGATCTGCGGCTGGAGCATTTCGACGTCAACACGAATGGCACTTCGATCCAGTTTCAGCCTGCTTATGAGCCAACCGACCAGGGTTTGCTGGTGAGGAGTTTCGAGGCCAGCGTACGAACTGCAGACACGCCGGCCGATCAGGCGCAGGAGATGCGTGTCGAGATCGAATATCAGCATCTCGATGGCTTTCCGATTCCCTCGCGGCTTTCGATGGAAGTAGCGCACGCCGAAAAGCTCAGCTTTGTGCTCGATGGCTGCACCGTCAGCCGGCTGCAGAGATCGGAGCCCGCGTACACAGTGCGGCCTGCTCTGCAATGAAACAAAAACGGCTCCCGCGCGATGGGGAGCCGTCACGATAGAAGAAAAGTTAGAGTTTACTGGCCCGCTTTGGCAATTTCGTTTCCGCCAGTATCCATGACCTGCGCGTAGGTCATGCGCAGATACTTATGCGGATTGACCGGAACATTGTGCACGCGCACCTCGTAGTGGAGATGCGGTCCGGTTGCACGGCCTGTCTGGCCTACGTAGCCAATCACCTGGCCCCGGGACACGTGTTCGCCCGCCAGCACGGCAATGGCGGAAAGATGGCCATAGACCGTCTCCACATCGTGCCCATGATCGAGGACAACTTCGCGGCCATACCCCGCGCCCATCGACGCGCCTGACACGTCGCCGTCTGCAGTGGCTCTCACCGGTGTGCCGTAGGGTGCATCGATATCGATGCCGGAGTGGAAAGCGCCTTCTCCGTTGATGGGATCTTCACGCTCGCCGAAGCTTGAAGCGACGCGGCCTTCAATAGGCCAGAGCGAAGGTGCATCGGCCAGCGCCGTCCAGTCACCGCTGAAGTCAGGAGTCAGCCCGCCTTCAAGCGCGCGCGCCACGCGGCCCGAAAGCGCATCGGAACGCAGCGCATAAAACTGATCAATCGAATGCTTGACCTGTTGCTGGCTTAGCTCATCGGCTTGCGCCAGAGTGGCGGGCGTAGGTGCGGCTGCCGCGTCGGACGCTGATTCTGTTTTGGCGGTTGCCGTCATCTTGTTCTGCCGCAGTCCGTAGAGAGTACTGACTTCACTGGCCAGCGCGCCGAGCGAGGCCACCTGCACGCTGCGATCATGCGCAATCTGCGCCATCTGCTTGTAATCCTTGCGCAGCGTCTCGCGCTCCTGGCGCACCTGGTTGTAGCTTTCGGTCTTCAAGAGCATCCGCGTATAGGAACCCGCCAGACCCACAATGGTGAAAGCACCGACGATCGCCGCGGCCACAAACCCGTAGGCATAGTGGAGCGGCAGCGGAATCTTACGGACTCGCCCCTCCTCATCCCGGGCCACAAAAAGAATGTAGTAGCGCTTACGCAGCATTCAGCCTCTCTCGTTATTTCGGCGTTCTGCGCCGGTGCGTGAGTTCACCGGTCATGGTACAAGCTGGTCATTCCCCTGGCGGTCGTGAACTCAGCTGAATTGAACGCTTGGCGTTCCGCGGCAACAGTGATTGCAAGACACATCGATCTGCCTTCCATCTGCAGAGCCCATGTGCCCAAGGACGCAGGTGCGAGAACTTCTTTGACCCTAACAAAGTGCCCTTTTTCGGGTCAATGATCTAGAAGTGGGATTACGGCAGTACAGGCCCTTTCGGGACTGTTTCAAACTGCTAGTAAAGCAGACGCAATCCGTAGTTCGCGGGTTGGCATGCAGGCGCAAGTTTCTGACTAACTTATTTAAATGGAAGCAGCTCATTTTGTTTTTGAGGCTCACTGCCAGTACCCATCCAGAGAAAAGAAAGCGAAAAACCGAGCAGAAGCAGTGCGAGCGAACGGAGTTCATTTTTAAGTCGGCTCGGAGAAGCCCTTTTGCCCTATCTTCAAGGAGTGGCATCGATTAAGAATTCAGCACGCGGAAAGCGGTCTTCAGGCAGTGAAAAAATCGGCCGTGAGGGCGAGTTGGAGCTTTTGCAACGGATTCGCGGCCGGGCAAAGCGAGCCTCGGGTGGCGGATTGCATTTAGGGATCGGCGATGACTGTGCCCTGCTTCGGCTGCGAGCCGGTAAAGAGCTGGCAATAACGACTGACCTCTCGATTGAAGGCCGCCATTTTCGGTTGGACTGGCATCCGCCGGAAGTAATCGGCCATCGCACGCTGGCGCGAGGATTGAGCGATCTTGCCGCCATGGGCGCACGGCCGGTTGCGGCGTTTCTTTCGCTTGGACTTCCCGCGGTCCTTGTCCAAAGAATGAAGGCGCGGAGAGCCTGGATCGACCGGTTCTACGATGGCTTTCTCGCGCTGGCCGAGGCTTATCAGACGCCGCTTGCGGGCGGTGACCTGGCCGAATCGCCGGTGGCCGTCGCCGATATCGTGCTGGTCGGCGCCGTGGCGCACGGCAAGGCGTTGCTGCGCTCAGGCGCACGGCCTGGAGATTCGCTGTATGTAACGGGCAGCCTGGGCGGAGCGGCAGCCGGACTACAGCGGTTCGCGAAGTTCGCGGCATCGCTTCGAAGGAAAACTTCATCGGCTCGCCGCGGCAGTGTGAACCAGTTTGGATTGAAAGCGATGCTGAAACCAGATGCTGCGCTCGAAGCGCATTTGCATCCGCAGCCGCGCATTGCGCAGGGGCTTGCGCTGGTGCGGCGCGGGCTGGCGACGGCTGCGCTCGACATAAGCGATGGTCTGTCGACTGATTTGCGCCATCTTTGCGAAGAGTCAGGCGTTGCTGCAGAGCTAGACGCCGCTGCTTTGCCCATCCATCCAGGCGCGACGCTCGAACAGGCGCTGCACGGCGGTGAGGATTATGAGCTACTCTTCGCGGCACGAGCCCGTACACGCATTCCACACGCGCTTGCCGGCGTTCCTGTGACGCGGATCGGGCGCGTCGTGCGCAGAAGAGCGGGAACGCCAATCGTTCGCTTGATCACAGAAAAAGGCTCCCAGCCGCTGGAAGCTCGGGGCTGGGAGCACTTTTCCTGATCAGTAAGCAAGTGTGAACTGCTGGCGGACGTGCTGCGGGTTTTCGAGTTCGTCGACGAGAGCGATTGCGTAGTCCTCAGCCGAGATGCGGCTTTCGCCTTTTTCGTCGACAAGAAGACTGGTGCCGCCCAGACGGAACTTGCCGGTGCGCTCGCCAGGCTGGATGAATCCCGCGGGGCTCAGGTAGGTCCAGTCAAGATTCGATTCCTTCAGGATCGGTAGAAGGTCGCGATGCGCCATGGCGATATCGCGCCAAGCCTCGGGAAATCCCGGTGCGTCGACGAGAGCGACACCGGGAGCCGCTTCAAGGCTGCCTGCTCCGCCCACCACGATGAGTCGCTTGATGCCGATAGCGGGCAGCCCTTCGAGCAGCGCGTGGATGGAAGCGGAGAGCGTAGACTCTTCGCCTTTGGGCGGCCCGTAGGCGCTGATGGCTGCGTCTGCGCCCTTCGCGGTCTGCGCTACGCTTTCAGGCTCCGTGACATCGCCTTTGAGAACGCGCACGCCCGATGCTGTGATCTTCGCTGGATTGCGAACGACTGCCGTGACCTGATGGCCGCGGTTCAAAAGTTCCGCCAGAATGCGGCTGCCGATCATGCCGGATGCACCGTACAAAACGACTTTCAAGGTCTTTCTCCTGAAGATCAGATGAACAACGGACGATAACGAACCATAATTTCTGCTGCGGTGCGCTTGCGCCATTGTAGGTCGCTATCATCGGAAAGATGCGTTCCGCCGCTCCCATTATCGATCTTCGCTTTCCGCATCGCTGGCAGGCCGAGGTTCTCGGGGCGCGGCCTTTGATTCTGCCGGCGCGGCATTTTGTGTATCCGCGCGAGGCCGAGGAGGTCGAGCGGGGCGCGCTCGAAGTGCTGGTGCGGCCCGACGGCGATTCGCAGCCGTTTTTCGCGACGTGCGCGTTGGGGTTTCGCGATCCGGCTGCTCCGACGGGCCTCTGGTCTACTCCAAAACCGGAAGAACTCTGTGCGGTCTCGGGCGGGTATGCCTACCTGATCGATACGACCGCGCCGGAGCGCTTCACGATGATTCCCTACCGGCCGGTGCTGCAGGTGCTGGCAGCGATCGAAGACAATCTGCTGTTGTTCGTCGGCAACCGGACAATTTTGGCGTGGGGAGGTGCCGGCCAAGCGTGGGAGTCGGAGAAGCTCTCCGATGAAGGCGTGACGATCACCGGCATCGAGAACGGCGTGCTGCGCGGCATGGGCTGGTCGATGCTCACGGACAAGGAGACGCCGTTTGCGGTGGATCTCAGGTCCGGGTTGCTCACTACATAACCTTGCGCTTGGGTTTTGCACCGTCCCTACGGGACTGCATGCAGAATTGAAGGGAATTTGCTAACCCAGGGTTTCACCCTGGGCTATTCTCGCGCTCTCGCTGACCGGAGAGATGCGGATACGGAAGGTTGGCGCTATCCCCGCGGTAAAAACAATGATGCGTTAAGGACAGGGCACCTGACACTCGGTTTCGTGACTTGTTACGACAGCCCGCAAAGAACAACCGCAGATCCTTCGACTCGTCCGCCTGTGGCAGACTTCGCTCAAGATAACAAGACGAGTTGCTGAGTTGTGTGTGGGTTGGGACGGAGCAACGCGAAAGATTGCGCTGTGGTTAAACAGCTAATGGCTTCAGCTGAACTTGGGATTGCGGCAGAATCGCTTCATACGCAGCGTAGACGCCTTCAAAGACGGAGTCCCAACTGGCGGTGAGCGCGTAGACGCGGGCGGCGGTGCGCATGGCTGCGTGCTCGGCGGGATTGGCGAGGATCGCGGCGATGGCCGCGGCGAATTCCTCGTCCTGCACGATGCGGCCAGTCTGGTGATCACGAACGATGGTGCGCGGACCGCCGTCGGGCGTGACGATGGCGGGCACGCCGCTGGCGAGGGCTTCGAGCACCACGTTGCCGAAGGTGTCAGTGTGCGAAGGGAAGACGAAGAGGTCCATGCTGGCGTAGGCGGCGGAAAGCTCTTCGCCGCGCAACACGCCCGTGAACTCTGCCCGGCGCAGCCGCTCGCGAAGCCAGGCCTCGTCACCGCCGTGGCCGACGATGAGGAAACGGAAGTTCTCTATGCCCATGCGTTCGAGCTCCTGCTCGATCTCGACCAGAAGCGCGATGTTCTTCTCGACCGAGAGCCGGCCCACGAAGCCGAGCACGGCTCCGCCGCTTGGCGCTTTGGAGGAGCGCTTCAACGGATTAAACAGCTCGGCGTCAACGCCGCGCGGCATCAGGTGACAGGCGCGGTTGGTGCGCTGCGCAAGCTCGTCGCAGAGCTCGGGGTTGGGCGCGAAGAGCACCCGCGCGCCGGAGTAGAAGAACGCAGCAGTGGCCAGCGCAAGATCCTGAATTTTTTTTGCGGTCGCGGTGGACTGGCGCTCGGGGAGCAGGCGCAGGAACCAGTCGGAGCGGCGCGCCAGATATTCATGCACATTGGTGTGCCAGCTTGCGGCGAGCGGCAGTTCGAGATGATGCGCAAGGCCAGCGCCCAGCATGCCGATCTCGCTGGGGCCTGTGATGTGGATCAGATCGGGCTGGAAGCGCTCAAGCGTCTCGCTGATGAGCGGAATGTGGCGCAGAAAGGCGGGGTCGAAGCGGAGATCTTTTTCGAGCGCGAAAGAGAGAAAGCCGCGCGGCAGTTCAAGAGTCCACACGCTGCCCTCTTCCATGAGAGCGTGCTCGCGATCCCCGGCGCGGACGCAGAGAAAGGGGAGATTATGGCGGCGGGCAAAGGCCTCGAAGTGGCGGCTGGTATGCGCCACGCCATTCACTTCGTGGAAGGAGTCCGGAAAGTAGGCGACGCGGGGAGAAGCGGAGTTAGCAACGTCAGCGGAGCTAGCGGGGTTTGCAGTTGGCATCGTGATTTTCGAACTGTGCTCCGTTTTTCCTGACGCTGCTGTTTGGCGGCGACGCTTTTGCTAACTCCGCTAACCGCGCCCACTCCGCTTCGTCTCTATCCTTCGTAATCACCGAGAGCCAGGCGCAGCTGGTGCGATTCGCTCCAGGCCATGCGCAGGCCGCCGGCAACCAAACCGCGGCCCATCATCTGCACCATGCCGATGATGGCAGCAAGCGCTGGAGGCGCGGACTTCCTGGGCCAGAGTTCACTCAGTGGACGAATCACGCCGTTGGCATCCGGATGATAGACGCGCTCGTCCCAGGTGCGCGAGCCGGTGGGAAATTCGGGATAGTGGCGAATCGCATCGATGGTCGACTGCAGGATGCGGTGCTTCCAAGGTTCGGCGTACTGCGGCATAAAGAGCACGTTGCTTTTTTTCTCGCGCCGGATCTCGTGGACGAATTCAGTAAAGCTGGTGGCGTTGGTCAGGTTGAGATTGGCGTTCGGCTCTACACCGTGGCGATCGCCGCCGGAGATGAGCGGCATGTTCCACTGTTCGGCCAACCGGCGAACTGCGCGATTCTCTTCCCAGTGACGCAGGCCGTTAAGTTCGAGCGCGTGCAGGTGAGCGCCGTTCTTCTGCAGAAACTCATTCACCAGGAACTGATGCTTCTCCTGGCCAATCAGGTAAAGATCCCACATGGGGTGGTTGAAGACCACAAGCACATTCGGCTCTTTATGCAGCGCGACGAGAATTTCGGTCAGGCGCGCATCGCTCGGATGTTCGGTGTAGTCGTGCAGGGTCTCCATCCACTGGACGGCCTTGGTGCTCGGCAGGTTGTGCACGCCGAGATGGAAAGCCTGAATGCCACCGTAGGGCGCGCTCCACTCCACTGAGACCGGGATGCGCCGCGCGCTGGGCACAGTGCGCAGCAGCATGGGCGCCTGGATGTTGTCGTGGTCAGAGATGGAGACCATCGGCATCAGGTTCAGATTTTCGATCTGCCGGCTTTCGAGGTCGAAGGCCAGCTTCGGCGTCATGGGAGGCGTCCAGTAGCTGGCTGCGTAGTCAACGCGAATCCCGTGCATCTGTTCGGCGCGGCGCTCGAGGCGCGCCAGCAAGGGACGAATGATGGGAAACTGGTTGCCGAAGTTTGCGAGAAAGTCGAGTGTTTCGCGGGACTGGTTGGTGTGGCTGTGCAGCGAAACACCGGTTCGAAAACCCTTGCTTATATCTTTATCGCGCCAGAGATAAGAGATAGTGGAAGTGGGCATGGGCTCCTCCTTCGCCGGCGAACCGGTTGTGCAATCCAGTTGCCGAAGTTTGCCGGATTTCCACAATCAGTATCGATGGGGTCTGGTAAATGCCCGATGAATAGAGCGCGAATTGCCCTTCAATTAACGCAAGAACCAACAAAGTTACCGGAATAGAAGACAATTCCCGGCAATACCCGGAAAGAGCTATGGCCCTCAAATTTTATTTGCGGGTCTTGGCGATCTCGGGACCGAGAAAGTCGTCGATCGTCCAGCCGGCCATCAGATCCTCTTCGTGTCCGGCAGCGGCTGCGACCTCCGCGGCAAGATAGTTCTCGGTGAGACCGTGGCGCAACATCTCGAAGGCCTGCTCCGGTGTATCGGCAAATTGAAAGAGCTCGAGATCTTTGGGAGAGATCGCGCCGGTGTCGACGAGCGCGTCGAGATTGAAGATTCTGTTCCAGTACTCCGAACCGTAGACGATGACGGTGATCTTCTTGGCCAGCTTCTGGGTCTGCGCGAGCGTAAGGATCTCAAACATCTCGTCGAGGGTGCCGAATCCGCCGGGAAAGACCACAAGGGCTTTGGAGAGATAGGCAAACCAGAGCTTGCGCATGAAGAAGTAGTGGAACTCGAAATTGAGCGAGGGCGTGATGTAGGGATTCGGCGCCTGCTCAAAGGGTAGGCGGATGTTGAGTCCGATGGTTTTGCCGCCAGCCTCATAGGCGCCGCGGTTCGCCGCCTCCATAATGCCCGGACCGCCGCCCGAGGTGACCACAAACCGGTGCTTGCGGGAGGGAATGCTCTTGGCCCAGCGCGTGAAGAGCTGGGCGAGGCGACGGGCGTCCTCATAGTAGCGGGCCATCTGGACGGCCGCAACGGCGCGCTTGCGCTGCAGGTCTGTCGCTTTGCCGGCGGCGATGTCGGGCGGCCGGGCGGGCTGTTCCTCGGTGGGCGCTGGCCGCGTTGAGCCAGTATTTTCAAGCAGCTCCAGGGCATGGTCGGCTTCATCGCGTCCACGAAAACGAGCCGAGCCGAAGAAGACCACCGTGTCCTGAATCTGTTCGCGACGAAAGCGGGCCAGGGGCTCGAGATATTCGGAGACGACGCGGATAAGCCGGCCGTCTGCGCTGTTCAGAAACGCGGGATTCTCATAAGCCAGCGGCGCAATGCCCAGGGGCGGCGGAGTTCCGTCGGGAGGGATCACGGCCCTCTCGGGCGAAGCTGGAGTGCTTGGATGTATGGACGCAGCCGGGGTTTGCGCTGAGGTCTCGGTTTGCGGCTTGTCGCCTGGTTTTGCCCGGTCGTCGTTCATGCCCTATCCACTTACGGCTTGTCGAAAATTATGGCTTATCGTGTTCGCTCACTACCGTCGACTATCCATCCCGGTGACGGATGGCGTCGTGAAACGCAATCCAAAGATTCAAAAGGCCCAGTCCTGAGACGATGCCCCGCACCGCACCATGCGCAGCGAAGACGGAAAAATTCGGAAACTGCAGAAAGATCGGGTTCTGATCCCAGAAGGTATGCGACCACGGCGCATAGCAGACGGCCAAGCCGATATACATCCGCAGCATAACGCGCAGGAAGAGCTCCAGACGCTCAAGCCAGCGGGGAATGCGTTGCGGAGATGGATGTTGCGGCTGGGCGGTGTCGGCGATTCCCGTTCCGGGACGGGGCGTCGAGTCGGACACGAAGTCGCCGTCGGGCCCAGGCAGCGGAGCCGGACTCACGGCAAGAGTGGACGACGGCATTTCCGGCTGCTGGGACATTCCTTTGCATACGCCTGCCCTCATTCCCGGCCACTTATCGTGACGGGCGCCAGCCGAGTCCGGCTGGCGCGAGGACGCCGTATTCAAACGGTAACACAGCGGAGGGTGCGGAATCCGGCCACGCAGACCAACGGAAGGCGCCCGCTTGCCTTGAGAAACCGGACCGGAGTACGTTGTCGGTGGGCGCCAGCGAACGAAAAGGCGCGAAGCGAGTTTTGGAGTGCGAGCCTCGGCCAGCAGAAAACGAAGAGGCACTGTTGGCCGTCCAATGAGCGCATGTTTGTGAAAGGCCGCCGAGAGGAGATGCCATGAAGCTTACTGTGATCGCTCTTTCTTTCTTTCTGACCGCAGCCGGTCTTTCTGCGCAGGCTGTTATCCAGCCGGGGGCGTCGAGTGGGAGCATGCAAAAGCTCGATTCCTCCGCGTCCGCGGTAACGCCTTGGTCGAATATGAGTGGCTGTCCGGTTGCGCTGCGAGCGACGCAGATCTCTTCCGCGGACATGATGCAGGTGCGTAAAGGACAACAGACCAAGGGCCAGCGGTTGCATCTCGCATTTACGAACCATGGCGCAAAACAGATTGTCGCGGCTACGGTGAACGTGCAGGGATACGCCTCGACTCCCGGTGTGATTATGACGGTCGCGAAGCCGAGCACTGGCAGTCCGGCTCTTGTGACCAGGACAATCCAGATCGCGTTTGGCCCGCAGACCGGCGAAAATTTAGCCACCAATATCCTGGTGCCGGATGTCCCGGCTACTCAGACGATTGATCTGGTTTCCCTTGCCTATGCCGACGGTACGGGCTGGAAGCTGGCCGCGGGCCAGGCCTGCCGCATCACGCCCGACCCGCTGATGCTGATCAGTGCCAGCAGCCGTTAACGGCTGTCATCTTCACAACCGGAAGTAGACGCCGAGCATGGGCTCAGAGGTGTGCGTAAATGCGTCGGTCGAAGTAAACAGTCTGGTCAGGTTGGGCGCTTTGTAGAGATTGCCGCGATATTGGAAGCGCAGGCCGATGTGGGGCAGCAGTCCCCAGTCAATGCCGGCGCCATAGACGAAGACGGGCTTGGTCGAAGAGCTGGTGTTGCTCTGGTTGCCGGTGGGCTCATTGAAGAGGACACCGACCCCGGCGAGCGCGAAAGGGCGAAGGTTCGCTCCGTGGAGCGAGACGACCCAGTCGCCGGTAAGCTCGTGGGCATTGGCAGAGACAGCGGCTACAGTGCAGCCACCCGGAGGGCAGGCGGTCCCGGCAGGCGACTTGTACACCTGGTTGTCACGGTTGTAGGAATACGTGACCTCGTAGCCCATGAGCGGGTTGTCGATATGGCGCAGCTCGAGCAGTCCGCCGGCCGAGTTGGACGGGCTTTGCACCGTGCCGTTGCCATTGGTTGTGCCGTTGAAGGCTCCGTAGAGACTGGCGGCGACGTCAGTCTGCGCATTGCCCGCAGCGCAGCCGAAAAAAATGATTGCAGCAAAAAGACAAAAAGAGAAAATCCGCTGCTTTGAGGACATAGAACTCTCCTGGGGGTGGGATCTGTTCTAAACAACTGGTTCTGAACTGTGTCCAAAGGTTGGATGCAGAGACGCGGGTTTCGTCACCCGCTGGTTGATTGAACAGCAGATAAGGGATTTAGTTTCGGAGAATTTAGTGTCCTGACTCTAAAGTTCTTGCCATCAATCAACGCCCCGAACCGCAGGTTCCTTCCGTCTTGCCTGAAAACGGGCCAAACATCGCTCAGGATGACAGCGCATTTTATGACGCGCACTTCATAGACAGGCCCTAGCCCGTTTTGCGCTCGTCTTCGAGGACCTCGTCGAGCAGGCCGCGGAGACTGGCGGCGCGAAGGCGCCCCATGGCTGGATCGGCGGTGGCCAGGGAAAGCTCATCGGCGAGATTGAGCGCAGCCAGGACGGCGACGCGCAACGAATCCACAGTGCGGCCCTGAGCGGCCACGGCGCGCATTTTTGCGTCCACCTGAGCGGCCAGAGCGCGAACGTGATCGGCGTCCTGGCCAGAGAGATGATAGACCTGGTCGTAGATTTCGACCGTGATGTATTCGGACGGGTTTTGGCCCGAGAGATCCGTCTGCGGGCTCACAGTTCAAGCCCTTCCAGTTGCTGCAGCAGCCGCTCGACGCGCTGGCGCACATGGTCCCGCTCGGCCTTAAGAGCGTTCAGTTCCGATTGCAGACGTTCCGCGGCGGAGCCTTGCTCCCGCACCTGCGTCTCAGACTGGGCCGCCCGCATCTCCGCTTGGGCTGCGCGCTCCTCAGCTTGCGCCGCCCGTTCTTCGGCCTGGGTGGCGCGCGCTTCCGTTGCAGCGCGCTCCTGCCGCTCGCGCTTTAACAATTCGACGGCGCGCAGGATACGCTGTTCAAGACCGGAGAAGTCGTCAGCGCTGACCGCGAGAGAGCCGTGCTCGGCGTTCTGATCGTGCCCTTCCGGCTGAGGCTGCGCCTCCACAGCCGCCCCCGATTCCCAAAAAGTTTCTGACATCGAATCAACCTCCGCGCGAGAACAAGCTGCCACGCAGCAAAATCGTAGCGGTGCGTGGGCCAAAAACGCGCCGCTTCCGTTTGAGTATAGCGCCGTTCGCGGTGGAGATTCCGCACTATGTCCGCAGCCGTGCGCCCGCCTTGCCAACAGCTTCCACGACACGCGCCTGAAATGCCTGCAGTTCCTCGTCGCGCAGGGTGCGGTCGGTGGCCTGGAAGGTCGTGCCCAACAACAGCGAATACTCCCCCTGGCCGAGACGCGCATCGCGAAAGACTTCGCGCACGCGCCAGTCGACCAACTCAGGGATCTGAAGCCCGGCGAGCGCGCGATCGATGGTCTCCCAACCAACGCTCTGGCCCACGATCAGCGAAAAGTCGCGGCGCACGGGCTGGAAGCGCGAGATCTCGCGCGCAATCGGTTTGCGCAGCGGCAGTTTGTAGAGGCGGTCGAGATAAATCTCGCCAATAAAGACAGGTTCTTTGAACTTGCGGGCCTCGGCTTCGCGCGGATGCAACTGGCCAAACCAGCCCACAGTGAGACCTTCTGCCACGGCGCGGGCAGAACGATAAGGATGGAGCCACCGCGGCATGAGGCCAGACTCGGCCAGAAAACGGTCGAAGTAGAGGTCGCGCGTCTGGAAACGCTCGAGAATTTGCTCGACGATGCCTTTGATGTCGTGGAAATCGAGCGCACGGGCCGGATGCAAGGGACCGAGTTCCGGCAGGCTGCCCGCCGCGCCAAAGGCGAGGGTTGGGCGCTCCTCTACTTTTTCCGTTGTACCGGAAAAGATGGTGCCCATCTCAAAGAGGCGCACATCGCTCACGTCGCGATGCAGGTTGCCAGCGACCATCGCCAGCATGCCGGGCACGAGCGAGGGACGCAGCACACCCGCCTCTTCA
This sequence comes from Occallatibacter sp., assembly GCA_035650595.1. Classification (GTDB taxonomy): domain Bacteria; phylum Acidobacteriota; class Terriglobia; order Terriglobales; family Acidobacteriaceae; genus Telmatobacter. The sequence goes on along the minus strand of DASRHE010000010.1, from coordinate 495,545 downwards.
CTCAAAGGATTGCCGAGCGGAACAACCTGAGCGGGTTGCGGCGCGGTCAATGCTGCATCGGCCGCGGAGCAGAAGGTGCTGCCGATGGCCTCGTGCAATCCCAGCGCGAGCAGCGTGCGGCGCACGACAGCTTCACTCGGAGCCCATTCGAGAGTCTTGACTCCTTCGCCGAAGGCCGGAAGTGTGTTGGCAAAGCGATTGTAGCCATAGACGCGCGCGACCTCTTCGATTAGATCGATCTCGCGCTCAAGATCGAGACGCCAACTGGGGAGCTTGACAAGCCACGAAGCTTCTCCAGAAATCTGCCGCACCGCAGGTGCCTGACTTGCTGACTCGCCGACTTGCTGGCCCGCTAACCCGCACCCAAGGCCCTTCAGCACGCCCTCGACCGTCATGGCGGTGATGCCTTCTTTGTCGACCGTCGCACCCAGGATGCGCTGCACTTCACGGAGTTGGAGCGGGACGGGTTTGCGCTGTGCCGTGCGCGCTTCGATGGCCGCAACACGCACATCGACGAGATCGCCTTCGAGAAAACCACCGTTGGCAAGCAGAATCTTGCATACAAGGGCCGAAGCGACGGGCGCGGCATTGAAGTCCGCGCCGCGCTCGAAGCGATGGCTCGCATCGGTATGCAGGCCATGTCGGCGCGCCGTGCGACGGACCGCCATCGGATCGAACCACGCGGCCTCGACAAGCACGTTCTTGGTGGACGGCGTGATCATCGTGTCCCAGCCGCCCATGACGCCAGCCAACGCCAGCGGCTTGGCGTGATCGGCGACGATCAGGTCTTCGGGATCGAGAGTGCGCTCGATGCCGTCGAGAGTTTTTAATTTCTCGCCCTTCCTGGCGCGGCGCACGACGATGCCACCATCGATCTTGTCCAGATCGAAGGCGTGCGTGGGCTGGCCCATGGCGAGCCAAGCGTAATTTGTAGCATCGACAGCGTTGGAGATTTTTTTCTGTTCGAGAAGAGCGAAGTAGGTAGCGACCTCCGCGCCGGGGAACCAGTCGCGGGATTCGCCGATCGTTACATCGCGCAGCACGCGCACCGTGAAGCGGCCGCAAGCGTCCTCGGCTTCAATGCGCACAGAGAAGGCTTGAGCGGCGGGCTTGAATGCCGGCAGCGGAAATTGCAGCTCCGGCAACGGCAGGCCGTAGATGGCGGCGGCCTCGCGCGCAACGCCGTAGTGGTTCATCGCATCGACGCGGTTGGTGGTGATGTCCATCTCGTAGAGCGAACCGTTGCCGTCGCCGAGGTTAAAGATGCCTTCGACGGCGATACCGCGGAGAGTAAGGTCCTCGGCGAGTTGCGCATCGGAGACGGCGAGCTCTGGCAAGTAACTCCGCAGCCATTTGGTCAAAATCTTCATCAGTTGAGTTTCTCTTTTCGCGAGTTGGCGCGCTCCGCGCGTGGCAAGTTCGCAGGTTGACCTGGCTCGGCAGCTTCTGAATCCGGTTCGAGAACGCCAAGCAGTGCATTGATCAGCTTGGCGACCCGAGTGCCAAGGTCCAACAGTTCATCGCTGACATCAGGGTTGAAAAAACCTAAACTGGCCGCCAATTCGGTTTGCGTTTGCAACTCATTGATTGCGGCGCGAGCTGCTCCCAGCCCCCTGCTCATCTCGGCGTCATTCAGCCGTCCATGCGCTTCAGAGATGTGACTGGCCACGTTCACCGCCGAGCGGCGCAATTGCATCCGCAATCCAAATGTTTCGGATTTTGGAAACTCTTCCGTGTGCGTATAGATCGCACGAGCCAGTTCCATCGCCTTTTGCCACGCAATCAAATCACGATAATGCCGTGTTCTCGCCATACCGCGAACCTGCTAACCTGCGAGCGCGAAGCGCGCCAACTTGCTAAACAAATTGATTCAAAAATCTCATGTCGCCCGCGTAGAACTGACCGATCTCGCTGATGCCGTACTTCATCATGGCGATGCGCTCGACGCCCATGCCGAAGGCGAAGCCGGAAATCTTCTTCGGATCGTAGGCGGGCTGCTTTTCCGCCGCGAAGGCGAAGACCGCGGGATCGACCATGCCGCAGCCGAGCAGCTCGATCCATCCCGAGTGCTTGCATTTGCGGCAACCTTTGCCCCCGCAGAAGATGCAGCTGATCTGCATGTCGGCGCTCGGTTCAGTAAACGGAAAGAACGATGGGAAAAAGCGCGTCTTCACCGCAGAGCCGAAGAGCGCCTTCATCGCATGATCGAGCGTTCCCTTCAAATCGCTGAAGGTGATGTTTGCATCTACGCACAGTCCCTCCACCTGGTGAAAGGTCGACGAGTGCGTCGCATCGTCTGCTTCATTGCGGTGCACTTTGCCGGGGATCACAATGCGCACCGGGGGCGGCTGCTGCTCCATGGTCCGCATCTGCACCGGCGAGGTATGTGTGCGCAAGAGCAACCGATCGCGCTGCGGACGCCGCTCCTGGTTCGCAATGACAAGCGTATCCTGCGTGTCGCGCGCCGGATGGCCGGGCGGAAAGTTCATGCTCTCGAAGTTGTAAAAGTCGGTTTCAACCTGCGGTCCCACGCCCACCGAGTAGCCCAGCGCGGCAAACACAGAGACGATCTCATTCGTCGTCCGCGTGATGAGATGCTCGGCTCCTAGGAGCCGGCGCGTGCCGGGCAATGTGATGTCGATCGCTTCGGCGGCGAGAGCAGCGCCACTGGGACCTGCGCCGGCGGCCGATGCGAGCAGCTCTTCGATGACCGCCTTGAGCGCATTGAAGCGGACGCCGAGAGCTTTTTTGGCTTCGGCCGGAGCAGTCTTGAGCCATCGCGCGGAGACTTCGGTGAGCCGGCCCTGCTTGCGGCCCAGCCACTCCAGGCGAAAGGCCTCGACTGCTTCGGGGCCGCTGATCTGGGCGGCAGCCGCGCGGGCCTGCTGCTCCAGTGCGGCAAAGGCTTGGCTCAGCGATTCGTCGTCGAATGCTGTGAGATTGGGGATGGAATCGTTCGTCATGCGTAAAAGTTAATGATAATCGGTAGAGCCGAAGGGAAATTCCGGTATGCTCATTGCCATGAAACCCCTGCGTCTGGCTTTGATCTTCGCCTTGGCTTCTGTATCCGCCATGTTCGGCCCTGCTCAATTAACCGGGAGCGTGTACCCGCAGCAGAGCGGTTACGTGGATGCGCATGGCGTGCTCATCTACTACGTGGAGTTCGGTAAGGGTGCGCCGCTGGTGGTGCTGCACGGTGGGCCGGGGGCGGATCATACTTACTTTCTGCCATGGCTGCTGCCGCTGGCGCGGACGCACCGGCTCATCTTTATCGATGAGCGCGGCTCGGGGCAGTCGGAGCGGCTCCAGGATGTGAGCCAGTACACCATCGAAAACATGGCCGATGATGTGGAGGCCGTGCGCGTGGCGCTGAACCTGGGCAAGATCGACCTGCTCGGCCATAGTTGCGGCGGCGTGCTGGCCGAGGCGTACGCGCTCAAATACCAGCAACATTTGAATCACCTGATTCTCAACTCCACATTTGCATCGACGCGCGAGATGAACGAGGTGCTGGCGCGCGAAAAGGCGCAGATGCCCCCCGAGAAGCTGAAGCGCCTGAACGAGCTTGAGCAGGCGGGACTCTTTGGCAAAGGCGCGATCTGGGAGCACGGGCGTTATCCGGAGGAGTATGAAACGCTCGCCTGGGGCGATGGATATTTTCCCTTTCTCTATGGCGCACGGCCGGACGCGAACTACGATCCCAAAAACGGCAATGCGCCGACCAACTGGGAGCTTTACCGGGAGATGTGGGGCTCGGATGGGGAGTTTGTGATCGACGGCAATCTCAAGTCGGTCGAGTATCTGGACCGGCTGCCTACGATCCATGTGCCGACGCTGATTGTGGCGGGCGATCACGACGAGTGCGATCCGAGCCTGAGCCGCGAGATGCACGAGAAGATTGCCGGTTCGAAGCTGGCGATCCTGCCGAATGCCGGACACATGAACTTTGAGGATCAGCCGGAGATGTGGCAGAAGGCGGTGAACGGTTTTTTGAGCGGTTCTTAGAGTTAGAGAGGAAGCTGAACGCGGTCTGTTCGAACTGGATTTCTAAGCTGGAACAGCCACCCGCATCACCCGCGTCACCGGCTCTGGGATGGGTAATCCATCCTGTCGCATGCCATCCAGATGCAATTCGATTCCATCACGGATCAATTGCTCGGTTTCTTCAATCGTTGCAGCGGCCACGCCCAGTCCTGGAAGATCCGGGACGTACGCACTCCAACCATTGGTTGTCTTCTCAAAGACTACGGCGTATTCCATCATTTCAGCCCAGCCTGCTTAAGAATGCTATTAAGAGTTCCTTTGTCCATTTCTTGCGAAGGATGGCCAGCGATCGTAACGCGTCCCAACTTGACCAGGTGCTTGAACTGACGATGGCTGCCCTTTTGCGTTACCTGATACCAACCGTCTTCTTGAATCAGCTTCAGCACATCGCGTACTTTCATGCGGTTCGGGAACGATCGAGCCAATTATAGCGCTGAGTTTTACAGCAAAACGGCCCGGAATCCCCCAAGATTCCGGGCCGTACCATCCTCCGATGAATGTGTTGTTTAGGCTCTGACTGCGGCGAGGGCCGACTTGGCCTGCTCCACAAGCTTGGTGAAGCCTGCGGCATCCTTCACGGCAATCTCGGCCAGAATCTTACGGTCGAGCTCGATGCCGGCCTTCTTGAGGCCGTTGATGAACTGCGAGTAGCTGGTGCCGTTGAGCTTGGCGGCGGCGGCGATGCGCACAATCCACAGCGAGCGGAACTGGCGCTTCTTTTCGCGGCGCCCCTTGTAGGCAAACTTCAGGCCGCGTTCGACGGCTTCCTGGGCTGCCTGGTAGAGCTTGGATTTTGTGAGGAAATAACCGCTTGCGCGGTCCAGAATCTTCTTGCGGCGATCACTCCGCTTGGTGCTCCGTTTAACGCGGGGCATGGTGTTTCTCCTTTTTGCGTACTTCGTTACGCGGCTGGAGGCAGGATTGGCCTCTTCACTCGCTCAGTTCAAGCCTGATTCTCGCCGGCGCTGACGCTTCTAGCACCGAACGAGGGCCATACGGCCCATTTGCAGGAACTCAACCAAAGAGTTCCCGGCGCGGTGCGCCTCAGGCGTAAGGGATCATGCGCGCGACCTTCGCGTAGTCGCCGTCTGAGACCAGCACTGTCTTTCCCAGCTTGCGCTTGGTCTTGGGCGCCTTCGACGTAAGGATGTGCCGCACCTTCGTCTGGCCCCGTTTGATCTTGCCGGTGCCAGTCTTCGAAAAGCGCTTGGCCGCGCCCTTATGAGTCTTCAACTTGGGCATTTTCTTCTTCTTTTCGTGATCTTTGGAGGAGAGTATTGCTCTGTCCGGCGCCCGCACACAGATACATCCCTGCCATCAGGCGCTTCGATCAGTATAGCGTAAGGTTGTTTTTGGGCCAAATTGGGGCCTGAGATCAGAGTCGCGCCGTCCCTGACGGGACTGGCATAGCGAGCGTGGCTCGTTTCCCCGGATTTCGCCCGCTATGCGGGCTACATCCGGGGCTATTCTCGGTTCTCCCTCCGGGAGACCTGTTCGACGGATTCAGCAGCCACTTGCTGATTCGCTAACTAGCTAACTCGCCGACTCGTTGCTCTCCTACTCTGCCGGGTCGTCGGCCGTGAAGGGTGAGCAGCAGGGCTTGTCAGTGGCGTGGAAGTTCATGACCTCGATACGGGTATCGTCCGGATCGTACAGATTGAGCTGATACTTGCCGTCTTTACCGATCTTGGGGGCTGCATCGTGGCGGCCTTCAAGGCGATTGGCAGCTTCGAGCTGCTTGAAGGTGTCGGGCACGGAGACAACACCGATCGAGACGTGATCGACCACGCCGAGCGAACGCTGCGTCTCCGGCGGAACCGATGTTGCGCCCGGAGGCAACGGGCGCAGCATGTATTCGAGCCAGTTGTGGCCATCGGGGCTCTGCTGGCTCACCCAGTCGATCTCGTTGTCGTGCATACCGCCATACCAATAAGGGCGGAAATCCAGAAGCGCGCGATAGAAGGTATCTTCCTTCGCGCGGTCATGAACCAGAAAGCCGACATGGATGATCTGATGGCCGATGAGGTTGGGCGCGTTGACAGGCTTTGGATGCGCAGGCGGCTGCACGAACTCGACCTTATTACCCTCGGGATCAAGCACGGCGAACCGGCGGCTGCTGTCAGAGGCCTTTTCCACGTGCGCAGGCACTTTCCAGCCCTTGGCGGCCAGGTACTTGCGCAGGCCGTCGGCATTTTCGGTATTCCAGGCAGTGTGGTCGAGGCGGTTAATACCCGCGTCAGCAGGCAGGGGCAACACGTCAATGAATTGTGTGGCGTTGATGGCATAGCGCGCGCCGTGAGGATCCTCGGGATCAGGCTGCTTGGCAGCGCCCACGACCACGGTGAAGTAGTGCTCGGCAGCCGCCGGGTCAGAGGCGTAGACCGCAAGATGCGAGATTCCCGTGATCTTGGGCCGTTGCTGGGCGGAAACAGCAGCGACGGCAAAGGCGGCGAGGCAGAGAGCGGCACATACGCGTGATTGCATCCGTTTTTCCCTCACGATTCGAAAGCGAGATTACGATAAATCGCTTTTGCAAGATTGCGCAAACCGGAACGGACAGAACCGCGCACAGGAATGCGCTTTTTTTGCCCGCCGAAGGCTAGGCCGAGCCCGCATCCGCGTCTCACGTGCCGAAACCGTACGCCTGCAGCCACAACTCTTTCCTTGACGGTTGTAGCCCTGTGGTCTGACCATGTTGCTTCCGGTGGCGAGCAGTGCTGCCGGTGCGCGAACACGCGCAACCTACACTTCACGGTTGAACCCGGCTATGAAACACGGAGGACCTGTCATGTCACAGTCTGAAAACAATCGCAGAGATTTTTTGAAAGCCGGCAGTGCCGCCTTGGCTGCCTCCGCAGTTTCGTGGAATGCATCGAGCTATGCGCAAGTGATGGGCGCGAACGATCGCGTGCGCGTGGGCATTGTCGGCTGCGGCGACCGCATGAAAGGCGGCGATCTGCCGGCCTTTCAAAAGAACGCCCAGGAGCTGAACTTTCAGATTGTCGCGGTCTCAGACATCTGGAATCGCCGTCGCGAAGAGGGCGCCGCATTTATCGAGAAACTTTGCGGCAATCGTCCTGATACTGTGCGCAACAATGACGAACTCTACGCACGTAAGGATGTCGATGCGGTGATTATTGCCACTGCCGATTTTCAGCACGCCTATCACGGAGCAGAGGCAGTGCGCGCGGGCCGCGATGCCTATGTGGAGAAACCGATTGCGCACACCATGGCCGATGCGCGCATGATTCGCGAAGCCGTGCATAAGAGTGACAAGATCGTGCAGGTAGGCACGCAGCGCCGGTCGACGCCCGCGTATATGAAGGCCGCTGAGTACATCCAGTCGGGCAAGTTCGGCGACATCGTGATGGTGGAGATGACCTGGAATGTGAACCAGCCCGGCCGCTGGCGCCGGCCCGATGCAGTGCCGCTGCTCAAGGAAGAGGACACCGACTGGAAGCGCTATCTTATCGACCGGCCCATGGTTCCCTTCGATGCGCGCAAGTATCTCGAGTTCCGGCTGTTCTGGCCGTACTCCTCTGGCATTCCCGACCAGTGGTTAGTCCACCAGATCGACACGGTGCACTGGTTCACGGGGCTGCCGCATCCGCGGTCGTGCGTGGCAAACGGCGGCATTTACCTGTGGAAGGATGGCCGCAAAAACTGGGATACGATGACAGCCGTGTTCGACTACGGTCCGCTGGATGACCCGACGAAGGGCTTCCAGGTGCAGTACACCTCACGCTTTACCAACTCGGCCGGTGGGGTGAAGGAGCTGTACTACTCGAATGGCGGTATGTTGGATATGGCCAAGCAAACCGTCTCACCGACCGGGGGCCTCACCGCCAAATCTGCGGCTGAGATGAACATGCAAGCGAATCTGCTGCCCAGCTTCTCGCTTCTCGAAAAAGCCGAGGCCGTGTCGACGGACGCCGACACGCACGGCGATCCGGAGACCGCGGCCAATATGCGCAACTGGATGGAGTGCGTGCGCTCACGCAAGACACCCAATGCGCCGATCGACGCGGGCTATAGCCATTCCATTGCGCTGTGCATGAATGTGGCGGCAATCCAGACGGGACTCAAGGTCACGTTTGATGAGAAGACACAACAGGTGATGGCCGGCGGGAAAGTGTTTGCGTGAGACTGGGGTATTCGATGTGCAAGGGCACGATGGACATCGTGCCCTGACACTTGTGTCTTTCTGAAAATTTCTCTCCGTTTTTATTGTTCGAAGGGACCTCCATGATTCGTCAAGTCGTACCCATTCTGTTTCTCGCTTCGACTTTTATGACTGCACTTCCCTCCTATGCTGCGAGCAAAGGCGTGCAGGTTACGCCCGATGAGGCGAACCGGCGTGTGGACATCACGATCGACGGCAAACCATTTACGTCGTATATCTGGCCGACGACGCTGAAGAAGCCTGTGCTGTATCCGATTCTGGATGCGGACGGCGTGACCATCACGCGCGGCTGGCCGTTGCAGCCGCGGCCTGGCGAGCGGACGGACCACCCGCATCATGACGGGCTCTGGTTCAACTACTCGAACGTGAATGGCTTTGACTTCTGGAACAACTCGGAGGCGATTCCGGCGGCGCGAAGCCCGAAGATGGGTACGATCGTGTTCGACAAGATCGTTTCGGCAAAGAGCGGCGCGAACCGGGGCGAACTGACGACAGAGTCGACGTGGATTACAGGGGCGGGCGAAAAGATTCTCTCTGAGAACACGCACTACGTCTTCGCGCGGCAAGGTTCTGCGCGCAGCATCGATCTTGTGGTGACGCTGCATGCGCTCGACAAGGTCGTCTTCAACGACGACAAAGACGGACTGCTTGGTCTGCGTGTGGCGCGGTGGCTTGAATCGCCGGAGGAAAAGGGCGGCACGTTTACCGATGCCAATGGCGTAGCGACGAAGGTGGACGCAGCGGCCAGTCTGCCGGGTGTGGCTCCGCCGACAGGAGAGTATCTGACGAGCGAGGGTGTGAAGGGCGAAGCTGCATGGTCGACGCGCGGGCGCTGGTGTTCGCTTACTGGACACGAGGGGACCGGCCACAACGGCGAGGGCCACACGGACACAATCGCGATCTTTGACTATCCCGGCAATCCCAACTATCCGACGTACTGGCATGCGCGCGGATACGGCTTGTTCGCGGTGAATCCGCTGGGGCAGCACATGTTCGACGAGAAAAAACCGCGACTTGATTTCACACTCGAAAAAGGCCAGTCGGCGACGTTTCGGTATCGCGTGGTGATCTATCCGCACGCGGTGATGCCGGAGGAGCTGAACAAGGAAGCGGACGCGTTTGCAAAGTAGCAAGTCGGCAAGTTAGCGAGTCAGCCAGTCAGCAAAAAACACTTTTACTTATGGCTATGTCTTGCGAAGAGATGCGGCTCAGAGATTAGCTAGGAGCCGAGCTACTTCTTCGTATCGGTTCGTCAGGTATTGGATACGAGCCGCCGGGGCAATCGCATGAAGGACGATCACTGTTTCGCTGCCTTGCGACGCCCTTCCGGGGCTCCAAGATCATTTGCGGGCCTCAATTCCCCACGCTGAAGCGCGGGGCTAACATCCTCTGCGCCTCCGGCGCTGGAAAACTGGAAAATCAGAACCAAATCGATCAACAAATCGGTTCATGCGATTGCCCTTCACGAGGCGCCGGCTCGCCAACTTGCTGACTCGCTGACTTGCTATCCTGTTTTCATGGCTTCGTTAATTGATGCAATCGATATCAGGCGCAAGATGTTCTTTGAATTTGAGAACACGCCCTACTACTGCCTCGATGTAGAAGTTTCCACGCCCACTGCGCGCGGCGGCCAGACACTGGTCCGGCTGAAGATGCGCAACCTGCTCACACGCGCTGTCTTCGATAAGACCTTCAAAGCCGGTGAGAAATTCAAGGAGCCGGATCTCGATACGGTGGAGGCTTCTTATCTTTACAGCGATGGCGATGGCTCCTACTTTCTTGACCAGACGACCTTCGACACCATCGTTCTTTCGGCAGACAAGCTGGGCGATGCGCTCGATTATCTGATAGAGGGAGCGATGCTGCAGATCGAGAAATACAACGGCAATCCGATTGGCATTCAATTGCCTGCGCAGGTAGAGCCTGCGCAGGTAGAGCTAGCTGTTGAATACACGGAGCCAGCCACGCGCGGCGATACGGCGTCAGGCAGCGTGACCAAGCCAGCCAAGCTGGAGACTGGCCTCGAAATCCGCGTGCCCTTCTTCATCAAAGAAGGGGAAAAGGTGAAGGTGAACACGGAGACACGGGATTTTGCGGGACGGGCATGAACCAGGCGAACCGCAGATCCTTCGACTCCGGTCGTCACGACGACCTTCGCTCAGGATGACAGTTCTTTTGTAGCGCGGACTTCGAGATAGAGCATTCGCTCCGCTGTTTTCCATACTGGGATTGTGAGGCTTCTATGAACCGACGCGAATTTTCTACGCTTCTGCCAATGCTGGCTGCGGCTTCTGCTCTTGCGCCGGAGGCTGAGAGTCAAACGCCGCAAGCTGCTCCGCAATCTTCTGTACATGCTGAGCTGGAAAAGCTGGCCTCCGGCCGGTATCCGCCGATTGCACCGGCGAACCCACATCCCTCACAGCGCATGTCACAGCATTACCTGCTTGGGATGCTGCCGGACAACATCCGTCTCGAAGCGCACGAGACGCACCTTGCGCCAGGCTGTCCGCCGGAGCCGATCGGCACGCATAAGCACACGGAGATCTGGTTTATCCGCGAGGGCACGGCACGTTTGATGACGGCGGGCGTAACGCGCGACCTGGTTGCGGGCGATATGGGACTGTGCACGGCGGGTGATCAGCACACCATCTACAACGCCAGCCCGACCGAGCCTTGCTCCTACTTCGTCGTTACGGTCGGGCCGCCGGAGTAGCGTTATCCATCCGATAAGGTAGCAAGCCGACTCTTTCCAGCTGCAACGGCTTATTTCAGATATGCGTGCACCAGGTCGATCAGGTCTTCGGCGAGTTCCGGAGCGATCTGCTCTTTGGCGCCGTCCACGAGATGAAAGCGGATGTGCGTCTCCAGCACTTCGGCCATGAGGGCGTTGACGCCGCCGCGCACGGCGGCCAGGAGCATCAGTTGACCGCCGCAGTCTTCGTCGGCGCTTAAAGAGCGCTCGACCGCATCCAGTTGTCCCCGGACCTTTCGCAACCGCTGCAGCAGCTTCACCTTTTCCCGTTCCTGGTGCGACATTTTCATCACTCCTTCACAGACAATACCGACCGGGGGTATAGTATTAACCCAGTGGGGGTATAGTGGCAGCTCCCTTCTATTGTATGCTTGCCCGCACCTCCATCTCGCGCTTCATCCTGCCTGCGCTGTGGGCACTTGCATTCTTGCTGGCCACAGGTCCTCTCGCGGCGCAGGTGTTGGATGAACTGCCTGATGCACCGCAGCCATTTCAGGCATTCGCTGGGATTCCGGCCTGGGCGGCTTACGAAATGGCTCTGCCTTCGCCTGCGGCCTCGAGCCAGGACTCTTCCGGCAAGCCGAAGGAGACGCCGCCGCAAGACGATCCGGTGGTTACGATGTTTCCGCACTCGGAAGATGCGCGCTACTGGGTCTCCGGGCAGGCGAACAGTATCTTTCAGATGCATGGCCACTTTCATTCGCCCTACGAGGGCGCAAACAGCTTACGCGATACCTTCGAATACAAAGCTTCCGAAGTGGCAACCCTCTATCTCGGTTATCAACTGCGGCCCAATACCCGCTTCAACACGGACCTCATCGTCGATTTCGAGAATGCCGGGGGCCGCGGCATCTCCCAGGCGCTGGGCCTGGCCGGTGAAACGAATCTCGACGTAGTCCGCAACCCCAACCTGAGCAGCAAGCCCTATCTTGCGCGGGGCGAAATTCATCAGATCATCGGAATCACCGACGAGATGACGCCCCAGGAACGATCGCCGTTCTCTCTGGCGACGCAGGCGCCGCTCCGCCGCTTTGAAATCCGCATTGGCAAAATGAGCGTGCCCGACACCTTCGATGCCAACTCCGTCGGCACCGACAGCCACCTGCAGTTCACCAACTGGACGATCGACAACAACGGTGCCTGGGATTACGCAGCGGATACGCGCGGCTACACGGTAGGCGGCATCCTGGAGTACGACGACAAGGTGTGGTCGGCGCGCTACGGCATCTTCGCGATGCCGGTGGTGGCCAACGGCATCGATCTCGACTGGGCCTTCAATCGCGCCAACGGCCAGAACTGGGAGTTCGAATTGCGCAAAGGGCTCTTCGCGCGATTCATCAATCCCAAGCATCCGGGCGCGGTGCGCGTTCTGAGTTATGTGAATCACGCGCACATGGGCGACTACCGCGCGTCAGTGCAGCAATACCTTTCTGGCCAAATCCAAACGCCGGATATCACAACCACCGAGCGATTCGGCACGGCCAAGTATGGCTTCGGCTTGAACACCGAGCAAGAAGTTACCGAGAGTCTGCGGCTTTTCGGCCGTTTTGGATGGAATGAGGACCAGCACGAGTCCTTCGCCTATACCGAGGTCGGCCAGACGATCCTCTTTGGTGGCGACTACAACGGCCACAACTGGCATCGCCCCAACGACAAATTTGGCATTGCCTTTGTTTCGAATGCCATCAAGCGCGACCACCAGGCCTACCTGCATTACGGAGGTCAGGGATTTCTGCTGGGCGATGGTGGGCTGACCTATGCGCGCGAGGACATCGTCGAGTGGTATTACAACGCGCACCTGTGGCGCGGTCTCTACGGTATGCTCGGCGGATCCTTCATCGCGCATCCCGGCTACAACCGCGATCGCGGACCGGTTTATGTTCCGGCCGCACGGGTGCACATCGACTTTTGAAGCAAGCGGCCCACGTAGGAACCGCCGAACATCCGGCTTTATTTATCCGGCTGTTGACTCTTGGGCGCATCGGGCAGTGCGTAGATCACTTCGCCGGGCTTGGCGTAGTGGAGTTTTTCACGAGCCTCATGCTCGATGGCATCGGGATCGGATTTGAGCCGGTCGATCTGCTGCCGCATCTGCGCATTCTGCTGCTGCAGATCCTGAATCTCTTTTTGCAGGGCGCGGTCCTCTGTGCGCTCGTGCTGCCAGACGGAGAGTCCGTGCTTGCCGTGGACGACGTGCCAGGTGACAAGCAGAGCGAGCAGCACAGCCACGGCGGTTCCGGCAGGACGCCAGAAACGTTGCGCCCAAGTGAGAGCGCGCTCATACATCGGCGTCGCAGGCCGGGTATTTTTGTTGCGGATTTCCTGGTCCGACATCCCTCGTTGCTTTCCCTCACGCAGATAAGACAAATTTTTCGGCGGCCGACCGCAGCGCTTCCATATCCTTCTCGTTGCGCGCTTCGGTATAGGCGCGTACCACCGGCTCGGTTCCGGAGAGCCGGTAGCAAACCCAGGAACCGTCGTCGAGGATCAGCTTGAGCCCATCGGTGCGAACAACCTGCACTACTTTGCGCCCGCTGAGCTCGGCCGGATCAGCCTTCAACTTCTCAGTGAACGCAGCTTTCACCTCCGGGGTCAAGTGGAAGTTCTCGCGAACGGGATAGAAGGAACCAACCTTGGCAAATAGCTGCTGCAACTGCGTGCCGAGGCTCTTGCCGCGAGTGGCGACCATCTCGGCCATGAGCAGGCCGGCGATGATGCCGTCCTTCTCGGGCACGTGGCCGCGGATGGTGAGGCCGGCGGATTCTTCACCGCCGATGGCGATCTTGTCTTCATCGATCAACGCGCCGATGTATTTGAAGCCAACCGGTGTTTCGTAGAGCGGCACTTTGTGCTGTTCCGCGAGCGCGTTGATCAGGTTGGTGGTGGCCACGCTCTTGGCGACGCCGTTGCGCCATCCACGCGTCTCAACGAGGTAATCGAAGAGAAGGGCGATCACATAGTTCGGCTGCAGAAAAGTTCCGTCGGCATCGACGACGCCGAAGCGATCTGCATCACCGTCAGTAGCGATGCCGATCGCGGCGCCGATCTCCTTCATCTTTTGCTTGGCATCGGTGAGGAGATGGTCATCAGGCTCGGGCGCATGACCGCCGAAGAGGACATCGCGGTAGTCGTGGACGGTCTCGACGGTTACGCCGGCCTGGCGGAGCAGATCGGAGGGATAGCCGCGGCCCGCGCCCCAGAAGGGATCGTAGACCACTTTGATACCGGATTTGGCGATGGCCTTGAGATCGACCAGCTCGGCCAGGCGCTTCAAGAAGGCCGGCTTCACATCCGCCGTTTCAAATCCCCCCCCTGCAGGGGGTTCTGATTTGGGAACGGCGGCATTGCTTTGCTGAAACTGGGCAATTGCCGCCTCAATCTGTTTAGTCGCCTCCGGCAAAGCCGGTGCGCCGTCGGGGGTGGAGTACTTGATGCCGTTGTACTCGGGTGGATTGTGTGAGGCGGTGAAGTTGATGGAACCAGAGGTCTTGAGCGTGCGCACGGCATGGGAGATCGCGGGCGTGGGCGCAGCTTCAGGGATGACGATGGGCGTCACACCGGCTCCGGCAAGCACCTGGGCCGCTTCCGCTACGAAGGATTCGCCGAGAAAGCGCGGATCGCGGCCGACCAGCACGCGATGGGGCCCGGGCAGCATCTTCACGTAGGCGGCAATGCCTGCAACGGCCAGCCGGATGTTGGAGACCGTAAACTCATCGGCGACGATCGCCCGCCATCCTGAAGTGCCGAACTTGATGGTTGTGCTCATCTTTCTCCCTTACATGCGCTAGGCTTGCCGGACGAGCCGGCCGCAAGGACCATACTGCAACACCCGGCCCAGATCGGCAAGCCATGTACTTTGGTGCGGCACACCGCGCGGAATCTCACATGTAGACGCAGAAATTCGCGATACAGTTGTTCTTGAGAACCCTCTCCCAGGGATCAACCTATGCCGGAATCGCGCTCCAGAGCCCACATTGTTCTCACCTCCGCGTCGAATGCAGACGAGGCAGCTCTGCTGGCGCGCACGCTGGTGGAAGAGCGGCTGGCCGCCTGCGCTACCCTGATCCCTACGGTGGAATCTATCTATCACTGGGAGGACCAGATCGAGACGTCGACCGAGGCCCTGTTGATGCTCAAGACGAGCAGCGAGCAGTTGGCAGCGCTTGAAACCCGCCTGCGCGAGCTGCACAGCTATCAGATTCCTGAGTTTCTGGTGCTGGATGTTGATTCAGGGAGCCATTCTTATCTGGAATGGCTGTTTGCGAGTCTGCGCAAACTCCAGGTGATCGGCGCACCACCGGCGGGACCGTCTTAGTACTTCTGCCCGGCAATCGCATGAAGGACGCGCTCTCTCCATTCCGCTGCGTTGCGCCGCCCCTCGGGGGCTCCAAGATCGTTTGCGAGCCTCAATTCCCCACGCTGAAAGCGCGGGGCTAACATCCTCTGCGCCTCCGGCGCGCTGGAAAATCAGAGCCAAATTCCGTTCATGCGATTGCTCTGGAATGCCCCCTGCCCGGCCATGGATGGTCCCGGCCGCCTCTGGTATTCTTGGGTGGTTCGGCTCCTATGCGCTGGTTAATGATTGGGCTTATGGTTTCGCTTGGGGCAATGCTGTTAACAGCCGCAGGCTTGGCGCGCCATATCTGGCTCCATCGCACAAAGCTTCACCATGCGCCCCCCAAGCACGAGACTGATCTGGAATCCTGAATCGATCCCTTCGCACAATGGAATCGCGAGGTCTTATGAATGAAGAGCTCTTTGTACCGCTCCCCTCAGCCAAGATTACGAACGCACCTTCACATACTTTGAATTGGCTGCGCGCCAGTGGCATTGTCTTGGCTGGCAGCGTTCTGGCAGCGATCTGCGCCCATGTCTCGATACCTCTTTTCTTTACGCCAGTGCCGCTGTCGTTGCAGCCATTCGCGGTATTGCTGCTCGGCCTGCTGCTGACGCCGGGAATGGCCGCCACGACGTTTGCCGTTTATCTCCTTGAAGGCGCAGCGGGGTTGCCGGTCTTTGCACCCAGCCTGGCAATGCCTGGATTGGCTCATCTCTTCGGACCCACAGGCGGCTATCTGCTGGCATATCCGGTTGCGTCCGCATTGATTTCATTCCTGTGGCGGCGTTCAGGACATGGATTTGCCGCGGCTCTGGTGAGCGCGGCGGCTGGTGATGCTGTGGTCCTGGTCTGTGGCGGGCTGTGGATGACGATTCTTACTCACGGCGCACTTCTGCATGCCTCCGTGCTCGCTGTGGCGCCGTTTTTGCCGGGCGACGCGCTCAAGATTGCGGCGGCCGCCGGAATGGGTTTCGGGCTCGTCCGGTATCGCCGTTCCCGCGAGACCAGGCACAAAGGCGAGAAGTAACGCCAGCGCTCTGAAACGCACTACACTCGCAACACCGCGTGTGCGCATCTAAAACCTTGTCCTGCTAACGTTGTCCTGTTGACCGTTGAAAGGAAATTTTGACTGTGAGTACCCAGCAGACTGCACTTGTGGCTGACGGTGTGAAGGATATTTCGATCGCCCATAGTCCAGATTCGGACGATGCTTTCATGTTCTATGGGCTGGCCACCAACAAGGTGCGCGTGCCCGGTTATCGCTTTTCACATACGCTGTCGGATATCGAGACCTTAAACCGCCGCGCCCAGGAAGAGGCGTTTTTCGACGTCACGGCGATCAGCTTTCATGCTTATCCATATCTGCAGGAGAAGTACACGCTGATGGGCTGCGGCGGCAGCGTGGGTGAAGGATATGGGCCGATGGTCGTGTCGAGCCGGCCACTCACGCACGCCGACCTGAGCCGTATCAAAGTCGCTGTGCCGGGCACGCTCACAACGGCTTACCTTGCTCTGAAGATCTTCAATCCCGAGATTCAGACGGAGACGGTCGCTTTTGACCAGATCATTCCAGCGATTCTGGCCGGAACCTACGAGGCTGGCCTCATCATCCACGAAGGCCAGCTTACGTATACGACAAGCGGACTCTACAAGGTGGTCGATCTGGGCGTGTGGTGGCGCGAAACAACGGGCCTGGTGCTGCCGCTGGGCGGCAATGCCATCCGCCGTTCGCTGGGCGACGAGACGCACAAGATTGTCTCGAAGGCGCTGCGCGATTCGATTCGTCACGCGCTGGAACATCGCGACCAGGCGCTTGAATATGCGATGCAGTTTGCGCGCGATCTGGATTCGCGGCTGGCCAACCGGTTCGTGAGCATGTATGTGAACGATCGCACGCTCGACTACGGACCGGATGGGCGCGAGGCGATCCGCAAGCTGCTGGAGATGGGATTTGAGCGTGGAATCATTCCCGTGCAGCCACGGGTTGAGTTCGTGGATTAAGGATAAGATGCGTTCAAGAATTTCCAGAACCGACTTGTAGCGTTTTGAGGCAGTACCGGTGCATTCTGCACGCCTGGTTAAGTTTTTCTCATCTCTGCCGATTTGTTGGGTATGGAAGCTCTGGACGAGCAGCTCGACACGCAGCCTCATACGCGAATCGACAGGCTCACCGGCATCTATGACCGCGAGACTGTGCTTGCCATGCTCTTTCGCGAGACGGATCGAGCACAGCGGCTGCACACCGCCTTGTCGATCCTGTTGTTCGATATCGATGATTTCGATCGCTGGAATACCCTCCTTGGGGATGAGGCCTGCGATCAGCTGCTCTGGCTGGTGGCAGCCCGCACCATGCGCCTGCTACGCAGTTACGATCTGCTGGGGCGCACCGGCAAGCACGAGTTTCTGGCAGCGCTGCCTGGATGCGGGACGGAAAATGCGATCATGCTGGCGGAACGGCTACGACTCGATGTATTCCGCGTTCCTTTCCACGTAGTCGATGCGTCGATCCACCTCTCAGCATGTTTTGGCGTTGCCTCGAGCCAGGGCCGTTCGCCGGTTGTGGTGCTACGTGAGGCGGAAGAGGCTCTGCGTGCAGCAAAAGCGGCCGGAGCCGGATCCATCCAGACATGGAGCGGACTGGAGAGCACGGCGGCTGTTGCCGATCCAGCTTGCACCAAACTCTGAAGGTGCTATCTTGCCGCGGCAGTCTCGCCAGCCAGCTCCAGAAACTCCTGAAAGATATCGTTCGAGAGTAGTCTTCCCTGCCCGGTCAGGTGAATGATTTCTGCCTCTGAGGAGAGCAGGCCTGCTTCGATCATCCGCTCTGCAGCCTTAAGGGCTGGCGCGATCATTTCGCGACCGAATTCGTCTTCAAGTGCAGTCACGCTGACGCCCGCGTTGAGCCGAAGGCCCAGAAACCAGGCTTCTTCATGCTGGCGCGCCGGAGAGAGCCAGGCGGTTTCGACCGGTTGTGGGCCAGCCAGGTAGTCGGCCAAGGCGTCGGTGGTTTTCGTGCGCAGCAAGAAGCGCGTGTTCGACCGCCGCTCCTCTTGCCGGGCGTACAGAGCGGAAGATGCATCGAGGCCGAGACCGAGATAAGGACGCCGCTGCCAGTAACGCAGATTGTGTCTCGATTGAAAATGCGGTGCGGCGAAATTGGATATCTCATATTGATCGAGGCCGGCCGCGCTCAGCCGTTCGATGGCGCGCTCGTACATGCGGGCGATGGCCTCGTCAGCCGGGACCAGCTCCGCGCGATACCGCGTGCCGCCTGCGAGGAGCTCACGGCCAAGGCGCGAGTCTTCGTCGACTTCGAGCATGTAGACGCTGGCGTGGGGCACGCCGGAGTCGATCAGCGTTGTGAGCGACTGCTGCCAGGAGTCGAAGGTCTGGCCGGCAAGACCGGCGATCAGATCGACATTCAGATTGGTGACGCCTGCCTGGCGCAGGCGGTGCAGATCCTGCTCGACGATGGCGCGATTGTGCAGACGGCCGCTCGATTGGGCTTCACGATCGATGAACGACTGCACACCGAGGCTCACGCGGTTGACGCCTGCCGCGACCATTGCATCAAGCGTGGCGTCGGAGATCTGCCCCGGCGCGCACTCCATGGTGATTTCGGCGTCGGCATCGAGAGTGAAGGCAGCGCGAATGGCATCGAAGAGTCTGGAGACGAGTTCGGGGGCAAGAAGGCTGGGCGTGCCTCCGCCGAAATAAATGGTGTCGACAAGACGGGGCAGTTCGGCGTCGATCTCCGCGGCCCAGGCCGGAGCCCCGTGCAGGTCTTCGATCACGCGATCGACGTAGCGCTCATGCTGGCTGGCAGGATAGACACCGGAGGCGAAGTTGCAATAAGTGCACTTCGATCGGCAAAACGGAATCGAAAGATAGAGGCCGAGCGCATTGTCCGCGACGCCGCTCATAGGAAGATTGTTTCATGGAGCGGTGCGGTCTGCACGCCCGGAACCGCCATGCAATGATGGGAAGGAAGGAGAATCTGGTTTGAAAGCGTGGCCGTTCCTGGGCGTACTTCTGATTCAAATCATTCTGCTCCTTGCCCATTGGTTTCTCTTCCATACCTGGATTGCCTTCTGGCCCGGCCTCAGCGCAACGGCCCAACTTGCCCTGCGCGGCGTGCTCTTTGCGTTGGCTTTTACGTTTGTCGCTGCGGCACTGCTGAGCTTCCGGTTCTCCAATCCTGCCGTGGCGTTCTTCTACAAAATTGCGGTGATCTGGCTTGGTTTTCTGAACTTCTTTTTTCTCGGCGCCTGCCTGAGCTGGCTCGTGTGGTATGGGATGCGGGCTTTCGGAGGTGCGCAGGCATTGTCGGCAAGACCGCTGATTGCCGTGGGATTCGCGCTGCTCGCGGTGCTGGCAGGGATCTTTGGCCTCTTCAATGCGCTCTGGATTCGCATGCGCCGCATTCCGGTGCATCTGCCGCATCTGCCTCCGTCCTGGGTCGGACGCAGGGCTGTCTTGATGAGCGATCTGCATCTGGGCAATGTCAACAGCACAAGATTTTGCCGGCGCGTGGTGAAACTGGCGTCAAGTTTTGATCCCGATGTGGTGTTTATCCCAGGCGATCTCTTCGATGGCTCCAAGGGCGACCTCGACCGAATGGTTGCGCCGCTGAAGGAGCTCAAGCCGCCGCTTGGAGTTTATTTCTCGACCGGCAACCATGAGGAGTTTCATGATCCGAGCGACTATCTCGACGCAATTCGCCGAACCGGTGTGAGGGTGCTGGCGAATGAGCGCGTGACGGTGGATGGAATGCATATTCTCGGCATCTCGTACGGTGAATCCACGTACCCAATTCGCACACGCACTTTGCTGGAGAGCATGAGCCCCGGTCCGGAGACAGCGAGCATTCTGCTCAATCATGCTCCGATCCGGCTGCCGATTGTGGAGCAGGCCGGCATCAGTCTGCAGCTTTCAGGCCACACCCACGGCGGACAGATTTTCCCCTACACCTGGCTGACGCGCCGCATCTTCGGCCGGTTCACTTATGGCTTGCATCGGTTTGGCGCGCTGCAGGTTTACACATCGACAGGCATCGGAACGTGGGGTCCGCCGATGCGAATCGGGTCGCAGCCGGAGATCGTCGTTCTCGAATTCGCAGAGCAAGTCGCGTGATCGAAAACACATCTTTGCGCGACGGTTGCGCGTATCTCTAAACATGCAGGCCCGGCGGCTCCGCAGGCGGTGACGCAATCGTCATGCGATTTGACTAAGATGGCTGAGCCGACCGGCTTACTTCGCTCGCCAGGAGTTCATCCGTGAGCATACCTCTCTCCGCATCCGATTTTGCTACCGAACATGCTATTCGCACCAAACGCTCCGGTTTCGATCTGTTGTTGCATCCGGGGCTGAACAAAGGTACTGCCTTCACGGAACAGGAACGCGATCTCTTTGCGCTGCACGGCCTTCTGCCGCCGCATATCGGCACACTCGAAGACCAGCGGGAGCGGCGCAAGCGCGCCCTTGACAACCAGCCGACGCCGTTCGCGAAGTACGCTTTCATGCGCGATCTGCAGGACACCACGGAAACTTTGTTCTACTCGCTCATTGCACATCATGTGGAGGAGCTGCTGCCGATTGTCTACACGCCCGCGGTGGGCGAGGGCTGCCAGCGCTTCAGCGAGATCTGGCGCAAGCCCCGCGGGCTGTTTCTGAGCTATCCCAACAAAGACAGGATCGAGCAGATCCTCGCGCATCCGCGCTACGACGATATTCGCTGCATCGTGGTAAGCGATGGCGAGCGCATTCTCGGACTCGGCGATCAGGGCGCCGGCGGCATGGGCATTCCCATCGGAAAGATGGCGTTGTATACGGCGCTTGGCGGCATTCCTCCGGAAGACTGCCTGCCGATCCTGCTGGATGTCGGCACGGACAACGAGACGCTGCTTCACGAGCCAATCTACATCGGCTGGCAGCACAAGCGCATTCGCGGACAAGAGTATGACGATTTTGTGGAAGCTTTTGTGTCGGCGGTGGAACGGCGCTGGCCGCACATTTTGCTGCAGTGGGAGGATTTTGCGGGCGTAAATGCGGCACGGCTGCTCGAACGCTATCGCGACCGGCTCTGCACCTTCAACGACGATATTCAGGGAACAGCCGCGGTGACGACGGCGACGCTGCTGGCCGCGGTGCACGCAACGGGCGTTCCGCTGAGCCAGCAGACGATTGCGATGTTCGGTGCGGGATCGGCAGGCGTGGGCATCGTCGACATGCTTGTGGCAGCAATGCAGGAAGAAGGTCTGAGCGAGGAGCAGGCGCGCAAAAAAATCTACGCCTTCAACAGCCGCGGGCTGCTGGTGGAGGGCGCGGAGGGCATTCGTCCGAGCCAGTTGCCTCTCGTGCGCAAACACGAAGATGTGGCCGGATGGAAGCTGAGCGATTCGGGTCCGATCTCGCTGCTCGATGTGGTGCGCAATGCGAAGATCACGGTGCTGGTGGGCGTTTCGGCGCAGGCAGGCGCATTTACAGAAGAGATTGTGCGCGAGATGGTGCGGCACACGCCACGGCCAGTGATCTTTCCGCTCTCAAATCCCACTTCGCGCTCGGAGGCGACGCCGGCCGATCTGTTGAACTGGACCGATGGCCGCGCGCTGGTGGGCACGGGCAGTCCGTTTGCGCCGGTTGCGGTGGATGGAAAGCAGGTGCGCATCTCGCAGATCAACAACTCCTTCATCTTTCCTGGTCTGGCGCTGGGCATTCTGGTTTCGCGCGCGCGGCGTGTGACGGATGGCATGATCATGGCGGCGGCCAAGTGCCTGGCGTTCCTCTCGCCCGCACGCGAGGACAAGACGGCGCCGCTCCTGCCTCCGGTGGCGGAGTCGCGCAAAGTGGGTTTGCTGGTGGGCGAGGCGGTCGCGCTCAAAGCTGTCGAGGAAGGCGTGGCTGAGGCGAATAACGCGCTCAACATGCAAGAGCGATTGCGCGCATATGTGTGGGAGCCTGTCTATCGGCGATATCAACGCACGGAGTGATCGCGGCTCCTCCGCGGCTGATCGAAGGGTTATTCAAAATCCCGCAGCGGCTAAAGCCGGACATTGTTGGGAAAGCATTTGCGGCACGACTGGAAGTCATGCCCTGTTACAGAGCCTTACATTCCACATTTTTTATGAGCTTTTCACCCTGACATTTCGTGCCTCGTCCGGTGAATTTTACAACCAGCTCTGAAGTGATCTTTTGTAATGAGTTCGGATTCGATGCTGTTGATTTCCGCTCAGTGCGCCGAATCAAGGGTGCGGGCGGCGCGGTCAAGAGCCTCGGTGAGCACGATCAACTGCTGCGCAGCGAGGTTTGCATTTTTGGCCTCAATCGCTTCGTTCACTCCGGGTATGACGACCGCAGCGTAGCCGGTGAACTCACCCGGAGCGTAGATAGTGTGCCGGTACCACGGGCGATTGGGCAGGCCCGCAGGAGAAAGCAGCGCTGTCTCGGTCTGGCGAAGAACGGCATTCAATTTGGTCACGTCGCCGGTAGGAGCCGATTCCACCTGATACGCTTTTTTCGCGGCGTCCATCAGGCGCGTCGCCGCAGCCTCAGCGGACGCAAAATCCAGGCTGCTGAGGCCGACGTCTTTCGCTCTGTTCTTGGCAACCGCCAAGTAGCCGGAGATCTCACGGGCGTAGGCAACATAGTCATACGGCAACACATCCGTGCCGGCCATACGCAAGACTTCGAGGCCGAAGACGCGCGCCATCTGCTGCAGGTAGAGAAAGTGCGGATCAGCGTTTTGCGTGTACCACGCAAAGTCATCGAACGTGGAGTGATAGACGCCGTACGGTCCGTCGGAACCAACATCCGTGGACGGCACGCCCGCATGTTGCAGGAACGGCGTGTAGTCAGAGCCTGAGCCGAGATCGCCCACATGCACCTCATCGGGATTCAGGGTGGAAGCACCCACGGTGCGGCGCGAGTCATCGTTCGGATGATGCGTCCGCCATTGCTCGAAGACGGTGCCTTCGAGAGGGCTGGGAATATCACGCGTAAGATCGCGGATGAATTGCTTCAACGATGGCACTGCAGAAGCAGAAAAATCAGGCCCGGAGACGGCTACGTCTGTGTTGAAGTAAGCGACGGCGTGACTGAGGTCAGCCGCGTGCTGCTCCACCCATTCGGTTGAACCGATCAGGCCCTCTTCTTCTGCGTCCCAACTGCAAAAGAGGATGGTGCGCTTGGGCCGCCAGCCCTCATGGAGCAACGCGCCTACTCCGTGAACAGCTTCGAGCATGGCGGCAGTGCCGCTCGAGGGATCGACCGCACCATAGACCCACGCATCGCGATGATTGCCGGCGATGACCCATTCATCCGGATGTTCGGAGCCTGAGATCTTGCCAATCACGTCCCAGATGATGCGGCGCTGATAGTCCTGTTGCGAGACCAGATGCACCCTCACGCCGCCGGGCCCGAGGTGATAGCGGAACGGGAGCGCGCCCTGCCATCCCTGCGGTACGCCAGCACCCTTGAGCGCGCTGAGAATCGGTGCGGCATCGTGATAGCTGATCGGGAGGGAGATGATACGCGGCTGATTGCCTTCAGGAGAAAGACGGGCGGAGTCGGCGAGCTCGGGCGTCGAGACAACGCCGGGCGTCTCTGGATCGCCAGGATATTTGAAGAGATACTGCACGGAACCACGCTGGACCCCGGTTTCAGGACGCCAAGGGCCCAGGGGCCAGGGATCGCCTTTGTAGTAGCCATCATCCTGCGGGTCAGAGTAGATGAGCACGCCGGCGGCGCCGCGCTGCTCAGCGAGGTAAGCCTTGACGCCACGAAAGTTCTTGCCATAGCGGCAGAGCACGATCTTGCCGTGAAGGTCGATATGCTGCGCGGCGAGTTCATTGAAGTCTTCAAGCTGGCCATAGTTGGCGTAGACCACTTCGCCGGTGACATCGCCCGACGCGGATGAACCGTTGAAGGGCATCACCACGCGGGGATCGTCCTGGTACGGATCGCCCTCGACGTGCTCTCGCGTTGGCCCGGCGATCAGCAGCTTTCCTGATGAGTCGAAGGCCTCGATGCGCACCACCTTGGGCTGGTTAAGCAACACGCGATACGGAACGATCTCGGTTTCGAGGCCGGCGGCGCGAAACTTCTGGGCGACGTAGTCCGCCGTTTTGCGATCGCCGGGCGTTGCGGCAAGATGAGGCTCGGCGGTAAGGGTCTTGAGCTCCTGCCCAGCCAGCTTCGCATCGGGAACGGCGAGGAACTTTTGCTCAATCCTGGATTCGGCATCGAAATTCGTGTAGCCAAAGACCGCTTGCGGCGCGGCAGCAGGAGCGGGCTGCGTCTGCGGCCATCCGGAGCCAAGGGAGAGGAACACAATTCCGCCGAGGGCGGCGATGGACTTGCCAAGATTCATGAGCTTGGACCTCATTTGGACCGGCTGGAATCGCGCTGACGGTTGACACGCGACCGGGACCGTAAATGCGCAACAATAAAGCCTCAGCTTACACTAAGACCTCAGGGAGAACCGCTTTTTGAACCTCGAAGAGCAGCTAGAAGAAGAACCACAGCGCCCTTCCGCAGCGGAGGCCTGCGCTTCCGCTGGACTGGATGAGCTGGAGGTAGCGCAGGCGCTCGCGGCGGAGCACGATCGTGAGCTGCCGCAGGTGGTGCGGGCGCTGGGGAACCCGAACTTCCGGCTCTTCTGGGGCGGCAATTTCCTCTCGAATATCGGCACGTGGATGCAGAATGTGGCACAGGGCTGGCTGGTGCTGCTGCTCACCAACTCCGCATTCTGGCTGGGCGTGATTGGGTTCGCGGGCTCGATTCCGTTTTTGATCTTCTCGCTCTTTGGCGGCGTCGTGGCCGACCGCATGGACAAGCGGCGGCTGCTTCTGTTTACGCAGACGGCGATGATGCTTCTGGCGTTTCTTCTCGCCGGCCTGGCCTGGTTCAAGGTGATCACGATCTGGGAGCTGGCAGCGATCGCTTTTCTAAATGGCGTAGCCATGTCGATGAACGCGCCGAGTTATCAGGCACTGGTGCCGAAGCTTGTGAAGCGCGAAGACCTGACCAACGCGATCGCGCTCAACTCGGCGCAGTTCAATATGTCGCGCATCATGGGGCCGTCACTGGGCGGCTACGCAATGGCCCTGTTCGGCGTGGCGGGCAACTTCTTTCTGAATGGCGTGAGCTTTCTGGCTGTTCTGTGGGCCCTGCTGCGCATCGACTATCCGCCGGAAAAACTGAGCCGGCACGAAAGCATGTGGGCCAGCCTGCGCGGTGGTTTCGTCTACCTGCACAGCGAACGGCAGATGCGCGTCTTGATGTGGATGACGGCCGTGGTGAGTTTTTTGGGGATTCCCTACCTCACGTTTATCCCCTACTTCGCCAAAGATCAGCTGCACGTAGGAGCGAGTGGCCTGGGCTGGCTGATGGCCTGCTCCGGATTCGGCGCGCTGCTGGGAGCAATTACCGTAGCGGCGCGTGGCGTCATCCGGCGTCGCGGCGCGGTGTTAACTTTCTGCGGAATCGGCTTCTTTCTGGCGATCATCGGATTCAGCTTCTCGCATCTCTTCGTTCTCTCAGAGTGCCTTGCGTTCTGCGAAGGCTATAGCGGAATCCTGATGGTCTCGTGCTTCAACGTCAGCATCCAGCACTTGTCGTCGGACGAGATGCGTGGACGGATCATGAGCATCTACACCACGAGCTTTCTCGGCCTGCCGCCGCTGGGCGCTCTGCTGGCTGGCGAGCTGTCGCGGTACATCTCTACCGGACTCGCGCTGGCTCTGATGGCTGCGGCAGCGGCCGTGCTGTTTTTGGGCTTCTACGCGTTCTCGCGGCCGCTCAGAGAGCTGGATTAAACCGCAGGAACCGGCTGCGTGCAGTGAGCGCAGCGCTTGGCGGCGATCGGAATCTCACTCAGGCACTCGGGGCAGGTTTTGGTGGTAGGCGCAGCTGCCTCAGCAGGCTTGTTGATCCGGTTGAGCATGTAGTGCATCGGCATGACGATCGCAAAATAAATCGCAGCCGAAACCAGCAGAAAGTTGATCATCGCGTTGAGCAGTTTGCCGATGTGGATCTCACCCGGAGCAATGTAGTTGGCGGGCAGCGGGTTCGGCGGCGGTACGGGATGTAAGACCGGCACGTGAATCACGAGGGACGAGAAATCGGGCGCGCCGATGAGCGCCGAGATGAATGGCGTAATCACGTCGGCCGTAATGGACGCTGTGATCGCGCCAAAGGCGGCGCCAATGATAACGGCTACTGCGAGGTCGACGACGTTGCCACGGAGAATGAAATCGCGAAATCCTTTGAGCATCGCTTCCTCCTGCACGCTGTTCTTTCAGGCTTCCTCTGCGGCCATGAAAACCGCAGGCGACGCCAAGTGCGCGCAAGCTCATGCTACACGGCTGAGACATGGTTGCGAGTAAAGAAATTTCTCGCAGGCCGCGTTTGCTGAAATCTCAGGTTAATGCCAGCAGAGCGATGATCGCGGCGAGGATCATCAGGTCAGAGTAGAGCAGGACAAGCACGCCCGCATGGTAGAGGCTCCATTTGCGGCGCAAGCAGCGTGCGGTTTCGACCATGCCCCAGATAGCGGCGATGAGGGGAGCGAACAGCCAGCGCGAGCCGTGAATGTTTTCGATATGCGGAAAACCAGCCAGAAGCAGGCTGGCGACGAATGCACCCATCGACAGGAGGACGCCGCGCGCCAGCGACCGTTGCCGCAGACGAAAGATGGAGAAACCGCGAAGCACGACAGTTACAACTGTAGAACGACAGGGCTAACTCGCGACGAGTTCCATCTCACGCAACGATTCGGCGTAGGGGGCGCGCAGCACGCCGCGCTCGGTGATGATGGCCGTGACGTACTTCGAGGGCGTGACATCGAAGGCCGGATTGCAGATGCCGACGCCGTTGGGTGTGAGCTGTTTGCCGGCGTGATGCGTGACCTCGATCTGCGGCCGCTCCTCGATGGGAATGGCTTCGCCGGTCTGCGTTGCGAGATCAATTGTCGACCAGGGAGCGGCCACGTAGAACGGGATGCCGTGCTCTTTGGCGAGGATGGCGACGTTGTAAGTGCCGATCTTGTTGGCCACGTCGCCGTTGGCGGCGATGCGGTCTGCGCCGACAACGACTGCTTTGATTTTGCCGGCGCGCATGAGACTGGCGGCCATGTTGTCGCAGATCACGGTGGTCGGGATGCCGTCGGCCATCAGTTCCCATGCGGTGAGGCGCGCACCTTGCAGGAAAGGCCGGGTCTCGTCGGCATAAACGTGAATGCGCTTACCCTGCTCGACTGCCGCGCGGATCACGCCGAGGGCCGTTCCGTAGCCGCAGGTCGCGAGAGCACCGGCGTTGCAGTGCGTGAGCACTCCTACACTCCCCACGGACGAAGACCTGTCCGCGGGGTCCCCGGTGCCTTCTTCAGGCAGCAGCGCACCGCCGAAAGCGCCCATGGTTTTGCAGGCGGCGATGTCTTCCTCATACATCGCATGCGCTTCTGCAAGGATTTTTTCCTGGATCTGGACGAGGGAGGCGCCGGAACTGAGCAGCTTGGCGAAGAGCGCCTTCATCCGGTCGATGGCCCAGAAGAGATTGACGGCAGTCGGACGGGTGCCTGCAAGGCGCTTACAGATCGTTTCGAACTCGGAGGCAAAGCGCTCCGCGCTCTCAGCCTTTGAATGCAATGCCCCGAGAGCAATACCATAGGCCGCCGAGACGCCGATGGCAGGCGCACCGCGCACAACCATGGTGACGATAATCTCAGCCACCTGCTCATAGGTAGTGGCGAGCACGTAGCTCTCTTCGAGCGGGAGCTTGGTTTGATCGATAAAGCGAACGCCGTCTTCGGTCCAGGTAAGCGTAGGAATCATGCCATTTTTAGTGTAAATGGTCAGCAAGAATCTGTATTAATTGCTGAGCGTGTTTCCATCGGCCTTAATTCCGTCGAAAGGGGAGATCAGCTAAGTCGAAGTTTTCACTCCTCGTCTTCATACGTCCATATAGATTTCGAACCCTGACCGTCGTCGCCATGACGGACCATGTGCGTCAGGCCGAAGAGATAGCCTCCGAGAACGCCCGATAAGAACGTCATGATCAGTACAAATGCCACAACGGCCAACTGAGAAACATTCAGTATGAATGGGTAGCCTGGTTGCATGGCCCCTCCGAGCCGTCGATGCACGACGGCGTATCGATAACGGATAGCCAAGGAAGAATGGAGAACTATAGATACAGTTATTTCAAGAAAGCTACGTTGACTAGGATTATTGTTGTGCTACTAGAATGAACTCTCTCCGATCAACCGTCACCATTACCTAGGTCATGTTAAGCCGCTGCTCTTCGCTCAAAATTTTCCTTTTGAGCTGGTTGCCGGTCATTTTTCTCATCGTCAATCACAAGCTCAAAACCTAGATCTATGCTTCGAGGTCATGGCCGGTATCAGATCGCATGTCCCATCGGCGTGGCGAGAAGGTAAGAGGAGAGATCTCAGCAGTTTGTGCATCGATGACAGCGATGCCGCTGTACTCTGACCGGCGGCTTTGAAAACATTTTCATTTTTTGCTGGACGCACCCTCGGCCCGATGCGTAGAGTGGTTCCGGTAGCTCTCATGCTGAGGCGAAAGATCGCGCCCGCTGCGCGGCGCTCGCGCCGAAGTATGAGGTGCATTCTCCTCAAGGAGCCAACGTGCAACTGACGTCCGTCGATTGGCTGATCATGCTGCTCTACTTCTTCTTTGTGCTGGGGATCGGCTTCGCCCTCAAGCGCTATATGAAGACGAGCAAGGATTTCTTCCAGGCCGGCCGCGCGCTGCCCGCCTGGATCTGCGGCCTGGCTTTTATCAGCGCGAACCTGGGCGCGCAGGAAGTAATCGGCATGGGCGCCTCGGGCGCGAAGTATGGCCTGGAGACGGCGCACTTTTACGGCATCGGCGCCATTCCGGCGATGATCTTTGTGGGCATCTTCATGATGCCGTTTTATTACGGCTCGAAGGCGCGCTCGGTGCCCGAGTTTCTGCGGTTGCGCTTCGATGAGAAGACCCGCGCACTCAATGCCTGCTCGTTTGCGGTGATGACAGTGTTCAGCTCAGGCATCTCGATGTATGCGATGGCGCGGCTCATCCAGGCGCTGCACGTTTTCGACGCGATGTTCAACTCCTTCGGCTGGCCAAAAGACTGGATCTTCACCTTCGCCATCGTGCTGTCGGCCATCATCGTGTTGCTCTACATCTTTCTGGGCGGGCTCACGAGCGCAATCTACAACGAGGTGCTGCAGTTTTTCCTGATCATTGCGGGCTTTCTGCCGCTGGTGCTGCTGGGCCTGAAAAACGTCGGCGGATGGGCAGGGCTCAAAGCGTCGCTGCCTGCGGCGTACATGCACGAGTGGAAGGGCGTGATGCACGCGAGCACGAATCCGATGGGCATCGACATTATCGGCATCGGCATGGGGCTTGGATTTGTGCTCGGCGCGGGTTACTGGTGCACGGATTTTCTGGTGATCCAGACGGCAATGGCTTCGCACGATATGGAAGCTGCGCGGCGCGTGCCGCTGATTGCCGCGGTTCCCAAGATGCTGTTTCCGTTCCTGGTGATTCTGCCGGGGCTGCTGGCGATCGGTCTGCCGACGCCGCACACAACGAAGGTAGTTCGTACGGAGAACGGCGCGATCTATCACGAGATCAGCGTGGTGCCGAAGGAAGTGGAACAAGGCCATGGACTGATTCCGGCGAAGATCAATCCGGTGAATGGGCAGCCGATGCTGGATGCCAGCGGCAAGCCGCTGCTCGATTACGACATGGCCACGCCGATGATGCTGCTGCACTACTTCCCTACCGGCATTCTGGGACTTGGGTTGACTGCGCTGCTGGCGAGCTTTATGAGCGGCATGGCCGGCAATGTGACGGCGTTCAACACGGTATTCACGTATGACCTCTATCAGTCGTACATTCACAAAGGCGCGAGCGACAGACACTATCTCGCTGTAGGCCGATGGGCCACCGTGGGTGGCATTCTGCTGTCGATTGCTACGGCGTATGCGGCGATCAACTTCAACAACATCATGGACACGCTGCAACTGGTGTTCAGCTTTGTGAATGCGCCGCTGTTTGCGACGTTCCTGCTGGGCATGTTCTGGAAGCGAGCCACCGGACATGGCGCATTTACGGGGCTGATCGCGGGTACGGCCGCGGCGATGCTGCATCATGGACTAACGCTGCCGCTCGAAGCGCATCCAGGGATTCATGGCGGATGGCTTACGGTGCTGCACCGCTATCCGAGCGATATGGCGCAGAACTTCTATGGCGCGATCTTCGCCTTCAGCGCCAATTTTGTCCTCGCTATTCTGGTGAGCCTGATGACGAAGCCGCGGCCTGACTCTGAGCTGGTCGGCCTGGTGCGCTCGCTCACCAAGATGCCCTCACACGAGCATCTGCCGTGGTGGAAGCGGCCCGAGGCGCTGGCAGTGGGCATTTTGATTGTTGCCGTGGCGCTGAATATTTTCTTCGCGTGAGAAGGGAGACACGATGAGCCAAGGGACGAGTCTGGATCTGCGCATTCCGATGGGACTGATGTTTACGCTGACGGGAACAATCCTCTTTGCTTTCGGCCTCGCGACACGCGAGAATACTGCGCTCTATGTGAAGAGCCTGGGCATCAACGCGAATCTATGGTGGGGCTTGGTGCTGCTGATATTTGGGATCATGATGCTGACGCTGGGGCGGCGCAACCAGGTGCGCATGCTGCGCGAAGACGGCCCGGGATCAGACAACAGGGATCAGGGAGCGGAGAGGAACGAACGGCCGCGGGGGCACTGATGAACCTTCGTTACACTGCGCTTTAGACGTTCTTAACGGCCTGCCCGGTAAACTGAAGACAGGCGATGAAGCGCAGAACACTTGAACATTATGAGATTTCTCGACGCCTGGGCGCAGGTGGAAGCGGCGTAGTCTATCTTGCTGATGACACGCTGCTCCAGCGGCCCGTGGTGTTGAAGATTCTGCGCGCCGGTATGCTCTCTGCCGAGCAGATGCGTTCGACGGTGCTGCGCGAAGCGCGCATGGCCTCGGCGATCGAACATCCCAATGTGTGCGCGATTTATGAAGTGGGCGAGAGCGGCGATGAAGCGTACATCGCCATGCAGTATGTGCCGGGGCAGTCGCTCGATCAGTTGATCGCGCGCGGGCCGGCAAACCTGCAGCTCGTCTTGTCGGTGGGCATCCAGATCGCCGATGGTCTGCAGGCGGCACATACGCTGGGCATCTTTCATCGCGACCTGAAGCCGCAAAACGTGATGCTGACCGACGGCGGGCTGGTGAAGATTCTGGACTTTGGCCTGGCGCGGCGGCTTGCCCCCGAAGACATGCACTTCGATCCGGCAAGGCCGGGGCTGGCAAAAGATGTTTCCCTCGCTGCAACGTACACGGCGCGTGGCGGAACGATTCGCTACATGGCACCGGAGCAGTTTGTCACCGGCCATTCGAGCGTGCAGTCGGACGTGTGGGCGCTCGGCGTCATTCTTTATGAACTTGCCAGCGGGCGGCATCCCTTTGCGCGGCCCGATGCAGAGGACTTTCAGGCAATTCGTGCGATTCAATTCACAGAGCCGATCGACCTGAGCGCAATTGTGCCGGGCATCTCGCCGGAGTTGAAGAGCGTGATTGCGACGTGTCTTGAGAAAAATCCGAGCGCGCGCTATGCCTCGGCCGCCGAAGTACGCGAAGCGTTGAAGACAATCATGAAGACGATGCAGATTGAGACCGGCATTCTTCCCGGGGACGTTCCGGCCAATCTGCCCACAACGGCGGCAGAAGCCGAGAAACGAACCACTGGCTTTTTGTCGATGCTGGCGGAGCGGTTCCGCGAGTCGTCGGGTGAGCGCGTCCATGAACCCTCTCTCGTGGTGCTGCCGTTCACGAATCTGGGTGCGGCGGAGGTTGCGCCGCTCTACGGCTTTGCGTTAGCCGATGCGATTGCAGCGCGGCTGGCGCGAATTCCCGCTTTGATCGTGCGGCCATCGAGCACACTGATGTCGCTGCCGATCACGCAGCCGAACAGTGCGCTCGATCCGCTGGCCATCGGGCAAAAGCTGCTGGTTTCCTATGTGCTCGCAGGCAGCTTTCTGCGCTCAGAGAGCGGATTTGACCTGAACTGGCAGTTGCTCGATGTGGCTTCACAGAGCGTGCGCTCGGGTGGCGCCATCAGCGTTCCTTCGCTCGACTTGATTGCCGTGCAGACGGAGATTTCGAATGAAGTCTTTGCGTCATTGCATGGACTAAGCGCGGCGCAAGGCCTTGACGCGGCGCAGGGAGATGGACGCGCGGCAGCACGCGAGGGCTCGCTGCCGGGGCCGGTCAGCGAACGCTATCTGCAGGCACGCGCATTGCTGAGTTCGTTTATGGTGCGCACGGGATCGCGCGCCGATCTCGACCGCGCGCATGCGCTGCTTACGCGAGTTACCGCGGCCGATGCGCGTTTTGCTCCCGGATGGAGCGGGCTCGGCATGGCCGAGTTGCAATACGCACGGCACGGTTTTGGCGGGCAGATTCACGTGATGCGCGCGCGCCGCGCTTTTGACGAGGCGCTGAAGCTCGATCCCGCATCGATTGAAGCGAATCTCTACCGCATCTACATGCTGCTTTCGCGCGGCGAGAAGGAGTCAGCTCGACACGGCATTGCTAACCTGCTCACCACTGCGGCTAACGAGTGGTCCGTGCACCGAGTGGCCGGCGTGGCGCTGCGCGGTGACGGTATGTATGAAGAGGCGCTCACGCAATTCAATATTGCGCTCAAGCTGAATCCGGCCAATGCGCCCATTCTCTATAACCATCGCGCCCGTGTGTATCACTATCAAAATCAGATCGAGTTGGCCGGCGACGAGCTTGAGAAAGGCCTCGCGCTCGAGCCACGTCACCCACTGCTGCGCACGTCGGCCGGCTATCAGCAGATGCGGCTGGGAAATCTGGATGCCGCGATCCAAATTTTGGAAGGCGTGATTCGCGACGACGAGTCGCTGCGGATCGCCGTGCCCACGTTGGCGCTGTGCTATGTCCAAGCGGGTGAGCGGGCGCGAGCCGCGACGCTGCTCAAAGACGATACGTTGACCGCAGCAGAAGCCGACAACGAAATGGCCTACCGGTTAGCGACGTATTTTGCGGTGGAGGGAGATTCGAGCGAGGCGCTGCACTGGCTGCGGCGGGCCATCTACCTCGGCAATGAGAACTATCCGTGGTTCCAGAAGAATCCGGCGTGGAATAACCTGCGTACGAATGCTGACTTTGAGCGCATCCTCGAGGACCTGAAGCGAAGCTTCCGCAAGAACCAGAGGACATGGAAACGGTTGCTGGCCGAGGTGCCGCCGGAGGGGGATTAGTACGGTCCTGTCTCAGGGCGGTCAGGGGATGCGGAGAGCCTCTGTAACGCTTCCGGGGGATGAGGCAGTACCCCGGCTCCGATGCGTCACAGTACCAAGCGGTGAGAGTCTGCAACGCCTAAGAGCTATTCCAAGTTGTTGTTCCATTGCGTTATACCGTTTGTTAAATTACACGCCACAGCCGAACCGCTCATTATGCTCACCGGCGAAGTGCAGGGGAAGGATGTTGTCATGCTCGACTTTCTGCTTGGGTTCGCTTTCGTTGCCATGATCGTTTCACCCGCCTTTCTAGCCAGCTGCTTCCGGCACCTTGTGCGGATGGACTTCCGCCTGGTTCCGACCAGCGAACTGCAACCGGCGGAAGCGGTGCGGCGCAGACGGGTATAAGCCGCGCCAATTGTGCGCTGGGTCACACCTGTGCGCCCGCTCGCCTCGATCGTGCAAGGACCTCTTCCCTGTAAATACCTGCCTGTCTACGATTTGAGCCAAAGCTTGTCCCCAAGGCCCTTCTCGGGCTGGGTTGACCGCGCCCCTTCCCGCTCGTATCGTAAAGATTGATCATGAAATCCTCCAGAAACACGCTGCGGATCGGAATTGCGGTCGCCATTATTCTGGGCACAATCGGCTGGCTGGCCTACACCGGTTATGGCGCCAACAAAAGCTATTACGTCACGATCGCCGAACTGGGCGGCATGGGCGACAAGGCTTACCACAGCCAGCTCCGCGTGGAGGGTTTTGTCCAACCCGGCTCGATTGTGCAGGACGGCACGCACGTCACTTTCGTACTCAACGAATTTGAAAGCCATTCTCCGAAGGCCGGCAGCGGACGGTTGCTGAAGATAGCCTACAAAGGCTCGGAACCGCCTCCGGATACTTTCAAGGACGACGCGCAGGCGCTGGCCGAGGGCACCTACGGACGGGATGGCGTCTTCCACGCGACGGCGTTGCAGGCCAAGTGCGCCAGCAAATATGCGCCTGCACAACCGGGAGCAAAACCTGGTGCGCAGCCACCACAGGTTCCGGCAGCTTCCAGGCCAGCATCGGCTTCTACGGCTCAGGCAACTCCGGCTGCTACTTCGACCTCTACCAACTGATCGAATGAGCGCGACTTCGCCGGCCGCAACTCGCGTTTCATTCAGCGCCCGGCTCGATCAGGTCTCCAAACTGTTTGGCACATTTGCGGCGCTCCGGCAGGTCTCGGCCGATCTCGAGCCGGGCCGGTGTTATGTCCTGCTTGGGGAAAACGGCGCGGGCAAGTCCACTCTGCTGCGTATTTTGGCTGGGCTGCTGCGGCCAAGCTTCGGGAAAGCCCTCGTCTTTGGTGGACTCGAACCGCGCGAGGCGCGCGCGCGCATCGGCTACATGAGCCATGCTCCGATGCTGTATGACGAGCTGACCGGCGAAGAGAATCTTCGCTACTTTGCCGAGCTGTATCCTGACCGAACCTGCCTAACGCCGGGGGACGCACTGCGGCAGGTGGGGCTCGATCCCGATCTAAAGCGCATTTTGGGCCAGTACTCGCAGGGCATGCGGCAGCGCACTTCGCTGGCGCGTGTGTTGCTTCCGCAGCCAGAGCTGCTGTTGCTCGACGAACCTTTCTCGAACATGGATGTTGAAAGCGCGAGGCAGATGGTCGAGCTACTGGCCAGGTTCCGGCAGAGCAGTCGCACGATTGTGCTGACCACGCATCAGCGCGAGCTGGCTGCACCCATTGCCGATTGGGTGCTGACGTTGCATGCGGGGCGGGTGGCATCGCTTGAGCCGGGAGCACCGACCTTATGAAGACGAATGGCGCGCGGTTTCTGGAATCGCTCGGCATCACGTTCGAGCTGCGTGAGTATGAGGTGGACCCGAATGATCTCTCGGCCATCTCTGTCGCAAAGAAGATCGGGATGCCGGCAGAACAGGTCTTCAAGACGCTGATTACCACAGGCGGACCGGGCACTTACGTGTTCGCTGTGATTCCCGGGGATGCTGAGCTCGACTTTAAAAAATTGGCTCGCGCGGCAGGGCTGCGCAAGGCAGAGATGGTGCCGCTCAAAGATGTTCAGGCGCTCACCGGATACATTCGCGGCGGCGTTACGGTGTTCGGCGCGAAGAAGCAGTTTCCGGTGTGGGTGGATGAGACTGCGATTCTCTTCGACAAGATCAGCGTCTCGGCAGGCACGCGCGGAACGCAGCTCATCCTCAGCCCGGATGACTATCTGCGCGCAGCGGAGGCACAGACGGCCGACCTGATCAAGAGTGCTACGGCAGGTGAAGCACGATGACCCGATCGCTGTGGACGCATCTCGCAAAAGATCTCCGCATCGAGTGGCGTTCGCGTGAGGCCGTCAACTCCATGCTGTTCTTCGCGCTGCTGGTAGTGGTTCTGTTCTCGCTGGCCTTCAATCCGCGCGGCGCGTTCTCCCAAGAGATCGCAGGCGGCGTGCTTTCAGTGGCCACGATGTTCGCATCCGTCAGCGCGCTCAATCAAGCGTGGGCGCGGGAGATTCGCCACCAGGTTCTGGATGCGCAACGCATGGCCTCCACACCGGCGGCCGAGCTGTTTCTCGCGAAGGTGCTGGCGAATTTTCTCTTTGTCACCATCGTGGAGGTGGTGCTGGCGCCGGTATTTCTGGTTTTCTATAACTTGCACATCGAGGGACAGGGCTGGCAACTGCTGCTGGTGTTACCACTGGGTACATGGGCGCTGGTTGCGAATGGAACATTTTTCGCGGCGCTTTCGATCCGCAGCCGGAATCGCGAACTGCTGCTGCCCCTGATTCTCTTCCCGATCTTTATTCCCGCACTGCTGGCCATGGTGCTGGCCACCACCTCTATCTTGACGGGCGACAACGATCCTTCGCTGTGGATCAAGCTGCTCGTGGGTTATGACATCATCTTCACCACGGTCAGCCTGCTGCTCTTCGATGTGGTGCTACACGCCGAATAGCAGAATCTGGCATAGGTCCGACGGATGTTTTTTATCGCGCGTAAGCGACAGAGCTGGGCTGCAGATCGCATTCGTCGATTACGTATCCCTTTGCAGTCTCCATAAAACTTTGCAGGTCGTTTGCCTTCCAGGCCTCTGTTCGATTCAGCTCAGCAGCTAATAGATCTGCAACAGCCGGTGCTGCTTCGATCGCCGCGCGTGCATCGAGAAAGAGAGCCCGGGTACGGCGCGCGAGGATGTCTTCCACAGTGCGCGCCATCTCATGCCGTGCCGCCCAGACGACTTCGCGCAGGCGGAATGGAAGGCGCGGATGCAGAAATGCGTCAAGCTCCTTGCGCTCTGCTGAGAGCGCAGTGAGTGCAGATAAGTCTGCACCATGGATGCGCTCCCATTCAGACGAAGGGCTGGAACTCTCGGCCCAGCCGTGGAGCTTCAGATCCAGCGTTCGCGAGGGACGCTTGGGAAGCGAGGCGATTTGAGCGGCACGGTCGACTGTGTCCTGGCCCATGCGGCGATAGGTCGTCCACTTGCCGCCCGTGACGGTGATCAGGCCTGACTTTGAGACGAGGATCGTGTGGTCGCGCGAAAGCTTTGAAGTCTTGACGCCGCTTTTGCGGACCAGTGGACGCAGGCCAGACCACACGCTGAGGATCTCTGCTGCCTTGGGCGTCCGATGAAAATAGCGCGTGATGTGATCGAGCAGAAAACTTCGTTCCGAGCGGAGTACGCGCGGCTCCGCAGCAACCTGATCGACGGGCTCGTCGGTGGTTCCTACCAGCGTGGCGCCATGCCATGGAATTGCAAAGAGCACGCGGCCGTCGGCGGTTTTGGGAATCATGAGGGCTGTATCGCCCTGCAGGAATGAACGAGGCAGAACAAAATGCGTGCCCTGGCTTACCGCGAGCAGCGATTCGCGCGCAGGTTCGTCCATGGAGAGTGTCTCTTCCGCGTACGCACCTGTAGCGTTGATCACTACTTTAGCCAGGATGTCGAAGACGTCGCCGGTTTCACGATCACGCGCCTGAATGCCCGTGATTTTATCGTTGGTCTTGAGCAGACCGACTGCTTCCACATAGTTGACGGCTGATCCTCCCAGGTCCTGGAGCGTGCGCAGCAACGCGATCGCAAAGCGGGCATCGTCGAATTGGCCGTCGTGATAGAGGACACCGCCGCGGATTCCTTCCGGCGCGATTCCGGGCAGCTTTTGCAGTGTGTCGGCGCGAGAGAGAAGCTGCGATCGGCCGAGCGAGAGATTGCCGGAGAGCCGCTCGTAGACTTTGAGTCCGAAGCCGTAGTACGGAAGATCTATGTAGCTGTATGCCGGAACGACAAAGGACAAATCGTGCACGAGATGCGGCGCATTGCGCAGCATGTGGCCGCGCTCGCGCAGCGCGTCAAAGACAAGTGTGATGTTGAGCTGTTCAAGATAGCGCACGCCGCCATGTGCTAGCTTGGTGCTGCGGCTCGAGGTGCCTTTCGCGAAGTCGAAGCGCTCGACCAGGAGTGTGCGATAGCCGCGAGAGGCCGCGTCTACGGCTGCGCCCAGACCGCTGGCGCCACCGCCGATCACCAGCACATCCCACGGCTCGGTTTGCCGGCCCAGTTCTTTCAGGACATCCGCTCTCATCTCTTGCTTCGACAACCTCTTTCTCTTGGAATTGGATGCTCAGGATGCTGTTTTCAAGGCATATGAGCCCTTCACGCCCAATGGACATGCCTCAGTCCGCTCAATTCGGACGGTTCTTTCGTCGGCTGCCAGAGCAGAGGATTCAGCCGGTAGTGGAAGGGGAACCCGGTGCGTCAGCCACTTGCGAGGCGACGCACCGAGCCTCACCACGAGTTAGAAGATCACCTTGAGCCCGAACTGAATGATGCGAGGCTCAAAGGTCGACGAGATAAGCCCGCCGCCTGTTGGATTGCCGCCAAGCGTACCGCTCAAGCCACTCGAAGGCAGATAAAAGTTGGTGTGGTTGAAGAGGTTGTAGAACTCCGAGCGGAACTCAACCTTCATGTTTTCTACCGGAATGGCGAAGTCTTTGTTCAGGCTCAGGTCTGTCTCATAGAAGGCCGGCGTGCGTCCAGGATTGCGCGAAGCGTTGCCGAAGGGGCTAAGCAGATTATTGTTGGCATCGCGGGTTGCAGGCAGCGTGAAAGCGCCAAGGTTCAAATACTGCACGTAGCCGGTGTTGGCTGCGCGCACCTTGCGGCCCTGTGTAATTGCCTGGCCCGCAACCCGATTCGGCCGATACTCATTGGAGCCGCGATAGGTAGCAACAATCTGCTGCGAGACTGCGTTGGCCGAGTTGGGCGAATAGACGAGGTTGAAGGGCGTACCCGCCTGCATGGTGTTGATGGCGCTAATCTGCCAGCCACCCAGCACCGCATCTTCAGCACCGTTCATGCCGGAGAGGAAGCGGCGTCCGCGTCCGAAAGGCAGTTCGTAGACCAGGCTGGTGATGTTCGCGACGGGCAGGTTGTAATCGGATTGCGCGTAGTCTGCCTTGATGTTGTTGGCATCCTGCGGCGATGGCGTGTTGCCTTCGAGCGAGGCGGATGCGTTGTCGAGCGCGTGCTCCCAGGTGAAGGAGTTCAACAGAGTCAATCCGCCGACAAACTGCTGCTCGTACTTAGCTTGCAGTGCATCGTAGTGCGAGTAGAACTCGTTGAGCGCCTCGGTGATGTCACTGGGCCAGTTGGTGAACGGCCGTGCAAAACCATTCGCAGGGTTCTTCTGGTTGCCGTTCAAGAAGCCTTGCAGCTTGACCCCGTGGTTGCCCACATAGGCCAGGTCAAGGAGCACGTTTTTGGAGAGCTGCCGCTGTACGCTGAAGTAGTAGCTCTCGACGTAGCTATCTTTGGTGTTCTTCGGAATCCAGGTGATGTTGTCGGTTGCTGGATTGAAGGTCGTCACGAGATTTGCCGCAAAGCCCTGGTCGGCAGTGGCGTAGCAGGTGGTGGCCGGCGCGCCCGCAGGGCAAACATTCGCCGCCGAAGGCGTGGGCTGCGGCACCTGTACGAAGACCGCTTGCGGAGCATTGATGGCCAGAATGTCGCCCGAGCCGGCACGCGTGTAGTGCGCGTAGCTCATGCCAAAGCCGCCGCGAACCGACGTATTCGGCGTGAGTGCGTATGCAAATCCGATGCGTGGACCAAAGTCGCCCCACGCAGGATTGACGAGCGTCTTGCCGTAGACACCGCCATGCGAAACGACAGCAATGCCATTGCCGTTTGTAGCGCCCGGCGCAATCGTGTCCACCACCTGGTTCGCAGGATCGAAGTTGGAAACATAGTTCTTCCACTCCGAGTAAGGCGAACCATACTCCCAACGCAGACCGAGATTCAAGGTCAACTTCGGCGTGACCTTCCAATCATCCTGCGCATAGACGCTGTCCATCGTCTGGCGCAGGTGCGCGACGAAATAGTTCGCCAATCCGTAGGTGCTGGTCTGGCCGAAGAGGAAATCGGCCCAGTAGGTATCGGGCACCGCGCTGGTTGGAGCCGCGGTGCCAGTCGAAGTCGTTTGGCAGTTGGACGAAATCGAGGCGTTGCAGAGACTGTAACCGCCACCGTAGGTATAGGAGCCATAGAGCGGGTTGTTGTCATTCACCGCCATCCAGATGCGCTCATACTCATAACCGAATTTGAGCGAGTGGCGGCCCTTGACCCACGTGTAGTTGATCTTGGGATCGAGCAACGCGGGATTCTGCCACTGCGGATTGGTGGTCTGGCGGCCGAAGTTGCTGAAGTTGGTGATGCTCACCTGCGGCAACCCGCCCGCGAGGAAGCTAGGCACGGTTTGAAGGCCGGGAATGGTGATCTGGTTCTGTCCGATCGAGAGTGTGTACTTGCCAGCCTTGGTGCGCGAGAGGCCCAGGCGTGCGTCGATCACCTTGTTGGAACCGGAAAGATGCGTGTAGCCGAGAGCAAGCTGCTCGTCGAGAATGCGGATGGTGCCGTTGGCCGTGCCGTCGAGAGGCTCAAGAATCGTCGGGTTGTTGACGCCAGTCTCTTTGCGGTCACTGATACGCAGGAACCACGAACTGGCAGCGCTCTGGTGATAGTCGAGGCGCAGATCGCCCTTATCGGACTTATCGGTGAAAGGCGCCTGGTAAGAGTAGTCGTTGGAGTAGAGGCCGCTCGCGGCAAGGCCGGTCTGCGGCAATCCGCTGATCTTTTTGAAATAGGTAAGAACCTGCGCCGAGAGCGGATTGATGGCCGCGCTCGGAATTGGAGTGCCTGCTGCGTAGGTGGCACCGGTGATTCGATTCCGGACTGGCACAGTCAGCTTGCCGTTGATCTCGTCCTGCGTGGGCAGCGTGAGCACGGTGAGCGGCCGCAGCGTTTGCCGGAAGCCTTCGTAGTCGAGGAAGAAGAAGAGCTTGTTCCGGGCGATCGGGCCACCGAAGTTGAAGCCGAACTGATTGCGATTGAAGGTGGGCTTGACGAAGGGTACGGTTGCACCGGTGTTCGAAACGACGGTGGGCTTGAAGAAGCCTTCGGCGTTCAGGTCGGTATTACGGATGAACTCGTACAGCGTGGCGTGATACGCGTTGGTCCCACTGGCCGAAGCCACATTGATCGTTGCACCAGAAGAGCGGCCGTATTCTGCATTCTCGTTGTTCGTCACCACATCCCATTGCGCAACGGAGTCCGGTGGAACGGCGATGATCTGATTATCAAAGCCCTGGTTGCTTTCGCCGTAGGCGTTGTTGTCCATACCGTCGAGCATGAAGTTGTTGAACATGCTGCGCTGCCCGTTGACGTTGTATGCGCCCTGGCGCACCAGGCTTGAGATGGTGCTGGTCGTCGCAGCGGTCGGCGCCTGGCGCGAACCGGCCACGAGGCCAAGCAGATCGGAGTAGTTGCGGCTCACAAGCGGAAAGGCCGCGGTCTGATAACCGGTCACCGTCTGGTCGCGTTCGCTTGAATCAGTTTCCAGTTGCAGGGCGACGCCGGTTACCTCGACTGTGGTCGCGCTCTGGCCTACTTGCAAGGTGAGATCGATACGCTGCCGTGCGCCCACTGAAACGGTGATGTTATCCGCAACCGCCGTGCTGAAACCGTCGCGCGCTGCGGTGATTTTGTAAGAGCCCGTGTGCAGAGATGGCACCTCGTAGTCGCCGGCATTGCCGGAGGTGGCAGTGAAGGCCGCGCCGGTGGCCTTGTTCAGCACCGTTACTTTGGCGCCCGGAATCACTGCGCCGCTTGCGTCCTGAATCACGCCAACCACGGTGCCGGTGTCATATTGCGCAAACGCGTTGCGCGCCGGCGCCAACCAGCAGAGGAGAAGCGCAAGCAAAATCCATGGGGAACGCGTCACGAATTGCGCACGATTGCCTCTTCTGTTTGAACTACGGTCGGACCCAACTTTCCAACTCATACTCGCCTCCTGATTTCCTTGTGGGAAGAACGGTTAAGGGCTCTCATTGCCGTGAGGGTTGTCAGACTTCTTGAGGTCATTTCAACGTGTTCGTTCTTCACCCTCGTTAAAATTCGGAAAACACAATGTTAAAAGGGCAATAAACAGAAAAATCCACCCCGAACACAATGCCACTTCGACCCTCGAGCAGAAATGCTCAAAAGGTTAGCGAGTGATTGTGTTCAGCGGTGGATTCTCTTGGTCTTTTCCGCAATTGTGAAAATAGCAAACGCGAAATTCGCGTGTCAAGCGAAACTCGCAGCCATGAGGAATTCGGCAGGTCTACTCGGGGGCACTGTTGCTCGAATTCCAATCTAAGAAAAGCGTGTGCGACGCCAGAGCATCGATCCCACAACACCCAGTGGGATGATGGTGCCGACGATCAAGATCAGCATCCACGGCAGGCTGACATAGATGTGCTGCGCACGCGTGCCGATCGCAAGCCAGACGAAGACCGCCGTTGCGACGAGCATGATGAGCACCTCCCACCAGCGGCGCTGACGTGGGTTATCGGCGAGCGGATCTTCGCCGCTCACAACAGCAGCAACGGTTCCAGTGTCGAGGTTGTAGCGCTCGCATTCACGGCGCATCGCCTTATTCCAGTTCTCGATCTCGGAGAGCGGCGGCTCTGCCATGCTGATTGAAACTGCACCGGCAATCATGATGAGCGAGCCGGTGATGATCAGCGTGCGGCCTGAACCGCTCAGGCCCACGAATTCACCGAAGACCAGCGCTCCCCATGCGAGTCCCCAAAGCTGGTTGGTATTGGAGAGCGGAATGCCACGGCCGATGCCAATGTACTTGGCCGCGTACTGTTGAAAGAGATCGCCGATTACCCAACAGAATCCGCCAAGAAACGGCCAGAAGAGCATGGGCCGGGCGCGATGCAACTCTGCAACGAGAGGATCAAGTCCGTGATAAAAGACAAGACCGAGAACGAAGACCGTCGCCAGTTCCCCGAAGGTGAAGATAGTGACAAAGGAGAGCGGATTCATACCGCTGATGTAGGCCTTGCGATACGGGATGTACATCGTGCCGAACATCGCGCCCGCGCCCAAGGCCGCAATAATGCCGGTCATCGCCTTGCCCGGTGCAGCAGAAGATTGCTGCGCAGTCGCGATCGCCAGCACGGTTGCGCCGAAGACGATGGCCGCGGCGCCGCCGATAACCTTGGCCCAGTCTTTCGCCCTGGAACCGCGCAGCTCGCGAAAGAGCAGGCATCCCCACGCAAGACCGACGAGGCTGTTGGTATTCCAGAGCGGAAATGCGATGGCCAAACCTACGTTGCGCACTGCGAAGATGGTGAGCGTATTGCCGACGGCCCAGAGCATTCCGCCGATCACGGCCCACAAGATCAGGTGAGGCTTCTCGCGCAGATCGGCGAAGAGAAAGCCGGTGCCCTTCAAGAGCGTGGGCACGGACCAGCGCGCCACAAATGCACCCATCACCATGCCCATTGAAATGATGAACGGAGAGAAGCCTTCGTTCACGAGTTTAGTGGGCGCCTCGGCGCTGCCAAGCCACACGGCTGCGGCCAGGCCACAAAACACGCCGAGCTTGTGAAGAGAAAGTGTCGACCGCGCAGGCGCGGCTGTCGCATTGGCGCCCACGGATTTCACCTCAAAGTCATCAACAACGTGGTTCCCAGAATGAGGACAAGGACCGGCACCCAGAGGTGCACGTCGGTGAGAATGCAGGCGATTGCGGATCGTTTCATTGAGAGACCTCGCTGAGGCGCACGGGGCGGCGCTCGTCCAACGACTTACGCGCGGCCAGCGCCATGACCACAGGCACGCGGCTATCGTCACCGGTGACGGGAATCGGCTTGTCTTCGAGCACAGCCTGTGTAAACAGCTCGAGTTCCAGCGCAAAACTTTCGGTGTAACGCTGCATGAAGAAGTTCAAAGGCAGGTCAGTGTATACACATTTCTCACCGCTGACCACAACCTGATTGGGATAGCGGTTTTCTGTGGCGATTTTGCCTTTGCTGCCGAGGATTTCAACGCGCTGGTCGTAGCCGAAGACGGCCTTGCGGCTATTGTCGATAGTTCCGATGGCGCCGCTGCGGAAGTGCAAAACTACCACCGCTGTATCGAAGTCATCCTCGTTGCGAAATCCCGGTTCAACCAAAACGCCGGCAGAGGCGTAGACCTCGTCAACCTCTTCGCCGATCAGATAGCGTGCCATGTCGAAGTCGTGGATCATCATGTCGAGAAAGATGCCGCCGGAGGGCCGAAGATACGAGAGCGGCGGCGGTGCGGGATCACGGCTGATGATGTGCAATAAGCTGGGCGTGCCGATCTCGCCGCTCACCACTGACTGCCGCACACGCAAGAAATTGGAATCGAAGCGGCGATTGAATCCGACCTGCAGCTTGACGCCCGCGGCCTGCACAGCAGCGAGCGAACTGTCGATCTTGTCGAGGCTGAGAGAGATCGGCTTCTCACAAAAGATATGCTTGCCGGCTTTCGCGGCATCCACAATCAGGCCGGCGTGCGTATCGGTTGAGGTGCAGATGAGCACGGCATCGATGCGCGGATCGGCGAATATCTCCGTAGCCGAGGGAACGACCGAGGGAATACCACAACGCGCAGCGAGAGCCTGAGCGGCTTCGCGATTCACGTCCGTGATGGCGACGATTTCCGCCTCAGGCAGCCGGAAGGCGACCGTCTCTGCATGGACTCGGCCAATGCGCCCCGCGCCGATCAGACCGAAGTGAAGTTTTTTCGTGCTCATGATCCCCTCAAGTGCAAAATTAAAAACAACGACTGCCGCGTTCAGGCAAAGTAGGATTCGATCGAACGGATGTAGTCGCGATTGCGCTGCGCGCTTTCCTTCGGCGTGCCCATGCCCGGCAGCACATCCTGCTCCACGAGCGCGTAGCCTTTGTAGTCGCGCTTGGCCAGCCAGCGCAGCA
Source organism: Occallatibacter sp. (assembly GCA_035650595.1). Taxonomy (GTDB): domain Bacteria; phylum Acidobacteriota; class Terriglobia; order Terriglobales; family Acidobacteriaceae; genus Telmatobacter. Next base: position 450,631 of record DASRHE010000010.1, on the reverse strand, counting down.
GTGCAGGAAAGTCCACAGCACCCTTGCCTAGCTCGCAGTATACGCCGTGGCGCATGCCGGTGAAGTAGTCCCACTCTTCTTCGCGGCTGCGGCGAGCGATGCTGGGCTCGATGTCTTTCAGATGGATGTACCAGATGCGATCAGCGTATCGATCAAGAGCCGCAACGAGGTCGGCGTCTTCCCTGCCCGTGCCGTGCAGGTAATGGCCGGTATCGAAGACCAGGCCGAGACGCTCCGGATTGGTGAGATCGAGCAGCGTGGCAATCTCATCCGGCGTTTCGACGTAACCCGCGCAGTGATGATGAAAAACCGTGCGCAGGCCGGTTTCGTCATAGACCGCGCGCGCAACGTGGTCTGCTCCGCCAGCGAAGATCTTCCACTCCTCTTTGCTCAGGCCAGCGCTTGGCGGAACGCGGCCGGCGAGATGCGTGCGCTGAGGATCGGTGCCGTTGTCGTCTGAGAGCACCAGATAAGGCGACTGCGTTGTCGCGACCGCAGCGATGAGCTTTGCGGTCTTCACGGCGACAGCGACACCTTCTGCGTGTGCTGCCGGATTCTTGAGCGCGACGGGAACGAAAGCTCCGAGCATGACGAGATGATTGCGCTTCTCGAGTTCCGCTTTGAGAGCGTCAGGATTCGTGGGCATGTAGCCCCAATCTCCAAGCTCGGTTCCGGTGTAGCCGGTCTCGACGAGCTCATCCAGCATGCGATCGAAGGGAACCTGCTTGCTCGTGTCCTGATGTTCGAGTGTGCCCCAAGAACAGGGAGCGTTGCCGATCAAGAGACGCTTCATTTCTCTCCTTGAAAGCCTAAGCTCTCAGGTTACAGCTCGTTCTTCCTTGAACTAATCACTCCCGTCTCAGCACGGACGGCTGACAGCTGAAAGCTAACAGCTGCCTTTAGAACTTGCGGCTCCACTCGCGTGGCCAGCGTTCAACGACGACCTTGGTCTGTGTGTAGAACTCAACTGCGTGGTGCGCCTGCGCATGCAGGTCGCCGAAGAAGCTCTCACCCCATCCGCTGAACGGGAATGTCGACATCGGCGCGGCTACGCCAACGTTGATGCCGACGTTGCCGGCATTCACCTCGTAGCGGAAGCGGCGGGCGTTCGCGCCATCGGTTGTAAAGATGCACGCCATGTTGCCGTAGCTGCGGCCATTCACCAGGGAGATCGCCTCTTCAATGGTCTGTGCGTGCATCAGGCTCAATACAGGCCCAAAGATCTCCGTGCGCGCGGCTTCAGCATCGGGAGGCACATCGTCGAGAACGGTCGGCAGAACAAAGTAGCCATCTTCATAACCGGCGACCTTGCGGTTGCGGCCATCGACAAGTACACGTGCACCTTCCTGCTCACCCCGGGCGATCAGGCCTTCAATGCGAGTCTTGCTTTCGGCTGAGATCACCGGACCCATCTCGATGCCGGGCGCGGCACCGTAGCCTACTTTGCGATTCGTTGCAGTGGAGACAATCTGCTCAGTAAAACTGGGCCGAGCACCGCCGACCGTAATGGCAACAGAAGCGGCGAGACAGCGCTGGCCAGCACAACCGAATGCCGAGTCGGCAAGAATACGCGTGGTCATCTCCATATCGGCATCGGGCATTACCACGACAGGATTCTTGGCGCCGCCCTGGCACTGCGCACGTTTGCCGCTCGCAGCAGCACGGCTGTACACGTACTTCGCTGTGGCGGTGGAACCGACGAAGCTGACGGCGCGAATGCCCGGGTGATCGAGGATGGCATTCACCGCGTCGCGCCCGCCATTCACAAGCTGAATCACGCCCGCGGGGAAACCGGCTTGCTGAATCAACGCGAAAACTTTCTGCGAGGTGATAGGCACCCGCTCCGACGGCTTAAGCAGGAAGCAATTGCCGGCCGCGACGGCATACGGCAGGAACCAGAACGGAATCATGCCGGGAAAGTTGAAGGGCGTAATGGCGGCAACGACACCGAGCGGTTGACGGATCATGTGTTCGTCAATGCCGCTCGCGATATCTTCGCAGTTAGTGCCCTGCATCATGGTCGGCATGCCGCACGCCGTCTCGACATTCTCGATGGCGCGCTGCATCTCGCCTTTGCTTTCGGCCATCGTCTTGCCGCACTCGTTGGTGATCGAGAGTGCAAGGTCATCTCGATGCTGCTCGAGCAAAACCTTGAGCTTGAAGAGCGGCTGGACGCGATCGACGACAGGCGTGCGCCGCCATCCAAGAAAGGCGCGCTCTGCAATCTCGACTGCCTGATGCACGTCCGCTGAGGGAGAAAGCGGCACCTCGGCCAGCACTTCTGCAGAGGCAGGATTGATGACCTTGAGCGCGTGGTCGGCCGTAGAAGCGCGCCAACCGCCATCGATGAAGTTTTGCAAGCGTTCGGTCATAATTCGATTCTCCTTACAGGTGATAGCGTTCGCGCTGACGCGCCTCTTCATAACGGGTCCGCGCTTGGCGTACGCTCTCTATCTCAGAAACTTCGGCAACGGCGACGTCCCACCAGGATTCGTAACTGGGCACGCCGAAAGAAGGATCGGTTTCAATCACAATGACAGAAGTGCGATCGGCGGATTTCGCCGCTTGCAGAGCCTGTTTTAGCTCGGCGATCGTCACGGCCTTCACGGCATGAGCGCCGAGACTTCGCGCATTGGCCACGAAATCCACTGCCAGCATCTCGCCGTCGAGTTGGCCGGATTGCGTGTTGCGCGCCTGGTAACGCGTGCCGAACCCGCTTTGGCCCAGCGAACGGCTCAGACTGCCGATGCTGGCGAAGCCGTGATTGTCGACGAGCACGATGATAATCTTGATGCCTTCCTGCACGGCCGTGACGATCTCGGTGGGCATCATCAGATAGGTGCCGTCACCGAGAAAGACGAAGACCTCACGCGTAGGATCGGCGAGCTTTGCGCCGAGCGCCCCGGGAATCTCATAACCCATGCAGGAGTAGCCATACTCCATGTGATAGCCGTTGGGTGTGCGCGTGCGCCAGAGTTTATGTAGATCGCCGGGATGACTGCCGGCAGCGGAGACGAGGATGTCGCGCGCACCGGAGGACTCCCACATCGCTCCGATTACCTCACTCTGCGCCGGCTTACCTTTGTAGTCCGGATTCTGGCTGTTCAGATGGAAGAGGCGATCGACCTCCGCCTCCCACTTCGTTTTGAGATCAGCGATTTGCCCAGCGTATTCCGCGGGCACGCGATAGTTCTCAAGCGCTCCATGGAGATGCTCCAGAGCCACGCGTGCGTCAGCCACCAGCGGAACTGCGCCGATCTTGTACGCATCGAACTCGGCGGTGTTGATGTTGACAAAGCGAACCTGCGGATTCTGGAAGGCGGTCATCGAGGCTGAGGTGAAGTCAGAGTAGCGCGTGCCGACACCGATAATGAGATCGGCTTCGCGTGCGAGACGATTGGCAGCCAGTGTTCCGGTTGCGCCGATCGCGCCCATGCACTGCGGATGACCCCAGGCGAGCGAGCCTTTGCCGGCCTGCGTCTCGCCGACAGGAATGCCGGTCTTCGCCACAAAGTCGCTGAGCGCCTGCGAGGCCTCGCTCATCAGCACACCGCCTCCGGCCACAATGAGCGGCTTGCGCGCTGCGCGAATCGACACAGCCGCACGTGCAAAGGAAACCGGATCGGGCATGGGTCGGCGAATGAGCCAGGTACGCTTTGTGAAAAGCTCTTCGGGATAGTCGAAGGCCTCGGTTTGAACATCCTGCGGAAGCGACAGCGTAACGGCGCCGCAATCGGAGGGGGACGTGAGCACGCGCATGGCTTCCGGCAGGGTGGTGATGAGTTGCTCGGGGCGGTAGATGCGATCCCAGTAGCGCGAGACAGGCTTGAAGCAATCGTTCACACCGATGTCCTGCGTTGAGGGCGATTCGATCTGCTGCAACACAGGGGCAACATTACGGCGCGCGAAGATGTCTCCGGGAAGAAGCAGAACGGGCAGGCGATTGATGGTGGCTAGCGCAGCACCGGTGATCATGTTCGTTGCGCCGGGGCCAATGGAGGAAGTGCAGGCAAAGGCGCGGAGGCGATTGCTCGCCTTGGCGTATCCGGTGGCCATATGCACGCCAGACTGCTCATTGCGCACCAGAATGAATGGCAGATCAGGCGTTTGCTGCAACGCCTGGCCGATGCCGGCGACGTTGCCATGACCAAAGATGCCAAGCACGCCGGCGAAAAATTTGTGCTCGTAGCCGTCGCGTTCGACGTACTGATTTTTCAAGAATGCCAGCAGCGCCTGGGCCATGGTCATACGGCGCGTCTTCATAGCAGTTTCACCTCAGGTCTGCTGTGGTTCAGTGCAATGCAAAAACAATTCATCGGTGGATCATGGGCAGGCGCGGGTCTTTCTCGCGCCACGCGCCCCGCACCCAGGCGTACTGCGGATCGTCCGAGGCGGCGAGCGAGCGCGCTGAACCGGCGAGCGCGTTCAAATAATACACGTTGTATCCGTGCGCAGCGGCCACCGGGTGATACCCCTCGGGAATCAGCACGAGTTCGCCATCGTGCACCGTCAGGGTCTCGTCGATGCGGCCATCGGGCGTGTAGACCTTCTGCACAGCAAAGCCCTCCGGGCGCTCGATGCGGTAGTAGTAGATCTCTTCGAGATCGACCTCGCCTGGCGGGTTATGCACATCATGCTTATGCGGCGGAAAGCTGGACCAGTTGCCGGAAGGCGTAAAGACTTCAACCACAATAAGCCGGTGGGCGGGAAAACTCGGCGCCAGCATGTCGTGAATCTGGCGTGTGGCATTGCCGCCGCCGCGAATCTCGATGCCGACCTGTTCGGGCGTGACGAGCCGAGCGGGAAACTCCTCTTCGGCCTTCGCGTAGCAGAAGGCGAGATCGCAGAATGTGTCGGTGGTGACCGTAAATTCTGTGCGGATCGGCAGGTAAAGCGTGTAGGGGAGGCCATCAAAGACCGTCGCGCGCTTGCCGAAGTTCCGCCACTCGCCGCGTGAACTGTTCACAGTGCACACGCCGCCAAGAACCACGATCGCAAGCTCGGTGCTTCCGGTGCTGCCCGAGTACTGTTCGCCGGCCAGGAGTTCGCGCGTTTCGAAGGACAGGTACTCGAAGCCAAAGTCCTCGATGCGATTGCGAAAAATCTCGGGGCGAACGAGCAGGTCACTCATACAGGACTCCTTGCGCCGATTCGGCCCATTGCAAGTGAACTGGGCTCATTTTCAGCTAGCGTTGGCGTGGAATGCACACGTGTGCACGGCAGTGAGAATCATCTACCTCTACTCCTATGGCTGTCAACTCAACCGCCCCGTTGTATGAAGCGTGCTGCAGACTCGAACACTGCTACAATCGTGCTCACAACAACACCGAAAGAAAAGCGATGAACACCAAGACAGTTACTATTGCCGTGGCGGTTATTGGAGCTGTCGCTACGCTCGGTTCCGCTCTTATCGAGCATCTGAGCAAATCCAAAGATCAACCTCCATCTCCATCTCCTGCGATCAGCCAAACGGCCAGCGGCCAGGGAGCGGTGAATGCCGGCCGGGATGCTTACGTTACGAACAACATCACTCCGAAAAGCGCCGGAGAAGAGGCCGCCGAGCGGGTGCAGGCATGCGAAGTTCAGCACGGCATGAAGAGCTCAATCGACAAGCAAATCTCAACAGAGCCCATGCCCGCGAAAAATGGCGAACCGCAAATTACCGGCCAGGTGAACTTCCGCTCCTGCGAGTGGCCTAAATCCCGATTCGCCGACGGCGATGGATATCTCGAAATCAAAGTAAGTTCTGTGAACGGCCCGGGGGATTCCGAGGCATCGGGAGAAGACGTGGCCGACCGAATCGTCGCTCCATGTCCGCAGCTCACGTTGTCCTATCAATTTGGACACATGGGAGCTTTCGAGAACGAAGCGCCATTTACGGCCGCGGCCAATACGATCATCACCGTGGATGGAAAGGCATGGACAGGTGATCGAACGTCGCTTCCGTTTTATCCCGATGAAGGCGAACTCGTTGTGCTTCGCAATGATCACTACGTGATCGGAAGCGCAAAATGTGAGTAAGCGCTTTATGCTCGCATCTGTGGACTTCCTTGCACATGCAGGAAATCGGCGGCCCCTCCAGAGACTACTTTGCTTGACCGAGTCATTTTTTAGGTGCTAAGTTTTTCTTGCACACGTTTGCATTGGAGGCCGTTATGGCTCAGCCCGCATCCGCCGTCCAGTTCAAAAGCCCCCTCTTCCAGATGACCCAGACCACGCCTACCTGTCTCTGGAACGACTCGGCCTCCATCGAAGAGCTCACGTATTCGATCGAGCATGGCGCTGTGGGTGCGACCTGCAATCCTTCGATCGCCGTCACTGTGCTGAAGAGCGAAATGGCGGTATGGAAGCCGCGCATTCGCGAGCTGGTGGCCGCGATGCCTCAGGCGACCGAAGATGAGATCGCATGGAAGATCGTCGAGGAGATCTCTGCGAACGCGGCCAAATTGCTGCTGCCTATCTTCGAGCGGGAAAAAGGATACAACGGACGGCTCTCCATCCAGACAGACCCGCGCAACTACCGCAACACGGAGGCGATGCTCAAGCAGGCGCTGCACTTTAATCAGCTTGCGCCGAACATGATTGTGAAGATTGCTGCCACGCGCGCCGGTATTCCCGCCATTGAGGAGGCGATTTATCGTGGCGTGAACATCAACGCGACGGTGAGTTTTACGGTGCCGCAGGCGGTTGCAATCGCAGAGGCGATGGAGCGTGGATTCAAGCGCCGCGAAGCCGAGGGCCTGGACATATCCACGATGGGCCCAGTCGTTACCCTGATGCTCGGCCGACTCGACGACTGGCTCAAGGTGCTGCACGATAAGCACAATCTCTCGGTCGATCCTGGCTACCTGGAGTGGGCCGGCGTCGCGGTGTTCAAAAGAGCGTACGAGATCTTTCGTGAGCGCGGATACCGCCCGCGCCTGCTGGCCGCTGCCTTTCGCAATCACATGCACTGGAGCGAGCTGATCGGCGGCAACGCGGTCATCTCGCCACCGTGCGCGTGGCAGAAACGCTATAACGAGAGCGATATCGAAGTGATGCCGCGCATCGATACGCCGGTCGATCCCAAAATTGTGGACACGCTGCGCAAGAAATTTCCTGACTTTGAACGCGCGTACACGGAGAAGGGGCTCTCTCCGGAGGAGTTCGATACATTCGGCGCAACGCGTAGAACGCTGCGGCAGTTCATTGCGGCCTGTGCGGAGATGAACAGCCTGGTGCGCGACATCATGCTGCCGAATCCGGATACGGAATAGGGCGTTTGTAGGGACGACGTGACTGAAGCAACGCTCTCGCACCTTCGTTTTGCACCTCCTCCTGCGCAAAAGCTACCGCAGATCCTTCGACTGCGTTTGGCGCATAGATGCGCCAAACTTCGCTCAGGATGACAGCTCTGAGGTTATTCGGATTCACCGTCTCCGGCCGTTGCTACCCGGATAAATTCAGCGAATCCACATCTGTGGGTTGCTGGTAGAGATGGCGCTGAGGCCTGCAGCGAGAAGATCCTCGACTTCTTTGATCGTCTGGATCAGTCCGCCGCCGACAACCGGCAGATCGAGCGAGAGCGAGCGGACGCGATCGAGAATCTTGGGCGCGACCGGCGCGGGCAGAACTTCAAGCGCGTGCACAGGCGTGTTCTTCAGGTGATTGGTGATGGCATCCATTGCGCCGCTATCGAGAAGAAAGGTGCGCTGGATTGCATAGAGGCCCACGGAAAGCGCATGCCGCAGTGGATCAAGGTGCGTGGAGATGATGCCGCGCGCTCCTACTCGCTTGAGATAGTTAACTGCGTACTTGTCGCGTGAGAAGCCGTTCAGTAGATCGAGATTGACGATAGGCAGTTTGCCGGCAGCGAGAATCTCCTGCAGCATCGACTCGACATTTTCCGGATCGCCGGTCAGCAGATAGACAATTTTACCGTTGGCCGAGATGGCCTGCGCCACGTGCTCCGGTTTGCGCACCGCAGGAATGATGAGAGTCTGCTGACAGAAGACGCGGAACGGCGTGAGTGCCTCTTGTATCGTCTTGGCAGCAGTGCCCATATCTCGAAGCTCGCGCCCGCCGTTTAGTTTTTCCGCACTTTCGCTGTAGACTCACGCACGACAAGCTCCGTACCTACCTTGACCTGCACGGCGGATTCCTCATCGGACATGAGCTTGATCAGGTGGTCCATCGCCAGTTGGCCCATGCGCCGCATTGGCTGCCGCACGGTGGTAAGCGGCGGCTGCGTGTAGGAGGTAAAGAACAGGTCATCGAAGCCGACCACGGAGATATCTTCAGGAACGCGTAGCCCTCGCATGCGAATCTGCCGCATCGCGCCCAGAGCAGACATGTCGTTGTAACAGCAGACGGCAGTAGGGGGATTGGTGAGCGTAAGCAGCTTTTCCATCTCCGCCATCGCAGCCTCCGGCTTGCCGTCACCGCGAACCACGAGCTCAGGCATCTCAGGAATGCCGGCTGCATCGAGAGCGGCGCGATAGCCGGCGAGCCGTTCTGTGTCTGACTGATAGCCGAACTCGTCGCCAAGGTAGGCGATCCGCCGATGGCCGAGTTCGACCAGGTGCGCGGCCGCGGCGCGCATGCCTTCAAAATTGGTGATCATCACGGAGTGCACGAAAGCGCCAGGATACTGGTCATTGACCAGAATGATCGGCACCATCATCTCAGAGAGCAGCGGCAGGTAAAGCGCACCTACACGCGACGAAGTGACGATGATGCCGTCGACGCGCCGCTCCGCAAAGGCTTGCACGACTTTCTTCTCGCGCACAGGATCGGCGTTGGAGTCGGCCAGAAAGACGGAGTAGCCATTGTCGTTGGCCGTCTGCTCAACACCACAGACAACTTCGCTGGCAAAGGGGTCGGCGACGGTGGTCACGACGAGCCCGATGGTGCGCGTGCGCCGGGTCACCAAGCCGCGCGCAACGGCGCTGGCGCGATAGCCGGCTTCATCAGCAATCTTGCGGATCTTGGCAGCGGTCTGCGCGTTGACCAATGGACTGTTTTGCAGTGCGCGCGAAACGGTGGGATGCGACACCCGCGCGAGCCGAGCGATGTCTTTGATGGAGGGCTGCCGGAGAGTCCGCTTTTGCCCGGTCGGCTGTGAGAGTTCAGCGGTCTCGTCCGCCTCCCTGTCCGCTTCTTTGTCCAGCATGGTTAGCCCTCTTGGCACAATTAAGGCAATTATGCCCAATTCTCAACTGCTCGGGATGCACACGTGTACGACCGAAACCCAGTCTGTAACAGCGGATTGGGTCAAGTCAATCCCGTGCGGTCGGTTGTGTCGGCAGATTCCATAGAACGACGAGCACCGCGCGAACGCGGTGCTCACCGAGATAGCAGGTTGCGTTGAGTACGTCCGCCGTTAAGTGGGGCAGCAGAGGCGCTCGCCGGCCTGTTAGAAGTTGATATGTCCGGCGAATTGCCAGTCACGCGGGTTGTTATTGCTGGCTAGTCCAGTGATTGTGCCGAAGGTTGCCGAACCGGAAGACCATGATCCGCTTGGTCCCGCGAAGATCACATTGTTCCAGACATTGATGCAGTCCGCCTCGAAGACGAATTCCGTGTGTTCGAAGTGCAGCGGGAACGCGCGCCGCAGGCCTGAATCGATCTCCCAGAACGATGGATTCCTGAGACCGTAGGGTGCAGTACGAGGCGCGTTGCCGATGAGGTACTGGGGTGTACTTACTGTGGACACGTTCTGAGGGTTCGCGAAAGCAGACACATCGATGTACGGAATCGGCTTGCAGCCAGACACGGCTCCCAGGTTGCAGGCGTTTACACCGTTCGGACCACTGCCGTACTTGCCGTTAAGGCGCGGCTTGCCACTATAACCCTGGGCAAGATCGGGCATGTTCTGGCCCTGGGCCGGGCAGTTGGTTCCGTTACATCCGCCCCAGGTGAGCTGAAGCGGCGTTCCCGACGAGTACTGGTAGATGCCGGAAAATTGCCAGCCACCGGCGAGCCAACGAACCAGCATGGAATTACTCCCCATGTGCCCTTGGCCAAAAGGTAGTTGGTAAACGCCATAGACGTGGAGCGTACTTGGAATAGAGAGAGTAGTCCAAGAGCGGTCGATGCGGTCCTGCTTGTAGGCCCTGGTGCCGTGGGAGATAGCAGCGGCCGGAATGTCGTAGCCATCGCGATAGGGACCATCATCGCCGATGTTTTTCGCGAACGTGTAGTTCACGTTAAACGTTAGCCCATGGGCCATGCGCTGCTGCAACGTAACTTGGAGTGAGTGGTAATTGAAGTTGCCGACATTGCCCCAGGTGTCGCTGACGCCGCTGTACTGCGGAAAGGGCGTAAGCATTTGAGCAATGGTCGCAGAACCGTTCGCAACTCCCGCTGCTGTAAAGAAAGCCGGCGTCGGCGCGCTAGGGATGGCTTTTTGCAGGATGGCGACGTTCGCTGCTGTGGCTTGCGAAGTAAGTAGAGGTTTTGTACCCGTGCTGTCGGTAACTCCAGCCAGAAGGGCGAGATATTTGGGGTTGACCTGGTTGGTCCAGTAGCCACGGGCATTGCCTGTGCCAGTGTTGGTGGAATTGATGAGGAAATGGCTCTCGTTACCGACATAGTTGATAGCGAGCGTCAGGTCCTGGGTGATTCCACGCTCAATGCCGAAGTTGAAAAGCTCGATCTCGGGAGCCCGGCCAGAGTAATAGGGATCCGCATACGAGACGCTACTGGCCGATACAAGCTTGCTCGAGCTATTCAGGTAAAAACCGGTGCTTAGTTCCTGAGCGGCTACGCTGGGGGTTGGCGGGGCTGGATAAGGAAGTCCGGCGAAAAGACCTGTGTTAGCCGCGGCGCCCAGATAGGCGCTGTTGCTATTGAGCCAGTAGGACGGCCCCGCAGCCACTCCGGTGCCATTTTCCGTTGGGCCGATAATCGAAGTATTGAACCCGGTTTGGCCGGTGCCATTGAAGGCGCCGCCGCGGCCACCTACACCACCGCCCTGCGAAAAGACCTGTGCGAATCCGGCGCGTACAACGGTTTTGGGATTGATGGAATAGGCCAGTCCCACTCGAGGACCAAAGTTTTTCCAGTAGGTCTGCACTGGGGTCTTGCATCCACAGCTAACGCCCGGGCCACCGTAGTTCCCGGCGAATTGCAGCATGCCAGCACTGTTGGTAAGGGGATTGGTGAGATTGGGATTCAGGAAGGTCCAGTGATTCTTGACTTCATGATAGGGAGGCAGGTAGTCCCAGCGCAGTCCAAGATCGAGGGTGAGCTTCGAGGTGATCTTATAACTGTCCTGCACGTAGGGGGAAATGACCTTGTACCGTCCGCCTTCCTCACTGACGGTTTGCAGGCCCAGAGACGGAGCCGAGGTGTTGTTTGCGGTTGATCCTGCTACTGCACCGAGCAGGTAGCTGGCGTACGAGTAGCCATTGGAGCCGCTGAGGGAGTTGGCGCCCGAAGCAAAATTGGCGGTCGAGAAGTTGTTGTACGCGAGGGAGAGCACACCGGTGTATGTGGCTGGATTGGCATTGTTGATCTCCTGCCACTGGAAGGTGAGTCCGAACGTGAGCGCGTGCTTACCTCTAAGCCACTGCACATTGTCGGTGAGAGCGAAATTGTTTGGAGTGGTGAGTTGTGTCGCGGCTGAATTGCCATTCTGAGTCCAGCCGGTTAGTTGGAGGCCACCACTGTTTTGGAATTGCGCGCCAGGGAATTCCTGACCGGCCTGGCCTGCAGGCAGATTCGTAATTCCGAATTTTCCGGGGGCGTAATTCGCGACGCCCTGCGTGGCATTTGCGATGTTCTGGAAAAACCGCGTGAAGCTGTACTTCAACTGGTTTACGAGATTGGGATTGATAGTGTAAGCATCTTCAACGATGTAGTTCTTCGGGTATATGTTGGCGAAATCGCCGCCGATGTAGGGCAGAGGCAAGTATCCATATGACGTGGCACCCGTTCCGCCGGTGCCGTAGTTGTTCAGGTAGTTCTCGACGCCGATAGTGCCGATGGACGAAATGCGATGATTGGAGCTTATGTCGTAGTCCACGCGCCAGTCGGTGACGTGATTATCAAAGCCCTTGGGAACAGAGCCAAGATAGTTGTTCGTAGTCACGCTCGGGTTGGAGGGCTCGGGCAGAGCTTTTTCCATAGCGAGCGCGATGGGAGAGATATCCGCGGACGGAATTACGTTGTTCGTAGCCACGCCGCTTTTCGCGCCTGTGAACGGTGAGCGAGAACATGTATTTCCGGCACAGCTGTTCGTCATCGGATCGAAAAGCAGCGCCGGGTTGGATGCGCCTGTGCCGGATTGTCCGCCCGACCCTACGTTTCCGTTCAGCTCAGTGAAGTCACCGTTGCGCATGAGATCGGTGGGAATCGTATAGAGCTGTGGGCTGGGACTGTAGCGGTAGTGATACTTATCGTAGGCGACGAAGAAGAACGCCTTGTTGCCCGTATGAGGCACCCTGCCGCCGAGAGATAGGGAAAGCTCGTTCTGATGTTCAGGCGGTTTGGGTGCAGGTACAGACAATCCCTGTGCATTTTTCACCGTAGCCCACTTATTGGTGAACGACCATGCGTCGAACTCCGTATTGCGGATGAAGTCAGACGCCTGACCGTGAAATTCCTTACCACCGGACTTCATGGTGAAGTTCTCCGCGCCTGCGCCCATGTACTCGGCCGGGGGCGTGCTGGAGAGCACCTGAAACTGATCGACAGCCTCGACGCTCATCGTCAACGAGACCAGGCGATTGTCTCCCTGCTGGCTCACAGTCTCTGCGGGCATGCCGTCAAGATACAGTTGGCCAAGATAGTTTCCAGTGCCGCCAATAACGGGAAGGCGCGCGCCAGCCTGCGCGCCCGGAGTGAGCGTGCCAAATGCCGTCGGGTCACGCTGCTGGCCATTCATCTGTAGAGGCAGGTTGGTATAGCTGGAATTCTCCATTGTGGTGCTGATGGTGGCGTCGGCTGTATCCAAGACCGGTGGTGCGCCTGTCACTGTGACGGTTTGCGTGGCAGCGCCCACGGAGAGTACAGGATTGATCGTTCTAACCTGCAAGGCGTCCACAACCACGTTCTGCTGCACGAGCGTCTGGAATCCCTTGGACGCGACCTGCACGGTATAGGTGCCGGGCAATACAGGAGAGATGTTAAAGAAGCCCGCGTTTGTCGCGGTGCGCACAGTCTGCACGCCGGTGGCGCTGTTTGTGATTGTGATGGTCGCATTGGGAACCATGGCGCCGGTTGAATCGGTGACGGTTCCCTGCATGGAACCTTCACCGGCCGTCTGGGCGGATGCGGATAGACTTGTCCAGCCCAGACAGGCGATCAGCGCCAGCATCGCCGCCAGTGTGCCGATCCATAACTTGAATCGGACGATCTCGTTGAATCGGTCTCTCGATCTTGTCATAAATTTCTCTGGTGAGCCTCCTTCGAATGAACTGCACGGGAATCGTTTACTGAATGCTCCGCACTGCGGACACGAAAACTGCTTTGGAAAAGGGGCCTGCGGGGGTGGTCGGACCTCCGCAGAGCATTTAATCTATCCCGCAAGATGATTGTCAATAGAAAAATAGTTTTATTTCGGACGTACGGTTGAATGCGGCCTGCGTCGTTGCGGAGCGGAGATAAGTAAAAGCGTTCAGTCGGGTGCTTCGGGATGGGCTCGGCTAGATAGTCAAAATGCGACGCGATCCCGATGGCTACTCGGGATCGCGTCGTGTTAAGTCGTGTTTGAGGTTGGTTCAGAAGTTCAGACGCCCGGAGAACTGGAAGTCGCGGCTGCCGTTGTTGCCGGTAGCGCTGCTCACAGTTCCAAAGTTGCTGCTATTAACGTTCACGCCGATGCCGCTGAACGTGACTTTGTTTGTTACGTTCTGGCAATCCGCGCCGAACACGAACTTCCATCTCTCGGTGATGTCGAAGGTGCGGCGCACGCTCGCGTCCAAATCATAGACGCTCGGATTGCGCAGGCCATCGAAAGGCAATACACGTGGCGCATCGCCGAACATGAAGTTTTGCACATTGCAGAACGGGCCGGTGCTGCTGGTGCAAGACGCAGAATCAGAGCCCGCATTCTGATTTGCACTGCTGACATAGCCATTCAGGTAGGGGATCGAACTAAAGGTTTTTGCGGTGATTCCTTTGCCCCAACTGCCGTTCTGGCGGATGGTCTTGCCAGAAAAACTCGGATTGAGGTCAGGCATGCAAGTTCCGGAGAGCGGCTGAAAACTGCTGGTGCAAGCCGAAGAAGTAAGCAGCAAGGGAGTGCCGGATCGATACGTGAAGACACCCGAAAGATCCCAGCCTTTGATGATCTGGCGTGCGACTGGATTACCTGAACCCAATCCAGATTTTCCAAACGGCAAGTGATACACACCGTAAACGGCAAGATTTTGCGGAACGCTATTCGCACTGATGGACCGGTCAATCCGATTCTGCCGCCAAGCCTTGCCATTCCGCATAAGAGTTGCGGGGATGGCATATCCGCTGCGCTGGGTTCCGGCATCATCGATGCTTTTCGAATAGGTGTAGTTTACCGTGATGTCAAGCCCGTTGGACATCCGCTTGTGAGCTGAGACTTGCAGGGCATGATAGCTGGCGTTCGCCGTGTCGAGGCCCCACGTATCCGTGGTACCCGAGAATTGCGGCATCCAGGTCAGCATGCGGGCGATGGTGGCCTGTCCTTTGCCGGCAGAGGTTGCTGCCGCCTGTTCGAAACCTGCATAGGGAGCCGCGATTTGGGGCATGATGGCCTGGGCGGCAGCCACGTTGGCCGCTGTGGCCGGCGAATTGAGTAAAGCCCCGAGAGCATAGTATTGCGGGTTGAGCTGGCCAGAATAGAGTCCGCGGATATTGCTGGCGCCGGCGATGAAGTGGCTCTCAGAGCCCGCGTAGTTCACGGAGATCGTAATGTTGTCAGAGAGAGCTCGTTCAATACCGAAGTTCCAGAAGTTGAACTCTGGCGCTCTACCTGAAATGTAGAAATCGGCAAAGCCGGGTGCTCCGCCTGCGGCAACGTAAGCTCCGGAGCTGTTGACGGTGTTACCGACGTTGAGTGTCTGGCTGATCGCGCCCGGCGGCGTGATTGCCGGAACGGTGTAGCCCGGTCCACCAAAGTTCGCGTTGGCGATTCCGGCTGTTGTGAAGCTGGAACCGTTGTTCAAATAGAAGACCGGCCCTGCTCCCGGCCCCGCAGAATTAGCCGGGAAGCTAACCGAACTGGTGAAGCCCAGCTGCGATGGACCATTGAACGCATTGCCGGCTCCGCCGGTTCCACCTGCGTGCGAATAGAGCGTGGCGAATCCTCCGCGGACAACCGTTTTATCGTTCAACGCGTAGGCGAATCCAACATGAGGGCCCCAGTTTTTCCAGTACGTATGCACCGGTGTCGTGCAGCCGCAGCTGACCGATGGGCCTCCGTAGCTTCCGGCGAATTGCAGTGCGCCCGCGTTGCCCGTCACAGGATTCGTAAGGCTCGGGTTGAGGAACGAGAAGCGATTCAGTGTTTCGTGATAGGGAGACATGTAATCCCAGCGCAGGCCGAGATTCAGGGTAAGCTTTGAAGTGATCTTCCAGTCGTCCTGAAAGTACGGCGCATATGTTGGATAACGTGCACCCAAAATTGAAAACGGCTGCAATGTAAGAGAACTGGTGCTGCCGACTGCGCCGAGCATGTAACTGGCATAGGCAAAACCGGTATTGCCGCCGTAAGCAAAGCCGCTCGTTCCACTCGGGGTAATCGAAGCAGTTTCATTGGGGCTGAAGCTCAATGTGAGCGAAGATGTAGGACCGTCGAAAGAAGAGGAGTTGTCTTCCAGGCGCTGCATCTGGAAGCCGAAGGTCATGGCGTGATTGCCTTTGACCCACATCACGTTGTCGAGCGTGGTGTAGGACTGGCTCACCGTGGTCGCGGTCACACCGGATCCGCCGAATCCCCATTGGTTGGGCGCGTTGCTGCCGCTGAAGTTGACTGTGGGGAACTCGGTAACGGCCTGGCCATCTGCCGGAACACCGGAGAAACCGATGCCGGCGGAAATGGCTTCGTATTGCTTGATGCCCTGCGTCAGGTTCTTGAGCGGCGGGCCGCCAAAGTTGCTCCAGCCGAACCGGAACTGATTCACCAGATGAGGGGTGAGGGTGTAGGAGTGCTCGAAGTCCGCCCAGTGGCCTGCGACGATTGAGTAGTCAGAACCTGTATATGGAAGAGGAAGTGCGATCGTGCTGTTATTAACGGAGCTCGCCGCGGTGAAAGGATAGGCCTGACGATTACCGCCGGCGACAACCACCGATATTCTCTGCTTGGGCGAAAGGTCATAGTCGATGCGTCCCGAGTAGAGCCAGTTGTCATAACCACTCGGCGGGCCACCCAGATAGTTGCCGCTGATAATGCCGGGCCCCGAAGTCGTTGGATCGGGCAACCACTGCTGCATATACTTCGCGATCGGAGAAATCTCCCCCACGGGGATGATGTTGGTCGGCTTACCAGATGGGTTTCCGTTGGGACCTGGCGTGCCGGCATAGGTTTGCCCAAATGCGTAACGGCAAGGTCCATTCGTGCTGTTTGCGGTGCAGGCTGCTTGCGTCGTGGGATCGTACAGGATGTATCCTGGTCCGCCGTTGCCGCCCTGAGCCGTAGAGAGCAGCTCAGAAAAATCGCCATTGCGCATCTTGGTAGTGGGAATCGTCACCTGTGATGGATTCGCTGCACTTCGCGCGTGCAGTTTGTCATAGGCGCCGAAGAAGAACAGCTTATCGTGCCCATTGAAAAGATGCGGAATGCTGACCGGGCCGCCTATTGCCACCGAGAGCTCGTTCTGGTGGTCTTCGGGTTTATCCGCAGGCACATTGGTGATAACCCCATTGACCACTTCTTTTTTGGTCAGCGCGCTGGCCGTGAATCCCCATGTGTCGAAGGCTGTGTTGCGAACGAAATCAGCAACCGAACCGTGGAACTTATTTCCGCCAGACTTTGTTGTGTAGTTCACCATGCCTGCGCCCTGGTATTCGGCCGATGCGCTGCTGGTAACAACGTTGATCTGCCCGACGGCTTCAGCCGGCACTAAGTTAAAGATCGGCCGGTTGTCGCCGATCTGGCTGATCGTGGTTAGAGGAATTCCGTCAAAGTAGACTTCCTGCACGCGATTGGCTGTTCCTGAAAAGAGCGATGAACGGCTTCCCGGCTGGGCGCCCGGCAGCAGATTTGAAACGGCCGTAATATCGCGCTGCTGGTTGTTGGCCACCAAGATCGGCAATTCGAGATAGACGCTGCTATCGATGCTGCCGCCAAGTGTGGCGTTCGTGGTCTCAAGCTGTGGAGGAGCGCTGCTGACAGTGACCTGCTCAGTTGCCGTACCCACCGAAAGAGCGATATTCAGACCAACGGTCTGCATGGCGTTGACGGTGAGATTTTCCTGCTTAAAGTCCCGGAATCCTCCCGCCGTCGCGGTGACCGTGTACGTGCCGGGAAGAACCGGCGAGACGACGTAAAAGCCATTCGCCGTTGACGTGCGCGTCATGGATACGCCGGTAGAGGTGCTGGTGACAGTGATGGTCGCGTTGGGGACCACGGCTCCGGATGTATCTGTGACCGTGCCTTCAATGGAGCCTTCACCTGCCGTCTGGGCTGAGGCAGGAGAGCTTGTCCATGCCAGGCAGACTACGAGGGCCAGCGTTACAGCAAGCGCACTGATCCAGTGTCTGCCGATCTGATTGAATCGGTCTCTCAAACTTGTCATAGATTTGCTGATTAGCCTCCTATGGATGGGGAGATGGGAAGTCGTTTATGGACATTTCGCGCAGAGTACGGCGAAGGGTTGAAGGTGGAGAGCCCGATAAGGGGTGGTCGGGCCTTCGGAGAAGATTTAATCCGCCCGAGAAGGCGATTGTCAATAGAAAAATAATTTAAGGTTAGCGTTCTGCTCGAGACGCAAGGAGAGGATCCGAGCCCGCCCAGAGGAGCAATCGCTTTCTCGCATCGCGCACGGTTTCTCCAACTGATTCGATTTAGATGCACATTATGGCGCCCCTCGATATGCCCTGGATCAAATCCGGCAAGGCGGATTGGCGAGGCAAATTAAATTCGTGAGTCGAAAAATATGCAATACTGTCGCAGTGATGCAAACGTTGCGGGAAAAGCTGGCGGATCGCTCGCGCTTTCTGATCGCAACGGAACTGGTGTCTGTTCGCGGTCCGATGTCCGGGACAAGCGCCGTGATGGCTCGGAGTTTCGCCAATGACCTTGTGGCCAGCCCTGCGATCGACTGGGTTTCGATTACCGACAATGCAGGTGGCAACCCACAGCTTGCGCCGCTCGCTCTCGGCAGGCCGATTCTCTACGCCGGCAAAGAGGTGGTGATTCACCTCACGTGCAAGGACCTGAATCGGAATGGCCTCGAAAGCGAGGCTTGGATGCTTAACAGCGAGGGCTTCAACAATATTCTGGCGATGACCGGCGACTATCCGGTCGCGGGCAACGGCGGTTTGGCGAAGCCGGTTTTTGATATCGATTCTGTTGGCTTGATCTCGCTGCTGCACACGATGAATCAGGGGCTTGGCAACAACGAGACACAAGCAAGTCGGCAGCGGCTCGGCAAGACCCAGTTTTGCATCGGCGCAGTGACGACGAACTTCAAACTGCGCGAGGGCGAGGTCATTCCGCAGTATTTCAAGCTCAAAAAGAAGATTGAGTGCGGCGCGCAGTTCATCATCAACCAGATCGGGTTCGACGCGCGGAAGATCTCGGAACTGCGCTGTTACATGGATGCGCACGGGATGCGCGAGACGCCGCTGATCGGGAACGTATACCTATTAAGTTCGCGTGTCGCACAAATTTTTCATGAAGGCAGAATTCCAGGTGTAGTCGTCACGCCCGCGCTGCTGGAGATTTGCCGCCAGAAGGGCTGCTCGGCCGACGGAGGAAGAGCATTTTTTCTGGAGTTTGCGGCCAAGCAGATTGCCATCTACCGCGGGCTTGGATTTCGCGGTGTGTATCTGGGAGGGGTCCACAATTTCCCCGCGATTGAAAGGATTCTGGAGGTTGAGCGTTCCTTTGCACCGGATGACTGGAAGCAGTTCGCCCGCGAAATCCAGTTTTCGCGGCCCGGCGAGTTTTTCTACTATGCCGAGAACCCGGAGACGAGGCTGGCGGACCCGGCACACGAGAATCCGAGACCTCACCGCGCTTCAAAGCATGTCACCACGGTTTATCAGATTTCGAAGCTGTCGCACAGGACGATGTTTGAGCCCAGCGCGGCGTTTGCGCGATGGGGTGCAAGGGTTTGCGCCCATGCGAGCGATCCGATGCAGGGCCCGAAGCCGCTCCGGACGTTGGAGCATTTGAGCAAGGCCGTCCTCTTCCAATGCAAAGACTGTGGGGATTGTTCCCTGCCGGAGATTGCGTATCTGTGTCCTGAATCGCAATGCGCGAAGAATCAGCGCAATGGTCCATGCGGCGGCACGCGCGAAGGGCGGTGCGAAGTAGATGGCTACGGTGACTGCATCTGGCTGCGCGCTTATGAGCGGCTAAAACACGATGGCCAGGAATCGCGATTGCTGAACCATGCGCCGGTGATACAGAACCAGGGTTTGCGCGGAACGTCGGCCTGGGCGAATCTCTGGCTCGGCCGCGACCACACTGCCAAACGAGAGATCGCGCGGACAGAATCGACTGTCCTCGAAACGGAGCTTCAGAAACGATGATGAGCAAGAAGCTGCATATTATCGGCGAGTTGATGAATAACTCGTATGCGCGGGCACGCAAGGCGTTCACAGAGCGTGATCCGCGGGGATATCAGGAGCTGGCGCAACTTCAGGCAGGCCTTGGCGCCGATTATCTAACGCTGAACCTGGACGGCACGCAGCGCATCCAGGTGCGCCGCCACGAGATGCTGGATTTTCTGCCGGAGGTGGTCCCGGCCATCCAGGAAGTGACGGCTACGCCGATCGCGTTCGACAATCCTTCTATTGAGTATCACGAGGTTGCGCTTGCGCACTACGACCGAACAAAGAGCGGCGCTCCGATTCTTAATTCACTTGCGGCTTCACGCGAACACCTGGACGAGATGGTGGAATTGGTAAAGCATTACGATACGCTGGCTGTGGTGATGGCATCGGAGACCTTTGCTGCGGATGGAACAGCGCAATGCCTGACACCGGAGGACTCTCATCGTGCGGCCAAGTACTTTGTCGAGCTGCTTGTGACCAAGGCGAACCGCAGGAATGATCAGATCATTATTGATCCGGGTCTAGCACCGGTGGGCGCCGATACATATGGACTGGTGAATACCGGGCTCGACGCCATGCGGCTGATTAGCGCCGATCCCGATCTGCGCGGCGTCCATATGGTGGTCGGGCTTTCAAATTTTGCCTGGGGCACGCCCAAGGGTATCCGTGAGGAGTTAGAAAAGGCTTATCTCACATTGGGAATGGAGGCTGGGCTCGATTTCGCGTTAGCTAATCCTGAAAAGAACCCCGCACCTCTGCCGGCCAACCATCCCACAGTCGCCAAGCTGCGCGAAGCGCTGGAACAGGGTCGGCCACTGAATGGCGAGACGCACGAGATTTCAGGGTTCCGCCAGGCAGAAGCCATTATGGCGATTTGCCGAGAGGCCGAGGTTGTCGACTTCTGAGATGGACAATCTCGCTTCGCTTCTTTCGGCATCGAACAGCCGGCGGGTCTGGCTGCGTGTGGGCACGCTGCTCGACGGCGGTAGTGCGCATCCCCTCCAAAATGCTCATATCGTTTACGACCAGAGTCAGATTCTCTTCGTTGGCGCGACCTCTCCGCCCCGCGATCTGCTGCGTATTGACCAGCACGCACCAGACGTCGATCTTCCCGAGTACGCACTGCTCCCCGGGCTGATTGAGGCCCATGCGCACTTGTTTCTTGAGGGCGGCGAGTTGGATCCCGCAAAGCGCGCTGCTTATCTAAAGCAACCGCGGGGCGAACTCCTGAATCTTGCACGGCCAAGGCTCGAAAAGCTGGTGCGGTTGGGCATTATCGCGGTGCGTGATGCAGGCGACAAAGATGGAGTAGGAATCGCGCTCAGCAGGCTTTCTGCCAGCACCGATCATCCCTTGATGCCGTACGTGGATAGCCCCGGTGCGGCGATTCATCATCGCGGCCGCTACGGCAGTTTTATGGCCGAATCCATAGAGGAGTTTGCATCCGCGCAAGAGTGTGTGGAGGCTCGGGTCAAAGCAGGCGCTGACCGAATCAAACTGATTCCTACTGGCATTATCAACTTCAAAAAAGGCGCGGTCACCACCGAACCGCAAATGACGACCGAAGAGATTCGCGAGCTGATTGCGGCAGCAGCGTCGTTCGGCAAACAGACCCTGGCACATGCCTCCGGCGACGCCGGTATTGAGCGCGCGATCGAGGGAGGAGTCGATACGATCGAGCACGGATTTTTTGTGCGTCCCGATCAGTTGGCGAAGATGCGCGACCGGCAGATCGCGTGGGTGCCGACGTTCGCTCCGGTCCAGCGGCAGATTGACTACGCCTCGTGGATGGGATGGGATGAGGAGGTTGCTTCCAATCTGAGGAGAGTTCTCGATCAACACGCCGAGACTTTGCTCAGGGCTCATGAGATGGGCGTTGCAATCATTGCCGGCAGCGATGCCGGGTCTTACGGTGTGGAACACGGTCTCGGATTTCTCTATGAGCTTGTGCTCATGGAGCGGGCCGGGCTTTCGCCGCTTGCTGTCATCCACGCTGCGACTGGAGCCAGTTCAAATAGGTTGGCATTCAAAGAGAAGTTCGGACAGATCAAGGCCGGCTTCCGGAGCCGATTTCTTCTCACCCGCCATTCCCCTCTGGACGGCATCGACAATCTCAGCAAGCCCCGGTTTGTCATCTTCGACGGAGCGGTCTCCAAGAGCGATGAAACTGCGGAAGTGGCCGGCCTCTAACTCGGAAGCACTGATCCGAGTAACTCTTTATAGATGGCGATCCTCGTATATTTCACCCTCATCGATTTCTGCTTCATCCTGCGAAAAGGCCATCACAAACTGAACCGCGAGCTGTTGTTCGTCGACGCTGACAAATGCAGTGTTCGGACAGCAAAGAGGGTCCTTCTGTGACCGGTTCCTGAAAATTTACCAGAGAAGGTTCGGTTGATGACGGGTCTGTCATTTTATGCTCGCAATTCATAAAAAGCGGTGGTATGGTTATGCGGTTCGACGGCCGGACCAAAATCCGACTGGATAGATTGGTGAGACCGAGCCGGGGCCGATTAGATAAAGAGCTTGAGCGTCCCAGACAGGTGATTTCTAGTTTCCCCATTGCAAGAAATCGACGAAAAGGGGGTTATTGTCTCCTGCTGGAGGTAAAAAATTCAATCGTTTTTCACAAAAACGCATGTTTACTGATTTATAACTCATGCTGGGCTGTTAAACCCCTGCCTGATCGCGACTGCTAGGTGCCGCTGAAGGAGCGATGTTCCCTTTTTGAGCCAAAACGCGCATTTGCGGGAAACGGAGAACCTCAAGAGGTCCGTAACGGGGATCACACAAAGGTGTGACAGGCTTGACACCATAAGAAAATCAACTTGTTTCAATTGTTCGTGCTATATTTTTTTTAGAGTCAAACTCAGCGAATGCACAACTTTCAGATCAAGAAGCCGTCTGAGTAGGTAAACAACCCAGATTTGCCGTTACGTGGGGCGCGGAGAGAGTTAACCAAACTGAAAAATTGACCGCCCTCAAGACTGCTCGACCAAGTTCAGTATCTGCACGTTCATTGCAAAACACTATGGAGTTTCGCCAAAGGGGGCAACTTGCAAGCGAAGGTGTGCGTTTCAGAGTCTTCTGAGACAGCTGCTGAGAAACAATCCGGGGTTATCGGCGCTTACGAGAATGAGTGGCACCAGCGAAAGCCTTCGTGGGTTAAGGAGCTTCCACAGGTAGCTCGTGTAACTTCGATCGAGAGATTTGCTGTGAGTCAGTGGAGCCTCTCGCGCTCGAAGCGGTTCTTCGATCTTGCAATTGCGCTTCCAGTACTCGTCGTATTTGCCGCGCCGATGCTGGTGATTGCCTTTTGCATCCGGCTTACATCGAGGGGCCCGGCGATCTTTGTCCAGAAACGCGTGGGTCGTAACGGCCGCTTGTTTTCCATTTACAAATTCCGCAGTATGACTGTCGAAACAAATGAAGGTTGCGGACCTGGTCTGACAAAAGATGGCGATTGCCGCATCACCACTCTGGGCCGATGGTTGCGCAAGCTGAAGTTGGATGAGCTTCCGCAGTTTTATAACGTTCTGCGTGGAGATCTGAGCCTCGTGGGTCCAAGGCCCAAATTGCTTCAGTACGAGGTCGTCCTCAACATGCCCTATCGCCCAGGTATTACGGGAGCCTCGACGCTTGCCTTCCGCCATGAAGAGGAGATTCTAAGCCGCGTACCCGCTGATCAGATGGAGCACTTTTACAATCTGCGGATCAAGCCCCTTAAAGCACGCATTGACGCACGGTATATGCGGCAGGCAACATTCTGGACAGATCTTAAACTTATTGGAGCAACGGTTCTATCTTGCATTGCGCCGCGTCGTTCTGCGCCTGTTACTCCGCGCACCGCTCAGCCTGTGCCCACTTCGGAGCAGCTTACTTACATGGAGTACACACGCGAATCATTTGACACGCCGAGTTAGTCGGCTTTACGCGCTGTTTGCGCAGCTAGATTTTTCCCCATTTATCGAGCGATTAAGACATACCAAATAGCTCGCCTCCAACCAAGGCGAGCTATTTGATTAAGAGCAAAATGGTGCGGTCCGTCCTTACCTTTCGGCAGGAGAGTGCCTTCCTCTTCCCGTGTTAGACTCGTAACCATATGGAGATTCGAAATCGCTGGGAGAATGTCGTGAACCCTCACGGCCAGCCCGCCCGCGATAGATTTTATCTGCGCTCCAGCTTTGCTACCCGGCTCGGAAGTTTCCTCCTCATCTTGTTGGCGACCACCGCCAATGCCCAGTTACAGAGTCCGACCGGTGGTTCGGACCTTACGGGTAGCTCAAGCGATTTGGACTGCACCGATCCGCTGATGGCGAGCTCGGCTCAATGTACCGGACAATCACAGTACTCCAACCTGCAGTTGTCGCAGCAGACCCGTCCGCAGATACCACAGGAAAGCACTACACAGATTCCGGGTTTACCAAACAACTACACCGATACCGAATCCTTCACGCAACAAACACTTGGTAGAAACCGAACTCAGCAAACCGCAGTGCTTCCGCCGGAACCGCTGACCGAGTTCCAGAAGTTTGTGGCGTCGACAACGGGTCTGGTTCTCCCTATTTACGGTTCAACCCTCTTTCGTCGCGTGCCATCGACATTTGCTCCTCTTGAGAATGCGCCCGTGCCTTCGGACTATGTGATCGGGCCGAACGATGAGTTGCGCATCCGAATTTGGGGTCAGCTGAACTTTACGGCAAACGTGCGCGTCGACCGGTCGGGTGACATCTATCTTCCGCAGGTGGGCCCCGTGCACGTAGCTGGCCTACAATACTCGGCTCTCGAAGATCACGTACGGACCGCAATCCAAAGGGTCTATCGCAACTTTCAGCTAACCATCGACGTCGGCCAGATTCGTGCGATCCAAGTGTATGTAACTGGAGAAGCGCAACGCCCGGGCGTGTATACAGTTAGCTCTCTCAGCACGTTGGTTGATGCACTCTTCGCCAGCGGTGGACCGTCTCTGCAGGGCTCACTCCGCCATATTCAGTTGCGGCGGGGCGACACCGTCGCAACCGATTTCGATTTGTACGACCTGCTGGTACGCGGCGACAAAACGAAGGATGTTAAGCTCCTGCCAGGCGACGTCATTTTTATTCCCCACGTGGGTCCTCAAGTGGCTATCACCGGGAGTGTGCGCAGCCCTGCGATTTATGAACTCAAAGGCAATGATTCTCTCGCTGATCTGATCACTACAGCCGGAGGAGCCTCCGCAATAGCCGCGGAGACGCGCATCTCGATCGAGAGAATCGAGGAGCATCATGATCGCCAGGCGATGGAAGTGGCGTATGATGCCACGGGTCTGGCGACTCCGTTGGCCGATGGTGATTTGATTCGTGTTTTCTCCATCGTTCCTTCATACCGAAAAACTGTCATTCTGCGCGGAAACACAGCAAACCCGGGCCGGTTTGCATGGCATGCAGGAATGCACTTGAGCGATTTGATTCCAGATAAGGAGTCGCTCATTACCCGAAACTATTGGTGGAAGCGGACGCAGCTCGGCTTGCCGGCGCCGGAGTTCGAGCCGACGCAGAACCTCGATCGAATGAAGCAGCCTATCGACGGTCGCTCTGTCACACTGCCGCCGACAACCGGCGCACCGGTGAACAATCCCAGAACCGGGACCGCCGGCCTCAGTTCGCTCACGAGTGGTCAACTGCCTGACTCGTCGCAAGCAACGGATACCTCTGCACTTGAGCAAGAACAATACGTGTCTCAACAGAATCTCGCAGGCACGTCACAGCAAGATTTATCCGGCTACCCGCAGAACCCCTATCAACCTTCGCAACAACAGCAGCTCGGTAATTCACCTTTGGCAGCGGCTCAGAGTGTCTCTTCATCGCAAATGCCCCGACCCGAGCAGCGGACTGAGGTAAAACTCCTCGCTCCGGAAATTGATTGGGATTATGCCGTGATTGATCGCCAGGATCCGGCGACCCTGAAAGCGACACTGATTCCTTTCGATCTGGGCAAACTTGTGCTTCAGCACGATTCGTCGCAAGACCTCGAGCTTCAAGCGGGCGATGTCGTTTCAATCTTCTCGGCCGCCGATATTCGAGTTCCGATCGCTGAGCAGACCAAGTTTGTGCGGCTCGGTGGCGAGTTTGTGCACGCAGGCGTTTATTCCGCGTTGCCTGGAGAAACACTACGGCACTTGATTGAGCGCGCGGGCGGCTTTACGCCCAATGCGTATCTATATGGTTCGCAGTTCACGCGTGAGTCTACTCGGGCAATACAGCAGGCCGGCATCAATCAGTATCTGCAGACGCTCAATCTTCAGATCCAGCGAAGCAATCTTGCCTTGCAAGGGGCGGCAACGGTTTCGGCGCAGCAGATTGCTAACAGCGCTTCGGCACAAAACAGCGAGCGTGAGCTTCTTACGCAATTAAGAGAGATACGCGCAAGCGGGCGCATCGTACTCCAGTTCAAGCCCAATAGCAGCGGATTAGATGCGATTCCCGATATTCTGCTCGAGAATGGCGATTCGTTTACGGTTCCCTCTGTTCCCAACAGCGTGAATGTGATTGGAGCCGTCTACGACCAGAATTCCTTCCTCTATTCACCGGGTCGGCGCTTGGGAGCTTACCTAGCCCTGGCAGGTGGTCCGAATGCAGATGCAGATCAGAAGCATGAATTCATCATCCGGGCCGATGGCGAAATTGTGAGCCGCTCGACCAAGACTGGGTTGTGGGGAAATGGGTTCACCGATTTGCGCATCTTTCCGGGTGACACGATCGTAGTTCCAGAGAAGAGCGCAAAGCCCTCCGCATTGCGCGCCTTTCTTGATTGGTCGCAGTTGTTCTCACAGTTCGCGCTCGGCGCCGCGGCTCTTAGCGTAATTCAATAGCAAAGGGAAGTTGATCGCGCCTGAACAAGACGTCGCTCAAAGGTCGGCGACTAAAGCACGCCGACCACCGCAGATGCGCGATAAAAGATGGACGTGAAGTCATTCCATCGATCCGGCAAGGCTTCGGGACATTTACAACCGGCGACGCCGCCTATGTTACGCCTACACGAAGATTTTCTCCTTTTGCCCTCCTGCCTGCTTACGCCGGTAGCGATAGAGACCGGGACAGAAGAGCCGTATGCGTGATCCTGTCACGGCGTCGCAGAGCGGGCGCGCTCACGCGCCGCGGCTGACTTCTTGAGGAATCTCGGTCGGTAACAAACAAGAGTCCCGATCTTCGACCACAATGGAATTGCCGGCATCCGGCAGGTAAGCGAATTGATACTCTTGCTAGGGACAGCTTTGTCTACCGATAGGAGCCGGTAGACGTGGCGCACCTTGCCTGCTGGTGGAGTGCGAAGGATGTAAGCTGATGATCGAACAACTTCACACAATCATTGGCCAAATTGAACACGAGTGGTCGACGAAGCGCCTGCTGGTGGTCGGCGACGTGATGCTCGATCAGTACATCTGGGGCGATGTTGCGCGCATCTCGCCTGAGGCGCCCGTGCCGATTGTGCGCGCCTCCCATCAGAGCGAGCGACCTGGCGGGGCAGCCAATGTGGCCATGAATCTTGCGCGGCTGGGCGCGCAGGTGGTCGTGGCAGGTTTTACGGGCGGCGACAAGAATGAATCACTTCTGGCAGAAAGCCTGCGTTCCAACGGCATTTCGCCGGCGTTCATAAGCTGCCAGGGATTTCCGACCATCACAAAGCTGCGCATTTTGGGCGGTAAGCAGCAGATGTTGCGGCTCGATAGTGAGGAGCTGCGCGAACGGCCACAGCGCGACTTCGATCGCTTGATTGAAGATGTGCTCGCACGCGTGCCTGCATGCGATGCCATCGTGCTTTCGGACTATGCCAAAGGCGGGCTGACGCCTGCTGTGTGCCAGGCGGTGATTCAAGCGGCACGAAAGTCCAAGATTCCGGTTCTGGTCGATCCGAAAAATGCGGATTTCTCGCGATACCGCGGTGCGACGACGATTTGTCCGAACCTGCGTGAGTTATCGGATGCTCTCCGCACGGATGCACAAAATCTGGAAGAGCTGTTGAATGCCGCTGAGGCGATGATTCCGGAGTACGATCTCGAGTTTCTTGCCGCGACGTTAAGTGAAAAAGGGATCGCATTGGTGCGACCGGGAAAACATCGGATCGCGCCCGCCGCCGCGCGCCAGGTTTTCGATGTCTCAGGCGCCGGCGATACCGTGATTGCGGTTCTGGCGCTGTGCCTGTCTTCCGCACTCAGTCCCGAGACGGCGGTGGAGTTGGCCAATGTTGCAGCCGGCGTGGTGGTGGGCAAGGTCGGCACTGTGCCGGTGGAAAAGCATGAATTGCTGGCTGCACTCTCTACTGAAATCGCCGTCGACACGGTGAATAAGGTGATGAGCCGCGAAGAACTCATTCGCCGCATGGCGCTGTGGCGGGCCAACGGAGAGCACGTGGTCTTTACCAACGGCTGCTTCGACCTGTTGCACATCGGGCATATCACACTGCTCGAGCAAGCGCGCCGGTTCGGCGATAAGCTCATCGTGGGGATCAACAGCGATGCATCGGTTGCCGGTCTCAAAGGGCCGGGCCGGCCGATAGTCGGCGAGCGCGAACGGGCTCGCGTGATGGCTGCGCTTTCGGTCGTAGATGCCGTTGTTTTGTTTCCCGAGCCTACGCCGCTGGAACTCATCATCGCGGTGAAACCCGATGTACTGGTCAAAGGCGGCGATTACAACGTCGATACCATTGCTGGCGCACGAGAGGTTGAGTCCTGGGGCGGACAAGTGAAAATTGTTCCACTGGTCGAGGGCTTCTCTACTACCAACTTGATTGCCGGCGGACGGAAGGACGCATGAGCCGCCATCATGGTCCTCCGGCTCGCCCATCTGCCGGCCGCGGGCAAACCGCCATACAAAATTTGCTGGCGCGGGCCATTCGTGAGCATCAGTCAGGACGGCTGGAGGAGGCAAAGCAACTCTATCTCCAGGTGCTGGCGAGCGACGTCAGGAATGCGAAGAGTCTCTACGGGCTTGGCCTCATTGCGCATCAAAGCGGCAACCTCGAAACCGCTGCGAAGATGTTCGAACGGGCAATCGCGATCCATCCGAATGAGGCCTCTTACCATGCCAGCGTTGGCGCGGTGCTGCAGGCGCAGCGGAAATTTGACGAGGCTGTCGCCGCGTATCAACGCGTGTTGGCTCTGAAGCCGAATGATGAAGAAACCTATTTTCTCTTAGGCAATATTCTGCTCGATCAGGGAATCTCCAGCCGGGACCGGCAGAAGCTGGAGGACGCGAAGGCGCACTATGAGCGTGCGCTTTCTCTTCGACCAGAGATTGCCGACACACACAACAATCTGGGGCTCGTTTTCCTGCATCTGGGCGAGCTGGATGAAGCGAAGGCGCATTACGAACGCGCGCTCGCGCTGAATCCGAAGTTCGCAGAGACACACAATAATCTTGGCAATCTGCTGCGCGACCGGAAGGAACTGGACGAGGCTGCCGCTCATTACGAACAGGCGCTTGCGCTAAAGCCCGACTATGCTGAAGCGCAGAACAACCTGGGACTGATTCTGCAAAAGCAAGGAAAGCTCGAAGAGGCCAAGTCCCGATTCGAGCGTGCGCTGAGCATCAACTCGCAACTCCCTGAGACGCACAACAACCTGGGTACGATTCTCCGGGATCAGGGACAGCTTAACGAAGCACGAGCCCACTATGAGTACGCACTCAAGCTGCGCCCAGACGACGCGCAAGCGCACAATAATCTGGGAATCGTGTTGCAGGGCCTGGAAAGACCTGAAGAGGCAGTGGCGGCGCACGAGCGCGCAGTGGCTCTCAGACCGGAGTTCGCGGAGGCACACAACAATCTGGGCGTCGTGCTGCGGGACCTGGGCAGGCTGGAAGAGTCCGGCGCGGCGCACGAGCGTGCGCTGGAACTGATGCCTGAGTTTGCAGAGGCACTGAATAATCTCGGCGTGGTAAGGCGCGACCAGGGAAGATTGGAAGAGTCCAGAATTCTTCTTGAGAAGGCGCTCGCGTTGAAACCGGACTATGCCGATGCGCTTTGCAACCTGGGCAATGTCTTCAAAAACCAGAGAAAACTCCACGATGCGCGCATGAGCTACGAACAGGCGAGCCGCCTGAAGCCAGACCTGATCGAGGCTCAATGGAACCAATGCCTGATCGACCTGATGGAGGGGAACTACGCCGCGGGATGGCGCGGCTATGAAGTGCGACATCGCCGAGCGCGCAACAGCCCGCGCACTTTTCCGGTACCCTTGTGGCGCGGAGAGCCGCTCAATGGGGCGCGCATTCTGCTGCATTCGGAACAGGGACTGGGCGATAGCCTTCAATTTCTTCGCTATGCACCGATGGTTCAGGCTGCAGGCGGTACGGTGTTGCTGGATGTTCCTCCTGCGCTGCGCCGGCTAGCAGCGGAGTTGCCGGGCCTCGCTGTGCTCACAACGGGAGAGCCGATCGGGCCGTTCGCATGGCACTGCCCGCTGATGAGCTTGCCATTCGCCTTCGAAACGCAGATCGATTCCATTCCCGCACGCGTTCCCTATCTCACGGTTCCAGAAGAGGCAGCAAAGGCAGCGGCGGCACGCACATGGCCTGGGGAAGGGCTACGTGTTGGCTTGGTGTGGAGCGGGAATCCAAAATATTCAGAAGACTGGTTCCGTTCGATACCGCCACATCTAGTCAAATCTCTTCTGGAAATGCGAAGCGCCCATTTCTTTTCGCTCCAGCTGGGCGCAGCTTCAAGACAACTCTCTGATCTTTCTGAAAAGCTGGTCGACCTGCAGTCTGCCATCACGGACATGGCGGATACGGCAGCACTGATCAGCCACCTGGACCTGATCATCTCTGTGGATACATCTGTCGCGCACCTGGCCGGCGCGCTCGGGAAGCAGACATGGGTGCTGCTCCCTTTCGCGCCCGACTGGCGCTGGCTGCTGGATCGCGAAGACAGTCCTTGGTATCCAACTGTGCGGCTTTTCCGGCAACCTGAAATTCGCGACTGGCGCTCTGTGATGGAACGGGTTCAGAGCGAGCTCTCGGCACTGCTAGCCAAAGCGACCAGCGGCTAAGACCGTTACCGGTCACCGTCCGTTATAGTGAGATCAGGCATGTCATCTGGAACACGTTCCGAAGCGATCCTCATCCACTTCTCAGGCCCCGATGCACCCGGGCTTACTGCCGGCGTCACCAGTATTCTTGCCAGTAGCGATGTCAACGTTCTCGACATCGGGCAGGCCGTGGTGCATGAGACTCTCGCGCTGGGCATGCTCGTGGAGGTCCCTTCTACTACAGACTTTGCCGCAACTAAGAGCGCTCTTCTCAGTCGCGCGCATGAGCTTGGGCTCCAGGCCCACTTCAAAAAGATTCCTCAGAGTGCTGTGAAGCATTGGCTGCGTGGCTTGCATCACGAGCATTTTGTGCACTTCATCATCACGGTGCTGGGGCGCTCCATCACCTTTCAGCAGATCGCTCGAATCAGCTCGATCATCGCCGCGCACGGCATGAATATTGACCGGATCGAGCGGCTTTCCGGAAAGCTTGCGCCGGAGATTGAGACAGAAAACGCCTGCATCGAGCTGGCAGTCAGCGGCGATGCGGCGCGAGAGTCCGGTATGCGCGCGGAGTTTCTTGCTGTCGCGCAGGAACTCTCGATCGATGTTGCGTTCCAGCGTGAAGGAGTCTTCCGGCGCAACCGAAGACTCTTTGCCTTCGACATGGACTCCACGCTCATTCAGGGCGAAGTGATTGATGAGCTCGCGAAGATGGCAGGCGTGGGCGATCAAGTGGCCAAAATCACTGGAGCCGCGATGCGTGGAGAGATTGTCTTTGACGAAAGCTTTACGCGACGTGTTGCTCTGCTCAAGGGGCTTCCTGCAGAACGCGTGCTCAGTCTCATCGACGCGATTCCACTAGCTGACGGTGCGGAGCGATTGATTCGTACGCTGAAGCTTCTTGGCTACAAAACGGCGATTCTCTCGGGCGGCTTCACATTTTTTGCGCGTTCACTGCAGCAACGCCTGGGAATCGATTACGTTCATGCCAACGAACTTGAGATTGCCGACGATTTGGTCACAGGCCGCGTGATCCCGCCTATCGTCAATGGAGTGCGTAAGGCAGCGTTGCTTGCTGAGATTGCTGAGGGTGAAGGTATCTCGCTCGAGCAGGTGGTGGCCGTTGGCGATGGGGCCAACGATATCCCCATGCTTGATCTTGCCGGCATGGGTATTGCTTACCGCGCCAAGCCTCTCGTTCGGCAGAGCGCCGATCAGTCGATTTCTTTTCTTGGACTCGATGGCCTGCTCTATCTGATAGGAGTGCGCGATCGCGATCTGCAGCATCACGAACCTCTCCAAATCTAGCACGGCACAATCGCACAACGCAGGCCGAGAGCACGAGCACTTCCATCTGTCTGTTCGGTCTTCTCTAGAAATCGGCAGCCGAATAACCCGGGCCAAAAGGAATGATCACTTCCGCTTCAGTAGGCACTGGCCTGCCATTCACCGTCGCGGGTTGAAAACGCCACGTTTTAACGGTATCGAGAACGATCTGGTCCAGTTTGGTTCCGAATCCTTTCACCAGCCGCTCGGTCACAATGGCTCCTGCTGCGTCCACCTTCACGTCGACCACAATTTTCTGTTCGGTCGAGGGCAGAAGCGAACGATCGGTTACAAGCGGGCGTGGCGAGACGATCGGAAAGGCGGGATGAGCGTCCTCTGCATCGCTGCCGTTCCCGATGGAGGCATTGCCCGCCCCATCTCCAGCATGAGGTGTGGGCGGCTTGCCGCCTCCCGACTTCTGCAGAGGATGCGTGTGCTGGATCGGCAGGAGGGTCTTCGCGGCTGTCGCCTCGTCGGGAATCGGCTTGCGCGTATGCGCAGCCGTATCCATCTCGGGCAGCACGAGCTTGATCGCATGCGACCCGCCGGCTACTTCAATCTGCGCGACCACTACGCGCTGATCAGACCGAACCAACTTATTTTTGGTGAGAGCGCCAAGCAGAAGTACACACGTAAAGATAATTCCGTGGAACGTCACAGAGAGCAGGACGGCGTAACGTTTGCGTCGAGCTTCGCGGGGAAGAGATTGCATGGCAACCTCGTGCGACAACAAGCGTCTGCTGACTCATTGTCGCACAGATTCAATGCGAGCAAAGCGGTTGCGAAGGACAAATTTGTCCGGAATCGCGCGAACTGCTCTAACGGTGCGCTGCTGATGCTTCTGGTTGTGCAACCTGGGCCAAGCCGGCGTGGTAGCACGTCACCCGATTGCGTCCTGAATGTTTTCCTTCATAAAGCGCCTGATCCGCGGCAGCGATCAGTGTTTCGCGCGTTCGCCCGTGTTCGGGATAGACTGCCACACCGAAGGTTGCTGTGACGCGGAGCCGCGATGATCCGTACACGATCTCCGTCTCTTCGAAGATCTTGCGCAACTGCTCCGTTCGTTCGCAGGCACCATCCAGCGTGATGTCCGGCAGCACCATGAGAAATTCTTCTCCACCATAGCGGCAATGCAGATCGGCAGCGCGGAACGAGCTTCGAATCAAGCCACTGAAGATACGCAATGTCTCGTCACCGGCCAAATGCCCGAAGACATCATTCACTTTCTTAAAGTGATCGAGGTCTGCAATGACGACACTCACGGGTCCGCGCCGCCGCTCGGCAAGGCTCAGTTCTCTATCGAAAAATTCATTGAGTGGAAGACGGTTGTAGAGGCCGGTCAATGGATCGCGAATAGCTTGTTCCCGGAGCTGATCCTGAAGAGCCTGCACCTCCTGCTCCACGCGAATTCGCTCGGTTACATCGATCATCAGATTGATGAGGACTGTTCTGCCGCTGATCTCCATGACCGAGCTGTGACACTCGACATGAATGACGGCGCCGTTTTTTCGCAGCGCGTGAAAGACATAACTGAGATGGTCCACTTCACCACTGAGGCGCCTGCGCATCTGCTCCTGAACAAGCTGACGATCGATCGCCGCTGCAGTTTCCAGCGGACCGAGGCGCAGTATCTCTTCTACGCAGTAACCAAAAATTTCCGCCAGCCTGGTGTTGGCGTAGGTGAATCGCCCTTCTTCGATGATGGCGATTCCGGCCAGCGACTGGTTAACCAGACCGCGAAACTTCGCCTCGGATTCGCGGAGCGCGCTGTTGATTCTCTGGTTTTCGTGAAGCGCAGCTTCCAGTTCTTCCGTGCGCTGGCGCACCAGCTCTTCGAGCATGATGGCAGTCTGAAACATGCCAAAATCTGAGCTCTGGATTTTCGTGCTGCGTTCAGCGCGGTCCATCAGCGCACGGTTTACCTTGTTCAGCCGTGCAATCTCGGCGCGCAGAGCCTGCTCAGCGGCGGGCGTCAGATCAGGAGGAACTTCAGGCACCGTGAACCTCAGTCCGCCGCGCGCCAAGGGCGATGCCGCTCAACGTCTGATTGACGTGCATCCCATGAAATTGTTCTCCGTAGGTATTAAACCCCACGGCATTGTTGCTTTTCAAAATTTCGCCAATGCGATCACTGAGCCCATTCTGCACAATTTCGAGCCGGCGTAAGATACAGTCGCAGGTAATCACAAGTTCGGGCGGGCCGATCTGCGCGCGGATATTCGTCAGGGCAGTTTCCAGATTTTCGACAATATCGGCGCCATGCGCCACGCGGAGAACAACGCCTTCTTCGATTGCGCAGTAAAGCGTGATGCTCCCGTCCTCATTCGCTTTCTGGATCGCCCGCACGTAATTGCTGCCGTCGATGAGCACGACGACGGGCGACGCGGCGAACCGTGCAGGTGTGAGTTCGTGCTCGCTCACTCCGAGAAGCCGCGCATATTCTTCCACTGCGGGGAGGCCGTTGATCTCCTTGACGACTCTCCGGCTCGTGTCCGCTTCGGTAATGACCAGCCGTTGATCGGTGGAGACAAAGTGCTGAGTCTTGAAGACTGTAAAAGGAAGCGGCGTTGTGATGAGAGTAAGAAGGGCGCAGTCGCTGCGGAAGCTGCCATCCGCGTAGACATACGTCTTGCCGAAGCTCATGCCGTCGCCGGCTGAGCCTCCAGCCAGCGGAACTTTACCCAGCGTCTCTTGCAGCGTGCGCGTGACTCGTTCTTCGCGGAGACATAGCCCATCGATCAGGAGCAGCGCAAAGGTATTTTGCTCCGTCATTGATTCCGCATTTTGTTTGAGCTGCCGCAGGAGGTGTTTTCCGAGCGCGTGGCCTTCGGCAATCTGAAACTGATCCAACTGAGTAAGCGATCCGCTTACGGCGGAGCAAACCTGGGAAGAAAAGCTGACGCCGGAGATGCCGCGTTCCCGGTAACCCCCAGGACCGATCTCTCCTGCGGAGGTACAGCCGATAACCTGGACGTCGCGGAACAGCGTGTTCAGTTCCTGGGCCAGAGCATCCAGATCGTAATCATTCGAACAGAAAAAGATGACGAGCGCCATGTCAGGCTGCTCAATATCGCGATAAAACTCCTGTGCCGCTACGCGAGCGTCCGTTGCCGCGGTGTACGTTCGCCGAATGCCCGTGTCCGTATGCATCGATTCCTCTTCGCACGGCCATTGCGCACAAAGGCCGCTGATTGAGATCGGGGCCTCTGCACGCACAGCTGCACGTCCACATAGTTTCCGCCGTGGCAGGTTGGCATGCCGTGACACGCATCACAAACTCACATGCATCTTCCGGGCCATTGCTCTGTTGTCGTCTCTGTGTGCAGGCTCATTTTCCGCGAATGCGGCTGAAACGCATCTGGCTCCAGTAGAGAATTTGTGAGCAGAAAGACGAACCCCATCCGTGTGGATGGGGTTCGTGTTCTAGTCAGGCTTTGCCGGCTTTTCTTTAGAAGGAGAGTTTCAGTGACAGCTCAACCTGGCGGCCCGGATTCGATCCATCAAGCAGACCGAAAAGCCCCACGGTTCCCGAACCTCCACCGAGTGCTCCTGTGGTGCGAACGCCGTTGCAGGCCACGCACGAGCTGTACTGCCCCCACCAGCTTGCCGGCACGCTGAAAATCGGCGTGTTGGTGAGATTGATGAACTGCGCGGCGAGGGTCAGGTTTACATCTTCGGTAACGGGAAACTGTTTGGCGAGGTTGAAGTCAGCCGTCTTCAGGCTGGGACCGCGTAGCGCACCGGTCTGGCAGTTGCCGAACTGACGGGCGTTTACTTCGGTCACGGCGGCTGGGTTGAGGTTGGTTTTGCCGATACTGCTGCCGATCTGCACCGTCTGCATGG
The DNA here is from genome assembly GCA_035650595.1 of Occallatibacter sp. Classification (GTDB taxonomy): domain Bacteria; phylum Acidobacteriota; class Terriglobia; order Terriglobales; family Acidobacteriaceae; genus Telmatobacter. The sequence continues at coordinate 414,771 of DASRHE010000010.1, read as the reverse complement.
CCTGATTGGTCGCGACGCCCGCCACACAGTTCGGCCGTGGCTCATATGAACCGGTCAATGCGGACGCGCTGAGAGGCGACAGATCACTCATGAAGTTGCCGGCAAACGGAGTGATGCCGAAGCCGGAGTGCAGCGTGAGATCACCGCCCACCTGCCAGCCGCCGATCACCTCATTTACTGGCTTGCTTACGCCGTTGGCAAAGGTACGGCCCTTGCCAAAGGGCAGGTTGTACAGCGCATAGCCTGTAAAGTACGAGGCGACGTCCGTTGTGCAGCGGCCGTAGTCTCCTCTGGGGTTGTACTCGTTCTGGAAGAAGTTTTGCGTAGCCTGTGTCTGCGACTCGCCTGCACCTTCTTCGTCACCATAGGAGCCGAAGTAGCCCAGTGTGTTGGTCATGCACTTGGACCACGTGTAGGAGAACTGCGTGTCGAGCCCGTGATAGCTTCTCTGCTGAATTGTTGCCTCCATAGCGTTGTAGCGCGAGATGCCGTCGGACGCGTTGAAGCGCGCCTGACCCACGCCATTGGCAATCAACTGCGTTTCGAATGGACCGGGTACGGCCACTCCATTTGAATTCAGCTGTTTCTGGTTGAACAGGTAGATGTCAGACAGATGGTCGATCTTGTTGCCGACGTAGCCCAGCGAGACCGTGGTGTTGGAAGCGAACTGATGCTGCACCACCAGGTTCCACTGCTGATCGACGGCAGGTTGCAGGTTGGGATCGGTCGCGTGCGTTGTTACGCCAGAGATGCAGTTGGCCGCATAGGCCTGCAGCTGCGACGCTGTGCACGCGGCCGAGAAGGTGGAGTAGCCCTGATCGAGAGTCGAGACCGGGTAGTTGTATCCAGCCGACGCGGCATTGTTGAGTTCGTCGTGCATGATGACATTCGGCGGGTTGACGACAGCCATGTTGTTGACGCCGTTCCCTTCCATATAGGTCGAGATGTCATACGCCCCGCGCAGCACGGATTTCGAGTCCCAGGAGGGCTGCCAGGAGAAACCGATACGCGGCTGAATGTTATCGATGCCCGTATAGGTGTTGTAGTTGGTGCCCACCTGCGGTGCACCGGTGAGTTTGTCGAAGTTCACATTCTGGCTTGCGTTTTTGTCGCCGCGCGCTGTGATCAGTTCATAACGGACGCCAAGATTCAGAGTCAGGGTCGGTGACATGCGATAGTTGTCCTGCACAAAGCCGCCAAACAGGCTGTTGCGCAGATGGAAGTTCAAGGGCTTGCCCTGCTGTACTTCTTCCGGCAGACCGAGCAGGAAATCGGCGAATCCGTTGCCGTTCGCGCCGACTGTGGGATTAGCTGTGTACTGACCTGTAAATGTAAACGAACCAGACGCGCCCTGATTGCCCGCGTACACATCGTTCATGATGTAGTGGTAAAACTCGAAGCCCGCATGGATCGAGTGTTTACCGTGGGTCCAGGTCAGCGCATCTTCAATCTGGTAGGTTGTGTCGTGGAAGATCTCCACGCCGTTTGCGTCTCCGATTTTTTGATAGCCAAACGACATTGCGGGCAGGATGTCTCCCTGCACACCCGGCAGACCAAACTGAGCTGGCAGATTTCCGCCAGCAGCGTTCGTATACACCTGGTCGTTGGCCGGGAAGATCTGTGCGCCAAGCCGTAGTTCGTTCATGAGAGAGGTCGTGATCGTGCGATCATAGTTCGCCACAAAGTTCTTAAGCGGATACTCGCGCGTGAGATTCGGCGTCAACTTATCCGTGCCGTTGCTCGTGGTGTTGATGGTGTACATCTGCGAGTAGCGGCCGCTCACGTGGTCCTTGTCTGAAGCCTGCCAGTCGATCTTCAGGTCGCCCTGGAAGCTGTGCACGTAGCCGCTGGTGAAGTAGTTCAGCTGTTCCTCCTGCGCGGCAAACAACGGGGATCCCACGATCGCCGAAGCCACTTTACTGTTCAGCGGAACCTTGTTGTTCGCAATGGGCTGACGGCTGCCGGGAGCAGTTCCTGCCGCCGGCATATAGAGCTGATACACGGGATTCGTACAGACACCATTGACGAATGCGGCGCCCTGGCCTGTGCAAAGAGCGCTGAAGTCGCCAGATGCAAACGCGGAGGAAGGGAGAACGGTGTTGGTTTGCCCGGTTTTGGGTGTGTTGTAGATGGCGGAAGAATCATCGGCAAAGAAGAAGAGCTTGTTCTTGATGATCGGCCCTCCAACCATGCCGCCGAAGTTGTTCCATTGAAGCACCGGGCGCGGAAGCGTCTTCTGTGGACCGAAACCGCTCACAAATGCATTGGCCTTGTCCTGCCAGGTGTTCGCATCGAGATCTGTGTTGCGCAGGTACTCGTAGAGACCGCCGTGAAAGGAGTTCGATCCTGACTTCAGCGTCTCGACAATGACGCCGCCGATGTAGTTGCCGAAATCTGCCGGCGCATTGCTGGTGATGATGTTGAACTCCTGCAGCGCATCGGGAGAGGGCACGTAAGCGACGTCGTTATTGTCGGCCTGATTGATGTCCATGCCATCGAGCGTGAAGTTGTTGTCCTGCTCGCGTGCTCCGTTGACATAAGGCCGCCCGGTGCCAAAGGTATTCTGCGAGGACTGGAAGGCAAAGATATTCGGGCTGATGACGCCCGGAGCCAACAGTGTGAGCTGGTTCGTATCGCGCGAGGCCAGCGGCAGCGAGGATGCTGCGTTCGAGTCGATCAGCGTGCCAATCTCGGTGGAACCCGTCTGCAACAATGGCGGCACATCGGTGACGGTAACGGTTGTGTTCACATTGCCGAGGGACAGATGAAAGTCGACCTTCGCAACCTGGTTGAGGATGAGTGTGAATGGACTGCGCAGCTCAGTCGCAAAGCCGGCCGCCTCCACCTTCAGCTGGATCTTGCCTACTGGAATGGTGGGAAACTCATAGAGCCCCGCGTCGGTCGTGGTTGTTACCCATGTTGTGCCGCGGTCAATGTCACGCGCGGTGATTGTTGCATTGGTGATGGCGGACCCGGAGGCATCGGTTACGAGTCCAGTAATGGAACCGGCGGCCTGCTGTGCCATGGCTGGCGGGGCCACACCGAACTTCGCCAGAAGCAGACAAACGACGACCCCCAGACGGAACAACGTGCAATTCTGCAATTTCATGGGACCTCCTTCTGTGCCGCCAGAGCTCGCGCGGCTTTGTGTGTGGGAGAGAGGACTTTCCGGACTTGATAGAGCTATATAGCAGATGAAATTCGAAGTCAAGAAAAAAATGAAATGAAATTTTTTAACGATTGCCAAGCCAGAGGCAAAGTCAAGCAGTTATCTCCCCGGCGGACTGTTTTCCGGATTGCATTTCTTAGAGCCTTCGCTGCAAAAATAGTGCACGAGTTCGCCCAAATATGCTGTATTCTCGCTCTGGATTGCGCTTTCGAGGTTTGAGGAATCCGAGCCGCATGCTGCCGCGTTTATGGGTCCGGAGGAAAGGCAAGCACTTCAAACTTATGGGCAAGCCATCTAATTTGTCTTGAGTGAGCTATATAGCAGATTTTGAAATCTTTTGAAGTGCTCTATAGCTTTTGTCTTACAGAGTTTTGACACGTCTAAGGTATTTTGAGAACTGGGTCCAAAAGGACGAAGCAAGCAAGGAACTGACTCGGTCCTTGCGGTCGAGGTAGGCATGGCAATTGGAGTTCGCAACGGCGCAGAGCCGGCGTATAAGAGGATTCAGAACTCGATTCGTGAACAGATTGAGTCCGGTGGGCTTAGACCGGGCGACGTGGTTGATTCTGAAAGAGAGCTTGCCCGGACCTACAGCGTGAGTCTGATGACAGCCCGGCACGCGCTGGCCGACCTGGCGCGCGAAGGTGTGGTGGAACGCCGCCATGGCGCGGGAACTTTTGTCGCCCAACCCAAAATTCATTTCAACCGGCTGCTCGGATATTCCGAGCAGATGGCGAGTGTGGGACTTGCGGCTCGTTCCAAGGTCCTGTCCTCGGGTATTGTGAGCCGCGAGCACGAGATCGCTGCTCGCCTCGGCTTGTCGCCCAACAGCCATCTTGTCCGGATCGAGCGCGTGCGCCTGGCAGGAGACGAGCCGGTGGCGCATGAGGTTTGCTACCTTGCGGCTGACGAGTTTTCAGAACTGGTGGATGCGCCTCTCGAAAAGGTTTCCCTGTTCACCAAGCTCGAGCGCGATTGTGGCGTCGAACTGGCGTATGCCGACGAAGAGATTGACGCGACCAATGCCGATCACCGGCTCGCCGAGTTGCTGAATATTCCGCGGGGCACTGCTCTGCTTCGAATTCGCCAGCTCATCTTTTCCAGCAAAGGCCGTGCGACCGTCTACGTAACGGGGCTCTACCGCTCTGGCCGGCATACGCTACGGATTCGCCGCTTGCGATAAGTTGCTGGATCTCTCGCGCGCTGGCTGGAACATTATCCTCCCGCAGCCGCGAGATGCCGGCGACTTTACTCGCGAGAATGAACTGGAATCTACGTGATTACGGGGTGGATGAAATTCAATCGCGCTGTAACCGAGTCTTGATGCTCCATTCTTGGTGCACTGGTCATCATGAGTCATGCTTCCGAAGCGTTGGCCCTCCCTCTGCTGGAATTGGAAGTGTGCCCTTCTCAGCGCAACCGCCCGCTCGCTGGTGTGTCTCACAGCGATGGTGCACACTGGTCTTCACGGCGGCCTTACTGTGGTTCTGGTTGAGGTGGCCTATGTGACATTGACGGCCGGTATCTACGCCGGCATGCAGCAGCGCGCACTTGCTCTTCGGTCACGGCTTCTCGGCAATCTGATTGTGGTGCTCGTGATACCTGGCCTGGCCCAACTTCTCGACTGGACCGCTCATCGGATCACCGACTCCTCGGCCGGCGCGCGCGCCACGCTGGCTGTGAGCATTTTTTCAGCGCTTTCGGCGCTCTTTCATCTGCACGTGATGCGCAATGGAGTCTTTCTGACGGGACAAGGCCGCTCGCTTGCCGATGACTTCCGCCGCATGCCGGGGCTCGTTCTCGGATTCGTCTTCAAACCGATTGCCTTCCTCTCAGCTCTCACATCGCGCCCAGATGCCGCCATCGAATCGGAGGCCGCACTGTAGGTTTGCCCGCCAGCATTCAACCTTTTCCGCCGGTCTTTCGGACATGACCGAGCGGAAATCGCCGTGGCAGTGCTAATCTTTGCTGGAGAGGTTCTGCGGACGATTCAATCTGAATCGCTGCAGGCCAGGATCATCTTTCCTTTGTGTACGGCTTCGATTTCATGCGGACGCCCACGGCAGAAGTTGATGACTCCGCCGTACTCTTATGGCCAGCCTTAACCTCTGCGAAAGGTAGAACACTCCATGTACAATGCAAAAGCCTATTCTGCTTCGAGCCCAACATCCGCACTTGCCGCCGACACGATTGCGCGGCGCGAGCCCACCGAACATGATGTGCAGATCGAAATTCTCTTCTGCGGCATCTGTCACTCGGATCTCCACCAGGTTCGCAATGAGTGGAGCGGCATGATGCCTACCGTGTACCCGTGTGTTCCCGGCCACGAAATCGTCGGCCGCGTGACAAAGGTTGGATCCGCTGTGACCAAATTCAAACAAGGCGACTTGGCGGCGGTAGGCTGCATGGTCGATTCCGACCGCACCTGCCCGGAGTGCCACGCCGGTTTAGAACAGTTCTGCCCAAACCTGATCCTCACGTACAACTTTCCTGATAAATACACCGGCGGCGTGACTTACGGCGGATACTCAGAAAGCATCGTCGTTGAAGAACGCTTTGCGCTTCATGTTCCATCGAATCTCGACCTTGCCGGCACCGCGCCTCTGCTCTGCGCCGGAATCACGACCTACTCGCCCATGCGGCATTGGGATGTGAGTAGGGGTAAAAAAGTGGGCGTGGTGGGACTCGGCGGACTCGGTCACATGGCGGTAAAGTTTGCACATGCGCTTGGAGCGCACACGGTGGTGTTTACCACTTCACCCAACAAGAAGGACGACGCACTGCGCCTCGGCGCAGATGAAGTCGTGATCTCACGCAATGCGGATGAGATGGCGAAACATATTGCCAGCTTCGATTTCATCCTGGATGCTGTCTCGGCCGACCACGATATCAACGCGTATCTCCAACTCCTGCGGCGCGATGGCAATCTCACGCTCGTGGGCGCGCCCGAGAAGCCTTTGGCTGTTCCCGCATTCAGCCTCATCTTTGGACGCCGCAGTCTCTCCGGTTCGCCCATCGGCGGCATTGCCGAAACGCAGGAGATGCTCGACTTCTGCAGCAAACATCAGATTACCGCGGATGTCGAAGTCATCCCGATTCAAAAGGTCAACGAGGCGTACGAGAGGCTGCTTAAAGCAGACGTGAAGTATCGCTTCTCCATTGATATGGCGTCGCTCAAGTCTGCATAGCAGATGTATCGACGTCACAGGCGATGGAGTTCGCGAAGAGCTTCTCCGGCGCCTGCCAGATTCGTCAGCCGCATCTCTGCATACTTGCGCGATAAGACCACGCCCCACGCACAAGCCTGAGCCTGTAAGCTTGCGCCACCAGCCAGCATCATTGCTGAGGCCATGCTCGTCTTTTTCAAAAACTCTCTTCGCGAAACATCGCCGATGGAAGAATCCATCTCTCCTCTCTTCACAAGGCGCCTTAAGCCATTCGATACCGTTACGCTCCCAGTTCGTGAAGCGCTTCGCCTACCGCAGCCAGATTCGTCAATTTCATCTCAGAATATTTGCGCGACAGAACCACTCCCGGAGCACCCGCACGAAACGCCGCGAGCACAGACTCCTTCACATCAGAGGGTTGCGTCTGCTTGTCACGCATCTCGGTGGGCAGATCGATGTCAATGCCGGGATAGATGGGCACCGCACCCTCTACATCAGCGATGGCTCGCGTGGTCTCCCGTCCAACATATTTCGCAGAGAGCCCTGTCTTCGGCAGTTTGTCCAGGCTGGGCTCTTCGCCTTCGTAACCGAGGAGCTTGTAGTGCATGGCCAGAACCTCTTGCGCGGTGAAGTCCCGAAAGAGGGTAGACTGGACGTTCCGGATGTATTGCGCAAAGCGAGGCCCTCCGCAGTTGTTATAAGGGCAGGGCTTCAAAAAATCGGCGGCTTGCGCCAGCCGCGCGTAGTTCTGATCTGCGCGATAAAGAGGACTCAGCGTGACCAGATGCATGATATGCCAGCCGACGCGCGCAGCCGGTTTGATTTCCTTGATCGTGCCATAGAGGAATCCGTAGATCTCTTCCTGGCTACGGAACCAGAAGTCTTGCCAGGCTAGAATCTCAGGAAACTCGACGAACAGCCGCCACAATGTGACGAAGCTTCCGTCTCGCGTACGCGATCCGCTGGAAACCTCATTCACCCATCGATCGAGGGCCATGTACCCCTCGCGGGCGCGTTGCACATTGATTCCCTGTTCGTGTCCTTTTTGCAGGCAGTAGGGGCAAAAGCAGCAAATGGCACGAGCACTCGCGGAACTGAAGTCCGCGCGCAATGCGGTGTTCAACGGACCCTGCCGCTCCGACTCCCACATCATGCCGTCGAGATCGTTCGACAGGAACCAGTCCTGCACGAGTGAGACAAGGAAGCTGCGCAGTCCAGGATTGTTGTGGCAGCTGTTGCGGCCGATCTTTCCATACACATCTACTTCGGCAATCTTTTCGAAATTGGGAATGTAGGCGGGATTGTAGTCTTCCGCAAACAACGCGTAGGTCTGGATACCGCGCGCCTTGGCTTTTGGAATAACTTCTGCGAAGACATCAAAATTGCCGAGCTCTGGTGCACGCAGGCCGGTGAAGATGGGAGAATCCTTGTAAAACTCAGGATGTACGGCGGTGTAGCTTCCGCCATGGATTTCGTTGTAGACTTGCGCGCCGTGATCTGGCAACGGCCGGCCATGCACCTGCCGGCCATCCAGTTCCCAACCGTAGGAATACGCAACGGGCATGATCACGTTCACGCCAGCTTTTTGCTGTAGCGTATCCAGACACTTGTCCACGCCTTCATCGACGAAGGATTGCGCACTGATCTGCATTGCGATGAATTTTTGGTTCGCCGATGAAGCCGCGGCTCCGCTTCCCGATTGAATCGCAGCCTGCGACGAAGAAGCCGCGAGTCCGGCTCGCTCGCCGAGCGCTGCCGCAATCGTGCTTAAGCTGGCAGCTTTTAGAAACTCCCTGCGCGACGTGTCTCTCGTCTCGTCCATTGTTTGCCCCCATCGCTATGCTTGTTGCGCATTCTTCTGCGTCGAACTGATTCGCGGGACATGATCTATCCTGAGTCTCCACTCGAAGGCTCACCAGATTACGCACTGAATCAATTTAGGCGGATATTCAGGGCTGCAGCCGACCGAGCAGATGACCGCATGTCACCGCGCGAGCAGAACACATCGACTTATTCCGTTCGCGTAATCAGCCTTGTAGCAGTCTGTCTATTGCTCTGTCAAATAAAGTGAAGATGGTCGGACCATATGATGAATCTGGCGATATTTATCGACAGCTCGGGCTAGTTGATTGAACTCCTGCCTGCTCTATTCAGTGCGCAAAGCCTGCGTGGGATCAAGTTGTGCCGCACGCCAGGCTGGAGCAACGGAAGCCGCAACCGCCACGATCAATAGTAGTCCGGCAACACCTGTATACACGCCTGGATCAAGAGGCTTGGTCTCATACAGGATGGAACGAATCAGACGGCCGAGTGCAGCGCTTGCCGCCAATCCTCCAAGAAGCCCGACCAGTGCAGGGCGAATGCCATCGAGGAGTACTCTACGCAGAACATGCTCTCGTTGCGCCCCGAGTGCAATGCGGATACCGATCTCGCTGGTCTGCTGCGCGACCATATAAGAGAGCACTCCAAAGAGGCCAACTGCGGCGAGTACGAGCGCAATGACCGCAAAGCCTAGCAGCAGGATGGAATCGAACTGCGAATCCACGATGGAGTTACCAATGGCTTCGCTTAATGTCATCACGTCAGATACGGGCAGGTCGGGATCCATCTGCGCGATGATTTTCTGCACCGGCATGGCCAACTCAGTCACGTTTCGCGGCGCACGCACCACGATCGTGGCCTGAGTGTAGTCGTTGCCATAGATGGGCCAGTACAGGGTCGGCATGGTTGGCTCGGTGATTCTCCAGCGCGTATCGCCCACCACCCCGACGATCTCATATCCAGGGTTGCTCGGCCCCCCCGGCCTCAGATGCTTGCCGATGGGATCTTCGTTGGGAAACAGAAGCCTCGCTGCGGACTGCGAGATGACCACCACGTGAGCGCGCTCGAGTCGTTCATTGGGGGCAAAAGTACGCCCACCAATCAACGGGATTCGAATTGCCGCAAAATATCCCGGATCAGCGCCGCGGATCATCAGATCGGGAACCTGGTTGCGCGGAAGGGGCGGATGTTCGACGACGTGGACGAGGCGACTGCTGCCATAACCTTCTCCGGGAGCCGTACTGACCAGTCCCGCTGCTTCGACACCCGGAAGGGCGCGGACTCGCTCCATGAGTGTCTCGAAGAAGCCCGCCTGTTGCGCCGCTTCTGGATATCGTGCTTCGGGGAGGCTCAGTCTCATCGTGAGCACGTTGTTGAGTGGTACTCCAATATCATTGCTCCGCAGCCGTTGATAGCTCTTCAAAAGAACGCCGGCGCCTACTAGCAGCACCACCGTGAGGCCAACCTGCAGCACCAGCAGCGTACGGCGAAGTGTCGTCCTCACACGGCCTCCGCTCTGCGTCCGGGAGGATTCCTGCAACGCAGAAAGAATCCGCGAGTGTCCCCAACCGGATGCGGAGATCAATCCGGAGAAGAGCGAGCACGCAGCGATTGCTCCCAGGGCATAACCGACGACGAGGCCGTCGATGTGCACTGTGCCGATGCGATTCACGTCAGACCGCATACGCACCAGCCACTCGACCGCCGCGCACGCAAACAGAAGGCCCAGTGCGCCTCCGGTTGCCGACAGCAGCAGGCTTTCGACGATTCGCTCGCCGAGCAGGCGCATTCTTCCTCCGCCAAGCGCGGAACGAATCGCCAACTCCTTGCGGCGCGCGGCCGTGCGCGCCACCAGGAGGCTGCCGACGTTCATACACGCGATCAGCAGCACACATCCCGTAGCCGCGAACATGACGTATAACGATGTCTTGTAAGAGCCCACACCATCATCCAGCATGGAGCGTCCGAGCACGGAATCATGGATCGCGGGCTCAGCGCGTATGGTCTTGATGAGTTTCTGAACCGACTTCAACTGCGCAACAAGACTGGGAAGGGTGGTCCCGGGGAGCAGCCGCGCCGCGATAACAAACTCGTGATCGTTATGGGACTCCATCAGCGCGGGTGACGCTTCGTGGGCCACGGGTGTCCAGAGTTGCACCTTGTCGCCGCCGAGAGAACTGCTGAACAGAAAGGATTCGGGTAAGACTCCGATCGCCGTATAGGGCTTGGCGTCGAGCCAAAGTGTCTTGCCGACAATCGCCGGATCGCCGCCGTACCGCTTCTTCCAGAATTGGTACGAAAGCAGGGCAACGGCCGGTGCGCCCGGCCGGTCATCTCCGGGCTCAATGTCGCGTCCGAGCGCGGGACTCACACCCAACAGTGAAAAGAGATTTCCCGAACACCATGCCGCTTCGATTTTTTCTGCCAGCTTGCCGCCCTCCGCCGACACGCTGTAGTTGTGAAACGGAGCAACCAGCGCCAGATCCGCCTTGCCGTGGGCGGCCTGTTGCCACTCGCCGAAGTTGCCGGCTGCCGCGGGCATAAACGCATTCGGTCCCGAACGATTGGTTTCGGTCTCGTAAAGCATGACCAGCCGGTCGGGGTCGCGATACGGCAGGGATTTGAGCAGAACACTGCGCACAACGGTGAAGAGGGCCACGTTGGCCCCGATACCGAGCGACATCACTAAGGCAGCGATGAGAGTGAATCCTGGCGTGCGGCGAAGGGTGCGCACACCATAGCGCAGATCGCGCCCGACGGACTCAAGCCAGTTCCACGACCAGGTGGTGCGGGTCTGCTCGCGAATTAGTGAAGGATTGCCAAATGCGCGCAACGCCGCGTAACCTGCTTCGTCCGCCGGTACGCCATTCTCGCGCTGCTCTTCTTCTTCGAGTTCGAGGTCGGAACGCAACTCGCGTTCCAGGTCTGCATCTCGGTTTTTAGTCTGCCACCAATGCATGTCCGTTCTCCGCCAGCTTTCTCTCCCAGTCTTGTATTCGGACCAAGAATTTCCATCTCAGACAAACTCACTCGTGAGAGATCACTCCGTTCGCAATGCTTGCATCGGCTCAATCGTGGCCGCACGCCGGGCGGGCAGAAGACAGGCAGCGACTCCCACAGCAAGCAGCACGCAAACCGCACCGGAGGCGAGCGCTGGATCGTACGGGCTCACCTCAAAGAGAAGACTCTTCACCACGCGCGCCGATCCAAAGGCCAGCGCAACGCCTGCAGATGCGCCTATGGCAACCGGCAGCAGTCCGTCGCGGAGCACCAGACGATAGACGCTCGCGCGTTGCGCGCCCAGCGCGATACGTAATCCAATCTCGCGATAGCGCTGGACCACCGAATACATGACCACACCGTAGACGCCGAGTCCAGCCAGAAACAGCGCACTGCCTGCAAACAGAAGCAGCAAATCCATCTCGAAGCGCTGGTTGGCGACCGAGTCTGCGAGCACTACACCCAGCGCGCGAATTGTCGGAACGGGGACGCTGCGGTCTACGCTCCAGATGGTCCGCCGAATCGCATTCGCCATCTCGGAGGGGTCCTGCCGCATGCGCAGAACCAGCCCCGCCGTTGGTTCTGTGCGGTACCAGTACGGCACATAGATGAGCATCGGGTCGCGCTTCGAAAGCGAGATAGTCCGCGCGTTGGCTACGATGCCGATCACGGTGAACGGCCTCTCATGAGCAGGATCTCCGCGGCTGAACTGCTTTCCAACCGGGTCTCTTCCCGGCCACAGTGTCTGGGCCGTTTTCTCAGAAACCAGGGCCAGATTTTTGCCCCAATCGCTCTGGCTGAAAGCGCGCCCGGAGACGAGTTGCAGATGAATGGCTGCAAAATATTCAGGACTCACCGAACGAAAGCTCTCGAGCGGCAACTGCGTGACCGGCCGATTGTCGCCCGCAACTCGCGCCATGTCGCCCCAGCTATCTCCTGTCAGCGGCAAAACGCTCGTCATGGCTGCGTGTTCCACGCCAGGCAGCGCACTCATGCGTTCCAGCACGTTCTTATAAAAAGCTGCGCGATGCTGGCTATCGCGGTAGGACTCCATGGGCAGATCGATCATGGCCGTCATGGTGCGTTCGGTGGTAAATCCGCGGTCCACACGCATCAGCTTGATCAGGCTTGCGGTCAGCAACCCGGTCATCAACACCAACGCGACGCTGACAGCAACTTCCGTGCTCACCAGAATGCGCCGCATACGCCGGCTTCCACGCGATTCGCTGGCCAGGCGCGACTCGCTGTGCAAAACTTCCTGCGGAGCCGTTCGGGAAACCATGAACGCAGGCGCCGCTCCTGCCAGCAAGGTAGCGAGCACAGCCAGAACCAGCGCGCATCCCGCTCCTGTCCTGTCCAGATGCAGAGGCCCACGAAAATCGAGGGCCGGCGGCAAATACTGCCGCATCGCGGGGACAATGACCGCCGCCAGCAGAACGCCCAGCCCGCCGCCTACGATTGCGAGCACAGCGGTTTCGCGCAGCGCCATGCGCACCATCTCCGCACGCCTCGCGCCCAGCGCCGCCGCCACCGCCATCTGCTGCCTCTGCCCGACTGCGCGCGCCAACAATAGATTTGTGATGTTCACGCAACCCACAAGCAGCAAGCCTGCAACCGCGGCCAGCAGGATCATCAAGGGTTTCCGATTGTTTCCAACCAGCTTTTCCTGGAAAGGTACGAGCGCAACTGAGAGTGTCGCCCTTTCATCCACTGCGAGATTGGCGCTGATCGTGTGCTGCAGCGCGTCCAGATCGGCCGTTGCCGCGGCAACCGAGACTCCCGCTCTCAACCGCGCCAATCCGAAATAATTCAAATCGCCCATTGCCTCGGCCAGCTGCCCCTTTGAGAAAGCCATTGGCACCAACACACTGATGGCCAAGGGGCGATTTGTGTCGCCGATTGTAGCCAGCGTCTGCAGAGCCGGCATGTGGAACGATTGCGGCATCACACCGATGACGGTGTAAGGGAAGCCATTCAGAGGAATCGTCTTGCCCACAATGCCGGGATCGCTGCTGAATTGCTCGCGCCAGATGTCGTAGAGCAGGATCGCGACATGTTCGCTTCCCGGCTGCGCTTCACTGGCGTTGAACATGCGCCCTAATTGTGGCTGCACCTGAAGCACAGAAAAAATTCCAGGTGTGGTCCAGAGCACGCCCACTTGCAGCGGGCGCCCGTTGGCGCCAAGCGGCACGGAGCCTTGGCGCATGACCGCCATCGAATCGAAGCTGCGATTGTGCTGCTGCCAGAAGGTGAAGTGATTTGCGCTGACCGGCAGAGTTGGATAGATGCTGCTCCATTCCGCAACCTTCTCTTCAATGCTCACGAGGCGGTCCGCTTGCGCAAATGGCAGTGGGCGCAGCATCACGTCATACACCAGCGTGAAAATCGCCGTTGTCGCACCGATGCCCAGAGCGAGCGTCATCACCGCGACAACTGTGAATCCGGGCGACCTGCGCAACTGGCGAAGCGCATAGCGAATATCCTGCCAGAGCCTTTCGGGCATTGCCCATCCCCAGGCTTCGTGTGTCTGTTCGCGAATCAGCGTGGTGTTGCCCAAGGCGCGCCGAGCTATATAGCGAGCCTCTTCTGCAGTAAGGCCGCTCGCGCGTTGCTCTTCTTCTTCGAGTTCGAGATCTGAGCGTAGCTCGCGCTCCAGGTCCGCATCCCGTTGTCTGATGGACCGCCAGCGCATCTCAGCTCTCCTCGACCGCAGGCCACATCACCCGTGCCACTGCGTCGGCCATCTGCTTCCATTGCGACTCCTCGACGACGAGCTGCTTCCTGCCCTTCTCGGTCAGCCGGTAATACTTGAATTCGCGATTGCGGTCCGGAGCTGTCTCCCATTTCGCCGAGACCCAGCCTCTTTCCTCCAGGCGGTGCAGAGCGGGATAGAGCGAGCCGTGCTGCATCTGCAGAAAATCATTCGTGGTTCGCTGAATATGTTTGCCAATTTGATGGCCGTGGGCAGGACCGTAGAGAAGAGTCCGCAGGATAAGCATGTCCAGCGTGCCTTGGAGCAGGTTCGCACGTTGTTGCGCTTGTTTCGTCATAGAAGACGTTCTACCCTCAATGGAAACCGATGGTAGACATCCGACTATGAATTGTCAAGAGCTCTATTTTCCGGGTTGATTGCCGATCGCCGCCGTGACGCCGGCACGCAGATGCGCACGGCAACCTGCGGCTAGAGTGGGCGCTTGCAGGATTATCGGCGGGGATTGCGATTTCCATCGAGTCCCTGCGCCATGCGTTGCTATTCGAAGGGATTGGGCTGCCTTTTGCCCGTGAGGATCAGATTGCGCAAATTGGTATTGACGAGCGCGCCCCACGCGCCGGAGCAGTCTCCGTAGCACTCGAAGGCGGGAACCAGGCCAACATGCGTGAAGCGAAGTTCGGTCTTGTCGCCCTTTCTCGCGATCTCAAAGACAATCTCGGTATCCACCCACTCGGTCTTTTTCTTGGCAAAGGTGAGTTGCGCTTCTGTGACATGCCACACGACCTTTTCGCCGGGCACAAGTTCGGTAATCTTTTGCGTGCTGCGGTGAAAATCCTTGTAGCTGTACGTGAACTCGGTGCCAAGCTTGTCGGTGCTGCCCTCGATCTCTCCTGACCACCATCCGCGAACGTTGTTAACGGCTGCAAAAACTTCTGCGGGCGATTGGTCCACCGTAAATGAAGTGCTGAAATCCTGCTTTTTCACGACGTGCTCCTTGACTCTTTCCGTTTTGTGACTCGATGTAAGTTACAAGAGAATCGCTGCATTCTGCGGCACAAAACTTGCATACTGGCGCTCGAATGTTTTGGCTACTCCCGTGCGCCAGCCTTCTGCAATTGACTGAGACATAGGATCGGGGAAGATATCCTCTTCTCCTCGTTCGAGCCCAGCGAAGATGCCCTGCGCTACGGAATCGGGTGATGCTTTCGGAATCTCAAAGCCGCGGGTCATATCGGTATCGACAGGACCGAGAAAGACGCCGTGGACCGTCACTCCCTGGCCAGCAAGGATCGCCCGCAGCGATTGTGTCATGCTCAGTGCGGCCGCCTTGGAGACACAATAAGACGGTGTAAGAGGTAACGGAGCCAGTGCGAGCAGAGACAGGTTGTTGACAATGGCTCCTTGAGAGCGCCTCAATAACGGCAGAAACGTGCGCGACACTTTGTACATGCCAAAGAAATTCACGGCCAGATGCTGCTCGATGACATCAGGATTGCTCAGATCATCATAGAGCGCGATACCCGAATTATTGATGAGGATATCGAGAGCGCCGATTTCAGCGGCAGCCCGCTCAATCTGCTCGGCGCTGGTCACATCCAGGACTAATGGCGTTACGCGCTCATCGGGATTTTGCATCGGTCCGCGCGTTCCCGCATAAACCCGCTTCACTCCACGCCGTAGTGCTTCTTCAACAAGTGCCCGCCCGATGCCACGGTTGGCGCCGGTGATCAAGATTGTTTTGCCTGCGATGTTCATATTGATCTCCTTTTTGGGGGCTGGCCTCGCCTGCCCGATTTTTTGCGCGATCGCTATTTCAGCCCGGCTGCTTGTGCGATCAAAAACAGTCCAGCTCCGATCACGACAAATCCGATCGCGTGTGCGACGTGCTTGCCCACCGGTGCGAGACGTTCGAGGGTGATGGCTGCGGTGACGAGGACCATTGGGCGCAGGTCCATGACACCGATGACGAGAAGAACTGCTGTCAGATTGGCGCAACTGAGGCCGCAGTGCAGTCCGAAGTGCGTGCCCTGGCGCCACGCCGTAAGGGCGTCCGCCGATAGAATGCGGTCGCACTGAGGCATCTCGCGGCAGAGAGTGAGGTGATGCTGTTTCCAAGTTGTGAACTGAAGCGCCCCGGCGATCAGGACAACAGCACCAGCAATCACCGGAATGATGCGAGCCAGTGCCGGTTGCTGCATCTCGATTGCCGCGAGCGCTACACCGAGCGGGAAAATGGCCGCTCCAGCGGCGGTCCAGACGAAGAAGTAGCCCGCGCCCGCCAATGCTGTCAGCCAGTTCAGGTTAGTGTCGGCTGTCCTGTGAACGGCCTGGCGATAACGCGCAAGCATAGGCACGAGCGATGGCAGCATCATCGCAATCATCATCACCACCCACATGCCGACGAACAACGCCGTAGCGGTAGGCCACGTTTCACCGGGCATCCGCATCCACGCCATCGACATGGTCCAGCCGCCGGGCATCGACATCCCGTCTATTGTCGACATGGACCTGCACCAAATGGTGGTAAGCGCTGCGCTTCCGGCAAAAAGGAGCGCGGAAGCGCCAAGGAAGACGTGTTGTGACTGTCGCTCGAGAATCATGGGTCGTTACCTCCGCGCCAAAATTGCTTTGCTGCTACTTTGCGTACTCATCATGGCGGCGCCACCAGACTCCTGTTTCATTGCGGCCTTTTGGTGCACGGTCGAGCCACGCGTACATGCCCCAGAGAGCGTCTACTCCACGCGCGTAGGTCGAATAGGTGTGGTAAACGACGCCATCTTCAAGCGCGAATGCGCTCATACCCGGCCGCTCGCGATGAAACGTCGGCACATCGACTGCGCACATCGTCGCGAAATGTGCCTCCGCTCCTTTGCCGCCGCCTTTCTTGCCCTTGCGCCATTCCATCTCCGGTTCGTGGGTGAAGTTGTACTCAATGCCTTCGCGCTGTTGTTGTTCTGTGAACGAAGCGCAGAAATCGAAGTTAAAGTCGCCGCCCGCAGAGGACGCCCAAGGGAACGTCCAGCCCATGCGCCGCTTATATGCATTCAGCTTCGGGAGAGGGGCGCGAGATACGGCCCACAGCATCACGTCATGATGAGCCAGGTGCGCGGCGACTCCGTTAAAGCCGTCTGCGATCGACGAGCAGGACGGGCAGCCGGCAGCGTAGTCAGGCCCGAACATGAAGTGATACACAAGCAGCTGCGACCGCCCGCGAAAGAGATCCTGGAGAGAAGCTCCGCCTTCTTCTGTTTCGAAACGGTAGCCCTTGTTGATCTGCACCCACGGCAGCTCCTGCCGTTGCCGCGCCAGCTCGTCGCTGCGCCGGGTCAGTTCCTTCTCTGCCTTGAGCAACTCGATCCGTGCAGCAAGCCACTCTTCGCGGGTTCCAGTTTTGCGCATTGTCAGAGTCGTCATGATCTGTTCTCCCTTCGTTGGGTCTCGTTGGATTTGGGCTTTCGACTCGTCCTCGTTGTGACCGGTGTTTGCCGGCCACGAATACATCTTGCTGCAGATCTAGAACGGACAGTGAGTGACAAGTGTGACGCGATTCCTGTGCACTCACCGTCGCCGTGCGTGTGCGCCGCTCGGGAGGCTCAGGCGCAGGTGCATCCTTTCTCTTCTGCATCCTGCTTGCGGAAAGCGGCTTCTCCGGCGTCCGACACTTCGACCCACTTCGGGTCAGGTGCGGCCTCGGCTCCGTAGTTGTCGTGCCAGTTCCACCATTTGTAGGTCGGAGTCTGCGGGTAGCCCTCCGGCGAATCCTCCCACGTCTCCTGGCGGCCGAGTGGCGTGAGGTCCAGGTAGCTCCAGGTGGTTCCCATCGCTTCGTCGCCGCGGTTATTGATGAAGTACGTGCGGAAGATCTTGCCGTTGTCATCGCGGATGAACACGTTGTGACCGTGCCACTCGTCCACGCCGAAGTCTTTGTCGAAGCTGTCGGTGATGGTGTACCAGGGCATCTCCCAACCCATGCGCGTCTTCAGGCGCTCGATATCGGCCTGCGGTGCGCGCGAGATGTAGGCGAGAGTGGTATCGCGGACATTCAGATGAGACAGGTGAGCGACCTGATCGGCGCCGAGAGAGCAGCCGCGGCAGGCATGGTCGGGCCAGCCGAAGACTCCGGGCTCGAAGAAGGCGCGATAGACGATCAACTGGCGGCGCCCTTCAAACAGATCAAGCAAGCTGACGTTGCCCTTGGGTCCTTCGAATTCGTACGGCTTCTCAACAGCCATCCACGGCATCCGCCGGCGCTCCGCGGCCAGCGCATCGCGCGAGCGGGTGAAGGCCTTTTCCTTCACGAGCATCTGCTGGCGCGCGGCTTCCCACGCATCCGGCGATACGACCGGCGGGGTGTTCTTCGGAAGTTCAGTTTTATAGGCTGCTGTGTTCGTCGTCATCGCTTTCTCCTCTGTCGAATATCGGGTTAAAGGGTTTGTGTTCTTTCACCGGTCGGCACGGTCCCAGCTTGCCAGTCCGTCCGCGCCTGCGCAATTAGGAACATCTGTGTGCCTGAGCGCTTACGAGCCGGCGTCGACCGCTTCCTGATGGAAGTGCACAACCGCGCTTACCTCGCGGCCATAACGTTTTGCCCAGCGGCACATGCCTTTGAGTGGAGCGATAATGGTCTTCCCCAGCCGGGTCAGCGAGTACTCGACCGAAATAGTTTTCGATCCCGTTACACGCCTGGAGATCAGCCCGGTTGATTCAAGATCGCGAAGAGTTCGCGTCAACATCCGCTGAGAAACGCTCCCAATGTGGCGGCGCAGCTCTCCGTGGCGATGGGGCCTCTCTTTCAGTGAAAACAAGACCCTCGGGGTCCATCTGCCGATAAAGAGCGGGGAAGGCGTCTTTGATTCCTGTGTCATGTTCATGTTTTTCCTTGGCGTCGTTCCGTTCTGTTCCGTTCTGTCCTGTTCTGTCCTGTTCTGTTCTGTTCTGTTCTCGATCTGACCTCTTGCTTGCCGGTCACGAGATAAACTTAGCGCTGAATGGAAAGAGGGTGGGAGTGACAAGTGTGACGGGATTTCAATGGACCCTCTGATCACTGCGGCAGCACGGGCGCTCGCGGCGGGAGATCCCCTCGGCGCATTGAAGCGGGTTGCACTTCGCGAGGATGCGCCTGCGCTCGCGCTCCGCGGGATCGCGATGGCGCAGCTTGGCGATCTCGCCCGTGCAAAGGAACTCCTGCGCAGCGCTGCACGCGCCTTCAGTCCCAAAGAAGCCTTAGCCCGTGCACGATGCATCGTTGCTGAAGCCGAGATCGCACTCGCCTCGCGTGATCTAAGCTGGCCCGCAAAGACACTCGATGCGGCGCGGGCAACGCTCGATGAGCACGGCGACCGGTTGAATGCTGCGCATGCTCGCTATCTTGAGGTTCGGCGGCTTCTTCTAATCGGCCATCTCGACGAGGCGGAACGGATGCTCACAAAGCTCGATCCGGCCCCGTTTCCACCCGCTTTAAAGACGATCCATGAGCTCGTCGTGGCGGGGATTGCGTTGCGGCGCATCCAAACCCAAATAGCGTGCGCAGCATTGGCCCGGGCCAGACAAGCCGCCCTTCAAGCACGCATTCCGGCGTTGATGGCCGAGGTTGAGAGCGCATCCCATGCGCTGAGTGCGCCGGCAGCACGCCTGATCGTGCGGGGCAATGAGCGGCAGCTATTGCTCGAAGAGGTCGAAGCACTGTTGGCATCGAAAGCGTTTGTTGTGGATGCATGCCGCCATGCCGTGCGGGTTGAGGGTAAGGTGATCTCGCTTGCAACGCGCCCAGTTCTGTTCGCGCTTGCGCGGGCGCTGGGCGAAGCATGGCCGAACGATGTAGCGAGAGATGAGCTCGTCGCGCGCGCCTTTGGATCGAAGTTTGTGGACGAGTCGCATCGCGCTCGGCTGCGCGTCGAAATGGGGCGGTTGCGCAGAATGCTGCGAGCCGTGGCGTGTATCAGCGCAACCAAACGTGGATTTACACTCGCGCCACGCCATGCGCGTGAGATTGTCGTGCTGGCGCGACCGGTAGAAGATGAGCATGCCGCGGTGCTGGCCTTTCTCGCTGACGGTGAGTCCTGGTCAAGCTCGGCCCTGGCGCTCGCGCTGGGCACGAGCCAGCGCACTGTGCAGCGGGCCCTCGACTCGCTTGCCGAGACAGGCAAGGTGCAGTCGTTTGGCCGAGCACGGGCTCGCCGTTGGATCACGCCCCCGGTGCCGGGGTTCACGACAACTTTGCTACTTCCCGCCCCGCTGCCAATTGATTAATGTAGAAGCATGAATCGATCCGCTGCTGAGATTGTTCGGGAGTATGGCCCTTTTCCAGGGACTGATCGGGTACATGGAGTTAGCTACGACGGCCAGCACGTCTGGTTCGCGTCCGGAGACAAGCTGAATGCCTTCGATCCTTCGAGCGGGGAGATGAAGCGTTCGATTGCGGTTGCCGCGCAGGCCGGAACCGCTTTCGATGGTCAGCACCTGTTCCAGATCGCCGACGGCCGCATCCAGAAGATCGATCCAGTGAGCGGCGACGTGCTCGCTACAATTCCGGCGCCCGGCGGTGGCGGCGACTCGGGACTGGCGTGGGCTGAGGGCACGCTCTGGGTGGGACAACATCGCGCTCGGAAGATTCATCAGATCGATCCCGAGACAGGAGCGATTCTTCGCACGATCGAATCCAACCGCTTCGTCACCGGCGTGACGTGGGTGGACGGAGAGCTATGGCATGGCACCTGGGAAGGCGACGAGAGCGATGTGCGGCGAATCGATCCTCGAACGGGAGAGGTTCTTGAGCAGCTCGACATGCCGGACGGCGTGCATGTCTCCGGACTTGAATCCGATGGCGGCGATCAGTTCTTCTGTGGCGGAGAAAAGACCGGAAAGATTCGAGCGGTCCGCCGGCCCAAGTCAGACCGCCGCATGCAGTAATCGATACTCGTAGCGGGCAGCCTCGCTCTGCGCATGCGCTACTGCATCTTTTCCAGCACCAGCGCTGTCGAATCGTAGTCGCCGTGCAGGTTTAACTCCACGCCGGACGCCATTGCCACTGCGCCGTTTATCGTGGACTCGCCTCTGTACTTCGCAGAATCGAGCGCGCGCACACGATAGATCGCATTCGGATCGAGACCCTGAAAGCGTACCGGCGGATACGCGACGCCGAGCCGTTCTGAATGCAAATAGGCAAGCAAAACGGCCTGCGAGCCATCACGCGACACATATTCCACCTGCGCGGCGTCGCGATCGAGGGGCGCTTGCAACCGATACAACGCGCCCTGCTGCACGGTAGTGCGGATCGTCTTGTAAAAAGCGACCAGCTTCGTGCTGAGCGCCATCTCATCGTCGCTGAATTTATTCAGATTGTTGCCGATGCCGAGCGCACCCTGCATCGCGACAAGGAACCGGTATTGCAGCGGCGTTGAACGCCGGTCAAGGTTCGGCACATCCGTCGTCCAGGCCACCATCACCTGCGGCGTGTAGGCATGCGTAAAGCCATATTGGATGTCGAGCCGGTCCAGCGCATCGGTATTATCGCTGGGCCAGACCTCATCGGTGCGTTCCAGAATGCCGAGGTCGACGCGGCCGCCTCCACCGGAGCATGACTCGATCTCCAGCTTTGGATGTTTCTTGCGTAGACGGTCGAGCACTTCATAGAGATTCTGCACATAGCGAACATAGATCGCCTTCTCCGCATCCGGATTGCGATTGTTCGGCGAAGAGCCCGCGTCTTCCCAGCCAGGCTCGCTCCAGTTGCGGTTGTAGTCCCACTTGAGGTACGCAATGTCGTTGTCTGTTACCAGCTTGTCGAGCCAGGCAAACATCCACTCTTTTACGTCATCGCGAGCGAGGTTCAACACCAATTGGTTTCGTTGCTCGGTGTGCTGGCGGTCCGGCAGTTGCATGGCCCAGTCAGGATGGGTGCGGTAAAGGTCACTGTCTGGGTTGACCATCTCAGGTTCGACCCAGATGCCGAAGTCCATGCCGAGCGAGTGAACGCGATCAATGAGAGGCTTCAGTCCGTTGGGAAATTTCTTGCTGTTTACATACCAGTCACCCAAGCCGCGATGATCGTCATTCCGCTGACCGAACCAGCCATCGTCCACAACGAAGCGCTCTACGCCCAGTTTGGCAGCCTTCTCTGCGAGCGCCATCTGCATCTGATCGGTGAAGTTCATCTCGGTAGCTTCCCAACTGTTGAACACGATGGGACGGGGCTTCGGCGGCTGGCCTGCGCCACTACGCAGCGGAAGGATCTCATCCGTTTGAAAACGATGGAGCACACGCGAAGCTGCGCCCTGGCCGCCGGTGGTGTAGCCGGAATAGAACTTCGGCGTTTCAAGCGATTGGCCAGGTTGCAAGTTGTAGCGGAAGTCAAAGGGATTGTAGCCGCCGGTGATCTTCACCATGTGAAGACTCGTATCTTCTACCGTGATGCGCCAGCTGCCACTCCAGGCCAGTTCGCCGAACCAGACGGGGCCAGCGTTTTCGGTCGTCTCATCTGTTCTGCCGATGGCGAACCATGGGTTCGCGCGATGCGACGTGCTTCCCTTCCGGCTCTCGAGCACGCGTTCTCCTGCGTCGATGCGCTCCGTATGCAACTGCCACTCGCCGGCCCACATGCCAGTGAGCCAGCTTAAAGCATAGGCCGATTTCTCTGTTTCGGCGTAGAGAGGCAGCGTCCACGTTGCGCTCTCTGCCTGCTCAATGGCTACGGGTGTCTTGCCCACGTTCTCAATGCGCGACCAGCGGCCGATGATGCCCTCGGGATACGCATGGTAATAGAGGTGCACGCGAATTGGCTGAACCGTATCCTTGAGGACAATCTCCAATTGGTCATCGCTCATCTTCGCCGAATCGTATTGCAGAATCAGCGTGCGATCGCCGTTGGCCGAGTCCGCCTTCAGCGCAGACTCGGTGAAGAGGCCGGCGCCCCACGCCGGATACTCGAGGGGCGTGGTGGCAACCTGTGGATCGAATGAAGCGCGTTCCGCATGGGCCTTGGCTTGCGGAAGCGTAGCGTTCTCAGGCAGTTTTGGCCCCCAGTAGAGTGACTGCAACATGTCTTGATCGTTTACCCCGATCGCATACGTCATGTCGCCCGCCGTGAGGAACCACTGCTTACGGTTCGCGTCTTCTCGCACGGACGACTGCGCAAGTAACGAGGGCGCACACAGGAGAGAACCAATTACAAAGAGAATCTGGAGGCTTGGTTTCAGCATGTCAATAAAGATATGTCACCGCGGCGCTGCAGGTCGATGCAGCCATAGATTCCTCAGCCAGCCTGCAAATTCATTGATTGCAGCGATCGACTGCGGAAACCGGGCGACTGTTCCAGGATGAACCGGAAAGTTGTGGTGCATGTCCGGCGCGTGCACGTGCGTTACATTCACTCCAGCCGCTTTAAGCTTCTCGGCATAGGCAATCCCCTCATCGCGCAGCGGGTCGTATTCGGCCGTTGCCACCAGAGTGGGTGGAAGCGCCGGAAGTTGCTTAATCCGCAACGGCGAAATGTTTGGATCACTGGGCGAAACATGCGCTGCATACTGCTCATAGAACCAGCCCATCATCTTTGCATCGAGCCCGTAGCCTATACCGTTCTCGGTATAGGAAGCATGTGCCGCGCTTGGGTGATCGGTGACCGGATACAGCAGCATCAGCGCTGCAGGCTTTACTCCTTCTGCTTGGGCGCAGATGCGATGCGCCGCAGCGGCAGTCAAATTGCCGCCCACGCTGTCGCCGCCCAGCAATAAGAGCTGCGGGTCGCCGCCGAGGTCCGGCGCATGGGCGGCACACCACTGGAATGCGGTCAGCGCGTCGTCGAGCGCCGCTGGAAATGGGTGCTCCGGAGCCAACCGGTATCCGACTGAAAAAATGGCGATTCCCGCGGCCTCACTCAGAAGCCGGCAGAATGGATCATGTGTCTCGATGGAGCCAAAGACCCATCCACCTCCGTGCAGGTAAACAAGCAAAGGTAGCGATTCCGCTGCATCTGGAGGCGTATAAAGGCGGGCAGATAACGCTGGTGAGATCGCCACATCGCGCGCGGCGACCTGATTGGGCAGGCCCGGAATTCCAGTCCGGCCTTCCAACGCACGAATCATGAGCCCGCGGCCAACTCGCGCACGCTCTTCATCCGTTGGCTCCGCGAGCACCGACACGGACGGAACCGCTGCGTCGAGATAACTCTTCAGGGCAGGGTCGATCGGCTTGCGCTCGGTTCTGGCGTTCAGTTTCACAAAAGCTCCCTGAAGGTGATTCAAATCGGCCCACGTAGAATAACGCCGGAGATCGCTTCCGATGCGCTTTATCGCTCATCGCTCACAGCACCGTTTCACCTCGTGAGATCAGAAGAGAAGGAACGGAATTTTTGCCTCGAAATCACGAGGCCCGCATCCAAAAGCACGTGACTCATTCAACGCCTCATCTCTTCGCGCCGCTCGAGCTTCGCAGTTTGACCTTGCCTCACCGTATCGTGGTCTCGCCGATGTGCGAGTACTCCTGTACGGATGGTTTCGCCAACGACTGGCACTTTGTTCACCTCGGCAGCCGCGCCATTGGCGGAGCCGCGCTTGTGATTACGGAGGCAAACGCCGTAAGCCCGGAGGGACGCATCACGCCTGCCGATCTCGGCATCTACAGGGATGACCATGTCGCCGGGCTGCGCCGCATCACCGGCTTTCTCCACCAGCATGGCGCCTACGTTGGAACGCAGCTGGCTCATGCGGGCCGCAAAGCGAGCATGGCCGTTCCGTGGGAGCCGGCACGGCTGATTCCGCCTTCGGAGGGTGGCTGGCAACCTGTTGGACCATCCGCAATCCGCTTCGATGAAGCCTACGCTGTGCCAGCGGCGCTCGATCGTGCCGGACTGGATAAGATCGTCGCTGATTTTCGTGCTGCGACGCGACGCGCCATCGATGCTGGGTTCGATCTGGTTGAGATCCACGCGGCGCATGGTTATCTGTTACACGAGTTTTTGTCGCCGCTTTCGAATCAGCGCACGGATGAGTATGGCGGCAGCTTCGAGAATCGCGTTCGCTTTCCGCTTGAGGTGGTGCGTGCGGTGCGGGCTACATGGCCGCAGCATCTACCGGCCTTCATACGTATCTCGGCGACGGACTGGGCGCCTGAGTCATTGGGTCCGGCGTGGGACCTGCCGCAGTCGGTGGAATTTGCCAGACTGCTGAAGCGGGAAGGCATCGATCTGGTGGATGTTTCCTCCGGCGGCAATCATCCGGCGCAGCAGATTCCCGTGGGCCCCGGCTACCAGGTGCATCATGCCCAGGTAGTCAGGAGCGAGGCAGACGTTCCCACTGGCGCCGTCGGCATGATCACAGAACCGGCACAGGCCGACCAGATTGTCCGCACCGGGCAAGCCGATCTCGTCCTGCTCGCGCGCGAGCTGCTCCGCCACCCTTACTGGCCGCTACATGCCGCGCAGACATTGCATCAACGGATCACCTGGCCCGTGCAATATGCGCGTGCCGCGCAAAGAGGCGTCGAGCCGCGACGTCCTGTTTCCACACCGACGGCATCGTCGCAAGAATAAGGCTTGAAGATTTGCCAGAGAAATTTGACGAAATCGAAGGAGTCTCGCGGCAAACTCTATGGCGGAGAGGGTGAGATTCGAACTCACGGTACCCTTTCGAGCACGGCGGTTTTCAAGACCGCTGCCTTAAACCGCTCGGCCACCTCTCCGCGGCGGGGTTGGGCGAGTTTAGCCCGACTGTTTTCCTAGTTTACCGTATCCCGCGATGAGGCAAGCCAGACCGGCTCATGCGCCGCCCTTACGGTTGCGGAATCACCAGCACTTCCACACCGCTGGCCGCGTCCTTTTGGTGGAAGATCTGCTCCGTCGCCTTCTGGAACTGCTCGGGCTTTGCATTCGGAATATCCGTAAAGGTCTGCGGATTGCGGTCAGTCAGCGGAAACCACGAGCTCTGTACCTGTACCATGATGCGGTGACCGCGCCGGAAGGTGTGGTGCAGATCAGGCATCGTGAAATTGATCTCGGTTTCCTGGCCAGGCACCAGCGGCTCGGGGTTCTCCCAACTGTTGCGAAACTTAGCGCGGAACGGCTCGCCGCGCAATAGCTGCTGATAGCCGCCCATCAGCAGCGGCGGCGCATCGAGCACACGTTTCGCGGCTTCACCAGCACTATTGGAATAGTCCTCGGGATAGACGTCGATCAGTTTCACGTCAAAATCAGAGTCCGTGCCTGAACTCGCTACCTTCAGATGCGGAGAGATCGGGCCGGCGATGGTCACATCTTCTGTGAGCGGATCGGTCTCATACGTGACAACATCAGGCCTGTAGCTGGCAAAGCGCTGGTCATCCACCATGTAGCGCTGCGGTATCGTGTCCGTCGTGTAGCCGACAAACGGCACGGGATGATCGGGATTGCTCACGTACTCGTCTTTACTCGCTGTTTCCGTCGGCGGATCGAAGCTGAGCTTGCCGCCGGCATGAAAGTAGAGCGTTTTGGGAGAGGCGGTCTTCGGCGGCCAGGCGTCATATCTGCGCCATACATTGGCTCCTGTTTCAAAGGCGATTGCCTTTGGCAGCGTCTCACCTTTGCCCTTCAAATAGCGCTCGAAGAACGGAAACTGAATATGTGCGCGGAAGTATTCTCCGGTCTTTGCGTCAAACTGCACATCACCCAGATGACTTCCATCCGAACGCGCCCAACCGCCGTGCACCCATGGGCCCTCAACCAGCGTGATCGGCGTATCGGAATTGAATTTGCGGATCGCATTGTAGGTGCGATACGGCCCTTCGAGATCCTCGGCATCGAACCAACCGCCCACCACCAGCACCGCGCATTTCACATTCTTCATGTGGCGGGAGAGATCGCGCGATTGCCAGTACTCGTCATAGGTATCGTGCTTGAACTGATCGTCAAAGAGCCAGTTCGAGCCTTTGAGATAGTTCGTTTCGAGATTTGCGATATTGCCGGCCTTCAGATAAAACGCATAGCTATCCGGCGTACCGAATTTGAAAGTCACGGGCGGCTCGGCTGATTCGGGGTTCGTCTGCGGATAAAAGAACGGCGCGTAGAAACCGAAGTTCCCCGAGAGCATGAAAGCGCCGCCGTGGTACGAATCGTCGCCGAGAAAGAGATCGGTCATAGGCGCCTGCGGGCTGGCCGCGGCAATGGCTGGATGCGAATCGATGATGGAAGCCGACGTGTAGAACCCCGGATACGAGATGCCCCATATGCCCACTTTACCGTTGTTGTTGGGCACATGCTTCAGCAGGAACTCGATCGTGTCGTAGGTATCGGATGAATCGTCTACATCCTTGGGCGACTTCTTCACGTCGATGTGCGGGCGCATTTCCACGAACTCACCCTCGCTCATCCAGCGCCCGCGCACATCCTGATAGACGAAGATATAGCCGGCTTTCTCAAACTCATCCGACGGCCCGAGGTGCGTGGGGTATTTGTCCTCACCGTAGGGCTCGACGTTGTAAGGCGTACGCTCCATCATGAACGGATAGGGGCCGGGGTCATCGGGAAAGTTCGAGGCCTTCGGCACGTAGACCGCCGTAAACAGATGCACACCATCGCGCATGGGAATGCGGAACTCATATTTTGTGTAATGCGCGCGGATGAAGTCTTCTTTAGTCGTTTCCGCAGCGGGCTGCTGCGCTATCGACCGGATCAAAGCAAAAGCGAAGAGAGGCAGTACGGCCAGCAGACGACGGTGCGATTTGAGCATTGCGATGCGGAGTCTCCTTGAAAATTCAGGATACCTTCGGGGACACGATCCCGATTATTCTTCTTTTTTCGATTCCACTGGCGGCACTTCGGTCAGCGGCGTAGTGATGTCGTCGAGATAGTCCGGCGTGCCGTCGACGCGCACCAGCGCAGGAAAGCGTTCGCCCTCGTGATAGTCAATCGCGGCCATCAGGACAAAGGAATCCGCCTGCACGATCAGATGGATTGGCTCAGTGGCGCCTTTCGCGGTGCGAATCGCTTCGTGCAAAACATCCGGCGAAAAAATACGACCGTTGACCGCCATGATCTTTTCGCCCGGCGCAAGCTTCGCCTTGTCGGCGGGGCTATTCCAGCGCACATCAGAAATCATTCCATCGTTCATGACGCGCAGGCCGATCGAAAACCAACAGTCATCATTGGCCCGCTCGCGCGGTCCATGCAGACTTGCCAGCGTCCGCATCGTCGCTGTCGGTTTGTCCTGATAAACCAGCTTATAGCCGCCTTGCTCGATGCCGGCCAGATCGGCGTGCGGATTGATCTTGTCGACGCGGTCATGCAGAAATGTGGCCCAGTCATACGGCAGCACAGCGTTCAAATCCTGCACCAGTTCGTCGAACGTGTAAGGAACGATGAGCGGCCCAGTGGTACCGCCCTTCGCCAAAAAGATCTTTTCGAAATCCGCGAGCGATTTTTTGTCGCCGGTCATCTTGCGGATCAGTGTGTCGGCATCGAGCCACAGCAGTTCGCCTTCCTGGTAATAGTCTTGTCCGCGCCTCCAGTTCGACCACGCGGGGTTCCCGCCGCGCAGAATACTTGCGGCCTCTGCTGTATCTTCTGTCGAACGCCACTCGCGGCCTGGTCTGCTATCGAGCAGGGCTGCGCTGAGCGCCAGCTTGTCGCGGTATTGTGCCTGGGTTTCAAACCCGGCGCGCGCCGCCAGAATATTGCCAAGATACTGTGTCATGCCTTCATAGACCCACAACAGCGCCCCTTGCTGCGCGGTCGCGAAATCGGGCCGATACAGGCCCGCGGGCCGGCGATATTTGCCATTCCAGGAGTGCGTAAACTCGTGCGGCAGCAGGTCGGCTTCGGCGAGTTCGTGGGCATCGTCCGCATAGCCTTTCTCGCCTACGCCATTGTCGGAAGATTGGCCGTGCTCAAGCCCCTCCATTCCGGCCACATCGGAGAGCGTGAGCAGAAAATGATAGACGTGATAGTGATGCGAAGCGTAGAGCGCATCGGTTTCCCGCACAAGGTGGTCGAGAGAGGCGAGCACGCAGGGCGCAGGTTTGAGTCTTCAGGAAAGTCCGAGACCACGTCGATAAAGTGGCTGGGCTTGACAGACGGAGCCAGGGGAAATTCGTGAAAGTACGCACCGGTGACGACGGGCGAGTCCTCAAGCTGCGCGACCGTTGTAGCTGCGAACTGCGTTACCGCGCCGGGCGCTGGAACCGGATACGCACCCGAACTGACAGGCGTAAGCGCTGTGCCAATGCCCCAATCCGCGGGAACCTTGAGCGATGGCTGGATCGAAATTTCACTGACAGGTATGTTGGCCGGGTACAGCATCAGCTTTTCCCACTCAAGCACAGCCAGCTTTTGTGAAACGCGCTGCAGTACGATGCAGTCCAGATGCACATGTAATGTCGTAACACTCTCGGGGATGGTCAGATGAAACTCGTACAGGTCCACATCGTCGCGCCGCCAGGGAAGGATCTGCCCGTTGGCGGTGAAGACTACACCTGTGATCTGATCCACCGGGCCGGTAGGCCGGTGGTTACCGGGAATCCACTTGGGCGTGGTCAGCGTCAACGGCCCTGGGGCTACGGGCAGGTCGATGTCGGCATGGTAGAGTTTGCGCGGCGCATCGGTCAGGTCTGCCGTGATTTCGATGGGTTTGGTCTGCGCCCGGGCAGGCAGCGTCGGGCGAACAGCAGCAACCAGCATGAGCGCGGCGGAAAGCCCGCCCCGGAGTTTGGCCATCAAGAGACTCCCGAATCATCAGAGTACTCCAGATTGGGAACTGGGGGCGGAGGCTTTTTCCTGATGGCGCCTTTATATCCGGCGTGCTAGAAACGAGAGAACAGGCATGAGGCGGAGCTTGCTCCAAAACGGGATGGAGGTCGCGAGGCCGGATTCTCCATCTGACGAATCGCCGTTTCTTCGCCATCCTGAATCTGCGGTAAGAAAGCTCTCCAGGAACACATGAGCGTCGGCCATTCACTCGAACTCGATGCGCTGTTCGGCGACTATCCGCTCGATCAGGCCTTCGACGAGATGCGCGCATCGAACGGCGACCTGCGCCAGCACTACCGCGCACTGGCCGAGACGCTGGCCACCCTGCCTGCGGACGAGTTGCAACGGCGCAAGCAATCGGCCGATCTCGCCTTTCTCACGCAGGGCATCACGTTTACGGTTTATGGCCGCGAAGAGGGCACGGAGCGCATCTTCCCTTACGATCTGTTGCCGCGCCTGGTGACGGCTGCCGAGTGGGACCGTATTGAGCGAGGCCTCACGCAACGCATCACCGCATTGAATCTCTTTCTGCGCGACGTCTATTCTGATGGCAAGATTCTCAACGATCGCGTCGTGCCGCGTGAACTGGTCTACAGCTGCAAGCACTACCGCCGCCAGATGCGCGGCCTGCAGGTTCCACGCAATGTTTACATCGCTGTCGTCGGCTCCGATCTGCTGCGGCTCTCGAACGGCGAGTTCGTCGTGCTCGAAGACAACCTGCGTGTTCCCTCGGGCGTGAGCTATATGCTCACCAACCGCCGCGTTATGAAGCGGACTTTTCCGCTACTTTTCCAGAGTTACGGCGTCAAGCCTATTGAGCACTATCCGCAAGTGCTGCTAGCCACGCTGCGTTCGCTGGCTCCGGAGGGCCGGCCTGAGCCGAATATTGTTCTGCTCACGCCGGGCGTCTTCAACTCCGCCTACTTCGAGCACACGTATCTCGCGCGCCAGATGGGCGTCGATCTCGTGGAGGGTCGCGACTTAGTCACGCACGACAACATCGTCTACATGCGGACCACTGATGGTCTCAAGCGTGTGGACGTGATCTACCGCCGCGTGGATGACGACTTCAGCGATCCGCTCGTCTTCCGGCCTGATTCCGCTCTCGGCTGCCCGGGGTTGTTCAACGCGTACCGTGCCGGCAACGTCACGGTTGCCAATGCTTTCGGCACGGGGCTCGCAGACGATAAGGCAGTCTACGCTTATGTGCCGCGTATGATCCGCTACTACCTGAACGAGGATCCGATCCTGTCGAACGTCGAGACGTTCCTGTTGAGCGAAGAGAAAGACCGTCAGCATGTGCTGGCAAATCTCGACAAGCTCGTCGTGAAAGCGGTCGGCGAGAGCGGCGGCTACGGAATGCTAATCGGCCCGCAATCTTCGACACGGCAGCGCGAGGAGTTCGCCAGGCAGATCGAAGTGAATCCGCGGAATTACATCGCGCAGCCCACGCTCGACTTTTCGCGCGCACCATGCCTCATTGGCGACCGGCTTGAGCCGCGGCACGTCGATCTGCGGCCCTACATTCTGTTCGGCGACAAAATTAATATCGTTCCCGGCGGCCTCACGCGCGTAGCGCTTGAAAAAGGTTCGCTGGTGGTGAACTCTTCGCAAGGCGGCGGCAGCAAGGATACATGGGTTCTGGAATAGCCATCAGCAATCACCGGGTTCGGGAGGGTACGACGATGCTTTCACGCGTTGCCGACAGCCTCTATTGGATGAGCCGCTACCTGGAGCGGGCTGAAAATACCGCGCGTCAACTCGACGTCACGATGAGCCTGATGCTCGACGCCGGCGGCACCAATGAAGAGACGCGATGGCAGCGAATGGTCGCATCGCTCGGCCGCCCCGCTAACCTGGTGTGGGATGGCTCCTTCGAATCAATGGCGCGCAAGCTCATCTTCGACAGCCTGAATCCAGCCTCCGTGACATTTTGCATCAATGCGGCACGCGAGAATGCCCGCCAGGTGCGCGAAGAGATCTCAACCGAACAGTGGCAGCGCCTCAATCGCTTGTTTCATCAAATGCATTCGCCACATGCGCAGGCCCAGTTCAGCTCAAACATCAGCGATGTGCTGGCTTCGGTGATCGACGGCATCCATCTCTTTCAAGGTGTCGGCGCTTCCACCATGATTCACGGGCAGGGCTGGCAGTTCATCCGACTCGGCCGCTATCTTGAGCGCGCCTATGCCACGGCCACTCTGCTCGAGGTCTATCAGCCGGAGCTCTTCGTCACGCACGAGCGCGAGCATACCGGCTATCAATATCTCGAACTCGTCGGCCTCCTCCGCTGCTGTACTGCGTTTGAGGCGTATTGCCAGGTGTACACAGCCGATCTCACGCCGGATCGCATTATTGAGTTTCTCCTGCTGAATCGTGACTTTCCGCACGCGCTCCGCTATTGCGTGGACTGCATTCGCATCGCGATTGAGTCTATCCAAGGCTCAGGGCGCCGGCGCTCGTCGGAGGAGCTCGCAGCGGGCATCGGTCGGCTGCACGCCATGCTCGGCTACACTTCGATCGGCGAAATCCTCTCCGGCGATCCGGCCACATTTCTCCATACCATTCGCGAGCAGTGCCTGCGCATTCACGAACTCACGTATCGCCACTACGTGCACTATTCCATTCAATCTGCGCTGGCCGTTTAGCGCGAACCGGGACCGAGCATGAATTTCTATTCCATCCGGCACCTTACGCGTTTCCGCTACTCGCAGCCGATCAGCGAGAGCATCATGGAGACGCGCATGCATCCGCGCTCTGATTCGAGCCAGCATTGTCTGACCTTCTCGCTCTCTGTCAGTCCGCGCTGCCGCGTTTTCAGCTATCGCGACCATCTCGGCAACAACGTGCAGCACTTCGACATTCCCGGCGAACACAATCAGCTGGTCATCGTGGCGGAATCAGTCGTCGAACAACAGCCCCAGCAGGATATTCCGCGGTTTCTTTCACCCGATGCATGGGAAGCTCTGGACGATCTGATCGGCAATGGCGACTACTGGGAGATGTTGCTGCCCAGCACCTTCGCAATTGAGTCGCCCGCAGTGCAAAAGCTCGCGCAACAGATGGACGTGGTGCGCCGCGATGATCCACTGATGCTGGTGCAGGAGCTCAATCAGCGGCTCTTTGATTATTTTGAGTACGTGCCGCGGCACACGCGCGTCGATTCGCCAGTCGATGAGGCCATTCTCAGCGGCAAGGGCGTCTGTCAGGATTTTGCCCACACGATGATCGCGTTACTGCGCCACGTGCGGATTCCGGCTCGCTATGTCTCCGGCTATCTCTATCGCGGCCGCGAAGACCACGACCGCTCGGTTCCCGATGCGACGCACGCATGGGTTGAAGCACTACTGCCGCATCTGGGCTGGGTTGGACTCGACCCGACCAACAATCTTGTCGCTCATCACCGGCACATCCGCACTGCGGTGGGCCGCGACTACGCTGATGTTCCGCCGACGCATGGCATCTTCCGGGGCAAGACCGACAGCGAACTCTACGTCGCCGTGCAGGTAGAGGCCAACGAACGGCCTCCGGCCCTCGACCGCAAGCTGCCGATCCCGGAAGACTGGAGCGTGCTCGTCGAGCGCGCGCAGCAAGCTCCCGCGCCCAGCGTACCTTTCCTGGATATGCAGCAGATGCAGCAACAACAGTGAAAAAGGCAAGGGCGAGGGAACAGGGATCAGGGAATAGGGGATAGAGATCGACCTCTCCATGAGGCTTGCTTCAGAGTACGTGGAAACTACTGGGAGGGAACAGTGACCTTTAGGTCACTGAATTGGATCAGAATACCGCGCGGCTTCAGCCGCGGGCTTTTTGTTCACCGAATATGAGGCCTGGATGCCGGATGCCCCAGGGTCTGGATTTTGGACCTGGGAAAGCACTTCCCTCGCCCAATCACAAATCCAGCTAATTGGTTAACCCGCTCACTTGTTGACTCGCAATCTTTCTCAGTTCCGGCAACACGCGTCCCAGCGCGATGGGCGCGGCATCTCGCGCGCCCAGGGCGAAGTACACATCGCGGTAATGCTTATATAAGCGCTCGTATACGGCTGCGGACTTGGCGTCCGGCTCGACGGTGCGCAAAGGCAGACACACCGCCGCTTGCGCTTCTTCAACAGTCTTGTACGCGCCGGCCGCGAGCAGCGCGAAGATACCCGAGCCTAGGCTCGTAGGAATGCCGGCCGGTACGAGCACCGGCTTGTTGAGCACGTTTGCGTAGACGCGATTGAGCACTTCGCTTTTCTGCGGAATACCGCCAGCATTAATCACGCGATCGATTTTCACTTTGCTTTCGCCGCGTACACCGTGCTCGGCCATGCGCTCGAGAATGATCCGGGTATGGAAGGCCGTGCCTTCAATCGCCGCAAAGAGCTCATCCTGTGCGGTATGCACGAGATTCCACCCGAGCGTCACGCCGCCGAGTTCGGGATTCACCAGCACTGTGCGGTCGCCGTTGTCCCAACTCAGCCGCAGAAGCCCGGTCTGTCCGGCCTTGTAGGCTTCCAGACCCTCAGACAACGCGGCCACCGTCGTGTTCGCGCGCTTGGCGATGGCCTCGAAGATATCGCCCGTCGCCGAGAGCCCGGCCTCGATACCCGTGTAGTCCGGATGCACACTGCCCGGCACAACGCCACAGACGCCCGGCACCAGCTCCGCCTTGCGCGCCATGGCGATGATGCACGTGGATGTGCCGACGACATTGACGACGTCACCTTCACGAATATTGGAGCCCACCGCGTCCCAGTGCGCGTCGAAGGCACCCACAGGAATCGGAATGCCGGCGCGCAGACCAAGCGCCTCAGCCCACTTTGCAGAAAGGTGCCCAGCGATATGGTTGCTGGTCTCGTAGCTGCCGCCCATCTTGGCGCGGATCCCTGCAAAGAGCGGATCGACGGCTACGAGAAAGCTCTCCGGCGGCAGACCACCCCACCTGGGATTCCACATCCATTTGTGGCCCATGGCGCAGACGCTGCGCTTGAGCTGGCTCACATCGGTCACGCCGCTCAGCGTGGCAGCCACCATGTCGCAGTGCTCGAGGGCGGTGACAAATTTTTCTCTTTGTTTCGGATTATTGCGCAGCCAGTGCAAGAGTTTCGCAAAGCCCCACTCGTGCGAGTACACGCCACCACACCATTCGATGCCCTCGAAGCCCAGCTCGTGCGCCTTGCGCGTAATCTCCTCGGCCTCGGCAAAGGCCCGATGATCGCACCAGAGATAGTACTCATCGAGCGGTTCCAACCCCTCGCCTACCGGAATCACGCTGGAACCCGTTGTATCGAGTGCGATAGCCGCAATGGCATCGCCCTGCACCCCGGTATTCTTGAGCGCCTCGCGTGTGGCGGTCGCGAGCGCGGCCATCTGATCTGCGTGCGCCTGTGTCGCATAGTTCGGGTCTTCGCGGCGCCGGTGCAGTGCGTACGGAGCCGAAGCCGTTCCAATCGGCCCCTTCACACTATCAACGATCGTGACGCGCACGCTCAACGTACCGAAGTCGACACCGGCAACCATGGTCATTGCAAAAACACCTCAGGTAAACGCTTTCTGATTCGGAGACTACAACCGGTCTCATACATACCTGTGCGACATATTGTGCAGGTATGGGCCCCAACGACAAGGCGGGGCCCAGATCGTTGGCGAGTTGATGGACTCGGCTTATGAGACCGGTTCTAGACTACACTATCGAGGCAGCATCAACGGGCCTTGCGCGGTGTCGGCTTCTTAACCCCGGTCTTCGATTCTTCCGAACGCATCAGCGGAATAGGCGCCATGTCCGGGCCAATGCGCTTCACCTGCGTCTCGACCATTTCATAGTTGATGGTGCGCGGCGAGGCGGGCCGCGTTATGCCTGTGGCTGGATCAGTAGCAACATCCTCGCCGTTGCCCAATCCGAAGCTGAAGGCAGGCACGGAACCCGCGTTGGTGTTTGCGGTAAACACCCGCACCGGAAGATAGCCCTGGATGGGATGAAGGCGGAAGGCTGTCTCATACCGGTGATGATTCTTGCTCCAGGTGAAGACGCGAATCTGGTCGAAATCAAACGGCAGGCCCGACTTGGGCGGCGCAAGCACCGTCAGATACTCGGGAACTTCGTGGTTGGGCGTGTCCGCCTCCTGGTCCACGACTTTCGTCAGAAGCCAGGAGCCTACGAATCGTTGCCCCTCCCCGTACTGCGCGATGGCATCGGGCACATCGACATCCAGGCGGTTGCCGAGCAACCAGCCGGTGTGTCCCTGGCTATCGCGGACGAGCCACCAGTCTTCCATCACCGGGGGCGGCGGAGCCGGCGTTGCCGGCGGATTGGCGGCGGGCGTTTTGCCCGGCTCGGCAGGCTTGGCCGCCGCTGGATGCGCGGAGGGTATAGAGCCGGGCGTGGCAGCCTTGGCCACTGTAGCGCGCGAAAGCATCTGCACCTTGGCATCACCCGGAATCAGATAGAAATGATCTGTTTCGCGGCCGGGAAGGACATGCATGTAAAGATCGTCGCGCAAGGTCGCTGTTGCCGTGACAGGATCTTGCTTATGCGTATCAGCAAGCTGAGCGAACGCGTCATAGGTCTTTTCATCGATCACGGCGTGTTCTTCGATCCAGCCGATCTCGTTTTTGGCGGTCTTGACCTTCAGAAAACGGCGTCCATGCTCGATCACTTCGAGCGGTTCACCGTTGGTCACTTGGGCTACGCGGTTAGAAACCGCCGCGACACGGTCGTGGAGATACATCGAGCGCGCGGAGACGTAGACCTTTTCGGTCGTCTGTTGATGGAAGCGGGCGCAGCCGGTAGCGAGCCAAAGCAGGCAGAGCGCCCATCCCCAGGGAGAAACATGCAATCGAGGGCGCGAACGAGGCAAACCGAGAGGAATTGGAGGAGAGTGGAACACAGCCGGAGCGTTCTACTTGAGGATAGCATCTGGCAACCGGTAGCCAGCGGTAATTCCAAAAACGGGACCAATCCCGCCAACGGTGCTGACCACCATCGACTGCGAACTACGAACTGCTTTATGGCGCAGCTGCCACGGCGATCGCCTGGGTGGGATCGGTACCGGTGGTGGAAGTGATCGAGGAGTCCAGCTTGCCGGCGGTGGTCGTGTCGAAGATGTAGGCATCGAGATCGGGGCTGCCGCCTTCTGAGACCGCCAGCACGAAATTAGCGTCGCTGTCTTCGGCAAGTCCAAAGGGCTGGATACCGGCAGAGGCAGTGTTTCCAGTTGTTACCGTATAGCTGCCATTACTCGATGCGATTGAGAAGCCAGCAATGTTGCCCGCGGAGCTGGTGCCCTGCCCGTTAGCCACGTAAACATAGCTGCCGGTTGCGACAGGCAGAATTGCGTTCGGCGCCAACCCTCCGCTGGCGAAGGGCGAGCCGGAAACCTGTGTGAGCGTTCCACCCAGTGAGCTGTAGTTGAAAACCCGCAGTCCACCCGTATTGCCGCCGGAGGCCAGCGTTTCGCCAATGTAGAAAAGCCGCGGAGAGGAGGCGGGATCGACCGCCACTGAGAGCGCCGCGCCACCGCTGGTCACCGGCGCAATGATCGTAGCGGTTTTTCCAAGTGGCGCGGAATTCCCAGATGAAAACGGGACTACCGCCGTACCACCCGTTCCAACAGCAACAAAGACATTCAGGTCATCCGCCGAGATCACAAGTTGATGGACCGACGCGTTGCTGACGGCGTAGGAGGCCGTTCCGACGGTCCCTCCGGTAAAGGTGCCTGTAGAAGTAATCGGAGTTGCATTCAGTTGAAATCCATTGTTGCCCTGCACCGCGTCGACCAGCCACGCGCCGGAGGTATCGACGGCGATGGCCGAGGCAGGATCGGAGGAAACCACTCCTCCGTTGTTGCCGATCGTCAAAGCGCCGCTGGAGTTGATGCTGTAGAGATAAATGCCGGCGACCGTGCCTACATAAAGAAAGCTGCCGCCGGGCGCAATCGCAACCGCCGAGGGCGCCGCAGCGAGCGTGTAGGCCCCGATCTGGTTCAATTTGCCGGAGTTGATGTTGTAAGCGATGATCTGGCTGGTCTTCTGATTCAAAACGTAGAAGAAGCCGCTCGACAACGTCGTAGAGGTCGAGCCGCCGGAGGAGCTGGGCGGCTGCCAGAAATTACCGCACCCGGCTAAAAATGGCATTACGGCAACCAGCAACTGCGCACACTTGCCGATCTTCATCGTCACTCCCTCGGGCCTCGCCAATCCATAGCCAATTCTTGCAGGCTTCATCCGCACAGGATTCAGCTAATTAGAAAAAACTTGCTGCTGCGGATTAGACGCAACGGAAGAGATCAGCGCTCAGATCCTGAGACAACAGTTCTAAGCACAATTATGCGTTGTGGAAGGGGAATGCAGGCGATAACTGCGGTCAGTTCGGACGGCCGCTGGAGTTCGCACGGCGTCGGAAGCGCTCATCGACGGGTTGGCGGCCCTGAAAACCGGCCTCGACCGTATGCCAATGGTCGATGGACGTCTCACCCATCCGCCAGCAGAGCAGAACGATCTCGTCGTCGAGACGGAATGGAAAATCCAGCAGACCTGTATCCAGATCCTTGATCTGCACACCGATGGCGTCGATCTCTGCGATGCTCTCCCGGACGCGCTTGAGATGATCTTCCATCTCGCTGCGCTGCTTGGCGACGCTGGCGGCGTTCACCCGCATTCCGCCCGAGAGGTAAATCCGCTGCGCAAGCCCCGACAGATCAGACTCAACCTCTTCGGCGGCCTGCTTGCCCTCCATGGCGCGTTTCAGCAGTGATTCAAGTACAGGAAGAAGCGACTGAGCTTCGTCAAGAGTGAAGGTTTTCATCGGGAAACAGCCTATACATTAGCATAGGCCACGGTCGCAGACGGCGGACATGACACAACCGTGCAATCCGGCTCAGCCAATCGAGGCATTGGCCAGGAAGTTCTTCCCGGCCATAATCGACCCATTCACCTCAAATGTTGAACCTTCTTCGGTGGGACGCACCTGACCCGCGTCCCCAAAGTCCTGCCCGCTCCGCCGGACTTACGGCCGGCTCGGTCCAATCTCCAACATACGATCAAGAGCCACCCGGGCCCAACGCTTGACGCTGGGGCGCACCTGGATACGGTTCACCACTCGCCCTTCCACCAGATTTTCAAGCGCCCAGGCCAGATGTTGCGGGCTGATACGGTACATCGTGGTGCAGAGGCAGCCGGTATCGTCTAAAGTGATGATTTTCTTGCCCTCCGGGGCAAAGCGGCGTGCAAGACGATTGACCAGGTGGATCTCGGTCCCGATCGCGAAGACCGAGCCCGTTGGAGCCTTCTCGACTATCGAGATGAGCCGTTCCGTGGACCCGAGCGCGTCTGCCTTCTGGCAGACCTCAAACCGGCACTCCGGATGGACGATGACCTGAATTCCGGGATATTTATCTCTCACCTGATCGACATGGCTGGGAAGAAACCGCTGGTGGACGGCGCAATGCCCTTTCCAGAGCAGGATGCGGCTCTGCGCTAGCTTATCCTTTGTCTGGCCGCCCTGGATCGCCCACGGATCCCACACAACCATCTCATTCAGAGGGATTTGCATGACATAGCCCGTGTTCCGCCCAAGGTGCTGGTCCGGCAGGAAAAGGATCCGCTTCCCGCGTGCGAAGGCCCACTCGAAAGCTGCGCGGGCATTGGATGAGGTGCAGACTAGGCCGCCGTGCTCGCCGCAGAAGGCCTTGATGGCGGCGGTCGAATTCATGTAGGTCAGCGGAATGGTTTCATCGGCCAGGCCGTCGCGCTCCAGCACGTCCCAGCAAGCCTCAACCTGCGATATTTCAGCCATGTCGGCCATGGAACAGCCAGCGTTCAGGTCGGGGAGAATCACCTGCTGGCCAGGCCGGCCTAGGACATCCGCGCTCTCTGCCATGAAGTGCACGCCGCAGAAAATAATGTACTGCGCCTCGGTCCCGGCAGCGATCTTCGAAAGCTTGTAGCTGTCGCCGGTAAAGTCCGCAAAGCGAATCACTTCATCGCGCTGATAGTGGTGGCCAAGCAGGACGGTCGTCGAACCGAGCGCGGCACGAGCTTGCGCAATGCGGTCGTCCATAGAGTGGTCGGGAAGAGCCAGGTAGTTTTCAAGGCTGCAGGAATCTTCAACTGGGGCAGACGGAGCTGCCGCTACTTCATCAAAAACAAGGGTCACTTTATTCCGCCTTCAGTCCGAGTTGCGGACGGGGATGTTGAAAGCAATCAAGCTGCAGCGGATGCGCTGTTTCGTTAGAAACCCCATCCACGGGGATGTTGCAGCTCACTTAAATCGATGCGAGACCAGCGCGGTTGATTCATGTTTCTTCAACTGGCCCACGATCGCATTAAAGCAATTGTAACGCAGTGGAAGCAGCTGACGAGGGGTTGCGGAAGCACGCGTCATAATCCGGAAGGACTCTATTTGTTTGAGGAAATGGGAGATCACATCATGAGGGAGCTGGAACAGATTCTGGCAGGAGATGGTTACGCCGCGCCGCCGTCGCACATTCTGGAGGGTTTGTCGCAGGAGGTCGTCCACCAGCTGCCACCACGCGCGCCTCACTCCATCTACGAAGAGCTGTGGCACATCACCTTCTGGCAGCAGATCACGCTGGATTGGATTGCGGGCGTTGAGACACCCTTTCCGGCGAGCCCTCGGGATGGATTTCCGACCGTTCTCGACGCCGAACGTGAGTACTGGAAGGATCTCTGCCAGCGCTTCTTTGCCGGTATTGCGCAGGCCGCGGCTGCGGCGCGCGACGAGCGATGGCTCGACCTGCCGGTACGCTGCCCTTCGCGTCCTGGGAATCCGGTGCGCGTGATGACGGTACGCGAGCAGTTGGAGAATCTGGCCGCGCACAATGCCTATCACTTGGGGCGAATCGTGCTGCTGCGGCAACTGCTGGATGCGTGGCCGCCGGCATCCGGCGGATTCACGTGGTGAAACGCTGCCCGGAAAGAGTTCCGAAAGCCCTGGCGCAGAGTTTGTGAGTGCCGCCAACGGGCAGTTATCATGATTCTTCATGGGAATCCCGGTGCCAATTGAGACGGCCAACTTCAGCATGGGCGACTCGCTGCTGATCATGGTGATTGCGCTGGTTGTCTTGGGCCCGCGGCGCCTGCCGCAGGTCGGTCGGCAGATCGGCAAGCTGATGTATGAATTCCGCAAGGCTTCCAATGATTTCAAATTCCAGATGGAAGAAGAGTTGCGGACCGCCGAAGAGGCCGATCGGCGCAAGCGCGAGGAGGCCGAGCGGCAACGGCAATTGGCGCTGAATCCGCCCGCACCGGGGCAACCGGCCGAGAGCACGGCTGCCACAACGGCTGAACAATCCGAAGCGTCTTCGACCACGAGTGAATCTGCGCTTCCGCGCGAAAGCACGCATGGTGATTTTGGCGGACAGCCGGCCGAGACCGAGCCAACTCAAGCCGGGCAAGCTCAAACCGAGGCCAGCGTACCGCGGATTCTGCCGCCCAGCACGGGTGAGACGGTAGCTGCGGCACGGCCGGGCAGCGGAGGAGCGGCGAATGGCACGAGCGCTCCCGCATCGAATGACGCCGCGGAAACCAAGCCGGAGACAACCAATGCGGTGACGGAGCAAGTTACGCACAATGGTTGATCCCGGGGACGCAATCGACAAAGCGCGAAAAGCAGTAAGCGAACGCGCCGAGCTTCCAGGCATGACCCTGATGGAGCACTTGGAGGAGCTGCGCAAACGCATCATTCACTCGGCCATCTATCTGGCGGTCGGGTTTGTGATCGCGTATATCTTTCGCGAGCAGCTGTATTGGATCGTGCGGGCCCCACTCGAGCAGTTGCATATCAAGCTGAACTATACGCATCCGATGGATGCGCTGAATCTCTACCTGCAGGTGGCGCTCATCGGCGGAGCCATTCTCGCCTCACCCTTCATCCTTTATCAGGTCTGGCTCTTCATCGCGCCGGGGCTCTATCAGAAAGAGAAGCGATTCGTGGTGCCGTTCATGGCGGCCACTGTGGGCCTTTTTCTGGCGGGCGCAGCTTTCGGCTACTTCTTCGTCTTTCCCGGCGCATTGAAGATTCTCATCGTCGGCTTTGGTAAGGATTTCAATCCCGTAATCACAATT
This sequence comes from Occallatibacter sp., assembly GCA_035650595.1. Taxonomy (GTDB): domain Bacteria; phylum Acidobacteriota; class Terriglobia; order Terriglobales; family Acidobacteriaceae; genus Telmatobacter. The sequence goes on along the minus strand of DASRHE010000010.1, from coordinate 373,123 downwards.
GAGGAATACACGGGATTCTTTCTCTCCATCATCCTCGGCCTCGGCGTCAGCTTCGAGATGCCGATCCTGATCTTCTTTCTCGCGTTGTTCGGCATCGTGAGCCCGAAGTTTCTTTGGAAGAACATTCGCTACGCCGTTCTCGCTGTGTTCTTGGTGGCGGCCTTCATCTGCCCCAGCCCCGATCCATGGACGATGTGCATCTACGCCATCCCCATGCTCTCGCTGTACATGATAGGCATTGGCGTGGCCTGGTGGGTGCATCCTTCGCGGAAAAAGGCCAAAGAGGCCCAGCCATGAAGTCGTTTTGGTCGCGGACAAAGATCGCGGCGGGCGTGATGGTGTTGACATCTGTTGCTGCCCCTTCGGCAAGCTCAGGGCAGGCTTTTGATGGCGCGAAGGCCTACGAGTACGCGCGCGCATTTGCCGCGATCGGACCGCGCTGGCCCACTGGTCCGGGACACGTAAAGGCTGAGCAGTTTCTGCGCAGCCACTTTCAGCACGACGCCTGCGAAGAAGATGCCTTCACCGCCGACACGCCGATTGGCGCAGTGCCGTTGCGCAATTTCATTGTGCGCTTTGCAGGATCGAAGCCCGGCGTGATCGTGCTGGCAACGCACTACGAGACCAACTATCCGCTGCGCAACATCAACTTTGTCGGCGCGAACGACGGCGCCGCGACAACCGGATTGCTGCTGGCGATCGCTGATCGTCTCCGCGAAGAGACGGCGCACGCAAAGAAGCTCGATGGCTATTCGGTGTGGCTGGTCTTTTTCGACGGCGAAGAAGCGATTCAGAGCTGGTCGCAGACGGACTCGACTTACGGCAGTCGGCACCTGGCGGCACGCTGGGGACGCGACGGAACGCTGGGCAAGATCAAAGCGTTCCTGCTCACCGACATGATCGGCGACAAGAACCTTAACATTCAGCGGGAGACGAATTCGACGGCTTGGCTGGTGGATACCGTGCGGCAGGCTGCGAAAAAGTTTGGCGATGAACGGTACTTCTTCCAGACCGAGATGTCCGTTGAGGACGATCACCTGCCGTTTGTCCAGCGGGGTGTTCCCTCGATCGACATCATTGATCTGGACTACGGGCCGAACAACAGCTATCACCACACGGTGCAAGACACGATGGATAAGGTCAGCGCGCATAGCCTGACGATCGACGGTGATGTAATTTTGGAGACGATCCGTCTGGTGGATCAACGATGAGCCTTCAGCCGTCAGCCTTCAGCTATCAGTAGCATGTGGCGAGTTGATTGTTGCGGACGGCTCCCGCACGAACAAGCTGACAGCTGACAGCTACCAAAACAGGAGCAAGGAATTGGCGCAAGCAGAGATTGGCATCATCGGCGGCAGCGGGCTCTACTCGATGCCCGGATTCACGAACGTCCATGAAGAGCGCGTGGAGACGCCGTTCGGCGAGCCTTCTGACGCGTTTGTGCTCGGCGAGCTGGAAGGCCGCGAGGTGGCCTTTCTTGCGCGGCACGGGCGCGGACACCGCATTCTGCCTTCAGAGCTGAACTTTCGCGCCAATATCTATGCCTTCAAGAAGCTCGGCGTCGAGCGGATTCTCTCGGTCTCGGCGGTCGGGTCATTGAAGGAAGAACACAAGCCAACGGATTTCGTGATTCCCGATCAGTTCATCGACCGCACCTTTCATCGCGTATCGACTTTCTTCGGCGACGGCATTGTCGGGCACGTCGCCTTCGGAGATCCAGTATGCGCCACCGTGGCCAAAGCGGCCTCGGAGGCCTGCACTACGGCCGGCGTGGTCGGCAAACTGGGCGGCACGTATGTGTGTATGGAAGGTCCGCAGTTCTCAACCAAAGCAGAGTCGAATCTTTACCGGAGCTGGGGCGCCGACGTGATCGGCATGACGAATCTGCAGGAAGCCAAGCTGGCCCGCGAGGCCGAGATCTGCTACGCGACGGTAGCCATGGTCACCGATTACGACTGCTGGCGCGAAGGTCATGATGCAGTGACGATCGAGGAGATCGTGGCGGTGCTGCACCAGAATGCGGAGAACGCCTGCAAGGTAGTGAAAGCTGCCGTGGCCGCCATGCCGAAAAAGCGCGCCTGCGCCTGCGCCTCCGCCGCGAAATACGCCGTGCTCACGCAACCGGATGCGATTCCGGCTGCGGCGAAAGAGCGGCTGAAGCTGCTGTTTGGAAAATATCTGGGCTGGTAAACACCGGAGCTTGCAGCCTCATTTGCAGTTCACGGACTTCGAAGAAAATAAACTACACGGAAACACAGAGAGGACGATTACATGGCCATTACCGTAGTAGGCAGCGTTGCCTATGATTCGATTGAGACACCTGCGGGCCGGCGGGAACGCTGCCTGGGCGGCGCAGCCACATACTTTTCACTCGCTGCCAGTTTTTTTTGCGATGTGCGCGTGATTGCCGTTGTAGGGGAAGACTTCGGCCCGGAGCAGGAAGCAGTTTTCAAAAAGCGCAAGATCGATACGCAGGGCATTGAGCACACAGCGGGCAAAAGCTTTTTCTGGGAAGGCTCATATCTCGAAAACCTGAACGAGGCCAAGACACACAATACCGAGCTGAACGTCTTCGCTTCGTTCAACCCGCAGATTCCCGACGCGTATCGCGACTCTCAGTTTCTGTTCCTGGCCAACATCGATCCGGTGTTGCAGCGGCGGGTCCGCGAGCAGATGCCCGGCGTGAAGCTGGTGGCCGGCGACACAATGAACTACTGGATCAACGATCATCGTCCGGCACTACTCGAGGTGCTGAAGGGCCTAGATATTCTGCTCATCAACGATACCGAGACGCGCGTTCTGGGTACGAACAAAAATCTGGTGAAAGCGGCACAAGCAGTGATGGCCATGGGGCCGCGTTTTCTGGTGGTGAAGCACGGCGAGTATGGGGCTACTCTGTTCCACGGCGCTGGTCCAAAAGGTAAGAGCGCGAAGCGCACGTTCCGCGCGCCGGCGCTGCCGCTCGAAGAAGTCGTCGATCCGACGGGGGCGGGCGACAGTTTCGCGGGCGGGTTCTTCGGCTATCTCGCTTCACAAAAAGAACTGACGCCCGGCGCATTCCGGCGCGCAATGTTCTACGGCAGCACCATGGGCTCGTTTGCCTGCGAGCGGTTCGGCACAGAGCGCCTGCAGCAACTCTCACGCGAAGAGATCGATGAGCGTTTCAATCTGTTCCGCGAGTTGACGCACCTTGACTGAAACGCCAATCCGGACAGGCTCCCCGGGCCGTGATGGTTTCGTACCTGCCCGCGAGCTCTGGATTGCGTGTGCGCTCTGCCTGATTGCTTCGATTGCGGCGATCGGCTGGAGCTGGCAAAACGGCGCGCTCCTCAACTACGGCGATGCCGTCGCGCATCTGCATATTGCGCGGCGCTTCATCGACTGCCGCTTTCACTCGATTGCCGAGCTTGGCTCCGTGTGGTTGCCCTTGCCGCACCTGCTGATGCTGCCGTTTGTGCAGGTTTACAACTGGTGGGCGAACGGCGTCGCGGGCACGATCCCTTCGGCACTCGCGTATCTCGCGGCTTGCATCGGCATCTACAGGCTGGCGCGGCACTGGCTCCAACCACCGGCAGCCGCGCTGGCGCTCGCCTTTTTCGCGCTGAATCCCAATCTTCTCTACTTGCAGACCACGGGCATGACGGAGCCGCTGTTTCTGTGCGAGATGATCTGGACGGTCGTCTGGCTGGTGGAATGGCGCGCGAGCCTCGACGACGACCCGAAGCGCGCGGGCCGGCTGCAAGGCTGGATCGTGATGGTCCTCGTGGCAGCCGTTTACACGCGCTATGACGGATGGATCATCGCTCTGGTGGCGTGGATCGCCATTGGGGTTGCGCGGCTCCGCGCGCGCAAACTGCGATCGACGAGTTTCTGGGTATGCAGCGTCGTGCTCGCAACAGCGCCCGCATTATGGTTTCTCTACAATGCGACGCAATTTGGCGACTGGCTGGAATTTGCGCGTGGGCCGTACTCGGCTAAGGCTATCGAGCTGCGAACGGCTACACACGGCTCCGGCCCGCTGCATCCAGGCTGGCATGATTCGCGGATCGCTCTGCAGTTCTTCCTGAAAGTATCGGTGCTGGATGCCCTCGCGGGATGGGGCAAACTCGGATTGGCGCTAAGTATCCTCGGAACCGCGGGCGCCTGGGTATTCCAGAGACGCCATGCATTTACATGGGCGCTGCTTTTGTGGGTGCCGGTTCCGTTTTATGCGTACTCTGTCGCCTACGGATCGGTGCCGATCTTCATTCCGGTCTGGTGGCCGCACTCGTGGTACAACACGCGTTACGGGCTGGAGATGCTACCGGCCTTCGCGCTCGGCCTAGCCTTTGTGGCGCAATTTGCAATCAGCATGGTGCGCGAGTTTAAGCCGCAATGGGCGAAGTACGCGGTGATGGCGATCTCCGTGCTCGTGGCGTTCAATGCCTGGGAACTTGTCCGCGAGCGGCCGTTGGTGTACGTGGAAGGCACCAAAAACATCGGCGCACGGCGGCCTTTCGACGAAAATATCCCTCCGGTGCTGCGCAAGCTTGTGGCGGAAAGGCCCGGCGGAGCGGTGCTGATGAATACCTCGGTGTATCCGGAGCTGGTGGCGTTTTCCGGCATTCCACTGCGGCAGACGATCAACGAGAGCGATCAGTACATTTATCGTGACGCACTGGCAGCGCCCGCCGCACATGCTGCCGTCGTAGTGGCCTTCGATGGCGACGAGATCGATCAGGCGGTGAAGGCGCATCCGGCTGGGCTGACGGCGGCAGGCCGGTACACGGCGAAAGGTCAGCCCGCGGGCACGATTTACGTCTCCGATACCTGGAGACGCTGAGCCTCAACAAGTAGGCTTGTGCGGTGTTAGCATCGGGCAAGGACGCGGCGTGAGTTCGACTTTGACGCAGATTGCACAGCCTTTTAGTTTTGACAGCATCCAGCAGATGCTGGTGGTGAACCACGCCATCGGACGGCTGCTGATGGCCTGTCTGCTTGGCGGCGTCGTGGGCCTCGACCGCGAGATCAACCGCAAAGCTGCCGGCGTCCGCACAAATCTGCTCATCTGCATGGGCTGCGCGTTCTTCACATTGCTCTCGGCCGTGCTGGCCGGCGACACCAATCCGGATAAAGGCCGCGTTGCCTCCAATATCGTGCAGGGCATCGGCTTTCTGGGAGCAGGGCTGATCCTGCACAATCGCAGCCGCGTAAGTGGACTCACCAGCGCCGCAAGCGTATTTGTAGTGGCGTCGATCGGTATGGCGTGCGGAGCTGGCCTCTACGCAGCGGCGCTTGCAGCAACGGTGATCGTCATTCTGGCGCTTGAGGCCGTGGGCTTTCTGGAGCGGCGCGCAAATCTGAAGATCTATCCGTTGATCTATGAAGCACGGGGACGCGATCAGACCCAGATGCTGCAATCGATTCTTGATGCGCTGGACAAGGCGGGGGAACGGCTGGCCGCAGTCGATCGTGACACCATCGGCGAGCTGCAGCGGATAAGTTTTCCGCTCACCGCGACCAAAAAGCAACATGAACGGCTGCACACCAAGCTGCTGGCCGAGCCGGCCATCGACGTATTACTCACCTTCCGCGATCCGGAGGAAGATTGATTCCCTTTACCAAGGCGCATGCCTGTGGCAACGATTTTTTGATTGTGACGGAAGAAGCCGCGGCCGGTCACGAGCGAGCAGAACTCACGCGCCGGCTGTGCGCGCGCAACACCGGCGTGGGGGCTGACGGCATTGAGTTTTTTGTATGGACCGGACCGGCATCCGGGCGCATACGGCTGCACAATGCCGATGGATCGATCGCCGAGATTAGTGGCAATGGCACGCGTTGTGTGGCGGCATGGATGGCTGAAGCTCTCAACTGCCAGGCGGGCGATCTGCTCGAGATTGCAACTGACGCAGGCGTGCGTCTTTGCCGGATCGATCGCGTGCACAATGACGCGGAGTTCACCGTAGAGGTGACGACGGGCATGGGCGTGCCATCCTTCGTGCCGCATACGGTCCGGATCGCCGATGGTTCTGACATCGTGGGTATCGAAGTTTCCACTGGTAATCCGCACTTCGTAATCGTGGTCGATGATGAGAAGTTCAAGGTTGCCGGAAAGCTCTGGACCTCCATCGGCGCGGAGATCTGCAGGCACGTCGATTTTCCAGGCCAGACGAATGTGGAATTCGTGCGCATTGTGAATGAGCGCGAAATCGAGATTCGCATCTTCGAACGCGGTGTGGGACCGACGAGTTCATCCGGGACGGGCACATCAGCTTCAGCCACGGCAGTGCTGGCGCTGCACCGATGCATTTCGCCACTCACGGTCGTGGCTCCTGGTGGACCGCAGACTGTGGCGTGGGCAGGCCCCGGCTCCGAGTTACGGCTCACCGGACCTGCATCTCTCGTCGCTCGTGGCGAGGCGTGGGAATGAAGTTGCGTGCAGTCACACAAGGCGCGGTCATTAGCGTGATTGCGCCGGCAAGTTTTGCGCAGCCTGATCGCGTGGAACGCGGCATGGCAGCGTTGCGCGCACTGGGATTCGAGCCGAAGTTTGGCGACCATGCTCTGAAACGAGGTCCGCTGTACTTTGCAGGAACTCCAAGCCAGAGGTTAGCCGATTTGTATGCTGCCTTCGAGGATGAGAACACCGAGGCGGTGATGTGCCTGCGAGGCGGCTACGGATCGAACTATCTGCTGAATGGTCTGGATGTGGCGCGGATTGCGCCGCATCCGAAGCCCTTCTTCGCTTACAGCGATCTGACCGGTATGCAGTTGCACTTGCTTAAAGAGATCGGGCTCACGGCCTTCCACGGGCCCATGGTCGCTGCTGACTTTTATCAGGAAGACGGCGTGCACCTGGAAAGCTTTCAGGCAGCGTTGAAGGGCAATGCTTATTCCGTAGGCACCGAGGAGGGATTGCGACCATTGCGAGATGGAGCTGCCAGCGGAACTCTGTACGGCGGGTGCTTGAGCATCCTCGTCGCGCTTTTGGGCACGCCCTGGGAGCCTCAGACGGAGGGCAAATTGCTTTTTCTGGAAGATGTCGATACGAAGCCTTATCAGGTTGACCGTATGCTTTGGCAGTTGCGCCATGCGGGCAAGCTCGAAGGCGTACGCGGCATCATCTTTGGCGAGATGCTGCACTGCATGTCGCCGGGAGCAGCGCCGACATTGCTGGACGAGGCGATCCTGAGCGCGCTCGACGGATGGAATGGACCGATCGCGATTGGGCTGCGCAGCGGACATGTTTCGCGGCAGAATGTCACGCTGCGATTTGGTGTGGACGCGGAGTTGACGGTTGGAACCGAGGTACGGCTCGATCTATCGGAGCCGGCAAAGACAGCATGAGCAGAACGCCGAAACACATTCATCTGAGCGGCATTTGTGGCACTGCGATGGCTTCGCTGGCCGGGTTACTTCAGTTGCAGGGGCATCGCATTACAGGATCCGACAAGGCCGCGTACCCCCCGATGAGCGATCTGCTGCGCGGGCTGGGTATTCCGGTGATGGAGCCCTACGCAGAGTCGAATCTCGATTCCACGCCGGACCTAGTCGTGATCGGCAATGCGCTCTCGCGCGGCAATCCTGAGATCGAGCGCGTACTCGATGAGCGCATTCCGTTCACGTCGATGGCGGCACTGCTGCGCGAGGAGTTCCTGAAGGGGCGCGAGTCGCTTGTGGTTGCGGGCACCCACGGCAAGACGACGACGACCAGCATGCTGGCCTGGATCTACCAGACCGCATCGCGAACAATACCCGCTCTCGAACCTTCCTTCCTCATCGGCGGAGTGGCAGAGAACTTCGGATCGAGCTTCCAGCTGCGCCCCACGCGCACATTCATTCTCGAAGGCGACGAGTATGACACGGCTTTCTTCGACAAGGGTCCGAAGTTTTTGCATTACTTTCCAGACGCGCTGATTCTGACACACGTTGAGTTCGATCACGCAGATATCTATGCCGATCTCCCCGCAGTGAAGACAGCTTTTAAGCGACTCGTCAATCTCGTTCCCCGACGCGGACTCATCGTGGCCTACGACGGCAGCCCAAACGTGACGGAGTGCGTGGAGCGCGCCTTCTGCCGCGTCGAGCGCTATGGATTCTCTGAAGCTGCGCAATGGCGCATCCAGAACCTGTGCCATGAGGCCGGCGAGACAAAGTGGGAACTCTGGCATAACGGCGCACTGTGGTCTGATCTGGCCATGAGCCTCGCCGGCGAGCACAATGCACTGAATGCCACAGCAGCGGCGGCGCTCGCGGCGGGACAAGGGCTGGACAGAAAAGCGATTCGCGAAGCGCTGGCGACATTCAAAAGTGTGAAGCGGCGGCTTGAAGTTCGGGCGCAGATTGGCGGCGTCACGATTATCGATGATTTCGCGCACCATCCCACGGCAATCCGTGAGACGCTGCGGGCACTCCGCGCCGTTTATCCTTCGGGGCGCCTCTGGGCAATCTTGGAGCCGCGTTCGAATACGCTGCGGCGCAAGGTACTCGAAGCCGATCTCGTGGCAAGTTTGCGAATGGCGGATCGTGTCGTTCTCGCCGGCGTCTACCAGCAGCAACGAATTCCCGATGCGGAGCGGTTGCATCCTGAGGATGTGGTCGACAAACTGAATGCCGAGGGCACACCAGCCGAGCTGTTGCCTGACGCGGATGCAATCGTGAACGGCATCGTGCCACAAGTGACTTCGGGAGATGTGGTGGCGATTCTTTCGAATGGCGGCTTTGACGGCATCTATGAGAAACTGCCAGCGCGCCTCAGGGAGCGCTTCCCTTCCAATCTTTAATCCGCGGCTGTTGTCGATGCACGCATGATCGCCTCTCTCGCACTGCTCGCCACCATCGTCATCCTCGGGATTCCCGCGGCGATTTTTCTCATTCCATGGACCGTCGTTACCGGTAATCCCACACTGCTCTATCGCGCGTCGATGGTGATCGTCCGCGTCGGGTATGCACTGGTTGGCATCCGGGTCATCGGCGAAGGGTTGGAGGATGTGCCAAAAGACACGGCCTGCATCTTCATGGCGAATCACATCTCGAATCTCGATCCGCCGGCGCTGCTCCCGCGCATCCCGGGAAGAACCTCCGTCTTCATCAAACGCTCGCTGACACGGATCCCTGTGCTGGGGTATGGATTCAAGCTCGGTGACTTTGTTCCTGTGGATCGCGACGGGCGCGTGGAAAGTGCGCAGGACAGCGTGATGCGTGCGCGCGCGGTGATGGCCAAAGGACTGCACATCACAACCTTCGTCGAAGGCACGCGCTCACCAGACGGCCGGCTGCTGCCCTTCAAGAAAGGCCCATTCTATCTGGCCAAGGAGACTGGTGCACCGTGCATTCCGGTGTCGATCTTTGGAACGGAAACGATGATGGCCAAAGGCAGCGTGCGGATCAGGCCGGGCACGGCGCACATCATCTTTCATCCACCGATTAACCCGAATGCGTATGCAACGCGCGAAGAGCTGCTTGAAGCGGTGCGGGCAGCGATTGCCTCAGGATTGCCGGAGTGGATGCGGGCGTAGGAGCAGAAGTCACGGCTGCACGATCGCGTTGTAGCCGTCGTTGAGCAGCTTCATCTTCCAGGTATTCGCTTCAGCTGGCGTGGCAAACGGCCCAATGCGGACGTGGATCAGATTATCCGCAGGCTCGCGGCGCGAGGTGACGGTATAACCGCGCTTGCGCAGCGCATTGGTGAGCACCCCGGCATCTTCAGCATTGGAGACGGCGGCAATCTGCACCATGAATGCCCCAGCAGGCGAAGCATTCGCGGCGGTGAAGGCGGGGCGCACCGGGCTTGCGGCTGCACTCTGAGTCGACTGGGTGGTTTCAACGGCCGGCGTCAGCGCTGGATGAATCTCAGCCTGGTTTGCGGACGCTGCAACCGGTGCCGATGCAGGCACGGTCTGCGCGTCCCCTGCGGGAGTCAAGCCGGGAGCCGCCGTGGTCGCAGGATCGGCGCTGGCAGCCTGTACGGTAGCGGATTGCGCTGCCCCTTCTGTCGCGGATGGTTTGGTGAGCGAGCCGCCTGACGCCGGCTGTGACGCAACTTCGGCCGTGGGCGCCGTTGCGGCAGGCGCTTGCGAGCTGCGGTGGCCAAGTGTGTAGCCGAGGCCAAAGCAGAGACCGCAGAGGATCACCAGGCCGCCAAAGATCGCCACGAGCGCGCCCGAACCGAGCGTCCATTCCGTATCGCGCTGGAGTTGCCCCGGTTCCTGTTCGAAATCGTCGTCGAAAGCCCCTCTCATATGTCCTTCCTCGTTTCAACTGCCAAGGCAAACCAGTGCTTCCTAGTGACCTACTTAGATGCCGTCGAGCCATGATATCGAGCCGTGATCTCGAGCCGTGATCTCGACATTTCGCAAACACCGTCTGCGCATTCGACCGCTGGGTTGTGCTTTCGTCATCATGATCTATTGCTGCTTTGTAATCGTCTTATCGCCGGCCAGCTTATTCAAAAGCGACATCATCTCGATCGGCAGCGGGAAAACAATCGTCGTATTCTTTTCAACCCCGATATCCGACAAAGTTTGCAAGTAGCGCAGTTGCAGCGTCATCGGCTGCGTAGCCATCAGCGCGGCGGCATCTACCAGCTTCTGCGCGGCGTTGTACTCGCCCTCGGCATGAATGATCTTGGAACGTTTCTCGCGCTCCGCCTCGGCCTGCTTGGCCATGGCGCGCAGCATCTGTTCAGGCAAATCAACCTGTTTTACCTCCACCGATACGACCTTGACGCCGAAGGGCTCTGTCCGCTGATCGATGATGGTCTGGATGCGCAGGTTGAGCTTGTCGCGATGGCTAAGCAACTCGTCGAGCTCCACTTCGCCCAGGACCGACCGCAGCGTGGTCTGCGAAAACTGCGAGGTCTGGTAGACGTAGTTCGCCACCTTGATGGCCGCGTCATTGGGGTTCACGACATACAGCGTGACGACGGCATTCACCTTGATGGTTACGTTGTCGCGGGTAATCACATCCTGCGGCGGCACCTCAAGCACCTCCTGCCGCAGCGAGATGCGAATCATCTGATCGAAAGGCCGGAAGACGAGGATGATGCCGGGGCCCTTGGGAGCAGGCAGCGCGCGGCCAAGCCGGAAGATGACGGCGCGTTCGTATTCGCGAAGAATCTTGATGGAGTTCAGAAGATAAAGAACGACGATGGCGATAAAGATCAGAATCGGCAACATGGAGTCAGACATGAACTTACCTCAGCAGGGATTGTACTCCCGTGATGCTAAACGCGAGCTTCGTTCGAGTGGCTGACGACAAGGGGCTGTACCCGAAGAAGCATGTGATCGTGCCCGATGACCTGCAGCACGGTTCCTTCCGGAATCGGCTGCCCGGCGATTGCGCGCCAGATCTCGCCTTCCACGAGAACGTGACCCTCCGGGTTGAGCGGCTCCATCGCGGTGGCCCGCAAACCAACCAGGGCATCGCCGCCCAGCCGGGCCTTGCGCTGTCGCGCGCGCACCGCCAGCCGGACGAGAAACACCGTGATCGCTCCGAAGGCGGCACTGATGGCGACAGCAACCAGCGGGCTTACCGCCATCTGCGGAATGGGTGCAGCGACCAGAGTCAGAGTTCCAAAGGTAAGGCATACAATTCCGGCGATCGCCAGCGCGCCATGGCCGCCAAACTTGGCTTCAAGCAGCAGCAACACCAGTGCAGCCACGAGCAAAAGGACTGCGGTGTAGCGAATGGGCAGCAGGTTCAAGGCGAAGATGGCCAACAAAACCATCAGCGTGCCCAGCGCTCCCGGCACAATGGTTCCCGGTGTATTGAATTCGAGATAGATCAGGAGCGCTCCACCCACGAGAAACAGAAGAGCGATGTTGGGATTGACCAGCCAGCCCAACAGCCCATCGCGCAGCGTAGGCCGGATCAATTCAACGCGGGCGCCGGCGAGGTGAAGCGTCTGTTTTGTGCCGTCGAAGCGCGTGATCTGGCGCCCATCCAGCGAGGAGAAAAGCTCAGTCTCGCTGTTGGCAACGAGATCGATCAGGTGCTGGTTCAGAGCCTCCTCAGCCGTATAGGAGTGCGACGACTGCACGGCCGCCGTCGCCGCTTCGGGATTCCGGTTGCGCCGCGTCACATAAGAGCGCAGAAAGGCTTCGGCATCGTTCTCAACTTTCTGCATCTCCGTATCATCCGGCTTGCCCCCGGCGAAAACGACGTGCGCCGCGCCGGCTTCGGTGCCGGGCGCCATGGCTGCAATGTCGGCGGATTCAAGCAGGAAAAAGCCAGCAGAGCCGGCCCGCGCACCAGAAGGCCCAACATAGACAATCACCGGAACACGCGAGCTGAGAATAGCGCCTGCCATCGCACGCATCGATTCGACCAGGCCACCGGGCGTGTCCATCTGGATGAGCAACGCCTGCGCGCCTGCGCTCTGCGCACGCTCGATGGCGCGACTCAACTCGTCTGCGGTGACCGGCTGGATGGTGTCATCCAGAATGAACTTTTCGACAAGCGGTTGCTGGCTTGAATGCTGCGCCGAAGCCATCGCCGCGGGCGCAGCCATACCTGCTGCAGCCAGGATCGCGAGGGCAACCGCACAGATGCCGATCGTGATGCGAAGCGAGGATATGCAAGCACGCTGAACCATGCCCTACTCCTTCGTAGCCTCCGGCAGGGCCCGAATGCTCTACTGCGATTGGCCGGAACGCGCCAGAACCTGCCGAAGCAGTTCCTGGCCCGCTTGATTCGCAGGATCGATCTTGAGCGCCTCGCTGGCCTCGCTCTTCGCGTCGCTCAGGTGATTGTCTGCCAGATCCAGCCGGCCCAGCACAAGATACGCATCCACTGAGGGCGCGAGTTCCAGCGCAGCATGGGCTTCCTGGCGTGCGGCGGCATTGTCTCCGGCTCGTTCGCGAACCTGCGCCAGCCCAACATGCGCTTCGGCAACGCGGCTGTCGGCGCTCACGGCAGATTGATAGAGCCTGTCGGCTTCGAGCAGCAGGCCGCGATCGAGGAATCCCTTTGCCTGCATCGAAAGCTTCAGCGCGCGATCGCGCGGGCTCAGCGCAGCCAGCCTGGCGGCGTCCATCTGATCGAGCATGACGGCGGCCTGGCGGAACGCCGCTTCATCGAAGGTGCGCTCAATCCGTTCGAGCGGGTCGGCTCCGGCAGGGGGATCGGCTTCATTGGTAGTTTGCGCGACCGTCGAGGTTCTCCAAGCCGCGGCAAGCGTCTGGGCCTCGCCATCGGATGGCCGCAGCTTCAGGCACTGCGCCAGCTCGTTCAAGGCAGAGGTGGTCTTGCCGTGCCGCTTGAGACTGACAGCAAGATTGAAATGGTAGTCGGCCGCCTTCGGATCGGCGGAAGCTGCCTGCACAAAGAGCGCTGTCCCATCATGGCCCTGACGGCTGACAGCGACGCCTTCGTTGTTGACGACTTCGGCCAGCGGAAGAATGCGAGCAATCCCGGCAAAGGCCTGCTCTGCCTGCGGATAATCTCCCGAGAACAGCTGCGAAAGACCTCGATAAAAGCTGGCCTCCAGACCATCGGAGCCATTGCGATCCACCTTGCCAAAGGCCTGGACTGCCTGATCGTACTGCTGGCTCTGGTATTCTTCCCGGCCCAATGCCATCCAGGCGGGGCTAAATCCTGGGCTGAGCTTGACCGATTGCTGCAGATGGCGCAGACGCTCGGCCTGATCCGGTTCCGTGATGCCGCGAATGTACTGCTCATACGCGTCAAGGCGCAGCCCGCGTCCAGCAGCGATGAACGTCTCTTCGGAGACATTGAGAGATGGATCGAGCTCGCGGGTAAGCTTCCAGGCCAGCGAGTCGAAGACGGCGATCATGTCTTGCATCTCGCCACGAGCCGTCACAGCTGCAGCCATGTGCAGATGCGGCACGTCCAGCAACTGTACCTCGGCAACGATCTGATTTCCTGAGGTAGAGTAGCTGCCGACAATGATCGAATCTGCGTCGAGAGTCTGGGCGAGCTTGAGCGAACTGGCGCGGGAGGGCTGAAAGCCCTGGGGGAGCCCCAGGTGATCGAGCGCGTACATGCGATCGGCGCGGGTCATCGGAGCAAAGCCGACCGACGCGAACCGGGTGCTGAGAAGATCGGCCGCCGCTTCGCGAATCCAGTCCAGACTAGGCTGGCCCGTGCGGTTGTCGAAGGGTAAAACCAGCAGGATCCGTCCGCGGTCTGCGGTCGGTCCAGACTCGGCAGCTGGTACCTGAGCCGCGAGGGAAGCAGCAGAAAACAAAGCAAAAAGCGCCGCAAATGCCACGGCAAAGACAAACCGGCGCAGCCGGACCCGGCGGAATAGGAAATGATTCAGCACGACAGGGAGATTATAGGCTTTAGAGCTATCCGAGGGCTGTTCATCGCCTTCCCTTGGTAATCCGGACTGGCTGTTGAAGCCGGGCTTCGACCTGCCGATTGAAACGGATCAGCGCGATCCACATGCCCTGCTGGTCGCTCTTCCATACCAATGTCCCGCCAAGCTGGAGAGCAATGGCCTCCGGCGGCAGATCATGATGAAGACCGAAGTAGCGTTCGTCGAGAGCGCGGCTCCCCGCGCCGAGCGTGAGCCATGGTGAGGGCGGATCATACTTGGTGGAAAAGACAAGCGCGGCTGAGTACTTTTCCGGCTCCTGTGCTGCCCGTTCGATCTGCAGAGCGCTGAAATCGTCGATCGCACAAACCTCCCAGGGCTCTTTCACGTAGCCAAGCTCAGGGCGAGTGAGTTCATCCGACAAGGGCCACGCGGTAAGAACAGCAGCGCCGGAATAGCGATGCTGCAGCTGATAGATGCCGGCCAGATGCATTCGAACCACTCGCGCATAGGCAAGATTGTCTTCCGGAGCAAAGCCGTAAGGTGGATTGATGAACAGGCCTGAAAGGAAGGCTCCGGCGGAGAGCAGCGCCAATGCCTGCCAGTACGGGACACGGCGATACAGAGTGGAGACCGCCAGCAGCAGGACCAGCGGGTACAGCGGCAGAAGATAACGCGTGAGCAACGCACCGCCCAGAACGCTGAAGACGACCGCCTCCACCAGCAAGAGAACAAAAATACGAAGCAAAACCAAAGAATCGAGAGATGGACGGCCGTGACCCTCTGCGTCTGGACGGGGATCGAGCAGCAGCGCCGCCAGTGCAATCAGGACCGGCACAAACAGGTTCATGTGCGCGGTGAGGTGAAGGATGCGATGGCCGAAGGCGGCGAGAAAACGGATGGGGGCGAGCGTGCTCTCAGCGTTGTAGCGCACGAATTGCGGGTTGCCGAAGAGAAAGCCGTTTTTTTTGAAGTGATAGGTATACCACGCAGCGAGCGGAAGAACACAGACACAGAGCCAGACCCCCTCACGCCAGAGGCGGAAACGCTCCGACGGAGGCTGGCGCAGGCTTTCGACGAAAACCATGACCGCGAGTGTGAGAGGAATCGCGATGGAGGTCTCTTTGCAGAGCGCGGCTGCTGAAAACCAGAGCGCCGCCGCCCATGGATTGTGACCGCGTGCAGGTAGCGCGTAGACCAAGCCCCACAGCGAACAGGCCGCCGCAAAGATATCCGCGTGGGCCAGCGAACTCTGCGCGAACCAGATGGGATAAAGGCCAGTAAGCAGTGTGGTCCAGAAGGCGACGGAGGCGACACCCGTAAGGCGCATCGCCAGCCGCCACACCGCGAGCAGGCCGAGAGAGGCGACCATGAGCACGGCTTCGCGCGTGACCTCGGGATAGAAGCCGGAGAGCTTCCACCACAGCGCCAGATAGATGCTGGGTAGCGGTGGATGCGCATTGGTCAGCGTTGTGACGGGAATCAACGAACCCGTGCGGAAAAAATCCCAGGCAGCCGGAATGTAGTAGCCGGCCTCATCCCAATAATAGGGCAGCCGCAGCAGCGTAAGGTGGCTGCCATAAACCGCCGCGAAAACCACTGGAAAGATCATCCAAAGCGGCATTGGTGCGTCAGGCCAGGGATTGAGGATTTTTTGAAGGCGCAAAGAAGTTCTCTCAAACTATCGCGATCGTTCGTGCCTGCCCGTGTTTAGTTCACCGGGCCGCGCGGAAAACCCTGGCTTTGCGGCTCGAGATTGAGCGTGCCGAAGGCCTGCTCATACTGTGCGAGGTTCTGCCCCAGGACGTTCCAAAGAGCCTTGGCCTGTTGCGGACTCAGAAAAATGGCCTGATGGTTCTTGATAGTGACCTGATCGGGACTTTCGCTTGTCGCCAGGCCGAAGACGAGTTGGAAATCCCAAACGCTGACCCGCACCTGCACGGAGTTGGCATAGGTTTCGCGATAGTCGGGAGCTTGGGCAAGGTTCAGTTGAGGCTGGGGCGGATTCTGACTCATAGTGTCACCAGATTACGCTCTGAGGGTTGGGGGTGAGGAGAGCGCGATCAGCGACCGATAAGAACTATGGTCACCGCGCTGTGTGCGTGTAGCGGAGGTCCGCTACCAGCGGACAGCCTTCGCAACGCGGTGTGCGGCTGCAGTGCGCCTTGCCCACCGCAACGGTGAGCGCATGAAACTCGTTGAAGAGCGCTGTCTGGTCTTGTTCCGGATCGTTCACAAAGGTTTGACGCGTGAGGTTCGCCAACGAGTCATAACTGATGCGGCCTGCCGCCGGCACAATCAATTGATGGCGTTCGGCGATGCGCCGTAGATATTCGTCAGCCACAGGAACAGGATGCCCCAGCGCATAGAGCAGAATGGCGTCGGCTGTCTCCGCGCCTACGCCGGGCAAGGCGAGTAGCCGCTCGCGCAAAGTAGCCGTAGAGGCTGCAGCGAGAATTGCAAGCGAGCCGCCAAACTCCTTGTCAAGCATGGCTACGAACGCCTTTAACGCAGGAGCCTTGCGTGTGAAGAAACCGGATGGCTGAATAAGGCGACGTAGTTTGTCGAGCGGAATCGCACGCAGGCCATCCACCGACAACGCACCTGCGTCGCGCAGATTGGCGAGTGATCGCTCCACCGCCTTCCATGCGGTGTTCTGCGTGAGATATGCTCCGGCGATCACCTCAAAAGCGGATTGCGCGGGCCACCAGTACTGCGGCCCGTACGCCTCCACAAGCTGATCGTGCATACGGCGCAAGCGTTCGGGCGGGCTGATCTTGCGCGGTTGCTTCGCTTTTGGTCTGCGGTGGACTTCAGCAGACGCGGAAACTGCGGTTTTCGCTCGACGGATTGCGCGCTGCGAAAGTGGATCGGAGATGGAAGCGTTGGTCGGGGCCACGGCTTTCTTTAGGATAAGCGGTGAGGAGATGTTGATGAAGAGCCACACGGAATATCTTGTCTTTGAGACCCGCAAGCGGCGGGAGATGGTGCACATTACCGATCAGGTAGAGCAGATCGTTGGACGTAGCGGCGTGAGAGATGGGTTGTGCTTTGTCTCGCCCATGCACATCACAGCGGCAATCTATGTGAACGATCTTGAAAGCGGATTGATCGAGGACATCGGCAAATGGCTGGAGGAGCTGGCGCCGGCGCGGCCAGAGTACAAGCACCACCAGACCGGCGAAGACAACGCCGATGCGCATCTGAAGTCTCTCCTGCTGCACCACGAGACGACGCTGCCGGTGACGGATGGCAAGCTGGACCTGGGAACATGGCAGCGCGTCTTCTATGCGGAGTTCGATGGGCAACGGCGCAAGCGGGTGATCGTGAAGGTGCTGGGAGTGGAGTAGCGGGGTTAGCGGAGTCAGCCTCGCTGCGCTTGTGCGAGCGGAGCTAGATTTGCGCTTGTGCGAGCTCCGCCGACGCGGCTAACTCCGCTTCAGTCTCCGTCCGTGATCTTGTGCCATGACGCTGTTGAGACCGGGCGCGGCGCGGCGAAGTTGACCTTGGTGCGCGGCAGAACTACGAGATCGACGCGGCGGTTTTGAGCACGGCCTTCAGCGGTGTCGTTGCTCGCAACGGGATGAAACTCCGCATAACCGGCGGCAGAGATCCGTTCGGGAGCGATCAGCTGCTGGTCGAGAAAGACGCGCGCGATGCGTGTAGCGCGGGCCGCGGAAAGCTCCCAATTTGAGTCGAATTCTGCAGTGTGAATCGGAACATTGTCGGTGTGGCCTTCAATACGAATTTCATACGGAGAGCCGGCAAGAGACGTAGCAATTTGACGCAACGTAGAGAGAGTCTCTGGTTTGGGTGCGGCAGAACCGGAAGCGAAGAATCCCGCTTCGCGCAGGCTGATGACCAAACCATCGCGGCCCATCTGGATCGAAACCGTGTGTCCTGCGACTTGATTCGACAGCATCTGCGTAAGCTCACGCCGAATGCGTTCAAGATCATCTTGGACTCGCGCCGGAGCGAGCACGTCTTCGCCCATGACGATATTCACCGGCAGGGCAGGCTTGTCTGTTCCGGTCAGGCTCGCGGCCGGAGCCGGCTTGCGCGCGGCGCTCGGGAAGACCCCGAGCGCACGGAAGGCTGCATTGATCGAATCGGAGATTTGCGCCTGCTTCTTTTCATTGGCGGTTGCCGACGCATACAGCACCACGAAGAAGGCGAACATGAGCGTGATGAAGTCTGCATAGGAGACCAACCAGCGCTCATGACTGGCGTTGCCTTTGTGCAAATGCGTACTCATGCAGCACGCTCTTTCTTTTCCTGTTCTTCGCGATGCGCCTCGTTGAGAAACCCGGAGAGCTTGATTTCAAGCATGCGTGGATTGATCCCTTCGAGAATGGAGATTATTCCGTCCAGCACCATCTCGCGGCGGCGATGCACGTCGCGAATGCGGATGCGCATCTTGCCCGCGAAGGGGAGAAAGAAGAGATTCGCGATGCCGACGCCGTAAATCGTAGCGACGAAGGCCACGGCGATTCCGCGGCCGACCTCTTGAATGTTGTCGAGATGCTGCATCACCTGAATTAGGCCGAGCACGGCGCCGAGAACGCCGATGGTGGGCGAAAAGCCACCGGCCGATTCGAAGACGGCCGGCAGATGTTCCTCGTGCTCCATCATTGAATCCAGGTTGACGCGCATGATCTTGCGCAGCTCGGCGGGCTCTGTGCCATCCACGGCCAGCATGAGCGTTTGCTTGAGAAATGGATCCTGGATACTCTCGAGATCGGAGTCGAGTGAGACAACTCCCTGGCGCCGGGCTTTGTTGGCAAATCCAACCAGAAGATGAATGAGCTGGCTATCGTGTTTGCACGGCGCGGCAAAGATGTGACCGAGACTGCGGAATGCGGCCACAACTGTGGGGAGAGGAAATTGAAGAAAGACCGCGCCCATCGTTCCGCCCAAAACGATCAGAGCTGCAGTGGGCTGCAATATCTGCGCAATGTGGCCACCTTCAATCGTCAGCCCGGTGAGGATTCCGGCGATCGCCAGAAAAACTCCGCCGATGCTGCCCTTGTCCATGGATTGCTCCGATTCGGATTTCACGCGCTTCGGAGCCATCCGTTTCTCTTTATTCTTCGGCATAGTCATTCCGCTCTGCTTCTGCATCCCGCTGGCCGGCAATATCGAGACTGGCCAGAGCCACTGCGCGCAAATAGGCGTTGTAATCCGGAGTACGTCGCGCGACGACGGAGAGCAGGCGCGCGCGATAGCCGAGAACGCGTTCAGCTACCTCGTCCAGGGCTTCGCGCACAATCAGCTTCTCTCCATTGATCAGCGTCAGCATGGTATCGGGTGAGGCTTCGGCGGTCTTGATCAGATCGCTGTTCACCATCATGGGTTGTCCATTGAGCCGCGTGAGTTCGATCATGAGCGGTAAAACTCCTTCAGCGCTTATCGGCAGAGAGACCGCAAATACTTAAATCACCTAAACGTAACGTGACGCACTGTACGCTGCTGGCACACAACAGGCCGCACGATAAACCTCGCTATCCCGCCGCCGACAAATGCGCAAGATGCAGCGACAAACCAGGCTGCAAGCAGCTGCCCAAGGGAAGCACGAGAGGGAAGCGCTTGTGCGCAGGGAACCGCAAATTCCACGCATCGATTGAAGGAGAACCCCATGTCCCTGGGTGTCTTGAATAACCTCTCCGCTGTGTACGCGGAGAACAATCTGAGCAACACCAACGTCAGCTTGTCGAAAACTCTGCAACAGTTGTCTTCTGGATCGAAGATCAATTCAGGCGCAGATGACGCGGCCGGCCTTTCGCTGGTCAACGGCCTTCAGGCCAACCAGCAGGCACTGATCCAATCGCAGACCAACGCACAGGAAGGCGTGGGCCTTCTGCAAGTGGCGGATGGCGCTCTCTCGCAAGTGACGAACCTGCTTAACCGGGCCGTGACGCTGGCCACCGAGGTCTCGAACGGCACCCTCAACAGCTCGCAGCAATCAGCCGCGAACCAGGAATATCAGTCGATTCTTTCCGAGATCAACAACATCGGATCAACGACCACCTATAACCAGAACCAGGTCTTCGGCCACGCTGCGGTCGCTATCTACTCTGGTGACTCTTCCGCGACGGGCGCGTCGATCGATAGTCTGACCATCTCGAGCCTCTCTTCTACCAACGTAGGCGACACCAACGGCACCATGACCTACAACGGTGGCAAGAACGTCTTCCTCGATCTGTCGAACGGCACCGCCGGTACGGGCAATGCGCAGTCGACCGACTCGATCGCCTCGACAACGTTAACCATCAGCTATGACAATCCCGATGGCTCGACGGGTTCAGTGGTTACAACTGCTGCAACCTCGGTGAGCGGACTGGTCGCCGCCATCAATGCGTCCGGCCGCGGACTGACCGCGACCTTTACCACGGCTGCGCAGGCCGGCGCAGGCGGCACGGTGACCGGCACGGATACCGGCATCATGATCTCGGGCAACGTGAATACCACGGCGGCGAGCACCTCTGGTGCGCAGAAGATCGCGATCACAACGGGCGGTTACGACACGTCGGTCAGCGCGACGGCTGCGGCCGCAGCTGCTCTTACAGCCGACAACAGCGGCGGCATCGCGACCGTCTCGTACACAGACAGCGCAGGCGCCAACCTGAGCACCTACAACCTCTCCAGCTCAAGCGGTGCACAGTCTGCGTTGAACGTGTTGAACCAGGCGATCGCTGACGTCGCAGCACAGGACGGCTACATCGGAGCCCAGATCAACACGCTGAACTCGGTGGGCCAGGTTCTGGCCACGCAGCAGGAGAACGTGCAGGCTGCGCAGAATGCGGTGCAGGCCACCGACTACGCCTCGGCGACTTCGAATATGTCGAAGTTCGAAATTCTGAGCCAGACCGGCATCGCGGCACTGGCGCAGGCCAACAGCGTGCAGCAGGAAGTGGTCAAGCTGCTGCAGTAATAGGTACATCCAACAATGGTTGATCATTGGGTGAAGCAAACCAGTGAGCAGCCGATAGACAGAATCAAGGAGGGCGTCCAACCAGGGCGCCCTTCCTTGCGCTCGGCGTCGGTATTGCCGATCTGAGTTTTTTCCAATCCGGCACAAATCTCCATGGACGGCCGGCTGCTTGAATTTGAACGGAGGGTTGGATGGGCACAGTCGGTTTGAGTTTCGGGTCGCCGACCAGCGGCGCGGGGTTCGACGTCAGCACGACGGTATCGGAAATTGTCGCCAACCTTCAGAATGTCGAGAAGCCCTGGAAGACGCAGTTGTCCACTCTGCAGGCCCAGGATTCAGTGATCTCGAATCTAGGAACACTGTTTTCCAATCTTTCGAACGACGTGAGCCAGCTGACTGACTTTCAGGGAATCCTGGCGCAGAAAACCGGATCGAGTTCGAACACCAATGTGCTGCAGTTGACCGCAGCATCGTCATCGGCCACAGCTGGGACGCACTCCATCGTCGTGAACAATCTGGCCCAGACATCAAGCGGCTATCTTGCCGAGATACCGAGCGTCGCGACCACATTGTCGGGATCAATTACGCTACAGGTCGGCAGCGGGCGAGCACAGACCATTACGCTCAACTCATCGGATAACACGCTTGCGGGACTGGCCTCGGCGATCAATGCATCGAACGCGGGCGTAACGGCCAGTGTGTTGACCGACGCATCTGGATCGCGGCTCGCACTCGTTTCAAAGACATCGGGCGCAGCCGGCAACATACAGATCAGCAATAATTCCATAGTGGCCACGACTGCAGATACTTTGAGCTACAGCGGCGTCGCCGGCAGCAGTACGGCAGTATCGAACGGCATTCTTACTCCTGTCTCAAGCCTCAGCGATGCGCTTTCAGGGTCGATTTCGATTCAGGTTGGCAGTGGCGCGGCGCAGACCGTCACGGTTCCACAATCGGACGCGACACTGAGCGGTCTTGTGAACGCAATCAACAATACTGCGGGCATCGGCGTAACCGCTGCGATCGTCACCAACAGTGATGGTACCTCCAGCCTGGCGCTTACCTCGCAGACCACAGGAACAGCGGGAACGCTGACCGTAACCTCGAACATCAGCGACGCTGTGACGGCGCTGAACTACAACACTGCGGTTACCGGCACAAACGCCAGCCTGAATGTCGACGGCGTAAATCTGACCAGCGCATCCAATACCGTCTCCAATCTGATTCCGGGTGTCACCTTTCAGTTGCTCTCGTCGTCCTCTTCGCCGGTGCAGGTGGTCATCGGCAATGACAACACCGACGTTGAAAGCACGTTCAATCAGTTGGTCAAGGATTACAACGCGCTCATCAACGCATTGAACACGCAGCAGGGCAACACCAGTTCCGGCGCACCCGAACCGCTCTTCGGATCGCCTACGCTTTCGCTGCTCCAACAGCAGCTTTTGAGTGGCCTGAACCAGCAGAGCCCGAACGGATATCTTGATTCGATCTCTGCTGCCGCCGGCACCACACTTTCCGGTTCACTGACGATTCAAGTAGGCAACGGAACCACGGAAAATGTCGTGATCGGCGCAGCGCCGGCCTCTCCTGCAGCCAATACGATCTACACCGGAAGCGGCGTCAACACTCTTTCCGGCGTGGTGGCAGCGATCAATGCGGCCGGCCTTGGAGTGACCGCGGGCGTAACCACCAGCCATGGCCAGTCCACACTCACGTTTACCTCGCAATTGGCAGGCGCGAACGGAGCGCTTACCGTAGATTCTGCGTTAACCGCCGCTACGCCTACGGCTTTGAAATACATCGGCTCCGGATTTACGAGTACCAGTCCCGACAGCGGCACTTTGGGCGCGGTGGCGAACGCATCCGATACGCTGAGCGGATCGATATCCATCCAGGTGGGCAACGGCGTCTTACAGAACATCACACTCGATTCGTCGGACAACACGCTTTCGGGCCTGGCGAATGCCATCAACGCAGCAAATCTCGGCGTGACGGCAGCACTCAACAGCAATGGAACGGCACTGACGTTTACTTCATCCACGGACGGAGCGGCGGGCCAGCTCACCATTACCTCCAATCTCTACGATGCGACTGCAACGACGAGCTCCACGCTCAACTACAACGCTTCTTCGGGCATCAACAGCCTGACGAGCCTGGGCATCAGCGTCAACAATGATGGCTCGTTGACCTTCGATGCTTCCTCGCTTGACTCGCTTCTCAACTCTGACTACAGCGGTGTTGTGGGCTTTTTTCAGAATGCAAATAGCTGGGGGCAAAACTTTGCCAACATCCTTGCTGGCGTGGGCTCCAGCTCTTCCACCGGAATCCTCTCGCTTGCAGCGCACGCCAACAGCACCACGGAGTCCACGTTGAATGCGCAAATTGCGAAAGAGGAGAAATTTATCGCGGCCCAACAGGCAACCCTGACGGCAGAGCTGACGCAAGCCAACCAGCTCATACAGGCATTGCCTTCGCAGCTTGCGGGTGTAAACGAGCTCTATTCGGCGATCACCGGCTTCAACCAGAACGTGAGATAAGAGGAGATCAGTGGAAAGCTATCGGGCACACGTGTTGGAGGGCGCTTCGGCCGTCGATCTCGTTGTCGCGCTCTATGATGGGATCATCCGTTTTCTTCACGGAGCAATGGACGCAGTCGAACAGGGCGATACCGACGCACGCAGAGCTGCCGCCAAGCGCGCGTTGGATATCATCCTTCATCTGCAGGCGCGATTACGTATGGATGTCGGAGGCCGTCCGGCGCAGGTGTTGAGCGAATTTTATGTCTCGATCTTCGCGCAGATTCTGCAGGCCTCGCAATCGGCCTCGAAGGCGAAATTCGAGCACGCAATTGAATGCGTGAAGACGGTGCGTGATGCATGGCGCGAAGCTGCGAGAGATCCTGCTGCCAATCCTTCAGCGAACCACGTGCTGTCTGAGAATCCGCATAGTGAACTGAGCGGCGGTGCCGCCGAAGATGCATCGGCCGCAGCGAGTTGGACGGCCTGACCACTCAACCTGTTACTGTGAGCTCTTCTTCGAGTTGCTGCTTCTGATAGAGGCTGGCGTAGTAACCGTCACGCGCGAGCAGTTCCTCGTGCCGCCCGAGTTCGACAATCTTTCCGTGGTCAAGGACCGCAATCCGGTCAGCGTTGCGCACCGTGGAGACGCGGTGCGAGATCAGGATTGTAGTCGCTGTCTCTGTATACGCGTGCAAGCCGCCGAGAATGCGTTCTTCGGTATACGTATCGACACTGGCCAGAGCATCATCAAGGATCAGGATCGCGGGACGGCGCACTAGAGCCCGGGCGATGGCCGCGCGTTGTTTTTGTCCGCCTGAGAGCGTCATGCCGCGTTCGCCCACCATGGTTTCAAAGCCCTGCGGGAATTCCTCAAACTCCTGGCGGATGTGCGCCGCCTCGGCCGCTTCGAGAAGCTCTTCGGCGCTGGCCTGAGGCGCTCCGAATGCCAGGTTCTCCCGGATCGTCTCGCTGAAGAGAAAAGTCTCCTGGGGCACCATGCCGATGTTGTGCCGCAACACAGCCAGCGGATACTCGCGCACCGGGCGGCCATCGATCAGGAGGGTTCCTTCCGGCGCTTCATACAGGCGCGAGATGAGATTGACGAGCGTCGACTTGCCGGAGCCCGTTGGCCCGACGATCGCCAGGCTCGACCCAGCGGGAATGCGCAGCGAGATATCTTCAAGGACCGGCGCGCCTCCGTAGCTGAAGCTGAGATTGCGAAATTCGATCTCTCCCTTCAACACCGTTGCCGGTCCAAGAGTTGGATCGGCAGACCTGTCGTCGATGGCGGGTTCGGCACGGAGGAGTTCGTCGATGCGTTTCACGGAGGCGGTTCCACGCTGGAAGATGTTGATGACCCATCCCACGGCGATAATCGGCCAGATCAGCAGGATCATGTACGTGTTGAACGCCACGAAATCGCCGACCGTGATGCGATGCGCCAGCACCTGATGTCCGCCAACCAGCAGAGTGATGATCATCGAGATGCCGAGGACGAATTCGAGCGTCGGCCACAACATGCCCATCAACTGCACAAGGCGCAGAGCGCGTGCAATGTACTCGCGGTTCAGGCGTTCGAAGAGGCCGATCTCTGAATCTTCGCGCGCAAAGGCCCGAATGAGCCGAACGCCGGTGTAGTTCTCCTGAGCCTGGGCCGAGATATCGGAGAAGCTGGCCTGAATGCGCTCGAACCGGGTGTGAATCCGGCTGCCGAAGTACTGCACGAGAATGCTGGCTACCGGCATCGGCGCCAAGGCCACGAGCGTGAGATAGGGGCTGTAGCGCAGCATGAAGACCAATGCAAACACGGTGAGAAAGACGGTATTTGCGCTATACATTAGCGCCGGCCCTAGCAACATGCGCACGGCGTTCAGGTCGTTGGTCATGCGCGCCATTAGGTCGCCGGTGCGATAGCGCTGATAAAAGCCCGTGTCCTGCGCTTCGAGCTTGCGGAACAGGTCATTGCGGATATCGAACTCGATCTCGCGCGAGATGCCGATGAGAATCCAGCGCTGCGCGTAGAGAAAGATGCCTTTGCCGAGAGCGATGATGATCAGCAGCGCGGCGAAGAAGAAGATCTTTTCGCGCGTTACCTCTTTGCCTAGCGCGTCCACTGCCTTGCCGAGCACGTTGGGAAATTGAACGGCGATGATGTTGGTGCAGATGCAGGCCAGTGTGCCCCGCACGTATCCGCCCCAGTAGCGGCGCATGTACCCGAAGAGTGGGCGCAGATCGCGAAGCATGACCTTTATTTTACCGGGAACGGCGGGAGGCGTGTGCGGCGAAAAAACTACGTCGGCGTCCGTAGCAACAGATACCCGCCCACCAGGCCAAAGAGGATATCCGAAGACCAGGCGGCGACGGTCGGGGGCAGGTAGTTCACATTGCCCAGGGCGCCGAACAGACCGTCGACAACAAAGTAAGCCAACGCGACGGCAATCGCCACGGCGATCCCGGTAAGCGAGCCGCGGCGGCCCATCGAAAGTGCAAAGGGGATCGCGAGAACCGCCATCACGACGGCTACCAGCGGATACGCCAGCTTATGCCAAAGTGCGACGCGCAGACGCATTGTGTCAAAGCCGCTCTGACCCAGGTCGCGAATGTAACGATCGAGCTGGCCGAAGTTCATCTCCTGGGCTTCGAGAGCTTCTTTGGTAAAGTAGTCCGGCGCCTCGTGAAT
Organism: Occallatibacter sp.; assembly: GCA_035650595.1. Lineage (GTDB taxonomy): Bacteria > Acidobacteriota > Terriglobia > Terriglobales > Acidobacteriaceae > Telmatobacter. The sequence goes on along the minus strand of DASRHE010000010.1, from coordinate 346,733 downwards.
CTCAGGAAAGGTGCTCACCGGAAATTCGCGATAGGCCGTCACATTGGCGCCCTGTATGTCGCGCACCCATCCATTTTCAAAGCGCCACGTGCCGACATCGGGGTCCCAGGCTGCGCGGGCAGCAAAAATGCGCCGCGCAAGCTCAAAATTGGCTGGATCGAACTCGAAGACAGAGAGATTGCCAAACTCGATTTTGTCCGGATCGAAGAACTGGTAGTAGAAGATGCGGCTCGGTTCGCCGGGACGCGGCTGCCCGAAGATCCACTTCTGCTCAGGATGCAGATAGGTTTGCGGCGGCCGGCCTTTGATGGTGGCGCGAAAAGCCTCCTGCTTGCGGTTGGCCTGCGGCAGATAGTACTGGTCGAAGAGAAACAAACTTACCGCGAGCGCGGCGGCAATGGAAACAATCGGCACTACGAGGCGATAGAGGCTGATGCCCGTGGCCTTCATGGCGATGATTTCGCTGTTGCGGTTGAGCACGCCGAAGGTAACGAGCGTGGAGATCAAGACGGCAAGCGGCGCGATCTGGTAGATCATGCTGGGCGTGAGGTTCACCAGGTAATCGCCTACGAGAGTTAGCGCAGGGTGGTTACGCAGAATATCGCCGACCAGATCGAAGAATGTGAAGATGATCACCAGCAGCACAAAGCTGGCCTCGACCAGAAGAAACATGGTAATGAACTCGCGGATCACATATTCGTCGAGGATGCGCGGAAAGACATTGCGCGATTTGGTTCTGTGCGTTCGGGGCTGCAGTTTGTCGAGCATGCCAGTGAGCGGATGCCCGTTTACCCTGGGCTGCAGCACGCGCTTCGGCGAGCGCGCGAGCCAGCTTCCAATCGCGCTCAGCACGCGGCCGCCGCTGGCCATCTGCCAAAGCAGAAAGATGCCCACGGCCGCAAAGAGCAGGTTCGCCGACCAGACGGCAAAAAAGGCTGGAAGCTTGTTCTGCTTGCCCAAAGCAGCGCCGGTGAAAGAAAAAAAGTAGTAGATGAAGACGAGCAGGATGGTGAGCACAAATCCAGAGCTTTTGCCGCCACGGCGTGAAGACACGCCAAGCGGCACGCCAACCAGCATCAATACAAGACAGGCGGCCGGGAAGGCGAAACGATTATGCAGTTCAATGAGAAAGCGTTTGGAGTCTGGGCCATGGATGCGTTGCATCAAGGCGTCCATCGGGAGCGCATAGATAAATGTGTCCAAACGGCCCAGGTGCACATCGCTCTGCTGGTTGAGGGCGAGCGGCATGTCGGTGGTGGCAAAGGTGGAGATATCGTATTGCTGCGGCTGCCCGGTCACAGTCACATGGTGGGAGCCCTCGCGCAGGCGCATGAGCAGTTGCTGGGTGCTGTCACTCACCACAGTCGCCGAGGCGGCGGTTGTAATGATCGGATTTGAGGCATCGCTGACGTCGGCCATAAAGACCTGGCGCCAGTTGGAAGCACCGGTTCCCGCCCGCACGTCCTGCACGTAGAGAACAAAGTTCTTGAAGTCCTCGTAAAAGACACGCGGCTGGATCTCGTAGGAGGCCTGCGAGGTCCCGAGCGACCGCTGCAGGTCGAGGATGGCCTGGTTGGCGCGCGGCGCGAGATACAGCGAGTTGGCCAGCCCGAGCAGCGTGCCGCCGATCGCTACTATCGACGAAACCCGGACAAAGTAGCCAACACCCAGCCCCGAAGCGCGCATGGCGATCACTTCGCTGTCTGCGGCCAGGCGGCTCAAACCCAGCAAAATGCCCACCAGCACCGACATAGGGATCGTGAGTTTGAAGAGATCGGGAAGCATGAACAGGAAAACTTCAAACACATCGGTGAGCGTGGAGCTGCTCCGGACCACGATTTCCAGGATGTGTGGAAGTTGCGGCATGAACAGGATGAAGGTGAACAAGGCGCATCCGATGAAGGCATGAGAGAGAATCTCGCCGAGAATGTAGCGGGTAAGGATGCGCACTGCAGGGCTCTGAAGTAAGTGTAGCGTGCCCGCCTTAATGCCTGACGGCTTCGTCGCTAACTGGCCGTCAAGTTCTACAAGCACCCGATTTTCCGGAACCGCGACAGGGCGAATTATCGTAAGAGAGGATGCAAAGAGAGTTTCCATCGGCTCCTATCGTTGGGGTGGGCGCGATCGTCGTGCAGGACGGCCGGGTTCTGCTGGTGCGGCGCGGGCGCGAGCCGCTCAAAGGCCACTGGACCTTGCCCGGCGGCGTACTGGAGATCGGCGAGTCGCTGACAGCGGGTGTAGTGCGCGAGGTGCGGGAGGAGACGGGGCTGGACGTGGAAGCAGTGGAACTGGTGGAGCTTGTCGACAGGATTCATCGCGAAGACGGACGCGTGCGCTATCACTATGTAATTGCCGACTATCTCTGCACGGTCAAGGGCGGCGCGCTGTGTGCCGCATCGGATGCAGATGCAGTGCGCTGGGTGGAACGAGCGGAATGGAACAGCCACAGCGCACTGGTACTGGATCCACTCACGGTGCGGGTGATCGAGAAGGGCTGGCAACGCGCTCAGGCACTGCAAGGTGGAAAACTGGAAGGCCGATGAGATCAGCAAGAATGGTCGGAATCGTGGCTGCCCTGCTTCTGGCGGCGGGCATCGGGTTCCTGATGCGGCCAGTGAGCTATTTTGACGGAGCCCTCTATCTACGCGATGCGCTTGCCGGAGTGAAAAGCCGCACGGTTTCCGTGCACGGCTATTCCATCCACTATCTGGTCGAAGGTCCGGACAATGCGCCTGCCGTAGTTCTCGTTCATGGCCTGGGAGGGCGCGCCGAAGATTGGCGTAGTCTCGCTCCCTATCTGGTCAAAGCAGGATTTCGCGTGCTGATGCCCGATCTACTTGGCTACGGCCGCAGTCCGCGGCCGGCGGATTTTTCGTATTCAGTGCGTGACGAGGCGGGAATCGTCATTGGATTCCTGGATGCGCTGCAGTTGAAGCAGGTCGATCTGGGCGGCTGGTCGATGGGCGGCTGGATCGTGCAGATCGTCGCCAGCGAAGCGCCGGAACGCGTGAAGCGGCTGATGCTGTTTGACGCCGCAGGCCTTTATGCCGCACCCGATTGGGATACGCGCCTGTTTACACCCATCACTGCCCAGGAACTGGCCCAACTGGAAGCGTTGCTGACGCCACATCCAGAGGTGATTCCCGGTTTTGTCTCACACGATATTCTGCGCATCTCGCGGGAGCATGCGTGGGTAATGCACCGCGCGATGACCTCGATGCTCACGGGAGCCGACGTGACCGACCGTCTGCTGCCAGAGCTCAAGATGCCGGTGCTGCTTGTGTGGGGCTCGCAGGACCACATCATTCCAGCCGATCAGGCGGAGAAGATACACCGGCTCATCCCACAATCACAGTTAGACCTCGTTGGCAGCTGCGGACACCTTGCGCCGCTTGAGTGCGCCGGAGTGATCGGGCCCAGAGTTATCGCGTTCGTGAAGCAGTGAGTCCAACATCCGATGCCAATTCGATTGCCCATCCTCGACGTGAATAGAGACACGAAGAGCGTCGAGGATGGAAACCGAAGTTGATTGGAGTTTGCGGGAGGGCTACAGCGTTTTCACTGGCGCTTGCGGGAACCGCTTTAGCGCGCAATGTTCACCGTGAGGTTCATATCGACCGGAATGACCTTCGAGTCGATCGTGCCGGGGCGATAACGAAACTTGCTGACGGTGTCGACGATGCGGGCATCCCAGAATGCGTTGATTCCCTTCACTACGTGGATATCCTGGGGCTGACCTTTTTCGTCAACGGTAAGGGTGAGGCCGACTTGCGCATCAACCGGGATGGCATCCTGAGGCAGACCAGCCGGAATAGCGATGCCGATGGAGTGGAGAAGAACGGGGGCCGTGACTCCAGTGCTGACGCGGGGAGCCGGGGTTGAGGCAGCAACATCGTCCGTAGGCTGGCTGGCACGAGCCGCTGCAGGGAGGAGCATGGAAGATAGAAGAACACCACTAGCGACGATATGACGCATATAAAACCTCCTTGAATGTCGGTTGTTACCGACACTAGAATAGATAAATTAATGCATGATTGTCAAGAATAATTTTCTGTCGTTGAGATATCAGTTACTTAGGTTCATAGACCTTCAGATTTATTGCGAGACTGTAAATCGAATACTTGTTTTACAGAGAGCAGCCGATGGGCAGGACTACGCCCTCTTTGCCGAAACAGAACGAGTGATGGAAGAAAAATTGCGGAGAGAGTGATTAGGCGGTCTAGATTACATTCTGTGAAGAAGCCGGCATTTCGGATGGCTCGGCAAAGAACGCAGTGATGTCTGCCGGTGTTGGAGCAACTACATCAGCTTGGGCGCACTCCTCGGACGAACCGTACCCCCATCCGGCAGCGATGCAGCGGAGGTTGTTGGCGTGTGCAGCTTCGAAGTCGAAGCCGCGACCTCCCACCATCCATGCGCAGTCGCGGTCAAGAGATTGTTCACGCAGAACGCGCGCAAGCAGATCGATCTTGCTGTGGCTCGCGTATTCGGCTTTGTCTCCGTAGATCGCCGCAAAGAACCGTGAAAGAGCGAAGGCATCGAGAATGCGGACGGCAAAGTGTTCCTGCTTAGAGGTGCAGACGTAGAGAGGGACGCCAGCGCGATGGAGATCGTCGAGCATCTCGCGTATTCCAAAAAAGACGGCATTATTCGACCAGCCCTCACGGTCGTAACAGGCACGATATTCCCGCGCCAGCGCTGCATGATCTTCCTTGGTCCCGTCCGGCAACAGATAAGTGACCCATTCTTCGACAGGTGGGCCAATGAAACGGTCGAGCGAGACAGGATGCTGCATACCGCGCGCCGCAAGAACCTTGCGCAGGCAGCCGAGAATGCCGCCTTTCGAATCAGTCAGCGTTCCGTCGAGATCGAAGATGAGGGCTGGCGCGCGATGCGGCATGCTCTGAGTTTCGCAGACGCACACATGCAGCGCCAAATTGGGCAGGCCTCAACTTCGAAGGCTGTATACTCCCGCGCAGCGTTCTACTTGGTTGCGACCGCGGCGGAGCTGCCAAGCACTTCGCGCGCGTGATGCAACTGCGGCAGACCCGAGTCAGCGGAGGGCCAGGCTTTGAGGAAGTCCCGATATTCGCTCTGTGCATCGGGCAGTTTGCCGGCGAGTTCGTCGGCGCGTGCGATTCCGTACAGTTCGAATCCGGATTGTGGCCGCTCGGTCAGCGCAGCCTGAAAGGCCGTCTTCGCTTCGGCATAGTTTTTCGCGCGCAGCATCGCCTCACCTTCGGTTTCGGCAACTGGCCGAATGTAGAGCGGGGGCTCGTGATAGCCGAGCTTTCTCTCTGCTGCGATGGCTTGCGTGTACATCTTTTTGGCCGGCTCGAGTTTTCCTTCGAGCAGCAGCACGCCCGCGCGTAATTCAAGCGAGGTCACAGTGAGCGAACCTATCAGCGGATCAGGCAGTGCATCCGGATTCAAAGGTGTCGTGACTGGCTGAGCCGCCTTATCAGTCTTTGCCGAACCGGAATTTGATTTGGCCTTTTCGGCGTCGGCTTTCGCCTTGTCTGCCGCTTCGGCCTTCAAATCCTGATTCCGGCGCCAGAGGCCGGCATCCATCTCAGCCGATGCAGCCTGCGCCGCCGTGAGATTCCCTTGATCGAGCGCCTGCATGCCGGTGGCAAAACTCCTCAGCTCGTCCTTCAGAAATCGCAGATTGGTTGTTTTGTCCGTATCTGCGAGCTTCGCGTCTTCCAGCATGGTCAGCACGCCACTCCAATCGCCGATGCGCAGCGCCACTGGAAGTCGATAGCTGATGCGCGCCATCTGGTCGCGCGCACTCCAGATGTAGAGCGAGGACGAGAGATGACCGCGGGCGCCGGCCAACCGGTCCGACAGCTTGTTTGCGTCGTCGAGACGGCCCTGTTCCATCTGGTTGGCAATCGCGTACATGAGATTGTGCACGTAGTTCCAGTCTTCATCTGCGCTCACATTCTGCTCGCGCATGTACTTTTCATCGGCCTCCGTAGAGGCAGCAAACCAGCGATCGGCGCTGGCGTAGTCGCCCACGCGGTAATAGATGTGACCCGGCATGTGGACCATGTGCCCACTCGTCGGCGCTAAACTCGCCAGCAACGCTGCGCTCGCAGTGGCACGCTCCGGATGGTTGCCGGGCTCCATGGCGTGAATCCAGTAGTGATTCGCAGCAGAGTCATTCGGCGCATCTTTCAGCACGCCTTCCAGAATCGCAATCTTCTCCTTCTGGCCCGGCTTCGGATCTCCGTTGTCGTCAAACCCATCGCCCACAGCTTCTGCGAGATAAATGCGTGCCTGAATATCTTTCGGTTCTTTCTTCACCAGCTTGCGATAGATCGCAATGGAGGCTGAGTGGTCGTCGCCCTTCTCGTGCGATTCGGCAACTGCAGCTTCGATATAAAGTCGATTGATCTTCCCTGCCTTGCCCTCGAGCTTTACAGCCTGTTCGAGCGCTTTGTCGGCGTAGGATTTCTGGTCTTCGCCGCGGAACTGCTCCGCTTGGACAAGACCCCAGTAGCACATGGCGCAGTTGGGATCAGTACGAATAGCCTGCTCAAACGCCTTGGCTGACTCGTTATCCCAAAAGTCGTGCAGCAGGCTCAGGCCCTGGTCAAACCAGGCCTGCGTTTCTGCGCTTGCGTTGATAGCGATATGCGAGTTGCCGATCCCCGTCATGTGTACCGGCACCGGCAACTGCTCCGGTGCTGGAACAGGCTCCATTCCTTCCATCGGCGGCATCGCCGCAGCACTTTGCGCACGAGCCTGCACCGCTCCAGCCAGCACAACGCCGGCCACTACGAATCGAAACACCCCTCGTCTCATGCTGAAGACTATATCCCGTTCGCAGAATGCATGGCACGCAGAAAAAACAAAGCGCGCACGGCTTTTCTCGCCATCCGCACTCTGAGCATCATATGAATTTCAGCGCGGCTAGACCTTCACCGCTGGGTGCGTCGCGTAGTGCAGCAGCATGGCGACTGCACAACTGGTGAGGCGGGTCTCCGCTGAGTCGGCACGGCTGGTGAGAATCGTCGGCACGCGCGCACCGAGAACGATGCCGGCAAGCTGCGCGCCGCCCAGATACTCAAGCTGCTTGGCCAGCATGTTGCCGCTTTCGAGATCGGGAACGACCAGAATGTCGGCCTGGCCAGTTACAGGCGAGACGAGCTTTTTGATCGAGGCGGCCTTCTGGCTGACAGCAGTATCAAAGGCCAGTGGTCCATCGAGGACCCCGCCGGTGATCTGGCCGCGGTCGGCCATCTTGCAGAGGGCTGCGGCGTCAAGTGTGGACTTGATCTTGGGATTCACGGTCTCAACCGCAGAGAGCAGCGCGACTTTGGGCTCGGGAATGCCTAGCGCATGAGCGAGGTCGATCGCGTTCTGCACGATGTGGACCTTGTCTTCGAGCTCCGGCGTGATGTTGATCGCCGCATCGGTGATGAGCAGCGTGCGCGCGTAGGCCGGCGTATCCATGATGAAGACATGAGAGATGCGGCGCGCGGTGCGCAGGCCGGTATCGCGTTGCATCGCCACCTTCATCAGCTCATCCGTATGCAGGCTGCCTTTCATCATGGCTTGAGCATTGCCCGCCCGGCAGATGGCGACGCCGACTTCAGCTGCCTTCTCTTCCGATTCGGCATGCACGATGGGGAAAGCATCGATGGTGAGCCCGATCTTTTTGGCCAGAGCCTTCATCTCGTCTTGCGGCCCGATCAGCGTTGGCTCGATGAGCCCGGCCGCAGCGGCTTCGACCGCGCCGCGCAGCGCCACATCGGTAAGCGGCCAGACGACCACAGTGGTAATGGCGGGCAGCCCCTTGCAGCGCTCAATGAACTGATGAAAAACGTGATAGTCAGCGGGATGCCCCACCAACGGATCAACAACAACGGCTTCGGCCAAAGGAGCAAGGTCGCTCATGTGTCGCTTCTCCTGATCGACGCTCTTGATCGGCAACAATTTGCATGCCAATCAAGAGCGTCCTTGAATGGATTCTGCCTTAGATTCCAGGAAGACCGTGTGTCTCCGGTCACACTCTGGATGTATGTCTCGCTTTGCGGTACTTGGCCATGGATGGTCGCTAGATGAAAAGAAGGCTTGTATGACAAGCGGATAGAATTGCCGTGTTCGAGAGGTACATCCATGAAGCGTTATCGGATTGCGCTCGTGCCGGGCGACGGCATCGGCAAAGAAGTGGTGCCGGCCGGTCAACAGGTATTGGAGACGCTGGCCGCCAGTGAGAGTAACCTGGCCTTTGAGTTTGAGAACTTCGAGTGGGGCGGGGATTTCTACCGGCGCCATGGCTTGATGATGCCGGCCGACGGTCTCGACGCGCTCAGGGACAAAGACGCCATCCTCTTCGGCTCGGCGGGTGATCCGCACATTCCGGACCACATCACGCTGTGGGGACTGCGGCTGAAGATCTGCCAGGGCCTGGATCAGTACGCCAACGTGCGGCCGACGCGGATTCTTCCGGGCATCGATGCACCGCTCAAACGCTGCCGCGCTGAAGACCTGGACTGGGTGATCGTGCGCGAGAACACCGAAGGCGAATACTCAGGTGCCGGCGGCCGCGTGCATCAGGGTTTTCCGATCGAGGTGGCCACCGATCTAAGTGTCATGACGCGCGCCGGCGCCGAGCGCATCCAGCGCTATGCTTTTCGGCTTGCGCAGTCACGGCCGCGCAAACTGCTGACCGTGGTCACAAAGAGCAATGCGCAGCGGCACGCGATGGTGATGTGGGACGAGATCGCGCATGAGGTGGCGCGGGACTTCCCGGACGTAAAGTGGGACAAAGAGATGGTCGATGCGATGACAGCGCGCATGGTGAACCGCCCGGCGTCGCTGGACACCATCGTCGCCACCAACCTGCATGCCGATATCCTGAGCGATCTTGCGGCCGCACTCGCCGGCAGCCTTGGCATTGGGCCCACGGCGAATATCAATCCCGAACGTAAGCACCCGTCAATGTTTGAGCCGATACATGGCTCGGCCTTTGACATCATGGGTAAAGGCATCGCCAACCCAGTGGGTACTTTTTGGACCGTCGTCATGATGCTCGAACACTTGGGAGAAATTGACGCGGCGCGGCGTGTGATGCAGGCGATCGAACAGGTCACCGCGAATCCCAATCTGCATACGCGCGATCTGGGTGGCACGGCAACGACTGCCGAGGTAACCGAAGCAGTCTGTGCGCAGATCACTGCGACAGCGAAAAGACCGCTGGCCACTGCGTGAACCGGACCGGCGTAATTGATGAACTGGAATTGCGCGTCGCGCGCAAGCTGCAGGCGCGCATTCTTCCGTTCGTGATCCTGCTCTACTTCGTCAGCTTCCTTGATCGCGTGAATGTGGGCTTTGCTGCACTGAGCATGAGTGCGGCGCTTCACCTGACGCCGGGAATGCTCGGCTTTGGCGGCGGCATCTTCTTTGTGGGATACATCGCAGTCCAGGTGCCTTCCAATCTGGCCATGATGCGCGTAGGCGCGCGCTCGTGGATTGCACGTGTCGTTGTCGCGTGGGGTCTGGTATCGATGGCTTCGGCCTTCGTCGTCGGCCCGCACAGCTTTTACGTACTGCGGTTTCTACTTGGAGTGACCGAGGCCGGATTTTTTCCGGGCACATTGTTGTACTTGAGCCTGTGGTTCCCTGCCCGGCAGCGAGCCGCAGCCATTGCAGCCTTCATGGCGGCCGCGCCACTCTCAACGGCAGTGGGCTCGCCGATCTCCGGCGCTCTGATGGAACTGCCCACGTCCTTGGGCCTCGCCAACTGGCAGTGGCTCTTTCTTCTCGAAGGGCTGCCCGCTGTCGTTCTCGGTTTTCTCACGCTGAAAGTTCTTACCGACCGGCCTGAACAGGCGACGTGGCTCAAAGATGACGAGCGGAGCTGGCTCATCGAAACCCTCGCCCGAGAGCGCGCCGCAAACCAGTCGCAAAAGGCCAATGCCGCAGTTGCATGGGCTACCTTGCGCGATCCGCGCGTGCTGGCGCTCGCGGTGATTTATTCCGGCACTTCGGCAGGTTTGTACGCCGTGGGCCTGTGGTCGCCGCTCATCATCAAGCAGTTCGGCTACTCCGCGCTCACTATTGGCTGGATCAATGCCGTACCGAGCGTGATTGCCGCCGCTGGAATGATCTTCTGGGCGCGCAGTTCCGATCGGCTGCTCGAACGCAGCTGGCACGTAGCGATTCCCTGCCTGCTCGGCTGCGCGGGAATGATCTGGGCCGGAGACGCGCAGGCCGCATGGGCGGTGGTTGCGGCGCTCACGGTGGTCAGCTTCGGAAGCAACGCGCCGAAGGGACCGATATGGGCATTGCCGAGCATTTTTCTGTCGGGCGCAAATGCTGCCGCCGGCATCGCCTGGATCAACTCGATGGGCAACATCGGCGGGCTCGTCGGACCATGGCTCATTGGATTGATCAAAGAGCGTTGGGGCAGCTATACCGGTGGTCTGGATGTAGTGGCGGCGATGATGGCGCTCTCGGCTGTGCTGATGCTGGCGTTGCGTGGGCCGATTGAGCGCAGAAATCCCGGAAAGGTGCGTGCGTCATGAGAATTGGCAATGTCGTCCTCACCTGTTTGCTGTTCACGGGCATGGTCGCGGCACAACGGCCCGTCGTGATTCCTATGGCAGGCCACGAACAGATTCAGGGCGATCTCTATGGCGCCGGGAGTCGCGCTATCGTGCTCGCCCATGGAGGCCGCTTCAACAAGGAGAGTTGGGCTCCGCAGGCGCGCGTTCTTGCCGACGCAGGATTCACCGTACTGGCCATCAACTTCCGTGGTGATCGACTCAACCCCGACGGCTCGCCCAGTGCGGAGGGCTCCGATGCCGACAATGCCGCCGATGTCGTTGCCGCAGTACGTTATCTTCGCGCAAACGGGGCCAAAACAGTCTTTGCTATTGGCGGCAGCCTTGGCGGCGACGCGGTCGGCAATGCCGACGTGCTGCTGAACCCAGGAGAAATGGAGCGCGTTGTTTTTCTCGGCTCCGAGGGCGGAGATCATCCCGAGCAACTCCATGGCCGTAAGCTCTATATTGTCGCTCGCAACGATACGTCAGGATCGGGGCTGCGCCTGCCAGGAATTCAAGATCACTTCGCAAGAGCGCCTCAGCCCAAGAAACTGGTCATCGTCGACGGTTCGGCCCACGCACAATATCTCTTCGGCAGTGACCAAGGTCCGCAGGTGATGCACGAGATTCTGGCGTTCCTTTCCGCCAAATAATCGCGCGTTCTACGCGACAATAGAGAGATGGTGTTTCAACATCTAAAGCGGAACAGCCGAGATCGTGCTCCGGCTCAAATGGATCTCTTTCACGGGCGTGCAAGTTTGCCCAGTGAAATTTCGGACAGCCGGAAGAGCACAGCGGCGATCGCAGCACGTAACCAGCCTGCTCAATATGCAGGTCCTCAGCTGCAGCCGCTTTTCGTAAAGAAACACGAGGCTACACATCTCCACTACGATCTCAGGCTCGGTTACAACGGTGTGCTCATCAGCTTTGTGCTTCCTGAAGGGCCGAGCTACTGCCCTCGTGATGTATGCAAAGCCGTCGAGATGGAAGATCACCGCCGGGAGTATGCCGGATTTGAAGGCGTGATCGGGCCAGGCCGATACGGCGCCGGCATTGTGATGCTCTGGGATCGCGGCATGTGGAAGCCCTGTCCCGGCTATTCCGATGTGGATGCCTGCCTACACAATGGCCTGCTTAAAATGACTTTCTATGGCGAAAGACTGAAGGGCGATTGGACGCTCACCCGGCGCGACGGGCATAGAAAGGACGGCCCTGGCACGGTCTGGACATTTATCAAGGAACCCGACGAGTTTGCACGCACTAAAGATGCCAGAAGCATCCTGGAAGAACAGCCCAACAGCGTGACCACCGGAAGGACTCTGGAAGAGATCGAACGTGATTGGATCACCGGCAAGAGGCGTGAGCCGGAGCCCATGCTCTTCTGATTCATCTACGCACACATCTCGACTTTTCTCAGAGCTCAGAAGCTGCTATGCTGCGAGCGCATAGAAAACCGATTTAGGGAGTAGAACGGCATGTGGTTTCTGGGCATGGATGTGGGCACGGGTGGAACGCGCGCGGTGGTCGTCGATGCAAACGGAAAATTGATCAGCGGCGCCTCCAGTGATCATGCGCCGTTCCGCGCCGCGCATCCCGGCTGGGCCGAGCAAGACCCCGAAGACTGGTGGCGCGCAGCGCAGGAAGCGATTCGCAAAGCCCTCGCTGCCACACCGGAGCCGCGCCAGCCCATCGCCGCCATCGCGCTCACCGGGCAGATGCATGGCGCGGTGATGCTCGATGAAAATGGATCTGTGTTGCGGCCATCGCTCATCTGGTGTGACACGCGTACGCAGCCAGAGTGCGACTGGCTGACCGAGAAGATCGGCTACGAGCGGCTGATCGAGCTCACCTGCAATCCCGCGTTGCCCAACTTCACGCTCACGAAGCTGCTGTGGGTAAAGACACATGAGCCGCAGATCTTTGCGAAGATTCGCCACGTCATGTGTCCAAAGGATTACGTGCGTTACCGGCTCACAGGTGAGTTCGCCATCGACGTGCAGGAAGCCTCGGGCACGCTCTTGCTGGACGTAACGCACCGCCGCTGGTCGCGCGAAGTGGCCGAGGCTGCGGGCATTCCCGAGAGCTGGCTGCCGCGCGTCTACGAATCGCCGGAGATCTGCGCACGCATCAGCGAGCAGGCAGCGGGCCTGACAGGATTGAAAGCCGGCACGCCGGTTGCGGCTGGTGCGGGCGACCAGGGCGCGGGCGCCGTGGGCATGGGCATTCTGCAGCCAGGAAGCGTCTCCGCGACGATCGGCACCTCCGGTGTGGTGTTTGCCGCCACGGCTGAACCGACCAAAGATCCAAAGGGACGGCTGCACACCTTCTGCCATGCCGTGCCGGGATTGTGGCATGTAATGGGCGTGACGCAGAGCGCCGGATTGAGTTTAAGCTGGCTCAAGGAGACGTTCTTCGCAGGCCAGAGCTATGACGCGCTGAATGAGGCGGCGGCGAAGATTCCCGCAGGATGCGAGGGTCTGGAATGGGCGCCTTATCTGCTGGGTGAGCGCACGCCGCATCTCGATCCCGAGGTGCGCGCCGGCTTTGTCGGCATCGGCGTTCATCATACGGCAGCGCATTTTGTGCGCTCTGTACTCGAGGGTGTAGCGTATTCGCTTCAAGATACGTTTGCGTTATTCCGCGAACTGAAGATTCCCGTGAGCGGTATCCGCCTGGGAGGCGGCGGCGCGCGCGGAGCGCTCTGGCGCAGGATTCAGGCCGGGATCTATGGACACGCTGTAGAGATACTCACTGCGGAAGAGGGCGGCGCCTTTGGATGCGCACTGATGGCCGGCGTAGGCGCGGGACATTGGAAGAATCTGGATGAAGCGTGCAGTGCGGCTATCGAGGTGGCGCAGCGCGTTGAGCCGGAAGCCGGCGATCTGAAAGCCTACAAGGCCGGATACGAAGCGTGGAGGAAGGTGTATCCAGCGTTGAAAACGCTGCATGCTTAGAACCAGAAGAAAATCGGGTCGAATAAAAGTGCGGGCGTCCGATGTGGCCGCCCGCTTTTGTTTTGCCTATGCAGTTGCGCGAACCCCCGGGCGTGCGTGAGGATGGCTACGGTGGATGCAACCTTCCGAGTCCGCTTTAGAACTGCTGGAGGAGCAAGATGTTCGAATTGACGGGACAAACGGCGTTAGTGACGGGAGCCGGCACCGGTATTGGTGAGGCGATCGCCTGCCGGCTGATGGAAGCAGGCGCACGCGTGGCTGTGGCCGATATCGATCTGGAAGCCGCAGAAGGCGCAGCCAAGCGGATGGGCAGAGGCGCATTTGCCGTGGGTCTCGATGTAACTCAGAAAGACCAGGTGACGGCGGCTATCGCGAAGGTGATCGCAACGGCAGGTTCGCTCGAGATCCTGATCAACAACGCGGGACTTGCCGGAAGAGCCGCGCCTATCTGGGAGCAGACGGACGAAGACTGGCATCGGGTGATGAACATCAACATCCACGGGCCGTTCTATCTTTGCCGCGCGGTGTTGCCGCATATGCGGACAAAAGGCTATGGCCGCATCGTGAACATCGCGTCGATCGCGGGCAAAGAAGGCAATCCGAATATGGTGGCTTATTCGGCGTCGAAGGCCGCCATTATCGGGCTCACCAAGTCGATCGCGAAAGAAGTGGCGACCGAGGGAATCTGCATCAATGCGGTTGCGCCGGCCGTGGTGCGGACCAAGATTTTGGATCAGCTGACGCAGGCGCAGGTGGAGTACATGATCCAGAAAATTCCGATGAGGCGCACAGCCGAGGCCGACGAGGTTGCCGCCGTCGTCCATTTTCTGGCCAGCCGCGATTGCTCATTCGTCACCGGGCAGTGCTATGACGTAAGCGGCGGCAGGGGAACGTATTAGCGCACTCCCGCTTTCGTGTTTCTCCGAAGACGCATCTAACTCGATGGAAGTTTACGAGTTGGCGCAGTCAATCGGAGGATGAATGGTGCGCACAAAACGGTGGATGCTCGCGTGGGCCTTACTGGCCGCGCTTTGTAGCTCCGCGAGAGGGCAGGACGCCCGGGATCTTGTCAAGCAGGCGGTACAAACTGAACTCGCCGCGGATGCCGCGGACCACACCCGCTGGCTTTACTTCGATGTAGACCGCAAGCCGAATTCTTCTGTGAAACAGTGGGTAGCCGAGACAGCCGCTGGTGATCTGCAGCGTGTGCTGGAAAGCAACGGGCAAAAACTGACGAGCGCCGATCAGAAAAACAAAATGGAAAGTTTTATCCACGATCGGGGCGCGCAGGCGAAGCAGCGCAAGAGTGGCCAGCACGACGACAAACAGGCCACCGAGATGCTCAGCATGCTGCCACGGGCCTTCATCTGGACCAAAACAGGGACGCAGGCCAATTCTACCGTTCTACACTTCAAGCCCGATCCCAATTTTCATCCGCCCAGTTGGGAGTCGCGCGTCTTCGCTGCCATGGAAGGCGACATGCTGGTGGATAATGCGCAGCATCGCATCGTCAGCCTGAAAGGACGCCTGATTCACGATGTAAAGTTCGGCGGCGGATTCTTTGGAAACATGAGAGCTGGCGGCACGTTCGATGTGGAGCGGCGGGAGACTGGCAAAGGTGAATGGCAGATCACCGAAACCCATGTGCATATACAGGGCCACGCGCTGCTCTTCAAGAGCATCTCGGAAGAAGAAGACGAAGAAAAATCAAAGTTCAAGCGGATTCCCGGCAATCTGTCGCTCGCCGACGCCGAGAAGGAACTGCTCGCGATCCACGAATCAACCGGCGATTGAAGCTCCTGCTCGGAGCATCTTCTAGTCGCACGAAGCGCGATGATCGCCGTCTCATCTTGCACATTCCTTCCTTCAGCCGGATACGCCTTAAGTTGCGTATCCGGCAAACAGACCTCCGAAGCTCCATCGCGGACAGATTGGCAGAGATCTGTTAACGATCGTCCCCCTCAATCGTTCTAGGAGCACGTAGGCAGCACATTGCCCTCATGCCCGGCTGAAGTTTCGCCCTCAACTGTTCAAGATTGAACAGAGCCACGATAAATACGGACATTCGCGCCCTTGCGAGGAACGCTCGATTGTATGTCCGGACCCTTTATTCTCTGTCGCTTTCGGAAAAATTCCAACTGGCACAGAGAATGCAAGAAAACAAGCGACATTGCACGCTTCCGCCGGAAACTTCATGCCACGGATAGAGGTCCCCGATGATGCGTTCCCGAGTTTATGTCTTGATTCGCGCTCGCGTTCGCGCTCCGTTTTATTGCCTGCTCGTTTTTTTCTCGATCGCTCTGGCCGGTGTGGCCTCGTCCGCCCAATCCAGTCAATCTGCGAGCGCGCAGACCTCATCCGTCGCAGAGCCCATGACTGGGCCGGGTTACAAGCAGGAAATCCTTCGCCGCATCGCCCTTTACGAAGATGGAGCCCGCAATGCCGATTCGCGGCACGTCGATCATCCAACAATGATCGAGATTTACAGGAATCTCGGACTCCTATACGGACTGGCCGGTATGTTTCCTAAAGCCGAGGCTGCGACTATGCGAACGATCGAACTGATGAAGGGTGGTCCGCAGGATCAGCTGGCGGAAGAGTTCAACCATCTCTCGTTGATACACGGCCTAATGGGAAATTTCCGGCAGGCGGAGAAAGACCAAGGCCAGGCACTCGCGATTCGCGAGAAAGTCGGCGATCCCGTGGGCATCGCTCTTACCTGGATCGATATAGCCGGACTCTACGATCATGAGCGGAAATACAAGAAGGCGCTGGAATATGCGCAAAAGTCTTACGATGCTGTGGCCAATCGTACGGATATGAAGCCAAGCAACCACATTGCCGTGCTGGAGGTTACAGCCTTCGCTCTCTGTGGCACCCGCCAGTGCAGCAAGGGAGTGCCGATTATGAAACGAGCGCTAGAGGAATCCAAAGACGCATATGGCCAGGAAAGCTTATCGGCAGCGGTGGAGAGCTTCGCGC
Source organism: Occallatibacter sp. (assembly GCA_035650595.1). GTDB lineage: Bacteria > Acidobacteriota > Terriglobia > Terriglobales > Acidobacteriaceae > Telmatobacter. The sequence goes on along the minus strand of DASRHE010000010.1, from coordinate 330,238 downwards.
TTGGATATGTCTACTGGAAGAGCGGCGATATCGCCGATGCAAATGAATGGATGCAGTACTCGATCACGCGTATAAAAGCGGCAGTTGGGTCGGATAGTCCGATCTACGCGAGCACAGTCAAGCAATATGCGCAGTTCCTCCACCAGACCAAACAACGTGAAGAGGCGCGCAACGCCGATGCTGAAGTACACAGGATCGAGTCTGTGTTGGACGCGCGCACGCTGACCTTCCGGGGTGGGGAGTTCTTGCGATCTGGAGCGCGCTAACGGGCGAACTGCCCTGCGCTTCTTCGCTGCGCACCGATCATCGCGTGTGCATCGAGTACACCGGCCTCGTAGACCAAGCCTCCGTCCGATCGGTTCCCTTAAACTGGAGTCGCTCGAACTCTGATTTGAGGGGATAAGAACATGTGCGCATCAGCTGGCAGTAATTTTCGCACACTTGGACAAACAGGATTGAAGGTCTCGCCCTTGTGCCTGGGCGCGATGACGTTTGGTTGGGGTGCAGATGAGGAGACGTCGCGACGCCTCTTCGATACCTATCGGGCGTCTGGTGGGAACTTCATCGACACCGCAGACATGTATGCGGGCGGCACGAGCGAGGAGTGGTTGGGAAAGATCATCGAGACAACGAATTGCCGGCACGAGATTGTGCTGGCCACCAAGTTCAGCTTCAATACACAAGCTGGAAATCCCAATGCTGGAGGAAACGGCCGCAAAAATATTCTGCGCGGCATCGAGGCATCGTTGCGGCGGCTGCGCACAGATTTTATCGATCTCTATATCGTGCACGTGTGGGATCGTGTGACGCCCGTGGAAGAAGTCGCCTCGACGCTGAATGATCTGGTGCGCGCAGGCAAGATTCGGCATATCGGCTTGAGCGATGTGCCCGCGTGGTGGGCTGCGCGGTTCGCCACAATTTCCGAACTACGCGGATGGGAACGCCCTGCATCGCTGCAGCTTGAATACTCGCTGATTTCGCGCAACCTGGAGCGCGAACACCTGCCATTGGCGCAGGCGCTTGGCATCTCCATTACGCCCTGGAGCCCGCTGGGAAGCGGATTCCTAACGGGCAAGTTTCGCAGGCAGGATGGCAAGATCATGGGCGCAGGACGCGTGGTAGACCTGAAAGACTCCGGCAATCCTGTCCTCGAAAAATTTGCCAAGCGCGAACAGAACTGGGCGATTCTGGAAACACTGCTTCGTGTAGCAGACGGGCTCGGCAAAACGCCTGCTGAGGTTGCGCTGGCCTGGGTGATGGCGCGGCCCTGCGTTACCTCGACGCTCGTGGGTGCAACCAAAGTGGAGCAGCTGGAAAAGAATCTCGTCGCGGCAAGTGTCAAGCTACCGGAAGAGGCGACCCGCGAGCTGGATGCAATCAGCGCACTAGAACCCAATGAACTGGACGACTTCTTCGGAGAAGTGATGCAGGGCATGGTGCACGGAGGAACGCAAGTGAGCCGCAGCTAACCGAAGTATCGGCTTCCGAACAAATTTGCCTCGCGTTGATGTGGGCATTTTATGCACATGCAGAGTCGAAGCTACCGCAGCGTAATTTCCGCCTGCAGCGGTGTGTTCTCGCTCGAATCTCCAACGCGGAGCACAAACTTGCCGGGATCGATGGCCCACTTGTGTGCAGATTCATCCCAGTAGCTGAAGGCTCGAGCGTCAAGGTCGAGCGACACATGTCTGGTCTCGCCCGGCTTCAGTTGCAGCTTCTCGAAGCCCTTCAATTCACGCTCGGGACGATCGATCTTGGCTGAGGGATCAGAGACATACAGCTGCGCAACTTCCGCTCCCTCAGCATTGCCCGTATTCGTCACATCGAAGCTCACCGGAACAGGAGAACCAGATGCCACGGCGGCAAGCGCTTTGAGGTTGGAGAACTTGAAGGTCGTATAGCTCAAACCAAAGCCGAAAGTAAAGAGCGGATGCTTACCAGTCGTAGTCCAGTACCGATAGCCGACCATCAGCTTGTCGCCGTACTGGATATGCTCGACGGTGTAATCCAGCGGCTTACCGTTTTCTCCGATCGTATGAAGAGTTGTGTTCCCTCCCGGAACTCCGTAGTACCAGCGGTAGGAGGGATCGTCTTCCCAGCTGTGGTCAAAGCTGACCGGCAGTTTTCCTTCGGGATTGTGCTTACCGAAAAGAACTTCGGCCACTGCGGTGCCACCCTCCTGGCCAGGGTAGTAGGTGTGCAGCAGCGCTGGAACCTTATCGAGCCAGCGGCTCACATCCATGCTGCCCCCGCCCGTGAGTGTCACGATCGTGTGTGGATTTGCGGCGGCGATCGCCTCCACCAGCGCGTCCTGCCCCCACGGCAGCGTAAAGGTGCGGTCATGCCCTTCACCCTCGCTGGCCGCATTGAAACCGACTGAAAGAATCACCGCATCAGCCAACGACGCGAACCGCTTGGCATCGGCTGAAACCAGATCCGGCTCATAGGCCATGCCAAAGCCAAAACGCGATCCGGAGGCATGGGGGAGATAGTCGGCTTCGATGTGGACGGTCTGGCCGGCGGTGAGATCGAGTGATGTGTACTTCGGCACCTGGCCCTCTGCATGGGCCTGATCGAGAGTTTGCTTGCCATCCACGAGAATCTTGAACGCGTCTTCTCCCGCAGCCGCAGCGATCAGAAGATACTTGCCGGCAGCGCCTGCCTTGAAGTTCGCCGCATAACGAATGCTGCGCGGCGAGGACTGCGCAGGCTCCCATTGGTTCTGCCGCCAATCCGCGATATTGCGCCGCGAACCGGTCTCGGGTGTGCCGGTGAAATCATTACTGGGGAAAGTCTCCACTCTGACCTCGCCGTCCCAATGCGTGTTGCGGAAGAGTTCGTTCATCTCCGGCAGTCCGCGGCTATAGAGCACATGCACATCGGGTCCAAGAAAATTAGCGATGCCCGTGACCATGCTGACGGGTTCGAAGGCCGTAGCTTCAGACGAGCCGCCACCGCCCGGCACCGCCGGCCATGCGTCCGGACCGATGATAGCGATGGTCTTGATCTTGGCTCGATCGAGCGGAAGCAGGTTTCCTTCATTCTTGAGGAGCGTGATGCTCTCAAGCGCTCCCCGCAGTGCAACTGCGCGATCGGCGATGGAAAACGTCGAATCCGCCGGATCAAATTGAGGACGAGTCGTAGATCCGTAACGCAGTTCCGTGCGAAGAAGACGCAGTACCTTGTCGTCGATGGTGGACTCTTTCACCTGGCCGTTCTGCACCGCGGGAAGGAGATTCCGCGCATTCATGAACTTCGGGCTAGGCATCTCCAGGTCCAGGCCGTTATTGGCGGCGGCCACTCCGTCGTATGTGGCGTCCCAGTCCGACATGAGAATTCCGTTGAATCCCCATTCGCCCTTTAGCACCTTGAGATTGAGAAACTCGTTCTGCGTGGCGTGCACGCCGTTGATCAGGTTGTAGGAGTTCATCACGGCATCGACGTGGCCTTTGGTTACGGCGGCCTCAAAAGCCGGCAGGTAGATCTCGCGCATCGTGCGCTCGTCTATATCGGCGCTGGCGTTGTGGCGATTGAACTCCTCGTTATTTAACGCGTAGTGCTTTACGGTCGCGATGACTCCTTGCGACTGCACGCCCTCGATAAAGGGCACAACCAGAGCGGCGTTCAGGTACGGGTCCTCAGAGAGGTATTCGAAATTGCGTCCGCCAACCGGAGAACGCGCGATATTAACTCCAGGGCCGAGAAGGAAATTGACACTCCGGGCGCGGGCATCGCGGCCCAAACCCACACCAATCGCGCGGGCCAGGTCCTTATCCCATGAAGCAGCGAGCGCAACACCGCCAGCGTAGGCAGTCGTCGGTCCCCACGTGCGCACACCTACAGATGCATCCGACATCTTAAAGCGAGGCAAGTCGATCGAGGGCATGGCCCGTGTAAACATGTTGTCCTGGCCGCCGAGCAGTTCGATCTTCTGCTCCAGTGTGAGTTTCGCCAGCATCGCTTTGGCCTGCGCTTCGATCGCAGGCGAATCGGGCACCGGAGCCTGGGCAGCGGCCGGGGCCAATACACCCGCCGTTAAAAACAGGCAGCAAGAGGCTGCGATTGTCAGCACAAACGTTTGCGTAGAGGTGTTGCGGGCGTTTTTCATCACCGGGAAAGGGTAGCGCACGGAGCGCCACGATGTATAGAAGGGATAGATGCCCTCCCGCCGGTGGGATTACCTTGGGACAATCGTGATCCAGATCACAAGGGCGAGTGAATAAAGTCACTGCGCCGCGGTCAACGGGGGCGCAGACTCAAATTCCGATGACGAGTGCTCGCTACCGGCAGTCAGGAAGAACAGTTGAGCAGGCACCCTTTCGCGGTGCAAAGGAGGCGGATATGAGCTTTCCACACGGGTTGAAGACGATCGTGGTTGCCACAGACCTCGAAAGCCACTCCGAACCGGCGCTCGAGTATGCACGCAAACTGGCCGTGAACTACGGCGCGCGGATTGTGCTGGCATATTCCATGGACCCGATGGACTTCGCTACAGCCGACCATATCCCCGGCCGCATCCTGAGAACCCTGCCTGAGGAGACGCGTTCTGCTCTGGACAGCCTCGCCTGCCGCCTGCTGGCAGAGTCCATTCCGACCCATTCTGAGGTTCGGCAGGGCGCCGTAGCCCGGATGCTTGTCGACGTGGCGCGTCAGTACGAGGCAGGGCTCATCGTCATCGGCACACGCGGCGGGGATGGCATAGGCCCGTTGCTCGTGGGATCGATCGCAGAACAATTGGTCCGACTGGCTCCATGCCCGGTGCTGGCGGTTTCCGCCGACTGGAATGCAGGACCATTCCGTCCCGCGCCGGGAGGCCCGGTGCTTTTAGCCATGGAACGGAACGAGGCAAGCCAGGCTGCAGTCGAAACGGCCTACTCGCTCGCAGCAACCTTCGCGCGGCCGCTTATCGTGTTGCATGCCCGTACAGCCGCTGAGGCCTCCGCCTTCCTGAATCCAGGAGCCAGCTCGCTGGAGAAGTTCGGGATCCGTCCCGACGGCAAGGTGCAGGTGCGTTTTGTGGTGAAGGACGGCAATCCGGCGGATGCAGTCACCCACGCGATTGCCCAGTATCATCCATCCATTCTCGTTGCCGGCGTCAAGCGGACGAGCGAAACCGAAGGAACACACGGAACTGCCTTTGCGTTGCTGACGGCCTCGCGCGTACCGGTTCTCTGCGTTCCGCCGGTCGCAGCAACTGTGGATGTTCAATAAGTCGATTGGGAAGCGCAAGAGAGCTCCATATGGAATCTGAGGCAAGATTCCGCCTGACTACAGGCGTAGCGGCACATCCGTTGGCAGAGCTGTTGACGTGCCCGCCGCACGTCGAGCGGCTGTTGTCCGCCTCCTCTGAGTCCGTGGAATGCGAAAGCGGTGAGGTGGTGTTTTCTCAATACAGCGCTTGCCGGGGTCTCTATGTGGTTGCTGCAGGGGATTTTGTCCGCAACGCAGAGCGGCTGAATGCGCGCCTGACTCTGGGGTCGGCACGGGCGGGCGATCTTGTAGAGCTGGCCGCAGCTCTGGGCGATGGATGCCACACCTACACCCTGACTGCGCTTTCACCTGGCTCGCTGCTGCTTTTGCCCATCCAGGCTCTACATCGGGCCTTCGAAATCTATTCCCCGTTACGCATGCACCTGCTCGAAGAACTGGCGCGGGAGGTTTCGCGGACGTATGCTGCCTGCTGCCTCGCTCGCGTAAGCCGCCGCCGGCAACAGGAGTTCCATTCTGCGGTGTGATGCGCGTCACATCGCCTCTTTTCAGACTCGCTATACTTGGGTCAGTTCCCCGAGGATAAGTATGGCGACGTTCCAATCCCATCACCCTCCAGAAGATTGCCTCCACTGCGAGCACCGGCATCTGCGGATGTTCTGTAACCTCACGCCCGAGGCACTGCAGGATTACGACGGAATCGGGATCATGATGAACCATGCGCGCGGCGCCAAGCTGTTCTCTGAAGGCGACACGGCGCGCAATGTGTTTGTCATTTGTTTTGGACAGGTCAAGATTTCGTCCACCTCGCGCGACGGCAAGACGATGATCTTGAAGATCGCGGGGCCCGGCGACGTCATGGGACTGAGCGCCGTGCTGGCCAATGTACCGCATGAGGTGACGGCTGAGGCCATCGAGCCTTGCCAGGTAAAGACGATCCGCAGGCAGGATTTCGTCGATTTCCTGAGCCGGCACGGCATCGCATCCATGCATGCGGCGCAGTCGCTTTCAGGTGAATACATGACGGTGTTTCACGATGCCAAGCGGCTGGCGCTTTCCGGATCGGCCGCGGGAAGGCTCGCGCGCCTTCTGCTCGATTGGGGACGGACAGCGGCCAGCGGGCGTCCGGAGATCAAATTCACCATGGCTCTGACGCACGAGGAGATCGCCAACATGGCAGGAACCTCGCGCGAGACTGTGACGCGCCTGCTCAATCAGTTCCGGCGCGACAAATGGATCACGATCAAAGGAACGAGCGTCACACTTGTTGACCCAGACAAGCTCGAACGCTTGACCGCGTAATCGACTCTCCTCTCCTCCTTACAATACCGATCACTGATGCAGCAGTGCGCCCTGCTCTGAACTGGGTTGTACGGACTGCTGCAGAGGCTCGCGCAGCGTAAGAACTGGACACCTGGCATGCGCCAGTACGCGATAGACGGTGTGATCGCGCGTGATACTTTCCAGTGCCGACGAACGTGTGGCGCCCAGGACGATAAGGCCTGCTTGACGCGCCGATGCCTCGGCAAGAATCTCGATCGCAGGATTTCCGCGCACAACAACGGGATCGATCTTTACCGGACGGCCGTCACTGTTGATGTCTGCGGCAAGACGCCCGAGTTCACGCATCGCGATCGAATCGAGATCGAGCGGCAGCCCCTTACGGGCCATTTCATCTGCCGGTGGCAGAACGTGGAGCAAGATCAGCTTCGCACCGCGTTTTGCGGCGATCGTATATGCAAGTGCTGCGCTCGGGCGCGAGGTCTCTCGGAGTGTGGTGGCATGCAGCACGGCGCCCGGAGCGCCGTTTTCCACCATGAGATGAGCCTCGGGACCCACGGTGATGACCGGGAGGTTCACCGAGCGCAGCACTTGTTCCGCCACGGAGCCCAGTAGCAGCTTAGTAAGTCTGCTCCGGCTCCGGGTGCAAAGAAGAATCCGATCTGGATGAAACTGGCGCACAACCGTCAGAATCTGATCGATCGCCTTGCCCTCACGCACCATTGCATTGCAATGGATATTGAGGCTCTGCGCCCGTTGGCACCACGGCCACAGCATGTGCTCGGCGGTTTCCGTAGCGCTGCCGGGATCGTAGTAGGGCATTCCCGTCGGATCGGCGGTAAAACCCGCAGATGGACTCAAAGCGTGGAAGAGGAGAAGACGAGCTCCCGTCTCCCGCGCCTGCGCGAAAGCCACAGGCATGAGCCGATCCAGATCGCTCAGATCGGTGGCGACGAGAATGACATCGGGATAAGCCCAACGCGTTGCCACCGTATCCTGCATGAGGGTTCACCTCGTTCTTATAATGTGGCACCGCCTGCGAGCAGAAGATGTGTCACGAGGCACTCGTCGCGGTGATTCAGCTCACCTTTCGGTTCAGCATGTTGTCCGCGATCCGGGGGCAATTTGCGCGATCGAAATTGGCACAAGCCCGGGCCAGATGCAATGATGGGCGCGATGATTGCCGCGACGCTTTCACCCCGGAGGTTCCGCATGAAAAATATTGGGCTACTTGCACTCGTAACCCAAGCAGTATTCGCAACGGCTCTACTGGCGCAGGGACCAGCCTGGACGCCGCCGGCCGATCACATCACACTGCCGGTGTGGCCCGGAACAGCGCCGGGTGAATCGGCCAACATGCCTCCGGAAGTCGACATGAATGCGGCAAAGACAAAGACGATGGCCGGAAAACCTTACATCCGGCTGGGCAATGTCTCCACGCCAACCATCACGCTATACGCACCGAAAGGCAAAAATACCGGCGCAGCGGTCGTCGTCTTTCCGGGCGGCGGATATCAGATCCTTTCCATCGATCTCGAAGGTACCGAGGTATGCGACTGGCTCAATTCGATCGGCGTCAACTGCGTCCTGCTGAAGTATCGAGTGCCTGGCTCAGGTCCGTATCCGAAGAGCCCGGCGGCTCTGGAAGATGCGCAGCGGGCGATAGGGCTGGTGCGGCAACACGCCGCCGAATGGGGCATCGATCCAAATCGCATAGGCGTGCTCGGATTCTCAGCAGGCGGGCATCTTGTGGCAGCGGTCAGCAACCACTACGAGCACCGCTTGTACGATCCCGTCGATGCTGCGGACAAGCTAAGTTGCCGTCCTGATTTCGCCGTCGTGCTGTATCCCGGTTATCTTGCGCTGGCCGACCAGGCATTTGCGCCGAATCCTGATATTCGGCCGACGGCGAATACGCCGCCGACGTTTATCCTGCAGGCTGAAGACGATCCGGTGCACGTTGAGAACGCCGTCGTCTATTTTCTTGCGCTGAAGAACGCCAAAGTGCCGGCCGAGCTGCATGTGTATGGAGAAGGCGGTCACGGCTACGGCCTGCGCCCGCGCGATCTGCCAATCATGGGCTGGCCGAAACTGGTCGAGACCTGGATGCACACCATCAAGGTTCTGCCGGCGCAGTGAGGTCCTACAATCGTCCCATGTTGCTTGCGGTTCTCACCATCTCTGACCGTTGCTCTGAAGGCCTGATGACCGACACAGCCGGCCCTGCGGTTGTCGCTCGTCTCAAGGAGCAGTGGCCAGACGCAGAGATTCACACGCGGTTGCTAAGAGATGATGAAGACGCGATCGCAACGGCTCTTGAGGAACTCTGCGAGCGCGGCGCGGAGCTGGTGCTCACTGTAGGCGGCACAGGGTTGGGTCCGCGCGACCGCACGCCGGAGGCTTCTCGCCGCGTCATTGAACGCGAAGCGCCGGGACTGGCCGAAGCCATGCGCGCAAAGGGTGCAGAGCAAAATCCCTATGCATGGCTTTCGCGTGGGATAGCGGGATTGCGCGGCGCAACTCTCATCGTGAATCTGCCGGGCAGCCGGCGCGGTGCGGAAGAGAGTTGGATGACGATTGCAGCCTTGGTTGGGCATGGAATCGAAGTTGTGCGTGGTGGCCAGAACCACCCATAAATCGGATTACTTGGGTCAATCTCTTTGATTCTTCAGCAAACGCTTTCTGAATCCGGCGTAAAATCGACCCAAGTCGAACCGAACGGCCGCTCAGCCCCCGCGACAACCGCTCTCTGGCAAGGTATTTGCGGCGCAAATGATGACAATTTCGGAACCGAGTAACAACGGGAAAAGCGTACAATCGGGATGCCTATGAGTCCATCCAGAAAAGGCCCGTCCAATCGACGGCGGACAGCTATCAGCATTCGCGATGTGGCCCGGCGCGCCCGCGTCTCGATCGCGACGGTTTCGCGGGCAGTGAACCGGATCTCGACGGTCGACCCGGAATTGGCCAAGCGCGTCTGGAAGGCTGTCGAAGAGGTGGGCTACGTGCCAAACACGCAGGCCCGCGCGCTGGTCTCGGGCCGCAGCCGCATTCTCGGCCTGATCGTCTCGGAAATCACCAATCCCTTCTTTCCGGAACTCGTGCAGGAGTTCGAGTCTCTCGCGGTCGCGCAAGGTTATGAAGTGATGATTGGATCGACCAGTTACGATCCGGTACGCACCGAAGCGCTCATCCGTCGCATGCTGCAACGCGGTGTAGACGGCGTAGCCATCATGACCTTCGGCATTGAGGAAGAGCTGGTCAAGAAGCTTGTCGAGCGCGAGTTTCCGCTCGTCTTTGTCGATGCCGGACCTGAGTTGCCCAATATCCGGGTGTTGAAAGTGGATTATGGCCAGGGGATTCGCGAAGCCGTGCAGCATCTGGCTGCGCTCGGTCATCGGCAGATCGCATTCATCACCGGGCCGCTGCGCCTTCGGTCGGCTATGGCGCGACGCGACGCATTCCGCAAATCGATGGGTGAAGTGGGACTCGCTGTACCTGCCAAGCATCTGATCGAGGGCAATCACACGATGGAAGGCGGCATGGCAGCGATCGAGCGGCTGGCAGCGCTTTCAGAGATGCCCACGGCCGTTCTCTGCTCCAACGATATGACCGCGATCGGCGTTCTACACGGTCTGTACGAGACCACGCTCAAGGTGCCGCGCGATATCTCCGTCGTTGGATTTGACGACATTCATCTTGCCCAGTTCATGCTGCCGCCACTAACCACGGTCCAGATGTCGTGCAAGGATCTGGCGACAGCGGCTATTCAAGCTCTGCGCGCAGGCATCGAATCCGATCACCCCAAGGCAGCTCAGAAAGAGTGGCCGATTCCGACGCGGCTGGTGGTACGCAAATCGACCGAGTTTCCGCGGGGCACATTGCCGGCACTGGGTAAGCCGCTTTCCACAAGGCGCGGCACGGCGCGAGAGAAAAGCCCGGCGTAATAAAAAGAGCAGCGATAACTCCGCTGCTCTTTACTTCAAAACACTACGGAAACCCGCCCACTACTGCGGTGTGACGAGATGGTGCGCAATCGCAAAGAGCGCCAGTTCCAGACGCGTCGAAACACCCGTCTTGTCGAAGATGTTCGAGAGGTGCCGCTTGACCGTCTCCTCACTGAGCGTGAACTGCTTAGCGATATCGCGGTTCGAGCAGCCTTCTACGATGCAGCCGACCACTTCCAGCTCGCGCGGAGTAAGACCATACGTTTTTCGCTGCGGCGCGGCGGCCTGTTGCATCAGGTCATGCAGCGCTGAGACGAGGTTCACGACGCGCTTGCCGCCAATCCAGTAGTCGCCCGCATAAACGGTACGGATGGCCGTCTGAAGATGGCTGGCGAGAGCGTCTTTGAGAACGATGCCGCGGGCGCCGATGTGCAGCGCTTCAATGATCTGCTGCGTCGTGATCGTGGACGTAAGCAACAGGATCTTGGCGGTCGAAGTCCCGTTCACAATGGCGCGCATGGCCTCAAGGCCAGGCAGACGCGGCATCTGCAAATCGAGCAGCAGAAGGTCAGGCGTGAGTTCCAATGTTTGGGTGATGGCCTCGTCGCCATCTGTGGCTTCGCCAACAACCTCGAAGCCCTCCGCTTCCGATAGCATGTTGCGCACGCCAATGCGCACGACCGGATGGTCGTCCGCGAGAAGAATTCGAATGGGTCGGTCCATTTGAGCGGCTCGCCTCCGTCGGGCCCGGGTCCACGGCAACCACGCTGTGGGTCAGGCGGGCAATCCAGCATCCAGCATACGCTGCAAGGCTTGGGTGGCGGAACGTAAATCATTGAGCAAGTTGGCGCTGTTATCCGATTGGTTACCTTCGGAGTCGCCTCGCCCCGCTTCTAACAAAGCTCCCAGTCGGGCTGCCTGCAGCGCGCCCGCCATGGCGCAGCCCCCCTTGATGGCATGACCGATGCGCCGAACCTCGACATAATCGCCTTTGGCGATGGCCGCGGCAAGCTCGTCGGCGCGCCGAGTCAGATCGGCCACCATGGCCTGATAGATCTCGCGGACCCCCGACTCAGGCATGAGCTGCCGGAGCTGCATCAGCGTCACACGGCTAATGACCGGCGCCTCGGGACTGGCAGCAAAAGCTGCCTGAGAGGCCGGACGGGACTGATGAGCGGCCAGGTCGCGCAAAGCTTCGACTTCAAGGGGCTTGAGCAGGAATCCATCTGCTGCGGCTCGAATCTCGTCTGGCGGGTCGCTACCGCTGAGAACGACAATGCGCGCGCGGCTCCGGGAGCGCAGCTCCGTGATGAGCGCCGTGCCGCTGAGGCCGGGCATCTGCGCATCCATCAGGATCAGATCCGGCGTGACTGTTCCGGCCGTGAGCATCTCGAGCGAGGCCATACCGGTATCCGCCGTATGGACTGTGTACCCGTTCATCGTAAGCACGGTGGCAGTCACCTCCCGGCTGACGAGATCGTCGTCGATAAGCAGCACCGCTAGCTGATCCTGCCGGACACCGAGGTCGAGCATGGCTCTAGTGTGCACCGCTCCGCGTCCGACGGCGACGAATATTTTCGGGCGGGTTATCTCTTGGTAACCGGGAACCCGTGCGGCAATCTAGCAAAATCAGTGGGCGGCCGAGTCGGGCAGTTCCAGAGATACCGCCGGCGGCAGATCTTTGCCGTTATGCCAATCACGCATCGCCTGGCTGAAGAGCTCGCCGCGGCGCTGCCACTTTTCGATTTCGAGGTCATAGCGCACGGTGACGTTGTTCAGCCAGTATGGGCGATTTTCGCTCAGCCAGACCTGGGAGTATTCGCCTTTCGTGGCCGAGAACGCATCGCGCAGGTCCTGGCAGCGGCCGTTGTTGCTGCTGATCTCATCAAGCAGATGGTTCGTAACAGAGTGCTTGGTCTGATCGTGCTGTTGCGCGACCGCCTGTGCATAGGAAGAAGCGATGTCCTGCGCCAGTTCAAACTTCATTCCGATCAGATCAAGACGCCGCGCTCCCAGATCCATCGCGGTGAGCGCATCCGGCTCACGAATATCCGGTGCCGATTGGCGCAACTGACCAAGCAGAACGAGGGCGTTCTCGGCGTGGGTGCGAAGTTCCTGCACTTCTGGCAACAGCTTTGCGGAGACAATCTGCCCTTGCGCGCTCCACGGATCGAGCCAGAACAAGGCATCACTGTTAAGGCCGGTTTTGGCGCTCGCGAGAGCTTCTTCTGCCGCCATCAGTTCTTTTTCAGCGCTGTTGATTTTGCCGGTGGAGTCGAGATGAAAGATAGGACCATACGCGTCCTGATAATCGGCGATCGAGCTTTCGCCCGGCTGCCACGCGGCCACCGCGCCAAAGAGCACACCGTACCAGTCCATGTTGAAGAGGCCCTCGCCGTCATCGTTCCAGACGGTCGTAAGCGCGCCGGTCGAGCCAAGCTTCTGGCCCTCGCGAATGAATCCCTGGATATTCCAGAGCGCGTTCTTGGCTACCGGATAGACCTCATTCCAATTCGCATCGCCCGGGGCGACCCATGTTTCCATGCCGGCCTTGGCGAATGGCTCGATCAATTTGTCGAAGTCGGTATTGGGCGAGTAATTCCAGGGCACCGCAATCATATCTTTGGGTAGATTGGGGACCGCGTCCGGATGCTCATCGCCAATATCGCCCCAGAAGAGCAGGCGGCGATTGAGCGGCGCCAGCTCGTCATGAATTTGTTTGAGAAAGGCCATGTAGACCGGACCGTATCCCTGCTGCTGCACCTGGTCGCTCGTTCGTCCTGTGCCCAAGTCCCAGGTTTCATCCGCACCGATGTGAATGAATGGCGATGGAAACTCCTGCGCGATCTGTGTGAACCAATCCTTGATCAGCGGCAGCGTACCGGGCTGTCCTGGCGCAAGCACGTGACCGCGTGGAGTCTCCGCCACGTCCTGATAGAGCTCGTACTTCAACACATGATGCAGATGGCCGAAGGCCTCCTGCTCAGGCACGACGGTGATGTGATACTGATGGGCATAAGCGACCAACTCCGCCGCCTCAGCCGGCGTGAGAGCACTGCCTGGAGGCGCCGCCAGCGGATGATCAGGATAAAGCAGCGTGTGTTCAAAATACGGCGAGTAGATGTTCACCTTGAGCGAGGCGAAGACCCGAATCTGGTGCTTCTGGAACTCGAGTGTCGGAAAAGGGCCGCGGGAAAGATCGTCGTCGATGCCCCGATACCGCATTGCCGGCCAGTCCCGCACGGTTCCCGTAGGAAGCACGCGCGGCGCGCCGGGCAATGGCAATAGCTGCTTGAAGGTCTGTACGCCGTAAAAAACACCTGCGCTTGTGGCGCCAATGACCGCAGCCTCGTGGTCTTCAAGGATGAGAACGTATCCCTCCGGGTCCATGGCGGGCTCGAACGCCAGCTTATGCCGGGAAAGCAGGGCCTTCGCTTCCACCGATCCAGTGCGAAGAAGAAGGACGCGATAAGACGGCCGCGCAGCCTGACTGCGGCTTGCTTCCGGTTGATCCGGCGCAGTCAGCTGCTCTTTCACAGTCTGTTCGAGATCGTGCGCTGCGAATTCGTCTTCGGCATTCCGCCCCGGCACCGACACGACGATGCGAGCCGGAATCTCTGTCGTCGCACCAAACTGAGCTTCGCGTGGCTTCGGCAGCAGATGCACCTGGGCCGATGCGGAAGAGAGATACAAGAAGAACAAACCAAGAACCGCAAAGGGCAACACAAAAGACCGCCTGCAACAACGGAACCGCATCATCTTAACCCTTCTCTGTGAGCGTAGTGAGCATTCAATTCAATAGGAACATTGTAGACTGGGGTTTCAAAGAGTTATTTCGTGTCAGGTTGGGCAAATGACCTATATCATCGGATGGCCTGACAGGAATTCACCGGCATGACAGCAAACACGTTTCCCCACGCGACCGCACCAGCCAACTCTGCTTCAACGCGCCAGTACAACCTGTTCCTTCTGATCGTGGCCGGTCTCGGCGGATTGCTCTACGGCATCGACGTAGGCATTATCGGCGGAGCATATCCCTATCTCGAAGCCACTTCGGGTTATACCGCAGCGCAGCTCTCCGACATTGTGGCCGCCGTTCTGCTCGGCAGCGTCTTCTCCACTCTCTTCGCGGGTCTGCTCGCCGACTGGCTCGGCCGCAAGAACCTGATGATCATCAGCGGCCTGGCCTTCACCGCGAGCATCCCGGTCATCGCACTATCGCACAGCTATGATGGGTTGCTGCTGGGTCGACTGCTGCAAGGCGTAAGCGCTGGGCTGGTGGGTGTGGTGGTGCCGCTCTATCTCGCCGAGTGTCTTTCCGCTGCGCATCGGGGCAAAGGCACGGCCATCTTCCAGTGGATGCTTACTCTGGGTATTGTGGCCGCAGCGCTGGTGGGCATGTACTTCAGCTACCGCGTCGAGGCCGTCGCCCGGCTCGCAGACTCCGCCGCACTCTTTCACTTCAAGGATCGCGCCTGGCGCGGCATCTTCTGGGTATCGCTGCCGCCCGGTGCGTTATTCGTGCTGGGCAGTCTGCTAGTCACCGAGTCGCCGCGCTGGCTCTTCCGCCGCGGCAACAAAGACGGAGCCTACGCGGCACTGCTGCGCTCGCGCAGCCCCGAACAGGCCACGCTTGAGCTTGAAGAGATGGAGGCCACCGCGCGCACCGCGGCAGCAACCACAGGCCGGAAGGTGAAAGACTCCATCCTCCGCCGCAAATACGTCATCCCGTTTCTGCTGGCATGCGCCATCCTCTCCTGTAATACGGCGACCGGCGTGAACTCAATCATCGGCTACAACACCGGCATCCTGCTGCAGAGCGGACTCAATGACCTGACCGCGCACTGGGGCTATGTGATCTTCACTTCGGTCAACTTCCTCATGACTACGGTGGGCATGACGCTCGTCGATCGCAAGGGCCGGCGTTTTCTGCTCATCCTGGGTACGAGCGGCATCATCGTCTCGCTCCTCGGCGTGGGCATTCTTTTCAAGATCACGGAAAAAGCCACCGTCGATTGCCGTTCGGCGGTGCAGGCCATGGTGGGCGCAAACCAGGAGATGACCCTCCACTTCGACCAGGCGCAGGCGCAGAAGCTGTTGGCTGCCGCGGGCTACACCGGCGGCCAGATCGCTCCTGAGCGCGCATCACTGGCCATCATTTATTCGTATGGCGACTTCACTGCCGCCACCAGCTTCGTCCGCTCTGACGATGCCGCCGCCGCGCCCATCGCGATCACCCGCGCCAATTGTCTGCCTTCCAACAAAGTTGAGTCCCTGTTTGAGAATCCCTTTGCCGATCTCAACGCCGCGCAGACAGCTCCGCTCAAGATCGAGAAGGCCCTCGTCGGCCGCGTCCCCGAAGCCGGCCACGGATGGCTCGTCGCACTCGGTCTCTATGGCTTCATGGCATTCTATGCAATGGGGCCCGGCGTCTGCGTCTGGCTGGCTCTCAGCGAACTGATGCCCACGCGCATCCGCTCCAACGGTATGAGCATCGCTTTGCTGCTCAACCAGCTCGTCTCCACCACGCTGGCCGGAATCTTTCTGCCCTTCGTGAGCAAGCATGGCTACTCGTCGATGTTCTTCCTGTTCGCGGGCTTCACGCTGGTGTACTTGCTGGTCGCATCGCTTTTCCTGCCCGAGACAAAGGGCAAGACACTCGAAGAGATCGAGGCTTACTTCGAAGGAGCCACCTCTAGCTAGAGCGTGTTTGTCTTGTGAAAGGGCATGACTTCAGTCGTGCCGAAAAGACGCGATAAAAAGAAGGGGCTTTAGCCCTGAGGGATAGACAGATAGTTGAATTTCAGAACTATTCGTGAAGCATATCTTAGGAGGCCTTCTCTACTACGGCCTTCGATAGATTCCGCGGCCGGTCCACGTCCACTCCGTGTTCGAGGGCCATGTAGTACGCGAACAACTGCAGCGGCACGACCTCCAGAATCGGCAGCAGGTATTCGGAGGCAGGTGGAACAGCAACGAAATCAGATACCAGCGATTCGACCTGTGTATCACCGGTATTGCCGACCGCGATTACCTGTGCCCCTTGTGCCTTCATATCTTCGAGAAGCTGGATCGTCTTCTCATAGCGCCGGACCGAAGCTTCGAGTTTCCGATCGACCGTAGCAATCACCACCAGGGGCACACGATCGCTGACGAGCGCATTCGGCCCGTGCTTGAGTTCGCCCACCGGATATCCCTCGGCATGCACGTAAGACGCTTCTTTCAGTTTGAGCGCGCCCTCGCGCGCAATGGCGTAGTGAATGCCGCGCCCCAGATAGAGAAATGTGGAAGCGCTCGCATAGCGCTTCGCAAGAGTGGCCGATTGCTCACGCCAGGCATCGAGGCTTGCTTCGATCACGCCCGGAACAGCTTTGAGGGCAACGATCGCTTCTGCGAGGATCTCAGGATCTAAACGGCCGAGATGCATGCCCTCATAAAGAGCGAGCAGATAGAGCACAGCAAGCTGGCAGGTGAAGCTCTTGGTTGCGGGAATCGCCTTTTCCACGCCCGCAGCCAGCGGCATGGAGACATCGGCCTCGTGCGCCATCGTCGACGTTGGGACATTGGTGATGGCGAGTGTCTTGTGACCCTGGTGATGAGCCTCTTCCAGCGCGGCCAGCGTGTCACTGGTTTCGCCGGACTGCGAAAGCACCAGCACACTGGGCCGGCGCCGGTCCGTACCGCCGCGAAAGCTGTACTCGCTCGCATACTCGACATCGACAGCCAGACCGCACAGGTCTTCGAGAAGGATTTCGGCATACAGGCCGCTATGACGGCTGGAACCACTCGCGGCAATCAGAATCTCGCCGGCGGGATTGATCCATTCAGAAAGTTTCGCGCCCACCTCCGGCTTAAGCCCACGCTCACCCAGATAAAGCAAAAGCGTACGGTTCAGGGCCTGGGGCTGCTCATAGATTTCGCGCAACATTTCGTGGGGATAGATGGACATGTCGTTCGCCTGTGTGTAGATACTTTGATGCCGCGGGAGGCTGACTCCCCTCTATGATGATAGCCTCTGGAATTGCTGCGCATAATTGGCATTCGGCTTTATAGTTTGATCGACTCCTTTTAAGGAGGCCTCATGCGATTTTCGCTTTCGTTCTTCCTGGCCGGTCTGCTTTCCGTGTGCTGCGCGTCAACTTTTGCGCAGGCTCCCATGGTTCCCAAGATTGATAAAATCGATCCGCCAAACTGGTGGACAGGCTTTCCCAGTCCGATGCTGCTTCTGCACGGTGAGGGATTGAATGGCGCACAATTCGCAGTCTCCGGCAATCGCGTAAAGATCGAGCGCACGCAGGAGTCGGAGAACGGGCACTGGGCCTTTCTCTGGCTCGATACCAAGGGCTCCGCACCGCAGACGCTTTCCATTACTGCGACCAACAATCATGGACAGGCGAAGAGCCCGTATACGCTCAGCCAGCACTCGCATGATCCGAATGCGTACAGTGGCTTTTCTTCCGCCGATGTTCTCTACCTGATCATGCCGGACCGCTTTGCCGATGGTGACCCGAGCAATGATCTGCCCGGCGATGATCGTTCAGCTCCGCGCGGTTGGCATGGCGGCGATCTCGCCGGCATCGAGCAACATCTCGATTACCTGAAGCAACTGGGCGTTACGGGAGTGTGGACCACGCCCGTTGATTCGAATGGCGCGATGCCGGACTCGTATCACGGCTATGCGGCGACTGATCTCTATGCAGTCGATCCGCACTTCGGCACGATCGCCGACTATCAGCATCTCTCCGCTGCGCTGCATGCGCGCGGCATGAAGCTGGTGATCGATCTGGTACCGAACCACACCGGCGTGCTGCATCCCTGGGTGCAGGATCCGCCTGCGCCTGAATGGCTGCACGGAACACTCGCAAGTCACCTCTCTGCACAGAGCGATTTTTATCAGCTCGTCGATCCGCATGCCGCGCCCTCGACGTGGCGCGCCATTACCGACGGCTGGTTCACCGCGAAGATGCCCGATCTGAATCAGGAGAACCCGCTTGTCGAACAATATCTGATTCAGAACACTCTCTGGTGGATTGAGACTGCCAGTCTCGACGGCATTCGTCTCGATACATTTCCCTACGTGAGTCGCACCTTCTGGCATGACTTCCACGCGGCACTGCATTCGGCGTATCCCCATCTCACAACTGTGGGCGAAATCTTCCACCGCGATCCTGAGGTCACGTCGTACTTCGCGGGGGGCAGCGCGCATCAGGGCATTGACACCGGGCTCGATACTCCGTTCGACTTCCCGATGTACTTTGCAATACGCGATACCATCGTGCACAACAAGCCAATGACAGAGCTGACCGGCGTGTTGCGGCAGGATGCGCTTTATCCGCACGCGGAGCGCCTGGTCCCTTTCATCGGTAATCATGACACCAATCGTTTTCTTACAGACGCTAGCGGCTCCGAAACAAAACTGAAGCTTGCGCTGGGCCTGCTGACAACTCTGCGTGGCATGCCGGTAATCTACTCCGGCGACGAAATCGGCATGACAGGCGGCGCCGATCCCGACAATCGCCATGATTTTCCCGGCGGATTTCCAGGGGACGCGCATAACGCATTCACGCAGGCAGGACGCACGGCGGAACAGCAGCGTATCTTTGCCTGGATATCGGGCATGCTGGCATTGCGCTCCTCGCATCCGGCGCTCGAAACAGGAACTGAACAAAACCTGTTCGCAGACAATGATGGCTTCGCGTTTGTGCGCACGCTTGATCCCACTGGCTGCTCGGCCTCAAACAATAGCAGCCTTCTCATCGTGATGAACAAGGCAGCTCAACCCAAATTGATTGACCTGCCTGTCGCCGACACCGCTCTCGCCGGATGCACAAAATTCGTGGCTGAAGCGCCTGCGACTGGACCAGCACCGGTTCTCGCCAGCGGAAAGCTGCACATCGAAGAGCCGGCTGAGTCTATCAGCGTGTATGAGATGCATTGATTTGCAGCGCAAGGCTATGCTGCCTTGCAGGCCTGCTTAACGAGGCGCAGAGCCGCTGTTTTTCCTTTACAGCCCAACAAGCGATACTCTTTGCCCTCGAGCCGGTGGTAGTTTACAAAGAAGACCTGCAACTCTTCGATCCACTTGCTGGGAAGATCCCTCAATTCCCTCACATTTGCGTACATGTGATTGGCTTCAGCCACTGCAAGAAGCCGATCATTGCGAATCTTCTTGTTGCCGTCAAGTTGCTCGCCCTCGATCACACCAATCAGCCGGGCGCGCACCGCACAGCCGGGAAAGGCTGGCTCATCCATGAGCAGCAGAACGTCGATGGGATCACCATCCGGCGCTTTGGTTCGCGGTAGAAAGCCAAAGTCGTAAGGAAAGGCCATTCCCGCCGGGAGCACTTTGTGAAGAGAGAAAATGCCCTGCTCCGGATCGAATGCAAACTTATTTCTGCTTCCAGCTGGCGTTTCAATGATGACCTGCAGGAGGTCGTTCTTCTTGTCGATCGGCTTCAGGCGCGTCGGATCACTCAGAGATTTCATCGGAATTGCTTCGTGCGTCGATTGCACGAGCCTACTTACAAAGTGCGATGATGATTTCTTCCTAAGTGGTTGTACGGCAGCAACAAACCAGCGCCATCACTCATCCGCGCAACCAACTGACAAGCAGGCACGCTGATGCTGCAAAGATCACGGCGGTTGTGGCCCAACCGAGTAGGTTGATGGGAAGTCCATTCACTTTATCGCCCATAATAGAGCGGCGATTGGTAAAGATCATGATGAGCAGCATCAATGGCGGCGTAGAAAATCCTTGCACGATGCCGGCTACCACCAGAGCGCGCATGGGATTGATGCCGACAAAATTAAAACCCATGGCAGCTAGAGTGAAGGTCGCGATGGCCGCATAAAATGCCGCTGCTTTCCTGGGCCTGTGATGCAGGCCGTGCCTCCAGCCGAGCGTTTGGCTCAGATCATAAGCCGCTCCTGCCGTCATCACGGGCACGGCAAGAAATCCAACCCCAATAATGCCGAGCGTAAACAGCAAACCTGCAGCGCGGCCCGCCAGCGGTCTCAAGGATTGAGCTGCCTCAGCCGCAGATTCGATGTTTCTGTGGCCTGCGACAAAGAGCGTGGCCGCCGTCGCGAGAATGATGAAGTACATGACGACGTTCGAAAAGAACATGCCGAAGATTACATCCCATAGGCTGCTCTTCAACTCTTCTTCTGACGCGCCGCGGCGCTGAACAAGCGTATGTTTCCCGGCAGCCTCCTTCTCTTCCACCTCGGCGTTCGATTGCCACGTGTAGAGATACGCCGACAGCGTGGTGCCAATGATCGCGACGAGAATCGCGAGCTCATTACGCCCCATATGGATGGTGGGAAGCAACGTGTTGCGCGCAACCTCTTCCAGCCGCGGATGCGCAAGAAAGGCCGAAAAGATATATGCGACGAGAGAAAGAGCCAAAATCCGAAAGAGATTGCGGATCAGGGAATACGATCCCCACACCTGCAAAATAAGCACCGCTGCCGTAACGGCCGTAACGATGAGCCAGTGGGGAACGGGCGCGAGGATACCAAGCGCCGCCGCCATTCCACCGATGTCTGCGCCCGCCTCAACCACATTGCCGAAGATCACCGCAGCAAGAATGAGATAAACCAGCCATCGCGGCGCGTGGTTCCGCAGAACAGCAAACAGTCCCTGGCCGGTGACCTGCCCCAGCTTGCTGGACAGATACACGACCGCAATCATCATTGGAAAGGTAAAGGGAGCGGTCCAGAGCGCCTTGTATCCGAGTTGCGCACCGGCCTGCGCATAGGTGCCGATCGCCGAACAATCGTCGTCTGCGGCTCCGGTGATCAATCCAAGGCCAAGTGCGCGTAAAACTGTGTGCCGGCGATTTGTCTTCGCGCACATACCGGCTTGGATGCATGCAGGTCGAATCACTAAACTCTTCGGTCGCGATTCACACTGCGTTGCGTCGATGAGCTTGCGGATTTTAGCTTGGACCCGTGCTCACACCTCGCCATTCGAGTTCCACCAGGCCAGGCAGCTGCTCAAGCTCCTGAATCACGCGCGGAACATTCACGGTGCCGCGTGCGGCGGGCCACTGCACTTCGCAATCCAGTTTGTTATGGTGTTCGCGAATGCAGCGCACGATAGAGAGCGATTTGATATGGAATCGCGCTGCGATTAGCCGGTCACGCAAATCGTGCGCAGATAATTGATCCTCGGCGATGGTGATCTTCAATTCGGCCGTCTGATAGTGCTCTACGCGGCTCTCGAACCATCGCATTCCCCAGAGCACCGTAAATCCGATGACAGTTGAGACTGAACCGAGGATGAGTTGCCCGCCTCCTAAGCAAAGGCCCACAACCGTCGCAAACCAGATGGTTGCCGCGGTTGTAAGGCCGAGTACGAGCTCGTTTTTGCGCACGATAGCGCCGGCGCCGATAAACCCAACGCCTGTGAGGATGCCGAGCGGCAGACGCATGAGGTCCATCACGGCGTAGGAACCCGGCGGCTTGCCGTTGCTCTGCATCAGCAGATTCATCTGAATCATGGAGACCGATGCGGCCAGCGTAACGAGCAACGTAGTGCGCAAGCCCGCGGCATGACCGGTCCGGCTGCGCTCCATGCCGAGCAGACCGCCAGCCAGGATGGTCAAGACGAGACGAAGGGCGATTGCCTGCCAATGAATTTCCGGCGCCACATTGGCTTTGATTCGATAAAAGCAAATGTGGATGTCAGAAACGCGAGCAGGCTTTTTGCCACGCGCAACCAATGGCGCGCAGGACTGCGCTGTTGCACCTCGTCATGCACTCCTCCGCGTCATCGGCTATTCAACGACTATCGCCCGGGATGCAGGTGCATCTTGAGGAACTCGAGGTAAATATCCCAATCGGAGGGAACCATGCCATGCCCGCCGTCGTGCATATAGTAAGCAAGGTCATGCAGAATCGGTTGTTTCGCGGCGGGCCATACGTCGGTGTCGAGCGGGTCCTTGCCGAGCAGCTTATAGACCGGACCAGCAGCGACTGCTGCCAGAAATTCTCCCTTCGGATCGGACCAGTTGTCGGTGCTGCCAGTCTGCAGCAGCAGCGGCCGCGGCGCGATCAGCGCGATGAGCATATTCGCATCCATCGGCGCCTTATCAGGAAATCCCGCATACTTCGCATAGTTCGCGGCGAATTGGTATGGATAGCGCGTGGGCGCGGTTAGGTGCGCAATGGTTTCGCCGTAGTCGCGATGGCTCAGCGCCGCGCCGCCCTCGCCTGAGCAGCTGGCGATCACCGCAGCAAAGCGCTGGTCGTGCGCGCCGGCCCACATCACGGTCTTGCCCAGCCGCGAAACTCCATGGATCGCGACGCGCTTCGCATCGACGCTTTTGTCGGTTTCGAAATAGTCTTCCACGCGGCTCATGCCCCAGGCCCACGCGCCGACCGAACCCCAATCATCGGGTGCGCGCTCCGTCTCACCTGGTTTCAGATAGCGCACGCGAATGCCGTTCGAAAATCCCGTCGCGTAATCCGGATCGACGTCGCCATAGTAGAAGGTCGCCACGCCGAACCCGGCGTCGAGAAGCGGCTCGATGTCAATACGGCCAAAACGACCTCGTGCAGTGGGAAGAATTTTTGTGTTGGTCTTCGGGTCCCAGGTCTCATCGGGCGTAATGCCGGAGTCATCGACGGCATCCTGCACCGGGCCGAAATTGATGGTGAAAAACATCGGCACAGGTTTGCTGGCATTGGCAGGCAGATACATCAGCAGATGAATCTTCGGCCAGGCCGGATCCTTCGAAAACGAAATCGTCACCTGCTTGCGGATGGCTTTGCCATCGAGCGCCGGTGTGCCTTTGTCCGTCACATCGAAGCTCTCGTCGGACGGGCGTCCTGGATCGCGGCCATACTGCTGAGTCTCGAAGATCGCCTCAATCTCGGGTCGGCGCTTCGTGTACCACGTCTTGGCATTGCGCACCGGTTTGCCATTGTTCAGCTTCAGAGGATCGGGCAGCGTGTACTCGCCCACCTTGCTCTCGTCATAGTTCACCGGAATGCCCGCGACCACAGTCGGCGCTTGTCGCTGTGTAGGCGGCGTGGGCGGCGCAGACGTCTGCGCCTGGACAGTGAATGCAGAAACGGCAACCGCAAGCAGAGTGGAACCCTTTTTGAGTCGCATGGCATTGCCCCTATTTGCCGGAGATGAATGAGATTCGGAGACTAAATAAATTGCAGATTGAAACAGTAGAAGTCGCGTCCAGCTTGTGTCAAGTGAAACTCTCGTGCTTTGGCGGCCACGCCCATGAATGACGCGACAGAGCGGCTGCGCATCAGTAGCTACATTGCAGACGTTGCCATCTTGCCTCTAGACTTGAGATGGTTGGCATCCGCTCCAGCGAGGCTGCCGCCTCTGTGCGGAAGTGGTGAAATGGCAAACACACTAGCCTTAGGAGCTAGCGCCCAAAAGGCTTGCGGGTTCAAGTCCCGCCTTCCGCACCAAAGTTTTTAGAGAGCTTCGAGAGCCTGCACTTACTTTGTCGCGGCCCACACGTGAATGCTGTTGAAGAGGAACTGCCCGCCCAGGATCAGCAGCCAGACGCACAGCGCAAAGCGTAGGGGCCGGCGCGGAATCTTTGTGCTCAGCAGCGTTCCGCTTACTGCACCGACGACTCCGCCTTCAATCAGATGCAGCAGCAGCTCAGGATTGGTTGCGTGCGAGAACCAGTGCGCGCCGCTGCCGATGAGGGAAACCAGAAAGCCGAAGACAATATCTGTGCCTACCACCTGCGCGGGATCAAGCGGCGTAAGGCTCAGGAGCGCAGCGCTGCCCAGCGCGCCCGCACCCGCTGACGAAAAGCCCACCTCCGCGCCTACGGGAAACATGAGCCAAGCAAGCAGCGGGCTGCGGTCGGGCGCGCCCTGCTTGTGCTGCATCGGCCGGAACGAATAGAAGATCTGCCAGCTCGCCATGCTCACCAGGATCACCCCGAGAATCGCATTGAGGGTGTTCTGCGAACCTTTTGTGATGAGGTGCTGCAGAAAGAGCGAACCAATGAGCACGCCGGGCGCGCCGCCCAGCAGCATATAGCCGAGCGTGCGCCAGGCCACATTACGCCGCGCAATCTGTGTTGGAACCAGGATCAGCTTGACCGCCGTTGCAAACATCAGCCCGATGCCCACAGCCACTGGAGACGGCACACCCAGAAACAGCACCAGAATGGGCACCGTAATGGTGCCCGCGCCCACACCCGTGAGCGCGATGAAGAGTGCGATAACGAAGCCAATCAGATATTGCATGAAATATTCTCAGTTGCTGCTTGCCGGCGCCGCCTGAATGTGAATGCCGCACTCGATCTTGACGCCTTCGGCTCCTGCCCAGCGTCCCGAGCGTGGATCGTTGGGATCCGTGGGTAGCGATGTGCAAGGCTCGCAACCAATCGACGAGTAGCCGCGTTCATAGAGCGGCAGCAGCGGAATGCCCAGTTCCTCGCACGCATACCACACATCGCGCGTCGTCCACGATGCCAGCGGAGCCAGCTTGAGCACCTGCTTGCCGGCCGGCAGCGAGAACATTGCAGATTCTTCCAATGCCGCACGGGTCTTGGCCTGCTCACGCCGCAACCCGGTGATCCACACGCGATAGCCAGCCACCGCCTTGAAGAGTGGTTCAACCTTGCGGAAGCCGCAGCAGCGATTGGGTTCGGTCTTGTAGAGCAGCCCGAACTCTGCCTCCTGTTCGGCGACTGTTTTTTCCGGCAGCAGGTTGATCAGGTTCAGATTCCACTCGCTTGCCATCTTGTCGCGATAGGCGTAGGTCTCCGCAAAGTGATAGCCGGTCTCGAGAAAGAGAACCGGAATCTTCGGGTCGAGCGCGATGGCGAGCTTGGTGAGCAGAACATCTTCGGCCTGAAAGCTGCACGTGAGGCAAACATCGCCTCTTCCCGTCACTTCGCTGGTCAGCATAGCGCGCACAGCGTCCAGCTTTGTTTTGACCTCGGCAGCAATTTCGACTGTGCTCATCTAGAGACCCGCCTTTTCAGAGGAAATGAAGATATCCGCGCGATGCAGCAACTGGTGCACGGCGGAGACCACATGCATGGACTCGTCGATATCCAGTTCCACTTGCTCGCCCTCGACGCGTGCTGTCAACGTCGAACCCGCCTTCACGCGAACCACCAGGGTGAGCAGCCCGGAACGAACCTGAATTCCGCTCACCATATCGAGTAGATGCGGATGCAGCAGAAACGCATCGTCATTTGCATCGATGCGGCTGGTCACGGCGCCAACGGCAAAGAGCGACCGCTCAATTGCCTGAATAACCTCTGCAGGGCCGGTGAGTTCGAGCACTCCGCCGCGATGGCCCCACCGCGCCTCGCGCTCTCCGGCGGTCACGGCGCCCCATGCGCCAGCCTCACTCTCTTCGCCTGATGTCACAACCGCCGACGCCGACGTGATCATGCCCGCAGCCACCGTGGCGTTGGTCTCAGGATCGATGAGGATGAAGGCGCCGGTGCTCCGGTTTTCTCCGTAGAGGTCCACTGCAATCGGACGCAGCACGTTCAGTGAAACCGCGCCGATATCGTTCATATGCAGTGTCTGCGCGGGCTCGCGCGTGAGCTTGGCCAGATCGGTCCGATAGTCGACCGATGTAAGAAATGCCGGAACCGTGTGGCTGGTGTGCTTCAACAGATAGCGGCGGCTCAGGTCGAGCGGACGCTGATCCATCCACACCAGAGCGCCCTTCAGGCTGCGCGCCACCGTGGCTTGCGCCTGTGCGGCCACAATGAGGTCGCCGCGGCTGATATCGAGTTCGCGATCGAGCACCAGCGTGACGGAGAGCGGCGCAATAGCCTCTTTGCGATCGCCGTCCCAGGTAACGATGCGCTCCACCTTCGCGCTGCGATTCGAGGGCAGCACCGTAATGGCATCGCCGGGCCGCACCGTGCCGGCGGCAATCTGTCCTGCGAAGCCGCGGAAGGTGTGATCGGGGCGCAACACGCGCTGTACGGGAAAACGAAACGCCGCATTGCGCGTGTCCAGCGAAGACGGCAGCGATTCGAGCAGTTCGAGCAGCGATGGGCCGCTGTACCATGGCATCTTTTCGGAACGATGGACGATGTTGTCTCCGGCGAGCGCGCTCACCGGCACAAAAACGCGTTCAACCGGAGTGCCCGTGTCCGCAGCAATCTGATCGAGAACCGAGCGGAAATCGGCTTCAATGGCGCGGAAGGCGCGCTCGTCATAGCCGATCAGGTCCATCTTGTTTACGGCGACGATCACGTGACGCACGCGCAGCAACGAAGCAATATAGGCATGGCGGCGCGACTGAATGAGCACACCCTTGCTTGCATCGATCAGGACGATCGCCGCGTCGGCCGTCGAAGCCCCAGTAGCCATGTTGCGCGTGTACTGCTCGTGGCCCGGCGTATCCGCGATGATGAACTTGCGCTTGGCCGTCGAGAAGTAGCGATAGGCTACATCGATGGTGATGCCCTGCTCGCGCTCAGCACGCAGCCCGTCAGTGAGCAGCGCAAAATCGATCTGGCCGGGAGCGGTAGTTCCCTTGCCTTCAATCGACTTCACCTGATCTTCGTAGACCGATTGCGTGTCGTAGAGCAGGCGGCCGATGAGCGTGGATTTGCCATCATCCACGCTGCCGGCCGTTGAAAAACGCAGCAGGTCTTTGTCGCGTTCCTGCGCGAGAAAATCTTCGATCGAGAATGTTGGAGAAGCGATGGCAGCCATTTAGAAGTAGCCCTCCCGCTTCTTGATCTCCATCGAGCCTTCCTGGTCGTGGTCAATCACGCGATTGGCGCGCTCCGACGAGCGGAACGTAATCAGCTCCGCGATGATGTCCGGAATCGTCGTCGCGTCCGAGCGGATCGCGCCCGTGCAGGGGCTGCATCCCAACGAACGCAGGCGGCACTTCACCATCTGCGGCTTTTCGCCTGGACGCGCCACGAAGTCCTGCTCGATGGGCATCAGCACTTCTTGTCCCGGGCCGAATTGGCGGACATACATGGGCCGTTCTTTGGCAAAGTAGAGGTCGACCACCGGAATCTTTTCCTCGTGGATGTACTGCCACACATCCATCTCCGTCCAGTTCGAGAGCGGAAAAACGCGAATGCTCTCGCCGGGATGAATCCGCGCGTTATACAGATTCCACAGCTCGGGCCTTTGATTCTTCGGGTCCCACTGACCGGCCGTGTCGCGGAAAGAATAGATGCGCTCCTTGGCGCGGGACTTTTCCTCATCGCGCCGGGCGCCGCCAAAGGCCGCATCGAAGCCGTAGTGGCGCAGCCCGTCGAGCAGCGCCTGCGTCTTCAGCAATCCGCAGCAGCGCTTGGTATCGAGCGCGATCGGGTTGGTTCCGGCGGTGATAGCCGGCTCATTCCGCCACACCAGCAGCTCGGCACCGATGGAGCGCGCGTATTCGTCGCGGAACTGCAGCATCTCTTTGAACTTGAAGCCAGTGTCAATGTGCAGCAGCGGAAACGGAATGGGCGCGGGATAAAAGGCCTTCTGGGCCAGGCGCAGCATCACGGAAGAATCCTTGCCGATGGAGTACAGCATCACCGGCCGTTCGAACTCCGAGGCGACCTCGCGCAAGATGTGAATGCTTTCCGCTTCGAGCAGGCGCAAATGGCTCAACCGCTGCTCGCGGCTAGCCTCTGCGCCATCAGGCTTTTTGGATGACGATGATATGGATAATTCGCTCTCTGCGACCGGCATGGGATCCTCTTTGCTCAGGAGTTTTTGCTGAGTGCCGGGGCAAGCGAAAGACAAACCCGACGATCAGCAGCGGGTGCGTCTTCTAGATCGGTTGTGCTGGAAGATCAGAGACTTAGCGCATGCACCCGTCAGCAATGTGCGACAGGCAACAACAACACGAACAGCGCTGGGAAGCCCCGACCATGAAGTTTTATTATACAGCAACACGCTGCGATTACTGCAAGTGCAGGCAGCATCGCAGGTTAGCGGCCTCTAAACCCACTTCAGGCGGCGCGCATTGAGCTGTCCTTTAAAAGCCCAAGGCGCACCAGGCTTTCTGCGGTGGCGGTGAGGGCGTCTTCGTTAGAGCGCGGTGCCCATCCAAGCACCCGCCGCGCCTTTTCATTGGTCGCGTTCTTGCGCTTGCCAAGCTCAGGAAGAATCAGCTTGATGGCCGGATCACGTAACGAAGCGAGCCGCACCATCCAGTTGGGCAATTCCCGCGTAGGGACACGCCTAGCCGCGGAGCCCATGCGGCTCTTCAGAACCTGCGCGATCTGGCGCATCCAGAGGAAGTCGCTCGCAACGGCCAGAAAGCGCTCGCCCTTAGCCATCGGATGGGTCATGGCGCGGATATGCAGGTCCGCAACATCGCGCACATCGACGACACCAAACGAGAGCTTCGGGCTGCCGGGTAGAGCGCCATCCATCAGCCGCTGCACGATAAGAATGGAGGTGGAGTAGTCAGCTCCGAGAACCGGCCCAAAGACGCCCACCGGATTCACAGTCGACAGTTCCAGGCCGCCGCCTTCTTTGGCAATAAAGTCCCACGCGGCGCGTTCAGCCAGTGTCTTCGACTTTGTATAAGCCGTCAGATCGTCGCCATCGAGATTGGTCCAGTTTGTCTCGTTGAATGGCGCATTCTGCACCTTATGGCCGTAGCCTACGGCCGCGAAGGATGAGGTGAGCACCACACGCTCCACGCCGGCATCGCGGGCGGCGCGCAATACGCGGAGCGCGCCATCCCGTGCGGGCACGATCAGTTCATCTTCGTGCTTTGGGACGCTCGGCGGCAGGGGCGACGCGACATGCAGTACGTATTCGCAGCCGGCCACGGCCTCAGCCCAACCCGCATCCTTGGTGAGATCGGTGGCAGCGAGGGACAGCCGGCTACCCGGCTCCGCTCCGCCCTGTTTCAGCAGGGCGCGTACATCGGCTTCGCGCCTGAGATCGCGCACCGTGGTCCGCACCTGATGGCCTGCTGCAAGAAGCTGCAGAATGGCATGGCTGCCGATAAAGCCCGATCCACCCGTCACCAGAACTTTGCTCATCTTTGCGTCTCCTCCGTGTTCCGCGCTGCATGAACTCCATTTACAAGTATAGATCGAACGTTCATTCTATTCGATACAAAATTTTTTGGACTCGATTACGGATTACTCGTCGGCGATCGCCTGCCAGACGGTGTCCGCGATCTTTTTGAGCGTCGCTGCAGGAAAGGGTTTGGGCGCTTTTGCCAGCCGCGCCGCCAGGCCGAGGGTCAGCGCATCGATCGCTTCGGGGGGCAGATCCTTCAAAATTCCGCCCTTCTTCTTCGGCCGCAGCCACTTGAGGATGCGAGCCGTTTCGGGGGTCGCCGATTGCGCCTCGGCCTCCGCATCGATTCTGCAATAGGGCGAGTTCAGATACTGGTCGAGAAAGCGGGTCTCTTTGAGATGGGTGCGATAGAAGCGATAGGCGTTCAACCACACCTGTAGAAGCGCCTCGCGCGGAGGCTCGTCTGCAGATACGCCCTCGAAGAAGACCTCGTGCTTGATCGAGGCAACGCGCTCATAGACGGCGCGGATCAACTCATCTTTGCTCGGAAAGTAATGATAGATGACGCCTGGGCTAGCGCCGGATCGTTTGGCGAGGAGAGACATCGGAGCATCGTGAAAGCCGCGTTCGACGACCAGATCCAGCATCGCCTTCAGGATCGCTTCTCTCTTATCGCTTTTGCCCGTCATCTTCGCTGGTCATCGCATCGTGCTCGAAGCAGTAGAATGCTCATTCTAGCACTTTGCTATTGCGGACTCGAAAGCCCAAGCTTCTGCCTCCTCTACGATGAAGTTACGCATATGCCTCCGAAATCCAAACTCGGACAGAACTTCCTCATTGATCCGCATGCCGCGGAACGCATTGTTGACGCGCTTGGCGATCTTTCTGGCCGAACCATCGTCGAGATTGGACCGGGGCGCGGCGCCATTACAGATATGCTCGTGCGACGGGCGAAGCACGTGATCGCGGTCGAGTTCGATGCGAGCCTGGCGGCCGTGTTGCGCGACCGTTTTACACCCGGGCAGCTCACCCTCGTCGAGCAGGACGTACTGGACTTCGATTTTGCGGCGGCCAGCTTGCGCGCAGGTGAGCGGCTTTCTGTCGCCGGCAACCTGCCGTACTACATTACGTCACCGATCTTGCTGAAGCTGGCTTCAAGCCATGCCTCTCTCGCAACGGCCGCGCTGATGGTGCAGCGGGAGGTGGCCGACCGGGTTGTGGCGGCTCCGGGATCCCGGGACTACGGACTGCTCTCGGTCACCGTGCAAATGTATGGTCCCGTAGAACGCCTCTTTACCCTGCCTCCCGAGGCCTTCTCGCCGCCTCCTGAAGTGCATTCCAGGGTCTTTCGCTGGCGGTTCGCGCCACGCTTTGCGGAGCTGGGAGTTCCGGAGGACCGTTTTCTGGCCTTTGTGCGGCAGGCCTTCGCACAGAAGCGGAAGACCTTGGCCAACAATCTGCGGGCCGCCGGGGTTGAAGCAAAGACCGCAGCCGAGGCCGTGGAACAGGCCGGCATCGATCCGAGGGCCAGGGCGGAGATGCTATCGGTAGAGACATTTGCGGCCCTGTACCGTCTGCTGGAGAAGCAGGAACCGGACTAAGCCGGATCGCAGCTGTAGATCCCCCGTTTCACCTCCGGTTTTCAGCGCGTAAGCTAAGTAAAGCGCCTGGCGGCCCGATTCTCTCCGGTTTTGCGGGAAGCCGCGCAGCGCGCCTGTGCATCTTGTTAAGCAGGAACGATATGAGTCCGACCGAGCTGGCCAATCAAACCGCGTTTGAAGAGACTCTGCAGACCGCCCGGCGGACCATGCTGATGAGCGAGATTCTGAAGCTGGCCATGGACAGCTTCAGAGCCAGCAAGACGCGTTTTGCGCTCACGGCTTTGGGCATGGTGATTGGCACGGCATCGGTGATCCTGGTGGTGACCATCGGCCTGACGGGCAAGCAATATGTGCAGGAACTGATCCAGAAGATCGGCACCAATTCGATCGAGCTCGAGTACGCCGGAGGAGGAACCACGCCTTCCGAACGCGTGCTCTACAACGACTACCTGACGCGTGACGATGAGAAGGCCGTCGACGAACAGGTCCCGGGCGTGATGTACTCCTCGCCGGTAGTCGCGATGCACGAGCGCATCAGCTTCGGCGGCGGCATCGTAAAAGACACGCTGGTGCTGGGCGTGAGCCCCGACTATCAACACATCCGCAATCTGATCGTAACGGTCGGCCGCTTCATGGATCAGACGGACGACGCGGCTCATCTTCATTGCGCTGTGGTCACGCAGATCTTCGCTCGTGAACGTTATGGCAGCGATGAAGAAGCGATCGGCCAGACCTTCGAGATTCAGGGTATCCCGTTTACCGTGATCGGGGTCTTTAAAGAAGCTGTGGACGATTTCGGCCAGTCAGAGATCGCGGACGAAACCATCCTGATTCCCTTCTCGGTCGCCCGCTATTTCACCGGTACTGAGAATGTGCACCAAATCTACTTTTCCATGCGCAACATGAACGACGTGACGGACGCGGAAAAAGAGGTCCTGCGTGTAGTGCAGTCACGCCACCGACCTAACTCGGTATACAAAACGCAAACGCTGAAGGCCCTGCTGACAACCGCCGCGCAGATCGCCGATGCACTCACCGCCGTGCTGGTTCTGGTTGCAGCCGTTACGCTCGCTGTAGGCGGCGTGGGCATTATGAACATCATGCTGGCGAATGTGCGATCGCGCATTCGCGAGATTGGCATTCGCAAGGCAGTGGGCGCAACTTACCGCGAGATCAAACTGCAATTCCTTACTGAAGCTGTGATCATTTCACTCACCGGCGGCGTTGTGGGCACCGTCGTCGGGCTCTCGGTCCCGCTTTCGATACGGTTCTTCACCGATTACAAGCTGCCGTTCTCGTGGCTTTCCGTGCTGATAGCCCTTGCCGCAGCCACGGTGGTTGGGGTCATCTTTGGCACCGTCCCCGCAACGCGTGCGGCACAGATGGATCCCGTCGAGGCGTTGAAGTATGAGTAACGCGGATCGCCGCGAAGAGAGCGCGTCTTCGAACGATCAGCCACAGGGACCCAATCTAAAGCTGCTCTACAGCCTGATTGTCCTGGCTCTGCTGACGGCCATCGGTCTGGCCATCCTGATCGTGCTGCCGTTCTATCAAAGACGCTAGTTGCTTGATCTGTACTTACGATCTGCTTTGACATCTCGCTCAGCGGCAGTTTCGGCGCGCTCGATAATGAGCACGGCGATTCCATCCACAATTGGGTATGCACGATGGCACACGGCGCAGACCAGGTGCGTGCCCTCCAGCGACAGATCGCCTCTGCAAGCTGGGCACGCCAACTCGCTGATCATGGAGGAATCGAAGCGGAGCGGAAGGTCAGGTTTGCCGGGCATACTCAAGACAGCCGATCACTGAATCGTAGCGTCGGGCCCGTCGGGATGGGTGTGAGGATGGCGCTTGGGCCGGTTGCTGAACTCCTGCTCAATGCGCTCATTTGTACCGGCGCGGGCAAACTCGTAGGCCACACGGATGCCGTTGTAGATGGCATTGTCGTTCGATGAGCCGTGGCCGATGATGCAGACGCCGCGCACGCCAAGAAGCGGCGCACCGCCGTACTCCGTGTAATCGAGCCGGCGGCGGAAGTCGTTGAACGCCCGGCGTGATAAAAGCGCGCCCACCTGGGCCGTCACCGTGCGGGTGAGCGACTCACGCAGCACGTCCCGGACAAAGCGGCCGATGCCCTCGCTAGTCTTGAGCGCCACATTGCCTACGAAGCCATCGCAGACGATCACGTCGGCGTGGCCGTTGAAGATGTCGCGGCCCTCGACGTTGCCGATGAAATGAATCGGCAGCGCCTTCAGCAATGGCAGCGCTTCGCGGGTAAGATCGTTGCCCTTGGTCTCTTCTTCGCCAATCGAAAGCAGCCCCACCCGCGGCTGATGAATCTTGAGCACGCTGCGGGCGTACATCTCGCCCATCACGGCGAACTGCTCCAGGTTGTGCGCTTTGCAGTCGACGTTGGCGCCCACATCCAGCAGCACGCAGGGATTGCCCTTGGATGTGGGCATGGGTGTGGCCAGAGCCGGACGATCGACTCCTGGCAGCGCTCCTAAAACCATCTTGGCTGTAGCCATAGCCGCGCCGGTGTTGCCCGCAGTGATAAAGCCCGCAGCTTTGCCTTCACGCACAAGCTTAAGACCAACACGCATGGAACTGTCGCGTTTAGTACGGACAGCATGGGCGGCCTTTTCGTCCATGCCGATCCGCTCCGAGGCATGGTGGATGACGATCGGAAGGTCCTCGTTTTCGAGGTGCTCATCGAGCAGATCGCGCAGCTCGGTTTCCGGCCCTATCAGGTGCACACGCACCGGCAACGCGCGGCAGGCGAGAATGGCTCCCCGGATCTCCGGTTCAGGAGCTTTGTCAGACCCGACAGCATCCAGCGCGATGTTATAGAGCATGGCGCCGGGCTTACTTGACTGCTTCCTTCACTTCCAGAACTGCGCGGCCTTTGTACTCGCCACACTTTGGGCAGGCACGGTGGGGCAGCTTCTTCTCATGGCAGTTGGGGCACTCGGAGAGCCCGCTGGCAGTCAGAAAATCATGAGCGCGGCGGTTAGCAGAACGGCGCGTGGAGTGGCGCCTTTTCGGATTCGGCATTGCAACAATTCCTTTCGTTTGCTACCCGCAGCCCGCCTTGCTGGCGATGACCAGCGAACTTTCAGGCTCTTGCAGACGAGAAGCAAATGGTCCTCTCACTTGGAGGACCTTGATTCATCAGGACTTGATTTGACTGCGTAACCCTGCCAGTGCTTCCCAGCGGGGGTCGCTCGAACCCACGTCGCAGGAACAAGGCTGAGTGTTGCGGTTCGCGCCGCAGCGCGGGCAAAGTCCTTTGCAGTCGGGCTTGCACAGTGTTCTGACTGGCAGGGCTAAAAGTACCTGCTCGCGCAGCACATCCTCAAGCGCAAGACTGTCTTTCTGATAATAACCGATTTCCGTTTCAGGTGCTGAAATGGAGTGCTCCCCCATCTCCGAGTCCACTCCGACCGGCCGGAAGATCAGGTCAAACTCCATGTCCACAGGCACTTCCACCGGTTCAACGCAGCGGGCGCAGGGGACCTGAAACTTGCCGGAAAAACGGCCCTTCAGGCGGATGTCGGCGACGATCTCCTTTGGGCCACGATGCTCGTGGATTACCTCGGCGCGGCCGGAAGCGGCCATTGGACCGGCCTGCCCCGCTTCGTCTCCAAAATCGATCGCGCCCGGCGTCAGCTCGAGATCGAATTCGACCGGCTCCCGCTCGAGCTCGCTTACTTTGAACTCCATATATTCAGGGTAATGCAGGATCGGGTGAACGGGAATAGCTGCCTTAACTTCGGCACATCTTCCAGGTGAGGAACAGCCGGGCATTGGCTCAACAGAGAGCAGCGCGTAACCGGAGTGGGTGAGTGATTTCGGCTGATTTCGTAAATTGACCTGCAGCTCCGAGGCGGGCGTCCGGTTTCGAAGTGGTGTGTCCGCTTGCGGACGGCGAATGACGAGCGGGGCTTTGACGATAGTAGCGCCGGCGGCAGCGAGTGGCACGCCGAAACTCAATGAACAGGCTACGAGTAAAAGAGACAGGTGGCCCGCCCAAATTTCTCATGCTTCATGATGGCATGATTGTCCGTGCCCCATTCAAAACGCGTTGCGTTTTGAGTGGGAGACCACAGACCCTACCCGCCCACTCATCGCAAAAGCGCGATGAACGGAGCGGATCATGCTTATTTGCAATGAATGATTGAGCCAGCCGCCTATCGCTTCCGCTTCGCCGCTGAAGCCAGACCGCGACCACATCGTGTACCTTGAATGGGAGCCAAATTTGCCCATTTTCCGGTAACGTTTACGAAGACCTGCGAAAGGACCCCGAACGACGATGAATCGGCGCTCATTTCTTGGCACCGCGGCGGCTGCGCTTACGACGGCTCCGTCTTTGCTCTCTTCTGCACCGTCCTTGGCTGCGCAAAGCAATCCGCCGCAGCCTGTAACGCCCTCCGGCGGCAACGGCACACTGGTTCCCCGCTTTGGCGACGAGCGCGACTGGTGGTTCAAGAAGCGCTTTGGCCTGTTCGTGCACTGGGGTCTCTACTCGATCGCCGGCTGGCATGAGCAGCTCGAGTGGCGCGGCGGCGTTCCGCGCGCTGAGTACGAAAAGCTCTTTCAGAAGTGGAATCCGCAGCACTACAACCCCGATGCTTGGCTTGACCCGGCCGAAGCCGCAGGCATGGAGTACATCTGCCTCACCACCAAACATCACGAAGGCTTTTGCCAGTGGGATACGAAGCTCACGGACTTCAACTGCACCAAGACGCCTTACGGCAAAGACGTGTTACGCCAGCTAGCCGACGCCTGCCATCGCCGCAACTTTCCGCTGTGCCTGTACTACTCGGTTGTGGACTGGCATAGCCCGCTCTACCCCAACCAGGGCCGCTCGCATGAGCTACAGCCACAGCCCGGCGACACGCCCGATATTACGAAATACGTCGAGTTCGTTCGCGGGCAGGTGCGCGAGCTGTGCACGAACTACGGCAAGATCAGTGGGTTCTGGTGGGACATGAATGTCACCGGCGTGCGCGATCCCTCGATCAATGCGATGATCCGCCGGCTGCAGCCCGCCGCCGTGATCAACAACCGCGGCTTCGATGAGGGCGATTTCGGCACGCCCGAGCGCGACTACGACCACAGCTACGATGCGCCGCTCAGCTTCAACCGGCGCATGGAAGCCTGCCAGTCCGTCGGCATGGAGAGCTGGGGTTATCGCAAAGACGAAGACTACTACTGCCTGCGCTATCTCACGTCGAGCATCGCCAAATATCGCGCACGCGACGCCAACTATCTGCTGAACGTGGGTCCAGATGCGGATGGCGTGATGCCCGCCCAACCCTCTGAACTGCTGCGTCGCCTCGGCGCGTGGTACAAGCCGGTCCGCGAGTCGTTTGATAATGCCGCACCGGTCTCGGCGCTCACGGCCAATCGCAATGTTCTGCTCACGCGCAAGGGCAACAGCTTGTATGTGCATCTTCACCAGCCGCCCGACGGCGGAGAAGTGCGGCTGCGGCCCCTGGCAGTTGCACCGCAGCGCGCTGTGCTGCTCAATGATGGCCGGCCCGTTGAGTGGCAGCTCGACATCGCGCCGATGGAATGGACGGATCACAAGCCTTACCTGCGGCTGCACAAGCTGCCTGTAGAGGAGTTTGCGCAAACCACCATGATCGTCCGGCTGGATTTCGCAAGCCCCGTCACATAACTGCGCGAGCCTCGCTGTATGCGTGCTACACTCCGGCACACATCAACTCGCGAGGTCTCCGCATGAAACGTGTGGCTCTGCTGCTTCTCATCTGCTTTTCACTTGGTCTCCATGCACAGAACAAGAAACCGCCCACAACCTTGCGTGGCGTGCTGCTGGAAGAATTGAAGACAACGCATGACCAGGAGGATTGGTTCGTCCCGGCAAGCACTGCCGTGGAAGGACTGACGGCTGAGCAGGCCCGGTGGACACCGCCGGGCGGAGGCCACTCCGTGGGTCAGCTCGCCTACCATATCTGGTTTTGGAACAGCCGCGAGCTGGCCGACTTCAAAGGCGAGAAGGCTCCAGCCTTCGATGGCAACAACGACGAGACCTTCAACAACTTCAGCGCCGCGCAGTGGGACGATCTGGTGAAGAAACTCAATCAGGTTCTCACCGACTGGGATAAGGCCGTCGAGTCTGCCGACGACCAGACGCTGGCGGCCAAGGCTTCGCTCATTGCGCATGTGGCCACGCACAACGCGTATCACCTTGGCCAGATTCTTTACGTGCGCAAACTCGAAGGCGCGTGGGATCCGAACAAAGGCGTGAAATAAGGGTATGAAGTAACGCGCAAACGCCGTTGATGCTGTGGAAAACCCGGAAGCTTTGCTGCCTTGAAGCGTCTTGTGACCAGGGTCACATTACCGCGGCATTACCGTTGCGTACTGAAGGTGCACGGTTTCGCGGCGGCGCGAGTACGCCTTGGGGACAGCACATTGCACTTTGTAGGTATAGGCGCGCGGGAGCCATCACGGTAGGATCATCTCAGTTCTTGAGCGGAAGACAGCGCAGCCAGTGTTCACATGTGCGATGCGGTGCTCTTCGCGGGTTCGTGAATTCGGAAGATGAGCGGCAGAAGAGGGGTGCATTCCTGCTGCTTCACCGGATGGCCTCGGGGGAGGCCAATATAGGGCAGACCTGAATCCACATATATTTAAAATTTAGATGGATTCAGGTCTGCCTGCTCTTTAATCTTAATCCAGCCGGCGCCAACGCTGGCTGAGTTCCGATCGGTCCCATTCTTTACAAGTTCTGCGCATCTTGTGGTCGGGCAAACCAGCCGCCCCGCAGACACTTCGTGTGCATATAGCTTTCCGTCGTTTTATCGGCGTGTGCTCTCGTATCACCAAGTAGAGCGAAATCGGCATCCATTCATGTAGAACGTGCGGCGGGGGGGAGTGGAGCGCACCTCGCAGGACGCAGAGCAAATCTTCTCGGCGCAAATCTTCGGCTATGATCGGCTTGGCGTCTGTTCTGCCGCTCTCTCGGCCCTGCAAATCTCCCACCTGAGGCACCTTGCGATGAATCTTCGTGTTTCGCTTTTCTCTTGCGCTGCACTCAGCGGCGCGTTGCTCTGCGCCGGATCGCTCTCTGCCCAGCAAGTCGTCACTGGGTCTGCTGCTTTTGCGGATTGGAGTCAGCAAAAGCCCGGCGTGCTGCGCAAAATTACTGCGGCGGATCTGCCTGCGCCCTTCGCAACCGAATCGACTGACAATGGTCCCACTTTGATCAGCCGGCCCAAAGACGCGTGGCCGATCGCTCCGGCTGGTTTCAAAGTAGAGCTTTATGCCGGCGGCGACGCGGCCGCGCCAATGCAACGCTCCGAGAACCGGCGGGAGACGCACGCTCCTACGTCGGGCACCTTCGTGATGCCGCGCGTAATCCGTACAGCGCCGAACGGCGATCTCTTTGTTTCGGATTCGCAGGCCGGATCAATCTTCGTACTGCGGGGCGCAACGCCAGAAGGCAAGGTAGAGACTGTCAGCGAGTTTGCAGCCGGGCTCGACCATCCCTTCGGGATTGCCTTTTATCCAGCCGGACAAAATCCGGAATACATCTACGTCGGCACAGCGACAGAGATTGTGCGCTTTCCCTACAAGTCCGGCGAGCTGAAGGCCGAAACCAATGCTCCGCAAACCATTGTGCCCAACATTCCGGGCTATGCGCAGTTGCGCGGCGGCGGCCACTGGACCCGCGACGTGGTCTTCTCCGCGGATGACAAGTACCTGCTCGTCGCCGTCGGCAGCGGATCGAACATCGACGATCCGGATACGCATCCGCGCGAATTTCATCGCGCAGACGTGCTCGAATACACGCCAGACGGAAAGTTCGTGGAGGTCTACGCGTATGGCATCCGGAACTGCGTCGGCGAAGCGATCAATCCAACCACCGGGCAGTTGTGGTGTTCAACCAATGAGCGCGATGCGCTCGGCAGCAATCTGCCTCCCGACTACGTAACGCATATTCAGGAAGGCGGCTTCTACGGCTGGCCGTGGTACTACATCGGTGGCCACAAAGATCCGCGGCTTCCGCAGCCTTGTGCCAACGGTACGGGCGCGAATCCGCAACTGACCACGCCCCTCTCAGAGCTTCAAGCCAGGAGTTGCAGGCGCGTTGATCTGTCCTCGAAGGTGATTACGCCCGACGTTCTCGTGCAGCCACACATGGCCTCGCTGGAGATGACGTTCTATCCGAGGCAGGTCTCCGGCTTTCCGGCCGAGTATGCCGGCGACGGTTTCGCCGCCGAGCACGGCTCGTGGAATCGCGCAAAACGCGGCGGCTATGAAGTTGTCATGATTCCCATGAGAGACGGCAAGGCGACGGGCTCCTACGAGGACTTTCTCACCGGCTTCGTCACGGCTGACGGCCAGGTCTGGGGCCGGCCGGTGGGCGTCGCGGTGGGTCACGACGGCGCCTTGTACGTTACGGACGATGGCTCGCGTAGCGTGTGGCGCGTAGTGTACACGGGTAAGTAGATAAAATCACTCGGCGATTACGCGGCTTCAGCAGAAGGCGGCGTGGCTGCCTGTCTGCTTTTCGCCCCCTCTAAACCACTAGAATTACTTGACTTATCCGCTCTGATTTGTTATAATACTAAAGGTACTTTCGAGCGCGAATCCCACTGTACGCTGAGAGGAGTCTCATGCCCCACACCGAATCGGCCCTGAAAAGTTTCTTTCACCTTTACGAACAGAACAGTCATTCCGGAGAGATCGCGGCAATCGTTTCGCAGTTCGCCGACGTATTCTTTGCCGCCAGTCCACAAGGGGCACAGGCCGTGCGGATAAGCGATTTTGCTTCCGCAGTGCAAAAGCGGAAACAACTCTTCGATAGCCTCGGCTGTCAATCCACGAGCCTCGTATCGCTCGATCCGGTTGCTCTCGACGCGCGCTACACACTGGCCCGGACGCGATGGCGGATGATCTTCAGTCGTAGGCCAGGAAACGCGGAAGAAATTCTGGCGGACTCGAGCTTTATTGTCGATACCAACGGCAGCGAACTCAAGATCGTCTTCTATCTGGCGCATCAGGACATCATGGCGGTGCTCAAGGAGCGCGGTATCGCACACTAGAGATCCGCACGCCTGCGTTCATTCAATGGTTCTGAATCCTGTGATGGATTCAAGGCTGCTATGGTAGCCTCCGGTTAGAGACTCCCGGCCTATTGCCGGGAACGATGAACGTGCGACAACCCAGTGATCGCCCGTCGCCTGGATTTCCGTAATCTTTGGAGACACGCATGAGCGCCGTCAAGTATGACCTGGTTGTCATCGGCTCCGGCCCTGCCGGGCAGCGTGCCGCTGTGGCCGCGTCGAAGATGAGCAAGCGCGTAGCAGTCGTAGAAGCGCGGTCGGTCGTGGGAGGCGTTTGCATCAACACAGGCACTATCCCTTCCAAGACGATGCGCGAGGCCGTGCTCCACCTGTCCGGTTACAACTACCGCTCGCTGTATGGCATCAATTACCGGGTCAAAGAGAAGATCACGATGGCGGACCTGGCCTTCCGGGTTCAGGCTGTCATCAAAACCGAGGTGGACGTAACCGAGGCGCAGCTTTCCCGCAATGGCGTGGATGTGGTGCATGGTCTTGCGCGATTCGTCGATCCACACACGATCCACGTCGAAGGGCCGCAGGCCGACACCACGCTCGAAGCCCAGAGCATCATCATCGCGGTGGGCACAAAGCCGGCCTCTTCACCCAAAGTTCCCATCAATGGCCGCACGATTATCAACAGCGACCAGGTTCTCGAACTCCCGGAGTTGCCGCGCACGTTGATCGTTGTTGGCGGTGGCGTGATCGGCGTGGAGTACACCTGCATGTTCGCG
The DNA here is from genome assembly GCA_035650595.1 of Occallatibacter sp. GTDB lineage: Bacteria > Acidobacteriota > Terriglobia > Terriglobales > Acidobacteriaceae > Telmatobacter. Next base: position 289,403 of record DASRHE010000010.1, on the reverse strand, counting down.
GTTCTCGGCGTGCGGGTCACACTCATTGAGAAACGCGATCGCCTGCTCGAGTTCGCCGACCGCGAGATCATCGAGGCCCTGAGCTACCATTTGCGCGACAGCCGCGTCACCATGAGGTTGGGTGAGGAGTTGGAGAGCGTGGAGGAGCCGACACCGGGAACCGTTGTCGCCAATCTGGCAAGCAAGAAGAAGGTCTCGGGCGATGCACTGTTATACGCCATCGGCCGGCAGGGCGCAGTCGACGACCTGAATCTGCCCGCGGCCGGTCTCGAGGCGGATGGCCGCGGGCGCATCGCCGTCGATGAGCACTACAAGACCAAGTCGGATCACATCTTTGCCGTCGGTGACGTGGTGGGCTTTCCCTCACTTGCATCGGTTTCGATGGAGCAGGGACGCATCGCCGCCTCGTGGGCCTTTGACGATCATGCAGTGACCACAAACCCAGGCTTTTATCCGTACGGCATCTATACGATTCCCGAGATCAGCTTTATCGGCAAGACCGAGGAGCAGCTGACCGACGAGGACGTTCCCTATGAAGTGGGTATGGCCTACTATCGCGAGGTTGCACGCGGCCAGATTCGCGGCGATACTACCGGCCGTTTGAAACTGATCTTTCATCGCGACACGCGCAAGGTTCTTGGCATCCACATTATTGGCGAGGGCGCTGCGGAGCTGGTGCACATCGGCCAGGCGGTGATGACGCTGAACGGCACGGTGGACTACTTTATCGACACTGTGTTCAACTACCCCACGCTCGCCGAGTGTTACAAAGTAGCGGCGTTCAATGGGCTGGGAAGATTGCACCGGTACCAGGGATAAATTCGAGAGCAGCCCGCTACAAAGCGGACGCAAGAGACGGGCGCACGCATCGGAAGCTGTGAAACTGAATCCAGTGTTCGTACGGCGCCACACATCTCTCCGATCCCCAAGGAGGGGTTTCCATGACACGCGCTATCGGAATCGTCATCACCGATCACATTGTGGCCGGACGGCTTGAAGAACAGAGCTTGACCGGTGAGGTGCTGCGTTATCCGAGCGATCCGGAAGCCGTCGATCCGCTGACCGCCGTTCCCAGTGGCGAGCTGGTGAAGATGCTGGCAGCTCACGCAGCCGAATTAGCGGGGAAGAGTGACGGCCCTATCGACGCAATCGGCGTGGCCGTTCCCGGCATTGTGCGCCATGGCGTGGTGGAGGACTCACCCAACCTCACGCAGATCAAAGGAATGCGGCTGGCCGAAGAGTTGAGCGGCGCATTGTCCGCTCACGGAATCAAAGCGCCGGTGCACATTGTGAATGATGCAGACGCCGTGGCTGCCAGCGTAGCTGCCACGCATGGCCGCTTCAACAAGCTGACCCGCGTGTGGACCATCGGCAACGGAATCGGCTACGGACGATGGCCTTACGTGGAAGGTGTCTGGGAGGGTGGACACATCACCGTGACGCTTGATCCGAAAGAACGCTACTGCGGCTGCGGAGGCGTAGGCCACCTGGAGGGTATCATGGGCTCGCGTGCCATGCGCATGCGGTTCCTCGACCTGGAGCCTGAAGAGGTCTTTGCAAACGCCAAGAAGGGTGACCAGCGCTGCCGCGATTTTGTGGATCTATGGCATCGCGCGCTGGCGGCGGCAACAGCTTCGTTCATTCATCTTGCGGGACCGGGCAGGTTCTACTTCACCGGACACAATGTCCATTTTCTCGAACTGCCTCTGCTGCGCAGCCACCTGGAAACTATGGTGCGGATGAGCCCGCTGCAGAGCTTTTCGCTTGAGATCCTGCCGCAGAGCGACGAGACTGCGCTGCTGGGAGCTGGCGTCAGCGCAATCCGTGCCGTGGCTGGCTGAGAGAACAAAATGCTATGCCCAATTCTCTACTTTGAGATCTTTGACCCGCCCGAATTCCCGCGTATTGTCGGTCACCAGATTCAGGCCCAGGAAACGGGCGTGAGCCGCAATCAACATATCATTGCCGCCAATGATGAGCCCATTCCTCTTGAGAAACGCGCGAATCTCCGCGTAGTGGAGAGCGGCTTCACCAGGAAAATCGAGTACCTCGATATGCGTCAGGAATATTGCCAACGCCTTCCGGTCTTTCTCGCGCCGCGGCGATACTTCAACGCCGTATTCAAGTTCAGATCTTGTAATGGCAGAGATGCAAACTTCGTCGACACTTTTCGTCTGCAGCTCTCGAAGCACCCGTGTATTGGAGCGGTTCATAATGTAAGAAGAAATATCCGTGTCGAGCATATAGTGGAGCATTAAAAATCTCGCTCTTGCACCGGCAGTTTTTCCACGTTCGTCATGAATTCCTTAGAAGCTACCGCATCGGAATCGAGCAGCCCTGACCAGTCCTTCGGGCGCGGAGACAAAATTACGTTCTCGCCTTCTTTCCGGATAAAGACCTCGGATGAATTGAATTGAAACTCCTTGGGCAGGCGGACGGCCTGACTCCGGTTGTTCATAAAAATCTTCGCTGTGCGCTGCATTACAGACCTCCCAAGCCAGGCATATACACAAGTATATGCCAACAGAGGCGCGATTTCAAAACACTTTATCGCCGTCGCTATGCGACACGACCTTCAGCGCAGGCGCAGGTAGGTCCGCGAGAGCCGATCATGCCAGGTGAGGTGATCGTCGTCAAAGATGGCCCAGGCGATGCCAAAACCGATGGGCAGCACAGAGAGAAGCATCGCTATAAGGCGAGCGTTCCGCTGACGGCGGGTTGGCGCTTCGCCTTCAAGCGTACAAAGCCGAATCTGCGCGTAAAACATTCCCGGCGTGGCCGGCAAGAAACTTAGAAAGCCCACCTGATAGAGCGCGCCGGCTGCAAGCATACCCAGCAGCGTCCAGAGCTCGATTGCATGCAGGCTTGGCAGGGCAGGCGCCTTGGTCACCACCATCATGACGACCCCGAAGACAACTCCCGCGACCAGCGCCATGTCCACCACGGCGGCCATAATGCGCCGGTTTGCCGATGCTGGCTGCACCTGCGGTGTAATTGGTGCCTCCGGTTCGGCCTCACCGGCCAGTTCCGATCCGGGTTGCGGGTCAAGCCGGATGCCAGACCACTCAGGACCAGTCCAGCTTGCCGCATCTGTCGCCTGGGGGACACTCAGCGGCTCAGGATCGATCGAAATTGTGCCCGGATCGACCTCAAAGATGCTCAATTGCGATCCGGCCTCTTCGGCTGCAAATGGACCCTCGGCCAGCCGCGGGCGCATTTTGCGCGCGGCCACCAGCTCGCGTGGAAACTCGATGAGGTTGGCATGAATCGGCTGGGCCGGCTCGATTGTTGCGAACTCCTGCATCTCCGGGTTTTCCGCGGAGTATTCGGTCCAATTCTCGAGATGGGAATCGAACAGCTCCGAGGCATGCCGCAGATGGACGGACGCAGGCTCCTCGCGGTGCACCTGCAGGTCCGGCTGCCATCGGATCGCGAGCGGCTCATTTGCTGTCGCGTGATGCGCATCGGCGTCGGGCCGAACAGGCATCGGCGTCTGCTCTGTCTGCTCGGTTCCGGGATCCGCGCCGAATTCGTGTATGTGCACGGCATCGGCTGGAAACGACCGAGAATCTGCCGAACGATAAGACTCTTTCGATGCCGCTGCCTCAAGACTGTTCAACACTGATTGGGCCGCCGCATGGGCTTCCATGGCCGCGCGCGAAGCCGCTTCAGCTGCCGCCATGGCAGCCCGCGCCTCGTTGGCCAGTACCTCGCTGTAGCTCGGAGCCTTCGCGTACCGGGCTGCGACGCGTGCGGCAGCCTGCGCGGCGCGGCTGCTGGGGCTTGGCCGGTTATCCGGAGCGGCCTCGGGCTCGCCCGTCGACGGCGCCTTGCGGTTCATATGCGCGGCAACGCGCCGGTTCACTTCCTGCTTCCACGAGGATGAGAGTGTCGCTGATGTGCTCAATGCTCGAATGTCCCTTCGACGTGGCAGCTGTTCGGGTTAGAATCCGCTGCCATAGTTCGGGTCCGCACGGAAGTCCGGTGTTGAACCCGGAACAGTGCGAACGCTGCTCTCAAATTTGAGGTGGAGTTTACGCGGAAGAAGGCGGGCGCGGCTTCGTCCATTGCCGTGAGCCAAATGCCGACCCGACTTTTGTCTGCTGCCAGAGCCACGCGGTGCGCGTCCCAAAGAGTATCCGATGGCTTTTGCTATGCTGAGCCTAACCGACCTTGGTCTCAGGATGCGTCCTCGTACTTTTGTCATTATCACGCTGCTGGCTGTCAGTTACCTGCGAGTTAACGGGCAGGGGTTATCTGATCGGTTACCTGCTGCCGATCCTGCAGCAGCGAACGTCAACGAGACCGCAGAATCATCCTCGCTTCCCGATAATGCTCTCCCGGATGACCCTGGGCAGGAGATGGTGCCGGTCGCGCAGCCCGAACCCGCGCCTGCGACCGGAATGCCCATCCAATGGGAGGCGGAGCAGCAGACCTGGGCTGAGAATGTGGCCACGCTCTCAGGCCATGTTGTGGGCTACTACCACGGTTACGTGATTCGCGCCGACAAGATCACCTACAACCGGTCGACCACAGAGCTTGAGGCCGACGGACATCTGCAGGTCACTGGCGGGCCGAACGATGTGCTGATCAATGCATCGCACGGCGACATGCGCCTGAATATGCATACCGCGCGGTTCTACAACGTAAGCGGTTCGCAAGGAGTACGCCGAGCGGGCCGGACGGTGGTGTATTCGACTCCCAATCCGCTGCTGTTTTCAGGCCGCGTGCTGCTCCAGACCGGCGAGGGCAACTACCGTATCGTCGATGGCTCGATCACCAACTGCCGGCTTGCCCGTCCCGACTGGCGCGTCATTGCCCGATCCATCCGGCTTGAAAACGGCGAAGCGTCCATGTCGAATGCCGGCTTTGAATTTCTCGGCATACCGATCTTCTATCTGCCCTATCTGCGCCATCCGAAGGACGAAACCGGCCGCGTGACGGGCCTGCTTACACCGGTAATCAGTAACGGTTCGTCGATCAAGGGCTACACCTTTGGCGAGCAGGTTTACTGGGCGATCAATCGCAGCGTCGATATGGTCATTGGCGCTGAATACTTCAGCAAACGGGGATGGTCGCCGAATGGCGACTTCCGTTACAAGGGGCCCGGGCTGGATCATTTGACAGCACGCTGGAACGCGCTGCTGGATCGCGGCGTGGAGCAGGAGGAGGGCAATCCGCCCACAGAGCAACTCGAGGATCAGGGAGGCGTGGACGTCGTAGCGCAGGGGCGCAAAGACCTATCACCGCAAACCCGCATCTCGGGCACGGTTGAGTACCTGTCGAGCTATGTTTACCGGCTGGTCTTCAACGACAACTACGCACAGGCGACGAGTTCCCAGGTATCGAGCGACCTCGGCTTTATCCACGCACATAACGGCCTGATTCCATCCGTTTCGCTCGATCGGTTCCAGACCTTCGCCAGCACCACGAAAGGTGATGAAGCAAGAATCCTGCATTTGCCCATGTTGCGCTATGACGTGGTCGACCGTCCCCTCGGCAGCTCGCCGTTGCAGTGGGGCTTTGCCTCGTCTCTGAGCTACCTGAATCGCTCTGAGCCTGGATTCCATGTCCGCAATGTGGGCCGGATGGATTTTCATCCGCATCTCTCGCTGCCAATTTCGGCTGACGGCTGGAGCTTTGTGCCCGAGGTCGGACTGCGCGATACTTTCTACACGATCAGCCAGGTTCCCAATCGGATCCGCACAAACGGCGGTGTCCCGTCGATCAGCCACGATCCTTTGAACCGCAAGGATCTGGAAGCATCCGCCGACATCCGGCCTCCCGCTTTGGAGCGCGACTTTGAACTGCCGTTCTGGAGCCGCGAGCTGCGCCATGTGATCGAGCCGGAGCTGACGTACAGATTCGTCGGTGGAATCGGCCCCGCGGCTCGCGACGTGCTGCGCTTCGATACCACAGACATCGTTGCAGACACGAATGAAGCAGGCTTCTCACTCACACAGCGCCTGTATCTCCGCCCGCTGAAGCAACAGCCGTGCCCGCAGGAGGATGCCAATGCCCGAGAGGAGTGCCCGGCTCCTGCACGCGAATGGGCAAGCTGGCAGATCGCGCAGGAATTCTATATTGATCCAAGATTCGGCGGTGCGCTCATTCCCGGCCGGCGCAACATCTTTGACTCGGCACTTGATCTGACGGCGGCGGCCTTTCTGATTTCGCCACGCAATATCTCACCGCTTATCTCGCGCCTGCGGTTTGATGCAATTGACAATCTGCGCATCCAATGGGACCTCGACTACGACCCCAAGCGCGGGCAGATGGACGCCGATAATCTCTTCGCCGGCTATAGCTTTGGCCGGACCACAATTGGCGTCGGCCATGCCCTGCTGAATGCCGTAGACGAGAGTCCTGGAACGGCCAGCCCGACACTCAGGAGCCAGATCGTGGCGCCGTTCCTCGAGTTCGGAAAGCCCGGCAGCAAAGGCCTGAACCTGGCCGCGAATGGCAGTTATGATTTCGTCGCCGGAGAGCTGCAGTATGGCGGCGTGCAGGCCGTGTACAACTGGGACTGCTGCGGTCTTTCGATGGGTTATCGGCGATTCGAGCTGGGAACGATCCAGGGTACCGGACGCAATGAGCACGAGTGGCTCTACAGCTTTACGTTGGCCGATTTTGGATCTGTCGGCGATATCCGCCGCGCCACCTCGATCTTCCACGATCCGACGTTGCCGCCGTTGTATTAGATTCAACGCGGTTGATCTAGCCGCTACCTGTAAGGTGAAACCTGCCCATGTTTGCCTTTCGAGCAGCTATGCGTCCATCGCTTATAGGTTTTAGAAACTGCCGCCGCCGCGCGGAAGGGCTTGCGGCTGGGGTATCCTTTGGTTAGAGGGAGATTCGATTGTCACGTATCCGCTTACTGGCTGGACTGCTCGTTGCCGGCTTAGCCGTTGGCTGTAAGGCCCAAACTGCCACCCCGCCCTCGGGCAATGATCCGGCATTCAACCGGCGAATCGAGCTCCAGGTTCGCTCCGAGTTTGACCTGCCGGGCGATGTCAGTGTGTCGGTGGGCGCGCGCAAACCCAGCCAATTCACGGGCTACCAGACCCAGCCCGTGATCCTCTCTCATGGCTCCAAGACCCAGGAAATTGACTATCTGATCTCGAATGACAACACAAAACTGGTCCACCTCACCACGATGGACCTGACCAAAAGTCCGGCTGACTCTATCAGCATCGCCGGGCGCCCGGTTCGCGGAAATCCCGATGCCAAGGTCACGATCATCAACTTCGATGATCTGGAGTGCCCCTACTGCGCCCGCATGCACCAGGAGCTGTTTCCGGCCACGATGACGCGGTATGGCGACAAAGTGCGCTTTATTTACAAGGATGACCCGCTCACGGAGTTACATCCCTGGGCCATGCATGCCTCCGTCGATGCAAACTGTCTGGCTGCCCAGAATGCGTCCGTGTACTGGACCTACGTGGACTATCTGCATAGTCACGGAGACGAGGTCACCGGCACAGATCGCAACCTGGAAAAGAGCTACGCCGCGCTGGATCGTATCGCCCGGCAGGAAGCGACTCTCGGAAAGCTCAATGAAGACCAGCTGAACGCCTGCATTGCCAAGCAGGATGAAATGCAGGTGCGCGCATCCGCGAAAGAGGCGGAGTCGCTTGGCTTGGAGGGAACACCGGAGTTGTATGTGAATGGCGAGCGCGTGAATGGCGCCGTACCCGAGAATGAGTTGTGGGCGGCAATCGATCGCGCACTGATCGCTGTAGGTGAACAGCCGCCGGCCGCTCAGCCAGCGGCACCGTCAACGGCAGCTCCTGCTCCCCCGGCGGGCGGCGGCAAATAGAGGCAGGCGAGGCTTTCCGCGTGCGCCTACGCGGATTTATCCTTGAATGCCGAAGCCACAGGAGTGACCACGTTGCAAGTCAAATCGACCTTCCGGGCGCGTTTTTGCTCTCCGGCTCTCATTCTTTGCGGTAGCGCTCTGTTGTTCGTGGCCGCGGGCTGCCACCGTTCGCCATCCGCCGACGTTGTCGCCACCGTCAATGGCAAAGAGATCTCGCGAGCGGATCTGGATCGCTACTACCAGGCCAGCTTCGGTGACAATCCGCAAAAGCCTTCGCCCGTCGAGGCAGATATTCGCCGACTGCAGGTTCTGCACCAGATGATCGAAGACGAGATTCTGCAGCAGCGAGCAACCAAGATGAATCTCGCCGCTACAGATGAAGACGTGAATGCGCGAATCACCGAGATCAAGGCACCTTATACTCAGGAAGAGTTTGACAACAAGCTTAAGCAGCGCAGCCTGACGCTCGACGATTTCAAACGTGAGATTCGCCGCGGGCTTACGCGCGACAAGCTCATCAATAAAGAGATTGAATCGAAGATCAACATTACGGACGCGCAGATCCGCGACTACTACATGGCCCACAAAGCGGATTTTAATTTGATTGAGCCGCAGTACCATCTGGCTGCCATTGAAGTCACGACGGCGCCATCCCAGCAGGGCGTAAATCTCGCCAGCAACAAGGCTGGCGGTGAAGCAGAAGCCAAGAAAAAGATTGAGGAGGCGCACAATCATCTCCAGAGCGGAGATGATTTCGCCACGGTTGCCGCGAACTATTCTGAAAATCCCAACACGACCTCAAATGGCGGAGATATGGGCTTTGTGCCGGAGTCGCAGTTGCGCTCCGATGCCCAAGTCTATGACGTGATCAGCAAGTTGAAGCCTGATCAGATCACCGACGTGCTTCCCATCTATGACAGCAATGCTCCCAACCACCGGATCGCGGGCTATGCCATCTATAAACTGATCTCGCGCGAACCGGCCGGACAAAGGGAGCTGAATGACCCGCGCGTGCAGCAGAGCATCCATCAGCTGCTGCACGACAGCCAGAAGCAACTTCTGCAGAATGCCTACTACGAGATGTTGCAGGACGACGCGAAGGTCCGGAACTTCCTGGCTGAGCAAATTCTGAGGCAAGGCGCGCAGTAGAACAATTGATCCACTCCCAAAGCTAGTCACTTTTCCGCAGAGATGCGGACTTGCAATGCGCGCTCTCACGCATCAGAACTTCGCGTCCAGCTTCGATCCGCTATATTCAATTTTCCGGTCCGGGTGCTCCGTCGCGTCCCCACCAGTTCCATGTTCGGCATGCACAATCACCACGTCGAAGGTATGCGTGGGCGGCACGCCGGGATAGCTTCCCCGCCGCGCGCCGACTGTAAGTGTGCGCGTCGCATTGTCCCAGTGAATGGGGATGATCGCGTGGGCGCCGCTCTCATAGCGGTAGCTGTCACCCTCATCCTCATAGAGATTGAAATCCGCATTTGCGCCAGGATACACGCGCAGCTCGATAGGATCAGTCGCCTGTCCCGCGTATTCGATCGCCGGGCCAAGCGGCAAAATGGAGCCTGCGCGGATATGCAGCGGAATGCGGTCGAGCGGCGCTGCTGAGGTGATGGCAACGCCGCCATTCACGTGCTCACCTGTCCAGAAGTCGAACCACTCCGGGCCGGAGGGCAGGTAGACGGCACGCGAGGTAGCATGCTCGGTGAGCACTGGGCTGACGAGAAGGTCTGGCCCGAAGAGAAACTCATCACCAATCTCCCACGTTGCCTGGTCTTCGCGGAAGTCCATCACCAGCGGACGTTGGATCGTGTAGTCTTCGCTGGTGACCTTCCAGGCCAGCGAGTAGATGTACGGCAGAAGCCGATAACGCAGGCGATCAAAGGCCAGCAGTGTGGGAAAGACCTGATCGTAGGTCCACAGCTCGTTGTGATCGCGATGCCCGTGCGTGCGGAAGATGGGACAGAACGTGCCGTACTCAAACCAACGCGCGTAGAGCTCCTGATATTCAGGCTTGCTGGCCGCGTCAGGAGAAGGCAGATGATAGCCGCCGATATCGGTCGTCCAGTAGGGATAGCCCGAGAGCGCGAAGTTGAGGCCAGCAGGCACCTGGTGACGCAACGCCCACCAACTGCTGTAAACGTCGCCGGACCAGACTGTCGCGCCATTGCGCTGTTGGCCTAGAAATGCAGATCGCGTGAGCAGGAAGACGCGCTTCTGCGGATTTGCCTGCTTCCAGTGGTCCTGCACCTCGGCCGTATGCGCGAAGGGAAAGATATTGGTGTATTCGAGTCCGCTGCCGATGTGCAGCTGTTTGTAGCGCAGGATCGCGTCGCCCATATGCGGCCAGTATTCTTCCGGCTCCGAGCTGTCAAGCCAGAAGGCGTCCCAGCCCTGCGCGAAAAGCTTACCGACAAAATCGTTCCAGAAAAAATTACTGGCCTCCGGATTGGTTGGATCATAGACGTGCGCGCCAGGAACTTCGAACCCTTTCTCGTGCATCGTCTTGAAGTTTTCCGCAGTGGCATCCATCATGGCCCATGCCGAAATCATTGCGTGCACATGCTCGTCATGCAGTGTTTTCAGCTCCGCGGGGACATCGGTATAACCGGCATTGAAGACTGGATCGCCTTTCCCGCCTTCCTTCCACCAGTACCAGTCCTGCACGATGGCATCCATGGGGATGTGACGTGAGCGATACTCGCCGGCGACGGAGAGAATCTCATCCTGCGTTTTATAGCGATCCTTCGATTGCCAGAATCCGTAGGCCCACTCAGGAAAGAGCGGAACGTGCCCGGTCATCGAGCGATACTCGTGGATGATCCGATCGATCTGCGGGCCATAGAGCACGTAGTAGTCGATCTGTGGCGCGGCCAGAGATTCGAAGTTAAGGTTCAGCGGAAACCGGTTGTCGGCATAGCTGAGTGAGGCCGTATTCCAAAGAATCGCATAGCCCTTGCTCGAAACCAGGAGTGGAATGGCGATGTCGGTATTGTTCTGGCCGAGCTCTACCGTGTTGCCGCGATAGTTGAACAGCCCGCTCTGGTGCTGGCCAAGCCCATAGATCGCCTCGGTCGCGTCGGGACTGAAGCGGTCTTCGGTATGAAAGAGGTTGTCGGCATCGGAGGGCAGATACGTGCGTGGCAGGTTGTTGATCTCATGCGCCAACGTTTCGCCGGCAGCCGTTTTGAAGGTCAGACTGCCTGTACGCAGATTCAATGAGGTCACAAGGCCCGCAGTGGTGAGAATCACCTGATCGCCGTTCTGGCCGAACTGGAAGGTCGTGCCGGGGCAGGCCTGCGCGGAGGGTAGCATCCACGGTTGCGCCTCAGTGGACGCCAGCTGGCCTTCCGGATGCGCGACCACGTGGACAACGGAATCCCCACAGGCTGTCACCTCCAGGGCTTCCGTGTCATTGCTCGCGGTAAAGCCGACGGGCGTCTGGCCGGCCTGCATTGGGGAGGGGTGCGGAACCTCCTCGGTGACCAGCTGGTTCTGCGCACAGAGTGCATGCGACACGAAGAGAAGAGCTGAGACAACCAGAAAAATTCGCTTACAGGCACCGATGATCCTGATCAAGTTCACCTCCCAACACTTCACCGGCTTCGCAACAGTATCCGGAATCCGATGAACTCATGGCTCTTTCCCGGGAAAGAGCCATCTTAACCTGAAACACGCAGAGCCTACATCAAATGTGAACTTGATCTGGAGGCAAAAGAAAACGGCCCCGCCAATGGCAGAGGCCGTAACTTCGCTCCCAACGAGCGTGATTGTTATTTCAAATTGCCGTTGGAGTCCATCGTGATACCGGTTGGGCCGGCGTTCTTCGCAGCTTCATTCGCCTTGCGAGTGCTCATCGCCTTGGAGGTCCAGTCCTGCGCCATCGCCAGGTCCTGATTCACGGCGGAGTTATTGCCGTAATCCACGTCGGCCTTGTTGCGATAGATCAGGTTAAGATACTGCATGGCATCGTCATAGTTCGACCGGTTGGCCACTGCCTGATTCAGATACTGCAAGCCTTCTTCGATTAACGGCGCATTCTGCTTGGCGAGCGGCTCCATCACCTTCTTGGGTGCCTTTACATTGCCTTTGCCATCGTCATTGAGACCGGCATCCTGCAGCGCCTTGAGCTTGTTCTCGTGGGCCTTGGTCCAGTCAATGACGCCAATGGTATAGGCTGCCTCGGGATCCTTCGGATCAACCGCGAGAACCTTCTTCTGCCATTCCTTTGCGTTGTCGAGATCCTTCACGCTGAAGTAAATGCCGGCAATCTGCTTCATGCTGTTGACGTCGGTCGGCTCTTTCGCCAGAACCTCTTCGAAGATCGAGATGGCCTGCTTGGCCGTCTTCAGATTTTCCGGTGTGGTCAGTCCGGGCACCACATTCTGGGCCAACGCGGTCGCCAGGTAGGTCTTTGCCATCGGCAGAGTCGGGTCGAGTTGAGTGGCTTTCTGGAAGTGATCGATCGCCTCCTCATAGTGCGCGTTCTTATACGCATCCACTCCCTTGTTCAACTGATCGCGGGCCTGGAGCTGGCTGCACCCGCTCATGGAAAGAACCGTGCCGGCCAAGGTAACCGCGAGCGCCCAAAAACGTGCGGGTCGATTCATGTCTGTTCTCTTCTCCTTCAGGCAGAGGCTTCATGGCCGCGCCCGGTATCATTACAAACTGGCATTGGGCGAAAGCAACTGAAACCGGGGGTGAAAAAATTGTACTCCTGCTGCGCGCCCTGTCGGCCAAATCTCCAAGCAATCAAGTCGTCCACGACGCGGCTTCGATCCACCAAACTGCTCATCTACATGCCCACTGGATGAGAAGCCGCTGCAAAGGCCTGAACTATTGGCCCGCCTGGATCTTCGGTGTCATCAATCCGACGTGATCCACGTTAGCCGCCTTGCCTATATCGAGAACGTCCGCAATGTAGCCGAAGTTCACGTCGTCATCGCCTCGGATGAACATCACCCGCTCGGCGCGGTTGGCGTAGATCTCGGTCAGCTTCGGCAACAAGTCAGCATGCGCGACATCGGTCTCGTTGATCTTGTAGGCCGGAGCCGCGCCGGGACGGTACAGAACCTGCACCACGATGGTGCGATCGTTTGGCTGCTGCTGCTGCTGGGGATTCTTGGGGGGCTGGGGTACCAGCGCATCCAGACCGCGCGGGGTAACCGGCACAATGACCATGAAGATGATCAGCAGCACCAGAAGAATGTCGATCATCGGCGTGACGTTGATTTCGCCCATCGCGCCGCCGCCGCCACCAGTTGAAAATGCCATGGATTTAAACTCCTCGTCTTAGTTCCACAAAACCGTTGGAAAGCAGTGCATGCGTAAAAACTATTCGCCGCCGCTAAGGCCGTTTTCTCTGCGCTGCGTAAGCAAGCCTACCTCTTCCACCCCGGCGGTACGCACGTTGTCGATCGCGTCTTCGACGGCGCGATACTGCGCACGCGCATCCGCACGGACATAGATGGTCTTATCCGTCTTGTCGGCGAGTTTGTCGCGCACCATGCTGCCCAACTGGCTCGGATCGACCTTGTTCTGGCCGAGAAAGACGCCCCCATCACGGGTGACTGCGACCACGATCGCGTCATCCTTGTCGGCATCCGGCATGGCAACGGCGTTGTCCACCTTGGCCATGTCGATCTGCACCTTGTTCTGGAGCATGGGGGTGATGACCATGAAGATGATCAGCAACACCAGCATGACGTCCACCATCGGGGTCACGTTGATGTTGGAGTTGACCTTGCTGCCTTCGTTTCGTACTGCGATTCCCATGTTACGGGCTCCGTATGTCTGAATGGTTGATCCGGAACCTTCCGGTTTTACTCGAGATTCAAGCTCGCGCGAAGTTCAAATCGCGGAGCAGAAGGACCTAACCCTCTGCCCCGCATGAGACTCTCGCCCGAGTAAAAGCCGCTTCGCTTAGCGCTTGTGGCTCTGCTTGATGAAGTAGTCGATGAGCTCGCTCGAAGAGTTATCCATCTCGACGTCGAAGGCTTCGACACGGCCAGTGAAGTAGTTGAAGGCCATCACAGCGGGGATGGCGACCAGCAGGCCGAATGCCGTGGTAACCAGAGCCTCAGAGATACCGCCGGCGACTGCGCCGATACCGGAGGTCTTCTGCGTGGCGATCTGCTGGAAGGCGTTCAGAATGCCGACGACGGTGCCGAACAGGCCGACGAACGGAGCCGTTGCACCGATGGTGGCCAGAACCGCAAGGCCTCTCTTCAGCTTGGCGTGCACGATCGCCTCAGCCCGCTCAAGCGCGCGGCCCGAGCTGGCAATGGTCTCTTCGTTGGCAACGCCGGCCGAGGAGCGGAACTCCTGCAGACCTGCCGTCACAACTTCGGCCAGATGCGACTTCTTGTTGCGGTCGGCGATCTTGATGGCCTCTTCCAGCTTGCTATCCTTCAGCGCGCCGGCAACCTTGGGAGCAAACTCGCGAGACTGCTTGCGGGCTGCGGAGAAATACAGGTAACGATCGATCATGACCGCCAGGGACCAGATCGACTCGATGAACAGAATCACGGCGACCGCTTTGGCCAGGACGCCCATGTGGTTCCACAACCCCATCGGGCTGAAGCTGACCGTCTGTTCCTCCTGGAACATGGCCAGGCTGCTGGCTGCATGCGAAGCGAAATGCGAGAGATGAGCGAGAATCACTGAATCGTTCCTCCTACGGAGTTTTGTTTATAAACAGCTGAAATCTGTCCACACGGACATTCTGGGGAATGCGGCTCTTGGGGGATTCGCATTCAGGGCCAAAAGGAAAGCTCTCCGCAACAGACGCTGCAGAGAGCCACAGATTGATTACCCACCCAAGGTAAAGATCACGTTGACCGTAGTCTCGACCTCGACCGGCTCATTGTTCAGCAGGTAGGGCCGATAGCGCCACTGCTTCACAGCATCGATGGCCGCCTGCTGCAGCATCGCCGGACCGTTGACAACGTGCAGATTTTCGATTGTTCCCTGCTTTGAGATCGTGGCCTGCAACACCACTGTGCCCGAGACACGCGCTGCCTTGGCAATCGGAGGATAGACGGGGGTTGTCTTCTGCAACAACATACCCACAGCTACACCGGCCGAGATGTTCACCTTCTTGGGAGGCGCCGCCTTCACCTGCGGACCGCTGCCGCTGCCGAAGATGCTGCCCATCACGCCGCCGGCGCCGCCGTCACCCATGCCGCCCGCTACACCGAAGTTGCTCGGAGGCGCTTCCTTCTCCGAAACCATCTGAATGTTCTTTGGAATTGTGCGAGGAGCAGTCAGCTGATTGTTCATCATCTCTGACTGCACGTGCACCACGTGAATCACCTCTGGCGGAGGCGGTGGTGGTGGAGGCGGTGGAGGCGGAGGAGGCGTCGTGAGCACCGTCAACATGGCAGCTCTGGGGAGCGCCTCAGGATAGATCAGTGGGATAAGGATCAGCAGAAGCAGGATCGATCCGTTAATGATGCCGGTAAACAGCATCCAACGACCGCTCTTGGTCTTGATCTTACCGCCGGATTCGAATGTGGAGTCTTCAAACATACTCAGCCTCGAACGGGGTGTTGGTTACATCTTTTTTAGACACCGCGAGAACATCAAATGTTCCCGTGCCTGGAAATCACCTGATTGAAGCGTGTCAACCTTATCAGAACCACGCTTTCGAGTGCAAAAGATGCTACAAAGTCGGTGCACTTTTCCGGCACCGGAGGCCTCAAATCTGGAGAGTTCGATAGCTGCGACGCTGTTGTTCTTCTCGCAGTGTCACAATCCGAAATGCCAGCAAGTGATTTCCGCACCCCACCGGCATACTTAGATGCTCAGACACGCGATCGTTTTGCCGCAGGAAGTGTCGTTGAGCTGCCTTTTTTTGCCCGCCACTCCTGGTAAGCGACCAGCATGGGCGCCGCCACCGCAATGGATGAGTAGGTTCCGATCAGAATACCGACCACAAGTGCGAATGAAAAGCCCTTCAGCACCTCGCCCCCGAAGATATACAGGGAGAGCACCGTCAGAAAAGTCAGACCAGAGGTAAGAACCGTCCGGCTCAGAGTCTGATTGATGCTGCGGTTAACCAAAACGGGCAGAGGCTCGCGACGGCTGATGCGCAGATTTTCGCGGATACGATCGAAGACGACGATGGTGTCGTTCATCGAGTAACCCACCAAAGTAAGGATCGCCGCGATGACCGTGAGGCTGATCTCCTGACCGGTAAGCGCGAAGGCGCCCACCGTAATCAGCGTGTCATGGAAGCAGGCCACCACCGCAGCCACACCGTAGATCAGCTGGAACCGGAACCACAGATAAATCAGCATGCCGATCATCGAGTAGAGCGTGGCCAGGCCAGCCTGCCGCTCGAGCTGCTTGCCTACCGTAGGGCCGACTACCTGCACATTGCGCACGTTGAATGGATTGTTGTAGTGCGCGTGCAGTGCATCTTCAATCCGCTGCCGGCCTACATCAAGAGCGCTCTCATTGGTCTGCTCGGGAAGGCTGATCAGCACTTCATGGTTCGCCGGCACGTCGTAGTTCACAATACTTGCGCCATTGAGCCCAGCGGCATCGGCCGCCTTGCGAATGGCATCGATATCCGGGGGCTGGGCGAACTGCACCTGCACTTCCGTTCCGCCGCGAAAGTCGATTCCGAGGGGGACCGGTGAGCCGGTGTGGGACCAATGAATGGCCATGGAGATAATGCCGGCAACGCTGAAGATCATTGAAAAGGCGAGGAAGTACCACTTCTTCCCCAGCCAATCCACATTTGCACCATGAAACAGTTCCACTGCTTTCTTCCCTTTCAAGCTTCAAAGCTTGCGATATTTTTAGATCGCCCCAACCGGCGCACAAACGTTAAATGGAAACCATCTCTCCAGCCTTGAGCTTGTTCAGATGGGCTTCAAAGATGACCCGCGAGACATACACTGCGGTAAACAGATTGGCCGCCAGACCGAAGGTAAGCGTAACAGCGAATCCCTTCACCGGTCCGCTGCCGAAGAGGAAGAGGATGGCGGCTGAAACGATCGTCGTCACGTGCGTATCGACAATCGTCACCCAGGCGTGGGCGAATCCCTGATCGACAGCCGCCGAAGCTGCCTTGCCCGCACGAATCTCTTCGCGGATGCGCTCGAAGATCAGCACGTTGGAGTCAACGCCCATGCCGATGGTGAGAATGACTCCGGCAATGCCCGGCAAAGTGAGCGTGGCCTGCGAGAATCCCATGAAGCCAAGCAGGATGACCAGGTTGAGGAAAAGCGCCAGATCCGCATTCACGCCCGATCCCCGGTAGTAGACCAACATGAAGGCCATCACCACCAAGACGCCGACGATTGCGGCCGTCACGCCTTCGCGAATTGAATCGGCACCAAGCGAGGCACCGACGGTGCGGTCTTCAAGGAAGTTGAGCGAAGCCGGCAGAGCGCCAGTGCGCAGAAGCTTCGAGAGCATCGTCACTTCGTCCTGGCTGAACGCGCCCTCGATTTCGCCGGTATCGTGAATTGGCTCCTTGATGCTGGCCACTTCACGCACGCGCCCGCCCATCACCACAGCCATGTATTTGCCTACGTTCTGGCTGGTGTACTCGTAGAAGCGATTGCCGGCTTCGTCTGTGAGCGTGAACTGCACGATTCTCTGGCCGGTGTTTTGATTCGTGCCCGGCTCGGCAGAGCGGAAGTCGCTGCCGGAGACAATTGGCGCGCGCTGCAGGACGTACACGCTGTCGGCCTGTGAACCGTTCATACCCGCGTAGTGCGCCAGCTGCTCGTCGGGCGGAATAGCGCCATTGTTAGCGGCTAGTGCTCCCTGCTCATCCTGGTAAGGCCCGCCAACCACGGGATGAATCTCCAGGCGGGCCGTCGATTGGATCGCGTTCTTTACCTGATCCAGATCACTGATGCCGGGAAGTTCGACCAATATCTGGTTGGCGCCCAGGCTGTATGGCGCCACTCTTGGCTCGCTCACGCCGAGCGAGTTCACGCGATCATTGATGGTCTCGATCGCCTGCTGCACAGTTTTTTCTTCAAGCGCCTTTTCGACCGTCGGCTTCATCGCCAGCGTAAGAGCTGTGTCGTTGTCTGCGCTGTTCAGGTCGTAGTCGTTCGCATACTTCGAGTCAAGCAGCGAGCGAACCGCGTTGGCGTTGGCCGGCGTCAAGCCTTCTACCTTAACCAGTTCAGGCTTGGTGGGATCGGGCTTGTAGACCTGCGAGAAGCTCAGGTTGGCCGTCTTCAGATCCTGCTGAATGCGAGCCACCGTGCTGTCGGTCTCATCGCCCACGGCTTCAGAGACAACAACCTGCAGGATCAGGTGCACGCCGCCCTGCAAATCGAGACCAAGGTGAATCCGTTTGGTAAGCGCCGCCTTCAGGTCGTTGCCGCTGAATCCTGACGGGATGCCGAAGATGCCGTAAGTAAAGATCAGCAGGACCGCGATGATGATGGCAATTCTGCTTTTGAGATTTTTCTTCATTGTTCTGTTTCTCTAGTCCAGAAATCGAAAGCTGTGCAAAAAGTTAGGATCCGGATAACCTACGAGCCCGATGAAGGCTCCTGCGCCGTAACCGAGGCGATGGCGTTCTTGGCCACCTCGATCTTGAGGTTGTCCGGTGCGACACGAATGATGATGGCATCGTCCTTGATGGACAGGATAATGCCGCGAATGCCTCCGGCGGTCGTAACCCGGTCGCCCGCCTTGATGTTTTCAAGCATGCTCTGCCACTGTTTTTGCCGCTTCTGCTGCGGGCGGATCATCAAAAAGTAGAGCACCGGAATCAGCAGCAGCGGGAGAAGCATCGTGAGTCCGCCGCCTGCCGGCGCGGCTGGTCCCGCAAAGAAAGCGAATGTTGTGGCCACGTTCATCCTTTACTTGTCTGGAGCAGCCGCACGCGGCGCATCCGTTGCATGGGCACCCGGCACAGCGGGCGCCCTATCGAGAAAACTTGTCTCCGGGAATGGTCCTGGGCGTTCTTGATCCTGGCCCCGGCTCTGGAAGGAGGGCGCGGTTGCTGCCGGGATTCTGACGGCTCCCGACCTGCGTTCGCAACTGCACAACCCTACTGCCGTCTGCTTCCTGTTCGACACAGCTCTCTTCCGGTCCCCGTTCCGGCAGGCGAGAGCCCGATGGAGCCTCGTCCTATGGAGCGCGGGTACCGAAAGAATGCCTAGAAAGATAAGATACGCGCGGCCTGTAGCGTGTCAAGGATGCGCAGAGGGTCTCGGAATCCGGCGGCCGCACCCTCGGCCGACTCCGAACGAGACTCGATCTACTCGAACCCTTATAAAGCACTTACGGACCGCCTACCTCTTTCTTACTGATCCGGGAGTCTCCTGAAGAGGTCGAGGCTCTTTCCAGGCTGCACGGCGTTTTCTTCCGCGTCGGCCGAAGGGGTCGCGGCAGGAGCAGGCCGCCATGGTCACGCTGAGCATCCACATTTTATGGCTGTTTCCCGATGTTTTGTCCGTCGCCTTCTTCGTTTGGGTGTTTTACGGATTTTGGAAAGACCGGAAAAAAAGGTGTTGAGCGGGTCATTTCTGTGGGTCGTCGGGCTGCCAGTAGCGCAGCTCCGGATGAGCGCAGCTCAGGCAGAGCTGTTGGCCGGCGGTTTCCACAAAGCGCCCGAAGTTCACGCCTTCGCCACAGCACGAGCAGACGGCTCGTTGAGCCTTATAGCCTGGCAGGTCGGCTGGATCGACGGCCACGCGCACCCGTTGCGCACCAAATAAATCGGCGTCAGATAGTTCTCGGTAGGCCTGCATCTGCTGCAAATTGCGGTTTTCCAAATGCGGATAGAGACGGCTTGCCAGCTCGCGGGAGTCCTCGCGGGCGACCACACGGACGCCGCGTCCGCTCTCCAGATCGACGAAGGTGGCGGCCATCTTGCCCCAATCACGAAACTTGAGTGCGCGTTTGCCGAGACGGCATCCGGTGACCAGTGCGATGGCATCGGTGGCGCAGCGGTCGATCTCGACGAACGTAATGAGCCGCTTGCGGTCGGCCCCAAGAGGGTCCCGCAGCCCCGTCTCTTCACCCAGTCGTTCGAGGCCAAACAATCCCATGCGCACGCCGAGGATCTGGCCCGCGCACAGGTGACCATGCGCCACCTTGGCCCGTTCAAGCAACTCATCGAGAGAGTCCATCATGCAATCGCCCGCCCTGGCTGTAGATAGGCTAACTTGCTGACTTGCTGACTCGCTACCTAGCTTGAGCTGCGGGCGTATCCGGTGTCTCCGGCTCGTCTTCGGTCTCTTCGACGAGCACCGCAGAACCGGGAACGATCTCGTAGCTGACCGAGTCCCTGCCGACGGGGTGAAAGGTGACACGCAGTGGATCGCGTTGCCAGTCGGGCTGGGCACAGATCGGATCGGCGTGTTCCTCCGGGTCGAAAGCGGAAAGTTTTTTGGCCAGGACGGGCTTGCGTGCGGCCACCTGGGCCACGACCGCATAGAGACTTTTGCCGCTCGCAGTGACACCGCAATACGCACTGTAGTCGCGGAACCAGCTCACCTGGCTTACGCCGGGATCGTAGTCTGGCAGCTTGAGCGCGGTCACGCGGCCTGTGACACGATCGACCAGCAGCCACGGACCGCGCTGCCACACCCATTGGCCGGGCTTGTCGCCGGGAAGTGCGTCGTTCAAGCGAATCACGCGGCGCACGACAAAGCTGCGGTCGGTTACGTCGTGCGCGTCGCCGGTGGTCCACTCCTTGACTGCGCCATCGACCAGCAGAGCACGAATCTTGAGCGCATCTTCACCTGTGACCGCGCCAGCCGGATCACCCTGCTTCGAATACTGCACGCGCCGCATGGCGCCGAGAGCGACGGTGTGGCCTTTGCGCGGAGCGGCAGAGATCGGCAGCGCAGCCACGACGAGAGCTGCGACCACAAACGTCCGTCCCGCAGGCTGCCGCCCGATGCGCATGAAGAAAAACTCCTGGGGGAATGGAAGCCATTGTAGAGGAGTTTTTGCCAGATGAATGGCAAAAAACGGAGAAAGCTAAGTTCAATCTAGAGAGCAGCCGCTTCGACGGCCCGCGCTACGCGAAAAGCCGTGCTCTCGCCAAAATGGCGGGCGAGCACCTGCATGCCCACAGGCAGTCCGACCTGCGTCGCTCCGCAAGGCACTGTGACGCCGCAGATGCCAGCCAGGCTGGCGGTCACGGTGTAGATGTCGGCCAGATACATGGCCAGCGGATCGCCCGTCTTCTCCCCCAACTTGAACGCGGGCACCGGCGACGTAGGCGTCACGATTGCGTCCACCTCGGCAAAGGCGCGCAGAAACTCCTCGGCGAGGATGCGGCGGACCTGCTGCGCTTTGAGGTAGTAGGCATCGTAGTAGCCGGCAGAAAGCGCATAGGTGCCCAGCAGAATGCGCCGCTTCACTTCGGCACCGAATCCCTCATCACGCGAGTGGCTGTACATGTCAGAGAGCGTCTCCGACTTAGGCGAGCGATACCCATAGCGCACGCCATCGAACCGGGCCAGATTCGCGCTCGCTTCCGCCGTCGCGACCAGATAGTACGTAGGGATTGCATACTGCGTGTGCGGCAGCGAAATCGGCTTGATCGCGCATCCCGCAGCCTTCAGTGTCTCGATGCCCTTCTCGATCGCGGCGCGTACCTCAGGATCGAGTCCTTCGGCGAAGTATTCCTTCGGAACACCAATCCGCAGGCCTGCCGCGGGCTTGTCGCTCTCGGCGGCATAGTCCTCGACCGGAGCGGGAGAACTGGTCGCATCACAAGGGTCCGATCCGGCGATTACGCCGAGCACACTAGCCGCATCACGGACGTTTGCGGCAAACGGTCCCACGCGGTCGAGCGAGGAGGCAAAGGCGATGAGCCCGTAGCGCGAGACGCGTCCATACGTGGGCAGCACACCTACTACGCCGCAAAAGCTCGCCGGCTGGCGAATCGACCCGCCCGTATCCGTGCCGAGCGTGGCCATCGCCAGATTGGCTGCAACGGCTGCAGCCGAACCACCGCTCGATCCGCCTGGTACACGCTCGGGATCGACGGGATTGCGCACGGGTCCATAAGCGGAGTTCTCGTTCGATGAGCCCATTGCGAACTCATCGCAGTTGAGCTTGCCGAGCAACACGGCGCCCGCGGCTTCCAGTCTGGTTACGACGGTTGCGTCGTAAGGAGGCCGGTAATTTTCGAGAATCTTCGAGCCCGCTGTGGATGGGATGCCTTTCACCACGAGCACATCTTTGATGCCGACCGGAACACCTGCCAACGGGGGCAGAGGATCGCCTTTAGCAGCAAGGGCATCGATGCGCGCGGCCTGTTCGAGCGCCCGTTCTTTCGTAAGGCTCAGATAGATGTTCAGGTGCGGGTTCTTCTTTTCGATGCGCTCGTAATAGCTGGCGATGGCGTCGGCCGCTCTCACGCGCCTTTCAGTGATCTCCTCGCGCAGAACGGCCAGCGTCTTTGGTTTCTCGACAAAGCTCTCGATCGTGTGTGTCTCGCCAGCCAATTGCGATACCTCGTAGTCCCTGCTCTTTTACCGTTCGATCACCTTCGGCACTTTGAAGAACACCTTGTCGGATTCTGGAGCCTGCTGCGTCACCGCGGTGCGATCGAGCGACGGCCGCACTTCGTCAGGCCGCAGCGCACTTGTAAACTCTTCGAGTTCACTGACCTGCGCCAGCGGCGCCACACCGGCTGTGTCAAGCTCGTTCAGTTCTGCGACATAATCGAGGATGGCGTTCAAATCCGTGAGCATATGTGCAGTCTCATCCGGCGTCAGCTTCAGATGCGCCAACTCCGCTACGCGCGCGACGTCTTCTACCGTTACCTTTGCATTCATGGGTGAGATTTCCTCGCGTAGCGCCGGCACGATGCGGCCGGAAATTTCCGCTCTTCCGAAGTTCAAGTATAGCCGGTGTACGCGTCAGGAGAGCCCGCAGCTCAGTCGACGACAAGCGTCAGATTCACCGAGTGAGAGATGCCGGTCGAAGTGATGGTGACCGGAATCGTATACGTTCCTGGCGGCGTGCTGGAACCGCTTCCGCCGCCGGTCGGGTTGCCACCGGTGCCACCGCTCGAGCTTGTGCAGCTTGTTGCAAAGGCGGCGCAGAACGCCATCAGCACAGCCAGCAAAAGCAGCTGATTTCGGCGGGCTCGCGCCAAGAAGAGCAACGCGCAAAAGAAAGGCAGAGATCGCAAGCCCGCGAGCGTATGAACCAATGCCGACGGACTCGATTGGCCGGTGAGAATCTCGGCCGTTACATTGCCCTGCACTCCCAGATTGAGGCTTTCACTGGGAGGGTTGAAGATGCAGGCGGCGTTCTTCGGAATTGTGCCGCAATTAAAACTGAAGGTGGCCTGCGCGCCGCTGGACGTGATCAGCAGCGGAAAATTCGCCGTCTGGCCGCTGGCGACGGTTAGGCTGCCGGCCCCTGAGATCGCAATCGAAAAATCGAAGCCGGTGCCGGCGAGCACAGCCGTAACGGGCACAGCCAGCGCTGGCGATGCGACGGTCAGCGCTCCGGAGACAGTGCCCGTCGCTGTTGGCGTGAACACCACGCCTACCCCGCAGCTCGCGCCCACGGCCAGGCTGCCTGTACATGTGTTTTGCACGATCGAAAACGGTCCCGTCACAGAGATCGTCATCGAGGCGATCGAATAGGCAGTACTGTTGGTGATCAACACCGGTTGTGCCGAGCTGGACTGATTCACACCAACGGCGGGAAATGTGAGAAGTGCCGGAAGAAGGCTCAACCCGCCGCCAAGTAATCCAGATCCATTCAGCGGCACGGCGACAGCCTTCACTCCCGGCGTGGATGATGAGACGACGAGCGTCGCGGCGATAGGGCCCGTCGCCGCCGGCGTGAACACCACCTGCACGGTGCAACTGCTGCCGCTGTTGAGTATCGCGCCGCATGTGTTGGCGCTGATGGCATAACTTGCCGCTGCGGGACCGATGATCTCAAAGCCGATGTTGGCCAGCGACGCTCCGCCGCCGTTCGTGACGGTTACGGTCTGCGGCGCGCTGGGAACTCCAGGCTGCTGGTTCGCAAAGGTAAGACTCGCCGGATTCACGGTCAATATGGCCGGCGCGACGCCGGTGCCGGAGAGAGATACCGTCTGCGTGCGCAGCGCGTCGCTCACCGTGAGCGTGCCTGTGATGCTGCCCAACTGTGTGGGCGCAAACTGAACGGCGACGGTGCACGAGGAGTTTGCGGCAAGCTGCGTGCCACAGCTATTGGTCACCTGGAATCCTGCGCTCGCCGCGAGCGTAATGGACGCAAGTGGTTGCCCGCCAGAATTTGTGAGCGTGATGACCTGCGGCGCAGACGATTGCCCTGTTGCCGTCGGTTGGAATGTGAGCGATGCGGTGCTCAGCGTGTCAGTGGGCGCTGAAAGGCCAGTGCCCGTAAGTTCTACAGTCTGGGTTCCTGCGCCGTCATTGAGTGTGAGCAGCCCTGTGGCCGGGCCGGACTGCGTAGGAGCGAAGCTCACCTCGATCTGGCAATCGGAGTTCGGCGCCAGCGAAACCGTGCCGCAGGCGTTGCTGGCCAGCGCGAAGGGGCCGGTTACGGTAAGTCCGTTGATGGGAATTGCCGACGCACCGTTGTTCGCGACTGCAATCGGAAGCGGCGCGGAGGTTGATCCTACGGCCGTCGAGCCAAGGCTCACGATTGCAGACGTGAGGGTCACTGCCCCAGACGCTGTACCGGTTCCATCAAGGCCGACGACCATCTGGCCTCCGGCGAGATTGGCATAGACGATCAGTTGACCTGTCTGTTTGCCGATGATCGTCGGCGCAAAGACTACCTGGATTGCGCAGCTTCCGCCCGGTGCGATGGAGGCATTCACGCATCCGTCGATCTCGCTGTAGCCTGCGCTGACAGAGACTGACGTCGGCGTCAGGGCAGCCGAACCTGTGTTCTGGATCGTCACCGTCCGCGCGGCGCTCGCGCTTCCTTCGGTCTGATTGCCGAACTCGAGGCTGGTGGGTGACGCAGTGGCCGTTGTGAGGCCCGCACCTGCGCTCAGAAGCGGCGCCTGCCAGATACCCCGACCGTATGTACCGGCTACAAGGACCTGCGGAGAAGCTGTAGCGGCAGCAGCCTCAAGCGCGACAACCGGCGCGCTGGGCAGGCCGCTTCCCAACCGCGACCAGCAGACATGCGGAGGCACCGCGCAACTCGCCACCTGCGTCGTGAAATAGACACCCTGATCGGTTGCCAGATATACGATGTTCGGATCTCTGGGGTCGACGCTGATGCTGTTAGCCGGTGCAGCGGGAAGATTGGCCATCAGATCGCTCCAGTGTGCTCCGCCGTCCGTAGAACGGTAGACGACCTGTACGCCTTCAGCCGGGCTGTTGACACCCGCAACGGTTACATAGACCGTCTTTCCGGTTGTGTCGCTCGGATCGACGAAGACGCTCGAAATATCGAGGCCGTAAACATTGAGTGTGTGAACGTCATTGACTACGGGGTTCATCGTCAGATCCGTGACGACCGGAGCGGTGCTCGACGAAGGATTGAACACGATGCTCCAGACGTGACCGGGCAGATGCGCGCCTCCATCGGCCGCTCCATACATGCCGAGATAGATCAGTTCGCTTCCGCTGGGCAGAGCCATGGCCGAGATGGAGTGAACCAGCGCGTCACCGTTGCACACTGTATTCGTTACGCCACTGTCGAGAATCGGCGTGATAGCATTGGCCGCACTCCAACCCACGCCATTCGCCGGTCCGCGCCACAACTGGCATGTGGCGATGAGCAGTTGCGTGGGGTCGAGTGGATCGACGAGAAACGGTGCGGGCGTAGCCGTCGCGCCAGGCGAGAGATTCACATCCGAGTTGGTAACCACGGGACCCGAGCCGAAATCAGCGGGCGCGCAGAGCGACGCTTGCGCGCAAAGATAGATGGAGACTCCCGCCTGGTTGTTGACGTACCAGCTCGCGTCATTTGCAGGATCGATCGTCACGGGGCCGCCATATCCGGTGAGAATCTGCGGCCACTCTGCTGTGGCCGCTGTGCCCTTCACGCCCGCAGTGCCGTTCACGCCGAGGCCCGCCATCATTACATACGGCGAGGCCATGACCGGTGAGAGACTCACCACCTCAGCCAGCGAGCCGAGACTTCCGTTGAGATTCTGAAAGTGCGTTGCATCCGCCGCCGCGCAAGAAGCGCCTGTCTCGCCGATGCCGTCGATCGAACGCCATAGCCCGCTGTCGTTCCCAATGAAGATCTCGAGCGGATTTGCCGGGTTCCAGGCGAGCGCGTGCTGAAAAGGGCCAACCTGTGCACTCATGCACCCGATTGCATTTGTGGTATTGCGCCATGCGCAGCCCGCAGTCAGGCTGCATCGCCACACGTCGCTATCGCCGGCCAGCAGCACGGTATCCTGCCCATTCGGGGTTGCGGCCAGCGCGAGATTGTAGTTTCCGTTCAGAATCGTCGCGCTGCCGTCGGCCGTGCGGCTCTCAAGCGCGGCTGTGCTCCATTGTTTAGCAAATGTGATCGAGGTGTTGCCGCATGCGCTGCCATTTAGATTGCAGGAGTCCTGCCAGAGTCCCTGATCCTGGTTCTTGCCATCGACGGTCCATGCAAAGGTGTCGCCGCTCGCGGGATTGACCGCCAATGCGCCGCGAAAGATGGGGCAGCTCAGCGACCCGGCCCCGCCGAGGTTGTTGGGGCAAAGTTGCGTAGTGAGCCCTGCGCCGGGCTGCGCCGCCATGCGCGTCCACGTGATGCCGTCGGCCGACTGGTAATAGCCGTGGT
This sequence comes from Occallatibacter sp., assembly GCA_035650595.1. Classification (GTDB taxonomy): domain Bacteria; phylum Acidobacteriota; class Terriglobia; order Terriglobales; family Acidobacteriaceae; genus Telmatobacter. The sequence continues at coordinate 262,867 of DASRHE010000010.1, read as the reverse complement.
GGCGTACCGCCGCTACGAACAACTGCCGCGCGGGATTCCACACTACCGCCGTGGCCGCGTTGCCGTCAGGCACAGCGAACGCATCGATTGGCCCTTGTACGTCCTTGCCGCTGCCGTCAGTAATGGTGGCCAGGTGCCAGGTCGCTCCGCTATCTGCGGAGTAGTAAAGTCCTGCGTAGCTCAAGTTCGGCCGCCCGGCGGCAACGAGTGCGCTCTCAGCGGCCTGCGCTACGGCTGCGACGACAATCTGCGGATTGGCCGTGCTCCAGGCGAAACCGGCAAAGCCTTCTCCCACAAAGCTGAAATCCTGACCGCCCAATCCATCCTCGGCATCCCGAGTTTTCTGAATCAGCGTCCAGGTGGTTCCGGAATCAGCGGAGCGCAGAATGCCTGTGCCATAGTAAGAATCGAGCGCGTCATTCGGATCGCCGGTGCCGGCGAGAATGACGCCCGTTCCTCCGGGCTGCACGGTGAGCGCTCCGATAGTGATGGAGGCATCGATGGCGCCGTTCAATGCGTTGACGCTGTCGGTGAGCGGAGTAAACACGATGGAAGATAGATCGGACGCGCCCGCGTTGCTGGCTGCCCACACCCCGCCTCCAGTAGCGCCCACGTACACGCGGTTGCCGGTCGGGTCAGAGGGATCGAAGGCAATTGCGGCGACGCGTCCGGTCACCGGGCCAAAGCTCTGCGTCTGGACGGCCGTGGGGCCGAGCGGTTGCCATGTCGCTTGCCCCAGTACCGGCTGAACAGGCAGGATGTGCAGCGCAATCGCAAGAAGAAATACCCACCGGCCGATCGGCGCGTTAGGCAGTTGTCGCTTGTGTCGGGCCTGCCCATTCCACACCAATCTGGCTCGGCGAATGCACAGGCTAACCTGCTGCGATCGAATCCAATTGATAGCGGTCTCTGGCATTCCGATTCCCACCTTCGCGTTCTTGCCAATGCGCCAACAGAGAAAAGCGCAGAATCCATGGGATCGCGCTGGATAGAGTTCTCAGTTGTGGGGGATCGAAATTGCGACCCATTATAGGCCAGAGTGGGAGCGGGCGAAATGAGATTGCGCAAAAGGCGCGTGCTTGGCTGTAAGTTCTATCTTTTCTCCGCCGGGTACTGCCGGATGTAGGCGTCCGAGTCGAACTTTTTGCCAAATGAGGCGGCGGTCATGGAGCGCACCAGTCCAAAAACCGACCGGTTGAACCACGGGCGGTCAAGCTTGCCCACGATGGCCCAGGCGATACCTGCATAGCCATTGGGATCGCGGCCATCGAGTTCATAGCGGTCGTTCAGAATCACCGCCCAGTCGAAAGCCGTTGCCGGATCAGGCGCCCACTCGAGAATCTTTTTTGCCCAGTAGATGCGCATGAAGTTATGCATCCACCCGGTGGTCACCATCTGGCGCTGCGCAGCATTCCACAATTCATCGTGCGTTTCGCCGCGCTCGAGCTGCGCAAGCGCATAGCGGAACGGCCGGGTATCCGCTGCGTGTTCAAGCAGGCTCTGCCGCGCCCAGGGGGCAGCGCACTCCCAATTGTCATAGTTCGGCTCGTGGCGCACGAATAAAACCGCCAACTCGCGCCAGCCAATCAGCTGCTCTAAAAATCTTTCGCTAATTGCCGACGCGATCTTGCCAGCCTCGGCGGCCTTTCGCACGGCCAACGCAATCGTAAGTGGGCCTATGTTGCCGAAGTGCAGATACGGCGAGAGGCGGCTGGTGCCTTGCTTTTCAGGGTGGTTGCGATCGGTGTTGTATGCGGCCAGATCGCGCCGGATAAATTCACCGAGACGCCGAAGCGCGGCGTGCGTGCCGCCGGTGAAAGTGTCTACTGGCTTTATGCTGCGGTCGAGCTTGCTAAAGCCGGTAGTGATGTCGTGCGCGAGGTTGAAGTGCGCGAGCGTCTCATGCGGTTTCCATGGATGTAGCGGCTTGATCTTCTTCGGTACAACCAGAAATTTTGGCAGCTCGCGTTTCAAATGCGACCTGAAGTGATGCAGCAACGCGAAGCTGCGATTGAAGACACGCGAAGGCACCACCACATCGGCATCGACGGTCCAATAAGGAAACTTGAGGCGCTGGGCAAGCACCTTACGCCAGCGTTCAGGTTCGCGGCAGGGATTCTCATCGCCGACGAGCAACGCAGCCTGGACCTCTTCTAAAAACGCATCGAGCCGGTTGTCAGGAGGACGCCGGACGACGAACTCAACGCCGAGTTCTGCAGCGTCTGCCTCCACATCGCGCAACCCCTGCGCCAGAAAGTGATAGTGGCGTAGATTGGCGTTGGGATAGTTGGGAACAACGCCGAAATAAATCACCACCGGCAGGCCCAGCAGATTGCCGGCTTCGATCGCAACATCGAGCGCAGGGTTGTCGAGCACGCGCATGGCCCGCTGCATCCAGTAGACGACGCAGCGCGCGGGGGTACGCGGCGCTCCGCTGCCACGGACAAGGATGCGCGGATTTTTCGTGAGCCGGGCGAGTTCCTCAGGCCACTGCGCGCGTTCTGGTGCGGGCTTCACTCGGCGATCGGCCTCTCACAATTCATTTTGCGCGCCGCCTAACAAAAAGGCCGCCCGCAGGCGGCCCTTATTTTGTTGAAAGCTGAGAGCTAACGGCTGATAGCTGCTCTTACCACCGTCCCCAGGCGCGGCTCATGTAGTCGGTGAGCGTCATGCTGATGAGCCCAAGAAAGATGAAGACGCCGGAGATGACCGTAAGCTTGGTCAGCTTGGTGCTGTATTTCACATGCATGAAAAACAGCACAACCAGGATCATCTTGGTGCAGGCAATGGCCAGCGCGGCCACCGGATTCCAGAAGATCGTGAGACTCCCGATGTGCGTCTCGCCCAGGTCGATGTACGAGGCCCACACAGTGAGGCCCGTGCCCACCAGGAGCGCAAGAAGAATCGTCAGGTAAACCATCGGGCTTACGATGTGATGCTCGTGATCAGTTTGTCCGTGTTGTTCGCTCATGGCGTCAATCCTTAATGTCTGCTGATCAGATAGAGCAGCGGGAACAGGAATATCCAGATGATGTCGACAAAGTGCCAGTACAGCCCGAAATTTTCGATATAGGTGACATGCCCGGTCGTAAAATCACCGGCTCGAGCACGCACAATCAGGTAACCCAAAATAGCAATGCCGATGATCATGTGCAGCGCGTGCATGCCGGTCATCGCAAAGTAGAGAAAGAAGTAGAGCTCCGTCTTGCTCGCAATATCGACCGGCAAAGCTTTGTCGTGGTACTCGTTGTAGACCTCAGGATCGGAGGTGGGGTTCGTGAAGTTCTGGATGCTGTAGTGCCAACCGGGAATGTGATGCTTTTCCCATTTCTCGTGGTACTCGATGGTCTTGATGCCGAGAAAGACGAGACCCAGAATGAACGTGATCACCAGGAAAAGAACGAGCATGCCCTTGCGGCGCATCTCGGCGCTCCACACGCCCATGGCCATCGTGAAACTGGACAGGATAAGCACAGCCGTATTCGCCGTGCCCCAGCCGATATTCAGCTGATGTGATGCCACAACAAAGGCCGGATAGTACCAGTTACGCAGCAGCAGATAGGCGGTAAACAGCCCGCCGAAAAACATGACTTCGGTCAGCAGAAAGAGCCACATGGCAAAATTTGTGGCGTCGAACTGCTGGCTGACAGTCTCAAAGTGGTGGCGCTGATACGGCGGGTGCTCGTGATGGGCCTCGGCCGCCGTATCGTGCGCGATCGCTGTGCTATCCGACACTGGCTACCTCTTTCTGTTGCTGGCGCGCCAGCCACTCGTAGTCGTAAGCTTCATGGTCCATGATCGGTATCTCGGGGAAATTCTCGGTCAGCGGCGGCGACTGCGTCTGCCACTCGAGGCCTGTCGCCTGCCACGGATTGTCTCCCGCAATCTCGCCATACTTGAGCGACCAGGTGAGATAGAGGATCGGCAGCAGATAGCCGACGCCCAGAATCGACGCGCCTGCAGTCGAGAAGACGTTCAGCACCTGGAACTCTGGCGGATAGGCCGCATAGCGCCGCGGCATGCCCAGCGTGCCGAGAATGAACTGCGGGAAGAACGTGAAGTTGAAGCCGATGAACGTAACCAGAGCAGCGAGCTGCGAGATCTTCTCCGGATACATGCGGCCCGTCCATTTGGGCCACCAGAAGTGGATGCCCGACAGGAAGGCCATCAACATGCCACCTACCATGACGAAGTGGAAGTGCGCCACGATGAAGTAGGTCTCGGTCAGGTGGATGTCGGTTCCGGTTGCACCGAGAAAGACGCCCGTCATACCGCCGATGGTGAACAACCCCATGAAGCCGAAGGCGTAGAGCATCGGCGTCTCGAAGGTGATGGACCCGTTGTAGAGCGTGAAGGCCCAGTTGAAGATCTTGATCGCCGAAGGCACCGCAACCAGCATGGTCAGAAGCGAAAAGACCAGCGCGGCGTAGTTCGAGATGCCCATGATGAACATGTGATGGGCCCACACAAAGAAGCCGAAGACCGCGATCGCAACTGACGAGAACGCCACCGCAGTGTAGCCGAAGACTCGCTTGCGGCTGAACGTCGAGACGACTTCAGAGATCACGCCCATACCGGGCAAGATCATGATGTACACGGCCGGGTGCGAATAGAACCAGAACAGGTGTTGGAAGAGAAGCGGATCGCCGCCCATCGCCGGATCGAAGACGCCGATGTGCACCGTGCGCTCCAGAACAATGAGAACCAGCGTGATCGCCAGTACCGGCGTGCCCAGCACCATCAGGATCGACGCGGCGTAATTGGACCACACAAACAACGGCAGCCGGAACCAGGTCATGCCAGGGCAGCGCATCTTGTGAATGGTCACAATGAAGTTCAGCCCGGTAAAGATCGAACTGAAACCAGCCACAAAGATCGCAAGGCCGGTCGAGATCACGTGCGTGTTCAGATAATGCGTCGAGAGCGGAGTCGTGAAGGTCCAGCCCGTATCCACACCGCCTGCGGCCATCGTGTAGATGGCCATGATGCCTGCGACTACGTAGAGATACCAGCTCAGCAGGTTGATCTTAGGCAACGCCAGATCCTTGGCGCCGACCATCAGCGGAATCAGAAAATTGCCGATCGTAGCCGGCACAGACGGCACCAGGAAGAAGAAGACCATGATGACGCCGTGCATGGTGAACAGCTTGTTATACGTGTCGGCCGCTACCAGATCGCTTTGCGGTGTGAGCAACTCCAAGCGGATGAGGCCTGCGAGCGCGCCTCCGATGAAGAAGAAAAACGTAATCGAGATCAGATAGAGAGTTGCAATCCGCTTATGGTCGCCGGTAAGCAGCCAACTGAGCAGACCATTCTCCTTGGTCAGGAAGTTCGTCTTAGGAATCCTGGCCGTAGCCTGGTCGGGAAGAGTAACGATTGTGGCAGCGCTCATTGTTGAACCTCCCCTGGTCCGCCGGACGTTGGTCCTGCGGGGGCTTTACCTCCCGGCGCCGCGGCTCCCTGGCTGTCAGCCGGCAACACGGTAGTATTCACAGTTTGTTGTATACGATAGTCCGAGTCGAGACTCTTGAGATACTCGACCAGGGCGAAGACGCCTTCTTCGCTAATCTGGCCTTGATACGTGGGCATAATCGGAGCATAGCCCTGCGTAATGTTTTGCGAGGGATTCAGAATCGCCTGGCGCAGATAAGCGTCATCGACCAAAACGCTCTGTCCATTCGCGAGCGCCAGCCGCGAACCATAGACGCCGACAAGATTCGGTCCGCGAGCATCCGGCCGGGTATTGTGGCACGCATTGCAGCTCAAGCTGGCAAACAGCCGCTCTCCGTCCTGCGCCAGTGAATGGCCGCTCGTTGAGCTCTGCAGCCATTTCTTGAAGTCGTCGGGCGTCATCACCACCACATCACCGATCATCTGCGAGTGGTTGGTTCCGCAATACTGGGTACAAAAGAGGTGATATGTGCCGGGAGTCGTCGCTTCAAACCAGACCGTTGTGTAACGGCCCGGAATCGCTTCGCGCTTCACACGGAAGGCAGGAATCGAGAAGCTATGAAACACGTCCTGCGAAATGATCGTGAGCTGCACTGGACGGCCGGTCGGAACGTGGAGCGAATCGATCTCATGCTGGCCGCCGGGATGCTCCGCCTTCCACATCCACTGCTTGCCCACCACGTAGATATTCATCGCATTCGCGGGCGGCGTGTAAATGCGGAAGTAGAGCAGGGCGCCCCACACGAACATGATCAGAAACAGGCCGAGCGGAATGATGGTCCATGTGGCCTCAAGCAGCGTGGACCCTTCGATCTGTACCGCTTCAGGATGACGCTTCTTGCTGTACAGAATGGAAAAACCGACAATCAGCAACACCACGATCGTCAGGCCCACAAGGCTGACCAGGACCATGAAGAAGTACAGCGCATCCATCTGCGGCGCAATCTTCGACGCCTCGGGCGGAAACAGCGAGAAGTTCGTCAACCACTTGACGAGAAACTGCCAGAGTACTGGGCTGATGTGGTCCATTCCTTTATCCGTTCACCTTTTTTCCTGTCCCATGCGTTCCTGTTTCCGCTGCGTGATCCTGCCGATAATCGCGGCGGAACATCACCGTCATAAATCCACCAAGAAGCACCATCGTCAGAAGCCCGCCCATCTGCACCACCCTCGACACGATCAGCGAATGCCGGTTGGTCTGGGGATCGTAGTGGTAGCAGTAGGTGAGAATGTTGTCCACCGGCGAACCGATGCGGTTTGACGATGCCTCGTTCAGTCCCAGCAGCAGATCCTTGGGAGAATATTCGACGCCCATGTAGTACTGGGCCAGCTTGCCTTCGGGCGTCACGATCTGGATTGCGCTGGCGTGCGCAAATTGCGTGAGCTTGCCATCCGGACCGGGAATCCGCACATACCGGAAGCCCACAGCCTGTGTGAGCGCATCGACATTGGGCTGCGTTCCGGTGAGGAAGTGCCAGCCGTCCGCAGTTTCGGGATGCCCGTAGCGCTTCAGGTAACTACGCTTCTTGGCCGCGGCCAGATCGGTTCCCTCAGAAGGATCGATGCTCACGACGACAATATCGAAGTCCTTGCCCGGAACATACTTCACCATCTGCAAGGCGCTGACCAGGCCGTTCAGCTCTTCTGAGCAGAGCATCGGGCACTGATAGTAGACCAGCGCAAGAATCGCAGGCCGTTTGCCGAAGTAGTTGCCCAGCGCAACCTGCTTTCCGGCGTCGTCGGTAAACATGAGATTGAGTGGCAGCTGCGTGTTGAGCCGCTGATCGATGCCTACCTTGCCGAGAACGGTCGGCTGATTGTTCGCAGGTCCTTCTGACTTGTCGCCGTAGCTGGAAACCTGAGCATGCGCGGCAGTTGAAAGACACAACAGGACAGCCGCCAGTATCGTGCCGATCGCATTGACCCTATTGGTTCTTGCGTTAGGCTCGCTTACCCGGATTGTCCCTGTACTGCGCATCTCGTGTTTCCTTTTGGGCGCTGCGCTCTCCTGCAACGCGTACATCTCAAAAAATTACCGCGTGCCCGGCGAACCCTGTGGCTCGCTGCGCACGGCCGTCGCAGCCTGGATTGCGGCCTGGTCTTGCTCGTAGGTCGTCGGCGCAAAGCCGTTGGTCAGCGGCATGGTGACCACCGGACGGCTGTCTCCGGCCATCAGTGGCTGCATTTCAGCAGCCGGAGCCACCGGCAACCCGTGCTGAGCGATGATCTCCATCGCCCGGTCGATCGGAATCCGCACGGTGCCCTTCGACTGATCGATCCAGGTGTAGTTGTTGAGCAGAATGTTTTCCCGCGCATGCAGATCGGCTACATCCTGGTTGCCGTCATCGAGTTGCACCCGCGGCGTCGGAAAGCTCTGCGTGATCTCGGCCATCTTGTTCTGCAGCGCCGGACTCGACGGCAAATTTCCCAACTGCCGGACATCGACGGTCTGGGTCCACTTGCTGTTGGGCCCGTCTTCTTTGTTCATACGTGCATTGAAAACCTTGCCGATGCCGTAGCAGAGCACCGCCGTGACCACCACAAAGATGCCCATCGCGACGATAAAGACTAAGATGCCGGTAATCTTGACGTCGGTCGGCTCGTAACCGAGCGAGGCATCCACCTGGTCGTTCTTGTGGATATGGGGTGAGTTGTTGTTATGCGTGGGCATGCTCAGGCTCCAAAATCTCCACGAGATGCGGATCGTTGACCTGCACCAGCGGGCGCTTCTTCAGCTGCACGCAGAAGACGGCGATCCAGAAAGAAACCATTGCCACCGGCAGCACCGCGTATTCGAGAATCCCCCAGCTGAAGTGGAGGTTGCGCGCTGCATCTTTGAAGTTGGGTTCGATCAGCCAGAACAGGTCAAAGGCTTTGGCGAAGATCATCCACTGGCAGACGCGCGTAAGCCGCTTCTTATTGCGCTTGATGTCGCGCGAGAGCAGCATCGTGAACGGAATGAGCCAGTGGAAGATGAAGTCGAGCGTGATGATGACGCCCCAGTGGCCGCGAATCCGGTCAAGATACCACGGAATCTCTTCCGGCAGGTTGCCCGACCAGATGATCAGGAACTGTCCGAATGCTAGATAGATATTCAGCATCACGAAGGCAAAGGTAAGTTTGCCCAGGTCGTGCTGCTCTGTCTGACGCATGATCGTCTTGAAAGGCTCGGCCTTTGACAGCGCGATCGAAACGATGATTGAGAACGCTAAAACCGAGTAGCCCTGGCCCACCAGGAACAAGAGGCCGTAGACAGAGGAGAACCAGGTCACGTCCATCGACATCACCCAGTAGATGACCGCGGCCGTCATGGTCAGCGAGTAGACGACGATGCCGGGCCCGGAGAGGTTCTCGAACTTCTTGATCCAGTAGGGCGTGGTCTCCGGCCCTTCGCTGTCGCGCCGATCGGCCATCTTTTTCAGCCGCCATGTATAGAAGAACCAGATGATGAAGCACATCAGGCCGACAGCGATGAACATGTTCGGGTTCAGCATGCCGTGCTTGAACTCGATGCAGTGCGCCTGCATTTCACTGATCAGCCCCGACTCGGCCGCGCCCCGCGGATCGCTGATGGCGGCCCACAGGTAGAGCTTCTTCATGAAGATCACCGGCAGAAGCCAGTAGGCAAAGACCACCGGCAGCGTGCGGCTCATCGCCTCAAGAGGCCGGCGCAGCAAGAGACCCCACTTGCCGCCTGAGCAGTACTGCACCATCAGCAACGCCAGGCCACCCACAGACCAGCCAAAGGTGAGCATCAGGCCCAGCACCCAGGCGCGCAGAAAGTGGTCCCAGCCGAGATGCTCCGGATCCTGCGATTGGCCGAGGAAGGCCAGAATCACGGCAATTACCAAAAAGATCGCTCCAACCATCAGCGCGCGGCTCTTCCAGCTATCCACAAAAGCTGGAGCGCTGAGATCCGCTGGAAGCGATTTGCTGTGCGATGCGTGAGCCATTCCGTAGAGTCCTTACTTGGCGGCCGGTGCGGCCGGTTTGCTTACAGGAATCGATATTCTTGGGTCTGCCGGGAGAGCCTGACCCATGGCCGGAGTCCCTTCACTGGCAATGGGCTTATAGGCCTGCACGGCGGTCGAAGGCAGCGTCCATGGCTTCGCGTACTCGGGATGCCCTTCCTCCTCTGCGATACTCTGCAAACTTCTAACCTGCATGCCCGCCGGCACGCTCTGCACATTGGCTTCCTGGCTGAACTGCAGAGCCCGGATGTACGCCGCAACTGCCCAGCGATCCGACGGCGTGAGCTGCGCGGAGTAGTCCGGCATGGCGCCATAGCCGTGCGTCATCACGTAGAAGTAGTGCGAGATGGGCTGCGACATGCGCACTTGGTCGTGCAGATTCGCCGCCGGCTTGTAACCGCGGTACACAATTTCGCCCAGCCCGTTGCCCACGCGCGAGTGGCAAGGCGTGCAGTAGATATTGAACCGCTCCTGGCCGCGCTTGAGCACTTCCATCGTGACCGGGAAAGGCATCATGTCCCGCTCTTCGCGGTAACCATTCGTTCCCTGCACCAGACCGGTGTAGAAGTAGCTGTCTTCGTGCAGCTGCCCGCGAGCCACGGTGTTCGCCACCTGAGGACGCGCGCTTCGGCCATCGGCAAAGAACGAGGAGCCGCGCTGCGGAATCATCTTCGGCTCGTTGTGCATGTCCTGCCGGCAACCGGCCACGAGAAGAACGCAGGCCATCGCGGCGAGGGAGAGTGGTCTCCGGACTGAAAGCTGAGAGCTGAAAGCTGAAGGCTTCGTACGCATCAGTACTCCACCTCCACCACAGACACCGGAGCGAATGACTCCAGATAGGCCTTCGAGGCCGCGAGATCAAACTTAGGATCGAGTGCTTCCAGGCACAGGAAGAACTTGTCCGTCGTCGCGCCATTACGGAAGTTGGGTGCGTTGAAGAGCGGATGATAGAGCGCCGGCAGTCCATTCAGAGCCAGCATGCCGAAGGCCGCTGACAGACCGGCCCACAGGATGGTCCATTCATAGGCCGGCACAACAAAGGCCGGCCAGGAGTAGGTCGGACGTCCGGCGAAATTCATTGGATACGCCAGCACAGAGATCCACGTCTCCAGCGAAAACATGGCAGCGCATCCCATGAGGCCGCCGATCAATGTAACGAGCGGCACCTTGTTGCGATGAAAGCCGATGGCCTCCGCGGCCTCTTCCACTGGATAGGGCGTATAGCAGTCCAGCCGCCGCCAGCCATCCTGGCGCGCCTGACGCGCAGCCCGTATCAGATCACCGGGCGTATCGAATTCGGCCAGCAGGCCGTAAGTTCCTTCACGAGGAGGCATCGTTAATCACCTGCCTGCGCCGTCGCCTTCGGCTTGATCTTGGCCTGCGGCAGCAGTAAGCGGATTTCATTCATCGGAATCATGGGCAGCAAACGGACAAACAACAGAAATAGGAAGGTAAACAATCCTAGCGTGCCAATAAACGTCATGTAATCCCACTTGGTCGCGCGGTAGGTGCCCCACGAGGAGGGCAGGAAGTCGCGGTAGAGGCTGGTCACAACAATGACGAAGCGCTCGAACCACATACCGGTGTTGACCACGATCGAGAGGAAGAACATGTACGAGATATTGGTGCGCAGCTTGCGGAACCAGAGAGTTGTCAGCGGAATCGCGAGGTTACAAGTGACCAGCACCCAGTAAGACCAGCCCATCGGCCCGAAGGCGCGATTCCAGAACATGAAAGCTTCCCAGTGTGAGGCCGAGTACCAGGCCATGAAGGCTTCCATGCCGTAGCCGTAAGCCACGATGAAACCGGTGGCGAGCATGACCTTGCCCATGTTGTCGATGTGCCGCTCGGTCACCAGCTGCTCGAGGCCATAGAACTTCCGCAGCGGAATAGCCAGCGTGAGCACCATCGCGAATCCCGAATAGATGGCGCCGGCGACGAAGTAAGGCGGGAAGATCGTCGTATGCCAGCCAGGAAGCACGGCCACCGCGAAATCGAAGCTGATGACGGTGTGCACTGAGAGCACCAGCGGCGTCGCCAGACCGGCCAGAAGCAGCGAGGCCGTCTCGTAGCGCATCCAGTGGCGCACCGAGCCGCGCCATCCCCAGCAGAGCATTCCGTAAAAGTATTGAGCGACCTTCGATTGCGCACGGTCACGCAGAGTGGCTAGATCGGGAATCATGCCCACGTACCAGAAGACCACCGAGATGGTTGCGTAGGTCGAAACCGCGAAGACATCCCAGAGAAGCGGCGACCGGAACTGCGGCCACACGGTCATCGTAAACGGCAGCGGGAAGAGCCAGTATCCCAGCCACGGGCGGCCGACGTGGATCAGCGGGAACATGCCGGCGCAGACCACAGCAAAGATCGTCATGGCCTCAGCGAAGCGGCTGATCGAGTTACGCCACTGCTGCTTAAAGAGAAGCAAAATCGCGGAGATCAGCGTGCCGGCGTGGCCGATACCGATCCACCAGACAAAGTTGATAATGGCGAAGCCCCAGGCCACCGGCATGGTGATGGCCCAGATGCCGACGCCTTTCAGGAACAGCCAGGTTACAGCAGTCAGCAGGACGGTTGCTCCGCCGCCGGCCACCGCGAAGAGCGCAAACCAGCCCAGAGGCGTGTGCGGCGTGAGCACAATGTCTGAAATCTTCTCGGTGATCGACCGGAAGGTCTGCCCTAAGCCGACGACCCGAAACTCTCCAGTTGCGGGATCGACGCCAGGATCTTTCTTTCTCAGTTCACTGGTTGCCATCGCTGATTCAACCCTTTGCCGGCGCATGCTCCACCGGCGTCTCTTCGAGTTCCTGGTTCAGGTTCAGCACCTCAGCCACATACGTGGTCCGGGGCCGGGTGTTCTGGTCGGCAATCACCTGGTAGCTACGATCCTGGGCGCGCAGTTTCGCCACCCGGCTCTGCTTGTCATTGATATTGCCGAAGGTGATGGCGGAAGCCGGACACGCCTGTTGGCAGGCGGTCACAATCTCGCCATCGCGAATGTTGCGATTTTCCTTGTCGGCCTCGATCTTCGCTTCCTGGATGCGCTGCACGCAGTAGGTGCACTTCTCCATCACGCCGCGTGAGCGCACCGTCACATCCGGATTGCGCATCAGCGCGAGGCTGGGCGTCTCGTAGTCAGAGTAGAGAAGGAAGTTAAACCGCCGAACCTTGTAAGGGCAGTTGTTCGAGCAGTAGCGCGTGCCCACGCAGCGGTTGTAGACCATCATGTTGAGACCTTCGGGCGAGTGCACCGTCGCGCCCACCGGGCAGACCTGCTCACAGGGCGCATTCTCGCAATGCTGACAGGCCATCGGCTGGAAGTGCGCCCGCGGCGCGGCAAGATCGCCCTCAAAGTACGTATCGATGCGCAGCCACTGCATGTCGCGGCCGATGCGCACCTGCTGCTTACCGACTACCGGGATGTTGTTTTCGGCATAACAGCTCACGATGCAGGCATTGCAGCCCGTGCAGCTGTTCATGTCGATCGACATGGCCCAGGCGTTGGCCTCGGTGTAAGTCCAGTTGGGGAACAGCGATGTGCCCGGATTCGGCGTCTCGTGATTGTCTCCCTCGTGAGCAAAATTCGGATTCGCCTTGAACTCTTCGAGAGTCGCGTAGCGAATGATGCCGCGCGGACCCAGCGCTTCCACACCCTCGAGCGACCAGTTCTGATTGCCGTGATCAGTCAGGTTCTTGCCGCGATGGTCCTGATAGTGACTCTTGGTGATCGCGATGCCCCACTTGCCGTCTACCTTGCGGATCGCGCCCGTCGCATAGAACGGAGCCCAGGTATTGCGGATCAGGTAAGCATTGAATCCCTGGCCAGAGCCGACGCGGCCTGCATATTCGCGTCCATAGCCGAGATACACAGTCACGGAATTATCTGGATGACCCGGAGCCACAACCACAGGCGCCTTGACGCGGCCGCCGCCCACGCTGATCTCGATAATGTCGTCTTCTTCAAGATCAAGTTTCGTCAACGTGGCGCCAGAGACAATCGCCGCATTGTCCCAAGCCAGGTTCGTCACCGGCTTGGGTAGCTCCTGCAGCCAGCCCACATTCGACCACCGGCCGTCGTAAACAGTCGGATCGGGCCGGAAGATCACTTCAATGGAATCCTTCGCCGTCGGAGTGGGAATCGCGCCCAGTTTCAACGCAGGCGCGCTCTTCGACTTGTCGAAGGCCGTATCGGCGATCCAGCCGTCATGCAACACCTTGCGCCAGCCCGTTTCGAAATCACCCTTTATCGCGGGCTTCCAGGTCTCGCGCACAGCATCGTAGGAGCTGAGCATGGGATTATCGAGCAGCGCCTGGAAGAAGTCGTGCGCATTCCGTCCGCCATAGAGCGGCTCGATCAGCGGTTGCACGATGGACACGGTTCCGTCATAGGCACGCGCATCCGACCAATATTCGAGATAATGCGCTGCGGGAATGTGCCAGTGTGCGATCTGGCCGGTCTCGTCGACATGCGAGCCCAGATGCGCCACAACGTTTGCTTTATTGAAAGCCGACGCAAAGTCGAGATCGGCAGGCGCGTCATAGATGGGATTGGCATTGAGAATCACCAGCCAATCCACCTTGCCCGCATTCAGATCGGCGACAAGACTCTTGAAATCGCCCAACTGATCAGAAGAAACGGGATTCAGCGGCTCCGAAGCAACAAAGACCGTCTTGCCGATATTGCCGAGCGCGTTGTTGATCGCCAGCGCCAGCGCGGCCACCGATGGGTCCTGATAAAGGCCCGGAAGCACCGCACTCTTGCCGGCATTGGCCTTCAGATCCTTAGCCAGCGCGGCGAGGAATTTCTGCTGCGCATCGGTCCACCCATAGCCAGGCGCCTGCACGCCATTCACGCCGATAGCTTGAGCGAGCGCCGCGGCAAATGCCGGAATCTCGCTGGCGCGAAGACCGAGCCGATGCTCTGCCTTGAAGCCGGTTGTCGTTGGCGTGCTCTCCACCGCGTACAGCCGGTTCATGCCGCCTTCCGGCTGCTTGCGCCGATCCGCATAGTCGCGGACTAATTTATGGAAACCTGGATAGGATGCCCCGGAGAGGAAATCCGCATCCAGCGAAACGATGACATCGGCGCCGGTGAGGTCATACTGGACAGTCAGCCCGCTGGCGAGAAACGTTCCCGCAAGCGCTGGATCATACTGCACCAGCTTCGCCTTGGGATAAGCCTTCTGAGCTTCCTGCCACTGACGCGCAAGAGTCGGCGAGGTGATGGTTGCGCTGAGAAAGTAGATGCCGGTTCCATCTTTGGTCGAAGCCGCTTTCTCGCGTAAGGCTTCCGCAAACTCGCTCCAGCTGCGCCCCTCACCACGATAGGTCACACGCTGCGAGCGGTCGGGATCGTAAAGATCCAGCAGCGTTCCCTGCGTATACGCATCGGAGCCGCCGCGATTGTAGGCATGCTCCGGATTGCCGTCGACCTTGATCGGCCGGAACTCGCTCGACTTCACCAGCAACGGCACGGCGCCGGTCGTGAATGGATGCGCCGTAGAAAAGTACATCGGCTTACCCAGAACCAGATCTTCAGGAGCCTTGACGTAGGGATAGATCGGCTCGTCAGGCTGCTTGGTGCAACCAGCCAGGCCAGCCAGCGCCATCGAAGCGCCCATCAACTTAAGGAAGCCGCGGCGGGAGACGGGATCGATCCACTCCTGCGCCGATCCCGGAAACTCCTTCTCGACCGCCGCCTGAAACTCCGCCGTATCGGCCAGCTCATCGAGGGACCGCCAGAACCGGGGCCCCCGCAGACTGGTCTCCGTCTGCGGGGTGGAGAACTGCTTGCCCTTTACGCCCTTCAGCTCCTCGCGGACCGCAGCCAAGGTCATGGGCGCCGATGAAGCTTCATGGCTCGGCCCATTCTGCGTTTTTTCATCCACGGCTTTCCCCATCCTGCTCTCCACCGCCTTCGCGGCCGCCTTCTTTCCGTTTCCGCTCATCGGTGGCACACCTCGCAGCTCGCCAGGTCCTTCGGCGGGCGAATGTTGTAGTGCGCCAGCAGAAAGTGACCCAGCTCGTCCTGGCTGGTGAATTTCTGAAACTGAATCTGGGCCGGCATGGCGCTGGCAGCGCTCGCCTCGCCCAGACCACCCGCAAGAGCTGCGGGCCGCAACAGCGCAAGCGGCTTCAACGAAGCAGCCAGGTTGGCGTCGCCCGAAGGATCGCTCTTCGTACAACTCACCGTCTCCGCTGTCGGCACACCCGATTTGTCGTCGACCGCCGCGCACCACACCGGCCTGTCCTCGGTCGGTCTCTCCCAGGCCATGTTGTAGATCTCGGAGGTGGGGCGCAGATTCTTGGAAGGATTGCGATGGCAGTCGAGGCACCACTCCATCTGCAGCGTGTTCTGCTCGTACATCAGCGGCATCTCGTCCACCTGACCGTGGCAGGTAGCGCAGCCGATTCCCTTGTTTACGTGGATTTCGTGATTAAAGTAGACGTAGTCGGGAAGGTCGTGCACCTTGGTCCACACAAGAGAGTGACCGGAGTACCAGCTATTCCGGACCGGCTCAAGCAGCTGCGCATTGGTCCAGATCTGCGCATGACAGTTCATACAGGTGCGCGTGGGAGGAATCCCTGCATAGCTCGATTTCTCGACGGTCGTGTGACAGTACTGACACTGCAGCCCGAGACCCTGTACGTGATGTTTATGGCTGAACGGAACCGGCTGATCCGGGCGCTGACCCTGCCGCGTGACCCAGGGGGAACGTTGTAGTTGGTCTAGCGTGACTCCCAGGGCGATCACGATCAACCCCGTTAGCACCAAGCTCATGCGAGCCAGCGCATTGGAGCTGCGGTCGAAAATTTGCGGCATTATTGTACCCTGCTGATTTTTCGTGTCTGGATGCGGCCGCTGTGTCAGCGGTCACACAGGTTATGTACAAAAATTGCTCGTGAACAAACCAGAACTCTTGGCGGAGAAGCCTTAAAAAATCACTATATCAGCCTGACCCCGGTGCGCAAGAGCCATAGGATGTGCGGTGTGAAAAAATCGAGCGCAGAAATGGTACGCATCACATATTGAAAAGAAAAAGTTTGTGCACTCGCTTGTTGTGAGGAATAACTCTTCGTATTCCTCTTGAGCACGTACCAAAACTTGAGATATTTCGACGGGGAGCCGATCGGCTTCCTAATTGGTCTCGTTCTTGTCAGCGACGCGTTCGAGAATCGGCGCGCGCTGCTGACGATTCAGAGTCGCTCTTCCGGGCGTCCGCCCGCGGCAATCTCGGCGAAGGAACTGTCTGCCGCCTCTGCCGGCCGGCCCAGGATGACGAGAAATATGTCGAGGATGAACAGCCCGACGGCGATGTCATTGAAGAGGACGGCGCGATGCACGTTCGTCGATGCCTGATGAAGGAAACAATCCAGGAACCATATCCCAAACGAGGACCGCTGCCGCAGCCGCAAGTGTGATGACGCCAAGAAGGATGGAGAGAAACCTGGCGGTCCCGGCCAGACGAATGGACATAGATCAATTATTGCGTTCGCTTTCAAAAGGAAACAGTAAAGGCCTTCAAGTGGCTCGATAAGGGGTCGTCAGCGACAATACCAGCCATCAATGCGCCAGTCCTTTTGATTGAATGCTTTAGAATTCAGGCAGGCTTTGCAGTCAATCGCTCACAGTTCAAAAGTATCTCGTATTGCGGACCAGCTTCACCGGATCTGAGTCTCAAGGCGATGGTCCATCCTATGCGAAGCCAAACAGGGAGAGGCCATGAAATATGCCGGATTGCTGGTGATGCCTGCCGGATTCTTCCTCACGATCGCCGCGCTGGTGCTGTTTCCCGATCTGACGCAACGGGGCATCTTCGTGTTCTGTGGCCTGCTGGTTGAAGGCCTGGGACTCGGAGTGGCCATTCGCGGACACATGCTCGCGCGAAGAGAGAACAGGCCATGACTTTAACTGTTCCGGTCGTTCCGATGGAAAGCCCTATCTTCCCTGGAGCCGTGTTTGCATTAACATTTGCGCTCTTGCTGCTTGCTCCTCTGGCCATCGCTGGTGTGGCTCTCGTCAATACAGGCCTGGGCCGGTCGCGCTCGGCTGCGCAGGCTCTTCTCGGTAATGTGGCCATCGTTGCCGTAGCGACGATCGTCTTCGCAATCGTCGGCGCATCGCTCGCCGGCTGCATCAGCGGAGCGGGTCATTCCTTTCACCTCGCCGACAAGTCATGGAACTGGATCGGCTCCGCGCCTTTGCTGCTGGGCGGCCTCGGATCTGCATCTCCACAAGCGCAGCTTCAATTACTCTTCGAATTTCTGGCGGTGGCGCTCGCCGCGCTTATTCCCTGGGGCTCGGGCGCGGACCGCTTTCGTCTGGCGGCGGGCTGCGCGACGGCGGCTGTCCTCTCTCTCCTGATCTTCCCGTTTGTCGCGCACTGGGTCTGGAACAGCGGATGGCTGGCGCAGCTCAATCTCAATTTTTCGCTCGGCGCCGACTTTCTCGATCCAGGCGGCGCAGCCACGGTTCATCTGCTCGGCGGCCTGAGCGCGCTCGCGGTCGTCTGGGTCGCCGGACCTCGCCGGGGCAAGTTTCCCCGGGAAGGCCTGTCGACGGCAATGCCCGGGCATCATGTTGTCTACGTGCTCTTTGGCTCGATGGTGAGTCTGGTGGGCTGGCTGGCCTGGAATGCGGCTGGCGCGATCCTGTGGCTGCATGCACCGCTGAGAACACTTCCGGTAAATGCCGTCAACACCGTGCTGTCAGCCTCCGCGGCCCTGCTGGCTACGTTGATCGTGACCCGAATCCGGTTTGGTAAGCCTGATGCCAGCCTGTGCGCAAATGGATGGTTGGCCGGCTTGGTTGCTTCGAGCGCGTGCGCCGCCGTCGTGACGCCCGGAGATTCGATCTTCGTGGGTCTCATCGCCGGAGTCTCCACTCCTCTTCTCGTAGAAGTGCTGGAACTGGCGCTGTCCATCGACGATCCATCTGGTGCGGTCACCGTTCACGCTGTGGCTGGCTTGTGGGGCTTGTTGGCAGCAGGTATCTTTGCGCCGCAACGGGGCCAGTTCGTTGCGCAATTGGTGGGCGTGGCGACGCTTCTCGGACTGATCCTCCCCGTGGTCTATTACCTGTTCGTCGTTCTGAACCGGTTTGTTGCCTTCCGGGTCGATCCGGATGGCGAACGGATCGGCATGGATCTGCACGAGCTTGGCGGCGGCGCTTATCCGGAGTTCGTGATTCATCGCGATGAGTCGTATCGGTAGCAAACATTCCCCTACGGCTTCGTCTCGGGTTTTGTCTGCGGCGCAGCGGGCTGAATCGGATACGCCTTATCGACCGCATCTTTAAACTGCTGGAAGAGAAAGAGCCGCGGTTCGCGCAGCCCGTTTTCCATCGTGCGGCTCCACAGCGGGCGCGTCAACTTTCCGTTTACGTTGACCTGGCAGACCTCAAAAACGTCCTCTGTGGCTCCGGTCTGCATGCCGGGAGAGTTGACCGGTCCGCCCGGGCGCTGCATGCCGGGCATCGACGATGCATTGGGATCCATGCCCCGATTCGGCAGACTGCCCGGCATGTTATTCGGGTCGGTTCCGCGGTTGGGATTCTCCATGGGCGTCATGCCGCCCTCGGAGTCCATTCCATGGCTCCTGCGGACCACAATCACAATGTCGGCGTCTTCACGCTGCGTCGCCAGCCGGTAGCGTTTCCAGGCCTGAAGAGCATCCTGCACGTCCGCAATCGTCATGCGTTCCTGCGGATCGAGGTTGCGATCGAACTGCTGTCCTTCGACCGCCTCCACATAGACAGACTGCGCCTTCCCGATCGCTTCAGCAACGTCGGGCTTTTTGCCCTTGGCATGGAGTGCGAGCGGGCTCAATCCGGCCAGCAGGAATGAAACGATCCTTTTGCGAGCTTTCATGCGCCACCACCCTCCGTATAGGCGTCTGACGAACGCTCTAAGCCTACGCCTTTTTAGCTCTTCTCGGACCGATTTTTCAGGCGTGGAGCGCGCTTTCACGCATGCTCCCGAATTCCCCCAATTGCAACAAAAGTTCTCTTTTCCTGTGCGCCCAGTCCTATCTATAATCCAGCCCAGTACCGGGAAAAACATGGGCTCTCTGACGCATCTCTTCTATCCCTGGGGTCTCTTTCTCCAGGCATTGGCGGTTCTGCACTTTATCCGGCGCCGTCCCGATACCTATTGGCTTTACATCATTGTCTTTCTTGGCCCGATTGGCGCGGTCGTGTACCTGTTCGCCGAGGTGCTTCCCGACATTCAGCTGGCGAGCCGCCCCTTCCGGGCCTTTCCGCGCCGCAAGCGCATTCGCAGCCTCGAGATCGCGATCCTGGACAATCCATCGGCCGGCAATTTTGAGGAACTCGGCGACCTCTACATGGACGACGGCAAATTTCAGCAGGCTAGAGATGCCTTTGACAAGGCAATCGCCGCACGCTCTACGACCCTGGACTGCTTTTACCGGCGTGGCCTCTGCGCGATTGAGCTGGGGAATGCCGCGGTTGCTCTTCCGGACCTGGAGCGCGTGGTGCGCGATGATCCCGATCATGATTTCCAGCGAGCGGCGGGCCTGCTGGCCTATGCCTACGCGCAGACCGGTCAGAAAGAGAAGGCCGAAGCCCTTTTCCGGCGCGCGACGACGACTTCCACTCTGTCGGAAACGTATCTGAACTTCGCCGATCTGCTCGCCCGCGAGGGCCGCAACTCCGAGGCGCGCGAATGGGCGCAGAAGGTGCTCAACAAGCAGGCGACGATGCCCGGCTACCTGCGCCGCCGCGAGCGGCCCTGGTTTCAGCGAGCGAGAAAGACGCTGAAGCGGATTCCCGCAGCCTGAGCTCCCTTTATCGCTTTGCCAGCAATAGCATCAACACAAAAAGCAAAATGGGAGCAAGAGCCAGACCCGCGTACAGCAGCATCTTGCGTTTATTGGGCAGCCGCCGACCCGCCAACACCGCGCGCCGCGCACCTTCTTCGATGCCCACCTGCTCCTGATGCTCCAGTTCCCAGGCCATCTCGGCAGCCGTGGCATAGCGATGGCGCGGATCACGTTCCATGGCCCGGTAGAGAATCTCCTGCAACTGCGGTGAGACCTCCGGGCGCAGATCGCGTACGGGCCTGGGATCAGTGAGCACCCGCTCATTCATCACCGCCAGCGGATTGGGGCCTGTGAACGGCGGCTCTCCGGCCAGCATCTCGTAAAGCATCACGCCCAGGGCGTAGATGTCGCTGCGCTGGTCGCCGCGCTGCCCCTTCACCTGCTCCGGCGCAATGTAATCGGGCGTGCCCAGGGTGGGCGAAATCTCTGTAAACGTGAGCCGGCGCGCGTCCTCTTTCATGGCAATGCCGAAGTCGATCAGCTTGATGCTGTCATTTTCGCCGACCATGATGTTTTCCGGCTTCAGGTCGCGATGTACCACGCCGTGTTTGTGCATGTAATCCAGTGCATCGCAGATGCCCAGTGTGATTGCCACCGCACGCTCGATGGGCAGCGTACGCTCCTCATTCAGGATCGAGCGGAGCAGCCGGCCGTCGACCCATTCGATGACCATGTAGAGCCGGCTCCGCTCTTCCCCGTCGTAGGTCTTCACGATGCCGGGATGATCCAGCTCCTGGCCGATCTGCTGTTCGCGCTCGAATCGCTCCACCAGAACCGGATCGGCCTCCATCTCGGGATGGGGGACCTTGATGGCCACCCGCCTGCTGTCTCGAAGATCAGTAGCCCGATAGAGCGTCGACATGCCGGTATGGGCGACAACGGCATCCAGGCGGTAATGATCCAGTATCTCTCCGGTTTCCAAAGGGGTTGTCACTGCATAATGCATAACAAATCTGATCGTTTCACGCGAGTTATAAGAAAAACGCAAAGAATTCACATAGAAATCGCTACTATAGAGGAGTAGAGTCGGCAGTTCGGCACGAGATCCCATTGGCGCTCGGCCCGACAAGGACTCAACTTGAGCAACCGGGACTGATTGCGCCTTGTACGCGCGTCGTGGTGTGCTTGATTGCCAGAATGTTTCGACTCACTCGATTTTTGTCCGTCTTCGCGGTTCTCTCGCTGGTTCCGCTCTCCAGCTCCGCAGCGACATCCCGCCAGGCGCAGCGCGAACCTCCACAGGAGACAGGTTTCCTCAATCGCCGGATTGAGCTGAATGGGGCGTCGTACCGGTTCCAGGTTTACCTGCCGGAAGAGTGGCGACGCGACGACGGCAAGCTGTGGCCGATCATTCTCTTCCTGCATGGCCGTGGCGAGCGCGGTTCCGAGGGCATGTGGCAAACCCAGATCGGCCTTCCAGCACAGGTGCGCGATCATCCCGAACGCTGGCCCTTTGTCATCGTCATGCCGCAATGCCCACTGCCCGATCATTGGACCGATCCCAAAATGCTGGATCTGGCAATGGCTGCTCTCGACGAGGAGACCGCGGAGTTCCACGGCGATCCGGACCGTACCTACCTGACCGGCCTTTCGATGGGCGGCTACGGCGCATGGGAACTCGCGCGGCTGCGTCCTCGCCGTTGGGCCGCTGTGGCGATTGCTGCGGGCGGCATCTTCTGGAGCTACGACCCCGAACGCTGGCAGGAGGTATCGACGCTGCCGGCCACCTACGCCCAGGCGGTGAACCATACGCCGCTCTGGCTCTTCCACGGCAGTGACGACAATGTCGTATCCCCTCGTCAGAGCGAGCTGCTGTTCGAGGCCTTGAAGACCGCAGGAGGGCACGTGCGGCTGTGGATTTACCAGGGATACGGCCATGATTGCTGGACCCGCGCCTACAACGAGCCCGAGCTGCCCCGGTGGCTTTTATCGCATAAGCTCACGGCTAAGCCGGAGCTGTTGCCCGCTGCGGCAGAGCGAACCGTCATTCCTCACCATCCCGCGACCATCAAGCTCACTCCGGCGTTACTCGACAGCCTGGCAGGGGAGTATCGCGAGCCGAACGGGCAGGGTGTGATGACGATCTACCACCAGGGCGACGCGCTCTTCGAAAAGGATCAGTACGGTTCCACCATTCCGTTGGCGGCTGAATCGCCCGCAGCTCTCTTTTTTCCCAATGGCTCAAGCCTTGTCCGGCTGCTCGTTGAACGCGATCCGCACGGCCGGATTACCGCACTGGTCTTCCACGACGACCGACACGAAGAGCGATGGGAAAGGCTGGGTGCTGGCCCGCTACGCCCGGCTCTTGCCCTGCGCCACTGATCGATACAGGAAATGCAGAAAACACCAAGGAACGCTATAGGATGGAACGTTCCGCGTATTCTTTGCGTAATCCGTTCCCAGAGGATGCGATGGGGAGGTAGAGATGTTTTGCAGCGGCTGTGGTCAAGCTCTCGCGCCCGGGCAGGCATTTTGCGCTCATTGCGGCCGGCCCTCGGCAGTGATCGTTCCGCCCGTTCCCGGCATGCAGTATCAGGTGGAGAACTACGCAGGCAAGGTTCGGCTTCTCAGCATCTTCTGGTTTATCTATGCAGGCGTTTCGCTTCTGTTGGGATTCGCCGGGCTGGCGTTCCTGCACGCGTTTATGGGCAATGCTCCCTGGATGAACGGACCGTGGATGCACGGGCCGATGCATGGCCCATGGCCGCCGTTTTTCTTCGGGCCCGCCATGCTGCATCTCGCCTGGATCTTTTTGACCTTCCGCGCGCTATTGGCTGCAGCCGCGGGTTGGGGATTGATGGAACACGCTCCGTGGGGCCGCACGGTGGCCATCATCGCGGCCATCTTAAGCCTGATTCGGTTTCCCTTCGGAACCGCGCTCGGCATCTGGACGCTGGTGGTTCTGCTCGGCTATCGCAACGTCACGCTCTACGAGCAGTTGTAGCCCGTTGTCCCTGTCGCCTTCTTCGAATTGATCAGCTGCAATGGGTCTACAATCGGGGTATGGCCTTCCCTGACATCCGGATGCGCCGTCTGCGCCGCAGCGACGCCCTGCGCGCGCTGGTGCGGGAAACGGTTCTCGAGCCGGGTGACCTGATCTATCCGCTGTTTCTGTGCCCGGGCGAGGGCGTGCGCCGCGAGGTCAGCTCCATGCCCGGCGTCTTCAATCTCTCGTTGGATGAAGCCGTACGCGAAGCAGAAGAGGCCGCGAAGCTGGGCCTCGGCGGGCTGCTTCTCTTCGGCCTGCCCGAAAACAAAGATGAACACGGAACCGGCGCCTGGAACAAAGACGGCATGGTGCAGCAGGGGCTGCGCGCGCTCAAGCAATCGAGCGCGGCCAAAAAGCTGGTGCTCATCGCAGACGTCTGCCTCTGCGAATACACCAGCCATGGCCACTGCGGAGTGGTCGTCAAGGACTGCGACGAATTCGAAGTCAACAACGATCTCTCACTCAAGCTGCTGGTGCGCGCGGCCGTGAGCCTGGCGAACGCGGGCGCGGACGTGATTGCTCCAAGCGACATGATGGATGGCCGTGTCGCCGCGATGCGTAAGGCACTCGACCGCGATGGCCACAAGCAGACACCGATCCTCAGCTATGCCTCGAAGTTCGCATCCGCATTCTACGGACCCTTTCGCGAAGCGGCGGACTCCGCGCCGCAGTTTGGCGACCGCAAAACCTACCAGATGGACGGAGCCAATCTGCGCGAAGCGATGCGCGAGATCGAACTCGATCTCGAAGAAGGCGCGGACATGATCCTGATGAAGCCGGCGATGCCTTATCTCGACGTTGTACGCGCGGCGCGCGACCGCTTTGATGTGCCGATGGGCGCGTATCAAGTCTCGGGCGAATACTCGATGCTGCAGGCCGCCTTCGCGAAAGGCTGGCTCGATCCCGCGCGCGCCATTCTGGAATCGCTCGTCGGCATCCGCCGCGCCGGCGCCGACTTCATCGTGACCTACTTCGCCAAAGACGCGGCAAAGATGCTGGACTGAGTAAGCGCTACGGTACGAAAAGATGAAGGCGCACATGCCAGTGCGTGCTCTGCCCGGGTTGTAGCGTGACCATGCCCGTGTTGGTGGAACCCCATTCTTTGCCGAACGGGTCGGCGAGATTGTACTGGTGTTCGATGGCCACGAAATTCTTGTCCGGCGGCGCGTACATCTGAAGGCTGCTGATCTCCGGCGACATGCCTTCGATATCGACGCCGTAGTGTGCAGCCGGATCGATCACCTGCACGCTCACTCCACCGTTCTTCCACTCCAGGTGATTCCAGTTATCGTCGAAGAAATTATCACCGAGCGCGACGCCGCCCGGGGCTCGCAGATCAAAACGCGTTCCCGCAACGGGCAGGAGTTTGCCAGTAGGAAAGACATTATCGTAGTTGTCGACCTGCGCGACCGTTGATGCCGGAATGTGCACGCGCACCTGCGAGCGATTGCCGGAAGGCAGATTGAAATACGGATGCCAGGCGAGAGCCACAGGCTCCGCTTCAGAACCCACGTTGTGCGCGACGATCGAAGCGTCGACAGCCTGCGCCGTCAGCGTAATGGTGACGACCAGATCGGTCTTCGAAAGCCAGTGACCGCCGAAATCACCGCCGTGAATGACGCCGGTGACCTGCTCGCCGCCCGGCATCTGGCTTACGCGCACTCCATCAGCCTTGGCCTTGAGAATCAGACCATGCATCGCATGCCGCTCGGCTCCCGGCAGCTTGCCAATGTTGTTGGCCGGCAGTGTGAGCAGATGCCCCTGCCACGACGTCGTAAGAGTCTTGCCGTCTGGAGAAAGCTTGCCACGGATGCGGTTTGGATAGGGAAAGAGAAACGCCGCGCCCAAGCGGTAGCCGAGGTCGCCATTCGCCGTGTCCTGCTTGTCGAGCATGTTCTCGGCAGTCGATAGGTCCGGAGACGCGAGCACGTTCACTTCACCGCGACCAGGGAAGTTGGCCGTGATATACAAAATCTCCATCCCGCGGCCCGGCATCACGGTGACGCCGGTGAACTCCGGCCTGGTTGTGCTCACCGCCGCTCGATGCAGGATCACGATCTTCTGTCCGCCAATTTCGGTAGCGGGTTGCGCGGCCAAAGCCGGCAGCCCGATTGCAATCGCGGCTGCGAAACTGAAGAAAAACCATCGTCTCATCACAATCTCTTTTCCTGAACCGGTGATTCTCATCCGGAAACAGCGCGGTGCTCCCGTGTTGCGCGGCCAAAACCGGTGTGTTCCGAAGACGGTGCCATTCTACGCCAGGCGGCCGGGTCGAGAGATAACAAGGGAACCCTAAAATGGGCCTGATCGAGAATGCCGGAATGAGTTCCTTTGCGAAGATAGGTGAGGAGCCAAAACCAATGAGCACACATGATCGCGTAGCTGTTGTGACCGGAGCGACGCAGGGGATCGGACGCCGCACGGCAGAGACACTCGGGGCGCAAGGTTATCGGATCGCCATCATCGACATCCATGATCCTGCTGGGACCAGACGGGCAATCGGGAAGAATGGCGGAGACGTCATCAGTTGCACAGGTAACGTGGCCGACGAGCCAACGGTGCGTGATTTTGCCGAGCAGGTGCTCCGCCGCTTCGGACGAGCAGATGTGCTGGTGAACAATGCCGGCATCAGCCTGATCGAGCCGGCAGAATCGACCACAGCCGCAGCGTTCCGCAATGTGGTCGAAATCAACCTGGTTGCGCCATTTCTTCTGGCAAAGGCCTTCGGCGCAAAAATGCTCGAAGCGCGCAGTGGATCGATCATCAATGTCGCCTCCATCGCAGGGCTCTTCGGCATTGCGGACCGCGCGGCCTATAACGCTTCCAAGCACGGTTTGATCGGCCTCACCCGCACGCTGGCCGCCGAGTGGGGAGGCCGCGGGGTCCGCGTAAATGCGGTCTGCCCCGGCTGGGTGAAGACGGAGATGGATCAGGCAGACCAGGCCGGAGGCAGCTACTCCGACGCCGATATCACAGGCCGCATACCCATGGGCCGATTCGCGACGCCAGACGACATTGCCCGGGCCATCGCCTTTCTGGCCGACGAGGAACAGAGCGGCTTTATCAATGGCCACGCGCTCTCAGTCGACGGCGGCTGGGCAGCCGACGCAAGCTGGGAGTCACTTCGGCTGCGGAAGCGATAGATAGCTTTTGTTTACGCTGACGATAATCCCCGCGACGTTCAAGTGCGGCAGGTTCGGCGAACTCTCAAGAAAAAACTCGAAAGGCGTACCTGAGTTGGAATCAGCGTAATATACCGGTCTCGCCATACTCTGCGATACACTGGGCGCGACTGGCCAGGAGGGTGCGTTCAACGTAATCCCGATTTTCCAGGAAAGTTGGCAAGAAAATTGGACCCCTCAAGAAAAAGAGATGACTTTGTCGGCCAAACGCTCCTGCACTATCAGGTAACGGAGCGCCTCGGCGCCGGAGGTCTCGGAGTGGTCTCCCGGGCCATCGACCTGAAGTTAAAGCGCACTGTGGCGCTCAAGTTCTTTCCCCCTTCGCTCACAGCCAGCGACGATGCCAAAATGCGCTTTGTGCGCGAAATGAGAACCTGCGCCACTCTGGAACACCCCAATATCAGCGTTCTGCATGCGCTGGAAGAGACCGGCGATGGGCGGCTGTTCCTGGTGATGCCCTTTTATGAGGGCCAGACGCTCGCCAAACGCATTGATCATGGAACGATCTCGCCCAACGAAGCTGTCTCCATCGCGTTGCAATTGCTGCAAGGACTCGGCGAAGCTCATGGCCGCGGCATCGTGCATGGCGACGTGAAGCCGGAGAACCTGATCTTCAACGCCATGGGCGTGCTCAAGATTCTCGACTTCGGCATGTCCAAGTTCTATGGCAACAAGGACCTCTCGCCGAGCGCCATTCCTGGAACAGTCGCTTACATGTCGCCCGAGCGCGCTGCAGGAGCGCCGGTGGACCGCCGTTCCGATCTGTGGTCTGCAGGCGTGATTCTCTACGAGATGGTGAAAGGGAAGCGCCTCTTTCGCGGTACGGATCCCAACGCGATCATGGCCGCGATTCTCGCCAATGAGCCGATCTCCCGGGAAGGTTTTCCTCCAGGCTTGGATCGCATCGTAGGCAAAGCGCTCGAGAGTAATCCGGAGCTGCGTTATCAGAATGCGGGCGAGTTTGTGCACGACCTCGAACTCGAGCAAAGAGGCCGCTTGCTATTTGGATCGGAAGAAAAAGAGCCGGTGCTGGATTCAGCGGAGCGGGCTTCATACGAGACGGAAGACGATGAGCGGGAGCATAAGCCGCAGAGTCAGCAGATGGGATGGCTGATCGGCGGCTTTGTCGCCGTGCTGGTGGTTGTCGGCGGCGTCTTCGCATGGCTGCACACACGTCAAACTGCGCCACTGCCAGGGGTTCCCGTAGCGCTTGGGCGTGTTCGGCTTTTGCAGGAACGCTATCCGGAGGCCGTTACGGAGTTCGAGCAGGCCCTCGCCGTTGATCCGACAGACGAAGGCGCGTACCACGGGCTCGCCCAGGCCTACGCCGCGATGGGCCTCACTGAAAAAGCAGAGGAGGCGTGGCGCAGCGACATTGCCCTGCATCCGAATTCGGTGGATCCCTATGATCAGCTGGCGAAGTTTGAGCTGAATCGGGGCAACTACGCCGCAGCCATCACTAATTTTCGCGCCGCACTGAATCTCTCGCCATTGGATCCAGAGATTCTGAGCGATCTTGGAGCGGCGCTCCTGCATGCAGGCTCACTCGACGAAAGTCGGAAGGTGCTTGAGCAATCCATCCATCTCTCCCCGTCGTTTTCGGGCTGGAGTAATCTAGGCGATCTCGAGTTGAAGCAGAGGCACTATCCGGACGCGGCCGCGGACTACGCGAAGGCCGTGGATTTTAATGGCAATGACTACCATCTCTGGACCAATCTGGCCGCCGCTTACTCCCGCACTCCTGGCGACAAGGACAAAGCGAAAGAAGCCTATGCCTCCGCCGAACACGCCTGCCGAGATGCATTGAAGCCGCATCCCAATGATCCCATCATCCTGTCGGATCTCGCGGCGATTCTTGCTGCGGAACCGAACGGCAAGCAGGAGGCGCAGACCGTGATCAAACACGCTCTCTCGCTGGCTCCTGATGATCCCCATGTGCAGTTGAGCGCGGCCGAGGTGGAGATGGCCCTTGGTCATCGCAAGGCTGCGCAAGGCTGGGTGACCAAGCTGCTGAATGCGGGATACCCTGCCGAAAAGATCGCTGCGAGTCCACTCCTGACCGACCTCGTCAGGTACACACACAGCTCGGGTTTCACACAAACCCAACCCAAGCAGGCCCCTCACGCCGCGCAATAGTCTGCGCGCTGCATTTTCGAGAACGCCCAACGGCACGTGCGCCGATTGCCAATTGCGCCCGTATTGGCCGATACTGATTCAAGCCTGACAAGGTTGGTTGAGCCATCCGCTTCCGCGCGGGAGTAGTTCAGTGGTAGAACGTCAGCTTCGACCCGCACTTTCCTGCCCCCTCCGCCTCTAATGGCCTTTCATATCACGCAAATCATTCAAGAAACTACTCTTATATGCCAGCTTAGGTAGCTTTTCAATCGACGGCAAATGCTGCGTGTTTTGTCTGTATTTTGCCGTTCTTGACCCTGTGGCTAGTAAAAATGGCTAGTAATGCTCGGTAACAACTCTGCTCAATTTTGGCTACTAGTCTCACTAAAAAGTGGGAGTGGCTCGTGAAGCAATACAGATGCAGAATATTGGAGATCACTAGTAGGCTGAAATCCTTTTCTTGGCAGTGAAGTTTCGCCCCAGTCCTGCCGTTCGTATGTACCGTCTAAGCGGCTCTCGTGCGGGTGATCGGGTCACCTATTTACACTTTGTGATCAAGAGCATTTCCTACAGAACTCCTACCCTGTTTTTCGAGATGGGAAATCCGGGCAAGGAACGCTGTGATTGCAGTTTCACGAAGGCTTCGTTCAAGACTTGAGCGAAGGGCGAAGCCAGGCTTGGCGAGAGACTCGCTCTTGAGTGTCGTATGGTTCAAGCAAGCTCGATCGAGAGTTCAGTTGTCTCCTTCGAGCGCAACGCATTTCGTCTGCTGTCACTACCTGCCGATGCGCAGGCGAAGGAGATCTATCGACAACAGCAGAGGATTCAGAATGCACTTGAACTAGGCGACGACGACGTTGTATCCAACTTTGCATTCCTCCCCAAGGTGTCTCTCAGTGCAGAAGCAATCCTAGAGGCCGTCAATCGCGTCGAAAGACAACGCGCCGTGGAAGAACTCTTTTGGGTCCATCAAGTAGGTGGCAAGTTTGATTTCGAGTCGGGAACGATCGAAAAGGTACTGTCCAGCCTTCGCGCCGACGCTGGCCAGAACACGACGAAAGGTTCAGTAGCGCAACACAATTTGGCCGTCATTTTTACCTGTCTCGCTCACGGGCTGAACGGCTCTCGCCGACTTGATTATTGGAAAGACGCAATTCAATATTGGAACGCCACCTTAGCGAACGATGTGTTCTGGCAGTTCATGCAGGACCGCGACGAACTCGCAGGTCTAAATGGCGGATCCCCGTCACCAAACGATCTGCGGAGCATCGCACGTGAAGTGATCCAGCGTGCAATGCTGACACAGATCTGGATCGCAATCGATAATCGCGAATACAACGAAATCGCGACTCTTCTGTCAATTATCCGCGAATATAAACAGCTCTTTGAGGCTGATTCCACGCTCAGTGCGGTTGGAAATCGCATGGCGAAAGACGGCTCGGTTGCCATTGGTGGCATTCTGGACCGTGTATCAGCAATTCCGGAAGGCGCTGACAAAACAATCGCC
Organism: Occallatibacter sp.; assembly: GCA_035650595.1. Lineage (GTDB taxonomy): Bacteria > Acidobacteriota > Terriglobia > Terriglobales > Acidobacteriaceae > Telmatobacter. The sequence goes on along the minus strand of DASRHE010000010.1, from coordinate 232,810 downwards.
AGGGCAACGTTGGATACAGCTGAAGAAGACTTGCACCGAATCGGGGAGAATTTCGATGCGATTATTCAGGCATTCGGAGCGGCGAATGCTTTTGCGGGCCTGTATGACGCTAGGGCACTTGCGCTCAAGAAACTTTCGGTTGCCTTCTTCAATCTCGTCGGTGACGAACAAGCAGCACTTCGGCTCGCGATGGCGGCCGGAGCAATCGCTTGCGACCCAAACCTCCGAGATGAAGCCGAGGTGGGCTGTAGGTTCATCCGTAGGTCCCTGTGTTGCTCAGAGGCGGTTGTTTTCATTGAACAGAAGAACTATGCCGCGGCCGAAGAGAAGTTTGCGAGTGCATTGACGCTTTCAACTGATGAACAGAAGGCCGAGATTCTGGAATTGCAGCAAGGCGTACGTCGAGCACGCATCTTTGGCAACGTTGACACTACTTCGCGCAGCCCCTCCCTAAGTACATTTAATGGAATTGGTGCGAAGTTCTATGGGAGCCGCGATTTCGATAAGGAAACAAATAGCTACATCACGGTGCATTGGTTTGTGTTCTTCTACCTGCCAATCATTCCGATCGCCTGCTATCGCGTGGCCGATAGAGGGCATAATTTATACACAATTTACGGTCGCGTTCCCCTAACCCCCTTACTTCGCAAGTACCGTTGGGGTGCCTTGGCAGCCGCCGCTCTTCTTGTGATTGGCCTCATGGTAAATAGCGGCAGTTCAAGTGGAAACAGCGCGAGCACGTACACGCCGCCATCTGTGTCCTCTCAGCCTACAGAGTCCTTCTCGACAAATACTTCGCAATCCAGCGAAAAGGAAGCAATTGAAGCGGAACGCGCTGAGCTTAAACGTCTGAGTGATTCCCTTGACTTGCAAAAGCAGGACATCGATCAACAATCGGCGGACTTGAAGCGTATGCAATCCTATATTCGTTCCGTAAAAGACGAATACACGGAGGGCGCTATTCCAGAGGACGTTCAGGAACAATACAACACGACAGTCGACGACTATAACAACAAGCTGCCCTCTTATAACGCCGCGGTGCGCGGTTATAACTCAGATCTTCAGCAATATCAAGAGAGGATAGCGGCATTCAATGGAAGGGTGAACCATTACAACGCAACCCAATGAAGACGCGACTTAAAAAGAAGCTTGCAAAGAAAACTGGAGCCAGCGACAGACATCAACCTGGCTTTCAATCCAATCCTGCGAGTTCGACGGCACTCCTCGCGACAGAATGCTGGAGAATCAAGAAGCTGCTTCCAGAGCTTAGCGAAAACAGGAAGTCCCTGGTGCTCAAAAGCTGCGTTGAGAGGATGATCTCAGAACTGGCAAAGATGGGTGTTGAAATTGAAGATCCTGAGCAGAGCGAATTCCACGAGGGAATGACGCTTCGGGTTGCACTATTCGAAGAAACTGCCGCTCTTGCAGCAGGCAAAAGAATGATAACCGAAACTCTTGAGCCAGCAGTTTACGTGAACGAACATCTCGTGAGCCAGGCGAAGGTGATTGTATCGGTGGGAACGGGGGCGAATAGATGAGCCGCACGACAATCGACTTTGGCATTGACTTGGGCACGACCAACAGCGAAATCGCATGTATGGATAAAGGCGAACTCTTTGTCGTCAAGAACAAGGCGACCGGAAACGAAATCACGCCATCTGCCGTGAAGGTAGATGCCAGGGGAACCGTCGTCGTAGGCCAAAATGCGTATGACGAGCTTGAGTATGATCCGGAGAACGCAGTAGGTGAATTCAAACGCTGGATGGGAAACGCCGGTCACAGTGGGTTCACTTTCAAGAGATCTGGAAAGAGAATGACGGGCTCTGAGTTGTCAGCAGAGGTCCTGAAGGTGCTGAAGGCAAGCGCATCTTCTAGGTTCGGGGACGAAGAGATAAATGCAGCCGTAATTACTGTTCCGGCGATGTTTCTCATTCCGTCTTGTGAAGACACAAAAGCGGCTGCAAAACTCGCGGGAATTGAGATATGCCCGCTTCTGCAGGAGCCGGTCGCCGCCGCGATGGCATACGGCTATCGTGCCGAGAATCTGAACGGAAACCTCCTGGTATTTGACCTTGGAGGCGGAACATTCGACACGTCGATTCTCGCTGTCAGGGAAGGAAGACTGGTTGTTGTAGGAAACGATGGAGACGAAAAACTGGGCGGCAAGGACTATGATTGGTCCCTCGTCGACGTCATCAGTCAACAGCTTGCTTCAGAATACCGGCACCTTCGATTGAGTCGCGATGGTAGCGCGCGACGTGCGATGGCAAAGCTGAAGCACGTCGCAGAATATGCCAAGAAATCACTTTCTCTTTCATCGACGGTCAATGTTGAAGTGAACCGACTCGGCGGCGACTTCGATGAAATCGATACGGTCGTTCAAGTCACTACGAGCGATCTGCAAAGAGCCACGGAGCATCTCACCGATCGGTGCATATCGATCTGTAGACGAGTACTCAAACAAGCCCGTCTATCGCCAAACGATTTGTCCGCGGTCCTTCTGGTCGGCGGACAGACGCAGACTCCCTACATTCGTGAAATGGTCGCCAACGAGCTTGGCAAAGTGGAATCTAGACTGGATCCTCTAACTGTCGTTGCTTCGGGCGCAGCTTTATTCGCCTCAACACAGCGTCTGCCTTCGCGTAGATCGAAGGATGCAGTCGTTGGTTCAGTGGATATCAAGGTTGCTTACAATCCAGTTTCCGCCGATCTCGATGCGGATATCGCAATTTCGGTGTTGCCCTCTCATCCCGGCGCCACGATTTCTGTGACACGATTGGATGGTGGCTGGAGCAGCGGCGCGATCGCTTTGCCGGCAAGTGGTAGGGTGGATGCCACGGTTGTCCTTCGCGCGAGAAAATCCAACGCTTTCGATATCAAACTTCGTGATGCTTCAGGGGCATTGATTCCGACGTCGAGTGAATGTAGTTTCTCGATTACTCATGGCCTGGCTACGGCTCAAGCAACAACATCGAGAGCATTTGGCGTGGCATTGGAAGACAATCAAGTCCAGATCATCATCCCGAACGGATCTCCTCTTCCTGCAAAAGGCACGCAGAAGTTCTTAACCGCACACGAAGTCGTCGCGGGGAATAAGAAGAGTTCGCTCAAGATCTACGTTCTCGAAGGCGATAATCATCGAGCAGACCGCAATATCAAAATTGGTGAGATCGTGCTCAATGGCGACGAGATTAAGCGTTCGCTGCCAGCGGGTGAAACCGTAGAAATAACGTATCGACTGGACGAATCGAAGACATTGTCGGCAGAGGCAGTTTTCCCGTCGATCCGAGAAGCAAAACAGATCACATACAGGCCCGAGCGCCCGGAGCTTGGCCCAGAAGATATCGAATTCGAGCTTAAAAAGGAGAAGGAAAGATTGGCTGAGATCGAGCGCGCCGCCCCCGAGAAAATCGGATCTCAAATTGGCCATCAAATTATCGTCATTGAGCGGGAAAAGAGAGCTGCTGGAGAAGATCACGACGCTGCACAAAAGGCCGCGCAACGGCTAATAGAGTTCAAGCAGGCCGTCGACGCGCTGCAAATTTCGTCGGAGTGGGAATTGTTGATGGCCGATCTTGACGGATTCAGGGATGCAATCACGCGAATCGAGGCCCTCGGCAAACCCGAGCAGCAACGACATTACGCCGAAACCATCAAGGCAGCTGAGGAGGCGGAATCTAATCACGACTTGGATTTGCTAAGAAAGAGCGTTCAGAGGCTCCGAGACATTTATTGGGCAGTTACGCTTTCACAGGACGACTTTTGGAAGGCGCAATTCGCAACGCTGTACGAAGAGACTGAATTCGTTGACCCTCTTAAAGCCGAACGGTTAAAGGAAGAGGGTTTGAGAGCATTGAAAAGAGAGGACATCAACTCACTTCGAACGATCGTATGGGACCTCTTTCCCTTGTTGCCAACCTGGCAACAAGGAAAGCTCGATATGCGTTTTGACGACGCTGGACTGCGTAAGGCCCGAGGGCACGGAGAGTGAATCTAGAGCGACTTCGTGCTGGAGAGCTGATCCGAGATACATATACCATCGTGCGCCATCTTGGCAGCGGTGCATTCGGTGACGTTTATCTTTCCAGGCATCGGTATATGGGATTGCAGGCGTTGAAGGTGTTTTCTCGTCAGGACGGCACAGACGCACTCGAAGAAGCCTACCTTCTCGCGAAACTTAGCCACCCAAATATTGTTCGCGTATTCGAAGCGAATGAGTTCGAACGAACTGGCGAAGCATTCGGTTACTTCAGCATGGAGTATGTTGAAGGCGGTACGCTGCTCGATATTATGAATTCTGATCTGTCTGTTAAAGCCCGAACAGACTTGGGCAGAGATATTTTATCTGGACTCGCATTCGCTCACTCGCAGGTTCCACCGATTATTCATCGCGATATTAGCCCAACAAATATCCTGATCGACCGAAGCAACGGGCGACTGTCTGCGAAGATAAGCGACTTCGGCTTGGCAAAACACGTCGATCCTCAATCTCTCGTTGCAAGTGCAGCGGGCAAATACCTCTATATGGCGCCAGAAAGCTTTTTGGGTATCCACTCGACCGCAACAGACGTGTATTCGGCGGCGATCGTCCTTTTTGAATTGTTTACGGGTAAACACCCCTTTCGCGTTGGACTATCAGTCTCGGCTACGACATCGGAGATGGCAGCAGTTGTACGGGAATCGCGAACGCAGGCGATTCCTCACGTTTCTAGCAGTTGTCCCAAACTTGGGACTAGTTGGGACACGCTGTTTCACAGGGCTTTAGCACATGACTATGAAGAACGTCCGACAACGGCTCAAGACTTGTTAACGCTCTTCACCGCTGCTGCTGAGCCTCCGGACAGTAGAGCACCCGCAACTCCCACTGAGAATGCCGTGGCAATGGTCATGGAGGCAAAGCGGCTTGCAGAGCAAACGGACACATTAGACGACGCGATCGAAACGCTCGAACGTGCATGTCACCTCGATCAGAGGGTACGGGACAAATATTCTGAAATGCTGTCATTGTGGAAGAGAGGGATCGTCCTTTGAACGACGAGAGTATCAAACTCGCGGACAAAATTGACCGACTCGCCCGGACAGCTCGAGTGCAGGACCTGTCACTATTGTTGGCACAATCCGATCTCGAACGAATTGGAAAGATCGCCGTCGTCGTAGAACAACTCGGGCGCGGCGAGTACTTGATCGGTTCGGGCCCCTACACCCAAGGGGTCTATTCGATCATGAGCGACGAGATCGTGCTCGGTCGGCTGGCAACCCCGATGGAAAGTCCCTTGGACAAGCCCGTCGACATTTTTTGTCAAGACGTCCCGTGCCTGTCCCCGCGAGAAGTCTCCAGGTGCCACGCCATGGTCTTTAGGCTTGGAGAAGCACGGATGCGCTATTTTGTCCGAGATTTGGGCAGTACTTGCGGCACTTACGTGAATGGAGAACGCCTACAAACGGATTCCGACCAAGAGCCTGCAGCGGAGTTGAAGCACGGAGATGTTATTTCTCTTGGCCCATCTCATATCAACACTTACGTGTTCGCTCAATTGTAGGGCTCAGGATAAGCGACCATTCAAGCGCTGATCATCGACCACCTTGCGATGTCTAATCATTTTGGTCGTCTCCCTATTCTGTACTTGAATCATCTTATTTGGGAGCATTTAGCTTGTGATTCGTTCGATGGGCAGCCGAGTAGGAATGAAGGTGATTCGGATTGGGTTGCGCCATCGCGAACGGGTTCTTGCCTTGCAGCAACGACGAACCTACATACCCAATCCACAGCACTGCAGAAAGCAAGAGCCAAACGAAAACAACCGGCTTCCAAGGGATGAGGATAACCATAGCGCAACCTCCGACAGAGAGGGGCAACTCGCGCCTTGTAGCTATTCTACCGCCGAATATGATTGCAATCATCGGCAAGTCCCTACCCATTCATCACAAGCTGTTCAGCCGCGGTGAGCCGCAATGTCGTAATCTCCTATCACGCAGGAGAGTTTGTGCCAACAATTCAGAAAGATGCCTCGCCTCGTTACCTTAAGGTTTCTACGGTGGCCGATGCCAACGGTCTGATGGACCAGGTTCGGGCGGCGGCGCTGGCTGTTCGGAATTGGATCCTCCTCACTCAAAGCTGTGATCCGCTCGATACTCTGCGTCGCATGAAGTATGAGCCAGTTGGCTTCCATCCAATCGATGGCCGCCCCTTGAATCTTATCGAGCAGATCAACCAGACCTGGACGTATGCTGCCGCGCTTGCTGCGGCCAGACAGCTGCTAGCCCTTCATCCCGAAGCGGGCGGATTCCGCGTGGCTCCGGGCGCTCACGCATGCCTTGAACTTGACATCATGAGCGAAATCCCTGGCATTGTCGGCGCGGAGATCTTCGCCGCCGTCACGCCGCGCAACAACGGGAAACTGGAAGCCGATCTCTTGAAACTGGGGAAACGGACAGAAGAGCATCGGTACGTGTTCTTCATGTGCCCACTCTTCCCTGGCATCAGGCGCTTACCGCAGTTTGAGAAGCATGGCGTGCAGGTGTGGTCTGTTGATATCTAGCCAGCCTCTAGCCGAATGAGACGAATGATTACGCTCGATTTTGATGACATCCATGCCTGGGGTCCGATGCTGTCCGACCATGTGTCGAGTCTTGTCTCACTGGCATTCGCCAGCAATGTCATTTCCACCGGCAGGCCCGAGTACCTAGAAGACGCCGCCAAGATCTTCTTCTCTGATGTGTTTCGGGACGAAACAAGATTTACAGGCGAGGTCGTAGCCTGGATTGAAGCTCAGACAGTAGCTGCGTATCACGGTTCCCGGCTGGGTACCGCAGAGATCGATGCTCTGAAGCGAGAGGGACTTACCGCACTGTCCGCAGAGCGTCGACGAGAACCTCTTCGCAAAAAGCTCTCCATTGACCCAAGATGGTGCGAAACCAAATTCGATGCGGCTTTCACGGAGCTCGTCAGGGGCCAATCCTGGGGCAAGCGCGAAGGCCAGGTCCACGCAACCATTTCGCGCGGGGGACTTGTAAATGGATTCAACCACTACTTAACTTACGGCTCTGAGTTTGATCAATGCCTAGTCTCTCTCCTTTTCGGAAGTGCAAGCAAGGAACTGCTGGCGCAATATGGAGTGCCCACTCTGGTGCAGTTGGCGATTCCGGGGAACAAAGCCTTGGCTGCCGCAAATCCTTACACGCTCAATGCGAATGAGTGCCCCAACCTTGTAAGGGAAATAGTAGAAGCCTGGACCTATTGGCTGGCCGATTCGACCTTAGCTGTCGCCAATCTGGAGTACGATTGCGGGTTGGTCTTCGATCACGATGTTCCACCGGAGTGGATTGTTTCTATTGATAATCAAACGGTGTTAGGTGCTAGTAGAAGAAAGGGCAGCAATGACAGACCAGATGATCCATTGGATCACTGAAAACTGTCCTGAGTGACATGGGCAAGGAGTGGCTATTGTAGTTTCCAGCGTGACGATTGATACAGAATCGGATCCCGCAAATCCGACTCGTTGATACCAAGATTGATCAGCATAATGCAACGAAGGAATGCGTTCAGACGTTGATTTAGATCGAACAACTCTCCGTCGTCTTCGAGCGCGAAATTGCCAGCTGAAGTCCCGAGATGAGTGTAGAGATTGCGTGTGTCTACAACCCTGCGTACGAATTCATTCTTGATCCCGACCAGTTTCTGCGCAAACTCGGTGCTAAGCATTTCATAAGTTTGCTCAATCCGCTTAGCAAAAGTTCTGTAACCTGGTTTACCGTGGATTCGGTCAAAACCTTCGAGAGCCTGAGCCATGCTGAGAAATTCGGTCACATCGAACACGGAACTCTTTCTCAACATGCCCAAAAGGGTTCTCTCGACGTGCCGCTTCTCTATTGGGACGGAAAGCCACCGATCAATTGCCAACGCGAGCATGGGGGAAGGACATCTGATCCAGAGTTGACTATTGACCTTTTCCGATTTTCTGCGTTGTCGAGTTATGAGAAACCCCTTCTTCTCTCCCTCTGCGAACCGCATGCGTCTCAGGCTCACCGACGTTCCTAGGCAGAGAGTGAGGAGGTTTTCTAGTCGGTTGCCTATCTCGTAGAACCAGCTGGCGGACTGTGGCGCATCGGGCGTCACTGTGATTCGGGCGGATGACGTTATCTCCGCGCTCCTTCCGGCTCGTACACCTCCATGCGCACGGACGTCACAAAGCACCTCCGCGGAAAGTGCTGCACACTTAAGACGGAATACTTCTGATTCTTTAGTGGGTACCACGAAGGACTGGGTGCCCTCCTCCCACCTGATACTGAGAGCGGTCGGAAACCAGCGATGGATTTTAGTGAAGTGATAAATACAAGAATGAATTTGGTTTGAATAAAACGACTCCAGCTCCATGCCCATAACGGCAGCAGCTATGCGGTACTGCTTCGTTTTGATTCTTTGCCCTGTCGAGAAATCTAAGATTCCTCCGTCATTGAGGGGCAAAAGTGAAAGAAGCGTGCATCCACCTTCTGACGTGTAGCCGATAACTGATTCAACTCGCGGTTGATCTTCTGTCGAATTCAGAGAAAGGAAGAAATCACTTGCGCTGTCGCCGAGATCCCCTGCGCTATATACAGGTGCCGACTTGAGAAGCAACCGCCCCTTATCGCAGGACAAGCTACCCGTGAACTTCTGATCAGGCTTCCCGTAAGGCCAGAAGGCACCGATCGTATCAAAACTTGCATTCACATCGTGGTCTGTCCGTGCCACCTTAGACTCCCCCGTCTGAGTTTTCTAGAAGGAGAATGGTAGCATCATCGCGAAAAGTCAAAGAGGCAACGCGGCAATTCGTTGAGTCTCGGAGAAGTTCTGCCATCAGAAGTAGGCTCTTGGGGAGCCACAAATGCCTGCGCATCTGTAGGAAGGACCGGGCTAGGTCCAGCATATTTTCAATGTCACAGTAGCTGGACCTCACAACCGGGGCCGAGCGGGATACAATCCTTGCAAAACACAATGGGTATGGAAAATCCACTTCCATTCTTCTACTACGATATTTTGTCTCGGATCGTGCCGGGGGCAGCGACGCTGGCAGTATTGTCGATCGCCAAGGGATTTCCTCCAATGGCCTGGCTCCTTTCCTTCATCTCGGCAGGCGACCGGGAAGGTTGGGAAAAACTCGCTGTGCCGATCGTGCTACTTGGTCTCTGTTATGTGATTGGAGTGATTTTTGAAGTCGCAGATTATTTCCCAGATCTGGGGCGATTGGCGGGCATGAAGTGGTTTACAAAGCAAATCGATCGTCGAGCATTCTTCTGGGCCGTTAACGAAGCTGGAACTCAGTCGGACAAGGATCTATGCAGGGAGTCGAAAACCAAGGCGAATGAGATCGAGGCTCGTCGCGATGAATTGTGGAATCGATTGACGTTCCTCGGCGGTTCAAAGCCGGAAATGAAGGCAGTCTTTGAGCATTGTCATCGATTCCAAGCGGAACAAAAGATGTTCTTGCACCTCTTGTATCCCACTCTCCTTTTTGAACTCGTCTCCATTCGCAATTGGATGTCGCAATGGCAGGGACCTCTCGGACTAGGCGCCTTGGCTCTATTTTTCATCTGTTGCCGTTCACGAAGCAGGAGACGCTGGCTCCAGACTGTTGCGTTCGCTGCGCTCATCGAATCATCGAGCATTAAGGCGGAACCAGAGGCTAGACACACAGACGACGGCGAAATTCACCAGGACAGCCTTTCGACGCCGGCTCCCTCTCTCCAACAGAAAACTGAGTCACTGGCTGCGAAGGGGATTTGAGTGACTGACGCTGCACCGCCACTTTCCGGGAGCCATCTCTCGAAAGAACTCCGGTCTCTTCTCCAATACCTGGCCCTCCTTCCGATCGACGTACAACTATCTGGCGATGCCGCGTTAATGACTGACTGTGCCAGGTTTGTCATGAGCGCAGTGAGATTCTGGAGCGCGTCCAAAACCCAGATCCCGATTTTAGAGGAGTTTTCCCTGATTTTGTCGCATGACTACCATCATGTGACCAAGCCGGGCCTGCGAGAATTGCGTCTCCTGATAAACATCTTCGGCACGCTATCGGAGGAATTCAAGAGAGTAATTAAATTGCTGGAGGCAGATATACCTGTCGATGGCATACAAACGAAGAGTCTGGAGGCACTCAATGCCGATGCCGCAGGCATTCAACAGCGATTGAATGGCATGGTCGACTCCACCCTGACGGACCTTCAGAACAGCCTTCTGAATCTCAGGAAAGCTTCCGGAAAACTCTGGAACAGGCATTCCGTTGATTCATCTGTAATCCCGAAGGATGTCTACTTCTTTATTTCACATGCCAGCAAGGACAAGGATCTCGCAGTCGCGATTACGGATGAGCTCGAGACGTTGGGAATCACAACTTGGCGGGACGACAAGGACATTGATGGCGGGGACTCTATCCCGTCGAAGATTGCCCAGGGGTTGGAGAATGCTACGCACTTTGGCTTGCTTTACACTGACATGTCAAAGGATCGTAGCTGGGTACGGACTGAGTTTGAGACTGCGTTAATGCTGCGCGAGAGAACTGGAAAGCCAAAGATCATTCCACTTTTGAAAGATGGATTAACTCCACCTACCATCCTAGGAAACATTAAGGGTATTGCATTTGACGATTTTGCGGCCGGAATGGAACTGCTGTGGAGAAGCCTAAGCATTCCATCCAGCGCAAGAGTGTCGCTGGACATGGTGTTCAGGTTCCAGCAGATGGCAAGTAAGGCTCTGACTCAGGTCAAGGAGTGCAAACACTACGACAGCTTTCTAGAAGTCGACGAGGGTACCTTTGAAGCTCTGGAAGATATCGAATCTTATGCCCGTTCCTTCCCAATAAAGGGAGCCAAAGAAGTTCCCCGGCGTTTTGAGTGGACGATGGTCTCATGGCCGGTGGATAAACCGGAAGAGGTGCGACCGAGTTTCGAATGGGAGTTCTACACCAACGAACGTGCGGCGATCGCGGGGAGTTGTCTTCTTCGTTCTATAGACTGCATCGCGAACAGGCTTCTCGATATGCTTAGTTCTATTGATGCCGCTCCCTTGCCGACCGCTCTTTCCAGCGGTGCGTAGAAAGCGGTAACAGAGCTCTCCCCGGGTTAGCGATGACGCTTCGTCATCACATCATCTCTGCCTGTCATTGGACGCAGAGCAACATCTCGGAGCAATGTTTGGGCATATCGCGGTCCTCTAGGGCCGCGTGGAGGTGCCCGATGATCTCTCCTTCCCCGCCCACAGTGTGTCGCAAACTCGCCTCCTGGCGATGCGTCCGCCGATTATTCCAATCGCTTACCCTCTTTACCTTGCTCGCTGTCTTCCCCTCGCTTTTGCTTGCGCAGAGCGGCTCACCCTTCGACACCGGATTCACCGCTCTTCAAACCCTCTTCACCGGCACCATTGCAAAGGTCGCGAGTCTTATCGCGATAGTGATCGGCGGCTATCAGTTTGCGCACGGCGAGCCAGGCGCCAAGAAGGCCCTGGCCGGGGTTGCCGCTGGTTCTGGAATTGCCGTGCTTGCCGCGAATGTCCTGTCCTGGCTTTGGGGTATCTGAACGTGGAACAGCCCAGAGTAGCAACCACCACCGTTCGATCTTTTGAGTGTGAGGGGCAACAATGCAGACACACACCAGCCGCCGGCGAAGGAACCGGGTCTTCAAGAGCCTGCACAAGCCCCTCACATACCTAGGTGTCGAACGAACACTGTTCTACTTTGTCTGCGTCGGCGCTGTAGGCGCCTTTAATCTCTTCAACAGCCTGCTTGCCGGAGTCGCAGTCTTCATCGGCGGATTCGTCTTCGGCCACTGGGTAACGAACACCGATCCGGCGTTTCTCCGCATCCTCGCGAAAGCCGAACGCTACAAGAGCCGGTATGATGCCGCCAAGCAGAGCATACCCCGCGTGGAGGTGCTCTGATGTTACGCCTGGATAGAGTCATCAAGCCGTGGAAAGAAGCAGCGGCGCTCTGCGACCACATTAATCTGTACGGCTTCTGGAACGAGACTGCGTTTCTCACCAAGAGCGGCGACCTTGGCATGGTCCTGAGCGTCGGCGGCGTGGACTATGAAAGTCTTGATCACGCCGAGCAGGAATACGCCGTCAAGCGACTAGAGGCGGCGCTCAAGTCCTTCGGCCCTGGCTTCCATATCTACCAATACCTCTTCAAATCTAACCGACCGGAGATCCCATTCGCCGAATACGAAGATCCCATTGTGCAGACGGGCGTGGACCGTCGGAAACGGCTCTTTGAAGAGAAGGCTGACAGCCTGTTCCAAATCGAAATCTACTATTGCGTGCTGCTCGAAGGCTCGCGCTCGAAAACAGGCGTCAATGCCGCCCTTGCGCAATTCTTCCGCGATCCGACCGGAGCCATGAACGAGCTGAAGGCGCAGTTCAGCAATAATGGCATGAAGTCGCTCCTGCGCTCACAGATTGAGCGCGACCTGGCGCGCCTCGAACAACGAGTGCAGGCATTCGTGCGCCAACTCACCGACTTCGTGCAGATTGGAATTCTCAACCAACAGGGCCAGTTCCGTTTCTTCCGTCGCCTGCTCAACTATGACGATTGGCGCATTGCTGGAAGCCCAAAAAACTCACAGTTTCTCGACTTCCAGACCGTCAATTCCACGGTCGAAGCGGAGCGCGATCATCTTCGCGTCGGCGACCACTTCGCCCGCATTCTGACCATGAAAGAGGCCATTGCGGAGACGCGCCCGCTGGTGCTCGACGCGCTGTTGAAAATTCCGGCGAACTTCTACGCGGTCACCGAATGGGTCCCACTGTCCGCAGAGAAAGCGCGCAAGGAAGTGAACAAGCGACGCAGGCACTTCAATATCTCAAAGACAGGCTTCGTGTCGCAGCTTGGCAACGACCCCACCAAGACCAACCCCCGTGACGTGCTGGTAGATGAATCCAAGCAGGCGGACATCGAGAACCTCGGCGATTGCCTGCGTGCTTTGGGCGATGGCCTGCAACTCGGCGAGTTCTCCCTGACCATCGTCCTATATGAGTTGGAGCGACAGGCGTTAGATCGAATCGTAGGTGAATTCGCTGGCGTCTTCACCAACGCGGACGGCAGCCTCTTCGTAGAGACCTACAACCAGCTCAATGCCTTCTTTGCCACGATTCCGGGCAACTACGCATTCAATCTGCGGAAGCTTTACCTACTGAACACAAATTACGCCGATCTCTCATTCTTGTTTACGATCCTGCCGGGCGAAATGACGAACGCGTACCTTGGCACGGAGTATCTTGCTGTGCTCGAAACCGACAACGATACGCCGTACTTTCTGAACCTGCACTGCGGCGAGATAGCCCACGCACTCATCCTGGGGCAAACCGGATCGGGCAAGACCTTCTTCGCGGTGTTTGTGGTGCAGAACGCGCAGAAATACAGACCGCAGACGTACATCTTCGACATCGGCGGGAGCTATGAATCTGTCACCGCCATCTTCGGCGGAACGTATCTGAACGTCGGGCGCGAGTCGCGCGATTTTACTATCAATCCGTTCGCTCTGGCAGCGACACCGGAGAATCAGCAATTCCTGTTCAGCTTCTTCCGCGTGCTGATCGAGGGTAGAGACCAACGTTATCGAATGGACTTTAAGGAAGAACAGAAATTATGGAACGCCATCGAGAGGATCTACACATTGGAAGCCGGCCAGCGCACGGTTTCTAACCTAGCCAACATTATCGGCGAGTTGAAAGATCGGCTGTACCGCTGGACACGCGCAGGTCAGTACGGCTTCCTCTTCGACAATGCCGAAGACACTCTCTCGTTCCGAGACTTCCAGACCTTCAACTTTCAGGGATGGGGTGACGCGCCGGAAATATTGGAACCACTGCTGTTTTATGTCCTTCACCGGGCGTCAAATGAGATCTGCGATCCCAGGAAGCTCGGCACTTTCAAGATGTTTTTAATGGACGAAGCGTGGCTCTTTTTCAGGAACGAGACGATCCGGAACTACATCGTGCAAGCGCAGAAGACATGGCGCAAACACAAGGCCGCTATGATCCTCGCCACCCAGTCATTGAAGGAGCTGCAGGAATCGGGTCTACTGCCGGTGGTTGCGGAATGTTGCCCCACCAAAGTCTTTCTCGCGAATCCGGAAATGGACCGCACGGTGTATGCCGAAGCATTCCATCTGAACGACACAGAGCTGGATTTGATTGTCAGTCTTGTCCCGCCAGGACAGATGCTCATTCGCAAAGCACAGAGTTCCAAGAAGGTCCGGCTTAACGCCGATCCCGTTTTCTACTGGATCGCGACGAACAACGCTCCCGACAACCTCAAGAGATGGAAATACTTCGAACAATTCGGATTCGCTGACGGGCTGCGCCGCCTGGCCGAGGAGTCTCAGCGACAACGTCGCAATGCCGACGTCACAACCCATAATCCCCAAGGAGCCGCCGTATGAAACCCACATTGATCTTCATCGCAGGCATCGCTCTGATTCTTCCGTCCGTCACAGGCGCCGCCCAGGACGCCTCGGCACGCACCGTACAGTACCACTCCCAGGACATCGTTCCGATCCGCGCAAAACTGAAATACACGACGCTGATCGAAGTCCCTGCCACCGAAAAGATCATGGAGGCGGCCACCGGCGACAAGGATTTCTGGGTCGTGGATGTTGTCGGCAACTTCTGCTTCGTCCATCCCGCCAAGGCGAGCATCAGCTCAAACCTCAACCTCATTACCGACAAGGGAAACATCTACAGTTTCACGCTTCAGGATGTGTCCGGCACATCCGACACACCTGACTTGAAGGTGATTGTTCAACCGGCAGACCAATCCTCGATCGTGGCGGCCAACGGACCGCCGCAATTCGTGCCGGCAGCCCAATTGGAACAGTCGAAGGAACAACTCGCGGCGGTGCAATCGCACGTCGAACAGGCCGTCGATGAATACAAGAGCGCCTATCCGCTGTCGCTCAAGTTCGATTACAGTTTCCAAGCCAATCAAGCGCCTTTCGACATCGAAGCAATCTACCACGACGATAAATTCACCTACATAAAGACCAATGCGCCGGAGAAGTTCGCAGTTTACGAAATGAAGGACGGGAAACCGAATCTCCTTTCGTACCAACTCAGCAACGGGACGTACATCATCCCCAAAGTAATGGATTCGGGTTACGTGGAATTGGGTAAGAAGCGAATGGAGTTCACACGCAAAGGATAGAGCGGAGACAAAAATGCCAGAGCCGATTGCGAACGCGCCGAGTCAGTTGCCTGTCGAGCCGGAACTGCGCCGGGAGGAGCGGGAGCCCAAGGGTGTTCTCCAGAAGAACCTGAAGCCAATGCTCTATCTGGGCGCTGCAGGCCTAGTAATTGCGGCGGCGTTCTTCAGTGGCACGGGCAAGAGGACGCCTACGCACCAGGCAGAAAACGGACATCAGCCTCCTCAGCCGACTCTGCAAGACACTACGGATAACAATGTTCAGGACCTCAAGAGCCAGGTTGCCGCTGCGCAACAGAGGGCGGCACAGCAAGGGACGAACCTGACTGATCCAACACTTCAAAATGCCACACCCGCTCAGCAGGCCGCGGCTGCCGCCTACGGTCCAAACGGTCAGCCCGTTCCATGTGTTCCCGGCCAGCCCTGCACGCAGCAACAGGCTCCTTACATGCAGCAACAACTCTCTCCCGCACAACAGGCGGAACAGCAGCTAGCAGCCAAGGATCGGGAGTTAACGTACGACTCGCGATTCGCATCTAACTTGGTCTACACGCGTACGCAGGATCAGGACGCACCTGGTCAGCTAAAGAGTGCGGGTTCCTATCCGGCAGCACCAGATCAGAACGTAAGCAGTCTTATAGCCTCACGCCCCGCAGGCGATCCACCATCCGCCTCGGCCGCGCAGGTACTCACCCAACGCAAGCCGGAAGTGAATATCGACGCCGCTTCAGGCCAGCCGTACTTGCTTTACGAGGGAACGACGCTGGACACTGTGCTCATGAATCGACTCGATGGAGATGCTGCCGGCCCAGTGAAGGTGCTGGTATCCAATCCCGTCTACTCCCACGACCGCCAGCACGTGCTTATCCCGGAAGGAACGATCGTGTTGGGTGAAGCAAAGAAGATTGGCACCGCTGGCTTTGGCCAGCAGCGCCGCATGGCCGTGCTGTTCCACCGCATGATAATGCCAGACGGATATTCCGTGGATCTCGACCAGTTTCACGGTCTCGATCAGATCGGTGAAGAAGGACTAAAAGACAAAGTGAACAACCACTACCTCGAAATCTTCGGTACGTCCATTGCGCTGGGCGTCATTTCTGGCGCGGCCCAGATCGAGCAAGGCGGTGGAACGATCTCGACCAACGGCTCGCAAGCATTTACTACAGGAGC
Organism: Occallatibacter sp.; assembly: GCA_035650595.1. Classification (GTDB taxonomy): domain Bacteria; phylum Acidobacteriota; class Terriglobia; order Terriglobales; family Acidobacteriaceae; genus Telmatobacter. The sequence goes on along the minus strand of DASRHE010000010.1, from coordinate 216,470 downwards.
CTCTGCCAGCGTGTCGCAGTCGGCAACAACGATTCTCGACCGATTCGTGCAAATTCCGCCGACTATCACGATCCGCGAGGGCCACCGCGTCAAAGTTTACTTCATGCAGGATATGTTGCTGCCAGCTTTTGAGAACCACACCATTCCGCAAACATATTGAGGAGAAATTCATGCACCATTCCACAACGGTCGTTGCTCTCTCGGCGCTTCTCATTTTCGCAATCGCTGGCTGCCAGAACCATCAGGCCCAAGTTGATGTGCTCCAGAAGGAGTATGACCAACTCGGCCAACAATACCGTCAGGACTGTTCCACAGAGCTGTTGAACGTTCCGCCGAAACTGAGTCCAAAGTGTGCGGACGAGAACAAGAAAGTTGGAGATGCGTGGAACCGGCTTCAGGCGGAGCGTGCCAAAAAGTAGAAACCCGGAGGGACGAAATGAGATTTCCGCTCACGTTCGCAATCATTGCGGCGGTTGCCGTTGTGCCGTCCGCGTACGCACAGTTCGGTTCCGGCATCGTGTATGACCCAACGCAATCGGCCCACGCTGCCCAGCAGATACTTCAGGCGAACCAACTTTATACGACCACCGTTGCAACAACCAGGAACGTCATTGGAGCCTACAACCTCGCGCAGCGGATGGCCAATCTTCCACAGTCGTTGTATACCTCTTACGCCAACCTAGGTCGTCAACAATGGATTATCCTGACGCAACCTGCAAATACCTATGGGAATTCATTGCCTTGGGTAAATGCGGCTTCGGCTGGATACGGCGCGGCGGCGGCGAATCAGACTGCAAGCATCGCACGCATGAGCCAGATCTCCGGTTACAGCTCCCTCAGCCCTCAAGGGCAGCAGGCCATCGCAGCCCGGGGCGCAACGGTCGACTTGTCCGATGCGGTCAACACCAGCAGCTTGCAAACAGTTGGTACTATCCGGGCGAATTCCGCGCAGCGTGAGACCGATATCAGTCAACTTGAAGCCGCGAGTCATTCGACCGACCCAGCGCAGCATACCGAGATGGCGACGCTGCAGCGCATCAATCAGGCGCTCCTAATCGAGTTGCGCACGCAGCAGGAGACCAACCAGATACTCCAGGCACAGGCGCTGCAGCAAATGATCGGACAGAAGGTGCAGCAGGACAATTTGAAGTCACTATTCGGAACCGGCAACAGCTATCAACAGAACTTCAGCACCGTTACTCCCCAGCAAAGCACTTCGGGGACACAGTGGGCATTCCACTACTAGGAGGAGGGGAAACTATGGATTTCCTCATACTCATCAAGAATGGTTGCGACAACCTGACGGCAACAGCCGCCCCTTCCCTCGACTCGCTCGGCCTCCACATGGTACTGTCGCTGGCCACAATCATGCTCGTGTGGTTTGGCATTCAGGAAGCTCTTGCATCGGCGCAGGGTGGTCCGGGCTTCAACGTGGCGAAGTTCCTAAACTTCTTTTTGCTTATCACCTTCGCGTATTGCTTCGTGAAGTTCTATGATGGCTCGATTCCCGGCATTGGATATTCTCTCAAGGGCTTCGTCAGTGGTGGAACAAGCTCCCTGGTCGATAATATCGGGCGGGACTCTACGCAAGAAGTTCAAGACACCATCCATACCGCGCTTGGGAAGATAGGTACACTTTCTCCTTCATTCACGGAGCCATACACACTGCTCTGTACCTACACAGTGCAGGTCATCCTTAGCGTTCTCACAGCACTCATTGGCGTCATCATCGCTTACGGCGCGATCGGTGCAACCATAATTGGGCTTCTTGGGCCGGTATTCATCCCGTGGATGGTCTTCGATAAGACGGATTTTCTTTTTTGGGGATGGCTAAAAGCGTTTGTCGGGTTTGAGTTCTATAAAGTCGTGGCCGCTGCCACGATGAGCGTCATGAGTCACCTCCTCATCACATATTTCACAAGTGGTGCAAACAACGTCTCAGACCCCCAGCGCCTGGTTACGCTCATGCCGGGTCTGCTCATTCTTTGCATTGTTGCGGGCTTCATCCTTCTCAAGATACCGACCATGACCGCATCTCTGTTCTCGGGCCATACCGGCGGTCACGGCGCTGGAATGGGTGGGCTCATTACGGCTGCAATTCTAAGGGCGATCTAGGCGGAGAGGAGGCATCCGAATGGCAACTGCAGTAAAGACTTCACCCAACATCCATCGCGCAGCGGAACGCTACCTCGAACAATATGGCGATCCGCTTGTGATGAATACGTACCTGAAGATCACCATCCTTGTGCTCGCTGTGATCTGTCTGGCACTAGCCGGCCTTGTTTATCGCGGTGAGATGGTTCTTGCCGCTGTTCACCCGCTCATCGTGCGAATCAACGAAGTGGGGCGCGCGGAAGCAATCGACTACCGGAACTTCCAGTACCGTCCGCAAGAGGCAGAAAACAAGTATTACCTTACCCGCTGGACGGAACTGTATTTCAGCCGCAATCGCTTCACCGTCGAGCGTGACCAGACCAACTCACTTTACTTCCTGAACGGCGACGTACAGCGCGCCGTGGTCGACCAGGAACGCAAGGACAACATCATCGCGAGCTATACGAAGGACAACTCCCTCCCATTCGTGGATGTCGAGGTCAAGAATGTGATCCTCGACGATCTGCGCCAGTCACCGTATTCGGCGCGTGTCGAGTTCGAGAAAGTCTTCACGAATCCCTCAGATCATTCAGAACTCAAGCGTGAGCGATGGACCGCCAGCGTGACCTACGTCTTCCGCGAGGATGTTAAGAACAACCAGCTGGCTGTAAATCCCCTCGGCTTGACCATCGTTCGGTTCCGAGCCGACCAGGCGTTCGACTAGAGGATCGCACCAGCTCCCAGAGGCTTTACGGTGACCATTCTTGCTGTCAGCCCGGCTGCTTTGCCCCACCTGATATCGCCTCGAATTGCGCCGGCAAACGAGAGCTATCCGGAACAGTGCATCGGTGGCGGACTTCTGCTTCCCCCTAGTGTGCGGGGCCGCTCGGCAGGCGCAGCGATGGCGGTGGGCTTTCTACGCTGGTGCGCAGATGAAGACTTTCGTCGTGCCTGTATCTGCCGTTCTGTATCCCGCCTCTTGCCCGATCACTGCTTCGGGGCCCATCCGGCGCCCAGCGGCACGGCGCTCTTCTGCTTCGGCTTCGCCGCCCTCCGGGTTACGGTTTCCGTCCCGGACCCTCCGTAAATGCAGAGCTTGGCACTTGGGAGCCGTGCCCACTCGCTTGGCTCCGCCCGGTGTGACCCGAGCAGATTCGGGAAACTCAACAAACGGAGACACAGGTCATGTATCAGAACAAAGTCACTCTCATCGGCTTCCTCGGCAGCGATGCCAAAGTCCACACCGCCAACAACCGCAGCTTCACCGCGCTCTCGCTGGCCACCAAGTCCTCCTACAAGGACAGGAAGAGCGGCGAGTATGTCTCGCACACCGAATGGCACAGTTGCGTCGTCTTCGGCAAGCTCTCCGAGTTCGCCAAGTCCCTCGTCAAGGGCGCCCACATCCAGGTGGAAGGCGAGCTGCGCAGCCGGGAATACAACAGCAAGAAGACTGACGCCAAGCAACGCGTCTGGGAGATCCGGGTCGACTCGATCCTGAAGCTCGACCGCGGCGAGAAGGCCGCCCCGGAAGAGACTGAGAACGACGAGTTCAATCCTGAGGAAGAGGCTGCGTAAGCCACTCTCTTCCCAATCGCAGGAAGCCTGGGCGATTCGCTGGGCTTCCTGCACTGTGAGGTCTCACGATGAGCTTCGAGTTGATCCGCCCGTTCTTGCGGCCCATCGAGCCGCTTCTACTCGACGACGAAGTAAGCGAAATCATGGGCAATCCCAACGCGACCTGGTACGCCGAGCGTGAGGGACGGATGCTCCGGGAGCCGGGCGTTTCGTTCGACGCCGGCAGCCTGCGCACCGGCCTCGAAGTGATTGCCAACAACCTTGGAAAACGGCTCGACGAAGACAACCCAATCCTCAACGCACAACTGCCCGATGGCAGCCGGATTTGCGCCTACATTCCTCCGGCGGTCAAGCCCGCGCCAGGGCTGACCATCCGGAAGTTCACCAGCCGCCATTTCACAGTGGATGACCTTATCGCCCGTGGCACGCTGACGCGCGAGCTTGCTGAATTCCTTGAGAGTGAGATTCGCACGGGAAAGACACTGCTGATCAGCGGCGGAACTGGCACCGGTAAAACGACTCTTCTGAACATCCTCGCCCAGGCCATTCCCGACGAAGAACGAATTGTCACCATCGAGGATACTTCCGAACTTCAAATTCGGAAGCCGAACGTAGTGGCTTTCGAGTGCCAGACGGATACCTATAAGCAGCCGGTCACGTTCGAGAATCTGCTCAAGATTTCACTCCGCTGCAGGCCGGACAGAATCATCGTTGGCGAAGTCCGCGGCACGGAGGCCCGCACCCTGCTCGACTCTTTCAACACCGGGCACTCCGGCTCCCTCGCTACGATCCACGCGAACTCGGCGGTGAAGGCCCTCCGGCGCTTCGCCAACCTCGTCCTCCGGAGCCACCAGCAGACCACCTACGAGGACGTTGAAGCCGAAATCGGCGAGGCGGTCGATTATGTGGTCCACATCGAGCGCCAACAGGGCCGCCGCTTTATCCGCGAGGTACTCCGTCTGGACGACTACGACCGCCATACGCAGCAGTTCCAGATGGAGCATGTGTTCAGGGTCGATGCCGAGGTTCCAGTCGAGGTGCAACCGTGATGAAGCCGGTCCGAAAACCCCGTCTTCCCGAGGATGAGTTGGCGTATATCCTCGCAGCCCTTCGGGCCGGCATTGACCCCGGGAAAGTTGCCCGCGAACTCGCCTCCGGGAACTTTTATGAACTTGGTGTTGCGCGCCGCCTTGTGGACATCGCTTCGGCTCGCCTTTGGCTTGCCGAAGGCGCACCCATTGCCGACGTGCTGACCATGCTGGAAGTCCGCCATTGGTCCGGCCGTTCGATCACCGATTGTCGTGCCTACGCCATCGAGATTCTTTGGACAGCCAAGCACCAATTCGATGCCAACAAAAACCAGCGAAATCCCGCCCCGAAGGAGATCAAATATGCCGTTGCTTGAGATCGTCCAAACCACCCATGTCAACGCCACCATCCGGCTTGAGGAATCGACTGCGATTCAGGTCGATCAGTACGCCGCTTTCCTGCACGCTCCTGCCGATGAGGTCGTGAACAAAGCCCTGGCCTATGTCTTCTCGAAGGACCGCGAATTTCAGGACTTTCTGCGGACCCCGGAAGCCGCTCATGTGCAGCCAACGCTTCGCGTGCGTCGTGTCGGTCAAAATGGTTCTGCTTCCGAGCCTAGAAACGGTGCGGCGAAGCCTGCTAAGCCCGCCGAGGTCGTCCATGATTCTCGCCCGCGCAATTGACGTCTCAGGTGCATTGTCCCGTTCGGTGCTGCGCACCGGGTTTATTTCGACACTCCACCCCTGAAAGGGTGCTGTATGGCTACTTTGGTAGCCATATAGAGACTCGTTGAAAACGCAAGTCTTGCAGACGGCAGGTAGCTATATAGCTATTTTGCGAAGCGGAGGTAAACGATGGCCGAGACCCAAACTACCGCGCCGGATGTTCCCGGCCGACCGTCGAAAATCAGCAGAAACAGGACGGTAAGTACGAAGCTTGCGGAGCTCGAATTTGCAGAGGCCGAACGTGCGGCGGCAGCGCGCGGGCAATGGCTGAGCGAATGGGTGCGCGACGTAATCGTGCGCGAAGTTCGAATCGAAAGCGAAGAGCGAATCGCGGAGCACGCTTTCACCGAGTTGGTCGGTCTGCAACTACTCTTGATGAACGTGCTCCAGCCGCTTCTTCAGGGCCAGAAAATCGGTGCCGAACAATTCCAAAACCTGGTGGAGCAGATCCAAGCGACCAAGCAAAACAAGGCTCAGGAGCTGCTTACCCGCCGGGGCGTCAGGCAGGAGAAATCCCATGTCCAACATCTATAAATGGGGCCGGAATGAGTCGGTAATCTGGCCTCCGCACGGGCCAATCTATACCTGGGGAGTGCTGTTCCTTGGCCTTGTTTTCTGCGCTTTCTGCATCTACGTCCGCTTTGCGTTTTGGCTGTCTCCCCTCGAACAGTACTACCTTCCTTACTACCTGCGCAGCGGCGTGGCGGGCATCCTGCGTCCAGTGGGAAAGTACCAGCTGCTCTACGTTCTGGACGACAGCAAGAAGCCGCGGCCCGCGCTTGCCGAGGATGTGGCGGCTGGCCGAACGGAGCAGATTGAGGGGAAGCCCGTTCGGCTCGAACTTTCAGCGCAAGCTCTCGCACATGGCGCCCGTTCGCTTTACCGGGAACCGCTGCGGGTCTACCAGAACAAGGCCCTTCACCTGTATCTGTCGCGTTGGGTATATGGAGGATCGGAGCCAGCACAGCTCTTCTCCCGGGCATTCCTTCCGGGATTAGCCGTGCCGTTGATTTTCCTGCCGTTCTCGATCCGAATGGACATCGCGCGGCGAAAGCAACTGCGGTACGGACGTCGTCTGCGTGGGCCGGAAATGCTGGAGCCGGCGGCGTTCACGGAGAAATTTCAGGCTCGCGGCTTGGGCCTAGTTGTGAACAGGAAGGGCACTGTAGCCCGACTGCCGCAGCTCGCCGAGAACAAACATCTCGCCATGATCGGAGACACCGGCAGCGGCAAGTCCACGGCGATTCGACAAATACTCCTCGAGGTGAGAGCCCGCGGCGACAATGCGATCTTGTATGACTCATCTGCAAGTTTCTTGCAGCAGTTCTACGACGAAAAACGCGGCGACATTGTGCTGAATCCGATCGATATACGCTGCCCGTACTGGTCGCCGGTCGATGAGGTTGAAGACATGGCCGAAGCCGAAACGATGGCTGCCGCTATGTTCGAGGAAGATCCTCAGCACAAGTTTTTTGTGGAAGGTCCGCGCAAGATTTTCGCCTACCTGGTCTCGTTTGGTCCCAGCCCCGCGCAGCTCGTGGCGTGGATGTCAAACCCGGCGGAGATCGACAAGAAGGTCAAAGGCACCGAGATGGAAGAACTGATCGATCCCCACGCTCCAGCGCAACGAAGCGGCGTGCTCGGTTCTCTCGGCATGGTGGCAAACGCATTGCGCTACCTTCCGCCCATTGAAAAGACCCGAACAAAGTGGACGGCGCGTGAGTGGTCACAAAAGCGTAAAGGTTGGATCTTCATCACCAGTTTTCCGACACATCTGAAACCGCTACGCCCTCTGATTTCTGTGTGGTTCGACCTGCTGGTTTTGCGGCTCCTGATCGAGCCGGAACCGCACCACCATCCGAGCTGGTTTGTAATCGACGAACTGGCAGACCTGCAGAAGCTTCCCTCGCTGCACATGGCGCTCATGCAGAACCGGAAGTGGGGCAATCCCATCGTGCTCGGCTTTCAGAATCCCTCTCAAATCGAGGCCAATTACGGACGGCAGGCCAGCTCCATGCTCTCGCAGCCGGGGTCCAAAATGTACTTCCGCGTTTCCGATCCGCCCTCGGCAAAATGGGTTAGCCAGGCCATCGGCGAAGTAGAAATCGAGCGCCTGAAGGAGACCCATTACGACGGTACCCGCACCGGAAAGAACTTTGCGCTCGACCGGCAGATCGAACCGCTCGTGATGGCCTCGGAAATCGAGGGCCTGCCCGATTTGCACGGGTATCTGAAGTACGAAAACTCTGTCACGCGCTTCCGCCTACCGCGTGTGGAACTGCCGCAGATTGCGCCCGACCTTATTAAGCGTGACCTCCGCGATGTGGTCAGGCCCATTGATCGTGGCAAGACTCCGAAACACGCTGCGCCGCCTCCCGGGAAGGGAGAGCAGGAGGCGTTTTCGTTCGATACGAACAACCTTTGAGGCTGTATGCTGACCATCTCCAAGCCGCTCTCTGCGGGGCAGGCGCAGACCTACCACCAGAAGGAGTTCACCGCGAAGGAACAGAATTATTGGTCCCAGCGCGGCGAGATCGCCGGAGAATGGCAGGGACGATTAGCGGGGAAGTTTGGACTGGTGGGTGCGGTAACGGCGGCGGATTTTGCACGGCTCAGTCAGGGACAGCACCCACAGACCGGGGAGGAGCTTGTCAGGCAACGGGCCTCTTACGAATACAAAGACGCCAATGGCGCCACGATCAAAACGATGGAGCATCGTGCCGGGTGGGATGCCACATTCTCCGCTCCGAAGTCGGTCTCGTTGACGGCGCTTGTAGGCGGTGATGACCGAGTGCGCCAGGCGCACCGCGATGCCGTCCACACCGCACTTGAGCACTTGGAGCATTACACAATGGCGCGCATCGGCGGGAACCATCCGGCCGAGATGGCAGCCAAATTCGCTGCCGCCAAATTCGAGCACGACACCGCCCGTCCCGTGGAAGGCTATGCAGCTCCACAACTCCATACGCACGCTGTCATCTTCAATATGACTGAGCGCGAGAACGGCCAATACCGCGCCCTGCAACCGCAGAGCCTCTTTGCCTCGCAACAGTTCGCTACGGCCATCTACCAGGCCGAATTGACGTATAGCCTTCGGCAACTCGGCTATGAAATCGCCGCCGGAAGGAGCGGCGCACCGGAGATCAAAGGCTATTCGCAGGAGTATCTCGATGCGTCGAGTCCTCGGAGTCAGCAGATTCGGGAATATCTTGAACGAACTGGCCGCAATGGCAAGGAGGCCGCCGAGATCGCCGCGCACTCCACACGCGATCACAAGGCGATTGACTCCCTCGGCGAGGTCATGGCCGCTCACCGGAAGCTCGCCGCCGAGTACGGCAACCAGGCCGAAGCGGTGGTCCGGATGGCGCGTGAGCGCGCGCGAATGCAGACGGAGGAAATAAACCCGCAGCAGCGAGTCCGAGAGTCCGTCGCGTTTTCTCGCGACAGGAATTTCGAGCGCGAGGCTGTCGTTGACGAGCGTGCGCTTGTCCGCGACGCATTGCGCCGCGGCATGGGCGATATCACTTACAGCCAGGTTCGCGCTAACCTGAACGCGCGGCTTGCATCCGGTGAATTCCAGACTATTGACCAAACCAATCAGATGCCGGGCCGCAAGCTCACGACAGCCAAAACCATCGAGGCCGAGCAGGAGATTATTCGCCGCGTCCGCGAAGGACAGAAAGAGATCGAACCAGTGGCAACTCGCGTAGAAGCGTACAGAGTCGCGAACAGCCATCCGCACCTGAATCGTGCCCAGAAGGAGGTTGTCGAGGAGGTGCTCAGTTCTCCCGACCGCATCCAGGGAATCCAAGGATACGCTGGCGCCGGGAAAACCACGACCTTGACTGTCCTTCGCGCCGCGGCCGAGACGCAGGGATTCGATGTGCAAGGCTTCGCGCCCACCTCACGGGCCTCGCGCCAACTTCGGGATGCGGGCATCGAGGCAAGGACGCTGCAAGGTTTTCTCGCCCGTTCTAGCGCATCTGATGACTTGCTGGAACGGAGACACTTCTACTTCGTCGATGAGTCGAGCCTCACCAGCACCAACCAGATGCGCGATTTCCTTCTGCGGCTCGGCCCCAACGATCGCGTGCTGTTGATCGGCGACACCCGGCAGCATCAGGGCGTCGAAGCCGGGCGTCCGTTCGAGCAACTACAGCAAGCCGGGATGCACACCGTCAAACTCGACGAGATTGTGCGCCAAAAGGACCCGGCTCTCAAATCCGCAGTCGAATTGCTCGCCACCGGGCAGTCCGCCGCTGCGCTAGATTTGTTGCAGCGGGACGAACGAGTTCGAGAGATTCCCGATCCGGTGGAACGCATCCGCACCATTGCGCGGGCATATGCGGAGTCGTCGGCGAATACCCTAATCGTCTCCCCCGACAATGCCTCCCGCCGCCAATTGAATATCGCCGTGCGGGACCAGCTGAAGGTTAACGGCTCACTGGCGCTCGAAGACCGCAGTTTTCCAGTTCTTCTTCAGCGCCAGGACATGACTGGAGCCGAACGCGCTTGGGCGAACCACTATGAAGTTGGGGACGTGGTACGCTACGCGCGCGGCAGCAAAACCGCAGGAATCGAGGCCGGCTCATACGGCGCCGTTGCCGCTGTTGAGCCCGCGCAAAACCTGCTGACAGTCGAGAAAGCAAGCGGCGATCTCGTCACCTATGATCCGCGTCGCCTCGCCGGCGTTAGTGTCTATCGGGAGATTACGCACGAATTTTCCGTTGGTGAGCGCATCCAGTTCACTGCGCCTGATAAGTTCCTTGGCGTCGCGAACCGCGACCTTGCGATTATCGAGTCTATTGCACCTGATGGTCGAATCGTCGCCCGACTCGACGACCACCGCCAGATTGAGTTCAATGCTGCCGATCACCAGCATTTTGACCACGGCTATGCCGTGACGAGTCACAGCGCACAGGGCCTCACCGCCGAGCGTGTGCTCATCCACGCAGACACGGGCGTCCATCCCGATCTGCTGAATTCACGTTTTGGTTACGTTTCTGTATCTCGGGCCAGCCATGAGGTCACTGTGTTCACCGATGACATCACCAGACTCATCCCTCAACTTAGCGCCGATGTTTCGAAGACCTCAGCTCTGGAGATCAGCCAAACACAGTCAATGAGTCAGGGGATCGGCATTAATATACGAGACTAAGGGGCATTAATCCGGCACTAGGATACCAAGACTTTTCCCTGAATCAGTCGCGGATCAACAAGGTATTCATCCTCGCCCAGCGTCAAGGTGTGTTTAAAAAACTCTTTCACGGCTGCAACAATCATGTTCGGTGTGGCTTCGATCTTCAGCACCACACCACGACCTTCATCTGGCGACCGCCTATCTGCAAACTGCTTTGCCTTTTCCAATATGGGTGTCCACGAAATGCCATAGACGCCCATCCTGTGCCGTGATTCAAGTTCACCACGATAGAGCGTCAATCCTTCTCCCATGTACGGTGGCAGGAGATACTTGAATGCGTCAATGAGGTGAGGCAAGTCATCTCGCAGTCCCCTCGGAACGCTGTGGAGACCAAAGGTGTTCCAAAACGAAAGGAGGGCACATCCCTTCGCTAGGTTGGGACTAGGACCGGTCATAAGCTGATCGACGGCTTCACGCCAGCAATCAAGTCTATTCAATGCCCGTAACGTTGCTTCTAGACCAGTGCAGTCTCCACTTTCGACGTACCTACAGAACCTTCGGGAAGTCTGATCCTGATTCCAAACTGCGTCGTCGAGCTTTCGTATTCGTCCTGGCTTTTTTGGCAGCACTGTTAAAGGGCCGTTTGTTTTCGTGCCGTTCGGATCAACGAATACAATTTGGATACTAGGCGGTGTCGCCAGTGTTGCGTTGCCAGCGTTCCGCCTCGTGTTCTTTTTCTTTCTCTCGGATCTCTTCCCGGATGTTACCATGAACACCTTCTTTGTTAAGTATATGATTCCGAGTTTATCTGTATGATTTTAATATGCTTAATTGATTTTAGGGCGGTGTGTCTGCGAATCTTAATTTAGATCATACGGTGTCAATATAGTTCCATTATGGAATGATATTGACAGGAATGTATGTGCAGCACATACTCAGGAATATGCCCCGCTCACGGATGGACGAACTAGTTGCTATTGCCGAAGAGAATGACGGCCTGTTGACCTCGAAACAGGCACGCAATGCCGGCATCCTCGACTCCGTCCTCGTGCGGCTGGCGCAACGTGGTCGGCTCGAACGTGCCGCGCGAGGGGTCTACCGGATCGCTCATTATCCACAGTCCAAGTTCTCTCAATACCGCGAGGCCATTCTCTGGGCCGAAGCAAGTCACGGACCGGAAGACCCGGATGTTGCTCTCTCTCACGAGACCGCGCTCGCTATTTACGGGATCTCCGACGTCAACCCGGCAGTCGTACACATTACCGTCCCGAAAACTGCCCGTCTCCGTCGCGCGCGGCCCAAATGGATCGCAATTCATAGAGATGACCTCGGGCCGCTCGATGTGACTCTATATGAGGGCTTGCCAGTGTGCACAATTGCAAGAACGGTCACGGATGTGCTGAACACAACGGGTCGCATTGACCTCGCCCGACAGGCAATCGCTGATGCCCGGCGAGCGGGCCACATCGGCAATTCCGAATCCGCCCGTCTGAGACGACGAGTGGATCAATTTGCCCACCGGCTCTCCCAGAATGCTTCCCAACGCAAAGAGGTCTGATCGTGAATCCTATCTCCAGGGAACGACTCGAAAAGACACTTGCGCGCGTTGCGCGGGAACATGGATTGGATCAAGAGCGGCTGCGCCGCTGGGTTTCCTTCCTGGCGCTATGCGGAGTGCTTGAACGCGCGATCCACGAAGATATTCTGAACCGCTATTACCTGAAGGGCGGCGTCGCAATGGAGCTTCGCTTTGCAGAAGCTGCCCGTGCCACCAAAGACCTCGACCTGGGATTGGACGGCGACCGGGCCTATCGACTATCGAGCTTTGCCACCGCCCTTCAACTCGGATTCGATGAATTCACGTTCCGCTTGCGTCCGCAGACCCACCACATGGAACTTGCCGACACTGTGCGAATCGAAGTTGCAATCCTCTATAAGACACGCGGCTGGCAAACCGTCGATGTGGATCTCGGTCCGCCGGGCGCCGAAAATGCCGACCTCGTGAACCCTGCCATCATCGGTCTGGCAGAGATGGGACTTCCCGTCACTACGCCCGTTCGCTGTCTCAACCTAAGCGAGCAGGTTGCTCAGAAACTCCACGCGTGCACTGGGCCAGCATCTGCAGGGCGCGCCCGGGACGTCCTCGACATACTGCTGATTGACTCTCTTGGGAAACTCGACTATGCGCAAACTCGAGTCGCCGTCGAAAAGGTCTTCAGAGAGCGCGCCACGCATCAATTGCCACGCACCTTCGAACTGCCTGTGGCATGGCAACTTGAATTGGAATCGCTTGCATCGTCGCTCCACTCGCCGATCAAGAGCGCAAATCAAATTGCCCTCAAGTTCCAATCAATCCTAGCTCAGATTGCCTCCCAACATACGGAGTAGTGCGAGTCTTCTCAGATCAACCCAAATCGCGGTGGAAGCAGCGCGACTTGTATACTAGCGCCGAGCATAAAACGCAAATTGGGAATTGCTGTTCGATTCTACGCGAGCACGACGCCCTGGCTCTACCAATGAGAATTGGAATTATCGGCGACACCCATCTCGGTTGCACCGACTACTCGCGTAAGAGGCGCGCAGATTTTTCTACTGCCTTCTGTAACGCCATCAAAATCTGTACCGATCGAAATGTTGATGCGATCTGCTTACTCGGCGATGTTTTCGATTCGGCCGCCACGCGCCGCAACGTAGATGCCTTTGCCGAGATATTGAAAGAAATATCACCAAGCCTGTCCAGCTTGAAGACCGCAAAGCTTCCCCTGATCGCCATTCCAGGAAACCACGAATTCGGCCGTGGGCGCGAAGCGGGAGAATTGACTATTCTCGAATCTCTCGGCTTCGTTCAAGTGCTACGCTGTACCGCGTTTCAGCTGGGTTCAGTACGAATCTGTGGCATTCCATGGCAACACGATCCCACCGAAGTGCCAAAAATAGTCGATCACTTCCGCAAAACAATCTGCTCGGGACCGCAGATTCTACTCATGCACAATTTCATAAAGGGCGCGCGGGCGATACCGCCGGAATTGGGGGAGATCGATCCCGGATGCTGCACGGACTTCGCCAGAACATTTGTCGGTCACCACCACATTTATGAAACGGTCGATCGATGCGTGATTCCGGGGTCAACCGAAACCCAGAATATGCGTGATCAATCGAAGAAATATGTCGTCATCTATGATTGCGAAAAGGATTACATCGAGAAATGTGAACTACCTAAGACTCATCACGTCGTGGTTCTTGACTACGACATCACGCAACTGCCGGTGCCGGAATTGCTTTCGGCGATAATGCGCGATCTCGATTCCAACGACGGACTTGCTGGAGCCTTCGTTTATGTCCGCATTCATGGTATTGCCCGCGCAAAGCACGGACTTTCAAAAACCGACATACTTTCCTTCCTACGCGAACGCGATTTGTTTGACTACTACATTGACCTTCGACATTCGACGGAAGCCAAAACGGCCACCGAATCGCGCCGGGGCGCTTCCATTGAGCAGGTGCTTCGCCGGTCGTTTCATGGCAATGATCTTGCGAAGGCACGGCGGTACCTTGCATACAGCGAGAGCGAACGGCTCTTCGCAGACATTCGTGAGGATATTCTGTCTGATCATCAAAGAGCTAAAACTCGATAATTTCCGATCGTTTTCTCATGCTCGGCTCGACTTTGTTCCCGGCCAGAACTACATCTTCGGGCAGAATTGGCAGGGAAAAAGTAGCATCGTGGACGCCATTGGTTTCGCTCTTTTCGGCGTAGCAATTTTCCCTAAGAAGGTTGCCGGGACTGCTGTGACCTCTGATCATTTGGTTAATGAAGCATCCAAGCGTGGCGCTGTCGAGTTGCGTTTTGAGCTTGACGGATTCGAGTATTCGATCCACCGGTCGCTGCCTGGAGGTCGTGTCTCCCTGAAAAAGCTTGACACGGAAATCGCTGTTGGAATCCGCACTGTCGCCGAGAAGCTAGTAACGCTCCTTGGAGTTGATGTGAAGCTTTTCCAGAACATCTTCTTTTCAGATCAAGACGACTTACGCAAGAGTCTCGACTTTTCCCCCGAAGAGCGCCGCATTTTTATAGAACGACTGCTCGGCGTGGAGGAATGGAAGCAGCGAATTGAATCGCTCCGAGCCACCCGGAAGGCGCTCGAAGAATTCCTAGCAGACCTGACTTCGGGACGCCTCGGAGCATTTCTAACACATATCGAAGAGCTAGAGAACGAAGTCGTTTCCGGACAACAGGAATTGAACGACATCCGGTCTTCCTTGAACGAGGCGCAGAAGAATTCGCCACGCAACCTTGAGAGGCTACGAGCAGATCGGAGCAAATCTGAGAACGCCGTCGCTGTTCTTCAACACAAGCAGCTTCAAATGGAGACGAGGATCAGTTTTGAAGAACAGATGCGTAACAGTGTTCGAAAAGGTAAATGCCCGACTTGTACGCAGAAAATCCCCGTGGCACTGGGAAAGTCACGCCTAAGCGCGCTGGACCTTGCGCTGAAAAAGATGAGCAAGCAGCTCGGAACAATAGAACGAGACCTGTCAGATGCCGAACGCGCACTTGAAGAACGCGGCTATGACGAGTCGTTCAACGCCTTTGTCGATCTTAAGGAGACGAGAGCGACGTTCACTGCGACTGCCAAGCGTGTGGAATCCGACGAACAGCGATTAAAGAAGTTGCGTAGCCAGGCCAGGACGTTTGGTAAGAAGCCTGAACAGGTGGAGCGTACTAAAGCCGAACTGGCATTTTTGAATACGTTGGAAGAAGCAATCCAGCAGTTCCGGAAGTCCCTTCGAAAGCGCTTAGTTGGCCAACTTGAGATTGGTACGAACGATCTCTTGGCGCGTTTTCACGACGGCGACAATGATTCCGCTGTCAAAATTGACCACGATCTGAATATCGCCGTTCAGTTGCATGGCCGTGAGGTACCCATTTTCAATCTAAGCGGTGCTGCTAAAGACATCCTTGCACTAGCGTTACGATATGGCCTGCTTCGCATCGCAGCAGGCAGTATCAATTTCTTCGTTCTCGATGAACCAACCCGGCACATGGACCCGGAGAATTGCCAGCGATTAAAGGTGCTCTTTAACGATCTCCTCGACCGACAGCTCATTGTAGTGACCGTAAATAGCGAGTTTTCCGACGCGGCCGGCCGCCATTTCCGTGTCGCGAAGGATGATTCGTTCCATTCCTTTGTGGCCGAATCTTGGTGAATGTCGGATGTCGCGCTTCACTTTCCGATTTCATAAGTATCTTCTGCTCTCGTAGAGCCCGCGTCCTAAGTCCAAAACGCAATAAAGCGACGCTCTAAATTTCTTCTTTCGTCACGTACTCCCGCTTCAGGCGGCTTTTTGGCATAGCCGGTCGGAACCTGTAAAGGCTCTCCGCTTTGCTCCGACCGCTCCGCGGCGCCTGCGGCGGCCTTGACAGAACCCTCCTCGCCCATGCCCGCCGCAAGAGCCATGAAGCGGGAGCACTCAACAAAAGAAATTTGGGTTTCAGGCAGTGCTCTCCCTCATGCACGCAGATCGCCCCACAGCGGGCAGCAAACGAGGAGAAGAGTTATGCCAACCACCATGAGCAGTACGGCCGTTATCAGCAGCGCCGCGCCGCACAGGAATAATGCGGCACGTCGGACCCGCAGCGAATCGCCTTACCAGCAGCGCACCAGCCAGAAAGACAACCCCACACAACAACTCATCAAGCAGGCCGTGGACTATCTGATCCAGCAGCTTGAGGCAGGCAAAAGCGAAACCTTGGCTGCGTATCTTGGCGCGATGGCTCGGTTCCATTCCTATTCATTTGGAAACATTTTGGCTATCGCCAGACAGCGCCCAGCGGCGACCAGAGTAGCAGGCATTCGAGCATGGAACGAGCTTGGACGCTTTGTGAAAAAGGGCGAGAAGGGCATTCAGATTCTCGCTCCAATCATCGGCTATCGCCGGAAACGGGATGCGGCAGAGCAGGAGCAGGATGCGAAGCCGGCGTCTGTGCTGATTGGCTTCCGTGCCGTTTATGTCTTTGATCTCAGCCAGACCGAAGGGGCTGACTTGCCCGAGTTTGAACACAACATCACCGGCGAAGTGGGCGGACATCGCGACCGGATGATTGCATTTCTTGCACAGCAGAACATCACGCTGGAATTCAACGAAAAGATCGCCCCGGCGCTTGGGGTTTCCTACGGCGGCAAGATCGCTTTGCTTCCGGGCCAGTCGAGAGCCGAGGAGTTCACCACGTTGGTTCACGAAACGGCGCATGAGCTTTTGCATAAGGCCGAACGCCGCACCATGACCACCGCGACCGTACGCGAAACCGAAGCCGAGGCAGTGGCCTTCATCGTGGGACAGAGCGTTGGCTTGGACATGGGAACCGCTTCGAGCGATTACATCCAGATGTATTCGGGTGATGCCGCGCTTCTGGCCGAAAGTCTTGAAGTCATCCAGCGTACCTCCGCCGTCATTCTCGCCGCCATTCAACCGGAAGAACCCACTCAAGAGAACGAGACCGTTGAAGAACTGTCGCAAGCCGGCTAATCGCAACTTTGACGATGCGGACGGCAGCGTGCCGTCCGCTCAACTCCGTGCACACCCACCCGCTCAAAGGAGAGCAATCCATGAACACGAATACCGCGACTGAATACCGCAACCTCCCCCTCGCCGTCCTCACCGAGTCCGCCACCAACCCCCGTCGCCTCTTTGAGGATTCCGCCCTCAAAGAACTGGCCGAGAGCATTCGCAGCCAGGGCGTCCTCTCTCCCTTGCTTGTGCGGCCTCTCACCGATCAGAACTTCGAGATTGTCGCCGGAGCCCGACGGTATCGCGCCGCGCAGATGGCCGAAGCCCCAACGGTACCTGTCCGCATCGTCAACCTCACCGACGCCGAGGCATTGGAGGCGCAGTTAATCGAAAACCTGCAGCGCCGCGACGTTCACCCGCTGGAAGAGGCGCAAGGCTTCAAGGCCCTGCTCAACTTGGAAGACCCGAAGTACAGCATCGAGCAGATCGCCGCGAAGGTCGGAAAGAGCCCAGCATATTGCGCCGCCCGAGTGCGGCTTACGGAGCTTGCCGCGCCAGTGGTTGAGGCGTTCTTTGCCGACGAAATCGGCGTAGGCCACGCCTTACTGCTTGCCAAATTGCAGCATGCACAACAGGAACAGGCGCTCGCCAATTGCTTTCGCGAGGAGTGGAACGGAGCCGGAGCTAAGGCCAAGCGCATCCTGCTCCCGGTTCGGCACCTACAACAGTGGATTGAGCATAATGTTCTTTTGCTCTTGAAACAGGCACCATTCAACAAACGGGACCCACAACTTGTCCCCGCCGCCGGAAGCTGCGTAGAGTGCCCCAAGCGCACCGGCCACAACAAGCTACTCTTTGCTGATGTCAGCGGGAATGCGGACGCATGCACCGACCCGAATTGCTACGCCGCCAAACTGGACGCACACGTAAAAGCCAAAGTCGCCGCGAAACCGGAGCTTGTCCAGATCAGCACGGCATACAAGCAGCAGCCCGAGGGAGAGAAGACAATCCCACGCAACAAGTACGTCGAAATCCGCGAAGAGAAGCCTGATTCGCCGGAGAAAGCAAAGTGGCCGGAGTTCAAAACGTGCAAGTACACCACCGAGGCCATCGTCTCGGACGGCATCGACAAGGGCGAACTGCGGAGGGTTTGCACCCAGCCGACTTGCCCCGTGCACCATCCCAAGAAGCAGGCACCAAAGGCCGATGCCAACTTCAAAGCCGAGCAGGACAAGCGCCGCCGCGAGGAGGCGTTGGCGAATGCAACCGGTATCCGCGTCCTGCAATCCATCGTTGCAGCCGTACCCGTCCGTCTGATGAAGCGCGACCTTCTCTTCATTGCCGAACAGTTACTCCCCCTGCTGGAAGAGAAACGGTTGGAGATGGTCGCGCGGAACAGAAGCCTCAAGGCAAAAGAAAACGAGTCGGTCGGCAAGCTGCTAACAGCTTTTGTCCGCAAAGCTGACGAAGGCACCATAGGCAAGCTGATTATCGAAGCTGTGATTCTGCTTTCTGCCAGAACCCACGCGGACGGCGGCAAGACGCTCCACGCCGCGGCACAGGCATACGGGATAGATACCGATGCCGTGGCGCTCAAGGTCAAGCAGGAATTCGCCGCGAAGGAGAAGGCGAAGAAGGCCTCAACGACACAAGTGAAGCCAGCGGCAAAAGCCAAGCGAGCCGCTTAATTCAAATTGAATCTTCGGACCTGCCTTACGGCAGGTCCATCTTTTTGTCCGTGCCCATCTTCCCACCCTCTCAGAAGCTCTCGCATTCGCGGGAGCGCCATGTCTTGCCCACCCGACGGGTACGAACAAGTCCCGCATGGTGTTGAGATTTGGATTGAGTCGTCCGGCGTGTCAGTTACTTCGCCGTCGATAAAGATGTAGATCGATCATTCAGCGACAGAAGTCCCCGGCCGTTGAATTGCACCAGTGGGGATCGTTCGTCAGACTTGCCTGTTGTGGCAGCGCGATTTCTGCAATTCTGCTCGAATGTCTACTCCAGTACCAGTCGTGACGATCGAAGCCGATGATTTCTTTGCAGTGTCCACAGGTGAAGTAGATGTCTTCGATCCGCGACCGCGGGCATGCCATAAAGCGCGGATAACTTATGCTGAAGTCCAGTTGGGGATGTTCACTGACATATTGCTCAACCGCATCTTGGACGATGGCGTCAAGCAGGCTGCGTTGTGCTGGTGCCTTCTTGGGAACGGAACCGCATTCGCTTAATTCCGCTTCGATGTCGAACATTCCAAGTGGACAGTGACAATTCGAGCACTCATTAACTCGGAGAATAACGATCTTTTCGTTTCTGAGCGTACGGCGAACCTGACACCACTTAAACTCCCCGCGTAAGAGGGAACTTACAGCCTCTTTAAGAGGAATGCGCTGCCCCGGGATTATGCTAACGAAATAGCGAGGGGAACCCAGTTCTGCCTCTTGGTCCTCAATCAGCTTGAATATAGGGCTTCGCCTTTCAGGTCGAGAGATGAAACCGTCCGCGAGAAATCCCTTCACAAACCAGCAACAACGCACGCGGCTTCTTGAGTACACATCTTGTCTTCGTAACAGTGCTTCTTTTGTAATTGGTGAAATCTGAATTTCAAAGGCAACTCGAGCAGTATCCTTGTTCGCAAGAACGTCCGCAATCCACTTTCGATCTGGGTCCGGGTCCGGCACCTCAACTTCAGCGGACCATCCACTTGCCCTCGCTGCATTTCTCACAGCAATCTTTAAGAGGTCGTGGCTAGGAGAATCTGGGCGCCCCAAACACTCCTGAGTCCTCCGATAATGGACGAATTCCTGGTGCTCTTCACGAACTCGCATGTAGCCTTGGGTCAGGCAACAGAACATGCGAATTGGCGGCTTTTGAGCCTGGATGGCTCTCCACTCGTCCAGAGGAATGTCCTCGGCACTCATCAGTTTCCAATTGACCAACGCCTTGAGAGCCATTTTTGCACCGAATTTATCGAGTCTGTTACATTTTCGGCAATCGTCACGATAGCGTGATCCCAGACAAGCGGAACCATTCAAGGCTACGCGCTCGACTCAGGTGCGCCGTCCAGGGCATGCAAATTGCTCTTTTTTGCCGATAGCAGAATGATATCGCCATTCACACCAATCGATCTAAGCCGAGCGTCTTTCCCATTCGGGCAAGTCTCTCGAAGCCGCAAGAAATCGTTGGCGAGGAGGATTTGTAATGCCAGCCAAACCGAAACCAACTCAAGGAAAGCGGAGTAACACTAGCTCAACCAGCCGCCCTCGGACTGCACCGACCATCCAGATTATCTTGACTGGCGAAGCAGTTCAAAAGATCGTGGCCCTCTTCTCTCCGCAAGCACCTGCACCGCCCCCAGATGAAAAGGAGGCTCACCACCTGAGACCTACTCTTCGCCCTTGGATTGGCGTGATCGATCAGATCCTCAAGGAGGATGCCAATGTACCCAAGAAATACCGGACCACGGCCATGCAAATCCTCCAGCGACTGCGCGAGGGGCACGATTTTACCTTAGGTTACACAGTAGTTCAAGAGTATATTCGACAGGCGCGCGCCGATGCCGGGCAAAGCCCTAGTCGTAGATCGAAAAATCCTCGGAGCAACACCGCAAAGGTGTCCTCAGCAGTTCAGAGCAATCCCGTGATCTCCTTGCCTGAAACGGCGGCTTCAGGACATCTGGGAAGTGCGTCATTACCGCTTCGCCTTTCCCTTCACCCGAGACGGCCAAGCAGTTCGAGAGAACAGGTTTTCGACTGGATGCAGAGCATCATACAGGGAAAAATGACGCTCGAATTCCTTGAAGGAGAGCTGACGGACTTGACTCGGAACGAGCTGAAGTCTCTCTTTGAGGCCGCCACAAAGGGAGAGAGATCGGTTCGCAACAAGGCTTTAGCGGTTCTTGCGTATGCGCGCGGCATCAACGCTTCGCCGATCTGTTCATTTCTGCAAATATCGAACAGATCTCTGTTCCGTTATTGGAGGGATTTCCGAAAGGGTAGCACCAAACTGCTGTTCCTTAGGAAGCCACGCAGTGACAAGAAAGCGTGCATTCCAGCGGTCCAGAACGCTGTTTTCGCGGTGCTGCATTCTCCGCCGTCGGCATACGGATTCAATCGCACAACTTGGCGATTAGAGGATTTGAGGACGGCGTTGGGCGTGGAGTACAACGATTCCATCAGTTGTGATGTGATTCGAGAGATCATCGTCAATGCGGGATGGAAGTGGCGCCTCGCGCGGAGGGTGTTAACAAGCAATGACCCTGAATACCGCGGAAAGGTGGACCGGATCAAGCAGACGTTAGCCGGACTCGGAAAGGATGAGGCGTTCTTCTCTGTTGATGAATATGGGCCATTTGCAATCAAGAAAAAGGGTGGTCTCAAGCGCCTAGCTCCTGGCGAACAATATGTTATCCCTCAGTGGCAGAAGTCGAAGGGCTATCTGATTCTCACCGCCGCCCTTGAACTGTCAACCAATCAACTGACCCATTTCTATTCGCGCAAGAAGAATACCGGCGAAATGATCAGACTTGCCGATGTGCTGCGTTCGAAGTATCAAGGCTATCGAACCCTATACCTTTCCTGGGACGCTGCCTCCTGGCATATTTCGAAAGAATTGTCAGAGCATCTGGACAAGGTCAACTCGACGGTAGAGGCAGACGGGGCGCCAGTCATCAGAACGATGCCGCTTCCTGCAGGAGCGCAGTTCTTGAATGTGATCGAGTCGGTGTTTAGCGGTATGGCGCGAGCCATCATTCACAACAGCGATTACCCGTCGCCAGTGGCAGCTACTGAAGCCATCGATCGGTACATCGAAGAGCGCAACGAGCATTTTCACAAACACCCGCAGCGCGCCGGAAAGAAAATCTGGGGCCAGGAACGAGTCCCGAGTTTCTTCGCAGAGGAGCATAACTGCAAAGACCCTATGTACATGTTCCCGCAATAGTAGTACCGCGATTGAAATGCGGGCTACTTAGACCAGTACAATTGAGGATCACAAATTTATGGCTGCGAAAGACGACGAAATTATAGGCACAATGACCATCCGGGACGCAGCGGAACGCTGGTCGGACCCACGAAGCGGACTGTTAAAGAGGTGGGGCGAGACCTTCGGAGTTCAGCTTCAGGAATTGCACCCTGGCCATGTAGTGACCTACCAGAAGGACCGGGGCGAGGAAGTTGGGTCATCTCAAGTCGATGCAGAAGTTGGAGCGCTCCTTGTGCTTCTGAAAGAATTGGGGCTCGGGGCTGACATTGAACGCTACAATCACTCGCTTAGTGAAAGCGGAGAATTGACCACCGCGGAATTTCGCACTTTGCCTGAGGCTGTACAGAAATATATTCAGAGGCTTAAGCGAGAGGTTGCAGAATTGAGTGCCTCGAACGAAAGAATGAAGAATCGAATTCGTCGAACGAATTGGGGGAGAAGCAGATGAAAATGGTGCTCCTTCAAGAGTTGGTACTAGATCGGCAATGTGGAGGGTCTTATGCCGCGGGATGAAGTCAAACACGTTGATCCACGTTTGGACATGACGCGAATCCACTTGCAACGGCTTAGATTAGCGCTCTTGGTCGATCTGAATCGCGTGTATCCGAAAGCATTAGATGTTGCTGCTATGTCTGCCCTACATGAAAGTCGAGGCCGCAGGTCCATCTCAAGGGAATTGTTTTATCTCACCGAGATTGGCTTTCTCCACTCTCGTCACGACAAACACTGGAGGATCACTGCGCTTGGACGAGACTTCCTGCTTGGGCTGGTCGAAGCTAAGGGAGTGATGGAAGCAGTGATGCTCGGAGACATTGGAGAGAATTAGCAATCGGCTCCGAGGCGCCTTCAACCCTCCTTCACAGAAGGAATCTGTCTTCGACTTGGCGGGCCTGGCCGAGGGCAGTGAGCATTTGCAGATAATCTTGTACGCGGCACCGCTGGCCACCGTTCAATTAGGGCCGATCGTCAGATCGACTGGAGCGATACTCTCTCCAGGAAAAAGTGGCTCTTGGCCGGCTGGCTGCTTGCGGGAACCAACGGGTGAATACTTGAGATACCCGTGGTCGAATGCATACTTTATTCCACGCCCGTGTGCCTTGCCGTCACAACCCTTACATTCGCAAGAGCGCGCACGCTCACGTATTCCTTTCGCATAGCACTGAGGCGTGCAGTAGGCGGGATGCGGGATCGCCCCAGCGGGTCCGGTAGCTGACAAAACGATGTCTGCTCTTAAAGTATCCATTGCCATATCCAAGAATCGATCCTCCCAGAAGCTATACCAAATCGTACCGCTTTGATGTTTGAATTGGCCCTATGCATGTTGGACGGTGGGCGCAATGGTTCTAGTTGGAGTTCTTCCGTCGAAGGACATACGTCTTGAAAATACCTCTGGTCTGATTTGACATCCCTACGCCAATGGAATCTGCAAGCACTTCAAACATCTCGCCTAGACGAGCGTCCTCCGCCAAATCAGAAACCCTAGCTGCGGTCTGACGCGGAAGACGAAAGTAAAAAGGGGTTCGATCAATCTTTCCTGTCCACATTTTTGCGATCGAAACGCAGATAATGGTCCCGATCCATCCCATTTGCGGAAAGTACGCCGCAAGGAAACTAGCGCGGTTTGCCTGTGCAAGAAAGAGATCCCGCGGCACGTCGTTTTGTGTAAACCAGAGGCCAAATGAACGAAGCAATAGCACTGTATGACCAATATAGTCATTCTCCGCAGGCGAAGCTCCGCTGACATCACTCCAGCGAAGCTCGCCCTGAAGAATCTCCTCCAGCGCCGCAATACCGACGTCCCAGACCTCTGGATCGTTCTTTCGATTTGATTGCATCTGGCCGAGTAGTTTCCGAAGCAATTCACGTGTCGGCTCGGGATTGCGCGTTGCATCAACGGCGATTTCAAGAAGTGACGGAAAGACAGCGAGAGTCAACGGCACAATCCGCCCAAATTGTGTCCGCCGATTGATGATCTCGCTGAGGCCATGGGCGGCAAGCTCCGCCTGGCGCGCTTTATGGATTTCGACATCGATATCGCATTGAAGTCCCTTGGAAGTTTCTATCGCGTGATTCAGGGCTTCGGCGAATCGGCCCTCCTTGATGTCGAGTGGGATCGCATGCATTTGATACATCTTGGCCGCATCCTGTTTCGAGACATTGCGGCCTATTTGCTCGGTCAGAGCTGTCCACTCTGCGGCTTCGTGGATTTTCCCGAGTTTGTCGGCCCATTGAGCCATTACTCCGGGGACGAGGAAGACTATCCGAGGGTGGTATCGATCAGCGAGTAGTTGCATCCCCCCAATGAACATGCCAGGGAAGGGTTCAGTTAGGTATCCTTCATTGGGCTTAAATCGGGTCGGATCGGAGAAAAACGTCGTATTATTTGCCACCCCGATAAAGAAGTGTTTCCAAAGCTTGTCGTCCTCACGATGTTCGAGAACCCCACGAACGACTTCATTCCAGGTGGAAAAGAGTTCCTGCAATTTCCCCGTTTTCCATAAGAATGTAGCAAGCTCTGCCTTGGCCTTGAGCTGGTTGAAGATCGTCAAGGTATCGCTCTCTTCGCCTAAGGCGAGTGCGCGCTCAAAGGGGACAATTGATGGAACACCTTCGCGCAAAAGCAGTTGCCCATAGCGTAGACAGTTCAGTTGCTGGTGAAGAGGGAGCTTGGGGCCGGTGTATTGATATGCACGTGTGAGCCAGGTGGCAGCAAGATCCCAGCGATCCGCGTCAAGGAGCCAGGTCGCAATTCCGTTCGCCAGAATAAAGGCGGCTAGTGTCTGCCCCATGTTCTCTGCGTAGAATCGTTCCGCTTCTGGACACGATGCCTCGATTTCCCGCAGATGAACAATTCTGATCGAGAGTTGCGAGCGCAGGATGCAGGCGGAAATCAGAGGTGTCTTCCAGCGATTGGCGATGGATTCGAATTCCTTCAAGCTCTCAAGAATGGGCGTCCAGCTTCGTGCGCTGTCCGGTTTATCTTGCTCCCTCCACCAGAGTGAATCGAACATCCTCGACGCAGAATCGGCCGCAAATTCCGCCTCCATCATTGCGTTGCGAGCGTCATCAGGGAGCTTGTCGACTTCGGCCATCCATTTCTGGATATCGAAGATGGAATTGGCTCTCATCGCGGCAACCCAGAAGATATCGGTTGCTGCATGGTCAATCAGAAAGCCCTGGGCTTCGCTTGGTATGAACCGCTCACCCTGGGAGGCTATCGATATGAAGGGCAGTGCGGTTACCGGCTCCTTTTGTACCAGATTCATCGCAACGAGCGCGGCTGCGCAGTACACGGACACTTGATCGCGGCTGTCTTTGGCTTCCTCGATCAGCCGGTTCAGGTCTTCCAACCCTTGAAGGTACTCTTCATTTCGGCGAATCTCGTTTGCCACCTGGAGCGCTCGAATCAGAATACGAAGAGCGAGGTCTATCTCCTGTGGAATGGATAAGTTCTTCCAGAGCGAGAGAAGCGAACCGGGGTAAACCTCTACGTCAGCCTCTGATAATGCGTGAAGCGCCCGTATATAAACTGTTGCGGCCTCGTTATACCGTTCAGCCTGCAACAGGTGCAGAATCGCCGCAGAGGTGTCTGTCTGGTTAAGTGTCTTTTTAGCAAAGATAATGTCCGCGGCTGCGGAGTGCACTGCGTCTTGCGTCTTTTTTGGCAGGTTGCCTTCGCCAGTTCCTTTCAACAGGGGAGATGTTCTCCATTGTCGGTCATTTACTCTGTGTAGCCAGACCCCGCTCAGGGAATGGAGTCGCTCTTGGGCGCGATCAATCGCTGGTTCAACGGCGGCTATCTTGAAGACATCCTTTTCGTTGAACGGACTCATGAGCAAGCTGAGCCTGTACAAAAGCTCCCTTGACAACGGTTCCAGCATTTCCAGGAGCTTTCGTTGGGTCTCGGCTCTTACGTCCGCCGCGAAGTCCGAGTTCAGTAGCTTCAGCCAAGCGTCGTCATCGGTCGCCCAACCTTTTGAAACCCAATAATCGAGGAGGAGTGCGACAAGATAAGGCATTCCATGCGTGACTCCACTTACGAGGTTCATGAGCCCAACTGTCAAAACCTCTTTGGGAGCCCTGTACAGCCGCACTAACGAAATTACTTCCTTTTCACTGAGGCGCTCTACATCTATGCAATCGAAGAGATTGGATACGGGATTGGGCAGACGATGTAGAGATATGAGAATGATCGATAGAGAGCGCTCTGTGGCAAGTTTCCGAAGGCCCGCATCAAACTCAGGCTGGAGAACGGCAATTTCGACGTTGTCGATGACGATCAGTGTTTTCTTCAGCTTTCGATTCTTCGGCTTCGACCTCGACGAACGACCGATCTTCTCGGCGTTAATCTTCCTTGCGAAGAGATCGAGTGCCAGGGACGGTGACAGATGTGTATTTGCCTGAAGGTCCAACCAGAATGTTCTGTCATACCCCTCGCTGACGCTGCGAGCTAACTCAGTACGGCCTGACCCGAAATCACCGCGGAGCACCACTCCTTTGCCACTCGATAGACATTTCATCACTTGTTCTTCGAGTTTGCCCCTTCTCAGAACCTGCTCAGGTCGGAGCGGTGCTTCCGTGTTCAACAGGGGAGTATCGAGAACGACGGATGCCCCCTGTGGCATCGCGTAGGCAGTCTGGGAGATGGCCGCAGACAACAGACGATTCACATCTTCTGGTGAAAAGCCAATAGAAACGTTCGCAGTGCCGCCATTGGTTGCTTGCGCTATACCAAAGCCCGTGGCCGTCTGAACCGTATCTGGAGACTGCTCGCCCATTATCCTTGATGTGTTGTAATGTTTACGGTTGCCGAGCTGCCGCGATCTGCCTGCGCGATTCCTGTGCCGCTTGCGATTTGGCCGCTTGTATTGCCCGCAGGTAGCTCCTTGATTAGGTTCAGCAGCAGACGAGCCTGATTCTGAATTGCCAAATCTTGCGCAGCTCCGGAGCTTTCCAATTCTTCGACAAGAACTGCCTTCCTTGCCTCGGAGTCGGGCTTTCCTTCGAGCTTCTTCAGGGCATCTGCCACGTCGTGTTCGCCATGCCCATGGCGCAACAGCAATGCTTTCAGTTGCTCATACCCGTCCGAAATGCCTTTTTTTGTGACCTCTTTAAGGCCCTCATTTGTACCAGCCATTAAAGCTGCAATGACCGCAGATGTGATTACATCGATCATTTGCCCCTCCTCAAGAAAATGACATCGGCGATTTTATCGTTGGCAATCTCCGTTTTTGAATTCACCTCGTACGGCCAAGAAACTGAAGGCCGTGCAGTCAGAGTCGTTAACTACAAGAGATATCTGTCATCCACTTGGCGGGTCTGGCCGAGGGCAGTGAGTGTTTGCAGGATTTCCTGCACGCGAGTGCGGCTGGCGGGTTTGAAGCCCGAAGCAATTTGTTGCGCTGTCTGGAATGGAGTTGCGCGGAGTGCATCTTTGATGACGCGGAACTGATCGGTGAGGGTGGCCGGCCAAGGTTGCTTACGGCGCGCGGCAGCAGGAGCTTCTACTGGAACGAGGCCACCGAGTGTTTGCTGTATCGCTGCAGCATTGGGAGACTGGAATTCCGGCCGAAGCCAGCGAACCAGGCCGGACGCTTCTTCGGCTCTGCGTTCGGCATTGAGAGCAACGAGTTTTGCGAGAATCTGATCGGTGCTTAGACTGGGAGACCACCCGTATGCTGCGAAGACGGCCTCATCGAGCTCCTCATGAATCTGGCCGAGGATTCCAACCAGTCCCATTTCGTACGTGCCATGATCTTCGGCGGTCAATTCCTCGTTGGCGCGGAGCTTTTCGAGGACGTTGTACATTTCTGTGAGCGTTAGCGTGGGATGAAGCTGCTGCTGGCGCTTGCGGTGCGTGTCAATGCGCTCAGCTATTTCGCCGATGGCCTGCTTCGCAACCTCGGAACTGTCCGGGAAGGGGAATTTGTCAAAGCAACTTGATTTGACATATACCGGATCATTGCCAACACCGAGATGCCCACCGCTAGCAAGCGCCCAACTCACATGAATGCGACTGGAGAGCACTCCGAGAGAGAACCCGTCTGATAGAGCGATGTTCACGAGCTTGTTGTCCGGAAGAACACGAGCATCTAAGAATACGAAAACACGATGCTTCGCAGTTTCGACGGTGGAAATATAGCGTGACAGCCCCCTCAGTGCAGGTCGAAACGCCGATCGCGGTTCTCCGAAAATCCACCACTTTTCGCTGTAGGAAGCGCGCCGATTGTGGTCGCGCTCGGATTTCACCAAGTCATAAATCCGCTGATAGACCTCTGGGAATTGCCTTTGAACCTGTTCGCTGCTGAGACCAAAGAGATCGATCACCATTGCGTTACGCGATGAGCCGGTAAGATCGCGACCATTCAGATAGGGGCGAATGTGCTTTTCAAGCCCAGGACTCCGACCAAGACCCAGTGTTTTGGCTTCTTCTTGAGTCACGATGAATCCGGCTCCGTGCAAAGAAACGCCTCGCGAGCAGATCCCTTCATTGGCGTTGAGGGGCATCGCGCTTGTCACGTCCACGCCAATTTGAAGATCCGCGAAGATGCGCCCGGTCTCCTCCGTCAGTTCCACGTCGGTACCCTCCGCTCTTGTGTCTCCTTCGCTCTTGACGCGATAAAGATGGCCGAAGTGTTCGCCTCGTTCTCCCACGGTCATGGCAATGCGGACAGCGGCGTGATCGGTTGCCGCTTGTCCATCGCTAAGAGCAGACTTTAGCCAAGGGTGATCGGGAATTGCAAAAATCAATGAGAGCGGCGCGAGCTTTGTATCCGCCGTCGCGTTGAGATTCTGCGCCACCACTTTACGGTTGAAGACCTGAGGAAGGCTGTTAGTGGTGATAAATCCAAAGCGGCGAACCTTCGAAGCGCGGGCAAGCTCGGCAGCGCGCTGCCACCAATACATTACAAAGTCCGCGCTATCAGGGACGAGGTCATAAGCTTTGCGAAGCGCTTTGACATAGCCGTCGCCGAGTTCGGCACGAATATCCTTGCCGCCGATGAACGGAGGATTCCCTACGATGAAATCGGCCTCCGGCCACTTGGCCTGCTTCACATCTTTGTATTCGTAGACTGCGATGCGTGCTTCCTCGTCGGGAATGTCCTGCCCGGTCGTCGGATGTTTCTTGGTCGTCACGCCATCCCACTGCGTCACCGCGTTGCCGTGCTTATCGAGTAGCGGTACCTTTTTCTTCCACATGAGTAGTGCGTCAGCTTCCACAATGTTGTGAAAATTGCTGATGACGGGGATCGGTGGCTGGGCGTCACCGCGAGTCCGGAAGTGCCATTGCAGATAACCGATCCAAAGAACGAGATCGGCAACGACGGCTGCGCGGGGATTGAGTTCGAGGCCAAGGAGTTGATGCGGGTCCACGGTGAGGCCGGTGTGTTCGAGCGACTGCTGCGTATCGCCAAGCGCGTGGAGGGTCTCGATGACTTCGCCTTCCAGGCGCTTCATGTGCTCCAGTGAGACGTAGAGAAAGTTGCCAGAGCCACAGGCGGGATCGAGCACGCGGGTGGAGCAGAGCTGGCGGTGAAAGGCACGCGCGGTTTCAATCGCTGCCTCCGCGTTGCCGGCATTGACCTGCTCGACGATTACCGCCTGGCTGCTTCGCCAGTCATCGCGAAGAGGTTCTACAAGGGTGGGAATGACAAGCCTCTCGACGTAAGCACGCGGAGTATAGTGAGCGCCGAGCGCATGACGCTCATTCGGGTCGAGCGCACGTTCAAGCAGCGTGCCGAAGATTGCTGGTTCAACATCGCGCCAGCGCGAGTCGGCGGCTTCTATGAGCAAGCCGAGCTGGTCGCCAGTGAGCGGGAGGGCCTTCGTGGATTCGAAGAGCCCACCATTGAACTTGAGGATGTGTGCTCGAAGGATGGGAGAAAAGCCGCCCTCGTTCATGGTTTGCCAAAGGGCCTCGGCCATGGGAGGAAAGTTGCCGACATCGTCGCGGAGACTTTCAAGCAGATTGAGCCAGCTGCGCTCCGGAAGCAGGTTCACATCCTCGGCAAACGATGTGAAGATACAGCGGGTGAGGAATTCCGCAACCTGCTTCGGAGGATGATGAAGTTCTAGGTTGCGTGCGAGGACCGCCAGCTTGCCGGCGACCTCGCGCGTGACTTTGGCCGTTTTGCGCGATGGGTCCAGGGAAAGCGGATCGAGCCAAACGGCGCGAAGGCGCTCCTTTATCTCCGCCTGCTCCAATTGCTCATGAAGAATGCGGAATGTCCGCGGATCGGGGAAGGGGAGATACGCCTTGCCCGTCAGGGAGAAGTCGGCATAGAGTTCGATGGAGTGGCCGACATCGACGACCACGAGAAAGGGCGGCCACCCTTCCGAAACCGGTAGTGCTTTTGCGTATCGCTCCGCCTGACCCCGCGCAGCCAACATTGCCTCATCCCAGCCATGCGTTCCCCGGACGGCGGTGCCGCGCTTCATGCGACGGGCTTCCTTGGGGGAAGCCAGAGGCGGAGCAGGATTTGGCAGCGGATTGCTGCCCTGCTTCGCTTCAAGGACGAAGCAATTGCGCTTGTACAGGTCGATATAGTTTGTCGTCGAGGAGCCGTCCAGGTTCTGAAAGTAGACGGTCTTGTCGATCACATAAGAGTTGGCATTTTCGTCCGCTTGGCTGGGGTCAGGACGAGGCAGGTCCAGATAATCGCAGAGTTCGGACAGGAATAGAGCGTAGTTGGCTCGCTCCGCAGCCGAGGACTGTTGCCAACGAGCTATAAAGTGTCCAGCATTCAGTGGCAAGGCTTTTCCCATTCATTATCAGATAAGCGTATTTTATTCTTTCTGGTCGAGTTCATAGTCTGGCGACTGCCGTTCCACGCTGAAACGGCGAAGTGGTTGCACCATCTGTATTCAGGAGATCAGAAACTCGACAATCAGCTCCCCTTGTGCCTTCAACCGCTTCTCTCGGGTAATCCGCTCGCGGAAATGCCAGTCAGTTGGGTGCCGAGACTTCATCCACGGGTGATCCAGCTTAGACACGTACGACTCCGCCTTAACGCCGGGCGCCACAACTACCGAAAGCCTGATAATTTCGATCTGCCTCTGGAGAAACAGCGCGCACTGTTCCCGATACCCGTGGACACTTGAGATCGATGGTATGGCCGCTCCTTGGTAGATGACAGAGACTGGGCCACCAATGGTGGCCCCATCCGGCCGTCGGTATTTCCATTGCATGCCGCTCAAATGAGGTTTGGGCGCTATTCGTCTAGTCTCTACCTCCCGGAACTGCGTTTCAACCGGACACCCGGTTGTCCGTCGTTTAGGAATTCGACTCCGGCCTTTTCCAATGTCTTCTGAACTTGAGAAAGGGTTGACGTGCGCGCGCCAACTTCTTCATCAAAGGACTCCATCCTTCGGATGGTTCCCACTGCTACGCGCGACCGCTTTGCCAGCTCAATCTGCTCCATACCAAGCAGAGCGCGTGCAGCCCGTAACTGTCTTCCCGTGATAATCAAAACAAGGGAAAGCTAACACGCACGGCAGCATAAGCCCAAATATATGAATGTGATATGCAACTAGTTGATTATGATAATCAACTATGCGATTATTCTGGCCATGCGACGTTCTCAACATCCTCCGCGTACCCGAGGCGATTTCAGCCTTCATCTGCTCACGCAGATTGAACTGTTGCGTGGCCCTATTTCCCACGCAGAGCTAAGCAAAAGACTGGGAGATGTGACGGAACGCTATCTCGCTCGATATATTGCTGGCAAGGTTCATTTGCTGGAACGCGACTTCTATCAGCTTGGCAAAGCCCTCAGCATTTGCCCGCGTGTTCTGGCTGAACAATGGGCTGTTGCGTGTGGTCTGAGAGTGCCGTTACGTCTGCCTGACAAAGATGCGGTGGAGTGGATCAGGAATAGAGCCTACTGGCACTGGCGGCAACACTCTCGGATTGCGCGGCTGCCAGCCAATCGAGTTCCCCCTGACCCCTCTCCCATGACCATCATCCGTGAGAAGTATGCAGACATACTCCCTCGCAAAACTCCGCGCCTCAGTTTCGGTTCCCACGGCACGCCGAAATCCACGCCTGAGGGAAGGCAGCAATTCGCGCGGGCATACAGGATGCTTGTGCAGTTCGTTTATGACGGCGAATCGCAAAGAACCATCGGAGCCATACACGGCGTCAGTGGAGAGCGCGCGAGGCAGTTGATGGTTTCGGCTGCCTACACATGGGCCAGGAAAGCAGGTATTGACCTGATTGGTGACAGGTCGGTGCCTTTCAAGAGTGATGCCAAGCTGGTGAAGAACCTCTACGCAGGATTGAGATTTTGTGCGGAACGACAGTTCGGTGAACTGGAAACGAGGGGATATGAGGAGCCGTGAGGAGTTCAACCAGGCTATAGGTGAGGCTCTGACTGCTTTGCGCTTAGAACGTGGTCTATCGCAGGCAGATGTAGCAGAGGGTATCAACACCATTCCCGAAATTGACAGACAAGAGCGGGGCACACGCGCCGTAGCTGCTTATGCCGCCCTTTCTATCACTTTGCGGAATGAGCAGGGTCTGACGCAGGAAGAGCTGGCAAAGCGTAGCCAAGTACCGTTTGAATTCGTGTGCGATCTCGAAGCGGGGCGGGACCCTAACCCCGATTTCTATTTTCTCTACTGCCTAAGCGCCGGTTTCAATCTTCCTTTTACGAAATTCGCGCACCGGGCGGAGGAGCTATCAAATATTCCCGACGACGTGCTTTTGGAGAACGAAGCCGACGAAGAGGGAGAGCAGCCATGAGCAGAGCACAGGTGAAGACGATTCGCTTAGAGCATAGGCACGGCGCTCTCTTCGATTACAGCGTGAAGGGAAAGAAGGTCGATCACATAAGGTTTTCGCAAGCGGAGCGCAGCATAGTTTACGTAACCGTGGTGTTTGCTGATCGTACTGAGTGGTCCATCTCCATCGAACCTTTTTCCCTTCCTACAGCAAGGGTTTCGCACTTTATCTCCATCGAAGAAGACCCCGTTGCCGAAAGCGGACAGATATTCTTACCGGATCACCCAGCCTCCCATCCCCAATATGAGGAAATTCAGCAACCGCCGAAACCGCGAAAACCCCGGAAGAGGTCCAGGAAATGAAGCCACCGAACGATCGCGCGATGCGACGTTACAGGGAGGAATACCACCGTTGCTGCGGTGCCCTCGTTCGCCAGCTTCGCACAGAAAAGGGATGGAGCCTTGAGGACCTTTCAAGGGAGGCAGGAATTTCCGTTCCCTGGCTTCGGAAGTTCGAGGAGAACCATCTAACAACGAACTATTCTATGCGCCTTCAGATGCGAATAGTTCAGGTTTTGGGTTTCGGCGTAATGGAGATTCATCTGTTTTACAGACGCGTGGACGAGATGACCGAGGCAAGCATAGGACCGCCCCCATGGCTCACAGACAGCGAAAAAGGGGGAACCTCATGATGCCCGTGACGAATCCGAAGGCATGGAAAGCAGTTGCGGGTTCCACTGCGAATATCAAGGCCACTGTCAAGCGATTGAACAAGCTGGCCAGCCATTTTCGTGAGAACAAAGACCATCTCATCACCGTTGCCGCGCGGATCGAGGCCGGATGTGCCCCACGTAGCGACCCGAGTGGGCTCCCGAAGTTCCAGCGATGGAAAGCCCAGCCGATTATGCCTGAACGTCTTCACGGTGTTTCTCCTGCTTGTTGGCCAAGTCGGATTGAAGGCGCGTAGACTCTCTCTATGACAGAATTGGCAGCACGCGGAGATGCCGCGCTGGAGTACAGTATCGTCATCAGTCATGAGCAGGATAGAAGCTGGACAGCAACAATTGAAAAGCTAGGAGTGCGTACAAGCGGAGCCACAGACGTCGAGGCTCGATCCAAGGCTCAGGCGCAAGCATTGCGGGTGATCGCCAACCAAATAGAGACTGATCACTCAGCCCCTGACAAAATAAGTTTTGGCGTATGGCTAGGGTGAGTGAAGGTCGGAGGCCCGACGCCGCGGTCCTCAGGTCGCGCTGGTGTCGGTCTGTTCGGGCCGTTCGCTACTTCTGCCCCTCGGCGGTCGCGCATAGCATCTCAAAAGCCTTCTCAAATGCGGAACCGGGAATTAACTTCCGTTCGACGCTTTCCCCAGGGAGGCTCTTCATCGCAACACCGCTACGGTTCTTCCCGGGAAAGAAAAGAGTGCCGAGCACGTGATACGTCCTTTCCCGCAGTTTCCCTCCACATCGTTCATTCACCGATTCGGGTGCCCCGACTATTGAACTCTCTGGGAGGGCGGCCACGATGTACGTATGGAATCCGTAGCCCGAATAGCTCCAGTTCGTGTAGTAGAAGCCATTCGTTATGACATAAATCTCCTTGCCGCCGCTTTCGACTTTCTGCCACTTGTCATCTGCTGAGCCGATAGTCTGCTCAGGCTAGGTCCGGCCACTGCTTAGAGATGAGCATGGCTATCACTAGGCGATCCGACAAAACAGACACCAGCGTCCCTGCTGAACCTTGTTGTACGTCGCTTTCCACACATGCCCTGCAGCGCACTGCCACTCCATCGGTGTTGAAGCGTTCTTGTAGACCGGTGAGAGGCATTTTCCTCCAAGAGATTCAGCGAGATTCTGCGCATGTATTATTGAGAGCCGCTGACTCGCACCGGCGCGTAGCCTCTTGCATTCGGGACACCAACGACCGTTTCGAACATGCCCAGGGGTCGCCATCCATTCGTGGCCAGCAGCGCAGCGCCAGCTCAGCTTAGTCAAATTATTGCGGTACTCCGTTGCCAAACATTGGCCACCATGCGCCGCTGCCGTTGCCCACATATTCTCGAGCGTTAGCCTCTGGCTATCGCCACTGTGCAAGTCCCTGCACTTGGGACACCACGTGCCGGCCATCACACTACCGGGGACAGCCCACCAAACGTGTCCCTCCTTGCAGCGCCACTGCAATTTGGTTTTAGAGTTGCGATAAGTGCGCGATAAGCATTCTCCATCCTTCGTCGCAGCGACACGCCGCACATCCCCAATCGTTTTCGGCTGGCTACCCCCACACTGAGGACACCAGTGGCCTGAAATGATACCGCTCGGAGTGGCAGACCAGGTATGCCCAAGAGCGCACCGCCATCGCAACTTGACTTCATTGCGTCGGTAGACTCTCGAAAGGCATTCTCCACCACGTTCCTGAGCGATGGCCCTCATTCTCTCCAGGCTCCGTGGGTTGTTTCTGCCACAGCAAAGAGGACACCAGCCTCCCATCGCAATGTGAGCCGGTGTTGCCTTCCACTCGTGCCCCTTTGCACACCGCCAGTGCAACTTGACCGAGTTGTTGATATACGCTTCGGAAAGACACTCGCCGCCGTGTTTGCGGGCTAGCTCCTGCATGCTATGGAGATGTCCGGGATCGTAGACGCCCTCAAGACTCTTCCAAGCGACGCGCCTTTTGCGAGGCACAAGAATGTCTTGACGTTGCGCCTCTGCTCGTATGAAATCTTCCATCTCGTTATATCGGACGGTGTATGGCACGACGAAGAGTCGGACGCCTTGGCTGCGGCATCGCCGTAGTTTGTAGGCATCGTCCCGTCTGCGCTCTAAAAAGGCGTGGTCGTTTCGGTGAAAGTGTCCAACTCTCCTGTAGTGCTGCTCACCATGTCGCTCGAAGGCCAACTTCAGCCTTGGGCAGTAACCATCCAATTCAGCCCATGAACCTCGGGAACTTGTTAACCAATCCGGGCGCGCTTTCGGGAATTTTTCTTTGAAGAGTGTTTCAAAGACCCCTCGGCAAATACGTTCACTTATATACCTCGTACAGCAGGGACACCATGCGTTTCGGTGGATGACTTTGCCGGGTGACATCCAGAATTCGTGGTTATTCTTACAGCGCCAACGTAGCTTAATCCTGAGATTCTTATATGCGCTCGACAGGCACAATCCCCCACGTTCCTCGGCAATCCTCATCATTTGACCCAGGTCTCGAGGAGCGACTCCGGCACAAATCGGACACCAAGTACCGTTGAGTCTCGTGACATTCGAGGGAGTTGCTTCCCAAACATGACCTTCGGAACAGCGCCATCGGAGGTTCGTCTTGCTGTTTCTATACTCGGTGGACAGACAGGCCCCATCCCGCTGTTTCGCCAGACGCTTCATGTCGCGAAGTGGTGTCTTTCGTCTTCCAGCGCAAGCTGGGCATCCGCACCCCATCTGATAATGAACGTATGGAGCCTGCTTGAATGGACCATGCTGTGGACAGACAATGGTGACCTTGTCGATGGCGCTGACGATCTTTGCCCGGCTGTAGTCGTATTTGTTGCCGTGCGCTTGGCGCGATCTCCCAAGGAATTCGTGTTGTGTCAACCGTTGCATGAAGTCCGACATTCGGAAGAATACAATCGACAGCGCGACTAGTAATACGCGCTGAAAATCAGGACTTGCCTTCGTATGCAGACGATTGGCAGTGCATGGCCCGGTTCCGGGGCCGGAGAAACTCCGAAAATCGTGCGTCTCCATGCCGGGCGTAAGCGAGCGACTCGGACTCGACCGCCGACGCCCCTTTTCCGCCACCAGGTTTCGGTGTCAGATTCGTTTTCACTTGAATTGTCAAAGAGCGCCCCTTTGATCCAGCGTATGCCACCAGGTCGACACCAGCATCCGTGGTCATCGGCGCAGAGTCGATTCCATATCGCAAAAGCTCGAATTGTACGAGCAGTTCCCCTAAGCGCCCAATTTGCTGAGTCGTGAGTCGCGGCGGATTCGGTTCCGATACAGCAGCAAGAACGTTGTCAACTTCGTTGGTCATTGAAAGCCATCATAACGCTCGGTTGGCGCGCTCGTGTTGCAAGAACGCCATTGCGTAACGGCTTGCCCTCGGAGAAAATGGTGCCATGGTTACTGCGTCTCGGAAATCCCCATCCGTGAAGCACTGGGCGGTGTCGGTGCTCTTGTTTGCGACTAGCACGTGGATCGTGGCTTTCGGAATCGATTATTACCGCGAGTGGAAATCGATGGAACGTGGCATCGATTTGATCGCTACTGAGTGTGCCGAACGCGGCGGCTGCACTCTGGACGCAAGATTTGACTATTAGGACGAGCGACTCCGAACCGAAATGTAGCGCGGACTTTCGCGGTTGTCGTTTCGTTTCACGGCGGGATAAGTTGCGATCCTTAAAGCTTGGTCCATCCCTTAGGCATGACCGAGGGGCAGCGAGCCAATTCAGGCGGCGCAGTTGGCATCGATTGGGGATTCCGACGGAACAGGCTGATAGAGACAGGCCTGCTTTAGGCGCTTGACGAGATTTCTAGCAAACTCACTAACTAGCATCGAGCCATTCTCTGCTCGGGCCACTAGATGCGTTGACAGGAAGAGATCCTCTTCACCGAGGGTACAAAGAGCCACTCCGTCCTTCGCCGCACTTGCGGCTCCGCGAGGAGATAGGAAGGCGACGCCGCCCACTCGGCACACCATTTCACACGCCTCCTCCCCGTTCGCTACGTGGTAAATGCGTTCCGGCCCGATTCCGAGATCTCGGGCTCGACCCTCAAATGCGTCATAGAGCGCCGGGTGAACGTGCCGTTCAAAGAAGATCCAAGGAATCGATCTCAATTCTCTCAACTTGATGGATTGGTTTCTCGCGCACCCGTGTTCTTCCGGTAGCACTGCTGTGAATGGCGTGCAACTGAGCAGCGTGGAAGTAAGATGCGCGTCTTCGGGCGGGTTTGTGACGACGGCGAGATCAAATTCGCCGGTACGAACGCAAGCGGGCAGCTCGCCCGCATATCTCGTCGGCAGATGAACACGCAAGTTAGGATAGAGTGGAAGTTCCATGGTGCGCAGAATGTCGATCAACCGCGGATCCGCATACGGAGACCTTCCCACAACAATTCGGTGGCCAATTCCGTTGAGGGTCTCGCGTGCTGCGAGAACGGCACCATCCGTGTGCGCGATTGCCAATCTCGCCTTTTCTACATAGCGACGTCCGGCATCAGTCGGCGCAACGCTCTGCCGCTTGCTGTGACTGCGCTCGAAAAGAGGGGTACCGGCGTGTCGCTCGACTCTCGCGACAATGCGAGTCACAGCGGATTGAGTTAATCCGACTTTCCGCGCAGCGCGATGAAAGTTTAGCTCTTCGGCAAGAGCGACAATAGTACGGAGATCGTCAAGGCCCAACGACGTGTGGTGACGCATGGAAGAATTCCTCAGCAGGTGAGCGGTTAACCCAAAGGCCTCAAAGTTCTTCCAGAAACGTCAGTATTTCCACAAAACAGCCATCTTTTCCACAATTGTGTCCGGGTTCTTTCCTGTTGTCAAGTTTGATTCCTCATGACGAAGTTTCTCTTTCATCGAGACGTGATGCAACTTCGTCATCACATGAATTCCAATTGTCATTGGACAATTGGTACGGGAAGCGGCAGAGTTGCGAAAAGGCTCGTCCCAGAGAGCCAGATGGAGATGCAACCATGCGGAGTATCAGCAGGCCCCGTCGAAACCTCGCTCAGTCCGCCCCCGCGAAAATTCCCGTCAGCCGTGCCGATTTCTCTGGCGATTCGCCGCCGAATGCGCCCGAGATGTTCAATATTCTGCTCGCTCTCGAATCGGCGCGCGGTCTGCTTACGGTTCGCGAGGTAGCTGAGCTTTTGGGAAAGTCGTCGTTCACCATCTATCGGATGGCGGAGAAGCGCCAGATTCCTTCGATGGTCATCGGCGGTTCCCGATGTTTCGATCCGTCGGTGCTCGCCTTATGGCTCTCGAAGAAGGAGCCGTCTCTTGCCACCGCCGCGAGGCGCTTGAAAACCGCATGATGGATGCCCTCTGCGAATTGCAAAATCGCCGTTTTGCCCGGGTGCCGCGAAATGAACCGTCCGATCTTTTTCAACTTTGACTCCGCCATCGGTTTAGCAACAAAGTGAAGTCAAGCCGTGCTGAGATTGCAAGGTTTATCATCACTTAAATGAACGAAACTTTAGCCGATCTGGCTAACTCACGATTTACTGAGTTGACTGAGGCGGAGCGACGAACGCTGCACGCCGCGACAACAGGCGTTCCAGCCATCTGTGGACCAAGTAACAATGATCAGGACGCTAGGAATGATCCCAGCGACAACGGCAATTGGCATCCTTCTCGCGCCATTCGCGCTGAGTTTCTTGAGTGGCTCTGCACTACCGAGATTGCTTCCGAGAAAGTGGATAGGCAGGGCATCCATATTTATGCGGCTAGAATCTGTGGGATTCTCAGGTTTGCATACAGCACAATTCCATTTCCTCTTCTCTTTCAACTTTGTGCTTTCACAGAAGACATCTCGTTTAAGAATGCGCGTATCCCGTCACTCATTCTTACCTCGTGCAGTACGCGTGCAATTCTCGCAGATGGCATCGATGTAGCGAACAACGTGCTCTTAAATGGCAGGTTTCACTCATCTGGGCAAGTGCTCTTCCGCAACGCGAAAGTCGGAGGAGATTTCCGGACTGACGGTGGGACGTTTAAATGCACACCTGGGGCATCCTTCGATCTCAGGACTGGGAATGCGTTGGGATGTGACAGGATCAGAGTCAATGGAAGTGTATTCCTCTCTCATTCCTCATCGCCGAGCAATTTTTCGGGGGAGGTCGGATTTGCTGGCGCGTGGATCGGAAGCAATCTTGAATGCGACGGCGGGACATTTCGAAACCTGGGTAAAGACAAATTTGCGATTAGAGCGGACCGTGTCACAGTAGTTGGCAGCGTTTTTTTGCGAAACCAGTTCACTGCCGAAGGCGTAGTTCGCTTTCTGAATGCAACGATTGGGATACTTGACTGCACGCGAGGCCGATTTCTTGGTAATGGCCTCACTGCGCTAAATGTCGAGGGTTCAAGCATAGCGGGAATGGCAGTGCTTGATCTGAGCTTTGCCTCTTCCGGAGGGACACAGCTTAGGGGCATTGACGTTGAGGATTTGAGCTTTCTCCGTGGCGAATTCGATTCAGTCGATTTACGCCAAGCCAAGATCCACCGAGTGTTTCGCTGGAAAGAGATCGTTGGCCCTCAAGAAACAGATCTGGACCTCAGAGATGCCACGATAGGCTCCATTGAGGATGATGAATCAAGCTGGCCAGGCATCGGCTATTTCCACGCGGAGGGGCTAACATATGGAGACTTTACGAATTGCTCCAGAGAAGTAGATCAACGACTAAAGTGGATCAACCGCGATCCGTCAGAGTCGCCTCGGGCTTACAAACAATTGGCAAGTGTTTATTCGAAGGCAGGTGAAACGGGAAACTCGCGCGAAGCGCTCTACCGTCTTGAGGAACTCGTTCATAGCAAGCAAACGAAGTCCATAAAGCCAGGGATTTTGAAGCCGCTTCTATTTGCATGGAGTCAATGGTTGAAATGGACGATCGGTTATGGCTACAAGTTGGAGAGGGCCTTCTTCCTTACAATCCTTCTGACGGTCGCGGGGACATTCGTTTCAGGATGGGGTTATCAAGAGCGGGTGATCGTGCCAACGGACAAGGATGCTTATGCGTATTTCGCAATACACGGACAGGCACCCTCTTCATACCAGCGGTTCAGCTCCGTCATGTATTCGATCGAGCACTCAGTTCCGGCAATCAATCTAGGCATTTCGAGCAACTGGACCTCGAATCCTGTAGCTCAACTTCCGGGTCTCCCAAAATACTCTTACAAGTTACGTTGGTGGTTCTGGCTGCAAGCACTTTTGGGATGGGGATTGTCGATATTCTTCATTGCAGGTCTCACAGGCCTCGTGAAGAGTGACAGATAAGCAAAGGCGAATTCATTTGGTGCTGCGATAGGGATCCAAAGCTGAGAGATAAACCAGCCAGAACGCGCTAGAGCATCGCCGCCAGCGTGGACGACTCGACTTTGTGTCGCAGATCATCAAGCCGAAGTGCCTTTAGGTACTTCTCTGTGGTGGCGATGTTCTTGTGACCGAGTAGGGTTTGCAGTGTCTTGATATCGATGCTGGACTGCAGCATCTGTGTTGCGAATGTATGGCGCCACTTGTGCAGGTAGAACTTCCGGCAATGCGGCCCGTCGCTGCATTTTCCTTGCTGAGTTTTGCAGCGCCTGCAATTCAATCCCGCCCGATAGGCAATCTCTTTCCCGAGTTCGAGAAAGTGCGCGTCTGGTTTGTCGCCGCCGTAATTGGGGCGCTTCGGATGCGCTTGTGTGGGGAAGATAAGGACAGATTCCTGCCGCTTCTTCCAGCGACTCTTGAGCGATTCCAGCAGCGCATGTGGAATCGGCACGCTGCGTTCTTCGTAGCTCTTGGGAACAAAGCCAAACTCCGGCTTCGGACGAACGCTTAGCGTGCCAGCCTTCCAATTCACATCTTCCCAGGTTAGGCAGGCAAGCTCCCGCGATCGGAATCCGGAGCAGAGAAACACTTGGAAGACGAGCCGCTCCTCAGGATTGCAGGCTTTGAAAAAACGGGTCAGCTCCTCGCGCTCGTAGATCTCGACACGCTTGTCTACTGTTCGCGGCCAGTCGCCCTTATGAAGCTGTATAGTCGCACCTGCGCGGCGCATGGCTTGCAGCATGACGATGACTCGCTTATTAATGGTCTTCTGATTGAGATCCTCGCCGCGGCCGGCAG
This sequence comes from Occallatibacter sp., assembly GCA_035650595.1. Taxonomy (GTDB): domain Bacteria; phylum Acidobacteriota; class Terriglobia; order Terriglobales; family Acidobacteriaceae; genus Telmatobacter. Next base: position 174,877 of record DASRHE010000010.1, on the reverse strand, counting down.
CAAAAAGCGCCATCGCGTCAGAGCGTCCGAGCTGGTCCACGTAATGCTTCTTAGAGATCCTCTGGAACCATGCAAGGTCGGCGGAGTAGGCGCGCCATGTGGCCTCGCCTTTTGTGGCCTTCACTTCCGCAAGGTAACTTTCAACCGCGGCGCGAATCGTCGTGGAGGTGGAAGCGACGGTTGGCTCTCCCTCAGGCGCGTCGATCTCACCGGCGAGGACCCCGGATTGGATCTGCCACGCGTCGAGCGCTTCGCGCGGCGAAGTGCCGACCGGACGCGTGCGGCGTACGCCGTTCTCTCGCCATTGCAGGTAAAAAGTACCGGTGGTCGAGCGCCGGGGCTTGCCTTCGATCATCACGAGTTCCGGTTTTGGCTTGCCGTTGATCTTGGCGACCGGGAAGAATTGCCATTTCCCGCCGTAGGGGAGATACTTCTTTAGGTGAGTTTTTCGCCCGATTTTACTTGCCATGTTTACTAGTCACCACGCGATCGCACTCGCGCCGGAAGAACAAATTGAGGATCGTATGGGGTCCCTGCTTCCAACTCAAATGGTAGCAAAATGGCTAGTAAATTGGCTAGTAGGCGTCGCTTAATCAATCAAGTGATTGATTCTAAAGGGCGGGAGTAGTTCAGTGGTAGAACGTCAGCTTCCCAAGCTGAATGTCGCCGGTTCGATCCCGGTCTCCCGCTCCAACGCCTTCCGATTCCACGCAAAGCGCAATTTTTTCGTTTCGACAGCAATCGGCAGAGCGGATACCGCATGCGCGAAAGTTATCTGCAGCTCGTGGGAAAATCTGCCCGATTTGTCAGGAGATGCCCGCGAGTTTGCGGGCGCGCTGAAAGATGGCGAAGAACATTGCCTTCGTCAACTTGCCCGTGTTCGTGTTCTGCAGCGAAGGATGATAGCTGGCAATCGCCACCAGGCCGCTCGGCAGCGTGTATTCGGCGCCATGCGCGAAGAGATACGCTGAACGCGCGAGCGATGCTCCCATGCGAACTTCGTGAGCAAGCAGGCCATCAAACGCAATGCGGCCCAGGCACACCACCACACGCAGATTTTCGAGTAGCTTCATCTCGCGGTCGAGCCATGGGGCGCAGTTGCGTAACTCGTCGGGAGTGGGTTTATTGCCAGGCGGGGCGCAGCGCGCGACTGAGGTGATCCAGAGGTCGGTGAGTTGCATGCCGTCCTCACGCGAGGTGGCCGTCGCTTGCGAGGCAAATCCGGCCTCGTGGAGCACCGGATAGAGGAAATCACCCGAGCCATCGCCGGTAAACGGCCGGCCGGTGCGGTTGGAGCCGTGTGCGCCCGGCGCAAGTCCTAATGCCAGCACGCGCGCCTTGTGATCGCCGAAGGAAGGCACGGGACGGCCCCAGTATTCCTGGTCGATATAGGCGCGGCGACGGACACGCGCGATCTCCGTGCAGTGGCCGCGCAGACGCGCACAGAGAGTGCAGCCAACGATTTCGTCATTCAGCGATTCGAGCGAAGAAGCTGCGCGGGTCATATCTAAATTTTACGCGGCCTTCTTTGGCGTGTGGCAAACTGGCTTGCGAAGGAGTGCGCAATGAAATCCGCGAATCTGTTGCTGCTGGCCGGCGATTTTGTCGAGGACTACGAGATCATGGTGCCGTTTCAGGCTCTGCAGATGGTGGGGCATACCGTGGACGCCGTCTGCCCCGGCAAGAAAAAAGGCGAGGTGGTGCGCACAGCGATCCACGACTTTGAAGGCGACCAGACCTACACAGAAAAGCGCGGACACAACTTCACTCTGAACGCGACCTTCGACGAGATCGATCCTGCGCAATACGACGGTCTCGTGATTCCCGGCGGCCGCGCACCGGAGTATCTGCGCCTGAATGAAAACGTACTCGCCATCGTGCGGCACTTTGCCCAAACCAATAAACCGATCGCCGCGCTTTGCCACGGTCCGCAACTGCTGGCCGCCGCAGGCGTGCTCAAGGGCCGTAAGCTCAATGCCTATCCGGCCTGCGCGCCAGAGGTGGAGTTGGCCGGCGGCACGTTTGTGAAGGTTGATTTTTCTGACGCCGTGGTCGATGGAAACCTGGTCACCGGTCCGGCGTGGACGGCGCATCCGAAGTGGCTGGCGCGCTTTCTCGAAGTGCTCGAAGCGCGCTGAAGCCGCAGAGCGCAAGCCGTTCGTTCAATGAGAACGGCTGGCAGGAAGCGGCTTTGCCTCTTGCGGAACGATCTTGATCTCGAAGATCTTCGGCCACAGCTTGCCCGTCACAAAGAGCCGATCGTCCGCCGCGTCATAGGCGATCCCGTTGAGCACCGCTTCTGGGTCAGTGTGCTGCGCATCGGGCAGAATACCTGCGAGAGCGATCCAACCAAGCACTTTGCCATTTGCAGGAGAGATGCGCACAATGCGGTCCGTGTGCCAGATGTTCGCGTAGATCTCTCGATGCACGTATTCAAGCTCATTCAACTCGGAGACGGGCGCGCCGCGATCCTTTACAACAATGCGCCGGCGCACGCGAAAAGTTTCCGGATCGAGAAAGCGCAGAGTCGCACTTCCATCGCTCAGGATCAGGTTTTTGCCGTCCTGCGTCAGGCCCCAGCCTTCGCCCTCGTAGGGCAAAGTGCGCAGCAGGCGAAAACTGAAACGGTCATAAACGAACGCGATATGCGATTGCCATGTGAGCTGAATGAGCGTGCTGCCCCATACCGCGAGGCCCTCGGCGAAGTATTGGCTGGGCACGGAAACTGATTGCAGCGTGCGGCCTGTATCGAGATCAACCATGCGCAGTGACGAGCGTCCATTCAGGCCGGTGCTTTCGTAGAGATGTCCGTCCTGATAGAGAAGACCCTGCGTATAAGCCTGCGGATCGTGCGGATACGTGTGCACGATCTGGTAGCTATCATCAGCTGACCAGGCAAAGGTCGCCGTAACAATCAAGAAGACAAACGCAATCCATATCTGCTGGAATCGAGAAACGCGCATGGGTTAGCTCGTCCCCAGATAGATGAAGCGAGCCAGAAAGAGCGCGGCGAGCACGTACAGCAGCCAATCCCTGCGCTGGAATTTACCCGCCGCCAGGTGAAGCACAGCCCACGCGATGATGCCGAAGCCCAATCCGTTGGCGATGGAATACGTGAATGGAATCAGCACCAGCGTGAGAAAGGCAGGCACGGCCACCAGCGGATCGTGCCAGTGAATTTCCGTGACGGCAGCCAGCATCAGCGATCCAACCAGAATAAGCGCCGGCGCCGTGGCTGCCGACGGCACAATGCCGATAAACGGCGCTGCGCCAATCGCGCAGAGAAAGAGAAGGCCGGTTACGATGGCGGTCACGCCGGAGCGCCCGCCGGCAGCGACACCGGCAGTCGACTCCACATAGCTGGTCACGGTCGAGGTGCCAAACAACGACCCGAAGACCGTGGAGGCCGCATCGGCAAACAGAATGCGATTGAGCCGCGGAATGGAGTGATCGGCAGCGATCAATCCTGCACGCTTGGTCACGGCGACGAGTGTGCCGAGATTGTCGAACAGATCAACGAAGAAGAAGACAAAGATAATCTCGAGCAGCCCTTTGCTGATCGCCGCGCCAACGTTGAGCTTGAAGGCGGTGCCGGTAAGCGAGTGAAATCCGCTTGTCGAAGGCGTCCAGTGCATCAGGCCCATGGCCCAGGCAACGCCTGTCACGCTCAGCACGCCGATCAAGATGGATCCGCGCACCTTCTTCACTTCGAGCGCAACCATCAGGATGAGACCAAAGAGTGCAAGATAGGTCGTGGGATTGCGAATGTTCCCCATGCCGACAAGCGTGTTGGGATCGCGAACGATCAAGCCGGCATGCTGAAAGCCGATAAATGCGATAAAGAGGCCGATGCCGCTCGCGACCGCCGCATAGAGCTGGTGCGGAATCGCGTGCAGAATCATCTGGCGGATGCCGGCCGCCGTGAGCGCGAGAAAGATGACTCCGGAAAGAAAGACGGCGCCGAGCGCGGTCTGCCACGGCACGTGCATCTTAATGCAAACCGTATAGGTAAAGTACGCGTTCAGCCCCATGCCTGGCGCGAGCGCAATGGGATAGCGCGCGAGAATGCCCATCAGGATCGAGCCAAAGGCCGCCGAGAGACACGTCGCCGCGGTCACGGCAGGCAGCGGCACACCGGCATCAGCCAGAATGGCGGGGTTCACGAGCACGATGTAGGCCATCGTGAGAAAGGTCGTGACTCCAGCCAGAATCTCGGTACGCCAGTTTGTCCCCAGGTGGGCAAATTCGAAGTAATTTTCGAGTCGCTTGCGCATAGGCGGGTTCTTGTTAGAAAAACACAACCTGGCCTGGATACAAAGCGATTTGTGCGAACGCTCGCGCGTATGCGTGGTGAATTGAGTCAGCAGCACGCGTTTCGAATCGCGGAGAATCATCTCTGCGCCGCCAATGTGCCATACTGAGCTTGTTCTCGTATCCACAAACATTGCAGCAACAGGGATCAGGCAGCGCATGCCAGCCGCACCCAATTCGGAGTTTCTGCGCCGCGCCATTGATCTCGCCACGCACAACGTGGTGAGTGGCGCGGGAGGGCCGTTTGGCGCGGTGATTGTGCGTGACGGCAAGATCGTGGGCGAAGGCGTGAATACCGTCACGGCAACCAACGATCCCACGGCGCACGCTGAGGTCAACGCAATTCGCGCGGCCGCAAAGACCCTCGGAACCTTCATGCTGACAGGCTGCGCGCTTTATACGAGCTGCGAGCCGTGCCCCATGTGCCTCTCGGCCTCGTACTGGTCCCGGCTCGAGGCGGTCTACTACGGTGCGAGCGCCGCGGATGCAGCCCGGGCGGGATTTGACGATGCATTCCTCTACGAGGAGATGCGCAAGAATTCCGGAGCGCGCGAACTGCCCGAAATCCAGATGCTTCGCGATGAAGCCTGGGCAAGCTTTGCTGCGTGGATCGCCTCGCCCAACAAGATCGAGTACTGAAGATTGATGGAAGTTGTAGGCGCTCAATTTTCAAGTTGAGTTGAGCCGAACACGCATCTTTAGTGATCTGGGAGTTGTTACTGAGGAGCCTTGTGCTGCTTCGGTGGCATTGTGTCGGGTTGAGACAATCCAATGTAAAATAGAAGGAACCCGGATGACCCAAAACACTCCAGCGGCTGCCAGCCAGGCATCCCGCACAGCGCGGGACCCGGAGTTGCGGGCGCCCTCTCAAGCGGGCCGAAATTCTCCGCTCGTTCAGGTTCAAAATCTCTCGAAGGTCTACCGGACCGCACGCGGCGCCTTGACCTTGTTTGAAGGCCTTGACCTGCAGATTGAGCTAGGCGAGATGGTCGCCATTGTAGGCCAGTCGGGTGCAGGAAAGAGCACTCTTTTACACATCCTTGGTGCTCTTGATGCGCCGTCTTCAGGAACGGTATACTGCGCGTCAACCAACGTGGCAACCCTCTCTTCGCGCCAGGCCGCAGCCTTCCGCAACCGGGAGATTGGCTATGTGTGGCAGTTCCACTACCTGTTGCCGGAGTTTACGGCGCAGGAGAATGTAGCGATGCCGTTGCTGGCTCGCGGCATGGGAAGAGCAGAAGCGATGGTGTTGGCGGCGAACTGGCTCCGGGAGGTTGACTTGGAGGATCGCGCTACGCATCGTCCTGGCGAACTCTCCGGCGGCGAACAGCAAAGGGTAGCCCTGGCCAGAGCGCTGGTGAACAGTCCGCGTCTGCTGCTGGCCGATGAGCCGACAGGCGATCTGGATGGCACGACGGCGGGGCGGGTTTTTGAGCTGATCCAGCGGCTGCACAGCAATCACGGGCTCACCTCGGTTCTGGTAACGCACAATCTTGACCTGGCTGCGCGCTGCAGCCGGACGCTGCGGCTTGAAAACGGGCGGCTTACGCCCGTGGCAACACCGGCGCAAGGGGCCGGGAACTGAATCTCTGCCGGATAAGCACCGTTTCCGGCTGTTTTTGAGTCTTATAAAAGTGAGGGCCTCCAATGGGCATTTCAGTCTCACATGGGCCTTCATGGGGTGGATGGGAGTCTTCCGGCAGCGTATTGCAGGGGACAATCGGGCGTAGTTAGTCCCAGGACCATCCAAAAGAGCTGTTCGGAGCAGAGGCCGTATTTTCCGAAGTGCCTCCGGCAGCGGTGAACAGAAAGGGCACGCGCAGTTGGGCCGAAGCCGGAATTTGGAATTCAGCGACAGATTTTCGTCGATGCGGTTCCTATAAACCGGACGGCCACTTCAGCCGATAGCCTGGACAAGGGAGAACATCATGTTCGAACGCTATACGGAGAAGGCACGGCGCGTAATCTTCTTCGCGAGGTATGAGGCCAGCCAGTTCGGTTCGCCCTATATCGAGACCGAGCACCTGCTGCTTGGCCTCTTGCGCGAGGATAAGGCGTTAACCAACCGCTTCCTGCGTTCGCACGCCTCAGTGGAGTCGATCCGGAAGCAGATTGAGGCGCATACAACGATTCGCGAGAAGGTCTCAACCAGCGTAGATTTGCCGCTTTCCAACGAGTGCAAGCGGGTTTTGGCCTATGCGGCAGAAGAGGCCGAGCGGCTGGGCCATAAACACATTGGAACGGAACACTTACTCCTGGGTCTTCTGCGTGAAGAAAAGTGCTTCGCTTCTGAGATCTTGCAGGAACGCGGGCTGAAGCTGGCCCAGATTCGCGACGAGCTGGCGCGCGTGACGCAGGAAAAGACCCCGCCGCAGCAGCGGCAGCGCGAGTCGAGCCTGCTGGCCGAATTCAGCCGCGACCTGACCCAGGCCGCAATGGATGGGCAGCTCGATCCGCTCGTGGGTCGCGACGGCGAGCTGGAGCGCGTGGTGCAGATCCTCTGCCGCCGCACCAAGAACAATCCGGTTCTTATCGGCGAGCCCGGCGTAGGCAAGACGGCTATCGTGGAGGGCCTCGCGCAGCGCATCGCTGATGGTGAAGTGCCGAGTTTTCTTGCAGATAAGCGTGTTTTGGGCCTGGATCTCTCGCTCATCGTGGCGGGAACCAAATATCGTGGTCAGTTCGAGGAGCGGCTCAAGACCATTATGAAAGAGCTGATGGAGAATCAGAACTCCATCGTCTTCATCGATGAGTTGCACACGCTGGTGGGTGCCGGATCGGCCGAGGGGTCGCTCGACGCGGCCAATATCCTCAAGCCGGCCCTCTCGCGTGGCGAAATCCAGTGCATCGGTGCAACCACGCCAGCGGAGTACCGCAAATCGATCGAGAAGGACCGGTCGCTGGAGCGGCGCTTCCAGGCTGTCAAGGTGCCGCCGCCGAGCGAGACCGACGCGATCAAGATCATCATGGGCATCAAGGACCGCTATGAGAAGTTCCATGCGGTCAGCTACACCGATGCTGCGGTCGAGTACGCAGTCTCGCACTCGAATCGCTACATTCCAGACCGGTTCCTGCCGGATAAGGCGATCGACTTGATCGATGAGGCGGGGGCGCGCGTCAAGCTGCGTCAGACCTCACTGCCCGATGAGATCACCGAAGTCCAGAAACGGATCAAATTCATCGTCCACCGGATGGACTCGGCCATTGCGAATCACGAGTTCGAAAAGGCCCGGTTCTACTCCGACGAGGAGCGTAAAGAGCGCGAAAACCTGCGTGCCCTGCGCGACAAGTACCACCTCGATGACTCGGCGGCCGGCATCGTGAGCCGCGAGGACATCGAGGACGTGGTCAGCCGCTGGACGGGCGTGCCTGTAACCAGCATCAAGGAAGAAGAGACCCAGAAGCTGCTGCGCGTGGAAGAAGAGCTGCACAAGCGCGTGATCTCGCAGGACAAAGCAATTTCGGCGCTGGCGCGGGCAATCCGCCGTTCGCGTGCAGGCCTCAAATCACCACACCGGCCCATCGGCTCGTTCCTGTTCCTTGGACCGACAGGCGTGGGCAAAACAGAGATGGCGCGCACGCTGGCGCAGTTCCTCTTTGGTTCGGACAAAGCGCTGATCCGCTTCGATATGTCGGAGTTCATGGAGAAGCACTCGGTCTCGAAGCTGATCGGTTCGCCTCCGGGATACGTGGGCTACGAGGAAGGCGGCCAGTTGACTGAGCGGGTCAAGCGGTCTCCGTATTCCGTGGTCCTGCTCGATGAGATCGAAAAGGCGCATCCGGACGTCTTCAATATCCTGCTGCAGGTGTTTGAAGACGGGCAGTTGACGGATGGCCTGGGCAACACGGTCGACTTCAAGAACACCATCCTCATCATGACCTCGAACATCGGGGCGCGGCACCTGCAGAAGAAGCAGGGGCTTGGCTTCCAGAGCGAGCGTGAAGACCTGGTGAGCGAGAAGGTCGAGGAACTGGTCAAGAACGAGGTGAAGAAGACCTTCAACCCCGAATTCCTGAACCGCCTCGATGAGGTCATCCTCTTCCAGTCGCTGTCGGATGCCGACCTGATCCAGATCGTCGAACTGCTGGTTCAGCAGCTGAACGCGAACCTGGCGCAGAAGTCGATCACGATCTCGGTGACCGAGGAAGCGAAGAAGTGGATCCTCGAAAAGACGCTTGGTGACCGCAGCTACGGCGCACGTCCGTTGCGCCGGGCGCTGCAGCGCTACGTCGAAGATCCGCTCTCGGAGGCGCTGATCGCCGGCCATATTCCCGATCGACCGGCCTTCCTCGAGGTCTACCTCGACGCCAACCAGCTCTTCTATCGCCCGGTCAGCGCCGACGAGACAGAAGAGAAACCGGCAGGAGTGCTGCTCTACAGCAATTGAAGATTGGCTCAAACAGTCTCGTCATTCAGGGCTCGCCACGGCGGGCCCTGTTCTTTTTGAGCCGCAGCGTAGAAGGCCATCCTTGCTGCTGCTATACTCCACATCGAGAGAACGAAGGCCATGAGCGCCATCTGGTATCGGCGGACAACGCTTCTGATCGTGTCGCTTGCGATCCTTGCCGTTCTTTTGTTTCTGCTCGTTCCTCACAGCCACTCGAGTGACAGCCCACTGTGGCTTGCATGGCTGCCCGTGTTTTTCGTAGGGCTTATCTCTCCACTGGGTTTCTTCTCGCCACGCGCCTATCTCGAATTGGGGCGCACCGCGGCGCTACCTTTCCAGCGGTCCGCTTTCCAGCGCCCCCCTCCTTCTTTCAAAACCGCTTAGCTTACCGAACAATTCGGCGTTGCAGGGTAATGTTGCTGTTTTTCTCTGCAGCGCGCGTATCCCGTTGCGAAGTTCTGACCGGTTCCAAAGAGGAGAAAAACTTCATGGCTATCGATATGGTCTTGGCGTGGTGCGCCCTTGCCATCCTCGTTTTTTCAGCGCTGATTCTCGTGAGTGTTGCCCACTACCTTCTTACCGTCCGGTATCGAAAAGTATTGTCCGGCAAAATGAAGTCAAAGTTTTATCCATACCTACTGGCTGCCGGATTCGCCTTTCTTTACTTCATGCGAGAGTTTTACAACCCTGGAGCGGTGTATCTGTTAGAGGCCAAACAGGACGAGGAGTGTGACGAGGACGATCAGGGCGATCCGGAGATGCTCGCGAAACAACTCCATCGTCAGCTCAGACGGATTCGGCGGGGTGAGTCGGTGGACCGATTGGTCTTGCGTCTGTGAAGGGGCGCAGGATGCCGCGCTATCTCGAAACGGCCCTGTTACAAGGGTTTACCGTTAACCATTTACACTGATGATGGAGAAGTTTGTGCCTTTCGATAAGTTGCTAGCGAAGGTTTTCGGCACCGCAAACGAGCGGGCCATCAAGAAGTTGCTGCCGGTGGTGGAGCAGATCAGCGCTTTCGAGCCCGCCATCCAACAGCTTTCGGACGAGCAGTTGCGCGCAAAAACGGCGGAGTTCCGGGCGCGGATTGCTGCCCGGCTGGAAGGAATCACCGATCCGGAAGAGAAGAAGACGGCTGAACGGGCCGCGCTCGACGAGATTCTGCCTGAAGCTTTCGCCGTGGTGCGCGAAGCTGGCTGGCGTGCCGTGCAGATGCGCCATTTTGACGTGCAGTTGATCGGCGGCATGGTGCTACACCAGGGCAAGATTGCTGAGATGCGCACTGGTGAAGGCAAAACTCTGGTCGCCACGCTGAGTTGCTATCTGAACGCCCTCGCCGGACATGGCGTGCACGTAGTCACGGTGAATGACTATCTGGCTAAGCGCGACGCCGAGTGGATGGGCAAGATCTACGAGTTTCTCGGGCTCACGGTGGGCGTGATTGTGCACGACCTGAGTGACGACGAGCGCCGCGCAGCCTATGGCGCCGACATCACGTACGGTACCAACAACGAGTTCGGCTTCGACTACCTGCGCGACAACATGAAATTCGATATCAAGGACTGCGTGCAGCGCGGGCATTACTACGCGATCGTCGACGAGGTGGACTCGATCCTCATCGACGAGGCGCGTACACCGTTGATCATCTCCGGCCCAACGGACCAGACCACCGACAAATATGCGCGCGCCCGGCAGATCGTGCCGAAGCTTGAGCAGGGCGAGGAGATCGACTGGACAGATACGAAGCGTCAGGCGGAACTGGGCATCCGGCTGGCCGAGGGCGAAAAGTATCTGAGCGGCGATTACTTCGTCGACGAGAAGCAGCGGACGATCGGCGTCACGGACCAGGGCTGGGAGACGATCGAGAAGCTGCTCGGTATCGGCAACATTGCCGACGCGGAAAACTGGGAACTGAAACACTACGTCGAAACCGCCATCAAGGCCCACTCTCTCTACAAGCGCGATGTGGAATACGTCGTGAAGGACGGCGAGGTGATCATCGTCGACACGTTCACCGGCCGCCTGATGCCCGGCCGCCGCTGGAGCGACGGACTGCATCAGTCGATCGAGGCGAAAGAAGGTGTGACGATCCGCAAAGAAGACCAGACGCTGGCGACAATCACCTTCCAGAATTACTTCCGGCTCTATCAAAAGCTGAGCGGTATGACCGGCACGGCCGAAACCGAGGCCGCCGAGTTCGAAAAGATCTACAAGCTCGAGATCGTCGTCATTCCCACAAACAAGCCGATGCGCCGGATCGAGAATCCCGATGTGGTGTATCGCACCGAGAAGGAAAAGTACACCGCGGTCGCCGAGAACATCGCGGCTTTGCATGAAAAACAGCAGCCGGTGCTGGTGGGCACTACGTCGATCGAGAAATCGGAGCGGCTTTCCGGCATCCTGCAGCGCAAAGGCGTGCGGCACGTGGTGCTCAATGCCAAGTTCCATGAGCGCGAGGCGGAGATCGTAGCGCAGGCTGGCCGGCTGGGCATGGTGACGATCGCCACCAACATGGCCGGCCGCGGCACCGACATTCTGCTCGGCGGCAATGCCGAGTTCATGGCCCGCCAGGAGCTGGTAAAGGGCGGCAAGGCGCGCGCCATCAGCGGAGCCGAAGGCGCTATCAATCCCATGGCCCCGGCCGGATTTCTGCGCTTCTACTACCAGGGCCAGGAGTTTGAGGTCTCGGAATCCGAGTGGGCGGAGACCTACAAAGGGCACGCCGATCGCGCGAAGCAGGATCATGATCGCGTGATCGAGGCGGGCGGCCTGTTCATCCTCGGCACCGAACGCCACGAGTCGCGGCGTATCGACAATCAGCTTCGCGGCCGCGCAGGACGCCAGGGCGATCCCGGCGAGTCGCGCTTCTATCTCTCTCTCGAAGACGATCTGATGCGCATCTTCGCGAAGCAGTGGGTGAGCACCCTGCTGGAGCGGCTGGGTATGGAGGAGGGCATCCCGATCGAGTCGAAGATGATCTCGAAGCGAATCGAAGGTGCGCAGAAGGCCGTTGAAGCGCAGAACTTCGAGTCGCGTAAACATCTGCTCGAGTACGACGACGTGATGAACAAGCAGCGCGAGGCCGTCTATGGCCTGCGCCGCCAGTTGCTTGAAGGCGTTGAGCAGCGGGAACTGATTCTGGAGGACTACGTCGGCGGCATCCTGAGTGGGATTCTCGATGAGTTTGCCGCCGAGGACGTCCGCGAGGATCAGTGGAACCTGAAGGGACTTTCGGACAAACTCATCGACCACTTCGGCCTGGATCTCGCTAGCACCGGCGTCAATCCACAGGAGCTGAGCCGGCATGAGCTGGGTGATGAGATCTTTGCCAGGCTGAAAGAAAGCTACGAGGCGAAGGAAAAGATCCTTGGTCCTGAGACGATGCGCTATCACGAGCGCATGGTGATGTTGAGCGTGATCGACGGCTTGTGGAAAGACCATCTGCTCTCGATGGATCACCTCAAAGAGGGCATTGGTCTGCGCGGCTATGCGCAGCAGGATCCGCTGGTGGCCTACAAGAAGGAGTCCTTCGATCTCTTTGAGGCCATGATGGCGAAGTTCCAGGAAGACACCGTGCGATTCCTCTTCCGGATGCAGATCATCGGCCCGGATGGACAGCCGGTGAATGCCGCGCCGCAGCCAAATCGCACGGTTCCCAAAGCGCCGCCGGTAGCCAGCGCGGCCCAACCTGCGCCGCAGCAGATGATGGGCGACGGCGCGCCGCGCGAGATTGCGATTCCTACGCGGCAGCCTTCCACGACCATCGACGCGATTGAGAAGGAGTTCCAGCGCAAGAAGCAGCGGGAGCTCGCCGTGGCCAGCCGCCAGGGTGGCGGTGAAGCGCCACAAGCCTCGCAACGCAGGACCGGCGAAAAAGTCGGCCGCAATGACCCCTGTCCCTGCGGCAGCGGCAAGAAGTACAAGAAGTGCCACGGGGCAGAGGGATAGGCGATAACGACCTAAAGAAATGAGGCGCTTTTATCGGAAGAAGCTGAAGATGCGTTTCTTCTCTTCCTTCTCAAGCGGCAGTCCGCAGGCGGCTCGCGCCATCTGCCGGATGGCCAGCGAGATCGGCGCGTCGGCCAGTGCCATTGGAGTCGCCGTGTTCTGCGTACGGCGCGCGCTTTGGTAGTCGTCAGGAATCTTCCACTGCGCTGGGCGTGTGAGCGCCTTCTCGATGTGCTTGTCGTCGAAGAGCAGTGTCGCCGGCTTGTAGCGGTTGAGCACGATCTGCAGGTTGTCGGTGCGGCGCGGGAAGAATTGCGAGATCATGCGGTTGGCATTGCGCAGTTCCGAGATGCCCACCTGGGTGATGAGATAGACGGTCGACGATTCGTCGAACAGCGAGGACCCCAGCAGATCGAGCCGGGAGCCCACATCCACTACAACGTACTCGAAGTTCTGACGCGCCACAGACATGAGCTTGTTGATCGAGTCTGTGTCGGGCGACAGCTCGGCACGGAAGTCGCTCGGCGCCGCAAGCACGCAGAGCCCGGAGGCATGCGTCGCCAGAAGCGTACGCAGAAAGTTTCCATCCAGCCGGTTGGTCTCGCGCACGGCATTCGCGACGGAAAACTCGGGCACCATGCCCAGGTTGATGGCAGCGTCGCCGAGCGGCAGGCCAAGATCAACCAGCAACGTGCTCCGCTCAGACTCCTGCGCCAACGAAACGGCAAAGTTTGAGGCCAGGGCGGTCACGCCACATCCACCTTTGGTGCCAAGAAAGACGAGAACCTTGCAGGAGATCTGCTCGACCTGCGGGCCCGGCTGACGCGTGGAAGCCCGATTCAGAGCCTCGACGACTTCGTTCGTATCCGGCGGCAGCGTGAAGAAGTCACGTACGCCGACGCGCATGAAACGGATAGCCAGCTTCACATCGGCATGCGAAGAATAGGCCATCACCGATGTGTGGCTATTGGAGCAGACGGTCTCAGCGAGATCGAGCGCAGAGTCAGGATTGCTGTCCGCGTCGACGACGATTACGTTGTAGCGATCTTCAAGGAGCTGCGGGAGCTGCTCCATGCCCGAAGAGTAGGATGGGAACTCGTGGATAGTTACGCTGGGATGCTGCGCCAGGGCATTCGCCATCGCCCTGCGGTGCTGCTCTTCCGGACCGATGAGCGCGATGGACAGGGTGTTTCTTCCACTGCCATCTTGGAACCTCGAGACGTCCGGCATAGCGCTACACTTGCTCCCGTCAGCTTGCAGTACATCTCATTCTATCCTGAGACAGAGGGCCTGTTCGCAGCGGTTTGCTGCGAGAAGAGCCATCGCGGTGACACGAATCTCAAGACAGGTTGGTTGCCTCGATCGCCGCGAATGTAAGATCTTCTGCGGTGCTTCCGTGCTCCTGCTTCCAGAGATCGAAGAGGCGGCCATAGCTCAGCGTGAGATGCTCAGCGGCCTCCACGCCCAACCGCTCAGAGACGCAGTCAATCCAATCCGAGGTACCTTCGAGTTCGGCGTAGTTACCGATCGGCGTTTCATCCACTACGCAGTGCCCCTGGCCATCACTCCACTCGGTACGCCACTTCTCATAACGAAAGGCGGCCACAAGGCCGAGAGACCGGAAGACTTCAGCGAGTGCTCCGCCGTCGGAGACATCCGTCTCCGTCTCGATGCGATGCTTGTGCCGCTCCGTCGCCGAGTGGCCATCCGGAAGCCGTTTGTGCGTGAGCTTCCACTTTCCGGCGTAGTGCCGGATGCGCAGAATCTCGGTTCGGGCACGCATCTGCCGGTCAAAGGTGTCATAGAGAACATTGCTCTCAAAGCTGCGCTGCGTCTCCACGTGGAAGCCAGCCGCCTCAAGCCGCTGGCGAAGAGCATCAAGATCGGCCACGCGGAATTTGATCTCGGTCTCTACAGCCATAAGTACCAGCAAGTATATGCCTAAGTGCAGATTTGTAGAACGCTGGCCGCACCCGCGTCGCGGAGGCGACAATACAGAGGTGAACACGCTACGGCTCACCGTTGATCCCGATAGCCCCAAGACGCGCGCGAGTCAAAGACTGTTGGATGCAGCTCTCGATCGTGCGGCAGGCATTCTTCGCGACGGTGGCTTGGTCGCGCTGCCCACGGAGACAGTCTACGGTTTGGGCGCGAATGCTTTGGATCGAGCCGCCGTGGAGCGAATCTTCGCCGCCAAGGGACGTCCGCCGTGGGACCCGGTCATCGTGCACATCGCTTCAACAGCTATGTTGGAGCAGCTGGTGGGCGAAGTTCCTGCAACAGCGGCGACTCTCATGGAGGCCTTCTGGCCAGGGCCCCTTACGCTGCTTCTGCCGCGCTCGTCCCAGGTTCCGGACGTGGTGACGGCTGGACGGCCGCTCGTAGGTGTCCGCATGCCCGCTCATCCGGTTGCGCTGGAGCTGATTCGCCGGGCTGGGGTTCCGGTCGCTGCGCCCAGCGCCAACCTTTTTGCCCATATCAGCCCCACGACCGCAGAGCATGTTCTGGAAGATCTCGACGGCCGGATTGACGCCGTGCTCGACGCAGGGCCCACAGCGCATGGCGTGGAATCGACGGTGCTCGATCCCGGCGCCAGCCCGATGGTGATCTACCGTCCCGGCGCGGTTACGGCTGAGCAGATCCGTGCGGTTGCCGGTCCGGTTGAGATCTATAGAGGTGGCGTAGAGCCGCTCACGGTCTTGAAAGAGGACACGCGCGAAACCGAAATGGAAGCCCTGCCCTCGCCCGGCGTTGGCCTGCGTCACTATGCGCCGCGGGCTCGGCTGGTGCTAATCGACGATGCGCGCGCACTCGTTCAGGCTGCACAAGCGTGCCGCGGCGAGCGGGTTGGGATCATGCTGCCCGGTGAATTTGCAGTTCCCGCAGAACTACCCGTTGTCACAATTTTCAAGTGGGGCCGCTGGTCTGCGCCGGAGGAGATGGCGCATTTGCTTTATGCCGGACTGCGCGCGCTCGATGCTCAGGAGTGCTCAGTGATTCTCTGTCCGCTGCCGCCCGCGGAAGGTCTAGGCGCAGCGATTCGTGATCGTTTGCGCAAGGCTGCGCACCCTGGGTAGGACACAGATCTATTGGCCGGCGTCGCCGAGCTTGTACATGTACTTGATCGCGGATTTATAGACGAGTGTCTTGGTCCGTCCTCGCACTTTCAGCGTATTCCGGTCGTACCACTCGATGCAGCCTTCAACGCGCTCTCCGTCTTCGAGCACGATGACCATCGGTGTTTGCGATTGAATCTGCTTTTGCAGATAGAACAATTCGGCGTGGCGTTGTTGCGCCTCTGTTTCCATGCCTTGTGCTGGGAAACGAAACGGCAAGGGTGCGGGCGCGGCCTTTCTGGGGCGCATTTGCGGTCTGACGGAGTCGGGCCCGTTCTCGTCTCGACGCAGCGGCAACATAGAAGAAACACTCATGGACAACGTCCTTCCTAAAAACGTTCGAGATACACCTGGGCAATGTGTCCTAGTAGTCTGATTCGTTTTTGGCCCATGCGTTGCTACAACCTCGTGCTGAGGATGAAAAATCTCCTGTCGCGCTGGAACGACGCGCGAGTACAAAGCCACTCTTGCAAGGAATATCTTTCGGATCCCCTTATTGGCCCGCTGCGAGGGAGAACTTGTACTCGAAAAGATGCCTGCCGTTCGGTGGAGGTTGCTCTTATCTTACCGCGGCTGTCAAGGCTGGCAAGATTACGCAATATTACGATTGACCAAAGGTAACGGCCATCGCGTCCAGAGAGAGCGAACGCAACAGGTTGCGCCGCATCCCCTGCTCCACCTGAACCACTGCACGCGCCGCGCCGTCGATCCAGTCCACGTTCAGGCCTTGCGCGAGGGCAGCCAGTTCGGCGGTCAGATCCACATTGCGAATCAGCGCCGGCGTGCCCGCGACGGTGAGCAACAGATCCTCCAGCAGGCTGCCGAGCGCGCGGAGCAGGTTGGTCGTCTTTTCCTGGCCATCTGCGCCGGCGCGGTACGTTTCCGTCGCACGAAAAAGCTGCGAATAGTCGGGTTCCCGTCCCACGGATGAAGACCTATCCGTGGGGGCCCCGGGCTCCCACCCCACGGATGAAGACCTATCCGTGGGGGCCCCGGGCTCGCGTAGCGCAGTGCGCAGCAAAATCAGCGCGTCCTGCCGGCTGGTGAGATATGCGCCCAAATCGATGCTCAGCGCTCGCCCAACAGCTCCCTCGGCAAGGCGTGCGGCCAGCGCGCGATCTTTGGGCTTCAGTTCTGGACGGCGTTGCGCGAGCAGTGCCTCCAGATCAGCAGCCGGCAGCGCGCCCAGACGGTAGATCACGGCGCGTGAGCGGATTGTGGGCAGCAGCTCCTGCGGATTTTCAGCGAGGAGAATCAACGTGGTGTGCGATGGCGGTTCTTCCAGCACTTTGAGCAGACTGTTCGCCGCCTCTTTCATGAAATTCGAACAAGTGAAAATCGTAAACGCGCGACGCGCCTCCACTGGCGGACGGTAGTAGGCAGCGTGGATGGCCTGGCGCACCTGTCCTAGCTTGATGAGGAGCTGCGGCGGATCCGGCGGAATCACAAGCACATCGGGATGCGTCTGGATCAGCACGCGTGTCTCGCGCTTGTCGGTCTCGCGCAGCTCTTCGCGAGCCGCTACCGCCTCGGCTACACGCTCTTCCAGATTCGCGGCATCGCCGATGCGCGTGCAATTGGCGCAGCGGCCGCAGAAGTCAGGCAGGCCATCGGTCTCAAGTGGCTCCAGGCAGTTCACGGCCTTCGCCAGCATCAACGCCAGCGTGTACTTTCCTGCTCCGCGCGGCCCGGCCAGAATGAGCGAATGCGGAAACCGCCCCGCACGCACGCTTTCGCGCAGGTGCATCACGGTTGCAGTATTGCCGAGAAATTCCTGGAAGCCCACCGTTCGAGCGTAGAGCAATTGGGCCTGCGTGTCGAGTCGCGCTTATTCGCTGCTCAGTTGCGGGCCCATCGCTCATGTTTGCCCATCTTTCCACACAGAAGAGATGGTCCCTGTCTTGCGAATATCGCACCGCATCGCGTTCCTTCCAATGCTGTTGTCTCAGTGCCCTCCCGAAGGACCTCCGCCCACCTTGAACTGCCGTGTGAGCAGAACCAGCGGAGCCGCGATCAGTGTAACAATGCCGATTACGTGAAAGCAGTCCATGAAAGCCAGCAGGTGAGTCTGTGCGCCCAGCTGATTGTAGAAATTGGCATAGGCGGCGCTCAGCGCATCTGCGTGGGAAAATCCCCGTGTCTGCAGATAGCTTGCCGTCCGGTTCACGGACTGCTGCAAAGCTGGTGACGATGCTGGTAGGTTCGCGCCGACGATGGACTGATGGAAATTGAACCGGCGCTCGACGATGGTCGTCGCGAACGCGATGCCGAAACTGCCGCCCCAGTTGCGGAAGAAATTTGTGAGCGAAGATGCGCGGTTATTCTCGTTCGGCTTGAGCTCGGAGTACGTGATCATGGAGAGGGGAACGAAGAAAAAGGCGTAGCCCAACCCCTGCAGCGCACGAGCCCACGCGTAATGCCAATAGTCGGTGGCGAGGTTGAAGTGGCTGTAATGTAGAAAAGATAGTCCCACAACCAGAACCGCGCCAGTCATCATGATGCGCGGATGAATGACGCCGCGCTGCACGAGCTGTGCTCCCACCGGAGCCAGCAGCGTAATGACGAAGGCGCCGGGCCCGAGCACGAGGCCTGCGTCAATCGCTCGATATCCGTAAAGCGATTGCAGAATCTGCGGAATCATTGTCGTCGATGCGAAGAGGCCAAAGCCAAAGATGAAGTAAAAGAGATTGGCAATGGCGAAGTTGCGCGTCCCCAGCATGCGAAAGGCGATGACCGGATCCTTGTGATTCAATTCCCAGAAGACCGCAGTCCCCAGGCAGCCGACGGCGATCACAAACATCCAGATGATGAAGGTCGAACCGAACCAGTCGTCGATCTGGCCGCGGTCGAGCAAGACTTCAAGCGCAGCCGATCCGATGCCAATCAACGCGATGCCGATGCCATCGACGCGCAGCCTGCCACTCGCATCGCGAATCGATTTGCGCTCTTCCTGAAAGGCCGGCGGATCGTGGACGAAGCGCGTGGTCAAAAACATGGAGAGAAAGCCGATGGGAATGTTGATGAGGAAGACCCACCGCCAATCGAAATTGTCGGTGATCCAGCCGCCGAGCACCGGGCCAATGGCCGGCGCCGTCACAATGGCAACTGTGTAAAGCGCGAAGGCAGAAGCCCGCTTGTCAGGTGGAAATGTGTCCACCAGAATCGCCTGCTCAACCGGCGCAAGGCCTCCGCCGCCGATGCCCTGCAATACACGCGCCACCAGCATCACTTCGAGGCTGGGAGCAATTCCGCACAAAAAGGATGTGGCCGTGAAGAGCGCTACACATGCGAGGTAGTAGTTCTTGCGCCCCATCACGCGCGAAAGCCAGGCAGACATGGGCAGCACAACGGCGTTGGCCACCAGATACGTGGTCAGAATCCAGGTAACCTCGTCGTACGAACGCCCCAAGCCGCCGGCGATATAGGGAAGCGAAACATTCGCGATGGAGGTATCGAGCAGTTCCATGAACGTGGCCAGCGTAACGGTAAGAGCCACGACCCATGGATTGATCTGGGGACGCCGTAGAGTGCTGGGCGGAGAGACGCGCGGAGGAGAGATAACAGCAGTGGCCATGCAGATCCCGGCTGGTCAGAAATTTGAGACCGACCGGTCTCATGAATGAGAGATTCACCTGATTTGCGACCGATGCGTCTTTTTTTGCTGCGGTATACTGTTTTTCCGTGAAGTTGGAGGGAGACACAGTGCCCAAAGGAGAAGTAACCCGTCAGAGGATCATCGCACAGGCTGCTCCGATCTTCAATCAACGCGGGTTCTCCGGCTGTTCCATGCAGGACGTGATGAAGGCTACCGGCCTTGAAAAAGGCGGCTTATACCGGCACTTTCAGTCCAAAGAAGAGTTAGCCGTGGAGGCTTTCCGCTATGCGCTGGGGCGGGCCGTCAAATTACGCACCGAACATCTGGATCGTTCACACGGCGCGGTGAAAGCGTTGCGCTCCTATATCCAACAGTTCGTTGAAACGACGGGAGCCGTGCGTGGCGGCTGTCCGCTTATGAACACAGCCATCGATGCGGACGATGGCAATCCTGCGTTGCGGAACCTGGCGCGCGAGGGATTCAGCGAATGGCGAACGCGACTGCGCCGCATTGTCGAAGAGGGCATCCGGCACGGCGAGATCCGCAAAAAAACCAATCCGCGCGCAGTGGCCAACACCATCATCGCTACACTTGAAGGAGCATTGATGTTGAGCCGTCTCGAAGAAAAGAAGACGCCGCTCAAAGACGCGCAAGCTGCGCTGGACGGCATGCTGGACCGCCTCGTCACGCATTGATGCCACGCATTGAGCACGACGCCCCAAGCATTCTTAGCTAGCCAGCACCAGTCGCTCGGCAACCGCTTCCACAATCTGTTCGTGTACGTCTTCGATGGTCAGGTCGCCTTCAATGAGCACAACGCGATCAGGCTCACGATCCGCAATCTCGCGATACTTTTGCCAGACGCGCCGATAAAAGGCATCCTGCTCCTGCTCGAACCGGCCCTCATTTTTTCCTGTCTGCTCTTCGACGCGATCATTGCGCTTGCGGGCGCGCGCCAGCGAAGCGGCAAAGCTGGGCAGAAGCAGAAGCGTGAGGTCGGGCTGCAGATCGCCGCAGATCAATCGGTGCAGCTCTAATACCGTCTCAGAGCCCAGTTCGCGGCCTCCGCCCTGGTAGGCCTCCGTTGAATCGGTGAAGCGATCGCAAAGCACTGTTTTGCCCGCATCGAGAGCCGGCAGAATAATCTCCGCAATCGCCTGAGCGCGATCGGCAAACATCAACGCCATCTCGGCCATGGGCGCCAGCGGACCCGAGCGCGCGTCGAGCAGCAATTCGCGGATGCGGTCGCCTGTCACGGTGCCGCCCGGCTGCCGAGTCTGTACCACGGGCACGCCACGTCTGCCGAGCCATGCCGCCAAACGCTTGATCTGCGTGGTTTTGCCTGATCCGTCGAGACCTTCCAACGTAATGAATAATCCGCGCGGCATGGCGCAAGTCTACCACTGAAACAAAACCGGAGACGGCGTCACTATGGTTGTGTTACAAGAGAATAATTTTCCAACATTCTGCAGAACCCAGCTCCATCGGGTCCTCTCATTAGGAGCTAAAACGTGAACCCCCTCCACGTCACTCGCAGGCTTTGGACCTGCGCAATTTTCTTCGTGGCCGTATGCGCCTCGCTTCCACTCTCCGCACAGTACCTTACACTCGAAGGCCAGACCGGCGGCTTTATTACGCCGACTGCGTATGTGGTCTACACAGAGAAGGATCATTTCTTCTCGCATCCAGCCATCGGCTATCACTTCGTGAACAGTTCCAAGGTGATCGGCGACATCCAGACCTTTTCCATCACTGAAGGATTCGCTAACCGTGCCGAGGCGGGCTATACGCGCAGCGCGCATCTTCTCGGCGACAGCAATGTGCCTGCGAATGGCGCATTCAGCCAGCTTTGGAACTACAGCGGCATGAATATCTTTAGCGGCAAGGTCGTGGTCCTCAAGGATGGGCAGTTCGGTCCTTGGACACCCGGTCTTGCCGCGGGCGTGATCGTCCGCACCGGCGATCATTTTGTCTCGGGCCATCTGAATGCTGCGCTCGGCCTGGGCCCAGACAAGGCTTTCACCAATGAAGATGTCTATGCAGCCGTAACGAAGACGTGGGCCAAGCCTCCGGTTCCCTTCCTCGTGAATCTGGGACTGAAATTTACAAACGCATCGATCTACGGCATCGGCGGACAGTCGACGCGTTTTGGCGGACGGCTCTTCGGCGGGCTCGGAATTCCTCTGCCCGGTCTCTGGAAAACGGTGATCGTTCCCGCCGCTGGATTTACGCAAGAGCCACGTACATCCAAAAATCTCGGTTACATTCTTCCCCGCGGTGTGCATCTGCCCACTACGCTGGACTATGCGGTTCGCGTCACGCAGGCCGAGCATCCGCACTTCGCTTTTGACGTCGGCATCGGCCAGGTGGCAGGAAATATAGGCACGGCCGTGCTGCCCATCGGCCTTCCGGCGCCGTTTCCTCCCACCGTGTCTATTCCTGTGAACCTGGAGGCGCGCAAAGTGCTGGGCCTGGGACTTAGCTACCGTTACTAGAAACAAAGGAGTTATGCAGTAACAGTCTCCTTTTCTCAGAAAACACGGACCGAAAGAGTCACCCCTCCCGTGCAACTTCCCTGCAGGGGAGGGGTTTTATTCGACATAGACTGGATGCGGCCATTTGAGCAGTATCCGCTCAAACAGGAGGTCCCTTTATGCGAATGTTTCGCTCTGCGCGCCTGTGGCTTTTGGCGCTTCTTGTCTCTCTGATCCCAGCGTCTTCTTATGCGGGAGTCTTTATCAGCGTGGGCTTTGCCCCGCCGGTGCTGCCGGTGTATGAACAGCCCCCGTGCCCTGAACCCGGCCTGATTTGGACTCCTGGCTACTGGGCATACGGCCCGGATGGTTATTACTGGGTACCCGGCGCTTGGGTGCCGGCTCCTTACGAGGGTGCGCTGTGGACTCCCCCCTACTGGGGCTGGAGTGATGGTCTGTATGTCTGGCATCCGGGATACTGGGGACGCCACGTGGGCTACTACGGCGGTGTGAACTATGGCTTCGGTTACATGGGCGTGGGCTTTGTGGGCGGCGTATGGCATGGCAGCGTCTTTGCCTATAACACTGCAGTGGTGCACGTAAACACGACCATCATCCATAACACGTACATCGATCGCACAGTGGTTGAGCACAACACGATCGTGAACGACCGGCGTGTCGCCTTCAGCGGCGGACCGGGTGGCATTCGCCACGATCCCTTGCCCGAAGAGCGCATGGCCGAGCATGAGCAGCATCTGGAGCGGACCTCGTTCCAGACCCAGCACGCAGACATGGCGATGCACGATCACGCTGCGTACTTCAAAAACAATGGCGGCCGTCCGAACAATGTCGCGATGGCGAGACCGTTGCAGGGGGAGAATCACCCTGCGCCGGAAAATCGCACCGTCATCAACAACAACGTCACGAATAACTACAACAACCGCAGTGTGACGGAAAACCGGAACAACGACGTCCACAACTACAATCACACGACGAATAACGACTTTAACCGGTCCAACAACACCAATAACAACTTTGGCCGGCAAAACAACAATTTCGAGCGGCAGAACGATAACAACAACTTCAATCGCCCTGCACCGCAGGAACACAACGCGGCACGTCCGGAAGAGCACAACGCGCCGCGTCCGCAGGAACACTCCAATCCTCGTCCAGAAGGTGGCCATGAAGGCGGGCACGAAGGGGGTCATGGCCACGATGAGGGCCACGGCCACGGAAGATAATCAACACTGATTGCATCCGCTCAACCGAGGCCTGCGGTTCGCCGCAGGCCTTGCTACTTCAGAAGTCAGCAGGCCGCATGCCCATAATCTCGACCTCGAGGCCGCCGTACTCCGGATGATCGTTTTCGCGAATGCGATAGGCCAGATCAATCGAGCTGCCCTGCGCGAGCCCCAAAGCCGACGCGCGCTCCGCCATGCCCCAACCCACTGCACGCGTTGCGGCGCGAGTTGATCCATTTGTCGGGAAGAATGATGCGGGCGAGCCATTCGGCTCCTGCACCAGTTCCAGCCGCAGGTGACGTTCCTTCATCACGCGTGGCGCACAGGCGAGCCGCGCTCTTCGCGCCACAAAGATTGGCTCGGGATTACCATGTCCCAGCGGTTCCAGCTTACGTAGCCATCCGGCAAGAACCGGCGTGATGCGATCGAGCGGCAACTCCGCATGAATGCGCAGCACACGTTCTGGCATGCGCGCCGCCAGATGCTCTTCCGCATAAGCGCGCAGTCTCCGGCGCAACTCCGGTAGCGCCGCGGCGGGCATCGCAAAGCCAACCGCGAAGGCATGCCCTCCGAAGCGCGTAAAAAGATCGGCACAGCTTTCCACTGCGCTGAGAAGCGCAAATCCATCCACGGACCGGCCGGAGCCGTGCGCAACGCCATCTTCCACGCTTACCACGATGGCCGGCTTGGCCGTGCGCTCTACAACGCGTGAGGCAAGAATGCCGATTACGCCGCGATGCCAGCCATCGCCATCGACCAGCAACAGTCTTTCTGCGGCAAGCTCCACTTCGGCATCGATGCGCGCCTCAATGCAGGCGAGCGCCGCAGCTTCGGCGTCGCGGCGTTCCCGGTTTAAGCGCTCCAGCTTTTGCGCGAGTTCCGCGGCGCGCGCTGCGTCGCGCGTACAAAAGAGCTCGATCACCTCCGAGGCTACGTCCATGCGGCCGGCCGCATTAATACGCGGCGCAAGCCGAAAGGCGACGTCAAAACCCGTCAGTTCTTTGCTGGCGGGATCGAGCGCCGCGGCCGCGAAGAGAGCGCGCAGCCCGGCGCCTGCAGGCCGGCGTAGTTCGCGCAGGCCCAGCGCGGCAATGGTGCGATTTTCTCCATGCAGCGGGACAGCATCGGCGATGGTGGCAATGGCCGCCATCTTCAAAAAGCTGGGCAGAATCTTTTCGCGCAGCCGCGCCGGATCGCGCCGCTCAAGCAGAGCGATGGCGAGCTTGAGCGCAATCGCTGCACCGCAGAGCGACTTTTCTGGATACGCGCAACCCGACTGATTGGGATTGAGGATCGCCAGCGCGTCGGGAATCGCATCATCAAATTTCGGCAGATGGTGATCCGTGATGATCAGATCCAGGCCGAGTTTGCGCGCCGTTTCGGCTTCGGCAAATGCGCGCATGCCCGTGTCGACCGTGATCACCAGGCGCACGCCGTCTGCGTAAGCTGCTTCGAGCACGCTCGATTGCAGTCCGTAGCCTTCGCGCAGCCGATGCGGCACGTGAAAGCGCACAACTCCGCCGAGCATCTCTATGGTGGTCTTCAGCAATACAACGGCAGTCGTGCCATCCACATCGTAATCGCCGTAAAGCAGCACCAGTTCTTTCGCAGCGATCGCACGCTCCAGCCGTTCGACGGCTGCTGCCATTCCGAGCATCAGGTGCGGATCATGCAGATGCGAGAAGTCGGGATTCAGGAAAATGAAAGCTTCACGAGCCGTGGTGATGCCGCGCGCGCAGAGCAGTTCTGCGAGTACGACCGGGAGGCGAGCCTCCCGGGCAAGAGCTGCGGCATCAGGATGCGGCTCAGCAAAAACCCATCGCTCGGGCAGGAATGTACGCGGTGAAGAGATCGGGGCTGCCTGCGTGCCGGCGGTGCTCACGCGATCTACTCTTCTTCTTCGTCCGAAGAGTGGGAGTCGTCGATCACGATGTCCTGGAAGGCTTCAAGATCCTCAAGCAGCGTTTGGAAGCGCTCGTACCACTCGGTCGTGGTCTCGTGCAGAAACACTAATCCCTGATACACAAATCCCAGTTGGATATAGCCCAGCATTCCCGAATATTTGCGCAGCCACTTGGCTTCGGCCAGCTCGGCCGCTTCTTCATCCGGGAAGTTCATTTCGCCGGCCTCTTCGATGAGCGCGTCGAGTTCTTCGCGTTCCATCGTCATCTCGCTGAAGGTCACGAACGGAGCACCGACGTGCTTGGCCATCTCGACAAAATCTTTCCACGCGTCGGGATTGCCGCGTCCCTCCCACAGAACGGAAGGAATGTCTTCGGTCACGTAGCCAGGGAGACGCTGCAGGCCATGGCCCTCAATGAAGGCCACCATGTCGTCTTTCAGCGAAAGCAGGTTATCGGTACTCATGGTCAAGCACTCATTTTCGCAGATGCGGGTGGGTTGGCCGTCAAGATTGTGGAAACTCGCCGCATCCTCGCCGGCCACTATCCCGCCGGCCCCTATTTAGTCCGGCGCTATTTTCGCAGATCGAGCGCCCGTGCCGCGAGCGCCTGCGGACCGGCCCATCGTCGGCTATCCTGAAAAGGTAATTTTGAGGAGAACTTCGTTTGCCCTTATTCGAGCGCCACGTCTTTGTCTGTCACAATTCCCGCCCCGCCGATGCGCCCCGCCCCTCCTGCACAACCGATGGAAAAAGCGAACTGCACGCGCGGCTGCAACAGTTGACCAAAGAGGCCGGTTTAGCCGGCCGGGTGCGGATTAACAAATCGGGGTGCCTGGATCAGTGCGAGCATGGCCCGACAGTAGTCGTCTATCCGGAGGCGGTCTGGTATGGAGGCGTCCGGCCCGAAGATGCCGAGGAGATTGTTGCCGAGCACCTGATAGCCGGCCGGCCCGTGGAGCGGCTGCGCATTGCCGACGCATGCCTGAACACCAAGAACTGCCCGCACCGGAGCTAGGCTGGCCGCATCTCCTGTTTCCTTGCCCCGGCCGATGTACACCGGCAGGCTCCATGCGTTATCCTGACCCTTAACCCATGATCTTTTCTCGCGAATACATTGGGTATCTCGCCCGCCGCACAGTCAAGCACCTCATTGACGCCAAGCTGATCACCACCAGCGACTTGAAGGTGACGGAAGAGCGCGTCAATGCCGCTCTGCTCGACGAGGTTTCGCTCGAAGACCGCATCAATGACGAAGTGCGCGTGATTCTCGAAGCGTACTCTGACGAGATGCGCAAATCGGGCGCACAGTACGCCGAGATGTTCAAGAAGGTGAAGACTGAGCTCGCGAAGAAATACAAGGCGGTGCTATGAGGATCAGCCGCGACAAGCTCAACAAGCTGGCCCATACCGTGGCCGATTCCCTGGCCGAGATCGACCAGGTGGGCTTTCTCGAAGATCGCAATACCATCCGCCAGGAGGCGCGCAAGGCCCTCGAAACCCTGCTCAATGAGGAAGCCAGGATCGACTCCTCGGCTCGGCTGAAGATCGCCAACCAGCGCAAGATTATCCTCGAAGGCTCGCAGGAGTGGGACATCCTCTACCGCAAGTACTACAACGAGGAAGTGCGCAAACTGGGCATCTGATCCAGGCAAGCATCCTCGCCGCATGGCTGGCCGAAGCGGCTCCTCATTGGCCACAATCAGGATTTTTGCTAAAGTAAACAAGTGGCCCTTCCGCGGCCATTTCCCCGCATATGTGTGGCGCTATCGTCTAGGGGTTAGGACGTGAGATTCTCAATCTTAAAACCCGGGTTCGATTCCCGGTAGCGCTACCAGATTCTTCCTTTCTTTTCCGGCACGCACTCATCGAATTCCATCCGGTCAACGGACTTCGGCTTGAGACGTCTATAGAATCGAAAGTGCGTACTGGAAACTCCGGATGAGAATCCCAATCTTCTCCCACATTGCCCTATCGATTGCTGCCGTACCGAGCCTGTGTATGGCCCAGACGCCGGCCGCCTCAGCGACGGCTCAAAACCAGCCCGTGGCCGCACTCAAAATGCAGGCGCGAGAGGTGCTGCTCCCGGTGACGGTGCGCGACAAGCACGGTGCGCTGGTGACGAACCTTACGGCCGGCGATTTCACCCTGACGGAAGATACGCGCCCGCAGACCATCAAGAGCTTCAGCCGCGAGAGCAATCTGCCTTTCCTGCTGGGCATGCTGGTGGACACCAGCCGCAGCATGGAAGGCGCGATGGACAGCGAGCGCAAGGCGGGCGAGAAATTTGTCGATCTCATGCTGCCTGCCGATCCGAAAGACGCGAAACAAAACGATCAGGCGTTTCTCATTCACTTCGATCGCGAAGTGGAGTTGCTGGAAGACTTCACCAACTCACGTGAAAAGCTGCACCGCGAGCTCGATGAGATGGGTCCGACAGAGCACGAGCGCAACAGCCAGGGGCCGGAGACCACGGGCGACGATCGCGGCGAGACACGCGCGCGCGGCGGAACCCAGCTTTATGACGCAATCTTCCTTGCTTCCGATGAATTGATGAAACCAAAGACGGGTCGAAAGGCCCTGATCGTCTTCTCGGACGGCGTGGACCGGGGCAGCAAGGAGACGCTCAACGAAGCGCTGGACGCAGCCGATCACGCCAACCTGTCTGTCTACACCATCTACTTCAAGGGCGAAACCCAGCGCGACTTCGGCGGTTTTCCCGGCGGCCATCGCGGTGGCGGCTATCCCGGCGGGGGCGGCGGCTGGCCTGGCAGCGGTGGAGGCGGCTATCCCGGCGGAGGCGGACACCGGCGCGAATCTGAATCGGTCGACGGCCGGAAGATCATGGAGCAGATCGCCACGCGCACAGGCGGCCGGTACTTCGAGGCTAAAAAGAAGGACAATCTGGAGGAAATCTACAACCAGATTGCCGAAGAGCTGCGCGGACAGTATCTGCTCAGCTATACACCGGATCAGGTCGACAATGACGGCGGGTATCACAAGATCGCGCTCAAGCCCAAGAACGCGGATCTGACGGTGATCACGCGCGAGGGCTACTTCGCCGCGACAAGCGACTCGAAGTAAGCGAACCGGCTCAGCGGATCGGCCTCTCTTAAATCGCTCCCGGTTCTGAGATTCTGGCCAGCGCGTAACCGCAGAATGGTATTCTGCTTCCGTTCCTGGAGCAGCTTATGCCTGCGGCGGCTCACGCGTCTCTCTCCGACGTTCTCTGGCAGTTTGCGATGACTCTCTCCCTGGTCGGAATTCCCGGCATACTGGGAGGTCTCACCAATAGCATCTCGATGTTCTTGAAGCCCCGTCTCTCTGAAGAGACCGAATGGGCCTCTCTGGACGGTTTGTCCAAAAGCATCTTCTTTTTTGCGCATGCGATCACAGGCTTCGGCGGGTCGCTGGCAGCGCTGCTGGTGATCCTGTGGGCAAACCGGTTTCCGAAAGACCTGGTCGACGTCGAAGCTCTGCTCACCTTGAGCTGCACCGGCTTTGTCGCCGGCTATATCGCGAACAAACTGCTGCCTGCGATTGCCGATAGTTTGTACAAACGGCTTGCCAAGTTAGCCGAGCAGCAAGACGAGCTGAAGAAAGAGACGCGCGCAAAGATTGGGAGTGCCGTCGATCTGTCGACGGTATTAACGCGCGCCAAAGACTATCTCTCCAGCGGTGTGTTTGATTCAGGAGAGACACAGAAGCTCATCGCATCGCTCTCTGAATTGGCGAAAATCTATCCCACGAACAGGCCGCTGAATATTTTGCTGTCCAGAACCTGGGAAGAAGCCGCACATAACAGGAAGAAGGCGCTTGAGGTTCTGTCTACCTTCATTCAAGCCAAACTTCACGCCGGCGAACGAGATGGGGATCTAGCCGCGGCCTATTGGAATTCCGCCAATTATCATGAGTTCGACTTCCGGGAGAAGAAGAATCCAACGGCGCGCAAGCAGGCAATTGAATGTTTGCGCAATGCTCTTGAGATCGCGCCCTCGTACCTGCAACAGTTGCCCGGAGACGAGGATCTGGCTCCCGTGGCCAACTCCGAAGAAGGTAAGGCGGCTCTCAAGGATGTGATGACCGCAAAAACCGCATAAACAGTTTTGCTCCTCAAAACGCTTAATCAAACAGTGCGTCGAGGAGCAATTCATGGAAGCGGATTTTCGGAGTAGTTATGTGGTTTTGATTTTCCTCATCGGAAATCCCTCCACTGCTATCTATCATACCACAATCGAAGACGGCTCTTGAGGATGGCAAGGACGCGGTGGATTGACCCGCGTCCTCGCCGCCATTGCTATTTCGAGCCTTGATGAACTTCCTTGCCGGCTTTGGTCTGCGCCTCTTCCAGTGCAGCCTGGGCTGCAGCGAGCCGCGCCGTCAGTAGACGGAACGGCGAGCAGGAGACGTAACTGAGTCCGATCCTGTGGCAGAACTTGACGGACTCAGGATCGCCGCCGTGCTCGCCGCAGATGCCGAGCTTGATGTTCGATCGTGTGGCGCGTCCTTTCTCAACAGCGCCTTTTACGAGCTGGCCGACGCCTACCTGATCGAGGGTAGCGAAGGGATCGAACTTGAAGATGCCTTCCTTGATATAGGTCGGCAGGAAGTTGTTGATGTCGTCGCGCGAGATGCCGAAGGTGGTCTGCGTCAGATCATTCGTGCCGAAGCTGAAGAACTCGGCTTCTTCGGCGATCTGATCGGCCGTAAGCGCAGCGCGCGGCAGCTCGATCATGGTGCCCACCATGTAGTCGACCTTTGCACCCTTCGCTTTAAAGACTTCTTCGGCGACGCGGCGCACGATGGCGGTCTGGTTGCGCATCTCCTCGATGGAGCCGATGAGCGGAATCATGATCTCGACGTGCGGATCGCCGCCCTTCGACTTCACCTGCACAGCCGCTTCGAGAATGGCCTGTGCCTGCATCTCGGTGATCTCGGGGAAGGTGATGCCGAGACGGCATCCACGCAGACCGAGCATCGGGTTCATCTCGTGCAGCTCTTCCACGCGCGCCAGCAGCGTGCGCAGCTCCTTGAGCTTGGGCGACTTCGGCTTCGTCTCTTCGAGACGCGCGATCTGCACGAGCAGATCTTCACGCTTGGGCAGGAATTCGTGGAGCGGCGGATCAAGCAGGCGGATGGTGACCGGCAGCGATTCCATCGCCTTGAAGAGGCCGGCGAAGTCGGCGCGTTGCATCGGCAGCAGCTTCTTGAGAGCAGCGCGGCGATCCTTCTCGTTGTTAGCGAGAATCATCGCGCGCATGTGCTCGATGCGATCCTCGGCAAAGAACATGTGCTCGGTGCGGC
Source organism: Occallatibacter sp. (assembly GCA_035650595.1). Classification (GTDB taxonomy): domain Bacteria; phylum Acidobacteriota; class Terriglobia; order Terriglobales; family Acidobacteriaceae; genus Telmatobacter. Next base: position 144,600 of record DASRHE010000010.1, on the reverse strand, counting down.
AGAGTCCGATGCCCTCGGCGCCGAACTGGCGGGCCTGCTTGGCGTCGCGCGGAATATCCGCGTTGGCGCGGATACGCAGCCGGCGCAGCGGATCGACCCAGCTCATGAACTTCACGAGATCGGGATCGTCGGGCTGCGCATCGAGCGTCTTAAGCTTGCCGGCGATCACGCGGCCTGTGGTGCCGTCGAGCGAGATGTAGTCGCCATGCTTGTAGACTTTGCCCTTTACGCGAAGTTCCTTCTTCGCTTCATCCACAACGCAGTCGCCCGCGCCCGCTACGCAGCACTTGCCCATGCCGCGCGTCACGACGGCCGCGTGTGAGGTCATGCCGCCACGCGAGGTGAGAATGCCGTCGGCAACTTCCATGCCGGCGATGTCCTCGGGCGTGGTCTCGCCGCGCACGAGCACGATGGACTTGAAAGAGCCGTTGCCGTGGTGCTTCACCGCATCTTCTGCACTGAAGACGATCTGACCAACGGCTGCGCCCGGTGATGCAGGCAGGCCAGTGGCGAGGACTTCTATCTTTTCGCCCTTCTCCACAAGCCGCGGAACCAGGAAGTCATAGAGCTGGTTGGGCTCCACGCGGAAGATGGCTTCTTCCTGGGTGATGAGACCTTCCTTCACCATGTCGATGGCGACACGCACAGCGGCAAGGCCGGTGCGCTTGCCATTGCGAGTCTGCAGCATGTAGAGCTTGCCATCCTGGATGGTGAACTCGAAGTCCTGCATATCGCGGTAGTGCTTTTCCATCCGCTTGGTAATGTCCTTGAGCTGCTGGTAGACGTCGGGCATGGCGCGCTCAAGTTCGCTGATCGAGAGCGGCGTGCGCACGCCCGAGACCACATCTTCGCCCTGCGCGTTCATCAGGTACTCGCCGAAGAAGGCATGCTCGCCGGTGGCGGGATTGCGCGTGAAGCCGACGCCCGTGCCGGAGTTCTCGCCAAGGTTTCCGAAGACCATGGCCTGCACGTTCACAGCGGTGCCGAGCCAGTCATCGATGCGGTTGATGCGGCGGTAGGTCTTGGCGCGGTCGTTCTGCCAGCTCCGGAAGACGGCATTGCGCGCTTCGGTGAGCTGATCGAGCGGGTCCTGCGGAAAGTCCTTGCCTGTCTCCTTCTTTACCAGCTTCTTGTACTCGGCGATGATCTGCTGCAGAGTCTCGGCGGTGAGGTCGTAGTCGAACTTGACCTTCTTCGCATGCTTGAAGCTGTCGAAGATGTGCTCGAACTTCTTCTTGGGCACATCGAGCACCACATCGCCGAACATCTGGATCAGGCGGCGGTACGAGTCATACGCGAAGCGCGGATTGTTGGTGCGCTTGGCGAGCGCCTCGACGGCCTTGTCATTCAGGCCGAGGTTCAGAATCGTGTCCATCATGCCGGGCATGGAAAACTTCGCGCCCGAACGCACGGAGACCAGCAGCGGATTGTCGCCCGCGCCGAGCTTCTGGCCTTGCAGCTTTTCCAGCTTCTCGAGCGCTGCGAGCATCTCGATATCGATCTGCGGGCTCAGATTGCCGCGCATGTACTCGCGACAGGCCTCGGTCTGGATGGTGAATCCCGGAGGCACAGGCAGGCCTGCGTTCGTCATCTCAGCCAGGCCGGCGCCCTTGCCGCCCAGCACATCTTTCATCTTTCCGTCGCCCTCGGCCCTGCCACCGCCAAAGGAATACACGTACTTGGTTGCAGTTGCCGTCGAGCCTGCTTTTTCAGCAGACGCTTGCTCCAGAACGCCCTGCGTCATGGGATAAAGCCTCCATCTCTTGGATTGCGCTGCGCGGATCGATATAGGAGGGTGGCGAACAGAAGCTCAACGACATCGTTTCCTAAGACATCTTCCCTTCTCATCCGTTCTGGCGATGGCTCGGGGCTTGGCGATTTCAGCAGGATCGCAAACCTGAGCATTTCCCGGCGTCGACACGGCAGAAGGAGCAATGTTTACTGAGCTTGCGCGTCATCCAAACATCGGACTGCGCTATGCGGCTGTCACAACTACCAATAGCGATTCAAGTATACGATTGCCTGTGGCCTTCGTCACAGTCGAGATGCTGAGGAGGAACTTTGGTGACCGGCAATCGGGCCGGGCTTTTCGTAATTTGGGACGGTCATGGGCAGCGAGGGTGTGCGTAGATTCGAGATCCACGTCCGTATCTACGCTGCAGAACGGCAGTTTTCAGTGGATAGCTTGTGGGCTGGCACTACGCCTGAGGTTCTCGATGTCGCGCTGAAGATCTTTGCGAAGCGCAAGAGCCGCATGTGGATCGGACTCGTCGACAATGTCGTAAATGCGCCACTCGCCGCGCTCCGGAACCAGCGTAATTTCAAGTTTTGTTAACGCATCGTGTGGATAGTTTTTAGGATCAAGCACGGCAAACGAGATCCTGGCCAGTGCGCGTCGCGGAGTCTCAACATGCATATCCATCTGCAGGTTCCAGATGCCCTCCCAATCCTGGCAGCCGCAGATAGGATCGAAATCAATGTCAGGGACACTATCAGGGTCGCTGTTCTTGAGATCCGTCCGTATGAGGGCCAGAAGTGAGGAATGGTAATAGCGGCCGGCATGGGGGCCGGTGAAATTAATCCCCTTGCCACCGTTTTGATATTGCTTGTAAACCGAAAGCAGAAAAGCCTTGGCCGAATCGGCACTCTGCGCCGAAGCATAGATCGCCGGAAAAATGATGATCGCGAGCGCGAGAAGCGGCCGAACACGCATAAGGCACACTCGTTCCCTGTAGGTCGATGAATTGGAAACGATTGTATCGCGTCGTGCGCGAGTAAAAGGCCAAGCTTCGCGCTTAGACTTCGGCCAGTTGCAGCGAAAAGCTGTACTCCGGAGCATTGCCGTGTTCCGGAGGATTCAAAAGCCGCTTCACGCCCACCAGCGCCAGGATTTCTTCCACGCGCGGAACGGCACGAGACACCACGAATTCGTGACCCGCCTGCCGCGCGGCACAGTAGAGCGTGATCAGAGCGGAGATGCCGGCAGCATCGATCCGCTCCACGTTACGCATGTCCAGTGTTACCGACCGGCGGCGTACCAAAGGCTTGATACGCTCGATCAGCGATCCCTCTCGTCCTCTTACCAGCTCGGCCATTTCGCCGCGGGGACCGGCCTCGATCGTCACCGTCAACGTCGTGCTGCACTCAGTCCCTTTCATACAACCCTCCTTCGCCCATGCCGCTTGCACCCGCAGCGGCCCTGTTCACTTGCCCATTGGATTTGCACGCCGCCGGCCAAAGTGGCGGCCAGGGGAATATCCTGAAATTCAAGGGGAATCTGTCTTTTCGTGTTCCCCGACGCGGCGCCTGGGTGTGCGGGTTTTGCTTCCGGCGTCCGCAAACGAACAGTGATGATCTATACGTAGTGAGGCTATGGCCAGTTCCGTTTCGAGTTCCGTTTCCAGCCCGGCTTCGAATTCCTCAACCACCCAGCCAGCCTTGGCGCGGGATCGCGCCCGGACGCTTGCACAAGAGGCAGGGTTTACGGAGGCCGGTCTTGTAGCTCTCCCCTACGCCGAACAGGCGAGAGATGCAGACCGGTACAAGGAGTGGATCGTGGCTGGCCGGGCCGGCACGATGCGCTATCTCGAACGCAGGGATGAAGATGGCCGCCTGGTGCGGGCGCAGACGGCCAATCCTTTTCCGTGGGCGCGTTCCGCAATCGTCTGCTTCACGCAGTATCAGAGCCAGAAGATTCGTTCGGTCGCCCCCGCTCCCGAAGGCACGGGGTGGATCGCCCGTTACGCTTGGAGCAGCCGCATTCATCCGGACGGAGTTCGCCGGCCCAGCGACTATCACAAGATACTGCTGAAGCGACTAAAAGCCCTGGATGCAAAGCTTCACGCGGAATTCGGCAACTTTGAGTCTCGCGCCTACGTCGATACAGGCCCGGTGGTTGAGCGCTCGCTGGCCGTAGCCGCAGGCCTCGGCTGGACCGGCAAAAATACATGCCTGATCCATCCCAAGCTGGGTTCGTGTGGATTTCTGGCGGTCTTGCTGACCTCCCTGGATGTTCATCCCGAGGATCAGAGACTGGATGTCCCAGATCGATGCGGGAGCTGTACCCGCTGCATCGAAGCCTGCCCGACCGATGCGCTCATTGAGCCCTACCAGATGGACGCAACCCGTTGCATTGCTTACCTGACGATCGAGCATCAGGGTGAAATTCCCGAGCATCTGATGGCCGGAATCGGCCGCCAGGTCTTCGGCTGCGATATCTGCCAGGATGTCTGCCCGTGGAATCGGAAAGCGCCCATTACTGCCGATCCGGATTTCGAATCCCGGCCAGAGCTCATCAATCCAACATTGGAATGGCTGGGCTCATTGGACGAGAGGTCCTTCGAGCAGCAGTTCAACGGCTCGCCCGTGCGCCGGACCGGCTTTTGGGGCCTGCGGCGTAATGTGGCCATTGCGATGGGTAACGCCGGCAGGCAACAATTCCGGCCGCGGCTGGAAGAATGGGCGTCGGTTGCCGATGAGGGATTGCGAGCGGCGGCACGCTGGGCGCTGGGCCGATTGCGGATTACGGCCGATCCAAATGAGCATGCCGGCGGACGTGCGCCGCAGCCGCCAAGCAGCTATCCTTAGAACAGCATTCCATCCAACGGCTGCCTGGAAGAGGAAACGGAATCCTTTGCCGACAAAGGACGAACTCGAGGCCATAGCGGCAATCTCTCCTGCCGCCAAAGTGACGACCGTCCAGACAACTGGCGTGGTCGATATCGCCGAGGTAACGGTCAAGTCCAAGTGGTACCGGTGGCGCCGTGACGGTAAGGCGCTGATCGCGTATCTGCTCGACTCCGAAGTGCATACTTTTGCCTTCAGCGTGGCGGCCAACGCGATCATCTCATTCATTCCCTTCGTGGTGCTGCTCTACACGCTTGCGTTGCGCATCTTTCATTCGCGTCCCGATGGACCGATGGTCGCCGTAGTGAACGACATCGTGGATTATTTCTTACCGGCAGCTACCAAAGATCCGGAATGGGTGGCCAAGAATATTGAGGCGGTGGCGGCTCTTTCATCGCGGCATGGAGTGCAGGCGCTCTCGCTGGTGATGATTCTCATCTCGTGTACCGGAATCTTTCTGCCTCTGGAGGTAGCTCTCAATCAGGCATGGGGCGTGCATAAGAGCCGCAACTATCTTTTCAACCAAACCATCGCACTTGGGCTGGCGCTGCTGATGGTGGGCCTGGCTGTGGGCAGCATGGTGGTGAATGTCGGCATCGACGTGCCGCTGAAAGCCGCGCTGGTGCATCCCGGAGATAACTGGTTTTTCAAGGTGCTGAATTATTCGTATGGCGCTCTGAGCCATGTGTGGCTCGCGCTTTCCACCGGCGCCGCTTCCATTCTGTTCTTCTTCGCGGTCTACTACATTTTGCCAAACCGGAAGGTCCCATGGCGGCCGGTGCTGCGCACGTCCATCATCACCGGTCTCATCTGGCTCATCTCGCGCTTCCTCTTTGTGGCAGCGCTGCCGCACCTCGACCTGAAATCGCTCTACGGACCTTTCTCTGTCTCAGTCGGACTGCTCTTCTGGGCGTATATCTCGGGGCTGATCCTGTTCGCGGGCGCGCAGTTCAGCGTATCGCGGCTGGGAGATAGAAAGACAGCGAGTTAGCGAGTCAGCAAGTTGGTAGGCTACTGCAGCTTGAACGCCTTCACAGCGATCGCGTCGGGACCGCGGCCTGTGGGCAACATCGTGAACAGTGATCCTGACGCAGTGCGCACGACGGCAACATCATTCGAGCGCGCATCGACAACGAAGAGCAGATGCCCTGCCGCGGAAAAGGCCATCGCCGAAGGGCCATCGCCTACGTGCACCCATCCCACGCGCTTGCCATCATCAATCGAATAGATGTTCAGGGTCTGCGAGCGCTGGTTCGCCACATAGAGAAATGCATTGTCGCGCGAGACCAGACCGCGCACCGGATCATCGCCGATCAGATACGTCTCACCCACCTCATCAGTGGTGTTGTAAATCTCGGAAACCGAATCGGAGAGCGCATTCGAGACAAAGATCTCACCGCCATCGGGCTTGAGCGCCAGGTCAACCGGCGCGCGGCCCACATCCATAAACGCTTCTAACCGGTCCGGCTCTCCCTCGCGGATGCCGCCTGAGACCACTGCCCCGGCAGCGTGGTCGGGAACCTTTGCCAACGCGATGACCATGACCTGGTGGCCGGCCGAGCAGGCTACGAAAGCCTTCGATGAATCGGGCAGAATGACGGGCGTTCCGGCACCCGGGCACCCTCCGAAAACGGAACGCACCTGGCCTGTTGCTGGATCGATCAAAGTCACCGAGTTCGCGTGCCGATTGGCAACCACAAGGGTTTTGCCATCGGGTGCAATCTTCGCCGCAACCGGTTCTTCTCCGGTTCCAATACGGGCCATCTCGCGGCGCGCACGCAGATCAATGATCGACACAGAGTTCGATCCGGAATTCGCAACATACGCGAGCTTTCCTGCCGCGTCTACCTCGATCGACAGCGGCTGGCGACCAACCGGAATGCTGGCCACGACTACGTTGTGTTCGGCATCGATCACCGAGACCGAGCCCGCACCATTCGATGCTCCGGAGTTCACCACATAGATTTCATTGCGCGTAGGGTTGACGGCGACGGCGACGGGATTCTGCCCGATCGGCAACTCGCGATCGACACGTACATTCACCACGTCGAGAATCGTGAGGGTGGCGCTGCCCCCGTTGGGAATATAGGCGTATTCACGATAGTTCGGCGGATATTGCGGAAAATCGTGCCGCCGGCAACCGGCGAAGAACAGTGCAAGCAAGAGCGGGAAAATGCGTGCTGTTCCTGATCGGAAAATCAAGAGTGGGGACGCCCCGCGGCCTTTCGATAATCTGCCCTGCACGAATTTACGCAGCACAGTTCATCTTATCCGGTCGACGCTTCCACGCGAATGCCGCGCGACAGCCGGCGCTGCACGATCGGAGCGATCTGTTCGATCTCGCCCATCATCGCGCGAAACTGCTCTGGATAGATGGACTGCGGACCATCGGACAGCGCCATCTCCGGATGGTTGTGGACTTCGACCATTACACCGTCCGCGCCCGTAGCCACAGCCGCTCTGGCCATGGGAAGCACGCTATCGCGCCGGCCCGTGCCATGGCTTGGATCGACAAGAATCGGCAGATGGCTCACCCGCTTGATCGCCGGCACAACGCTCAGGTCGAGCGTATTGCGCGCGTGGTCGGCAAAGGTACGCACGCCGCGCTCGCAGAGAATCACCTCGTAGTTGCCTTCGCTCATCACATACTCGGCGGCCATCAGGAACTCTTCAAGAGTCGCGCTCAGGCCGCGCTTCACCAGCACCGGCTTGCGCAGCCGGCCCGCTTTCTTGAGCAGCGAAAAATTCTGCATGTTGCGCGCGCCAATCTGGATCACATCCGCCCACTCGGCCACGAGTTCCAAAGTTTCGCTATCCAGGGCTTCGGTAATGATGCGCAATCCGAATTTTTCCCGAATCTCGGTCATGATCTTTAAGGCATCGAGACCCAGTCCCTGAAAGGCGTAAGGCGAAGTCCGCGGCTTGTACGCGCCGCCGCGGAAGAATTGCGCACCGGCCGCAGCCACCTGTTCCGCAATGGTGAAGGCTTGTTCGCGGCTCTCGATCGAGCATGGACCGGCGACAACAGCCAAATCGCGCCCGCCGATGGTCGCGTCCGTGCCGGTGAAGCGGATAACGGTGTCTTCCTGCTTGACGTCACGGCTCGCGAGTTTGTAGGCCTTCGAGACGCGAATGACCTCCGCGACGCCGGGAAGAGCCTCAAGATTGCCTCGATCGACCTCGCCCTGGTTGCCGGTAATGCCGATGGCAGTGCGCTGGGCGCCGGGAAGCGGATGGGCGCGAAATCCGAGTTGTTGTTCGATGTATGCGCAGACGGCCTGAACCTCTTCAGGCGTGGCCTGCGCCTTCATGACCACGAGCATGACTGGTCCTCAAACCCTCAGTCTATAACATGGCGCGTGGCGAGCCTGGAGACTACCAATGTCTGCGATTTGTCTTAGAAGGAAGAAAGAAACTGAGCTTGCGTGGGAGCGCGGAAAGAAGATCTTCTAGATGGGAGCTGCTCTAGGCCGGCACTTCGAAATGGAGCTGGCAGGTTTTTATTTTAAAAATGCAGATCTGGGGGGCGGAGAGGTAGTGCCGCGAAACAGTGTCTATTTAATTTTCCCGAGTTGTATCGATATCGGAATGTGTGGCAACAATGGCCAGAGAAATAGCCATTCCGATCAAAGCAAGTGCAATTAAACACGTGTGCATTTTTGGGGTCTCCTGTGCGGCTTTCATTAGCCCGCCCACATCTGAATGATCCCCCGAATAAGAAAAAACTGAAATACCACTTAGAAAGTTTTAAGTTACAAGTCCGTGCTAGAACTCTCCACCAAAGTGGCACGAAAAGAAGGCGATAGATTTTTTATGTATATCCTTGAAAAGGAATGGCTTATATCGATGCGCATTAACGCTCAGAGCGTCCGCTGCGCGTGGATTCTCTCTTTTGGGTACGCCACCTGAGACCCAGCCAGGCGAGGTAGCCAAGCTGAATCGCCCAGGTGATGATGTAGGCAACGACCCGGAATTCGTGATCGAGAACTGCGGCTGGATTCATGTTTCCTCACTTTTGAGCTTCGGCTATACCCGCAGGGCCTCTTCGGCTTCGGCCTCCTGGATTTTCTGCTGCTGCCGCTCCACTTGATAGCGAACCGCGAGAAGGAGGATTCCCCAGGCGAGCCAGGCGAAGATATTCCACATGAATGGGATCAGCATGGATTTGTCCATGCCGGAACCGGATGCGCCGCCGAAGACCGGAGCTGGATGCTGCGTGCGCCACCAGCGGTTCGACATATAGACGATCGGCACATCAAGCGCACCGAAGATGCCCAGGACCGCGGCCAGGGTCTGCACCTGGGGTCCGGCGGCAAACCGGCGCAGCAGCAGATAGCTCACATAGATCAGCCAGAGAACCAGCGTGGTAGTGAGCCGCGCATCCCAGGTCCACCAGATGCCCCAGGCCCGCCGTCCCCACATCGAGCCGAGGATGAGCGCATTGGTGCAACAGACCACGCCTACTTCCGCGCCCGCAAGCGCCCAGGCATCGGCGACCTGCGCCCATTCCGGCCGGCTGTGGCGATACGCCAGAAATCCGATCGAACCGAGAAAGGAAATAGCAAAGAAGAGAAACGTACAGATAAAAAGCGGAACGTGATAGAAGATGATGCGAAAGATCTCGCCCTGCATCGCGTCAGTCGGCGCGACATAGATGGCCTGATAGTAGCCCCAAAACATCAACGCGACGGTAGCCGCGACGTAGAGACCAACAGCGATTCGCTTCATGCGGGAAGTCCTGGTAACACCAGTGTACGACGCCCGCGTACGGCGCGTGCATCATTGGCAGACGCCCTTCGAGCGTCTGCAATGAATTATCTGAAGCACGTTGGCTTTGGCAAAAAAAGAGCCGGGCGGGCTGGGGGCTCGCACCCGGCACAGAAAACAACGCAGAACTCAGAATTGGTACTTAAGCTCGAGCTCGATCTGGCGCGGTTCGGAGCGCGTGCTCTGCACAAAGCCCCAGGTGCTGCCACCGCCGGTAGTACGGCCCTGGTTGTTGTAGCTCACGATGTTGCCGACGTTGTACGCGTTGGCGATGAAAATCAACTGATGGGCTTCATGCAAGCGCCAGGCTTTTTGCAGTGAGCTATCCACCTGGCGGAATCCCTGAGCGCGCTCCGTGCCTACGCTCGCCGTGCCAAAGGTCGGAGCACCGCCGGTCGCAGACACCGCAGGCTGGCCATAGGCGCAGACACCGTCGTCGTAACCCGAGGTGCCGCAGGTGCCGGCGCCCACATTGCCCGAGTGCGTCGCCGAAGGATCTGTGCCCCACTCGCCGGCGATTACGTATGTGAATCCAGCCGAAGTCTTGCCATCCAGACCAGGATTAGGCGCATAGGAGCCGCCGCCGCTGGTCTGGTACCAGCCATCGACGCCGCCTTTTCTGACCATCGTGCGATAGTGATTGGCGCGCAGAGTGCCGGCTCCGATGGCGCCGCTGCTTCCGTTGGCGGTGATGGTGTTGGGCTGGCCGGAGAAGAGCACCGCGCTTCCTGAGACCGTCCAGCCGCCGATGACTTCATCGAGCCAAGTGGCGACGCCTGCTCCGAATTGCTTGCCGCGGCCAAACGGCAGTTGATACACCCAGTCGCTGCTCAGCATGTGGCGGCTGTCGCTGGCCGAAGGGCCGTACTCGCAGCGCAGGCAGAAGTTGTTCTGCGGATCGCCACCGGCCACGTTGTTGTCGTTCACCGCAATGGGGCCCGAGGTATCGCCGAGAGCGTGCGAGTAGGTGTAATTCAACTGGAATTCGAGACCGTATGTTGGACGCAGGCGATAGGTCGCCTCGCCCGCGTTGAAGTTCGAGTAGGCCTCGGACTCGTACAACTGAACGCTGCTGGTGCCTACCGTCACGCTGGTGCCCGTCGACGTGGCAACGGTCGTGGTGTTGAAGGCGGCACTCGATGGCGTACCCACCAGTGTCTCCTGATTGATGTTGCGCACGTCGCCAAGATGCTGCGCAACATTGCCCACATAGGCCAAGCTCACGCTTTGCTTGCCATTGATCGCGTACTCCGTAACCAGCGAGTACTGCGGCTCCATCATGGGCTTCAACTTGTTCCACACGTTGAAGGAGACACCGGTGATGCTCGCGCCCGAAGCTCCAAATCCATTGGTGACGGCGAAAGGAGACCCTGTCGCGGTCGTTGTGGGCGTGTTGGCCGTCGCTGAAACGCCGACGTGGAAAGGCGCATTGCCGACGTGATTATGGATCAGGTTGTAATCCATATAGCTGGTGACACCCAGCCCACCGCGGATCACCAATTTTTTGTTGAGAAGATCGGGATTCCAGGCGAAACCTAAGCGCGGATCGAAATCATCCCAGGTTGGCGAATAGATTGACCGGCTCACTCCATTGACACCGGCGACTTCCAATGCGCCGGTGGTGGGATTGATGTCGGAGATCTTGTTGTTGACCTCGTAGAGTGGCTGATCGTACTCCCAGCGCAGTCCATAGTTGACCGTAAGGTTGGGGGTGACTTTGAAGTCGTCCTGTGCAAAGACGCCGAAACGATATTGGCGCAGGCCCACGTCTCCGGTCTGAAGCGAGACCGCGTAGCTGGACGAGTAATCGAGGAGGAAGTCGGCGAAGTCATAGCCGACCGACTGCCCCACCTTGGGATTGCCAGTGAAAGCGCCGCTGTAATTAAAGCTGCCCAGCAATCCGCCGGAGTTGTTCTGGTAGAAGTTGTTCTGGATCCGGAACAACTGCGCGCCAAACTTGGTGATGTGCCGACCGTGCTGCCAGGTCAGGTTGTCGCCGTAGCTGAATTGATTATCGAGCGCAAGATTGGCTGAGCCGGAAGTGCCGAAGTCCGAGATGCCGGTGCTGTTGGTGCTCTCAGCAAAATGCTGAAGGCTGAAACCAGGCACAGCATTCGACCACGGAATACCAACCGTCGACTCGCCACTGCTGAACTTGCCGCTGAGGTCGAGCGGATAGGAGTTGTAGTGCATGCGCGTGAAGCCGGCGCGCGCCTCGTTCACAATGCTGGTCGAGATGGTGCGCGTATAGAAGAGCGCAATCTGCTTGAACGGAAAATCGTTGATGGTCGGGAACGAGACGGGATCGATCGCGATGCGGGTGCCGTCATCGGCCTCACCCTCTGACCAGCGTCCGGAGATGCGATCCCGGTCCGTAGGGGTCCAGTCAACCTTGACGTCGCCCTGATCGTTGCGGGTGAGGGATTTGATTACTCCCTGATAGTTGCCGGTAACGGGCGCAGTGGAAGCGGCAGCGTTGGGCAGCGGTAGCAATCCCGGCGTCGAGAAGAGCAGTTTGGCGACAGGATTCCGGATAGGCACCAGGTTTTGGTAGAGGACGCCGTTGACCGTCTGGTTGAAAGGCGCAAAACCGTTTTGCGAATCGTAAAGCTGCGGAACGGCGGATCCGAAATAAGCGTAGCCCGCGAGAGGCGAAACGCTGGTGTCGGGAGAACCGCTCGCCGCGCTCGTGTTGCCTCGCCATGCGTTGAGCGGCACGTTGATTTTGCTGAATCCGCCTGCGGGCTTGCGGTAAGCCTCGTAGTCGCTGAAGAAGAAGAGCTTTTTGCGTAGAAGAGGCACCGGTCCACCGAAGGTTCCGGTGTAGATGGATTGCGTGTAGTCCGTCCGCGGCGTAAACGGCTGACCCGGCAAAACGCGCTTGTTTTGGAAGAGGTTGGCATCGAGCAGATAATTTTGCAAATAGCCGCTGGCGCTGCCGTGATAAGTTTCTGTACCGCTCTTGGTGACTGCGGCAATCTGCGTTGCGCCATCTCCGTACTCGGCCGGCGGCACGTTGGCGATGATCGTGACTTCCTGGACCATCTCGGGCGCGATGTTGTAAGCGGGCGTGCCGAATCCGTTGGCAAGATTGGCTCCGGTATCTACGATGCTGACGCCGTCCAGAGTAAAGTTGGTCGTATAAGTGCGATTGCCGTTGACGTTCGGCAGTGTGGCGAAGCTCTGCACGCGCTCGCCGGAGTTGTCAGGGCTGCTCTGCCCGGCGCCGTTCCATTGGTTGCCATCGGCGACCGTACTGCCTGGAACCATCTGCGTGAGTTCCGTAAAGTTGTGGCCGTTGATCGGCAGATCATTGACCAGCGTCTGCGAAATCGTCGTGGTCACCGTGCCATCGCTCGTGTTGAGAATCGGCGTTGTGCCGGCCTCCACGCGAACCGAGGTGGCCGTGGAGCCGATCTTCAGCGATGCGTCCACTTCCACGGTCTGTGCGACTTCGAGCGTGATGCCGGGCATCACTGTGCGGTTGAAACCGGAGGCTTCAAACGTGACCGCATACTGGCCGACTGGCAGAAAACGGAGACTGTAAAGGCCATCTTTGTTGGTCACCGTCGATGTTGAAACATTGGTGGAAACATTGGTGGCTGTGACCTGGGCGCCCGGGACAACCGCGCCGCTGGGGTCCGTCACGCGGCCATTGATGTTGCCCGTGATCGTCTGGGCGAACGCCATTCCACAAAGGGAAAACAACGCGGCAGCGAGGGAGAGGGCTTTCAAGCGCATCTGGCAATCCTCCGGCAAATGTGTGAATCAGTTGGCTTCTAGCCGGGCCTGAGGGGATAGAAAGGAAACATGAACGCCCGGCCCTCCAGTCGGCGCAATGATGGATTTCGCGCCGAACTTGGAGAATTGGCCCAATCTTAGAGAAAGAAAAATGAAACGTCAATCATTTTTTAATATAAACTTCGATTTTTGTGGAACTGTTTCAAAAATTCGATATTAATTATTTCCTTCCACCGATTACGGCGTTTATTCGGGACCCAGGCGCGTGAGCGACGGCTCTAAGAAGCAGGAGAAAGGTGGTGCTCAGAAACTTGTCGGCTTGCAGTGAAGAATGCGCGAAGCAGCAAGCTGCCCGCGAGCAGATACACGACCGAAACCAATGCGATTGCGGAGCCGAGGCCATACCGGACCGCGAGAATTCCTACGAGCAAGGGGGCCAGGCCGCCGCCGATCCATCCAACGGTGTTCATCCAACCAGCGGCCACGCCGCGAGCCGCAATCGGAACCACATCGAAGAGGGACGCGAAGATGTTGGCGTCATAGAGGCCTTTGAAGAAGCCCCACGCCGCCAAGCTCGTTAAGACAGGAGCCATGGTGTGCGCCTGCGCGCAAAGAAAGACGAACGGCGCACCGCAGAAAACGCCGACGATCTGAATCACCACTCGGCCCGCGGCGAGACGCTTGGCCAGGCGATCGGCGAGCCATCCGCCAACAATTGTGCCGACCATTGAGCCGATCTGCGCCAGCGCCGTCGCGGTCAAGCCGGACATCGCCAAGTTCATGTGAAAGGCGTGATAGAGATACGAAGGCATCCACGCCAGCAGGACAACGGCCACAAAGTTGGCGCAGGCAAAGGCGCCCATCAGCAACCGGATGGCGGGCGTACGCATGGCGAACATAGCGAATGAGCCAAAGCTGGGAGGAGATAATACCTCGGGTTCGGCTGACGATGTTTCTGCGGCTCCACGCGTAGGCTCGCGCAGTCCGTCGACGAGCACGATGCCGAACAGCGCTCCGATCGCGCCGAAGCAGAGAAACGGAGAGCGCCAATCGTATCGTTCGGCCAACCAGCCCGCACAAAAACCGCCCACAATCGTTCCTGCGTAGACGCTCGTCTGGTGCAGGGCGAGAGCGCGGGAACGCGTGCGCGGCCCGTGATAGTCGCTCATCAACGAGAGCGCTGCGGGAAAGTAGAGGCTTTCACCAAGCCCCATGGCGCAGCGCAAAATCGTCAAGCTCCAGAGATGGCTTGTGAAGGCGGTCGCCGCGCAAATCCAGCTCCACACCTCGAGACCACCGAGAATAGCGGTCTTGCGCCGGAGCCGGTCCACCGCATAACCCGCAAACGGCGCCGCCAGACCGTAAGCCCAGGCAAAAGCTGAACCGAGCAGACCCAACTCTGCCAGGTCGAGATGGAGCCGCGCCTCAAGCAGGGGAAAAACGGAGAAGATCGCCTGGCGATCCGCGTAGTTGAGGAGGCCCACAACCCACAGCATCGCCACTAATTGCCAGCGATAAGCGGGCGATGCGGCGCGTTGCGATCGCTCGGTGACGATAGAGCCTCCCCTTGATTCGCCGGCCTTTCTCACGTATCAGAACAAACGCCGGCGGAACTGTCCACGAATACGGATCTTCCAAATCGCGGAACGATCGTTTCAATTATATGAACTGTGTTTCATTTTTCAAAGATACCCGCTATACTGACCTCCACGATGCCCATGCGCCCCTTATTGCGCCCGCTGCGAGGAATCATTCCTCCTATGGTGACTCCGCTGGCGACTCCCGAGTCACTCGACCATACCGGGCTGGAGGCCTTGATCGAGCATCTGATCGCAGGCGGGGTACAAGGCCTCTTTATTCTCGGCACGACGGGCGAGGGACCAGCGTTGAGTTATCGGCTCCGCCGTGAGTTGATCGAGCGCACCTGCGGGCAGGTTGCCCGGCGAATTCCGATTCTGGTTGGCATCACGGATACCTCCTACGAGGAAAGCTGCGCTCTGGCGCGGTTCGCGCAAGAGGCAGGAGCCGACGCAGTGGTGACGGCGCCGCCTTTTTATTTCGCAGTGAGCCAGAACGATCTCTTCCGGCTGGTGCAGCGGCTTTCGCACGAGGTAGAGCTGCCGCTGTTTCTCTACAACATGCCGAGCCTGACGAAGGCCTACTTTGCGCCTGCAACCGTAAGGCAGGCTGCAGAGCTGCCCAATGTCTATGGGCTCAAGGACAGCTCCGGCGAGTTGCGCTATATGCGAACCCTTGCCACTCAGATGGTCGATCGCCCCGAGTTCACACTGTTGATCGGGCCCGAGGACCTGCTGTTGGAAGGGCTCGCGATCGGCGTCCACGGCGGCGTGAATGGCGGGGCGAATCTCTTCCCTAAGCTATTTGTCGCGCTTTATGAGGCGGCACAGGCAGGCAGCATTCAGGAGGCGCAGCATCTGCAGCAGCGGGTGCGCGAGCTGGGCGAACTGTTGTATGGAATTGGCGAGGCAGAGTCCAGCTATCTGCGCGGGTTGAAGCTTGGGCTGGAGTTGATGGGGATCTGCCGAAGCACGCTGGCGCTGCCCTACGTATCAGCCGATTCGCGCCGCTATGAACCACTCGGCGAAATATTGAAAGCCTATGCCTGATGTGAAATGCTTACCTGCAAAGGGTGGGGCCAACCGGATCATGCCAAAAACCAAGCAGGTAAAGCCGCGCGCGGGCGCGCATAAATCTGCCGACAAAACACCGGCCGAGGGGCGGTATTTTTCGCGGGCAGTGGGCAAGGCCATTCAGATGCTCGAGCTGCTTTCGCGCGGCGGAGAACCGATGAGCCTGGTTGAGCTGTCAAAGCAGACACAATTGACCAAGAGCTCGGCCTTCCGGCTGCTGCAGACGTTGGAGACTCTGCACTACATCCGGCGCGATGCGAATGGACATTATCTCTCTTCGCACGAAAACAGTATTGTGCTCTCAACACAATACGTGAGCGCCCTGGCTGCCGCGGCGCGCGAGCCGATGCGCCGGCTGAACATGGAATTTGGCGAAACCGTGAGCTTGGCAGTGCTGCTGCACAACCATATCGAAGTGGTGCACGTGGTGGAGAGCGTCAATCTGATTCGCATGACGAATATTCCGGGACGGATTCTGCCGCCGCATGCCAGCTCGATGGGAAAGGTGATCACGGCCTGGCAGGATGCCGAGACGCGGAAGCGCCTTCTGCAGAGCTACGGACTCGCTCGCTACAACGAACATACGATCGTGGATGAGCAGACCATCGAGGCAGAGTACGAACAGATTCGTGCGCGCGGCTATTCGACCGATGCGGAAGAAAGCACGCTGGGAGGCTTCTGTTTTGGCGTAGGCATCTTCTCCGCGCCAGATAAGGCCGAGGCGGCTATCAGCCTGTCGATGCCCAAGTCGCGCATGCCGGCGGACGAAGCGCGGCAGCAGCGTATTGTGCAAGCGCTCAAGGACGTCGCCACCGAGATTTCACGAAAGCTCGTGTGACTTGATCAGCTCGGCTTTTCTCTCGCGCGCAGGGCAGGCCGCATGGCTAGCGCTTTCACTGCTCTTGCTCTCCTCGGCGGCACGCGCACAATCTCTTGATCTTTCGCGTGCCATTGTAGTCACACCCGCCGATGCAGACGGCCCCGAGAGAGCAGCAGTGCAACTGTTGGTCGAAGAGACCGAGAAACGCACCGGCATCACGTGGCCCGTACAGGCGCAAGACTCGCAAACCAATCCGGCCTCTGACGATCCACGCATTGTGATTGGACGCAAAGATCAATTGCTGCGTGCGTTTATCCATTTGTCTGCGTGGCCCGCGTCGGCCGCGAAGCCGGAAGCGTTCCAGATCGGCACGACGCGAGCCGGTTCCTCATGGCGCATCGTGATTGCGGGCGAAGACGATCGTGGTGTGCTCTTCGGCATCGGATATCTGCTGCGCCATATCGAGTTTTCACCGGGACATGCCGCGCTGCCTGCTCCGCTCGATATCACCTCTGCGCCGCAATTTGCAGTTCGCGGCCACCAGTTGGGCTACAGGTTCAAAAACAACACCTACGACGCATGGACGCCCGAACATTTCGAGCAATATATCCGCGATCTCGCGGTCTTCGGCGCGAACACGATTGAGCTTTTGCCGCCGATCACCGACGATGCGCTTTCGAGTCCACTATTCCCGCTGCCGGCGATGGAGACGATGACGCGGGTTTCGGGCATTGTGCAGAAGTACGGCCTGCGCTGCTCGGTCTTTTATCCCGCTATGGCAAAGGATTACTCTGACCCGCAGACGATTGCATCGGAACTCCGCGTCTGGGGCGATGTTTTTGACAAGCTGCCCCAACTTGATGAGTTGTTTGTACCGGGCGGCGATCCGGGCCACACGGATCCGGCGGTTCTCTTCCCTTTTCTAGCGCGGGTTGCAGAGGTGCTGCACCGCTCGCATCCGCACGCCGGCATCTGGGTCTCTGCGCAGGGTTTCAACGCGGAGCAGATGCAACGCTTCTACGCTCTCGTGGCGGCGAAGCCCGCGTGGTTGAGTGGCATTGTGGTGGGTCCGCAGTCACGCGATGATCTTGCCATGCAGCGGGCCCATATTCCCAAGGCGATTCCGATTCGTTTTTATCCCGACATTGCTCACACGATGCACTCCCAGTTTCCGGTTCCCGAGTGGGACGAGGCCTACGCGCTGACAGAAGGACGCGAGGTGATTGATCCACGGCCGACGGCCGAGACTGTGATCTTTCGCCACTACGCCCCGTACATGAATGGCTTCGTGACGTACTCGGAAGGCGTCAACGACGATGTGAACAAGTTCATCTGGAACGCACTGGGATGGTCGGCGCAATCAGATGCGATGGAGACGTTGCGCGAGTATGCGCGTTACTTCGCTGGTGATGACGGCTTCCGCTCGGAGGCCTTTGCGCAAGGCCTCACAGAGCTTGAGAAAAACTGGTGCGGCCCGCTGGCGACGAACGACAACGTCGACACAACCCTGCAGCACTTTGAGCAGATGCAGAAAGCGGCCACACCCGCACAGGCTGCGAACTGGCGATTTGAGGCGGCTCTTTATCGCGCTTACACCGATGCCTACGAGCGCCATCGTTTACTGGCCGCGACCGCGCAGGAACAGCAGGCGCTTGGCATCCTTGCAACTGCAGAGCAAACAGGAAGCCTCGCCGCCATGCAGAAGGCGGAGAACATTCTGGACGCAGCTCCGAAGAATCAGGCTGAGTTGCAGCCCTGGAGAGATTCTATCGAAGAGCTTGCGGGCCGACTCTTTCACAACATCGGCCTGCAACTCAGCGTGAAGAAATATGGCGCTTCCGCAACGGATCGCGGTGCAAGCCTCGATACAATGGATGTCTCATTGAACGATCGCGTGTGGCTTAATCGCCAATTCGTGCGGATTCGCAGCATGGATGACGAAACGGATCGCTTGCGCGCAATCGCTGCCATCGCGCACTGGCGCTATCCTGGACCGCATGGTTTTTACGACGATCTTGGCAATCCCACAGCTGAACCGCATCTGGTCCGCGGACCTGGATACCCCACCGATCCCATCTTTTTTGAATCGGCTCACGACGGAATTGCCGATCGCACTCCCGATCAGGGCTGGCGGCTCTCTGAGATCTCTTACGCAGGCGCGCTGTATGAGCATCCGCTTGAGCTCCGCTACACCGGGCTAAGTACCGACAGCTCTTACACACTGCGCATTATCTACGCGGGTGAAGATTACACGCTGCCCATCACGCTGATCGCGAACGGCCGTTACGTGATTCATGGCCCACGTATGCGGACTGCAAACCCCGAGATCGTGGAATTTGCAATACCCGCTGACGCGACGCGCGGGGGAACGCTCGACCTCCAATGGACAAGACCCGAAGGGGTCGGCGGAGGCGGGCGCGGCCTTCAAGTCGCTGAGGTGTGGCTGATTCCTGGGCCGTCGACGCAACCGTGATCGCCGCGTAGTCTGATTCGCGGCCTTGAGCCCTCATCGAAAAATGTATGTTCGCCGCCAGTGCTTGCTTATTCCTGCAGAAAGACACCGAGATCGGCCAGCGCGATACACGCCGGCGATTCTGTGATGCGCAGCCTCAACCGCGAAGTTTCGATTGCCTGCGGCAATCGGATCAGACGGCATGAGCCAATGCTCGTCGCCTGCGCGATCGGCATCCAAGCACCATTCCGCCATGCATCCCAGGCAAACGCGCCGATGCGTTGGCCGAGTTGAATTGCTTCCCGCAGCCTCAGCACATTCAGTTTGCGTGAAGGCCCGAAATCGATTGTCAATTCCGGAGTGTGCACCGCATCGTCTGTTGCCCAGTACGTATCGGGATCGCCATCAAGAAGCATCTGCGGACCAAAGGACTTGCTCTGGCTGCGCACATTCGACGCATGCAACTTGGCCTGCGCGGCGAGATTCTCGCTGAATAGCGCCTGTAGCCGCTGATGAAATCCTGTAATTGACGCGACATCCTGCGGCGAAAAATGCCCGTGCCGATTTGGCGGAGCGTTGAGCAAAAGATTGGCGCCACGGCCCACAGATTGAAAATAGAGATCGACCAACTCCTCGGGAGTCTTGACGCGATTATCTTCCTGTTCGTGCCAGAACCAGCCGGGACGAATCGAGACATCGCACTCGGCTGGCAGCCAATGCGAACCGGAGCGCGTACCGCTGTTCAGCACATCGGTCTTCGCATCGCCGGGCACGGCGGGACGGCTGCCGTCTTCGCTGACTGGATCGCACGTCGCCCAGCAAGTTTCGCCGGCGATACCCGTTTCATTGCCAACCCATCGAATATCAGGACCCACATCGCTGAAGATGACGGCGTCCGGTTGCAGCTTTCGCACCAGAGCCCAAGTTGTCGGCCAATCGTAGTAGATGTGCTTGTCGATCTTGCGTGTTTCGCGAGCGCCGCCGTAGTAGCCGCTGCCGCCGTTTGCACCGTCGAACCAGACTTCGAAGATAGGTCCATACCAGGTGAGCAATTCTGTCAGTTGCTGACGATAGGTCGCGATGTATTCCGGCTTGCCGTAGTTCGCGTTGTTGCGATCCCAAGGTGATGCATACACTCCAAATTTCATGCCGTGCCGCAGCGCAGCACGGGAGAGATCTCCAACAATGTCTCCCTTGCCATCCTTCCAATGACTGAAGCGGATGCAGTGATCCGTAGTTTTTGTTGGCCAAAGGCAAAATCCATCGTGATGCTTGCAGGTGAGAATCACGCCTTGCATACCGCCGGCCTTCAGCGCGAGAACGATCGCATCGGCATCAAAGCCTTCTGGATTAAAGATGGTTGGATCCTCATCTCCTTCACCCCACTCCTTGTCGGTAAAGGTATTCACCGTGAAGTGCACAAAAGCATTTGTCTCCATTCGTTGCCAATGCAGTTGACGCGGCGACGGCAACACTCCAAATGGAGCGGGAGGCCCAACCGTTTCTCCAAACGCACGCGCACTCGCGAAGCTCAGCACAGAACCTACGACAAAATCCCGTCTGGTAAGGGTCATGAAAGATTCCTTGCACAGGATTGCTCCTCGTGAGGAGGTGCAGGCGGCTTGATCGTTTCCACGCCGCTCTCGACATCCTAAATTGCGAAGTGGCATGCCAGGCGCGGAATCGGATTCTCTATAGGTCAAGAGACGTATTCCGAAAAGCGATTTCCGATTAACACCCGAGACTCCTCACGACTGGCGTGATGCCGCCTTTATCGCGGCAAGACACGGAAGTAAGTGGGAAATACAATTCGGGCTAGCCAGAAATGTGCGGAACTGGCATACTCTACGAAAAAGCCTTAGCCCCAGAGCTTTCTGACTGCCTGTCTTGTCGCATTTCCTAGCATTGGTTCGGGCCGCGGCATATTCGACCCAATGGTGCGGTCGCTTCCATTGTGGAGTCTTCAGTCAGCGCTCCACGCAAAACAGCAGCCAAGGATTGGATGGATGAGTAAGTGCGCGATGCATTCACCCGAACAAGCCCATGCTGCCCGAAAGCCAATATCCCTCTATGCCCGCTATCAGCGACTGGCCTGCACGCTCACAATGCTGTGCATTGCTCTCACCGCGAAGGCGCAGATTTCGCCAGGCCCTCTGGCGCGCGCGCATCAGAGCTTGAGCGGCGATACCAACTGCATCAACTGCCACGAGGTTTCCACCAGGGCACCCTCCTTCAAATGCCTTGAATGCCATCGGGAGATTGCCGCAGAGATTCAGCAGAATAAGGGCTTGCATGCGACCTTCCCGCGGTCTGGACCTCCGGGCTCGGCCTGCGCGAAATGCCATTCGGATCACAACGGCACGAACTTCGAGATGATCCACTGGACGCCAACTCCCTCGGGCTTCGATCATTCGAAGACTGGGTACGCGCTCGACGGCAAGCATGTAGGTGTGAGTTGTCGCACCTGCCATGCGGCGCAACATATCGCCGCGCCTGCACGTGCGCTGCTAACCAGCAAAGATCTGAACCATACGTGGCTCGGTTTGTCGTCTGCGTGCGGTACCTGCCACCAGGACAAGCACCAAGGACGCTTCGGAACGGATTGCGCGCGTTGCCACTCGACGACTGAGTGGAAGACGGCAACCCTCGACCGGCAGCACTTCGATCACTCGAAGGCGCGTTTTCCGCTTACCGGCGCGCACCAGTACGTGCTGTGCGCAAGCTGTCACACTTCTGGGCCTGATGGACAGGCTCGCTACGCCGGATTGCCATTTGCGAGTTGTACCGATTGCCATCGCGATCCGCATAAAGGCGAGTTCAAGCAGGGATGCGACTCCTGCCATACAACCTTCACCTGGAAGAAATCGAGCTTCACCTCAACATTCGATCATTCGAAGACGAACTTCCCCCTGCTTGGCAAGCATGTTGATGTTCCGTGCGTGAGCTGCCATCAGGGAGGCGACTTCCAAGCGCCCGTTGCGCACAACGCGTGCGCGGATTGCCACAAGCCCGATCAGCATGGCGGCCAGCTTGCGAGCCGTGCTGACGGAGGACGCTGCGAGAGCTGCCACACCGTCCAGGGCTGGAGCCCGTCGACGTTTTCTGTCGCGGACCATGCCAAGACCGGATTCCCACTCACGTTTCCGCACGCAGAAGTGAAATGCGCGTCTTGTCATGTGCCCGCTGGCACGAGTACCCGGTTCAAGATCAAATTCGCGCAGTGCGTCGATTGCCATGCAGACGAGCATCAAGGGCAGTTTGCCGGCGAACCCTGGCGTAATCGTTGCGACCAATGCCATACAGGCGCGACATTTCAGACATCGAACTACACGCTCGCGAAACACCAGAAGTCCAGCTTTCCGCTCACTGGCGGGCATATCGCCGTTGCTTGCAACGAGTGCCACAAACCAATCGCAGGGTCGAAGGTGGCGCGCTATCATTTCGCGCAGCTCAACTGTGCCACCTGCCATGAGGATGTCCACAAAGGGCAGTTCGCCGACCGCATGGCGAAGCTCGATGTGCGGGGACGACCGTTGGGATGCGAAGCCTGCCACTCCACGAAAGAGTGGAAAGATCTATCGAAGTTTGATCATGCGGCGACAGACTTTCCGCTTATCGGTTCCCATCGCGCTGTGGCTTGCATCGACTGTCACCGCCCGCCCGCTATGGAACGGACCATGGCGCACGTCGAGTTCACCAAGGCTCCTGTGCGGTGCGCAGACTGCCACGAGAACCCGCATGCCGATCAGTTTGGCGCTCGCGCAGACGATTGCTCCAGTTGCCACAATACGAATAAGTGGCAGCCTTCGCTTTTCGATCATGACAAGACAGCATTTCTGCTGAAGGGAGGGCATGAAAACGTCGCCTGCTCGGCTTGCCATACGTTGAAGAAGCAGGTGAACGGAAACCTAGTGCTGTTCTACAAGCCCACGCCGAAGGCCTGCGACGATTGTCATGGCACAACCGCACCTAAGATGAACAAAACTTCATCTTCTAATCCCCCGAAAGTGCTACATGCGTTACTTACATCAACAGATTTCCCGTGGACCTGGCGATAGGTCTGTTGTAATCTGGTGCCGTCCCCATGCTCTAGGCCGTTCGCGAATTGTTAAGTTGAATGGAAAGCTGCATCACTTGGCATTTCGTTGCCTCACTGCAATTTCCGGACACTCTGCCCGTTAGAGGAAGCCCGTGCCATCTGCCGAAGCCAGCTCTATGCTTAACGGCCGCGCCAACAAGACTCCGGTAAAACCTGTATCTGTGATTTAGGTTCTTGCTGCCCCCAAGGGGAACCTGCCGCTCGTTTTGTGTGAGCGTGCTCTCTTCCTCGAACAGCAGAAGGAAACGCTCTTCTGCCGATTGAGTGAAGTGCCCGGGCTGAGTCTAATGCTGCGCGAAGCGCTGCACTTCTCATCCCCACGTGGTGCAGCAATGCACGATGCGGAGAGAACGATAGTGCGCGCACGCTGGCTTTTACCACTGGTCCTTGGACTCCTGGGGCTTCTGCCGCTGCTTTCAGCCACAGCGGTTGAGGCGCAGTCGAGTGCTGGCGGCCCGCAGGCCAAGGTGACGAATCCGCACGGTCCGATCGCTATTCCGTGCCAGGAGTGCCACAGCTACACCAGCTGGAAACCGATCCGCTCGAATCCCGAATTCAATCACGACCAGACCGGATATCCGCTGCGCGGCATGCATGCCAAGGTGGCTTGCACCCAGTGCCACACTAACCTGGTATTTCGCAAGATCAGCACGCAGTGCGGGGACTGCCACGCCGATATCCACCGCCGCCAGTTCGGTGCGAATTGCCAAAGCTGCCATACGGTGAGAGGCTGGCAGACTTCGCTCAAAGAGATCCGCGATCACCAGAACCGCTTTCCCCTGATCGGCGCCCATGCTCTCTTGCAGTGCGATGATTGCCACAAAAACGCTGCTGCCGGGCAGTTCGTCGGATTATCGACTTCCTGCTATTCCTGCCACCAAAAAGACTTTCAAACGCCGGTGCTCAACCACGTCGCTGCAGGTTTCCCGACCACGTGCGAATCCTGTCACACCATGGACTCGTGGTTTAATGCCAAGTTCGATCATCTGAAGTACACGGGCTACGCACTCACGGGCGCGCATGCGACGCTGCCTTGCACCGCCTGTCACATCAACAACGTGTATGCCGGAACACCGGCATCCTGCTACGCATGCCACCAGAGTGATTTCACGGGCGCAACCAGCCCCAATCATGTGGCTGCAGGCTTTCCCACTGATTGCGCGCTCTGTCACACGACGAGCGCCTGGACTCCCTCAACCTTTAATCACACTTCGGTCTTTCCGCTGACCGGCGCCCATGCCACGGTGCCCTGCGCCCAGTGCCATATCAACAACAATTACACGACTCTGCCGACGACATGCTTCGGCTGTCATCAGTCTGACTGGAAGGGAACCACAAATCCGGGCCATGCCGCTGCTGGCTTTCCAACCACGTGTGATACGTGCCACAACACCTCGAATTGGACGACGGTCAACTTCAATCACGCGCAGTATGCCAACTATCCGTTGACCGGCGTGCATGCCACGTTAACGTGCGTTCAGTGCCATGTGAACAACAACTACGCGAACACTTCGACGGCCTGCTATTCCTGCCATCAGGCGGACTTCAACGGCGCTACCAGCCCCAATCACGTAGCATCCGGATTCCCGACTGACTGCTCAATTTGTCACACCACAAGCGGCTGGAGCCCGTCATCCTTCAATCACAACAACACCAGCTTCCCGCTGACCGGAGCACACACAACGCTTAACTGTGTGCAATGCCACACCAACAACAACTACACGACACTGCCAACGGCTTGTTACGGCTGCCACCAGACAGATTGGAATGGAACCACCGACCCGAATCATGCAGCTGCGGGTTTCCCCACCACCTGCGACACATGCCACACCACCACCGCTTGGACAGGTGCGACCTTCAATCACAACAACACGCCATTTCCGCTGACCGGGGCACACGTCAGCGTGGATTGCATCAAGTGCCACGTCAATAACGTGTTTGCGGGTACGCCGACCGCTTGTTACAGCTGCCACCAGGCAGACTTCACCGGTACTACGAATCCGAATCACGTGGCCGCAGGCTGGCCCACCACCTGCACCACCTGTCACACCACGACCGCGTGGATTCCAGCCACACTGCCTTCGCAGTATCACACCTTCTTCCCGCTGAATCATGGCAACGCAAACGGAGTGTGCGCCACCTGTCACACAAACTCGAATGACTATTCGGTCTTCCAATGCACAGGTTGCCACACCGCGGCCAGCACTGATCCCGAGCACCGCGGCATTTCTGGATACGTGTACAACAGCGTGAACTGCTATGCCTGTCATAAGAACGGGGGAGGCTAGTCAGGCATGAGCACGCCCTTCTTCTCCACGCTGATGCTGATAGCGGCGATGGCGCCGTGCGCGGCGCAACAGACTGGGCAACCGTCGGCGGAAACGGAGCATTCCGCAGCTGCTTCTATCCAAACCAACTTCCACATCCGCTACGTCAACGGCTCCAATGTGTACATCGATGGAGGCCGCGACGCCGGTCTAGCGGAGGGCACGCAACTGGTCGTCAAGCAGGACCCCACGAAGCCGAGCAACGATGCGGCGAACACGGCGCTGGAGCCCGGCATTCTTGCAAAGCTTACAGTAGTGGCGGTTGCCTCCACCTCCGCTGTCTGCGAAGTGAATGCTTCGACACGAACTCTCGTGCCCGATGATGTGGTCTCGCTTCCGGATACGGAAGTGCAAAAGCTCGTCGACAAAAGTGCGCTGGGCAATACACGGCAATATCCAATGGTCATGAGCTTTTCTGAGGGCAATCCGCTCGATGAAGAGGTGCGCGATGCGATACCACGCCCGCCGCTGCCCGAGGTGAACCAACTGCGCGGCCGGATCGGTTTCGACGTGAGCATGATTCAGCAGCTTGGGCAGGGCGGCATCACTTCGAACCAGTACGGCATGGTTTTTCGCGCGGACTTCACACGTATCTGGGGCACGCACTGGAACCTGAACGGCTACTGGCGTGGCCAACTGCGGTCGGGCTCGAATGCTTCGCAGGCCACCCTGCAGGATGTGATCAATCGCACCTATCTGATGAGCCTCTCGTACATCAATCCGGACTCGCGCTGGATGTTTGGGATCGGCCGGCTCTATCTTCCCTGGGCCAACAGCCTTGAAACCATCGACGGCGCGTACATCGCCGATCAATTTTCTCCGCGCAAATTGATAGCTATCTTTGCAGGTTCTACGCCAGATCCTTCTGCCTGGGACTACAATCCCGACCGCCGCATCGGCGGGCTGTTCTTCAATGTGCACGGCGGCGAGTACGACGGCTTCCACTATGCGAGCACCTGGGGCGTCGGTGTGGACATGCTGAAGTGGGCGATCAACCGCCCCTTCGCGTTTACTGAAAACAATTTTTCTTACAAGCGTTACTTCTCCATCTATGAGTCGATGCAGATCGATCATCCCAAGCCAAATCCGTCTACGCCGCCGGTCGGCACGGGCATTGGCCAAAGCCTTGTCTCACTGCGGGTGCAGGTTCATCCGCGCGTGACGCTCGAGCTAACCGACACTTACTTTCGCGATGTGCCGACATACGATCCCGCGCTGGTGGGCACGGGTCTGCTCGATAAGTATCTCTATCAGGGCGTCAATAGCGGGGCGCGCGTCGAGTTGCCGCGCCATGTCATCGCCTACTTCAGCCTTGGCAGCAGCAGCGAGTCCTCCGATTCAAAGAGCTCTCTCAACCAGATGTTCGGCACGACCGTCACCCGTATCTGGAAAACAGGACTCGAAGCGGATGCCCGCTACTCGAAATTCGACAGCGCCTTCGCCTCCGGGACCTACACCACGTTCACGCTCTCGCGCGATCTGCTCGACAATTTGAGAGTCAATGTACAGGCCGGGCGCTATGCCTACAATTCAGCCATTGCAACGAACAGCGGCTCTGATTTTGTGAACTGCCTCTTCGATACCAATCTCGGCGCCAAGCTTTTCGTCGAGAGCATGTTCACCGCGCAGCGAGGCGGCTCGCTCAACTACAACCAATGGACAACTACGCTCGGTTACCGGTTCAATAACCGGGCCGCGAACAGGAGGCTGGCCGATGCGCAGCATCCGTAAGCGGCTCTTGATGATTACAAGCATCTTTGCGATGAGCGCATTGGTTCGAACTCAAGCGCCAGCGCAAGCGGAAGCGAATGTTGTTGCGCTTGCACAAAAACAGATCAAAGCGTATCTCTCGGTGCTCGCAGATGTTCACTGTACGGAGACCGTTATCCAGGAGAGGCTTACGGACAATGGGCATGTAGAAGCTTCAGCACGGGAACAGTTCGACTACCTGATTATGATGAGCGGCCACGAAGATGATTTCCAACTAAGCGAGTCGCGCATCGAAACCCCGGGCTGGCACCATAAGCTGCTGTCCACTCCGATGCTTCTGACCAATGGAATGGCGACCGCGCTGCTCGTCTTCGATCCCTATTATCGCGATAGTTTCGAATTTCAAACGCTCCCCGAACAGCCGATCGACGGACGCACCGCCATCCCCATTCACTTTGCTCATATTACCGGCCGCCGCACGCCGGCCGCCCTTGCGCTGCCCGGACGCGAATACCCGCTTGAGCTGCAAGGCACCGCCTGGCTCGACAAAAACTCCGGAGAGGTTGTCAAAGTAGACGCAGCCCTCCTTCACGACATGTCTGACATTGGATTGCACTCGCTCAGCATTCATGTAGAGTACAAGCCGACGCAGCTTGGACCTCAAGGTTCGCAAATCATGATGCCGGCATTAGCGGTCGTCGATGTAAGCAGCGCTCTTCACCATTGGCGTAATACCCATTACTTCGGGAACTATCGGAGTTTTTCAGCCGATGTGGAACAGGATCCCAACGTAAAAATTCACGCAGACAGTGCAGACCCCAATAACACGTCGAACCCCGATGCATCCTCGGCCAATTCGAAGGAGAATCACTGAACATGTCTCTGTTTCAAACCAATCCGTCTGGTGCGGCAGCTTTACGCGATAAAAA
This sequence comes from Occallatibacter sp., assembly GCA_035650595.1. Taxonomy (GTDB): domain Bacteria; phylum Acidobacteriota; class Terriglobia; order Terriglobales; family Acidobacteriaceae; genus Telmatobacter. The sequence goes on along the minus strand of DASRHE010000010.1, from coordinate 116,478 downwards.
AAACAAGAAGGAGCACGGACATCGTATTCGCGTCTTTCTTGCTGCCGCCGCTGCTGTGGTGCTGTTGGCCTCCATCGGCATCTACGGCGCGAGTTATTACATTCTCCCTCTCGAACAGAGACCCTATTCCGATAAGCACGAACTGCTCAAACCAAGCGGAACCATCGGGCTCAAGCTGGGAATCTTAGGCACCGCACTCTTCTGCATCATTTTTCTCTACGCTCTCCGCAAAGTCATTCCCTGGCTTGGACGCTGGGGCACTGCGCGTCACTGGATGGACTTTCACGTGATCGCCGGAGTTTCGGCTCCCATCGTGATCGCGTATCACGCTTCCTTCAAATTTCGGGGCATTGCGGGGATTGCTTTCTGGATCATGCTTGCCGTTGCGCTGAGCGGAGTAATCGGGCGATATCTGTACGCGCAGATTCCGCGCTCGCTCACCGCCGCTGAACTTTCATTGACCGAACTGCAGCACAGCGAGCGGGAACTCGCAGAGGCCCTGCTCCGCCAGGCTGTCTATTCGGCGGAGCAGTTGAGCCGCACGTTGCGCGTTCCGTCGCGGGAACATATCCGGCGCATCGGTCCGTTACGCGCGGTCGGAGAAATGATCCTCGTCGATGTGGGTCTACCTTTCCGAGTGGCCGGCTTGCGCCGCTCCTCATGCAGTTTTGGCGCCGCTTTTCTGTCCGTCGGCGGACTCTTCTCGACAAGCAACCAGGAAGTGGAGCACATCGTACGACTGGTACGTCAAAAAGCCTCACTCTCGAAGCGCGTGGTCTTTCTCGACCAAACCCAAAAAGTCTTTCACCTTTGGCATGTGATTCATCGCCCGTTCAGCTATGCCTTCGCCGTTCTCGCACTGATTCACATCACGGTGGTTCTGGGACTGGGCTTCGGAAGCATGGGGTTGCATTGAACGATGGAGACTCTGCTCACATGGTTGATTGCCGGAAGCGTTCTGAGTTTCTTTCTGATTCGCTACTGGCGCCAGCACAAATCCAAAGAGTCGGCAGCGCGCGCCCATGCTGAACAGGGCCCGCTCTTTTCGGAGGGACCTAAGGCACAGCATCCGCACATTCTCACCGACTCGTGCATAGGATGCGGCGCATGCGTCTCGGTCTGCCCCGAGGGCGATGTACTGGCCCTGATCGATGGCAAAGCAACGATTGTCAACGCACACAAATGCATTGGTCATGGACTGTGCGCGGAAGAGTGCCCGGTGGGCGCCATCGAGATGGTGATGGCCAAGCCCAGCGCCGGCGCAGATCTTCCGGTTCTCAACGAGCACTACGAGACAAATGTGCCCAACCTCTTCATCGTCGGGGAACTGGGCGGCCTCGCACTCATCAAGAATGCCGTGAACCAAGGCCGCGATTGCGTGGATGAGATCGCACAGCGCATCCAGAATACCGGCGTGAAAAGTTCAGGCGAGCTGGTATTCGACGTGATTATTGTTGGCGCTGGACCTGCGGGAATCAGCGCCTCACTGCGTGCTGCCGAGCACGGTTTGCGGGCGCTCACACTGGAACGCGAGACGGTCGGCGGCACTGTTACGAAATACCCGCGCCAGAAGCTGGTGATGACCAGCCCCGTCGAATTCCCTCTGCATGGACGCTTTAATAAGACCACTCTCTCGAAAGAAGATCTGCTGCGGTTCTGGGAGAAGATCGTGCAGCGCACGGATCTGAACATCCATACAGGAGAAGGCGTCGAAGCCGTGTCTCGCAACGTGGATGGTTTCTTCCGTGTGCGGACGCCACAAGCCGAATATCGTTCGCGCACTGTGGTCCTGGCGCTCGGACGAACCGGCACACCACGCAAACTCGGCATCCAAGGTGAGGAGCTGCCCCACGTTCTGTATCGATTGATTGAAGCCGACCATTACACGGGCAAAAACATTCTTGTCGTCGGCGGCGGGGATAGTGCCGTAGAGGCCGCGATGGGCCTTGCACATCAGCCGGGCAACAAAGTGACGCTATCGTATCGCCGCGGCGAATTCAGCCGCCTCAAAGATCGCAACGCCAAGCGCATGGCGGAACATATGGCATCGCAGAAGATCGACGTACAATTCAACTCGATGCCCGTCGAGTTTCGCGAGGGAAGCGTTTTGCTCAGAGCCAACAATCAGGTCCGCGAATTGCCGAACGATTTCGTCTGGGTCTTCGCAGGCGGTACGTCGCCATCCGAGTTCCTCAAGGCTGCCGGTATTGCATGCGGCTCACTTACTATCGGAGAGAAGACCACAGCTCAGCACGCGGAGCTCATCCAATGACAAAGACCTCTCGTTGCGCCGCCGCGCTTTCGCTTGTCATCGGAGCGGCTTCGCTCCAGGCAGCCACCATAACCGGAACAGTGACGAATAGAACCGCCAACAAGCCTTCGCGCGGCGACGCTGTAGTCTTGATCGATGTGAGTGCTGGCATGGCCGAGGCCGCAACTGCGACCACAAATGCCGAAGGGCAGTATTCACTCGATGCTCCCAGTATGGGTCCATATCTTATTCGCGTGAATCACCAGGGAGGGACATATTTTATTGCCGCTCCGCAGGGCGGTGCGTCGGGCGACATCACTGTCTATGATGTCGCAGCAAAAGTGGACGGCGTCTCCATCGATGCCGACATGTTTCTGGTCGAGGCCGCGGGTGGCATGCTGCGCGTGCATGAGCGCTACCTTGTCCGCAATACAAGCCTTCCGCCGCGAGCGCAGTTTAGCGCCAACACTTTTGAAGTCGCTCTTCCTGCGGGCGCCGAAATCGACAGCGCATCTGCTACGCGTCCCGGTGGGCTGCCAACTGTTACGCGCCTGGTTTCACTCAGTCAGCAAGGCCACTACACCTTCAACATTCCGATTCAGCCTGATCAGGGAGAGAAGGAAACCCTCTTCGAAGTCCAGTATCATCTCACTTACAACGGTAAGTACACCTTTGCGCCGCAACTCCAGATGCCAGCGGACAACCTCGTCGTCTATCTGCCTCATGGAATCGACTTCAGCGCGCCACAGGGAGCCAGCTTCCAACCGGTGCAGGAAGACCCGAAGGTTCAGACTTTCGTTGCAAAGAACATTCATCCAGGCCAGAGCGTCGGATTCACGGTCGCCGGCGAGGGCCAGATGCCTGTTCAATCCCAAGGCGCCGCTTCCATGGCGGGAATGGGCATGGGAAGCGGCGATAACTCCGGCGCTCGCCCCGGCGGCGGAATCGGCGAACCGATCGGCACTCCCGATCCTCTCACCCGTTATAAGTGGTGGATCCTGTCCTTCCTCACGCTGCTCCTTATAACAGCATCGGCATTTCTCTTGCGGAAGAGGGAGGGGTTGGCAGTGCCGCAATTGCCGGACGCTGCTTTCGCCGTTTCCGAAAAAGCTGCACCTGTGTTCGAACGCAGCGCCGCATCTCCTCGAGATGCAGCTTCGACCACCGCATCTTCCACATCCACCGATGCGGCACTGCTGAGCTTATTGAAGGAAGAGATATTTGCGATCGAAAGTGAAAAACTGTGTGGCAGCCTCACAGACGATGAATACACGCGAATCAAAACAGGTCTCGACGCGGTCCTCAAGCGCGTGTTGCAACGAACGAAGGCGTAAGCAGCGAAATGGATCGGCCTTCCCTGCCCGCGCACGGAGGGCTAATGCAGCCACCACCTCTGTTATCCAAACGAGACCACTGTGCGATCCTGCAGCACGTTTACGTCTACGACATAAAATCTCAGTTCACCGTGATGGATCGACTGATCGGCGTTGCAGGTAGATAATTCGAGTTTCCGGGCTGACTTGCGACAATCATGACCGTGCCGGTGCCTCCGGTCAGAGTCAATGTATTGCCGCTTACAGTTGCAGGGCCGCTCTGCACTGTAAACGTAATCGGCAGGCCCGATGTGGTCGTTGCGTTCAACGTGATTGGTGACGAAGTATGGCTTATGGGACTCGCTGGCCTCGTGAAGCTGATCGTCTGCGTGGCTTGGTTTACTGCCAATGGCACACTGGCAGCCGCTGTAGTGTAGTCCGTCGTGTTTGTTGGCGTGAAGATGACGGAGAGCATATAAGTGCCCACGTTCAAGACAGTACCTGAAGATGGCGTATACACGTACGTCCCACTCGCCGAAGCCTTGGCATTGAGTTGCGTGCTCGACAACGCCTTGCCGTAGGTTATGGCCGCAGGATTGGACCACGTAATGTTCGTTGTAGCCTGCTGTACCACCAGTTGTACAGTCGCTGTTACCTTGACATAATCTGCTGTGTTTGAAGGCGTAAACGTAACGGACAACGTTTGCGTGCCCGCAGCCAAGACCCTGCCCCCCGCCGGAGTGTAGGCATACGTGCCGGCGACGGATGAAGTGGCATCGAGCTGCGTTGCCGAAAGAGCGGTGCCGTAGACGATTGGCGCAGGCGCAGGCCAAGTTATGGAGGGCGTTCCTTTGGTTACGACGATTGAGGCACTCACTGGTGCCGACGCCTGATAATCGGCATTCCCGGATTGAGTGGCGGTCAGATGGATTGTGCCGACGCCGGTAACTGTCAGTACATTGCCACTCAGAGTCGCCGGTCCACTGCTGATACTAAGACTTACAGAAAGACCGGAGCTTGCCGTCGCCGAGAGCACAATCGGCGAGCCTCCATAGGCGACGGATGAAGGCGGCGTAAATGCGATAATCTGCGTGGCCTGGTTCACCGTGAGAGGAACTGAGGCTGTTGCCGTCGAATAGCCTGCTGCGTCGTTCGGCGTAAAGGTTACGGTCAGGGTTTGCACTCCGGCGTCCAACACAGTTCCGGCAGCGGGAGAATAGCTGAAAGTTCCCGGAACAGACGCGGTTGCATCCAACTGGATTCCGCTCAGTGCGGTGCCATAGGTGATGGCCGCAGGAGCAGACCAGGTGATGGTAGGTGTGGACTGTAGGCCGGTTCCACTCAATTGAATGTTTTGCGTCGCATAACTCGGAGTTGCGGCATTCAGATTGTTATTCGTCAGCGCCAGCAACTCGTTTAGGCTGCCCGCAGCGAGAGGAGCAAAACTGATCGAAAATGCACAGGATGCCCCGGCTACCAATGTTCCCGTCCCGGAAGAACCACTGCTGACAATGGGACATGCGTTCGGTGCATTGCCGTCCAGCGTGAAGTCGGTTCCAATACTCGGGTTTACGCCGCTCGGCGGTATAGGGAAACTCAAATCGGCATTGCCGACGTTCTCCAGTGTGACCGTCTGGGGGCTGTCGCTACTGGCCGAGCCAGCCAGAGTGCTGGCAAAGGTCAGACTTGGCGGGTCCCAGTAATCTTCTTTCAGAACCCGGTAATTTCCGGAATCTGCAACATAGACGTTTCCAGTCTCATCTACCGCGACTCCCCAAGGCTGATTCATTCCATTCGTGGGGATCGTGGACTGGACGTATCCTGAGGCAGTTGGCGATTCTTCGAAGAGTTGGCCGACGGCAGGGTTGACGCCGTTACCAGAGTAGGAGATGAAGATGTTGCCGAAGTTATCCGTCGCCAGCCCGGTCGGCACTCCGCCACTTGGTAACGGTATGTTGCTTTGCGCGTAGCCGCTCCCTGAGACCGTCTCCTTCAAGATGAAGCCGCTTGTCGTATTCGAAGTGACATAGATGTTGCCACTACCGTCGACGGCAACGCTAGCCGCAGAGGACAATCCAGTGGGGATTGTCGTTTGAATGTAGCTGCCCCCCGAGAGGGCCTCTTTATAAAGCGCCCCAGCAGCACTAATGATGTAGACGTTTCCGCTTCCGTCGACCGCGACCCCGATGGGAGCAGTTCCCGGAACCCTCGCAAAGCTTGCAACCGTGCTCTCGGAGTAGCCCGTTGCCGCTGGTGTTTCTTTCAGAACGCGGTAATTCCCTGTATCGGCAATATAGAGATTTCCAGCCCCGTCGACCGCGAGGCTATATGGTGAACTTAGATTGCTGGTGGTCACCGTGCTCTGGGTATAACCTGCCGCAGAAGGCGTCTCTTTCACAACGTGGTTCAATCCGGTAGCGCATGCATACACATCTCCAGCAGCATCCACGGCAATACCGCTCGTCCATCCGATGCTACCAGCGACGATGGTCTGCCTGGGTGGCGCAAAATTCAGCTGCGGCCCTACACCGGTTCCCTGGAGATAAGCGGTAGCTATCACATTGCCATTCACATCATTGAGTTCCACCGCACCGTTGCGCGTGCCCGCGAACTTCGGCGTGAATGTCACATTCACCGTGCAGCTTTGGCCAAAAGCGTAGGGAGTGTTCGCCGCGCAGGTTCCTGTGCCAGCATCAGCAAAGTCCAAACCAGTTGCGCCCTGCGTGAGCACTGCACTCGAACCCAATGTGACAGGAGCACCAAATGTGTAGGTCAACGTCTGCACCGGACTAGTGGTTCCCGTATTTGCCACTCCCAAATTCGCGCTCAACGGGGAAAACCCGGGAGGTGGTGTCACTTGAAGAACGACTGACGCCGTCGCAGTGCTGTAGTCGACTGAATCGGTGGGAGTGAAAACAGCAATCAGGGCCTGGCTGCCCGCCGGCAACAACGTTCCCGCAGCCGGCGAGTAAGCAAACGTTCCCGGCACTGAGGCGGTCGCATCAAGTTGGATTGAGCTGAGAGCTGTTCCCGTCATGATCGAATTTGGCGTGGGCCATAAGATCGTGGGCGTTGCCTTGCTCACTGTCAGAGGGACACTCGCCGTCACAGTGGTGTAGTCTGTCGTATCTGTCGGTATGAAAGTCACCCGGAGTGTTTGTGTACCCGCACTCAGCACCGTTCCCACATTGGGCGAGTAGGTGAATGTTCCGGGCACACTTGCCGACGCATCGAGTTGAGTTGCACTCAGCGGAGTGCCATAAGGAATTGCCGCTGGTGCAGGCCATGTGATTACGGGAGTCTGCCGTATGTACAACCAGTACAACCTTTGTACACCGTCAGCCGAGATACAAAGCTGATCCGCCCCTGCTGCGACATTCGAATCCACGGCTATCATCATCGTGGACGGGCCATTGCCGGGTGCAGGGATGGTCGAAGGCGTGAAAGTGACGGAAACCCCTGCCTCTGGGTTATTGCAAGTTGAAAGACTAATCGGGTAGTTAAATCCGTTATCAATCGTAGTCGCAATTACTGCCGATCCAAAGGAACCCGGTGCAACAGTGAGGGAAGGCGGCGATATGCTTACACCGAAATCCGGTGCGGAAATCACAGTTACATACACTGTGACTGATGCGGTCAGTGTACCCGAGGTTCCGATGATTGTCACAGGTTGGTTGCCAACGGAAGCAGCCATATCGGTCGCTGATAATGTGAGCACACTGGTTCCGGCAGTCGGGTTGGGACTGAAGGATGCAGTAACCCCTGGGGTAAGTCCTGATGCGCTCAAACTGACGTTACCCGCAAAACCGTTTTGGCCGACTACTGCGATGGTTACTGTACCTGAGTTGCCCCCATTGATATTCAATGATCCTGCAGAGGTTGTGAGGATAAAAGAAGTCCCTGTCGCAGGACCGTTCATCAAACCAACGCTTTGGGTAGCGTAAGTCGGTGCGGCCGCATTCAGGTTGTTGTCCGTCAACGCCATCGGCTCTGCCAACGGACCCGAAACGGTTGGCGTAAAACTTACACCAATATCGCAACTCGCACCCGCAGCCAGTGTCGCTGGACTGGTGGATTCGCTATTGAGCACCGGACAGTCAGCCTGCCCTAAGCTGGTCAGAGTGAAATCAGGTCCAATGTTCGGGTTGCTGCCGGATGTGGGAATTGGAAAACTGAGCGCGGCGTTGCCGTTGTTTTCTACTGTCACCACCTGGGGGCTATCAGCGCTGGTGGTACCGACCGCGGTGTTGGCAAAGGTCAGGCTTGGCGGGTCAGTAAAGTCCTCTTTTAACACTCGATTGTTGGCCGTGTCGCCAATGTACAGATTTCCGCTCGAATCCACTGCGGCCCCCATGGGACCGATGAGGCTACTTAAGCCGCTTACCACAGTGCTCGTGACGTAGTTTCCAGCCGAAGGCGTTTCCTTCACTACATCTGTTGCAGAGACAATATAGACATCGCCGACGCCATCCACCGCAATAGCTGAGGGGTAGTTCAGCCCGGTCGTAACCAAAATGACGCTCTGGGTGTAAACGCCACCCGAGAGCGTTTCTTTCAGTACTCGGTTATTGCTTCCGTCAGGGATATAGACGTTACCGCTGCCGTCAACCGCAATGCTGACTGGGTTATGCACGCCGCTGGCGATCGTGCTCTGTGTATAGCCTCCCGCGCCTAGCGTCTCTTTCAAAATCTGCCCTGTCAAATTGCAGGCGATATAAACATTCCCACTGCTATCCACCGCTATACCCGCCGGGCCTCCCACTCCGCTCACGATCGTGCTCTCGGAATAACCGCTTGCTGCAGGGGTTTCCTTCAACACTCTATTGTTATCGCTGTCGGCTATATAAACGGCGCCGCTTCCGTCTACCGCAACACCATATGCAAAATTATGAAGATCGCTGGTGATGGTGCTTTGGGTATAGCCGCCCGCCGACGGGGTTTCCTTCAGCACACGGTCATTGTTGGAGTCAACAATGTAGATATTGCCACTGCCATCCACCGCGACTCCCGCTGGATCGGACAGTCCAATCGCTGGCACCATGCTCTGTGTGCCTGGCAAGAAGTTCACTTGCGGCCCCACACCTGTTCCCTGAACGTAGCCCGTAGCAACGGCATTGCCATTTGAAGCGGTCAGCACCACCGCGCCGGCGCGCGTGCCAGCGAACTTCGGCGTGAACGTGACGTTCACGATGCAGCTCTGGCCGGCCGAATATGTTGTGTTTGGCAAGCAAGTGCCCGAGCCGGCATCGGCGAAATCCAGCCCCGTTTTGCCCTGCGTCAAAACCGAAATTCCCCCCAGCGTTCCGCCGGCGTCGAATGTAAACGCCATTGAAATCGCGCCAGCGGTAACCCCGACATTCACTTGTCCAAAATTTGCGCCACTCGGTGTCAATTCGGTTATATCGGCGCCGTTGTTGACGGAATCGCCGACAAAAATATTTCCGCTTCCATCCAGTGTTACAGCCCCTGTTCCATTAAAGCTCCCTAGAATATCGATGGTCGGAGAAGACGGGATACTTCCATTCACGGCAAAAATCTCTTTCAACGCGTTGTTGCCTAAATCTGAAACATAGAGATTATCGTGGCCATCCACGGTGACTGCAGCCGGCAGATTGAATCCGCTCCCTAGCGTGAGAGTGGCGGGCGACGCGGGAATACTGCCGTTTACGGCAAGGACCTCTTCCACCGTATTGTTGGCGACATTGGTGACATAGACGTTCCCGCTGCGATCGACGGCTATGCCGAAGGGAGCATCAAAACTGCTTCCCAAACTTCTCGTCGTTGGCGAAGGAGGAATCACGCCATTTACGGCTAGGATCTCCTCGACGGTGTTGCCGTATAGAGTCGTGTAATACAAGTTGCCGAGGCCGTCCGTTGCCATATCACCGCCGGAGCAGCCGCTCCCTTGGATCGGCGCGACCAGGAATGGCCCGCTCCCCACGACACCGCTCCCGGAAGTCGAGACGATTTGAACAGCGCCGTTCAAGCCCAAAAACTTATAGATTGAATTGGTGTTGGCATCCAGCACATAGAGATCACCGGCGGAATTGAGCGCCAAGCCCGTAGGAGCAGACAAGGCGCCTTGATTCAGGGTATAAACGGTGCCGGTACTCGCCAGACGGACGTACAGCGTGCTGCCTGGATATGTACAACCCGACACATCGATTTTCTGGGCGGCCGCTTCGCGCCGACCATCTGTCAACTGCCGCACAGAGGAAGAATGCAGAGCAGTTGGGACATACCGGGCGCTATGACCTCTAGAAGCTAGTTGAGTAAAGGGATTCTGGCTGGTGAAATAGATATTTCCCTTCGTGTCCACAGCGACAGCCAGAACATTGGTGCCGATAGCCATATTGTTAGCGACACCGGCAGCAATAATTGCCTCAGCACCGTCGAAATGAGCTGTCTGGGCATCTGCCAGCACAGAAGCACTCAACAGGCCTAAGAAGGTAACCCATAGGACAGGGGCCGAGCAGATTCGAGCCCACCAGCCGCAGGTTCTGCGTCGGGAAGTAAAGACGAAGAGGCGAAAGATGCAGCTAAAAACAGAGGCAGCAATAGCTTGAAGAGACAACCAAGGCGCAGTGAGCATGGCCCATCGACTCCTGACAGAATGTGATCTGGGACATCCGCCAGCGATTTTCGATACAAACAGACACTAACTTGCGAGTGCTGCACTGCCCGCGGTCGATGCAGAGCCCAGGAACTCTATTGCTCGGAATACGAACAAAGCCTAACACACAACGCCAGATGGCGATGTGAAAAGATGACGGTAACTCGCCTCTGCTTCAGGAAGGCATCTAAGTAGCAATTAGATAGCTCTATCGGTTCCCATGACTGTTTGGAGGGCGCACGACGAGGGCAGCAGTTGACACATGTCCACGCGATATCGCTGGCGTCAGAATGATGTTGTATTTCGATTTAATCGAGAATCGTCGCAACGGCTATTTTAGCCGAGTTAGTTTCGCTCCGATAGCAGTGCTGCCTGCAGCATCGCCTTCGCGTAAGCAATATCGTACGCATTGCCTGTATAGCCGCCTCCGCCCGGATAGCCGGGGATCGGCCCGCGCTCGCGATCGTAGTCGAGCGCGCGAGGATGTTCGGGATAGAGCTCGCGTGTATATTTCACCTTCAGCAGTTCGCGCATCACAGCCAGCATATTTACATCTCCTTCATCGATAAATCCCTCCACATACTTGGCGTATGGCTTCATCACGCGGGGATTGCGATAGTGCATATGGTTGATGCGATCGCGGCTGCCGAAGTAGCGGCAAACTTCGACTGGGTCCTCGCCCATCTCGCGGGTCACGCCACAGTCGAAGGTGATGCCATTGGCGGGACTATCGACAATTTCGATGAGATGCTTCCATCCTGCAACTGTTCCCATAATCTGCTGCGAGCCACGGCTGAGCGGAAAAGGTGGATCATTGGGATGCAGCGCGAGCCGCACATTCGCTTTTTCGGCTACAGGAATCACAGCCTTCAAGAAATACGTTATGTTCGCCCACATTTCATCGAGGGTGTGAGCACCTTCGTCGGGCAACGGAGGCAGGTCTTTCATCCGATCGTAGTCTGATCCGGTTAGTCCGGCGCCGCCGCGTCCGGTTTCTTCGTAATAGCCTTCCATAGCACGATGCGCATAGAAGTTATATTCGACAATTGGAACGCCTGCTTTACCGGCGGCCTGGATCGATTGCCGAATTTTGTCTATTTCCTCATCGCGCCCAGGCCTGCCGTAAATCGTGTTCGGAAAGCCACTGATCATCAAGTTACCCAGAGTGATGCCGCCGGTCTTGAGCCTTTCCACAATTAACCGCAGCTGATCTGTGCCCCACGGTATTGCCGGTCCACTCGAAAGAGCATGAGAAATGCCGATCTGCAGAAGCCCACGAATCTCATGGTCCATCGAGCTTGCATGAAGATTGATGGCGGAGGCGAGTTTCGGAGTATCGGCACTCTCTTGTGGCATGCCATCCCCGATCCACCAGAGTCTCTCCTCTGCGTACGCGGCGGCGGCAAAGGGCCTGGTTGCGGAGGCCAGCGCGGCTGCCGCTATGGCCTTGATCACATTTCTTCGCGTGCAATCGGTTTTCATTGTGAAGTTGCTCCTTGAAAAGTTTCTCTTTGACGCAGAAGTGGAACGCGCCGCACGATCAGAAATGCACGCTTCGTATTTCGCGCGCTCTTTTGAGACGGTCGGCTTCGGCCTCGCATTCTGCCATACGGCGTTCGAACCTGTCCACAGCAGAAAGAGTCTGACTGCATCGGCCAGGAGTCTCACTATAAGCAGCGTCGGGTGGCAGTGGCGTTCAACGCCATTGCATGGCATGTGGCGATGGGTATAGAGTGGTCCGCATTACACGCATCCCTCCCACCCGAGGAGCCCATGAAGAGGTTGATTGCCGCTGCAATAATTTTCTTCGCGTTCACGACCGCCGTTCCGGCCTTTGCGCAGGTCAAACAGACAAAAGAGCAGATCCTGTTTTACACCGGCGACTGGAAGGGCGATCGCTTTCCCGATGGCCGGCCGAAGGTTTCCGACGATCTTCTCAAGCGCGCGCTGGATGTTTCCATTGAAGATATCTGGGATTTTCTACGCGGCCACGGGTACGAAAATCAGTTCGAGGGAAATTGGCAGGCTCTGCATATCGACAAGCCATTTTCAGGTCGCGCGCTAACCACGCAATATATGCCTGCGCGTCCCGATATGGCCAAGGCCGAAGCAGCTGAAGGCAAAGCCGAAGGCCGCGTAGCATGGGAGCTCAACAATAGCTGGCCGATCAAGGAACTTGTGGAAGGCGACGTCTACGTTGCCGACGGTTACGGAAAGATCATTGACGGCACGCTGATCGGCTCCAATCTCGGCAACGGCATCGCAGCGCACACGCACAACGGGTTCGTCTTTTATGGAGGAATCCGTGATGAAGCAGAGAATCGCGAGATTCCTAACTTCAACGGATTTTACAAAGGCTACGATCCCTCTGCCTGGCGGCAGGAGGAACTTACCTGCATCAACTGCCCCATCCGCATCGGCCGTGCCGTTGTGCTCCCTGGAGACCTTGTGATTGCCAATGCGCAAGGCGTCATCTTTGTGCCGGCAATTCTGGCAGAGGAGGCCGTCAGCTCCGCCGAGTTCACTAATCTGATGGATGCATATAATTTCGAGCTCAACCGTCAAGGCAAAAACGGCGGCCAGTTTGAAGGCGGCTGGAATGCCGAGAAGTTTGCCGGTTTCAAGCAATGGGTCGAGGCACATCCAGACCAGCTGAAGATGGCCAAGGATGAATTCGAGAAGATGTACTCCGAGCACGTCGATCGCGTGATCCATCGCAGTCGATAGCGATTCGTCGGCCTTGCCATCTGCGACCGCGGAGTACAATCACCTCGGAGCATCCCGCTTCCAGGCCGCCTACTTCCGCGTAGAAGGTTGCCTGGCATGCAAGTCCGGACCCTGAAAATTCTCTCTTCCAAGGGCGATCATTGCGCGCGAGGCGCAGTGCGACATCGCGACAAAACGCATCTCAGTCACTGAGCCTCTTCGCATAGTAGAAGAAGCGATCCACGGCCACGCAACGGAGGGCCGAATCCATAAAGGATCCATAGAAATGGCACAACCAATTAAAAAGGACAATCCAAGCTCCAGCGGCAGGCGCGATCCGATACCTGCGAATCGTTCGGAAGAGGAGATCGGCTCTGCGCAGACCCCGAACAGAAAGAATCTCGTCCAGCAGATGCGTAAGCTCGATGCGACATCAGAAGAAGAAGTGGATGCGCTCAGAGTCAATTTCGCTCAGGATGGCGAGCCTTTTGACCCGCGAGATGGTTCCGGTGAGGTCGTAGATGATCTTGCGGAGGAGAAAATTGCCGAGTTCACAGAGGTAGGTCCGTTGCAGGGTGACTATGGGGCGGTGAGCCTTGTGCCGGGCCGCGACGATACCAGCCGAACGTTGCGCAAACATCATTGGAACACCGAGATTGCTCGTGCTGAGGATGTGGTGGAGGGCAATCTTGACGAGCCGCGCGATGAGGAGGTCATCGAGCGCAAAGTCGACGAGGGCACCGCTGGCTGACACGCGATCGGCCGACTTCGCCTTCAATGCCGCTGCGATTCACGCGAACGTTCCTCAGCTCCGCTGCGCGATCGCGTAGTACGGCTGATTGGAGAGCGTGGGGTTGAGTCCCGGATAGAGCCACGCCGAATCGGCCGCATGCGCCAATGCGAAATAGTACTGCAGTGGATACGGCGACTGCGTGTAGTCAGCCGGAATCGCAGCGCTATAGTTGCCGCCGCTGCTGCTCATCTCGACGGAGCGCCACCGTTCAGCCTGATTCACATGGCGATAGTAGAGGCTCACAGAGCTCGGCACAGTCGCACCAGATCCAGAGATTTGCAGCGATACGTTAAGCGCCTGACCCGGATGAAAGCTCTCAGCAGGCGTATGGACGCACTGCACAGCAGGCCGACTGGGCTTGCCCTCTGCAGCGCGGACAGCCTGTGCTGCATTCTGCGCCGATCCGCTTGAGGCGGGCGGAGATTGCAGCTTCTGCTCCATCGCAGCAATATCTGCATCAATCCCCTCCAGCCGATCGGCCCAATGGCCGCGACGCATCGGCACGTCTCCGTAGCTCACATCGGCAACGTAAACGCGGCTCGCGCGATCAGCCATCTTGGCCCACGCCGTGCGCGCCTTCTTATATTGTTCGAGGGCAAGCTTGCCGGCGTCTGCATTGCCGGTCTGCTGGTAAATCTCATAGAGCACACCGCTGCGCACTTTGGCTGCGAAAAAGGCGCCGAGACCATTCTGAATGAGAACATCCTCTTCGATGCGACGAAACTCGGCAGAACTGGATGATGTTGCCTTCGCGCGAGCCTTGGCCAACGCTTCATTGGAAGCGGCGGTGAAATCTTCAATCCACTGCGCCATCTCAATCGGCGAGTACTTGGGATTACTGCGGCCGGCGAGGAGGTCTTGCACGTGCTCCACAATAGTTGAAAAGATCTGCGGATCGAGCGGGCTCACTGTGCCGAAGACCTTGGGGTCGGGTGTATCCCCGTAGGGTGAGCGCTCGCTACCCAGCACGATAGGCTGATTCGTATACAACTCCGCCCAGAATGCGTGATTCGATGCTGACGGCAGATGCGCCGACGTAATCAGCGCGAGAATGCGGCTGGAGTTGGCGAGCGCCGTCTCGACTGCCGTGGCGCCATGGCCGAAGTTGCTTTTGAGATACCGTCGCGTTGTATCTAGATCGGCGTCGGGATCGTAAAGCTTGCGACCCCACACACGATAGTAGTACTCATACTTTTCCCAATCCGCTTTCGGATTGAGCGAAGCATCCGCATAAGCGCAGCGGCCTCCGGCATGGCCCGAGCCTTCACGTCCCTTGAAGGTCAACGGCTCCATCAGATCGAGACCCAATGCGCCGCATAAATGCGACGTGCGTCCATAAGCTGCGGCCATCTCAGGATCGGCGCAGAGCAGATGCCGCTGCGTTCCGGGCCACAGACGGAAGAGCACTTTAGCGCGGCTACCTTCTTGAAAGAAATCGCCATAGCCATAACGCGTAAACAGTCGCGAGCCGCCACTCAGACTGAACAGCTTTGCATCATCGTGGTGATTGGGGTTCGGAATCTCAAGCGCGCGGATATCTGCCTGTTCATAGCCAAGGCTCTGATGCTCGGCGGAGTATTTAGCTCCCAGCGTGACGGGCATACCAGTCGCGGTCGCGATGTCGATCATTGTCTGATTCACGCCCTTGGCATGCATGTCGATCTCGATCGTCCGGCCGGCGCCTGCGATAGCTTCGAAGAGCGTCTTCCAGAAGGGATAGCTGCCCTCCGGGATGCCGCTCTCGCCATGAACGCGCATGGTGAGTCCTTGAATCTGCGGACACTCCTTCAGAATGATTGCCAGTGCATCGCGGCAGTAAGCGGCGTGCGTTTCCGGCGTAAGACCATCGATATGGTGATAGGCATTCGGGCTAGCCGTCCATTCGTAGGCATGCGTCCAGATGCCCAGTTGAAAATGCAGGCCGCGCTTGCCGGTCTCGGCGGCGATAAACTTCAGCATCTCGAAGTTGCGATCCCGCTCGTCATTGCTGAGCGGCACCGGCTGTGGCAACACTTTGCCGTCTGCCGACCTCAACTGCATCACGCGTACGCTACTGTATCCCGGAACCTCAAAGAGGTACGGATAAGGCAGGTGCAGATAGTCGTCCGTTACGCCGCGCGGAAAGTCGTATTCGAGGCCATAGGCCAGACAGAAACGGTTGAACCGGCTTGCCACGAGAGTATCGAGATAAGCCGGCCAAAACTCCTTGTCGTAGTACCAGGGCTTGTCTTCGAGCTCGCTGCAAAAATAACGGCTTACGCAACGAATTGGATTCGCGGGCCTCTCTTCGATCGTTTCGGCTATATGCAGCGCAGCCAAAGGATCAGGCCCGAACTGCGCGCGCTCCGCCAATTCAAGCAAGCCGTAGACGAATCCACGCTCATTGGCCCCGGAAACGAGAATCGCTGGCGCATCCGCCACATGGCCTGAAGCCATGCGGAGGCTGTCCGGAGTCGTAAGATCCGATCCCGCAGCAAAGCCCTTCGCCAGTGGCGAGGCTGCACTCGCCACCACAACGCAGAAAGCAGAGCCTGAGGCCCGCTCAGCTGGGTCCACGATCTCGCAATTCACACTTTTGGCTGCGAGAGCCTGCTTCAGCTTCTCTGCGGCCCGCTTGACCGGATTACCGGAAACAGCTGAACTGCCGGCATCCACGATGATCGAGACGCGGCCAGAAGGCGCCGCAACAGCGCCGTGCGCGAGGCTAAAAACAGTGGTGGCGCCGGCAAGCTTCAAAAACTCTCTGCGCCGCATTGCGGAAAGCGAGTCAAGTGTCATTCGTCTGGATTCCTCTGTGCTGACCGTTGGTCCATTTCCATTGTGTGAGCGCTCTGCGTGCAGAACGCGAACTGGCGAGAATTTTACCGCTCCACGATAGGGCGCTCTCGCGCAGAATCGAGAATGCCATCCCGACCCTGCGCGGAGAGTCTTCTGCGGCTCAGAAAGTAAACTTCAAAGCTCCTTGCAAGATGCGTGGATCGCCCGCCGTCGTAATGCGGCCGAAGTTGCTGGAGGACTTGTTCAGGTTCGGCACGAGCGAGACTCCGGTAGAAGGAGTCGGTCCGCCGAAGTTGGGATGATTGGTCACATCGAACGCCTCTACGCGCGCCAGAACGTTGAAGCGCTCTGTGATTTTAAAGGTGCGGCTCACGGCTGCATCCACATCAAAATAGCTGGGCGTGCGCAAACTGTAGTGGCCTGCATTGCCAAATGTGCCGGTCGCATTTGCCACGTAGGCCGCAGGATTGACCCATTGAAAGAGGGCCTTGGTGTGACCGCTGTTGGCGTACTTCGCTACGCCCGGCACAACGTTCGGCCGGTCGAGGCCGATGCCCGTGAGCGAGTTGTCCGTTCCAGTCGTCGGATTGACTGGGAAGCCCGTCTCATAGCGCATCAGCGGAGCAATCTGCCAATCGCTGAGCAGGAACGAGGCCAGACGGCCACCGCTATTGAAGCGGCTCACGTAAACCACACTGGCGTTGAAAAGATTCGGCACATCGTACGTGCACGGGCCGTAGTCGCCCCTAGGATTCGCCGGATTTTGAATGGTGGGTCCGCCCAGCGAAGTCACCGGGACAACGCCGTTGCACTTCGACCATGTGTAGTTCACGAGGATCGTGTAGTTGTCCGCAAAGCGATGCTCCATCGATGCGAGCATTCCCTCATAGTTGGCGCTGATGCCGTTGTAACCAAAATCCGTAGCAGAGAAATACGCACCATTGGCCTGATTGATCAGACTCAGGAAACGCCGTGCCTGCGTGTTCTTGGTGCTCGAGCAGGCTGTCCCATTTGCGCCCGGAGCAACCGTAAGCGCGCCGCAGGTGCCGGCCCCTGTCCAATTGCCGGGAATATATACGGCCGGATTGATCTCGTTGCCGACCATCAGGTGCGAGGTCTCATTGCCGAGATAGGTGATCGAAGCGATCCAGTTCTGCGCAAACTGGTGCTGGATACCGAGGTTCCATGTCTTCGTCGTCGGCGGAAGGGCTTTGGTGGCGAGGAACGTATCCGTCGAGTTGAGCGGGAAGACGTAGTTCTTCGGCGGGAACAGTGGGAGCGGAAACGGATTGCCACCCGGCACATTGCCCCACGGATTGTGGAACTGATAAGGGCCGCTTGTTTCGCTTACAGTCACACCCCAGGGCGCATTTTGACCGGTGACACGATAGGTAAGGAAGGTTCCCAGCGAGTCGAACAGAATGCCACCGCCGACGCGGATCGTCGTGCGGCCGTCGCCGCGCGGATCCCAGACGAAACCAAGGCGAGGCGACAGGTTCATCCAGTGGTCCTGTGTAAATCCCTTAGGCACGCCGCGATCGCCATAGAAGTACTGACCCGGAGGCGCGAAAGGAAAGACGCTGCTGACGCGACCTGCCGTGTAGCCGGCCAGATCAAAGACGCTTCCGCGGTTGAAGTAATCCTGCGGAGGCAGTGTCGGTTCCCAGCGCAAGCCAGCGTTCATCACCAGGCGCGGCGTGATGTGCATCGTATCCTGCGCGTAGAGTTCAATCAGCGTCTGGCGATAGGAGAAGTCCTGCTGCAGCGTCTGCGTAAAGTTGTTCATCGTGCCGGTCAGAAAATCGAGCAGCGGATCGTTGCTGTACTGGCCGTTGAAGCTGAACGTGCCGGAGTCGTTATATTCGTCGTTCTGATTGTCCTGCGTGCGAAAGACATCGACGCCAAGGGCGATCTGGTGTTTGCCGCGCACAAGATCCACGTCGTCTGCTTCCTGGAAGGAGTTGACGCCCCACTTTGAGTAACCACTGCCGCCAGTCGTAAAGCTGCTGCTGACCGCGAGTTGCAGGTTGTCTTGGGCTAACGGCGGCGTCCAGATGTTCTGAACTCCCAGCTTGGCAGGATCGATGCCATTGGTATTCGGGAAACGCGCAACGAACTTGCGGCCGAAGGTGAAGTGGAAGGAGTTTAGCGTATTCGGGTTGATCGTGTACGTCTCGCCGAGCACGAAGGTCTGCGGCCTCTGGTCCACGCCCAGCGTTGTGGTGTAGAGATAGTTCGTTGTGCTGAACGGCGCGGGCTGATTGTAGTTGTCCTGCAAGTAGCGGCCATACAGGCTGTTCTTGTGATTGATCGTCCAGTCGACGCGGGTCACATACTGGCGCGCGTTATAGATCACCGGCACGCCGTACTTGAGATTGCCGCACTGATCCGCTGAGGAGATAGGAAGGTATTTAGTGGCAAACAGAACCGTTGAAGGATCGAAACGGGACGGGCTCAGATAGTCGTTCGCCAGCGGCGTGCTCTTCGGCCCGAGCGCCGGATCGTAGATATTGCGATGCGCTTTGCTGGTTTGGCAAGCTGCGCTTTCGAGCGCACTAAAGTCGCCATTCAACGCCGCCTGCGTGGGAATGATTGCGTTGCTGCCGGAGGGATTCTGGCGAACGATCGTCTCCTGAATGCCGCCAAAAAAGAACAGCTTGTCACGAATGATGTGTCCGCCGAACGTGCCGCCGAACTGGTTGCGCTTCAGGCTGTCTTGCGCATTGGCGAAGTAGTTGATCGCGTTGACGTCGCCGTTGCGGACAAACTCAAAGAACGACCCGTGCCACTCATTCGATCCCGATTTCGTGACGGCATTCACTACGCCGCCGGGATGCAGCCCGTTGCGGGCCGGTAGAACGCTCGTCTCCACGCTGAACTCAGCTAGCGCATCGGGAAACGGAAACGGCATGTTCACGTTCGTGAAGCTGTCGTTATTGTCGCCACCGTCGAGTACGTAGTTGGTGGTGTCGCCCGCGCTGCCGGCAATAGCGATGGACTGCGAAGTATAGAAGCTCTTATTGCCGGTGTTGGTGCCGTCGGAGTGATTGACCGCGGCCCCTGAGATGGTGATGAGCTGCGTGGGATCGCGGCCATTGAGCGGCAGTTCCACGATGCGCTGGCGGTCCATCACCTGCGAGATCGTGTTCTGCTGCGTTTGCACCATGGTGGCGTCAGCTTCCACCTCCACCTTCTGCGTGTCGGCGCCCACCTTCATCGACACATTGACCTGCACCGCGTCATTGACCCGCAGCGCCAGGCCTTTCTGCACATAGGTCTGAAAACCAGGCGCTGTCACCTGGATTGAATACGGACCAATGGGCAGACTGGGGAAACTGTAACTGCCATTTGCATCCGTTACAGCCATGTGCGTCGCGTTCGTGTCAGTAGCCGTGATCATGACCTGCGCACCGGCCAGTACCGCGCCAGAAGGGTCCGTAACGCGCCCTGTGACGGACGCAATCGAAACTGCCTGGGAAAAGACCCGGACGCTGCCGAGCAGGAGCATCAGGACTGCGAGTGGCCCAACGGAGATGAGAGATCGGGTCAAAAATGGACGGAATGTTAAGCGGATCGAAAACATGGGGATGAAGACCTCCTCGAACACCTTGCCTGCCCCTGCGCTGGGGTTGATCTTGTCTCACCGCTTGCATTCTTCAGAGGAAGCCGGAAAAACCTCTCTGAAGAGCGAAGCAAGCGGCGAAGAATTTGAAAAACCAAGCAGCCTGCCCTTTGCGTTAGGTTTTGGCTCGATCTATTGCGCAAGAAAGCGAGTCGAACATTTCTCACTGGCTCTTCTCGCAACTGCCAAACACCGATCCCGCAGGATTTTCTACATGGGCGACGCGGCGAAATTTGTTCGATGGAAGACTAGGCATATGGTCCTACCATTGTCAAGATCGAAAATGGGACGCGCAGCAATACGTGGTTTATAGGCGCGCAGATTGCGCAGCGAAGCAGCTGCAGAAAACGCGCCTACCTGCAATTTAACGTGCCGCGCGGCGCGCTTGTTTGCCTTCACCGGCAGGCTTTACGCTCTGCTTTGCACGCCGGTTTTCAGCGCCTCCTTCGGCCCGAACATAACGCTGCAGCACGGCTTCAAGATGCGCGTGCATGGCTGCGCGCGCATCTTCCGCATTGCGGCGTTCAATGGCTTCCACAATCGCTACGTGCTCCTGCGTCGAAAGCGGCATCGCGTTCGGCAGCAACAGGACTTTGGGAAGCACACGCACAAGATGACCTCGGATCATCGAAACCAGATCGAAGACCAGAGCGTTACCCGACGCATTCGCCAGCGCGACATGAAACTCGACATCGAGAACCGCGAACTTTTTCGCGTCCTTGGCCGCAGCTTTCATCTTGACCAGGAGCGCTTGAAATTTCTCGATATCATCGTCTGTCGCGCGAAGAGCGGCATTCGCCGCGGAAACACCCTCAAGCGCGATGCGCACTTCCATCAGATTTTCGATGTCGTGCCGCTCAGTGATCAGACGCCACTCGACAATCTTGCGCAGGAACTTGCCGCCATCTGCTGCTACTGAGGTTCCGTCCCCCACTCGCGCATTCAGCACGCCTACGATGGAAAGGCAGCGAAGCGCCTCGCGTAGCGAGGAACGGCTGGCGCCGAAGTGCGCGCACAACTCGCGCTCCGATGGCAGGCGCTGCCCGGCCTTCAGATCGCCGGTCGAGATCAGATCAATGATCTGCTTTGCAATCTCTTCACTGATGGAAATCTTTGTGATTGGCCTGATCTTCGATCCGACCATGCGGGTGCTGGTTTCAAGGGGCTTTTTCATCGTAGGAACTCGAAGGCCTTTCCCGGAATGTTGTATCTTGCTCGCATCAAGGCGACTTTTCACTTTTCAGCGGCTACTTGCCGCCGGGCAGGCACAGAGTAGAGTATGGTCGGACCAATGTCAATTGAGAAACCCGTATCCATCGTACTACTACGGCTGCCGAATGCATCGCCGCCTTGCTCC
Source organism: Occallatibacter sp. (assembly GCA_035650595.1). GTDB lineage: Bacteria > Acidobacteriota > Terriglobia > Terriglobales > Acidobacteriaceae > Telmatobacter. Next base: position 95,045 of record DASRHE010000010.1, on the reverse strand, counting down.
ACTTATTCGATTCAGGAGCCGGTGCGCCGTGCTAGACTTCCGATGCGTTTTTCTGCGCGTGGATTGAAGCTCGTTTCGAGCCACACCGCTCATCGTGAAGCCTAGGAGGTACTCATGACCATCCATCCCTCAGGTATATCTTCGCTTTCGCGCCGCCAATTTCTTCAATCCGCTGGCGCAGCTGCGCTTCTCGCGAACGGTACTCTGGGCCGCGCCGCCCGCGTCTCTGCATCCAATCGCATTACGCTCGGCGTCATCGGATGGGGCATGATGGGACCTTCCAACACGAAGGTCTTTCTCGAGCAAAACGACTGCCAGGTAATAGCCGCCTGCGATCTCGATAAGAATCACCTCCAGGCCGCAGTCGACACCATCAACACGCACTATGGCAACTCAGACTGCAAGGCCTATCACGATTACCACGAGCTGCTCGCACGCGATGACATGGATGCGGTGATGATCGCGATTCCGGATCACTGGCACGCGATCGTTGCCATCGAAGCCGCAAACCGCAAGAAGGATATCTACGGCGAAAAACCGCTTGCGCGCACCATCGCCGAGCAACAGGCAATTGTGCGCGCGGCCCAGAAAAACTCCATCATCTGGCAGACAGGCTCATGGCAGCGCTCGCTGCCCACATTTCACAAAGCGGCGGAGATTGTCCGCAACGGCCTCATCGGAAACGTCGTGCGGGTCGAGGTCGGTCTGCCGCCTGGACATCATGATTTCGCTGGTACTGAGCCCGCGCTCCTTGCAAAGCTAGCCACTCTTCCTGAAAAGATCACAGATCCCTCGCTCGTTCGCCCTGGAACGCCAGGATGGAATCTTGCCGTCAGCGATCCTCCGGCTGAGCTCGACTACGAGCACTGGATTGGCCCCTCCAAAATGGAGCCGTACATCGAAGCGCGTGTGCACAAGAACTGGCGCTGGAACTACAACACCGGCGGCGGCCAGCTGATGGACTGGATCGGCCATCACGGTGACATTGCCCACTGGGGGCTCGGCTTCGATCTCTCCGGCCCCTCCGAGGTTGAGGGCCATGGCGACTTCCCCGCCCCTGACGCGCTCTGGAATACGGCAACGAAGTATCACGTCGAATACCTCTATCGCAAAGAGGTCACCGGCTATGCCAACGATGTGCACATCTCGATCGCGGGCGGCTCTGGCGCCATCAATATGGGCACCAAGTGGATCGGAACCGACGGTTGGGTGTGGGTGGATCGCAGCGGCTTTGACGCATCCAACCAGGACTGGGTCAAGATGGATTCTCTGCCCGACGATCTGCGCAAGATCAGGCTGTACGAATCTGCAGAGCACCGCCGCAACTTTCTCGACTGCGTGAAATCGCGCAAGCCCACCATCACGCCGGTCGACGTGGCGCACCACTCCACCATTCCCGGCCATCTTGGCCTGATCTCGATGATGGTGGGCCGCAAGCTGCGCTGGGATGTGCGCGAGGAGAAGATTCTGGACGACTCGGGAGCATGCGGTCTGCTCACGCGGGCCTATCGCACGCCTTATCAACTGGCCTGATCCGCGCAGTAGGGGTGCCGCACCTCGAACTCGTCCGCGTCTGTCCATTAGAGAGACGCGGACTCGCTGACTCGCGAACTTGCTAACCCTCTGCCCACGTCTGCTAGCCTTGCCTCTAAGCAGCTCGTCTGAGAGCAAGTACTTATGGCCGCGAAATTCCAGGGCTTCGACTTTCTCCAAATCGATCCAAGCTTGTCTGAGGAAGAGCGCCTCGTGCGCCGCACCGCGCGCGACTTCGTCGATGAAAACGTGCTGCCGATCATCGAAGCCTGCTTTCGCGAAGACCGCTTTCCGCGTGAGTTGGTGCCCATACTCGGCGAACTTGGCTTTTTCGGTGCGACAATCGAGGGCTATGGCTGCGCGGGCATGTCGAATGTCGAATATGGACTCGTTATGCAGGAGCTCGAACGCGGCGACTCCGGCCTGCGCAGTTTTGTCAGCGTGCAGTCGGCGCTGGTGATGTATCCCATCTACACTTTCGGCTCGGACGAGCAAAAAAACACCTGGCTGCCTGCGCTCGGCCGCGGTGAAAAGATCGGTTGCTTCGGACTGACCGAGCCGGGCTTCGGGTCCAATCCCGGAGGAATGACTACACGCGCCCGCCGCTCCGGTTCCGGCTACGTTCTCAACGGCGAAAAGATGTGGATTACCTCCGGCTCCATTGCCGATGTCGCCGTCATCTGGGCCAAGCTGGAAGACGAAGATACGGAAGGCGCTGACTCAGGAAAGAGCGTGCGCGGATTTCTCGTGGAGACGGACCGCCCCGGATTTTCCGCACGCGATGTGCATGGAAAATGGTCGCTGCGCGCTTCTGTCACCAGCGGCCTTTCGCTGCAGGATGTGCGCGTACCCGAATCGAATCTGTTGCCCGGTACTGCAGGCCTTAAGAGCCCGTTGATGTGCCTCAACCAGGCACGTTATGGCATCGGCTGGGGCGCCATTGGAGCGGCGATGGCCTGCTATGATTCGGCGCTGCACTACGCCAAAATCAGAAAACAATTTCACGGCCAGCCGATTGCCTCACACCAGCTCGTGCAGGAAAAACTTGTCTGGATGGCGAGTGAAATCTCCAAAGCGCAGTTGCTCTCGCTGCACATCGGCCGTCTGAAAGACGCAGGCAAGGTCGGCCATCAGCACATCTCCATGGCCAAGCGAAACAACGTGTGGATGGCGCTTGAAACGGCTCGCATGGCCCGCGACATTCTCGGCGCCAACGGCATCACCGAGGACTACCCCGTCATGCGCCACATGATGAACCTCGAATCCGTGAAGACCTACGAAGGCACGCACGACATCCATACACTCATCCTCGGCCAACATCTCACCGGTATCGCCGCCTACTAGCCCAGACCTGAGCGATCTCAAATCGCCCTTGCTTCACACTTAAGGATTTTCTGTATAATTCGTGCCGCGAAGAAAATCCGTGTTTGCGTGGATTCCTTCTTCTACGCAGACACATTACTGTTCGTCTTCATCAGGAGAGTTGCATGTTGTCGGATAACGTCGTACTCGCGCGCAGAAAGTTCCTGCTTTTCACTGTGCTGATTGCCGCTTCCATTCCCGGCAGATCCGGGCTTGCGCAGGCGCCCGTCACGATTACCGGTGCGGTCACAATCGTGGAAAGTGCGCAGGAGTCCGGGCCCGTCCAGCGTGCAACGAAAGACCTGCAGAAAGATTTCACGAAGGTCTTCGGCCAGGCGCCGAAGGTGGTGAATTCCCTCATGGACGCTGGCCCGGTGGCGATCCTGATTGCGCAGCGCGAGAATGTGCCCACGGGCGTGGACTGTGCGACGACGGCTAACCCCGAAGCTTTTGCCTTCTCCATGGCCAGTGTCGGAGGCGCAACGAGCGTCATCTGTCTTACCGGCGCGGATATGCGCGGCACGATCTATGCGATCTACGGATTCTCGCAAGCAGTGCTCGGCGTGGACCCGATGTACCTGTGGACCGATAAAGAACCGGCAAAACGCGTCTCGATTCCGCTGCCGAAAGACTTCACTAAAACCTATCCGAGTCCGGTCTTCAAATATCGCGGCTTCTTCGCGAATGACGAAGACCTGCTCACCGGCTGGGTGATTCCCCCCAAAGGCGAGCAGGACGGCATCGCATTAAGCGTATGGGATCAGATCTACGAGACGATTCTGCGGCTCAAAGGCAACATGGTGGTGCCGGGAACGTGGACATTTCCGGACGATGCGCCGGTGCATGCGGCAACAGAGCGCGGGCTGATCATCAATCAGCATCATGCGATTCCGCTGGGCGTAAACGTGGCCCGCTGGCCCTCAGACGTGCCGTACAACTTCTCGGCGCATCCTGAGATTCTGGAGCGCGCGTGGACCAATGCCGTCGCCGAGTACAAGTCGGATGAGGAGATTCTGTGGTCGGTGGGGCTGCGCGGCCTGTCAGACTCGAGCTACGCCACGCTCGACCCTAGCGTGCGCGACAACGATCCCCTGCTCGGCCAGCGTATCAGCGACGCCATTGCCGTGCAGATGAAGATTGTGCGCGCCAAGTATCCCCATGCGCAGTTCGTCACCGATCTCTGGCAGGAAGGTGCTCGCCTGATGCGCGAGGGGTATTTGAAAATTCCGCCGGAAGTGAGCCTGGTATGGGCCGATACGGGTTACGGTGACATGCAGGACGACGGCAAAGTGGCCGCAGGGCAAGGCATGTACTTCCACGTAGCCATGATGAACGGCCAGGCGAACCAACTCTCTGAAATGGTGCCGGTAGACCGGATTCAGGAAGAGCTGGGCCGCTACATCAAGGCCGGCGCCACCTCGTACTTCCTCGTGAACACGAGCGACCTGCGTCCCGTGGCCATGACAGCCCGTGCCGTGATGGAAACTGCATGGGGTGGTGTGCCGCCGGAAAAAGACGCAGATGCCGCCTATTACCGCGAGTGGGCAAAGGAAGAGTTCGGCGCCAAGTCAGCGGATGCGCTCGCCTCGATCTACAAGGACTACTTTGCCGCACCCTCGCAGCGCAGGCCGTTCTTCGGCTTCGGCGTGACCTCGGCCGGCAACGCACCGCCACCGCCGCCGGCCATCGACTTTACGCGCTGGGACGGCGATCAGCACTACCATTCGGAAGCGCGACGGCTCATTCTCGATGATTTAAGCATGCACCAGGTTCTCGCGATTCCCAGTCAGTCGCCAAAGTGGACACAGCCCCGGGTGCTGCCCTCGGGTACAGCCGAGATGCGCGAGCGCGCACTCGAGAACGACATTCAGGATGGCGAAGAGGCCGCTCCGCGCTGGGACGCGGTGTGGAATAAGGCGCTCGCGGCGGAAAGTCTTGTTGACCCTGCACGGCGTCAGTACTACCAGGCCGAAGTGCTGACCATGATCACCATCAACCGCGACAGCAACCGCATGCTGCTTGAACTGGCCAGGGCCATGAAAGATGCAAACGCCGGCGACAAGCAGAAAGCCGAGACCGAAGCGTCCGCCTCACTGACTGCATTGGATGCGATCCAGAAATCCATGGCGCTGGCCGAATATGGCAAGTGGAAGAACTGGTATCGTGGCGACTGGCTCACCGGGGTTTACCGCACGCATGAGCTGGTACAGGATTATCTGAACCACCTGAAAGATCCCATGGCTAAGCTGCCGGCCCCCGCCTCTTGGAGCGGATGGGAGGCGTACTCGCACATCATGGCGTATGAGGGCGACCGGTCGGTGGATGTGCATTGAGGCGGCTCGGTGAGACTCAATCTGTTCAGGATGGGTGCAGTCAGATAACGGTACTCATTTTGCGCTTGCCCGCAAATAGGCGCATACTGCGTCCATGGCCACGCTGTACTCCGCAACACGGGTACAGCGGTTTTTCTGTCCAAAACGTCTTATAGTCACGATCGGCTTAAAGTAGCCTGTCGACAGGAGCTATCGAATGGCTGCAGCCAACTCGCTTCCCCAAAGTCTCGGAGAACTGCGCGCCAGCACGCAATTCTCTGAGGCGCGCCTGAAGACACGAAGCGTCAAAGACGAGATGCGCGCGAATCTGCTTGCTCGCCTGAAGGCGCGCGAAACCATCTTTCCCGGCATCGTGGGCTATGAAGATACAGTTGTCCCACAAATCGTGAACGCAATCCTCTCGCGGCAGAACTTTATTCTGCTCGGACTGCGCGGCCAGGCGAAGAGCCGCATTCTGCGCGCGCTGACCGCGCTGCTCGATGAGCAAATGCCTTATGTGACCGGATGCGAGATTCGCGACAATCCCTATGCGCCACTGTGCAAGCGCTGCCGCGATCTGATTGCGAGTAAGGGCGACGCCACACCGATCGCCTATATTTCACGCGATGACCGCTATGTAGAAAAGCTGGCGACACCGGACGTGACGGTAGCCGATCTCGTTGGCGATCTCGATCCCATCAAGGCTGCCCGTGGCGGCGAAGATCTTTCGAGCGAGCTGACCATGCACTACGGCCTTCTGCCGCGCGCCAATCGCGGCATCTTCGCCATCAATGAGCTGCCTGATCTCGCAGGCAAAATTCAGGTAGCGCTGTTCAACATCATGCAGGAAGGCGATGTACAGATCAAAGGCTACCCGGTGCGCCTGATGCTCGATGTGGCGCTCGTCTTCAGTGCGAATCCTGAAGACTATACCGCCCGCGGCAAGATCATTACTCCGCTCAAAGACCGCATCGGCTCGGAGATTCGCACACACTATCCAGAGACTCTCGAAGAAGGCATCGCCATCACCGCACAGGAGGCTTGGGCTGCCCGTGGCAGCTCTGTCATCGAGATTCCGCAATATGTGCGCGAAGTGGTGGAACAGGTGGCCTTCTCGGCGCGCGAAGACAAAAAGGTGGACAAGCGGAGCGGCGTGAGCCAGCGGCTGCCGATCTCCACTATGGAGCTGGTGATTTCGAATGCCGAAAGGCGTGCGCTGCTGAATGGCGATGCTCTCGTGTTGCCGCGCATCAGCGATCTCTACGCGGCGATGCCGGGCATTACCGGCAAGCTGGAGCTTGAATACGAAGGCGAGATGCGCGGAGCCGACACTGTAGTGCAGGACCTGATCCGCACCGCGGCCAGCAAGATCTACGATCGCTACTTCGCCGATGAAGACACGCAGCAGATCGAGCAGTGGTTCAACCTGGGCGGCACCGTCAAGCTCGATGAGAACCAGTCCTCGGCCGATGCGCTCAAGGATCTGAAGCAGATCCAGGGATTGCTTGAGAAGCTGGCGCCTCTCGGTGTCAAAGCTTCCGATCCCGCACCGCGCGTAGTAGCCGCAGCGGAGTTTCTGCTGGAGGGCATGGTGGCGCACCGCAAGCTCAGCCGCAACCAGGAACATGGATTTTCTGCGCAGGAAGGCCGTCGCCGGCCCGAGCACGAAGAGAATACGCGTGAGCGGCAGGAGATGGAGAACGAGTACGAAGACTGGCAGCGTTCGCGGCGCGGCGGACGTAGAGGCGGATTGAACTGAGTTGCCGTTCAGCGTCAATATTCAATCCGCGTAGTTGAGGGATCATTCGTATGAAGCGCGTGCGCTACACAAAATTCACCGGCGATCTGGCTTCTGAGATCGATCTCGAAGATCTGCTGAAGGCGCTGTCGGATTATCTGCTTGACTCGGGCTTCTACGATCCCTTTACGCGCTTTCAGGACCTCGATCACACGCTTGATGATCTTCGAGAAGCGTTGCGGCGCGTACTCGAACAAAGTGATTTTCTCGATGAGTCTATGCGCGAGAAGATTCAGCAGATGGCCGCCGAGGGCAAGCTGGACGAATTAATCGAAAAGCTGATCGAACGCATGGAGCAGGAGAACTATATCTCCTCAACCATGCCGCGCGATCGCACGCAAGCCTCGAATGTGGATGGGCACGTGGGTGAAGTACAAGGCGAGGTGCGCTTTGAGGTGACGGACAAGAGCCTCGATTTTCTGGGATTCAAGACCCTGCGCGATCTGCTTGGCTCGCTGGGCAAATCGAGCTACGGCCGGCACGACACGCGCCACTGGGCTACCGGCATCGAGGCCAGCGGCGCGTCCAAGCGCTACGAATTTGGCGATACGCTGAACCTCGACGCGCCTACGACGCTCAACTCAGCCATTGCGCGTGAGGGCATTGGGCTTCCGCTGAATCTGGAATACGACGATCTGCATGTGCATCAGTGCGAGTATCAGAGCTCCTGCGCCACGGTGGTGATGCTCGATTGCTCGCACTCGATGATTTTGTACGGTGAGGATCGCTTTACGCCGGCGAAGCGCGTCGCCATGGCGCTCTCGCATCTCATTCGCACGCAGTATCCCGGCGACTCGCTCTCACTGGTGCTGTTTCACGATTCAGCCGAAGAAATGCCGGTCTCGCATCTTGCCCGCGTGAAGGTTGGTCCGTGGCACACCAACACACGCGAGGGGCTCCGGGTCGCACAGCGAGTCCTTGCACGTCAGCGCAAAGACATGAAGCAGATCGTGATGATCACTGATGGCAAGCCTTCGGCGCTCACGCTTCCTGATGGGCGGATCTACAAGAACCCCTACGGCCTCGATCCGCTGGTTGTGAGCGAGACACTCGAAGAAGTGGCGCGCTGCAAGCGTTCGAACATCATGATCAATACCTTCATGCTCGCCTCCGACTTCGGCCTGGTGCAATTTGTGCACCAGGTTTCGCGCATGTGCCGCGGCAAGGCCTACTTCACCACGCCCGATACATTGGGTCAGTACTTATTGATGGATTATATGCAGGGTAAGTCAAAAACCATACACTAAATACTTCGAGTTAATGTACCAGTAACATCGCGAATCGATTTACAACTTATCGATATCATCAAAGGTAAGTGCCTTCATTTAGGAGACCCTAGACAAGGGCTTCGCATCTTAGCCACACAGTTCGACATTTCTCTTCATCTTTCCAAACTGCTCTTCCATCTGTGAGGCCATTATGCGTTGCTCACGCAAGGCGCTGCGTTTGTCGTGGTGTGTCCATCTTCCGATCTCCTTCGCTGCAGCAGTTCTCTTCCTTCTGATATCTGTCTGTTGTGCATCACGGGTTCGGGCCGCCTCCACTACGCCCACAACAACCGCCTTCATAGCTCCTTCTTCTCCTGTTCCAAGTGGAAGCGTCTGTGTGCTCAAGGCGAGCGTGACGGCGAACGGAACTCCGGTTACGCAAGGATTTGTCACCTTCAAAGAAGGCGCTCTGCCTCTCGGCCAGGCGGTTCTGCAATCCGATGGCACAGCTACGCTCAAATTCTGGCTGCCGCCAGGAGCTTTCTCGATCACCGCGAACTTCAACGGCTCGAATGGAGGTGCGCCCAGCGTCTCTACACCCGCCATCGTGACGCAGGCGGGTGGCTCCGCAACTGCGCTGGCGATTAGCGGTTCGCCTGGATCGTACACATTGAATGCATCGGTCACGGGCAATCAGACCGTGCCTCCGACTGGAACCGTGACATTCACGGATCAGACCACCAACACAGTGCTGGGCACAGCTAACTTAATGCCCGGAGGCGTGACCTCGGACGAGGCGTCGAGTGCAGGTACGCCCTCTTCTTCGCGGATAGGAGATTTCAACGGCGATGGGCGCACTGATTATATGGCGCAGGGCAATCCCATCATCGGACAGGACGAGAATACCGTTATCGTGTACCTGGGCAATGCGGATGGGACCTTTACCCCGGTTACGACTGCGCCCTTTCTGAATCCATACATTCCAATCATCTCGGCGATTGGCGATTTTAATGGCGACGGACGGAGCGACGTTCTGATCGATGATGATGGCACCATTTATACATTGCTCAGCAACGGGGATGGCACCTTTACGGATGGACCCGTAATGACCGGTCTCAGCAATTTCCCTTATACCGCTACGCCCGGCGATTTCAACGGCGATGGCAAACTGGATATCTTGATTCCGAACGGAACACCGAACGAACTCGACTTCATGGCAGGCAACGGAGATGGTACTTTCCAGGCTCCGGTTCCCGCCGTGCATTACATAACTCCGGTGCTCTCGGTACAGGATCTCGACCGCGATGGCAATCTCGATCTCTTAGCAAACTCGATCGACCCGGTGAGCCTGAATCCCGGCCCTTATACGTTCTATCTCGGTCAGGGGAACGGCACGGGATACACGCAGCAGCCGCAGTCCATTTTTGGCAGTTATGCGCCCATCCCTCAGCCGACCATCGCGGACTTCAATGGCGACGGCATTCCCGATCTCGGTTTCTATGATGGAACCTCTTCGTTTGTCGTGTTGTTCGGCGATGGTAAAGGCGGCTTCAACGCGCAACCTACGGCCAAGACGACCGTCGGAAGTTTCTCATCTGCCGGCGGTCCTGCAATGGACGTGAACGGAGATGGCATCACCGATGTTGTGCTTTACGTCGAAGATCCGGCCAAGAATCCGCCGCCGGGCACGATCTTCATGATCGTGCTCACGGGTGACGGCACGGGACACTTCACAGCTTCGAGCGAGCAAATCTCATCACCTGGCCCAACTTTCACGCATTTTCCGGTTCCGATTACCTTTCCCTCGCTCGGCTATCCGCTCTTTACCCAATTGCCGCCAGTCGCGACGGCCACGGCAACTCTCTCTGGCGTCAACTTCAGCGGCAATGGCGCGCACTCGATCGTCGCCACCTACAGTGGTAATGCGGTTCTCACTCCCAGTGCGTCCGCTCCGGCTCAGTTCACGAGCGGTGTGAATTTCCCGCAGGGCTTCTTTGCGGGTGCGGTGCAACAAAATGGTTCGGCAAAGATGGTCGGATCAGCCATCACATTGACGGATGGAAGTCCCAACGAGGCCGGAAGCTTCTTCTATCCCACGCCGCAATACATCGTCAGCTTCGAGACGGACTTTACCTTCCAGTTGATCAACCCGCAGGCCGATGGCTTCACGTTCACGATTCAAAATGACAGCCCGGCTGCGCTCGGCGGCACCGGTGGCTCGCTCGGCTATGAAGGCATTCCGAACAGCCTGGCTATCAAATTCGATCTCTATAACAATGCGGGCGAGGGCGTGAACTCTATAGGTCTCTACGCTAATGGCGCTACGCCGACAGTTCCTGCGACGAATCTGACGGGAACAGGTATTGATCTGCACAGCGGCCACGTCTTCAGCGTGCACATTCTCTACAGCCAGGGCTACACGTTCGCGGTTACCATCACGGACACGCAGACAAATGCGACCGTAACAGAAAACTTCCAATCGAATGCACTCGATCTGCTGAACACGACGACAGCTTACGTCGGGTTTACGGGTGGAAGCGGCGGACTAACGGCAACACAGGAGATCCTCAGCTGGAGTTACTCGCCGCTGCCCGACTATCCATCCATGTACCCTGAGTGGCTCACTTACAACGGCGGCGCCAAGGTGAATTGGCCCTACGCGTATCTCCACCTGATCGATTCCGGTGTAGCGAACGAGGCGCGCAGCGTGTATTTCTCTACTCCTGTCGACATTCGCCAGTTCACCAACGACTTTACCTTCCAGGCCAGCAATGCCATCGCCGACGGGTTCACCTTTGTGCTGCAGAATGCCGGATTGGATGCAGTCGGATCGTCGGGCGGTGGACTCGGTTATGGTCCGGACACACCTTACAGCAGCGCGAGTGGGGGCATCGCAAGCAGCGCAGCCATCAAGTTCGACTTCTACAGCAACATGGGCGAAGGAAATGACTCGACCGGACTTTATCTGGATGGCGCGTCCCCTACGCTGCCTGCAACCGATCTCACGGGAACGGGCATTGCGCTCACCAGCGGCGACATCTTTGCGGCTCACATGACCTATGACGGAACCACGCTGACGGTGAAACTTACGGATACGAACACAGGCGCCGTGGCGACGCAGACATACAGCCCCGTTAATCTTCCGGCGGCCGTAGGCGGCAACACAGCTTACATCGGCTTTACCGCAGGAACAGGCGCACTCTCAGCCTCAGAAAATATTCTCGGCTGGACGTATGTCCCCGTAGACGGAAGCAGCCCATCACCAGCCGCATCTGCGAAAACAACGCGCGCGCAGAATGTGCCCTAGCCGCGGGTCCGCGTCAGATGCCCTCGCCCATCGAGACGTAGATTCGCATTCTCTCCAGCTCTGCCCGATAGGCGGCGCGTTCGGCCTCTTCGTCGGCGAAGGGTGTTGCACGCTTATCTTGAACGCGATGATCCTGCGTGCAGAGCCGTTCTTCCAGCTCTTCCACGCGAGCGGAGAGAGCGATCAAGGCATCAGAGAGCGGGTCTTTCACATCATGCGGATCGGTAATCAGCACGCGCTCGCCGTTGCGGTACACGATGTGCGCCGGCACGCCAACGACCGTCGAGTTGGGCGGCACGTCGGCGAGTACAACCGAGCCCGCCCCGACGCGCGAGTTCTCGCCGACCGTGATGTTGCCGAGGACATTGGCGTTGTTACCGATAAACACGCCATCGCAGATGGTCGGATGGCGCTTGCCATGGCCCTTGCCGGTGCCGCCAAGCGTCACGCCCTGGTACATCGTCACATCGCTGCCCACGATCGCGGTCTCACCGATCACAACACCTGTTGCGTGGTCGATGAAGAGCCGCCGACCGATCAGCGCACCGGGATGGATATCGACGCCTGTATAGAAGCGGGCGATCTGCGAGAGGACACGCGCCAGCAACCGGATCTTCATGCGCCATAGCCCGTGCGAGATCCGGTGAATCCATACTGCCCAGAGCCCTGGATAGCAGAGCAGCACCTCCAGTCGCGAGCGAGCGGCTGGATCGCGCTCCATGACGGAGGCGATATCTTCGCGGATATGAGCCAAAAGGGGCATGGCGAACTCTTGCTTTGGCCGGCAGAAGGCCTCGGGCGCAGAACGCTCGGGCCCCTTCCGCGGCGCGAGCGGAAGGGGTGGAGCATCGGAACGCGTATCGCCGGCTACGGTCATCTTACGCCGTCACCGGAATCTGCTCAGGCTGCAAGGCGAGAGCCTGCTGGCGAAGCGGATCGAAGAGGATGCTGGTCAGGTAACGCTCGCCGAAATCAGGCAGCACAGCCACGATCAGCTTGCCAGCGTTGTCGGGCCGGGCTGCCACCTTCAATGCAGCAGCCGCTGCAGCACCGGAGCTGATGCCCACAAAGAGGCCCTCTTCCCGCGCCAGACGCCGCGCCATCTCGACGGACTCGTCATTCGTAACCTGCACGACCTCATCGATCAGCTTGGTATCGAGAATGCTCGGAATAAAGCCTGCGCCGAGGCCCTGAATCTTGTGTGGTCCGGGCTTGCCACCCGAGAGCACTGCGCTGTCTGTGGGCTCGACCGCGATGGCCTTGAACGAAGCTTTGCGCGGCTTGATGTAGTTGGAGACGCCAGTAATGGTGCCGCCCGTACCCACGCCGGAGATGAGAATGTCCACCTTGCCTTCGGTATCGTCCCAGATCTCCGGGCCAGTGGTGGCCAGATGGATTGCCGGGTTGGCTGGATTGTCAAACTGCTGCAGGATGTAGCCGTTCGGCGTCTTGGCCAGAATCTCGTTTGCCTTCGCGATGGCGCCCTTCATGCCATTCGGGCCGGGCGTCAGCACGATCTCCGCCCCGAAGGCCAGCAACGTTACGCGACGCTCAAGGCTCATGGTCTCGGGCATGGTGAGGATGAGCTTGTAACCCTTCACCGCAGCCACAAAGGCCAGCGCGATTCCAGTATTGCCGCTCGTGGGCTCGATCAGCGTGGTCACCCCAGGCTTGATCTTGCCGGCCTTCTCGGCAGCATCGATCATGGCAAAGCCGATGCGATCCTTCACGCTCGAAGCGGGGTTCTGCCCTTCCAGTTTCGCGACAACCGTCGCCGGCAAACCAGCCGACACGCGGTTCAAACGCACCAGCGGGGTGCGGCCAATCAGTTCAGTTACGTTCGCAGCAATGCGCGCCATAAATGATCTCCTTTTTCCGGGATTCGACCCGGATCTCTGATGGTTCGGAATTAGAAGGTGACGGTGCAGCTCGTCAGGTGGGAAAAAAGCGCGCACATTCGGGCGCACATTGGCATCGGAGCTTCTCACCAGGGCGGTGTTAGCGACATCGACGCATGGCAACAGGTTAGACCCGCCGGGCGGGGTATGGCAAGGGCAACTCTGAAGAGGCCGAGCTTTGTTGTAATCAATGATCTAAGCTATCAACCTAAGCTATCAATCCGCAGCGTCGGCGTCATCGATCGCTCCTTGGCTCAGGGCCCATGCGACGAAGCCTTCCGGAGCATTTCTGATTGCCCCGATATTTGCCCTTTTCAGGCTCTTGACGTGCCGCCACTGTACATCCTTCAGGTCGGCACGGCGAAGATCGCAGTCGTCGAGAGCTGCTCCTGAAAGATCGGCGCCAGTCAGCGTGCTCTCAACCAGATCGCTGTTCCGCAGATCCGCACCTGCCAATTTGGCGTGATCGAGAACGGCACGACGCAGATTGGCTGAGTTGAGATTTGCAAAGGTGAGATCGGCCGCGGCAAGGTAGGCGTTCCGCAAGTCCGCAGAGCTGAAATCCGAGCGCAGCAGATTCGCGCCGTGCAGATCGAGACTTTGTAGGAACGCGGAAGAAACATCCACTCCGACCAAGGGCACTTTGTCTGCGTTCAGTTCTTGCAGAGCTTCTATTCTTCCTCCGCTGCCGCCCTTTCCCTGCGCCGTATTGATGACCTGCCAAGCTTGGTAGTGCCGCTGTTTGATACGATCGCCGGTTTCGGAAAAATAGAAGATGACACCGATCAGCACGGAGAACGTACCGAGGTACTCCAAGACCTCCAGGAAGGACCAGCGACTCAAAAAATATGCGATCCATTCCAACATCCATTCCACGGCAACCAATGGGATAGTCCATTTCCATCTCGCGGCAATTCTTTGTTTCCGGATTGTCCATGGAGCAGGCTTCTCTCTAGGGATGTGCGCGATCATGCAAGCTTCTCCTGCTTAGAGGTCCTTGCCACAACTATTGCCGATTGAGCAGGCCCTTTGGAATATCTTTGATCGACATGCCCGATGGGCGGCAGCGAGCCCGCATTCAATGTGGAGGATCTACATACAAGTATCGCAACTGGATGGGTTTGCGGGAAATCATCGATCCGCCACCCGGGCCGATCTGCTGGCATAGAATGGACGGGTTAACGGTTTGCATCACCGCTGCGGAGGAGATGGTTCGTGTCGTGATGCGTTGCGAGGTGTAAGCATGAGCACCACGGCGATTTGCACGGAGCTGGAAGGATGCGTTATCGACGGGCGGTTTCGCCTTGTCCGCTGGCTCGGTGGCGGCCCGCGAGGCGGCGTCTATCTGGCCGAAGTGGATGGAGATGCCAGCCGGAAGGCCTCCCTCAAGCTGATTGCGGCCGACATTCCCGGGGCGCAAACGCGTCTGGCCGGCTGGACAGCCGCAGCCAGTCTCTCCCATCCTCACCTCATCCGTGTGCTGCAGGCAGGACGTTTTGCACTGGATACCGGTGAAGTTGTGTACGTCGCAACGGAGTTCGCCGACGAGGTTCTCGGTGAGATCCTGCCGGAACGGCCTTTGACCTCAGAGGAGACGCGCGAGATGCTCGGGCCGGTGCTCGACGCACTCGCGTATCTGCATACGCAGAGTTTTGCGCATGGACGGTTGAAACCATCAAACATCCTGGTCGTGGAAGATCAAGTCAAGCTTTCCGCAGACTGCTTCTCGCTGACCGAGGCTGCGAGCAAGTCGCTGCCCGAGCCCGGTGCGTACGGCGCGCCAGAGACAGGCCGCGGTGAGATCTCTCCAGCGGCGGATGCTTGGTCGCTGGGCATGACGCTTGTCGCCGCGCTCGCGCAGCACCCGCCGGCATGGGAAAACGCGATCAGCGCCGAACCCGTTGTGCCCGCGATGGTGCCGGAGCCCTTTGCCGGCATCGCGCGAGACTGCCTGCGGCTCGACCCAGCCCGTCGAAGCTCGTTGAGCGAGGTGAGAGCGCGCCTCTGGCCGGAAACCGCTCCCCGGCAGCCCGCACCAGTAGCGCCGGCACAAGTACCCCCGGCACCCCCGATACAAGTACTCGATGTACTGGAGACACCTGAAACGCCGTCCGTGCCTCCACGCGCGAGCGGGCGAGCTGCTGTGCTGATAGGTGGAGGCATCCTGGTGGTCGGAGTAGCTGTGGCAGTGTTAGTGCACACTCACCAGGCGCCGCCCCCTGCGTCCGTTCCTGCGCCCGTTATGGATCAGCCCCCGGCTTCGGCGGCCCCTGCAGCGCGACCTCCGGCTGCCGAACAGACTCCCGTGCCGGCTTCTTCCGCGGCGCCCTCGCCTCGAGCCTCGGAAGCGACACCAATGCAGCCTTCGCCAACTCCGCCCTCTGCCTCAATACCTGCAGTGACAGCTACTCCACCTGCGGAACCGCGAGCGCAGACCGCTCCACAAGATTCGGAAAGTAGTGCCGAAAAAGGCGATGTGGCGAAGCGCGTCCTGCCGGATGTGCTCCCCAAGGCGCAGGCCACGATTCATGGCACAGTCAGAATCAATGTGCGCGTTGATGTGAGCCCGAATGGTGATGTTTCCAACGCTGTCCCCGAATCGCCCGACGCGAGCCGCTACTTCACCCGGCTCGCCGTTGAAGCAGCCAAGAGCTGGAAGTTCGTGCCCAAGGCAACCGCCAGTGTACGGGTATTGCAATTCGAGTTTCGCCGGGACGGGACGGACGCAACGGCGAAACAGGAAAATCGATAAACAAAGAGTGCGTAGGGTTCCGACACGCTGTGCAGGTCGCGCTTCAGCCTGTATTGCGCAATCCTGCGGAGATGCCGCTGATTGTGGCCGCAATGGCCCGGTTCACTTCCGGCGTATCTTCACCGGCGCGCTTGCGGCGCAGCATATCCACTTGAATTAAGTGCATGGGGTCGACATACGGATTACGCAGCTTGATCGAGTGCGCCAGCACGCGATTGGTCTGGAGCAGTTCCGATTGACCGGTCACAGCAAGCACGGCCCGCACCGTGCGGTGGAACTCGGCTTCGAACATCTCGTAGACGCGCTCGCGCAGCGTTGCATCTTCGACGAGCGAAGAGTAGAGCCGCGCCGTCGCGAGGTCGACCTTGCCGAGCGCCATCTCCACATTGCGCACAAGATCGATGAAGAGCGGAAACTCCTTCGTCATCACCCGCAGGAGATCGAGCGCGCCCGCTTCGGCAAGATAGCGGTCGATGGCAAAGCCCACACCGAACCATGCCGGAACAAGGAGCCGCGACTGCGTCCAGCCAAAGACCCAGGGAATCGCGCGAAGGTCTGAAAGCTTTGTGGAGGAGTTACGCCGCGCCGGCCGCGAACCGATCTTGGCATTTTCAAGCTCGCCTACCGGCGTGGACTGCTCGAAGTACGTCACCACGTCCGGATCGTCGAGAATGTGCTTGCGATAAAAGCCGTAAGACAGATTGGAAAGCTCGTCGAGGGCCGCTTCCCACTCGCGCTTGAGCACGCCGGTGAAATGGCCTTGCGGATCGCGGGCATTCGGCCGTGCCAGCGCATCGAGTGACGCGGCAATCATCAGTTCCAGGTTGCGTTCGGCCAGCACCTCGTCGGCGTACTTGAAGTTAAGTACTTCGCCCTGCTCGGTGATGCGTAGTTGGCCATCAAAAGCGTCGATCGGCTGAGCAAAAATCGCCCGATGCGTGGGTCCGCCGCCCCGGCCCACCGTACCTCCACGCCCATGGAAAAGCCGGAGCCGGATGCCCGCCTCACGTGCCACCTTGTGCAGGTCGCGATGGGCGCGGAAGATCTCCCAGGTCGAGGTCAGCATGCCGCCATCTTTGTTGGAATCAGAGTAGCCGAGCATGACCTCCTGCCAGTTGTCCCAGGAGGCCAACAGCCGGCGATAGTCTTCGCGGCTCCACAGCTCGCGGCAAACACTGGGCGCGTTCCGCAGGTCTTCAATCGACTCGAAGAGCGGCACTGGCATGAGCCCTGGATCGAGTCCAGACTCTGTGCCTGGCCCATGCCCTGAACCTTCGACTTTTACGCCGCCAAGCCGCGCGAGGCGCACTACCGCCAGCACATCCTCTACCGTGGACGCGCCGCTGATGACGTATTGACGAATCGCCTCTGGCGAGCAGCCACCTTTCATCTCAGCTACAACGCGAAAGGTCTCAAGCAAACTTGCGGTCTGCGCAGAAAGTTCGGCAGGCAGCGAAGATGCGATCGTATCGGTGATCGCTTCCTGCAGTGCGGCCGCATGCACACGCGCGTGCTGGCGGATATCCAACGTGTGCAGATGCAAGCCGAAGGTGCGCACCTGAAGGATCAGCGGATCAATGAGCGTGCGCGCGATGCGCACGCCGTTGTGGCTCGCAAGCGAAGCACGCAGCACTTCGAGATCATCGAGAAAGTCCTGTACGCAACCGTACTGAGGCAGCACCTCCGCGAGTTTCTCCGGCCCCAATGCGCGAGTGTACTGTGCAATCGACAAGGTCGAGGATTTGCCGCTCGGACTGCCTGCCTGTTCGAGCGTGCGGTGGATGCGTGCTTTCACGCAGAGAACAAACCGGCGATAGTATTCGAACTCAAACTGCGCGCCAAAGACCTGTGCTTCGGGCGTGTGGACTTGCGCGATGTACGCACGAAGCCGTTCGAGCAGCGCCTCGCTCACTGGCCTCTGCTGTGCACTGGTTGTCAGCAGATCGATGATGACGTCCAGCTGTTGCTGGTAATAGACGAGCAGATGGCCGCGCGCCAGCTGAATCGCTGCACGTGTCACCTCCGGCGTGACAAACGGGTTGCCATCGCGGTCGCCGCCGATCCATGAACCAAAGCGCAGCACGATCGGCAGTTCGTGCATCTCCATCTCCAGACCGTACGCTGCGCGCAATGCTTCGCCGATCTCGCGATAGAGGCCGGGTAGAGTCTCGAAGATGGAGACGTCGTAGTAATCGAGCCCCATCTTGATCTCGTCGAAGACTGTAGGCCGCCGCGAGCGCACCTCATCGGTCTGCCAGAGGCTGGTAATCTCGGCCAGCACCAGCTCTTCGAGACGGGCAAGATCCTGCTTGGGGATCGGAATGCGGTCGAGAGCCTCGAGAAATTCGCCGATGCGGCGGCGCTTGAACATCACGCTGCGGCGTGCTGCCTCGGTTGGATGCGCCGTAAAAACAGGAATCACCAGCACGCGGCGCAGCCATTCGAGCGCCTCCTGCGCGCTGATGCCCACGCGGCGCATCTCGCACAGCGTACCTTCGAGCGAGCCGCGCTGGCGGCCGGCCTGGCCGCTCAGTTGCAGGGCGGTACGGCGGCGCTTGCGATGGTTAGTCTCAGCCAGATTGATCAGCTCAAAGTAGAATGCAAAGGCGCGCGTAAGCAGCGTGGCGCGTTCCACCGGCAACGAATGCACCAGTTCGAGCGCAGCCGCGGCATGACGTGCCGCCTCTTCGGTCAGACCCCGGGCCTCTGCGTCACGGCGGCGAATCGTGCCCTGGCGCAGGGCTTCCACCTGCGCAAACAGGTCTTCTCCAGCCTGTTCGCGCAACACTTCACCCAGCAACATCCCCAGGGAGCGCACATCGCGGCGCAGCGGAGCCTCTTTCAGCTCACCAGTTTGCGCCTCCAGCTCGGCCAGCCGCTGCGACCAGCTCTCAGGGTTCCACAAAAGGGCCATCGTGATTTGATTATGCACGACCGACCCTGTCTGCCCTGAATGGAGCACCGACGTGCACCATAGTACTGTGCCGCGCTATGCCCAATGAGGTGTAGCATGTTGGGAAAGCGAGCCACAACACATGGACGAAATAGCCGAGTATTTTAAGCGGGAAAAATATATCACCCGGCGGCTCTCACTGCTGGTTCTGGGCGGGACGGCGATCCTGGTGCCTGTCGCCTTGAACATTGCACGAGGCCGTTTACCGGCCACTGTGCTTCCGTGGACTGTGATTGGAGTGGTGCTCGCTGTAGCAGCGGCTGTCGTTTTGATCGTACGCCGGGCAAGTGTGCGGTTTCCACGGTCCGCCTCATCAGCGGATCAGTTGCCACTCAATGATGTCACAAGCCGCAAGCTTCGCCGACGCATTCTTCTGCTTAAGGTCTTCGCGGCAATTTATGTCTACATCCTGGTTTCGGTCTTGATACACATGCATCGCAGAGAGTGGCCAGGGGTACTTGGCGTTGCCGTTGTCATCATGATCATGGAAGTTGCGCTCGTGAGGGCCATTCGCAGGCTTACCCTGAAGCTCAAAGCGGGCGCCATCTTGATGCGCGCAACACAATAGCGAATTAAGCAGCTATCCCGCCGCAGTCTCGCCCTCAAGTTGCATCATTAGTTCTTCCCATTCCGCAGTCAGCGCCGCAAGCTGCGTCCGAAGCTCCTCGGCAAGGCGGGTAAGCCTTTCCGTCTCCGCTGCGGAGACGTAGACACCCAACTGCTGCTCGGTATGCGCAATGGAAGCCTCTACACGCGGGACTTCCTCTTCTAAAAACGCGCAGCGGTCTTCCATTTGCTTCTGCTTGATGGGATTCAGGCGGCGGGGCTTGTCTTTCGGCGCGCCATTTGCGCTTCCGAAAGATACCGGAACAGATTCGGCCGGTTTGCTTGCCGGTGCATCCGGTTCCGATTGCTTCACTACCTCTTGAGTCGCTTCGCCTGCCGCCTGTGCGTCTTTTCGCCGCAGATAATCCTCGTAGTTGCCAGGATACGAAGTGATCGCGCCATCCTCGATTTCGAGCACGCGCGTGGCCAGCCGATCAATGAAGTAGCGATCATGCGAGACGAAAAGCACCGTACCTGAGAAGGCTGCGAGCGCTTCAAGCAGCACATCTTTGGCGCGCATATCGAGATGGTTCGTAGGCTCATCGAGAAGCAGGAAGTTCGACGGCGAAACCAGGATGCGCGCCAGTGCAAAACGGTTCCGCTCGCCACCCGAGAGAACGCCGAGCGGCTTGAAGACATCCTCACCCGAAAAGAGAAAGCAGCCCAGGAGCGAACGCAGCTCGACCTCCGGCACCTTGCGCGCAGCGCGGCTGATGTCGTCAAGCATGCGCGCCTCACCATCGAGCACCTTGTACTGGTCCTGCGCAAAATACTCGCTCACGACGTTGTGTCCGAGCCGCACTGTTCCTGCCGTGGGTGTCTCCCCTCCGGCCAGCAATTTGATCAGCGTCGATTTGCCAGCACCGTTTACGCCAACCAGCGCCACGCGGTCACCGCGCTCGATCGTGAAACGCACGTTGTTGAGCACGCGCTTCTCACCGTAGTTTTTCGAGAGCCCCTCCGCCTCGACAACCGTGCGTCCGGACGGTGGTGGCTGCGGAAACTTGAAGTGGATGACGGGCTCTTCTTCGGGAATCTCGATGCGCTCGATTTTTTCGAGTTCCTTGATGCGGCTCTGCACTTGCTTCGCCTTCGTCGCCTGATAGCGAAAACGGTTGATGAAGGCCTCAAGATGCTCGATCTGGTCGCGCTGATTGCGATACGCAGCTTCAAGCTGCGCCCTGCGCTCTTCTTTCTGCTTCAGGTATTTAGTGAAGTTGCCCTGATAGATGTTGAGCCGCTTATTCCATATCTCCACTGTGCGATCGATCGTGACATCGAGGAAGTAGCGATCGTGCGAGATCAGGATGTATCCGAAGGGATAATTCTTCAGATACTCTTCGAGCCAGTTGCGCGTTTCGAGATCAAGATGGTTAGTCGGCTCATCCAACAGGAGAAGATTCGGCTTGGCAAGCAGCAGCTTGGCAAGTGCAATGCGCATCTGCCATCCGCCACTGAACTCGTCGGTCAGCCGCGCCCAGTCTTCTTTGCCGAAACCCAGCCCGGTCAGCACCGTGCCCACCTGGGCATCGAGTGCGTAGCCATCGAGCGCGTGGAACCTTTCCTGGAGAGTCGAATAGCGCTCGGCGGCCGATTCATACTCCGGGCTCGCGTGATCCAGCTCGGCCATCTCTGCGGCAAGGCGCTCAATCTCGCGTTCCATCTCGCGAATCTCTTCGAAGACTGTAAGGCATTCTTCAAAGACTGTCCGGCCAGTCAGGCGCAGGCCTTCCTGCGGGAGGTAGCCAATGCTCATACCGCGGGTCAGCTGGAGCGTGCCATAGTCGAGCGTCTCAAGACCCGCAAGGACCTTCATGAGCGTGGACTTTCCAGTGCCATTGGCGCCCACCAGCGCCGTCTTTTCTTTGTTACGGATGAGCCAATTCGCCTCAAGAAAGAGGATGCGTGGTCCGAACCGCTTGCCGGCATTTTGCAGCGAGAGCATCTCCTCTATTTTCGCAGACTCTCGATTGACTCGACGGCTGTGCCACAATCGGCTTGAGGCATTCAATTTAGGTAAGGACAAAAAGATGACGCGAGAAGAGAAATACACGGCCTTTCAGGCGCTCCATCAACGGCCAGGAGTCTTTCTCATTCCCAATCCCTGGAACGCAGGCTCGGCGCGCATTCTTGCCGCGCTCGGATTCGAAGCACTGGCCACAACCAGCGGCGGCTATGCCTTCAGTGCGGGCCTTATGGATTCTCCTCAGGCGCTTACCCGCAACGGAATTCTCGCCAATGCGCAATCGATCGCAGAGGCGACCGATCTTCCCGTCTCTGCCGATCTGCAGAACGGCTTCGGCGATGCGCCGGAAGCATGCGCGGAAACGATACGTCTGGCAGCTCAAGCCGGTCTGGCCGGTGGTTCCATCGAAGACTCAACCGGTAAAGCAGATGAACCGATCTACGATTTCCACCTCGCTGTGGAGCGGGTTGCCGCAGCGGCCGGCGCGGCACACGCATCCCATTTTTTGCTGACCGCGCGGTGCGAAAACTTCTTATGTGGCCATCCCGATCTCGACGATACGATTGGCCGTTTGCAGGCCTTCGCCGAAGCCGGAGCGGATGTGCTATATGCTCCGGCACTGCCCAGTCTCGATGCCATTCGCGCAGTCTGTGCCGCGGTTTCCAAACCGGTGAATGTCCTGATGGGACTGAAAGGCGCTCTTTATTCCGTAGAAGAGCTCGCAGCCGCGGGAGCAAAACGGATCAGCGTAGGCGGTAGCCTGGCCCGCGCGGCTCTGGGCGCATTCGTCCATGCCGCACGCGAAATCAAGGAAAAAGGCACTTTCACCTACGCGCAGGATGCAATCTCTGGAGCTGAACTTACAAGCTATTTCGAACAGAGAGATAATGTCTAATCCATATGGAAAACCTCTTCCATCGCCTTCCACCACTCGCCCGGCTTGCGATCGGGTAACGGATTCTGCATGGGCTCCATGATGGCCCACCACTCCTGCGTAGTTTTGTCGGCCGCCATCTTGGCCATATCGGCGGCGTAGTCACTCCCGTGATACTCGAAGTAACCGAAGAGCGTGTGGTTGTGCAGATAGATCGAATAATTGCGGATATTGCAGGCTTGGATCGTCTTGAGCACGCCGGGCCATACGGCCGCGTGATACTCCTTGTACTTCTCTTCAGCTTCGGGCTTCAGTCCAATTACCATTCCGTAGCGAGTCATCTCCACTCCTGATTGCTGCAATGGAACTCCTCATCATAGCCGCCTTCGGTGCGATTACCTCTGCCAAATCCCTTGGCAGTTCTTCGAAGTCCTAGAATCCGTCCGGTTCTATGCGATAGGGTGTGGTTGAGTCCGTCTTGCGGAATCTGCAACGAACCAATCAGGCGGGAGGAAAAATGAACAGGAGCTTCACAGGCCGGCGCGAGTTTCTAAAGCGCGCCAGTTGGATCGGATCGGCAGGATCAATGGCGATGATGGGTCTTCCGGAAAGCGCAATGGGATTGGCAGGCGTGCGGGGCGCAATCCACGAGGAGGCAGTGGCCCCGGCGCAAACAGACGAGCCACCGAAACACCACATCCGGTTTGCGGTCTGCGGCATGAGCCACGACCACATCTACGGCATGATCGGCGCGGTGCAGCGCGGAGGCGGCGAGATGGTGGCCGCGTGGGGCAGCGAAGAAGACAAGCTGGCCGCGTTCAAAAAGCGCTTTCCAGACGTGAAGATCGCTGCGACTCAGGATGAGATTCTGAACGACTCGTCGATTCAGCTCGTGCTCAGTTCACAGGTGCCCAATGAACGCGCAGCGCTCGCTGTGCGCGCTATGACGCACGGCAAGGATTTCCTCTCCGACAAGCCGGGCATGACGACTCTCGAACAACTCGAGGAAGTACGCCGCACCATCGCCGAAACAAAACGCATTTACGCGATCCTCTACAGCGAACTGCTCGAGGTAAAGGCCGCCGTCTACGCGGGCGTGCTCGTGCAGCAGGGAGCCATCGGCAAGGTGATCCAGACGATCAATATTGCGCCTCACCAGATCGTGCAAAAAGCCGGTGATGCGGGCGGCGCCATGCCCCGGCCCAACTGGTTCTGGAATCCCGATCAATATGGTGGCATTCTTTGCGATATCGGCTCGCACCAGGTCGACCAGTTCCTATTTTTCACGGGCTCCAAACAGGCCGAAGTGGTTGAATCGCAGGTCGCCAATGTGCGCCATCCCGAACATCCGCGTTTTCAGGACTTCGGCGACATGGTGCTGCGCGGCGACCGTGGCTTTGGTTACGTGCGCCTCGATTGGTTCACACCCGACGGCCTGGGCGCCTGGGGCGACGGCCGATTGTTCATCCTGGGCACCGACGGCTATATGGAAGTGCGCAAATATGCCAACGTTGCCGTCAGTCCACAGGGCAACAATCTCTTCGTAGTTGACAAGAATCGCGCACGCTATATTGACTGCAACGCGATGCCGCTCCCCTTCGGCCCGCAGTTCGTGGCCGACATCGTCAATCGCACCCACCAAGCGCAGAATCTCGATGAAGCATTGCTCGCCGCAGAATTGGTAATCAAGGCGCAGCAAAAGGCGAAGACAGTCACGCTACGGAACTGAGCCAGATACAAGGTCTTCTCGATTTAGGGCTGCGCGTATACGCGGGCAATCTTGCACACCGCATAGCCACGCTGCTGATAAGGACAGTCCATACCCACGGGCGCCGCGCCGTGAATCACGGTCCATGTCACCGGATACTCGCTGGCCAGGCGCGCGAAATCCTGCATGCTGAAATGATTCAGCCCGTAGGTAGCGTTACTCATCTGCTTCCATTCCTCGGCGAGTCTAGGAAAGATCGCCACCACACCCCCGTCTTTGTAGTAGTCCGCCAAAGCTGAGCGCTCGCTGATAGCGCGAAACCCATGCACATCTACCTCCGGCTCCTTGAAGTAACGGGAATCTACCGCGAAGATCGCATCCTTCGGCGTGTTCTCACGGATCCACAGGAGCGTGTTGATCCAGGGATTGGGGCTGGTTAGATCGGAACTCGACAGGCCCGGCCACTCGATATGCGGACTGAAGGGATACGTCTGCCGTGCCGTATAGAACATTCCAGCCGCGAGCGATACCGAGAGCGCCGGAATCACCCACGCCCTGTTCTTGGCAAGGTATTCGCCGATCACACCTGCAAGGAGCACCATGAAGACGAAGGTGATCAGGTGAAAGCAGCGTAGCGGCTGCAGCCGCGCATACATGTCCAGCTTGTGCGTGCTCGCGATCACCGCGCCGGCCAAGATCGAAATCAGTCCGAATGGAATCAGCGCGAAGCTAATACACGCAAACTCCTTCGTCGTGCCGCGCGTTCTTCCCTGCGCAAACCAGGCTAGAAACGCCAGCGGCGCCAAGAGCCCCAGCCAGTCATACCAGGTCCAGGTGGAAAGAAAATAGAAATCTCGCGCATAGAGCGCCTCACGATAAGGCTCCTGCGCCGGACCAAGTGCAAACGTCGCTGGCAGGGCCATGAAGACGGCGGGGGGTACCTCATCAGATTTCGGCGTTCCTGCAGAAGGTCTCCCCGCCATCCAAAGCACTGCATAGAGAAAGACCAGATATGCGGCCATCTGTGGATGAATGGCCGCGACGATCAGCGTCAACACGCCCGCAGCGGCAAAGCGGCGTCGCAGAACCGCGACCAGCGCAAAGAGAGTCAGGGGCGTTGAAAACGAGCGCGCCGTCAGGTATGGATCCATCAGCAGCAGGCCGGTGTTAGTCGCCGGCATCATCAGGATTGTCGTAGTGACGAGCAGGGCGCACCAGCGTGCCCGCGGCGACTGGAAACATACTGCTGCCAGCATCCAGCAGGCGGCCAGCGTAAAAAAAAGCGTAGCCACGTACCAGAGAAAGACCGTCCAGTCCATCGAGAGATGGGTCAAACGCGCTGTCCAGGCCAGGATGGGCGCAAACAGAGAGAGCTTCTCGTGTGATTGGAAGAATTCAGTGGCGTAGGGATAAAGATCAGGACGCAGCAGCTTGCGCGCTGCCGGGATGTAGATTTCGCCATCTTCGACGCCCAGGTGATAACCCTGAATCACGAGCGCTGCAACTGTGAGGAGCCCAAGGGGGACAATGGGCAAGTGAGACTCCGGGGCTGTCTTCATGCTTGATCCAAGGCAGCATCCGGGCGTGGTGAACCATTTCGTAAATCAGCGTGGCGCCGCGTTGCTCCTGCCATCATATCGGGCAAACGCGAGGCGAAACAAACGCGGGCGCATGAGATGCGCACGTTCTGCCTCCACCAGAAGCAGAGAAATGGTCCCGAACGTCAGAGAGTATCTGGATTCGACGAAAGTGACAGCGCCACCTGAGCGCGCGGTGGGCGATGCCAGTGGGTTTTCGGGAAGACGCGAGAAAGCCACGGTAGGTTCACGTACAGCATAACCGTCAGCACCAGGCTGCACAGGATCAGCAAGGTCATGATGCGCGGCTCGCGATACAGTTTCTCAGGATTCTGCACCGGGCTGTCTTCGACAAATGAGAGTTTGAAGTAGTCGGCCATCAACAGGGCGACAAATGGGAAGGAGAGGACCATTTCTATGCGGTAGCGCATGATGAACGCGCCAAAAAAGAGCATTGACGCGGCAGCATAGAACAGAACTGAAACCAGCAGCGACTGCTCTGTGTAGTGCTCAAAAGATCGCCTGTATTTCATGGCAGAATCGCGCCCAATCTGGCGGTATTCACTGAATCGCTTGAGGGCCATGAAATAAGCACCGAGCATCCAGTAGGCAATCAGCAGGGAGACTGGCGGAAGAACTGATGATGTGACGATATACCAGCCCACGCAAAAGCGGATCGGGTTGTTGATGGACTCCGAGACGACATCTGCATAAGGAATGTCTTTGGTCCGAATCGGCGGAATGTTATAGAGGCAGCCCATGATCCAGAGGCTGAGCACGCTGAAGAAGAGAAATTTGGAGACGGCCAGAGCCAGCAGAAAACCGCTGGCGGCCGCCGCAAGCCATTGCGCGTAAGCCAGCGGAACGCTGATGCTACAGCAGGCAGCCGGACGCGTGTGCTTTGTCGGATGCAACCGGTCGAAAGGCGCATCCAGCAATTCGTTCAGAACGTAATTGCTGCTGGCAGTCGCGACCACAGCCGCAAGGCCAAGCAGCATGCGAATCAGCAGCGCCTTATCGAACGCAGTCCCACTCAGACTAACCGCGATGACGATGCCGGGGATCACAAAGATCTGCTTCACCGTGTGATCGAAGCGGAAAAGATTCAGATGTGAAACCGTGCGACTCTTTCTAACTCCGATGGGGGAAGCGACGGTTAGAAGGCTCATCAGGTTACCTAGGCCTTTCTGATCTGACAGCGGCCGTTCGATTTAGTTGCGTTTTGAGCTGGGAATGCGGGTAATTGCCAGGCATAGAACCAGTGCAGCGCCGGCCCGGCCCCGCTCCACTTATAGAGAAAACAAAAAGATGCCCTAAATCTGCTCAGTTTGTATGACGGAAAACTGTGCCGGAAAGTTATGCTGAACTCCTCTTTTTTGTTGCGCATGCGGATTCATAGCCTCTCCAGGGCGCGAGGCGCGGGCAGATTCTTCCTTGTGCGGAAAAAGATTGGCCTAACCACGCCGAATTACGTAAACTCGGCAGCCGGCTCTGCCGTCTAGTATCTATACCCCTTAAGCGGGATGTGCGCGGACCGAAAGGTCGTCTAATTCTTAAATGCGGATCAAACGATGAAACTGCTGCTGAGAATCCTTCCACTGGTCCTCATCCTGGCCGGAGCGGCCCTCGTGTTCGAGCTGCCCGCGTATGGCTACGCCGATCCGGGCAGTGGCCTGCTGGCGATTCAGGCAGTGGGGTCTGCACTGGTAGCCGGCGGATGGTACCTGCGCAAAAAGATCTATTCCCTCTTCCACCGTGACCAGCCATCCAGGCAAGAACAGCCAGGGCTCTCCGCAGCCGAGGAGACTGAGGGCTCGTCTCTCCAGTGACGACGCGCGAGCTAGCGCCGCCCGTGCCGCTCGACCTGGAGCCGACCTTTCGCGACCCTGCCGGACAGCTTCACTTCAGCAGCGATTGTGCGCTCCGGCGAGTCCGCGCCACAGCCTCCGAGGAGGTGCTCGCATTCCTGTCTTCTCCTTTGCGGACCGAGCTGGAACATAGCGGTGACCTGATCTCCACGGAGATCATCGATTCGCCTGCGGGCATCGACACGGAGGCCGAAGAGCTTTGGCTGCAGCATCCGCTCGTCGATCCTGTCTCGTATCCCTGGGAGTGGACTCCGGCACAATGGCGCGCCGCCGCCCAACTCACACTGCGCATCGCCGGCAAGGCAATCGACGCGGGCTGGACCCTCAAGGATGCAACGCCGTTGAACGTGCTGTTTGCCGGTGCGCGGCCGGTGCTTGTCGATGTTTTGTCATTCGAGCGCCGCGATCCGCACTCGAGTGTCTGGCTCGCTTATGGCCAGTTCGTGCGCACCTTCCTGTTGCCTCTGGTAGGGGCAAAATATTTGGGCTGGCCGCTGCAGGCTACCTTGTTCTGGCGTGATGGCTATGAGCCAACAGCGCTCTATCGCGCATTGCCGCGCTTGCGGCGTCTCGATCCGCGGCTGCTCGACGTGGTAACACTGGCCGCGCTCCTGGAAGGTAAAGCGACCAAGTCGCAGCGGACATCCGCATCAGCATCCGCCAAAGATCCCGAACTGGCCACGCATATCCTTCACAAACGCCTCGCCCGGCTCAACAAGCAGATTCGCCATGCGGCCGGTAAAGATTGCGCAAGCGAGTGGAGCCGGTATGAACAGCAGGCCAGCCACTATAGTTCCACCGACGTCGAAGCCAAGAAGCAGTTCGTGCGTGGCATGTTAGAGCGGTGTCGGCCGGCGCGTGTTCTTGACGTTGGAGCCAACACCGGCACGTACTCGCTGATCGCAGCGGACGCCGGAGCCGAAGTAGTCTCTCTCGACAATGATCGGGCGGCACTTGAAGTTCTGTGGCGCGCCGCAGCTGCGCAGAGCAAGCCTGTTACTGCGCTGGTTGCGAACATCGCTCGCCCCACGCCAGCGGCCGGATGGAAAAATCGCGAACAGCTCGCGCTGCTTGACCGCCTTACAGGCAGGTTCGACATGGTGCTCATGCTTGCGGTCATTCATCACCTGACTCTGCGCGAACAGCTGCCGCTCACGCACATCGGCGAGCTCTGCGCCAGCCTGACACGCCGCTGGCTGCTGCTCGAATGGGTACCTCCTTCCGATCCCATGTTTCAGGAATGGCTACGCGGACGCGATCATCTGTACGGGCATCTCTCGGAAGCGGACCTGCTCCACGCCTTCGCGCCATTCTTTCTAGTAAACGATCGCCTCGAACTCGGCAACCGCCGGGTTCTTCTGCTGTTTGAACGCAGCGGAGCATCCCCCGGCTCTGACTTACGATCCCTGGGAGCCAGCCCCGCATGATCAAGCGGATCGCGCAGGCATGGGGCTTCGCCTCCATCCTGCTCTTGCCCAATTATGTCGATATGACCTCCTCGGCCGGCGATGCGCGCATGCGCTTTCCCACGCCGCTTACGAAGATTGCCCTGGCGCACCTTACGGATATAGTGATCGTCGCGGCGGTTTTTGGTTTCGGCATGGCTTGGTTGCGCGGCCTCAAGCGCTGGCATACGATTCGCTGGTATCTGATGGGCATCATGCCCATCTTCCTTTTTATCCGCAATCTCGATGTCTTCCCATTTGATATGGAGCCCGCTGCTGTATTGCGGGTCAGCCTGGTTTGGGTGGCCATTGCATTGGTGTTGGTTCGCAGCCTTACACCCATTGCGCATCGCATCCGCACATTCGGCAGTAGTCTGCTGGCCGGCTTTGGAATCTTTGGGCTGGTCATGGGCGGACAACTTGTCCGCGCTGCCGTCTGGCGGCCCGGCCCACAAACTTTCAGTGCCCCGATCGCTTCACCGCCAGCCAGCAAACCGCGCGTCGTCTGGATTCTCTTCGACGAACTTGCCTACAGGCATACCTTCGAGGACAGGAACCCATCACTGAACCTGACAAATTTCGACCGGCTGCGCAGCGAGAGCACGCTCTACACCGACATGACGCCCATCGCCTACCGCACGACGCACGCCGTGCCCAGTCTCATGCTCGGCCGCGAAGTGACGGACGTCGAATATACGCAGCACAACGAATATCTGATTCGCACTACCGATCAGCGCCGATGGCAGGACTTCGATGCCAATGCCTCGCTCTTCGGCATAGCCAAGCAGCAAGGTGTGACCACTTCCATCGTGGGATGGTACATCGCCTACTGCCCGATCTTTGCCAAGGTTGCCACGCAATGCTACTGGAGCAATGATGACGCCCAGGATCGCGGGCCCACCTGGCTGGATGCGAGCTTTGCTGAGAATGTGTGGCTCCCGCTGCGCATACTGGTCGAGCATTTCGTATGGCCGCCCAGTGCCTGGAGAGATATCACAATCCGCAACGCGGAAGGCCACATTGCGTCGGTAAGAGATCTCAGCCAGCACGCGCTCGATACGCTCGGCAGCAGTCAAGCCGATGTGATCTATATCCATCTGCCGGCTCCGCATCCACCGGGGTTCTGGAACCGGAAGACGGGCCAGTACGCCATTGGGGGATCATATCTCGATTCATTGGACTATTCCGATCGGCTGCTCGGCGAGATGCTTGATGTGCTCGAAAAGCAGCCGCGCTGGGGAGCGACCACTCTGATCGTGCAAGGCGATCACTCCTGGCGCACGGGAATGTGGAGATCGCTGCCTGGATGGAACCGGGAAGACGAGCGGCTCTACAGCAAAAACAGCTGGGATCCCCGGCCTGTTCTGCTCATTCATGCCGCCGGTCAACACGATCCCAAAACCGTTGCCGACCCCACCAGCATGATGTTTGTACATGAGGAAGTTGCTGCGCAGATTCAAGCGATCGCACAATCGGCCGCGAAGTAACGTTCAGGCGCACGATTTTGTCTACCGGCCCTGAGGGTTCGTGCTGCCCAGTCAGACATTGACGAAACACGCCCTACGGCTTGGGAACCTGAATGCGTACTTGATCGAGTAGTTGCTGGAACCGTGGGTTGGAATGAAGTGTAGCGAAGGCGGGGTCCGCCTGCACATAGACCATCCATCCCTCATGAGTCTGATAGGCGCGCTCAAGCAAGCTCAGAGCTCCCTCCGAGTCGCCGACTGAAGCCAGGCATCGCGCTCCATCTACGAGACTGCCGTCGTACTCCATATCGTCGCTGCGGGCAAAATCCTTGAGAGCTGCAATATAACCCTGATTGCGCAGCAGGTCGTCCATCTTCTCCCGGTGCATGGGATCGGCAATCACATGAAATACCCATTGGAACTCTTCGCTGGCGTGTGTCTGGTCGCCCATCGCCGAGTAGATGTACCAGAGCTTGTAATGCGCATTCAGAAAATTGGGATTTTCGGCCAGCACACCGCGCACCTGCAGAATGGCTTCGGCGAAGCGTCCTTCATATTCATAGAGCCAGCCTAGATTCGTGCGTAGAATGCGCGAGCGTGGATCGGCTTCGAGCGCAGCCTGCATCTGCTGTTCAGCCTCGTCGAAGCGGCCAGCCGTCATGAGAAGCTGCGCATACCAGTGATGAGCATTGACGTTCGTTGGTTCGAGCGCGATCGCTTTGCGGAACTCCGCCTCCGCGGATGTGAGGTCCCACTGGTAATACCAGTCCGAGAAGCCCAGCGCCACATGTGCCTCGGCGAGCGAGGGATTGATGGAGAGAGCCTGTTCAGCCGCGGCCCACGCCAGACTGTGCGCATTGCGTGGATTCATCCAATTGTATTGGCCCATCAGGTTATACATATCGGCCAGCTGCGCATATGCAGCCGCGTACCTGGGATCGATGGCCACGGCATTGCTGAAGTTTTCGACCGCCTGTTCAAATCCACTTTTGGTCCGTTGCGAGGCGAAGTAAAGTCCCTTGAGATACGCGTCGTGCGCTTCATACTTGCCCGGACGGTATTCGGCAGACGTTAGCGCTGCCACGTGCAGCGAAAGCGCGTGCCCCACAGAATCGGCAACGCTCTCTTCAAACGCAAACTGGTCGCTCAGATCGCCTTTGTAGATATCAGCCCACAATCGGGACTGATCATCGACCCGCACCAGTTGTGCGGCTACACGAATACTGGCGCCCTGCTGCTGCAAGCTGCCTTCGATCAGGTACTGAACATTTAACTCGCGGCCAATCTGTTGCGTCGGCTTGCCGGAATTGGCGTACATCTCGGCGGATGCGGGCGCGATAACCCGCAACTGCCCCGGCGCGAGATGGCCAAGCCTCGCGATCAGTTCCTCTGTGATTCCGTTGCTGATGTAGTCCCGCGACGCATCGCCCGTCATGTTGGCGAAGGGCAGCACTGCGATCGAAATGGGCCGCGCGTGAACGGCGCGCCAATGGAAGAACCAGAGTGCAGCCGCAACCAGGAGAAGCGACGACAAAACTCCGACCAGTATCCTGCTGATCGGCCGTCTGGAGGTGTCTGGAACGGAAACCTGTTCGGCAACCGGAATCGGCCATAGATCTGAAGGCGTGCTGAGTGGCGCAGGTTCCGGAGCCGGCTCTTCTTCCTCGCCAAGCACCTCGACTTTGGCCACGAATCGATACCCGCGACCACGCACGGTCTCAATGTATCTGGGAGCCTGAGAATCGTCATCCAGGGCCTCGCGCAGCTTGCTCATCGCTGCATTCAGGCCATCCTCGAAATCGACGAACGTATCCTCGGGCCAGAGATGTTCATGCAGTTCCCTGCGGCTGACCAGTTCACCCCGTCGCTCGGCCAGCGCCAACAGCAAACTGCGCGGCTTTTCCTGCAGCCGCACGGGACGGCCATTGCGGCTCAGATCGCCCGAGCGGAGATCCAAGACAAAGGGCCCAAAGCGGTAACCCGCTTTCACCGAAGTGGGAAAAGTTACCATAGCTACGCAAGATTGAGTCGGGAACCCTGAAGACTCTGGCGGAGCTTGCGCCGAGTGTCGGGTAGAAACACAATAGCACAAACCAGGTTGAAGTAATGTAAAGTTTCAGCTATGCATCAATAGAATGAGCAATTTAGACGATTAGATACGTTTCAGCCAGAAATAAGATTCCGCCCATTGACCCTGCTCCCGCCACGCTCTTACCTTGCAATCAGCCGGACGCGGAGCAAGCGCTCCGAGGCAAGCTTTCCCGGAAGGGTGTTCCAAAATGGGTCCTAATATAGATAGACTTACTTCCTTCAGCCGATTCCAGCTGCGCCGGATAGGCCTTCCCGTCTTGGTTCTCAGTCTCTGCACCTTCACCCGGGCCGCGTCCGGCCAAGCTCAATTGGGCACCGGCGAATCCTGTTTCGACGACGGTCCTGAGCGGCTGCCGGCCCGGACCGGTCCCTCCTTACCCGCCCCACCAGCGCCGCAGCTTTCGGCTGCTGCACAGCTTGTCGCGCAGCCCCGGTTGCAGATCGCAAAAGCCCAGACTCGGAAGGCGCGCCCCGCATCCGCCTATCCGGTAAATAAACGCCATTTGGCTCCGCAGAAGAAGCCTTACGAGGGCACCCTGACTGCTGCCCGCTGACGAATCGCTGCCGACAAAATCGCAATCAATCAGCCGATTCCTCATCTCACATCTTGAGAAAGCTGCTACCACTCTCGTGTCAGCCCGAGATTAGCGACGGGAAATCTCTTCCCTCTGCATGCGCCAACCGATCATGCCTGCATTCAGCAGTTTTCGCGCGAAAACTCCTATCACCTGAAAGTATTCACGCGTTGCTGATCGTCCGGACCAAGTGAGGTACGTCACATTCACGCACCGTCACCACCCCGACGATAAGGACTACATCAAAGATCGCCGTCTGCCGCTGCGATCCGACTTTATTGGTCGGGGCTAACCATGAAACGCACTGTCAAAAGGATTATTGGAAAAGACACAAGAAATATCCTGCTGATGATCGCTCTGATCCTGCTGCTCGCCTTCGGAGGAGTCAAGCTGGGCCAGATCGTCTCGGCACATATGCTGCGCTCTGACGCTCTGTCTACCTCCTCGGACTGGGCTGACAGCCTGGCAAATAATATCGACGATCTTCCGGCCGTCTTCGCCGGGTCGGCTCCGTCCGACCACACGTTGCGTTCCCTGCACGAAGCGACCCGCGTCGGCGATGTGTACCGCTATCACCTGTGGAGCACTGCGGGGCGTCTCGTCTTCGCATCGGAACGTGCGCAGGCTGGCGGCGCACCAGCGGTAACTCTCACCCAACTGCTCGGTAAAGCAACCGCGGATACGATCCTCTCCGGAACCGAAATGACTTTCGCCAAGACCGGAGATGCGGACGGAAATCCCGCTTATTATGCCGTCTCTTATGCCTCTGTGGAGAGGAATGGAAAGCCGTTGGGTGTGGTCGAGGTCTATCTTGACCAGACAGGCGACAGGGCTCTTTATGAGCATTCGTTTCTGTTCACCGAATGCATCATCGTCTTCGGCATGCTCATCGCAGGCGGAATTCCAGCGGTAATGGTGTATCGCAAGATGCGCGACCACCGGGCAGCTCAAGCCGAAGCGCAGTTTCTAGCGGAGCATGATCCTCTAACCGGACTACAAAACCGCAGTGGGCTCAAAGAACGGGCCGAGTCAGCCCTGGCTCTGGCCACCCGCACCCAAAGCCATATCGCAGCCTTGCTGATCGATCTTGACCGTTTTAAAAATGTCAACGACACCTTTGGCCATAATGCGGGTGACGAACTGCTGCGGCAGTTCGGGTTGCGACTCAAAAACGCTGTCAGGGCCGAAGACCTGCCGGTGCGCATGGGTGGGGACGAGTTTTTCGTTCTTCAGGTGGGTCTCACCCAGCCGAACGGCGCAGCCTCGCTCGCGCAGCGGCTCCTTAGGGTTCTCTCGGAGCCATACAACGTAGCGGGCGTCGAGCTCAACTGCGGCGCAAGCATCGGTATCGCTATTGGCCCGCTGGATGCGAATGATTGGGATTCTCTGATCAGCTGCGCTGACGCTGCCATGTACAAGGCCAAGGAAGAAGGACGTAACACCTTTTGCTTCTTCCAACCCGGCATGGACGCGAGTTTGCGGGAACGCAGGCAGATTGAGGCCGACATGCGCCGCGCCCTCGATACGAATGCATTTCAGCTCGCATTCCAGCCGCTTTTGCATTGCAGCGACCGCCAGCTCGTCGGCTTCGAGGCTTTGCTTCGCTGGCCCGAAGGGTGGCCGAGCCAACCACCGAACAAATTTATTCCGGTTGCCGAGGAGTGCGGCTTGATGGTGCCGCTCGGCGCCTGGGTTCTCGAGACCGCCTGCCGTGCAGCGATGGATTGGAAGATGCCGCTGAAGATTGCCGTCAATCTGTCTCCGGTGCAATTCCGGCATGGTGATGTCGTTACGGCGGTTGAGAAGGCGTTGCGGCTATCCGGCTTGCCGCCTGAGCGTCTCGAGGTGGAAGTCACCGAGAGCGTGTGGCTCCAGAACACCGACAGCGTGCTTGACCAGCTTGTCCGTCTGCGCAGCATGGGTGTGGCTATCGCGCTCGATGACTTTGGCACCGGCTACTCGAGCTTGACCTACCTGTGGAGATTCCCCTTTGACAAGGTCAAGATCGACCGCTCGTTTGTGATGGAGATGGAGCTCGAGCCGAAGGCTGAGGCCATCGTCAACTCTGTCGTTGCCCTCGCCAGAACTCTGCACCTGACCGTGACCGCCGAAGGCGTAGAAACTCCATCTCAGGCCGAAATGCTGAACGGCATCGGATGCGATCAGGCACAGGGGTATCTCTTCGGCCGGCCGGTTCCGGCAGCGGCAGCCAATGCGTTGATCGAAACCGCGATGTCCGGACAGGAGATCGTGGCGGCGAGTTCGCATTCCGCTGCTAATTCCAAAGTCGTATCGATTGCGAAGTGAAGCCGATGCTGCACACTTCTAAGTTGACTTCTCTTAAGCGAAAGATCGCCGCGCCTCGCCCTCGCTCGGCAGCGCTCTGTGGACTGTTGCTGCTTTTCGGCGGAGTCGTCCACGCACAGGGCGGCCCGCCTTTCCGCACCGATGATCCTGAGACTCCAGGCAACGGACATTGGGAGATCAACTACGGCTGGATCGGCGATCGGAATCCCGAAGAGGGCTCCTACGAGCTTCCCAATGTCGATATGAACTACGGTTGGGGCGATCGTATCCAGCTCAAATACGAGCTGCCGATGGCAATGCACGAGTCGCGCGAAGGCAAGGGGAGCTTGGTCGCCGGCCCAGGCGATTCACTACTCGGCGTCAAGTGGCGCTTCTTTGAATATGTTCGGAATGCTGCCCTCAAAAGGGCGCGAAACGAAGACGTATCAGAGCCTGACTTCTCGATCTCCACTTATCCGCAGCTTTCGCTCAACAATCCCACCAGCTCGGTGCGGCGCGGTGTTGTCGATCCGGGGCCGCAGTTTCTTCTTCCTATTGAAGCAAACGCGCGCTTCGGTCCTATCCTCATCGATGGTGAGGTGGGCTACTGGTTTACCAACCACAACGTTTCCCAATCGTGGATTCGCGGTCTGATTGCCGGCCATGAGTTCAGCCCCAAGACCGAAGTCTACGCTGAAATCCACGACCAGCAGGACGCCAATCGCGTGAATGGCGAACCGAAGGAACGGGAAGCCACGCTCGGTCTTGGCGGGCGACGCGGCCTCAACCGAACCAACACGATTTTGCTGCTGCTCATGGCGGGACGCAGCTTTCAGCATGTTGCGCCGGAAAATAGTCAGCCGAGCTGGATCGCGTATGTCGGCGTTCAGCTTCTTCTCGGTCCCCATGAGAGGGACACCGAGATCAACGCCTACATACTTCCGCAACCAAAACCGTAAGCTAATGCAATAGTCCGAAGACGGCGACCCCGCTGGGCGTCCCGACGAGGACCTTACCGTTCACTACCACGGGCACAATGAACTTGTTTCCATTGCCGAAGTGGTCGCGGCTGCCCGTAGCCTGATTGCTGTTGTAGAGCTCGGTCAAGGTGGTCGCATCGTAGGCGTGCAGGACAGCCGGCGACGAGTTCTCGACCACCCAGACGATGCCGTTCGCCGTGCCGTTGGCGCTCACGGCCGGCGTGGTCCCCGGGAAAGCAAATGAAGTCGTTGTGTGCACCGAGGCGCTGGTGGCCAGCTTGGCGTTTGCAATCGGAAAAGCCTTGAGCGTGTCGCCGACTGCGCCGTAGTAGACCGTGTTATTGAAGTAGGCGGGCATGGAAAATACGCCACCGAGGGCGCTGTCGATCTCCTGATAGATCGCGTTGTCATTCGCTGAGTTAAATTTGCCCATCGAGTCGCGGTTCACCACGTAGATGTTCCCATCTTTGCCTGCCCCTACCGCGAGATGATGCACAGTGCCGGAGCCATCCGTCAGGTCGGGCAAGACCATTGCGCCACCCGAGCCGAGATCGCGGTCATTATTCGATTCGTTGACGGTATTGAATGGCTCGAAGTAGTCCGCGACCGCAAGCGTCTTGCCTGCCGTAGAGATCTTCAGGAATCCATTACCGTAGTCGGACTTGGTTGGGAACCCGCTGGCGGTGAGTGTCGTGTCAAAGGTGCCATTGGCGTCCAGAAAATAGATGCTGCCGCTCGCGTCGGCCGCCAAGCCCGCGCCTGCCATCCAGATCGAGCCTTCACTGCCATTCGGCGTCAGGTTCAGCACGGCAGTCTGCGCCAGTGTCGATTCGCTGTAAGCCATCAGCCAGCCGGTGTATGGGCCCTGGTCACAGTGAGAGGTCCAGCCAAGATAAAGCGTGCCATTCATCAAAAGGATCCCCGAGCGCTCGGCGTATTGTCCCGGCTGGAACGGCACCCTGCCTCCAGAACTGGCCGCCCCCGTCCCCGGATAACTGGCCGTAATCTCCATGGGGCTGCCGGAGAGTTCGCCTCCCGTTGTCACGTCCAGCGCGTGCAGCCGCTGATGATAGTTCCCCGATGAATCCTGTGACATGCCGACGACAAAGATGGTCCCGTGCGGACCGGCACTGCGGTCGATCACTGGCGTCGAGGTAATGCCGATCTGCGGAGTGATCTGGCCGCAGCCATGGTCGTTACTCGTTGTCTCATTCGCGCCCAGTACAGAGGTCTTCCAAAGCTGCGCTCCGGTATCGGCGTTGAACGCATAGACGCTGTCGTGCTCGGTCGCCGCAAACACGACATTTTGTGATTGCCCGCCGATTGTCAGGCCTGAGAGATAGAGAGGCTGCGCGTCCACTTTTCCGTCCACGGACAAAGTCCGCAAAAGACCGAACTGCGCCGAGGTCACGTTCGCCGTGGTCAGCGCGGTCTCATTCGGATTCAGACCGGTACGGCCGACGTCATAGTGATAGGTCACCACGTCCACAGTCGAGGGAGGTGGCGGCGTCCCCTGCGCGTTGACGGTGAGCATCAACGACACCGAGTGACTCAGCGTTCCCGAAGTGCCGGTGAACTGCACGGTCGCCGACCCGGCGGCTGCAGAGGAAGCGGCCGTCAGATTCACCACCAGGGGCGTGCCCGGGGTCACGGTCAATGTCGTGGGCGAAGCCGTGACGCCGGAGGGCAATCCGGTGAGCGCTATCTGAATGGTTCCGGTAAATCCGCCGTTTGCGGTTGCCGTCAGCGTGACGGGCTGCGCGGCACCCCCGGCCGTCAAGGTCAGGCTTGTCGGATTCAGAGAAAGCGAGAAATCCGGCGTACTCGGCGTATTCACGGTCAGCATCAGCGATACAGCGTGGCTGAGCGTTCCCGACGTACCGGTGAACTGCAGGGTCGCCGAACCGGCCGCTGCAGAAGAAGCCGCCGTTAAATTCACCACCAGCGGTGTTCCCGGTGTGACGGTCAATGTGGCGGGCGAAGCCGTCACGCCGGCTGGCAACCCGGTCAACGCCACCTGAATGGTTCCGGTAAATCCGCCGCTTGCGGTCGCGGTCAGCGTGACCGGCTGTGCAGCGCCCCCAGCTGTCAGGGTCAGGCTTGGCGAGCTTAATGAGAGCGAAAAGTCGGGCGTGGCGCCGCCTCCGCCGCCACCATTGGAGGTGATCATCCCGTTGCAGCCGCAGAAGAATCCCACGAGCGCCGTTATGAAAGCCCAGAGCAGCACAGTCTGCGCTGCCCAACGTAAGAAACCCATCGTCTGCATCTTGGGGGGTAAATGCAGTCGTGCCATGAGGCGTCCTCCGGCCGGAGACAAAACCGCTGTCCGGCGGTTTCATTATTTTCGCAGGTCGCAATTCTTGGTTTGCTTCTGATCGTTTCCTGGTTTGCTACGGCTTCTGGGTCTGGGGAAGCCCGAGGGCCAGGATTTCCAGTTTTACCGGAGCCACGCCGGAGTGAATGATGTTCAGCTTTTCGCCCGCCGCGTAAGACAGGTCAATGACGTGGTTGTTGGGGAGAATGCCGCGATCGTTGACCCGCACCACGATCGATTTGTGCGTCCTGAGGTTAATGACGCGCACAATCGTGCCGAAGGGCAGGGTCTTGTGGGCCGCAGTCATTGCTTCCGCATCGAAGATCTCGCCATTGGCGGTGTGCTGGCCCTCGAACACGCCGCCGTACCAGGTAGCAAGGCCTCGCAGTGCCGCTGTCGGCATGGACGGTTTCGCTGGCTTCGCCGGCGCAGCTGCTGCCAGAACGCTCTCAGCCGGCGGCCCCGGAGGCAACGTCGAAGCCGGGCGGGCTAGCTGGGTATCCGCGTGCACCGTCAGCGTGGAATCAGTGAGGTATACGGCGAACATGGCGAGCGACAAGGCTCCCGCAACCGGCCAAAACCATCTTGGCCTTGCCGAGCTCAGATTGCGTAAATTCCTGCGTTCAACCATTCGGCTATTTTACTAAACGGATGTACAGTCGGATCAACAGATTTGCAAGCTAAAGTTGAGACCGCGCTCGCCTGCATGTTAATGAAAATGCACAAGTTGCTAGCATAAACGTTACTTTGGTCCTTACTCTTTTCCACGCCGCAGTAATGCACAAATGGCTCAGGAGAACGCCCCGGAGCCATGAAGGTTGGATGCGTTCCTTGCTATTCACGGTATGAGGTCGCGGATGAATTGCTTCGGGTAGACTGGTCCGCTCGCCGCGCCAGGTCCTCTCTGCCTTCGGGGCCGGCCTCAGCCGGGGCGCGCCACTGGCAGTACCGGGCCTAGAGAATATCGCGCATGCGCAGAAAGATGAGCGCGGTGCTGATCCAGAAGACCAGCATTCCGCCCAGCGCGGCTAGGCAGGTCCGCAGGCCTACGCGATGTTCTGAAGGAAACTGCCAGTCGGCAATGCTTACGCCTTCGCATTCGGTCCGCATGGCTTTTAAATAGTCGGTGGTTTTGCTCTTTGTGACCTCATCGCAATCGGAGTAGTGATGCGTTTCGCCCTCAGTGACTAATGCGGCCTCAAAGGCCCAGCGCGACGGAACCACTTTGGCGATCCGCTGAACAGGCTGGGGCATCTGGTGGATGGGAAGCAGTCCGCCGCCCAGCGCAATCACCGGCAGCAGGATAAGTGGAAGCATGGCAATAGCCGCTTCGGTTGTGGAGGCGCGCGCAGAGACGCAGAGACCAATCGCTGCACCGACTAACGAGGAGAGATACAGGATCGCCAGAATCTGCAGGAAGTTTCCTTGCAGGTGACAGATGAGCGTAACGATGCCCAACAACGTGCCGCACTGAAATAAGCACAGAATGGCGGCGATGGTGAGCTTCGAGAACAGATACGACGGCAGCTTGAGACTCACCATGCGCTCGCGCTGGAAGATCGACCACTCGCCCACAATGTCGCGCGCGACGTTATTGCATCCGAACCATACTGCAGCGAGAACCATAAGAAATTGCAGGGCGCCGACACTGCGGGCAACCTTGTCCCAATCCGCTGCTGATGAATATCGAAGCGAGCCGAAGACCGCGCCAAGCAGAATCCCGAAAAGTGGGGCCTGCACCAGCA
This sequence comes from Occallatibacter sp., assembly GCA_035650595.1. Classification (GTDB taxonomy): domain Bacteria; phylum Acidobacteriota; class Terriglobia; order Terriglobales; family Acidobacteriaceae; genus Telmatobacter. The sequence continues at coordinate 54,421 of DASRHE010000010.1, read as the reverse complement.
GAATGATGCTTTGCGCACGATCGCGCACCTTGAGCAGAACATTGCGGCGAACCAATGTCCACCATTGGCCAAAACCAAAGCCGCGACGTGAGCTCTGCGCCTGTCCCTGCTGCGTAGCGGGTATCTTTCCCGAGCGATCGGCGACGAAGAGCTTTTTATATTGAGACTGCTCGTACGCGTCGGTCCACTGCGCCGTTGTTTTTTGCGCCAGCCCGCTCAGCAGCATCTCCGGACTCAGCTCGCTCGTGGCCTGACGGCTGCCCGGATTGAAAAACTCAATTGAGTCTGGATACGCGGGACCGAAGTACGCCAGAGCGCCGGTACCTCCGCGATCGCGCGAGATCATGATCAGGTTATCGAACTGCTGAAAGACGCTCAGGCTTGGCTGATGGATAGTCGTGACGATCGTTGTGCCCTCATTCGAGAGCTTCTTGAGCACCTGCACCACATTCTCGGCGTCGTATGACGAAAGCCCCGAAGTGGGCTCGTCAAGAAAGATCACCGGCGCATCGGCGATCAACTCCATCGCGATGTTCACGCGCTTGCGCTGGCCGCCGGAGAGGACCCTCTTTTCCTGCGAGCCAATGATCGTGTTCTTCTTGTCTTGAATGCCCAGGCTATTCAGCACAGCGTCAATACGCTGCTCGATCTCAGGGTCGGTGAGGTCAGTGCGCAGCTTGGCTGTAAAGTAGAGCGCCTCGCGCACCGTGAGTTCCGCATGCACAATGTCGTCCTGCGGAACGTAGCTCATCTGCTGGCGGAAGCGATCATAGAACTTGTAGAGATCACTTCCATTGAAGAGGATGCTTCCTGAAGCCGGCGCTCCGTAGCCGTTCACGGCTTTCAGGAAAGTGGTCTTGCCCGCTCCGGCCGGGCCCATCAATGCGACAAGCTCCGCCGGAAAGATGGTGAGTGAAATCGGGTCCAGCAGGCGATGGCCGTCAGGAGCATTCACTGCTGCAGCGTTCACCTCGATCGTGACGTTGCCTGCGTACTCGCGCTTGGCCAGTTCTCCGTCTTCAAGCAGTGTGAACCGGAAGCTGCCCAGCCCGATCTCGTCACCCGAACGCACCAGCGTGCGGCTTGTGATGCGCACCCCGTTTACATACGTGCCATTCCGTGAGCCGAGGTCTTCTACATAAATGCCCTGCGGCGTGCGATCGAGAGCCGCGTGCTGCCAGGAGATCATGGGATAGTTCAGCGGATATCCCGATGCAGGGTCGCGGCCCAGCACCATGCGATTGCCCTGGAAATGGATGCGCTCAAACTCGCTCTCGCCCTGGACGAGCTTTCTCTCGCTCAGGATGCGGCTGGCCGCGATCTTGTAAGAGCCGAGATAAATCTCATCGGAGGGATCGAGCGCCGATCGCTTGATCTTGTTGTCGATCCGGTTCAGAGCCGTGCCATTGGCGGAATTCAGATCCTCGATAACCCACTGATTGCCGCTCTGCATGATCCGCGCGTGGCGGCGCGAGATCATCGGAAAGTCCAGCTGAATCTCGTTTTCCGGCGCGCGGCCGATGTTCAGGATCTGTGTGGCCAAGGTAGGGCTGTTCGAGTTGCCGGTTGCCACAGACGGAACGGTTTTCTCCGTCGTCCCCGGCCAGGGAAACGGAACGCTCGGACCGAGCGTGATGAGATCGCCGCGCGAAACATAGACCGGCGTTCGCGGCGCAAGGCGATGACCGTTGACGAATGTGCCGTTGGTCGAACCGAGATCTTCCAGAATGTACTGCGTATTGTGGAGACCCAGACGGCAGTGCTCGCCGGAGACGATCGCCTGATCGACGACGATGTCGCACGTGGGAGAGCTTCCGATCTTCCAGAGCGCGCTCCGCGTCGTCACCGTATCAGACATAGGCAATCCGGAGGAGGAGTTGCGTAATGTTAGCACGCCATCCCGGAAAACCGGCGTTTCGTCACAAATTGTTCATGTAGGTGGACAGCGGAGTTCCCGTCTTGACGGTCACGGAAAAAACTAAATCTTCACCAAGACTTCACGCGAGCTAGCGCGCCGCGCTTAAATCCATTCCGACTCGAGAATTCTTGACCAGCTGCACGAGTTTTTCGAAGGATGCTCTCCAGACGGTCATCTGCCAGAAGTATTCGGCCGCAGAAGCAATGTCTGTGTGTTGCAATTCCAGGATGCTGCTGCCGAAGTTTCCGCGCAGCCGGATATCGACCATGCTGAATCCCGGTGAAATGCCCATATTCAGCCAGGTAAAGAGCATCTTACGCTGTCTGCACACGATGAAGGAGCCGCTTATGCTGGCCTTCACGCCTTCGCCGGAATGGAAGTCCAAGCGATAATCGTTCCCCGAGCGCGATGCAGCGACAGACGCATCTTGGTCGTTGCCAGGAAGAGATGCCCAAGCTTCTACATACTCCGGCACCGTGAGCATTTGGAAGATGCGCCGAACATCGGCATTGAGACAGATCGACATCCCAATGCTCCAGTGGGCGGCACGCAGACGGCGATGTCGGCTAGCTCCTTTGCGGGGAGCTCGCTCCAGCAACGATATTGGATTGTTCATACGATGTGGACCTATGCACTGCTGAGGATGCAGCAACCCGTCCTCCAAAAAGAATAATCGACCACCCTCTGTGACGAGCAGCAAGAGGTCGGGGTGAGTTGCAGCGGATGGGAGATGAATAACTGGCTCGATGCAGGACCATCTGCAATCTTTCTACTGAATTTGAAATTTTCGAGCGGTTCTTTTCCAAGCGAACATATCTCTGAGCCAACAGCTTGATGGACGAGCCCAAACCGATGAACGTTAGCTGGCAGCAAACCGCTCATGCATGCGCGTCCGATAACTTCTGCTCATCGCAATCTTTTGTCCATTCACAAGAATCACAGACGACTCTCCATCCGGCATCGTTCGCACCTCTTTCACATACTGCAGGTTCACGATGAAGGATCGATGAACGCGAAGAAACATAGAGGAATCTAGCTTTTCTTCAAGGTGCGCCAGAGTGTGACGAAGAAGATACGATTCAGTGCCAGTACAAAGGCGCACGTAGTTTTCTTCGGCGCCAATCCAGAGCAACTCGCTCACCGGAAGAAAAAGAATGCGCCCTCCGGATTTGAAAACTAACCTTGTCAGATGCGAGGTCACGCCGTTGCGATGCGAATCATCCGTGGTACGAGCCCGGTCGCGCGCATCCATTTGGTCTCTGGCCCGCACGATTGCGCTGTGAAGGCGTTCGGCGGTGAATGGCTTCAGCAAATAGTCGACGGCATTTACCTCGAATGCCTGCAGGGCATGTTGATCGGAGGCCGTAGTAAAGATGACATGGGGCAACGCAAGATCCTTGCGTATGGATAGCTCGGCCAGCATGTCGAACCCGTCCATGTCAGGCATCCGGATATCGAGAAACAGCAGCTGCGGTTTGATCGCGCTCACAAGCTGGATGGTCTCCGATGCTGTGGCGCACTCACCGACAACATCGATATCCGGCTCTTCACGCAAAAGTTTCCTGAGCTTTTGACGCGCGAGCACTTCATCGTCCGCCAGCACAGCCTGAATCATCACTCACCGTAGCCTGTGAAATTGCTATTGCCATTTGCCGAGAAGATGAGCGGCAGCCAGATGGCTGCCTCCACATGTGTCGGATCGATCTCACGCAGGAAAAACTTGCTCTGGGCGCCGTAATGGAGTTGCAGACGGGTCTTGATGTTTGCCAGCCCCACACCCGACCGCTCTGCGGATTTCGTCCCATCCGCCTGCAGACCTGCCCCGCTGTTCACAACCCGGGCGCTGATCTGATCGCCTTCTTTGCGGATATCCACCACCAATTCGCCGCCCCGTTCCACGCGCGAAAGACCATGCGCATAGGCGTTCTCAATGATTGGTTGCAGGATCATGGCCGGCACCAAGGCATCATGCAGTTCGGCCTCAACCGAAAGCGTCTGCTTCACGCGCCCTGCGTAGCGCTGATCCTGCATTGCCAGGTAGATTTCGATGAACTCCATCTCGTCACGCAGCGGAATCAGCTGCACATCGCCGCGTTCGAGAGTGATACGCAGCAGGCTGCTGAGTTGTTCGAGCATCGTATCGGCTGCATCGACGTCGATGCGCATCAGACTCGAGATGCTGTTCATCACATTGAAGAGAAAATGCGGATTCAGCTGCATCCGCAGCGCAGAGATTTTTGCGTGAGAAAGCTGGATGGCCAGTTGCGCCGCTGCCTTCTCATGCTCGCGGAAGCGCTGGTAATAGCTGATGCCGCGAAACAGGCCAAATGCGCACCAGAAGATGACCATGTTGTCGATAAACTCTGCTCGCAGATGAAAGCCAAGTCTCCGCCAGTAGAGCATCGGAGGATGGCGCAGCGGCAGATGCGGAAAGAAGAAAACCCAGATCATCTCCTCGATGACGCTCATGGCAATGCTTAGAGGCAGAATCTGCGTGAACAGGTGCAGCGTCTTTGCATTGCGGACCATCGAGCCCAGGTAGCGCCAGATCAGCCAACTGATGATTCCCCAGAGCAGGAATTGTGTTCCCCAGGCCTCGAATTCGACATAAGCGGTGATCTCGTATCCCCATCGGCGCATGTTCAGCCACTCCTGCAGAGCGAACAATGTGCCCAGCAAGACCCATGCGCCAATAAAGATGACCGGGTTCATGAACACCGGTTGCGTGCGGCTGATAGTCCTCCCCATAGCGTTTCGTGCTTCGTCCTTATGATTTGCGTTGCGCAGTTGCAGTTGTCGTGCCGCTTGTTTAAAGGGGCGGCGTGGGAAGCAAGCGGCCTATATGAGTCGCAGTATCAGGCACCGTAAGCGCGAAAGCCGCGAAGCCCTGTTTCTCATCCTTCTTGCTATATACGAAGGCGAGCTTAGATTGATGTTTCTGAAACCAGGTCGAAGCCTCGGCATCTCGGGCCTGCGCCCGTTCGGGTCCGATCCGTTCGGCAAGTGTGCGCAGATCGTTTGCCACGAGCTTGGCTGCCTCGTCCCCACCCTGCAGCACAGAGACCCGGAAATGATAATAAGCCTCTGCTGGATCGATTGGCACGCCCACTCCATCGCGCGCTACGATTCCCAGGAGTATGGACGATTGCCACGTTCCAGCGGCCTCGGCGTCTTCGAGCAGCGTTTTCATTTCGCTGGGCGATTGCGCCAGGTCCGGGTGATTGAACACGAGCATGCCGAGCGCATGCATCGCGGGCACGTAGCCCGCAAGAACGGACTTCCGCAGCAGTTCCGCCGCTTTCTTCTGTCCTTCAGTATCCGGCCGGTGCTGCAAGATCAACAATCCAGTCCGGAACTCCGCTAACGGATCATGCAGCTTGGCGCCCAGCTCATACCAGTGCTGCGCCGCAACCGGATCCTTCGCCACGCCGATACCAAAATAGTACATCTCGCCCAAAGAAAATCCTGCGGATCCATCTCCTTTGGCCAGCGCCTCGCGAAAAAGCTGCGCGCCAAACTCCGGATCCCGCGGCACACCAATTCCCCACACATAGGCAACGCCAAGATTCGTCCGGGCACTGGCGAGACCGCCCGCCGCGGCGCGCTCGAACCACTTCACAGCGCGCATCGGATCGCGAGGCACACCGATGCCTGCCTGGTAAAAGAATCCAATTTGCTTTTGTGCATAAGGGTCGCCTGCGTTGGCGGCCTTCTCATACCAGTACGCAGCGAGCCGGTCGTTTTGTTCCACGCCGCTGCCGGTAAAATAGGCGCCCGCCAGTTGGATTTGCTGCTGGATCGAGCCTCTCTCCGCGCGGGCCTCCACCTGCGGAATGTCAGGATTGACGGCTCGCGCTGCGCTGGCGTGGATCAAGACAATCAGGGCGACTCCTGCTGCAACTGAAGCCTGCCGCCTGCCTACACGACGCCTTACGATGCCGGTCATAGTTCCTCCCCGCTCTTACAACTCTGTGAGTGCACTTGGTTGATAGATCTCGCTGGGGGCCTGTTGCTGCGAGATGGACGTTCAATCAGAAAAGGAAGTTATCACGCGAAGAATGCGCTGGAGGCTGCTGTCATCGCGCAAATCGACTGCTGCAATCAGTTGAATCGCCCGTTCGTCACCGCCCATAAACTGCTCGTCACAAACTCAGCAGCAACGGAAAATGTGATGCGTATGTAAAAGAAAGTTACGAAAGCACGAATTGACGGTACGGCGCAATTAGAACTGGAAGGCGGAATGTGATTGTCCGACTCGCTCGTTCCGTGAAGGGACAGGCGAGTGATTCCGGCGGGATGAAGATCAAGGGAGTGTCCGATTCCGGACAGCCGATCCCGGATTCGGCCATACTCGCAATGCTTCGATCTTTATGCATCTGAAGTTAGGGTTCAGTTTTTCAGTCGCTTGCCCCAGGTCGCGTTTCGGAATCGAACTTGCCTCAAATATCTGTTAACCGGGTGGCGTTCGGCGTAACCCGAGGTTCCATTCAAGATTCAGGAGGAGAGGACGAGTGATCCAGACGCTGCTTGCGGACGATGAGGCGCTGGCGCGCCAGAAACTACGGGAACTGCTACGCAATGATCCTGAGGTGGAGATTGTGGGCGAAGCAGCATCCGGCGCAGAAGTGTTGGAGCTGATGCGTTCCACGACCCCGCAGGTTGTGTTTCTTGACGTGCGTATGCCGGGCATGGATGGCTTCGATGTAATTCGCCAGTTATCTTCGGGGCGAAGCGCTCCGATGCCGCATATCATCATCTCCACGGCCTACGACGAGTATGCGTTGCGCGCTTTCGAGAACCGTGCGATCGACTACCTGCTCAAGCCGTATACGGCCGAGCGTTTGCACGCCGCCATGCAACGCGCCCGCGAACAGGTTGCACTCACCGAGCATAGGGCCACGCGCGGTGCAGCCGAGGAGAGCGACAGTCCTTATCCAGTGAGGATCGCCTTCAAATCTCGCGGGCGCATCCTCTTTCTGCGCGTTGCGGAGATTCGCTGGATCGGCGCAGAGGAAAATTACGTGCGCATCGCCACCGGAACCGAGACGCATCTGTTGCGCGAGACGATGTCGGCCATGGAAGAAAAGCTCGATCCGAGGATGTTTCTGCGTGTGCACCGTTCGGCCATTGTGAACCTGCAGTTCGTGAAAGAGGTACGTGCGGAGACACAAGGCGAGTTCGCCGTCCTGCTGACGAATGGCCAAAAGGTAGCGATGAGCCGCGGCTATTACTCCCGTGTACGCACGATGCTGGAGGGAAATTAAGCCCACCTGCCCAAATGAATCGCTCAAGACTGCCCGTTCTGTTAGCTTGGTCGGCATGAGAATTTTCAGCTTTCGTGTAGCGCCAGAATCTCTGGTCCTATTCGCTCTTGCGGTCTTCAGTGTCGAGCTGTCTCCGTATGCATCCCTCGCACAGGCTCCCAACACCAACACACCCGAGGTTCCGGACTGGGCGCTGCCCGGCTCACCGACACATAAACAGGTTCCTCCGCCTGCTGATTTTCATCGACCGAGCACAAACTTCGAGACGCCGATTGGCATATTCGAAGGACAGTCCGACGTCGGAAGCGCTCTCGTGCCGGGAAGCGCAAGCTACGATCCGTCGGCGAAGCAGTACACCGTCAACTCTGCGGGCTACAACATCTGGTACACGCGCGACGAGTTCCGCTATCTATGGAAGAAAATGTCTGGCGATGTCTCGCTGGCGGCGAATGTGGGCTTTCCGGTTGCGCAGCCTCCGCATGACCGCAAGGTCGTTCTCGTGATCCGGCAGGATCTCGATGACAACGCAAAAGAGGTGATGGCTGCCGAACACGGCACAGGCATGGTGCACATTGCCGAACGGCCCGAGAAAAACGCCTTGATCCAGGACATGCAATACCGCATCGGCGGCAGCATGCTTCCCAACGTGATGCCGCAGCGTATCGGCATCGAGAAGCACGGCGATAGCGTCGCGCTCTACATCAGTGTGCAGGGTGAGCCGATGCATCAGTTCGGCCCGCCGGTACAGATTCATTTCGATGGCCCGTTTTATGTGGGAATCGGCTTCTGCTCGCACTATCCGGTCACAGTCGATACCGGAGTGTTCTCGAACGTGGTGCTCGAGAATGCAGCCAGCAGGGCACAGTGATCGGCGCGCCCGCCGCTCCATAAGCGGTCCGAGAGACGATTCAGGAGGCCATCAGACTTCCAGATACTTCTTGGGGTTGCTCAGCGGCCTGTACGGCAGCGGCGCGACTGAGTTCGAAACACGAGCGACACTGCACCGGGCGGCCCTGTGTGGGTTTGAATGGCACCGTTGTCACTCTTCCGCAAGTTGAGCAGGTCACGCGTGTTTCGGCATGGACCTTGAATCCGCGTGTAGCCCGTTTGACTTTGCACTCCGGGCACCGTTTGGGATCATTCTTGAACTGCTTGATCCGGAAGAACTCCTGCTCTCCGGCGGTAAACACGAACTCTCCTCCACAATCAGCACAGAGCAGGACCTTGTCATCCAACGAGGGCTCGATCATTTGCATGCGACACCTCTCTCCGCGGCAAACCTGCGGCAAGCGCGATCAGGAAGCCGCGGATTACGTTCGAAATTGGTGGTTGTCTCGTACCTCAAAGGTTCGCAAGCGCACGCGTGCGAACGCTGATTCTGCGCCTGGCGAGTAAACCAACTTAGGCCTACGCGCTGTATGAGTCCTTCTTACTCCAATCTGTTGTCCTCTTGGACCTAGGACTAATACGGGGTTGGCTCAAATTAGTTGGCAAAAACGCGCCTGAGAGCGCCATTGAGCTGTCCAGCCCGACGAATGTCGCGCGAAAGCTCTGCTTTCGGTGCGGAAGAGCGATTTGTGCAGTGTGGAAAGATCCAGTTACCACCGGCATGCCGCGGTGTACTGGCAGCCGCAAAGCGGATTATGTAAAACTGTCGAGAGTGATCCGTCGAGTTTCAAACGATCCTCGGGTATCTGGATCGTTCTCTAACTCCAGGCGTCGACACAGCATTAAACCACTTTCGCCGGCCGGTCAACATCATCGGGCCTGTAGCTCAACGGTTAGAGCAGGGGACTCATAATCCCTTGGTTGGGGGTTCAAATCCCTCCGGGCCCACCAGCCTTCGCCCTTCGGGCTCCGGCTCGGCAAGCCATTGAACGGCGAAGGCTGTCATGCCGTAGCTTCAGCGGAGGCAGACGCTCAATGAAATACGTCTACATTCTGGAGAGTGAGGCACATGTCGGCCATTTTTATACCGGCATCACGGACGATTTGCTCGCCAGAAATTCCAAGCACAACTCGGGCTCGGTATTCCATACCTCAAAATATCGGCCTTGGCGTATTAAGACCTACATCGCATTTACTGACGAAGCTCGCGCCCATGCCTTCGAAAAGTACCTGAAATCGGGATCGGGCAGAGCCTTCGCCAAAAAACACCTTTAGGCGCTCGGAACTCAGATTCGGGGTCATCGCTCGATATTCTCAGCTCCGTCCCCCAGTAGCGCGTTCCGGCTCGGCAGGCCATTTGACGGCGATTGCTGTCACGCCTAGGTCGTTCTTTCCACAAGCACAATGCCTTCACAAGGTCAGGAACGGGCATCAGAACGTAAAGCGTGCCATAACCGATAAAAACGCCGGAGACTTGCGCGTATAGATCGGGCTATACTGTTCTACCATTCCGGCCGGATGCAGGCCGCCGGATGGGATATCAGCGCCGATTGCAGACTGGAACCGGGAGATTGCGATGAAGATTACCGACACGATTGGCTTGGTATTGAAGCGTAAGGGCGAAACTATGATTCTCTCCATTACGCCTGAACAGTCCGTGTATGAGGCGCTCGAGATGATGGCCAGATACGACATCGGCGCCCTGCTGGTTTGCAGCAATCATCGGCTCGTGGGCATTCTGTCCGAACGCGACTACGCCCGCAAAGGTGTGCTGAAGGGTCATCACTCCAAAGAGACCCGCGTCAGCGAGATCATGACCAGCCCGGTGCTCTTCGTCAGCCCGCAACACACGGTGGACGAGTGCATGAGCATGATGACGGAGCACCGCTTCCGCCATCTTCCGGTTCTGCAGGGTGACGACGTGGTGGGCGTCATCTCAATCGGGGACCTGGTGAAGTGGGTCATCTCCGGCCAGGAACACACCATCCAAGCGCTGGAAGGGTATATCACCGGAGCCTATCCCGGATAAGCGAAGTCTCCTCCACGAGCCGTTCCGCAACGTGACATCTCTCTCCCCCGGCGACATATAATCGCCGCAGGCCGGCCGGCGCGTTTCGTTGCGCCTCCGCAGGCCGGAGTTTCCACCAAAGCGAGAAACGACTTGGCACGTGAGCTTTACACCGCGCGTCTTCGCCGGAAGGTCTGTATCTCAGAAGTGGCGCAGTGCTACCACTTCGACTTTGAAATCGAAGGGCTGGAAAGCTTTCCATACACGGCTGGGCAGTTCATCTCTGCCGTTGCGCAGGACAAAAACGGGAAGCAGCAGACCCGCGCCTACTCGATTGCTTCGGCCGCAGTCGCCAACCGGTTTGAGCTGTGCGTGAACCGTGTTGAAAGCGGATTTTTCTCGAATCATCTCGCCGATTTGACCGACCTGCCCCCCGGCGGGACGGTTCAGGTCCACGGGCCGCACGGCCATTTTGTGCTGCACGAGCCGGTCACCGACTCGATTCTGGTGGCAACGGGCACCGGCGTGGCGCCCATGCGCGCCTACACGCAATGGCTCTTCCCTGAGAACGGTCCCGACCGCAGCAACGGCAAGCATATCTGGCTGGTGTATGGCACCCGCTACGAGACCGATATCTATTACAAGGAAGAGTTCGAGGCGCTCGAACGGCGCGTGCCCAACTTCCACTATCTGCCTACATTGAGCCGCGCCCAGGATAGCTGGACCGGGCTCCGCGGCCACGTGCAGGTGCATATCGCCAAGATTGTCGAGGAACGTGCCGTGCGGCTTGGCTTACCACTGCCTGCGCCGCCCGTCGATCCGGCGATTCCCCCGGCTGAGCTCACTTTCGATATCTATGTCTACATCTGCGGCCTCAACTTCATGGTTTCCGGCGTCCGCGAGCTGATGATCGGTTACGGCTGGCACAAGAGACAGATCGTCTTTGAGCGGTACGACTAGACCCGAAACCTAGCTCCGATCCCTTCGAAAACTGGTTATTTCCGCTCAAAATGAGCGAAAATAACCATCCCTTATTTACCCAATAGTAAAGAGCGCCTTGTCTGCGCCTCGCAGATTGCAAATGAGTTCTCTCCCCGAGCATTTCGCCAAACGAGCAGGGGTGGGGTATACCGGAATTGGATTGCATCACGAGAGAGAGGCGAGCTGGAGACCATTCTAGGATCGAGACGCGAAATCAATCCGCAAAGAGGCAAGGATCGGGCAATATAGGTCCATCCAGATCGAGGAGGCGGAGCCGATGATCAAACATCCCCCTTCAGCCAACGCAAAGCCTGGACGCTCCGCCATACGGGTCTTTTCCACCAATGAGCACATGAACCAGATGCTGCTTGAACATCTGGACCCTTCGATCTGGAGTGCCCGGCCACCCGGCAAGGTGCGGACCATTGCGGCGATCTTTTCGCATATACACAACGTGCGCACGAAGTGGGTGAGGCTCACCGCGCCGCATCTCAAGGTTCCGCGGCTGCTCGGTCGGGGCCACTGCACGCCCAGGCAGGCCCGCGCGGCGTTAGCCGAGAGCGCCGCGCGTTGCACCGAGATGCTCGCCGAAGCACTTGATGAGGGAGGACGCATTGACAAATTTGTGCGCGACGGTTGGGCGCGCCCCTGGCCGGTGGGTGTGGAGATGCTCTGCTACATGCTCGCGCACGAGGCACATCATCGCGGGCAGGTGTGCCTGCTTGCGCACCAGCTCGGCTTTCCGCTGCCGCCCGCAGTGACATCCGACCTCTGGAACTGGGAAAAGCTGTGGCGGAGACACAAGCCGACTGGCCGGTCGGGTAACCGCGAATGATGTTCGTGCAAATAGGCCTCAAGCGCGACCCAGCACAACTGTGTGTGGACTCATGGGGATTGGATGCGCCGTCATACCGACGAAACCAGCCTCAGCATACATGGAGGAAAGCTCGCTGAACGTGTAGGCATCGCCCGAGGGCGTAGACGCAAGCATCGTGAGGCTGAAAGCGGCGGGGAGTGGGGGCGAGACGCGATCGTCATTCGGTACGAACTCAAGCGTAGCGGCGCGGCCTCCTGGTTTCATAACCGCACGAACCTTCTTGAGCAGAGCGACACACGTGGGCTTGTCGAAGTGATGCAGGAAGTTGGTGAGCAGCACCGCATCATAGGGTCCGCCGAAATCCACTTCGAAGGCCGAACCATGCAGCATGGCGTAGCGATCGTGCACGCCAGCCTTGCGCGCGTTGTGCAGAGCCACGCGCAGCACTGGAGCCCAGTCGACCGCGGTGACCTGCGCCTGAGGATTCTGCTTGGCGATTTCAATGCCGAAGAGGCCGTGTCCCGCCGCGATGTCGAGCACGTGCATGGGACCGTTGTGGCCGTCGAGCACGATTGCGCCGAGAGGACCGGCCAGAGGGGCCATCATAGGCGCCATGCTCTCAGCGAACTGGACCCAGATAGGATTCTCGGGCTCAACACTGCCGTCGCCGGTGAGGCTGGTGCGGCCAGTGCGAACGATTTCGGCAAGATGCTCGAAGGGCTCGCGCATGGCAGGATTGCCGAGGAATTGCGCAATAGAGGCTAGGCACGCCGGCGAGCGTGGATCGAGAAAGAGGGCGCTGGTGGGCGTGTGCCTATAGCGACCATTCTCTTTGGCGAGAAGACCGTTGATGGTGAGAAAGTCGCAGAGAATGCGCACGCCGCGTTCCGATGCGCTGCAGTGGCGGGCGACGGTGGGCACGTCTCCGGGTCCGTCGCCGATAGCGCCGAAGATGCCTAGATCAATCGCGGCTTTGAGAGCTGCGGTGCGCTGATGCGCCTGCAGCATGTCAAAGATGATGGCGGGACTGGGGAGAGCTTCTGCGGGGTTGGCAGAGTGCATGATCAACCTCCTGGGTTGTCGAATGGGCGAGCCATTCCATTCCGGGTGATGTGGCGGGAGAAGCCACGTGCCGGATCAATAGGAATTTTGCCAGCAGCCTATCATGCGACCGGCTATGCGTGGCAATTGCGGTGTTTTGGCGAGAGCGAATTGAATCGCCGCTTCATAAAAACCCCTCGCCATCGATGGCATCTGATTGGGCAGTGGGGAGAATCGGAAAATGGCGCTGACGGCCGATGCGAAAGAAGTTGTCCTCTTATGCGTCGACGCCATCAATCGCGAGGACTTTGCCGCCGCAAGACAATTCGTGAGCAATGACCTGCAATTCGTCGGCGTATTGGGCTCCCGCAACGGAGCCGATGCCTACTTCAGCGACATGGAGCGGATGCGCCTTAAGTACGACGTGAAAAGGGTATTTGCGGATGGAAATGACGTTTGCCTCCTCTACGATCTGGCGATCTCAGGCGCGAATATTTTCGTTTGCGCCTGGTACCAGGTTGCAAATGGAAAGATTCGATCTCTTAACGTTGTGTTCGATCCGCGACCGATTCTCGAAGCACAGGCCAAATCTGCGAAGAAAGATTGAGCGTGGCCGCGAAGTGTGAGATCACTCCGATATTTGCGTGTGTAGAGGCTTAGAAAGGCTCTGCATTCGCGAGGGGAGCGTCCGCGCGCAGTTCGAGACCGTTGCCGGACCGCGAGAGATCGGGCTGCAGTCGACCTTGGACGAGTTGCGGCAGCCCCTCAAAAAACATCTGCTCGATGCGAACATGGTCGTGGAAGTACTCGACCTCAGTAAAGGGAACGGCGGCGCAGGCTACAGGCACATGCAGTGCGGGCGCAGTGTGCGATGAGAGGGGCACATGGAAGGCTTCGCACAAAGCGGCTGCCTGCAGAAATCCAGTAACGCCACCGCAGCGCGTGATATCGGCCTGCAGCACGTCAACGGCGCCCGCCGCCAGCATCGACCGGAAGTAGAACAGATCATAGCCGTACTCACCGGCCGCGATCTGCATCGCCGAAGGGGTGCGATCGCGCACAAAGCGCATGCCCTCGAGATCATCGGAGGAGACCGGCTCTTCGAACCAGCACACATCATATTGTGCGAAGGTCTCCGCTGCAGCAAGCGCCTGGCGCGGCGTGTAGGCTCCATTCGCGTCGACATAGAGCTTGACGGCGGAGCCGATCGCTTCACGCGCGACACGTACACGTTCAGGATCGCGCGCGGGCTCGCGGCCGATCTTCATCTTTACCGCGCCGATGCCCCGCTGTGCCCATCCGGAAAACTGATCGGCCAGCTGCGCATCGGTGTACGAAGTGAATCCGCCGCTGCCGTAGACGGGCACGCTTTCACGTACCTGTCCTAAGAGGGTGGCGAGCGGTATACCGAGGAGGCGTGCTTTCAGATCCCAAAGCGCGCAATCGACAGCCGAGATCGCGGAGGAGCAGACGCCGGCACGGCCGAGGTTGCGGATGCGCTTCCACATCTCCGTGTAGGCCGCCTGCGGCGCCATCGCGTTCATGCCTTTGACGGCGTCGATCAAAACTTCGCGAATCAATTGCGCGGTCGCGGCGCTCGCGTAGGTGTAGCCGATGCCGCGCTCACCGCCTGCGTGCACCGTGACCAGCACAAAGGTCGTGTGATCCCACGCGAGGGTTCCATCAGACTCGGGGAGGTCAGTAGGGATTTTGTACATGGCCACTTCAATGCGCTCGATGACTGGAGCGATTACCGGGTTTTGGAGCGCAACGGAATGAGTGTGGCTGGGCATGCCTTGGTGAGGCCCCTACGAAAAGCGGGGCTCTTCTGGTTGGGATGTGCGAGTAGACCGCAGCGGTTGCATTCCGGTTCGCTTGTCTGCATCCAAGCAGGAGGAAGCAAAGGAGAGGACGTGCCAAGGGCAGAGACAGTGGTGATTACCGGAGCTTCGGCAGGCGTGGGCCGAGCCACAGCGCGTGAATTTGCGCGCCACGGAGCGTCCGTCGGCCTGATCGCGCGCGGCGAAGATGGCCTTGAAGGAGCGCGCCGCGATGTGGAAGAACTCGGCGGCAAGGCGCTGGTTCTTCCTGTCGATGTGGCCGATGCCGCACAAGTAGAAGCTGCGGCGGAACGCGTGGAGCGCGAGTTGGGACCGATCGATATCTGGGTCAACAACGCCATGACGTCGGTTTTCGCGCCGATCAAGGAGATGACGCCGGAAGAGTTTCACCGCGTGACGGAGGTGACGTATCTCGGCTGCGTCTATGGCTCGCTCGCGGCGCTCAAACGCATGTTGCCGCGCGATCATGGAACGATTGTGCACGTGGGTTCGGCGCTTGCGTATCGCAGCATTCCTCTGCAGGCAGCGTACTGCGCTTCAAAACATGCGGTGCTCGGCTTTTTTGCCTCGCTTCGCACCGAGCTGCTGCATGATGGCAGTCATGTGTACACCACAATGGTGCAGATGCCCGCGCTCAATACACCGCAGTTTGGATGGGTGCGCAGCAAGCTGCCGCGCAAGGCGCAACCGGTGCCGCCGATCTTTCAGCCCGAGGTGGCCGCACGCGCCATCTACTTTGCCGCGCACCATCCGCGCCGCCGCGAATACTTCGTCGGCGGGTCGACGGTGAAGGCGATCTTCGGCAACAAGCTTGCACCTTCGTTCGCCGATCATCTTCTGGCGCGCAACGGATATGAGTCGCAGCAGTATGACGGCAGCGAAGATCCGAACCGGCCCGACAATCTGTTTCATCCCGTCGCCGGCGATCACGGTGCGCATGGCACATTCGGCGATCGTGCCCGGAACGTGAGCTGGGAGTTTCGCGCGGAGGCGAACGCCGGCTGGCTGGCCGCGGCTGCTCTCGCCTGCGGCGTTGCTGGTCTTCTCATTTCCCGATACAGAAGGTAGAGAAGATCAGATTCAGGATGTCATCGGGGGTGGTCTGGCCGGTGAGCGAGTCGAGAGCCCACAATGCGCGATAGAGATCGAGAAGAATCATCTCGTGCGGAATGGAACTTGCGTTGGCGCGGCCTGCATCACCGAGCGCAGCCAAGGCGGAGGCGACGGCCTGATGCTGGCGCAGGTTGGTCAACAGGCCGGACTCCGCGCCTGCACCGCCCGTCGCCAAAGCAAGAATACGTTCGCGCAGATCCGCAATGCCCTGACCGGTGAGGGCGGACGTAGCGAGCGCGGGAATGTGCGCGCGGTCAGCGACCTCAGGGGCTGCGTGAATGTACGGGCTCAAGCCCGTACCCTTCACACTAAGGCCCGCATCCCTCACGCTGGAGGCGGGATCCTTCAACTGGTCGTCGAAATAGTTTTTCTCATCGCTGCAATTCGCCAGATCGGATTTGTTGATCGCAACCAGTGCAGGGCGGCCTTCGACAGCAGCTAATAATCGGCGCTCTTCTTCATTGAGCGGCTGCGTGGCATCGAGCACAATCAGCACCAGCGCGGCGTCGGCGAGCGCTTCGCGGCTGCGCGCGATGCCGAGTTGCTCGGCCTCTTCGCGCGCTTCGCGCAGGCCCGCCGTGTCGACAAGCTCGAGTGGGATGCCGCCGAGCGAGATGCGCTCCGTGACCAAGTCGCGGGTGGTGCCCGGAGTGGCCGTCACGATGGCGCGGTCGCGCTCGACGAGACGGTTGAAGAGCGAGCTCTTGCCGGCGTTAGGCCGACCAACGATGGCGAGCGTCAGACCGTCATGCACGATGCGGCCACGCGTGAAGGAGGCCTCAAGCCCTGTGAGCGGCGCGGTAAGCTCGTCGATGCGGCGGGCAATCTCGGCTTGCGGCGTGACGTCGACATCGTCTTCTGCAAAGTCGATGCCGGCTTCAAGCAGCGCAATCAGCTCGACAAGCATTTGTTTAGCTGGCGCGACGCGTCGGCTGAGCGCGCCGCCCATTTGGCTGGCGGCCTGGCGTGCTTGCGTGAGCGTCTGGGCGTCGATCAGGTCGCGCACCGCTTCAGCCTGCGTGAGATCGATACGGCCGGAGAGAAAAGCGCGCTGCGTGAACTCACCTGGCTCAGCCAGGCGCGCTCCCAATACGATCGCACGGCGTAGCAACAGCTCAAGAACCACGGGGGATCCGTGCGCTGCGATTTCGACAAGATCCTCGGCTGTGTAGGAGTGCGGCTTGGCAAAAAACGTGACCAGGGCCTCGTCGACGCGGAGGGAGTCGCTGCCCTCGCCCGGCTCATCCAGCACATCGGCGAGCCGTGCATGCGCATGCTCGAGTGGCTGGCGCAGGCGGACAAGTTGCGTGGCGATTGAAGCCGACTCCGAACCGCTGAGGCGTACGATGCCAATGCCACCACGGCCCGGCGGCGTAGAGATGGCGGCAATCGTATCGGACTTTGGCTCGGTGTCCGGCATCGCTCTCATCAGTGTAGAAGCTACGGCTCGCCCGCAATCGAGCCGATCCTGGAGAATAGGCGACGGTATAATCCAAAACAACGCGTCAGGCATACGTTTTTTCTATGAATTCGGCCGGGCGGATTCTATTCCTCAAAGGCTTCGTACGCTTGCTCATTCATTCGTCCACCGCGCGCTCCGCATGGTTCCAATTCGTGACAGCTCTCTGCGAGAACAAGCTCCTCTCAGGATTGCTGCTCTTCGCACTCGTGTTTACGTCCGGATTAAGCGCGCAGGAGCTGGCTCAGGTGCAATGGCGCGGTGTGATTCACAACCCAGGTGGCGCACCGATTGCGAATGCAAAGGTGCGGCTCACTAACAAATCTGCGCGAAACGAGGCAACGAGCAGCGCGAACGGAGCATTCCAGCTCAGCGCGTTGCCGGCGGGCTCCTACCACTTGACCGTGCAGTGGAATGGGCGCACGGTGGACGCGGCGGAGCCGATCGAGCTTGCACCAGAAGCACTACCTGCGTCGCTTGCGCTGTCTGATCGCGGCGAACTGACCGTAGGGGTGCTCGAAGGCCAGCAGGCCACGGGTGGCGAAGAGCTTTCGAGCGCGGCCGTGAGCGAATTGCCGCTGAACAAGCGCGATTTCAGCACGCTGCTGCTGTTGGCCGCAGGCACCATGACCGATGCGAACGGCGCCACCAACTTTACCGCACAGTTTGCCATTAACGGACAGCGCGGCGTAGAAGCTGTGTTTGCCATGGATGGCGCGGATATCAGCGACCCGGAGATGGGCGGCGCGACCTTCTCGAACTTCAACGTAGATGCGGTGGAGGAGATTCAGTCGAGTTCGGGATGGATGCCTGCCGAGATCGGCCGCGGCGCTTCAGGCTTTACCAATATCGTTACGCGTTCCGGCGCGATCGGCTTTCACGGATCTTTCTTCGAATTTGTGCGCAATTCGATGTTCGACGCGCGTAATTATTTTGACTACGCCACGCCCGCCTATCCGGGAAGGATTCCTCCCTTTCGGCGCAATGAGTTTGGATTCACGAATGGCGGGCCGGTGCTGCTACCGCATCTTTATGACGGACGCGGGCGGACGTTTTACTTCACGCAGTATCAGGGATTCCGGCAGGTGCTGGGAACGACGCAGGTGCTGCCGGTGCCGACGGCGCTGGAACGCACTGGAGTGGATACGGTCACATATCCCGACGGCTCAGCGGACACGCTGACTGTGCCGGTGAATCCAGGTATTGCGGCGGTGCTGGCGCGATATCCGCTGCCGAACGATACGGCTGGATCATTTGGGCCGCACACATACGCGACCGCCTCGAAGGTGGTGACGAATGCGAACCAGTTTTCGCTGCGCATCGATCACAAGTTTTCATCGAAGGACCAGTTCTTTGCGCGATTCGTGATGGACAATCTCACCGGGCCGACTACGAATCCGGATGAGACGGCAATCGATTCCACTTTCGACATTGAATACATCGATCGACAGCGCAATGTGGTGGGCACCTATATCCACACAGCATCGCCGCGCCTTGTCTTCGAGTCATCCTTGAGCATCGAGCGCGCAACGCCGGGATTTCCTGCGCCGAACCGGGTCGATCCGGCGGTGAAGTTCAATGATGGTCTTTACGAGGCATTTAACTCTGCGGCGGGCACGGTGATGCAGGCGTATGGAAATCTGTTTCAGGGGCGCGAGAACGTGGCGTTCACCACGCCGCGTCACGCATTCAAGTTCGGCGCGGAGGTGCGTCTCAATCGCGATACGACGTATTTCGGTATCAGCCCGAACGGTGAATACGACTTTGGCGGCGGCACGGCTTATGCAAATGAGACCATCCGGTCGCAAAGCGGCAAACACGATGTGCATCCCGGCGATCCGCTGCCGGACACGCTCTCCGGCTTTCTTTCGGGCAGTCCATTCGCGTATACGGTCTCCGTTGCCCCTCCGTACTTTTCGAGCGGCGCGCATATTGGCCCTGCAGCCATCAATCGCAACAACGTGAATGCCTATTTTCAGGATGCCTGGAAGGTGGCGAGCCGCTTGATGCTGAACTACGGCCTGCGCTGGGAGCTGTATACGCCTATCTCAGAACGTGCGCGCCGTACGGCCGGTTTTCTGTGGACGAATGGAACCCAGGAATATGTAGTCAACCCGCAGCCGGGCTACCGCACAGAATGGAAAGGTTGGGGACCGCGCGTGCAGGCCGTGTGGCAGTCAACCGATAAACTGCAGGCCCACGCGGGCGGAGCGATCACGGTGATTCCGCCCAATATCTGGCAGGATAACTTTCTTACCGGCAGCACTCCATTTGCGGTGATGCCGCGGTTGCTCTCGGCTACGAATGCACCGATTCCTTACGGATTTCAGATCACGCCATCGCAACTGCCGCAGGCAGAGACGCCGGCGGGCGCTAATATTTTTCCGACTGGACGCACCAACACCGTTGCACCCAATACACCGATGGATGTGAACCGGTATGAGCAGAAGGTAGCCGCGCTCACGGCCGGCAACGTGGTGAGCGATCTGAGTCTGAGTGGCGTTGACCGCAACTTCGGGAACGCTACGCTCTTTACCTGGACAGCAGGAGTGGAACGGAAGTTCGGCAATCTTACTGCCGATGCAAACTACGTGGGCACGGCCAGCGAACACCTGCCGCGCGTGAGTTTCCCGAATGCCTATCCCGGCGCGACCGCTGCGTTTGCGCCGCTTACGACATTCGATAGCGCAGGCAACGTAACGGGCGGCCTGGGTTTTGAGAATGAGATTACGGCGACAGCGCACTCGAACTATCACGCGCTGCAGACCTCGCTTTCCGGAACCATAGGCCATGGTGGACCGGGTCTGCAGGCGAGTTATACCTGGAGCAAATCGATCGACGATACGAGCGAAGTGATCGGCGGCACCGGCTCAACGGGCGCTGTGGCCTCGGGCTTTCCGCAAAATCCTTACGATACGCATGCGGAGCGAGGGCCGTCGTCGTTCGACGTGACGCACGGGTTTGGATTGAGCCTGGCGCAGGATCTGCATCTCGACGCAGTCGATTTTCTGCATCCGGTCAGCAAAAAAGTCATCGGCGGATGGGAGCTGCTCAGCATCTCCAGCATCTCTTCAGGCTCTCCGTTCACGATCTTCTCCGGCATTCAGCAAACCGGCGCGGGATCCAACGGTACCGATCGTCCGGACCAGATTGCGGTGCCGCATCTCTCGACGGCGCGCAAGGTGCGCCAGGACTATTTCGGCAAGGGCGCGAGCAACGCCAGCGCATTTTTCTCGATCCCGCTCCACGTGGCGGGCGGCACCGGACCGAATCAGGGCCGCTTCGGCACGCTGGGACGCAATACCCTTCGCGGGCCCGCCTACTACGACTTTGATTTTGCGCTGATCAAGGACACCGCCTTTGGACGCCGCGCCAGCGGCGCCGAACGCATGGACCTGCAGTTTCGCGGCGAGTTCTTCAACCTTTTCAACATCGTCAATATGGGCTTGCCCGCCAACATTCTCACCGGTTCGGGCTTCGGCGAGATCTCCAAGACGGCAGGCACGTCGCGGCAGATTCAGCTCTCGCTGAAGTTGATCTATTAAGCCGATCACGACCGGCGGTCCGCTCATGAGGCGGCACGTGGTTCGCAATGAGGCGGGCTGTTTGGCGTTTTACGCTGCTTCCACGGTCGCGGGTTCGCCGCGCGGACAGCCGGCATCGGGCGGCATCGACACAGCCGGCAGATAGATCGTGAAGACCGTGCCGCTGGGCGACTCCGTGCGCGAGCGAAAACGCAACCGGCCGCAGTTGCGGAGCACGATATCGCGCGTGAGCCACAGGCCCAGCCCCGTTCCGCGGCTGCCCTTGGTGGTGAAGAACTGTGTAAAGAGATTCGGACGGATCTCTTTGCGGATGCCGCTACAGGTATCAGCAATTGTCAGGCGCGCACAGTGAGCATTTTTGTACATAACCGAGGAGACGCGAAGGTAGAGGCGGCCGCCGTCGGGCATGGCATCCAGAGCATTGCCGATGAGATTCACCACCGCCTGGCGAATCTCCCCGGCGGAACAGAAGGCGAGGGTCGGTTCAGTGCTCACCAGTTCCCGGATGTTGCGCTCGCGCAGTTTGCTGCGGAAAAGAGCCAGTGCCGAGGTGGCGAGTTCGGCTACGTCGGTGAGCGCCGGCTTAGCGGGAGCGCGATGGAAACGGAGGGTCTGATTCACGATCTCACTGACGCGCCCTAGTTCCTGCGCCGCCATATGGGTGAATGAACGTGCGTCCTCGATTGATGAGCTGTTCTCAATCAGGAAAAGCAGGTTGCCCAAAGCCTCAAGTGGGTTGTTCACCTCGTGCGCCATGGTCGCAGCGAGGCGGCCGGCTGTAGCCAGCTTTTCCGCATTGCGCAGCGTCTCATCACTCTGGAATTGCCGCATGGCCGCATCGCGCACTTCGAGTTGTTTGAGCCGTGAGTTGTAGGCTACCTGCACGGCGCTCAACAGCAGCTCTTTCCGCACGGGACGATCTAGCAAAAAGATACTGCGAAACTCCATCCGCACCTGGCTGGCGGTAACGGCATGGCTCGATTCACGCGGCCCGCTAGTGAGCAAAATGACGGGAAGATCCGACCACTCCGGCTGTCCGGCAATGAGGTTGCGCAGAGCGTTCAGGCCATCTTTCACCAACGCTTCATCGGTCACGATGAGGCCCAAGAGCAACGAGTTTCCGGCCGGTTCGATCTCGGCGATGGTTTTGACCGGCTCGGAGGCATACCCCGAAGCGTTCAGCAGGGTAGAGATCAACTCGGCGTCGCGTCCCACCGGAGCTACAACCAGAAAGCGAAGCGTCACAGAAGCGGTTGTCCTCCTTTGTACTCAGGGGTGCCCGTGAGCACACCCGTAAAGTTCCTCAGAGGATCGCCGATGATCAGCCGGCCATTGCTGATCAACATCTCACGGATGGAGCGCTCGTGCGGGCCTGAACGGCGTTTCACCACAGATAAAGCCTGCCGCACTTCACCGGCCGCTTCAAAGTAGCGAAGCAGCAGCACATTGTCCGCGAGATAGCTCACGTCTGTCGGCGAAGTCATCGCATGGCCCAGCAATCCATACTGAGCCAGCACCATAAAGGAGGCAACCCCGACCTGGTTAAGGTACGAGAGAACCTCGTGAAGCTGGATCGTGAGCCCCTGCTCCTCGCTCATTGAGTTCATCAGGCCATTCAGGCTGTCGATCACCACGATCTTCCATTGTTTCTCTTCGACTCCGCACCGGATACGGTCGATAAATTCGCCTGGCGAAAGCTCGGCGGGATCCACCTGTTCCAGATGGAGGGTTTTGTTTTCGAGGTAGGGGTCCAGATCCATTCCCAAGCCACGGCTGCGTTCGCAGAACGAATGGCGTGTCTCGTCAAAGGTATAGATTGCGCTTCGTTCGCCACGCTTGGCAGCCGAGTAGGCGAATTGCGCGCACAAGGTGGATTTGCCGCATCCGGTAGGGCCGACGAGCAGTGTGCTGGTCCCGCGCTGCACTCCTCCGTTAAACAAGGAATCGAGCTCGGCGATGCCGCTGGGCAGAACCTCGGATGTGACGTCGACTCCACGATGCTCACCGGAGACCAGGCGCGGAAACACGCGCAGACCGCCCGTTACGATGACGTAGTCATGAAAGCCTTCGCGAAAGCTGGAGGCGCGCACCTTCAACACTTCGAGACGGCGGCGGGTAATGCCATAGTTGCGCTGCAGCACTTCCAGGCCGATGACCCCATGCGCGATGGTCTGCACCTGGCTCTCGGGATTGTCGCGGAAGCGCTCGTCCAGCAGCAGCGTGGTGCAGTCCTTTCCCTCGAAGAACTGCTTGAGGCTAAGGATCTGGCGGCGATAGCGGAGTGAATCGCGCGCCAACATGCGCAGCTCCGACATCGAGTCGATAACCACTCTGGAGGGAGAGATCTCGCGCACTTTGGCGAGGATCGTCTCCAGCACGTCGGCCAGCTCGACCTCAGCAGGCTGAAAGACCGTATATTGCTGGCCAGCGGCGCCGGCGATCTCGGGTGGGGAAATTTTGGCGATGGTGATGTTGTCCAAGGAAAATCCGTGAGAGGCGGCGACACAGCGAAGCTCGGACTCACTTTCGGCAAGCGAGATGTAGAGCCCCGGCTCTCCATTCCGAGCGCCCTCGATCAGAAACTGGAGCGCCAGCGTCGTCTTGCCCGCCCCCGGATTGCCTTCAATCAGATAGAGGAAGCCCTTGGCCACACCACCGTAAAGAATGTCATCGAGCCCCGCGATGCCGGTGGATAAACGCACCTGGTTGTGCTTCATGCGTTCTTTTTATCTCCTGCGTTAGCAGCTATATCCGCGCCCGAACACCACAAGTTTCCACATGCTCTGGAACTAGGAAAATCCCTAGGACGTCACCCAAATCCGGTAAGCGGCATGAGCTTTGATGCACTCGCAAAGTCCGGGGTGGGCTGAGTTCCATAGCGAAAAACACGCGAGGGCTGAATTCTCAGAGTGCGAGATGGTGTCTCAGGCAGCGCTCGACAACACTAGATGCACATTGGCGGCAGTCTGCTGTTTGAGGCTGCTGAGGCGAGGGATGGAGCTGAGTTACTCCGATGCCGCGATCGCTTCGGCGATGCGGTCGACCGCTTGCGCCTCGGCACCGCTGCCGGGACGGCGGCCATTGATCAGGATCGAGAAAGCCAACGTCCTGCCGCTGGCCGCTGCGAGATAACCGGAAAGAGCGTTCACTTCATTCAATGTGCCGGTCTTGGCCCACATCTTTCCTTTGAGCGGCGAGTTTTTGAAGCGGCCTTCGAGGGTACCATCAACACCGGCAACGGGCAGCGTATCGCGCCACCCCTGGCCCCACGCTTGCCGGGAGGCGTAGGCCAGCAGGCGCGTGAAGGCCCGCGGAGCGACGCGATCGTCAGGGCTCATGCCCGAGCCGTCATAGAGGAAAAAGTCCCGGTCGTCGATGCCCGCGTCTGTCATGAACTGGCGCACTACGCGCGTGCCCTGTTCGAGGCTGCCATCAGAACCCTCGACTTTGCCTAGCAGACGCAGAAGCAGCTCGGCATGCAGGTTCTGGCTGGTCTTGTTGAGGATGGTGATGGCCTGCGCTACCGGGGGTGAGACGCGAGCAGCCAGAACGCGATGCCCTTCGACCGCTGCAGAGATCGTGGTGAGTGTAGAAGGAGCCAGCTTGAGTGGCTGCGCGCGTTCGCCGGCAAAGTCGCCGGTACCGCTGGCATACCGGTGACGAACCTCGGCCGCGCCCGAAGCAAGGATTCCTCGCCCCATAAGCGCCTGTTTGAAGGCCTGCGCGGCAAACTGCGCCGGCTCTTCGATAGCAACATTGACATGCACGCCGACGGGAGGCGCCGTGCCCCAGGCACGGATCATCATCGCGCCCGGACGGCGTTCGAGGCCGGGATGCGCCGGCTCGTTCGACGGCGCAGGCGTCATGGTGTTGTCGAGCGTGTAGTACTCCACAGCAGGCGTCCATGTCGGCGTGGTGGCGCCGGGCGCAGCTGGATCGGGCGCGATCGTCAAGCTGACCTCATTGTCATTGAAGGTCAGCGCGGAGACGGGCGCTCCGTAGCCCCACTGCAGATCGTCCCAACCCCAACCCTCGCCATAGGGCTCGTTCAGGAAAAATGTGTCGTCGCCGACCACGTCGCCCTCAATGGCACGCACGCCCGATTGCTCCACCTGTTCCGCCAGAAGACTGAGTGGACTCATAGCCACCGTGTTCGGGTCGACGGGCGGTGGAGGGGGCGCGCCGGGTTGGGCCGCAGCGGCGGTCTGTCCCGGTTCCTGATAGGGATAGTGCCGGCCGCTCAAAGTAGGATCACCCACGCCGAGCACGACAAGATTGCCGTGCAGTGTGCCGCCGCTGTCTACATCGCCGTCACCGATGACGAAGGTGGTCCAGGTCAGCGTCTCTACGGGCAGCAGCGCAAAGGCGGCCGCCGTGGTGGTCAGCTTGACATTTGAAGCGGGCGTGAACAGCTTGTCGTCGTTCAACCCGTAGAGCGATTGACCATCCAGCGTTGCCACGCTGATGCCGACCTGCGCGTGGCTGAGTGCCGGATCGGCGAGGATGGCCTGGATACGCTCTGCGAGATTGCCTGTTGGCTGCGCGTGCTCGGCGGCCCGCGCCGTGTGCCGAGCCTGGGCCGGCGATTCCGTGGCGGGCGCGAACGTCAGAACTCCTGCAAGCATAGCCGCGACCAAACGCTGTATGTAGATCATGCCCGGAGTGTACGGCATGGGCCCGTCTGGATTAAAGAAGCCTAGCGAACCCATACTTTACCAGTTGCTCCCAAATCGGGAGCAATGTAGACTAACCAGGTGAGAATCATTGCGCGGGGCACGCTGAACGGCTTTGTTCGTAATCGCGTCGAGCGCAAGCTGCAGAGGATCGTCAAAGAGCATCTGGACTCCTGGTATGCGGTGGTTTCTCGTGCGGAATGGAAGAGTTCCGCCGAATTGAAGAAGCTCTTTCGATCTGCCAGCATCGTTTCCGCTGAGCGGGTTGTGTTCAACATCAAAGGGAACGAGTTTCGCCTTGTCGTTGCGGTGGACTATGGGCATGGAATTGTGCTGATTCTCTGGCTCGGAACACATCGCGAATACGATCAAATCGATGTGCAAACAGTGAAATTCGACAAGAGGCGCTATGCGAATCCGTCCAATTCGAACTGAAAACGGCTACGACGCAGCTCTCGCGCGTATTACGGAGCTAATGGGCTCGGAGCCGGGCACGGCCGCAGGCGACGAGCTCGATGTGCTGGCTACGCTCGTCAGTGCCTATGAGGCGAAGCAATTTCCGATCGATACGCCCGATCCGGTCACGATTCTTAAATTTCAGATGGAACAGCAAGGCCTCAAAAGAGCGGACCTGGAACCGATGATCGGCAGCCGAGCCCGAGTTTCCGAGGTGTTGAATGGGAAGCGCGCACTGACATTGCCCATGATCCGCCGCTTGCATGCTGGGCTGGGCATTCCGGTTGATCTGCTGGTGGGACCAATGCCGGATCCTCGACCGGTGACTAAGCGCAGCAGGCAAACTCGGTCGGCCGTGGTGCGGGCAGGGCGGCAGGTTGCGGCCAGACTGAATCGTTTGTGAATCCTGCACTTCCAACTTCGTCCCGCATTGAGAGAAGGTGGCGCTTGCGGTCGCGCACGCTCGAACTCGGGTCGCGCACGCTGGTGATGGGCGTGGTGAACATCACACCCGACTCCTTCAGCGACGGTGGCTCGTTTCTGCGCCCTGAGATGGCGGCCGCCCGTGCGCTGCAATTGCTGGAGGAAGGGGCAGACCTGCTCGATCTGGGCGCAGAGAGCACACGGCCCGGCTCGCAGGCGGGAGGCGAAGCGCCTGCCGTGAGCGCCGAAGAGGAACAGGCACGGCTGCTGCCGGTGCTGGAGCGCATTCTTCAGGTTCGGCCGGATGCCGTCCTCTCTGTGGATACCTATAAGGCCGAGACGGCGCGTGCGGCCCTTACAGTGGGCGCGGAGATCATCAACGATGTGAGCGGCCTTACCTGGGATCCGGCACTTGCCGGGGTCTGCGCTGAGTTCGGCGCCGGTATCGTGCTGTCGCACACGCGCGGCTGGCCTGAGGAATGGCGCGCGCAGCCTCAGCTTTCTGCCGACGCGCTGGTTACCTTGGTGCGCCAAGGTCTCGCCGCGAGCCTGAGCGCCGCTGCGGCCGCCGGAATTCCAGCAGAAAACGTGCTTCTCGATCCGGGTTACGGATTCGGCAAGCGCTTTGGCGAGAACTACGCCCTGCTCGCCCGTCAGAGCGAATTGTTGGGATTAGGCCGGCCTTTGCTGGTGGGGCTGAGCCGCAAGTCCTTCCTGGGACATACGCTCGCACCTCTCTTCGGTGGCAGCCCTGCGCCCGTACAGGGCCGCGAAGCTGCGAGTCTGGCGGCCATGACGGCGGCTATCCTGAACGGGGCCTCTATGGTCCGCGTTCACGAAGTCCGTCCCGCTTTGGAAGCTGCGCGGATCGCCGACGCGATTCTGGCTGCCTCCTGAGCCCTGGTAACAGGTAGAATAATAATGGTAGGGCCTTCCGGCCTTTTGCATCGGGTGCCCGCTTCTGCGATGAAGACTCGTTTCGCCTTCGGCAAACACGGTATCGACGTTGATGTTCCCGGCGGATTCGACTGCCATGTGGCGCAGACGCGCTCGGCTCCGGCGCTGGGTGATGTAGCTGCGGCGCTCGCGAATGCACTAGATCATCCCATCGGATGCGAACCGCTGGCGAGGCTCGCCGCGGGCAAGCGGACTGCCGCCATCTCAGTCTGCGACATCACACGCCCTGCCCCGAACGCCGTGACGCTGCCCCCGTTGCTGGCGCGGCTGCAGGCGGCCGGCATTCCGGTGGACGGCATCACGATCCTCATCGCCACAGGCCTGCATCGCGCGGCAACACGCGAGGAACTCGACGTCATTCTCGGGCCAGAGATCGCACGCATTTACCGCGTGGACAGCCATGATGCGCGCGACTTTGCAGCGCATCGCTCGCTTGGCACATCGAGCCGCGGCACACCAGTTTATGTGGACGAGCGCTTCATGGCGGCCGATCTGCACATCTCGCTCGGCTTTGTGGAGCAGCACCTGATGTTGGGCTTCTCGGGCGGGCGCAAGCTGGTGGTTCCAGGACTGGCTGCGCAAGAGACCATCAAGGTGATTCACTCGCCGCGCTTCATGCGTGAGCCGTTGGCTACGGAGGGCTCGATCGAGGGCAATCCGCTGCACGCCGAGCTGGTAGAGGCTGCAGCGATGGCGCGGCATGACTTTATTCTCGACGTGACGCTGACGCGCGAAAGGGAAATCTCCGGGGTCTTCGCGGGCGATCCAGTAATGGCACATGCCGAGGCGGTGCATTTTCTCGAAACGACCTCGACGGCTCCGATCCCGGCGCTTGCCGATGCTGTCATCACATCGGCGGCGGGCTATCCGCTCGACCTCACCTTCTACCAGAGCGTGAAAGGACTCACCGCCGCGCAGCATATCGTCAAGCCCGGCGGGCGCATTCTGGTTTTGGGTGAATGCGCAGAGGGCATGGGCTCCTCAGAGTTTGCTGCGATGATGCGCGACTATCGAGGACACGCGGAGTTTCTGGATGAAATCCGCGATACGCGCGTGGAAGTGGATCAATGGCAGCTCGAACGGCTGGCGCTGGTGGGCGTGAAACACGAGCTCTTCTTCTACACGCCGGGAGTTTCGCCCGCGGAGCTAGGTTCGCTTGCGCCGCGCGCCTTCAGCAGCCTCGACGAAGCGGTCGCCGCTTTGCTCGACGGCCTTTCTCCCAATGCGCTCGTTGTGCTGGTCCCCGAAGGCCCCTACACCTACGCGCGGCCCGCGATGGCGCTGGCATAGAGCTCGCTTCATTTCAGCCGGTACCGAAAATCCCTCGGCGGCTAAAGCCGCACTCTGAAAAGGAAGCTTTTGCGGCACGAGTGAACTCGTGCCCTGTTACAAAGCCCTTTCACCACGCATTTTTTAGTAAGCTCTGAAGCCGCGCCTGACACTTCGTGCAATACTGGCCTACAAAAATTGCACCGGTTGCACTGGGCCCTCGAATCCGTCGTGCCCCCATCCTTGCGCCGTCTTTGCTTTTGCCGCAAGGGTGGGAGAGCACGATTCCTCAGCTAAATGCTGATGTCCACCTTGTACCGCGGCCAGAGCGGGCGCTCGGCGGCGTGATCGATGATTGGCTCGCCATCGCACTCGACTTCGATCACGGTGGCGGGCGAGTCGGGTGCGGTCATTGGGAGTCCGGTGAGCCGGAAGGTGAACTCATCCTGCGTGAACTCGACCTTCTGACCGGTCTTCAACACCTTGGCTGAGAGCGCCTTCGGCTTGAGGCCGCCAATGGCCACCACAACCTCGGGCTTGTAGAAGTCGAGCCATTCGGCTGCGGGCGTGTGACCGGGCCAGCCGTGCACGTGGACGTAGAGCGTGTTGCCGCGCCGCGAATAGTTGCAGCTTGCGTTCGCTACCAGTTGTCCGCGTTCCGTGCCGTAGATGGCATGGCCATTGGTATCGAGCCATGCGCCGACTTTGTCGAGGACTGCCGTGGTTTCAGGCGGAATGGAACCGTCGGGCATCGGGCCGATGTTCAAGAGATAGTTGCCGCCACCACGCGCGCAGGTGATCAGGTTATCGACGACCACCTTTGGCGTCTTCCAGGCGTCGTCGGCGCGGTTGAAGCCCCAACTGTTGTTGAGCGTCATGCACGACTCCCATGCACGGCCCACGGCAGCGGCTTCAATGCGCTGTTCCGGCGTGGAGAAGTCGCCCTGCAGCCCGTTGCGGTTATTCACGATGATCTCCGGCTGCAAGTCGAAGACCATGGCGTTCATCTTCTCGGACTCCCATCCTTCCGCATTCAAAGGCCAGGAAACGTCGTACCAGAGAACATCAATCTTGCCGTAGTTGGTGAGCAGCTCTCGAATGAGTCCGTGCGTGTAGTCGACAAACCGCCGGCGCGCCGCTTCGTCAGTCTTGCACTTGGCGCCGTCAGGATGGTGCCAGTCCATCAGCGAGTAGTAGAAACCCACGCGCAGTCCCTCGGCCCGCGCCGCCTCCACGTACTCGCGCACCAGGTCGCGGCCCGGCCCCTGCTTGACGGCGTTGTAGTCGGTAAGCTTCGTGTCCCAGTTGCAGAAGCCCTCGTGATGCTTGGTCGTCATCACCATGTACTTCTGGCCGGCGCGCTTGGCCAGCCGCGCCCAGTCGCGGGCGGCGTTCGGCTTGGGCTTGAAGTGCTTGGCCAAAATCTCGTACTGCGGAATCGGAACGCCCTCCTGCTCCTTGACCCACTCGTGCTGACCGATCACGCTATAGAGTCCCCAGTGGATGAACATGCCGAACTTGGCCTCATGCCACCATTTCATGCGCTCTTCGCGCGTGGCGGCCTGCTTTTCATCGGCGGGGGAGTTTTCCGCTGGCGCCTGTGCGCCGGGCAGTCCCATTCCCTCGGCATTCGCGGCGGCGAGCGCCATGGCTCCAGCCGCGCCAAACTGCTTCAAGAACGACCGTCTCGTGCTCTCGTTCCAAACCATTCTGATCTCCTTGACTCGGATAGCGGGTCTTTCGGCTACCTTTCCGTTATCGTTTACGAAATTAGGCTGAATGATCGTCGAGCCAATATAGCAGATGGAGCGGGCTGCTGGATTGAGAGTGGAATTTGGGAGCAGGGCAATCGCATGAAGGACGATCCCACACTCTTTCGCTGCCTCGCGACGCCCTCCGGGGCTACGAGAGCATTTTGCGGGCCTCAATTCCCCACGCTGAAGCGCGGGGCTAACATCCTCTGCGCCTCCGGCGCGCTTGCGGCACAAGTGAACTCGTGCCTGTTACAAAGCCCCTTCGCCAGGCCTTTTCCGCAACCTCTAAAGCCGTGCTCTTCCAAAACAGGATTTATGCAACCACGTCTATTGTTTTTCGGCGGCGAGATAGGCAATCGCGCCGGCCAGCAGGGCGAGCGCTGCCGCAGCGGAGGCCGCCAGCAACCAGAACCATCCTGAATTGAAGAATCCTGCAGATGATAGGTCGGCGAACTGCGTAGTCGCGGAGTGCGGCAGCCCCTGGAGCCAGTCGAGCCAGCCGATGCCGTGCCGTGCTTCAAAGCCGGCAAAGCCGACAGCGGCCAGCAGACTCACCAGAAGCGCAAAAATCTGCGCGTTCACGAGCGGCCGGCCGACACGCTCCACCGCGGCATTGCGCCGGCGCAACTGCGCGCGCCACCACAGCGCGCCCGCTGAGCCGATCGGCTGACTATTGTGGATTGTCTCGGCGCGGGCCTGCTGGAAGGCATCCTTCACCAGGGCCAGATCGCTGCACCCGCGGCAGCCGTGCACGTGGTCACGCAGCTCTGGCGTCGCGGCTTGCGGCCACCGGCCGCGGGCCAAAAGATCGGATAACTCGCTTTCGCGCGGGCAGCTTCTCAACATGGCTGCACCCTCACGGCACGCGCATCCTGCTCACGCAGAAGCTTCGCGATCTTACGCCGCGCGCGAAACAGCAGCAGCCGGATGCTGGCGGCGGCGAGTCCTGTGATCTCGGCAATCTCGCGATGCGAGTAGCCCTCGGCGTGCGCCAGCCAGAGCAACTGCCGCTCACGCGGCTTCATCTGCTTGAGCGCAGGACCAAGCACCGCACGCGACTCGGTCTGAGGTGCAGTCGATTGCGTGGAGAAGAACTCGACCGAAACCTCATCGAGGGAGGAGGGACGCGGTCTGCGCCAGTGATCGCGCAGCAGGTTGGTCGCAATGCGAAAGAGATAGAGCCGCGCAGCGACCTCGCCGTCTATTGCGAGCGACGGCGCTCGTTCCGCGCAGAGGAATCGCACGTAACTTTCCTGCATCAGGTCTTCGGCCAGCGCTCCGTCTCCTGAAACGCGAGAGAGGTAGGCCCACAGCGGACGCGCCGAGCGCTCATAAAAGCCGGTGAAGGCGTCATTGTCCATGGGCGGCGCAGCGGCATCGATCTCGTGAGCCAACGCGTTCGGAAGTGCAAATTCCCAGCTCATGCGTTTCCTCTTGAGGGCGGGGGCCACAGCTCACAGTCTTTCCCGCGTCCCGGCGGTGTTCTCTGGCATCAGGCCCAGCCGATGGGCCAAAACCCATGTGGCTCCTGCCGAAAGAATAAACCCGATTCCCGGCATCAGGACGATCATTCCCAGGATGAGCATCGGTTCATAGGTGTCTGGACCCGCATGGCGCAGCGCCAGCAAACCCGCTCCCAAAAGCGCCATCACGATGCCGATCTGCAGAGGCGTGAGAATCCGCGCGATGGCGTTCGGCATCGGATGACCGATGGTTGCGCCCATAGAGGTCGGCGCCGCTTCAAGAAATCGCCGGCCTGCCTCTGTCTCCATGTACGCGGCCAGTTCCTGGCTGGTGCTGAATTTGTCGATCAGCCGCGCGTGTACGTCATTCTGCTGCTTGAAGACCTGTCCCCAGCGGCGGCTTTCGACAAAGAGCCGGACCAGCCAGACCATGGCAAAGAGAAAGCTTGCAAAAGCAACGGCTGCAGTGATGGGCTCCACGATGCGCGGCGCGACCGATTCTTCGCGCATAGGTCCACTAAACTCCGGCCAGACGGCCCGTTCCAGGGCGCGGTCGCGCCGGCCGTCGCGCGAATTGAGCTGGCTGAAAAGATAGAAATCGGGGTTCTGCGCGATGTCAGGATGTGCAGTAAGAAACTGCGCCAGCTCCGGGTTGTTGCGCTGCACATATTGCTGATCTGAGAGCAGCGACGGATCGTGCGCGACAACGCTGGTCAGCGTGGGGCTCATCCGCAGCAGCTTGATCAACTGCGCCTGTGTATCGGCGATCTCCTGTTCGCTAGGCGGCGCAACATTCGCTGTAGCGGCGCGCCGCGCCTGAGCTGCGGAGTTGGTCTGAGCCGGAGCATAGGCTGCGGCTCCAGCCGCCAGGAGCCCGCAGAGAATCCAGAGACAAGTGCGATGTCGATTCTTCATCTGATCCCTCGCTTACCTTCACATCTGCCCATACAACGGATGGCGAGGGAGATTGGTTAACAGCGTCTGGACGTATACCTGATTTATGATCGTAGAGGCTGTGGGCAGTCTGCCCGCCGCTCTAATGTTGGCCCGTGCTCTGCCGGCTCCATGGCGTGCAGTGCCGGGCTATTTTGCGGAATGGAACGTGATGCGAGCAAAGACGGCGGTAGTGCTGGGCGCCCAATGGGGCGACGAGGGCAAGGGCAAGATTGTGGACGTACTCAGCGAACGGTTCTCTGCCGTGGCGCGCTACGCCGGAGGCCATAACGCGGGTCACACCGTCATCATTGGCGGGCAGAAGTTCGTTCTGCAGCTCATTCCCTGCGGCGTGCTGCGCAAGGGATGCAAGGGCATTATCGGCAATGGCGTCGTCCTCGACCCGATCGCCTTTCTCAAAGAAGTGTCGCGGCTGCGTGAGCTCGGCGTGGACGTCGACTCGCAGCTTCATGTCTCTAATCGCGCGCAGGTGATTCTGCCCTACCATCGCATGATCGAACTCGCCGCGGAGAGTGCGCCGGGCCGCAAGAAGATCGGCACGACCAGCCGCGGCATCGGACCTGCCTACGAAGACAAGATGGCGCGCAGTGGTCTGCGCGTCGTGGATCTGTTGCGCCCCGCGCTGCTGAAGACACACATTGAAGCGGCCTGCGCCGAAAAGAATGCCATCGCGCATGCGCTCTTCGGAACCGATCCGCTCG
Source organism: Occallatibacter sp. (assembly GCA_035650595.1). Classification (GTDB taxonomy): domain Bacteria; phylum Acidobacteriota; class Terriglobia; order Terriglobales; family Acidobacteriaceae; genus Telmatobacter. Next base: position 20,896 of record DASRHE010000010.1, on the reverse strand, counting down.
ATCCGACGGCAATGTACGAGGAGTATGCCGCCGCGGCCGAGAAGGTGCGTCCGTTTGTGGCCGACACGGCGCGCATCCTCAACAACATTCTGGCGCGGGGCGGCAGCGTGATGTTCGAGGGCGCGCAAGGCACCATGCTCGATATCGATCACGGCACGTATCCCTTTGTGACGTCTTCCTCGGCGACGGCAGGCGGCGCTTCCACCGGAACCGGCATTGGACCTACGGCCATCGGTACGGTGATCTCGGTCACCAAGGCTTATGTCACACGGGTTGGCGAAGGACCATTTCCGACGGAGATTCTCGATGCCTCCGGCGAAACGCTGCGGGCGCGCGGCAATGAGTATGGCGCGGTCACGGGTCGGCCACGGCGCTGCGGCTGGCTCGATATTCCGCTGCTCCGCTATTCGAACCAGGTGAACGGCGCAGAGTGGCTGGTGGTCACCAAGCTCGACGTTCTCGATGAACTTGATGAGATTCCTATCTGTATCGGGTACGAGATTGGCGGGAAAGTCACGGATGAGATTCCCGCCGATGTGCACGGGATTGAGCAGATCAAACCGCGTTACACCACGCTCAAAGGCTGGCGGCAATCTACGGAAGGCATTACCGAGTTCGATCAGTTGCCCCAGGCAGCCCGCGAATATCTGCGCTTTCAGGAGCGCGAGAGCGGCGCGCGTATCGGCATGGTCTCTACCGGGCCCGACCGCGAGCAAACCATGTTGCTGCCGGAATTTGCCCAGGCGCTCGACAGCATTCACGCATAAAGAATCGTTCACGGGTACACTTGAGAAACTCCCGCTGCCGGATCGCAATCGGCAAGGGCAAAGGAAAACGATTCATGGTCAGCTTTATCGTCTGGTTCAAATTCGCGCCGGAAGATCGTGCAGAGATTGCAGAGATCCTTCGTCATCTCGCGGACGCTTCGCGCCAGGAACCGGGCTGCATCAGCTATATTCCCCACCACTTGCAGGACGATCCCGACACCGTTCTCATCTACGAGCAATACCGCGACGATGCCGCTCTCGCCGCGCATCGCGAGTCTCCGCATTTTAAAAAGTACGGAGTTGGCGGACTCCTGCAGAAGATGCGCGAACGCAATCTTCAGAACCTGGTCGCTCTCGTTTAACAAATTTCCGGCGTCCAACCAGTGTCGGTTTCCGCTGCGTGCGGACCCGTGTTGAAAAAGCGGGTGGGTTCCATGGAAATGTGTTTCGGCGTGAAATTCGGCGTGAAATTCATTGACCGGCGTGCTGATTCAGGTCTACTATCCCTTACGCCTATGATGGGTTTGGCAAGACACCCATGGAAATCCGCTCGCAGCCTTCGGCTTGGCTGGGCGATCGTAGCGGCGCTGTTTCTGGCGATGAGCACAAGTGCTCATGCTCTCTTTGCAGGATTGCCGAAGACACAAAAACATGAGCGGCGCCACGAGATCGATCATCTTGAGAATCTCTGGCGCGATGCCCTGCTTAAATACGACGCGGCGGCGATGAGCTCTCTGCTCTCCGACGACTACATGGCCATCACGCCGAATGGCACTCTGCAAACGAAAGAAGAAGCGCTCGCCAATCTCCGCGCTCACCGCGTGCACTTCACCAGCCTGGAGATTTCCGATCGCAAGGTAAGGTTCTACGGAACCACCGCGCTGGTTACTTCCACAGCCGACGTGCAGGCCACTACGAACGAGGGTGACCTCTCGGGAAGTTACCGCTACACGCGGGTCTATATCGAAGGCCCTCCCGGCGTATGGAAGATCGTGAGCTTTGAGGCCAATAAGGTGCTTGCTGCCGGCTCTCACAAGTAATGCGATCTGCTCGCCGTCCACTAAAATAGAAGAATGCCTGAGTTGCCCGAAGTGGAGACCATCGCCCGTGGTGTTCACGAGCGGCTTCGCGGCGACCGCATTCTCGAAGTATGGTTCAGCCGGCACTCCGAACCGTTTAAGACTTCTCCAGCGCGACAGGCAAAAGGTCTTTCCGGAAAAAGCTTCCTCGCTGTGCATCGCACCGGCAAGCACATTGTGTGTGAGTTGGGGTCTTCTACAAACAACGTGGCAGTACGCGGCAGCCGGAACTCCGAAACACAGCGGCCCACGGCACAGTGGATCGTGCATCTCGGCATGAGCGGCCGTCTGCTGGTGACGACATCGGAAGCGCCCGTCGCAGCGCACACGCATGCGCGACTAAGTCTGGCCAGCGGCCGTGAGCTGCGCTTTGTCGACCCGCGCCGTTTCGGCCGGCTGGAGTTTCGGAATCTTGCAAAGGGGCAATCGTTCGATGCGCCGGGCTCGGATCCACTCGCGATAGGCGCAGACGAGTTTGCTGTGCTCTTTCGCGGCCGCAAGCTCGCGATCAAGGCAGCGCTGCTCAACCAGAGCCTGCTTGCGGGCGTGGGCAATATTTATGCCGACGAGAGCCTGTTTCATGCGGGCATCCGGCCGCGCCGTGCCGCCGGCCGCTTAACGCGTGCTGAGCTCGATCGGCTGCGCGAAGCGCTGCGGCAGGTATTGACCCATGCCATCAAACTAGGGGGATCTTCGGTTTCCGACTACGTGGACGCCAACGGCGTGCGTGGTTTCTTCCAGCTGGAGCACTGCGTTTACCTGCGAACGGGAGAGCCTTGCCGGCGCTGCGGAACGCCAATCCAGCGCATTCTTCTGGCCGGACGCGGGACTCATTTCTGCCCCAAATGCCAGCATTGAGCCGGTTCATCCAAACATCCCAAATAGGCTTCTATGGTTTTTTGAAGTTTTCGCCTTTTTACGCTTCTGTATTTGATAATTTCGCGAGTAGATGACTTCGCTAAGTGATTGAAAAAACGGAAACTTGAGAACGGCATACCGATTGCTATAACCTAGGTGCCAGTGATGTTTACGGCTGCTAGCCTCTAGCAGCTTGAAGCACAGCGGGCACCGGCAAGAGCAACCGCCCGGAACGAGTTTTCAGGAGCGGCCCTTCGAAGGGAAAGCCAGCCGGAAAGCCTGCAGTCGGCGCGATGGAGAAACCATCGCCCACCACCTGCTACGGGAGGCCAGTGGCCAATGCAGGACCGCGAAACGCCACTCCGACGAGTGGCGTTTCGTGTTTCACGCAGAGTTGCAACTTGTTGCAACAGCACGATTGATCCCACTTCATCAACAGACGCCTCTTGCCAGCGAACAGGGTTCGCTGTACTATCAAAGTTGCCTATCGAGCGGCTGACGCGGGGCCCCCATATGGGGAGAGCAAGCTCGCCGCCGGGCCGGCAAATCCCGTTGAACAGCTTAATCCTGTATCCAGCTGCGCGGGGCAAAGGCTCACATAGGAAGGGCAACACCTGCGAAAACCACCGGCCGCCACACATCGATTCCGAACCAACGGATGAAGTTCGACAACGGCTTCTGCGTAGAGCGCGGCAAAGGAATTTTCCAGAGATTTTGAAATACGGGGCTCCGGAAGCTGTACCGGTATGCCCGGGCAAAAGAGGATTGCTGCACGAGCAGGATGGCAGCTTGATGAAGTTAAGCTGCGACCTGCCGTGGATGAATGCAGCGGACCAGCGCGCCCTTTCGCAGGTCATGCTGTAACAGCCGGGTCTCCCATGGAGGCATTTCGAATCTGGTTCCCACGCTTTCGCTCCAGTCGGTTGCAGCTGCTTGCAATCATCAGATTGATTGCGAAACCCGCAAAGGTAACCACGTTCTCTAGGTAAGAAAAGCTAAACGGCCAGACACATTCGTGACATGGCTGAGCTTGAGTTTGATGCACTATATTGCAAAGCACCAGGAAGTACACGCATGACCACAGAATCGACGCAGCCCCAGCCCGAGCTGGGGCCCGCACCTGACAACGGTCAGGTGCAGTCGCAAGGACACCGGCGCCGCCGGCGCCGCCGCAAGAATAAATCCAGCCAGCAAGGCGCGCCCCAGAACCAGCAGGGGCAGCAGGCTCCATTGCAGCCCCAGATGCAAGCTCCGCAACCGGCGCATGCCAAGCCTGTCCACCAGGGGCAAGGCCGCAAGAAGAAGAAATTCTTCCAGAAGAATGGCGGCCCGCCGCAGTCGCCGGGCAACGGCATGGGTGGACCTCATCAGGGCAAGCGCAAGAACAAGCAGAAAGGTCCGCGCGAGTTTGTCGGCCCGATGGATCACAGCTATCGCGCTGCGAATGGCAACGTAGCCGACGGACCGCCATCGACTATCCAGCTTGGGAGCAGCAACCACAGCGCTCATTATGCCGATGCCTACGCGCATCAGCCTGCTGCGCCCGTACGCGAGAACGCGCCTACGCGCATCTTCTGCTTTATCGAGGATCTCTTCTTCCTCGCCAAGATTCAGGAGACTGCACGCAAGCTCGGCGTGAAGGTGGAGTTTGTGAAGGGCGACAAAGATGTCGTCACGCGCATTCTCGAGGCGCCGGAAGGTGAGCGGCCCACGCTGCTGGTCTTCGACCTGAACAACCTCAACGCCAAGCCGATGACGCTCATCCCAAAATTCAAGGCGAAGTTCAAGAAGTCCGTCTCGGTCATCGGTTTCCTGAGCCACGTGCAGGGCGATCTGAAGATGAAAGGCGTAGAAGCAGGCTGCGACGTGGTGATGCCGCGCTCGGCCTTCTCACAGAGTCTGCCGAATCTGCTGCGCCGCTACGGCGTGGAAGAGGAAGAAGAGTACGCACAGCAGCCGGTGTAGATGCAGGCAATAGGCAATAGGCAATAGCGGTTTGACTTACTCAGCCGACTTCGTTCCTTTAGCTCGTTTAGATGGAGCCTGCGTGTTCCCTATTGCCTATTGCCTATTCCCTGTTCCCTGCCTTTCTCATCCCGGAGGCCAGGTCATGGGCCGGCCGCCCATCAGATGCAGGTGCAGATGGTCTACCGTCTGCCCGCCGTCTTCGCCACTATTCACCACGACGCGATAGCCTTTCGTCAGGCCCTGCTGGCGGGCAGTCTCCTTTGCGGTCCATAGCAGATGACCGAGGAGATCGCAGTGCGTCTCCGCAGCTTCACTCAAGGAAGCGATATGCTCGCGCGGCACGATGAGGATGTGCACCGGCGCCTTCGGGCCGATGTCCGCGAATGCATAGGCGAGATCATCCTGATAGATGGCTTTGGAAGGAATTTCGCCCGCAACGATTTTGCAAAAGATGCAACTCATGGCGCAATCAGTGTACATGCGGGTCCGCGTGCGTGAAAAATCTCTCCTGATTCAGCGAGCTTGTGCGATTCATCAGCCGCGTTGAATGCCAATCAAGTTGATTAGCTGGTGTGATCGAGTACGATCTTCCATCCGTTCGACCCTCTATGCCACACCAGCGAGAAGATGCCGTCGTCCTTCGTTGCTGTGCCTCTTTGTGTGCGATCGAGATGAAAGGCGCCAGTCACGATAGCGTACTCCGTCGCTCCGCACGAACCTGGCAGCAGCCGCACCTCAACATGAGAAAAAGTGACTGTGCCCATCTGTGCTACGTTCGCATACGCGGTTCGATAGCGCTCCAGAATCGGCTCGTAGCCTTTGCGCACGGTAGTGCCGATGAACGTAGTCTCCGGCGAATTTTCGTAGGTCTGCATAAAGGCCGGAATATCACCGCGGTTCCATGCTGCGACCTGCGCATCCAGCGCGGCACGAATTGCCACTTCATCGCCGTTCTGCGGGGCCCGCGCGGAGGCAGCCACCCCTGCGCCCATCCAGACCAAAGCCAGAAAAAACAGGATCGATCGCCGCATCTTCTTTCCTCCGCGTTCAGCTTACAATGAACCCATGCAGCCCTTCCGTATCGTCCACACCGTTTGCTCGCATGACTGCCCGGATTCGTGCGCAGTTCTGGTGACGGTGAGCGAGGAAGGGCGCGCTATCAAGGTTCAGGGAGATCCGACTCAACCGGTGACGCAGGGCTTTCTCTGCGGCAAGGTGGCCAAGTATCTCGATCGTGTCTACTCGCCGGAGCGCATTCTCTTTCCCTTGAAACGTAAGCCGGGCGCAGCGAAGGGGCCATTGCCACGCGGCCGCGAGCACGAGAGCTTTGAACGTGTCACGTGGGACGAGGCTCTCGACGCAATCGCTGCGCGCCTGCAGCAGATCAGCGACCAGTATGGCCCCGAGTCGATCTTGCCTTACAGCTATGCCGGCACCATCGGCGTGCTCGGTTACGGCTCGATGGATCGCCGCTTCTTTCATCGTTTAGGCGCGAGCCGGCTGGATCGCACCATCTGCTCCGAAGCTGGCGGCCAGGCATGGAATCTCGTCTACGGAAAAAAGTTCGGCACGCCGACTGAGGATTTTCGGCTCGCAAGGCTGATCCTCGCGTGGGGCGCGAATGTTCACGGCAACAACATCCATCTGTGGCCGATGATCGAGCAGGCGCGGCGGAACGGTGCGCGGCTCATTGTTATTGATCCCTATCGCACGCGCACAGCGGCGCTCGCCGATTGGCACATCGCGATTCGTCCTGGCACCGATGCGGCGCTGGCTCTGGGCATGATGCACGTCATCCTGAACGAAGGCCTGGAAGATCGCGCCTATATTGCAGAGTTCACCCATGGTATTGAGCGCCTCGCCGAGCGCGTGCGCGCGTACACGCCGGAATGCGTTGCGCGCTACACCGGCATGAGCCCTGCACAGGTCGAGCAGCTTGCGCGCGAATACGCCACCACGCGACCAGTAGCCCTGCGCATGAACTATGGCGTGCAGCGCTGCGAAAATGGTGGCGCTGCGGCCCGCTCCATCGCCATGCTCCCGGCGCTCACCGGCGCGTGGAAATATCGCGGAGGAGGCGGCCAACTCTCTACATCAGGCGCTTTCGCGTGGAACAAGCAGGCCGTCGAGCGGCCCGATCTTGCCTCCGCTTCTCCGCTCGGGCGCGAGGCGCGGATTGTGAACATGTGCACGCTGGGACATGCGCTGACCGAGTTAGGGAACGGGGAGCAGGGATCAGGGATCAGTAAGAACGATGGAGAAGTGGAGTACGGCGGGCCGCCGGTTCATGCGCTGTTTGTCTACAACTCGAATCCAGGAGCTGTCGCACCGAACCAGAACGCGGTGCGCCGCGGCCTGGCGCGCCCCGATCTCTTCACGGTTGTGCATGATCTGTTTTTCACGGACACAACCGACTACGCCGATTTCATTCTGCCGGCAACTACATTTCTTGAGCACACCGACATTCAAGGCGCGTACGGCCATTACTTCGTGCAGCTCTCCAAGCTGGCTATCGAACCGCTTGGCGAATCGCGCTCGAACGTCTGGCTCTTCGGCCAACTTGCGCAGCGCATGGGCTTCCAGGAAGACTGCTTCCGCGACACGCCGGAAGCGATCATTCGCCAGGCGCTTGCGATTGGCGCAGATGGGCACTCCACGAACGCTAACATGGAGCACATCACCTTCGAAGATCTGGACGAGCAAGGACACATGCCGCTCGCCTTCCATGCCGATCCTGACGCGCGGCCCTTCCTGCCTTACACGCGCGGTCCGTTCGCTACGCCGACAGGCAAGATCGAGTTCTACTCAGAGACGCTCGCCGCCGCCGGCCAGGATGCGCTTCCAGCGTTTGTGCCCCCAGTTGAGTCGCGGTGGAGCGAAAAGGCGCAGCGCTATCCGCTGGAGCTGCTCGGCCGCAAGAACGACAACTACATGAACTCGACTTTTGCGAATCTTGAAGGTCATCGCAAAATGGAGACCAAGACTAGCCAGCGCCTCGAAATGCATCCGGCGGATGCGCAGGCTCGGTCGATTGCGGAAGGTGACGCCGTGCGCATCTTCAACGATCGCGGATCGCTTAACCTGACTGCGCTGCTCAATCCGAATTTACCTGCGGGCGTGGTGGCTGCGCGGCTCGACTGGGCCAAGCTTCATCCGGATGGCGTGAATGTGAATGCCCTCACCAGCGAGCGGCTTACCGATATCGGCGCCGGCGCGACGTTCTACTCGACGCTCGTCGAGGTGGCCAAGGCGTAGCGATCACGCAACGATGCGTGAACAGGCAACGTGCTGGATCACCGCACCAACTCTGAAACTACTTCGACCTCCTGATGGCCTGTGCTGTTCGGCAGCGCGAGCGATCCCAGGACAACAGGCCTGCCCGGCTGCAAATCAGAGGTCGCTTCAAGGACTGTCTGGTGAATCACCGGGTCTGCCACCGTGACACCCGGGCGTTCATCGGCAACGCTCGATTGATTGATTTTTGTATGCAGTTGCGCGCCGTCCGCGTATCCCTCCAGGGAGGCTTCGATATTTAGGCCAATATCTTCGTACTGCACCTGAGACTCTTGCCCCGACGCGCCTTTGTCCATCGTTCCGGTAACGATGGGCACCTTGGTGCCTTGCTTGAGAAATGTCTTTCCTTCTGAAGCGACCGCAATCAGCGTGAAACTTTGTGTGCTGACGCGCTTTCCATCTTGCACGTCGGCAATGGTGTAGGTGAGACGATAGGCCTGGCGCGGTTTGTCGATCTCTGAAAGCATCTTCTGGGCAAGTTGAATATCTTCCGGCGCACCGCGCATGGAGATCGCGTTCTCCGAGTTGACGTAATAGATCTTGGACTTCGGCAACATATTCCGCAGATCGGTCACAATGTCGAGCGCGTCGTGCTGGCTGGTCACATTCGCCAGATGGAGCGTCTGATAACTGCCCATATCGGGTTTGGGCTCAACCGGCTTCGTGTCGGCTTGCTGCGCATGTACGTTCCGCGCTGTGCTCATGAGCGCAGTTACGGCTGCAAACATGATTAAGGCAGAAATCATCGTCCGTCTGCCCATGCGGACAGGATTCTCTTTCATCGCTCGCCTCTCCAAGTGAAATTGGGAAGAGAGCCGGAGTGCCCCGGGTGTGCAGCGGCTTCTTCTAATCACACAGACGCCCGCGCCGAGCTTCCGCTCGAAAATTTTGTCGATAAGTTGGGAAGTTAGACGCAACTTAGACAGATTTGTAACTTTCACGCACACTTAGCGTAGTTATTGCGGATCGATTTCGATGTAATCCAGCGCTGCAGGATCGCTGCTGTCCGGTGCGCCTTCGATGCGCAGCACGTCGTCAGGCTTTAATTGCACGCCGCGCATTGTGTAGCGCGTGGAGTTGTCGCCGTGCAGGCGGCGTGAGGGCAGCGTGGCATCGGCAGCCCAGGAGACGATCCCATTGCCGTTCACACTCAATGTGAAATGAGCAGTGTCGCCTTGTATATCGAAGTATTGCGTAACGATATCGAAGCGGCCAGCTTTGCCGTTGTAGGTCCATTCGGCGGAGCAGGATTTTTCCGTACATGTGACGGCTTTGCCGCGCGACGCATCTTCCCACGGGTTGACGTCGACGACCGTGTATCCGTGGAGCCGTGCATCTTCAGCCTCCATGCGGCCGGGATAGTGACCGGCGCGCCCTTGCGCGTCGGGAATGCCGCTCTCTTTGAGGAAATACTGCACAATCGCATCGCGCCACACGATCGCGTGACCAGCCTGGTATTCGAGACGCGCGCGCTCATCTTCGTAGAGCTTCGGATCGATCTTCTCCTTGAGAGTGGCCCACTCTGCCGTTAACTGTGCCGCTTCTTCCGCGCCTTTGTAGTGGCTGTCATAAACGTACTGGATGACGGTTTTGCCGGAGTGCAGCTTGTAAGTCCAGGGCACGTGATGAAAGAAGAGCAGCAGATCATCGGGACAAGTGGCAAGCGATTCATACGTCTTCGCAATGGCGGGAGGATATTGCCCGATATAACCAGTGCCAGTAGCAACCGTGCGATCCATGCCGATGCCCTGCGCATCATCCCGATGCCACTGGCCCCAGCCGTTGCGCTCGCTGGCCTCAATGTTCGGTCCGTAGTGAGTGCCTGTAATGTCGGTCAGCGTCTGCGAACCGAGAAATCCGGTGTAGTCCATGTAGGCGGGCCAGGATTGCATCAGCATCTTGTCTACGGTAGCGACGACTTCGGGATCCGTGCTGATCGTCTGCCTCGTCCACTCCGCAGCAATCGCCTCCGGCGCGAGATCGGGATTCCACGCGAGCCGGCCGAAGGCGTAGAGATTGGCCATCGCCAACGGCGCGCCCAGCCATCTGTCGCGGCCGACGTCTGACACACCAATCATGCCGCCCAGCGGACGGTGAAAGCTTTGGCCTTCAATAATTGATTTCACGGGAGTGGAACGATTGTCAGCGCGCAGATCGAAATCGAGAACCCGATTCCACATCGGCGCGATGTAGACGAGATGGCGCTGCTGGCCGAGATACTCCTGCGTGATCTGCAGTTCCATCGCTTCATCTGTTTGCCGCAGGTCGGCGAAGAGCGGAGAGACTGGCTCGATTGCCTGGAAATCAATTGGGCCCTCTTTGATCTGCACGATTACATTGGGCGCGAACTTGCCGTCGAGTGGATGAAAGATGTCGTAAGCCGCGCGCGCGCGATCGGCCTTCATATCGTTGTAGTCGAGATGATTGTTGTAGACGAAGGCGCGGTAGAGCACCACGCCGCCGTGCGGGGCGAGCGCATTGGCCAGCACGTTGGCGGCATCAGCGGGGCTGCGGCCATAGCTTGCCGGTCCTGGCTGGCCTTCTGAGTCGGCCTTCACGGTGAATCCCGCAAGGTCAGGAATTTGCGCGTAAATCTCATTCACCTTCTGCGCCCACCACGTCTTCACATCGGGATCGAGCGGGTCGAAAGTTTTGAGACCACCAACTTTCTGTGGACTGGCGATGTCGACACTCATCGCGAGGTGCACACCCCAGGGACGCATCGTATCGGCAATGCGCTTCAATCCTTGCAGCCACTCGGGCGTCAGAAACGGCGCGGCGCCGTTCACGTTGTTCACATTGCAACCGTTGATGCCGATGGAGGCGAGCAGGCGCGCATAGTCGTTCACCTGCGTCAGGTCCTCGCGCACGTGGCCGTCTTCAAAAAAAATCGACCGGCCGCCGTAGCCACGCTCGACTGTGCCGTTGGCGTTGTCCCACTCATCGACCCAGCGAATGGGCATGGCTGGCTGGCCGCGCAGAGGCGTCTTGTTGAAGTCGACTGGCTCACCGGCAGCCGCCGTGCGAAGCAGGGCGAAAGCGCCATACAAAGCACCGCGCTCGTCACCACCCGCGATGACGAGCAGTTTGTGAGTGCCGACGCCACCGGAAGAAATCCAGTAACCCTCAGACGTAAGATCAGCTGGGACATGCAGAGCGGGATAGGCTTCGCGTACCTCTGCTGCTGTGCCCACGACGGTTTCGCCTCCAGGAGTCTCGCTCGAATGCGCCGAGAGCGATGCGGTAGCCACGCTGCCGAGGCTGCGCTTCAGCTCTTCTACGGCGGACTGCTCGATAGGACTCGGACCGAGCGCACGAACATCGCGTGGGAAGATCGCATGGGCGGTGCGGCTCGAGTAGCTCAGCCACGCCTGATTCTCTTCCTGCGCGAATGCATGCGCGGTTGAAAAGGCAATCAGTGCAACGATGCCTGCAAAAGCGATTTGCTTCCCTTTCGCACGCGGTCTATTTTTCATGCCCTTCGCTCCCGATAACGTTGTACCACTTCAGCCGGAATGACGGTGAAGAATGCTAGAAATTTTCGAGGGACGATAACGGCTACTCAGCTAGGCGCTGTCCCACTCGACCTGGACGCGCCGCAATCCGCGCACGGCGTTGCACAGGTACACGGCATCGGCGCTGCGCAGGTCATCCTCGTGCAGTACGCGCTCTTCGATGTTGGCTCGCGCCTCCAGCAGATGCCGCCGATAGACGCCGGCAAGCAGGCCGCACTCGATTGGCGGCGTGAACCAGCGGCCGTTTTTCTCCACGAGCACATTGCTAATGGCGCCTTCCGTCAGCTCGCCGCGAAGGTTGAAAAACAGCACATCGTCGAAGCCGTCACGAACAGCCTGCTGAAACGCATCTGCATAGTGCGGACGATGAGTCGTCTTGTGAAAGAGCATCGGGTCGGCAGGATCGGTGCGTGTCTGTGCGATGCGCACGCGTCCGGTCCGCTCCGGATCACTTGCAGCCAGCACCTCATCCGTTATGCACCAGGCGCCTTCGCGGTCGAGCAGCAGCCGCACCTTGCGCGCCGCGCCGTCTGAAAGTCTCTGCGCGTGGGCGGCGAGGGCCGCGCGCACCGCATCGAGATCGCAAGCGAAATCGAAGTAATGCGCGGAACCGGCGAGCCGGTCAAGATGCAGTTCGAGCAGCGGAAAGCTGCGATCCCACAGCATCGTCTCCACGAGAGAAAAGGCGACCGGCGTCTTCGTCAGAAACTCCGCCTTCAGCAAACACTCGCGATATTCTTCTGCCGCATCGGAGTCGATTACGATGCCGCTGCCTGTGCCCATCGTGCCTGTCGAGCCGTCGAGCTCGATGGTGCGAATCGCCACGTTGAAGATGGTCTGCCGCGGCGAGAAGAACCCGATGGCTCCCGTGTAGACGCCGCGCGGTGCCTCTTCCAGCTCCGCGATCAACTGCATCGCGCGCACCTTGGGCGCGCCGGTGATCGAGCCACAGGGAAAGAGCGCGCGAAAAATCTGCTCGAAGCCCACTTCGTCGCGCAGCTCGGCTTCGACGGTCGAGGTCATCTGCCAGAGGGTGGGATAGCGTTCGACTTCGAAGAGCTTTTCCGCGCGCACGCTGCCGAACTTGGCAATGCGGCCAAGATCGTTGCGCAACAGATCGACGATCATCACGTTTTCGCTGCGATTTTTTGGGTCGGCCCGCAGCCATTCGGCTCGTTCCCGATCTTCGCGCGCATAGCGCCCGCGCCGCGCCGTTCCCTTCATCGGCCGTGTGATGATGCGCCTGCCGCCGCCATGCTCCTGCTCGATGCGGAAGAACAGCTCCGGCGAAAAGGACAGGATTCTCTGGCCTTTGCGTCCGTGGAGGAATGCTCCATATTCGGCGGGTTGCTGTGCGCGCAGCCGCGCATACAGAGCCGAAGCATTGCCGCTCGTGGTTACACGCCAAGGCGCAGTGAAGTTCAACTGATAGACATCGCCGGCACGAATCCATTCGTGAATCGCGTCGATCCGCTGCGTGTACTCATCCTGATTCAGGGTGAACTCGGCGATGACTTCGGCCCCGCGTACATCGGTTTGCTCGCGTTTACGGAATTCGGCCAGAGTTGGCGGTTCGCCGCCAATAAATTGTCCGGTTTCAGGATCGAAGCTATAACCGCACTCGTAAATACCGAACCACGCCAGCGGACCGATGCGCGGATCTCGGCGCATGCGGCTTTGCGGCTCGAAAAACTCGCCGCACTCGTAGCAGAAGAATCCAGCAGCACATAATCCAGCGCTCACGGCCTCTTCGATCGCCGCGAACAGCGTCGGCAGCTCTTCGAGCGTGTTTGCGGTGCACACACGCAAAGGAGCCGTGAACAGGCGCGTCCACGGCTCCTCATGTTCGTTGGGTTTTCCACCTTCCAGCAGCACGGTGTCCGGCGTTTCATCCACCAGCGCGTAGACTTCCGCGGGAAGCGAGTGCCGGCATTTCATGGGGCGTGTGCGGCCGTTACTGTGGCGTTACTGTACTGTCAGCACCATCGTAGTGGAGTTGGTGATGGCGGTCACGCCGTTGCTCGACTGTGCGGTGACCGTAATGTTGTACGTACCTGCGGGGGTCGCCGGATTATTGCCCGGTCCGTGCTGATAGTAGCGATAGAGCGGGCTGCACGCCGTAGCGGTCATGGTAGTAACCACGCCAATCATCGCAACCAGCGCCAGCCGGCTGAGCCATCTGCGCCGACGGACTCCCCACGCCAGGCCTCCCAGACCAAATGCTCCCGGCAGCAGGAAGGCCCATGCGATCGAGTTCGCTTTCTGCCTGGGCGTCGCCTTGCCCACCGTGCCGGGGCCCTGCGTCTGCAGCAGCATGGAGCTGATGGGCGGGCAGCTCGCGGCAGGCGAACCGCTCGGGCAACTTGCCGGCGTGGTGGAGAGAATCTCTACCGACTCCGGAGAAAACGTGCAAGATGCCTGATTGGGCAAACCAGAGCAGGAGAGAGTGACGAACATAGGAGAGGTCAGCGAGGCATTGTTCTGAGGAACGATCGTCACCTCCGCTGTGCCGGAAGCGCCTTCCGCAAGCACCATGGGAAAGGAGGACGGCGAGATCGGCGTGAGGTTCACCTGAAAGTTCGGCGTCGCGCTCGCTTCTGCTGTGACTTGGCTGATCTCAGAGCTGGAGGCCAGTCGCGTCTCGTCGCCCGCATATATGGCTCGCAGCGCGTGGGATCCGCCCGGCAAACGAACCGTCGTGCTCGCCCGGCCCGTCGCGCTGAGCGCCACTTCTGCCAAGGTTCGGTCGCCGTCCTTAATATCGACAGCGCCGGTTGCCGGCAGACCGTATTCGTCCGTCACATTGATCGAGACAGAGGCAAATGTCTGGCCACCGCGGTTGCTGGTGCCCACATTCAGGTTGGTCTCAGTCGCGACGCTCTGCGCCGCCCGGGCCATGGGCGGCACGGCCAATCCCAGCGCCACCGCCAACCCGGTAACCCACTCCAGCCGCACACTGCGGCGCTTCATGCCTCTCACGTGCACCTGCTCCGAATCTTCAGCAAAATCGCGTAAAACCGTTCTAAACCGGATTAGGAATGTGCGTAAGGAACTGGATTGAGTGCAGGGTGCCGTTTTCCCGAAGAAAAACGGCACTCAAAACTATCAACTCACCCACACCAATTCCTAATCCGGTATAAGCGTAGAACTCCATTGTATCCGCCGGGACCGCATCGCGGCCAACCCGCTCGCGCATCTGCCGGCTGATTTTCGATATTCGTTGGACGCCGCTCAGGCCAAATGGAGAGACTGTGGATGCCGCCGATCCTTCGATCCCGGCATCCAACCTCGAATGCTTCGCTGCGTAAAAAATCCGGCCACTCTGGTGGAAAAGCCCGGGCCGCCTGTGACGGTCCCTCCGGCGGTGCCTCCCGTTTCGCCGCCCAGGCCAAATCCTGTACCTGGACCCGAGGCGGAACCGCCGCTGCAGCCTCCGATGCCCGACCCTGCCCCGCCGCCGTTGCCGGAGCCGATCCCTGCATGAGCGCGAGTAACTTTAGCCGGCCAACTCTTCTACCTTGGCCGCGCGCCGGCGGCGGCCGCTGAGCAGATAGATAGCCGCGCGCAGCTCCAGCAGAGGATCGGCTGAGGGCTCGATGCCGTCGACACGCGGAATCGGGTCAAAGATGATGTGCTTCTGCTCGGCGGTGTCGTCTTTCACCGCGCCGGTCAGCTCGATGGTGCCGAACTCAACCAGCGGGCGATCCGCCGGCCAGTGCACGGTGGCATCGTCCGTCACGTCGTCCGGGGCGGCAACCTGCACCAGGATCTTGAACCGGATGGGCTCCTTGGCCACGCGGTCGCGAATCTCGTCGAAGTGATAGTCCGGCGCGAGCGCAGCTACTTGCGCGTCGGTCAGATAGTCGTTGCCGGCTTCGGGAACGATCCGGTAGCGACCAAACTTCTTCCCGCCTGCGGCATTGGTGAACTCAAATGCCGTGACGCCGAAGTAGGTATCGCGCGCGAAGCTTGAAGGGAAGGGCTTGGGTGTCTGCACGAAGGCAAGCGCCGCCGGATGTCCGCCGAGAAAAACCTCGATCGGCTTCGGCGACGGTACATCCGGTCCACTGGTCGCAATGGCCTTCAAAAGTTCCAGAAACTCCGCGCCGGTATGCGTGGGGAAGCCGTCGGTCGAGTGGCTCACGATGTCGGTGTGCACGTGCTCGGCAAGGTTAAAGCGAATGGCGAAGCCGCGCGGATTGGCTTCGGGCGCTGAATCGGGAATCTGCGGCAGTCCTGTTGAATTGGAGAAGCGCACCGTCACCGGTGTGCTGGGCCGCGTGCTATGCGGCGCACGTGTGAGTGCCTGCGCTCCGGACGCGGGCGTAAAACTGCCGGTCAGCATTGTGCCTTTGGCATGCGCCGGCCGGAACCCCGGATGCAGGCCAAAGAGAAGATCGAATTCCTTCAAGATATCGTTCGCCAGCGCAATCACCCGCTCATCGTTCGGCAAGGGCATGGACTTACCTCCTCGGTTCATGCAGTGTACTGCAGGCGTTATGGTCGCCATGTAAATTCCGAGGCGCGGGTTGGGCAGACAGTGGTTTTACAATGAGGGGCAGTGATCGCTCATCTGCGCGGCAAGCTCATCCATAAAGAACCCGGCCAGGCCATCGTTGAGGCTGCTGGCGTTGGCTATGACGTGGCCATCTCTGTGCCCACATTTACGGCGCTGCCTTCGCTCGGTGTGGAGACGGCCCTGCATATTCACACGCAGGTCAGCGAGGATCAGATTGCGCTCTTCGGCTTTCTCGACCGCGAAGAGAAGCGGCTCTTCGAACGGCTGATCACCGTCAGCGGCGTTGGTCCCAAGCTGGCAATCAAAATCCTGAGCGGCCTTTCGAGCGAGCGCACCGTGCAGGCCATTCGCGGACAGGATCATGCGCAACTGGTCCGTATCCCCGGCGTCGGCAAAAAACTCGCCGAGAGGCTGGTCGTCGAACTCAAGGACAAGCTCGAAGATTTTGCCGTCGCGCCTGTGCAAGCTACGGTGCAGGGCCCCGCCGTGGACGATGTGCTCTCCGCGCTGGTCAATCTCGGCTACCAGCGCCCCGCTGCCGAGAAGGCCATCGAACAGGTTATCGCGAAGGATCAGGCTCTTGCCGCCGATTTCGATGGTCTCTTCCGTGGTGCGCTCAAAGTGATCCGGTAGCGACGAAAAGCCACTCAACTGCATCTTGAATATTGAGAGATCGCAATGCCTATCGTCCGAAATTGCACATCCTGCGGAAAAGCGAATCGCATCCCGGCAAAGCACCTCGCCGATACCGGTCGATGCGGCGCCTGCAAGTCGCCGTTGCCGCCGATGGCCGAGCCGATAGGCGTGGGCACAGCGGAGTTCGACGAGATCGTGCGCGAGAGCAAGGTTCCGGTGCTGGTGGATTTCTGGGCGGCTTGGTGCGGCCCGTGCCGCATGGCTGCCCCGCATGTGGAACAGGTGGCGCGCGATCTGGCGGGCCGCGCCGTTGTGCTCAAGGTCGATACGGAGCGCTTCCCGGAACTCGCGGCGCGGTACAACGTGCAGGGCATTCCGAATTTTGCGATCTTCGCCGGCGGCGAACTGCAATTCCAGCAGGCCGGCCTTGTGGATGCGAATACGATGAAGGGTTGGCTTGCACGGGCTGCTTAGCTATTCGCCGCTTCTGGTTCGTGCTCGTATCGCCGCCAAGAATCGCCTAGTGCGTCACGCTCTGCCCACCAACCGAGCGGGAGGTCTGCCAGCTCCTTCAAAGAAGGGTCGGAGTCTATTGGATGATGGAAGCACGACAGCGCTCCACCGCTTTCAGTCATGCTGTCGCCGAGAAACTGCCACGCGCCATCATCTGCGTCATGCGATACGTATGTGATCGCCTCTTTGCCCTCCAGCACTGCCTTCGAGAGATAGACGCCAGTGTGTGGTGGATCGGGAAATCTCCAATCCGAAAAGTTGGCACTTTTGTCACTTCGGTCGACGGATTCCCAAAACTCCTGCTCGACCTGGGTGAAGGGAGCGTTCAGCTGCATAAGTGGTTGCGCGAATCGACTATCGAATCCTTCATCCTCAGGAAATCGATTTTCGAGATCTGGATATACAGCCTGCAAAACAGGATAATCCGTTCTGTTGTAATACCAATTTGCCCAGTTCATTAGATGTCTCACCCATTTCGGATCGACTGGTCGAAATTCACAATCCACATTTCCTATCAGTTCAGCTTGCCGCTCTTGCGTTAAATTGACTCCCTCGCGCTGACGCTTGACCGCTTCGTTCAGGCATGCCTGTGCAACTCCGAACTTAAGCCCTACAGTGATTAAATCCGGCTTATCACACGTGTCATAAACGCCTATAGTGTAGGTCCAGCTCAAATCATCATTGCAATCTCGCCCAACCGAAATTACAGAGCATCCATACTCTTCAATTCGACGGATGTTATTTTCATCGGTCGGATGAAGATCAGTGGCTCGAAGCTGGCGGATGCGCGGGGTATCGTAGTTTTTCGCATGATCGGGCATGGCTGGTTTGCTTTCTTTCTCCCGGATAATAACCTGAGATTGTCGTTGGATGGTAGATCAGGAGAATTCGTTAGACTTGTGGTCATGGCTCTCAAACAAAAACCTGCGCCAACTGCCGCTCTTCCCTACTTTCGTCCTGAAGCGCTCAGGTTTCTGCGCAACCTGGCCAAGCACAATGACCGTGCGTGGTTTCAGCCGCGCAAGGAGCAGTTTGAAGCAGAGTTGAAAGAGCCGATGCTGACGATCGTGCGCAAGGTTACAGATGCCATGACCGACTTTGCGCCTAACTTCGTGCGGCCTGCGGAAAAGAGCCTGTTTCGGATTTATCGCGACACGCGCTTCTCGAATGACAAGCGGCCGTATAAAACACACGTGGCCGCGTGGTGGTCGCACCAGGGACTCGCAAAGACTTCGGGCGCCGGCTACTACTTTCACGTGAGCGCGAAAGAGGTGGTGATCGCTGCTGGCGCGTACATGCCGGAGAAGGATCAGCTCGCGCAGATTCGCCACTGGCTGCTGGATCATCACACGGAATTTCGCAAGCTGCTCAAGAGTCCTGCGGTCCGCAAGACCTATACGGAATTTGAAGGCAACGCACTCACGCGCCCGCCTAAAGGCTTTCCAGCCGAGCATCCGGGCATGGACCTGATCCGCTGCAAGCAATGGGGACTGGCGGCCACGCTGCCGGCCGCTATCGCACTGAAACCAGATTTCGCGGCCACGGTGATTCGCTATTTCAAGATCGCGACACCGATGGTGAATGCGCTGAATACACCCATTGCCGCGGCGCAGGCGCCAAAGAAAAAAGTGCTCTTCGGCCTGCATTGAAGCATATTTTCCTCTCAGGCTCAGCAACCGCAAAATGCCCATGAAAACCGGAATTGCGCGGGGAAACTATGCCTTGATGCGAAAAAACCCCGTAAATATGGCTAATTTGGGGCATAACCCGAAGAAAACCTGTGGAAATCGGGCTTTTTGCCTTGACTTTACCTGCCTCAAAGCTGCATTGTAACCATCGGCAGGGTTCTTCGATAGCCGCATGAACACAGGTGTTCGGCACTGAGGCAGTCTCTGATGGCACTCCCTCTCCATGCGGTGAAAGCCCGTCATTTAGGCGGCCCCGAGGGCTCGCCCAGAAGGAGAACATCACAATGGCAACTGGACTGACCAAGACCGCCCTGACACGGCAAATGGCAGAAAAGCTCGAACTCACTAACAAGCAATCCGCCGCATTTCTCGATCTGCTGGCGGAGACCGCGATCAAGGAGACCAAGAAGAACGGCGTCTTCGTGATCCCCGGCATCGGCCGCCTCGTCAAGGCAGAGCGCAAGGCGCGCATCGGCCGCAACCCGCAAACCGGCCAGCCCATCAAGATCAAGGCCAAGACGGTCGTGAAGTTCCGCGTAGCCAAGGCCGCGAAGGACGTCATCGCGCCTCCGAAGAAGTAGCCCCCAGACTGCAAACCGACGGGGAGAAGCTTCAGCGCTTCTCCCCTTTGTGTTTTTTGCGCGGCCTGCGGACAATTTTCTGCACTTCGCCGAAGGTCTGGCTCATCGGATGAGGGATGGCGACTACTTCTACGCTTCCGCAATCGTCTGACTTTGCGCCGGTGCGCACGTCTTCTGTTGTTTTGCTGCTACGTCTTGAAGGATTAGCTGTGGCCGTTCTCTCGGCCTGGCTTTATGCGCGCAGCGGAGCGAGCTGGTGGCTCTTTGCGGTGCTGTGGCTTGCACCTGATCTCTCCATGCTCGGCTATCTGATTTCGCCCTGCCGCGGCGCACGCCTCTATAACGCATTCCACACGTATCTGCTGCCTGCGCTGCTGGCACTCGCGTCCTTTGTGTTGCACACACGCAGCCTGCTGCTGCCGATTGCGCTCATCTGGATGAATCACATCGGCGTTGATCGCGCACTGGGCTACGGACTCAAATATGCCGAGGGATTCGGCTGGACGCATCTCGGACGGCTCGGCAAAGCGCGGCCATAGCTACGCAGGATCGGGCTTTGCGCTCGCCTGCTGCGGTACAAGCGCCCGCGCCACCAGCGACACGCCAAAGCTCACCAGGATCGCTTTAAGCATCAGCTCGTTGTCGTACCACCACGAAAGCACCGCAAGCGTGAACAGGACGCCGATCGGATTCAGCTCCGTCACAAAAGCCATGAACCAATGCGGCTTGTGTCCCGCTGCCGGTAGAGCGCCACGCAGACGCGGAATCAGCCGCGGCACCGCGCGCATGTACTCGCGATACGGCTCGCCTAGCTGTGCGGTGAGAAAGGCCTCTTCCGCCAGGATCAGGCGCAGCAGAAAGATGGCGAGCAGCGTCATGGCGAAGAGCGCGCCCGTCGGCGGCATCACAAAGGCCATCGCCGCCAGCATGCACCATCCACCCAGGTAGAGAGGGTTACGCACGTAGCGATACGGTCCGTCGGCCATCACGGCGCCGGCCTGCATAGCGCGATGTTGCACGATGCCGGAGCCGAGGTACGCCGAGCCCCACACACGCAACACCGCGCCCGCCGCGGCCAGCATGGATCCCACGACGATGACGACGGGCGTCGCATAAACGAAGCGGACCAGCCCCGCGCGGCTCAACTCAAGCGCGAGCCATTCAAGCAGTGAGATGCGCCGGCCCAAATCCCAGGCCTCGATCCAAGGCGACCAGAAGCCGACGACCACGATCGTGGTCATGATCAACATGCGCAAACGAAATTCGATCGTGCTGGCTCGCATGGATGCTCCCGCTTGCCGGAGTGTACCATCTGGCACGAGAGAAACACGCGGCGTTGAGGGGACCGGGTTTTCTGTACCAAGCTTGGAGTTAGCCTTCGGCAGGTTTAAGTTGCAGCCAGTGCTTGGCTAGCCGCGTATTCACTGGCGAATTCGTTTGGTGTCCTCTCGTTGAGAGCCCTGTGAGGACGACTCTCA
>DASRHE010000009.1:0-196396 GCA_035650595.1 Occallatibacter sp. | reverse complement strand
AGATTGTGAAGTAAGGAAGACAGGGAATAGGGAATAGGGACTAGGGGCTGGGGATCAGTGCAACGGTTCAAGCGAGACTGAAGAGCGAATCGAAGCAGGAAAAACTGATCCCTGATCTCTGACCCCTGATCACTGGAAGGACGTCATGGTAGGACAGAGAATTCGCATCCGGTTGAAGGCGTACGACTATCGCGTGCTTGATACGTCGACCGGCGAGATTGTGGATACGGCCAAGCGCACCGGTGCGACCGTGGCGGGCCCGATTCCTTTGCCGACGATCAAGAACAAGTACTGCGTGCTGCGTTCGCCGCACGTGGACAAGAAGTCGCGCGAGGAGTTTGAGATTCGTACGCACAAGCGGCTGATCGACATCCTTGAGCCGACGCAGCAGACAGTCGACGCGCTGATGAAGCTCGATCTGCCCGCTGGCGTGGACGTTGAGATTAAGGCATTCGAAAAGTAGGCACCTGCGGTGCGGCAGTTGCACCTTGCGGCGCTCAGCCTTTGCGAGACGACGCGAAGCGAGTAAGAAGGTCCGGAAGGACCCCGGCAGTGCGATGAATTCAACATCGCATGATGAGGTGAGGACGAGATGGCAGTTACAGGAATTCTGGGAAAAAAGATCGGCATGACGCAGGTCTTCGACGAGAAGGGCGATGTGCATCCGATCACGGTGCTGCAGGCCGGCCCTTGTGTGATTACGCAGTTGAAGACAGCGGCCAAGGACGGCTATGACGCCGCGCAGATCGGCCTGGTCGAGTTTGTGAAGGCTTCGAGCATCACCAAGCCGCAGGCGGGCCACCTCGGCAAGACGGAAGCGCCTCCGGTGAAGTTGATCAAGGAAGTCGACATCGAGGCGGCTGCCGATGGCAGCGCGGATGGCGTAAAGGCCGGCGACCGCGTCCTCGTCGACATCTTCACAGATGCGAAGTTCGTCGATGTGATCGGCACCTCGAAGGGCCGCGGCTTTGCGGGCGTTGTGCGCCGGCACAATTTTGGCGGTGGTCCGGCGGCGCACGGGCACATGTTCCAGGTGCAGGGTTCAATTGGCGCTTCGAGCTTTCCGTCCCGTGTTTTTCCCGGCCAGCGCATGCCGGGGCATTTCGGCACCGATCAGGTGACCGTGCGTAACCTGCGCATTCGCGGTATCGACCTCGACGAGAATCTGCTGATGGTCGAAGGCGCTGTGCCGGGGCCGCGCGATGGTTATGTGCTGATCTCGAAGGCTAAGGCTCCGCCGCGTGAGCGGCGCGGATTCGCCGGCTCGACCACGGTCGACCCGCTGAAGGCTTCGAAGAAAGCGACGCCGAAGAGAAAGTAGCGAGCTTTCAGCTCTCAGCCATCAGCTTTCAGCTTGATTGTGCGAGGGCGCGAGAGATTGATTTACCGATGAATGAGCTGAGGGCTGACGGCTGATGGCTGACAGCTCAGGAAGAAAACGATGGCAAACGTAGATGTAATCAATCTGAACGGCGACAAAGTGGGCTCGATCGAGCTGGACGACGCCATCTTTGGGCCGGAGCAGGTCAACGAGGCTCTGCTGTGGGAGGCGGTGAAGCACTATCGCGCTTCGCTGCGCCAGGGCACACATGCCACCAAGAATCGCAAGCTGGTCGCTGGATCGGGCAAGAAGCTGTGGAAGCAGAAGGGCACGGGTCGCGCGCGTATCGGTTCGGTGCGTTCGCCTCTCTGGCGTCATGGCGGTACGGTGCATGGACCGCAGCCGCGCAGCTATGACTATCCTTTTCCGCGCAAGAAGCTGCTGGGCGCGCTGCGCTCGGCGCTGGCGGCGAAGCTGGCTGACGGCAAGCTGACAGTGGTCGATTCGCTGGAGATCAAAGAGGCGAAGACCAAGCTGTATCGCGCCGCGCTCGACAAGCTCGGCGCCAACCGCACGGTGCTGCTGGTTGAGAACTCGAAGTCGCTGAGCCAGGCGCTGCTTCTGGGCGCGCGCAACCTTAAGGGTGTCGAGCTGGTGCTGAATAACGAAGTGCACCCGTACGATCTGCTGCGCTATGAGCGGGCGATCTTCTCGGCAGCCGCGATCGAGCAGTTGACCAACTCGCTTGAGAAGGCAGCCTCGAAGCGCAAGGCTGCTGCGAAGGAGGCCGCGTAATGCCGACACTGTATTCCGTAATTCGCCGCCCGCTGATCACCGAAAAGGGGTTGGGCGTGAAGGAGACCGAAGGGACGCTGGTCTTCGATGTGGCTCCTGAGGCGACCAAGACTGAAGTGAAACAGGCAGTGGAGTCGCTCTTCAAGGTGAAAGTGGCTGCTGTGCGCACGGCCAATGTTCTGGGCAAGGAGCGCCGTCGCGGCCGGTATGCAGGTTTCCGTCCCGACTGGAAGAAGGCTTACGTCAAGTTGAAGGCGGGTGAAAAGCTGCCGGAGTACGTGGGCAACCTGTAGGGCAGCTTTAGCTGTCAGCTTTCAGCCATCAGCTTTTTCGCGCAGGGGCAAAGGCTGGGGATGAAGGCAGGAGTTGAGTTTGAGCAGGACGAGCTGAAAGCTGAGAGATAAAAGCTGGAGGCTCGTTAAGGAAAACGACGATGGCCATTAAGACATACAGACCGGTTACGCCGACGTTGCGGTTTCAAACCGCGCTGACGAACGATGAGCTGACGACGGATAAACCGCACAAGCCGCTGCTCGCGACGCGTAAGCGCACCGGCGGTCGCCGCAACTCGGGCGACCTGACCATCCGCCATCACGGCGGCGGACACAAGCAGAAGATTCGCCTGATCGATTTCAAGCGCGAGAAGTTTGGCGTGCCCGGCAAGGTGGCAACGATTGAGTACGATCCCAATCGCTCCGCGCGCATTGCTCTGGTGCACTACGCGGATGGCGAGAAGCGCTACATTCTGCAGCCGGTGGGCCTCAAAGTGGGCGCCACAGTGAGCTCGGGACCGGATGCCGACATCCTGGTGGGCAATGCGCTGCCGCTCAAGAATATTCCCGCCGGCACCACGGTGCACGCGATTGAGCTGCGGCCCGGCAAAGGCGCGCAGATGGCGCGTTCGGCGGGTGCGCAGGCGCAGCTGGTCGCCAAGGAAGGCGATTACGCGCTGCTCAAGCTACCCTCCGGCGAGACCCGCAAAGTTCTTGCCGAGTGCATGGCGACGGTAGGCCAGGTAGGCAACACCGATCACGAGAACGTGGCGATCGGCAAGGCGGGCCGTACGCGCTGGATGGGTATCCGGCCGACGAACCGCGGCGTGACGATGAATCCTGTCGATCACCCGCACGGCGGCGGCGAAGGCAAGACCTCGGGCGGACGTCATCCGGTGACGCCGTGGGGCCAGCCGACGCGCGGCTACAAGACGCGCAACAACAAGCGGACCGACGCGTTTATCGTCAGCCGCCGGTCGAAGTAGAAAGGCAGCCGTCAGCTATCAGCTTTCAGCTCTTAGCTGTCCGTGCTGGAGAGATTGAAAGGCAAAGCAGGCGGTTGGCTCGGAGAAGCAATAGCTGAGAGCTGATGGCTGAGAGCTAGGAGCTGGTTTTTATGGCACGTTCGACGAAAAAGGGTCCGTTTGTAGATGCGCACCTGAGTGTGAAGATCGAGGCGCTGAACCGGGCTAACGACAAGAAGGTTGTGAAGAGCTGGTCGCGGCGCTCAACGATCTTTCCCGAGTTTGTGGGGCACACGATCGCGGTGCACAACGGCAAGAAGTTTGTTCCGGTATACGTGACCGAAAACATGGTGGGCCACAAGCTGGGCGAGTTTGCGCCCACGCGGACGTTCAAGGGGCACACCGGCGGCACCAAAGCGGCGGAAACCGCGGCGAAGCCAAAGTAAGAAAAGCAGCTTTCAGCCATCAGCTCTCAGCTTTCAGCTGGTTGGTGCTTGGTTGAGAGACGCGGCTGAAGCGAGATGAACTGAAAGCTGACGGCTGAGAGCTGACAGCTGATTTTGAGGAAGAACCATGGCAGTTGAGACGAAAGAATACCGGGCCGAGGCGAGGTTTCAGCGTGTGTCGCCGCAGAAGGCGCGGCTGGTGCTGGATCTGATCAAAGGGCGCGGCGTGGAAGAGGCGCTGCATACGGCGGCCTTCACCAAGAAGCGAATCGCTCCGGTGATTCACAAGCTGCTGACCTCGGCGGTCGACAACGCGAAGTATGTGGCCGGTGAGCAGGGCATCGATCTCGACGTGGACAATCTCTACGTCAAGCAGGCTCTGGCCAACGACGGGCCGCGCATGAAGCGCATTCGTCCTGCGCCGATGGGTCGTGCTTACCGGTATCAGCGCCGCCTCACGCATATCGTGCTTTCGGTGGCGGAGCGGTCGGCGAACGGTGCGAGCCTGGTGACTAAGGTTGAGGAGCCGGTGGTGGAAGCCAAGTCGGCAAAGAAGACGGCCGCGAAGAAGGCTCCTGCCAAGAAAGCAGCGGCTCCAAAGAAGACGGCAGCGAAGAAGTCGACGAGCAAGAAGGCCGAGTAAGCAGGCCTGGAGAGTTTGAGGAAAAGAGCATGGGACAGAAAGTCCATCCTTATGGATTCCGGCTGGGAGTGAATAAGCCCTGGCGTTCACGCTGGTTCTCAGAACGGGAGTACGACAAGCTCCTGGTCGAGGACGTGAAGCTGAAGGCGGAGCTGCGCGAGAAGCTGAAGGCGGCAGGCGTCAGCTCTGTTGAAATTGAGCGGCCCGGCAACAAGCTACGCTTCCTGATCCGCACGGCGCGTCCGGGCATCGTGATCGGCCGCAAGGGCGCCGAGATCGAGAAGCTCAAGACGGAGCTGGGCAAGCGCACCAACCGCGATGTGTTCATCGACATCATCGAGGTGAACAAGCCGGAGCTCGATGCGCAGCTGGTTTCGGAGAACATCGCGCTGCAGCTCGAGAAGCGCGTGAGCTTCCGCCGCGCGATGCGCAAGAGTGTGGATTCGGCGCTGCGCTTCGGCTGCAAGGGCATCAAGGTGCGGGTCTCGGGCCGGTTGAACGGCAATGAAATCGCGCGCTCGGAGTGGTATCTGCAAGGCCGTCTGCCGCTGCACACGCTGCGCGCCGATGTGGACTACGGTTTCACCGAGGCCAACACGACTTATGGCGTGATCGGCGTGAAGGTGTGGATCTACCGCGGCGACATCTACGAGCAGAGACGCCGTCAGACGCCGGCGGCCACGGCAAGCGGAGTGTTTTAAGGCGAGCCATCAGCTGTCAGCTCTTAGCTTTTCTTGGCTGAGTGGATGGTGGTGGCTGGAGCGAGATGGGCTGAAAGCTGACAGCTACGAGCTGAAAGCTGTTTTCGAGGTTTTCGTTATGTTGATGCCAAAGAAAGTGAAGTACCGGAAGCAGCAGAAGGGCAAGCGCCGCGGCAAGGCGTGGCGTGGCTCCTCGCTGTCGTTCGGCGAGTACGGCTTGAAGGTGATGGAGTGCGGCTACATCACCGATCGTCAGATCGAAGCCAGCCGTATTGCCATGACGCGCTTCATCAAGCGCGGCGGCAAGATCTGGCTGCGGCTGTTCCCGGATAAGCCGATCACCAAGAAGCCCGCCGAAGTCCGTATGGGATCGGGCAAGGGCGCGCTGGATCACTGGGTCGCCGTTGTGCGGCCAGGCAAGATCCTGTTCGAGATGGAAGGCGTTGCGCCGGACGTTGCTCAGGAGGCGATGCGGCTGGCTTCGAACAAGCTGCCGTTGAAGACCAAGTTCGTCATGCGGCCGGGCGCGGAGAAGACAGTAACGGCTGCGAAGTAAGAAAGCAGCTTTTAGCTACTAGCCGCTAGCTTCTAGCTCTTCGCAATAAGCAAAGAGCAATGCGTGAGCAGGATGAAGCTAGGAGCTAGAAGCTGAGAGCTAGGAGCTGAAGAGATGGAACTCGAGAAGATTCGCAATTTGAGCGACGAAGAGCTCAAGCACCAGGAGAAGACCTCGGCGGAGCAGTTGTTCCGTCTGCGTTTTCAGGTCGCTCTGGGCCAGAACGATGGCGTGAAGAAGATCCGCCAGCTGCGTAAGGAGATTGCGCAGATCAAGACCGTGGCTCGGGAGCGGGAGCTCAGTATTCGCGGCGCCGGCAAAGAAGCCGCGACGGAAACCAAGAAGGGAGCGCGCTAAATGGCGGCGACTCAGAATCAAGAACAGGCTCCGGCCAGCGCCGCGCGCCGCAATGAAAAGGTCGGCCAGGTAGTTTCGACCAAGATGCAGAAGACCATCGTGGTCGCGGTCGAAATGCGCAAGGCGCACCCGAAGTACAAGCGCATCGTGCGCCAGACCAAGAAGTTTTATGCACACGACGAGCAGAGTTCGGCGCGGCTGGGCGATATGGTGCGTATCCGCGAGACGCGGCCGTTGAGCAAGCTGAAGCGATGGACGCTTGAAGAGATCGTGCGGCGCTCGGCGCTTGCGCAAATTGAAGACACGGCGCCCGAGCCGGCGAGCTAAGAAGCAGCTTTCGGCCATCAGCTCTCAGCTTTCAGCGAGTTTCGTGCTGAGTTGAGAGGCGCGGCTGAAGCAAGATGAACGGAAAGCTGACGGCTGAGAGCTGGCGGCTGTTTTTGGGAGAAACAACCATGGCTGTACAAATGAGAACCATGCTCGCGGTGGCCGATAACTCCGGCGCACGCAAGCTGCAAGTGATTCTGCCGCTCGGCGGCGGTCTGGGCGCGAAGGCCGGCCTCGGCGATGTTGTGACGGCCGCAGTGAAGGAAGCCTCGCCGGACGGCACCGTGAAGAAGGGCAAGGTGGTGAAGGCCGTCATCGTCCGCACGCGCAAGGAGCATCGCCGCCGCGACGGCACCTACATTCGCTTCGATGAGAATGCGGCGGTGGTGATTGGCGACGATCATGAGCCGGTAGGCACGCGCGTGTTTGGCCCGGTTGCCCGCGAGCTGCGCGAGAAGAAGTTTTTGAAGATTGTGTCTTTGGCGCCTGAGGTTGTATAGGGCAGCTTTCAGCCATCAGCTCTCAGCTTTGCCTTTTCGTGCTGGGTTGATGAATGGGACTGAATCGAGATGAGCTGAAGGCTGAGAGCTGACGGCTAGGAGAAGAGATGCCGAGTTTGGATATTCATCGCAACGATACGGTCAAAGTTCTCACGGGCTCTGACCGCGGCAAGACGCAGCGCGTACTGCGCGTCTTTCCGGACAAGAACACGCTGCTGGTCGAGCACGTGCGGGTCGTCAAGAAGACGGTCTCATCGAAGACCGGTCAGCGCACTCGCGGCGGCATTGCCGAGCATGAGTCACCCATCCACATCTCGAATGTGGCGCTGGTTTGCCCCAACTGCGGGCCCACGCGCATCGGGCACAAGATGGAAGGCGATACGCGCGTGCGCATCTGCAAGAAGTGCGGGCAGACGTTGCCCACGAAGAAGTAGGAAGACAGTCCCTTCCGCAACGGTACACGGCTTAGGCCACTCCGAGCGCCGGAAGAAAGAGAGCAGAGAGAATGGCAGCAAGGCTGAAAGAGAAGTACCAGAAAGAGATCAAGCAGGCGCTCCAGAAAGAGCTTGGACTCGAGAACCCGATGGCTGTGCCGAAGCTCGAGAAGATTGTGATCAACATGGGCCTGGGCGAGGCGACGCAGAACAACAAGCTGCTCGATCCGCTCGTGGGTGACCTGACGCTGATCACCGGGCAGAAGCCGGTGACCACGAAGTCGAAGAAGTCGATTGCGGCCTTCAAGGTGCGCGCCGGTATGTCGATCGGCGCGATGGTCACGCTGCGGTCTGACAAGGCTTACGAGTTTCTGGACCGGCTGATCTCAACAGCGCTGCCGCGCGTGCGCGATTTCCGCGGCGTGTCTACGAAGAGTTTTGATGGTCGCGGCAATTACACGCTCGGCCTGCGCGACCAGCTCATCTTTCCCGAGATCGATTACTCTCGGGTGGAGAAGCTGAAGGGCATGAACATCACCATCGTGACCACGGCCAAGGACGACAACGGAGCGCGCGCCCTGCTGCGCCACTTCGGCATGCCGTTCCGGCAGGGAGCGTAAGAACAGCTTTCAGCCATCAGCTCTCAGCTATCAGCTTTTTCGTGCTGAGTTGATGGTGGCGGCTGAAGCAATATGAGCTGAAAGCTGACGGCTGAGAGCTGACAGCTGAAGAGGATTTATGGCAACGACTGCAAAGAGAGTGAAAGACGCGCGGAAGCCGAAGTTCAGCAGCCGCAAACACAACCGGTGCAAGCTCTGCGGAAGGCCGCGGGCCTTTCTCCGCAAGTTCGGTATCTGCCGTTTGTGCTTCCGGTCGCTGGCGCTCAAGGGCGAGATCCCTGGCGTCAACAAGTCGAGCTGGTAGTAAGACAGTTGTCAGTGAACAGTGATCAGTGGTCAGTTCGTTCGAGTTGAAGCTGACGGCTGTAGCGAGCAAAGACTGATCACTGAATACTGAGAACTGATCACTGGGGCGTAAGCCCCAAACCATTCCCGCAGGTTCTCCCGCAAAATACGCAGGAGCGAACGGGGAATGAAGGAGAAGGAATGAGTCTGACCGACCCAGTAGCAGATTTTCTGGCGCGGATCCGGAATGCGATCCGGGCGCGTCATCAGAAGCTGGATGTGCCGGCTTCGAAGCTGAAGACCGAGATTGCCCGCATTCTCAAGGAAGAGGGCTACATCTCGAACTACAAGACCCAGGAAGAGGAAGGCAAGCTGGTGCTGCGCGTGTACCTCAAGTACGGCGGCACCGAGGCAGCCATTCGTGACCTGGCGCGGATCTCGCGTCCCGGCTGCCGCGTATACGTCGGCCGCGACGAGATCAAGCGCGTGCAGGGTGGTCTCGGCATCTCGATTCTCACCACGCCCAAAGGCGTGATGACCGGCCGCCAAGCCCGCCGTGAAGGCGTGGGCGGTGAGCTGCTCTGCGAAGTCTGGTAGAGAGGCAGCTTTCAGCCGTCAGCTCTCAGCTATCAGCTTTTTCGTGCTGAGTTGATAGCGGCGGTTGAAGCAAGATGAGCTAGAAGCTGAAGGCTGATAGCTGCCGGGCAAGGCCCGGCACAGGCTGCAGTGGAACGATGGCGCGTTGGAACTGATCACTGACAACCGTCTTTCGGGACTCGCAAGCCAACAAAGGATTGAAGCAATGTCGCGTATTGGAAAGAAGCCGATCGCGCTCCCCAGCGGAGTGAAGTACAAGGTTGAGGGCAACACGGTTCTCGTCGAAGGGCCCAAGGGCAAAGTATCGGCGATGATCGCCCAGGGCATCTCGCTCAAGACGGCCGACGGGCATCTGGTGATCGAACGCGAGAGCGATAAGTATGCTGCAGTCCACGGACTGACCCGCGCACTGGTGAACAATGCCGTGCAAGGAGTCACCAAGGGCTGGACCCGAGAACTGGATATCGTCGGCATCGGCTACCGCGCCGAGATGAAGGGTAAGGGCACGGTGGTCTTCACGCTCGGCTACTCGCACCCGATCGAGTTTCCGCTGCCTGCCGGTGTGGAGTGCGCCGTGGACGCGAAGCAGACGCACCTGACGGTCAGCGGCATTGACCGCCAGAAGGTGGGCCAGGTGGCCGCCGATATGCGCGCGCTGCGCAAGCCCGATCCGTACAAGAACAAGGGCGTGCGCTACACCGATGAGAAGCTGAAGAAGAAGGCCGGTAAGACGGGAGCCAAGTAAGGTAGCTTTTAGCCATCAGCTCTCAGCTTTTAGCTGTTTCGTGCTGAGTTGATAGCGGTGGTGAAGCGGGATGAGCTAAAAGCTGACGGCTGAAAGCTGATAGCTGTTCTGAAAAATCCGAACGGGGCCGCTGGGCGGTTCCGCTGATAGGTGAGAGAGACCGATGATCAAGAGAAATGAAATTCGCAAGCGCATTCACACGCGCATCCGCGAGAAGCTTTCGGGCACTACGGAACGGCCGCGGCTGAATGTGTACCGCTCGCTGAACCACATCTATGCGCAGTTGATCGATGACCAGAAGGGCGAGACTCTGGCCTCGGCCTCATCGCTTCAGTTAAAGCTCAAGACGGGCGGCAACATCGCCGCGGCGAAAGAAATCGGTAAGGCCGTCGCGGAGAAAGCTGTGGCCAAGGGTATCAAGCAGGTAGTCTTCGATCGCGGTGGCTATCTCTACCATGGCCGCGTGAAAGCGCTGGCCGATGCAGCGCGCGAAGCGGGACTTGAATTCTAGCTATCAGCCATCAACTCTCAGCTATCAGTTTTTTGGTGCTGAGTTGATATGGGCGGCTGAAGCAATATGAGCTGAAAGCTGATGGCGAATAGCTGAAAGCTTGATCTGAAAGCTGGGAAAAACAATGACGACTGTAAAGAAGAAACTCGATGCCAACCAGTTCAACCTGAAGGACCAGGTGGTGGCGATTAACCGCGTCACGAAAGTGGTGAAGGGCGGCAAGAACATGTCGTTCGCAGCCTTGGTCGTGGTGGGCGATGCTGCTTCGGGCGTGGTGGGCTATGGCTCCGGCAAGGCCAAAGAGGTTCCGCAGGCTATTCGCAAGGGGATTGAATCGGCCAAGAAGAACCTGGTCCGCGTGAACCTTACTGAGACGACGATTCCGCACCAGGTGCTGGGCCGTTTCGGCTCAGGCCAGGTGCTGTTGAAGCCGGCTCCTGAGGGCACGGGCGTCATCGCCGGTGGCGCCGTGCGCGCCGTGATGACCTCGGCCGGTGTGCAGAACGTGCTTACCAAGAGCCTCGGCTCGCCCAATCCGCACAACGTGGTGAAGGCGACCTTTGATGCGCTCGAACAGTTGCGTGACCGCGCAGAGGTGGCATCGACCCGCGGCAAGCAGGTGGAGGAACTCTAATGGCGGCGTCGAAGAAAAGCGCACCCGCGAATACTCCGAAGAAGATTCGCATTCAGTACTACCGTTCGGCCATCGCCACGCCTGTTAAGCACAAGCTGGTGATCAAAGGCCTCGGCTTTACGCGCCTCAATCAGATCGTGGAGCGCGTGGACAACGAATCGGTTCGCGGCATGGTGAAGGCGGTGCCGCATCTGGTTCGCATTCTGGAAAGCTAGCTTCTAGCCTCTAGCTTTTTGGCTCATTTTGCTCACCTCAAAGTTCTCAACTGAGCATGAATAGCTAGAAGCTGAAAGCTCGCAGCTAGAAGCTGCATTACAACGCGAGTCGGTGAAGATCAACTTCCCGGCGCTATAGCGAGGAGAATATGGCAAAGAATCTATCGAATCTGCGCGCCCCCAAGAAGGCCAACACCGGGCGCAAGCGCGTCGGCCGGGGTATGGGCTCCGGTATGGGCAAGACCTCAACCCGCGGCCACAAAGGCCAGGGATCGCGCTCCGGCTCGAGCCTGATGCGAGGCTTTGAAGGCGGCCAGATGCCGCTGCACCGCCGGCTGCCCAAGCGCGGCTTTACGAACATCTTCCGGACTGAATACACGATCGTGAATCTCGATCGGATTGCGGAACTGGGTGTGAAAGAGATCGGCCTGGACGACTACCGCAAACTGGGTCTGGCGTCGAGCAAAAAGG
Source organism: Occallatibacter sp. (assembly GCA_035650595.1). Taxonomy (GTDB): domain Bacteria; phylum Acidobacteriota; class Terriglobia; order Terriglobales; family Acidobacteriaceae; genus Telmatobacter. Next base: position 185,001 of record DASRHE010000009.1, on the reverse strand, counting down.
CTCTGATTAAGATTCTCGGCTCCGGCGAGCTGAAGGGCGCCATCACCATCCACGCGCACAAGTTCTCCAAGTCAGCAGCCGAAAAGATTGAAAAGGCTGGGGGCAAGGCTATGGTTGCCGGAGCGCCGGAGGCGGCTTGATTTTTGGTCTCCCAGGGTTCAAAAGCGAGACCTGAGGCACCCACATCCGGTGTAGGTGCGTGTTTTTCCACCCTTGCCGCAAAGACAAAGACGCGTCAAGGAAGGGGCATTCAGGGTTTCGTTTTTGCCTGAGGTGCTGTTTTTTGTACATTCAACTGCCCAGGTTCCGGAGTCGCGGAGTCTGGGCACACGTATCTGCACACGTATTTGAGGGCAGTGTGATCGCCCTCACGGGCAGCATCTTCCCGGTTTCTGTACTCTGATTCAGAATCGGAAGATGCCGTAAGATGGAAAGAACGATTCCACCGGCGGACGGCCGCCTGAAGCAGGTTTTTTGCCATGCTTGAGAAGTTTCTCAATATCTTCCGGATTCCTGACCTGCGCAAGCGGGTTCTGTTCACCATGGGCATTCTCGCCGTCTACCGGCTGGGTGCGTTTATCCCCACCCCAGGCGTGAACACGCATCAGTTGGAACTGCTCTTTAGTTCGCAGGGCGGGTCTGCCCTGGGCCTGATGGACCTGTTCGGCGGGGGCAATCTCCGGCGCATGACCATCTTTGCGCTGGGCATCATGCCGTACATCACTGCGTCGATCATCTTCCAGCTCTTGACCGTGGTCTATGAGCCGCTGGCCCGCATCCAGAAAGAAGGCGAACTGGGCCGCCGCAAGATTACGCAGTGGACGCGCTATCTCACCGTCATTCTGGGCGTATTGCAATCGATCGGCATCGCCGCCATTCTCACTAAGCAGGGCTTGGTGCTGGATCCTGGCATCGGTTTCATCCTGATGACCGTCCTCACCCTCACTGCCGGCACGACTTTCATCATGTGGCTGGGTGAGCAGATCACCGACCGCGGCATCGGCAACGGAATGAGCCTGCTGATCTTTGCTGGAATTATCGCTGGCCTGCCCCGTGGCGTAGGCGATCTGGTGCAGAAGGTGCAGACCGACGCCTGGGGACCGATGTCGTTTTTGATCGTGCTGCTGCTGGCTGCAGGCATGATCGCCGTTGTGGCCTTTATCGTCTACGTGGAGCGCGCCGAGCGGCGGCTTCCCATCCAGAGCGCGCGGCGCATTGTGGGCCGGCGCATGATGGGTGGCCAGTCGAGCCATCTTCCGCTCAAGGTGAACTCGGGCGGCGTCATGCCCATTATCTTCGCCAGCTCCATTCTTTCTGCGCCCTTGCTCTTCGGGCAGGTGCAGTGGGTGCAGAACTCCAAGCTTCTCCAGCCCATCATGACGGCGCTCACCCCCGGCTATCCGTGGTATGAGTTCCTGAACATCATGGGCATCATCTTTTTCGCCTATTTCTACGTGTCGATCATCATGAAGCCGGATGACATTGCGGACAACTTCCGCAAGTCGGGTTCGTTCATCCCCGGAATCCGTCCCGGCAAGCGCACGTCGGACTTTATCAACGATATTCTTACCCGCATCACCCTGGTGGGCGCTATCTATCTGATCATCGTCCAGATGATCCCCACCTTCCTGATCTCTGGTATTCGGTTCGACAAGCTATGGCTTGTTGGGAGGTTGTTCGAGAATCTGCCCACCTGGGCGATTCACGGTATGAACGTCAACTTCTACTTTGGCGGCACTTCTCTGCTCATCGTGGTGGGTGTGGCCATGGATACGATTAACCAGATCGAATCGCAGCTGATCATGCGCCATTATGACGGCTTTTCCCCGCGCTCCGGTCGTATACGCGGAAGGAAAACCTGGTAATGTCTGCACTTATGACTGAAGTTGAGCAGGGCCGGGAAACGGATCGAAAGACGCTTCCCGGCCCGATCCTTTTGTTGGGCGCACCGGGCGTGGGTAAGGGAACCCAGGCCAAGGAACTGATCAAAATCTGGGGAATTCCTCAGATTTCGACCGGGGACCTGCTGCGCGCCAATGTGGCCCAAGGGACCGCGCTGGGTCGCCAAGCCAGGGAGATCATCAACCGGGGCGAGCTGGTACCCGACTCCCTGGTGAACGACATGGTGGCTTCCCGGCTGCTCGAACCGGATACCGTCCGGGGGTACATTCTGGACGGCTTTCCCCGCACTCTGGGGCAGGCGCGCTGGCTGGATGGCCGGCTTCTGAGTCAGGTAGGGGCCTTGCCGGTGGTTGCCGTCAGCATCCAGGTGAACTATAATCAGTTATTGCGCCGCATCACCGGGCGCCGGATTTGTCCTGTCAGCCAGAGCATCTACAACATCTATGTGAATCCGCCCAAAAGGGAAGGATTCTGCGACATAGACGGTGCAGCGCTCATCCAGCGAGACGACGACACGGAAGAGGTTTTCAAGGAGCGCATGCGCGCCTATGCGGCTCTTACCGCGCCCGTTGTCGAGCATTACCGGGACCAAGGACGATTTGCGGAAGTGGATGGAGATCGGCCCATCGCGGTGATTGCGGCCGAAATTGTTGCCGCTGTAGAGCGGTTGCGCCAGCACGGCTAGCCGTGCGGCGCGTTTGTGCGTGAAGGATTGAGAACTACGTGGCCGTTGTATTGAAGTCGTCTCAGGAGATCGAGAAGATGCGCCGCGCGGGCAAAGTGGTCCGCGAGGTTCTGGAGTTGGTGCGCGCCAAGGTTAAGCCCGGCGCTACGACCTACGATCTTGAAAAGGCGGCCGAAGCGCGGCTGAGCGAACTGGGCGTGAAAGCGGCCTTCAAGGGATACCATGGATTTCCCTGTGTGCTGTGCACGTCAGTCAACAGCGAAGTGGTGCACGGAATCCCCTCGCCGAAGCGAGTCTTGAAAGAAGGCGATATCGTCTCGGTTGACTGCGGTGTGGTGGTCGACGGCTATTACGGCGACGCTGCGATCACCGTGCCGGTGGGCGCGATTGACTCAAAGGCAGCGAAGCTGCTGCAGGTAACGGAAGAGTCGCTCAAGGCGGGTATTGCAGCGGTGAAGCCAGGCGCGACGTTGGGCGATGTAGGCGCAGCGGTGCAAGGAGTCGTCGAAGGCGGTGGTTTCTCCGTGGTACGTGATTTTGTGGGCCACGGTATCGGATCTGCCATGCACGAAGATCCGCAGGTGCCGAATTTCGGCGAAGCGGGTCGCGGCATGAAGTTGAAGGTCGGCATGGTGATCGCGATTGAGCCGATGGTGAATGCCGGTGGACCGGATGTGCAGGTGTTGGCCGACGGCTGGACCGCGGTGGCGAAAGATGGAAGCATGAGTGCTCATTTCGAGCATACGGTGGCGGTGACCGCCAACGGAGCGAGAATTCTGACCGAGTAAAACTTCGGTCCAAAGGCTGGGCGCGCGGAAGCGCCAGAAATGGATACAGTTTGTCGAAGGAAGACGCGATTGAGGTGATGGCAACGGTGGTGGAAACGCTGCCGAACGCCATGTTCAAGGTCAAGCTCGAAACGAATCATGAGGTGCTGGCTCATGTTTCAGGGAGGATGCGCAAGAACTTCATCCGTATTCTTCCCGGTGACCGCGTAGCGGTGGAGTTGAGTCCCTACGATCTGAATCGCGGACGAATTGTGTACCGGTATAAATAAGCTTTCAGCTATCAGCCGTCAGCTTTCAGCTTGATGTGCTGATCAATGCGTAGTGGCAAGAATAGAGCTGAGGGCTGAAAGCTGAGAGCTGACGGCTCAAAAAGGGGCAGTAATGAAGGTTCGGGCATCGGTAAAGAAGATTTGCGCAAAGTGCAAGGTCATCACGCGCCGCGGTGTGGTGCGGGTGATCTGCGAAAACGCAAAGCATAAGCAGCGCCAGGGCTAGTGAGAGTCTGGCAGGAGAGGAAAGCTCCACGCCAGTGATCAGTGAACAGGGATCAGAGGTCAGTTAAAAGCGGCTCGCATAGGCGAGATGAAACTGATCACTGACTTCTGAACGCTGATCTCTGCCAAGAGGCTAGTTAGCTGGAGTCAAGGCTTGCGATGAACCTCTGGAGACATTCCGCATAACCCGTGCGAACCGGCGCTAGGCCGGAGGCACACAACAAGAAGCAGCAAAGGAAATCCAATGGCACGTATTGCTGGCGTCGATCTGCCCCGCAATAAGCAGGCACGGATCGCGCTGACCTACATTTTTGGGATTGGCCAGCCTCGCGCGCGCAAGATTCTGGATAAGGCGAACGTCGATGCCTTCAAGAAGATCCAGGACCTGAGCGAAGAAGAGGTCAACCACATCCGTCAGGTGATTGAGGACGAGGGTGGCGTCGAGGGCGACCTGCGCAAGGACGTCGCGATGCACATCAAGCGCCTCATCGATATCCAGAGCTATCGCGGTAGCCGTCATCGCCGGTCGCTGCCGGTGCGCGGCCAGCGTACCCACACCAATGCCCGCACTCGCAAGGGCCCGCGTAAGGGAACGATTGCCGGCAAGAAGAAAGCGACGGCGAAGACCTAATGGCAAAACCAGAGCAGAAGGCTGCAGCCGGCAAAGCTGGCAAGAACAAGAAGTTCAAGAAGCGCGAGCGCAAGAATGTGCCGTACGGCATTGCCTACATTCAGGCCTCGTTCAACAACACGATTGTGACAATCACGGACCAGGTGGGCAACACGTTGAGCTGGAAGAGCTCGGGCTCGCTCGGTTTCCGCGGATCGCGCAAGGGCACACCGTTTGCGGCGCAGCAGGCCGCTTCGAACGCTGCTGGCATGGCGCGCGATCACGGCGTTCGCGCCGTCGATGTGCGGGTCGCCGGACCGGGATCGGGCCGCGAGTCGGCGATTCGTGCGCTGGCCGCTGCGGGCATCGAAGTCAAATCGATCCGCGACGTCACGCCGGTGCCGCACAATGGCTGCCGGCCGCCGAAGAGACGGCGCGTGTAAAGACGCGCAAGGGACTAGGGAAGAGGGACTAGGGACTAGAAAACCGCATGTATGCGGGACCGTCCTGAACATCGATTCCCATCCCAGCAAACAGTCTGGACTGAGGACGGGATAAGACCACGGGGAATATGAGTCAATGCATTCCCTGGTCCCTAGTCCCTAGTCCCTGAAATAACCGGGCCGGGAAGAAGCGAACCAGAAGATAGCAAGTTATAGGCGCAGTCCTCACCAATCGTGAAAGCACGAAAGCTGAGAGCTGATGGCTGAAAGCTAAAAGCTGCCTTCCGCGTAAACCGGCCGTCATCCGAAGTCAGGAGAAGAAATGGCACGTTATACAGGAGCAGTTTGCCGCCTTTGCCGTCGCGAAGGCACCAAGCTTTTTTTGAAGGGCACCAAATGCACCTCCGATCGCTGCCCGATCGAGAAGCGCAATTTTCCTCCGGGGCAGCATGGCAAAGACCGCAAGGCCAAGATCGTGGGCTACGGCCTGCAGCTGCATGAGAAGCAGAAGGCCAAGCGCATGTACTTCACCCTCGAAGGCCAGTTCCGCGAGTACTACGAGAAGGCCAACCGCGCGACCGGCGTCACCGGCGAACTGCTCATTCAGCAGTTGGAGCGCCGCCTCGACAACGTGGCGTACCGTCTCGGTTTCGCCATCTCGCGCCGTCAGGCCCGTCAGGTAGTGCGCCACGGTCACGTTACGGTGAACGGCCGCAAGGTGAACATCCCTTCGTATCAGGTGAATGTGGGCGATGAGATCGCGATTCGCGACAGCGCCAAGAAATTGGTGATCGTGGAGCAGGCTTCGCAGTTTGCTGCGCAGAACCCGATCCCCGTATGGCTCGAAGCGAATTTCGAGAACCTTTCGGGCCGCGTGCTGAGCCTGCCGAAGCGCAAGGATGTCAATTTGCCGATCAACGAGCAGTTGATCGTCGAACTGTACAGCAAGTAGCAGCTATCAGCCTTCGGCTGTCAGCTGTCAGCTTTTTCCGTGCCGAAGCCGCAACGGTGGAGTCTCGCGAGAATGAGCTGAGAGCTGACGGCTGAAAGCCAAAGGCTGTATTTCAAAACAAGGAGAACTTGCGCGGCCGCCGCAAAATGCATCGCGACGTACCCGCCGCGCGGGAAACGAGAGACGAATATGCTGTGGAGAGGATTTCAAAAACCGAAGCGGCTGGCAGTCGAAGCCGAAACGCTAACCGACAACTACGGCAAGTTCAGTGCACAACCCTTTGAACGGGGTTTCGGCACCACCATCGGCAACGCCCTGCGGCGTACGCTGCTTAGCTCCGTTGAAGGCGCAGCAGTTACCGCCATCCGCATCGAGGGTGTGTTGCACGAGTTCCAATCGATCGGCGGCGTCGTTGAAGACGCGACCGACATCATCCTGAACCTGAAGCAGATTCCCTTCAAGCTCCAGGGCGAAGGACCGAAGGCGCTGTACCTGCGCGCAGATCAGCCCGGCGTCGTAACCTCCGGCATGATCGAGGCCGACGGCGACGTCGAGATCCTGGACAAGAACATCTACATCGCGACGCTTTCAGAGGGCGGCAAGCTCGACATGGAGATGCGCCTGAAGCGTGGACGCGGCTATGTCTCCGCCGACAAAAATTTTGATTCCGACCTGGGGCTGGGTTTTATCCCTGTCGATTCCGTGCACTCGCCTGTGCGCCGCGTGAACTATGTGGTCGACGCCGCTCGTCTCGGTCAGATCACCGACTACGACAAGTTGACCATGGAAGTCTGGACCAACGGCGCGGTGCTGCCCGCTGACGCGATTGGCCTGGCTGCGAAGCTGCTCAAAGACCACATGAACATCTTCATCAACTTCGAGGAAGAGATTGAAGCCGAAGCACGCGGCGAAGAAGGCCGCATCCTGCTGCGCAATGACAATCTCAATCGCTCCGTCGAAGAGCTGGAGCTTTCGGTCCGCAGCTACAACTGCCTGAAGAACGCGAATATTCAGACGATCGGCGAGCTGGTGCAGAAGACTGAAGCCGAGATGCTCAAGACCAAGAACTTCGGCCGCAAGAGCCTGAACGAGATCAAGGAGATTCTCGCGCAGATGGGCCTTTCGCTGGGCATGAAGATCGACGAACAGGGCAACGCGGTGCCCGGACCGACCAGCATTCCGCCGGCGACAGCACTGGCTTCGAGCTACGGCCGCTACGACGAAGAAGACGAACCACTCGATTCGGTGGATCTGCAGCTGCCCACCGAGACGGAGAACTTTTAGGAGCAGGGACTAGGGACATAGGGAACAGGGACTAGGTAGCCATCGTGCCTAGTCCCTAGTCCCTAGTCCCTGAGCCCTAGAGGGAAGAGTTATGCGCCATCGCAATGCAGGATTCAAGCTCGGACGCAACACCAGCCATCGTCGCGCACTTCTGCGCAACCTGGTCACGTCCGTCATTATCGAAGATCGTGTGGAGACCACCGTGGCCAAGGCCAAGGCGGTGCGTCCGCACGTAGAAAAGATGATCACCCTGGGCAAGAAGGGCGATCTGCACGCACGCCGTCAGGCGCTCAGCTTTCTGCGCACCGATGACGCGGTGAAGCGGCTGTTCGACACCGTGGCTCCCCGCTATGGTGACCGGCAGGGCGGTTATCTGCGCATCGTGCGCACCGGTTTTCAGCAGGGCGATGGAGCCGAGAAGGCCTTCATCGAACTTCTGGGCGCCGAGAAGCAGCTGGAAGTGAAGCGCCAGAAGCGCGCCGACCTCAAGGCCAAGAAGCGTGCCGAGCTCGAAAAACAACTCGAAGAGCAAAACAAGCAGGCCGAAGCCGAAGGTCCGGGCGAAGGCGGCGAAGAGGCCGCGTAGCAGCTTAGTCTTCGTTCCAGACAACCACGGGTGCGCTCCTCGCGGAGTGCACCCGTTTTATTTTGATTGGCGTTCTTTGCGAAAGGACAGAAGAGTCGTTCAGGGTTGCCGTCCTTCACGAGTTCCAGGAAGCCTGCAACAGGCGGAACTACTCTGCGTGCGCTAACCGCTTGGGTCGGAGCATACGCAGAAAGAGATAGGTCGCCGTAAGCATCACGAACGCGCCGCAGCAGTCGATCAATACATCCCAAGGCGAAGAGGTGCGATTGGGCAAGAAGGACTGGTGATATTCATCGCTGGCGGCGATGAGTGCGGTTCCAGTGAGAGCCAGCAGCGCATCTTTGCGAAAGCCGGAGTGCGGCAACGTCATCCACCAGGCGCGCAGCCACGCCAAGCCAATGAGGCCATAGCCCGTGAAATGGCCCATTTTGCGAATGTAGTGATGAATGCGGTCCCAGCGGGCATCGCTTACGTGCCAGAAGATGGCTTGGAAGATCGCGCGAAGCGGACCAGACGTATGATCAGCACCGAAAAATTTTGTGGACTCGGCAGCGATAACACCGATTCCGATCGCCACTGGCAGCCACGCGCTGATCCAGAATTTCGGTCCGCGCGAGCTACTCGACATGATAGTTCGGCGCTTCGCGCGTGATAATGACGTCGTGGACGTGGCTTTCGCGCAGGCCCGCGCCGGAGATGCGCACGAATTGCGCCTTTTCCTGCAGCTCTTTGATCGTACCGCAGCCGAGATACCCCATGCCGGAGCGCAGGCCGCCAACAAGCTGGAAGACCATGGACTCGAGTGGTCCGCGATAGGGAACGCGGCCTTCAATTCCCTCAGGCACAAATTTGGCCAGCCGATTCTGGTTGGCGCGCTCGCGCTGCACCACGCCTTCGGTCGATGTCTCCACATCGGCCAGATCGGCGTTCGATTGGAAATAGCGCTCGCCTGAACCCTGGCTCATCGCGCTCAATGAGCCCATGCCGCGGTAGGTCTTGAAGCTGCGGCCCTGGTAGAGGATCGTCTCGCCGGGGCTCTCGTCGACACCGGCGAAGAGCGAGCCGATCATGATTGAGCTTGCGCCGGCCGCGATGGCCTTGGTGATCTCGCCGGAATACTTGATGCCGCCATCAGCAATCACAGGAACGTCATGCAGACGCGCCGCGCGATAGGCCTCGGCGATAGCGGTGATCTGCGGCATGCCGGCTCCGGTGACCATGCGTGTGGTGCAGATGGAGCCAGGGCCGATGCCCACTTTGATCGCGTCTGCCCCTGCATCGATAAGCGCCATCGCGCCATCGTAAGTCGCCACATTGCCCGCGAGCAGCGCGACATGCGGAAAGCGTTTCTTTACGTCGCGCACGGCTTCGAGAACACGCGACGAGTGTCCATGGGCCGAGTCGATGGCCAAAACGTCCGCACGCGCGCGTACCAGCTCGGCCGCGCGTTCGAGATAGTCTCCTGTAGCGCCGATCGCTCCACCTACGCGCAGCCGGCCTTGCTCATCTTTGCTGGCGTTGGGATACTTCAGTTTTTTCTGGATGTCTTTGACGGTGATGAGACCCTTGAGCTCGTACTCGTCGTTCACTACCAGCAGTTTTTCCACGCGGTGCTTGTGCAGGATCAGCTCGGCCTCTTCGAGCGTCGTGCCCACAGGGACGGTGATGAGGTTTTCTTTGGTCATCACCTGGCCGACAGGAATATCAGTGCGCGTTTCGAAGCGCAGGTCGCGATTGGTGAGGATGCCGACCAGGCGTTTGCCCTGTGTTACAGGCACGCCGGAGATTTTGTACCGGCGCATCACGTCGAGGGCGTCGGAGATGAGCTGATCGGGACCAATCGTCACCGGGTCGACGATCATCCCGCTCTCTGAACGCTTGACCTTGTCGATCTCGCCCGCCTGGCTGGGGATGGAGAGATTGCGGTGCACGATGCCGATGCCGCCCTGCTGCGCCATGGCGATGGCCATCCGCGACTCCGTAACCGTGTCCATCGCCGAGGAGAGTAGCGGAGTATTGAGCGTGATCGTGCGCGTGAGCTGCGTTTGCGTGCTCACCTGGACGGGCACGACATCACTGTAGGCGGGCACCAGCAACACATCGTCGAATGTGAGAGCTTCCGGTAAATTTTGAGCCAGCATGATAGTCTGACGCGCCGGGCGGCAGGTCGATTCAGAGGCGTTGCCGTCGAGCGGTTCGTTCTATTGTAGCGGAGGGACTGGCGCGGTGCAGCGATGCGTGAAGTCATACTCTTCACGCATGTCATCTTCATGTCTCGTGTCCCTGGGAGTATTGCTCATATTGCCTTCTCTCTCGAGGTACCGCTTTTCTTGCCCTTATGATCCGGATTGTCGACTCGTCCTCAGTGTGCACGACGACTAGAAGCAGTTGCCGGATGGACCTGCCTAGTGCGACCCACCGCTCTTCCTCTTGAGAATGCTCCACATCGGGGCATAATCAAAGCAAGAGCGGATCTCTGAAGATAGTGGCCGCCTCTTCAAAGTCTATGCCGTGTTTTCCTTATTGGTGTGAGCCTTGGCCGGGCCCCAGACAATCTGGGGTTGCATTTACACACCCACCGGATACGGCTTCGCGCTCGATTCATCGAGATTCGCGCCGCCCGAACGCCAGCGCTCAAACCGGCCCTGCAGCAGGCTCATCAGTCCTGTGTACCAGTAGCCCACGACGAAAAGAATCAGGAATGGCGCAGTGAAGTAGTTGTGGTTCGAGAAGGTGTAGAGAATTGCAACCAGAAAATAGAAACCCAGGAACAACTCGATCCACGGCGCCAGCTTGAGGCGCTTGCGATACTTCGCCGCCTGTGATTTCTGGCCCTTCTGCGCCACACGATACTTGGGCGTGCGTACAAACGCGCTCTTGATGCCGAACAGCGCCTCCATCACGGCTTTCGTATTCGTGACGGTGAGACCGATGCCCAAAGCCATGAGGAACGGGAGATAGTAGAACGTCCGTTTCCAGGTCTTCGGATAGAGCTCGCGCTGGCTCATCACGTAAAACACTGCGATCGACAGGCTGGAAGCGGTGAAAAGCGGCACGTCGATGAGCAGCATCTGAAACCAGCCCTGGTAAAACCGGCAGATCATCGCAGGAATCAGCAGCGCAGACATAATGACCATGAGTGGATAGCTCATGTTGGCCGTGAGATGGTAGACAGACTCGATCTTGTTCCGCCGCGACGCGTTCGACCGGAAGACCATCGGCAGTACCTTGATGCTGGTCTGAATAAGTCCCTTGGCCCACCGCGCCTGCTGGGTCTTGAAGGCCGTCATTTCGATCGGCAACTCCGACGGGCACTCAATCTCCGGCAGGTACTTGAACTTCCAGTTCGCCATCTGCGACCGGTAGCTCAGGTCGGTGTCTTCAGTGAGCGTGTCATGCTGCCAGCCGCCGCCATCAACGATGGCCTGCCTGCGCCACATGCCCGCCGTGCCGTTGAAGTTGAAGTACTCGCCGGAGCGGGCGCGTGCTCCATGTTCCAGCACAAAGTGTCCGTCGAGCAGAATCGCCTCAATCTGCGTGAGCAGGCTGTAATCGCGGTTCAGATGGGTCCAGCGGGTTTGAACCATGCCGATCTCCGGCTCGGCAAAGTGGTGGATCACCTTCATCAGCCAGTCGGGAGGCGGAACGAAATCTGCGTCGAAGATGGCTACAAACTCGCCTTTGGCGATTTTGAGACCGGCATCGAGCGCTCCTGCCTTGAAGCCGTATCGGTTGGTGCGGTGGATGTAGACGATCGGATGGCCCAGCGCCGCATAACGCTCGACGATGCCTGCAGCCACCTCCTGGGTCTCGTCGGTCGAATCGTCCAGCAGCTGGATCTCCAGCTTTTCGCGTGGGTATTCCAGCGCGCAGACCGCCTCGATCAGCCGGTCGATGACGAACTGCTCGTTGAAGATGGGGAGCTGAACCGTGACCAGGGGCAGATCGTCAAAGTGGCGGGGGGGATTGGGATCGTAATTGCGCTTGTACTTAAAGTACTGATAACACATTGTATAGCGGTGGATTCCATACAGCGATAGCACGATCATCACCGCGAAATAGGGGATCAGCATGCAGGCATCAAAGATGTTCCAGTGATAATGCACCGTCGAGAACGGATCGCTGAACACCATCCTCAACTGGTGCCGCAAAGAGCCCTGGGGTGCAAAGGCCAGAAACGCCGTCGCTTGCGAAAGCGTGCCGATCAGGCGGTATGAGATGGAATCGACCACGGTTAGAAACGGAACAAACAGGGCAAGCCTCCCGCGGGTGGGGCTAAGACGATTGTACGCGATGATCGGATAAGCGGCTGAACCGGGCGCTGTTCCGGTTCATCCGGGAGAGCGGTCACGGCGAGAACCTCGTCCAATGAATGAGGGCAAAATGCGACCGATTGGCCCACGATTGCCCTTTTCACGCCGACTCGCGTACCTTTGAGTCGCGGTTGGAGAAAACATAGCCCTATGTCGACCCTGACGGCCTCTCCCGTGGTTGCAGCGCAAGGCGGCAGCTTCCTGCTGGAAACACGTAATCCTTCCGAGGTCTTTACCCCGGAAGATCTGAATGAAGAGCAGCGCCAGATCGCTGCGACGGCCGCACAGTTTGCCCGCGACGAGATCGTGCCCGCCACCGAGGCCATCGAGACCAAGACGCCGGGAGCAATGGCCGCTCTACTGCGCAAGGCCGGCGAACTCGGCTTTACTGCCGTCGAGATTCCCGAAGAATACGGCGGCATGGGCATGGACAAGATCACCTCCACGGTGGTCACCGATCAGCTTTCGGTCCTTGCCAGTTTTTCAACCGCGTTTGGCGCTCAGGTGGGCATCGGCGCGCTGCCGCTGCTCTGGTATGGCACAGAGGAGCAGAAGCGGCGCTATCTGCCGAAGCTGGCCACCTGCGAATGGATCGCCGCATACGGCTTGTCGGAGGCCAGCTCGGGCTCAGACGCGATGAACATCCGCACCCGCGCGACACTCTCCCCATGCGGCTCTCAGTACATTCTGAACGGCGAAAAGCAGTGGATCACGAACGGCGGCACCGCAGGACTCTATACCGTCTTCGCGAAGATCGATGGTGAGAAATTCTCGGCATTCCTCGTCGAGCGCGAAACTCCGGGGCTGAGTGTGGGCGCCGAGGAACACAAGCTCGGCATTCGTGGCTCTTCGACTTGCCCGCTGGTCTTTCAAGACTGCAAGGTTCCCAAAGAAAATCTGCTCGGCGAGCCAGGCAAAGGACACCACATCGCCTTCAACGTTCTGAACGTCGGCCGGTTCAAGCTGGGCGCGGCCTGCGTGGGCGGCGCGCGGCATGCTCTTGCGCACATGATCCGGTACGCAAAAGAGCGGCACGCCTTCGGAAAGCCAATCGCCGAGAAGGGTTTGATCCAGAAAAAAATCTCCGCCAGCGCATCTCAACTGTACGCCGCAGAAAGCATGATCTATCGCACAGTGGGCATGATCGACGCGCGGCTGGCCGGCCAGGGGCCGAGCCCCGAGGCTGCGAAGAGCATCGGCGAGTATGCCGTGGAGTGCTCGATCCTCAAGGTCTACGGTTCAGAAATGCTGGCCCTGGTTTCTGACGAACTCGTGGCAACGATGGGCGGCTACGGCTACGTCGAGGAGTATCCGGCGGAGCGCTATTATCGCGACGCCCGCATCAACCGGATCTTCGAGGGTACGAATGAGATCAACCGGCTCATCATCACCGGATGGCTGCTCAAGCAGGCGATAGGCGGAAAGCTGGCGCTCCTTCCGGCGATCCAGCGGGTGATGGATGAGGTGATGCAGCCGCCCTCATTCGAAAGCGCAGCAGAAGGGGACGAGCCTCTGGCGCGCGAGGCAGGCGTTCTAGCCTCCGCGAAGAAGATTGCACTTTTTGCGGCCGGTGTTGCCAGCCAGCGTTTTATGACGGAGCTCGAAGAACAGCAGGAGATCATGGCCGCATTGGCGGACATGATCAGCCAGATCTATGCGCTGGAGTCGGCCTTGCTGCGCGCGCGCAAGCTCGCGCTTAACCGTGGGAAATCAGCCGGCGTCGTCGCGGCGATGACCGGCCTCATCGCCGATGAAACGATGGAGCTCGCCGAGCGAAACGCGCGGCGCATTCTGGCGGCTTGCGGAGAAGGAGATGCAGTGCGGACGCAACTCACGATCCTGCGCCGGCTGTCGCGGTTCACACCCGCCGATACTGTCGCGCTCAGCCGCAGCGTGGCGCGGCAGTGCATTGACTTGGAGCGGTATCCCATGGAGATGCACGCCCGCTGAGCGGACGTACATCTCCAATAAATTTAAGAATGATTTTTATGCAGCGCGGCTCTGCTGTGCGCTCCCACTCACCGTCTCAATAATGGTGCGGCTGAAGGCAGGAATATCGTCGGGCTTGCGACTGGTGATGAACTGCCCATCCGTCGCAACCTCCTGATCGACCCAGTTGGCGCCGGCATTCTTGAGATCGGTCTTGAGAGAAGGCCACGAGGTCATCGTCTTTCCTGAGACCACACCCGCCTCAATCAGCGTCCATGGACCATGGCAGATGGCGGCTACCGTCTTCCCCGAAGAGACGAACTGGCGGACGAAATTCACGGCCGCCGGGTCCATGCGCAGATGATCCGGATTCATGACGCCGCCGGGAAGCACCAGTGCGTCATACTCGTTGGGATTGGCGTCGTTCAGCGCCTTGTCTACCTTCACGCTGTCGCCCCATTCCTTGATGTTCCAGCCCTTAATCTCACCACTCTTGGGAGCGATCACAACCGTTTCCGCTCCTGCCTCATCCAGCGCTTTGCGTGGCTCGGTCAATTCAGCCTGTTCGAACCCATCGGTTGCGAGAATCACAATCTTCTTGCCCTTCAAATTTGAAGCCATCGAATCTCCTCCACGTTTGTGTTTCCACTACTGGGACGCACGAGCAGGGGAGGAGAGTTTTCCGCACGAGGAGCGACAGTTTCATCCGATCGATAAGCGGGGTGAACAGCGGAAAATCGCTTGTTGGTGGACTTCAGAATTCATTACACAGATCGACGTCACGAACCGCAGATCCTTCGACTCCGTTTGGCCAAAATGGCCAAACTTCGCTTAGGATGACAACAATAGTTGTGAGTAGTTATGCAGCGAACTTCAGAGAAAAGGCGCTAAAACTGTGTTCCGCCGTTGAAGTCTTTCGTGATGGCCGTATTCACGCCGGTCATGCAAGTCGCATCAGAAAAGATCAGGCCCAGTTCACGGTTCTTCGTCAGCGAAGCGGTGGAGAAGTTTTCCGAGCCGAGGAAGAGTTTTGCTCCGGGTGTGCCGTAGTCTGCCAATATTATCTTGGCGTGAATGTAGTAGCCCTTATTCGACGTATAGATTGCGATCTTCGCACCGGCGCTCTTGAGCGCGTTCAGCGTTGCCGTGTACTTGTTCCCAACATCTTCCTGCACAAGCGTGACCGCGACGCCTCGTTTGAGCGCTGCCACCAATGCCGACTCGAGGGCAGGCTCGGTGAACTCTTCCTGCGCGATAAGCAGCGTCTTTGTCGCGCCGTTGATTAATCCCTCAAGAGAACTGAGCGAGTTGGTCGGGCTCCAGACCAGGTTTTCACCCGTGGATGGCGTGACACTCGCATTGGTGAAATCGGCGTTGAAGGTTGCCTCGATCGCAGCGATATCGACAGCGTTATTCGTAATCACCGCGAAGTCGCGCGAAGTGGAGTAGTAGTTTGGTGTGAAGTTCAGTGTCATGATCGCCGAGGTCGACTGGTCTACCGTGATGGTCTTCTGGTGAGTCACTCCATAGGCGGGATTGGCCCAGTGCACCGAAACTTTGTGCTGTTCAAGATAATTGTAAGCAGGGGTGTTCGTCGTTTTCTCGCTGTTCTGATCGAGAATGACGCGCACCGTCACTCCGCTCGCTGCTGCCTTGGCCAGCGCGTCTGTCACCGTAACGTCGGTGAGCTCGTACATGGTCATGTCGATCGACTTCTTGGCAGAAGTAATCAAGCCGTATATCTGCGCGAGTCCCTGATCAGGCTCGGTAACGAGTGTGTAGGTTGCACCGGTGTGCGGCTTGTGCGGCGCATGCTTCGACACGGAATCAGTGGTGGCCATCGTCTCCTCCTGAGGGAACTTCATTCTCCGCGAATTGTGGTGATTGTAGCGCTGCAGCGATCTGCGCTGGGAGAAAAGTACATGAAGACTGAACTTTTTGGCTTCGTTGCATATGGCTAACTCCATGCAATACCAGCGCATCGAACCAGACGGGTCCCAAGAAAATGGAATGAGGCAGATGGATGGAGAGACGCGAGTTTTTATCTCGCTCAGCCGCAATGGCGGCGGTGGTTACGTCGAGCGTAGCTGCTGGTGCGCAAAAGAGCGCGCTCACCGAGACTGAGCCCTCGTCAACATTAGCGGCAACGCGGATTCCGCGCGTAACCCATGCGGCTACGCTGCGCGGCGAGATGCTCTATCGCGACCTGGGTGCGACGGGAGTACAGGTGTCAGTGATCGGTCTTGGCGGATCGCATCTTGGCCAGGCACCCGTCCCCGAAGACGAGGCGATCCGCATCATCCATGAAGCGCTCGATCGCGGTATCAACTTCCTCGACAACTCGTGGGACTACAACGAAGGCCGCAGCGAAGAGCGCGTCGGCAAGGCGCTGACTGCCGGCGGCTATCGCGAAAAGGCATTCGTGATGACGAAGATTGATGGCCGCACCAGGCAATTGGCAGCCGACCAGATCAACGATTCGTTGAGACGCTTAAAGGTAGATCACATCGATCTGCTTCAACACCATGAGGTGCTTCGCTACGACGATCCCGACCGCATCTTTGACGAAGGCGGCGCGATGGAAGCGGTGTTCGCCGCCAAGCAAGCCGGCAAGATTCGCTTTATCGGTTTCACTGGCCATAAAGACCCGCATGTCCCTCTCTATATGCTGAACGTGGCCCAGCAACATGGCTTCCACTTCGATACGGTGCAGATGCCGATCAACATCATGGATGCGCACTTCCGCAGCTTTGCGCAACTTGTGGTGCCTGAAGCGCTGCGTCAACGAGTGGGCGTGCTCGGCATGAAGTGCTTTGGCAGTGGTGTGATCATGAAGAGCGCTGTCCTTACCAGCAATACCGTGACGCCCATCGAGTGCCTGCACTACTCGCTGAATGTGCCGATTTCGGTACAGATTACAGGGATCAATTCGAAGATGCTTCTGGATCAGGCCTTCGCCGCGGTGAAGTCTTTCCGCCCCATGGATGAGCCGCAGCTTGCCGCGCTGCTTGCAAAAACGGAGCAGGATGCCATGAATGGCAAGTACGAGCTGTTCAAGACCTCGTCACACTTCGACACTACGGCGCGCCATCCCGATTGGCTCGGGCCGGATGCCGATCCGGTGCAGAAGCTCGCGCCGCAATTGCCGGGATGAATCAGTGAGCCTTAAGTGGTCCGGATAGAAAAATGGCCTGCGCTCTATGAACGCAGGCCATTGTAGTTTTTACGCCGGAGTCTAGGTTACGCCTTGGCTGAAGTCAGTGCGCCCAGATCGGCGGCGACCTTCTCCGTCGAGAAGGCTTCGAGCAAATCGCCTTCCTTCAAATCGCCGAAGTTGGCGATGCCGATACCGCACTCCATGCCGTTGGTTACTTCGCGGACGTCGTCTTTGAAGCGCTTCAGTGAGCCGACCTTGCCTTTGAAGACCTGCTCACCCTCGCGCATCACCTTGATCTCGGCGTCGCGGCGGATCACGCCATCCTGCACGCGGCAGCCGGCGATCGTGCCCACCTTCGGAATCTTGAAGATGTTGAGCACTTCCGCACGGCCAAGGTAGTTCTCCTTGAACGTTGGTTCGAGAAGGCCCATCATGGCCAGGCGAATCTCGTCCTGCAGCTCGTAGATGATCGAGTGCAGGCGGATCTCGACATTCTCCTGCTGAGCCAGCTCGGAGGCTTTGCGCTCGGGCCGCACGTTGAAGCCGATGATGATGGCATTCGATGCGGTGGCCAGCAGGACATCGCTCTCCGTGATAGAGCCGACGCCGGAGTGAATCACCTTGATGCGCACCTTCTCGGTCGACATGCGGACGAGCGAGTCAGCCAGCACTTCCACCGAACCCGTCACATCGCCCTTGATGATGAGCGGCAGGTCTTTCACACCGGCCTGGCGAATCTGCTCGGCAAGGCCTTCGAGAGAGACGCGCGAGCTCTTGGCCAGTTGCGCCTCGCGTTCCTTCATCTTGCGATAGGCCGCAATGCCCTTCGCCTTGTCGCGATCGGCGACAACAAGGAACGTGTCGCCGGAATCTGGCAACGACTCGAGGCCGAGAACTTCGATCGGCGTCGAGGGACCCGCTTCTTCGAGAGCGCGGCCACGATCGTCGAACATGGCGCGCACTTTGCCGAAGGTGTTGCCCACGATATAACTGTCGTTGATGCGCAGCGTACCGTCCTGCACAAGCACGGTAGCCACAGCGCCACGGCCGCGGTCGAGCTTGGCTTCAAGCACCGAACCCACCGCCTTGCGGCCGGGAGTGGCCTTGGGCGCCTTGATGTCCGAAACCAGGCAGATCATCTCAAGCAACAGATCGAGGTTGAGCCGCTTCTTGGCCGAGACCTCGACGAAGACGGTCGAACCTTCACCGCCGCCGGCCCATTCTTCCGGAATCAAGCCGCGATCAGCGAGTTGTTTCTTCACGCGATCGGGATTCGCTTCCGGCTTGTCGATCTTGTTGACGGCCACGATGATCGGCACTTCGGCCGCCTTGGCGTGGTCGATGGCTTCGAGTGTCTGCGGCATCACGCCATCATCGGCAGCGACCACGATAACCACGATATCCGTTACCTTCGCACCGCGGGCACGCATGCGGGTGAACGCCTCGTGACCTGGCGTATCGAGAAAGACGATCTCGCGGCCGGATGCGGGTGAGCCTTCCTTGGAGAACCGCACCTTGTACGCGCCGATGTGCTGCGTAATGCCGCCGGCTTCGCCGGCTGCCACATCGGTCTCGCGGATCGCGTCGAGCAGTGAAGTCTTTCCGTGATCGACGTGGCCCATGACGGTGACGACCGGGGCGCGCGGGACCTCCAACTCGTCGGAGTTCTCCGCTTCGAGCACTTCTTCCAGAGCCTGATTTTCCAGCTCTTCTTCATAGCTGATGACGGTAGCCGCGGCGCCGAACTTGGCGGCGACATCCTTCACCATCTCGGCATCGAGAGACTGGTTGACCGTGACGAAGACGCCGCCCATGAGCAGGCTCGCAATCAGATCCTTCGCGCGGACGCCAAGCTTTTCGGCCAGGTCCTTCACGCTGATGCCTTCGGTGACGGTGATCTCACGCGTGATGGGCAGAGGCTCTGTGCTGATCTGCGGACCGCTGTAGCGCGGCGGCGGCACAAAGCCCTTCATCGGGCCTTCCTTGGTCTTCGGATACTGCTGCTGGCCTCTGCCGCGGCCTCGCGAGGCCGCACGCTGCGGGCGTGGCGCTTCGCCTGGAGGCGGCGCACCGCCAGGTCCGCCGGGCCGCGGTCCGCCAAAGCCGGGCCGGGGGCCAAATCCTGGACGTCCGCCTGGACCGCCAGGGCCACCAGGGGTAAATCCGCCAGGTGCCGTGCGCGTCGGATGCTTCGGGCGCGGACCACCTGCGTATTGGCCCGGCGCTCCGGGAGCGCCCTGGGGACGTTGTCCAAAACCGCCGCCGGGTGCTCCTGCGGGCCGGCGATCAAAGATCGGCTTGCCACGCTGGATGCCCGGTCCGGAGCTCGGAGCAGGCGGAGGTTGAGGAACAACCGTTGCCTTGTAAACCGGACGCGGGCCCGTCTGCGGCATCACCATGCGGCGCGCAGGCGGCGCCGGAGGCGTTGCAGCCGCAGGACGCTGGGCAGCTCCGCCTTCAGCAGAAGCTGAGGCTGTTTCAGCGCGCGAGGCTTCAGCGGCAGGCGCTGCACTTTCCGCAGTAGGAAGCGCAGGGGCTACGGCAACCGGCGCGGGAGGCTCAGCGGGTTGAGCAGGCGCCGGCGCTACTGGTTTTTCAGCAGCTGCACTTGAAACCCCGACCGGGCCAGGGGTTCTGACGGGGCTGGCAGGCCTCTCGGCAGGGCGTGCTTGGTCTTCCCGAGCAGCGGGTGGGGCGACAGGTGGCTTGACGACCACAGTGCCCGAAGGAGGCGTGACCACCACAACGGGGCGAGCGGCCCCCGTCGCTCCGGCTGGAGCCTTGGCCACAACCGCGCCAGCAGGCGGGCGGGACGCGATGGCCGGAGCCGATGGAGGAGCCGCCACGATTGGAGGCGCAGAACGCGGCTGGGGAACGATCTTGCGCGGTTCCGGACGAGCCGGCGGTGCGGCAGGAGGAGCAGCTGCTACTGGAGCCGCTGGTGCGACCGGCTTAGCAGGCGCTGAAACCGGAGGCTTGACTGCCACGCGCGGATGCCGCGCCTCTTCTTCCTCTTCCTTCTTTTTCGCCAGGATGGCCTTCATCACATCGCCGGGCTTGGAGATGTGCGAGAGATCAATCTTCGGGGTGACGGCCTGCGGAGTACGCGAAGAAGACCCCGAAGCGCCAGAGGGCCGGTCGCTACGCTGAAGACGCGCCCGGACCTTCTCGGCCTCGTCGGCTTCCAGCGAGCTCGAGTGGGTCTTGCCGGCGCCCAGGCCGAGCTCTGCCAGTATGTCAAGAATCTGCCGGCTCTTGACTTCCATCTCGCGTGCGAGATCGTTAATTCGAACCTTACTCATCCGCCTCTTTTCAACGTGCGGCCAAACGCCCCTTAGTCGCTCATAGCTACCTCTAGGCAATGGCTGCTCTTTGATCTTACGTTAGGTTTCCTTCGATTTTTGAGAAGCAGGCGCATCTTACGCGCCGCCCTCTTCATTCGCTTCTGCTTCATCCGCGTCGGAAACATTCTCGACTGCCAGTTCCTCAGCGGTTCTGCCTTGTTCTTCTGCGATCTCTTCGGCCAGGGCCTCATTGCCGTCGCTTGCGGCCAGCTCTTCCTCGGCCTCTCCCGCGCGCAGGCTTTCAGCTTCTTCAAGCACTTCCGCGGAATTTTCAAGCTCGGCCTCGGCTGTGCCAGCCGCCGCAGCCGGGGTTTCGACTTCCGACTCGCCCTCAGGCTTGTTCTCGGCAGCCGGGCCTTCGCCTTCTTCAAAATGTCCGAAGTAATGCCGGACGGCGACGGAGATCTTCTCGAGCGTTTTCTCGCCGATGCCCGGAATTTCTTCGAGCTGTTCCGGGGTCATGTCGGCCAGAGACTCGACCGTCGTAATGCCCGCAGCCACCAGCTTCTGGATGATGGTCTCGCCCAGCTCGCTGACCTGCTCGATCGGCGTGGTCGGACCGCCGGCCAGCGCTTGCATCTGCTGCTCGACCTCCTGCCGCTTCTCCTCTTCGCTCTTGATGTCGATCTTCCAGCCGAGGAGCTTGGCGGCAAGGCGCACATTCTGCCCTTTTTTACCGATAGCCAGCGAGAGCTGCGTGTCGTCGACGATGACTTCGAGCTGCTTCTCGCCCAAATCCGAAATTGAAACGCGGCTTACCTTTGCCGGCTGCAAAGCCTTTTCGGCAAAGGTGGTGATCTCTTCGCTGAACTCGATAATGTCGATCTTCTCGCCGCGCAATTCGCGGATGATCGACTGCACGCGCATGCCCTTCATGCCGACGCACGCGCCTACCGGGTCTACGTCTTTGTCACGGCTCTGCACGGCGATCTTGGTGCGCTCGCCGGCCTCGCGCGCAATGGCGCGGATGACCACAGTGTTGTCGTAGATTTCGGGAACCTCGGACTGGAAGAGATTCTGCACCAGCTCCGGCGCGGCCCGCGAAACGATCACCTGCGGCCCTTTGGCTGCGCGGTCCACCTTGAGCAGAACCACGCGGACGCGCTCGCCGATGGAGAACTGCTCCAGCCGCGACTGCTCGCGCTTGGGACAGCGGGCTTCGGCCTTGCCCAGGTCGAAGATGATGTCCTGCCCTTCGACACGCTTGACTGTCGCGTTCAGCACTTCCTTTTCACGATGCGCATATTCCTGGAAGACCGTATCCCGCTCGGCCTCACGCACCTTCTGGAAGATGATCTGCTTGGCCAGTTGCGCCGCAATGCGGCCCAGCGGACTGGTATCGCGGTACATGCGGATCTCGCTGCCGACTTCTACACCGGGCGCCAGCTCGTTCGCCTCGGCCAGAGTGATCTGGTTGACGGGGTCTTCGATCTCATCCTCGTCCGTCACGACCGTCTTGTAGATGTAGGCGGTAATCTCGCCGGTTTCTCGGTTCAGCTCCCCGCGCATGTTTTCCTGGGTCTTGTAATACTTGCGCGTAGCCAGGGCAATAGCTTCCTCGACGGCCCCGACCACGATGCCCGGGTCGATGCCCTTTTCCTGGCTGAGAAGCTCGATACTTTGATACAAAGCGCTGGTGCCCATGCCTGTTGACTCTCTTCGTTTCGATTGTGTTTAGAAGCAGGGAATAGGGATTAGGGAATTAGGGAATAGAAAAGAATCTTCAGCAAATCAATCCCGCGACGTTCCTTGTCTTGTCCCTCTTCCCTAGTCCCTGTTTCTCAAATTTCCGGTACCAGTTGCGCCTTCTCGATGTTGCTGAAGGCGATTTCCACCATGCTGATGCCGGTTTTCCGGCTTTTGCTGTTCTGCTTGACCGCGGCCAAATCGATCGTGATCTTCTTGCCCGTCTCTGGATCCGTTCCGGCGACCAGGCGCCCCTGCCAATGCCGGTTGTTGCGAATCGGCTCGAAGGTCTGCACCTTCACAAGACTCCCCACGAACCGGTCAAAATCCTCTGGCCGGCTCAGCTTGCGATCCAGCCCCGGAGAGCTCGCCTCCAGCGTATAGGCGGCCCCTGGAACGAGGTCTTCCACGTCGAGTAAGACGCCAAAGTCGCGACTGAAGGCTGCACAATCCTCATGGGTTACGCCAGAAAGCTGTTCCACGTTCAGACTGCCTTCAACCAGCTTCTCCGGGAGCCCCTCAGCTCCATCGGCGAGCGCTGCCTTCAGCCGTGACCGCTCCGCGGCGTTTTTTTCGAGGAAGACCCGCAGTGTTCGATCCTTCGCCGATCCCACAAGCTCGATGTCCACAACATCCAGCCCATGTGAAGCGGCCACTCGTGCCGCCGCCGATCGGATTGCGTCCAGACTGACTGCCATTGTTGCCACGCTGCCCGTCCGGCAGCCAATGATTCCTGTTTTGTCCCCAAATTTGGGTGAGCCGCTGGCTGAAATTGCCGCAAATAAAAAGTGGGCTCTGAGCCCACTCATCTCTCCGCCAGCCCGGTGCGCACACGGTCAAACCTGGCGGACAAACTCGTCTGCATACTTAGAATACTGCGAGATGCCGGGAAATTCAACCCAGGCGCATCGGATCAAGCGGAATGCGGCCTCATTGCCATTGAGCTAAATAGGACATCGAATCACGATATGAACCTGCCAACCATGGGCCCCGCTTATGTCTCACACGCCGCCAGTGAATCCCTGCTGGCTGCAGTAGCCGCTACGGTGAAAGATCCACTCGCTGGTATCTTCGGGCCGGATTCGCTGACCTGGCGCATCAACCGCGAATCGGCGGTCTTTCTGGGCGCAGGCCGGGCGGCGCTGCTGCAACTGGCGCATCCCTGGGTGACGGCGGCGCTGGTGGAACATTCGAATCTGCTGGAGCGGCCGATCGCCCGTTTCCACAACACGTTTCGCATCGTCTTCACGATGGTCTTCGGGACCCTCGACCAGGCACTGGCGGCTGCCCGCCATCTCTACGAGCTGCACACGCACATTCGCGGCGAGCTCAAAGAGGATACGGCGGGTTGGCAGCGCGGCGCGCACTACGAGGCCAACGAGATTCACGCGCTGCGCTGGGTCTTCGCCACGCTGGTGGAGAGCGCGGTGATCGGCTACGAATGCGTGCTGGGGCCGCTCTCGGCCGATGAGCGCGACCAGTACTACGCGGAAAATAAGGTCCTCGCCGGGCTCTTCGGGCTGCCGTCATCGGCATTGCCCGAGAGCTGGGAGGCCTTCCGCGCGTACATCCGCCAGATGTGCGACTCCGATGAACTGGGCGTGAGCGCTGAAGCGCGGAAGTACGCGACCAAGCTGCTTGCCGGTGCTGGCTCGTGGATTCGTCCGCCTTACTGGTATCGCTCGCTCACGACGGAGTGGATGCCGCCGCGCCTTCGCGAAGAGTTTTCTCTCACCTTCAGGCCTGCGGAACAGCGCGCAGCGCAAAACGCCGTGCAGAGGCTGCCTGCGTGGTATCGCCGGTTGCCCGAGGCGATGCGTTTTGCCGGTCCATGGCAGGAGGCGCAGGCCCGGCTTGCGCATCGCCGTCCTGGAATGCTCACACGGCTCAGCAACCACTTCTGGATCGGCGAGCCGCGGCTGCCCTTCGGAAACGCAAACGCGCGCTGAAGCGTTCGATGGCGATGGTTTGCGCTCCCCAGGCCTGGGAACGACAATAGCGAGATGAAATCTTTGCGATTCTGCTTGCTTGCCATCCTCGCGGTGTTCACGGCAATTCCGGCCCTGCATGCTCTCGAGAAGCAGCCGGCCAGCGTCTATCACGCGCGGCGTGTGGCGCTCGCGAGCCGGCTGCAGGGCGGTGTGGCGATTCTGTTTGCTGCTGAAGAGCCGTTGCTGGACTTCATGCCTTACCGCCAGGACTCCGATTTCTACTATCTGACCGGATGGACCGAGCCTGGTGCGGCGTTGATGATCGAGGGCAGCGCATCGCCTTACAAAGAGATTCTCTTTCTGCCCACGCGCGACCTGCGCATGGAAAAGTACACCGGCGTGAAGATGGACGCAGCGACGCCGGGCGTGGCAAAGGCGGCGGGCGTCGACACCGTTGAGCCCATGGCAGAGATGCCGGCGGAGTTGAACAAGCTGATCGGCGCGAATCGGAAGCTCGCGTTCAACCTGTGGACGCAGCCGCTCGCTCCGCAAGCCAAGGCGCTGGTGGACTTCACGTCGGCAATGCTGCAACTCACATCCACGCCGCAGCCCAAGGACGTGACAACTTTGACCGCGCAGCTGCGCGTGGAAAAAGATCCCGGCGAGATCGATCTGCTGAAGAAGGCCTCTACGGCTTCCATCCAGGCGCAATTGGCGATGATGCACACGGCGAAGCCAGGCATGACGGAGCTCGCTATCGCGGGCCTCATGACCAAGGTCTGGATGGACAACGGCTGCGAGCGGCCGAGTTATGCGCCCATTGTCGGCTCGGGCATCAACTCGACCACGCTGCACTACTCCGCGAATGATCGCACTGTGCAGGATGGCGATATTCTGCTTGTCGATGCAGCCTGTGAGTACTCGATGTATGCGTCGGACATTACGCGCACTGTGCCGGCTAACGGGTACTTCACGCCACGTCAACGCGAGATCTACAACGTCGTGCTCGGCGCGCAGCAGGCGGCGATCGATGCATTTGTCGCCGGCAAATCGACGATCAACGACCGCGAGCGCCAGGATTCGAACTCGCTCGATACCGCCGCCTACAACTACATCAACACCCACGGCAAAGACCTGCATGGCGAGCCGCTCGGCCAATACTGGCTGCACGGGCTCGGGCACATGGTGGGCATCGATGTGCATGACCCCGCGGATTATCCCGCGGTGCTGAAACCGGGAATGGTCTTCACCATCGAGCCCGGCATCTACATTCCCGAAGAGAAACTCGGCGTGCGCATCGAGTGCGATTTTCTGGTGGACAAAGACGGCAAGCTGATCGATCTCGATGCGGCCCTGCCCCACACTGCCGATGAAGTGGAAGCGGCGATGCGGGCGAAATGAAGACAATGCACATGGACCCCCGCGACGAGATAGAACCCGGACAGCTCGATTCGCTGAGCCACGCCTTCAGCGATCAGCTCCTCGCGTGTCTCGACGAATGCGCGCGCGGCCGTCATGGCCTGTTCGCCGAATCCGTTGATCTCGAGGAAGGAACATCGTGGCCTGAGGCAGCGCAGCTTCGCGAGCTCGCCACCGCGCTTCAGTCTATCTTCGCGCAACAGGGCGAACGCAATGCGCTGTGCGAAGAGTTTCTCGATCTGTGCTCGATGCATGGCGAGCATCACCCCGGCGAACGCAGGTTAGCTCGGAGTTTTCTGGAGCGCATCGAACGCGATGAAGTCGGCGCGCCGACGGAGGAGAAGAAACCGTGGTGACGCTGCACGCATTTCTCGCATTGCTCGCGGGCTATGGCACGATGCTGTTGCTCGTCGTTCTCGCAACGGCGTTGCTGCGGCGCATGATTCCAAGCTGGGCAGGCGAGCAGAGCCGGCCTTCCGCAGGTTATGTGTTTGTGAACCTGGGCTGCTCGTTTCTGGCCGCAGCAGTCGGAGGATACGTCACGGCATGGACGACGGTGCGGACATCTGCAGTGAATCCGCTCTACCACGTGCTGGCGCTGGGCATCATTGCGCTGGTGCTCTCGGCTTTGAGCGCGCTGCAGTCACGCGGCAAACAGCCGATCCCTTATCAGCTCGCACAGGTAGCGATTGCGCCGATCGGCGTTTTAGCGGGAGGGTTGATCCGGATGAGAGTGCTGGGGATTCTGTAGCGGGCGCAACGTATGAAGTCCGTCCCCGCGCGTAGAGATAGCACAGGGACGGAGTATTTTTGCGGATTTCCAGTTAGAAGCGGACGCCGAAGTTTACCGGAATCATCTTGGTGTCTGCGGCGACCGTCGTCACACCCAAACCGTTCGGCGTGATGCCGGTGACCGCGGGCGTCAGCACATCGATGTACCGCGCTTCCACAAAGAGCGACGTCTTGCTGTCGCCATACATGCCGCCTAACCGATGCTGGAAGCCTGCGCCGACATTCCAGCCACCCTGGTTTGACGAGAAGTGGCCCACCACCTGGTTGGTTGTGATGTAGCCGCAACCGTAGAAATAATCGCAGTAGAGGGTAGGCTCGGGATCAGTGAAGCTGGTTACCTTGCGATAGAAGCCGCCGCCGCCCGTCACATAGATATCATTGCTCGACTTGGGAAAAAGCGAGATAACAGGATCGAGTGTCAAAGACCAGATATGCGCATGGCCACCGGTTGCGCCGGTCTCAGCAATCAAGGCGCCCGGAAGCTTGTCATCGAGAAACTGGTACTCGATCATGGTGGCGAACCGAGGATTGATGTGCACACCCGCGCCCACGGTGAACTGACCGCCATAGGTTATGGAGTCGCTGACCGGTGCGTTGAAACCACCGCTTGCTTCAAAGGCAAAATTGCTCTTCGCTCTGTGCCACATGCCTTCGTGGCCATACTGCTGACCTCCAGCAGCAGCCGACGAACCTCCCGCGGCGGAGGGCACAGCGGGCTCGGCAGACAGGCTGCCGGGATCAGCGAGTGCTGCGAGCTGAAGAGAACTCGACTCACCGGAAGATACAGCAGGTGCACCGGATTGGTTGGGAGCAACAGACTGCGCACTCGCCAGAGAGGCGGCGAGAAAAGCCGCAGCCCCAAGGAAACTGACACACCGCATGGGCGACATCCAGCAGGGGAATGACATGTCGGAACCTCTAGGATCGAATTGTGTTAGACCATCCGGGATTGCAGACCCGGTACTTCTTTAGACACGGATTTTGCCTGGAGGTTGCAGTCGAACCTAGGGAATTTCCTCGCGGTATGGGAAGTTATTCCATCCTTCTATAAAGGCATAAGGGTTCTAACGCTTGTATTCCACCAGGAGCGCCACTCAACGCACATCAAATCGTTGATGACGATGCGTGCATCGTGCTGCAAGCAGAAGGCCAGAGCATCTTCGCTCCGGCCTTCGCCCTAACCATGGATGCAGGCGATGGATTTTCTTTTAGCCCTGGATATCGAACTGCTCCGGATGCAGCGTCGCATCGCTCTTGACCAGGATGTTCTTGCTCGCGAGCTCTTCGAAGTCCGTGAGCCACCGGCCATGATTCGCTTTGAGAATCTTCACCGTATCCGGATGTACACGCAGCAGCACATCGGCTCCTTCAAAGTGCTTCCGCATCTTGCGCAGTTCCACGTAGATTTCGTTGCACACAGTTGAGGGGCTCTTCACCATGCCGGTTGCCTGACAAGTGGGGCACGGAACCGAGAGCGTGCGTTCGAGCGATTGCTTCACGCGCTTGCGCGTAATCGCCACCAGTCCAAAATCATTGAACTGCAGAACCTTGGTTGGCGCGCGATCGCTCTTGAGGGCCTCTTCCAGCGCGGCCATCACCTTGAAGCGATTCTTGCGCTCGTCCATGTCGATGAAGTCGATGACGATGATGCCACCCAGATCGCGTAAGCGAATCTGGCGGACAATCTCCGGCACTGCATCGAGATTTGTCTTGAGAATCGTGTCCTCGAGGCGAGCGGATTTGCCTACGTACTTGCCGGTGTTGATGTCGATCGCTACCAGCGCTTCCGTTTGGTTGATGACGATCGAGCCGCCGCTCTTCAACCAGACTTTGGAGCGCAGCGCCTTCGAGATCTCATCCTGAATGCCGAAGTGCTCAAACAGCGGAGTCTCTTTGGTGTAGAGCTTCACGCGGCGCACCAGCGAAGGCGAGAAGCGGTTGAGGAAGCGCACGATCCGCTCGTAGTCGGCTTCCGAGTCCACCCAGATATTCGTGAAGTCCGCGCTCACCTGGTCACGCAAGATGCGCTCGATGAGCGAGAGATCGTGGTAGATCAGTGCTGGCGACTTCGATGAATCGGAGCGCTGCTTGATATCGGCCCAGAGATTCATCAGGAAGCGCAGGTCAGCGCGCAGTTCTTCTTCTGACGCGCCTTCTGCCGCTGTACGCACGATGAAGCCGCCCGACGATTCTCCGCGTTCGTTGATGAGAATCCGCTTCAGCCGATGGCGCTCTTCATCGGAAGCGATCTTGCGGCTCACGCCCACATGCGTCACCGTAGGCATAAACACGAGGAAGCGACCGGGAAGCGCGATGTGACTGGTGATGCGCGCGCCTTTCTTGGCGATAGGCTCTTTCGCGATCTGAACCAGGATCTCCTGACCAGGCTTCAAGAGATCCGAGATGATCGGCAGTTCTGAAGTTTGCGCGGAGCGGCGCGAAGGGCCGCCACGACGGCCACCACCCTGCTGGCGCCCGCGGCGTCCGCGTCCATTGCGATCGCGATTGGGCTGGCCCGGTGCGGGCTGTGCTTCGGCGGTGGGCTCCTCCTCTTCTTCGTCGAGAATGTCGAAGGCTTCGTCCTCTTCCTCTCCGTTCTTCTGGCCGAGCTTTACCTGGATACGGTGATCGAGATGCGCCTCTTGCAGCATCTCGCCCAAATCACCAGAACGGATTTGTGTCGGAAGCGTCTCTTCTTCGTAGTCGTCAAGATCGTGCTCGACGGCTCCGCGGCGATGCGGCGCAGCTTCAACCTCGTCGCCCTCGATGAGTTCTTCTTCGATCAGCCCTTCGCCCGGCGCATAGACAGAAGCAACCGGCGCGGCCGCCGCTGTTTGCTCGGGCGCAGGTTCGCGCTCACGGAGCGGCAATGGCTCAGGCTCTTCTTCCTTCTTCTTCTTTCCGCCGAGGCCGAAGAGGCGGAAGCCCGAAGGCGAGGCAGGATCGATGCGATGCGATGCCGAAGCATCACCCGGCTCGTGATCTTCCACCGCGGAGGCGCTTGACTCTGCTGTGGCATCATACGCAAGCTCTTCGGCAACCATCTCGTCGTCGAAAAACGGCTCTTCTTCCGAACGCGGTTCGATCGAGTCGGCCACGAGCTGGTCTTCCTGGGCCGCGATAGCGTGCTCTTGCGGCGCGACCTCAATCTCGTACAGCGCCGGGGGAGCGGATTCCTCGGCCGGCGTTTCGAACTCCTCTGCGAGAAATTCTTCCTGATAGTCAGCTCTGGAAATCGCCTCTGGCGCTCCGAACTCCGTTACTGACGGCACTTCGTAGCTTTCGGGAGTGACCTCCTGGTGCGCGCGGCGGCCGGTAAGCGATTCGCCCGGCAATAGACCACTGCCGTCCCACTCCAGCGGAGCCTCGATCAGCGTGGAGGGCTTGGACGAATAGGACACCGGAGGCGCAGCGGTTGCGTTGCGAGGCGTCTCCGTTGCAGATGTGCCGCCGTACTTTGAGAGCGATTCGCCGGGCAGGACAAACTGCGCGGGGCGCTCCGGCTCTGCTTCCCGAACCTCGGCCTGGATACGCGGAGCCACTTCATCTTCCGCATCGGGTGCGGCTGACTCAACGTCCGCCTGTCCGGAAGGACCACCACCGACGGGATATTCGAGCGGAACCGGGCTCACGTGGCCCCGGCCGCGGCGATGCCGCCGTCCACGCCACCGGCGTCCGCCCTGGCCTGCTTCCTGGCTGGCCTGTTCAAGCTCTGGAACTACCGGTGGCTCGGCGGAGGCCGAAGAAGACTCCTCTACGCCTCCCGCTGTCTCGGTAGCTGCGCGCTGGTCGCGCGACCGGTCGTGCCTTTGCCCTCCACGCGGAGGACGGTCGCCGCGCGCCTGATCATGACCATTGGCGTGTCGAACCTCAAGCGGAGCCTGCGCTCCGCCGGTCGCAGCTTTTTCAAGCTCGTCGGTATCTTCCTGGTCTTCCAGTTCGACAAAGTCAGTTACATAAAGGAAGGCGTCGCGCTCCAAACCGAGGTCCACAAACGCAGACTGCATGCCGGGGAGCACACGTGTGACGCGGCCGTTATAAATTGAGCCGGCCAGCGTGTACTCATTTTCGCGTTCGTAGTAGATTTCGGCGAGTTGATCGTCTTCAAGAATCGCAAGCCGCGTCTCATGCGGCGTGCTGGAGATACATATCTCTTTTGCCATCTTACCTTTCCGTCCGGCGGCTCAGGGCCGTCGGCAACCGCGGCAAGGACAGATGGAAACGCGCAAAACCGGGAGGCGAGGAATGGGCGGAAGGGATAACCTCAAGAGGGCTTGCGTTGCGGCTTCCGGGTGGCGTGACGACACGCGGGGGAGTTCCGGGGGAAGAAGCCGAACGAGCTCAAAACTGTGGCGATCCGGTTGCAGAGAAGTGGTGGCTGGAACATCCGGGGCCCCCGCAAACAGGTCTTCGTTTGTGGGGTGGCAATCGGGGTTCCCCGACGAGGAATCTTCGGCGGCAGGGAGATATTTTGCCGATGTTCTCGACCGGACCGTTTCATCGCCGGCGCGCGCATGGAGTGACCGCGCAACAGGAGGGGAGGAGACCTCTCCTAGTGCTCCGGCGCGATCCATGCAGCGAGGCCGCCTGCGACTCCGGGATTCCCGGCGATGTCGGCCTTTCCGTCTCTGCGTGCTCATGAACCTAATCCTGCCGGGCGCGGTCCCATGGGACCTGGCCGGCGAAATACTTAAAAAATGTTCTCTCGCGAGTCGAATCTTTCGGCCCGCTCAAGAGCTGAGCTTGGCAATCACCGCGTCTCGTTCTTTCGCAGAACGGAACGCTTCAGTTAACGAACCGGCGCATGCGGACATTCATTGCGACGCCTAGCGCTAGGAACGTAAACAACACCGAAGACCCACCGTAGCTCATTAACGGCAAGGGAATTCCGGTGACGGGCATAAAACCGATGACCATGCCTACGTTGACCGCTATCTGGAAGGTCAACACAGCCACGATGCCCATAATAATCAAGGCACCGGGCAGGTCGGCGGCTGTTTGTGCGTTTTGAATCAAACGCATCAATATGAAGAAGTATAGCAGCAGCACAAAAAGGGCACCCACAAAGCCGTGCTCCTCGCTAAAGGCGGCGAAGATGAAGTCCGTGTAGGGGATGGGCAGAAAATAGCCCTGCGTCTGGCTCCCTTTGGACTGGCCCCTGCCCCAGATGCCGCCGTCACCCACGGCGATCAGCGACTGGCGGATCTGGTAGCCGCTGCCGCGAGGATCGTTGTCCGGATTGATAAAGCTGGTTAGCCGGGCCTTCTGATAGGGCTTGAGCACCTTGCCGCTTGACCAGGCGCCGATAATCAGAGCCGATCCGCAGACAATCAGGATCGTAGCTTGGCGCAGGCTGATCCCGCCCAGAAACAGGCCGGCTACCAGGACCGGCGCGTAGGTCAGCGAAGTGCCCAGATCCGGCTGCACCAGAACCAGCACCATCGGGATGCCCACCATGGCAAAGGCTTTAAAGATCTCCCGCCAGGTCAGGTTGCGGCCGCCCAGGTTGGCAAAATAGCGGGCCACCGCCAGCACAAGGATCAGCTTCACCCACTCCGAGGGTTGAAACTGCACCGGCCCGATCGCAATCCAGCGCCTGGCGCCCAATGCCTTGTGTCCGACAAGTTTGACTGCAACCAGGGCCACCAGAAAAATTCCATAGGCCCACGGCGACCAGTCAAGCAGCCGGTGATAGTCGATCTTGGCCAGGATGAACATGCCTGCCATTCCGGCAAGGATGAAGAGGATCTGCTTGGATTCAAAGCTTGCGAACCGGGTGTGTACGGTAGTCGAGTAAATTTCGAGCACCGAGACAACGCTCAGCAGCAGCACCAGTCCGAGCAAAGCCCAATCGAAGTCGCGAAAACTTAGAAACCGGCGCATCAGGGCTCGAGTTCCTTGGGAAGATCTTCCTTGAAGCGCAGCACGGAGGAGCTTAACCAGGCGGGCAATGGGAAGGTTTCGCTGGCCAGAGCTTTGGGTGTCGTGGCGGAACTGGATGCCGGAGTAGGATCGACGAAAAAGTGTCCGGCATGCATAGCGAAAGCCGTCGCGCCGTTGCCTTTCTGGCCTACAGGAACGGGATCGGACCAGACTGCGCCCACTTCCACCGGCTTCGTTGCACCCGCCTGTTGCAGCACGTTATTCATTTCTCGCCGCTTTTTGTTCACGTACTCGATGACCACACGTTGCGCGATCATCGCCGATCCCGAGCCCCAGTCACCGTGTTCCTGCAACACCACGATGGCCATCTCAGGATTGCGGCGCGGGACCATGCCGACGAACCAGGCATTCGGTGTCTTGGCGCCGCCCTTGGTATGGGTATCGCCGCCGCCTACCACCTGAGCTGTACCCGTTTTGCCGGCGAAATCTACGCCTTCCAGGTGCGCCGCTTCGGCCGTGTGGTACAGACCTGGCGTGGTGGCTGCCGCCATGCCGTCGGTGATGGTCATCCAGGTATCGGGATTCAAGGGCACAACCTTGTCGCCGGAGCCGGGAAAGCTATCTAGGACAGCTTGGCGAAAATCCGACGGCAACTCGTTCGGATCGACGACGTGCGGACGAACAAAGTGACCATCCGACGCAAGGCCGCTCAACGTGCGCAAAAGCTGAATCGGCGTTACCTGTGTCTCGCCCTGACCAATGCCGACGGAGATCGTGTTGCCGGCATAGTACTTCTGGTGGTAATTCTTAAGCTCCCACTGCGTTGAGGGCATGATGCCGGCCATCTCGTTTGGCAGATCGACGCCTGTTTTCTGGCTCAACCCAAATGAAACTGCATACTTTGCAATCGTGTCGATCCCCAGCCGCTGCGCCATCGTGTAAAAGAAGGTGTCGCAGGACATCGGAATGGCCTCATGGATGTCGAGCATGCCATGGTGGTGATCACACTTGAAGAAGCGGCCATAGAAATTGGCTCCGCCGTTGCACATCACGTGCATGTTCTGCGCGATGCCCTCCTGCAGGCCCGCGGCGGACATGATGATCTTGAAAGTGGAACCGGGCGCAAGCTGGTCCTGGATCGCCTTGTTCATCAGCGGATGGCGCGGATCGGTGATCAGCTTGTTCCAGTCGGTGCGATTGATCTTGACGGCGAAATCGTTGGGATCGTAGCTCGGATGCGAGACCATCGCCAGAATCTCGCCGTTCCGGGGATCCATTACGATCACGGCTCCGCTGGCGTCGCCCAGAGCCAGCTCGGCGGCACGCTGGATATCGTTATCGATGGTGAGCTTCAGTGATTTGCCGGGCACGGCCTCCTGGGTCTTCAGGTAGCCGACTTCGCGGCCATGGCTGTCGACGATCACGTCGCGGCTGCCGTCCTGCCCGCGCAGCAGGGCGTCGTAGGTCTCTTCCACGCCTGCCTTGCCCACCACATCGCCCGGCTCGTAGTAGGCGAAACGCGGATTGTTCAGGTCCTCTTCGCTTACCTCGCCGACATAGCCGATCAGGTGCGCCGCGAAGCCGTCGCGCGGATAGAGCCGCCGCTCCACGCCGATGGTTTCGAGCTCCGGCAGTTCATTCTTGTGTGCCGCAATGAACGCCTGCTCGTCGGCGGAGATATCTTCCTTGATTGGAATCGGCTGGTAGCCGGGCGAGGTGCGGTAATGCCGCAGCGTAGCGCGCAACTGGTCGAGGTCAAGGTTGAGTCCCTGAGCAATGAGCGGCAGGTCTGCATCCACGCGATGGCTCTGCTCGCGGACCAGGAAGCAGGAGACGGAGGGGTAATTGTCGACGATCAGGCGATTGTCGCGATCAAAGAGCTTTCCGCGCGGCGCCATGATCGGCTCTTTGCGGATGCGGTTTGCCTCGGCAAGCTGCTGGTAGTTCTGCGCGCCGAGCACCTGCAGACGCCACAAGCCGCCCGCCAACGCCAGCATCATCAGCAAGATGCCGTACTGCACCACCGTCAGCTTGAGGGTAGGGAGCTTTTCGCCGCGGTTGCTGCTACTTGAAACCATTGTTCTGCGCTTGTTCTTAGGATATATCGAATTCGATTCTGACCGTTAGTGCCAAGGCGTATGCGACAGTAAGGGAGGATGGCAGAGCCGGCGCTCAACAACCGGAGCTTCAGGTTTCTAGGTTACGGCGCCTGCGCACTCGCCGGAACTCTGTGGGGAACGGGCTTCTACTTTGGACGCTTGGCTCTCGACGAGATGAACGTGGAGCACATGGTGCTCTGCCGGTTTCTCTTCGCCACGCTCGGCATGCTGCCGGTGGCGATCCATAGCCGAGCCCGGCTGACCGGCGAGGAGCTGCGCACTCTGCTGCTGGCCGCGTTTTTCGGAATTCCCATCCAGTTCCTGCTCCAGTTTCACGGCCTCGCGCGCACAACTGTTAGCCACGCGGCGTTGATGGTGGGCGCCATGCCCGTGCTGCTGGCCGCCGCCGCCGCATTGTTTGCCGGGGAATCGCTCGACTGGTTCGGCTGGCTGGCTTTGTGCGGGTCGACAGTGGGTGCGGCGCTGGTCGTGCTCGGCGGCAATCGTGTGAGCACCGGCCGCGAAACACCCTCGCTCACAGGCGATCTGCTGGTGATCGCTTCGCTCATCACGGCTCTTGCTTGGATTCTGCTCAGCAAAAAGCTGATGAAGACACACAGTCCGCCCGTCGTGACGGCGTACACCATCGTGTCGGGAACGGCGATGCTGCTGGTCCTGGTTCTTGGACCCCAACTTTTATCGCCACTCACGCACCAGAAGGTCGAGCCGCCGCCGTTCGGGCACATCAGCCTCACGGCCTGGATCGCGCTGGCGGTAAGCGGCTTGCTCTGTACGGCGACTACAACCCTGCTATGGAACTGGGGAATTCATCATGTGCCGGCTTCGCGAGCCGGAGTCTTCCTGAATATCGAGCCGGCTCTCGGTTCGGTGCTCGGCGTCGAACTGCTTGGCGAACGGCTGGGCCCCTATGCGTGGCTCGGCGGCGCACTGATTCTGGCAGCAGCGATCGCGCTGACGACGCGGGGCAACGAAGCCGAGCCGCCGATCATCCTCGAATAATGGGACTCGAATAGCAGAGCTGGAGTAATGACATCGCTCGAAACGGTTGCTTGGAAAACTGCACCAACGGTAATGGGCGATCGACTATTCGGCAGGCTAACTTTTATTCGAAATCGGTTTCTATATAAGTGAAAGATCGCGGTGCGGCCGACAAACATGGCTTACGCAAGTGTGATTCCGTACGGAGAGCAGAACACAGCGAATGAGCGAAGCAAGCTCCGCGATCTGATCGAAATCTGCATTCCGTACGGGCTGATCCTGCTCGTCATCTGGACACCAAGGCCCTGGCAGCGCTATCTCTGGTGGGTCGCGGCTGCGTCGGTCGTCCTTGTTACCTACAGTTCGTTCGATGGCTGGAAGGCGATGGGCCTGCGGATGGGCAATTTCTGGCGTTCAGCATGGATCGTGGGCCTGGCTTCGCTTTTGGCAGGAGCGGCCGTCTTTGTTGCAGCCAGGCTGCATACATTGCATTTGCCACGTGGGCCGCTGGCTTTTGTGGCGACCTACTGTGCCTACGCGGTATGGAGCGGGGTACAACAGTTGCTGCTGCAAGGGGTTTTTCTGCAGCGGCTTTTGCGGCTGATTCCTAACTCGATCCACGCTGCCTTTGCAGCATCGCTGCTGTTTGCGACGGCCCATCTGCCCAGCGTCATTCTGACTCCCATGACGCTGATCTGGGGATTCGTTGCCTGCCTGGTCTTCCTTCGCTACCGCAATCTCTACTCGCTGGCCCTGGCGCATGCCATTCTTGGCATTGCGGTGGCTGTTACGATTCCGGGGCCGGTGGATCATAATATGCGCGTCGGTCTGGGTTACGTGCGCTATCAGCAGCACCGGCATACTTCCTCGCCCTATCCATTGGCTCATCCTCTACCGAAACCATAGCGACCAGATGGAGTCGACCGTCGCGTGCGTTACGGCGGACGCTCCGACGCGCCGGTTGTGCCGCCATGCCCGGCCGTAGAAGATGCCGGCCGCCGCCGCCAGCAGCACATAGCGCCAGTTGAAGTGAACTGCACGTTTGTTAAAGTGCGCAAGCCCGAAGAGCGACGCCGTGACAAAGAGCGCCCACGTGCGGCCGATCCGCAGCTCCAGCAGATTCTGCAGCCATCCGCGAAAAAACAGCTCTTCGGGAACCGCGATGAAGAAGAAGGTGAAGGTCCACGCGCCGGCGATCATTGCCACACCGGGCCACTCGCGATGGATGTGCAGAAAGCCGAGCCATAAGCCGGCGGCGAGCGCGATGGGCGTGTAGAACGCCGCTTCCCGCAGACCGATTCCCAGATCGGCGACGCGCAGGCGTAAATCAAACCCCGCTCCGTCGAGTTGCCGGATGAGAACAAAACCGTAGATGCCTGCGTTGAGCAGGATGATCTTGTTGAAGACCGCCAGGTGCGCCGGCCAGGCGCCTTCAAACCAGCGCAGGTCCACGGCGACGCCGAGCACGGCCAAAATCAGAAAGTCTCGCCAGTTCCCGAGCTGTGCTGTGTCGACCTGCGCCGCCTGATGCAGTAGCGCCGCGATCAGAATCGGTAATCCTGCATAGAGAGCGAACCATGCCCACTGAAAGATGCCGCCCGCGCAGGCCACGATTGCGTACGGAATGCTAAGGAATGCCGGCATGCAAAGCTGTGCCCATTGCGGCAGCCGGTGGATGCTGCGCACTGCACCCTCCGGAGAAAAAGCCACCAGAAGATAAGGGACGAGTACCAGCAGAGCGGCGATTACGTTGGGCAGGGTAAAGAAGGTCGCGGCAGTCGACATCTCTTCCATTGTGCGCTTCGCCACTGGATGCGAGCGCGGAGAGGATTCTCAGCCAAGCTGCGCTTCAAACGACAACTGCGCCCATACCGAAGCCTGAACTTGCGGTTCGAGCGCGAGGTTGTAAACGAGCCGCTCGAGAACCAGCCGCTTATCTGGCGGCGAGGAGCGCAGTTCGAGATCGGCACGCGCAATCAGGCGCAGAGCGCGCGTCAGCTCGCGGCGGCTCTTGTAGCGGCGCGCCTGGCGAATCAGGTCGTCAGCGGCAAAAGGCGGAATCCGGAAGCCCTGCCACAGCGCCTGCCAGATGGCGCGCGAGTCGCGCACGTTTTTTTCGAGAATCACCAGCATCTGCCGGAAGGTGCGCGCCAGCATGTAGAGATGTCCGATGGCCGCGTCTTCGCCGGCATCCGAGCTATTGAGAAGGCCCTGCAGCAGCGCCAGCGCGCGCACCCGGTCGCGGGCGCTGATGGCGTCAGTCAGCTCAAAGAGCGAGCGCTGCTTGGCGCCCAGCACCATTGTCTCCACGTCGCCGAGCGTAATCCGACCACGCCCCGTCGCATACAACAGCAGCTTCTCCAGTTCTGATGAGATCAGCATCATGTCCGCGCCCAGCGCGTCGACCAGCTCGCGGGCCGCGTCGGACTCCAAACGAATGTTGGACTCCTGCGCAGTCGCAACGGCCCACCGCATCGCATCTTCTTCGTTGACGCGCGCCAACTCCACCATGCCGCAGTGCTCGCCCAGTGTTTCGGTGAGCCGCTCATAGCGGTTCTTGTCATCCATATCCATACGCCGGGCGTCGCTGGGGATGCGCAGGAAGTCCGCGATGAACAGAAGAACTGCCTGCGGATTCGGCGAGCGGAAGTAGCGATCGAGCGCTGCGAACTCGTCTTTCTTGGCGCCCCGCGTGTAGAGCTGGCGGATGTTGCGGATGAAGATAACCTGAAACGGCGCCATCAGGGAGGGCGTCTGCGCGCGGTCCAGCACTTCGAAGATTGAGGTGCCGGCTAAATCCAGATCAGAAAGGCAGAAATCCTTGAGGTCCGGCGGGACAAAGGCCTTGAGAACGGCAGCGCGGCAGCGGTCGAGCAAAAAAATCTCATCTCCAGTCAGCACATAACCGGGACGAAGCCGACCTTTGCCTGCTGCTGCGGACTCAACCTCTGCGACAAAGCGACCGACAGCGGCAAAACTCGGGCCCGCTGTGCCCGCCTTGGGCGTGGGATTCAAAGCACCACGCTCCCGGTCTGCCGATGCATCCTCATGCGCTTTCAGAATATCGTCAACGGCACAGCGCGGTCAGCTAGGAAAACAGGGCGGGAATCAAGAGTGGAGCGCTTTTTCATCAAGGCGAACCGGCATCGTATCGATCGCCCCCAGTGGTTCCGCCGCTTTCGCCGATTTCTTCTTTTTGGACCTTGAGCTGGTTTGCTTAGCTGCCTTTTTGGCGATTTTTATCGGCGGGGATTCGCCCAGAAAGGCCGACCAGCGCAACTCCGGCGTGCTCGGCGTCGCGCTGGCCTTAGCGATCATCATTTCGGCGACCTGGTCCACGATCCACTCGAAGTTTTCCGGTCCGACGGAGTTGAGATCGGCATCCGGAGCGGGGTTCATGAAGTCGATCGCGTAGGGAACGCCGTTTTCTATGGCGAACTCGACGCTGTTCAAGTCATAGCCGAGTGCGCGGCAGAGCTTCAGCGCATCCTGCTCGATGCGTTTGAGCAGCCTTTTGCCGGCAGGTCCCCTGCCGGCGTCCTGCACGTAGCGCTCGGTGTGCGTGCGACGCGGATCGTAGGGCATGATCCGCACCTGCTTCTGCCCGACCACATAGCAGCGAAAATAATCCGTAAACGCGACAGCTTTCTGATACACCATGCACAGGTCGCGGGATTCATCATAAGCGCGGAAGAACTCTTCACGGCTATGCACTTCGTGCACATCGCACCAGCCGCCGCCATCAATCGGCTTGAGAAAGCCATGCTCGCCTGCGCGGGCAAAGACGCTCTCCCAATCGAGGGGATATTCGAGATTGCGCAAAGAGCGATCGGTGGTTCCCTCGGGAGGCTGTTTGTGCGGCAGCATCACGGTTGGAGGCACAGCCACACCCAATCGGGCAGCCAGAGCATAGTTAAAGAACTTGTCATCAGCCGACCACCAGAACGGATTGTTGATAACGATTGTGCCGTTGAGAACCGCGTGCTTTAGAAACGCACGATAGAACGGTACGCTGTGCGAGATGCGATCCAAGATCAGCGAGTAGCGCGGCTGCTGATCAAGCGGCACTGCGCCGGTCTGGACAAACTCCGCGATGATGCCGTCGGCGTTCCGAGCCCCATCGTTCTTTCGGATGTTGATGCGTTCCACCAGAGCGCTGGGAAAGCTATTCTCCACGCCAAACAGAACGCCAATTCGCTTCATGCGCGCCGCCTTCAAAGTTGCTGTGGATACGCGACCAGTTTACTCCTCATACTCGCGACACCAAGAGCGCAGTTTTTCAAGGCTGCTCATTCTGATTCGTGGGCAAGGCCACATCGAGATCGGTATCGAAGGACATCTTCGCAATCAGGGCATCGAGATTGGCCCGCGCTGTGTCGCGCTGCTTTTCGAGATCCGCCTGCTGCTTGCGCGCCGCGTCAATCTGGTCCTCGGTGTGGCTGAGCGCTTCAATAAAGCGCTTGGCGGCCTCGTTGCCCTTGAGCGCTGTGATGTTGTCGCGATCGCGCGCTTCGTCGCCGGCCAGAGCCTTCTGCGTCTCATCGTTCTCGCTGAGCTTGCTATTGATGTCGGCGAGCGTGGTTTCTGCCTCGATGAGGGGGCGCAATTTTTCTTCGAGCTCCGGCGTGTACTTGCTTACCGTCACCAGGAAATCGGTCTGGTCCTCATCGGGATTGATTCGTACCGTCTCGAAGAGCTTGGCGCGCTCGGCCACATGCAGATCGGTCGATTGATGCGGCGCAACATTGACGCGAAAGCGATAAGCCGTCGCCGTGGTTTCGTCGGGCTTCACATCGGACTCGAGTTGCGCATTTGGTTGTCGTGGGTGTTCAATCACCACAGTGCGCGCCTCGTCTGCGGTGTTGTTGATCGTGTACGTGGTATCGGTAAGTTGATCGGTTGTCTGCACCAGGATGCCCTTGTGAATAGCCACATGATGCAGCCTGCGCGTATTCCCAACGTTGCCGGAATGCACTTTCACAGCTTGATCCACGGCATAGGAGAGCAGCCGCTTTTCGTTGGGATGAATCGGATCGAGCAGGCCCTCGCCGGCAAACTCGCCGTTCTCGAAGATCGAAAAACTGCCCGCGTCGAGCGTGAGCTTCGATTTGTTTTCGAGCCAGACGGCGCGCAACGGCTGCCTCTGCTTGCTGCTCCACAGCGTGACGTGCTCTGCGGGCAGGCTTTCCTGTAGGATCGGCACCATTGCCGACTCATTCTTATGAATCGTGACCGGTTGCGTGAGGGCGTACTCGAAGTAATCGTCGAAGGCGTTGGTGGAGACGTCGCCTGCCTGGAGTGCGTCTGTGGCGCGATAAACACCGCCAGCGTAACCTGAGCCGATGCCGCCGACTATTCCTGCCGCTCTGTCTAGGGCTTTGGCCATTGGCCTTGTGACTTGTGGAGGCGGCGCCAGCGCTCCGTTCATCATTTCTGAATTAACGGTCACACTCTCCGCCGCCTCATGCGTCTCCGGCATGGTCTGCTGCGCGACCGCGATCGGCACTTCCGGTCGATGGGTGTAGATCGGCTGCGATAGCGGCTGGATAAAGCTCTGCGGCGCGCCGGCGACCAGTGAGAGTTGCACGTTATCCCAATCCGCGCCTACGGTGTTGTCCACGACGGCCCAGCCCTGCACGATTGCGTTGCCACTTGCCTCGCGCGGAAAGACCACGCGATAGGTCGACTTCCAGACCGGCACGGCGCTGATATAGCTCACGTCAATCTGCCGCTCACCGTCTCCCGACGCCTCCAGCGTGAGATGGCGCTCCTGCTGATTCTGCGCCGAGGCGATGATGCCGAGATACTCAGAGAACTGCTTTTCGAGCGCGGGATCGAGCATACGCACCGAGAGTGCATCCGATAACTCCGCCGTGCGCAGTGCTCCTGAATCGGTTTCGACGATCAGAAAGTAGTGGTCTTCCGACGTGGTTCCGTTCTTGTCCGTTTCCTTGCGGAGTTCGATGTTGACGAGCCGGCCGGTAAACCCCGTGCCCGCGCCGGTGACCTCGACGCGCTGCCCACGCAGAGCCTGATAGATAGCCGTGGTGGGCGGATAATCATTCAATCCCAGCGCGAGACTCTGCAGTTGCTGCTCGATCGGCATTGTGGAGTTGTAGTTGACGTTCGCAATATGTCCGCCGCCCTGGTCAAGCACGGTGAGCGACTGCAGCACGTCATTCAGCTGCGATGAGGTGAAGTCGATGGCGACGCGCTGATTTCCGTTGACGGTACCCGCGTGCTCAAAGTAACCGACGCCATTTTTATAAAGAACGACCTTGCGTACAGGCAGGTCTTTGACGGGCTGCGGAGCAGCTGGCTGTGCGGGAGGGCGCGATGCGGCAGCCGAACGGGCTCCGGATTGCGCTGCGAGTGAGAGGGAAAGGACAGGAAAGCTGAAAGCAAGAAGCGAGACAGGCAACACAAGGCGCATACATTCTCCTGGAGGGCCGCAAGAGGGCGTTCCCTTGACAATCAAACGGCACTGGCGATTCGTGCAGGAAAAGCGCTACTAACTTGGACCACGCAAGGCGCAAAAAGGTTCCCGAAGTGCCGCAATCTTTCGACGCGGCCCGCGCGCAATTCGCTTAGGCAGATGCCATGCGCCGCAGTTGCCCCAGGTGGTTCAGATCATGGCCGGCCATCGTCTCCACAATCGTCTGGAAGGTCATGACGCCGCGCTCAGGATGAAAGGTCGGCCGGTTAGCCGCGGCCGGCAATACATCTTCGAGCAGCCGCAGATTCCAACCACGCAGAGCTGAAAACACCTCCAGCGCATGACCGGCGCTCACGCCGCGATAGGTTGCGGCCCATTTTTCCTGATCGAAGGGCTGAAGAGTGGGTTTGTCTTCTGCGAGCGTCTGCCGCAGCCGGAAGCCGAAGACCAGCTCGCAGTCAGCAAGATGGCAGATGATCTCCGCAGCGCTCCATTTTGCCGGGGCAGGCGGAGTGGAAAGATTGTCATCGCCGATCGCCGCAAGCGCCTCGGCCAACGCGCCGGGTGTTGAGGCAAGAATCGTTTCCACCGGCC
This sequence comes from Occallatibacter sp., assembly GCA_035650595.1. Classification (GTDB taxonomy): domain Bacteria; phylum Acidobacteriota; class Terriglobia; order Terriglobales; family Acidobacteriaceae; genus Telmatobacter. The sequence goes on along the minus strand of DASRHE010000009.1, from coordinate 142,675 downwards.
TGCCATCCAGAAAACTTTCATACGGATTGGCTGTACTCATTGCGTCTCCTCCTTAAAATCCTGTCGCTACTTATCGTCAACGTGTCAGTCTCAAAAATATTCCTGCACCATGCGTTGCCATGTGGGCCAGTCGTGCGAGTTGCGTGTGTCCCAGATTTCAAACCGGTGCGGAATCTCCTTGGACTCGAGAATGCGATGCAGATTCCGGTTCTGCTCCAGGCACTGGTCGTCCCAGCCGGTTGCCAGCACATACCGGTTTTGCCGGAACCGTTCGAGATACCACGGATCATGCAGATTGGGCAGATAGTACGTGGGCAGATTGAAGTAGCAGTCCTGATCGGAGTAGCCGTCCAGGAAGCCGGATAAATCGAATGCACCTGATAGTGAAACCATACCGGTGAACAGATCAGGATGCCGGAAGGCGATATTGGCGGCATGGTATCCTCCGAAGCTGCATCCCAGCGCTGCCAGGCGAGGATCGCCGTTCTTTTGCCGGAGAAGCGGCAGCACTTCATGGAGCAGATATTCTTCATAGTGCGTTTGCAGAGCGATGCGCGCACGCGGAGCAATCCGCCGGTTATACCAGCTCTCGAAGTTAACCGAGTCGACACAATAGAGCTGCAGATCACCGCTCTCGACGCGACCGGCGAGCGCGCCCACCATACCGCAATCCTCGAATTCGAAGAACCGCCCTCCCGAGGTGGGAAACACCACGATCGGCAGCCCTGTGTGACCGAAGACGAGCAGTTCCATCTCCCGGCGCAGACGGCTCGAATGCCACTTGTGATATTCGCGGTTCACTCGTTTGCGCGTTCTACTGTGGAATCAGTCTTTGGATGCAGCTCTGCCCCCGCAGGCTCCGAAGGAATGTTCCCGACGCCTTGATACTGTAGCAGTCGGGCAAGTGGTCCGGCTTCCGGTGAGTGGATCGCCCGACCATGGGGCTCAGACCGCACTCTGCCGCGGAGATTTGCTTCAAAACCCCATTTTCGGCGATACTTAGATGTTGCGTCTTGCGCGGCTGGGTATCTCTGTCTGGCCGGTTGCAGTGCCGGGCGCCTTCGCGCCGGCCCAAAAGACCCCAAACGACCTGAAGCTTTTTTGGAAAGGAATGTGTTCCCGTGGTTATGATTCGCCTGGCGCGTGTTGGCGCCCGTAAGCAGCCTTACTACCGCATCGTGGTTATTGAGAAGGACCGCGCCCGCAATGGCCGTTCGATTGAAGTCGTCGGCACCTACAATCCCCGCACCAGTCCAGCAACGGTGAACCTGAAGCACGAGCGCGTGGCTTATTGGCGTGGCGTGGGCGCTCAGCTCACTCCGACCGTCGAAAAACTGCTCGCCAAGAATCCGGCCCTGGCGAACGGCGAGACCGCAGCTACGGCTGCTGCCTGATCTCCCCACTCATCCCCCTCTCGTTCCCGTCTCCGGCATGCCGGGCGGGAAAGATGTAGAGAATTGCTGACGGCGAGGTACGTGTGCTGATACTATTCGCGCACAGTGCCAATTCCACAATTTGGCAACGCAGCAGGTCAGGGGCAAGAACATGACCCAGGTTGATATGGTCCAAGTCGAGGAACTGGTTCGCGAAATCGCGCGAGCCCTGGTGGATGAGCCGTCAGCCGTCGAGGTCCAATCGGTGGACCGAGACGATAACACTGTCCTTAAGCTTCGTGTCGCGCCGCAGGACGTAGGCAAGGTGATCGGCAAGCAGGGGCGCACGGCGCGCTCTGTGCGCACCATTCTCGGTGCTGTCAGCATGAAGCTGCACCATCGTTATACCCTCGACATCCTGGAAGAGGGCGACGAAGAATAGAGCATGTTCATGCTCCGAGCTGCCGGCGCATTCCGGAGCTGCTATAGCAAAAACAGAGACGCTGTATCCCGAAGCCGGGGCATTCAAGTCGACGCGACCCCAAGGAGCGGCGACCTTGGATAATCTTAAAGGACACGTTTTCTCTGGTTTTGCCGTAATGACTGCGTCTGAAATGCCTGAAGCCGCCTGGGCCTGGCTGGCCCTGATCCGCCGCCCGCAGGGACGCCGTGGTGAAGTCTTCGCCGATCTCCTGACCGACTTTCCTGAAAAATTCTCCGAGCGGCGCAAGCTCTGGCTCGTTGCCGGAGCTGCGGCGAATTCCGCGCCGAAGGTGCAGACTGCTCTTCGCCCCGCTCTGCCGGCTCCGGTTCGCCTGCTCGCGCATTGGCAGCACAAGGGCGGCATTGTGCTGCACTTTGCCGGCGTGGACTCCATCTCGGCGGCCGAAGCGCTCAGCGGCCTCGCTGTGGCAATCCCGCAAACTGAGCGCGTTCCGCTCGCCGGGGACGAAACCTACATTAGCGATCTGATCGGCTGCACCCTCGTCGACACCACCCCGGCCGAGCCCAGCGCCGTCGGTCTGATTGAAGACGTTGACCTCGGCTCGGGTCCGGTGGCGATGCTCATCGTCTGTGGCCCGCGCGGCGAGGTCCTTGTCCCGTTCGCCAAGAGCTATCTGCGCCGCATCGATCTTGAGGCAAAGCGCATCGAGATGGCTCTACCGGAAGGACTCGCAGATCTGAACGCATCGGAATAACACCGTTATCATCGGGAAGTATGCGGTTTGAGATCGTCACCATCTTTCCTGGTTTCTTCACAGGCATCTTTGAGCACGGCATCGTGCGCCGTGCGCAGGCCGAGGGGCTGGTGACCATCGAGACTCACGATCTGCGTACGTTTACGCACGATCGTCATCGCACCGTCGACGATCGCCCATTCGGCGGTGGCGAGGGCATGGTGCTCAAGCCCGAGCCCCTCGCCGAGGCACTGGCTTCGCTGGGCATCCCGGCGAAAACTGCGCAGTCTATCCCGCAAGAGCAAAAAGAGAAGACGCGCGTCATCCTGCTTTCCGCACAGGGCCGTCCCTTCACGCAATCCGTTGCTCGCGAGTTAGCTACTCTCGATAGCGTTGTTCTGCTCTGCGGCCGGTACGAAGGAGTAGATGAACGCATCAACGAGCTCTATTGCGATATGGAGCTCTCGATCGGTGATTATGTGCTGAGCGGCGGAGAGTTGGCCGCAGCCGTCGTCGTCGATACTACGATGCGTCTGATTCCGGGCGTGCTCGGCAATGAGGCTTCTGGCGACTTCGAGAGCTTTGGTGTCGCCGATTCCGAGATCTCAGCCGATCAGCAGGGAGTACCCCGATCGCAACACGGCGCGGGTGGTCTGCTTGACTATCCGCACTACACGCGACCGGCAGAGTTTGATGGCCTGCGTGTGCCGGAGGTTCTGCTCAACGGCGATCATCTTCAGATTCGCCGCTGGCGGCGCGAGCAGCAGTTGCGCAAGACACTACGGAATCGACCAGACCTGCTGGAACGCGCAGTCCTCACTCCTGAGGACCGCAGGCTGCTCGAAGTTCTGCAGCGTGAGCCCAACAAAAGATAATAGCCGTGCGCAATCCTATTGCGGTGAGTCCTCCGGAAGACTCCGTTGGCCCTCGGCTTCCATTGCAGTAAGTACATTCAGCATGGAAACGAAATCCGGGCGGGCTCGCAAAGAGCGGAGCCGCGGGTCAGCGAGCATCTGGAAGAACCAGGGGCAGCGTCTTTCGTTGGCGGCATTGAGTTCGGCCATGGCCATGCCCGGATCGCCCAGCGCTACATACGCCGCGGAAGAAAACGTGTTCATGGCGTAGCGTTCACGTCCTAGCCATTGCAACCGTTCAAGAATCGTTCGCGCTTCCTCTTTCCGTCCGGCCATCGCCAACGCGTAGGCGTGAACAGCCGCCGCAGGATCGAGATGCGGTTGGCGCTGCACCAAACCCTGCGCGAGATCGAGAGCCTGGCTCGTCTCACCGTTGAATGCAAGAATGATAGCTGCGTAGAGCTGCCCGCCTTCGTGTTGCGGAAAACGGTCAAGCGCGGTGCGCGCCAGTTGCACACTGGCCGCGGCTTCGCCGGAGAGATGATGTGCCCAGGCAAGGCGTGCATGCAGCCACGGCGACCATGGATCGACGTGAATCGCTGCGAGCAGTTGCTCGATCGCTTCGCTAAAGCGGTGCCGGCTCAATGCCACCATCGTGCGGGCGCGCGTGATCCACGGATCGTGCGGCAGATGCGCCGAGCGTTCCAGTGAGCGGAGCGCCGCCGGCAAATCTCTGTCGAAATGCAATTGGATCCATCCGAGCGCAGGCAGCAATGTCTCTGAACGAGTATCCAGATTTTGAGCGGGCTCGGCTGCTTGTCGCACCAGATCGGCGGCGATTGCGGGCGGCATAAACCCGAAGTGTTCCTGAGTGACGGACAAATAGGCGAGGTTGATGCGAGCAGGAACGAATGCCGGATCGAGCTCGATGACGCGCAGCAATTGCTGCAAGGCATCCTGCATACGATGCCGCTCCAGGCTCTGCCATTCGTAACGGGCGCGCAGAAAAATTTCGTAGGCTTCGTGCTCCCCGGTTCGGGATTCCCGCTCTTCGTGTTGCTCGGCAGAGGCCGAGATCGCCAACGCTGCTCCACTGATGCGGAGCGCAATCATCCTGGCCAGTTCTGTCTCCAACTGGACCAGCCGCGCGCGATCCACCAGCCGATCTTCCACCCAGACCTCGGAGCCGTCGGTCACCCTGATCATCCGCACACGCAGACGGTATTGGGATGACACCAGATGCAAATCACCGGCGAGGACGAAATCGGCTTTCAGCATCTCGCCAATCTGCCGCGGCGCAAGGCCACGCCCGGCGAGTACTGACACGGAATCGCGGGCAAGAACCAGAGCGAATGCGGAAGTTGCCGCACGGAGTCGGTCTGCGGCCTCGTCGGCAATCGCCGGACCCAGATGCTCGGGAACACCGAATCCCGTCGTAAAGGGCAAAATAGCCAGCCGCGGAAGCGCCTCGAGCACCTGGCTCTCAAGCGGCATCGTCTCCGCGGAAAAGCGGAAACCGCGCTTATGGACAGTCTGGATGTACTCTTCCGGCTCAAGTCTCTTGCGCAGGGAGGCAAGACACATCGCTACGCTGTCGGCGGGCACGGGCTCGTCGCCCCATAGCGTCTGCTTCAGCTCAAGAGCGGTGACAACCTGTCCTTGGCGCGCGAGCAGCAGACGTAGCGCCTGAAGCTCCTCGGCCGGCAGGGAAACCTGGGTGTCGCCCCGCCAAAGCGTTCCGTTCGTCTCCAGACGGAACTCGCCAAATTGATAACCCTTCTCTGCAATAGCGGCTTTCGCCGGGTCGAACTTCTCCATCGATCCAACGCATTTCCGCGTGCTCTGTGCGTGGAACGTACGGAAGGCCCACCGTCCCCAAGGCAGACGGAGCTTCTCCTGCACACGCCAAACGCGAGCGCGCTTCACAACATCCGGGGAAAATTGACCTACTGCCTACACTTGGCTGAGCTTCTCGCTTCGGATTCCACAGGCTGCAGCCTCTCTGAAAGAGCGGTGCTGGCAGCGCTCCGTGAACACGAAGTGGAGCCCAGTCTTTTTGTTTATTCCTGCGATTATCAACGCAAGTTGAAGATTGGAAGGCTCTTCGCCATGATTTTTCCCAGCGCAAAGTAATCCTGAATAGGTTACCTAGTTATAAATGAGTAAACTTAAAATTTAAGGCAAAGCCTTTTTATTTAATCATTTACAAGATGTATGCGGGTAATTACGACAAATGACGTACGGGGCGCGCAATGGAGCGCACCCCGCACAGCCTAGTATTTTGACTTGATCGCGTACGTCAGGCCCATCGTGAACTGGAATGAGTTTGGTTTGGTGGGCGGGATTGATGTCGGCGGGTCGTTCAGATAGCTGTCTAACGTGCCGATTGAGAAGCTGAGGTTCTTGTAGGCGGGAAAGGCAAGCGTATCCGCTTCGCTGGCCGAGTAGGCGCTCGGTGTGTTGTAGGCAGGGATGAATGCGACATTCTGGGTTAGCGTCAACAGCTTGAAGCGATCCACGTAGCTGGCCGAAAAGGTGGAACCGATCAGGTTCAGATTCGGTGTGGGGACGGAGCCAGGCGTAACCAGGAACTGCTGGCTCTCGTATTGAATCGTCGCTTTCAGGTCCAGCTCCCGTTTCGGAGTCTTCAGGGCGGTCCAGCCGATGCCGCCGCCATACACCGACTGCAGCGCCAGGCTCTGGCCGAAGTTGTGATCGAAGGCAGTCTCCGCGAGAGCGAAAAAACGTGGAGAAAAATACTGGTCCCGCTCCGCATCGGCATGAAAGATGGCCGTTTTGATCGGTGGCGTTCCAGGCTCAGTGTTTTTGCCAAACGAGCCGTTGAAATCGGCTGAAGTGCGATTGCGTGCATCCAGCCAGCTCACCGCGGGTACTGTGCGTACCAAGCCCACACCTCCCGAAACGGTGTACTGATTTTGCGTCGCTGTGACGATGGTGGCGCCCGTCGTCGCCGCGCCGTTCCATCCAGTAAAGAAGTTGGGCTCATGATAGGCCTGCGTATCGAGCGTCGCTTCATCGACGACATACTGTGCGTTGGCAGCCGGAACGTGCGCCTCTTCAGGTTTTCCCGTGTGTACCGTGACTGCCTGACCGGTTACGTCGATGGTGCCCACTGGAATATGAGAAGCCCCCTCCTTGCCGCGCACTTTCACGTTTTTATCGAGTACCGCGAACTTTTCTGCCGTATGCAGCTCTTTGATTTTGTCCCAGGAGAGCGTGATGTCGCCGAGCGCATCACTGTGGAACGTGACCTTGCCAGCGACCTCACTGACAAACTTGCCGTGCAGCGTATCGCCGTTACTGAGGACCAGAATATCCGGAGACGGATTCGCCGGCGCTGCATTGGTCTGCGCAGCGAGAAAGGAGCCGCTGAAAAGGACAAGCGCGCAGCAAATCGTGCGAAAAAAAGAATGAATGCGAGGGCGGAAGTATTGGATCATAACGAAATGCTTCTCTCCATCGGTTGTGACGAGTTGAAGATGCGCGCCGTCGAGCGAATGCGACACCGCTGTTCGTGCCGGAAGCTGCAGGAGCGTTTCCGCCCCGTAGCCCTTCAGTAGGCGAAGGCCCATGCCCGTCCGTCGTGAAACGGCTGAACTTAAACTCTTCGATGCGCGTGAGGCGTCCGAGCGTTGGGTGAGCCGAGGCGCGCGCGCGTTTCTTTCCGGATGGCCGGCTCTTGCCGGGTGCAGCAGGCCAAAGTTACTTTCTAAAGTTTGACGTGTACCGGCGTGACGGAAGTTTCCTCCTGGAGACTTGACTTAGACTTGTTTTAAGAACTAATTCACAACCTAAGGGAGTTCAGGATGCCCAAGGCGGTCTCGTACGCACAATGGTCTTTGGAGCCTTACTGCATCGGGTTAAAACTGCGCTCGTTGCGCACCCAGAAGCGGTTAACACTTTCCCGGCTGGCCGCCGAAACGGGCCTCTCCACTGCGTTGCTCTCCAAGCTCGAGACCGACCGCATGATTCCCACCCTGCCAACTTTGGCCACCATCTGCCGCGTATACGGCGTGGGGCTGAGCCACTTTTTTGCCGAGCCGGCGCGCCACACGCTCTCGATCACGCGTAAGGCTCATCTGCAAGCGAGCTCGCGCGGCACCGAGTCGGTGAAGGTGACGCCACTCAACTATGCCGAGGGTTCGCACATCCGGGCGGAGATGATTGAGCTGCCACCGGGCGGCTCGTCGGTGGCGATGAATGTCCCGCGCGATACCAATGGGCTGCTCTATGTGCTGGAGGGCAAGCTGCGTCTCGATGCGGGCGGTCTGCACGAGGTGTTGGAGGCCGGCGATTGCGTCTGCATTGAAAGCGAGATGCCTCTGGCGTGGGGAGCCGCGGACAAGCGCCGCTGCCGGATCCTCGCCGTGCTGCCTGCGTGACATCGCCTTCCTGAAACCGGTCTCAGCCCGGCAAATCTTCGGAAAATTCGGCGGTTTGCCGCTTCAGGACCCAGTCTGTAGGATGGTTAACGGCGTTTTCGGATATCCTGCCGCTTTTCCAGAACAGCAAACGTCGTTCTGCCAATCTGGTTGTGCGCCGTGATCTGCCGGAGATCCCAAGATTCCTTGAGAGCTCAAGAGAAATCAGATCATGCGACCGAACTTTCCTTTGATGCGAGCGACCCTCACCGGTGCGTTGGGCGGTCTGCTCTTCGGCTTCGATACAGTCGTCATCTCCGGCGCAATCGATGCGTTGGTGAAACTCTACAGCTTGAACCCACACGAAGAGGGTTTCACGGTTGCGATCGGACTGGTAGGCACGGTAATTGGCGCGTTAGGCGCGGGCCAGGTGGGGCAGCGGCTAGGCAGCCGCGAGACGTTGCGCATTACGGCAGCGCTTTTTCTGGGCTCGGCCTTTGGATGCGGCCTCGCATGGAATTGGTACGCCTTCATGTTCTTCCGCTTCGTCGGAGGGCTCGGCATCGGTGCGTCGTCTGTGCTCGGTCCGGTGTACATCGCGGAGCTGGCTCCGGCCAAGTGGCGCGGAAGGCTTGTGGCTGCCTTCCAGCTCAACGTCGTATTCGGCGTGATGGTTGCCTACATTTCGAACTACGTGATCCGCACGCTCAACCTCGGCGCGGCGGAGTGGCGGTGGCAGATCGGCGTGTCGGCTGCGCCGGCTCTGGTTTTCCTGATCCTGCTGTTCAGCATTCCCCGCAGCCCGCGCTGGTCGGCCTCAAAGAATCGATTGGAGGAGGCGCTGGCCGTGCTCAAGTTGATGGGTGATCCTGACCCGCAGGCTGAACTCGACGATATCCGCGAGGCTCTCAAGCAAGAGCACGCAGTTGCACACGAACCCGTCTTTCGCTGGAAGTATCGCTTTCCACTTTTCCTCGCCATTTCCATCGGCGCATTCAATCAGCTCGCCGGCATCAATGCAATTCTTTACTACCTGAACTTCATCTTCACTGCCGCGGGTTACAGCCAGATCTCTGGTTATCAGCAGGCCATGGCCGTCGGCGCTACGAACTTTCTGTTCACTTTGGTTGGAATGGCCTTTATCGATAAGGCCGGCCGCAAAACCCTGCTGCTGATAGGCGCTGCCGGATGTGCCACCTGTCTCGCCGGTGTCGCTTGGCTCTTCGCGACGAACTCCCATCCCGGCGCGTTGATCTGGCTGCTGGTCACATTTATCGCGTTCTTCTCCGTCTCGCAAGGCGCAGTCATCTGGGTGTACATCGGCGAGGTCTTTCCCACATCAGTGCGTGCCAAAGGCCAGGGCGTGGGGGCGGGAAGCCACTGGTTCATGGCCACGATCATCGCGCAGTTGTTTCCGGTGGTGGTGCACTCCATGAGCGCGGCGGCACCATTCATCTTTTTCGCGATCATGACGGTGGTGCAATTCCTGGTGGTGCTGTTCGTCTACCCGGAGACAAAGGGCCAGACGCTCGAAGATCTGCAGAGACGGCTCTTGAAGTCAGCGTAAGAATCTTTCGGATTTTTTCGGTGAGAACTGGGCGAGTGGCTACCGCTCGCTCGTTTGCTTCAGGATGGGCGCGAGCGACCCCGGGTTGTCCCCCTCGGTGGGATCGACGCGGAAATCCCACACCATCGTGCTGATTTCTGTCGGCGAGATAATTTCAACCAACGCATACTCGCCGCCAATCACGAGCTTCTGCTTTGTCTGCAGCTTCAGCCAGTGCTTGCCGGGCATCGGTTCCGTATCGACCGGGATGACGTCTGCATCCTGCGCAACCGCTCCATTCGGCGTCACTTGAATGGCTCCCAAAACACGTACCGCCTGGCGCTGATCGAGGCGGACCACCACGAATCCTGATTGAAGCGAGTGAGCTCCATGTTTGCCGTTCGTCACGTCTTTCGCGGTGCTCGTGTCCACCGTCATGGGATGGGAGAGCACAGGCTCGGTCTGATCCGTAACTCCGAGCGAAACATAAAACGCTGGATCGTTCACATGCAGGTGCACCTTCGCGTGTCTCCCTGAAAGTTCCAGGTGCGCTTTCTGAACGGCCAGCGGATTCAGAATAGCCAAGCCGCGATGCGTTTTTGCATCGACATCGACATCTTTTGGGGGAAGCTCAACCAGTTCCGGCGTTCCCTGAAATGTGTCGAGTACAAAGACGCCTTCCTCATCCGGCAGTTCGAGCCCTTTGGCTACTTCTGGCATGCGCGCCTTTTCTTCATTGCGCTCGGCCGCCTCTTCCTTGTCGATGTCCGCGGCTTCTTTCATCGCGGGCGACGGCTGGTCGGCCGCCAGCTCCGCGTGATCGCGTTCCCACCTGCGCGTGGCATCCCAGTCCACAAAGTCAGCTGGCAGCTCTTCCCATTCATCGCGTTCCTGGGAGAGGTAGCGCACCCGGTCACCAACGATCTGGTACTGGCGCACGAGTTGATAAGAGCCATCCTTCAGAATCAGGCGATGATTCTTGTTCGTCCCCGGCTGATCCGGCTTGAGAGGCAGTGGCGTGGAGCTTTGTTTTGGACTGCTCTGGCTGGTCTGGGCCTGCAGCGCCGGAGTTTCTGTGGCCACAAGCATGGCAAGGCCCAGGGATGCCGGCAGCAGGAACCGCAGATGGAAGATATGCACCATGGCAACCTAAGTTTAGACGAACAGGATTTGCCGGCGTTGGCCATCTGGAACGCCGTCTGAGCGGCGGCTAATCCGGGTTTCGGTCTGAATGGAGTGAAACCTCCACCGGGACCCGAACGTCCAAGAGGTGTGTATGCTGGTTAGTTAGGGGCCGATTTTTTGACCGGTAGCAGACCACACTTCGGCACGCGAGGCCGCGCAGGCGTACTTTCCTGGGCGCTTTTGGCTATCGTGTGCGTGGTTGTACTTGCGCTTCTGGCCGTGGTACAGGTGCCGCATCTGCATGCAACGCAAACAGATGCAGACCACTGCCCGCTATGCGTCGTCATGCATTCAACGGCTCCCGTCTCGCTTGCCGTTGTAGCCGTGATTCTGGTGCAGGTGGGGACCTCGATCTCTCCGGCCGAGCCCGTGTCGATGCTGCAGAGGCGGTACGCACGGCTCTTTATTCGTCCACCTCCATTTGGCTGCTAGGCCTTCCTTCAATTCCTTCCGTCAGCCTGATTCCGGTTTCCCTCTTCTGTTGATCGAATCTGCGCGATTTCAGTGCAGTTCCACAGGCTCTCGGGAAGGGAGGAAGTCTTCCATGCATAGAAACTGCCGCCGGATGCGTACCGCGGCAACCCACCGCATCCAGCCCTTTTTAGGAGACGTTCTATGCCGTTCCTTCGCGGCGCAAAGTTATTCACGCTTCCCCTTCTACTTGGTGCGTTCGCCGCGCTGCCGATACAGGCAGCGCAGGGCGGGAACGCCGGCTCTATTCATGGCACCGTGACCGATCCGTCCGGCGCGGTGATTCCCAATGCCAACGTGACGCTCATCAACCAGTTGAGCGGGTTCAGCCGCGCTGCCACAACCGACGCAACAGGCCAGTTCTCCCTTACCAATATCCCGTTCAACCCATACCGCATTAGCGTCTCCGCCAGCGGCTTCGCATCGGCTAGCGAGAACCTGGAAATTCGTTCAACGGTAGAGACGAATCTGAACCTGGTGCTTCAGGTTGCAGGCGCGAGCCAGACGGTAACTGTTGAATCTGCGGGTCCGCAGGTCGAGGACACCTCGACCTATCACACGGATGTCGATCGCGACATGTTCTCGAAGGTCCCGCTTGAAAGCCAGTCCTCCGGCCTGAGCGCGCTCGTGACGCAGACCGTGCCAGGTGTCTCGGCCGACTCGAATGGGCTCTTCCATGGCCTCGGCGATCACGCTTCCAATTCGTTTTCGGTCGACGGCCAGTCGATTACCGATCAGCAGAGCAAGGTTTTCTCGAATCAGATTCCATCCAACTCGATCCAGTCGATCGAGGTGATCAGCGGCGCGCCCCCGGCCGAGTACGGTGACAAGACAAGCCTGGTGATCGTCGCCACCACGCGCAGCGGGCAGGGCGTGACCAAGCCGACGGGCAGCGTCAGCGCCTCTTATGGAAGCTTTGGGTCTGCCACCGGAAGCTTTGATTTGTCCTACGGCGGCAAAAGCTGGGGCAACTTCATCGAAGCCGACGGACTGAATACCGGACGCTTTCTCGATGCGCCTGAGTTTGCCGTCATGCACGACAGGGGCAACGAGGAGAACTTCTTTGACCGCATCGATTACAGCTTCACGCAGGCTGATTCGATGCATCTCGACCTGAACTACAGCCGCTCCTGGTTCCAGAACCCAAATGCCTTCGACAATCTGAATGTGCAGAATATTGTGAGCGGCGGAACGAGCGCGAACCCGGTCTTCGGCGTTGCGGGCGACACGGATCAACGCTCGAAGATCGGCACGTTTAACATCGCGCCGACGTATACGCGTGTCATCAGCACTAATGCGGTCTTGAATGTGGGCGCCTTCGCACGCAAGGACATCTATAACTACTTTCCCAGCAACAATCCTCTGGCTGATCTTGGACCGGCAAACCTGCAGACCTCATCGATCAAACAGATCCGGTCATTGCTGAACACCGGAATTCATTCGGATTTTTCGTATGACAAGGGGATCAACAACATCAAGATCGGCGCGCAGTACAGCCAGACCTTTCTGCGTGAAAGCGATGCTCTCGGGCTCGTCGACGCCTATCTGAATGCGCCTTGCGCGAATGCGAATGGCCCGGTGGCAGGCTACAGCAATCCAGCCAATTGCGCCCCGCGTGGTTTGAGCGCGAATCCGAATTATCTGCCCGTGCTTGCGCCTTATGATCTGACCCGCGGCGGCGTGTACTACGCGTATCTCGGACGCACAGACGTCAAGGAACTGGCTCTGTTCGCAGAAGATGAGATCAAGACCGGCAACTGGGATTTCAACCTCGGCCTACGCGAGGACGTCTACAACGGACTCACTGATGCCAACCAGACCGAGCCGCGCCTCGGCGTGGCCTATAACATCAAGCCGACCGGAACGGTGCTCGGCATCTCATATGCGCGCACGCTGGAGACTCCCTTCAACGAGAACCTGGTGCTCTCGAGCCAGGGTTGCGGCAACGGCGTGCTTGCGCCGCTGCTCAATTGCACGTCCGGTGTTTCCACCACGATGGCGCCCGGCTATCGCAACGAATTTCACGCCAGCCTGCAGCAGGGCTTCGGCAAGAATCTGGTCCTGAGCGGCGAGTACATCTGGAAGTACACCCATAATGCCTTCGACTTCAGCGTGCTCGGCAACACGCCCATTACCTTCCCCATTGACTGGCATAACTCCAAGATCCCTGGCTTCGCGCTGCATGTAGAGGTGCCGAACTTCCACAACTTCAGCGCGTACACGGTGATGTCCTCCGTGGCGGCGCGGTTCTTTCCGCCGCAGGTCGCCGGTGCGGGCGCTACGGTTGCGCAGGGAATCAACTATCCGTTTCGTATCGATCACGACGAGCGGTTCAACCAGAACGCGCACGTGCAATACACCTACATGCGCGGCAAATGGATGAACGGGGTGTGGGGAGGCTTCAACTGGCGCTACGACTCGGGGCAGGTAGCGGGTTCAGTGCCATGCTACAACCCGCTCTCGAATGATCCCAACAGCGCATGCGATCCGACCTCGACCACAATCGGTGGCCAGCCGGCTGTTGACCTGAGTGGACTGACGGCGGATGAAGAGTTCCAGGCGGGACTGGAGTGCAATGGCCAAGCGGCAACGCCGACGACAGCGTTACCCTCCGCCTGCCTCGCCTCGCAGTACACCTCGAAACTGGTGAAGATTCCGGCCGCGGGGACCGGCAACAACGATCGCAATCCTGGCAGGATCGCACCGCGCAACCTGTTCGATGCTTCGGTTGGCAAGAACAATCTCTTCCACGCCGATCACTACAAACTCGATCTGGACCTGACGGCGATCAATGTAACCAACAAATACGCGCTCTATAACTTTCTTTCGACGTTCAGCGGTACGCACTACGTAACGCCGCGCACGATGACGGCGAAACTTACACTCAATTTCTGACCGCAGTTTATGGCGTTCATTGCGACCAGGCCGGGCGATAGCCCATAATGTGCGCATGCCCGGCCTGGTGCGGTTTAGCATCTTCAATGCGCTCTTCATCGCGCTTTGCGCGGTTTCATACGGCCAGGCGCCGCCGGCAGCGACGGCTTCAACAAACTCCAGCGATCCATTGCCGCAGAAGATCGTGCAGATGCTCAATACGCAGGTCGTGTGGGACAACGGTTTCAACCATCCTCGCGGCCCGCGCCTGCGGTTTTCAAAACTGGATGAAGTTACGCGCACGGAGGGCCATTTCACGCGCTATCGCATTTACACGGCAGGCGTGCCCGAAGGACAACCCTACATCCTCGCCGCCTGGAGTATAGGCGCGGATCTCAAAGATCTCAACGTGCTCTCGAGCAACGTGTATGTGAACCGTAAAGGCCTGCTCCTCACGCGCAAGCCGAATCCTGACGAAGAGGATCGCGAGACCGTTGGCGAAGACGCCGAATATGATTTGGGCGTGCAGGCCGCTGATGGCGAGCCGCTACGCTTTGTCCTCAGGAGTCAGGACAATAAAGTCCTCGTGCCTGGCACGCTGGTTCCATTCCCGATTGAATCCACGGATAGAGGATGCAAGCTGTCAGCCCTGCTCGCCGAGCCCGACGGCGAGGCCATTCTGATCGAGGGCGATGGTTTTCCGCCGGATTCGAGTGTTCTGGTGCAAGGCATCTCCGCGGGCGAGCCCAGAAAGAGCAAGCAAACCGTGGATGCAAGCGGCCATTTGCAGTTTGTCGAGCTGCCGTACGTTGTCGGCAAAGAGACCGGCACGCTCAACGACACGATCTCAACCAAGGACTGCACAGTCTCCGTGATTATCCCCTGGGGTAAAGGGACGTATCGTCGGCACTAGCAGTGGATGACGAGTCACGAATCTCATCTCAGTGCACGCTGATACGCCCCGCAGACTTCATCCCCGAAGCACGCAAAGATCACCGTCTCGATGGCTTCATTTGCGCTGAGCGCTGCGCGCGTTTCGCACACCGCGATCTCGACTGCTTGCGGAATCGGATACCCGTAGATGCCGCAGCTGATCGCCGGGAAGGCCAGCGTACGCAACCCATGTTCACGAGCGATCGCAAAGCAGGACCGATAACAGCTTGCCAGCAGCTCGGGTTCGTTGTGATCTCCGCCGTGCCATACAGGGCCGACCGTATGAATCACATGCTTTGCCGGCAGCCGATAACCTTTGGTGATCTTTGCTTGGCCCGTGGGGCAGCCGCCGAGCGTGCGGCACTCGGCCAGCAGCTCGGGACCCGCGGCGCGATGGATCGCTCCGTCCACGCCGCCGCCACCCAGCAGCGTTTCGTTTGCAGCATTTACGATGGCATCCACAGCAAGCGTCGTAATGTCGGTTTTCACGACTGAAATTCGGTCCGTCATCTGTTCGCCCCTTTACTCATTCCAAATCATGCTGTTGTACTTCGGGAATCTGCCGCGTTATCCTCAGCCTCCGGAAATTCCTCTTCCGCCAAAACCCGAACTCTGCCATACTTGATTGTGCCCACCTGGTACGTCCAAGCTCAACAATCCAAAAATGAGGTTGCATCGATGTCGGCGAAGTATGTCTTTGTGACGGGCGGCGTTGTGTCCAGTTTAGGCAAGGGGCTGGCTGCAGCCTCGATCGGCTGTTTGCTCGAGAGCCGTGGCCTGCGGGTGAACATGATGAAGTTTGACCCCTATCTAAATGTTGACCCCGGGACCATGTCACCCTTCCAGCACGGCGAAGTCTTTGTAACCGACGACGGCGCTGAAACCGACCTCGACCTGGGTCATTACGAGCGTTTCACCCACGCGCCGCTCTCGCGCGACAACAACCTCACCACCGGCCGCATCTACGAGCAGATCATCCTGAAGGAACGCCGCGGCGACTATCTCGGCAAGACCGTGCAGGTAATTCCGCACGTCACCAACGAAATCAAGAACGCCATGCGTAAGGTCTCGTCCAACGGCGCCGATGTGACCATCGTCGAAATCGGCGGCACTGTGGGCGATATCGAATCGCTCCCATTCCTCGAAGCCATCCGCCAGATGCGCCAGGAGCTCGGCCGCGAGAATACGGTCTTTGTCCACCTCACGCTCATTCCCTGGATCGCTGCGGCGCAGGAGCTCAAGACCAAGCCGACGCAGCACTCGGTCAAAGAGCTGCTCTCGATCGGCATCCAGGCTGACGTTCTGCTCTGCCGCACCGACCGCAACCTGAGCCGTGAGATGAAGCAGAAGATCGCCGCCTTCTGCAACGTGGAAGAGCGCGCCGTGGTTGCTGCTAAAGATGTGCCGTCGATCTATGAGGTTCCGCTTGGCTTTGCGCAAGAGGGTGTGGACGCGCTGATCCTCAAGTATCTGCACAAGGAAGCACCCGAAGCCGATTTATCAAAATGGAAGGATCTCGTTGACCGCTGCTACCACCCCAAAGACGAGGTCTCGATCGCCATTGTCGGCAAGTACGTCGAATATGAGGACAGCTACAAGTCACTCAAAGAGGCGCTCACGCACGGTGCGATGTCGCAGAATCTCAAGCTCAAGGTCACGTGGATCGAAGCCGAAGGCCTCGAATCGAAGACGCCTGAAGACCAGAGCTATGAATCACAACTCGAAGGCTTCGATGGCATTCTCGTCCCAGGTGGCTTTGGCAAACGCGGCATTGAGGGGATGCTCAATGCTATCCGCTATGCGCGCGAGAAGCATGTGCCCTACTTCGGCATCTGTCTCGGCATGCAAACTGCCTGCATCGAGTTTGCGCGCAATGTCTGCGGATTGAAAGATGCCAATTCAAGCGAGTTCGACCCCGCGACGCCGCACCGCGTGATTTACAAGCTACGCGAGTTGCTCGGAGTAGAAGAGATGGGCGGCACCATGCGTCTGGGTGCGTGGACCTGCGTGCTGCAGGAGGATTCGTTAGCGTCGAAGGCGTACGGTGGCGCAACGGAGATCAGCGAGCGCCATCGCCACCGCTACGAGTTCAATCGCGAGTACGAAGCGCTGCTTACCGGCGCGGGCCTGCGCATCAGCGGCAGCACGCCCGACCAGACCTACGTTGAGATTGTTGAGATTCCCGACCATCCCTACTTCCTCGGCTGCCAGTTCCATCCCGAATTCAAATCGAAGCCACTCGAGCCACATCCGTTGTTCCGCGAGTTTGTGACGGCGAGCTATAAGAATCGGATGAAGCGGGGAGTGGAGCAGATGAATTCGGTCACTGTCGTCCAGTAGACTGCGGAAAACAGGCGAGGCGACAAGGGTAAGGTTCCAGGCTTTTGCGTTATCGTCCAGAGCGGCCAGAGTCCGCCGTACCGGACGGAAGGAGCCGAAGGATCTGCGGTTCTTTGTGCAGTTGGAAGCAAAGAAGACCGCCAATCTCGCTGCCAGAACGGGATTCGATTCCCTCCGCCGGATATGCTATATTTTTAAGTGCGGCAGGAGTTTCTGCCCGCAGAAACCGCCGCAATCCCCTTCGATGCGGTTTCTCCAACCCTCTGGACGCGTAGCTCAACTGGCAGAGCATTCGGCTCTTAACCGACAGGTTGTAGGTTCGATTCCTACCGCGTCCACCATTCAATCAACAGCATACTTAGTGACGCGCGCTCTGCTAAGAAGCTTTCAACAACTGGATTTGCTTGATGGCCTTCCGCGCGGCGGGAGCAATCTCTGCCCAGACCTTTTGCGCAGTGTCTCTTTCCTGCTGTTGAATCGCCCTCACTAGCTCTTCGGTGACGGAATCGCCGATCGATCTTGCGGTCACAGCTAGTGACTCGTACATTGCGACTTCTGCGTTTTCAACCGCGTACGCCATCATGAGATCTTGTGTAAGGCGCTCACTTTCATCGTGGCCGATCTGCGCAATTTTCGGCGCCATGTTGAATAGATGCGCAAGAAAGGTTTTGGTCGAAGAAGGGGATGCGTTGAGCTCGGTCAGCCGGGCCGTCAACTTCTCATATTGATTGCGCGTTTCGATTGCATGCCGCTCAAAGAGTGCGGCCGCCTGGGAAGCTTCCGTTTCTTTAGCAAAGCCGTTTAATTGGCTTTCGAAGCTCTTTTCAGCGGCGATCGCATCCGTGAGATAAGTGTTGATCCGTTGTCGCCCATCATTGCCTTTCGCGAGTTCTGCTGCGAAGGCATCTGCGGCGCTGCCACACAACAAATCCCAAACCTGTTCGTAATCGTCACGCTCTTCTTTTTGCAGCGTGCGGGCAAGCTCAGCGACTTCCGCTTCGCCGGCTGCTTCCGCAGCGGAAGCGAGTGACTCGTACATCGCCATCTCAGCCGCCGCCGCTGCGAAGGTGATCATGAGGTGTTGCGTGTTCTTCTCCGCTGCGCCCTGGCCGACTTGTGCCGTCAATGGCGTGAACGCGAGAAATTGCGCAAGGATCGTCTTGGCTTCCGAAGGCGATCCTCCGCGGCGTTCCAAAAGAGCTGTGAGACGTTGATGCTGTGTCTTGGCCTTCGCAGAGAAAGACGACAGCAGTTGTTGAACTGGCTCCTGTACTCCTGAATCACCAAATGTACTGAGGGCGTGTTCGAAGTTTCTCTCTGCAGAGATAGTGTCTTGGATATAGCGATTCATGCGGTCGTGAATAGTCTCGGCCATTTGTCCTCCCAGGGTTTTCCCTAGTCCTTGTTGCGGCCCATCGGCTGCAAGCAACTTCGATGCAGCGAGTTACCATCTACGTTTTATGTGTCGAAGTGATGCAGGTTTCTTTACTGCACAATTCAGTTGATATCGCGCAACCGGGCCTCCGAAATGTGCAAGTCAGCTCAGTGCTCATATGTATCAGCGCAGACCGTCTTGGGTTGGATGCTTCTCCGCGTGCTCGACGATCCTCTCTCTTCTATTGGCGGGATGCCATCAGACGCATCAGGGTGCACCTGCACCAGAGCTGGGCGGATCAATCCGGCAGTATGACGGTCAACTGGAAAAGGATGATGGCCAGTGGATTCGCGCGACTAAAGATTTCGCGAACACGCGTTTTAGCTCTCTCGATCAGATCAACCAAACAAATGTGGCCCAGCTGAAGACGGCCTTCACCTTCTCGACGGGTGTCGATCACGGTCAGGAGGCTGCTCCCATCGTCGCGAATGGAACGATGTATATCGCGACGCCTTGGCCAAACGTCCTCTACGCTCTTGATCTGACCAAGCCTGGCGCTCCGCTCAAATGGAAGTATGAACCGAATCCCTCGCCTGCCGCCAAAGGAGAGGCCTGCTGCGATTGGGTCTCGCGTGGAGCGGCTTACGACAGCGGCAAAGTCTTCTTCAATACCCTCGACGGGTACACGATCGCTCTCGATGCAAACTCGGGCAAACTGCTCTGGCGAACTCACCTGGCGGACATTACCAAGGGCGAGACCATCACGATGGCGCCGATGGTCGTGAAGAACCACGTTCTGGTCGGCAACTCTGGCGGGGAGTTCGGCGTACGCGGCTGGCTGGCTTCGCTCGATACCGGCTCCGGAAAGGTACAGTGGAAGGCATTTAATACCGGTCCGGATAAAGACGTATTGATCGGACCGCGTTTCAAGCCGTTCTATGCAAGCGACCAAGGTACAGACCTGGGAGTGAAGAGTTGGCCGCCCGGTGCATGGCAGATAGGCGGAGGAACCGTCTGGGGATTTCTCGCTTACGATCCGGCGCTCAATCTCGTGTATTACGGCACCGCCAATCCCGGACCGTGGAACGCTGAGGTACGGCCAGGAGATAACAAGTGGACCTCGGGAATGTTCGCCCGTGATCCAGATACGGGCGACGCAGTCTGGTTTTATCAGATGTCGCCGCATGATCTGTTCGATTGGGACGGCATCAATGAAGACATCCTGCTGGATCTGCCGATTAATGGGCAAACACGCAAGGTGCTGGTGCGCCCGGATCGCAATGGGTATATCTATGTGATTGACCGCGCGACAGGGCAGGTTCTATCGGCAACCCCATATGTCCAGAGCACAACAACAACAGGTGTCGATTTAAAGACAGGCAGGTTGCAGCACGTCTCCGCCAAGACGCCACGCACGGGCCAGGTGATTCAGGATATTTGTCCCATGGCGCCGGGCGCAAAAGACTGGCAGCCAGCCTCCTTCTCACCGCAGACAGGCCTCGTCTACATTCCGCACGAAAACATGTGCATGGACGAGGAGGGGACGGAGGCGAACTATATCGCCGGCACTCCGTACGTGGGCGCGTCGGTTCAGTACTATGCCGGCCCGGGCGGCAATATGGGCGAGTTGCTCGCCTGGGATCCCATCCATGCGAAGCCCGTATGGAGCATCAAGGATAAGTATCCGATCTGGAGCGGTACAGTGACCACCGCTGGCGGTCTCGTCTTCTTCGGAACCATGGATGGCTGGTTCAAGGCCGCCGATGCGAAGACCGGGCAGATTCTTTGGCAGACCAAGCTCGACTCCGGGATTATCGGGCAGCCGGTCAGCTATCGTGGCCCTGACGGCAAGCAATACATTGCCATACTTTCGGGAATCGGAGGATGGCCCGGTTCCATTGTTGCAGCTCAACTCGACACTCGTGACGGAACAGCCGGGAATGGCTGGGGTAAGGCGTTGCCGAACTTGCGCAACGAGGTTACCGCAGGAGGGACGCTCTATGTCTTCTCTCTGCCGTAATCTCATCGGTCTTCTCTGCATGCTGTCGAGCCTGTCAGCTTTCGGCCAGTCACCATTGCGCGTCTGCGCTGATCCTGACGACTTGCCTTTCTCAAGCGCATCCCGCGCCGGCTTTGATAACCGCATTGCAGAAATGTTGGGACGTAATTTGAACCGCCCTGTGATCTTCGTCTGGGCGAGAGCACGTCGCGGCTTCTTGCGTGAGCAGTTCAACAAGGACGCCTGCGATTTGCTGATGGGAGTGCCGGAAGGCATGAAGCATGTGCGTACGACGATTCCATACTACCGATCGAGCTATGTCTTCGTGACTCGGCGAAGCGATCATCTCCAGTTGACCGGTTTCGATGATCCGGCGATTGGAAAACAGCGCATCGGCCTTCAAATTCTTGAAGAGGATTTTTCACCACCTTCTCTTCCACTGATTCGCTCAGGCCACGCCGCGCAGTTTGTTGGCTTCGACTCATTCGGCAACGGCGGCGACGCGATTGTGCGGGCCGTGGCCAACAATAAGGTAGGCTTCTCGGTCGTGTGGGGGCCCATCGCTGGATACTATGCGTCCCGGCAGCGGGTGCCGTTAGCTCTCTCTCCGGTGCGGCCGGCGATCGATTCAACGGGCATTCCATTTACATTCGCGATGGCCATCGCAGTTCATAACGACGATCAAAAATTGGCGGGCAATCTGAGCGCCGCAATCCGCAAAAACCAAGGTCGGATCGAGGCAATTCTCCACTCCTATCACGTCCCGTTCGCGCCGGCCGATGGAGGCAGCTTATGAGACTTTCAGCCAAGCTCTTCCACATCCTCTTACCTCTGATCATCATCGGATGTAAGCGCGAGCAGCGGGTCTTTGATCCGGGATCGACTGGCGCCACGCCCGCCGGTGCAACCGTATTGAACGAGGTTTCGGCCGGGCAACCGCCGACGCAAAAAGCGCCGCTCGCGTATCAGCAGAGCGCTTACACAGTTGCCGAAGGCAAGAGACTCTACGAGGCATATAACTGCGTCGGCTGTCACGCGCAGGGTGGCGGCGCTATCGGTCCGGCATTGATGGATTCGGTTTGGATTTACGGCAGTTCGCTCGAACAGATTCATTCGACCATCGTGCAGGGCCGTCCTAACGGCATGCCGAGCTTCGCCGGAAAGATTCCTGATTATCAGGTATGGGAGATCGCCGCCTATGTCCGCTCGATGAGCGGCCTGCTTCCTTCCGATGTAGCTCCTTCGCGGTCCGATCATATGCAGGCATCGCTGCCTGAATCTGCAAGACAGAAGGAGCACCCTGAACAAGAAAATCAGCAGCCGGTCGAGGGCCCAAAGCAGTGATTGCGTTTCTGAGTGACGTTCCAGGTTTCAGCGGCCCACAAACGCCGCTTGAACCGGCCGGGCCGCAAGCACTCCAGATTGAGCATACGCTCCTGCTGATCTTCTGGATTACGGCTGTGGTAACGGTGATTGTCTTTGCCGTCCTAACCATCGGTGTGCTGCGACGGCGAGTTGGAGGCGCCGGTTTGCCGCCACCTCTTCCTGTCGATCCCAAAACTGAGCGGCGCACCACCTGGATCGTAGGCGGAGCCATTGGTGTCACGGTCGTGCTGCTGTTCGTAATGATGATTTCAAGCTTCATTGCCAGCCATCGGACTGCGGCTCTCGCTGCGTCATCGACGATGACGATCAATGTATACGGCCACGAATGGTGGTGGGAGATTGAATATCCAAACGAGGCCGAGCCCTATCGCATTGTGCGTACCGCGAACGAAATTCATGTACCGGCGGGTACCGTGATCGATATTCACGGTACTTCGCGCGATGTAATCCATAGTTTCTGGGCGCCGAACATTCATGGGAAAAAGGATCTGCTTCCCGGCTACTGGAATGACCTGACTCTCGAGGTCGACAAGCCGGGAACCTGGCGGGGCCAGTGTGCGGAGTTCTGCGGTCTGCAACATGCGCACATGGCATTTCAGATCGTTGCGCAATCCCGCGATGATTTCGATAAATGGTTTTCATCACAACTCAACCCGGCCCCTGATCCCCAGACTCCACAAACCATTCACGGGCGCGAGGTCTTTCTAACTCATCCATGTGTGATGTGCCACACGATTCGCGGAACTACGGCAAGTTCCACCGTTGGCCCTGATCTTACGCACATTGCGAGCCGGACTACGATAGCCGCGGGAACCCTGGTCAACAATACCGGCAACCTCACCGGCTGGATAGCCAACGCGCAAAGCATCAAGCCAGGCTGCCGCATGCCGCCCAACCCTATGCCCGCAAGCGATCTTAATGACCTGGTCGCCTATCTGGAGACTTTGCGATGAGTGACCAGAGAGCACAATTGGTCCTTGAAACGGAGCCGGCGGAGTCCGCAGAGATTCGTGCAGAGCGTCTGGCACGGGTTTGGACAGAACCCAGCGGGTTTCTGGGTTGGTTCAGAGCCGTCCATCACACCACGATCGGCAAGCGTTATATCGTTACTGCTTTCATCTTTTTTCTTGCGGCGGGGCTGCTGGCGGGAGCGATGCGCCTGCAACTGGCCTTTCCTGAAGCCCACATCATGGGGCCCGATCTCTACAACCAGATCTTCACCATGCACGGCTCCGTGATGATGTTCCTGTTTGCTGTACCCATGATGTTTGAGGGGCTGAGCGTTTACCTCGTGCCGCTGATGGTTGGTACACGGAATATTGCCTTTCCGCGGTTGAACGCCTATAGCTACTATCTTTACGTTTTCGGCGGAGTCACACTCTTCGCGTTTTTTTTCGTGAATTCCGGACCGGATCGCGGTTGGTTTGCTTACGTTCCTCTATCAGGACCGGACTATGCGCCAGGAAAACGCGCCGATATATGGGCGCAACTCATCACCTTCACCGAAGTCTCGGCGCTGGCCGTGGCGGTCGAAATTGTTGTGACCGCTTTCAAACTGCGTGCACCCGGAATGTCTCTCAACCGCATTCCGATTTTTGTGTGGGGGCAGGTGGTCACCGCGTTCATGGTGATCTTCGCGATGCCTGGGGTAGTGATCGCCAGCACTATGCTGCTCCTTGATCGGACGGCCTCAACACAGTTTTACAATCCTGCGGTCGGCGGCGACGTGCTGCTCTATCAGCACCTCTTCTGGTGGTTCGGTCATCCCGAGGTCTACATCATCTTCTTGCCAGGTACGGCCATCGTGTCGACCATTGTCGCAACCTTCTCGCGGCGTCATGTCTTCGGTTATCTGGCCTTGGTGCTATCGCTGATCGCGACCGGCTTCATTGCCTTCGGGTTATGGGTACACCACATGTTTGCTACGGGCATTCCGCAGATGAGCGAAAGCTTCTTTACCGCCGCGAGCATGATGATTGCAATTCCGGCTGGAACACAGATTTTCTGCTGGATCGCTACGGTCGCCACAGGGAAGATCGTGCTTAAGAGTCCAATGCTCTGGGTACTGGGATTTTTCTTCGTCTTCATCATTGGTGGGATGACGGGTATCTTCGTTGCTTCTGTTCCGGTCGACCTCCAGGTGCACGATACGTATTTCGTGGTAGCCCACTTTCATTACGTCTTGATCGGCGGCGCGGTTTTCCCGCTCTTTGGAGCGCTGGCTTACTGGTTTCCTAAGATCACCGGCCGCATGCTGAGTGAGACTCTCGGCGTGTGGAGCTTCTGGCTCTTCGCCATCGGCTTCAACATCACCTTCTTCCCCATGCACATTCTGGGGCTCCGCGGCATGCCGCGCCGCGTTTACACCTATCCGGCTGGAGCGGGTTGGACGGTGTTGAACCAGATCGAGTCTTGTGGGTACATTCTGCTGTTTCTCGGCGTCCTGCTTTTTCTGCTGAATGTCTGGCATAGCCTGCAGAGGGGTGCGGTGGCGCCCGCGAACCCCTGGGGTGCGGGAGGACTGGAATGGGCAACGAGTTCACCGCCGGTTCCCTACAACTTTCTCGATCTGCCAACCGTGAATGGGCGCGAGGCTCTTTGGGATGCCGCGCCGGATCAGCCTGTCGTGGTTGGTCTCCATGAAGACACGCGGGAGATACTCACGACACGTCTGCTGGATGCCGAGCCCGAAGGGCGTGATGAATTTCCCGCGCCAAGCATCTGGCCGTTTGTTGCTGCGGTCGTGACAACGATTCTGTTCATTGGCAGCATCTTTCGTCCGGTTGCGGTCTCGATCGGTGCCATTCCGCTCGCCATTGCCTTGATCGGCTGGTTCTGGCCGACGCGCCGCGAGAGCGCCAGGAGAAGAGAGAGGGATGTATGGCAGAAAGAGACCTAGCTCAGCGTCGTCTGCTCGACGTCTCACCGCTCCCCAGTGTGACCTTTGCCACGCGAAGCATCACCTGGTGGGGAACGCTCGGGATGATGGTGATCGAAGGCAGCGTCTTTGCGCTCGCGCTGGCAGCCTACTTTTATCTTCACTCGCGCGCGGATACTTGGCCACCGGGCGTGCTGCCCCCCGAGCTGTTCTGGGGCACACTCAACACCGCGATCTTCCTTCTCAGCGTGATTCCGACAGAGTGGTACCGGCGGCGCGCACGCCGCGGAGACACAACGTCAGTTCAGATCGGAATGATTCTCTCGATCTTGTTCGGATTGACAATCATCTTTGTTCGCTATAAAGAGATGCTCCATTTGAATACGGACTGGACGCAGACCGCGTACGGCTCCATTGTTTGGCTGATCATGGGTCTTCATATCACGCACCTCATCACCGATTGGGTGGACAGCGTAGTTTTAACGGCCCTCTTTTTCTCACCTCACGTGGAGGGAAAGCGATTTGTAGACGCCGAAGAGAATGCAAGCTATTGGTATTTCGTTGTAATCACGTGGATCCCCATCTACCTCGTCATTTATTGGGCTCCGCGCTGGCTAAGGAGTTGAGAAGCGATGCCGACTCCCATCAGCATTTTTCCCAGCGACGAGGACCAGGGCATCAACTTCCGCCTGTGGGTTGGCATTCTGCTGCCTCCTATTGCGGGCGGAATCAACACGCTGGTGGGTTACATGGTCAGCAACTATGACTGCAACGTCCACAATCGCCATCTGGTTCTTCTTGTGAATGTGCTGAGCGCTTTGTTCTGCATCGCTGGCGGAGTTGCTTCCTATTCGGCCCGGCGAAGGTTCGAGGAGAAGGCGGATGGCGGATCGGAATCTCTATTGCATACGAGGCGTTTCATGCTGTATCTCGGCCTCTGGTTTGCCGCGGGGTTTCTGCTGTTCACCGTTGCTGGAACCATTTCAACACTTCTCTTAGGTCCATGTGATTTATAACCATGAATGCTCCGCTGCATATCGCATTCTTGCTTGCCACGCCGACTCTGCGGGATGATGAAGGACTTCTTCCTGCGCCGACAGGGCTCTGGCATTGGGAGAACTGGTCCTGGGAGTTGTCCATCGTTCTTCCGCTCTTCTTTTTTCTGTTCTGGTACGGCATCGGAGCATATCGGCGCGGTCGCCAGCCTCGACTCCGCAAGCATCATCTAGCATTTGCGGCGGGATGGATTTCGTTAGCCTTCGCTTTGATATCTCCCCTCCATCGTCTTGGGGATGTGCTCTTCAGCGCCCACATGCTTCAGCACGAAATTCTGCTCCTGATTGCGGCGCCGCTCTTTGCCGCCTCACATCCGGGCGTGACATGGCTGTACGCATTGCCCCGTACTTCACGCCGGCCTTTAGGAGGGCTGATCGCGAGAATCGAGAATCATGCTTCGATTTCCATTATTTTTTCACCGCTCGGAGCATTTCTTGTGCACGCGGCTGCTCTCTGGCTGTGGCATATTCCCTATCTGTATCAGGCAACACTCGACTCCGATTTCATCCACGCCTTTCAACACCTCAGCTTCGTTCTTTCTGGAATTTTGTTCTGGTCAGCACTCTTTGGAGCCGGGCGCTCCACGATGACGTGTGGCGCAGGCGTTCTCTATGTCTTTGGCACCGAAGCCCACTGCAGTGCGCTGGGAGCGCTCCTCACTTTCTCGTCCGTGATCTGGTATCCGATCTATACAAGTCGCACCGAATTGTGGCATCTGACTCCATTGCAGGATCAGCAGCTCGGCGGCCTTCTGATGTGGGTGCCTTCAGGGGTGGTATTCATTGTGATCGGCATTTGGCTCTTCGCGCGCTGGCTCGCTGCATCGGAGGACCGCCTGAAACACGGTGTATTGGGCGACCTCGCCCTTGATGCGAAGGAGCGTGCATGACGAAACTCCTTGCACTCCTCGTATTCTCAGTGGTGATCGCGGGGTGTTCCCACCAGACTGAAAGCAGCGCTGCTCAGCGAGGCGGCGAGCACATTCAATATTACGGATGCGGTTCTTGTCATACGATTCCGGGTATTCCGGGGGCACATGCTACCGTCGGACCGCCACTCGATCGAATGGGTGTACGAACCTACATCGCAGGAACACTACCGAACACTCCACAAAATCTCGCCTCTTGGATTCAACATCCTCACCAGGCACATCCTGGAACTGCCATGCCGGAGATGGGAGTCACTCCAGCCGACGCAGGCGAGATTGCTCAATATCTCGAAACGTTGCGCTAAGCTCGGAATCCTCGCCACTTGATCGCGAGTCCGCCATACTCTTCGTAATGCGAGGAATCGCAGTTTTGGCTGCCGCGTGGGCGAGCAATTGCTCGACGCGCCCTGCTGTCTTAGTGATTGTTCCTAGGCATTGAATTGGAATCGATTCCCATTCTCTTCAAGAGCAGATCAACGGCCGATTTTCGATCCAGATTTAACGCGTTTTTCTCTTTCAATATCAATAGAATACGGGAAACGCGGAAAAACCCATTGACAGGTATGTGCGGCTTGCCGCATTGTTTATGTCTTAAGAATTGGAACCGATTCTAATCGCCTGTTCTAAGAGACCAGATGCATTCGAGAGGCAAACACATGTCAAAAGCTTCTAAGCGCAACCTGCTTTTTGTCGTCATCGCAATACTCGTAACCTTTTGCGGGATGACTTTTCTCAGTGCCCAGGAGACGCGAGCGACCTTGAGCGGACGCATCCAGGATCCCAGTGGGGCGGCGGTTCCCGGGGCCAAGGTGAGTGTGACCAACACCGCTACCGGGGTGGTCACGGAAGTGAATTCAGCCGACGACGGAAATTACACAATTCCATTTCTGATCCCCGGCAACTACACGTTGACCGCGAATGCAAATGGGTTCAAGACCGCACAGCAGACGAATGTGATTCTGCACGTTGGAGACAAACTGGCGATCGATCTTAGCCTGCCGATTGGCGGAACGAGCGAAGTCGTCACTGTGACGGATACTGCTCCGCTGCTCGAGACCGGCTCCGCGACCCGCGGCGAACTCATCGACTCTGTCCACGTTGAAAAATTGCCTCTGGTTGGCAGGAACCCGTTCATGCTGGCTCAGCTCGTTCCCGGTGTTCAATTCCAAGGCAATCCTTCCTTCCAGCGCCCGTTTGACAACGGCGATAATGCGAACTTTTCAATCAACGGTGGCCTTCGCCAGTCCAACTCCTTCCTGATTGATGGCGCTCCCGATGATGCGGTGTCCGATGTGGCGGGCGATCGTTCGCACGCGAATTTGAATGTCGCCTACATCCCTTCCGTGGATGCGACCCAGGAATTCAAGATCGTCAACAATTTTTACGACGCGCAGTATGGCCGGACCGGTGGCGGCGTCTTCAACGTCTCTACGAAGGCGGGTACGAACGATTACCACGGCGATGTTTACGACTTCCTGCGCCGCTATCAGCTGGACGCCAACAGCGTCTCCAATAAGATTGCCGGGTTGCCACGGTATTCGCTTGACCCTGTCACGCATGCGAATCTGGGTGGCCATACGCTTGACGATTGGGGCGGAACTGCGGGCGGGCCGGTAAGATTCCCTCACTACAACGGCAAAGACAAGACGTTCTTCTTCGCCTCCTTTGAGAACTATCATGAGGTGCAGCCGACCCCGACACTCACGACAGTTCCGACTCTTGCAGAGCGCCAGGGTGATTTTTCAGCGGCAGGTGAACCGACGATCTACGATCCCTGGAGCACCCGTTTGGACGCGAATGGAAACTGCTGCATTCGGAACGCATTTCCAAACAACATCATTCCACAATCGCGTCTGTCGGTCAGTCCAGGCGGCCAAATCGCGAATGCATATCCGAAGCCAAACGTGGGCAGCGGATTGCTGGTCAATAACTACAGCACCGGCTCGAACACCAGCGAAGATCATTTCAAGAATTTTCTTGCCCGCGTGGACCACAACTTTAGTGAGAAGGAACGGCTGTACGTTCGCTACGCACATGGCCGTAGAAACCAGGTAGACCATGGTTCGTATAACTTCACAGGTCCGCTGTACGACGCGCAGGACCCACTTGCCCGGAGCAATGACAGCGCAGTGCTCGACAGCATCACCGCATTGTCGCCGCGCGTAATCCTAGACCTGCGCGGTTCGCTGGCTCGTTACACCGAGAATGTGGCTCGCTCCACCGTATATGGCTTCGATGTTACAAAGCTCGGGTTCAGCCAGAACTTCGGCTCGGAGCGTTTTGTTCCCGTGCCTCCGCGTATCAGCATGGGCAATCAGAGCAACATTCCCGATGCGGGCACACGCAATCCCCGCTATGGTATCAGCACAGTGATTGGATTCCAGCCCAGCCTCGAGATGCTCTACGGCAGACACTCGATCCACGTTGGCGGCGACATTCGCAACATCGCCTTCGGCACTGGCGGCGGTTCGTTCGTCTATGGTGGCGGCGCTTTCGCATTCACTGCTAACTTCACGCAGGCGAACCCGACGGCTGCGTACAACGGCACGTCCGGTTCTCCGTTGGCGAGCTTGTTGTTGGGAGCGCCGGCCGCATCGAATAGCAGCATCACCAGCATCATCTCTTACACGCCGCGCCTGCTCTATCGGTGGTGGTATCAGGGATACTACGTCCAGGACGATCTGAAGCTCTCAAAGAGGCTTACGTTGAATCTTGGGCTCCGCTATGACCTTGAAGGATCTCCGGCGGAGTCGCAAAATCGCATGAACCGCGGCTTCGACACGACAGACGCTTCGCCGCTGGCTTCGGCTGCGGCTTCAGCAAGTACGGGCGTGTGCCCAGCCTGCCAGAAACTTACCGGCGGCTTGTATTTTGCAGGAACTGGAGGCCAGCCTGTGTCTGCGTTCAACACGCAGTATGGTCACGTGCAGCCGCGCATTGGAGCGGTGTACCAGGTTTTCCCGAATACGCTGGTCCGTGGTGGCTATGGCATCTTCTATCTGCCTGAAGCAGCTTTCGGCGCAGCGCAAGGCTTTGCTCAGGACACCGCCTACGTGCCCAACAACATTGCGGGTGGATCGACGGCGAATCTCTACCAGCCTCGCGGCAACAACCCTGCTGCCCCACCGCTGACCGATCCCTTCCCATCGGTTCTGCAGCCGAAGGGAAGCTCGCTCGGCCTCTCGACCTTCCTTGGTCAGAGCATCATTTACAACAATACAAACCGAAAGATTCCGCGCGCAGATCAGTGGTCAGTCGGCGTGCAGCAGCAATTTCCCTGGAATGTGAAGGTGGACATGTCCTACGTGGGAATGCACACCCAGTACATCAACACCAACGACAATCAGGCGGGCGGTGCTCGCAACCTCAACGTGCTGAGCAGCGGCCAGATCGCTTCAGTTCGTCAGACGGTGACGAACTCCGCGACTGGAAGCAACGGGACGTACCAGACAGCTTCGCAGTACGTTGGTGCCGCGGTGAGCAATCCGTTTGCGAATCAGATCCCGAACACGAACCTGAATGGCGCCACAGTCTCGCGTCAGCAGTTGCTTTTGCCGTATCCGCAGTTTCTCGGCATTAGTTATGGTCAGGAGTCCGTCGGCAAGCTCTGGTACAACGCGGCTCAACTTCTCATCGAGAAGCGCTACACCAACGGCTTCTCGATCATGGGTGCTTACACGTGGTCCAAGGCGGAAGAAGCGCTGTCCTTCCTGAATCCTCAAGACCCGGCTCCCACCAAAACCATCGGCTCGAGTGATCGGCCGCAGCGCCTCGTAATTTCGGCGCTTTATGAGCTTCCATTCGGCCATGGCCATCAACTACTGTCGAATGCGAACCGTTCGCTCGAACTGCTTGCCGGCGGGTGGCAGCTCAACCTGATCGAGACCATCCAGTCGGGAACGCCAGTGAATTTACCATCGAATGCCAACCTGATTAGCAGCCCGGATGCGGCCACCAAGAACCGCACTACGTGGTTCAATCCATGCGTCCAACTGGCGCCAACCTTCAACAGCGCGAACGGAACCTACACGGCAGGCGCCATCACCTCGCAGGGAAAAACATCCAGCTGTGCTCCCGTATGGCAGGTGATCAATAGCGCCAATCTGGACTATCGCGTGAGCGGCTTCTATACAGGCGCGATCCGCAATCCGAGCGCGCCTATCGCGGACCTCTCGTTGATCAAAGCTCTCAACTTTACTGAGCGCTACAGCGGACAGTTCCGCCTGGAAGCATTCAATGTAACGAATACCTGGATCCCCGGCGGACCTAACACGACGGTGACCGGCTCGGCCTTCGGCACGATTGCGAACTCGCAGTCCAACATCAGCCGCCAGGTGCAGCTTGGTTTCAAGTTCAATTTCTAGCCCAGGCAACTTTAACTGCAAAGCCGGACAGTTGACTGTCCGGCTTCGTTCTTTTTGGAAACCGGCAGTATCGCCTCAAGCAGATCCTCAACGCCGGCGGGATTGGCGCATGCAGCACCCTTGTCGAGCCAGCACCTAGCCAGCTTGCGGATCGATTCAATATCCCCGGCTGTTCCGGCCAGCGTGTAGTAGACATGCCGCTCTGACCAGCGTCTTCTTGAAGTTGCCATCCGTCTTCCCTTGTGCGCCTGTCTGCGCACACTCGCGCGTCCTCGCCGAGACCTATCGCTTAACTTCGAGTCCCCGAAGATAAGTCGTGACGAGATTGCCGGCTTCATCCCATCGCGTCAGATTGACTGGCGAGCCGGGCTCAAGGCGCATCACGTCAGAGCGTTTTAACATAGCAGCGGGATTGTGCGATGCAAGGCGCAGCCCATCCTTTATCTCGGCCGCAGTGAAGTCCACAAAGTTTTTTACTGCCTGGGGGAGCATCAAAACCGAGCCTGCCAGAGTCTCCGTGCCTTGAGCCAAATCCCGCGACACGAGTGCGCGTCCCTGATGCGCGGTGATCCAAGCATCTCCAACCCTGAAATTCCCGTCTCCTATGCCTGCCGCTGGCAGCGCATCGGTAATCAGAATCGCGCGCTGCGCGCCTTTTGCCTTCCACCACAAGCGGACCGCCTCCGGAGAGACATGCACACCATCGCAGATGAGATCGGCAAAGATGCGGTCATCCTGCAGCACAACCCCCAGAATGCCAGGCTCGCGATGATCCAGTGGGCGCATGGCATTGAACGTATGAGTCGCACTGACTGCGCCGGCCTCAATCGCGGCTACCGCTTCACTCGCCAGCGCGTTGCTGTGCCCGATAGAGCATGCGACTCCTTGGCGGCTTGCGTAACGAATCAGATCAAGCGCGGAGACTCGCTCGAATCCTGATGTCACGAATGGGCCTGCCTCGGCTTCGGGCGCAATGGTTATCAGGCGTATGTGTCCGCCGGCAGCGGACTGCAATCGATCGAACAACTCGATGCTTGGCGCCTGAAGATGTTCGCTGGGATGCATGCCTCTCTTTGTGTGTGAAAGGAACGGGCCTTCAATGTGAATTCCCAGCGGAGTTGCTCCTTCAATGCTTCCGGATGAATCGATCGTTTTCGCGATTCGCTCCAGAGCCCGAAGCGTAAAGTCGACAGGCGCAGTAACGGTGGTTGGCAAAAAGTATCCGACGCCGTGCCGGGCGAGAAATGATGTCAGTTCACGCATCTGTGCCGGGCTGGCGTTCGTCACGTCAACGCCGCCAGCACCATGCAGATGTATGTCAAGCAGCGCGCTGGAGAGAGTCGTTGATTCGTTCGCCAGCACCTGGGGGTCGGTGCCGATACTGACCAGGCGACCTTCCTCGTCCATCTCAAGTACGGGAAAGTCGACCTGTCCGCCATCGGTAATCAAACGGCGCGCGGTTAGCGATGTGTGCATAGCATGAACTTTCGTTCTTGATTCACGGCGAGATCTTCTCAAAGAGTGACGCGCAGGCTGTTGTCATCGCACATGTCCACAGTAGCCTCCGCGATCTGGCCCAGATAGACTCCGTTGGCCACCACGTCGGCCGCAATGGCGCGGCGCTCACCGCTTCGATATGCATTGCGCGGAATAACTATATCGAGAGCATGTGTGCCCGTTGACCCTGCCGGCACACTGAGGGCAATTTTGGACGGCGTACTTACCCATCCAGTTGGCAAAGCGAGCGTAATTTCCAACTGCATGGGTTTCGCGTAGTGATTGCGCACTCGAATCTCGAGCTTGTGCGGCTCCTCTGGTCGGATGATTGCCTGGTACGGATAGATCTGCACCCATGATGGATCGAGGCCCATGTCGGTGGCGGGATCGGCGATGAGAGTTTTAAAGATCTCATCCTGGCGCTGCACGCGCTCGACAAAATCCTGAACCATCCGGTCCGTCATCAGGAAAGGTTCTCCATGTCCAGGTGCAATCATGCGCGGCCGCATCTGTTGGATATTTTTGATCGATCGAAGATAGTCGCCGGTCTTTATGTCATTGCGGTAAATCAGGTTGTGACTCAGACTCACCTTGTCGTAATTGAAGAATGCGTCACCCGTGAAGGCCACAAGAGTGTCATCGATCGTGGCAAAAAGCGCCATCTGATAATCCGTGTGCCCCGGCGAATGCATCATCGTGAATGTGTACTCTTCCCACTGAAATTGGTCGCCATCCTTAAAGGTCCGTTCAATATGGATGGGCTCAGCAAGGATGCATCCGAGATTGCGGCCCCTTGGATTATTGAATATCTCGACCATGTTATCGAGACACCACACCTGCGTTCCGTATTTGCGCGCGAGATGAGAGAATCCATTGATGTGGTCATCGTGAATATGCGTAGGGATTGCTACGTCGAACTTGGTTACGCCATAACGGGACTGCAGCGCATCCAGGCTATGCTCGACAAAGCGCATACGCCCGTAGGTGTCAATCGCGTCGCGAAAGCTCTGGAAGAAGTTCCAGCTCGCTGATCCGTAGTCGATCAGCATGGCTTTCCCACTTTTGCTCAGGATCGCGTAAAAGGTCGACGTGGGCAGGGGATGGGCAATGAGGTGCGGGCTTACCTCCGTCGCCTTGAACTGGTATGTCGGTGTTCCGGTCGGTTTCCAGAAGTGATACCAATCCAGCAGCCGCGATCGCAGATTTTCCATTGCGACCATCGGATCGCCGATGGGTTGGCCATGCGAAGGGCACACCAGGGCAGGGTGCAGCTTCATGAGTTCTGTGAGTGAATAGAGCGAAAAATCTACTCCCTCGTGTTCCTGGTAAAAGTACTGCAGGTCGTAAAGATTCTGTACCTTTCCATCGGAGTACATCAGATCGCCTGAAAATGCGATCAGCCGGCCATCAATCTTCGCGAGCAAACTGATCGAGCCGATCGTATGTCCTGGAGTGGGCTGCACAAAGAACGAATGCCCTCTCCAATCTATGGATTCGTAATCGTGCAGCAGTTTAGCCACCTTCACATTCTGGGTCAGCGAGAAGAAGTCGTTCCGAACCTGGTAGAGGTCAAAAATGCGGCGGCTGGCCCAGAGCCGCTCCACATCTTCGAAAAGATGTCTCTCATGCGCAGGCGCGGCGATGGGGATGCCGCGTTCGTTGGCGATGAGATCACCCTGCGCCTGATCGCGATGGTGATGTGTATGGAAGATGTAGTCAATGCCCGAGACACCGAGCTCCCGCAGAAATTCGAGAATCCTGCCTGAGCCAAAATCGATAAGAACACCCCGATCACCGTCGCGAACCACAAACACATTGCATGTGTCTGCCAGCATGAACAGGTTTTCCGAGAGTTTGACCGGCCGTTCTGCCGTGACGAAGACGGAACTCGCGGCCGGCGAGGAGGTGCGAGCAGCCTGAATGTCCGGCGGTGCAATGAGACTGGCTGCAGCTCCCTGCAGAAATCCTCGCCGCGAAAACGATGACACTCGCTCGTCCATAGCTGACCGCAATCGATGCCCGACGCTTGGAGACTCAACCAACTTAAGCGTGGAATCGATCCCAGAACTCAAATAGTCGCTCTAAAAGGTGTAGACGGTCAAGGAAAACACGTGCGGATTCAGTTTACGCGCACCTCTCAACAGGAACTGCGCAAAACAAGTTCCACGTCGAAGGAGATTGTTCCAGCGGGCTCTTTGTGATCGATCATCTCTTCGAACAGAAGCTCTGCAGCTCGTGTAGCGATGCGGGTGATTGGCTGTCGTACGACAGTGATGGGCGACTCAAGCGCATCTGCCAACTCGAAATCATCGTAGCCGATAAGGCCGATCTGCCCCGGGATCCGGATGCCCAATTCTCGCAGAATTTTGTAGATATAAACGGTCGTGGTGTTCTTGGTCGAAAAGATGGCATCCACTCTCTCAGGACCACGAACGTGCCGCAGAATGGCCGACTGAGTGGAGACAAAGTCCTCGGCATTCAGCTCCGCCAGATAGGGCAGACCCGCTCTCTTGATCACATCCTTGTGAGCCTGGAAACGCCTTTGGCTTGTAAGCAAGCCGCCGTATCCCCCCACGCATAGGATTCGTTTGTAGCCCCTTTCGATCAAGTGCTCCGTCGCGGCACGCGCTCCCGCGTAGTTATCGGCCATCACGGTCGTAAAAGGTGAGTTTTGGATAGGGCGATCGAAGCATACCACTGGAAATGACGCATTCTCCAGCGGGCCTGTCGTGCTTCCCGGCGAGGGCGCAATAATCAAGCCATCGACGCGGCGACGGATCAGGGCGCTGACTTCCTGTTGCTCCTTTTGGGGATCGTTTTCGGAGGAAGCCAACAGCACCAGCCTGCCGTGCTGTCCCGCAACATCCTGAATCGCTGCGGCTGCCGCGGAGAAGAAGGGGTCCGCGACCGTGGGCACGATCAGGCCCACCGTATTGGAGGGCGCACCCTTCAAAGCCCGCGCCGCGTAGCTAGGTTCATAGCCTAGCTGCTTCATCACAGCGCGCACTCGAGCCAACGTTTTGGGACTTACATTCTTACCGCCGTTAATCACCCGTGACACGGTTCCGGAACCCACGCCGGCGATTCGCGCCACATCCGCGAGAGCCGGCACAGAACTTTTCGTCTTTTTGCGCGTGCGGTTCATCGAAGCCAAAACTCCGGGGAAATCCCAGCCAGAATCTCAGAATGATACGGCCTATGGGAGTGCTCTGAAAGCTTGAAGAGGATTATAGTTCCTTCCTTGACACGTCTGATCTCGATTCCGTATAGTCCAGATAAATCGCGCAATGGAATCGATTCCACAGCGAATTTAGAATAAATACCTGACGCTTACGAGCGATCCTGCTCGGCAGTGACCCGTGAGGTACATGCGAATGATCAGGCTGCTCGGCAAATCGACTCGCTCCTGTTTGATCTCATTCGTTTCTGCTGTCCTTGTCGCTCTCGGTTCGGAAGCGGGTCTCTCACAGAACACGAGACCTGCTCAGTCCAGCTCTGCCATGGAGGCGACTTCGCCCGGGAGTCAGGCTTGGCCCTCCGACGCGGCCGGCCTCCGATTGCACATGATCGGGAATGCGCATATCGACGTGCCATGGCTCTGGCCCCTTGCCGAGTCGAACTCCGTAGTCCATAGTACCTTCCGCTCCGCGTTGGATCGCCTCAAAGAAGATCCTCAGGTGACCATGACTACCAGTTCGTCGCAATTTTACGAGTGGATAGCGGATAGCGATCCTGCCATGCTCGCGGAGATCCGGAAGCGTGTGGATGAGGGACGATGGGATCTGGTTGGCGGTTGGTGGATCGAGCCAGACGTCAATATACCGAACGGGGAGTCTCTGATCCGCCAGGGTCTTTATGGCCAGCAGACGCTCAAGCGGCTCTTCGGCCGCACGGCCACGGTCGGCTACAATCCTGATTCCTTCGGTCATACCGGCAGTCTGCCGCAGATCCTCAAGCTTCAGGGCATGCCGAATTATGTCTTCATGCGTCCGAACGCCACGGAAAAGCAGCTGCCTTCGAGCCTGTTCTGGTGGCACGGCATCGACGGCACAAAGGTGCTCACGTTCCGTATTCCGCTCGCCTATGATGACGCTGGCGATGTTCGCAATCATATGCTGCGCGAAATCGACCTGCTTCACGGGCAGGCGGTGCGCGATGACATGGAGTTCTATGGAATTGGAGACCATGGCGGCGGCCCGACCAAGCTGAATATCAGCTCCATTCATCGCATTCAAGGCGAGAAGGGCGCACCCGAGCTCCTGTTCAGTACGCCCGATCGCTACTTCTCTGAAGTTCGCACGGCCGCGTTCCTTCGCGACATTCCCACCGTTGCAGATGACATGCAGCATCATTCGGTGGGTTGCTACACCGCCGGGTCAGACCTGAAGAAGCTGAATCGCTCTACCGAGTCCGTCCTGATGACAGCCGAAAAGATGGCGGCCATAGGGCATGTGGCGTGGGGCGCGAGTTATCCGAAAGACGATCTCACCAAGGCCTGGAAGAAGGTGCTGCTGCTGCAATTTCACGACAGCCTCGCGGCCACGACGCTGCCCTCGTATTTCGAGGCCGCCAAAGAAGGATTCGGCCGTGCGCGGGATATCGCGCACGACGCAATGTATCTTGCTGCCGAAAAGCTCGCATGGCAGGTGCCTGCAACCGATCCCGCTTCGAAATATCTGGTGGTTTTCAATCCGCATGCGTGGACGACGGATATGCGTATTGAATACGACCTCGGCTGGAATCCGAAGACGCCGACCGTCTTGGAAGACGAAGAAGGGCGCGCGATTCCATTCCAGTGGATCGATGCGACAACCACCGTGAGTGATCGAATTGGCCTCGCGGCGGATGTAGAAGTGCCTGCCATGGGCTACCGGCAGATCAGGCTTCACCCCGCACAGACCGCAACGCCGCAGTCAGACTCGGCGCTCCACATCAACGACAGCGAGATGGAGAACGAGCATCTCAGGGTTCGCTTTTTTGCGGATGGAAGTATCGGGATCTTCGACAAAGATGCCCAGCGCGAGGTGTTACGCGGGGCAGACGTTCGCAACAACGGTGGAATGCGCGCCATCGTTATCGACGACCCGAGCGATACCTGGAGCCACCATGTTCGCGCCTACGATCATGAAATCGGCAGCTTCGCACTGCAGAATATCAAGATGATCGAATCAGGTCCGCTTCGTGTGCGGATGAGAGCGCAGTACGCCTATGGCGCTTCGCACCTGAATCTTGACTATCTGCTCTATGCGCATAGCCGCGATGTTGAGATTCGGGTCAGCCTGGATTGGCATGAGCACCAGAAAATGCTCAAGTTCGCCCTCCCGGTGAATGTGGATCAGCCAAAGGCAACTTACGAAATTGCATACGGCGCTATGGAGCGTGAAACGCATGGCGACGAAGATCCAGGGCAGCGCTGGATCGATGTGACGGGCACAGCCGACGGCAAGACCTACGGCCTTGGCCTAGTGAACGACGCAAAATATGGCTACAGCGTTGACGGCAGCGAGATGCGGATCTCTGTGGCACGCTCGGCAGTGTTCGCCCATCATGAGCCGCGTACCCTGGATGCAGACAAAGACTACCTGTGGATGGATCAGGGAGTGCAGAACTTCCGTATGATGCTCGTGCCTCATGCCGGCAACTGGCAAGGCGCCCAGCTGCCTCGTATCTCCGAAAAGCTGGTAACAGAGATACCGATCATCTACCAGGGAATTCATCCCGGAACGCGGCCCGAATCTGACAGTTTCATGTCCGTTGATGCTGCGGACATCATCGTGTCGGCAGTGAAATTGGCCGAAGACGGAGACGACTTGATTGTTCGAGCCTATGAAACAGATGGCCTCTCTTCGAAGGCACATATCGATTTGCGATTTGCGCATACGTCGTGGACGGGCGAGTTCAGGCCATTCGAAATCAAAACGCTCAGAGTGAACCCCAGGACGGGAAAAGTATCTGAAGTAAACGCGCTCGAAGAGTAGAACCGGCTATGCTGCGTTGTGCGCAAACGCCCGCAGCCCGAGGAGTCTGAATGCTCGTTGGTGTAGATATCGGAGGAACGAAGACAGCCGTTATCGTCGCTGAAGACCCCTCTCGCATTCTCTATCGGGAAGAGTTCTCGACGTTACAGCATCTCGGGCCGGAACAGTCGATCGAGAAAATCAAGCAACACATAGAACTCGCACTGGAGCGGCATGGCGGCTCCTCCTCGATTCAACTTGGCGTGAGTTGTGGAGGTCCGCTTGATCGAGTTCGGGGAATCATCAAGTCTCCACCCAATCTGCAGTCCTGGATCGATATTCCGATCAAACAGACTCTCGAAGATTGGTTCAACGCACCCTGTCTTGTGGAGAATGACGCAAACGCCTGTGCTGTCGCCGAACATCGCTACGGTGCAGGAAAGGGCTGCAACAATCTGATCTTCCTCACCTTGGGTACCGGCCTTGGAGCAGGCCTGATTCTCAACGGAGAGCTTTACCGTGGAGCCACGGAAATGGCTGGCGAGATCGGACACGTAAGGCTCACAAACGAAGGACCGGTTGGATATGGCAAGGCCGGTTCTGTCGAGGGATGGGCGAGCGGCTGGGGCATGACCCAATACGCACAGGAGAGAATCGCCGCCGCGTTCCGATCCGGTGAAGAGACTCAATTGGCGCCTTTGAATGCCGCGGGCCGATTGACTGCAAAAGATATCGGCGTGGCGGCCGTAAACGGCGATGCGGTTGCGCAGAAAATCGTGAAGCACACGGGTGAAAAGCTCGGGCACGCGCTCGCGATCCTCGTCGACATCCTGAATCCCGAGCGCATCATTCTTGGCGGCCTTGCGCTTCGCCTCGGAAGCCTGTTGCTTGATCCGGCGCTCGCCGTGTTGCGGCGCGAAGCTCTTCCGCAAAGTGCAGAAGGATGCATCGTAACTCCAGCGGGATTAGGTGAACGCATCGGGGATATCTCCGCACTCTGCGTTGCGGAAGGCGTATCTCGCGTTAGTGAGCTTGGTGGTCTGCCATTCAGGCGACAGCGCCGGTGACGGCGGGTGCATCAGGAAAGTATGCGATCTGGATAAAATAAGACGCCCAATTTCCGTCAATTATCCGCACTCGACCCGTGGCATTGGGGATCTCCCACATATGGAATAGCCGCGGTGTCGGATGCGAATCCCGTAGCGTTAATCGATATCCTGACTTGTTCGTCTGACGCCGCTTTGCGAAACCATCTGCTCATTGCCCTGATAGCGCAACCGTTCATCACCACACGCGCGGCACGGTGCATGTGCTGAATCTCGTTGAAGGCAGCGAGGTGATTGTCGAGAGCCCCGACGGTTCCTTCGATCCATTCATCGTTCATTGCGCGGAGACCCTCATCTTCGCCGCCGTCATCGGAGTCTATACCGTGCGCCCGCATGGACCGGCTGAAGGGAAACAATGCGCATCGATGCTGGCATACGTCGGGTTATAGGCCGTCACCTTTGAAACACGCAGACCCAGAGCAACCTGCAATGTGATCTCGATTTTTGCTGTACCCTTAGCGAATTCAGCAGCCGGCGCAGAGAGCTCATTCGCGACTCGTATCTGAGGTGGATTGCTATCACCGAAAAGAGTTGCGGTAACTGTTTTGCCTGAGAATCCGCAGCTTTCGCCATAGACTCGATCAAGGCTCTTTAAAAAGAATTTGGTTGGTTGCGGGGGGTGGATTTGAACCACCGACCTTTGGGTTATGAGCCCAACGAGCTACCGGGCTGCTCCACCCCGCAAATTAAGTCTATCAACTGTTCCAGGCAGGGTCAACGCGGCGGGGGGCGATGCGCGCACCCTCCCACCGCGCCCGCGCAAAGTGTGCTTCCGCGCACATTCGGTTGGGGTTTGCGCCCTGTACAATTTCGTTCGATTCTTCAACCAAGCCCAAAACAATTCGAAATCCAGGAGTAGCTCGCAATGCCGATCCTCGATCTCTTCAGCCTCAAGGGCAAAAATGCGCTGGTTACCGGATCGGGGCAGGGCCTCGGTTCGGGTATCGCTATTGCGCTCGCGCAGGCCGGCGCAAATGTGACTCTGCACAATTACGACAAAGTGCACGACGAAGTCATCGCGGAGGTGGAGAAGACCGGCGTCCGCATGCTCGTACGCCCCGGCGACGTGCGCGATAAAGCTGTCTGCCGCATGCTGGTGGATGACACAGTCGAGGCATTCGGCTCTATCGACATCCTCTTCAACAACGCCGGCACCATCCGCCGCGCTCCCGCAGCGGAACATTCCGAGGAATTTTGGGATGAGGTCATTGCCACGAATCTCAACGCTGTCTGGTTTCTCAGCCAGTATGCCGGGCGCAAGATGCTCGCGCAGGGTCGTGGAAAAATCGTCAATACGGCTTCGCTCATGTCGTTCCAGGGCGGTCTTCTCATTCCCAGCTACGTTGCTTCAAAGGGAGCGGTAGGGCAGCTCACAAAGGCGCTTGCCAATGAGTGGGCCAGCAAGGGAATCAATGTGAACGCCATAGCACCGGGTTACATGGCTACAGATAACACCGCACCGCTGCGCTCTGATCCGGTGAGGTCGGTCTCGATTCTTGGAAGAATTCCGGCAGGCCGCTGGGGCGAGCCTTCTGATCTGGGCGGCGCAGCGGTCTTCCTTGCCTCAGAGGCCAGCAATTACGTGCATGGGCATCTGCTCGTTGTCGATGGCGGATGGCTCTGCCGATGATGTGAATCCAATGGCTCGCCGTCCGTCCTTTGCGCGAAGGAGTAGATCTCTCACGACTGTGGAGCAGCATCCTCCGTCGGCACCTGCGCCAGCAGAGACTCGGCGGTCAGTTGATCCACTTTGCGCAGGCCAGGAAAGATCGTCGCCCACAGCCCGGCCACGGCCAGCGCACCGATTCCGCCGATCACCGTGGCGCGTACCGCGCCCCACCACTGCGCCGTCAATCCGCTCTCAAACTCACCGAGCTCGTTGGATGCGCCGATAAAGAGCGAATTCACAGCGCTCACGCGGCCGCGCATCTCGGGCGGCGTGGCGAGCTGCAAAATCGATCCGCGGACAATCACGCTGATGGTGTCGGCTGCGCCGGCAATCGCGAGCGAAGCGAGAGAAAGCCACAGCGTGCGTGAGAGTCCGAAGATGACCGTGGCCGCGCCGAAGATCGAGACGCAGATAAAGAGCCATCGTCCCGTCTGGCGGCGCAGCGGATACCGCGCCATCACCAGCGACATCGCAACCGCTCCGAAAGCAGGCGCTGCGCGCAACATGCCCAAGCCGCGCGGGCCCTGGTGCAAAATCTCATGCGCAAAGATCGGCATCAGCGCCGTGGCCCCGCCCAGCAGCACCACAAAAAGATCCAGCGAAAACGAGCCCAGCAACATCGAGGCACGACTCACATACCGAAATCCTGCCAGCAGGACATCGAGCGAGAGCTCGCGATGCTCCATCCGGCCGGGCCGTACATGCAGCGTGCTCACCAGCACCACGAACCACACGAGCGTCCCCAGCGTGAAGAGATAGACGATGCCTGCGCCCTCCAGCCCAGCTCCAGGTGCGAAACGCGCGAGCGGAAAGGTGTAGAGCAGTCCGCCGATTGCCGGGCCGGTGATATTGGCAAGCTGAAAGACAGCGCCGCCCCACGTGACGGCATTCACGAAGTGTTCTTCCGGTACCAGGTGTGGAATCAAAGCGGAACTTGCCGGCCCGGAGAAGGCTCTGCCCGAGCCAATCAAAAACAAAACTGCATAGATTTCGAAAATATTCTGCGTCGCGTGGTACGCCAGCACCGCGAGCGACAGCGTGCAGAGCATTTGCAGCGAGTAGCAGATCAGGATGACGCGGCGCCGGTCAAAGCGGTCGGCTACATGGCCTGCAGGCAATAGAAAGAGCAGTCCCGGCAGGAACAGCGCCAGCCCGGTGTAGCCAAGATCGATGGCCCTGTGCGTGATGGAATAGACCTGCCACGCCACAGCCACGGACTGCGCCTCAGCTCCTAGAATCGCCATCATGCGCGCCAGTTGATAGCGCCTGAAATCGCGCGAGGCAAAGGCCTCAATGCCGCGCTGAAGTTGTGCTCTTGAGGAAGCAGACGCCATGGTCTTGCCTTAAGGGTATACTGCCGTCCAGCAATCGGACGAAAGGGCGTCTTAGCTTGTGCAGCGGCTTCCAGCATCGCCGCTGCTATACTCGCTCGTGACTGGTCAGACCTTAATCTGGTCACTCGTCTTCATCCAAACGGAAAGAAAATGGAAAGCGACGCCGGCTCTATCTTCAATCGCAGAAAATTTCTTCAAGGCTCAGCCGCGGCGCTGGTCGCGAGCCATCTTCCTCTCGCTCCTGCTGAGCAGCCCGCTGCATCCTCTATTTCTCACGATGGAGACGCACTCGCCATTCCCGACAGTGGCTGGCGGCTCTGGCCCGATCAGCAGGCCGAATGGAAGAACGACTCCATCTTTCTGCCCGAAGACGTTCATCTCGATACGCTGCCGGTGAATACGCCGACGGGAGGCTGGCAGGTGCTCGATGCCACGCTTGGAATTCCTGTTACGCTGCCGACAACGGTCGAACAGTACTTCTGGGCCCTCCAGGGATTGCGTCCTTATCACGACGAGTATCGTTTCGAAACCACTGATGATGAAGTGAAGAACGGCGCGTACTACGGTGTCTCGTGGTGGTGGCGTCCTCTTGATATTCCTGCGGCGTTCAAAGGCAAACGCATCGTGCTGCGTATTCGCGGAGCGCGTCATCGTGCTGAGGTTTATCTGA
Organism: Occallatibacter sp.; assembly: GCA_035650595.1. Taxonomy (GTDB): domain Bacteria; phylum Acidobacteriota; class Terriglobia; order Terriglobales; family Acidobacteriaceae; genus Telmatobacter. Next base: position 99,320 of record DASRHE010000009.1, on the reverse strand, counting down.
ATCAAAAGCTCGTCGGCTATTCGATTCTCGAAGAGCTTCCCTTCGAGTGTGATGTTACGGAGGCGGCCCATCCCGGCGAGACGAATCAGCTGGCGATCCGCATTACCAATCCCGGCGGACGTCTCGATTGGGTCGATGGCAACCGGCTCACCTGGGGCAATGCGACCTTTCAGAAGAGCCATGGCTTCGGCGGACTCGATCGTGCGCTCACGCTAAGCGCTCATGGGCCTGCGCGCATCCGCGATAGCTGGGTGTTGAATACGCCACAGGCGCGACGAGTCACCGTGCACGCCGAGATCGAAAACACCGGCGCTGCGGTGAGCAACGGCCGATTGCGGTTTGCGATTGTTGATCCGGCAACGAATCGCGAACTGGCGCATAGTGAGATTGCCGCTCCGCTTGATGCCAATCAGACCGCGGCATTTCAATCTGAGCTGACGTGTCCTACCGCACACCTCTGGGATCTCGACACGCCGCATCTCTACCGCATGACCGCGCGATGGACGAGCGCCGCCACTCACGCAACGCGCAGTGTCGACTTCGGCTTTCGCTGGTTCGCGCCGGATGGCATCGGCACGAATGCATTCTTTCGCCTCAACGGCCGCCGCGTGCGTATTTACACCGCGATCTCCTGGGGTTACTGGGCGCTGAACGGTCTCTGGCCAACGCCCGAGCTCGCAGAGAAAGAAGTCGCCGTCGCGAAGCACTTCAATCTCAACTGCCTCAACTTTCATCGCAATCTTGCCAAAGAAGAAGTGCTCGCTGTCCAGGATCGCCGTGGGCTGCTGCGCGCGCTCGAACCCGGCGGCGGCTACCAGGCCGTGGGCCGCGCCGATGCGCCGCCTGACTTTGCCAATCGCTACATGGAAGCCAAGATCATCGGCATGATCCGCGCCTATCGCAGCCATCCGTCGGTGATCGAGTACATCTTGCAGAACGAAGCGCGGCCCGATCTGAACAATCCGAATCTTGCGCGCATCCTGCGCGGCATGCACGCGGAAGACCCGAGCCGGACCATTGTCGCCAATGATGGCTTCGCCTCGCGCGCCGCGCAGGCATGGATCGAACCGTACAGCGATCATCTGCGTACGTCGGCTGAAGGCGGCGCCGGCGGTTGGTGGGACGAACATCAGGGTCCGCCTTCCGACGTATGGCAGGACGCTCACTACGTCAACGTGAATGATTTCCTCTATCACTCGACGAACAAGACCGAAATCGTGGAGTGGGGCGAGATGAAGGGCGCTGCGTCGATTGATGATCATGAACAGCTTGTTCGTCAGATCATGACGCATGGAGGAAAGAGCTACGATCTCGCCGATCACCAGGAACTGCTTGCCGTCTACGAAGAATTTCTCGACACGTGGGGATTTCGCAAAGCGTTTCCGAGGGCGAGCGACCTCTTTCAGTCCATCGGTCGCCGCGCGTACGAGTCGTGGGGACAGTTTCTCGAGAACATCCGCATCTGCGACGCGAATGATTACTCGACCATTAGCGGATGGGAATCGACTGCGATGGAAAATCACTCCGGTCTGGTCGACAACTTCCGCGATTACAAGTCGAATCCCGATCCCATCCGCTTGTCGCTTCTCTCTGTGCGGCCGGTAGCGAAGCAGAAGGCGCTCGTAGCCGCACTGGGCGGCCAGATTGATTTTGATCTGTATCTGCTCAACGACTCGAATCGTCCCGTGCATGGCAAACTCGCGTTTGCCATGACCGATCCTGCGGGCGTGAGCCATACGGTCGATACGTATGACGCACCCGAGTTCGTGCCCGATCAGCTTTCGTATCTGGTGCAGCGGAGCGCGTTCAGCCCCAAGCTCGACCGCGAAGGCGTGTGGACGACGCACTTCTCACTCGCCGGCAACCCGGCTTCAGCTCACACGCGGCAGATCTGGGTGGTCGATCCAACGCCGCATCGCTTCGAGAATCTGCGCATCGCCACGCATGGTCTCGCCGACGAGATCACTGCGCAACTCTCTGCCATTCCAGGTCTCGTCTTTTTACCGTTCACGCCCGGCCGCAAGTACGACCTCATCATCGCCTCGCCCGCAACCAGGCAGCCAACCGATACAGTGAGCACGGACGATGTAGGCGCCGACAAGCGCAGCCTGTCGATTCCGCCCACGCTGCTTCCTGATGAGATTGTCGCGGCGTTCACCTCTGGTACTCCGCTCTTCACCGTTTGCACCAACGATGGCCAGGCTACGGGCGCGGGTGCGCAGCTCGCCTCGGCTGCGGGCTTTCAGTTTGCGGGCATGGTTGGTTCTTCACGCGCCTCATGGATGGGCACTTGGTTCTTTGTGCGCAAGCATCCTGTCTATGATGGCCTGCCGGTCGATCGCGCCATGAGCATCGAGTACCAGGTGAAAGGCTCCGACTCAAACGGCCTCATCGTCTCTGGAGACGGCCTGGAGATCATCGCCGCCTACAGCCGCGACCACGATCGCAAGATCGGCGCAGGCACCTTTGCCTTCTCTGGCCAGGGTCGCCGTCTGCTCTTTCATCGCATCACAGGCATGCATGCAACCTTACACCGCAGATTGCTCTCGAATGCAATTCAGTATTTGACGGCCAACAACGCCTGATTGTCACCGGTTCCTCATCAAATACCCGCTAAATTGCAAATTCTGTTCTTTTTTCGTCAGCTCATAGACTTTCTTGATCTGCTCGCGCAACTTGTTGCCGATCCCCCTGTTCTTTCATCTAAAGAAATGCAGTCGAGGCGATTTGGGCTCGCGGCTGCTGTTTACGCGCGGGCGCCTCAAGGAGGAAAACCCCATGATCTCGAAACAATCAAACAAACTCGCAGTTCTGGCAATGTCTGGATTGCTGACTGGATCACTGCTTGCGGCAGCGCCCGCATTCGCAGCTTCAGAGAATCAGCAGGGCCAGGGACAGGCCATCATTACCGTGCTCCCCGACAAGAATGCGTCTGCGCCGAATCTCTCGCCGCAGAATCTGAATGCAAAGGTTGACGGCAAGGACACACAGATCACGCGTGTGCAGCAGCTTGGTCCGAATTCACCGGTTGAGCTGGTGATCCTGATCGATGGCGCAGCGCGCACAAGTCTCGGCACTCAGATGCAGGAGATTACCCGGTTTGTGCAAAGCCTGCCCGCCAACACCAGTGCCACGCTTGCCTACATGCAGAACGGCCAGGCAGCGCTTACCGGTCCGCTCACGACTGACCGCAGTGCGACCCTGCGCGGCCTGCGCATCACCGGCGGTGTTCCGGGCGTGAGCGCCAGCCCCTACTTCTGCCTCTCTGACCTGGCGCATCATTGGCCCTCGAACAATCGCCAGGCGCGGCGTGAAGTAGTGATGATCACCGACGGCGTCGACTACTACGATGGCGTGCGGCACTACGATCCGAATGATCCGTATCTGCAGGCTGCCATCCAGGACTCTGTGCGGGCCCAGCTGGTGGTTTACTCGATCTACTGGCAGAACATCGGCCGGGTCGATCGCAGCATGGCCGCGACCAACAGCGGGCAGAATTTGTTAACTCAGCTCACCCAGGCCACAGGTGGCAACAACTACTGGCAGGGCTATGGCAACCCGGTCAGTTTCCAGCCGTACTTTGAAGATATCGACCGCAGGCTTAATAACCAGTACGAACTGAGCTTTATGGCTCCTTCGAAGGGCAAATCGCAGGTGGCCAGTTTCAAGCTCAAAGCCGACGTGCACGGAGCCAAGATCGATGCTCCGCAGCAGGTGCTGGTAATGGGCTCAGAGATGGCCGAAGTACAATAAACCGCGTCCTCACAGATCCGGCGGCCGTTACAGGCTGCCGGATTTTTCTTTCTCTTCACCTTCGCATTTCCAGACCGCCAATCCTTGCACCGCAGCTCCAGGTAAGTGAATCTATTGAGAAGCGGGTCAGCTACGCCGAACAGCGTAGTTTTTGCCCGATGCCGATGCGGCGCCGCAGTGCCGTATTCCCCGGTTATTCCAAGAAAAGATTTTTTAAAGCCAAGGGAGAAGACGTTTGTCCGACAACGCATCTGCATTGCCCGCCCCGGTTGGCATCTCCGGCAAGCCAGCGCCGCAGAGGCCTGCGCATATGGAAAATCCCAATGCGTCGGAGAGCGTGCGCTGGAAGCCGCGCGTCAATCCCTGGCTGATTGCCATGACGGTGGCTCTGGCGGCTTTCATGGAGGTGCTTGACACCTCCATCGCCAACGTGGCTCTGCCCCACATCGCGGGCACACTGGGCGCCAGCACCGACCAGAGCACGTGGGTGCTCACCAGCTATCTGGTCTCGAACGCCATCGTTCTGCCGCTGGGCGGCTGGGCTTCGAGCCTGATGGGCCGCCGCAACTTCTTCGTCTTTTGCATTACCGTCTTCACCATTGCCAGCTTCCTTTGCGGCGCCGCGCCCACGCTGCCCATGCTGCTGCTCTTTCGCGTCATCCAGGGAGCGGGCGGCGGCGGCATGCAGCCGATGGCCCAGGCCATTATGGCCGACTCTTTTGAGCCGCATCAGCGCGGCCAGGCCTTCGCGCTCTATGGACTGGTCGCCGTGCTCGCTCCCTCGATTGGTCCCACGCTCGGCGGCTGGATCACCGACAACTTCTCCTGGCGCTGGATCTTCTTCATCAATATTCCGGTCGGCATTCTTGCCTTCTTCCTCGTGACTCGTCTGGTCGAAGATCCACCGTGGATCAAGCCCGACCGCTCGCGCCTGCGCAACATGGATTATCTTGGCCTCGCCTTCCTGACTCTGGCCATGGGCGGCCTGCAGATCATGCTCGACAAGGGCGAGGAAAACGACTGGTTCGCCTCCAACTTCATTCGCTTTTTCGCTTTCATGTTCATCTTCGGCATGGTGGGCCTGGTTGTGCGCGAGTGGAACATCAAAAACCCGCTCATCAATCTACGGCTCTTCCGGTTCAAGAACTTCGCCATCTGTTGTTTTCTGATGATGCTCGTGGGCGGCGTGCTCAACGCCAACACCGTGCTGCAGCCGCAGTTCACGCAGCAGTTGCTCGGCTACAACGCCACCACGGCGGGCCTCGCGCTTACGGCAGGCGGCGTCGCCCTGCTCATTATGATGCCCCTTGCCGGTTTTGCCACCAGCAAGATCTCGGCCCGCACGCTCACCGTCTGCGGATTCATCCTCTTCACGCTCAGTTTTCGTTACGCTGCGGCTGTCACCAACCTGCAGATGAGCTTTGCCGAAGCCTCGTGGCTGCGCGTCGTCCAGATGTTGCCGCTGCCCTTCTGCTTCATCTCCATCACGAACGCAGCGTACGTAGGCATGCCCAAAGAGGAGAGCAACCAGGTTGCGGGTCTCATCAACTTCGTCCGCAATATCGGCGGCAGTATCCTGATTGCCATTACCAACGCGCAGGTGACCAGCCGGGCCATGTGGCACCAGCAGCACCTGCAGCAGGACATGGTTCCGGGCGCAATCGGCTACCAGCAGCATCTGCAAGCGCTCTCCGGCTTTTTAGGTGGCCAGTTCGGCGGACCTAACGGCGGCGGCATGGCGTTGGCCTCACTCTACAACCAGCTCAATCAGCAGGCGCAGATGCAGGGTTACCAGGATGTCTACATGGAACTATCCTGGATGTCGATCGTCCTGATTCTTCTGGCCTTCCTGCTGAGCAAGAATCGCCCCGGCCAAGGACCGGGCGCTGAAGCCATGCACTAAAGACCGGTTGAGAAGGCCTCGATAATTAGAAAACCTCCCGCGAGTTGAGCTCCGTGCCCCGTCCTTCTGCGCTTTTTGCAGAAGCACGGGATCGACTCCATAGCTCCCTCCATCCCTTTCAATGAACCAGCCAGTGCGGCTCCGGGCACCCTTGTGTTGCGGCGCACGTCCATTTCCGGGAAAATCGGCCTATAATTCGTGGCAGAAAAAATCTGGCACAACGCGATGCCTGTAATTTGACATCCGCTGCTCCAAAGGATCCGTAGAAGGAGGCTCACATGCTGAAGCCGATTCTGCTTCTTTTCGCAGGGATTCCCCTTACACTTGCGCCTGCCGTTCTCGCCGCGCTGCCACCGGGCCAGGCGCCCGCCGCCGTAGCTGCGTCCGCCAAGAACCCCGTCAAGCCCACAGCGGAGTCGCAGACCAAGGCCAAAAATCTCTACAAGATCGATTGCGCCGTCTGCCACGGTGACAACGGCAACGGCAAGACAGACCTCGCCACCAGCATGAGTCTCACTCTCGATGACTGGACCGATCCGAAGGCGCTTGCCGACAAGCAGGATGGCGAGCTCTTCAACATGATCCGCACCGGCAAAGACAAGATGCCACCTGAGGATCCGGCCCGCGCCAAAGACGACGACGTGTGGAACCTCGTGATCTATATCCGCAGCTTTTCGAAGGCTGGAACCACCGCTGCTTCCACTGCGTCGAAGTAGTGCGAGTTCACGGACCAGATCGAGTCGGCATCGTCGCAAACAGCTGCTCCTGGAGGGAGGCTGAACGTAGAGAGTTGTGGAAGAGAGTAAGCCTGCTCCACCATAGGGAGCCATCGACAACAGCCCCAGGGTGAATACGCCATGGCGGACGGAACCCTGGGTTTGCAGTTCCCTCAAAATCCATCCAGCCCCATAGGGGCGACGCGCAATTCACCCGCAAACACTTTTCCTTCCGGTCCATCTCGAAGCCCATGTGCTTACAGGGCAATTCCGCACATCCCATCAAGAACCATGTCAGAAAGAAAAAGTGCCGTAAAAACGAAGACGCCAGGAACCGAAGCTCCTGGCGTCTAAGATGTGGTGACCATGCAGGTCAATCGGACTTGCTTCTGCGTCTAGGCTCGCGATGAGCTTCGGGCTTACGCCGTCTGCATCACCTTATGCCCGGCTGGCGCGTCGGCCTGCGGCTTGCACCGTCTGCCGCGCCTTCCAGCGCACGCCGCTGAAGCTACCCCCGATTCTCGTCAGAAGTTAGGCCCTCCAGCAATGCCCATTGGCGGAACTTACAGCTTGCGCTCTAAGCCGCACCGCTCGACACTGCCTCCGATAGAACCTCCAGCTCGCGCCAGATGCGCTATCTTCCAGCTACTCCGTCGGCTCGGCCTTCCGACTTTCATCGGCGCCTGCGTCCTTCGGTCCGGCTGACAAAGAGCTTCCGGCTTTCACCGGTTGCTCAGTCTTCAACCTTCGCTGGCGGCTGGCCCTCAACTTTCGCCTCGGGCCTAATCAGTCAGTTTCTTTGGATCACTAACCTTCAGCTTACGCTAAATGCCGTATCTTCCTTCTCCACTGCCTGACTAACTTCGACTCTCACGGAATCTTGATCGTTCAACACGTCCGGGAAAACTAACTTCCGACTTACGCCGGCTCTTAGTTTTCTCCGGTACATCCAGCTTTGATCCTTCCGGCTTTCACCGACTCTCTCGCCCCTGGCCCGGCCTGCGATGGACCTTCGGTTTCACCTAGACCTGCCATCGCCGGTTGAACCGTCGATGAGGTTTCCAGCTTCCACCGTCCGTACCACCCCCGGATGCGCTCGCCATGAACCTTCGGTTTTCACCGCCTGCTCACCGACGCTGCGTGCCAGTCAATTCATCACCGGCTTTCACCGGCTCTGTTGTCTCTGGCTTAACCAAGAAGCTCCTCTTAGGCTCTCGCCTTCGATTGCACTTCCTGGTCCGGTTGGCCTTTCATGCACTTAGCTTGCGCTGAAATGCCTGATCTTCCAACCGATCCGGTCATCAATTCCGATTCCCTACTGGGTCATCAGTTGAATGAGACAGTACGTCCGTTCAATCTGTGGATGCAAGTGTAAAAAACGAATTAATTTGTGGATATCACCAGGATTGGTGCAACTTACTCGAATAAGTAAAGAGTTAGTGAGTAAGATCACCAAAATCAAGATAGAAAGCGCTTTGTAGGCGCATATTTCGCAGCTTGCGGATTCAGTGTGGCGAAGGTGAGGGGGCGCTTTTTGGCGATCTCGGCCTGCACGAGATGCACAACATCTGCGACAGCCTTTTCACGCGCTACGCCGGATCGTTCACTCCGATCAGCAAATTTTGGAGCAATCTTCGCCCGGCCTGCGTCTCTCTATAGGTTTGTCAGCATTTTTCTTGAGGAGAGTCAGCGTGCAATCGTTGCGGGCCATGTTACGGGCTAAATTCGGTGCGGTCGGAATATTTCTTTTAGCAGGAGCGGTCGGCGGTGTGGTCGGCCGCATGAGCGCTCCAGAAATGAAAGTACAGGCGCAGGAGCGCTTCACCGGCATTACGAACTGCGTGATGGCCGTTCCGAAGACCTGGGGCGAGTTCAAGGGCGGATCGGACTACGGCCTCGCCTTCGAGGACGACAAGGGTGTCGTGCGGTTCGTTCTCCATCCCAGCTGCGGCAGCATCAATTCGCCGGCCGAGCCGCCGCCCGCCCCCATCGACCTCGAAATCCAGAGAAGGTAGGCCGCGCGCTCAATCTTCTTCTGTCTGGGTAATCAGGTAGCGCTCGTAGCCGATCTCGTGAATCTGGTGGACCTGCGCCTCGAGCCAGTCGACGTGACCCTCTTCGTCTCGCAGCAGCTTCACGAAAAGGTCGCGCGAGCCGTTGTCCGCATTCTCCACGCATACCTTGATCGACTCGTTGTACGAGGCCACCGCTTCGTGCTCCAGCTTCAGGTCCGACTCGATCATGTCCTTGACCGACTTGCCGATGGCCAGATCCAAAGGCTGCATTGTCGGAGTTCCATCCAGAAAGAGAATCCGTTCCATCAGCAGTTCGGCATGCTTCATCTCATCGATGGACTGCTTCTTGATGTACTTCGAATACTTTTTGTAGCCCCAGTTTTCCGACATTTCTGCATGCAGAAAGTACTGGTTGATGGCCGTCAACTCGTCCCGCAATGCCTGGTTCAAATGTTCGATGACCTTCGGATTTCCTTTCATGGAGCCCATCCTTTAAAAAGTTTTGGAAAGCGGCGGTCGCCGCCTTCCCACAGTTTTTGGTTGACCGAAGTTTGCATCGATCATACCGCGATCGGGCCTAGATTGAACTCAGTCAATGCTTGTGCGTGCTCGGAAATGGGAAAGCTGCGATTTTGTGGTTGCGTCATCATCCGGTTCAAGTAGCGTGTCTCTGTTTCCACACTGTGCCATCGTTGACACGCGAGGATGCAGCAAACCGCGGCATAATCCATTTATTTTCTATGGATGGCTTCTGGAGATTCGCTTGCTCCTGACAAGGCTGGCGGCGATACGAGATGATTGCATCACCGCCGCATCTTTATCGAAGCATCCGCAAGGAGCGTTATGCGAATACCTTCTCGTTCAATCTTGCCATGTCTCATTCTGGTTGCTGTGTCTCTTCTACGCGCGCAGAGCGGCGGCATTGTTCCTGTTCACAAGGACGACGCTGCCGACAGGTTCTACGATGCGGTCGTGCCCGCGACTCAGGCCACGATGCAACTCATTCCGCAAGGGGATGGTGCGCATCCCGGCAGCGTCTGGATCGGCTACGGCGATAAGGGACTCAGTGTCACGGTCCTCGTACATACGTCAGACAACGATCTACACTGGCCGCGCGAAAAGTCGGACATGCTGGCTGGTGATCATGTCGAGATCTGGCTTGCCGCTGCAAATACCGTATCTCTGCCGCCTGTCGGTTGGGGCAGTCAGTTCGGCACGCAGACGCTGGCCTCCGCTGCTGACTGTTCCCAGCTAAGCGATGACTTCGGCTCGGCTAACTTTAGCGGAAAGAATTGCGTGAACTGGTATAACCAACAACTCGCTTACCGCAAGCAACTGGAACATCTCTTTGTTCGGCAATGGCTAATGGCCGGAGTGGCTGTGGGTAACCAGGGCCACTCCTTTGAAGATTTCGCTACCACCGCCTACACCAGCCTGAAGGCCGGCTACTTTGCGAACGAACTACCGGAAGTACTCGCGCCCAAAGAAAATGACGGCACGCGGTCCTTCTTCCAGGACCAATACAGGCAGGAGACCGTCGGCCGTGACGCAGCGGACAATCCGAGGACTCAGTCTATTGAGACTGGTTACACGTTCCACTTTTTCATTCCTTATTCAGCCTTTCCGCCTACGCAGCAGCTCGATCTCCGCGACCTGTGGCTGATGGTCGATGTTTTTGCTGCTGCGCCTGAAGGCAGGAAGATGGGGGCTCTTTCCACCACTGCGCCGCATCGTGTTTGGGGCCGCTCTTCGAGCTTCAATCATTTGCGCCTAGATTCTCCGCGCGTCCACACCATCACTCCCTGCAAGGCTTCGCTGGTGCAGCACGATCTGGAGGGTGAAGACATTCCCGCCTGGTACTTTCCGCTGGCCGGTGCGGGACCGCTCTATCTTGACACCGTGTATGACATCGAGAATCCAGCCGGTGGATATATGTACACTCCTAGTGGCGTTTCGCCCATCGTCGCCACTGACAGATCTTTCTGGAAGCAACTCCCGGATGGCGCCTACATCTGTGGTCCGTACCTCGCTTACCGCAAAGGCCCCGCCCTCAAGGCCACAAAATTTATAGTTGACAGCAAATATTTTCAGACGAAACAGCTCGCGGACGGCTGGACCCTGATCCGCACGGGCCCGGACATGAGTGCGCAAAACCCCTTCGGCTCTGGTCAATGCGGGGCCGGCCCAGTGCTCGGTTTTAACATCTATGCGCTCTCACCCTCAGGTGAAATTACTAACGTGCTCCAGATCGATGAAGAGTTCCGCGGTTTCGATAACTCACCCAGCGGTGGAGACCTTGCGATTGCACCCGATTGGTCGCATGTTTCGCTTTACGAAGAGCAGATCGAGTATGTAGATAATGGCAAAGGCGGCAAAAAAGACACTTGGACTGAAAACCGTTTTTGCCTCCAGGGTCATGAATATCAGAAGTGCAGCCAGCAAACGGGCGTGACTCCGCCTAAGCCGCCCAATTTTCCTGAGATTAACGGCGATAACTGACCGTGCAGAAAGTGACAGCTGTGTGCCCAAGGTCTCGCACCGTCCTGCGATAGGTCCTCGTCGCTGGGGTGGTCAGAGACCCGGGAAAGCACGAACTCACGCAGTGAAATTCGAGGTCGCGCAGTATCTACGCGTGCACCACGCCTTTTGCCAGCATCTGCCGGATGCCGCGCAGGGCCTGCCGGGTCCGCTCTTCGTTCTCGATCAGCGCAAAGCGGACGTGGCCATCGCCGTAGTCGCCGAAGCCGATACCCGGAGAGACAGCAACCTTGGCATCGGTCAGCAGCAGCTTGGAGAACTCGAGCGACTTGAGATCGCGGTAGGCCTCGGGAATGCGCGCCCACACGAACATCGTGGCCTTGGGGCTGGCCACCTGCCAGCCGGCCTTGTTCAGGCCCTCGATGAGCACATCGCGGCGCTTGCGGTAGGTCTCGCAGATTTGGCCCACGCACTCCTGCGGTCCTTCGAGCGCGTGGATAGCCGCTACCTGGATGGGCGTGAAGGTGCCGTAGTCGAAGTAGCTCTTGAGCCGCGCCAGCGCGCCCACCAGCTTGGGATTGCCGACCATGAAGCCGATGCGCCAGCCGGGCATGTTGTAACTCTTCGACAGAGTGAAAAACTCGACGGCGACGTCTTTCGCTCCCGGCACTTCCAGCACACTCGGCGGCTTGTAACCGTCGAAGGCGATGTCGGCATAGGCGAGATCGTGGATGAGATGGAAGCCGTACTCACGGGCCATCTCGACGAGCCGGGCAAGAAAGGGCAGCTCGACACACTCCGTCGTCGGGTTCGAAGGGAAGTTGACGATGAGCGCTTTGGGACGCGGAGTCATGCGCGGGATGATCTGTTCGAGCTCGGCTAGGAACTGGCCCTGATCGTGCACCGGCACACTCACCACATGCGCGCCGGCGATCACCGGGCCGTAGATGTGGATCGGGTAGCTGGGGTTGGGAACGATGACGGTATCATGCGAGTCGAGGATGGCGAGGCAGAGGTGCGCAATTCCTTCTTTGGAGCCGATGGTGACGATGGCCTCGGACTCGGAGTCGAGATCGACGTTGTAGCGCGTCTTGTACCAGTTGCAGATGGCCTTGCGCAGCCGCGGCAGGCCCTTCGATACAGAGTACCGGTGCGTGACCGGCTTGAGCGCCGCTTCAATCATCTTGTCCACAATGTGCTTGGGCGTGGCGCCGTCAGGATTGCCCATGCCGAAGTCGATAATGTCTTCGCCGCGCCGCCGGGCGCTCACCTTCATCTCACCGGTGATGTTGAAGACATAAGGGGGCAGGCGTTGAATGCGCGAAAACTCGTTCATGATGACTCCAGTGTAAAGAAAACAGAGAACAGGCAACAGGGTTCAACCACCCCTACGAACCAAGATCGTTCGCAGGGGACCCCGGTAGGGAACAGAAACCCCTGATCGGTTCCTATGCTGATACCCGAATGTCGCGATGAGGAGAAACGTGTCTAGGCGGCCGAAGCCGCCGCCGCAGCGGCACGCGCTGCTGCGCGAGCGATGTGCGCAGTGGGGGGAACGGAATGGCGGGAACTTGGCACTGCATCGATTATAGCGTGCCGGGAAACCCGGTCGGAGAATCGTGGAGTGAACGCGAATCCTCCCGCAGAGGTGACTCAGTAGTTTTCCTAGAGAGCCGCTGGCGTCATCCTTGACGCCGAAAGTGTTTCGATATATCTTAAGATATATCTTTGATAGATCGGAGAGAAACACATGTTTGGACATTGGAAAGAAATGCAAGAAGAGTATGAGCGCCCGCAGCACGGATGCCGTCATTTTCACGGCGGTTTTGGCCGCCGCTGGGGAGGATTTGAGCGCGGCTTCGGCGGCATGCGCGAGCGGCTGTTCGACGCGGGCCATTTGCGGCTGGTGATCCTGCAGTTGATTGCCGACAAGCCGAGCTACGGCTACGAGATCATCAAGGCCATCGAAGAGCGGCTTGCCGGCGCCTATGCGCCCAGCCCCGGCGTGGTGTACCCCACGTTGACGCTGCTCGAAGAAGAAGGCTTGGCGACTGTGACGTCGACTGAGGGTAACCGCAAGCTCTACGCGGCCACCGAGCAGGGCAAGGAATATCTGAAGGCCAACAAGGTTCATTTGAAGGCGATCTTCGGACGGATCGAAGAAGCAGGCAGAGCCTTCGGGCGCGGCCGTTCTCCGCAGGTGGAGCGGGCCATCATGAATCTCAAGTACGCGCTCAAGATGCGGCTGGGCCGCGGTGACCTGAACCAGGAACAGGTGAGCAAAATCGCCGAAGCCATCGACGCCGCGGCGCGGACGATCGATGAAGTTTAAACAGAGATCTGGGGTGCCCTTTTGAGGATGGCCGTTGTGAAGGAGCCTGTGCGCGACGAAACGCAACGAAGCACGGAAGAACTGGAGATGCTTCGAGCGCGGCAGCAAAATTTGCTGGCGCTGATCGCCGAGCTGCTTGAGACCAATGAAAAACTGCGCATGCGCGTGGCGCAGCTTGAAGCGCGAAGTCTGGAAGTGCAAATGGAAAGCGGACGCGAACCCGTCGGTTGAAGCCGCGCCCGCCTGCAGACTGCGCCCCGTCTACTTGCCGATGCTCAACACCACGCGGAAGCGCGCTTTGCCGCTCATCATGCGGTCAAAGGCTTCGGCGGCCTTCTCCAGCGGATAGATCTCGACCATCGGCTTGATGCCGGTCAACGCGCTGAAGTTGAGCGTGTCTTCTGAGTCCATGCCGCTGCCGGAGGGCCAACCGATAATCGAGCGCCGGCCGAGAATCATGGGCGCAGTATTCACGTTGAGCGGCTTCTCCGGAACGCCGTTGATGATGAGTTTGCCGGCCGGGGCGAGACCATCGACCGCGGCAGCCAGTGCATCGGCACTGGTCAACGTCGAGAGAATCACTACAGCGCCACCCATTTTCTGGAGCTCGGCTGCCGGGTTCTGTGTAGTGCTGTCGATATACACATGAGCGCCGAGTTGCTTCGCCAGCGGAGCCTTGTCCTGTCCGCGGGCAATGGCCACGGTGCGGTAGCCGCTCTTGGCGGCATACTGCACGGCCAGGTGGCCGAGTCCGCCGATGCCGAGAATCGCCACGGTATCACCGGGACGCGCGCCACTGTTGCGCAGGGCGTTGTAGGTAGTGATGCCGGCGCAGAGAAGCGGAGCCGCGTCCACATCGTTCAGCTCGGCGGGAATGAAGGCCAGAGCGTTGGCTGGGGCAATCACGTAATCGGCATAGCCGCCGTCATAGCTGATGCCGCAGATCTGTCCGTTTTCGCAAAGGATGAAGTCGCCGCGCCGGCAAGGGATGCAGTAGTTGCAGTGGCCGCCGTGCCAACCCAGCCCGACACGCTGGCCCGTCTTGAAGACCTGCACCTCAGGCCCTACCGCGTCGAGTACGCCGGCGATCTCATGGCCCGGCACGCGTGGATATTGGATGCCGGGAAAGATGCCGAATTTAGTGATCGAGTCGCTGTGGCAAACGCCGCAGGCCTGCACGCGGATGCGCACCTGGCCCGGGCCGGGCTCGGGAAATTCTTTCTGAATCAACTCGAAGTCTTTGCCGGGGGCGGGGACTTGCACGGAACGGCCAGTAACGGTCGGCATAAGGCACACCTCTCTTGTTTGCGATTGTAATGATCGCCACGCTGTGGAAGATGCAGCGGATCGAAAGAGCTCATGTGAAATTAAAGAACGCTCGTGAATTTTTGATGGCTGCCAGCGTGCGTCAGGCGCCGCTACGCTGACTGCATCGCGGCGATGGGAAGCCTCACTCGAAACTCAGTGCGGCCGGGATTCGACTCGAAGTCGATCGCTCCATCATTGTGGCGCACCAGCCGCAGGGCAATATCGAGTCCCAGACCGATGCCCTGTCCCATTGGCTTGGTCGTAAAAAAGGGATCGAAGATGCGGTCGCGAATCGCCGCCGGAATGCCGGAACCGTTGTCGACCACGCGCACTACGACATTTTGGCTTTCACGATTGGCGAGCACCTCGACATTGCCGCCCGTCGATACCGAATCCAAAGCATTGTCGATGAGGTTGCTCCATATCTGGTTCAATTCGGCGGCAAAACCGCGCGCCTTCGGCAGCTCTGGCTCCAGCTCCAGCGTGACCGCCACCGATTTCTCACGCGCCTTCGACTGCAGCACCTGTACTGTATCGGCTAGGCCCGCCCCCACATCCACGGGTTCGGCCACATTCGCCTGGTCCATGTGCGTGAATCCTTTGACGGCATTCACCAGATGCGAAATCTGCGCGGAGGAGCTTTGAATGACTGCGCTCAGGTTGCGCATGGCGCAGGTAAGGGCAAGCTGGCGCAGTACCAGGCCCAGTGCAGAAGGCGGCACCGCGGCGGCAAGCTGGTTGAGAGCTTCGAGTGTCACTTCGGTTTCGGCGAGTGCCGAAGCGCTGGTTGTGTCCTGACCATGGGCGGCGAGCCACCTGTCTATGGCTTCTTCGCGATCAGACTGTTCGAGAGGGCCGCGCGCCGCGTGATTCGGTTTTGTCGATGCGGAGGCGCAAGCCGCTTCAATCGCAGCGATCTGGGATGCAGTCAAAGCAGACGCCGCGAGGTGTAGCGCAGACTGCTGGCTCACTGCGATGCTCTCACTCAGCATAGCCGCGCAGCGCTGGATGGCGGACGCGGGATTGTTGAGTTCGTGGGCCAGCCCGGCAGAGAGTTTACCGAGCGAGATCATTTTCTCGTTTTGCAGATCGCTCGAGGTAAACATGCGCGTGCGATCGACCATGGTGTGAACCAGGATCGAGGTGATCTCGAAACAACCTTTGGCCATTGCCTGCATGTATTCGCGCGGAATGGCGAGAATCTCCGAGGGCTCCAGCGCCGTTGAATCTCCAGGAGCGACTGCAAGGCGCGAATACGGCAACAGGCCGGCAACGTCGCCTCCCTGCCATTCGACAAGCTTGTAGGGGCCGGTGCCCCGATCAATAAAGAGCGCCATTCGGCCGGAGAGGACGACGTAAAGTCCCTCAACCGCGTGCCCTTTCACGCTCAGAAGGTCGCCGACATCCAGTGTGCGCAGAGTTCCATGGGTGGCGAGCCACTCCAGTTCGGTGCGCGGCGCAGAGCCGAGGGTTCTATGCTCTGTCAACCGGTCGATAAGATCTTGCGTTGTCACCGTTGAGCAGCCTCGCGGTTTAGGCAGAAGTTAGACAGAAGGATTCCCCAACACCATATCAGATAGAAAATTTGCTGTTGTTGCCGCTCAGAGTATATGAGGCCGTTGACCGGCGAGGCTGAAATTTATACTCGTCTATGACATGCCTGAATTTCTATCCCATGATTTTTTGCCCGTTGACGAGCAGATGGACCTGCTCCAGAAAGGCGCGGCTGAGATCATCCGCGTAAGCGACCTGCGCGAGCGCCTGGAAGAGAGCCGCAAAACTGGCCGTCCCTTGCGGGTGAAGGCTGGCTTCGACCCTACCGCTCCGGACCTGCACCTGGGCCACACCGTGCTGATGCGCAAGCTGCGCCATTTCCAGCAGCTCGGCCACACGGTCATCTTCCTGGTGGGCGACTTTACCTCGCTCATCGGCGACCCCACCGGCCGCAACGTGACGCGCAAGCCGCTCACCCGCGAGCAGATCGACAAAAACGCCGAGACCTACAAGCAGCAGGTCTTCCGCATCCTCGATCCCGAAAAGACCGAGGTCCGTTACAACTCCGAGTGGCTCGACAAGCTTGGCTATGAGCAGACGATCCGCCTCACGGCGCATTTCACCGTTTCTCAAATGCTCGAGCGCGAGGAGTTCCACAAGCGCTTCCAGGCCGAGCAGCCGATCAGCCTGCATGAGTTCCTGTATCCCGTGATGCAGGGCTATGATTCGGTCGCGCTCGAGTCCGACGTGGAGCTTGGCGGCACCGACCAGAAGTTCAACCTGCTTTGCGGCCGCGAACTGCAGCGCCATTACGGGCAGAAGCCGCAGATCGTGCTCATGACGCCGATTCTTGAAGGTCTTGACGGCGTGCAGAAGATGTCGAAATCGCTCAACAATGCGATCGGCATCAACGAACCGCCCGGCGAGATGTACGGCAAGCTGATGTCGATCTCCGACGAGCTGATGTGGAAGTATTTTCTTCTCTTGACCGATCTTCGCGGCTCAGAGATTGAGGCATTGAAAGCAGGGGTGGCCGAGGGCTCCGAGCATCCGATGGCAATCAAGAAGCGCCTGGCTCGGACGATCACCGCCGGCTTTCACGGTGAAGCTGCGGCCCAGAGCGCCGACGAGAACTGGGCGCGGATGTTCCAGCAGAAGGAGACGGCTGAGGATCTGGAAGAGGTGCTGGTTCCTTATGCCGAAGTGGCGGGCCCGGAGCTGAACCAGATTCGTTTGCCCAAGTTGCTGGTGAAGCTGGGATTGGCCGCAAGCGGAGCCGAAGCTAACCGCAAGATTGCCGAAAAGGCAGTCAAACTCGAAGGCGAAGTGGCGGAAAATCTGCTATTTACGACATCCATGCCGCCGGTGCGCCTCGTTGTGCGGCTCGGCAAGCGGGCCAAGGTTGCCGTGATCTCGTAATTTGGCGTGTTGAAAATAGCCAAATGGCGTATACTGGAGCAGGAGGCACGTCATGGCGGCACATTCTGTTCCTGATCTTCTGGGCGGCGAGCCGGTGCTGGGCCGGCCGGTAGGCCAAGGGGGTGCGCTGGCCCAGCTGGTACGCGAAGGGTTGCCGGCACAGTCGCTCTTCCTGCTGGCCAAGCGGCTTGAACTGCCTCAGGCACAAATCTCTGAAACCATTGGCATTCCGCAGCGGACGCTCACCCGCAGGCTGCAGCGCCACAGCCGCCTGACCGCGGCCGAGAGTGATCGCACCGTGCGCCTGGCACAGGTTTATACCGCAGCCGTCGACGCGCTGGGCAGCGAGGAGAAGGCCTCGCAGTGGCTCAAGACGCCGAATCGCGCCCTGCGCGGCGGCCGCCCGCTTGACCAACTCGATACCGATCCCGGGGTCCGCGAGGTCGAGGACGTTCTCGGCCGCATTGCCTACGGCGTGTATAGCTGATGCTGGTCTGGCGGATCTGCCGCGCTGTTCACGCGGAGAGCGCCTTCTCAGGTGAGGGTGCGCGGCGTTACGGCGGCCGGTGGAACTCGCGCGGCGTGCCGATGGTCTACTGCTCGACTTCTCTGGCGCTGGCGGCCATCGAGATGTTCATCCACCTCGAGCCATCGCAGGCTCCGGATGATCTTGTCTCGATTGCAGCGCACCTTCCGGAGAGTGAGCCCGCCTGCGCGATCGCCGTTGAAGAACTCCTCGCAGAATGGTGGACCGATCTGGACGCCACGCGTGCCTTGGGCGATACCTGGATCCGCTCAGGCTCTTCGCTGGCGCTGAAAGTTCCGTCGGTTCCCATCCGGCCGGAGTGGAATATCCTCGTGAATCCTGCGCATCCACGCATAAACGAACTGCGCATCGATCCGCCGCAGCCCTTCATCTTCGACGCGCGGATGTTTGAGCGAACGAGCGCTTCATCTGAACAGATCAGTTGACGTCCATGTCCGGCTCGGTCCACAGCAGGACCGCCTGCGGCAAGGTGAAGTAGAGGATACCCGCCGCAACCAACAAAATGAGCGGCAGTTGCAGGAGCAACGGTTTCATCGCCTGGGGCAGGAGAGGCGTGATCGCGTTCGGTCCCTGAAGAAGAACGCTGGCGCAGAAGGCACCTACAACGAAAAGCCCCAAAGGACGGTAGGCTTTGGCGTATGCATGCTCGCGGCGATGTGTTTCGCGTTCATCACCAGTCTTGCGCATGCCGTCAGTGAGCCACGTAAAGACGATCATGAGCGCAACGATGAGAATGAGAAGTCCGGAGACGAACCATCCCGCATGTCGAATGAGCCAGTCGCGGCCCTGCACGGGAACCCAGGCAAAGTCATAGACAGCCAGGATGGCATAGACGAGTGCGACCAACCAGCGGCGGCGTGCCCGGGATTCAAAGTGAATGCGAATGTTTCCAACGGCGTATTCGGTGTTCATGGTTTCCCCTCTTGCGGAGATGGGCTTCCGCCGTATATCTGCTCGCTCAACGGCTTCAGCGGTTCAGTCGAAAAGATTGCTTCGATGGGCAGATCAAAATACGCGGCGATGGCAAAGGCCAGCTTCAGGCTCGGTCCATAGTTGCCGCGCTCGAGAAAGCCGATGGTCTGGTAGTTCACGCCCACCGCGGCGGCCAGCTCCTGGCGGCTCACCCCGCGCTCGGCTCGCAGGACAGCAATGCGGTTATAGAGGCCGCTTTCTCCCGGAGAGCCGCCCTGGGTTCCGTTATCCTGCATATCGATATATTGCGTTTACATAACAAATTTGTCAAGATAAAGAACGAGACATCAAAGATTCTTCCCAAAAAGTATTGTTCTTACTCGAATATCTGGGGCTTTTGGCTGGAAGTCTGCGATCAGGGTGCGACGTGCAGCGGCACCGTGGCGGGGTCGTTTTTCCAGTTCACGACGCGGTCATCGCGGAAGTAGACGACGGAGCTCCCATAGCCGTACTGGTTTTCGGCGAGATAGGTCGGAGTGCCCTGTACCACGAGCACAACGCTCTTCGAGGAACCCAGGTGAAAGAATCCGACGTTAGGGTCGACGGGAGCATCCGGCCAGAGCTTTACGCGGAGAGGCGAGGTGACGGGATCGATCTTCCAGCCCGTCAATTTGCCGCCGGTAAAATCAAGTTCCGAAGCGCCATAGATCAGCTTCCTCTCGGAGCTCACCGTCGGCGCACCGAGGACCGCTTCCACCTCTTCCTGGGTAAGGCCGGTGGTGACGTAGGGCGTGAGCAGTATTGGCTCAGCATGGGCTGCGCCCAGTTCGCGCCGGTGCAGATTTTGCACGAGATGGGGATGATCGAACTGGACCGGATCTGCGGAAGGTTGCGTCTCTGCAGCTTCTACGGACGATAGAGCAGCGGAACCTGAACCGGTGGCCCTCTTCGGAACGAGATCGCGTAAACCCTGGCCGGTCTGGCCCCAGATACCTCTAGTGGCTTGCCGGAAGTTCGACAGGATGCCGTTGCGCAGCTCCGAATAGTAGCTTCCCGTGATGGGCTGGGATACGAAATAGGAATCAGCAGCCTTGGCAAGAAGCACGCAGATCAAAAGGCCGCAGGCGAGCACGGCGCACTTCAGCAGCATCATCGGCGAGGGAATCAATCGCGCTAAGAAGCGGGAGGTCGTTTTCGCTCGCCGCCGCTTTGAGTGAGCGCTCGCAGTGAAGTCCGTGGCCGACCGTGGCCCACTCTGCGGACGTTGGCTGGCCTTGGATGTGAGGAAGGCATAGGCGGTGTTGATTGTCTTCAGCCGCGCCTCAGCCGCCTCTTGCAGTTGCGGATCGTCTTGAAAGCGGTCCGGGTGCCAGACCTTCACCAACGTGCGGTGCGTCTCTTTGATCTGGTCTGCGGTTGCGGTGAAATCGAGCCCAAGCGCGTCCAGAGCGGAGCAGCGCACGCAGCATCCGCTCGCGGCATCAACGCGGTCTTCGACCCGATCTCCGCAAGAGCAGGTTCGCATGGAAATACGCTCATCCCTTGATTTGGGTCGATTATAGGCAGAATCGCTCCGCCTGCGCCCTGGCTCAAAGGTGCTATGTTGCTCAATTCCCCCCTAAAATGGGAAAGGAATGGCGTTTACGGAACAATATGACGTGGCCGTGGTGGGGGCGGGGCACGCCGGATGTGAAGCGGCGATGGCAGCGGCGCGCATGGGCCTTAAAACCGCGCTGATCACCATGAACCTCGACCTCATCGCGCAGATGAGCTGTAACCCGGCGATCGGCGGCGTGGCCAAGGGCCATCTTGTCCGCGAGGTAGACGCGCTGGGCGGCATCATGGGCGAGGTCGCCGATGCCGTCGGCATCCAGTTCCGGTTGTTGAACTCCTCGCGCGGACCGGCGGTGTGGAGCCCGCGTGCGCAGTGCGATAAACAGCTCTACCGCGTGAAGATGCGCGAGGTGCTTGAGAGCCAACCCGGCCTGCATATCCGGCAGGCGGAAGTCGTCGATCTGGTGATCGAAGAGCGGGCACTAGGGACTAGCCACCCCAGCGAGTACAGATCGCTCGCCGGGGACCTCGGCAGGGACGTAGGGACTGGTACTGATCTGGGTGCCCCCGGTCCCTCGCATTTGGGGACCGGGGAAAACTCTACTGCCGAACGGCCTCGTCCTCGCCGCGTGCTGGGCCTCAAGCTGCGCGATGGGCGCAATCTGCTTGCCGGCGCAACCATCATCACCACCGGGACCTTTTTAAATGGCCTGATCCACTGCGGTGAAGAGCGATATCCCGCCGGGCGCTCGGGCGAGCCGGCCAGCGTGCTGCTCGGCGAGGCGCTCCGACGGCTAGGTCTCCGGACCTGCCGCTTGAAGACCGGCACGCCTCCGCGCCTCGATGGGCGCACCATTCATTGGGATCGCTTTGAAGAGCAGCCGGGCGATGCGGAGCCAACGCCATTCAGTTTCCGCACCAAAAAGATTGTGCAGCCGCAGGTGAGCTGCCACATTGCTTTCACCACGCCGGAGACGCTGCGCCTCATCCGCGAGAACGTGCATCGCTCGGCCATGTACTCGGGCCGCATTGAGGGCATCGGGCCGCGCTACTGCCCTTCCATCGAAGACAAGATCGTCAAATTCCCTGACAAGACGCAGCACCAGTTCTTCCTCGAGCCCGAGGGCCTGAATACCCACGAGGTCTACGTCAACGGCATGTCCACTTCGCTGCCGATGGAAGTGCAGTGGCAGATCGTGCATTCGATTCCTGGCCTCGAAGACGCGGAGATGCTGCGTCCAGGCTATGCCATCGAATACGACAGCGTGGACGCAACCGAGCTCGATCGCACGCTGCGTGTGAAGTCGATGGAGGGCCTCTATCTCGCGGGACAGATCAACGGCACGTCAGGCTATGAAGAGGCTGCGTGCCAGGGCATCATGGCGGGCATCAACGCCGCACTTTGGCTCAAGGGCGAACCACCCTTCACGATGGACCGCAGCGAGGGCTATACCGGCATTCTGATCGATGACCTGATCTCGAAGGGCACCAATGAGCCGTATCGCATGTTCACTTCGCGCGCCGAGTTCCGGCTGCATCTGCGCATCGACAACGCCGACCGCCGGCTCACGCAGCACGGACGCAGGCTGGGGCTTATCAACAATGTTGCGTGGGCAGAGTATGAACAGAAACAGGCGCGCATGGCCGCGCTCGAGCGGCTACTCGTTACCGGCAAAGTCAATGCGGAAAAGCTGCGTGGCGCAGGCCTGAGCGAGCTGACGGCGACGGCGGGGCTCACGTGGGCGCAATTGCTCAAACGTCCCGAGGTAACGATCGAACCAATACTCATAGCCATGCGTGAAGAACTCGCACGCGCGCCAGCTTTGGCTGCATGGGAGAGAGTTTTAAACGCAGATCCTTCGACTCCGTCCGCCGCGGCGGACTCCGCTCAGGATGACAAGTCGATGGATAGAATCCGCGACGATGAAAGTCAATTAAAGCGCAGCACAATGCGCAATGAAGCGCGTGCCGTCGAAACAGAAATCAAGTTCGCCGGCTATCTTGATCAGCAGAAAAAAGCAATTGATAAGCTGAAAGCGGCTGAAGCTGTCGCCATACCGGAGTGGATTGAATACAGCGCTATAAGCGGCCTTTCGCGCGAGATGCGGGAAAAACTCGAACGTGTGCGGCCGCAAACCATCGGCCAGGCCAGCCGTATTCCCGGCGTTACACCTGCTGCGCTTAGCCTCGTACATGTATCGATCCGGCTGCAAGGCGCAAGACGCAGTAGTGGGCCATCTCGAATTGTTGCCGGACAAGCATCTTAGTTTCGCAACTTAGTTCGGAATTTCTGCGCCCGTCGAGACAACCCTCATTGCAAAAACGATCTCCTAACCCAGGAGAGGCATAGGCTCCGCCCAAGGGACTTTCGAGGAAAGCCCTGCCTTATTTTTTATCTAAGTTGATCGCCTTCGTTGCCGACCACCAAGGATTCCATATCGCGCTCGCTTCTTACATTTCGGGAAGAGCGGCCTGTTCACGCCTGACGGAAAGATCGCAGGCCACAATCCTTCGCATGGAGCGCAGCATGGCGTCAACTGTTCAGCCCATACGGGAGTTTGCCAAGAAGCTTGCGTTTCGTTACGCGAGTCTCGGCGCACCTGAATACCCCTACATCGTGGAACCGATCCAGTTGGCCACGTTTGTCAACGAACTCGATCGCGTGAAAAACATCTCTGGCTCGATCCTTGAGATTGGTGTCTCGCGCGGCATGACTACCCGATTCATCTGCGAACATCTGGTGGCCAGCGAGCGAACTCATGAGCGGTTTTGCGCAATCGATACCTTTGAGTCTTTCCTCTCAAAGGATGTCGACTACGAGGTAAAACATCGCGGCAAAGAACCCAAGGATATCTGGGGTTTTGGCTACATCGACTACGACTCGTGGATGCGCAACTTCAGGCAATTCCCATTCGTGACCGCATACAAGTCCGATTGCTCCACCTTCGAATACTCGATGGTGGCGCCGATCAAATTTGCATTTCTCGATGTCGATCTCTACCTGGCGACCAAGGCTGCGTTGCGCCACATCTATGCCAATCTGGTCGATGGTGGCGTGATCCTTGTCGATGACGTCATGCAGCCCTCGCGTTGGGACGGCGCCTACCAGGCCTACACAGAGTTTTGTGACGAGCTGGGTCTACCGTTCCATCGGGTCGGCAGCAAGATGGGGATCATCCGGAAATAATCCGGCGCTGACACGCTGAAAAAGTTATCGATCAGTCGGTGCCGCCCGCGCTGTCCGCAGTTCACGCGCGCTTGCGATCCAGCTTGGGCAGCAATCCGGTCAGCAGACCGATGGCTGGCAACCACGCGCAGAGACGATAGACAAACACGATGCTGGTAAGGTCGGCGATGTGTCCCAGCACGGCAGCGCCGATGCCGCCCATGCCGAAGGCCAGCCCGAAGAAGATGCCGGAAACCAGGCCAACGCGTCCCGGCAGCAGTTCTTGCGCATACACCAGGATCGCGGCAAACGCCGACGCCAGCACAAAGCCGATGATGGCCGAGAGAATGCCTGTCCAGAAAAGGCTGGCATAGGGCAGCATCAGCGTGAACGGCAGCACACCCAGGATCGAGACCCAGATCACGTAGCGTGGGCCGATGCGATCGCCGATCGGTCCGCCGAGAAACGTGCCCGCCGCCACCGCGCCCAGAAAGATGAACAGGTGCAGCTGCGAAGTGCGGACCGAAACATGAAAACGGGTCATGAGATAGAAGGTGAAATACCCGGTCATGCTGGCCAGGTAGAAGTATTTCGAAAAGACCAGGGCTGCGAGTACCGCAATCGCGCGTGCGATGGAGCCGCGTGACAGATCCGATCGATGCTCAACGTGGGTGCGGCGTCCCGCTGTGCGCGCAAGGTGATGCGAGCGCCAGCGGCCCACGCCGAACAGCACCACAATGCCCGCCATGGCCGCGAGAGAGAACCAGGCTACGCCGCGCTGTCCAAGCGGCAACACGATCAGCGCGGCTAACAATGGGCCGATTGCCGAACCGGAGTTGCCGCCCACCTGAAAGAACGACTGCGCGAATCCATGCTGGCCTCCAGAGGCGAGGCGTGCAATGCGCGAGGACTCAGGATGGAAGATGGCCGAACCCGTGCCCACCACGGCCGCCGCCAGCAGCAGAAATTCGAAGGACGACGCAGTGGCCAGCAACAAAATTCCCGCCAACGTGAAGCACATGCCTGCCGCGAGCGCGTACGGCATCGGACGGCGGTCCGTGTAGAGCCCGATAAACGGCTGCAGCAGGCTGGCAACAATCTGGTAGACCAGAGTAATCATGCCGATCTGGCTAAAGTTCAGATGGAACGAGACCTTCAGGATCGGATAGATTGACGGCAGCAGCGACTGGATCATGTCATTCAACAGATGACACAGAGCGACTGCCGTGAGAACGCTCATCGCGGCCTTGGCCGGCGCAGGTACTGGAGCGGGAATCTCGATTCTTTCTGGGATGGGGGCAGTTGCCGTGGGCTGGGCCATGATTCAGTTATCAATTCATGATAAAACGCGAGCCCATCCCGCACGTGAGACGCGACACACCAAGATCACCGGGCTCAAGACACTGGACTAATAGATGCAATGTGAAGGCGCCGGTCGCGCCATCTTGCGATGCGTAAGTTCTATTGTTCGCTGCTCTTGTCGCTCTTTGAAAAGAACGGAATATGGAAAGGCTCCGCGGCCGTTGCAGACGACTGCTTCTTCTGCTTGGTGGCCGCGTCTTCGCGCAGCAGCGTGCGCTGCGAGTTGATGCACACCCAGCCGCCGTGCACGCGCTCAAAGACATGCGTAAAGACACCCTTGTCATCCACCTGCGAGGAGTTCACCTTGTGGCGCAGGTTGTAGGTGCCGTTAGCTACGACGATATCGCCCAGCACGCGCACGGCAATCACCTTTTGCGCAAGATAGGCGTTCTTGTCGTCATTCGAAAGCACCTGCGCCACCTGCTGATTGCGTGTCGTCACATCGCCCGTCGCCGAGACATCGACAAAGAGCGGAGAGAGCACCAGCTCCAATCCGTACTGGTCGTGACGGTTCACCGCATCGGCCCACGAGTCCTCGATCTTTTGGAACTGCGCAATCTGCGTTGATTGCGTCGAGGTTGCGGCAGATGGTGCTGTTGCTGGAGCGGTTGCCGTCGGACTAGCAGGCTCGAAGTTCTGGGCGGCTGCGGCGCAGCAGGAGAGCAGAACAACAGAAAAGCGAGCAAAGAAGCGGTTCATATGTGGTGTGGACTCCCACCTGGAGAGGTTAGCTCTTAAGACGATCATAGCTCTTGGACTGGGGGAACTACCGCATGGAGAGCGGGAAAAATAGCGACTCGAACAATCCTCTAGTTAGACAAGCACTTGCAGGCGGGCCGGTTGTAGGACCGTCACCAGCGAGTCCTCGATTGCAATCCAGCCATCCTTGCGGAAGTGGCTCAGCGTGCGGGTCACAGTCTCGCGGGTCGTCGAGGTCATCGAGGCCATTTCTTCGTGCGTAAGCAGAAGTGGAAAACGGAACTCACCGTTGGGTAAGCGCTCACCGATCTGGTGCGCGAGATCGAGCAGCAGTTTTCCCAGGCGCGTGGCCACAGTTTCAGAGAGCGCTATGCGGCACGCGTCCTGCAGCGCAAAGCGATACTCCTGGCACATGCACTGCACTGCGCGCATCTCAGCTTCTTTGTGGCTACGCAGAAAGCCAAGAAAGCGCTCGCGCTCCACTACACGCAAGTTTGCCGTGTTGAGCGATTCGGCAGAGACCTCGTAGATGCCGTGAGTGAGCACGGCATAGAGCCCGAGCACAGAGCCGGGTCCGGCGACGCGAACGATCATCTCACGATTCTGTTTGCTGCCCGCCATCAGCTTTATGTAGCCGCCACACAGGATGTAAAGACAGCGAGCCTCTGCGCCTTGTGTGAAAAGCGAGGCTTGCGGAGGTAGAGAGATGGCGCTGCTGGCCAGCTCGAGTTCGGCCAGCGCCGCTGTGCCGAGCGAACAAAACCATCCGGGCCGGCGGAGAGAGCAGGCCGCGCAACCGACCGGAGCCTGCCGAAGCATGTGCGCCTTCGACGGCTGTAACTCTGACGAGATCTGTTCTTCCACCATCATCTTGCCCCGTCTGCTCTGGCGCAGGCTTTGTGCTCGCGCCATTTCCTTCCGCACTGTGGTAATGCAGGGCCCCAGGATTACCGCAAAAGAGCTGTGCGTACCTTGCATTGTGAGGTAAACGCTGCAATTTGAATGTGACAGGGCTCACGCACGGGCTGTGATCGTCCCCCGGGTCGTACAGATTGTGCGGCCACGCACCCAAGGCGGATGGCACAGCCCGTGCAGAGCTGGCATCGCGAAGAGTGATGCACCTCTCCAGTTGAATCCCGTTCTGCTGCCTAAGTCACTTTGGGAAAAGAAGTTCAAAGTGGGATTACCCCTCTATTCGTGTGTGACCGACATCACCGCTAATGTGCCGTTCCTGCACGTAATCTTGGCCTTGTAGTGATGCTCCGCACATAGCGCAGCGTCCGCAAGCAAGTGATCCGGTGCTAAAGATGCCGGTCCAGGCACGCCGTAACGAGAGGGTCATTTCTCCGAGCGGACCACCGATCGAATGCTCCCGGAAGACTGCGTGGAGAGCAAGGTGGTTTTGCATGGATAGAATTTGGCCCAGAACGCGATCGGCGATCATGGCGGTTTCCGGGATTCGCTTGGGATTGCGCATTTCTTTAATGCTTCTGCTCGGCGCAGGCATGCTGTGCGCGACTGCGCAGGCGGCGGCCGCACCCAAAGCAGCGCAATCTCACGTAGCGGCGAAGCACGCACCGGAAGATTTCGTCGGTGGCGATGTTTGCGCCTCCTGCCACGAGGCTGAGTCGAAGGGATTCGCCTCAAACCCGCACAGCAAGCTGGCTCTCGAGCACGGCAACGCCGGCGTCACCTGCGAAGGCTGCCACGGGCCGGGCAAGGCACACGTCGAGGGCGGCGGTGACGTAACCAAGATCTTCAATCCCGCCAAAGCTCCGGCGAAAGAGGTCGACTCCACCTGCCTGGGCTGCCACGGAGGAGCGCACGCGAACTTCGAGCGCTCAGCCCATGGCGAGGCCGGCGTCAGCTGCGTGAGTTGCCACAGCGTGCATGCCGGCGTAGAGAAGGAGCATCTGCTCAAGGCGGCGCAACCGACACTCTGCTTCCAATGCCACAGCGATCAGAAGGCGCAGTTCATGATGCCCTTCCACCACAAGGTGAATGAAGGGCTGATGAGCTGCTCAGACTGCCATGATCCGCATGGCACCTTCCACGGCAAGGCACTGCGCACTACCGCCGAGCAGAATGCCGTCTGCGTCAAGTGCCATACCGAGACGGCAGGACCGTTCGTTTACGAGCATCCGGTGGTGAAGACCGATGGCTGCGTCAGTTGCCATTCGCCGCACGGCTCGCCGAACGCGAGGCTGCTGAACGTGGCCAACATCAACACGCTCTGCCTGCAATGCCACTCGACCACCAACAGTGCTGCGTTTCCGCATGCGGTCGCGCCGATTGGTCCGGTGCATAGCCAGACGGGAACTTATGTGGCCTGCACCAGTTGCCACTCACAAATTCACGGCTCAAACGCCAGCAATGTCTTCTTTAAGTGACGGAAGGAGAAACTGAGATGAAGAACGTCCGCTTACTACAAGCCATCATTGGTTTCGTTCCTCGCGCTTCCGTCCTATTCGCCGGAAGCCTCGCCCTGGCCGCGCTGATCATTTCAGCCAGTGCAGGAGCACAGGACGCAAACCCACAGAAAGACACCAACAACGCCCCCGAGAAGACCTACGACGTGCACGAATCCTATGACGTGGGCGGTCATATCGCCAACATCAGCGGAAGCGGAGCGATGTACGACACAATGGTCAACCTCAAATCGGGCCCGCGCATTCTCAACTCCACCTTTGAAGCGCACGCGCTGCCGGGCGCCAAGTACACCGTCTTCGACACGCTCTTTGAAGGCAGCAGCGGATACGGCGGCGACCCGAACAATATGACGACGCTGCGCATGTCCAAGGGCAAACTCTACGACTTCTCTGCCTTGTTCCGGCGTGACCGGCAGTACTTTGACTACAATCTCTTCGGCAATCCGCTGGTTCCCGCAGGCCTGGTCTCGAACGGCTACACCTTTCCGCAGGTGCAGGACGCGCCGCATCTGTTCAACACCGTGCGCCGCATGCTGGACCTGAACCTGACGATACTGCCGATCTCGAAAGTGAGCTTCCGCACCGGCTATGTGAGGAACACCAACGAGGGGCCGTCGTACAGCTCGATCCACATAGGCGCCGATGCACTGCTCAACCAGTATTGGCGCAATGCCAGCGAGACCTGGTTGGCCGGAGTAGATTGGAAGCCGGTTCGCGGCACCACGTTCACGTTCGAAGAGCACATCAACCACTACAAGGGCGACACCACATGGTCGCTCGCCGGGGCCAACCTGATCCTTCCTACGGGCCAGCCCGTGAGCCTTGGTTTCGACAACGTTGCGGTAGTTGGCTCGGTCTCTGCCACGACCGGCTGTAATGTTGCGGCCGGCAAGGCGTCGATCCTCGGCTCCGCGGCGGCGGGCACCCTCGCGAACCCTTGCGTGAACGGCTATGTGAATTACACGCGGGCTGCTCCCACACGCACCATGTTTCCGACAGAAGAGTTCCGCTTCCAGAGCTCAAGCCTCAAAAATGTCGAGATGACCGGACGGATGATGTACACCGGCGCGAATATGAATATGCCGGGTTACAGCGAATACTTCAACGGACTAGAAAGTCGCGTCGTCACTTCGATTGTCAAGGCGCCTCCGGGTCCTGCGCCTACGGCGTGGTGCACCAAGGCCACGGCTGCTGGCGTAACCACGTACAACGATTGCCACAGCGCCTCGACCATCACCGGCGCGGGCAAGGCGCAGCGGATCAACGTGACTGCGGACTTCGGCATCGTATGGCAGATCACGAGAACTTTCAGCGTCTCTGATCAGTTCGACTTCGAGAACTTCCGGCAGCCGGCGATTCTCAACCAGTCAGAGATCGATGGGTATTCGACGAGCATGGGCGTTGCACCGGCGCTTTCCATTACCGCTGCGCCGCTGGTCGCCTCCAATTTCCTCGGCCAAAAGATGGAGTCAAACCGGATCACCGGCTCCTGGGAAGCTGCCAACTGGATCCAACTCTCGCTTGGATATGGCTACCGTACGCGCACGCTGAACGTTGGCGGTGTTGAGGCAACTCCTTACAGCCTGGATATCAACGAAAATAGCGGCTTGTTCGGTCTGGTGCTGCGGCCTACGCGTAATTGGCGCATCAACACCACGGTCGAGAATATCTGGGCCGATGCAGCGTATACGCAGACCGATCCACGGCAGTCGCAGCACTATCAGGTGCGCACCACGTATAAAGCGAAGGGCTGGGCAACGTTCACCGGCGCCTTCAATGATCTTGAAAGGCACGACAACATCGCGCTGGTGAATTATCAGGCCCACAGCCGCGCAGGATCGGTAGGCGCATCGCTCAATCCCAGCGAGCGCTTCGGCGTAGATGTGAACTACGGATACATCGACGTCTTCTCGCGGTCGACGAACTGCTTCTTTGTCCCGGCCGGCTCGCAGCCAGCCGACGCGGTTGCAATGCCCGGCGGCGCGACAGCTCCGGCCTGCGGCAACGTGAACGTCTACTCGGCAACTACTGGCACTGTGAGCAGTCCTGGCTTCTATGGCACCAGCTACTTCGATGCGCCAACGCACTATGCTTCGGCCGGCGTGGTGCTGACGCCGATCAAACATCTCCAAGCAGTTGCGGGCTATCGCGTCACCGCGACCGACGGCCAGATGGAGCAATTGAATCCGACCGCGGTGCCCGGCACGCTGCAGTCGAAGTACCAGATGCCCTACGGCAGCCTGTCGTGGAAGCTGACTAAGGCATGGGGCTTCAAAGGTGACTGGAACTACTACGGATACGGCGAAATGTCAGGCCTGGTGGGACCGACTGCGCCGCGCAACTTCCATGGAAATATCGGCACGCTCGGTGTGCATTACGAATACTGACCGGCGCTGCTGAGTAAGTCTGCGCGGCCAACTTTGCTCTGCAAGGCTGGCCGCACGCAGGTTGGAGAACGATCATGAGCAAGACGGTTCGTTTTCAGGTGACACTTGCTGGAATGCTTCTGTTTGCTGTAACTGGGTTCGCGCAATCGGGTGAAGCAACGTACAAGGCCAAGTGCCAAAGCTGTCATGGCGCAGATGGTCTGGCGAGTTCGGGAGCCGGAAAGATCATGAAGGTGAAGCCGGCGACCGATCCCTCGGTGAAGAAGATGAGCGAAGCGGAGATGATCGCCGCCGTTCGCAATGGAATGGGCAAGATGCAGCCGTACAAAAACAGCCTGACGGATGCGCAGATCAAGGACGCGGTCGATTACTTCCGCACGTTTGTGAAGTAAGAAACCAAATCGTTGTTGGAGCTTCTCTGCGGAGACCAATACCGGTTAACATGGGAGCACTTTTCCGCAGCTGACTCAACCTCTGGTTCAAACGGCGCAGGCCCGGCCGTGGTGCAGGAATGGGCAACAACCGCTCGGCGAGAACTTCTCTACGCCTGGGCCGGAAAATCTACGAGGAGTCTCGCAAATGACCACAACGATGCGTTCGAAGTTGGTGCTGACCGCTGTTATCGCACTTGGCTGCACCATGAGCTTCGCCCAGTCCGCGGGTGAAGCAACCTACAAATCCAAATGCCAAAGCTGTCATGGCGCTTCGGGCACGCCGAATCCCGGCATTGCCAAGCTGATGGGTGTGAAGCCCGTCTCCGATCCGGCCATGAAAGCGCTTACGCTGGACCAGGTCGAGGCCGCGGTGAAGAACGGCAAGGGCAAGATGAAGCCGGTTGCCGGACTCACCGATGCACAGATTAAAGATGTCTCGACATTTTTCAAGACGCTGAAGTAATCTTTCGGACAATTGAAAAGCTTGAACGTGGCCCGCCGCTATACGGCGGGCGATCCTTCTGCGGAGGTTGGGATTCGTGTCGTCTTTTGAAAAATTCCGCGAGAACTGGGTGCGGCCGGCACTGTTCTTCGGCAACAATCCCATCAGCCTCGCGGGCGGAGCCATCACGAGCGCCTCCGCCGTTACCATGGTCGGCTACTGGCTGCTGGAACTCTTCGGCCGGCCCAATGCCAATCCCTATCTCGGCATCATTTTCTTCCTCATTCTTCCGGCGCTCTTTGTCTTAGGATTAGCGCTGATTCCGGTGGGCATCTATCTGCGCCGCCGCGCGCTGAAAAAGGCCGGAAAGATTCCGGCTGAGTTCCCGAAGATCGACCTGAATGACCGCATCTTCCGCCACGGCCTCGATATCGTGTTCGTGGCCACCATCGTGAATCTGCTGGTGGTGGCGATGGCCAGCTACCGCGGCGCTGCCTACATGGATTCACCGCAGTTCTGCGGGCAGTCGTGTCACGTGATGCATCCGGAGTACACGGCCTACAAGATTTCGGCGCATTCACACGTGGCGTGCGTGGAGTGCCACATCGGCTCCGGTGCAGGCTCGTATTTTCGCGCCAAGGTGAACGGAACCAAGCAGCTTATTGAGGTAAGCACGCATCCTGCCGCGCACATTGCGCCGAAGATCATCCCCGACTATCCCACACCGATTCCCTCACCGGTGACCAGCCTGCGTCCGGCGCGCGATATCTGCGAGGCCTGCCACACGCCTGCCAAATTCGTCGGCGAAAAGCTGCTCGTCAAATCCAGCTTTGCCGATGACGAAACCAACACCGAGACACAAACCGTCGTCGTGCTGCACCTCGGCGGTCTCGACGGCCTCTCGCATCTCACCGGCATTCACGGTGTGCACCTGGGCCACATCGAGTACATCGCCACGGATTCCTCGCGCACGACGATTCCGTGGGTGGAGAGAACCAATCCTGACGGCACGAAAAGCACGTTTGCTGCCTCGGCGTTGAAGGGCGTGATGCCGCAGGGCGAACGGCGCGTGATGGACTGCATCGACTGCCACAATCGCGCGGCGCACACCTTCATGACGGCGGAAGAAGCAATCAATCAGGCGATGGCCAACGGTTCCATCAGCCCTGAATTGCCGTGGGTCCACAAAGAGGGGCTAGCGCTGCTCAAGGCCGATTACACAAGCGAGTCCGATGCGAGCCAGAAGATTCCCGCCGCGCTCGACGCTTTCTATCGCACGAGCAATGCTGCCGTGTTGACGACCAAGGCGGCGCAGGTGAAAGCCGCCGGTGCAGAGCTGGTGACGCTTTATAGCCAGAACGTCTTCCCGGAGATGAAGGTGACATGGGGAACGCATCCTAACCACATCGGGCACATGAGCTATCCCGGTTGCTTTCGCTGTCACGATGGCGACCACGTAGCGAAAGACGGCGCCAGCATTACGCAAGACTGCGCCGCCTGCCACAATCTGCTGGCTGTCGAAGAAGCCAAGCCGAAGGTATTGGCTGATTTGGGTATTCAATAGTAGTGAAAACGCTTCGCTCTCACCCAGGCAGTCGCATGAAAAAACTCGTCTGATGAGTTTTCGCGTCGCCCTCCGGGGCTGGGGAGGCTAGTTAGCCCTGGGCTATCATCCATTGACACTTCCGGGGCCGAGTGTGCAATCTGCTGACTCGCTGCCTTGCTGACCTGCTAATTTGCTGACTTTCCTGACTATGCTAGGCTGGCATTTCGCTTTAAGAGCCCAATTTTGAGGAGCATAGTTCCTGATGCATTCCAGCCCGTCTGGTCATCCCTATCACTTCAATCTCGTTGCGGCAGCGCACGCGTCGATGGTCGAGCACGGCTTTCAGCCGGATTTCCCGGCCGGCACCGATAAAGAACTCGCCGCCATCGCCACGCAGACCGCGTTGCCTTCCAGCGCCGACATCCACGATCTGCGCAGTCTGCTGTGGTCGTCGATCGATAACGACACGTCCAAAGATCTCGACCAGATCGAGTGGGCCGAGCAGCTGCCCGATGGACGCATTCGCGTGCTCGTGGGTGTAGCTGATGTAGACGCGCGTGTGCACAAAGGATCGGTGATCGATAGTCACGCGCAGAGCGAGACAACCTCGGTCTATACCGGCGTCAAAGTCTTTCCCATGCTGCCCGCCGAACTTTCGGAGGGGTCGACTTCACTGAACGAAAACGAAGACCGCGCGGCGATGGTGGTCGAGTTTACTGTCGAGCCGTGCGGAGAAGCGAGCAATGGTAAGGCTTACCGGGCGCTGGTGCGCAACCGCGCGCAGTTGGCATATCACGGCGTGGGGATGTGGCTCGAAGGCAAAGGGCCGGCTCCGGCGAAGGTTGCAGCGAATGCCGATCTGGCTGCGCAACTCAAGCTACAGGACAAGGCCGCACAGTGGCTGGTCTGTCATCGCTTTCAGCATGGAGCGCTCGACCTCGAAACCATTGAGACGCGCCCTGTGATGCTCCATGATGAGATTGTCGACATCGCGCGGCAGGAGAAAAACCGGGCCACTTCGCTCATTGAAGAGTTCATGGTTGCGGTCAACGGTGTCTTTGCTCGAACATTGGAAGAGGCCGGCGTCGCATCGATCCGGCGCATTGTGCGCACGCCCAAACGCTGGGAGCGGATCGTCGAATTAGCGGCGGGCCTCGGCGCAACGCTGCCTGCAGATCCCGATTCGAAGGCGCTGAATGATTTCCTGCTCGCGCAGCAGCACAAGGATCCCGATCATTTTCCCGATCTCTCGCTGGCCGTGGTGAAATTGATGGGGCCCGGCGAATATGTGCTGGTGAAACCCAACGCTCCCTCGCCGGGGCACTTCGGGCTCGCCGTGCAGGACTACACCCACTCCACTGCGCCCAACCGCCGCTTTCCCGACATGGTGATGCAGCGGGTTTTCAAGGCGTGGCTCGCCGGCCAGCCGCAACCCTACTCAGAAGATGCGCTAAATGCGATTGCCACCCGTTGCACGGAACGCGAAGATGCGGCCCGCAAGGTGGAGCGCGAAATGCAAAAACGGATTGCGGCGGTTGTGCTGCATCCGCACATCGGGCAGAGCTATCGTGCGATCGTCACGGGCGTCAATCAGTACGGCACCTTTGTGCGCACGCTCGATCCGCACGTCGAAGGCATGCTGGTGCGTGGCGGCAAGGGGCTGGATGTGGGTGATAAAGTAACGGTAAAGCTGATTGCCACCGACCCGCAGAGGGGATTTATCGATTTTGCCGTGTAACCATACTGATTGCCTCTACTTACAGCAGAATAGAAATCCACACAACCGCATCCGTTCTGCCGCCGCGAAAGCGGTCTTTCGGGCAAAAAGCTGCGTCTAACTAGGAGAATTGCCGATGCTCCGCGGTTGAAGCTTGCCGGAGCGCGCCTGCAATTGATTCCCGCAAGGCAATCGAAAATCAGCGATGGATGCCATTGAAGCAGAACAGGGTGCACTCACTGTGATTTTCTAAGCCGAAGATTTCCAAAGCAGGGCCGACAGTTAGGCCCGTTCAGCATTGCAAACGATCTGGTGAATGGATGAATTCAGGTTTTTCTTTGATGGTAGCTACGCTTTCATGCAGCATTGTCTTCTCATGCTTCTCTTCAAGCGCGCAGGCGCAAACTCCGCGCACGAAAGAGGAGACGACGCAAATCGCGGCGCTCCCTGATGCGCTACAGCCTCAGGAGCAACCGGCTAATACCGGACCGGACCACAAACCGGTTCCTACGGCGAAGCAACAGCCAAAGCGCATTCTCGGACTGATGCCGAACTACCGCGCCGTCAGCGCGGGCGCAACTCCGCCCCCACCTACTGCGAAACAGGCCTTCAAGATCGCGACCCAAAACAGCTTCGACTACTCCTCGTTTGTCTTCGTCGGCGTGACCTCGCTGATCGCCGAAGGCGAGGACGCACATCCTGGGCTGGGCAAGGGAGTTCCTGGGTTCTGGGCGTACTATTGGCGCGGTTATGTCGACAAGACCGACGGCAACTACTGGGTGATCTTCGCATTGCCCACAGTCTTCCACGAGGATGAGCGCTACTATGCGCGGGGCGAGGGAAGAATCTGGAAGCGCGCTCTCTATGCCTCCACGCGCGTAGCGATCACACCGGACTATCACGGGCACGATACCATCAATGGAGCCGAACTGCTCGGCCGCGGTATTGCACAGGGCATTTCCACTACCTACTACCCAAGTTCCTCCCGCACAGCGTCTGCCATCGCCTCCAAGTACGGTTACGCGATCATGCGCGATGCGGCAACTAACACCTTCCGCGAATTCTGGCCGGATATCGCAACGCATGTGCTGCATCGGCATCCGTGACCGTGTTCGGGCGGCAACCGAACTGCTACACCTGGTGAAAGAATGCGTTCGAGCGTACGACTTGTCCTGGCGATCGCCGGATTCTCTGTATTGATGCTGTCTGGGTTGCCAATCGTGCAAGGGCAGCCTTTGCCGGTCATGCCGTCGTCGGATGCAACTCCGGACGAAATTCCAGATGCGCCTGCACCGCAAACATCTGGAGGTCAGACTTCGTCTGCGACGCAGCAGAGCGATCGCGACAAAGCGGAACAGCAGATCAAGGCGCAGGAAAAGCAGCGCGTGATGGGGATTGTGCCGTCCTTCAACGTCTCCTACCTCGACAACGCCGTTTCGCTCACAGCCGGCCAGAAGATCCGCCTCGCTTTTCGTAGCCAGATAGACCCGTATGCCTTTGGGCTCGCGCTGATTGTTTCAGGGATCGGCGAGGCGAAGGACGACGATCCAGGCTTCGGTTGGGGGCCGCGCGGTTATGGTGAGCGCGCCGGTGCCGCTTATCTCGACGCATTCGACGGCGCAATGATCGGCAATGGCTTTCTGCCCGCGCTCCTCCACCAGGATCCACGCTACTTCCGGCTGGGTCATGGTTCCATTCCCCATCGCATGCTCTACGCCATTTCCACCAGCTTCATTTGCAAGCATGACCACACCGGCAAGTGGGAGCCCAACTACTCCAACCTCGGTGGCAACATTGCCTCAGGCGCCATTTCGAATCTTTACTATCCCGAGAGCACGGGCATCTCACACACCATCACGGACGGTTTCACCGTGACCGCTGAGGGCGCATTTGGCGGGGTTCTGCAGGAGTTCTGGCCCGACATATCGCGCAAGCTCTTCCACAAAGATCCAACCAACGGCCGCGACGCGCAGATGCGGGCTGCCGACCGGGCTAAGAAGGCTGAGAAACAGCAGAAATAAATCCGCCGCAGTTACCTGCAGGACATGCCTATCACTGCACGAGCATCCTTCCATTCGATATATTCATTTGCAGGAAGGAACTCTGAACTCCAAGATGCCTCATCCACAGATTAAGTTCGGCACCGACGGCTGGCGCGGTGTGATTGCCGACGATTTCACATTTGCCAACGTGCGCACCGCCGCAGCGGCTATCGCCGCGTATGTGCATGCACAGGAAGATCCGAAGAAGGGTCTGTGCATCGGGTACGACACGCGCTTCGGCTCCAAGGCCTTCGCGCGTGCGTGTGCCGAAGTAGTCGCCGCCTCCGGTATTCCCGTCATGCTGGCCAACGCCGTTACGCCCACGCCGGCGCTGAGTTTTGGCGTGCGCGCACGCGGCGCAGCGGGCGGCATCATGATCACGTCGTCGCACAATCCGGCGCAGTGGAACGGTGTGAAGTACAAGGCGTGGTACGGAGGATCAGGAAAACCCTCGATCATTGCAGCCATCGAGACGTATCTTGACAAGCCGATGCCGCAGGCTGCGCAGCATGCGCCAATCACCGAAGTCGATTTTCTGCCCCCCTATCTCAAGGCCATCGAGAGCTTCGCCGAACTCGACCTGATTGCGAAGTCGAAGATGAAGTTCTGCATCGATTCGATGTATGGCGCTGGCGGAACGATTCTCTCCAGCATCTTCAAGCGCATCGGTGTCGATCACGTGCAGATTCGCGCCAATGCCGATCCGCTGTTTCCGGGAATCAATCCGGAACCGATCGAGCCGCACATTCGCGCATTGGGCGAAGCGACGAAGACGAATGGATGCCACGCCGGCCTATGCACCGATGGCGACGCCGACCGTATCGGCGCCACCGACGAGCATGGAAATTTTGTCGATCCGCACAAGATCTATTCCGTGCTGTTGAGCTGGGTGTTGCGGCGCAAAGGCTGGCCGGGCGCAGTGACGCGCGCCTTCAACACAACCAAGATGCTCGACCGCATTGCAAAAAAATACGGGCGCGAGCTGATTGAGCACGGCATCGGCTTCAAGTTTGTCTGCGACTACATGCTGGAGCGCGAGATCGTCATGGGCGGCGAGGAGTCAGGCGGCATCGGCTTTCAGCGCCATTTGCCGGAGCGCGACGGTCTGCTGAACTCGCTGTTGCTCGCCAACGTGATGGCGGAAGAAGGCAAGACGCTGGGGCAGCTCGTCGCTGATCTGCAGGCCGAGTATGGCGAACATCAGTACGGACGCATCGATCTGCACATTCCGGATGACATCAAGAACGGCGCGATTGCACGAGCCCGCGCGCTGAAGCCGGGCGATCCGGTCTTTGCGGGAATGCCGATTCTGCGTGTAGAAACCCTCGATGGCGTGAAGTTCTACCTCGACAATCCCGAGGCTGCGACCAAGCCAAATGCCGCCGAAACCTGGCTGCTGCTGCGCGCCAGCGGAACCGAGCCGCTGATGCGCATCTACACAGAATCGTGCTCGAAAGAATCGGTTGCGAAGCTGCTCGAATCGGCGCGCGCCTTCGCTTTGAATCAGTGAGGAAACGATCCGACAAAGAGACGCGCGGGAGAACGGAAAGCATGTTCATTCACATCTTCGGATTTCGCTGGAAGCCGGAAGCAACAGAAGCGGACCAGGCCCGCGCCACACGGGAAATCCTGGCCTTTCGCGGCGCGATTCCCGGTTTGATCGATGTATACGTAGGCCCGAACCTTTCTCCGCGTGGGCAGGGCTTCACCTTCGCCGGCCTGATGCGATTCACCGATCGTGCTGCGTGCGATGCGTACGCCATTCATCCCACGCACATGGCCCTGCTGCAATGGCTCGTGCCGCTCATCGATCCGGTTGAGCTGGATTTCGAAGCGTAGGATCATATTCTGCACCCCCCCCCCGCAGAAGAGCGATCTCGCGGATGCTTTGAAACGAATGACCGCGTAAAAACACTAGCCTTTCACAGGGGAGGTCTCTGCGGCGGACTTCGGGACGGTGCACATGTTTTTTATTGACACTGAAACTGAGCTCACCGCATAATCTCGGCGTGCCACCCGTGAAAAAAGCCGACGGACTCGCCGCGCTCTCTGACTATGAGGCGCGGGCGAAGGTGGCTAACAGCCTGCTCGAAAGCTGCAGGCCGGAGCGCTATGTCTATCTGGCCTTTGCGGGTTTGGCTGCTCTCGGCGTGCTCGTGGCGCTGGTATGGATTGTGATGAACAACCAACCCGGCAAGCTCGAAGTGGGCGCGCTTACCAGTTGCAGCGGTCTCATCACCGTCACTGGCTACCGCATCCTGCGCATTCAGAGCGTAGTCTTCAATGCGGTCTTCGGAACCAAACTTTAGACAACGAGAGAGCAGATGCCTGACGACGAGATTCCGCCGCACGGAGCCGCGTGGGAAGCCGAGGTCAAGGCAATGTCCGAGCGGCTGGCGCGCGAGTCCAGGCGATCGGGGCTGATCGGCTTTCTCGGCGGCGCTGCCGTCATGGGTGGTTTGGTGCTTGTGTTATGGACCGCCATGAATACCAAGCAGCAGCTCACCACGCAGGTGAATGCCAACAAGTCGCTCACATCTGAGGTACAGGTAAAAACAGAGCAGGCCGCGGTGGCACAGCAGCAAGCGGCGACGGCCAAGACGGTGTTGAGCACGACGGTCGAAAATCTGCAGGCGCAGAACCCAGCTGTTTCGGCTTCGGCCGCGACCGCGCTCGATCAGGCCTTTGAGGCCGATCCCAATGCCGCCAAGCTGCTGGTGCGCGTGTACGTCCACATTCATGAGCAGCCGCAGCGCAGGCGCGCCGTAGAAATTGCCCGCGCGCTACGCGCAGCGGGATATATCGTGCCTGGTGTCGACATCAAGCCGGAGAGCGTGAGCGAGTCCGAGGTGCACTACTATTCCAGCGATAGCCAGAGCCTCTCTGACGCGAATGCCATCGTCAAAGTCGTCACCTCCACCGGCATCGCCTGCAAAACGCGCCAGGTGCCGCAGGCACAGACAGACAGGCTCAAGGCGCGCGCGTATGGCCTGTGGATCGGCACAGACGTCGACTGATTTCCCAAACGGCTACCGCGCGTCCCCTCAGGCCGCTCGCAATTCAAGAATGATGGCCGCACCCTGCGGTTCGAGATTCACGGCCAACGCCCGCCCGTTGTTGTCGCGCAGAATCGTTGCGCACAGGCTCAGGCCCAGGCTGGCGAGCTCGCCTTCCGCTTCCGTCGAGGCGAAGGGATCGAAGGCCCGATCAGGATTGGGAAATGAGGGGCCGGAGTGGCCCACGAGGATCTGCACCAGGTTGCCTTCACTCGCAGCTTCCACGCGGATCGTCTTTGGTTCTTCGACCACAGGAGAGGGATTCTCCACCGCGTTCATCGCAAATTGCAGGCAGTGTCGCACTGCCTGGCGCAACTGCTGTGCGCTGCATAGAACGCGTGGCAGCGAGGGCGCGATGTTGAGCCGGAACTCGATCGACCGACTAAGGAACTCCGGACGATGGAGCTCGCTCATGTCAGAGAGCAGCTCCGAGACGGACACCGCGGCAGGTTGATCGCCGTAAGGCCGCGAGATGCGCGCGAGGCTTTCCAGTGTATTGCGCATGTAGCGCGATTCGGCGAGGATGGCTTCCACGGCGCGGCGATCCTGCACGCCGAGCCCTGTGCTTTCTTCAAGAAGCGTGGCGTAGCCCAAAACCACCGTCAGCGGATTGTTCAACTGCTGCGTCACGTTCGCGGCAAGCTGGCCGAGATGCGAGAACTTCTCCGAGTCGATGAGCCGCTCGAACATCATCGTCTGGCTGCGCGTGGCCTGCATCCGCGCGACGAGCAATTCAATCGGCAGCAGATCGTCCGGTCGCAGCGACTCTGAGGCGAGCTTGCCCGGACTCGTGAGAGAGGGCCACATCGCGCCCAGCAATAGCGCTCCTTCCACAGACGAGCGGTGCATCATGGGCACGGCCAAAACCGATGTAAAACGCAGCCGCTTCAGGTCGTCGCCCGGCAGCAGCCAGGGCGTCAGATCCACGCTCAAAGTCTGGCTCTGCTCGATGGCCGGCACTGCCGAGCCAGGAGCGAGAAAGTCCGACGCAGAAACACGGGTGGCCAGCTCATCGAGAGCTTTTTCGGTGGCTGCGTCCAGCCCTGCAGATCCAGCCAGGCGAAACCGTCCATTACCCTGCAACAGCAAAGCAGCTTGCGAAAACCGGCTGTGCGCCACGACCACTTCGCAGATATCACTCGCCTGGTTGTCGAAGTCTTCCACGCGCCGCCGTGCAAGCATCAGCCTGGTGTAGGCCTCAAGCTCTTGCCGGGCCCGGTGCTCGCGTTCTTGCGCAATCTGGTTTTTATACAGCTCATCTTCAAGGGCCAGCAGAATCATGCCGAGGGCCGCGACCACTCTGCCCATCACAAAGAAGCGAGTGAGATAGAGCAGCAAATAGGGATGACCAGTGACGGCGGGAAAAAATTGCAGAATGAAGAGCGACCACGTAAAAAAGCCCGCGACCGTGAGAACCACCCCGGGCGAGAACCGGCGGAAGGCAAAGACCACGAGCAGCGCAGCCATCAGCAGATTGGCGCACTCAACCGCGCTGAGCGCCCGGGCTGCTCCCAGAGTGAAGAAGACCCAGAAAGCCACGGTTCCCAGCAGCGCAGAGGCTGAGACTCCCAGCCAGGGAGGCATAACGCTTCGCTTCGAGCCCCAAAAGAGCGCCGTGCAGAGGCTTATCAAGCCGAGTGCCGGAAAGATGAAGTCGATGGCCCCCTTTGGTTCGACATGTCCGAACACTCCAAAAAGCAGAATGGAATACACTACCAGCGGAAGAATGTAAGGAACGACGTACAGAACCTGGAACCTGCCCACGCGAAACCGGAGCGGCGACAGCGAGGCCAGAAAAAGGGCCGAGCCTATCTGAATCGAGGTTTCAGCGGCGGTGTCGAGCCAGGGATGCGCATCTCCGGGAAGTCGCCACCAGTCCATCCCGTAGAAGTGCAGCATCGAGAACAGAGAAAAAAGGAAGCCGAGGAACCAGAGCAGGGTTCGCGCATCGCGGTAACGGTGATACAAATACCCAAACGCCGGGAGCAGCAGGGCGGTGAGTGCCAACGCCGGCGCATGGTAAAGGTCGGGCATGAAGACAGTAATTCTCCTTGCGTATCACTTCGACTAAAAAACAGGAGAGGCCGTTGCGCCACTTACGCTGGATAGCGGGACCGATATGCCTTAGGCAGAGTAACTTGCAGCCCGCCCGCGAGCAGATGGCCGGTCGTGCTGGCGCAGACAACCTGCCTATCGATTCTGGAATGTCCCCAGGCCACTGTACATGCGTCTAAAGTGTCAGATGGGTAGCAGATACGCCTTGCCGCGAGGGACCGGGAGCCGGGACCTGAACCGGGGCGCAAAGGAGATCAATACGGTGCGCAGTCGGATCGTCAGAGCCGTCTTTTCAAGTACCTCGTCGAGCTTATTGTCGGCCATGTTGCTTGGTTTGTTGTTGAGCATGGTTGCGGGGCGCGCCTTTGCCGCGGCACGCGGCGAAAATCACGATAGCTTTACGCCCATGCCTCTCGACTCCGGTTTCGGGCACATGGACCTCTCCCCGCCCTCAATGCCGGTGGACCAGATCATCAAGCAGTTTGCCGCCAAGGAGACTGAGTTTCAGGACGCCTTGAACCACTACACCTATCGGCGCGTTGCCCGCGTGCAAACCATCGACGACGACACCCACAAGGTAGACGGCGAATGGTACGAAGTGGACGACGTCATCTTCGATCCGACCGGAAGGCGTACGGAAAAGGTAGTCTTTGCGCCCGCCAGCAGCCTTACGCGCGTGATGATGTCGCCCTCCGACCTGCAGGACATCCAGCACGGCTATCCGTTCGTGCTCACCTCAGCCGATCTGCCTGCCTATGACGTCAAGTATGTGGGCAAGCAAAAGGTGGACGATCTCGACTGCTATGTCTTCGACGTTAGCCCCAAAGTGATTGAGAAGAAGAAGCGCTACCTCGATGGCCGCATCTGGGTGGACGCCACAGATCTGCAGATCGTGGTGACCAACGGCCGCATGGTTCCCGACGACACAAAGAAGGGAAGTGAGGACCTGCATCCACCGTTCATGACTTGGCGCCAGCAGGTCGACGGGCACTACTGGTTTCCGGTGTATACGAAAGGCGAAGGGGTTCTTCACTTCTCCGGCGGCTATGGCTACATGTCGCAGGATGTCCACATTCGCGACACGGTGAAATACACCGACTACAAACGCTTCGGCTCAACGACCAAAATCATTTATGACGGCCAGGACATCACAAACAACAGTCAGCAGGGCAATGGCCAGCAGCCGAGTGGACAGCAGGGCGCCCAACCCGACGCGCAGCCTAAGCAGAAGTAAAGTGGCACGGACCAGGGTTCAGGAAACAGAGCGATGGTCAGTTGAAATCGCCCGAAATTTACGTGACATCGAACCCCTATTTCCCCCAGAATGCGTACAAAGCTGATTCAGTTCAACGGACGAGGAACAGGGCCATGCTGGGTTGGAAACCGCTTGTTCTAAGTTGTGCTTTTGTGTCATTTGCGTCTTGGGCTCAGGAACCCGCGCACGCGCCTGACTATCGCGCGCAGAAGCTTATTGCGCCCCTCGATTTTCCGCCCAAGCCCAATGCTCCGTTTACGGCGATTGCCAAAACGACATGGGTGCAGATTCTGCCGGATAATTCAACGATCACCTATCAAAATGAGCGCGTCGTGGCTCGCGATATGGATGGACGCATCTTTCAAGAGCGACGTACGTTTGTCCCGGTGCCCGACGACGGCAAACAGCAATCACGTGCCCACATGCTCGACTACAGCGATCCAGTAGAACACACGCTTTATCGCTGCAATCCCGCCGGAAAAATCTGCAATCTATTCCCCTACTACCAGCCGGCGACGCAGCCTCTGCGCCCGGCGGGTCTGCAGCCGGACCAGATGAGT
Source organism: Occallatibacter sp. (assembly GCA_035650595.1). GTDB lineage: Bacteria > Acidobacteriota > Terriglobia > Terriglobales > Acidobacteriaceae > Telmatobacter. The sequence goes on along the minus strand of DASRHE010000009.1, from coordinate 55,739 downwards.
TTTCTGACCCGGGAAAACCTGGGGACGGACACATTCGAGGGTCTTGAAGTGCAGCGCACGAGAGAGACGTTTACTTTCTATAAAGAGAGCATCGGCAATACCAAGACCATCCTGCGCGTCGTTGACTACTGGTACTCACCGGACCTGGGCGTCAATGTAAAGGTGGTCCGCCACGATCCGCGCGATGGCGATCAGACGCTGTGGCTCACCGATATTTCGCGTTCTGCTGCAGATCAGAGTTATTTCAAGATTCCTTCAGGCTTTCGGATCATCGACCATCGCGGTTCCGAATCATCCGGGGCGCTGGTAGGCCGGACTGGCCCGTAACAACAGCGCCAGCTCATCAGTTCGAAACCTTCAACACTTGAAAGCTCCCCTTCACCGGCGTCTGCACAAGCGTGCCGATGCCGCCCGGCCGGTTGAGATCGATGCCCAGATAGTCCGTCACCAGATACACCGCTCCGCTGCTCGGATCGACCGCCAGCACGCCGGCACGCTGACGCGTCGGCAGCGTCTGAATCACGGCATAAGAGTCGGTCACATCCTGCCGAATGATCGTCAGGCTTCCCTCAGCTCCTCCGTTGGCGGTAAAAATAAGTCCACGTTCGCTGTCGTAACCCACTGCATCCACACCCGGACCAATAGGCAGCGATATGATCTTTTCTCCTGTACCTGTATTCAGCACCACGAGCCGTCGGTTGTTGCAGGCGGCAAACAGGCGCAGGTGCGCGTTGTCGATGGCCAGGCTGCGCGGGTCCACACATTCCGGGTTCAGATTGAAGATGTGCAGATGCCCCTCCGCCGAATTGTCGGCGTGCGCGCCGCCGCTCCAATCGAGAGCGACCGAGGGAGAAGCCGACTCTTTGCTCGTGGAAGCAGGGGCGCTGCCGGTCGGCGGACCACTCGCGCCCTCGGGTTGCACGCGCAACAGCGTGGCGACTGCCTGCGCATCAAAACGGAAGACCACATTGCGATCAGTGGAGGCAATAAAGACCTGCCCAGTCTGATCTGCCACTGCAAAGCCCAGCAGACCGGGCAGGCTGATCTCGCCAACCGCCGTTTCTGATTGCGTGTCGACAATGGTGACCTTCGACTGGGTGCTTACCTCGGATGGTGGGCCTTCGTGGCTGAGCGGACGGCGATGGCTCGCAGCAGCGGCACCGTCCGCCGGGGGATTAGCGCGCACCACAAAGAGCAGCTTGGTCAGCGGATCGAAGACCAGCGAGCGTGGATTTGCGCCGGTGTCGATCTCTGCTGTTTTCTTGAGCGTCTGCCGGTCGAAGACCGCTACTTTGCCCAACCCGCCATCGCTCACGTAACCACGCTCGCCGGTATCATCGAGAGCAATCTGGCGCGCCTCGTAGAAGCCGGTGATCTCGCCGACCAGTGCGCCGGAGCTCACATCCACCACCTGAACGGTGGTGCCGTGCGCAATGTAGAGCCGCCCGGCCTGCGAGTCCATCGTCAGGTAGTCCCATGTGCTGGTTCCGCCGATGTACCAGGTGTTGTGAATGAAGAATGGATGGCTGGGCAGATCCGTTGCGAGAGGAACCGTCTGCGCCGACAGCGCCGTACAGGTCAGCGCGAAAAACAGCACGGCTCGCCTCATGGGGGCCCTCCTGGCAGGATGGACGTGCTTCTTAGTTCGTTCGAAACCGAATCCGCGTCTCTCTTTCAAGACAGACGCACATTGCGCTAAATCCGCACCAGCTCTCGCTGGATCGCGCCCGTCACCCAGGCCTTGCCGGGCGCAGTCAGCATATTCACCTCGCTGCGAACACCGAACTCCGGCAGATAGATTCCCGGCTCGACAGAGAAGCAGGTGTTGGGCAGAATGCGGCGATCATCGTGCGTCTCAAGATTATCCAGGTGCGCGCCGGCGCCGTGAATCTCTTCCTCGATATTGTGCCCGGTGCGATGCGTGAAAAACTCGCCGAACCCGGCCGTCCGGATTACATTGCGCGCCGCATCGTCGGCCTCGAAGCCGCGGATCGTGCGGCCTTCGGCGAACGCCTGCTCCACAGCGGCGACGGCCGCATCGCGCGCGTTGCGCACCGTCTCAAAGACACGCTGCTCGTGCTCGGAGGGCTCGCGGCCCACCACGCCGGTCCAGGTGATGTCGTAGAAGATGCTGTGCGGATCGACTTGCGGATCGCGCCGTCCCCAGATGTCGATGAGCACAAAATCACCTTCACGGATCGGCGAGGATTTCTCGGCGGTCGGCTCATAGTGCGAGTCGGAGCTGTTCGCGCCCGCGCTCACATTCGGCCCGTTCTGCCACACCAGGCCATCGCGCCTCATCGCCTCGCTGAGCCACACCACCATATCGAACTCCGAGAGCGTGCCGCTGCCGCCCCACTCAGGACGCAGCCACCGGCCAATCTCCTTCCATGCTTCGGCCAGGATCGCATCGATGGACCGCTGTGCGAAGGCGTGGCTCTCCTTCTGCTCTTCGCTGAGCACGGCTTCGAACTGGCTGACGAGATCGGCCGAGCTCACGATCTGCTTGCCCAGACTGCGCAGAAATTCGACCGTGCCCGCATCGACCATCGAGACGTACATGATGTCGTTGTTCGGCGAGTACTGCATCGCAATCCGTCGCGCATTGCCGAGCATGGCATCGAGGCCTGTATGCAGCTCCTGCCAGCTTGAGTAGAGCCCTTTGCTGCCGGGAAGCGCATCCAGCCGGCCCCGCTCGATACGGTGCACCAGCTTGCGCGGCTCGCCGTCAGCGGGCACAAAGTAGTACCAGCGGCGGGTGATGTGCGCCTGTTCATCGAGGCCGAGAATGCGCGCCGCGATGGGATCGCGATGATGGTGATCGTAGAAGAGCCAGCCATCGAGACCGGCGCCGCGGAGAGCCGCCTGGATCGCGTCAAGTTGCATACGGGCATTTTACGCGGGAAAAAGCTCGCAGTATCTACAACGCAGCCAATGCCTCAGCCTCGTTCGCAAACAGCACGGCGTACTTGGTGATGCCCACCATGGTGAAGACCTTGGTGAAGTGCGCGGAGAGGCCGAAAGCAAATACCTTCTGGCCCGCGTTCGAGGCTTCAATCAATAGCTGGATCACCAGGGCGATGCCGCTTGAGTTGATGTAGTCCACGCGCGTGAAGTCGAGCAGGATCAGCTTGGTCGTCGCCTTCGGCAGAGACTGGTAGGCGCCCAGGACCGCCTCCTTCGAGGTGCTGGCGATATCGCCCTCAAACCGCAGGACGGCGACCGGGTGGCCGGCAGGGGAAGTAAGCTGGTCAACGCGCGATTTGGTTTCGCTCTGCACTGGTCAATTGCCTCCGGTTCCTTCTGGTTGCTCGGGCGGCGCGGCTGAGCCATGCCCACGCACATTCTCTATTATCGATGGCTCGGCTCAATCCTCGGTTCATCCTTGGCTCAATCCTTGTCCAGGCGGATCACCAGCCGCACGTAGCTGCTTCTACCGTCCGTGCCGGTCACCCACTCGGCTTCGTCCACCAGCGCCTGGATCAGGAACATGCCCATGCCGCGGGGATCTTCCTCGCCATGCATCTTACGGTCGATATCGGGCTTGATGGGCTGGGCGCGCATGCCCTTGCCATCATCGATCACCTTTACTTCGAGCGCGTCCTCACCGGCGGAGAGCACCACGCCCACGGACAGCTTTTCATTCAGCCGGTTGCCGTGTTCAATGGCGTTGATGCACGCCTCGGCGACAGCGGTCTTGAGGTCTTCGATGCGGTCCTCGCGGAAGCCCATCAGCTTAGCGACGGCCGACGCCGTGCTCATGGCCACCTTCTCGAAGCCGAGGCGCGAGGGTAACCTCACCTCCACCGTGGTGGTCTTCGCGGTGGCGGTCATGCCGCCGTCTCCCAACAACCGGTGCGGCTCCCTGTCGCGGTGAGCGCCAGTGCGGTCATGTCGTCCCCCTGCGGGCCGCCCTCGGAAAACTCGTTAATGGCTGTCCACAATGCATCGAGAATACCATCGGCATTTTCGGCTGCACATGCACAAAATTCCTCTAAAAGTCGCTCTGGACCAAACTCTTCATCGCCTTTGAAGACCTCGGTCAGCCCGTCGGTATAGAAGAGTAGACGCGCGCCGGGTCCGAAGGCACAGCGTTCCCCGGTGTACTGCATTCCCGGGAAAAGACCCAGCGGTGTGCCCGCCGCCTCAAACTGCCTTGGCAACTCACCCGGTACGAGCAGAAATCCGGGGTTGTGGCCCGCATTGACCACCTCGATCTCACCCGCCTCCGGGTGCAGTCGCATAAAGATCGCCGTCACGTAACGCCGCCGCGCCTCTTCGCCTTCGCCCCAGTGATGCTGATTCATCCGGGTAGCCAGCTCATCCAGGGGCAAGGCCATGCCGGCCATGCCCCGGAAAGCCGAGCGGAAGCTGGTGGACATGATGGCCGAGGCCAATCCCTTACCGGCCACATCGGCCACGGCGATCAACAGGCTGCCGTCAGGCTGTTCGACAATGTCGAGGTAGTCGCCGCCGACCTCATAGCAGGTATCGGAGCGGAAACAGATCGAGTAACCGGGAATCGCCGGCAGCTTTTGTGGTAGCAAGGACCGCTGAATCCGCCGGGCCGCTTCCATATCCTGCTGGACCCGCACAAACTCCAGATTCCGCTTGTGGTTGCGGGCATTTTCCAAGGCGACGGCCGCCTGCAGGGCCAGGCCTTCTAGAAAGTCAGCCTCATAGAGGGTAAGCTCCCGTCCGTCCGGCGGAGCCACCACCAGCTCCGCCATCTCCCGGCCATCCCTATCTGTGAGGGGGTAACGGAGCGGCACGGAGCCGTTCGCTGCCATCTCCGGCACCTCGCCGATACGAAGTCCTGTGCCCGGAAAGGTGGCGCCGGCCATCTCCAGCTCGCGCACTACGATGCGCAGTACCTGCTCCAGCACCTCACGTTCATGCGTCGTGGAGTGCACCTGCCGCGAGGCTTCGAGCAGCGCCTGCAGGCGCGCCACCTGCTGCTGCAGATCAATCGTCTCCCCGCTGCCCGCAAGCTGAGTCCCCGCCGCCATCCGGCCCTCCGTGGAATCTCACTCTACCATGGCGGGTATTCGGTACGCCGCATTGGTATCCGAAGACAACTTAAGTGTCTCTCGATGCTTTCTGTTTGCGCCTGGCAGGCCATCACACCGCATTGACCGTCCCGGGCATTTACCGGCCTGTAATATCCATCTCGTTCTGCGCCGTTTTATGCGTTAATCCAGGCTTCTGGGGCAGGTTGCGTTTGTACCAAGGTTACCGGGTTAGCATACAATGATGGTCGTCTCCCGACCCCCTGGGAGCGCGCTGATTTTACTTAGTTTTTCTCCGGAAAAATCCTCTTCCCGGCTATGTGGGGGAATTGGGACTTTTGGCGTGTCTGATTCGTATTTGAGACTATAAGCGGCTGTGCGATCCGGACGCATGCAGGCTGCGCACCGTGGCAGAGGCTCTGCCGGCGGTTCCGTCTTGAAAAGAAGAAAGCGACGGCAATTGACACATGTCTACTGAAGTCACACCTCCGCCTCACCAGCCTGCTCTCGGCGCATACGCCGAACCTCCCGCTCGCAAGGGTTCCTGGATTCGTGGGGTTGTTTATCTGCTGCTTGCCTGTGCCGTAGGTGCTGGGGTGTGGCGCATCTACCGCAACCAGCAGCAAAGCAAGCAGTACAGTGTGCGGCAGGCGGCCGCGCTACTCAACCGGCCCATTCCCGTCCAGGTTACCCCGGTGGAAATGCGGCCCATGCCCATCTTTCTCAGCGCGCTGGGTACGGTCACGCCCTATTACAGCGTCACCGTGAAGGCACGCGTGAGCGGCGAGTTGATGCCGGTGAAGTTCACCGAGGGTCAGCTGGTACATCAGGGCGAGACCATCATGGTGGTCGATCCCAAGCCATACCAGGCGGCGCTCAATCAGGCCAAAGGCACATTGGCTCACGATGAGGCTTTGCTCAAAAATGCCCAGGCTGAGTACGCACGGTACAAGGCGCTTTTCGATGCCGGAGTGGTTTCCAAAGAAACGCTCGATACCGATGAGGCAAGCATGGGCCAGTATCAGGGCGCAATCGAGGCCGATAAAGCCGCCGTGGAGACAGCTGAGCTGCAGTTGAGCTGGTGCACCATCCAGTCGCCCATCACTGGCCGCATCGGGCTACGGCTCGTCGATCCCGGCAACATCATCACCGCGAACACGACAAATCTCGTGGTGATCAATCAGTTCCAGCCGATCGCGGTGTACTTCACGCTGCCGGAAAACGAGCTGCCGCAAGTGCTCAAGAAACTCGGCGCTGACCGGCAGCTCCCTGTGGACGCTTACGACAAAAGCGACGTGCAGAAGCTGGCTACTGGCCGCCTGCTCACCGCCGACAACCAGATCGATACGACAACCGGAACCGCCCGCCTCAAAGCCGTCTTCGACAATTCTGCGAACCTGCTGTTTCCGGATCAGTTCGTCAATATTCACCTGGTGATGGAGAACCGCGGCAATGCGCTGGTAGTGCCTTCGGCGGCCATCCAGAACGGCGTACAGGGTTCCTATGTGTGGATCGCCAAAGCCGACGCCAAGGGCAACGGAACCGTGGCGATGCGGCAGGTGAAGATCGCGCTGGCCCAGGGGCAGAACACGATTGTGGATAGCGGCATCTCGGCAGGCGAGCACATCGTAGTGGACGGTGCGGAGCGCCTGCACGACGGAGCAGCTGTGATTGCCAGCAACGTGCCGCCCTCTGCCAACAGTGTGCCTGCCAACGGGATCTTCGGCGGCGGAACAAGCGCAGCGCGACCCACTTCGAATCCGAACGGCCCAAGCACGCAGGGGCAGATGCCGTGAGCCTGAGCCCGTCCCGGCCGTTTATCCTGCGCCCGGTGGCGACCTCGCTGCTGATGGCGGCCATTCTGCTTGCCGGTGGGCTCGGCTATCAGCAATTACCCGTTTCGGCATTGCCTGAGGTCGACTACCCGATCATTCAGGTGCTCACCTTTTATCCCGGCGGCGGACCTGAGGTGATGGCCTCCTCGGTCACGGCTCCTCTGGAGCGTCAATTCGGCCAGATGCCCGGGCTGAAGCAGATGACCTCCGTCAGCTCCGGCGGGGGCTCGGTCATCACGCTCGAATTCAATCTGGACGAGAACATCGATGTGGCCGAGCAGGAGGTGCAGGCGGCCATCAACGCCGCCAACAGCTTTCTGCCGCCGGACCTGCCGAATCCGCCGATCTACAGCAAAGTAAACCCAGCCGACGCGCCGATCATGACCCTGGCGCTCACCTCGAACTCGCTGCCGCTCGACAAAATCGAAGATGCGGCCGACACCAATCTTGCGCAGAAGATCTCGCAGGTCACCGGCGTGGGTCTCGTCGCGATCGCAGGTGGGCAGAAGCCTTCGGTGCGCATCCAGGCGAATCCCGCGCAGCTGGCCGCCTACAATTTGAGCCTCGAAGACCTGCGCTCGGCTGTCGCTACAGCCAATGTCGACCAGGCCAAGGGCACGCTCAACGGATCGCGGCAGTCCTTCACCATCGGCGCCAACGATCAGCTGCTCTCAAGCGAGGACTATAAGCCCGTCATCATCGCCTATCGCAATGGCGCACCCGTTCGCGCGTCGGATGTGGCAACCATCGTGGACGCTGCGGAGAACACGCAGCAGGCCGCATGGATGGGCAACCAGCCGGCTGTCATCGTCAATATCCAGCGCCAGCCCGGGGCCAACATCATCGCCGTCGTTGACCGCATTCACAAGCTGCTGCCGCAATTGCAGCAGGCCCTGCCGGCCACCATCCAGGTGCATGTGCTGACGGATCGCACTACCACGATCCGCGCCTCCGTAAAGGACGTCGAATACGAGCTGATGCTCACCATTGCACTCGTGGTTATGGTGATCTTTCTCTTTTTGCGTAACCTGGCGGCCACCATCATTCCCTCAGTCGCGGTGCCGCTCTCGATTGTAGGCACCTTCGGTGTGATGTATCTGTTGGGCTACTCGCTCAACAATCTCACGCTGATGGCGCTCACCATCTCGACCGGCTTCGTCGTCGACGATGCGATCGTGATGATCGAGAACATCTCGCGCTTCATCGAAGAAGGCATGAGCCCGATGCGCGCGGCGCTTAAGGGCAGCGAGCAGATCGGCTTCACGATCATGTCGCTTACCATCTCGCTGATCGCCGTGCTCATTCCGCTGCTCTTTATGAGCGACGTCGTGGGCCGCCTCTTCCGTGAGTTCGCCATCACGCTCGCCGTCACGATTCTCGTCTCCGCCCTTGTCTCGCTCACGCTCACGCCAATGATGTGCTCGCGCATCCTGCAGGAAAAGGCCACAGCAAAGCAGACGCGGTTCTATCACTGGTCAGAGAATGTCTTTAACGCCATCATCGCGGCGTATGGGCGCGGGCTGCGCATCATTCTGCGCCATCGCTTTGCCACGCTGCTGGTGACAATCTCCACGTTTGTGGCGACCGTGCTTCTGTTTATCGTCGTGCCCAAGGGATTTTTCCCGGTGCAGGATACCGGCGTGATCCTCGGCATCAGCGAGGCGCCGCAGACCGTGAGCTTCACCAGCATGGCCGAGCGGCAACAAAAACTTGTCGACGTCGTGCTGCAGGATCCGGCCGTCGATAACGTTTCGTCGTTCATCGGCGTGGACGGGACCAACACCACACTCAACTCTGGCCGCATTCAGATCACGCTCAAGCCACTCGATGACCGCAAGGTCTCCGCAACCGAGGTGATTCGCCGCCTGCAGCCGAAGATCGCCGCAGTGAATGGCATCCAGCTCTTTCTGCAGCCGCTGCAGGATCTCACCGTAGAAGATCGCGTGAGCCGCACCGAGTTTCAGTATTCGCTCGAAGATCCGAATCCGAGTGAGCTCGCTCTCTACACGCGCAAGATGGTCGACGAGCTGAGCAAAGAGCCGGTTGTCACCGATGTGGCGAGCGATCTGCAGGACCAGGGCCTGGGTGCACAGCTTGTGATCGATCGCGACACGGCTGCGCGGCTCGGCATCGCGATGGCCGATGTGGACAACACGCTTTACGACGCCTTCGGCCAGCGCCAGGTCTCTACGATCTTTACGCAGCTCAATCAGTATCACGTCGTCATCGAAGTGGGGCCGAGCTTTCAGACTGATCCCGCAACGCTGCAGCATCTCTATGTGAAGTCGGGCAACGGCACGCAGGTGCCGCTCAGCATGGTGGCGCACTGGGAGCAGTCGCGTGCACAGCTGGCCATTGGCCACCAGGGCCAGTTCCCATCCACGGTAGTCAGCTTCAATCTGGCCCAGGGCAAGGCGCTGGGCGATGCTGTCAATGCCGTGAACGCTGTGGAGCAGCGGATCCAGATGCCGGCGGCCATCAACGCCAGCTTCGAAGGCACGGCGGCGGCATTTCAAAGTTCGCTCGCCAACGAGCCGCTGCTGATTCTCGCCGCGCTGATCACGGTCTATATCGTGCTGGGCGTGCTCTACGAGAGCTACATCCATCCCATCACCATCATCTCCACGCTGCCTTCGGCCGGCGTGGGCGCGCTGCTGGCTCTGATGATCACGCATGTCGACTTCAGCGTGATCGCGCTCATCGGCATCATCCTGCTCATCGGCATTGTGCAGAAAAACGCCATCATGATGATCGACTTTGCATTGCAAGCCGAACGCGAAGAAGGAAAATCAGCTGAGGAGGCAATCTTCCAGGCGTGCCTGCTGCGCTTCCGTCCCATTGTGATGACGACGATGGCGGCATTGCTCGGCGGCCTGCCGCTGGCGCTCGGCGGCGGCGTGGGTGCGGAGCTGCGCATGCCGCTCGGCATCACCATTGTGGGCGGCCTCATCTTTTCGCAGATGCTTACGCTCTTTACCACGCCGGTGGTCTATCTCTACTTTGACAAGCTCGCGCATCGCATGCAGCCGCGCGAACTCGAACACAGCCACGAACCGGAAACCGTAAGCGCCGACTGAGGTCTCAAGAACGATGCACCTCTCCGCCCCTTTCATCAAGCGTCCGGTGGCTACCTCGCTGCTGAGCCTGGCCCTGCTGCTGGCTGGCTCGATCGCCTACACGGTTCTGCCCGTAGCTTCGCTGCCCGACATCGACTTCCCGGTAATCGGCGTGCAGGGCATGCTGCCCGGCGCCAGCCCGGAGACGATGGCCTCTGCGGTCGCGACGCCGCTCGAGCGGCAGTTCGGCCGCATCGCCGGCGTAAACCAGATGACCTCGTCGAGCTCGCTGGGCTCGGCTTCAGTCGCGCTGCAATTCGACATCAATCGCAACATTGATGCTGCGGCCCGCGACGTGCAGGCGGCCATCAACGCGGCGCGCACGCAGCTGCCCGCGTATCTGCCGCAGAATCCCACGTATCGCAAAGCCAATCCCGCCGACTCGCCCGTCATCATTCTTACGCTGACCTCGGATGTAGTGCCGAAGCCCGCGATCTACGACGCGGCTGACTCGATCCTGGCGCAGAAGCTCTCGCAGGTGCAGGGCGTAGGTCAGGTCTTCGTCGGCGGCAGCTCCAGCCCCGCCGTGCGCGTCGAGCTGAACCCGATGCAGCTGGCCAACAATGGCGTTGGCCTCGAGGCAGTGCGCACCGCGCTGGCCAGCGCCAACGCCAACCGGCCCAAGGGAGCCTTTCAGGATGTAAACAATCGCTGGGCCATTCAGGACAACGACCAGATGTTCCGCGCGCGCGATTATGCGCCCATCATCGTTGGCTACAACAAGACCACCGGCGCACCGGTGCGCCTTGCCGATCTGGGCGAAGTGTATGACGGCGTTGCCAACACGCTCACCGGCGGCCTGAGCGGTATCAATCCCGATTTTGGGCCGCCCGGCCAGGTGCACGACGCGATCATGCTCTTCATCTTCAAGAGCCCGGGCGCGAACGTAATCTCCACCGTCGATCACATCATGGCCGAGATGCCGCATCTGCAGGCCTCGATTCCGCCCACCATCAAGATCAACGTCGTCAGCGACCGCACGCTGACTATCCGCGCCAGCGTGCGCGATGTAGAGATCTCGCTGGTCATCAGCGTCGTGCTGGTCGTCTTCGTAGTCTTTCTTTTTCTGCGCGAGGTCTGGGCCACCATCATTCCGTCGATTGCTGTGCCGCTTTCTCTGGTGGGCACCTTCGGCGTGATGAGCCTGCTCGGCTACAGCATCGATAATCTCTCGCTGATGGCTCTCACCATCTCGACCGGTTTTGTCGTCGACGACGCCATCGTGGTGATCGAAAACATCACCCGCTATCTCGAAATGGGCATGAGTCCCTTCGCCGCAACGATGAAGGGCTCGAAGGAGATCGGCTTCACTGTGCTCTCGATGAGCACATCGCTCATCGCGGTCTTCACGCCCATCCTGCTTATGGGCGGCATCGTAGGCAAGCTCTTCCGGGAATTTGCGGTCACGCTTTCCGTGGCGATTGCTGCTTCGCTGCTGGTTTCGCTCGCCACCACGCCCATGCTCTGTGCGCGCTTTCTTAAATCGCGCGATGCAAGCCCGCATGGCGCTTTGTACCGCGCCAGTGAACGCGCTTTCGAGTGGCTTCATGGCGAGTATGCTGCTGCCGTGCGCTGGGTGTTGCGCCACCAGTGGTTCATGCTCAGCGTTGCTGTGGGCACAGCTGTGCTCAATGTGTATCTGTTCATGATCGTACCCAAGGGCTTTTTCCCGCAGCAGGACACTGGCCGTATCGCCGGACAGACGATGGGCTCGCAGGACATCAGCTTTGAGTCCATGATGGCCAAGCAGCTGCAACTGGCGCAGATGACCCTCGCCGATCCGGCTGTGAAGACGGTGAACGGCTTTGCCGGAGGCGGTGGGCCCGGCGGTGGCAGCAACAACGTAGGCCGCTTCTTTGTCGCACTCAAGCCGCTCGAAGACCGGCCCGGCCGTGTCTCGTCCGACCAGGTTGTGAATCGCCTGCGCAGCAAGCTCACCAGCGTGCCCGGCGCCACACTCTTTTTGCAGTCGCAGCAGGATATCCAGATTGGCGCGCGTGGCAGCGCCGCGCAGTACCAGTACACGCTGTCGGATGAAAACCTGAAAGAGCTGAACGAGTGGGCGCCGAAGCTATTGGCCCGCGCCACGCAAATGCGCGAGCTGCGCGACGTCTCGACCGACCAGCAGGATCGCGGCCTGGCCACCAACCTGGTCATCGACCGCGACTCAGCCTCGCGCCTCGGCATCACCGCGGCCGCGATCGACAGTGTGCTCTATGACGCCTTCGGTCAGCGCGAGGTCTCCACGATGTACACCTCGCTCAACCAGTATTACGTCGTCATGGAGGTGGATCCTCGCTATCAGCGCAGCCCCGACGCGCTCAATGGTATCTTCATCAAATCGTCCACCGGAGAGATGGTGCCGCTCTCGGCGATTGCGCACTACCAGAATCAGCGCGCTTCGCTGCAGGTGAATCACCAGGGCCAGTATCCGGCCGTTACCCTCACTTTTAATCTCGCGCCGAATGTCGCTCTGGGTGACGCCGTCACCGCGCTTGAGCGCATGCAACGCGAACTGGGCATGCCTTCGACTGTTCATCCTACATTTCAGGGAACGGCGCAGGCTTTTCAGGATTCGCTCCGCAATGAACCTTATCTGGTGCTCGCCGCCGTTATCGCTGTCTATATCGTGCTCGGCATTCTCTATGAGAGCCTCATCCATCCGCTCACGATTCTCTCCACGCTGCCGCCGGCCGGCGCGGGCGCGATTCTTGCTCTGCTGCTTACCGGAACCGAGCTGAGCATCATCGCGCTTATCGGCATCATCTTGCTCATCGGTATTGTGAAGAAGAATGCGATTCTCATGATCGACTTTGCCCTGCAGGCCGAGCGTGATCAGAGGCTTGATCCGGTCGAAGCCATCTATCAGGCCTCACTGCTCCGCTTCCGGCCCATCATGATGACTACCATGGCCGCGCTCTTCGGCGGGCTGCCGCTGGCCATTGGCATGGGCGTGGGCTCGGAACTGCGCAAGCCACTCGGCATCACCATTGTGGGCGGACTGCTGGTTTCCCAGGCGCTTACGCTCTTCACCACGCCCGTGGTCTACCTCTTCTTCGACCGCCTGCAGTGGAAGCTCATGAAGCTGCGCCGCATTGGCTCGGAGCTTGAAGAAGCGCACGGCGACTAGCGCACCTCGGTAATCTGCCGCTCTCGCTAGTTCTGACCTATGGTATTGTGAAAGCTATCCCGCAAATAAGTCCTGGGATTTTGCCCGCGTCCTACGTCTAGTCATAGAAGAAAACCGACCCACTGGTTTCATTTTTGCTTTGCTTTTTGCCGAGGCGCCGTATCGGTGTCATTGTCCTCTATCTCAAACGAAAGGCGAAGCTTTCGATGAATCCGATTCAAGGTTCCACTGGCGCCAATCCCGTTTTGACCTTGGAGGACATCACCAGCCTGACCGAAGAGGGAGGCAGGCCGGCCGACACGCTGATGAATGTGGTGGCGCTGATCGCCGCGCGCTTCCGCACCGATGTCTGCTCGGCTTATCTGCTGGAACCCGACCGCTCCAATCTGGTCTTGGCCGCGACGCTCGGCCTGCATCCGCGCTGCATCGGCACGCTACGCATGCCCCTGCATGAAGGGCTCTCGGGACTGGTCGCCGAGCAGTTGCTCCCAGTAGCCGTCGCCGATGCGCGCAATCATCCGCGCTACAAGTACTTCAAAGACTCGGGCGAAGAGGAGTACCACTCCTTTCTTGGTGTGCCGCTCATCGATCGCGGCATTCTGCAGGGCGTGCTGGTCGTGCAGACCAAGGAACAGCGCACCTTTCGCGAAAGCGAGATTCGCATGCTCTCCGAGGCGGCCGGCCAGGTGGCACCGATCGTAAGCGAGGCCCGCACACTCGATCGCTTTATCGCCCCAGCGCAGGAGAAGCTCTGGGAGCTGGCCCGCAATGTGTGGTGGAGCTGGGACCATGAATGCGTCAGCCTCTTTCGCGACCTGAACCCGACGCGCTGGCGGGAGCTCAATCAGAATCCCATCTCACTGCTCAGCGAAATGCCGCTCGGTGAGATCGACCGGCGCGCCAGCGAGCTGGTGCTGCACAGCCGGATCAATTACGTCTATCGACGCCAGCAGGAGTATCTCAATGCGGACCGCACCTGGGGCGCAAACCACGCCGGAGTGCTGCGTCCGCGGCCGGTCGCGTATTTCTCCGCCGAGTTCGGCATGCATGAGTCGCTGCCCATCTACTCCGGGGGGCTTGGCGTGCTGGCCGGAGACCATATCAAGAGCGCCTCGGACCTCGATATTCCGCTCATCGGCATCGGCCTCTTTTACGGCCAGGGCTATTTTCTGCAACGCCTCGACGCGAACGGCTGGCAACACGAGGAATACGTCGAGACGGATGTCAATCAGCTTCCCATGCAGCCGGCCATCGGCGTGAACGGCGAGCCAGTCGTGGTTGAGATCGCCACGCGCGGCTCGTCCATCAAGGCCAAGGTCTGGCGCGTGAAGGTGGGCCGCTGCGACCTGCTGCTGCTCGACTCCAATGTGCCGGGCAATGCGCCTGAGGATTTGGACACCACCTCGCGCCTCTACGGTGGCGATGCCCGCACCCGCATCCGCCAGGAGTTGCTGCTCGGCGTCGGAGGGTACCGCGCGTTGAAGGCCATGGGGATCACCCCCGGTGTTCTGCATCTGAATGAAGGCCACAGCGGCTTCGCCGTCTTTGAAGCCATTCGCTCGCGCATGGAAGAAGAGGGGCTGAACTTCTATGCTGCAGCCAGCCAGATTCCGCGCGAGATCATCTTCACCACGCACACGCCCGTGCCTGCGGGCCACGACCGTTTCAGTCCTGATCTGATTGAGGAACATCTCGGACCGCTGCGCGATCAGCTCGGCATCTCCCATGAGAACCTCATGGGCTTTGGCCGCGAGCATCCTACCGACTACGGTGAGCCTTTCTGCATGACGGTTCTGGGCCTCAAGCTGGCGCGGCGCGTGAACGCCGTTTCATCGCTGCATGGAGAGGTCTCGCGCGCGATGTGGAAGGGACTCTATCCCGACCGCCCTGAAGACGCCGTGCCCATCGGCCACATCACCAATGGCGTGCACGTGCCCTCGTGGCTCGCGCCGCAGATGTGCCGTCTCTACGACCGCCATCTCGGCGTCGGCTGGTTTCGCCAGAGCGGCGCGGACCACACCTGGTCTGCCATCGAAACCGTCGATGACGGGGAGTTGTGGGAGACGCACCTGAGCCTCAAGGCTCAGCTCATAAGCTTTGTGCGCCGCCGCGCGCGCGAGCAGGCCGAGCGCCGCGATGAATCGCCTGAAATTCTCCGGCGCCTGGATAAGGTGCTCTCACCCGACGCCCTCACCATCGGCTTCGCGCGCCGCTTCGCCACGTATAAACGCGCCAATCTTCTGCTCAAAGATATCGAACAGCTCGCTGCGATGGTGAATGACGCCAAGCGTCCCGTACAGTTTGTATTCGCCGGCAAGGCGCATCCGCACGATGAGCCCGGCAAACGCGTTCTGCAGCAGGTGGCGCTGATGATGCGCGATCCCGACTTCGCCGACAAGTTCGTTTTCATCGAAGACTACGATGTGAGCGTCGGCAGGCATCTGGTGCAGGGCGTCGACGTGTGGCTCAACAATCCGCGGCGTCCGCTTGAGGCCTCAGGCACCAGCGGGCAGAAGGTCGTTCTCAACGGCGGATTGAATCTTTCCATTCTCGATGGCTGGTGGGCCGAGGCCTACGACGGCCTCAACGGATTCGCGATCGGCACCGGCCGCACGCACTCCAACATGGACGTGCACGATGGCCGCGACGGCGAAGACCTTTATCGCGTGCTGCTCAATGAGGTGGTTCCGCTCTATTACCAGCGCGACCGCGACGGCCTGCCGCGTGGTTGGATCAGGCGCATGAAGCGCACGATCCGCACACTGGGCTGGCGCTTCAATGCCGATCGCATGGTGATGGATTACACAACGAAGTGCTACATTCCAGCTGCGGGCGGCACATCGAGCGAGATCCGGCCGCTGGGGTGAGGCTAGCGCCTACACCGCGTAGGCTTCTTCTTCAACCTTGACCTTCTCCACCAGCCGCTCGGGATAATATGCGTTCCGGTTGTACTGCTTCACCATGCGGTTGGTGTTGAAGTACGAAGCGTTGAAGGCCAGCGTCGTTCGCATCAGGCGAGCCCACTTCTCCTGCGACTCGCGATAAAGCGGAACCACGGCGGTTTCGAGCTTACGGTAGAGCGACTGCGCCTCTTCTTCATCGTTGGCGCCATCTTCGATCGCCCATCCGGTAACGCCTTCGATGCAGCCTTCGATCCACCAGCCATCGAGAATCGAAAGGCTCGGCACGCCGTTCATCGCTGCCTTCATGCCGCTGGTGCCTGAGGCTTCATACGGACGCTTCGGCGTGTTCACCCACACATCCACGCCCGCAGTGAGCTTCGCGCCCAGGTCCCAGGCATAGTTTTCGAGGTAGACAATGTGCAGCAGATCACTGGAGGATCTGTTCGCTTCTTCCACAACGCGCTGAATGAGCGCCTTGCCGGGCTCGTCCTGCGGATGCGCCTTGCCCGCATAGAGAATCTGCAATCCGCCGGCAGCCTGAGCAATCTCCACCAGCCGCTTGGGATCGGTGAACATCAGCGTCGCGCGTTTGTAAGTAGCGACACGCCGCGCAAATCCTAGTGTGAGCACCTTCGGATTGAGCACCAGCCCAGTGCGCGAACCGACTTCGGCCAGCAACTCCTCCTTCGCCCGCGCGTGCGCCGCCAAAATTTTTCCGGTCGGCAGATCAACCGCATTGCGGAAGTAGAGATTGTCGCGCCGCCATGCGGGAATCTTCTCATCGAGCAGCTGTTGCATCGGCTCCGACACCCACGTAGGCGCATGCACGCCGTTGGTGATGGTATCGATGGCGAACTCCGGAAACATCTCGCGCGACACCTTGCCGTGCTGCATGGCCACGGCGTTCGCATAGCGCGAAAAGCGTAGCGCCAGCAGGGTCATATTCAAGAGGCCGTCGCGGAAGCATCCCTGCTGTTGCAGGCGTGCCGTACGTTCACCGCCGAGAATGCGGATAGCCTGTTCGGTCGAGAAACGGTCGTGCCCTGCCGGAACCGGCGTGTGCGTTGTGAACACACACTTTTTCCGCACCTGTTCGATGTCGGTTTCGGTCACCGTGTTTGGCGCGCCGCCGCCGATCTGGCTTTCGAGCAGCGCCAGCGTCAGCAGCGCCGCGTGCCCCTCATTCATGTGATAAACGTTTACCTTCAGGCCGAGCGCAGCCGCCATCCGCACGCCACCCATGCCCAGTACGATCTCCTGCTGCAGGCGATAGTTCGTATCGCCGCCGTACAAGTGATCAGTCAGGCCGCGATCCCATCCGGAGTTTCCATCCAGGTCTGTGTCCAGCAGATAAATCGGCACTACGTGGCCGAACCGGCCTTCCATGTCGTAGCGCCACGCACGCACCGTTACCACACGGTCCTCGATCAGAACGGTGATGCGCGCCGGTTCTTCTGTGCAGAAGTCGCCGGGATTCCAGGGCTGCACACTTTCCGTTTGCACGCCAGCGTGGTCAAGATGCTGCTGGAAATAACCCTTCCTGTGCAGAAGCGTAAAGGCCACAAGCGGCACGCCAAGATCGGCTGCCGAACGCAACGTGTCTCCAGCTAAAACTCCCAGACCGCCTGAATAGGTGGGCATACCCGGATGAATTGCGATTTCCATGGAGAAGTAAGCAACGTGACCCGAGGCAGGGAAAGACTCGTAGGAATATGGCTTAAGCGATGTCGATGGCATGCTCATGATTCTCCGTCGCGCTCCCAGCGCATTTTCAGAATCGCAGCATCGGCTTTAACCTTCTGTGATCCTGGACATGCGTGGCCGGCTCTTCTGCAATCTGAATCGCCGGTTTCAAGTGCACGGTTCTCCCATACTTCACAATCGGGAGAAACATCAGTCAAGTTTACCAAGGGAATCGGACCGACAGCCGCATTCCCAACTACCACAGGGGTGTTACCCGGCTCGTAGCGGAAAATTGCCATCTTGGCCCGGAGCGGGAAATCTTGCCTGTCAGCTTAGATGCAAAGCTAAGTACCTACGCCCGCTCCAGCAGATGTGCGCCTCCCGATGCGCGGCAGATGTGAATCTCCGGAACAATGCCCGTCTGCTTTGCATAGCGACTGCCCAAGGCCGTTGAAAATGCCTGAGCCTCTTTTTGTTCCACCAGGTTAATGGTGCAGCCGCCGAACCCGCCGCCAGTGAGCCGCGCACCAATCAATCCCGGCAGATCCTGGGCCAGATCCACCATCGTGTCACATTCCGCGCAGCTGGCTTCAAAGTCCTGGCTGTAGCTCCGGTGCGCTTCTGCCATCAGCCGGCCCAGCTCAGCCATGTCGCCGCGCATCAACGCATCAGCGGCCGCCACGGTGCGCAGATTTTCGCTGATGATGTGCCGCGCCCGCATCCGCGGCTTCAGATCCATCTCGTGTCCCCACTGGTCGAGATCGGCGAGGGTCGCATCGCGCAAGAACCGAATCTCAGGCCGATGACGCGCCAGAACCCGTGTAGCTTCCTCCACTTCCGCTCGCCGTGTGGTGTAGTCGCCTCCGGCTACGGAGTGTTTCACCATAGTGTTGGCAATCACAAGCGCCACATGGTCGGGAATCGGCGCCATCTTGAAGCTCAGATCCCGGCAATCGAGAAGCAGCGCGTGATCCTCTTTCCCATTCGCCGAGATGAACTGGTCCATGATGCCGCAGCTGGCCCCGACGAACTCGTTCTCCGCGCGTTGGCAAAGTCTCGCCAGCACGGGGCCAGGATCGTGCACGCCGATCAGCGACTCCACAGCGAGCGCGGTGGCTACCTCTACTGAGGCGGAGCTTGAAAGGCCCGAGCCGAGCGGCACGTCACCCCACAGGCTCAAACTGAATCCTGGAACCGTGTGGCCCTGGCCAGCCAGCACGTGAACTACGCCTATGGGATAGTCGCTCCAGTGGCGGCTCCGTTTCGCGGGCAGCGCTGCTGCTGTGAAGGCTTTCTCTTCACCGTAATTTTCGGAGTAAATCACGATCTTGCCGTCTGTGCGTGGCGAGATTCCGGCCAGCGTGGCAAAGTTAATGGCCGCCGGCATCACGAATCCTTCGGCATAGTCGGTGTGCTCGCCGATCAGGTTCACGCGGCCGGGCGCGACAAAGAGCTCCGGCTCTGCGTGAAAGCGATCCACGTGCATCGAGCTGAAGGCTGCTGGATCGTGCATCTTCGGAGTCAGAACCTCGGCTTCCATCAAATCTTTAGAGTTAGCATGCATAAACACCATCTACCGGAAAATGCGAATCAAAAAACGCGGCAACCCGCTGGCAGACAGGCTTTTGCGCGTTGACAACGTTTTCTGCGCGCTCCGCTCCCCGCCTCGTCTGCAACCCGTTGCCTACTCCTCTACGGCTTCGTCGGCAGCCGCGCTCAACCGTTCCCAGATTTTATCGAGCCATGCCTCGTGCTCCGGTTTCATCAGCACCGAACGAAGACAGGTCACCAGACGGCGATTTCCGGCAGCGAAACCTTCAAACCAGGAATGCGGCAATTGTACTAGAGCCAGGTGGAGATGTTTTTCAGCAGCTCGGTCGAAAACCGCCCGAGCGAGCGCGGAGGCTCGCTCAGGCGAGTCCGCATGCACTTTCCAGACCACGATATCCAGCTCCGGGCCGCCCCCAAAAATCGTTGTGAAACGCTCGTCTCGCTGCAACCGCCGATGTAACTCCAGCGCGGCTGTTCGTCCAGATGCCAGCCCAGCGGCAAACTCTCCGCCGGGTGCCAGCGGCAGAAGCTGCTGCGTTGCCCACAGTGCAACTGCAGCCGCGCCAGCACGCGAGCATTCGAGGCTTATTTCGCCAAGGTGTAAGTCTTTCGATGTGAAGTAAGTGTATGGAGAATCATGCTTATAGAATCGTCCAACCGCCGGGTCGCGGAAGAGAACACAGCCGCATCCGTACGGCTGCAGCCCATGTTTGTGAGGATCGATGACGACCGAGTCGGCCTGACCGATAGCCGCATACGCTCGGCGAGCCGGTTCATCCAAGTCATTCGGGATCAATCCAAAATACCCGCCGTAGGCGGCGTCCACGTGCACGCGAAAACCATATTTCTCGCGAAGCGTGAGAATCTCATCCAGC
Organism: Occallatibacter sp.; assembly: GCA_035650595.1. Taxonomy (GTDB): domain Bacteria; phylum Acidobacteriota; class Terriglobia; order Terriglobales; family Acidobacteriaceae; genus Telmatobacter. Next base: position 35,637 of record DASRHE010000009.1, on the reverse strand, counting down.
GGGTCCACGGCGCCAATCGCTGTTGTGCCCACGGTGACGACGACCGCGCCCACGTCGCCTTTGCGCGATTCTGTTTCGAGCGCCTCCAGATCCATGCGGCCGCGATGATCCGTCGCGATGCTTGTGTACTCCAGCTGCAGGACTCCGGAGATTCGCTGGTGCGTGTAGTGCGCCTGCTCTGAGCCGATTACCCGCTTTCCCGGCGCCAACTGTCCAGCCATCCACAAGGCTTCCAGATTAGCGAATGTACCGCTTGATGTGAGGTGGCCGAGGAACTCCGTCCAGCCAAACATTCCGGCGATCTCGCGAACCGCCTCGACTTCCATTGCAGAGCTGGCGCGGCCGCCGTCGAGCGCATGATTGTTCGGATTGATCTTCATCGCCAGCGCGTACGCGGCGCGCGCCACAGGGTGCGGCGGCTTGAGCATCTGGCCAGCGTAGAGGGGATGAAAATAGGGATAATTGTCAGCCAGGCGCTGCGCTGTCGCGTCCAGAACGCACTCCATGGCAGCTTTATCGATGGCAGATTTATGACCTGCATCTATGGCGAATTCCTGACCCGGCAGATAGTCAAATTTTGCCTCCAGTGCGTCGGTAGCGCGCTTGAGCAGATCGGGGACGGGATCGGGAACCATGCTGACTTTTCACGTTATCATACAGGTTGGCTGGTCAGTAACCTGCTCAGATTCTGGCACTTAATTGGGACTGCCCCGAATTGGGGAGGCGTTGTGAAAGAAAATTATGCCCGGTTTTTTGACAGCGATGGTATACTATGGCCAGCGTTAGAATCGAACCGGGCGTGAGCAGTACTCGCCCAACCAAGCAAGATTCTGCCAGTGGTCGCTCCGATTCCTCCAGCGCAATTCAAAGTTTAGGAAAATCGAACACAATGGAACAAGGTACCGTGAAGTGGTTTAATGATGCGAAGGGCTTCGGCTTCATTTCGCGTCAGAACGGCGAAGATGTCTTCGTGCATTACTCTGCGATCAACTCGAGTGGTTTCAAGAGCTTGCAAGAAGGCCAGGCCGTGCAGTTCAACGTAGTGAAAGGCCCCAAGGGATGGCAGGCTGCCGACGTGCAGCCGCTCTAATCCTCCCACCGGCCGGATTCCGGCAGAATCTCGCAAACAAACACAAAGGGCTGGGTTCTTCCCAGCCTTTTGTGTCTTTGCCATTTGAGTTCGCGCCGTTGTTTGAATCTGAAACCGTGCGTGTCTGAATTCCTTCCGCCCTGGTTCGTCTCGCTCTGCTTCGCGTCTAGGTGCACTGCCGTCTGTTCCGAACGAGGACATGCACAAAACGCCGCCTCGGCTTTGATCCGACCAGACCAGAGTTCCCGCGCTAGAAAATTTCTGGAAGAAAACGACGCCGGCAGCGATGACCTCGAAGGGTGAAGTCGCTGGCCGGCATCGGAAGCTATAACATCTATTTATAAGGTTCGCTCTCGTGCGGTCAGGCTCCGATGCGAACTTCAGACCTACCACCTAGAACCTTTATTTAGACCTGCTTTAATCTAAAACGACCCAATCGAGATTGATTCTTCTTCCAATTTGGGTCCCTCTTCAAGCCATAGAGAGTGCTTCTTTGCCATCCCCCGATTTAACTGTTCTCCCCGCTGTTTTGCGGGTACAAACATTTCGATGCGAGTTACAGTTCCCACGTCGGCGCGGCGCCCAAAATCCCCGCGCCTGCAAATTCAAACTGCCCCTTCGTCTGCGGCGCCAGAAACCCGCCTTGCGGGTGAGCCTCTGGGCCGGGAGCCGTGCGGTGTTGCCGCCGCAACGTCTCCTGAATCTCGTGCATCATTTCTATCCGCTCCGAGTGCGGCTGCCGTTCCCAGAACAGCACGAATCCTTGTCCACACACGCAGCAGTGAAGCTCTGCGTTTCCGTTCGTCCTTCTACACAGCACTTGCATTTCGTGCCTCGTATATATAACCGGCCGGTTCCTCTAAGCTATGCGATGACAATAGCGAATCTAAACCGCCTTAGCTATTCCCCATCTATGGCAACGCTTGCGGTCTTTCGTGCAGCCTGCCATCCCCAATCAGAAGTAACGTCTGTTACGAACGGAATCTCCAGGGCTTCTCTCTACAGTCACTTCATCGTGCGCAAGTGAACGCGTAATAAGCCCGTCGAGCCGAGTCGACGTTACCAAAGGCATGGAAAGTGGCTGAACACCCAGTTCACTCGCGCCTGTACACCCAAATCTGAGCTCCAGTTGGCGACGTTATATCCTAAGGTGTGATTGCAAGTCTGCCCGTTTCATCCGGGACGTTAACCTGAGCAACTTGGGAACCTCATGAGCAAGCAAACAATCTCCGTACATCTGCCCGATGGCAGCGTCCGCGAAGTACCTGCGGGCACCACGCCTCTCGAAATTGCCAACAGCATCTCGCCGCGGCTGGCCGCCGTTTCTGTCGTTGCCAAGCTGTCGCCGGTGACCGGCGCCGCCCTGCAGACCGCCACAGGCGAGGAATCAGAAGCCGCGATGTATGCAGCGCAGGATGCAGACGCTACGCGGCTAGCCGATCTTTCTACGCCGCTGACCGCAGACACGCGTCTCGAACTCATCACCGAGAAAGATCCGGAAGCGCTCAAAGTGGTGCGTCACTCCGCCGCGCATGTGATGGCAACGGCAGTTCTGGAGCTCTTTCCGGAGACCAAGCTCGGCCACGGACCGGCAACGGACTCCGGCTTCTTCTACGATTTCTATCGCGAGAAGCCCTTCACGCCCGAGGATCTCGCCGAGATCGAAGAGCGCATGATCGAAGTTGTCGAGCGCGACGAGAAGTTTGTGCGCGCGTATGAGCCGCGCGAAAAAGCTCTGGAAGACTTTGAGCGTCACGGGGACTTCATGAAGACGCACTTCGTGACCAAATTCACAGAGCCCGGCTCGGATGTGAGTTTCTATCGCAACGGCCACTTTGTCGACTTCTGCCGTGGTCCGCACGTGCCTTCGACGGGCCGCGTGAAGGCCTTCAAGATCACGAATCTTGCCGGAGCTTACTGGCTCGGTGATGAGAAGAATCCGCAACTGCAGCGCATCTACGGCACGGCCTTTTTCTCGAAGAAAGATCTCGACGAGCACTTTGCTCGGCTCGAAGAAGCGGCGCGGCGCGACCATCGCGTGCTGGGCAAGCAGCTCGATCTGTTCAGCATTCAGGAGCTGGCCGGCGCAGGCCTGATCTTCTGGCATCCCAAGGGCGCCATGATCCGCAAGATCATGGAAGACTGGATGCGCGAAGAGTGCATCCGGCGCGGCTACCAGCTTGTCTACACGCCGCACGTGGCGCGCGTGAACCTTTGGCAGACTTCAGGACACGAAGGCTTCTACGCGTCCAACATGTTTACGCCGATGAAGCTCGACGATGCGGACTATCGGATGAAGCCGATGAACTGTCCGTTCCACATCCTCATCTACAAGAATTCGCCCAAGAGCTACCGCGATCTGCCCGCGCGCTATGCCGAGCTGGGCAACGTGTATCGCTATGAGCGCTCCGGCACCATGCACGGCCTGTTGCGCGTGCGCGGCTTTACGCAGGATGATGCGCACATCTTCTGCATGCCCAGCCAGATCGAGAGCGAAGTGGCGGCGTGCATCGACTTTGCCGAGGCGGTGCTCAAGACCTTCGGCTTCTCCGAGTTCAAAGTGGAGCTCTCCACCTGGGACCCGAATGACCGCAAGCACTACGCCGGTTCCGATGAGAACTGGGACTTGGCGATTCGTTCGCTCGACAACGTGCTCAAGAGCCGCGGTATTGTGTACAAGACGATTCCTGGCGAAGCGGCCTTCTATGGACCCAAGATCGACGTGAAGCTGGTCGACGTGCTCGGCCGGCTATGGCAGCTTTCGACCGTGCAGTTCGACTTCAACCTGCCGGCGCGCTTCGAGCTCGAATATGTCGGCGAAGACGGCGAGCGGCATCAGCCGGTGATGGTGCACCGCGCTCTCTTTGGCTCCGTCGAACGCTTCTTCGGTGTGCTCATCGAGCACTATGCCGGCGCCTTTCCGCTGTGGCTCGCGCCGGTGCAGGTGGGACTGGTGCCGATCAGCGAGCGCCACGTTGCCTACGCAGAGAAGGTAGAAAAGGCATTGAAAGATGCCGGCCTGCGAGTGGAAACCGACACGCGCAACGAGAAGATGAATGCCAAGATCCGCGACTTCGCCAACCAGAAGACGCCCTACATCCTCGTCTTCGGCGACAAGGAAGAAGCGGCCGGCACGGTCAGCGTGCGCACCCGCGGCAAAGGCGATCAGGGCTCCGTGCCACTGGCGGAGTTCATTGCTAAGGCGGAAGCGCTGGTGAAGAGCCAATCGACAGAGCTTTAGCGAACGTTTGCGCGGGCAGCTTAGCGTTCTAATTGGATGTACATTTCACAAATGTCTCAAATGTCTCAATCTCGAGCAAAGCAAGCATGGAAGATTCTCGTGATACTCGGAATAAGCGGCACATCCATCGGACTAGGAGCTCTCGGTTTTGACTTTGCAACGATAGGGCAATTCGCTTTCATCTCCGATAATTACGAAGTATCTCTCCTCGCAATTCTGGTTGGCGCGGGGCTTCTGCTGGTTAGTCTGATTGGCTGGGCTGCGTGCCTCGGGAGGATTGGGCGCACACGTATTGCATTTTTCACTTTGACCGTTCCGCTTGGCGTGATTCTGATCGGATATGCTCTAGGTGGCACCAACGTGCATGGCCCTTTCTATTACTTTCTGCTGCCCATGGTTCCGTTAATTCTTGTTGGACTGGTAGTTGCGATCATGGCAGCAAGCGCACAAAAAGCTTAGGCGTCATCGCTATTATCTATACCGAGCTTTAGTGCTCCACTCGTCCATGCATGCCCGCCTCCAGGCTGCGTCGGTCAAGACGCGGCAAGGCACGTGTGATCTTGTCGGGAACGAGCGCGTAGTGCCTGGCGGCGATGAGCCGCTCCGGCACGCACCAGACGTCCTCCTCCGCGGTCATCCAGTGCTGGCGGTCTAATGGCGCGAGATGCACCGCGCGCGAGTAGGCACGCAACGTGCGCTCGCCGCGCAGATTGTAGTAGTGGTCGAAATAGCTCATTGCCAGCTCGCGCAGCGTGCGGTAGACCGGCGAGCGAAAGCGCAGTCCGGCGAAGTTGGATTTGGCAATGCCGCCCCACAGGCCGCGCTCACGGTAGAGGGCGACCACGTGGTCATCATCGTGCACGGCTTCCAGATCCATCAGCAGCGGCGGATGGCCATTCACGCGCAGCGCTGCAGCCGCCAGCAACGCGCCTTCCATGCAATGACCTCTACGTTCACGCAGAATGCGGCGCGGCGACCGTGCTGAATCTGAATAGTCGTAGGTCAGCGCATCGATAAACTTCTGGATGCGCATCGGCGTATTGAGCGCGCGCAATGTGCGCAGATCTTCGCGCGGCAGACCGAAATCCTCGCGCCCGTGCGGGCGTGTTCTGTTTTTCGACAATCCCCGACTCTGCAAAGGCAACGCCGTAACTCTCGTGAGAAGTTGCGGCGATTATATCGAACTACGTTTTCGGACGGGCGTTTTCGGACGGGCTGCATTCCGAGTTGTGCGAGGGAAACCGCAGATCTTTCGACTGCGTAGGGAGCAAAGAACGCTTCCTACTCCGCTCAAGATGACAAGGCCTTAGTTTGATTCATTAGCACTGGGAGCCAATCGCTTTGTTGAGACGACTATGCATTGATCGCCATCCCGTTCACCGCGCCATAGGCGTCGAGCAGCGACTCGCTCAGCGTGGGATGCGCGTGGATGGTAAACATCATCTCGTCCACCGTGCCTTCAAGCTCCATCACCGCGACGGCTTCGGCGATCAGCTCCGTAGCCTGTGGGCCGATGATGTGCACGCCGAGAATCTCTCCGTATTTCGCATCGGAGACAATCTTCACAAAGCCATCGTGACTGCCGACGATGGTGGCCTTCGAGTTGCCGCCAAAGGGAAACTTGCCGACCTTGACCTCGTGGCCTTGCTCTTTGGCCTGCGCCTCTGTCAGACCGGCAGACCCGATCTGCGGCTCGGTGTAGGTGCAGTTGGGGATTCGATTGCGGCGGACGGGGCGGAAGGCGTGACCGGCGATCTTGGCCATGGCGACCATGCCGCACATCGCGCCCACGTGCGCCAGCTGCGGCAGTCCGGCGACGATGTCGCCGATGGCATAGACGCCGGGCTCAGCCGTTTCCTGACCCTCATTCACCTTCACAAAGCCGCGATCGATTTCGATGCGCGTTTTGTCCGCGCCTACATCAGCGGTTTGCGGAGCGCGGCCCACGGCCACGAGCACCTTCTCGGCCTCTTTCACCTGGGCTTTGCCATTTGCATCGGTGAACGTCACGCGCACTCCGGCAGCGGTCTCTTCGATTCCCTCAACCTTCGCACTAGTATTGATGTCGATGCCGCGCTTCTTGAAGACGCGCGCCAACTCCTTCGAGATCTCCTCATCTTCGGGTGGAACCACGCGCGGCAGAAACTCCACGATCGTGACCTCTGTGCCGAAGCTGCGGAAGATCGAAGCGAACTCAACACCCACAGCGCCCGCGCCGATCACGACAAGAGACTTCGGGGGCTCTTTGAGCGAAAGAATTTCGATGTTGGTCAGAATTCGATCATTGGCTTTCAGGCCGGGCAGCATCTTGGCCTGCGAGCCAGAGGCAAGGATCACGTTCTTTGCCTTCATCTGGCTCTTCGCACCGCCATCGGAAGCCGTCACGTCGAGTGTGTGCACACCGTCTTTCGCCGATCCAGTCAGGCGTGCATAGCCGCCAATCACGGCGATCTTGTGCTTCTTCATCAGGAACTCGAGGCCCTTGACGTGTTTGGTGATGATGGCATTTTTACGCGTCTGCACAGCGGCCCAGTCGAGCTGCGGCGTGCCGATTCCAGCGATGCCGAACTCGGCCGCGTTCTTCAGATGATCCCACAGCTCGGCATTAAAGAGCAGCGCCTTGGTGGGAATGCAGCCCACATGCAGGCAAGTGCCGCCCAGCTTCGGGCTCGCGTCGATGAGCGCCACTTTGAGGCCATACTCAGCGCCACGAATGGCCGCCGTGTAACCCGCCGGGCCGCCGCCAATCACAGCTACGTCGTAGAGGATTTCCGAACTCGTTTCTGGCAAGAGAGCACTCCGTTCAGGGCGTTCGCAGCCTGCGCAAACGCAGTCCCACACAGCCAGTTTAAATGGAGAAGCGTCAGAGGCCTGTCTGCGTAATCAGCTCAGCCGCCGCGCGCACGGTCTCCGCATCCTCGCCGAAGCGATCGATCCAGTGTACGTTGGGTTCGCGGCGAAACCAGGTCATCTGGCGCTTGGCGTAGTTGCGATGGCCCTGTTGCGCTGCGGCCGTCGCAGCTTCGGCGCTCAAAGTTCCATCCAGCACGCTCATCGCTTGGCGATAGCCGAGTGAGTCGAGCGCTTTGATGGGCCCGTAGCGCGCGAGCAAGCCGCGCGTCTCTTCGATCAGTCCTGCCGCAAACATCGCAGCGCAGCGCGCATTCAGACGTTCGTACAAAGCGGCCCGTGGCGGGTTCAGGCCGATCCGCAGCAACCGAAAACCAGTCAAGGGATCGCGCGCCATTACCTGCGACATCGGCTTGCGCGCAGCCAGGCAGACCTCGATGGCGCGGATCAGCTTGGGAGCGTCGTTCGGATGAATGCGTTCGGCCGATGCGGGATCAAGGCGCTTGAGGACGCGATGCAGCCGGGCACTTCCGTGCTTTTGCACTTTGGATCTGAGCCGTGCCCGCAAGGATTCCTGTCGCGACGGTCCGGCGAAAAGGCCTTCGGTGAGCGCGCGCAGATAGAGGCCCGTTCCACCGGTCACGATCGGCAGGTGCTTGCGCGCGGCAATTTCTTGGAGCGCCGCACGGGCAAGTCGGGAGTACGTGCCCGCGGTGAAAGGCTCATCTGGCTCGGCCATGTCAATCAGATGATGCGGCACGCGGGCGCGTTCTTCCGGAGTTGGTTTGGCCGTACCCAGTTCCATACCGCGATAGACGGCAACCGAGTCGCAGCTTACGATCTCGCCTTGAAAGCGCTCGGCGAGCAGGAGCGAAAGCGCCGTCTTGCCGCTGCCTGTCGGGCCGAGGAGAATAACGGCGAGAGGATCAGCTTTTTGTTCCGGGGCTAAAGCGCCGCCTGTTTCTTCGCCTCCAATATCCGGGCTGAAGCCCGGACCTCCCTCCCACACAGAGCCGTCGCTCACCATACGCGCAGCACTCATGGGCGCCACCAGCCGGGCGGGAAGATCCACCGAGGGTTGGTATGGAAGAGCCACCAGGCGCAGATCGCGGCAGCGAGAATCACCAGGCCGAAGACCTGGTTGCGCTGGTAAGCACGGCGCTGTTCTTCTCGCTGTGCATCTTCGGCAATCCGTTCGAGATGTGGCTTGATGCGGGTTTCCATCCTGCTGAATCCTTGCCGCGCAACTTGGAGCGTCACGCGCAACTACGGATGCCAGTAAGTCAGTTTACGCTGAGACCAGGCACGCGCCCACAGCTCAGAACTATGAATTGACCAAGGCCTAATTTTAGGCAAGAATGGCGGCATGGTCGACCTGCTTGCCGTGTTTATTGTGTTCGTCTTTTTGGCGGCGGGTTCGGTGGCTTTTCTCGCCTGCATTCTAGTCCCGCCGGGCCGAAAGTATGCACTGAGCACAGCCCTCTGGTTCGCAACATGGGGACCGTGTTGTGCTGTGCTTCCGATCATGGCTCTTCTTGGCATGGTGGCCGACAATTTGGTTCTGCAAGAAACGCACATGCATTGGAAGAATGCATCGGAATTATTCGCTATCGTCGGGCGGGCCTGGATCATCGTTGGCGGAATCGTCACATGTGGCCTCGCGAGCTTCGCCGCCTGGCTTCATCAAGCGCTCATTCACAGAACAACATTTCTGCTTTTCCGGCTGTATGCAACCTTCGTTGTGGCCGGAATCGGCGCTGTCCTCAGTCTGTTCTCTTTTTGGTTCGCGATGAATTGGGATCGCTTCTCACGCGTATGGTGGCTGGCAGCGCCTGTCGTGCCGGCTCTGATTGTGGTGTTCGGTGCAACCGCTTATCGGCACGCCCGCGCGCTGAGAGGAAGCGCGCCCGCCAACTTCACATGGATCACGCCCGACGAATTTGCTGGCCCTGTCCAATCGCACGATTGATCCTTGCGGTATTGGCGCCGCAATTCCACGACTCTGCTCGTTTGACTTCCCCTACCCGCATTGCCGACGATTGTTCTTGGTTTGTGAAGAATATTGTGGAGAGGGAAGGCTTCCATGAAGGTCTTGATCCTTGGTTCCGGCGGACGCGAGCATGCGCTGGCGTGGGCGGCTGCGCGCAGCACTCGCGTCACGGAAGTAGTGTGCGCGCCGGGCAATGGGGGCATCGGGCAGATCGCGCGGTGCGTGCCGGCGAACTTGAAAGATCTCGATGCGATGGTGAAGATGGCGGAGACAGAGCAGCCGGGGTTGACAATCGTGGGGCCGGAACTGCCGCTTTCGCTCGGTATTGTGGACGCGCTCCAGCAGCGCGGGTTCCGTGTCTTCGGGCCGACGCGCGGGGCTGCCATGCTCGAGACGAGCAAGGGTTTTGCCAAACGCTTCCTGCAGCGGCACAACATTCCCACGGCCAAATACGCTGTGTGTGCAACGGCTGCGGAGCTGGAAAAAGCTGTCGAAGTTTTCCATCCGCCATTTGTGGTCAAAGCCGACGGTCTCGCGGCCGGTAAAGGCGTCGTCATCTGCGATTCGCGGCAAACGGCTCTCGAAGCCGCGCACGGCCTCTTCTCCGGTGAGCTGCTGGGGGAGGCCGAGCGGCAGGTGGTGATCGAAGAGTTTCTGACAGGCGAAGAGATCAGCTTCCTCTGCCTGAGTGACGGCCAGCACGTTGTCCCGCTGCTTCCCGCTCAGGATCACAAGCGCATCGGCGAGGGAGATACCGGCCCGAACACCGGCGGCATGGGCGTCTACACAACCGATGAGCTGCTCGATCCGGCGATGAGCGAGTGGATCCTGCGCCATATCGCCGAGCCCACCGTGCGCGGCATGGCCGAAGAAGACACTCCCTTTATCGGCGTGCTCTATTGCGGACTGATGATGACGGCCCGCGGTCCCGAGGTGCTGGAGTTCAATGCGCGATTCGGCGATCCGGAGACGCAAGCCATTCTGGTGCGGCTCGAAAGCGACCTCATCGAAGCGCTTGAAGCGTGCATCGATGGCCGGCTCGGCGAGACCGAACTGCGCTGGTCACCCGGCGCCTCTGCATGCGTGGTGGCCAGTTCGGCCGGATACCCCGGAGCGTACAAGACGGGACTGCCGATCAGCGGGCTCGGCGCGGCGGGGCAGGTTCCCGGCGTGCAGGTCTTCCACGCCGGTTCTGCACAGGTCGGGCCGCAACTGCTTACCGCAGGCGGGCGCGTGCTGGGCGTAACGGCCGCGGCCGACTCGCTGGAAGAAGCGCTGGCGCGTTCTTATCAGGCCATGGCTGAGATTCAGTTTGAAGGCATCTACTACCGGCACGATATCGGGCATCGTGCGTTGAGGAGCAAGCGATGAGCATCGGCGTGTCGATGGAGGAACTGCTCGGCTGGAGCGAGGAATCCTCAAACTTCTGGAAGGCGCATCTGGATGCGAATCCGGCGCTGCTCGAACTGAAATGTGGAATCGGCGGAGCCACCAATGTGCAGCAGCTGGTGCGGCACATCTGGGGCGCCGAGATGCGCTGGGCGCGGCGTCTCGCAAGTGAGCCGGAGATTCCGTGGGAGACCATGCCGCCCGGCCCGCTGGAAGCGCTCTTCGATCTGCACCTGCAGGCGACGGGCATCTTCAAGCGGCTGCTTGCGAACCCGCAGAAAGACTGGGAAGCGCGATACACCCTGACTTTCGATTGGCTGCCACCCGATAAACGGGCCCTCACGCATCGCAAGATTCTTGGCCATGCGCTCTTGCATGGCCAGCGCCACTGGGCGCAGCTAGCCACGCTTGTACGTGAGGCTGGATCACCTTCTGGGTTCTGGGGCGATCTGCTCTTCAGCTCTAGTCTCGCGTAGCAGCCGGGGCAGCGGAAGGCTTGCCCTGCTTCTGAAAACAGGAGCGGCAAAGCACCGGCCGGCCTTGTGTTGGCTTGAAGGGAACGGTGGTCTCCGCGCCGCACTCAGAACAGGTCGTTCTGGTCTCAGGACGCACGCGCGTCGTTCCGCGGGCGCGTTTCGCCTTGCACTGTTTACAGTGCTTCGGGTCATTTTTAAATTGTTTGTCGTGGAAGAAAACCTGTTCGCCCGCCGTAAAGACGAACTCGGCGCCGCAGTCGCTGCACTTCAATACTCGATCCCTGAATTCCATGACCGGCTTCCCCAAAACAGGGACAGACACCGAAATCGGCCATGGCTCAGACGAGAGTGCCGGTCGCGGTTCCCTGTTTCCGTTCGTAATGCACAACAAGGGCCCGGACCGCTTCAAAAAGAGGCGGCATTCTAAGTTGCAACCCGATGCTACGGGACAGATTCTGCTGCTTCTGCTGCACAGCCGCTCAACGGAACATTGAGCGCTCAAGCCAAATCAACCACCACCGTCACTCTAACTGGCTTTATGACGGCTTCCGCAGGTCTACTCACGGAAGCCGCTCGGGACGGTGCATTCGCAGGTTAAGATCCCTTAATCCTGCTCCTTACGAGCTTTCTTGCGATTCCGCTTCCGCGCCAAAGCTGCTTTGACGCGACGCTTCTCGCCGGGCTTCAGATAGTAGGAGTGACGCTTCACTTCCTTGATAATGTCCTCCTGCTGTACCTTGCGCTTAAACCGGCGCAGCGCATTTTCTAGCGGTTCGCCTTCCTGAACGCGAACTTCTGCCAACGGATTTCCACCTCCGAACCTGCCAGGACGGCTCCGTCCATCATACTGGAGTTCCAGGGCAAACTCCACCGTACCCTAGGAAACTTCCTAGGCTTGCGTCCATGAAATGCTTCTAGCGTAAGAACTTGGCCCACTTCGGCCGAGATGGTTGGCGGCAGGTCCGGTCATCTATCCGGTCGTCGGCGACCAATCAGGGTGCGCCGTTTGCGCATTCGGGTGACTCGCGTCACTTCCGACCGCGAGCGTTCAGGGAATACTGACACTGCGAGGTTGGGCCTTGAACTTCAATATTCTGCTCGAACAATTAATCGATATACAGCGGTCTATAGGCGTAGAAACTGACAACACGATCCGCAAGATGCTGCTGGACGCTCAGGAATCACTCGTGACGTTGCAGAAACAGACTCTGGATGTCCGCCGCAAAGAACCCAGGCGTGTCAGGCTCGAAGATATCGCTTCATCGAGCAAATCTGGCTTCAGGCCGTTTCCATAGGAATTTTTTGCTACGCCCTAGTAGCTGCGATCGGTACACAGATTCGGTGGATTCACTTTCCCCACTACCAGGAACAACAAGCCGGCCTGATCGCTAGCCGCACGGATTGCAATGCCTTTGCAGGAAAAGAAAAAGCTGCTCGTCGTGGATGACGAGCGAAATGTCGCCGACACGCTTGCCGCGATTTTTGCCGTTCACGGTTATGAGTGCCGCGTAGCCTACTCTGCGGAAGAGGCCCTCCAGATTGTGGTGCAATGGGCGCCTGCGCTGGCGATCATCGATGTGATTCTTCCGGCGATGAGCGGCATCGACCTGGCAATTCTGCTCGGGGCCGAACATCCTTCGATTCAGGTGTTGCTGATGTCTGGCCAGTTCCTGACCGGAACGAAGCTCCAGGAGGCTGCGAAACACGGTCACAGCTTCGAGATTCTGGCGAAGCCGGTTCCGGTGCCGGAGATGCTGGCAGCCGCCGCGCAACGGCTCGCGCCGCCTCTCCAGCAGCATTGAGGTCGGTCCCTCCGCACGCTGTACACTCTAACCATGATTCGCAGTTACCAGGGAAAGCTGCCGCAGATCGCCGCAGGCTGTTATATCGATCCCTCTGCGCAGATCCTTGGCGATGTCCTCATCGGCGAGCGCTCTTCCGTATGGATGAACGCAGTAATTCGCGGCGATGTGAACTCGATCCGTGTGGGCTCGTGCTCAAATGTGCAGGACTGCGCAGTGCTCCATGGCCAGCGCAATCTCTACTCCGTGACCGTGGGTGATTGGGTCACGATTGGGCACAATGCGACGGTGCATGGCTGTGTAGTAGAAGACGAGTGCCTCATCGGCATCGGCGCGCGCGTGCTCAACAATGCGCGTATCGGCAAAGGCTCCATTATCGCTGCGGGCTCGGTTGTGCCGGAACACACGGTGGTGCCGCCGCACACGCTCTGGGCCGGCGTACCGGCCAAGCAGCGCCGCGAGCTTACCGAGAAAGATCGTGCGCTGATCCTCGAGTACGCGCAAAATTATCTGGATTACGTCGAGTTTTATCTTGCCGAAACCTAAGACGGAGATGACGTTTGATTCATCGAAACGCATTTCCCTTGTTGTTCACGTCTAATGATCCTGTGACCTATTTCATTCAAACTTTAATCCGCAGCTGGCGGTCGATACTCTTTGCTCCTGTTCTTGCCGTCGCGTTGTGCAGTCACCTGTGCGCACAAGACGCTAAGTCATTACCCGACTCACCCCAGCCACAGGATGAGTCCAGCGAGCCGGTCACCCTGCGCAGCACGCCGCGCAATATCCTCCGCGATCAGGAGGCCATCTGGACCAGTCCGGCCCGGCTGAACGATTCCAATGCGGTAGGACCCGCATTGCTGGTTTTGGCCACAGCGGGCCTAATGACTACTGATCACCAGATCATGTCGAAGCACTTCACCGACACATCGCTCAACAACCATGCCGATACCGCTTCCACTGGCCTGCTTGGCGGATTTGTGGCTGCTCCCGCGATTATCTTCGGCCTGGGCACGATCCATCATGACGATCACGCGACCGAGACAGGTATTCTGGGCGGCGAAGCGATGCTCGATAGCCTGGCCGTGAATGAAGTGCTGAAGATAGTTTCTATGCGCGAGCGGCCCACGCTGGACGGAGCGCACGGTAAGTTCTTCCAGACGAATGTCGGCGTCGACTCGTCTTTCGCGTCGAACCACAGCATCCTGGCGTGGTCTTCGGCCGCCGTCATCGCCACGGAATACAGGGGCCCGCTGACGCAGATCACTGCCTATGGCCTCGCTACCGGCGTGAGCATAGCGCGTGTCGCCGGGCGACAACACTTTCCCTCAGACGTGCTCGTAGGCAGCGCCGTCGGCTGGATGATCGGCCGCTACGTGGTGCATCGCCACCGGCACGCAGATTAAGGCTCTGAGTGCAGAGCGAAGCAGGCGGCTCGACTGGGTCCTCGATCGCTGATCTCTATTGCCTACTCCCTGCTGCCTGTTCCCTGTCTTTACACCGGCGAAGGGTTCCGTTCTGGAAACTGCCTTTGGTGCCAGTAGGGATAGACGGCCTGCGTCTCGCTGGCCTTGTCGAGAGCCGCGACCTGCTCCGCTGTCAGATTCCAGCCGGTTGCGCCCAGGTTCTGCCGCAACTGCTCCTCATTCCGTGCGCCGATGATCAGTGAAGAAACGGTAGGCCGCTGCAGCAGCCAGTTGAGCGCGATCTGCGGAACAGTCTTTCCGGTCTCGGCCGCGACCGCATCGATGGCATCGACCACCTTGTACAAATGCTCGTCCGTCACCTGCGGGCTGGCATGTGCTGTCTTGTGCAGACGGCTGACCTCGGGTACCGGCTTGCCGCGGCGCAGCTTGCCGGTAAGCCTGCCCCAGCCAAGCGGGCTCCACACGAGCGCGCCCACTTTCTGATCGAGGGCGAGGGGCATCAGCTCCCACTCGTACTCGCGCCCGATGAGCGAGTAGTAGACCTGGTGCGCGGCGTAGCGCGTCCAGCCGTAGCGGTCGGCTACGGCGAGGGACTTCATCAGATGCCAGCCGGAAAAGTTGGAGCAGGCGATATACCGCACCTTGCCCTCGCGGACGAAGGTGTTGAGCGTGTCCTGCACCTCTTCGATGGGCGTAAGCGCGTCAAAGCCGTGCAGGTGGTAGATATCGACGTAGTCAGTGCCCAGGCGGCGCAGGCTGCCTTCAATGGATTGGCGCAAATGATAACGCGAGGAGCCAACGTCATTGGGTCCGTCACCGAGCCGGAAGGTCGCCTTGGTGGAGATGAGCACCTGGTCGCGCCGGCCCTCGATCGCCTTGCCCAGCACCTCTTCGGACCGGCCGTTGGAATAGACATCGGCCGTATCGAAGAGTGTCACGCCCGATTCGAGGCAGATATCCACGATGCGGCGCGCTTCGGCTACATCAGATGTAGCGCCCCACGCGTCAAAGAACTCTACGCCGCCGCCAAAAGTGCCGGCGCCGAAGCTGAGAACGGGAACTTTGAGGCCGGAGCCTCCGAGAAGTCGGTATTCCATGGCTGCTGAGATGCTATCGTATGCGGCCGGATGCAACTGTGAAACCCGCAGTAGCCGCCGCGTCTCGCATGGTGGCCGTTTGCACTGAAGAACGGCTTCCAGCGCAATGATGCGCCTCTTCCGCTCTCCGTTTGAGCTTCGCATTCCCGCGATGCTACACTCGGCGTACTTCCCCGTTGAGTTCAAACCGCTTCCGTCGTATTGCGTAGCTAGAGCGGTTCACAGTTTATGTGCCCTTGCCGGCACCGCGGAAGGCGGCATTTTCTTGAGGAAAATGCCACTCTGCAGCAACGGCTTCGAGGGGTATGGCGACTGTGAAACCGCTGTAGCCCGGAGGTTTTCACCGATGGCGTCGACGTCTCAAGCTGCCATTGCAGGCAGCGCTCATCGCATCGCCGGCCGCAACGGTCTTGTCGACCGGTATTTCCACTTTGCAATGTCGCTCGTTGCCGCTGTGATCGTTGTAGCCGGCTTCGGGCCGACAATCGACGAAAAACTGATCCACCCCGCAGTGGCGCCGCCAGCAATCCTCGGGTACCACGGTGCCGTTTTCTCGTTGTGGATCGTCTTCTTCATCCTTCAGTCCGGGCTTGTACGCACCCGCAATGTCAAATGGCATCGCTTGCTCGGCTGGTATGGTGCTGGGCTTGCGGCGGTCATGATTCCGCTCGGCTTTGCCACGGGCATCCTGATGGTCCATTTTGAGACCTATCGGCTGCATGAGCCGGGCAGGTACGCTTTTCTCGCCATTCCGTTCTTCGACATCGGCGTTTTTGCAGTGTGTATTGGCCTTGCCATCTGGTGGCGCAAAAGACCGGAGCCGCATCGCCGGCTGATCTTCTTTGCCACCTGTGCGTTGCTGGTGGCCGCGTTTGCGCGCATCGATCATGCTTTTTTGCGCCAGCATAGTCTGCAATATTTCGGCGCCGATCTGCTGCTCGCTCTCGGCGTTGCCCGCGACCTCATGGTCAACCGGCGCGTCCACATGGTGTACCGGGTTGGCCTGCCCGTGTACTTCGCAGCGCAGTTGTTCGTGATCTACCTGTCCCGCATCGGGCCGGAGTGGTGGATTCATATCGCCCGTGCGATTGTTGGCTGAAGCCTGTCGACGCGAAGTCATATAGCGTCGGTTCATCCCTCTTGTCGACTGGGCGAGGCTGGTGTAATTCGGGCATTTAAACTGAAAGGTTATGGCCACTTTGAAAGCCGTGCGCGGGACGCGCGATCTTTTGCCGCCGGAGACGGCGCTCTGGAACCGGATCGAGGCGACCGCCCGCGCTGTCTTTGCCCGCTACAACTTCGGCGAGATTCGCACGCCCATCTTTGAAGACACTTCGCTCTTTGCCCGCGGCGTGGGCGAGGAGACCGACATCGTCTCGAAGGAGATGTACACCTGGGAGGATCGCGCACGGGCGCAGTCGGAAAAGGCGCAGTCGCTGACGCTGCGTCCCGAAAACACCGCCGGAGTAGTCCGCGCCTACATCGAGCACAAGCTGGGCGAGACAGGGCAGTTGCAGAAGCTCTACTACATCGGGCCGCAGTTCCGGCGTGAGCGGCCGCAGAAGGGCCGCCACCGGCAGTTCTTCCAGATCGGCGCCGAGGTGATCGGGCCGCCCTCTTCGGGCAGCGAGAGCCCCCTGCGCGATGCAGAGGTTCTGGAGATGCTGGCCACATTGCTCGATGAGCTGGGCATCACCGGATGGACGCTGGAGTTGAATTCAGTAGGTTCGGCGGCCGATCGTGCCCGCTATAACGAAGCACTTCGTGCGGCTCTCGCTCCTGTCGCATCGCAGCTCTGTGAAGACTGCCAGCGGCGTGCCGTTACGAATCCGTTGCGCGTGCTGGACTGCAAGGTGCCGGAGGACCAGCCGATCATCGAGAAACTTCCTGTCATTGCTGATTCTCTCGACCAAGAGTCAAAAAAACATTTCGCCGCGGTGCTCGCGGCTCTGGATGCGGCGGGCGTGCCTTATAAGCGCAATCCCCGGCTGGTGCGCGGCCTTGATTACTACACGCGAACAACCTTCGAGTTCACGCACGGCGGTCTCGGCGCGCAGAATGCGCTGCTCGGCGGCGGCCGCTACGACGGGCTGAGCGAGGCGATCGGCGGACCCAAGGCTCCGGGCATCGGTTTTGCCATGGGCGAAGACCGGCTCGTTTTGACTCTACAGGCGCTTGACCAAAAAACTGCCCAACCGCAGGTGGACGCGTATATCGCGCCGCTGGGTGAAACCGTGAATGCTGCGGCGCTGGCCCTGGCGCGCGAGCTGCGCCGGGCGGGATTGCAGGTCGAGCTAGGCGATGGCAGCTTCCGGCTCAAGAAGTCATTTGAAACGGCGGACAAGATCGCGCGGCGCATCGTCATCGTGGGCGAGGATGAGGTCCAGTCCGGTATTCTGACGGTGAAGGATTTCGCCACCGGTGTGCAGAGCAAAGTGCCGCGCGCGGAGCTGGCCAACTTCCTCAAATCATGAGTGCGAGTGGTTTGGGCTTGTGCTTTCCCACCCTTGCGGCAAAGGCAAGAACGCCGCAAGGATTGGGCACCAGGGTTTTGTGGAAGTCGCAGAATGAAAGGGTAGGGTAGTGCTCGATTTTTTAGGGAACCTCGAACGGACGCATCTCTGCGGCACCCTGCGTGCCGCTGATGCCGGCAAGCATGTGGTCTTGATGGGCTGGGTCAACCGCCGCCGCGACCACGGCAACCTGATCTTCCTCGACCTGCGCGACCGCTCGGGTATCTGCCAGATTGTGCTCGATAAAGAGATCACGCCCGAGGGCCACAGCAAAGGTGAGCACGTCCGGCCGGAGTACGTCGTCGCCGCCGTGGGCAAGGTGCGGCTGCGCGCGAAAGATGCCATCAATCCCAAGATGGAAACGGGCGAGATCGAGATCGAGGCCACGGAGCTGCGCGTTCTCAATGACACCCGCCTCGCGCCCTTCTCGCCTGCGGAAGAAGCCATCAAGGACGAAGAGGTCCGTCTGAAATACCGCTACGTGGATCTGCGCCGCGCCGAGATGCAGCGCAATTTTAAGCTGCGCCATGAGATCACGTTGGCTATTCGCGACAACTTGAGTCAGCAGGGCTTTCTCGAGATCGAGACGCCGATTCTCACCAAGTCCACGCCCGAAGGGGCGCGCGATTTTCTGGTGCCCAGTCGCGTGCATGCGGGCGAGTTCTACGCGCTGCCGCAATCGCCGCAGATCTTCAAGCAGATTCTCATGATCTCGGGTTTTGATCGCTACTTCCAGATCGCCCGCTGCTTCCGCGATGAAGACCTCCGCGCCGACCGTCAGCTTGAGTTCACGCAAGTCGACCTGGAGATGAGCTTCCCGCGCCGTGAGTCGGTCTTCGCAGTTGTGGAGAAGTTTCTGGCCGCGGGCTTTGCCGCCGCCGGCGTAACACTGCCTACGCCCTTCCCGCGCATCACCTATGACGAAGCGATGCGCCAGTACGGAACCGACAAACCCGACCTCCGCCTGCCGGGACTCACCGATGTGCGCCCGGCATTTAGCGATGACAATCTCGCTACGCTGCAGATCGATCCGGCGCTGCCCGTGGTGGCGTTTCGCATTCCCAACGTCGGCGAGTTGAGCCGCAAGGAGCGCGAAGACAATCATCCGCTCTTCGATCAGAAGAAAGGCGCAAAGTTCATCGACGATTTCAAGCGCCTCGCCAAGAGCTTTCCTGAAGCTGCCGTCAAGGTGCGCGAGCTCGCCGGAGCTGCCGAGGCTGACTTCGTCATCATCGTGGCCGGCGACCCCGCGCATCACATCAAAGCCAGCGATACGAAATTCGAGGGCCGGCTCTCCGAGCGCGAGATCAACGTCTACGCGGCAGCGGGCAACTTCCGCACCGAATTGGCGAAGAAGTACGCCGACCGGCATGGCGCTTTCAAGGTCACGGAAGAGATCGTCGAATCGGCGCATGCGCACAGTGCCGCTGATGCTTTGGATGGCTCGAAGGCCTTCCATCCCATCTGGATCGTCGATTTTCCGATGTTTGAGTACGAGGTGGCAGCAGGCAAGTGGGTGCCGGCGCATCATCCTTTCACCGCGCCCTATGAAGCTGACATGGCGAACCTCGTCAGCGACCCGGCCTCTGTGCGCGCCGACTGCTACGACCTCGCCATGAACGGACTCGAACTCGGCTCAGGCTCTATCCGGATTCATCGCAAGGATGTGCAACAGCAAATCTTCGCGTCATTGGGAATCAGCGACGAAGAAGCGCGCAAGCGTTTCGGCTTCTTTCTCGATGCGCTCGAGTATGGCACGCCCCCGCATGGCGGCATTGCGCTTGGCCTCGACCGCATCATCATGCTGCTGGCCGGCGCAGCCAACCTGCGCGAAGTGATCGCCTTCCCGAAGACGGCCAAAGCCATTGACCTGATGGCCGACGCACCGACCACGGTAACGGAGCAGCAACTGAGGGAGCTGCATATCCGGGTTGCGTCGAAGAGCTAAGGGTTGCTGTCTGCATCGTTCGATGGTCTGGGTCGAGCAGAATTGACTCCAGAGACTATCAGCAAGATACCCACAACTAATATGGCGCCTGAAACCATGTAGCCGCCAATTTGCTGTGTTGCATTCGAATATCGGAGGGCCTGTGGAATGTCGCTCTCCGGTGTGAGCAAACTCTTGATCTCCAATAAAACTAGAAGCAGCCCAAGACCAATTTTCCAAAATTGGATTCGTCGCCCGCTTTTATGGGCTGAGTTGGAGTCTTCGTTCATGGTCTAGTACTTGATGCAGTCTATGTCCGGTCCAGCTCTGCAAACATTTCGCTTAGCACCACGCGAATCGCCGTGCCGGGCACCGTCAGCTCGCCTGTCCGCACCTCTTCAAGCACGCCATCGGTGTAGCGATAGGCGATGCGCGGCTCCGGATCGATGATCCAGATGTTTTCGACGCCGAAGTCGCGATACTCCGCGGCCTTTTCCTGCATCGCATGCAGCGAATCTTCAGGCGAGAGAATTTCAATGGCGATCAAGGGTGGCCGGGTGACGTAGCGCTCGAATTGCTCTCCCCCACGTATCACGAGCACATCGGGAACGCGAAAATTGCGGGCTTTGGTCTGGGTACGAAGCTCGGGAAAAACTTCAACACCCCACTCTGCACGCTTGATCGCAAACAATACCGTCAGATAACGCTGAAGGATGGAGTGCTCTTTCTCGCCCAAGTTCCGCTCCTCGATCCGGCCATCGACAAACTCGCGGTCGGGGCTCCAACTGGTACGCAGATACTCGCGCACAGTCCAGAGTTCTTCCGAATTGGGGAGGGTAGCCACGAGACAATTATCGCGCGGATACGCAAGATGGGGGCGGGAAATTCCTTCAGTACCAGCTACTCGGGGCTTGTTCCGTTCTCGGTGTCGTCGCCTTCATCGCCCTCAACCGAAATGCGCAGGGACTTGAGGAAATGGAGGTCGTTCTGGGTGAACGGGCCACCTTCGCCGTCGGTTTCGCCGTTCGCCTCAGCGTTTTCGGTGGGCTTGGAGCCCACCTCGTTCAGGCCGATCGTCGCTTCCAGCATCAGCAGCACGTCGAAGCCGTGTTTGCGGATGTCCTGGACCACTCCGGCGATCTGCTCGCTCTCGATGACCGACTCGTGGATGGCCTCGCCCAATTGTTGAATGAGTTCGCGCAGACGGGATGTCAAAGGGGTGTACCTCCCAGATCGAGCATGAGCGGCGGCCTGCGCAAACCGGCGGCGCAGGAGACGGCGCACGATCTTTTTACCTTACTGCCAACCCCGCCAGGGAGCAACCGCCAAGCAGCGAACGGCGCCTCAGTGCTGCGAGCCAGCATAGAACGCTGCTACCATCATAAATGGGATGCGACCTCAGACCATCGGCCGGACTCTTGGCATCGGGCTTCGCGTAGCCGGACGCCTCGCCGGCCAGCGGTTGGCTGCCGGCGCTCAATCGGCGGCAGTACAGGGAGTTAGGGTTCCCAACGCGTCCGCAGCAGGCAATTCGGTGCGCGCCGCAGTCCAAACCTCGCAGCGTGCCAGCCAGGGCGTTGCTCGGGGAGTCGGTGGTTTTCTGCGCCCGTTCCGGCGCGTCGGCGGGATTCTGTGGCTTGAGGTTACCGGCGTCTTTTTCCTGCTGCCGGCTGTCGTTTTTGCCCCAACGGTGTGGCGCACCCGGTTCAGCTATGCGCACGGACCAGACCATCGTACCTTCTGGGTCTCGGCAATTGTGGTTCTGGTTTTCCTGTATCTGGGCGTGAGTTCTTTCTGGCGCGCCCGGCGAAGAGAAAGCAGCTAGTTTCTCGCAGATTCGTCGTGGGTGGAATGCGCCAGCGCCCAGACGAGCACCGCCATCGCCACCAAGCCCATCAGCAGTAGAGCAAAGGCATCTTCAACTCGCTCTATTTGCAATTCGCCGAACCAGATCATTGCTACGACCGCTGCCAGGCTGCTCATCCCGCCGTCTCCATCGGCCGGGAGTGGTGCACGGCCGTATGTGTGCAGACCCAATCGACAGGACCAAGTTGCTTTGAAAACGGCTGGCTGCCCAAAACGGACGATTACTTTTGTTTTGCCGTTTCCACCGGTGTCCCTTCACACAGCCTGCATCTACGACGATTTCGGCGCCGCGAGCTTGACGGAGCGAAACGCCACTCCACCTAGAAGCGCGATCACCAGCGCCAGCGCGACCCAGAGCAAGATTGGATGCCTCTCGGTAAAGGGGCGATCATCAGGACGCGGCTGGTACGCCGGGTTCTGCTGCTCAGGACCAACGCTTGCCTGCGCAGGATGAGCCACCGGCGTGAACAGCGCTGCGTAATCGTATTGGGGTGCAGCCAATGCGGAGTCACCGTAGTAGAGCGTATAGCTGCTGCTGGCTGCCTCAAAGCAGAGATTCCGCGCCAGCATCTCAAGCCGTACGGCAATCAGTTGAATCGGCGCATCATCGCCATTCTGGATTTTGACTGTCCACTTGGTGGGTACGCCGAAGCTGGTCACAGGCGCATCGACGCTTAACCGCTCCTCATCGATACGATGGCCGTCCTGCTCGCGATGCACGCGCAGCAAGCTGCCTGCGGACGTAACCGTCTGCTGCGGCTCCGCCGCATCGCTCGCAGGCCGTGTGAGGATGGGCGTTACCTGTACTTCCACGTCGCGGCTGAAGCTCGCCGGTGTAGCTCCCGGAAGGAAGGTGATGCGGTCGACTGGCACATTGTGCGGCACGGTGAACTCAATCACCGAAGTGCGGCCCTGTTGCACCACCTGAGAGGACTCGGCGACCGTGCGATATTGCGCCTCGGCAACAGGCCGTCGTTCTGTCGAAAGGCTCTGGACATTCTCCGGCGCGACAGACCCATCGATGCGGAAATGCAGAAAACGAAAATCCGACTGCGGAAGATGCAGGATGGTGCTGCGGCCGAGCCGTTGCCGGCTCAGATCGAAGATGGTGTAGGCGCCGAGCTTCGTTCCCGCAGAGGTTTGGGCGTGGCTGCCCGAAACCGCCACCGTCGCAATGAAGTCATGTCCGGTGAGATTCAGCTCAAGATCGCTGTAGCTGCCTTCGGGCATCATCGCGTCGAAGACTGTCTGACCACCGCGTTGGCCAAGGTTCAATGGAGAAATCTGCTGCAGAGCGGTTACGACAGGCGCAGCCGTGCGAATCACATACGGCGTCTCTGCGTTCACGCGGTAGAGGCGCAGGTCAGCAAGCTGCGGCGCGGCGTGAGCAAAGATCGCCGGATCCAGAGCCACGCACGTCTGCGCCGCGGCTTGCGGTGTGCTCTCGATCGGCCGTTGGTAGCGGAAGTAGCGAATCTCGGCCGACGGAGCCGCGAACGCCAGCAGCAGGAGAAGGGCAGCAAGCTTCATTGCGGCTGATCTCCCTGGCTGCGCAGGTTCAACCAGTCGCGCTGATATGCAAAACTCACGGCCAGCAGCAGCACGCCGAGTCCCAGAAAGCTGAAGACGCGGAATCCCTGGCTCAGCTGGCTCGTGTCGACGAGAAATACTTTGGCGATGGTCACGGCCAGCAGCACCAGCGCCTGCCAGCGCAGAAATGCTGAGCGCCGCCAAAAGCCAATGCTAAGAAGCACTGCACCGAAGATCATGAAGAACGCCGAGTAGGAGAAGTGTGCGTAGATGGTGTAGTCGCGGAACACTCGCCAGTCATAGTGCCAGCGTCGCGACCACCAGTAGCTGTGAATCTCCCAGCCGATCGCTAACAGAATCAGGCCGTTGATCACAAGCACCGATGCGCCGGCGAGAAACGGCCAACCAACGATAGGTTTGGCTGCTTCGTCCGCGCCTGCATGCCGCGCCAGCCAGGCGATAAAGGCAAAGACAGCGATGGCCACGGCATACGTTCCAAAGCGCGTATTGAAGATGGGTGTGGTGGATGCGGGTGGATTGACCACAAGCAAGGCCCCGAGTCCGAGCACCAGGCATACGAGTGCAAAGACACGCACCAGCATCTGACGCAAGCGGCTCGACAGCCACAGCAAGGCTGCGCCCTCCACAATCCAGCCAATCGTGAGCCATCGGCCATGCGTCTTGAGTGGAATGGCGATAGTGAGGAAAACAACCGCAGCCGATAGATGGAGCGCCGCGAGCAGCGATGGGCCTGCCGCAAGCACGCCCCGCGCCGGCAGCCGCAGCAGGAGCAGGTAAAACGCAGCGAAGGCAACTGCAAGCCAGGGACCAGCCCAGTCCTGCATTGCAGAGAAGAACAACGAGTAGAACGCGAGGAAGCCGAGCGCTGCGTTGAGAATGGGCAGAAGAATGAGCGCGAGTACGTCCCAGCCGGAGAAGCTGATGTGCTCATCTGATTGCACGCGCACCAGGCGCGGGGCGACGGCGAAGATCAGAAAGAAGCAGATGAGAAAGAAGGCCGTGCGCCCCTGTTGCGCAAGCGTATAGAACTCAGACCACCATCCGCCGATGAACACCGCTGTACCCGTAAAGGCAGCGAAGAGCAAGCGCGACCATGGTTTGAGCGCCACCAACACCAGAACGGCAACGTCGAGAATCAGCAGATAGGTGAAGAGCGCGATCTCATGATTGCCGCCGGTTGAAACCAGAAGCGGTGTGCTGAGGCCGCCTGCGATCGCGTAAAGAGCGAGCAGCTCGGCATCGCGTACCCACGCGATGACTCCGTTGAACGCGGTCACCAGGATCATCGCGCCGAAGGCAGCCCATGCAGGTAGCAGCGCGTAGACCGAGAAAGCCGCCCACAGCGACAGATAGAGCGTGCCGCTTCCAATGGCTTTGAGCGAATATCCGAAGACCGCAAAACCGCGCTTTTGAAAACGCTCTGACCAAGTGATGAGCCCCGCGCCGGCCAGCAGGCCAATCAGCACGCGGCCGAGCGGGCCGATCCAGTGATTGTCAAAGGCCAGCTTCAGAAACCACGCCACGGCAATGAGCACGGCGAGAATGCCGACACGGTTGAACCATTGCGAACCAATGCGGCTTTCGAGCGAACGTGTTTCTGCCGGGCCGGCGTGATCGAGTGCATGAAAAGCAGGCGATGCGGTTACAGGGGCCGGAACGATGGGCGGCGGAGTGGGAGACAAATTGGTTTCCGGGGCTGGCGTTGCCGCGACTGGGCTAGCCGCAGTGACGGGCGGCGCTTCGGAAATTTGCGGCGCCTGAGCGGGAGCGGGCTGCGCGGCTGGGCGCTCGGGAGCAGCAACTCGTTCGCTGGCCATTTGATGGAGCCGCGCTTCCAGAACTCCGATGCGGCTCATCAGGACGGCCATTTGTTCCCGCAACTCGCGGGCCGTGGAACGCGAGGCAACCATCGCCGCAATGGGTAGCGCGATCAGCGCGACCACTCCAGCAACGAGGACCATGAGCCAGGGTTCCATGAAAGTAGGTTGGGCGTAATTATAGCGCCGGGCCTTGGCGTTACTTTGAAAGCAAGGTCGCGTTTGCTCAAAGGCGCGCTTGCGGCGGCTTGCGCGTGAGGTGCCAGGCGGCAAGAGCCAGGGCCAGCGCACCGAGGCCCACTGCCAGCCAGACCGAGTGGCCATGGTGTAGCCGCCACGCCTGCCAGAAAGCCACGCAGGCCGCCGCGAGCATCAGCACTCCGCGAACCCGATTCATACGCGCGTCATCCTTTCAACTCTCCGGCGATTTCGAGATCGACCTTCTCTCATCCTAGTTGTGCCTCAGTGTGCTGGTTGACCCCGCGGGTACAGAATCCCTATGGTGAAGAGAGGAGAGGATTGCTATGTCTGCCCCCAGCCCATCAGATTCTGATCTGTGCGTTACGCCTCCACCGCCGGTCGCGTCGCTCAAGAAGACCGCGCTCAACGCCACGCATCGCGCTCTCAAAGCTAAGATGGTCGATTTCGGCGGATGGGATATGCCTGTGGAATACCCCTGTCCCGGCGGAGGCCTGATCGCCGAGCACATGGCAGTGCGCACGGGCGTGGGGCTTTTCGACGTCTCGCACATGGGCGAGATCCAGTTTCGTGGGCAGGGTTCCCTGGCCGCGGTGCAGCACATCACCATGAACGATGCCTCGAAGCTGCAGGACGGGCAGGCGCACTACTCGGCGCTGCTTACGCCCGCGGGCACATTTGTCGACGACATCCTCGTCCACCGTCTCGGCGCCAATGACCATCTGCTGGTGGTGAACGCGGGCACCACGGACAAAGACTTCGCCTGGATTCGCCAGCAGGTAGGCCGCTTTCCGTCGATCCACATCAGCGACTATTCGAGCTACTACTCGCAGCTCGCGCTGCAGGGGCCGCGCGCGTTGGAGACACTCAAAAAGCTCACGAAGGTCGACCTTGCCGCGATCAAGAACTACTGGTTTACGTGGGGCGCCGTAGCGGGCATTCCCAATGTGCTGATCGCGCGCACCGGCTACTCGGGCGAGGATGGCTTTGAGGTGTATATCCCGGCAGACGAAGCAACCACAGTGAAGATGTGGAATGCGCTGCTCGAAGCAGGCCAGGAGTTCGGCATCCGGCCCTGCGGCCTCGGCGCGCGCAATACCTTGCGGCTCGAAGCAGGCATGAGCCTCTATGGCCACGAAATTTCTGAGGAGATCAACGTCTTTGAAGCGGGTCTCACGCGCTGGCTCAAGCTCGACAAGGGTTCTTTTATCGGACGCGATGCCTTGCTCGCGGTTCAAGCTGAAGGCGGACCGAAGCGCAAAGTTGTCGGCCTCGAAATGATCGAGCGCGGTATTGGCCGCGACGGGTATCCCGTACTTTCGCTCTCTGGAGAACCGATCGGCGCCATCACGTCCGGCTCGCCCGCGCCTTTTCTCAAGACCAACATCGCCATGGCTCTGGTGCGGACAGCAATCGCCGATTCCGGCAGCGACGTGCTCGTGGACGTGAGAGGCAACCGCGTACGCGCCAAGCAAGTGCCGGTGCCGTTCTACAAGCGGCCGAAGAAATAGCGCTCAGTTATTCGGCCGCGAGGTTGTGCTTGCCTGCGCGGCTGTTCACGGCCACCGTCCATCCGGCGGCGGCAATGATCCACGAGATGAAGAATGCTGTCCACGGCAAGCGTGTTGTCGGCGCAGCAACGATTGCCGGACCCCAGACGAGCAGCGTAAACAGGCTCAGCATGCAGGCCTCCGCGACGGCCGCCACGCGCGGCAAAACCGAGAAAAGCAGGCCGAGTCCGCAGGCCATCTGCCCCGCGCCGGTCAGGTAAGCCCAAAAAGTGCGGGCAGGTAGCCATGCCGGCACATAGCCGGCCGTGATCTGAACGTAGACCAGATGCGAAAGCCCGACGGGCACCAGCGAGATTCCAAAAAGCATGCAGGCTGCGCGGACAGCCTTCTCGCCGGTGAGGAAGGCAAGACGTGAATCTTGCGAAAGTGCGGCAAACCGGGCAAAGAGAATCCATCCGCCGGCGAGAAGCATTGTCAGTTCGCCTTCGCCCAGCCATACGCCTTCAATCTTTGGCGCAACCACCAATGCCGGAACCTTGAGCAGCGCCCACACGATCAGGTATGGAAGCAGAATGCGCACGGCCCACGCCGCGCTGACCTCAAAGAACAAGCCCACGCCGACCGCGAGCATCAACCCGCCCGAGCCATAAGCCAGCGCGGTCCGGCCCGGAATCCACGCAGCCACCGGCTGCCACACCAGCGCGAAGTCGCCGTAGATGAGTGCAAGAATGCCGAGTCCGATCAGGCCGACGGCAAAGAGAACCAGAGCAGGTTGCTGGGCTCGCGTCATAGCTTCTCGATTCTCTGGGGATATTCAATTTTGCAGCAGGCTTACGATGCACAGATCGCGACACATCGTCTGCGAACTCACGAGAGCTGCGGAGTTCAACCATAGCCGATGAGCAGGATCACACCTGCATCACTTCCGCCTCTTTCCGCTTCGACATCTCTTCCATCTTGCGGATTTCTTCGTCGGTCATCTTCTGCACTTCTTCAAGCGCGCGCTTTTCGTCGTCTTCGCTGATCTTCTTGTCCTTGGCGAGCTTCTTGAGCGCCTCATTGCCGTCGCGGCGCACGTTGCGCACCGCGGTGCGGTGCTCTTCGAGCACCTTGTTGATGTGCTTGACCACATCGCGGCGGCGCTCCTCGGTCATCGGCGGCACGGGCACGCGGATGACCTTGCCATCGGACATCGGGTTGAAGCCGAGATCGGAGGTCTGGATGGCCTTCTCGATCTCTTTTACGATTGTCGGGTCCCAGGGCGAGATGAGGATGAGTTGTGGCTCGGGCGTGGAGACCTGCGCCATCTGCGTGATCGGCGTGGGCGTGCCGTAGTAGTCCACTTTGATCTGATCGAGCATGTGCGCGCTGGCGCGGCCGGTGCGCGTGGAGGCCAGACTGCCCTGGAAATCAGTCACCGACTGATCCATGCGCCGCTTCAGATCACCTGCCAACCCTTTAAGTGCCGGATTGCCATCCATAAATCCCATCAGTTCCCATCCTCGCAAACAAAAAATGCCAAGGGCTATTCTACAACTCCAGTCGAGCCAGACAGAGCCGACCTGGAGATGACGCAGCGCTGCTCAATCGCAATGAGACGATTCGTTGCCGGCCGCCGGTTATCTTGACCGCGTTGCAGCAATCAGATCGAGCACGTCGGCGATGACGCGCGTGGTTGGGTTATACGCGACGACATAGCCGCCGTAATATCCGTAACGGCAGCCCGGCGGAGGCGCCGCCACCACATTGACCCAGACCGACTGCGGAACCGGTTGCACGACGTAATCTCTCTCGATGTACTGTCCGGCAATAAAGACCGGACGCTTGCGCGCACGCCAGCGAGAGGCATCCTGGTGGTAGTA
The DNA here is from genome assembly GCA_035650595.1 of Occallatibacter sp. Lineage (GTDB taxonomy): Bacteria > Acidobacteriota > Terriglobia > Terriglobales > Acidobacteriaceae > Telmatobacter. The sequence continues at coordinate 7,030 of DASRHE010000009.1, read as the reverse complement.
GGCGTAGAAGTGATCGCGGTCTTCATCGCGAAAATACTTCTTTGCCTGGCCCGGCGGCATGCCCCGATCATCATCGCCATACTTCTTCGCTTGACCAGGAGGAACGGAGCGGCCACCATCCCGGTCATACTTTTTTGCTTGGCCGGGCGGTGTTCCGCCATGTCCGGGTGGCGGATTATCCGGATCGCGTCCGGGAGGTCCCTGCGCTATCAGCGCAGAGCTCACGGCGAGTAGAAGTGCGTACATGGCGATGTGCCGGAATCGCGGAATCGTCTTCATAAGCATCGTCCTTTCTGCATGCATGTTCCGGGAAGAGGGCCGACTTAATCGCAGAAGCATTTTGCTACTGCTCCCATGACACAGACTACAAAATTCTAGGTCCGCGTCAGGCCGAGTTGCCAGGCATTGGCGGTGAAGGAATAGACCGCCCAGATATCTGAATCGGCCAATGCGGATTTGGTCTTCGGACTTTTCACATCGCTGCCGTAGTGGTTCCAGGTGTAGAAGATGTAATCCGGTACCTGGATAAAGATCCGCTCCACGCCCGGTTTTCCGCCACCGATCGTGAGAGGGGATGCTCCCTGGGCAGGGTCTCGATCGACGTAGTATTCCCAGTACTTGCCGGGAAGGCCGGTCACCAAGGAGGGCTGCGGCAGGTATTGCGATCCCGTCCGGTTACCCTGATAACCCTTGCCGTATCGGTCGTACTTCACCTTATCGCTGCTCATGGTTCCGTCGTTGTTGTAGGCGGCGTTATTGAGGTTTTTTGCGATGCTTTCTCCTTTGGCGATTCTGGTAAGGACTCCCTTCAGGTCGCGTCGCAGAAACTGCGCTCCGCCCCATGCGTCGCCTTTCGGGCTATTGATCTGAATCCTGGTATTTTTGCCGAGCTCCACTATGTAGATTGCGATGATGCGCGCATAGGCCTTGGATGGAGTGGCGCTGTAATATTCGGCACTCTGCAGCAGTAGCTTGTCTCCCGTGGAGGAGAAGTACTTCTGCAGAATGGAGTCGGGCGGCATGGTCATGGGCTGGCCCTGCACATGATTCCGAAAGGCCACATCGACCAGATCCTGCGAAGCCCCTAAGACGATAGGCGTCGAACCGGAGGGCAGGATGTTGACTCCTGGCTGACTGCGCGGCGCTGAAGGCGTCGTGGGCGGCGTAACCGGCGCAACCTGCGGTGTGGGCTCAGGAACGTATGTCAGCAGCAGTGGCGCGGGCTGAGGCGGCGCTGGCGGCGGCGTTACGCCGAAGTACACCGGAGGCTTGTTCACACCTGGAACGTTGCCGATCGGAACGAGATCGCGCTTTCTGCAAGCCGGACACCATGCATACTTCAGCAGGAGAGGCGCATCGAGCGGATCGAAGGTCATCGACCAGGACTTGTTGCAATGGGGGCAGATCAGCAGGTTGGCCATAGTTTTTATGAGACCGAGAGCATGGTATAGCGGGACCGTTCAGAAAACAAGCCACTCCGTTTCGTACGCAGGTCAAACGATGCCGACTGTCGCCGCGGCCTGCTCGTGCGCGTGATAGCTCGACCGCACCAGCGGCCCTGACTCCACGTGGCGAAAGCCCATCTTCAGCGCTTCGGTTTTGAGCTCGGCAAATTCGCGCGGCGTGTACAGGCGCGTCATGGGCAGATGGTCGCGCGAAGGGCGCAGATACTGACCGACGGTGAGGATGTCGCAGCCAGCCGAGGCTAGATCGCGGAAGACTTCGAGCAGCTCGTGCGTTTCTTCACCAAGGCCGACCATCACGCCAGACTTTGTGATCCCCGCAGGCCGCAGTTCCTTGGCGTAGCGCAACAGCTCGAGTGTCCGCTCGTACCGCGCGCCGGAGCGCACCACGCGATAGAGCCGCGGCACTGTCTCGGTGTTGTGGTTCAGCACTTCGGGCTGCGCTTCGACCACAATGCGGATCGCTTCTTCATTGCCCTGGAAGTCGGGAATCAGCACCTCGACGCGGCAGCCGGGCGCCTGGCTGCGAATCTCTTCGATCACCATCGCGAAAGCGCGTGCACCACCCACCAGATCGTCATCGCGATTCACACTCGTAATCACGGCATGCTGCAATCCGAGCGTGGCCACAGCTTCCGCTACGCGGCGCGGCTCATCAAAGTCAATCGGCTCAGGGCGACCCTTGGGCACAGCACAAAATCCGCAGCGGCGTGTGCATAGGTTGCCCAGCATCATGAAGGTTGCGGTCTTGTGATGCCAGCACTCACCGATGTTGGGGCAGTGTGCGCTTTCGCATACCGTGTGCAGGCCCAGGCTGCGTGCCAGCGTCTTGAGCGCATGATAGTTCTCGCCCATCGGCGCACGTGTCTTCAGCCACTCCGGCTTGGGCGCCGGCATGCGCCTTAGAGGCTCGATCTGCACCAGGTCCATCGCGTCTTTCATTGTACCGAGAGACACATTCACCCCATTCAAAACCTTTTGGTCGATCTCCGCATCTCTGCTGTCAGTCGCACGTACAGGCGTACGTGCATCCGAAATCGTGGTGCAGGAAAGGAGATCGCCATGAGAGCTGCCCGCCCGGTGATCGGCGCCGTTATCTTCCTGGGTGTCGGGCTGGGATTGATCCTGGCCTACTGCAACGGAACCTCCGGTCTGAGTGCAGCTTACCCTCTCGCCGGTTCCAAACTCCACATTGACCTGACGACCATGGGTCCTGCCGCACTGGGCGGCACCGCCTGCGTCGCCATTGGAGCTCTTCTGCTGATCTGGGGGTTCTTCGCGGCGTTTGTCGATCTGTTTACCGGGAGAGACTGGCCCAGAGAGCGCGTGGTAGAGCGGTACTCCGTAGTGCCCGCAGCCGAAGGAACCGTTTATGCCGATCTGCCCGAAGAAGAACAGCGAGGACACGTCTGGTCGCGGCCATCCTCCAGAAGCCACATTTAAACAGCTCCCGCGCGACGGTTGATCAGCGCAGCTTTTCCCGCACTTCGGTCCGCACCAGATAAAGGAAGAACACGAAATTCAGCATGCCTTGCACGAGGCTGGAAGGCGTGTGCTGGTGTGAGAAGATCCACAGGTTGTAACCCGACAGCACCACCATGGCAGCCAGCGCCAGCGCCCATGCCCAGCGAAAACGCATCAGCAGGCCGCCGCTCGCCGTAAAGAACAGCACAGAAAACAGCAGAAATACTGGCGGGTAATGATGCCCCGCCACAACTCCGATCGAGATCGTTGCGGCAAGCAGCAGAAGATAGAGCGCGATGGCCGCCAGTCCTGGCAGCGGCAGCAAAGTCTGCGGGGTTAGCGCGGACTGCGGTAGATTCGGTGCGCCGTCCGGTTGCCCCGTTTCCTTGTCTGCGCCGCTGCTGTTGTTTGGCTCGCTCATAGTGTGTGCAGGTACGCCAGCAGGTCTTGCAGTTGCTGATCATCCAGCGGTGTCGCCGGCATCATCCCTCTTCCATGCAGAATCACATCTGTCATCCGCTCATCGGTAGGCGGCGCACCGGAGGGCATTGCCTGCACCTTGGTGAGCGCCTGCAGGCCCGGGCCATTCAATCCATGCGTCGTCGTGGGATAGTGGCAGCGCGCGCACTTCTGCTGAAAGACGGCCGCGCCGCGTGCTTCCTGTGGCGTCCACTCCGAGGCCGGCTTCGAAGGCGGCAACGGTTTGCATCCGGCAACAAGCACCGCCAGGCACGTCGCGCCAACCGACAGAAAAGAAGATAGGACGGAGATTCGAACAGGCATCTGGATTTGATGATACAAGTTGGCTCCCGTATGGATCGAGCTGCAGGAATGAGGAGAGCGAGCGCGTCATATCTCCTATTGCATTCCAATAGGAGTGCGGGTATGCTCTATGGGATAGCCATAGGAGATGAACTATGGGCGAAAGAACAGATGTTTGGCAGGGCACGCTGGCTCTGATGGTGCTGCGGACGCTCGAAACCATGGGGGCGCAGCACGGCTACGGCCTGGCGCGGCGCATCGAGCAGATCAGCGGCGACAAGCTGCAGCTGAACTACGGAACGCTTTACCCGGCGCTGCTCAAGCTGGAGCAGGAAGGAACCATCCGTTCGCATTGGGGCGTTTCAGAGAATAATCGCCGCGCCAAATTTTACGAGCTGACCAAGGCCGGCCAGCGCGAGCTGCGCAAAGCTACGGCCGAATGGGAGCAAACCACGGAGATCCTCGCGCGCTTTCTTGCGCAGGGCGGTGAGGCGTGATGAAGACGCTGAAAGCATTCAGCCGGCGGTTGCGCGGCCTGCTGCACGCGCATCGAGCAGAGAACGATTTTGCAGCCGAGCTCGACAGCCACGTGGCTATGCATGTGGAAGACGGCATGAGCGCCGGTCTAAGCGCGGAAGAAGCCCGCCGGCAGGCTCTCATCAAACTGGGCGGACTGGAACAAACACGGCAGGCGTATCGCGAGCGGGTGACGCTGGTGTGGTTCGAAAACCTTGTGCGCGATGTGCGCTATGCACTGCGTATGCTCGTGCGACAGCGCGCTGTGACGGCAGTTGCCGTGGTCTCGATCGGCCTGGGGATCGGTGCAAACGCCACCATCTTTTCGATGGTGAGCCGTTTCGTGCTGCGGCCCGCACCGGTAGGCGATCCTTCCACACTCCTGTCGCTCCAGATCATTCCCGACAAGGAGAGCTGCTGCAACAAATTTTCCTGGCCGCTCTACCAGGACATGCGCGATGATGCCCGCTCCTTTTCCAGTGTGGCTGCCTATTACGATCTGTTGCCCGCTTCAATTGGCGGTAGCGGCGAGCCAGAGCGGGTGTGGGGTCAGGCCACGACGACGAATTTTTTCGACACGCTCGAGCTTCCGATGGTCCTGGGCCGCAGCTTCACCAACGACGAAGACAGCAAGCAGGTCATTGTGCTGGGTGAAGCACTGTGGAGACGGCGGTTTGGTGGTGACCCCACCATTGTTGGCAGCACGATCTTGCTCTCAGGCCGCACATTCACAGTCATTGGAATTGCCCCGGCCGCATTCCACAGCATCGAGCAGATTTTGAACGCGCAGTTCTGGGTGCCGCTTGGCACCGCGGCGCAACTTGTACCCAACCTGCCACAGAAGAGCGCCCGCGATTACCACTGGCTTGCGATAGCTGCGCGCATGCGGCCAGAGGTGACGCGCGTGCAAGTCCGAGCGGAGTTGAACACGCTTGCGGCACGCTTCGCGCAGAGTTTTCCAGCAACAGACAAAGGCGAACAATTTGTAATGGAGCAGGCCGGCGGCCTTCAGATGCGCGATCGAACCTCGGCGCTGATCTTTCTGGGTGCGCTCTTGCTGGTTGTGCTGCTATTGCTGGCCATTGCCGCGGCGAATGTCGCCAATCTGCTGTTTGCTCAAGCAGCCAACCGGCAGCGCGACATGGCGGTGCGGCTTGCGCTCGGTGCCACACGCGCGCGGTTGCAACGTCAAATGCTGATCGAGAGCACGCTAATGGCGACATGCGGCGGCGTTTTGGGCGTGCTGCTTTCGCTCTGGTCCACCCGCGGGCTTTCCGCAGTGAAGCTGCCTGCGCCTGTACCGCTCGATCTTCACATTGGAATCGATTGGCGTGTGCTTCTGTTCTGTTTTGTGCTGAGTGTTTTGAGCGGTGTCTTACTGGGCATCGGCCCGGCGTGGGCTGCGGCGCGGCCGCTGGTAGCCAGCGCACTGAAAGGTGAAGAAGCGCTGGCCCGGCCGGGACGCAAACTGACCCTGCGCAATCTGCTGATGATCGCGCAGATGGCGATGTCTGTAGTGCTGCTTTCGGCGACAGTACTGTTTCTGCGAAGCTTGCAGGGAGCGGCCAGCATTAACATCGGATTCAATCCACATGGGACGCTGATCTTTTCTGTCGATCCGCGTTTACATGGATACACGGCCGAGAGAACGGTAAACTTTCTCAACCAATTGCGTGATCGTGTGGCGGCGCTGCCGGGCGTAGCCAATGTTGTGTGTACAGACGTAGCGCCACTTTCAGGAGGCAATCGCAGCGACGGGTTTACTGCGCCAGGCGAGTCGGGCAAGAAAAAGCCATTCACCTACGCCGACCTGTACATGGTGACGCCTGGTTACTTCAAGACTCTGGGAATCTCATTGCTCGCAGGACACGACTTCGGCAATGATGCCGCCGGCGGACCACGAATGGCGGTCATCAACAAGACGTTTGCAGACCGCCTGTTCCATGGATTAAACCCCGTCGGGCGGCAGGTGAATGGCCCCAAAGGGCCGTACGAAATTATCGGAGTAGTCGCAGATGTGAAATCGCGCACGCTGGGCGAGCAGACGCGCCCGATTCTGTATCGCTCGCTGGCGCAGAGCGTCGAAAGCGATCCCTCGTTCATGGGCTACACGCTGATCGTGAAGACAGCAGGCGATCCTGCTGTGCTGAGCGAGGCTGTGCGCAGGCAGGTCTACGCGCTCGATCCGGCAATGGCGATTTATAACGAGGAGACGATGGAAGAACATGTGCGCACCGCGTATGTGCTCCCCAACCTCGGGGCTGCGCTGTTCGGCATCTTCGGCAGTATCGGGGTAACACTTGCGACTACAGGGCTCTATGGCGTCATCGATTACTCCGTAAGCCGGCGCACGCGTGAGATCGGCATCCGCATTGCGTTGGGTGCGCGGCCGGGCACGGTGGAAAGACTTTTTCTGCGGCAAGGGCTCGTGTTGACGCTGATTGCGCTTGCACTGGGCTGGCCCGCAGCCTGGATGCTGACGAAGATTGCGGCAAGCCTTCTCTACGGCGTGCAGCCGCATGACGCGGTGACCTTCTTCACGGTTCCACTCCTTCTCGTTGCCGTTGCGCTCGGCGCCTGCTGGATTCCAGCACGCCGCGCGGCACTGGTCGATCCGATACAGACGCTGCGCACGGAGTGACACTGCGCTCTCGCTCACGGCGCTAAGCCCGTCCCCGCCACGCTGATCGGCCCCGGAGAAACTGGACCAATTGAAATGTTAGTCTTCGGCCATAACCGAGTCGGTTAATGCCCGGCGGTGGGAGGGGCATTGAAAAGTGGAAAGCCGAGAACGCTTCCCACTTTCCAACACCCCCGGCTGCTAC
>DASRHE010000008.1:0-618818 GCA_035650595.1 Occallatibacter sp. | reverse complement strand
AATCACGCAGGTGGAAAAGCGCGCGGTCATGGACTCCGCCTACCGCGCCAAGGCCAGCGAGGTGCACCTGGTCGAGCAGGCCATGGTGGCCGCCATCGGCGCCGGCCTGCCCATCACTGAGCCCAGCGGCAACATGATCGTCGACATCGGCGGCGGCACCACCGATATCGCCGTCATCTCGCTCAGCGGCATCGTCTATTCGCGTTCCGTGCGCATGGCCGGAAACCAGATGGACGAAGCCATCATGAATTACCTCAAGCGCAAGTACAACCTGCTCATCGGCGAGCGCACCGCCGAGCAGATCAAGATTGAGATCGGGTCGGCCTATCCGCTCGACAAGCCGCTCAGCCTGGAGATCAAAGGCCGCAACCTCATCGAAGGCGTGCCCAAGACCATTACGATCGACGATAGCGAGATTCGCGAATCGCTCGGCGAATGCATCGCGGTGATCATGAACGCGATCCGCGTGGCCCTGGAGCGCACGCCCCCGGAGCTTTCGGCCGACATCTCCGACCGCGGCATTGTGCTCACCGGCGGCGGCGCGCTTATCAAGAACCTCGACAAGCGCATCCGTGAAGAGACCGGACTTCCCGTCTCGGTGGCCGATGATCCATTGGCTTCCGTGGTTCTCGGCACCGGAAAAATGCTCTCGGACTTCCGCCTTCTGCGCAAAATCAAGATCGACTGATAAAGCAGGGACTGGGGAACAGGGAATAGGGAATAGGGAATAGGGACTAGAAAATTCCCGTGGGCGTCATTCTTCATAACCAAACTTTTCTTTTTCCCTAGTCCCTTAGTGCCTGTCCTTCGCCATGGAATCGTTTTTCATCCGTTATCGCAACCTGCTGGTGCTGCTGGTGATCCTGCTGGCGCAGATCGTGGGCTTGGCCATGCAGGTGCGCCGTGGAAGCTCCGGCCGCAACACGCTGGACACGCATGACAGTTCAGGCGTGCGGCTGATCCGCCTCTGGGCTGAGACGCTCGTTGCTCCGCCCGAACGCGCCGTTCACAGCGCCAAGCTCGGTATTTTGTACGTCTGGAACAATTACTTTTATCTACAAAACGTCCGCCGGCAGAACGAAGATCTCGAGAAAACCATCGACCGTCTCCGGCTGGAGCAGGCTGCGCTGCTCGAAGATGCCCGCCAGGGGCAGCGGCTGCAGGCCATGCTCGGGTTTCAAGAAAAGTACATCTACTCTACGATTCCCGCCCAGGCGATCGGCACCAGCGGCAGCGAACAGTCGCATGTGTTCTATATCGATAAGGGAGAAGACGCGCATCTCAAGCCGGACATGGCCGTCATCACGGGCGATGGAATTGTAGGCAAGATTCGCGATGTCTTTCCCCATACTTCGCAGGTGCTGGCCATCAACGACCAGACGAGCGGCGCGGGCGTGATCCTCGAGACGACACGGATTCGCGGTATTCTGCGCGGCAATGCGGATGGCCAGCTCATGATCGTCGGCATTCTGGCGGACGAGCGCATTCAGCCAGGAGAGGTGGTACTCACCGCGGGCGGCGATCTGGTCTTTCCACGCGGCCTTCCTGTTGGCGTTGTCGATAAAGTGGTGCGCGATCCCGATCGCGGAGCCTTTATCGACGTGATGGTCAAGCCCGCGGCTCATCTTGACCGGCTCGATGAGGTGCTGGTGATCACGTCCACGCAGCCGCGCTTCTCTGACCAGCAGCAAAAAGACGTCGCAACCAGTGAAGAGGTAAAAGGCGCTGAAGCGGAGGCGATCCGCGAGCAGCTAAAGGCTTCGCAGATCAATGCTGAGCGGCTTCCCGGCCTCACCGATCCCAATGCGCCACAGGCCAGCCAGCCGGGAGGAACGAGTCAACCGGCAAAGCCTGGCCAGGCTCCGGGCACACCCACGCCGGCAACCGCTCCACCTGCGCCCAAGCTTTTGCCTACGATTCATCCTGACCGCTTTTCGCCGGGCACGGCGCCGACTCCAAACACCGGATCGGAGCCCAACGCCGCTCTGCCCAAGGCGGGAGCGAGTCCCAGCCCGCAATCTGCACCGAAATCGGAACCGCCATCTCAGCCTCAATCTGATTCGCAATCCCAGCCTGAGAGGAAACCCTAGGCCATGGCTCTGCTCGGCGCCGACTTCCGGCGCGATATGGAGATTCACCGATACCCCCTGCTGGTCTATGGGCTGGTTCCTCTCGTCTCCCTGGTGTTGCAGGCATGGCTTCCACGCCTGCTTGGACCCTATACGTGGATCGATCTGCCGCTGGTCGTGACGGTGTATTTCGCTCTGGGCCGCCGCAGCCCGATTCAGGGAACGCTTATGGGCGCAGCGATCGGAATCTTCGAAGATGCGCTTTCGCACCATGCCATTGGGGTGAACGGCATTGCCAAAACTGCAGTGGGTTTTCTGGCGGCCTCGGTGGGTATCCGCATCGATGTCGAAAATTTCACGATCCGGGTATTGTTGAATTTTCTGCTGTCGCTGCTATCGAGCGCCATCTTCCTCTTTGTTTACCGTGTTCTGCTGGGACTGGAACTCGAGTGGAACTGGCTGACCCAAGTTTTCATTGCGGTCGGCAATTCGCTCGTCGCTCTGGTGCTCTTTCCGGTTCTGGACCGCTTCCAAATCAGAGATTGATGCGCGGCGTTCCGAAGCGGTTCTGCAGAGATGAGTGTTCGCAGTGTGTTTTCCCGTGCCGGTTCTTCCTGCTGCCCAAAACAGCCCTGCATCGGTGACAATACAGAGCGATGGCGTGTCGATGGAGAGTTGGGAGCCTGGGGATTGTAGCGGCCTGCATTCTGGCGGTTTCAGGTTCTGGCACTCGGGCCCAGACCGCCTCTGTACAGGCCCATCCAAAGCCGCTGAAGGAACGCCTGATTCCCGAGCATCTCCCGTCGCAGCCCACAATTGCACCTACGTGGTCCATTCCTGTCGACCCGCTTGGCTTTTCTCCTCCCGGCCCCATCTATCTGGGCGCGCGCAATGCCCTGGCCTCGCTGGATTTCATCGGAGAAGACAAAATTCTCTTTACCTTTCGTGTCCCCGGGCTGCTGCATCGGGACCGCGGTAGTGGAGCGTCTGGTGAGGAGCGCCAGGTTCGCGCGATTGTGCTGTCGCTGCCCCAGGGTTCGGTCGATGCTGAGGCCGTATGGACTCTTCATGACCGCATCCGCTATCTGTGGATGCTCAACGACGGCCATTTTCTGCTCCGCGACCGCAACAGCCTGATGGTCGGCGACGCGAGCCTCACTCTCAAACCGTTCCTTCAGTTTCCGGGCCACTTGCTGTGGGTCGAACTCGATCCAGCCCAGCAGCTCATTGTGACGGACTCGCATGAACCGGCGAAGACTGAGACCAAGCCAGGACAGGCGCCGAGCCCCTCCTCTGCCTCGGCCACGGTGGATTCGGATCAAGAGCCGGATGAGAGTACGAAGGACAGCGTTCCGGATACCGTGGTGCGCATTTTGCGCCGGGACTCCGGGAAAGTGATGCTCGTGAGTAGAGTGCGCAACGTTGTCCATCTCCCGATCAACTCAAAGGGGTATATCGAGGGGCTCCGCAGCCAGGGTTGGGGATGGCGGCTCAACCTGAGCTACTTCGAGGGTGGCAGCAAGATGATGGGCAATGTGGATTCCCGATGCGATCCGATCGGGAACTTCGTCTCAGAACGGGAGATTCTGGTGACCACCTGCACGCCCGATGGCGGCGACAAGCTGGTAGCCATGAGCACGGAGGGCCAGACGCTTTGGATCGACCAGACCCCGGCTGTCGCTGTCTGGCCTGAGATCACGATGGCGCCGAATGGTTTGCGCATCGCACGGGAAACTTTGGGTGTTACGCACGCGGTGAATACGTATGCCCCTATTGACGCCAGCGACATTAAGGGTCAATGGGTGACGATCTATGATGCCGCCACCGGCGATCTGGCACTGGAGACTCCGGTGAGTCCGGCTCTCGATATGGGCGGAAATGTGGCGATCTCCCCTTCCGGCAAACGGGTAGCCGTGCTGAACGCAGGAGCCATCCAAGTATTCGAGTTGCCTGCGCCGCCACCGCTTCCGGCGGCCGTGAGCGAGGCGGGCGCGCGGTAACGCACTTTGTGAGCGGTTAAGTCAGGGGGCCTGTGTAAACTGGGCCACGGGATACTTTTTGGGGCGATTGGGGCAGGAGATTTTCTTGACCACGGCATTGGTTCACTACACGGCTGCAGCGGCCAGCGATCTGGGCCGCAAACGTTCTTCGAACGAGGACGCTTTTGGATATTCCGTAGAACGTGGAGTCTACGTTGCCTGCGACGGGATGGGCGGTGCGGCCGCCGGCGAGGTTGCCAGCTCACTGGCCGTGGATGAACTCATGCACCGGCTGGCGGACGACAGCGCACCTGCGTCTCCACGCGCGCAGGCTGAACAAGCCATCGCCGCGGCTAATCAGGCCATCTACTCCCGGGCGCAGCGCAATCAGAGATTGAGCGGCATGGGCACCACCATGGTGATGCTCATCGCCGAAGAGCGGCGTGCCTGGTTTATGAACATCGGTGACAGCCGCGGGTATCGCCTACGCGACCGCCACCTTGAGCAGATCACCCTCGACCACTCGCACGTGGAAGAGCAGGTGCGGACGGGCCGCATGACGCGCACAGACGCCGAGCGGTCACCATTCCGCAACATCATCACCCGCGCGCTCGGCACACAGAGCCAGGTTGCGCCCGATATCTTCGAGCTGGAAGTTGAGCCCGGCGATCTCTTTCTGCTCTGTTCTGACGGTCTGACGCGCGAGCTCTCTGATCCTTTGCTGGAATCTCTGCTCAGCATCGATCTTCCGCTGCACGATCTATGTGCGCGCCTGGTGAATGCCGCAAATCAAGCTGGCGGTCACGACAACATCACCTGTTTGTTAGTGCGCGCCGGCGCGTAGGTTTTGGGTTGGCGCTAAAACCCTTCCAGCACGTCGGCCACAAGCTGCCGCGCAAACTCACGGGACAACCTCTGCACAGCCGCCGGATCTTCCTGCAGAAAGGTCGGGAGATCCGTAGTGGACTGGTATTGCTGGCGGAAAGTGTAGTTGGGATTCTGATACAGAACGCGCCCGTCGCGGGCATTGACGGTCACGGAGACGATGACGGTGATCAGAAAGCTCGATGATTGTTGCGTCGCGGTATTGTAGGTGAGCGGCGACGCAGCCTCGCGCAAGATGGTGCCGTGCACAACCGCGTCAGCCTCTTCGCTGGTAGAAGGAGTTACGCGAAAGCGCGTCCGTGCGGCAAATTCGCGGATCACAGCATCTGTCATCACCGCCTCAGTACCGTAGACGTCTGTGTGCGTGGCGAACACAGGCACGGAGAGCGTGCGTACATCCGGAGGCAGATGAGTCGCCGCGCCCAGCGTGTGATAGCCGCATCCGCCGCAACTCAAAAAGACGAAAAGCAGGGTCGCGAGAAAAGAGATGCGGGGTCCGAGAGCGCACATGAAGCCATCTTATCGTGTGCCTCACACCCACGCCGTCGCCATTCTGCCGAGCCCCGGCGAGGGCAGCTTCAGGCCGTCTGCGCGACCTGCGAAATAAAGCTGGTTCAACTCATCGGCGCCATGCTGCTCAAAGCGCCGGAATCCCACGCGGACAAACTCCGCATTGAGCGTGTCCGGCGTGAAGAACAGACGGAAAGGTTCGCCGGCTTTCGCGACCCGCGCCGCCAGCATGTCGAAAGTGATGCGCCGCAATGGGCCCAAGGCTTCGCGTGAGATGCCGTAGTCAAAACTAACTGCCGTTCCCTCAGGCAGCTTCGCGATCGTTTCCAGCGTGGCGCGAAAGGCCTCGCGGGTGAGATACGGCACCACACCGAGCCATCCGAAGAAGGCTGGTTTCCGGAAATCGAAGCCGGCCTCGGCGAGCCCCTCGGCGAGTGTGTGGTGTTCGAAATCCAATGCGGCAAAGGTGAGACTTTCGGGAACGCGAATGGCCGCCTGGCTCAGCAGGGTGCGTTTCCACTGCTGCGTCGCGGGAAAGTCCACTTCAAAGACGCGCAGCATTGCATGCGGGTTCCGGTAGGCGAAGGTGTCAAGGCCCGCGCCGAGAAGCACGTATTGCTGTACGCCGTTTGCTACGCTTTCGGCCAGCCGGTCTTCCGCATAGCGGCTGCGCATCGCCATGAACGCTCGAAAGGCGCGAGCAATTGGATTCATCTCGTGCGTATGATCGAACTGGAAGTGAGAGCCGAGCAGCGGGATGGCGATCGGATCGGCGAGGACCGGGGGCGGGTCAAGTACCTGGTGCACAGCGCGGCGAAGCGCCACGCGAAAGGCGGTTTTGCTGGGCGTGCCGGTCTCCATCCTTGGAGTGTAGCAACGCGCAATCGCTGTTACGAAACGAATGGATTCAAGATCGAGCGGGCTGCCGCTCAGCAAGATGGAAGTTTGAGCTTTATCGAACTTCGAGAGCGGCGCGATCCCAATGAGCGCAGTTCGCCGCAGCTTCATACGTGCTCTGCAGGAATTCGAGCAGCAGGGCATCGGGATCGGCAGCCAACCGAACAGCCTCGTACGGCAAAATGAACTCGCCGAAGCTCGTGTTGAAGACGGCCTGAGCAGGCCGGATTGAAGTTTCCGCATAGCCCGATGGCTGCGGATAGGCATAGCTGTAAAAGAACGGCTCAACGCCGGGCGCGCCGGGCCAGAATCCGCAACTGCTTACTTCGTGTGAATAGGCGTCGCGTGTGACTCGATCGGGCAGGCCAGGCGTGCTGGGATGCTCGGGCGCGCGGCGGCCCGAAAACCGTGTGCACGCTAAATCAAGTGCTCCCCAGAAGAGATGAATGGGGCTTACCTTGCCCGTGAACCGAGCGCGAAAGATCGTGAAAACCCGCGTGACTTGCAGCAGGACCAGCCAGAAGCGTCGAGCATAGTCCGGGTCATAGGCCTGATGCGTGAAATCTGCCTCGAAAGGAATCGGGTTAGCGATTTCAACCGGTACAGGCCAGATGTGTGTCGGCGTTTTCAACTCGTCGAGCGCTGTCATTACCTGCCGGTAAAACTCGGCAACGGTCATTGGCCTGAGAGGTATGGTTCTGCGATTGCCGTCGCTGGTTTCGAGCAGGAGTGCATGCTCAAGGAAATCGAAGTCAATCTGCAGCGTGCGTTTGCCGTATGGCATAGGAGAGGTTGTAAGACCGCGAACGGTCGGGTAGAGCGTAACGTTCCATGTGTGATTGATTGCCGGCGTGAGTGCGAGCCGGATCTTGCCAGCAATCTGCATCCACAGTTGCAGAGTTGCGCAGGTATCGCTCCACGCCGCCTGCGGTAGAGCCGGCCAGATCTTATCGGGTCCATCGTCGGAGTGGTTCGGCGCGCTGCTTTGGATAGCTGCCATGGCATTCTGCGCAATAGGTAAGCGCAGCTCGATTCTACTGCGCCGGAGATCGGCCGGCGAATCGCTGGATATTTCTGAAATACTGTGTTCCGTCTCAGGACGCGTAGCATGGTGCCATGAGTTGGATTGGATGGGCGCTTCTCTCCGCTTTGTTTGCGGCAGCGACGGCTTTGCTGGCGAAGGTCGGAGTCTCGCACGTGGACTCGAATTTGGCTACGGCAATCCGCACAACGGTGGTCGTCTTCTTTGCTTGGGGCATTGCACTCGCACTGGGCAAACATGGCGAGATTCGCGACCTCGACCGCCGTACTGTACTCTTTCTCACGCTCTCCGGCCTGGCGACAGGGCTTTCCTGGCTCTGTTATTTTCGCGCGTTGCAACTGGGGCCTGCTTCACGCGTCGCGCCACTCGACAAACTCTCCGTGCCGCTGGTGATGATCTTTGCGTGGTTGCTGCTGGGCGAAAAGCTGAATGGAGCGGTGGTGATTGGCGGTGCGCTGATTACGGCAGGCGCCGTGGTGATGGTGCTGGGCTGAGATTCTTATACTGAGATCGTGAACACTCGAATGCAAGAGCAAGCTCCGGCCGGCGACGTGGTCCGACGCATCGTCCTCACCGGCTTTATGGGATCGGGCAAGAGTACCGTGGGGCCGCTTGTGGCAGCGCGGCTGGGATGGACGTTTGTCGACGTTGACGATGTGATTGAGGCAGAAGCCGGCTGCACGATCGCGGAACTTTTTGCGCGCCACGGCGAACACGCGTTCCGCGAACGCGAGCATGCTGCCATCGCGGGCCTGGTTGCGGAGGAACGGCTGGTGCTGGCGCTGGGCGGCGGAGCCATCGAGCGAGCCGAAACCCGCGATCTGCTGCTCACCTCGCCCGGAACGCTGCTGGTGCATCTGGAAGTGGAGCTGGCCACAACGCTCAGGCGCTGCAGCGGCACTGAGCACACCCGGCCGATCCTCGCCGATCAGGCGAATCTCGCCGCCCGCTACGCGCGCCGCCTGCCGCTCTATCGCGCAGCGCACGTCTCGATCGGGGTGGACGCGCTCACACCGGAGCAAGCGGCGCGTGCCATTCTTGAAGCTGCTGGCATCCTGCCGTAGCCTGACAGACGATTCGTTTATGCGCTGAATCGGGTTGACGATTCACGTGCACAGCAGCCATGCTCGATCCAGACTCGACTCAAGTTACTCGACCCAAACTCGACAAAGGGTTGAGGAGGCCACTATGCACGAATCTGAACGCGACGCACAACGTGTCTCACGGCTGGAGATGAATGGCCAGCAATTCCGCGAGCTGGGTTATCAGCTCGTCGATCGGATCGCTACATTTCTTGATTCGCTGCCCGACCGGAGTGTCACTTCCGGCGAATCACCCGCACAGATTCGCCAAACGTTGGGAGCGCAGCGGACGTTGCCACAACATGGTGCAGATCCGAGTGCGTTGCTCACAAATGCCGCTGATCTGCTCTTCGATCACTCGCTTTTCAATGCGCATCCCCGGTTTTGGGGATACGTCACATCGTCGGCCGCGCCCATCGGGATTCTCGGCGATCTGCTGGCATCCGCGGTCAATCCCAACATGGGTCTTTGGTCGCTCTCGCCCATGGCCAGCGAAGTCGAGGCGCAGACGGTGCGCTGGATCGCCGAGATGCTGCACTATCCCGCCGATTGCGGGGGCCTCTTTGTAAGCGGCGGCAACATGGCGAACTTCGTCTGCTTTTTTGCGGCGCGACAGGCCAAGGCCGGCAGAGATGTGCGCAAACTTGGTGTCGAAGGCACGCGCCTGCGCGTCTACTGTTCCACCGAGACGCATACCTGGATGCAGAAGGCAGCGGATCTTTCCGGTCTAGGTACCGATGCGGTGCGCTGGATTGCTGTAGACAGCGAAGGCTGCATCGATCTGCGGGCGCTGCGGGATCAGATCAAGAAAGATATCGACGCAGGCGGGCGGCCGATTCTAGTGGCGGGCAACGCAGGCACAGTCAGCACCGGCGCGGTCGATCCGCTGCCCGAGCTGGCCCAGCTTTGCCGTGAGTTCGATCTCTGGTTTCACGTGGACGGCGCCTATGGTGGCTTTGCTGCGGTGGTGCCGGATGCTCCGCTGGCACTGGCAGGGCTGAGCGAGGCTGACTCGATCGCGGTGGATCCGCACAAGTGGCTGTACGCGCCGCTTGAGGCTGGTTGCGCCCTGGTGCGCGATTTGCAGAAGCTGCGCGATGCCTTCTCCTACCATCCGCCCTACTACCATCTGGGCGATGAAGTCATCAATTATTTCGATCTCGGGCCGCAGAACTCACGCGGCTTTCGCGCGCTCAAGGTCTGGCTCGCGTTGCAGCAGGTAGGGCGTGAGGGTTACGTACAGATGATCTCTGAGGACATCCGGCTCGCCGGCGAGCTCTTCGCGCACATTCCGCAGTTTCCAGAGCTCGAAGCCCTTACTCTCTCGCTGAGCATAGCGACGTTCCGCTTCGTGCCTAAGGGCCTCGATTCAGGATCGGCTGAAATCGAAGCGTATCTTGACCAGCTGAATCGTGAGTTGCTCACACGGCTGCAAGCGAGTGGCGAAGCCTATCTTTCAAACGGAATCGTACGCGGAAAGTTCGCCCTGCGCGCCTGCATTGTGAACTTCCGCACTTCCGTGAAGGACGTCCATGCGCTGTTGCCGTTGGTTGTGCGGATCGGGAGAGAGATGGACGCGACCCTGCGGCCGCAGAATCTTTGCGGGCAGGGTTCTGTCATCGGTTAGAAAACATTGTGGCCCGTGGCCCAAGGGGCTCGCCAAACTACAAGTTGGCTGAGCGATTGCCGCTGATGAGGCGGATGATCCAGGTGAGCAGGACCGCGCCAACCACCGCGATGAGAATGCTGACGATCATGCCGTGCTGGCCCACGCCACCCATTCCCAGGTGATTCGAGATGAAGCCGCCGATCACCGCGCCGACAAGGCCGACGATCATGTCCATGATGAAACCAAAGCCGGAACCCTTCATGAGTTTTCCGGTGAGCCAGCCGGCGACGACGCCGATGATGATCCAGGCAATGAGTCCGTGTCCCATGCAGTTATCCTCCTTATTGGGTTTCGATGCGGCAACGGGCGACGCGCCTTGTCAAAAACCGGACGCCGGGCTAGGTAGCCCGAATGCCCTTGGTATCATCAATAGAGAGCAGCGCAGTCCCCGCCGCTGCCCCAGAGGTTTCCCGTCTCGATGACTTCCGCCTCCCAGGCCGCTCATTCCGCTGAGGTCGTTACCCTCCCAATAGAGAACAGGGGACATGCGGCTGCTGGAATCCATGCGCCGTCGCCAGGCGCCACCGCAACACTGATACACGACCTGCGCGAGCTCTTCAAGGTAAAAGTTGTGGGATTGGTGTTAGTAACAGGCTGGGGAGGGTTCTACCTGGCGTCGCTGGAGTCGGGAATCTCCAGCCTGCAGCGCGGACTGCTCGACGCGCTCCTCGGCATCGGACTGGTTTCCGCCGGGGCGGGCGCGCTGAATCAGGTTTTGGAGCGCACCACCGATGCGCGCATGAAGCGCACGGCAGATCGCCCGCTCGCCTCGGGGCGTATTCCGCTTCCGGTTGGCCTGCTGGCCGGTTTGGGGGCGCTGGGCTTGGGCGCGGCGTGGCTGCTGCTGCACTCGAATATGCTCACTGCGGCCCTCGCCTTGCTGACGGCGTTTACTTACGTCGCCATCTATACGCCGCTCAAACGCGTTACCAGCCTGGCAACGTTCATTGGCGCATTTCCTGGAGCCATGGGGCCCTTGCTGGGTTGGACTGCGGCGCGGCCGCAGATCGACTGGCAGGCCGTAGCGCTCTTCGCCATTCTCTTTGTCTGGCAGTTTCCGCATTTCATGTCGATTGCCTGGCTCTACCGCGAAGACTACGCACGCGCCGGTATCCGCATGTTGCCTGTAGTGCAGCCCGACGGATGGTCCACGGTGATCGAGGCGCTGTTTTATGCGGTGCTGATGATTCCGGTGAGCCTTGCTCCGTGGAAGCTCGGCATGACCGGCGCTCTCTACGCCGTGCTGGCGACGGTGCTTGGCCTGGTGTATCTCGGCTACACGATCCGGTTCGCCGGCATTCTGCGCGCCAAGTCGGAGACAGAGAGCCGCATGCTTGCGCGCGACCTGCTCAAGGTGAGCGTGCTCTATCTGCCTCTGCTCATCACGGCGTTGATGCTGTGCGCCAACGGGAAGCGTTAGGGGCGGCCGTGACGGTTGCAGTTCCTGCCTCTCAGTCGCGGTCGGGTACGGGTCCGGCGATCGCAGCGATCCTGATTATCAGCGCGGCAGCCACAGCATTCCTCTTCTGGCTGATCTACATCCATCCGGCAGCCGCAGCGAGCACGCAATATGCGTTTCTTCCGGCGCTCAACGCCATCCTGAACGGGTGCGCCGCGACGGCGCTGCTCATCGGCTATACCTTGATCCGCGCACATCGCATTCGCGCACACCGCGCGTCGATGATCACAGCATTCGTTTTCTCCACGCTCTTTCTGGTAAGCTACATTCTGCATCACGCGCTGCACGGCGATGTGCGTTATCCCGCGCACGCGGCCTGGCGCGGCGTCTACCTGCCGCTGCTGGCAAGTCACATCGTGCTCGCCACCGTAGCGCTGCCGCTGGTGCTGGCGACGTTCTTCTTCTCGCTCTCCGGCCGCATTCCGCAGCACCGCAAAATCGCGCGCTGGACCTTTCCGATTTGGCTCTATGTTTCGGTCACCGGCGTCATCACTTACGTGATGCTGCGGCTGGCCCAGGGAGCGCAGGGATAGAAAGACGGACGATGCCGGAGAGCGAACGAGGGCAAAAATCGAATCAGCAACCGAAGCAGCCGATGCCGGACGACGGTACCCGCCAGTTGCTGCAGTGGGGCGGATCGATCGTCGGCACAGGTGTGTTGGCGGCCGTGTTGCTCGAGACGTTGCTCGGCGGATTCACCCGCACCGGCGCGCACACCGATGCCGGCTGGTTTGCGCTCATCGTGGTGCTGGGCTGCATTCCTTTTGGGGGAATGTTGCTGACGCTGGGCGTGGCTAAGTGGCTAAGGAACAGACGTCAGTAGTCAATTCCAGAATACTCACGCCGTTGAACGGGTGAGTTCAAGTTTGATCTGCAGTTCCGCGTTGGTACCCGGTTTCGATACTCCGACCTGAATGGAAGACTCTCCGAGTTCCGGAGCACCAACTTCAAGGAGATATTGCCCTTCGGGCAAATTAGCGGAGAACCTGCCATGCGCATCGGTTTGCACCGAAGTCACAGGCTGCCTTCCCTGCGAATCTTCGACGAAAACATCGACTGTTGCTTTTGGGATGGGAACACCAGTCCTGTCACAAACAATTCCGCGAAGCGACCTGTTGTTCCATTCGAGGGTCTCGTTGAGCTTGCGCAGTTTGCGAGCTCGTTGCACCAGGAAGGCACCGAGAAGGAATGCGCAGATGCCTGGTACACCTGGCAATGTGGCCAGTCTCAAGCCAAAATCTGCGCCACTTGGGCCCCATCCGCCGTTGGGCATTAGCGCTGCCAGAAAAAGGAATATGGCGAGCAAGAGCAGTCCCGCGCCCAGGACGACAAGGATTCTTCCGGCAATTGCCATCGCCCAAAGTCTAGCACTTCTGAGAAAAGGACAACCGCAGATTCCTCGACTTCGCTCGGAATGACAGAAGGGTAGGGTAAGGCTGTGCGCCCACCCCTTTCATCCACGAGAGTGGACGAAAAGGATGGGCACGGAGATCTGCGCAAATCGGAAGTTTACAGGCCGTTCTGCGAGTTCTGGTCAGGATGGATGACACGATAGCTTGCGCCGCCGTTCGCCCACACCAGCAGCAGGATGTCTTTGCCTGCCGGAGCCGCGTGCACAGCGCTGACAAAGCTGTCGGCGCTGTCCACGGGTTTGCGGTTCACTTCCATGACCACGTCTCCCGGAGCGAGACCGGCATCTTCTGCCGCGCTGCCCGGCCGCACATTCTCGATCGCTGCGCCATGCACGTGTTCAGGGATATTGAACTGCTGCCGCACGTCGGGCGTCAGGTTGTCGACGGCGAGACCGAGCTTGCCGCCGCCCTGTGCCGAGCCTGATCCGGAGTTTTCCGCCTCTTCCGTCTTGCTGGCGTGGAACTCGCCAACCGTGATGTGGATGGTCTGCGCCTTGCCGTCACGCAGGATGCCGAGCTCGATCGAGGCGCCTGGCCGCATCTCGCTTACCGCTACCTGCAGAGCGCTGCCGTTGAGGATCTTCTTCCCGTCGAGCGAGCGGATCACGTCGCCGCTCTTCAGGCCGGCATGGCCGGCAGGCGAGTCGGGCGTGACCTGGCTGATGATTGCGCCGGAGGCATCGGGCAGGTTGAAGAAGCTGGAGTTGTCCGGGGTCACGTCGTTCATGCTGATGCCCAGATAACCGTGGCTCACCGAACCGTTCTTGATGATCTCTTCGGCGGAGTTCTTTGCAATCTCGGCAGGGATTGCGAAACCTGCACCCGCGAAGGAGCCACTGTTCGAGATGATGAAGGTATCGATACCCACCACTTCGCCGTGCGCATCGACCAGTGGGCCGCCGGAGTTGCCCGGATTGATGGCCGCATCGGTCTGGATGAAGTCACCGGGTTTACGCGGATCATCGGAGTACGGGTTCGGGCGATTGAGTCCGCTGACAATGCCGCGCGTGACGGTGAACGGGAAGTTGCCGAATGGGTTGCCGAAGGCGAGCACGGTCTGGCCCGGATGCAGCTTTGCCGAATCACCCCACGGGATGCTGGGCAGGTTGCTGCCGTTGATCTTGATCACGGCGAGGTCGTTGAGCTTGTCGACGCCGATCAGCTTTGCGGTGAAGACGCGGCGGTCGTCCATCGTAACGCGAATCTGAGTTGCGCCGTTGACTACGTGATTGTTGGTCACGATGTAGCCGTCCGGCGAAATGATCACGCCGCTGCCGATGCCGTGCTCGAACTGAGGCTGCGGCTTCATGCCTTGTCCGCCGCCGAAGCCGAAGAAGAAGCGGCGGAACTCAGGCGGAAGATCCTGCGGCGACATGCCGCCATTCGGACCATTGCCGTCCTCTGAGGTTTCGTCTGCAGAAACGCGCGAGGTCACCGTCACGTTGACGACAGCGGGGGTTACGCGTGCCGCAACGGCTTCGACCGCATTGTCGAGCGCTACCAGGGACGAGACGCTTCCATCGTCGATAGGCGCTGCTGCAGCGTGGGCCGAGTTGTGACCAGAGAGAAAGGCGAAGGTAAGGATCAGCACAGCAGCTGCAAGCAGCGGTGCGATCACTCCCTTCGTCTTATCTACTAATGATTTAGTTGATGAGGTCATGAGCTGTTCTCCGTTTGGGTTGAAGGTTGACGTTTAAAGTTGGATGACCAGCCAGCTGCTGTCGAAAGGCAATGCCATGGGCTGGCTTAAAAGCTTCTTCGCAGCAGAATCCGGTTTTGCGCCAGGAGTCTGCTGCTGGGGTGCGGCCGCCGAAGTTCCTGGATACATTCCTGGATATACCTTGAGGATCAGCCGGGTCACAGTGATCTGGCTTGGCTGTTGTGGCGGCTGGCTCGCTGTCGTGCCCGTCGCATCGGCCGACTCTGCACCCGTGTCGTAGTCGGCTTTGTTGCCAGATTCGTGCGCGGGTGTTTGAACCTGCCAGGTTGTCAGCACGAGCCACTCCTGCGGCACTGTTTCTTGTGACGGGAGCTTAGCTTTCACGAGCTGTTGCCGGGCCTGTGCAGTGGCAAGATCGGTCTTTGCCGTTGCAGAGGGCTGCATATGCCGGCTGACGGCAGCATGGGGCAACATCGCGCGATGGGAACGAGCGGCTGGAACAATCGCTTCAACGTTTGTCGCGCGATACGGCAAAGGACGGCTGCCCTCCCGCACCGGCAGATACGCATCCGTCTCTGAATCTGTCTGCGCCACTTGCATCGCCGGCCGATGTGCAGGCACGAATGCCACCAGTTGCGGGCAGCTTGCCATCTCGACCGCAGCAAGGAGCAGTCCGCAACCGACTGCGCCCAGCAACGCGCGCGCGCCGATGGGGCCGAGCACATTCTTCTTCAGCAAAATGCTGTGAACGCGATGCACCAGCTCCGGCCGCCGCTCAAAGGCGCCGAGGGATAACGCGGTCGTCCGGCGTTGCAGCCGCCGCTCGGCGAGGCTGGCGAGGCACGCAGCATAGGCACGGGGAGCATGGGTGACGCGGACCACACCCTCATCGCAGGCCATCTCACGCTCACGGCAGAGCCGGCGCTCCATCCATATAAGCGCGGGATTCAGCGGGAAGAGAACCAGGCAGAGTTTTTGCAAAAGATTGGTCCAGTCATCGCGACGGCGCAGGTGTTCGGCCTCGTGCAGGATGACCTGCTCCAGTTCGCCCGGGGTGAGCTTAGCGTAGAGCCAATCAGGAATCAGGATGCGCGGCGCAAAGAAGCCAATGACGCTGGGGCGGTCGAGCTGGGCCGTGGTGCAAACCTGCACGCGTTGATGGCCGAGCCGATGCATAAGCTCGACGCCGCGATCATCTTCCACTGGTGTTGCCGACTTCCACAACCGGCGCAACCGGAACGAGTGCAACACGAGGTCTCCGACGCGCAGGCAAGCGAGCACGATCCACGAAGCCGCGAATCCGAGACTCCAGCGAGCATCGAGTTCCAGCCAGGGATGTGGTGAGGAACTGCAGATCGTTGAGGCTGCGCTGGCCGCAACCGCAGAGGCAAAGTGCGTTGCGAACGGCAGAACCTGCAGAGCGACTAGAACCACGTAGGCCACGGCCCAGATCAGAAAGCGGTGTGCGGCCGCGATACGCGGCGTAAACCGGAGGCAAAACGCCAAGCCAATGGCTACGAGGGCGCCTTGCCATAATGCAGCGATTGCATCCGATGCGGCGATCTGGGCGAAGGAGCGGAGGCCGGGCAGGTGTTTCAGCAGCGAGGAAAGGGTATTGACGAGTAAAGACAAATGCATTGGCTAAACCCTCCCTTCCGGTGCTTTTCCGCGGACCTTCGTAGGGCTAGCCGGTGTGTCCGGCGCTGCCTGCCGGATGACCTCTTTCAGCCGCTCCAGTTCTGCGGGAGAGATCTCTCCATCTCCCAGCAGAGAAAGCAGAAGCTGCTCGCGCGAGTTGCCGAAGAAGCGGTTCAAGACGTGGCGCACTTCGGACCGGCTCGCCTCGTGCTCGGCCACGCATGGCCGGTATACGAACGCACGGCCTTCCTGCCGGTGCTCGACGTAGCCCTTCTGCTCGAGGATGCGGATCGTCGTCAGCACCGAGTTGTACGCAAGGGCCTCGCCCTCGGGCAGGTCGGCTACGAGATCGGTCACGGCCGACTCACCCCGCCGCCAGAGGATCTTCATCAGCCTCAGCTCGGCTTCAGTCAGCGTATTGGACTTCTTCGGGGGCATCTTGTTGATTCTGCTGAGCAAGCTCGTTTATGACCCTTGCTCTAACACCATCATAGACGAACAACTAAAGGATTAGTTATCTAATCTGCAGAATTTTGCCGGCGGACGCCAGGGTGTCTCACCTACTGGTTCTGCGTTTGAGGAAACTGCTCTTTGACCGTGTAGCCTTCGGGCACCTGGAAGAGCGCAGGATCGGGTTCGCCCTGCTCGAAATTGGTTAGCTCCGTTGTAGTAACCCCGGTCAGCGGGTCATCGTTGATGCTGCGGACCAGCAGTTTGAGTTCGTTCGATCTCCATGTTTCGTTGGTAATGGTGATCGGCTGATCGTTCCCTTGTTTGCCTGCTGGAATGATGCGCGTCACGCGAATACCTTCAGCAACAACGCCATTGATCGTCTGGGTGCCGAGTCTCTCAAATTGCGGTGCGGAATCCGGCGTATTTTGGCGTGACCGAACCCGTGTTTGAACCTTGGGTGTCTGCCCTGCGGCAGAGCGAATCTGCTCCGGTTCAGGCATGTGGAAGATCGTTGCCTGCTTGGAGTCTGCGTTCCACATGATCGAGACGCGGTTCACCGGGTCAAAGATGTTTACTGTCACGAAATCTGCGCCGTCAGCACCAGCAGGGAGGGATTCATGGTGTCTTTCCCTGTATGTCCTGCCGTTCGAGTCGCGTGCTTCTTTCATCGTGGTCTCGTGCGTGATCTTGGTGCCGTTGGCCAGCGTCCGCACGACAGTGGTTTTGAGCGTAGCCGTGTACGGCATGCCAGTCACGCCGATTGGGCCGGCGTTGATGGAGCTGACAATCGTGCCCTGCGCCATCAGTGTCGGAGTGGCCAATGATGCAGTTAACCCCATCAGGCAGAAAAATCGGCTTGTGCGCATCGAGAAATCCCCCGGCCAGTTGGACGAAGTCTAGTCTCGCCCCAACACGAGATCAATCAAAATCATATGAAACATGCCAATTGGTTCCGAATCGTTCCGGAAAGAGGCCGCTTCTGCTGTTTCGCCGCTAATTCTGCCCCGTTTTCCGCTTTTCTCGCACCCAATGAACCGGCTGCACTCTGCTATTCTTTTCCCTTACCAGAGGGGAAGTAACGATGGCCAAGAGCGTCAACAAAGTCATTCTGTTAGGCAATGTGGGCAAGGATCCCGAGATTCGCTCCACTCCCGGCGGCACCATGGTGGCCAACTTTACGCTTGCCACCAGCGATCGCCAGAAGGATGCGCAGGGCAACTGGCAGGACCGCACCGAGTGGCATAACCTCGTCGCCTTCAGCCGCACCGCCGAGATCATTCGCGACTATGTGAAGAAAGGCTCGAAGCTCTATGTCGAAGGTAAGATCCAGACGCGCAGTTGGGACGACAAGGAGTCCGGCCAGAAGCGTTATCGCACCGAGATCATCGTGAACGATCTCTCGTTGCTCTCCGGCCGCGATGAGGGCGGCTCCGGCGGATATAGCCGGGGCGGCGGCAGTTCGTCCAACTACGATCAGCGTCCGCCTGCCGGCCAGGACGACTTCGCACAATCGGCGGAAATCTCTGACGACGATATTCCGTTTTAACGATTTTGATGAAGATGCAATTTTCCGAAAGCCCTCCTTCAAGGAGGGCTTTTGTATGTCACGCGTGAGCGGTCAGCCACTGCATTAGCACTGCTCCGCACAGCGCCACAAACAGTGCTACGGGCATAGCGATTGCGCCGATCTTGAGAAACGTCCAGTAGTTGACGTGGAGCTTCTCACGGCGCAACGCGATGAGCCACAGAATCGTCGCCAGCGAGCCGCTGACTGAGAGATTCGGCCCCAGATCTACGCCAATCAGCACAGCCGAAGCCGTGAGTTGCGTGGCATGAGCGGCTTTGAGTGTCTCTCCGGCAATCAGGCCCAGCGGCAGGTTGTTGACGAGGTTATTGGCCACGCCGACCACAAAGCCGGTGACCAAGGCTCCCGGCACGGCGGCGAGTTGTTCCGCCCAGGCGAGAGCTGCGTGTGTGAACGCAAGCGCTCCGATGCTCTCGACCGCGTCGACCAAAATGAACAGTCCAGCCACGAGCGCAATCGTGGCCCAGCTGATCTCTTTAACAAGCGGCAGCGGATTGCTGCGCGTCTTGATGGAAATGATGGCCGTGATGACCAGCGCTGCGAAAAATGTCGGCAATCCGAGATCGCGGCCCATCGCCGAGGCACTGAGCAGCGCCGCAACTGTGAGTCCCAACCCGGCCAGCACCAGCTTGCCGTTCGCGGTGAGCGGCACGTCCGCGTGATCTTCGGTGCGGGCGGCGAGTTCTTTGCGGAAGACGATGCGCATCACAAGATAGGTAGCCGCAATCGACAAAATCGACGGCACGCCGAACCATGCAAACCAGCGTCCCAGGGGCGGCATGCCCAGCCGGAAGACTACGAGATTTGCCGGATTTGAGATCGGCAGCACAAACGATGCAGCGTTTGCGATGAGCGCGCACGCAAACAGATGCGGCAAAGGCGGCACTTTCGCTTTACGAATGGCGGCAAGAATCGCCGGCGTGAGCACCACGGCGGTCGCGTCGTTCGACATGAAGATCGTCACGAGTGTTCCGAAGCCGTAGACCAGCGTGAACAGGCGGACGCATGAACCCCCTGCTTGCTGAACAGCGACCGACGACAACCAGTCAAAGACGCCATACTCACGCGCCAGCTCGGAGAGCATCATCATACCGATGAGGAAGAAGTAGACGTCCGATCCCTCAGCGATGGCCCTGCCAGCCAGCTGAAGCGGAATGAGATGAAAGAGAAGAAGTGCAAGCGCGCCGCCGCCGATCCAGTAGACCTCCTGAACGCCGCGTGGACGAATCAGCATAAGAACAATGCCGGCGGCGACAATGAGAACCAGAAAAATATGGGGAAGGAGGGCGGGCGTCATGCAAAGTCAGAGTATAGCCTGTGGATGGGGGAGCAACCGTGCCGGCACTTCGCAACAGCGTTGAACTCACGCAGGTGATCGAATGGGAAGACGGCCACTCAAAGCGCGTGGAAGATTATCTGGCCGCGGAAGAGCCGCTCGAAATTCGCGTCGACGGACGGCCGCTCACCGTAACCATGCGCACACCGGGAGACGATCGCGAACTGGCTGTCGGATTTTTATGGACGGAAGGACTGATCGAAGCGCTCGAGCAGATCGTGACGCTTGGCCAGGACGAATCAGAGACAGGCGCAAAGAGCAACAGGATCGAAGTTGAACTCCAGGAAGGCGCATTCGAGCCCGTTGAGATGCAGCGGAATTTCTTTGCCGCATCGAGCTGCGGCATCTGTGGCAAAGCCTCGATTGAGGCGATTCGCAATCGCGGTCTGCATGCGCCGAACCGCGAATTTCGCATCAGCCCGGAGATTCTCTGTGCGCTTCCTGACCGACTGCGCGGGCAACAGCAGGTCTTTGGCCGCACCGGCGGTATGCATGCTGCTGCGCTTTTTAATGCTGAGGGTGAACTGATCCAATTACGCGAAGACATTGGGCGTCACAACGCTGTGGACAAAGTCGTCGGATGGGCATTGCTTGCGGGTTTGTTGCCGCTTGCGCAGCACGTGCTGATGGTCAGCGGCCGCGGCGGTTTTGAGATTGTGCAGAAGGCCATCGCTGCCGGCATTCCGGCGGTTGCTTCGGTTTCCGCACCGTCGAGCCTTGCAGTCAAGCTGGCGCGAGAATTGAATCTCACGCTGGTCGGTTTTTTGCGCGGCCGGCGCTTTATCATCTACGCCGGTCACGAGCGGTGCCTGTTGTCCACGCGCTGAATCTAAATTTCCGGACAACAGACTGCGATACCGGGTATTCTGGCATCCACGCATGCGCTTTTCGGCATCCAGACACTTGAGCGCGTGTTCCAATCCCCAAAGATCCTCGAAGGAGAACCGACAATGGCCCGGCCAATTGCACTGGAAACGCCTCCGCGCGATCTGCGTAAGGAGCGGGAGGAGCAGCTGAAGCAGGCGCAGATCGATCATGCAGAGGCGATCCTCAATGGCTACGAACTGCTTGAACAGCTGCACAAGAGCCGCGCCTTCGAGCTGCTGCGTGGGGTTTTCGGCACGACCGGAGATCTTACGGAAAAAGTCGCCACCGCTGCAGACACACCGCAGTCTGTGAACGCGATGCGCAACCTGATCCTGCTGGCCAAGATGTTGGGCTCGATCGATCCCGAGGTGATGGAAAGCTATGTTGCGGCTGTGACGGGGACCGTTGGACACAAACCAAGTCCGGATATTGAGCCTCCCGGCCTCTTCTCGGTGCTCAATCAATTGCGCCGCCGCGAGGTGCGGCGCGCCCTTGTCCTTGTGAACCGGTTCCTCGAGATCTTCGGAAACCGGCTGGGCCCGAAGCCAGGCATCACCATCCTAAGCCGGGGCAACCGTGGCGCGTCGAAGTCGGACGGTCTGTCCCGCAAGTGAGGCATCCAAGATTCCTATGGCAATCGAGAAGCGGCTTCTCAACACGCCTCTAGAACAACGCACCAATGTTACGTTCACACTCGATGGCGTCGCTGTTGCTGCCGTCAACGGGGAACTGCTCGTTGAAGCCATCAATCGCGCCGTGCCCGAGCGTCACCTGGCGCAGGTTTGCTATCACTCGCAGCTTGGCCCGATCGAAACCTGCGATACCTGCATGGTGCAGATCGACGGCAAGCTGGTGCGCGCCTGTAGCATGCAGGTTACAGCGGGGATGAGAGTGATTACATCGAACCGCCGGGCGACGGACGCACAGCGTGAGGCCTTCGATCGCATTTTGAAAAATCACGATCTCTATTGCACGGTGTGCGACAACAACAACGGCAACTGCACGGTCCACAACACAACTGAATATCTGCATATGGACCATCAGACTGAGCCGTTTACGCCCAAGCCATACCCGCAGGATCACTCCAATCCTTTTTATCGTTACGATCCCAGCCAGTGCATTCTCTGCGGCCGCTGCGTGGAGGCCTGCCAGAACGTGCAGGTGAACGAAACACTCACCATCAATTGGGAGTCCGAGCATCCGCGCGTTTTATGGGATGGCGGTGAGCAGATTGCCGGCTCCTCCTGCGTCTCGTGCGGCCACTGCGTCACAGTGTGTCCGTGTAATGCGCTGATGGAAAAATCTATGCTCGGCCACGCTGGCTTCTTTACGAGCCTGCCGCAGAATGCGTTGAACAAGATGATCGAAGTGGTCAAAGGCGTCGAGCCCGACACAGGCTTCGGTCCCATCCTGGCGCTTTCGAACTCCGAGTCGAAGATGCGTGAGCACCTG
The DNA here is from genome assembly GCA_035650595.1 of Occallatibacter sp. Taxonomy (GTDB): domain Bacteria; phylum Acidobacteriota; class Terriglobia; order Terriglobales; family Acidobacteriaceae; genus Telmatobacter. The sequence goes on along the minus strand of DASRHE010000008.1, from coordinate 596,823 downwards.
ACCAAGAAGACCAAGACTGTGTGCACGTATTGCGGTGTTGGCTGCTCGTTCGATATCTGGTCGCGCGACCGGCACATTCTCAAAGTCGAACCTGCAGAGGGGCCTGCGAATGGAATCTCTACCTGCGTGAAAGGAAAATTTGCCTGGGATTATGTGAACGCGCCGGATCGCCTGACGCATCCGGTCATCCGGCAGAGGAATGAGAAGGGCGAAGATGAATTTCGCGAGGCTACGTGGGATGAAGCGCTCACGCTGATCGCCGAGCGGTTCACGCAGATCAAGAGGGATCACGGACCGGACGCGCTCGCCTTCATCGCTTCTTCAAAGTGCACGAATGAAGAAAGCTATCTGATGCAGAAGCTCGCGCGCGCCGTGATTGGCACTAACAACATCGATAACTGCTCGCGCTATTGCCAGACCCCGGCCACGATGGGCCTGAAGCGCACGGTGGGCTATGGCGGAGACACCGGTTCGATCCAGGACATCGAAAAGGCCGGGCTGGTCATCATGGTTGGCTCGAACACGGCCGAGAGCCATCCTGTTTTGGCCACGCGCATCAAGCGGTCGCACAAGTTTCGCGGCCAGCGCATGATTGTCGCCGATCTGCGCAAGCACGAGATGGCCGAACGCGCCGATATCTTTATCCGGCCGAATCCGTCGACGGACACAGTGTGGATCAACGCCGTGGCTAAGTACATTCTCGATCAAGGCTGGCACCAGCAGGCCTTCATCGACCAATGGGTGAACCACTTCGACGAATACAAGAAATCTCTCGCGCAATACACGATGGAGTTCGCCGAAAAACGCACGGGCATTTCTGCTGAAACGCTGAAGGAGATTGCACGGGAGATCGTGCATGCGGACGGCGTTTGCATTCTGTGGGCAATGGGCGTGACCCAGCACTGTGGAGGGTCCGATACTTCCACGTCTATCTCGAACCTGCTGCTGCTCACCGGCAATTACATGCGGCCGGGCGCGGGCTCCTATCCCATGCGTGGCCATAACAACGTGCAGGGAACGAGCGACTTTGGATCCATGCCCAATGTGTATTCGGGATATCAGGAGGTCGAGAATCCTGAGATTCGCGCCAAGTTCGAGGCTGCATGGAAGGTCACGCTGCCGCCGAAAAAAGGTCTCGACAATCACGAGATGATTCGCGCCGTGCATGAGGGCAAGCTGAAATGCATTTACCTCAAAGGTGAAGACACCATCACCTCGGATGCGAACGCCAACGATGTGGGCCGTGCACTTTCTGACGTGGAGTTTCTTGTGGTGCAGGACGTGAATTTCTCCGCCACAGCGCGCTACGCCGACGTGGTTCTTCCCGCTTCGCCCTCGCTCGAAAAAGAAGGCACGTTTGTGAACACCGAGCGCCGCATTCAGCGCCTCTATCGCGTTTTTGAGCCGCTGGGCGAGTCGAAGCCGGATTGGGAGATCATTCAGTTGATTGCCAATCGCCTGGGCGCCGGGTGGAATTACAAACATCCTTCTGACGTAATGGACGAAGTGGCCTCTCTTACGCCAATCTTCGCGGGCGTGAATTATGAGCGGCTCGAAGGTTACAAGTCACTGCAATGGCCTGTCGAGAAAGATGGCAAGGATTCGCCAGTGCTGTTCATGGAGAAATTTCCGTTTCCTGATGGCAAGGCAATGTTTCATCCTGTGGAGTGGATCGAGCCATGCGAGGAGACGACTCCGGAGATCTCGCTGCACCTGAACAACGGTCGCCTGCTCGAACACTTCGAACAGGGGGCGATGACGTATCGGTCCAAGGGGATTCGTGAGATTACGCCGACGAATTTTATTGAAGTCTCGCCGGAGCTGGCGCGCGAAAAGAAGCTCGACAACGGCAGCGTGGTGCATCTGCACAGCCTGTATGGCGATGTGATCGTGCCTGTAGTGGTGACGGACCGTGTAGCCGGCACGCAGCTTTATATGCCAATGAACTCAGTCGATCAACCGGTGAACCGTCTCACCGGCTCGGATGTGGACCGCGCCACTCACACGCCGGCTTTCAAAGAGGTCTCAGTGCAGATGACGGTTCTTGAGGAGAAGCGTCCGAACCCGCTGCCGCCCGGCAACTTCCGCCATGGCCGCCGCACTCCGCAGTCCGGCGTCGAAGTGGAACGCAAGTGGAAGCGGTCTGATTACCGCAAGCCCGGCGAGGACCTGGTGCAGATCCAGACGAAGTAGAGCCGATGCGTAGATAGCTTGTAGAAAAAGGGTTATCTCCTTTAGGCGGATGAGTCTTTCCCTCCACTTTTCTTTTTTTGACAATCCCTGGCTCGAAGAGCGAATCTATAGGCGAATAAAAAGCGAAATTTATGCCTTCCGCCGCTGCACTTCGCCTCCAGATTGAGCGCTCTCTCGAAAGCCGTTTTCCCGCTGCGCTGACTCCCGCTCCGCGTGCGATCCGCGAGGTGGCGGCGACGGGAATTCCGGAGGTTGATGCGCAGCTCGAAGGCGGACTGCCGGTGGGCGCTATCAGCGAGGTGACAGGGCCGCAATCTTCGGGCAGGACGAGCTTGGCGCTTCGATTCGTGGCCCAGCGAACCATGGAGGGCCGCGCCTGTGCCTGGCTGGATGTGAACGATGCCTTCGATCCGGAATCAGCCGCGGCAAATGGAATGATCCTGCCGCAACTGCTCTGGGTGCGATGCAGCGATGCAGCAGGGGCAGCAAAGCCGCGCATTGGCAAAGCTGCGGTGTGGACGCGGCTCGACCAGGCTCTGTGCGCGACCGATCTGCTGCTGCAGGCGGGTGGCTTTGCGGCTCTCGCGCTAGACCTGGGCGATACGCCACGCGAGCAGGCCAACCGCATTCCGCTGGCCACGTGGTTCCGTTTTCGCCAAGCCGCAGAGCGCACCCGCTGCAGCCTTGTTGTGCTGGGCAGAGCGGCTTATGCGCAATCGGCTGCGGCTATGGTGCTGGAGTGCCAATCTGCGCAGGCTGTCGCGGCCGGTGAAACAGTGCTGCGCGGTTTTGAATTTATTTTGGAGCGCAGGCGCGAGCGCTTTGAGCCGCTGGAGATCCATAGGCGCAAACCTCCGCTTACGAGTTGGGCCGCAGATGCTGCATGGGATGCGGAGAAGCGCGCATGAGCCGTACTCTGTATGCCTGCATTCATGCCGCGGAGTTTCCCGCCCAGGCATTGCTGCGCCTGCGGCCTGACCTGCAGACCAAGCCAGTGGTTGTGCTGGAGGGCCAGCCTCCTGATGAAACGGTATGTGCGCTGAACCGGCATGCACGCTTGCGCGGCATCGTGCTGGGTATGACGCGTCTTGAAGTGGAGAGCCTGACAGGCCTGGTGCTGCTGCCGCGCTCGCTGCAAAGCGAGACTGCCGCTCGCGCCGTCTTGCTGGAGTGTGCTGCACAGTTCTCTCCGCGTGTAGAAGAAGCCAGCCGCGGAACCGCATGCGTCTTTGTTCTCGATATTACTGGCACAGAACGCCTCTTCGGCCCTCCAGCGCAGTTGGCTGCGCGGCTGCGCGCTGCGTTGAGGGCCGCCGGCTTTCGCGCGTCCATTGCGGTCAGTTCTAATTTTCATGCGGCTCGCATGAAAGCCGCAGCCACCAGAGGCATCACCCTCATTGCTGAGGGCGCAGAGGCAGATGCGCTAGAAAAGCTGCCTCTCACCGCGCTCGAACTGGCCGAAGAGCAGGAAGAGACCTTTGTGCTCTGGGGGATGCGCATGCTTGGTGAGATTGCGCGCCTGCCGGAGACGGAGCTCATCACGCGCATGGGCGCGGATGCACAGATGTGGCGGCAGCTTGCACGCGGTGAGGCAGAGCATGCCTTTCAACCTATTGAGCCGGCACTTTCGCTGGAAGAGTTCTGCGAGTTCGAAACGCCTGTGGAGCAGATCGATTCGCTGCTTTTCATCGGTGCGCGGATGATCGACTGCCTGGCGGCTCGCGCGGGGTCGCATGCGCTCTCGCTGGCGGCCATCACGGTTGCGATGAAGCTGGAGAACGGCCGCGTGCACCGCTGTGTCCTGCGACCCGCTGTGCCCTCTACTGATCGCAAGTTTCTGCTCAAGCTGCTGCAACTGGAGATCGGCAAGCGTCCGCCGGAGACAGCGGTTGTTGCACTTACACTTGCGGCGGAAGCGGGCCAGTCCGGCAAGGTGCAGCTTGGGCTTTTTGCGCCGCAGATGCCCGAGCCCTCGCGGCTCGACGTCACGCTGGCGCGGTTAAAAGCATTGGTCGGCGATGACCGCGTGGGCTCGCCCGTGCTCGAAGATACGCACCGGCAGGGAAGCTTTCGCATGGAGGATTTTGCGATGCCGGGTGAGTCAATTCCGCGCTTCCCCCGGTCCCCAGATGCGAGGGACCGGGGGCACCCGGTTCTTGGGCACATGGAATCTGTGCGTGAAGAGCAGCCTGCGCGCATGGCGTTGCGGCGTATGCGGCCGCCCATGCCGGTTTGGATCGTGCAGCATGGAACGAAACCAGCGGCCTTCCGCAATAGCGAAGGCTACTTTGAGATCACGGCTGCCTACGGCCCATGGCGCAGCAGCGGCTGCTGGTGGTCCAGCGCGGGCTGGGATGAGGAAGAGTGGGATGTGCTGGCCGCCCGGAGCGATGGTACCGATGTTGCCTGCCTGCTGATCTGTGATCGTCTTCGCAATGCATGGCGGTTGGAGGCATATTATGACTGATCGCCTCCGCCTTCCGAATACACGTTCACCAGGAACACCAGTCTGTCATCCCAACGATGGATATGAACCGCAGGGTGCGGAATCGTCGAGTCTTGCAGGCAAGGGGCGATTCGCAGCAGACGCAGACAGCGAATACATCGAGCTGCACGCTTCCAGCGCCTTCAGCTTTCTGGATGGAGCCTCGCAGCCGGATGCGTTGATTGAACGCGCTCTCAAGTTGAACATGCCAGCAATGGCGCTCGCCGACAGAAACGGTCTTTATGGCGTTGCGCGTTTTCACACCAGCGCTGTGCGCAACAACATGAAAGCGCACATCGGCGCGGAGATCGCCGTTTCCTCCTTCGGCGACCGGCTCACGCCGCCGGCATGGCTGCCGCATCAGTGTCCGCAAGAGCCGCCACGCATCGTTTTGTTGTGTGCGTCGCAGGCGGGCTATCAGAACCTTTCCCAGCTCATCACGCGCTTCAAGATGCGCGAAACCACAAAAACAGAAGGCGCTGCAACGCTTGAAGATCTCGAAGAATTTTCTTCAGGACTGATCTGCCTCACCGGAGGTGAAGAGGGGCCACTGGCTACCGCGCTTGCCCACGGCGGCGAGTGCGAGGCACGCAAGATTGCCGATCGCCTGGCTTCCATCTATGGCCATGGCAATCTCTATCTCGAATTGCAAAGGCATCAGCAGCGCGAGGAGGAGTGCCGCAACCAGTCATTGCTGTCGATGGCTGCTAGCCTAGGCCTGCCGGTGATCGCGACCAATGGTGTTCGCTATGCGCAAGAAAAGGATCGCGAGCTGCTCGATGTATTTATCTGCATACGCCACCACACCACGCTCGATCGGGCAGGCCGCCTGCTCACCGCGAATTCCGCGCGGCATCTGCGAACGGCACGCGAGATGGTGCAGCTCTTCCAGGACATTCCGGAGGCTATCGCCAACACGCGCATTGTGAGCGAGCGGCTCGAATTTACGCTGGACAATCTCGGCTATGAGTTTCCGCATTATCCCGTCCCCGAAGGCGAAACCATGGATAGCTTTCTCGAGAAGCGCGTGGAAGAAGGCGTCAGGAAACGCTATGGCGCGCAGGAAAAGCACAAATTTCTCGATCAGGCGCGTGCGCAGGTGAAGCGCGAGCTTGCACTCATCCGGCAACTCGGTTTTGCGGGCTACTTTCTTATCGTGTGGGACATCATTCGCTTTTGCCAGAAACAAGGTTTTCTTGTGCAGGGCCGTGGTTCGGCGGCAAACTCGGCTGTCTGTTATGCACTCGAGATCACAGCGGTCGATCCCATCGAGATGAATCTGCTCTTCGAGCGTTTTTTGAGCGAGAACCGCGGTGAGTGGCCGGACATCGACCTCGATCTTCCTTCGGGCGATCAGCGTGAGCAAGCCATTCAATACATCTACGAGCGCTACGGGGCGCTCGGCGCGGCGATGACCGCTAACGTGATCAGCTATCGTGGCCGTTCAGCAGCGCGCGAGACCGGCAAGGCGCTTGGTTTCGACGAGGAGCAGATTGCTCGGCTTTCAAGCCTGGTGGGTCATTGGGAGTGGCGCGGTGAGAACGACACCATGGCCAATTACTTTCAGCAGGCAGGTTTTGATGCGCGCCATCCGCGCATTGCGCATTATCTCGATCTCTGCATGCGCATGCAGGAGCTGCCGCGCCATCTCGGCCAGCACTCGGGCGGCATGGTGATCTGTGCCGGCTTGCTCAATCGCGTGGTGCCGATTGAGCGCGCGTCCATGCCCGGCCGCACGGTCATCCAGTGGGACAAGGATGATTGCGCTGACATGGGCCTCATCAAAGTGGACCTGCTTGGCCTGGGCATGATGGCCGTGCTTAAAGATTCAATCGAATTGATTTCGCATCATCATGGCGAACAGATTGATCTTGCCACGTTACCCCAGGACGATCCTCGGGTGTATAAAACCTTATGCAAGGCCGACACCATTGGCATGTTTCAGGTGGAGAGCCGTGCGCAGATGGCTTCGATTCCCCTCAATGCGCCGAAAGAATTTTATGATCTCGTCGTGCAGGTGGCTATCATCCGTCCCGGCCCGATCGTGGGCAACATGATGCAGCCTTATATACGGCGCAGGCAGAAGAAGGAGGAGGTCACGTATCCGCATCCTTCGCTGAAGCCAGTGCTTGAGCGAACACTGGGTGTGCCGCTCTTCCAGGAGCAACTGCTGCGTATGGCGATGACGGTCGCCGGCTTTACGGGAACGGAGGCCGAGGAGTTGCGTCGCGCTGTGGGGATGAAGCGCTCCAAGCAGCGCATGGAAAAAGTGGAAGCCAAGCTGCGCGATGGCATGACGCGCAACGGTATCGATGCCAAAGTGCAGGACGATATCGTGCAGAGCATTTCTTCGTTTGCCATGTACGGCTTTCCGGAGTCGCATGCGGCGAGTTTCGCGCTGCTTGCCTATGCTTCGGCCTACCTGAAGGTTTACTACCTTGCAGCTTTTACCTGTGCCATGCTCAACAACCAGCCGATGGGCTTCTACTCGCCGGCCGTGCTCATTAAAGATGCGCAGCGTCATGATTTGCGCGTGCGGCCCATCAATGTGCACAAATCCGATTGGCCGTGCACGCTGGAGCACGAATCGGATGGTTCGCTGACGCTGCGCATGGGCCTTCGTTATGCGAAAGGCCTTCGGCAATCGTCTGCGGAAGCGCTGGTTGCTGCGCGTCATCGCGATGGAGCGTTTGCTTCAGTCGACGATCTTGCCTTGCGTGTGCCAGAGCTGAATCGCAGGGAACTTGTCGCGCTTGCTTCTATTGGTGCGCTTAACCCGCTTGACGCTGTCGAGCATCGCCGCGATGCGCTCTGGCAGGTAGAAGAAGCGGGCAGGCCGGCAGGGCCATTGCTGCGCGACGCAGGAAAAATGCAACCCGCAACGCACGTGCCGATGCCGCTGAGAATGATGACGACCGAAGAACGGATCGCCGCCGATTATGCGGGAACCGGCCTCACCACAGGACCCCATCCCATGGCGTATCATCGCGCCGCGCTGCGCAGAGAAGCCATTCTGGCCGCCAGTGATCTGGCTCAGTACAACAGCAATCAATGGGTTCGCGTGGCCGGCTGCGTGATTGCGCGCCAACGCCCCGGCACAGCCAAAGGGTTCGTCTTTCTCTCGCTTGAAGACGAGACCGGGATTGCGAACATCATTCTTACACCGGACATCTTCGATAGCGAGCGGCTCACCGTCACGCGCAATCGCTTTTTGCTGATCGAAGGGTTGCTGCAAAAACAGGATAGTGTGATTCATGTGAAGGCTAAGCACGTTGAGCCGATGTACATTAGCCTCGCCGAGATCAGTTCGCACGACTTTCACTAAGCGGCGCGCAGCGTAAAGAGCGTAATTTCCGGTGGACAATCGAAGCGGAAGGGAACGCCCACTGCGCCCAGGCCGCGATTGACGTAAAGCTGCAGCCCGCCTAGCTTGAACCATCCCTCGACATATTTTTTCCCAAGTGGAGGAAGTTGCGTAGCACCTATAAACGGAAACCGCACCTGGCCTCCATGCGTGTGGCCGCTGAGCATTACCTGCACAGCTTTGCCTGCGGGATGCGTGAGCAGCGCATCGACATAATCCGGAGCGTGGCACAAGAGCACCACCGGCTCATCCGGAAGATTGCGAATCCGAGCAGGTATAGCCGACTCAGGATCAGGCGTGCCTTCGAGAGGATCATCAAGTCCGGCCAGCCAGAACCGCGCCCCGGCATGCTCGATTGGCACGCAGGTATTGGTCAGCACCGTCATGCCGTTATCCGTCAAAGCAGATGTCACCAGTTTTGAATTCACGATGACATCGTGATTGCCCAGGATGGCATAGCGTTTACGGCAATTGAGCCCATTGAGAAGGTTGGCGCAGTGCCATGCGGCGCCCTCGGCAAATTTCCGCGTCGAGACGCCCCACGTGACATAATCCCCGGTCAAAAAAACCAGATCGGGATTCAGCCGGTTGACATGATCCACGGCGTCCCGCAGAAAGAATGGTTCGCTGAACTCATCCATGTGCAGGTCGCTAAGCTGCGCGACGCGCATACCGTCAAAGGCAGGAGCCAGTCCCCGGATGCGCAGATCCTGCCGTGAAATCTGAATCCAATGGCGCTCCACTTCTCCCGCATAGAGAGCCAGACCGGCGGCACCGCAGAGGGTTGCCTTTAAAAAACGGCGTCGGCTGGTGTTCAAAGTAGGAGAAAAGCGCGGAGAACCCATTCTTTCTATGGTATCGAATGAGGCCGTTTCTCTGCTGGAGACGGGGGTTTCCGGATAAACAGGCGCCAAATGGAATCCTTTCTTGCCTGATTTGTGGAGGATGCCGTCGCGGCGACAAAGACACTACAACTATTCTGATGGATATCCACCCGAATTAGTTTTCTGCCATTCCGCTTGATTCCACGCTGTTTTCTGCGCCCGCCGTGGGAAGAGGATCATGATCGCGATCTGTCACATCGGCCAATGCGGCCAGGCGGGCAGCGAGTTCCGGTTTCCAGCAATTCTCGGGCGCACGCCAGCTCCAGTTACCTGCAGAGACGGCAGGCGTGTTCATGCGCGCCTCTGAGCCGAGTTCAAGCAGGTCTTGTACGGGAATCACCGCAATCTGCGCCAGACTTGTTTCAGCGGCGCGAATCAACGGCCACACAGGATTGGACCCCACGAGCGGGCCGACGTAAGCCTCGGCAGCGGCGTGTTCCGTTGCGCTTGCAGTGCGCCACCAGCCGAGAGTGGTGTCATTGTCGTGCGTGCCGGTGTATGCCACAGTCGATGCGGCGAACTGATGCGGCAGATGCATATGTGCACCCTTGCTGCCGAAACCGAACTGAAGCACCTTCATGCCGGGCATGCCCAACTCGAGGCGCAACGCGTCGACTTCGGGCGTGATCAGTCCCAGATCTTCAGCCACCAGCGGCAGCGGCCCGAGCGCCGATTCAAGCGCACGGAACAGTTCAAGTCCGGGTCCCTTTATCCACTCACCGTTCACAGCTGTCTCTTCATCGGCTGGAATTGCCCAATACGCTTCGAAGCCGCGAAAATGATCGAGGCGAACAATGTCATAGAGTTCGATCGCACGACGTATCCGATCGATCCACCAGTCGTAGCCGCGCATGGACAGCACATCCCACCGATAGAGTGGATTGCCCCAGCGTTGCCCGGTCGCCGAGAAATAATCGGGCGGAACGCCGGCTACGCGAGTCGGTTTGAACTCCTCGCCAAGCTCGAAGAGGCTGGGATGCACCCAAACGTCGGCCGAATCCATGTTCACAAAGATCGCAACGTCACCCAGAATGCGGATCGCGTGGCGCGCTGCAACCTGGCGGAGCTGATCCCACTGCAGAGCGAAGGCAAATTGCAGCACGCGTTCGCGGGCCAGCGCGCGGCTTTCGCGCTCATATACTTCAGCCAATGCGTCCGGCTCACGGCTGCGGAGCGGTGCAGGCCACTCGGCCCACGCGCCGGTTTTGAACTGCCGGCGCAGCTCGGCATAGAGTGCGTAGTCATTTAACCAGGAGGCCTGACTCTGGCAGAAGAGTTCAAACTGCTTCCATTGTTCGGCGAGCTTTTTATCTTGCGCGCCGCGATCAAGAAAGTTGTCGGCAGCTTCATAGAGAAGCGGAAATTTGCGCAACTCGACGTCATCGAAATCCACTGCGCCGGAGCGACCCGCAAGGCCTGCAATCCGGCTTCCGTCAATCCATCCCCAATCTGAGAGAAACTCAAGGCTGATGAGAGAAGGATTGCCTGCAAAGGCCGAGGAGCCCGCATACGGCGAGTTGCCGTACCCGGTTGGACACAGCGGCAGCACCTGCCAAACGTGCTGCCTGGCGGCGGCAAGAAAGGCCACAAATTCATGCGCAGCGGGGCCGAGATCACCGATGCCACCGTATGACGGAAGTGAACTAACGTGAAGAAGAACTCCGGAAGCGCGTTCGAATTCCATTCGTGTCCTTACCGACGGGGCAGTAAATCTCTGCGCCTCTCCAGCCACTATAACGAAGTCCGTGGATTCGACCGCAGGCGTCTTTGAATTTTCATCCCATCCGTTCTGAAATGAGAGATGCGCTCTGTGCAGCTTTGCAACCGGAGCGCTTTCATCGCGCCAAGGTTCCATAGAACGCATTGGTTCCGGCGCGCAGATCGCGTCCATAGGTGAGGATGACCCTGGTTCGAAAAACGGTGAGCCGAGCCTCGACGCCTGTATCGAAGAGCCATTGCCGGGTGGAAAGGCCGCTGGTAGGTGCTCCCATTCTGCCAATATCCAGAAACGGGCCAGCCTGAACGGTTAACAATCCATTCGTATAGATGCGCCGGTAGAAATCGGAATTCGAAAGAACATAGTTGTACCCGAGCGGTGCGCTTCCTTTTTGCCGGTCGCGAGTGCCTATGTGCCCGCGAAGCCACAGATCGTTATCCCGCTCAACCCCCAGCGTGAACAGTTCGTCAAAGGGCGCATTGCCAAAGGTTCGGCCTGCGCGTAGTTGTTGCGCGGTCTCATAACGGTTATCTGAGGCCTGCGGAAACCAGTGGGCCAGCGCCGAGCCTTGCAGCTTCTCAAAGCCGCGAGAGGGATTCGACCAGAGCCGCGCAGCCTCTGAAGTTGCTCCGGCGGTGACAGAAAACCGCCGCTCGGGAATATCGAGCACCTTGCCTTGAATCGACGCAATCTGCTTGAGCGCGTAACCCGGTATGAGCAGCTCCGGCGTGAGAGCAGAGCCAAGGGCGACATTCTGATAGTTGCGATGCGAGAGTTCGGCGCCAATCGACCAGGAGAGGTGGCCGTTGGGAATCGCAGCAAACATTGCATCGATGGCCTCCCTCCGCAGCTTCAATGAGCCCAAAGTTGGCGCAGTTCCGGTAAAGGAACGCCGGATCGTCCAGTTTTCATCACGGCCATCGGCGGCGATTGTCCATCGAAATTGCGGAAGATCATGCACGGGCGCGGAGAGCGAGAGCCATGCGCGGTATTTTTGCGAGTCCCAGCGCAAGAGCGACTCGAAGTTCATCGCCGAGCGGCGCATATTGAAGTAGCTGGGATAGATGGTCTCGTACGCAACGCCGCCAAACGTGGAGAGAATGGCCTGGAGACGACCGCTGCCAAAGCCGTCGCGCTCGACAGCGTGAAACTCTGCGTCGAAGTTCCCATCGGGTTTTGCGGCGAGTTGAATGTTGTAAGTCGAGAAGATGCCGAGTGCATCAAGACGCACTTGCGTAGAAGCCCAATCCGGTGCGCGGAGCATAGCTGCCGGTGAAAAGGTGAACGCGCGGTCGAGCAGCAATCTCTCAACATGAAGCTGCGGATCGAATTGGAGGTTTGCGATGTGCGGCTTTTGGACGCGATTCCAAGCTTTGAGCGCCGCCTCGGTATTGCCTAAGATGAAGTAAACAGTGCCCGCAAAATTATTGGTGTAGTCGTCCTTCGGATCGAGTTTGAGCGCACGCCTGAGCCATGCGGCTGCTTCGGGATAGCGTTTTTGTTCGAAGGCGATCCCGGCAAGCTCCACGTCAAAACGCTCTTGTGCGGCGATACGGCTCTGACGACGCCCTGCTTCCAGCGCAGCGCGCGCCTCCGGCCAGCGCTGCAGGTGAGCCAGCGCAAGGCCGTATTCCAGGTTGACATCCACTGGCCGGCAGGGCAGCGAGGCCGCAACGCGCACAACTTCAGCCCAGTTCTGTTGCTCGAAGGATTGATGAATCTGCGCGGTTTCTTGTGGAGCAGCCGGGCATTGCGCCTGGGTTGAACGAGCGAGCGCAGGAGCAAAGAAAAAGGCAAAAAATACTAGGGCTGTCGCGGCGCTGCGGGAACGGCGAGCAAGGTCCAATTGCGTGTGGCGCTCCAATCTTTCTCGAATCCTGCACGCTCCTGCGTCAGTAGCTTTCGTTCCGCGGGATCATTCATCATGATCAAGCCGCGCACCGGATCGATTCCATCGATCACTACATAATGTAACTGCGACTGACCTTGTGGCTTCAATGCCACGATGAGCGGGCGCCCCTTTTTGAGCTGATCGTCGATGCTATTCCAATCTCCGCTGAAGGCAATCGCTACAAAGCCATGCTGCTGCAAGTAGTGTTGCATCGAGGATGCGGGAATCCCATGTTCCCTGGGCGAGTACAGCTGATGTTGAATTTCATCGACGTCCGCGCCGGACACCGTCTGGCCTCCAGGTTGGGCTGCCCAATATTGCATCACCATGGAAATCGAGGCCGCTCCGCACCCTTCGCGAGGCTGGTGCACAAAGGGAACGTCGATCCATAAAGCTGGAGCCGATTGTGCGTACAAGTGCGCGGCGATAAGTGCTAAAAACAGCAGGCCCGATCGCGCTTTGGCGCGCCGGGCCCGTTTACTTTTGGGACACGCGATGTCAATGAACAATGGCGACCACGATGATGATAATGAGGGCAATCACAAGGAGCGTGATAAGGCCGAAGCCCAATACACCGCCGGAGATTTTTTGTTGCACGTCCGTAGCACGCACTGCAAGGCTGGCCAGTTCCTGATCAGAGAGTGTTGGGACAGCTGTCTTGACCTGGATCGGGTCATAGTGGGCATCCCGCATGGCGCGCTCGGCGATCGGCGTGTTGAGCAGATCGGTGATCGTCTTGATATTTTGCTGCCGCGTATGCGAAGCGCTCTCCACCTGCTGCTGCAATGTCTGCGGGCTCACCAGATGTTCGGGTTGCGTGGATTGAGCGAAGATATCACCCGGGAAAGCGAGAAGCACAGTCAGTGCGGCGGGAATGAGTGCTCGTAACACGATGGCAGATAGAGTGGAAAGTCTCATGGCGCTCCGTAAACCTCGGTGTTAGGATGCCTCGGCGTAAAGACCGAGTTGCCCTCTTGCACCATGCGCTTACCAAAGAGTACTACTCAGGCGTGGCCGGGAGTGGAATAGTATCCTAACTTCAGGAACCCACATGAAATCGAGCACGAGTGGCGGGTTGGAGCAGAGCATTGCCTAAATATCTTGTAACCGGCGCGGCCGGTTTCATCGGCCGGTCCATTGCAGCGGCTCTTTTGGCCCGGGGCGATGAGGTTCGTGGCATCGACAACTTGATTACCGGAAAACGGGCGAACCTGGCCGGTCTTGAAGGGGTCGAGTTTATTGAAGGTGATCTGCGCGACCCCGCTGCCTGTGCCAAGGCCTGCGCGGGTGTCGAAATCATCTTTCACGAGGCGGCATTGGCTTCAGTGCCGCGCTCAGTTGCCGATCCGGTAGCAACCAATGAGCACTGCATCAACGCTACGCTCAATCTGCTGGTTGCCGCGCGGGATGCCGGCGTGCGACGCGTAGTTTATGCGGGTTCATCGTCGGCTTACGGCGATACGCCCACGCTGCCCAAGCACGAAGAAATGCCGCCGAATCCGATGAGTCCGTACGCGGTGGCCAAACTGGCCGGCGAACACTATATGCAGGTATTTGCGCGCGTCTATGGGCTGGAGACGGTGGTGCTGCGCTACTTCAACGTCTTTGGCCCGTACCAAGACCCCACTTCGCATTACTCCGGCGTGCTGGCCATCTTTTGCCGCAAGATGCTCGCCGGGCAGCAGCCCACGATCTATGGCGACGGCGAGCAGAGCCGCGATTTTACCTATATTGAGAACGTTGTCCACGGCAATCTGCTCGCCGCGTCAGCACCAGCCGCAAAGGTCTCGGGACGCATGATGAACCTGGCCACGGGCGCACGCATTACGCTGAACAAAACCTTCGAGATTCTTTGCGACCTGACCGGATACCACGGCAAACCGGCGTATGCGGCGCCACGGGCGGGCGACATTCGCGACTCTCTGGCAGACATTCACCTGGCTGGCGAGTTGCTGGGCTACCAGCCGCAGGTGGATTTCCGCGAGGGGTTGCGACGCACGGTCGAGTGGTATCGGGCTTCGGTCTAGGAGGCCCTCATTTTTTCAGGAGCTATTTTCCTGAATTGTGATGTATAACACTAGAAACTAGCCTCGTAGATAAACACCGTCGGGAACCCCCATCTTGCATGGTCAAGTCCGCCTGTACCGGAAAACGGGCTGGCGGGGGCTGGGGGATCGAGGTATCTGCATTGCCTGACGGTCCTCAAACTCAGCAGGTTGTGTTCTCCGCGTCCGCGGAAAGCCACGAATCCTCTGCCATATCGCTGCCCGCGTTATGGCAGGTAATAGTGCGCCGTCGCAAGCTGATTTTGAGCGTCGAATGCGGGCTGCTGTTGCTGTGCTTACTTTATTGCCTTATTTCGCCAAAAGAATACGAAGCGCGGGCCAGTGTGGAGCTGCGTACCTCGCCCGCTTCCACGCTGAGCCTGGATCCCGCAGCGCCGGCTGAAGCCACTTCCGCTGCCGCGTCGGCCACCGCACTGGAAACGCTCGCCGGGGTTTTGCGGAGTGATCAGCTTGCGTGGAAGACCATCGCCGCGTTGAAGCTTTATCAGGAGCCTGGCTTCTGCGACCATTTCGCACAGCGGTTTCCAGGTTTCCGCGTGGATGCGCCGAGTCCTGCGGCGCAGACCTGGCTGTTGGAGCGGTTTGCGGCGCGATTGCATGTGCAAACGGTTCCGCGCACACTGCTGGTGCAGATACGTTTTCGTTCGCGCGATGCGGCGCTCTCGGCCGCTGTGGTCAATGAGCTGATCCACGCCTATAGCGAGCAGGACAGTGAATCGCAAGTGCAGGCGACGGCAATGTCCTCAGGCTGGCTGGAAGGTCAGCTCAAGGAGCTGAAGACGCGCGTCGATAGAGACCAGTCGCGGCTGGCGGAGTTTGAAAAGAAGCATGGAATTCTCGGCGACTCCGAGGTGCTGGCCAACGGCCAATCCGCTGAGACGGAACACAATGCGATTGCGCTGGAAGTGGATGAGCTTGGAAGAGAACTGGCCGCAGCGACTGCCGACCGAATTCTCGCCGAGTCGGAATATCGCGCGGTCAGGCAAGGTGATCCTGAGCTGGTGATCGCCTCCGAGTCCCGGCTGCAGAACGCGAATGCGAATCTCTCAACGGCCCTTTTGCAGCAGATTCGGGCGCGTCGAAGCGATCTCGAACAGGAGCAGGCACAACTGAGTGCAGAGCATGGGCCGAACTTTCCACGCGTCATCGAGATTGGTCGTCAGCTCGACGATCTCGAACGGCAGAGGCAGACAGAAGATGCCAAGCTGCTCGAGCGATTGCGCAGCAACTGGCAGGCATTGCAGGATCGAGAGCAGCTTGTGCGCCAAAGCCTCGATGAGGCGACCGAGGAGGGGCTCAAGCGAAACGAGGCGGAGACGGAATACGCCATCATGCGCCAGGAGGCCAACGCGAGCCACGACCTCTACATGCGCGTGCTCGCAAAGGTGCAAGAAGCAGGACTCAGTGCGGGCATTCATAGCTCGAATCTTGAAGTGGTGGACCCCGCACGGGAACCTGTGAAGCCGGTTGCGCCCAATCTGCCGATGTATTTGGCCATCACCTTCTTTGCCGGGCTTTGGTTGGCGGCGGGGAGTGCGCTCATGCTCGAGACGTTTCGTCGGTCCGATGTGCCTGTTGCTGCGATGCTGCTCGCGATTTTCGCCGCCTGCGTGCACGTTCATGCGCAGGCTCCTACGCCGAGTACGTCCGGACTTCCTACGGGCGTGGCGAACTTTCCGCAAACGCCGGAGGCGAGGAGCCAGCCTAATCCGAAGGAGTCGCCGGGGATTTGGAATCAGCCGAACGGGCCGGCGACGAATTCTGGTCACCCGCTAGCTGAGGGGCAGGTTGCAATGCCGGCGGCGATCGGTCCTGGCGATTGGGTCGAAGTCAGCGAATATCACACGCCGGAATTTCATTCGGCGCAGCGCGTCTCAAGCACAGGTACTATGACGCTGCCGATGATCGGCGAGGTGAAGTTGAGTGGGATGGATGAACAAGGTGCAGCGCACGCGATCGAGGCGGAGCTGAGGTCGAAGGGCATCCTGCTTCATCCGCTGGTGTCGGTC
This sequence comes from Occallatibacter sp., assembly GCA_035650595.1. Classification (GTDB taxonomy): domain Bacteria; phylum Acidobacteriota; class Terriglobia; order Terriglobales; family Acidobacteriaceae; genus Telmatobacter. Next base: position 580,214 of record DASRHE010000008.1, on the reverse strand, counting down.
GTGGTCACGTTTTCTGCCGGACAGGATGTGACCGTGCTGGGCGAAGTGATGCGGCCGGGAATTTATCCCTATGGATTTCATCATCGACTGCTCGATCTGATCTCCGCTGCATCCGGCCTTGCTCCCGACGCGGGGCGGCTGGTGAATGTGATTCATCGCGACGATCCAAAGAAGCCGCATCCCGTAGTTCTCGACGCTGTTGGAACGGAGGCAGCAGCCTCGGATCACAATCCAGAGCTGAACCCCGGGGACACGGTGCAGGTGAGCCGTGCGGGATTGGTTTACGTCGTCGGCGACGTGATACGTCCTGGTGGATTTCCCGTCGACCCAGCGCAGAAGCTGACTGTGGTGCAGGCAGTTTCGCTTGCCTGGGGGCCTACGCAGAATGCAGCACCGGGTAAAGCGGTGCTGATTCGCGAGCAGGAGAGTGGGCGCACCTTAACGGCGCTCAATCTCAAGCGCCTGCTGCGCGGTCAAGATCCCGATCAGCCGGTGCGCGATGGCGATATTATCTTCGTGCCCAATTCATTCGCCAAGAACCTGATGAACAGAACCCTGGAATCGGCGGTGCAGTCGACGGTTGGCGTCACCATCTACTCCGCATTGGTTTATTCGCAGAGGTATTAGTCATGAGGAGAGTCGCGCAGATTCTGCTTCTGTTTTTCGCTTTTGCAATTCCCTGGGAATACTCGCTCGATCTGGGTGAGCCGCTCGGCAACGTTGCGCGGATTCTGGGGATTGTGGTGCTGCTTGCGGCAATCCCAGCAGTTCTGCAGGTGGGACGCATACGAAGATTAGGACCGATGCAGTGGCTCGCAATCACATTGTATCTCTGGCTTTGCTGTACCTACTTCTGGACTATCGATCCAACTGCAACAGCAACGAAGATTCGGGCCTACTTTCAGGAGATGATGATCGTCTGGCTGGTTTGGGAGTTTGCGGACAGCCCGAGCGATTTGCGCAATCTGCTGCGAGCCTATGTGGCCGGCTCGTGGGTGCTGGCCGCGCTGACGCTGGCCGACTTCCGCTCGGCTGAGGTGCTGGCCGCCGGCCAAATGCGCTTTGCTGCTTATGGACAGGACCCCAACGACGTAGCGCGCTTTCTCGATATTGGATTTTCTCTGGCTGCCTTGCTGGTGACCTGCGAGTCGCGCTGGCCTGCACGCCTGCTGGCGCTGGGTTATCTGCCGTTGGGCCTGTTTGCGCTTTTGCTCACCGCCTCACGCGAGGGATTTCTGGGAGCATTGATTGTGCTGGCGGGTTGTACGGCTCTGTTGCTGCGCGGCCGCAGCAAGTGGGCGCTGGCGGCCATCTTCGCACTACCTTTTGCAGGTGTCATGCTGTGGTTCACGATTCCCAGTGAGATCTTCGATCGCCTGGCGACAATTCCTGCGCAGCTGCAGGGAGGCGATCTGAATCAGCGGCTGAATATCTGGTCTGCGGGCTGGTATGTCTTTGCGCAAGCACCGCTCGTTGGAAACGGCGTTGGCACATTTGTCATCGCAACCGGGCTCTCGCCGATCGATACCGCGCACAACACGGTAATTTCGCTGTTGGTAGAAGGAGGGCTCTGCGCGGTGTTTCTGGCTGCGGGCGTCGTGGTGCTGGCAGCATTCTCGGTATTCGCTACGCGCGGGTCCCTCCGCATCGCATTGGCGACGGCACTGCTGGTTTGGGGCATGACTTCGATGGCGGCAACGGTAAGCGAAAGCCGCATCTCGTGGCTGCTGCTTGCATTGATTGCACTGAGCGGGCGTCTGGCAGCGGAGCAACCTGATCAGCTGAATTTCTGCTTTCAGCCGGTTGCACGGCACTTCACCGCGTCGGTTGTCGCTCGGCCGATTCCTGGTGCGGTCACATAGGAAGCGGCAGGCGATATGCCGACAGGAGCCCAAGTCCGCGTGGTATCTGAAGCTGAGCGAGTCAATCGCGGCATTCTGCGAGCTGCTGCCTCGGTAAGCGCCGCGGGCGTGATCGTCAAAGTCGTGGCGATGTGCAAAGAAGTCACGGTTGCCGGCATCTATGGCCGCTCGGATGCGATGGATGCTTTTCTGGCTGCCGCGCTTTTGCCCAACCTGCTGGTGAACCTGATCTCCGAGTCGATGAACCAGGCGTTGGTGCCTACGCTCGTACGCGTACGAGAACATGAAGGCCGCGAGCGTGCGCAGCAGCTTCTTTCAAGCTCGATGGTATGGATGACGACGCTGCTCGTGGGCGCTTCTCTTGCGATCGCTCCCGCCACGCGCTGGTTCTTTCCACTGATGGCTTCTCATTTTGCGCCTGCCAAGCTGGAGCTTTCGATTCATCTTTTCTATGCGTTGTTGCCGATCGTGTTGATTACCGGGATTGCGACCAACTGCACCGCCGTGTTGAGTACAATGGATCGTTTTGCGCTGCCGGCCCTTGCACCGATGGCGATCTCGATTTCCATCATCATTGGGGCTGTAACGTTATCCGGCAGTTGCGGTATCTGGGCTGTAGTCGATGCGACCATCGTCGGTTCGTTGATTCATGCGCTCCTGGTCGCACGGATGATGCACACGCATGGCTATCGCTTTGAAATACGTTGGTACGGCATGACGGAAGCAGCGCGCACCGTAGGCCGGCAATATGGTCCGGTGTTGCTCAGCGGCGTGGTCGCTTCGGGTGGGCTGCTTGTCGATCAATCCATGGCTGCAATGTTGCCCGCGGGCAGCGTCTCGGCGCTGGTATATGCGAACCGTTTTGTCGGCGTTGTGCTCACGTTGCTTGCCGGCGCGATCTCGACCGCGATTGTTCCGTATTTCTCTCGAATGGTTGCGCATCACGATTGGGCGGGATGCCGGCAAACATTACGCGCGTGGCTAAGAATGACTGCAATGGTCTCCGTGCCCATCGGAGTCTTGCTCATCGTGTGCGCTCAACCACTCGTTCGCATCGCCTTCCAGCGCGGAGCCTTTCACGCGCACGATACAGCTGTTGTAGCACGCGTCCTGGCTATGTATGCCATCCAGATTCCATTTTTCGTTACCAGCCGCGTCTTCTACCGGTTTCTGATTGCGATGCTCCGCACGGACGTGGTTCTCTATTGCGGCATGATCAACCTCGGCCTTGACGTGGTGCTGAACCTTCTGCTCATGCGCTGGTATGGCGTCGCAGGCATCGCTCTGGCCACTTCGCTCTGGACGGTGAGTACCTTCTTCTTCCTTGGATACTGGGCGCGCAAGTCGCTTCAAAAAGCCGAAGCGCAAGAGTCCTTCTCATGAAGAGTGGGGGATTGAATCCGCAGCCGGCGCGCTATCTGCTCCGGTTTGACGACCTCTGTCCGACCGTTTCGCGCGAGCGGTGGAAAAGCTGTTGCGAACTAGTGGACGAGTTCAAGATTCAACCCATTCTTGCCGTAGTGCCCGACAATCAGGATCGAGAATTGCAAGTTTCTCCGCCTGACCCGGAGTTCTGGAATCAGACGAGGGCAATGGAAGAGGCGGGAGCCACCGTTGGGCTGCATGGTTATCAACATCGTTGCACCGCACATGGCCGCAGCCTTGTACCGCTGAGCCGAATCTCAGAGTTCGCAGGGGTTGCTGCAAAGGCGCAACATGACTGGATTCGTGAGGGGTTACGCATACTTCGTGGTCACGGACTCGATCCTAAGATCTGGGTTGCTCCACGTCATGGATTCGACCGCGATACATTGCGCGCGTTGCGCACCGAGGGAATGCAAATCGTTTCGGACGGATTTGCCCATCGTCCATTTCTGTGCGATGGGCTCATCTGGATTCCGCAGCAACTGTGGGCTCCGGTTGAGAAAACAAGCGGGCTATGGACGATCTGCATACACCCCAACACTGTGAGCGATGCGCAGATCTCCGCCATGCGCAGCTTTTTGCATAAATATGCGCGTCAGTTCATTTCGGTCGATCACGCGCTGGAGGAATTGCCGCCTCGCGCGTTGAACGCGGCGGAGCGCATGAGCGCCGCGTGGAGTCTTTGGCGAGTCCGCATGGCGCGCGCTAAGAACGGTCTGCGGCGCCGCTGACTGACGCGCTGCCGGATCGAGGCTGTGTGGATGAATCCGGCGCGGTCTTACCCACCTTCCTAGAACTGGTTGCATAAATCCCGTCTGGTCGGGCTCCAAGCCCCCCTCAGGCTAAAGCCCGCAATTTTATTGGCCTTCTTCGGCACGACTGAAGTCGTGCCCTTTCACAAGATCATTGATGCAACCAGTTCTAGCAAACAGGCTGCGGTAAAGCTCGTCGCAGCGGTCAAGGGTCGCAGTGAGACTGAATTGGTCTGCTACGCGTTGACGCGCCCGCATTCCCATCGCCCGCCGCTCTTCGAACGAAAGCCGCATCATTGCATTCATGGCCGATGCTAGCCCTGAGGGATTCGCGGGAGGGGCGAGCATGCCCGTTTCTCCGTCGAGGATCGCCTCGCGGCTTCCCGGCACATCGGTCATCACGGCGGGGAGTCCGCATGCGCCTGCTTCGAGCACCGCCATTGGCAAGCCCTCCCAACGCGATGAGAGAACGAAGGCGTCGGCGGCTTGAAGCCATCGCTTCACGTCCTGCACGAAGCCGAGAAAGTGCACGCGCCGGCTCAGGCCGAGATGAGAGGCGAGTGCAGTCAGATCGTGCAGGAGCGGTCCATCTCCGGCGATTACCAGTTGCGCGGGTGGCTGCAAAAGAGCCATTGCCTTCAAGAGAGTCTCATGGTCTTTGACCGGTTCCAGCCGGCCAGCGGCCATCCAAAGAAACTCGTTTGTGAGCGCCAAGTTGGCGCGCGCGGCGACACACACTGACGGATCAGGATGCCACTTGTCGACATCGACACCGTTGTGGAGCACGGTGAGAGTGTTCCGGTTCACCATGCCTGCGGCCTCGTGCGACTCGGCGACCGAGCGACTCACTGCGGTTACCTGATCAGGAAGCCAACGGCTGAGTCGATAACCGATGCGCCGGGCTACTGTGCCTGTGGAAGCACTATGCAGCGTGTCGATGAGAACGGGAATCGATGCGCAGAGACGCGACCAGCGGCAGAACCACGTGGCGTGAGGCAGATGGGCATGGACGACGTCGGGCTTCTCACGCCGAAGCCAGCGATGAAAGCGTAGCCAGCCGCGCGGATCGGCCAGCCCCTTGCGCATTCCGAGGCTCAGGAAGGAAACGCCGGCGGCCATTAACTCTCTGGCTGCTGCTCCGCCGCAGCCAGAGAGCGCTACAACGCTGACCCGCCATCCGCGGCTGAGCAGGCCGTGGGCGAGCAACATCACGTGCCGTTCGGCTCCGCCGATGCGGTCGAGCGTCGGAATGACGAGTGCGACATGATTTGCTTCGGGTGGCGCACAGACGGAATCGATCAGTGCTTCATAGCGTTCAATCGCCGATGTAAAGTCGAATTCGCCGGAAAAAGAGCGCGAGAATCGCTGCTTTGACTTGAGTGTACCCAGAGCCTGCAACAAGGCTGAAGCAAGCGCGTTGGCAGTGGCAGCTTGTGCCAGCCACACGCCGTCCAATGAGCGGAGCAGATCGATCACGCCGCCGGACGCTGGCGTAGCAACGATCGGCAGGCCCGCAACGGCAGCTTCCAGAAGCGCATTCGGCATGCCTTCATGACGGGATGAGAGCACAAAAAGGGAAGCGTCGGCATAGAGGTCATACGGGCGCTCGACATAGCCGATGAAGCGGACCGAATGCTCAAGGCGGAGAGATCGGCTTTGCGTCTTGAGCGGCGATTCTTCCGGGCCTGCGCCTGCGATGAGAAGCTCCGCGTCTGGATAACGCTGACGTACGATTGCGAACGCCTCGAGCAGCAGATCGAATCCTTTTTCGGCGGCGAGCCTGCCCACGGCGAGAAGATGCGGCCGAAGATTCGGTCCAAAATTCGGTCGAAGATTCGGTTCTGGATTCGGGTTTGGGCCGGACCAATGAGAGATTTCCGCCGTCCTGGAGACTGCGCTGTGGATTCCCTCGAACTCCACGGGATTGGGTAGCACCGCGATCTTGTTTCTATCCAGATACAGTTTTGCTGCGAGATCGTCGGCCATGGCGCTCGACTGGCAGATCACGCGGTCGGCGCGTGGATAAAGAAACCGGTAGAGCAAAGATACGTACCAGGGGAGCCCGCTGGAGGCTAGAGCCGAGGAGACCGTTCCGTTCTGGCGGATGAGAACTCGGACCTTCCTCGGGAATAGAGGCCGCAAAAGCAAGATGAGGAAGTTCAGATGAAACATGCTCGACAGGACGACGTCGGGCTTAAGCCGGAGCACTAAACGCAGGAGTGGGAGCGCTCCATCGCGTACCCTTCGCTTCCCCAACGCGCGGACAACAACTCCCGGAGGCAGAGAGCCCAGGTCTTCTCGCCGTTGGGTAATCGAGACGAGGTGGACCTCGTATTTAGCCTTGGACAGACCTTGAGCCAGCAGCGCGATGACCTTCTCTGCACCGCCGCCGCCCAGATGCGGGATCGCTAAGAGAACTCTCAGGTTCCTCGGCATAATTGCCAGGTTTCGGGGGAAGTGACCCTACTCTACGAGAATTTTTTAATCTACGCCATAAATTTCCTCGTCAATTTTGATTCAGAGTGCTACAGTTTCTGTACTTACCCCCAAGACATCTCAACCGTCCCCCAGAAACGCAGGCTTCCGCATGGTAGCTTCGGCGATTCAGGCGGCAGTTCCGTATTTGCCGGGACGAGCCGTTCGACAGCCTTTGATCATGGTGGGCATCACGCATCCGCAGACCTGCCTCGTTCTCAAAAGCCGGCTCCGGGCGTTGCGCAACGCCGGATTTCGCGTGATTGTTGTTTCAAGTCCAGGTGACTTGTTGAAAGAAACCGCTGAGTCGGCAGATGTGGAGTCGATTGCGATTCCGATGCGCCGGGAGATCGCGCCCCTTGCCGACCTGGTGTCGCTGGTTCGGCTTTGGCGGCTGATAGGAAGATTTCAGCCCGATATTGTCGAGTTCGGAACGCCAAAAGCGGGCCTGTTGGGCTCGCTGGCAGCGTGGCTGCGCGACGTACCAATGCGTGTGTATCTGCTGCGGGGCTTGCGCCTGGAGACCTCAGGTGGCTTCAAACGACGCATCTTGTTATGGGCTGAAAAACTCGCCGCAGCCTGCGCGCATGTTGTGCTGTGCAACAGTGACAGCCTGCGCAAAGAGGCCTTGGCGTCCGGAGTTGCGCCGGCAGCGAAGCTGCGCCTGCTCGGCAATGGCAGCAGCGGCGGTGTCGATGTGCACAGGTTTTCGCCCGGACCAGACGAGATGCGCGCCGAATTGGGTTTCGCCGCTGAGGATCGCGTGATCGGCTTTGTCGGCCGGCTCACTCGCGATAAAGGCGTGCCGGAACTCGTGGCGGCTTTCGACGCGATTCTGCGCGCTGAGCCGAGGGCGAGGTTGCTTCTCGTGGGCTGGTTCGATGAAGCGGAAGACGCGCTGAGTGATTCTGTGCGACGACAGATTGAGAGTCATCCACGGATTTGTCTGACCGGCCTAGTGAATGACGCCGCTCCGTACTATCGAGCGATGGATCTCATGGTGTTGCCCACTTGGCGAGAGGGCTTTCCCAACGTTGTGCTGGAAGCGGCGGCTACAGGGATTGCCGTGGTTACGACCGATGCGACCGGTTCTCGCGATTCGGTGGTCCACGGGGTAACGGGGCTGTTGATTCCGCGTGGGTCGGCCCACGCGATCAGCGAAGCCGTACTCAAACTGCTGAATAACGGTGCACTTCGCTGTCAAATGGGACAAGCCGCGAGGAGGCGGGTGACGGAAAAATACACCGACGAGCAGGTGCTCAATCTCGCCGTGCGCTTTTATGCGGAACAGCAATGCTGCCACGGGCTGGAATCATTTCGTATCCCGGCTCTATGAAGCCTCCGGTTCACCAGAAAAGAGTTCGGGTTGGCCGGCCTGCTCGATCACGGAGGGACGACGCTTGAGTCCCGCGGCTCCGATCAGGCTGAGGACCTCCAGTTCCTGAATGGCGGCGCGGGGAATATAGATGCGCTGCGTATTCGAACGCGTGTCGGGCGGAATGAGAAGCAGGCCGGCGCCTTCAATAAGAGTCAGGTCATTGGTCGCCAAGCCTTCGAGCTCTTCGCCGTCTGTGAGCTTCAGCCGCAACCACAAGCCTGCAGTCCGGGGGCGAATCGAAAAGCGCTTGCGCAGAAGCCGTTCCGGATTCATTTGGTCTCCGGACGCCGAAGGAAGTTCGCGCACGTAGCAGATCCATTTGACTTGCTCCCATGCCATCCGGAGCACCTTGCCGGTCAGGTCCAAAATCTCGAGTTCGGCGGAGTTCCGGCCGAAGTCCGCACCCGCATAACCGGCGCACCAGTCGCGGGAGAACTTACGCACGATCACGGGTTTGCGGGCAGAAGCCATCGAAATGGATTGTCGCATGAACCGCTGAGTGGCTCCTCGGATTTGTGGGTTTCGGCACATCGAGATGAACTGCCCGGTTTAGCTGGCAAATGAAACCTGAATCGCGAACGCAGGTATTGATACAGCGGGCGCAAGAGGCCTAATCTCTTTGTGTTAGGCCTAGAAAAGCAGCCCGGGTTGTGTTAATGTACAGGTTTGCCGGTTCCGCTCTAGCTGTCTGGTAACAGCCACATTATCAGGCATTTGGCGCGAGTTAAGGCGGCGGAGGCAAGGAACGGATGCCTGATTACATCTATCTGCTGGAGAATCGGCTCTCTGCCGACCAGCGGAACGCGCTGAACCACTTGCGCGAAGCCGCGCGGGAAGCGGGCACGATCCTGTTCCTGACCGGAGATGCCGTCCGCGACCTGACCAGCGGCCACGCTGTTCACGAGCTTGAGGTCGCCATCCACGGCAATGCGCTTAAGTTCAAGAAACCATTGGAGAAACTGGGTGCAAAGATTTGGGGCGAGGACGAGGCTTCACGCAGTCTCTACCTCTGTTTTCCGGGAACTGTCCGAGTCGACTTGGTCAGCACGCACCGCGTAGAGTATCCCAAGCCGGGGCAGCCTGTCTTCCACGCTGCTTCGATCCAGGAAGATCTGCGGCGACGGGATTTTACGGCCAATTCCATGGCCATCTCCTTAAATGAAGGCTCCTTCGGTTTGCTGATGGACCCACTCAACGGAGCCGCAGATATCGAGTCCCGCACGCTGCGCCTCGTTTCTAATTATGGATTTCTGGAAGAGCCTGCGCTGCTGATTCGCGCCACCCGTTACCGTGCCCGCCTCGGCTGGGAGATGGAGCCAAGGACCCTCACCCGATACGACAACGCCAAGTCCGAGGGCGTGATTGAGCATCTTTCGGAGCAGGCACGCCGGCAGGAGCTGGAGCAGATTGGCCACGAAGAAGACGGTCTGAAGGTGCTGCAAGCGCTCGAGGACGAAGGCTGGATGAAGGTCCTCTGTCCGGCCTGGACCGCAGCCAAGGCTGATGCCGAAAAGCTGAAGGCTTTGCGCGATTTGGCTGCTGAGCTCCAGATACAAGGCGTACATCCTGACATGTCCGCCGCGCAGATGCAGCTTTTGACCGCCAAGCTGGCGCCGAAGGATCTCGCTGGCCTGAAGAAGCTGATGCTCCGGCCCGGGTTTGTCGATGAGTGGAACAGCCTCGATACCGTGGCGGCTGGATTTGCGAAAGTACTGCTGGCCAAACAAAACGCCACGCCTTCGGTGAGCTACAAGCTTTTCACCAGCTACGATCCCGAAGCGGTTCTCTGGCTCGGCTTCACGAGCAAGGTTTCAGCCGTGCAGGAGCATTATCAACAGTTTCTAAAAGTGTGGCCCGAGGCTCGCCAGCGCATTCCGTATGTCTTGATGCAGGAGATGCGGATTACGCCGGAGTTGCCGGGCTATGCGGATCTGGTACAAGCAATCTTCCTCGAGTTGATTGATGGTCATCTTACGACTCCCGAAGAGATGCGTGCTTACCTCGAACCGCATTCGCCGCCTGCGCCTCCGCCCCAGGTCAGCATCAAGAAGACCCGCAGCCGGCGGAGTGCCGAAGCCAAGATCAAAGAGCAAGCGTACGACGATGAGGACTCCGAGGATGGCGCCGGAGGCGACGACGATCTGGACGAGGTCGGCGGTGATGACGACGAGATGGATCTCGGGCTGAATCTGCCCAAGGATGATCTCGAATCGGAAACGGATGAGGACTCAGAGGAAGACGAGCACGAAGAGGCTTCGGAAGTAAGCGCGGCCGCAGCGAAACCGGCTGCCAAGAAAGCAGCAGCGAAGTCCTCAGAAACCGCGCGCAAAGCTGCGCCAGAAAAACCCACTCCCGCACAGGCAGTTGAATTGCCAGCCAAGGGGGCAAAAGCTGGTCCTGCGGTTCAGCCGAAGCCCGAAGTGAAGCCCAAGGCTGCGCCTGCACAGAAGCCAACCGCCAATGGTGCGAAGACTACCGTGTCGAGCAAAGCCAAGCCCGCTCCGGCTCCGGTGAAAACACCGGCAAAAAAATCGGTCGGAGCAGCCGCTCAGAACAACAAGTCTTCTAAGGCTGCCAGTTCGTCGCACAGCAAGCCTTCGGCAAAGCCGGCATCGAAAGCGCCTGCGAAATCGGGGGCAAAGACTGTCAGCAAGGCGCCGAGTAAAGCGCCCGCGGCCAAATCCGCCAAGGCGACGCCAGCGAAGTCGAGCAAACCCTCGAAGCCGCCGGCGAAAAAATCTGCTGCCAAAGCTGCAAAAAGACGCTAACGCGTTTTCGTTCCAGTTCAATAAAATATTGCGGGATTGCTGCGCCTTCCATTGCGTCGGCGGGTGATTCTGCATTCTCGTTCTATTCGCTCATAAGCCATTGAGCCCACCTGCTTCGCAGTGCACATGAGCGGCTTCTCTGATTCTTTCCAGCTCCAAGTAACCCTCTCCAGCAAGCCTGCATCTTTCTTATCACGCGCTGTTCGTTTAGCTCCATCGCTCTAGGTGTGTCTTCAATGTTTTCAGCATCGCTGAAGTTCGTCGCGGCGAGATTCGCGGTTGAGGAACGAAGTGATGAAATCAACTGATGGGCGCAGGCGTGTCGTTATTGAAGACATCGCTCCCCAAATCGACGCCGGCCGCCATCCGGTGCGCCGCATCGTAGGTGACGAAGTGCGGGTTTCCGCGGCTATCTACGCCGACGGACACGATCTGCTTGCCGCGCGCCTCCTCTATAGCCACAAGACCGAACGGCGATGGCGATTTACACCGATGAAAGCTGAAGGAAATGATGTGTGGAACGCATCGTTCCTTGTGGATCGGCTTGGCCAATGGAGCTTCACCATTCAAGGTTGGATCGACCACTTCGAAACATGGGCCAGCGACTTGAAAAAGCGGCTCGGCGCTCAGGCAACCGAAGTCGACCAGGGCATTCCCGGCACAAGTGAACGTGACATTCCGCTAGCTCTTCGTTCAGGAGCGATCCTGATTCGAGAAGCATCACTGCGAGCCAGAGGCGCGGATGCTAAGCGGCTCGCCGCCGTGGCCAAGTCACTCAACGAGCTCGCCGATGAAAATCGAGCCTTCTATGAATATCCATTTGCCGATGACATTCTTCAGTTGATGGCGCGCTATCCGGATCTGCGCCATGCGACGCAATGCGAAATCGAGTATCCACTCGTGGCGGATCGGAAACGTGCGGCGTTCTCATCGTGGTATGAGATATTTCCTCGCTCGACTTCACCGAATCCCGGTCAGCACGGAACCTTTGCCGATGTAGAGCGGCAGCTGCCGGAAATTGCAGGCATGGGATTCGACATTCTCTATCTACCTCCTATTCATCCGATAGGCCGTGCGTTTCGCAAGGGACCCAACAATACGACGAGCGCGGGGCCGGACGCTCCGGGTAGCCCGTGGGCGATTGGCGATAGAGATGCGGTGGACTGCGCATCGCTCGGGGCGGATCGCAATGGAGATTGCGGTGGTCACAAGTCGATCCATCCGCAGCTGGGCACCTTTGCTGATTTCGATCGCCTGGTCAAAACGGCAAAAAGCCACAGTATGGAGGTCGCGCTGGACGTCGCCTTCCAATGCTCACCCGATCACCCGTGGGTCACTGAGCATCCGGAATGGTTTTTGATCCGGCCCGATGGCTCGATCCAATATGCGGAGAATCCACCGAAGAAATATCAGGACATTTATCCGCTCAACTTTGAATCATCCGATTGGCGGCGGCTGTGGGACGAGCTCTACTCAATTTTCGAGTTCTGGATTGAGCATGGCGTGCACGCCTTTCGTGTCGATAATCCGCATACGAAGGCGCTGCCTTTTTGGGATTGGTGTCTCGGCCAATTGAACAGCAAATATCCTGAGGTGATTTTTCTGGCGGAGGCCTTTACGCGGCCGCACGTGATGTACGGCTTGGCGAAACGTGGATTCACCCAGTCGTACACGTACTTCACATGGCGTAACAGCAAGGCGGAGCTGACGAGTTATCTCGAAGAGATCACGCGACCGCCGGTCAGCGAGTTCTTCCGGCCGAATTTCTGGCCGAACACCCCGGATATTCTTCACAAGACGTTGCAAGAAGGTGGCCGGCCTGCGTTTATGCAGCGCGTGATTCTAGCAGCAACGTTGACCTCGAACTACGGTATCTACGGCCCCGCGTATGAACTCGGAGAAAACGCACCGGCAAAACCCGCCCCAGGCAAGACTGAATCAGAAGAATATCTCAACAGCGAAAAATACGAGATTCGGCAGCGGAACAGGAATGCGCCAGATTCACTGGTTCCTCTTATTACTGCGCTCAATCGCATTCGCCACGAAAATCCTGCGCTGCATTCGAACACGTCGCTTCACTTTCACGCGGTCGACAATCCCAACTTGATCTGCTATTCGAAATCGACTCCTGGCTTTGAGAACACGATTCTGGTGGCTGTGAATCTCGACTCATTCAACGAACAGGGCGGATGGACGGATCTTGATCTGAGTGAGATTGGCGTTTCGGCGCAGGCGCCCTTTGTCGTCGAGGACCTTCTGGCCGGCCAGAGCTATACCTGGAGCGATCGACGAAACTATGTGGCACTGCGGCCAAACACTCAACCAGCACACATCTTCAGAATCGCGCGATGACGGCAGGAATGACGTGCTGACCAGTGCGTATTAAAGACGGCACGGGAGAACTAGAACGTGAAGAAGCTGGCAAGTGCGATTGATCCACTTTGGTACAAAGATGCCATCATCTACGAAGTGCACGTCCGTGCCTTTGCCGACTCGAACAATGATGGAATCGGCGATTTTCCTGGACTGGTCTCGCGGCTCGACTATCTTCAAGACCTGGGCGTCACGTGCATCTGGCTTCTACCGTTCTTTCCTTCGCCACTGCGCGATGATGGCTACGATATTTCCAATTACACAGACGTCAACCCGTCCTATGGAACGCTGAACGATTTCAAGTCGTTTCTTGACGCAGCGCACCAGCGCAATATGCAGGTGATGATCGAGCTGGTTATCAATCACACCAGCGATCAACATCCGTGGTTTAAGGCAGCTCGACTTGCTCCGGCGGGATCGCCTGAGCGCGAGATGTACGTATGGTCCGATACGGACAGGCGCTACAAAGATGCACGCATCATCTTTACCGATACGGAAAAATCGAACTGGACCTGGGACGAGACAGCGAAGGCGTTTTACTGGCATCGCTTCTTTTCGCATCAGCCTGATCTGAACTTCGATAATCCGCGAGTTGTTGAAGAAGTGCTGAAAGCCATGCGGTTCTGGCTCGATATGGGCGTCGACGCGTTACGTATGGATGCGATTCCTTACCTCTGCGAGCGAGACGAGACATCGTGCGAGAATCTTCCAGAAACACACGCTGTAGTAAAGCTGATCCGCGCAGCGATTGACGCAGATTATGCGAACCGTTTGATTCTCGCAGAGGCGAACCAGTGGCCCGCGGACGTACGCCCATATTTTGGTGATGGCGACGAGTGCCACATGGCCTTTCACTTTCCTCTCATGCCGCGCATCTACATGGCGCTTCGTCAGGAGGACCGCCTTCCGATTACGGACATTATGGCGCAGACGCCGGCGATTCCGGACAACTGTCAATGGGGACTATTTCTGCGCAATCATGATGAGTTGACGCTGGAGATGGTGACGGACGACGAGCGCGACTATATGTACTTCGCCTACTCGGCAGACCCGCGTATGCGGGTTAACGTGGGCATACGGCGGCGGCTCGCACCGCTGGTGGACAATAATCGGCGGCGGATCGAGTTGTTGAATTCAATCTTGCTCAGCTTTCCGGGTACGCCGATTCTTTACTATGGCGACGAGATCGGGATGGGTGACAACATCTATCTCGGCGACCGGAACGGCGTGCGTACGCCTATGCAATGGACCTCGGACCGCAATGCAGGTTTTTCAAAGTGCGATCCAGCACGGCTCTATCTTCCCGTAGTCATGGACTACATCTATGGCTACCAGGTAGTGAACGTGGAGGCGCAGCTCAGCGATCAATCGAGCTTGTTGCATTGGACGCGCAACATGATCGCCTTGCGCAAGCTCTTTCAGGTATTCGGACGCGGTACGCTGACTTTTCTGAATCCAGCAAACCGCAGGATCCTCGCCTATCTGCGCGCGCTTGATCGCGGCGATGGCACGCAGGAAACGGTGCTTTGCGTAGCCAATCTAAGCCGTTTTGCTCAGCCGGTTTCACTTGATCTCTCGAACTATGCAGGTATGGAGCCGGTGGAGATGATCGGTTATGTGCCTTTTCCGCTGATTACGGCCGCGCCTTACTCTCTAACGCTCGCGCCGTACTCATTTCTCTGGCTTGAGCTGCAAGCTCCTCAAGTGGAGCTGCAGACGACAACCATGGGTCGCGAACAAGTACAGCGCGAGCTGTCTGTAGGAGAAAGTGTCGGTGTCGATGCGCTGGCCAAAGGCTGGACAGGTTTCCTTGCCGGCCGTGGCACAGCAGCGATTGAAGCAGCTCTGCCTGCGTGGCTGCCCAAGCAGCGCTGGTTTGGCGCCAAGACACGCAAGGTCCAGTCCGTGCGCATATGGAATTGGGTAGAGCTTCAAACGGGGGCGGAGAGACATCGTTTCGATACGCCAGACGTGACGCGATCGAATCCTGCTCTCTTCTTTGTTGAAGTTGCGTACGTGGAGGGAACACCGGATCACTATCAGATTCCGCTCGCGGTCAGGGTGGGCCGTGAAGGCGAAGATGTGGTTCAGAATTATCCGGCGAGTATCGTCATTACGCTTAACTCTGTCTCCGGACCGGTCGTGGTGCATGACGTTTCTCCTTACGAGGACTTTCACCAGGAGTTGTTGAAACTCATCGAGAGCAACGCGACGCTTGCGCTCGCGGATGGCCACATAATTGCGCATGAGGCTGTTGCCGTGACCAGGGCAACGGTAAACATAGAGACGGCCGATTTTCAAAGTGGTGATGCCGCGCCTGCAGATGCTGCCGCGAGTTCGCTGACTTCTTCGCAGGATACTTCCGGATCGCAGGATGGATCGGGACCAAATCCACCGGGCCCCGTGTCGCTGACGGCTCAGCCCGGAGAGGCTGCGGCGCCTCCGCGATCGAGCGCACCTGCACCATCTGCCGGAGCGCAGCGGCTACAGCCGCGGGAGTCTCCCACTGCCGGCGATCCAGCGCCGATAGGGGGCCGTATGGATGCGCGTGCCTCCGCCGCATTTGTACGTGAGCGCAGTCCGCAGCGGTTAACCTCACGCGTTGGGTCGGCGGAGCAGTCGAATACATCCATCCTCTATGGCAGCAAATATATTCTGAAGCTTTTCCGGCGCTTGCAGCCCGGCGAAAATCCCGACGTTGAGATTGGCCGCTTTCTCACCGAGGTTGCGCACTTTCCGCGTATTGCGCCGTTCTTGGGCGAGATCTCGATTACGCCGATCGACGGCGAGAAGACTACCGTTGCTATGATGCAGGGATTGGTTGCGAACCAGGGCGACGGTTGGGAGTGGTTCCTCAATCAGCTTGTCAGCGGATTGGAGCAGGCGGTTCGACTGCCGAGATCAAAAGAGTATCCGACGCCGCGCCTCTTGGATGATCTGCCGCCTTTGCCGGAAGCATTGGCGCTGGCACGTGAATCACTTGAGGCGGCTGCGCTCCTCGGTCAGCGTACGGCTGAGATGCATCTTGCTCTCGCGATGCCGACCGAAAATCCTGCATTTTCTCCTGAGCCCACGACGAAGGAGGATGTGGCGCGCGACGCGGAGCGGATTGTGACTCAACTGAGTGCAGCCTTCGACGCACTTCGGTCGCAGCTCTCGACCTTGGATGAGGCCAGCGCAGACGCCGGCGCTTTGCTGCTCTCGCGGCGAGTGGAGTTGATGCAGCGCGCACGAGCAATCGCCTCTTTGACGGTCGCGGGACAGCGTATCCGCATTCATGGTGACTTTCATCTGGGGCAAACGCTGCGCACGCGGGAGCGATCGGCGAAAGCTGGAACCGCGCAAAACACAGAAGGCGGCGATTTTGTGTTTCTCGATTTCGAAGGCGAACCGGCGCGCAGTCTTGCGGAACGGCGTCGCAAACAATCATCTTTGAAAGACGTTGCGGGTATGATGCGTTCTTTCTCGTACGCCGCACATTCTGCATTGAACCGGTTTATCTCAGAGCATCCGGACGGCGTGGACGCGGAAGCATTGGGCACGATCCGCGCATGGGCCGGCGCGTGCGAAAATGCTGCATCGGCGCGATTTCTTCACACTTATCGCGAGACGATCGCACAGAATCCGGCGCTCCTTGGACCGCTGGATCAATCGCAGGATTTACTGAACGCCTATCTGCTGGAGAAGGCGTTGTATGAACTTCTCTATGAACTTAACAATCGCCCCGCGTGGCTCACGATTCCGATTTCAGGCATCCTAGCGCTGTAAGGAATTTCTCGGCGCTGCAAGCTGGCATGCTTCCACTCCGAGGGATTTTTTAACGATACGAATGGCGACGGCAGATCCAATTCCGGATGTGACTTCGGCTACACCGCAGCCCTCAGCTACGTTGCTGGTGATGGCAGCTGCAATGCCACAGGACCAGTTTGAACGTCTGCTGGCAAATCTGGCGGCAGGTTTCCCCGCTGATACCATGCTGGTAGCTACGCAGAACGAATTCGCATCGAGCCCTTTCCCGTCTCTTCGAGTCATTCCTGCTCCGCATACAAACGCCGCGTGGACATCGACCGCCGCTGACTTTGTGAACACGTTTCAGCTCGCGCATGAGCAAAATGTACGTGCCGTTCTTATGCTCGGGCCGGGAGCCGGCTCGCTGGCACCCGCTGCGTTACGCAGCCTTGCGGACGCTGTTCTCTCCTCTGGTGTGGATCTTGCCGTGCCGCGTTATATGTTGCCGCCCAATGCCGGCCTCATCAACTCGGCAATTCTTTATCCACTCACACGAGCGTTGTTTGCAACCCGCATCCGCTTTCCTCAAGCCATTGATCTGGGGCTTTCATTCAGAATGGCCGAGCGACTGGCTGCCGCCGCTCAACGTTTCACGACATCAAATCAGGCAGATGCTCTCATATGGCCAGTGAACGAAGCGGTCGTCTCCGGCTATTCGGCGGAAGAGCATGATGTAGGACTGCGTGCTCTGCCTCAACCTGCTGAAACGGATATCAACGCAATTCTGTCTCTCGTGACTGGGTCTTTGTTTGCAGATGTTGAAGCAAAGGCTGCCGTCTGGCAGCGCCCGCGGAGACTGCCGCCGCAGCGGCCACTCGCCGAAGAACCCTCTCGTCCTGAGAGCACTGCAGAAGTGGCCCGCATGGTGGAGTCGTTCCGGTTTGCGTACAGCAATTTGCAAGAGATCTGGTCTCTCGTGCTTCCGCCCAACTCGTTGCTTGGATTGAAGCGACTCTCGATCGCTGATCCGACCGTATTTCGCATGCCGGAGACACTTTGGGCCCGCATTGTCTTCGATTTCTTGATCGCATACAGGCTCCGCACCATTAATCGCGGACATCTTCTTGGAGCTCTCATTCCGCTATATCTGGCCTGGGTGGCGGGGCACATCAACGTTACGGCCGCGGGCACCAGCTCCGAAAGACACATCGAGGCGGTTGCAGCGGCTTTCGAAGCCGACAAGCCCTACATGGTTTCACGGTGGCGCTGGCCGGATCGGTTTAACTCATGAACGCTTCTGCGCCGAACGCGAACGGGAAATTTGCAGGTTCACTGTAGGTGACGAATACATTGCCTCCGGCGCAGAAGAGCTTAAGGAGTTCGTACCATGCTAACGATGCTTGCTGTGATTCTTCAATCCAATCCATACGAGGTTGCGCCTCCTGTGTATACGGACAATGCCTCGATCTGGCATCACATGTCGGCTGCACTCAATCAGTCTCTCTTTCGCGTGCTCTCGCTGTTTATTGCGGTGCTGCCGGGAATTCTTGCGTTCTTTGTGGCCATTGGAATCTTCAGTCTGATCGGCATGGCAATCTCAGGTACTCTGCGACGCGTACTCACCTGGCTCAAGTTCGATGAGCGGCTGGCTCGCAACCGGAGCAATGCTGAATGGACGCCATCGAGTTCTCCGACAGATCTTGTAGCCCGCATTTCATTTTGGGCGTGTGTGCTTGCAGGACTTATCATTGGCGTCGCTGCGTTTGATACATCGTATGCTGCGGGCGCGCCGCTGCCGATTTCGCTGCTTCCTTATTTCACGCATGCGGTGGGAGCGATTCTGCTGCTGATTGCCGGCAATCTTATCGCGCGCTTTCTTGCACGTTCAGTCCTTATCGGAGCCGTGAACGCGCAGCTGCAGTATGCGCGCTTTCTTTCGCTTGGCGTCAAGTGGCTCGTGCTGGTTCTCACAGCAGCCATGGTGCTCGATCATTTGCAGGTCGGCGGCGATATTGTGGAACTGGCTTTTGGGATTCTCTTTGGAGGGATTGTTCTTACGCTGGCTCTGGCTGTGGGGCTCGGCTCACGCGACCTGGTGAGCCGCTCGCTCGAGAACCGCGTGGAGCGATCTGGCGAGCGTAGCCCAGTGCATGATGGATCAGCATCCGCGCCTAGCGAGACGATCCGTCATTTTTGAGCAGAGAGATTTGGATGATGGCGACGGTGTCGGGCGGGAGTGCGATGGTTCCATTCTTCAACTGCAAATTGGACCGTGAAGCGAGTGCGAGGCTCCCTTCGGATATGGGAAAGGCCTGCGTTGCTTCGCCGAGGTTGCAGTAGACCTGGACCGATCTCCGTGTCATGCAAAGCCACTTGCTCTGCTCGTCATAAACGGCGCGCGTATGACCGGGCTCTCCGTCATTCAGATCTCGAGTTGAACGGCGGAGTTGGATGAGATTGCGGTACCAGGCCAGCATCTCGGCATGTTCGGTCTCAGCCCTCTCTTGCCAATTCAGTTTTGAGCGCTGAAAGGTCTCAGGTTTTTCTGGATCGGGGATTGACTCAGGATTCCAGCCGAAGGCAGCGAACTCTTTCTTCCGGCCTGCAGAGACCAATCGAGCCAAATCCGGATCATCATGATCGGCAAAATATTGAAAGGGAGAGGAGGCAGCCCACTCCTCGCCTTGAAAGATCATGGGAACAAACGGGCTCATCAACACAAATGCGGCAGCAATCTTGGCGCGGTTAAATCCAGCGATGTGGGCGACCCGGTCGCCAATCGCTCGGTTGCCCACCTGATCATGATTCTGGATATATCCGAGGAAGCGATGTCGAGAGAGCGTGCCGGCCGGCCGGCCATGCACGCGGTTCCGATAGCGAGAGAACACGCCGTCGTACACATATATCTGTTCGAGAGCTTTGGCTAGCTGCGCAATCGAACCGAAATCCTCGTAGTATCCGCCTTCTCGCTGGGGGGCGAGAGCCGCGAAGAGCGCGTGATGAAAATCGTCGCTCCACTGCGCATCGAGTCCAAGGCCCTGCGCTTCGCGCGGCGTAACAAAGCGAGGATCATTGAGGTCGCTTTCCGCGATCAACACCAGTCGTCGCCCGAGAGATGCGCTGAGTGCTTCCGTTTCTGTTGCGAGTTGTTCCAGAAAATGAATTGCAGAACGATCCGCGAATGCGTGCACGGCGTCGATTCGCAGGCCGTCAATGTGGAAGTCGCGCATCCACATCAGCGCGTTGACGCAAAAGAATCGGCGCACCTGATAAGCGCCCGCGTCCTCAAGATTGACTGCACCGCCCCAGGGAGTATGGTGCGACTCGGTGATATACGGCCCAAACTTGCCGGTATAGTTACCCGGTCCGAAGTGATTGTAGACCACATCCAGTAAGACAGAGAATCCCTTTGCATGCGCAGCGTCGACGAACCGCTTTAGCGCTTCCGGGCCTCCATAAGGCTCGTGGACGGCGAAGAGGTCCACACCGTCATAGCCCCAGCCATGTTTGCCGGCAAAGGATGCAACCGGCATGAGCTCGACGTGCGTGATGCCTAGCTCTGCCAGAGAATCGAGTTTGCCGATCGCAGCGTCGAGAGTGCCTTGTTCTGTAAAAGTGCCAATATGCAATTCGTAGATGATGGCGCTTGCAAGCGGAGGCGACTGAAATTGGCTGTCGGTCCAGAGAAATGCGCCCTGGTCGAAGATGCGCGAAAGGCCGTGAACACCCTGCGGCTGCCACTGCGAGCGCGGATCCGGATACGTCGTAGGATCATCATCGATCAAGAATCCATAATCCGTTCCCGGTATCGCGTCCTTCACATCGAGATGCCAGCAACCTTGCTCGTCTGGGCCTTCCATCGGCAGCGCAGAGCCATTCACTTGCACGGCCATTTTGGTTGCGAACGGAGCCCAAATCCAAAATTGATGCATTTATGACTCCGTTTGCCGCGTGAGCAGCGCAACAGGGAAACGCTGAAAGAGGGATTGCACACGCACACGACCGCCTCGCATAGTGTCACCGGTGAGTGTATTTTTCCAAAGCCCCTGCGGCAGAACAACGACAGTCCCGCCCCAACTTCCGCCGAGTCTGACATTCCAACGCGGAACCAGGGTAGCAATATTTTCGCCACGCAGAAAGCTTACGAGATGCTGCTGCTTAGGTCCCTCCGCAATCAGTGGAGTATACGCAGCGTCCGAGCCGAACCACTCCGGTTTGTCATTGCGTAAATGCAAGGCCTGATACGTGACCCAAAGCTTGGGCATGCCACTTTCTGAACGCTTCATGATTTCATCCGTGGTGAGCCCTTGTTCAAGCTCGCGGAGCATCGACTGACGGAGTTCATAGTCAACCGGAGCGCGATTGTCTGGATCGACTAGATGCAGGTCCCACAGTTCGCTTCCTTGATATGTATCGGGCACGCCTGGTGCGATGTATTTGATAAGGGTTTGAGCTAGGCTATTGATTTGTCCCGCCTGCAAGATCTTCTCTACAACGCCCTCCAGTTCCGCTACGAACTCCGATGCGTCAAGAATCCGTTCAATGAACTGCCGGAGGGCATCTTCAAATTCATTATTCTGCAGAGTCCAACTGGTCTTCTGCTTCGCTTCACGGGTAGCCTTTTCCATGTAAGCAATCAGCCGCTCTTTGGAGATGGGCCAAGCGCCGATCAGCGTTTGATAAAGAAAATACTCGGTGTTCGGGTCGGGATATTTTCCGGTCTTGAATTGCGCATTTCTGCGCGACCAGCGGATCAAAGCTGACTTCCATCGTGCTGGAACCTCCGTGATGACAGCGAGCCGAGCGCGCACATCGTCGGAACGTTTGGTGTCGTGTGTTGATAGGGTGTTCATCGTCTCAGGATGTAAGGCCTGCCTTTGCGTGCAATATTGGTGAAAATCATCGAGCGTGAGGCCTTCCAAATCAGCGGCGCCGCCGACTTCATTCAGTCCAATCATCCGGTTGAAGCAATAGAGCGCGGTATCTTCAACACCTTTGGCCATCACGGGCGAAGTGAACTGCTGGAAGCGCAGTAGGAACTCTGTTTCCAATCCTCCACGCGCGCGTAATGCCAAAACATCAGCGATAAAGTCCATGAGTCCGCTGTCGAGGTCAGCTCGATTCGCTTTGGCCTTCGCCACAGCTTGATCGATCTGTTGACGGTCCTCGTCGGTGATCTGATCGCGCTCCGGCACCACGTAGGTTCGATAGACGGCCATGCATGCTGCGACTTCTCGCAGCGCGCGACGAATCTCGGCGCGTGTGTAGTCGCGCCGGTCGCGGTTGTTTTCACAGATCTCTACGAAGATGCTTGCAAGGCGATTGACGTCGCTTCCCAGCGCCTCATGCTCTACATTCAATTTCTTGTCATGAGCAATTGCTTCAAAATCGGTCGGCTCACCGGTAAAGTCGGCATAGATGCTGGTAAGCTCACGCAGTCCTTCGCCGTGAATGAGAAGCCGGTTGCAAACATTCAGGAAATCATATCCGGTTGTTCCTTCGATGGGCCAGGTCTCGCGAAGAGTCTCTTGCGGTTCCAAGATCTTTTCGCCGATGATCCACGCGTCTGGGGCGCGCTCGCGTAAGCGTTCAAAATATTGCTGGGGGTCCCGCAGGCCATCGGGATGATCGATGCGCACACCATCGAGCGAGCCGTTTGTGATCCAATCGAGAATTCTGCGGTGAGTGGCCTCGAAGACGTGCAGACGCTCAACGCGCACGCCAATGAGCGTGTTGATATCAAAGAAACGGCGATAGGCGAGGTCCTGATCGGCGGTTCGCCAGTAGGCAAGCCGATAGTGTTGGAGGTTCAGCAATTCGTCCAGAGCATCGTGGTTTCGGTTGAGCTCATCCGTGACGCGTGCGATGGCTTTTGCAACTTCAGCGTGCTCCGCACAAAGCCTGCGCAGCAACTCGTAGATCACGGTCTTGTCACGATGCCTAGATTGAACCGACTCGTAATCTGCAGAAGGTGGTGTGGGAAGCCTGGAAAGGCTGTCTGCGATGAAATTGAGCGTCGCATTCTTCGTATATGTGGCTGCTTTTGCGAGTGGCACTGCCAAGGAGTGAGGCGCCAGGGGGAAAAGGTTATCCATGTAGCGCACCTGGAACCGGTCGCAATCCTGTTCGACCGCGATTTGATTCGCGCTCAGTACGCGACCATATTGGTCGCCCAGCACAGGAATCAAAATTTTGTTTTGCAGCTTTACTTCGGCCGATTGCCAGTCGATATCAAACCAGGTCGCGAAGCGACTCGACGGGCCGTTCTCCAGGACATCCCACCAGTAGCGATTTTGCGGACCCGTCGCCATGTGATTCGGAACAATGTCCAGCACTTGGCCCATTCCAAGCTCTGCAAGCCGCTGACAAAAATGCCTGTGGCCCTCTTCTCCACCGAGTTCCTCATTCACTTGCTGATGATCAACGACGTTATAACCGTGCATGCTGCCGGGCGCCGCTTGCAGATAGGGCGAGCTATACACGTGTGAGATGCCGAGCGCTTTCAAATAGGCGGCTGTGGTACTGGCATCGTCAAACGTGAAGCCTGCGTGCAACTGAAGCCGATAAGTAGAGTGGGGAATGCGCCGCATCGCTTTTGGGGTTTGAAGATGAGTACTTCTAAGCCGCTATTCAGTAAGGCGAGTAAGCCCACCCTGGGAGGCGTTCATGCCCGCGTATGAGTGTTGATTCGGCTCAGGCCAGTCGAGCGGCCATCAAGGCTGCGC
The DNA here is from genome assembly GCA_035650595.1 of Occallatibacter sp. Classification (GTDB taxonomy): domain Bacteria; phylum Acidobacteriota; class Terriglobia; order Terriglobales; family Acidobacteriaceae; genus Telmatobacter. The sequence goes on along the minus strand of DASRHE010000008.1, from coordinate 556,727 downwards.
TATTCGTTTGTAAGATGATGACGGGCAGCCTTCGGGATGCTCCAGGCCGACCGCCAATGCGGTCAGCGCATCTTCAAGTGCCAACCTGGAAGCATGCCTGCGCAGTGTATGCAGAACAGCGCGATAAAATAACTAAGCAAGCCTCAGCCCGGATGGCGAAATCGGCAGACGCAGCGGACTTAAAATCCGCAGGCCGCAAGGCCGTGGGGGTTCAAGTCCCCCTCCGGGCACCAGATAATAAAAGAGTTATACGTGATTTAGCCGCCTGATTAGAGGCGGCCATTTTCGTCTAGTGGCTGTTCTGATGGCTGTTGGTTGTGTAGTGTCGCGGCTCGGCCATCGGGGCGCGTCAAATTCTGGTCTCAGCGATCGATTCGATCGACTTGACCCAAAATGACGGTCAGCTTTTGATGGTCTTCGGACACATCATTGATGGTTCGTTGAAATAGGTTGAGACTGGCCCTCGAGTGGGGGAAGTGGCCCTTTGCTCATGGCCATTGTCATATTGGCTAAGGGTTGTGCAGAAAGACTACGAAGCCACGGAAATAAGGGTTCGACGCGAGATTCGCGGGCTGTTGCCAATCGCCGCCCGCTAGTAGGCCGATACGAAACGGGATCTTCAGTCTACTGAGTCGGGTGAGGTACCGTTCGTAGCCGGGGATTACGTGGCGTCCTTGGTAGATCTGTAACACCACCTCATCGACTGCGCCTGCCAGTGCGTCGAGTCCCTGCGGATCACCGTGGCTGCTCCAATCGAGCAAGCCGGTGATGCCCAGCTTACAGTCCGCAGGCAAGCGCCTACGCAGGTCGTTGAGGAACGCTGCGTATTCTTCGAGATGCCGGGTGTGTGCATCGAAGTCGATTTGGAGACCTGCGATGCGGTTGCCTGCCAGACGCCAACGTCCGAGATCGGCAAGCACCTGAGCGTAGAGAGCTGGGGACCAGTCGAGCGTTTCGACACGTACCACCATCCAGACATCAGCGTGCTGCACGTGGGGCAATGCCGGGCGCTGCGAGATGAGCGCGCCCTTGCCCGGCCTCACCTCTGCATCGAGCAGATAGACAGTGCGGGCGTGCGTGAGCGCAGGCTGCGATGCGACTCCCGCCCAGAGCCAGAAGGCGTCGTAACGGTTTGCATCGACTACGGACGGCTGTGCTGAGGTGATGCTTGCGATGCAGAGCCACAGCATCAGCGCAAGCCGGCGATAGCCTCTACCAGTAATACTGGAGTGCATTTGCCCACCGTGTGCCGGCGTAATCGTGCTTTAGCGTTGTAAACCACGCCTTGCGTTGTGATTGTGGTACATCTTTCCCTCCGCAGTCGTTGTTGCCCGAGGGAGCGTAGCAGTTCACGGCCCGAAACAGTGCGTAGGCCTTGTCGTTCCTGCTGGACTTTGGATTCGCGAGGACCGCAGTGTATGTGTCCATGCGCACGAAGTTTCCGCCAGGAAAGAGTGATGGAGAGTCACCAAGCTCATTCACAGTGGACGTGGGCGTTCCCAGGTAGGTTACCGGTGAATTGAGGCGCACGAAGTCAGCGACACAGAGCCGGGCTGTCGGGTTATCTGCATTCTGCGCCAACTGCTCTTCACTCGCGCGCAGACCAGGGCAGCCAAAGTGGGCGTCGGTTTTGTCATGAAGAAAGATGCCCAGAGGGATAGCGGAGGGTTGGTATTCGTTGGGCATGAAGTAATCATCGACGTTGCCATCGAGCATGTATAAGCCGTTGGTCGGCGCATTCGTTGGAACCAGTGCAAGGTCTTTAAGGAAATTCGCTGCATCGTTACGCGTCGCTTCCTTGTAAAGCAGGGTAAACAGCGCGACGTCGCGTTCATGCTGTGGCGCGCCGCTGTTCTTTGCCTGGGTGCGCAGCAGGCTGGCATTGGCAACGTTCGCGAGGAGCACCTCGCGCAGGTAGGGATAGTGCACGGGCGAGGTAGACGCAAAGACGTTGCTGAGCTCGTTTGAACGCTCTTCGTGATAAGCAATCGCTAGCTCCAGCGCAGGACGCTCGTACGGAGCCTTCGCGCCGGGCAGCATCTGCATCCAGAATCCCAGCACGTTGTGGTCCTTCAGCGCTTCGAGTGCCATGCCACGCAACACCTGGCGACTGAATTGTAGGTAGCTGAAGGAGCTTTGTCGCGCTGCGCCGGGAATCATGCGCAGTACTTCAGCGGGCTTGTTCTCTATATAGAACGCATGAACGGCGAGCAGGTATTCGTAGAGAGGCATCTGCGATGCGAAGTACGGTTTTTGCTGCTCTAGTGCCGACAGCGATATCGGGTCGCTGTGGCTCACTTCACTATTCGATCCGGCGCCCGCGGCCTCTGCGGTGCGCATAGCCTGAAGATCGAGCATAGCTAGCAATAGCGGGCTCTGCGTGCCCCTCAAAAGCGTGTCTTCCAAAGCGCGGTCCCGCGGGGCTCCGTATGTATCCGGCGACGTGGCGATCTTATTGTCGATCTCTTGCGCCAGCTCGACGTCACTGACGTTGCGTTCTTCGGGAGACAGCAGCATCAGCGCACCGTATTCTTCTTCGAGCTTGGCTGTATCTTGTGCCAGCCAATATCCTCGGCGCTTCAGGCCCCGTGCCGACTGCGCGTAGACGCCCTTCGGATACTGTTGCAGGTATTTGTCGAGTGCTGCCTCAGCCGCTGAGACCACCGTGGCATCGGCGCGCCAGTTCTTACTGAAAGAGCCATATTCGTCGAATGCTCCAACTTGCGCGCGGTTGATCAGAACGCGACCGACCATGTACGTTGCAGTCTCGCGCACCCATGCGGGCTGCGCGTTTGAAAGCGAAGCAAAGGTTGCCGCCGCATTGTCATAATTGGACTGCCGGAACTCCGCAGCGCCCTCAAGGTAGAGTGCGTAGGCTTTGGCCGAAGCGGTGTTCGTCGCCTTCTCTGCGACGGCGCTATTGCTCTTGCGCGCGACCAGTAGAGCATCGCGCTCCTCCGGCTTCAGTGCGCTATCCACCTGGACTGCCAGGCTAAAGGAGTCATCAGAAGTTGGTGTGGCCGGGGATGCCGCGGCGTCATTCTTATGCATGGCCTTGTCTGCCTGCGATCCGAGCCTGTCCGCGATACTCTCCCACAGAAATAACGGCGCATCAGGACGGGCTGGTGCATTCGTCCTCAACGTCGCGCCCGGCTTCGCGGATCGCAGATCGGCCATCATCAGCAGGAGATTGACGCGCGTGTCATTCGACGGCGACAGAAATGCCATGTTGTTGCATCCCTCGTAGGTGTGATGCACCAACCGCCACATCGGGGAGCACCCACTGTCTCCACTGGCCAGCGCCTGCTTGGCGAAGCCGAACGAAACCAAGAAAACAAAGATCGCGAGAAAGCAAGTTCTGATTTGAGACATGGGAAAAGTCATAGGTGAGTGATCTCTCGTAATCGCGTTGACAGGTTCTTCACGTCGGGAGATACAGGAACGACTTCCATCATAGGAGATTCGCCTATCTGCCTCTAGCTGTCCAGCATGCTCAACCTTAGGCAACAGGCGCTTGCTCGTCGAGATTGCTGCCTTCGTATTGCAGGTCATTTTCCCGATCATCTCTTCAGTTGCTGTATGTTCAAGAGGTCGAACCCGAAGCAATCCTTTCGACAACCGAAAGCCTGTGAGCCGGGGACAAATGACTGTAGCGCGCTGCCATCATAATCGTCTTGTGGCCCGCTGATTCCTGGATTTCTTTAATCGATGCTCCGGCCATCGCGAGCCACGAGCAGAAAGTATGCCGGTTCGCGTGCCAGACGAAACCGCTGATCCCCGCCTCTTCCAGGCACGGATGGAACCATGAGCGCGTATCGTAACTCTTGCCTTGACGGGGGAAAACTGGATCGCTAGGCCGAAGGTTTGGGCGGCGCAGCGATTCAATCGCCGATACCGCATCCGAATTGAGATGAACCGTTCGAGCTGAGCCGTTCTTCGTTTTGGTGAGATCAATGGTTCTGCGGTCGAGATGAACCTGTGACCAGGTGCAGGTGTACTGCTCGCTAAGGCGCATCCCGGTGTGGATACTCACGACGAACTCCGCCAGATGCTCTGGGAATCGCTTGGCGATCACCTTGTGTAATTTGTCGTATTCGTCGCGGCTGAGAAAACGCAACCGGCCCCCGCCTTCCTTGCGTTGTCGAACGAGCCGGGCTGGATTAACGCTTACCTTTCCATTGCGCACGCCTTCCCGGTAGCAGAGGGAAATGAAAGCCTTGTAGCGATTGGCTGTCGCCGCAGTGTTGCAGTGTTCACGCAGCCACCGTTCCAACTCTTGTGGCGTGACCTCCGCAGCGTGGCGAGATCCGAGATCCTCGCGAACGATGACTGCCTTGCTCTTGTAATTGCGATTGTCCTTATGGTTCGCGACGAACTCCAGGGCATCATCGATCAGTTCGCTGACCGTGACCACTTTAGTGTTGCGCAGTTCCGGCAACTTCCGGCCAGCCGCCGCATCGGCTTTGCGTGATTGGTAGAGCTTGATAGCGTCGGACTTGCGTCCAACCTTCTCACGGTGCCGCTTTCCCCCCGCGTAATAGTGAATCCACCAGATCCCGCTTCCGTCAGGATTCTCGTATACGCCACGCATCAAATCCACTCCGATGGCTGTTCCATCGGACTAAGGATACCACTGAATCCGAAGCAACAGCCACCCGGTGCTTGATAAAGGATTCCAATCTACGGGCCTAAGCTAACTTTTTGCAGAGAGATGACGCCTTGGAAGGTGAGGGAAATGTGTGCGCAGGTTCTTAATTGTGTACGCGTTTTCCTCCACTTGCGGCGAAGATGTGGACGGTAGAGAGTACACTGCTAGACTTGATTTGGAGGATTTCGGCCATGGCGCGATCGGATTTACTGCTCAATCTCGTCAAGGCCGGATTCAACGGCGAGCAGGAACTCTTCACGAAAACGGTGGAAGCCGTCATCGCCGAAGAGCGGTCGAAAAGCCATCACATCTTGGCGGACTCGCTTTCCCAGGCTGCCTCCCGTGCAAAAAGCCGCGAGACTCCCCTGCACGTGGTGCTTAAGAGCCCAAGTGCAGATTTGCTTTTAGAGCAGCAACCTGACGTCACGTTATCCGATCTGGTTTTGCCCGATACAGTCCACATTCTTGCCACGCAGCTTATTGAGGAGCAACAACGAGCCGACTTGCTCCGCTCCTACAATTTGGAGCCACGGAGCCGAGTACTGTTAACTGGGCCTCCGGGCAACGGGAAAACGTCGCTGGCGGAGGCCATTGCAACAGCTTTGTCTGTCCCTTTCCTCGTGGTTCGCTACGAGAAAGTGGTCAATAGCTATCTAGGCGAGACGGCGAAACGTATTCAGGAGGTTTTTCAGTACGCACGTCTTCGCCAGTGTGTATTGTTTTTCGACGAGTTTGACGCTCTAGCGAAGGAGCGGGAAGACCGGCAAGAGTCCGGTGAAATAAAACGGGTGTTGAATTCCTTGTTGCTTGAGGTGGACCGTTTGCCGAGCTATGTCGTCTTGGTTGCTGCAACAAACCATCCCGATCTATTGGATCGTGCAGTCTGGAGGCGCTTTCAGATCCGCACGAACCTGCCTTTGCCTGATCGCGAGCACATTGCGAGGTGGTTTGCTCTTCTGGCAGCGCGTTTTCCTCAGTTTCATATGTCGAAAGTGAAACGGTCCTTTGCCCAACTGGCGGGCTCTAGCTATTCGGAGTTACAAGATCTGGCTCAGGACGTTTTGCGGAGATGTGTGCTGGACGGAGCCACTGATCCCGATCGAGTTTTTCAGGAGCAAATCAAGCTCTGGATTGTGAGCCATCCGAAGAGGAGCGCTGGGCACAATGGGCACGTTGCCAATCCTAATCTTTCCAACCCACGTAACAGCCGCACGAGCAAAGAAGGGCGGCGGCGAGACGGCAGTGCATCTGCCAAGCGCGATACGACAAGGCGCGCGTCTCGGACCGCAGATTCAACGACTCGAACAAGCCTTCGCTGAGGGCCGTGGCGCACTGCGAGCTGATGTCGAGGGGGCGGAGCCTGAGAAGGTCATCGTCCTTGAGACAGTAGGTTCCATCACAGATTTCTTCAACGCTGTGCGCCGCATTCGAGGCATGGAATGGCTGGCGGAAGTCGATGAGGAAATGGCGGCGGATCAGGATTTTTATCGACCTGATCGACGTGATGCGCCAGTCTCAGGCCGTTTGTTTCTGATCATGGCGAATCGTGCTGCACTCGACGAGTTACTTCGAATGTGGGCGGCATACCAGGCAAACCCAGAACAGCCATTCCCGCGAAACTTCAATAAATGGCGCGACCTGTTTCGAAGGTTGCGAACCTTACGCCTTTGGAACGCCGAGGATCGGCTGCGTGACACAGGACTTCTCGAGAATTGGCGATTTGAAATTGAAAACGGTCGGCAGACCGTCGCATTTGAAGCCGAGCTGTGGTTCCGAGGGAACGAGGAAACGCGACGCAGAGCCACTGTTCAGGTTGAGGGTGCAGTGGTGGCTGCAGGTGGCCAGGTGGTTCGCACATCGACACATCCTGAGATTGGATATCACGGTCTGCTCGGGTCCATCCCAAGTGCGACTGCGACTCAAATCCTCGATAACCCCGCAGTGAGACTGCTCCAACTGGATGAAATCATGTTCTTTCGTCCGGCTGGACAATCGATTGCAACGCCCCCGGATTCCCCTCCGATTCTTTTTGCGGGTGAAGTTGGCGCGGAACAGCGGCCGACTGGATTGCCGCGGATTGGACTCCTGGACGGCCTCCCGTTTGCAAATCACGAACTCTTGGCAGGCCGCTTGATCGTCGATGACCCGGAAGGATGGGAGCAAGACTATCAAGCTGGAGAGCGGGTTCACGGGACTGCAATGGCTTCCCTTATCATGCGGGGCGATCTGTCTTCTGCGGAGGACTCTCTGGCGCGTCCCCTATACGTTCGACCGATCATGCGGCCTGACCCTCGCGATTTTCGCATCTTGCGCAGTGAATCGATCCCTGCGGATCAACTCACAGTAGATTTGCTTCACAGCGCCGTGAGGCGCCTCTACGACGGCGAGGGAACGACGCTCGCTGTTGCTCCCAGCATCCGTGTTCTGAATTTGTCGATCGGAGATCCCAGCCGCCCGCTTGATGGTCCTATGAGTCCTTTTGGACGCATGATTGACTGGCTCTCCTGGAAATATCGTGTCCTATTTCTCGTCAGCGCGGGGAACGATCCATCGGACATCCAACTCGATGTAGCGCGTGCGGCGATTGAGCAACTGCCACCAGAGGGCCTTTCTTCCGCAGTGGCACGCGCCATTCATGGCAATGCGCATTTGCGCCGTATTCTTTCCCCATCAGAGGCCGTCAATGCAATCACGGTGGGTAGTCTTCATGGAGATGATTCAGGAGTGAACCCGCCGGCAGCACTTATCGATCCGTACCCCGAGACGGGCTATCCAAGTCCGCTAAATCGAATCGGCCTCGGGTTCAAGCGCGCGGTAAAACCGGATGTTCTGTTCGAGGGCGGACTGCAGCTCTACCGGCTATCTCGCAACCCCGCGGAACAAAATGGAGTCCTGGAATTGGCCCAGACATTGCGTACTGGACCTGGTCAATTGGTGGCGTCTCCTGGTCAAGGCGGGGAGCTTAGAGCAAGCCGTTTTCTTTGCGGTACCAGCAATGCGACTGCACTCGGCAGCCGTTCCTGCGATTGGATTCTGCAGATGCTGGACACACTCGAAGCCGATTGGAGCCCCGAAGCACTGGCCGTGCTGACGAAGGCATTGCTTGTACATGGAAGCGCGTGGACCGAAGCGGCTGAAGTGTTGAAACAGAACTTGGAACTTGGCCCAGATTATCGCGATCACATCGCACGATACTTCGGTTACGGAGCGGTTCAGCTCGACCGCGTTCTTGGGTGCGAGGATCATCGTGTAACGGTAATTTCGGCTTCGGTGATCGGCGACGACGAGGGGCACCTCTATGAACTACCGCTGCCGCCGAGCCTTTCTGGGATCGTGGGGATACGCCGCCTTGTGATCTCGCTGGCATGGTTCACACCCATCAATCCACTCCATCGTGACTATCGGCGCGCGGGGCTTTGGGTAAGTACGCCCGAAAGCGCGCTCAAGGCGGATCGAGTTTGTGCTGATTGGCAAACTGTGCAGCGTGGAACGATGCAACATGAAATCTTCGAAGGAGACGCCGCAGTCGCCTACGTGGATGGTGCAACAATCCGATTGAAGGTCAACTGCCGTGCCGACGCAGGGCGGCTGGACGACAGAGTGCCGTATGGCCTTGCAGTCACATTGGAGACCGCGGAAGCCTTGCGCGTTCCTGTATATCAAGAAGTTGCTGAACGCATCCGACTGCAAGGAGAGGTGCGGGCGGTCTGAGCCGCATTTGCTCCGCAGCGTATGGCCGTGGACACGCTGATCAAGTCTTCCGATGTTCGGAATGTTCCCAAGGCTATCCAGTAGAACTCTGCTGAGGTTTGAGTCCACGCGCCCTCGGCCCTCAACATGTATTGGAATAGGAACCGCCCATTCCTGATGCGAGGTGGTATCCAGCATCGCACAAAGCGCCCGCACCAAAGAGAAATCCCCAAGATTTACCTCGAGCATAGCCCGCGATTGATTCTTGTCGCTTGGCCAAGGCTCCTCGGCATCAGTGAGCTATGAATTCAAATAAGATGAATTGGTAATGTTGCTCACTATTACAAGCACACACAGGCCTGCGACGGACCTAGGCTACCTGCTGCACAAGAATCCGGATCGCGTGCAGTCCTTCGAACTGTCGTTCGGGAAGGCGCATGTCTTCTATCCGGAAGCGACGGCAGAGCGCTGCACGGCGGCGCTGCTGCTGGACGTTGATCCGGTCGGGCTCGTGCGTACGCGACGGGGACCGAGCGGGGACGGCGGCGCTCTGGATCAGTATGTGAACGACCGGCCTTACGTCGCATCGTCATTTCTCAGCGTAGCCATCGCCCGCGTTCTTAGCAGCGCACTAGCGGGGACCAGCAAGGGACGCCCTGAGATGGTGAACCAGCCCTTGCCGCTAGTTGCCAAGATTACCGCGCTGCCCTGTCGGGGTGGATCGGACATCTTGAAACGATTGTTCCAGCCTCTAGGCTACGTTGTGCGCGCGGAGCATCACCCGCTCGACGAGGCTTTTCCAGAATGGGGCGAGAGCAACTACTACACCGTGGAACTGGAGCAGGAAATCACGCTTCAAAACCTGCTCACGCACCTGTATGTCCTGATACCCGTGCTCGATGCAGAAAAACATTATTGGGTCGGACAAGATGAAGTCGAAAAGCTGCTCCGGCACGGTGAAGGATGGCTGCAATCCCATCCCGAGCGGGAGTTGATCGTCAAAAGATACCTGCGCTACCAACGGCGCTTATCCGATGAGGCACTCGCGCGGTTGATCGGCGACGAGGAGGCCGATCCGGATGTCGAGCAGGAGAAAAGAGCGGGGGAAGAGGAGGCGATTGAAAAGCCGATTGCGCTGAATCAGCTCCGGCTCGAAGCCGTCATGCAGGCCGTCACAGCATCCGGTGCCGCGCGGGTCATTGATCTCGGCTGCGGAGAAGGCAAGCTGCTAAAGGAATTGCTCAAGCAAAAGGAGGTCCAAGAAATCGTTGGCATGGACGTGTCTCATCGCAGCCTTGAAATTGCCAGTGAGCGAATGCATTTCGATACCATGCCGCCGAAGCAGAAGGAACGGATTCGCCTGTTTCAAGGTTCGCTCATGTATAAGGATGGGCGACTCGCTGGATTTGAAACAGCAACCGCGATTGAGGTCATTGAACACCTTGACCCGCCGCGGCTGGCCGCCTTTGAACGCGTCGTGTTCGAGCACGCGAAGCCGAACACCGTCATCATTCCCACGCCCAATTCGGAATACAACGTGCGTTTTGAGACGCTGCCTGCGGGCGAATTCCGGCACAAGGACCACCGGTTCGAATGGACACGGCAGCAGTTTCAATCCTGGGCTGGAGAAGTTGCGCAGCGCTTCGGTTACACCGTGACGTTCCGGCCAGTGGGCAACGAGGATGCAGAAGTCGGGTCGCCGACACAGATGGGAGTGTTCGTACGGTGAAGATCACAATTCCTGAGCTTTCCCTCGTTCTGCTCATCGGTCCCTCAGGTTCCGGCAAGTCAACATTCGCGTGCACGCATTTCAAACCGACTGAGGTGTTGTCGTCCGACTTTTGCCGTGGTCTGGTTGCGGACAATGAAAACGACCAGACCGTGACCGGCGAAGCATTCGAGATTCTTCATTTCATCGCACGGAAGCGGCTCGCGCTGGGCCGGTTGACGGTGATCGATGCGACAAACGTGCAGCCGGAGTCGCGCAAATCGCTAGTCGAGCTTGCGCGCGAGTTCCATGTTTTGCCCGTGGCGTTGGTTTTCAATTTCTCCGAAAAGGTATGCCAGGAGCGCAATCGCAATCGGTCAGATCGGGACTTCGGTCCGCACGTGATCAGGAATCAATCGCAGCAATTGCGGCGTTCTTTGCGGGGATTGGAGCGCGAAGGATTTCGGCATGTTCATGTTTTCGGCGAGCCTGCCGACGTCGAGGGACTAGAAATCGAGCGTCAGCCCCTGTGGAACTACTTGCGGCACGAGCACGGGCCGTTCGACATCATTGGTGACGTGCATGGTTGTTTCGATGAGATGAACACGCTGCTCCAGCAGTTGGGGTGCACGGTTGAGTCGGATGGGGCGGAGTACCGGGTCGTTCCGCCCGATGGCCGCAGGGCCGTTTTCGTTGGAGATCTCGTAGACCGCGGACCCAAAATCCCAGAAGTTCTGCGCCTCGTGATGGGCATGGTGAAGGCCGGAACAGCGTTCTGTGTGCCTGGGAATCACGACGTAAAACTCATGCGGAAGCTGCGCGGTAAGGACGTGAAAATCACTCACGGCTTGGCCGATTCGCTCGCACAACTGGAGCCTGAGACGCCGGAATTCAAGCGCCAGGTCGGAGACTTTATCGATGATCTGGTGAGCCATTATGTGTTCGACGATGGCCGGCTCGTCGTGGCTCACGCGGGGATGAAGGAGGCAATGCAGGGGCGCGGCTCTGGGGCGGTTCGCTCCTTTGCGCTCTTCGGCGAGACGACCGGTGAGACAGACGATTACGGTTTGCCGGTGCGCTACAACTGGGCCGCTGAGTACCGGGGAAAGGCGATGGTGGTTTATGGTCACACGCCGGTTCGAGAGCCGGAATGGTTGAACCGGACCATCGATATTGATACGGGCTGTGTGTTCGGCGGGAAGCTTACCGCGCTTCGCTATCCCGAGAAGGAACTCGTCTCGGTACCGGCTTTGCGGGAGTATTACGCACCGGCGAAACCATTCTTGGAAACGGCTGACGGATCGGCTGTCACCCCGCTGAGCCAGCAACAAGAGCTGGATGATTTGCTCGACATCGGCGACGTAATCGGCAAGAGAATCGTCGAAACTCGCCTGCACGGAAACGTCACCGTGCGCGAGGAAAATGCTATCGCAGCGCTTGAAGTGATGAGCCGCTTTGCGGTCAATCCGAAGTGGCTGGTTTACCTTCCGCCGACCATGTCTCCCTGCGAAACCAGTGCTGAGCCGGGTTTACTCGAACACCCCGCCGAGGCTTTCGAGTACTACCGGAAGGCCGGGGTGGAGCAGGTGATTTGCGAGCAGAAGCACATGGGATCTCGGGCAGTTGTGATCGTGTGTCGGGACCTGGATGCTGCTCGCAAGCGTTTCGGTGTCGCCGAAGAAGAAGCGGGAATGTGTTACACCCGGACGGGGAGGAGATTCTTCGCCGACTCGAACCTCGAAGGACAGTTCCTGAACCGGGTCCGTGCGGCGGCTGAGAGGGCCGGACTTTGGGATGAACTGGGTACCGAATGGCTGTGCCTCGACTGTGAATTGATGCCTTGGTCCGCCAAGGCGCAGGACCTTTTGCGACAGCAGTACGCCCCCGCTGGAGCCGCGGCGAGAGCGGGATTGTCGCAGGTCGTCTCCGCGCTAAAAGTGACCGCGGACCGCTTGCAGGAAGCGGCCCCGTTGTTGGATTGGTACGAGCAGCGGTCGGGGATGGCAGGTGCCTACGTTGATGCCTACCGCCGTTACTGTTGGACGGTTCGCTCACTGCTCGACCTCAAGCTCGCACCCTTCCATTTGCTGGCCAGCGAAGGAGCCATTCACACTGACAAAGATCATCAGTGGCACATGGCAATTCTGGGCAAACTGGCCGATGCGGATCGCGAAATTCTGATCGCCACGCCACACAGAATTGTGAACCTTCAGGTACCAGAGGAGGTGTCGGCAGCCGTTCAATGGTGGGGGGATTTGACCGGCTCCGGCGGCGAGGGAATGGTCGTCAAGCCCTTCCAGTTCGTCGCCCGGAACAAGCGCGGACTGGTCCAGCCCGCCGTGAAGTGCCGTGGCAAAGAGTACCTTCGGATCATCTACGGACCGGAGTACACAGCCCCTCAGAATCTTGAGCGGTTGCGGTCGCGTGGCCTGAGCGCCAAGCGTTCGCTCGCCTTGCGCGAGTTCGCGCTCGGCATCGAATCCTTGCAACGGTTTGTCGAACGGGAGCCTCTGCGCCGCGTGCATGAATGTGCGTTTGCTGTTTTGGCGCTCGAAAGCGAGCCGGTAGACCCGCGTTTGTAGCCAGCTCTGCGCCTCTTGCCAGGGATGCCGCGTCCTGTGCGCTGCTGTCGCAGCGGATGAACGGTGACACGTCATCCCCACTTGGGTAGCTGTAGAGCTACCTCAGGTGCACCTGGCGTTTACAAACGTCAACGTCTTAGGAATCAAGGGCTTGGACGAGTGTTTCTCATTTCCTGCGTGTACGCAGGTATACCGGAGAGCGCTCTGGAGCGCTGCGACGTTAAGCGTGTTGAAAACAAAGGACCGAGCGAAAGTCGGGCAGAGACGCGCTTCGCGCGTACCCTTCGCTGCGGTGACCGTCAAGGGTCTGCGCTTCGCTCCGATGAACGCGGGAGAACATCGCGCCCTTGACCGCCATCCTCGCTGCGTGTGTTGGCCAATTATGAGAAGAATGTCTTCTTCTCATGTTCCACGAACATGCTCCGAGGCCACGACAAGCTTGCCGCGAACGGAGCCCAATCGCCCATCGATCAGCCTTCTTCTGGCTAGTGCAAGCGCGGACAAGAGGCAGCAGAAGAGCTCGCTTCCGCAGTGCGAAACCACGGCACATCCAGAGAGTGAGAGGCGGGCTGATCCGGTCTCGTCGGCGTACCTTCCCGGTTCCATTAATCCCAGTGCAAACTGGTGCTTCGCCGGAGCATTCAATGCGCGATGCGCTGGGGTGGGCCGCGCCATGTCTCCGCGTACCGGAAGCGATCTCTCATCGGAGGAGGGAAGAAGTCCTGTTCCCGGGCCTGGGAACATACTGGCAAGACGGGAAGAATGGACCCGACATCGCTAGGGCAAGCCCGCCTCTTCCGGTCGCGAACTAGAGCGCGATTGGGACCTTCATAAGGGTGCAATCCCTCCCCTGATCTACCTGGATAGCAGAGTCTTTCGGTCGCTTGAGGGCACTTTTCCGGGCCACCGGACAACACCAAAAGACACCAGAAACGTGCCTCCTCGAACCCAGGAACTCACCGCATCTTCACGAATGCTTCCCACTGACAATCCCGTTCGTTCTGGCGTCCGACTAGGACTAGTGGAATGATGGGAGACTCGCTTCTCGTGCTCGCCTTTGACCGCCGGACGATGTGGAAGCGGATCGAGAATGACCAGCCGATGTGGCCAATGACTCCGTCTGGATAGCAGACCGCCTGTGGGGGATTCAACTCGAGTCGAAGGGCAGCGCACATGAACATGGAACCGGCCATGAGAGATGCGTCTACTTGCCTGCTTTGATTCTTATTGGGTTTGTCTTTTCGTGAGAAATTGGCAGCCGAACTGAGCTGTCTTTGGACCACCCTAACGGAACCGTATTGGACTCCTTATCGCTGCTGAATGGGGCCCGCTAATCGCGGGGTGATTGCCGCATTATCGGATCGCCTTCGAGCTTGCGGAAGCAGTATGACGAATCTCCAGACCACACCTGTTTGGCCCACCCTTCAGACGAGTTTCCACCGGGCTTCCTTGAGAGTTTGGAACTGATTCGCGCTTGAATCAATCGCGCAACTCATCCAATGCCGTTAGGCACCTCCTTTGTAGTTGAGAACCAACCGCGGGTCAGGCTGTCGAAGAGCTCTGCGAAACTGCCCTTCACCCTCCCCAGAAGAGAGGACGTTGGGAACTTTAGTTGAAGCCGAACATTGAACTGATCGATTTGCTCAACGCTCGGCGATGTTGCCGCTGAACATCAGCGAATCGGTTAGCTCGCCCAAGCTACAGCGCCTCCGATTAGCCTCCGTTCAGCCTGCAATCAGCCTCGCAAAATCTCCACTATCGAGTAGTCAAGGGATACTCGAAACGTGTCGACTTCGGCCGTAGTTACCTCTTGCAATCGATCCGTGATGTTTGTGCGAATCGGCCGCTCTTTCGGCGGGCGAAGAGAGCGCCTTCGCAGTCGCATTCGGCAACTCATTCGTCTGCTTAAGAGGGTGTGATCTGCGATGCAATCGACGGGCATTACTCCTGCTATTGAGAGTCGCTTGCAGTTCGCATAAGACCGGCAAAGGACGACAACATACCTACACGTTCAGCAACGCGCAGCAGATAATAGCCAGTGTTGACGCGGTCTTTAGCGCATTGGTCATCGAAAAATAATTCATGAAGTCGCGAATGCCAGCATCGAATCTGAGTTAGTCTAAAGCGCAGGCAGTGCGAGATACTGCAGCGCTCGTCGTCGGAGCTCAAGCGCATGTTGACCATCTCGAAGGCCCTCTCGGCAGGGCAGGCTCAAACTTACCATTCGCGTGAGTTCGCTTCAGAACAGCAAAACTACTGGAGCCGCGAGCGCCAGGCGCACAGTGAGTGGCGCGGCGCGCTTGCCGAGGAGTGGGGCTTGCACGGCGCCGTTCGGGCGGAGCACTTCGTTCGACTCAGCCAGGGCGAGCACCCAGAGACGAGCATGCAACTCGTAAGGCACCAGCCAGCGAGAACCTACGAAAACGAATATGGCAAAGAGATCACCAGCGTAGAACACCGCGCCGGATGGGATGCGACATTCTCAGCACCGAAATCGGTTTCGCTCACGGCGCTTGTCGGCGGTGACGTTCGAGTGCGCGAGGCGCATCGCGAAAGTGTACGCGTAGCCCTCGATGAATTACAGCGATATACGCAGGCGCGCATCGGCAACATTCATGCGCCGGAGACAACTGGAAAGCTCATTGCCGCCACTTTCGAACACGATACAGCCCGACCCGTGGACGGCTACGCCGCACCACAGCTTCACACGCATGCAGTGATCTTCAATGTGACCGAGCGAGATAACGGGCAGACACGCGCTCTTCAGGAGCGCAGTTTGTTTCAATCGCAGCGGTACGTGACCAGCGTATATCGCTCCGAGCTCGCAGTGAGGTTGCAGAGCCTGGGGTATGAGATCGAGACCGGCAAACATGGCCAGCCGGAGATTCGGGGATACACGCAGGAGTATCTGGACGCATCGAGCCCCCGGCGTGAGCAGATCAAGGAACACCTGCAAGGGATTGGAAGAGACGGCGCAGGCGCCGCACAGGTTGCCGCGCATCGGACGCGCGACAAAAAGGAAATCCAGTCGCAGGAAGTGGTATTGCAACGGCACCGGGGCTTGTCGGCGCAATTTGGCCACCAGGCCGATCGAGTGGTCGCGCAAGCACGAGAGCGAATTCATCAACACCATCAGCAGCCGGAAAAGACGGCGCAGCAGGCTGCTACCTACGCACGCAATCACGTATTCGAGCGCTCGGCTGTTCAAGACGAACGAGCCATTTTGCAGTCCATGCTTGACCGAGGTATGGGGCAACTTGCCTACGGCGATGCGCGCCGGGAATTCGCGCATCGCGTGGCAACCGGCGAGTTTCGCTCCCTCGGCCAAAGGGAGGGCCATGCCGCTCCTCAATTCACTACCTCGGAGATGGTGCACATGGAAAAGGAAATGATCGGGTACATGCAGGCCGGCAATGAGCGCAATTTTGGTCACCCGATGATGATCTCTCCTCCGTTGCGGATCAACATTGAGGACCGACACCCGGAACTAAGTGCCTCACAGTATCACGCGGTCGATGAGATCTTCCTTTCGCGTGAAAAGTTCGTTGGACTTGAGGGAGTGGCTGGCGCAGGCAAAACGACCACGCTTGCTGTGATCCGCGAAGGCGCCGCGGCCGAAGGCTACCGCGTCGAAGGTTTTGCACCCACGTCACGCGCCGCGCAGAAGCTGGCCGAGGCGGGAATTGAGACATCGACTTTGCAGCGCCATCTGGCACGGGGAGAACAACCGGATACCGGCCAAAAAAGACTTTACGTGCTCGACGAATCTTCTCTCGCTTCCACGCGGCAGATGTACGAATTCATTGAACGTCTTCAGACGAAAGACAGAGTCTTGCTCGTAGGCGACACGCGCCAGCATGAATCGGTGGAAGCAGGTCGTCCGTTCGCACAGCTTCAAGAAGCAGGAATGAAGACGGTCAAGCTGGATCAGATTCTGCGACAGCGCGATCCTGATCTGAAACAAGCTGTTGAACAGTTGGCTCGCGGTGAGGTTCGCGCGGCCATCGACAACCTCGATGGACAGCGTCGCGTACATGAATTCAGCAACCGCGAGGAGCGGATGACAGCCATAGCCCGCGAGTATGCGCGCTCGCCCGAGAAAACGCTGGTTGTCTCTCCAGACAACCGATCACGTGCGGAGATTAATCAGCGCATTCATGGCGAGCTGCAATCGCGTGGCGTGGTCAGCCGTAACGAGCATGCAATTTCGACCCTTGTACCACGCCAGGAGATGACCGGCGCAGACCGGACCTGGGCGGCGCAGTACCAGGTCAACGACATTCTGCGGTACTCGCGCGCGTCGCGAGAGACCGGCATAGGCAAGGGGGAGTATGCGCGCGTGACGGGGATCGACGCCGAGAAAAATTTGCTGACGGTCGCGCGTACAAACGGTAGTGAACAGACTTACGATCCGCGCAGGCAGATGGGCGTAACCGTCTATCGGGAGCAGGAGAAGGCGTTCTCTCAGGGCGACCGCATCCAGTTCACCGCGCCCAACCACGAATTGAAGATTGCGAACCGCGAGTTGGGGACGGTGGAGGGAATTGAGTCGAGTGGAGCGATGAAGATCAAGTTAGACAGCGGGCAAAGGAAGGTCCTCGATCCCAAGCAGTATGCCCATCTGGACCATGGCTACGCTGTTACCAGTCACTCAAGCCAGGGACAGACGGCAGATCGCGTGCTCATCCATGTGGATACCGATCTCGCTGCCAAGGATCTGCTCAACAATCGTATGGCCTACGTTGCCGTTTCGCGCGGCCAGTGGGATGCACAGATCTTCACCAATGACCGTAGTGCACTCGCGAACGCGCTTGGCCGTGATGTTTCGCACCAGAGCGCATACCAACCGCAGCAGACGATTGCACCCTCCGTTGTTCGGGACGTTGCACAGACGCAGGAGCGCGAGTTCGGTCCGAGTATAGGGATGAGTTTAGGAATGTGAATTTGCAAGGTCGAGTATACGGAATCTCAATCTGAGGAGCGCAGAGTATGCGAGGGATGAATGGAGTTAACAAGAAGCCGCCAGCGCGAGTTCAGGTGGCGCCAAGTGCGAAAATTCTGGTCAGTCGTGAGGAGGCCGCGCAGCTACTCTCTATCAGCGTGCGCGGGATCGATTATCTGTTGGCGACTCGCAGGCTTCCATTCCGGAAGATCGGAGGGCGGGTTCTCATTCCAGTGGCTGCGCTGCGAAAGTATGCTCAAGGCGACCACCCAGAACGAATCGTGGCCTGATGGTCAGATTCTGGTACATATCGAGCCCCACTTCGAGACGTGCGCGGGAAGCTAGACCGCCGGTGCGAGCTTTCGCGCAGCGCGGTGCGCTGTCTTCTTCCCTCGGCTCGTTGCGCGGAGGCTTCGGCGCTCGATGGGACGGACGGCGATGCTTGTCTGGAGGTGGAGCCGGTCTGCATACCGCAACAGCTTTTCAATACTCACTTGCGAGATCCTACCTCTGAGCAGATTGCTCACCGACGGCTGGTATTCATCCAAAACGTCCGCGAGCTGGGCTTGCGTGTAGCCCTTCGCTTTCACATGTTCCAAGATGGCGGACAGTAGTTCAGCCTTGATCTTGAGTGCGCTTGCTTCTGATGCAGAAAATCCCAGCGCATCGAAGACGTTGCCCCTCACAACATGTGTCGGCCTATTTTCCGCTGCGTTTTTCATGACTCTTCTGCTCCAGTAATCGCTTCTTGACGAGTTTGAGGCGTTGGCTCGCAATCGCGATGTCTCTTCGATCCGTTTTGCGACTTTCCTTCTCAAAACAGTGCAACACGTAGATCCTGTTTTCGATCTTCGACAGGTAAATCGCCCTGTACCATGCGCGTTCGTCGGCTTCCTTCAATTCGTAGACGCCAGGGCCGATGGAGCTCATGTTCCGAGTCTGCGATGTTGGCTCTCTGCCGATTTGTAGCTGCCTAAGCGAGAATCCAAGCGACCGTTTGATGTCATCAGGGAACCCGGACAACACCTCCAGCGAATCCCCCTCGAAATGGAGTTCGGCCGCCGGCGGGGAGTCCTCTTTGAGCGCCATCATATTGAGCGTACCGCTTTAGATTGTATTATACAAGATTTATTATAAATGGCCTGTCAGCGGATCGCCGGGAGTTCAGGTGGGGTCTCTCTTGAGAATCGCGTGCAATTGCAACAGCAATTGCGAAAGGCCGATGCCTTTTCCTTCCAGGCACCTCGTGCTCATTTCCAACTGCTAATGCGCTCAGCACGATTCTGAAAGGCCGCAGCAAAGGAGTGCATGCGGGCACGAAGGAGGACCTTCCGACCCTCGGGCGTACGTGTGTAGACAAGCTGAACCGACCCAACACGACTACGCCAGTTCCGAGCAAAGACCTCTGCGCAATCTTTCTTCCGTGCAAGCAGATCAGGGACCGCAAAATAGTCTTCGCGGAAGAAGCGCCAGAATGTTTTTCTCGCAAGCAAATAACGAGGGTTCTCGACTGGTCTCAACACTTCGCGCAAGGCGCGAAGAAAGATGGCCTGATCCCGTCCAGTACCGCCCCCGATCCAGCAATAAACAGAACCGTCCCGATTATGGTCTGCATGTACCTGAAAATCAGACGAAGTACTGTTGATCGACCCCTCATACTTCAACGCTTCGAGTACCGCCGTGCCGATTTGTTTCATGCTGCGCTCTGGCGTGCCATGCCGGATGAGCCGCCACACCGCTAATATTGCCCAAGGAAGGCTGACCGTTGCTGCGAGTCCGGCAATCACAGCGAGAAAAGCGAGAGGGTCCTGATCGGAACGAAAGCGGCCAAATGCTCGCATCAACTCCGAGAAGATTGTCACAAACCACATTCCAGCCTGGAATATCAGCGCTGCAATGGTGTTTCTGAGAACGAATCCGCGCGGTAGCAATTTCTCGTCGGCTTTCAGCCCCTCGGTCATTTGCTTTATGGAACCCGACGCAAGTGCGATTTCCCAACTTCGGCGAAGTTCATCGCGATCGAGAGCACGATGAGCCGTTTTGGCGTTTAGTTCGGCGATCTGCTGTTCGGTATAAGAAGGATGACCAAGGGCCAATCTCTCGGTGCCATTTTCAATAGTGGGAGAGATAGCGCTGACTCCTACAAAGGCGCTGCAACGCCTCGTTAGCAATGCATAGTCGTCGCCGGGTCCAAAGGGTCCCGGTTCGACGCAGACGAGATGCCACACGTTCGCCGTCTTCGTCGGAGATGCAGGGTCGATGCGAATAGATCTCCCTCGCATTTGATTTGAGAGGACATACGATCCGACAAAGCTGGCGAGAATCAGAGTGTTGATTGTCGGCGCGTCCCAGCCTTCGCCGAGCAGCGATTTGGTACCGATGAGCACGGTGATTCCGCCTTGCTCGAAGACTGCCGTAATCAAACGGACCGAACCTTGGTGGTAGGCACCTGAGATTTCAACCATCAGGTAATGTGGGTCGTGCGGCATTGCGTGAAAAGCGAGATCCTCTTGTACGATGCCAATTGTTGCTGCCGCCCGTATGACAAGTTGTCTGGACGATTCTGGGATGACCACGAGAGATCCGCACAAGACGCCCAAATGTACATCTGAAATTTCAGCTCGCCTGAGCGTTTCGAAAACTGGAACTACCCCGATGTCGTCAAATTCCCCTGTCTCTTCGGGAGATTTGGGAAGCTGAGCCTTGCGAATGTAATCAGTCAAGACGACGCACCGAAGATGATCCTTGAGCGCACTCGATTCAATGCGCACAATTTCCTGAATGGAGCGCAACTTTGTCTTGGATGTAGTCAGAAGTTTTGTGTGATCTGATGGATTGCGGAGCACGACCTTGCGGCGTTCGATAGCGCCGAGTTGACCAAGTTCATGTCGTATGTTCTTGAGCACCTGTTCAATATCTTTGAATCTCTCTGCATCCGGGTAGAGACAATGAGTGAGCAGAATCTCCAGCCACTCGAGACCGAACGGCGGTATCGACTTGGAATCGACCGCCAGACAACGCAACACCTCTCGTGGCACCTGCCCGCCAACGGCTTTCAGATAGACAACCATGCTCGATAAATACTCAGGATCCTCGAGTATCTCTTCGATGTGGTTGTTTGGATCATTCATCCAAGGATGATTCGCAACGGCCGCGGCAAACTCCCGGTTCTTACGAAGACGAACAGCGAAGGCGTCGATTGCCGCTCTGAATTCCACGAGAGTCTTCAGTTCAACCGCAGCGGGAACACTGAAGAAGACGTAGTCCTGGTGAGGACAGAGATCTCCTTGGAGCACAAGTTCAGGAACCGCCACCTCAGCATCTACAGGACCACACAGATCCTCGTAGCGCTGCCACTCATATGGAGAGACATCGTAAGGAGGCGTGGCGGTCAGCGCAACCAGCGTGGGCTTCAGGCGGTCGGCAACGAACGTTAGAGTCTTCCACCACTCCGCCTTAAGGTGATGCGCTTCATCGACGACAAGAGTCTCGAACCCTGATAGGGTGTCCGGCAACTCGACTGGAATTGCCGATTTGCCGTTTCCATTTCCGTTGCCATTGCCGGTGGGAAGCTCGATTGTCGAATTGGTCTCTTCTTCCGCGCATGCATCTTCGGTCTCTTCAGGTTCTCCCGAACAAAGCGCGTGAAGAGCCTGATAAGTAGCAATCGTCAGCAGTTCTGGGCGCCGGATGTTGGTCGAAACCCAGTCAGGCTTCGGACTCCCAAGAGGAAGGAAGTATTGAACAAGACGTTCAGCCCACTGGTTGCGAATCGTGATGGTAGGTGCCAGAACCAAGGTCGGCCGGCCGATTCTTCGAATCGCTTCCAATCCAAATACAGTCTTGCCGGAGCCGGGTGCAGCTACGACATGAAGGCGCTTGTCCTCGAGATACAAATCAAGTCGGTCCAGCAGACGGATCTGATACGTCCGCCAGGTCCCTTGAAAGACCATCTCAGCAGGGAACGACGTTCTTTGAGATTTGGGAGGAGCCGATTCCATCGGAAATCAGGATTATATCTGGTTTTGCCCCTATGCCGGCCTGCGACTAGGACCTCAGGACTGGACCAGCCATGTTGGTTTCGACTGCTAAATCCAGATTTCGTGTCGCTATTAGCTTTGCTTCGCCGGGAAGTGCGATTCAGAAGCCGGTGAGCCGGTTTTGCGTCCCGACCTTTAAAATCCTGAGCATGTCTAATGTGGAGGTTGTGAACGTTCAGCTTGACAGTGATGGTTATGCCGTTCGAGAGGGCGTTTTGACCGAGCCGGAGATTGACAAGCTGATCGGTGCCCTTGAGCGGCAGCAGGAAGGTGAAAGACTACACCGGAACGGCAAGGTCTTTGCTGTGCGCAATCTCCTGGATCTTCCGGAAATCAGCGAATTGGCTCAAGCAGCCAAGGTGCGTGAATTGGCTAAGGCAGTGCTCGGAGAGAAAGCATTCGCCGTTCGTGGAATCCTCTTCGACAAAATCCCAGAGGCGAATTGGAAGGTACCTTGGCATCAGGACGTCACGATTACGGTGCGCGCAAGGGAAGATGTTGCGGGATTTGGGCCGTGGTCCACGAAGGCCGGAATTCTTCACGTTCAGCCTCCCGCACAAGTCTTAGAGAGGATGATTTCGATCCGGCTTCATCTTGATGCCTGTGATGAGTCCAATGGCGCCTTGCACGTAATTCCTGGATCGCATCGCGCAGGTCGGATTGCGGAGACCGAGATTCCTCCGATGCTTGAGAAATCTCAAGCTCACGCGTGTGTTGTTGGCCGTGGCGGCGCGTTGTTGATGCACCCACTTCTGCTGCACGCATCATCTCCCTCACAAGCGCCTGCTCATCGACGCGTGATTCATTTGGACTTCGCTTGCGAATATTTGCCCTTGCCCCTGAAATGGTTGTCGGAACCAGACCGATCTTGAGCATTCGAAGGTGTTGGCCCTGTTTAGCCCCGCAGCTGCGCCGCGCCAAAGGGCGCACGTGCTGGGAGGCGAGTGATAATCAGAGAATGTCCACACCACACCAATCACGAGTAACTGAGGCGTGGGATCTGCTCCGTCAGCGAAAAGCCGATGAGGGGTTGGTACTGCTCAAAGATGACTGCAGCGTAAATCGAAGCCCTAGGGCGAGCCTTGGCTACGGTGCGGCTCTTATGTGGACGGAGCAATACAAGAATGCTGTCGAATATTTGGAAGGCGTCATAGAAATAAGCCGGGCCGCCAAGCCCTCGATTGGCCTGTCAGAGGACCACTACTCGTTAGCCGGAGCGGGCCGGTGGTGTCTTGGAGACTATAGCGAAGCCGTCAAGCTCTGGCGCTTGGGAACCCAAGCACCGTACGCCATATATGGCGTTGGGCTCGAATGTCCCCGACTTCTTTTTCTCGCGTCGACTCTGTCCGCGGAACTATGCGATCGGGCGAAAACCTTGGAACTGCTCAAGAAAAGAGCAAGCGATCCACGCGTCCACGATTATCCAGGGACTCTGGCCCAATTCATTCTGGGAATTGTCGATAACGAGACTCTGGACGCTTCCTTGGCCCGGAGCGGATGGCGTTATGCAGAGTGTTTGAATAGGGACCACAAGTGGAAAGCTGCCTTTTACCGCGCTGTTCTGGACCTAGAACGATCCATTATTACAAGAGCTGCATTCGGCCAACTAGTGGAAGCGATGGCTGAATTGTCCCAGTTTGAGGATTTGGACTCGACAGAATTCTGGTGGATGGCGAGATACGCCGAGTTTTATATAGCGCGGCACGAGGCGTTGCTCAGAGGAAGAAACTCACAAAGGACTATGGGATAGCCAAGCAGGCTCCCTGGTTCTTGAATCCCCGTTGGACAGCATTTCGAGGCAGAAAATGGGTGCATTTTATGTGAACTACACGGTGAAGGGGACTGATCAAAACTCAGTTGTGCGGGCTCTGTCGGGAAGAAAGGCGTTCGTCACACCTGAGTGGAACGGGTTTACCGTCGTGTTCGACGAAGAATCCGACAAGCAAGACCAAGGGGCAATTGCGAAACTGGCTGGTCAACTCTCCAGTGATCTGCGAAGCACCGTTCTTGCTCTTCTCATTCATGACAGCGACATATTCTGGTTTCAGCTCTATGAATGTGGAATGCTTACCGACGAATACAACTCTGCGCCAAGCTATTTTTCCACGAACACTGGAATGGCACCGCCCAAAGGTGGTAACGCAGAACGCCTTTGCTCAGCTTTCCAGTGCAAAGATGTTGCTAAAGTCGAGCGAATCCTCCGAGCGTCCTACGAAGAATACCCATTCGCTGGGGATCGGCACGCGGATCTTGTTCGAGTGCTCAACTTGCCCACTTATGCCGTAGGATATGGGTTTCGCGCGGTTGCTTTGGAATATCTTCCGGAAGGTTTGTCTGCGGAGGATTTCGTAGCTACGAACTGAATCTTCCCGGGATTGTGCACCGGGTCAGTATTGCGGGCAACACGGGGATTTGGATCGACTCTCTCGCAACAATCTGGATTCGGGGCTGACATTGGGCAGGCTTGATTCGGGGCCTGCCCAAGCATCGATCGATCACGTGCCTTTGTAATTTAACAGCGGCCGGAGCGTGCGGCGGACTTTGACAAGATCGTGTTGATCCTTCAGAACTGCACGAATGTCCTTGTACGCCGATGGAGCTTCGTCGCGGATTGCATCCGCGAGACGCCAGTCAAACCAGACGCCATTCATTTGGCGTTGCAGGTCTGCACAGCTGATCTTCCTTGTCGCCTCGGACCGGCTCATCGCTCTTCCAGCGCCATGTGCGCTGGAGTTGAGCGCTTCCTCACATCCGCGGCCTTCGACATGGAAGCTGAGCGTCCCCATGGAACCCGGCAAGACGCCGAGTTCACCAGCCTGCAGCGCCATGGCGCCTTTCCGGTGAACCCAGAAGTTGCTGGTACCATGCTGCTCAAGAGCGACGTGGTTGTGATCAGTTGTGATCGACGTTTCCCAAATCAGCTGGGCGCCAATCGAATCCCCAATCACCTTTTCCGCCTCCGCTGCCATGGCTTGCCTTGAAGCCGCCGCATACCGGCGCGCCCAGTCGAGGTCATGTAAATATGCCGCTCCCTGCTCGGACTCAGCATCCAGCGCTCGAAAGCGGCCATCGACAACCTGTGTACCCGCAAGGTGATGATCCCGGATCGCCTGGCCGAGTGCCCTGGAGCCACTGTGAATCATCAGCCAGAGCCGGTCTTCGTCGTCGGACTGAAACTCTAGAAAGTGATTTCCGCTTCCGAGAGTTGCGAACTCCAATGTGCCCTCACTTCGCCGGATCGACTCCAGCCTGACATTGCTCAATTCAACTGAATCCAGGTCTTGAGGCTGTGCGATGACCGCCTGCCGGTTGCGACGCCGGCTTGGGACTGCTTTTGCCAGTCCCGCCAGAATCTGGCCAGCGGCTTTTGGGTCGTGCAACCGCTCTGCGGTTAGGTTCGTTGCCACGGCAAGCATTCCGCAGCCGATGTCACCGCCCACTGCCTGCGGGTAGATCAGATGCGAGGTTGCCAGCACCACTCCCACGCAGATGTCGTTGGCCAAATGAACGTCTGGCATGACGGCAATCCGCTTGACATCCGGGGCGCGTTGCAGACGCCCCAGAGCTTCCGCAACTTCATGGCCCAGTGGAGCCGTGAGCCACATTCTGATTGGAGGCAAGGACGGGTCAGTCATTCTCGCCTCCTACCGTGAATGCCGGCACGAACGCCAACTCCGGAGCTCGCTTCCGTGCGATGCTCATGGCAACCTCGGTTCGAAGCCGCGGTTGATTTTGTCGAAGCCACGCCATCGCCTCCGAGATGAGGCGACCTTCGGAAACCACGATGTGCGCCAACAGATGTCCGCAATCAGGGGCCGGAGAAACTTCTTCGACAAAGACTTCGTAGCCCTGCAATTGCGAGTCACCGCTTGCGAGCGCCAGGTTCAGCGCACGCTGGACCTGACGACAGAACTGCTGTGTTTTCCGCAGTACCTTGCGGTCGGTTGATGATCTTTCTGAGCTGTTACCCAGAAGTGCTTCGGCGAACTCCGGATCTACGGACTCCGCCGCTCGATTACGACGCTTTTGCCACTTCACAAACTTCTCCCTTGCCGCGCACAGACGCGACTTGCCGTTCCACGCATTTGCGCAGGTGCGGCTTCAACTCATGGGTTGAAATTGGGAGCCAGCCCGGCCGGCTGGATTAGGCGGCGACGAGCAGGCTCGACGGCTTCGGACTATTGGCAATCGGCGACATAGTCTCCTCCGGTCTTCGTCGAGTCGTGAATCGGTGCGTGAAGTTCACCGATTCGCTCTACGATTATGCCTTGATTCGAGTTTTCATTCAACCTCGTCTCGCCCTATGGATGCGTCAGAACTGTCAGGATGATCGTGCTTTTATCAAACGCGGGCAGTACGACGTTCGTGCCAACTCGTTTTGCTTGGTCTTCGTTATCCAGAAGGGGTCCTTCCACCCCAAGCGGGACCTTTCTTAAGGCCTCCACGAGAGCCTTGGCTGCGGTCACGGTCTTGGGTGAAAGGTCTTGAACTTCCACTTTCAATCCTTGTCCCTGGAACGTAGAAAGTAGTGGAGTTTCGGGCGAGCTCCAGCCAGCATCTCGCAAGACGCCGACAAGGGATTGAGACAGCCCTGTTGTGTCATCGCCGATTGGAGTGGACATCACTACGGCCCCATTTACTTCAATCACGGATGCACTACGCCGAACATCGACTCGCTGTCCTGCAAATTTGGTAAGCGCATCCACGAGTCTCTGTCTGCTTTCTCCTCGTAATAGGTTCTCTCTTGGCCCCTGAGCTACCAATTGTTCTCGCAGTTTAAGCGCTTCCACTTCCAGCGCTGCGGCTCGTGCATTTGCTTCAGAAGCTCTGGCGTTGGCATCAGCCAGGTGGACCTCTGCACCTCTTGCTTGCTCCAGTGCATGGGCAGATTCCGATCCGGCAACTGCGATTTGGCGATCCTTTTCCTTCAAATCTAAGGTGAGTTGCGCCTCCTTTGCGTCCGACAGTTGCCCCTGCGCGTCGGTCAACTCCTGTGTTCTTAGGACTACCATCCGAGTTGCGAGAACGATCAACACTGCCGCGACCGCCGCTAAAATTAGACCAGCGATCATCCACTCATTCCAGAAATCTACTGCATGGATGAGCCGATCCGCCCGCTCCGTAAGAGACTTTATCTCTGCAGCCTTTGCGTCGCTATTTGACAAGATCACGCTGGCCATTATCATCACCTGCTGCATCACCATAACCATCTCGGCGTGATTCCACTTAGGTTTGTGGCTTTCGAAAAGTGTAGAACATCTTTTCCAGTGAAGCCCCATGCCGAAACAGCCCAAGAAACGGAAACCGAGCCGACACCCAAACTCCCGGACACCGCCCAATTCGGTAATTCGTTGCTCCGAAATCGAAACCGTGCTACTTTGTTCAAGGAAAGGAGACGTCCATGCGAACTAATCAGCAATTGCATGACTGTGTGAATGGCACGGCGCAGGACGGCTCTGTTTCCGCCTTCCTCTGCCGCGCATAACGGCAACCCTCTAACAACTTAGAAGGGAACGTATGACGACCCAGGAGTATCTGTGTCGGCACTTCGCCCGCATGGGTGCGCGAGTTTTTGTGCGCGGACCAGGTAGTAGACAAGGGGCGATGGTTGCAATTGACGTACGCAGGGACCGCTCCGGCGAACTGTTTGTGCTCTGGTGCCATGAATGGGCTCAGTTGGAAATTCTCGACGTGCAGCCTCGTTCGCGCCACCTCGTCCTGATGGTTCGTCAAGGAAGCGACAAACTCAAGTTCCTGCTTGGGCGCGATGATGGCCACCTGTTTGCCTCAGCCGTGCCAGGCGATGGCGTTCGCGATGTGCGGACGGCGATCGCCAGCCTGCGTCCCACGGAGATAGAGGGGCGCGAGGCCATTCGGCAAGGTGAGTGGTTTTTTGTTTCAGAACCCGGCGTGAACGACAAGAACGCCGTGGTTCTGCGCAACGAACCACTCACCCGTGGCGGTGGAAGCAAGCCTCATTTTTGTGAAGAGCTGATGAGGCGCGGTGGTGAAGTGGTAATGGTGAGTCGGGAGTACCCGGCAGGCGTAGGCCTGTTTGAGTACAAGAAGCTCATCGACACCAACGTGAAGGCGCGCAGCTTCATGTGGCGGCGCATGGTTCGCGACGCTGAAGTCTATGCGCGCGGCGAAGTCCGGCACCGGGATCACAAGACAGTTGATCTCTACGGCTGGCATCGCGTGTACATGAACCGGGAACGCTTTGCGAAGAACGCTCCACAAATTGCGTTTCTCGATTAACCCAAATACCCCGGGTCTCGAGATGCAAGGGACCTGGGGTAGAGGAGTCAACCATGTTCGTTGGTGTCAAAGAGTTCACTTCGGCGCTTCAAGCGGACTCGGCCGAGTTCATGAAAAAGGTGCAGGCGCTTGCGGTTGGTATTGCTCGCGACTACGAACCGGCGCATCTTTACCTTATTCGCATTGACAACTGGTTTGGGCCGAAATGGATGCACTTCGTGGGAAAGATCTCCGTCGGAAAACACTTCTACGCGGGCATTCATAAGGTCAGACTGCACGTGCCGCCGTTTGTCCCGCACCGAGTGGTTGCAGAGCGAGTCTTTGCCGCTCCAGACTACGACGAGACGGTCGCCAGGCAGCCATTGCATATCGAGTGCGCAAGCATGATGGCATTTACTAGGCGAATCACGGACGTCGATAAGGAGGCCGCATTCGTATGGTTCAGCGGCCAGTCCGAGGTACAGAAACGGGGTTCAATCATGGTCTATCTACCAATTGCTTCTACACCGACGACGAGCCACCGACGCGAACGCCGAGGGACCGGAGCATTTTACGTTGGTCTGTCGGAACACGAAATGGACTGGGAGCCAGCGATGTTGCGCGGGGTTTCGCGTGGTGAGGTTGAGCACCTTGAGGAGTGCGGGAGAGCTCTGACTGGGAGTCAACTCTCCGCCGCAACTCAATAAACGAGCACCAGGAGCTTACGCACCAAAATTCTCGGACTGTATTCTTTAACCAAGCATGGAGCGTTATTTCAGCGAATTGGCGACTGCGTTTGTTCGTGGCCGTCTGGATAATCCCACAGCAAGCATCGATGACGGGCTTGCCGTGGGGCTGCGCCTGCACAAATTCAAGCAGAACCAGGATCTGGCACGCGTTCGAAGAGTGTTGAGTCTGTTGCGCGGCTTGGCGCCTGCAACGCTGCTCGACATTGGAAGTGGCCGGGGGACATTTCTCTGGCCTCTGATGGCTGGATTTCCTGAAGTAGCCGTTACGGCAATCGATGTGCTCGATCGGCGCATCGCAGACTTGAACGCGGTTCGCTTAGGAGGAATCCATCGCCTTCAAGTCTTCCAGATGGATGTCTGCGAACTTACATTTCCCGACACTAGCTTCGACGGTGTCACGATCCTTGAAGTGCTCGAACATTTGCAGAATCCCGAGGCGGCACTCGGCCAGGCTCTGCGCGTGGCGCGACGGTTTGTTATTGCCAGCGTGCCCTCTACACCCGACGACAATCCCGAGCACAGGCATCTGTTCACGGTGAATCGGTTGAGAGAGATGGCGGTCGCCGGCGGGTGCCCACAACCGAAGATCGAACACGTGCTCAATCACCGCATTCTTATTTGCATGAAGCCATGAAGCCGATTCTCAAGTATCCGCGCACACCACACCTTCTCGGTTCGCGTCAGCAGCGGGGCGATGAGGATCTCGCGATTGTCTCGCCGGAGGAGCTAAGAGGGTGCTTTTTGGTGGCGGAGGAGAAGCTCGACGGCGCCAACAGTGCCATCAGCTTCGATGACGACGGTGAGCTAATTCTTCAGAGTCGCGGTCATGTGCTTTCTGGGGGACCGAGAGAACGGCAGTTCGATCTCTTCAAGCGCTGGGCCAACGCACATCGGGGTGCACTTTCGCGGGTTCTCGGCAACAGGTACACCCTGTACGGCGAATGGCTTTATGCAAGGCATACCATCCGCTACGATTGCTTGCCGCATTACTTCATGGAGTTCGATCTGTTCGATCGGGACACGGATCAATTCCTGAGTACCCAGCGACGACGCCAGCTTCTCTCTTCCACTCCGGTTGTTTCGGTTCCTGTACTCGACCAGGGCCGCTTGAGCCGTTTTGAGGGTCTGATCAGCCGCTCGACTTGCTCATCGACGGAGATCATGGAAGGCCTCTACATCAAGTGGGAAGAGGACGGATGCGTCCGTGGCCGCTATAAATATGTGCGCGACAGTTTCACCCAGGCTGTGGAACAAGAAGGAATTCATTGGCTCGACCGCCCGCTTGAACCAAATGTGCTACGCGATGGCGTTGATATCTTTGTGGACCTGCGACAATCCGGGAGCTCCTTATGAAGACGCTGACAGCGCTTTGCCCGGCTCCTCCGGATTGGCAAGTCGAGTGGAACGCAATCGACGAGTCGTTCTCATGGATTCAGCAGCTTCGAGGATGCCGGCAGGACGAAATTTACCATGGCGAAGGCGACGTCTGGATTCACATCCGCATGGTGGTTGAGGCTCTCGCATCATTCGACGCGTGGCGACAACTACCAGAGAGTGAACGATTCATCTTGTTTGCAGCTGCGCTCCTGCACGATGTCGCGAAGCCCGCGTGCACCCGAGTGGACCAAGGGCGAATAACGAGCCGCGGCCATTCTCAACGTGGAGCCATCGACGCTCGCCAGATACTGTGGCAGATGCACGCGTCTTTTCCGATCCGAGAACAGATTTGCGCGCTTATCGAACACCACCAGGCCCCCTTCCATCTCGTCGATCACGATGATGCGCAGCGGCGCGCGTTTCGAATGAGCCAGACGACAGACTGCGGCCTTCTCGCAATGCTGGCGCGTGTCGATGCTCTCGGCAGGATTTGCAACGACCAAGAAACATTGCTCGCGAACATTTCGCTATTCGAAGAGTTGTGCCGAGAATGCGGCTGTTTGGACTCGCCGCGAGCCTTCCCGTCCGCCCATAGCCGCTTCGAGTATTTCCGCTCGGAAGTTCGTAACCCTGACTATCTCGCGCATGAGGATTTCACCTGCCGGGTGACGGTGATCTCTGGACTCCCGGGAGCGGGAAAGGACACATGGATCAAGGATCACCTGCCAGGTTTGCCAGCTATAAGCCTCGACGCTCTGCGTATTGAACTCGATGAGGAGGCCACGGGCTCCCAGGGGCGCGTGGTGCAGGCAGCGCGGGAGAAGGCGCGCGAGTTTCTTCGGCGTCACGAGGACTTTGTGTGGAATGCTACGAATCTTTCACGGGATCTGAGGACGCAATTGATCGATCTGCTTACTGCTTACCGCGCTCAAGTCCGGATCGTTTACATCGAGGCGTCTCCCGATGCACTCTTTCGCCAAAACCGCGAGCGGTCCAATCCTGTTCCGGCGGCAGCAATCGAACGAATGTTGGGCCGTTGGCAGGTGCCGTCACCGATTGAGGCGCAACAGGTCGAGTACTGGATCGATGGAAAGGCTAGCGACCTATTGCGTCACCCATAGACGTGCATTTCTGGTGGCTGTTTTGATGGCTGTTCGTTTCCAACTTTTGTGCACTTGGCTGCGATACATTGCAGGCCCGTGTGCCTGCATATGCCATTGATCATGAACAGCTTATGCATTGATGTGCGACGGATTGCGACTTGCTGCAAAACTGCGAAAAACGGACTTAAAATTCGCAGGCCGCAAGGCCGTGGGGGGGCAAGTCCCCCTCCGGGCACCAGAAAACAAAAGGGTTGCGAATCGGTGGTCGCTTTGATCCGAAGTGGTCATTTGTTTGTCGCCGTTGGTTTGAACCGAGGAGCCAGGAGCGGAATCAATTCGGACATAGCACGTTGCCGCTCATCTGCGTCGGGCTTTCAGCCTGCGCAACAGCGGGTCGGCACACAGCATCCACCAGCTGGCATGAAGCCGGTAATCTTCACACGGATACTTCTGCTGCGGGTCGGATTTGTCGTGAACTGACGACCGCTTTCAAGTGATCTATGAATTTTAAAAAAGCGACAGCCAAATGTTCATTCGAAACTGCGGCATAACCCACCGTCGAGAAATAGTGGTGACCCAAAGACTACGGCCACAATCGGTCGCATAAAGGAATGTCTTAGAGCTCTCCGAGGAAGATTCGCACTGGTTCCATCGGGCTTCGCCGGTCTTCTTGATTTCGGATCCAGAGATTCCATGTACCATGCTCAAGATGGCTTTAGGTCATTCAGTGCCCATCCGGTGATAAAGCAGGATAGCGTCCCTCACCGAGCCAACCGGCGCATTTCTACAGTCGAGCGCGGCTTAGGTACGGATGCACCCGAAGCTGCGATCAGTAGCTATGAGAAACCAGGTACTCATCTCGATGTGCTGCCTGCGATCGAATCAAGCTTTGCGATGGTTTCAGGGTTGAGTTTAAGTGTCGCAGCCTGGAGATTCTCGCGGAGATGCTTGACCGAGGATGTACCGGGGATCAGCAGGATGTTGGGCGCGCGATGAAGCAGCCACGCCAGCGCGACTTGCATTGGAGTCGCGTCGACAGATGCCGCAACGGCGTTCAGCCCCGACGATTGCAGGGGAGTGAATCCGCCGAGCGGGAAGAACGGCACGTACGCTATGCCTTGCTTTGCAAGTTCATCCACAAAGGCATCATCGTCTCGCTGTGCGATGTTGAAGAAGTTCTGGACACAAACGATCTCGGTTATCTTCCGCGCTTCCGTGAGTTGCCCCGGCGTCACATTGCTGAGACCGAGATGACGGATCAGTCCCTGTCGCTTCAGTTCGGCGAGCACCGTGAGTGGTTCCTCAATCGATTGGTCCGAAGGTTTCGAGATTCCGCCCACGCGCAGATTGACGATGTTGAGCTGCTCAAGGCCGAGGTTGCGAAGATTATCGTGAACCGCATCGATGAGTTCCTGACGCGAAAGTGCGTGCATCCATGACTTGTCGGCTCCGCGACGCGCTCCCACTTTGGTGACGAGCACCAGCCCGTCCGGATAGGGATGGAGCGCCCGTTTGATGATCTGATTGGTAACGTGGGGGCCATAAAAATCGCTCGTGTCAATGTGGTTCACACCAGCATCGATTGCCTCATGCAAGACTCTGATAGCTTCTTCGGGATCGCGTGGTGGTCCCCACACTTGAGGACCAGCCAGTTGCATCGCGCCATAGCCCATGCGGTTAACCGTAAGCACCGTATTTACGAATGTGAAGCTCCCGCCAATGTTGGTCTGCGTGGTCATTTGTTTTCGCTCCTCTGGTCAAATGTTTTCTGGATCGCTTCGAAATAAGCAGGCTGGTCGATATCGGGGATCAGTGAAGGCTGTGTTGGACGCCATCCCAGTTGTTGCTGCGTGCGCGCGCTGGAGGCCGGGCAGTCGAGTCCCGCGAAGTGGGCGAACCAGCCAAAGTGATCGGCTGCCTCTTCCGCCGACTTGCTGACGACCGGGAGATTCAGGCGACGACCAATCACCCGAGCAATTTCGCGGAACGGTACACCTTCGTCCGCCACCGCGTGATAACGCGGCGCGATAGGACTCTTCTCCAGCGCAAGCCTGTAGAGGCGGGCAGCATCGAGCCGATGCACTGCGGGCCAGCGGTTAAGCCCTTCGCCTACGTATGCTGACACGCCTTTTTCGCGAGCGAGATTGATGAGGATCGGGATGAATCCGTGATCGCCAACGCCGTGAACGGAGGGAGGCAAGCGCAGCACCGTCACACGCGCACCTTTCGCGGCTGCCGAAGCTGCAACTTCTTCTGACTTACGCGGGAAGTTAGAAGAGGCTGCGTCTTCTTCTGTCGCCATGCGACCGGGCGCGGCCAGTGCCGTTCCGGAGGTGACGATAAACAGCCGGTCGGAACCGGCAAGAGCAGCGCCAATCGTTTCGATGGCACGCCTATCTGTTTCCGCAGCTGCAGCATAGTTCGCAAAATCATGAATGAAGCCTGCATGGATCACCGCGTCGGCAGCGGACGCGCCATTGCGCAGGCTCTCCAGGTTTTCAAGTGAGCCGCGCTGCACATCGGCTCCCATCGCTGCGAGTGACGCCGCAGCAGCGTCCGAACGGGCCAATCCGAGCACTTGATGACTTGCGCCAATGAGTTCCGGAACAATTGCCGAGCCAACGAAGCCTGTGGCCCCAGTGATAAAGATGCGCATGCACTCTTCTCCTTTTGATGGCCAACGTTGCCGCGCCATCCCGGATTTGATAAAACGGAGATAGCCTCCGAATGAATTGATAATCGGAGGCTGTCTCCGGTTGCAGAACTTTTTTCACATGCCTGCAAAGCGTTCAAAACCAGCTCCACGCAAGCCGCGCACGGATGCGCAGCGCAATCGCGAGCGCATTCTTGAAGTCGCGAAGGAGGCTTTTACACGCCATGGCGCAAAAGCCAGCCTGGACGATATCGCCAAACAGGCTGAAGTCGGACCGGGAACCCTGTATCGTCACTTTCCTACACGGGATGCACTGATCGAAGCTGTTTACCGAACTGAGGTGGAAAAGATGGCAGGGGCGGCGCGCAAAGTTGCTGAGGATCTGCCCCCGCTGGAGGCTCTGCGTGCGTGGATGCTGCTGTTCGTCGATCACATCGCGGCAAAGCAGATCATCGCTCCGGCGCTCAATTCAATTGTCGGAGGGGCCTCGAAGCTCTATGAAGGTTCCCGTGGGCAGATTCAAGAAGCGATTGAGACTCTGGTAAAGCGTGCCATCAAGAGCGGTGACATCCGCCGGGATCTTGAGCCATTCGATCTATTGCGAGCGCTCATCGGCGTCTCGTATGTGCCGGCTGGACCTGACTGGAAACAAAGCGCCAGGAGACTGGTGGACATCCTGATTGCAGGCTCCCGCCCGGTCAAATAGTCATCCCGCACTGCGGCCACAGTTGTGCCGATCATTGTTCGATGACTGGCAGAGTGTTGACGGTTTCAGTTGAGCCGCAAAATCGGGAGCGGCTTATTTCGGCGCCGGATATGCGTGAAGCTGTGTGCCGATTGTATTCGAAAAGCTGTAGCCGTCAAGGCGGTCGGCATCAATCGTCCAGAACATCGCGCCCTTCATATCTGGATAGCCTGCAGGCCTGCGCAATTGATAAGTTGAGCCCTTGGGGAGTTTCCCGGAGATGAGCGAATCGACGGACTTGCACACAATCTCCGGAGTTGTGGCGCCCACGAGAAATCCCACTGCAATCTTGTTTGCCGGTACGGGCGGAAAGTAGTCTCGCGGATCGCGGCCAACATCGAAGCCGTGAAGCAGAAATTCAGTCATCGCCAGGTGATAGTCCACGCCGCCAAGCTGATGGGGCTCGCCGTCGAGGCCTTCGAGAGGGGGCGTGTTGTAGTCCTGCACGTCCACGAAAGAAAGGATGTCACGGACACCCCAAAGAAGCGGCAGATACGAGCCGGACTGGCCTCCATAGCTCGCATAGCCCGCGGGCAGTTGTGGTCCTTCCGGCACCAGGCTGATCAGGAAGCCTGCGCCAAAGTGGTCGTGCAGTTGGCGCAACGCCGCAATGAGATTCACGATCGACGGCGTGGTCGGATGCTTGAAATGCGAATCTCCTGGGTTGAGCACGAGGGAGGGCGTCTCAAAATCCAGGTCGATGCCATCGAAGCCGTAGTTACTCACGATGCTGGTGACCGACGAGATGAAGTTGGGAATGCTCTGCGGATCGTCGAGTGTGAAGTAGCGGCCGCCTCCGCCCAGGGAGATCATCACTTTTTTGCCTTGGTGCTTCAGCCACGCGATGTCGTCCTTGAGTTGAGCCAGATCAAGACCGGGTCGAATAAACAGCCGCAACGTTCCCTCAGGGGCGGAAGTATCGGGAATCGCAAACGCAACAATCACGATGTCCCATTGCGAAGGAACATCGCGGAGCCGAAAGATCGAGTTTTGCGGTCCACGGCCGGTCCAGTATCCAATCAGCTGATGGCCGTTTGATGGACCGTTCCATGGAATCGCTGTGGCCGCGGACTCAGTTGGCGTTGGCGCTGCCGTTCCGGGGAAGGCAGGGCAGGGCGCGGCTGGTGCAGTCAGCACGTGCGCATCGGGAAAGGAGAATGTGCTGCCCAGGCCATTGGATGTGCCGAGATACCAGGAGAGCAGGGCAACATTCTGAATGTGCCAGGGAATGCCGTTTGAAGTGACAATCAAAGGTCGTGAAACAGGCAGCTCGCTGCGTGGATTTATGTCCGTTGGTTCGAGAAGGGTGTAGCGGGCCGCGACGCCGGTACCACCGCAGCCAGAGGCAATACTGTCGGCAGGAACCGGACGCATCCACGCCGAGACCATATTCTCTGCAGTCGCGGGTCCGATGCCGCGAGCAAGCGGATTGCGCAGAGGATCCATTGCGAATTCCGCAATCTGCTCTGTCAGCGGCTGTACATCTTTATCCTGCACAATCGACGGAACAGAGTGGAGATAAGAGCCGATCACAAATGAATTTCCGGTGGCCGGGTCAACTCCGTGTGTACCCCAGGAGCAGCAGACCGTCGCATCGCCATACGCGTAGTAGGCTGTGTTGTGCGTAACGGCAATGATTAGCTGTCCCTCCTGCCGCGGAATCCGCTTGAAGATCTCGCGCTCAAGGAATTCAACGTCAACCATGGCGAGGTGAGTCCCAGCCTTCTTCGAGCTCAGCACATAGCCGTCGCCGACGGGAACTGTAATCTGCAGCGGCTTTACCTCTGGATTTCCTAGCAGTGTGTGCCACGCCGGTGCAGACGGCAACGTCGCGCGCAGTAGGGCGTCGGCATATTGCGTGTTGCCGCTCGATCCAAAATCAAACTTTGCAAAAATGGGCGAGCGCAGGATACGCGGCACATCGGCACTGTCGTTCATCGCGAAATCTGCGCCTTTGGTTTTCGGCGCGTCAAATAAGAGCGTGATGGGCACAAGAACAGTAGGGACGACAGTAGTTTTCTCCTGCGCCGGTTCGTTGCCCATCAGACTCAAAGGCCCATGGCTGCTCTGATACTGAAACGTCGGCACGGTGCCTTGCGCAGAGACAGAGCACAAGAACACGACCTGGAACACGGGCAGCCACATGAACAACTTCGACATATCGAAATTCACCTTCTTCTGGGAATCATCTATTCGAACAGATCGTCAGCCGTTGACCTTACGAAGCGGCGCGGAACTTTCGCAGTAGAAATAGAACGGGCAGGCCGGTGAGAATCAGGGCCGTGCCGATGAGCGATCCTCTCAGATTGCCAATGTAGCTTGAGACTAGGACGATCGCCGCGCTGAGCACAAAGATTGCCGGAAGCAAGGGATATCCCCACACTTTGTAGGGTCGCATTTTCTCAGGGCACCTTTTGCGGTAAACAAAAATGGTCGATGCCGCCAGCATGTAAAAGAGCCATTCGGCGAACACCGCCAACTCAAACAATTGCTGAAAACGGCCCAGAAAGCAAAGCAAGAAGGTCGCGAGCAGACCCTGCGCAACCAGCGAAGCAGAAGGCGAATGAAAGCGCGGGTGCACGCGGGCGAACCAGCGGAAGAACATTCCATCGCGTGCAGCGGCAAAGGGAATGCGCGCACCGGACATCGTAGTTCCATTGAGACTGACGATGATGCTGAGGGCCATCGCCGCCGCCACGAGCTGTGCCCCACGGCTGCCGGCGGCGACCAGCAGAGCACTGACGGCCGGCTGGTCAGAGGCTGCGATTCTGCCTGCGGGCAAGATGTATTGAATGCCAGCATTGGTGGCCATGAACAACACCCCCACAACAATTAGACCGCCGATGAGAGCGAGTGGAAGGTTGCGTTCCGGACGCCGCACTTCGCCTGATACCATGCTCAGGTCATTCCAGCCGTCGTAAGCCCAGAGTGTGGCGATCAGCGCCAGCATGAATCCGCCGAATCCACCGGTTGCACCGGGTAGCGCGGTAGAGAAGTTGCTCCATGAACCAGATATGGAGAAAAAGCAGAGCCCGACCACGACGAGAATAAGAATCACTTTCAACACCGTGAAGACGAACTGAAAATCGCCGGCTTTCTTAATACCCAGATAGTTCAGTCCGGTGATGAGCCAGGTTACAGTGATGGCGAATAACTGCGATCCGTAGAGTTGGATCGGCCCGCTCGTGATTGGATTTCGCAGCCAATGGAACGCGGGAAAGAACTCAAGCGTGCGAACGAGGCCGACAGCGCTTGCCGCGATGGAACCGGGCTTGGCTACAGCAAACCATGTCCACATATAGAGAAAAGCTGGGGTGTCGCCGTAGGCGCCGCGCAGGTAGACATATTCACCGCCGGCGTAAGGCAACATTGCACCCAGCTCGGCGTAGGTCATGGCTCCAAAAAGGGAGAGCAGTCCGCCGGCAATCCATGCGAGGTAGACCAGCCGCGAAGAGCCAGCGTCGTGCATCATCTCGCTCGGGATAAGAAAAATGCCGCTGCCGATGATGGTGCCGACAACAATCGCAATGGATTGCTTTGCGCCAAGAACGCGCGGCAGGTCGGGTAACGAGCGGTCACTGAGCGCGGGCAGAGAAGGTTCCATGCGTTGTGAGGATAGCAGAAGGTTCTGCGCGGCTACGTTCCTGGCGCCCATGCAGCGACCACAGCCTGCGCGAGTTTAGCCAGAAGCAGCTCAGCGCGATTGTCGGCGGTCCAACTTGTGTCCGCGTTGTCGCTCGTAAATCCAGAGAGGATGATGGTGCCCTGCTTAGTGAAGATCGCACCCACATCATTGCGAACTTTGTTTAGCGCGCCTGTCTTGTTGACAATACGGGTGATGCCCTTCGGTGCGTCAGCGCCTTCGAGATAACGGGGGAAACTATCCCGATAAAACTGAACCTCCAGCATGTGAAGCGCAGCATCACAGAGAGCCTGATCGCTCGGCGCGGCAGGCTGAGTGGAAGAAGCCGGCGCAGGCATGGGCCCGAGATCACATGTGGCGAAGCGTTCCATCAGGGCAGCCATCTCACGTGCCGTTGTTTTGCCCAGGCCGAACTCTTTTTGATCGGCGGGCATTGGTCCCTCTGCGGGTTGAAAAACTTTTTTGTAAAGCCATGTGTTCTTCATACCGAGCGAGACGAGCCGGTCATCGACATTCTTGATGCCGACGTGTTCCATCGAGAGATTGGCCGCGGTGTTATCGCTCATGGCGATCATCAGGGTCAGAGCATCTTTCAACGTGATGGTCGCGGGCGTATCGAGAAACAGCAGCACCCCTGAGCCTGGCACCTGATCTTCTTTGCGAACCGTCAGGCGATCGTCGAAATGCACGCGGCCAGCACGAATCTGCTGGAGGGCTTCGTAGAGAATTGCCAGTTTGATAACCGATGCTGTGGGAACCGGCTTATCCGCCTCGATGGCAACGGTCTTTCCCGTCGCAAGATCGTGCGCGTAGAAGGAAACGTGCCCCTGAAAGCTTGCGATCATCGATTGAAGTGCCGCGGCGAGAGCAGAGTCGCTCTGTGCCGACGCAGCAGAGAAAAAGAACGCAAACGCAATCGAGAAGAGAGCTGCGCGGAGTAAGTGCAACTTATTGCGGAAGGTTGTGCTCATGTGGCCGCTCCCTCTGCGGAAAGTAACGTGAGGCCGAGCCCTGGACCGTCAGGCAACACGAGCCGGCCTTTGTCGACAATGACGCCGCGATAGGGATCGTTGTCGATCAGCAGATTGCCGTCGAGATCGACGTGGTCGACGAGCGGCGCAAGATGCGCAGCGGCGG
Organism: Occallatibacter sp.; assembly: GCA_035650595.1. GTDB lineage: Bacteria > Acidobacteriota > Terriglobia > Terriglobales > Acidobacteriaceae > Telmatobacter. The sequence goes on along the minus strand of DASRHE010000008.1, from coordinate 517,473 downwards.
TAATCGAGCAGGAGCTTGAGACCATGCATCCCAGCATCACCCTCAGGTTTACAGCGCGTGCAATTTCGATCCAGCGGCGCGCCTCCAGAATGCCACCCGATTTGTCCAATTTCACGTTGATTCCGTCGTAGGCCTCTGTGAGCTTCGGAATCATGGATGCTTCAGTGCAGGCTTCGTCGGCGAAGATGGGCAAATGGACTTTGCTGCGCACGTACTTCGTCTCTTCCAGCATGTGCACCGGCATGGGCTGCTCGACGTATTCGATTCCCTGGGTTTCCAGCCAGTTGATTTTGCGGATGGCCTCTTCCTTGTCAGTCCAGCCCTCGTTGGCGTCTACGCGAATAGGCTTCTTCGTGACGCTACGCACGGCTTCGATGGTTTCCTCGTCTGTCTTCAGGCCCACTTTGACCTTGAGTACAGGAAAATCTTTTGCCTCAAGAGTTTTTTGGCGCGTAATGGCAGGCGTATCGATGCCAATGGAAAAGTCCGTGACGGGGGCATCGGCCGGATCGAGCCCGAGAAGCCGATACAGCGGAACGTTGAGCTTTTTGCCCAGCCAGTCGAAGAGCGCAATATCCACGGCTGCGATCGCGGCGCGCTGATGCTCGCCGAGAGCACGGCGAATCTGAGCGATTGTCTTCTCATATTGCCAGGGATCGCTTGAAGCGATCTGCTCGCGGATGGCATTGATCGCCTGCGCCGCTTGTTCTGGATATTCCTTATAGCGAATGATGGGAGCGCCCTCGCCATAGCCGGTGACGCCGTCACGCACATACTGCACGTGGATTGTATCGCGGTATGTGCTGGATGACATCGTCGTGGTCCACGTGTGATGAAGCATGAGGCGCTTCAACCCGCAATGGACCTCGCTGCGATTGGATGAAGGCTCCACCGATGCCGCCGAAATCCTAAATGGTGTTGCGGCCGCGACCCCCGCCGCACCGGCAAGCCTCAGCCAATCCCTTCTAGTGATCACTTGATCCTCCGTGCCGCCACGAGCAATGTGGTCCAGGGCTGATCGCCGAGATTGTTGATCTGTACCCCAGGGTGATCATGCGTGGTGTCGTGGATGAATTGACCGTTGCCGATATACATGCCTGTGTGGGTGATTTTGGCGGCACTGGCGCCAAAGAACAACAGATCGCCGGGCTGCAACTCTTCGCGCTTGATCGGAACCACGCCGCTCCACGCAGCCTGCACACTCGCGTCACGCGGCATCTCAGTGCCGCGCTGGCGAACCAGCATCTGGGTGAACCCCGAGCAATCGAAGCCAAAACTGGAAATTCCGCCCCACGTGTACGTGATCCCCAGAAACTTGCGTGCCAGAAGGATGGTTTCATCAACGCTGAGGGGCGCGAAATTAGCACTGACGTCGCCGCGTTGCACCCACGCAGTTCGTCCATCGACTAGCCGCACAGAAATCCATCGGCCGGAGCCAGTCGCCGGTTCAGATGTCACTTCCAGGCGTGCTTCCCAAGGCAGCCGCAAAAGCGGAGCATGGAGTGTTACGTCAGGATCGCGATAAACGTTTGCGCTGAGAACTGCGACACGCACTACTTTTCCGTCGGGAGCGTACGGGCCAGCGCTGAGGGCTCTCAGGCCCGCTGCCTGAGCCCAGCCCGAATAACCATCTGCGGTACGGATGTCGTACCAACCCGCCTGCTTTTTAAGCGAAGGCACGTCCGTTCCGTAAATGGCCTGCGAAACCACGTCGCTGTCCGTCGAGGGATTCCGATACATATCAATCACGGGAGCTGCTACAACGAAGTCCGCATCCGCAACAGATTTTTGAGCGCCGGCTGGAGCAACCGGCAGCATCGAAAGAGCAACGGCCGCGATAAAGATTCGGCACGCACCAGCATGCAAGCGCTGAAGCACCGCGCCTCTCTTCCGCCGCTTCACAAGTGCTCCGTTGAGGGTCCTCATGTTCTCCATGTGCGTCCTGCTGCTACGAAAGACAGATCGCGCGCAGATAGATGTTCATCGCGGGCCAGTAAACGAATGGCGATGGATGGCCCGAAAGTCTGCTAGATGTATAGTTATATACCGTATCCGGCTTCTGAGCCACACCTGTGCTGCATTCGGGCATTCACTTTGCGCTTGAGTGCGCCTCCTGGTTCTGGATATGGTTGCGGAAGACCTGAGCGATGAAACGCCCCTCGTGATTCGGTTCATTCGCTCTCAAAGGAGTATTCAGGGTGCGTTCTCTTCGCGCGTGGTTCGAAATCTCGCAGCTCCGTCCGTTCCGCGCAATGTCAATGCGTTCATATTCGCAGCTGTTCTTCGGCCAACGCATTTTTGCAAAACGCCCTTACGCCTGGATTCTTCTGGCGTGCTTCGCACTTTGTGCCGGCGCTGCCTGCGCGCAAGATGGCTTTGCCGCAATCGGAGAAGCTGTGAATCGCGCGATCGCCGAGCACAAGCTTCCCGGCGCGGTTGTGATTATCGGTCATAACGGCCACATCGTGTACCGGCGCGCCTTTGGCATGCGCTCGCTGGAACCCGTGCAGGAACCAATGACACTCGACACCATCTTCGACATGGCGTCACTGACCAAGCCTTTGGTCACAGCGACCGCCGTAATGCAGCTTTATCAGGATGGAAAACTCAATATCGACGATCCGGTGGCGAAATACCTTCCTGAATTTGCGGAGAACGGAAAAGGTGGCATCACAATCCGGAACCTGCTCACGCACTATTCGGGCCTGCCTCCTGATCTGCCGCTCAGCTCTCCATGGCAGGGGAAGGTGGAAGGATATAAGCTCGCATTTGCGATCGCGCCGTTGCGGCCTCCCGGTGTGAGATTCCAGTACAGCGATATCAACTTTATTGTTCTTGGATCGCTGGTGGAGCGGATCACGGGAATGCCGCTCGATGATTATGCGGCGCGATACATCATCCAACCGCTCGGGCTCAAGCATACGCGCTTTCTGCCTCCGGCGTCGTGGATCGCGTCCATAGCACCGACGCAATGGGAGCACGGCGAGGCGGCGTTCGGGGTCGTAGGCTCCAAGACCTTTCCGGGTGACGTCATGCTGCGCGGAGTCGTGCATGATCCAACGTCGCGGCGCATGGGCGGCGTAGCTGGTCACGCGGGGCTTTTCAGCGACGCGGATGACGTGGCCGTCTACGCACAGAATCTGCTAGACCGCCTTGCCGGGCAGCCCAGTAAATTTCCGCTATCGCGCATTGTGCTCGAGAAGATGGTTGCGCCTGAGCAGCCTGTTACCGGCGTCGCGTTGCGCGCATTTGGATGGGACATCGACTCGCCTTACTCAACGAATCGCGGCGGATTGTTTCCAGTAGGCTCGTTCGGTCACACAGGGTTTACGGGCACCTCACTGTGGATGGATCCAGTGAGTGATTCGTACATCATTGTCTTGGCGAACGCTGTTCATCCGGATGGCCCCAAGGGCATCACGACACTTCGCGGCAATATTGCCGATGCCGCGGCTGTCGAGCTGGGCATCCACGCCGACGGCGGCTCGCTGGCGGCGCATATCACCGGCTATAACGAGTCGCTGAGCGGAATGCGGCACTGGTCGGCGCGCAATGGCGAGGTGCAGACTGGCATCGATGTACTCGAGAGCGACCACTTTGCCGAGTTTGCTGATCTGGCACACAAGCACGATGGTCATTTGAAGCTGGGTCTGCTGACTAATCCAACGGGTGTTGACGCCGGGAGCCGGCGCACTATCGACGTGCTCTTTCATGATGCAGCCGCCGCTGTTCCAGGCCTTGCGCTTACTACTCTTTTCAGTCCGGAGCACGGCATCAGCGGTTCGTATGATCAGCCCGGCGTGCCGAACTCTACCGACACGGCAACCGGGTTACCTGTTATTAGTCTCTATAGCGCGACTGCCGCAGAGCGTCGTCCTTCGCTCGATACAATACGCAATCTGGATGCTGTTGTCATCGATCTGCAGGATGCGGGCGTGCGCTTCTACACCTATGAAAGTGTTGTCCGTTATTTTCTGGAAGCCGCATCAAAGGCAGGAACAGAGATCGTAATTCTGGATCGTCCTAATCCTCTCAATGGCGCTTTCGTGCAGGGCCCAATTTCTGATCCGGGGACTGAGAGCTACGTGAACTCCATGCCGATTCCTGTGCGCCACGGTATGACTCTTGGCGAACTGGCGCGTTACGACAACGAGCAGCTTCAACTGCATGCGCCTCTGACGGTCGTCGCAATGAAAGGATGGCAGCGCGGCGACTGGTTCGATTCCAACGGCTTGACCTGGGTAAGTCCCTCTCCGAACCTCCGGAATCTGGAGGAGGCAATCCTCTATCCCGCGCTCGGGCTGATTGAGACGACGAACATTTCTGTGGGACGCGGCACCGATACGCCGTTTGAGCAGTTCGGAGCGCCATGGATCAATGGCCGCTCGCTTGCACAGTTTCTCAATCGCCGCGATCTACCCGGCGTGCGTTTTTATGCAACGCAGTTCACGCCAGAGAAGCCGTATCCCTATGCTGGCCAGTCCTGCTCCGGTGTGCGCATCCTCGTCACCGATCGCAACGTGCTGGATGCACCGGAACTCGGAATCGAAATTGCGTCGGCACTGCACCGTTTCTATCCCGATCAATTCGCGCTGCAAAAGATGAATACATTACTTGCCAATCACACCGTGCTCGATGCAATCTCCTCAGGAGATGATCCGGAATACATCGCCGAAGGTTGGCGTGTGGGACTCTCAAACTTTGAGCAGCAACGCCAGTCTGCGTTGCTTTACTCGGACCGATAAGCGGCCGTTGCCCTTATTTCGGATGTAGCGAAGCCTGCTCTGAACGCAGATGCCGATCGAAAAAATCGACGGTTGCTGTGTACGCCGCCAACCAGTCGCGGTGTAAGAGAAAATCGTGGACCTCATCGGGGAAGACAAGCGTCTCCGCAACTACCTTCTTCTCCCGCAGTGCGGCTGCGAGCTGCATTGTCTGCAAAAACGGGACCTCGTCGTCATCGTCGCCTTGAATCAACAGCACGGGAGAGCGCCACAGTTGTACCGAGGCGAGCGGAGAGGATTTCCAGGCGAGTCTCCATCGTGCATTCACATCGGCAGCCGTGTCAGAGATCTGGAAGTTCTCCGGATGGTCGATATTCCAATCATGCACTCCTGACATATCGACGCCAGCCGAGAAGAGGCTTGACTCGCGCGCCAGCGCCAAAGCAGTGAGAAAACCACCCCAGCTGCCGCCCCAGATGCCGATGTGATCGGGCTGCACATCGCAGCGGCTTCGCAGATAAAGTCCCGCGCCAACAACATCCCGGAATTCGCTTGCTCCAGTCGCTCCGTACTCAAGAGCCTCGCGAAAATTGAGACCGTATCCGATGCCGCTGCGGTAATTGATCGCGAGGACCACATATCCATGGTTGGCGAGATATTGGTTCAGCGCATAGGCATTGGAGTAGTAGCCCATTGTGTGCCAACCCAGCAGCATCTGCCGCTGTGAGCCGCCGTGCACAAAGACAATGGCAGGATGCGGTAAGCAAGCGTCACTCCCAGGCGGCAGAAACAAATCCGCATGAATCGTCAACCCGTCAGTCGCCGCGTAGACCACCGGCTGCGGTTCCACAAGCTGGCTGGCAGGGAAGTCCGCGGAGACAGTCTGCGGCGCCAGGTCGTGCATTTGGCCCGATTCAGCCAGGACTGCGGGCCGCATGGGGATCCGAGCATCCGAGCGCAACATAGCAACAGTGTGATCGTCACTGCTTACCACCGGATGAGTTTCAATGCCATCGCCGTGCGTTAATGCAGTCGGAGCAGCACTCGCCGCGGTTAACTCCCAGATATGCCGGCGCTCGCCGTCGTTCTGATTGGATGAGAAGACGACTCGTTTGCGGTCGGGGCTGATCGAAGCAGTCTCTGCATCGAAGCCGCCCGGCGTCAGCAATTGGGCGTCTCCTCCTCGCGCCGGCACTGAGTAAAGATGAAGCCAGCCGTCATGCTCCCATGGAAAGATGAGCCGATCGTCTGCGGTCCAAAAGAGCTGTTGATTCGCATCGAGCGCACGAAACACGCTGCCCTTGCCAGGTTTGGCCATCCAGATTTCATGGCCCTCTCCGGAGGTCGCATCAGTAACGCGAATCGACCAGGGCCGGCCCGTTCGCCGCGGTCCACTAAACTTTTCATCCTTGAAATAAGGAACGCGGATAAATGCGATCTTGCGGCTATCCGGCGACCACACGGGGAAAGCATCGTGATCCACACCGGGATCGACAAAAGCAACGGTCTCAGTGGCCGGCGTGAAAACGCCGATAAAGCTATGGTCGCCACGATCGCTGACAAAGGAGAGTTTGTTCCCATCCGGCGACCAGGCGAAGGACTTGCAATCTCCGTAAATAGGAATCGATCGGGGTGGCTTCACGCCGACATCAACCGGCTTCTCGTACCAGATTTGTCCCCTGGAAAACCATGTGATCAGATCACCTTTGGGAGAAAAGGTCGGCGATCGTCCCGGGCCAACCTCGTGTGGCGCGCCGCTGAGCGAAACGATCCACACACCCTGTTCCGCGCCACCCGCTTGATGCGCCGGATTTGGAGCGGCCTTCTCCGGATTGTCGGATGAGCCGCCACGCACATAAAGGATCAATTGCGCGTCCGGCGACCAAGCCAGTTCGCTAATCTGCTGGCCATCGTCCTGTTCATAATTGGTGACCTGATGCGATACGTAATCCGAGCCAGCGTCAGAGCGCAGCGCAACCCAGATATTTCTCTTTCCTTGCGCATTGGAAACCCAGGCAAGCGCGCCTTTCGCTGGAGCAGCGGTGAGTTCCGCGTTGAAAGGAGCGCTCATTACCTGTTGCAGGGTGAACGGGCGCCGTTCCGACTGCTGGGCCCGTACATTGAGGCAAAGACAGCAGGGGAGAATGCTCAGTGAGATGACACGGTGAAGTTGGGTCATCGGCAGATGCTCATCGTGGATTCAAAGATTGTAGCGCCAATTCCGCAGCATCTTTTCCCAACGTGCAGAGAGCGCCGCATTGTTTTGGTCAGAATTCCGCATTTTCGATGCTCCGAACCGATCTGCGGCTGATTTAGGAGCGAGAAATCCACGGGACGAACCACTTCTTTCAATAATTTTTGTTGACATTGACGGTAAGGAAAGATAATTTTCATTCATCCAGTCGTCTATATGACTTGATGACTGGAGTTCTCACCCTCCTCCGCTGGCGACGTGAAAGCGGCTCGGCAGCGAACAGAAGCGGCTTGCAGTAAAAGGCTGTTTTTTCGAACAGTGAGACCGCTTGAGAAAGGCGTTCAGGATTGTGAGGCTCTCAGGCCCGCACCTGTTGGCCCGGTTTTTCGGGCGGCATCTATACGCTGGCATCCATTGCATCGCCGCGGAGCCTGACGTCTTCTGGAAAAAAGTTCCAAGCGTTGACCAGCGAAACAAAAACATATCAGGAGGCAATTGGCCAGTATGTCGCACAAACCCACTCTATGTGTTCTTGCATTATTGGTTGCATTGGTCCTCTCGCTTAGCGGCAACCTCGCCGTTGCCCAAAGCGCAGTCTCCGGCAGTATTAGCGGAACGGTGACGGATTCGAGCGGTGCCGTAATCTCTGGCGCCACCGTTACCATCACCAACACCGATCGCGGTGAAAAAATCCGAGTTCTGCAGACTGATTCGGCTGGGTTCTACACGGCAGGATCGCTGCCCCTCGGCACCTACACGGTCTCGATCTCGAATACCGGATTCAAGACGGATGCCGTTACCGGCCTGGTGCTGCATGCCGCGGACGCTCTCACCGTGAATCGCACACTTGTTCCCGGAGGAGCCAGCGAGGTGGTCTCGGTCAATGCTGCCGAGGCGCAAGTCAACTTTGAAGACGCAACTTCTGCCGGCCTGATCAACAGCACCCAGATGAACGAGATGCCGCTGGTCACGCGCAACTACGAAACCCTGCTCAATCTGCAGCCTGGAGTTGTCTACGGCGGCGGCACGAACGATCTTACCCGCGGTCCTGCTGGGCTAAGCGGCGCTTCGAGCACGGTGAATTTCTCGGTCAACGGCGGACGCAATACCTCAAACAATTGGACCATTGATGGCGCTGACAACGTCGACCGTGGCGCCAACCTGACGCTCTATGCGTATCCCAGCCCGGATGCCATCGCTGAGTTCAAGGTGTTGCGCGGCCAGTACAGCGCTCAGTTCGGACGCAATGCTTCGGGCCAGGTTGACGTAGTTACTAAATCCGGCTCCAACGCTATCCACGGAAGCGGCTACGAGTACCTGCGCAATGATTATTTCGACGCGAACGGCTATCTCAATGATTATCTCGGTACGCACATCACGCCCTATCGCTATAACGTCTTCGGATTCTCGTTCGGCGGTCCCGCCTATATCCCAAAGATCTACAACGGTAAGGACAAAACATTCTTCTTTGTCTCCGAGGAGTGGCAGCGCATCGTCCAGGACTTAGCGAATGCATCGATCACGGTGCCGCAAGCGTCGGAACGTACAGGCGATTTCTCTAAATCGGGCCAGAAGATTAATGGCGCCTGGACGACCGCTCCGGTAACCGTCTGTACTGCCTACACCACAAATCCCGCAACTCAGGTCAATACCTGCACCGCTACGGGTACGCAGGTGTCAAACATTTCACCGACCGCCCAGGCATATTTGAAGGACGTATTCAGCAAAGTTCCCGTTCCCAATGAGAGTTACGACATCTCGCACAACCTGGACCCGCACACGATTCTGTCCAGCTTCAAGAACATCTTCAATAACCTGGATTCAGTGGTCCGCGTGGACCAGCAGTTTGGCCAGAAGCTCAGCGTCTTCTACCGCTACATGCACGATACATTCCCGCAGACTTTGCCGGAAGGTCAATTCACAACCGTCTACATCCCTGGCGCGAACCTGACGGAAGTTGTCAATCCCGGAACCCAGCACCTTGCCCACGGAACTTATGTCTTCAGCCCCACGCTAGTAGCGAACTTCGGTTATGCCTTCTCGAACGGCAATATCGTCAGCACGCCATCCGGCTTCCTGGCGGCATCGCAATCTCCTGACATCAAACCGCAACTGCCGTACGCGAATACCGTCGGGCTGATTCCGACTCTTGCCATCAGCGGCATGCTTGCCAGCACTACTTCATCGCCCAATCTGGCTGGTAGCGTCGCATACACCGACCACGGCACCAATCACCAGATCTTCGGCGATGTCACCAAGGTCCTGCATACGCACACGCTCATCGTTGGCTTCTCTTATAACCATTATCAGAAGCTCGAAAACAACACGACCGGTACGCAGGGAGCCTTCACCTTCTCGAATGATGCGGGCTTCTCCAATGTTCCTACCAACAGCAATGCTGGAGCGAATGAGGCGCAGGGCTTCGCCAACTTTCTTACCGGCAACGCGAACGGCGGCTTCAGCCAGCTCTCGAAGGATCCGGTGACGGACATCAAGTCCGCGCTATACGAGGGATACGTGCAGGACAACTGGAAGGCGACTCCGCGTCTCACGCTCAACCTTGGTGTTCGTTATGCCTACTACGGCCAACCATGGGATGCGAATGGCCTGCTGAGCAACTTTGATCCTGGTAAGTACAGCGCGTCTGCCGCACCGACGATTGCAGCTTCTGGCCTTATTTGCGTTACAGGAACGTGCAGCCAGGCTGGGAGCAATGCTGGTCAGTCGACATCTCCGAATCCTTCTGCGGACTATAGCGGCATTAACTACATCAACGGAATGATCTTCAATGGTCCGAACTCCGCGAACAATAATCAGGCGTCGCCTTATGGAAACAAGGTAGGCGCCGCGCAGAAGACCAACTTCGCGCCTCGATTTGGTTTTGCCTTCGATCTCTTTGGTAACGGTAAGACCTCGCTGCGCGGAGGCTATGGATGGTCCTTCGATGACGCGGAGGTCAGCTATTACGAGACCACGGTCTTCAACAACCCTCCAGCCGTCGCCACGTACTCGGTAGGCCAGACTTCATTCGATAATCCGACCGGCGGCGCGCTCACCGCTCTATCGACAACTCCTGGGCGCATCCAGGCCGTGCCGCTCGATTACAAAACACCTTACGTGCAGCAGTTTTCGCTCGACTTACAACAGCAGGTTACTTCGACGCTCATGTTTGATGTGGGCTACTTCGGCGATCATGGAACGCACTTGCTAGGTGCGCTTGATCTTGATGAACCCAAGCCGGGCGCATGGATGGGCGTTGTCACGCCAACCACGGTCAGTTCGGGATGTACGTTGAACGGTGTGCCTGCCATGCTCAGCTCCACATGCGATCGCGTTCTGAACCAGATCAAGCCCTATCTCGGCTATTTCTCGATTGACGCAATGCGGTCAATCTTCAGTTCGAACTACAACTCGCTTCAGGCAAAAGTGACAAAGCGCCTCTATGGCAAATCTTATCTCGATGCGAACTACACATGGTCGCGCGATCTGACCAACGCGCCGGCCGACTATTCGGGGTTTATTCAGAATATCTACAACATCAATGCTGACTATGGCCGTGCGTCTCTTGACCGCAACCAGGTCTTCACGATTGATACTGTCCTGGAAGAACCTTTTTTCCGGGATCAGCACGATCTTAAGGGGAGGGCGCTTGGTGGATGGGAACTCTCTGCGATCTACTCCATGAACTCAGGACTGCCGCAAACGGTTTCGGCCAGCAGCGGATTGCCTGTTATTTACAACCTGCCCAGCGGAGTGACCGGCTACTTCAACAGCGCGTCGAATGGTGGCACTATGACGGACAATGCAGGCCTCAGCCTGCTCGGGAACACGAATGCGGGCATCCGGCCCAACCAACTTGGCAACCCGAACCAGGGATACAACATCCCCAAGATCCACAACAAGAATTACGCATCGTCTTCCGCTCCGTGGTTCTATACGGGCGCTTTCGCCGCGCCTGCTCCCAACAGTCCTGTTCCCGGTACAGCCAAGCGCGGCACGATTCAGGGCCCAGGATTTAACAACCTGGATCTTGGCATCTACCGTAACTTCCGCATCGTTGAGCATTTGAACTTCCAGTTCCGCGCGGAGGCGTTTAACGCGCTCAATCACACCAACGTCAACACGATTGGCACGAGCTCTACATCGGGCACTTTTGGCGAAGTCACTGGATATCGCGACGCGCGCATCATGCAGTTCGCGGGTAAATTCACCTTCTAACTTTTGAACCGGATGAGAAGCCGGACCCACTTGCTCTTGACTGCGATGTGCAGGTGGGTTCGGCTGCTGTTCGTATGGATTTGATTCTGCAAGCGTGATCGCGAGAACTACGGAATGGGATTAAGCGCGCTGGATCTAGTTATCATCGCGGTCTATCTGGCTGGCGTGACGGTATTCGGTTTTCATTTCCGTGGCGGCCAGCAGACCCTGAGGAGCTACTTTCTAGCAGAGAACAATATTCCCTGGTGGGCGATCACGCTTTCCATCGTTGCGGCAGAGACCAGCACGCTCACGGTGATCAGTGTGCCGGGCCTCGCCTACGAAAAGGACTTCAGCTTTCTGCAACTGGCGATCGGCTATCTCATCGGCCGCGTGATTGTGAGCGTCGTGCTGCTCCCGCAGTATTTTCGTGGAGAACTGGTCACCGCCTACCAGTTGATTGGGCGGCGCTTCGGCCATGGGCTGCGCGTTCTCACGGCAGGGATTTTTCTGGCCACGAGAGCGGCTGCCGAAGGTGTGCGCGTCTTTGCCGTGGCGCTTGTAATCCAGGTTGCGCTGGGCGGCTTGTTGACAGGCATGAGCGATTTCGAGCGCGATCTGGCGGCAATCGCGATTGTCGGCGTGCTGACGCTCACGTACACGCTGAAGGGCGGCATGAAAGCTGCGATCTGGACCGACGTGATCCATCAGACGGTTTATGTCACCGGAGCGATTGTCCCGATCTTTGTCATTCTGCACATGGTCCCGGGCGGATGGGAAGCCGCGCACAGAATGGCCAGTCAGGCCGGCAAGTTCCGCGTTTTTGATTTCACACTTGATCTGACCACGAAATACACGCTCTGGTCGGGAGTGATTGGCGGCGCATTTCTCACCACAGCGAGCCACGGAACCGATCAGCTCATCGTGCAGAGGCTGCTTTCAGCGCGCAGCCAGTGGCAGGCCAAGATCGCACTGCTTAGCAGCGGCGTCGTGATCTTCCTTCAGTTTTCGCTCTTCCTGCTAATCGGGGCCATGCTGTTTGCGTTCTATCGGACTTTCCCGCCGCAAAGCGCGTTCATGCGCACAGATACGATTTTTCCCGCTTTTATCGTCAGGTACGTGCCGCACGGCATGTGCGGTCTGTTGATCGCGGCCATTCTCGCTGCAGCGATGTCGAATCTGAGTGCGGCCCTCAATTCGCTCTCTTCTACTACGATCGTCGATTTCTATGCGTGGTTGCGTCCTGATTCAAGTGAGAAACGAAGGATTCAACTCTCACGGTTAGCAATGGCCGGATGGGCTGTGGTGCTGGTCGTGATGGCTCTGCTCGCTCGGCACGGAGGCAAGGTTATCGAGGTGGGACTTTCGATTGCTTCCGTCGCATATGGCGGAGTGCTTGGAGTTTTTCTGCTCGGGGTTCTGTCACAAAAAGCAACCGAACGCGGCGCTATGATTGGCATGATCTGTGGCTTGGCGCTGAATCTCGCTCTGTGGCTGTTCACTGGAGTTTCGTTTACATGGTATGTCGCCTTGGGCAGCATCATGACGTTCGCCGTGGGCTATGTTGCGAGCCTGGCTGTCCGCGAAACAGTATCAACTTACTAGACAAGGAATAGAGAATGCAAGAGCGTCAGTTAATGACGGAGCGGCGCAATCGGGCCACTGAAAATCTGGATACGGTGAGCGCGCTCGAAATTGTAAAGATCATGAACCGCGAAGACGCCGAGGTGCCGCGCGCCATTCGACGCGTGCTTCCGGAGATTGCCAAGGCAGTGGACCTGATCGCAGCGCGCCTGGCCAAAGGCGGGCGCCTGATTTACGTGGGCAGCGGCACGAGCGGCCGCATCGGTGCTTTGGATGCTTCGGAGTGTCAACCGACCTTCGGCGTCGACGCGCAAACGGTACAGTTTCTGCTTGCAGGTGGTGAACGCGCGCTGGTGCGAGCTGCAGAAGCATCGGAAGATTCGCCTGAGTTGGGACGCAGCGATATCGCTGCCAGAAAGCCGGGCAAGCGCGATGTCGTAGTGGGCATCGCTGCGAGCGGCTTCACTCCATACACCATCGCCGCGATCGAGTATGCAGCCAGCAAGGGAGCGGGCACAGTTGGCATCGCGTGCAATCGCGGCTCCGCGTTAGGAAAAACGGCGGACATTGCGATCGAAGTCGAAGTTGGCCCCGAGGTGCTGACCGGTTCATCGCGGCTCAAAGCCGGAACCGCGGCAAAGCTGATTTGCAACATGCTGACCACCGGCGCCATGGCCCGTCTCGGCTATGTCTACAGTAATATGATGGTCAGAATGCACCTGAAAAACAGGAAGGTCTTGGAGCGGGGAATTACTATCCTCGAATCGCTGATGCACATCGATCGCGAACAGGCGTCAGAAACGCTGGAAGGAGCCGGCATGAGTGTGGCACTTGCGCTGGTGATGTTGAAAACGAATGCAAGCAAGGCGCAGGCTGCACGGCGACTGCGCAAAGCGCGCGGAAACGTCCGCAAAGCAATCGAGGGCTGATGTGCAGTATTCGCTCGTAATTCGATTGCGATCGGAACGAATGGGCGATGCAATTTAAGACTCAATATGCTTATGGGCAAACTTCTTACAATCCGGGCCTTGGAAAGCCGCGCTTGCGGCGCTTGATGGTGAGGTTACCGTGAGCACACCGGAAACAATGACAACAGGGAAGAAAAGATCGGATTCATCACCGCTGGACCGCCGAAGCGGCATTCCGCTTTATCACCAGATTCAGCAGCGGCTCATGAACCAGATCAAGTCCGGCTCCCTCAAGCCGGGTACGCCATTACCCTCCATTCAACAGATTGCCGCACAGATGGGCGTCAGCCAAATGACGGTGCGGCAAGCGGTTCGTGCATTGTGTGAGCTCGGGGTCATCTATAGCAGGCAGGGCAAAGGCACATTCATCTCCGGCATCAAGCTCGAGAGAGACTTTCGCCAGGTCTATTCGTTTACTGAAGAAACCTTGGCTCGCGGCGCCGCGCCCAGCTCCAAAGTGCTCTCGTTCCGCATTCAAACGCCAAGCCAGGAGATCAAGGAAGCGCTGCGCCTCAGCAGCAGTGATCGGGTCTTCTATCTCCGGCGCGTTCGTTACGGAGACTCCATCCCCATGGGAGTCGAGTGCAGTTGCCTGCCGGTCCGGCTCTGCCCCGGCCTCATGGAGACCTTCGACCCAACCAGTTCACTTTACACAGAGCTCACAGAACAGTACGGAATCCAGTTAATGGTGACCGATGAGATCGTCGAGGTAGGGAAGGCAAGCGCAGACGATGCACGCCTGCTGGATATTCCGCGGCAAAGCCCCGTCTTCTTATTTACGCGCGTTTCGTATCTCGAAAACGGCACTCCGGTGGAATTTGTAAAGTCGATCTATCCGGGTGCGCGCTATAAAGTGGTCAACAGGCTCATGCGCCTCAAACGCGACCTTCTCACCGCGCCCTAGATATCCCTATTACAGGTATCTAAAGAGTTAGAGAGTTCGATCGAAAGAAAGGTCAAAGATCAGGCTTCTGCCTTCCACTTCGAAGATATTGAGTTTTCGCGACGCGAGAGGCGGCCTATCCGAGAGTGTTTGCGCATGGAAGGAGTCGATGCAAGGTGATCGCGGAGCTTGCGCGATCTTTCCTCCTGTTTGCCGTGAAGTAGAAGTTCGCGGGCGTCGACCAGATGATCTGCCATTAACCGGCGCGCCAGCTCCGGGTCTCGCTTTTCAATGGCGACCATAATGGGGCGATGGAAATGCAATGTATGTTCCAGGTCCACCAGTTGTGAAGTGACCATGATCATGTTCAACATGGCCCGATGAATTGTGTGAAAAAGCCGCTCCGCGAGCCGGTTGCCCGATGCCTGAAAGATGGCGCGATGAAAAAGCAGATCTGAGGCAACCAGACGCACGTGATCGCGTCGGCTGTCTTCGAAGTCAGTAATGGATTGTCTGAGCAGCGCGATATCTTCGGCATTCGCCCGCTCCGCCGCCTTGGCGGCAAGCGCAGGTTCAATCATGAGGCGCATCTCGGTGAGTTCCTGAGGAGAGATATCATCGAGAAGAAATAGGAATTCCATTGGTACAGCCAAAACCGACGAAGCGTCTTTGTTCAGATAGCTTCCATCACCGACCTTCTGCGTGATCACTCCCATAATCTCCAGAACCTTCAGGGCCGGTCTCAGCGACGATCGAGCGATGCCGAAGTGTGCGGCGAGTTCGCGCTCCGGCGGTAGCTTGCTGCCGGGAGCGAGCAATCCCTCGCCCAATAGTTGTTGAAAGCGGAGGATCAGTAGATGAGTTACATCATCCCGATCGTCCAGCGCCCGTCCAACTGAAACAGATGGAGACTTACGATCTTTCGCCATGTTCGAATAATACTGGGCTATGGCCAAGAGCGTGTCAATCTATTTTCCGGCACCGACCAGGCAAAATTGGTCGTGCCTATCCCGTACCAGGGCTCGTTGGTTCCTACAATTTTCGCTCCCGACAAAGAATACAGGCTTCTCCGGTTCTCTTGATAAGCTCTTCACTTTCTGGGATGTGGTGGCGATCTTGGACTTGAGCGTCACCTGCTCTTGCCAGTAAACGCTTACCAAAAATTTGAACCGGGAACAGGAGTGTTGGTTTTTCTCTTGACAGACGTTTTGCATTGGTACTACCTTTTCTTTCGTTTTGATCCGCGAAACAAACCAGAGGCTCGGGCGTCCGCTTCTCGCGCCGATCTGCGGACGCGTGAGCACTCGATGAGTCGTTTTGCTCGAGCAACGAACTGAAATGGAGGTCGCCATGCAAATTATTCCCCACCTCAAAGCAAAGAGTTTGGCTGCTGTGACTTCAATGCTCGTGGTGCTGATTCTGGCAATGGGAGTAGCACACGCGCAGGTAGAGACGGGCAGGCTTGTTGGACGTGTAACCGATGAGCAAGGGGCCGTAGTTGCCCGGGCTCAGGTGAAGGCCACCAACATCAACACAAACATTGCGCAAGAAGCAGAGACCAACAACACAGGTGAGTTCGTCATTACTCCGGTTGTTGCCGGAGTCTATACGCTCAGCGTGAATGCCGCAGGATTTCAAACAGCAACGACCGCGTCCATTGAGGTGCAGGTCGGGCAAATCGTGCGCGAAGACCTCGTCTTGAAGGTGGGCGCATCCTCCACGACGGTAGAAGTCACGACCGAGGCGCCGTTGCTCAGCACGGATTCGGCGACGATTGGGACCGTCGTCTCGAATCAACAGCTGACAGATCTGCCGCTGAATGGACGCGGATTCTACCAGTTGGCTGAACTCACGCCAGGCGCGGCTTTGCTGGCCCCGACAGGCAACTCGCTTGCGATTCGCCCTGAAATTGTCAATGGCAACACCATCAGCGGTGTTCATGGATTTGCGACATCCTTCCTGCTGGATGGAGTGGACGTCACCGAACAGCACCAGGGCGGAACCTTTATGCAGACATCGATTGACGCTTTGCAGGAATTCAGCGTGCAACAAAACGCGTACTCAGCCGAATACAATCGCGGTGGTCCCGGCTTTAACTCCACGACTAAATCCGGAACCAACACCTTCCACGGCGGTGTTTTTGAATACATCCGCAATGACAAGCTCGATGCGCGCAACTTCTTCTCACTCAAGCGCGCCATCTTAAAACGCAATCAGTTCGGCGGCGATCTCGGTGGGCCAATCCTTCTTCCGCATCTCTACAGCGGCAGGGATCGTAGCTTCTTCTTCTTGGATTATGAGGCCCAGCGGCTGCGGCAAGGGTTAGTCGAAAGCGGCGTCGTGCCCACTCCCGCGGAGCGCGGCGGTGACTTCAGCGCGGCAGGGCTCAATAAAATTTACGATCCGTTGACCACAACCACGACGAATGGTGTCACCACGCGGCAACAGATCAGCTGTAACGGCGTCTTGAATGTCAAATGTCATTTGTCCCTCGCGCATAGTGCCGCAGGCGGCTGCCGTGCTGGCGTACTATCCAACAGGTAATGCAAGCGCGACGAGCTTTCAGGCGGTTCCTTCGCAGGCCATCGATTGGGATCAGTTCGTTGCCCGGGTGGATCATCAGCTGAACTCCAAGAACCGGCTCTTTTTTCGCTGGGCCTATATCAACGAGCGGGAGACCGATCCAAACTTTTCTCCGCTGCTGAAGACCGCTTCGCTGACCTCGAATGGCCAGGATGTTGCGCTGGGACTGATCACCAATATCGGCAACAACATGGTGCAGGATTTCAGGGTTCATGGGCTTCCCAGCCACGTAAGACTCTCCGCGTTTTTAGAAGGGAATGACTTCAACGCCACGAACAATATTCAAGGCTTTTCTGGATTGGCGCGGCCAGCTGGGGCGGGATACGCGGGAAGCTCTTTCCCCGACTATTCGTGGAGCGGTTATGCGGCACTGCAAGGATCGACCTTTGATCAGCGGCCCAAGTCGCAGGACCGCCGTGTTCTTGAGGCCACCGATAACTTCACGCTGTTGAAGGGTCGGCAGTCGATGAAGTTCGGAGTTCTGTTCCGCTACTATCAGTGGCTTGGATATGACAGCGCCACTTACGCTGGCCTTTTCAACTTTACCGGCGCCGAAACGCAGAATCCCGGCGGCGCAACCAAAGGAGGAGATGCCTTTGCGGATTTCCTGCTCGGTTATCCAGCTTCAGTACAGCGCGCTTATCCCGGCGCCAACTTCGGCGGTCAGGGATGGTACAAGCAGTTCTACGGCCAGGATGACATTCGCGTGAACGGCAAACTCACCGTGAACGTGGGCCTGCGCTACGAGTACACGCCATGGCTGGAGGGGTATATCGGACAGCTTGGCACGTTCGACCCGAGCAAATCGAAGCCGATCATTGTGGCCAGTCACAACGGTGTGGTCAACACCTCATCGCAATTCGCCGCGCCGGCCGCAATGCAGTTCTTCGGAAACTATATCCAGACAACCGCAGACGTTGGGTTGCCGTACAACGTAACCTACACAGACAAGCTGCAATTCGGTCCGCGTGTAGGATTTTCATGGCAGCCGATCTCAAAAACCGTGGTGCGCGGCGGCTTTGGCATGTACTACGAGCCAGAAGGCACGAGCGGCCGCGTGAACCGTAACATTCTTCCCTTCCTGCTTTCAGAGACGGTGAACCAGACGGCGAACGTGGTTCCCAACAGAACATTTGCGAATTTTTTCCTTGGCGCGCCGCTCGGCTCGGCGCTCGCGAACCCGAGCATGAATCCGACGCCCACGCATTTGAAGATGGGCGAGAACGATCACTATAGCTTAGCGATCGAGCGCCAGATCACAGATAAGACGATCTTCGAGGTTGCGTATGTAGCCAACCACGGGCTCCATCTTCAAGCCACGGACGACTTCAACGATCCCACACCAGGGCCGGGCGCAATTCAAGGGCGCAGGCCATATCAGCCGTGGGGCACAATCTCGATGCAGTCGCAGGATGTAAGCACGACCTACAATTCACTGCAGACGAAGTTCCAACACCGCATGGGGAACGGGCTCGCTCTGTTGGTTTCCTACACCTGGTCGAAGTACCTGCAGGAGGCTCAGACGCCGCAAGTAGGTGGCAATCTCGGCTACGAGCACACGTATTCTCAATTCGATGTTCCCCAAAACCTCGCGATCAGCGGTACGTATATGCTTCCGTTCGGCAGGGGCAGAAAGTATCTGGCGAATGCAAACGGGGTTGCCAACGCGATTGCGGGCGGGTGGCAGATACAGACCATCACCATCCTGCGCAGCGGCACTCCATACACACCCATCGTCGGCTCCGATGTGGCCAATACGGGCGTAGGATCGCAAAGGCCGAACATTAACCCGGCAGGCGGATCATCGACCTTTCAGAAATCGTTGACCAAATGGTTCGATCCTACAGCTTATGTGCAGGCGACCCAGTTCACGTACGGAACCGTGCGTGCCTATACACTGCGCGCCGATATGCGCAGGCAATATGATGCTTCATTCTTCAAGAACTTCAGCATGCCGCACGAGTCGACCTTGTCGTTCCGCGCGGAGGCTTTCAACATCTCGAACACAACCAGCTTCAACGCGCCCGGTGCGACCGTTACGTCTTCCACCTGCTGCGCAGTGACCACCACTTCAATTCCGTCTCGCGACATCCAGTTCGCGCTAAAATACGACTTTTAACCGAAAAGGGTTCCCAGAATGCGCAAACTTGCATTGCTTCTTGCCTGCGCCGCATCGATGTATGCAGCGGCGCAGGGCACGTCTTCGGCGCCGGTCTCGATCCAGGTTGATCTCACCAAGCCACAAGGCGCCTATACGCCGATCTACCGGTGGTTCGGCTATGACGAGTCGAACTACACCACAATGAAGTACGGCAAGCAGTTGCTGGGCGAGTTACATGACCTGAGTCCTGCTCCGGTTTACATTCGGGCGCATCATCTGCTTACTTCCGGTAATGGTGTCGCTGAGCTCAAGTGGAGCTCGTCGAATGTTTTTTCGCTCGATGCGAACGGAAAGCCAGTCTACGATTTCACCATTACGGACCAGACCTTCGATGAATACAAGAAGGCCGGCGTCAAGCCGTACGTTGAACTGGGCTTTATGCCCAAAGACCTGGCCTCGACGGTTTCAGGCATTACGGAGTATCAGCTTCACTATCCCAAACCCACCATGGGCGGAGCTTCGAATAATCCGCCTAAGGACTACGCCATGTGGGGCGAGCTGGTGCGCAAGTTTACCGAGCACCTGGTTCAGCGCTATGGAAAAGAGGAAGTAGCAACCTGGTACTTTGAGGTGTGGAACGAGCCGGACATTTCGTACTGGCACGGGACGCCAGCCGACTATTTCAAGCTTTATGACTACGCCGTAGCCGGCGTTCGTACGGCGCTGCCCAATGCAAAGGTGGGCGGACCGGCGAGTACCGGGCCTTCGGGCGAGAGGGCTGAAACCTTTCTCGACAATTTTCTGAAGCATTGTCTGAACGACAAAAGCGCCGCGAATGGCCGAGCCATTCCGCTCGACTTCATCTCCTTCCATCCCAAAGGCAGGCCCGCGGTGATCGACGGCCATGTGCGGATGGGAATCTCGAACGAATTGAAGGCAGCCGACTCGGGCTTTCGCATAGTCGCGAAATATCCGCAGTTGCGGAAGCTTCCGATCATTCTGAGCGAAGCTGATCCCGAAGGATGCGCGGCTTGCTCGATGAAAGTGAATCCGGCGAATGCCTACCGTAACGGTCCACTCTATGCCAGCTATACGGCCACTGCGATCAAAGGACTGTTCGATCTCCAGGATCGCGAGAAGGTCAATCTCGCCGCGATGATCTCCTGGTCCTTTGAGTTCGAAGACAAGGACTATTTTGAGGGATTCCGTACACTGGCGACCAACGGCGTCGACAAGCCGATTCTCAATGTGTTTCGCATGGCTGCTTTGATGTCCGGTGAGCGTGTCGCAACAAGCAGCACGGGCCAACAGCCGCTCGATCAGATTCTCGGCGAAGGCGTGCGGCAGAGCCCGGATGTCGACGCGCTTGCGACCAAGGCCGGGCACGAGGCCGCTGTGATGGCATGGAATTACCACGATGATGATGTGCCCGCACCTGGGGCGGATGTGAAGGTCACGATCACTGGAATCCCAGCCGGCGTGAAGAAAGTATTACTGGAGCACTATCGTATCGATGATACGCACAGCAACTCGTACACTGTATGGAAGACCATGGGATCTCCGCAGTCACCGACGCCGGAACAGTACGCGCAATTGAAAGCAGCCGGACAACTCCAGCTTCTTACCTCTCCGGAGTGGCTGGACGTGCGTGACAGCCAGATTGTGATCGATACCGACCTTCCGCGGCAAGCGATATCGCTGATGCACCTGACGTGGTGACCCGGTGGCGACGCTCTTGAGAGAGGCCAAACCAATCAGCGTTCCTGGCTCGCACGAAGTGCAGTGGCGCTTCGTAGTGCTGGTAACGGCGGCGATTGCCATCAGCTACTTTGACCGGCAGACGCTTCCGGTGGCGATTTCCGCGATTCAGCGCGTGATTCCGCTGAGCGATCAGCAATTCTCGTGGCTGCAGTTTGCGTTTCTCATTCCGTATGCGCTGCTCTACATAGGGGGCGGCAGACTGCTGGATGCGATCGGGACGCGTCGCGGTTTTCTTCTGATTATGGTGTGGTGGTCGGTCGCATGTGCTCTGCACGGGCTGGCCACCAGCTTCGGTTTTTTACTGGTTGCGCGCTGTCTGCTGGGAATGGGAGAAGGCGGGGGCTTTCCCGCGGCAACACGGGTTGTTGCCGAGTGGGTTCCGCTCGATCGCCGGTCGACAGCAATGGGAATCATCAATGCAGGAACGGCCGTGGGCTCTGTGCTTGCGCCTCCGTTGATTGGCATCGTGCTTTTAACCGGCGGATGGCGCATGGTCTTCTTCGCATCGGGAGCGGTTGGGTTGGCGTGGGTCGCTTGGTGGTATATGAGCTATCACGCAAGCAACGATACTTCAGTGGCAACTCTCGATGTACGTCTCGCCGCACACCAGCTTAACCTGCTGGATCTTATCGGCATGCGGAAGGTGCAGGTACTGGTGTTTGCCAAGTTCATGAGCGACTCGGCTTGGTATTTCTATCTGCTATGGCTTCCTAAATATCTCTACGATGCGCGCGGATTCGACATCAAGCAGGTGAGCTACTACGCGTGGATTCCGTACGCGGCTTCGGGGATTGGGAGCTATCTGGGGGGATGGTTATCGAGTGTTCTGCTCTCACGAGGCCGGTCGCTCGATTTTGCGCGGAAGTTCGTGCTGGGCTTGAATGCGATCTGCATGCCGATCGTGATGCTGGTCACGCACGTTCCGGTTGGGTGGGCGCTTGCACTGTTCAGTGTCGCGTTTTGCTGTCAGCAGTCCTGGTCAGGACTGATCATGACGGTGCCGGCCGATATCTTTCCGCTCTCAGCCGTCGGATCGGTAGCCGGCATGGTGGGTTTCGGCGGCGCCATCGGGGGAGCGATTTTCGGAGTGATTGCCGGAGCGCTCCTGGGTCACGGGTTTGGATACGGTACCTTGTTTGTAGTGGTAGGCACTTTTCACCTCATTGGTTTTCTCGCAATTTTGTTCCTCGGCGGTCCCATTCAGCCGCTCAAGAGTGCAGATTTATTTCCCAAAGTGAGCCCGTCATGAAGATCACCGAAGTGCGTACGCGTGTCGTTCAATGGGAGGGTCAGACAACTCCTCTACCTCCTCACTTTTGTACCAATCCGATGGATCTGGTGATGTTCCGCGAGGCTTCCATGGGTAATTTTGCCTTCCATGGATGGGTGCTGGTGGAAATCTTCACAGACGCCGGCCTGGTGGGCCTTGGCAACGCAGCGTTGGCGCCAATGGTCACTAAATCCTGCATCGATCACTATCTCACGCCGCTGCTGCTCGGAGCAGATCCTTGGGATATCGAATTCCTCTGGCAACAGATGTACCGGCGCACCATGGCCTTTGGGCGCAAAGGCATCGGCATGACTGCAATCAGCGCAGTCGACATCGCGCTATGGGATCTGTTGGGGAAGTCTGCCCGCCAGCCGGTCTATCGGTTGCTGGGTGGACGTACGAAGAAGCGTATTCCCGTGTACGCAAGCCGCCTCTACAGTCTTCCGTTGGAGGAGTTGCGGCAGGAGGCGCAGCGGTATCTCGATCAAGGCTATAAAGCGATGAAGTTGCGTTTTGGCTGGGGGCCGGTCGACGGCGCCGAAGGCATGCAGCGCAATGTGGCTCTGGTGCGCACGGTACGCGAGGTTGTTGGCGACGGCATTGACCTGATGGCGGATGCCTACATGGGCTGGACTCTGGATTACGCCAAGCGCATGTTGCCGCTTCTTGAGCCCTTTCATCTGCGCTGGTTAGAGGAACCGGTAATTCCTGATGACACGCGCGGCTACACGGAGTTGAAAGCGGCTGGTCGCGTGCCGATCTCAGGCGGCGAACATGAGTTCACCATCTTTGGTTTTCGCGATCTGCTCGAAGCCAACGCGCTTGACTATATCCAATTCGATACGAATCGCGTGGGCGGCATCAGCCAGGCACGCAAGATTTCGGCGATGGCCGAGGCGTATCAGGTTCCGGTCATTCCGCACGCCGGGCAGATGCATAATTTTCACGTGGTGATGGCCAGCTTGAACTCGCCCATGGCGGAGTTCTTTCCCAAGGTCGACGTCGAGGTTGGCAATGAGCTCTTCTGGTACATTTTTGATGGCGAACCCGAACCCGTGGACGGATACATCGATCTCGATGAGAATACTCCGGGCCTCGGTCTCACGGTCAATGAAGAGTCGCTGAAGCGGTTCAAGATTATCGAATAAGGGAGCAGCAAATTCCATAATGATGCGTCTCGTTCAACTGGACAACAACGTGTCTCGCCGCGTGGCGCTCGTCGAAGAGCCGCGCCTTCGCTGTCTCACTGAAGTACAAAGCGTCTATGAACTTGTGCAGCGCTGCCTGATGAAGGGCAGCAAGCTCAGCGAAGAGGCCCGCGTGCTCGCGCAAGGCGAACCGCTCGACTACGACGCGGTATACTCCGGCACATCCGACTGGCGCTTGCTTGCACCTGTCGATGTGCCCGGAGCGCCCTCGCGGCTGCTGATCACTGGAACCGGTCTGACGCATTTCGGAAGCGCGAAAGATCGTCAGGCCATGCATCTTGCTGATTCCAAAAAACCGCAAGCTGAAGCGCCGAATGCCGCAGAGGCACTCACCGACAGTATGAAGATGTTTCGCTGGGGCGTGGAGGGCGGACGTCCGAAGGATGGCGAGATCGGCATTGCGCCCGAGTGGTTCTACAAAGGGAACGGTTCTCTGTTGCGTGGACCATCCGAGCCTCTTACGGTGCCAGCTTATGCGGAAGACGGTGGGGAAGAGGCGGAGATCGCCGGCGTCTACATCGTCGGCGAGAATGGCGCGCCTTATCGCATCGGCTTTGTCACGGGCAATGAGTTCTCCGATCATCAGTTCGAGAAGCGGAACTATCTGAATCTTGCCGGCTCGAAACTGCGCACATGCAGTATTGGGCCCGAGTTGGTGATTGGCGCAGAATTTCGCGCCGTCGTGGGAGAAGTCCGGATTCAGCGTGGATCAGACACTGTGTGGTCAAAAGCCATCGCCACCGGCGAAGAGAACATGTGTCACAGCCTCGCCAACCTCGAACATCATCACTTCAAGTTTGAAGGCCATCGGCAACCCGGCGATCTGCATGTGCATTTCTTCGGCGCGTACTCTTTGAGCTTTGGAGATAAAGTCGTCTTACAGGATGGCGACTGGATGGAAGTGCGCTACGAAGGGTTCGGCCGGGCATTACGAAATCCCATTCGTATAGAAGGCAAAGACGGAAATCGCGTGGTGCGTGTGCACACGCTCGCTTGATACAGAAGAAAGGACCTCCCGTGAATCAGAAGATCGCCCTACTTGGTCTGGGCACCATGGGCTCTGGCATGGCTGCGAATCTGCTCAAAGCTGGATTCGCGTTGACTGTCTACAACCGAACCGCGGCGAAGGCGCGGCCTCTCGTAGCCGCAGGTGCAAAGCTGGCTTCAACACCGGCTGAGGCGGCGCTGGACGCGTCCGTGATCATCGGCATGCTGGCAGACGATGCAGCATCCCGCGAGGTATGGACCGGCAAAGAGGGCGCGCTCGATGCCGTCAAAGCAGGCGCAATCCTGATTGAATCAAGCACCGTAAGTCCGGCGTGGGTTGCGGAGTTGGCTCGTCTCGCTGCCCAGCGCGGAGCTGCATTTCTGGACGCCCCCGTAACCGGAAGCAGGACACAGGCTGCGGAAGGCCAGCTCACTTTTCTGGTAGGCGGCAGCAGCGACGCGCTGCAAACGGCCATGCCGATGCTCCAAGCCATGAGCAAAGAGATTGTACATATGGGGCCAGTCGGCAGCGGCGCCAAAATGAAATTGATTAATAATTTTCTCTGCGGCGTGCAGGCGGCCTCACTTGCCGAGGGGCTGGTGTGGATCGAGCGCAGCGGCCTTGATCCGCAAAAGGCTGTCTCGGTGCTTAACGCTGGCGCGCCGGGCAGTCCGCTGCTGCGCGCCGTTGCTGATCGCATGCTTCGCCATCAATATGGTGTGAACTTTCTTCTGAAACTCATGACCAAAGACATGCGTTACGCACAAGAGGAAGCGGCGGCCTGCAAACTGGAACTGCAAACGGCTGATAGCGCGCGAAGCCTCTTTGAGCGTGCCATCGCGGCAGGTTATGGCGAGCAGGATATGGCGTCTGTTATTGAGCCGCTTCGCGCTCGATAACCCAGATAGCTTCTGCGTGCAGAATCATCTCTATCAAGCGCCGTTCCGGCAACTCAGCGCCCAAATCCGCCGGTGCACCGCTTTCCCATTCTCGGTGCACGGCGCGAAGAAGTGATCAGGATCACTAAAATCAACAGCAGTCGGCCCTATACTGTTGGTCGAGGTTCTCCCTGTGTGTCTCGCAATTCCAGGTAAAGTCCTGGAGGTGGCAGATCGGGACGGCGTGCGTACCGGCCGGGTACAGTTCGGCGGGATCGTACGCTCAGTGTGCTTCGATTTTCTGCCGGAGGCCAATGCCGGCGATTACGTGATGGTTCACGTCGGATTTGCCATCAGCCAGGTTGATGAACGCGAAGCTGAGCGCACCTTTTCCCTCTTGCGGGAGATGGGCGCACTCGAAGAGGAATTTCCTGCGGAAGAGAGTTCTCCCATCGCGGAGAAGGACCTCGCATGAAGTACCTGGACGAGTACCGCGATTCTACAATCGCGCGGGCCCTTGCGGCAGAGATTGCTGCTGTTACAACTCGGCATTGGGTGTTGATGGAGATTTGCGGCGGCCAGACGCATACCATCATGCGTTACGGTCTCGATGAACTTCTCCCCTCCAAGATTGAGCTTGTGCATGGCCCCGGCTGCCCGGTTTGCGTAACGCCTCTGGAGACAATTGATAAGGCAATCGCGTTGGCACTGCTCCCGGACGTCACTCTCGTCTCCTACGGAGACATGCTTCGCGTTCCTGGCTCAAATTCAGATCTCTTTCGAGCCAAGGCGCAGGGCGCCGATATTCGCGTCGTGTATTCGCCGGTCGAAGCGGTCCGCATTGCACAGGCCAATCCCGACCGCAAGGTAGTGTTTCTGGCGATTGGCTTTGAGACCACCGCTCCTGCCAATGCTATGGCCGCATGGCGCGCAAAGCAGCAGAATCTGACGAACTTCTCGATGCTCGTCTCGCATGTGCTGGTGCCTCCCGCGATTCGTGCTCTGCTCGCATCGCGCGACAATCGCATTCAGGGGTTCATCGCGCCGGGGCATGTATGCACTATTGTCGGCTGCCAGGACTATGAAGACTTGGCCCGCGAGTTCTCCATCCCAATTGTCGTGGGTGGATTCGAGCCGGTCGACCTTCTTGAAGCGATTCTGATGCTGGTAAAGCAACTCGAGGCTGGCGACGTGTGCGTCGAGAATCAATATGTCCGCTCGGTGACGTACGCAGGAAACCAGCACGCGCAGCGAATCTTGAAGGAAGTCTTTGAGGTTGCCGACCAAAAGTGGCGCGGTATCGGAGAGATTCCGCGCAGCGGGCTGAAGTTTCGTTCCGAATATGCAGCCTATGATGCCAACCTTGTATTTAACTTGGATGTAATTACTGCAGACGAACCTGCTGAGTGCATCAGCGCGCTGGTCTTGCAGGGGCTTCGCAAGCCGACGGATTGCGCCGCATTTGCGATTCGCTGCACACCGGAAAATCCACTGGGCGCGCCGATGGTTTCGTCAGAGGGTGCGTGCGCGGCGTACTACCACTATCGCCGCCATGTAAAGGAACTGGCATGAGCAGCAAGTCGATCACGGATATTACCTGTGCGATCCCTTTGCCCGCGCGCGATACTGTGTTGCTTGGCCACGGCAGTGGCGGCAGACTCAGCGCAGAACTGGTCCGCGACATTTTTCTTCCGGCGTTCGGCGATCCGGAGCTTGCGCGTCTCAATGATCAGGCTGTCGTATCGATTGGTGATTCCCGTATCGCAATGACAACCGATTCCTTCGTCATCAATCCTCTATTCTTTCCCGGCGGAGATATCGGCTCGCTCGCGGTGAACGGCACGGTTAACGATCTCGCTGTTGGAGGAGCAACGCCGCTCTTTCTGAGTGTTGCGTTCATCCTTGAAGAGGGACTATCGATGGATGTGTTGCATCGCGTCGTCCGGTCGTTGCAGGTGGCCGCCGAGGCGGCGAATGTGCGCGTGGTAACCGGTGATACCAAGGTCGTCGAGCGTGGAAAAGGAGATGGACTCTTCATCAACACCACAGGGATCGGCCTTGTGCCGGCAGGCATCAGCCTGTCCGCAGACAACGCCCAACCCGGTGACAAGATCTTGCTGAGCGGACCAGTCGGCGAGCACGGCATCGCGATTCTCGCGCAGCGCGAAGGTCTGGAGTTCGAGACCACGATTGAGAGCGATTGCGCTCCTCTGCATACCTTATGCGCCGAGATTCTGAGTGCCGGCGCAGGGGTTCGCTGCATGCGAGATCTGACGCGCGGCGGCCTTTCGAGCGCTCTGAATGAGATAGCGGCGCAAGCCAAGGTTGGCGTCGAGCTGAATGAGACTGCGATTCCCGTGCGCGAAGAGGTCAAAGGCGCGTGCGAAATGCTGGGATTCGACCCGCTCTACGTGGCGAACGAAGGCAAACTGATCGCGATTGTGGCGCCGGATTCGGCAGAGAATGTTCTGTCGGCGATGCGACGGAATCGATTCGGGCAGCAATCATCGATCATCGGCACCATCACCGCCGCACATGTTGGTTTAGTCACAATGAAGACGCTTCTGGGAACAACGCGAGTTGTCGATATGCTCTCTGGCGATCAGTTACCACGTATCTGCTGAGGCGCAGCCGTGCACGAAATTGGTATTGCAAATGCGATTCTGGAATCGGTCCGAAGCGAATGCGCGAGACATCCTGACGCGCGTCCGTGCAAGGTGGGCGTGCGTGTTGGGGAGCTTGCCGGTGTCGATCTGGATGCGCTGCAGTTTGCCTTTGAAGTTTTGATCCGCGATACAGATTTGGCTGAAATCGAGCTGGACCTTCAGTTTTGCTCTCGGCAATATCACTGCTCGGCTTGCGGCACCGAATTTTCCGCACAAGACTACGATCTCTGCTGTCCACAATGCGGCGAAGAGCGCGCGCGTTTAATCAGTGGAGATGAACTGAAGCTGAGCTATCTGGAGATGGAAGACCATGAATCGCATCCCGCTTGAGAAAAAAGTATTGAGTGAGAATGATCGCATTGCCGCCGGGCTGCGCGGGCGATTTCGCGAGACTGGAACTCTTTGTTTGAATCTGATAAGCGCACCCGGTTCCGGCAAGACAAGTCTTCTGGAAAGGACTCTGGAGAGTTTTCCGCCCTCGCAAAAAGTTGCAGTTCTGACCGGCGATATTCAAACCGAAAATGATGCTGCCCGGCTCAAACGTTTCGGATTTCCGGTGAAGCAGATCGTCACCGGTGGAACCTGCCATTTGGAT
The DNA here is from genome assembly GCA_035650595.1 of Occallatibacter sp. GTDB lineage: Bacteria > Acidobacteriota > Terriglobia > Terriglobales > Acidobacteriaceae > Telmatobacter. The sequence continues at coordinate 488,873 of DASRHE010000008.1, read as the reverse complement.
GCACGGATGATCGAGCGGCATCTGGCGGATTGGAATCTCGACGATCTCGATCTGCTATTCATTGAGAATGTCGGCAATCTGGTCTGCCCTTCGAGCTACGACCTGGGCGAGGACGCGAAGATCGTTCTGTTGAGCGTGACCGAGGGCGAAGACAAGCCGTTGAAGTATCCGTCGATCTTTTTTAAGTCGGAGCTTCTGGTTATTACCAAAATCGACCTCTTACCGTATGTTCCGTTCAATATCACAGCTGCCGAAGAGAACGCGCGCCGCGTGCATCCGGAGATGGAGATTGTGCGCGTTTCGAATACGAGCAGTGATTGCCTGAAGCCCTGGCTGCAATGGCTCGCGCGACGCGCAGAGCGCGCTGACGCGATTCGTGCCGGAACCATTGCATAGCGATTTGTGAATCCAGTGCATATCCGTCGCAAGATTCAGGTATCCGGCCTTGTGCAGGGGGTCGGGTTTCGGCCGTTCGTCTTTCGGCTGGCGCAGGAGGGCAATCTCGCTGGCTCAGTGATGAACAACGCATCCGGCGTCACGATTGAGGTGCAGGGCAGGCAGGAAGCGATCGAGGAGTTTATCACGCGTCTTCGTGCAGAAGCGCCGCCCCTTTCCCGCATCGGCGATGTCTCCATAAATGAAATTCCATGCATTTCAGACCACGAATTCAGCATCATTGAAAGCCGCAAAGGCGAGGCAGTCCATACCCTGATCTCTCCGGATGTGGCTACCTGTGACGACTGCCTGCGCGAGATGCTCGATCCTGCGGATCGCCGGTTTCACTATCCGTTTATCAACTGCACCAATTGTGGTCCGCGCTACACGATCGTGCGGAATATTCCCTACGATCGGGCAAGCACGTCCATGGCGCAGTTCCAGATGTGCGCCACCTGCCAGGCGGAGTATGACGATCCGCGAAGCCGCCGATTCCATGCTCAACCCAACGCGTGCTGGGAGTGCGGACCGAGACTCGAGTTCTGGAGCAGCGCGGACCGAATGCTTGCGGTGTGCGATCCGATTGCAGAGACTATAGCGGCGCTGCGGGCAGGCCAGATCGTGGCGATTAAAGGGCTCGGCGGCTTTCATCTGGCGGCAGACGCCTTGAATACGACTGCGGTCGATCTTCTGCGCCGCCGCAAGCACCGTGCCGACAAGCCATTCGCAGTGATGGTGCCAAATCTCGAAGCCGTTGAAGAGTTCTGTGAGATTGGTTCTGCTGAGCGCGCGATCTTATCTTCGCTTCAGCGGCCCATCGTGCTTCTGCGCAGGAGGGAATCGTGTCTGATTCCGGCCCAAGTGGCGCCTGGAGTTCGCGAACTGGGCGTGTTTTTGCCCTACACGCCCCTCCATCACTTGCTCTTTACTAAGGGCGGCTTTAAGGCTCTCATCATGACCAGCGGCAACATGAGCGAGGAGCCGATTGCGATTGACAATGACGAGGCTCGTGGACGGCTAAGAGAATTAGCTGACTGCTTTCTCATGCACAATCGCGAGATTCTTCTGCGCTGTGATGACTCTGTCGTGCGGGCTTCGGGCTCGCAGGTGCATCAGCTTCGCCGTTCGCGCGGCTTTGTTCCGGTTCCTGTTTTCCTCCATAAGAAGATTCCAGCAGTTCTGGCGGTCGGCGGCGAGCTGAAAAATACCATCTGTCTTTCCTCGGGCTCGCAGGCATTTCTGAGTCAGCACCTCGGCGATCTTGAAAATCTGGCCGGCTACGGATTTTTTGCCGAGGTGATTGAGCATCTTGAAAAGATTCTGGAGATTCAGCCATCTGCGATTGCACATGATCTCCATCCCGATTACTTTTCAACCAAGTGGGCCTTAGAGCAAGGCTTACCCCTGATCGGCGTGCAGCATCATCATGCGCATATTGCAAGCTGCATGGCAGAGAACCACCTGGACGGCAGGGTGGTTGGCTTTTCCCTCGATGGCACCGGATACGGAACCGATGGCGCCATCTGGGGCGGCGAAGTTCTGGTGGCGGGTTATGAAGATTTTCAGCGGGCTGCGCATCTTGAATATGTGCCTCTACCGGGAGGCGCGGCGGCCATTCGCGAGCCCTGGCGGATGGCATTGAGTTATCTCGCGCATTCCTTCGGGCACGATTATAGAGCGGAAGAACTGCCCTTTCTGAAGGACATTGATGCAAAGAACCGCAACCTGATCTTCCAAATCATCGAGCGTAGCATCAATTCTCCATTGACTTCAAGCTGCGGACGTCTCTTCGACGCCGTGGCGGCGATTATCGGGATTCGGCAAAAAGTTAACTACGAGGGACAGGCGGCCATTGAACTGGAGGTGGCGATCGACAACTCCTCGCCACAATCCGGTTATCCTTTCGAACTCACACAAGACGGTGATGGCTGGATCATCGGTGTGGATGCGATGTTCCACGCGTTGATAGACGATGTGCGATGCTCGGTTGAGCCGGGCATCGTCAGTGCGCGATTTCACAACGGCCTTGTGGATGTGCTGGCAAACACTGCCGATCGCGTGCGCGAGCAGACCGGACTTGATCGTGTCTGCTTCAGCGGAGGGACCTTCAACAACCTGTATCTAAGTCAGCGTCTCCAGAAACAGTTGGAGCAGAATGGTTTTACCGTGTGGACTCAAAGGGAGGTGCCGTGCGGCGATGGTGGACTCAGCCTGGGACAGGCGATGATTGCGGCGCATCGGCTCAGAAAATGAGATCACAGATGCTTTTCAAAGCAGGGCAATCGCGCAAATCAGGAAAACTCACAAGTCTTTTTACATGAAAGTGATTGCAGTCACGGTTAGTTCAAGGTTATTGTACTAACCTATACCGTACCGCAAAAGCAGCAGTTTTCCAGCATTGTGTACGGGCGCAAACGTCTCCGCAATTGTTGAGTGGAGTCGCATGGCGCCAAAGCGCTACACGCATTGGAGACTGCTCGGAACAATCAGTCGTAGAGAGGGTTTCATGGCTACTTATGGCTCGATGCCGGATCCTCCAAGCGCCGACAAACGGTGGAAGATCGTTACTGGCACGATGCGCAAGAACGGGTTCGCGCGTCATGCTTTGATTGAAGCGCTGCACACGGTGCAATCGTCATTCGGATATCTGGATGATGCGGCCATCCGGTTTGTGGCTGGCTCGTTACGCGTGCCGCTGAGTCAGGCCTATGGCGTGGCCACTTTCTACCACTACTTCAATCTCACACCGCCTGGCAGGCACACCATGACTATCTGCACGGGCACGGCTTGCTATATCAAGGGCACGGACAAACTGGTTGCCGAAGCAGAGAAGCGCCTGGGCGTCGCGCAGGGTCGGACGACGAGTGACGGCAACATCACTTTGATGACCGCCCGCTGTGTAGGCGCCTGCGGCCGCGCCCCCGTAGTGCTTGCCGACGGCGAATTGAATGGCCAGATGACCTGCGAACAGATGATCGAGCAACTGGAAAGGTGGGCTGCCGAGTGAATCTTGAGGAGCTTGAACAGATTGCCGAAAATCTCCGCGAAGGCAATGCGCGCTTCGATCACGAGATCAATGTCTGTATGGGTACCGGCTGCCTGAGCCAACACTCGGACCGGCTGAAAGATGAGTTAGCAAAGGCGGTCGCCGCTTCAGGAAAGAAGGTGCTCGTGCGCCGGACAGGCTGCATGGGACTCTGCGCGGCCGGTCCGCTGGTGCTGATCGATCCCGACAAGACTCTCTATCAGCATGTCAACACAGCACATGCCGAGACTGTGGTCAACAGCCTCGGCAGTGAGCCAGTCGCCGAGCTCCAGTGCAATCTGCGCGCGCATTTTGAAGAGCAGGTGCACGTCGTCCTTGAAAATTCGGGACACATCGATCCGGAGAAGATTGACGACTACATTGCGCGCGATGGCTACAAAGCACTGGTGAAGGCGCTCACGGAGATGACTCCTGGTGACGTGATTCGCGAAGTGACAGAGAGCGGATTGCGCGGACGCGGAGGTGGTGGCTATCCGACGGGACTGAAGTGGAGCACCGTTGCCAAAGCTGCAGGTGATGCAAAGTACGTCATCTGTAACGGCGACGAGGGAGATCCGGGCGCGTTTATGGATCGCAGTGTGTTGGAGAGTGATCCCCAGCGGGTCCTTGAAGGTATGGCGATCGCCGCCTATGCGGTTGGAGCAAGCAAAGGGTACGTCTACGTGCGCGCGGAGTATCCGCTGGCCGTGAGCCGACTGACCGCTTCTTTGCGCGAGGCGCGCCGCCGCGGACTGCTTGGTGCGAACATCTGCAATACGCAGTTCAGCTTCGATGTGGAGATCCGGTTGGGCGCGGGGGCTTTCGTCTGTGGTGAGGAGACTGCGTTGATTGCCTCGATTGAAGGCAAGCGAGGCACGCCCAGGCCGCGGCCCCCGTATCCGGCGGTGGGCGGCCTGTGGAACAAGCCGACGCTTATCAATAATGTAGAGACCTTCGCAAATATTCCTCCAATTCTGCGCAACGGGGGCAAGTGGTTCGCCAGGCTGGGAACCGAGAAGAGCAAAGGGACAAAGGTCTTTGCGCTGACCGGAAAGATCACCAACACCGGCCTGGTCGAAGTGCCGATGGGCATCTCTCTGCGGCAGATCATTGAAGGCATCGGCGGCGGCGTTCCGGGCGGGCATGCCTTCAAGGCTGTGCAAACCGGTGGACCCTCGGGTGGCTGTATTCCGAAGGAGCTGCTCGATATCGAAGTCAGTTATGAATCACTCATTCAGGCCGGCTCGATGATGGGCTCGGGTGGCATGATCGTGATGGACGACACCTCCTGCATGGTCAACGTGGCTCGTTTCTTTATCGAGTTCTGCATGACGGAATCCTGCGGCAAGTGCATTCCCTGCCGCGCCGGCACCGCTCAACTGCACACGCTGTTGACGCGCATCTGCAGCGGCTCCGCCTCAATAGCCGATCTCGATTTGCTCATCGATCTGTGTGGCACCGTGAAGGAGACCAGCCTTTGCGGCCTTGGCCAGACCGCTCCTAATCCGATCCTGAGCACTTTGCGCTACTTCAAGGATGAATACATGGAGCATATCGTCCACAAACGTTGCCCGGCCGGTGTCTGCAATATGCAAGCTAGACAAACCGATGCGTCTCCACTGGAGGTGATGGCATGAGCGCAGCGGCAGAGGTAAAAACGCTCGTCATCGACGGCAAGGACGTCAGCGCTCATCCGAGCCAGACCATCCTCGAAGTGGCCCGTGAGAATGGAATCCGCGTTCCTACCCTCTGTCATCTCGATGGATTGAGCGATGTGGGCGCCTGCAGAATGTGCGTTGTTGAAGTCAAGGGAGTCAACAAGCTATTGCCCGCCTGTGTCGCTATGGTGGAAGAAGGCATGGAGGTAAGCACTTCAACTGAGCGGCTCAAGAAGCATCGCCGCACCATTCTGCAACTGCTGTTTGCTGAGCGCAACCATGTGTGCTCGGTCTGCGTCGCCAACGGCCATTGTGAGCTGCAAACACTGGCGCAGGAAGAAGGCGTAACGTATGTCGGTTTGCCCTACCGCAATCCGCAGCTCGAAGTTGATGCATCGCATGAAAGGTTCACAATCGACCACAACCGGTGCATCCTCTGCACGCGATGTGTGCGTGTTTGCGACGAGATCGAGGGTGCGCATACGTGGGATGTGATGGGCCGGGGAATTGAAGCCAGAGTCGTCACTGATCTGAATCAGCCGTGGGGCTCTTCTGAATCGTGTACGAGTTGCGGAAAGTGCGTCCACGTCTGTCCCACGGGAGCTCTTTTTGAGAAAGGACGTTCAGTGGCGGAGATGCAGAAGCGGCGGCAATTCCTTCCTTATCTGACGATGATGCGGGAGGAACACGAATGAGCAAGAAAAAGCTTGCAACGGTCTGGCTCGATGGCTGCTCGGGCTGCCACATGTCGTTTCTTGACATGGATGAACGCCTGATTGAGCTCGCCGACAGAGTCGACCTCGTCTATAGCCCGCTTGTCGACACGAAAGAGTTTCCGCCCGATGTGGATGTGACCCTGGTGGAAGGGGCGGTCAGCAGCGAAGAGGACCTGCACAAGATCCAGGTAATTCGCGGCCGCACCAAGCTGCTGGTTTCGCTGGGAGACTGCGCGGTGACGGCGAATGTCCCCGGCATGCGCAATCCATTTCCTGTGCAGGCTGTCTACGATCGGGCCTATCGCGAGAACGTAACTCTCGCACCGGGAACTCCGGACCAGGTGATCCCGCGTCTGCTGCCGTACGCGCGCCCGGTTCACACCGTGGTTTCGGTGGATATTTTCATCCCTGGCTGCCCGCCGTCAGCGGATACGATCTACTACGCGCTCACCGAAATTCTTGAAGGCCGGCAACCCGAACTGAGCGGCAAGACGCGCTTTGGAGCTTGAAGAGCTATGGGAGAACGTCGAACCATCGTCATTGATCCGGTTACACGCATTGAAGGGCACTCCAAGATCACGCTGCACTTGAACGAGCAGGGAAGAGTGGAAGATGCACACTTTCATGTGACGCAGTTTCGCGGATTCGAAAAATTTTGCGAGGGCCGCCCGTTTGCCGAGATGCCTTCGCTCATGGCTCGCATCTGCGGTATCTGTCCGGTCAGCCATCTGATCGCGTCGGCTAAGGCCTGCGATGCTCTGTTAGCCGTGAAGATTCCGCCTACGGCAGAAAAGCTGCGGCGCATCTTTGGCATTGCGCAGGTCGTTCAATCCCATGCTCTCAGCCTGTTTCATCTTTCTTCGCCGGACCTGCTGCTGGGCATGGATGCCGATCCAGCTCAGAGCAACTTGTTCGGCGTGCTCGAGAAAAATCCCACACTTGCTCGGGACGGCATTGCACTACGGAAATTCGGCCAGCAGATCATCGAACGCCTGGGAGGCAAGCGCATTCATCCGGCCTGGGTAGTACCCGGCGGCGTCAGCGAGCCTCTGAGCGTAGAGGATCGCGATGCAATTCTTGCAACGGTTCCCGAGGCAATGGCCATCGCGTCGCGCAGTCTTGCGTGGCTGAAGGAAACAACCGCGCGATTCAGCGATGAGATACAGGCATTTGGCAACTTCCCCTCTCTCTTTATGGGTCTCGTCAAAAAAGACGGAGGCCTTACGTTCTACGATGGCACGTTGCGGATCGTCGACGAGTCGGGAGAAGCTGTCGCCGAAGATCTCGATCCAACCCGCTATTTCGAGTACCTCGGCGAAAAGGTCGAGCCGTGGAGCTATCTGAAGTCGGCCTACTATATACCGCGAGGACTGCCGGGCGGCGCCTATCGCGTCGGGCCTCTCGCCAGGCTCAATGTGTGCAGCCACTGTGGCACTCCGCTCGCTGATAAGGAATTGGCAGAGTTCCGGCAGATCCAAAAGAACGCGGTGCTGAGCTCGTTCTATTATCATCAGGCCCGGCTGATCGAAATTCTCTACTGCGTCGAACGGATTGAACAGCTTCTCTCCGATCCAGAAATTCTCTCCAAGCACGTGCGTGCCATCGCGCGCCCCAACGCGCTGGAAGGCGCAGCAGCGGCAGAAGCACCTCGCGGCACGCTCTTTCATCACTACAAAATCGATGAGCAGGGATTGATCCGCTGGGCCAATCTGATCATTGCGACCGGGCAAAACAACCTGGCGATGAATCGCAGCGTACTTCAAGTCGCGCAGCGCTACGTGGAGGGCGAAAGGCTCAATCACGGCATGCTGAACCGCGTAGAAGCCGTCATTCGTGCGTACGACCCCTGCCTGAGCTGTTCGACACATGCTCTGGGGCAAATGGCGCTGCAGGTCCAGCTTCTCAGTCCGGACGGTGCTGTTCTGGACGAGCTGAAGCGTCCTTAGGCTCGGAGCATTCATGGCGTTTCATGCTCTGATCATCGGCTATGGCAATCCGCTGCGCTCCGACGACGCGATTGGCTGGCATGCAGCCGAGGTCTTGCAACTGGGGATGCCGCCACTAGAGACCGAGGTGATCTGTGTTCACCAGCTCACTCCGGAGTTAGCCGAGGCGGCAAGCCGGGCTGACTATCTCCTCTTTCTCGATGCAGCCTGTCAGGGCAATCCCGGACAGATGCTCTGTTCGGCCGTGTGCCCCAATACGGAGGCAGCGCAATTTTCGCACCAGCTGACGCCCGAGCAGCTTTTGACACTCTGCCGGCAGCTCTATGGAACGTATCCGCACGCGTACACGCTCTCTGTCGCGGCTGAAACATTCGATCACGGAGAGACGCTTTCTGAACCAGTGCGCAAGGCTCTTCCCCTGCTCCTGACAACCTCGTGCGAGCTTCTTGCCCGTCTTTCGCAGACGAACGCCAGTCTTGAGGAAGCACGCTTCTGAGTCGAATTGTTCCTATCAGCCTTCGAGACAATCCAGGTTCGCAATCAATAGCTTGAGAGACCCGATGTTCGGGGGGCATCCCCTAAAGGCGGCATAAATTTTTTCGCCTATAGCACTAGAACACCTGGAATAAGCAGCCGATAGATTGCCCGTAACAACCACCTGCTCCTGATAACGATTCTGGACCTCTTACAGACGGAAGCGGTTCGGCGCAGGCGGAAATCGATATAAGGAGCATGTAAATGATTAGCGTACTTAACAACGTCACTTCCCTCGTGGCAGAAAATAACTTGGCGTCTACTCAGTCCAGCCTGCAGTCCACTTTGACGGAGCTGTCCACGGGCCTGCGCCTCAACTCCGGATCGGAAGATCCCGCCGGTATTTCAATCGCAAACGGCCTCAGCGCCAACATCGCAGCTCTTACCCAGTCGAGCCAGAACGCCTCCAACGGCGTGGGTCTTCTGCAGACCGCCGACGGCGCTCTGTCGCAGGTCACCAGCTTGCTGAACCAGGCAGTCACGATTGCCACGGAAGCCTCGAACGGCGGCCTCACGACCGCTCAGTCGACCGCGGCCAACACGGAATTCCAGGCGATTCTGTCGGAAATCAACAACATTGGTTCCACGACAAACTTCAACGGTGTTGCAGTGTTCAGCGCGACCGCGCAGACCACCTTCACCAGTGATGGTACCTCTGCCGGTGCGAAGACCATCTCCACCTCAACGGGCGCCCTGTCGTCTACCACGCTGTCCCTGAACTCTGATTCTTTGACCTCCACCAGTGCTGCCGCGACGGCGCTGACGGACATCACGGCCGCGATCAACTCCATCGCAGCAACCCGTGGCTCCATCGGTGCTTCGGTGAACCAGCTTACGGCCACCTCAAACATCATGAACACCGAGGTCTCGAACCTGACGGCCGCGCAGAACAACGTGCAGAACGCCGACATCGGCAAGACCGTTGCCAACATGACCCAGTTCAACGTGCTGGAGCAGACCGGTATGGCGGCTCTGTCGCAGTCCAACGCAGCTCAGCAGAACGTGCTCAAGCTGTTGCAATAACTTAAGTTAGAGTTCCTCTTTGAAGCGGCGGCGCCCTACAAAGCGCCGCCGTTTTTCTGTTTTTTCAGACTGAAATTGAGAACTGGATATGCCGATATCATCTTGCCACGAGAGTTCAGTTCCCCCGGCTCCAACAGTGTGCAATCTCCGGGTGAAAGGAAAAGGCCAATGAGTTCAATTTCCGCGCTTAATGCTCTGTTAGGGTCGAGCAATTCCTCTTCGACGATCAACCTCACCGAGATTCTGCAAGCGGCGCTCGGAGCCTCCTCTCCCGGTATTGATGTGAACTCTGCGGTCAATGCCGCTGTTTCTGCGGCCTCCGCTCCCGAGCAGACGTGGGAGTCGCAACTCTCGACCCTTCAAAGCCAGGCGTCGGCCCTGAACCAGCTTCAGACCAACGTTACCAGCCTAGACAATGACATGCAGTCGCTGAATAGCGTGACCGGCCCACTCTCGGCTAGAACGGTGACCTCTTCGAATTCGAGCATCGTAAGCGCGTCGGCCGCGTCGGGAACCACCACGGGCAATCATGTTGTCCAGGTCAGCAACCTGGCCACCACGGCCTCCTGGACCTCGGGTACCTTTGCCAGCGGATCGACAACCCTGCCTGCCGGCAGCTTCACCATCACCACTGCCGGTGGGTCGCCCACGACGATTACGACAGACGGCACTCAGACTCTGTCGGATGTAGCGAGTCAGATCAACAGTGACAAGCTCGGATTGACGGCGAGCGTCATTACGGACGCCAGCGGTTCCCGACTGGCAATCGTGGCAAACACCTCAGGAAGCGCAGCGAATTTCACGATCAGTCCCTCAGGTTCGACCGGCTTTGGCTTCACACAGGCGGTTACAGGCATCAACGCGTCGATCACCATAGATGGAATCGCGGTCTCAAGCGCATCGAACACGGTAACGGGCATTATTCCAGGCCTGACGCTCAACCTTCTGAGCGCTGACCCCGGATTGTATGTAAGCCTCGGAGTGGGCCCTGACACAGCTCAGGCAGCGGCTGCCGTGAATCAGTTCGTGTCCGACTACAACACTGTCATACAGGCTATTAACGCGCAGTTTGCCGTCACCGGATCGAGCGAGGGAGTGCTGGCAACCGACCCCAATCTGCGCAATCTGCAGAGCGACCTGGAAGGCGTGATGAGTTATGTGAACAAGCCTTCTTCGGGAACCACTTCGGTCTCGAATCTCTCCTCGCTGGGCATCACGGTCAACTCAAATGGCACGCTTTCTGTGAACAGTGCGACACTCAACAACGCGCTCAGCAACAACTTCAGCGATGTGCAAACTTTCTTTCAGGGCTCGGCTTTGAACGGCTTTGCCAATACCCTGGATCAACAGCTCACCAACTTCATCAGCCCGTCGGATGGAGCCTTTACGATCGATCTGCAGAGCATCAGTTCGCAGGAATCGCAGTTGCAGACCGATATCACCAACTTCCAGCAGAACGTGATTACTCCGCTGCAGAAGCAGTTGCAGAGCCAATACAGCCAGGCGGAAATCCTGCTGCAGCAACTGCCGACGCAGATGAAGCAGATCAATCAGGAATTGGGCTTCAATTCCTCGAACTAAATATCCCCGGAGAAGAAAATGAGTCCCATAGAACTCACTTACCGAAAGACAGCTGCGTCTACAGGAGCAAGCGGCCTTGGCTTACTGATTGGCTTGTACGACACGCTGGCTGGCAGCCTGCGCCGCGCAGCCCAGGCCGAGCGCGAAAACGCCATCGAAAAACGCTGCCGTGAAGTGAACCACGCATTGATGGTGATTGGCTATCTCGAAGATGCTCTTTCCCAGGGGGATGGTGGTGAACTGGCGCAGCAACTCGCCTCAATCTATGCATCACTGCGGTGCAAAGTAATCGAGGCGCAGGCGAAGCGCTCAGCAGAGCTTCTCGAGCAGCAGATGAACTTTGTGTTGAAGATTCGCGAACAGTGGCAGGCGCTGGAATTCCGCTGCGAGTCCGGTGGCCCAGAGATTCTCAAACCGATCCAGACGTCGGCTTATCCCGGCATGCCGGCGACGCAAATGGACGAGATGCAGTTGAGCTGGTCAGCATAAGACAGCAACGAGCAGGGTAAACTTTGTGGGCGCGGAAACCGCGCCCATTTTTTTTGCGCTCAATTTTGAGAAAAAGAAAGCGGTTCCCCCGCTGTCTGGCGGGGAAACCGCATCCGCGTTCTGCGAAAAGATCGCAAACCCTGCTAAGGCGTGGGGAGATAGTTGAGAAGCGTATTGGGAAGCACCTTCGCTGCAGCGGCCAGGGCTGCGCTGTTGGCGGTCTCGGCCTGGCTCAGTTCGGTTGCGGCCTTGGACAGGTCTACACCAATCAGGTTCGTCTGCTGCGAGCTCAGCGTGACCGTGTCCTGCTGAAGGACCGTCTCCTGCGCGTTCAAGCGGCTTTGTGCGCCGCTGTAAAAGCCCTGCTGCTGGCTGATGTTGTTGATGGCCGAGCTCACGGCGGTGGTCGCCGTGGAGATCTGTGAGCTATTCCCGCTCTGCAATGCCGTGACCAGCGAACTGAGAGCGCCCAGAACATTGTTACTCGGATTCGAGAAGATCTGGTTGCCGGGCAGGTTCACCTGGATACTCAGATTGTCGCCAACCGCTACCGAGTTCACATCGCTGTTGCCGTTGTAGGTGTACCCGGTAGGAGAGGATGGATCTGCAGTATAGGGAGGCGTCGAGGTTGTGCCACCAAAAAGATAGATCCCCTGGACTGACGTGTTCGCGGCTGCGACAACGCTTGTAAGGATGTTCTGCACCTGCTGCGCCAAGGTTGCGAGATTGGCCGACGAGTTCGTGCCGTTCGCTCCCTCAGTTCCCAGCGAGACGGCCTGCGTGAGTGAAGTCACGACGGAGCTCAAGGTCGAGCTTGCCGCCTGCACATTGGTCAACACGCTTGTGATGTTCTGCGTGTACTGATCCACATTCGCGGTATCAATGCTGTTCTGCACCATCTGTGCCGACGCATTTGGATCGTCGGAAGGCAGAGTCACTCTTTTGCCGGATGAAACCTCTTGCAGTGCGGTGTTAAGCGTAGACTGGCTCTGCTGCAGATCAGCCAGAATATTCGGAACCATGTTGGGATTGACACGCATAACTGACGAATCCTATGGAGCGACCATATTGATGGTCACTTCGCTTAGAGCCTGGATGGTGCTTACAATACGAGCCGCAGCCTCATAAGCTGTCTGATAGCGAATGAGATTTGTGCTCTCCTCGTCGATGCTGACGCCTGAGACCGAGCTCTGCTGGTTGGTAAGCTGCAAGATGCTTTGCCCCAGTGCAGACGACTGCGCATTGGCATTGGAGATGTCGCTGCCGACCTTGTAGACCAGGGATGAATAGGCGTTGGCCGGCGTCTGTCCTGACGGCAGTGTGCTGGTCAGTGCGGCCGAGAGTTTGGACACGTTGCCATTGCTGCCCGGCGAACCGTCTGAGCTGATCGCAACTTGCGAGCCGCTGGTCAGCGCCACGGAGATGCCGGCGGCTGCTCCGCCCGGACTTGCAGGTAAGCTGAAAAAGGCCTGGCCCGCGTTGCCACTCGCGTCGAAGCCTTGCGTCTGCGCGGTATTAAAGGCCGCAGCAAACTGCGTCGCGAGCGTATTCAGTGAATTTAAAAGACCGGGAATGACCTGATCGCGAACCTGGATCGCGCCGCCTAGTTGGCCGCCTTGAATCGCAGTCGTAATGTCTTTTCCGTTCGAGTCCAGCACATGTTGAAACCCGTCCGTTCCAGTCGTGGTCTGAAGGCTGAAGCTCTTTCCACCCATCACGAGAGGAGTGCCATTCGCGGTGGTAATCACCTGGCCGTCGCTGCCTTGCGTGACGGAGACGCCAGTGAGCTTCGAGAGCTGTTGCACGAGCTCGTCGCGCTGATCCTGAATGCTGCCGCCATTCTGCTGCGACGTCACGGAGGATGAAAGCTGGGAATTGAGCTGCGCGATCTGCTGGGTGAGCGTGTTAATCTGCGCAACCGTTTGCGTTACCTGCTGGTCGGCGGCCGATTGCGCGCTGGTGAGCCCGTCGGCCGTGGTGTGAAACGACTGCGCCAGATTCTGGCCGGCGGTCAGGACGCTTTGTTGCGAGGCTGTGCTGGTGGGGCTCGCAGAGAGCTGCACCAGGCTGCTTGAGAAGGCGCTCAGAGTGCTCGCGATATCCGCGCCGGTGCTTGAGAACAGCGTTTGCACCGATTGCAGGCTCGACGAGACGGTATCCGCGCTGCTTTGTTGCGACGTCTGCTGTTGAATCTGCAGGTTCAGCAGTTCGTCGCGGACGCTCTGAATCCCATTGAGCGTGACTCCGCCGCCGCTCACAGTGCCGCCGCTAAAGTTCTCGGCATTCTCGCTGAACTGCGCCACCTCGCGGGTGTATCCCGGCGTGTTGGAGTTGGCGATATTGTTGCTTGTCGCATCGAGCGCAGCCTGGGTCGCGTTCAGCGCCTGTACGCCCATATAGAGAGCTGTGTTCAAGCCTCCCATGGCGATTACATCTGGCAAGACCAGGTCTGTTGTTTCAACCTGGCGCCAGAAGCCTCCTGAAATTCCCCGCGGAAGGAGCTGAAGAGAGAAGCCATCAGCGCCACTGAGCGGCTGGAATGCTTGAGTAAGATCGAATAGCGAAGATTCAGCTGCTGCAATTCGCCGGCAGCGGAGCGGATCTCGTGCATCAAGTCGTGATCAATTGAATGGTCGATTGAATCGGAAGAGAAGGTAAGAGGCGTCTCGGCCGGAGAACTTAAATCATCGGCCAGGTGATTGAGCTGCGAGCTCATCTCCTGCTGATTCGCGACGCTCTGCTCGAGTGCGTCGATGTCATTCTGCGCGATCGCCTGCATCGCACGTTCCAATTCGCGGCCGAGAGAACGCAGAAGCTGGAGATGTTCTCCAGCCTGGACAGTTCGCGTTCTTACCGAAACCGCAATCATTCGTAGCCAATTCCTATTAAGGCCGGGTACTTCTATCAGGCGTGCTCGTCAATCATGGCGCCGGCAATCTTGTCCGGCTCAAGCTGATACTTGCCGCTGCTGATGGCCTGCTGCAGATGCTGAACCTTGTCCTGCCGGATCTCAGGCGAGCTCATTGCCTGGCTCACCAGCGCGTTCACCGGCCCGGAACCCGACGAAAGCGTGGTCCGGTCTCCGGCATCGCCGGTATCGGACGTCGAGACCGCGTGCGACTGAACCTGCTTCGAGTTCTGCTCATTCGCAAGCTCGCTGGCCATCGAGTTGTATAGATCGATTCTCATTGGGATCCCTTCTCTAAACCTGCGTTCCTATCGGCACTTTCCGGAGCGGAGTTTAATGGAAAACTCAGATTTCCAGCCGAAATTTGGCCCGCAGAGACGGGATTAGCCCCCTCCTGGGAGGCATTTTCCGCCTTATCGGCCGCTCTATGCAGGGCTTTGGCAATCATTCTAGCAATTCCTATGCCACCCGAGTCCGCCAGGGACTCTCCCAGCGATTGCACGCCCATGCTCATCATCTGGTCCCGTCCGGCCGCATCCTCGTCGTCTTCTGCGCCGGGAACGGTCGCAAAAGACTGCTCCGCCTGCTGGAGCCAGGTCGAGAGCAGCATAGCCTCAAACTGCTTGGCGCTCTTATCGATCTTCGTCGAGTCATTCGCCGCCTTGGCGGAGGTCGCCTGCTGCAACATCTGGCTCTCCCGCGCCTGCTGGACTCCAACCTGCGCATTGAGCATGCCCGGTCCGATCATGCTGGTCCCCATTACTGCACCTCCAGATCGGCCTGCAGGCCGCCTTCGGCCTTGATGGCCTGAAGGATGGCGACCACGTCGCGGGCCGTAGTGCCGATCGCATGCAGCCCGTTCACCAGCTCTTCCACGTTTGCACCCTCATCGAGTCGCATCGTCTGGGCTGGGCTGTCATTCGCAGTCACGGTGGTCTCGGGAACCAGAGCCGCCGCCTGTCCTGCGAGGAAGCCGCCGCCTCCACCAGCTCCGCGATTCTGATTTTGCGGGTCGGCGTCTGGTCCGCCGGGTCCGGCAGCTCCCGGAGAATTGTCACGCCGCGGACCGCGCCCGCCGCCCAGTGGAACTTCTGCAGTCACCGGGAGGGGGGCCACGGCATAGGATGTGACCACCTGGATGGAGAGATTGCCGTGAATCACCGAGACCGGCGTGAGCTTGACATCGCCACCCAGCACAATCGTGCCGGTGCGCTCGTTGATCACGATCCGGGCTGGGGTGTGCACGTTGAGAGCGAGATTCTGAACGCGTGAGATCAGGACCGGCACGGAAGCCTCCGCCGCGTCCGGTACCGACACATCGACGCGCGTGCTATCCAGGGCGGAAGCCACCGGTTTGTGGAAGTCCTGATTGATGGCGTCCGCAATCTGCCGCGCCGTGGTGAAGTCCGGATTGCGTAGCAAAAGCGAGACAGTTTTGAAGTCGTGCAGATCAACGGCCGTGTCGCGTTCCACGATCGCGCCATTCGAAACTACGCCGACGGTCGGGGAATTGAGCTGTTTGCTGTTCGATCCGGTACCAGCCGAATAACCGCCGACCACCAGAGGCCCTTGCGCCTCGGCGTAAACCTGACCGTCTGGTCCGTGCAGTGCGCTCATCAGCAGGATGCCGCCCTCAAGACTCTTCGCATCGCCGGCGGAGGACACTGTAACATCCAGCTTTTCGCCGGGCCGTGCAAACGGCGGCAGAGACGCCGTGATAAAGACCGCAGCCACGTTCTTGACCTGAACCACGCCCGGTGAGATCAGTACGCCCATCCGCTGCATGGCATTGGCGAGGGTTTGGACTGTGAAGTAGGTCTGCTGGCTGTCGCCGGTGCGATTCAGGCCGACCACCAGGCCATAGCCCACCAGCATGTTGTCTCTTACGCCCTGCACGCTGGTGATGTCTCTCACCAGCACGTGGCGATTTGGATTATCAGCGAGAGCGACCGGCACCAGCAAAGTAGCGATGCCGCTCAACGTCAGGGCCCATGCGATCGACCGCAACCAAAGTCCCAAATTGGAAAATATACGTTTCATCGAATTTAGAATCCAACCAGCCAGAGGATCGCTTTTGTAAGTGGGTTCATGGGGCGCGTACTGTCAGAGATGATTCCTTTGCCCTTCATCTCAATCTCCAGATTGCCCAGAGCAGCCGAGGTCACGGTGTTGTTCGGTCCAATGTCGTTAGGGCGAACGACGCCACGAATCGTGATGTCCTCATGCTGATTGTTCATAAAAATTTTTCGCTGCGCCTCAACAACCAGATTGCCGCTCGGCAGCACAGCGATTACTTGTGCCGTTAAGCTCGTCTGAAATGTAGTGCTCGAATCGGTAGCTCCCGAGCCTTTGAGCGAAGTTGCGGAGTTCGCATCAAAGAGCGTGTTCACGCCGCCGGTATTGATCTTTCCGGCGAGTCCCGTGACGCCGGAAGTGGTTTGAAAGGCGCGTGAGCTATTCACGTCGCCGCTCTGTGCCGCCGTGGTTTTCACAGAAGCCAGAATCACCAGCGTGTCGTTGATCTTCCTCGCCTTGTAATCGGTAGAGAAGTCACTCAGCTCTGCGCCTGGCGTCCAGAGGCTGCCCAAAGTGCGAGGCGTCGAGGGCAGGTCCTGCTCCTGCACCCGGGACAGGTAGTCAGAGCGCATTTGCGCGGGCGTGTCTTTCTTAGTCGCCTTCGCATCTGCGACTTCCGCAAGGCAAAAGAGAACCGCTGCGCAGAGGAGTAAAGACGCAACGCGTCTGACACGAATCGACATCACAGCCGCCCCTCCAGAACTCCACTTTCGGTAACTTTTGCCAGGTAGATCTGTTTGCGGTCGTGGTCGGTTGCACGGATCATCTGGCCGAGTGTTCCGTTTTCAAGGCAGATGACTGTAAGCCGAACATGAACGTGCATTCCATCCAACTGCAGAACTGCAGGCGCACCGGCATGTAAAAGAATGGGGGAGGGCTTAGCCTGTGCGATGCTGCGTGGGGTCTGCTGCGCGGAAGACGCGGCCAGTTCCGCCTGTTGGGCCTGGTTCAGATTGAGCGCTACTACAAAGGGGAGGCACTGCTGTGAGTCTGCGCACTCGATGCGGGCGACTGCCCGTTGCGCTCCCATGCGATCAATGGACTTTACCTTGAGCTCGGGAGCAGAGGCGCTTGAGACAACGCTGGTAAAAAACGTGACCTGGTCCGGCGAGAGCTGCATGCCGCGGTCGGCCACGGCCGCGGCTACCTGCTCGGCCGTAATTGCATAACGCGCCGTACCGGCCAGCGCCGGCAGAGCCGTCGCGGCACAGAGAACCAGAACGAAGATCGACCTGCGATGCATCATTGCGAAAATCCTACTGAGCCAACTGGTTCAACTGCTGAAGCATTTCGTCCGCGGCCTTGATGACGCGCGAATTTGATTCATACGAGCGCTGCGCAAGGATCATGTTCACGAACTCATCCACTACGTTTACGTTCGATTGTTCGAGCATGCCCTGCTGAATGGTGCCCAAACCGTCGGAGCCACCGGGTGCGCCGATAGTCGGATTTCCAGATGCGGTGGTGGCGAGATAGATATTGTTGCCCACGCTGTTCAGGCCGCCGGGATTCGAGAACATCGCGAGCTGAATCACGCCCACCTGCTGTACCTGGCTCTGTCCTGGCAGCGTGACGCTGACTGTGCCGTCACTGCCAATCGTGATGTTGGTGGCCGACGCAGGAATATTGATAGGCGGCTGCAGTGCGTCGCCATTCGCCGTAACCAGATTTCCCTGCGCGTCCGGCTGGAACGATCCAGAGCGCGTATATCCCGTCTGCCCGTTCGGTAGCAGAACCTGGAAAAAGCCGCTGCCTTCAATGGCCATGTCGAGAGGATTGCCGGTGTTGGTCAGGTCGCCCTGTGTCTGCACGATCTCCGTATTGCCCGGACGTGTGCCGAGGCCGATTTGCAGGCCGGAAGCTACCGTGGTCTGTTGCGTAGCTGCGGCGCCTGGCATGGTATCGCTCTGATAAAGAAGATCGGAGAACTGCACGCGGCGCGATTGAAATCCAGAGGTGCTCGAGTTCGCGAGGTTGTTCGCGATGTTATCGAGATTGAGCTGTTGTGCTGTCATGCCGCTGGCTGCGGTGTAAAGCGCGTGAAACATCCGTAATCTCCTTTAGCCGACCTTCGGCAGATCCTGCGTTGCTGTTTTATCGATCTCTGAATTGAATATAGAAAGTGCGCGTTGCATCATTTCGGCGGAACGCTGCGCCGTGACCAGTTCGACCATGCCGGTAATCGGATTGACGTTTGAGCTCTCCAGCATGCCTTGACGCACATCGGAGTTCGTAGCCGGTTGCGCCGTTTTTGCTGGCGCTGCATAGTAGGTACCGCCGGCACTGGTCAGATTTGTGTTGGGCGGAAACTCCACGATGCGAAGCTTGCCCGCGACTGCGCCGTTCGACGAGATCGTTCCATCTGCACTAATGGAGACGGGGCCGGGCAGCATATTAATGACGCCCTTGTCGCCCATCACCGCGTCACCAGCAGACGTGACTAACTGTCCCCGGGCAGAGACCTGGAAGCTGCCATTCCGCGTGTACACCGGCCCGTTCGCCGTTTGGACGACGAAATATCCGGGGCCTTGAATGGCCATGTCCAGGTCATTGCCCGTTTTCTGAAGCGCACCCTGGCTGAGGTCGAGGGTGGTGCCGCTCAGAATTCCATAGTTGTTAATGGCCGCATTTAAGGGCGATGCTGTGGCGTTGCCCGCATCGGCGAGAACGGAGCTAAAGACGTTTTTCTGCGCGCGATAGCCCGCGGTGCTGGCGTTGGCCAGGTTGTTGGCAATTGTATCCAGCTCTTGTGTGCGAGACACAAGAGCGGTGCACGCGGAATAGTACCCACTGTCCATGCGGCCTCTTCGCCTATGGGTATGCACGGCGCGTGCCATCTTTGTGGGCAAAGTTTGCCGGAAAGAACGCCGAAATAGCCGTCGAAGGCGGTGTTCTATGAGGGAATGATGAGAACCAGGCTCATCGAAAGATTAGAGAGCCAAACGGTTGAATTTCATCCTCATACGAACGCAATCTGCGGGCCGAATTTGCTGCAGATTACGCGAAAGAACGAGCCTGAACGTCTTTGAGCGGGCAGCGCGCCCAGTTGGTCCGGGCAAGATGATGCGCAGTAGCCAGCAGCTCTGACCAATGCGTGTTATAGCCCGGCATAACCGTTTCGCAGAAGAAATCCTTCACGTAGCGGGGCAAGCGCCAGCGCTCGGCCAACTTGAGTGCAGAGAGCGCGCGGTTGCTGGGTGTTTCGCTCCAGTGCCATCCCAAAACCTCCGGCAGGGCTCCGATTGCATGCAGCAGGCCAGCGACATATGCCTGATCGGGGCTGACGGCTCCGGGAGCCTCTTCGGCGAGGGCCCGGAAATGCTGCGCGATCTCGCGGGAATGGGTCCAGATCTCAAAGTTCGCCCGTTGCTGGCTGCTTCTGGAGAGCGTTCCTCGGGACACGGCGTTGAAACATGCGGTCAGGCCAAGGTCGGAGATGCAATCTTCGATCCGTGTCGGGCAATCTTCGGCGAACTCATATTCCCGCCCAGCGAGGCGCAGAATCTGGATGGTTGCGCCCAGATCGCCAAGAACAGCGTCACTGAATTTACGAAGATCAACTGAACTCTCATGAAGCTGAAACTCCATGGTCAGCAATGTCTCGGGCAGGGCCGGAACATCGGGAAGCTCGTCCGCCGCTTCAGATAGAAAGGGTGGATACTCGTTCAGTACATTGCCGGCGGGGAACTCGAGTACGCTTGTTTTCAACACTGGGCCGTCACCTTGCCGCTCTATCGGCAGATGTGACGCAATGTTCTAGCCCAGGCTCTCCGCAAATTCCGCAAATGCTGTGGAAACCTTGGTCCTGGCCGCCGTCGGGGTGGTTTTTGTGGCGAAAATCACATCCACCGTGCCTCGTTTGCCGGTGATGCGGGCCCAAACCCAGGTACCGCACTTCGAGAAGCTTGCCTCCCGCGCCGCAACCTCGACCGCGAAGCCGCCGAGAGTCCTGGCCATCTGTGCCGCAGGACCGGGCATCTCCACGGCCGCCTCTTCATAACCCGAGACAGCTTGCACACGCTCCATCTGCTCGTTGAACTCTGCCGGCGTGATGAAGCAAGGTTCGGCCCTGAGCCCGGTCATCTGTTCAATCGCTTGCAGAAGACTATGCTCAACCCGATACACGAAGCCCAAAACGAGCCTTCTTGCCTTCGGCGAATAGTGCAGCGGAGCGGCTGAGAATGCGCGGAGCAGCGTCAGCGGCAGATCGACCTCCACATGCTGGCCGGCTGCATCCTGTCCAAGTACGGGATAACCCCATTGCGCAGCGCGGCCCGCGGCCACCTGCTTATCGGTTACCAGTCCGCATTCGATGAGCGTGGTCTCCAGATCTTGCCCTTCGCGCTGGCTGCGCGCCGTGGCGAATCGAAGCTGCTCCTCATCGAGATAGCCCTTAGCCAGCAAAGCCAGGCCAAGCGTGAGCCGCGGGTTACGCGGCATCTCTACAAGCGTCTCGCTCGAAAGCGACGCCAAAGTTGTGCGCGATGCCATCGCAAAGCAGTCGGCCGAGCAATACCACGCAGCGCCGACGAAGATGCCGATGCGGCTGCCCGGCACATACTTCATCAGCAGCTTGTTGTGGCAGGAGCTCAGCGCACACACGGCGCGCACACGATTCCATCCAAGATCGCGGCTGGGCAAGAGGGACTTCAACGAGAGCTTCATTCGACTCAACTCCTCGGCAGAAACGATTAGCGGAGAAAGTGCGTTTCAATCGCCTGCGGAATCTCAGTCACCCGCAGTCCATAGTTGCCGTCGACAATCACGGCCTCGCCACGCGCCACCAGTTTGCCATCCAGCAGCAGCTCAACCGGCTCATCGACCATGCGATCGAGTTCGATGACGGAGCCGCTCTTCAATTCGAGTACTTCGCGCAGCGGCAGTTGGCGTTGTCCGAAACGAAGACAAACATTCAGCTCGACGTCCATCACCAGCTTGAGATTGGAGGGATGGAAGAGCCGTCCTTCAGCATCCTCACCGTTTTCGCTGCCCGCCGCAGAAGAGAGCGCATCCATCAGTTGGCCATCGAAATAAAGCAGCACGGCCGCTCCCGAGCGATCTGCCGGCGCCGCCAGCGGAACCACAAACATTCCGCCAAAGGCCAGGCCGGAGACTGCATCGACTGCGAACGAGAGATCGCCGTAGCGGGTGGCCAGCGTCGTCTTCAGGCTCGCACTCGCAGTAGAGATCACGGGCGTCAGCGACTTCGCCTCATCGCCGGCAGCGGGTTCAGCCTCCGCACCGCCGAGTTTCGTCAGCAGCTCAGAGATCTGGGGCTCGTAGAACTCCACGAAGCACTCACCGCGCAATCCGCCGTCCACCTTCAGCCGGAACTGTGCGGGTTGGCTCTTCGTAGCAGGCGGCTTGTGGCCATCCATCATCTCAAGCGGCCACGGAGTGCCAACGGTCTGTTCCAGCGCTTCGGAGAGTGCGCTCGCAAAGGCTGCGGCGAATGCTTGCGCTGCGATTTTGTTGTTCTGCGTGTCCATGGCTGCTATATCCTTTCCCAATTCGTTGAAGAGATGCGTCGGCCCAGTTGCGCCGCCTTCTGTGATCCGGTCCGCACCGGCGTTGCTTCAAAAATTCCCTGTCCACCGGCGGTCAGCAGTCCAGGCGTGCGCACCGGCGCACGCAGTTTCAGCACGGTTCCGGGCTGAAGAGCGAGCAAGTCGCGTACCGCCACCCGGATGCTCTGAACTTCTGCGGAAACCTCGACATCGCAATCAAGAATGCGTTCGCGGATCGACGGGCGCGGAAAATACCGCACGCTGCGCGCCCGCTGCGGCTGATCCTGTTTGCCCTGCTGAATAAGAAGATTGAGGAACGCCGTCGGGAAGACCAGCTGGAACCAGCCCGCACTTCCCGAGATGTCAAGGTCAAACCGAACGCACGTCAATTTCTCGTTTGGCGGGCAGTATTGATGCAACAGGGAAGCCTTCACGCGCTTGCTGGCAGTGAGTGACATACTCGGCATGCGCCATGCGTTTTCAGCGTGCCGCACGATGAGCAGGATCACATCGTGCATGATCTCTTCTTCAATCTCGGAGAGCTCTCTCGATCCATCTCCGGAAGTACCCGTACCACCCAGCAGCAGGTCAATGATTGGGAAGACAAGATTGTTATCAAACTCCACAATCATCGTGCCGGGAATTGCGCTGCCTGTGAAAGGCACAATGTAGGTAAGCGGCGGAATACCCGCGATATGTTCCTTGATCGGAAGTTGATCGAGCGATCCAACCTTCAGTTCAAGGCCAGTGCCCAGATAAGCATCCAGAGCATTGGCCAGATGATTAGCGAAGGTCTCATGAATGGACGTCAGCGCGCGCGCATTCTCATTGGAAATGCGGCCGGCAGAGCGGAAGTTGCAGCGGGTCACGACGCGCTGCGCGCCGGATGCGTCTCGTGGCTTCTGTCGTGGTTTAGCGGGCATTGATTTTTCCTGTCTGCGCTTCAGCGCGATGCGTAGCTTCCTTGGCTTGTTTATCTGCGGGCCGTTCCTCAACATGAGCCAGATGTTTGCGGAGCTTGATCACCGCGGCCTCGCGAATCTGCGAGACCCGCGAGAGAGCCACTCCAACAACCTTGGCGATTTCCTTCATCGTGAGCTCTTCGCGGTAGTAGAGCGAGAGGATGAGCTGTTCTCTCTCGGTGAGTTTGCCAATCGCTTCGGCTAAGTGGGTTTTCATCTCTCCCGTCAGGCAGAGATCGAAAGGATTGGCGCTATCCAAATCAGGCGCTGATTCGATCACGTCGATCATGTCCGAATCGCCTTCTGTTGCAACCACGCGCTGGCCTGTGATGTGCAATGTGTCCAATTGAGCGACGATCTTGCGGAGATAGTCCACATCCACATGCATCTCCGCTGCGATTTCGGCCTCTACTGGCTGCCTGCCGAGCCGCGCCTCAAGCTTGGCTGTCGCTTCCGCAATCTCGCGCCCTCTTCTGCGCATCAGCCTCGATCCCCAGTCGATCTCGCGAAGGCTGTCGAGAATGGCGCCGCGAATCCGAAATTTAGCGAAGGTCTTGAACTGTGCTTCTTTCGTGCTGTCGAAGCTGCGGCTGGCTTCGATCAGCCCGACCACGCCTGCGCTGACCAGGTCTTCGAGATCCACGTGCTGAGGCAGACGGTCGCGGATGCGAGCCGCGATGTAATAGACCTGCGACAGTTCCTGCAGCACGAGTTCGTCTCCGCTCACGTCGTGAGTGGCGCTCTTCGTGTAGGCCAGTTCCGCAGCTGTCATTGCTCCACCTCTTGAACGGCAAGGGTAAAAAGTCTTGTTTTCATCGCACAGATCCTAAGGACATCACTGGCGTCATGGGAGGAATCTCAGACGGCGAGATCACCACAACGCGGGGAATAAACGGCTCCAAATAACGCCGTAGATAAAATCGTCCCGGAGAGGAGCACAGCAGCACGGGCGGCGCCATCGTAACCTGGTCGCCGAGCATCGCGCGCAAACCTTCCAGCACGCGGCGCGCAATAGAAAGCTGCATCGTTCCGCCTGCGCCGAGTTGCGGAGCCTGATTTGACGTGCGTGCGCACTCTTCTTCTAATGAACTGTCGAGCGTGACCACCTTCAGGCGGCCTCCCTCATCGAGGAGCGGCCGGATCAACGCACGGCCTAGCGCGTGCCGTGCGGCCTCAACCAGCACAACCGGATTCTTGTTGACTGTCGCCGTTTCCACCAGCGTTTCGAGAATCGTGCCGATGTCGCGGATCGAGACTTGTTCGCGCAACAGCTGCTGCAGCACCTTCTGCACTTCACCGAGGCTCATCAACTTCGGTGTCAGCTCTTCCACCAGCTTCGGATGCGAGTCGGCAAGGCGATCCACGAGACGCTTGGTCTCCTGCCGGGTGAGCAGATCGTGTGCGTTCTGCTTGATCAGCTCAGAAAGATGCGCGGCCAAGGCAGAAGTGTGATCCACGACGGCATATCCTGCGGCGATGGCCTGTGCCTGGAGATCTGGGGTGATCCACTTCGCGGGTGAGTTGAATGCGGGCTCCAGCGTCTCCTGGCCCTGCAGATCGCCCGGCTTGGGATTCGAGTTCACCGCAAGAAGCCGGTCACGCCGCATCTCCCAACGTGCAATCTCTACGCCACGCAAATAGACCACATACTCTCTTTCTTTGAGCGAGAGATTATCTGTGATGTGGATCGAAGGAATCAGGAAGCCGAGTTGCTGTGCGAGATTTTTGCGCAGCGATTTAACGCGAGCGAGCAGCTGGCCTCCTTGCTTGGCATCGACAAGAGGCACGAGGCCGACGCCGACCTCTAGCATCAACTCGTCGAGCTTCAGAACGGCATCCATCGGATCGACAACCGGCGCTCCGGCAGCGACCTTTTCTGCGGCGGGCTTGGCTTTTGCTGCGGCTTCTGCCGCCGCGCTCGGCTTCATCTTCCAGGCGGCAAACATCGTCATGCCGCCAAGGGTGATGAACGGAACCTTGGGCATTGCGGGAATCACGGCTAACGCGAGCAAGACGCCGCCGGCAATCCACAACGGGCGGGCGGTTTTGAAGACCTGCCGGCCGATATCTGCGCCGAGTGAATGATCAGAAGCTGCGCGCGTAACCACAATGCCACCGGCCACTGAAACCAGCAGCGAGGGAATAATGGCAACCAGACCATCGCCGACCGTGAGAATCGTGTAGGTCTTCAGCGCTTCCTCGAAGGGAATACCCTGCTGGAAGACGCCGATAAAAAAGCCCGCAATGATATTGATGGCTGTAATCAGGATCGTCGCAATCGAGTCGCGCTGGCTGAATCGCGCTGCGCCGTCCATGGCGCCGCAGAACTCGGCTTCGCGCGCTACAGCTTCGCGCCGCTGCCGGGCCTGGTCCGCAGTGATCAAACCGGTATTGAGGTCTGAGTCGATCGCCATCTGCTTTCCGGGCATTGCATCCAGCGTGAAGCGAGCGGTGACTTCGGCCGTGCGTACGGCGCCGTGGCTGACGACCAGATATTGAATCGCAATCAGCGCCATGAAGATAACGAAGCCGACAACGTAATTGCCGCCCACGACAAACTGTCCGAATGCTTCGATCACTTTGCCGGCCGCCGCTGAACCTTCATTGCCATGCAGCAGAATGCGTCGCGTGCTGGCGAGATCGAGTGACAGGCGCATGAGCGTCAGCAGAAGAATCAAGCTGGGGAAGACCGAGAACTGCACCGGACGCAGCACCTGGATCGCGGTAAGCAGCACCAGAACCGCAGCCATGATATTCAGCGTGAGCAGCAGATCGAGCGCGAAGCCAGGCAGCGGCACCAGCATCACAAAGATCAATGCGACCGCGCCCGTGGGGATGACCCAGTCGGAGTAGGCCTGAAGCGTTTGCAGTAGTCCCGGTTTATTGTTGTTCATTGCGGCCATACCTCTGCTCTCCGTGCGGATGCGCCTCTTCTTTGCGCTTCACGTGCTTTTACCTCGGCCTGGGCCTTGTAAACGACCACCAGAATCTCTGCGACTGCGTGATAGAGCGCGGCCGGAATAGCATCGCCCACTTCCACGCTCTTGTAGAGCGCCTGCGCCAGCGGCCGGTTCTCCATAATCGGGATGTCGTGCAGCCACGCGATCTCCTTGATCTTCGCGGCCAGCAGATCAAGGCCCTTAGCCACAACCACTGGCGCAGCCATCGTCGGCGTGTAGCGCAGCGCAACTGCGTAGTGCGTCGGGTTTGTGATCACCACAGTTGCAGTCTCGGTGGCCTTCAGCATCTGCCTGCGCCGCATCTGCCGCTGCATCTTGCGAACGCGCGCCTTATTTGCCGGATTACCCTCGGACTGCTTCATCTCGTCCTTGATCTCCTGGCGGCTCATCTTCAGGTCGCTTTCGTTCTTCCGCCACTGCAGCAGGTAATCGACACCGGCCCACGCCAGCAGGACCAGGCCGCACCGCCAGCAGATTTCAATAAGCATGCCGCTGATCAAGCTTGCGAAACGCCGCGCATCCGTATACGAGCTGCCGAGGATCTCGCCCCAGTGGCTCCGAATGCAGGCGTAGCCAATCCACGCTATTGCGGTGAATGGGATGAGAGATTTGAGAATGGTGCTCAATGCCGCAAGCGACACCATCTGCTTCAATTTGCCGGCCGGACTGATGCGTTCGAATTTGGGTGAGAGCGCGTCCGGAGCAAAGACGAAACCGCCTTGGGCGAATCCGCTGCACAAGGCAACTACAAGACCCGCACCCAGGATCGGGAACACCCAACGCATTGCTTCAACGCTGGTCCAGAAAAGTAACGGACCATTCGGGCCGAGCGTGTCGCTGCTCGCAGAGTCCAGCACATTGCGATAGAAGGTGGTCCAGCGCGGCACAGCCTCGCGGCCCATCATCCAGACCACGCCGGCGACAGCAGCCATTGCAAGGGCGCCGCTCAGTTCACGTGAACGCGTGACCTGTCCGCGATCGCGGGCGCGCTGCCTTTGTCGCGGTGTTGCCTGTTCTGTTTTATTCTGATCAGCCATCGTTTCTCAATGCGCCAAATGGAGCAACTGGTCGCCTTTTGCAATTGAATCCAGAAACAAGCGCCGGAAAAGATCCGGCCAATACTTTAAAGTCGCAATCAGAATGAGAATGCCGAGCAAGCTCTTGACTGTAGGACCGAGCAACATCAGCGGCATCTGTGGCGAGGCCTTGCTGAGCAACCCAAGGACAACGTCTGCGGCCAGCGTGGCCGACAAGACGGGTGCTGCGATCTGTATGCCCACGCCGAACAACTCGCCTGCCGTCCGAAGCACGCTTACGGTGAACAAGCCGCTCAGATGCGCCGTGCCCGGAGGCAGATAAAGAAAGCTGTTGCCCACAGCTTTTAGCAGCCAGTAGTGCACATCCATGCGAAGAAAGAGCAGCATCACGATGCTCTGGTAGAAAACCGACATTACCGTCGTGTCCACCTGCGTCTGTGGATCGAGGATGTTAATGAGTGAGTAGCCCATCTGCACGCCCAGAACCTGGCCGCTGAGCTGAACCGCTTCGAAGACAAGATTGGTGGCGATGCCCATACCCACGCCGATCAGAAATTCAGTGAAGATCAGCATGGGCCATCCCGCCAGCGAAGGCACAACGATCTGCTGTCCCACTGAGGGAAAGAGCAGCAGCGTCACCGCAAAGACGAAGATCGCCTTGATCCGCGCGGGGATCACGATGCTGCCGAAGAACGGTGCGAAGAGCATGAGCCCCGAGAGGCGCACGCCTACCGTGAGCAGCGCGGTGATGATCGGGATGAGCGGAATCTTGATCATTGCAGGTAAACGTGAAAGTCAGAAAACATGCTGAGCGTAAAGTGCGAAAGCTGCCGCCACATCCACGGCATCGTGAAAAAGAGTGCGCCACCGGTAGCAATCAATCGGGTAACGGATGAGATCGTCATGTCTTGCAGCGAGGTCAGCACCTGGGCCACATTCACCAGCAGGCTGACGACAATCGCTACACCAAGAACGGGCCCGGCAAGAATAATGACCTCTTGCAGCATCGTGCGCCCCAGTAAAACAACCTGATCTACGTCCATAGCTCTAACTAAAGCTCCTCATAAGAGAACCGATCAAAAGATGCCAACCATCCACCATGAGAAAGAGCATCAATTTGAGCGGAGTGGAAATCACCACCGGCGGCAACTGCAGCATGCCGATGGAAGTTGTAATCGAAGCAACAACCATATCTACGATCAAAAACGGAAGAAAGAGCACCGTGCCGATCTGAAATCCGGCCTTGAGCTCCGACAAAATATATGCCGGCAGAAGAACCCGCATCGAGAGATCGTCCACCGACGCAGGCCGCGGCTCCTTCGCGAGATCGATGAACAACGCGACATCCTTCTCGCGGACGTAGTGGACCATGAATTTGCGCAGCGGAACCTGCCCGATTTTGACCGCGTCCATCGCAGTGATATGCCCTTGTTGCATCGGGACGACCGCTGTCTGAAAGATCTGTGCGCCCACCGGCTGCATCAGAAAAAACGTCAGAATCAGCGAGAGCCCTATCAGCGTCTGGTTGGATGGCGTGGTCTGAAGGCCAAGAGCCTGTCTCAAAAAGTGGAAGACGATCAGCAAACGCGCGAACGGCGTGACGCAAAGCAGAACAGAGGGAATCAGCGTCAGAACCGTGAGCAGAATAACGATGGACCAGGGAACATTCGCTCCCGGCAGTCCCTGGATCTGCACTCCGGTGCCGTTCGGCGGCACAGGCTGCTGGAAGATCGGTGCGCGCGATGCGCCCGGCGACTCGAGCATTCCGTACGGAGACGGATCGAGCGAAGAGCTCGCAGAACCGTTGCCTCCGCCGATTTGCGAAAGCGTCGAGTCCGTCGCGGCGGGACTCGGCTCTGCCACGGCTTTTCCAACAAACGCGAACGAGAGCAGCGCAAGCATCGCAGAGCGCCGGATTGAAAGACGGAAGGTCATTTCGATTGCCCTGCCGCCGCTTCTACAGCTTGCATCGCCTCTTTGGCGGAATCCTGCGCGCCCAACTGCGTGAGCAGCGAAACGCCCGACGCCCCACCACCGATCAGAAACTTCTGTCCTTCGATATCGACGAGCGCGACAAACCGCTTCTCGCCGAGAGAAATGGTTTCAGCAACCCGCAACTGTTTTGTTGAAGAAAACTTGCTCTTCTGGAGCCAGGACCATGCCTTCGAAACCAGTCCGCCGCCGAGGGGCTGCAGTTGCTTCTTGGGCTCTTCAACCACTTCGGCGGGCTGCGCCACTGGCTCTTCTTTGAGTGGTTCAGGCGTCGCGGCAACTCCGCCCATCGTAAGCGGCGTACCCACAACTCGTGGCCGCTTGGCTTTTGGCTCTGGAACAACCGAGAGCTGAGGCGTATTCACTGGCCCTGGAGTCTGCT
Source organism: Occallatibacter sp. (assembly GCA_035650595.1). Lineage (GTDB taxonomy): Bacteria > Acidobacteriota > Terriglobia > Terriglobales > Acidobacteriaceae > Telmatobacter. Next base: position 459,642 of record DASRHE010000008.1, on the reverse strand, counting down.
TTTCCGCAAACCGACGCAGCGTCTTGGCAAAGGAGCTTGTTGCGGGCGGCTCCGATTCCTCCGGGCGTACCGAAGCGGGCTCCGAATAAAAAATGCGTAACGGTGAGCTCATGCCTGTTCCGTGAGCCTCACTGCCAGGCGATCGTCAATCACGTCAAACTCAGTCCAGCCGATCAGGGTTTTGTTCACCCGCAACGGAACGTCGCTGGTGTGATGGCAAGCCGTCTCCACAATGGAGCCTTCCCGCAACGCGAGAAGGTCGCCGATGGTGAACCCTACTACGGGCAGCTCAAGGCTCAGGTTGCACGGCAGCCAAGGCATGCTATCGAGCAGATCCTCTCCGCTGCCTTGGTTAGCGGCGTTGGACTCGGCCCTGAGGTTAGGATTCGGTGCGGCGGCGCTCATGATCCGGCTGGCTCCTGGGCTCCGTCTGTGCCTCGGATGAGCCACAGGTTCTTGGCTCAACCTACTTCCTGGTACATGAACGGAGTGATTGCATGACTTCAATGCAATTGAAGGGCCGAACGGCAGAGGGGTGCGGAGGGCTGTGGAAGCCGGCAGAAGCAGCTTCCAGGTGTTTATCTTTCAGGTACTTGCGTCAAAATGAGAAGATCATGCGCTTCACGCGCGTCCGGTGAGACGGCGATGAGAGGCGGCGTGTGTCTGCGAGGCTTCCGCCGCGAGCGGTCTGCCCGCGGCGGAAGTCTCTAATGCTTCGTTAAGACTGACTCCGAAGCCTTAACGCTACTGGATGAGCTGAATCGTTGCCTGCGAAACCTGGTCCATCGTGGTGAGAACCTTCGCATTAGCCTCGTAGCTCTGCTGGGCGACGATCATGTTGGCGAACTCGGTGGAGAGGTTCACGTTCGACTGCTCCACCGCCCCGCCGGTGATCTTGCCGTTGCCGCCGGCTCCGGCCTGGCCGATGACCGCCGGTCCTGAAGCAAACGTTGGCTGGTAGTCGCCGCTGCCGGTTTGCAGCAAGCCCTGCACGTTTGCGAAGCTGGCCACGGCCACGCGGCCGAGAGCGATCGTCTGGTCGTTGCTGAACTGCCCCTGCACCGTTCCGTCAGAAAGCACGGTGTAGCCGGTCAGGGTTCCCACGCCATATCCGTTCTGGATGGGATCGTTGGAGGCGCTGGCTGCGTCCTGCTGGGTGATGAGGGCCGCACCGCCGGAGCCGGTCAAATTCCAGGTGACGCTCATGTTCGCTGCGCCGTCCGCCAGATTGCTGATGTTGATGCCGCTGATCGGGCCTGTTGGCGAGGTCAGATTGCCCGAGGAGTCGAAGGTCATGGTGCCGGACTTTACAGTGGTCGAAGTACCTGTGCCGCCGGTGATATCTGACGAGGGAACGCTGATGTTGTAGCTCCAGGTGTTGGCGGCCGTATTGGTGTACGTAATCGACAGCACATGCGAAGCGCCGAGAGAATCGTAAACCGTAATCGGCGCGCTGAAGGTGGTGCCCACGCCGGCGCTCGCGTCGAGATTTGTGTTCATCTGCATCGACGTGGTGGCGACCGCGGGAATATTGGTGGCCTGATTCACATTGATCGGACCAAGAGGCGCGCTGGTCGAGATCTGGCCGCTAACGGCCGGATAGCCCATCACGATCTGACCCTCGGCCGTAACTATCTGGCCCTGCGAATTGACGCCGAAGTCGCCATTGCGCGTAAAGCTGGTCTGGTTGTCGGCCTGGTCGAGGACGACGAAGAAGCCGTTGCCTTGCAGCGCCATGTTCGAAGCGATACCCGTGGAGGCGACCGTGCCATCGTGGAAGTTGGCAAACTGGCCGGCGACTTTCACGCCGGATCCGAACTCGATCGGATCGCCGTTTCCAGAGACGCCCTGCACCTGGTTGAACACGTCGGCGAAGTTCAGGGTCTCATCCTTATAGCCGTCGGTGTTGAGGTTGGCAAGATTGTTGGCAATGACGTTCAGCGAATCAGAGCTGGCGGCCAAACCGGAAAGTGGAAGTGAAAAAGATGACATGTTATCTGCCTCCTACGGCGGTAAATTGATTCGAAGTTGGGACTGCGGCGCCGATGTTGCTATAGAGGTTCATCACTGCGCCAGAACTCGGGACGCCGGCCGATGCCGGTAATCCTTGAAATGCCAGGTTCGACGACTGCGCAACCGAACTGGATTGTGCAGCAGGCGTCGCGTTGCCTGCGATGGACGTGTTAGTGCGCGCCTGGGTGTTCGCCGATTGCGCAGCATTCGAATTCGCAGTAGGTGTCGTCGTCAAAGACGAGAGTGTCTCGTTGATGGAGATGAGCTGGTCAAGCTGATTCAGCGAGACCATCTGGCTTACCATCTGAGTGGGATCGACCGGCTGGGTCGGATCCTGATTCTGCAGCTCCGTCACCAGAAGATTCAGGAACGTGGTCTGCAGGTCGCCCGACGAAATGCCGTTTGCCGTGCTGCCAGATCCGCTCGATCCTGATGTGCCGCTCGTGCTTGCGGCCTGCGCCTGCATCGGCGCGTTGATCAAAGGGTTCATTCCTTGTATGTTCATCTTCCGTTCCTCTCGTAAAAAACGTTCTATGCTCTGATGTCCAACCGATATCCGTTGTCCGTGCTGAGTGCGGCAGCCGCCATACGAGCTACCGGCTGATCGGCTTCCGCAGAAACTGAAGCATTCTGGTTCTGTGCCGGCTGCGTGAACGATCTCTGCTCCCTCTGCGAAGAAAAGCCACGCTCACCAGAGAACGACATGCCGCTCTGATTCACTTCGACCAGGGCCCGCACGCCGAGATCGCCTCCGATCTTCGCTTCCATCGCCGGAATATGTGCAGAGATCGCTTTGCCAAGATCGCTGTGATCGACGGAGATCTGCGCCGTCATCTGCTGCTGCGAGACCAGCGTGCGGATCGAAACCTCTCCAAAATCGGCTGAGCGCATACCGACATGCATCTCGGTTTCGCTCATCTTCTGGATCACATTCGCGGTATTGATCGCTGCAGTTGGTGTGTTGAGGCCATCCGCCTGTTGGCTGGCAGTCCGCACTGCGTCCGCGATTCCATCCGCATGAACATGCGACGCCGGAGCGTCGTGGCCCGCGTCGTGATTGGCTATGGTCTGAATCTGCGCTGCAAACTGCGAGGCCGTGGCCTGCGCTCCGCCCTCTTGGTTCTTCTGCCCGGACGTGGACGTTTGCGAGGCATCGCTTTGAGTCCGTTGCGATCCCTGACTGCTGCCTGTAATCGCGTTCGAAGAAGCAGCCGAAGTTGCCGTAGATTGCGCCGTCGAGATCTTCTTCGCATCAACGCCGCTCAACGCATCGGGAATCTTGGAAAAATCGATAGAGCTGTCGTCGGCAGCCTTGCCGTTCTGTGCGGTTTTGCTCGGCGCCTGATTCAGGTCGCCAGCATCGGGTACAAGGTTGATTCCGGGAAGAACAGGAACGGTTTGCAGAATTGCTGCAGCCGAAGCGGAAGCTGGCGCCGTCGCGTTTGCAGAATTCGAAGCTTGTTGGCTGTCGCTGTTCGCAGGCTTGGCCGCAGCGTTCGCAGACTGCGCGGAGTCTTTCGCATTCTCGGCAGGCGCCTTGTCATCGGCTTTCGCCGCCGGCGCTTGCAGATTGTCCTGGCCATTGGTGTCGACAGGCTGTGCAACCGCAGCTTGCAGTTCGACGGCTGGCTGTTGTACAACCGGAGGCTGGTTAAGCGCGTGAACTGCCTGCTGCGCGGTAACCGGAGCCGCAGCTGATGCCGTGGCAGCGATGGGTTGGGAGCTCTGGGCAGTGGTCGAGTCAGGTGCTGGTGTTGAGACCTCGGGGGAGGGAACTGCGGGCACTGGTACCGGCGGAACTGCGATCTGCTGGAGAGAAGCAAGATCGGCGAGCGACTGAACATTGGCGTCGCTCTGTTGAGCGGACGGTTGCGCTTTCTGCGCGTGGTCGGCAGTGTGGCCGTTCGCATTCGTTGTGCTTGCCGTCGAGCGGACCGTCTGCGGCTGCGAAGGCGTCGATTGCACCAGAGCCAATAGCGAATTCTGACTCGCAAGTGCAACCGGGACCTGCGTAACATTCGCCGGCACTGAGTTTTGATTGCTGGTGCTGTCGCTCGCATTTGCACTGCTGGACTGATCACCCTGAGCTGACGACTCGGAATCTCCCTGTTGCCCGGCCGAAGAAGAAGCAGGAGCCACTGCATCCCCGGGCAAAGCGATCGGCAGGGCAGACGAGGTTCCGGCGAGCACTTCAAAAAAGCTCGCACCGGCCGACTGCGCTTCTTTTGGCAGCGCCTCTGTCGAACCCGTGTTCATCGTCTTGAGCATTCCAATTCGCACGCCTATCTTTTTGCACGTCGCGCGCCATGCCCATTCCACTTGAAATCGCCAAACCCGCCCGATGCTTGCATTGAAAAGAAAGGGTTTGCATTCCCCACGGCCTCTAGCCTTCGCTGGGCACTGCTGTTCAATCGGCAACCATTGCCGTCTGCACTGGGCAACGTTTGCCGAGTTGCCGACGCACTGCAATCGCGTGCGGGCGCGCACAAAAGCGCTGCACCGAGACGGGATCTCGGCGCAGCGGTCTTTCGAATGAAAGAAGGGAATCAGCCGCGCTGGGCGCGCGCGGCAAAGATATCGTCGAGGAACTTTTGTTGAGCGCGGGCGCGCTCCTGTTCATAGACATCCAGCTGCTTGGACTGCATATCGCTCAGCATCTGACGGTCGCGGTGGGCTGCCTGATATTTCTTTGTCTGGATTTCGCGCTCCCGATCGAGTGCGGCGAGTGATGCGATCAGAGCTTTTTTGCGGTCCGCGATAGCATCGATCTCCTTCAGCATGGACTGAAGGTGAACCGCCGCGAGCGGCGTCTGCATGGCTTGATTCTGTGCTTGATGCGCCCGGACGATCTCTGTGCCCAGCCGTTCTATCTCACGCCGCATGCGCGACATTTCAAGCAGCAGTTTCTGCAGCGCAAGCTCTTCGCGTTTTTCAACGCTTTCCCGGAAGCGAAGAACCGCCGCGAGCGAGAATCGAAAGCCCATGAACTACTTGCTCCTGTTCGCCTGCCGTCGGCTGGTCGCCCGGCTTCGATCGCAGAACAATAGCTGCGTCGTTACGCCGGGATGATCGCGAGCTGATCGGATGCTTCCTGAAATCCGCAAAGAACGTTGGGGCGCTGCTGCAAAAACTCATTCAGCGCTGGCAGAACTTCGAGGGCTTTGTCGAGAACCGGATCGGTGCCTTTCTGATAAGCACCGATGCGGATCAGATCCTCTGCCCGCGCGTATGCCGCCATCAACAAGCGCAACGACTTTGCCTTTGCGAGATGAGTCTCGGTTACGACGCTCGGCATAAGCCGGCTGAGACTGTCGAGAATCGAAATTGGCGGATAATGGCTGCGCATAGCAAGGTTTCGATCGAGCACGACGTGCCCATCCAGTAGCGAGCGCACTGTGTCGACGACCGGGTCCTGCTGGTCGTCACCTTCCATCAGCACGGTATAAAAAGCAGTGATGCTGCCCTGCGAAAAATTGCCGGCCCGTTCGACCAACCGCGCTAATGTATTGATCACCGATGGCGTGTAGCCCTTTGCCGTTGGTGGTTCGCCCGCGGCCAGGCCGATCTCGCGCTGCGCCATGGCAAACCGCGTGAGCGAATCCACAATCAAAAGAACATTTTTGCCCTGGCTTGCGAAATACTCAGCCATGGACGTTGCCGTGAGTGCAGCGCGCAGACGCAGCAACGGCGACTGATCGGAAGTGGAGACAACCACCACGGCGCGCCGCAGGCCCTCGTCGCCAAGAACTTCGAGAAATTCGCCGACCTCGCGGCCGCGCTCGCCCACGAGCGCAAGAACCGTCATATCGGCCGCCGTGCCGCGGGCCATCATGCCGATGAGCGTGCTTTTGCCTACGCCGCTGCCACCGAAGATGCCGATGCGTTGGCCGCGTCCGCATGTGAGAAAGCCATCGATTGCGCGGATGCCGCAGCTCAACGGCTCGCGAATCGGAACACGATCCAGAGGCAGAGGAGCTGAACCATCGATCAGGACGGAGTGGTTCGCGCGATAGTCGCCTTTGCTGTCCAGCGGGTTGCCCATCGTATCCACTACGCGGCCTAGAAGACCGGAGCCGACACGTACGGAAGGGCGAGCACCCCAGGTTTCAATATGATCGCCGAAGCGAATGCCTCTGAGCGGATCGGCGGTCATCGAGAGTATCGTCGAGCCGCGAAAGCCGATGATCTCCCCAGCGTAGCTGTGGCCAGAAGAGTCCTTGATTTCGCAGGATTCGCCTACGAAGCAGAATGGGCCATCGGACTCAACCAGATTGCCGATAACCTGATTGACGCGGCCCGTCCACCGCAACGTCGAACCCGATTCGAGATGATGCGCGAAAGGCGCGAGCAGCGGGCGTTTCATCGATTGGCCGGCCTGAGCGCGAGCAGATCAAAGAAGCCCTGCTCCACTTCCTTGAGTTGACTGTCGAGACCGAAATTGGCTGACCCAAGTTCCGTCTCCAGAATGCAGTCCTGCTCAGAGAGCTTGGGATCTTCCGCAACCTGCACGTGGCTCAGGTTCGGAAATCCTGCAAAATATCTCTTCCATGTATTCCCGCGTCCTGCTCCAACATGGACAATGATGTTCGAATTATCGCGCATTTTTTCTACGGCGATGCGCACCAGCGTTGCCACCAGCATCGGATCGACCTGCGCCTCGCGGTGCAGAATCTTGGCGGCAATCGAAAGCGACAGCTGAATGATCTCAGCTTCCACGCGATTGAAGTAGTCCTCGCGCTGCTCCGCGAATTCCTGCAGAGTTGTTGCAATAGGGGCCCGCAATGCAAGCAGCTTTTGCTCGCTTTCCTGGCGCAGTTTTTGCTCAACCTGTGCGACAGCATCCGCTCGTTCCTGGCGAATCCGCGCAGTGAACTCCGCTTCAGACATCTCAATATCCGCGGAACGATTGCCGTTGGCGCGGCTGCCCTGATCGCGGTGCTCTTCACCGTTGGCTCCGTCTCCAAGGTCACGATATTGTAGAGATGAGATAGGTAATGGAACGTAAGTTGAGCTAAAGGACATACTCGTCTTCTCCCTCACTCTTGAGTACGATCTTGCCTTCTGCTTCTAATTTGCGGGCAATGGCCACAATTTCACCCTGAGCTTTGGCGACATCTTTACTGCGAACCGGCCCCATCACTTCGGAGTCTTCCTTCATCATCTCGACTGCGCGCGAAGACATGGTGCGATAGAAGTGGCTGCGCAGATCTTCGCTAGCGCCCTTTAGCGCAATCGTCAGCGTCTTCTTGTCAATGGAGCCCATCAGCTCGCGCATCTCCTGCTCGGGTACCTCGAGGAAGTTGTCGAAAGTGAACATCAGGTCGCGAATATTGATGGCCAGCTTCGGCTCTTCGCGCTCGATATTCTCGAGAATCTCGCGCGCCGAGACCGGATCCATGCGGTTCATCAGCTCTGCAATGCTTCTCACGCCATTGCCGGCCTTCTTCGTCTGGTCGCCCGTCGAACGAAGACGCCGATTCAGCACAGAAGATACCTTTGCGGCAACTTCCGGAGCGAAGCGTCCCAGATGAGCGAGCCGCCGGATGCAATCGGCACGCGCCTCCGGTTCCAGACGCATCAGCAGAGCCGACGCCTGCTTCGCATCGAGATGGCTAAGTACCAGAGCCTTGGTCTGGGAGTGCTCGCCCACCAGGAATCTGGCTAACTGCTGCGGATCGGCTTTTTTCAGCGTTTCGATCTTGAAGGACTTGCTCTCATCTGATTGGTTCAGGCGATCGACCATGCTGCGCGCGCCGCTTTCGCCGAAGGCTTTCACCAGCAGGCGGACAGCGACCTCCTGGCCTCCAAAGGCGAGAAATTCCTGCGCCTGCATCAACTGCTGGTATTCCTCCAGCACCTGCAGGCTCGTCTCCAGCGGAATCTGACCCATGCTCGCAATCTCTTCCGTTATCCGTTCGAGATCATCGGGAGAAAGATTGCGCAGAATAGGCGCTGCCGCTTCGTCTCCGAGAACGGAGAGCAGAATGGCAGCTTTTCGCGTGCCGCTAAGAGCTGTACGCTCTGCCGTGCTCATGAGGGCTCCTCCCGCATCCATGCCTGCACAGCCCGCGTCGTATGTGTCGGCTTCTGCTTAATCAGCTCCACCATCTCCTGTTTGAGCTGTGTAGCGCGCACCGGGCCGCCGAGCTCAGCCGCCACACTGGGCAACGCCTCCTGGTGTGTTGCCGGTAACAGAGGTTCTGCGCCCGCGCCTGCTGTCGCGGGACTGAGCGCGTGCTTTTGCACCGGGCGGAGAACAAACAGATAAGCCAGCACGAAGAGCATTAGGAGCGAAACCGGCCGCAAAACAGACGAGTAATCCGTTACGACCTTCTGCGCCTGTGCGGTCCAGGTCGGAGCGGGAACATCGAGGTCTGAAGCATCGCCGTCAAAGGCGAGATTTTGCACGCTGATTGTGTCGCCGCGTTTTTCATCAAAGCCAATCGCGGCCTCGGCGAGTTCTTTGATCTGCTCGAGTTCCTGTGGCGTTCTCTTCCGACGTGTATACGTGACTTTGCCCTTCTGCACGTTCTTCACCATCGCATCGTCTACAAGAATGGCGGCGGTAACCCTCTGCACGCGGCCTGCAGGAGTGATAGTGTGCACGATGGTCTTGTTTACGCCGTACTGCGCAGTCTCGCTCTTCGAGCTCTGCAATGGCGAGGTCGGCGTTGAAGCAGGTGGAGTCGGCGGTTGTTTCGCCTTAGGAATATTGCTCGACGTGCCGGGTACGCCTGTGGCCCCCGCGGTTCCCGTTGCGGTGTCCTCTGACTTCTGATCGCTCAACACCGCGCTGACCGTAGGATCGTACTTCTCCTGACTCTCATCGGTTGTGCCGTGATCGTAGTCGACATTCACGCTTGCGCGAATCTTACCGGCGCCCACCACGGGTTCAAGCGTGCTGATCAGGCGATTGCTCAAGTCTGCATCGCCGCCCTGGCCGTTGGCTTCGTCTTGCGCGTTCAGCGAGCGATCAGAATCGGCGTCCACAATTGAGACGTCTTCGGGCCTGAGTTCATCCACTGCGCCGGAGACCAGCCTTGAGATGGCTAGCGCCGCATCCTTCGATAGTGTGCCGCGGCGCAGCTTAAGGACTACGGAAGCCTTTGCCGAGCGCTGGCGGTCAAGAAAGACCGAATCTGTCGGCATCACGAGATGAACCCGGGCCTGCTCCACATCGGACAATGTCTCAATCGAGCGCGCCAGTTCGCCTTCCAACGCGCGCTGATACGTCACCTTCTCATCAAACTCGGTCTGCCCCCAGGACATCTTGTCGAACAGCTCAAATCCCATGCGCCCGCTGTGCGGCGCGCCATCTGATGCAGTCTGCATGCGCGCGACATCCAGCTTGTCCGCGGGAACGCTGATGGTTTTTCCATCGGCGCTGGTCTGATGCGGAATACCCTGCGCATCCAACTTCGCGCTGAGCGCCTGTGCGTCGGTTGGCTCAAGCCCCGAAAACAGCGGCTTATAGTCCGGCGTGCCGATCAGGCGGACAAACAGCGTGAGAATGAGAGCCGTAGCGCCCGCGCCGCCAATAAGGAATGCCTTCTGGCGGCCATTGCGGCTTGCCCAAAATTGTTTTAACTGATCGAATGCGTTTTTAGAGCCAGCCATGCGGTTTAATCCTGTCGTATTCGTCTAAATCTTGTGCTGCAAAAAGCGAGTCACCGATTGTGAAAGCGCTTTAAAACTGCATCTTCTCGATATCCTGATACGCGCTCACGATCTTGTTGCGTACTTGCATCATCAACTGGAACGACACATCCGCCTTTTCCACCGCAACCATGACATCGTTCATGTCGGTGCCTCCGCCCTGGATCAGATTGCTTACTTGCGACGCGGCGTTGTCGTGCAGCGTATTCACTGTGTCGACGGCGTTCTTCAAAACATCGGAAAAGCTTCCGCCACTCGATTCACCGCCGAGATTCGGCGTCGAACTGCTCGGGATGTAAACATTGGGAATATTTCCCAGATTGATGCCGTTCATCGTCACTCTCCCTGCTACGAAGATTTCAATATGTCGATCGATTCCTGAATCATCTGCTTGGCCGCACCCACGGCTGAAGCGTTCAACTGATAGGCCCGCGTGGCATCCATCAGATCGACCATCTCAGTGACCGGATTGATATTCGGATAAGCTACATATCCGTCCTTATTGGCGTCCGGATTACCGGGTTCGTAACGCATCACCGGCGCCGATTGGTCGTTGACCACCTGGCTAAGCTGCACAGTACCGGCTGGGCCATGGCCAAAGTTCCCCATCCGATTGAAGACCGTCTGAAATGCGGAAGTATTCGACGCGCTGAAGACGACTTCTTTGCGAACGTAAGGACCGCCCGCGTCAGTGTGCGTCGTCTCGGCGTTTGCAAGATTAGCCGACGTGACCTCCGCCCGCTGCCGCTCGGCTGAAAGAGCCGACGCGCTGATGCTCATCATGTCAAACATGCCCATGGTTAATCTCCTACTGTACCCTTACTGCTCTTTGATTGCGGTGAGCAGTTCGTGGAACTGTTCCTTGATCAGTTGCACGCCCATCTGATACTGAAGCTGTGTCTCGGAAAGCATCATGCTTTCGCGATCGATATTCACGTTGTTGCCGTCAGGCCGTTCCGGCAGGTTCACGACGTTCATGCTGGCCGGCTCGATCCGCCCTTCACCGCCGGTGTTCATCACCTGCTGCATCGCAGAATGAAAATCGATGTCCTTGGTGTGATAACCCGGCGTATCGACATTCGCCATGTTGGCGGCGACAAGCTGCTGGCGATCGGTTGTGACCTTCACAAATCCTTGCAGGACTTGAAGCAGAGGAGTTGTAGCCATTATGCGTACCTCCTGGGCGGAAGACCGTACTCGCGGATTTTATTGCGCAGAGTCCGCAGGCTGATGCCGAGCATCTCGGCGGCGTGCGTGCGGTTTCCATCTGTCAAAGCAAGCGTATGTTCAAGATGCTGCCGTTCCAGGTCGCGCATCGGTGTACCCGGCACGGCGGCGGGGAGCCGGTTCGCGGTCGGCGCTGCCGGGTTCCGGCGCGTCGCAGAATGCGAATGGAACTCGGCATCGAAGCAGCCCGCGTCAATTTCCGTTGTGCCGCTCAGCGTGATCACACGCCGCATGAAGTTTGCCAACTCGCGCACGTTGCCCGGCCAGGAGTGCGTCAGCAGCCGATCGAGAAAGTCAGAATGCAGCCGCGGAATGCTCATCCTTCTTTGCAACGCGAACTGCTCGGCGAAATGCGCGGCAAGCACGGGAATGTCGTCGAGGCGCTCACGCAAAGGTGGAAGTGAAAGCGGAATCACATTCAGCCGATAGTAAAGGTCAGCACGGAATTGTCCGCGCTCCACCATCTCGCCGAGGGAAACATTGGTCGTGGCCACAACGCGAATATCAACCCGAACCGAGCGGCCTTCGCCGAGTCGTTCAAACTCGCGCTCCTGCAGCGCGCGTAGAAGCTTAGGCTGCAGGTTGAGTGGCATCTCGCCGATCTCGTCGAGAAGGATGGTGCCACCATTGGCCAGTTCAAATTTGCCCGGCCGGGATGCCACCGCGCCCGTGAAGGCGCCGCGGCCATGTCCGAACAACTCGCTCTCGAGCAACGTCTCGGGAACTGCAGCGCAGTTGACCGCAATGAACGGTTTGCCGCTGCGCTCGCTCGAATCGTGGATAAACTTGGCCAGCAGCTCTTTGCCGGTGCCACTCTCCGCTTCAATCAGAACATCCGCGCCAGTGCTGGCTGCGGCGCGTGCCCTCTGCAGAGCCCGCAGCAGAAGAGGCGATCTGCCAACGATGTTGCTGCCGGTCGGCGCTTCTTCGGCCGGCAACTGCTTGGCGCGTTGCATCACCTGTGCGGCGGTCGCCTGCAACTGATCAAACGGAATCGGCTTGGTCACATAGTCCAACGCGCCATCGCGCATCGCGGTCACAGCGTCGGGAACCGAGCCATATGCAGTGAGGAGAATGACTGCAGTGCCCGGCGACGAAGTGCGCGCGGCACGCATCACTTCCATACCGCTTCCGTCGGGCATCCGCATATCGGTGACGACCAGATCGAATTCCCGCAGCTCGAGAGCTCGGATCGCCTCACGCACGCCCGATGCTGTCTCCACGCGCCATCCGTGGCGCAGGAAATTGGCGCGCAGCGCGGTCCGGATGCCCGGCTCGTCGTCGACTACCATCACCGAAGATTCTGTATTTGTCATAGTGCTGGAAACTCCAGATAAAAACTGCTTCCTTCCTGTAACCGGCTCGTCACGCGGATCGTTCCGCCATGCTGCGCCATCAGCCGCCTGCACACGGCCAGTCCCAACCCCGGCGTCTCGCCGCTTCCGCTGAAACCGGCTTCAAAGAGCCGCTCCATCTGTTCCTTGGCAATGCCGCAGCCTGTGTCGCGCACTTCCACAACCGCGCGACTTTCCTGCGTGTGCATCGAAACATCGACGCTCCCGCCTGCCGGTGTGTGCCGAATCGCATTCGAAACCAGATTGAGAATGATCTGGCGAATCCCAGCCTCGTTGCCGTGAATCGTGAGCGTGCTTTCTGCCGCCTGAAAGCGAAGCGCCACATTGGCCTGGTCGGCGATGGGCTGCACAAACTCCACGCTGCTTCGTACGCAGCTGACCAGATCGAGCGGCAGCGCCCGCGGCGTTCCTTCGCCGTTCATGCTGAGAACGTTATTGACCGTGCCCGACAATGTACGGATACCCGCCTGCAGATGCGCAACCCACTGCGGATTTACGCTTGGTTCTTCCGCGATCAGGCCAGCGAAAAGCTCCAGGCTGGCTAATGGATTTCTAATTTCATGCGCCAGGATCGACGAGATCTCTGCCAGCGCCATTGCGCGCCGTGCAGCCTCGCGCTCCATCTCGGCCTGTTTGTTTGCCGTGATATCGCGAAGAATCCAGATGCTGCGTAGCGGAGCCGTTGCCAATTCCTGCCGGGTGGAAGGGTAATCCAGTTGCCGTCTGCCCACGGCCAGCCATCGCTGCCCGCTCTCCGTCGGCACGCACAATTCGGTGTCGTGTTCACCGTCCGTTGCGATCGCCAGCGCTTCAAAATTAATGCGGCTCGCCTTCGAGAGAGTGCGCAGCGTCTTGACGCGCGCGGTTTGAATGCCGAGCAGCCTGCGTCCCTCGGGATTGATCATCACGATCGTCTCTGCCATGTCGAGCACCAGTACGCCACAGGGCATCGAATCAATCATCTGTTGCAGAGCCGCCCGCATGCGATCGTTCTCGGCCAGGCTCCTGGTGAGATCAGCATTGCGGTCCGCCAGTTCCACGCCCAGATGCGCAACCTTCTGCTGCAGTTCGCGATATGACGCTTCCAGCAGAGTCGACGCGGAGATGAATTCCGAAAATGCATCGGCCAGTATCCGTGGGTCATTAAGCGGCACGGGGACCGGCGGATTCATTGGAACGGCATGAGAACTCGGCAGCATTTGCCTATTTACTTGCACGATGCGTGCCAAATTGAGACAGCACGTGCCAATTTGGAAGAGAAGCTCATAAAAGTATGTGTTCGGGCTTGATTTCCTGCTCGGAACCCACCAAAATCGTCGCCCGCTCGATTACGTTCCGCAGTTCTCGTATATTGCCCGGCCAGCTATGCTGGGCCAGGATCTGCAGCGCGTCCCGGCCGATCACGATCCCGGGGAGGAACTTGTTGGCGAAAGAGATGGCCAGTTCCTCAAGGTCGTCCATGCGATCGCGCAGCGGCGGCAGATGAATCGGAAAGACAGCGAGACGATAGTAAAGGTCCTCACGGAATCTCTGCTCTGACACCATCTTCTTCAAGTCGGCATTCGTGGCTGCGATTACGCGGACATCTACTTTGAGGTTGTCGTTACCGCCCAGCCGCTGCACCTCACCCTGTTCGAGAAAGCGCAGGATCTTGCTCTGCAGCGAGAGCGGCATGTCGCCGATTTCGTCGAGGAAGAGCGTGCCGCCATGCGCTGCATGAATGCGGCCGATGCGCGACTGCATCGCGCCGGTGAATGAGCCCTTGGTGTAGCCGAAGAGTTCAGCCTCGAGCAGCGTCTCAGGAATCGCGGAGCAATTCACAACCACAAACGGCTGATTCCTGCGCGTGCTGATCAGATGAAGCTCTTGCGCAAGCAAATCTTTACCCGTGCCGCTTTCGCCAGTGATAAGAACCGTGGTGTTGCGGGCCGCGACCATACGCGTGACAGCCCAGGTGCGTTGCATCGGCTCAGAGTTACCGATCATGCCGCGCAGCTTGATCTTGTTGCCTTCAGGCACAGCACGCGCTATCTCTGGAATAGCGGGCACAAAGCTCACAGTGCGCACTGCGCCGCCGCCATTGAGCACATCGACGAGCTTCGCAGAGACCGGCGTCGGCGATGCGCTACCCACCAGCAACTGGCCCGTCTGCGAGTTCAACATAAGCACCTGGGTATTCGGAAACCGGCTGCTGACAATGGCACGGAAGCCATCGGGCTCGAGATCGGGCAGCATCGGATCGAGCAGTAGCACGCCATCGGCGGCCTCATGTTTCCTGAGAAGTTCCAGCGCGCCCGCGCCGCTGCCCGTCTGCAGAACGTTCCAGCGTTCAGGAACGAGCTTGCTGTTGAGATCCTGGCGCAACTGCGCATTCGGACTTACGACAATCACATTGAGTGGAAGCCGGTCTTCAAAACGCTCGGATTGAATAAACGGGATACCCATGCTGCTCCTGGAGAAAAAACGAAAGTGAAATCAGTTCTAGTCCCAGTTCGTAACGAACCTTCTACTCGTTAACTCGTCGTAGCTGTGACCAAGAGATGTCTGCCTGTTTGCGAATCTGCTGGGCACACCGGCAGATTCAACGTGACGAAAAATGGTTCTTCCTGAAATTGATAGCTGCCCCGTTGAGTCAGAATGTTGGCTCTTGCCACCGCGAGGTTCAGCCGCTCCGACGAGTTCAAGCTTCGGCCCGCCTGAGCGCCGGCGATGCGCACTTCGATAAGGCCTCCGGATGGCTTCGCCGCAATCTCGACCGTATCTCCCTGCGACGCGCTTGACAGCGCCGTGGCCAGCAAGACCGCGATCGCTTTTTCGGTTCTCTGCGGATCGCCGAAGATTTGCGGTGGCGCATCTGCGATCGCCGCAACGAGTGCAACACCCGCGTTTTGATAGGCAGATCGTTGTTCTTCCACCGCCTGCGACAACAGCGTTCCGAGATCGACCGGAATCTGCTGCACTGCCTCCAATCCCAGGCTCACGAGGTCCTGGACAGAGGCAAAGAGCCCGCAGGTGCGGTCAATCTGCCGAACCGACAGGTCCAGAAACCGGCTGCGCGATGCGTCCCCTTCGGCCGAAGCCGAAAGCATCGCGATCGCGGAGCGCAGAATCGTTAGCGGCTGCGCCATCGCATGCAGACCATCGGCAAGCTCGGCGTAAAGCCAATCCTGCTCTGCTTCCACTTCGTTTGCTTGCGCAGACGAAAGATCGGAGGCGATGATCACACCGTTATGCTTCGCGGAGCTCATAACCAAATCCACGGATCGTGTGGGTCAGGCGCGGCTCGCCGGGAGAATCGATCTTATCCCGCACATATTTCATGTAGACGTCGACGATGTTGGTCGAGGGCTCGCCGGGCATGTTCCACACTTCGTTGAGCAGCGTCGCACGGGATACCGGCTTTCCGGCATTGCGCATCAGCACGTCAAGAATGGCGAATTCACGCGGAGTCAGGTCAATCCTGCGCCCGTTGCGCTCCACCCGGCGCTCTTCGCGGTACAGAACCAGGTCGCCCACCCGCGAGCAGTTCGGAATGGTTCCGGAGTTGCGGCGCATGAGGGCATGTACTCGGGCCACAAGCTCAAGCAGAGAAAACGGCTTCGTCAGGCAGTCATCGGCGCCGGTCTGGAAGGCCATCACCTTGTCTTCCACCCGGCTGCGGGCGGTCAATACCAGCACCGGCAGCCGCGGCTGGGCCGGACGCAGCTTATCGATCAGGGCAATTCCATCCAGTTTGGGCAGGTTCAGGTCGAGGATCAGCAGGCTGTAGCGGCCCTCATTTTGGAGAGCGGCGAAGGCCTCCTCTCCGTCATGGGCCAGGTCGACTGCAAAACGGTGCTCCTGCAGCTCGGCGCTGAGAAACTCGGCAAGCTCGACATCGTCCTCAGCGATCAGGATCCGCCGGCCAGCCGGGCTGTTGAACTCCCGAGCGGCTTTGCCGGTCTCAGAACGGTCATCTACGGATGAGGCAACAGAACTCGCTGGCATAGAAGACGAATTGTCCAGCGAAAAGGCACTGACTTGCATGAGTCTCCCTCTCTTTGTCGTAAATAAATCCACTCAAGGTACTCGGGGGAGGAGTCCTTAATAACTTTGGTAATCGTGTGGCTTGAATGAATGTTCTCTCATTGAATACCAATCATCAATACACCCTAAGTGGCATCGGCCCGCAGATTTGGGTCAGGTATGTGAGTTTTCTTAAGATTCTCCGGTCGGAGGGCTTGGGATATACTTTGGCTCAAGCGGCGCGCATGCAGAAATTCGAATATCGAACCCCGCGGTATCCCGTCGACCTTCCGGTCCTGCTGACCCTTCAGAACGCGACCATTCCGGGCCGTTGCCAGGAGATCAGCCGGGAAGGCATGAAGGTGGAGCTGCGCGACCCGGTCACTCCGGACACCTGCGGGACCGTTTCGGTGAGCTATAAGGAGCTTTCGCTGGAGTTGCCCGTCTGCGTGGCGCGCGCGGGAGCCGGCCTCGGCGGGCTGAGGTTCATCCTCGAATCGGAAAAGGACAGGAGCGCGGTCGAGCGCCTGGTCTCACTTCTTGCCAGTGCTGCTGGCCACCCCGGCCCCATTCTGGTTCGTTAGAGCGCTTATAGGCTGAGGGGGCGTTGCATTCTGGCTGGTTACTGAAGCCGGCAACGGCACTTCAGACGCATTCATTACCTGATACTGCACAATCAGCGTAACCCTGCGGTTGGAAGGATCTTCCGGATGCTCAGGGAGACGCGGCTGCCGGTCGGCGAAGCCCCTCACCTGCGCAATCTGGTCTAAGCGGATTCCTTGAGACTCCATCAGGCGGCGTGCCTCATTGGCCCGGTCTGTCGACAGATCCCAGTTATCGTACTTCCGCGCTGAATTATAGAGATTCGAGTCGGTGTGTCCCTCGATCGAGATCTTGTTTGGCAGCTTGCCCAGTTCCATCGAGAGCACTTTCAGCAAATCGCGCAGCGCGGGTGTTGGTGCGGGGCTGCCCATCTCAAAAAAGGTTCCTTTGGCGGACTCCATCAGTTCGATCCGCAGCCCTTCCGCCGTCACGGTGATTTCAATCTGATGCTTGAGCTTATCCAGCGGGTCTAGGTGGTGAATGGATTGCAGCAACTGCTCCTTCAGCTTGCTCATGTCCTCTTTTTTCAGAGGCACATAGACATCGCTTCCATTCTGGTTGCTACCCACGCGCTTGGCAGTACCAAGCGGGTCCTTGAAGTATCCGCCCACGGCTTCCTGCACCTGCTTGCTGGCGTTCATCAGCCAGAGCACGATGAACAGCGCCATCATGGCCGTGACAAAGTCAGCATACGCCACCTTCCACGCGCCGCCATGGTGTCCGCCATGGCCCTTCTTCTTCTTGATGATGATGACAGGAGGTGAAGCTTCCATAAGAGCGATCCTTCTTGACGCGCGTTAAGCTGCTGCCGTGGCTGCCGCGGCGTCCTTCTGACGGCACGCCTGTTCCACTTCTTTAAAGGATGGACGAACATGTTCCGGCACCGCGCGACGCGCTACCTCAACTGCGACCGCAGGAGACATGCCTTTCAAGAACGAGAGCATCACTACGCGCAGCACGTGATAATACGCGTGCTCGTCATCGATCAGCTTGGTCATGTGCGCGGCCAGCGGGCCTACAACGCCATAGCAAAGCAGAATGCCCAAAAACGTTCCAACCAGCGCTGCGGCCACCTTGTGACCAATCTCTTCGGGCGGACCGCCAAGCGCGCTCATCGTTACTACAACGCCCAGCACAGCGGCAACAATTCCCAGGCCAGGCAGGGCATCGGCAACCGTTGAGAGCGAAGATGCCGGTTGGCTGGCCGATGCATGATGCACATCCATGTCCAGCTCCATCATCTGATCGACATCGAGCGGTGTCGCGCCGCCAGTGATCGCCATGCGCATCGTGTCGCAAACAAAGTCGCGCACATGGTGGTTGCCAAGAAACTCGGGATACTTTGAGAAGACCTGGCTCTTTTCCGGCTCTTCGACGTCAGCTTCGATCGCAACCAGTCCGCCTTTGCGGGCCTTGTTAAAAATCTGGAACATCATCTTCAGGCAGTCGATATAGCGCTGCTTCGAATACTTCGATCCTTTGAGCACCAGCAGGAAGCTGCCAATGATCTTCTTCAGGATGTGCATCGGGTTGCCGACAAGCATCGTTCCGATGGCGGCGCCGGCGATGATGATGAACTCTGAGGGCTGAATAAGAACAGGCAGCGGTCCCTTTTCCATGAGGAAGCCGCCCAGCACCGCGCCAAAAACAACAAGAATGCCAATGATCGAAAACATGAACTGAGCTTCCTTTTGCTGGTGCACGATTTAAGGCTGAAAAATCAGCCTGAACCGGACGCCAACTGCCATGGATATGACTTTTGTTACCCCACTATCGGCATTCTGCCCTTGGTTTTTCAGCGTGGAGCGTCCGCGATAAACAGAGAAAAACTAGCTAGAAAGTGTAAGAATCCAGGCAAGAATTTATTCTTCGGTCTTAACTTAAGCGGAATGAACGAAGCTGCCTTGCAGCTTCTTTTCGATCTGGTCTACGGCCATCGGCTTACTGAAGTAGAACCCCTGGATTTCAAAGCAGTTCTGCGCACGCAGGAAGTCCAACTGCTCAACGTTTTCAACGCCCTCGGCCAGAACATCAAGATTCAGCGCTTTCGCCATATTGATGATCGCCGTAGTGATAGCAGCATCGTCTGCATTTTCCGGCACTTCGCGTACAAACGAGCGGTCGATCTTGAGCCGATTGACCTTGAACTGCCTGAGATAGTTCAGGCTGGAATAGCCGGTTCCGAAGTCGTCGATGGTCAGCTTGACTCCCAGATCGCGGAGGTCCTGTATCAGCGTGAACATCACGTCCACGTTGGTCATCAGCAGGCCTTCGGTCAACTCCAGTTCCAGGTATTTCGGATGAAGCTCCGTCTCCTCCAGAATGCGCCGAACCAACTCGCCGAATCCCGGTTGCCGCAGTTGAACAGCCGATACATTGACCGCAACCGGTATGGCCGGGAGCCCTGCCTTCTGCCACTTGCGAGCCTGTGAACATGCGGTCCGCAAGACCCATTCGCCGATCGGCACGATAAGGCCGGTGTTCTCCGCGACTCCGATGAAGTCGTTCGGCGGAATCAAGCCGATCTCGGGATGCTGCCAGCGGAGCAATGCTTCCAGACCGGAGACTTCGCCGGTGCGCGTGTCGATCTGCGGCTGATAAACCAGAAACAGCTCATTGCGTTCGAGCGCCAACCGCAGGCCGTTTTCCAGCCGCAACCGCTCGCGGATCTGATGATCGATGCCTTCGGAAAAGAACTGGAACTCGTTGGGCCCTTTTTCCTTGGCCGAGTACATCGCCACATCCGCGCGTTCGATCAGCGTGTGGCCGTCCCGGCCATGCTCCGGAAACATGCTGATGCCCATGGAACTGGAGACGGTAAAGGAATGTCCCAGGAACGAGAACTCGGAGCTGACAGCGGTAAGCAGCCAGCGCGCCATCTGCTGCACTTCGCTGGGTGTCTTCACGTCGGGCAGGATGATCGCAAATTCAGCGCCGCCCAGGCGTGCCGTGGTGATTTCATCGTCCAGTGCGGTTCGAATGCGCTGGGCAATCTCCTGCAGGAGCCGGTCACCAACGATCTTTCCGAGAGAATCGTTGATTATCTTGAACCGATCGAGTTCGAGCAGCAGCAGAGCAACACCTTGGTTTCGTGACTCTGCATCAACAATCGCTTTGGCAAGCCGCTCTTCAAACAATGGCCGGTTCGGCAGGCCGGTTACGGAATCGTAGTAGGCGAGCTGTCTGATCCGCTCCTCGGCGTGCTTCCTCTCCGTGATGTCCTCCGCGGTTCCTTCATAGCAGGTAATGGCATCGCTCTCTCGAACGATCCTGACGTTCAGCAGGATCCATTTTGCCGTTTCGTCCGTGGCCATCATCTCCATTTCAAAGCCGCATTGAACGCCGTTTTCTTCAACGCTACGCAGAAGCTTCTGCCACTTTTCCTGATCTGAGAACACGTGTTCATCGAGAGGCAGACCTTCCGCCAGCATCTGCGCTGGATCGTTATAACCGCAAAGTTTTGCCATGGCCTCATTCACCATCAGCGGCGTGCCGTCAGTGCTGATGCGGAAGATGCCGATCGGCGCGCCCTCAAAGAGAGTGCGATACGTGTCTTCAGATTCGCGGAGTTCCTGATTGGAGGATTCGTAGTGAAGCAGCAGATGATGCACGGTGTCGAGCGCGTCGTGCCACGCGTGCTCCAGCGGGCGTCGGCGGCGCCGCTCGATAAACGGCCGAGCAGTCGGAGGCGTTCTCAACTCCCCGTCTACACTGGGGTTTACGGTTGAGGGCCCGGACTCCAATTCAGTTTTTGACGTTCGAGACGCAGAACTGCCGGTACCCAGCGCGTGCATGGCTTTTCATCGGCAATCCGCTCAGAAATTCCAGTGATAAATCGAAAAATCTTTCGCTCTGGGCAAATCTGAGCCGGAGATCGCCCGGGATCGGGCAAATCCTGCCCACCTGGAATGCTCTAAATCCTCGCGAAGATTTGCATAAGTGCATCTGATTCATCTACATACGCGACTGATTCCCCGTACTCCATTTGCGGTATCCGGCTTGCAGCATTCTTGCCAGATAGTTTCTTTGGGGAGCATTCCATGCAGATTCCAGGTCTTTCCGCAAACATTTTCGCCAGCGTTTTACCTCAGGCTCTGACGGGGTCTGCGGCCCGCACCGCATCCAGCCCAGCCACATTTGAGCCCAAGACCTTCGAGTCGGACCTGCAGTCCCGCGACCTCGCAGGGGCGCAATCATTTCTTTCCACCTTGCAGCTGGGACTCACGTCGGCAGGCATCGGAGGAGCCACTGCCTCGGCGCAAATTCAGAAGGTCAGCACTGACCTGACTTCGGGTGATCTGAACGCAGCGCAGACCGATTTCTCTCATCTCAAGCTCATCATGGCGCAGCCGCATACAACCGCCTCTGCTTCAAGCAACATGACGGGCAATCTCAATCAGCTTCTCACCGGATATGCGAATTCCGCGGCGTTCGCTTCGTATCACGCACTGCAGCAAGATGATGTGAATCGCTTCGCATCCAGCGGTGTGTCTTCGCTTTCTGTGAACGTGTAATCCATAAAAAATTGGCCGATAAATTACAGCTTCATGAAAGGAAGAACCAATGCTTTACCACCTGAAAATCTTCTGCGTAGATGCCGATGAAACGGAAGCGCCGCTCGTCCGCGAGGTTGAGCCGGCCAACGAGAGACGTTGCAATTGGATGAGCAGCATTGCTCTGAATCGCGCTCTCGAAGATTCTGTTTTGATTATTCGCATTAGAGCGGCGTGGAGTTCTCGTGGATAAAGGAACCATTACCGGCATTCTGGTTGCACTTGCCGGAATTGGAATAGGGCTGGTCATCGAGGGCAGCAAGATCGCTCAGGTGCTTCAACCGACTGCAGCGTTGATTGTTCTGGGCGGCACCTTTGGAGCTGTGCTGGTGCAGTTTCCGCTCCCGGTGGTGCTGCAGGCGATGAAGCAGCTAAAAGAGGTTTTTTGGAGCACAGAACCGGACGCCGATGCGCTGATCCAGAATCTGTTGCGCTATGCCTACAAGGCCCGCAAAGACGGTCTTCTCTCCCTGGACTCGGAACTCGGCAAAATCCAGGATCCATTTCTGAAAGAAAGCCTGATGCTGGCGATCGACGGAGTCTGTGCAGAGGATTTGCGCAAGATGATGGAATTGCAGCTCGACTATCGCGGCGAGAAGGCCGAGCGTATTCCCAAGGTATTTGAAGCGGCCGCAGGCTATGCGCCAACCATCGGAATCCTTGGCGCAATCCTTGGACTCATCAAAGTAATGCAGCATCTGCAGGACATCAACGAGGTAGGGCGCGGCATCGCAGTCGCGTTTGTCGCCACGATCTACGGCGTCGGTTCAGCGAACCTTCTGTTTTTGCCCTGGGCCGGGAAACTGAAGATTAGGATGCGCGAGCGGCAGGTGATTCGCGAAATGATGCTCGAAGCGGTCTTGTCGATTCTTGAGGGAGTCAACCCGCGCGCTCTGGAGCACCAGCTTGGCAGCTATCTCCCCGCGCCGATTCGGCCCGGCACGGCTAAAGCCGCTGCTGCATCTGTAGCGCCGCCCGCACCCGCGGTGATGAAAAAGCGATGAGGAGACGGCGGCAACCTGTCGAAGAGGCAGTCAGCCACGATCGCTGGCTAGTCTCCTACGCCGATTTCATTACGCTGCTCTTTGCGTTTTTCGTCGTGTTGTTTGCCTCGGCGTATCGTGACAAACAAGCCATCATTCGCGTCTCGCATGCCATCCAGCAAGGATTTCAAACCATGGGCGTCTTCGCTGGAGGGAGCGACAAGACAGCCATTGCGTACTCCGGCGTGGCGGTAGAGTCGCCCGAGGCCGCGCCGGGAAAAGAAGGAAAAATTGGGACCGGAGAACCACCGCTCCTGCCTACAGCCGATCTGCTTGAACTACGCCGCCAACTCCAGGCCGCCATGGGCGTCGAGCTGAAGAACCACGAAATTGAAATCAACGTCACGCCCGAAGGATTTGTCATCAGCCTCAAGGAGCTCGGTTTCTTTGATAGCGGCCAAGCGGAGCTGATGCCGGGCGCCGCGGAAAAGATCAAACGCATTGCCAAGATTCTGATGCAGCACCATCTGGAACTGCGCGTCGAAGGACACTCGGACAATCAACCAATCCATAACCAGCAGTTCCGCTCCAACTGGGAACTATCGACGGCGCGTGCCATGTCTGTGTTGCAGATTCTCGTCGATGACTCCGGTTACGATCCGCAAAGGGTTTCGATCGCCGGCTATGGACAATATCGTCCGATTGCCGACGACGCGACGGCGGATGGCCGCAGAAAGAATCGGCGCGTCGATCTCGTCGTGCTCGGAACTGCTCCCCTCAAGCCAACTGCTTTACACTAACCCGACTGGCGCGTCTCGCTACGCGCTACACGACGCTCCAAGCTTCCACTATCGCCGCTGTTGATCGACTATGCTGTTCGTATGTCGACGACGAAAACCGCATCGCTTCGCACCCTTGGCAACTCCGATCTTCAACTCACGCCTATCGGCTTTGGCGCCTGGGCCATCGGCGGCGGTGACTGGCAATACGCCTGGGGACCGCAGGACGATAGCGAGTCAATCGCGGCCATTCGGCGCGCACTCGATCTCGGCGTCAATTGGATCGATACGGCCGCTATCTATGGCCTGGGCCACTCCGAAGAGGTTGTCGCGCGCGCGGTGAAGGGCTCAGGCCACAAGCCCTACATCTTTACCAAATGCTCCCTGCGTTGGCGCGAGGACAGGTCCATCTACAACTCGCTCAAAGCCGCTTCAGTTGCGGAGGAGCTTGAAGCCTCACTCCGGCGGCTGCAAGTAGAGACGATCGATCTCTACCAGGTCCACTGGCCAAATCCGGAGAATGAGATTGAAGAGGGTTGGGAGGCGCTGGCGCGATTGCGCGAACAGGGCAAGATCCGATGGATCGGCGTCTCCAACTTTTCCGTGGATCAGATGAAGCGGATCCAGAAGATTGCGCCGATCACCAGCCTGCAGCCGCCGTACTCCATGCTTCGTCGGGCCATCGAAGAGCAGATCTTGCCCTTCACGCAAGCCAATGGCATTGGGGTGATCAACTACTCGCCGATGCTTTCCGGCATGCTCACCGGCAAGATGACCGCCGAGCGCATTGCTGCGATGCCGGCAGATGACTGGCGCCGCAACAACATGGAATTCAAAGAGCCGCGGCTGAACCGCAATCTGCGCCTGGTGGAACTGCTGCGTGAGATCGGCAGCGCTCACGGCGTGACGCCTGGAGTGGTGGCCGTTGCGTGGACTCTGTATCATCCCGCCATTACAGCGGCCATTGTTGGCGGGCGCAGCGCAAAGCAGGTTGAAGAACTCGTGCCTGCGCTCGAGTTCCGACTCAGTGAGGACGAGTACGCGCGGATCAACAATTTTCTAGCAGCGAATGTGGTGCGCTGATACAGATTGTGATTCTTGAGAAATTCCAAGAAAAAACCCTGGCTGAAAAGCCAGGGTTTTTCGTGAGCGAGAGAACTGGGCTCGTCTTACATGGCGGCTACAAAGTTCGGAACCATCATGGCTGCGTGATCCTGCAGCAGCTGTGTCATCCGGGCTGCCATCCCGGTGTACATGGAAGCGGCGCGGAAAGCATTGATGCGGACACCTTCGCTCGCTTGCGTGAACGCGTACTGAGCTAAGGCCATCAACACACAAACTCGAATCTGCATGGCGTCACTGTGCAGCGTCTCGATCAGGAGACGATCAACGCCTTCGCAGTTCTTAGCCGCGTAGTCTGCCATTTCCTGCAGAACCTGCGCGTTCTGGTACATCACCCAAAGACCTTTCGGGCCTTCCATGCGCTTCCAGGCATCTTCAGGGGTAGCGCTGAGCCCTTCTTTCCAGAGGAAGTGATCACTCAACTCCCGGGCGCTCCAGTCTGGACGCAAACGTCCCAGCAGACTCTCCCAGGTTTGAGCATTACGGCGGCGAACACTCTTCCGCCAACGACCAAGGTAGAAAACAATTGCGGCGACTGCCGCGATTTGAAGCAACGGTAGAATCATTGGTTGATCCTTCTTACCCGTGTACTGGTAACCGTCGAAACGGTCACCGGGCCCCGGTCTGCTTTTGGTTACCTACAATTATTACCTGAGATCGGCATTTTTAGCCACCGAAAAAAGCTGATTCTGCACATCTTTAGTGTTACTTCGCGGGACTCTGTGGGACAGTGCACAAAAGTAACCTATCCGTATAGTGGCCGGATCAATGTCTGCGTTTCGAAGAATCTCCCGGCCCGGAATCGGTAAGAGAGATGCGGGTCGAGCGCGTGGCTCCCGCCACGGCCAGGAGCACGTTCTGCATCTGCGGGCTGAACTCCCGCCGTTCGGCCTCTTTCTGCGCAAAGCTATATACCCAATACAAAAGAGAACAAAGATAGAAGGAGGCCAGTAAACCCTCCAAGGTTGTGTACTGTTGCAAACTGCTTTCGTGGGAATGCCACAAGGTCACCGACAGCGAAGCGAGAGAGTAAACTCCAAGTCCTGTTGCGACTTGAAGTTCCCGGTCCTTCCAGCCGATCGAGAGCAATTGGCTGCAGGCGGCGAGAACCACAAAAATGAGGATTCGAAGGACTGAGACCGTCTGCTGCATCCGTACCAACAACACCCACTCCAGCATTTTGCTGGAGTGAGCCGGAGCCACGGCGTTTGTGAACGGCCAGATTGCAGCCCCGACTCCGGCGATCACGACACCCAAGACCCACACAGTGGCCCGGGGAAGAGATTTATGGAAGGGGCGGAAGGAAGACCAGGCCAGTTCAACGAGCACACAAAACTGCAGGGCGAAATCGATGATGCTCTCGTAGAAATAAGTGTTGAAAGTGGCTGTCGCCGATAAGCGATGCTGGACAAAATAGTAGAGGATGCTGCCGATCAAACAATCGAGACTATATACGCAGAAGAACGGGAGAGTTCGCCAAGCACGCCTATAGATGAGCAGGCCACATATAACGGCCTCAGCCACAGTACCCGCAAAACCTGCAGCACTTTCCAGGTTCACATCAGCCTCTCACCTGAGTCCATTCGAACTCAATCATATCGTGATAATCGGTGAATCGGCCTGGGAGCAAGCTACAACAAACAGGGAATCCTGACGCCTATGACTCCTTAAACCGCCGCAATGGGAGGCGGTGGAGGCATCGGGTTGAGAGGCGAAGCAGCCGAAGTCGTGGCCATCATCACCGGGGGCGGGGGCGGCATCGGATTCAAGGGCGACGAAGACGCCACAGTGCTGGTCGCAGCCACCGGAGGCGGCGGAGGCATGGGGTTGAGCGGCGAAGCAGCCGAAGTCGTGGCCATCATCACCGGGGGCGGAGGCGGCATCGGATTCAAGGGCGACGAAGACGCCACGGCGCTGGTCGCAGCCACCGGAGGCGGCGGAGGCATGGGGTTGAGAGGCGAAGCAGATGAGGTCGTGGCCATCATCACCGGGGGTGGAGGCGGCATCGGATTCAAGGGCGACGAAGACGCCACCGTGCTGGGTGCAGCCACTGGAGGCGGCGGAGGCATGGGGTTGAGAGGCGAAGCAGCCGAAGTCGTGGCCATCATCACTGGCGGCGGAGGCGGCATTGGGTTCAGAGGCGATGCCGCGGTTTCAGCATTGACTGTCGCAAGCGACGCGGAGGGTACAACATGGATTGGCGAAGCCATCGCCATTGAAACGAACATAGCCAAAGCAACACTAATAATCAGGAGGGTTCCGATCCTGAGATTTTTCTGATTTTTGTTCATTGCAGTACGCTCCTTGGTTCACATTGCAAAAAAAGACTACCCCAAATTGTGTAGATCATCTAGCACAAAAGTAATAATTTGCGCTTTTTCGCAGGTCAATAGGCGTTTTTTGTCTTCCGCTAGGCCACAATGCGTCCTGGAACAGGTCACTTTTGTCTAATGTTCGCCTAATTTATTAGAAATTCTAATGAAGCTCGGATCACGAGGGCGTTCGAAGGCCCCAAGACATTCGTGTGTCTTTTAGGTGGGGAATTCTGCCTATCGAAAGAAGCGGGGACTTGTGTCTCTGAAACGGCCGAACCGAGCGGCAGCGATTGTGAAACGATGAACGCGATCTAAAGAAACCTGAATGCAGCGTGGCGTCGAACGCCGCGCTGGTTTTTCTGTGCATGAAAGTGCTGAAAAATCCTGAAATTCGATAGAGATGGTGCCGGTAGGCAGTTACTTTTCTGAAAACTTTGGTGCCGTTTTGTCCCCATGAAAAATTGGTTAGAGTTGCCGAGACAACTTGATAACCGGGACCGGGACATAACAATATGAGTTTTCAGAGCTCGGGATTTTCGCCTCAACCTGAGACGTCCGATTCAACACGGCAAGAGGTGCGTTGTGCCGTGCGCTTCCCTCTCACACTGCCCGTGGTGGTGGAGACAGAGGGAGAAGAGATGAATGCAATGACGAGGAACGTCTCGGCCAATGGAGTTCTCTTCGAACTCGACCGGGATCTATCGGTTGGCTCCGATATCCACTTCGATTTGCATATGCCCCATACAGTGCTTGGGACTCCCCATGATGTGCTAGTTCATTGCACTGGACGTGTGGTACGCTGCTCTTTAAGCCAAAATCAACATCTCGCCGCAGCCACGATCGACGAATATCAATTTGCAGAGCGATGAGATGTATAGACTTGGCCGCAGCCAACTATGGATTTTCTGGATGAAGCACCTGAAGGCGAAGCCCCTGATACGGCCGTCAAGCCTGGAACGGTCCGCATAATTCTCGCGGACTCCCAGGCAATTTACCGTGTCGGCATTCGCAAAGTTTTTGCCTTAGAAGACGACCTTCGTGTCGTGGCCCAGGCGGACTCTTTAGACAGCCTGCGTGCGGCCATCGAACGCTATCCCACCGATGTTGTGCTGCTCGAAGGTGGCTTGCTGGCCGGCACGGCCAACGCGATTCCCGAGCTTCTGCGCCTCGCTCCCGATGTAAAGCTGATTGTGCAGGCAGTTGCGGCCGATGAAAGCCATACTGTCGAGCTCTATCGCCGCGGTGTTCGAGGCATCGTCAATCGCTCCATCTCGCCCGACCTACTGGTCCGCTGCGTGCGCCGTATCGCCGCCGGCGAAACGTGGATCGATAACCAATCAGTCAACTGGGTCATTGAAGCCTATCGCGCCCAGGCCGCAGCGCTGGTGAGTCCGCGGAACCAGCCGCGCCTCTCGCCCAAGGAACTGGCGATCATCACCTGCATCACGCAGGGCAAGCGTAATAAAGAGATCGCGTTTCAATTGGGGACCACTGAGCAGGTGATCAAGAATTATCTGCGCAAAATCTACGACAAGCTTGGTGTCTCTGACCGCCTTGAACTGGCGCTTTACTGCCTGCACAACAAGATCATCCAGTCTGACGTGGATGAAGAGGTGGTTGCGCAGAAGATCGTCACGGCGTAGTTTCCGGTTTCACCGGCTTTCCATCACAATCGCATTCGATCGGCGACTTCTCATCCTGGCCTCGGCGGGCAAGCTCCAACAGACGGATCAGCTCTGTCAGTTCTGCGCGGCTCATGTGCCCCAGCAGTTCCTGGGGAGCCTTCAGAATCATTGGATCCATGGCCCGGAGCAATTCCAACCCTGCTTCTGATATCTGCGTCCACACGGCCCGGCGATCCTGGCGATCGCGCCGCTGACGAATGAGCTTGAGCGCCTTTAGGCGGCGCAGCAGGCGCGTGATATCCGGGTCGGCCGTGATCATCCGCTCGCCAATGGCCGCGCAGGTGAGCCCATCGGGTTGGGCGCCGCGCAAGATCCTCAGCACGTTGTACTGGGTCGAGGTGACGCCCCAGTCCCGCGCCTTGCGATGAAAGATCCTGTGCAGAACGTCGGCGGTGCGCATTACGTTGAGAAGCGCCTCTTCCTCGATGCTGGAAAACGGCTGTTGTTGCGCGATCTCTTGTCGAAGGCTAACCATCGGAAGGCTCCGTGCCCGCGTAAATCCAACCCAACCCACCACGGCTATCTCGCCGGTTTCGAAAGAAGCAAACACGCCCCATATCTCTAAGATGTCGCAGGCGCATTGGTCGTCGCAACAGGTATTTAACTTTTGGACCGCTCCGTTTAATTTCGCAGTAGGGCAGCCTACGGCGCGGCTGTTTTGGGAGTGGTCGCTGCAAAGACGCGGCCTGAACGGATTACTCTTCTTGGCTAGATCGATGCGAAAAACTAAATCGGACTCTGTCCCAGAATGGAAGACGGTTTGGCCGCAAAAAGGCCAGTTTTGCAAGGATTTGAGCTTGATCTTGTGAACGTGCATTCTTCCAAGCTTCACAATGCGGACGAGCCGGGACTAATATATTCCGCAGCGTCAGGTCCCTGAGTGCGCGCGCGATCCATTCTCGACGCGGCGAGCCCATCTCATCCCCCGGAAAGACCATTGGAATTGGAGTAGCGGCTATGTCGGATGCGGAAGATCTGAGGAGCAACGAGAGTTCTTCGAAAACGATTACGAGACGGAAGTTCATCCTTGGTGTGATTGCCGGCGGTGCAGCGGTGGGAGCGGCCAGCTACCGGTTCTTGGCTCCCCATGGTCGTGCCTCCTCCGGTGCAGGAGAACGGCTGATCACGCTCAACGTGAATGGCAAGCCTCGACGTGTTGATGTGATGAAGCAGGAAACGCTGGCATGGACGCTGCGTTACAAGCTTGGCCTTACGGGCACCAAGCTGGGCTGCGACCGCGCCGAGTGCGGAGCCTGCACCGTAACCATCGACGATGTGCCGCACTACAGCTGCTCAGTGCTCACGCACACGGTACGCGGCCGCAACGTCACCACGATCGAAGGCCTGGCTGCCGCCGATGGGAAGCTGCATCCGGTGCAACAGGCAGTGATCGATGAGCAGGGCTTTCAGTGCGCCTTTTGCATGTCGGGATTTGTCATGTCCACTGTCGGTTTCCTCAAGACCAACCCCAATCCGACACGAAAAGAGCTGGCGCACGGCATCTCGGGCAATCTCTGCCGATGCCAGGACTACAACAAGATTCTCGATGCAATGATGCGCGGCGCTGAGTACATGCGAGACGGGGCGCCCGCGGGCAAGACACTGACTGCGAATGTAGGAAATCCGGCTGCCGGAGACGATGCGTCTGCGGCGCTGGCGAGGAGGGCTTGAGCGATGCCAGATACGACTGCGAAGACCGCAAGCCAACCGCAGAAGCCCAGCGAACGCGCCTATGGCTCAGGCCACAAGCTGGTCGGCAAGAACTACATGACGCCGGACCTTATCGCTAAAGTCACGGGAGCCTCGAAGTATGCAGAGGACTTTCGCGCCGAGGGAATGCTTTTCTGCCGGCTGGTGCTGAGCCCGACGCCGCATGGGCGGATCACGCATATTGACGCCAGCGAGGCGCTCGCGATGCCAGGCGTGAAGGCGGTTCTGACGGCGGACGATATTCCGGCGCAGGCCGATTATCTGAACGACAACGGGCAGACGATCAAGGCCAGCAAGTGGGGCGAACGCGCACTGACCAACGAGCCGGTCTTCCAGGGCGACCCGATTCTGGCCGTGGCCGCTGTCGATGAACTCACCGCGGCTGAGGCAATCGAAAAGATCAAGATTGACTGGGAGGAGCTGCCGTTCGTGGTCGATCCGCTGGAGAGCCTGCGGCCGGGCGGACCTAATCCGAGAGAAGACGGCAATGTGTGGACGCGGCCGAAGGATCATCCTGGGCCGCCTGCGTTGACCGAGTTGAAGTGGACCGAAAAAGATTTCGAAGACTACCAGCAGGGCAAGCTGCCTATGGGCGAAGCGCCAGATACGTGGTCTTATGGCGATGTAGATGGCGGATTCAGCAAGGCAGCGCTGGTGCTGGATGAGTCGTTTATTACGCCGGATGTGAGCCACCAGTGCCTGGAGACGCGCACGGCGATGGCTTACTGGCAGAACGGCAAGCTTTACATTCACACAGGCACGCAGAGCACAGCGCAGACGGTGCCGGCGATTGCGCGCTGGATGAATATGAGCCCCGACAATGTGGTGCTCATCAGCGAGTACACAGGCGGCGGATTCGGGAGCAAGGTCACGGGTACTGTGATCATGATCATTCCCGCCATTCTCTCGAAAAAGCTGAACGCACCTGTGATGATGCGCATCAGCCGCGAAGAGGAGCACTTTATCGGGCGGGCGAGACCAAGTGTCGAAGGGCGCGTGAAGATCGGCTTCGACAAAGATGGCAAGATCACCGCGGTCGATATGTTCACGATCTGCAACGCCGGCGGCTATGACGCAGCCAGCGACGGGAACACGGCGCCACGTATTACATCGCTGCTGTACCAGCCGCCCGCCATGCGCTGGCGCGGCGTGACGGTGATGACCAATACGCCCACGCGGAGCGCGCAGAGTGCGCCAGGCGGTATGCAGGCCGTCGGCATCATCGAGCCGATTCTGGCCAAGGCCGCCCGCAAGCTCGGCATCGACCAGGTAGCGCTGCGGCGTGTGAACTGCCCTGAAGGCAAGGCACAGTATGGCCCACCCAACAAAGAAGGCAAGCGCGCCTATACAACGAGTTGCTTCCTCAAAGATGCGCTCGATCGCGGCGCGGAGCAGTTCAGCTGGGCAGAGCGCGTGAAGCAGCCCAAGCGCTCCGGTTCCAAGGTGCGGGGTATCGGTGTTTCGCTGAGCACCTATGTGGGGGGAACGATCGGCTTCGATGGCCTGATGGTCATCACACCGGAAGGGAAGGTGCGCTTCCACTCGGGCATCGGCAACCTGGGAACGGAGTCGGTGATCGATGTGCACCGCGCAGCGGCCGAGGTTCTGGATGTGCCATGGGAAAGCTGCGAGGTGGTGTGGGGCGATACGTCGAGAATCTTCCCTTACACCTGCGCCTCGGGCGGAAGCCAGACCACACACGCGATGACGCGTGCCGCGCACTCCGTAGCATCCGAGTGCGTGCAGAAGCTGAAGGAGGTCGCAGCGAAGTCGCTGGGCGGTTCACCGGAGAACTATCAGGTTGCCGGCGGACGCGTCTTCCGCAAGGGTGGTGGCGCGGGGTTGAGCTTTGCGCAGGCAGCGCAGAAGGCGATTGAACTGGGAGGCATCTACGACGGCCACGAGGCGCCGCCGGACGTGCACAAACAGACGAAACAATCCGTTGCCAAGTTGCAGGGGCATGGATTGGTAGTTTCGGCAAAGGACAAGTATCCGCGCGACGGCGATACGTACTCCTATTGCGCCAGCTTTGCCGAGGTCGAAGTGGACGTGGAGACCGGCAAATATTACCTGACGGATTTTCTTGCCTCGGCCGACGTGGGGACGGTGCTGCATCCACGTTCGCTGGGCGGGCAGATTCTGGGGCGCTCGACGCTGGGCATCGCGCATGCCATCGGGCAGAAATGGGTGCTCGATCCCGAGTATGGCGTAACGGTGGCCAAGCGGTTCCATCACAACAAGCCGCCAACGATTCTAGACGTGCCCATCAACATGCAGTGGGCCGCGCTCGACATTCCTGATCCGGAGACGCCTGTGGGCTCGCGTGGAATTGGTGAGCCGCCGGTGGGCGGCGGATGTGCTGCTGTTTTAAATGCCTTGTCTGATGCGCTCGGAGACGAGGTCTTTCAGCGTGCGCCGGTCTATGCTGATACGATTCTGGCGTCGTTGGAAGCTGGACATCCGGCACAACATCCTCTTATGGCGAATATTTGATCGCCAACATTTGTTCGGACGGGAACGGAGACAGCTATGGCAGTAATACGCGACGTAATGCCCGCCTTCGATCTGCTGCAGCCAGATTCAGTCGCGGATGCGCAAAAGATTCTGGAACAGAACGGTGGCGATGCCTGGATCATGGCTGGCGGACTGGATAGCTTCGACTGGCTCAAGGACCGCATCAAG
The DNA here is from genome assembly GCA_035650595.1 of Occallatibacter sp. Taxonomy (GTDB): domain Bacteria; phylum Acidobacteriota; class Terriglobia; order Terriglobales; family Acidobacteriaceae; genus Telmatobacter. Next base: position 426,954 of record DASRHE010000008.1, on the reverse strand, counting down.
AAACCCAAGGTGCTGGTGGATTTGAGCGGCATCGATGAGCTGAAGGGAGTTCGCGTCACCGGCGACGGCGTGGAGATTGGCGCGATGACCACGCTGACGGAGATCGCGAATCACCCGGAGATCCGCAAGAACTACAGCGTTCTTTCGCAGGCCGTCGAAGTAGTGGCCTCACCGCAGATTCGCAACCAGGGCACGATTGGCGGCAACGTCTCCCAGGATGTGCGTTGCTGGTATTACCGCGGCGGCTGGCCCTGTTATCGTGCCGGAGGCAACATTTGCTATGCCGATACGGCGGTGGGCCGCAACCGCGAGCACGCGATCTTTGGCGCGGACCGCTGCGTGGCGGTGCATCCTTCGGATTCTGCGCCGGCGTTCGTGGTGCTTGATGCGAAGTTTGTGATCCAGACGCCAAAGGGCGAGCGCGTTGTGGATGCGGAGGACTATTTCGTCGGACCCGACACTGACATTACGCGCTTGAACATCATCCAGCCGGGTGATCTGTTGACTGCGATCCGCATTCCGTCTACGTGGGCAGGGGCGAAGTTCTATTTTGAGAAGGTTCGCGACCGCAATGTGTGGGATTTCCCGCTGATGAATGTGGCCTCAGCCACGGTGTTGAGCGGTGGCAATATCAGCCGGATTCGGCTCGCCGTGAATGCCGTTTCGCCGCGTCCCATGCGATTGAAGAACGTGGAAGATGCGGTCATTGGCAAGCCGGCCGATGCGTCAACGGGCGAGATGGCGGGCAAACTCGCCGTGCAGGGCGCTGTTCCGCTGCAGTTCAACGCATACAAAATTCCGCTGATGCGCAACCTGGTGAAGCGAGCCGTCGGTGGTGTTTCACCCCAGCAAGCCTACGGCGCGCTTGCCGGGGACCCCGATGTTCAGGAGGCGTCATGGAGCTAATCACCTGGGCGACGAGTCCTTTGGGGCGATCGATTCCAACCCATATTGCTTGGGGACTGATCTGGGTCGCCGTCATCGCGGGATTCTTCTTCATGATTGTGCACGCGCTCTACGTGGCTATTGTGGCGCCGCGCAGAGTTGCAGGAGAGATCTCGCTGGCCGAGGCTGCCAGCGTGCCGGAACGGGTTCCGCGGCACTCGCTGACCGCGCGGCTGTTTCACTGGATCATGGCGATTTCGATGTTCGCGCTGCTGATCACCGCGTTCCTGCCGAAGATTGGTATCCAGTTCGACTGGGTGCTTTACCACTGGATCGCAGGGCTGCTGCTGACAGTCTCCATCCTCTTTCACATCGTTCATGCTTCGTTTGTTCTGGACTTCTGGTCGATCTGGCCGGATAAGACCGACATCCGCGACGCCACGCGCCGGGTGCTGCGCTTCTTCGGCAAGCCTGCGCCGCCCGCTGCGCGTTTCGCCAAGTATCCGCTGGAGAACAAGCTCTATCACCTGGTAGTCATGCTCGCCGGGCTGGCTGTGATCTGCACCGGACTGTTCATGATGAAGCGCGTGCAGACCATCTTTACGCCGCGGAATCCCTACCTCTTCAGCGATATGACCTGGGGATTGATGTACGTGCTGCACGGGCTAGCCGGCGTGGGCTTCGTCGCGCTGGTGATGGTTCATGTATACATGGGCATCCGGCCGGAGAAGCTGCCGATTACCAAGTCGATGCTCTTCGGGTGGATGAGCCGCGATTTCTACCTCGAAGAGCACGATCCGGAGCGGTGGATTGTGACGCAATCCTCATCTCAGAAGAAACGGGGGTTGGCTGCCAGCGATGCCGATTGAGCCAGCGAAGAGTGTGGAAATTAATGATTATTGCGACACGATAGAAGACTGCTACGAATTCACGCTCTCTTACGCTGCCAAGGGACTCGCCACCGATGATGGGAACGACCTGGGTCGGCAGCTTCGCGAAAAGCTGACCAACGCCGCATCGGCCATGCGCAAGCTGTCGGTGGGCTGTGCCGCGGTCATGCGAGAGTTGCAGCTGGCTCCGGCTGAAAAATACGAATCGTTCTTCGCCGTGCTGGAGCGGGATGCGGCAAGCTCCGTTGCGGCTATCGAGCTAGTGCTTGCTCAGCCGGTCATCAGCTCGCAGTTGATCGACAATTTAAACGCATCCATCCATCTGCGAGCGCTGCTGACGGACCTGTTTCTCATCTCCGAAATCCTGACGGCGAGACAAAACGAAGCGAAGACGGCGCCTTCGCGCTGAGATCTCGAAGCCCTCAAAGGCGAGCCGCCATGTACTCCCGCGAAGTCCTCGATCACTTTGAGCATCCACGCAATGCAGGTGTGGTTGCCGATCCGGATGCATCGGTGCAGATCGAGAATCCTGCGTGCGGCGACGTTCTCAAGTTGACTTTGAGGCTGACGGGTGAGCAGATTGCGGAGATTCGCTTTCAGGCCAAGGGCTGCGTAGCTTCCATGGCCTGCGGCTCCGCTCTCACGGAGCTGGTGCGCGGACGAACGGTGGCGCAGGCGAGGGAATTGAGACAGGAAGAGTTGGTTGGGGCGGTTGGCGGATTGCCGGCCGCCTCCGTCCACGCCAGCCATCTGGCTCTCGATGCTTTGGCGGCGGCTCTCAAACAATTAGCCAAAAGTTAGTGCGGACCTTGTCGCGCCGCGGCAATCGCGGCGTATTCTTCGGGCGTATTCATATCCGCGTACACCTGATCTGGAACGGAAACGTACACGAAGTGCTGCGCGTGGGCACGCTTTACTTCGCGCGCGTTGCTGGTGAGCGGAGCGTTCAGGAAAGCGTCGATCAGTGGCCGCGCGGCCAGCAGCGGATGCCCACGGTGGCCGTTGCTTTCCGGTGCTACGGCCCAGCGGCCCTGCGCGCAGGCCTTCACAAACTCCTGTACCAGCAATTCCAGCGTAGCGGTGCTCAGCGGCGGACAGTCGACAGGCGTGATCATAGCGACTTCGCAGCCGCGAGCGAGTACTTCACGCAGGCCTACTTGCAACGAGCTGAACTGGCCGCGTTCCGGTGCAGGATTACGCACCGCATATGCGCCGCAGGCTTCAATGATCGGGGCGAGGCTTTCGCCGTTGTGGCCAGCCACGACTACGACCGTATCTGCAAATGGCTTGAGAGCACGGATCGATGCGGAGAGCAGAGTCGAGCCTTCCGGCGCGCCAGGCGGCCAGGGTAGCAGGGCTTTGTCCCTGCCCATACGGGAGGATGCGCCCGCGGCGAGAATCACTCCGCACAAGCCCTGCATGGGCGGATCAGCTTTCAGTCTCTGCGGCGGCTGGCTCTTGGCTTGAGTTCTCTTGGGGAGCCGCGAGAGCACTCGGCTTTTTGCCATGGAACCAGCTCATGTGTGGCAGGGCCCGCTCGGCATGCCGGCGGACGGCGATCAACTCAGCCATGATCGACACGGCAATCTCTTCGGGCGTAGCGGCTCCGATGTCCAGGCCCACCGGAGAATGCAGGCGCTCGAATAGCTCCGGCTTTAGGCCTTCGGCGATGAGCTCCCGGACCACGGTGATAGCTTTGCGCCGCGAACCGATCATGCCGATGTAGCGGGCACGGGTTTGTGCAGCCCAGCGCAGGATGCGCATATCATCGCGATGGCCGCGCGTGGCGATCACGATGTACGAAGATTCATTTGGATCGAGCCTGGGCAAAGCCTGTTCATAATCCTGCGCAAGAATTTCGCGGGCTCCTGGAAACCGCTCGGCATTGGCGTAGGCTTCGCGATCATCGGCGACGATCACATCAAATCCCGCATTTTTCGCGGCTTTGAAGAGCTCCAGTGCCACGTGGCCCGCCCCAAAGAGATACAGCAAAGGTGCGGGCAGCACGGGCTCTATAAAGATCTCCAGCGTGCCGCCGCAGACGAGGCCGGTATCGTATTTCGGATCTTGATTTAGGTCGAAGCTGAGCGAGCGGGATTTTTCGCTGGAGATAACTTCGCGTGCGGCCCGCCAGACCTCGGCCTCCACGCAGCCGCCGCCAATGGTTCCGGCGATGGAGCCGTCATCGCGCACCAGCATCTTGGCGCTTTTAAACGAGGGAATCGAGCCGCGCACATTCACGATGGTGGCCACGGCTCCGCGGCGGCCAGCGCGCAGTAAGGCGACGATCTCCTCGTAAATCTCCATTGCACATGATTATTGGATTTTGCGCTTTTCAAGTCAAACCGGGCTTTGGGGAGGCCGATTTGCTCACCAGCCCATTGCCCTGCGAGCGCTTTTCGATTAACTTCAAAGACTCACAGCCTTTTCGTCCGAGAGGAGCGCAATGCCGCGTGTCGTTCGGTGTTCTATTATTCAGGCCTCTAATGCCGTGCCTGCCACAGAGCCGCTCGCTGTTCAGAAAGAGGCCATGGTCGAGAAGCATGTCGGGCTGATTCGCCAGGCGGCAGCGGCGGGCGCGCAGATCGTCTGCCTGCAGGAGATCTTCAACGGCCCGTACTTCTGCGCCGAGCAATCCGTCAAATGGTATGAAACCACCGAACCGGTTCCCACCGGGCCGACGGTTGCGCGGATGCAGTCGCTGGCCAGGGAACTCGGCATCGCGATGGTTGTGCCCGTTTATGAGATAGAGCAGGAAGGAATTTTCTACAACACGGCGGCTGTGATCCAGAACGACGGCACCTATCTTGGCAAATATCGCAAGACGCATATTCCGCACGTAGCGCCTGGGTTCTGGGAGAAGTTTTACTTTCGCCCCGGCAATCTGGGATATCCGGTCTTCGATCTCGGATTTGCCAAGATTGGCGTGTACATCTGCTATGACCGCCACTTTCCTGAGGGCGCCCGTTGCCTGGGATTGAACGGCGCCGAAATCGTATTTAATCCTTCGGCGACGGTGGCGGGTCTGAGCGAGTACCTTTGGAAACTCGAACAGCCCGCGCACGCGGCCGCGAATGGCTACTTTATCGCAGCGATCAACCGTGTGGGCACTGAGGCTCCATGGAATATCGGCGAGTTTTACGGATCGAGCTACTTCGCCAATCCACGCGGGCAGATTATTGCCCAAGCGTCGCGCGACAAGGACGAAGTGCTCACCGCGGATCTGAATCTCGAGGAGATTTCGGATGTGCGTCGAACCTGGCAGTTTTTCCGCGATCGCCGGCCCGATTTGTATGGGCCGCTGGTCGCTTCGTAGAGTCAAAATCGGGCGCAATAGGCGGTGTTTGATCTCTAGAATTTGCCGGAGCTTTCGGACTTCTTCGATCTACGGGGTGCGCATGAGCATTGCGAGTTTGCCTGACGATCTCGAACTGCGTGAGCGCTTCAACGAGCTGAAGCCTCCGCTCGCGCCGCAAGCAGCCGTGCTTGAGGCAGAGCGCTGCTTGTATTGCTTCGACGCGCCTTGCATGGCAGCTTGTCCCACGCATATCGATGTGCCGGGATTCATCAAGCGCATTGCCTCGGGCAATCTGCGCGGCTCGGCGATGCGCATTCTCGATGCGAATATTCTCGGCTCCAGTTGTGCGCGCGTATGTCCCGTAGATGTGCTTTGCGAGGGCGCTTGCGTGATGCACCGTCATAATCGCGCCCCGATCCAGATTGCATTGCTGCAAAGGCATGCTATGGATGCGTTCCACGACTCGGGTGAATCGGTGCCGGTTGTTTCCGCGTCGAATCGGAGTTTGCGCGTGGTTTGCATCGGCGGCGGTCCGGCATCGCTGGCATGCGCAGCCGAGTTGCAGCGCCGCGGCGCGCAGGCCACGATTCTTGAGCGGCGGCCGCTGCCCGGGGGATTGAATACTTACGGCGTGGCCGAATACAAGCTGCGCGCTGCCGATAGCCTGCGCGAAGTGGAGATGATTCGCCGCATGGGCGTGGAGTTTCGCTTCGGCTCTAGTGTTGATTCCGCGGCCGCGCTGGCAGCTCTCGAATCGGAGTTCGACGCCATCTTTCTCGGTGTGGGCCTTGGAGCCATGCAACGGCTCGGCATTCCGGGCGAAGAAGGTGAAGGCGTGATGAATGCGCTTGAACTTATCGCCTCCTATAAGACCGGCCATCTGCGCGAACTGCACGGCACTGTCGTTGTGGTGGGTGCGGGGAACACCGCCATTGATGCCGCCAATGCGGCGCGCCGCCTTGGCGCAGAGACAGTGTATCTGCTCTATCGGCGTGGAGAGAGCGATATGTCGGCTTTCGACTTCGAGTATGAACACGCCAAGCAGGAGGGCGTACAGTTTCTCTGGCGCAGGCAGCCGCTCGCAGTGCGGCGCGGTGCGCATGGCCGTCTGCTTCTTGATACAGTGCAGATGCACCAGGTGGATCGCACACTGTTAACGATTCCCGATTCGCAGTACACCATCGCATGTGATCTGCTGGTTCCGGCGATCGGGCAATCGCCGCTCGCGCAGCTTTTGCAGGAGTTGCGCGGCGTGGAGGTGCGCGATGGACGCATCGTCGTTGAGCCTGCAACCGGACAAACGACCAACCCGCGTTACTTTGCCGGCGGTGATTGCGTCAACGGCGGACGTGAGGTGGTGGATGCGGTGGCCGGTGGCAAACGCGCGGCTCTCGCCATCTTGAAGGCTGCGGAGGTTGCTGCTCATGCCTGATATTCGTGTGCGCAACTTTGCGGGAGCGATCAGTTCGCCGAATCCCTTCTGGCTGGCCTCGGCTCCGCCCACGAATACTGGTGAGATGATCATGCGCGCCTTTGATGCGGGATGGGGCGGCGCCGTGTGGAAGACGATTGGCGAGCCGGTCACGAACGTGAGCTCGCGCTACTCGTCGATCGACTGGCAAAGCCAGCGCATCATGGGCTTCAACAATATCGAACTCATCAGCGATCGTCCAGTGGAAGAAAATCTGCGCGAGATGGCGGAGGTGAAGAAACGCTATCCGCAGAATGCGGTGATTGCTTCGTTGATGGTGGCCTCGAACCGCGAAGCGTGGCACGAGATTGTGGCACGGGCTGAAAATGCAGGCGCGGACGGCCTCGAACTGAACTTTGGCTGTCCTCATGGCATGAGCGAGCGCGGTATGGGCTCGGCGGTGGGCCAGGTACCGGAATACGCCGAGATGATCACCGCGTGGGTGAAGGAGAAGGCGCGTACACCCGTGCTGGTGAAACTCACGCCGAATATCTCGGATATTCGCACTGTGGCGCGTGCAGCCAAGCGCGGCGGAGCCGATGGGCTCTCGGCGATCAACACCATCAACTCGATTACCGGCGTCGATCTCGATACGCTTGTGCCCCGGCCGAACGTAGATGGCAAGAGTTCGCATGGCGGCTACTGCGGCCCGGCAGTGAAGCCCATCGCGTTGAATATGGTGCAGCAGATCATGGCGGATTCCGAATCAGCGCTGCCGCTCTCCGGCATCGGCGGCATCGGCACTTGGCGTGATGCGGCGGAGTTCCTGCTGCTTGGCTGCGGGACGGTGCAGGTGTGTACTGCGGCAATGCACTACGGCTACCGCATCGTGGAAGACATGGCTGAAGGCCTCGAAAACTGGATGCGTTCAAAAGGATTCGCGACGATTGAGGATTTTCGCGGGCTCTCGGTCCATCGAGTGACGGAATGGAAGCATCTCAATCTCAACTACAAGATTGTGGCACGGATTGACGAGCAGAAGTGCATCGGCTGCGACCTGTGCCACATCGCCTGCTGGGATGGTGCGCACCAGTGCATTCATCTTGATCGCGTGACCGGTCCTGTCGATGGGCACGTGGAACTGCATCCCGTCCCCGCAGTGAAAGAATCTGAGAGCCGTGCATCGCTCGCCGCTACGCCCGTCACGCGCCGGGAGCGCGCTATGGATGCCGCGATGCACGGGCCTTATCCGACACCGCTTGCGCGCATTCCGCGGGTGGATGAGACGGAATGTGTGGGCTGTAATCTCTGTTCCTGCGTTTGCCCGGTGGATGGGTGCATCACGATGGTGCGTGTGGATTCAGGTGTTGCGCCGGAGACCTGGGACGAGCGGACTCGCGGAGCGGCATGCACGGCGCAACCAGAATCGTCGATTGGATAGGCGATAGAGATTATGTCCACTGTGCTGATACAAAACGGAACCATCGTCAATGCAGACTCGACCGTGAAGGCTGATCTGCTGATCGACGGCGCGAGAATCAAGGAGATGCGTGCAGGCATTCCGGCAAGTGCGGCGGATACCGTTGTCGATGCAACGGGTTTGCTGCTGCTCCCCGGCGGTATCGATGCGCACACGCATCTGGATATGCCGTTCGGCGGCACGAACTCCGCGGACGATTTCGAAACCGGTACGCGTGCGGCGGCGATTGGCGGCACGACGACGATCGTAGACTTCGCGATCCAGGCGCGTGGGACGAAGATGCGCACAGCGCTCGATACCTGGTGGAAGAAAGCCGAGGGCAAGGCGTGCATCGACTATGGTCTGCACATGATCGTGACCGATCTGCCCGACGCGGGCCTCGAAGATATGGATGAGATGGTGCGCGAAGGCGTGGCCAGCTTCAAGCTGTTCATGGCGTATCCCAACGTGCTGATGGTCGACGATGCCACGATCTTCAAGGCGATGCGGCAGACGGCGAAGAATGGCGCGTTGATCTGTATGCACGCGGAGAATGGATCGGTGATCGATGTGATCGTGCAGCAGGCGCTGGCCGAAGGCAAGAAAGCGCCGATCTATCATGCGTTGACGCGGCCGACGCGCGCAGAGGCTGAGGCGGTGCATCGCGCCATTGCCATGGCAGAGATGGCGGGCGTGCCGGTGTACATTGTGCACCTGTCAAGTGAAGACGCGCTGAATCAGGTGCGCGAGGCACGGGATCGTGGTCTGCCCGCGTTTGCCGAAACCTGCCCACAGTATCTACTGCTCTCCATTGAAGACAACATGGAGAACAAGGGCTGGGAGGGCGCGAAGTATGTGTTCACGCCGCCGCTGCGCAAGAAAAGCAATCAGCCAAAGCTGTGGGACGGGTTGCGCAAAGATCATCTGCAAGTGGTCTCAACCGATCATTGCCCGTTTTGCTTTGAAGATCAAAAGGCGCTGGGCAAAGACGATTTCACCAAGATTCCGAATGGCGGGCCGGGCATCGAAAACCGGCTGCAATTGCTGCATCACCATGGCGTGGGGCAGGGGAATTTCTCGCTGAACCGTTTTGTGGAGCTGGTTTCAACCGCGCCTGCGCGCATCTTCGGCATGTATCCGAAAAAGGGAGTGCTGGCTCCGGGCAGCGATGCGGACATCGTGCTGTGGAATCAAGGCGCCGAGCACACGATCAGCGCAAAGACGCACCACATGCGCGTGGACTACTCGATGTTTGAGGGATTCCACGTGCGCGGCAATGCGCGCGATGTGTACTCGCGCGGCGAACTGATCGTGTCGAAAGGCAAGTTTATCGGCGAACCCGGCCGGGGCAACTACCTGCGGCGGGCGGCGCGTGGCGGCGCGTGGAAGTAAGAATTGCTGCTTGCTTCTTTATGGGGACATAGTTCGAATAAGGGCATCCCATTCGACGGTTCAATTCTCGCCGGAGGTTCTTTGAGCACAGTCGATCCATCTTTATCGAACCGCGACCTCAGGCCGACTGCGCCGGCGCAGCGCACATGGGGCTTCTATAACTACACGGCGCTCTGGTTCTCCATGTGCATGGAGATCACAACCTATCAGCTCGCTTCATCGCTGATCGCCAAGGGGATGGATTGGAAGCAGGCCATCAGCACAGTGCTGCTGGGCAATCTGATTGTGCTTGTTCCCATGTTGCTGAACGCGCATGCGGGCGCGAAGTATGGGATCCCGTTTCCGGTCTTCATTCGCGCGCCGTTCGGTGTGCGTGGGGCGAACTTGGCGGCGATTCTGCGTGCGATCGTAGCGTGCGGATGGTTCGGCATCCAGTCCTGGATCGGCGGAACGGCGATTCACGCCATGCTCGCTGTAATCTGGCCCGCAGCTGGTGCGAGCAACGGTGTGCTGTGGGCCTGCTTCCTCGGATTCTGGTTGCTGAATATGGTCGTCGTCTGGCGCGGTGTTGACTCGATCCGGCGGCTGCAGGCCTTCGGCGCGCCTTTCATGTTCATCATGGCGGCGGCGCTGCTGATCTGGGTGCGCATGAAGGCGGGCGGTTTCGGCGCGATGCTGTCAACGCCAAGCCAGTTCCACTCGACGGGCGAGTTCTTACGCGTCTTCTTTCCGTCGCTCACGGCGATGGTGGGCTACTGGGCTACGCTGGCGCTCAATATACCGGATTTTACGCGCTATTCTAAGTCGCAAAGCGCGCAGTCGTGGGGGCAGGCCTTTGGTCTGCCTGTGGCCATGGTGCTTTATACGTTTGTCGGTATTGCAGTGACTTCGGCGTCGGCAGTTCTGTTTGGCCATGCCATCTGGAATCCGATCGAGCTGATCGGCGCCTTCCATCAGCCCGCCGTCGCCTTCATTGCATTGGTCGCGATTCTTGTCGCAACGCTGAACGTGAACATCGGCGCAAACGTCGTATCGCCTTCAAACGATTTTTCGAATCTCTATCCGCGCCTCATCAGCTTTCGTACCGGAGGACTCATCACAGGGTTTCTGGGCCTGGCAATGTGCCCGTGGAAGCTGCTGGCCACGCCCGATGCGTATATCTTCGGCTGGCTGGTGGGCTACTCCGGTTTGCTCGGGCCGGTGGCGGGCATCATGGTTGCCGATTATTTTCTAATCCGCAAGACAGAGCTCGATGTGAACTCGCTCTATCATCGCGAGGGTGCCTACTCATACACGAAAGGTATCAATCCGCGTGCGATCGTCGCCCTGATCGCGGGCGTGGCGATTGCGCTTGTGGGTCTCGCCGTCAAACCGCTTCACTTTCTCTATGACTACGCATGGTTCGTAGGCTTCTTCTCCGCTGGAGCGATGTATATCGCGATGATGAAGGCAGCCGGGCCGGGATTCGTTGAGCAGGCTGAAGAGACGGCCTAAGGCTCAGAATTAAGCTTCAAGCAATCGCAGAATCTGCTGCTGCTGGGCTCGCGCCTCTTCGCTTCCGCTGCCGCTCTTGCCGGTACTCAGCTTCGCCAGTTTGAGCGCTGTCGATCCGCTCTTGTTGGTGCGCGTCGGGTCAGCGCCGCGCCGCAGCAGCGTTTCCACCGCAGCAGCAGAGCGTGTGCGTACGGCAATATGCAAGGGTGTGACTCCGCGTTTATCCGTCGTGTTTGGATCAGATCCTGCATCGATGAGAAGCTCGAGCATTTTGGATTGCTCCAGCAGATTCCAGTCAGGCGTTCCAGGTTGACCCACAGCCGCCGCGTGCAGGGGCTCTGCGCCGTGACGATTTTTCGCGTTTATAAGGGCGCCCGCCTCGATGAGGACTTGCGCGATCTTTGTTTCGTACGCAGCTGCGGCAAGGTGTAGCGCAGTGTCACCCGCCCAGATGTATCTCTTTATGCGGGTGAGAAAATACTTATTCGCAGTCTGGCGTGACGCACCTTCGTGAAAAGAGGCAGTCGCGAGCTCTGGCCGTTCGCGGAGCAAGCGGGAACACTGCACCAGATCATCTGTGATGATCGCGTCCACCAGAGTTTGGAGTCCTGCATCAATCGGTTGCACAGCTACTACTCCACGAGCGCGTCGGCGATGGCGAGGTGCTCGTCGAGCGCAGCGATGCCGAGGTCTAGCTCCTCTTTGGTCACGATCAGCGGCGGCGCAATTACGAAGTGGCTCACCCATGCCTGAATAAAGACACCTTGCGCCATCATCTTGGCGGCGATCTGATCCACGACGAGCGGCTTGCCCTCCACCTTGTCGCGCATGGTGTTGAAGAGCTGCTTGGTTCCACGATTCTTCACGAGTTCCACCGCAAAGAACAGCCCCAATCCACGCACATCGCCTATTGAAGGATGCTTTGACTTGAGCGCTTCCAGTTTTGAGCGCACATACGCTTCGAGTTCCGCCGCGCGCTCGACGAGCTTCAGGCGTTGCATCTCCTCGATCGTTGCCACGGCTGGCCCGAGCGTGAGCGGGTGCGCCTCATATGTATGGCCGTGGGAAAAGTAATGATCTTCAAAGTAATCGGCGATCTTGGTCGTGGTGGCGCAAAGGCCAAGGGGCACGTAGGCCGAGGTAATGCCCTTCGCCGTGACGAGAATGTCGGGCTTCACGTCCCAATGGTCAATGGAGAACCATTTGCCTGTGCGTCCCCAGCCGGCCATCACTTCATCAGCGATCAGCAGCACACCCTGCCGATCGCAAATCTCGCGCAGACGCGGCAGATATTCAGGCGGTGGAACGAGCACGCCGTTGGTGCCGACGACCGGTTCGACGATGACGGCGGCCACGTCACTCTCATTGCGAATCATATGCTCGATGTAATCGGCGCAGGCAATATTGCAACCGGGATACGTGTGCCGAATGGGGCAGTCGTAGCAGTTGGTCTCCGGAGCGAAAAGAAATCCGCCGCCTTTGCCGGCTGGCTCCATGGCCCATCGCCGCGGATCCCCCGTAGCCGCAATCGAGCCCATCGTCGAGCCGTGGTACGAGCGATAGCGTGAGATGATCTTGGTTTTGCCGGTGAACATGCGCGCGATCTTGAAAGCCGCTTCATTGGCCTCAGTGCCGCTGGTCGCAAAGAAAAACTTATTTAGCCCTTCGGGTAGAACTTCGTGCAGCTTGTCGCTCAGGCGAGCGCGGGCTGCGGTGGCAAAACCCGGCGCCGCATAGGCCAGTTCCCGCGCCTGTTCCGCAATGGCCTCAATCACGCGTGGATTCTTGTGGCCAAGATTCACGCACATCAACTGCGCGCTGAAGTCGAGATATTTGCGGCCGGCTCCGTCCGTAAACCAACAGCCCTCGGCGTCGACGATGGAGAGCGGCTTCCAGCTTTTTTGAAATCGCCACGTACCGTAATTAGTCCGGCGGGTAATCTCCGAAATCTGCTCGGACGTGAGTGCCTCCACCGAGGGACTTTCTGCCATGGACTTGCCTCCGTAGGCATCCATAGTATCAGTTACGCGGCAGCGAATTTCTCTTCTTTCAACACCCGCTCGTACGCGGGCAGCGTGAGGAACTCAATGAATTTGGGGGATTCAACCAGCTGGCGCATCAGCGCTGCAGCTTTTTCGTACGCTGCGTAGCGCACGTTGTCCACGGCCGTTTTCTGCTTGGCAAGTTCTTCCGCGATCAAGCTCTCAATCAGCGGGACATCGATGACCCGCCCATCACTCAGCTTGGCCCTTTGATGGACCCACTGCCAGATCTGGGCGCGGCTGATCTCGGCGGTCGCTGCATCTTCCATCAGATTGAAAAGCGGAACGCAGCCGATGCCGCGCAGCCAGGCTTCTACGTAACCGAGGCCCACGGCAACATTCTGCTTCAACCCGGTCTCGGTAATGGAGCCCTCAGGAATCTGAAGCAGGTCTGCCGGCGTTGGGTTGTAGTCGGGCAGTTGTTTTGAAATCTGATTCGGCTGCGGCATCAGGCGATCGAAGATTTCGAGAGCCACAGGCACCAGTCCCGGATGCGCGACCCATGTGCCGTCGTGGCCGTCGCTGGCCTCGCGCTCTTTGTCGGCGCGTACTTGAGCGATGGCTTTTTCATTAGCTACTGGATCAGTCTTGATGGGAATGAAGGCCGACATGCCTCCCATGGCGTGCACATTGCGGCGATGGCAGGTCTTGATGGCAAGTTTCGAATAGCTGCGCATGAAGTGCGTGGTCATTGTTACCTGAGCACGATCAGGCAACACCGCATGCGGATCATTGGAAAATTTCTTGATGAAACTGAAGATGTAGTCCCACCGGCCGCAGTTGAGACCAGCTGAGTGCTCACGCAGCTCGTAGAGAATTTCGTCCATCTCAAAGGTAGCGAGAATGGTTTCGATCAGCACGGTGCCTTTGATGCTGCCGCGCGGCACGTCGATCGCTTTCTGTGCGCGGATAAAGACATCGTTCCAAAGGCGCGCTTCCAGATGGCTCTCCATCTTGGGAAGATAGAAGTAAGGACCGCTGCCGCGAGCCAAGAGCTCTTTCGCGTTGTGGTAGAAGTACAGACCGAAGTCAAACAGAGAGCCGGACATGGGTTCTCCATCGACCAGCACGTGCTTCTCTTCAAGATGCCAGCCGCGCGGACGCACGAAGAGCACTGCAGGTTTGTCGATCAGCTTGTACTGTTTGCCGCTCGCCGGGTCTGCATATGTAATGGTGCGGCGAATCGCGTCATACAGATTGATCTGGCCTTCGACGAGATTGTTCCAGAGTGGCGTGCTGGAGTCTTCAAAGTCGGCCATGAAGACTTTGGCGCCGGAGTTCAGCGCGTTGATGATCATCTTGCGATCGACTGGGCCGGTGATCTCGACGCGGCGATCGAGAATGTCGTTGGGCAACGGAGCTACAGTCCACTCTGACTCGCGAATCTCTCTCGTCTCTTCGAGAAACCCCGGCTTTTCGCCCGCGTCAAGCCGCTTCTGGCGCTCCTGCCGCGCAGCGAGCAACGTTTTACGGCGACCGTTGAAGGCTCTCTGCAGGTCGACGATAAAAGCGATCGCGTCCGGTTTCAGAATCTGAGCATAGCTCTCACTGACCGGGGCGAGAATTTCAACACCTGGCTGGCTGATGGCGACAGGCATGGCATCGGCTCCTTCGAAAATACAGTCCAAAGGATACGCGCTTTAAGGTCTGATGGTCACACCATATGAAATGAAATCACACTATGCGAAACGCAGAGAAACAGCGCCGGCAGTTGAAAATTGCACGTTCACTGAGGAGCCTGCGGCGGCAAAGGTGTTGCCGGTCCAGCTGCCGGTTGTCACCCATGTTCCTCGCTTCAGGCCGCCGGTTCGGGTTGCTCCTTCATTCGCAAGATAAACAAGCAGACGGAGCAGGTCGGTTCCCGCGGTGTTCGAAGCAGTGCGTTCGACCATAATTTTGCCATCTACCGCGAGCGTCACCGATTCCTGGGCAAAATCAATCTGCCGCCAATTGGGGACTGCGGGACCGTAGACGAACCCTCCGTGGGTTTGCAGGTCTGCCAGCATGGAGAAGCGCGCAGCCTGCGAGGGCACAGTCAGTCCGGATTCAAGCTCTTCGATAGCTGGATGGCAGCTGGTGATGGCTGCGCAAACCTGATCGCGAGAGTAAGGGAGGCCGCTCGCCGGCAGGTCTTCGCCGATGAGAAAAGCAATTTCAGCTTCGAGTCCCCGCAGCCTGATTCTTGGATCATCGAGGACCGCACCGTCTGCGTGAATCCAGCCGGAGATCATCGGCGCGAAGAGTGGCGTGGCATCGGGTGCAGGCGCGCCGATCTTCCAGGCGCGCGGACCTTCGGGTTCCAGTGCACGGGCGAGCGCATCCTGCACGCAATAAACTTCCTCCAGCGATGTGGGCTGCATAGGCTCTGGCAGGTCTGCGATCGGCTTGGCGTAGCGGCGGGCTTCAAGCAGCAGGGTCGCGGCAGATTCGAGATCGGCGGCACGGTTAGGGGAAATCATAAGTCTCAGTTTGCCTCCGCGTTATGGTGTTGCTTGTCGTGGAGCAGGGCGCTCGCCGAAACTCCACGAATCGACGCATCGAGCAATTCAACCATGTGAAAGGCGGGCATGGTCTTCAGGCCGCGGCGGCGCAGGCCATTCATCAATTGCAGCAGGCAACCGGGGTTGGCAGAGAGTACAGCTTCTGCCTGGGTGGTGAGAAGGTTCTCCACCTTGCGGTCGCCAAGCTGGGCAGCGGTGTCGGGTTCGAGCAAATTGTAGACTCCGGCGGATCCACAACAGAGCGAGCTCTCCGGAATTTCGGCGACTTCGAGATCGGGGATGCCGGCAAGCAGCTTACGCGGTTGCGTGCGAACCCCTTGTGCATGCTGCAAGTGGCATGCATCGTGATACGCAATGCGCAATTTCAATGGGTGCCGCTGTGCGCGTGGCTCAAGTTCGCAGAGAATCTCTGCGATGTCTTTGCATTTTGCTGAGAATGCCGTGGCACGCTCGGCCCAGGCTGGATCATCGCGCAGCAGATAACCATACTCCTTCATCGTCGATCCGCATCCGGCTGAGTTGATCACAATAGTGTCAACCTCCGCGGCTTCGAACGCTGCGATCATCTTTTTGGCGAGAACGATTGCGTCAGATTCAAGGCCGGAGTGCACCATCAGCGCCCCGCAGCACTCCTGCTTCTGTGGAATAACGACTTCGCAGCCCTCAGCGGCCAATACGCGGGCGGTGGCGGCGTTCACATGCGGAAAGAACACTCGCTGCACGCATCCACTCAACATGCCCACGCGGCGGCGTGGCTTGCCAGCAGGTTGAATCTTTGCGGGAAGCCTGTGAAACACACCCTTCGGAACCTCGGGCAGCAGCGCCTCCATGGCGGCCAAGCGCTTTGGCAGCAGATTGCGTATTCCGGTGCTGCGCACGAGGGCCTGCAATCCGGTCTTCTGATACACAAACAGTGGAAGCGCGAGTAAGCGCAACCGCGCCGGGTGCGGGAATGTCGCGAAGAGCAAGTTACGGAATAATTTTTCGCCAGTGCTGCGCGTTGTATTGCGCTCAATCTGCGCGCGGGTGGGCTCGATCAGCTTGTTGTATTCAACGCCGGAAGGACAAGCCGTCATGCAGGCCATGCAGCCGAGGCAATTGTCCATGTGCTTGCGAAAGCGCACATCGAGCGGAGCCTGGCCTTCTGCCGCCTTCTTGATCATGTAGATGCGTCCGCGCGGCGAATCCATCTCTTCGCCCCAAAGCACATAAGTGGGGCATGCGGGCAGACAGAAGCCGCAGTGGACGCAATCGTCGATAAATTCTTTCTCCGGCGGATGGTGCGCGTCGAAGCTGGAGGTAAGTGGTTCTTCCTGGGCGATAGTGTGCGGCATAGGCGATCAGATGTTCCCAACAAACCGGCCGGAGTTCAAAATCTGCTTAGGGTCAAAGCGCCGCTTGATCTCGCGCATCAGGGGCAGCGCGTCAGAGTCGCAACCCCACACATCGAGCCGAGCGCGCAGTTCATCGGGCAATTGAAGTGCGACCACGCTGCCGCCCGTGCTGCGCGCTCTGTGGCGAAGATGCTCGATCGCTGTAATCACAGCGTCTGTCGCGGCGCCGAAGGCAACAGTCATGAGGCCGTTGGCCTGGGCGAGCGCGTGCATCTCCGCCCCATCGGCGGCGGCATGCCGCTGCAACTCCGACAACACAGAGCAGATCTCGGCGGGCAGAAGAGAGGCTTTCACGATCATTGCGTTGCTTGCGTCAAAGAGCTCTTGCCGCGCATGCCAAACTTCTTCCTGCGATTCGGTCAGAGAAAGGGGAGCAAAGATTTTTTCGAGCAATGGGGCTTGTTCGTCCAGACAGTGTGGAACTGCCGCTACGCGAACATCGACAGTGCATGCCTCGCCTTCGGCACGTATCTGCACACAGGACGGGACGATGTGGGAGTTCAGCAAAGCGCGCAAAGGGGCTTCGAACTGTGCTGCATTCACCGCCGTCGCGCTCCAGGTGCGCGCATGTTCTTCGATCGGATGCAGGCGAAAGTTTACTTCAGCAATGACACCGAGCGTGCCGTAGCTGCCCGTCATCAGCTTGTGAAGATCGTATCCTGCTACATTCTTGACGACCTTGCCACCGGTCTTTGCGACAGTACCATCGGCGAGCACGATGGTCATACCCAGAATGAGATCGCGCAGCCCACCGTATCTCAGCCGCAATGCGCCGCTGTCATTCACGGCCGCAATACCGCCCACGGTGGCGCGGTCAGGCCAGAGCGGATCGAGCGCAACCATCTGCCCATGGCGCGAAAGTTCAGCCTGCATGGCGGTCCAGGTCGATCCGGCTTCCACGGTACACGTCATGTCCTGCCAGGAGTGCTCGCGCACCGAACGCAGCCTTCGGGTGCTCAGCTTTATCGGAGCGGTGACGTGATTGCCCCAGCCAGTCTTGGTTTCTCCGCCACTGGGCGTGACGGCCATCTCGTTGCCGCGCGCGAAGCGCAGAACCTCTGCGATCTCCTGCGCATCAGCAGGGGCCACTGCGATC
Organism: Occallatibacter sp.; assembly: GCA_035650595.1. Lineage (GTDB taxonomy): Bacteria > Acidobacteriota > Terriglobia > Terriglobales > Acidobacteriaceae > Telmatobacter. The sequence goes on along the minus strand of DASRHE010000008.1, from coordinate 409,092 downwards.
GTGTCGTCGCACAAATCGGTGAAATCATCGCCCACGATCGAAGCAAGGTGCGATTTCGCGTCCTCAAGAGAAAGTGCCGTAGAAGGGCTCATTAGAAGATCTCCGCCACTCCGGCGGTTTCCAGCGGATGCGGCGTGTAGGGGCCCGGCCGGTCAGCACACAACCGCGTGCGCGGAAACATCTTGTCCGGATTGGCAATGTTGTCCGGATCGAAGGCGCAACGCACCAACTGCATGGTTGCGAGATCCGGTTCAGCAAACATATAACCGAGCGCCTCCTGCTTTTCTTTGCCCACGCCATGTTCCCCGGTGATGGAGCCGCCGTTATCGACACATAGATGCAGAATGCGATACGAGAGATCGAGCGCCAGCTCTTCCTGGCCTGGAATCGCGCGATCATACAGCACCAAGGGATGTAAATTACCGTCTCCGGCATGAAAAACATTGGCCACGCGCAGCTTGACGGCCGCGGCCATCTGTTCGATGTCGGCAAGCACGCGCGGCAAAGCCGTGCGTGGAATCACGCCGTCTTGCACGATGTAGTTGGGCGAGATACGGCCTACGGCGGCGAATGCCGCTTTGCGCCCCTTCCACACCAGCATCCGCTCTTCGTCCGACTGTGCGAGGCGAATCTCTGTAGCGCCATTCTTTTCAGAGATGGAGCGAACCTCGTGCATGAGCGTTCCCACTTCACTCGATGGGCCATCCAACTCAACGAGCAGCAACCCGCCGCACATGGGATAGTGCGCGTGCACCGCTGCCTCTGCCGCCTCGATCGAGAGCGTGTCCATGATCTCCAGCGCAGAGGGCAGCATGCCGGCTGCGATGATGTCGCTCACCGTCTGACCGGCTGCCTGGGGCGAGTCGAAGGCGGCAAGCAGCGTCTGTACAACCTCGGGCCGCTTTACGATGCGCAGCGTGACCTTGGTGGCCACACCCAGAGTTCCTTCGGAACCCACGAAGACGCCGGCGAGGTCATATCCGGGAGAGTCGAGCGTTCGCGAGCCCAGGGTCACGATCTCTCCACTGGGCAGCACAACCTCTACCGCCAACGTATGGGTCACGGTGAAGCCGTACTTAAGGCAGTGCGCGCCACCGGAGTTCTCCGCGACATTCCCGCCGATGGTGCAGACCGATTGTGAGGAGGGATCGGGGGCATAGAAGTAGCCATTGCTTGCCACGCGCTGTGTCACATGCGCATTGATCACGCCAGGTTCCACAACCACGTAGCGGTTGGCAAGGTCCACTTCAAGAATCCGGTTCATGCGCGCCAGGCTGATGACCACGCCGCCTTCCGACGGCAGCGCACCGCCGCTCAGCCCAGTGCCGGCTCCGCGGCTCACAAAGGGTATTTTGTGGCGCGCGCAGACGCGCACCACCGCCTGCACTTCAGCGGTGCTGCGCGGCAGTACGACGGCGCCCGGCTGCACCCGGAAATTGGTCAGGCCATCACACTCATAGGTTTGCAGCTGGCTGCGTCCTGTAATGAGCCCCGCTTCGCCAACTGCGGCACGCAATTCCGCGATGTGATTGTCAGACAGCATTGTCGCCAACAGCTTATCCGATGAGAGCCATCGCTGGCTTCACCTTTTGGGATTTTGCAGCGCGGTACAAATGAGCTAAAGCATTCACGGTAAATTTTTGCCGGACGGCTCGCTCAGGAGAAAATCAAAATCGCATCCCTGATCGGCCTGCAAGACGCAGGTCTCAAAGAGCTTGGCATACCCGCGCGTCGCCGGTTGCCGCTGCGGTGGCCGCTGCCGGCAGGCCGAAAGACGCCGTGCGAGTTCCACCTCATCAACGAGCAGTTCGAGCCTTCGTGCCTCGACATCCAGGGAGATCCGGTCGCCCGTCTCAACCGCTGCCAGCGGTCCGCCCACGGCAGCTTCTGGAGCTACGTGCAGAACGATGGTTCCAAAAGCCGTGCCGCTCATGCGCGCATCCGAAATGCGCACCATGTCCTTGACGCCTTCACGCGCCAGCTTCATCGGGATCGGCAGATATCCCGCCTCCGGCATGCCTGGAGCGCCCTTGGGGCCCGCGTTGCGCAATACCAGAACGTCGTCTGCGCGCACGTCCAGATCAGCCAAATCGATGCGCGCCATCATATCCTCAACTGAGTCGAAAACGATGGCCCGTCCGGTGTGGCGCATCAGCTCCGGCGAAGCCGCGGATTGCTTGATAATCGCGCCGCGTGGGGCAAGGTTGCCGCGCAACACCGCCATCGCGCCCTCCTGCTTAAGAGGAGATGCGAGGCTGCGGATCACGTCCTGGCTTGGCACCTCTTCGGCGCGTGCAATCACATCGCGGATGGTTTCGCCGCTGACGGTCGGCGCATCAAGATAAAGGAAAGACTTCAGCTCGCGCATCAGAGCCGGCAGGCCTCCGGCGTGATGGAAGTGTTCCATATAGTGCGCGCCCGAAGGCTTCAGGTTCACAAGCACGGGAATCTCGCGTCCCAGCCGATCAAAGGCATCGAGGTCGACGGCCACACCCGCGCGTCCTGCGATCGCCGTCAGATGGATGATTCCATTCGTGGAGCCGCCGATAGCCTGCAGCACGACCATTGCATTGTGCACGGAAGCTGTGGTGATCAACTCACTCGGCTTGAACGTTCCGCGGAGAGCCATCTCCGCTGCGCGCTTGCCGCTTGCCTCGGCGATACGCCGGCGATCGGCGTGTACGGCGGGAGCGGTTGCGCTCATGGGTAGGGCGAGCCCCATGGCTTCAAGAATGCAGGCCATAGTGCTGGCGGTGCCCATGACCATGCATGTGCCGATCGACGGCGCGAGCCGTCCGCTGATGAGCTCGATCTCTTCGCTGTCGATTTTACCGGCGCGGAACTGGGCCCACAGTCGACGGCAATCCGTGCACGCACCCAGCACCTCGCCGCGATGATGACCTACGACCATTGGGCCGGTTGGGATAGCAACCGTGGGCAGATTTGCACTCGCTGCACCCATCAACTGCGCAGGGAGTGTCTTATCGCAGCCGCCAATTACGATGACGGCATCCATGGGCTGCGCGCGAATCATCTCCTCGGTATCCATCGCCATCAGGTTGCGCAGAAACATCGACGTGGGATGCGCGAAGCTTTCATGAATGGAGATAGTCGGGAACACCATCGGCATGCCGCCGGCCAGCATCACGCCGCGTTTCGCGCTCTCGATCAGCTCCGGCACATTGCCGTGACATGGGTTGTAATCGCTGTAGGTGTTAGTGATGCCGACGATTGGCCGATCGAGCGCATCATCGGAGTAGCCCATTGCCTTGATGAAGACCTTGCGCAAAAACAGCGAGAACGCCTTATCGCCGTAGCTGGCCAGTCCTTTGTGCAACCCTTTATTCGGATCGTTGCTCATGCGCGACCTTCATCAAGTGCTTACTTACAAAGCCTTCTCATTTGACTGGGTGCGGCGAAATGCCTCGTAGCGTGCCTTAGTTTCGGCATTTGCCGGATAAAGACCGGGCAGGGAAGCGCCTGACTGCACCTCGCCGATGATCCAGGCCTCGAACTTCTCCTGTTCCACCGCGGCTTCGACGACGTCGCCAAGCAGCGCCTTGGGAATCACGACCGCGCCATCGTCGTCCATCACGATTACGTCGTCAGGAAAAATCGCAACACCGCCACATCCGACCGGCTCCTGCCAGCCAACGAAAGTGAGTCCGGCCACGGAAGGTGGTGCGGCCGCGCCTTTGCACCACACCGGCAGGTCGGTTGCTAAAACCCCCGCAAGGTCGCGAACCACGCCGTCCGTCACTAGTCCGGCAACACCGCGCACCTGCATGCGCTGACAAAGAATGTCGCCAAAGATGCCGGCATCGAGAATGCCCATCGCATCGACAACGGCGACGCATCCCTGCGGCATTGCTTCAATCGCCGCGCGGGTCGAGACCGGCGATGCCCACGACTCCGGTGTGGCCAGGTCTTCACGCGCCGGCACAAAGCGCAATGTGAATGCCGGTCCCACGACGCGTTTTTGTCCCGGGCGCAACGGCTTTGCGCCACGCACCCACACATTGCGCAAACCTTTCTTCAACAGCACGGTGGTTAAGGTTGCGGTTGTGATGCCTTCAAGCGTTGTGATTGTCTTCTTATCGAGTTCCATAGAGTTGTGTCCGTGCTATCCGTGAGATCGAGCTGTCTCTCCGCTTTCTAAACAGTTGGAATCATGCCGCCGTCTACGCGGATCACCGAGCCGGTGATATATGCCGCACGCTGGCTGGCAAGAAATGCCACCACGTCGGCGTACTCCTCCGGAGTGCCGTAACGGCCAGCGGGAATGCTCGCTTCGCTTGCTGCCACGATCTCTTCGACGGTGCGGCCCTCCCGCTTAGCCCGCGACTCATCGAGGAAGCGCAGCCGGTCCGTGGCAATGCGGCCGGGCGCCACGATATTCGCGGTGATGCCGTCGGCCGCAACCTCGCGCGCCAGCGTCTTTGACCATCCGGCGAGCGACATTCGCAGCGCGTTGGAGAGGCCAAGATTTGGAATGGGCGCGATCATGCCTGAGGATGTATTGGTGATGATGCGGCCCCAACGCCGCTCGCGCATTTTCGGTAGTACACAGTCGGTGGTAGCGATCACCGAGAGCACCATTGCCTGAAAGTGCTTCGACCACAGCGCGGGATCCTGGCCCGCGGCGGTGGTAGGCGGTGGGCCGCCGGTGATGTTCACGAGAATGTCAACCGGGCCAAGCTCAGCTTCGATTTTTGCAACATTGCCGTCGATAACGGAAAGATCGCCAAGATCCCAGACGAGGCTCACAGCTTTGCGGCCCATCGCGGCAACAGCGGATGCTGTCGCCTCCACGCTATTGCTATGCAATCCCGCGACTGCAACGTGCACGCCTTCACCCGCCAATGCCTTTGCTATGGCTCGCCCCAGCCCGCCTCCGCCGGCGAGCACCAATGCCGTTTTGTTTTGGATGCCGAGGTCCATACGTTTTTCAGTGCCGTTTTTGGCTGCAACGATCATAGCAGCGGTATTTTTGCTTGCTCATCGGCTTGCCCGAACCCAGTCGCGCAGAATACCGTACTCCGGTATTCTCAAAGGCGCAGCTTTTCAGGATGGAAGCGGGCTGCACAATTTCCTACAATGCGTTCAGGTGAATCCGCTGCTCCGGGGAGGTCGATGGAATGCGGAAATGGGCAATCGTATTTCTTCTGGTAAAGATTGCCTTGCCGGTTTTCGCTGCGAAGCCGGCTATGATGCAGCAGGTTACCGTGGACCAACTGGAGCAGGCGCTCGCTGCTGCTCACAACCGCAAAGATCATCTGCTGGCAAAACAAATCTCCAACATGAAGTTGACGGAGCGGCTGAGCTGCTCACGCCTCGATCGGCTCGAAGAGATGGTGCAAGGGCCGCACGCGAAAGAGGCGCTCACAGCCATTGCCGATGAATCGGCGTTTCTCAACCTTCCTGCGTCTGAACTTCCCGCGAAGCCCACGCCTTCTGCTGCCGAACAGACAGCGATGTTGAACCTCAGCGCCAACTACGTGGCCAAAGAGATCGCCTCCTGGCCAAGTTTCATCGCGACGCGCGAGACGGCGCGCTTTGAGGGCACCGCCACGGTAATCCCAGGCGATCTGCAGGACAGACTTTTTGCGTTGGACTCCGTACGTGCGCCTACCGCAGCAAACTGGGAGTGCCCTGGGCAGCCAAAGCTCGGATATCAGCGGCTCAGCCTGATCGACCATAGCAACGTTGCGGTCGTCAATCGCAATGGGCGCGAGCTGCACGCCCTGGCCGAGAAGGGCGGCGAGTTCGAATGCCCAGAGAACGCCGTGAGCACCATCGAGGAGTTCGGAAAAGTTCTCGAGTGGGTCCCAAAGATCGTCGCGCATGGCGACGTCGACTGGAGCCATTGGGAGCAGGGGCCCTCCGGCCTTCTGGCGGTCTTCCGGTACGCGGTGGTCCTCTCACGTCATTCAGTTCAGATCGATATTCAGGGAGAGATCGCGCTGGACCCGAAAGATGGATCGATTCTCCGGTTGACCGAGACGAGGCGCTGGAGAAAGCACGAATCCGCGCCCGAAACGAATATCGCGACGAATACCCCAGCGAATGCTGCGGCCAGTGCCGGAACAAGCGCCGGATATGACGCGACGGTCGAGTACAACACGGCCGTTGAATACGGTCCCGTCAATTTAGGCGGCGCCGTTTATCTCTGCCCGATCAGGCGAATCGCCATCTATCTCACGCCCATTCTCTGGCCGCCGGGCATGAATCAGGTACACGACGAGCTTTATCGGCGGTTCAATCTGCCGGAGTCGCCCCTTCAGGAGTATCTGAACGACGTCCACTTTACGCAGTACCGCCTCTACGGACCGTCCTGAGCGATCGTCACGCTACCAGTAGTAGGTCGCGACGGCGTGGGGCGGACCGGCAACGGAGTCGGTCACGGTGGTCTGCACCAGAATTTCTACATTGCTCTTCTGCCAGTCTGCCGGAGCATTGTGCAAACCCTCTTTCATATATTGCGGGTTCGAGGCAAATTCGCCGGCAGCCTGTGTGCCCTTTGGTCCGATCCCGGCCACCGTAACGGTGAACTGGCCCGTCTTTGAATCCAGCAGGCGGGTTACGATCCCGAAGTCTTCGAGTGTCTCGCCTTGAGGCCCGATGCGCGTGTGCCAGACCCGTCCGCCGGGAATGCGCTCCCGGATCATGTAATCTTCGTTATCCTCCACAAAGGCGAAGTGGAGATTCGAGGTTAACTGCATCGTCCATTTATTGTTGAAGCCGCCGATCACCACGGCCGGTGAGTTCCGCAAATCTTCGTAGGTGTAGTTGGAGCCAATCCGCAACTGGCTGGGCTTGTCGATTCTGCCCAGAAGCGTTGAGAGCGCAACCGCAGCATAGACGTCGCCCGCGGCGACGCCATAATCCGTGTAGATGAACATGTCGCCCCAGGAAAGCTTCGCATCCGGGTCGAGCGGAAGCGGCGTGTTGGCTCGCTCAGCCTCGGTTTGGAAGGTACCGGGGTGGCTGCGCGCGTAGCGGTGATAGAGGTCTTCGTTGGGTCGATAGGCGATCGGCTTGGCAAGACAGATCAGCACCGGCTGCCGAGTGGCAAAGACCGGGCTCCAGAACTGTTCGAGAACAGTCTTCTGCGGCGAAGGACGGTGCAGGGTCAGGGTGGCGATTCCGGCCGCCAACACCAGGATCATCCCCAACGCCGTGAAAATCAGTTTTTTGGAGGCGCCTTTCGGCGGGTGGGGTTCGACGGCCACGCCGTGCGCCCGATCAGGGGTGCCCGTGGCGGCGGAATCGGTTCTGGGATGAAAAACCGGCGAGTAGGATCCGACAGGGAGCTCGATCCGCAAGGCGGAGTCCGCCGGTGCGGTCGAATAATACTGCTCCAGCCGGCGCCGGACCTCGCCTGCCTGTACCCGGACCACCGGATCTTCCCCAGTTGCGTATCCGGGAGGCCGCAGAAAGACCTCGGTGCCAATGGTTCGTTCTTTCAGTTTTTCCTGCTCGCCGTTCAGCTTGTGCTGGACCACATATCGCAGAAACTGCTTGCAACGGCCGGCATGCTGGAAGTAATGGCTGGTGAGAATGGCTTCGAGTTCTCGCTCCACTTCTTCCCGATTCACCGCGCCGCCATCCGCCCGGGAAGGGGAGGCCTCATGCGCCTGCGGTTGTTCCAGGAGAGATTTCATTGGCCCCCCCTTACTGGGTAATCCTGAAGGCTTTCAGCGGCTAATACCCGCAGCTGTATGCAATTGGAGAAGATTAGCTTCCTTCTCACTTCCGCTGTGGTCGAAAATGCCAGCGGTATCCGCAATCATCTTAGAGAAAACGCTTTCCGCGTTTTGCGCCAAAAGCACAATCCTTGTGTAGTGCAGGCATAAAGACGTGACCTATACGAGGCTTAAAGTGCGAACCAAGTAGACCGAAGGTGTATCACGTTGTCAAGACGTCATATTGCGATCAGGGGTCCGTAAAAATCAGTCAGATCACGAACTATGCGCTCTATATTAAACGATTTACACGTACGTATAAAAGCTCGAGCGACATTCGGTTTTTACGGTAAAACTGCCGCCGCGCTGCTCTCTCACCTCCATCGGAAGATGGAGAGCCGTGCCGGACCTTCGGGCTAGTACGGTAAAACACCGTGTTTTACTTGTCGGTCGTTTCTCCACGGATAAAGCTTTCTCTGAAATGGACTTTCCGGCGCGGTTCGGAACCTGGATGTGCCGGAAGGCCGCCTTCTTACGGACGGAAACGGGAGAGCATTTCCCACGGACGAGGGTGCACTAACAACCGGTGTGGCGGAGAGGACGTTGGCTCGTAAAAGTTTGATCGCAGTTTTGGTAGGGATGCTCTTTCTTTTTGGGGCGGCGGCCGGGGCCGAAGATACCGGCCTGGTGTTTCCGCGTCATGACGGCACCATCGTCCTTGAACCGTATGCACCGAACATCATTCGCGTGACATTGAGCGTTCTCAAGTCGAAGGCGTCGGCGCCCCCCGGATATGGCTTCACGGGAACGCCCTCGTCGGCTGGCTGGAAGCACGAGCAGGATTCCGGCGGATACGACGTCATTCAGTCAGATCGAATGGTCGTCCGTATTGCTCCCGCGAATCTGCCGCCGCCACACCCGATGGAACTCGACGCATTGAATCAGTCATTGCGAGATCGCTATTTCGGCGGTCCTCGTCCCAAGGGAGGTCCCTACAACGACGTGATCTCGATCACGACTGCTTCCGGCAGACCTTTGCTGACGATGCGTAGCTGGTCCATGTTCCCCAATCAGCCGGAATCTTCCGAGGGCAAAGAGAGCAAAACCGGAGCCGGCTATCGGGTATCTGCCAACTTCGATTCGCCGGCCGGTGAACACTACTACGGCCTGGGCCAGCACCAGCAGGGCTTTCTCGACTTGCGCGACCATCGCGTCGATTGTTGGCATCAGTACGATGCGATCGGTGGAGAGAGCGTCTGCGTTCCGTTCATGGTGTCGAGCCGCGACTACGGCCTGATATGGGATAACCCCTCGAAAACCACAGTCGACCTTGGCTTCAACCAGAAAAACATCTGGGCCTCCGAAGTAGGTGACCGGGTCTCCTTCTTTGTCGTCGTCGGCGATAACACAGATCAGGTCTACGAGGGCTATCGCCAGCTTACCGGCATTGCGCACATGCTGCCGAAGGCGGCGTACGGCTATATCCAAAGCAAGGCGATCTATCCCACGCAGGACCAGGTGATGGACATCGCCAAAGGTTATCGCGACCGCCACCTGCCGCTCGACGTGATTGTTGTGGACTTCCTGAACATGACGAGACAAGGCGAGCTGGATCTCGATCCGAAACGCTGGCCTGATCCTGCCGCAATGAACAAGCAGCTTCAGGCAATGGGCATCACGACTCTGCTCAGCGTATGGCCGCATTTTTCCCCCGGCACGCGGTATTACGACACGCTGAAGCAGAAGGGCTGGCTCATTCACACCTCGGATGGCGCTCCGGACTTCGGCGGCTTCAAAGACGTCATCGGCCCCAACATCGATACGACCAATCCGGCTGCCGCGAAGTGGTGGTGGGAGTCGATTCGCGATCGCTACGTGAAGCCCTACGGTTTCAGTTACATCTGGCTCGACGAAACCGAGCCGGATATCGATCCTGCCAAGGATGTTTTCTACGTCGGCTCAGGGACGCGCTATTACAACGTGTATCCCTTACTTCACACAGCCTCAGTTTACGAGGGATTCCGGCGCGACTTCGGCGATAGCCATCGGGTCTTTTCGCTCGCTCGCGCGGCATACCTTGGGGCGCAGAGGAATGGAACCGTGTTCTGGTCGAGCGACATCCAGTCGACCTGGGACATGTTGAAGCGGTCTATTCCTGCCGGGCTGGATTTCACGGCGAGCGGCATGCCCTATTGGGACACCGATATCGCAGGGTTCTTTTCTCCGCAGATTCCGCCCACGTATCACGCGGCGCATGCCCCGCTGGTCGACCCTTCCGACGCGCGGGCCAACGTCGGCAACTACGAAGACTATCCGGAGTTGTTCGTGCGTTGGTTTGAGTGGGGCGTCTTCCAGCCGGTGATGCGAACCCACGGAGAGAGGGAACATAACGAGGTCTGGGCGTACGGCAAGCAGGCGGAGCCCATTCTCGAAAAGTATCTGCGGCTGCGCTATCAGCTGATGCCGTACATCTATTCGCTCGGCTACCACACTTACGAGACCGGCGCGCCGTATATGCGCGCGCTGTTCATGGATTTCCCCGAGGACCCGAAGATCGCGGAAATCGGCGACGAATATATGTTCGGACCGGCATTGCTGGTGGCGCCCGTTACCGAGCAGGGCGCGACCAGCCGGGATGTCTATCTGCCCGCCGGCAGCGATTGGTACAACTACTGGACTAGTGAGCGCGTCGCGGGCGGGCAAACCGTGCATGTGGCCGCGCCGATCGATACCATCCCGCTGTTTGTGCGCGCGGGGTCGATCATCCCGCTCGGAAGCGAAATTGAGAGCACGAGTCAGCCGCAGACGATCGCGAGCATTCGAGTCTATCCGGGAGCCGATGGAGACTTCACGCTGTTCAGCGATGACGGCAAGACCTATGGCTACGAAAAAGGGGAAAACAGCATCACGCATTTGCACTGGAGTGATGCCGCAGGCAAGCTGACGCATGACGGTGCACAAGCGTGGACAGGATCGGATGATGCGGTGGTCACGGTCGTAGGGCGATGAGAAAGCCGTGAACTAGAGAGCAGGCATTTTGAACGAAACGTTCGTGAGCTGAGTTGTCGAGGTAAGGCGAGTTCCGATGAGGCAGATCGTTCAGCAAGGGAGGCCATCATGATGAGCAGAAGATTTCTAGGAAGATTTCTGATCGCAGCAATGCTTTCGGGAAGCCTGGGTGCAGTTTCCGCCGTCGCCCAGTTCTCCAGCGGCGTTGAAGGAACGGTGCACGATTCAACCGGGGCTGTCTTATCCGGAGCGACGGTCACCGTGACGGACAGCCGGCTCGGCGTCTCGAAGAGGACAACCACCAGTCAGTCGGGCTACTTCCGCATCGACAGCATTGCCGCCTCCACGTATTCCGTTCAGATTCAGATGAACGGTTTCCAATCCTGGACTGAGCCATCGTTAACACTGCAGGTGGGTGAGGTTCGCACGCTCGCTCCCGAGTTGAAGGTGGGTGAGGTGAGCACAAACGTGGAGGTTTCAGCGACCGCCGCCACGGTGGATCTGACCACGCCGACCACCGGGTCGGTGATCTCCACTGAGACTCTGCAGACCACGCCGCTCTCCGGACAGAACATCTACGGCCTTGCCTCGCTGACGCCCGGCATGACCGGCGGCGGTGTAACGACGAGCGGCAACGACAACTACACCAACGAGTACGCCATCAACATCAATGCCTCCGGACTGCGCCAGGAGGAAAACGGATATCAGATTGACGATGCCTACACCAACACGCCTTCTCGCGGTGGCGGTACCTCGATCTCTCCGAATCCCGAAATCGTTCAATCCGTGGACATCCGCACCAACGACTTCGACGCCGAGAAGGGAAGGAATGGTGGTGCGACCGTCGACGTGTACACGGTCTCCGGTTCCAACCAGTTCCACGGCACCGTCGACTACTACTTCACCAATGCGATGCTGACCGCCACCACGCACTTCCAGAACCCGGTTCCAAAATTTACACGGAACGAGATGGGCGCTACGATGGGCGGCCCGGTTCTGAAGAACAAGCTCTTCTGGTTCGGCGCTATCGACGTGCTGCGCGAAGGTTTTCCCAGCGGAGGTTTGTACACGGTAGAGACGCAGGATTTTGTCAATTGGGCGAAGAGCAACCTGCCCAATACCGTGGCGACCGGCGTATTGCAAGCTGCGCCGCCGGGGGCGTATCCGACCAGCGGGCTAGTGCCCGTCAGCCAGTACGAAGTCTCTACTCCGGGTTTTTACAAGCCGCCGGCTAACATTCCCGCTAACCTGAATGTCATCGGAACAACCGCACTCAGCTGGACCACTCCCAAGAACGGCTACCAGTGGAGCTTCCGCGTCGACGACTATATTGGCAAGAACGACCGGCTCTATGTCGATGCGATCCGCACCAGCTACTCGCAGCCGCCGAATGGAGCGCGTCCCAAGGCTGCCAACGGCAATTCCAACAGCTCCGACTTCGTCAATATCAACTGGACCCATACTTTCAACTCGCATCTTCTCAATCAAACTGGTGCGAATATCATCCGGCCCTACGGATCGAACCTCGGCTATCCCGCAGAGGGGATTCCATATGTCAACGTAACGAATCTGCAGGGATTCGCGGGCTGGGCGCCGGGAAACTTCACGCAGAGCACCTATGGCTGGCACGACGTGATGACGGCATCCGTGAGGACGCACACACTGAAGTTCGGAGCAGATTTCTTCAACATCCGCGAGGTGGATCACCAGAACGGCGCATTCACCCGCCCAACTTACAACTTCGACAACATTCTTGATTTCATCCAGGATGAAGCAACCTCAGAAAACGGTTCGAAGGTCAGCCTGGTCACCCACAAGCAGGCGCCCTATGACCGCGACTATCGCGCGCTCATCCAGGGATATTTCCTGCAGGATGATTGGAAGCTGTCCCCGCGGTTCACGCTGAACCTGGGCGTTCGCTATGACACGATGGTCAACTTCTTCAGCATTAACAGACCGACACTGGCCGTGTTCGACTTGGGCTCCGGTTCGTCCTGGAACGGCGCTGTTACCACCGGCGTTGCGAAGTTGGCGGGCACCAGCCATGTCCTCGATCACAATATCGGCGGATTTACTCCGCGTGTCGGCTTCTCCTGGGATGTCTTTGGCAAAGGCAGAACGGCAGTTCGTGGCGGATTCGGCATGTACGAGGATCAACCACCATATCTGCACATCACAGATATGACCTCAGGAAACCTGCCCAACTACTTCGGTCCGTCGGTCAACGTCCGGTCGGGTGATCCGACACCGAAGTTCCAGCTCTGCACTGCTTCCGGTCAGTGGGATTTAACCTGCCCGATTCTGGATACGAGTAACGTGACGCTCAACTCCAGCGGCGGCGTTCTGCTCAACGGAGTGATCCAGCGCGGATATGAAGGCGGTTACGATCCTCAGTACAAGATGACTCAGGTAGAGGAGTGGTCGCTAAGTGTACAGCAACAATTCAAGAACAACCTGATTGTGGAGCTGAACTACTCGGCCTCGGAGGCGCATCATCTGCCTGTCTTCAACTCGGACATCAACCGCTTTGCTGGTGATCTGATCAGCAACAACGGCACGCTGAAGCGTCTCAACCAGAACTTCGGCCAGACAGAGTACGCCACATCCAATGGCAACTCTCTCGGAAACTATGGGTCGCTGTCGGTGATACGTTCGCTCACTCACGGCCTGGCCTTGCGAGGGATTTACACGTATGGAAAAACGCTCGACGTGGTCAGCAATTCCGTCTCGCTTGACAGCGGTTCCATTACCACGACAACCAACGTCATTCAGTCACAGAATCTGGCTGCGCAGCGCGGGCGCGCTGACTTCGATATCCATCAGCAGTTCACCGCGGACGGTACCTGGGATGTTCCGAACAACTATTCCAACCCCGTGGTCAGAAACATTCTGGGCGGATGGGAGTTTGGCGGCAAGTGGGTGGGACAGACCGGATTGCCGTTCACAGTCTATAATTCAGCGGCCTTCCATCCGGTCTGCACAGGCGGCGCGGCGCTCGTAAACGGTGGCTGCCCGGCAGGTACCTCGATCGTGGGCAATTCCGGCGGCGATTACAATGCCGACGGCTATAACTGGGATGTACCCAATGCACCGTCCATTGGCCGACACTTGGGCGGCCAGTCGAAGAGCAAGTTCCTGAGCGGGATCTTCACCTCTTCGCAATTTCCATCACCTACATTGGGTGCAGAAGGAAGTCTGGGACGCAACACGTACGATCAGCCCGGATACAAAGATTTCGACTTCACCTTCGAGAAGTACTTCAGAGTTCCATGGTTCTTTGCGGAGAAGATGAAGATCGAGGCAAAGGGCGAGGTGTTCAATCTGTTTAACCGCTCGAACCTGTGGCAGATGTCTTCCGATCTTTCCAGCAATTCATTTGGAAAGACCACCAACCAGTTGCCGGCTCGCAGCCTGCAATTACACCTGCGCGCCAGCTTCTGATGCTTTGAGCAGATAAAAGCAACGCGGCAGAGAGTGCGGATCGCCTGATTCGAGTGATCCGGCTCTCTGCCGCTTTTTTGTTGTTTGTGTTATTGCGCCGGCGGAGCATCCTGCTCGACAAGGCGGTAACGCTTGCGATCCGACTCCTGTTTCATCGACGCCTGATGCATCTCGGAAAGCTGCTTGACGAGCGCTTTGATCTCGGGGCTGTCGCTCTTACCGGAGTGACGCAGCGCAATAAGCAAGTGATAGGCAGCGGTCTCGTCGGAAGGCGAGTACTTGAGAGCGATTCTGCACTGCTCGATGGCGAGGTCGTATTGGCCAGAATGCACGTAGATGCTGGCGAGCGCATCATGCGCGGGGACGAGATCAGGCTTGAGCCGGACGGCCGTCTGTGCCGCATGCATCGCTTCTTGAAATTGCGGGCTGCCGGCCGCGGGACCGGGGTTCATGAGCAGCGCGGCCAGCAAATTGTAGAGCATCGCGCTCTCCGGATGAGCCTTGAGCTGCGTGCGCACGCGGGCCAGCGCTGCATCGGGATTATTGCGCGCGAGTTCTGCGAGATCTGTAGCGTAGGAGCCGAGGCTCTGTTTTGAGTCGAGCTGTTCAGCCTTGTTGAAGTCGGCCTCCGCCTTGTCGTACTGGGCGAGCTGCGCGTAAAGCAGTCCGCGCGAGATATAGAGCGAGGGATCAGAGGGGATGCGCACAATTCCGGCATTCACCATATCGATGCCGACCTGAAAGGAGTCGTGGTCAAAACAGATCGAGGCGAAGGCAACATAGTAACTCGCCGTGCCCGGACTCAAGACAATAGCCTGCCGCAGTAGCGCTGTTGATTTGGGTGTATCGCCGGCCGCTTCGTATGCCTCCGCCGCCAGGCTCAGGATGTCGGGATCCTGCTGGTCGGCAGTCAAGAGCGGAGCAAGCACTTGGAGAGCAGCATCATTCTCTTTTGCGGCTACAAGCACCAGCGCCAGATCGTATTGGGGATAAGTTTTATCCGGAAGAAGGGTAACCAGCTTTTGAAAGATCGGAACGGCTTCTGTTGGGCGGCCAAGCCGCATGAGGCAATCACCGTACGCCTCAAGCGAGGCGGGATGAGATTGAATCGACTCCGAGCTGGCAGCGAAGTGTTCAATTGAGGACTCACAGTGTCCTGCGCGGCGCTGGAGCATCGCGAGCATCTCCTGCGCCGTTTCGTCTTTGGGGTCAGCCTTGAGAATTCTTTCGAGCAGCGGAACTGTACGTGGATCGCCGGTAGGGTAGAGAAGCTGTACCTCGCCTTTCAGTGCGGGAGTATAGTTCGGCGACTGGCCCAGCGCTTTTTCAAAAGCAGCGATGGCTGCGGGGTTCTCCTTCTGGATTGAGAGAATGATGCCTTTGAGCGTCCAGAGCCGGAAGTCGGCCGGAGCTTTCGCAATTCCGCTGTTGCTCAACTGGAGAGCCCGATCGTAATCATGCGCTCGAATCGAGGCCTCGATCTGCTCAATGAGAGTGCGCTCCTGCTGCGCACAAGCGGCTGTGAAGCTGGTCAGGAGCATGAATACGGTGACAAGGAGCCGGTGCGGAACTGCGTGGAACCGGAAGTCGCGAGATCTGTTTCTGCCGGGATGAGACTCTGATCGGAGATCGTCAGCTTTGTACAGAGTCTTCATCGCGGATGCGCAGAAACGGCTTGCCTCGGGTCTGATTGTAACCCAGACAAGAATGCAAAATACGTGCAAGAAATAGCGATTTTGACCGGGAAATGGCGGCTTCTAATGCCGATCGAGGCCCACGAAATGGATCTGGAAAAAGCGCTGGGAGCATCCCGGACCACAGCAGAAATGGCCTTGACGGTAATACGCCGGAAGGAAGATAAAGGTTATCGAATTTGAGAGGTATGTCTGATGAGAGCTCCACTGACGCGCCGTGCCTTTGTTGCTTCTGCAGCAGCCACCGTGATTCAACCGGCAATTGCGCGTGCAGGCAGTCATGCCAACGCGATCTCGTTTTTTGCAGATGAGACCGCGCCTCGAAATGAGAACGCTTTTTGGAAAGAAGCCGGCGTGATCGATGTGTCTCGTTCACCGTTTGCCAAATTGAAAACTGTGCCGGTGAGCGCGGTTGTAATTGAAGACGGCTTCTGGTCGCGCCGGCGCAAGACCAACGTGGAGGCGAGCATCCCGTCGATGCACGACGAGCTGGTTGCCATGGGCGCATGGACAATTTCTTGCGGCTAACGGGCAAGTCGTCTGCCGCTCAGACTGGCCCTGTCTATTCCGACTCCGATGTCTACAAGTGGACTGAAGCAGTGGGATTCGCATTGCAATCTGGCGATCTTCCCGAATTAAGAAAGACAACGGACGCGATGATTCGAGATATAGTCGCAGCGCAGGAGCCGGGCGGCTACCTCAATACTTACTACGTCGACGATAGAAAGTCACAGCGAATGTTGTATCCAGTGCAGACGACTGGTCATGAGCTGTATGACATTGGCCATCTGCTGCAAGGCGCTATCGCGTACTATCGCGCAACGGGCGATCGCACGCTGCTTGACGCCGGCATGCGCTTTGTCGATCTTTTCCTGCTGCCGAACTATGGGCCTGGCGCGATACAGAAGGGAATCGTCGCCGGCCATCCAGAGATCGAGATGGCGCTGATTGAGCTTTACCGCACAACGGGCAAACGCCAGTATGTAGATCTGGCTGGCTACATTTTGCATGGAGACGAGAGAATTCCTCTTACTCCGCGCCAGATCACATATATGTTTTGCGGAATCCCATTTACTTCGCGAACGCGACTGGAGGGCCACGCCGTTCGGGCTATGTACGCCTGTTGCGGAGCAACGGACTACTATCTCGAAACCGGAGACCAGGCATATTGGAAGACCCTCAACACCTTGTGGAATGACCTGATCGAGCATCAGCTTTATGTGACGGGCGGCGTGGGCGCGCGCGAAGCAGGCGAGGCCTTCGGTGATGCCTACGAGTTACCGAATGCGCGCGCATACGGTGAGAGCTGCGCCGCAATCGGCAACATGATGTGGAACTGGCGCATGCTGGCAGCCTCAGGCGAGGCGCGGTTTACTGACGTGATCGAGCGCGCGCTCTACAACGGAATCAACTCGGGCATGTCGCTGGATGGCAAAACATATTGTTATCGCAATCCTCTGGCGTACGACTCATCTTCTAGTTCGTCGGAATCGCATTCGCTCGGCAACGATATTCGCAACCCCTGGTATGACACGACATGCTGCCCTCCGAATCTGGAACGCACCCTGGCTTCGCTGCCCGGCTATTTTTACAGCATCAGCGACGATGGAATTTACGTTCATCTCTACGACAATTCAGAGCTGACGTGGCACCTTCACGACGGAAGTGGCGTGAAGATTCGCCAGGTAACACGCTATCCGTGGGAGGGGCAGGTCAAGCTCAAGGTTGCGCCTGAAACCCCGAGCAGCTTTGCTGTTTATGTGAGGATCCCGGGCTGGTCAGAGAAGAATGCAGTCAAGGTGAATGGTGAACTGATCGCTGGCTCCCAGCCGGGCCAATACCTGGCGATTCGCCGCCGCTGGTCTGCGAACGATACGATCGAGCTCAGCTTCGATATGAGAACTCGCGTTCTCAAGGCAAATCCCTCTGTAAGCGAAGATCGCGGCCGAGTGGCATTTCAGCGCGGCCCGATCGTCTTCTGCATGGAAAACCTTGATCAGGCCGATCATAGCGCCGGAACGGATCTAAGCGACTACATGGTCCAGGCAAGCGCCGCCAGCACCGAGCGTTTTGATCCCGTTCTCCTTGATGGAGTGATGGTGCTCGAGCATCCCGGGACCATCAGCCGCACGTCGCCGAATGCGCGGCTGTACTACCCAGCAGATGAGGCCGCCCCGGTTGAAGCGAAACCTGCGACATTGAGGCTGATTCCGTACTACGCATGGGCAAACCGCGGACCGTCGGGAATGCAGGTTTGGATCCCGTCCAGTCAAGCCTGAAGCGCATCATCTGGATCCGATGTAGGAGCAGAGGGAGCGAACAGTCACAACCGGGAAACGATCGGGAACGGACAGCTTGACCGAAATTACCAGAACTGAGCCGCAACAATGGTTGCCGGTCCTGATCTACCGCGAATCACGTCGGTCGCTAGAACCAGCTCCATATTCTTCTTCTCCCATCCGGGCGGAGCAATCGCGGCGAGTTTTTTCATCTCGCGCTTGTTCGTAAGCAGGTCGCCGGCGGCCGTTGTACCAAATACAGTAATGCCGGCTGCGACGACCACCATCTGCTCGGTTTTGGGATCAACCATGCGCAGAACCAGCGCGTAGTCGCGCGTGAGGTCCAGGTAAGGGGTTGCGTAATCAACGGCCCACTCATGATTGGCTGGGTTGCTGCGATCGCGAATCGAGACCTTATCGACGGTCGGCTGATCCACCGTGAATCGGAGCTTGGAGAGGAGCCGCACCGTCCACTCGTTGTTGAGCAGTCCCACGAGAATCGTCGGCCCGTTCTGCAAATCAGTGAACGTAGCATCAGACTGGGAGGCCAGTTGAAATTGCCGCCCATTGGCTTGCATGAGGCCGGCAAACTTCGCCATCGTGAATGAGTCATACTCGTTGACGGTATGGCTGGCCGAGTTGTGAAAATCGCTGAGAGAAAGCGTAGGGCTTACGACCGGGTCATCCTCCGGCGGCCGCCGCCCGCCTTCCACATTTCCGATGCACAGAAGAACCGGCGCATGCGACGAAAGAACCGGCCGCCAAAACTCCTCAAAAGGATCATCGGTATGCAATGCCGCAACGAGAATGCCGAGCGATGCCAGAACGGCGACGGAGCAAACCAACAGCCATGGACGGTGCAGCCAAGACCGGTGTTCGTCGGGGCGCTCAGGGATTCCGGAGACAACCGGCAGCGTGATCGGCTCGGCGGGAATCGGTGGCGCTGGGGCTGTCGAAAGCGCATGTTCGTCGGGCCACCGAAATTGCGGCATATAGGAACCGGGAAGAACTTCAATCCTCAGTTCTCCCGGCTTGCTCTGCTGGTAGTACTGCGCCAGCCGCTTACGAACTTCGGCCACGGCGCTGCGCACGGCGTGGTCAGTCGCTGTGTCGTAATCGGGAGGACGATCGAAGACCTCGATGCCAATCGTCCGTTCTTTGAGCCGGTCGCCAAAGCCCTGCAATGTTTGCTCAACTATGAATCGGAGGACCGAGGCGTACCGCTTGCTGTTGTGGAAGACTGGACTGGCCAGGATGCGTTCAAGCTGCCGCTGAACGGCGTCCCGCTCCGCGTCAGTACCGGGGTTAAAGGTTCCATTGCCGGCCGCCGTGCCTGCGCCATCGCCCGGCGCGCTCTGCACGATCATCGTATTCTCCTTCGCAGTTAGCAAGAACGACCTCGCCAGATCAGGAGCCCTGGAATACGCGGGATCCTTCGCGTCTTTCACGTCAGACGGATGTGTTGCAGTCTCTTTCGCTCCGGGGATGAAACGAAAGCTGACTTTGCACCAAGCGAGCGCAGATTCATGTCAAACCGGGGATGTAGATCAGTCTCCCACAACCGGAGCAGACGCGCCATGAAAAAAGCGGCCGTGATTGAGGATTACGAACCTTCTGTATGACCGTCACGGACGGTCAGTGACTTCCAACCCCCAAGTAGTCTAATTTTCGGTAAATCGATTAGTCAATTATCCCCAGATAACGAAGAAAAAGCGGGCGATAGAAGCTATACGGCGGCAATTTTGTCCGTCACAGACAGGTCATAGGACAGGGAAGTAGCTGATTAAATGGTTAGATAAATCGCTTTTCTTAAGGAGGAAAAGCGATTTTCCTATTGACAGTGCGTTTTCCGCCTGCATATATTTCGACACGCCGAACTACGGGCTACCTCAAAACAACTCAAACGCTCGGCCGACTATCCAGCCGGGCATGAACATGGGAGGCATCATGTATCAAGCGAGGCCAACTTCCCAGGCGCTGCCATGCGCCAGGATGCAGTCTGACTCACAGTGGAGACAGGGGACAGGACAACTATCACGGCTGTTCGCACGCCGCGTGTTTCTGCCGCTGTTGCTCTTCGCGATGTTCGCCTTTGTCGCCGCGCCCGGAGCGCGTGCTCAGGTGACTGCGACGCTGACAGGAACCGTAACGGACGCCTCGGGCGGAGTTATCCCGGGAGCGCAGGTTACGCTCACCAACGAGGCAACCCAGGAGAACCGCGTCGAGCAAACGAACGGGGCGGGTCTCTATGCATTTCCTTCTTTGGTACCAGGCACCTACGACATCAAGGCCGCGGCCAAAGGCTTTAAGTCCTCCGCATTGACCGGAATTGTCCTGCATGCCGGCGATACACGCGCGGTGGCAGCCTTGCAGTTGAATGTGGGCACAGCATCGGAAACCGTAACTGTCTCAGCGACTTCCGAGATGATTCCCGTCGAAAACGGTCAGAAGATCGATGTTTTGACCAGTGCGGACATCGAAAATCTTGCTTTAGCGGGGCGCGATACCTCTGAGTTGCTTCGCGTGCTTCCCGGCACGACGGTCATGTCTGGTGGACTCACCCAGACGAGCCCGGCATTCAGCGATCTGAACGTCACGGTCGACGAAAGTGCAATCGGCAATGGCTACAACATCAATGGTGCGGTAAACCGCGGTGGCACGGCAATTTTGTCTGACGGCGCGGACATGATCGATGTCGGCAACATGGCTTCATCGCTCACGATTATTAATCCGGAGATGACGGAAGAAGTGAGCGTGCAGGCCTCGAACATCAGCGCCGACCAGCCGTTTGGCCCCGTCGTCGTCAGCACGATCAGCAAATCGGGTAGCGCCAACTATCACGGCGATGCGTATTTTAATGCCCGCAACAGTGTGTTAAACGCGAATAGCTGGCAGGGCAATCATACAAACACGCCACTCGGCGCGCAGCACTACTACTACCCGGGCGGCAGCTTCGGTGGCCCGGTTCCCGGGACGCACAAGAAGCTCCTGTTCTGGGGTGGCTACGAACGGTGGCTGCAGAACCAGGGCAATCAAAACATCCTAAGTTCCTACATCCCCACTCCAGAAATGATGCAGGGCAATTTCAGCATGGACAATGCCGATAACCAGGCTCTTTGTCCGAAGGGCTTTTTCCAGGGCAAACCCCCGGGCGGGTATCCGGGCGGTTCATGGTGCAGCGACCTTGGCGGAACCATTCTGGCGAACGGCGCTACTACCACGACGCTGCCGACTCCAGCTGCGACGGGAACTGTGCAGGTCGGAACGACGACCTACACAGTGGACAACGGTCAGAAATTTCCTGCTGGTTTCCTCGATCCCGGCGCCGCGGCTCTGGCCAAGATCTGGCCCAAGGCCAATGCGAACCCGGCAAACACTCCGCAAGGGCAGAACTACTATCAGCCGGTTGTGAATATCAACAACGGCTGGATTTATCGCTTCCGTCTCGACTACCAGCTGGGCGACAACACCAAGATTTATGGATCGTACCAGCAGGCCTTCAGCTCGCAACTTGCGCAAGGGAACGGCGCGCACCTTTACTGGACGCCGGGCAATGCAATTCCGTATCCCGGCGGCGGCGAGCCGGAGAACTCCTATGGCAAAACCATAGCTGGGCACATCGTGCACAACTTCAATTCGACAACCACAGCGGACCTGATGGCTGCATGGGCCTTCGGCAGTTACCCGTTCGTCGAGCCCGATCCCACGGCTGCGTTAAGAAGCAAACTGGGCTATCCGGACAGCTATGGCAAGGTCTTTCCGGCTCCTTCGGGGACATCCATTGGCTCGTTGAACATCCCTGCCTACAACAGCGCGGGTAACGAAACCTTCCCGGACTTCTCACAAGACTCGATCTTCGAGAACCCGAAAGGTTCGTATGCGGTCAAGAAGGAGGCACCGCAGTTCGGCCTTACGTTGACCAAGGTCTGGGGACCGCACACGGTCAAAATGGGCGCGTTCACGCAGACCACCGATAATTTCCAGAGCACCTTCTCCAGCTACCTGGATGGAGACCTGCAGTTCGCCGCCGGCCAGAGTCCTGACCTTATCAACACGGGAAACACGTCAATAGGCTCGCCGCAAAATGCGACAGCGAACTTTGTCAACGGCATCGTATCGAGTTACTCAGAGAACAACACTGCTCCGATTCAAGACCTCGCTGAAATGTCACTGGCAGGTTTTGTGGACGACACGTGGAAGGTCACGCCGCGCCTGAACCTGGAGCTCGGCTTGCGCCTCGAGCACGTGGGCCACTGGTACGACCGCGGCAAGACCGGTGTGCCGGTCTTCTACGCGGATCGGGTGACGTCTGATTACTTCAACGGCAAGTATGCTCCCGGATTCTACTGGCACTCGATTGATGCCGGCGTTCCGTTGAGCGGCCAACCCAACCGCTTCGCGTATCCAGACCCACGGTTCGGTGTCTCCTATGACGTATTTGGGAAAGGCAACACCGTTGTCCGCGGGGGATGGGGTGTGTATCGTTTCGTGACCCAGGTCAACACGATTCAGGGGGCGCTGCAGTCTGCACAGCATGTGTTGGGAGCCCCGTCTTTGAATGGACATCGTCTCCAGATGCAGAACATCCATAACATGGCCTATTCACCCTGCCCATCTGCGACCAAGCCTGCACCGTGCGGCACTCAATCCGGCCAGACCGGTTTGGATCCGACGGACTACGGACAGCCGATGACGCAGGCTTACAACTTCACCATCGACCAAAAACTGCCCTGGAATTCACAGCTCGAACTCTCCTACGTAGGAAGCAGCACCAGCCAGCTTGTCGACGACGGAGAAGACATCGAGGGCAGCAACTTTAACGAGTTAGCCAACCAAAACAAGACGCCGATGGGCGCCCTCTTCCAGGCTGATCCGAGGACTGGCGTCATCGCCACCAATCCGGAAAACGTAACGGAGAATCCGAACCTCTCCAACTTCACGGAAACTCCGACAGGGAACACGTTGGCCGACTACCACCCTCTGGGTCTTGCCTATGGCACCTCGGGTGTTTTTATGATTCAAAACACCGGATACGGGAACTACAACGCTCTGCAAGGATCGTGGACCAAGACAACGGGACGCATCACGTTCAACTTCAACGCGACCTGGGCCAAGACTCTGGCGACGGCTTTGCAGGCGAACCCATATGTGTTGCGCGCGAACTACGGTCCACCGGCGATTGACCGGCCCTTGGTCTTCAACGCTTCCTATACGTACAGCAGCGGCAACCTCCATACTGGCAACACGCTCGTGAACCAGTTGGGTAGCGGCTGGACGATCTCGGGCATTTCAACCTGGCAAAAGGGCGGCTACATTCCCGCTGAACTTGGAAATGGCGTGCCGAACTTTGGTATGGGCCTGCAGTACATCAACCAACCATCCGACCCGAGCGCAAATGGACTCGCGAAGGACACAGGAGTTGGCACCGGCATTGGAAGCGCGACGTACTTCGGTACGGATGAGAACATTCCGATTATTCCGACGCTCTCCTGCAATCCAACCTCGGGTCTGGCAAGCCACCAGGTCCTGAACGGCAAGTGCTTCAACGCCCCTGCAGTGGGAACGCAAGGCGGACAGAAGTTCCCCTATATGAGCGCCACCCCGTATTTCAACAATGATTTGGCGCTTTACAGGACCTTCCACATTCACGAGAAACAGAATGTCCAGTTGAGGGCAACCGCGCTCAATTGGCTGAATCACCCGCTGCAGGAATTCGCCGGCAGCAACTACTACTCGATCAACTACAACGTGGACTACAACTCCAAAGCGATTACGCCGAACTTTAACCAAGGTTCCACAGGCGCGAACGCATTTGGCGTGATGACGGTCAAGTCGCAATCGCCGTATGCCCGCATCATTGAGTTGGACGTGAAATATAGGTTCTAACGAACCCCGATTTACGGGAGGCGGTTTCTCCAACCGCCTCCCGTTTTTTTGTGAGCAATTTCGTGATCGTGGAAAGCTTAGATACAACTGACACGCACCGTGCCAGAATAGAAGACACGAGTGATTCTCGGAGGCGTACGGCCTGCGAGCAAAATAATTTATGGGAAGCGCGGCCAAACTCATCCTAGCGAGCATCATGAGCGGGTGCTGTGCCGTTGCTGTCGCGCAAACCAAGGCCGATGGCAAAGCGCCGAGAGACTCGGCGTTGCGAGAGCACTACGGTGCTGCCTTGAGCGATCTGAGATCCGGCAAGCTCGATCAGGCTTCTGCGGAGTTTCGCGCATTTCTCGCCAATGCCATTGGACAGCTGGCAACGGATCGCGCCCAACTAGGCGATTACGCCAAGGCAGCGCCGCTCTTCGATGAAGCCCTGGCATTAGAGCCGGAATTGTCCTCATTGCGCCTCGAATACGCAAAGATCGCGCTCCTGGCGAATGATTCTTCTCATGCGCAGTCATTGGCCGAAGAATATCTGAAAGATCATCGCGGCAACGCGCAGGAGCTTGCGCAAGCACACCAGATTCTCGGCCGCACGCTTCTGAAAATGAATAAGGATCAGGATGCGCGCAAGGAGCTGGAGACGGCGGTTGCTCTCGATCCGAGCTTTGAGAATGGCTACGATCTTGCGGTCACATGCCTGGACCTCGACGACGAGAAATGCGCCACGCAACTCTTTGGCGAGATGCTGACCTCGTTGGGAGATACTCCTGCGCTCCACATGATCTTTGGCCGCGCATACGGCAACTCTGACTTTGCGCCACGAGCGGTGACGGAGTTTAAGAAAGCCATCGCTGAAAATCCGCGCCTGCCCGGCGCACACTACTGCCTGGCAGCGGCTTTGCTGACCATTGGCCAGGACGACGCGACCCTGCAGCAGGCGGAGGAAGCGCTCAAAAAAGAGCTTGAGATCTCTCCGCATGATTCTCTTACGTATGCGGCGCTGGGAAAATTGGCCGCGACGCACAGCAAATATCCTGAAGCCGAACACTATTTGAAGCAGGCCATCGCGCTCGATGGAACGAATCCTGACGCGTTTTTGTATCTGGGGCAGATGGACTACGACACTAACCGGTTTGATGATGCCGAAATTTACCTTCGCAAAGCCATCGAACTCACTTCCGATCCATCGCGCAATCGGTATCAGATTCAGAAAGCGCATTTTCTGCTAGGCCGAATTCTTGTGCAGCAACACAAAGAAGCAGAGGCGCGGGCCGAGATGCAGATTGCGCGCACACTCGCGAACAAGGTGCTCTCTCACGATAAAAGTGAGCTTGCTGGATTACTTGAGAACCGCGCGGCCACTACAGGAGCGGAAGAGGGTATGCCGGATGCCACTCCTGCAATCGAAGCGGACCGTAAGCGCATAGACCCGGCGGCTCTTCGCGCGATGAATGAATTCGAAGATCGCCTGACTCCGGCTATTGCGGACAGCTATAACAATTTGGGCGCCAATGCTGCATCCAGTGGCGATTACGGCAATGCGTTGCGATACTTTGAGCGTGCTGCTCGATGGAATCCCGCGCTCGATGGGCTTGACTACAACTGGGGCCGAGCGGCTTTCATGGCTTCGCATTTTTCTGAAGCGGTCGAGCCTCTTTCCCGCTACATCCGCACACATCCGAACGATGCCGGCACTCGTGCTGCGCTGGCGATGAGCGACTTCATGACCGAAAACTATCGCGGCTGTCTCGATATGCTCAACGGAGTGGACGAAACGGTCAGTTCGATTCCTCAGATGCAGTACATTCAGGCCGAATCGCTTGTGAAGATCGGTCAGGTGCCTGACGGGTTGGCGCAACTCGAATCCCTTACAGTAAAACATCCGGAGATTGTTGAGGCGCACCGTAGCCTGGGCGAAGCGTTCGCCCTGCAGGGCGAAAAGGTGAAAGCCGTCAAGGAACTGCAGGTGGCCATTGCACTGAATCCCAAGGACGCAGAGTCACACTACGAACTTGGCAAGATCGAACGCGAGAGCGGAAATTTTGCAGGCGCAATTACGGAGCTGCAGTCCGCGATTGCACTTGATCCGAATGATTCGAATGCCCACAAGGAACTCGCCAATGCGTACAAGCAGACGCAGAGAACGGCCGATGCCGACAAAGAACTGCAGCTGGTGGATGCGCTGCAAAAGGCGCAGGCGCCCGCGTCGAATGCATCCACTTCGGGCGAGCAAAAGAATCCATAAACAGGGTCTGTGCGGCTCTACTTCGTTTTGCGATCTGCGTGATCTATAAGCTTGGGCCGAATGCTCTCCGGCGGAACGATTCCGCGACCTTCGAGTACGGAGTAGTGCTCATCTGCGGCAAGATTAGTGATGTGATCGACTGTGCCTGAGGGCCAGCGAATCTCCACGCTGTCGATCTTGGTGGCAGAGCCGAGGCCGAAGTGAAGGCGCAGATCATTCTGCGAAAGATAACTTCCTCCACTATGTACCTCGTCGGTCTGGGTCATTCCTCCAGCGACGACTTTGAGGCGTGCGTTCAGCGCGAGGCGATTGCTTTTCGTACCAGCTAATTCGAAACTCACCCAATGGCGTCCGAGAATCCCTCGATTTCGAAGAACCATGGGACTCCCGTCGAGATCATTGATGATGACGTCCATGTTGCCATCGTTGAACAGATCGCCCACCGCCAAGCCGCGGGAAACACGTTTCTCTCTGAGTGCTCCTCCGGCAAGGTCACTGGCATCGCAGAAGGTTCCATCCGCTTGGTTCAGGCTCAACAGCTTTGGTTGGCGATAGCCCGGATCGGAAGGGATTGCATCCATCTGCGGATAGACGTGGCCATTCACTTCGATCAGATCGGGCCAGCCGTCATTATCCAGATCGACGAAAGCTGTTCCCCATTTCACCCACGGCAAGGATGCCAGCGCCAGTCCAGAGGGGAACGACACCTCTGAAAAATTCCAATTGCCGTCATTGCGATAGAGATCGTCGTTCTCCTCTTCAAAATTCGTGACGTAGAGAGACGGCCGTCCGGTATGGTTGTAATCGCCTACGGCAATGCCCATCGATGCTTGTTCAGATCCGTCGTTGCTGAGCGCGGTTCCGGATTCAAAGCCGATCTCTTCGAATTTGCCGTTCCCAAGATTCCGATACAAAAAATTCGGCGTCGAATCATTGGCCACGTACACATCGGGCCGTCCTGTGCCGTTGAAGTCAGCCCAGAGAACACCGAGCCCGTAGTATCCATTTGGATCGTTTACGCCAGCTTGCTTCGAAACGTCGGTGAAAGTGCCGTCGCCGTTGTTGTGATAGAGCGCATCGCCAGCGCCTTTCAGGCCGCGCGGACCGCACTGCACATCCACGCCGCGGTACTTGCAATAAGGTGTGCTGCCAAACTGCGGCAGGTCGTCGAGGTGAAAATCGACGTAGTTGGCGACCATCAAATCCGCATAGCCGTCGCCATCGTAGTCGCCAAACGCTGCTCCTGCCGACCAGCGTCCATCCGCCACGCCAGCCTTGGCCGTTACATCAGTGAACGTCCGATCGCCATTGTTGTGATAGAGAATGTTGCCGCCCAGGCAAGTGATGTAGAGATCGGGCCAGCCATCGTTGTCATAATCGCCAACTGCACCGCCCATCGCGAGACATGCTTTTGTCAGCCCTGAGCTCGGTGTAACGTCGGTGAATGTACCGTCGTGATTATTGTGGTAAAGAACGCCCTTGCTCGTTTTTCCGGCGAGAGCCATATCGACTGTCGGGGCATTTGTGAAATAGATGTCCGGCCAGCCGTCGCGGTCATAGTCGATGAGGATGACGCCACCGCTCATCGACTCGAAGATGTATCGCTTGTCTTGAGAAGATGCGTGAGAGAAGGTAATGCCTGCCTTTGCGGTGACATCTTCCAATTGTGGAACCGGGCGAATCGAAGAACATCTCGGCGATTTGGCGCCAGGCGGTGCGGGCGCTGGTGTGGGGTGTCCCAGGCCCTGGCCCTGAATTGTGCCGACTCCCGTGATTGCAATCGCCCCGAGCCAGAGGAGTTTTCGGAACCGGCTTTTGGCGAGCGCCATCGTGGCAACCATCCATACGCTGACCTGTGCGCATCAGGCCAGCTGCTGAAATAAATCGCTTTTGGAGCGAAGTAAGGATATCACGCTTTTTCCGCTGATGAGCGTGCTGAACTCATCGCTGGGCCCGCGTGTCTACTAGGGATTTGTGCCCGGCGTTTGGTAGTGTGCCTAATCGAAGTTGGAAGCCGGAGCCAGCATTTTGCGTCGAGTAGGCGAAGAG
The DNA here is from genome assembly GCA_035650595.1 of Occallatibacter sp. Taxonomy (GTDB): domain Bacteria; phylum Acidobacteriota; class Terriglobia; order Terriglobales; family Acidobacteriaceae; genus Telmatobacter. The sequence goes on along the minus strand of DASRHE010000008.1, from coordinate 380,804 downwards.
TGCAGGACACGATCCCTTCCGCCAACTGAAGTAGATCTGTGCGGAGGGGCCGAGTTGCTGAAAACGACTATCCATTATCAGGCTGTCTCTTCTGAAGCTGGGCGCGAATTGCCTCCGCTGTTAGCTCGGGTGTTGTCCCGTACTCAACTTCCACCTCGATCATTGCCTCTCGAGCGAGAGCCATTCTAGCACAGGAAAGAATGAGATTTTGCGGCTTGCCTGGGTTAGCTATGCCTTGCAAGACACTGTAAGTAATCGGCTTACATCTCTTCTGCGAATGAATGTATGCCTGGGGAAGAATACGCGAAAGAACCGCCAGAACCAATCCTCTCGGTCATCCTTTTGACCGTTCTTGTCTGCTTCAAGGGCATGTACAATCCCACTGTTGGTGGTTTGTTTTTTTTGAGGTGGCAGTTGGACGAATATCTCGAGCGCGTAGTCGACCTGACAGAACCGGCGGCGAATCATCTCTACAACCTGGACGTAGATGAGGCCCGGAGACTTCTGCTGGAAGGCCCGGCGGAAGCCGTCAACCAGGTTCAAGGTTCCTTTGCATTGGTTGCCAAGTTCGGTAAGAAGGTGCGCATGGCTCGGTCGATGGATCGGCCGATGCGGTACTTCCTTGCGAAGCGCCAGGAGGGGCCTGCTTTGATTGTGGCTCCGCGTATCGACGTGATCTTCGAGTGGCTCAAGTCGGAGGGATTGGCCGATCAGTTTCGGCCAACCTATACGCGCATGGTTCCGGCGCATTACGTCGTCGAGCTGCAGTTGATCGGATGTCCTGATCCTGATCCCGTATACGAGAGATTTTTCGTTCCTCCTGCTGAAAAACTTCCCACCGACCTGAACGCGATTGGCGAGGCGTACATCTCTGCGCTGGCGAACGAGATTGCGCGGTGGCTGCAGGCCATTCCAGCCGATGCGCCCATTGGCGTGTGCTTCTCGGGTGGCATTGATAGCGGCAGCGTCTTTCTCACTACGTACCACGTGATGAGGAGGCTCGGGATGAATCCGGGCCGGCTGAAGGCATTTGTGCTCGACCTTGGTTCTGGTCCGGATCTCGGGCAGGCGCGCTCTTTCCTTGAACAACTTGGGCTCTCGATCTTTCTTGAGCCGATCGAGGCGGACGCTTCCACTCTCGATCCGGCCGAGACGATTCGGATCATCGAGGACTACAAGCCGCTCGACATCGAGTCCGCCACCATGGCGCTTGCCCTATCGAAGGGAATTCGCGCGCGCTATCCCGACTGGGTCTACCTGATCGACGGTGATGGTGGAGACGAGAATCTGAAAGACTATCCGATTGAAGCCAATCCCGAGCTGACGATTCGCAGCGTGATCAATAATCCGATGCTGTACCAGGAGGGTTGGGGCGTGGGCAAGATCAAGCATTCGCTCACCTACAGCGGAGGACTGAGCCGCTCGTACGTGCGCACCTACGCTACGGCGCACCACCACGGCTTCAGCGGTTTCAGCCCCTATACCAAACCGAATGTGATCGCCGTCGCAGAAGCAATTCCGTTTATTGATCTGACCCGTTACGACGTTGAGCGGCTCTACGAGTTGAAGGGCGAGATCGTTGCGCGCGGAGTCGCTGCTGTCACCGGCTTTCAGATGCCCGTTTTTCCGAAGCGGCGGTTCCAGCACGGTGCGCTCCCTGAGGATGCGTTGCGGCAGCATATGCCCTATCGCGAAACTGAATATCGCAAGCAGTTTCTCGCGCTCTATCCGTGATGTCTGCCTCGCTCTCTGTTTATCCGGCAAGCGCAAAGGAACGCGACGCGTGGATCGTTGCGCGCCGCGGATCGCGGAACATCGTCGATCCACTGCAGCCGTATGCTTTCACCGTGGAAGAAGAGCGTAGCGCGTCAGGAGAGATGGTTCCGGTTGCGACGGTATTTCTCGCAAATCGCGAATGTCCGTGGCGATGCCTCATGTGCGATCTGTGGCGCAACACATTAACGGAGGGTGTGCCGCCGGGCGCCATCCCCTTACAGATTGACTATGCCCTAAAGCGTTTGCCGCCGGCGCGCCAGATCAAGCTCTATAACAGTGGAAGTTTCTTCGACGCGCGCGCGATTCCGCCGCAGGATCTTGCTGAAATTGCTGCGAGGGTGGCGACGTTTGAGCAGATCATTGTGGAGTGTCATCCTGCATTGGTAGGTGATGCTTGTTTTCACTTTCGAGACCGTCTGACTGGCAGGCTCGAAGTTGCAATGGGGCTCGAAACCGTGCATCCCGAAATTCTGGAGCGCCTGAACAAGCGTATGACCACGGAGCACTTCGCCTCTGCGGCGCGGCGGTTGCGCAGTTGCGACGTCGATCTGCGCGTCTTCGTCCTCGTAAAACCGCCATTTATGGAAGAGGCAGATGCTTTGGAATGGGCGGATCGTTCCATCGATTTTGCCTTTGAATGTGGCGCGAATGTGGTGACGTTGATTCCGACGCGCAGCGGAAACGGAGCCATGGAAGAGTTGGCAGCCACCGGACAATTTTCTCCACCGCATCTGGCAACACTGGAAGCCGCTGCCGCGTACGGCATCGCGCTGAACAAAGGACGTGTCTTTTCAGATCTGTGGGATTTGCGTGCAAAACCCGAATGTGCTGACTGCCACGAGCGGCGCGTCGCACGGTTGCATACAATGAATCTACGTCAAATTATTTTGCCACCGATCAAATGCGATCAATGCGGAGAGAACCGCGGATGAGATATGACCTCGCTATCGTCGGCTCTGGTTTCGCAGGCTCATTGCTGGCGATGATCGCGCACCGGTTAGGCCTGTCGGTTGTTCTGATCGAGAAGGGATCTCATCCGAGAATCGTGATCGGTGAATCGTCCACACCGCTGGCAAATCTGTTGTTGGAAGAATTGACGACACGTTATGACTTGCCGGAGGTCAGATCGCTCGCGAAGTGGGGGAGCTGGCAACGGGCACATCCTGAGGTCGCCTGCGGCTTAAAACGCGGCTTCACCTTTCATCATCATGTGCTTGGGAACGCCGCTCATACGGACTGCGATCGCAGAGGCCAGCTTCTTGTGGCGGCCAGTCCCTTCGATGAGATTGCGGACACGCACTGGTATCGCGCTGAGTTCGATCATTTTCTGGTGCGCGAAGCTGAAAAGCTAGGGGTCGCCTATTTCGATCACGTAGATCTTACTCACTTTGAGCAGCGCGACCGAGGGGGCACGCTCAAGGGTCAGAGAAATGGCCACGGAATCGAATTCGGAGCGCAATTCGTCGTCGATGCAGCTGGTCCGCGCGGATTTCTGCATCGCGCTTTGGGGCTGGCGGAGGCGGAGCTTCCCGGTTATCCGGCAACGCAGAGTCTGTATAGCCATTTCTCTGGTGTTGGTCGTCTCGAAGAGACTGCGTATAGCCGCATCGACGGAGAGTTCCCATACCCAATCGACGATGCTGCGGTGCATCACGTCTTTGATGGCGGATGGATATGGGTGTTGCAATTCAACAACGGCATGACGAGCGCCGGAATTGCCGCGACTGACGCGTTGGCCAGGCAACTGCGACTGACCGACGGAGCCGCGGCCTGGGATCGGCTCCTCGATTCGCTTCCCGCGCTAAAAACGCAGTTTGCGAATGCAAGAGCAGAGCGCCCGTTCACGCTCATACCGCGCCTTTCGTTCCGGTCCGCTGCGATCGTGGGAAACAATTGGGCGATGTTGCCCTCGGCCGCGGGATTCGTCGATCCACTCCTGTCTACGGGGTTTCCTCTTACGTTGCTCGGCGTGATGCGCCTTGCGGAAATTTTCGAGCAGGACTGGGATACGGATCGATTCAGTGCTCGATTGAATGAGTACGCAGCGCAGACTGATGAAGAACTGCTGGCCACCGCGCGCTTGATCGGGGCTTTATACGCAAACATGCAGAACTTCGACGTGTTTGCTGCGCTGGCATTGCTTTATTTTGCGGCGGCCAGCTTTTCTGAGGCTGCGCGAAGGCTGGGCAAACCGCAATTGGCCCCATCTTTTCTCTTGAGCCGGGATCCGGTCTTCGGGTCTGCATGCCGCGCGCTTTGCGAACGTGCGCGGCGATGCGCATCGGAACGTGAGTCGGCTGATCTGGTCGGCGACATTCTCGCAGCCATCGAGCCGTTCAACATCGCGGGATTCGGCCGTCCGGAACGGCGTAACTGGTATCCAGTGGAGGCTGAGGATCTGTTGCAGGCTGCTAATAAATTAGGCGCGACCCGCGAAGAGATCGTTGCACTGCTTCATCGCTGCGGCTTTCCAGTGGATGCCAATTCGACGTGTACACATGAGCGCGCCGCTATGGTGTAGATGGTTTGCCTGCAGAACTCGGCGCAAACTGGATAGGCCGTGTCGATGTGATTCCTTTGCCTTCCTCGATTGTCACAAATTGATCGACGGCGACGTGGGAGACAGATTCTTTGCGGCCGCTTGGCCAGGCAATCTCGATATTCACTGCCTTTACGGCGCCAGGTTTGCCAAAACCGAAGGTGAGCGGCAGTTCGCTTTGCGAGAGATAGCTCGATCCGGATTTCACCATGACCGTCTGACGTGATCCTGTCTCCGTGGTCACCGTGACCTTTGCGCCAATCGCATCCCGGTTCGAGCGGCTTCCTATGAGCTTCATGCGCAGCACAGCATTGCGGTTGCCATTGTCATTGCGCAGCAGACGCGCGGCTCCGTTGTTCGTTGTGACAACGAGATCGAGATCGCCGTCATTGTCGAAGTCCAGATAAGCTGCGCCGCGTGCGACCATGGGTTGACGCAATACGGCGCCGGTCTTGGCCGAAACATCCTCAAATTTGCCGCCCCCTAGATTGCGAAACAGCAACGGCGGCTCTGCATAGTGAAGATTTGGTCGCACTACCGCAATGTCGTCGGCAACGTGGCCGTTAGCGGCGAAGATGTCGAGTCGGCCGTCGAGATCGTAGTCGAAAAAGAAACAACCAAAGGTGAGAGATTGCGCTGAGGCGGCCCCAATGCCCGAAATGCTCGCATTCTCGGTAAAGAGTCCTGAGCCGTCATTGTGATAAAGCGCCATGCTCTCGTCTGTGAAGTTGCCGATCACGAGTCCTGACCGGCCCGAGTTGTCATAATCGCCCGCATCGGTACCCATGCCGGCACGCGCCTTGCCCGCGTCGCTAAAGGCGACGCCCGCGGCAAAGCCCGACTCAGAGAACGTCCCGTTGTGGTTGTTGTGATAGAGCTTGTTTGCCTGCGTGTCGTTGGTTACGAACAGATCAAGCCAGCCATCTCCGTCATAGTCGATGAGAGCTGTGCTCAGGGATTTCCCGCTCGGATCATAAAGGCCTGCGCGCTTCGTCGCGTCCTCAAATCGGCCGTTGCCAAGATTGTGGAAGAGACGCGAGCTCTCGCCTTTATAAGCCTCAGGCGTGCAATACGATTTGTGCTTTCCGTCGAGCGAGCAGAATTGATCCGCCTGCAGGGTCCACTCGGCATAGTGAGCGACAAAGAGATCGAGTTTGCCGTCGTTATCGTAGTCAAACCAGACGGCGCCCGTCGGAAAGCCGGAATCAGCCAATCCGACCTTTGCCGTGACATCTGCGAACTTTCCGCTATGCAGATTGCGGAAGAGATGGCTGCCGCCGATCGCAGTGATATAGAGATCGTCAAAGCCGTCGTTGTCGTAGTCGCCTACTGCGCAGCCGAGGCCATACATCTCAATCGCGAACCCGGCCTGGCGAGTCACGTCGGTAAACGTGCCATCGTGATTGTTGTGATACAGGGCCGCATACGATTTCGCCGTCGCGTGGCCGGGCCAGTCCATCGAATTGACAAAGAAAATGTCCTGCCAGCCATCATTGTCGTAATCAATTACGCAGACGCCACTACCCATCGTCTCCGGAAGATACTTCTTGCCGAACGCGCCGCTGTGATGCTGAAAGCGGATGCCCGCTTGAGCCGTCGCATCGATAAAGCTGACAGGGCCGGCCGGACGCGTCGCCGCGGAGGAAACGACGGCTGAGGGTGATGTAACTGTGGGCTGAGCGGAAGGCGAGGAAGCAGCATGCTCCGGCTGAGGAGCAGATTTCGATTTGCAACCGGCTGCGAACGCTGTCAAGAATGCGAGCAGGAACGCAAGGGAGACGTCGCGATGCTGAAAATGAGCTCTTCGCGGGCGGCGCAAAAATGATTGTAGGGCAAGCACTATGCTGACACCGCCTTTGGATCTCCGCCTGTATTGCGGCGCGAGCTGATCCACATTTCGATCAGCAGTGCGGCGGGGCCAACCCAGAAGAGCGCATACAGCGGCGCATAAATGCTGCTGTTCAAGCGCAACACAAACTCGACGAGAGCGATGATCACGGCGACAACGCACTGTCCGGTGCGCGAGCGGACCGTGGTCTTCGGGTCCGTGATCATGAAGAAGATGAAGAGCTGATACATGGGGCCGGTGATCGGCGCAACTTCAGACTGCCAGGGATCTCCTGTAATGTGCGCGCGCAGAAATGAGAACGCGATAAACGAAACAACGTAGACCAGGGTGATGTGCAGTCTACGGGCACGCCAGAGAATTACAGAACCGAGCAACCAGATGACAATCAGCGATGCAAGGTTGTTGCCCCATTGGATGCTCAGCGACGCGACAGACTGCGAAGCGAGAAAAAGCATGGCGCAGATGCCGAAGTTCGAGGGGTTCCAGATGTGGCGATTCTGCAGGCGCAGAGCATACTTCGAAGTAATGGAGAGAAGGCTGCATAGCGCGTAGGGCCAGAATGCCGGCGAGCGCAGCAGAATGCCAACGCTGATGCCCGTAATGTAGGAGCTCGCAGGATGCGGCCACTTGTGGAAGAAAATGCGTCCGAGAATCATCTCTGCGGCGACGCTTGCGCCAATGGCCAATAGCGTTCTGGTATAGCTTTCCAGGATGCCGAAGGAAACATTGCCGACCAGAAGAATGAGGGTGATGAAGATCGGCGGAATAAACGGATTCAAGTGACTGGACGTGGGCACCCATCCCCTGAACTGCGGTTTCGTTCCAGACTCCGTCCGTTGCGGTTGTGTCGTCGGCTGGCTCATGAAGGTTCCTTGATTGTGTAAAGCCGGTCGGGTGCGAGATCGCTTAAAGTTTGTACGGCTCCGGAAGGCCAGCGGATCACCGCCTTTTCAATGAGCGGACCTTTGCCCAGCCCGAAGTGTACGCGCCGGTCATTCTGCGAAGCGAAGCCGTTCCCTCCGGAAACCTGCTGGACCTGCTCTTTGCCGTTCCAATACAGCGTAACCTGCGCGCCGATTGCACTGCGATTGCTTTTTGTACCTTCCAGCGAGAATTCGATCCAGCCGTTGGTTTGCTCGACGGTGTTGCGATAGAGCAGCAGCGGACCGCGCTGATTGGCCACAACCACATCCAGCGCACCATTGTTCCAGAGATCGGCGAGCGCGACTGAACGGCCATCGTATGTGTCTGTCACGCCTACGGCCTGCGCCACGTCCACGAATTTTCCAGCTCCGTCGTTGAGCCACACACGCTTCAGTTGATAGCCAGATAGGCTGCGTCCGTCGAATGCCGGCCAGTTCGCAGCATCGCCGATGATGGAGCTGTTGCCTCCCGCTACTTTCGTAAAGTCGTACCAGTAGCTTCGCTGGCGATCGAGCGAGATATAACCATTGGCAAGATAAAGATCAAGATTCCCATCGTTATTCAGATCGCCAAATTGCGCACCAAAGCTCCATCCGCCAAGCTCAACGCCGAGATCGCGCGCGAGGTTGCTGTACTTGAGCATGGGCGCTGTGTCAGGCACCCACAGGTTGTTTCCCTGGATCAGCACGCCTTCTTCTGAGATGTTGGAAACGTAGATCGAGAACCGTCCGTCGTTGAAGATGTCTCCGAACGAGACGTTCATCCCGCTCTTCGGCGCAAAGCCCACGCCGGTCTCTTTGCCTGCCTCGTGAAAATGTCCGTCGTCATTGAGATAAAGCTCAGAGACGCCGTAGTCGTTGGCGATAAACAGATCCGGATGTCCAGCTCCGCGAAGATCAGCGGCAGCAGCTGCCAGCGCCCAACGACGGCTGCTGATGCCCACTTTTTGACTGACTTCTTCAAAGCGGCCATTGCCGAGATTGTGAAACAGGTATTTGCGGCCGCCATTTTTCGCGTACTCGAAGCTCTCCGGCATCATGCGCGTGTTGCGCAAATGCCAAAGATTTACATCTTCTGGATAGTAGCCTCCGACGAAGAGATCGAGCTGGCCGTCGCCATCGTAGTCCAACCAGACCGCCGTATTGGCGTTGATCCATGGTGGCAAGCCAGCCTGATCTGTTACGCGCGTGAAGCCGCGACCCTGGTCATTGTGAAAGAGTTCGGGGCGTCCCCACTTGATGAGAAACAGATCTTCGTAGCCGTCGTTGTCGTAGTCGCCCCAGACTGCGCCCATGGAAACGCCGGTCTCTCGCTGATTCACGTCGGCCACGCCCATCTGCTCGGCCACATCGGTAAACGTTCCGTCATGATTGTTGCGGTACAGATGATTTTTGCTGCCAATGGCGCTGTTTGTCGCGTAGATATCCGGCCAGCCGTCGCGATCGAAGTCGACGATGGAAACGGCCGCGCCCATCGACGCAACTTCGGGCATGATGCCCGCAAGCTTCGGATCGAGCATCGGCGCTTCGTGAATGAAATTGATTCCCGCGGCATGGGAGACGTCCTGGAGCGCAAATCCGTAGCGGTCCAACGAGGCATGAGCGTCGGTGCCTCGGCCCGCTGCTTCGCCGGCAGAGAAGTGCCGAACCACGAGAGGGACGGCAAGAAGGCCTAGCAGCAACAGGGTGACGAGGACACGCGCAAGCGGAGTTTGCTTCATCGTGCGGCCTCGCTTGTTAGTGCGTTGCGAAATGCATCGGCCGTCACGTAACGCGTCTGATAAGTCTGCCAATCCTCAGGATGGTGTTGATAGACCCATTCATCTTCGAGCTCTCCAGGCGGCGTGTCGTATTCGGTTCGTGCGTGATAGGGCAATGGCTGCACCGTTCGTGAAAAAGTGGAATTGTAATCGCCGTCTTTGATCCATCCGTCGCCATCGATCACGTAATCGCGCGTCCATCCCGGAGATGGAGGCGGTGGCGCAGCAAAGCGAAGAGCCAATTCATCGCCGGCGTTCATGATGACATAGCGATCATCCGCGCTAGTCAGCAACGCGCGCACATCTCCATAGCGCGTGTAGTAGCCCGAGAGATCGCGCCAGATTTGCGTTGTTGCGGCGAGTTGGTTGTAGTCCGGAATCTCCGGTGATGAGGCATTTGCTTGACGAATCATTGAGAAGCCGCGATAGCGCAACTCCTCAGATTGCGGTGTCAGATGTGTCACTTTGATCTGCGCATTCGGAATACCTTGCGCCCACTCAATCTGATCCCAGTAGATTTCAAGATTCGTGCGCAGGCGTAGCTTGTGCGGCACTCCTGCACGGAAGAGACTCGACAAATCGATGAGGCATGTTTTGTTGCGGCCGGCAGGGAAGCCGAGGTTCTGCAACGCCGTTCTCCAGCCGCCACGTCCATCGGGGATTTCGAGACTCAACGGCTGCGGATGTACCTGGCCCCCTTGCGAGATGGCCACATTGATCGACGAGTCCGATGGATGCAGCCACCCGCGTGCGATCAGCCAGAGCGGTCCGCTTACAGGCACATCCTCGCCGAGATCGATCTCCACGTAATGATCGCGCGTGACGCCCTGGTATTGTCCTCTGCCAAAGGTATCGAGATATCGACCATCGAGCGATCGCACAATATCTGTAACGTCTTGGCCAAGGTCGTCGACCGCGTGCGCGACGGGATGTGATGTGGCCACAGTGGTGATCGCCAGTTTTACGGGCGGCACAGAGAAGCGCTCATCGGTGAAGATCTCTGTGCCCGTCGGATGATCGACGGCCATCAGTCCTAAAGAGTCATAGTAGTAGGTCTCCCACAGCTCGCCTGTAATGCGCAGATCGAGCGCGCCATTGAGAGGAACGAGCTGATCTCCGGGAATCTTGTACCACTCCTCGGTGGCTGCAATGCGCGTCGGCCCCATCGAATCGATGCGCAGGCCGAGAGCCGATCCCCACGGAACTGTGTCCTTCACGAACTCCATCGCGTGACCATTCCACGCAAAGAGAAATGGACAGGAGCCTTTCAGGCGCTGTTCGGCCACGAACTCCTGGTCGGCCTTCAGTGCGAACTCGGCGCGTATCGTTCCATTGGGCCACAGAATGCGCGCAACCTCCGCGCCCGTTTGATCGCCCAGGCCGAAGTGAAGAAGCGGACTTGTGATGGATTGCTTTTGCACCAGTAGCCCAGAGCGAATCTCAATCTCGCCGCCAATGCCGAATGAATTGATGCGCTGATCACCCGTAGCCTGGTGCGCGCGCGGGCGAATGATCTGCCAGTGGTAGTTCTTTGTTCCGCGATTCACGCCTTGCACCGGTTGCCCGTCTGAGGTGAGGCCGAGAAGGTCGAGCCGGCCGTTGCCGTTCAGCGTTGCCGCATCGAAAACCCGCGCTGGCGTGCGCAACCCTTGCAGTAGCGAGAACTGGCCGTTCTCATCTCCGAGCCAGAGAAGAGCGCCAGTGCCATTACGATCTGCAGGCGCTACCGAAGTGAGTAACAGATCGAAGGCGCCGTTGTTGTCGAAATCACCAACGCGCAAGCGAACCGGGCCGGCGAGAGAATGCGCTGGATCGGGCACGTGCGCAACCTCGCTCGTACTCCACGCGCCATCAGCGCCGGAGATACGCAGAATCGAGCCATCAGACCGAACCACGAGAAGATCCAGCACGCCATCATGGTTGGCATCGGCGGCTGCGATCGCTTCCACGGTTCCAGACTGCATGCGCAACGTCTGCTCATCGAAGGTTCCCGAACGCTGATTGAGAAATATGTGCAAGTCTCCGTTGCCATCGATCAGCGAAGCATCAGGATTGCCGTCGCCATTCAGATCGGCCCACACAAATTGCCGGATCCCGGAGACACCGGCGAATGGATGGACAGGCTTGAATGTGCCGTCGCCATTGTTGCGGAGAACTGTCAGCAATCCACTCGTCGATCCCAGCACGACGTCGAGGTCGCCATCAGCTTCTAAGTCAATGGCCCACGCGCCGGTATAGCGAGCATCGAGAATCTCTTTGGGTAGCTTGGTTTGCGCCGTGACGTCTGCAAATTTGGCAGGATCACCTTGCCGCAGAAAACGCACCCCGCCCGCGCCGGCCAGCACGAGATCGGTCTTGAAATCGTAGTTAAAGTCGATCGGCAAGATCGATTCCGGCGATGGTGGGGCAACTGAAGGTCCGCTGGGGAAGGGAATTGTTGCGCCGGTAGCGAGCCGCACCTGTTTCGTATCGGCTGTCACAACGACAGGCAACCCTTCACCGCTCAGCGAGACAGCGCCAATCCAATCCCATCTTTGGTTGTCGGTATTGACCAGAGGCTGATCGTCGAAATGCAAAGCCGTATCCGGAGCCGACGGTTTGCTGGCAGGTGAGGGTAAGCGCAGAAAGTGCGAGAAGGGCTGAGCCTCTTCGCCCGCTGCCGGATGCAGAATGGCCAGGTCAGCGCGAAACCGCGGGAGTTGCATCAGCACATTGCGAAGAAAAATACTGCGAATGGCCGCGGCTGTCGGCGGCGTAGCTGCAGCCGCGGCTTGCAACTGTCTGAGCTGCTGCCGGGCATCATCGGGCCAAGAGGCGGACTGCACCGCGATCCGTGTGACTGCGGAATGCAGAGTTACTTCATCGCCGCGCTTTGCCGCAATGCGGCTTAATTCAAGCAGCGCTGCAAGGTTGTTAGGCTGGGCCCTGAGAATCTGTGTGATGAGCCCTTGAAACTCGGCTTCGTTGTTCGGTGCACCCTGGCGCTCAACCTCAAGTGCGAGCTGATAAGCCGCTGCCAGGTTTGCGGGATTTGCGGCAATCGCTTCGCGAAAATCGCCGATTGCAGCCTGCGAGTTGCCGCGGTCGCTTTCAAGAAGCCCGAGAAGGTAAAGAATGTGATCGTTCTTCGGGGCCAGTTTGAGTGCGTGATCCAACCTTTGTGCTGCAAGATCGTAGTTTCGCTGGCGCAGAGCGAGGATGCCCCAGTTTGTCCACGCCGCCGGCTCACCGGGTGCAAGCTGTGTTGCCTGCCCCAAAGAACTCTCCGCACGCACATCATCGCCAACCTGCAGCGCCGCCAGACCCACGTAAAAGGTGGAGACAAAACCATGGTAGGCCTGTGATGAAGGGGCAGGTAATCCGCGGTGACATCCTGCGTCGAAGAGTACGGTGGCGAGGGTGCAAGCGATCAACCTTGCGGAGTGGAGTGGACGCAATCTCATCTCTTTGTTATTGCAAGAATTTTACTGGATATTGCGCGCTCGCAGCCGGCGCGTCAGCGGGCAACACCAGGTCTCGAACCCTTCAAGCCAATTCGTTTACGCCGGTTGCGTTTTACGCTTGCGGCCTTGAACCAGAGGACACTGATCCCCAGAAAAGGCAACAGAAACAAGAGCAGATCCCAACGCCCCATCAGCGTAGGAGTTACCTGCACATCCGTGTCAGTTTCGCCGCTCGCGACGGAACTGGCAAAGAGCACTCGAATGTGCCAGGCCTCTTCTTTGTCAAAGGGAACGTCTGTCTTGTATTCAACATGGCTCAAAAGTTTTTCGCGCCATGCGCCATAGATCGCCTCTGGAAGCCGTTTGCTCACAGGCTGAACGGCCACCTGAACCTTCATATCCGCGGGAACGCTGGCCCCTTTTGGCGGATCAATCAGGACATAAAAGCTGCCGGTTCCTACATCCGGGTTGCTCCACACTTCGATCGAGAACGATCCGATCTTCCGGTTCTGCATAATCAGATAGGGAGGACCAATGTGCGCCAGTGCGGGCGAAGCGCAGAAAACGAGTAAGAGTGCCCAAACCCATGTGCGCGGCGCCAGCTGACAGATCGCTTCGTGTGGAAGGAGATTTTTTTTTCGAGATTTGTGAGTGAAGCGCAGCATATTATCCAGCCATCATTGTTGCCCGCATATCCATGGGCTGGGTCATCAGCCATGCCGAGCAGAGAAATAATAGAAGGCAGACCACAGCCCAAGGTGCGAATGCACGGACAGGATGCTCCTGCGCATCTTCTTCAGCTAGCCGCCAGGCGACCAGCATGGAACCTGCCAACCCGAGCAGTAGGAAGCCGAACTCCAGAGGCTCGACGAATGTCTTCGGAAGCCCTACGAGCGTCCAGCGCGGATCGCCCAGAATCGGCCATCCCAGCTCAGCAAATGCGTTCTGCGTCACCGGGACAATCGTATAGAGGCCAGTGAAAAAGTGGTACCCGTAATGTGCCAGCCACATGCCAAAGCCAAGCGGCGCCAGCGAATAGCTGTAGCGGACCCCGATGGTCAGCAACCCGCTTTTCAGGCCAGCTGCAATGCGCGTGACCCAGCTGGCCAGACCCAGCAACACGACAGGCTCAATCACAATTACCAAGGCAAAGAGGAGGCCGAGCGCCGTTACCTGGTTGGCGATGCGCAGCCGCTTCTCCATCCAGCTTTCGACAGCGTAGACCGGACTGACCATGCCGAACGCATTCATCAGCGCGCCGAAACAGAAGATGACCGTGAGAGCCGCAATATCTTTGCGGCGCGAAAAGCGGCCAATCCCCGATCTCTGAGGGTCGGCCATCAACTCGCCCGCGGGCAATCGGCTCAGCATACCGACATTATCGTGCGGGCAGGCATGCACGCAGTCGAGGCAAAACGTACAGTCCATATTGCCCACTTTGGCTGGTTGAAAGAGGGCGAGTTCGCAACCACGTTGCAAAACGACCAAGTCTGAGGAAGGCGCACGGCGGCCGCGAATGCAATCCCTGGTTTGGCAGCTGTCACAGACCTCGTGATCACGGACCGTCACCTCGAGCGGCGAAGCAGTTGCGGCCACGAAATTGAATTGGCCGATCGGGCAAACGTACTTGCAGAAGGTTCCGTGCGTGAAGAGGCCATCGACTACGAGCACGGCCGCAAAATAGCCCAAAATGACCCAAGCGGTGAGCCACGGCGATGACCACAGGCTGAATACTTCATACGCAAACAGCACCAGTGCGAAGAGAACGACGGGAATCCACTTGTTGCGCAATGCACGCGGCCAGGCAAAGCGCGGCCGAATCCAGCGCCGCATCAGATTTCTCACCAGCATGAAGGGGCACGCCAGGCAGAAGAGATTCCCTGCGCAGAGCAAAGCCAGCACAAGCGCCCCGCGAAAATGTACCCAGGTCAGAACGGTGGCCAGATTTTTAGGAGAGATCTGCATTCCCACGAGCCCCTGCAGAATCATGACCATGCTGATCAGGAACAAGGGAATCTGCAGCCATGTGCGGGAGTGACGCCATTTCAAGAATCGGCCGAGAACAGGAACGGCGAGAAGGTCGAAAGGCGGCGCCGCAAAGAACTCATCCTGATCGAGGGTCTCATCCTCTTGCGGAGAACCGGCCGATATTTCGGGCGACTTGTTCACCGCGACTGGACCCCTTTCACATCAATCTGCTTTTCGATCTTACGGCCATCGGCCAACGTGATGTGCAGAAGCACCACCCAGTCCCCGCCCATATTGAAGTTGAGAGAGGACTCGTAGTTACCAGGAGCCATCTCGCGCGCATCGCTGAAGACCGGAGCCATACCGGGATGTGCCATATCGCCTTCTACTGCAATCTGCGCGTGAGAGACAGGGCCTCGATGAGCATCCGTCAGCTGGAGGGAAACCGTCGTCCTGCCTACACGTACCGGTTGCGGCGAAATGGTCTCGCGGACGGTGATATCGTGAGCAGCATTCGCTTGCCGATGGCAGGAGGTAGCGCTCATCGAGGCGGCCAAGCCAATCGTTATCTGGCCTAAAAAGCTAAGAGCCGCCTCGAGGCGGCCCCTGGAGCTTGAACGTCTCATCCCGAGCAATACCCTGGCATCACTGGCTGCAATTCGATTGATTCTATGCGTGGCACTCCGAAGCCTCTTCCTCATCGCGATGCCACGAACAGGTGCAGGTGGCAGTGTGGGCTTCGCCTTGGGGCGGAAACATATGGTAGTACATCCCGATCATCATCGGAACAAATACGATCGCATTGTAGAAAAGATGGAGCTGCACCCGCGGAATGAACAGCTGAATGATGCTGCAGGGCACAGGTTTGCCGAACAGGTTGTGATGGATCGTTGCCTGCGTGATCAAAAGCAGGTGCTCGATGTGGTGCCAGAACTGGATATACAGCGCAACGGTCCACCACTTGTGGCTGCGGCCGGTGAATCCTTTGCGAAGCACCCAGATTCCGATCAACATAACCAGCGCGTAGCTATAGTGCAGAACTTCCGATTTGATGAGCCACGGATACCACAGCCCCAAAATGCCGTTGGCCTTGGATGTCGGCCATCCCATCACCCAGATCTGGTAAGCCTGGACAAAGTGTTCACCCCAATGGGCGAGCACGATAAACATAAACACCCAAAGCGCACGCTCGTGCCCCTGGCTGTTGAGCTTCTCGTAGAACGACTGTCGGGTTGACGCAGGCAGAACCTGACCAGGGAAATTGGGAATCGAAACAGCCATCCCTTTGACCTCACGAGAATAAAGATCGCAACCCGAAACCGCCCACCAGTTTACCTTAAGGACCGCTTGATCAGGTTCGATTTAAAGAACTAACTTAATCTCAGCCTTTGGGTGGAGATCTTCGGCTGCCTGGCTATAACTATAGTCGAGAAGAAAGTTTAGCCGGGTTCTGCACCGTAAATCCAGATTGTTTTCGCCCGCGAGACTGGCGGAATTTCGGGCCGGAAGCGTGGACCCATCGAGAGGTGCTTCTTTTGGCAAGACTCACTCTGGCGCTCGACATCGGGGGTACGAACTTCAGCATCGCGCTTTTTGCCGATCGCTCTCTCACTGTGGTTGAAACACGCCCGACCCTGCGTGGGGCAGGTCCGGGTTGGATGCTCGATCAGATGCAGGAGATCTTCACCGGCTGGTGCGTCGACCAGCTGCTCGATGGCTGCGGCATCGGTTTTGGCGGGCCCGTCCATTTCGCCGAACAGCGCGTCATTTATTCCACGCATGTGAGCGGATGGGACAACTTCGACTTGATTGGCGAAGTCCGCCGCCGCTTTCAGGCACCAGCCATCATGGATCGTGATTCCATCGTTGGCGTATTGGGGGAAGGTACTTATGGCGCGGGAATCGGTACGCGTCCGCTCTTCTATATGACGCTGTCCACTGGAATCGGTGGCGGCTTCCTCGACGAGCAGAATCACCTGCTGCGCGGCGCGGACTCCTTCGCCTGCGAACTTGGTCACCACACCGTTGTGCCGGACGGTCCAGAGTGTCTCTGCGGACGCTCAGGATGTTTGGAGCGAATGTGTTCTGGTCTCTGGCTCGAGCGGGACTATGGAGCGTCGGCTGAAGTGCTGTTTGACGATCCAGCCTTTGTCCGGAGATATGTAATGCCGTTGGCGCGCGGACTGAAAAATTGCATCATGTTTTTCAATCCGGCACGGATCGTGATTGGCGGCGGTGTTGCCCGCGCCGGCGATCGGCTCTTTCTGCCGTTGCGCGAAGAACTCGCCGCGCAGATGCCGCCGTGGTCGAAGGCAAGGATTGACGTGCAGCCAGCGAGTTTGGGTAAACAGACGGTTCTTTGGGGAGCGCTCGAACTCGCTTATCAGGAACTTTATTCCAGGCAAAAGCCTAATTTCGGCTGACAGTGCTCCGTGCATCGCAGTCGGCCGGGAATGTATCCGGCCCGGCCACTGTCATGACGTCGACGGCAGCAGTTGCATGTCTCCTTCCACCACAGGAAGCGAAGCAAACCGCGCAAGGCGGAACTCACCCCAATAGCCAGACCAACGGGGATCTGATTGCAATGCAGTACCAAGGCGACGGATCATCTCCTTCCCGATCTCTGCATATTCCGGCCTGTCAATCAGATTGAAAGCATCCTCGCTCGAAAGGTCATAGAGCTCATCGACTGTCGACGTGCAGTTGTAGGCATAGAGAAAGTGCCGTCCGTCGGGAAAGCGATGTTGGAGGCCGCATGCGAAGTTGACGCCGACATGCCAGCCGCCGAAGAAAAGCAGGGTGCGTTCCTGATTCGCGTTTTCGGTGAGCATGTGCGGCAGAAGAGACACGCCGTCAAATTTGGCCTCAGCCTGAATTCCAGCGGCCTCTAGCAGAGTCTGCGAGAGATCAAGGAGCGAGGCCGGCGATGAGACGGTTGCGTTGAATTTAGCCGTGTTGCGAGGCGGCTTTAAGATCAATGGCACGCGCAGAACGTCGGGATAGAGGAAGACACCTTTGTCGACAAGAGCGCGGCGACCGTTCATCTCTCCATGGTCGGAGATGAACGCGATCAGCGCGTTGTCGTAGAGGCCGCAATCCTTCAGTTTCTGAAGGACCATGCCAATCACCCGGTCCACAATCTCCATCTGCAGAATGTACGCGACGCGATAGTCGAGCAACTGCGCATCGTTGTAGATGCCCCAATAGCGGCGATAGACGTCGATGATCTCCGGCTCATCATTGGCGCGCTGCCAATCCCGCTTTTTTGCCTCTTCATAAGAGGCGGGCAAGATCATGAGGCGTCGCAGTTCTTTTTCGCGCTCCTCGGAACCGGCCGGAATCGCAAAAGGCTGATGCGGATCGAAAAGGTCGAGCTGCAGATAGACCGGGTGGCGTTCTGCGCTGCCTCGGGCGACGAGGTCGTCAATCGTTTGGATTGTTTTCCGGCCCAGATAGTAGCTGTATTGGGCTTCGAGCGGGAACGGTTTCCCGTCCTGCTGGACCACCCATCCGCCCACCGAATTGCCCGGAGTGGTGCGATCCTGCTGCCGAAACACAATCTCGCGCGTATACTTTTGAGGCTTCACGCCAAGCTTGCGTTGGTAAGTGAGAAAGTCGTCGTCATCGGAGACGGGTGGCGCCCAGCGGTCCCATGGCTGATCGTTTTCACCAAAAGCGTCCAGAAACTTCTTTGCGCCCACATGGCACTTACCCACCTGCCGTGTTAAATATCCCGCGGCGCGCAAATATTCGGGAAAGATAATGTCGTCGTCACGAAGCTCAGTCTGCAGGCCGTCCGGCGCGTGTTCCCCATTACCCAGAATATAGCTATAACGTCCAGTCAGATAAGAGGCGCGCGATGGTGAACACAGAGGGACCGTGCAGAAGGCATTTGAGAAGAAACAGCCGTCCTGCATCAACGACCGGATCGCCGGTATATGAACGTTGCGCGAGAGAGACCGGTCAGGGTGATACAGATCGGGGCTGACCATATCTGCGCTGATAAGAACAATGTGCGGTGGTTTGCCGTTGAAATCCTGCGAGAATGCGCCCATTCCCGTCCGCTGCTGGGCGAAATGGAGCGTTCTAGTTCCAGCGGCGGACGGCACCTGGGCATTCAGCAGGCCATTACCCGCAAACGCTCCGGCCGTGAGAGTACAAAAGGTTCGCCGATCCATCAGAATGGCCGCTCCTTATCGGACGAGAATTGGTGCGTAGTTATGTTAACCGGGCGATGATAGCGTGTAAAGGATTACATAATTCCTTTGAGCTACGGGCCTGTTACAATCCGCTTGCCTGCGAGCCTGTTGTGAATCCAGGTATAGAACCGTAGGAGTAATCGCCCGGAACATGGATATCCTGCAGGTTGCCAAACGAGCGAACGTTTCGACCGCGACCGTTTCCCGCGTCTTGAATGGCTTTCCTGGTGTGCGGGA
The DNA here is from genome assembly GCA_035650595.1 of Occallatibacter sp. GTDB lineage: Bacteria > Acidobacteriota > Terriglobia > Terriglobales > Acidobacteriaceae > Telmatobacter. The sequence continues at coordinate 362,110 of DASRHE010000008.1, read as the reverse complement.
AAAGACGATGGCTCGTGTTCGCCGGGCCATCGCAGAGATGAACTATGTGCCGAATCCCAACGCGCGCAGCCTGCGCGTGGGCCGTACCCGGCTTTTTGGCTTGATCATCTCAGACGTCAATAATCCTTTTTTCCCGGAGTTGATTGATGCTTTTGAGGGGCTGGCCGCGGCTCGCGGAATCGAGGTCATCTTTACTCACACCAACTACGATCCCAAACGCCTGGATAGCTGCATCCGCCGCATGGTCGAGCGAAGTGTCGATGCGATTGCCGTGATGACTTCCGAAGTGGAAGAGGGGTCGTTGCGGCAGGCCGCCAAAGCGGGCGTGCCGGTGGTGCTGATGAACCAGCGCAAGCTTGCTGATCAATATCCAAACGTGCTCGTCGAGTACGAGACTGGATTTCGTGAAGCTCTGGAGCATCTATTGGCTCTGGGCCACCGTGAGATTGGATTCATCGCCGGGCCCCAATGGCTGGACTCGGCGCAGGGCCGAAAAGAAGCCTTCAAATCCGCTCTACGGGCCCATGCCCTGCACGTTAAAAATGAGTGGATTGCCACGGGTGACATGCGCGTCGAGGGCGGACGCGCAGCGATGGAAAAGCTGCTCGCGCTGAAGCGGCGTCCAACCGCTGTGCTGGCTTCGAACGATCTCATGGCCGTGGGGGCGCTGCAGGCGGCGCACGCGGCGAAGATCCGCGTTCCTGAAGAGCTTTCCATCATCGGTTTTGACGATCTGCCGATTGCCGGTATGGTGCATCCTCCGCTCAGCACGATCCGGCATCCACGGCGCGAAGTAGCGGCCCGAGCGTTCGATTGCTTACAGCAGACGCTGCAGGGAAAAGCGCGCGTGGATTGGCCTCCGCTGCAGCCACACCTGCTCGTTCGCGATTCCACTGCGCCGCCAGCCGGATTGAAGCGCCGCTGATTCCTGCTTATTCGAGAGAATCGATAAGGCGATTCGCCTTGCGCTTATACCGCTGTGAATCTCTCGCTCTGCGGTGACGCACAAAAAACTCTTGACAAAGGTTTCAGTGCGGAACTAGCCTTGCATTCGCAATGTAAACCATTACATTTTATCGATTGCTTTTCCTTCCCCCAACGCTCCGCAACAGGAAAGCAGCCGTGAAATGTAATGGTCAATCCGGCGAAAGAGGCTTTGCTGATTTTGTGAGAGCAGCCCTGTGGTCGCGTTCGCACTAGACCAAGAGGCTGTAGAGAATCCAACCGCGCTGAGATGAGCATATTTCTCTCGCGTCATCCTCAGCGCGGTCATGAAGCGATGTTTTCTGTTTTCACCCGCCAAATCAGAAGCGCCGGGTTGACCGAATTTGATTGGAGGACCAGATGAACTTGAAAAAGCAAGCATTTGCCGCTCTTATCCCTATTCTGCTTCTTGGATCACTATTCCCGGCAGCCAGCGCACAGAGTGTCGACTCCTCTGTTCAGGGAACTGTAGCGGACACTTCGGGCGCAGTTGTGCCCGAGGCAGAGGTGCGGCTTACCAACGTGCGCACCGGCGTTGCACTGAGAACAGAATCAGATTCTGCGGGAAACTATGTTTTTCCGGCCGTGTCGCCGGGCGTGTACTCGCTGGAGGTCTCGCGGCAGGGCTTCGCGAACTATGCCCTGTCTCAATTCAATGTCATCGTCGGCCAGCACGCGACGGAGAACGCGACACTTTCCATTGCATCTGCAGCGCAGACTGTGACGGTCCAGGCCAATGGTCTGGCGAATCTGCTGGAAACGCAGTCGAACGATCTCGGCAATGTGATCGGACCGCAGAGCGTGGCGCAGCTTCCTTTGAACGGAAGAAATTTTCTTCAGCTTGGATTGTTATCCGGCGCCACGCAGACGAACCAGGGCGCGGGTAATGCCTCGATCGCACAGACCGGCCATCCAGGCATGTCGATCAACATCGCCGGCAACGAGCCGGACTTCACCATGTACATGGTCAATGGCATTCAGACCATCGGAACGCGTGCCGGCAATACTTCGCTGAATCTGTCGATGTCGGCAATCGATCAGTTCGAGGTGCACTATGGCTTCTTCATGCCCGACATGGGGACCAATCCCGGCATCGTCGACGTTGTGACCAAGTCTGGCACGAATCAGATCCATGGCGAAGCCTACGAGTATGTGCGGAACAACCAGATGGAGGCGCGTGACTATTTCAGCAAGACCGCGCCGGGTCCTTACCACCAGAATCAGTTTGGTGCCTCGATGGGCGGACCCATATTGAAGACGAAGCTGTTCTACTTCGGCAACTACGAGGGCTATCGGCAGATTCAGTCGAAGTTCCAGTCGGCCTTCACGCCGACGCAGGCGATGTTCGGCGGCGACTTCTCGGCGCTGTCTACGCCCGTCTACGATCCCACGACTTACAATGCGGCGACCGGGCAGCGGCAGCAATTTCAGGGCAATGTGATCCCCTCCAATCGGATCAACAACACCGCCAAACAGCTTCTCGCCTTTTATCTGCCTGGTTCCAGCGCCACCGGGAGCAGCAACGTGAGCGGTAACCCGGCCACTACGCTCAACTCTGACCAGATTACTGCGCGTGTCGACTACAACCTGAATGAGCGGAATCAGTTTTTCGGGCAGGGCTCGTGGCTGAACGCGCCTGACAAGCAGCCCGGGCTCTTTCCATCGCAAGGCACGGCCTATCCTCTGAATACAGAGTTTACTGACTTGGGATGGACCTGGACGCTCAGTCCAACCAAGGTCAACTCGCTTCGCCTAGGTGTTGTGCGCGACGAGGTCTACGATCAGGGCGTCTCAGTCCCCGGAATCCAAACGAAACTCGGAATCACGGGAACAGGCGATGCGGACGGCGTTCCGGGTATCAGTATTGCGGGATATACCGGCTTCGGTACATCGACCGGCCTGCTGGGCGATATCGACAACGTCTATCAGATCCACGAGAGCTTCAACTGGCTGCACGGCAATCACCAGATCAAGATGGGTGGCGACCTGGCCTACACGCGCAGTGTGCAATCGAGCGCAAATGGCAATGCGCGCGGCATCTTCAACTTCAACAATGTGTTTAGCGCGCAGACGAAACTCAACGCTAACGGGACCGTCTCGCAGGTGGCAGGCACCGGCAACGCCTTCGCAGATTTTCTGCTTGGCGATCTCACCACCGCGCAGTCTATCGCAATGCCGAAGACTCACTATCGCTGGACGACCTTCGAACCTTACATTCAGGACACGTGGAAACTGAGTCGCAGCTTGAATGCGAATCTGGCTCTGGCCTGGTTTGCAAATACTCCGCCAAATCCTCCGGATAAGATCAACCGCGATCTGATTCACGGATTCGACTTCAAGACAGGCCTCGAAACATTCGCTGCTCTTGGCACGGCAAACCCAGAAGTCTTCTCGATGACGTTGGATAACTTTGCTCCGCGCATCGGATTGACTTGGCAGCCATGGTTCGATCGCGACATGGTCGTTCGCGCCGGCTGGGGCATGTATTACACAACACAGATGGACATCACCGCGCAATATTCTGTGGTGTCACAGTACATTTCGGTCAACAACCAGGTCAGCAACGCGACATCGAGCCCCAACCCAACCTATGTCCTTGGCGTGAACGCAATGCCGCCCGTGACCGTAGGACAGATCACAGCCGCAGAGGTGCCAACCATCACCGGCGCTATCCAGTACCTCGCTGCCGATCAGCACTCTCCCGGCATCAGCCAGTGGAACCTCGACATCCAGCACACGTTCGGCAAAGCCTATATGCTCGACGTTGCATATATCGGCAACGAAGCCCACCACCTGCAGAAGAACTGGAATCCATGGGATGGCTCTTCGCCCGGCGTGCAGACGTATAACCTCGCCCAAAATCCCTGGTATCCCAAGTACTCGTATATGCAGGAAGTCGATAACATCGGCAACGGCAGCTACAACGCGCTGCTCGTTAAATTTCAGCGGCAGTTTACGCACGGCCTGAGCATTCTGGCGAATTACACGTGGCAGAAGTCGCTTTCGGATGCAACCGAAGGCAGCAACGGCACCCTGAATCAGGACAAAAGCTGCTTCCGCTGCGACTGGGGGCCGACCACATCCAACGTGCCGCAGTCTCTGGTTATCAGCGCGGTCGCCGATGTGCCGGTCGGCCGCGGACGCTACATCGGCCGGGATATGAATCGCATTCTCGATGGCGTAATTGGCGGGTGGAATGTCGATGCCATCGTGACCATGCAGAAGGGGAACCCATTCTCTGTCTCCGCGCCGAACAATACGAACTGGTCGCCAGCGAACATCAAAGCCGATCGTTACTGCAACGGCAGAAATGAACTGCAGAACAAGAACCTGCGCAGTAACGGCATGTACTGGATCTACACAGGCACCGTGGCAGCGGTTAACTCACCGTGCTTTGTGAATCCGGCCACTGACCCGCACAACACCAGCGGTTCAGCGTGGTATTTCGGTACGTCCGGATTTGATATTCTCACCGGCCCCGGCATCAACAACTGGGACATGGGCGTGCACAAGACATTCCCGATTCACGACACGGTTCAGTTTGTCGTGCGCGGAGAGTTCTTCAACGCATGGAACCATCCGCAGTTCGCTAATCCAAGCAACGGCGTGACGGCAACCAACTTTGGCGTCGTCACTGCTACCAATGCAGGGATCGGGCGCATCGCTCAGCTTGGAGCGAACCTATCTTTCTGATAGTTCCCCAGACGCAGGCACCGCGACCATTGTTTATGATGGCTGCGGTGTTTTGCGTTCGTGCGTGCGCACGGCGCGTGGAGATGTTGCGATGAAGACTCGCCGGGAGTTTTTGCAAACGGGCCTGTGCGCCGGAGCAGCGGCAATGCTGCCATTCGAGGGGCAGTCATTCGGACAAAGTAGCCCAAGTCCGGTGCGCAAGCGGCCGAATATCGTTCTCATTCTCGCAGACGATATGGGATTTTCCGACATAGGCTGCTATGGATCGGAGATTGACACACCAAATCTTGATGCGTTGGCTCGCGGCGGGCTGCGTTTTACTGACTTTCATAACTGCCCGCGTTGCTGCCCATCGCGCGCATCGCTGCTGACTGGACTGTATTCGCATCAGGCCGGCATGGGCATGATGACCTCTGATTACGGAACATATCCATATCCGGGCTACGCAGGCGATTTGAGCACGAACTGCGTCACGATTGCCGAGGCGCTTAAAGCCGGCGGTTACATGACGCTGATGACTGGGAAATGGCATCTCACCCCGCTGAAAGTAGGCACGCATAATTATCCGCTTCAGCGTGGGTTCGATCGCTACTACGGCATCATCAACGGGGCGGCAAGTTACTTTGACCCGGCGTCGCTCACGCGCGACAACGATCCGATCGAAGTTGCGAAAGGCGACAGAGACTACTATCTCACCGGCGCAATCGGCGATGAATCAGTGCGATTTCTCGATGACGTATTGAAGGCGGAAAGGCCATTTTTTCTCTACGCTGCGTTCACTGCAGGGCACTGGCCTTTGATGGCGCCTGAGGAGACGATTGCGAAGTACAAAGGCCGTTATCGGATGGGCTGGGATGCGTTGCGCAGAGAGCGGCACGCAAAGCAGCTTGCCATGGGCATTGTACAGGCGGAATGGGGAATCACTCCGCGCGATCCACGCGTGCCCGCATGGGAGCTGGCCTCTTTTCACGAGTGGGAGCAGCGCAGGATGGAAGTGTATGCCGCGCAGATCGACAAGCTCGACCAGAATATCGGCAAGATCGTGAACAAACTGCGTCAGGCGGGAGTGCTCGACGACACGATCATTTTTTTCATGTCCGACAACGGCGGGAATTTTGAAGAGATGAGCCGCATGGCAAAAGGCCAACCAAGGCCTGCCTTCATGCCCGTCCAGACGAAAGAGGGATTGCCTGTAGTACCTGGTAACGATCCGTCGATCATGCCCGGTTCAGCGACCACCTACGCGAGCTACGGTATTCCGTGGGGCAATGCGAGCAACACGCCGTTCCGGCTTTACAAGCACTACGCGCATGAGGGCGGTATCTCGACGCCGCTCGTCGTCCATTGGCCAAGCGGCTTGAAGAACAAAGGCATCACACATGCGATCGGCCATGAGATCGACATCATGCCGACCTGCCTTCAGGCTGCAGGCGTTCCGTATCCGAATGTAAGCAAATCCGGAGCTGCGCCGCTGCCGCTCGAAGGCACGAGCCTTTTGCCAGCCTTCGAAGGCAAGTCGCTCGCTGAGCGTTCCCTCTTCTGGGAGCACGAGGGCAACAGCGCGATGCGGGCAGGGAAGTGGAAGCTGGTTTCGCGATTTCCGGATGCGTGGGAGCTCTATGACATGGAGCGTGATCGCACGGAAATGCATGACCTTGCCGATCAGCAGCCGCAACGCGTGAAGCAGATGGCAGCCGACTACGCGGCGTGGGCGAAGCGCGCCGGCGTGCAGCCGTGGCCCATGCCGGAGACGCCGCGTGGCAATGAACGCGAGGGAGCAATGACCTCGCCGGAGTATCTGCTGAAAGATCGCATATGACGTCGGCATGACTTGACGGTTCGAAAGGGTATACCTGGTGTTGAACTCGATTCAGTGTTTCTCATATCAACGCGCGTTGAACGCGATTGCTTTGTCTGCTGTGTGGGGCGTGATGGCTCATGCGCAAATCAACATCTCGCGCCCAATGCCGGCGACCGTCACGGTGCACGTAAGGGCGGATGGAACAGAGCGCGTGCCAGACACAATCTTCGGCAGCTTCCTTGAGCCCATCGGCAACTCTATCAATGGCGGCATTGTCGCCGAAATCCTGACGAATGGCAGCCTCGAAGCGGGCCTATGGAACCACACGAATCTCGAGAACATGTTTCGCGATCAGCCCGAACTGATCGACTCAACGAATGAAACGGGAATCCCGTTGCCGTGGCAACCTCTTGATCATGCCGCAGGCAACCGGTTCGATTTGCACGTGGGCGATGCGGCAAATAGCTGGCAGTCTCTCGAAATTCTGGGCGCCCCTGGCCAGCAGGCTGGCATCATGCAAAAGGTCTATCTGCCGGTGCAGCGTGAGTTAAGCTATCGGGTCTCTTTCTATGCGAAGCATCTGAGCGGGCCTTCTAGTCTGATGGTTTTGTTCCGCGATCCAGAAACTGCCAAGACATTGGCTGAATCGTATGTAGACGCGCCCGGTACCCAATGGACGAAATATGAAACCACGCTGCGGCTCGCTCCAGGCTCGGTTCGGCGCTTGCAAGCTGTCGACTTTGCGGTGGCCGTTGAGGGAGCGGAACGCGTGGATGTAGATGAGATCTCCGTTCTGCCTGACGATGCCATCGGCATTCTCGATCCTGATGAAGTTGCGGTGGCCAAGGCGATGCACGTGACGGAGCTGCGCCTCGGCGGCAACTTCAGCTCGTACTATCACTGGCGCGACGGTATCGGTCCGCTCGATAAGCGGCCGACGATGGAAAACATCGCGTGGGGAATTCCGGAATACAACAAGTTTGGCACGGATGAGTTCCTGCAACTCTGTGATCTCATCGGCGCCATACCGCAGTTCGATCTGAATATGGGCAGCGGCACGCCGGAAGAGGCGGCCGATTGGGTCCGCTACATTCACGCGCATCATAAAGGTCACGTTATCTACGAACTGGGCAACGAGCTCTACGGCCATTGGCAGGTCGGCTACAAAACAGTAGGCGACATCGGGCCGAGCACGCTCGCGTTCAGTAAGGCAGTCCGTGCCGTCGATCCGGAGGCCGAGATTATTGCTACCGGTCTCGGACCACTCTCCGACGGCAAGTGGAATGACGCGCAGCTTGCCAATCCATCGGGGACATTTGACGACCTGTCCCTGCATTTCATTCTCGGCACCAATCACCCCGCATGGCAGGCGGCGACTCCTGACTTTACGGCGGCTGCTGCATACGCTTTGCCCTATGCCGTCGGTCCTTACTTCGACAAGGTGCAGCAGCAGATCGATGCGCATCCTGAGCTGCGTGGCAAAGTGCATCAGGCCGTGACCGAGTGGTTGTTTAACAGCAAGGGATATGGCGAGCGCAACTTTACGGATGAGAGTCCAAGCTGGATGAATGAAGGCGGAGCGGTAATGGCTGCTGGATTTCTGAACACTGTGCTGCGCCACGCGGCTGAAATCAAGATCACCGATATGACCGGCATCATGGAGTTTGCCGGCATCTGGAAAAAGCGTGAGCAAGTCTACGCCGTGCCCGCCTACTATGTCTTTAAGATGTATACGGTCGCGAAAGACAATACTGTCTTGCCGGTGAGCACGGACTCAGGCAGCTATGATGTGACCGGTGGTGTGCGGCCGTTGGATCATGTCCAAGACATTCCTTACGTCGATGTGGTCGCAACGCGCGCGGCTGACGGCAAAACAATCCATCTCTTCTGCGTCAACCGCAGCTTGGATCAGGATGTGCCCACGCGATTCGATTTAGGGACATTGCGTGTGGACGGCTCAGTACGCGTCGAGCAAATCAGCGCGTCGAGCCGGTATGAGCAAAACAATGAAATCGAGCCCAACCACATTGTTCCGCTTCCAAGCACGATCGGCGTACCCGCCACTGGACCGCTCTCCATCACTTTGCCGCGTGAGAGCGTCACGGTCCTTCAGGTGCCTGTGAAGTAGAGGATCCGAGATTTGTCTGGTCGACGGGACTTTAGCCTTCATTCTCTTTCAAGTAGTTCTGTACAGCCATTCCATGCCTTAACGGGAACAGGTTTGTAGCAGAGCATTGCTTCTCACGTTTCCTATGCCGTTCTTACTCACGCGCTCATTGGCTTGCGCGCTCCAACATCACGGGAAGGGTCACTGATCCTATGCGGCCAGAGTTTTCGTCCACCACGATGATCCGCATCGTGCCGAAGTTTTGCCTGTGTTCCACATACTCGGCAAATGGAATTCCGTCGTGCAAAATCTTCTGATAGGTTTCAGGCTTCAGGTTGAGAACCAGTGTTTGCTCTTTCGCCAGTGCGCGTGTGCCCGTGTCATCGCGCTGCACGAGAAAGATATCGAGTTTATCCGTCCATAGATCGCCCTTTTGCGCCAACCCGATGTCGTCGCCTGCGATGTTCAGTGAGATTGCGGCGCCTTGCGAGGCGTGGTCCCAATGGGCGTTGATGCCGATTTCGCTTTCATCCTGCGGCCTCCAAACCGCCTGGGCCATTCGGTCCTTCAACGTTGAGGGCTCTTTGCTGTAGAGATAGCCGGCGCGATATCGCAATTTCATTCCTGGGCGAGTAGGCACGGTAACCGTGAGCTGGTGATATTTGCCGTCGGGCGGGGCATCGGGCGAGAAGCTGAGCAGATAAGTTGCGTTGCCGTCCGCAATCACGCTGTCCAGTTCACCGAGCAGATTGCCCGACCGCCGGAACGACTGACCGCCTGTAGCCCGCGCCAAGTGCTGCATGGCGGGCCGAATCACATGAGAATCCTGCTGTATCTCCGCTTGTTCCTGCCCGCCGATTGGCCCATTCGCTACACTTGGAGACTCGTTGGCCAGTCCAGTATTTAGCTCGACAGTTCTGTTTTCGAGGCTCGCATCCGTTGCAGTTGCCTGCAACTGCGAAACATCCAGCGGATAGAGACTGACGTGCGCGTCATTGAGAGCCTCCTCGACGCCAATGTTGAAAGCATCCATAGCATCCGGACCTTGCTCGCCGGCTTCCTGATCGGGCCAATTCGCCAGCACGTTATCGCTAGCGGCCCACACAAGATTCTTATGGCCGGGGATGGCGTTCAGGTTTGCAGCGACGCCGATCAGGGCTGCAAGCGCGTCGCGTTGCGGATTCAGTCCCTGCTTCGACAGCTTTGGATTGAGGGCTGGATTTCCGCCAGAGTCGTTTAGAGAGTCGGACGGCGCAGACATCCCGCCCGTGTTTCCGTTCACGTATTGCATTTCGCTCGGTGAGTCAACGTAGTCAAAGTGCTGGCGATTGCGCATTTCCTCCTCCTGCGCGCGGGCAAGTTCCCGTGCAGTTGGTATCCATTTGCGCAATATGGAACTCAGGGCGGCGTGATCGGAGGTTTGTTCAGCCAGAATCTGGAATGAAGGACCTGTCCGAAGATAGAGCCCCACGGGTTCAGACCCGGGCAAACGATCAAGGAACTTAAGAATCTGCTGGCGCGCGTAGTTCAAATCAGCAAAACCAATGCTGCTTTCGTCGAGGAGGAGGATGGTCGAACTCGCCAACGCCACCGTTTGAGCAGGCTGCGCTGTGTGGCTGTTCAACGCCTGGGGGCGATTGGAGTAGACCGCTTCCGATACCGTTGTTGCGAGGCCTTCCGTCTTTACCGGTGGAACATCGTTCACGTGGCTGAGCGACCGGAGAGTTTGCTTCCGGCCATTGTCATAAATTTCGAAATCGTTCATCGAGAGGTCAGTGGCAGGTTTCCCTCGTCTGTCGAATGCGGAAAGATCCACATTGACGAGGCGAGAGTTCACTTTCAAGGAAAAACCGGATGTCGCCGGAAGAGGCTCGGGTTCCTTTGGAAAAGGCGCAGGCGCGGCGACGGCGATCTCGGGCTCAGAGGACGTCGAGGCTGGAGCAGTGGGCTGCGACGTCGCGAGCTCTGGTGCTGCTCTCTCTGCTGCGTTTTCGGCTGCCGCACTTTCAATGGGAGCGGCAGGTCCACTTGTGTCGTCCGCCTGTGGCGTCAGACTGGGCGAAGCATCTGCAGGCGTGTTGAGGCGCGGCTCCCCCGAGGAGTTATCAGCGCTAAGGATCCGCGTCTCCGTGCGAAAGAGATGGTATTTGTCAAAAGTGGTCTCATTCAGCATGGTCTGCAGCGGCGCGTCCTGCCCGCCCGCGTTGGGTGCGGCCGCCTGCGACGTAGATAAGGTCTGCCCGTTGGTAGACGCAACGCGTTCGATCTCTCCGGGAGTGCGGGAGAGGGAGATACTTCGGACCGGGCAAAAATACTTCTTTCCGCCCAACTCTACCGAACCATATTCCACCATCAATTCCGCCTCAGCGATCTCCGACCCTTTTTCCGGGTCGGCGATCAGTGTCATGCGGAGAATGGTTCCATTGGCCGGATCGAGAGTAAGTTCGCCATGATAGGCCCTGAACTCCTGAGAAAGTTGGCCTCTGATGCAGCAGAATTCCAATCGATAATGCGAAGCAGCCTTGGGCACATCGAACCGGAATACGGACTCCCGGCCGGTCTCGCCTTGTTCCCAATGGCTCCATCTCAAATTGCCCTTTGGCAGATCTCCGTACACCATAGGAAAAATCGGTCCGAATTCGCCGGAAGTCACCATGCCGGTCACCGCCGGATTTGAGCTGTGCCCTTGTGCTGCCTGCTCCTGAATTTCTTCCTGGCCGTTCCGATAAAGCACCGTTTGCATGGACCGGCTGACCGGATGCAGCGGCTGATAAGGAACTATCGTATTCGTGGTTTCGTCCCGCAGCCCGGACGGAGTGTCTTCAAACCGGATAATGTTCCGATTCGCAAAGAGATTTGGCAGGCGGTCGAGTGTGTCTCCGACATAGTCAATGGATCTGGCAATGATTTCGCGTTGCTGTGCGACGCTCGGCGCCGGCTGATTGGGAATTTCCGCCGGCGGAGGATCGAGAAATTCTGCCTGATCTGCGAGCGCCACCAACGCCCGGCGTGACTCAGGCCCGGGAAGTGCTGCTTCAAATGCCGCGAGCTTGTTGGCGTTCAATCGCTCTGTCAGTTTCAGGTCGTAGAGCTTTTCAGCGGTCTTAGAGTCACTTTTCTTGCCGAATGAGCCGACCTCGCCCATCAACTGTTCAACAGTTACATTTTTGACGGCGTGAGCTCGCGCTGCTACCAGCAAAGATAGGAACAGACAAAGCGTGGTGCTTCGCATGGAGACCTCACGGTTCGCGCTTGCTAAGTGTAGTCTTGTGAGAACCCACCGGCAATCTTGATTCTGCACGTAGCCAACGCGCGCAGAGAGGATCGCATTCCTTTCGTCATGGAATTGCCACAATGAAGCAACAGCTTACCGAGCTTAGTTAGAATTTGAGGGAGATTCTGGCGTAAACTTGGACAGCGAATTGAGAACAAAATTCACGCCGTTCTTGGGGATTCGGTTAACAGTGGCAGGCTGGCTGTGTCTCGCTGCTCTGCTTGGTGCTTCTGCCCAGCATTCGGCCACGAATGAGTTGCCGGACACTACGGCTGACCACGTTACCGGGCAAGGCTGGTGGCCCACCAAATCTCCGACGTCAACCAAGGGATATGTTGGCAGCCACGTCTGTGCGACGTGCCATTCCGCAATAGAAGCCACCCAATCCCAGAGCGAAATGGCCAAAGCGGCCTTCCGGTTCTCGGGCGGTGTGACCGGACAGCCCGCTCCGGGAGATTTTAAGAGCGGAGCCTACACATACAGGTTCATTCCCAATAACACGCTTCCAGGATATTCGCTTGAGGCGACATCCAATGGCCACTCGATTTCCTCTCCAATTGTCTGGACCATGGGCGTCGGTGTGCACGGCCAGACATATCTGCTGGATCACAACGGCGAATTGCACGAGAGCCAAGCCAGCAGCTTTTCTTTTATCCATGGCGTGGGCCTGACTCCGGGACATAAGCCTGTCGAGGAGGATTCACCTGAGAATGCGCTGGGTACCCCGCTTGGCCCCAACGAAGCTCTGCGATGTTTTGCGTGCCATACGACGGCATCGTCCGCAAATTCCACGCTCAATGCGGCGGACGCAGTTCCCGGTGTGCATTGCGAGGCTTGCCACGGTCCAGGGCTCGATCACGTGAATGCGATGATGGCCGGCCAGCCCGAGCAAGCTCGCCGGGCCATCCTCAATCCGGCATCCCTCACGCCGACAAGCTCTGTCGACTTTTGCGGTGCATGTCATCGAACCATGATGGATGTCGTCCTGCATGAACCTGAGCCCGGCGCCTATACGATCCGCTTTCAACCCTATCGTTTAGAGGAGAGCCGTTGCTGGAAAACCACCAAAGATGCCCGGCTTGCCTGCACGGAATGCCATGATCCCCATGCGCCGTTGGTGCGGGATGCGCACTTTTACGATCTGAAGTGCCTGAGCTGTCATAGCTTGAGAAGCGATCCGAGGCATAAAGCTTCAAGTGGTACCTGGACCGCCACCCCCAAAATCTGTCCGAAAGCAACAACGAATTGCGCCAGTTGCCATATGCCCAGGTCCAATGTCCCCGAGATGCATTCGACCTTCGTAGACCATTTCATCCGGATCGTGCGTCCCGGCGAGCGGGTTCCAAATTGAGACTTCTCTAAGGCTTAGGCGAGAAATGGGAGCCAAGGCAAACGGCTTTGTCAAGCGAATGCGCCCCTATTTTGTGAGTAAACGCATACTTTCGTTTTTCTCCTCTATTTGCAAGTTTGTCCCGGTTCACAAAGCCTATGGCTAAATGGATTTAGCTCTAATAAATCTTCCAGAAATCGGAATGAAGAAGAAAGCAGATTTCTGTTGACAATTCTCCAACTAAAGGATGAGTATGGTCGCCACTGAAGAAAACGTATGCCCGTAACACGGACCGGGAGTCGGAAATGCGATGGTCGGGTATGCCCTTTGGGTTTATTTAGCCCGATAGCTCCCGAGCAAGGAGCGGGCTTGCATATGCAAAAAGCGTTCTATCCAGCGCAAGAAAGAGACTTGCCGTAGCGGAGATTGCTACGAGCAACTGAAGCAGATGGGATAGAACGGGCCAGGTAACCAATTTCTGAGGAGACACAGTATGACACAAATTGCAGAGGTAAGCAGAAGCTCGACGGATCGGTCGAGGAAGGGAATGGGAGTGCTGCTCTGGATAGCACTCACCGTGATGATGGTGGCGATGGCGCCGCGCGCTTGGAGTCAGGACAGCGCGACCATTGACGGGAACGTAGCCGATGCCAGCGGAGCCGTTGTTGCGAATGCCACCGTGACGCTTACAGACATCGGAACTGGCGTGAAGAGGGAAGCGACGACGAACGAGGCGGGCGCATTCCACTTCGGCAACATTGCCGCCGCCACCTACACCATGACGGCGACCGCGAAGGGCTTCGAGAGTTATACGAGGACCGGCATCGAAGTGCACGTTGCCCAACACCTGGAAGAGAATGCGGTATTGGCAATCGGTAGTGAGTCGCAGACCATATCGGTGCAGGCAGATGCTTTGCAGGTGCAGACAGAGACCAGCGAAGTCAGCACGCTGATCAGCGGCGAGCAGGTTCGTCAGCTCGCGACCAACGGCCGCAACGTCGTGCAGCTCGCGGCTCTCGGTCTGGGCGTTTCCAACCAGCTTGCAGCCTTCGGCGGCATCGACGCGCTTACGTCTTCGAACGGCCTGAGCTTCAACGGCCAGCGCACAACGCACAACGTCTACCTGATCGACGGTGGCGAGCAGAATGATCGCGGCTGCGGCGGCTGCTTTATGAACCTGCCTTCGCAGGACGCCATCGGCGAATTCCAGACGCTGGGATCGAACTACTCAGCCGACTACGGAATTGGTTCTGGCGGCACCATCGTCATGATGATCAAGTCAGGCCAGCGGCAGTATCACGGAACCCTGTATGAGTTCAACCGCAACACTGACTACAATGCAAACGACTACTTTCTGAAGCAGGCCAACCCGCCTAAGGGCCGTCCGACATTCCAGTTGAACGAGCCAGGCGGCAATATCGGCGGCCCGCTTTTCATTCCTCACGTGTACAACGAGGCGAAGAACAAGACGTTCTTCTTTGTGAATGAAGAGTGGCGCAGGCTGATCCAGGGCAGCGCCCCGTCGGTCTCGAATACCATCTGGGGCAACAACTTCCCGACACTTGGACAGGACTACATTTACACGCCGCAGGGTTCGACTGTTCCTGTGGTACCTAATCTCCCGTTAAACACCGCGTACACGGCGGCGGAAACAGCTGCCGGGTTGACCCCAGGTTCTCCCTTCCCGGCAGGTCCAACGGCCGGAACTTACAGAATTCCGGTTGCACTGGTCGATCAGAACATGGTTCGTGAGTTGAATGCAGGAGTATTTCCGCATCCGAACACAACCTGCACGGGCCCGGGCGGCGCATGCAAGCAGTTAGTCGTATCAATCAATCAGCCTGAAAACATCCGCGAGGACGTGGTGCGTATCGACCACTCCTTCAACAGCAAGTTTCAGTTGATGGGCCACTATCTTCACGACGCGATGCAGAAGACCTTCTTCCCGCCGCTGTGGGCCGGTGGGCAGCCGACTGTCGGCACCATCATGCAGAACCCCTCGTATACGGCAGCCATCAAACTGACCCAGACTTATTCGTCGTCGCTGCTCAACGAGACTGCATTCTTCTATAGCGGCAACAAGATCAACTTGACGCCGATTCCGGGCGCGGGTGTAACGATCGCGCAACCGGCGGGATGGAACTCGACCAACAATACTGGTACTTATGGGACAGCTACCACCAGCCTGTTCCCGACGAACGATCAGTCGGGTCTTAACCACGCATTCGCGGCGAAGGCGCCGCTGATGCCCGCGATTGCATTGACCGGTACGCCGCTGAGTGCAACCTATACCCCCTCGTACTATCCATGGAAGAACGGCTATGAAGGCTTCCAGTATCGTGATGACCTCTCCTGGATCAAGGGCCGTCACCAGTTCAAGTTCGGATTCAGTCTTCTGCATGACTACAAGAATCAGGAACTGCAAGCCGAAACCATGGGGCGGGCTACCTTCAGCCAGAACAACTTTGCCAAGGACGGCATTGTCAATGCAGTCCTGGGCTTGGAAGACAGCTGGAACCAGCTCGAGTACCTGTACGGCAAGCATTGGGTCAACAACAACTACAGCGGTTACGCCATTGATAACTGGCACTATAACTCGCGGCTGACTCTCAACCTGGGACTTCGTTACGACGGCCTGCCGCATGCATGGGAGCGGTATAACAAGTTCGCTAACTTCGTGCCGTCAACGTATAACACCACGTTGCCGAATCCGCTGAACAGTGACGGATCTCTCAATCCGGCGCAGCTCACCAGCTACTCTGGTGTCAGCCCGACCGGCGGGGCCGAGTCGTTTTATCTGAACGGAATCAATGAAGCCAGAGTCAACGGCTTCCCTCGGGGCAACGTGAAGAACTACTACTTCACCTGGCAACCTCGCATCGGATTTACCTATGATCTGTCCGGATCGGGCAGGACCGTTCTCCGCGGCGGCGTGGGCGTGTTCTACGAGCGTGTTCAAGGCAACGACGTGTACAACGCCGCTTTAAACCCGCCGTTCGCCTATCAACCTGCTCCAACCAACGTGTTCTTCTCGAACCCGAGCACCAGCATCGCGACCGGCGCGACATCGCACAACTTGTTCCCATCCGGCCTGACCACCATCAAGTACAACTATCCGCCTCCGGGCACCATGGACTGGAGCTTCGGCATCCAACACCAGGTTGCGCCGTCGATTGTTGCGACGGTGCAGTACGTCGGTTCGGGTGGCTGGGATCAGAATAACGACCGGCAGATTAACGAACTGCCTTTGACCAACAACCCGAGTAATCCCTGGTCGACGGCAAACTCAGGCGGACCGAACTACAACTCCGTCACCTCCACGGATCCTCGCTGGCTTGGTGGCCCATCCACCAATCCTTACACGGATCGCTACGCAAGCCAGAGCGGTAAGATCCCCACCAACCAACTTCGTACCTACGCGGGCTTTGGCACCATCAACCAGGAAGAAAACGAGACCAACTCGCACTATCATTCGCTGCAGGCAGGTGTTCGCTTTGAAAACAAGTGGGGTCTTACTTCCCAGCTTGCGTATACCTACTCGCACCTGATCGATAGCACAACGGGCGACCTCGGTGGTCTTGCGAACCCATTCAATGCGCACTACACCAAGGGTTCGGGCTCGTTCGATCGTCGTCAGATCTTCAACATGAGCTATGTTTATGCGCTCCCGTTTGCGAAGCACACCTCGAACATGGCCGTGAAGACGATCATCGGCGGATGGGGCATTTCCGGTGTGACCGTGTTCGAGACAGGCCTTCCCAACAACATCGTCTATAACGGCACCGATACACTTGGCTTCGGCGGCGGCAATGGTGTCAGCAATCGTCCGAACCTGGTGGGTAAGGTCAGCTATCCGAAGAAGCAGGCTGCATGGTTCAGCACCAGCTCTTATGCTGATCCGGTGGCGCCATGGTTTGGCGGTCCCAACCAGGGCTACGGCAATGCCGGCAAGGACAACGTGGTCGGTCCGGGATTGAACAACACAAACCTGACTCTGACCAAAAACATCGCGCTGTCTGGTAAAGACAACGGCATGGGCATCGAATTGCGCTTTGAGTCGTTCAACACATTCAACAAGGCACAATTCGGCAGTAACACGGGAGCAGGCTTCGATACCAACAGCCATGACGGCAACTTCGGTCAGGTAACCCAAATCTTCAGCCCACGTATTCTCGAACTGGGTGGAAAATTCCACTTCTAGTCAGCGGGTCGTAGATAACTTCAAACGTGCGACAGCTTCGGCTGTCGCACGTTTTTCCTTTTATGTGCTCAATTGTTTGCGAGACTGGCGCCATGCTAATCTTGCCTTGCTGGCGCGTTTGCCGGGGCATCTCAACTTGCTCGTAGACCGAGCCCAGTGAGCAAGACATCTGCGCATCTATATGAAATTCGCTCTGCTCGAATGCTGTTTAGCCGCTGGGGCGCTCGCAATAGTCGCAGTTCCATCGAGAGCCCAGACGCCATCCTCCACCCAGCAGCGCGAGACAGCGATCGAGTTGGAGCAGAATGGGCAAATCGTGGAGGCTGAAGCCGCGTGGCATTCGATCCTTCGCGTCCATCCGAACGATGCCGAGGCCTATGCGCATCTAGGCTTGATGGAAGCGCGGCAGGAGCATTATGCCGCGGCGATACCCCTCTATCGGAAGGCTCTGGCGCTCAATCCGAGAATGCCAGGTGTGCGCCTCGATCTCGGTTTGGCTTTGTTTAAGTCGGGCGCGTTGAAGGCAGCCATCGATACATTGTCTCCGCTGCTCAAGGATGCAGCACCCTCATCGGCCGATGCGGTTCGCTTGGAGATACTGATCGGGATGGCGCACTATGGGCTGGGCGAGTTTGCCGACGCCGTTCCTTACCTGCGGAAAGTGACGGCGAGCGATCCGCAGAATCTTCCCTATCGTCTTATGCTCGCGCAGAGCTGCATGTGGTCAAAGCAATATCAGTGCGTGCTAGACGTCTACAAGGAGATATTGAATCTGAATGCCGAGTCGGCCGAAGCGGATATGCTGGCAGGCGAAGCGCTTGATCAGATGCAAAATCATCAGGGGGCGATGGAGGAGTTTCGCGCGGCGGTAAAAGCAGATCCCAAGGCGCCGAACGCACATTTTGGCTTGGGTTATCTGCTGTGGTCGCAGAATCAATTCGAGGAGGCGGCGAAGGAGTTCCAGGCCGAATTGGCGAACGTTCCTGAGAATGCCCAAGCGCTGGCTTTTTTGGCGGACACCGATATTCATTTAGGCAAACCGGAAGAAGCGTTGCCATTGGCCGAGAAGGCCGTTCAAATCGATCCGAGCAATCCAAAAGGACATGTCGATCTGGGTATCCTTTACGCTGATAGCGGTCGCCAGCAGGACGCTGTGAAGGAGTTCAAAGCTGCGATCAAGGTGGCGCCGGATGACCAGGATCCTCATTGGAGACTGGCGCGTCTTTATCAGGCGATGGGAAAACCGGAAGAGGCAAAGGTTGAGTTCGAGAAGACAAAGACCCTTCACAAGGCGGAACAGGAATCCATCTTCAGCCACTTGAAGGCGGCGCAAGACCGGGGAGCACCAGCTTCTCCGCAGAGCACCTCGCCCACTGAAAAGTAGTGTCTTGACAGACCGGGAGCTTAATTTCCAACGCGCCTGTGCTCTTCTGGAGCGCGTGAGGCGACGACGCCAGAGCCTTCGCGCACGGTATAGAAACGGTTGGCTGCCAATCCGGCCAGAACTTCTACTTTCCCATCGGGCCACGCAACCTCGACCTTCTCCGCGGTGATATGGTCACCCAACCCGAAATGGAGTCGAAGGTCGTTCTGCGAAAGATAACTGCTACCGCTGCGAACCTCGTCAAGCTGCACCAGATCGCCTGCTTTGACGCGCACCCGCGCATTTAGAGCCAGTGGATCAGTTTTCGTTCCCTCCAATTGAAAGCTGATCCAGTGATTTTGTGGTCCTCCATTCGGGCGCAGGATGGTCGGCTGGCCTACAAGATTTTCGACGACCGCTTCCATCTTCCCATCGTTGAAGAGGTCCCCGACTGCCAGGCCGCGAGCGACCCTCGGCACCTGAATGGCGGCGCCTGCCTCCTTGCTGATGTCCTGAAACGTTCCGTCTCTACGGTTTCTGAGCAGCACCATGGGTTCCAGGTACTTTGGGCCATGTGGAATCGTATCTACCTGGGGATAGACGTGCCCGCCGGCGATCAAAATATCCAGCCAGCCGTTATTGCTGAAATCAATGAAAGCGTCGCCCCATTGCACGTAGCCTCTCGAAGCCTTCGTGACACCTGAGGTACTCGAAACGTCTGTGAACGACATCTCTCCATCGTTGTGGTATAGCGCTGCATACTCGGTATCGAAGTGAGAGACGATGATCGACAACCGGCCCTCATGCAAGTAATCCCCAAGCGCGACGCCCATGTTGGCCTGGCCAATTCCGTCCTCGTTGAAAGCGACACCGGCGGTCAATCCCACGTCGGTAAACCGGCCAGCTCCATCCCCCTGATAGAGGTAGTTCGCTCCAGCATCATTGGCCACAAAGAGATCGAGCTTGCCATCATTATTGAAGTCCGACCAGATCGCGGTAAGCCCATAGCGGTGCTCCGGATCGCTCACGCCGGAGGTTTTCGACACATCGGTGAAGGTGCCGTCTCGATTGTTGCGATAGAGATTGTCCGGCGCGCCGGGTAGGCCGCGCGGGCCGCATTGCACATCGATACCCATGTACTTGCAAGTCGCGCTGGAGCCGAACTCAGCCATGTTGTCCAGGTGGAAATCGACATAGTGGGAAACGAACAGGTCCTCCCATCCGTCTCCGTCGTAGTCCCCGAAGGCAGCGCCGGTGGCCCATTGTGTATCTCCGGCCAAACCGGTGCTTTTCGTTACATCCGTGAAGGTTCCGTCGCCGTTGTTGCGGTACAGCACAACCCCACCAAAGCAGGTCACCAGCAGATCCGGCCAGCCATCGTGGTTGTAGTCTCCCACTACGGCGCCCTGAGCCCAGCAGGGATACGCGATCCCCGCCCTGTCGCTTACATCCGTAAACGTGCCGTCATGGTTGTTGTGGTAAAGAGCGCTCCGCGCCTTCTGTCCGTGCAAGGCCATCGTCACGCTCTGCGCATTGGTGAAGTAGATGTCCGGCCAGCCATCGCGGTCGTAGTCAATCAGCGCCACGCCGCCGCTCATGGATTCCACGATGTACCTTTGCTCGGGACTCGAAAGATGCTCGAACCGGATGCCCGTCGAAGCCACAATATCCACCAGTTCGGGATAGGTCTGGCTCGCAGGCGTCTTTTGCTCATTTTCGCCGTGCACGGTTCCCGCAGCTTGCGCTTCACCAGGTCGCGGCAGCATGAGGCATCCGACAGAAAATGCGAGGAATACGCCCAGCGGGCCAATGCGCCAGCTTTGGCGGACTAGCATGGGTTGCCCTCTTCGCGTACTGATCTCATAAGTCGCTTGGCTCGTTCGATTATGCCTGCTGAGTCCAGCTTCAGGCCAGAACCGCTTTGACAGCTCCTGTCCGTCCTCCGTAGGGGATAGGTTAAGCGGACAGACCCTCGGTCAATAGCACTGATTATGTAACCGTTTTCAACAGAAATCGAGAGGCCTGTTTTTTCCCACGCCTCCAGGGCCGGAAGCTAGCGGCCCCGCCGAACTGCCGTATTTTCCTGCAACTTACAGAAAACACTATGTTCTCTCTCCTGGTGTGACCGAAATCACATCAGTTGAGTTCCTGAGGCCTTATCTTGGTTTTCATTCTAGATAGATAAACGAGATTTGCCGATATTAAGAGACAAATGCCCTTGGGGAAGGATGGGCATCGGAGCACGGCTTAGAGTTTGGCGGTACGAGATATTTGTAGCAGTTTTCGGGCTTTGCTTGGCCCTCCCCTCAGGAAGTTGCGGGCACGGCAAAGCCGGAAGGATATATCAAATTGATTCCGTATTTATCAGGTATAGCTTGGCACGAATCGAAGTCATCCTTGCACGCCAAGAGATTCAATGATCGCAAGTCTTCCCCGCGACGCTTCAGTCTGCGCGGCTTCTTCAACACGCCTTCCTGGAAGGTCGTGCAGAGTGCGCTGGCAATCTATCTCGTAATCGCACTGCCGTCTCAGAGCTTGGCGCAGGTTCCAGATCTTACGAGCACCAGTCTCGAAGATCTCATGAACCTGAAAGTTACCTCAGTATCGAAAAAAGAACAGAAGATCTCGCAGGCGCCCGCTGCAGTGTTTGTTATTTCGTCTGACGATATTCGCCGCTCGGGTGCCTTGAATATCCCCGACCTGCTCCGGATGGTTCCTGGTCTCGAAGTTGCGCAACTCGACGCGAGCCGATGGGCGATCAGCACACGCGGCTTCAATGGCCAGTTCTCCAATAAGCTGCTGGTCATGATCGACGGGCGCACAGTCTATACGCCGGTCTTAGCCGGCGTCTTTTGGGACACGCAAAACCTTCCTCTCGAAAGCATCGATCGGATTGAGATCATCCGTGGCCCCGGAGCAGCCGTTTGGGGTGCGAACGCTGTCAATGGCGTGATCAACATTCTCACCAAGCCGGCGGACGCAACACAAGGCGGCTTTGCTTCAACCGGTGGTGGCAATGTAGCGTGGGCGCCGGAAGACATCAGCTATGGCGGCAAACTGGGCAAGCGCGCCTCTTACCGGCTATATGCCGACGGTTTCCGGTACGCGGCATCGCCCAACCCAGGTGGCGGCAGCGGACACGACGACTGGAACTTCGTTCAAGGCGGGTTCCGCGCCGATTCCAAAATCTCGCAGAATGACTCAGTGTTGGCTGAGGGGCAGGGTTATCACGGGAATGCGGGCGAGATGGTCAGCATGCCCATGTCTCTGTGGCCTCCCGTCACGGCGACAGTCCCGTTGCGCGAGCAGTATTCCGGTTGGAACGTGCTCACCCGTTGGAATCATACTTTCTCTGCTCAGTCGGACACCTCGCTGCAGGTTTACTTCGATCGCGAAGCGCGAGATGACTCATCGTATGGATTGGGTCTGAATATCTTCGATGCGAACTTCCAGCATCATTTCGCCTGGACCTCACGACACGATTTCATCTGGGGATTGGGCTATCGGCTCGGTTCAGACGACCTGACGCAAACCTTGAGAATTGTCTATACCCCGCAGGCGAGAAGCACTCAGCTCTTCAGCGCATTTGCGCAGGATGCGATCACTCTTTGGCCTGACAAAGTTGTAGTCAGCGTCGGCGCACGTGTTGAGCACAACGACTACACCGGTTTCAATCTGCAGCCAACCGCCCGGGTCGTCTGGACCCCAGATCACAAGCAGATGTTCTGGGGAGCGGTATCGGGAGCAGACCGCACGCCCGCGCGCAGCGATACGGCGATCCGCGTCAACTACGCTGCACTGCCTGGACCCGGTCTGCCGGTTCTCGTCAGCATCTTCGGAAATCCGAAGTTCAAAAATGAACACCTCAATGCATTTGAGGGCGGCTATCGCGGTACATGGACATCGAAACTCTCCGGAGACATGACAGTCTTCTATGATCGGTACTCTCACCTGGTCTCAGTCGAGCCGGGCGCGACCACGATCGAGATGAATCCTGCTCCAGTGCACCTTCTCGTGCCTTCCACATTCGGAAATGCGCTTTATGGCGAGACACACGGTATTGAGGCGTTCGCGAACTGGAGGGTGACCAACGCGTGGACGTTGAGCCCTGGCTACTCGTTCCTTGCCACGCATCTGCATATGGAACCGACCAGTCATGACACTGTGACTGTTTCAGGCACACAGGGCGGTGTTCCGGATCACCAGGCGCAGCTTCGGTCGAGCTATGCGCTGCCCTGGCGGCTGCAGTTGAACTCATCCGCATATTTTGTAAATCGTTTGCCGGCTCAGGCTATTCCGTCGTACACACGCCTGGATGCAGACCTGACCTGGAAGATGGGTGAGCGTGTCTCCATCGATCTCGTCGGACAAAATATGTTGCACGACCACCACATGGAATATTCAGGCCCGGATTCGTCTGTGCAATCGACTCTCATCCGGCGTGATGCTTACGCCAAAGTAGTTTGGTTTTTCTAAAGGGTGTACCTTGGGACCGGCGAACAAGTTCGTGGCGGAAATCTTCGGTAGAGTTCGGTGCGCAGTGAGCATCATCGCACTGCTGTCGGCTTCGACAGGTGTGTGCTCTGCGCAGGGCCCGGATGCTGAGTATCAGATCAAGGCGGCTTTTCTGTTCCACTTTGCCCAGCTCGTCGATTGGCCCGGCGATGTCGCTGGAAGTGCGAGCCAATCGATCAATCTGTGCGTGCTTGAGGACGAGCCGCAGCGGCAGGAAATCCAAACGATGGTTGATGGAAAGCCTCTTGGCTCACGTGTATTTCATGTTCGGGTGCTGCATCAAGCGCAGGAATCGCAAGGCTGCCAACTGTTCTTTCTCAGTCGCGACATGGCGCGGAAACAGTCTGCGATTCTCAAGAGCCTTCACGGCATGCCCGTTCTTACGGTGGGAGAGACCGATTCATTTTTGTCGGACGGCGGGATGATCTGCTTCCACCTCGATGCAGATCGAATCCGGTTTGATGTGGATCTCGGCGCTGCCGAGTCATCCCACCTGCGCATCAGCTCACGCCTCCTGCTTCTCGCTTCGAACGTGCTTCGCGGAAATACGCAGACAGCGGAGGCAAGGTGAGAATGCGCATCCGCGATCTCTCGATTCGCACCAACTTGGTCCTCCTGATTCTGTTCGCCAGCGGATTTGCGGTGCTGCTTGCCTCGATCGGATTTGCTATTTACGAACGCCATAGCCTTCGCGGCAGTGCGGAACGGGAGCTCACAGCATTGGCAGATTCCGTTGGTGCGAATTCTGCCGCATCTCTGGCCTTTAATGACCGGCAAACCGGGCGCGAGATGCTCACCGCCCTTGCGACGGAACCACATGTTCTTGCCGCATTCCTCTATGACACCAGCGGCGAGCTCTTCGCAGAATATCGCAGACCCGGCGCCTCCGAGAAAATTCTCCGACCGGCGTGGCGTGCGGATGGTCCCGTATTCGATAAGCGTACTCTTACGCTGTTTCGCACCGTCTACCTGGACAAAGAGCGCACAGGCTCGATCGCCATTGTCTTCGACCTGAGCGAATTTCAATCCAGGCTGATCAGCTATGCGAAGATCGCCGCCTGCGTCCTCTTTCTCGCGGTCTTCGCAACCTTTCTGGCCACGGCGCGCTTTGCGCACTCCATCAGCGATCCGCTGGTGCAACTCGCGGCGATTGCGCACCGGATTACTCGCGAGAAAGATTATTCTGTGCGCGCCGCCATTCCCGCGGGAGGCGAGACGGCGCGCCTGATCGACTCATTCAACAACATGCTCTCGCGCATCG
This sequence comes from Occallatibacter sp., assembly GCA_035650595.1. Lineage (GTDB taxonomy): Bacteria > Acidobacteriota > Terriglobia > Terriglobales > Acidobacteriaceae > Telmatobacter. The sequence continues at coordinate 337,581 of DASRHE010000008.1, read as the reverse complement.
AGACACGTGAGCAGGCTTTGCAAAACGCGCTTACCTCTCTCAAGGAGAGCGAGGAGCGCTACGCGTTGGCCGCGCGCGGCGCCAACGATGGCTTGTGGGACTGGAATCTCGTTAGCAACAAAATTTATTTCTCGCCCCGTTGGAACCTGATGCTCGGTTGCTCTCCCGACGAGGACTGGTCTGATCCGGAAGAGTGGTTTAGCCGGATCCATCCCAGTGATCGCGATCGCGTTCGTGCCGAACTTGAGGATCACTGCAACGGAAACAGCGCCGAGTTTGTCAGCGAATACCGTATGCGCCACAAATCGGAAGGGTATATATGGGCCCTCAGCCGCGGCATCGCGGTGCGTGACGGTTCCGGTAAAGCGATTCGCATTGCGGGCTCGCAGACAGATATTACCGAGGGCAAGATCGCCGATCCGCTCACGCAAATTCCGAACCGCTTGTATCTGCTCGACCGGCTTGAGAGCTCGATAGAAACTGCGAACCAGCAAAAGAGCCGGTTTGCCGTGTTGTTTATCGATCTGGATCAGTTCAAGATCGTCAATGACAGCCTGGGACACGCAGCGGGAGACGAGCTGCTTATCGATTTCGCAGGACGGCTACGCGGCTGCTTGCGGACCAGCCACGGTGCGGATGGTGTTGCGCCGTCAGTCGCCGCGCGCATCGGTGGTGATGAGTTCGCAGTTTTGCTGACGCACATCGATCGGGATACCGATGCAGCTGCAGTTGCGAACCGCATTCTGAAGAGAGTGAGTGAGCCGTTCCACTTTGAAGGCCGTCGTATCTTTGTCGCAGCGAGCATCGGTATCGCGTTCAACGACAGCGGAGTCACGCCGGAAGATCTTCTCCGCAACGCGGACACGGCGATGTATGCCGCCAAAACGCGTGGCAAGGCCCGCTATGAATTCTTCGACAAGGAAATGCGCGAGCGCGCTATCTCCCGCTTTGAGATTGAAACGGGGCTGCGTAAAGCTTTGGATGTCGGCCAACTGATTCTTCACTATCAGCCGGTCGTTCGGCTCTCGGATGGGCAGATTCGCGGCTTCGAGGCCCTGGTGCGCTGGAATCATCCGGAGCGTGGGATGATCCCCCCCGGCCAGTTTATTCCCATTGCCGAGGAGAGTGACTTGATTGTGCAGATCGGCCGCTGGGTTTTGCGCGAGTCCTGCCAGCAGATGGCGGAGTGGCAAAGGGTCCTGGCTCCCCCTGCTCCCCTCACTATGCACGTGAATGTTTCGTCACGGCAGCTGAGCGATCCACGCTTGATTGAAGATGTAAGCGGCGCTCTGGCCGAAAGCGGATTGAATCCGAATTGTCTGGCGCTGGAGATGACGGAAAGCTCCATCATGGGGAATACGACCCAGACGCTGAACATCTTCAACCAGCTGCGCGCTATGAACGTTCGGCTTGAAATTGATGACTTCGGCACCGGCTATTCATCGCTCAGTTATCTGCAGCGCCTCCCCTTCCGCGCGCTGAAGATCGATCGTTCTTTCATCCGTGATCTCAGTACCGACGGCGGCAGTGTGGACATTATTCGCGCGGTTCTTGAACTTGCGCGTTCTCTCAAGATGGAAGTGATTGTGGAAGGCGTCGAAACCGAAGACCAGCTGTGCAAACTCCATGAACTTGGTCCCGACTACCTGCAGGGCTTCTTGATTTCCAAGCCAGTCGAGGCCTCTGCGGCCGAAGAGCTTTACCGGCAGACCAGGGGCATCACGGCCGTTGCCGCAGCGTGACGCGGCAGATGAACTTCATCATTCGCGCTGATTCCATGCTCTTTTCGTAGCTATTTGCCGGCGCCAGAAATCGCCGCCTGCGCGCGACTTCAAGGCCGAAATTGAAGCACTATCGCGATGACAATCCTGAGACAATTCTATGTATTTTCTGCGGGATATGACCTATCGGATTGGGCTTTGCCCACATAGTTGTATTCTCAGGTACCCTTCCACGAACCTAGACTGTGAGTTGAATTCCATTCTCCTGCGCCTGCTGTGTGTTCGGCCGAATCGGGGAGTGAGCGAAGGGCCACGAAGCTAAAGGAATCGAGAGCTTGGCCGCGGGTGAGGTGTTCACTCAATGCGATTGAGAGAACTAGCCGGATTTGTGGCGTGCGCCGTGTTCACGGTCGTTGCGGGCGCGCAAAGTGTTTCCGGAACCATTCTGATCAAGAAGCGGCTCACCAAACCGAGAGTTACGCCGGACGTTTCTGTCTATCAACGTGGAACGACCGTAAAGCTGGGAAAAGACCCGGTCGAAGATCCGCTTGAGTTTGAGAGAACACGGGTTGTTGTTTATCTTGAGGGTCCCGTTCTCAAGAACGACGATCCGGCGAATCGAGAGTCAGTTCAGATCGAGCAGATCAATCGGAGATTCTCACCAGATCTCGTCGTCGTCCCGGTTGGGTCGACAGTCTCGTTCCCCAACATGGACCCGATCTTTCATAACATCTATTCTCTTTCCAAACCCAAGACATTCGATCTGGGAAGCTATGATCGCGGCCAGACGCGCAAAGTGCAGTTTCCCAAGCCCGGCATCGTAAGCGTCTATTGCCATCTGCACCCGAATATGGCGGCCACCATTGTGGTCACGCCGAATCGCTGGTATGCTCGCCCCGATCGCACCGGCCAGTATCGAATCGACAACGTGCCGCCCGGGCAGTACACCGTAGTTGCGTGGCATAAGACCGCTGGCTTCTTCCGCAAAACTATCGTTGTGCGTGCAGATCAAAACGAGAGCGCAGACTTCTTTATTCCGGTCGAAGCAGACTCCACCCAGGATGCGGAACTGCATCCGAATGCGAACCCGGCGGGGGGCTCGCAGTGATAACGCGCTTCAGAACCCGCACGTTTCTGCTGTGCTTTGTCCCGTTCGCGATTCTGCTGTCGGGCAGCTTCTGGATGATCCAGCAGTTGGTGCAGTCGACTGTGCGCGACGGGCTTCGCACATCCTTGCGGAAGAGCCAGCAAGCGATTGCTGCCATTCACGCCAAGGGTGATCTTCAGAACAGCCGGTTTTTGCGCATCGCGGGTGAGAATCCGTCTCTCAAAGCCGGTATCCAACTGCTGCTTGCTAACGCCGACAATCCATCTGCGCAGAGCACGGTTGAAGATCAGTTGCGCGAGCTTGGCGAGCACATGGGCTTTGACTTCATGCTGGTTTCCAAGCCCAGCGGAGTCCCCTTGGCGGGCGTTGTCCGTGAGGTGACGAGTGAAACAGATCGTCGCGGCCAGCTTGTTCCGTTAAATACTTCGAGCCTGCAGCGTGTTCGCGGCGGACTGCTCCTGCTCGACGGCCGAGCCTTTCAGGTGGCGTCGGTCCCAGTCGATCAAGATGATGCGAATATTGGCATGCTCTCCGTCGGCGAGTTCTTTGATTTTGGCGATTTGACTACTCCGGTCGCGCTGATGCACGACGGCAAAGTGCTGAAGGCAAATCTCCCGCAGGTACGGTTCGATGCGGTAGAGCGGTCGCTCGCTCACTGCAATGGACAGACCGAGTGTGATCTGCGGCTCAACAGCGCAAACTGGATCGCGTTGCGGATGCAGTCCTATGGCGGGGGCTTCACTCTCTTCAGCTTTGAGAATGTCGATCAGGCGACCGCTCCGATTGAACAGAGATTGCATGATCTGTTCCTCTGGTTGGCGGTGGTGTGCGTGCTCGTGGCCCTTCTGTGCGGCATCGCGTCATCCAGTTCGATCGTCAAGCCAATTGCCGCGATCGTCTCGCACCTTCGCACTGCGGTGCCTACCGGCAAACTGCCGGAGTTGGAAACAAAGCAGTCATCAATTCTTGAGATTCGCGAGCTGGCAGAGTTTTACAACCGCGCTGCCGCATCGGTCAGGATTGCCGGCGAGAATCTGGAAGAGGCGTACTTCGAGTTTGTGGGCTCGCTGGCTAGCGCACTCGACGCGCGCGACCGCTACACCGCCGGCCATAGCCATCGCGTCAGCGATCTGGCGTGCGCTACTGCGTCAGCCATGCATCTGGCCCTGGAGGACGTTGAACGCATCCGCACCGGCGCGCTTTTACACGACATCGGCAAGATCGGCATTGCCGATGCCGTATTGCAAAAGCCGGGCCGGCTCACCGAAGAAGAGTTCAGCATCGTCAAGCAGCACCCGGTCATTGGCCGTCGGATTCTCGAAGGCGTACACGGCTTCGCGCCGTTTCTTGCGGCAGTCGAACTGCATCATGAAAACTGGGACGGCACCGGATATCCGAAGGGGCAGTCGGGCGAGGAAACTCCGATTGATGCGCGCATCATTCATGTGGCTGACGCCTATGATGCGATGACAACCGATCGCTCGTACAGAAGAGGCATGACTCACGAGAAAGCGTTATCGATTCTCGTGGAAAACGCCGGAATCCAGTTCGATCCGCGGATCGTCGACGTCTTTCTGAATCTTCCTGCGGCGGTCTTTGAACGGCAGCCTCTCGTGGTTGCAGAATCCAAGCTGGCGGAACCGTTCGTTTTGGCGGTGAGCGCATGAAGAAACTTCTCTTCACCGCATTGCTCGCGTGCGCGCTGTGTACATCGCGCAACGCCAGTGTCTCGGCACAGGAAGCTGCATCGGGGTTTGATCTTCGCGCGACGGCAACCGGTCAGTGGGCTGCCTCGAATGAGCTGACCGACGCCCCGCGATCGGGAGCGCCGGTTGTCGAAGGATTTCGCTCCATTGTTTATCCCACGTGGAAGATCAACGAGAACTGGTTCGTTAATGGTTCATTTCAGTTCGCAACGCGTCCTTATTATTTTGAGGAGTTTTCGACACAGGGCTATGGCGCGAAAGGAACGCTGCTGCAAGCCGCGCTCAACTATGCGCGCGTTTCTGACAAAGGAGCAGTGATCGTCCGCGCTGGCGTGCTTCCCACTGCATTTGGCTCTTTCATGCTCCGCTATGACGATGCCGACAATCCTCTCGTCGACATGCCGATCGAGTATGGCTACTACTATTCTCCGATCACGATGCTGGGCGTAACAGGAGCGCAGGTCGAAGCGACACGCGGCAAGCTGGACGGCAGAGTACAATTCGCAAATTCGTCGCCAGCCAATCCAAAGAACCTCTTTGCGCGCGACCAGTACGGAAACTGGGCGGGTGGGGCTGGGTACACAATCCGACAGGGTTTTCGCGTAGGCGTGTCTGCGTATCGCGGTCCGTATCTCAGTCGCAACTATCGATATTTTTTCCCAGGTGAAGAGAATCCAAATCGCTTGCCGGCGCATGCCCTTGGCGCAGACGTAAGCTGGGCGCATGGGCACACCAGCGTGCAGGGAGAGTTCCAGAAGTTTGTGATGCCGTACTCGGCGGTTCCGACCTACCGCGAGACTGCCGGATACGGCGAGATCAAGCAGGTGCTCACGCCGCGCTGGTACATCGCCCTGCGGAATGGCTACACGAGCGCCAAATTTCCAGGCAACATTCAGAACGTCGAAGCAGTCGCTGGTTTTCGGCCGAACCGATTTGAGATCCTCAAGGTCAGCTATGAGGTGGAGCACTACAGCTCAGGCTCAGAGGACAATATGAACACCCTCGCCATTCAGCTTGTCACCACTCTTCACAAGGCCTTCGGCCGCGAATAGCGCGGACTGTCGCAGTGGCCTGTCATCCTGAGCGAAGTTGATTGCGAAGCAATCAACGCAATCGAAGGATCTGCGGTTGCCTTTCTTCAATGCTAATAATGATTTCTCTGCGGAACGCCACTAGCACAGATCGACCACTCTACTCAAGCGGACAAGTCCATAGCTAGTACTTCACGATGGCCGTGAAGGAGTCCGGCTTGAGGCTCGCGCCGCCCACCAGCGCGCCATCGATCTCTTCCTGACCAATCAACGCAGTGGCGTTGTCAGGTTTCACGCTGCCGCCATACAGGATGCGCATGGCCGCGGCGACTTCTGCACCCAGCAGCTTTGCCACCTCTGCGCGGATAATGCGATGCGCATCGGCGGCGATCTCCGGCGTGGCTGTCTTGCCGGTTCCGATAGCCCACACGGGCTCGTAGGCAATGACGATGGGCGCGGCCGCTTCTGACGTAATGCCGGCGAATGCACCGTTGACCTGGGTCTTCAGCACGCTGGCAGTCTTGCCCGCCTCGCGCTCGTCGAGCACTTCTCCGATGCAGACAATGGGAACGATGCTATGCTTCAGCGCCGTATGCAGCTTCTTGTTCACGATCTCGTCGGTCTCGGCAAAGTACTGCCGCCGCTCCGAGTGGCCAATGAGCGTATGCGTCCCGCCTACAGCCTTCAACTGGCCGATTGAGGTTTCGCCCGTGTAAGCGCCTTCTTCGGCGAAGTGGATGTTCTGCGCGCCGACGGCGACACTAGAGCCCTTAGCGGCTTCGATCACCGTGGGCAGCAAGACAGGCGACGGAAACAGCGCGATCTCGTCGCGTGCATGGCTGGCAACCAGCGGCAGAAAGGCATCGACAAACGCCTTGGCTTCAGCGGGCGTTTTGTACATCTTCCAATTGGCGGCAATCAGAGCTTTGCGGAGCATGATATGTGGGTGTCCTCATATTGATTTTATGAGATGGAATTCCGGCGACAGGTGATGAAGAGCACAAAATGAACGTAGACCTTCCCAATTTTTCGGAGCATTCTCCGGAGGAGAATTTCCGGAAAATGAACAGGCGTGCTGGACGAGCTGCGATAAGAAGGCCGTTGCGGCAGAAGCAGACGACCGCTTAGCAAGTGGACGAGGGCGCGATGAGGGCGTGCGTCAGTGATGCAGATGCGGACGGAGGAGCCCGAAGTGATGCTTGCGCGGCGCCTCATCACGCTGATGGGCCTGGATGGCAACGAGCGCCCCGTCAGGATGGCAGTCACCATCATCAGTATGACAAACGCGTCAAGAGCTGTTTCTCCCGACGAATGCAAGAGCTGAGGCATCGTCCTGAGAAGCAGGTCCGCTATCATCCACCAAAATCCGAGGAAGGCCACTACGCCGAGAACCGCGGTTATGGCTACATTCACGCTATGACGAATCATGGCTTTCCCCCCACGGGATCGCCACTTGCGGATGCTGCATTGGCATCCCGATCGCTGATCTTGGCCAGGAATGTTAGCGCGATTTGGCAGGGAAGGAAGTGATGGCCGTCATAGTCGAAAAGGACGGAGTTGCGCCTGTAGAAAATGACCAAGGACCGTGCATGGCGGCCCGTGGTCATTTTGGATTGAGCGAGTTACTTATCCGTCAATGCTTCTACGCCGGGCAGCTTCTTGCCTTCGAGAAACTCCAGGCTCGCCCCGCCGCCGGTGGAGATATGCGTAATCTGGTCGGCTACACCGGCCTGGTTGATTGCGCTCACCGAGTCACCGCCGCCAATGATCGACGTGGCAGTTTTATTGGCTGCTACGGCCTTTGCAATCGCATTGGTGCCCACGGCAAAGCGCGGGAACTCGAAGACGCCCGCAGGACCGTTCCACACAATGGTCTTGGCCGTCGCCACAAGCTGCTCGATTGTTGCAACGGTCTTCGGACCGATATCCAGCCCCTGCCAATCTGCGGGAAAGTTCTTCGATGTGTCCCAGGGCTGTGTCTTCGCATCTGCGGCAAAGTTGTCCGCGAGCACGTTGTCGACGGGAAGCACGAGATTCACGCCCTTGGCCTTCGCCTTGGCCAGTGCATCCCTGGCCATTTCGATCTTGTCTTCTTCTACGAGCGATTTGCCGGTGGTGATGCCCAGTGCGCGCTGGAAAGTATAAGCCATGCCGCCCACAATGATGAGCGTATCGACTTTGTCGAGCAGGTTCTCAATCACATCGATCTTGCCGGATATCTTCGATCCACCGATGATGGCCACGAAGGGCTTTTCGGGGGCTTCAAGTGCCTTGCCGAGATAGGTGATCTCCTTTTCCATGAGCAGGCCGGCAACGGAAGGCTTGATGTAGTGCGTGATGCCTTCCGTCGAGGCGTGGGCGCGATGCGCGGCGCCGAAGGCATCATTCACGTAGATCTCAGCCAATGAGGCGAGCCGCTTGGCAAAAACAGGATCGTTGGCCTCTTCTTCGGTGTGGAAGCGCAGGTTTTCAAGCAGCAGTACCTGGCCGGATTCGAGCTGGCGCGCCATCTCTTCCGCGATTTCGCCTACGCAGTCCGGCGAAAAGGCTACGTTGATCGAGTAGTCGTTCTCTTTCTCATCGAGCAGCTCACGCAGCCGGTCCACCACCGGACGCAGCGAATACTTCGGATTCGGCTTGCCCTTGGGCCGGCCGAGATGCGAGGCCAAAATCACCTTGGCGCGCCTCTTCAGCGCGTACTCAATCGTGGGCAACGTGGCCACAATGCGCGTGTCGTCCGTAATAATGGTGCCATCCTCCGAAAGCGGCACATTGAAATCAACGCGGATGAAAACATGCTTGTTGGCCAGTTCGACGTCGCGGATGGTGAGCTTAGACATGATGCAAAACCTCTTTGAGAAGCTGGGGATCAGGATTCAGGCGTTTGGTTGAGGCACGATGGCCTCGAACTCCATCTCGATACGCCATGCGGGATTGAGCAGCGCTGCGACAACGACCATGGTAGCGGCCGGACGCGTGTTTGCGAAGAACTTGCCGTGAACGCGTCCAACTGCCTCCCAGTCTTCAGCATGGGTGAGGTACATGCGCGTGGCGATCACGTCATTCAACGTGGCACCTGCCTCTGTAAGCGCCTTTTCCACAATGGCGAAGATGCGGCGGGTCTGGCCCGCTGCGTCTTCTTGGTCCGCGCCCACGGGGCCGGTGCCGGCTACGCGGACAACGTTGCCGATGCGCACCGCGCGAGAGAAACCGATGATGGGCTCGTAGGGTGAGCCGCCGGAGATGTTCTGGCGCATAAATGAGATCAGTGAGTAGAGATTAGTGATCAGAGGACAGTGGTCAGTGATCAGCATCTGATCATACGCTCGGCTGACCACTGATCACTAAAAACTGGCCACTGGTTTACAGGCCCTTCGACGTAAGGAAGCCGATCAGGTCGACGACACGGTTGGAGTAGCCCCACTCGTTGTCATACCAGCTCAGCACCTTGACGCTCTGGCCAACGACCTTGGTCAACGGCGCGTCCACAATGGAGCTGCGGCGGTCGCCCTTGAAGTCCGAGCTGACCAGCTCGCCCGACTCATAGCCGAGAATGCCCTTGAGCTCGCCTTTGCTGGCGGCCTCAAGCGCGGCGTTCACAGCCTTCGCGTCGGTGGTCTTCTCGCTGATAAAGGTGAGGTCGACGATCGAGACGTTCGGCGTTGGGACGCGGATGGCGAATCCGTCGAGCTTGCCGGCGGTCTCAGGAATCACGAGCTTGAGAGCTTTCGCTGCGCCGGTAGAGCTGGGAATCATATTCAGTGCGGCGGCACGGGCGCGGCGCAGGTCCTTGTGCGGAAAGTCGAGAATCACCTGGTCATTGGTGTAGCTGTGGATCGTGGTCATGATGCCGCTCACGATGCCGAACTCCTTGATGAGCACCTTGACGACCGGCGCAAGACAGTTGGTGGTGCAGCTCGCATTCGAGATCACGCTGTGCTTGGCGGGATCGTACTTTTCCTGGTTTACGCCCAGCACGACGGTGATGTCTTCGTTCGTCGCTGGCGCGGAGATGATGACCTTCTTGACGGTTGAGCCCAGGTGGGCCTTGGCCTTGGTCGCATCGGTGAAGTGGCCGGTGGACTCCACGACGATCTGCGCGCCGTTGTCGGCCCAGGGTAGCTTGGCAGGGTCACGCTCGGCATAGACCTTGATCTTTTTGCCGTCGATGGAGATGAAGTCTTCACCCGCGACGATTTCGTGCTTCAGGTTGCCCAGAATCGAATCGTACTTGAGCAGATGAGCCAGCGTTGCCGGGCTGGTCAAGTCGTTGACGGCGACAAACTCAATCTCCGGGTTGCCGAGAGCGGCGCGCAAAACATTGCGTCCAATGCGGCCGAAGCCGTTGATTCCAACCTTAACTGCCATGCGTGATTTCTCCTTGTAAGCTGTGGCGCTGCTGGGGTTATGAGCTTGGGTTGCGCGGTGTCTGGAGTGATTCCGCGTTCCCCAGGCTGCCGGTCTGCTGCGCCTTTTCTTCCGGAGAAAAGCCGCGCGAGCCGATTCCTTGCAATCTGAGGCGACTCTGAATCTACTGAAAACGCGATTCCACCAAACTCTTGATCGTAACACTCAGCACCGGACGAGCGAAACGGAAACGTTTTCGATACGGCGTTTCGCGCGAACGATTTCCCGATTTCATCTTGCCCGTTCGGCAATGAATCTGTATGTGACCGCCTGCACAGCGTTTGCAGGCGGATCGGGTGGTGTGGTATTCGGGTATCAAGAGCATGCGCCATGCAGCGTAAGTTGCTAAGGCGCAGTTGCTGCAGCACGAGTTGAAGGCGGCATGAGAAGACGTTCCAGACGCGCTCCCAATACTTCCGAATCCACAGGCAAAATCGGCCAGGAAATCCCCTCCAATCAGCCGGCCCCGCTTGTTCCGTTTTATCCCGACGATGCCGCGCCGGCACGTTCGCGCACTGCAGAGCCGCAACCACGCGCTCAGGCGCCGCAACGGTCCGCGAATCCGAGTCATGGCAATCCGAGTCGCGGCAATCCCAACTGGCCGGGCCGCCAGGACTGGAATGAGCAGGCCGGGTCAGGCCGGCTAGAGGTGGAAACCCAGCCCGAGATGCCGACGGCTCCTATTTCAGAACCCGGTTCTGCGGAGCGCTCGCCCCAGGCTCCGAGAGGGTATGTGGTTCTGGCGATCGGCCTTCCCGGTTCGGGCAAGACCACATGGTTCGGCCGCCGCGGCGTCACGCCATTGTCGAGCGATCTGCTGCGCAACATTCTTTTCGACGACGTGGAGGAGCAGCGTTACCAGGGCCTCGTCTTCTCCACGCTGCGTTCGCTCCTGCGGGCGCGGCTCATCGCCAAAATGCCCTGGAACTATGTAGACGCGACGAACCTCTCGATCCACGAGCGGCGCCAATGGATCAAGATGGCCAAAAGCTTCGGCTACGAGGTGCAGGCGGTCTTTTTCGATGTGCCGCTGGAAGTCTGCCTTGAACGCAACCGCCAGCGCGACCGCTCCGTGAGCGAAGACGTGATGCGCAAGATGGCCGAAAGGCTAAAGCCGCCGGTCTTTGAAGAGGGCTTCGCAAAGATCACCGTGGTGCGCGTGAAGAGCGCAGGGTAGGGATGATTTCATGAGCACATCTACTGTTCCCTACATCGAACCCTGGCTCCGGGGCTCGCACGCCGATGTTCCAGCTCCCGGCCGCGCGGTACTTCATGCGCTCGATCTCGCACTGGACGATCTGACTAAATGGACGGAAGGCCTGACAGATGCTGAGGTGCATGCGCAGCCTCTCGGACTGCCTTCGATCGCCTTCCATCTGCGCCATATCGCCCGCTCGACCGACCGCATTCTCACTTACGGCGAAGGCAATCAACTCTCAGCCGAGCAACTCGCAAAGCTTAAAAGCGAACAGGGCGGGGAAGGCAGCCAGGAGACGCTCGCTGCGCTGCTTGCCGAGGTGGAAACATCCTTCAGCAATGCGGCTGAGCGCATTCGCGTGCTGGCTACAGCCAATCTCGACACCTTCCGTGGAGTGGGGCGCAAGCAGTTGCCCACCTCTATCGGAGGCGCGCTGATTCACGTGGCCGATCACACGCAGCGGCACGTGGGCCAGGTGGTGACGACGGCAAAGGTGCTGAAGGCGCTGCGGACTTAGGCTGTATCGATAGATCAATCTGTTTTCGATTTCAGACCATAAATCCAGAACACTGTCATGTTGAGCGGAGTTGGGAGCGTTCTTCGCTCGCAACGGAGTCGAAACATCTGCGGCTTGTCCCGTGCCGCAGTTGAGCAATGGAAAGCAACCGCAGGTCCCCTTCGACAAGCTCAGGGCAGGCTTTCGGCTCCCTTTGGTCGCTCAGGATGACAATTCGTTCGTGGAGGCAGTTGACTCCAGGGGATGCCTCTATTCTGTCTGATCCTCGTTGACGACCATCTCCAGAATGTGACCCATCTTTTCCTGCTTGGTGCGCAGATAGCGCTCGAAGGTTTCGTGCGGCTCGACCTCGGCTGAGACACGTTCAACCACCGCAATGCCGGCCGACTCGAGAGCGGCCACTTTTTCTGGATTGTTCGTAATCAGCCGCACCTGCGCGAGGCCCAGCAGCTTCAGCACGGCGGCGGGCAGTTCGTAACCGCGGCAATCGGCGGCAAAGCCCAGTTCAAGATTTGCTTCAACGGTGTCACGGCCCTTGTCTTGTAACTCGTACGCTTTGAGCTTGGCCATCAGGCCGATGCCTCGGCCTTCCTTCTGTTCATAGAGCAGAATGCCGGCTCCCGCCGCTGCAATCTTCTTGAGCGCCATCTCCAATTGCAGGCGGCAATCGCAGCGGAGCGAACCGAACACATCGCCGGTCAGACACTGAGAGTGGATGCGCACGAGCGGCGCCGCCCCATGAATATCTCCCATCACCAGCGCGACCAGTTCCTCCACTTCACGCACTGGCTCGCAATCGGGCCTCGGCGCAGAGACGCCCTCAAAACCCAGAATGCGAAAGGCTCCCCAGCGAGTAGGAAAATCCGCCTCCGCAATCTTCTTCACACTTTCCATGCCCATCCTTCTATTTTACGGCGCGCCGCAATTGAACCGGCGTACAGCCATCACAGAGCGGCCGTTTTCTATGGCTATTCTTTTGCCTTGGCGATCTCTCAAGGAATTAGATACCTGAGCGGGCGGCACGATACATTTGTGGGGTGACGGATCGGCTGCTTCTCATCACATTGCTGGTCAAGCTGGGCGTGGTTGCGTCGGTGGCCAGTGTGCTGGCGCGCGCCAGCACCTTCCGGAGGCTGCTCTTTGCCGAGAAACGGAGGACGCAGCAAACACTGGCCCTGCTGGCGTTTTTTCTGATTCCCCTGACGTTGGGTGTCTGGTTCCGGTTCCTGGTCCCGAACTTCTACGCCGCCGACATCTCGTTTGAAGCCATCGTCCTCCTCGGCCTGCTCATCGGCCCGCGCTGGGCGATGCTTAGTGGATTGGTGCTTTCGATCCCAGCAGTCGGGCACGGAGAGTATCTCGCGCCACCCTTCGATGTAGCGCTAGGCCTGGCCGCCGGTTTCATCGGCCGGTTCGTCGAGCGCGAAGAGATCTGGTCGTTCACGCCGTTTATCGATCTCAGCCTCTATCGCTGGGTGCGGCGCAATCTACGCAAACCGCGCGTCGACCGTCAGATTCTGCTTCTCGTGCTCATTGCGGCCATGGAGATGGCTCGCGACTGGATCGCGCACACCTTTCCGCGTCGTCTGTTTGCGCTATTGGCAAGCCAGATCTGGCTGCAGGCACTGGTCTGGATCAGTGCGCCTATCGTTGTCGGCATCGCGCTCAAGGTGTGGAATGCGCTCCGCCTCGAGATCTCGCTCGAGGAGCAGAAGCGGCTGGTGCTTGAGGCGCGGCTCGATGCGCTGCAGCGGCAGATCAATCCCCACTTTCTCTTCAACACGCTCAACTCCATCGCGGCGCTGGTGCGCAGCAAGCCCGAACTGGCTCGCGAGATGACGGTGAAACTGGCCAACATCCTGCGCGCGCTGCTCAATGATCACGATACCTTTGTGCCGCTTCGCCAGGAGTTGAGCTTTACCGACGACTATCTCGATATCGAAGTTGTGCGTTTCGGCACCGAGAAGCTGAAGGTCGAGAAAGAAATCGATCCGCGCACGCTGGACGTTCTTGTGCCCGGCATCCTTCTTCAACCGCTCATAGAGAACAGCATCAAGCACGGTCTCGAACCGCGCATCCATGGTGGCACGGTAACGCTGCGCAGCCGCCTGCAGGGTGGACGGGTTTTGATTGAAGTTGCGGATGACGGCGTGGGCATGGGCAACCGGCCGGCCTCAGCACTGCGGCGCACCGGAGCCGGCATCGGCATGAAGAACGTGCAGGAACGGCTGGAGGTCCTCTACGGCGATCAGGCGCACTTCAGCGTCGTGAGCAATCCCGGGCGCGGCACACGGGTCTCGATTGAGATTCCGGTCAATCTGCCAACATAGCTTGAGCGGCAGTGCAAAAGCGCGATTTAGGAGAGCGATCGATGGAAAATAGCCAGACTCAGGTGCGCTTCAACGAGATTGGGCAGATTGCCGTTAGCGTGGGCGATCTGGAGAGCGAAGAGCTTCTATCGCGATCGGCTGGGCATGCAGTTCCTCTTTGATGCCGGCAACATGCCTTCTTTCAGTGTGGCAGCATCCGGTTCATGATCGGATCGTCTGATAAGCCAGTCCAGCCCGGCGGCACGATTCTCTATTTTCGCGTGAGCGACTTACAAGCGGCCTACACAGCCATCGAGGCACAGGGCGTGCCCTTCGTCGCAAGACCGCACCTGGTTGCGCAGCTTGCCGATCACGATCTTTGGATGGCTTTCTTGAAGGATCCTGACGACAATATTCTCGGGATGATGGGCGAAATGGCGCGCACCGAAGCACGCGCCACCTCATCGATTTGAGTTTTTGTTTGGGTAGAGTGTTATAGTGCCGAACGGTGCTTGGCGCGGTAGTCCAGCCAATACTTGAACTCTTCCTTTACGCTCCGCCCAGGCTTGCTGAACTGCCGATCGCTCTGCCGCAGGTACTGGATGAACTCGTCGTAATCCTCGGCGCTTCCCGCAGTCGCGGGACCGGCTTCGAAAGCTACCTGAGCCCTTTTGCCTTTGCCGCTAAAAAGCCATGTGGCTTCAAAGAGCGCGATGCTCGGCGTAAAGAAGCGGACCACCCAGAAGTACGGGATGTGTTCGCGGGCTTCTGCGAAAACCACCAGCAGGGTGAGGCACGCAACGTGAGTAAGAACCGTGGCAACAGGCGAAAGAGAGAGTCCTTTATCCTGAACAGCGGTCACAACGAGGAACGCAAGGAACAGGTGATAGGAGATCAGCATTGGGGCATAAATCGCCAAACCGCCATCGGGGAAAAAGTGCGCCAGCATGTAACCTACCAGTCCGCACAGGATCAGTACGATTCCCTTCATGCTTTTTAAGCTCCAGTTCTAGTGCGAGTGGATCATCTAACTTTCTCTAGCTCGCAGCTAATTCAGTTTGATCGAATGGTAGCAACTCCTCTTTGCGCTGCACATTGCACAATCGAGGGAAGAAAGAAGCTGCAAATTGGCGCTTAGGTAACGGTACGAGAGCGTAGTGATTTCCCGGATACTTCTGCAACGAATTCCGGGTACCCGGCATAGCAACTCGTTTTGCACAGAGTTTGTGCGGATTGGCTGTATGCTCAAGAAATGGTGCGCTTCACCGTGCTCGCGTCAGGGTCCAGGGGCAACAGCACGATTGTCTCCGGAGGCCGCACCCGCATCCTGGTAGACGCCGGCCTGAGCTGCCGCGAGCTCTTCCGCCGCATGAAGCTTGCCGGTGAAGATCCCAGCACGCTGGACGCAATCATCGTGACCCACGAGCACCAGGATCATGTGAATGGTCTTGCCGTCACTGCCCGCAAGCTAGGCATTCCGGTGTACTTTACCGAGGCGACGCACCGTGCCTGGATGCGATGGCTCATGCCCCGCCGGCAGATGACCTATGCCCAATGGCTGGAGCAATGCCGCAAGCAGACCGCAGAACGCCAGGCAGAGGCCGTTTCCTCCGCAACAGAAGAGGAGATCGACGAATCGATTCCCGAAACGGGAACTGCCCCAGGGGTTGCAGATTCGGCTCCGGCTTCATCCGAAAAAAAGGCCGATCCCACCTGGCTTCCGGCGGTCGAATACTTTGAGGCAGGCCGCCCGTTTGCGATCGGCGACATCGCCGTCAGCCCGTTCACCATTCCTCACGATGCGGCCGACCCGGTGGGATTCGTTTTTGCGGCTGAGGGCATCCGGATGGCCTTTGCCACCGATCTGGGCTACGTCACGCCCAACGTGAAGGCCCACCTGAAGGGCGTTGATCTATTGCTTCTTGAGTCAAATCACGACCTGGAGATGCTGCGCGACGGGCCCTATCCCTGGTCGGTCAAGCAGCGGGTCCTTTCACGGGTGGGGCACCTCTCCAACGAGGCGACAGCGGATTTCCTTGCCTCCGGTTATGACGGCCAGGCTACCTACGTCATTTTGGCGCATCTATCTGAAAACAATAATCTTCCTGATCTGGCCCGGATCGCTGCCGAGCGCGCGCTGGCTAATCACGCCAGCCTGCTGGCCAACCGCCTGCTGCTGGCTGAGCAGCACGAACCTCTTTCGGCAATCTGTTTTTAACTAAGTAGGATTACAATAGGCAAAAGGGCATCTATACCCGTAGGTGAAGGAAAAAGGGCCCCAAAGTGACGTGGGCCTGAATCCTTCCCGGTAACGCATGCATCCCTAGACTGCGGGCCCTTATTCGCCAGACCGACCGCGAAAGCAACGGCGGTAGAAATTCCTTTGCAAAGCGAGTTGTCTTTATGGCTATGGCAGGAACCCGATGCAGTGACCGTGTAGTTGGCGCAATTTTAGCCAGTTGGCGGTATGACATTTCAGGCATCTCCCCCGAGATGCGGCGTGACTACGAGCAACACCTCAGTGAGTGCGCCCATTGCTTATCCCGGCAGAGATTTCATCGCAGCGTTGACGCGACGCTGGCCGTTCTTACATCGCTGGCGGCGCTTTTCTTTCTATTCGCCCTGGCGGTTTTGAAGCACATCAAGCCACTGGAGCACGTGGCCTTCAACATCCTGGGCCTCGATATCTCGGACATGTATCACATGCTGCTCTCGGCAGGAGTCGCCGGACTCTGCTTCTCGGTAATCGTGCTGGCGCTGGTTCTGATGGCCACGCCCGCGCCTTCCTACCTGGGAGGCATCGCCGCTGAAAGGGCCAAGCTGATCGAAGAGCGGCTGCCGGCAGCGATCAAGTCACTGCGGCCGCGATAAACCGGCATTCAGAAAAGCAGAAACGCCTCCCAAGTGGGAGGCGTTTTTGCTTGCGGTGATAATTTCCGATCGGCGCCTATTTTGCAAGCTGCACGCGCAGATCGCCGCCGGTCATCTCTTTGGGAAGCCCGAGATCCAAAAGGTTCAAAAGCGTAGGAGAAATATCGCGCAGTGAGCCATCGGCGCGCAGGCGATACTGATCCGCGTCCTCTCCCACGTAGATGAACGGCACCGGGTTCGTTGTGTGCGCAGTGTGCGGCCCACCGGTTGCAGGGTCGACCATGAGCTCGGCATTGCCGTGGTCGGCAGTGATGAGCCAGTTTCCGTTCTTTTCGCGCACGGCCTTGTAGATGCGCTCCAGCTGGGCGTCGACGGCTTCGCATGCCTTGATGGTGGGCTCCAGCTTGCCGGAGTGGCCCACCATATCGGCGTTGGCGAAGTTGGCCACGATCAGATCGAAGGCTGTGTCGTTGACGGCTTTCACGATCGCGTCGCCAATGCCCTCGGCCTGCATCTGCGGAGCCAGATCGTAGGTGGCTACCTTGAGCGACTGAATCAACGAGCGGTCCTCGCCCGGAAACGGCTGCTCGATGCCGCCATTGAAAAAGTACGTCACGTGCGCAAACTTCTCCGTCTCGGCCACGCGCAGATTGCGCAGCTGATGCGCCGCGAGAATATTGGCGAGGATATTGTCCATCGACTCCGGCAGGATCACCAGCGGCAGCTCGTAAAGCTTGTCGTACTGCGTCATGCAGACGTAGTGCAGGTTTTTGGGAATCTCGCGGCGGGGAATGATCTCATCCAGCGACTCCCATGCATCGAGGTTGCGGCCGCCCTGCGCATTCAAGCCGCTTTCGCGGGCCAGCACGCGCGTAATCTGCCGCGCGCGGTCGGCGCGGAAGTTGAAGTTGATGCAGACGTCCTCATCGCGAATCTGGCCCACAGGCTTGCCGGCGGCATCGGTCACCACGAACGGAATGAGGAACTCGTCGGTCGTGCCGCTGTTGTAGTTCTCCTTGATGCGCGCTACGGCATTCGCATAGGCGCCGCCCTCTGCTTTGCCAGCCACCATGGCGTCGAAGGCTTTGCGCTCCCGTTCCCAGCGCCGATCACGATCCATCGCGTAATAGCGGCCGCTTACGCTGGCCAGCTTGCCTACGCCGTACTCGCGCATCTTCTGCTCGAGCTGCGCAATGTAGCCCGCGCCGGAAGTCGGCAGCGTATCGCGCCCGTCCATGAAGGCATGGACAAAGACCCGTTCGACTCCATACTCGCGCGCGGTGCGCAGCAACGCATAGAGATGCTCCTGGTGCGAGTGCACACCGCCATCTGAGACCAGGCCGAAGAGATGCAGTTGCCGTCCGCCTTCGCGCGCGCGTTGCATGGCCTTTGCAATCGCAGGATTTTTCCCGAACTCACCCGAAGCGATCTGTGCATCGATACGCGTGATGTCCATCTGCACAATGCGGCCGGCGCCGATGTTCAGGTGGCCGACTTCGCTGTTGCCCATCTGGCCATCGGGCAGGCCGACAAAGTGCTCGGAGGCGCGGATCAGCGTGTTGGGAAACTCGCGCAGCAGCTTGTCATACGTGGGCTTGCGAGCCAGGGCGATCGCGTTATTGGCGGTTTCAGCACGAAATCCCCATCCATCGAGAATGGTCAGAACAAGAGGACGCTTGGAACTAGGCACGAAAAATACCTCGAATCATGATCGGAGTTCACTTTCAGGATAAACTGCCGCACGGGCGCGCCTGGAGATCGAGAGCACGGCTGCAAAAGCTGTTGCGTCGCTGTGTGCAAATCTGCGATAAGCAAGCCATGGCGGAAACGAAGACGGTCTTCGTCTATGGCACGCTGAAACGCGGATGCCGCAATCATCATGTGCTGCGCGCGGCGGATTTTCTCGGCGAGGCGTGGACCGAGCCGATTTATCTGATGGTCAACTGCGGCTCATATCCCGGACTGGTGCATGCAGGACCGGCGCGCGAGGGCCAGGCGATTCACGGCGAACTCTATCGTGTCGACGCGCCGCTACTGGCCATGCTCGACGCTTTCGAAGATGTGCCGCGCGAGTACACCCGCGCTTCCATCGAACTGAGGAATGGAACGCCCGCCCAATCATATTTCTACCGTGGAGACACGGCGCATCTGTCGTTGTGCGAGGCGGTCTGGATGGAGAAGTAAGAGCCCCACAGTAGCACTGTCATCCTGAGCAAACAGGAGCGCGACGTTGCTCCCTGTGAAGTCGAAGGATCTGCGGTTGCTTTTTGCGAAGCTCGCTTACATCAGCCGCTTGCGCACCAGATCCAGCGCCTGTTGGGCGGCCCATTCGCGGACGCGCTGGCGGTCGCCGCGGAAGGTGCGGTTGATGGCATCGGTTCGCTGCGCATCGGAGACGGCGATGTGAACGAGGCCCACCGGCTTATTCTCTGTTGCGCCGCCGGGACCGGCGATGCCGGTGACGCCTACGCCGATCGTCGCACCCGTGCGTAGACGGATGCCGTTGGCGAGGGCGCGCGCAACCTCTTCGCTCACCGCCCCATACTGCGCGATCAGATCGGCAGAGACGCCGGTGAAGGCCTGCTTGAGTGCGTCGGAGTAGACGACTGCTCCTCCCAGAAACGAGCGCGAGCTGCCCGGCACAGAAGTGATGCGTTCTGCGATCAGGCCGCCCGTGCAGCTCTCCGCGACGGCCAGCGTGGCTTGGCGCAACCCGAGATAGTAGAGGACGATCTGTTCGAGAGATTCGCCTTCAGACGAGTAGAGCCATTCCTCGAGCGCCTCTTCCAACTTGCTGGCAAGCTCGTCCACGCGTTGCTGCGCCGCTTCGAGCGTAGGCTTGGTGCACTGCAAAGTGAGCTGGATGTCGCCGGTATGGGCGAGGATGGTCGTATCCACATCGGGATAGGTAGTGTAGATCGGCGCAAGCAGCTTGTCGGCCTGCGACTCGGCGATCATCGCGGCCTTCAGCGTACGCGTCGCAATCGAGCGCGGCGGAACCAGATCGTGCAGGCGCGGCAGGCACTCGGTATCAAAGAGCGGGCAACACTCATGCGGCGGCCCAGGCAGAAGAAAGATGAGCTTGCGGTAGCCTTCGAAGACTGTATCGAGAAACTGGCCGGGGGCGCTGCCGTTGGGATTGGGCAACAACGTCGCGCCTTCCAGCACGTCGGCCTGCTTGAGATTGTTCTGCGGAATCGGGATGCGCCACGTCGCGGCGCGGGCATGCAGGGCGGCCACCTGCGTAGCATCGCGGCGCAATGTGAGCTCAAGAGCCTCGGCGGCGGCTTCGCGCGTAAGGTCGTCCTCTGTGGGCCCAAGGCCGCCCATCAGGAAAATTACGTCGACGCGCCCCAGCGCTGTGCGAATGGCGTTGACCAGGTCTTTACGGCGGTCGCCGACGATGGTCTTGAACGCGACCAGGACACCGATCTCGTTCAGCTTGAGGGTGAGGTAAAGCGAATTGGTGTCCTGTCGATGCGGAGTGAGCATCTCAGAGCCGACGGCGATAATTTCTGATTTCATAAGGCAGTTCAGAGATCAGGGGGCAGAGATCAGGTTTCAGTTGTCCATGCTCAGCTTCGGGCTTGTCAACTTCTTTTAGACGCACGCGATCTTAGCGCCCTTGATTCCATTATTCCCTATGGAAGGCGGTGCTAGCATTCAACTCTGAAGACGTGCACCTTTAAGTGCTCCTACCGCGCGTCCCGCCCGCGCTGCTGGTTAAAGCTGAAAGCTGGAGGCTAAAAGCTGAAAGCTATTTTTTAAAACAGCTCCAGGCCCTCAACCCCGAGATCCACCTCGTACACCGCTTCTTGGGTGGCTACGATGGTGGTGCCGAGCGGGGAGAAGGCAAGGCCCACGAGATTCGGGCCGGCGAGCACCAGCGAAGCCTCGCCGTTGGGCGTAATGCGGACCACGCCCCGCCGGCCATGCAGGCAGGCAGCCACGTATACGTCGCCTTCTTTCGAGAGGGCCAGACCCTGCGGACGGCCCAAACCGCGATACCAGGCGCGTGTGTCGCCGTTGGGCTCGATTGCCCAGACAGCCTCATTCGACGAGAGCATAGGTCCCGTCACAAAGAGCGTACCTGTCGCGTTGGCGGCCAGGTGATAGGCGGCGACCGAAGGCTCGAGGGTGGCGTGGACGAAGATCTGCCGCTGTGGATTGATCTTGAAGATGGTGCCGCTGCGGTCGCCCACAAACAGGTTACCCTGGGGGTCGAAGGCGGCGCCTGTAGCCACGCCCATGCCCTCGGCATACACGGTGAACTCACCCGCAGAATCGACCCGATACACGTTCCCCTCGGCGCGCGAGGTCACGTAGAGATCGCCTTCCGGCGAAAAGGTGAGCCCCGTGGCGTTCAGAATGCCCGTCACGAAGGGAGTGCCACGGCCGTCAGGGCTTACGCGCACGATCGACACCGGAGTCTGCTTGCCGCGCGGGCCCGAGACAGTTGCGTAGATCATGCCTGAGCGGCTGACCGCCGGGTTGGTCACGGGATGGAGGCCGTCGTTGAGCTGGTGCGCAATGCGGATCGGTACCGTGTTGCCCGCTCCTGCGGGGCTGCGCACCTCGATCAGTCCAGTAGACGCCTGCTCGGGAATCCGAAAGGCGAGCCGTGCAGGCCGGCTCATCAGGATGTGCGCCGGCTCGCCGTCCACCAGGACGGCCGGTGGGCCGAAAGCATGAGGGCCCAGATGAGCTCCTGCGACCTCCACTTCACCCAGGGGCAGGGCGGCCGGCGGAAAAACATCGTCGATGCGCGGCACCGGAGCGGCTGTAGGAGCGGGTTGAGCAGGGGTTCGAGCCATATCAGTACCAGATGCGCACAAGCGACGCTATACCCAAAGCATACAGCCCGGCGGCCACATCGTCGAAGACGATGCCCCACCCCTCCGGAAGCCGTTCCAGGCGGCGGACCGGGAAGGGTTTGGTGATGTCGAAGAGCCGGAAGAGCACCAGCGCGATGAGCGCGTGGGCCCAATCGGGCGGGCAAAACAGCAGTGTGATCCACTGGCCAGCGACCTCGTCGATCACCACGAATCCGGGATCGTGCCGCCCTGACTCTCGGGCCGCGATGGTCGCCGCCGGCACTCCCAAAAGCAGAGCCAGGCCGATGCCCACAAGAAGTGCGACGAGAAGCGCCGAAGCCGAGAGATGAACAACTCGGGCGGCCACAGCCCAGAGCAGCACCGCGGCGATCGATCCCCAGGTGCCTGGGCCGGGTTTCAGGCGGCCAGCCCCGAAAAACGTAGCGACGGCGAAGGCCCAGGTTGTTTTCTTCTGGATGCTCGCGGAACTCTGGTTCTGTGCGGAAGAGGAGCCGTCAGTTCTCATGCGAGCCTTTGTCCCGGTTCTGTCCGGAGTCGCCCAGGTCTTCGAGAACTTCGGGGTCGAGGACCGGCGAACTGATCTTGTAGACGCCTGTGGCCCATTTGCCGAGATCGATCTTGCGGCAGCGATCGGAGCAGAAAGGGAAGTCCTCATCTTTGGCCTGGACAAGTTGGCTACAGGTGGGGCAATGGAAAACTTTGGCGGATTTTTTCTTCGCGGGCATCGAGGCGCAACCTGCTCCAGGAACAGTTTATCGCGCAACGGATATGCCGCACGGCTACGCCTTCCGTAACGGCGACGGACCGATTCATTGCATCTCGTAATGGTTCATGAACTCCGCAGTGAAGGCGGGCGATGGGTGGGCCTCAGCGTCGAGGGAAATAGTCCATCCTGCCGGCGGGCGTCAGCAATTGCGCATAGGCCAGCCGATTCAGGTAGCGCAATGTTACGCGCTTGCCTGAATCTTTTCGCAGACACGCTCAGCGATTTGGAGCTTGAAGGCGCGCTTCTTTCTCGTCCTCGACTTGTGGCCATTCTTGATGTGATGGAGAGATTTCTCTTCGAGAGGAAGAGGGGTCGTGAAAAATCCTTTGTGCGAAAGGGTTGCGCCGAGATTGTCAAAAAAACGGTCATAGGCCTCGAGAAAAGACTCTGCATGATCCTCAACATATGAGAATTGTCGGGTCGCGTTGACGCCGGCCATCTCGCGAATGCCGAAGGCCTCTGCGATTCCCTGCAGTGCTGACATTAAGAGTGCAGGTGGAGCAACGTCGCGAAAGGCCTTGGTGGCAGCGTGAACTTGTGTAAAACAACCCTTCATGCCCTGCAGGCGAGAGACCAGAATGACATTTTCCGCACAAGAGCCGACGATCCGGCCTGGGACGATGGTGAATTGCATGACAAAGATCTTGACGCCATCAACCATCTGATGAAGGAAGAGTTCGCCTTCACGTACTTCTTGTCTGGAAAGCCCCATGGTGATGGTGTGTCGCTTTCCGTCTTCAACAACATCGAGCAGGGTGGCTTCTCGATGAATCACCTGCCGCAGCAGATGGGAAGGGAATTTCGATCGGAGGAAATTGTAATGATGCATGAAACAAGCAGCCCTGGCCGAGATATCGAGACCGCGGGCAAGGTGGTCTCGCGAGAGATATTTGAATGCGATCCTCGGGTCAATAAAGACGAGAGCCTTGAGAGGGGGGCTCGCTAGCAGCTTAAAAATTTGTATTTGCCACCGAGAATTGGACGCGACCGCCCAGACGATCCGCGCAAGGCGGGGAGGATTCCAATAATATGCGTCCTTGGTCAATCGTAAAATTGGAACGAGAACATGAAGCACTCTTTGGTCCTCCCACTAACTATTTCGGGCCCAAGTCAATACGTATCGTTTCAAGT
Source organism: Occallatibacter sp. (assembly GCA_035650595.1). Taxonomy (GTDB): domain Bacteria; phylum Acidobacteriota; class Terriglobia; order Terriglobales; family Acidobacteriaceae; genus Telmatobacter. Next base: position 313,981 of record DASRHE010000008.1, on the reverse strand, counting down.
TGTGCGGAAGCAACTTACAGGCAAGATGTTAAGAATACACGTGAATCATTAGATACACTACCAGCTTGCGGGTAAGCCTTCCCGAGTGGATAGTGCATCTCAAGGATGCTCCGTTACATGGTGGAAAATTTATTTATGATTTCCGCGAGGACCGCACGAACGTAATCATCTAGCTGGTGTCCTGGGTAACGGGAAATCAGCCGAGGTGCGAGATAAGCCGTCCGAGCTGATGAATCCAGGATTGCCAGTCTGCGGAAATCGCCTGTTCGCCCAATTTACCCGCAGCCTGGGTGAGAGCCTCGGTCGCGAGCTTTTGAATAAATTGAATGCTCTTTGTCAAAACTGACGTGTCGGGATTTGGCTTTTGCAGTTCACCCTTCGCCGACTCAATCTCAGTCTCAAACAGAGAAGCTTTCGCTGCGGGAAGGTGCAAGTCAGCACGGCGATCGATCATGCGTTCGAGCAACGTCAGTAGCGCTGAGTTGTCATGAATAGTTGGGTGGAAATCGATCTTCGACTCGCCACTTGCCACCACCAGGCCGGTCACCGGTGCGTTGAAGACATTCTGCGGCGTGCCCACCGAGAGCATTGCGGGGATCAGCCTGCCGAGGAATAAGCTTTCCAAATAATTCTTTTCGATCTGCAACCGTTCGGCTTCTCTTTCGCGAAGGACCAGTTGTGAGCGGTAGACCTGCATAGCGTCGGCTTTGATCTTCTCGGCGGTCTGCGTGTCGGCGTCACCCACGCTGATGGAAATGCGTGCGCCGCCGCCCGTTTCTTCGATGGACTTCAGGCGGATATTGCTGTCAGGATGGATGGTCGCGAGATGCTGCAGCAGAGCTGGTAACGTATTGAGCTCGAATGTCGAAACGCCGCCCTGATAAAAAAGCTCGATGCAGGTCTGTTCGGCGTACAGCCGTTCGAACTCACCCGGAGCGTAATAGGTAGGAGTGCGGGCCTCCTCATCCCAGTAAACGCACTCGCAAAGAATTCCCTGGATCGACCATCCTGCCCGTTGTGTCTCCCATAGCCGGGCATGTGTCAGGTTTGCGCCATCGAGGTTCGCGCGCTGCAAATTGGCTGACCGTAGATCGGCTGCAGACAGGTTGGCTCTTCTTAGGTTGGCATGATGCAGTTCAGCCCTGGCCAGCACGGCCTCAAGGAGATTTCCGCGAAAGATGCTCGCTTCCGCCAGCTTTGCATCGCGCAGATTTGCGTTTGCAAGGTTCGCTTCCGTGAGGTCCGCGCGAATGAGGTCCACGCCGGTGAGATTTGCGCCGCTCAGATCCGCATTCATCAGTTCTGCGTCGCGAAGGTTGGCGCCGGCTAGATTAGCCTCCGTAAGGTTTGCGTCCGTCAGGATCGCATCACCGAAGTTGGCTCTGCTCAGGTAAGCACTCCCAAGATTCACTCCGTCCAGATGCGCTCGGCTGAGGTCTGCCTCCCACAGAACGGCGCGTTGAAGCATTGCTCCGGAGAGGTGGGCCTCTACAAGCTTCGCCCCGTTTAATGCCGCACCGCGCAGGTCGGCGTTCCGCAGGATGGCCCATTTCAATTCTGCTTCAGACAGGTCTGCCTCGGCCAAGGCGGCTCGGCTTAGCTTCGCACGCTTCAGAGTTGCCCAGCGGAGGTTCACTCCTGTCAGATTGGCGTCTTCCAGGTTCGTTCGCGTGAGGTCGGCCTCTCTCAGATCCATCCGGCTCAAATCAGCTTCGCTCAGATCCGCGTCGCGGTCCGGATGCAGATTTCTCCACGCATTCCACGTGCCGACGCCCATGCGCAACCGGGCTAGGTCTTCTGGATTGGCCATGGCGCAAGGATAGCGAGAAATAGCAGGCCCAGAAAGAAAATTTGTCCGAGAGTGGCTTTTAAAGCGGCGCGACGATGCGCGCGACCACATCGTATTCGTGAGCCTCGGTGATTTCGGCGCGATAGAAGCGGCCGGCTTCGAGGCCTTCCAGATCGCCAAAGTCGTTGATGAAGACCTTGCCATCGATCTCGGGCGCGTGGTATTGCGTGCGGCCCTCCCACAAAAGCTCTGTCTCTTCGGATGGCCCCTCGACGAGCAGTGTGACTTCGCGGCCCACCCAGTCCTGCTTTGCCTGCTTTGAGATGGACTGCTGCAGCTTCATCAGCCTGCGCTTGCGTGCCTCGATACTGCGCCTCGGGATCTTGGCATCGAGTGCGTGCGCGCCGGAGCCTTCTTCGTCGGAGTAGCTGAAGACGCCCAGCCAATCAAACTTCGCCTCGCGTATGAACTCCTCCAAAACCTCTACATCGCGCTGTGACTCACCAGGGAAACCAACGATGAAGCTGGTGCGCAATGCGATGCTGGGAACGGCTGCGCGGACCTTTTCCAGAGTCTTCAGGAAAATCTCTGCTCCCGCGCCGCGCTTCATGCGCTTCAAAACATCCGGCGAAGCATGCTGCAGGGGCACATCGAGATACTTGCAGATATTGTCGTGCTTCGCGATCGTCTCGAGCAGTTTGCCGGTAATGCGGTTCGGGTAGGCATAGAGAAACCGTAGCCAACGCAGCCCCTCGATCCGTGCCAGTGCGTCGAGCAGCGTGGCCAGACCGTCTTTGAGGCCCAGATCTTCGCCATAGCAGGTCGTGTCCTGGCCGATAAGCGTAATCTCCTGCACACCGCTGGCGACGAGTTGCTGCGCCTCTGCGACAACCGACTCAAAACGCCGCGAGCGGAACTTACCGCGCAGGTTCGGAATCACGCAGAAGCTGCAGGGATGATCGCAACCTTCAGCGATCTTGATGTAGGCCGAAGCACGCGGCGTCGACAACAGACGCGGCGTGGTCTCGTCGTAGAGATACGTCGGCAGCAGATGAGTAGCGCCCTGCCACGTCTCGCGGCTGAAGCGCCCCTGGCGCTCGCGCAGATCGCCTTCCGCGCGGCCCTTCGGGCTGTCCTCGTTTGGGATTGAGTCCGTGCTAGAAGATTTGTGCGTGCCCGCCTGCGACTCCTTGCCGGGCCGCAGCTCTGCATGCACGTTGGTCAGGATGTGAAACGGGGAAGCAACCGCAGGCGCGGGAGCCATGCCCGCTGCTTGCAGAATCGACTCCAACTCGCCCGTGCCCACCACGGCGTCGACTTCGGGAATGTTTTTCTGAATCTCGTCGCGGTAGCGTTCCACGAGGCAGCCGGCCACGATCAGCTTCTTGGCTTGCCCAGCGGTCTTGTGACGAGCCATCTCCAAAATCGTGTCAACCGACTCCTGCTTGGCTGTGTCGATAAAACTGCAGGTGTTCACGACCAGGATTTCAGCGTCCTCGGGCCGTGCCGTCAGCCGCGCGCCGGCGCGGTCGAGCAGGCCCATCATCACCTCGGAGTCGACCAGGTTTTTGGGGCAGCCGAGCGAGACAAAGCCCACCACCGGAGCCACGAAGTGGGCTACTTTTTCTTCCGTTTTACTCACTCTATGATTGTACCGGGAATCGAATTTTCACGGCTCACCGGAGGGATCGACGATGATTGCGCGGCATTGGCGCGGGTGGACAAAGCGAGAAGATGCAGACGGATACGAGAGTTTCTTAAAGCAGAATGTGCTGCCCGGCCTGCGGGCGATCGAGGGCTACCGCGGAGGGTATGTTCTGCGCCGGGATGACGTGGCGGAATCTGAGTTCGTGGTCGTCAATCTCTTCGATTCGTTGGAAGCGGTCATCCGTTTTGCTGGGCCCGAGTACACGGTGCCGGTCTTCGAGCCAGAGGCAAAGCGATTCCTCAGCCGGATCGAAAACTTCGCCACCCACTACGAGGTACGGGCCAGCACCGTCTAGAGAATATGTTAATCTAGCTTAAGCTAGCTGAATCGAGATGCGCCATGCATGAATTTGGAGCTTTTGAAGCCAAGAACAAGTTCAGTGCCTTGCTCGACCGAGTAGAGCGCGGGGAAGAGATTGTGATCACCCGGCATGGACAGCCTGTTGCGCGGCTGGTTCCGAACTCCGGAGGCATTGATCGGACGCAGGCGCAGGCTGCAGCCGAACGCATTCGCGTTAGGGCTGCTCAGGCGAAACGAGGCCGTTTCAATTGGAATGCGCTTAAAGCTGACCGCGATGCAGGAAGACCGTGAGTCTCGTTCTCGATAGTTCCGTTACCGCTGCTTGGATTTATAGCGATGAGACAACGGACGCGGTCCATCAGGTTTTGGATCTCGTCACGACAAATGGAGCGTGGGTTCCGGCGTTGTGGCGGCTTGAAGTTGCAAACATTCTGGAGATGGGCGTGCGCCGTCGCCGCACAGACGCCAGTTTTCGCGATGCTACCCTGGCCGATCTTGCGTTGCTCCCGATTCACATCGATCAAGAGACAGATCGGCAGGCGTGGACTGCGACGATGCAACTGGCAGAGCGATATGACCTGACTCTCTATGACGCGGCCTATCTCGAGCTGGCGCGACGGCGCGCGCTACCGCTGGCGACCTTAGATACAGAACTGAGAGCTGCGGCTGAGTCCGAGAAGATCTCTCTGCTTGGCATATAAAGCCGGTTCGACACTAGCTCTCTTTGCGATACAACATGTCGCGCATCGCGGAACGGCGTGCGGCGTTCAGGTCCTTGCTCGCGCCCGGATCGCGAAAGTTGCCACGAGACTCCTCGCCGGCATCGGGCTCACTGCAACTGGGGCAGCGATTGGCGAAGCCCGGCTTGTCTGGCCGCAGTTCGAACTCCTCACCGCAAACCGCACAGGTTTTAATCGGAAAAGCCATACACCAATATGTTAGCGAAGGCGACGGCGCAAGTCGAACTACACCGTCATGAGTGGCGAGACGGAAAATGCGTCGACTGCTGAGTGCTAAAATCGATCAGTGCCGGGTCCTACGCGACGTAATCCCGCCAACCCCGCCAGGTCCGGAAGGAAGCAACGGTAACGGGCTAGTACGGGCGCAGTAGGTTACCCGGTACTTTTTTTCGGCGCCACAGGCGCTTTTGCTTTTTGGTTCGCAGTCACTCTCTGTCACACAGTGTGGGAGGAATGGCTGCCGAGAGATGTTGTATAGGTAGAGTTGCTGGCCGGCGACGCAAGTCGCGACGTCGCAGCTCGCGTTGCAAGGAGAAATCCATTGAACCTGACCGTTCGCCCCATCGTGGGCCGGCGTGCCAAGATCACAGCCTTCGGAACCTACGTTCCTCCCGATGTGCTGACCAATCAAGACCTCGAAAAATTAGTAGAGACCAGCGATGAGTGGATCGTGGAGCGGACCGGCATCCGCGAGCGGCACGTGTTGGCCAAGGGGCTGGGCGTAAGCGACATCTGCGCGGAAGCGGCAAAGAAGTGCCTCGCCATGCGCGGCATCGCCGCGAGCGAAGTAGAGATGATCATCGTCGGTACGGTTACGCCGGACATGATGTTTCCTTCCACAGCTTGCCTGGTGCAGAACAAGATTGGCGCTACGGGCGCATGGGGATTCGATGTTTCCGGTGGCTGCTCGGGGTTTGTGTATGCGCTGCTCGCGGGTGTGAAGATGGTGGAGAGTGGAGCGCAGAAAAAAGTTCTGGTGATCGGCGCAGATGCGAATACACGCATGACCGACTACACCGACCGCACCACCTGCGTGCTCTTCGGCGACGGCGGCGGTGCGGTGCTGCTGGAGCCGGCCGAAGAGGGCGAGGTAGGGTTTATCGACGCAGTGAATGAGATCGACGGATCGGGCGGTGTGAGTCTCAACCTGAAGGGCGGCGGCAGCCTGAATCCGCCGACGCACGAGACCGTCGACAAGAAGATGCACTACATCTACCAGGACGGTCCGGCGGTGTACAAATTCGCTGTGCGCAAAATGGCCGAGGCCACAGCAAAGCTGCTGGAACGCAATGGCGTCAAAGGCTCGGACCTCGGATGCTTTATTCCGCACCAGGCCAACAAGCGGATCATTACGGCGACAGCCGACCGGCTCGGCATGGAGCCGGAGCGCGTCATCATCAATATCGAAAAGTACGGCAACACTTCAGCCGGAACGATTCCGCTCGCCATGGAAACGGCTGTTCAGCAAGGCAAGTTGAAAAAAGGCGATCTGGTTTTGCTGGCCGCTGTGGGTGCGGGATTCACCGTCGGCACGGTACTGCTGCGCTGGGAGATCTGATCGAGGCGCCGGTTGGTATCTGCCAGGCTGGAGACAAGCCAGTTCGCGAGTCGTCCAATGAGAGTAGAACGCATTCCCGGATTGGGGCAGGCTGCTTCACAAGTGACGGTGGAGATTTGCAGCCGGTAACGATTGGCTTATACTGTGCTCCACGTGTTTGGTTCTGCCGAGGATTTTTGATTCGGCATCGCTAGTCGGTTTGAGTTCGGGACTTCAAAGGCTGTCAACAACCAGAAGCGGAGGCTAACCATGGAAGTGGAGTTTACCGCCAGACAAGTGAAGATCTCGAGGGCCCTGCGTACGCAGGCCGAAGAGGGAATGGAACGGATCGCGCGCATTTTGGGCAAGGGTGCGCGTGCGAGCGTCACCTTCAGCGCGCAACGGCATGTGCAGATTGTCGAGCTGACGGTGAAGGCGCGATTACTCAAGATGGCGGCTGCCGGCAAGGCCGATACTTTGGAGTCGGCATTGCGGCAAGCCATTGCGCACGCCGAGCACCAGGCGCTTCGCTATCGTGATCGCCGCCTGGTGAACAAACGGCTGCCCAAAGAGGAGAAGGTGCTCACCGCACCGCCGGTGACCCGGCCCAAGGCGCGCGTATCGCCAGACGCTGAAGTGAGTGATGGCAACGGGCAGCCGGCGGCCGGCAAAAAGGCACGCGCTTCGATTGCGGTGCACTCGTTTCCCGCCAGTCCTACCGTTGTAGAGCCGCATATCGTGAAGAACGGCGAGGCCATCGCGCTACGGCCCATGACCATCGAAGAAGCGGTAAAAGATGCAGAGTTCCGCGACCGCGACCTGCTCATCTTCCGCAATGCATCGGGAGACATCTTTGTCCTGCACCGCCGGCGCGACGGACAGATGGAACTGGTCGAGATTCCCTGAGCCGCGAGCTTGCAGTCTGCGGCGCCGCAAGATGCCCTCTGATTTGGTGAGCAGAGTTGTGCTCTGCTCCACCTTACCTCCGTCACTTGCAGATTGCATTCGAGTAACGAGTAGTCGCAGTGATTTGCAATTTTTCTGCGAAGATTCTGCAGTTCAAGTACTTTGGTTGGAGTGGCTCACCGAATTTAGGGATGGCTGGCCAACCCCTTCTCAGCCTAGGATTTCCTTCATGGCAACGAAGGTTTTGGGGCCTGCCATGAAGCCTGAGCCGGATCAGAATCAGACAGAAGATCCTGCGAATACAGAACAAGCAAAGCATAGGAATCTGCCGCAGCACGCGGACTCCGCGGAGCAGCGCGAAATTCTGGATGCGCTCCCGGTTCTGGTGTTCCTTGAGCGGGCAGGCAGGGTGGTATTCGCCAACGCGGAAGCGCGTCAGATGCTCGGCCACGCCGAAGATGAGTGGACCCCGCGTCCGATGGAAGAGGTTTTGTGGGGTCTCTTTCCGGGAGCCGCGGAGCCGCAGACTCTTTTAACTGGCACGCGGAAGGGAAGTCCCTTCCACGCGACCATGCCGGCGAAGAACGGCCGGCTGCTTCCGGTAGAAGGCACCTATAGCGTTACGAATGCGGAGCTGCGGGAGTCCGTGATCGTTGCGCATCCTGGCGGCCGGCGGCATGCGCCCAAGACCCGGCTGATGGAAGATGTGCTCGCAAGCATTCCTGAAGCAGTGGCCATCGAGCTTGGCAATCACCTCTTGTATACCAATCCGGCGTTTACGCGCATGTTCGGGTACACGGCCGAGGAAGCTGCTGGAGAGAGCCTCAGCGAACTGATCGTTCCGGAGACACGCCAAAGCGAGCACGACATGCTCGCGAAGAGCGTCAACGAGCACGGGCGTGTACTGCTTGAGACCACGCGCAAAAACAAGGCCGGTGATTTGGTGGACGTAAACCTGCAGGCTGCACCGTTGCTGGTGGATGGTTCGCGGGTCGGCTACGTCTACACATTCCGCGATGCCACAGCACGGCGGGAGACGCAAACCCGGCTGCAGCACGATGCCATGCATGATGTGCTCACAGGCCTGCCGAACCGGGTGCTCTTTCTCGATCGCGTTGGCCTGGCTCTCAGTCGCATGGCCCGCCGCCCGGATCGTACCTGTGCCGTAATCTGCCTGGATATGGATCTTTTCAAAGAGATTAATGATGCTTTAGGGCACGCGGCCGGCGACGTGCTGCTCAACTCCGTCGCCGAACGGTTGCGCGGTTCACTGCGCCCGCAAGACACCGCTGCGCGGATGGGCGGCGATACGTTCGCCGTTCTGGTAGAAGACCTGATTTCCACACGCGATCTGGAGAACATCGCCGATCGCATTGCGCGGGAAATGACTCGCCCATTTGATCTTTTTGGACACATGATCCAGTCCGGAGCGAGCGTGGGCGCGGCTCTTGCGGAACCGGAGCACACCGCCGCCGAGCTTCTTCTCCGTGATGCGGAACATGCCATGGCGCGCTCAAAACAGGCGGGAGGCGGCCGTTACGAACTCGTCCGCAAACGGCTTGAAACACGAACTCACACAAAATAGACGCTCGCCGTTATAGCATGAGCGCATGACCCCCAAAAAGGCCGCACCCCCGCGGGCGAATCAAAGGAAAAAGTCAGGGAAGGAAATTAGCAAAGAGCTGGTCATCGTGACCGGGATCTCCGGCGCTGGCAAGGCGTCGGCTCTCAAAGCATTTGAGGATCTCGGTTTTCACTGCGTTGACAATCTGCCTCTGGAACTATTGCCGGACTTTTCCACGCTGGTGAGCAATTCTGCAGACGTGCAGCACGCGGCCATCGTAGTCGACGTGCGCGAGGGGACCACGCTCGACCGGCTTCCTGAGATCCTCAAGGACATTAAGAAGCTGCTGCATACACGGGTGGTCTTTTTGGACGCGCAGGACGCCGTGCTGGTCCGGCGCTTCTCTGAGACGCGGCGGCCGCACCCGCTGGGGCTCTCTGAGACCGTTTCACGCTCCATCGTCGAAGAGCGGCAGCTGCTCGATCCCATCCGCAACGTTGCCGATACGTTGATCGATACGTCGAACTTCAATGTGCACGAGCTGCGCGCGCACATCCAAAGCCGCTTTGGCCACCGCGACGGCACAACGCACATGCTGGTCAGCTGCCTGAGCTTCGGCTTTAAAAACGGTGTTCCGCTGGATGCCGACATGGTCTTCGACGTCCGGTTTCTCCCCAATCCGCACTTTGTGCCCGAGTTTCGCAAAAAAACCGGGCTCGATCCCAAAGTGGCCGCTTATGTACGCGGATTTCCGCAGACCAACGAGTTCCTTGAAAAGGTCACCTCGCTGATGCTTTACCTGCTACCGCACTATGTGGCGGAAGGCAAAAGCTATCTGACGGTGGCCTTCGGCTGCACGGGTGGCCAGCATCGCAGCGTGATGATGGCGGAGGAGATGAGCCAGCGCCTCGAGAAAGCGGGCTACCTGGTAAAGGCGCTCCATCGCGACATTGTGCGTGGTGCGTGATTACGGATTAACTTTTAGTGCGCACGCAGATCGCCCAGCCAGCGGGATAGTTCATCGGAAAATGATGAAGCAGTGCCTGGATTCGACGGCATCCAGATGACCATCTTGCGTGCAGGCACACTCTGAAGAATTTTAGCGTCGAGCGCCTGATCGCCGGCCTGCAAAAACCAAAGTGATGGAATATGCAGTTTCGCAGCCGGGATGTGCGGATCATACCGGTCATGCACCAGCAGGCGCGCGGGAACAAGGCGGGCCCGATCGTCATGGAAGATCACACCGGTTGCGTCCCGCAGCGGTGATTCAACTACTACGCCGGCGAGTTCCGGATGCACCGCGGCAAATTCAAGGGCCAAGTTCGCTCCGAGACTGCTGCCGTCGAGCACAAGGACGGACGGCGAGATGTGACGTGTGGCGGTGAGGTAGTGAAGCGCCGAGCCGGCATCTTCAAGCCAAAGGCGCTCGCTGGGATGGACAAACTGGCTCTGGCCGTAGCCGCGGTAATCGAAGACGAAGACGTTGACGCCAGCTTTGTGCAGCTGCGCGAGATGATCAACGGTATTACTGAGATTGCCATCCTGCCCATGCAGAAAAAGAACTGTGTAGCGGCTGAATGGCGCATCGGCCGCCGCAGGAATCCACCATCCACTGAGCTGCGGCAACCCGGAGCCCGTGGTGGCAAAGCCGATCGGTTCAAAGGACAACCCAGCCGCAGCCGGTGTGCGCGTGATTGTGGATACGGGGTGATAGAGGAGCTGCCAGCTCCCTTGCCAGAAGAGCAGGCAGAGCACTCCCCAAGCGCAAAGCACCGCGGCCGCGAGTGTTGCGCCAATCGCGGAGAGCAGCCACCGGCCTGACACCTGGATTGGCTGCGCAGGTCCGTTTGTGGAACTTTTCGCCGGACCAGCGGATTGCGATGCAGTCCGTCTTTCCTTTCCGGCCTGAGCGGCGGACGTGGACTTTTTGGGGAACGTGGGAACTTGAGCTTTTCTGCGCGCCATGGCGTCCGTCCATTCCATCGTAAATTGCGGCCATGTAAAACGAGACTGGGGCCGACGGTGTAAGATGGCTGTTGACCGGAAACGATTACGTTAACGAAGGAGCAAAGATCGAGATGGTAGCGCGTGAGAAGCGGATTGCAAAGCCAAAGGCAGACGAAGTGCTGCTGATTACCAGTGGCGACCTGCGGCTTTCGGCCAATCAGGCATGCTGGCCTGCGCAGCGGGACATGGAAGAGAAGTTGACGGCCGCCTTTGCGCAGAAAGGCTACAAGCTTGTCCGCGCCCACGCCTACAACGAGCAGGAAAAGCACGGGTTTATCGGATCGCAGCGCAAGGGAATGGACGTGTTCATGGGCATCCACCCGCGAGCGAAGCTGGTCTTTGCCACGGCGGCCTGGCAGTACAGCCACCACGTTCTGCCGGGGTTGCGCAGCCATAAGGGGCCGATCCTTACTGTCGCCAACTGGTCCGGTCAGTGGCCAGGCCTGGTCGGACTGCTTAATCTGAATGGCTCGCTCATCAAGGCGGGAAGAAAGTTCTCCTCCATCTGGAGCAAGGATTTTACCGACGAGTTTTTCCTTCGTGGACTCGACGAGTGGTTGCGCGATGGCACCATCACGCACGACGTCTCGCACGTCAGCTCGCTCGACAAGGCCAAGCTGCCCGCAGAGAGCACAGAGCTGGGCGCGCAGCTGGCGCGCGAACTAAAGCATCGTAAGGCCATCCTCGGCATCTTCGATGAAGGCTGCATGGGCATGTACAACGCCATCATTGATGACGAACTGCTGAATCCCGCAGGGGTCTACAAAGAGCGGCTGAGCCAGTCTGCACTGGTGGCCAAGATGCGCACCGTGAGCGACGCCGAAGCGCGCTCCGTCTACGACTGGCTGGTGGCGAAAGGTATGAAGTTCGATCTCGGATCAGATGCCGCCACCCAGCTTACGCTCGATCAGGTACTGCAACAATGCAGGATGTACATCTCTGCCGTGCGCATTGCGAAAGAGTTCGGTTGCGACGCGGTGGGCATTCAGTATCAGCAGGGACTGAAAGACATGACGCCCGCCTCTGATTTAGCCGAAGGCCTGCTGAACAATGCGGACCGTCCTCCAGTGCTTGCAGAGGGTTCCAGCGAAGAACTCTACGCCGGCGGGCCGCTGCCGCACTTCAATGAAGTGGATGAGTGCGCCGGTGTGGACGCCCTGATTACCAATCGCTGTTGGACGGCCCTTGGCCTCGATCCTTCAACCACGCTGCACGACGTGCGCTGGGGGGAGCATTACAAGAGCAATGGTTCCGGCGGCAATCTCGATGACTTCGTGTGGGTCTTCCAAATCTCAGGAGCCGCGCCGGCCAATCACTTTATCAACGGATACGCGGGCGCAAAAAGCGAGCGCCAGCCGGCGATGTACTTCCCCCTGGGCGGCGGATCGCTGAAAGGTATCAGCAAGCCAGGTGAGATCGTCTGGAGCCGCGTATTTGTCGAGGGTGGCAAGCTGCACTGCGATATCGGACGTGGCACGGCCGTTACCTTGCCGCAAGAGGAGACTGAGCGGCGCTGGCGCGAGACAACCTCGCAGTGGCCCATCATGCATGCTGTTCTGCATGGAGTCAGCCAGAACCAGATGATGGCGCGTCATCGTGCGAACCACGTCAACGTCGCCTATGCGCCTGACGCAGCGACCGCCGACAAAGCACTCGCCACCAAGGCGGCGATGTTTGCCGAACTGGGCGTCAACGTGCACCTGTGCGGAGTTTAGGAATATCTCCTTCGGGCGAAGGAGATATGTTCTAGCTCACTGCCTGCACTGCGCCTTTGCCTATCAGCTCTTCCACGCGTTCCATCCATCCGCGATCCGCCGTCACGCTCATGCCTTCCGGCTCGAGAATGACGGCGTACTCGCCTTTGCGCTCAAGATGCAGCATCACCTTGCCGGGGCCGGGCGCTGCATCGGCAGCAGACTTCAATTCCGCCAACAGTTGCTCTGTCGCGCGATCGAGATTGATACGGATGCGGATACCAGACGGCAGCTTCACCTGTACCTGCTCGAGCGCCATGATGCCATTGACCGAGATTTTCGGGGCAGAGTCCTCATCGCCGGTGAGCGTGCCGCGCACCAGGACCGGCGTTTCGATCTTGAGCTGCTCGGAGAGGCGTTCGTAGTCGCGCGGGAAGCAGACGATCTCAATTTTGCCAGAGGCATCTTCCAGCGAGCCCTGTGCATAAAGTTTTCCTTCGCGCTTCGTCTTCTGCACGCGCATCCCGTGAATGATGCCGGCTACCTGAATCTCATCGGCGGGATCGGAGTCTTTGCCCCAGCGGCGCTCCGGAGGCTTGCGCTCCAGCGCTTCGGCGGTCGTAATCACCCCGCTGAGATTGCGAATCTTCTCCGCGTATTTATCGAGCGGATGGCCCGAGACGAAGAAGCCAAGCACTTCTTTCTCATTGGCCAGGCGCTCGCCTTCTTCCCAGTCCGGCACACGCGGCAGATCATCGCCATTGCGGCTGCCATTCTGGCCGTGTGCGGGTGCGTCATCGAACAAGCCGAAGAGTCCGTGCTGTCCTTGTGCCGCATCCTTCTGCGCCTTCTGCGCGCGCTCCATCGCCTTGTCGACTGCTGCATAAAGCTGCCCGCGAGGCCCGAGCGAGTCCAGGGCTCCCGACTTGATGAGCGATTGAATCACGCGCGTGTTCATCACGCGCAGGTCAACTTTTTCGCAGAACTCCCAGAAGTTCTTGAAGCGTCCGCCCACCTCTTCGCGCGCTTTTTTGATGGACTCGATCGCATTGCCACCCACGTTCTTCACTGCGGCGAGCCCGAAGCGGATGGCTTCTCCCTGCGGCGTGAACTGCGCGCCGGAGATCTGCACATCCGGCGGAGTCACAGCGATACCCAATTCTTTGCACTCGCCGATGTACTTCACCACGGAGTCGGGCTTCGACGTTTCCGAAGTCAACAATGCCGCCATGAACTCGACGGGATAGTGCGTCTTTAAATAGGCCGTCTGGTAGGCCACCCATGCGTACGCAGCCGAGTGGGATTTGTTGAAGCCATAGCCGGAGAATTTCGCCATCTGATCGAAGATCTCTTCGACAGCGGCCTTCGGATGGCCCAGCTTGGCCGCGCCCTGCATGAAGCGGTCGCGCTGCTTTGCCATCGCTGCAGGATCTTTCTTTCCCATCGCGCGCCGCAGCAGATCGGCCTCGCCAAGCGAGTAACTGGCCAGAACGTTCGCAATCCGCATCACCTGTTCCTGGTACACGATGACGCCGAGCGAATCCTTGAGGATTCCTTCAAGCGGCGGCAGCAGATACTCCACCTTTTTGCGTCCCCACTTGCGCTCGATGAAGTCGTCGATCATATCCATCGGGCCGGGACGGTACAGCGCGTTCAACTGCGTCAGCTCCTCGACTGTGTCCGGTTTGTAGCGCCGTAAAATGTCGCGCATTCCCGAAGATTCAAACTGAAACACGCCAGAGGTGAGCGCCGTATGAAACACCTTCTGAAATGTTTCGGGGTCGTCGATCGGGATCATCTCGATGTCGAGCTTTTCGCCCCGCGTCTGCTCGATCAGCTTCACGGCGTCGGTAATGACCGTCAGAGTGGCCAGACCCAGGAAGTCCATCTTGAGCAGGCCCATCTTCTCGACCGACTTCATGTCATACGCGGTAACAATTTCGTCGTTCTTGGTGCGGTTCAGCGGCACCAGTTCGGTGAGCGGGCGAGGCGCAATCACCACCGCGGAAGCATGCACGCCGGCGCCACGGACCAGCCCTTCCAGTTTTTTGGCCGTGTCGATCAGCTCTCGAACCTGCTTGTCGTTCTCGTAGGCTTTGCTCAGTTCTGGTGATTCTTCAAGAGCCCTCTCCAGGGTCATACCGACTGTGGCGGGCACGAGCTTGGCGATGCGATCGACATCGCCGTAGGGCATGTCCATGGCGCGGCCGCAGTCCTTGATGGAGGCCTTGGCAGCCATGGTGTTGAAGGTGATGATCTGCGCCACCTGCTCGCGGCCATATTTGCGCGTAACGTAATCGATCACTTCGCCTCGGCGGTTCATGCAGAAGTCCACGTCCACGTCGGGCATGGTCACGCGCTCGGGATTGAGGAAGCGTTCGAAGAGGAGGACGTTCTGCATTGGATCGATGTTGGTGATCTCCATGCAGTAGGCGACCAGAGACCCCGTCGCCGAGCCGCGCCCCGGGCCCACAGGAATGTCGTGATCGCGCGCGTACTTGATGAAGTCCCAGACGATGAGAAAGTAGCCGGAATACTTCATCTGCTTGATGACGCCGATCTCGTAAGAAAGCCGCGACTCGTATTCTTCCGGCGTCGACCGGCGCACGCCGCGGAGTTCCAGTTGCTGTACCGAGGTTTCTAGTCTCTTCTTGAGCCCCTCACGGCATACCTGTTCAAAGTAGCTGTCGATGGTGTGGCCGGCGGGAACTGCGAATTCAGGAAATGGATTGTCAACGGCGTTGAGCTTGAGCTGGCAACGCTCGGCAATCTCCATCGTCCGCTGCATCACGCCGGGAGAATCGGGGAAGATGCGCGCCATCTCCTCGGCGCTCTTCACGAAGAACTGGTCGGAGTCGAAGCGGAAGCGATCGGCGTCGTGCATCTTCGCACCGGTCTGTACGCAAAGCATTACGTCGTGCGCATGCGAGTCTTCGCCGCAGAGATAGTGCGAGTCGTTGGTGAGTACCAGCGGGATGGCGAGCTCTTTTTCAAGCCGGAAAAGATCGGCCTGGATCTTATGCTCCTGCTCGAGGCCCTGATTCTGGATTTCGAGGTAAAAATTTCCCTTGCCGAAGATGTCCTGGTATTGCGTAGCGGTAGAGACAGCCTTGTTGTAGTCGCCGGCCATCAGCGACTCGCACAATTCGCCGCTCAGGCAGCCGGAAAAACCGATCAGCCCCTTCGCATTCTCGGCCAAGTACTTCTTACTCACCCGAGGCTTGCGATAAAAGCCATGCAGCGAGGCCTCGGACGTGAGCCGGATCAGGTTGCGGTAGCCTTCTTCGTTTTCAGCCAGCACCAGCAGGTGGTTGTACTGGTCGTTCGGCGCCTCCGCCCGGTGATCCTCTGCCTTGCACACATACAGTTCGCACCCGAGGATCGGCTTTACGCCTTTCCCCTTGGCCGCGTCGAAAAAGTGCACCGCTCCGTAAATATTGCCGTGGTCAGTCATGGCCACGGACTTCTGGCCGATCGATGCGACCCGGTCGATAAGTTTTTTCACGTCGCAGGCGCCGTCGAGAAGCGAATACTCCGTGTGCAGATGAAGATGGGTGAACTCAGGCATGGCTACCCTAATTTTACTGATTTATAAACTTCGCTGACAGGACTGGGGCCGGTGCCAAAACCCGGCTCAATGAGGAAAAGGAGGTTCAAACTTCAGCGGCCAGAAACACCGCCATTGCCGACCCAAGCCTATGGTAAGATTGCCGCACACCGGCCCCCCAGGAATCCATTTTGTGGGCGAGACTCAGAGCTTGCCCCGAGGAGGAACCGTGAGCAAAGGACCCGAGTTTCTTGCTGACCTTTTGAAGGACCTCGTTAGCGATAGCCTGCCGACGGCGAATCTGATGTCAACCGGTCACATCGAAAGAAGGTTGGCCGAGAAGCTGAAAGCAATAACCCCCAGCGATGGAACCGCCGCTTCCGGCGCCAGCAATGACACGCCAACCCAACCGCCCGAGACAAAGAAATAGCCAGTGTCTTCGTCGGATCAGATAGCGCTTGCCTCCGGGGTTGTGTCTGCAATCGCCCTTATTGTGGCTGTTTACGCCATCTTCAAAGGCAACCGGAATTCTTCCGTAGCCACCCTGATCTCGCTCTCTGAAAGCTGTCGGAGTGCCTGGAACCGGTTCCTTGCGGCGACTACCGATGATGACCGGACCTATGAACTTGCCGAGCTGATGAACACTCTCGAGATTGCCGCGGCCATTCTGAACGAAGACTCTCTCGCTGGCGTCTCAAAGACATTACTGAGAGCGTATCTTGAGCAGGTTCTTACGTTGCTGCGCAACAATGCGTTTGCGTCGGCGCAGATCGAGCAGATGCTCTCCGTGCCGGATACCTTCGAATGCATTCAGAAGTTCTATCGAGCGCCGCAGGATGCTCTGCCCAGCATTACTCGACCCAAGCGATGGTTTCAGCGCTAACTTTCATTTTGTGCGAGTGCTGGACCTGCCGGAACAAATTTGCTCACTCCATGGCGCGATCGTGCGGACGTGCTGCTCAGGTGACACCGTGCTCCTCTCTCGCATCTGAAATCGGGAGAAGCTGAGGGCCCCAGAGGAGCATGCGATGAAGAGTTCTGTCGAAACACCGGAAGAGACCAGGAGCACGACACAAAAGGGCACGAGGCAATCCGTCGATTCGCGAGCCATCGATCCGCAGTTAGTCGATCCGCGAGAGCGGTTTGCCAAACCGCCTTTTCCAGAGCAGCAACAGGCGCCACCCGGAAGCGCGCGCGAACTGAATCCTCCAGCCGACTATGGCGAAACGAGTTATACGGGCCACGGCCGGTTACGCGATCGCGCCGCGCTCATAACCGGCGCCGACAGCGGCATCGGCCGGGCTGTCGCCTTGTGCTTTGCCAAAGAGGGCGCAGATGTCCTGTTTGCTCATCTGCCTGAAGAACGCGCTGACGCGGCAAGAACAGTCGACCTGGTTCAATCCACGGGGCGAAAGGCCGTGGCCATTGCAGGTGATATCCGGCAAAGGAAGTTCTGCCAGGAAATTGTTGAAAAGACTTTTAACGAATTCGACCGTCTGGACGTGCTGGTGAACAACGCAGCTTTTCAGCGGACTTACGCGAAGCTCGAAGACATTCCTGAGGATGAGTTCGACGCGGCCTTTCGCACTAATGTGTATGGGACGTTCTTTCTCACGCAGGCTGCGCTACCGCGGATGAAGCCGGGCTCGGTCATCCTGAACACCTGTTCCATCGAAGCCTTCGAGCCTGCGGAGTCGCTGGTGCCTTATGCAGCGACAAAGGCTACGTTGGTGAGCCTTACCAAAAGCATGGCGAAGGTAGCCAGCAAAAGCGGCGTGCGCGTGAACGGCGTCGCGCCAGGCCCGGTGTGGACGCCATTGATTCCATCTACGATGCCCGCAGAGAAAGTGAAGAGCTTCGGCGAAAACACGGCATTCAAGCGTCCGGCCATGCCGGTGGAGCAGGCAGCCGTCTTCGTTTTTCTCGCCTCCGATGATGCGAGTTACGTCACAGGCGAAATCTACGGCGCGACAGGAGGCAGAACACCCTTCTAAGTTTTACGGGTGCATTCGCGACCTTTTTACAGTTTGTTTATACAAACACCTCCAATTACTTCTGTTACTGCACCGGAGCCGAAGATTGCGCGATTTTTTGGTTGCGTGCCCGAGCAAGCATCTGTATTTTTGCTGCGGAGGGTTTTCCGATGAAAGCACGCAACATTATCTTCGGCTCCGTTCTGGGCCTCGGGCTCGTGACCAGCGGTTTCCTCGCTGGACAGGATGTGAGTTGGCGCCGCCACCCCAACCTCGCTGCAGCACAACGCCTGATCGACCAGGCCTATGCGAAGATTTCGGCTGCGCAAGGCGCAAATGAATTTGACATGAACGGCCACGCTGCAAAGGCCAAGGAACTGCTCGAGCAGGCGAACCACGAGATCAAAGAAGCCGCCGAAGCAGCCAACCGGCACTGATTTTCCGATCCCCAACACATCCGACTGACTTACGCACAAAAGGCTCCTTCGCGCAAAGCGCAGGAGCCTTTTGTCTGGATCGTTCCGCCAAATCACGATGTACTATCCATGCTTGAAGCGCTACGTTCTGTTTAGATATTTCTAGAAACCAGTCGCTTTGATTTCAATACGCCTTTGCGATTGAAGCTCAGGCAGCAAGTGCGACGCGAGTCGGGTTACGGTTGGAGCATAGGTTCAGGCGTGCATGGCATCTCCACGGCATCCGGGATGTCCGCAGGTGCAGACTACTTCTGTTTGCCCCGCTGTGCCTTCGCAGTGGGCGCTGCAATATTTCGATCCGTCGGCAGGAATGCATGAGCAGGCGGGATTCTCGCATTTCTTCGGTTGAGCCATAGTCTCCTTCCATTTCGCTGGATCATGCCATCCCAGCGCAGGTATGGCGAATACGATGCACCCTCTGTCGCAAAGGTGGTGCGCGGCAGTGCCGCTATGGCTGCCAGTTGGGACCGATCAGTGCGCGCAGATTTTCTTCCGTCGCCCAGGGCGCCGCGTTTCGATAGCGCTTCATCCACGCGGGTCCTGCGCCTATCTTGACGCGGTCCGAGGTCCATTCCGGCGAAAGCGCGTTGGCCATCAGTGCGTAGCTCGCGCCGTCGTGCAGCTGCAGCGCCTTCCAGCATCCGCCGGGAACGGCCACCACTGGCCGCTCGCCCGCGGCTACATCGCGTCCCAGCACGACCTTCTCAACACGCCCATCGGGATGGAAGATGAAGTAGTCCACTGGTCCACCCTCGATAAGTATGTGCGTGTCATCCGAGGCGAGCCAGTGCAGATAGTTCACCGGGCGATCGCGCGTGAGCATGTAATAAACCTGGCTCTGCACGGCGATCGGCTTGCCATCGACCGGTATCTTCTGCGCCGATGACCCAATCAGGCCCAGATAGCCCGATTCCTTGGGCAGCACGGCCAGATGCAGTTGCTCGATGAGTTCATGCGCGCGGGCATCGGTTCCAACCGGCGCCGCTCCTACGGTGGCAAGCGCCGCCATCGACACTGCCAATGCAACGGCAATCAGGACAACCACATGTCTCATGCGCACAGGATAAAGCGCGAGCGGCACGTATTTGCAGATTGAATCGCTTGAAACGCTTATGATGGTTCACGCACAAATCTCTGATTCCTCCTGGTGGCTCATCTCTTCCGACGAAAGGAGACTCGCGGTGGCCGATTTCGTGATTGCGTTTCAATGGTGCATGAGGTCTGAGGATTCACAGATGGCGTGCGCCGTGGTTCCTGACAGCACGCCGGCGGGAGCTACTGGCCCATGCTATGCCATCAGCGGCATCAACTCGGGCTTATGGCCGGATCAGTTCGCGGCGATCGCCGCGCAACCACAAAACTCGCGCCTGCAGGCGGTGCAGGCCTTTTATCAGGCGCACTACTGGAACAACTGGTTCGCACAGCTCATCTCCGATGATCTGGCCAAGCGAGTTTTTGACTTCTCCGTTAATGCGGGAGCGGGAACCGCGGTGAAGACCCTGCAGCAGGCGGTGAACGCCCTGGGCGGCAGCCTCACGGTAGATGGCGGGTGGGGACCGGCGACTCTCGCCGCTGCAAACGGAGCCAATCAGCCTGCGCTGGTTCAAACCTTCATCGCCACGCGCGTCGCCCACTACCAGGCCATCGTGGCCGCAAACCCGGTGGATGCACAATATCTGAAAGGATGGCTGTCACGGGCCCAAAGCTGACGGAATTCCTGCGGATTTTCACGCGGTGGCAATCCGGTTTCCCTGGGAATTCTCCTGTGTTTTGAAAGCTCCGCCATTGGTATACTGAGTGATGTGACCACTTCCGTCCTCGAACCCATTGCAAACAATAGCGCTGCTGGCACTTCCACCACCCAGAAGCGGGTGTTGTTGCTCAAGCCACGAGGCTTCTGCGCCGGAGTGGTGCGCGCCATCGACATCGTCAAGATCGCCCTCGAGACCTTCGGAGCGCCGATTTATGTGCGCCGTGAAATCGTCCATAACCGCTACGTGGTGAATGAGTTGGCGGAAAAGGGCGCGATCTTTGTTCATGAGATCGAAGAAGTTCCCGATGGCGAGCGGGTCATCTACTCTGCCCATGGCGTTTCGCCTGCGGTGCGGGAGATGAGCAAGAAGCGCAATCTCAAGGTGATTGATGCCACCTGCCCGCTGGTAACGAAGGTCCATATCGAGGCGGTCAAGTTCGCCCGCCAGGGATATTCGCTGGTGCTGATCGGCCATCGCGACCACGACGAGATTGAAGGCACCCTGGGCGAGGCGCCGGATGTGACACAGGTCGTTTCGAACGTGGCGGAGGTCGAGGCACTGCAGGTTCCGGATCCGGATCGCGTAGCTTACCTGACGCAGACCACGCTTTCGCTCGACGAGGCGCGCGACATTATCCACGCGCTCAAAATCAAGTTTCCCAACATCGCGGGCCCGCACTCGCAGGACATCTGCTACGCCACCGAGAACCGCCAGGTAGCGGTGCGCAACGTGGCGCATGACGCCGGGTTGGTACTGGTAGTGGGTTCCACGAACAGCTCCAACTCCAATCGGCTGGTCGAGGTGTCGCGCAATCTCGGTACGATCGGTTATCTCATCGATAACTCCGAGGCGATCAATCCCAAATGGCTCGAAGGTGTTTCAACAGTAGCCGTAACGGCAGGAGCTTCAGCGCCTGAAGTCCTGGTCGAGGACGTGGTTAATTATTTGAGCCAAAATGGTTTTTCGAGCGTCGAAGAAGTAGAGGTGATGCCGGAAAATGTGCGCTTCGGCCTCCCTCCGGAGATCGTGCAAGCGATTGGTGGCGCGGGCGGCGCAGAGCCAGTTCCAGTCCGGTAGTGGAATCTCTGTTTACTCAAGAAGTAAGGGAACGGGCACGCGGCAACCGGGCGCGCCAGACAGCCGGAATCGGGAAATACAGCAACGATCCGGACGGAAATCGAGGCGTTTCAGACCGCATGAGTTTAAAACAAACGAAGACAAATTCCGCAGCGCCGGAGTTCGGCCGTCCTCGATTTGGCCGTATCGACGCAGATCTGGCCGACGTGGATGCGTCCATCGGCCGGGCACGCGATTATCTTCTCTCGCGGCAACATCCTGACGGTTACTGGTGCGGCGAACTCGAAGCTGACTCGATGCTCGAGGCTGACTACATCTTCCTGCACACGCTTCTTGAATCGGGTGATCCGGGACGGCTGCAGCGCGCCGTGACGGAAATGATGCGCTACCAGAATTCCGATGGCAGCTGGAGCCTCTACCCCGGCGGACCGGGCAACGTTTCGCTTTCGGTGAAGTGCTATTTCTCCGCAAAGCTGATGGGTATCAGCGCGGACGACCCGCGGCTGGTGATCTGCCGCGAGTGGGTTCTCGCCAATGGCGGTGTGGTAGCGTGCAACACGTTCACCAAGATGTATCTCTGTGCGCTGGGCCAGTATGATTACGACGCCGTCCCGGCCATACCGCCCGAGATCGTTCTGTTTCCGAACTGGTTCTACTTCAACGTCTACGAGATCTCGTCGTGGTCGCGCTCGATTCTCGTCCCGTTGGCGATCATCTACGCCAAGAAGCCGTTCAAGAAGATTCCGCCGGAGCAGGGAATTGACGAGCTGTTTGTCGGTGGACGCGCGAACGCCGATCTGCGGCTGCGCATGAACCGCAAGGACCTCTTCTCCTGGCGCAACTTCTTCCTGCTCGTGGATCGCATCATGCACTGGGCCGAGGCGGTGCACATTCGTCCGCTGCGCAAGCTGGCTTTGAAACGCGCGGAGAAATGGATGCTTGAGCGGTTGGAGATGACCGATGGCCTGGGCGCTATCTATCCTGCCATGCTCAACGCCATCATCGCGCTGCGTTGTCTTGGCTACTCCGAGGATGACCCGCAGGTGATCCGCGCGCGCGACGAATTCGAAAAGTTGGGCATTGAGCAGCCATCCACCGCCGAAGTGCCGGAACCAACCTTCCGTATGCAGCCGTGCATGAGCCCCGTCTGGGATACGGCGCAGGCGATCTTTGCGCTGGGTGAGGCTGGCGTGCCGCGCAATGATCCGCGGATGGTCAAGGCGGCCGACTGGATTCTCTCGAAGGAAGTCCGCCATAAAGGCGACTGGGCCGTGAAGGTGCCCAACACCGATCCGGGCGGATGGTACTTCGAGTTTAACAACGAGTTCTATCCCGATACAGACGACACCGGCCAGGTGTTGCTGGCTTTGAGCCGCGTCGATAATCCGCGCGAGCGCTACCAGCATCAAGTTGCGCAGCGCGCGATCGACTGGATCTTCGCCATGCAATGCAAGAACGGTGGCTGGGGCAGCTTCGACAAAGACAACACGAAGATGATCTTCCAGTACATCCCGTTTGCAGATCACAATGCCATGCTTGATCCGCCGACGGTGGATATTACGGGACGCATCCTCGAAATGCTGGCCACGTACGGTTACACGCGCAACGACAAGCGCGTGCAGAAGGCCATCAAGTTCATCTTCAGTGAGCAGGAACCGGATGGAAGCTGGTTCGGCCGCTGGGGTGTGAACTACATCTACGGAACGTTTCTGGTGCTGCGCGGACTGGATGCAATCGGCGTCGATCGCCACGAGCCGCAGATTCAGCAGGCGGCCGAGTGGATTCGCATGATTCAGAACTCCGATGGCGGTTGGGGCGAAACCTGCGGCAGTTACGACGATCCGAACACGCGCGGTGTGGGCCCCAGCACTCCGTCGCAAACTGCGTGGGCCCTGCTCGGCTTGCTGGCCGCGGGCGATGACCGCTCCGACTCAGTGGCGAAGGGCATTCGCTGGCTCTTGAACCATCAGCAGGCGGATGGAAGCTGGGATGAGTCTACGGGCGACGGCACGACGCGACAAGCGCTGTACACTGGGACTGGTTTTCCCCGAGTCTTTTACCTGGCGTACACGCTTTATCGTGATTACTTCCCGCTGCTGGCTTTGACGAGTTACAAGCGGGCGATGGAAAGCGCGGCGTAGAGCGTGCGGTGATCAGAATAAGCCGAAGCATTCTGGCGGCACGAGCAGGATGTTTCAGAAATGCACGAAAGTGTCAGGGTACGACTTGAGTCGTGCCGTTAGCAGACACGAAAAAGAAACGGGGCTTCAGCCCCTGAGGGAATCAACAACTATGGCAGTTCCCATTTCGCAGATGTGGACGGTTGCCACGTATGTTTTGAAGAAGCGCTTCAGCGGCACCAAGCGGTATCCGCTGGTGCTCATGCTGGAGCCGCTCTTCCGCTGCAACTTGGCCTGCGCCGGCTGCGGCAAGGTGCAGTATCCACCGCACATTCTTAAAAAGCAGCTTACGCCGGAAGAGTGCTTTGCTGCCGTCGAAGAGTGCGGTGCGCCGATGGTCTCCATTCCCGGCGGTGAGCCGCTGCTGCATCCGCAGATCGTCGAAATCGTCAACGGTCTCATCGCGCGCAAGAAGTACATCTACCTGTGCACCAACGCGCTGGAACTGAAGCGCCGTCTGCCCGAGTTCACTCCGTCGAAATACCTTACCTTCTCCGTGCACCTGGATGGTGAACGCGAGCACCACGACTTCTCCGTATGCCGCGAAGGCGGATGGGATCTCGCTGTGGAAGGCATCAAAGAGGCTGTGAAGCGCGGCTTCCGCGTGACGACGAACGCCACGTTCTTCGACGGCACCGATCCCAACAGCGTCCGCTCCTTCTTTGATGAAGTGATGGCGATGGGCGTCGAGGGCATCGTGCTCTCGCCCGGCTACAGCTACGAGAAGGCGCCTGACCAGCACCGGTTCCTGGGCCGCGCCCGCGTGCGCCGGCTCTTCCGCGCCATTCTCTCGAACCGCAAGAAGAGCTGGAAGTTCAATATGTCGCCGCTCTTTCTCGAGTTCCTGATGGGGGACCGCACGTACGAGTGCACACCGTGGGGTTCGCCTGCCTTCAACATCTTCGGCTGGCAGCGGCCCTGCTACCTGCTGCAGGATGGCTATGCGGATACCTTCCAGGAGCTGATGCAGACCACCAAATGGGAGGAGTACGGTGTTGCAAGCGGCAATCCCAAATGCGCCAACTGCATGGTGAGCTGCGGCTATGAGCCGAGCGCGGTGATCGATGGCTTTGGCTCGCTCAAGGGATTCTGGGGCATGATTCGCGGCACCTTCTCGACGTATCGCGACCAGCACGGGCTCGATCTGTTGAACGAACCTGCGCCGCATGGGCCTTCGTCGCTGGTGCAGATCACGCGTCCCGATCGTGAGCTTGAGGAGACCCGCGCATGAGCGCCGAAGTGCTCAAATACACCCTCGACCAGATCGAAAATCTCGAACTCGCGCCCGGCACAGAGCATGAGGAACTGGAGGGCTGGGTTCCGGAACTGGCGAATGAAGATGAGCTGCGTGCTGCGCTCGAAAAGGCCTTCGATTACCGCGGGGATGTCAGCATCACGCTCAAGAGCGGTGAAAAGATTGAAGCCTACATCTTCAACCGTCACACGGGCGCCACGCTTGCCGATTCCTGGGTGCAGTACTTCACACCGAAAGCCGACGGCAAGCGCAAGCTGAGCTACTCCGAGATCGCCCGTCTTGAGTTCAGCGGCAAAGACCGCGCCGCGGGCAAGCACTGGGAAGATTGGGTAAAGGCTTACAACGAGCGCAAGGCCGCAGGCGAGAAAAATATTGGGCTGCATCCGGAGAAGCTGGAGTAGCGAGGCAGCGAGTTAGCAAGCCAGCAAGTCTGCGAGCGTGTACTGTCGGCAGGCTGACTTGCCAACCTGCTGACTGGCCGACTTGCCCATCATGAAAGTCTTCCTTACAGGCGCAACAGGCTTTGTCGGACATCATGTAGCGAAGACTCTCGCCTCTGAGGGGGCCAACCTTCGTCTCCTCGTTCGCAAGACCAGCAATCTGAAAAATCTTGAAGGCATTGCGGGCGAGACGCATGTCGGCGATCTGTCTGATCCTGATTCGCTGCGGCCGGCGTTCGCAGGCTGCGATGCGGTGATGCACGTCGCTGCCGACTACCGGCTCTGGATTCCCGATCCGAAGGCGATGTATCGCGCCAACGTGGACGGCACACGTGAGTTGCTGCGCATGGCCCGCGAAGCCGGCGTCAAGCGGGTCGTCTACACATCGAGCGTGGCCACGATGCACTTCCGCACGGATGGCATCATCACGAATGAAGACACGGCTGTGTCGCTTGACGAAATGGTGGGCCATTACAAGCGATCCAAATTCTTGGCAGAGCAGGAAGCGATTCAAGCGGCGCAGGCTGGCCAGCAGGTGATCATTCTGAATCCGACTACGCCCATTGGGCCGAACGACGCCAAGCCCACGCCCACGGGCCGCATCTTCGTCGACTTCCTCAACCGCAAGTTTCCAGCCTACGTGGATACCGGACTCAATCTAGTCGACGTTGGGGAGATCGCACGCACCCACGTCTCCGCATTGACTACGGGCCAGCCAGGGAGGCGCTACATTCTCGGCGGCGAGAACCTCACGCTCAAGCAGATCCTCGACAAGATGTCGGCGATCACCGGCATTCCTTCGCCGACGGCGAAGATTCCCTTTGCCATTGCAGCAACCTATGCGTTCTTCGAGGAGTGGATCACCGGGCGTATTCGCGGCAAAGAGCCCCGGGCCACGCTCGAAGAGGTGCGCATGGGCCGCAAGAAGATGTTTGTCTCCAGTGCGCGCGCGCAGCAGGAACTGGGCTTCCGGATTGTTCCGATCTATCCCGCCATGCGCGCCGCAATCGAATGGTTTCGCGCGCATGGATATGCGCCCAATGCATGATCCGCACCGCCATCATCGCAGCGATGCCCGGCGAACTCAAGCCGTTGGTGCACGGCTGGCGCCATGAAAAGCGCAACCGCCTTTCCGGATCAAATGTCGATCTCTGGCGCTGGCGTTTCGACGCCGGCGAGTGGATCGCCGCCAGCGCCGGCGCCGGCCAGAATGCGGCGACGCGTGCACTGGCGGAGGTTGAGAAGGATGGTCCCGTCGCATCGGTCCTCTCCGTTGGCTGGGCCGGAGCGTTGAGCGAGGCATATCTGTGCGGGCACGCGTACCACGTCTCGGGTGTGATTGACACGCTCACAGGTGAGCGTTTCAAGGCTTCCCCATTCCTACCCTTGCGTCCAAAAGAAGACGCAAGGGCCGGGCACCCAGACCTCTGGCTCGCCACCAGCCCCAAGGTGGCCGATGCCAACGAGAAACAGCGGCTCGCCACGGCCTATCGTGCCGGCCTGGTCGACATGGAGGCAGCAGCTATCGCCCGCCTGGCTGCCATGCGAGGAGTCGCCTTCCACTGCATCAAGGGCGTCAGTGACGGTTTTGGTGATCAGTTACCGGACTTTAACCGCTTCCTTACCCGCGAAGGGCAGTTCCAGACCCTCCGTTTTACTGTTTTTGCCCTCTTTCACCCCGGATACTGGCCTGCGCTCAAACAAATGGGCGAAAATAGTAAGAAGGCCGCGCAGAGCATGGCCGAAGCAATCCTTGAATTGCTTGATCCCCAGGAAACCATCAGGAAACGGAATGGCTACCCAGACCACAGGCGCTGAAACCTTTGTTGACTCGCGGATTCCCTCGACGATGCGGGCAGCGGTGTATCGCGGCATTAATGATATGCGCGTTGAGACTGTTCCTGTGCCGCGTATCGGGCCCGGCGAGTTGCTGATCAAGATTGCCACATGCGGCATCTGCGGCACGGATCTCAAGAAGATTCACGTGGGCTCGCACTCTGCGCCGCGCATCTTTGGCCATGAGATGGCCGGGACTGTGGTCGAAATAGGCGCGGGCGTAAGCGGCTTCAAAGTGGGCGACCGCGTGATGAGCTTTCACCACGTGCCCTGCAGCGAGTGCTACTACTGCCGTAAGCAGACGCCGGCGCAATGTCCGCTCTACAAGAAAACCGGAGCGACTGCGGGCTTTGAGCCTTCAGGCGGCGGCTTTGCCGAGTACATCCGTGTGATGGATTTCGTTGTGGCGAATCGCGGTGTGGTGCACATTCCGGATGGTGTGCCCTTCGAGCAGGCTGCATTCGTTGAGCCGCTGAATACCGTGCTGAAAGGCGTAAAGCTGCTGAACCTCGCGCCGGATGACACGGTGCTGGTGATCGGCCAGGGGCCGATTGGTCTGATGCATGCCGCGCTCGCGCGCCGCGCCGGGGCGCGCGTGCTCACTTCCGACCTCTTCCCGGAGCGCCACGCGATTGCCGCGCGCTTCGGTCTTACCAATCCGATCCATGCTGCAACAGAAAACGTCGTCGAACGCGTGCTGACCGAAACTGAGGGCCGCGGCGCGGACGCTGTGATACTGGCCGTTGGCGGCAATGCTCTGATCCGCACGGCAATGGATGCGGCGCGCCCCGGCGGCAAAGTCATGCTCTTCGCACAGACGCAGCACGGCGAAACGACGATTGATCCTGCTGCTGTTTGTGTGGACGAAAAGACCCTGCTCGGCTCATACTCGTCTTCATTCCCCATCCTCGATGAAGTGACGGATCTGGTTTTTTCGGGCTACCGGAACGGATTCGATCTGACGCAGTTGATCTCTCACCGGTTTGCGCTCGAACAAGCCGTGGAAGCTATCGAGATCGCATCGAACCCGCAGGCCACCTCCATGAAGATCATGTTGGAGCCGGTACCCGGTGCAGGAGCAGAGTAGGAACTTCTCTGATGGCAGGCACAGTCAAAAACGTGATCAAGCGCGGCCGTCGCACGGTCGAGACCGCGATCGAGCACGGCCGTGCCACGGTTGAAACAGCGATCGAACACGGTCGCGCGACGGTCGAGACCGCGATTGTCCATGGGCGTGCTACCGTTGAGACCGCCATCGTACACGGCCGCGCAACAGTCGAGACGGCGATTCATCACGGCCGGGCTACGGTTGAAACAGCGATCGAACACGGCCGCGCCACTATGCAGGCCGCCATCCTACACGGCCGTGAAGACGTCCGCATCGAGAGCGTTCCTGTACCCAGGGCCGAGATCGGGGAGTTGATCGTTCGCGTGGGCGCTGCTCTCACCTGTGGAACCGACTTGAAGGTTTTTCGCCGCGGCTATCACGCGCGCATGATTGTTCCGCCTGCGCTCTTTGGCCATGAGTTGGCCGGAACCGTGGTGGAGGCGGGCGAGGGTGTCAAGGAGTTCGCTCCGGGCGACCGTGTGGTCGCGCTCAACTCTGCGCCTTGCGGGCATTGCTATTTCTGCGAGCGGGGGCAGGAAAATCTCTGTGACGATCTGCTTTTCAACAACGGAGCTTATGCCGAGTTCATCCGCATCCCGTCGCGTATCGTGGCCAAGAACACCCTGCGGGTTCCCAAGCACGTTCCATTGGAGCATGCTGCGCTCACCGAGCCGCTGGCCTGCGCCGTGCATGGCTTTGAAGATTCGCATCCACGCAAAGGCGATATTGTGGCAGTGATCGGCGGCGGCCCGCTCGGCCTCATGATCCTGCACGTTGCAGCGCTTGCGGGATACGAAGTGATTGCCCTCGTGAAGCACGACGGCCAGGTAGAGGCTGCGCGCCAGCTGGGCGCCGCGCACGTGGTGCAAACCTCGAGTATTAAAAAGGCGGTCCGCGAGACGCGCGCGCTTACGCCGAATGATCGCGGCGTCGATATCGCCATTGAAGCTGTGGGTGTTCCCGATGCATGGCAAGAGGCGGTTGAGCTCGTCCGCAAGGGAGGCACAGTCAACTTCTTCGGCGGATGCGCCGCGAATACGCACGTCATGCTCGATACCAACCGCCTCCACTATAGCGACATCACGCTGCGCGCAACATTCCATCACACGCCGGCCATCTGCCGCAAGGCGCTCGAAATTATCGCGGGTGGGCGTTTTCAGGCAGGAGCCTTCATCACCGGCCGCGCACATCTGTACGAACTGAACCGCGTCTTCGAAAAGCTGATGAACCGCTCGACGGAGATCAAGACGGCGATTGTTCCCTGAGGTCAACGATGAGCGCGGCGACGGATCCAACATCCAAGATGCTCGGGCAGAATGAGCTGCTCGCCCGCGGCTGGGCTGCGCTTCCGCCTGAGTATCGCATTCCTGAGACTGCGCCTACGCTCGAAGAAGCGCGTGCGTATTGCCGCCGGCTGGCCGAGTCGCACTACGAAAACTTCCACGTCGTAACGCGATTCCTGCCGAAGGCCTTGCGGCCGCACTTTCACGCGATCTATGCGTATTGCCGCGTCTCTGATGATCTGGGGGATGAGGTCGGTGACCGCTCCGCGGCTCTCGCTCTTCTGGGCTTGTGGGGGAACGAACTGGACGCCTGTTACGAAGGCCGCGCTCGTCATCCGGTCTTTGTCGCGCTCTACGAAACCACTCGTGCCTGTTCGATTCCTAAGGAGCCTTTCGCCGATCTGCTCACCGCCTTTCGTCAGGACCAGACCGTTACGCGCTACGAAACGATGCAGGACGTGCTGGGTTACTGCCGCTATTCGGCAAACCCTGTAGGCCGGCTGGTGCTCTACGCCTGCGGTGAGGTGAACGACGAAAACTTCCGGCTCTCCGATGCGACATGCACAGCGCTGCAGCTCGCCAATTTCTGGCAGGATGTGCGTGTGGATTGGGACAAGGATCGTGTCTATCTGCCTCAGGCTGACATGCGCCGGTTCGGCGTGAGCGATGAGACGATCGCAAAGGGCATCGCCACGCCGGAGTTCCGCGCGTTGCTGCGGCATGAGGTCGAGTTTGCGCGTGATCTGTTCGAAGACGGCCTGCCGCTGATCGGACGGGTTCAGCGCGATCTCGCCGTCGATCTCGATCTCTTCAGCCGCGGTGGACTCGAAATTCTGCGCGCCATTGAGCGGCAGGATTTTGATGTGCTGAGTGCGCGGCCATCGATCTCGAAACGCTCAAAGCTGGCGCTGGCGCTGCGCGCCCTTGGCGGCAAGGCGCTGCCGTTTCTCCGATTGGGTGGGCGGCTCGGCGCACGCACTACAGGGAAGGCGGCTTGACGCACGACGATTCATTGGCAGAGAGCTACGCCGTCTGCCGGGCCATTGCCAAACGAGAAGCGAAGAACTTCTACTACTCGTTTGTCGCACTCACGCCGCCGCGCCGCAACGCCATCTGCGCCATCTATGCCTTTATGCGGCAGGCGGACGACCTGTCCGACGATGAAACGCTCTCGCGCGAAGAGCGCAGGCAGCGCCTCGATGCTTGGCTTGTGGACTGGCGCGGCGTCTGCCACGGCGGCGATTCCTCGAACCCTGTGTTTCTGGCGGTGCGCGATGCCGTAGAGCGCTTTCACATTCCGCTCAATCTGCTGGACGATCTGGTGGCCGGCGTCACCATGGATCTGAAGCAGGAGGCAGGCGGCGCGCCCGATACCTACGCGACGTTCGCGGATCTCTATCGTTATTGTTATCTTGTCGCATCGGTCGTGGGCCTCGTTTGCATCCGCATCTTTGGCTACTCGGACCCGCGCGCAGAAAAGCTCGCCGAAGAGACCGGCGTCGCCTTCCAGCTTACGAATATCTTGCGCGACGTGGCCGAGGATGCAGCTCGCAACCGCATCTATCTGC
This sequence comes from Occallatibacter sp., assembly GCA_035650595.1. Taxonomy (GTDB): domain Bacteria; phylum Acidobacteriota; class Terriglobia; order Terriglobales; family Acidobacteriaceae; genus Telmatobacter. The sequence continues at coordinate 283,239 of DASRHE010000008.1, read as the reverse complement.
CGCTGGATGAGCTTGCTCTTTATGGCGTGTCTCTCGATTCGTTGCTGCACCGCACGCATTCCGCGCCTCCTGCAGCCAACGAGCGCGCGCTGCTCGAGTCCATCGCGCGGCGCGCTGAGCAATACTACCGCGCTGCGCAAGAGCTGCTGCCGCTGACCGATCGCGAGAGCCGTCCAGCACTTTGGGTATTGGTCTCGATCTATCACGCGCTGCTCAAGCGCATCGAGCGCGCGGATTACGATGTGTTTACGCATCGCGCCAGTGTGCCGACGTGGCAGAAGCTTGGCATCCTGCTGATCGGCCTGGCGCGCACTGGACTGGCACGCCTCTCGCTGAGATGAGAATTCTCGTAAGGATGACCTGTTGAGCGATATGCAAGCGAATTCGCCGAAGAGGGTGACCGTCATTGGCGGCGGTGTGGCCGGCATGAGTGCGGCCTGCGCGCTGGCTGAGGCCGGCTTCCGCGTGCAACTCGTCGAGCGTCGTGGCTACCTGGGCGGACGCGCGAGCTCGTATCTGCATCCAGGCGTGAACGAGGTCATCGACAACTGCCAGCACGTGCTCTTCGGCTGCTGCACGAATCTCATCGGCTTCTACAAGCGGATCGGCGTGGCGGATCAGATTCATTGGACCCGCGGGATGACGATGATCGAGCCGGGAGGCAGGCGTTCACCACTCGGCCCGGGCTGGTTGCCAGCTCCGCTGCATGGACTGCCGAAGCTGCTTTCGGCGCATGCCTTTACACTTGCCGATAAACTTGCTCTCGCCCGCGCCTTTCGTGTTCTCCTGCGCCCCGTTGCAGCCTGCTCTCAGGAATCGTTAAGCGAGTGGCTCAAACGCAATGGCCAAACGCACGGCGCCATCGAACGCTTCTGGCGACTGGTCATCGCCAGCGCGCTCAACGCGGACCTCGACACAATTGCGGTGCCGTATGCTGCGAAAGTGATTCGCGAGCTGTTCATGAACTCGGCAGAGGCCGGCGCGATGGGCATGAGCTCCGTCCCGTTGAGTGAGCTCTATGCCGGCGCGCAAAGATTCCTCACCGAATGTGGCTCTGAAGTGCTCCTCAATACGAATGTCGAAGCGGCAGAGTGGGGCGAGGCTACCTCGAAGTGGACGATTGCGACGCGTACCGGAGAGATCGTCTCCGATTTTCTCGTGCTGGCGTTGCCCTTTGAGGCCACGGCCAAGCTCATCCCCAACATGCCGCCGGCGGAGGGTGCGGCATCCCTGCTCGCACAGATTGAGCGGCATGAGCACTGGCCCATCTGCAGCGTACATCTCTGGTTCGACCGCGAAATCACCGATCTGCCGCACGCCGTATTGCTCGACCGCGAAATTCACTGGATGTACAACAAATCACGACTGCAGCCCTGGCGCAAGCTGAAAGGCAGTTATCTCGAACTGGTGCAGAGTGCATCGCGCCGATTTGCGGCGCTTCCGCGCGAAGACGCGATTGCGCAGGCACTTGCCGAACTGGCTGAATTCTTTCCCCACGTTGCTTCGGCCAAGGTTGAAAAAGCGGCGCTCATCAAGGAAGTGCGTGCGACCTTCGGTGTGCCTCCGGGCATTGATGCATTCCGGCCGGATTCCACTGCTCCGTGGCCAAACTGCTTTCTCGCTGGCGACTGGGTGCAGACCGGCTGGCCTTCCACAATGGAGAGTGCCGCGCGCAGCGGACATCTGGCGGCGGAGGCGGTGTGCACAGGGGCAGGCAAGCGTCAGAAGTTTCTTGTGCCGGATTTGAAGCTGAAGGGACTGATGCGGTTCGTAAAGCAGCGAATAGAAAAGCCTTCAATGCGCGAGTAAGTAGACGCCCACACACACCAGCAAAGCCGCGGCCCAGCGCCGCCGGTCGACATTTTCTTTCAGAAAGATCTTCCCGGCGATGGCATTCGTCACCAACGTCAACGAGGCTGAGGCCGGCGCAACCAGGCTCAGGTTGAGATGATTCAGCGCAAACAGCAGCGCGAAGAAGGCGAGCGCCAAAAATCCTACACCGGCAAAGAAGAGCGGACAGGTAACGACTGCACGGATCGCGCCCTTCATGCCGGATCTCGCACGAATTTCGTCGAGATCGCCGATGGACTTCATCGCTGCGGCCGTCAACACTTCGCCGGTGGTGGACGTGAGCACGACCGCCGCGATCATGGCGCTTGCAAACCAAAACCCGGGAGGCGAGTCGGAGAGCTGGACTGTCATCGCGTGCCCACCTTTTCAGGCGTGGTCTCCGCTGCCGGACGCTCGGTGAGTGATGGGCCCTGAGCGACAAAGCTCACGCCGAGCGTGATTAGAGCAATTCCTGCCCATCGTTCCAGGGAGATGGGCTCGTACAGCCAAAAGCGAGCCAGCAGCGCTACGATTACGTTGCCAAAAGCCGTCGCCGGCAGCACGAAGGTCAGGTCTGCCCAAGAGAGCGCTGTGAGATAGCTGGCGAAGAAGCCAATGAGCAGTACAATGCCTGCGGCAATCCAGGGCGTGAACACAGCCGCGATCAGCGAACCGGGATGAGCCAGCGTAATGGCTCGCATTTCCGTCATGCCACGCGAGAGGCACGTATCGCCGAGCGGCGCGCAAAGGGCCACCAGTCCCAGAATCAAATACTGATGCGGCGAAAGTGAATGGCGGGACATTGCTGAGTTGCAGATGTGTGAGTACGGAGAAGGATTCGTGCTTTCCCACGCTCTGCCTGAAAGAACAGAGCGTGGAGCACGGAAAGTGATTGCCGAAGTTACAGGATCTACACCGATTCAGCTAGGCGCCTGCGCCCACGGTAGCTTGCGGCTTGGGCTGCTGGTTGCGCTTCTCTTTGACCATCTTGTTGCGTTGCGAGCGCAGTTTGAGGAATGCCTTGGCTTCCGTGTAGAGCCGGGGCACATCGCGATTCACAATCGCCTTCCAGATCACGCGGGCGGCAGCCTTAGGACGGAAGTAGTACTCGTCGTAGAAGCGGTGCACCATCTCCATGACATAGTCGACGGGCAGGCCGGGATACTCGATGTGTGCCATCTGGTGGCCGCCGCCGTCTTCCATCTTTTCGTTGGTGATGAAACCGTTGGCCTTGGCGAACTCGTAGAATTCGGTGCCGGGGTAGGCATGCGCGATCGAGACCTGAATCGTCTCCACATCGAGCGACTTGGCGAAGTTGATCGTGTTGCGGATCGACTCCCTCGTTTCGCCGGGCAGGCCGAGAATAAAGTCGCCGTGAATCACGAGGCCCAGGTCGTGGCAGTCCTTGGCAAAGGCACGCGCGCGTTCTACTGTCGCGCCTTTCTTGATGTTCTTCAAAATCTGCGGATCGCCCGACTCAAAGCCTACGATGAGCAGTCGGCATCCGGCATCTTTCATCGCCTTCAGCGTCTCGCGATCCGTGGTTACGCGCGAGGTGCAGCTCCACGTGAGGCCCAGCGGCTTCAGCTTTTCGCAAAGCTCAATCGTCCGCGCCTTCTGAATGTTGAAGGTGTCGTCATCGAAGAAGTACTCCTTCACCTCAGGAAAGTTTTCCTTGGCCCACTTGAGTTCGGCCGCGACGTCATCCGATGAGCGCTTGCGCCAAGCGTGTCCGCTCAGCGTCTGCGGCCACAGGCAGAAGGTACACTGCGCCGGGCAGCCACGCGTAGAGTAAAGCGCGATGTAAGGATGCAGCAGGAACGGGACGTTGTACTTGGTCACGTCCATATCGCGCTTGTAGATCTTTGTGGCCCACGGCATCGCATCCAGATCTTCCACCTGCGGGCGATCGGGATTGTGGATCACCTTGCCATTCTTTTTGTAGCTGATGCCGAGAATCTCGTTCAGCGGTTTGCCATTGGCGTACTCGACGATCGAATAATCAAACTCGCGCCTGCAGATAAAGTCGAGCACGGAGCACTCGTTCAGCGCGCGGTCAGGATCGGTTGTCACCGGCGGACCGACGAACGCAATCCGGATCGATGGATTTGCCGCCTTGATGGCCTCTGCCAACCGCTGGTCGCCTTCCCAGCCCACTGTCGACGTAAACAGCACCAGGAACTCGTAATCTTTGCAGATGTTGATCGTTTCCTGGGCGGAGACGTGATGCGGGGGCGCGTCGAGAAGACGCGAGCCCTCCAGCAATCCAGCCGGGTAGGTGAGCCACACGGGATACCAGTACGACTCGATCTCACGTGTAGCGGGCCAACGGGAGCTTGCACCGCCGTCGAAGTTCTCAAATGAGGGCGGGTTCAGAAGGAGTGTTTTCAGAGGCATAGCCATCCTCACTATTCTACCAGTTCGGGAGTTTCCGGGCGTTATTCCTTTAGATACAACCCCTACTGCGAGTTACAGGTTGCGGCCCTCAAAGGATTTGATCCGAAGAACTGGCTGAAAGTGGCCGTTTTTTCACATCGCATCAGCGCGTGTGCAACTCGTTCAGCCAGTCCTGCATGTGGCCGAGCGCGTAGACCAGATTGAGCCGGGTCTTGCTCAGGTCCAGCGTCGCGTCGAGAGCTTCCACATACTTTTGCCGCTCGTCGATGTGGGCCTTTTGCTCTGACGTGGGATTGGCCTGCGGCGGAGCGCCTGGCCCGCTGCTCGCCCCATTGCCCAGTTCGATCTCAGTCAAAACTGTCTTCAACTGCTCGGCCGAGATCTGCTGCTTCAGGCTGGCGACATCGGCTTCAGCGTTCAGTTCACGCAGGCTGCCGGTTAGCTGAGCGATTTGAATATCGTTCTGCCGCTGGGCCTGCTCGGCCTCCAGGCGGGCGCGCAGAGCGTCGGCCGCGGACTCGCGAGCCTTCGCACGCACACCGGCGTCCAGCAAGGGCAGCTGAATATTGAATCCGGAGCTGAGATTGTTGGCCGGCAAAAAGTGGTTGTAGTAGAGATTGGTATTGTTCAGCAGGGTCGTGTTGCGGTTGTAGATGACGCCGAAGGCAATCTGCGGAAACCACACCCGCTCCTGGTCCGCCTTGGCTACTCGTTCTTTCGAGCGCGCCACCATTATTGCGGAATCGACGCCGGGTGCCTGTCGTGGCGAATCGTCGGCCGTCACAGCCGGAATCTCCGGGATGCTGGCATGGTCAGGAGTGATAGAGCCTACGGGCAGTCCCGTCAGCGTGGCAAGCTGCTTGGCCAGCGTGGCGGCGCGGGTCTCCAGGTGCAGGCGCTTGAGCTTGAGCTCGGCGGCGGTCAACTTGTCCTGCAGCAGTTCGCTGAGCGGGTCAACGCCGGCGTCGGCTCGCTGCTGTTCAATCTCAACCAGCCGGTTTGCGTACGTTTCCTGCTGGTGAGCGGCATCGAGCTCGCTGGTTACCGTATCGAGCTCGACGTAGGCAAGAGAAGCGTCGAGCGCCACTTGATCGCGTGCATTTTTTTCGCTGAGCTGGGCTGCTCTCAAGCCGGCCCGCGCGGCCTGGACGTAACGGATCTGAGGCATGCTGAAAACCATCGATTGTATGGTCGCATCCCATATCGTCGGCAGAGAGCCTGTAAAGCCCACCTCAGGAAATGCAGGAAGTCCTGATCCAAAAGAGAGGGACGGAATGAACGCATCCTGGCTCTCGGCCACCGCTGCACGTGCCTTGGCGACGTCGGCATCGGCCAGCTTGACCGTGCTGCTGTTCTGCTGGGCGAGCTCGATCACTGTACGCAGCGACACCTGGGCTGAAGCCGCAACCGGCGCCACCGTTAGCGCCGCGCAAACGAAAAAGCGCGCCAGTCTTCTCTTCGGATTGTCTCCCGTCTTTACCTGCATCGTGCGCGTCAATCTTTCCGTTCCTGTGCCGGAGAGTACTCATGCGCCAACGCATACGCGGCTTCCTGCTCCCGCTTGGCGCCTGCGGCGTCGCCGAGTTGCTGCTTCAAACGCGCCAGCCGGAGGTGCGCCACGAAGGTGGGCGCCTCTTCGGTCCTCGAGCTGCTGACGAGATACGCCGCGAGCATCTGAGCCGCAAGCTCCGGATCGCGCTTAGCCTTGATGAGGACGCCGGCTCCGTCATAGAGTGCAACCCCGGCGGTCTTATCGTGCGCAGCGGCTTCTACGCAGCTGTGAATGGCCCATTCCATCTGCGACCACTCGTGACGGCGGCGGTAAAAAGAGCCCAGAACAGTCCATTGGAATGCAGGATGCGCACTTGTGGCGATAGCTTCCTTGAGTTCTCTTTCGGCTCCGCCGTAGTCGCCGCGTTGCTCGTCAATTCCACCACGTAGCTGGTGGGCACGCGAGGGTTCGATTTTGTCCAGCTGGGCCGCGATGGATTCAGCCTTATCGATGCCGCCGCCGATCATCCCTGGCGCAGCGTAATAAAAAGAGCCCAGGTCGGAAAGCGCCGCGGAATTGCGTGGATTCAGCCTCACGGCCTGTTCGAACTCCACACGCACCTGTTTGCCGAGGGAAAAGGCAGTCCAAAACGAGGCTCGATCCGCTTTCTCACCGAGCGCGCGTCCCAGCCACATGTGGTAATCGGAGTTCGCGCCGTCTAACTGCACTGCCTGTCCGCATGCGTTTGCGGCTGCATCCCATTGCTGCAAGGTGAAACGGACTCGGCATTCCAGATTGCGCGCTTCCGCATTGTTCGCGCCATCCTGCGGCAGCGAAGCGGTGAGTTCCAGTGCACGATCTGCTTCTCCAGCCTGCAAAGCCAAATTGATCTGCGACAGAGTGGCCTTTTCGCCCTGCGCAAACCCCGCCACCGACAGCGCAGCGGCAAACAGCGCAGCCGGCAGGCGCAGAGTATGGAGCGCGATTCGCATTACCGCACTACCTTGATGGGAACACCCTCTTGCAAAGGCTGTCCGTTGATGGAGCCGGTAGCCACCCAGTCGCCTTCCTGAAGGCCAGAGACAATGGCCTCGCGTGTCAGGTTGAAGGCGCCCGGCGTTACAGGCGTCCGCACCAGTTCACTGCCCGATACTTTATAGACGTAAGGCTTGCCGTTTTCAAAATGCAGTGCCTCGCGGGGAATGCTCAACGCATTTGGCTCGCTAGATGTGGTCACCGTCACATTCACATTTGTATCCGGCAGCAGGTCGGAGTCTGCATCGTCAATGTGAACTACAACCTCTCCCACCGAACGCGTTGCATATGTAACGACGGTCACCGGCAGCCGAACGATGTGTCCATGCCATTCCTTGCCGGGCTTGGCGTCCCACTTGATCGTGATCTTCTGCCCCAGGGCGAGCCGGCCGAGATCGGGTTCGTCAAAATAGGCGCGTACGCGCTCGCGATTCAGATCGGCCATCTGCAGCAGGAGTTTGCCGGCTTCGGCAAATTGGGTCGGGGCTGCGTCCATGCTGTAGACCGTTCCGCTGATCGGTGCATGGATTACGGTCTGGGCTTCTACGTGCTGCGCAGCCGCCAGGCTCGCCTGGGCTTCGGCAAGGCCAGCTTGCGCGCGGGCAACCTCTCCGGGTGAATATCGATTGTGTGCGCTCTGCTGCGAGGCGCTCAGATTAGCCTCGGCCGTCGCCAGCTGCTGGCGCGCTGCAGATACTTCGCTGGGAGAGGCCGCACCCGTGGCGCTCAGCTTTGTCAACGCATCAAGATCATGTTGCGCCTGATCGCGCGCCAGTTGCTCGCGGGCTATTTCGGCCGCAGTGGCCTGCTGTTCCTGCTGCGTGCCGTTGTGCATGGCGGCATCGAGCGCTGTCTGCGCCGTCTTCACTGCATTTTCTGCGCTTGCCACCTGCGCCCGCGCCTGCACATCGTCCAGCACGATCATCAGCTTGCCGGTGGGAACCTTGTCTCCGTTTTGCACGTAGACGGCCTTCACGGTAGTGGCAAGAGGGCTATAGAACTGATAATTTGCCTCAGGCTCGACTTTGCCGTTGGTGCTCACCGTGCTCTGGAGCACTTCGTGCTCTACCTGCGCAATGTGCACTGGCAGCCGCTCGCGTAATAGAGATCGCGCCACGAAAAATACCGCGATCACTACGACTGCCGCTCCGAACCAAAGCCAACGCCTGCCCGACTGCTTTCTTTCCTCTGCCATTCGTATAACCAGAGCCAGTATATAAGACTCATAAACATGCCCTTTAGAAGCAGGAAAATCGCCCTTCCGAGGTGGATATCCGGCTGACTTTCGGGGTATTTGCGCAGTTCGGACAGCGTCGCAGGCTCGTAAAATAGAACTATGGCAACACAAACACCCCGCTATACCGACGAGCACGCCAAAGCCGGCCTCGATTTTCCCTTTCCGGCGATCGAGACCTGGCAGAACCAGTTTCCCGGCTACGAGATTCTCATCGACGATCCGGAACTGACCTCGGTTTGTCCCAAGACCGGCCTGCCCGACTTCGGCGTATTGACAATCCGCTACATGCCGCGTGAGCGGTGTCTCGAACTGAAGTCGCTGAAGGAGTACCTCTTCAGCTACCGAAATCTCGGTATCTTTCAGGAAAACATCGTCAACCAGGTTCTCGAAGATGTGGTGAAGGCCACCGATCCGGTGTGGGCTGAAATCAAAGGCGTGTTCCGGCCACGCGGCGGAATTGGGACTACGGTTGTGGCGCGCTGGCCGCGGCCGAAGGAGTAGGCGAGGCGAAAAACGGGTCAACTCTCGCTTCGTCTCCATCGTTGGATGGAGGAATCCACACGGTTCGTCGGGATAGACTGGCGGCCATGAAGACCGAACCGATCGGCAGCATTCCGCGGCCGCCTTCGCTGGTGCAGACAGTTCAGGCATTCCAATCCGGCAACGTTAGCCGTGACGTGCTCGACGCCGAGTACGCAGCTGCGCTGAAGGATACGATTGCGCGCTTCGAAGAGACCGGATCGCCGCTGATCACGGACGGCGAGCAGACCAAGTCCAGCTTCGCCACGTATCCGCTTTCGGGGATTGACAGTCTCGCGCCGGATGGAGTTGTCATTCCCTTTGCCGATGGACACACGCGCCAGCTGCCGCGGCTGACCGCTGGACCGTTTCGCTATGGCGTGCATGCGGGCAGCTTTACGCGGGTCGCTCGCAGCTACACAAAGAAGCCCGTAAAGCAGGCCGTGATCTCAGCGTCGGCTTTGAGTCTGCTCTATCCCGCGGATGGAATTCCGGGTTATCCGCGTGAGGCGTTTCTGGATGATTTGGTTGCCGAGGCGCAGGCCGATATCCGTGGAGCGCTTGATGCGGGTGCGGCCGTGGTGCAGATCGATTTCACCGAGGGCCGGCTTTCACTCAAACTCGATTCGTCAGGCGGACTGCTGCGCAGTTTTATCGCAATCAACAACCGGGTGCTCGATGGCTTCAGCGATACCGAGCGTCAGAAGATTGGTGTGCATGTCTGTCCAGGCGGCGACCACGATTCGACGCACAGCGCCGACGTGGACTATGCGGGTCTGCTGCCCGAGCTCTTCCAGTTGAATTTTGGCCGGTTCTATCTGCAGATGGCCAGCGAGAAAGATCGCAAGCGCGCGCTGGGTATTGTGAAAGGCGTGCTCAAGCCGAATCAATTTGCTTTTGTCGGTGTGATTGATCCGATCGATCCCGCGATTGAGACTGCACAGCAGGTGCGCGAGCGCGTGGTGGAGGCTGCATCCATCTTGCCGGTCGATCAACTCGGGACTACGGACGACTGCGGCTTTTCGCCATTTGCTGACGACACATCGACGGCGCGCGACACGGCGTTCAGCAAAATTCGCGCCCGTGTGGAAGGAACCGCATTGGCGGCGCGTGAACTCGGGCTCTGACCGTACCCATCGAACTTGGGGATGGCACAGTTGCTGTGATATTCCTGGTTGCGAACCGTGTCGACTGCAACCCAACCTTCGCGCGCACTTGTCCGTCCGGCGGTGACAACATTTGTCCTGCTGCTGGCGCTCAACCTGCTGAATTTTATTGATCGCTACATTCTGCCCGGCGCGCAGCCGCTGATCCAACGCGAATTTCACGCAACTGACCAGCAGATGGGAGCGCTGACCACCGCGCTGTTCGTCACCTACATGTTGATCGCGCCGCTTACCGGATGGCTGGGCGACCGTTTCCGTCGCAAGCCGCTCATTGTAGGCGGAGCCGTGCTATGGAGCCTGGCCACGCTGGCCACCGCGTGGGTTCACGACTACTGGACGCTCTACATTCGCCACGCGCTGGTAGGCATGGGCGAGGCGACCTTCGCCATCTTCGCACCAGCAGTGATTGCGGACTTTTATCCCGAGCGCGACCGCAATCGGATTCTTTCCGCGTTTTATGTGGCCATTCCTGTAGGGGCCGCGCTCGGCTATCTTGCTGGCGGCACGATGGGATCGATGTGGGGCTGGCGCGCGCCGTTCTTTACCTGTGCGATTCCCGGCCTGCTGATTGCGGCTCTTTACGCGATCCTCGGCCGGGAGCCGGAGCGCGGGTCGACAGACCACATCAAGCCCACGCTCGACCGGACCACATTTTCCGGCATCTTCCGGAATCCGGCGTTTCTTACGGCGACCTTTGGTCTGGCGACGCTCACCTTCGCGATGGGTGGCATCTCGGCCTGGGTGCCGACCTTTCTGCATCGACACAATGATCTTTCGGTGGCAAACGCCAGCCTCACCGTGAGCGCCATCACGGTAGTGGACGGAATTGCAGGAACAGTGATTGGGGGATGGATTGCGCAGCGCTGGTTACGGACGAATCATCGCGCGCTATACCTGGTCTCATTCTGGAGCATCGCGCTCACGCTGCCTTTCGGCGTGCTGCTCTGTTTTGGGCCGAAGACCACGACCGTGCCTGCGCTCTTCCTCGCGGAGTTCTTTCTCTTCATGAACACCGGGCCGCTGAACGCGGCGATCGTGAACTCCGTGAATGGACCAGTCCGAGCCACGGCGATTTCGCTGAATCTCTTCTGTATTCACTTTTTCGGCGACACCTTTTCGCCGCAGATCATCGGCGCGATCTCTGACCGCACCAACCTGAGCATGGGGCTCGGCGCAACGCTGATCTTTCTCGTGATCTCGTGCACGATTCTGTTCGCAGGCGCGCGGTTTGCGCCGGTGCTGGACGAAGCCAACTAGGCAGAGTGCGTCGCGCTACTCGGCGGCCGCAGGGGCAGGAGTTTGCTGCTGCGTGAAGATTTCGGCCTTCTCCGTCCCGTGCCGGAACGGATGCTCCAGCACAAACAATTCAAAGCCATCGGCCGAACGCTTCTTGGTTTCGGTAAATCCGTAGCGTCTGAGCCGCCGCTCCATCGCTGGATATTCGGTTTGCACGTAGATGGGCGGGTACGGCTTCACGTCTTTCTTGTTCTTTGCCTTGGGAAAGAGCACGGCAAGGTGATACCGCACGCTGGCAAGAAAATAGAGAGAGTAACCGCGCGAGGCTTCCGACTTCTGGAAAGAGAACTCACGTTTGAGATAGATGGCAAAGATCAGAACGCCCGCGGTGGATGCCTTGTTGGGAGCAATGAAGGATGCAGGGACATCCGCGTCGCGAATGCCGCCCTCGATATAACACTCCAGGCCCTCCTGCGTAAGCGGCACCATCGCGGAGTAGCCGATGTAGCGCTCTTTGTTCAGAGGATCGAGGATCAGCAGAAAGACCCGCGGGTTGCGATGGATCCATGCGGAATTTCTGTGGACCAGTTTTTCTTTTTCCACCTCGAAGACGCTGTTTTTAAATGCCTCATGATTCAACTCGACAAGTGCTTCCATCTCGTCTTCCGAGCAAAAACGAACGGACCGCGGAGAGGGATCGCCTACCTCACTGATCAGCCACTCGCGCACCTTCCGGCTCAGCTCTTCGGTCGAGATGACGCGCGAAAGTGCGCGTGTGGGCTTTGCCAGGCCGAACCGGCGAAACAGGAGAATTCCGACAAAGACAATCAGGATGAGGACGTCGATCGCGAGCAGAGTCCAATGGAGCGCCTCGATGAACGGGTTCTCCTCGGCTCCCTGCGCATGCCAGCGCCAGACAAAGAATGTGAGCACGAAGCAGGACGCGAGCACGCCGCCCACGATGTGGATGCGTTCTTCCAGCTCGCGGACGCGTTTCAGAATCTCTTTCCGCATGGCTCCGGGACCTCCGCAGAGTCGTTGATCGACGGCGGTTTTCGGCTCAGCTTACAGGGGAGGGAAACAGAATGATCTTAGACCAAATCGGCGTGTTTTTCTGCACACAACAAATGAGCGCTAGGGATGCGGGAAAATCTGCTGGTCTTTTGTATTCATGAAGGCGCGGCGGCCGCCCTGGGGCCGGAGATTGGGGTCGCTGATGGGCGGACGGTTCGCCTCGGCATCGAATCCGTGCGCCAGCACCGGGTTCGGCCGGAACCTGGGCGGGCCGCCATTGAACTGCCGCGCGTGGCTGAGGAGGATCCCGGCGCGGCCATGCATAGGCTGCACGATGCCGCGAATCTGTACGTCCATGTCGCGGTATTTTCTGAGCTCGCCGACGGTGTCGCGATCTTGCCAGAGGCTCACGATGGTGAAGCGGCATTTCTCGTCTGGCGTTTCGGGCGAGCACACATCGAGGAAGCGCGTGCCGTCAGAAAGCTGCACGATGTCGTAGATGTGGGTGGAGATGCACACATCTTTGTTGAGCAATTTGGAGGCGTTGTCGGTAGTGACGCACGATTTGGGTGCGCTCGCAAAGCACACAAGCGGGCTAGCGCATGCGATTGCAATCAGAGTTCGCGGAAACACGGGATAACTCTACCGTGTTTTGCGATCCGATTGAGGAAAAAATGTTCAGGGGCTGAAGCCCATCGGATTTTTCTGGACGGCGATTTTTCGGGGCTGAAGCCCCGATCTACCAACCCCTACCCAGCAGTTCCAACCCGCCAGTCCCGACTTCCCAGCTTCATCGCGTGTCAGTGCGCCCCGACCAGCTCTTCACTTTTCGCGCCCTGGCCGTAGTGGCTCTCCACGTAGTTATCGAGAATCTGCTTGAACTCGGCCACGATGGTATCGCCGCGCAGCGTGGTCGAAAGTTTGCCATCGACATAGACCGGGGCAACGGGATCCTCGAAGGTGCCGGGGAGGCTGATGCCTAAGTTGGCGTGCTTGGACTCCCCGGGGCCATTGACGACGCAGCCCATGACGGCGAGCTTGAGCTCCTCGACGCCGGGGTAGCGCTTGCGCCACTCGGGCATAGAGGTGCGGAGGTAGGTCTGGATCTGCTCGGCGAGCTCCTGGAAGTAGGTGCTGGTGGTGCGTCCGCAGCCGGGGCAGCTCGTCACCTGCGGCATAAAGCTGCGGATGGAGAGCGACTGCAGAATCTGCTGCGCGGCCTGCACCTCTTCGGTGCGGTCGCCGCCGGGCTTAGGTGTGAGACTTACGCGGATGGTATCGCCGATGCCCTGGAGGAGCAGCGGCGCGAGGCCCGCGGTGGAAGCGATCACGCCCTTGGTGCCCATGCCGGCTTCCGTGAGGCCGAGATGCAGCGGATAATCGCAGCGCGCGGCGAGGCTGGTGTAGACGTCGATGAGGTCGCGCACGCCGCTCACCTTGGCCGAGAGGATGATCATGTCGTGGCCGAGGCCATAGCGCTCGGCGGCTTTGGCGGAATCGAGCGCGCTCACGACCATAGCTTCCATCATCACGTCACGCGCGGGCAGCGGATCGGGCCGCTTGCTGTTTTCATCCATCATGCGGGTAAGCAGCGCTTGATCGAGCGATCCCCAGTTGACGCCGATGCGCACGGGCTTGTGGTTCTCGACGGCGCACTCAACCATGATGCGGAAGTTGTCATCATCTTTGCGTCCGATGGAGACGTTGCCGGGATTGATGCGGTACTTGGCGAGCGCGCGGGCGGTGGCTGGATATTTCTTCAGCAGGATGTGGCCGTTGTAGTGGAAGTCGCCGATGATGGGCACGCGGATGCTGCGCTTCTCGAGGCCTTCGACGATGTGCGGCACGGCGGCTGCAGCGTCTTCGTTGTTGACGGTGACGCGGACGAGTTCGGAACCCGAAAGCGCGAGGGCTGCAACCTGCTCGATGGTGCTTTCCGCGTCGGCCGTGTCGGTGTTGGTCATCGACTGCACGACAACCGGAACTTCCCAGCCGACGCGCACCTGGCCGATCTTGACTGTAGGGGTTTTCCTGCGCTGAATCTCCGCCATGTTCCTAGTTTACCTGCAGACAGGCTCGGAAAGTTGGCGAGTTCGGTGCGGGTTTGTCAACAAAAGGGCTGGTCCTGTGCGCTCACCCTAAGGCAGGTAGAATACTCAACTCCTTGATTGCAGAGATGTTCTTCGCTGCCATTCCTTCAGCTTGCCTTGGGCTCATTCGGAGGATGTCGGCGCATGGTGGGTAGAGATGCTGGAGCGGGCGTTCTGCGGCACGAACTGGGTGAGGAGAGCGACGAGTCTTTCGTTCAGGCGCAGACGTTCTGCTTCCTCCTGCAATGTGCGGGTGGGATCGGGCGCGGCTTTCAAGGCGTAGCGAAGGTAGGAGAGGCGCAGGAGCCAGAGCGCATGATCGAGGCCGTCGGAGCCAGTCATGCGGTAGGTGATCCAGCCGGAGTCGGGCAGCCAGCGATGGCGTTGTGCTAAACGCTCTTCGAGCAATAGATCGTGAATCGCGTGCGGGAAGGGAATGTCGACGTCTCCCCAGAAGTGGACATGGCCGATCTCGGCTTTGTGAAAGCGGAACTCGCGGCCGCCGAAGCGATGCGGTGCGACGGTGACCTGCGGCCAGGCTGCAACTTTTTCTTCAAGGAGTTTGGTTTGCGAGGCCATCTGTCCGGTTGGATAACGGAATGGATGATGAGGATACAGGAAGTGCCAAGGCTGCAGATCCTTCTGACTGCGGTTACGAAGATGCCTCGCGCGGCCTTCGCCCGGAATGATAGAGATATCCGGGGATAGTGCTTTCCCACCCTTGCGACAAAAACAAAGACGTCGCAAGGATGGGGCAACCACGTCGCACTCGGTCGATCGCGTCTGATCGCGCTGCATGTGGCCCACTCTACAATGAGAGTGGGCTATATCGTATGGGCAAACAATTCCATTCAATCGAGACAGCGCACCGCGCGTTCATCGAGCGGCAGAGGGTATTCTTTGTGGGCTCGGCGGCGGTCGGAAGCCGCGTGAATGTGTCGCCTAAGGACTGCGCGGCGCTGCGCCTTGTGAGCGAGCGGGCTGTTGCCTACCTCGACCAGACGGGAAGCGGCAGCGAGACGGCTGCTCATCTCAAGGCTGACGGCCGGTTGACGCTGATGTTCTGTGCATTCGAAGGTGCTCCGCTGGTTCTGCGGCTTTATGGAAGAGGGAAGTCGCTGGTGCGCGGCACGGCGGAGTATCAAGAACTACTGCAGAGTCTCTTCAATGGCGAGGAGCGCCCCGGCGCACGCCAGATTGTTTGGCTCGATGTGGATCTGGTGCAGACCTCAAGCGGCTTCGGCGTGCCGCTCTTTGACTACGTCAGCGAGCGGCCGACACTTATTCGTTGGGCCGAATCGAAGGGCGAAGATGGGCTGACCGAATATCGCCGGCTGAAGAATGCGGTGAGTATCGACGGGTTGCCGACGGGGCTGGAGTGAGGCGTCCCGAAAAATCCTTTAGAAAAATTTTGGTGAATGTCGATTGGGCTCGGTTCTGTTCGTCATGAGAGTGAGGCGGTTCAAAACGCCTACAATTCACTTGACTGAGAGATAAGCGATGCAATATCTGTTGGCACTTTTCATGGATGAGTCGGGTTGGGAGAAGATGACTCCCGAGCAGCAACAGCAGGGTGTGGCGGCCTATGGCGCGTACACCGAGGCGCTGAAGTCGGCAGGCGTGCTGGTGGGGTCGAACCGGTTGCGGCCTTCGGCGAGCGCGACAACGATTCGCACGACGAACGGAAAGACACAGGTGCTGGATGGGCCATTTGCGGAGTCGAAGGAGCAACTGGCGGGCTACTACCTGATCAACGTGGCTGACCTGGATGCGGCGATGCAGTGGGCGGGGCGGTGTCCGGCGGCGCAACATGGGATTGTGGAAGTGCGCGCGATCTGGGCAATGTAATGTGTGAGGAAACTCATGCGGCTGCGGAGGCTGTTGCCCGACGCAGCCGCGGCAAGCTGGTGGCGTATCTGGCTGCGCGATGGGGAGATGTGGCTGCGGCGGAGGATGCGCTGTCGGATGCTTTCGCGATGGCGCTGGATCGATGGCCACGCGAAGGGTGCCCGGACAATCCTGAGGCTTGGCTGCTCACGGTGGCGCGGCGCAAGCTGATTGATGCGGCGCGGCGGCAGCGGGAAGACCCGAATACCGATGCATTAGAAATGCTGGCAGGCACGGAGTGCAATGAGCTGCCGGATGAGATTCCTGACCGGCGGCTGGCGCTGTTGTTTGCGTGCGCGCATCCGGCAATTGATGAGGCAGTGCGTGCTCCACTGATGCTGCAGGTGGTGCTGGGGCTTGAGGCGGCGCAGGTGGCGTCGGCGTTTCTTATATCCCCAGCGGCGATGGCGCAGCGGCTGGTGCGCGCCAAGGTGAAGATACGCGATGCGGGGATTCCCTTTCGGGTTCCTGAGCGGAGCGAGTTGCCGGAACGGCTCGATGTCGTATTGGGCGCGATCTATGCGTGTTTCAGCGAAGGCTGGACAGACGCTTGTGCGACAGATGTTGCGCGGCGGGAGCTTGCGAGTGAGGCGATTTATCTGGGCAGACTGCTGGCGGAGTTGATGCCCGATGATCCGGAGGTATGCGGGCTGCAGGCTTTGATGCTGTATGCCGAGGCGCGCAGGCCGGCGCGGCGCAGCGCGGAAGGAAGATTCATCCCACTGCGTATGCAAGATGCGCGGCTGTGGGATGCGGCGATGATTGCAGAGGCGGAAGCGGCTCTGCGCAGGGCGAGCGTGGCGCGGCATATAGGGCGCTATCAGCTGGAAGCGGCGATTCAGTCTGCCCATATCGAGGGAGTGCGGACCGGGCGCGTGGCTTGGGATGCGGTGGTGCATCTCTATGACGGATTGGTGCAGGTGACGGAGTCGCCGGTGGCGCAGATCAATCGGGCAGTGGCGATCGCGGAACGCGATGGCGCAGCCAAGGGGATGGAAGCACTGGAGGCGGTGAGCGCCGACGCACGGGTCAGCGCGTATCAGCCGTATTGGGCAGCGCGTGCGTATCTGCTGGCGCAGATGGGCGCGCGGGAGGAAGCACGGCGCGCCTATGAGGTGGCGATCGGGCTGGAGCGCGACCCGGCGCTGAGAGAGTATCTGCTGGAACGCTGTGCAGAGCTGGGTGAGTGAAATCTGGTTGCAGATTGCAGTTGAACGCGATAGAGTCCCGCATAGTTATCAAAATTCCTGAGAGCGGACTCACGGTGGGCAAAGACAATCTGAATCCGAAAGTCGATGCATACATAGCCAAGGCGCAGCCCTTTGCCAGGCCGATTCTGGCGCATCTACGCGCGCTCGTGCATAAAGGCTGTCCGGGCGTGGAAGAGACGATCAAATGGAGCCGGCCCTTCTTTGAGTACAAGGGCGCGATTCTCTTCTACGTCGCGGCTTTCAAAGAGCATTGCGCCTTCGGCGTCTGGAGCGAGGAGATGCGCGCTGTTTCGCGCGAGGCCAAGGCGGCCGGAGATGGCGCGATGGGTGAGCTGGGACGCATCGCTCGTTTAGAAGATCTGCAATCGGACAAAGTTTTGCTCGAATGGGTTCGCCAGGCGGCTGCGCTTGTAGAGAGCGGGAGCTACACGAGTCCGATTGCAGCAAGGCAACGGGCAGTGAAGCCGCCGAAGGCCGCCCCAAAGACGACGCCTGAACTAGCGGCGGCTCTCAAGAAGAACAAGAAGGCCGCGGCAGCGTTTGAAGCGTTCAGTCCAAGCTGCAAGCGGGAGTACATCGACTGGATCGCAGAGGCCAAGCGGCCCGAGACACGCGACAAGCGTATCGCGACGGCGATGGAGTGGATTGCGGAAGGCAAACAGCGGAACTGGAAGTATCAGGCGCGATGATTGCCGGTGCGTAATTGAGTTGGGCCGGCGGAATCGGACTATCAGCTAGCGGTAGAGAGGCGGCTCGTTCTGCGCGGATTCCTGCGCGAGCTCCTGCAGGAGCCGGGCGAGCTGCCAGTTGGAACCATCATTGCGGTCCCGGAATTCGACGCCCATGCAGTTGTCAGGACGAATGTTGCGGATGCTGCACATGGTCCGGATGGAATATCCACGGAGTGAGAAGCTGAGTTCGACCACATCGCCGGCGTGCAGAACGCCGGTCTCTTCGGGGCGGACCAGGCAGCCGGAGACGCTGAGATCAATGATCTCGCCCGGCACACGGCGCTGGGTGATCATATCGTAAAGAGAGACGTAGGCATGGCAGGCGTAGCGCCAGTTCCGGCGCTGTTCTCGACCGGGCGTGCTTTCTCGGTCCATGCCTCCTGTTGCGACTCCTTGCCCCATCCGCCTTCTATCGGCTCATATGAGCCAAAATTTCTCCTGATGGGTTCGTTTTCTTCGCAGAACCGCCCGGCCCGCTGTCGAGCAGATCGGGTAAAAGGCTTTGCGGTCGAGCTGATGATTTCTCTCCAGCTTATACCGTTAGGATGATTTTCCGAGGGCCAGAGAGGCATTTTTTCCAAGGGTTTGAACTTAATCAGACACGGGGCCAAGCTGCTTAAGTCTTTTGACTTTGGGGAAATGGAAATAGGGTAAGCTGTGGCGATGGCAGAAACAGTTTCCAGTACGCAAGTTACATCCAGGGTGACTGCGCGAAGCGGCCCGTCGCTGCTGATTCATGGGCTGAAAAAAGCTTTTGCGGATGTGCAAGCGGTGAACGGGCTGGACCTGGAAGTCCAGCCGGGCGAGTGCTTCGGGCTGCTGGGGCCGAACGGCGCGGGAAAGACCACGACTATCGAGATATGCGAAGGGTTGACGATGCCGGACCAGGGCACCGTCGAACTGCTCGGGCTGAACTGGCAGCGCGATGCGAAGGAACTGCGGCAGCGGATCGGGATTCAGCTGCAGGAGACGCAATTTCCTGACAAGCTGACGGTAGAAGAGGCGCTGCGGCTCTTCCGGAGCTTTTACCGGCAAGGGCTTTCGGTGGAGGAGTCGATCCGGACGGCGCAGCTTGAAGAGAAGCGGCACGCGCGGATTGGCGGACTCTCCGGCGGGCAGAAACAGCGGCTGGCGATGGCGACGGCGTTGGTGGGCGATCCGGAGCTGCTGTTCCTGGACGAGCCGACCACGGGGCTCGATCCGCAGGCGAGGCGGCACCTGTGGGATCTGGTGGACGGTCTGAAGCGCGCGGGGCGCACGATCATCCTGACGACGCACTACATGGATGAGGCGGAGCGGCTGTGCGACCGCGTGGCAATTATGGATCACGGCAAGGTGATTGCGCTGGGTACTCCACAGGAGCTGATTGCTTCCGTAGGGGGTGAGGAGATTGTGGAGTTTGCAGTCTGCGCGATCCCGGCTGTGAGAGAAAAAACAAATGCGGGTGCTTCGGCTCGGGTCACTCACGCGACCTTGGCTCAGGATGACAGTGAAGACTGTCTACCCACGGCGGTGAACGTAGGACAGCTGACTGCGATTCCCGGCGTGCAATCGCATCGTGTGGACGCCGGTGTGCACCAGCTTTCGGTGAGCGAGCTGCATATGGCCGTGCCGCGCATCTTTGCCGAGCTCGAAGCGCAGGGACTGCATCTGAGCGAGTTCCGCACGCACTCGGCGACTCTTGAAGATGTGTTTGTGCGGCTGACGGGAAGGAATCTGCGCGATGAGTAAGCTCGAACTCAGCAGTCTCTATCAGTTGACGATGGTGCGGTTCCGGCTGGTGCTGCGCGAACCGGAGGCGATCTTCTGGATCTTTATCTTCCCGATCCTGCTGGCGGTTGGTTTGGGAATCGCGTTTCGGAACCGGCCGGCAGATGTGCTGCCCGTAGGCGCGACGACCACACAACTGACGCAGGCGCTGGCTGCGGATGCAGGGCTGAAGGCAACAGAGATGGATGAGGCTGCAGGAACCCATGCACTTGCAACGGGTAACATTTTGCTGCTGGTCGTGCAGGCGCCGAATGGCGTGACGTATCGATATGACGATACGAATCCTGACGCGCGCAACGCGCGGCTGCTTGCCGATCGCGCGATTCAGGCTGCGGCGGGCCGGCACGATCCGGTCACTGCACAGAACCAGCTCGTGCACGAGACCGGGTCGCGCTACATCGATTTTGTGGTGCCGGGGCTGCTGGGGATGAACCTGATGGGCTCGGCAATGTGGGGGCTGGGCTTTTCGATTGTGGAGGGCCGCCAGAAGAAGCTGCTCAAGCGGATGGTGGCCTCGCCGATGCCGAAGTGGCAGTACCTTACCGCCTTTCTGCTCTCGCGGTTAGCGATGCTGGTGATCGAGGTGGTCGTCTTCCTCGGGTTCTCGCGCCTGGTGTTTGGCGTTCCCTTTCGCGGACCATTGTGGCAGCTTGCGCTGATCTGCATTTTGACGTCGCTGGTTTTTTCGGCGATCGGGCTGCTGGTGGCCTCACGCGCGAAGACGATGGAGGCGGTCTCGGGCCTGATGAACCTGGTGATGCTGCCGATGTGGATTCTCTCCGGCGTCTTCTTCTCGGCGTCGCGATTCCCGAATGTGGTGCAGCCGATTGTGCGCGCGCTGCCGCTGACCGCAGCGATCGACGCCATGCGCGGCAATATGCTGCAGGGGATCGAGCTGCCGCAGCTGGCGGCACAGCTTGCAATTCTGCTGGCATGGTTTTGCGTGCCGTTTGTGGTGGCGCTCAAGATCTTCCGATGGAGATAAGTGGGCATCCCGCCAGGGGTTGAGCCAAGTGTTTCCACCCTTGCGGCAAAGACAAGAACGCCGCAAGGAGGGGGCACCCGGCCGTTGAGGCTTGTGCTTCCCCAGGTTCGGGCACCTCTTAACAGTGTCCGCTGAGCGAGTAATCTATCGTTTTACGATTAATATATATTGACAAACGATAAATGTAATGCCAGGATAAGTGGCATGAGAAAAGGCTCAACCATATTTCTTCAAGTGGTCATCACGCTCATTGGCATTGGTTCTCTTGCCCTTCTGCTTTGGGAACCGCACGTCGAAGGCAGGAACGCGCACGCCACACTCTTTCAGATTTACTTCAACGATCCATTTTTGGCGTACGCGTACTCCGGATCCATTGCGTTTTTCGTCGCACTCTACCAGGCATTCAGGCTTCTGGGACATGTAGGAAGAGGGGAAGTCTTCTCGCAACGCTCAGTCAAAGCATTGCGGACGATCAAATATTGCGGAATGACGCTTGTTGGATTTCTCGCAGGAGCAGAAGCCTACTTCGTCATCATTCGCAGAAATCAGGATGATATTGCCGGCGGCGTAATGATGGGACTTGTTCTGATTTTTGCCTCTGTTGTCGTCGCTACCGCAGCCGCTGTGTTTGAAAGAATTCTGCAGAGCGCGGTAGAGCTGAAATCCGAAAACGATTTAACGGTATAACCGAGGCAGCATGCCAATCATCATTAACATCGACGTAATGCTGGCCAAGCGAAAGATGAGTGTTACAGAGCTGGCGGAGAAGGTCGGCATCACGATGGCCAATATCTCCGTCTTGAAAAACGGCAAGGCAAGAGCGATCCGGCTATCGACGTTGGAAGCAATCTGCAAGGCTCTCCAATGCCAGCCTGGAGATGTTCTGGAATATAGCGATTAAAGAATCCCTGATTGGCGGTGTGAGCCAAAGCGTCCGTTGCGCAACTTTCGATTTGCCGCGCAACAGTGAATCTTCATCCTCTCTGCTGCGGCCACTGATTTTACAATCTACATATATGGAATCGAGAGTTGAGGGCTCGGCGGCGGATAGTCCGCTGCTGGAGGGGACGCGGTTTGTGCGTGCGTGTCTGCGCAAGCCGGTGGACCGTACGCCGGTGTGGTTTCTGCGGCAGGCGGGGCGGTACATGCAGGAGTACCGCGAAGTACGGAAGCATCACACGCTGGTCGAAATCTGCAAGCAGCCGGAACTGGCCGCTGAAGTCACGATCACTGCCGCGGAGAAACTGGGCGTGGATGCGGCGATCATCTTTGCCGACCTGCTGCTGCCGCTCGAACCTATGGGGCTCGACTTCGAGTTTCAGGCCGGCGAAGGGCCGGTGGTGCATCATCCGGTGCGCACAACCGAAGATGTGTGGGCGCTGCGGACGGATCGCGCCGCGGATCTGGAGTATGTGGCCCGCGCCATTCAAAAAGTTGCCGCGCACTTTCGCGATCGGCTGGGCGTGATTGGGTTTTGCGGCGCGCCGTACACGCTGGCCAGTTACATGATCGAAGGCGGCGGCTCGCGGAATTACGTCCACACCAAACAGATGATGTACTCCAACCCCATTGCGTGGAGCAGCCTTTTGGATAAGTTGGTTGCTGTACTCAGTGACTACTGCCGGCTGCAGGTGCAGGCGGGTGCGGACGTTATTCAGATCTTCGACAGCTGGGTGGGTTCGCTCTCGCTCAGCGATTACCGGCAGTATGCGTTTGAAGCGGCGAAGCGGCTGATTCGTGCCGTGCAGCAGATGGGCGTGCCGGTGATCTACTTTGGCGTGGAGACAGCGGGGCTGCTGGAGACCATGGCGGCAACGGGCGCCGACGTGATCGGGCTCGACTGGCGGCAGCCGCTCGATGAGGGATGGCGGGCGGTGGGGCATACACGCGCGGTCCAGGGCAATCTCGATCCGATCACGCTGTTTGCGCCTGTGGAGATTCTGGAGCAGCGCGTGCATGAGATATTGCGCTCGGCAAACGGGCGGGCAGGCCATATCTTTAATCTTGGCCATGGGATTGTGCCGGGAACGCCGGTTGAAAATGTGCAGGCTGTGGTGAAGATGGTGAAAGAGTTCCGGCTGGAGCAGGGACTAGGCAATAGGGACTAGGCAATAGGAACGAACCCGAGGAGCCGAGTGAATGGGGAAACAGGCGGTGCTGCTGCTGGCTCATGGAACGCCCGAGACGGTGGAGCAGATTCCGGAGTATCTGCGCAATGTGGTTAGCGGGCGGCCGGTGCCGCAGGCGGTCGTTGAAGAGATTCAGCACCGGTACGCACTGATCGGCCGCAGTCCGCTCACGGAACTCACGATGGAGCAGGCGCGGTTGGTCGAAGCTGAACTGGCGCGGGCGGGCAACGCCGTGCGCGTTTACGTGGGCATGCGCAACTGGCGGCCTTATATTCCAGATGTTGTAAAGCAGATGCGCGCCGAGGGTGTGGAAGAGGCGGCAGTGATCTGCATGGCGCCACAGAACTCGCGAACCAGCGTGGGGCTTTACCGGCGTGCGGTTGAGGCGGAGGCACAGGCGCTCCGAATTGACTTTACGGAAGGCTGGGCGCAACATCCGCTGCTGGCCGATGCCTTTGCCGAGCGGCTGCGGCCGGCGTGGAAGAAGTTGAGTGATGAGGTGGGCCAGCCTGTGCCGGTGCTGTTTACGGCGCATAGCGTACCGAAACGGACGGTTGAACCTCCGGCAGCAGATGCGGGACCGCGGCTGTGGCCTGGATCGGGCGCCGATCCGTATGCGGAGGAGGCGCGGCATACAGCGGAGCTGGTTGCAGAGCGCGTGCTGGAGATTCCGCAGTGGTGGTTTGCGTTCCAGAGCCAGGGCGCGAGCGGGGGCGAGTGGATTGGGCCTACAGTAGAAGAGACACTCGAAGCCATCGCTGCTTCAGGAGCGAAGGCCGTGCTTCTTCAGCCGATCGGTTTTCTTTGTGATCACGTCGAAATTCTTTATGATGTCGATCGCGCTTTCCGCGAGTACGCGGACAAACTCGGCCTGCATCTGGAGCGGCCTGAATCACTGAATGGCTCGCCCACACTGGCCAAAGCGGTGGCGGACCTCGCGCAACAAGGCCTAGCCCGGCTTAGAGGCTGAACACCAAAGTAATTTCGCGACAGTTCAATTGAAACCACAATCGGCGTAGTTCTTTGGATTGCCTTTGTGGTTACGATCGAGTTTTTCCGCAGGGCATTTCTCCACTCTGCAGGGCTACGACCCTGTTATACAGAAAAGCTAAGCAGGCTCGACGCAGTGGTCGTGTGTGCCGTCAGGCAACGCGTCTTGCGTGATCGAAGCTCTTGCTTGGATATAGAGGACCTACTTATTTATTTGAGGTGATTTGCGTGGTTGAGGGCCAGTCGGGGAGTGTTGCGGAAGCTGTTCAGCAGGCAGCATGGAAAGCTGAGGTCGAGTGCCCGACATGCGGCAGCCGTCGTCCTCATCGGATGGAGCGGCGTGGGTTCTTCCAGACAAAGATTCTGCCGATCTTCGGCTACTATCCGTGGCTCTGCGGCGTGTGCCGCACCAGCTTTCTCACGCGCAAGCGCTACCGCAGAAAAACGCAATAATTTGCCTTTAAAGGGCACTGCAAGCGGCGGTCCCGCTCAAGAGCGGAAGAGATTGCGGATGAGGAAGGCAAGATTGGCGGGCCGCTCGGCCAGCCGCCGCATGAAGTAGGGATACCAGGCCTTTCCGAACGGGACATACACGCGAACTTTGTAGCCTTCAGCGACGAGCGCCCTCTGCAGATCGCGGCGCACACCATACAGCATCTGGAATTCGAACCGCGCCGGATCGATGCCGCGTTCTTTGATGAAGCTTTGGACCGCAGCGATCATGGCTTCGTCGTGGGTTGCGATCCCGTGATAGATGGGGCTGTCGAGCAGCATCTTGCTGAGCTGGACAAAATTTGCATCGACTTCGCTCTTTTCAGAAAACGCCACAGCTGCGGGCTCGTCATACGCGCCTTTGCACAAACGCACGCGAATGCCATCGGCGAGCAGCTGCTCAATATCGGCTTGCGAACGATAAAGGTAAGCCTGGATAACAATGCCGATGGCTCCGCGGGTTTCGGCTCGCGCATTCAGGCGGCGCACGATGTCGAGCGTGATCTGCGTGAGCCGCGAGTCCTCCATATCGATCCGCACAAAGTTACCGAGGGAACGCGCATGCAGGGCAAGATTGCGCGCGATGGACTCGGCCAGCGCCGGTGACAGTTCCAGGCCCATCTGCGTGAGCTTGACGCTGATGTTGGCATCGAGCTTCTGTGTAGAGATGAGGTCGAGCAGCGCGTGATAGACCTCGGCTGCGCCGTGGGCCTCTACTTCGGATGTGACGCTTTCGCCGAGCGAGTCGAGCGAGACGGCCATGCCCTGGCGGTTGACGGCTTCTGCGACGCGCAGAGCGTCCGAGATGCTGATGCCGGCGACAAAACGTGCACTCAGGCGAGCACCGAGCTTGGATTGCTCGCAGAAACGGCGCAACGGACGATTGCGTGAGAGAACGAGAAAGGCTGAACGAAGCACGGCCATTGGCTGTCTCTTGCCGGAGGGTGCGCCAGAACCGCGTCCCAATGCACGGACTTCCAGTGTCGCACAGTGAGAACGCTGCGGCGCGTTCTCAGCGCACTTGAAAAAGCGCGCAGCCATGCGCTGGTAACGTTACGCTGATCTCCTTGGAATCCTTGGTCGTCGTACCGTCCCACAAACTCTGCGCAGAATGTTTCGCGCCATCGAGGCCGAGCTGCTTCCATGTGGTGCGGAGAGTGGCGGGCTTATCATCGAGGTTAAAAAAGCCAAAGTATTCGGAATAGCCGCGCGCGCCGGGCTCGTTGATGCTGGCGCGCCAGACGCGGGCGTTTTCAAAGCCCGGCCCCAGCGTGGAGGAATCGAGTGGACGGCTGTAGGTGACGTTCTGATTCATAAAGAGAACGTCCTGGTTGGCGAGCAGCGAGCGCGTGAAGTCGTCTAGCTGCGTGAGATTCGTGCCGAGGATGAGCGGTGAACGCGAGATGGCCCAGAGCGTGAATTCGGTGCGCTGCTCATCGGGCGTTTCACGCGATTGACGCGCCGGACCAAGGCCCGGCGTAGGACCGAGAGTGCCCTCAGGGAGCATGTCGGGATCGGGCCAGTTGCCGGGGCCGGTATAGGCGTACCACCGGGCGATCCGGTCGAATTCATCGCGAAGTCCGAAGGGGAACTCGCTGGCATTCGGCTTGTGTGGGAAGCTCCAGCCATCCCAATGATCGTCGGTGATGCGCCACATCTGTGCGTACTTCGCCACTTCAGCCGCATGTTCAAGCGAGGTGGGACCGGGCGAGAGGCTGAGCACAATGGGGCGTCCGGTTTTGCGGATGGCTTCAGCGATCTGCCGGATTTCGCTGGGCCGGTAAGGGTGGTCGCTGATGCAATCGACCTTGATGAAGTCGATGCCCCAGCCCGCGTAGAGCTTCAGCATAGAGTCGTAATAGGCCTGGCCGGCGGTGTTTTCTTTGACGCCCCAGTTGCCTTCATCCCACGGGCAGGGACTCGTTGTGTCGGCTGCATCGGATGCGGTGAATCTGGTTCCTGCGATCGGAAGATTCGCGGCGACCACCTGCCGCGGAATGCCACGCACGATGTGGATGCCGAATTTCAATCCCTGCCCGTGCACCCAGTCAGCCAGTGGTTTGAAGCCTGCTCCGTTGGCTGCGGAAGGGAAACGGTCCGGCGCGGGGATAAGGATGCCGTTCGCGTCCCACAGGTACTTGCGTGTTTCTACTGTTTTCTCGGCGGGCTTGGCCATGTACCAGCCTTCGTCGACCACCGCATATTGCCATCCATACTGGCGGAAGCGCGCGAGGACGGAGGCGTTGGCTTTGAACTGCGCCTCATCGATGGTCAGGCCGTAAGAGTCCCAGCTGTTCCAGCCCATAGGCGGAGTGGGCGCAAGGGTTTGAGCGCGGAGCAAGCTTACCGACAGCAGAGTGGCAAACAAAAGGATGCGGCGAACCATGTGCAAACGTATACCACAGTCAGGCTGGGGCGATGCGCAAATCCGAGAGCGGACGCAGGGTTGTTTATGGCATGTTTAGCTCTGCTCGGTATCTTCCGATTTATGCTAGTCACACCGGATCGATTCTTTCGCCTTAAACAGGAGTTGCCATGAGAGGGAAGCTCAAGATTGGCGCGGTGTGCGTCTCTGCCATGCTGTGCCTGCTGGCCATCTGTTGCGCGACCTGCGGAGCGCAGACCAGACATGCATCGGCATCGGCTGTGCCTGTGCTCATGGTGAGCGACATTCATTTTGAGCCGTTCTGGGATCCGGCGAAGATGGCGCAATTGGCAAAGACGCCAGCTGCAGGTTGGAAAGCGATTCTGGCAGCTCCGGATTCAGCCGATCGTGCGCAGCGGTTCAATGACCTGCAGGAGAGCTGCCATGCGCGCGGCATCGATACCTCTTATCCTCTCTTTGTATCCAGCCTGAGCGCTATGCGCGCCGATGCAGCGGGGATTCGATTCATCACGGTCGGCGGCGATCTGATCGCGCACGCCTTCTCCTGCAAGTACAAGACGGTTTTTCCACAATCGACGCCCGCCGAATACCGCTCCTTCGTCGAGAAAACGATCGAGTTCGTGCTCGACTCATTGCGCAGCAATTTCTCCCATGTGCCGGTGTACGCAGCGCTGGGCAACAACGACTCCGATTGCGGCGACTATCAGCTCGATGCGCAAAGTGAGTTTCTGATGGCGATGGGGAAGGTGTTCGCCGCAGATTTTCCAGCAGCGGAACAGAAGGAGGCAGCGACAACCTTCGCAGCGGGTGGATACTACAGCGCGAGTCTTCCGACGCCGATCCAGCATACGCGAATGCTGGTGCTGGACGATCTTTTTATGGCGCGCAAGTATTCGACCTGCGCCGACAAACCTGATACCACTGCAGCCGCTGCGCAGATTGCATGGCTGCGAGAGCAACTGGAACGTGCGCGGACGGACAATGAGCACGTCTGGGTGATGGGTCATATTCCGCCAGGCGTCGATCCCTACGGCACGATGACCAAGGGCAGGAACCTGTGCGCGGGCGGCTCGCCGCAGATGTTTCTTGCGTCGGAGTCATTGGCCGACACTCTCGCGGGCTTTGGCGACGTAGTGCAGCTGGCGGTTTTTGCGCATACGCACATGGACGAGATGCGGCTGCTGGAGCCGGAAAAGAGCGATGCGGGCCATGGCCCCATAGCGCTCAAGATGGTTCCGTCGATTTCGCCGATCGACGGGAACAATCCATCGTTTACCGTGGGGTCGGTTGATCCAGGATCAGGCGTGCTCACTGACTACCGCGTCTACGCGGCATCGAATCAGACCGGCGTCGATACCACATGGACCAAAGAGTACGACTACGCCGAGGCGTATCACGAGTCTTCATTTTCCGCCGCTTCGCTTGCGGCTCTCGTGACCGAGTTCAAGGCTGACCCTGCTGCGCAATCAGGGGCGAGCGCGCAGTATCTGAGGAGCTACTTTGTGGGAGCAGGCAGCCTTTCACGTGCACTCGGTCTATTCTGGCCGCAGTATGTATGCGCGCTCGCGAATCATACGGAAGATTCGTATCGCGCCTGCGCGTGCGCGAAGGCTCCGTAATCCTCAAGAGGCTACTGCTGCAAGACGACCTGATCGCCTTCTTTCAGGCCGCTTACGACCTCGGTGACGGAGCCGTTGGAGAGGCCGACCTTCACCGGAATCTTGCGTGTGCCGTCCTTCTGGTGTTTGTCAGGAATCTGGACTGATGCGTTTTTCTGCGCGTCGTAGATTACAGCGTTCTCGGGGACGGTGAGCACGCCCTTGTGCTCGTCCATCAGGATTTCGGCGTTGGCGGTCATGTTGGCCTTCAGCTCGCCGCCGGGGTTGTTGATGGAGACGCGCACCTCGAAGGTGGTGACGTTGTCTTTCTCGACGCCCATGGGCGCAATCTTGGTGACCTTGCCATAGAAGGGCCGGTCGCGGAAGCTTTCGACTTTGATGCGCGCTGGCTGACCGAGATAGACGTGGGCGATATCGGCCTCATCCACTTTGCCCTGCACGTAGACCTGCGTCGTGTCACCTTCGGTCATGACCAGCGTGGCGGTTGAACCGAGGACGAGGATGGAGCTGACGGCGTCGCCGATCTCCACGTCGCGCGAGAGGATCACGCCATCCATCGGCGCAACGATCGTGGTGTAGGAGAGCTGCTCTTCGAGCTGCTTGAGGCTGGCCTCGCTCTGCTGCACCTGGGCGCGAGCCTGTTTGAGCTTGGCTGTGTCGACGCCCACCTGCGCCTTGGCGGCGTCGCGCTTGGTGAGTGCGGCCAGATAATCGCGATTGGCGTCATCAAAAGCCTGCCGGCTTACGATGCCTTCCCTCTGCATCTCCTGGTTGCGGTCGAGCGTGGCCTTGTACATGGGCAGGTCAGGCGCGGCGGCGTTCACCTTGTCCTGCTCGATGTTGGCCTCATAGGTGGCGACATTGGCCTGCGCGGAGGCCAGTTGCGCCCGCTGGGCGTCAACCTGCGCAACGATCTCCTGCTGGTCAAGCTGTGCCAGCTCCTGACCTTTCTTTACACGGTCGTTAATATCGACCAGAAGTCTTTCGACGATGCCGGAGGCCTTGCTTTTGACCTCGACCTTGGTGATGGGCTGGATCTTTCCTGTGGCTACCACCGACTGCGCCACATCGCCGCGCGAAACCTTGGCGAGCTTATTCGGATCGATGGAGGAGCCCTTGGCCACACGGGCGAGGCCAAAGCCGGCAGCAACCACGACAAAGGCAATCCCCAGGCCTATCCAGATCCAGAATCGTTTGTTCCTTCGCGATGCAGCCACAAAACCCTCCAGCAGGTTCGACAACAGGAATGGACTTCCGGGGAAAAAGAAGAAACACGAGCGGCCAACCGGTGAGACGGTTTGTGAACTCCTCCGTCAACCGCTGTGGGACTGTACGCATGCTCTCAGCGAACGGTTCCACCCCGTTCGTCACAACCGGGAACCGGAATCAACTGAGGCGCGTATTCTTATCTGAGCGCCCTCCCCAACTGAGGGACACACGTTTAGGCACGTTAACCTCAATCTTATCGTTTCGAACCGCCATGCAGACCTTTTCAGACACGCTCGGCCAGGTTGTCCGCGCCATCATGGCGAACAAGCTGCGCAGCTTCTTAACGATGTTCGGCATTGCGTGGGGTGTGGGTTCGCTGCTGGTCCTGGTAGGGCTGGGTGAGGGTTTCCGGTCCGGTCAACATCGCCAGCTGGCCACATTCGGCAATGATGTGGTGATGATGTGGAATGGGACGATTCCGGCGCTGGCCAACCAGCAAACCGGGATGCGCCCCTATCAGCTGACCGTGGGCGACGAGGCTGCGATCCGCGCACTTCCGCAGATCCGGGCTGTGACGGGCTTTCTCAACCGCAACGATCTTTACCAGGTGAGCGCGTACTCTAACACCTCGGGACAGGTGCTGGGCGTGGAACCGAACTACGCCGCGGTTCGGTTTGTTCCTGTGGCCGAGGGCCGGTTTATTAGTGATGACGACCTGATCAATCGGCGGCGCGTGGCGGTGCTGGGCTCAAAGAGCGCGACGCTTCTGTTTCCCGGCCGGCCGCTGCTGGGCGAGATCATCACGGTGAACAATATCGCGTTTACGGTAGTGGGCCGCGTGGATTCCATCAGTCACGGAAATAACGACAGCGACAACCAGAAGCTATACATTCCGCAAACCACGATGCTGGAGCTGTATGCGATGAAGGGCGACAACGTGGCGCGCGATGCGTTGAGCTCCATCCAGTACCAACCGGCGACGAAGGGCGATGCGACGGCGGCGATTGCTGCCGTGCACCGCGTGCTCGGCCAACGGCATGGCTTCGATCCAGCGCTGAAGGACGCCTTTCAGGAGTGGGACACGATCCAGGAAGAGAAGATGATCGGCGCGATCTTCAACGCGATGGATATCTTTCTAGGCGGTGTGGGCATTGTGACGCTGGGACTGGGCGCGGTGGGCATCATCAACATCATGCTGGTCTCGGTGACGGAACGCACGCGCGAAATTGGATTGCTGAAGGCTATCGGCGCGACCAAGCGGAGCATCCTGGCGCAGTTTTTCTGGGAAGGGTTGCTGCTGACCGGCATCAGCGGGCTGATCGGGATCGGGGTTTCGGCAGGATTCATGGGCCTGCTGCAGGTCTTTCTTACCGGCAAGATGCCGGGCTGGGATCCGCCGCGGCTGGTGCCGTGGTCAGCCGCCCTGGCAATGGGCACGCTGCTGCTGAGCGGCGTGGCGGCGGGGTTGTATCCGGCGAGCAAAGCCGCACAGCTGGACCCGATTGAGGCGCTGCGGCGGGAATGAAAAGCTGCTCTCAGCCATCAGCTTTCAGCTTGATTGTGCTGGGATGAGCAATCCAAGAGGCGAGTTTCGACCGAGTTTGCGGAGCGAAAAGCTAGTAGCTAGGAGCTGGCAACAATGCTGAAAGACATCTGGGCGCAGGCGTGGGAGGCGATGGTCTACAACCGCCGTCGCACGGCTATCACGATGATCGGCATGGCGTGGGGCATTGCCACGGTGGTCCTGCTGCTGGCGTATGGGGTCGGCTTTCAGCGTGCCATCGAGGCCATCTTTGCGCAGTGGGGGACGAACATCATCGGCTTCTTCCCGGGCCGCACGAGCCAGCAGGCCGGTGGCGATAAGGCGGGCGCGCAGGTGCGCTTTACACTCGATGACGTGGATCGCGTGGCGAATGCTGTGCCTGGCGTCTTTCACATCTCGCCAGTGGTGTGGAAAGACGTGAACGTACAGAACGATCTGCATGCCTATACGTGGACGGTGAATGGCGTGCGGCCGGAGTTTCAGGACATCTGGAAGCTCGACACGGATGCGGGCCGCTTCTTCAACGGAGAAGAGGACCGGCAGCGGGCGCACGTGTGCGTGATCGGCTCAGAGGCGAAGACGAAGCTTTTCTCCGGCGCATGGCCGATCGGCCAGGACATCCGGCTGAACGGCGTGATCTTCACGATTGTGGGCGTGATGAGTCCCAAGATGCAGGAAGGGGATAGCGACGACCGCAACCGGCAGATCTATGTGCCGTTCAACACGATGAGCGATCTTGAAGACACGCATTATCTGAAGGGCGTCTGGTTCAACTATCGCGGCGATCACACGCTGATTGAAAAGAGCCTGCGCGAGACGATGGGCGCGGCGCATCACTTCAAGCCGAGTGATCACAATGCGATCTTTGTGGCGAACCTGATGACGCAGCTCGCGCAGTTTCATATCCTCTCGCTGGCGCTTGAGGTGCTGCTCTCGATGGTGGGCGCGCTGACGCTGGGCATTGCGGGCATCGGGCTGATGAACATCATGCTGGTGGCGGTGCAACAGCGGACCCGCGAGATCGGCGTAGAAAAGGCGTTGGGCGCGCGGCGGCACCAGATTCTGCTGCAATTTATGGCAGAGGCGCTGGCGATCACCGGAGTAGGTGGCGTGGCTGGCATCGGGCTGGCCTATCTGATCTCCGCGCTGGCAGGGCGCATCACGTTTTACAGTGCACTGGCGAAGAACGCGGCCGATGCGGATATCCGGCTCATCATTTCGCCGCTCTCGTTGATGGTGGCCACGGTGATTCTGGTGGTGACCGGCCTGGTGAGCGGCATGGTGCCGGCGATCCGCGCGGCGAATCTCGATCCAATTGAAGCGCTCCGGTACGAATAAACTTCGATACCAGCGAAAGCCGAGAATAGAGCGACAATGCGAACGGAGTTGCTGCGATTCGACGGCACTGTGGAGCGGGATCCCGCCATCGAAGCGTGGATGAAGAAACATAAAGGCGAACTTGGCGCCATCGCGCAGCATTGGTTTCAGGTAATGCGAAGCTGTGGAGACGAAGTGCGCGAGCTCTTCCATGACGGTTGTCCGGTGGCGTGTCTGGGCGACGCGCCGTTCGGCTACGTCAATGTCTTCACTGCGCATGTCAACGTGGGATTTTTTCAGGGCGCAGCACTGGCCGATCCGGCCGGCCTATTGCAAGGCGATGGCAAGTTCATGCGCCATGTGAAGTTGAAGCCGGGGAACTCCACGGACGCCACAGCTCTGCGCAAACTCATCGACGCGGCGTATCAGGACATCAAGTCTCGCGTCGAAAACGGCTAGTCGATTCATTGCCCATACCACAGCCTAATGTTGTGCGCCCATCTTGGCGCGCAGCCGTTCTTCTGCATCGGTCGGCCAGTATTTGCAGTTGAGCCGGATGAAGACGGACGAGTAGGGAATGGTGAGGCGCGTTTTGAGGACCAGCACGTGGAAGGATTGGCCGGCATCGCCGATCTGCGCGATGAGCTTGTCATGGAGCTGCGTCTCGACGTGGTAATCGCGCAGCGCGTCGGCAATGTTGGCCCGATAGGTTGAGACTCCCGGCACGTCCTGCTCGGGGACGTAAGGCAACTCGGCGTCCATGAAGATGTCGGGCCGCACGTGGACGGAGTTGTCGATCTGCCGCAGTACGGTCTGGACGACCTCGAGCATGCCGTCGTGGGTCTCAATGGTCTCAACGCCCGGTGAGACCTGCAACGGATACGCCGAGTCGACAACGAGAATCCAATTGCGATGGCCGAGGAGCGGAAGGCGCTCGGCGAGCGTGACCCTCCAGTCCGATTGCGCGTTGGCCTGCACGGCGAAGGTGGCGACAAGAAGGCTGAGAATCAGGAAGGCTCTGCGCATTGAATGATCTCCAGGTGTAACGAGTGAGAAGTATAGTCGATGGATTGCGCGAGCTCACCGTAGATTTTTCGTTCAGGAATGATGGCGAGACTCTTGAATAGTTGTCATCCTGAGCGAGTCCGGAGGACGAGTCGAAGGATCTGCGGCTGCTTCTGCATCGCTGCGCTGCGGTATTGATGCTGTGCCATGTATGCGGGGAGCCACTTCACCTACATCATGGCAAGCTGAAGTCACACGTTGTACATTGGCTACGGATCGGATGGACGTTTAGAAGCAACCGCAGATCCTTCGACTCCCCTTCACTTCGTTCAGGGTCGCTCAGGATGACAGCGTCTTTGTTGAAGTCGGCTTTATGTGAAAGTAAGCCATGTTTCCGCTCTGTCAGCCGATCAGGCGGGTCATCCAGGCGGCGAGAGCGCGTTCGTCGTCGCTGCCCGAGGCTTGGGCAGCCTGCACGTTGCGGCGATCCTGCTGCGGGCGATTCTGGCTGAGCTTGAATTTGCCTTCGATGCGTGCGATGGGGATGCGAAAGCCCATGATGCCGGCGAGCAGAGTGCGGCGGTAGCCTTCGGGCATCGCGCGCCACTTTTCTGCATAAGCGGGTTCATGCGCAGCGATCAGGCCGGCGAGCAGCGCATCTTTGCCGGCGTCATCTTCGACCAGCGCAAGCGTGCCGTAAGCGTGGACAGCGATGTAGTTCCAGGTGGGAACGGAAAGCTCTTCGGCATAGAGCGACGGCGAAACGTAACTGTGCGGACCGGGAAAGACGACCAGCGTTTTGCGGCCGGCGAGCGACTGCCAGTGTGGATTGGCTTTGGCGAAGTGGCCTTCAAGAACACCGTGCTCGCCTTCGTCTTTCACGACGAGAGGTAGATGCGTGGCCTGCGGTCCGGATTCGCTCACGCCGAAGAGAATGGCGAACGAGTAGGCGCGCATGGCTTCGATGAGAGTTGCGCGATCAGTTACCTGGTTGAACTTGGGCGTATACATCTCAGGACTCGATTGTTTTGTGCGGGCGCAGGGAATCAAGAAAGAGCAGGCAGGCACCGATGACGATGCAACTATCGGCCACGTTGAAGTCGGGCCAGTGGTAGTGCACGATATGCACCTCGATGAAGTCCACGACCGCGCCGTAGCGAATGCGATCATGCACGTTGCCGATCGCGCCGCCGAGGATGAGCGCAAGGGCGACCGTGGTGACGGTGATGCGGCTGCCGAGGCGGACCAGCGCAATGAGGATGGCCACAGAGGCCACGAGCGTAAAGCCGATCAGGCTCCAGCGGACGAGGTGCGGCGAGGTCGAGTCGGCGAACAGAGAGAAGGCCGCGGCATCGTTGGTCCAGTGCGTGATGCGCAGCACGCGGGGAATCACCGGAATGGCGCCGCCGAGGATAATGTGCCGGCTCACCCAGATCTTGGTGAGCCGGTCGGCGATAAAGACGAGTGCGGAGATGAGCAGCAGCCATGGCAGGCGGCGAGGAGCGGGCCAGGTCACGCGGCGTCCTCCGTTTGGGGAGGATCGATGCCCATTTCATGAAGAGCGGCGCGGCACCGCGCGCAAACCCCTCGCCATATTCCATAGTCCGCAACGTCATTCGTATAGCGCCAGCAACGATTGCATTTGTCTCCATTGGCTGGTACTGCTTCAACCTCCCAGATTGCGAGCCTCGCATCATCTGGATTAGCTAATTGCTGCTCAAGATTGGCAACCCACGCCAACGGCGACTCGGTAGCACCTCTCTCCGTATCGACTACTTGAGCTGCTAAAAGCCGTTCTTCTATTTGTTTCTGCGGCAGATAAACGATCCTCACGTCTGAGACAATCGTGATTTCTGCGATTGTCGGAAGATAGCGTTCGTACACATCTCGTTGATGATCGGGTACTAGCCAATTGAGATCACATTCAAGTGATTTTCCGACTTTTTTGTTTTTGCGAAGTTCTTCGATTTTGAGAAGCGCACGGTTTCTTACTGGGAGGAGCAGTTGTCTCCATGTGATGAGTTCGTTCGCGGGATCTTCGGAGAAAATTTCTTCCGGCTTCGGGAAACGCGCGAGATGGACAGATGCTTCGCGGCCTTCGACCTTGGGCAGATACTCCCATACCTCGTCGGCGGTGAAGGTGAGGATGGGCGCGACGAGGCGGACGAGAGCCTCGGTGATCTGCCAGAGCACGGTCTGGGCGGAGCGGCGGGCATGGCTCGTCGGCGCGAAGGTGTACATGCGATCCTTGAGCACGTCGAGATAGAAGGCGCTCAGGTCGACGATGGCGAATTCATTCACCGCGTGGTAGATGCGGTGGAACTCGAAGGCCGCATACCAGCCGCCCATGCCGTCGGGGCCGACGATCTTTTCGGCGAGCTCGCGCGTCTTGGCGAGCATGTAGCGGTCGAGGGGCAGAAGCTCGGATTCGGCGGCGCGGTCGCGCGCGGGATCGAATTTTCCATCAATGCCGAACGCCGGCAACGAATGCTGCAGGTTGCCGAGCAGGAAGCGGAAGGTGTTGCGGAGCTTCTTGTAGAGCTCGGCGCAGCGGGCCATGAGGTTTTCGCTGGCCGCCATATCTTCGCGGAAGTCAACCGAGGCGACCCAGAGCCGGACGATCTCGCCGCCCATTCTGTTCGCAATATCGACGGGGTCGACGCCGTTGCCGAGGGATTTCGACATGGCGCGGCCCTGCTCGTCAAGGGTCCAGCCGGCGGTGGCCACGTGCGAGTAGGGCGCACGGCCGCGCAGAGCGACGGAGGTGAGGAGCGAAGAGTGGAACCAGCCGCGGTGTTGGTCGCCGCCTTCGAGGTACAACACCTCGGTGCGGTTTGTTTGTGATTCCGTCGCCCCTACGGGGCTTTGAAACATTTCTGCTGCCGCGTTCCCAGGACTGCCCCCTCGCTGCGCTCGGGATTGTCCTGGGCTATTCTCGCTGGCTCCCTCCGGGAGCGTGGGGGCTAAAGCCCCGCCGTATTTTTGTGATTGGTTCGGCACGACTGAAGTCGTGCCCTGACACTCCGTGCTGCTTCCGGTAGCTGTGAGAGATGGAGTGGATGCGGCTCCCGCCTGAAATGACTTGTAAATGGTGCGCAGCTCGGGGTCGGATTCGCAGACGGCGAACCAGCTTACGCCGGAGTCGAACCAGACGTCGAGGATGTCCGTTTCTTTGCGGAAGGACGCGCTGCCGCAGCTCGCACATTTTGTGCCGGCGGGCAGCAGCGCCGCTACGTGAGTGGTGTGCCAGGCTTCGACGCCTTCGCGATCGAAGAGGTCGACGATCTTGCGATTGAGCGCTGCATCGAGAATGGGCTGATTGCAGCCTTCGCAGAGGAAGACCGCGATGGGCACACCCCAGATGCGTTGGCGGCTGATGCACCAGTCGGGGCGGGTGGCGATCATGTTAGTGATCCGCTCCTTGCCCCAGGCCGGATCCCACACGACCTTGTCGATCTCTTCGATCGCGAGATCGCGAAATTTTATCTCCGAGCCATCGGCGCGTTGCATAGGAGTATCGAGCGAGATGAACCACTGCTCCGTCGCGCGGAAGATGATGGGGTGATGGCAGCGCCAGCAGTGCGGGTACGAGTGTTCGAGGTGCGCCAGGCCCATGAGTGCGCCGGAGCTCTTGAGTATCTCGATGATAACGGGATTGGCCTTCCATACGTTGAGACCGTCGAAGGGCGGCGGCGTGGCGTGCGGCCAAGCGGCGGCATCGACGTGGATGTGGCCGCTCGCGTCCACGCGTGTGGTGGGATCAAGCCCGTAACGCAGGCCGGTGTAGAAATCGTCTGCGCCATGAGAGGGCGCAGTGTGCACGGCGCCGGTGCCGGTGTCGGCGGTGACGTAGGTGGCGAGCACGCCCAGAACGCTGCGGTCGAGGAACGGGTGCCGGAAGGTGACGCGGTCGAGAGCCGAACCTTTGAAGCGCGCGATCTCTTGCACTGATCCGAGACTGCAGGCAGCAACAACTTGAGTGGCAAGTTCCGCGGCGACGATGTAGACTTCTCCCACCTTAGCCGACCGCTGCTGCGCATCGTCCGCCGAAGATGGGGCACCCGGTTGGATTTCAAGAGCCACGTAGTCGAAGTCGGGATGGAAGGCGACGGCCAGAGACGCGGGCAGGGTCCATGGCGTGGTCGTCCAGATGATGGTGGAGACATCGCGGCCGGCGAGCGCAGGGCTGATCGCCTTGGGATCGGAGGTAAGCCGATAGCGCACGTAGATCGAGGGGCTGGTATGCTGCTCGTACTCGACCTCGGCCTCGGCGAGAGCGGTGCGGTCGTGGATGCACCAGTAGACGGGCTTTAAGCCGCGGTAGACGAAGCCGCCCTCGAGAAAGCCGTAGAATGCCTCCAAAGTCCTGGCTTCGTAAGAACGAGCCATGGTCTTGTAGGGTTTTTGCCAGCGGCCAAAGCAGCCGATGCGCTCAAACTGCTCAGTTTGCTGGTCAACATATTTTTGCGCGTAGGCGCGGCATGCATCTAAAACCGCAGGAGCAGGCATCTCCAGTTTTTTACGGCCGAGCTTTTCGTCGACCTTAATCTCGATGGGCAGGCCGTGGCAGTCGAATCCAGGCACATAGGGCGCATCAAAGCCAGCCATGGTTTTGGATTTGACGACGAAGTCCTTTAGGCCCTTGTTGAGCGCGTGGCCCAGGTGAATGGGACCATTGGCGTACGGCGGGCCATCATGGAGGAGATACGCAGGGCGGCCGTGACCGGCTTTACGCAGTTCTTCGTAAAGCCGAAGCTCGGCCCAGCGAGCTAAACGAAGCGGCTCATTCTGAGGCAGATTGGCCTTCATGGGAAACGCCGTTTGCGGCAGGGTAAGGGTCGCCTTTAACTCCGGCGTAGGGGACATCATGACTCCGTCGTGAGCAGTTTTTCCGGTTCGCGTGCTGTGGCCAAGCTTGTGCAATGCGCCTTTTTTCTTCCACCCCTGCGAGCACAGATCGCTCGGCGGGAACCTCGGAATGAGGAGAAAGGCACTGGAATGCGGTGGCTTTGCCTCACGGAAACTGAAAAAAACTGCTGAAGTGATTCGTACTTTGCAATTCCTAGTTTAAATGGCAATCTAATGACTTTTGGGTAACAAACGGTAGCGGAGGATCGTCTATTGTTTATGGAAGCTCTGAAGCGGAAGGAATATGAGACTCTGGATACTGAAGTTCAGGTTGAGGGGTACTTCAGGGCCGAGACAAGCGAAGGCAAACTCAAGCATAATGGAGCGATGGGTCAGCCCCCGGGCCAGCTCCAGTCTGGACAGGCAAGGACAACCGAGCCAGCAACAACTATGGCAAACGAATTACTGACACAGACAGAAGCGGAATCCGGGTCGGGCGACCCGACAAAAGGCCACGAACTGGATGCCCTTCTCGGAAAGGCGTTCGAAGAGAAGCCGATCTGGTCAGGACTCTACGAGAGCATCCGCGATGTGTTCTTTCCTCCCAAGCTGCCGCCTCTGGAACTGACCTCAACGCCAATTCCGGTTCCGGACCCGATGGCGGTGAAGGCCAACCCCTGGGCCATCGGGATCTCTTCCACGCTGAACCTGGCCATTCTGGCGCTGGTGCTCTTCTTCGTGGGCAAAAAGGTGATCGAGACGGTCAAGCCTTCGCTGATCACCACGCCGATCGATGTGGGCGACTTCAAGGCGCCGAAAGATCTGAAGATGGCCGGCGGCGGTGGTGGCGGCGGCGATCGCAGCATCGTCCAGGCCAGCAAAGGCAAGCTGCCCCAGATTGCCGACAAGCCCATAGTTCCTCCGCAGGTGCAGACCTTCGATAAACCCAAGATTCCTGTACCTCCAACGCTGGATGTGCAGAAGAACATCACGCTGCCCGATAATCCCACGATGCCAATCCTGGGCATGAAGGAGTCGGCCAATGTGACGCTGGCCTCCAACGGCACCGGTAGTGGTGCGGGTATCGGCACCGGCAGCGGCGGAGGCCTTGGCAGCGGCAGCGGTGACGGTTACGGGCCCGGGAGCGGCGGCAACACCGGCGGCGGCGTGTATCAGATCGGCGGCCGGGTATCTCCTCCGGTTGCGCTCAACACAGTTGAAGCGGAATTCTCCGACGAGGCGCGGCGGGCGAAGTACCAGGGTGTCTGCCTGATCTCGATGATCGTGGACACCAACGGCAACCCGCAGAATCCCCGGGTAGTGCGGCCGCTGGGCATGGGGTTGGATGAGAAGGCCCTCGAAGCGGTGCGGAAGTACAAATTCAAGCCGGCCATGAAGGACGGCAGAACGCCGGTTCCGGTGATGATCACGGTTGAGGTGAACTTCCGGCTGTATTAAGGCAGCGAGTCAGCGGGCCAGCAAGTTGGCGAGTCAGCAAAGGGGCGAGGCGCTTGGCGCTTCGCCCTTTTTGTTTTGGGTAAAACTGCGAAAGACTTTCCAGGGCTAAAGCCCGTCGGAAATGGGCTCGCACTATGCGGGGGGTGAAACCCCCGCATCCCTCCATTATTGCTTGATCACGGTGCCGTCCCGCAGCCGAATCTCGCCCCAGCCTCCGTTGAGGCCGCCTTGCTTGAAAGGCGCTTTCGCGGCTTCTTTCTCGTCGATCTCGATACCCCAGCCGGGCTTTTCGCTTACCCACAAATAGCCGTCGCGCATCTCGGGGCAGCCTTGAAAGATGGCCTGGGTGCGCTCGTTGAAGGGCGAGTACTCTTGGATGCCGAAGTTATAACTGACCACGTCGAGGGTAACGTTGGCCATGTGGCCGATGGGCGAAACGTCGCCGGGGCCGTGCCATGCGGTCTTGACGCCGAACTGCTCGGCGAGGATAGCGATCTTGCGTGCGGGGCTGAAACCGCCCACCTGCGAGACGTGGCAGCGGATGTAGTCGATGAGGCGCTCCGAGATAAGTGGTTGCCACTCATGCGGATTGTTGAAGAGCTCGCCCATAGCGATGGGCGTGGCGCAGTTCTGGCGGATCTGGCGGAAGTAGTCGATGTCTTCCGGCGAGAGCGGATCTTCGAGAAAGAACATGCGGTACTGTTCGGCTTCTTTGCAGAATTGAACAGCTTGATTGGGCGTGAGACGTTCGTGCATGTCGTGAAGCAGCTCGACCTCGTCGCCCAGCTCGCGGCGGCAGATTTCGAGCAGCTTGAGAGCGCGGCGCATCTGGTAGGCAGGGTCAAACAACGGTTTTTCATGGAGTGGTTTGTCGTGGAGCGGCCTTACCGCTGTCGCGCCACTATGCGAGGAGCCGTAGCCTGCCATGCCGGGTAGTCCCACCTGCACGCGGATATTGCGGAATCCCTGGGCGAGATACTTCTTTGCGTCGGCGACGACATCTTCGAACTCATCGCCGCTGGCGTGGGCGTAGGTGTCGGCGGCTTCGCGGCACTTGCCGCCGGCAAGCTGATAGACGGGCATGCCGGCCTGGCGGCCCTTGATGTCCCAAAGAGCCTGATCGACACCGCTGATGGCGTTGTTGAGCACGGGGCCATTGCGCCAGTAGGAGCTGTCGTAGCAGGACTGCCAGATGTCCTCGATGCGGTCGGTGGTTTTGCCGAGC
The DNA here is from genome assembly GCA_035650595.1 of Occallatibacter sp. GTDB lineage: Bacteria > Acidobacteriota > Terriglobia > Terriglobales > Acidobacteriaceae > Telmatobacter. The sequence goes on along the minus strand of DASRHE010000008.1, from coordinate 242,418 downwards.
AGGAAGGGCTTGAGATATTTCTCGACGGCCGGTTTGACCAGGTCGGCGCGCTGGGTGAAGGTGGCGCACCCGTAGCCGTAAAGGCCGTCCTGGTCTGTGGTGATTTTGACTACGGTTAGGCGCACGCCGGCCGGCTCGCATTCGATCACGCTGATGTCTTTGATCTTCGGCGTAGGCATGGCGCGCGTGGCGCGGGCCACTTGCTCTTCGGCGTGGGCGAAGCGTGGTGCGAGCGCGAGAGTACCGGCTGCTCCGGCGATGGATTTGAGCAAGCCGCGACGTGGGATCGGCATGTAGCCCTCCGAGAGAATTTTTCAGGCCACGCAATTTTACGGTATGAGAAGTGAGCCGAGGTGATGGGTTCGTGGTTTCCCAGGTCCCGAAAAGCGAGGGACCTGGGAAACCCATGTTCGTGCTTGGTCTAAGCGTGCGTGGAATATGCGGCGAACGTGAGAATGATGAGTGCTGCGCCGATGGCGGCGAACCAGCGGCGCTGTTGGTACGCGGTGATCGATGTGCGCGGAATTGTGAAACCAAAGATAGCTAGATGAGTAAATACGATCACGGCTTCCGTCAGCATTTGAAGAAGCCGCGGAAACAGGCCCAGCGCGATCATCGCGGATCCCACAAGAAGGCCGTTGATGAATTGATGAACGTTGATCATCGCTTACGCCACTAGATTCGACAATGGTGGGAACTTGTAGCGTGCCTTCGCGATCGGCGTGCCGACGACTTCGATGCGGGTGAGATCGCGGGTGCCGACGCCGAGATCTTCGGCGAGCCGCAGCGTGCTGTCGCATTTCTCGAAGGGTGGCGTGCCGCGGTCGGCCAGGGGATCGAAGCCCATAATGGAAGTGGCGACCGCGTCGGTAGAGACGCAGTTCAGGCCGGCGATCAGGACGCCCGGATGGATGGCTTGATGGATGTATCCGGGCTGCTGCTGGGGCAGTTCGCCGCCGTTCATGGTGTAGACGCCGTCGATGATGGCGAGATGAATGGGCCGCGCGGAGACGAGATCGGCGGTGATGCGCGGAACGCGATAGCCTGGGTCTTTCGAGTTGGTTTTGTCCACGAGTGGGGGCGCGCTCTTGGGCGGCACGCGGGAGCCGTCGTGCATCGGCGCGCGGTAGCCGACCGGGACGATGCTGGGCTCATCTTCCGGCGCTTCGCGGCTGTAGATGGTGCAGGGCGTGATGCCGAAGCAGTTCTTCATCGAAAGCGTGACACCGGCGGTGCGATGCTCCTTCAATTTGGCCAGCGAAACAAAAACGTCGCAATCGCGGTATGAGTGATTGAGATCGTAGCCTGCGTACATCAGGCCGCCGCCGGGAACCATGAAGCGGGCATAGGTTTTTCCGCTGCCGAGAAAGTTAGTGTTTTCGAACTCAACGCGCGGGGCGGCGCTCGCGAAATCTTTCGGCTGCCAGCCTGCGCTGAGCATGAACTCTTCAAGCGGTTTGGTGCCGAAAGGCGCGCTTTCAAGCAGGCGGACGCGCTGGGCTCCTGCCTTGCCGAGAAGATAGATTACGGCGCCGATGACCTGGGGATGAACCCAGTGGGTCATCTGATTGGGCATGGAGTTGAGCTTGTTGTTGGTGGGCCCGGTCATGTTGAGCTTGATGGCCACGGTCTTGCCGCGGACGAGCTGATCGATGCCGCCAAGCTGATCGAACATGGTCGAGAGCACGTCGACCACCTGATGGGTGTACTCGGGGCACATGCCGACGGAGACTCGGCTTGCGGGCAGGCGTTGGGCTTTAAGAAGGCTCGGTTGGGCGAGGCAGGCGCCAGCCGTCATGCCGAGGGCGCCCAGAAAATCTCTGCGGGACGTGTGTGTTTTCATCGCTAGGCCACCTTTCCTGCCACGGCAAAAGGCGCAGAGAGGAAGATCGAGAGTTCACGGCCGCCGTGGAGGCTCATTGCCAGGACGTGGATCATTGTACGCCTGCAGCACCGAGAGGGCCAGACGCAGCGGCGGTGATCCAGAATCGGAGGCTGATCGCGAAAAAAACTGTATCCAAAAGCTGTATTGTGGAAACGTGCTCCAGACAAACGCTTGTGGCCGGGCTGAACAGGCGTGATGTGCTGCACATATTTTCGTGAGTCCGATTCCTGACAATCCGGATGACGCCGTGCGGGCTGCACGCCGTGGTTGCAGGCGAGCGCTTTGGGTGTTCGACTGGACCCTGGCGCTGATATTGAGCTGCGCTACATCGGGTTCGGCTCTGGAACCCTCCACGCCGCTGGCGAATTACGGGCGGCAATCGTGGGCGATGGAGAGCGGGTTGCCGCAGAACTCCGTGCAGGCACTGGTGCAGACGCGTGACGGTTTTGTGTGGTTAGGGACTGAGGCCGGACTGGTGCGCTTTGATGGTGTCGGATTCCAGGTGTTCGACCGCGGATCCAAGCCGGCGCTGCCGTCCAGCGATGTGCGTTGCCTGCTCGAATCGGCGGACGGCGCGTTATGGATCGGAACCAGCGAAGGATTGGCGCGGTGGAAGGATGGCGTTGTCACCGATTTTTCGCCCCAGGATGGATTGCCGGGGAACAATATCCGTTCGCTGAGCCTTGACGCGCGTGGAGGACTGATTGTTTCTACAGAAACCGGCGAAATCGGCATTGAGGGAGGGAAGGTTGTTCCGGTGGGTTCGGATAAGCTTGCCGGCCAGCCGGAGGCTTATTCTGTCCAGCTCGCAGGCGGCGGTGATGTCGAAGTGACCAAACGTACAGTAACCCTGAGGCAGCGCGGCCATGAGCTGCACTGGACTGCGGGCAAGGAACTGTCGGGGAGTCGCGTGCAGACGGTGCGCGCGGATCGCGAAGGGAGTTTATGGATCGGCACAAACAGCGGGCTGGTGCGGGTGGTCGCGGGCAAGTTGCAGACACTGCCGGCGACCGATGTTTTGGCCCATGCATCCGTGCTGACGCTGATGGAAGACCGCGAAGGCAATCTCTGGGTGGGCACGGAGAATGACGGACTGCACATTCTGCGCGATCAGCGGTTCCACATTTTTGGCATGCGCGATGGCTTGTCCTCTGACGCGACAACCACGGTTGCGGAGGATAACTCACGAACACTTTGGGTGGGTACACAGGAGGATGGCTTAAACGCGCTGCGCAGGAACGGCGAGGCATTAGCAATAGTCCACAGATACACCGTGAGTGACGGCTTGACGAGCAACGTGATTCTTTCGCTGGCCGCAGCCCCCGACGGCGATCTTTGGGTGGGCACACCGGATGGGCTCAACCGGATTCATCAGGGCAAGGTAAACAGCTACACCTCGGCCGATGGACTGCCGGATGACTTTATCCGCTCGCTGCTTGTGGACGCCGATGGGTCGCTGTGGATCGGAACGCGGCGTGGACTTGCGCACTGGCTGCATGCAGGCAGCGGCGACAGGTCGGCGCAGATACAGATCTACACGCAAGCAAACGGACTGGGCAGCGACCTGGTGGGCGCAATGGCGCGCGATGCGAACGGCGATCTGTGGGTGGCGACGCTGGCGGGTCTTTCGCGTCTACATAATGGCAAGATCACCAACTTCACCACGAAAGACGGGCTGTCAAGCAATGTGGTGACGGCTCTGCAGCACGACGGAGCCGGACGGTTGCTGATCGGGACACAAGACCGCGGATGGAATGTGTGGGACGGGCAGCGGTTGGTTGCGGTCGTACCGGAGGAGGCGGGCTCGGGTGGCGATCTAAGCCGCATGTCGGTACACGCGATTCTGGATGATGAGCTGGGTCACTTATGGTTTGCCACAGGGAATGGTATTGCCCGCTGCGATCTTGCGAAGACCGGCTCCGGCGCAGGTGTGCCTGGATGCTCGCATTGGATGGAGTTTGGTCCAGCGGACGGATTGCGCAGCCGCGAAACGGCTTCGAATAGTCACCCTTCGGCGTGGCGTTCGCGCGATGGACTACTGTGGTTTGCTACGCCGAAGGGCCTGGTCGAAGTAGATCCGGCGCATTTTTCTGTCAATACAGTGCCACCGCCGATCGCGCTGGAGCGGTTCATCGTTGACGATCTGCCTTACCCGCTGCGTGGGGTCCCTGGGACGAGAGTGCAGGCCGGGCATGTGCACTTCGAGTTCGATTACGCGGGGCTGAGCTTTGTATCGCCGCAAAAGGTGCGCTATCGGTACATGCTGGATGGCTTCGATCACGCATGGACCGAGGCCGGTGCGCGCCGGGCCGCGTATTACACCAACATTCCGCCCGGGCACTACACCTTCCGCGTGCAGGCGGCGAACAACGATGGAGCGTGGAACACCGAAGGTGCTGCCTTGGCCTTTGAGCTGCGTCCGCATTTTTACCAAACGATCTGGTTCTATCTGTTGCTGCTGCTGGCTGCAATCGGCGGCGTGTTTCTGCTGTTGCGTCTGCGCCTGCTGCGGGCTGAGCGCGAGTTCCGCGCGGTGCTGGGCGAACGCAGCCGTATTGCCCGCGAGATTCACGACACGCTGGCGCAGGGCTATGTGGGCATCTCCGTTCAACTGGAGCTGCTGGCCGAGTTTCTGCGGCTGCGCAAGGTGGACGCGGCCAAGGAACAGCTCGACCAGACGCGCGCTTATGTGCGCGAGGGATTGGCCGATGCACGGCAGTCGATCTGGGCATTGCGTACCGAGGATGCGGGTGAGACCAAGCTGCCGGTGAAGCTGCGGCGGCTGGCCGAAGCGGCCGAAGGCGACGGGCTGGAGGTGCGGTTCAGCGTGTTTGGCGCGTATCGTCCGCTGTCGCCTGAGATGGAGCGCGAAATCTTACGCGTAGGGCAGGAAGCCATTCATAATGTGAAGAAACATGCGGCGGCAACGCAGCTCTGGGTGCAACTGGAATACGGTCCGGACGCGATTGCGTTGGAGATCAGGGACAATGGGCGGGGCGGCGCAACGGAGCATGCGAGCACGGGGCACTTTGGCATAACGGGCATGAAAGAGCGCGCAGAAACCATCGACGGAACGTTGGAAGTACGCAGCAAAACAGGTGAGGGAACAACAGTGCGATTAACGGCTCCCGCACCGGAGACGATACGGGAACCAGTGAAAGAGACATCATGACGAAAGAATCGATTCGCATTTTGATCGTGGAAGACCACAACGTTGTGCGCCAGGGGCTAGTGGCGCTGCTCAAGGTTGTGGATGGACTGGAAGTGGTGGGCGAAGCAGCGGACGGCGCAGATGCAATTACGCAGTTCCGCAAGCATAAGCCTGACGTCACGCTGGTTGACCTGCGCCTGCCGCGAATGAGCGGAGTCGACGTGATCCAGCGTATCCGCATGGAAACGCCACAGGCACGATTCATTGTGCTGACTACCTACGACGGCGACGAGGACATCTATCGCGCGCTGAAGGCAGGGGCGAAGGCGTATCTGTTGAAGGGCATGACCAGCGAAGAGCTGATTTCGACGATTCGCCTGGTGCACGAGGGCAAGTCGCATATTCCGCCTGCGATTGCGGAGAAGCTGGCAGAGCGCATGGGCGCTGAGGAGCTGACTCCGCGCGAGTTCGACGTGTTGGAGCAGATTGTGCATGGCAAGAGCAACAAAGAGATTGCGACCGAGTTAGATGTTTCAGAGGCAACGGTGAAGACGCACATCAACAGCCTGCTCGGCAAGCTGGGCGTAACGGATCGCACGCAGGCAGCGACGGCTGCGATTCAGCGCGGCATTGTGCCGCTGGAGTCATTGGGCAAACCGGGGTCTGAGACGCCACGATGACGAAGAGATTTACGGTTGCACTCTCGGTCTTTTGTATTACGGTTTTCGCACTGTTGTGCTGGTGCGCGGCTGCGGAGGTTCCGGCATGGCGGCAGGCGACCCAGGCAGAGCTGTCGTCCATACTTCCGTCGCGGGCGCCGGTGATTCATGAGCATATCGAGACGGAGATGCGCACTGCCTCCGGCATTGTTGACGAGCATGGCCGCGTAATTGCGGGCGTTGTGCTCATCACGGCTGGCTATTCGGCGGATGGAAAGTACTCGCACTACCTGATCGTGCAGGCTCCCGTGCGCGTGGGCGGTGTGGCGCTGGCGCCGGGGGAGTATGTGTTTGGATGGACGCGCTCTGAGAATGGCGATTCCTTGAGAGTGCACTTCAACCAGGCAGCGACGGGCGCGCTGGTGGGTACGACGGATGCACACTGGATTGCAGGATCGGCACGGATCGAAAGCCTGCACATCTGGCCGCCACAGGAAAAAGGGATGATCCAGATCGGGCGGTTCGGCATTCCGTACAAGCTGGGCAGGGAATGAAATTGAGCGTCTTCAAAATCCTGGCGTAGATGCCAAGATGATGCGTCTATACGGCGGCGGAAACTCTAAACCCACCCGAATTTAAATTAATCGTGACAGGCTGTTTATGCAATCGGCATCCATCTTTGGGCGGAGGTGTGACTCCATCTGCAGAGCGAGCTTGCCCGATAGGCTCGCGTACACTGGACGATGAATTGCGAGGAAAGAGCGGAATGCGCGTTGCGAGGCCGTTGACAGTCGTGTTGTTACAGGCGTGCGGAGTGTTCGCCGCGGCGCAGACACATTTTGACGTGGAGGCGGTGCGGCTGAACAACCGCGGCGTGGCGCAGATGGGCCAGCAGTTTACCGATCGCGCCGTGCAGAGCTTTGCCGAGGCGTTTAAGAAAGATCCGAAGCTGGCGCAGGCGGAGATCAACGAAGGCATCGCGCTGCTGACCCAGCAGAAGCTCGACGAGGCGAAGGCCGCGCTGCAGACCGCCTTGAAGTTGGACCCGTACAATGCGCAGGGCTGGTACAACCTCGGTCTGGCGCAGCACGCGAACAACGAACTCGACGCAGCGCTTACGAGTTTTCAGCAGGCGGCAAAGGCCGATCCGCACGATGCGGATTCGTTGTATTACGAAGGCGTCTGCTACCAGGAGCTGAAGCAGTACGACAAAGCGATTGCCGCGTTTCAGCAGGCTCTGCAGGTGAATCCGCTGCATGCATCGGCGGAGTTCGGGGTGGCGCGAGCGTTGCAACGCGCTGGCCACACGGACGAAGCACGAGAACATTTCAAGACCTTTCAGCATCTTTCGAGCACCAAGATCTCCGCGCCGATCGGATTGTCTTATGGTGAGCAAGGGCACTATTCGACGGCCAGCACGGTGCAAGAAGCGTCGACGAAGCCCGCGGCAATGATTCCGGTGAAGCTGGAGGCGAAGGCAACGCTTTCCCAGCCGTCCGCATCCGGGTTCACGACCACGGGCGGAGCCTGCATGCTGGATGTGGCTGGATCGGGCGCGATGGATCTGGTGTTGATGCAATCGGGTGAGAAGGCGATCCGAGTGCTGCATGCAAAAGGTGACGGCAGCTTCGACGATTTGGATACAGACGCGGCGGGATTGAAGGCCAGCGGGCACGCTGTCGCGTGCGCTGTAGGGGACTATGACGATGATGGCTTGAACGATCTGGCGGTGGCTCTCGACGATCGCGTTCTGCTGTTTCACAATCTCGGCCACGGAAAGTTCAAAGATGTGACGGCAGAGGCCGGGCTTGCGGCGCGGAATCATCCGTCGGGTATTACGTTTGTGGACTTCGACCATGATGGCGATCTCGACCTGTTTTTGACGGGCGAGCCGACGGCGGCGGGGAGCAAGCCGAATGTGCTGTGGCGCAATAACGGCAACGGAACATTTACGGAATGGACCGAGCCCACGGGCCTAGGCGGCAGTGGCAAAACAGCGGCGGCGATTCTTACGGACTTCAACAACGATCGCGCTGTGGATATTGCGGTGACGAGCGATCAGGCTTCGCCGACGTTGTATGTGAATCCGCGAGAGGGAAAGTATCCGACGAAGGCGCTGTATGAGGATGCGTCTCTGCCGTCGGGCACTGGAATCGCTGTGCTCGACTTCAACAAAGATGGGTGGATGGATATCGCTGTCACGCATGCGGGCGCTCCGGGCCTGACGCTCTGGCGCAATGTCGTTGCGGCCGATGGCGTGAGCCGCCGGTTTGAGCGAGTACAACTGCCACTTGCAGACGCGTTACGTGGATGGGGTGTGACGCCGGTCGATATCGACAACGATGGTTGGATCGATTTGGCGGCGGTGGTCGAGACGAAGAGCGGGCCGGAGGTGCGCGTTTTCCGCAATCGTGGCGATGGCACGTTCGAGGACGTGAGCCATACGTTGGGGCTTGACGGCGTGCAATTGCACGAGCCGCGCGGGCTGATTGCCGCAGATGTGGACAGCGATGGCGCACCGGACCTGATCGTCACCCAGGTGAATGCGCCGCCGGTGCTGCTGCGCAATGTGGGCGCGAATAAAAATCACTTTGCGCGGCTGGACCTGACCGGATTCGCGGACAACAAGACCGCAATCGGCGTGAAGGTAGAGGTGTTCGCCAACGGTCTCTGGCAGAAGTGGGAGCTACCGGGCGCTGCGGGCTATCAGACGCAGGCGGCGCCGCAGATTCTGGTTGGGCTTGGCGATGCGCAGGGCATTGATCTGTTGCGCATTCTGTGGCCGACAGGCGTGTTGCAGGACGAGATTGATCTGCCGCACACGCGCGTGATTGCGATGAAAGAGGCGGACCGGCGCGGCAGCTCGTGCCCCGTTTTGTTTGTATGGGATGGGCACAAGTACAAGTTCGTGACGGACGTGATCGGCGCCGCTGTGGTGGGCCACTGGTTCACGCCGCAGCGGCGCAATATTCCCAAGCCGGGCGAGTGGGTGAAGGTGGATGGCGCAAATATTGCGACGGTCGATGGCAAAGTGAGCGTACGCTTCATGGAGCCGATGGAAGAGGTCAACTACATCGACCAACTGCGGCTCGTTGCCGTGGATCATCCCGACAATGTGGAGGTCAATCCAGACGAGCGGTTCCTCGACAACCCGCCATTTGCCTCTGGCAAAGTTGTAGCCAGCGCAGGCACGCGCCTGCCTGTGGGAGCCTGGGATGGTGAAGGCCATGATGCGCTAGATAGACTGAGCCGGCGCGATCACAAGTTTGCCAGCGGTTTTACCGCGATGCCGCCGTATGACGGCTTCGCCAATCTGCATGCACTGACGCTCGATCTGGGCGAGGTCAAAGCAGATGCACCGTTGCGACTGCTGATGACCGGCTACGTGGACTACTTCAGCGCAACTTCGCTCTATGCGGCATGGCAGGCGGGGATGAAGGAGATTCCGCCGTACGTGGAGGCGCAGTTGCCGGACGGTTCGTGGCAGCGCATCTCCGGCGATGCGGGATTTCCGGCTGGACTGGAGCGCACTATCGTGATGGACCTCACCGGCAAGCTGCCTGCAGGCACGCGGCGCATCCGGTTGATGACGAATCTGCAGATCTACTGGGACCAGGTACTGATCGATCAGAGCCGCGATGCCGAGGCGCGCACGGCGGAGGTTCCGCTGAGCTTTGCGACGCTGCACTTCCGCGGATATCCATTGCAGATCGAAGGCGTGAGCGACGGCGATCTAAATTACGATTACAACCGCGTGAGTTTGACCGGGCCCTTCCAGCATGAGCGCGGCAGCTACACGCGCAAAGGCGATGTGACGGAACTGCTGAAGGGCATCGATGACCGGTTTGCCATCTTCGGCAGTGGTGAGGAGATCGCAGCAGAGTTCGATGTCACGAAACTTCCGAGCCTGCCGCCGCACTGGAAGCGCGACTACTTCTTTTATGCTGACGGATTTGTGAAAGACATGGACTGGTGGGATGCATCACCATTTACAGTGGCGCAGATGCCATTCCATGGGATGAGCAGTTATCCTTATCCGCAGGAAGAAAAATATCCTGACGATGCTGACTCGCTCGAGTATCAGCTCAACTGGAACGACCGTTTCGAGTCAGGCGAGCAAGTCCACTCCTATCGCTTCAACTATCAATTGTTGCCATCGACACCGCTGGAGGACCGACCCCACCATGATTCGAGGGCAGAAACGAATGGCAAACATTGATCAGGACATCGTACTGAAACCAGCTGTAGAGCAACTTGAACTCATCCGTGCGGGAAAGATCTCCGCGACGGAACTGGCTGAAGCGCACATTCAGCAGATCGAGCGGCTCAATCCTGAGCTGAATGCGTTTGCGGACTTCGACGCTGATCGCGTGCGGGCGCAGGCGCGAAAGCTCGAGGCTTCAAAGGAACCGCGCGGCGCTTTGCATGGGCTGCCCGTGACCGTGAAGTCTTCCATTGCGACGGCCGGATATCGCTGCGAGATCGGCAGCAAGATTCACAAGGGCGATGTGCCGCGCGAGGATGCCGCCACTGTGGAGCGGCTGCGCGCCGCAGGGGCCGTAATTCTGGGCACGACGAACTGCCCGGAGTTCCTGATGGCGTACGAGACTGACAACCTGCTGTATGGGCGCACGGGCAATCCGTGGGATCTCGATCGCTCAGCGGGCGGATCGAGTGGCGGCGAGTCGGCCGCGATTGCGGCAGGGCTTTCGGCCGGAGGCCTGGGCAGCGATGGTGGAGGCTCTGTGCGTGTGCCGGCGCACTACACGGGCATCTGCGCGCTGAAGCCCACGCCCGGACGCATCTCCGGCCGTGGTCATCTGCCGCCGTGCGCGGGGCCGTTTGCGATTCTTGGCGCAATTGGACCGATGGCGCGGACGATTGCCGATGTCTCGCTGCTTTTTCGCACCGTTGCGGGCTACGATCCGCTCGACCCGTTCAGCCCGCCGGTAGCCCTGCAGGAGCCGGCACGCGATGAACTGAAGGCGAATACGATCGGATTTTTCGAAGACGACGAACTGGTTCCGGTGACGGCCGAGACGCGGGCTGCGGTGCAGTCTGCCGTGCAGGCGTTGCGTGAAGCAGGATTTCGCGTGGAACCGTTCCGGCCGCGGACACTGGAGTCACTGCGCAAGCTGTGGTGGAAGTTTTTTGTACAATGCGGTGCGATGTTGTACGAGCCGGAGATCTTCGGCAAGCGTTATCAACTGAGCCCGATCTTCGAAGAGTTTCTGGGAATCGCGGAAGCCTCGGGCAAGCTGACTGCGGCGGAGTTGCTCGGCGCATGGGCTGAGCTTGATCTGCTGCGCGCGAAGACATTGCAGGAGCTGCAGGGGTTTCCAGTGCTGTTATGTCCGGCAGCAGCGGCGCCCGCATTTCGCCACGGAGAACGGTCATGGACGATTGAAGGCAAGAAGGTGGAGTATCTGGACGCCGTGCGCTACACGCAATGGTTCAATGCGATGGCTATGCCAGGGGCGGTGGCGCCGGTGGGGCAGTCGCCGGAAGGATTGCCGATCGGTGTGCAGATTGTTGCGCGGCCTTTTGAAGACGAGACGGCGCTGGGCGTGGCCGCAATTGTCGATGAGGCATTCGGATATCGTGCGCCGGCAATAGCGCAAGCAGAAGCTACGGTGCGGAGCTGACAGCTCCGCACCGCTTCGCAGTGACTTTGGTTGCCTCGCATTACCCGGCTGAGATGCAGGGCTGAATGCAGTTCAAAAATCATTTCGGAATGCTGAACATCGCGCTTTTTCTGCTAATGTGAACCGTGCGTGAATTGATCCACTGATTTGGTAAATAGAGCAAAACGCATTACTGACTATCCATTCTGCGTTTACATTAAAAATCGAAATCAAGTCATGCAAATAACAGCTCGAGTCTCATCACCTCCAAAGCACGTTTGATTCAATCGACAACGCGGTGAGATGCGAGATGTTCCGCTCTATCGCGCCCGAACGGGGAGACATCTGCGTCCTCTCAACGCATCCAACATCAGTGTTCGTGCAAACATTCTTATGAAGTCTTTCTGTTTGCTTGCCTGTATTGTGTCTCTGATGATGTGCCTTGGCGGATGTGCGACGACGAAGTACTCCACATCGCCAGGGCCATCGGGGCTTTCTTCCATTCAGCACATCGTCATTCTCGTTCAAGAGAACCGTTCGTTCGATCACTACCTTGGCGCACTGCGTGGTTATTGGGCTGCGAATGGCTACCCTGATCAGTCATTCGATGGTCTGCCGCAATTCAATCCAGTGTCCGGAGCGGCGCCGCTGCGTGGCCCGGCTCCTGCGACTGCTGGATGTGATCCGAATTTTCCTCCGCCGGGCGGTTGCGTCTTCGATCCGAACGTCACGATTTCCTCCTTTCGTCTCCTCACGCAATGTGTTGAAGATCCGAGTCCTTCCTGGGATGAGGGCCATCGCGATTGGGACTATGACGACCCCACGGGCCTGCAACCGGCCAAGATGAACGGCTTCGTATACGCAGCCGGAGAGGACGCCCGCAACAATATTCCACCTTTTCACGATCTCAACGGCGTGCGCGCGATGGGCTATTACGATGGCAGTGATCTGAACTACGAATATTTCATGGCGTCGAACTTCGCCACGTCCGATCGGTGGTTCAATCCGGTGATGAGCCGGTCGCAACCGAATCATGAATACCTGATCGCGGCTACATCGCAAGGGTACGTGTATCCAAATGGGACCGACAGCCAGGATCAGGCGCTGTTGACGGCGAAGACGATCTTTGAGGAGTTGCAGGATGCGGGCATCAGCTGGAAGATCTACGTGGACCCGGAGGGGAGCAACTGCACAGGGCCGCCGTATAACGCCGCCTGCCTGATGAAGCTGAGTTACGTGCAGGCATTCACCTTCGGGCAGAAGATCGTGTCGCAGTATCCGCAGAACATTGCACCGGTCTCACAATACTTCGCCGATCTCCAAAACGGCACGCTGCCCCAAGTGGCCGAAATTGAGCCGGCGACGGATGCTGGCTTAGACGAGCATCCCACGACGGCCGAACAATATCCAACGAATCTTCAATCGGGTGAGGAATACGTTGCGACACTAATTAACGGCCTGATGCAGAGCTCATCGTGGAAGAACTCAGCGTTCTTTCTCACGTACGATGAGGGCGGCGGGTTCTACGATCATGTGCCGCCGCAACCGGCCGTGAGTCCTGATGGCATTAAGCCTGTGGACCTGCTGCCCAACGATATCTGTACTGCAGTTACGGGAACCGGACCGCTTTGCGATTTCACCTGGACTGGATTCCGCGTCCCGCTGGTCGTCATTTCTCCGTATGCGAAGAAGAACTATGTTTCACATACAGTCGCCGATTACACGGCAATTCTGAAGTTCATCGAGACGCGCTTCAACCTGCCGCCGCTGACCAAGCGCGATGCGGCCCAGATGGATATGACGGAGTTCTTCGATTTCAACGCGCGGCCCTGGATGACGCCACCCACGCCGCCAGAGCAAAACACGAGCGGTCCCTGCTATACCGATCATCTGCCGTAGATGACATTCTTTTTGCGCTTGCAAATATGCTCCGGAAGTCTCGTGTCTGCAAGGACTAAGGCAACGTGGCGAAATAAAGGTTAATCTCGAAGATTATTGACAATAGCCACAACCTTTTTAAGCGGACGGCATCGAATTTTCTTCGTAGCACGAAGGGAAGAGAGCTATGAGCAATCTGTTCAGGAAGGTCACTCCGCTTTTACTCGCGGCTGTATGCGGGCTCCCCCTACTCACAACTGGTTGCGCCGTGCATGCGCGCGTCTACGATCCGTACTATCGCGATTACCACGGATGGAATGGCGAGGTCACTTACTACAACCAGTGGGAACATGACACCCACCGTGACCACAGGGACTTCGACAGGCGTAGCGACGACGAGAAAAGGGATTACTGGAACTGGCGCCACCACCACGAGGACCACCACTAGAGCGGAGTTCTGGTGTGTAGCGATAGCGTGTCCTGCGGGAAGATCGCTTGGTGAGATAAGGCTCGCTTCTTATCCGGTTCATCTGCGAAGATGAGATCGATGCTGGCGCAGCCTGCGTTGAGGGCTGATCAACAGACGAACTAGATGAGCTAGAGAGCGACGATGTCTCTTGACTGGAGCCGAGCTGGACTGGCAGCGGGCCTGCAATGCTATCGGAAACGGGAGTTTTTCGAAGCGCATGAGCACTGGGAAGGTATCTGGCTCGGTTGCGAGGAGCCGGAGAAGACTTTTCTCCAGGCATTGATTCAAATCACGGCCGCCTTTCATCACTTTCAGCGCAGAAACCTCGTCGGTACAGCATCACTGCTCCGCGCCGCTTTGCGCCGGCTAGACTGCTATCCGAACGAGTATGGCGGTCTAGCATTGGAAGCTCTCCGCGAGAGTATCCGCGCGTGGCTGGAAGCGCTCGACGCCGGGAATGAATCACCTGGACTTCCGTTCCCGAACATTGGGTAGGTCAGATCTTCTGAAACGTGATGAAAGTCACGCGTCGGATGGTGACCATCCGAGGGGATCGACATTACCTCTTAGTCAGTAATCTTCCAACGTAATGCCTGAGAAAGCGCATGGCGCTTGCGCTGCGTCACGAATCCATTAAAGTGATTTAAACCAAGCTTGCACTTCGAGACTTACGCCAAGGTGAATGCTCTAAAGGGAGGTTTATATATGCGGTATATAAAAACGAAACTGAGGTTCGTGGGCACCAAGGATTCAATTGCAACGCAAGATATAGAGTCACTCTACGATCGGTTTGAATCGATGCAGGAGGAGAGACTTCAGTCTCCCATCAAACTCCCCGATGTTTTTAAGCAAGAGTCTTTGCATTCGGTTCATCGCGTCTTTGTGCGCATCTACTGCGTATCGAGTGAAAGAGATCAAAAAACGCTCTAAAACAGGATCCGCGGATCGACAGGAGGATCATTTGAGCGCCTCCGTGTAATCTCTTGATCTTTAGGGGATTGAATGGTGCGCCCGGAAGGATTCGAACCTCCGGCCTACTGATTCGTAGTCCCTTTAGAGTCACATTGCACGGCCCTGCACCGTGGCGTAATGAGCTGCATAAGATATTTATTATCATCATATATATCGCATCATCTGATCGCGTCACGCTGCAAGGCAGCGCAGGAAAGTCCGAACCGAACATGCACCAAAACAGGCACCAAGGTGAATGCCTCATAGGGGTACGCCACGCCGAGTCCTTGAAAGGTTGTCTGGACTTTTGGGTGACAATATCGCTACTCTGTGGACATGCAGGTAACAGTCGAGATCCCGGACGACATGGCGCAGAGACTAGCCCTCTTGGGGCCGGACCCGGCGCGTGCAGCGCTGGAAGCGCTGGCGATCGAGGGTTACCGCTCGGGTGCACTCAGCACCTTCCAGACGCGGCGCCTCCTGGGATTTGAGACCCGCTATGAACTGGACGGATTCTTGAAGGCGCACAATGTCTGGGAGCGTTCCTACGACATGGAAGACCTAGAGCAGGACCGCCAGACTCTGAAGCAGCTCGAATCCGAAGGCCGCATGAAGGCATGATTGTCGTAGCCGACACATCGCCGCTGAATTATCTGGCTCTTATCGGTGAAATTGAATTGCTTGCCGCTCTTTACGAAACAGTGCTGATCCCGGAAGAAGTCCACCAGGAACTATTACGGGATCAAGCGCCACCGGCTGTAAGGATGTGGGCAGCCAGCTTGCCGGCGTGGTGCAAAGTACGTTCGGTTAATCCATCAGCAGACCCCGTTTTGAGCGAACTCGATCCCGGCGAACGCGATGCTATTCTGCTTGCTCTTGAATCTGGTATCGACACCTTGTTAATCGATGAGATTAGCGGGCGACGAGAAGCGGCACGTCATCGCCTCCACGTGGTCGGCACTGTAGCTTTGCTGGAAAAGGCGGCACAACGCGGCTTAATTGATTTTCGCAAGGCCTTTCAACGTCTGGAGCAAACAAACTTTCGTCTCGCTACTGCTATTCGCGAGGAGTTTCTCAGACGTAATCCCTGACCATCTCAAAGATGTGCGGGTTCCGTCTTCATTCTGTTCACCGCTCTATGTCAATCCAATTACACAAATTCGGTTGAATTGCACTGCAAGGCTATGCGCTGCTCTGGAAACCATGGCTACATCACCCTACACCGCCGTCTAACTTGCAATGCGTTCGGAATGATTCATACGTGCAAGTCGGTGAAGCGCCGACACGGGAATCAGCGTACGTCCCCGAATCTTTCTGAACGGCAGTTGCTTGCTTGCCAGCATGTAGTCAATGGACCGAATGCTGAGAGATACCATCTCCGCAGCCACCTTACGCGTGACGAGCAGTTTCTCATCCGGCGGCACGCTCGCCGACATTGGCGGTTTGTGCTTGCCGATTTTCATTTTTCGCGTCCGCTGTTTCGAAGTTGCGGGCAGCGATGGCGACGGCGGCATGACGACGGACTCAGCACGGGGAGGAGCCGGAATTGCAGGTGCTCGATCTGAGTCGATCCGATTTACCGTATCGTTCAGATCAAACAGAGAGAGCTGACCGACTAACGGAGCTCGCTGGGACCGGCGTGCAGGGGAAGAAGGGCGCAAAGGACACCTCGCCAGTCTTGCATGGGTTGACAATAGCGCAGGAGTATCCGTAGAGTCAACTTGTAAGTTTACAAATACCCATGACAGTTGCAGGCGCGACTCCAGACGACAGAACGGAAAAAAGAGGGCCCGTGGCCGAAAAGTCTTCATGGCCGCAGCAGCCGGTTATTTCCATTCGTATCTCAGACACCCTCCGCTCTCGCCTTGAGCGCCTCAAGGAACTCCTCTCTAACAAGAGTGGCGCCAGTGTCACCACGTCGGAGGTAGCCAAGCAACTCCTCGAATCGGCGCGGGAGGACCGGTTTGAGGTGGCAGACCTGCTTGCCAACGCCACCGTTGCACTGGCGGCAGCCAGACGCAAGGCCGAGGCAGGACTCAGCCTCTCTCGCGCCGAATGGATTGTTCTTGCGTACTACATCCAGCAGGGCATCGAGAGCCACATCGGTGCCCGCATTTCGCAGGAGACGATGAGAGGAATTCTGGAGGCCTTTCTTGCGGCATATAGAGTGCGGCGCGGGAAGAAGTCGAGCCGGGACGCCCATTATCTCTCGAATCTGCCCCGCCTTAACAAAGACTTGGAGCATCTCATCGGAGCCGGGGCCGAGGATATCGATGTTCCGACCGCGGTCGAGCGGCTGATTCGGGCGATGAAGTCTCCGGATAAGGAGGAGGTTTGGCCGCAGTTTGCCGGGCGGAATCTCTACGAGTTTCTGGAGGAGGAATCCTTCGGGATCGAATCGATGAATGAGGCTCTACAGCCGCACTGGCCGGTACTGTGGCGAGCGGCGGCGCGGGGGCATTATCTGCTTCGCGGGAACCGGGTCCGGGACACATCCCGGGGTGCCGCCGCTTCCGAGCACCCATGGGGCCCGGCCATCTCGTCGGTATTCCAGGGTGGATTTGTACTGTCTTTCGCGACGGGCAGCGAACGCGATTTATTCGTGTTGGTCAGCCTGCCTGAAGCCCGTCAAGCCACGTACGAGATCGGGCCCTGGCCACAGATTACGGAGTTCCGATCGATGCTGGAAAAGTGGGACACGAGCAAGCCCAATTCGTTCTGGCAAGGCCGCTGGTTCTTCGGATACACAGCGATGGAAACCACGGTGCCTCCGGTGTGGATTCGCTGTCCGGGGTCGGCTTCATTCGGGTTCACGGCTGAAGAATGGGCATCGCTCCAGGAAGCATTGCGCCGCGCCTGGGAGATGCCTCAACTCCAGCGCATCTCGGGTGAGCTATTGCTGGAATATGGTGAGATTTAAGTGCGGCGCCGCTGTCGCAGCGGAAGCAAGTGGACACGTCACCCCCAATTGGGGAACTGTGGAGCGCCCCAGGGCGCTTTCACGTTTACAAAAGTTAACTTCCGCTGCACCTGCAATTTGGCCCAGCGGGGTTTACAAATGCTAATGCGCGTTTACGTTCGTAAACAGAAAGGTTGCTCCGGAGCGCCGCAGCGTAAACGCATTGAAGGGAAATAACTTCATGTAGATCGGCAAGATCCGGCTCGGTACGACAAATACCCCACGTCAGAAGGGAGATTCCCCTTGAACGCTTCCCAAACGACGATAGTACAAGCGAACAAGTCCCGATCGAGCGACGAAAGCAAATCCGGCTTTCGCTCCAAAACCATCGCCACGCGGCTCACTCCGGACGAACTTTGCGAGGTGGAATCAGCGGCGGAACGCGCAGGCAAACCGCTCTCGGAATGGGTGCGAGAGAGCGCGTTGGCTGCCTCTCGACAACGGCCTTCCGACCCAATGGAGCTGTTGCTCGCCGAGGTTTGGGCACTCCGTTACGCACTCCTCAGCCTGTTCCATGCGGGCGCTCAGGCGACGGCGGAAGGCAAACCGTTGCTGCCAGAATCGGTCCTCAAGGTTCGCGATCGCGCCGACGCAAAGAAGCTCGAACAGGCCCGCCAGATGCTCGCTAATTTTCTCGACTCACCGGTCCATAAGGGTGACGAAGTGCGATGAATTGGAAACCGATCCTTGCCGTTCTTGCCCGGCTCGCCGCGCTCGCAATCGTTGTTCAGGCCGGAACGATCTGGGTATGTTCGACCTGGTTTTGGTCGCCTATTCAGCACCATTACCTGCCCACATACTTTTGGAGTTCACTACCGGTTGTTGCCCCGTCCACTGTGGAGGTCCGCCTTATCTGGAAGACCAGACTCCACCGAAAGCCGGAATTGGCTTCGGATGACGACATCGTTGCATCCGACGACGGAGCCGGTATGGTGCTCTCTCAGTGGGCAATTGATGCCGGCTGGACAGGGTTAATCGAAGGTCCGCCGCAGCAAGTTGCGACGGAGAAGCTCGCACCGGGCTTGGCTGATTTGGCCTTTGACGGAGAGAGCCTTTGGGACTTCCTTCTTCTTCGGGAAACGTGCGGATTAGCGGTGTTTTGTTTCACGCTATTCGGCTGGTTTTGCCTCAAAGGATTCTGTTTGGGTTTGATAGCCGAGTTTACTTGGCGGCGGCGGCTTTCGTCCTGGCGGAACGTGCCTCCGTGTCTCTTCGAGGAGTGTGCGGTGCTGGCCCAAAGGGTCTCGTTTGGAATCGCAGCCTTGCACCGGAGGGCAGTGCGACCCATCGAGACGCACAGGTCCGCACCGAGTACAAATACAGACCGTGCCGGGCCCGTCGTCAAGCCGCAATCTTTCGCGTTTGCGCTCTTCGGCGTTTGCAACGAAATCGGTGAGGGCTATCTCTGGAGGGAAAAGGACGAGATCGAATGAACTAAACCACGGCCCGGCGCAATTCGGGGCCTGGAGGAGTACTCCCAATGCTCACCATATCGAAACCAGTGTCAGCCAGCCAAGCACGCATGTATCACGCGAAAGAGTTTGTCTCCCAGCAGCAGAATTACTGGAGCCGAGACCAGCAGGGCCATAGCGAATGGCAGGGCAGGCTCGTACAGCAGTGGAGACTGACCGGCCCAGTCGAGGCGGAACAGTTCGCGCGCTTGAGCGAAGGCCAGCATCCATACGCCGAGGTGCAGCTCGTACGGCATCAGGTTTCGCGAACCTACGAAGGCAAGAACGGGAAAGAGGTCACGAGCGTCGAACACCGGGCCGGATGGGATGCCACGTTCTCTGCGCCAAAATCAGTTTCGATTACCGCGTTGGTGGGGGGTGATGATCGTGTGCGGATCGCCCACAGGGAAAGCGTGCGCACCGCCTTAGCCGAACTGGAGCATTACACGCAGGCGCGCATCGGAAACATACATGCCCCGGAGACCACCGGAAAGCTTGTTGCAGCCACGTTTGAGCACGACACCGCCCGGCCCGTGGATGGATATGCGGCTCCGCAGTTGCACACGCACGCCGTCATCTTCAATGTGACAGAGCGCGACAACGGCCAAACCCGTGCGCTTCAACCGCATGAGATGTTCGTGTCACAGCGGTACGTCACGGCAGTTTATCGCTCGGAGTTGGCATTGCGGCTCGAAAAACTCGGCTATGAAGTGGAGCGCGGAAAACACGGCCAGCCGGAAATCAAGGGATACACGAAAGAGTATCTGGAGGCATCTAGCCCGCGACGTGAGCAAATCAAAGACCACTTACGCGAGCAAGGCATTGATGGAGCTGCAGCCGCGCAGATCGCCGCGCATCACACGCGCGACCGGAAGGAAATCCTCTCACAAGAGGAAGTGTTGCGACGCCACCGCGAGCTGGCGATGCAGTATGGGAACCAGGCGGATCGAGTGGTTGCTCAGGCGCGATCTCACGGTCGGTACCAGACGAGAGAACCCGAGATGAGTGCGCAGTGCGCGATGACCTGGGCGCGAGATCACGTTTTCGAAAGATCGGCAGTCATCGATCGGCGCGCGATTCTCGAATCGGCCATGGCGCGCGGTATGGGAGAAACGACGTATGCCGCGGTTCAACGCGAGTTTGACCGGCGCGTTCGTTCGGGCGAATTCCGCGAGGTTGCCCATAACGGAGCAGGCCCGCACTTCACGACCACCGGCATGGTCCGGATGGAGAGCGAGATTATTGCACGGATGCAGGAAGGCAACAGGCACGGCTACAACGATCCCCTGATGGTTTCGCCTCAGGTGCGCAACAGCACCGGAGAAAGACACCCGGAGCTCAGCGCCGCGCAACGCAGCGCCGTGGAAGATCTGTTTCTCTCGCGTGAGAAGATCGTTGGCCTCGACGGCGTAGCCGGGGCAGGCAAGACGACCGTGCTGTCCGTTATCAGGGAAGGCGCAGAGGTAGATGGTTACCGCGTGGAGGGTTTCGCGCCCACGTCCCGCGCGGCGCAGAAGCTCGCCGAGGCAGGCATGGAAACATCCACGCTGCAAAAGCACCTGGCGCGCGGAGCGGAACCCGGTCTGGGAGAAAAGCGGCTCTACATCCTCGACGAATCCTCATTAGCCTCGACGAGACAACTTCATGAATTCGTACACCGTCTCCAACCCAACGACCGCGTGCTGTTGGTAGGAGACCGGCGGCAGCACGAGGCTGTGGAGGCCGGACGGCCATTTGCGCAGCTTCAGGATGCAGGCATGTTCACGGTCAGACTGGACGAGATCGTGCGACAGAAAGACCCGAAACTGAAACGAGTTGTCGAAGAGCTTGCGCGCGGCCGGGTCCATGAGGCAGTTGAGAATCTTCACCGGCAGGGCCGCGTCCGTGAGATTCCCGACCACGACAAGCGCATCGCGGCGATTGCCAAGGAATACGCAAATTCGCCGGAACGGACTTTGGTGATCTCGCCGGACAATCGCTCGCGAATGGAAATCAATGAACGCATCCACGCAGAATTGCAGAGCCGTGGGATCGTGGAAAACGGGGAACACCGAACCAGAACGCTGGTGCCGCGTCAGGACATGACCGGCGCGGACCGCACCTGGGCCGAACGGTACTACGTCGGCGATGTGCTGCGCTACTCGCGCGCATCCAAAGAGACCGGCATCGGCAGGGGTGAGTACGCCCGTGTGATGAGCGTTGATGCCACCGCCAATCGCGTCACGGTCGAGCTCCAGGACGGCACCGAACGAACTTACGACCCGCACCGTCAGCAGGGCGTGACCGTCTACCGTGAGGAGATGCGCGCGTTCTCTTTGGGCGACCGCGTCCAGTTCACTGCACCGGCGAATGACCTCAAAGTGGCGAACCGTGAATTAGGCGCAATCGAATCCATCGTCGGCGATGGGCGATGGATTCTGAAGATGGACGATGGCCGTTCGGCACAACTCGATCCGAACCGCCAACTGCATCTCGACTACGGCTACGCCGTCACGAGCCATTCCAGCCAGGGCCAGACTGCTGACCGCGTTCTGATCCACGTGGATACTGAACTCGGCGCAAAGGATCTGCTTAATAGCCGCATGGCCTATGTCGCAATCTCACGAGGCGTACACGACGCACAGATCTTCACCAACGATGCAACAGCACTCGGCACCGTCCTCAGCCGGGATGTGTCCCACATACCCGCAATCCAACAGGCACCGATCTCACACGCCATCGAGCAAGCCGCTAAACAACGGCCAGCCCTGGAGCACGAAATCGGTCAGGGATTCGGTCTGGGCATGTAATCCCAGACCAAGAGGACATTCCCCGGATAGAAGAAGCATAGCCGATGTCCGGCCGGAGTCAAGGCCGCGCTTCGCGCGCCGCTGTGCGGTCAAGAGCCTTGACACCGGCCTTCCAGCCTCGGCTTATCGTCCCAAATATCCGGGGAATGTCGGTGTTTAGTTCTCCACATCGAGAATGGTCTGAGGGGGCGCATAACCCGGTCTTTCGAAGGCGTTCGATCACCCAACTCAGCTCAGGACGGCAGTGCTCAAATTTAATCATCACCAACTCAGAGTAGATTCTATATGTCTATACAGACAAAGCTGGAGCCCAGATTGGTCTTGCGAGCTACATCTGCGTCGCGGTCCCAGCCTCTTCTTCGGTAACCACGAAAAAATGCGTCAGGTCCGCGCGCCCGAACGCGGTGGTGATGGCGACATCGGAGGCGTCCCGGCCCGTCGCCATCAGGATGCGGCCGACGCGCGGCTGATTGTTGCGGGCGTCGAATGTCCACCAGCGGCCGTCGAGCCACGCCTCGAACCAGGCACTGAAGTCCATGGGCAGACGCACCGGGACACCGATGTCGCCCAGATAGCCGGTTGCGTAGCGCGCGGGGATGTTGAGCGCGCGGCAGAAGGTGATGGCGAGATGCTGGAAGTCGCGGCAGACGCCGACACGCTCGGTGAAGACATCGAGCGCGGTCTTTGTTGGCCGCGCGTGCTGATAGTTGAAGGCCACGTGGTTGTGGACCCAGTTGCAGATGTATTGCACGCGGTTCCAGCCGGGTGCGACGCTTCCAAATAGTTCAAAGGCGATGTTGTTGAAACGATCGACTTCGCAGTAGCGGCTGTTGAGCAGGTAAGAGAGGATCTCATGCGGCAGATCGCCCACCGCAGCCTCACGGGCGGAGAGATTGAGTGTGTCTGGGAGGCCGGAGTCGCGGATGAGCGTGGTGTTGCTGAGGCGCAGTGGTCCGGGAGGGGCGACGAAGCGGGCGCAACGATTGCCGAAGCTGTCAATGTAATTGGTGACCGGGACACTGGGCGCGATCCGCAACTCATCGGGCTGGATCAGATCATGGACGCGCGAGGGATGAACATTGAGAAGCGCAACCATGGCGACTGCGGCCGGAATATCGAATTGTATGTCGTATGCCAGGCGGATCAACATGGTTAGGTTCCTTTTGTCCTGATGGTATAACGCGTTGCTATACGTGGAGGGGCATGATTGCTCACAGGATGAGCGCGGACGATCCGAGTATGGTGATGCGGGAGGGGTATTACGCAGTGGACCGGAACTTTGGCATCTGCGAAAATCACCAACGGAAGAGGATATCCGGCCGCTGAGCTTCATCGAGAGAACCGAAGATGCGAATATCCATCCTTGCAGGAGCCGAGACCAAGTTCTGAGCAACTTGGAACAGTCTTTTTTGAATCAGGCCGCGTTCGGTGTTCGCAGGAAATTTCGCTCTCTTCATTCATGAAGGCTTGCGCGTCAGCGGCGACTGGTGTGGCCGGAGGCCTGTACCGGCTCAACTGTTGCCAAATGCCGCGACGGCCTTGGGCGCATCACTTTGATGTTTCTTGCCAGGCCCAGCAGCGCCAGCAGGCGTATTCCCCAGTAGTTGAAATCGATTTCCCACCAGGCCATGCCATGCGTGGCAGATGCCGGATGCGCGTGATGATTGTTGTGCCAGCCTTCGCCTCCGGTTAACAGGGCTACCCACCAGTTGTTGGTCGAATCGTCGCGGGTGTTGAAGCGGCGCGCGCCCACAAGTGGGTCACCGAATTAACGAGCCAGGTAACGTGGAAGCCGATGGAAACGCGCAGGAATACGCCCCACAGCACCCACGAGATTCCCAGCGGCAATCCGCCGAGGGCAGTGCCACCGGCCAGCAGTGCGATGGCGGTGAGCGTAAGAGGAAGGCCAGTGCCAGACTGCGAGCCAGCGGTAGAATCGATCCCGTTCGAGATCCGGCGCGTAGCGAGAGAGCATGGTTGTTTCACTGTGCAGAGCACCGTGCAAAATCCAGCCCATGTGCGACCACCACTTGCCCTCGCGTGGGGAGTGCGGATCGCCAGGTTTGTCCGTGTACTGGTGATGCAGGCGATGCACAGCGACCCAGTAGACGGGGCTGCCCTGCAGCGCCAGTGCGCCGCAAACCGCCAGGCAATACTCCAGCCATTTGGGCGTGGTGAAGCTGCGATGCGTAAGCTGCCGGTGATAGCTGACGGCGATACCCACATTCTGGCTCAGCAGCCATAGGGCAAGAAACACCACTATCGACGACCAGTGAAAGCTGAACAGAGCCGCTACGGCCCCGAGGTGAAACGTAGCAATGACCGCGAAGAACACCCAGTTGAATTGATCCGATTTTTCCTGCACCAATTCGACTGGCAGAGAGGCGTCATCCGGTTGTGAGTTTCCGCTAAGTACTGGCATTGGATCTCCGCCTCGATATTCAAGTAAATGACTGTGGTCACGTAGGCCGGCATCCGTAGCACTGCGCCGGACCGCGTACTTCCTTCATCCAGCTTCAGCAGGTCTCGGGCAAGAAGAGTGAGCAAAATTGCTCACGTTGTCCTGCCGGGCTGCGCAAGGCAGCTTTTTCTTCAAACTGAAGTCTCATCCGATGAGCAATTTTGACCAACACGCAGGACAGTTGTTTCGCTACGCTTGACCCTTCTCGAAGGCCTTGGTGCACAGGAGTTGTCTATGGCGGCAAGAAAACAAAACGCGGATACTCCATTCGATCTTTCCAAATGGATCGATGCGCCTGTCAGCACGCTTGACTACCGAAACAACCAAGCCATCTTTGTCCAGGGAGACAAGGCGGATGCAGTGTTCTATATTCGGGACGGCCACGTGAAGTTGACCGTCAGCTCAAAGAGCGGCAAGAAAGCTGTCATCGCAATTCTGCGCCAAGGCGATTTTTTCGGCGAGGGATGCGTGGCGAAACAGTCGTTGCGGATTGCTACAGCAACGGCAATTGAGGCCGCTACGATCGTCAGGGTAGTGAGAGCGGATATAGTCCGCATCATTCATCGTGAGCCGGCTTTCGCCAACCTCTTCATCTCTCATCTCCTCATTCGCATTGGGCGAGTTGAAGAGGAATTCCTGGACCAGATATTCAATTCAAGCGAAAAGCGGCTGGCGCGCATATTGTTGCTGATGGCCGGATTCGGGCTGCATACGGAGACGGAGCCGCCGCTTCTCAAAGTGAGCCAGCGAACCCTTGCGGAGATGGTGGGCACCACGCGATCCAGGGTGAGCCATTTCATGAACAGTTTCCGGAGCCGCGGTTTTATCGGCTATAACGGCAGTGTGCAAGTTCATCCGGCGCTTTTCAAGTTTCTCATCCAGGATGAGTGAAGCAGCGAATTGCTTCGGTATCCGCATCGGCTTCGACTCAGTCACGGTTGGGCGCGAGCGTTATTGGGCCTTCTGCGGCAGCGAGGTGTGTCGCTGTCTCGGCCTCACGGCCAAACGACGACAGGTCGTACACCAATTTGCAATTGGCCATCCGGGTTCCGGTCCGCGCATGCCGGCATAAAGCGATTTGTGAATCTGTACTCTTCGACGACAGCCTCACCGCACGCGGGCGATGTTAGGCGTATGCTTGAGACAGCAGTCCGTTTTTCCTTCTCGCCTTCGGCATTCCAGGCTTCGCTCCAGACGAGCATCTTTCAAGCACGCGACCGAACGACTGGAGCTGACATGAGCATCACCGAAAAGAGAGATGTGAAGAACCATCTTTCCCTGCGCCATAGCAAAGATATATTTCTGTGCGCGCCGTTGAGCCAGCCAGATGCAACCGGCTACTCGTTGGCAGAACCCGCCGCAACACGCGCAAATCCATCAGCGTTTACCAGAGACTATTCCGCGGAACATACGATCGCCGTCATGCCATCATCGCCGGCCGCCAAGTCGACTGGTTCTACAGAATCTAAAACGCAAGATACATCAAAAAGCGCGCGGCCGTGAAGCGGCACTCTATTTTCCTGCGTACAGGATGCACGCTGCCCGCGCGCCTGGATCCGCTCAGAGAGCCCTTCGGCGAAAAATGGATGCTTGTGGAACAGATCACGGCGCATGTGTTCGATACGATGATTCGCCAGGCGGGCTGGCACTCCATCTGGATGCCGGGTTCGTACTCACGCAGAGGCTTTGGGCTGACAACCGAAAATGCGACCCATAGCGCTGTGACGCGTGCACTGAACATGGTTCCGCGTCAATTCAACGCCGCCGAGCTTGACTCCATTCATGTCGCCAGGTATCTAGGATTTTGCGTCGCGGATGTCACAGTGAGCCCGCGCGAGGTCCAGCAATATGCTCCGGTAGAGGGGCTTCCGCAGACGGCCTACGCGAGATAAATGATGGATCGCTTTGATGAACCTTGAAAGGAGCTTCTCCATGAGCGCTGAGACAATGACCTGGCCGAACTGGCTGCCGCGGGTGTTGTGGATTCGACGAGTGTGCCCTCGCTGCGACTCAGTCAAATTCAAATCTGCGGAACTGCGCTCGTTCGATGGCCTGCTTGGCCTCTTTGCATTGAGTCCGGTCCGCTGCATGTTCTGCTGGCGGCGATATTACTGGTTTTCCGTGCGAGGCGAAGAATGAGCGCTCTGCAACCCGACTCGGGCCTTACCTCGAACGATCTTCTGCACGACTTGGTCGCGAAACACTCCCAGGCAGCGGTGAATTATCAGATCGTTGCGCAATCCGCGGAAGAAATACAGGACCTCGAAAATGCACCGTCCGTAAGCATGGGTCCATATTTACTGAGGTCCGGGCAGATAGATCTTCTGACGATCATCAGCATCTATAGTCTTCGCGGAGAGAGCCGCGAGCAGATGCGGCTGCTTTATATGAATATTGCGGCGATTCGGGTCTGGGAAGAGATGGGGAGAGAGCCGAAAATTATTGGGGCGCGAGTTCGGCCGCCTCATACAGCTCTTCTGGCATTTGGTGTTCCGTTTTCCAAATAACCGTATTCCTGCTTTATTCGCGCAGCGTACTTATTGAACACGCGAAATGGCGGGTTTCTTCGCGTTCTGCCCCGGCAATTGGTCGAGCAGGACTACGTTGAGCAGCGACTTATGTACCTGGATGCGATCGGTATAGCTTATGAAGCCGAGCTTTCGGAAACGATTCATGAAGAAACTCACGCGGGAACGTGTCGTGCCGATCATATCTGCTAGCGTTTCCTGGGTGATGGGCGGGATTGACGCGTCCGGTTCACCCGGCGTGCCGAACTCCGCCATCAAAAGAAGAATTCGCGCCAGGCGCTTTTCGCTGGAGTTGAAAAGCTGATCGACCAGATCAGCCTGGGTTCGCATGCTGCGAGCGAGCAGGAACTTGAGGAATACGTCGGCGAAGGCGGGCTCGTCGTGCATTACGCGGATCATTTCGTTTCTGCTGATCTTGAGCGCCGTGCAGGTGTTCACAGCAGTAGCGGTTGCCATGTGCACCCCGACAATTGTTGCCAGAGACTCTTCTCCGACAAAATCGGAAGCCGATAGAAGCGTGATTGTCGCCTCTTTGCCGGTCTGCGAAACGACGGTGACTTTTGCGCGGCCCTTCTGCAAATAAAACACAGAGTCCGCGGTGTCTCCCTGGCAAAAGAACGTCTCTTTTGGCTTCAGTTCGATGATTGTGCGGCCAAGTCCGGCCTTTGCAAGAAACGCGCCGGAGTCAAACGGAGTCTTCTTATTTTTCGTCAAATCTTACCTCGCCGGGGACAATTGCTCAACATTAGCCGCAATTACCATCAATCTCTGTCCATCATCACATCCATGTGAGACCAGCGTCTGTTCTCTTTTGCTCATCTTCGAGGAATATTCCTGGAAGATTCGGCACGCGATGCAAACGGTTCGATCTCGACTCCGCACAAGAAGACGGTGGCGATGAGGAGAAATCCGCCTGCGAGCAAGAAGGCCACGTCGAAGATCGCCTCCCCCCATACTATCGGGTGAGCACTGTAGCTCAGATATTTCTCTATTGCGCTGGAAGAATAGAAATGAAGCGAAGAATTACTCTTCTCTTCCCGATGACTGCCGCGCTCAGTGAGTCGATCGCCTGGAATTTACCGGCGATGTCCAGAGCGCGGATCGAGTCCGAGAAATCACTGGAGCAACTGATATGCCGCTTACCACCGTTATCCTCGCAATTGTTGGAGTTGGGCTTGTGCTGTGGCTCATCAACAGGTTTATCCCGATGCAGGGACAGATCAAATCGATCCTGAATGGAGTGATCGTAATCGTCCTCATCTTGTGGGTCGGGAATCTCTTTGGGGTGTTCGACCATCTTCGGCATATTCGTGTGGGGCATTGACGCCTTCCACTCCGGAGGTCCGACTCGCTTCATCCACCAAACCTGAGACAGGAATGCAATACAACAGTTTCAAAACTGCAGGAGATATCGTGAAACATACACTTTTGTTTGTGATCGGAAGTGCCCTCAGCTTGAGCACATTTGCTCAGGCCAGCCCGCAAGAGGCAATTGCCCTCGTGCCTACCGGCCCAACGACCATCCGTCTTGTCGACGAGACCAGCCGCACGGTCGAAGCGGTCAACTATGAGCATCGCGGCGGGGCTTCGCAGGTAGATATGGCCGGAACCGCATTGATGCCTTCAGCCGACGGCAACGCCAAAGTGCGAAGCAAACGCGGCACAATGGAAGTGGAAGCGGAGTTTGGAAACCTGCAAAGCCCCACGACCTTTGGCGGCGAATATCTTACCTATGTTCTGTGGGCGATTTCACCGGACGGCCACGCGGTGAACCTCGGCGAAGTGCTGGTTGGCGGCAACTATCGAAGCAAGTTGACTGCGACTACCAATCTGCAGTCTTTTGCGCTGATCGTGAGCGCCGAGCCATATTTTGCTGTCCGGCAGCCGAGCAATGTTGTCGTGCTTGAGAATGTTGTTCGCGCCGACACCAGGGGAACCCCCGAGGCCATGAATGCAAAATACGAGCTCATGGAGCGTGGCGGTTATATCCCGACGGGCTACAAGTTCGATCCTGTAGTGCTGGACGCCAAGCTGCCATTGGAGTTTCTGGAAGCGCGAAATGCAGTGCGCATCGCTCAATCGGAAGGAGCTGAGAGCTATGCCAGCGAAAGCTATCAGCATGCCGTCCAGTTGATGAGCAGTGCCGATGCGTATGCAACGGATGGGCATTCCGACACGAAGCAGCTGATTGCGAAGTCTCGCGAGACTGTGCAGACCGCGGAAGATGCAAGACAGATCGCGGTTAAAAGGATCGAAGAGGAGCGCAGGGCAAACGAGCGCCAAGCCTCAGCTGATGCGCAGGCACAGTCGCAGGTCCAGGTCGATGACGCAAGGCGCCAAAAGGAACAGGCTCAAACCGATGCTGCAAACGCGCAAGCGGCGACTACGAGGGCTCAGACCGATGCTGCAAATGCGCAAGCGGCAACGGCAAAGGCACAGGCCGACATGGCCAACAACCAGGCAGCATCCGCGGCGGCAGTTACCTCGGCTCAGGCCGATGCCGATCAGGCGCGTGCGGCCGCGCAGCTTGCACAGCAGAGTGAACACAGGGCGGATGCGGACAAAGCGGTCATGCGTGCGCAGTTGTCTGAGCAACTGAACAAGATCCTCGAAACACGCGACAGCGCGCGTGGACTTATTGTCAGCATGTCCGACGTGTTGTTCGATACCGGGCAGTACTCGTTGAAGCCGGGCGCGCGGGAGAAGCTGGCAAAGGTTGCCGGAATATTGATCGCATACCCCAGTCTCAATATTGCGGTAGGTGGTTACACCGACAATGTTGGCGGCGACGACATGAACCAGAAGCTCTCGGAGAACCGCGCAGGAGCTGTCCGCGATTACCTCGTGCAGCAGGGTGTGGTAGCAAACTCGGTCAGCGCAACCGGCTTCGGCAATAGTTCTCCGGTTACTACGAACGACAACGCCGCGGGCCGTCAGCAGAACCGCAGAGTGGAACTGGTGGTCTCCGGCGATGCGATCGGCAGCCCGGTAAATGCCACGACAGGAAGTTTGCGGTAACCCGATGTATGTGCGCTGCGGCTTTGAAAGAGGCCGCAGCGCATGTTTTGAGCAGTCCTGCTGTCCGCAGGAGATCGAGGAGTGAAATATGATTGGACTGATTTTGATCGTGATTCTTCTTCTGGCGCTATTTGGCGCACTGCCTCGGTGGCCACATAGCAGCAGCTGGGGCTATTATCCGACCGGAGGATTAGGGATCATCCTGTTGATCGTGATCGTACTTCTGGTTCTCGGTCGAATTTGACAACCTTGTATTCGGCACGGATTTCGGCACACCTGTTGTTTGAGGCGTATGCTTGAGACAGTAGTCAGGAATTCCTCTTCTCGCCTTCAGCGCTCCAGGCTTAGCTCCAGACGAGCACCCTTCAAGCAAGCAACAGCAACACTGGAGCGGCCATGAGCCTCATCAAGAAAATCGATGTCGAGAAGCATTTTGCTGACCGGCGAGCCCGGAGGCTGGGTAGGATGCAGCCGCTAAACCAGCCCCGCGCTGCCGGGGTTAAACCGGCAGCCAAGAGGCAAAGAGTTTCAGCCTCTGCTGAAGATGTAGCCTTGGGACATTCTTCTCCGGGAGTCTCCTCCGTCTCGAATCTGATCAGGTCCGATTCCGATCGGAACCGGTTGTTCAGATCGCCGGGAAGCCGGCAAGTGTGAAGTTACACACGGTATTCCTGCGCGATGGATGCATCCTCCCGGACCGATTCGATCTGCGGCAGGAATCGTTTAGCAAAGGCTGGAAAGAGGCGATCGGGGTCATCGTATCGGAACTGGATGCCGGTATCCGCAACGCGGGCTGGCACTTTATGTGGACAACGGATTCCCACTCTTCCCGCGGCCTCGGCGGAACATCAGAAACTGCTATCCATCGGGCATTCGTCCGCGCGCTAAAGCAAGTGAAGGGCCGTTTCAACGCTGCTGAGCTGGGCTCGTTCCAGATCGCAAATTGTCTGGGCCTCAGGATAGCAAGAGTAACGCTCTGCGCTCGGCACATACAGAAGCAGACTTCACTCGATAGTCCCGAAGAGTTGCGGCTTCAAGAGGTTCTGGCACTTTAATTCCGTCGTTCCCCCCGTACGAGGCAGGTTGCAGGGCTCGAACCAGGCCCGAGCCAATGAATCCGCACAGAAGATGGCTTGCACAGTCGCTACAAGCGAAAGCAGAACAATATGTCCGTTACTACTACGACTCATCGTGAAGAACTGTCTTGGGGCCTTCCGCCGGCGCTCTCATCTCCGCTTGCGCCGAAAGGCTGCAGCCTGCCGTTGCCGACGCGCATTGCTTTTGTAGGGAATTATTTGCCGCGTCAGTGTGGAATCGCTACATTTACAACCGATTTATGCACTGCGCTTGCCATCGAATATGGGAGCGAACGGTTATTTGCAATTCCCGTTAACGACCCTGATTCGCGCTATGAGTATCCAGAGCGAGTGCGTCTGGAACTGGAGCAAGAAGACCCGGCCTCCTATGAAAGGGCCGCAGAATTCCTGAATTTCAATGGCAACGATCTGGTCTGTGTCCAGCATGAATACGGCATCTATGGCGGGGTTGCGGGTGGCCACATCCTGACCTTGCTGCGTAAATTAAAGATGCCCGTTGTAACAACCCTTCACACTGTTCTGCGTGAGCCGGATCCTGATCAGCGCAGCGTGCTCGAAGAGATAACAAGGCTCTCCGATCGCTTGGTTGTCATGAGTGAGCAGGCGGCGCAATTTTTGCAAGAGGTGTACGCAGTTCCGGACAATAAAATCGACATCATTCCGCATGGTGTGCCTGACTTTCAATTCATGGACCCCAATTACTTTAAAGACCAGTTTGGCACTGAGGGCAAGTCCGTTCTGCTGACGTTCGGTTTACTTTCACCCAACAAAGGAATTGAGAACGTAATTCGGGCGTTGCCCGCGATTCTCGCAAAGCATCCCAACGTGGTGTATATCGTCTCGGGAGTCACGCATCCACATATCCGGCGGCGTGAGGGCGAGCGCTATCGCGAAGAGTTGCAGGCTCTGGCAAAGTTGCTCGGCATTTCTGCCCAGGTCATCCTCCTCAATCGATTTGTAAGTGCGGAGGAACTGGTGGAGCACGTAGGCGCAGCGGATATTTACATCACACCTTACCGGCAGGAGGCGCAGATCGTTTCCGGCACGCTTGCCATTGCGCTTGGAGCAGGAAAAGCGATCATCTCCACACCGTATTGGCACGCGAAGGAACTGCTAGCGAATGACAGGGGTGTGATTGTGCCGTTCGAGAATCCCGATGCTATTGCAGATGCGGTTCTTCGACTCCTGGACAGCGATGGGGAGCGCCACGCCATGCGGAAACGGGCGTATCTCCATTCGCGAGAAACGATATGGCCCAGGACGGCGCGGAAGTATATGGCGAGCTTTCAGCGCGCGCGCTTCGAGCGCACATTGCAACCGAAGGCAGCCCAGAAGGACGATGTTGCGGCGAGCACTCTTGATGGCTTACCGGCGCTGAATACGGCTCACATGCTGAGCATGACGGACGATACGGGCATTCTGCAGCATGCAATTTTCTCAGTGCCCAATGCAAGTGAAGGTTATACAACCGATGATAATGCGCGTGCGCTGATAGTCTCTGCTCTTCTGGACGAATGTTCAGAAGAAACCGACAAACGGGAGTATCTCAGCCTTTCTCATCGGTACCTGGCTTTCTTGTGGCTTGCCTTCAACGGCGATACCGGGAGATTCAGAAACTTTCTGGGCTATGACCGCAGATGGCTGGAGGACGTTGGGTCAGACGATAGTCACGGCCGCGCTTTATGGTCGCTTGGAAAAGTGCTTGGCCATTCGAGAGACGCCGGATTGAGAGGAGCTGCAGGGAGGCTCTTTGAAGCAGCAGTTCCAGCAACGTTGACGTTCACCAGCCCGCGTGCATGGGCGTTTTGCATTCTAGGCATGCAGGCTTATCTGGACTGGTTTCCTGGGGACAGAGCTATTCAAGGTGTCCGCAATACACTTGCGAATCGGCTTCTCGATATCTATGAGCGTAGTCACTCCGCGACGTGGAATTGGTTTGAGAAGAGCCTCTCATATTCCAATGCGAGGTTGTCGCAGGCGCTCATTCTAGCTGGATGGCGAAGTGACAACGAGAGAATGATCGAAGCTGGAATGGATTCTCTCAAGTGGCTGGTCGCCGAGCAGCACCGCGACGACAAAGAGATTTTTGTGCCCATCGGGTCCAACGGATTCTTTGTTGAAGGGAATGAGAAGGCACGATTCGATCAGCAGCCTCTGGAGGCATGCGCAACAGTCTCAGCTTGCCTCGAGGCGTACAGACTGACAGTAGAGGACTGTTGGCTTGAAGAAGCCCAGCGCGCCTTCAACTGGTTTCTCGGCAAGAACGACTTGCAGGTGCAGGTCTATGACGCAAAAACAGGCGGCTGCAAAGACGGGCTCCATCCCGACCGTATCAATGAAAACCAGGGAGCGGAATCAACGCTTTCGTTCCTGATGGCCCTGCTTGAAATGCAGGCAGCTAAAGTAGCCAGCGTAAGCGAACAGCACGATGAAATGAGCGTTCCAGCTTGAATTCAGTTATTCCATCCATTGAATTGGCGAAGTCTATGGACCATGAACAGGAAGAGACAGAGGCGTGCATCGAATGTCCGCTGTTCACGCGATATTCCGGCAATCCGATCCTGAGCCGTGAAAACTGGCCCTATCCGATTAACAGCGTCTTCAATGCAGGTGCAGTCAAGCTGCCGGATGGAGATACATTGCTGCTTTGCAGAGTAGAAGACCGGCGAGGCCTGTCTCACTTGTGCGTCGCGCGTTCCGCGAATGGAATCGACAACTGGTGTATCGACCCCCAACCAACGCTGCCGGCGAATCCTGGCGACTATCCGGAAGAGATCTGGGGTATCGAAGACCCTCGCATTACCTATGTTCCAGAGCTCGAGCAATACGCGATTGCTTACACCTCATTTGCGCGAGGCGGTCCCGGAGTTTCACTGGCGCTGACAAAAGACTTCAAGAGCTTTGAGCGATATGGCGTAATCATGCAACCGGAGGACAAGGACGCGGCTCTGCTGCCCAGAAGAATCGGCGGCCTGTGGGCGTTGATTCACCGGCCGGTGACGAGGCTGGGTGCACACATGTGGATATCCTACTCGCCCGATCTGCGGCATTGGGGAAGCCACAAGGTGATGCTAGAGGCGAGGCGCGGTGGATGGTGGGATGCAAACAAAATTGGCCTGTGCTCTCCACCGATTGAAACAGCAAGAGGATGGCTGACCATTTACCACGGAGTGCGGCAAACGGCATCCGGAAGCATCTATCGCCTGGGGCTGGCGCTGTTCGACCTGGAGAAGCCAGAGATCTGTTTGCAGCGCGGAGACTCCTGGATGTTCGGCCCGGAAGCTGCTTATGAACGTGGCGGAGATGTCAATGATGTTGTGTTTCCATGCGGGCAGACAATCGGCGCGGATGGAGACAGCATCAACCTTTACTACGGAGCCGCAGATTCTTCGATGGCGTTGGCCACCGGCAGCATACGCGCCCTGCTTGCATGGCTGGACGCGAACTCCAGTCCGCCGGAGAAATTACCCGGGAACGCAGTCCAGCTACAGGGCGCGAGGAGCTATTGAGATAAGTTGTACGAACCAGACCTCGCCAGCGTGGGTACCACGCTGGCTTGGGATGCGGCGCGGGTACCTTTTCACGTCAGCCAGCGATGGTCAGTGTTTCGCTTCGTGGCCGTGGTTGTCCCCGTCGGAGTGGCCGCGCCCATCGCGCATTTCATTTCCCTTGAATTGTTTTGGAGCTCTCGTCCGGTATGCGGCTTTCTCGCCCTGATTCGGCATGTGGCCGGCATAGCCGTGCTGCGGATCGAAGCTGTTATTCACATGGCCGTGAAAGCTGCTGGAGCCATGAAACCATGGGCCGGCGCCGATAAACGTGCGTCCGCGGAACCACTCCGGGCCATAGTAACCATAGGGAGCGCATGCATAGGGGGAATAGTCATAGTAACCGTATGGACATGCAGGGGCGGTTCCGATACTGATGCTGATCTGGGCCTCTGTCTTTGGAGCGCCTGCCGTAATGCAGACCGCAGCAACAGCAGCTAATGCAAGAAACTTGATTCCGTTCATGAATTTTCCTCACCATGTCGGAGCAGTCATGCTCCAACATGATTGAGCATACGTGCCGAATTCATCCCGGTCTGAGCAGATTGGACCACATGTGGCAATCTGCTCATGATAGCCGGTAATCATAATGGCGTGGGATGGAAAGGCTGTGAGCCGGCTCCGTCGTTGGCCGCTAGCGGCAGCGGACGCGGATGCGGCTGAGACGCGGTGTTCGATTCACCCACATGGATTCGATCACGACATAAAGGACACAGATGATTCGCAGGAGCTTCATTGTGGCTTGGCCTCCGAACTCTGAAATTCAAGCGATGGTTGTTTGAGCAGGGACATCGCAGAGCCAGATGCGGGAGACAGCCATGGCGTACCGACCGGAGATCGCCACTTCAGGATGGAGACAGGATGAGGTAATGCGCTCTCCGGGATGGACCGAACCGGGCGCTGCTGAATTCTGAACAGACGGAGTCCGACCCTGGCCAGAACGAACCATGGGTATGTTGTAACGTTAATGCGCCCAACTTCCACGCCATTGAAGTACCGATCGGTGCGGCCAAGAGCCAACTGAAGCGCAGAAGCTATGGCTTGCTGCGGTGTTTCGCCGACTCCGCAGATAGGCAGCTCGTTGGCGGTTCGGATGAAATGCCATCCAAACCGCTGGACCCTCTTTTCCAGCCGGCTCGCGCCACGCAACCGAACAAAACCCCAGTTCCCTCTGAATGCATAAGTTTTCAACTTGAGGCCGACCGGCAATTCAAGCCCCGCTCTTAAGAGCACGACGAGTTTGGTGATTTCTCGCATCGGAGGGTCACTTTCTGTTCGTTCACAGACGGTAACTTTCATGACGCGAGTGTTTCCAGGGATTGAAGTGCCTGCATCGGAGCGGAGCGTTTGCGCTGAAGCGGCAACAGGAATGTCTGGAACTGCGGCTGATCGTCAGGCAGGACGACTGCGTAATGAACAGGGCTCTTGCAGTGGAGGCAATTGGTTTCATAAGCCGGTTTGATCGCGCCCTTGAGGATTTTTTGAAAGCTCCCCCCGCACTCCTGGCATTCAATCGTCACATAGCCGTCTCCAGCATTGTTTTGCAGATATTTCGAGATCCAAACCGGCGAAGACGCAGCATGAGTCAACTGCGCCATCCGCACGGGACAGGGGAGGGATCGCACAAGGTTCAACAGGACGCCGAAGCCGCCCCGTTTATGGAAAAAGCCATCAGCGGAAACACCGCGGGAGATATCGTCTCTCAAAAGCGCTTTGCTCATGGCGATCACCCGAATTTCAGGAAACTGGCTCCGGCTGATCGAGAGAAGTTCAAAGCTGGACCTGCCGGGCATATTGAGGTCGGCGATGAGAAATTCGGGAAGTTGGCGGCGTATCTCAGCGAGCGCCGAGAAACTGTCTACAGAGGACCGCACCCGGTATCCCTCTTCCGCAAACAGCTTCGATAACAATATTCGAGTGAAGGAATCGTCGTCTGCGATGAGAAGGCTTGCTTTTGTTTCCGGCATAACTCTTCTCCAATCCCCACTAAATGTGTTGCGAGTCTTAGACGAGTATCTAGAAATGTTTGGAGCAATACTGAGCACTTTCGAACACAAATCAACGTTTCTTAGAGTAAATATTCCAGCCTGTTCGGGAGTTGCTCCTGGACCCGCCGCACACGATGTTTATTACAGCCGGCGGGTGTGTATCTTGCCTCTTGAAGCGCGTTCGGCCGGTGTCTCCCGCAGGGCACGCTCACAATTGACCAGACAACCATTTTCGTTTCGCTTAGCTTACACATATCAGACAAATTGTTTACAGAAGGTGCAGTATGAACAGTCAATCGAATTCTTTTTACGTCCATAGGCCAAACAAGGATGGATCGTACGATTCGATATGCGTCGCATGTTATGCAACGGTAGCTTCAGCCAAAGACGAAGCCGAACTTAGTTCGTATGATCGTATCCATATCTGCGACCCATATTGGCCTTATCGGGCAAGCAATGACGGGTGAAGCTCAGTCGTGAAGAACCACGTTGAGCAGTGACTTGTGGACGCGGATGCGGCCGTTGTATTCAATAAAACCCAGTTTGCGAAAGCGGTTCATGAAAAAGCTGACGCGTGAGCGGGTGGTGCCAATCATCTCTGCCAGCGTCTCCTGCGATATCTTGGGAATCATCGTCTCCTGCGCGCCCGGTTTGCCGAACTCCGCCATCAGCAGGAGAATGCGCGCCAAACGCTTTTCGCTCGAGTTGAAAAGCTGATCGACCAGATCGGCCTGGATGCGCATACTGCGGGCCAGCAAAAACCTCAAAAACAAATCAGAAAAGGCATTTTCATCGTGTATCACACGCATCATTTCATCGCGCGCTATCTTGAGCGCAGTACATGCGGAAAGAGCAGTGGCTGTCGACAAGCGCAAGCCAGTGCCCGAGGCTAGCGATTCCTCTCCGATAAAGTCTCCCGCGGAGAGAAGCGCGATCGTTGCTTCCTTGCCGGCTTTCGAAACCACCGTGACCTTGGCTCGGCCCTTCTGAAGATAGAAGATGGAATCGGCCGGATCTCCCTGCGAAAAGAAAACCTGCTTCCGTGCAAATCGCTCGATTTTTCGTCCCAGGCCGGCGCTGGCAAGAAACGCGGCCGGGTCGAACACGGAATTCTTACGGGCAACCATGAATAAGGCCTCCTTCCCATGCAGTGACAGGTTGGACTCGCGGGAAGAATACGGACTCGTCGCGCTCAGCTCCGCATTGCAGATCAGTAAAGACAACAAAAAGAGAAGCAATTGAACATCGCAAACCGTTCATTCAAATTAACATGTGCGGCATTCCATTGGCCGCTACACCCGTGGCATTAGACTCCAAAATTTCGCAAATATCCAGATGGAAATGCTGGTCAATTTTGCACACTTTTCTTGGGAACTTTCAAGCTGCATTCAACTCGCCGGCATCCACGGACCTTTGCTGCTCACTCACAGAGCGCTATTGCTCAGACTGTGCCGCGCATTCCCTCTAGTGTGAGAAGTACCTTGTGCGTTCAGGTACGCGGAAAGCGGCGACGCCGCACATGGGTAGAAAAATGGTGAGTTGCATGAAAAAGGCAATGACGTTAGTAGCGTTACTCAGTTTGACAAGCATCGGCTGGGCGGGAACCAATCGCGAAGCAACGGACAACCGGATGGATCACGCAGGCGCGGTGCTGCACGAGATCATGGCGGCGCCGGATAAGGGCATACCGGAGGAAGTCCTGGAGCACGCAAAGTGCATCGCTGTTGTGCCCAACCTGCTCAAGGGCGGCTTTGTGTTTGGCGCGGAGAACGGCAGAGGCGTTGCCACATGCCGCACCGCAAACGGATGGAGCGCGCCGGCGTTCTTTACCATTACTGGCGGAAGTTGGGGATTGCAGATCGGCGTTGAAGGCGTGGATCTGGTGATGATCATCCAGAACGATCGTGGAATGCGGCGGTTGATCGGCAGCAAATTTCAACTTGGCGCAGACGCCTCAGCGGCAGCCGGACCGGTGGGACGCCATGCCTCCGCCGATACCGATTGGAAGATGGATACCGAGATTCTGACCTACTCGCGGGCCAAGGGGATCTTCGCCGGACTCACGCTGACGGGCGCCGCGATTCGCCGCGACGACGATTCGACCGAGGCCATCTACGGCCACGACGTTTCCACTCGCCGTATTCTGCAGGGCGGGAAAGCCGCACCAGCCTCGGCGCATTCGTTCCTCGACGCCGTCAGGGATGCGAAGGCACAGGCAGTCGCTTCGAATTAGTGCAACTGCAAATCAAGTGTGCTCGAGGGCGTTCTGGGATCGACGTTGATTCCAGAGCGCCTGCGGCACGAAGGAGAAGGTTATGCTTTGGACAATTTTTGTGATTCTCGTAGTCCTGTGGCTGCTTGGGTTCAGCCTTCATATCGCCGGCAGCTTGATTCATATTTTGCTGGTGATCGCGTTGATTGTCCTGGTCGTCAACTTGGTTTCCGGACGCCGTAGCGTTTTGTGAAGCACCCTGAGTCTTGGGAGTATTGATCAGACTTGGTGCCAGAAAGAGAGTTGTTTGGCGCACATTCAGGAACCCAAGATGGAAGAGGCAACCCTTGTCGGGCACTGGGCGGAGTTTGACAACGATTCGGGCAAGTGGACATCAGTGGAGTGCGATCCTTAACAGCTCCGCGATTAACCCAAGGCACCGGAGAATCTGACAGACACGCTTGAAGATCTGCGGATGTGCCTTAAGCCTATTCTCGGAGCTCTCGCGCGAAAATCCGCGGTAATTGGTCATACTTTGGAGTACTTCGTCCGTGAATTCTGCGCGGCCTGGTTCTCAACGCAGCGAATATATCCGCTACAGATTGTTGTAATAGACATTCTTATTCGGAAGTATGCGTTTCCGTGCAGTCTGACGCATAACTGCCCAAATCAGAATTAAATTCCCCTCCACACCCCTGCTCCATTCCCCGCTTTTGCAGGGTTCGGAAATCCGGCACATCCAAACGGCCCTCGGGCGGTTGCGCCTGAGCGATATGGCAGCCAGCGCCGGGTGGTGCATGTTTAAACTGACTAAACATATGGTATAGTCAGGTGAAGCATGCACTGTGATGGTAGATGATATGGGAACTCAACCGAAGAAAACACGAGGAGTATTTGAGCGTCCACCCGGCTCGGGCGTATGGTGGGTTAACTACTACTTCCAGGGAAAGCAGCACCGTGAGAAAGTGGGACGCAAATCGGACGCTATCGCTCTTTATCAGAAGCGCAAGGCCGACGCTCGGCGCGGCGTGAAATTACCGGAACTCCAGCCGCAGAACGTGACGACGTTTGGAGAACTGGCAAATCAAGCCGTCGACTACGCCAAGGTTCATTTGAAAACTTGGACCGATTATGACTGGAAAGAACGTGCCTTGCGGGAGCCGCTCGGCTCTCGTCCAGCCGCTGAGATTACGCCGCAGGAGATAGACCACTTCTTGACGGAACACTGTAGGACGCCGGCGACTGCGAATCGGTTCCGTGCCTTTTTCTCGCTATGCTACCGGCTGGGCATGGAGAATAGAAAGGTCGCGTCGAATCCTGCGCGGCTGGTCCGGATGCGCAGAGAGAACAATGTCCGGCTCCGCTACCTGAGCCGCGACGAATACAAGAAGGTTTCTGACGTTATCCTCCGCGACAATCCAAAGCAACACCCGGCTTTTGTTGTGAGCATTTATACGGGAATGCGCTGGGGTGAGCAGTTTTCCCTGACATGGAGCCAGATTGACTTCAAGCGGAGCATCATCCGGCTCACAGAGACGAAGAATGGGTCTGCACGGAATGTCCCTCTGAATAGCATCGCTTTAGATGCTCTTCGGAAGCAGCAATCAGTGGTCCCGCACAAACCGGCAGATCAGGTGTTCCCGGAAGCGGGTGATTATTGCCGGTTTTGGTTCGAGCCTGCCATCCGAGATGCGGGCATCTCTGGATATACGTGGCACTGCAATCGACATACGTTCTGCTCATGGTTGGCGATGGCCGGGGTCTCGATTAAAGAGATCCAAACTCTGGCAGGGCACAAGACGATCACGATGGCTGCCCGCTATGCCCACCTTTCACCGGAAGCAACAGCTTCTGCATCCGAGCGCATGGTGATGCACACTACTGCATGAGCCAACATGCACCAAAACAGGCACCAGGCAAAAACAAAGAGGTCGCCTCTGATACACGGTGTACAGGTTAACTTGTTCTAGGATTTGGCGGTTAAATGGTGCGCCCGGAAGGATTCGAACCTCCGGCCTACTGATTCGTAGTCAGTCGCTCTATCCAGCTGAGCTACGGGCGCACATCGGCTGTGGTTCCTGGCAGAACCATAGACAGATTAACAGGGTTTGCAGGGTGGCGCAACGCGTTACGAGGCTGCTGGCGCCGGTGCAGGTGCAGGTTGCGGCGCGGGCGGAGCGATGAGCGGGAGCTCCTCGGCGATCTGGAGGCCGGCCATTGTGACAAGTTTGGTAACGGTGGCGGTGTTCAGGCGGGTTGCGTCGAACTCCACGCGCAGCGTGTGAGCTTCGCGGTCAAATGCGAGGCGGCGGATGCCGTAGACGTCCCGTGTGCGGGCCAGTGCGAGAACCACCTGCTCCGTAGGCGGCGTGGCGTAGCGATAGAGGACTTCCACGGTCGTCATAAGGAAATGATAGCAGGGCAGGATAGGCGCAGATCCTTCGACTTCGTCTGGCCGAAAACGGCCAAACGTCGCTCAGGATGACAGATGTTATCTGTGCTGCGAACCTCAGAGACAGGACAGCTAAAGATTTTTGAGAAAATCGCGAATCTCGGGGTTGGACCAGTCCTGTGCGCCGACAAATTTCCGGCGGATGACGCCTTTTTGATCGATAGCGTAGGTTTCCGGCCACATGTCGGTATGGAAGAGCTTCGGAGCCGACTGGCTGGGGTCGCGCACCGTGATCAAATTTATGTTGTGGCGGGCGATGAAGCGGGAGTAGGCAGCCGGGTCCTCGTCGATGCTGACCGCAAGAATGGTGAGATTGGGCATCTCGCGATGAAGCTGGAGGAGGGAGGGCAACTCCTCAATACAGGGCGCACAGTCGCTCCACCAGAAATTGAGCAGAACGGGATGGCCGCGGTAGCTCGCGAGGTGCACGGTGCTGCTGCCGTCAGAGACGGTGAAGTCCGGGGCCGGGATGTTCAACTGAGCCGGGTGGACGCCGCGGTTGCAGGCAGAGAGCAGCGGCAGAGCTGCCAGGACGAGGTAATAGGCCGAAAAACGGGAGAACCGCACATCCTTATAATAGAGCGTGTTTCATTGATGGCTGGCCTGAATCGCCAACGTCGTGGAATCCGGCTTGTTGCCGGATTTCGTAGATACTATTTCACAGAAAATCCGGTTGATGAAACACGCTGTACGGAGCGAGAGGGGCGAAGGTAACGGTGCAGCGCGATGGCAAAGGATGAGCCGGCGGAGGGTGCGGGTGGGTGGAAGCCTGTACTGGGGCTCGCCGAACCGGGAGAACCGGTGGCGCATGTCGATTGGCGCGAGTGGGCGGGCAGGACTGCGCCCGGCACTGTGTTCGACCAGCCCGAACCGGAAAAACTGATCGAGCTGACAGTGATTGTGCCGGCGCGCAATGAGGAAGACTGTCTGGGCGCGTGTCTGCAGTCGCTGGTGCGCCAGTCTGAGGAGATCTTTGAGCTCGGCAAAGACTGGGAACTGGTGGTGGTGGACGACCACTCGCGCGATCGGACGAGAGAGATTGCGCAAGGCTTCGCCGGAGTCACGGTGATCGAAGCCGACAAACTGGAGCAGGGCTGGACGGGAAAAGCGAATGCTGTGTGGACGGCGGCGCGCAAGGCGCGGGGACGCTGGCTGCTGTTTACGGATGCGGATACGATCCATGAGCCCGGCGATCTGCGGCGGGCGATGCATGAAGCGGAACGGCATAAAGTCGGTGTGCTGAGCTACTCGCCGCGGCAGATTGTTAAGGGATTTGTGCAGCGGACGCTGATGCCGCTCGTCTTCAGCGAACTGGCGCTGGCGTATCCGCCGGCGAAGGCGTCGGACCCGGCGCAGCGCATTGCTGCGGCGAACGGGCAGTTTCTGCTGATCGAGCGCGAGGCCTATCGGCGGCTGGGTGGGCACGCAAGCGTGGCAGACAAGGTATTGGAAGATGTGGAGTTGGCCTTTCTGGCCAAGCGGCGCAGAGTGGGGCTTCGATTTCGCTATGCGGCCGATGCTGTGGCTACGCGGATGTATCGTTCGACCGGCGCGATGATCGAGGGGTGGAGCAAGAACTTGGCGCTGCTGTTTAACAACGCTCTGATGCTTGCGATCTGGCGAGCCCTCGATTTTCTGCTTCTGTTTGGGCTGCCTCTGCTGGCGATCGAACTCTGGAACGCGCATCTGGCGGCACGCTCGCTGGAGTGGCTCGGGGCGGGCTGGATTCTGGTGTTGCTGTGGGTTCGGACGCTGGTCCGGTTTTACGCGCGGGTGGCTAAGTCGAATTTTCCGTTTGCGGACTGCGTTCTGGCGCCCCTGGGACTGCCGCTGTTTGTGGCCCTACTCTACCGCAGCTGGTTTCTGCACCATGTTCTGAAACGGGTAAGCTGGAAGGGGCGGAGCTATGCGGAGTAAGAGCGGCCGGCTCTGAAGGTCTGATCCGAAGGCTTTTACAACCTCCGAAAAAGAGCGCCAAAGTATTGGCATCATTGAATCAATCTCGATTTTGTGAAACCGGGCCGCTGGCCACAGCATCCTGTCAAGTGAGGGTTCGATGATTTTCCTGACGCGGCGGGCGACGTTTTCCGCCTCGCATTATTACTGGAATGAGACCTGGTCCGCAGCCCAGAATGAGCAGGTTTTTGGGCGTTGTGCGAACCGCAACGGGCACGGCCACAACTACACGCTCGAGGTGACGGTGGCCGGCGAGCCCGATCCCATAACGGGCTTTGTGGTGGATTTGAAGTGGCTGAAGGACGTGATGGAGCGCGAGGTGCTGGCCGCGTATGATCACCGGCACTTGAACCTGGAGGTTGAGGAGTTCAAGGCGGGAAAGCGGATTCCGACGACGGAGAATATCGCCATTGCCGCATGGAAGAGGCTGGAACCGAAGGTGAACGCCGCGAGCGGTGCGCGATTGAGCCGCATTCGCGTGTATGAGACACCGGATATCTTCGCCGAATATCGGGGTGAAGCGTGAAGGCGTACTTCGGTCGTCGCTACACGCTGAGCGCGAGCCATCGGCTGCATGTGGACGCTTTGACGGCGGAGGAAAATCGCGCGGCTTACGGCAAGTGCAACAACCCGTATGGACACGGGCACAACTACATGATCGAGGTGCTGGTGGCGGGCGAGGTCGTTCAGGATACGGGGATGGTGGTGAATCTGGTGGACTTGGATGCGGCAGTGCGAACGCGGGTGCTGGAGCGATTCGATCACAAGAATCTGAACCTCGATCCGGCTTTCGCAGAGTGCGTTCCGACGACAGAGAATTTTTCCCGAGTTGTATTCGGATTGTTGAAGGGCACACTGCCGGCCGGCGAACTGGAGTGTGTGCGCGTGGAAGAGACGGAGAACAATTTTTTCGAGTGTTATAGCGATTGATGGGCCACGCTTCCCAGGTTAGGCGCAAAAGCAACAGTGTGCCGAACCCGGGACACCCTGAGACTTTCGCTCAGGATGACAGATTGTAGATGGCAGTGGAATTGGGGGAAGAAACAAAGATGGCGCAGCCGATTGTAGTGAGCAAGGCAGTACGAAAGGCCGTGGCAGACGAGGGGCTGAGCGGATTCAGCACGCAGGAGATGTACCGGGAGATTCTCTCGCGGCTGGGTGAAGATCCCAATCGGGACGGACTGCTGGCGACGCCAGGCCGTGTGGAGAAGGCGATGGCCTTCCTGACGAAGGGTTACGATCAGGACCCGGCACAGATTCTGCGCGGCGCACTCTTCGATGTGGACTACGACGAGATGGTGATCGTCAAGGACATCGAGATGTTCTCGCTATGCGAGCATCACATGCTGCCCTTCTTTGGTAAGGTGCATGTGGCCTATATCCCCAAGGGAAAGGTGATCGGGCTCAGCAAGATTCCGCGGCTCGTGGAGGTATTTGCGCGCCGGCTGCAGGTGCAGGAGCGGCTCACGCGGCAGATTGCGGATTCGATCCAGGATGCGATTGAGCCACAAGGAGTAGGCGTCGTAATCGAGGCGAGGCACCTGTGCATGATGATGCGCGGCATCGAGAAGCAGAACTCGTCGACGGTGACGAGCGCGATGGTGGGCTGCTTCCGGCAGAAAGAGACGCGCGCGGAGTTTCTTTCGCTAGTGCGGCAGCCGGGATCTGCGTCGCTGTAGGCGTTTCCGATCAGGTGAGTCCTGTCGGGCTTCTGTTCTCTCACCCTTTCGACCGAA
Source organism: Occallatibacter sp. (assembly GCA_035650595.1). Classification (GTDB taxonomy): domain Bacteria; phylum Acidobacteriota; class Terriglobia; order Terriglobales; family Acidobacteriaceae; genus Telmatobacter. Next base: position 197,606 of record DASRHE010000008.1, on the reverse strand, counting down.
AGAAGTCGAAAGGATATGGCACGTCGAATCGAAAAGCCTAACCAGAGGCGCGATGCCGCGAAGACAATCTGAAATAGCGTTTGCGCAAGGCGTTGGCGGAAGCGAGTGCATGGCTCAATTTCTGTTTGCCGATCTTATTGATCTGGGTGAGCAGCGCTCGATCTTCTGAGGAGTCGAGCATCTCCGCGGCGGTTTGCGCCAGTTGCTGCCAATCGTGCCAGTCGCCGATCTGATCTTTCACGCTGCCCAGCGCGCTGACAAGGTTTGAGTCTGCATCGGGCAGTAGCTGCAGGATGGACCGCAGTTCCTTCACCTTTAATCGGAACGGATGAATGTTGCGCGCACTGAACGCGGGCCAGCGGCGGAGCTCGTCTATCCGGTTTGCCACGACGGCTTGAACATGCTGTGCAGCCTGCGCCGAACTGCCGCTCGGTTGGCGTGCATTCTTGTGGTCGAGCGTTGACTCGACACGCTTCGCATATTGCTTCAGGAGCCGTCGTGCAGATTTGCGCTGCTGATCGACGGTGTCGAGCAGGTCAGAGGCGCTTTTTTGCCGTGCGACTCCAAGATGTTCAATGAGGCGCACCAGTGACTCCTGGCCGTCATTCTGCGGAAGCGTCAGCGCATTGCTGGTGAGGACATCCATATCGCGCACGTTTCCAGCAGCTTTACGCACTGGCTTGATGGATTTGAGCAGGCGGCGGGTCTTTTTCTCATCCGGCGAGGTGAGCGCTGCGGCGATCGCCTCAATATGCCGTGCGCGGGTGCGGAGCTTGTGCACGGCTTCCGGCGGCGGATCATCCGGGAGGCGCTTCAGCGACTTGCGCAGTTGGCGGAGCGGTTTTTGTACGCGATCGAGATCCATGACTCTCGTCTTTAGATTGAGGCGGCTGCCGTAGAGTTGGCAAGATGACGCTCGTGGACGCTACATTGAAGAGGTGAATGGGCTTTTAGTGGTAGATAAGCCGGGCGGCATGACCAGCCACGATGTGGTGGGCCGGCTGCGCAGCATCACGGGCGAACGCTCGATTGGGCATCTGGGCACGCTGGATCCGATGGCGACGGGCGTGCTGCCGTTGCTGATGGGCAAATATACGCGGCTGGCGCAGTATTTTTCCGCAGCGGAAAAGAGTTATGTCGGAACGATCCGGTTTGGGTTTGCCACCGACACCTATGACGCGGAGGGCGAGCCGGCCGGGCCCGATCTGCAGCCAAACTTTTCGCAGGATGTAATAAAGGCAGCGGCGGCGCGGTTCCAGGGGGAGATGGAGCAGGCGCCTCCTCCGTTTTCTGCGAAAAAAATTGCCGGCAAGCCTGCCTATAAACTGGCGCGGGCAGGCCAGTCCGTGGAACTGCGGCCGGCGAAGGTTCGTATTGTTTCCTTTGAGGTGATGTGTGTGGAAGGCGCTGAGGCGGAGTTTGCTTTGACGATCAGCGCGGGCGGCTATGTACGTTCGGTTGCGCATGAAATGGGGATTGCGCTCGGCTGCGGTGCGCATCTGAGCCGGTTGCGGAGGACGCGCGCAGGGGTCTTCACGCTGAGCGAAGCCTGTATGCTCGATGATTTGGATGCGAAGAAAGGAGACATAGCAGCTCTCGAAGAGCGATGCGTGCATCCGCGCAAGTTACTGCCGGAGATGCCTTCTGTGTGTGGTGATGGGCAAGCGCTCGGCAAGCTGCGCAACGGAGCGCAGGCGAATCTGCCGGAGTTTTCGGATGCGCCGCTGGTGAAGGTCTTCGAGGGGCAACGTCATCTGGTGGGGATTGCGCGACGAGTCGTGGGTACGCTCTTTCAACCGGTGACGGTGGTGGGGTGAAAGAACAGGGAATAGTGGTCAGTGCTCAGTGATCAGAGGCGTCACTCGTCATGGTGGTTGCGGGAACCGACTACTGTTCACTGACCTTTCACTAAGAGCGGCTTGAGCGCGGGCAGCAGAGTTCTGGCGATGATCGCGGAGCCCTTGGCGGTGGGATGAATGCCGTCGGGTTGAATGGTGCCGGAAACCTGGACGAGGTCTTTATAGATCATGGGCACAAAGGCAGCGTGAGGATGTGCGGCAGCAAGAGCACGGAAGAGCTGTTGGAAGGAGCGGATATAGTCGGGTCCGTAGTTGGGAGGCAACGTGATGCCGGCGAGCAGAACGCGAATGTGCGCGGTTTCAAGCGCGGTGAGGACTTGATCGAGATTGCGGCGGGTTTGCTCGAGGGGAAGGCCACGCAGGCCGTCGTTGCCGCCAAATTCGACGATCACCACACTCGGGTGCGAGGCAAGAATCGTAGGCAGATCAGTAACAGCATCTTTCGACGTAGCGCCGCTGGTGCCGCGATTGAGCACCTGATAGTGGTAGCCGGCGGCATCCAGATCGTGCTGCAGAAAGTCGGAGTAGGCTTGACTCCCGGAGAGTCCGTAACCGGCAGTAATGCTGTCGCCGAAGCAGACCAGAAGATGCGCATTTGCGGCCGCAACCGGCTGGATTCCAAGCAGGAGAAACGCAAGTGAAACGAGAAGTATGCGGCGAACGTCCACAGAGATAGTGTAGAAGAACATACTTAGGGACGAGGGGCGTAGGGAACAGGGGCTAAAAGCTCCGGAAGATCAGTTGGTGCGGCAGGGAGGTGCGGGTGATCGAGGTTCGGGACGCGAAGAAGTGGATCCAGAACGGTGCGCGGCGCGTAGAGATTCTGCGCGGAATTTCGCTGACGATTCCGGCGGGACAGTTTGTGGCCATTGTGGGCGCGAGCGGAAGCGGTAAGAGCACGCTGCTGGGACTGTTGGCCGGGCTGGATACGCCGAGCACCGGCGAGATCTGGCTGGATGGCGTGCCGATCCACAATCTCGTCGAGTCGCAGCTGGCCGCAGTGCGCGGGCGCAAGATCGGCTTCGTCTTTCAGTCGTATCAATTGATCCAGACGCTCACGGCTCTCGAAAACGTATTGCTGCCTTATGAACTGAATGTGCAGGGAAGTGGGCTCGACAAAGCGCGGCGGTTGCTTGAAGAGGTTGGATTGAGAGAGAGGATGGATCACTATCCTGTGCAGCTTTCTGGTGGGGAGCAGCAGCGTGTGGCGCTGGCACGGGCGTTTGTGGCCGATCCGCCGATTGTGATGGCCGATGAGCCGACGGGGAATCTCGACTCAGCCAATGGCCGTCTGGTGCTGGACCTGCTGCTCGATCGGAATCGCAAGGCAGGCACAACGCTGGTGCTGGTCACGCATGATCCTGAAGTGGCAAGCCAGGCCGATCGCAAGATCGTGCTCAAAGATGGTGTGATCGTCGAGGACACACCGCCGATAGTCAGCTCCAGCGAAACTCTCGTCCAAAGCGAGAAGAGCAATGGCTAAGCGGGCACTGAGTTGGCAGCGCGCAGCGGCCATCGCATGGCGCGATCTGAAGTCCGCGCCGGGCAAATTTGCGTTTGTGGTGCTGAGCGTGGCCGTGGGCGTGGCGGCGCTGGTGGGCGTGCGCGGACTGAGCAACAGCTTTCGGCGCACGTTGTCGGGCCAAGCGCGATCGCTGATGGCCGGCGATCTGAGCGCGCGCATTTTTCATGAGCCCACAGCAGAAGATCTCGCGAAGATCGCCGACCTCACGAAGGCCAATGCAGGGAATCTGCGCTCGACGTGGGTAGCGGAGACGGTCTCGATGGCTTCAGTGCCGCCGGATCCGGTGCCGTTGCTGGTTTCGCTCAAGGCTGTCGATCCAAATGAGTACCCCTACTACGGAACAGCGGAGTTGAATCCAGCGATGAGCTTGAAGGACGCGCTGGCCGGCGATTCAGTCGTCGTGGTGGACGAATTTCTCATTCGGCTGAACGCGCATGTGGGGCAGACGCTGCGCCTGGGAGGAAAAAACTTTCGGATTGCAGCAGTGCTGGAGCAGGAGCCGGATCGAATCACCTCCGGTGCAGGACTAGGCCCGCGGGTGATGATCTCGCGAACTGCACTGGAGCAGACCGGGCTGATCGCTCCTGGGAGCCGTGTGAGCGAGCGGCTTTTGGTGAAGCTGCCCGAGAAGACTCCGCGCGGAGTGACAGCGGACGGAGAGACGGCCGCGGTGCGCACGAAGTTGGAGGCCGCATTGCCAGACGCGCAGGTCATGGATTTTCGCGAAGGCAATCCGGCGCTGAGCCGCGGGCTCGACAATGCGACGTCGATCCTGAGCCTGATCTGCCTGGTGGCGATGGTGCTGGGCGCGATCGGCGTAGCGATGGCGATGCATGCGCATCTTGAGCAGCGAATGGACATGCTGGCGATCTTGAAGGCGCTTGGAGCGGGATCGAGTGATCTGCTGCGCATCTTTCTGCTGCAGACCGTCGGACTCGGACTGGCAGGCGCGCTGCTCGGCGTGGCAGCGGGCGTGGGGGTAATGGCCGCATTGCCTTCTGCGTTTGGCACGCTGCTGCCTGTACATGCGGTGCTCGCGGTGCCGTGGCAGTCGGGCTTGGCCGGGTTGGGAACGGGCGTGCTGACGACACTGCTTTTTTGTCTGCCGCCTTTGCTTGATGTGCGCGGCGTGCGACCCGTGTTGGTGTTGCGCAGACTGGTCGAGCAAGGGCCGACGGGGTTGCAGGGACGTCTTCAGCGTTGGTTGAAGCGCTGGCCGCAGTTGCTGCTCTCGGCTGCGCTGGTGCTGCCGCTTATCGGCATTGCGTGGGCACTGTCGGATTCTGCGGCTGTCGGTGTGCGCTTCGGATTTGCGTTCGCTGGTGCGCTGGTGGTCTTGCTCGTGTTGGCTGCGATCACGCTCGCGGGTTTGCGATTCTTTTTGAATCGAACACGACTGGGATTGCCCTCTTCGCTGCGGCATGGCTTGGCGAATCTCTACCGGCCGGGGAATCAATCGGCTCCGGTGCTGGCTGCGTTGGGCACGGGCGTCATGCTGATCCTGGCGGTGTATCTCATCCAGACCGATCTTTTACGCGATCTGCGCGAGACGGCCTCACCGAAGTTACCGAATATTTTTCTTGTCGATGTGCGTACGGACGAGGTGCCGGGCGTAAAGGCGCTCTTTCTGCGGCATCCGGGCATAACGCGCGTGCCCGACATGCTGCCGGTCGCGACGGGGCGGTTCGTTTCTCTCAATGGCAAGCCTCTCGATCAATACAAGGGCCAACATTTTCCGGTGCGGATGCTCGAGAGCGCCGAATTGAGCTGGGCCGATACTCCGCCTGAGGGCGACAAGGTGGTCGACGGCGCATGGTGGAAGGATTCTAATGCGGCGGAGATTGCTATCGGCGAAGGAGTAGCCAAACGGCTGAGTCTGCACGCGGGCTCACCGGTAGAGGTGGAGATCGGCGGCACGACTCGAGCGCTCAAGATCGGTGCGATCTATCGTGCGGATGGGCAGCATCCGGGAGCGCGAGTCAGCTTTGAGCTGCCCTCGGGTTTGCTCAAGGACCAGCCGGCGACATGGTACGGCGGCACGCGCATCGATCCGAAGCAGATTCCCGCGATCGAGCGCGAATTGTTCGCCGCCTATCCAACAGTGACAGTGGTGAACGTGGCCGATGTGCTTAGCCGCATCGAAGGCGTAGTCGATCAGATTACGTTTGTCGTGCGTTTGCTGGCGGGATTTTCGATTCTTGCCGGCTTGATGATTTTGGCTTCCAGCATTGCAAGCACGCGCTTCCGGCGGATGCGCGAGGCAGTTGTGCTCAAGACGCTGGGCGCAACTCGCATGCGCATCGTGCGCACCTTCAGCGTGGAGTTCAGCGTGCTGGGATTGCTGGCTGGCGCTGTGGGTGTGGTATTTGCGAACGTGTTGACGCGTGTGCTGTTGCGGCGGCTCGATGTGGGCTTTCATATCGAATGGGGCGCTACGCTGGTGGCGCTCATCGGCACGGCGGCTCTCGCGACAGCGACGGGCTGGATCGCGAGCTATAGAATTCTCGGCCTGCGGCCTCTCGAAGTGTTGCGGGAAGAGTGAAGAAATAGGGAATAGGGAATAGGGAATAGGGAATAGAAAAACACTATGAGGCTGTAAAAAGTTGTCGACCGATGTATCCCATCTCCGGTGATGCGCCGAAGATGGGACGCCTATTTCAAAGATGCAGATCAGAATCCTTCTGTGGATTCGACAGGCGGCAGAACGTCATCTTCGCGCGCCATCCAGACATAGAGAGTCGGCATCAGAAAGATGCTAATCACCAGGTTGGCGAGCAGTCCACCTACGATGACGATGGCAAAAGGCCGCTGCGAGTCGGAGCCGATGGCGTGCGAGAGCGCGGCAGGCAGAAGCCCCAGTGTGGCTACCAGCATCGTCATCATGATGGCGCGGAGACGCAGAACCGAGCCGTCGACGGCGGCCTCGATGATATGTTCGCGGCTCGATTCTTCCATACCTTTGCGGCGGGCGCGCAGTTGATTGATGAACTCGATCATAATGACGCCGATCTCGACCGCAACGCCGAAGAGCGCGAGGAAGCCTACTGCTGAGGAGACAGAAAAGTTCGTATGCGTGATGAAGAGCGCAAGCGGACCGCCCACCGAAGCCATGATGACGCTGACGAGGATGAGCACTGCCCACTTCAAAGAGCGGAACATGGTGAAGAGGATAAGAAAGATGGCCAGCACCGTGACCGGTACAACAATCGCCATGCGGCGGTTGGCGCGCTGCTGGCTGGCAAACTCGCCAGCCCACTCCAGGTGATAGCCCGCGGGCAGCTGCACATTTCTCGTCACCTTCGCAATCGCTTCTTGCACCGTTGAGCCAAGATCGCGGCCCCGCACTGAATACTTGATGGCGATGTAGCGCTGTCCGCCTTCACGATAAATTTCCTCGGCCCCATCGTCTGTAGAAACTTTGGTGAGTTGCGCCAGCGAGACGCGCTCGCCCGAGGGCGCGAGCAAACGAATATTGTCGATAGCTTCGCGCGTGTCGCGATAAGGTTTCTGATAGCGAAGCGTCACATCATACCGAGCCTCCCCCTGCTGTACCTGCGTGACGGCGTTTGAGCCAACGGCAGTTTGAATCGCTTCCTGAATGTCAGAGACATTGATGCCCCAGCGCGCGGCGGCATCGCGATCGACGGCGTAGTTGAGGTTGGGCTGGCCGATGATGCGGAAGATGCCGAGATCTGCGATGCCTTGCACGTTCGCCATCTGCGACTGAATCTCTTCTGCTTTGTGTTCGAGCATGCGCAAGTCGTGGCCGTAGAGTTTCACGGCAAGCTCGCCCTTCACGCCGGAGACAGCCTCTTCCATGTTGTCGGAGATAGGCTGCGAGTAGTTCCAGATGACGCCGGGAAATTTTTCGAGCTCCTTATCCATCGCGGCGATCAGTTCTTCTTTGTTCTGATGGAAGACGGGACGCCACTGATCCATCGGCTTCAGGCCGACAAAATATTCGGTGTCAAAGAATCCAGTTGTGTCGGTGCCGTCGTCGGGGCGGCCGGTCTGGCTGACGACGTTCGTGACCTCGGGAAAAGAAGCAATCACCACGCGGGCCTTGTTCACGAAGTCGATGCTGGCAGTGGGACCTTCGCTCGGCGGCAATGTACCGCGCACCCAGATGGAGCCTTCGTCGAGATGCGGTAAAAACTCGGAGCCGATGGGACCTACGAAGGAGAGGAAGATTGCTACAGCAAATAGGAATACCGAGATACCGACTGTCCAGTTGCGGTGAAGAATGGCTGCGCGCACTGCTGTACGGTAATGGCGTGTGACCCACTCCATCAGCGGATTGCGCCACTCCGACGCGCCTTTGCGGAAGAGAATGCTCCCCATGACCGGAGCGATGAGGATGGCGAAGACGAGCGCGCCGAGCAGCGCAAAGCAGACGGTCCAGGCCATCGGGCGGAAGAGGCGGCCCTCAACCGCCTGCAGCGTGAAGATAGGCAGATAGGACGTGATGATGATGCCGCGCGCGAAGAAGACAGGCCGCTGGACTTCGTGCGCCGCTTCACGGATTTTTTGCGCGGGCGTGCGCGTATCGTCGGTGTGCGCGAGATGACGGACGATATTTTCAATCATCACGACAGTGCCATCGACGACCATGCCGAAATCGAGCGCACCGAGCGAAAGAAGGTTTGCGGGAATATGGATCAGGTCTAGGCAGATGGCGGCGAAGAGAAGCGCAAAAGGGATGGTAAGTGCGACAATGATCGCGCCGCGCACATTGCCGAGAAAGAGAAAGAGGATGATCGAGACCAGGATCATGCCCTCGGTGAGATTGTGCTCCACCGTGTCGACGGTGTAATGCACAAGGTCAGAGCGGTCGAGGAAGGGAACAACCTTCACTCCTTTGGGCAAGATGCCGTTGTTCAGTTTTTTTACTTCCTCGTGAATGCCTTGCAGAACCGGATCGGAGTCGTCGCCTTTCTGGAGAAGAACAATGCCCTCCACAGTATCGGGATTATCGATGATCTTGCCGCTCGGCAGATGCATCGCGCGGCCGATCTGGCCGAGACGAATTTTCGGCCCCTGCACCACGGTAGCAATGTCTTTGATCTTGACCGGAGCGCCGTTCTGACTTTTGACGACTGTGTTTTCGATGTCCTGCACGCTCTGGTAGAGGCCAAGCGACTGCACGTTGATCTGTTGTGCACCTTGCTCGATAAAGCTACCGCCGCCGTTGGTATTGTTGTTGGCAACCTGCTGCTCGACCTGCCCGATGTTCAAGCCGTAGGAGACGAGCTTTTCGGGATCAAGACGGATCTGGTATTCCTTCGTCGGCCCGCCGAAGCTTGAGACGTCCACGATGCCCTGCACGCCCTTGAAATCTTTTTCGAGCGACCAGTCTTCCAGAGATTTTTTCTCCATCACATCGTAAGCAGGGTTGGTGCTTTCAAGCGTATACCAGTAAATCTGGCCGACGGGGCTCCAGTCTGTGCCCATTTGCGGAACGACGCCTGCCGGCAGATTCACCTGGTTCAAGCGTTCGAGCACGTGCTCGCGATTGATATCGCTGGTTGTGCCGTCATCGAAGATGAGCATCAGGCTCGACAGGCCGGCCAGCGTGGTGGAGCGAAGATGCGTGAGGTGGGGAATCCCGGCCATCTGGATTTCGACCGGTACTGTAACCTGGCGCTCGATCTCTTCGGCACTGCGGCCGGGCCATTGCGTGATGATCTGCACGTAATTGTTGGCTACGTCAGGATAGGCCTCGACGGGCAGGTTTTTGAACGAGACCACACCCCATGCCGTGAGCACAAGCACGCCACCGAGAACCAGCCAGCGATTTTTGAGCGCGAAATCAACGAGTGCTCGAATCATTATTGGTTCCCCGCAGCGTCCAGCAAGAGAGCATGCGTAACAACCTGCTGACCCGGATCAATGCCAGACAGAATTTGCTGGCGATTGCCGGGCAGCATTTCGCCAGTGCGAACCTCTACGCGGCGAAACTGACTGCCACCAACGGGCACATAGACCCACTCGCGATCGTGCAGGTGAAGCACGGCGTCAGAGGGAACTACGGCGAAGTTTTGCTTGGTCCGGCTGCTGAAGGTCACGGTGGCAAACATGCCGAGCTTCAGAAAGCCAGGATTTTCCACTTGAATCCGTACCTTTGCCGTGCGGACAGTCGGATCAAGGACCGGGCCGATGTCGCTGATCCGCCCCGTGAGCGACCGATCCGGATACGCATTGAGAACGATGTGCGCCTCCTGGCCGAGCTGTAACTTGGGAATATCGTTCTCGAATACATCGCAGATGATCCAGACGCTCGACAGATCGGCGATCGTAAATGCAGTGGCGGAGCCGGAGAGAGCGACACCGGCTGCGGCGGCGTTGGTGACGTTCTGGCCGATGATGACACCGGAGATGGGCGCATACACATTCACCAAGTTGGTGGGGTGATTTTTATCTACTCCGAGCAGCTTCAACTGCTCATCGGCGGCAACCAGATCGGCTTTCGCGTCGTTTTCAGCAGTCTGCGCCTGATCAAGCATCGCCTGCGAAATGGCGCCGTGCTTGAAGAGATCTTCCGTGCGAATGTAGTTCTTGTTGGCAAGCTGTTCATCGTTCACGGCCTTGAGATACGCGTCGAAGGCATTCGTCACATCTGTGCTTTGTACGGTGAAGAGCAACTGCCCTTTTTTGACATTGTCATCGAGGCGAGTTTTGAGGTCGACGACTCGGCCGTTGGCCAGCGAGATCACCGGAACCTCGCGCGACACATCTGGAAAAACAGCGCCGGTAACTTTCAGCTCCGATGCTGCTTCCATTTTGTCGACGCTGACTAGAGGGAATTTGGGCACGTCGTTCTTATCGATGGTGAGCAGGTTCATGTCGGGCACCTGCACCACCTGCGCGGGCGGAGGCGCGCCGCTGCCCTCATCCTTGCTTTTGCAGCCCGCGAGCGCGATACCAATGCATGCCGTCGAAACGAGCGCGAGTGAGATTTTGTGAGATGTGCTACGAAGAAGTGGAAAGATCATGGAATCACCTCGCGTCCGACAGCGAAATTCAACTGTGCGACTGCCGTGAGATAGGCGCCGACCAGCTGCGCATAAGCCAGTTGCACCTGACGATATTCGGTTTGTGCATTCAGGAAATCCATCAGCGAAGCGCCACCGTGCTGGTATGAGTAGGTCACTGTATCGCGCACCTGCAGCGCCTCATCGTTGTATTTCGCCTTGTAGGGTTTGAGCAGCGCGATGTTGCTCTCGACCTGTGCATAGGCAGAATCGACATCGCTGAAGACCTGCGCGCGCGTTGCCTCACTCGCCTGCCGGCTGCGCTCTATATCAATCTGCGTACGCTTCTTTTCGCCCTGATTTCGATCAAAGATGCGCAGCGGAACGCTCGCGCTCAGTCCGAGAGTCTGGGTTGCATTTGGATTGTTGTTCGAGGCATTCCATGTGTACCAGGCGCTCAGTGTGGGGTCGGTTGAGCCGTTGGCCTGAGCCAATTTGTGATTGGTCTGCGCCTGCTGCATGCTTTCGAGCGCGGCCTGCAGGTCCGGGCGGGAATCAAGCGCCGTTTTGCGAAAGTCGTCGAGTGGCTGCAGCACGTCAGAGAAATCAAACGGACCGGTTACGTCAAACTGCTCTACCGGTGTCCGATCATTCAATAGCTGCAGTAGCTGAATCTTGGCAGTCCGCAGATTGACGAGGGCCGACTGGACCTCCGATTCGTACTGAACGCGCAGCAACTCGATCCGGTTAAAGTCGATCTGCGCGATATCGCCTGCCTTCAAGCGATCTTGACTCATCTCGATAATTTTGTCGTAGTAGTCGAGATCGGCTTTGGCCATGTCGAGCACGGTCTTAGCCTCGAGCGTGTTGACGAAAGCGGTGCGCAAAGCAAGCTCGAGGTTGCGCTTGAGGTCTTCGTGCTCCGACTCGGAGATGCGCGTACCTTCGCGCGCACTCTCGAGCCGCAGCTCGCGTTTGTGATCGCGTTCATGCAGGTAGCTGACGCTCGGAGAAACGAAGGTGCCGGCGAGCGGCTGCCATACTTCATGATTTGGCGCGATCTGGGTTCCGTCAGCCGTTACGGTGAACTGAGGATTGGGCCGGAGATACGCCGTGATCTCTTCGGCGCGCATCTCGTCCACATTGTCGGCATCCGCTTTCAAAGCGGGATTGCTGACTTCAAAGCGCGCTTTGACCTGGTCCCAGGTGAGTCCCTGCTGCGCAAAGACGGAGGCCGGCGTCGAACACGTGAGCCCGGTACAAACCACAACTGAAAAAAAGCACAAGGGGAATTGCTTCATGCAGAGCCTTTGCGCCGTGTGTATCACGGCGGACAGAAAGTGGAGAAGCTTAGGAAAGGCAGGACAGTGGGAGCGTGTGATCAGAAGACGGGCGGCGGTCGATTCTGAATCGCACTGAGCGCGGGTGGGTTGCTGATTCGGAGCGGCGTTGCGCCGGGGATAGCCCATTGCGGAAGGTTCGAGGTAAACCTTTCGTGAAACAGCACGGGAAGAATCGCGACCAGAAGCAGCGGACCATGATGCCCAGAGAACTCATGATCCCGGCGGAGGCAGCTGTCGATCTCTGCAGGATTCTGGGCAGCCAGCAGATCGTCCGTTACGGAGATTGCCGGCAGAAGAATGAACAGGAGCAACGCCAGCGCGACGAACTGGGCACGGCGGTTACCCGTGTCGTTCGGCGAAAAACGCAGCCAGAGCCCGGCCATTGTGAAAGCCAGCAAGAGCCAGGCGAGATTGAGAAGAAGCTCCATTCCCAGTGCCGATTCTACAGCAGCGATTCCGATGCAACAGATACGTTCTATTTAGACGTGCGGCTCTCAGGCAAAGATGAAGATTTTGATAAGAGAAAGGCAAAAGCGGAATACGTGAGATTACGCGCTTGCCCGCACAAGAGTCGGTTTGACCTCGTCCCGGTATGCCCGTATGATGAACAAGTTAGCTCTTCGCGCGCAGAGTCCACGTCAAGCGTGGGATCGCTGGTTGGAAACAGCGGAGCGTGCGTTTGATGCCCCCTCGTTCAATGGTAGGACAGCTGACTCTGGATCAGCATATCGGGGTTCGAATCCCTGGGGGGCAGCCATGAAAACAAAGCACTTATTCCCTCCGAGAAGCTCGAAAATCCCCAAAAATCTGTTACCGGTAACAAAAACGGTAACAAAATGATTTGGCCAATGCCGGCATACAGAGGCAAACGGGGAAATATCGCGATGCTTTCCCGGTCCAATCGATAGGCTCGACCCAGTGGGATGATCCGTGCTTTGCGTTCAATCGCAATTGCGGCAAACACCCCTTCAGCGCTCGCGCAACTTGACTGGCTTCCTGATCGGAGGGAGATTCCGGTCACCATGAAGAGCGACAAACGTCCACACCTGCCCCGCGGCCTCCACTGGAGAGAAGACTCACCGTATATCTGGTTCACTTGGCGCGATCCTGTTGGCAAACAGCATCGCCAGTCGACGGAGACAACGAACCCGCAAGACGCGGCGCTCTTTCGCCTGCAGTTCATGCAGAAAGCCGAAGAGCACCTTGAACAACTCAATAGTCCGCGGTCAAGCTACAGCAAGCTGCCGCTCAAAGAGGTGGCGGACCTCTACTTCAATCAAAAGGCCATAGACCATTCTGCTGGCACGATTGCGCGTGAGCGCAGGCTCTTTCGCCGTGTCGAGAAATATTTCGGTGCCGAAACGCCCATCAGGAAGATCCAACTCTGGCGCATCGAGAAGTACCAGCAGGAGCGAAGTAAAGAAGTGAGCCCCACCATGAAGTGCGCCGTCCAAGCTCGGACGATCAATTACGAAATGCAACTCCTCCGCGGCATCATGATGTACGCAGGGTGCTGGAAGGGCGATCTGGCGGTGTACTACAAGCCGTTGCGTCAAAAGAAGAGCGAGATTGGCCAGGCCGCAAGCGACAACCAACTGGCGAGACTCATCAACACCGCCAAGGAAAATGAATCCTGGGAGGTTGCACTCTATTGCGCTGCAGCGGCGGCCGGGACGGGATGCAGAGGTGGTGAAATCAAAAGACTGAAGCTCAAGGATCTTCGACTGTTCGATGGCCGACTGAAGATCAGAGGAGAGATAGCCAAGGGAGGTGTTGGGCGGGAGCCAATTTTAATGGCTCTAGCAGAATGGGGCTTGCGCGGTCTCTTGTCGAGGGCGCATCGGCTGGGTGCAACCGAGCCGGAACATTACCTGTTGCCATTCAACGTCCACAAGTCGCGCCACGAAGCGAGGAAGACCAAGCAAAAGTGGGATCCCACGCGCCCTATGGTGACTTGGGTGAAATCCTGGCGAAAACTGGTTGCGGCCTGCCAAATGACCGGGTTTAGATTTCATGACCTGCGTCATACCTTCAGGACGCAAGGTGCACATGCGGGCGTCCAGCTTGAAGTGATGATGGCCCAACTCGGTCATATGGACAGGGAGACGTCTCTTCACTATGTCCATATTCAGCAACAGGCGTTGGAGAAAGCCAAAAAACGAATCGAACGCCAACAGGTTGGAGCGCTGACAGCGGCCACGGGTAAGGCCGCAGAACCGCAGCCGCTGAGCGGGCAGGCAGAGCGACGCCGTTTGAGTGTTGGAGTCCGCGCCGGTCGTCGTGAGCGTTTCAGGCGGAGACGGATGATAGAGACGCGAAGAATCAGAACAGCGCCTCGATAACGACCCCATCATTCTCCGTCGATGTAAGCCTGTAACGCTCTCTCCGGGTAACGAACGAGGCGGCCCACTTTCCTGAAAGGAGGGCCGTCCACCCTCCCTTTGTTTCGTTTAATTCTCCATTTCCGAAGCTGCGACAGGGACACGCGAAGCATGGCTGCTACCTCTTCTTCGGTATACATGCGCATGTGTTCGCCCCCGGTTTGGGAAACGAACAAAATTGGGCTTTCAACGCGCCCGGGAGGCAGCGGTTCGGCCGGATTGCCGAGATTGAGTCTCGGGCTAAGGGATTCGAATTCTGCCTGCGTTTGTTGTCTCTGGAGTGCGCTTGTTTTCACGGCCAGCTCCTGGGGGATATGGATTACCTGTCCCTATGGATATAGCCGGGCTCCGAAACTCGGTCAAACCTGCCGGAACCTGAATCTCAAATTGAAGAATTTGACCGAAAACTCAGCCTGACAGATTCTCTGTTCGCGGCCTGAGATGTGTCGCGGGAGGAGACGGATGTTTACTTCGGTCAGGGACCTATCTGACAAACTCACCGCAACGGGCTACTTTATTGACCCAGTGATGACGCAAGTAGTGTTTCTTGCCATCAAGCTTCAGAAGCCCCTGCTCCTCGAAGGTCCGGCCGGATCCGGGAAAACGCAGCTCCCAATCTCGATAGCAGAGGCGGCTGGAACACATGTGGAACGCCTGCAATGCTACCGAGGGGTGACAGAAGAAAAGGCGATCGGCCGGTTTGACGAAAGTCTCCAGAGGCTCTACATGGACTACTGCAAAGGGCGGCATGAGAACTGGCAGACCTTGCAAGCAGACTTGAAGGGGCGCGATTTCTTCCGTCCTGGCCCGCTCATGCGGGCTCTCGAATACGAGCGCCCCTGTGTCCTGCTTATTGACGAGTTGGATAAGGTTGACGAGGGTTTTGAAGCGATGCTTCTGGAAGCATTGTCAGCTTGGACTCTATCTATCCCCGAGTTCGGCACGATCAAGGCGAAGAGCATTCCTTTCGTAGTGTTGACAAGCAACGAGGAGCGCAGGCTGGGCGACCCGATCCGCAGACGCAGCCTGTACGTTCGCGTCGAGCATCCGACGCCGGAGCGTGAGGCCGAGATCATCGCCAGTCGCACACCAGAGGCGGACGACGGTTTTCACCGCGAGATGGCGGGGATTGCATTCTCATTTCGTAACTACTCGCTGGAGAAGCCCCCTTCGGTGTCGGAGATGATCGACTTCGCCAACGCCTTGCAGTTGCTCGGGACCCAACACGTGACCGAAGAGCATCGCGACGTGCTGCTTCCTTTCCTCGCGAAAACTGAGAAAGACAGGCGGCACCTCCTTCTTCGCGAAGGATTCAAGAGCCTGCTCGATGATGGAGCGCGCATTGCGGGGCGGATGACACGGCGAGGAGAGTCAGTGGCATGAAGTGCGTCCTGATTATCGGCATCCTTTTGATCGCAGCCAGGCAATCAAGGGCCGGTTGTGCAGATGCATATAGGTGCGTGCAACACTACGCGGCTCATTACCGCGTGTCCCCAGATTTCATTGCGGCCTTGATCGACGTTGAATCGGGCTGGAATCCGAACGCGGTATCGAACAAAGGAGCAATGGGGCTAATGCAATTAATGCCGGCGACAGCTCGCCGGTTTGGCGCCTTTAATCCCTTTAACGCTGAGCAAAATATCGCCGCCGGTACAAGGTACGTCACTGCGCTCATGTGGGAGTTTCATGGGGATCTGCGCCTGGTGTCGGCGGCTTATTACGCGGGAGATCGAGACATTGCACTGAAGCAACTGGACTATCGCAACCCCGACGTCGTGGCTTACGTGAAACAGGTTAGAAGGCGCTACATGCTTCGCAGACATCCCATCGCAAACCCATCTCGGAGGCCCTTCCCATGAGACTTCGCTGGTTTATTCCGATTGCGCTGCTGTTACCGCTCAGCCTGGAGGCTAAGAGTCCGGTCGTTGGCGCACGTGTCGCCACGATCACGATCAATCCGAGAGAAGTCACCGTACTGCACTTGCGGCCTGAATTTGAGTCGACGATTCGCATGCCGGAAGAGGTCACGTCGGTGATCCTTGGCAGTCCGGGCGAATTCAAGGCTGAGCACAACGAGGGAGAGCCAGAGTACGTCTACGTCAAGCCCATCACCAAGGAAGCAGCGCAATCGAATCTCCTGATCGCGACGAAGTCGGGCCAGCATGTGGCCATGGAACTCGTGAGCGACGGCGCCGCGACGGCGGATGAAACGTCGCCGGTGGACTTTCTGATTGAATACAGAGCGACGCGGAGCTTTCTGATATCCGACGATCCCGGTCCTGTGGCTCTGGTGAACGCGCCAGCGAAAGTGATTGAACGTGGAGCGACCGAGGGCGGTGTCGCCCCCAGTCCGCCGCTGTCGAGTCTGGATGAAGCATTCAGGCAGGAAGAAACCGTGAACGCTCCAAGGTGGACGAAATGGGAGGACAAACAGATCGAGACATCGATCGGCGATATACGGCAGCTGGGAAACCGAACGATGATCTCGTATTCGATCCTGAATAACTCCAATCAGGCCATCGAGATCGTGCCTCCACAAATCCAGATCACGGGCCGCAAAGCCACGAAGAAGAAAAAGCGAGAGGGCAAAGGCATCATCTCCGATCAGCTTGAAATCCGCGACTACAAGCTGAGCGCAACTCGCCTCGAACCAGGCGCCCGCGCCGATGGCGTGGTTGTCTTTGATAGGCCGAACTTCAAGGAATCGACAGAAAAGCTCTACCTCCAAATCGCCCAAGCCGACCAGGCGGATCGACCGATCCTGATCCATCTTCCATTCACTCCACCCGTCGCCACCGCCAGCAAGTAGAAGGGAGAGCCGATTCCATGAACAGCAATGGAAATAACCAGAATGGTGGCGTCCGTGTCACAGCACCGGGGCCCGAATTCACTGAGACAACTGTTTCGCAACGATCGGATCAACCGCATGAATCAGTTGATTCGACCGGTAAAGAAGAGGCTCTCGACAAGAAGTTTGCGACGAGAGCCGCCAGGACAGCAGACGGAATGAGCAAGGGCAAATTCATTCTTCTTGGAGGAGGGCTTCTTGCAGCGGTGCTCTTCTTCGTTTTCACCGCGACCGTCGCCAAATCACCGAGGAAGCAGGCTGCCACTAAAGCCTCGTCGCAGCAAGCGAAACAGGATTCGCCAAAGCCATCAAAAGAGAGCGTGACACCGCTTATGGACGCTGAGAAAACGCAATCGCCAGACAACAGCAGTGGCCAACTCGGGCCCAGCGACATTCGACGCACTCGTTCAATCGATAAAGACATCACGGGCAGACCCCCGGTCGCCAAGCCTCCGACGGCAGGTTCGCTGGGCAGCGTTCCGTCATTTGCGGATACACAGCAGAAATGGGCGGATCCGGCCCCCTATGGCGGGGCGGCACCTACAGAAGGACCACCAAACCAACAGAACAGCCTGAAGGAGCCGTCGCTTGTTTTTGTTCGCAATGTGACGCAAAGTCCAGTTTCCGCCGAACCCAAGCCCTACGCCGGTGGCGATCCGGCTCCACGGTTGGAATTGACTCCCGGAACGCGCATTCAGGCAAAGCTCGAAACGCAGATATCAAGCGCCGTATCGGCTCCGGTAGTGGCGGTGGTCGAATACACCTACGCGATCGGCGACAGAATCGTGGTTCCCGCAGGTGCCCGTGTGTATGGTCAGCTTCAGCAGGCGGATCGAAGCGGATTGGTGAGCGTTAAATTCGACGAAATCGAGCTTCTCGACGGAGCGCGAGAAAAGATCGACGCAGTCGGTACGGGGTTAGATCTCGGGCCGATCAAAGGGAGCGTGTACGGCAAAAACACGGGAAGAACTTCCTTGTACGTGCCGCGTCGGGCCTCGGATCAGTACTGGCCGAGGTCGCCGGAAACAATACCAGCGCGGCGTTCTCCGAAGACGACATGCTGCGGGAGCGCCTGGCTGAAAATATCGGCACCGCAGGCGATTCAGAAGTCATGACTCTCAATGCAAGTAGCCGCATCGTGGTCTCCGTGCCGGCTGATACCAAGATCTATGTGGTGTTCACCAAGCATGAAGAGACTCCGGCTGCGCTTCACAAGGTGACACCAAGCGCTCAATAGCTTACCAACAACGCCAGCTTCTTGCCCTGGTCTCCAGTACCAGGGCACTTTTATGGCTGGCTGATCTGAATGGTTTCGAATCACGACTCCCGTTTGCATCCACCGCGCCCACTAGCCCTTGGCTCGGGAAATTCTCCGTCCCATTTGCCCAATGTGCAGATGAGCAATCTGTCGTCCCGGTGTCTCAGAAAGAAGAGTGAGATAAGATCCTTCCCGCTGACTCAGTTCGCCAAATGAGCAATTGACCGCCCCAATTTCCCAATGTGCGATTGAGACATCGGGACGTTCAATTTCTCAGTTTGCAGATCGAGAAAAGATCCTTCCCAATGACTCAATAAGTAATTGGGCAAAGTCCCGGCCCATCACACGAGGCCAAGGCCGGTCCATTCGACCGAACTCACCTCAACACGATATGGGCTCTTCAAGAGAGGATCAGCTGAGAGTTTCCGCATCGGCGGCAGATGTAGGTATGCTCCCAGTCCCACCGGAGGCGGGGGTAGACTTCGCGGTTGTAATGCGCAATGCGTCGGAAGCTCAGAACCATACCGCCGAGAAACCCGAGGCCCAAAAGCAGAAAGATCGCAACTGAGCCGCTGAGGTTGGTAGCGGACTGAGGATGATCCAAAATCCGGCTAAGGCCGGCGATGCCCCAAAAGAATGTGAAACAAATCGGTATTCCCCAGAGCACCACCGATCGTCCATAGCCGCGAGGATTTGGCGGTGCGGCTGCCTGAGCGGAAAAGGACTGGGTGGTTCCCGAACTAAAGCGAGTGGAGTAAGTATGGGTTCCTTGCTGGTAGACCAAAGGGGCAGCTACGACGTTCGCCGCTCCACATCGGTCGCATTGATAGGGCGTCTGCTGCTCAACTACGGTACCCATCTTCTTGTCCCTGACCTGGCGACAGCTTGCGACACCTGGTTCCTGAACACAGATTCTAGCGCGGTTCTTCGAAACAGGTCGAATCCTGTCCCGCAAACCGAAGGGTGCTCGCTACTCGGAGATTGGCGAAGGCACGGCAAATGCGTGGGATAGGCCCTTTCCCGATCCGGTCCCGCGCTGCCATTTGACCGAGTTTTAGTTCAGATCGATTCTCTTGCTCGACACGGATGCCCCGAGCAGCCGCGTCCAGGAGAGAAAACGTATGAGAACCGCTTTAGGCTTCTGGCGGCGCTCGCAGGCGCCTGCCTCACCCTTCACGAATGTCTTCTATCGCCCGGACGAAATCAACTGGATGCACGCTGCGCTAAAGTTTGCGCTCGGGCTGATCCTCATCGGCAACCTTGCCGCACCATTTGCTGCCAAGGCGCAGAACCTCGGTACACAACCAGCATTCGGACAGGCGGTGCAAGGCCAGCAAGCGACGACTGTCGAGGGCACAGTCCTCAATATCGTGAACTGGGGCTGCAACGTCATCGCTCCGGTCATCGCGATAGGCTGCCTCGGCGTCGCGGGATGGCATTTCAAATCCGGACGCGGCTACTTCGGCTGGGGCGTCACAGGCGTTTCCCTGATGGTCATCTCCGGACTAGGGCGCATGGCAGAAGGCTTCATCACGCAAGCGCAAGGCATTCAGTAAAGCGGAGAGCACCATCATGCAAGTCCCTCAGTTCCTTCTCGACCTTCTCCAGTTGCTGCTTGATCTCGCGGTGCCGGCGGCGTTCTGCACGCTGGCCGCCGCGGGCGTCAGTCTCCGGCATGAGGGCGGGATCAACTTTCACGTGAACGGACGCACGGGCAAATGGATTCTCTGGACTGTGGTTCTCTTGACGCTTCCGCAACTCCTGTCATGGATCGCAGCACAAGGCATCAATATTCCTTCGGGCGGCGGATCGGTGGGCACTAGTTGGATGGCCAGTATGGAGACAGTTTTCAGGAACTTCGTGAGCCAAATTGTGGTCGCCAGATTAGTACCGGTGCTCGCGGCTTACTTCGTCCTGAAAGCCACCCTCGACGGGGCTTCGGGCGAAAACCCGATCGCCTCCATTATCGCCGCGCTCTTTCTGATGTCGCTTTCAGCAACAATGCAACTCCTTCAGGGATGGAACTCGGGAACTCAATATGCGATGACTGACATGCTTTCGTCACTGTGGAACTACATCGCGGGCCAGATACTGCCTGCCGCGGCGGGGTTGGCTTGTGTAGGAGCAGTGATCAACTTCGTCCGGCACAGGCCATGTGCCCGGTTGGTCTTTGCGGCGATCTCGTTTCTGAGCGTGAGCGGACTTCTTTCGCTCTTCCGGGCGATGGCCGCGTGAGGTGAATACATGAGTCTCGATGGTGCCATTACGAACCTTGCATCCTGGGCGGGCAACACGATGATGCCCACGATGGCGGGAATGTTCTTTGCAGGTGCGGTGTATCGCTACAGCAAAGGCGGCCCATTCGAGCATTTACTGTACGGCGGCTTTGGCTCATTGATGTGCTCTGGAATGTTGCGCGCGATTGAAGGGTTCGTGCAGCGCGCAGGCGCAACTAACGCGGATGCATTCTGGATGGCGACCATGAGCCTCGTGAACTGGACAGCCAATGTCATCCTGCCCATGTTCGCATTGACACAGTTGGCAGCAATGGCTCTGCATATGGGCGGTGTGGTCTCTGAGATCTATCCGGGCTCGACCTGGATCAGGAAGTTTATTGCGGCACTCGGCGCACTGATGGTTTCGGGCATGGTGCGATTGGCCGAATCGATGGTCACGCAGGCGCACGGAGTTGGAGGGTAGGCGAATGAGTCTCGATTTGACGCCGGTTCATCGGAATCTTCATACCAAGGTCACCTTCATGGGTCTCGAATTCGAGGACCTGATTCTGGTGCTTGCGCTCGCGGCCTTGATTAACCTGCTTGCGCATTTTGTAAGCGGAAACGCGCATGCATTTGGGATTCCGCTCAACGTCTTTATG
This sequence comes from Occallatibacter sp., assembly GCA_035650595.1. GTDB lineage: Bacteria > Acidobacteriota > Terriglobia > Terriglobales > Acidobacteriaceae > Telmatobacter. The sequence continues at coordinate 176,543 of DASRHE010000008.1, read as the reverse complement.
GAGTTCGTTGTGCCCGCGCTGGCGGTGCCGTTTCTGATTCTGTTCAAGTACGGACGACCGCGCGGATATCTCACTGATCTGGTCCGATCGTTCTTCGCTCCGAAAGCCTGGTGCGCGCTTGAACGAGATTCAGAGCTGACAGAAGGTTATCTGATCGAAGGCGAGGAGTAATGCCATGCAGGCATCGATAACAGCAGAGAAGAACGGGACGGTCATCGCCGTCCTGGACGCGGAGGCGGCGCGCACCACATTTGCGTGCGTGATCTTCGCGGCCCGCATTCACGAGGAGATCGTTCCACTTGCTCGAATCGTCGAGCAGCAATTGCAGATCGAAGGTATCGGAGTTGCCAGGGGAGACTTCAGCCATGCCCGTGACGCAAACAGAACACGATAGAAGCATCAAAGCGCCTGCAGTATGCGAGTTGTTGCCGCTCCGCGACTTACCGGTGGGCGACGACCTCATGGTGCGCACGAATGGGGCGTTCGTGGCCGGTTATGAATTGAAAGGAATCGAGAGCTACTTCGCAACGGACGAGGAACGCAACCAGAACAAGTCCATGCTCGAGGCCTTATTTCGGAGCGTTCCCGACGTAAGCATGCGCATCCAGTTCCGCTATGAGATCTCCGAGCGGCTGAATGACCTGCTCGACAGATACATCCGTGAACAACGGACAGTGCAGTCCGAGGTTATGGCTCTCGATTCGCACCGTCTACGGATGTGGAGGCAAAAGGAACAGAGCGGCTACTTCCTCGAAAACCGGCTGCACGTGTACTTCATCTGGGATCCACGCATTCATGCGAGACTCTACCACTCCAACCAGCAAAACCACAGTCTTGGCGGATTCACTCTGAGCCAGACAAAGGCCATCCAGCGTGCGCGGAAGGAGCACGAGGCCTATCTGGCAGAGTTTGAATCCATCCTCCGGGGCATCGAGGGGGCGATGGAGGCGGCGAGCCTCGGGCCCCGGAGACTCAAGACTCAGGATCTGTTTCAGGGACTGAAGCACGCCCAGCATCCCATTCGGCGCGATCGCCGGCCGTTTGTCCCGGGTGAGGAGATGATCGAGTATCACAGCGCGCGGGAGCAGGCTACTGACGCAAGCATCCTCAACGAGACGGAAAACTACCTGAACATTGATGGATATCTTTACGGAGTGGTCAGCCTCAAGGAGCTTCCCGATGCAACTTTTCCAGGGATGCTCAAGGGTTTCTCAACGCTAGGGTTCCCAGTTGTGGTCAGTGCCCAGGTCGTAATCCCCGACCAGATGAAGGTGCTCAAGAGCTATAAGAAGCGCCTTCAGAAAATGACCGCGGCGCAGAAGGACGCAAACGGCAACTTCAAATCGAATCCCGAAGCCGAGGTCGCACAGGCCCAACTCATTCAGGTTCAGCGAGACATCATTTCCTCCTCCTTGAAGACGGCCAAGTTGAGCCTTTCCGTAGTTGTCCGAACTTCGCAGGCGGCAATCACCCTCAGAGATCTTGAACGGTCGGAGCGTGAACTCGCCAACCGCACGCAGGAAGTGCTGAACGCGTTCACGCACATGAACGGCGCGAAGGCTGTGGCGGAAACGATCGCAAAGCGCCGGATCTTTGTCGGGACGTTGCCGGGGATGGCGGAATCGGACAAACGGGATCAGGACATGCTGACGTTGAATGTCGCCGACCTGGTTCCGGTCGAGATGCCGTGGACGGGGACGCAGCGCAGCCCGCTCATTCTGTTCGAGACTCCCTATCGCCAGCTCATCCCGTTTTCTATGTTCGATCCGGATTTATCGGATGCGAATGGGCTATTGATGGCGAAAAGCGGTGGAGGCAAAACGCTTGCTGCTCAACAAATGCTGTTGATGGCCGCTCGCGCAAATCCGCTGATCTCGATTCTTGAGCGCGGGGATTCTTATCACCCGCTGGTCGAATTAATGGGTGGCGAGATGATCGAAATGTCTCTCGATAGCGATCAGACGATCAATCCATGGGATCTGCCAGTTGGAGAGGCGTCACCTTCGAACGACCAGATTTCGTTCCTAAAGAATCTCACTCGCCACATGCTTGGGGAAAACACGCCTCCGGATCTCGATATCGATCTTCTCGACAGCGTTCTGCTTGAGGCAATCGCGGCAACCTATAAACGCTGCAGTGCCAAGAGCTCGAATCCGATTCCGCTGTTCGGGGACCTCGCCGCGGAACTTGCTCACTGGCAGGATCGTGACCGCAATCAGAGGATCAATGCGATCGCGCAGTTGGCGGCAACGAAACTGCGCGCATGGGTCGACGAGGGGCCATATGCACTGCTTTTTGACCGGCCAACGACAGTCCAGTTGAACAACCCTTGGCTCTACTTCAACGTGGAAAAGCTCAAAGACGATCCACGACTTGAACGGGCCATGAGCCTCTTGATCGCGCACACGGCGACATATCGTGCATCAGGGGCGACAGGCCAGCCAAGCATTGTGCTGCTTGATGAGTGCTGGGCTCTTCTCGAGTCGCCGATCCTCGCGGGTGTCGTTGTGCAACTCTTTCGTACCGCGCGCAAGCGGAACGCAAGTGTTTGGGGCATCAGCCAAACCCCGGAGGATTTTGTGGGGACATCTGACCGCCCGAATGAGCATGGAGCCGGGATCGTCAAGAACGCGACGACCAAGATCATCGGCAAGCAACCGGGCGATATGACCGCGCTCAGGGAGCATGTTCATCTGAATGAAACAGCGCTCAACCAGATCAAGACCTTCGCCCATCCGAAAAAGGGGCACAGCGCCGAGTTCCTCATTGCAATCGGAGAGAAGGCGGAATCGACGCACGCGATCCGGATCGTCCCGAGCCCAGTTGATTACTGGATCACGACTACCTACGCACGAGAGCGTGCCTTCCGCAAGTGGTGGCTACGCCGGCATCAGCAACTGCCGTTGATTCAGGCCTACGAGGAATTGGCGGCAAAGTATCCGCGCGGATTGGCAGAACTGGGGCCGTTACCGGTTGAGCTGTCCGGGGAGATGCAGGAGGTGGTGGGCAAATGACGGAACACTGCAAAACCGGACAGCGTCTGCTTCTGAATGGCGAACCGTATGGGGACGAGGCAAGGTGCGATCAACTCCAGCAATCCGGTTCGCGATGGAAGAAACGGGTGCTAATTGGTGTTCTGGTACTCGAATCATGTTTCGCTCTGCCGAAGCTGGCGCATGGGCAATTCCTTAGCGTTTTTGACGCGATCTTCAGTTCGATTCAAAACGACATCGGCACCTCTCTCAAGGCGATCAACCAAGTTGCCCAGCAGATGCAGCAGCTTTACCAGACCACCGTTGCGCCACTGGCGGCGATCAACCAGGCACGCGGGTTTGTCGCAAACTCCATCAATACCTACCGTGGGCAGATGAACCAGGTGTTCAACACACCATTTGCGAGCGCCGTAACACCCGGGCCTCAGCAGTTCGAGAGCCTTCTGCGCAGCCGTGTATCGGCTGAAATCCCTGCTCTCCAAGCGAGCTTCACCTCGAACTTCGGAGGCATTCCAATCGCGAACGCAGCTTCTCCGCAGGACCGGGTCATGATGGACGTTGATGATGCCCTGGGACAGGAGAATCTCAAGACCACACTGATCGCGGATCAGGGTGCAGACGTGGTTCTCCAAACTGCCAACCAGATGGAGAACCAGGTCGCACTCAGCACACCTGGTTCCAATCCATTTCTCACCGCTCAGGCCCAGGTCGCTAATCTTCGCTGCCAGGCCTATATCCAGAAGATGCTTGCGGCGGAGTTGCGGCAGGAAGCGGGCCGCATTGCCCACGACAACGTGCTCATAAAGCGCAGAACAGCCGCCGCAGGCGGAGTTAACAGTCTGATCACTGGAGCCCTGACGGCACGATAGGGAGCATTTGATGACCGATCCAAAGAAGAACCCGAACAAGCAGCGCAGATCGTTCTTTTGGCGTCGCAATCCGATTTCTGTGCCAAACAGGGAAAGGCCAACAAGCCAGCCTGAGCCGATGTTGCGCCATGCGCAGCGCCCAACGCTACTCAAGGGTGCGGTGGTTGCGCTTGGTATCGTCGCAATCCTGCCGAAGAATGCCAATGGGCAATTTGGCCTCGATACCGCGGCAATTCTCGCTGCGCTATCCAAAATGCAATCTCTGATGAGCACTTACATTGCTGCGCCGCTGAGGACGATCAATCAGTACGAACAGAGCACCGCGAAGTACGAGCAAGAGGTGATGTATCCGCTCGCGGCAATCAATCAGGCCAAGATCTCGGTGACGCAATCCGAGAACCAATTCAACCAGGTCAGTGGCCTGTTCCGAGTCAACGTGACAAGTGCCACTCTGCCCCAGTCACAGAGCCTAGAAGCTCTCCTGCTTTCGCGTAGCGCCGGGAATGTTCCCAGTGTCTCCGGCCAGTTTCAGAACGTCTACGGTGCCGTTATGCCGCAGAATGCTGCATCTCCGCAGGTGCGATCAATGACCGATATGACGGATGCAGAGGCACAGGATGCAATGAAGCGGGCAATCGAGATCGACGCTCTTGCTGACGCCGAATTGAACGAAGCCAATCAGATGGGCCAGCAGATCTCGCAGGCAGCGCCGGGGAGTGCCCCGATTCTCGAAGCCGAAGCAGACGTGTGGGTGGTGCGCGCCAATGCCTATACCCAAGCCGCACTTGCGGAGCTCATGCGTACGCGCGGGATGGACCTCGCTAACCAGAGTGCTCGCGCGAAGTTTGCGACTACAGACAATACAACCAATAACGGCCTCATTAATGGAGCACTGACCAACAGGTAAGAGATATGATCTTCGCTCACCTACATCCCGCCACTTTGCTTGCGTTGTTTCAGTCGACGCAGCTAAATCTGTTCGAGCGGTTTCTGACGCAGGCAAGGTCCGGAATCGATTCGACGGGTATCACCTCCGGGATGCAGAACGTGGCCTACGTGGTCCTTCTGGTTGGGTTCCTCTGGCAGGTCTACCAATCGGCTTTGCATGGCGGCGACGTTCGCGGCCTGGGCACAAGCGTTATCAAGTATGTGGTAACTGCAGTTGTGGTGATGAACTACAGTGCCGTCTTCACGACGATCAACCAGGGATTTGTGACGGCTGGAAACTGGATCAACGGCTCTTCCGGCGCCGGAAGCCTCTTCGAAAACTGGAAGAATGATCTGCAAACACAATTCAACCAAGTCGGCTTTCAGAAAATGTGGGGTCTGATTACTGGCGATCTTCCAGGCCTACTCGATGCGCTTCTGATCATTATCGGGTACTTGCTCTATCCAATCGTTGTTGTCGTCTTTGGGTTCTTCTATATGTTCTACGGCAGCATCCTCTACATATTTGGTCCGATTGTTATTGCTCTCATGCCTCTGGGTGCCGCGAACCGGCTGGCGAAATCATATGTCGAGAACATCTTCATTTGGAACGCTTGGCCAATTCTTTACGGCGGTTTTGGGGCACTGCTTACGGCGGTGCAAATGGGCCAGATCGGGCAAATGCTCAACCAGAACAGCTTCCTCGGCGGACTTGGAAATCTCGAGGGCTCGATTCTGATTGGCATTGTGAGCATCGTCTATTCGTTGGCCATTGCGATAATCCCGTTTATCGCAAAGCGCATCGTCAGCGGCGATGTGGGAAGCACCGCGGCTGCCATGGTTGGGGCCGCCGTTACGGCCCTGACGGCAGGCGCAGCTGGGATTGAAGGCGCGGCTGCAGGATTTGCGGCGACCCAGACGGCGTCTACTGGCGCGAGTTCCGCAGGAGCATCATCGGGTGCAGCGACCGCCGGGGCCGCACGAGCCCTTCCGGCATCGACTGGTGGAAACCTTCCGGCTCCTCCCCAGTCCGCGCCGATTGCTGCTTCTTCAGCAACAGGCGGCTTCGGATCTGATGCTGGCGCTCCCACTCTTGAGGGGCATGCGGACCTTATTCGCAACTCCATCAGCAACGCAATGGGTACCAATCGAGCGGATGAAGCCAGCGGCGAATCTGCCCCTGTTTCGAGCGACAATTCGAGTGCCTCGCAGAGTGACGCAGGGAGCGCTGCCACAAGAAGAAGCTCCAGGGCCGGATTAGGCGGTTCTCAAAGGAAAGGGCCAAGTGTGCACCGGTACAACGTAGGCACATGGGGTGCTTATCACGCCGCGCGGATCGCCGCGAGTGGCGTTGCCAAGGCGACGAGATCTAGGACTGATGAAGATTAGGGAGGTTTCATGAAGTGCAGTACCGTCATTGGAGACCAGGCAGTTCCGGCAAAGCCGAAGTATTACGAGATGGATGGAGCGTTGAGGGCAAATGCCAACCGGGCGTGGCTGCTGGCATTTCTGACCATTCCGATTGCACTCCTGGCCATTGGTTTCGCTGTCTTTGTCCGGATGCAGCCGCCAACAGTGATTCGCATTGGGCCGAACGGGGACGCCTCAGTGTTGGGCAAGGCCGCCAGGGGATCGGTCTCCGACCTTGCAACGGGCGGCACAGACCAGTTTCTCGACGAAGCGTTTGTGAAGCGGTTCCTGTCGAGCTACCTGAACTATTCGCCGGCAAACGTGGACGATCATTGGGCTGCCAGTCTGAATTTGATGACCCGCAACCTGCGCGCTTACACGCTGAAGGCGATGCAGGATGATGACACGCGAGGCAAGATCGACGCGGGGCAGATTCAATCTGTGTTTCACCTCCGCGAACTGGATCCCGTCACGGGCGAGCCCCTAACGTTCCTGGCATATGGGGTGAAGGATGTCCACCACCTGTCGAATGGGACGGAAACAACGGACCACTTTGTAAACGAATACCGTGTGAGGCTGATCGCTGATAAACGATCGGACGTGAATCCAGATGGGTTGTGGATTGCCGAATACAGTGAACGGCCGATCGACGGCGAACGCCGAGACCAGATTCTGGCTGCGGCAGATCGAAGAGATGGAGGTCAATGATGAGCACAGCAACCGTAACGGCCATCCCAGCACAGGCGCCTGCGAGACCGAGCATGCAACCGAAGAGAACGCGGAGATCACGGCAACAGAGCGAGGAAGTCGCCCGATACTTCCTGGCCAAAGATGGATCCTCCCCCACGAAGCCGGAACTCGGTGAAGAGGCTTCGAGCGAAGGGGAGGCCCTGATTAAGGCATTCCAATCAAAATCCGGAATCGTTTATGTCCTCCACGCCTACAAGGCGGAGGCGGAGATGCAGGGAGGATCTCCGATCTTGGTGAAAAAGCCCCTGCAGAAGTAGGGGGGTAAGTCAGCGCGGATTCAAAGAGGAGACAAACCTGAAACACGGCTCATGTCGCCTCCTTTGACCCTTATCGCAAAGGCGATGAGGAATTCCGCTGACCCGGTTTCGAATCTCGATCCTGGTTCGGCACACAATCCACCCCTAACCCGGGCGGCCAGGCGAAGAGAATCGGGAGACCGGCGTCAGCCAATCTCTTGTCACTTCGTCTTGAAGCGCCAGACAAGTGAGGAGAACATGACAGCGAACAGGACACAGAATTCGGCCATTGATGATCGCCTCATTCTTGAGTTGAGGATTGATGCGTCCGGAGAGGTGACCCGCAAGCCAACGAAACTCGGACGGAAGGATACGCTCGAGGGAAAGCTCCTCGGTCAGATCTATCCAGGAATCCGGGTAGCGCGCGTCAGCGTGCCGTTTGAGTTGACGCCGTATGAGCAGTCTGTGGTCGAAAACCGCATGGCGAGCCTTCATTACGGTGGGGTCGAATACAAACTGGTCGGCGCCAGTGGCTCGGCGAAGGATGGCAAGTTCTATTTCGTCGACAAAGCTCACGCCGGCCCGATTGCTGAGCGCTTTCAGCATTGGCCTGAGGCGGCGATCGTGTACTTTGCGATCCTCGTCTCCGACTGCAAGCTGATGGTGGAGGAGTCCGACCTGCGGATTGCTGTGGTCAAGGATCATGTCCTTGGCACCAACGATTGTCGTGGCTGGGTCCGTGAATCCCTCTACCGGAAGCTGAAGATCGGCACGAATCGTTTTTGCCAATTTCGACTGGCATTTGACGCGAGCGAACCGAAGCAAGCAAAGGGCGCACTCAAGGCGATGAGCGATCGCACAGCCGACAAGCTGGCGGTCGACGTGATTCTGCCCGAAAGTGCGTGCAAACCAGCGCTCAAAGGGGGCGTACGGTTTCTTCCCCAATTGGGTACTTCGGGCCGTATGTTCGTCGGTCCGGCCACTCTCGGGATCAAGCAGGTCTCCCGGCAGTCGGAGTTTGGATCAAGCTACACCTTGATCGAGCATGCTTCGGAAGAAGCGCTGCAGTTTGAACTGAAACTGTGGGCGCTCGAACGAATCAAGTCGATGAGAAGGGCGTGGGATGAAGGCGACTACCAAGCGTTGTTCGATGTGATCGGAAAGTCCGAGGTTACAACGAACGACGATGGTGTTGCCTTTGATCCCGATGCACTCGAACGAGAGGATGAGCCTGCTTCAGAAGGATGTGATCCGGCGGAAGCGGTTCTATTGGCGGATCGTAGCGGAAATGCAATCAAGATCCCCTACGTCTTCAATCAATTGAACCGTAAGCTCGCCCGCTGGGCCTTCCGTGCATGCACCAGTGCGGATCTGAAGCTGCCATCGTTTGCTCTCGCTGACGACGGTGTCCTGTTCGAGCATCGGGGAAAGATTCTCTCGGCGTCGGATTGGATACCGGAGGATAGCGCAATTACATCCTTGGTGGCGGAGAAGGGACTCTGCGTCCGATATCCGATTCGGATGCAGGAGGATCTTCTGCCTGTCCGCCACCTGACCGAAAGCGAGCTTGTTCCGGCGCTCAAACAGGCGCTCGGGGCTAACGACCTTGGCGAAGGCGAGATCGCTTATCTTTTCGATCGACAGCTTCGGATGGAGGGCACCTACATCCTTCATTCGAAAACGGCAAGCAGGAACGGCGGCGATTTCGACTTCGACACGATCTGCGTGATGCCATCCGATCAGTTCCCGAAGTTCGTGGCGGGGAGGATCGCGTATGGGGAACGATTCCGTCAGGAAAAGACGAAGCACCAAAAGGCCAAGTCTCCCTGGTGGAATGCTTGCCCGGTTGCCATGAAGGCGCGGGGAAACCGGATCGGCGCCATCACCGATCTGAAGACCTCGTGTCTTGCGGCGGGACGGCCGGACTTGGCCTATAAGCTCGTCGAGCAACTGCAGAACGCACTCGATTCCTTGAAACATCGGGTCGAGATCGATGAATCCGTCATCAGCGACATTCGGAAGGAGGTCGCTCCGGCACCCTGGCTCCGCCATAAGCGCGAGCGCAGAGTATCGGACCTGCCTGCCCATCTCGAGGTTGCGGATACGGACAAGGTTGGACGGCTCTACAACGTCCTTCGCAAAGAGATCGGCTTTCTTCCCGATGACACCGGAAACGGTTTCGAAGAGAAGATGTCGATCGAAGATTTCCGCGGCCTCTTCACGGGTGAGAACGTCACCCTGGAAATGTTCGAGGAATGCCGGCTGGTGAACTCGATCTACGGCGACATCGCAAGTCAGATCGTCCAGCGCGAGGACATGGTCAAACAGCAACTGAAAGATGCTCAGGCGCAATGGGAGGCCGTGCGCGGGAGCGAGGACAAAGAAAAGAGAAAGTCAGCGGTGCTTGTGCGTAACAAGGCGCAGGCGGCCCTCTGGGAACATGAACAGGATGCGCGGGATCAATTCAGCTCGTTGCATCTTTTCGTTCACTATTGGGCGCAAGGCAAGCAGGAGAACCGCAAGGCGTGGGCCCAGGCGATGAACGCGGTCGTGACTGCTGGTTCCGGTTCCGGTGCGGTCCTCTTCCAGTCGTTTCCGCAAGAGGTAGTCGATGCTTTTGCGGAGATGACAGGCGGCCAGCGGTTTCGGGTGCGGTTACCAAAAACCGTAAACGGATACGTATGGTTCGACGATGAACAGCGGGCGTTTCTGGTCGAGCGGATGGCAAATCCTCAAGGCCCGGAATGCGAAAAGAGGGTATTTCTCTTTCAGTACAACGGCAAGCGGTCGCTAGTCTTCGAAAACACGAGTGTTCCGGTTCCGATGGAGCATTCCTAACCATGAAAAAGAGAAGCTTGGGCCTCAGGGCTTGGGCTTCTCTTTTCTTTTGAGCGCAACGATGCCCGGGGAGGCCGCCGTGAAAATTCTCACAATCGCTACCATCGTTCTGGCAACTGTTGCGGCCGGGGCGCAAACGATTACTCAGACTCAAATCCGCCACATCGAGACTTCGTTGAACCATTTGACTGTTCTCGAATTCGGCGAATCGGTCACGACGCTTGCGGTCGCAGATCCTGACACCTTCCAGATTGAACGGCATGGCGACAAGGTATTCATTAAGCCGCTCCGCGAAGATGTATCCACCAATCTGTTTGTGTGGACGGCGACACGAGAATTGAGCTACGAGCTTGATCCGGCAGGGCTATTGGCCCAAATGGATGTAATGGTCCGTGCCGAACCAGCGCCGAGCTCACACGTCAGCACGCAGGCTTCAGCCGAACCCTCGGACATAGAGATCCGCAAAATAGCTTCGCTTGTCCTTACACAAGCGATGCTGGGTGTCGAGGATATTGTGCATGACCCGGAAAAGCATGCGACCGGACGCGTTCAGGTGGATCTTGAACAGGTTTATCGCGCCAAGGACAGGATCTACATTCGTTATTCCCTCGCCAACCAAACTCGAGATTCCTTCCGCATAACGGCACCGGAGGTGTGCGCCGCACTTCCATCAGTGCAGCCCATTGCGCTCCTCAGCCTCAAGGACCACCAGATCACATCCCATATCTTCAGCAAATTCAAACCAAAGCAAAGTTCCGATGTTGGCGTACAGGTCGATTCCGCCACCCGCGACCTGGCACCGGGAGAAAAAGCGACAGGCGTGATCAGCATTGGAATGTCAGTGGGGAGTTCGCCCAAAATCTATCAGTTCAACTTCGGTTCCGACCGGAGCGGTCCCTTAAAGGTGGAGGCGGTTCTTTAGTCATGGACACTCACGGCTATATCTCGGTAAGGGATGCGCGCGAGGCTCTTCAGCAGGTCTACCGCAACGACTCCGAGTCCAATCTCCAAACTGCCCTTCTCGAATCCCTCTCCGACGAACTCAAGCCCATCGACGCACGGGGCCGGCGCAGACCCAATCCGGCGCTGGTGCTTTCCTTCCTGCTTCTATGCGCTCTGGCGGGGGTGTTTATCTACTTCTCTGTTGGAGGACATCGATGAGCCCCTACTACGACCAGCCAAGACCCCGAGAGTCAGAGGACATAGCGGGTGGCCTGGTCCTCCTTGCTTGCGCGGTGATTGCCGTCGCCTGGTACATCGCCGTGTCGCGGCTTCATCTGCACAATGCGCAGTGTCTGGAAATCTTTCTGTACAGCGCCGTCGTGCTATTCGGGGGAGGCTTTGTCTTCGCTCAATTGGCCAGCCGCCGCAGAAGACGAGAGGAGAACTGGCCTCACCCGCCTCTCTTAATCCGCGCATCGAAGGACGCAGCAATTGCTGCGCAAGCCAGTCGAAGTTGCGCGACGCTACTCGGTTACAACGTCCACAGGGAGCCGTGGATTTGGCCGGATACCGTTCGCATGAAGCACGGGGTCATCGTCGGAGGCACCGGCGCCGGAAAATCCACTTTTCTAGAGAACGTCATTGCCCAGGATGTCATGAGACGTTTCGGTACCCGCAAAATGCCCATGATCATCTTCGATGGCAAGGGCGAGCGGGAGTTCCTTGATCGTCTGATTCCGCACATCGAAGCGGCGGGACGCCTCCAGGACCTTCGCGTTATCGATCCAACTCATCCCGCGGAATCGGCCCGGTACAACCCGTTCTACGCTCTCGACGACGCATACCAGGAGCATGTGAACTTCATCTTTCGCTCCTTCGGTCTACGCGAAGATTTCTTTAAGGGGCACCAGGAAGCCTACCTCTCAGACCTGGTGCGCGTCCTCCAATACACAGGAAAGCTCTTCAATATATATGACGTGCTCGTGATGGCGCTTGATGAGAAAGTTCTGGAGGAACAGATTGCCGCGGCAAAGCAACGCCTGGTCTCAGCGCCTGGAATCTCCATGCAGAAGCGGCTGAACTTCGAAATGTCAGTCAAGATGCTGCAACGCTCGCTCTCAGACCGGGAGCGTGTGGAAAAGATCCAGGGACTCTTGAACGAACTTCTGAGCTTTCTTGAGGATGAACTGTCGATCGTTACCGGCTCCTACCAGGATCTGCTGACGCTTGACGATGTACTCGAAAAGGACCTGATTCTGTTCGTTTCGCTCAATGCCAATCGCAATCAGCGTGCGGTCGAAGCCCTGGGAAAGATCCTGCTCCAGAACATCCAGTTGATGGTGGGCAAGCGCTACGCGCAGCCGGCCGGTGTGCAGGGCGCCGATGAGCCCATGCTGTCGGTGATTCTGGACAGTTCGCGCCATTCGCTTATCCGGGGTTTACACAGGTGCTCCAGACGGCTCGTGGTGCGCGCGTGTCGTTCCTCTTCTCATTCCAGAGTCTGCCTCAATTGCAGCGAGTGAGCCAGGCATTTGCCGATGAGGTCTCATCCGCACCTGGAACAAAAATGATCATGAATGTTTCCGAAGAACACACGGCCCAGTGGTTTTTGAAAGCCTCGTCGAGGATTACGGGTAAACGGCGCAGCCTGTCAGTCCGTCGTACCGGGATCTTCACGACGAAGTATACCGAAACAGGAACCGGCAGCGAGAGCGACATCAAGGAAACGAGAGCCCGCGAGGACCACATCAAGAACCTGCCAGTCGGGCAGATGGAACTCCTCATGGTGGACAGTCGCGAAGGAACCCGACATTCCCATCTGCATGTCCGGCGGGCACCGCGATTTGAACTCGAAGCGATCCGGCCTTCACTTTATCCCAAGATGCACAGCTATCTCGATCCCAACATCGGGGTGAATCTGCGTTTCAGGGAAGCAGCGAATCGAAAACAAAGGCGCAGGAGAACGGCGGGACTGTTCCTCGGCGACATGGGTGGAGAATGAAGATGCGCAGCTCAACACTAATTCGATCCCTCGTTCTTGCCGTAGTACTCTGCTCGGCAGCCGCGCACGTTGTCGCCCAGACAGCGCTCGCATCCAGTACACAAGCCGGGCCTGCAGCCCCCAAACGACAGGGCTTTTTCGCATATGTTTTGGGCAAGATCAATCCTCAAAACACGGATTATGGCGCCACGATAGAGTCGTCGCGGCATTCTCTTGAAGAGCATACGATCGACGATCTTTATTTTTGGTCCAATGTCGTGACCCTCGTCCTTCTCAGCGGGTCGGCGGCAGTTGTCTTCCTTCAGTGGCGTGCGATGGACAAGCGCGAACTCATCGCAGCATCCCTGATCGCGCAATTGTGGAACGGCCGGGTCAGCGATCGGATCGAAATCGAGCGGCGCACCGACCAGTTCAATCAACTCGTCGATACACACAATGCTGATGTAGAACGCTCTCTTGCGCAAAGAGCGAGTTTGTCGGAACGAGAGAACGATAAACCAGCGAATCTGGCACGCAGTGTTCGCGACCTGACGGACGCGACGGTAAGCAGAGGAACAGCGCCCGATCCGGCAGGTCCGCAAGCAACTGGAGCGCTGGTTGTGGATCAGCAGAACGTTCTTCTACTTCAGCGGCGCGTGGAAGCGCTGCAAAACAGCGAACGCAATCTCAAGCAGCGTCTCAATCAAACGACCGCACTCCTCGACGAGGAGCGTCGGCGCAACTCGTCTCTCAAAGGCGCCTAGAAGGCAAGTATGAACGTAAAACCCCGTATCGATTTCCGTGATCACGAGAAGTGGACAGATTACGTGCGTCGCGAAGTTCCGCCTCAAGACCAAGGCTATGTGCTTGCCCTTGGCCGTACCGAGTTGTTCCGGAGGTTTTATGAGGTTCGAGGACGGGTTTTGCCCGAAGCATTCAGGCGGGAACTTGAGCAAATCGGAAGGCTCAAGGATCCAGGACGAACTGAAGCCCTCGTGTCGCTGAATGATCGCATCTTTCGAAGTCTCACCGGCATGCTCTTTGCGGAGGCCAGGCCAGCATTGGCGCAGGCGGATGCGGCGGAGGGCGCATCCGAGCCTGAACAAATAGAAGACATCCTCGATGAACTGAGCGCACGGAATCCATACTTCGCGCTCTGCACCGGATACAGGCAGGCATTCGGCGATTGGGCAAACACCACGGAGTGGGACCGCTACCTGCACAGGAAACTTGGGCGAGACACAGAAGATGAGATCTGTTTCGCGCGCGCCATGATGGAAATGGACACGCTTCTGCGGTATTTCCGTGACCGAAGTCTGCGGCTCCCGCGGCATTTTCGTGATCGCGTCTGGTTTCTTCATTACCTTCGCGAGCCGGAGAGAAGTGTTCAGACGCGCGCAATCTTGAGCACACTCGCGGCGGAGATCGAGGCATGCACGTCCGCATAATCAGCCTCGGAACCAACTGGTGGCCGATGCATTCCCGCAACTTGGACGATCCATTCTGTTTCCGGAGGGGGGCAGCCTGGTTCAACTCGACGGGGTTCATGTGTGGACACCGACTGCGCCTCAACTGGATCTACCCCGGTCAGATCCGTTTCAACTTGAGCAGCGGCTTCAATCCGGAGTTTCGGCTGCGCGCAATTGGCAAGACATTCTGGTGTTCCGGCCCCAACCGTTATCAGGGCAAGACCCACCTTCTGGTTGTCCGACCGGCGAAATCAATGAACCCAGAAACGTATCTCGTGACGTTCAATGATGCCGAACACGGCCCCATCCAATTCGGAAAACCAGGATGGAAATCTGATGGGGTCGAGGTAATCTCGGTCAGTCTGCGTCACGCGCGGTATGAGGCGATGCTCCTGATAACAGCCGGAAGTTGGATTGAGAGCAAATGGGGGCGATGGCAGTTGAGCGGTGACGGCCGTCGCCTTGAGCTAGATGAGCGGATGGAAGGAGGACTCCGGTGAGGTACTACAAGGGATACGTGGCTCTGTCCGACACCTGCGATGTACCGATTTTGATCCACATCCGCAACGCACGTGCGCTCTATTTTGAGCAATTGAGGGATCTCATTCTCCTGGACGGAAACGGAATTGCGATCACTTCGTTGCGGTGGCGTGTCGCACGGATCGAAAAGGCCGGTCTCATTCAACGGCTCTCCGATCAGCGGCATCTGGGAAAGCCGGTGTTTGGAATCACGCGATCTGGGCTGGCGTTCCTTGAATCCCGCGGTCATTTCCTGCTGTCACTTCCAAGTACCGCGGAACAGATGCTGCACCCGGCACAGGTTCCGCACGCTCTCGAAATGGTGAATATCCGCCTCGCCCTGATGAAGGCTGGCATCCTGCGCAACTGGAAAACCGATCTCGAGATCGCATCCCGAAACCTCGTGCTTGAGACTGTAGCCACCAAGGATTTCGACGCCATCGCGGAAGTTGACGTTGACGGAAGGCAACTCTGCTACGCGATTGAATATGAAAGAAGCCCGAAATCCGCCTCCCGTTATCGTGCCATCCGAGAGGTCCTGGATAAAGACGTGACCGTTGACGCGGTACTCTATCTCACAGCAAATGACGACATTCTGTATCTCCTCGCGCTTGAAATGCGCGGTGCCCACAAGCGCATAGCGTTTGCGCTCAGCGAATCCTTCCGTAAATCCTTACTCGATACACGCACGCTGACGAACACGCCAAATTCCCAAGTGGTGCCCCTGCGCGACCTGATCGAGGACTGAAATTGCGGCTCATTGCGCTTCCATTGACCTCACAATGCCTCTCCATTCGCTTCCGATTGACCTTCTTTGCCAATCCTTTGACCAAAATCGGCGCGCCATAACAATCGCGGTATCAGGGATTTGCTTCTTGACTATCCCCATTTGTTTAGGGTGTCGTGACCGTATCGAAGGAGAAGAATGAGTGCGAAGTTAGGGATGATTAATGCTCTTGCCGAAATAACGGAGTGAAGGTAAGGCCAACCAGCAGTCCTTCCGGGGAGATAAAGCGGCTGACGAGTTGCCCCCATGGTTCCTTCCTGTTCCTGACGAGCATTTGAACGCCGGCCGATTCAAGCACAGCAGTCGCATCCTCAACACTATCCACATCGAACTCAAGCCATGCTTGTGGTATTGGGATTTCATCCGGCCAGGAATCCTTGTTGAAGCACGATCTCGCTGCCTCGGAAAGGGGCCATAGAGCAAAACTCTTGGCGCCCGGAACGGCCTCGGTGTGGAGATATCCCCCGCTCTCTTCCTTGAACGGAATTCCGAGGACATCGCCGTAGAGCCTACGGCTGTCTCCTGTTTGGTTGACTATGGGGCCAAAGCCTGCGATGAAAAGAATCTTCAATTTTGCGAGATTCTGCATTGGGCATCCCTTCCTTTATGCACATTCATCGGTATTAGATGCGCCTGCATGGCACAGACCTATGGTGCGTTTCGATTCGTCTTGGGCCAATCAATACGCCAACGCCCGCCCGACATTGGCGCCCAGACCAGGCGCTTCTGTGGTGTGCCGCGCGCGTGGTGGTAAAGCACGGCCGCACGCTCATAGAACCCGCGCGTGTGCCACGAATCGGCAAACCCGAACTTCTGAAAATCGAGATGATGGCAGAACTCGTGACATAGGGTGCTCAGAAATGTTCCGAAAGATGTGATCTCCTTGCGCACTGCTGTCCGCATCCAGACTCGGATGACTTTGGTGTCTGGCGCGTAGTCGCCAAATAACTCTGCCGTCCAATGCTCGCGGACTTGCAACGGTCTCGATGCAAGGACCCGAATCGTGCACTCTGGAACGTCATAGAACTGAGATGCCGCTTTTAGAAAGTCGGCGCAGGCGGTACGGACTTTTGGGGTCTGCTGAGCCTTCATCGCCGATTCAATTGCCTTTGCGAACTCTGGCAAAAGTGCGTCCTTTGGAATGTCGACTGTTGTGATCCGGTCACTTTCCCGGAATGCATCAAGGTCCGATTTGCGTGGAGGAGCGTCAGTGACCATCGGTTTTGAGGTGTCTCTCTGAACCCGGAAACGGCACCATTTTACGACCCGCCCTTGATGGGCGCTTGGGAGTCTGCCGCGATGTCTCTCGGCTGTACGGCTGCTCTGTAGGCGCCTCGTTGCTACGTCTTGTCCTTCCCTTCATCCCATAATCCCGCCTTCCCGTTGCACTGGTGCAGTTCCGTCCTGAGGCTTCAGGGCGCTGAGCCACATCCGTTCAGCGGCCACCAATTCCATTCCCGAGGAGTTTCCATGGCTCAAGTTGAGATTCAATCTGTACCCACGAACCCGGCGAGTAAGTCCGCATTGCCGCGCCGGTTTGTCGTCCGTTTCATCGTAAGTTCCGTTTCGAGTACGGCCGGACTGATCAGCTTCGTCCTGACCGGGCCGGTGATGTGTCGGATAGTGGCTATCGATCCGGCACTGGAAGCGCTATCTCGCTCTCGTTTTCGGCTGGCTCTGGTCACTAGCCAGAACGTGGTCGCTCACCTTGGAAGCCCGCAACCGCCACTGAACAACCTCAATTTCAAAACCAAATCTCGAAGGAAGGAGATGTCATCGTGCAACCCAGTCTCGGAAAGATGTCCGCCTACAAGATCCTGAGCTGGCAAGATCGAGCTGCCAGTTCGATCGAGCAAACCGTCGCAGCCTTCCTCGAAATCGGCGAAGCTGTCGCCACGCGTTGGATTCAGACTGCAAAAGGAGTCCTGCTTTTGCAGATGGTTCCGGGCGACGATGCGTCCGGTGCCATCTACGTCTTCGATCGGCGGCACGACCAGTGGTACATGCTGTCGTTCGAAGGATGCGAAGACCGGTTCACTTCGGAAATGTTCGACCGTGCTTTTTCCGAGTACGATCTGTTCCGCCTAATCGAGCATCCTGGTCTTTTGCTCTCTGAATTTCAACCTGCCAACCCTTAATCCACCCTCCTTTTCTATCTCCAACGAAAGCCAATCCTGCACCCACGAAGGAGCCGCCATGCGCCTGTCCGCAAGTCGTATCCGTTCGATCAACCGCCGCCTTGCGCAAGCCCAGGGATTTACCTGGCCTGCGCGCGAAACCAACCTAAGCACATCCCGGGTTGGCCCAACGCACACATCCACGCCAATCGCTCGGATCGCAGCCGTCAAGGTCATCGCCGTTCCGAGAAGCGCCGCCGCCTGATTCAGGGCGGAAGGTTCATCACTAACCAAAGCCGGAAGAGGCATTTCGACGCTGCTTCCGGTGAAATTTGACCGAGTTTTGGAGCCGGGGTACAACCACACCACCTGAAGGAGGGAGTGCCATGTATGCCAAGTTCCGCGTGACTCGGGAGACCCCCGGATATTTCACGCAGTTGTTTGTGAACCGGCGCGCCTACTCGATCCAGTCTTCCCGGCCACTTCCTAACGGTTCCTTCCCCTATTACCTTGCCCGAGACTGGCGCACAAAAGAGCCAAAGCCGCTAGATGAAGACGCCGTCCGGATGCACCTGAATGGCGACATCACCATCAGTCTTTACGCAATCAACCCAGAGACCCAGCGCTCGAAATGGGTCGCGATCGATGCCGATTTCGACGGAGCCATAGAAGCGCTGTTCCAACTGCAATGGGAACTGAAGCAGGATGGTGTCCAGGCGGCACTCGAGCAGTCCCGCCGTGGCGGACATCTTTGGATCTTCGGAGCCGAACCGTTACTCGCCTCTGAATGCCGGATCTACGTGTACAACCTCGCACTCCGGCTCGGAGTCCCGGTCAAAGGTGGAGGACTCAAGGAAGGCATCGAGGTATTCCCCCGTCAGGACCGCCTCGAAAGCGCGGAATATGGCAATGCTATTCGTGCTCCTCTCGGCGTCCATCGGAAAACAGAACGGCGCTACTGGTTCTACGAAGCCGACCTTTCGCCGGAAGCCCAACTGGCATATCTCGATGGGCTGAAGAAGCTGACCGACGATGAATTGAAGACGTTCATCCAGGGCATGAGCCTGCCTGAAGCGTACAGACCCACACCTGTGGTTCCGTATATTCCCAGTGCTTCGCGCACCAATAACGAGGAATTCCGAATCCTCGATTTCGTCCGCCCGACGCGAAAGGACAACCGGAACTGGTGGGCGCGATGCCCGTCCTGCGCGCAGGCTGGGCGAGACCGCTCAGGCGACAATCTCGCGATCCAGATCAAGAACCCACGTTTCTACAAATGCTGGGCGGGGTGTTTGAAAGAGGAAATCCGTGCGGCACTCGGGAAGCCCATCCACAAACGAGCGTCAGCCTAGGGAGCGTATGACGAACCTGAAAACCAAACTTAAGACTCGCTCTGGCGCTGATCGTTACGCGCTCCACGGACTGTCCCTTCCGCGCTCTGTATTGAATGCGCTCGACATGCGCGGGGTCTATTGCCAACCGGCGGTCTCGCTCGAACACCAGCATCTGGCAAACCGGTACGTCCTCCGGGGAGTGGAATCGGGCGGTGCGGTTACCGACATCGGCCGCGCCAGCGCCTTCGTCGCGCTGGATGGAAGCCCTTTGCGATGGCTGCAACGGATCGACTCGACGGGTGTAAATGGTCGCCACGCAATCTACCTTGCGGAGAACCTGATACGACTTGAAATGTTGCGGGTCGGCCGAACCTGCGAACTGGTGATCACCTCGCACACCCCGTTATTTCTGGCCGAACGCAAACGCCCAGAGATTCGGTCCGAAGTGATCTTTCATGGGCGCGACGGTTCATTACCGTGCGATCTATGGAAGAAACACCAGCGGGCGATTCTTGGCGATGTTGCGCCTGTCTTCTATTCCCGTTCGGGAGAAGTCCTGAAGTTGCCGGAGTTGTTCGAGCGCGCGATCAAGAGCATTACCACCTGTGTTCGCTGTATTGGCTGCAAACACGCGCACGTGGGCGTCCCGTCGGGTCCCCCGGGAGAGAGAGTATGACGTCGATTGATCACACTCCGATTGTCGTGTGCGAGCCGAATTGGCGTCCGCTTGAAATGACCCTTGCGTCTTGCGATTGCGAGCACTTCATGTACATGGGCCGCTCCGGAGAGATCGAGTTGTACAAACATCGTTGCACACGCCGATACCTCAATATCAGTTCGGATGGAAGGCGTTTCTACCGGCTGGTTGGCAATGAGTACATCGAGATCTCCAGGGGCGAAGCGATCGAGCACGTCTTTTCCTGAAACTCAGCTCGAAGGAATGGGAGCACTGTCATGCCAAAAAGCGTCAATAGGACCTTTCTGCTCGGAAATGTCGGCAAGGATCCGCAGATCAATTCCACCACGGGCGGCATCGCTGCGAACTTTCCTCTCGCCACTACCGACCGCGAGAAGGACCAGCAAGGCAATTGGAGAGACCGGACGGAGTGGCACAATCTTGTGGCCTACGGCCGCACTGCCGAGATTGTCCGTGATTATGTGAGCAAGGGAAGTCAGCTCTTCGTCCAGGGAAAGATCCAGACCCGCTCGTGGGATGACAAGCAATCCGGCCAGAAGCGGTATCGGATCGAGATATTCGTCCATGACCTGACGTTGCTCGGCGGCGGTAAAGAAGTGGATGAAACCTACTATCGCGGCCGGCGTAAAGACAATGCACCGAGGAGAGAGAATCCTGCGCCGCAATTCGAACGGGAATACCAGGACCGGGAACTCAGCCCGGATGAAATTCCGTTTTAGCCAAGCCTTTTCTACTTGCTCGACTTCTTGATCTTTGCCCACCGTGCCTTTTGGGCGGCAGCGATTCTCGCGCGTGCCTCGGGTGAGAGCCGACGCTTTTTCCGTCCGGCTGCTGTGGCCTTGGTTTCGTGGTGGCCATCTTTGCCAGCCAGAATTGCGCGCACCTGCTCAAGCTTTTGAATTTCCGCGTCGATCTCCGCGAGAATGCCTTTCATTTCCATACGAAGAGTCTAACAGCGGCGAAGAGCCGCCTGGTTCTCTCAAAGGCCGGCCGATGATCTGTTCATGATCAGTATTCGATCAAGACGGAATGCGGCGGGCTTCTGTGCGCCCATCTCAATCCAGGAGCTAAAGCGATGGCAACCGAGGAAACCAAAGCAAGTCCTGATCCGAACAATCTCTTTGTCGAACTGGCAGAACCGTTCGATCCGAGCGAGATCAAATGGCGTGTCACGCACACAAGCAGGGACGGCAACCGAGGCGCGGTGATCGCGTTTGCGGATCCGCGTGCCTACACAGACCGGCTCAATCAACTATTTACGCCGACCGGGTGGACGCGGACCTATGACGTTTCGACCGTGTCCTCAGTGACCCGGATGAAGAAAGACAAGCTCATTCAGACCGGCAAAGTGCTGGTGACGTGCATTCTCACAATCACCGGACTGGGTTGTCATTCCGGGAGCGGAGAAGAGTGGGCCGACGAAGAGAACGCGATGACCTCGGCAGAGGCGCAAGCGTTCAAGAGGGCAGCAAGCTGTTTTGGACTGGGCCGCTACCTGTACAACTTCACCGAAGTGTGGGTGTCTCTGAACGAATACCGTCAGCCAACGCAGTTTCCGCAGCTTCCGCAATGGGCGCTTCCCAAATCCCACCGCTTGGGCAAGGCACACCTGGCATCTGGCCCACGCCCACCGACAATCCAACGGGGGTCCATTGATCAGAAGGTGACGGCGAAGGTTGAGGGGTTCCGGCGCATTCTGGGAGACGCGATCTACGGTGAGATTCTCTGCCGGGCAGGACACGTGCGTCGAGCAAATGACATCCCCAACGCACAGCTCCAGGCAAATGTGGCAGAAGCCATGGAGCGCGCCGTGCGCGGCATCCGCAAGGCAAACTCTCTGGCTGAGCAGATCGGTGAGGCATCATTCGTTGCCGTCATGGACAGACTGCAGATTGAGTCGATGGCCACCATTCCCAAGCTCGAATCCCTGAAGGCGCTTGTGATTGAGCTTGAAGAAGCGGCGCGGTCTGTGGCCTGATTCCATGCACGTCGCGACTCTCTGAAGTTTGGAGTAAATATGCGAAACGTCACGATGATTCGACCGGATCCGGGACTCATCTCGATTCCAGTCGAAAGGGCAGTGTACTGCCTGAACTGCGAAACGATCTCAACATCGGTTAGGCGATGCGGATTATGCGGATCGGAGCGGATCGTAGAACTGGCGTTCTTGCTGTCGAATCCGTGGGACCCAGGTCCTGCTCCAGCAATGGCCCTCGCGGCGTGAAAGCTGTGACTGCGAAGCTCAAGCTGATACTCGGCGATTAGGCGACATTTGCAGCGTCAGCGCTTCACAGGTAAAGGCGCATCTCAACCGTAATTATTCCTGACGCAATGCGGTGGTCGGGTCCACGCCGCTGGCGCGCAAGGCGGGGATGAAACCTGCAAAGCCCGCTGCGAACACCAGAACGATTGCAGCGCCCATGAACGTCAATGGATCGTGCGCGCCCAATCCATAGAGTTGGCTGCGAATCAGATTGGCGAGGACTAGAGCCAGCACAACCCCAGCTGCAAGGCCGAATGCAATAAGAAGGAGCACTTCGCGCATCACCATCGCAATTACGTTGCTCCGCAGAGCCCCCAGCGCAATGCGGATGCCGATTTCGCGCGTCCGACGCAAGACCGCGTAGGCCATGACGCCATACAGCCCAATAACGGCGAGCAGTGTCGCCACGCCACCGAAGACCGCGGAGAGGCTGGCCACCAGCCGCTCAGTACGCAGAGAGAATCCAATCTGTTCGTTCACAGTTTCGAGTCCGACCACCGGAACGTGAGGGTCAAATTGGCGCAATCGTTCGCGCAGCGCATCCTCGAATCCCCGCGGATCGGTCCGTGTGCGCACATAAACGGTCATGCCTCGGATGTCGCCGCCTTCGAGATAAGGAAAATAGGCCTGCGCATGGGGTGTCTCCCGCAGGTCCCTATACTTTCTGTCCGCGATTACCCCGATGACCTCGGTGTTCGGTGTGACTGTCCGCATGTCGTCCACCAACCCGAAGCGCTGCCCGATGGGATTGCGGCCGGGGAAGTATTCCTTGGCGAAGCTCTCATTTACCACAGCGTAATCGGTCGGCGCAACATCCTGCGGAGTAAAGGCTCGACCGGCGATAACAGGAATTCCGAGCGCGGTGAAGTAGTCCGGGCTTACCTGGCTGAGATATGGCTGCTGTTCAATTGGCGTACCCTCGAACTCTTTACCGAGAATTGCATTCTGCCAGGCAAACCCGCGCAGAATCGGCATGGTGGACAGTGCGACCGACTCAACGCCGGGCATTGCCTGGAGGTTGACGTTCATCCGTTGATAGTAGGATTTGGTCTCTTCATAAGAGTATCCACTGCGTGTGGGGGTCGTTGTGAATGTAAGTAGGTGATCGGTTGAGAAACCGGGTCCCGCATTCTCAAGGTTGCGCAATGTGCGAACGAAGAGTCCCGCGCCGATTAGCAACAGCAGAGACAGAGACATCTGAATGCTGACCAGGATACGGCGAAGAGAAATGCCGCCGGTAGAAAGAGCGCTCGATCTGTCGCCAAGCGAGGGCGTGATTTCAGTGCGAGAGCTGCGAACGGCAGGCAGGAGTCCGAACACCAGGGAGGTCAAGAGCGTGAGACCCACCGCAAAAGCCAAAACGCGTCCATCGGGAATGGGGGAGACTTGAAACTCGGTCACTGCATCCGCAGGCAGGTAGATGCGCAGCAAAATGCGATCCGCAAAAAAGGCCAGCGCGAGCCCCACAACTGTTCCACAGGCAGAGAGCAGCAGACTTTCGACGAGTAATTGACGAACAATGCGGGCGCGACCTGCGCCGATAGCCATACGGACGGCGAATTCTTTTTCTCGCGCCGTGGCGCGCGCCAGGGACAGATTTGCCAGATTGGCGCAGGCGAGAAGAAGGACCGCTCCGGTGAGAGCGAGCAGGAGCCATAGCGGGGTACGCATATACTCGCGCAGACCATTGTCTGAACCCGGCAAAAGCTCAACGCGATTCCGGAGAAACACCTGCCGGTCCGCAGCCGTCGTGGATCGCGTGAATTCAGGCTGCTGCGCTTCCATTTCGAGAATGCCATGCAAGAGAGGCTGGAGCGAAGCCTGCGCCTGCTCAACGGTGAGGCCGGGTTTGAGCCGGCCGTATGCGGTCACCCAGCTCAGCCGGCGGCGTCGGTCTTTGAGCCCGTCCGAGTGCGGTGTCATCTCGGTCTTCATCATGATGGGAACGAAGACCTTCGCGGGGTTTCCTATCTCCGCGCCGTCGAAGCCGGGCTGCGCAACTCCGATAACAGTCATCACCTGACGGTTGAGCGCAATCGTCCGGCCGACGATGTTGCGGTCCGCGTTAAAGTAACTCTGCCAGAAACTGTAGCTGAGCACGACAACCGGCTTACTGTCGGGAACGGAGTCGTCGTCGTGGCCTATCGTGCGCCCCAATACCGTTCTGACGCCCAATGTCTGGAAATAGGCGCTTGAGACCAGTTCTGCGGAGATTTGCCCCACTTGATCCCCGTAGCCGATCGTTACGCTCGCCGGGAACCGGCAGAACATTCCGGAGAAGACCTGGTTGTTGTCGCGCAGATCTTCAAACATAGGCCAGGAGATGGTGTTGGGGCCGTAACTATTGCCGTAATGGTTGCCGGTCTCTCGGACGATCACGAGCTGCTCGGGACGGCTGACGGGCAAAAGCTTCAGAACTACCTGATCGAGCAGGCTGAACATCGCGGTATTTGCGCCAATTCCAAGCGCCAGAGTTCCCACGGCGACCAGGGAAAAAGTCGGGTTCTTCGCGAGTGTTCGAATGCCGAACCGGACATCCTGCACCAGCCTGTCTAACCAGACCCCCATGCGAACATCGCGGACGTTCTGTACGATCTGATCGATTCCTCCTGTCTGGCGACGGGCATGGATTTGCGCGTCTTCTGGGTCCATGCCTGCCCGCAACGTCCCGGCTGCAACCAGTTCCACGTAAGCCTGAAGTTCTTCATCAAGATCGCGATCGAGTTGCCTTCTGTGGAACATATTGTTCCAAACTGCGCGGAGCCGGCTGATCATAGGGCCTCCTGGCCGATTCCCAGAGCGGCCGCCATAGCAAAGGAGATGCGAGCCCAGCGCTCGGTTTCGGCTCGAAGCTGCTTCCTTCCAGTCTTGGTTAACGCATAGAACTTTGCACGTCGATTTGTTTCCGCCTGACCCCAACTGGAGGTGAGCCAGCCCGCCTGCTCCATTCGATGAAGGGCCGGGAACAACGAGCCCGCCTTCACGTCAAATGCCCCGTTCGTCATTTGCCCGATTCGGCGGGAGATGCCCATGCCGTGCAATTCCTGAAGAGCCACTGCTTTCAAAATCAAAACGTCGAGCGTGCCCTGCACCAGTTCCGATTCGTTGCCTGCCATGGGGTCTCCTATTGACCGTCTATAAGAACATACCCCGACCTCTTATAGAGAGTCAATAGGAAGCGAACTCCCTCTTGTTTACTACAGGTCAAGTCGTTCATCGACCTGGCGCTGCTATGGAGGGGGGCGCCACCATAAGAAAATTCACAATCAAGGTGAAACCATGCGTAACGCCGCCCGCCTGAAGATGGGCTACTACCCATTGCCAGAGTGCGAAGGAATGAAACTCCGCTCTCTTCTCAACTATGCGCACATGGCCTCGGTGATTGACCCATGCGTCGGCCAAGGCACAGCGCTCCAACTAGTCACGAAAGACACCCCGGTTCGACGCTATGGAATCGAACTTGACGCCGAACGTGCGCGCATCGCCGGCGCGAGCGGAATCGAGACGATCCAGGGCAATACGTTCGACGCGATCGCCAAGCCAGAGTCCTTCTCGCTCCTCTATCTGAACCCGCCATACGATTCTGAGATCGGATCGATCGCGAATCGCCGCATGGAAGCCGTCTTCCTGGAGCACACCTACCGCTGGCTGGCGATGGACGGTGTCCTGGTCCTTGTGATCCCATACGAGCGGTTACACGACTGCACCGGGATTCTCAGTTCACACTTCACCGCGGTGAACGTGTTTCGTATGACCGATCCGGAGTCCATTCAATACCGGCAAATTGTTGTTCTGGGCGTTCGTCACGACGTTCGGGGCGCGGCACTCGAAAAGAACAAGCGACAGCTTCAAAACATAGGTCTCTATGCCAGCTTCCAAAAGGTGCCGGAACTGCAGGCGGGCATTTGCCCACCATATTCGGTACCTGGTTCCGGTGAAGCCACACTCACCTACGGGGGCCTTCCCTATGATCTCCTCGAAGATTCGCTCCCTCACTCGCTGGCCTGGAAGCAAGTGGCGCCATTGCTCTTGCCGAATGACGATGTTGCGACAGGGCGGCCGATCACACCGCTTCACGGCGGTCATGTGGGATTGCTCTGTACTGCCGGCCTGCTGAATGGCGTCTTCGGAGAAGGAAGCGACCGGCATATTGCCCGCTGGCGATCGGTGAAACACGTCACGACCTTCGTCGAACAGGAAGGCGACGCCGAGATCGTGCACCATCGCGAGCGCTGGACCAACGAGCTGCGGCTGGTCTATGCGGATGGGAGGACGCTCAGGCTGACCGAGACTCCAGCGAAAAAGGAGGACCAAGCCGATGGAGAATGCACACCTGCGGCTCGGGCTGCTTGAGTATGTTCGCTTTACGGAAAAGGCTTCGACCCGCATTCGTCTGCGGGTTGATCGCTATATGGGCCAAGATCGGCAAGCGCATCTTCTGAGCGTGTTCGGAAACGATTCGGATGTCGGCGCAATTACGGCTGCGATCCACGAGAAAGCCGCGTTCCGCATCACGTTCCCCAACGGAACGGAGAAGGAAAGCGAGTTTGGGGAACATGCTTCCTGCTACAAAGGCGCCGTAGCTCTGCCTGGACGAAAGCAGCCAGTGCGGCATCTGGTCGCTGTTTCGCGACATCTCCATGCCAACGGCAGCGCTGGACGGACAATTCTGCTCCGCTACAAGCGCGACGAGGCGTGGGCAACCTTGGTGAATTTTCTTGGATTGCCCGCCGATCCGCGGTGGGCAGACCCTATTCTTCGCATCATCGAGAACAAGCGCAAGGTCGAAGAGATTGATGGCATCGGTTGTGAGCCTGTCCTGATTTCGGCGACCACAGACGAAGTGCTTGAGTGGGTCGGTGAAGGGCTACGGTCCGGAAGTCTCGGCTTTCCGGAGGAGGCAGGTCCGATCCTCTGGCCGCGTTACACATTGACTCGCGCCCTTCAGGCCGGCTGACCGGCCGCACGCAAATCCGCCTTCGAGGCTTCGTTGACTGGGAGGTAAATACAATCTAAGCTTTAGATTGTAATGGAGGATTCTTCCATGCCTCAAAGAGCACTGAAACTAAAGCAAGCGAGCGCAGTCCTGAAAGTCCCCCCCAAAGAGCTTCAGAACCTGGTGCAATTTGGTGTGGTCAAGCCAAGGCGAGTTGAGGGAGCGTATGTCTTTGATAAAGAGACACTTCTAACCGCAAAGGTTGCGTTTCGCCTGAAGGAGTCGCTAGGGACTCGCGCCAACGTTCTCACCCGGCTCATTGAGGTCTTTCGGGCCTCCGAGAAGGGGTTTCGGCGGAAGAATCCCGCCTACATTGTCTTCACCTGCCGGACCTCTCCAGAGGAAGAGCCGATCAAACTCGGTGTCCCTTTCCGATCCTTCGATGCGGAGATCGACGAGGGCCTGAGCCGGGCCCGACTCTACAAGGACATGCCACCTGGGCGCAAGCGCGCGGGATGGAAGAAGGAGTTCCTGGCTACGCTTTCGGAAGCGGCAAAGGATCTAGGGGAACTGTCCGACGAGGAAATTCAGCGGACAATTCGGAGCTACCGCGAGGACAGGCTAGTCCCGGAGATCACCGTTGCAGCCGAAGTCTAGGAAACGCAAACAGCGTGCCGTGGTCGACACAAATGTGGTCGTGGCGGGCATCTCCGGTTTCCGGGATCAGTACATTCCCGGCCGAGTTCCGAGCGCAGACCTGATGTACCGCTGGGCGGATGAAGAACACTTCACCTGGCTCTACACCGAAGACATCCTTGCGGAATACAAGGAAGTCCTCAAGCGTCTGCACGTTCGCCCCGCCACAGTCGGCGCATTCATCAATCTGATCCGGGAGCGCGGAGAGGTTGTCGAAGTGCGTGCAGCGGCTGAAATATCGCCCGACCCTAAGGACGATCCATTTTGCGCCTGCTCAGAAACAGGGCGCGCCGACATGATCTTCACTCTCAACCCAAAAGATTTCCCGCAGAGCCGCCTGAAGGCCAAGGTGCTTGCGCCAATGCCGGTAAGTGAACGGCGAAGCCGCTGACGCAGCAGCATCCCAACTATCCTCATCGATCCCAAATCGTTGCAGCTTTGCTGCTGTCAGGAGGCGTGCCCATGGAGACGACCTTTGACTACTTGCGCCGGTTTGGCCCGGCATTAGCCGAACGCATTCTGGGAACCTATCCCCCGCTCCAAAGCACGAAAGATCCGGTTGCACCGTCTCTCAATTCACTGCTGCGCAAACCGCTTCCTGCACAAGCACTCGTCATTACGGGCACTGCGAAGTATCTGCGCACTGGCAAGGCAGTGCGCATTGTGGCCGAATGTGGCGCCGGGAAGACGTTTATGGCCCTCGGCACCATTCATCTACTCAGCGGCGGGCGGCCAAGTTCCACGCTGGTGATGTGTCCCTCACATATCACACACAAGTGGGCGCGCGAAGTGCTCCTTACGATTCCCCGGGCCCGCGTGTTCCTGATTGAGGACATGCGTAACGGAGGAGATCCGAGCCGGCCTCATGGTATCTGCGAAGTCAAGCTCAACAAAGGGAGAACAGTCTATGAAGGGAAGCGACTCTCTCTGGCGGATATGAAGAGGATGGGGCGAAAGGAATGGCGAGAACGATTCCCAGGTCCGACATTCTTCATCACCGGCAAAGACAAGGGCAAGCTGAGCTATTTCTGGGACCATGTCTATCTCAAGGCGAAGTCGGGTCCCCATCTTGGCGGCATCATCAATCCTGATTCCGGCCGGGCGATCCTCGATTCCGAGATGGAGAAGCTCACGAGTCTCGATTTTAGGGACAAGGTAAAGGTCGCGGAGATTCTATCCGGAAGCCGTGGCGGCAGGATGAAGTTCTCACCTCTTTGGCAGGCGGATCGCTCGCGCATTCAGCGCATCGCGCCAATCGAATACATAGGCCGTTACATGAAGGGCTGGTTCGATTTTGCTATTGCCGACGAATTGCATCAACTCGCCGGTGACACAGCGCAGGGAAACGGTCTCGGCGTCTTGGGTCGTGCTGCGCGCAGACTAATTGGCCTTACCGGAACTTTGATGGGCGGCTATGCCGACGATCTGTTCAACATCTTCTACCGCATGGAGCCGCGCGTGATGGTGCGCCAGGGCTTCGCTTATGGAGGGCAAGGAAGACGCGACTTCCAGGAGCAGTACGGCGTGCTTGAAACCATCGAGAAAATCGAGGATTCCGATAACGCCTGCTCACGGGCGACCAAGAAGACCGTTCGCGTTCTGCGCAAGCCCGGGGCATCTCCGTTGCTTTTCGGCAAGTTCCTCATGAGCTCAACCGCCTTCCTGTCGCTCGAAGACATCTCCGACAATCTACCCCCATACGGCGAGAGCGTCATCTCGGTTGATATGGATGAGACGCTCCAGAAAGCCTACGAACAGCTGGAGGAAGAAATTCGCGCGGCGATGAAGGAGCATCGCGGCAACAAGAGTCTGATGAGCATTCTGCTCAACACTCTGTTGCTCTATCCGGACCATCCCTACGACTTCGACCAGATTTGGGCGCGAGCTTACGATCCGCAATCGAGAGAGTACGTGAAGTTCCTCGTCACTGAGCCGGAAAACCTGACACGGGAAGCGCTCTACGCCAAGGAGCGTGCTCTGATCACCGACATTAAAGACGAATTGCGCCAGGGACGGCGTTGTCAGGTGTATGCGACCTATACGGGCGAAAAGGACGTCACGCTCCGTTTGCAAACAGTCCTTGAGCGGGAGGGCATACGGACAGCGGTGCTTCGGTCATCGGTGGCGACGGACAAACGGGAGGATTGGTACGACAGACAACTGAAGGCCGGCGTGGAAGTCGTCATCTGTCATCCCAAGCTCGTCGAAACCGGCCTCGACTTGCTGGCGTTTCCGACCCTCTATTTCTACGAGACCGGATATTCGCTGCATACGTTGCGGCAGGCCAGCCGCCGATCATGGCGTATCGGCCAACGTCTACCAGTGCGCGTGAAGTTCGTCACGTACGCAGGCACCATGCAGGAGACCTGTCTCCGGCTCATGGGCAAGAAAATGCTCGTGGCCCTGATGATGGAGGGCAAGTTCACAGGCGAGGGATTGCAGGCACTCGATACCGATGAAGACCTGATGAGCGCGATGGCGCGCGAACTGGTGGAGAAGGCCGGCATCGGCGAATCCGCCGACGCGGTGTGGAGAGACCTCGACAAAGAACGCGAGAAGATCCAGCCTCGTGCAACAGTCCTGGTCGAGTCAGAACCTGAAGAAGATTTAGGACCGGTTCTCGAACTGCCACCTATAGCTTCGAAACCAGCGCCAATGGCCTTCGGCATTGATCTGACGGAGCCGGAAGCCACGAAGAGACGGAAGAAGACAACGCTCTGGCCGACGGCCACCGAAACCAATATGCAACTCAGCCTTTTTGATTGAACGCGCTCGCGCGGAGGAAACACAATGAACGAGGAACGGGAGAGAATTCGCTGCCGGAATTGCGAACTCGTCCAGTGGAGCGAGCAACGGAATTGCCGGCGCTGTGGCGCGATACTGCCGCAACCGGTTGTGAAGGTAGTTGAGCGGGTTGTCGAAAAGATCGTGATCCGTCCCGATCCCGAGTGCCTTAACAATCTCGAGCAGGCGCGCCGACTCCTTGCTGAGGCCTCGGATCGCCTGACACAACCAAACCTGGATTCGGCATCAAACCTGATTCCAAGGCCGAGCGCCATGCCGGAGCAATTTCCGACGATTGCAGAAATGGAACGGGCAATGGTTCTCGCAGCATACCAGAGGGCGAATCGCCGGCCCCTCGAAGCGGCGCGGTTGCTCGGAATGGGCAAGACGACTTTCTATCGGAAGCTTAAGGAAATCGGTAAACGCGCGGCGTAGGCGAGCTGCCCAGGCTCCAGACGAATCGGTTCAATCCTCAGGCCACAGATTCTCCGGAAGGGCAGACAACGATTGCACTCCTCCTGGCTGCCAGAAAGCCGCCTGGAGGAACTCAATTGTCGTAAGCTAGCTGTTGATAATTCTCATCATCTCCGGAGCATAACGCTCACCCTGCACTGCGCTGTGCGGAAATGCGTCTTCGATTCGCCGCAAATCCCCTTCGTCCAACCGGAACTTAGCATTCGCCTCACCTACCACGGTGCGTGCTTCTGAGTGACGGACTATCGGGTTTTGAAAATGGTTGATCGGCAACCCGCCGATCCATTTTTGGCAATCCCAATGTGCCGAAATACGATAAAGCTCCGAGGGCAGCGCCGCCCGAGAAAAAGACGTATATCGTTCTTTAGTCCGAAAAAGATGCCTGGCAGATCCTTCAGGGGAGGGATAGTGCCGTTGCACTATTCACCCGTTGTAGGCGCCAGTGCGATACTGACGTCCGACTGAGATCAACAGTAATTTGAGTCGAGTCCCAATGTTTGACGCTCGATGCTGAGTGCGGGTGTCACCGGGAATCGAATTGATTGACGTCAGAAGACAATCAGAGGGTATCTGACGATGCAAGCGAAATGTGCTGGTCTACGTTTGGCATTAGCTACCTGGGCTGTTACAGCAGCGCTGAGTGGCGTGCAAGCTCAAGAAAGCGGCGCTCGGTGGACAGCGGCAAAAGCGAATGAGTGGTACGAGAAACAGCCGTGGCTGGTCGGCGCGAACTTTGTGCCTTCTGATGCGATCAATGAATTGGAAATGTTTCAGCCTTCGACTTTCAACGCCGCGCTCATTGATAAAGAACTGGGAATGGCGGAGTCCATTGGGATGAACACGATGCGGGTGTTTCTGCAGGATCAGTTCTGGCTAAATGATCCAGCAGAAGCGAAAAGAACGATCGATCAGTTTCTAGCCATTGCAGCGAAGCACCACATACGCCCCATCCTGGTGCTGTTCGATTCATGCTGGGAGCCTAATCCGCACCTCGGTCCGCAGCATCCGCCGATTCCGGGCATTCACAATTCAGGCTGGGTACAAAGTCCAGGCAAAGAACGGCTGATGAATCGGGCGCTCGAGCCCGAGTTGAAGGCTTATGTGACCGGCGTCGTGAGTGCCTTCGGGCAGGATGATCGAGTGCTTGCATGGGATATCTGGAACGAGCCTGATAATGCGGGGCGAGACCGCGCCGAAGACGTTCCTGAAAAGGTGCGACGCGTAAATGAGTTGTTGCCACAAGCGTTCGCATGGGCTCGCTCCGCCAATCCAACGCAACCGCTGACGAGCGGTGTTTGGAGAGGGAACTGGAGTGACTCCAGTAAGGAAAGCGAGACGGTCAAGATTCAATTGGCGGAGTCAGACGTTATTTCTTTTCACAACTACGGGTGGCCGGAGCAATTCGAGGCGCGGATTGCGGAGTTGCGTTCACTTGGCCGTCCGCTGCTTTGTACGGAATTCATGGCTCGTGGCAACGGCAGCACGTTTGATACGATCCTGCCGATTGCAAAACGAGAACACGTTGCGGCGATCAACTGGGGCCTCGTTGCAGGTAAGACGCAGACCTACTTACCGTGGGACTCGTGGAAGCGGCCCTACGTTACAGAGGAGCCAACAGTCTGGTTTCACGAAGTATTCCGAAATGACGGCAGACCCTACCGTCAGCGAGAAGTCGATCTGATGCGAGAGTTGACCGGAAGGGGTTTCACAAATCCAGATCTGAAGCCCAACTCAGATCATTCGGTCGATCAATAGACAATAGGCGATATTTCTTATCGGGAACACTTGCTTCACATCAGTGGAGACAATGCACAGGGCACAAATGTTGAATCGCCGCAAATTCGTGAGTTCGATTCTAAAGATCTCTGCAACGCTGGCTCTGCCCTGGCCGGAGGTTCACCTCTCTGGAGAAAGCGCGGTGCACTCTCTTCGGCTGGCTCCGGAGCCTCCTGTCGAGGTCCCGGCGGACTTCATTGGGTTGGGCTATGAAATGTCGTCAGTTGCTACCCGCGGATTGCTCAGCACTACCAACGGTCGGTATCTCAGGTTAGTTCAAGGGCTGGGGCCGAAGGGGGTCTTGCGTGTCGGCGGCATCGTCGCAGATTATGCCCGCTACCTACCAAATGGACCTGCGGCTAGGGACGCCAAGAACACGGTGATTACGCGTGCAGCCATCGAAGAACTCGCCGCTTTTTTGAGAGCTACCGGCTGGAGGGCAATCTGGAGTGTGAACTTTGCGCAGGGAACGATCGAACAAGCCATTGCTGAGGCACGAGCCGCATCGCAGGTGCTTGGCAACAGTCTCCTGGCGCTCGAATTGGGCAATGAGGTAGAGAATTACGGTAAGAGCCAACTGTTCCGTGCGGCTCCCTACACCTACGAAATCTATCGCAAGGAATTCGACGAATGGCGCTCGGCAATCGTGCAGGCAGTTCCGGGCATATGCTTTGCCGGTCCTGATACTGCGCAATCAGTGGAGTGGGTGGAGCGAATGGCAAACGATGCCGCCGGCAAAATCCAACTGTTGACCACGCATTACTATCGCAATGGTCAGCATCGCGGCAGCGTTCAGCAACTGCTGAGTCCCGATCAGCGACTTGCAGATGTGCTTGCACGCATGCGTACTGCTTCGCTCGAAAGCGGAATCCCATGGCGTATGTGCGAGATCAATTCGTTTTCTGGCGGAGGACTTCCAGGCGTGAGCGATACATTTATCGGAGCTATTTGGACGCTGAATACGATGCTGCTGCTGGCGCAGAATGGCTGCTCGGGCGTAAATATGGAAACCGGAGTCAACCAGCTCGGATTCATTAGTTCATATTCGCCGATTCAAGACGACGGAAATGGTGTGAACTCGGCAGGACCTCCGTACTACGGCATGCTCGCATTCGCTCAAGGTCTTTCCGGGTGTCACCAAATGCTGCCTCTTGTATCTTCCGATTTGGTTGAGGGGGTCTCGGCCTATGTGTTTGGCGCGCGAGGCAAGCCGCGCAATGCCGTCATCGTGAATATGTCTCTCACAAATACCGACATCTCCCTTGCAGGTCTGGGAATCGACAAAGCGTCTGTTTTACGGCTTACCGCACCGGAGCGAGCGAGCAAAACCGGAGTAAATTTCGGGGGCGCTGCCGTGGACTCCAATGGGAACTGGAAACCGAAAATGAAGGAGAGGCTTCTCAAAATGAGCGTCCAGGTTCCATCCATGACCGCGGTGGTTGTACGTGCAGATGGCTCACTAGCAACTTAGGCAGCCAATTCATATTGTTCTTCGCATCGCTCCAGTGATATTGAGCACCGGCCATATAGCATAACGCGATCTGGCGATCGCGATGTAAGGGGGATCGCTAGGTGAAAAATCGACCAAAGCTTCCTCTCACATTTCTGATCACTCTCGTGATGGTAGTGCAAATGCACTAGCGGAGATTGGACAAGCTACCTCATTGTCCTCCATTGCTTGCCGTTCATAAAATTGCAGCGCAATCACGGTGGTAGTTCGCACCCACACGTCAACAGAGCGGAATGTCAGGAGGAAGAAATGCGCTTTCGAATTTGTGAGGCAAGTCGCAATGGAGTTTGGGTTGGAGTCATGGCTTGCTTGCTGACGAGCTTGCTTTTGATTCGAACCATCTCAGGTCAGTCTGTGAAAGGGACGCTCGCCGGCACGGTGACAGATACGAATCACAATTCCATTATCGGCGCGTCGGTAGTTGTTGTAAACGTATCCACCGCTGAAAAATTTGAGACGATCACCACTTCGAGCGGCGATTATAGGCTTCCGCAGATCTCACTAGGCATCTATACCGTAACGATTTCAGAGCCGGGATTTAGCAGTGCCAAGTATGATGGCGTTCGCATTACCGTGAACTCGGTTACCGTTCAGGATGCGATTTTGAAAATCGGGCAAGTCCAGGACACAATCACCGTTGCGGCCAACGCGTTGACGCTGCAAACTGAATCCTCCGAGATTAGCGGGACGATCGGAACCAAGGAGATCATTGATCTTCCGCTCGCGCTCGGAGGCGTGGGAGCGTTGCGATCGCCGCAAGGATTCATGTTTCTTTTGCCGGGCAACACCGGGCCGGGCGCAGGGACGTCTTCGAATTCGACGAACAATACGAACGGTGTGAGCCTGAACAAAATTGGCGGTGGACAGAACTTTGGTGCTGAGATCCTGGTGGACGGGGCTAGTCAAAGCCGCACAAACAATGGGTCGAACTTTGACGAGGAGGCTCCATCTGTCGAAGCACTACAGGAGTTCAAAACCACAGACTTTACGCCTTCGGCAGAATTCGGCCGCACCACGGGCGGGGTTATGAGTTTTGCGACGAAGTCCGGCACGGATAGCTATCACGGTACCCTCTTCGATATCTTTCGCAACGACGACATGGACGCAAATACCTGGTTCAACAAGGGGCGCTCGACCATGAACTGCGTTGGAGCGAATGATACGCCGAGTTGCCGCTCGACGTATCGCCGCCCTTCCGATAAGCAAAACGATTACGGAAACTCTCTAGGCGGACCCATCAACATCCCGCATTTCTACCGTGGATCTGGAAGAACTTTCTTCCACTTCACCTGGGAACAATTTACTCAAACAGTCGGGGCATCGATTACGTCTACTGTTCCAACGGCGCTTGCCCGGCAAGGAAATTTCTCAGAGTATCTGCAGACATCGCAGAAGTTGGGCACGAATCCGTGCGATGGCAGCGCAATTTATTTCGGCCAGGTCTTTGACCCCTCGACAACGCGGACTGTTGGCGGCGTACCGTGCCGTACGGCATTTGCAGGAAACGTAGTGACAACCGCCATTAGCCCGGTTGCCAAGGCTTTGATCAATTACTACCCGCAGCCGCAAACTTCCGGCTTGGTCAGCAACTATACATTTGCCTCGTCTTATCCGCTGACGAATACGACCTATACGATTCGAATCGATGAAAACATTACCGACAATGATCGCATCTTCGCATCTTACAGCGCGCGTCAGAACACACGGCGGTCCGGTTCGCGCTCGCTGCCGGATCCTGTCGATCCGAACGAATTCCAACAAAACTTCATTACTCATTTCGGCCGCGCAGGTTGGGACCACACTTTCTCCCCCACTCTTCTTAACCACGTGAACTTTGGTTCAAACCGCGCTTTAGGCAACAACTTTGCGACGGCCGCTTTGGGTTCCACCAATTACTCTATGGCGCTGGGCATCAGCAACATATCTTCAATGAACTTCCCAGTCACGTCGGTAGGCGAGAACATATCGAACCTAGGCAATGGAAACAACAACCGACGCGCGGATAACAGCCTGCTTCTCCAAGATTCCTTGAGTTGGCAGAGGGGGAGCCATAGCTTCATGTTCGGAGCAGATGTGCGCTACTATCAGCTAACCAGCGCATCCTATCCGGCCCCCTCGTTCAATTTCGGCCGTGGGCAGACGGCGGCTAGTTCAAGCTCCACCTACGTCTCGAACACCGGAAACGGCTTCGCAAGCCTTTATCTCGGTCTTCCACAGTCCGGCACAACGCAGCTTTATGCCAACGTGCCGCGCTGGATTCATTGGTACTACGCGGGATTTATTAAAGACGACTACAAAGTGACCAAGCAGCTGGCATTGAATCTCGGCTTACGTTACGAGGTGGAAACACCACGTTATGAGGCTCACAATGGGACGTCGAATCTCAGTCTTGCAGCCAACGATCCAACATACAATATCCCCGGCGCATTAGTCTTCGGATCCAACTGCAACTGCGATAACAAATGGTTGAACACCTGGACGAAAGACATCGGTCCTCGCGTCGGTTTCGCATATACGCCTGACAGACTCGCCGGCAGAACGACGATTCGCGGTGGAGCTGCAATTCTGTACGGGCCATTGCAGTACTTCGATTCTGGTTCGAATATGCAGAATGGGTTCTCGGCGTCTCCTTCCTTTACTTCTTCTGACAGCTTCAATCCGGCGTTCAAAATCGATAACGGTTTTCCGAGCTTCGCGCCGCCGCCGATTTTTAATCCATCCTTCTTTGATGGGACATCTGCAGGTAATTTTATCGCCGTTAAGAATGCGCGGCCCGGCACGATCTACATGTGGAGCGCACAGATCCAGCAACAGATCACGCCTAACACAATTCTCTCCGTGGGTTACGCGGGCCAACGCGACAATAGCCTGCCGTCGGCGTTATCAGCGATCAACAATATTCCCACCAAATACTTTGCTCTGGGCAATGCGCTAACGCAGCCGCTCGCTACGAATACAGTGGGCGTTGCGGCGCCCTTCAATGGATTTACTTCGCTCTTCAAAACAGGCCAGGTGCAGCAGGCTCTCAAACCTTATCCGCAGTTCACCAATATCAACTCGACCTGCTGCTTTGAGAATCTCGGTCAGGGTAGCTATCATGCATTGCTGATCTCGTTAAACCGCGAGATGCACAGCGGCTTGCACTACTTGGTTTCGTATACATGGGCCAAAAACCTGACCGATGCTGACAGTGCAGTGCCGAGCAATAATGCTGGCATTCAGGGTATTCAGGACCCGACAAATCTAAAAGGTGAGAAGGCGCTCAGCGTCCAAGACATTCCTCACACCTTGGTGGTCAGCTATCTTTACGAGCTGCCGCTTGGGCGGAACAAACTGCTGTTCGTGAACAGTCCGAAAATCGTGAATGCTGCAATCTCCGGCTGGGAGTTAGGTGGCATTCAGCGTTATCAGGCTGGCACTCCGTTCTCGTTTGCCTGCGCATCCTCGATACCAGGGACAAACACCTGCAGCAGGTTCAGCTTTACCGGCGCTTCCATCTGGAGCGCCGCCAAGCTGAGTGGAAAACTTAACCCACTTGCTGGATCCACGGCAAATCCGGCCACGAACAGCATGTTCAATGGCGCTGCCGGCGGATCGACCACAGCAGCGGTGCAGACCAATCCCGCTTTCTACGATCAGAATTACGTCTCCTTTCGCGGCACTGGTGCCTATACCTATGGCAATGTCCCGCGCGTGACTGCGCGAGTCAGGTTGAATCCATTCCTCAATGAAGATTTCAGCCTGATTAAATCAACGCCGATTCGCGAAGGAGTTCGGTTCATCCTGGAAGTGCAAGCGTTGAATGCATTCAACCGCCATGCTTGGGCCACGCCTGGGTTGGATCCAAACGGTCAGCAGTTCGGTGTGCCGACCGATACAATCGTGAAGCCTCGCCAACTGCAATTGACTGCCCGCGTCAGTTTCTAACGCACTAAGGGCGCCCCTGCCGAATGCATCGCGCGCCCTTGCACATGTGCTTCCAAACGACCGACCGATAAATCATCGAAGAAATCAGAAAAGGAATTGTGAATGCAACGACGGGACTTTATTAAGCTCGGCGGAATGGGAGTGGCCGCGCAGGCGATGCCAAAGGTGCAGGCAGAAGTTACCACGAAACCCAATATCATTATCGTGATCGCGGATCAGCGCCATTACGGGCTGAGCAAAGCTCTTGGATATAAGTTCGACACCAGCCCTTGCCTCGATCGTATGCAGGCATCGGGCGTCGGATTCAGGAACAATTACTGCACAACTCCGATCTGCGTTGCCAGCCGAATTTCGATGCTGACAGGGCGATGGCCGTCAGCGCACAGGGTACGAATGAACCTGCAGGCGCAGGATGCTTATTATTCTGAGGATATTTTTCAATTGGCGCGCCGCAACGGTTACAGAACCGGTCTCGCCGGCAAGAACCACACGTATTTGAGGAGCGGGGCCCTGGACTTTTGGCGTGAGTATACTCACGAGGGCGGATACCTCGCGACGAACGCGCATAAAGATTCCACCAAATTTGAGGCATGGCTGAAGAATCTGCATTCAAACTTCGCCACCGAACCGGCCCCTTATCCGCCGGAAACGCAACTCACGTACCGAATTATGTCGGATGCAATCGAGTTCATCGACCAGGAGTCGGAAAAGCCGTTTTTCATGGAAGTGAGTTTTCCCGAACCGCACGATCCGGAGCAAGTGCCAGCGCCTTACTGGAACATGTTTCCTCCCGAAGAAATCCCAGACCGCTGTGCTGGGGCGGAAGCTCTGAAGAATATGGGGCCGCGCGCACGTTGGGAGTACTCGTTGCAGCAGAGTCAATTTCCCGAAACGGATCCCCAATGGCGGCGCTATATGTCGAATTATTTGGGTTCCCTGCGCTTCATCGATGATCAGATCGAGAGGCTTGTGCAGCACCTGAAGATACGTAATCTGACTGGCCGCACGCTCGTCGTTTTTACGACTGACCATGGCGACTACTTGATGCATTATGGTCTGGGAAGAAAAGGTGTCGGACTCTATGAAGATCTGACTCACACCCCAATGATCTGGTGGGGAAGTGGAGTACAGCCGAACAATCATGCCGAAGAGGCGTTTACATCGATGGCGGATTTGATGCCGACATTATGTGAGGTGATGGGCATGGAGATTCCGCGAGGAGTGCAGGGAAGGAGCCTCTGGCCGTTGCTGCGCAATGAGCCGTATCCTCATGAAGAGTTTCGCAGTATTATCTCGGGAGTTGGCGTGGGCGGACTCTATTACGATGAGTCAGATGACGTGCCTACCGAAATTTCACATGATCCGCGGCGCCCGAACTCTTTTGACGAATTGAACAAAGTGACACAGAGCGGCAACCAGAAGATGGTCCGCATGCGCGAGTGGAAGCTTGTGTACGATATGATGGGCTACGGCCAGCTCTACAATCTGCGTCAAGATCCCTGTGAGTTGCAGAATTTGTTCAGCAATCCTAAACACGAGCGAATCCAGGCCGAGTTGATGGCTGAACTTGCGATGTGGGTGATTCGAATTGAGGACAGCTTGCCGACGGGTCCTCAGAATGGGAAGTACCAGACGAAATGGCCGAAGGCGCACAACTGGTACGCTCCTTACCGGCGCGGCGGTTCGGCTCCCAATTCATACGTCCCATGAAGCAACTACTCTCATTGGTTCAAAGGACCGCCGCTTTTGCGGCGGCTCTCTTTTTGATAGGCATTTCGGTTGAGGGATGTACTGGAAGTAGGCGCCCTGTCGTCGAAGTCATTCCGAGTATTTCGTCCGACGCCCAATGGCTTTCGTTGCACGTTGGTGTTGTGGAAGCTGCAGACAAGGCAGGCCTAGAGGCGCACTGGAGCGGTCCCAGTGAGGAGTCGAATTCGTCTGAGCAAATCAAACTAGTCGATCAGGCAATTGAGCGTAAAGCCTTTGGTATTGTTCTTGAGCCAAATGCCCTGGTGGCAACGAACAAGGTGATTAGGAAGGCTCAGAGTCACCACATTCCGGTAGTAGTCATTGCCGAAGGTACAGGGACTCCTGAGGGTGAGCATCTGTACCACTTGCTGAACGATACGAGCGAAACAGGAAATCTGATCGCCACGCGGACGAGGCAACTTATCCATGGAGAAGGCGATATAGCCATTTTGGGGTTGCGTTCTGAGATCCCTGGAAACATCGAGAGGGCAGATGCAATTGCCGATGCATTGAGACTAATTTGCCCGAATCTGCAGGTCATTAAAAGGAGCATGGAGTCATCGAGCACTTCTTACGAGCAACATCTGGTGCGTGAGTTTATTCACTCACATCCGCGCGTCAAAGAAATCGTGGCGTTGAGCTCTCAGGAGAGCTTCGCGGTTGCCGCGGCTGTACGCTCGGAGAATGCCATGCAGCGGATCAAAATCATTGGTTGCGATCAAACACTGCCACTTTTCTTGATGTTACGGGCGGGCGCTATCGATTCGCTGGTTGTACAGGACATGCGCACGATGGGAAGGCTTGCAGTCGAGATTGTGACGAAGGACCGGGCCGGCCTGCAGGCGCCGCAAGTTAGCGTTGTAAAGCCGGTCTTGATATCGAAAGAGAATATCGACACGGAGCCGATTCAACAGGTCATTCTGATGCATAAGGAAGTCCGTCGATGAACCGGAAGAAGATAGCCACTGTGTGCGTTTTAACGGTTCTGACGGCTGTCGCTTGCGCGATGGTGATTTTTGCTTTGGTGCGGAAGACGGCGAGCATTCCTTACAGTGATAGATTTTCGAGCAATCACGCCGAGGAATGGATAGCATACGGAGGTTCCTGGCGACTCAAGGACGGTTCGATAGTGAACCGTTCTGACGAGCGAGGAGCGAAGGTAGTTACCGGTGGAGCGGACTGGAGTGATTACGCGATCAGTGCGGACATGATGATACTGGGTCACGGAGGAGACGTTGGAATCGTTGCACGCGTGAATGAACCCGAAATAGGTATCAATGCATATAAGGGATACTACGTGGGCATACGCGCCCAGGATCAGGCGTTGGTAATGGGAGTAGCCGATCACGATTGGATAGAAACACGCCCAGTCCCGGTGCGGGGCGGCGTGAGACAACTCGTCTGGTACCGATTACAAGTGGCGGTTTTGGGATGCGAGATAGCGGCACACCTTGAGAATCTCGAGATTCACGAAGACACCTGGGCAGCGATGCATGCTGAAACTTGTTTCGGCAAAGGCAAAATCGGTCTACGTTCGTTGAATACTGGTGCGGCTTACCGTAACATCCATGTCGTAAAGGCGACAACAGCGGATTTCACGCGCATCGCCAGTCAGGCGCCGCCGATCACGCAAGAACGATATCCCTTCCGGGAAGCAGACTACGCGCGCATGAGGCAGAGCTATTACGAGCGATTCGATCTCTTGCTGGACTCGCTTCTCGGTTCGGCGGGGAGCGTACAAGAGGAACGCCCAGCCGACGAACTGCCGATCACAAGCATCCATTCACTTGAGATGACGCACAAAGCTGAAATTGTGCGCATCCGTGGAGTCGTCACTCTCACTGAGCCTCTGTATGTACAGGATGGAAGCGGCGGGGTTCAGGTGCAACTCTCGAGCCCAAATGTATTGAACGCAGGGGACGAGGTAGAGCTGGTTGGAATGATGCAAGATTGGCGCAGAGCCCCCTTTAAGACAAATTCTTACCGGGTTCTGTGGCAAAGTAACTTGGTTACGCCTGCCTCCATATCGACTACTCAGGCAGCCAGCGGAATGTTCGATGGATCGTTCGTAGAGCTTAGCGGAGTTCTGAGTACCTGGAACGTGTCGAAGGACGGGG
Organism: Occallatibacter sp.; assembly: GCA_035650595.1. GTDB lineage: Bacteria > Acidobacteriota > Terriglobia > Terriglobales > Acidobacteriaceae > Telmatobacter. The sequence goes on along the minus strand of DASRHE010000008.1, from coordinate 134,442 downwards.
CTCTTGAATTGATAGTGGACGACATCGCTCAGCGTTTCACCGTCAGGGTGCCAAGAGGCTTATCTGATGTAATTCCAACCTGGTGGCAAATCGGTAGCACGGTGAGAGTGCGCGGGGTGTGCGTCTCAGGGACACCTGAGTTGTCGGACAGCGCATTCTTATTGCTATTGCGTGACGCGAGCGATGTTGAATACTTGTCTCCGCCTCCATGGAATCAGGGCATTCGCCTCCTGATTTTGATAGCGAGTGGTGTGCTGGTGATTCTGCTATGGTCCTATGCTTATCTTCGCACTGACCGGCGCAGAATGCGGAGCATACTTGCTGAACGCGAACTGTTGGCCGCTGAAATGCACGACACCCTCGCTCAAAGTTTTGCCGGTGTTGGATACCATCTGCAAAGCATTCGAAAGGGTCTGCAAATGAACGGCAACGTGTCAGAGAACCTTATGCGGAAGGTGGATGTCGCCTGCTCAATGGCAGCTTCAACCCATCGCGAAGCGAGCGAAAGAATCGTGTCTCTGCAGCGCAAGCGGCACGAAGACAACCTACTTGACGAGCTTCATCGATCTGCGACTTCGATGCTGAACGGGGCGCACCTCAATATTTATCTGAAGCGGAGTGGAACGCCTGTACGGCTTCCACAGGATATCTACGATACCTTGATGAGAATCGGCGAAGAGGCAGTCGCAAACATTCTTCGACACAGCCAGGCTGCAGAGGCGCGTCTCTCATTGGAATTCGGGAAGCGGGACGTCAAACTGCTTATTGAAGACGACGGTCTCGGATTCGATGGCGCAAATACACCTTCCGGCGCCGGACGAAAAGGAATGGAATTGAGGGCGAGGCACGTGAACGGAGAACTGCTGATCGTTAGCTCACCAGGACACGGGAGCAAAGTGATGGTGAGAGTGCCATATCAAGGTAGCGCTCGGTTGTGGGCCTGGATCATGCTGGCTTGGACGCAATTGTCAACGAGGATTACGCGTAACTCGGGTCCACATCGTCAAGACGAAGAAGTCCGAGACGCAGAGCTTCAGTGACGGCCTTAGTGCGATCATGCGAATCGAGCTTTTCCAGCACATTGTTGATGTGGTTCCGGACCGTATTTTCGCTTATATGCAACTGCGCTGCGATTTCACGTCTGCCCACCCCGCACGCGATGAGCTTAAGAACCTCCAGCTCACGGCTACTGGGTTGGATGCGCGCGATACGGACGGCTAGCTGTTCCGCAATCGGTTCCGGAATCCACCGACCGCCTGCATGCACAACCCGCACCGCTTCGATAATTTCATCCATGGGTGCGGTCTTGAGGATGAAGGCTCTGACACCGGCGCGAATGGCGCGGAAGACTTCTTCGTCTGAGTGGTAGTTGGTCAACATCGCACTTCGGATCTGTGGACAGACCCTGAGAAGTGAGGAGACAAATGCGTCTCCTTCCATCCCGGCCATACGCATATCTGTGAGCACAACATCGATATGGAGCGGGGGAATCGCGAGCAATGCTTCCGGTCCTGAGGAGGCCGAGCCAACCACCTCGACATCAGGCTCGCAGTCGAACAGACTTACGATTCCGTAACGCATGACTGGGTGGTCATCAACGACGAAGAGTCGAATTGGACGATCTGCGAAAGTGTTGGCCATTTCGTCGCTTCCAATTAGAACCCAGCTCAGAACTATCTGGCAATCACTAATTCCGGTCCGGAGTCTCTGACGACTCTTCGCCGGTCGTCGTAAACTCGAACTAGATGCGCCACCCGGCCCGAGCCGCCAATGTATGTTTTGTCGCCTCTCGACTCTACATCTTCTCCATCAGTCCGCGATCCGCTGAGCGATAGGAACAGGCTTGCGCCGTGATCGCGTTTTCTGCCATGCTTTTTCCTCGTGAGAATTTCCACTTGGGCAAGCGTGGCACATCGCTCTCACTCTGCCTTCGAGCATGCGGATTTCATTGCTACTCATATGGGACGAGGGGAAGGGAAGTGGTGTGAAGTGTCAGCGGACCGCGCGCTTCATAGGCCCACGCACGATGGGCATGCGCCGTGGTCTTTTGTGATACGGTATAAACAAGGTTCGGGTTTGAGCAGCGCGGGCTACGAGCGGTAATCGGCGATGACGAGAGGCGCATCGATCCGTGTTCGTTTTGTCGTCGTGATTGTCGCCTGAAGGAGCGGAATCTCTAGGATGCGGCGTCGAGGGTGTAGGTGCAGCGCCGCCGATTTTCTGTTCGAGCTCATGTGCTTTACGGTAATGGGCGAGGGCGAGCTCGGCTGTCTTCAGTTCCGTGTGGACGGTTTCCAGCTTGGTCGAAGTCAGTGTCGGACGGGTCAGCTGGTCTCGGAGCGACTGCACGGTCTGTTCAAGATACACGATATGATCGTGCAGCGTGCGTTTCATCGCAGAAGACTCACTCTCAGTTTTATAGGGTCAAGTGCAGTGCGCAATCTAGCCAGAACGCGAGGATCCTCGCTAGAAGGATAGCACTAGCCTAGGCTCGCCTCCACTTTTCCAGGTCTGGTAATAAACGCTTAGCCGCTTCGTTTCAGAATTCAACTTGATCGATCCGGCGGCGAGGTTCGAATCTTCTACTTCACGCGGAGCCGTCGTAAGGGAGCCCATCGTCAATGTTTGACGTAAAGAAATACTGGCAATGCGCCTATGATGTTTCCAATCGTCAGCTCCCCCCTCCTAACATCCGCGTAATTCCCCTCCCACTCGAAGAAGGTAACGGCAGAATCTAGTGTTTCGTTGTGAGTTGGCTCGCCCCATCTCAAAAGAAAAGAGCAGGAATCGGCATCTTGTCGATCCCCACTTGAGGGTTGCATTTGTTGCTTGGATTCAATGCGCGGATGTTTCCTGATTTTCGGATGCCATCCTTCGACTCAGAACGAAGATAGTTCCAGCTCCGCACTCGATCGGTGGTATCAGAACAGATCCAGATCGGAATGGGTGAATCCCTTTAACTGGAGTGCTGCACGTCGCGCTTCGTAGCGTTCCTTAGCCTCCTTGAGGGTAGGCAATCGTTCCCACTCATGGTCTCCCCACATGAATCCTTTGTCGCTCTCACTCCATGAAGCGCGGGCTTGCCTCACAGTGAATCCCGGTCCTTGGCTATCGGGAGAATCGTCAATGCGGAGATCATAGAACTCCTGTCCGGAACGAGGGAGTTTTTTGTAGCGGGTTTGGAAATAATCTCGTGCATCGGTGCGAGCTATCGGATGATACTACTAGATTTACGCATGAGTACGAAATGTGACCGAAGTCCTTCGCCATTGAACTAACGGCATGGCACCGTAAAGAATACCTGCCGTGCGTGCTGGTCGAGTCGGAGTATTATCGATCAATCCAATCACATCTGATCCTCTACACCTCTCAAAGAGGTGGCTTTGTGGGGTGGGGCCATTATGCACTACGTGAAGACGAACACAAAGCTGGTAGGCACCCTGACATCGTTCGCTGCTCAGGATATGGGATCCCTTTTTAGGCGGTTTGAGAGCTTGCAGAACGAAATGCTCCATGCTCCGACGGAAACCTCTTGCTACTATTTCCCGACCTCGATTTTGTCGCCGCCCCGGATCGGGTTGACAATCTTCGAGATGCGGTTAAGCGGGAGTATCCCGACGCCATCACCGCGTTCACGTTCTTCGCATGATCGAGGGCAGAGCGGTATGCCATGGGACATGCTGTAAGGGTTGCAGGCGTTCCCGCGGTTTTCCGTCAGGACGCCCCAGCAGGAAACCTTGCGCTTCGTCCGCGCCCATATCGTGGAGGAGCTCAAGCTGCTTTGGCGTCTCGATTCCTTCCACGATCACCCGCATCTGCATGTTATGGGCAAGCCCGATGAGTGAGTTCACCAAGATCAGAGATTCCGATGTCCCTGGCAGCTTTCTTACGAATGATCGATCAATTTTGATGGAATGGAACGGCAGATCTGAGAGGTAACTGAGGCAGGAATAGCCTGTGCCGAAATCGTCCAGTGCAAGGTTTACGCCGTAATCACGGAGCTTGTACAGTTTATCCGCGGCGCGGTGTACTGGGCCCATCATCACCGATTCGGTCAGTTCGATCTGGAGCAGATCTGGTGAGAGCCCGGTTCTTTCGAGAAGTGCAATGATTTCCTCGACAGCCGATTCGGAATGAAACTCGACTGCAGACACATTCACTGCGACTTGGATCGGTTGTTCAGACAATTCCTGCCACACAACTGCCTCACGGCAGGCTTGCTCCATGACATACTTTCCAATCTCATGAATCAAGCCGCTCTCCTCAGCGATGGCGATGAAGCGGACCGGAGAAATTTCACCGAGCATCGGGTGTTTCCATCTCGCCAGCGCTTCAAAGCGAACGAGCTGGCCTGAAATGAGATCGAATTCAGGTTGATATTGAACGTAGATCTCGCCTCGGCCGATTGCCCCTCTCAGTTCGCTTTCGAGGGCGTGTCGCTCGCGCGCTAAGTTGCCCAAGTCAGAGCTGAAGTGGACGGCGCGATTTCGACCAGCCCGTTTGGCCGCGTACATCGCGCTATCGGCTTGCTTTAGCAACTCGGCTGCATCGATCAGCGATTCATCGAGTGTGCTGATGCCGATGCTCGCCCCGATACTGATCTCTCGCCCTTCGATACGAAATGAGTGTGTCAAACCTTGGATGAGAGATTCCGCGGCGGCAGTCGCATCGTCCATTTGTTCGACGGACCGAAGAATGACGGTAAATTCGTCACCGCCAACGCGGGCAAGCATGTCGGACCTGCGCACACGCGTACTCAGCCGTTTTCCTACTTCGCAGAGAAGCTGGTCTCCTACGGAGTGCCCCAGGCTATCGTTGACATGCTTGAAACCATCGAGGTCGATGTACAGCAAACCCAAATTGCGATGTGTACGGCGAGCAAATGCAACTGCCTGCGACAGGCTCTCGGTAAAAAGCCGGCGATTCGGAAGACCTGTCAATGCATCGGTCCGGGCCTGACTGTGCAGGTTGGCCTCGGCTTGGTGGGTGGCCTCGTCTCGATGCTCCAATTCCTCGAGCATCCGGTTAAACGCAGAAGCAAGATCGGCAATTTCTTTGCTCCCGGCGACAGGAGCACGCGCCTTAAAGCTCTCGCTGGTCACAACATCATGAATGACGTGATGAAGCGACTTGATCGGGCCCGTGATTCGCATTTGCATCACAGAGCCGGAGACTCCACCGATCACAAGAGCGACCAGTGCAAGAAGAATCGCCAGCAACAGCATCCTGCGTTCCCGCTCAGCGACATCACGCATGTCGGAGGTCAGGCAAATCGTGCCAACCAGATCACCTTTGCGTAGAACGCCGCGTTGAACCCGTCGATATCCCTGCTGCTCAGATAGCGTTCTTTCAACTCTTTCAGCACACGGAGCGTCATAGGAATCTCGACGATATTCAGAAAACAGCAGGCCAGAAGCATCGTAGAGGCAAGCGGAAACGACGTGCGATTCGCGCTGTAGCGCCTGCAAGATTTGGTCAGCCGCATCTTTGTCTCTAAAATCAAGAGCTGCGGTTGAGTTTTGGCCCGCTATATCCGCAATCGTGGTCAAGCGTCCATCGAGTTGTGACACCGAACTAGCTCGATCAAACGCGGTCAGCGAGAGAGTAAACACAATCAGGGCAACGCTGATGCTCGTCAGCACAACAGCCGTGATGCGACCGGCAAGGCTATTGAGCAGAGGGATCTTTCTCATCTCAATGGCCTCTTGTTGAAATAACGTTGGCAATATTCAGGACTCGGGAACTCATTTTCAGTCCCGCCAGCTGAAGTGCATCGACGTTCACTTCTATCTGAATCTGGTCTTGCGACCGTATGAGTCCGACGATACCGCCATTTCGAACGAAGTGGTCGCTCTCACCGATGGTGAGAATCGGCATTTTGCTAATGCCTGAAAGTATGTTGCCCGTCTTAACCGTCTCTGAACTGGAAATATAGACGATATTGCACGTAGCCAGCTCTGAATCGGGTGGATTCAACAGTACGCGTACTTTCTGCCCACCGCTCGATTGTTGATCCAGCATCTGTTTTAAAGTCGTCCCTGTGCGCTCGTCTCCAATGACCCCTATAACCAGATTCTGCTTTGGTTGCGGCCATGTCACATACTTCGTGAGGTTGTAAACAAAAGCCGCTCGCACTGATCTTGCGTCCTGTTGGGCATGGACGGGCAGCGTCTCAGCTAGAAGCAGAAAGGTGCACACGAGAGAGGCCAACCAAATTGAGCGCACCGATCTTCGAAAATATTGAAGTCCCCTCATTTTCCTGTCCATCGCCTTTCAGAGCTTCGGCGATAGACAATCCTGAATCGGAAAGTGCGCCCATCCTGGACGGTCGCGTTTGGCAAAACCTCTGGTCCTGTAGGCGTCGACCAGGTGCGATCGAAGAGGTTGTAGCAACCGGCTGAGAGCTGCCAATCATGAAGGGAGCGCGTGGAGATGGTTGCATTGGTCAGAAACGATGACCCAATTCGAATTCCGGCGTAGTTTGGCTGCGGCCCTGTGTACAACATCTCGAGCCCGAGTGCTCCATAACGCGTGATCGGAGCAGTTCCATTGAGTTTCGCCAGGTGTGAAGGGGAGTTCATCACTGTCTGGTGAGTGACTCCGTCCTTGGTGGCCGACCAGCTAAAGCTCGTCCGTCCTGACCAGCCCGATTCGCGATGGGCGGCGGCTTCAATCTCAATTCCGTGGCCGCGATCACTGTCTGCGTTTACAAAGTGCGTCGAATCTGTCTCGGGATCGACTTCCTCTTCGATCACTCGGTAAAGATGAGTCTGAAAGGCACCGGCAGAAATGTGGAACCACGGCACAAACGCGTGATCGACCAGAAGATTATGCGACCGATTTTGCTCCGGACTGAGTTTCCCGGCCTGCGAAGTAATGTCAATCTGATCGACATAGAACAAGTCGTACGGATCGGGCGCCCGAAAAGCTGTGCTGTAAATGTATTTCAACGAGGTCTTGCTCGTTGGCAGATACATCGCAGCCACCCGGGGGCTCGGTTGCGCTCCGAATACGCTGTACCAATCCATCCGTCCGCCCAGGTTCACGCTGAACTTCGGGTGGAGGTTGAGCTCGGCTTCCCCAAACAGAGCCGCAAGGACCCGGTGGCGATTGTCGTCGAAGAAGGGTGGCTGGTCTAGATAGTAATTCCTCTGTCTGAGCCTGACGTCATACTCTCCGCTGGTGCCTGCCACAACGCGATGCCGTCCAAGCCTGTGTCCAAGCACCGCTTCGATACCGATCCAGTCCGCCGCAGCGTCGTTGATCTGAACTGTATCCTGGGAGCCGGGTTCGGAGTAAGGGAAGTCCGCCCAGTAGCGGTACGCGTCGTAATACGCTCTGATATCGAGTTGAGTATTCGATCCGATGTCGCCACTGTAGCTTGCGTCGACGTATCCGCGGGTATCGACGTTGCGATTTCTCGGATCGCCAAAGGTGGTCCCGTAAGCGGCGTTGGGGACGATTTTGTCCCGTCTTCCCAACATTCCTTCGACACGAAACTGTCCCGTACGAACAACCGCGAAAAGATGATCGTAGCGATCCCCATCGAGATTTGTAGCGACGCCGTGGTTAGTTTCAGGCGAATCGTATTCCGGGAAATAAAGGTGAGCGGCCCCATTCGCACGATAGAGGCTCGCTTGACCAAATATCTCCGCCTGCTTGATTCGAACAGAGCCGCTTAGATCGCCTTCTCTGCCGGTAAACGAATCTGCCTCCGAACCAATTTGAACTGAAGGGGCTTTCTCCTGACGCCGGGTGAAGACATTTACAACTGCGAGTTCGGCGTTCGTGCCATACAAGGACGATCCTGGTCCCCGGAGAATCTCGACATGGTCAATCAGGCTCAGGTCGAGGGGAAACTCCGTTCCGATCAATGCGCTATCATAGATGTTCTCATTGATGCGATGGCCATCGATAAGAAGCAGCACGCGCGCATTGTAGTCGCCGCTTTGCAAAAAGCCACGCACGCCAACATATGTGTAGGTACGATCGTAGGCTGTATAGATTCCCGCCACACTGCGTAAAAGTTCGGCGAGAGTTCTCCACCCGTATCGAGTAATCTCCTCATGATCGATTACCGTGATCGCGGCGGGCGCTTTTCGCGGGTCGTCTAGATAACGGGATGCCGTGGAAAGCTCGACCCGCGCAAGATCTTCGATACTCAGCTCAGCCAGGTTGCGGGAACTATCTTGCTGGGCTTGGCAAATACAAGGCAGGATTGCGGAACCAAGAATAATCCAGAGCTTACAAAGAAAGGTCCGGCTTTTATGCGCTGATAATTTTGTTTGAAAGCCGGCACCCATATCTTTAGTCCGAAAATTTCTATATTCGGCAGAGTGCCCGGATGAAGGCCGGGATGGATGCCGGTCATGAGGACATAAAGTACAGTGCCGTATTGAACTCATTACATTAGAAACCGGCAAAGACTTGGCGGGAATTGCACATACGTGGCATACGGCCGGTGATCCGCGTCACAGCCATCCCGGTGTTGTCCGCTTGCTGATAGCTCATGAGCCTGGGCTATACCCGTTGCTCGAAGGCGCAGAGCGGGACGAGGCGCTGCGGGGGCATAGGGAAGCGATCGAGACGTTTCAGCGGGAGGGAATACCCGCGGCGATGAAGCTCATGTTTGCGCGCAGCGGAACTGAAATTGACAGCGAAGCCGAGGTGCCAATGCCATCGGTTTCGATGGCCGATCCCAAAGCCATGGAGCAGCATTTCGCTAATCTTCGGCATTTCCTGACGTGTGACGTTCCGGCTGTCATCCGCTATCAGCCGGATATTGCCGCTGTGACGCTGCCAGAACCAAGATCGTACCGGCCGTTGGCAGCGCCACCTCTGCATCTGCCCTTCCCCATCGGTGCACTGTCGCGCTGGCTGGAGTTCTGCATCGGACACCAGTCAACTTCCCAGGCGGGCACACTGCCTTTATGCTCCGTCCTAGAGCCGTCGCGCAGAGGATTACGGAACTCATTCGGCAGGAAGTCTGTTGAGCTATTTGGGAGTTATGTCATGCCAACCCAGCAGATCAGCCGACGGACGCTATTGAGCTTACCTCTTGTACTGTTGCCGAAATCGGCATTTGGCTCGCATTGCAGCCTGGGCGACGACGAGTGGTTTCAACGATTTCGTGCATTTGTGAAGGTGTTTAACGCATTTGTGAACTCTCTGAACGATGGCAAAGTTGACTTGCATACGTGGCGTGATCACCAGCGCGCAGCGGCGGCGATGTAGGATGGATGCCACGCTGGTAATGGCCTTCCTCACTCTTTCACAAGGAGCATGTATGAAAGCAATTGCTTTGGCCATAGTGTTATTTGCAGGAATCAATGCAGCCGCACAAGTGAAGTCCGATGAGGCCGCGATTCGCGGAATCCTCGATGAAGAGATCGCGACTTGGAATCGGGGTGACGCGGAGGGCTATGCCAAGCATTTCGCCGCTAACGGGACGTTTACGAATATCAGGGGACTCTTTTATACCGGGCGGCAGGAATACCGTGACCGCCACGAAGTGATCTTCAAAGGACCGTTCCACGGGACGAAACTCGAGCTTCGAGTTGTGTCGCTACGGTTTCCGACGCCAGACGTTGCGATCTGCGAGACGCTAACCTGGGTCTCCGGTTTCGCGAGCGGCGCGCCTCCCTTTCTCCACCTCGACGCGAAGGGCCGGCTCCGCACCCGCCTCCTGCAGGTGATGGCGAGGCGGGATGGCGACTGGCAGATCATCGTCTATCACAATGTCGACGTTAAGCCTGACGTGGAGACGCCCGAGCCGAGATAGGTTCTAGAGATCTCTCCCTTCGCACTTCTGCAAGGGGACGATCAACCTCAGAACTAAATATACTGATAATTTATTCTCAATATACTATTTCCAAAATAGTGATTTAAGGCTACTATAAGCAGCATGGTGAAAAAGCATGAATATCGCGACCTCTTTCCAGGTGCTCTTGAGTTGATGATCCTGAAGAGCCTGAGTTGGAGGCCGATGCACGGCTATGCGCTTGCACAACGGCTCAAGGACATTTCAGAGGACTACCTCCAGATCGAGGAAGGATCCCTTTATCCCGCACTGCAGCGGATGCTGAAGGCCGGCTGGCTCGAAACCGAGATGGGACTCTCCGCTCGGAATCGTGCAGTGCGGATCTTCAAGGTGACGAAAGCCGGCAGAAAGCATTTGGAGCAGGAACTTGAAAGTGTCAAGAAGATGTTTGCCGGATTCAATCGCGTTCTTGCACTGGCGAGTGAGTAGTGGAGGCTCTATGAACTGGCTCCGACAGTTGTTTTCGCGCCGTCAGCGCTATAACGAGCTTTCCGAGTCTATCCGCGAACACCTGGAAGAAAAGATCGCTGATCTGATCGACCACGGAATGACCAGAGAACAAGCAGAGCAAGCCGCCCGGCGCGAGTTCGGTAACGTTACTCGCATCGAGGAACGAAGCCGAGAAGTCTGGCGTTGGCCCAAGGTCGAATCCATTTTGGCGGACACCAAATACGCATTGCGTCGCTTGAGCAAGAGCCCGGGCTTTACGGCCATTGCCCTCCTCACTCTCGCACTAGGTATCGGAGCGAATAGCGGCATCTTCACACTGCTTGATGCGGTTCTCTTGAAGTCCCTCCCAGTTCCCAGCCCCGAGCAACTATTCATAGTGAAACAAGGCAGCCACGCTGCGGACAAAAGCCGCTTCGCGTATCCATTCTTCAACCATGTCAGCCGGCAGCTTCCGGACACTGCCTCGATAGCGGCCATGAGTTGGCCAGATGATTTCTATGTCAGCGTTGCCAACGCCCAGCCGCGGGCGACGGAGGGCCAACTTGTCTCGGGTAATTATTTTCAAGTATTCGAGACCTATCCCGTTGCCGGTCGTCTGCTCACATCAGCTGACGACGAGAAACTCGGCGGCAGCCCCGTAGCCGTCATTAGCTATTCGTATTGGCAGCGCCGGTACGCGTCCGACCCAAAGGTGATTGGCCGCCAATTCGCGATAAATGGGACGCCATTCACAATTATCGGTGTGGCGCCGAGCGGATTTTTCGGCGCTCGATCCGGAACCCAGCCAGCCTTTTGGATACCCCTCACGATGCAGTCCGTCGTGAAATATCACGATCATTACAGCGACTACGGGGCTCAGCCGCTCAAGCCTTGGGTGCCGCAGGCCAACATCAACTGGCTGCTCTTAGTCGTGCGCGTCAAGTCTCCTGTCGCCATTCCTCAATTAATGACCGTGCTGAATAAGCAATACAGGAGCAACCTCGAATTTCTCACGCAGTACCTGTCCGATCCAGAGCAGAGGGAGGCCATGCTGCGGACTCGACTCACCCTCGAACCAGGGCAGCGCGGGTTCGCCAATCTCAAGGAGCAATTCGAGCAACCGCTTCTTCTTTTGATGGCCATGGCGGCGATTGTACTGCTGACTGCTTGCGCCAACATCGCAAATCTGCTTTTGGCTCGCGCCGCCGCACGCCAACACGCGCTTGCTGTTCAGCTTTCGATCGGGGCCGGTCGCACTCGCCTCATCCAGCAAACGCTAATTGAGTGTCTGTTGTTGTCTGTCGGAGGAGGTGTTCTGGGAATCGCCGTTGCATACGGGTGCGCGACAGTGCTGCCTCGTTGGGCCTCATCTGGGAACACCGCGATTCCCATCAACCTGGCGCCAGATGCGCGCATTCTGGCCTTTGGAGTAATCGTCGCGGTGTGCACGGGTGTCCTCTTTGGATTGGCCCCGGCGCTGCAAAGCGCGAGCGTCGATCCCGCCACGGTGTTGAAGACCGGCACTCATTCGATTTCAAGGAGCGGGAAAACCGGCGGCTGGTCTATCCGGAAAATGCTTGTAGTCGCCCAGGTAGCGCTTTCTCTTCTTTTGCTTGTAGGCGCCGGAATGTTTCTTGAGACCCTTGAGAACTACAACCATCTCAATCCTGGCTTTGATCGCAATCACCTTCTTAATGTTCAGATCGATACACATCTCGTGAACTACCAGATCGGTGAGTTTCCTTCGCTCTATGAGCGGCTCAACGACCGAATCGATGCCATCCCCGGAGTTAGTTCAGCAAGCATCGCTACGTGCTCACTTGTCGCCGGATGCTTCGATGCCAGCGACGTAATCGTCAGGGATAACAGCGGACGAAAAGTTGCTCGGGCCAATGCTCAAGTCAACTCCGTTTCACTGAACTACTTCTCCACCACCGGGATTCAGCTTTTCCGAGGAAGACAATTTGCAACGACCGACGATGCCTCCGCACCGAGGGTCGCAATCGTGAACCAGACGTTCGCGGGGCATTTTTCTGGGAACCAGAGCCCCATCGGCATGGAATTTTCCTATGCGGACAATGATTCAAGCCGCTATCGAATCATAGGCGTCGTATCGGACGCACGCGTCAACGACATCCGTGAAGCCGCCCCGCCAATCATCTATTTCCCGATCGCCCAGAATGTGGGCAACATCGATGGTCTGGAAGTCCGCACCAACGCCGATCCTCACTGGGTTGCAGCTCAGGCGCGTCAGGCAATCGCTGATGTTGATTCGAGGATCTCTGTCGTCAATGTCGCTACTCTGAACGACGAAATAAAGGACAATCTCACCCAGCCCCGTCTCATCGCCCGACTCACCTCGATCTTCGGAATTCTGGCGTTGACGTTGGCCTGTCTTGGGCTCTATGGAGTTATGTCCTACACGATGCAACGTAGAACGAGCGAGGTCGGAGTTCGTCTGGCGTTAGGTTCCACCAGACGCGCTGTTCTTTGGCTGGCCGTTCGCGAAACGTTATACCTTGGCGGGATTGGGCGCACTGATGGGGCTCGTGTTCGCAATAGTCGGAATGCATATGGCGATGAGCTTCCTGTTTGGAATCTCACCAGATGATCCCATCGTCATTATCGTAGCTACGGTTTCACTGATCGCAGCGTCCGCGGTTGCCGGATTTATCCCAGCGTGGCGGGCTGCTCACATCGAACCTGTGCAGGCCCTTCGGAGCGAATAGAGAATTCCATGAACTGGTTGAGACAATTGTTCGATCGCTACCGCCGCTATGAGGAGCTCTCGGAGTCCATCCGCGAGCATCTGGATGAAAAATCGCCGCCAATTCCGTGAGCCAAGATCCGGAGATGTGGGATGAATGGGCGTGCGCGGAGGATCTCCTGGCCCAGTTCAGGCGGCTGTGGCACGTACTGGTTCTCAACGGCACGGCCGGCGAATATGTGAATAGATTTCTCTTTGACGCATTCAGGCCGAGGCACTCATCGACGCCACCGGGTTATGAAATTGACGTTCGGTTCACGAACTGGCGATTTGCACTAAGCCGCTAGCGCGGCAGGGTATGCCTCTGTGGCCTTTGGATAGAGTGTTGGACACCCAAGGAGGTGTCCATGACACATCTACGCAAGCGCATGCAGGAAGATCTCCGGCTGCGCAACTTCTCCGCACGCACGATCCGTCACTATACCCACACAGTTGCTGAGTTTGCAAAATACTTCCACAAGGCACCCGATCAACTTGGACCTGAACACGTTCGCACATTTCTGCTGTATCTGCTCAACGAGCGGAAGCTTGCCTGGGGGACCATTCAGGGGGCGCGGTCGGCACTGAAGTTTTTCTACACGCGGACGCTGAAGCAGACCTGGTTCGACCAGGAGATTATCAAGCCGAAGGTGCGCCGCAAGCTGCCCACAGTCTGGAGCCGCGAAGAAGTCTGTGCTCTGCTCGATGCGACAGCGAACACCAAGCACCGTGCGCTGCTGGCCCTGTACTACAGCGCCGGGCTTCGCTGCCAGGAAGCACTGGATCTGAAGGTCACCGATATTGACAGCAAGCGGATGATCATCAACATCCGCGAGGGCAAGGGCAAGTTCCCGCGCCAGGTCATGCTGTCGCCCAAGCTGCTGGAGTTGCTGCGCCTTTACTGGCGCTGGCGCAAGCCCAAGGACTGGCTCTTTCCTGGACGATGGCCCGACCAGCCCATGGTGGCAAGCGGGGTGCGCATCGCCTGCGCGGAGTTGCGCAAGGAGTTGGGCATCTCGAAGCCGCTTAGCCCGCATGTGCTGAGGCATTCCTTCGCTTCACATCTTCTCGATACCGGCACCGATCTGCGCAGCATTCAACTGCTGCTCGGTCACCGCGATCTGGAGACCACCTCTCGTTATCTGCATGTCTCCGAAGCCCGGCTGCATGCTACGGCGAGCCCGCTCGACGACCTGCCCATTCGCGACATCCGCACCGCCCAGGGAGGCAACAGGACCGCATGACAGGACATCGGCTCGAAGTGGCCGATGTCTTCCACGCTTACGAAAACGAGTTCCTTCAGAGCTGGGGCCATGCTCTTTCGGACCAGCAGCGGAAGGTGCTGCGCGATATCGGCCGGTGCCGCACGGCGGCGCTGGGCACTCATCTGGAACGATGCGATCGCTGCAGTTATGAGACGGTGGCTTACGACTCATGCCGCAACCGGCACTGTCCCAAGTGTCAGTCTTCGGCACGCGATCGCTGGCTCCTCAAGCAGGCTGGAAGTCTGCTGCCGGTGCCCTACGCCCATGTGGTATTCACCGTACCCGAACAACTGGCGCCGTTCGCATTGCGCAACCAGAAGCTCTTCTACACCCTGCTGTTTCGCGCGGCTTCCGAGACGCTGCTCAAGATCGCTGCCGATCCGCGCCATCTCGGCGCGCGTATCGGTGTGCTGGCCGTGCTGCACACCTGGTCGCAGAACTTGAGACATCATCCACACCTGCACTGCCTCGTTCCCGCCGGCGGACTGGCTCTTGATAACTCCCGCTGGACCGCGACCAGACGCCGCGGGTTCTTCCTCCCGGTGCGCGTGCTCAGCCGCATGTTCCGCGGCAAGCTGCTCGCCTTCCTCAAGCAGAGCTACCGGCGCAACGAACTATGCTTCCCCGGCAAGCTGGCTGAACTCTCAACCCCACGCACATTTCACTCCCTGCTCGGGGGCCTGCGCCGGAGAGAGTGGGTGGTCTACTCCAAGCCTCCGTTCGGCGGACCCGAGCATGTGCTGAAGTACCTGGCCCGCTACACGCACCGGGTTGCCATCTCCAACGGAAGACTCCTCAGCCTCGATAACGGACAGGTCCGCTTCCGCTGGCGGGACTCACGTCATGGCAACCGCAGCAGCGTCATGACCCTTGATGCGGTCGAGTTCATCCACCGCTTCCTGCTCCATGTGCTGCCCGCCGGCTTCGTCAAGATCCGTCACTTCGGATTGCTTGCCAACCGCAACCGCCGTCAGGCTCTGGCTCTGTGCAGGCTTCATCTCTGCGCCACGGCTGCAGATCTCAGCACCCTGCTATCCGAACAGCAGAAGTCTGCACTCAACCGATCCTGTCCACAGTGCAAATGCGGCACCCTGCATGTCGTCGCGCGTTGCTCTGCAGCTGATCCGCCCAACCCTGGCGTAGCGGTTAACCACCCGACCTTCGACTCTTCTTAAGCACGACGATGCTGCCCTGTATTCCAACCCGGCGCCGCATCGCGGCGGACTCTCACCCCGCCCTCGCTCCCCCTATGTCTGGATTCGGCTCCGCACACTTCACCACAGCCACCCAGCCGGTCGGTCAACTGCGCAGGCGCAGCACCAACACTGTCAGTCACGGCCCATTGCCATCCCTTCGTGCCTGGTTAGACGTCTCGGCTCTCCGAAGGCGGCATCCAATCCCCATACATCCACCGCGCTAGCGGCTTACTGCAAATCGCCGTATCCACACCGCTCCGCACAAATAGCATCGCAATCCGCGTACCCCTGCCGGCGGAGCGCTGTCGATACGGCACTAGAGATTTGTGACAAATGAAGGAAAGAGATCGCAACTATTCAAAGACTGTTCAGGCGCTGGCCAGCGAACAGGACCCGCGCCACTTGAAGCCGTACAGTTCCGCAATTCGTGAACTAATGGGACTGAATTGGAGGCACAAGTGAACGGACGCGATGCGAACTGCACTTGCGTATTGAGAAGTGCCGAGAATCCGGGCTCAGCTCTCCTTCGACGGTTAGCAATAGCCCAAGGCCGATAGGATTATTTCCCGGTTCGCAAGTTCTAGTCCCTTGACATTGGCGCATCGGGAACAATGGTTTGAAACGCTCTGCGAGTACGTGGGAGTTTTCAATAGATCGGAGTTGCGCAGAATCAATTCGCGGAGCAGCGTGGCTGCCTTTTGAAAACTTTCCGGATTACCAACTCTGCGATGTTGCGGCCATGTTTGCTCGGCACCTTCGAGATTGGCTACTTTTAGCAGGCGGAGGAAATCGCCTGCGTGCTTCGATAGTACGGGTTGCCCATCGGCGAGCGGTAGCGCCAGTCGTGCCGCGCGACCAACCAAGTCGTTTAACGAAACGGTGTGAACGGTGCCAAATTCAGTCTGAACTACACTGGCACGGTTCATCACTTCTGGATGGGTCCTGAACGCATTAATTCTCAGAGCGAGTTCGGATGAAACGAACTGCGCGATGATCTTGTCAGGCGGGTCGAAAGGGTGGACGTGCCCAACGAGAAATTCAGTCCCCAAGGTGTTCGGAACAGCATCGAACGAGGACGTCACGAAATCTAGATCGTTCAGTGATCGGAATTCGACTTGGCCGTCTCGTTCTATCAAGCGTAGCTCTATCGCAATACCGCCCGTCAAAGCCCACTCTGCGACTCCGTGCCGCCTGAGCGTGGCAAGGCATGCCCGTACACGTTGCATATCGGCTTCAGTGAGAAAACGCTCAAACACTCCACGCATTGTTACACGCTACCACTGACTGTTTAATTTGGCTGTTGGCTACAGCGCAAGTCACACAATGGTTCTATCGAGGAAATCATCTGTTCTGATGTTGAATGCTTCGAGTCAACGTTAAATCGGCAACGCGCAGTTTGGGTCCGATCGCGCAAGTTCGGAAGCATCCGTAATATCCGTAGATCAATAAGGACCACTTCTGGCGGGGAGTCAATGACGCGGCAAGAGCAGCATCGGTCCTTCGGTCTCATGATGAGCAAAGCGGACCAAGTGTGGTGTGATTGTGATGGCCAACTCCGCGATATCTTTGGTCCCCTGGCGTTTTGGCTCGTTTGACAGGCCTGGCAGATCGCTGAGTCCGGGAACACCGGTAATGTCGAGCGATTCCTGTTTGGAAAGATCGCTGACCAAGATCGCGCTGTCGCCCACGCGAAGGGAGACGATGCCCGAATATTGGCGGTTGGCGAGGATTGGAATGTCATTCAGGCTGGATCCTGTCAGCGATGAGACCGTGAGAGCGAGATTGAGCGAGACTGCGCCCTTGAATTCGACATGAGGCGTGACTTTTAGCGTCAGCCCGAGATCCTCGTATTGAAATTGAGGGATGGTGCTGCTCGACGAAGAATTGGACGCCAGACTCGAAAAACTGGAAATCATGATCGGATACCGTTCTCCGCTGCGAATCGTAGCTTCCTCCTGGTCTAGCACACGGAGCTCTTGTTGGTCGAATGACCGAGCGTCTGAAGAGTTGAGCAACATATTGATGCTTACGCCGCTTAGATCAAGGCCCATTTCTGTGAGCCCGCTGCCAAATAACGCGAATGGACTGTTGAAGACCGTGCCGGTCAGAGCACCCGAAGCGATTAGCGCTGCCAGGATGGCTTCTGCGTTGCCGGCGAGAGAAGGGTACTCCTTTAAGAGTTGGTCCACGAGACTTGAGTTGTTCTGGAGAATACCATTGATCTCCGAAGGCACGTTGAATAGGGTGGTCGAAGTTGGAAGGACAACGCCGACGTCTGTTGCCTTCGTCTTGTCGATTTCATACAGTCGCACATCGAGTTGCAACACACTCCGGCCAACAAGCAACTGATGGTACGTTTGATCTAGCGCATCCAGTTCTGGTTCGGTCGCACGGACAGTCAACGTCTCCTTGCTGGGATCCAGAACACTCTGTTCTGCGCCGATAACATTGCGAGCAATATTGCCCATGTCCGTCAATTCTTTGGGATCCAATCCAGGAAAATAGAAGGTTCGCATCGTCCGGTGTTCGAACTTGGCACGATTCTGACGAGTGTCAGCAACAACGAGAACGCCTTGGGGATCAAGCGGCACAAAGAACGTATTGGTTGCGAGCTTTAGCAGGTCTGCCGCTTCGGAAAAACTGACCTCGTCCACGTCGAAATGTATGTACTGTGCATTTACAGATTGGTCTACCGTCGCCCGGATACCGAACGCGCTTAAAACCTGAATAATTAAACTCCGCTTGTCTGTTCGGAGATGAAAGCTGCGCTGACTATCCTGTGCGGTTAGTTCGATGGGTGCTGATACCACTCGGGCTTCATGGAGCTTGTTCGGAGCTTGCGTGGGCGCCGCAAGCGCAGCAATGCACTCGCTTATCTCAGGATTGTTTGGGTCGAAACGCAACGCCTCTTCCAAGACAGACAGTGCTTCATCTCTGTGCCCAGCGAACCATTGACTCTGCGCGCGCTCAACAAGCTGGGTAATGACGTATTGTTGCGCAATCTTAGCCGAGAGCGGAAACTGCGGATTTCCGGGGTCGAGTTCATGGGCTATTTCGAAGTATCGTTCTGCGGCGCGCGCATTGCCTCGTTCGATGGCTTTAGCGCCCTCGCGAAATGCTTCTTCCGCCTTACGCCGGCAATGCCGTGATACCTTCAGAGGCTTGGTGTTGATAGTCGGAGTCTGCGTCGAAATAACCGACGCATTGTTTGGGGCAGATGATCGGATCGGCAATGGATTACTCGTTACCTGGCTCCAGACGCTCGCTGTAAGCGCCACAACCGACAGAACAATTCCGATGTATCGCGACATACGTATATGGGCGGGTTCCGCATCATGAGGACGGGGAGACCGTCAGTGTGATTGCGTTGCTGGTTATACTGCCGGACTTGGCGGTGATCGTGCTCGTCGCGCTGCTGCTGACCGATTGCGCGGTGGCGAGTCCAGAATTATCGATGGTTGCCGCAGTCGTATTCGAGGATGTCCAAGTCACCGAGTCAGTCAAAGTGACGGTATTCCCATTTTGAAGAATGCCGGTGGCCGCGAATTGAGCGGTCTGCCCCGAAGAGAGCGATTGACTTGCTGTGGTGATGGAAATAGATGAAAGGTTCGCCACCGTCACGGTGACAGTTGTGGAACCGCTGATTCCATTCTGGGTCGCGCTGATGGTCGCCGTGCCCGTGGCTACGCCAGCGACCAAGCCGGTTGAACTAACAGTCGCAATGCCGCTATCGGAAGTGGCCCAACTAGCGGAGTCTGTGATGGTGTCAGTGGCGCCATTGTCGTAAGTGCCTGTGGCAACCATCTGTTGACTCTTGCCAACCGCTACAGAAGGAGTTGCCGGGGACACCGTAACCGTAGTGAGCGTGGGGCCGATAAAAAAGTCCTTGCATCCACTCATCGCCAGCACAATGACTGCCATCGCGAATGCACAACGGTGCTTGTATTGACTCAACTCCCATTTCATCTCTGCATCCCCGCCGCAAGCCTTCATTGTGGATTGGTCCTCAACTGCTCGGAACTTCCCGGAGTCTGCCGATGCCAAACGATCTATCGGGGAGGATCAGACTTCTCTTCCGGGGTTGAGGGCACTTCCCGGAGTTCGATAGCGTTACTTGTTCCGGTATCGATCTGCCTCAGGTTGAGCGGGTCGATCTGCATCCCGCGGACGAGATGTGGCGTAAGTAGAAAGACGATCTCCTCATGTTGGAGCTCGCGTTGCTGTGTGCTGAAGAGATACTTCAGGATTGGGACTTCCCCGAGACCTGGAGTGCCACTAACGCTGTGGTTATTCTGCTCTTGCAAAAGCCCGCCGAGAATGTTGCTCTCTCCTTCCTTGAGGCGGATCATCTCTTCCACACTCTGCTGGCCGATGATGGGCTCAGTGACACCGCTAATGGTCGTATCGCTATTGTGTGAAGTGATTTCGACCCTTACTTTGAGGGTTACGTCGCCGTCATAGTGGATTGTCGGCGTCATCTCCATAACGACTCCAATATCGATGTACTGGAATTGAGTATTTACGTAAGGACTCGCGGCGGAACTGCCCGCGGTGGAAGAAAATGAACCAGTTGCAATCGGAATTCTTTCTCCGATCTTCATGGTCGCCTTTTGGCCGTCTGCGGCTCGCAGGCGCGGATTCTGCATGATCTGGGTGTCTGTATCGGTTAGCAGCATTTCTGCCTGTGCGGTTCCCACGGTGAGCGAAAAATTCTTCGCATTCAGATTGGCGAGATCGTTCAGAGTGAGAGTTGCATTGGAATCAGTGCTGGTAGTCTTGAGTGTCGCGCTGAGGCTCTGCGGCCACTGCAGCCCGATATTGCGAACCTTGTCTTTATCTACCTGCATTACCGTGACATCGATCATGACCTCCGGTCTGGCCTTATCGAGGTCGTCGATCAGTTGCTCCGCCAACATCAGTTCGTCAGGAGTGCCGCGCATTACAATCGCGTCCTGGCTCTGCACGCCGTAAAGCTTGGCGTTGGGCAATACATTGCGCAGCGCCGTCTGGACATCGTTCAGATCGTTCTGTTGCGTTGCATTTGCAAGATAGAGCACTCGAATCGCCTGCTGCTCTAGTTGCTGTCTTTTTACGCGGGTGTCAGAGGCAACGAAGATCGTGTTTTTCGTAACCGGCTTCCAAAACGTCTCGGAGCTCGTGGCGACGACGCGAAGTGCATCCTCAAGACTCGTATTCGTCAATTCGATTGAGATCCGTTTTGAGTTGTATTCGGGGTCGAACAGCACGTTGATGCCTGCGGCCTTTCCGATGCTTTCGTAGACAACTTTGGAATCCTCCGCCATATGAAGCGTGATGGACTCATCGGAGATCGGCTTGAGGTCGATCGGACCAGCCAAAGAGGCGAGTCGCCTATGTTCAACAGGCAGTTGCGGTAAGTCGCTCTTCTGTGAACCCGGCGTTATGTGATCTTTGAGGCTGGCGATTGCTTGTTCAGCAGCTTCATCGGATGGATCGACGGCTGCGGCGCGGAGAAACTCCGTCAGAGCTCCCGTTATATTGCCATTTTCCTTGAGTTCTCTTCCGCGCTTGATATGCAGACCTGCTGCAAGCGGCCGTGTTCGTTCGGTTGCGCTCTTGTATTTGAGGCTGCCCGGATCATCCAGAGCAGCCTTTCTGTAATCGTTATAAGCGGCGTCGTAATCCTGACGAAGTTCGGCAGATTGCCCCTGCTTATAGAGCGACTTTGCGAAGTCACTGGCGAATAATCGTGGTACGGCTGCAAGAGTGAGGAGGAAACCTACGGCAGTCGAGAGGGCCGTCACGTATTTGGAAGTCTTCACGAAAAAATACCCCTGACGGGATTGTTTTGAGAGTGCAAGAAACTTCCCACTAATTTGGAGATCTTTCAATTGGATTTCTGGAGTGAAGAATGAATTACTGACGCTAAGGCACTGAATGAGGACAACACTCGCGAGCGACAACAGCGTACACGGCGCGCGGGATGATCTGGCGAAGTGATGTGCGTACTCTGAATGAATGACGTTGTTTGCGTGGGTTGCGCTCAGGAGCTTACGACGTTCAAGCGAAATGGCGGTGCAGATCTCCAGGATGAAGCGAGTGATCAGGAGACCACATCGCGTGAGATGCGCCCCGGGCGGACCAGTTCTATCAGCGGCTGTTCCTTTGTCAGCATTCCCTCGGATCGCGCCATTTGAATTTGGGCGCGAAGCTGGTAGTCGTCTCCGCGCCGGATGAGATTCCGGATCGCGTTGCTGGGTAGCTGCCGGCTACTGGTCGATGATGGTATGAATCGCTGAGACCGGCCGGCCGATCTACCGCGTGTGCGATGATCTTTAGATGGATTGATCCGAGCGCAAGCCAAACCACACGCTACCTTGTGGGAGGCGAGAAATCCAATCCATCCCGCTGCGCAGCCCGCTTGGTGGCAGGCAGGTCGAGTTCCGCAAGCTGAATACGCGGGATTCGTCCTGAGGCGGCATCGTCCATGACGATGATATCGTTGGGCGTGAGCACGTAATTACGGATGTTTTGAGTGTGGCCATCCTTGAAGACCAGCGTTAGTTCCGGTTCCTCTCGCGGTGCTGACGCAGCCATTTGACTTGCCGGTGGCTGATGGGGCTCAGGTGCATACTCTGGCCCATATTCCTCTCTCTCCGAGGGCGGCTGTTGCTGCTCTTCACCCGATGGCTGGATCTCTGCGTTATTCGGCTCGGTGTCACCACTATTGTCCCCATAGCCTGTGAAATCTGAATAACCAAGATCCCAAGGCAGCAACTCCCAGGAGTTCGCATAGATGTAGGGACGGCCGCCAAAACCATTCGCAGTATATCGCCGTCGGTAATGTTCGCGATGATCTCTTCCGCTGTGATTCCATCGCCTATAAGGCGGGCGGTAACCTGCGTTGGGGCTTCGCAACGGAGCAGTATTGTATCGAGGTGCGGTCCGGTTCATGTGAGGAGCAGCACCGAATCCGCGCGGGGCCGGAGCGGAGAAATTACCAAGAGAATGAGGTGCGATGAAGCCGACGTGAGGGCCTCCACCGGAAAGTCCACGCACGTGTCCGCCGTTGAACCCAGCAGAGTGGTTGCCCGCAGAGCGCTGTGCCGAAATTCCTGGTGCCAACACTAGCACCGTGCAAAACAGCGCGCCCCAGCACACGTGTCGTCTGAGCAACTGTATCTGCGAATTTTGGACTCGATGGCATTTCATAGCGCTGGTCCCAATTTAAGGATGATCCTTTCCACCCTCCAACGCAAGGGAATGACCTTAATTGGGTTGCCCTGGCGCCGGAACTTTCTCCACTTTGTAGCCTGCGGGAACCTGAAAGAGAGCCGGATCAGGCTCACTCCGCTGGATGTCCTTGAGCGTGTAGGTTGTCTCGCCGAAGCGGGGATCAGTCTGCGTGCTTTGGACTACGAGTTTAAGGTCGGGCGAATACCACGTTTCACGTATCGTCAGAAGGTCCTTGTCGTTGCCAATTGTGCCTGCGGGAAGGGTATTGGTTGTTCTCGTTCCCTCAACTGAAATGCCGTCGATGGTCTTCGTGCCGAGGGCCTCGGTTTTGAAATCGAGGCTGTTAGGCGACGGAGATGAATCGGCGCGGCCTTGTACCGCAAAGCTCATGGAGCCCACCGCGGCGCCAGCCGTGACTGGCATCCCGTCTCCTGGCGCGATTTCGAATCTTGCAACAGCGCCTGACGCTGATCCGGACGGAGGTGTCGGCAACGGCAATACGCGTGCAACCTTTGAGTCTGAGGTGAAGTCCGTATGCGTCTTTGCGACCGGGTCGAAAATGGTCGTCAGCGTCAGGCCATTTGCCTGCGACGAATCCGAAGCAGATTTCCAAGGACCGATCGTACTCAGTTTCTGAATTCGGACCGTTCGACCGTCGCTGTCGCGCGCTACGGTGGCGGTGGTTGTTTGTGTAATGTGCGAGCCGTCCGCAAGAGTCTGCTTCATTTCCGTAACGGCTTGTGCCTGGTAGGGCTGATTCTTCACAACGTCGGCCCCCTCGGTTACCGCAAAGGCCATCCCTCCGGTCTGGACCACACCGATCTGGCCCATGGCAGGACCGCCCGTTTGAGCTATGACGATTGGAGGCGGTGGACAATCGGCGCCGCCGGAACAGGTCAGTGCGAGTCCAGCCTCCTGAGCGAAGCCATGTGTGGCGATACCGACGAACACCACAGCGAAGCCGCACAGTGCTTTGGGGTAGGTCACAATTGTCATTTCTTCTCCTTCATTACTTCAAGTGGAAGAGGCACACTAATCGCGCGCGGCAGACCGTCATCGCCCAGCGTCAGCTCGGCAACGATGCGCCTGTCCCGAACAGTTCTATTGATGGGAAATCCGAGCGACACAAGTTCGGATTGGAATATAGATACGCGAATCGTCGTATCCGTCCCGGTTTCAATCGCGCCGTTGGAATAAGGAAGCCGTATGGTCAGCTGCCGCGTAGTTGCGGGTTTCACAAGCCTCGGTTGTGCACGGCGAAAGCGGGAGTGCTTGTCCACGGTCGGTTGCGCCGATGGCGAGATTTGAGCCGTTACCTCTGGCGACACGGCCGAGTGAGCTACGCTCGCCGTTCCGTGGATTTGTTCGGGGCCATGTTGCCGAAAATGGACAACGAGCACCGTTGCTAGTCCAGCCGCGATCAAGATGGCAGCGGCAAAAGCGGGTCTCAGCCGACCCAACACTTTCCAGCGTGT
The DNA here is from genome assembly GCA_035650595.1 of Occallatibacter sp. Taxonomy (GTDB): domain Bacteria; phylum Acidobacteriota; class Terriglobia; order Terriglobales; family Acidobacteriaceae; genus Telmatobacter. The sequence continues at coordinate 110,296 of DASRHE010000008.1, read as the reverse complement.
AGCGTGGGACTGTGGAGCGTCTTCCTTCAAACGTTCGGAAGCCAGCACGGCAAGGCGCTCGCGGAGAGCAGGAGGGGGATCGTGTCGCGACAGATATTTCAGTAGATTCACTAGAGTATCTATACGCGTGAGTTCTTCAGTTTCTGTTCGCTTCGATCGCTGTTCTGACATCGCTCCCCTCCTTTCCGGGCAGGATTGCTGGCGCACTTATTTTGCCCTGTGCGGTCCTACGGAGTTTGGCTGCCAAGATGGCCTTGGCGCGATTCATCCGCGAAGCGACAGTCCCCTCAGAACACTGGAGGATGGCTGCAGCGTCCCGGTAACTCTTTTCTTGCAAACTACACAAAACCACAGCTTCGCGATAGTGGTCCGGCAAATCCGAAATCGCCCGATATAGAGCTTGCAGTTCAGATCGCACCATCAGGGTGGTCTGAACATCGCCAACTTGAACATTCTCGCAGAACTTCTGCAGAAGCAAATTCCATTCCGGCGTCTCCAAAAGGCTCTCGAGCGAAACAACCCGGTGCATCTTACGCCTCTCCGCTCTCGCCAGGTTTCGCGCAATCCCCAGAAGATATCCTTCCCATGTCCCCCTCTGAGGATCGAACTGCCCGACCGTTCCGGCACACATAGCATCGAGAATCACGACGAATACTTCCTGCGTAAGTTCTTCAGCCGCGGTGATCGATCCTGTCATATGCAGCAGAAAGCGCAAGACGGAAGACCGATGTAGGTCGTAAAGACGCAAAAATGCATGCTCATCTCTCTGCCGCAGGCGCTCGGCAAGTTCGGCATCTGACGGAGAGGGACTATTCGTGGAGTCCGCTGTCTTTCTAGCAAACCATGACCACTGCAAAGAATGCTTCCTGCCTTGTATTGGAACGTGCGACGTACAAACTTCCTTTTCGTTCGCAATTTTTTGAAATTATTTTTTAGCCAGAATGAAGAAGCGGGAGGACGGCTTTGGATGGGCTGCGAACCCCATTGTTCTGCCACTCTTCATGACAAAGCAAGTCTTTATGTTCTCAACACGGTCGCCTCTCGGAGCGCCATAGGAACCTTCGGAATGCGCTCGCCTCAATGTCCCTTTACGACTCCTCTGTCAGGCCGATGCTCTGTCCGATCTCGCCTAATTGAAGTTCTTCCACATAACGCAGCTCGAAGACGCTTCGTTCGCGCAAGCTGAGGTGTTCACGAATTCCAAGCTTCTCATTGCTCTGGGTCGGTTCATTCCTCTAGCGACAAAGGGAAGCCGGACACAAGCGGATCTGGCGTACGCACACTGTGTCGGCCCCGGGGGAAGAATTTGGTTACTGCACAGTAAGAATGAGGGGCGTCGAAGCCGCGATACTGGAATTGGAGGTATCCGTGCCATTGAGGGTGAGCGTGTACATTCCTTTCGCCACGTCACCGCCGCTGTTCGAACCTCCGTTGCTACTACCGCCACAACTGGTGATCAAACCGAGAATTAGAATCAGAAAGCAACAACCTAGACAGGCTCGTACCCAAATGCGGCGTCTACGCTTGCCGAGCAGGAGGCTTCCAGTTGCGATGGCGAAGCCGATCGGAATCGTCCGGCCAACACCCGGACTGTTTTGCGCAGAGGAGAGCGGCCCTGATCCGGAAGCGGTGAGGAACTGTACGCCGTACCTGATCGAACCTGAGTTGCAAACGCTCTTCGAGGTATAAATCGTAAGCGTTCCGGTCACCGTCTTGTTGGCTGCTGCCGTCACATTCGGCGCGCTATAGCATCCGTTTTGCTGGAGAGAGGTGCTGCTCGTTGAGAGCGTGAAACCAACCGTTCCGCCATAAGAATTCTGCGAACCTACCGTGATCGTCGAAGTACCGGAGTTTCCCTGCGAGACGGCCACATTCGTAGCCGATAACGTGAAGCTCCCGCCCGATGACCCGCCGCCCGAGCCTCCCACATTTACGGTGACGGACCCGGTAGAGGAAGCGAAAACCGAATCGCCCGAATACATTGCCTCAATCACGTGCGCTCCGGACGCAGAGGATGTGAGAACGTATAAATCGCGGAGCCATTCGAGAGGGCAAGGGAGGAGGTCGCCGTTATGCCATCTACAACAATAGTCAGAGTGCCAGTCGGGGTCGAGGAAATAGACTTCGATTCTGGCGTCACGGTGATCGTAATGATGTCGTTCGCACCTGATGAAGGCGTGCCCGTTGCGGCCGAGAGCGACGTCGTCGTTGAAGCCAGACCGGCGGAAGAGCCGGGATGCCATGCGCTGAGCAGGTTATAGAAATCGATCGAACCGAGGCCGGTCGCCATGTCATAACCCCTTGCGGCGGCATACTCCGATTGGCCCGATGAAGAGCAGTATTGAGACCCGGCAGTACACTGATTTCCGCCACTCGTGATGTCGTGAAAGGCAGAGGCATAGGTGCTTGAGTTTGAGGCCAAGGTATAGAGGGTTGAATTGATCAGCCCTTGGCCGGTTGAATTCTCCTTCTCGTTGATGATGGAGAGCATTCCCGCGAAGATTGGCGCCGCAAAGCTAGTGCCTCCAGCGACCGTGAGATCTTGAGTACTCGAATCCCGAAATCCGCTGTTGCAACTTGCCTGCTGCCCCTGGCCCCATGCGGAAGTGTCGCTCGTGCAGTAAAGATACCCGGCGTTCTCCGGTGAAGAGTCGACTGAAATATCGGGTACGAGCCGGTAACCTCCCGATGGGATCCCAGTCACTCCTTTTTGCCAACTGGGTCTGGCCGTGAGCGAACTGACGCCGCCACCGCCGGCCGCAATGCCGTACTGCGATGAATCATCGTTCCACGTCTGCTCGGGAATATAGGACTTGGCCGAAGTGACGACATCGCTTCCACTTGCTGACTGCCAATATGTCGCGTTCGATGAGGAGACATCTGCTGCGGGAAACTCTGTTCCGCCCAACCCAGTCACGTAGGCGCTGCTGGCGGGATAATCGACGACGAGCGCCTCTTGCTGCGCGGTTGCAAGGCCTTTATCTCCATAGCAGGAGGTCGAGCCATTATCACCCGAGGCCGAAATAATGCTTTGGCCCTGGCTTGCCCCTTGCTGCATGATCGATTCGAGGGTCGAGAAGTCGCTGGCGCTCAGATCCGTTTCACAAGCGCCGTAGCTGATGCTGATGATCGGCGCGATCCTTGTATCGACTGCATACTGAACGGAATCGAAGACGCTATAGTTCTGATTGTTTCCCACGTAGACGAAGTAAATTGTTGCGCCAGTCCCCATTCCGCTCGAGTATTCAACATCAAGATCTGATTCCGCCTGATCGCCCGATGAATATTGAGCGGTTCCAGAGCTGGGCACCAAAACGAAGGTTGGATCTTTCACAGTCAGCCCAGCTGCGCTCTGAAAGTGCTCGATATCTGCAATGTTGACCTCTGACTGCCCAACAACGGCAATGGACTGACCCGCTCCATTGTAGCCGGAGTTATACGCAGCGTTCACGTCATAGATCGTTGCGACATCCTTGGGAGTCAGATAATGATTTCCCGATTGAGATGACGTAAAGGCAGGCGTGGTGTTGCGAAACCGCACCTGAGGTCTTGGCCGGAAGTCATTGAGATTCCGTACGGACTGAATCACATCTGTCAGCGCTGCGGGAATCGAAAGCTGCGTCGCGTTAGCAAAGTGCGTCTCGCCATCGACTCTATAACGATGAATCTCAGTCTGAAAGCCTAATTCCACCTGGCGCGCAGTCCCGGAAAAGCTAATGCTTGTGTGGCTGTCGGAGATGCGGTCGATGGTAAATCCCTGCAGCTCAAGCCAAGTTCGGACCTTTTCGAGATCGCCATCGCTCAGGCCGAAGCGACTGGCATACTCTGCAGGTGTGAGCCATTGGTGATATGAAGACGAACCCGGCAGTTGCTGTGCTTCAACCAGGGCATCGAGTTCGGATTGTTGTTCGGGCGTTAGCTTGAAGTGGATTGTGATGCCGCTCAAACGCGTATCCGCGCTGATTCGCCCAATGTCATTCTCTGGACGCGCCAGCGGCACAACGGTTTCCTTGAGCGGAGCCGTTTGAGTTAGGTCAATGATTTGAGAGATTCGATTTGGCGATTGCCCGTGTGCGTAGAGGCTACAAATAGATGCCTCTAATAGAACTAAGCATCGTGAGATACGGAACATAAGAATCCCAAACTCGCGATTCCGAACTGCGCGTAGAAAAACAGGCATCTGTTCGCTCGCTCCTTGAGAGCGCTTCCAGCGCACACAATTTCCTCATCTGCGATGCGCAGTTCTACGTCACAGTCAGGAAAAGCCGGTCAAGGCTCCGATAGCACCGATACGCTTGGCGTTTGAAAGGCTCTACTCTCATTGGTATTAGGAGGAAGGAGTTGAAAACTTCCCGCCATTCCAATTTTTTCGACATTCTCGCGGTGGATTAACAGCCGGAAGAAAATTAGCCTAGGCCTTTCTCAGCCGACTCAGCCTTGCTTTTTGAAAGTGGTCATAATGTTATGGTCATATTGGTGGGGATGTCTCATGCAGAAAATCCCAGCTGCTCAATTCAAATCTCAGTGTCTCGCCTTGATGGACCAGGTTGCGCAGAGTGGACGGCCGGTGGTGGTGACAAAGCATGGGAAACCGGTGGTTCAGATCAGCCGGGTTGAGTCCACTGAAGACGAAATCCTCGGCTTTATGGCAGGGAAGGGCCGCATCGTGGGCGACATCGAGAACACAATTCCCGTGTCGGACTGGAATTTGCCCGAATGATTCTCCTCGACACGCACGTCGTCATCTGGCTTGCTTTTGACCCGGACAAGCTGTCGAAACGCGCAAAAGAAGCCATTCGCTCTGCTCGCCTTCAGAGCGGACTCGCCATCGCAGGGATCACCCTTCTAGAGTTGGCCTGGCTCGCCGAAAAAGGGCGGGTAGCAACCACCCTCAGCGTGGGATCGTTTGTCCGCTTGTGCGCTTCCAAAATGACGGTGCTCCCCATTACACCCGAGATCGCTGCGTGTTGAAGGAATCGAACTCATCACGCACGACAGGTTGATAAAGAAATCGACGATCGTTCCGGTGATCTGGTAACGATTTTGCGATTCTTCCATTGCCCCGGCGCTTGCATCGGATGACTTTCCGTACATGACCGGAGCACAGATGGTCATCGACGTAGGCAAGACTGCTCACGGTAGTTAATCGTGGTATTCCACAAATTGAGGCGAGTGGTCGCAAAATCATCGAGTTGGCGGGATTTCGCAGTCGCGGAAAAGTCTACAAGAATGGAGCGCGATAGAATCTCGACGGAGAACCAATAGGCTGTGGGAAGGAAGAAGAGTCATCAGAGTCAGTTTCATCGTTCGCAGATTGGTCGTGCCCAAAGGCACATCCGTCTACACCTGGCCGATTCCCTGACTCTAGCGCAGATTGCCCGGGAGGCTGGATCCTCCCCCTATCACTTCGCTCGTCTCTTTCAAGCCTATGTCGGAGAGGCGCCCTTTGAATACATGCGCCGCCTTCGTATTGCGACAGCACTTCGGATGTTGCAGGAGGATTCGCACGTGCACGTTACGGAGATCGCGTTGAGCATTGGGTACGATACTCCGGCGGCGTTCAACAAAGCACTCCGCAAGACCTTCAATCTTACGCCGGGCCATTTTCGCAAGCTGGGAAAAGAACAGCAAGACACGTTGATCTACGATCTGTCTCAACCAAGACACCCCAAGGAGGTTAACGTGAATCTCACACCCAATTTCGAATCTGTTGCCCGTCCCGATACTCATTATGTCTTCCTCGAAAAGAGAGGGCCGTTTCCCGAGGTAGCGCCGCCGCTCTGGGAACAGTTAATGCCGCTGATTGAACGGCTCGACCGGAAACAGATCCGCGAGTATCTAGGACTCAGCGGGGTCGACAAGAGCCGGCCCGGCGAGGACGCCATGATCTACATGGCAGGCGTAGGGCTGGACCATAAGCCCGAACAACTGCCGCCGGGCCTGCATCAGAGATCTATCCAAGCCGGAAACTATGCTCGCTTTCTGCTGATTGGGTCTTATGCACAGATCTGGCCGGCATTCGACCGCATCTTTAAAACGCTTGCAGAGAAAAAAGTCCCGCTGCGGCCAGAGTTCTGCATTGAGAACTATCTCAACGATCCACGCATAACTGCTGAACACGAACTCAAGACGGAACTTCTTGTTCCAATCGACTGACGTTGAGCGTCGGTGATGTCTCCTCTCTCGCATACACTTGGTTTCGGAAAGGCGTTGCGGAGCGCTTTTACAAATTGCGGACGCGCGCAATCCGCTGTTTGGGGCTGCGGTTCGCTGCTCGATGCGCTGGATTGGCAGGGAACTATGGCTCCTGATGCAACCGAGAATGCAGGCGTTACGCCTTGATCTTGTCTGCGACCATCCTGGCGGATTTGGCGGACACGTCTGCCTCCTCGGCGTAGCGCGGCCAGTTCGCAACGGCTTTCTGAACTTTGGCGAGAATCGCCGTTGCTTTCTTGAGCCCGTGCTTTTTCGCGAGCGCTTCAAGCTGGGGAACGCCGGGATTTCGTCCCTCGCCCATGACAAGCATGCTCTGTTCGCCGCCGGGTCCGTAAGAAAAAAGCAGATCGTAGGCGGGTGCCAGAATCCACGTGTTGTCCGGATCGAGCAGATACGAGAAATTTTTACATGGTCGTCGCGGTTATGGGCGAGGACATTGAAGCAGGCGAGTGCATAGGCTTTTTCGGTCTCGCGGATATTCCTTGTCAGCGCCGAGGTGACGCAGAGAACGGTATCGTAGTCGAGGACCGGGCTGCGGTGGTGGGCATGGATCGGTCCGCCGAGACTATGCATGTGGATGCGGGTTTCGCCATCACGGTCGAATCGCTTGGTACCGAAATATCTGTTCTTTTTCGTGCGAAAGAGATGCGCTTCCTCCGTCGCGATGCCCGCCGCGCGCGCCATGAGGCTATAGGCAAATTCGATCGCACCGACATCTTTCGCATCCTGGGAGGACGGGAACTTGATCATCCAATGCGCGTATCCGCTGCAATTTTTGCTGGCCATGAATGACCGTCTTTTGTTAGCACTTACCTGCACAACGATTTTGGGCCGGGCCCCGGCAGAGGAGCCATTGAGATGGAGCAGCTCGTCGAAAACTTCCTCGTGCTCGCCGGTAAGGACAATAGCCGACTCTTCGGCCAGCCTGTCGAGCGCCAGCGGCGCGGCATCGGCAGACACATGGGCACGTTCTGGCTCGTAGCTGAGAGCTCCCATGCCATGATGGCCGACATAGGCTAACCGGTCGAGAGGATTGAGCTGGCCGCGATGGATGCCTTGCCGTTCTGCGCTGCGGTCGAGCAGGAGACGACCCCAGCCATCCGGTAGGCTGTCATTATGGAACTTCTGCAGCCCCTCTGCGGCTGCCGCAGGGAATACCCCTTGAAGCGCTTCTGCCATCGCCTCTCTATCGTCTGCGCCTCTGGCTCTAATTCCGCCATTCTCGCGTCAAATGTCTTGATATCTCCTCTCGCTCTCTCCATTCTTGCTTGTACGAGCTGGATCGCTCAACAAATGCTCGAAGACTTCTGAGGCGCATCGCACTCAGTTGAGTTCCTGGGCCAGTCCGACAAGAAGCCCTTCAGGCCCGCGGATGTAGCAAAGCCGATACGAGTCCTGATACCGGACTACTTCGCCCACGAGCTGTGCGCCGCGCTTGCGGAGCCTGCCAAGCGTCTCATCGATGTCGTCCACGGCGAACATAACGCGGAGGTACCCCAAAGCGTTCACTGGATCGTTGCGGTGATCCGCGACAACTGGCGGCGTGAGGAAGCGGGAGAGTTCGATACGGCTGTGGCCATCCGGGGTGCGCATCATGGCGATCTCGACGCGCTGATCGGCAAGGCCAGTGACTCGTCCTGCCCATTCTCCTTCGATTGTGGCCCGCCCTTCTAGCTCAAGGCCGAGTTCTCGGAAGAAATCAATCGTCTCTCCGAGGTCATCGACGACGATTCCTACGTTATCCATCCGTTTGAGCGCCATGGGTCGAGTCTACAAGGTGTTGTTTAGAGCCAACCAACGGGGCCCTTTTCGCAACGGCGAGGCACGAGCAGCGCGGCAGCTTGGCCCAAACAGAGCTGTGAGTTCATTTCCACTACAGGAGAAATGATGATGAGCAACCTCAAAGTTGAAGCTCTGGCGCGCGAATTCCAATACAACGGGATCCGCATTCCCGAACCGGGCCCGGAACTCTCCTCAGAATAGGTCCGCGATCTCCACAGACCTCAATTTGTGGAAATTGCCACCGCATCGGTATCTGGACCCGAAGGTTACCGGAACGACTCTCCGCTACACGTTCAGCCGCGCGATCGGCACGAAGGGAGAGATGGAGAAAGAAGTCATCGCCTCGGCAGATCTCCTGACATTGTTTGCCGCCAAGGCCGAAGCGCCGCCCCCAATGAGGACTAGCTACTCGTGAGGCACTTCTAATGCAGAGAATCAATCAAAGCGTCCCAAGTGTCTACAGAAGCAATTTCCTTAGAATCGCCGATCCTCAGGCCCATCTAGACTCGAGTTTCGTAACAATCTCGCCCACCGGTCCGTTCTCTGGTAAGGAAAAATGGCATATAATGTAAGGAGAAGATCTTATGCCTGCCCCTTCCCGAAATCCCTCGACGACCGTTGAAGCTACAGTAACCTCCAAGGGCCAGGTCACATTGCCCAAAGAGCTACGGAAGCGGCTCGGCATCCAGAACGGCAGCCGAATCCGGTTCAGCATTCCCTCGAGCGGCCCCGTTCAGGTCGAGCGTGTCTTGTATGACCTCGAAGATCTGTGGCGGATGGCGGACGAAGGCGGGAAAACGGGTCCCGTGATGTCCTTTGAGGAAATGAACGATGCGAAAGCCAGGAGGCATTGGTAATGCTCACGGCGGACACCAACGTCTGGGCGCGCGCCTTACTCAATGACGACAAGGCTCAGACGAGGAAAGCTCGGTCGGCTCTCGCGCAGGCCCGCTCTCAGGACGGAGTTTTCATCCCTCTCCTCGTTCTTGCGGAGCTCTCGTGGGTCCTCCGGGGCCGATGGGAAAGGGAGAGGGTTCTCGATGCCCTGGACGGATTGCTTCGTGCGCGAGGTGTCACCATCGAATCTTCCAGCCTGGCCCGAAAGGCACTGGATGCAACCCGGAATGGTGCGACAGGTTTCGCGGACCATCTGATTGCGGAAATATCCTTCGAGGCTGGGGTCAAAGAAATCATCACCTTTGACCGAGCTTTCGGGCGACTCTCGCGTGTCCGGCGTTTGAGTTGATCGTCAAGTCTCCCGTTAAGAAGATCGAAATGAGAGTCGCGATTTAGCTCCCCTCCCATCTGGTTGAAGCGGTCATAGTCCCAGAATGTTTTAGGAAGATTCATTCCAGGGTCATTTTTGTTCTTTGTGCATCCCGTCATCCGCTATATACTTCAAGGCAAATTCTGTACGAGTCGTGATTATGTCGGGCGGTTCTCGCAGAAGTTTCTCCATGGGCATGCTGATTTTCGCAGCCTGTTGCCTCCTACCTAAACAGGCGCTCTCTCAGTGCGCGACCGGTAATGTTGCTGAAATAGTTGGCAAAGTCGTCCAGCACGAACTGAATCTCGCGCCTACTCAGGGACGATGGATGTATCTGGCCAGCTATGTGGAAGGTGGAGTCAGAATCACGGCTCGGAGAATCCAAACGGAGGATGGCATCCTTACGTGGGTGCTTTCACGTGATGGAAGGCTGCTTTCGCAGACTGAGATCGAAAAGCAGCGGCAGCACTTGAATGATCTGCTTTCAGATCAGTCCTTCCTTGATGCCAATCGCAAGGCCATGCGTGACGACGCTGTTCACATCAATACGCTCTTCGCGGACCTGCCCCAAAGCGTACAGTTTGATTGCCCTATTCAAAATGGATCCGTATCCACTATTCACTTCGAGCCGAAACCTGGTTACAGCCCTTGGAATGTTGAAAAACGCATTATCGCCGGCATGAGCGGCACTATCCAAGTTGATCTGAAGCAGATGCGGATGAAAAGATTGTCCTCGACCACCAGAATCTGATACCCCATTAAGCCTCCGCAGACGGCGATACGGGCCGCCGCACTCTATCGATTTGGCGGATCAGCTCATGTCGCCATTGATCGTGTTTCGAGATGAATAATTTCGTGTTCGCGCGTAAATAGCCTTTTTCGTCATCAGTCAAATCCTTGTTGGTTAACACAAAGATAGGTAGATCGGCTGTTACCGGATCTTTTCGCCAAGTGGCAATCAGGCTGAAGCCATTGATTTCCGGGAGAATCAGATCGAGGATCACTAGATCAGGTAGAGAGGATTGTACGCTGGTCATCGCCTGAGGTCCGTCGGCAGCGGAGCTTACCAAATAGCCCTCTCTCGAGAGCATATCCACGATGAACTCACGGGTCGGCGCGTCATCTTCTACGACCAGAATCGATCTCTGCGCGCCAGACGAATTGCGGCGGCTGAGACATCGCTCGACCGCCCCGAGCAGAATGGATTTGTCGACCGGTTTCACGACGTACTCGTCTGCTCCGAACAGTGTCCCAGCGCTCCGCTGGTCCATGATTGAGACCATGATCACACTGATCGGCGCAGTACCGGGATCGCTTTTCAATTTCGACAAAATATCCCATCCATTCACCGGCACCATGATAACGTCCAGAGTGATTACGGAGGGCTGCCATTGGTTCGCCATCTCAATCGCCCGCTGTGGCTGGTTGCAGACCGCCACCTCGTACCCTGCCGAAGAGAGTTGTGATTCAAGCAGGTCGGCCGCTGAAGGATCGTCCTCAATGACCAGAATGCGCGTAGCTTTTGAGGCCGCACTCGCCGTTCTTACAAGATCGATTTCGACTTGTGTAGTGAGAGCACTGGGCACCGTGAAATAGAAACAGCTACCTCCTTCAGGTTGGCTTTCAACATCGAGTTGGCCGCCATGCAGTTCAGCGAGCTTTCGCGTGATAGCTAGGCCTAGGCCGGTTCCTTCCGCCGCCTTGTCGGATTGTCGCACACGGTGAAAAGCCTCAAAGATGCGCTCCTTCTCGTCCGGCGGAATACCGGGCCCAGAGTCCCGCACCTCAATCCGTACCATCTCTCCGGCCTGCCGAGCAGCGAGCTCGATCTTGCCACCCTTGGGAGTGAACTTGATCGCATTGCCGAGCAGGTTCATCAACATCTGCTTGAAGCGCATCCCGTCAGCCTGCACCACCAACCCCGATGCTGCATGCTGAATTAACTGATGCCCACTCTTATCGGCAAGCGGTTGAAGGGACTCGCAAACTTCTGCGAAAGACATGTCCACGGCAACACGTTCGATGTTCAACTGAAAGCGCCCCGCCTCGATCTTTGAAAGGTCGAGAATGTCGTTGATCAAGCGGAGAAGATGCTGTCCGCTGGAGTGAATGTGATTAACATACCGTGACTGGCGTTCCGTGAGCGGTCCGTACCGCGCATCCGTTAATAGCTCAGAGAAGCCCAACACCGCGTTCAAGGGTGTGCGCAGTTCGTGGCTCATCGTTGAAAGGAACTGATCTTTGAACTGGCTGGCGCGCTCCACCTCGCGGTTGCGCACCTCGAGTTGTTGATTAGCGGCAGCGAGGCGTTCAATGAGCCGCCGTTTCTCTTCCTCGTTTCGCAGCCTCTGCGTGATGTCGACCGCAACGACAACTTCAGCAGGCCGTCCGGAAAAGTTCAACGCGTAAGAGGTAATCTCGACATCGATAATCTCTCCATTCTTCAGCCGGTGTCTCCAAACGCCGGTGCTGCCCGCTCCGTCCTGTATTCGATGGACAGATTCAACCACTCTCGGAATATCTTCCAACGGGCGAATGTCCTTGATAGTCATCCGAAGGAATTCGTCTTCCGAGTATCCATAATTACGCACGGCGGCGCCGTTCACGGCCAGGAATTGCAACGTCTCCCGGTCGAAAGCCCAAGTTGGATGAGGATTATTCTCAAAGAGCTTGCGGTGCCTATCCTCGCTTTCGTGAAGCAAATCTTCCGCTCGCCTGCGCTCGGTCACGTCTCTGGTTACCTTGGCGAATCCACAAAGGTTTCCATTCTCGTCTCTGATCGCGGTGAGGACGACGCTCGCCCAAAGTTTGCTCCCGTCTTTCCTTACGCGCCATCCCTCTTCTTCATAGCGTCCCTGGGAAGTGGCTATCAGCAACTCTCGTTCAGGTTTTCCAGATTGGATATCTTCGGGCGGATAAAAGCAGGAGAAGTGACGCCCCAGAATTTCGCTGGCTTTGTAACCTTTGATCCGCTCGGCCCCCGGGTTCCAGCTTGCAACGTTTCCAGAGGGATCTAGAACAAAAATGGCGTAGTCTTTGATGCTCTCGATCAGTAAGCGGAAAGGTTCTTCACCAGATATCGCTTTGCCTGCGGGCAAAGGCGGCCGGGCTCTCTTTTGTGCATGCTTCTGGCCAATTTTCCGAGGTGTTTTCATCTGAATCTCTGCGATTGAGTTTAACCCGCCATCGAAGCTGGAACTGGAAAGAAAATTCCGCCTGTTCCGCTCCGAATTGGAAAGGCGGGAGTATACCTCCGGAATTCTCGGAGTCTGACCGCCTGCCCGACAGAGTGGGGAACTCCAATGGCCTGCTCAGGACGCTACCCGCTATTGCGCGAGCTCATTTTTATAGGTACAAATATTCGTCATAAATGCAGGTGCAGTCATAGCCTTGGCGGTCAAATCTTCGCCGGAATTCGTATGATGTCTTGGTAGATTTCAAGACGCCATTCCCGGCCTCTTCGGCGCACTCTTTGGGGGCCTGCATCCTTGGATGGGAGCGGCCTGGATCGGAGTCGCCCAAAGCAAGTCATGATTTCGCCTCCAACGGTACGGCCACTGTGAACAGTGGACTCCTTCAACTCACGATGGCATAACGCAGGGGAAGGCAACAACTCTGTCGGGGTGTTTACAAACGCAGACGCCAAATCGCCAAGATGTCGCGACGCCATCGACTCTGACATCACTTCATCGATCGTCTTGACACCGTAGACAGGCTGATCGCCGGATTTTAACCCGGTCCGGCAGACGGTCCATTCATATAAGTCTATTTATCTCAATATCAAAGATGGGCAAGAATCGCTGAAGGTCACCGTACAGCAGCAGGGATTTACGGTTGACTAACAATAATAGTCAGTGCGATAATTACTTCGTAAACCATGAGGTCCAGCGATGATCGAAACGCGTACTGAACGACCTGCTTCGCTAGAGGATATCCATCGGATCATAAACCACTGGCTCGAGTCGCTTCCGGCTTCGGATCCCGCGCGCATCCGAATCTCGCGGACGGCGGGAGCGCCGAAGCGGCTATTGATGTCGACTCCAATTCACGGAGATCTGAAATTCGAAGTAACTCAGGACAAGGTTTCTCTCGAGGCAAAGAGCCGAAGAATATCTCTAGAAGTTCCAGACTTCGCATTGACTACCGAGGTGGACGGAAAGGCATTCTTGATCATTTTCCAGCTCAAGAGCACATCCCAGATCAGACCTCTGACGAGGGTCATCGACTCGCTCTCTCGAACCGAGCATCCAGTGTTCTTTTCTCGAGCTTTCAATGCACTCAGCTCCATAGCGAATGAACTTCCTGCGCAGAGCGTCGAGGAACTGACCGCTTCGTCCACCGACTTCGAAGTGCTGGTCAACGCTCTTTCTGCCGTCACGATCGATGCAGAATTCGATCCGGATCCTCTCATCAGAGCGAAACTCAGGGGTATCGAGCATAGGAAGAGAATCTTCGAGAAGCTGGGAGGAACCCTGTCCGCTGAGCAGGTGTCCGAACTCATCGGTATCAGCCGGCAGGCCGTAGACAAGCGGCGAGGTCAGAACCAGCTGATCGGCCTTGTTCAAGGAAGGAGGGGCTATGCCTATCCGGCTTTTCAGTTCGAGGACGGAAAAGCAATCGACGGCTTAAAGGAAGTTCTGGATGCGCTGAGTGGGCACGATCCATGGATGCAATCGATCTTCTTTGCGAATGAGAACGACAGGCTGAACGGCAGCACTCCGGTGGACGCTCTGCGTCAAGGAAAGACTGGAGCAGTCGTTCGTGCAGCTGAAGCGTATGGCGAACAGGGGGCCGCGTGATCGATTTTCCGGGCGAGCACCCGGAGCCGCCAAGCGATCTCGCAACTCGCGACCCGCTCCTGGTCGAAATGCATGTAGGCGCCGTTCTTTCCCGCCTGCACGCCAAGGGCAAGAGCCCGCTCTTCTTTGGCAGAACAGGGAATAACCGTTTCGATTCGCCAGATCGTACCTACGGTGTTCTTTACACCGGTCTTGATGAATACTGTGCGTTCATCGAAACGTACGGCCAAACGACCGGAATTCGTACCGTGACGGAAAGTGCTCTTGACGGACGGCACCTTGCCCATCTGGAACTGCTGCGCCCGATAAAGCTGATTGACCTCTCGAATTCAGGAGGGCTGGCGCGTATCGGAGCGGACTCGCGTCTGTTCAGTGGCTCTCACGCCGTCGCACAACGCTGGTCGGCCGCCCTTCGCGGCCATCCCAGCAAACCAGACGGTATCCTCTATCCCGCTCGCCATGATGCGGCGAGAAACGCATGCGCGATTTATGAATGTTTTCCCTCCGTTTTTGAACTGTATGCGAAGGGTTCGCTTCTTGAACATCAACACTCCGCTCTGCTCGGAGCAATTCTCGACACTTACGGATTCGCCCTTATTCCCTAGTGTGATGTTTAGAAACCATTCCCGTTAACGGGATGGCTGGGATCCTCCCAGCTCTCACCTAAATTCAGACCTCCGGCCTTCCGAGGCTGCCTTTTGTGAGTTGGCAAATCTTGGCCAACCTCTCCCCGAACGGGAGCTGAGCAGTCGATTTGTAATCTGCAAGAATCACCCAAGGAAAAATCCCATGAAACCATCGAAGCTCTATGAGGCGCTCCGTGCGCTCATTGGCGAACGTGTGCCTCTCCACATCTGGGGCCCATGTGGCACCGGAAAGTCGCAGATCGCCGGCCAGGTGGCCAATGATCTCGGATACGAATTCCTTGACGTACGGGCCGTCCAACTCGATCCGGTTGATTTACGCGGCCTGCCCCGGATCTCCTTCGACCAGACCGAGTGGGTTCCACCGAAGTTTCTGCCGACTTCGGGCAAGGGCATCCTATTTCTGGATGAGTTGACCTCGGCTCCGCAGATGACCCAGGCGGGCTGTTATCAGCTGGTCCTCGACCGGCGTCTCGGCGAATACCGATTGCCCGACGAGTGGGTCGTGATCGCGGCCGGAAACCCCGCATCGGAACGAGGAGTCCATTTCGCAATGCCGCGGCCCTTGCGGAACCGGTTCGTGCACCTCGATCTTGAACCCGATCTCGAAGACTGGTCGAAATGGGCCATCAAGGCTCATGTTCGCCCGGAGATCATTGCATTCCTCCGCTTCAAGCCTGAACTGCTGCATGCGGCCGATGTCACTTCCGATGCCAATGCCTGGCCCACCCCTCGTTCCTGGGAAATGGCTTCGCGGGTTTTGGCGGGCGTCGCCAAGCGCACGGGTGCGAGACTCCTTTCCGGAACAAGCGAGTTCGAGGCACAACTGCTCGACGGGACGGTCGGACAGGCGGTGGCCTCCGAACTGGTCGCCTTCCTGCGGCTGTTTCGCGAACTGCCATCGATTGACGAAATCCTCCTCAACCCCACCGCCGCCAACGTTCCTCAAGAGCCTTCTGCGCAGATCGCCATCGCTACCGCTCTGGGACGGGTGTTGAGCGACAGCTCAGTCGGGCGGGGAATCACGCACCTCGAACGGATGCCGACGGAGATGCGAGTGATGGCCATGCGCGACGCGGCAGCCCGCGACACCGCCATCACGCATACTCCGGAGTTCGTGCGCTTCGGAGTGGAATACCGTGAGTTAGTTGCGTTTGAGGTTATGTTGTGTAGAAGGCGATTACACGCTCTCCTATTGGTCTGGTGACATTTTGCTCGCAACATAACTGAACTCGATAGAGTACGTTACGTGAACCACAGGTCGGATCAAGGTTGCAGAGCTTGATTTGCCGCTGAGGCTAGGCTGACTTTGCATTCTTGTACAAGCGCCCAATATTTTGGGCATTGATCGGAGGGAGTGATCCCGCTCACGCCAAGGTAAGAGTCGCCGACCAACCGCCCAGTGCTCTCTATTGAGTGCGAAAACTCGCTCGACGTGCGCCTCAAAACTTCATTGGGCACTGCCCGACATTTCAGGACCTATCCGCCACTCGCTTCGCTCTCTGCCCTGCTGGGGCGATCTTCGAAAACTTTTGTGGGGTGACAGGCACAGAGAGGAAAAGAAAGAAAAATAGGAAATCGTGGAATGCAGGGCTGAGATCAGCTGGTTAATCGCCCGCATCTCACGCAGGAACTCGCGGCTTGGAGTCCCTTCACTACTTCCCGGAATTCTAGAGTATGAAACTGAAAGCTCGGCATCGGTGGCAGCGATATCAACGAGAATTGCGCTTGAGTCAGACTAGACAGAGACCCGCGTCGTGGAACTGTTCGGAAGATCCCCAAACCGCTCGCTCTGATCCTGAGATCTCAGTTCTGTGTACTTACTGAGTGCTGTAGAGACCGAGGGAAGAAGATCTTTTAATAGATGGTCCTTGAGAACATATTCGTCTGCGCCGCGTTGGAAGGCTTCTTCCGTGTAAATGGATTCATTATGTGCTGTAAGGATTATGATGGCGGCAAACGGCATTCGACTGCGCAATTCAGGGAGAACCTGCAGACCACTTCGCCCCGGCATTGAGACGTCGAGGACGATTGCTTCCGGGCAGTGCTCCACTGCGGCCGGCAAAACTTCATTGCCGGCCCGAACGATTGCGATCACTTCGTATTCACGCGATAGGACGGATGAAATTGCCTCACCCATCAATGGATGATCCTCGGCGAGCAGGATTCGGTAACGGTGTCCCATGATTTGTGAGCGGTGCAGTTACCAGGACTACGGTCCCTTCTCCTGGGCTAGCTTTCAGTTGAAGATTTCCCCCAACAGTCCTGGCCCGTTCCTGCATGCTTAATAAGCCTAGCCCAGGTCCCTTTTCCGTGTGAACTAGGGAAAATCCCGGGCCGGCATCTTCAATTCGCAACTCGACTATGTCATTCACTGACCGAAGATAAATCATCACGGGAGCGCCCGGAGCATGCCGGGTGCAATTGTGGAGCGCCTCCTGAGCAATCCGGTAGAGGGCGGTAGCGACACTCAGAGGGACGGCGTCGCCGACATCTTCGATGGAACTGGCGATATCCACTCCAAGCGCCCCGTAGTCCCGAGCAAGGGAAAGAAGGGCTTGCGAGAGTCCAAGGTCCGAAATGATCGATGGATGCAGTCTATGCGACATGTCGCGAAGGCCCTCTGCAAGCTCGTCGATCATGCACTTCAGCAACTCAAGATCTGTTTGCAGTTCAAGCGGGAATTGTTTGCACGCGAGCGCGAGCCGTTCGGCGTGCAGGCCAATGAGAGCGGTGCGCTGGGCGAAATCGTCATGCAGCTCTCGGGCTATGCGGCGGCGCTCTTCTTCCTGGGCGTCGAGTAGCATTCCTGCTAAGTCGTCGGAGATCATTGGTTCCTCATCAAGTGCAGTTCCCTCGACCCAGCTAAAATCCTCCTGACATCGCTGAGCCATTTTGCGGGCGGCGTTAACGCCTCGATTTCAAGATCGAATTTGAAGCCGGAATAAGTTCGGCTTGTGCCGCGAAAGAAAGCTACGGGGACATTGCATTTCCGCTTGGTAACAGCGAGGACCTCGAGGGGAGGCAGCTCGACTAGATCTTCAGAAATGCAGATCAGGTCGGTGTGTGCCCCGGGCTCAAATACCTGCAGCAGCTCGCTTGGGGTGGAGCATTCCTGGACCGAATAGCCGACGCTTCGTAGAACCACACCCCTGTAACGGTCGTTGATTCCGAAGTGTAGGATATGCGGAGCCGGTCCGGTTGCCGGCCAGCCTAATGCGGTCTCGATGGTCGTCAGCAACTTTCCCGCGTCAAACGGCTTTTTCAAAAAATCCATGGCGCCGGCCCGGATTGCCCTGTCTCTGGTCCTGGCGTCATCGTGTGCACTGATGAAGACGACGGGAACTCTTGCGCCTGAGTCGATCAGTTGACGTTGAAGCTCGAGGCCATCCATTCCAGGCATCTTGACGTCGAGAATCACGCATTCCGAGCTTTCGACCGAGCCCGAATCCAGAAAAGCTTTAGCGGAGGCGAAGGTTGAGACCGTGTATCCGGCCGAGCGCAAGAGCTGTCGCGTGGAATCGAGTATCGACTCGTCGTCATCGACGACGGAGATCACCACACTTCCCTCGTGCAAGCGTCCGGGGATGGGATGGGTGGTATCCAAAGCTGAATCAAGCAGGATCTGCCGATCAGGCCTGCTTCCTCTATGTGGGTATTTGACCGTGAATAGGATCAGTTTTGGAAGCCTACCGTGGTAGAGCACCGCTATACTTTGGTATAGCTCCTGACATCCCCGCGTCGAGTTTGGGATTCTAAGTGTAGCCCTGTTTGCCTGGAATGCCGAGTTTTTCGGCCATCCGTATGAGGTCGACAATCGACTCGGCCCCCATCTTTTGCATCAATCGCCCTCGGTGTAATTTAACGGTGGGTTCTGCGATGTGCAGTTCCTCGCCGATTTGCTTATTAATAAGGCCTTGAACAACAAGCGCGAGCACCTCCTGCTCTCGCACAGTTAAGGACTCGTACCGCTTGCGTAAGTCGGCGATATCAGCGCGGCGCAACCTGTTCTGGTGATCCCGTTCGATTGCCTGGTGAACGGCGTCTAGAAGGTCCTGGTCGCGAAAAGGCTTTGTGAGGAATTCCAGGGCTCCGGCCTTCATGGCGCGCACTGACATCGGGATGTCCCCGTGGCCGGTAATGAAAACGATCGGGATTCGAATTTTCGCCTTCGCGAGGTAATTTTGGAGGTCCAATCCACTTTCGCCCGGCAGGCGCACATCTAAGATCAGGCAACCGGGCTCATCGGGGCCCTTTCGTTCCAGGAACTCTTTGGCCGTACCGAACGTCTCGACCTTCAGGCCAACGGAACGCAAAAGGTTCTTGAGGGCCTCTCGAATGGAGAGATCATCATCGACCACGAATACAGTTGGCGACTCCGGACTCACCCTGTGTTCACTCCGCGCCCAACCGCGTTGTCTCGATGGGCAGCTCAAACCAAACCGTTATCCCATGGCCATCGTTCAACTCAGCTCCTATGGTTCCACCGTAGGATTCAATGATGGTCCGGCAGATTGCGAGACCCATCCCAAGGCCGTCGGGTTTGGTCGTGAAGAACGGATCAAACATCTTTGTAAGCGTCTCTTCGCTAACGCCGATCCCGGAATCGCGAACCGACACGCGAATCTTTTCATTTTGAACATTCTGCGACCGGATCAACATGTCCCATCTCTTGGTCTCCGCCGCCGCTTCGACACCATTCAGTATCAGGTTCACGACTACCTGTTGCAATTGCACGCGATCGGCACGTACGGTCATGGCATCCTTCGCAAGTTCACACCGAAGATTGATATTTCGTCTCACCAGCTCCTGTTTGGTGAGATCCACGGCTTCCGAAATCACCTGATTGACGTCAAGCGCCTCGGTTTCACGATTGTTCTTTTTCAGGAACTCACGAATCCGGCGGATGACAGCGCTCGCACGATTTCCATCGCGAACAATGAGGGCCAGCGATTCCTTGGCGTCCTGGATGTTAGGTGGGTCCGTGCTTAGCCACCGAATCCCCGCTTCCGCGTTCGTAACAACCCCGGCCAGCGGCTGATTGATCTCATGGGCGATCGACGTGGCCAATTCGTTTACCGAGAGGGCGCGCAGGACGCGAGCAAGTTCTGTCTCGGTTTCGCGGAGCGTCGCTTCGGCCGCTAACGCTCGCTCCTTCGCGAGCAGTTCGAGCCGCTGCTCCTCAATCTTCTTACGATCCGTTATATCGACAAAACTCAGCAGGATGGTTTGAGGAAATTCGAGATGGCGCGCGCTCACAAGCATGACGCGTGATCCGATGCTTTCAAATCGATGTTCAACTTCGAAATCCTCAAAATGCAGGTCTTTGGCCAGCATATCGCCCAGTCGGGCGCGAAGCTCCGGTATATCCCATTGTCCATGCCCCAGCTCATATAACTTGCACCCGACGGTCCCCTGGGGCACCACCTTGAAGTGTTCATAAAATGCTCGATTCGCGGATCGGACCTTAAGAGAGGTGTCAACAACCACGAGAGCGATGTGCAGATTCTCAATGACAGTTTCGGCCGCTCGTTTCGCTTCGATCAACTTATCCTCAGCCCTCTTACGCCGGTCGATATCGACAAACGTGATCACCACGCCGCCAATGCGGTCGTCAGTACTGCGATAGGGAAGGAGTCGGGTAAGATACCAGCGACCCTTGTCGTCCTGCAACTCCCGCTCAATGGGAACCAGACGGCTGAGCACGGATTCGGCATCTTTGTGCAGCTCGCTATAACCGAGCCGATGCGTCAGGTCGGAGATCGGCCGCCCTCGGTCGGTGACGAGAATGTTGAAGAGATCACTCAGTTTGGGGGTGAAGCGCAGGATTCGCAGGTCGCGACTCAGGAACAGTGTGGCAATGTCGGTCGAAGACATCAGGTTTTGCAGATCGCTTGAGAGCTGGGCCAACTCCTCGACCTTCAGCTTGTTCTGTTGGTTGACGGTTTGAAGCTCTTCGTTGATGCTCTGCACTTCCTCCTTGGAGGTCTCCAATTCCTCCATGGTGGACCGGAGCTCCTCGTTGGAAGATTGCGCCTCTTCATTTGAGGCCTTCATCTCCTCACGGCTGGATTCGCATTCCTCGATGATGGACTGCAATCGCTGTCGCGTCAGGCTTAGCTCCGTGTCCAGCTCTTTAATCCGTTGATCTACGCTCGCTGATGGAACATGAAGAGCTGGAGTATGGTCGGCAGCGTTCATTGCCTCCCGTTCTTCGAAAATCACCAGGACAAATCCGAGTCGATTCGGGTCAATGGACGGCCGGACATGCATGACAACCGGCCGCGGGTTCTCACCCTGAAACTGGACCAGAATGGGATTTGAGTCGACGGCGTCCCTTTTCTCGCGCGCCGCCTGTAGACAGGCCTGCAGTTCGACGCGAAGCTCCTCGCGCACGACCATCAGGACGTTTGTGGTTGGTTCGCCTCCTGGATGAACCAGGTAGCGGCCGGCATGTTCCGAAAGATGAACGATCTTGTTCTCAGGACCAACCAGGATACTCGGGGGAGCGTACCGCTCCACCATCTGCTGGTGAAGATCGCCATGCGAGATCGTCTCGGGGATATGGCGGCTTCTGGATGAAGCTTCGTCCGAAAGCTTGGTCCACGTGAGGGGAAAGACTGGCAGGCGCGGCTCGCGGGGGGGGGCGTTGCGCTTTCGGAATATGCAGAGCTTCTTGTCTTCAACCACAAACAGTTCCGATCCATCGATGCCTTCGGCCGAACCTAACAGAAGCGTTCCCTCCGGGTTCAGCGCATAGTGGAACAAATCGATCACATCGCGCTGCACTTCCCGTTCCAGATAGATCAGCAGGTTGCGGCACGAGAGCATTTCGAGGCGCGAAAATGGGGGGTCAGCTAGCAAATTGTGTGGAGCAAACACCACAAGCTCGCGAATTTCCTTTCGAACTCGGTATCCGCCATTTTCCCGTTCGAAAAACCGCTTCAGGCGCTCCGGATTCACATCCGTCTCGATATCTCCCGAATAGATTCCCTCGCGAGCTTTCTCAATGGCGCGGCTATGTAGGTCCGTTGCAAAAATCTGAATCGGCGGCGACACTTCGCGGCGCTGGGCCTCCTCCGCAAGGAGAATCGCAAGCGAATATGCCTCCTCGCCCGTGGCGCATCCAACGCACCACACCCGAATGCCTTCTTTCTTATCTTTCCCGGCGAAGAGCCTGGGAATTTCCTCTTTTTCGAGCTTCTCGAAGAATTCGTGATCACGGAAAAAGGAGCTGACAGTAATGAGGAGGTCGTCGGCCAATGCCCGCACTTCGTCCGGACGTTCGCGAAGCGTTTCGAGGTAGCTTGTTAGGTCGTCCACATGATTCAGCTGCATCCGACGACCGATGCGTCGCAGGACTGTCGAGCGTTTGTAGCGGCTGAAATCTCGATCCGTTCGGACGCGCAGAAGCGCCAATACTTTTTGCAGGAGGGCGCCATCGTCCGGAGAGACTTCTTCATGCGCGGAGACGAGAATGCGAGGTGTGGTTCGCTCAAATCGGAGGATGTTCGCCGGAATTTCCGCGATCGGCAGGATTAAATCGACCAACCCAGTCGTAATGGCGCTGTACGGCATCCCGTCAAATTCGGCCTCTTTTGGATCCTGGGCGATCACCAGCCCGCCGTTCGCCTTCACATCCTTGACTCCAAGGCTCCCGTCAGCGCCAGTGCCGGTCAGAACGACTGCGATGGCATTTCCATCGTGTGTCTTGGCCAGCGTTCGAAAGAAGTGATCTATCGGCGCTCGTTCCTGGCGCCGATCCTCCAGTTTAGAGAGGCGCAGGTGGGTATCAATGGCGCTGAGGTTTGCATTGGGAGGTATGACATAGAGATGGTTCGGCTCCAGGGCCGTCGTTTCTCTGACCTGTTCGACCGGGAAGCCGACGAGCGGCTGCAAAAGTTCCGCAAGATGACTCTCGTGGTCCGGTGACAGGTGCACCACGACTACGAAGGCCAGACCGCTGTCCTCGGGAACATTGGTGAAGAATTTCTTAAGTGCGGCCAAGCCGCCGGCTGAGGCCCCTATGCCAACGACGGTCGGACCAGGTTTCGATGCGTTCATGATGGTTCCCTCTCTGACCGTCTGCTTTCCGGACCAAAGGCTTGAGGATCAATATCTTTGGCTTGGAAACGAGACTCTTTGGAAAGGATACTCCCCCCGCCCAAACCGGAATAGCTTCAGGAGTCTGAAGTTGCAGTACGCTGGTCTCGTGGGTAGCGGATGAGGGCAGGAATTGGATGCCCCACACTGGAGAGTATTACGGATCTGGAAGAGGAGCCCGGACTTGGTGACTGTCGGGGCACTAAACCGCAACCGGACCTCGAGGGGTACGTCTCTTCGCTGCCGGATCTGATTCATATGCCGGGAACGAAATGCGGAAGGCCGTTCCGCTGAGTCCGACCCGCGTGCTTGTCCAGGTCCGGATCCTGCCTTGATGCCTTTCGACAATGGCTTTAACGATCGCCAAGCCAAGTCCGGTCCCGCGCTCTCCTCTAGTGCTGAAGAACGGTTCGAAGATCCTGGGTCGGACGGCGGTGGGAATTCCATGTCCGTTGTCGGCAATGAGGATGTGGGCTTCTCCATTCATGCTGCTGGCCCGAAGGTGAAGTGTTCCCTCAATCGACAGCGCCTCTACAGCGTTGCCGATGAGGTTCGAAAAAACCTGCAGCATCGCTCCCCAACTGCCTATCACCATCACATGGTCCGGTAGCTTTTTCAGGAGCCGGATCTTCTTTGCGGCAATCTTGTGCTGTTGAATGCGAATCGCCGCGTCTGCCAAAGGCGAGGCGATTCGCAAGATGGGATCTACTTAGCGCTCACACTCGATACTTGGAGAATCACCACTTTTAAAGGAGATTCACGATGTTCGAGAGAATTTTGTTCCGTCGATCCGACCTCAGTCGCCACCGCAACGGCCCATATGCAAAGGAGCGAGAACGCTATCTGACGTTGCTGATGGAAGAAGGCCGCGCCCTGCCAACCTTGAGACAAATTGCGAATCTGCTCTACCATATAGCAGAGCAACTTCCGCTCAATCTCCCATCGGTCACGCCTACGCAAATTGAAGCTGCTGCCAGACAGTGGAGTGCCACGCTTGTTGCCTGCCTTAGTAGGCATCGCATGGAAACCAAGTTTGTATTTCACGCGACAAATTGGCTGCGCATGTTGGGGCGCTTACAGAAACCGGTTTCCCAACTTCCGTTCACCACTGAGCAGGATGCGTTCCTTCATTTCGAACAAGAAGAGCGCGGTCTTGCAGACGCTTCCTTGATAATGCACAAAAGACACTTGCGCCCATTCCTTAACTGGGCTGCAGATCACGTAAAGACGCTGCGCAAGATAACTCCTGAGGATATATCTCGTTACTTTTCCTGGCACGCCGCGCAACGACGATGGAAGCGGACAACCATTTCTAATCATGTCAAGGCACTGCACAACTTCTTTCGTTTTGCTCAATCGATGAACTGGTGTGTTCCAGGCCTCGCCGACACCATCGATGCGCCCCGTTTGTATAAATTCGAACGGTTACCACGAGGACCGCTGTGGAGTGATGTGCAGCGCCTTCTCGATGCATCTTCGGGTGACACTCCGATCGATATTCGCGATCACGCCATGTTATTGCTGCTGGCGGTTTACGGGTTTCGTAGCAGTGAAGTGCGCCATCTTGGATTGCCCGATCTTTTGTGCCGGTGGACGAGTTAGTGTAGCGCAGATATCTCTGAGTTCAGATAGCCGCCGTCGTCGGGGGTGTGGAGAAGTGGGATACGCGCAGCGTTTTCCACTTCTCCATGCCCCTTGTGGTCTGCCAACCATGTCTCCGGAGCTGGGGGTCTGTAACCCAGCGAGGAGTGGGGCCGAAGCGTGTTAAAGTGCACGCGCCAGCGTTCAACCAGGACGCGCAGTTCCTTGAGTGAGTAAAAGATCTCGCCATTCAAAAACTCATCTCTGAGTTTTGAGTTGAATGACTCGCAGTAGCCGTTCTCCCACGGAGAGCCGGGTTCGATGTACAACGTCCTGGCGCCAGTAGCAGCGAGCCACTTGCGCAGATCCACGGCTACGAACTCCGGCCCGTTGTCTGATCGAATGTGCTCCGGAATTCCTTTCCGCACCATCACGTCGGCCAGAGCTTCGATCACTTTTGCACTCGACCAGCGCCGCTGGGCGCGGATCAGCAGGCACTCTCTGGTGTACTCATCGATTAGGTTCAGCAGCCGCACACTCTTGCCATCATGCGTCCGCGTGCTGATGAAATCGTAGGACCAAACGTGATTGCCGCGCTCCGGTCGCAGACGCACGCACGATCCATCGTTGAGCCACAGCCGTCCACGTGGCTTCTGCTTTTGCGGAACCTTCAGCCCTTCACGACGCCAGATCCTCTCGACCCGATCTTTGCCTACTTGCCAGCCGGCATGCTGCAGCAGCGCGGTGATGCGGCGATATCCGTAGCGACCGTACTGCTTGGCTAACTCGATGATGGCCTGGGTCAATCGATCTTCGTCTTCTCGCTGCGTCGGCCGGTAGCGCTGCGTGCCGCGTGGTTGATTCACCAAGCGGCACGCCCAACGCTCTGTCATGCCATGCTTCAGTTGCGCATGAAATACCGCACGACGCCGTCGTTCAGGGCTTAGAAGTTTCCCGAGGCGATGTCCTTCAACACCAGCTTTTCAAGACTCAGTTCACTGACCAGACGCTTCAGCTTGCTGTTCTCCTGCTCGAGTTCCTTCAGCCGTCGAGCCTGATCCACCTGCAGGCCACCGTATTCCTTGCGCCAACGGTAGTAGCTCTGTTCTGTGATTCCGGCATCCTTGCAAGCCAGCGGCGTCGACTTCCCATTTGCTATGGCTACCTCGATCTGACGGAGCAAATTCACAACCTGATCAGGCTGGTACTTCTTTCCTCGTCCCATACGCTCTCCTTGTCCAGTCTCTCTCAACTCCACTGGCACAATTCAAGCCGGGCACTCCACCCCCTCAATTGCCATCGGACGCGTGTACAGGTTTCCATTGCGGTCCTTCTTTATAAGTGGTCGCGCCATTTCACTCCTTGTATACGCCAGCACCCCTTAAAGCGGAGCCCTCATATTGTTAATCGCAGCGACCGATCAAACCCGGAAAGTAAGATTTCCGGTAGTGTCCTAATTTGAAATCCACAGGCTTACGCCTTCCTTTTGGAGACAGGGCTACTGAAGAAGAAATCCTCTAGGGCCAATTTTCTGAATTGCCAAAGCTCCAACTCCTTATCGGCGACCTTGAGGCGACATTCTCCATCGTTATTCAAAGTCAGGGTTGCTTGGATTGTGAGTTTGTCATTCTCGTCTCTCACCGAAATTCCGCTTTCGGTATGAGTGAATACGACTGCGCGAGGCTCTGTGATTCCGCCCTGTATAAATACACTGATGGATGCCCCTTGCGATATGGTTGTGAACCCATAGGACGCATTCGCTTTTAGCAGCATCTCGGTTCGCGATTCAGCATCAGCCTGTAGGCTTAGTCGGAGCCGCTGAAAAACTGCTTCGGCAGAGCATTCGGCACGGGCCTTAACCCAATCAAAATCCCGACTCGTCATTTAGTCTCCTGAGTGGCCAATAATTTGGCCCGGATGAACTCAGACCGCGTTTTCCCGCTGGCCTTTGCGCTCGCTTCGATGGTTTTCAATTCCTCGGCTGTCACACGGATGCGCAACATTTCACCCTTGGCGCTCCCCTTAGGCAGTTTGGGGCGTCCGGCTTTAGGCTTCTTCGGCGTTTTCAAGGCTTCTGAACTCCTGTACGATTGCGGCCCGTACCGCGTCCGCTGCTGATTTGATTGGCCCCAGGTGTAGGACTGTCACATGATGGTCGGCGGCATTCTTCCACGCATAGACGATTGCCGCTCGTGGATGGCCTACTAAGTCGAAGACTTCTACCACACCTTCCCAGACGGTTTGCCCCTTGAAGGTTTCTTTCACAGGCACACTTTCACGGTGCGTTGGTTCCGCACCGTGTAGCTTCCGAATCACATCCGCGAGGTCTTCGATTTGGCTCATGCAGTCGCCTCTAGCAGCTCTCCTACGCTCCACATGCTGCCCGTGACGCCAGCGGCCATTGCCGGAGTGCAGCGGAGCGTGTTGTGGCGCTTGACGAAGTTGTAATAGGCAAAGTGCAGGCCAACCGCAGCCACGAAGTTCTCATGCTTCTTGCTGAATGCCAGCGTAAGCCGAGTTAACCGGCGCATGTGCAACCGGGTGGTAGCGTTCAGCCGCTCCACGTAGCTCGTCGAAATCAGGTCCATGTTCGGCTGTCCCTGAATCACTTTCTTTTCAGCGGAAACGAATTCGGGCTGGCTATAACGGCGATGGTCGCCGGGAGTTGTAGGCCCGTAAGTCTTAATGATTTGGCCGTAGTCTACATCTCCGCCGAATGCATTCTCTACCGCATTCACATAAGCATTCAGGCCATCTGTGGAGATTTGGACCTTCATCTTCATGCGAGAGGCAATATCCTTCATGAAGGCATTCGCTGTAGTTACGTCCCGCTTGCCAACGCGAAAGGCCGGGACGAGCTTCGTTTCGGCATCGATAGCGCAAAAGGTCCATACGCTGCCAACGCCATCGTCCTCTGGCTTGACGTTCTTCTCTTTCTTGCCGACAAAGCCCCAAATC
Source organism: Occallatibacter sp. (assembly GCA_035650595.1). GTDB lineage: Bacteria > Acidobacteriota > Terriglobia > Terriglobales > Acidobacteriaceae > Telmatobacter. Next base: position 82,946 of record DASRHE010000008.1, on the reverse strand, counting down.
TCATCCATCTCCAGACGAGTGCAAGGCAGGTCACGCATCTTCTCATCCATCAGGGCCGTGCAACCTTGCCCAACCTTCACGCCAAGCCGCATGATCGTATCCCGATGAACGCCAGTCATGCGCTCCACCGAACGGATGCTAGACCCCTCCGTAAGGGCCGAGATGATTGCGATTTGCTTGTCGGTATTGAGGACGTTTGCCATTGTTCTCTCCTGATGTATTTAATGTACCCCAATAATTAAATTGAGTCAAGATATTTTTGGGGTACAATTGCAGAATTATGCTGAAAAGATTGGCGTTGAAGTATTGGCCCATAGCCATGCTCTCCATCTTGATCATCGCAGTTTTGTGCATGTCCCGCTATGCAGAAAACCGCAAGGCAGAACGCCAAAACAATGCACAGGGGAGTAGTCCAAGTACGGTGATCTCCCCAAATGGCAATGGCCAAGGCACTCAGAATGCAAATGAACCCCATCAATACCCAAGATGGATCGACACTTTCGCATGGCCGGATGGCGTTACGGCATGGGCGCTTCTGCTGACGCTGATCATTATCGGCTGGCGGTCCATTGAGACTCGCGATGCTGCTGAAGCCGCTAATAGGGGACTGGAAATAAGCAAGACGAAGGAAAGAGCTAAACTCCTGCTGAAGATTGAGCCGATCAACCCTCAAATCGGGGCCGTTCCACAGGTACAGATGAGAATAACCAACGTCGGAGAATCTAGTGCCATTATGGGCATGGCAATCGCCGGTCTGCACCTGCTTGATTCCGAAAATTTGGATGGAGTTGAGTTGGGATACAACTGGCTCAAAATAGACCATGCATCTCTGAAGAAGGACGAGTCCTCTGAAGAAACGATTTGGTGGGCAAACAACCCCCTTTGGAGATACAGCAAGGAGGACATTGAAGGCGACAACGCAGCAATCATCCACATTCATGGAACCATAGTCTTTAAAGACGCCTTTGAGGATTGGTGGAAGCGAAAAATACACTACATCTGGCGTCCTTACGGTATTAATGTTTGGATGCCGCACCTGCAACAGGACGTGTTTGGAGAATGGGAGAGCCAGACCAGAGAGAATGAGACTCGCATAGAGAAGCCAGCCCCCAAACGCTGGTGGAATCTGTCGCGCAAGGCGCACCCCACCAAAGAGCAGCGTCCTAAACCAAATTAGGACACTACCAGATTTCCATATTTTTGGACGACAGCTATCGAATTTGAACCTCAACCGCAAGTCTTTGAGTTTATTCGTGATATATCTTCTACTCCAAACAAACACAACGGAAACGCTGGTCGCGCGACAGAGAAAAGGGACCAGCCGTGTGTGACTGCGTGTCTGAACTCAGGTACAGCGAAGTACGGTTCGCCTTTAAGCGGGGATACTTACGACTTTCTTCAGACCCGCTGTTCCTGGAATGAGCCGCGACAGGAGGGTTAACAAATCGGGGTCGAGATGATGGCGCTCTGCTTCCGCCTCAAGAAATTGCCGGGGATCAGCCTCGAAATGAGCGCGTACCGGATATACGACAATCGCATAAGCCAGATCGGGTGCTCGATATCTTTATGCGGAAGGTCGTCCAACCTGAGCCGGGAACCCAGCGGTGCTGGACAGCGAGACTATGGTCAAGGAGGTAGTCATGAACGGGCCGTGGAAACGTAATGTTCAATTCGCCCCAGAAATGAACATGACCGACTTCCGCTTTACCGAAGCGATATTCCCGCCACGAACTGGTGAGGATGCACAGAAATTCCCGGCCAAGTCGAAATTTCTCGTTTCAGTTTTCCAGTAGCGAGGATCATAGAGTGCTCAGCAAGATATTCGTTAGATGAGAGCATGCCACGCTCGATTCACCCCGTATTCGGCGGAAACGATCTTGCACGCGGGCGCTACCTCGCCACCCGATCCAGGATCATCCTCGCCAGGCTAACGCTCTCATTGACCACAGCAGTGAGCCTTGGAGATGGTCGGCTGATGTCCGGGTCGCGGGCTAATCGAACCGCGGCAATGATCGCCGCGGCGATGACGAGTGTCGATTTCATTCGCTTCTCATCCTGGATGTTCTGAGACCAGGCGGCCTGCTCGCGCGCAATAGCTCGTTTCATTTCTCCCATCACGGCACCGCCAGGCGCGGCTTTCGGGAGACAAGTTTGTAGGACAATTTGCCGCGAAAGATTTCGGAAGGGAGATAGTGTCTGATCTCTGCGCAGAGCGGACATCGAGCCACAATCCAGGAATCCGGCATGGTGCCCACCGGCGCCGGGATATTCTCCATGCACTTCTTGCAGCGGACGGTGAAGTCGCATTGCCGGCTTTCCGGGTGGTTAAACACGAAGAAAGCTTTAGAAACTCGACTATTATCTCCGCACCAAACAGCCTCTAGTTACGTGCAAGAGGCCAGCTTACGGATCGCAAACGTAAATCCCCGCTCAAGTGGAGGAGTGCGGAACGTTAATCGCTGGGCGAAAAAATCCGAAGTTTTTAGAAGGATTTTGGCGGCCGATTCCGATTACATGAATGTGGAGGGCTTCCCCTTCCTTTAGAGTCCACGATCCGAACCGAGAAAATCTTGATTGCACGAGGCGATCCATATGCGCGTGTTCCGCATTGGCAGACGCATCTCTGTAATCCTTCTAATCGCGCTCGGGGCATTGATCTGCGCGTGCAGCATCGCTCTGTATCCTCGGAGGACAGCAGGCCGGCAATCAGCTGAAAGCTTGCTTGAGTATGCGGATACGCTCTCCTGGAACAATCGCTGGGAGGAGGCAACGCCGCTTTATCGCAAAGCAGAAGCCATCTTCGCCGCGCGCGGTGATAGAGCAAAATCCCTCTATGCCAGCGTAAGTCAGATTCCATCGGATGAATCGATCGATATTCCGAACACAATTTGGAATCTGACGGCGGATTTGGCTCTGCCGGGAACATTTGATCCGGAAACACGGCTCCGCATCCTAGTGGTGCGAGGGATTCTTGAGACCAATCAAGATGCCGGCCAAGCACGGGCAACCTGGGAAGAGGTCGAGAATCTCGCCAAGGCGCTCCATCATTACCGATTGGCAACTCGTGCCATGGGCGAGCAGGGGATTGCAGCGTTTCTGCTTGGGGACACATCGACCGCCAAGAAGCAGGTCATCGCTGCCTGGGAACTGTCAAAGATCGAGAGAGATCCTGCAGCCTCAATCCGCTATGCCTCTGCCTTTGGGGCAGGCTTGGTCGCCATCGGCCGCTACAGCGAGGCGATGACACCCCTCGACGAGGCAATCAAGATTGCGAATGCGCACCCGGAGGTCGCGTATCCTTCAATCGCCATCAATACAAAAATTGATGCATTTGCTGGGCTGCACCGTTACAGCGACGCCATGAGCCTGGCGAATGATGCACTACGACGTCTCCAGGGCACTCTCTACAATGGGCGAAAGACTCAGCTGTATGTGTCGCGAGGATTTATCAATGCAAGCCGGGGCGCCGTAATCGACGCGATCGCGGATTACGCAACAGCTCTAGGACTGGCCCAACAGATGCGCAACTTTCGGGGCATCACGGATGCGGCCGGCATGTTGGCGCAAACCTATCTTGATGCCGGACGTTTGCGAGAGGCTCTTGACGCGGTCAACACTGCAATCGGAGCCAACACCCACATTCCTGATGAGCTCTACTTGGTTCCAAGGAATCTTTTATTGAAGGCGCAGATCCTCGAAAAGATGGGTCGGGAAAATGAAGCTGAGGAGTACTACAGCAAAGGAATCACCTTGGTTGACGCGCTGATCCGACGAGCGCCGACCGTCAACGTCCAAAGGCAGTTGTTCAGCGAGATGAGCGATATCTATTCCGGCTACTTTGCCTCATTGTGCCTCCATCGTCGCTATGACGAGGCATTGCAGGTTGTTGAACGAGGGCGGGGGCGACTGGAGGCAGAGGCCATCAAACATCATGAATCGCAGCCTGTCCATGCGCCTACTCCAGAGGAGCTGCGGTTGGCGCAACTGAACATCGCTCTCATAAATTCGGATGATCCGAAATGGCGAAGCAGCCTGATGGACGAGATCTACAGGGCAGAGCTCGAGATTAGCCCGAGCAAATTGATCGATGACGCCGTCAGCCATCCGGTGAATGTACGTCAGCTTCAGCAGACTCTATCGCCTGCTCAGCTAGTGATTGAGTATGTGCTCGCCCAGCCTAACTCTTACGCTCTTGCGATCACGAAAGAGGGGGTGCGATCTTACCGCTTGAGGGATAAGACGGCCCTCGAGGCAGATGCCGTCAAGTACCGCGATGAGATTTGCTCGCGCGCCGCTGATCCGGCTCTGGCTCGCATCCTCTTTACCGAACTTCTATTGCCAATCCAGGAATATGCAGCCAAGAGAGATCTGATCATCGTTCCCGATGGTCAATTGCACTTGCTTCCGTTTTCTGCACTCATGGAACAACAGTCCTATGTATTGACTACTCATTCGATTGACATCGAACCCTCGGCAACTTGTTTTGTACTCCTTCAGGCGCGTTCTAAGCAGAAGGGAACCATTCAATTGCCTTATTTGGGCGTCGCTGCCTGGACCCAGACTATAAAGTCGCCCAATCCGATTCTTCGACTGATCGGCGGTCCGGAACGAAGCCAGTTTATTCCGCTGCCGGCGAGCAAGGCCGAGGTGGAGGCAATTGCCGATGATCTTCCCAGCCCCAATGTGATTCTGCTGGGATCGGATGCCACAGAAACCAGGTTTAAGGCCTTGGTAGTCCGTAGTACGGAGGTGATTCATCTGGCCTTGCACGGCTATGCAGATTTGGAGTATCCAGATCGATCGGCTCTGGTGTTTGCAGCCGAGCACGCAGGGCCCGATGACGGGCTCCTTCAGGCGCGCGAGATTCGCTCCCTGCATCTGAACGCTAAATTGGTTACACTTTCTGCCTGCGATACAGGCGTTGGCCCGGTGGGAGAGGTCGATGTTGCAAATATCGTGAATGCATTCATCGAGGCCGGAGCCGATTCCGTTGTTTCAACCTTTTGGGAGCTCGAAGATCAGACGACCGAACACCTGATGGTTGACTTTTATTCCAGACTCGCGCTCCACGAGCGAAAGATTGATGCGCTGCGTGAAGCGCAACTCGATCTACTCAATAGCGGGCTTCCACCCTACTTTTGGGCAGGTGTCCAGATCGTCGGCGATCCTTCTGGAACCATCTGACCACCCCCGGGAGTTGTCATGATCCTTAACCGAACACAGCGCGAATCGATGCTAAACAAGATTCAGAAGCTTGTCGCGGAAAAGTATTTCGACCCTTATTTTGATGAAACCTCTTGGAATGAAATAGTGGAAAGGCATCGCAAGTTGATCCTGGATGCAATCGTTCCAGAGGTCTTCGAGAAGGCTGTCGCGATGATGCTCGCAGAAGTGTCGCCGAGCCCCCTTGCGCTTCTCTCCGACCGCACATTGATCGCTCCGCCGAGTGCGATTAACGCAAGTTTTGCAGTCCGGACAATCGAAGATCAGCCATACTGGGCTTTCAAAGACGTTCTTCCAGGTGGCGTGGCCGATCGGGCCGGTATCAAAGCCGGCGATGTCCTTCTCTCTATCGGGGGAGAACCCGTGATCCCCTCTCTTTCCGACGGCCTTTCTCCACACTTTGAGATGCAGCAGCATATCCCGATTCGGATCTTGCGCGGGAGCCGGCAGGAAGAAGTTGACCTGATCTTTAAAACCGGAACTCCGAAGTATAAGGACAATCCCTACTCCGAGCCTGTCGCATTGACGACGGGAAGCCGAACGGGCAACATTGCCTATCTTCGCGTGAGTCTATTCCCAGGAGCCATCGGCATCGATTTTGCGAATGAGCTGGACGCAATCTTTTCTGGACGCTTCAAAAATGCCGACCGCCTCATTGTCGATATGCGCGGCAATCCTGGAGGTGGCATCGGAGCGCTAGCCCTGATGAGCTATCTCACCGCAGATCGGCGACCGGTCGGATACAGCAAGAGCCGTGCGATGGCCCGAAAGGAATTGCCGCCGGATCGCCTTCCAATATTTGACAGGATTCCTCGATCAAAACTTGTGCTGCCGATGCTTGTCCTAAAATATCTCGGCAAGACCTCAATTTTTCTCTACACTGAGGCACTTGGACATCGCCCGTGGCATGGGCGTACCGTCCTCCTGGTAGATGAACACACGGCGGGAGCTGCAGAGATGGTGGCTCAATTCGCGCAAGAAAATCGCCTCGCAACGATCGCCGGCATGAAGACGCCGGGCCGTCTTGTGACTCGCAGGGCATCTAGGCTCGGTTATGGATATCAACTCGTGATTCCAATCGCGGCGTACGTGAGCGCGCAAGGCGCTCGCATCGAGGGAATGGGCATCACCCCCGATGTTTCGCTTCCGTGGTCGTTTGCCGATGCTGATGCGGGCAAGGATGCTCAGTTGGAAGGGGCGGTCGAGCTTTTGCATGCATCAGGCTAGTTGATGCGCCGAAATGCCCGCTAGCGAATCTGGAGGGGATAGTAGTAGGATGCCTGATCTTTTTCGTGCGTCGTCGAAAGAAAGTATCTTCCCGTCTTAGATCGCCGTAGATCAAGATCGACCGTTACCGCTGTGCTCGATCCATTCTGGACTGATCCAGCTGTCCCTTCTGCCTGAACGCCGCTTCCAATCTGATCCTTTGTGACCGCGACGAGATATTGGCCGGGGGCACTGAAGCGCGGCAGTACAATTGTCAACCGCACCATCGCTGCCGGTAACAATACTGCTTGGATAGGGTTAGGTTGTTCACCGCGAAGAGTGCCTGAATCCGACAGATCGATTGTTTGAGCGCGAAGGGCCATCTCTTTTGTCGGCAGCCCTTTGTGCATGCTAAATCGCGCAATTCCAATGAGAACAAAAGCGAGTGCGATTGAAGAAGCGAGAGCGAAAGCTCGAGCAAGCCTTCGACGTCGAGATTGGATTGATTTGCGGATTTCGAGAAGTCGCCCCATGCATAGAGGACAGTTGGCCGCATGATCAACACGCGGATCAGAAAGCCGCACGTGTTTCGACTTGTGCGCCAGCTCATAGAGGAATGATTCCTCTGGACAAGAGCCGACAGGTGCAGTCTCGCCGGCGAGGACTCGCCTTTGATGGCTTTCGAGAAGCCACGCTTCAAAGCGGTCTTCGGTGCGAGACGACCGTCGCCAACTCATTCAGGGGATGCTCCAGCTCGGGAGAGATTTTGCAATAACGAATCCAGCTCCCGCAAGTAGGCGCGCCGAACTGCGGTGTGATCCATATCAAATTCATTCGCTATTGCTCGCCAAGTATAGCCGTGCCAACGGAGACTCACAACGCCTTGGGCAAATGGCGATAGCCGAGAGAGCAGTTCACGGGCGTAGACCATATCCTCCATCCGGAGTTGCTGCACCAGAAGCTGCTCCATATCAGCCATCGATCCGGATGATCGCTCACGACCGCGCTTTGCCGACATCTGTTTCGCCCTGCGCCGGAGGATACTCCTGATGCGAGCAAGTAGCTTCTCGTGGGTTGAATCGGGGTGGCGTATGAGGTACTGGCATGCGTTGCCAAGGGCGTGATCCATAAGTTCGCGTGCGGAGTCGCGGTCGTTGAGGTAGGTCCACGCGCAAAGAGTGCAGTACGACCAAGCTGCTTTTGCAGCGGTCTGCAATTTCTGATCGGAGGCTTGGTGCCCGGTCGTGTAGGCCCAATTCCACGTCAGCTCTTCCCAACTGGGACCGGATGGCGGCATTCGCGAGTGATCTGCTCGTGAGGAATTTACGCCGTTTCACGGATAGTATAGGCGAGTTTCTAATTCGACGATGGAAGGAATTTCGTGAAAACTGTGCCCCAAAAGGCCGCTGTAACTGCCTTTACTCGTTAGGAGGATTTCTCGCAGAAGCCTACTTGGACCACGTAGGGTGCGTGAATCACTCTGAGTGCGGGGATAATCTCTCCAGTATGGAAGAGGCGTAAGTCCGCTGGACTTTCCTTCTCCCCGAAGCATGAATCTTATCCGGAAAGTTCCGCAATCTTAGTAAGGGTTCGCAACTGTGAGTGTGCTAAGAACCAGAATCATTGAGGCGCTATGGCAACTCCTGGCAGATCGTCCGGACCGGGGCCTGAATGGACTTCCGACGCTTTAAGGATGGCCGCTCAGGCAAGGGTACTTTCAGGCAACAAGCTCGAACAACTCGTGGTTCGTATCCAGCGCCACACAGGTCGTCCGAAGGAAGCTTGTTGGCGGCTGATCATTCAGCACGGTCTCAAGGAGCGCAACGATCACCGGCGCTGGACAGAATCGGAGGTGAATCTCGTTCGCGAGGAGCTAGTGAAGAGATCGATCGAGGAGGTTGCGAAAAAAATCAATAGGACTCCCAAAGCGATCCGCAACATGCTACGGAGAAATCATCTCGGCCTGAAGGAGCTTCGCTGCGATCTGTTCTCCGTTGAAAGCCTGGCTAGCGTGCTCCACGTTCGTCGGACAGAGGTTGTCTTCTGGATTGAGCAAAGGTGGCTCCAGGCGACGGTTGTCAGTCACGGGAAGCGGAGTTTGTACAGCATCACGCCCGAAGCGCTGATGGATTTCTATAGGCACCATCGTGACGATATTTTGAAACGCGGTGTCCGGAACCAGATTCTCTTCGAGGCTTACGTGCAATATTGCTTCTCGCCCAAACACACGATCGGAGAGCAGCTGTTGGATGTTCGGCGAGATCAACGCGAAAGGGCTGCGTTTGCAGCGGCGACTGAAGGCGACACCGATGATGAGGCGGAGGGAGCTGACGATCCCGAGCAGAGAGAGATGCGACGCGCTTGAAGGCTGTTCCTCTTGCGGGTGGAATACCTTCGTCGTTACTAGATTTGGTTGGTCGGCCCGGCAGAGAAGGAGTCAAGCCTACTCGATCCCAAAGCTCCTTCGGATATGTCGGAGCATGCGAAAGATGGAACTCTCGACTCCTTTTGGTGTGAGGCCGACCGATGGGATTTGGGCGATAGCCTGAGTGGTCATCCCCAATTGAAAATGCAGCCAGAAGATCTGCCGGTCCCGCGAAGTGGATAACGACTTGCCTGGACGTTCAAGGAGGCGATCGATCTCATCCAGCTGAACCCTCCGCTCAATCTTCGTCGCCGAACCCTCGGCTTCAGCTCTTTCCAGTAGGGAGAGATCCAAGTCAGAGACCTGTCGATACTCGCCACCCCGCTTTTGCGACATCCGAGCACGAAGATAGTCATGTGCTACGTTGGCCGCGACCAGGCGAAGCATCGGTTCGAAAGAATCCGAATGCCTTGATGCGAGCGTACGCAGAAGTGCGAAATCATGTGAGCACAGATGGACGTATGTATCTTGCAGCAGATCGTCGAGAATGGTTGGAGGGAAGGGACCAGCACGGCGTAAGACTCGAACGATCGTCAGAGCCATCGGGCGCCGGAAACGGCGCAAGAACGCGTCCCAGGCATGAGAATCATGCTTGGAACACAGTTCGACGAGCTCGGCAGCAGAGAAGTCTTGATCGCTCGAGTGAGACAATTGCCACCCCGAAAAGAATGGCCACGCGGAGACACGCAGTCACTCCCCTTTTGAGAATTCTCTGAAGAATATCTTAGACTGATCGAAGGGAATCCGTAAACGTTTTGCGCCTTCGCATAATTTCGATGTGACGAGTGTCAGGCGGATGGGTCGTTCCGATCTTTAATCACCATTGTGGGCTTGGGGATTCGGTTGGACTTTTCGCTCCGCGATGAGTTTGGGATGGAGCGGAGCGGCTGCCAAGTGCCCCTGCTCCATGAGCAAGCCTAGAAGTTCTGTGCGATTGGTCACGTCATAGCGGAGATAGAGGGAGCTCAAGATAGCCTTTACCGTTCTTGAACTGAGCCCCAGCGAGTTTGCGATCTCGCGATTGCGAAGCCCTTTTGCGATCATCCGGACGATCTCAGCCTGCCGGTCACGCAAGCCCCAAAGAGCGCGCTCAAGATCATCAGTTGAATTCACGGGCAACGTGGTCTTTGAAAACAGTTTTTGCAGGGTTTCGAGACTGAGCACGATCAAATCTGGCGTCGTGTGGGAGACTGCGCTCGAGAGCTCTTCGGCGGTTTGGACGTCGACCACGCAGACTTTCGCTCGCTTGAGCAAGCCGAGCTTTTGGAGGTCCTTGCCGTTGGGGCCGCAGAGCAATAGTTTGGGGCTCGGCGTGAAGGCATCAGATTTGAACTCTGCTGTCGAGGGGAGTTCAACACGTAGAGTAGACATCCCGACCTCAGGGGGCCACTTCTCTTCCTTACGTCCTTTCACGTGAGAAGCGCAATAGAAGGAGTGTGCACCTGTGTTGTTCGAATTGCGAATGAAAGCAGTTGTCAAAATGTGCGAAATCTAAGACCACCGAAGAATAGTCAGAACGAATCATCAGGGCCGTTTGATTCCTGAGCTTTCCGGCAGTCATCCCGGTACTGCCTCGGAGACATTCCCGTGTACTTCCGAAACACGTGATTGAAGTCAGCGACATCGGAGTATCCGCTCTCGGCCGCGATGCTCGTTATTTTGCGTTCAGGGTGGATGTGCATCAGATGGCGTGCCCACTTAATACGAAGATGAATCTGTGAGTCCTTTAAGGTCGTGCCATAGAGCTCGCGGAAGTGGGCCCCGAGAGCGCGAGACGCGATTCCAAGTTTCCTGGCCAATGTTCCCAGCCGGAGGCGCACATCGCCTTTCGAGATGCGGAGCACCAGATATGCAATTTCCGCCGCACGATGTGCCGGATCGGTCGCGGCACGAGAACCGTTCGTGGCGTCCAGATACTCACTCGAATACCGGATCAGTTCGTCGTAGGCGTGCAAAGGAAGACCTCCAGACCGGAGGCGATGACGCGGCTCTCCCTTTAACTGTTGCGCCACCACGAGTCACTCTCCAGATGCGAACAGTTCGTGGTGCGGATGTGCCGTCGTACTCGGCAGAGTATTCCCGTATTCAACTATTACGCAAACCATGCGCAAATTCCTTCGTTTCCTTTTGTGGGTGAGGTCAAGAGGGCAGACGTTCAGACAATCGTGCTCGAGACACAAAAGCCGTTGCATACGATTTACGGACAGAGGCTCTTCGGCGTTTCAGCCGCGCCCAATGTTATGAGGGAAGGGCATTGCCGCCTCTTGGGGACCATGCTGAGGCGGCTACGAGAGAATCGCCGGGCACACAAATACGAGCAGGCCGCGGGGAGGGTCAGGCGGCCTGCGGACGAAACAAGCGGACAGATCGGGGTACAAATCACAGTACGCCACGGAGGCGTAAAAGTCGAGGAGAATCCTTTGACTCTTTGTAAAAAATCGTAGGAGTCCTAGCCTCTACATGAAATTATGTATGACCTGTTTTTGGCCTGTATTGTCCGATGCGCACACTCGCTTGGTGCGATGAACTGCAGTAGTGACAGACACCCAGCCGTAGACGATCTCACAGATCACGGATGCGTGCGGCGTAAACTGCAATCGAAATCCTTTGGCTATGCGCGACAAAACTTCGGGGATGTAAGTTATTTGCCTCTATACGGTGAGAGGAAAAATATAAATAACTAGGCGTTATAAGTCAGTATTAAGATATTACCTTCGACGTTTAGTAATCCACTTGTGAACGGGCTCATTTCTGGGCAGCGCGCCTGAAGAATGACTTGAGTGCGGATATGAGGCGGGTAGTCGAAAATCTTTAACACAAGATGGGCGCTCCAAAGCTCCACGCCGGGGACCCTGACGACCGGTTCGAGTCGTTGGGTTGTGTAGAGACTTGGGGCGCCCAGACGGAGCCCCATCGACGCGGTGAGGTCGTCGGGGTGGAGAGAGCCCTGGGAGAGAGGGACCGAACCAGCCTAAGAGGACGGAGGCTGTACTTTCCCAGGTCTCTCGCGAGAGCTGGGAGCCAGGTGGACGGACTGGAACACGAAATGGATCTTGAGCCGGAATCCTTTTTGTGGTACTTATGATGTGCTTTCTTCCTGAAACAATCTGGAGGGCCCAATATGCGGCGCATGATGCGGTTCGCGGCTGTTGCCTTGCTCGTCAGTGTGCTCCCTTGCGATCGACTCCATTCACAAACGCCAATGGCGGCATTTGCTCCCGCGGTGCTCGATGACGGTTCTTGGAGAATTGGATGGTTTCTTGAATCACACTTTGCGCCGTATTTTCTGGCTTGCAGCAAGAACACGCCTATGAAAAAAGGAGACACGACGCTAAGTTCGATTCCTATATCCATTCAAACGCTTCCCGACCTTAACCTTTGGAATTGGGTGACAACCCCTATGGGCTACACAGCCGCAAACGCCTTTTCGATTGTGAGCACCGATGGGAAAGGACTTCCAAATAACATCGATCCCAGATATCAGCTCTCCCTAAATCTGGTTCAGGATCCAGTATCGATGCTCCCTGCTGGGAGAAACCGCGCTATGTATAGTGCCAATTGCAGTTCTATTCTCGCCGCTGCGTTGGACGCTGACGCGGGCATTTCCTTCCCAATCGCCAAGCTTAGCGCTGTGGTCAAGTCTGATTATCAAAATACAGAGCAAGGTGAACTCGGCGTAGTTGAAGGAGTCTTTAATAGTCCCTTCTTTCAGCTTTACTACGGTCTAAACGACACCGGCAACGTTGTTCCTCCCGGCGGACCTGAATTCGCACACCTCATGCTTTGGGATTGGTATCGGCAGCACTATGCATCGGTATCCACTGTACCTGCTGAAAAATTCTACGCTTTGAGCTGGTTTCAGGGGCTTTCACTCTACTGGATCAATAAAGATTCCCGCACGTTCGACGGGAGCGTGAACGTGTCCGCATCGGCGAACTATCTCGCCATTGCCTCGGTCTCAGCCACAGCATCAGACACCTACAAGTCGTTTGCGGCAACCGAGATTGAAAACTTCGCGATCGCCAGCTTGGAAGACGCCTCGGACAGGCCTATCCAACAGTTCGATCAACTCGATTCGGTTGATCACGTTATTCAATGGGCCAACGACAATTTGCATGCCCAGCTTGACAACAAGAGTTTTTCAAACATTCTGCGCAGAGGCTCAGTGAACAAGCAGAGCGAGACCATCATTGGAGCTAGCCAGTCGCTCTGCAATCATTCGCTCTGGCAGACTGTGGCGGAAGCGGGCTCTGCTGCCGGAACTCTGACGATTGATAGCGAGACATTCAATCCGGCCAGCAACTCTCAGCCGGTACCGAGTTGCACGCTTAATGTCTCCTATTTACCTGCCGATTCACTCTTTTCCCCTGGCGCGCCGGTGAATGCGACAGTGCACTACCAGTTGCGCAATTCGTTTGCTGACAAGGCCCTCAATGTGAGTACTGCAGCTCTGTCCTTTCAGACGACTAACCTTCCGCAGCTTTCGATTGCTACGGTGGCTCCCTACGCATTTTCTTCATCGCCGTGCGCGGGCGGCTATGTGTTGACTTGGCAGATCAACGCGATTGTGCAAAATGATCCGCAAGATCCGATCGATGTTCATGCCAGCATTACACCCACTGGTTCCATCTCCCTCAGCAATTGCAATTCATTTGCTGGCACCATCAGCTTCTTGCCGGCCAGCTTGAGCATCGATTCGACCGGTACTCTCAAGGCTACTCTGCAGCAGTTCATCTCCACTGCTACCACGCCTTCCCCGACGGCTGCAGACAATGTTAGCTGTGCCGTGTCGGGGGCGCTGCATTTCAAGACATTAGGCGGGAACTTTGTGGACCTTCAGCTCCCGACCGGAACCTTGCTCGAGTACCCGAACGCTACGCCTGCTCCTCATCACACGTTAATGACTGCCGATCGAATCAAAGTGCAACTGAAGCCCATCGATGCTAAGTGAAGCCTAATGGAATTCATAAATATTGAGCAGGCAGTCCCCGAGGTTTCCGATGAGCGCCTTCCCAGGTCTCAGAAGCGACCTCGCGACGGTCGATGAGGCCGTCCGCAGAGTTGTTCTGGATGCGCATGTTCTCGACCTAAAAGTCAGTCAGGCATGCTTATTGGTAAGCGTACGGCGTTCCCCTTCTAGCGGTGGGGGTTGTTGAGCGTAAAGATCGGCACATGACTGAAGCAGTAGAAGTGAGTTCCGGTCGTCGTGTTCGTCGCTGGCACCCGATTTCAGAGAAGCTGAAGATTGTAAAGTTATCGTTGCAGCCGGGCGTCAGCGTGGCCGAGGTGGCGCGAGCTCATGGTGTAAATGCTAACCAGGTGTTCAGTTGGCGACGTGCATTTGAACGTGGCGAGTTGAGTGAGCCGAGCGTGGCGCTGATTCCGGTAACGGTATCGAACCCGGAAGACGAGAAGCGAGACCCAGAAGCGGCTCCTCAGTCTGGCGGTGGTTCGATTCATATCGAGTTTCCTGGGCGAGCGTTGATCAGTGTAGAGAGCGGAGCTGATCCATCGCTGCTGCGTTCGATTCTGGAGAGCCTTGGCCAGTGATCCAGCTTCCTGTCGGGACCAAGATCTGGATTGCTGCAGGAGTGACGGATCTGCGCCGCGGGTTTGACGGACTGAGTGCGCAGGTGCAAAACGTTCTGCATGAGCAGCCGTTCTCCGGACACGTGTTTGTATTCCGCGGGCGAAGAGGCGACATTGTAAAACTTCTTTGGTGGGATGGGGATGGTCTATGCCTCTTCGCCAAGCGCCTTGAGCGCGGCCGATTCATCTGGCCGAAGGCGGAGAGTGGAACGCTCCGGTTGAGTCGCGCACAGCTTTCGATGCTTCTGGAAGGGATCGACTGGCGCCGAGTCGAGCGAACGTGGACGCCGGAAGTTGCGGTCTGATGATCATCATGATTCCCTTGTATTGATGCGGGTTTTCCACGGTTGCATTGTATTGAAGTAATGGCATACTGCGTCCATGGATCGCGCACCTCTTCCGGATCTCGATTCGCTCGATCGCGAGGCGCTGCTCGATCTGATTCAACAGCAGGCATCGCTGGCTGCGACCTACGACGAAGAGATCCGGCGGCTCGAGGCAGAACTCGACGCGCAGCGTCAGATGGTGTCGGAGCAGGCCGAAGAGCTCGATTCGCGCAGAGCGCGTATCGAACATCTGAAGTTGATGGTCGAGAAGTTCCGCCACATGATCTTCGGCAGGAAGAGCGAGAAGCTGGTTCTCAAGCTCGAGCAGTTGGAGTTCGAACTCGAAGAGGATGAGACCACACAGGCGGAAGCCGAAGCGATTGCCGAGCGGGTCGCGCCTCCTAAGGAGCCGAAGCCTCGTTCCGAACGGAAGCCGCTGCCTGAACACCTCAAGCGCGAAGAGGTCATGCACAAGCCCAACAGCGATTGCTGCCCGGATTGCGGTGCTGGTCTGCGCCACTTCGGGGACGACATCTCTGAACAGCTTGAGTATGTTCCGGAGAGCTTCAAGGTCATCCGCCATGTACGGCCGAAGTTCACCTGCACAGCCTGCGATCGAGTGGTTGAAGCGCCAGCTCCCTCACGACCAATCGAGCGCGGCCTGGCTGGACCGAGTCTTCTGGCCCATGTGATCGTCTCGAAGTACGCCGACCATTTGCCATTGTTCCGGCAGTCTGAGATCTATGTCCGTCAGGGAGTCGAGATCTCGCGTTCGACCATGGCCGGCTGGGTTGGTGCAGCCAGTGATCTGCTCGGTCCGCTGGTTGAGGCCATCGGCAAGCATGTCTTCGCCGGCCGCAAGCTCCATGCCGACGATACACCGATGCCGGTGCTCGCACCCGGCAACGGCAAGACTAAGACCGGACGGCTCTGGACCTATGTGCGCGACGATCGGCCGGCGGGCGAACCGGCTGCTCCCGCTGTCTGGTTCGCCTATTCGGAAGACCGCAGAGGAGAACATCCGCGGCAGCATCTGAAGAACTTCACAGGAGCTCTGCAGGCCGATGCCTATGCGGGCTTTCATCATCTCTACGGCAACCATATATATGAGGCAGCCTGCTGGGCACACGCCCGGCGTAAGTTCCACGACATTCATCTGGCGCATGCTTCGCCGACTACCACCGAAGCGCTGGCCAGGATCGGTGCTCTCTATGCGATCGAAGACGAGATCCGCGGCAAGCCTGTTGATCTCAGGCTGAGTGTTCGGCAGACACGAGCGAGGCCGCTGCTCGATGAGTTGCGTAGATGGATGGAGAAGGCACTTCGCTCGCTCTCATCGAAAAGCGAGACTGCAGCTGCGATTCGATATGCGCTCTCACGCTGGAGGGCCCTCACGCGCTACACCGATGACGGCCTGCTCGAGATCGACAACAGCGCCGCGGAGCGGGCGCTCAGATCTGTCGCTCTTGGACGCAAGAACTTCCTGTTTGCGGGATCGGACTCCGGCGGCGAACGCGCCGCCGCCATGTATACCTTGATCGGCTCAGCCAAGCTCAACGAACTCGATCCGGAACTCTATCTGCGCACCGTGCTGGCCCAGATCGCCGATCATCCCATCAGCCACATACACGATCTACTGCCCTGGAACATGGCTGCCTCACTTCAGACCCACTCATCTCAGGCTGCTTAAAACACACTCATCAAGTGCCCACGAAAAAAACAAGTGGACACTTCATGGCACACTCTACCGCTGTCAACTGGGGCTGGACGTACGCTTACGCTTATTGTGCGTCGAAGGCGAGTATCGGCCAATGCAGATGAGCGAGGTCTGCCAATATCGCGTTACCCTTGTCTGCTGGCGCTGCGGCAACATTCAGCAATTCGGTTAGCCGTATAACGGCTGGAATGCTTGATGGATGAAGGGATAGAGCACTAGGGTGGCTTGGGTCTAGGGGTAGAGCAGGATCATGAGTACCGGGCGATCTCTTACCTATCCAATGCACTTCTGCCGCGCACAAAACGGGCCCGGAAAGCAGTCATATGCGCGGCGTTGCATTTGTTCAATGCACTCGTTGCTGCAGCGAGCCACCGTCCGGGCTTTTCGTTCGCGTTGCGCCTTTGCAGCGCCCTCACCAGTATATGCCGCACAACAGAGATCTTTGTGCCAGCGATCATTTGAATTATCTGGTATGGCGCTTTCTTATTCGTGCTCGCACTTTCACGCCCTCGGCGATGAGATTTGGACTGACGTCGCCAAAATCAAAGAAGTCACGTTCTGGAATTTTCATGGCTGCGGCAAATCGCTCGATGTGGTCGAGATTAACGAGTACCTTGCCTCCCTCAATTTTTTGAATGGTATTCACCGAACAATTGCATAGACGAGCTAGATCTTCTTGGCGAAGATTTTTGCCGACCCGCAGTAGCTTCAATCGCACGCGAAATCTGGTATGCAGGTCAGCCATATGACCAGCATGTTGGGAATTTTCCTTATATTGAACGGAATGATATTACGTGTTAATGTTTTCTGAAGTGAAAGAGATCTGCATAGGAAATGCCGAGGACATCGGCGAAAACTTCGAGAGTTTCAAAGGATGGAGCGTTAATGCCACGCTCGATTAGGCTAAGAAAATCGACCGATATTTGGAGCATTTCGGCAAATTCTTGCTGTGTCAGGCCCTTCTCCATTCTGAGCAGTCTGATGTGATCGCCAAATTGTTCTCTCAAACTAGGCACAAACCTAGTCTGTCTAGAAAGTTAACCGCATTAAACCGAGTAATACTACGGGTAAAGCGTATTTCCTAACAGGAGCCAAGCGAGAGGCATCCATGAGTGAATCCGTCGAGCTCCGCGCGGAACGCCATCTCGATGCGCTGCTCTGGTATCTGTTCGAGTACCGGACGCCAGTTCCCGAGACTACGGCCGAACAATTTGAGCGCAGCGTGATTTCGGCGAATGCCTTTTTCGATACGGAGGCATTCTCGATTTCGTATTCGTCGCGAAACACGGGCCGGATCAGCTGCAACTGCGGGTGGAGCCTGGGCCTCCTTTTACCGGCCGATCTGGACGCGCAGGCGCTTGCAGCGCCGCTGGCCGAATGCCTCCGCCGGATGGTGCTGCACTACGAAATCCAACACAATGGCCTGAAAAGGGCAGGGAATGAGCAATGACGGCTCCGGCGATCCTGGTGGTCGATGATGACGCAGCCCATCTCGATCGGCTGGTACCTCATCTTCGCCTGCTGAAGATGGCCGTACTCCAGGCTCATACGAAAGATGATGCCGTTCGCGCCTTTGAGCGACATGACATTGAATTGATGCTGCTTGAGCTGGGCCTGGGTACCGAGATCGATCCGGACGTCGAGTTGGTCCGTGATTCGGCCAACTTGCCGGCTTTGGAGATTCTGGAGATCGTCCGTTCTCGGCAGCGATACGTGCCAGTGATCGTCGCAACCCACTTTGCCAAGCCGTTCTACGAATTGATGGCAATTCGGACCGGCGCCGATGCCTATCTTCGAAAACCGGTCGATCTGAACCTGTTGAGCGCCTACGTTCGCGGTAAACTCGACCTCGGACGGCAGCTTTGTTCCCATCCTGACCGGAGCTCGAATGGTCATCGCGTCCATGGAGACGGAAGGTCGATCCTGGTTGCCGGAGAATTGTTGATTGACACCAGGCAGCGGCTGATCCGGGTTGGCAATGCCCCTTATCGGGGGCTTTCAACGAAGGAAGTGAAGCTGCTAACCTTACTGGCGCAGAATCCAGGCACGGTTTTCGGCCGCCGGGAGCTGTTCGAAAACGTCTGGGGAGCGGCTGCAAGTGAAGACTACAGCGCTGTCGACGCGGCCATTAAGCGGATTCGAAAGAAGATCGAGCCCGCTCTTCATCACCCTCGATATCTGATCGCGGTCCGGGGCTTGGGCTACTGTCTTGCAGAGTAACCAACCGTGTCGGTAATCTCTTCCATTACTAAGTAATCAACTGGCGTTACCATTTGAACCGTGTTCGATGATGGGACTTTACACGATTGCAGGTGATTTTCCGTAGAATGTGATCACCTAAGAGATTTCAAGCGCATCTGTGCCGTTTGTAACGTGACACAATTTCCCTGTTTTGAACCAGATCTGCGGAATGATTCGATGTCAGTGATCCTCGTCGTCGATGACGACCTTGAATATCGTGAGGTGATCGTCCGCCATTTGCGGTTCCTCAACTATGGTGTGTTGGAGGCCGCAACGAGCGATGCGGCCTTGGCGTGTCTGCAGCGACACGAGGTTGATCTTGTTTTGCTCGAGATCGCATTGGGAGCGCATTCTTCGATTAAGTCAGCGAACGGCGTTTCTGTTCCTCCCGGCTCTGATGGACTCGATCTTCTGGAAATCATTCGTGCGCGGCCTTTCTATGCTCCGGTCATTGTCCTGACGGTCTTGGATCGTGCGACCGACGAGATCGCGAGTATTCAAGGAGGCGCGAACATCTTCCTGCGCAAACCGGTGAACATCAGCTTGCTCGCGGCATACGTGCGCAGTCAACTGCGCAGCGGCACGCATATTCGGGCAGCCTTGCAAGCCAGATTTTCAGCGTCTGAACAACACTCCCCTCCGGTCGAGCAGCCATCCATCTTACACGCGAATGACCTGCTCATCGACACGCGGCAACGGCTCGTCCGTAAGGGAGACGGCCCGTACTGTAATTTGTCGGACAGGGAGATCCGCATTCTCGCCGTGCTCGCTAAATCCCCTGAAAAGGTGTTCAGTAAGCGAGAACTGATCCGCAAGGCATTCGGCGCCAATGCTGACGTAAGCGAACAAGCCGTAGAAGCAGCAGTGAAGCGGATTCGGAAAAAGATCGAGCCAGGTTCGGGAAGCGCTCAATACATCGTGAATGCTCGTGGGATGGGCTATCGTTTTTCAGGAAAGACATCTGCCATAGCAGAAGCCCCGCGCGTCTGACCTCGTGAGAAGCGATCGATGGATCGAGGCGTCAAAGTTACAGATTCTCCTTTAAAATCTCGACAAAAATTTGGGACAATCTGCCCAGATTTCGTCCGTTTCGCGCCCGCATCGTAGAGGCAGCTTTTTGGGGTTGTCCGTTCCCGAACCTAAGGCTTCTTAAATCAATTACTAAGCATGAATTTCTATTCCGAAATAGTGGGTGTGTGCCTGAGTTGAAAATCGGGACCGAAACCAATTTTCGCCTAGGAAATGCCTAAATCGTTCTCTTCTACGTGCGACGAGCACTTCACATGCGGCCTTAAACTCGCCAGACGGGCGCCTCCCGAGCTCTGGCTTTGTTTTGGCTTGTCGCGTTGGAAACTTCGTTGCCCCCAAATCTCAACTTTGGAGAGTGTCAGTTGCCTGACCGCGTTGTGTCGCTGGGCTCTAATCGCGAGTCTCCCCGAATCGCCAAGTGGTCCAATGGCAGTCGGCGGTGCTACGCGGAACTGTTGCCGCTAGACGATACAACGCTCATGGAAGAAGTTCGGGCAGAGAATGGCGATGCGTTTGCTGTGCTGTTTGACCGATACTACAACCGGGTCCTCGATGTCGCCCTGAAGATCCTGCGCGACCGCGGCGAGGCGGAAGATATCCTACAGGCAATTTTCCTAGAAATCTACCAAAAGGCGGCACAATTTGACTCAGGCAAGGGCAAATTCTATACGTGGCTGATGCAATACGCGTATCACCGCAGCATCCGGAGAAAGAATTATCTCATCGTTCGGCAGTTCTACGGGAGGAACCTGCCCGTAGAAGGCCTGACTCCATTGGATCAGGGTGTGCTTAAGCTATACGAGAACCCCACGCAAGAATGCAAGCGATTTGTGCATCAGGCGCTTGCAATGTTGAACGAAGCTCAGAAGCGCACCATTGAGATGTTTCACTTTGAAGGACTGACATTCCCAGAGATCGCGGAGATAACGGATGAGTCCTACGCGAGCGTGCGCCATCACTATTACCGCGGTTTGGCCAAGCTGAAGGGCTATCTGAGATCCATACGTCGCGATACAGGTGGTGAGCCGTCGCACGTTCAGGATCTAGGAGTGAAGAATGCCGAGGCGTGAACGATACGAAGAACTCTCGAAATTGGTCGAGATTGGCGCCGCCTCAGTAGATCTATCCGACCTCCAAGAGCACGTAGATGAATGCCGCGATTGCCAGAAAGATTATGAGCAATTCGCGGATGTAGTCTTTCCGCAGTTGGCGTTTCCGAATGATCCGGTCCCGAATGTTGCACACCTCAATTCCGATACCGATCGACAATCCATTCGCGCACGGTTTCTGAAGCGAGCCCAGGCCGCCGACATCTCTTTTAGCCCAGAGGCGCTCAATCCTACGCTGCCCCAGTTAGTGGTACCCAAGGTCGCAAGGCCCTCGAATGCTGCGCCAAGGTGGTTTGTGTGGAGCGCAGTAGCTACGTCGTTCGTCTTGGCTGCTGGCATCGGTGGGTATCAGATCGGGTGGGTGCGAGCCCATCTCAAGCTGGCTCAGGTGGCAGAACCTCCCAATCGCAATGCCGACGCAGTGCGAAGAATTGCCGGTGAGGATCGTTCATCCGCGACGCAGAGCCAAACCAGCGCTGGCGCGAGTCTAAGCCGCAATCTTGACGATGCAAGACACGTCTTAATGCTGGAGCAACAACTCAGCGAGAGCGCTTCTCAATTGATGGCGGATCAAGTGCAGATCGCCGCTCTTCAATCAGACGGTACATCGCTGCAGGGCCAGATCGATAAGCAACAACAACAACTGGCTTTGGCGGAGGAGCGGGCACAAACCGCAGAGCAGGAAGAAGCCGATCTCAAAACGCAGCTCGATCGGGCGCGAACGCAGGCTAGCTCCAACCAGGCAGCTTTGCTTCTCGATGAGCTCAAGATCAAAGGCCTGAATGATCAGTTATCGCAGTCGCGGGAAACACTCGGAGCCGATCGCGAAGTGGGAAGCCTGATGGCGGAACGCAACCTGCATATCGTCGATGTCTTCGACACCGACGCGCAGGGTAAAACGAAGCCGATCTTTGGCCGGATTTTCCTGGTCGGCAACAAACAGCTGCTCTTTTATGCCTACGATCTCAACGAGTCGCGCTTGCAAAACTCAAAGTATGCGTACCGCGTCTGGGGCGAGAAGCTTGGGCCAGGGCAATCGGCAAAGGCGCTCGGAGCCTTCTATGCGGACGACTCAGCGCAGAGGCGTTGGGTCTTTCAGTACGACGATGCGAAGGTATTGGCGGAGATCGACTCCGTCTTCGTGACCTTCGAACCGGCAGCGAAGGCCTCCGATCACCCACGCGGCCCGAAGCTGATGTATGCGTATTTGCGCGGCGACGCCAATCATCCCTAAGTTGCCGTCGTTCATGATTTCTTCACAGAGCTGGCGAGACGCGGTGGCACAACGATCATTTTCATGCGGCAAATACTGAGGAAACCATTCTCTATGGAGGCATACTCAGTATGTGCACTCACGATTCGTGTGCCCGACGAACATCATTTCTTCCTTTCCTTTTTCTCCCAGTCCTTGTCCTTCTGATATTTCCCATAAGCACTTTTGGCCAAGCCGGAGACGCGTCAATCTCCGGACGCGTCAGTGATCCCGCAGGCCGCATTGTGCGGCAAGCTGAGGTAACTATCAAGAATGTCGCCACCAATGTTAAGGCAGTGACCCCGACCAATGAGGCGGGCATCTATACCTTCCCCAGCTTGCCGCCGGGAGAGTATGTCTTGACGATCCGCAAGGAGGGATTTCAGTCCGTCGATCTCGTTGACCTCACGCTCTACACGCAGGACCGGCTCGAAAGAAACTTCGCGCTCAGCGTCGGCTCCGCATCGGAGTCGGTGACGGTCACTGCAGGTACCACGAATGAATCTCCTGCAGTGAGCATGACCGTGGACCGCGAGTTTGTCGAGAATATGCCACTGAATGGCAGGAGCTTTCAGGATTTGATCCAACTAGCACCAGGCACTGTAAGCCAGAACGGCTATTACAGTGTTGACGGTCAGCACACCGATTCGAACAACTACACGGTGGACGGTGTCTCTGCAAATCTTGGCGGCTTTAACAACTCAACACCCGGCACCGGCTATATAACAAATCTTAGCGGGTCTTCGCCGTTGCAAACCATACTCGGCACAACGCAGAGTCTAGCATCCATAGACTCACTTCAAGAATTTACTATTCAAACTTCAGGCTATTCGGCCGAATATGGCCGCAATCCAGGTGGGCAGGTTCAATTTACAACCCGGTCCGGCACGAACAACCTTCATGGAACACTCTTTGATTATGTTCGCAACACTGATTTCGACGCGAACAGTTTTATCAACGACTATTATAAAGTTCCTCAGACTGCCGAACATCAGAATGACTTCGGTGGCACTGTTGGCGGCCCGCTCATTGTCCCGCGGCTTTATGACGGTAAAGATAAAACGTTCTACTTTTTCTCTTATGAAGGGCTAAGACTGATCCTTCCTAGCTCAGAATCTGAGTATGTACCAACGCAGGCATTTCGGAGTTGGGCCTCCACAAATGTGCTGCCGTTCTTAAATGTTAAGCCTTTGCCAAATACTTCCACCACGGCGGACAATTGTACTGTCTTAGGTTCTACAATCAAAACCACGGGAAGCGCTGGGCCAGGAGCATCGCCTTGCGATGAGCTTTTCTTTCTTAGCTATTCGTATCCGAATCAACTGGACAACATTAGTGTTCGTGTCGATAGAACTTTCAGTAAGCGCCTACATGCATTTGTCCGATATGCCGACACCCCTAGCGCTGTAACAAATGGAGTAGAGTCAGTTGTTGAACAAACAATTAACTCTCATTCTTGGACAGCAGGCCTGACGGCGAATATTTCAAGCGGACTGCTTAATGATTTACATTTCAATTACAGTCGCGATGGGGAAAGTAGGGTCCTAAGCCTAAGTCCCTCAAACGGATCAATTCCGCTCCAGCGGAACCTTGTAATTCCTGCCGAGTACGATAGCCCATTTGCCGGCACCATCATTTCTGCCGCTATATCAGGGACGCGCTTAAGAGTCGGTACTAGTCTAGGAAATTTGGGAACATCACAGCACCAATACCAGATTGTCGATGGTCTGATTTGGAGCGTACGTAAACACAGCTTCAAAGTCGGCTGGGACTGGCGCAGGCTTACACCCAGAATTACGGCCTATACCTACGAGTCTCATATAAACGTCACGGCCCCGTCCGATATCCAGGACGGGAACGCGACGACGGTGCAAATCACCGCCTCTGCTCCCGGCCAACCGGTTTTTGATAACGTGTCGCTCTACGCGCAGGACGATTGGAAGATCGGCACGCGACTTAGCTTCGACTACGGGTTACGCTGGGAATTTAACCCGCCTCCGGGCTCTTCGAACGGTCACTATCCTGTCGCGCTCAGCTCGGACAACCTTTCGACCGCTACGCTCGCACCAATTGGTACTGCGCCTTTCGAGGATAATCTTCACAGCTTCGCGCCCCGGATCGGCTTTGCTTGGAGTGCAACCCCATCTGTTAAACACCCAATTACCGTGCGCGGCGGATTTGGCATCTTTTTCGACAGCAACCAGAACGTGATTGGAAATGCATACAATGGCGTTTACCCCTTTGGAGCTAGTGGATCGATTTCACATGAAGTACCGTTGCCTTTATCTGGCGCTGCGCTAACTCCACCGTCGTTGAATTTACCGCCGCCTACACCACCATATCCGCAGGTGTATATTTCGGACCCAGATCTGACTCTCCCCTACACCGAGCAATGGAACCTTTCCATCGATGAGGCACTGAGCGCGAAGAACATTGTCACTGTCTCATACGTTGGGAATAACGGAAGGAAGCTGCTTTCACAACAGTATTACGGTGCCGCTCCCAAAGGGAACCAAGCCTTTCCGCAAGGCTTGGCCTACACAACAAATGTGGGACAGTCGAGCTACAACGCATTGCAGGTGCAGGATCGGGGAAGGGTCACTAATGGTCTCGATCTAGTGGCATCGTTCACGCTCGCGCACGCTCTTGACAACGCCTCTAACGAGGCTGCTAGTTTTGCGCCAGTTTGGGGCAATTCAAGTTTTGATCTGCGCCGAGTTCTAAATGTCGCTCTGAACTACGAGACGCCAGAACTCAGCTCAAATTCATGGACACGCAGCGTGACACATGGCTGGCTGCTTGCGAATCGATTTTCCGCTCAAAGCGGGTATCCGCTAGATGTTTATCAGACGGATGTTTTTTTGCCGGATGGCACGTATACGGAGTACCATCCGGATCTTGTCCCCAATACTCCCATCTATTTGCACGGCAGCGCGGTTCCCGGGGGCTGGGGTCTGAATCCAAACACATTCACTGCAGTGCCAACAGGTTCGAACGGAATTCCGATCCGACAGGGTACTCTCGGTCGTAACTACGTCCGGAACCCAGCATTCTGGGCGTTGAATACGGCCGTTCAGCGCAGATTTCCGATATATGAGCAACTGCATCTCGAATTCCGAGCAGAAGCATTCAATATCTTGAACCATCCGAACCAATCTGGTCCGGACACGAGTTTGGGAGATTCAACATTTGGAAAGCTGGTGAATGGCAATATCACCACGATAGGCTCAAGCGATCAGCTTTATGCAATGGGTGCTTCGAGGTCACTACAATTGAGTCTCAAGCTTCAGTTCTAAGTGTGTGTATCGCAGGCGCGTATGCAATGTAATAAATCTTGTAATGGGTAGGAAGCGAATGACCTCGCCCCTACCCATTGACATTTTCATCTGCTACTCATCTACCTCATATGCAGATGATGATTTTTGGGTGGGTGCACTTGCTTCCCGGCAAAGCCCCTCTTTGTTAGTCGATGCAATTGTGGTAATGCTCGGGTCGAGAATCATCACTTGTGGATGTGTATATCGCATGTTATTCACCTCCTTTCTGTGTGAGAGTAGTGGCTAGTCAGTTGTACTGCCTGAGTCGATTATTCATCGACCTCATAGGCACCTTGCGAGCTTGCAAAGCCCGAACCTGCATCATTGCAAGTCGAGCTTGCCTTCGAGCCATTGCCGCGTACAGAGGCTGTGGAAGTTTCAACTATCCGTAGCTGTGGAGAGCTGTAGGTCATGATTCTCACCTCCTTTCGTTTTTTATTTCTGGCTGGGAGTCGCCAGCCGAGCTTATTGCTGAACCTCGAGGCCTGTTTTTACCTCGAGCCGGTCTGCGCGTCGGCGGGGCTGGGCAAACAAGGCATCGCAGTATAAAAAGCAGGTTGCCAAGACTCGCTCCAGCAAGAGTGTTGAGACTTCTTTGCCCTCCCGCAACCGCTCAAGGTCTTCCCGCATTTTTGCGGGATCCACGTAGCGATCCGCAATCGGCGTCCCCGGCAGAAGGGCGGCCACTGCCGCCGCGTTCTCCAACATCTCCAGCGCGGGCACCCGGCGACCCAGAGCTTTGGTCTTCCTGCTGAGAACTACGTCGGGCACAATGCTCTTCAAACCTCGGCGCATGAGCGAACGGCGCTGGCGTGGCCGCAGGACTTGCTCGCCGGGAATAGCGAAGAGAAACTGAACCAGGTCACGGTCATAGTAAGGCAGTTCGGATTGCTCGGCGAAGGTGAAGCGCGGCAGATAGCCGGCGGTGGATGCGGCAAGCGAGAGGTAGCCCGAGTCCGGCGAGGGCGGGCCGGGCAGCCAACTCCATTCGGTTGCTACCGTCTGCAGTCTGCGGCGGGCAATGTTCTGCTCCCTTACGAACTCCGGACGCAGCCAGCCAGCGAGCTTAGCGTTCTCGCTTCGATCGAGCTGCGCGCGCAGACCGACAGGCAGGAGATAGACGATCGAGCGGCCGGCCAATGACCAGACAGTCGTTTTGCGCTGCAGGGCCCAGGCGGTAAGCTGATCAAAATAGCTAGGCAGGCGCAGATGCCAGAGGAGACCGGCGAGATCGGGCACAGGGTTCTGGACTCCACCGAGGAGCTCGTCACCGCCTAGTCCAGAGAAGTGCATCCGATTGCCCTGATGACCGGTTTCGACGAGCAGACGTCGCTCGCCTTCCAGCATTCGGTCGAAGTAGCCCGGCAGTGAAGCGAAGTAGGGCTCAGGCACAGGCCGCAACAGCTTGCCCACTTCGTAACAGCTCTCGATATGCGTGCCGGTCTTGCCGATGAACTCTTCGACCGCGGTGAAGTAGGGGCGCTCGTCGCCGCCCGGCTCCTCGGTGGAGTAGTGGGAGATGGTGTTGATGGTGGCGCGGGCCTCGCCTGCCTTGAGGATGTCGTAGGCCATGCACACAATGGAACTCGAGTCGAGTCCGCCGCTCAGGTCGGCAAGGATGGGATAGGCGGTGCGCAAACGTCGGCGGACAGACTGGCGGAAGACTTGGCGGAAGTGTTCTTCGTACTCGGCGTCGGTTTTGTATTTGATATAGGTGAGTCGGTTGAAGCTCCAATAGCGTTTGACGCGGAGTTTGTCCGGCGTTACGTCAAGATAGCCGCCGGGCGGAACGAGCTGTATCTCCCGATAGGGCGTGAGCTGCGGCTCGGGATAGGTGGTGAAGTAGCCGGCGAAGTATGTGTCGCAGAGCGTGTACTGGTGGCCGCTGTGAAGGACGAGCGCCGCGAGATCCGTAGACCAAAGGAGGCTGTCGCGCGACGCGAGGTAGTAGAGCTTGCGAATCCCGATGTAGTCGCGCGCAAGAAGGAGACGCCGGCAACGGGAGTTCCACCAGGCGAGCGCCCAGTCGCCAATGAGGCGAGGGAGGGCTTTGGCGTCCCAGGCGGCGAGGGCGGCGGCGACGATCTCAGCGTCGGTGGGGAGATCGTAAGCAGTGCGGCCCAGGTCAGCGAGAAGTTCGTCGCGGTTGTCGAGGCGGCCATCCCAGGTGAGGACGGCGCCATGGATGTCGCGAATGGGCTGCGTTTCGAGCGCGTCCTCTTGAGTGATATAGAACGCGCGGTGCAGCATGGCAAAGCCCGGCTCTGAATATTCGCCGCGATTATCGGGGCCTTGCATGGTGAGCTGATGGTCGAAGGCCGCGAACTGCTCGGCCGAGACAGGGCGCTGATCGAAATGCCAGATGCCGGCTTGTTGGCTCATGTTCGAATCTCCTAGCAGCGGTCCTTACCCGGTGATACACCGCTGCTTTCAGCAGCGCTCCATAATCAAGTAGTCGGTCTGTACTTCAGGCTTGTCGTTGACGACACGGCCTTCGACCTCGACCCAGGCATGCGCCTTCAAAGGCAGTCTTTGCGCTCCGATCACCATCTCGGCAGCGAAGCCGTAATGGCGTAGCAGCGTGACCGCGACCGCCGAGCGCTGCAAACAGAGCACCGGCCTGAGATACCAGATGCAGGCGTAGGCGACGGCCTCGCAGATCCGCTCGACGTCGCCGGGCCTCGGCGGCCGGGACGAGACCGGGAGCAGGTGCACCTTTGAGTGCAGAGCGGAAAAATCGTGCCGCAGCAAAAAGAGATCGTGACGGATCAGCTCCACAAGCGCTAACCAGACGAGCGCGCGCATATCAGGCGACCTCCATTCCGAGGTGATGGCAGAGGAAAGCAAGCCGGTCAACAATGGCGGCAATGCGGGTTGCCAAGGGCAGTGTTGCAAAGTGGCCGCGCAACGGATTCCAGTCGAGCAGGATCGGGCTCGGTTCCGGCAGAGCGCTGGTAGCTGCCTGGAGCCGCGCGACGAGTTTACGGGCGTGCATGGGATCGCAGCGAGTATCGGCATCGCCCGAGATCATCAGCAACGCCGGATAGCGGACGCCATCTTGGACATTGTGATAAGGCGAGTAACTGAGCAGGATGGGGAAATCTTCCGGATTGTCAGACGAGCCGAACTGCGGGATGTAAAACTGGGTGTTGTCGAAGCGATGGTAGCGCAGCATATCGATGATGGGCGCCAGACACATCACCGCACAGAAGAGGTCTGGACGCTGCGTCATCGCGGTGCCAACAAGCAATCCGGAGTTCGATCCACCAGCGATCGCGATCCGCTTGCGATCGGCCGTTCCTGAAGAGATCAGGTACTCGGCGGCTGCAATGAAATCTTTGTGAACTGTGGGACGATTGCGGCGCTTGCCGGCTTCTTCCCAGGCGAGACCGTATTCTCCTCCGCCGCGCACATGCGCGATGGCGAAGACTCCGCCAAGCTCGACAAAGTGCGTGGCGAGGAAGGAGTATTGAGGTGTGAGGCTGACCCCAGCCGCGCCGTAAGCGGTCAATAAGGCCGGTGCGTTGCCGTGCGCCAAGATCTCAGGCCTGCCCAGCAGCGTGAGAGGAATCGATGTACCATCCTGAGCGGTGTACGCGACTCGACGAATCGCGATCCCCTCCGTCCTGGCAATCGGACTACTAAACAGGATGTTGTTCCCGGTTAAGAACTCGTAGAAATAGACCTCTCGCGGACGGGTATAAGATTCGAAGCTGTAAAAGCAGCCATCATGATCGCCGCCGAGGATCGAAGCTGTTCCTGGTTCTGGTAGATCGATCGTTTCGAGAGGTTGGCCGTCGAGCGAATAGATTCTCAAAATCGTGGAGATGTTCTCGACAGCCGTGGTCAGTATGCGATCACCGAAAACGCGCCAACTCTGGATACGTCTTTCACCTTCGACTAAGACAGTTGTCGCCTGGCTCAAATCGGGCGTGCTCAGCGGGACGCGCACCAGCTTCCGGCCCATCTCTTGACTTTCGCTATAGAACGCATAAAGCTGATCACCGTGGATCCTTACATCCCATGAATCCGGGCTATCTTCGACGAGCGTCATCAACGGATTACCACATTTGCAGAGTAGCTGCAGATGGATGCTTGTGAGATTTTTGCCATCTACCGCGCGGATAGCGGTGTGAACCGCCGCACACGATTTCGCATCGAAGCCCGCGACTAGGCGCAAGTTCGCCGCCCGGCCGCCATAGAAGACAGTTTTATCCTGCGCCAACGACTGTCCGAAGAAATGGCGCTTCGCTGCTTTAGGCTCGTTGGGCTTATCGACAAATTCCGAGACATAAAAGTAGCCGTTGCTCTCGGGAAGGAAGTTAAATCCACGGAGAGCGCCTTTCGGCAGCTCATCCGGCAACGTTTCACCCGTTTCAAGATTGAGGATGCGCACCCGCCGCGCCCCCTGGCCACCAGACCGCAATCCATACGCAAGAAGCCTCTCGTTCGGTGAAACGTCAATGATCGTGATCGAAAGGGAACTGCCTTCGCCCAACGTGCCAGGATCGATCAAAAGTTCATCCGCTCCGTTGAGCCCGTTGCGCCGGTAAAGTTTGGCCTGCTCTTCACCTTTCTGACGCTTGGTGTAGAAGATCGTGTCTCCGGATTTGAGGATCTCGCCGATGGTTTCCTGGTCGAGCAGTGTAGCTACGCGCGATGCAAGGGGCTTTCTTCCGGGTAGAGACTCGAGATAGCTCCGAGTCGCCCTCGCCTGCTCTTCGATCCAGGCTCGCGTGCGCGGAGATTGATGGTCTTCGAGCCAGCGGAATGGATCGGCGACGGGAATGCCGTGATAGACGTCGATTACGACGTCGTCGGCTGCAAGATCGGGAGTGACTTCGAGTGTACTCATCAGGCACCTACGAGTTGCGTTTTAGCGTTTTGCAAGACTTCGAGTTCGCGAGAAAGGCGCCGTACGAGGCTACGCTTTCCTTTATCGGCACGGCGATTTCGTCTCTGTTCTGGGTCGTCAATTCCATAGAGCGCCAAGATCAGCACGGCCATGGCGGGAGACAAGCGCAAACCCTCGTCAACACGATTCTTGGTCAAAAAAGGCGCCCAAACGCGGTAGGCGTAGTTGCGGTGCATCCGTTCATGCCAGTCCGCATGCTCGGGATGATCCTTGATCATCCGGTTCCAGAAGTATTCCCAGGAGATGAATGGGAAACTCACATAAGCTTCGGCCCAGTCGATGAAGACTGGCCAGCCGTTCGAGACCATTACATTGTGGGGGCTGAAATCTCCGTGTGTGATCGTGTAGGGAATATCCACATCTTCGACGCGACGGCAAAGATCCTGGCATTGAACCTTGAGCGTTCTCAGTTCGTTGCGATCGAGTCTGCGCGGCGGCTCACCCGGCTGCCGCGCCATGATCTCCTCCATATCCTCGAAGAAGGGATCGAGGGCGGCCAGCACGCGCGGCATCCGCCAGTCGCGGCACCCGAGGGCAAGCAACTCATCTTCCTTGCCGACGAAGCGCTTCTGCACCTTGGCCAAAACCCGCGCCGTGAGAGCCCATGGCCGGCCATCGGGCTCCTCGTCCAACTCATGGCCGTTCACCTCTTCCATGAGCCAGCCGTGCCATTCCGGATTCGAGGCAATGACTTTCGCGAACCAATATGGGCATTCCTGAGCCAGCGCCAGCGTGACCGCATACTCGCGCGTATTGGGTTCCCCGACGGCTTTAAACCAAAGAGCTCTGGGTAATTCGGCAGCGCTTTCTGGAATCGGTTCGGTCGTGGCTTGGACCGCTTTCGGATCAGTCTTGATGCGAAACAGAGCAAACCATGGATCGCCATTCCACTGCCGGATTCCTGTTTCCTGCAGGCCGAGCCGTTCGAGATGGGGTGTGTACCATGCGCGCAGATCATCAAGTGCTCTGTAGCGTCCGAAGCTGCTCGCCTTTTCGCCTGATTCGTATGGTCCAAATTCCTGTAGCGCAGTTTCGAGGATGAGCTGATCTGGTTCTGGTAGACCGGCTTCATTTTGCGCGCGCCACGCCAAGCTATCGGGAAGGGAAACGCTGGGATCTTGCAAACGGCAGACGAGCGTCAGATTCCGGATGTCCGATGAATCCTCCACATGTTTCACGGTGGCTTCTGCAATTACGAACAGATCGAGGCCATACTTCTCCCAGGCGGCCGTTGTGGCTGCGTACCCGATACGGGTGAACGGCGGAATCGTGACCTCCGGCAAGTGCGTGACCTGGGCGGACCGTTCAACGAGGATGCACTTCTCCTGGTTTAAAATGACGAGCTTCAATAGAATTCCTCTGTCCTGCACCATGGTGCGAAATCCTTTCCTTAGGCTTGAAGCGCGTAGCGCTCGCCATAGATCCTGGCCACAGCCTGATGCAGCTTGCGGGCGAGCGACCGCAGGTAGCTGTCATAGGGGCTCGGGCCGTGAGACTCGCGTTCGTGATAGAACATTGCGACGGCGAGAAGTGAGAAGGCGGGCAGGCGCTGCGCAGCTTGTTCTATCTGTCGACTGCCGTATCTTTCTTTCCAGCGGCTCAGATAGGCGGCTCGTATTGGGGCCTGCCAGTGAACGCGCTGTGGCGACTCGACAACCATACGATTCCACAGGTACTCGCCGGCGATCAGTGGCAGGCTCACGCAAGCCTCTGCCCAGTCGATAAATACAGGTCCAGTCGCGGTGATCAGAGTGTTGTGCGGACTGAAGTCGGCATTGGCCAGACCCTCGGCGAACTCGAACGCTGCGACGTCGGCGCATAGTGCCTTGAGGGCAATCCCGAGTTCATCGAGATCTACGCGCGTGAGCCTCTCCGGAGGCGTCTTCGGCTGCCGGCCCATCGCCTCTTCGATATGATCGAGAAATGCCGGCATTCTCGCATTCATGGCGCCCGCTCTCAGATCGGCCGCGCCAGCGCGAAGCAACGAATCTCCACGTCCGGTCCAATCCATCTGAACGTCAGCCAGAAGCTTCGCAGCTTGTTCCCAGGTCTCGAGATCGTCGCACTCATAGAGCTCGCGGCCTTCGATGTGTTCAAGCAGGAAGCCATTCCATCCTGGCTCTCGAGCCAGAATGCGGGGAAAATGCGCTGGGCTTCTTTCAGACAGTAGTTCTGCAATGGCCATCTCGCGAACATTGAAGTCACTGACGGCCTTGAACCAGAAGACAGGCCCGTCCGTCACGATGCGCAGCAACACTCCCCCAACTCTCCCGTTCCACTGTTCGAGTGCGCGAACGGAGTAACCGAGGGGGATCAACCGAACCTTGAGCCACGCCTCAACCCGCTCATACCACTCGAAGCTGCCGACAGCTTCAGATTGCAGGTCTACGTGTTCGATTACTTTCTGGAGCCTCTCGGTCAAGGGAAGCTCAGCCGAATCAGCCCACACGTACCCCCTCGGCATAGGTGTGTCAGGCGATTGCAGGCGCAGGACAGGATATCCTTCCGCTTCGGCCTCTGAGAGCACCAGGAAGAAGATTTTTAAATTAAGTTGTTCCTGCACCGCGCGAGAAACGGAGATACCCACACGTCCCTGCTCGACATTGACCTCGGGTAGGGCGAGATGCGCGTCTTGTCTGACAGCGAGGACCTTCTTATCCTGGTTGAGAATCAGAAGTGAGGTGGTGTAAGTCATGCCAGCCTCCGTTCCGGCCCGCAGACCAAGAGGCGTCGGCCGTCCTTTGCAGGTGCGAGAACCGTCACGGCTGGAAAATGACGTCGCAACGCGTCAGCGAAATGATCGGCGGTATACCAAGGATCCGCATCCGGTCGCCATTCCTTCGGTCGGATCTTTCCGCGCTCGACATACTCGACCAGAGCCCATCGCCGGGAGAAACTACGCACGCCGCGTGCGACCTGCTCGAAGTCGAGCCGGTACTTGCCGAAGACCATGTGATGAGAAAGCGCGAAGCAGAGGACGAGGTCCGACTCGAAGCGCTGGCCCGCAGAAGGGAACCATGCTCCGTTCACACCTTGAGCCGGTGTGGGATGGGAAAAATCCAGTGTCGCCGGATAAAGCGACAGGCCTCGATTGCGGGATTCCTCGAAGATGGCATCCACCAACACTGGATCAAAATCGGCGGCGATCACTTCGCATCCACGCTCGGCCGCCACTCGTCCGTAATGGCCGGTATTGGCGCCGAGATCAAGAATGCTATGAATCTCCTTGTCTTCGAGCAGACGCTCAAGGACTTCCTGCTTACGGCTCCATGAGGAGCCGGAGGAAAAATCGCAATCGGTTGCGAAATAGTCGATCCAACGCCCGCCTTCGGGGCTCAAATTCAGGCAAGAGACCTTCATCGCCAGCCGATCGAGCAAGAGCGGGATCTGCTTCGCTTCGGATTTCGGATCCCACGTGGCCCAATCTCTTCGAAGGCGCTTCGTGTCTTCTGCCGGAACGCCGTCCCGCGGGTCTGCCACGAGCCTCTGCGCCAGATGCGTCATGCCGTTTTCGATCAGCAAAAGAGGGCGAATGAAAAATCGGGAGATCTTCTCATAGCTGCGCGTGAAGGTCTCGACATCCATCGGAACAATTGAGCCGGGATTCATATAGACGAAGTTCAAACCGTCATAGAGCAGGTTCCAGGGATGAGGGTTGCGCAGAGTCAGCCCATATTGGGCGAGCCTTTCGAGGAGCGTGATCAATCGCAGAGCAGCGGCGCGCAACATCTTCGGTGACCACTCATGCCAGTAAATGATCCGAGGGGTTGAAGCCAGCGGATAGGCTGCATCGAATCCCGGATGTGACTGTGCTGGCCCACGGAGCCCCACAAGGAGCCTGTCTTCGGTAAGCTCATTCACGACCGGTAGATCGGCAATTTCGGAGAAGGCCCGCCCATGAGGCGGCACAATCCCCAGCCAGAGCCGATCTTCTCGCCAGAAGAGCCGCGCCATTGGATCGCCGAAAGAACGGGCATAGTAGTGTACGTTCGATGAATCTAGGGCCGAGGCGTCCAAAGCACTTAAGTTCGGGATAGACGGAGCAACATCGGCGCGAATCTCTTCAACTGTGTTCATCCGCGCACCTCGACTCTCTCACGCGTCTCGATCGCGTCCTCTAGCCATCGTTTGCAGAGTAGTTGGCCCAGAACGCCGAGGAGATTTGCCGCGGTGTTTTCGAAGAAGCTGCTGCCACCGACAAAATATCCGCGCATCCGTTGCTCTTCATCGATAAAAATGATCGTCGGATAAAAGAGCCATGTACCTGGAGGAATGTGAAGAGCCGGACGGATCTCTCTGCTCGGGCAGTAAGCCAAAGTAATTCTTGTGTTGGATGTGGCGCGAAACTCCTCAAGTCTTTCTTCGCAGCCTGACTGAACACAGACGCCGATAAATTCAACGTCAGGCTTAAACTCGTCGTGGAACTCAGAAAGCAAGCCTGCCAGGTATTTGCACGTGCTGCAATCGGCTCCAAAGACGAACAACACGACTATCCGACCAGCGAGGCTCGTGAGCGGAAGGATAGCTGGCTTCTGATCGGAGGCCTCAGCGATCAGACGCAGGGTAAGCTCTCCGATTCGGAGCGCGTTTGAAGCCGAATTCTCAAGGACAATACTCATCGCGAATCCTTCTATTCGTCGATCGCGTAGGCGCCCGCCGAGCTCGACTCGCCTAGGTTTCCATCTCGACATAAGAGGGCACATTTGCAACCGGCGCCGTCACGGATCACTGCAAAATATCGGTCGACCAAAACCTCGAGGTGCGGAGGCTGATACCGCATGACCCTACCTCCTCTAGTGAACGATTTCTCAGGCAGCCTCGGTGTTGACGATTCCGTAGGAACGCAATTGCTCAACAAAGGTTTCAAGATCCCTACGGACTGTCTCCGGCTCGACCTCACACTCGCGGCTGATCGACTCAACCACCTGTTCGGAGGAGTTGCCTTGCGACAGCAGCTCAAGGATTCGTCCGCCAACTGGGTTTGAGGTGTACATCAATCCCTGTTTGATTTCCATCAGTACAGCTCCATCCTGGCTAAATACCGATCGGACTGAGGGCGCAATCTGGATCGAATTCATCGAGGTGCTCCTTGTTTGTGAATGCAGTCGAGATGCTGGGGGTATGAGCGAGCAGGCCATACTTGAGGAGTCGGCTGATCTGCGTCGTCACCATAGACTGCCCGCATTCCGTGTTCTTTGCTCTTTCAATCAATTCCGCAAAGCTGATCCGACCGGAGGATTGGCAGAGCTCGACAATGCGTTGGTCAAGCTCGGGAGAAAAGCCCGCAATCGGCGACGGCGAGAAGAGCTCACCTTCAAGCGCACGCACGAGCAGATCATTCCCGTTCTCTCGTAGAGAGATCTGAGTCTCCGGCGACAACTGCCCAGTAGGGTGGCCTGCGAAGACGTGATCGTAGTCCATGAATCCGATCGGACCGCCTGACTTCTTGCTCTGGACGTGTTTGCCGAGAGCAATCTGTTCGTCCCAACACTCCTCGAGTTTTTGGACAATTGCTTGCCAGGAGAAATTCTTCAGCGCACGCTTGCGTCCGTCTTGGCCCAACTGCCGGGCCAGAAGCCGGTTGGCCGCAAGAACCGCAATCCACCGCAGCATCTCTTCGATATCTACGATCACTCGTTGCCCTAAGGCGAAGGCCGGGTCGATCAGCATGGAGATAGCATTGAGAAGGCCTGTGTCCGGATACACCCAGGTGTCGACCAGAAAGCCGGTTTCGCCATGAACGACGATGTCGCGATAGCCGTCCCAGTTCGGCGCGACAACGGGTAGACCCGCGGCCATTGCCTCAAGCACGCTGATGCCGAAAGTCTCTTGGTAGGTATCGCTCATCGAGATCGCCACATCGGCGACGCGGAGCAATGCCTGTTTGACGGCCGTGGTGATGTTGGGCATGATCACCAGTTTTCTAGAACTTGAGAACGTACGCCCGAACCGTTCAAGCTCCGCTGCGATATGGCCCTGCGTGTCATCCCCCGCGAGGATGAGGGTGGCAGAGGCGGGCAAGCTATTGGAACTGAGGAAGGCTGCGATCAGGGGCCGCAGGTCTGCTTTGTGGCTTGCCGAGAGGCGCCCGATCGACAAAACTACGAATCCCTCATCGTTACGCTCGAAAGATGTTGACGCGATCTCTGTTTCAACGCCATCTAGGTGGATCAACGGCATGAGGATCGGAAGCCTGTCGCGGTTTCCGGCCACAGATTGGCTATTCTTCATGCCGGCAAAAAGGTTTGAGAGAGCTTGCTGTCCGGCTTTCGAGGTGCAGACGATTGCGTCGTGAGACCCAAGCGCTGCGAAGTAATTCCACGCGTAGCTTGGAATGAGGGAATTCGCACTCAATCCGTGGGTCCGTCCGCAGATCGGCCATTCCGGATGACCGATCCATTGCCGGAAAGGGACAAACTTGGCCAGATGATGGCTGCTGGTGAAGAGCACGAGATCGTCCGGCGCGCTTTCCCGAAGTGACTCAATCGATCCCAGATCAAGAGCCCGCAACCGGTTCGCATTTTGATATTGATCGGCCTTATGGTTTTCGCTCGACTCGCGAACGTAGTAATACGCGTCGTAGTTTCCGTACCTGAGCAGCGCCTGGACAAGACCAGAGTCAGTGACCTTGACCCCGTTGAGCGGCCGTTCGGCTTCGGTCTTGTTCGCAACCGAGTCGTTGGGCAGCCGGTCTAGGAGCAGTGCACGCATCCGGAATCTCTCTACTCGCGAGCCGGGAATCTGAAGTCCGGTCTCAAAGTGTTGTTGATCTTTCCATTCCATTGATCTCCTGACAATGTCCGTTTGGCCTGTCCAAATGGCCATAGTCCACGAAGCTCGTTTCCCATTAGATTGCCGGGCAGGTATGGAATCGAGGGAAGCGGATCATGCCAGCTGACTCGTTGAAGCGGCCGCGTCTTCAGGTGGTGCGAAGAATTGGTCAGCTCGCACGAGAGCTTTGGGCTACGGGACCACCGCTTTGTGTTGTCCTGTTGATTTGCCGCCTCATCGGTAGCGTCCTTCCCGTTGCCCTCTTCGGGATTACGGGTCTACTCGTCGATGCCATTAACCACACCCAGAAGACAGGCCAGGGACTGAGGCAGGTATGGCTCCTTCTTTTCGCGGAGGTGGCTATCGTCCTCTTCACCGATGCTCAATCGCGGTTCAGCTCCCATTGCGATCTCATTCTGAACAATCGATTCACGCTGCGCATGAACCTTCGTTTGATCGGCAATTGCAATCAGTTGGATTTTGAATACTTCGAGGACTCAGAGTTCCAGGATCGGCTGGAGCGAGCCAGAACCCAGGCAAGCTCACAAGTGGCGTTACTGAGGACACTGCTTGATTTGGGCCAACAGGTGATCGGTCTCGCGGCGATGATTGCGAGCTCCTTTGTAGTTGCCCCATTTCTGGTTGCGGTCCAACTCGTCGGAGTCACCCCGGTTGTGCTGGCCGAAGGATATTTCGCCAGGCGGAGATATCACCTCAATCGCGAGCGAACTGGAATCCGCCGCATGCTTGATTACCTTCTGTTGCTCGGAACATCGGCCGCGAGCGCCAAGGAGACCAAGCTCTTCAATCTCGGGCAATACATTCGTGATCGTTTTGAAAGACTCTCGGAAGACTACAACGGCCAGGACGCCCGTCTCTCCGCCAAGCAAAATCTGCTCGGAGCTTTTCTCACCGCCTGTGGATCGGCGATTTACTACGCCTCTTATGCCGTCCTCATCTATCGAACAGCGCACGGTTTGCTTTCGATCGGCCGTCTGGTCTTTCTCGCAGGCGTTCTAAGAACCTCGAAAGATCAGATGAGAAGTCTATTTTGGGGATTCACCAGAACATCCGATCAATTGATGTACCTGAATGATGTCTTTGAGTTCTTCGACCAGAAGCCCATTGCCCGCGATAGCAGGCCCTGCATTCGGGTTCCGACCCCGATCCGGAGAGGAGTCGAGTTCCGCAATGTCTCCTTCGCCTATCGAGGATCATCCCAGCTTGTCCTGAGCAATATCTCTTTCTCGATTGAGCCACGGGAGCGAATCGCTCTCGTTGGGGAGAACGGAGCGGGAAAGACAACGATCATCAAGCTTCTCACACGGCTTTACGATCCATGTTCCGGTCAGATCCTGATTGACGGGACCGATTTGCGAGAGTTTACCCCAGAAGATTTAAGGCGTGCGATCACGGCCGTATTTCAGGATTTTGTGCGTTATGACTTTACCGCTGAAGAAAACATCGCCTTTGGGGATCTGAGCGCCATTGGAGATTTGAAGCGTGTCGAGAATGCCGCCGCTCGAGCCCAGGTAGCCTCTCTCATCGAACATCTGCCCAAAGGATATGCACAGGTGCTCGGAAAGCGCTTCGAAACCGGAATCGACTTATCCGGGGGGCAATGGCAGAAAGTGGCGCTGGCACGTGCCTCCATTCGAGAAGCGCAGGTTGTCATTCTCGATGAGCCCACATCGGCAATCGATCCCCGCGCAGAGGCGCTGCTCTTCCGTAACTTTACCGAAATGGTCAGAGGAAAGATGGCGGTTGTGATCTCTCACAGGTTTTCGACAGTTCGCATTGCCGACCGCATTCTCGTGCTCGAAAAAGGGAGGATCCGGGAGCAGGGAAGCCATGCAGAGCTTGTGAAGGCCGGAGGCGAATATGCGCAGCTCTTCGAACTGCAGGCAGCCGGATACCGCTGATAGGCTTTGTCGGGGCATCCGAAACCATGCAGCGGTTGAATTGAGCGCTGCTGCGAAATGGATCCTTGTCGCACTTGCTCTTTTTGCGGGTATTGCCACGCTCGCATGCTCTTTTTCGCAAGGCATACTCGCTCAGTCGAAGAAGGGAAGCATTCGAGCCGTGGTGGAGGATCCTTCCGGCGCTCTTGTCTCTGGTGCGCACCTCTTGTCATCGAATTCGCAGAAGACCCGCGACGCGATCACCGGATCTGATGGCAACATCTTGATCTCAGATCTCGATGTGGGGTTTTACCGCCTCACCGTCACAGCTCCCGGATTTGCAATTTGGCGCCGGGAGAAAATTCCCGCGAGAGATACTTGTAACATGGGCTGGAGTCGAATTTATCCTTTTTTAGATTGCGAATGGTCAGGGGCGGAGGAATTCGAACCCCCGACCCTCTGCTCCCAAAGCAGATCAGGTCGACTATTGAAATTTATAGAAATCTGTCGAAACTAACTCCTTTTGATTGAGGCTTCCAGCGCCACCCGATCGAGCGATATTGAAGTTTGTGGCTTCTCGGTGCTTTGACCGGTGCAAAATTGCCTACAGCCAGCGCGCCGATTCGCCCTCTGAACAGTTCTATTCAGAGGGGGGCTCAATCGTTTTCAACCACCTGACTTCCTGGGGCGACTTTTGACATTTGATCTAGCTTCGCACTTTGAACAAATGTGGCAAGCGACTTCCAGAACGTCTCACATTCGCGTCCTCTTCGCAAAGCTTGTAGGTTAAGTTGCAGAACTGATTTTTGAAACCGATGACCGCAGAATCCCTTGATACCGTAACCAAGCACAGAGTGCGTGCTGAACAAAGTCGATACGGATCTCGGAGCTTGCCTTAGAACCTATACCAACCGCGCCAGGCACTCCGCCGGCGAATGGGCCTGAGTGAACTTGAGCTCGTAACAGAAAAGCGACGCCGTGCTCGGCGGCATCTTCGACCCGCGCCCTTAAATCTGCGTTCTCTTTGTTTGGAAGGAATTCTAAAGCCGCCAGAAGGCCCTCCATGCGTGTGGCCGTCGGAGCAGTCCGTCCGGTCGTGTCAAAAGAGCCGTCCAAACTCGGCATTGCCGGATGAATTAGTTGGCCCTGAAGGAGTGAACGGCAGACCTTCTCAGCATGAGCAATCAATACGGCACGAGAAACGGGGCAAGTATAATCGGTGCAGTGCGGCAATAGTCTCGCCGTGGCGATCAGTGCCCAATGGTCGGGGGGTATCGACGCATCAGGAAGCCCCTGTCGGACATGTGCCAAGTATGCTAACGCTTTTGCAGCGGCAAATAGCCATTCCTTGGAGTGGTCCGTTTCGTACAGGGCAATCAATCCCAAAGCGGCTTCTCCGGGATAATAGAGGCTCTCCCATTCCCCATCTGGGCCAGCCGCGGTGCGATATTTACTGTAGAAGCTGCCATCATCTTTTTGAAGAAACAGCAAAAATCGTCCAAGCGCCTGCATCCTCGAAGTCGGCACAGTACCGGGCCGGGCCTGATTCACTTCCGCAAAGGCGGCCAGCGCCAGCCCGGTTGCACCAAGGTCAGCATCGGAAACCCGAGAAACAGGCCTCGACCACACCGTAAGCTGTCCCGGACGGGGTCCGGGGGCGATGTATTTCTGGGTCAAGTAAGTAGCCGATCGAACAAGTGCGCTGGCCGTTTGTGCATCCGGACGCACGCGATAGAGAGAGCCCAGTGCGTACATGGCGCCAGCGTGGCGGATAATGTTGTACGAAGAGTTGATCACTCCTGCATCTGTTTCGACACGATACACAAATCTTCCGTTCGAACCGCACGTTCGGATGAGATAGGCTTCGGCCAGGACAATTGCGCTGTCGATCTCACCGGCATTTGCAGCTCGTCTATTCTCGGAAATGCTATTGTGCGGCAAACCGTCCCTGATAGCCGCTTGAGAGTGAAGCGACCATTGTGCAGATAAAATGAAACTAATTAAAATCAACACGAAAACTAAATTTTTTGTGACCATCCACATTAGATATTTATCCATCCTCTCTCGGTCGAATGCTGTTGGAGCACCCTTTTCATGTGATTACTTCTTCGAGCTTAAGGCGAAAACGAAGGAATGAGGGTAATTGATTAAGCCTGCTCAGAAGATGAAGATTAAAGTTGTGATCATGGAGAGTGACAGTGTGCCTACTGCGGATCAAGCATCGCCCTCTATTTACTATTGTCCGGCGTTGCCATTTTTATTTTATTAAACAGCAGATTCTTCAAGTCTTTGATCATAAACATAGAACCAACTCCACGCCAAGTTCCGGCCGTAACCATGGCCTCAAGAAGAGTTAGTATTTGATAACTATCTGGCCACTCCTTAAAGCACGTCCGATGAAAGTGAGCGTAATTGTACTGGTGCAAAGAGCTAGTAGGGTCGTCCGTCAGGTGTCCCAGTCCAAGGTGCTCATCTGGAGTCAAGACTTCCAAACCACACACGCGGCAGAATCGCTTACCAGGTCCGGTCCTTTGCCGAAAATCCGCCAAACGCTCTTCCACAGCTTGACGCAAAGGATGGTCACAAAAGCACGCTACGTGAACTGCGGTATCGTGAAATAGGAATAATGGGCTAGCCTCATTCGGAAAGGCTGCTGGAAAGGCAATAACCTCGTCGTTCGACTGCAGAATCTTTCGACAAATCGCACATGAGGTCGCACCTCTGATAACAATTGCCATGGCTATTCAATAATCCCCATTGGTCCAAATTTGGTAACAAGGCCTTTCCAGTAGATGTACGAGCTCTCCTGATTCAATTGCCGAAGCGCATTCATGTCTCCCTCAGACGGATTTAAACCATTCACATTCCACTCGGGATGTGTGTGCCCCATAATGTTTGTGATATCGCCCTCTTCAAATTCTATCCCTTCAGGACCGCCTGACACGATCGCGTTTTCCCCGGTGCCGAGCGTGACTAGCGCGTGTTCGTTTCCTGTCTCCCATGCCAATGATTTTAACTCGTTGACAATCTCCGGAGTAAGTCCATCTTGCCCCACTGTTCTCACGAGGGACCATGGTAGAGAACCTCCCCCTGCGCCGCTGTTAACTGTAATTATCGAACTCTCCACCTCCGTCTCGAAGGCAAGTGACGTCAATGGCATCAAAGGGATCGAAAGTATTTGCGTCGCATACCACTTTGCTGCGCGATCGACTATAGTATTAGCCGTGACAAAGTCACTACTTTGAGAACCATGAAATATTGCCTGCGCCATTGGAAAATCGGCCAATCCATCTGGAATCTCTGCCATTCCATCCTGATCAAGCCCGGTCGAAAACTCGACTATGCCCCATGCGCCATCTGCAACACCATCAGTTGAACCGTTCACAGACAGATAGACATTGATTGTTCCATCCGCATCGCCAGGACCAGTTGTACCTGCTGGATCCGATCCTCCGTATTGATCACCGATATAGGAGGGAGGAGGGCCCCATCCACCCCCGTCATCGTCATCGTCATCGCCACTCCACCAGCCGCCATCATCATCGTCGTCATCGTCATCATCAAGACCTAAACGATCGATCTTGCCCATCGGACGACCCGTCAAATAGGCGTATCGATTCAGGCTCTGCGGGTCGAGTAGGTTGTAGCTGCCATTCGACGGGTCTGGCGAAAGCCAGCGTCCTTGGGCGGAGCTGTAGTGTCGATATTGAGTCGCGTCGCTCCCATTTTCGCTGTCGCGCTCATGATCTGTGAACAGGAAATTGTCGCCTGCTGTGTTAGAAGTTGTCTGCCCGTAGGGGAGTGTACTCACCACTCCTGAGATATTTCCCGCTGAATCCATGAGGTAATTCAGTGAACCTAAATGATCAAGCGCGCGATAAATGGGTGTTGAATTTTGAGTCCCAGGGACTGTGGCCATGGTGCCAGATGGCCCGTAAATTCGATCCATCCAGGCACTGGTATTCGGATTTCGTATCGCAAGTAACTGCCCGCCAAAATAAAAATATTCGTTTGGCAGAGAACCATCTTTGCGGACACGTTGACCGAGCGCATCGTAGGTGTATGTATAACCGTTGCTGCTGCTCATCAGGCCATCAGCGCGATATTGATAGGTATTCCCGAGGCCATCTCGAGTTTGATTTCCAGCCGAATCGTACTGATAGCCTCCGCTGGTAATCTGGTTGCTTGCCCCAATGAGTTGCGAGAACGAGTAGCTTCCGGATTGCTGAAGATTGCCCCAGGAGTCAATGGAGTACGTCTGAGAGGCAGCCGGAATATCTGGAAGGGTCGTATTGCAGGCTTTTGTAGTAGTTCCCGAATCTACTACGGAAGTGATACGATTAAGTTGGTCATACTGATACGTCTGTGTGCGCCCCGATGCAACGTCACTAATACTTAATAAGTTGATCGCATTCTTGTCCCATGTGTAGGTCTTTTCGACTATCGGTGATCCGTTAGCCACATATGCAAGCGATGAGATGTTCTGATCTGGATCGTAAGTTGTCCCGACCTGCACGCCATTCCCAAACGTTGCTTGCTGCATCTGACCTGCGGGGTAATAGGACAGATTTGCTACATAAGATGTGTTGACCGGAGTAGAACCCCATTGTGCAAACGTTTCGCTAGTGGGTAGATTCAGATTGTTATACTGCCACTGAATCTGCCTGCCATCGGGATATGTAAGGTGTGTAAGATTGTTTTGGAAATCATATGAGGACTGTACATTGTACCCACTGCAATTACTCGGCAGGCAGTAAGAAGTCGACGTGACCCGCCCTAAAGGATCATGTTGCCATGCAGTTTGCACATTTGAACCATTGCTCGTGCTCGTCAGGCGCCCCTTGCCATACGGATCTCCGGAACTGTCCTGCGCATCATAGGTATAGGTATAAGTGGGCCCGCCACCAACAATCATCGAAGTCAAGCGGTTCAGCGCATCATATTGGTATTGTGTCGTATTGTTCGACAGGTTCTGATTAGAGGAACTTGTA
Organism: Occallatibacter sp.; assembly: GCA_035650595.1. Lineage (GTDB taxonomy): Bacteria > Acidobacteriota > Terriglobia > Terriglobales > Acidobacteriaceae > Telmatobacter. Next base: position 38,934 of record DASRHE010000008.1, on the reverse strand, counting down.
AGATTGCCGTTGTTGTCGTACGCGAAATCGACCGTTCCTGCTTCGGGCGTGATTTGGGACATTAGCCTTCCGATCCCATCGTATACAAATGTACGATTTCGCCACTGCGTTGTATCAGATGTCCCACCCTGTTGCGACATACCAGTCAGCTGGCTTTTCCAGTTATATTGGTAGGTAGTCAAGAGAGATAAAGTTCCAGAGTTGTTGGGCTCGCGCACAGATGAGGTATCACCAAATGCGTCAGATATGATTTCTCGACTGTGCCCAAGAGCATCTGTGATTGTGGCGATGTTGCCTCCGTAAGAATATGTCGTCGGGAAGCCGTTGGGCATTGTCACCGATGTGATGCGCCCCAACTCATCATGCGCATAGTAGGTCGTTCCATCAGTGGAGCTTGGGGTGCCTAAATGGGGGTTCGTTACGCTGTATATGCGCCCCTGACCGTCGTATGTAGTTTCCTGGACTGCCCGATGTTTTGTGCCGGTGGACGAGTTAGTGTAACGCAGATATCTCTGAGTTCAGATAGCCGCCGTCGTCGGGGGTGTGGAGAAGTGGGATACGCGCAGCGTTTTCCACTTCTCCATGCCCCTTGTGGTTTGCCAACCATGTCTCCGGAGCTGGTGGTCTGTAGCCCAGCGAGGAGTGAGGCCGCAACGTGTTGAAGTGCACGCGCCAGCGTTCTACCAGCACGCGCAGTTCCTTGAGCGAGTAAAAGATCTCGCCATTCAGGAACTCGTCTCTGAGTTTCGAGTTGAACGATTCGCAGTAGCCGTTCTCCCACGGAGAGCCGGGTTCGATGTAGAGTGTCTTGGCACCTGTTGCAGCTAGCCATTTTCGCAGATCCACGGCCACGAACTCCGGCCCGTTGTCTGATCGAATGTGCTTCGGGATTCCTTTGCGTACCATCACGTCGGCCAAAGCCTCGATCACTTTGGCGCTCGACCAGCGCCGCTCAGCCCTGATCAGAAGACACTCCCTGGTGTATTCATCGATCAGGTTCAGCAGGCGCACGCTCCTGCCATCATGCGTCCGCGTGCTGATGAAGTCGTACGACCACACGTGATTGGCATACTCTGGCCGCAGGCGTACACACGATCCATCGTTGAGCCATAGCCGTCCACGCGGCTTCTGCTTTTGCGGAACCTTCAGCCCTTCACGACGCCAGATTCTCTCGACCCGATCCTTGCCTACTTGCCAGCCGGCATGTTGCAGCAGCGCGGTGATGCGGCGATACCCGTAGCGCCCGTACTGCTTGGCTAACTCAATGATGGCCTGAGTCAATCGATCTTCGTCTTCTCGCTGCGTCGGCCGGTAGCGTTGCGTGCCGCGTGGCTGGTTCACTAATCGGCACGCCCAACGCTCTGTCATGCCATGCTTCTGCTGCGCATGGAATACCGCCCGACGCCGTCGTTCAGGGCTTAGAAGTTTCCCGAGGCGATGTCCTTCAACACCAGCTTCTCCAGGCTGAGTTCACTCACCAGCCGCTTCAGCTTGCCGTTCTCCTGCTCAAGCTCCTTCAGCCGACGAGCCTGGTCCACCTGCAGCCCGCCATACTCCTTGCGCCAACGGTAATAGCTCTGTTCCGTGATGCCGGCATCTTTACAAGCCAGCGCTGTCGCTTTCCCGTTCGCGACTGCCACTTCGATCTGACGGAGCAAGCTCACAACCTGCTCAGGCTGATACTTCTTCCCTCGTCCCATACGCTCTCCTTGTCCAGTTTCTCTCAGTCCCACTGGCACAATTCAAGCCGGGCACTCCACTACATCACTCTGCTCCAACAAGAGGAAAAACGTCTGAATTGGGTGCATAACTCCGCGCAAGCTACGGAGCAACAGCAGGCAAATGCAGACTGCAGCCTGCACACAGTGACAGACAAACTGCACAAAGCAGAGAGAGAACTGGCGGATCTGGAAGATAGGGGACCGTCGGCAGTGCGCTGATAGGAAGCTACCCAAGAGACCAGAAGAGCCGCCAGTAACTGCATCGTCGGTTCTTCGGGATCAGTAGGCGGATCATGGGGACCGATCAGGTCGGGCGATTATCAGCGGCATCCGATTTATCATTCGGTCGCATTGGAGCGTAGACTGAGAGAACCGCTCCCGGACGTGCGGGAGCCTGAATCGAGGCCCTTCGTGGCTGAATCCTTCCGCCGCACCTTTCTGCATGCGTTCAGGGCAGATGGTTCAATCAGTTCAATCTGCCGTCGCTGCCAAGTTCTCATTGTAACCAAACCCAACGAAATCGATCTTCGTAAGCCGGAAGATGCGCATGTATGTTCCGAATTGGTTTTGCGCCACCTGCTTCATACTAAAGACGCAAAATGAGCCAAATCCACCTTGTTTGCTGCCGCGAGAAGCTATTCTGGCGCGCACTGCAAAGAGTCTACGCGCATCGAGAGAGCGCTGTGCCCAGGATCATCTGATAGCTGCTCAGATGCGGGAGATACAATTGAGTAGTCTTTAAATTCACGAGCACGCACGTTAAAGATAGTGTGCGGGGAGGGGCGTGAAGAGGAGCGCCGCGAATGTTCAGTAAAGTGAGAAGTTGCGACTAAAAGCGTTCTCCTCCTTCCTTGCCTTTCTGATCTTTCCGCTGCATTTGCAATACAGGGTGTGCTAAATGAGACTCTATTGTTTCCGTACAGTCTCGCGCTGCCGCTGCGGAAGGGAGTTTATTCGTGGTTGTGCATGAGAAGCCCTCATTCGATGCCGCCGCCTTTCTCATGCGCGCCGGTCTGGGACGAAGAGTTACCCGATTGGCACCAAAGCAGACCTTCTTTTCACAGGGAGATCCGGCTGATTCTATCTTCTATCTTCAAAAAGGCCGCGCTAAGGTCACGGTGGTTTCGAAGACTGGCAAGGAAGCGACCATTGCACTTCTCTCCACCGGCGATTTCGTCGGAGAAGAATCCCTTGCGGCGCCCGCGGGTCTGCGTTTGACTACAGCCACTGCGCTTTCCACTTGTACCACGCTCAAGATGACGCGGGATGAAATGATCCGAGCGATGCACGAAGAGTATGCTTTCTCCGACCTATTTCTAAAGTTCGTGCTGGACCGCAGCATGCGCATTCAGGCCGATCTCGTGGATCAACTCTTCAACTCCAGTGAAAAACGCCTGGCGCGCATCCTTCTGCTAATGGCAGAGTTCGGCAGGCCCGGCAAGCAGGAGATACTGATTCCCAAGATTTCGCAGGAGACACTGGCGGAGATGATCGGCACTACCCGTTCCCGAGTCAGCTTTTTCATGAATCGGTTCCGCAAGTTGGGCTTTATCGAATACAACGGTCGCATCCGCATTCACAAATCACTACTCAATGTGATCCTTCACGACTGACCTCACTTAATCCTGGACGCCAGCCTGCTTGAATCATTCGAGCTGTGAAGGACGGAGATTGAAATTGAAGAGTGTGCTTTGCACAAGATACACAATGCCCCGAATGGCCGCGAGCGAATCGCTGGTCATTTGGCGAGCTTCTACGGCCGACTATCAGCACCGATACGCTCCGAGAACCAAGGCGCTGTCCCGCTCACTGTCAGGATGTGCGCCGGTCTAAGGCGAATTCCCGAGCAGACCGAAACATCTATTCCCTAAGTTGCTGATTTGTGTTCGAAATTGCTCAGCGCCGGACTGAATATATCTGCACAATTGCTTGGGAACATGCAGCAGCCATGATCGAGATTGGAGCGGAGTTATGCCCGAGACAAAAGCGAGCCTTCTCATCGCAGATGATGATTCTTTCACTCGAATAGTGTTATCGAAGCTCTTTACCGAGGAGGGATACCCTGTGCGGTCTTCTGTGGACAGTGTTTCGGCACTAACTGAGATTCGCCGCCGAGTTCCCGAATTCCTCATCTCCGATCTCAATATGTCTGGTACGTCGGGCCTTGAGCTTCTAGCGATCATTCGGAGCGAGTTTCCGGAAATTCGGGTGATTGCCATGAGCAACGGGCCTTCCGGAAATGATTTCTCCCGCTGTATGGCCGATGGTTACTTCCATAAACGAGGCGGCTTCGGCGTTCTTTTGAGGATTGTGCAATCTCTCCCTAGTCCCGAGCGGTTGGCGCAGGCGACTCATGCCGCGTCTCCGCCGATCTGGGTCACAAAGCATCTGCGAAACAGTGATGGACGGAGCTACGTGGCGATCGAATGTCCAGAGTGCGGGGGAAGCTTTCCAAAGGTTCTCAAAGGCGCGATTACCCTGGCTAGCCAAACCAATTGCCTCTATTGCGGTGGTTCTATTCGCTACTCAGTCATCCAGCCTGACGATCAGCCGCTGTTCGCTGCACTCCTGTTGCCACTTCAGGGCAGGCATTCTGCTCCGGCACCAGCGCTTCAATCGGTCCAAAACTCGCATTCAAGCGAAAAGAAAACGGCTTACTGATGCGAGGAAAAACTGAGCTAATCAGCCTCTTGCACGCAGGCTCGGATTTCAGATGTCGGAGACTAGGTCCTGATGAAGATTTGCGAATTGCCTTCATCCTCTGTATTTATGATGAATCCGTCGGTATTCGGGCGCCCTGTCTTTGCCGCTAGCTCTCGCGATAGGACCAGATTCTTGAATTCCATTCCAAGCGAGAATGGATGCATCTTCGGACCACTTCAGTGGGACACATAGACGACCCGCCTGAGGGCAAGTCTTTCCGCGGGACACTAAGCAGCCATCTGCGGTAACGAAGACGGATCTCCGCGTCACTATCGAGTGAAGCTTGCTTCTGAATGTGTCGAGCATGAAGCGTCACCTTTGCTATGTGCAGGCCCAGGCAGTTCGTGATCTGGAATGAGTCCAGTTCGGCAGCGTTGAAGCGACCCTGCACTCGCTTAAGGGCACGGATCAAGGCCCGATGGATGGCAGCCTCTGGTGCCCTACCGAGGGCACTAGACAAATGGGAATTCGTGATCCACATGAAGTGCCAACCAACTCCGCGGATCCTGGCGTCCAGTTCTGGCACGAGTACGTCGATCACCTCGGCCCAGCCTTCGGAAAACGGCTCCTGGTGTAGATCGAATCCATTTGGCAGGACGCATCCGTTGCGCAGGAAGACCGTACGCAGCTTCACGTCTGCCGGCTTCGTGGCGGTATGAGCAATCGATTACGACTAGAATCGGATGTGATCGGAATCGAGGCAGAGGAGATGTTTGGAGAAGAGTGTTCCACGGCGTCATCTTTCCGAGAGGCCGGAGTGTGCTCCTCGCGGTGGCGGTGGGCTCCATTCGGATATCTACTCGACTCAACGGCCCAGTTCTGTCGAGGCGTTTAGTCCGTTTCGCCGCGAAATACTTCTCAACATCGATTTTTTTGACGAGGCTCACAGTCGCTCCAGTCTGTTCGGTTGCTTGCTTGAACGGCACTCGTCTGGAGCAAATCCTGGAGAGCTGAAGGCGAGAAAAGGAAATTCCAACTACTCTTCTCAAGCATACACCCCATCCAATCTGTATGCATGCTTTCTGTAAAAGGTATGCCGTCGAATTCCATGGAAAAACAAGAATGATATTCGGCAAATTCTTTGAAGATGAGCAAAAGAGAATAGATGGATCAAGAGTGCCCATCGTAGTTGACCTTCACGGTAAGGGCACAGACCGCCCCTGTTTAACAATGTGAGCAATATTGCTCACTCTTTCTGCACGGGACCTGCTAAAGCTAGATGGAAGTACGCCGCCTCGCAGGATGTGTCGAGCGCGGCGCTGGCCGTTGCCTTGACTGGCGAGACGGAGATTCCATGCAAACTCTTAGAGCAGTGTCACAACTGGACGACGCCTCTGAATCAATCGAAGTGGTACAGGGAAAATCGGGCAAATTTAAACTGGGTATTCTTAATGGTCGTTATCACATTTCACTTGGGAGCCGTAGCGCTCTGTTCACGATCCACTGGTCGTCGATAGTGGGCTTGGCGAAAAATATCAAAGTAATGCGTGCAAAGGCGGCATGATATCTGGTAACGATTGGGCCACTCCAGGCCTCCAGCTAATCCGGCCAGCGCTAACTCGCAGGTGTCCAATGGTAAGGAAAGCGGAATCTCTTGGAGAACGCAGACCTAATTCAAAAAAGGATGTTCCAGATTGCTCAGAACTTAGTCTCCGCCGCTGCAATAATGAGGATTCGCGCACTCTAAGAGGATTGTCACAATGAAAAGTCGCCTTAGTTCTTCCAATGTTCAGGACGCGATCTCGGTGGGGCAGCCCGCACCGTTTCGATTTGAGCCAGATCAAGCGCTGGACTCTGGCTCGCCCATTGTGAACGCGGCTAGACTTGAATACAATCGTATTTTCACTGACGACAGTCTGGCCTGGTGGGACACTCATGCGGATCGCGTTTGCGCGGAGTTAACACGCAAGGCAGGTGTAACTTCGACGGCGGAACGAAGGCCATGAATTGTCTCGACAGAAATATCACATGCATCAGTTGCGGGCTGGAGTTCGTATTTACAGCAGACGAGCAGGCGTTCTTTTTCGAACGACATTTCAAGAACATCCCGAGACACTGCAAGCGATGCAACGCAAAGCGCAGAGGTAGATCGCGCAAAATACTGCCTGAAACCCAGACGACGTGCGCTGAGTGCGGCATAGGAACGACTGTCCCATTCAAACCTACTCAGGGTAGACGTGTGTTGTGCCGCTCATGCTTTCAGAAGCCGTTGTCAGCACCCTCTGTTTGATTTCGGGAGCAGATTTACGCCCAGCACAATCGGGACACTCCGCGCCACTCCAGCCAAGGGTTTGTCGTAAGACTCTGGCGTAACCGAGACTGCCTTCTGGACAGAGCCTGGAGTTATTGCTGGAATGTCACATTTTTGAGCGAAAGATCCGAAGCTTCGGGTTCACATTATGCGAAGCGACCTCGCCCAAATTACTTCTGGGCACAAAATAGCTCGGTTTAGCCATTAAAAGCCGAGTGCACGGATTGGTAGAACTATCTTCAAAACGAGAAGCAGTGTCGAAGTAAAGGGGCCACTCGACAACGAAGAGTCAATTGCAAACTTTGCGGAGTGTGCCTAAACACACTTCGATTCAGGACTGTAGCAGTCGATATCACCTTGCTATCAAGTAATTCAAAGATCCGACTTGTGCCTCTATTGCAGAGGCACTCTATTCGGATTCTGCCCTAAGTCATCTTTTGAGCGAGTCTTCGCAAATGCTCCGCACGAAAACGGATTTGGGCGTATGCTCAAGGAAGCAGCATTCGCTTTCTCGCCTCAGGCATTCCAGGCTTGGCTTCAGACGAGCACTTTTCAAGTACGCAACCGTACGACTGGAGTTGTCATGAGTCTCCATAAACAAAGCGATGTTAAGAATCACCTATCTCCTCGCTATCGCACCAAGATACATCTTTGCGAGCCAGTATCCGAGGCAACCGGCCTCTCCGCTGCTGAGCCGGACGCAATCAGGGCAGTTCCATTGGGCTTCGCTGAGGATTTTCTTGCGGAACATTCGTCCACTGGCACAACCGGAACGACTGGTCTCGTGACAGCTTCCATCGGGCCGCAAGCGGCGGCAGTGTCGAAAAACGCGCCGGCGTGATCCCCTATTCGATTTCCTGCGCAAAACGCAAGAAGATGCAACCTGTCGAGCTTTAGAGCGTGCGTCGAAGGTTCGAAACAATTCAGCGCCGTTGAGCTTGAGTTTTGTGCAGGTTGCAGAGTATCCAGGCTTCCATATCGCGGCAGTGATTGTTCGGCCCCCGCCAAATCCGCCACGACACGTCCCGGAGAGACTTCAGGTTGTGCTTGGTGTAGACACTTTCTCTGTAGATTGTCGCGAATCGGGGCTTATACACGAAAGCAGGACAAAATGCCTTTCCATGAAATGATGCATCCGGCGAAAGCGGCCGGGAAACGTGTTTCAACAGCGCCGCGCCCCAATGAGTTAAAGACCCCACATTCTCCATTGCCAACGCGCATCGCTTTTATTGGAAATTACCTTCCGCGTGAGTGCGGCATCGCGACGTTCACCACCGACCTCTGTACAGCACTCGCCTCAGAATATGGCTCGGAGCGTCTGTTTGCCATTCCCGTCAATGATCCCGGCTCAAATTACGACTATCCGGAACGAGTGCGCTTGGAGATCGAGCAGGACGACTTGGCCTCATATCAGCGCGCAGCCGATTTTCTCAACTTCAACGGCAACGATCTGGTATGTCTGCAACATGAATACGGCATCTATGGTGGGAGCGCCGGCAGCCACATCCTGACGTTGCTTCGCAGACTGAAAATGCCGTTGGTTACCACGCTGCATACGGTTTTGCGCAACCCGGATATGGATCAGCGGTCCGTGCTGGAAGAAATTGCAAGACTTTCCGATCGGCTGGTCGTCATGAGCGAGTTGGCGGCTGAGCTTCTGCGCGATGTGTATGCGGTTCCCGGTGAAAACATCGATGTCATTCCACATGGAGTGCCAGAAATGCCGTTTGTGGACCCCAACTATTTCAAGGACAGATTCGGCACAGAAGGAAAGTCGGTCTTGCTGACCTTCGGCCTGCTCTCTCCCAACAAGGGCATCGAGTACGCTATACGGGCGCTACCGGCGATATTGGCGAGGTATCCGAATGTGGTGTACCTCGTCTCCGGAGTCACGCATCCCCATATCCGGCGGCGGGAGGGCGAGCGCTATCGCGAAGAACTGACAGTGCTGGCTGAACAACTGGGTGTTGCCTCGCAGTTGATCTTCAACAACCGCTTTGTGAGCACCGAGGAACTGCTGGAGCACGTCGGCGCGGCGGACATCTATGTCACGCCCTACCGGCAGGAGGCGCAGGTCGTCTCTGGAACGCTCGCCATAGCGCTCGGCGCAGGTAAAGCAATTATCTCGACACCATACTGGCATGCCAGGGAACTTCTCGCGAATAGACGAGGCATGATTGTCCCCTTCGATGATCCCGAATCCATTGCCAAAGCTGTGCTCGGCTTATTGGAGGATGATGCGGAACGTCATGCGATGCGTAAGCGAGCGTATCTGCATTCTCGTGAGACGATATGGCCAAAGACAGCGCGTGCATATATGGCGACTTTCCAGCGCGCGCGCTTCGAGCGCAGTCTGCGGCCAAGGCCCGCTCAATTGGATGAACTTGCGTTAAGTGCTCCAGTGGATCTGCCGGAACTGAATATTGCGCACATGCTGAACATGACCGATGACACGGGCATGTTGCAACACGCGATCTTCTCCGTGCCGAACACGCGCGAGGGCTACACGACCGACGACAACGCACGTGCCCTCATCGTGTCTACGCTTTTGGACGAGAGTGGTGGTGAATTCACGCACATCAATGAATCTCTCAAACTCTCGCGGCGGTATCTTGCTTTTCTCTGGCTGGCATTTCATTCGGATACGGGGCGGTTCAGAAACTTCCTCGGCTACGGTCGGAGATGGCGGGAAGACATAGGCTCGGAAGACAGCCACGGCAGGGCGCTGTGGAGTTTGGGAACCGTACTCGGCCGTTCGCAGGATGCCGGATTACGCGGCGCGGCAGGCAGGCTGTTCGAAGCTGCTTTACCGGCCACGCTGACCTTCACCAGTCCGCGCGCATGGGCATTCACCATTCTCGGAATGCAGGCTTATCTGGATTGGTTTCCCGGCGACAGGGCCGTTCAGGGCGCGCGCAACACGCTTGCCAACCGGCTGTTAGCTATCTACGAGCAGAGTTGCACCGGGACCTGGCAATGGTTTGAGAAGAGTCTCGCTTATTCGAATGCCAGGTTGTCGCAGGCGCTCATTCTGGCCGGATGGAAAAGTGAGAACAGAAAAATGATCGCAACCGGTATCGAATCCCTCGAATGGCTTCTGGCCGCGCAGCATCAAGACGACGCACAGATATTTGTGCCTATCGGCTCAAATGGGTTCTTTACCGAGGGCAAGGAGAAGGCCCGCTTCGATCAACAGCCCGTCGAAGCCTGTGCGACCATCTCAGCCTGCCTGGAGACCTACAGGCTGACGCACGAACGGCATTGGCTTGAACGAGCGCAGCAGATTTTCCGCTGGTTTCTCGGCAAGAATGATTTGCACGTCCCCCTTTACGATGCTGCAACTGGCGGATGCAAGGACGGGCTTCATCCTGATCGCGTAAATGAAAACCAGGGCGCGGAATCGACCCTCTCGTGCCTGATGGCCCTCCTCGAACTGCAAGAGGAGAAAGTGACCAACGTAAACGAACTTCACCAGGAAATGAGCGTTTCTCTTTGAGCCTGAATTCCTCTTCAGCAGTATCGTCAGAACCCATTGTTCCGGACTCACTGAAGCCCGGATCAAGTGCAGATTTTCCGCTGTTTACCCGCTATGCTGGAAATCCGATCCTCACCCGGCAAGACTGGCCTTATGCGATGAACAGCGTCTTCAATGCTGGGGCTGTACAGTTGCCCGATGGAGACACCCTTTTACTGTGCAGGGTGGAGGAGCGGACTGGCTTGTCGCATCTGTGCGCCGCCCGCTCTGCAAACGGAATCGATGGATGGCGCATCGATACCGAACCCACGCTGATGGCCAATCCGCGCGAATACCCTGAGGAAATCTGGGGTATCGAAGATCCGCGTATTACTTATGTCCCTGAGCTCGAGCAATATGCGGTTGCCTACACCTCGTTCGCGCGCGGCGGTCCCGGAGTATCGCTCGCGCTGACCAGGGATTTCAGCAGCTTTGAACGACTCGGCGTCATCATGCCGCCTGAAGATAAAGATGCGGCTTTGTTGCCGCGCAAGATCAATGGCTATTGGGCCATGGTTCATCGCCCGGTAACGCCTACAGGCGCACACATGTGGATCTCTTATTCGCCCGACCTGCGGCATTGGGGGAACCACAAAGTCATGCTCGAAGCACGTCGCGGCGGATGCTGGGATGCGAACAAGATTGGACTCTGCTCACCCCCAATTGAGACATCGAAGGGATGGCTGACAATCTACCACGGAGTCCGGCAAACCGCCGCAGGGAGCATTTATCGCCTCGGGCTTGCACTCTTCGACCTGGAAAATCCAGAGATCTGCCTGCAACGTGGAGCTTCCTGGATGTTTGGGCCGGAAGCTCCCTATGAGCGTAGCGGAGATGTCAAAGACGTTGTGTTCCCCTGCGGGCAAATCATCGGCGCCGACGGAGATACGATTCGACTCTATTATGGCGCTGCCGATTCGTGTATGGCGATGGCAACGGGCAGCATACGTGCTCTGCTTGGATGGCTCAACCTGCACTCTGATTCAGAAAACATGCGCCGATTGTAGCGCATCGGATGGAGGAGAAATGCGTGCAGCAAGCCGGCAGCGACCTATGTGGTTACCTCATCTGATCTGGACCAGGCACGAATGTCCCAGTTGCAACTCGGTCAAATTCAAACCGGCCGAGTTACACCCGCTCGATGGACTGCTCAGTATGTTTGCATTCCGGCCCGTTCGTTGCATGTTCTGCTGGAGGAGGTATTACTGGTTCGCCTTCCATACTGAGAACCCGGCCTGATGCCTTCGCATGTCTATACCGGGAAAAGCCTGATTGATCTAATGGAGAGAACGTTGAATGGAATATCCGTCTAACCCTACGTCGAACGATCTTTTGCTCCGCCTTGCATCAGACCGCCCACAAGAAGCTATGCACTATACCGTAATTGCGCAAAGCGCTGCAGATGTGCAGGACATCCAAAATGCTCCATCCGTAAGTATGGGACCGTATCTGATAGCGTCTGAACAGACGCGGTTACTGACCACTCTCAGCGTCTATAGCCTGCGCGGCAACAGCCGCGAGCAGGTGCGGATGCTGTATATGAATGCCACGGCGCTTCGCATTTGGAAAGACATGGGCAAGCAGCCGAAGATCGTAGGAACACAGCATCGTCCAGCGCATACCGCGCTGCTATCGCTTGGCGTGCCGTTCAGCGAGTAGAAAAGCAAACCCAGGAAAGAGCGTCGAATCAAAACAGATGAGGGCCTATTGAATTGCACTTCCAACACGAACCATCCAAACCCAACTGCATTCACATGTGCGGGACGAGCATTTGCTTGGATCGGCCGTGTTTTGTTGATGCTAACCGCCATTCTGTTGGTTACCGCGCCGCTGACACAATACATTTGGACTTGGGATCATTTTCTGCGCGGCGGTCAGGACTATGAATCCAACACGCTCCTTGTGCTGGCGTTTCTCTGCCTGGTGCTGGTACTGGCTCAGCATTGCAAGCAGAGCATGGATTTGTTAGTTGCAGCCTGGCGCCAATGTTCATTTCTTTTCCGTGCCCCGGTGGTGGTTAGGGTTGCGCTCGTTGGACCGTCCTCGAACTTCTATTCAGAATGCGAGGCCAGTCCGGGTTTAGAAAAATTCAGTCTTCCCCTTCAAATCTGATCCATCCCTCTCCAGGCAACTTTGTAGGGCGGTTCATCGCTGAGTTGTCTGCGACCAATTGATATCGACTCAACCTTCGTTACGTCTGATGTGGAGAGGTCATGAAAAAATCAGAAGTCCTTCACGCCTGGGCCAGGATATTGGCCGGCCGTGCGCCTTCGCTTTCAATCGAAATCACGAAAGAATGCCCTTTGCGGTGCCCAGGGTGCTATGCCTTCGATGCTGCGCATCTCGGAGGAGTCACGCAGCTACGTCAGCTCTCCGACTACAAGGGCGAAGAACTTGTCGCAAAAGTGCTTGCGTTGATCGATGAACGCAGGCCGCTCCATGTTTCTCTTGTGGGCGGCGACCCGCTGGTGCGGCATCGCGAACTTGAATCGCTGTTACCGCAGATCGAGAGCCGTGGTGTGCATACGCAGGTCGTTACCAGCGCTTTCAGGAAGATTCCGGGCGCGTGGAAGGAATTCAGGAAACTAAATGTCGTGGTATCGGTCGATGGCCTTCAGCCGGAGCATGACGCGCGACGCAAGCCAGCGACCTACGAGCGCATCCTTCAGAACATCGAAGAGGCCAGGGTGACCATTCACTGCACAATCACGTCGCAGATAGCGGAGCGTCCCGGTTATCTCGACGAATTCCTTCGCTTCTGGACCAGCCGACTGCGAGTTGCTAAGGTGTGGTTCAGCATTTTCACTCCTCAGCGCGGCGCCACCGACCCAGAAATCCTGACGGATTCGCAAAGGGCGTCCACTATAGCTGAACTGCATGACTTACGGCTGAGATACCCCAAGCTTGACTTACCGGAGGCAGTGATTAGGGAGATGCAGGCTCCTCCGAGGAGCCCGAGCGAATGCATCTTTGCAAGAACCACGGAAATTATTTCTGCGGATCTCAGAACGCAAATCACCCCCTGCCAGTTTGGCGGAGTCCCTGATTGCGAACGATGTGGCTGCATCGCCTCGATGGGATTGGCTGCGGTCGGCCATTACCGCTTGGCAGGCCGACTCACCGCCGGGCAGGTCTTTATGGCATCCGATCGATTGGGCAAGAAATGGAGAATTTTTCGCAGATCCCTTTCACGCCGGTCCGCAATTCAGGAAAATCTTTCCCCATTCAATATTCTTGAGCCGTAGTGCTCGGGAGCAATAGAACCGCGACAAAGCCGGGATGAGCGGAATTGGGCAAATGTCCAACGGCCCTTATTGAACGACTCGCCATTTCCTGGAATTCCTTCAAAGATAGCTGGTGAGTTCAAAATCGCCTGGACACTTTTCGAGGCAGAACTCCACCAATAGGTCTATTTTGTGCATGCCAGCGGCGTGGAGGCCGCTTATATGCACAAAGGTAACGGACGGCCACCTTGCCGCAAGCTCGTGCTGAAGTTTCCAGATCTGGATCACGCAAAATCCGCCATACTCAACAGCCTGAGTTCTCCTCATTCGAGGAGAAACTACAAGTTTGCAATGGAGCAGTTCATCACCTGGTATTGTTCTGAGCCGCGACTTGCCTTGAATCGGGTTGTCGTCCTGCGATTTCGTCTTCACTTGGAATCTCTGGGCTTGGCAGCGGGAACCGTCAACCAGCGCCTTGCGGCAGTCAGACGGCTAGCGTACGAGGCTGCAGTACTCAGCCCAGAACTCGCGGCAGGTATTCGGCGTGTCAAAGGCGCAAAGCAGCTCGGAACCCGCACGGGAAACTGGCTCACCCGGGACCAAGTTCGATTTCTACTGGAAAAGGCAGCTGGCGAGGATCTGCGCAGTCTCCGGGACATTGCAATGATTTCCGTGCTTGTCGGTTGCGGATTGCGCCGTGCCGAGCTCTCCGCACTCACAGTTGAGGACTTGCAGATCAGGCAAGGACATTGGGCCATCGTGGATCTGGTGGGCAAGGGTGGTCATGTCCGCACAGTTCCTATGCCTGCGTGGGTCAAGCACGCAGTCGATCGGTGGAGGCAGTCGGCAAAAGTAACTGCCGGCCGAGTCTTCCGAGCCGTGAGCCGCCATGGAACTGCTTTGGGTAAGGGAGTATCCGAAAATGTGATCTGGTATGTCGTCCGAAGATGCGCTGAGCGGATACAAATGGACCATCTCGCGCCACATGATCTCCGGCGCACTTGCGCCAAATTCTGTCATGTAAATGGCGGGGAATTAGAGCAGATTCAGTACAACCGAGCGATATCTCGGTTGTAAGCAGAATCTAGAGGAGCCTGTAAACGATCGTTTCGGCTGCTTGTATTCCGGGACGGCGGTGGATTTACGATAAATCTCTGAGTATCAAATTGACGCACCCCGCCTCCGTTCTCCTATTGTTCGATGTGCAATTTGATGTGTGTGACGCGGAAGCTGTTTCAACTACACGGAACTACAGCCGTTCCGGTGCGTACAATCGTTGAGAGTCAATGTACTCTGATTGCGGCTTAACGTCCCAATCCAGGAGAGATGTCCATGGCTCGCATCAAGCTCCTACCCATCCTTCTTGGTCTGCCCTTTCTTTCCGCTGTCGCCCAGACATCCTCGAACACTGGTCGTTGGATTGTTTCGACAGATTATTTCGGCACTCGTCTGACTCCCGTGCTCAGTCTTGAACAGACCGGCGATAAGGTGACGGCCACAGGCCGGGGCTACAACTATGTCGGCACTCTGGATGGGACTGCTCTGCATCTCACGGCTACCGATAAGGAGGGCAATACCGATGAAATCAGGGCTACGCTCGCAGACGGCAAGATGGAAGGAACGGATAGAGAAACCGACGCCAACGATACGGCGCACCCAGTGATTCTCAAATTCACGGCTGTCTTAGCGCCTGTTCTGGAACATCCACAGCCTCAAACTCATGAGTTCACGCCGACAGTCTTCTATCGTCAGGTGTCTGCCTTCAACAAGCCTTTGCTCACGATCAATCCTGGAGATACCATTCACACCACTACGGTGGATGCGGGCGGGAGGGACATGAATGGGGTCAAGCGGTCCCTCGGCGGCAATCCTCAGACCGGTCCGTTCTACATAAAGGGAGCAATGCCTGGAGACGTGCTCGTTGTCCATATTAAGAAACTCACCTTGAACCGCGATTGGGCCGAGAGCGATGATGGGCTCGATGAGCGTGCCTTGAACAGCGATCTCGCCGTAAAGGTCAAGGAGAACGGTAAATCCATTCGTTGGCATCTCGACCGAGTGGCGGGAACTGCAACTCCCGAAGCTCCGGCAGAACATCTTAAGCACTACACAATCCCGCTGAAGCCGATGCTCGGTTGTATCTCTGCCGCTCCCGGCACCGCGCAGGCCCCACCAGGCACGGGCGACTCGGGATACTACGGCGGAAACATGGATTTCAACGAAATAGGGGAAGGTGCGACCGTCTACCTTCGCGTGGCCACCCCCGGCGCGCTGCTCTACTTCGGCGACGGACATGCAGCGCAAGGCGACGGCGAGCTGAATGGCAATGCTTTGGAAACCTCCATGGACGTGGAAGTGACTGTTGACGTCATCCCCAACAAGCGCATCGGAGATCCTCGCGTGGAGACGGCCGCCGACATCATCACCATGGGTCTCGACGGCTCGCTCGATGATGCTTTCAAAGAAGCCACAAGCGATATGGCTTCATGGCTCGAAGAGGACTACAAGCTTACGCCTTCCGAGATTGCGCAGGTGCTTGGAACGGCCGCCGAATACCATGTCAGTGAAGTTGCTGACAGGAATGCCGGTATGGTCTTGAAGATCAGCAAGTCCCGTCTCGCCACGCTTGTGAAATAGAAGATGTTGACTTCGCCGTCCTCGCCGCGCCTTCTGTAATCCAACTCTACATTCGATCGGAAGTATTGCCGCAAGGGGCCAGGTGGCGGGATACTGTCTACGCTGGAACGAATGGTTAAACATCAACCGTAATCTTCATTCACATCTCAACGCCACCATCGGGTCTACCCGCATCGCCCGCCGGCCTGGAAGCAGCGTAGCGACCAGGGCAACTGCTAATAGAAAAACAGGCATGCCAATGAACGCGATGGGGTCGTGCGTACCAAGACCAAACATCATGCTGCGGAGTACCCCTGACACAGCGGCACAAAGAGCCGCACCAATGGTCGCACCAATCACGACCGGGCGCATTGCCTGCCAAACCACAAGGCGCATCACCTGAGCGCCATCGGCCCCCAGGGCCATGCGAATGCCGATGTCGCGGACCGATCGGCTCACGCTATAAGACACCATCCCGTATACGCCAATCGAGCAGAGCAAAAGGGCCAGTGAACCAAGCGCTCCTGAAAGCGCGGCCACGATGCGCGACGGCGCGCGCCAGACTTCGAGATAGTCTTCCAGTTGTATCACATCGATCGACACGCCAGGATCGATTGAGCGCCCCGCATCGCGAATACCTTTTGCAACATCCGCGAAACCGGTTGAGTAGCGGACCAGGATGTAGCTTCGCGAGTCGTCCCCTTTGTCGGCTGGGAAATAGAGATAGTTTGTGTCCAGTTGACCGAGATGCGCTACCTGAGCGTCTTTGGCCACGCCGATCACTGAGTATTCACGCCCCGAAATTTCGCGCAAGGTTTTGCCCAATGGGTCTTGACCCGGCCAGAGCCTACGTGCGGTCGACTCCGTGACGATAATCCCTGGAGACGCATGTGTTTCAGCCGGGCTGAAGTCTCGACCTCGCACAATCGGAATGCCAAGCAGCGAAAAATAGTCCGGCGTGACGTGGTTATATTCGACGCCAACCGTGTCGGCGCGGCCTGGAACGACAAATTCCGAGCCGCTAAAGTCGTGACTGAGGGGCGCGCACTCCGCCTGCGCAACCTCGACGACTCCAGGCAGACTCTGGATTCGCTCCCGAAAGCGCTGCATAAAAGCTGTGGCGTGCACTGGATCGTACCCCTGTTTTCCTAAATCCAGAAAGATCGTTGCCACGCCCTTCATTTCGAAGCCCGGATCAATCGTCTGCGCCGTGTAAAGCCCGCGAAGCAACAATCCAGCAGCAAGCAACAACACCATGCACACTGCGACTTGAGAACCAACCAGGATGCTGAGCAAGAAGTGCCCACTCTTTTTGGCTGTACCGAACTGCGTGCTGTCTCCTTTCATTGCGCTGTTAAGGTCGAGCCGCGAGGTTCGCAATGCGGGAACAAGGCCGAATGCAATTCCCGTGAAAAGGGAAAGGAGAAGTGCGTACGCGAGCACGTGGAGATTGGGCGCAACATTAACGGCCAAGGGGGGAAAATCATGCGGCAAGTAAGAAGTCACGAGCTGCGTGATCCGAATGAAGGACCAGAACGCGATGAGAGATCCAAGCGCGCCGCCGGCAAGGGAGAGCAAAAGACTCTCGGTCAACAACTGCCGCACCAGGCGCCCTCGCCCCGCGCCCATTGAGAGCCGAAGCGCGATTTCTCTGTGACGGACGGAAGCGCGCGCAAGCAGAAGATTGGCCACGTTCGCACAGGCAATTAAGAGGACCAGAGCGAAAGCCGCGAGAACCACGGAGGCGACGGGAATCAGGTGGCCGCGCTCCTCGGGACTCGAGAAGAAGGTAGCAGCTTGGATTGCAAGCGAAGTGGTGCGTCGCGGCCCCGAGTGGCGCTGGTCAATGCGTCCGGCAATCACGCTCAGATCAGCTCGCACCTCCTCCATCGTTACGCCAGGCCGTGTTCGTCCAAGCAAAGCCAGCCAACTCATATTGTCGTTTGAAAGCCGGTCGATCCCGGGCTCCAGAGCCTGTTGCATCGTGAGCGGCGCCCAGAAGGCGCTCGGAATCGGCTCGGTGCCGGTGAATCCAGGACGCGCTATGCCAATGACGGTATAGGCGGTTTGGTTGAGAACGATCTTTTTGCCGACCAGCGAAGGATCAGACCCGAATTTCCCTCGCCACAGATCGTTGCTCACGACCACAACCGCCCTGCGACTCTCACAATCGGAATCGACAAAGCCTCGCCCTTGCGAAGGATGTTCGATCAAAACATCGAAGTAGTTGCAGGACGCCGCGGTCCCCAGGACCTGCCGCACGTCGGTATCGCGAAGGTTTGCCTCAATGTAAGGTTCATAGGCCACCAGCCCGGTGAAGACATGATTATGATCGCGATAATCCTGATATTCAGAGTAGGAGAACCAGTTGGCGCCGTTGTGAATATACCGGTCCCCGCGCCCCTGAAAATGGATGATTTGGTTTACGCTCAATAACTCTTGCGCGCGCGGAACAGGCAGCAACCGCAGCGCCAGGCCGTTCAAGACCGAGAAAATCCCGACGTTGATTCCGACGCCCAGCGCGATCGCCATGATGGCGGCGACCGTAAGGCCCGGACTCCGCAACAATGTCCGAACGCCGAAGCGGACGTCCTGAAGCAGTTGCTCAAGCCACACGATGCTCCACACTTCCCAGGTCTCCTCTTTGACCCGCGCGACGTTCCCGAACTTGCGCAGCGCAGCGGAGCGCGCATCGTCTGGAGACATGCCGCGGTCGATATTGTCCTGGGTTTCCCTCTCGAGATGGTCGCGAATGTCCTGCTCAAGATTCGCAAGCATGCGTTTGCGCCGTGTCATGCTTCCTCCTGCTCTCCCGGCCGAAGAATCTGCGCTATTGCTCGCGCGAGTTTGTCCCATTTGCCGGTTTCAACCGCCAATTGTTGTTTGCCTTTGGATGTCAATGCGTAGAACTTCGCCCGGCGATTATTCTCCGAAGTACCTTCCTCGGCCGAGATCCATCGGCGCTTGATTAGCCGGTGCAGTGCCGGATACAGCGATCCCTGTTCGACCTGAAGCACCTCGTCGGATCGGAATTCGATCGCTTTTGCGATGGCGTGGCCGTGCATGGGCCCACGTTGCAAAGTGCGAAGAATCAGAAGATCCAGCGTGCCCTGAAGCAGTTCAATACGCTCTCGTTGCTCTTTGGTAGACATCCTAGGTGACAGTAGCGCGCTTCAGGTAGAATGTCAAGGTGAGCCAGGTGGGATCACTTTGTGCTTAATCGCTGAGTATCAAATTGAACTGTTCTCAAGCGGGATCGCTGGCCCGAAAGTGCTTTGTCATGAGAGCAACGGGCCTGAATCCATCCTTCTTACATGGGCGAGCGAAGCGCTGGCGGTGGATCACAAGCATCTACCGGTTCTTGTCCCTGTGCCAATGGACATAGGAGGTGATGAACTCCAGTCCGGTCACACTTCCATCTGGATTCACGTCGAAGACAACACGCGTTGGAGCATCGCGAAGAAAATATTGCGTGTCGGACTCTGGAAATAACTCCTGCGCTTTTGACCCGAGCGGGATCTCGGCCATCAGATGGCTCCCATCCTGGGTGACTTTGATGAAATCGTAGGTCCCAACATAGCGCCGGAATTTCGAGAGATCCACGGGTACTACAGTATGCTCAACCGGTTGAAAATCCGGCCATCCGTACGCTTGCGCAACGCTGCGGACAATCTGGTCGGAAAGCGAGCCACCCCCGCCCCCGTTGGTGAGCACGACCACTCCATCACCTGCGGGATACCCGACCATGTCGGATTGATAGACTGCAGACCCGCCATGCTCGAAGTAAATATGCGGCGGTCCTACGCGCACGCCCAAACCCCACCGGATGCTCTCCGATGGTCCCATGCCTGCCGTCACCATCATCATTGCCATCTTCTGATCGAGCACACGGTGAGATTCTCCCGCGTATTCCTTCTCGAGCTCGATCACAAACTTTGCATAGTCGGTCGCTGTGGTCCACAACCCGCCGGCAGCGGCATTTGGCTCGACAAAATGTGAAGGTGCTGTTCCGCTCGCCCCACCCTCGTCGTAGGCCGTTGCCGCTGTTGCTGCTTTCGCGGGAGATAGCGGAGCTTGAAAGGTGCTGTGGTCCATTCCGATAGGCGCCAATACCAACTCTCTCATCGCTTCTGCGAAGGATTTACCTGTGAGATCTGTAATCAAGAGTTCGAGGATCAGGTACCCGCCATTGGCGTACGCATACTTTTTGCCCGGCTCCCATTCCACGCGAACTGGAGGCGTTGTTGCGGGAGGCTTTCCGTCCAGGATTTCTAGGATGGAGGGCACGCCCTTATCGGGATCGTAGATCATGCCGTTATGGGTTCCAATTCCCGAAGTATGGCTTAACAACTCCCGCACCGTGACAGGATGGTCTTTGGTGTATTCATTGGCCGGAATCTTCCAACTCTTCAGATAGGTGTTCACATCCGCGTCCAGATCGATCTTGCCTTCCTGCACAAGCCGGAGAACGGCCATGGCGGTCACCGGTTTGCTCATGGATGCAGCGCCAAAAAGGGTCGACGCAGAAACAGGCGGTCCACCGAGGCGCGCCACCCCGTAGCCCTTACTCCACTCAATTCGTTTGTCGTGAATTACCGCGATGCTCACACCCGGCACATGCAGACGCGACATCTGATCGGCCAACGACATCCCCGGGTCAGGACGACCTTTGATCACGGCTAAGTAGTGGAGATTGTCTTCCACTGCTTTTTCGTGACGCGCCGCTGAGCGGTCAGTCTGACCGATCGCACCTTGGACCATTAAGCTGACTATCAGCAAAAACCACAAATGTTTATGCATCAATTCCTCTCGTCATCGACCCTGTGGCTGGATGGTTGGCATCGGACACGCGCAGGCGCAGTCTTAGGAACGCGAAGATCAATGCCATCGTGGGACGCAGAGACACGACTTCGCTGTAGAATGCTACATAGCTAAAGAATTAGACACCTTCCGATGGCAAAGTGTTCCCGAAAGGAACACTGCAAAAGCTTGAACGGGAGTGTAACGTCAAAGTCGGCTCGGTTCGCTGAAGGCGATACCGGTTGCGGCCAATGGACTTTGGTTCTCGCGATCTCTGAGTCTACGAGCGCATTATCGCCCTCGTAAACTGACCGCCGCTCGGCTGTCCTCCCTTTCGGTCAGCGGTAAGCCCTGAAACCATCAATTCAGATAGGCGCCGCTCCATGCGTTTGCGTCTTCGAGTCGTTTCATCATTGGTGCCTTGCGCCGCCAGTTAGAGATGTTTCGTCGGGCGATGGAGATGAGGCACAACGGAAGCCCAGATCGCGATGGCGAAGGTCGGCTGGCGCGTTCATCCGTCCGGAGACTCTCACATCGCGCGCAGTGTTATAGAACGATCCGCCCTTTAGAACGTGATTGCCTGGCCCTCGACCGGCGTCCTGCACCCATTCCCACACATTTCCCAACATGTCCCACAATCCATATCCATTGGGCAGCTTCGTAGCCACGGGATGCGTGCTGTTGTTGCTGTTCGGGTCGTACCACGCATAGGCTTCGAGCGGTTCTTTGGGCAACTCTGCAGTTCCACCGTAAGCTGCCCACTCCCACTCGGACTCTGTGGGGAGCCGCATGCCAACCCGGCTGCAGTAAGTTGTCGCATCGTTCCAGCCGACGCTGTCCACTGGAAGGTTTGCGCCCGTGTAGCGTGATGGGGCAGTGTCCATAACGCGCATATAGGCTGCCTGGGTCACCTCGGTGCGGCCGATCCAGAATCCCTTGGAGATGGTGATCTTTTCTCGATGTCGTTCGAGGCCATAGCATTCCGCGTCGTCAGGCAGGCAGCCCGTGTAATAGCTGCCGGGCGGTATCCATTGATAAGTCAGACCGTCTTGGGGATTCACTTTTGAAGTGCCCTTGGGAGGTGAGCAGAGAACGGGCATACAAAACAGCACAATAGCCGCGAAGCCGAAGATACAGCATTTCCTGCTCAAACTCACGAGCAACATCACGACAAGCCTTTCTCGAGCGCTGCTGACCCCGGAGATGTTCTCTGCTTTCTAGTCCCTGGCCCGTTGTGACGGCCGGTCAGAAGGTTCATGAGATTCATGCTGCCCGCTAACGGAATTGCCGATACTGATCCTCTAAGGAAGAGTGCTAAGAAACTTCTTCATCTCGTCGATCACCTGCGCCTCATTCGAACGGTAGACGTAATGGTCTGCGTTCGGAATTTGAACGACGCGGGCGGTTGGAACTCCGCGTGCGAAGTTTTCGGCTCGTCCCGAGCAGGCCGCTGTATCCGCAGCAAGGCGCGCTGTTCTGCGTTGCGGGTCGTTCGGAAAAAAGTGGCTCCAATCGTGAGGGCACGCAATGATTGCGAGGGCCGGAACGGGGATGGACGTGTACTTCTCCGCTCCAAAGTTTAGCGCGGCTCCAACTGGTGAACGCGGTGGCAGCGGAGGCATCGTCTTTACGTCTTCATTGTTCTGGTGAAGCACAGTCTCGAACTTTGCAATCGCCGTCTCCAAATCGCGTAGCTTCTCCTGCTCATCGACCCCACCAGCTTCAATTTCCTCAATGCGGCTTTTAATTCCGTTCATCTCGATCTCCACCTGCGGGTGCGCGGGGTCGTAGAACGACCAACTCGCTACGGCATCAAGATAGATGAGGCCGGATACCTTATTCGGAAAGCGACTGCCGATTGAGCTTAACTCCTCCCCTGCAAGCGAGTGTCCCACCAGAACCGGGCGCTCGATCCGGAGGGCTTGCATAACTGCGAGGACATCGTCTGCCAGACGATCTGCCGAGTAGTTGCCATTCGCCGGTGCCGGTTTGCTGGACGCGCCAAACCCTCTGCGCGTGATGGCGTAGACATGGTTCTGGCCGATAAACTTCGGAGCGAAATCATCGAACGCGTGAGCGGTGTCTCCGGCCCCAGCCAGGAAGACAAGCGGTCTGCCGGATCCTCCCCAATCCAAAACCTCAAGCTGCACACTGGGCGCGACGATGACGAACTGCACCTTGTGTGGCGAGGAATCCGTTTGCGCAGGTACATTGCGAGAAACCACGAGCGATGCAAGCAAGAGAAAATAAAAGCTCCGCATTTTGCGCATAGGATCTCCCGGAAGGTATTCGCGCACAATGCCACATTATAGGGATCTCGGGTAACAACAATCGCGTTGTTGTCGAATCACAACTCCAAACGGCAAGTGCCCGATTCGGCGACTTTTCGACCAATGGAAAGTACTTCAGCGGAAGCCGCAAACACCTGGGTCGTCCATCAGGACTGATCCCGGAAGTGTCATCTCACGGCCGATCGCTCAATTCTTTGGCCAGAGCGTCAACGTACGTCATCGTTGTTGACATTCTTGAGCGATATGATCACTATATATTGCTATGCAACATATGCGAGTGAAACTGTTCGACCGTGAGTTGAAAAAGGGCAGCGCCGAACTGCTTATCCTGTCATTGATCGAGCACCGTCCGCGCCATGGGTACGAGATCAGTAAGCTGATCGAGCAGCGATCAGAAGGCGTTCTCAAGTTCAATGTCGCCTCGTTTTATCCCCTGCTCTACCGGCTTGAAAAGCGCGGCTTCATCTCGGGCCGATGGGTGGAAAAGGCCGGTCAGCGGAGACGCCGATATTACCAGCTCACGGTGCAGGGCAAGACCGTCCTCAAGGAGCAGCGTAGTTCGTGGAGCGAGTTCGTGAACGCGATCAATCGCATCACGGGAGGTGAACATGCCTGACTGGAAAAGCGAGATTCGCGCCGCGACCGCCGGACTGGAGATGGACCCTGCTCGCGAAGCCTCGCTCGTCGAGGAGCTGTCGCAACACCTGAATGACCGCTACAACGAGCTGCGCGGAAATGGCATTGAGGATGCAGAGGCCTGCCGGCTGCTGAAGGCAGAGCTCAATGACGGCTCACTGGTTGCGGAGTTGAGACCGCTGCTCACGCCGTCGCCGGAGCCGGCAGCACCTGGGATCGACAAGAGCGAGCGAATGCTTGCCGGAGTTGGAAATGACGTGCGCCAGGCTCTCAGGTTACTGCGTTTCAATCCAGGATTTGCTGCGGTGGCGATCTTTTCGCTCGCACTCGGTATCGGAGCCAACACGGCCATCTTCGAGCTGCTCGACGCCGTATTGATGCGCACATTGCCCGTACCCTCGCCGCAGCAACTAGCGGATGTACAGGAGGTACACGAAGGGCGCATTGGCAACACGGTTGCACGGCAGAAGGAATTCTCCTTCGCCATCTGGGATCAGTTGCGGCAGCAGCAGAAGTCCTTCTCAGACATTGCCGCATGGAGCACGGAGCGGTTCAACCTTGGACAGGGCGGCGAAGCCCGCTACGCCGAAGGGATGTGGGTCAGCGGCAGTTTCTTTCAGGTTCTGCAGGTGCAGCCAATTCTGGGCCGGCTCATCGTCGATAGCGATGACTATCGTGGGTGCGGCGTCCGCGGAGCCGTGATCAGCAACGCGTTTTGGCAGCGGGAATTCGGCGGCCGTTCCGACGTCATTGGCAGCAGGCTGTCGCTCGATGGACATCCGTTCGAAATCCTCGGTGTGACACCGCCGAGTTTTTATGGCCTTGAGGTAGGCCGTAACTTCGATGTTGCCCTGCCCCTTTGCAGCGAACCGGTGCTTCACGGGGAAGGCGCGTGGACTGCCGACTCGACGACGTGGTGGCTGGCGGCGATCGGGCGGTTGAAAGCCGGATGGAGCTTCACGCAGGCTTCCGCTCAGCTCTCTGGAATGGCACCCGGAATCTATGCTGCCACGCTGCCCGCCGAGTACGATGCCGCGGCCAGGGAGGATTATCTGCGCTTTTCCTTGCACGCCGAGCCCGCAGCCACGGGCGCCTCACCGCTGCGAAAACAATATGCAGCTCCGCTATGGGTGCTTCTCTCCATCTCCGGACTGGTCTTGTTGATTGCGTGCGCGAACCTGGCCAACCTGATGCTGGCCAGGGCAGGCGCGCGGCAGCGTGAAATGGCTTTGCGGCTGACGCTCGGCGCATCGCGCCTGCGGCTGATCCGGCAGCTGCTGGCGGAGAGCCTGCTGCTCGCGTTGAGCGGCGCAGCTATTGGCATCGCGTTGGCCCAGGGGCTCGGAAGAGTTCTGATTGCGTACCTTGGCAGCGCACAGGATCCTGCTTTTCTTCCCACCTACCCCGATATTAGGGTTCTGTCTTTCACGTTTGCTGTGGCCCTGTTCACCTGCGTGCTGTTTGGTGTGACACCCGCTTTGCAGGCAGCCAATGCCGATCCCGGGACGGTGATGAAGGCAAGCGGACGCGGCTTGACTGCGGGACGCGAAAGCTTTCTCCTCCGGAGAGGACTCATTGTCTCGCAGGTTGCGCTCTCTCTTGTGCTGTTGGTTGCCGCCCTGCTGTTTGTTCGCACCTTCAGGAATCTGCTCAATCTCGATGTTGGATTTCGACAGGCCAATGTTCTTGTCGCCGATTTCGATTTTTCACCTCTCAAGGTTGCTGCCGCCAATCGCCTGGAATACAAGCGCGAGCTTCTTTCGAAGATAAGGAATACGCCGGGAGTCATTGCTGCGGCGGAGACTTCGATTGTTCCATTGAACGGTGATGGATGGAACGAGTTCATCGATATACCGAGCGCGTCGATCTCGCGCAAGCTGGTGTATTTCGATGCGGCGAGCGCGGGATATTTTAAGACGCTCGAGATCCCCATGATCGCCGGTCGCGATTTCAACGAAAACGATAGGCCCGCTTCGCCGCTTGTGGCGATTACCAACGAGCAGTTCGCGCGCAGCTTTTTCCCCGGCTCCAACCCCATCGGCAAAACCTTCGAGCAGCGACGAGATGGCGGAAAGCCAAACCTGGTCTACCGCATCGTTGGCCTTGTCGGAGACACCAGGTATCGCGACTTGCACGACGATCCCGTCCCGATCATCTTCGTAGACGATTACCAGCTTGCCGACCCAGGTGCCGATTCCACCTTTCTGGTTCACTCCAATGAGGCCCCATCGGCCCTAATTGCAGCGTTGAAACAAAGAGCGACCCAAACAAGCCCGGCCATTGTGCTGAACTTCAGCGTGCTCAGGACATCGGTTTTGGAGAAGCTAACGCGGGAGCGGCTGATGGCCATGCTGTCCGGTTTCTACGGAGTTCTTGCAGCGATCCTCGCCATGATCGGCATCTACGGGATCATCTCCTACATGGTGGTCAGGCGGAGAAACGAGATTGGCGTTCGTATCGCGCTTGGAGCGGGAAAGACCAACATTCTGGGAATGATTTTGCGCGAGGCTTTGCTGCTGCTTGCCATCGGTCTCGTCATAGGAGGTGGCCTGGCTGCGGCAGCGGGAAGCGCCGCGCGTGCGATGCTTTTTGGACTCAAGCCGTTCGATCCGTTGACGCTGGCTCTTGCCGCGGGGAGTCTGACGACTATCGCTATAGCCGCCAGCGCTATTCCCGCGGCGCGCGCCGCGGGCGTTGATCCAATGCAGGTCCTCAGGGAGGAATGAATATCCGTAGATCGGCGCTCGAGGCCTTAACGCGATAAGGGATGGATCGTAGAGTCCTCCACCGGCGTACAGATGCAGCCATCCTGATAGCTGAAAAATTCTCACACGACGCGACTGGCGGTTAAGCCTGAGCTTTCAGGGAGCTGCTGCGGGTAATAGAACGCGTGTATTCCTTTGATCTCTCCGTCAATAACGTGGATCCAATCAATCACGTGATCCACTCCGTTCACCGTCTCCATGTCGAAAAGAGTTGCGACGTAATCTCCTTCGACGATGTGCTGCTTCAGCCTGATGCCCTTAACCATCGGCAGGATGCTCGTTAGGAATCCGAGTATTACTTGGCGACCGGTCAACTTTGGCATGCGCGGACCTTCAAACGTTGCGTCCTCTGCAAAAGACACTTTGGACAGGTCTTTCGTCGCGAAACAGTCCAAATATGCCTCAACTGTTGTAATTGTTTGCTCTCGTGACATCACCTCTCCTCGTCCGAACATATTCACAGTCGGAGGGCATTATGTCAATATCGACATAATGAAGATTAAGCCACTTCACTATGTCTTGATGGCCGGGATCGATGCAGCACCGAGTAGCGGCTACGACTTGACACGATGGTTGGCCAGCCTCGGGCGGCATTTTTGGGCTGCCGAGCACAGCAGCATCTATCCTGCTCTTCAACAACTTGAAACTGCGAGATTCGTTACGCACCGTGAACAGCTCGGGAAGAATGGTCAGCCTCGAAAAATCTATCGCCTGACGGCAAGTGGCCGAGAAAGGCTCAGGAAATGGGTTGATGAACCCTCTGCCGACGCCCAAGTTCGTGACGAGCAGATGGTCAAAGTCTTATGTTTCGATCTCCTATCCCGGGATCGAATCGCTAAGCACCTTCAGAGGATCAGAGAACATCAAGCCGCGAAGCTCTTTTATTATGAAGATTCGCTGCGACGACATCTCGAGAACAGACCTAAACAAGTGAGGCTGGGACCACTCCTGACCTTGCACCGCGGTATCCTTGCCGCAAGAGCTTATGTTCAGTGGTGTGACGAAGCTTTATCTCTCGTCGCAGGGGCCAAGCATCGGCGTTCAGAGAATTATTGAAACCCGTTCAGCGCCATTGGACAGCTTGCTAGGTTACGGAGCGCAACGCCAAGACGGGCTCTGCAGAGGCTGCGCGAAGAGCAGGCACAAGAGCGGCGAGATAGGCGATCGCGACCATGAGGAGGACGCTCCCTGCGAAGATCCAGGGGTCGGTTGGGCTGACTTCGAAGAGAAATGAGCGAATGAGATGAGACGCAGCGAGCGATCCGAGGATGCCAAATGCGCTGCCCCACAAACCTAACTTCGCTCCGGATTGCAGGACCAGCCTGATGATTCCGCTGCGGTGCGTGCCCAGAGCCATTCGGATGGCGATTTCCTGTGTGCGTAGAGTGACCGTGAAGGACATGACGGCGTATATGCCGGTGAGGGCGAGCAGCAAAGCAGTGACTGCAAAGGTGCTAACCAATTCCGTCATAATCCGGCGCGGGGCTTCAGTTGTCGACACGACGTCTTCCATAGAACGGACCTCGTCCAGCGCGAGTTGGGGATCGATTTCAGCAACCGCCTTGCGAACCGTTCCGACGATCTCGTCCGGCGGTATGGCCGCACGCACTACGATGGAGCCCCCCGAAGAGATGGAACGGGCTTGTGGCGATGATGAACCATAGAGGATTTCCGGCTGCAGTGCGGGCGCGTACCAGCCATCATTGGGCTTTTGATCGCGCGCGCCGATCCGCGTGTCTCCGACGACTCCGACGACGGTCGCCCAAGGAAGACTCTTCTTTGGATTGCCTACATGCATGCGCTTGCCGATTGGATTCTGTCCCGGCCATGAGTGCTGAGCCATGGACTGGCTGACGATGACCACCAGTGGACTGCTCGCACGGTCCTCCTCCGTGAAGGTGCGTCCGGCAATCAGGGGAATACCGAGAGCCTGAAAGTAGTTTCCGTAGATGGACCCGAAAGCGGCGAACTTCAATTTCCATCCTTCAATGGATTGGCCGTCGATCGTGTAGGCAGCCATGCCGGAGTTGCCGGCCGATGGAAGGGTGTTGCCCATCCCAACAGCGACAATACCGGGCGTATTAGATAACCGCTCGATCAGCGCCCGATTGAAGCCATTCACAGCAGCATCGGTCGGATATTGCTCGGCGGGGACGCGATAGCCAGCCACGAGCACATGCTGCGGCTGAAATCCCGGATCAATTGCGAGCATTTTCTGATAACTGCGGAGGAAGGCAAGAGAGGCGATTAGTAGAAAAAGAGCCACGGCCACCTGGGTGATGACGAGGACAGAGCGGAGGCGGACGTGACCGGCAGCGCTTGTAGATGTGACTGCGTACTCTTTCAAACTAGCAATCGGATTGATCCGCAGCGCGACAAATGCTGGAACAAGGCTACAAATGACTCCGGTAGCCATTGCAACTCCGAACGCGAAAAGCGCTACGGAAACATTGATCGAAATCGAATCTGCGCGAGGCAACGTTCTGGCGAGGGAGTGTACGGCAATCCGCACGGCGACCATGGCAAAAAGCAGTCCTGCCGATCCACCGCAAAGGCTCAGAAGGAATCCTTCCAAAAGGCTCCCGCGCAGGATTGCTCCAGGGCGAGCCCCGAGGGCGATACGAACCGCGTGTTCACGATGGCTGCGGACCGCTCGCACGAGCATGAGAATGGCGATGTTCGCGCAAACGATCAATAGAACGACAGAGACGGCAATCAGCAGAACGCGAAGGAGCGGCTTCGTATCTCCAGTAAAAACGTCGCTGATCAACGCGACATCGCCGCGAATTTGTATCTTGGACATCGACGGAGGGAAACTGCGCATAATGTCCCGAGAAACGCGATCCGCATCTTGCGCAGCTTGGGAAAGAGTAACCCCGTCTTTCAGGCGCGCAACCATCTGGTATCCCCAAAACCCGGCGGACGCTTCCGACAACTCGTCCACAGTGAGGCTCATGGGGACCCAGAGCTGAGCCTGATTTAAGCGCCCCACCTGAAGGGGGAATTCAAAAGTTTGCGGCATCACCCCAACAATGGTGTAAGGCTTGCGATCCAGTTCGATGGTCGTCCCGATCACACGCGGGTCACGGCGGTACCGGTCAGTCCAAAGCCCGCAACTGATGACCGCAACTTGCGCACGCGACTCATCCTCCTGCTGAGAGAAGACGCGGCCGAGTAAGGGCTCGACTCCTAGGGTTGAGAAAACGCTAGGTGTCAGCCGCGCGGCGGCGAGATTTTCCGGAGTGGGGCCGCCAGAGAGCAGAAAGGTCTTTCCGGTGAACGCACCTAGAGAAGAAAATGCATTGGCTTCGGTGGAGTATGCTTGGATATCGCGCGCAGTAATTCCAATCCCCGAGTTTCCCCCAACATGCTCGCCCAGTTGGACCAGGCGCGCGGGAGCGTGGAACGGAAGCGGACGCAGAAGGATTCCGTCAATAAGGGAGAAGATTGCCGTTATCGAGCCGATTCCCAGAGCCAGCATCAAGGTCACGGTCAGCGAAAAGCCGGATGCGTTGCCTAGGCGGCGCGCTGAATATCGAAGATCCTGGACCCACGAGTTCATCTGATGCTCCCGCGTTGTGCTATGGACGGGATGGAAAGCTGAACGTCTTGCGGAATTCGCCCGACGAGTGGACGAAAGGCAACATCAAAGTACACGACCGACCCTCCACTGCTACTCGCAACGTAAAGCTGCCAGCGGATTCAGATGCATGGCCCGGCGTGCTGGAACATAGCACGCAACCAATGCGACTCCCGTGAGTAGCAACGATACACTACCAAAAGTAAGAGGATCAGTCGTCCCTATCCCATAAAGCATGCTTGAAAGAAGGCGCGTAAGAGCCAGGGCGGCGATCACCCCGATCAGAATGCCCGAAAGGATAACCTTGAGGCCCTCGCCGAGAATCAACAGCAAAACATCCTGACGGTTCGCACCAAGAGCGATGCGGATCCCGATCTCCTGGGTTCTTTGGGCGACCCGTTGGGAAAGCACACCGTAGATCCCGACAGCCGCCAAGATCAACGCAAGAAAAGAGAACAAACCAAATAGCTCCGCTCGAAATCGCGGCTCTGAGGTGAACCAGGAAAGCGCCTCATCGACAGTCTGAACCGTTGGAACAGGAAGATTGCCGTCGATCGCTTCCACAGCACGCCCGACCTCGGGTTCAATTGCGCGCGGCTTTCCGGCTATTCGAATAAAGATCGATAATGAACCGTCAGGCGCTTGTTGCAATGGTCGATAGACGCTGGGCCGTTGAGAGTATCCCTCGAAGAGTGTTGGGCGCGACACGCTTCCCACGACGCCCACAATCGTGAGCCATGGATCTTTAGAGTCCGGTTTGCCGAGCTTGATTCGTTGCCCAAGTTCGGTCCCGTTTGGAAAAAACTCGCTGGCAAATGCTTGATTCACGATAGCTACCGGCATTGACTCTGCCCGATCATCATCGGAGAACTCTCTTCCTTGAAGCAGAGGTATTCCGGCAACGTGGAAATATCCGCCGCTTACAGACTCTGGGTCCGATGCCGAAACGACGCGCGACTGAGAACCGGCGCTTTCAATCGTCACTGGTCCCATACCCCGTTCAAAGAACAAAGGCGGCGCGAAGGCAATACCCTGGATTCCCGGAAGCGTCTCGAGTTTTGACTGAAGGCGGCCCCAGAACCTGAGCGCGTCCTCGGGTTTTGGATAGGAGTTAGCTGGCAAGCGGAGATCCGCAGTCAACAGACGGTCGCGCTGGTATCCAAGTGAAGCAGTCGTCAGACGGAACATGCTTTGTATGAGCAAACCGGCTGCGACAAGCACGATCAGCGAAAGAGCCACTTCAACAATAACGAGGTTGCGGCTTATGCGATGGCTGCGTGTAGCGTTTGACGTGGTTCGACTAGACTGCTTCAGCACCTCATTCAAATCGAGCCGCGACGCCCTCCATGCCGGCAGAACGCCAAAAAGGGCGCCAGTCAGCAATGCCAGGAGGAATGTAAAAGCCAGGACCTCCCAGTTCAGGGAAATCGGGTTGCCTGGCGGGAGTTCCACTGCCTCTTTTGCAGTGATGTAGCGGACGCAGAGGACTGCAAAAAGGACCCCGAGACACGCGCCGAAGAGCGACAGCACCACGCTCTCGGTCAGCAATTGCCGGATGAGCCGAGACCGTCCTGCTCCAAGCGCGGCGCGAACGCCAAGTTCCTTTTGACGCACGGTAGCTCGTCCGAGAAGAAGGTTGGCCACATTTACGCAGGCGATGAGAAGGACAAAGCCCACAACTGCAAAAAGGATGAGCAGGCCCTGATGAAGATTCCGGCTAGTCAGCCACGTGAACTCCGATTGCAGGTCCTCAAGCACCGGATCGAGCTTCATAGCTGCCCAGGCTGGATTTTCGTCGATAATGCGATTCTGGATGCTGGCCAGCTCTGCCTGCGCCGCCGGGCGACTGATCCCGGGCTTGAGAAGTCCAAACGTCAAGATGGGTGCGTCCCACGGCCTCTCTGAGAATTTGCTATTAGGAGTGATCAGCGTCCAAAGCTCTGTTTGCTTGGGATAGAAGGAAAAGTCCTTGGGCATCACACCAACAACGGTGCAGGACTTGCCATCAAGTGTCAGGGACTTCCCGATCCAGCCGGACGCACTATCGAGACGCTCCTCCCAGAATGAGTGGGCGAGAACCACCGTGCACGGGCTATTTAGGTCTTGAGTCGCAAATGTGCGTCCCATAGCTGCGTCAACTCCGAGCAGGGAGAAAAAGTCGGCAGTCGTCGGAACGGCCATAATTTGTTTCTTTTCTCCGCGCCACGAGAGAATCGCACCCGCGTTGCGCGCCCAGGTTGCACCAGCCAGTTTCTCGAAGCTGTGGCTGTTGCGACTCCACTCTTCATATTCTCGGTAGGTGTCAAAAGCTGGGACTCGCTCTTTCGGCGCCTGCTCTCCGATCATCACCAAGCGATCGGCATTCTTATATGGCAGCGGTTTCAACAGCACCGCATCTATTACGCTGAAGACGGCAATGTTGACCCCGATTCCGAGCGCAAGCGTGAGCAGCGCGGTGATCGTGAATCCGGGCGATTTGATGAGTTGACGCAAAGCGAAACGAATGTCAGAGACGGCACTTTCCAGCGTTTGCCACTGCCAGACTTCGCGGCTGCGCTCTTCAATCAAAGTGAGATTGCCGAATTCGCGGCGAGCCGTGTGTTCCGCTTCCGTCCGCGTCAGGCCCTTGTCCATCAGCTCGGCGATCTTCTCTTCGAGGTGCTCACGGATCTGTTCCGATAGTTCATCGTAGCGACGATGGCGCTTGAAAACCTCTCTGAACCAATCCACAACACACTCCTATTCGGACCGCGATGCCGGCATCATGTCATTCGCTTCGCAGAGCTTGCACCGGATCGACAGAAGCGGCTCGCCGGGCGGGCACAAAGCACGCCGCCATCGCCGCCGCACCCAGTACGGCGGCTACGGACATAAGCGTGACTGCATCCCACGCCGCCACGCCGAAGAGCATCTTTCTTATCAATGTCGCCACGCCTACCGCGCCGACGAGTCCCAGCGTCAGCCCGGTCAAGGTTAGCCATCCCGCTTGTCGCATCACCAGCCCATACACCGCACTACGCTGCGCACCTAGCGCCATTCGCACGCCAATCTCCCGCGTCCGCTGGCTTACCGAGCAAGCGATCACGCCATAGAGCCCCACGATACCCAGCACCAGAGCGACTCCCGCAAATCCGCCGATCAGCCACGCTGCGAAGCGATGCAGCAGCGCCGCCTGCGTCCCCTCGATCTTCGCGAGCAACGTTCCTTCGTCGGACACGCCCAGGTTCGGGTTGATCCGGTGCAGCATCGCAACGAGTTCCGGCAGCAGCGCCGTTGCATCTTGCCTCGTCCGTACGACGAGCGTGAACGAGCTATCTCCTGTCTGGTTCAGCGGAAAATACTCCGTCGGCGCGACCGTTGCATCCAGCGCTCCCTCGTGCACGTCGCTCACCACGCCCACAATCTGCCACTCCGTATCGCGCCCGCCCTCGTCGTTCGCGATCTTCTGTCCCACCGGATCTTCTCCGGGGAAAAACTTCCGCGCTAGCGATTCGTTGATGACGGCCACACCGGGCTTGGTTCCGTCGTCGTCTTCGGTGAAGAAACGCCCGCGTACCAACGCGACCTTCAGCGCAGGCAGATAACCCGGGCTCACGTGGCGCTCATCCACTTCGTAATGTTCTCCGTGATACGGCCGCGGCGGAAAATGCGGCCTGTCCGTCGCACAATCGCATTGCGCTGGAACCAGGCTTGTCATGCCAACGTTCTCCACACCGGGCAGGGTCTTTACTCGCTGCGCAACCTCGCGGGAAAATTCCGCCATCCGAGCTTTGCCGCCTTTGTATATCTGGTCAGGAGCGATCACCCGCACCGTCGCCACTTGATTCGGATCGAAGCCAAGAGGCACATGCAGCAAGCGATAGAAGCTCTTCCCCAGCAGTCCAGCTCCGGCCAGGAGCACCACGACGACTGCCAGCTCGATCACTACCAGATTGGCTCCCAGCCTCTGCCATAACCTGCTTGCGGCTCCCCGATCTCCCGCCGCCAACCCGTCGCGGACTTTCTGGAATGAGAGCCGGGCCATCGAAGTCCCGGCAAGAAGCAGGGCGGCCCCGAGCACGACGGCGCAGGCAAAGACCATGGTGTGCACGTTCAGATTCACGCCATCGAGAAATGGCATGTGAGCAGCCATATCCTTCGGCACCAGCTTACTCAGCAGCCGCATCAATGTAGCAGCAACCAGAAGTCCCGAGAGTGCACCGGCCGCGGCCATCAGAAATCCCTCAAGCGCAAATTGCCGGGCAAGTCTTACTCGTGTCGCGCCAAGTGCGCCCCGCACCGCCACTTCGCGCCTTCGGCTCTCTGACCTAACCAGCACCAGGCTCGCCACGTTCACGCACGCGATCACGAGGAGCAGTAGGGGTCCGCCCAGCAGCGTCAACAAGATCGGCCGCACATTACCGACAAACACTTCGGCGAGCGGAGCTACCTGCGCTGCCAGATTCCTCCCCTGATTCGGATATTGTTTTTGCAACTGCCCCTCAATCGCCGTCATCTCGGCCTGCGCCGTCTGGCGGCTGACTCCGTCTCGAAGCCTGCCAATGCCGAAAAAGTTGAAGAAATTGCGCGTCTGTTCGTGAGGGCTCAACGTGTTAATCGGCACCCAGAACTCCGCGTTCCCCGCCAGCGCAAAGGAAAAACTGCGCGGCAGCACGCCGAGAATCGTATATCCGGTGTTGTCCAGAGAGACGTTCTGCCCGACGATATCTTCACGCCCGCCAAAACGGTGCAGCCACGCGCCATAACTGATGAGCGTGAGGTTCGGTCCGCCCAGCCGATCTTGGCCCGCGGCAAAGTCGCGCCCCAGAATCGGCCGCACTCCCAGCGTCCTGAAGAATCCGCCGCTCACTCGCCCGGCTGTCACGGGCTCTGTGCCATCGCGTGTCCGCAGAAGATACCCCGCTCCCGCGAACACGTCGAGCGAACTCAGCGATTTGTTCATGTGTCTCCAGTCCACGAAATCGGGATACGCCAACGGCAAAAGCGGCTTCCGCGATGCTCTCATTCACAGCCATCAACCGATTCGGATCGGGATAGGGTAGCGGCTCGAGTAGTGCAGCATCGACGAAGGCGAAGATGGCGACACTCGCGCCGATTCCAAGTGCAAGAACGACGATCGCGGTTACCGCAAAACCTGGAGCCCTTCGGAGCTGGCGGAAAGTGTAACGGAGGTCGGCAAGGATCGATTCGAGGGTAGGCCATTGCCAGACTTCACGGCTGCGCTCTTCGATCACAGTCACATTGCCGAAGTCACTGCGGGCCGCTCGCTGTGCTTGCTCTCGCGTCATGCCTTCATCCATTAGGTCGGTGATCTTCTCCTCCAAATGCTCACGGATTGACTCCGACAATTCGGCATAGTGGCGGCGGCGGGAGAAAAGATTCTTAAACCAATTCATGTGGCCCCCTCTCTGGTTCCGTAGATCAGACTCAGGACAATCCTTGCGGGGTGCTCAAATTCATTCACCTCGCAACGCTCGCACTGGGTCAAGGCGTCCAGCGCGATAAGAGGGGATAACAAATGCGGCGATAGAGATTAGGCCGAGCAAGACGACGGATGAAATAAAACTCGCCATATCCAGAGGGCTGATCTGGTAGAGCAGACGTGTCAGCATTCGGGTGAGTAAGAGAGCGCCACCGATGCCGATTAGCATTCCAGTCAACGTCAGGACCAGGCCGTGACGAAAAACGATGCCCATGATGTCACTTCGATTTGCTCCGACAGCCATTCGAATGCTAAATTCCTGCGTCCTCTGCAAGACCGAATAAGCAATGACCCCATAGATGCCGACTGCTGCTAGGACAAGTGCGAGCAAGGCAAAGATACCGAGCAAAATGGTCGAGAATCTGTCTCCCGTCATGGAGGCTGCAACGTTCTCCTTCATTGTCATGACATTCGAGATCGGCTGATCCTTATCAAGTGCGTACACCTGTTGGCGAATCATTGCAGTTAGTGACGCGGCATCGCTTGAGCTGCGCACAATTACGCTCAGAGAATCCGATGGTTTTTGAACGAATGGCTCGTAAACCTGTGGAGCAATCGCTATTTTCATTCCAGCCTGTTTTACATCGCCGACGACGCCGACGATTTCTCGCAAATACGTTGGCCCTGATATGTCGATTCGCTTTCCTATAGGACTCTCCGTCGGGAAAAACCGTCTCGCCATTGTTTCGTTGATGATCACAACGGGTTGACTGATTGCGGTATCCTGCTCGGTGAACAACCGCCCACGGACAAGAGGGATCTCCATCGTCCGGAAATACTGCGATGTAACACGATAGTAGTTCGCAGTCGTTCCGGCGTCAGTGGCGCCGATCGCGCGCCCATCAATCCGGATTCCGGCGTCGGGTGCATCGGAAAATGGGAGCCCGGACGACACAGCGGCATGAATTATGCCGGGCGCGCTCGCCAGGCGTTCGACCAGAGCCTGTGCGAATTGCTCCTGCCGATATGGCTCTTTGTATTTGAGAGCGGGCAGATCGATCTTAGCTGTCACGACATTGTCAGGATTGAAGCCGGTGTTTACTTGAAGGAGACGCCAAAAACTCTTCAGTACCAGGCACGAACCGGTGAGGAGGATGAGAGCGACTGCCACCTCCGAAATGACAAGAATGCTCCGAACCTGCGCTCGCTTGCCACCTGTCGATGCCCTATTACCGGCCTTGAGTGGATCGAGAAGGTTAGCACGGGATAGACGTAACGCGGGTAAAGAGGCAAACACTAAACCTGTAAGTACGGAAACCAGCGTCGTGAATAGCAGCACGGTGGGGTCAAGAGTCACTTCCTCGAATCGTGGAATGTTCGTCAAGGGGAATTTCTTGAGGACCGTAATCCCTGAGTAGGCCAATGAAACACCGAGCAAGCCTCCAATCGCGGCTAACATAAAGCCCTCAGTCAGAAGTTGCTGGATGATGCGCCGGCGGTTTGCGCCTAAAGACGCCCGAAGCGAAATCTCTGCTTCACGCGTCGATCCTCGCGCCAGCAACAGACTCGCGACATTCACGCAGGCAATTAACAGAACGAGGCCTGCCGCACCCATCAACACGTACAGCGGAGTCCGGACTTCTCCGGTATAGTAGTCAAGCAACGGAAAGACATTGACGCTCCAGATCTGCGGGCTGCGCAGCCGGGGCATGATCGAATCCATCTCAGCCTGCGCCTGATCGCGCGTCATGTTGGCCTTCAAGCGACCGATCCCCCAGAGAAAGTGGCCGCCATCGAAGTCCTCTGTCGCAAAACCCATCGGCTTCCAGATTTCCGCATCGTGGGGGAAACAGAAGCCGGCCGGCATGACACCGATGACTGTGAAATCAAGATCGTTGAGCCTGATTACTGAGCCGATTGCATTGGCATCACCTCCGAAGCGCTCTTTCCAGAGGCTGTAACCGAGCAGCACTACGTGATCGTTTCCTTGTGTATCTTCGGCCGTGGTGAAACTTCTACCCAGAAGAGGCTTCACTCCGAGAAGTTCGGGCAAATTGGCGGTAACACGTGCTCCGGTTACACGCTCGGACCTGCCGCTACCGGAGAGATTGAATGCAATGCTTGCGAAGGCTCCAAGTTGATCGAAGGCCTGACTTTGCTCTCGCCATGCGAGAAAATCTTTCGGGGTCGCCTCAAAATGGGAAAAACGTGGCAACCATTTTTCATCAAGCATCATGAGCCGAGCCGGATCACCAAATGGGAGGGGATGCAAGAGCACGCCATTTACGACACTGAAAATCGCCGTATTGGCTCCGATACCAAGAGATAGAGTCAAAAGAGCAACAAGAGTGAATCCCGGCGATCTACGTAATTGCCTCGATGCGAATTTCACATCTGCCCAGATGCTCTCGATTTTCGGCCACTGCCAGACCTCACGGCTGCGCTCCTCGATGAGCGTCACGTTGCCGAATTCGCGCCGAGCAGTCCGCTCGGCTTCCTCCTGCATCATGCCGCG
Organism: Occallatibacter sp.; assembly: GCA_035650595.1. GTDB lineage: Bacteria > Acidobacteriota > Terriglobia > Terriglobales > Acidobacteriaceae > Telmatobacter. The sequence continues at coordinate 896 of DASRHE010000008.1, read as the reverse complement.
ATCGATCAGGTGAGAGATCTTTTCTTCGACGTGCTCCTGAATCGATTCGGATAGCTCATCGTAGCGGTAACGCCGAGTGAACAACTGTCGAAGCCAACCCACGGAACCTCCTACTCTCCTGCCAGTGCAAGCACACGAGTGAATCCAGCAAACATCTTCTCGACGCTCGCAAGCTCGTGTTCCAGGTGTTTTCTGCCAGCTGCTGTCACCTTGAAGATCCGCACCGGACGATTCCGCTCGGAGAGCCCCATTTCGGTCTTCAGCCAGCCTGCTTTCAGCATTCGCTGCAAAGCAGGATAGAAGGAGCCCTCTTCAATCTGGAGGTAGTCCTCGGAAATCTCCCTGAGACGCTGAGCGAGAGCATAACCGTGCATCGGTTTCCAGTTGAGTGTTTTCAGAATCATCAATTCCATCGCGCCGGGAAAGAGATCGCGGTATTGAGGCTTCTTCTTCATGATCTGCAAACTACTATTTTCAACATAGTATGTCAAGAATCGCGAGTTCCCCCGGCTAAGGCTTTGAGGGCAACAGCGTCCAGCTTGGGAAATCGAAAGCTAATTCAATCCAGAGGTGCTTGGACATCTACGGGTACTTAAGAGCTCAGGCCAATGAACTCGGGTCGCGCATTCTCGAAATGTATCCGCCTCTGCAGAGCACAACCGATGAAGTTCCGCCAGAACTCTCGACGCTGCTGCGTAGACCGTTGCCGGCCCAGGCGATCGCGATCGGAGGCCTCGAGTCTCCGATAGAACCATGTGATCGGCCCCGGAGAAACTGGACCAATTGAAATGTTAGTCTTCGGCCATAACCGAGTCGGTTAATGCCCGGCGGTGGGAGGGGCATTGAAAAGTGGAAAGCCGAGAACGCTTCCCACTTTCCAACACCCCCGGCTGCTA
>DASRHE010000007.1:0-87578 GCA_035650595.1 Occallatibacter sp. | reverse complement strand
CGGCATCATCCGCATCGGTGCCTCCGTCAAGCCCGGCGACCACGTGGAGCTGGGGACGATCCTGGCCGACGGGCCTGCCATCGAGCAGGGCGAGATGGCGCTCGGCCGCAACGTGCTGGTCGCCTTCATGCCCTGGCGCGGTTACAACTTCGAAGACGCGATCCTGGTCAGCGAGCGCCTCGTGAAGGAGGACATGTACACGTCCATCCACATCGAGGAGTTCGAGATCGAGGCCCGCGACACCAAGCTAGGGCCGGAAGAAATCACCCGGGACATCCCCAACGTGAGCGAGTCGGCACTGCGCGATCTGGATGAAAGCGGGATCGTGCGCATCGGGGCGACGGTGAAGGCCGGCGACATCCTCGTGGGCAAGGTCACGCCAAAGGGCGAAACCCAGCTCACGCCGGAAGAGAAGCTGCTGCGCGCCATCTTCGGCGAGAAGGCTGGAGACGTACGTGACGCTTCGCTGACCTGCCCGCCGGGAATCGAAGGCACGGTGGTGGACGTGAAGATCTTCTCCCGCAAAGGACAGGAGAAGGACGAGCGCGCCAAAGCCATCGAGGCCGAGCAGATTGCCAAGCTCGAAAAGAACCTTTCGGACGAAATCCGAATTCTGACCGACGAGCGCCTGAAGCGCCTGGAGAACATCCTGGGCAGCAAAGAGGTGCAAGCCGACTTGCACGACGAGCGGACCAACAAGCGTCTGCTCACCAAGGGCACGATCCTCGACCGCGACACGATCGAGCGGATCTCGACCCGCAACCTGAAGCGCATCAAGTATGCGGACAAAGACCCGCGGGTGAACGAGCAGATCGATGAGATCGAAGAGATGACGTCGCGCCAGATTGACGTGCTCAAGAAGATCGTGCGGGAGAAGGAAGAGAAACTTCAGAAGGGCGACGAGTTGCCGCCGGGCGTAATCAAGCTGGTCAAAGTCTACATCGCGATGAAGCGCAAGCTGAGTGTGGGTGACAAGATGGCCGGCCGCCACGGGAACAAGGGCGTGATCGCGCGCATTCTGCCGGATGAGGATATGCCGTACCTCAACGACGGAACGCCCGTCGAAATCGTGCTGAATCCCCTGGGGGTACCCAGCCGTATGAACGTGGGCCAGATCCTGGAAACGCACCTGGGATGGGCGGGCCATGAACTCGGGCAGAAGATTACCGAGTTGCTGGCCGCCAACTCACGCGAAGACGGTATCCGCCGCGAACTGAAGGCGCTGTTCAAGGACACGCCGCTGTCGGACGCGATTGGCGAATTGAAGGAAGAAGACCTCGAGGCCGCGGCGCAAGCCATGACCAAGGGCGTTTACTTCGCTTCGCCGGTGTTCGATGGGGCGCGGGAAACCGAGATCAAGGCGCTACTCGACCAGTCCGGATTGCCGCATTCGGGTAAGACGGACCTGTACGACGGCATCACTGGCGACAGGTTCGAACAGCCGGTAACCGTGGGCTACATCTATATGCTGAAGTTGTCACACCTGGTGGACGACAAGATTCACGCGCGTTCCATCGGGCCGTACTCGCTGATCACGCAGCAGCCGCTGGGCGGCAAGGCGCAGTTCGGCGGACAGCGCTTTGGAGAAATGGAAGTGTGGGCGCTGGAAGCGTACGGAGCGGCATTCATTCTGCAGGAGCTGCTCACGGCGAAGAGCGACGACGTTTACGGCCGCACCAAGATTTACGAAGCCATCGTGAAGGGCGAGGCGGCCATCGAGCCGGGCGTGCCTGAATCCTTCAACGTTCTGATCCGCGAATTGCAATCGCTCTGCCTCGACGTGGAGCTGATCAAGACGATGGAGAAGAAGCAGGTGGTCAGCGCGGCAGCGGATTAAGGAGCAGTACTCAGTACTCAGTTGTCAGTACTCAGTGGTGGAGGCTGACAACTGAAACTGGGACAAAAAAGGGTTTGGAAGATAGCCGCTTCGCCGGAATCAGCTCTCGATACGGTGAAGCTGGGATGAGTCAGGCAGCGGTCTCCAACTGAAAATTGGGAACCGAGAACTGACAACTGAAGTGCGAGAGCCGACCGCGGTGACGTCACGACCGCAGGAACCGGAGGAACACCTTGTATCGTTCGAGCCCGTTTGATCTGGGAAACCCGATCGCCGAATTCGACGCTATCCGCATCAGCCTGGCCTCGCCGGAAAAAATCCGCAGCTGGTCGCACGGCGAAGTCACCAAACCTGAGACGATCAACTACCGCACCTTCAAACCGGAGCGGGACGGACTTTTCTGCGCCCGCATCTTCGGGCCGGTCACGGATTGGGAGTGCTTGTGCGGCAAGTACAAGCGCATGAAGCACCGCGGCGTGATCTGCGACAAGTGTGGAGTGGAAGTCACACTGTCGAAGGTACGGCGCGAGCGCCTTGGCCACATCGAGCTGGCATCGCCCTGCTCGCACGTGTGGTTCTTCAAGGGACTGCCGAGCCGCATCGGACACCTGCTGGATATTTCGCTGCGTGATCTGGAGTCCGTGCTCTATTTCGAAGCCTACGTTGTCATCGATCCAGGCGACGCGCCGGTCAAAGAGAAAGAGATCGTCAAGGAAGAAGCCAAGTTCCGCGAGCTTGACCAGCAGTTCCGCGCCACCGGATTCAAGGCCATGATTGGCGCGGAGGCAATCAAAGAACTGCTGAGGCGCGTAGAGATCGAAGAACTGTCGACCACGCTTCGGGAGAAGATGAAGAACGAAGCCTCGATGCAGAAGCGCTTGAAGTATGCCAAGCGGCTGAAGGTAGTCGAGGCGTTCCGGAAGAGCGGCAACAAGCCGCAGTGGATGATCCTGGACGTGATCCCGGTGATCCCGCCGGAGTTGCGCCCCCTAGTGCCATTGGATGGCGGGCGGTTCGCAACGTCCGACCTGAACGACCTGTACCGGCGCGTGATCAACCGCAACAATCGTCTGAAGAAATTGATGGACCTGCACGCGCCTGAAGTCATCGTGCGCAACGAAAAGCGCATGCTGCAGGAAGCCGTGGACGCGCTGTTCGACAACGGACGCCGTGGACGCGTGCTGCGTGGCGCGAACAACCGCCCGCTCAAGTCGCTGTCGGACACGCTGAAGGGCAAGCAGGGCCGCTTCCGTCAGAACCTGCTGGGCAAGCGCGTGGACTACTCCGGCCGTTCGGTGATCGTGGTTGGTCCTGAGCTCAAGCTGCACCAGTGCGGCTTGCCCAAGAAGATGGCGCTCGAGCTCTTCAAGCCGTTCATCTATCACCGTCTCGAACAGACCGGCCAATGCACCACGATTAAGCAGGCCAAGGAAATGGTGGAGATGCAGGAGCCCGTGGTTTGGGACATCCTTGAGGAAGTCATCAAGGATCACCCTGTACTCTTGAACCGCGCTCCAACGCTGCACCGTCTGGGCATTCAGGCATTCGAGCCGGTGCTGGTGGAAGGCAAGGCCATCAAGATTCACCCCCTGGTCTGCACCGCCTTCAACGCCGACTTCGACGGCGACCAGATGGCTGTGCACATCCCGCTGTCGCCTGAGGCGCAGATCGAAGCCAGCGTGCTGATGCTTGCTTCGCACAACATTCTGTCGCCGGCGTCCGGCCAGCCCATCACCGTGCCTACACAGGACATGGTGCTTGGCCTCTACTACCTGACCAAGGCCAAGAAGGGTGCGCGTGGCGAAGGCCGCGTCTTTGCGAACACCGAAGAGGTCCTGATGGCTCTCGAAGCCAAGGAAGTGGAGACACTTTCGCCCGTGCGTCTGCGCTATTCGGGCAAAGTGCTCGACATGACCACGGCCTACGACGATCAGGATCTGCTGCACACCGATCCGGTGGACTTCGACAAGGAGTACATCAACACCACGGTCGGCCGTGTGATCCTCAATGACGCGCTGCCCGCGGGCATGCCGTTCATCAATGGCCTGCTCAAGAAGAAGGGCATCGGCCAGCTGGTGAACTACTGCAACCAGAACCTCGGCCTCGAAGTCACAGTCGGCATGCTCGATCGCATCAAGTCGCTCGGCTTCCAGTTCGCAACGCGCTCGGGCCTCTCGGTTGGTCTGGATGACATGGTCATTCCAGAGAGCAAGTACACCGTGGTCGAAGAAGCAGACAAGAAGGTGATCGAAGTCCAGAAGCAGTACATGGACGGCGCCATCACCAACGGTGAGCGTTCGAACAAGGTTATCCAGATGTGGTCGGCGGTGACGGACAAGGTTGCCGACGAGATGTTCGGGAACATGAAGCGCGCCGATGAAGAGGGCGCAATGAACCCGATCTACATCATGGCCGACTCCGGCGCCCGTGGCTCGAAGCAGCAGATTCGTCAGCTCTCCGGTATGCGCGGACTGATGGCCAAGCCTTCAGGCGAAGTCATCGAGACGCCCATCACGGCGAACTTCCGTGAAGGCCTTACCGTGCTCGAATACTTCATCTCGACGCACGGAGCGCGTAAGGGCTTGGCCGATACGGCACTCAAGACTGCTGACTCCGGCTACCTGACCCGCCGTCTTGTCGACGTGGCGCAGGACGTGATCGTCACCGAGAATGATTGCGGCACCGTCGAAGGCATCTACGTCGGATCGATCGTTGAATCCGGCGAGATCATCGAGCCGCTGCGCGATCGCATCATCGGCCGCGTGTCGCTCGAGCGCATCAAGGACTACGACGGCAACGTGGTGGTCGAAGTGAACCAGCCGATCGACGAGGATATTGCCTCTGCGATCCAGGGTGCAGGCGTGGAGAAGGTGAAGATCCGCTCCGTGCTCACCTGCGAGTCCCGCCGCGGCGTCTGCGCGCTGTGCTATGGCCGCAACCTCGGTTCGGGCCGCATGGTCGAACTCGGCGAAACCTGCGGCGTCATCGCGGCGCAGTCCATCGGCGAACCGGGCACGCAGCTCACGATGCGTACCTTCCACGTCGGCGGCACCGCCAGCCGCGTGGCCGACAAGTCGCGCCTCGATGCCAAGAACAATGGTTTCGTGCGCTTCATCAACCTGAGCACCGTCGAAAGCAAAGACGGCGCGCTGGTAGCGATGAACCGCTCCGGCTCGGTTGCGATCGTCGATGAGCGCGGCCGCGAAAAGGAGCGCTACCAGGTGGTCTATGGCGCGCGTCTCCGCGTTAAGGACGGCACTGCGGTCAAGCTCGGCGAGCTTCTGGCCGAGTGGGATCCGTATACCTACGCGATTCTCACAGAGATCGGCGGCACGGTCAGCTTCAAGGACCTGCAGGAAGGCATCACGCTCAACGAAGAAGTCGATGAAGTTACCGGCCTCTCGCGTTGGGTTGTGGCCGACTCTCCCGATGAGAAGCGGCAGCCGGCCTTCGTGGTCAAGAACGCCAAGGCGCACAAGCGGTATCTGCTGCCTCGCGGCGCTCACCTCATGGTGCAGGATGGCGATGAGGTCGGTCCGGGCGATGTGCTCGCGAAGATTCCGAAGGAGTCGACGCGTACGAAGGACATCACCGGCGGTCTGCCCCGCGTGGTCGAACTCTTCGAAGCCCGCAAGCCGCGTGAGACGGCCATCATTTCGGAAATTGACGGTGTCGTCCGCTTCGGTGAAGTCTCGAAGGGCCAGCGTAAGATCTACGTCACGGCTGACAACGGCGACGAGAAGGAATACTCGGTGCCTCGCGGCATCCACGTCAACGTGCAGGAAGGTGAACGCCTGCGCGCAGGCGACCCGCTGATGGACGGCCCCCTGAACCCGCACGACATTCTTGCCGTGCTCGGCGAAAAGGAGCTGCAGGCTTATCTGGTGAACGAAATCCAGGAAGTCTACCGTCTGCAGGGCGTGGCCATTTCGGACAAGCACATCGAAGTCATTGTCCGGCAGATGCTGCGCTGGGTCCGCATCGATGAAGTGGGCGACACGAACTTCCTGCTCGAACAGCAGGTCGATCGCTTCCGCTTCCGCGAAGAGAACGAGCGCGTGCTCGCGCAGGGAGGCCGTCCGGCTATCGGTCGTCCGCTCCTGCTCGGCATCACCAAGGCCTCGCTCTCGACCGACAGCTTCATCTCCGCGGCGTCGTTCCAGGAGACCACGCGTGTTCTCACCGAAGCCAGCATCAACGGCGCGGTGGACAACCTGCGCGGCCTCAAGGAGAACGTGATCGTCGGCCGCCTCATTCCCGCCGGCACGGGTCTCGAGTACTACCGCAACGTCCAGCTCAGCCCAGAGCTTGAAGAAGCGGCAGCTCGCGTACAGCAGGAGGTTTCGGCAGAGATCGAGGCTGCTGAGCGTGAACTCGAGATGATGCGACAGGAAGGCGAAGCCGAAGAGATGGCCGCCGAATAAGCACCAGTTTGTCAGTGGTCAGTTTTCAGTGATAAGAAGGCCCGGAGCGATCCGGGCCTTCTTATTTGTGCGCTTCTTCGACCACCTCTGGAGTGAGCGGGCTGATTACCGCATGGGCGAAGTGTTTGCGCCCTTTTTTGACTGTATACATGGCTGCATCCGCGGCGTTGAACAGCCCGTCTTTCGTCGTCGCGTCTTCGGGATAGAGCGCAACACCCACGCTGGCTGAACCATGATGGATAGTGTTCTTGTCGAGCGTGAACGGCATATCAAAGCTGCGTTCGAGACGAGACGCGATCTCTTCCACCACTGCGCGTTTGCGCACGTCCGGCACCACCACGGCAAACTCGTCGCCACCCAGCCGCGCGAGCACATCGCCGGGGCGCAGTTGTTTTTTCATGCGTTGGGCGGCTTGTTGCAGATAGACATCGCCTATCTGGTGCCCATATCTGTCATTGACCTGTTTGAATTCATTGAGATCGATGTAGATCAATCCCAACAGCCCGGCCGACTGGCGCGCCGCATGAATCAGACCTTCGAGATGTTTTTCGAGCGAGAACCGGTTCTGAATGTCGGTAAGCAAATCGAATTCGGAACGGTGCACAAGGTCAGAATGTAGGCGCGAGGTCTCGATCGCGAGGCTCGCCAGCCCCGCCGCCATCGAGAGCGCCTCCTGTGCTTCCGCTCGATAGCGCGGTTGCGGGTAAATCGCGGCAAAGAAGATGCCAAGTGGCGGCCCATTCAGCGAAGCAATCGGATACTCAACAACGGTGAGCGTTGGAGAGATCGAGGCCGGATAGTTCCCAAGCCTGGCTCCATCCGTGATTTCGCACCAACTGGACACTCCCTTCAGCTTGAACGACACCAGCTCCGTAATCTGCTCGAGAGTCTCGGCGAGCGGCCGCGAAGCATTCATGGCCTCCAGAATGCGACTGCGCCGCTGTTCCACGTAGGCCAGACCGGAGGTTTGGCGGCGCATCTTACGCTCGATGTACCAGGTCCACCCACCGATGAGAAAGATGGCGAGAATCAGCAGGCCGACCAACAGGATCAGATGGCTCACGTTCAGCCACGGCGCCGGCGCGACGATCGTGATGTCGTCATAAGAACGCATCAGGACATTGAACGGCACTTCGCCGTTGAACGGATTGGCATCTTCGAGCATGCAGATGCCGGTGACGCGAATCTTGGAACCCACAGGAATCTGCCGCATGGGGGCGAGCGGAAGACGGCTCGCCGATCCAGGATGGCGCAGAATCGCGGAGAAGAGGCGGCCGTCTGCCTGCAGGACGTATTCGTCCTGCGTGGCTTGCCGTACTTCCGTTACTACTTGCCCTTCGATCGAAACAAGGTCAAAGCTATGGCTTCGTCCGTCGTTACCGCCCGCCGCAAGAGCCTTCCATGTAAAGAGCTGTGGAACGATGGGAGCCGGTTGCGAGCTATCCCGTATCTCGCTGTGCGTCAGTGTAAGAAAACCGTTCTGCACAGCGGGGAATCCGATGGCATCCGCCAGGTTGCCAATCTTAAGTTTCTGGGAGCTCCGGGTGCTGACCCAAACGCTCTTGCTTCCGTCCTGCAGTACGAGCGCTGTGCCCGGCTGATAGTACGTGATGGCGCCGTGGACGCGCATGCGCTGGGTGAGATCGATCTCCCGCAGGCCTGTAACAATCTGGTCCATGGGCGTCGCGGTAATCGCCCATGGATCGACCGAAGCCTGCTTCAGAATCTTGATATTACCGAGTGATTGGATGTGGAACAGCACACCCGTCTGCTGCATCTTGTTATCGAACTGGCCTGAGACAACGCCCGTGATCTCCACCTCGGCATCCAGCAAGCCCTTGAGAGCATCCTGATCGTCATTGTCGAGGTTGGCATCTACCTGCTCCCCATCAACGAGTATGTGCAGGTAGGTCGCCGTTCTCAAAAAGTTGGGGCTCGTCAACAGATCGGCGGAGCGGATGATCCCGTGCACGGTGACCAGTCGGCAATCGGTCTCCGCGCGAATCATCTTATCGAAGCTTGGCTCGATTGCTTTGGGCAGCGGACCATGTCCGAGGAGTTGAACTTCGCTGCCTTTAACAAATGGCCGGAAACTCGGCTGCATGGTTCCGCGAACCAGGACGCGATCGCCGGGAACGAGTTTCGAGCTTGTCGGCGTCGCGACAAAAATTGCGGCATCTCCGTCCTGGACGAACAGTACTTTCTCGTAGGCGCGATAGTAGGTAACGGTCGCCTCGAAGGCGACGGCCGGCTGTTCTTTCGCTTGCGCGTTGCTGATCGCCTTGACCGCTGCGAGAGAGCTCAGTTCCTGTGAGACCATTGGCGGACCGCATAAAGCGCAGCTCAGGATCGTCGCGGAAACAAGAATGAACCGATTCATGGACGTGCGGTCAATTAGATAGTTATATCGGCCGCATTTGGCAGTCGGTTCATCTGCCAAACATAGCACTTTAGTTCGAAAGTTTACCCTGGTATTGCCCGTGTTTCGTGCCGGCTCCTTTTATTTTGGAACAGCTCTCGGATCAGGGCTATACAGGATCTTCACGCAGCGCTTCCGGCTGCAGTTCTCTTCGTCTTTGCTTCGCCTGTTTTATGCCGTACATGGCGCTGTCGGCAGCCGTCAAAAGTCCGTCTTTTGTAATGCCATCCTCGGGATAAAGAGCAATGCCGATACTGGCCGAGCCATGCACCTCATATCCTTCACCGGCGAAAGGCTGGTCGAAGCAACACTCCAGGCGCAAGGCAATCTCTTCTACATCATTGCGATGGTGGATGTTGGGCACGAGCACGGCAAATTCGTCGCCGCCCAGCCGCGCGAGCACGTCACCGGGGCGCAGTTGCCGCTTCATCCGCAGTGCAACTTCCTGCAGATAGAGGTCGCCGGCGCGATGGCCATAGAGGTCGTTCACCTGTTTGAACTCGTTCAGGTCGATATAGAGCAATCCGAAGATGCCGGCAGACTGGCGTGCCTCCTGGATCATGGTGTCGAGATGTTTCTCGAACGAGAACCGGTTCTGAATATCGGTCAGCAGATCGAACTCCGACCGGCGCACCAGGTCAGAGTAAAGATGCGCAGTCTCGATCGCGAGCGTGGCCAGGCTCGCGCCCATCGCAAGCGCTTCTTCTTCGAGAGTGGTCGGTTGGGTATACGAATCGAATGCGGCAAAGATCGTGCCGTGAGGTGGCCCGGAGCGCGCCGCAATCGCATGTTCCGCCACGCGCAGTGAAGCGTCCTTGTGGTCGAGCGGGCAGTTCCCTAGCCGGGCGCCGTCGACAACCTGACACCAGCAGGCTGCGCCGCCCAGTTTCACTGAGACCAGCTCGGTAACGCGCTCCAGAATCTCGGCGAGCGGCCGGGAGCTGTTGATGTCTTCCAGAATCTTGCCGCGTCTCTGTTCCACGTAAGCCAAGCCGGCAATCTGCCGGCGCACTTTGCGCTCGACAAACCAGATCCGCGCGCCTACGGCGAGAATCACGAAGGTAAGCCAGCCCACCAACAGCGTGAGTCGGTGCACGGTCATCCAGGTGGGATCAATCAGCACAGCGGCAGAGTCAACATGCGCACGCTGAAAAAGCGCGGAGAAGAATGCGTTGTCCGCAAAGCTTCGAGCGCAGATTGCAGGCACACCCGCACGTTGCCGTGCAGGCGCCATGGCAAAGGCAGCCAGCATAGCTCGGGCCTGATCAAACGAGGCTTGCGGTGTGCTTGCGTCCTGCAGTGTGTCCCCTTCGACTTTCTCCGCTACGGCTCGGGGCCCGGGCCGCTTTGGTCGTGGCGATTGCAAGTGGCTCGCCGGAATCGCCTGCGCGTCCCCGCTCGGGACACAACCCGGACGGTGACCGCCTTTCATGTCATCCGCTCCCATCTTCGGCCGGAACATTGCGCAGACCGGATATAACCTTCAGGAAGCCCAAACATGCTAGGACAACAATTTAGGTGCTCAATTCGTCGTGTGTACCTTATGGTACTCTCTCAGGCACGCGAATCCTAGTTCCTTTTGGGGGATCAACGAAGATTTTGGGTCCACAAAAAGGTTATAAAGCAGGCGCTGCGCGGGCTTTTCCCACGCAGTTCACGATCTGAAACGGAACCATCATCTGGTGGCGCACGAGTAGAATCCTTGCATGGCAGAGAGCGCAGATTTCCCGGCTCTTACCTCTCGGATGCCGTCCGGCGGCACACAGTCGCTTCCTCCCCGCAAGATTCGGATCATCGGCGTACCGCTCGACATGGGCGCCAGCCGGCGCGGCGTCGATATGGGCCCTTCGGCGATGCGCGTCGCTGGCCTGGAAGCGCGGCTTGAGGCTTTGGGTCATCAGGTCGTCGACGGCGGCAATATCCGCGTGGAACTGGCCGAGACCCGCACGCCCGGCAATCCAAACGCCCACTACTTGAAAGAGATTGCCGAAACCTGTGCCCGCACTGCCGAGGCTGTGCTCGCCGCACTGGAAGCAGGAACAACACCGCTGGTGCTGGGTGGCGATCATTCGCTCGCTGCCGGTTCAGTCTCCGGCGTGGCCGAGTTCTACCGCCGCCGTGACCAGCGCATCGGCCTCATCTGGATCGACGCGCACGCTGATCTGAACACGCCTGAAACTTCGCCTTCGGGCAACGTGCATGGCATGCCGCTCGCTGCGCTTCTGGGCCTGGGTCCGGAGCCGCTCTCGAACCTGCTCGGCTTTGCGCCCAAGCTCGCGCTCGAAAACACAGTGCTGATTGGCGTTCGCGATATCGATGCCGCCGAGCGCGAAAACATTCGCCGCGCTGGCCTCGCCGAGGTCTACACGATGCGCGACATCGACGAGCGTGGTATGCGAGCGGTGATGGAAGAGGCGCTGCGCGCCGCGGGCCGCGGCACTGCCGGCTATCACGTCTCGCTCGATTTGGACTGGATCGACCCTGAAGATGCGCCCGGCGTGGGCACGCCCGTCCGCGGCGGCGCCACGTATCGCGAAGCGCACCTTGCCATGGAGATCCTCGCCGACCACGGCCGCCTGCTCAGCTTTGAGATCGTCGAAGTCAATCCGGTCATCGACGAGCACAACCGCACAGCGGATCTCGCCGTCGAACTGGCCTGCTCCGCATTTGGAAAGAAGATTCTCTGACGAAATCAGCCATGCACCGTGACTGAGTCAGACCGGACCTTTGAGCGAAAATAGATCAAGCATGGCGAAAAAACTTCGAGTCGGCATTCTCTTTGGCGGACGCAGCGGCGAGCATGAGGTCTCGCTGCTCTCCGCCGCCTCTATCCTGCAGGCAATCGATCGCGACAAATTTGATGTGATTCCGATCGGCATCACCAAGGAAGGCCGCTGGCTGGCGAGCGGCGATGCGCGCGGCCTGCTCGAAGGCAACAGCAGCGCCGTCGTGCGCCGCCTCCGTGCCGGCGATCCGGATGCGACCCCCGGCGCGAAGCTTCTTCACGAGGGCATCCCCACGCTGATGGCGCCCGTGCCCGGTCCGCAAGGGCCGGAAGGTAAAGCCATCGACGTGGTCTTTCCTGTATTGCACGGAACCTTCGGCGAAGACGGCACCATCCAGGGCCTCTTTGAGCTGGCGGGCATCGCCTACGTAGGCTCGGGCGTGCTCGGCTCGGCTGCCGGCATGGACAAAGATGTGATGAAGCGCCTCTTTGCAGAGGCCGGCCTCCCGATCGTGAAGCACGTCACGGTGCTGCGCGGTGAGTGGGAGAAGTCGTCGCGCAGGGCGATCGCGCGGATGGAATCGGTGCTGCAATATCCGCTCTTCGTGAAGCCCGCGAATCTGGGCTCGTCCGTCGGCATCAGCAAAGCGCATGATCGCAAAGAACTCGGACCGGCTCTGACCCTTGCCGCCCGCTACGATCGCAAGCTGATTGTGGAGCAGGGTGTCGGCGGCAAAAAAGGCCGCGCGCGCGAACTTGAGGTGGCTGTGCTCGGCAACGATGCGCCGGAGGCGAGCGTCGTCGGCGAGATCATTCCGGGCAAGGAGTTCTACGACTACGAGGCGAAATATCTCTCCGAGGGCTCTGTGCCCGTGATCCCCGCGAAATTGACACGGGCCGAAACCAAGACCATTCGCGAGATGGCCATCGCGGCATTCCGCGCCTGCGATCTTTCCGGGCTCGCCCGCGTCGATTTCCTCATGGAGCCCGGCGGACGGCGCCGCATCTATCTTAACGAGGTCAACACGCTGCCCGGCTTTACGCAGATCAGCATGTACCCCAAGCTTTGGGAGGCCTCGGGGCTTGGCTACAAAGACCTCATTACCCGGCTCATCGAACTGGCGCTCGAACGGCAGTCCGAAAAGAGCCGGACCGTCTACAGCAGGGAAGAGTAAAAGCAGGGACTAGGGACTAGAAAAACCGAGCTACTGCTCAGAAAGAAAAGCAGATCAGGAACACGATGCCCGGTGCTGGTGTCTAATGAATGAGGGCAGAATAAGATGGCTCGCCTGCCCGCTGTGTGATTTCGACTGAGGGCCCGTTTTTTCGAGGATCCGCACAATGACCTTGCTTGACGCTCCGAAGTTTGACGAAGCCCGCGCCCGGCGCCGCCAGCAGATCCTCTCGGTCTCTGCGAGCGCAGTGGGCGTGCTCCTGGTGATCTGGTGGCTGGTGGCCGGCCGCCCCGTCGACTGGCCCTGGCACTGGAACGCGCACCTGTTCGGACGCGCCACCGTCAACCATTTTCTCGAAGCCCTCGAGCGAAACGATCTGGGCACGGCGTATGGCATCTGGACCAACGACAAGGACTGGCAGCAGCATCCGGCCCAGCACAGTGTCTATCCCTTCAGCCGCTTTCAGCAGGACTGGAGCGCGACCAGTCCCGACAACGAGTACGGTGCCATTCACAGCCACAAGATTGCCGCTGCGCGCTTCTATGGAAATGTGCTGCTGGTCGCCACGCTCATCAATGGCCGCAAAAGCGATGCGCTGAACCTCGACTACGATCCCAAGACCAAGACGCTCAACTTTTCGCCGCCCGGTGTGCAGTTGTATCTGGGACCGTAGGGAGGAATGACGATTTGTCGCTCGAATTCTGACAAATGGGAACTCGGTATCGGGGTGAATTTGGAACCGAGTTCTTGTTAGTGGCCTGTCCCTGAAGTTCCTGCATAACGACTGCTGTCATCCTGAGCAACGTTTGGCCGCTTCGAGGCCAACGGAGTCGAAAGCCTGCCCTGAGCCTGTCGAAGGGGATCTGCGGTTCGGGACTTCAACTCATGCTATGAACTTCTGGAATACTGCACTAGAGCGTGTTTCATACATGGTCTGAACTGGGCAGCGCGAATCCCTCAGGGGTCAAAACCCCTTCAATCTCCCAGCTTTTTCGGCACGACTGAAAAGTCGTGCCCTTTCACAAGATCATTGATGCAACCGGTTCTAGTCGTGCACAGCCGTCAGCACTTCCGTCGCTTTGCTCATCTTGGCCGTCCGTTCCAGCTTGTCCCAGTTGAAGGGCTTACCGTCGATGGCGCGTTTCAGCGTCTTGAAGAGCACCACTGAGAAGAGCTGGCGATACGCGAAGCGCTGCAGCCAGATGTGGAAGAGCAGCCAGCCGTCTCCCTTGTTCGCCGGATGCCGCCGCTCGAGGCTGAAGGCAACCGAAGAAGTGATGAAATCGATCACCAGGAATCCCAGGAAGTACGTCACCAATTTCTCAAAGCTTGCCGACGATGCGGATTCAGGATGGTAGTGGCGGTCGAGAAAGAAGTTGATGATGCCCCAGGCAAACAGCAGGTCGATGAAGGGCGACACCAGCGGCAGAAACATCTGAAAGATCAAAATATTGGGCAGCGCAAACAGCCCCATTGCTTTGTTGCGCACAAAGGCCGCGCGATGCTTCCAGACGGCCTGCAGTGTGCCGAAGGACCACCGGAAGCGCTGCCGCATCAACCCGCGCGCATCGATGGGCGCCTCGGTAAACGCCAGCGAGCGGTCTTCGTAGTCCACGCGGAATCCCCGTTCGAGCAGGTTCATCGTCAGGTCGGCATCTTCGGCCACGGTATTCAGCGGATAGCCGCCGGCAGCCTTCACCGCCGCTGTGCGCCATGCGCCGATCGCGCCCGGAACCACGGTGACAACGTGGAAGAGATCGAGAGCGCGGCGCTCGAAGTTCTGGCTGGTGATGTATTCGAGAGCCTGCCAGCGCGTCCACAGGTTCACGCGATTACCGACTTTCGCGTTGCCGGCGATCGCGCCGATCCGCGGGTCTTCAAAGTGGCGCACGAGTTTGGAAATCGCATCCGTGGCGATCACCGTATCGGCGTCTATGCCGACGTAGACTTCTTCGTTGATCCGTTCAAGCGCATAGTTGAGTGCCGCTGCCTTGCCCGCATTTGGCTTAACCAGTACCTGCACACGTCCGGCCTGGATCTCCTGCGCGTAGGCCTCGGCGGCCACCTCGGCAGTGCGATCCTTTGATCCATCGTCGATGACGATGACGTGCAGGTTCTTGTAGTCGGAGTTGAGCACCGACCGGATCGTGCGCACAATCACGGCTTCTTCGTTGTAAGCGGGAATAAGCACCGCAACGCGCGGAGCGTAACTCGGAGAGGCCTCTTCGCGTGGTCTGCGCAGACGGTCAATCATGGCGAAGACGCCCACAATCACCAGCCGCGCGCTCATCAGAATGTCTCCCAGGAAGAAGACCACCACGATGAAGTTGCCGATAATGTCCACGGCAGAAAAGGCGATGGAGTCGGGAATGGCGCGCACACTTTGCCAGAAAGTGAGCGGCGGCATCACCTCGGCAGTGGTTTTGCCCATCAACGTCGAGACCGGGACAAACGTGTAGCCGTGAGCGCGTAGCGTGTCGATCAGATAGGGCAGCGCCGCCACGGTGGCCGAGCGGTCACCGCCACCGTCATGCATCAGGATCACCGAGCCACGGAACTGTGGCTTGGTCTTCATCACCTGCAACTGGCTCAGAACGGACTCCGCCATCTCCTGCGGTGTCTTACGCGGATGTTCGAGCCAGTCGTCTGTATCGATCTTGTTCCCGATCACGATGTATCCGTCGTGCTGAACCGGCACTACAGGGCGGGCCTGGTCATCGGTCTCCGGTTCTTCGTCGATGTCGTACGGAGGGCGGAAGTAGAGCGGTTGCACGCCCGCCTTGCTCGAGAAAAGGCTCTCGGTAAGCTTGACCTGCAAGTCAAGCTGCCGCGGTGAGATGTCGCTGATATCGGGATGGCTCCATGTGTGATTGCCGATCTCATGCCCTTCGCGAACGATCCGCTTGAGCAGGCTCACGTTCTGCGCGGCCTCTTCGCCGATGATCATGAACGTGCCCTTCACATTCTTCTGCTTCAGAATGTCGAGAATCTTCGGCGTCCACTTGGAGTCGGGGCCATCGTCGAATGAGAGCGAGACTTCGTTGGGACGATAGCCGTAATAGTCCACGCTGTAGTTGCGCGGATAGACATCCATGTGTTCATCCACGATGAGTTTCTTGCGTGGATCGGGCTCATCGGTGTCCACTTCCACAGTCCGCTTGCCGTCTTGCGGAAGTCCAATGATGCGCATGATGTCGCCTTCGCCTTCGACATCGACGTCGTGACCCGGGCGGACCGAACCGAGAGCCTGCAGCGACTCAGGCGTATTCGGCTTGTCCCACACACTCCATAGTGAACTGTCCTCGGTTCCCAGCCGCCACAATGCGAAGGTCTGCAGGCCAAGCTGGTGTGCCCCGCGCATCTCGTCGATCAATGTGACGCCGTCAAGAAACCACACCACGTGACGTTCGTTCGCATCCTCGTCGATGTACTCAAAGTGCGGATTCAGCGCGTTGTAGTCGAGATCGAGATCGGCATCGGCGTCGGAAGCCTCCTGCCAGACGTCAGAGACCGACAGGTCATGCGTATCGATCACCTGTGGCTTGGCCGCACGCGTCGATCCCCGTTTGGGCCGTGCCGGAATCGACATCGTCCAGTCGTAGCCGTAGTTGCCCAGCGCACAGATGAGCTTGTTCTTCGGCACCACCTTGAGCACCCGAGCGAGATTCCCCACGAACCACTCCTGGCTGGCAACAGGACCTGGATCGCTGGTCACCTGGTGCTCGTCGTAGTTCATCAGGATTACGCCATCCGAGTTCGCCGCAATCTGCTTGAGGTCCGCGTCCGGCGTGGCCACCGGGACGTTCACATAGAGACGCAGGTTGAGCGGATGCATGCCTGTGTAGAGTTCTCGAATGAACGTCAGATAGGCGGGAGTCGCTTTGTCGGGAAGGCTTTCGAAATCGAGTGAGAGACCGCGATAGAACGGATACGCGGCGAAAAAGCGGAGGATCTGCTTGCGCAACGCCTCACGTTTACCGGCGTCAGCAAGCATTATGCCTACATTGGAATCCCATGTTTGGGTGCTGGAGTTGAAGTTATTGAGATGAGGAAAAACCTCCGTATCTTCCCGCTCTGTCTGGATGACGCGCTTGATGCGGTCCATATCGTCGGGATCGATCACTGTATTGCCGTTGATGATCGGGAAAGAGCGATGACTGTCGTTATTGATTCCCAGCAACGTGGGTTGGGTCGAATAGACATGCAGCCACTCGGGAAACAGCATGTCGATCTGATGAACATGCTGTTTAAACGAGGCATAGCTGGCCTCGTCATAAGGCACATAGTAGGCCGCGCGCAGACCTTCACCGGTGTTGAAGGGAATCTCAGAGGGCCGGCGGCCGGTTTTGCGGCGTGCAGGGCGTAGCGGTTTGGCGTTGTGCAGAAGCGTCGCGCGGTCCGGCAAGGCCCGGTAGTTATGCCGGGGTGTGGGCAGCAGCAGTTCCGGCAGACGCTGCACGCGAAGCAGATTGAACATGAATCCGGCAACAACCAGCGTGCAAAGCACGGCAGTTATGTCCAGAATGCGGCGTAGCCGTCTCCAGCGCTTTCGTTGCGGATCGAAGAAAATCTGTTGGTCGGGCATCTTGGTTTAATCTCCGCACGCGCAAATACCGCGGAGACGGTCTACGCTGCTATACAGTACGAATCGTATGGAAGCCGCCTCTGAGAGTCAATTATCGCCGCCACGCGGCGTAAGTTGTGGTAAATCCGCGAGATGGGCTTCGAGCTTCCATGTCGCAGGCTCCATGGCTGCCGCTTTGGCGCTGCGCCTTTGGATGCTCCAAAAACTCTTCGAAGTGAATGGCGACACGCTGATATACGGCGGTATCGCCAAAAATCTCCTGCTTCACGGGCGGTATGCACTCTCAGGATCGCGTGGCGAGCTCTATTCCACGCTGATTCGTCTGCCCGGTTATCCGCTTTTTCTCGCTCTCTGCTTCCGGCTCTTCGGCATGGAGCATTATTTCGCCGTGGCCTGCATCCAGGTCGCACTCGATCTTGCCACGTGCCTTCTTTTAGCTGATCTCGTCTGCCGGATTGTTCCGCCGCAACACGGCCACAGAGCAGCACTGGCGACACTCTGGCTCGCGGCGCTTTGCCCCTTCACGGCCTCATACACGGCCTTTCCGCTCACCGAGACGCCCACGTTGTTTGCGCTGGCGCTGGCGCTTTGGTCCATAGCGCGTTTCCGTGATGAGTCTGGCTGGAAGAATGCGCTCTGCTTTACCTTCGCAGTTTGCTTTGCCGCACTCCTGCGGCCCGATGGTGCGCTGGCCGCCATTGCTTTTGCGCCGGCGCTCTTTATTGGCCGCACCGGCGCCAAAATCGCGCGTGCAAAACTGATGCGCATGGCCGCGACTTGCATCGTGCTGGCCCTGCTGCCGTTTGCGGTCTGGACCACACGAAATTGGGAGACCTTTCATGTCTTTCAGCCGCTTGCTCCGCGTCTGGCTACCGATCCCGGCGAAGGCACGAATCCCGGCTGGGAGCGCTGGATCAAGACCTGGTGCCTCGATTTCATCTCCACCTACCAGATCTACTGGAATGTGCCCGACGACGTGCTCGACGTGAGCAAGCTTCCGGGCCGCGCCTTCGATACGCCCGCTCAATATGCCGAAACAGTTGCCCTGGCGCGCGACTACAACGCGCACGGCTATGAGATCACGCCTGCCATCGATGCGCATTTCGCGCAACTGGCGGGCGAGCGCATTGCCGCGCATCCGCTGCGTTTCTACCTCTGGCTTCCGTTGGGCCGCGTGGCGGATATGTGGCTGCGTCCGCGCGTTGAGAATCTGCCCATCGATCTCGACTGGTGGATCTACGCGCATCATCACGCGGAGACGCGCTTCAGCTGGTTCTATGCCGCGCTCAATGCACTCTATCTGCTGCTGGCCGTGATCGGATTATTTCTGCGGCCGCGCTTCTGGGCGGCAATGCTCGCCTACATGCTGCTGCGCAGCGCTTTGCTGATGACCGTCGAAGCGCCCGAGGCGCGCTACACGCTCGAGTGCTTTCCGATGTTGTTTGCGCTAGGAGGAGCTGCGATCAGTGCAGGGATCGCGCGACTCCAACGAAACCACCGCGTCTGATCGGATGCAACAAGTCTCGACGCAGAAATCTAGAACTCAGGTTGCCGGCCTTGTTTCGCGCTCGTCACCGGTTCACGTATGTCGTCTTGCTGTCAGTCTTGAAGCTGAAGGCGTCCTTCGGCAGTGATTGATTGACCTTGATATTGGTATAGTGGCAGGTTCGTGACTGGCCCTGGCCTTCATCGAAGTATTGCTTCAGGCTGATGGCGCGGCTGGTGTCCATCCAGAGAATCACCTTGGGAAGCTTGCTCTTGACCGCGGGGTCTTTCGGCACCATCTCCAGCTTTGCTGTCGTCACTCCATCTATCGTCTCCGGCCCGTCGTAGGTGATGTCCCACTTTGCTTGGAGCTCTTTGCCGCTCGCGCCAAAGCCGAGCATGAACCAGTTCTCATACTGGCTGAGTTTATTGAGCGTCGTGACCTGGTTTTGCAGCTTCTCATAGAGCTGAATGGAGCCTTTGGCGCAGCACGTGATCACTTTGGGGGCCGTCTGTCCATTGTCTGTCGTAACGTGCACGCCCATCTGGAAGTTTGCCCCGCTGCGCTGGTAATAGACGACGCCCTTCTGCACATCGGTGTCTGGCACGGGGTCGGTCACGGTGCCATCGAATTCAAAATCAGCCGTCGCCGTGTGAAAATTGGCGGCGGCGGTGTCCAGCTTGCTCAGTACCGAGTTCAGATCATCGGCTGCAAATGCAGCACGTCCCGCAAGCAGGATGAACCCAAGGGGAAGGACAAAAAGAAGCGTTCTCTTCGAATGCATAGATTGCCTTGTAGTTCGATGCGCCGTCGGGCCGAACGTCACGCAAAAATTACGGGTTAGGCGTTCCTATTTGTGCGCCCATACCTTCCAGGCCACATTGCCCTGCGCATCGGTCACCGTCTCCCAATGCTCCACGGAGACGGCATCTCCGGTAACAGGCTGTATCGCCTGGCGCAGCGCTTTCTTGACCTCCGCCTCCGGCGCACCCGGAGCTGCCGCTACATCGACTGCCTGCACCGTGAGGATCAGGCCGCGTCCTCCGTCTCCGCTTACCTGGATTGGATGCTGCGGCCCGGGCAGCGTGGAGGGCCGGTCGCCGAAGTTCCACAGATGCGGTGTGACGAAGATGAAAAGCAGGATGAGCGTCACCATCACGTCATAGTGGAATGACCCGCGCGTATAGGTCCAGTAGAAATAGCTCTTCAGTACCGGTAGGATTCCCCGGTTTTCGGCTTCGCGGCTTGGCTCAGACGTCGGCATCGCTGCGCTCTGTGACTCCATCAGGACTCCCTCACAATCCGGTCGAGCCCGCCCATATAAGGCTTCAGGGCCTCCGGGACCAGCACCGAGCCGTCGGCCTGCTGGTAATTCTCAAGAATGGCCAGCCAAGTGCGGCCTACAGCCAGGCCGCTGCCGTTCAGCGTGTGCACGAACTCCGGCTTCGCCTTCCCGCCCGTTCCGGGCCGGTAGCGGATGTTCGCCCGCCGCGCCTGGAAGGCTTCAAAGTTCGAGCAGGACGAGATCTCCCGGTAAAGCTGCTGCCCCGGCAGCCAGACCTCCAGGTCGTACGTTTTAGCAGACGAAAAACCTGTGTCGCCGGTACAGAGCAAAACCCGGCGATAGGGCAGTTTCAACGCCTCCAGAACCTCCTCGGCGTTGCGCGTCAGCCGCTCGTGCTCTGCATCGGACTCCTGTGGCCGCGTGAACGTCACCAGCTCCACCTTCTGGAATTGATGCTGCCGGATGATGCCGCGTGTATCTTTTCCTGCAGCGCCGGCCTCGGCGCGAAAACAGGGCGTATACGCCGTCAGCGAGATGGGCAGCCGCGCGTCGTCCAGAATCTCGTCCCGGTAGAGATTCGTCACTGGAACCTCGGCCGTAGGAATCAGCCAGTGATCGCTGTCCTTGAACTCGCCGCGTGCGGCGCTTTCTGCGTCGGCATCGGAGCAGCGAAACAGGTCTTCGGCAAACTTGGGCAACTGGCCGGTCCCGAACAGAGACTTGCTGTTCACCATGAACGGCGGCAGGACTTCTTTGTAGCCGTGCTTTTGCGTGTGCAGATCAAGCATGAAGTTGATCAGCGCCCGTTCGAGCCGCGCTCCCGTGCCCATATAGACGGCAAAACGTGCACCACTCAGTTTGGCTGCACGCTCCAGATCGAGGATGCCTAACCCTTCGCCTACGTCCCAGTGAGGCTTGGGTTCAAAGTCGAGCTTAGGTTTGTCGCCCCACGTCTTCACTACGACGTTGTCCGCCTCGCTGCTGCCGGTCGGAACCTCATCGCGCGTGAGATTCGGAACCCTCGCCAGCGCCAGCCGCAGTTCTTCATCGAGCGTGGAGGCGGCCTTGTCGAGATCGTCGAGCTTCTCTTTAAGTGCCCGCGTCTCTTCCATGACGGCCGTGGCGTCTTGCCCCGACTTCTTCAGAGCGCCGACCTGCTGGCTCAGCTCGTTACGGCGCGCCTTCAGCTGTTCGGCCTGCGTAATGGCCTGCCGCCGGCGCTGGTCGAGAGCCCTGAAATCGCCCAGCAAAACCGCCGGATCGGCCCCCCGCGCGCGCAGCTTTTCCTCAACATACTCCAGGTTTTCCCTGACAAATCCCAAATCGAGCATCGCCTTACCAGTTTACTTGACGCGGAGTGAAGGACTTTTCCAGATCGTGAATCGCCGGGCGCGGAGAGCCACATCGTCTTCGAGCGAACAGTGCCGGTTAGCCTTGCTGCAGACGGCCGCTTGCTACCGGCTGATTCGGTTTCTCTACCGATGTGCGGACTTCCGGTTGAGAAGCCGCTGGCCGAGCGCCCTCGGCGGTCTGGAGAGTTGTGAGCTGCTCTCGCCATCCGGGCAGGTGCTGGTCGCCGGTAATCAGTCGTGCACCGCGGGTGAATGTGAAATAGGTCCAGATCCATGCCGCGAAGACCGAGACCCGGTTCCGGAAGCCGATCAAAAAGAAGATGTGCACGGTCAGCCAGGTAAACCAGGCCGGAACGCCGCTCATATGCGCCTTGAACGGCCACTTCACGTTGGCCACGGCATCCGTGCGGCCGATGGTCGCCATGTCCCCCTTGTCGAAATAGTGGAAGGCGGGGCGCTTTTTGCCGGCAAGATCGGCGGCAATGATCTTGGCCACGTGATCGCCCATCTGCATGGCCGGCTGGGCTACGCCTGGAACCTGATGCCCATCCTGCTCAAAGTGAGCCAGGTCGCCGAGGACAAAAATCTCAGGCAAGCCGGGCGGATTCAGCCGGTCATCCACGATCACGCAACCGCGGTGATCCGTTGGCGCACCCAGCATGCGGCCCAGCGGAGAAGCTTGCACGCCGGCGGCCCAGAGCGTCACAGCAGCTTCGATTCTCTGGCCGCTTGCTTCTACCCATCCTGGGCCGACGTTGGTCACCTGCATCCCGGTGTGCACCTCTACGCCCAGCCGTTTGAGAGCAGCCTCTGCCTTGGCGGAAAGATCCTCAGGGTACGCAGCCAGGATGCGCTGCCCCCCATCCAGCAAGAGAACACGAGCCTTGGTGGGGTCGATGTGGCGGAAGTCGTGACGCATGTAAAGCTGCGCAATGTCACTGATGGCGCCCGCCAGCTCCACGCCCGTCGGCCCACCGCCGATCACGACGAAGTTCAACGGTGGATGCCACCCGTGCTCCACCTTCTGCCGTTCGGCCAGCTCGAAGGCCAGAAGCACGCGGCGGCGAATCTCCGTCGCGTCTTCCACGGTTTTGAGCCCTGGTGCAAGCTGAGCCCAGTTTTCATGGCCAAAGTAGGAGTGGCTGGCGCCGGTGGCCAGCGCGAGATAGTCATACGCCACCCGCGCGCCGCTGGCCAGCGCAACCTGCCGCGTGCCCACGTCGATGCCCACGACCTCGTCCATCAGCACTTCGGCGTTGGACTGGTGCCGCAAAATCGAACGGATCGGCTGTGCAATGTCGGCCGGCGAAAGCACAGCCAGGGCCACCTGATAGAGAAGCGGCTGAAAGAGATGGTGATTCCGGCGATCGATAATCGTTACATCGACGTTGAGATGGGCCAACGACCGCGCCGCATGGATGCCGGCGAACCCGCCGCCCACGATCACTACACGCGGCCGTCCCCCTCCTGTCTCGGGCCGGGTTTCCGCGATTCCCGTTTTCGGTTCTGTCGTCACCTCGTCCACGTCGCCACCTCTCAGTCCTATCTAGCAGATGCACCAAGCATGCAAACGGTCACCGATCGTGTCGGTGATCTTGTGGAAGCTTCGGCTTTTAGGGCTGCTCCTGGGTCTTCTTACAAACGGTCTCGTACTGTAGCATCCACCTATGATTGCTGGCGCTTCGTGGGTCTGGTGGGTGGGATTCCATGCCGGTGTCGCGGTGCTGCTGCTGATCGACTCTTTCCTGCCCGGCCACACGCGCGATACGCGCCATACGCAACTTTTCGCCTGGATCGGAACGGTCTTTTTCGTCCTTGCGGCTGGTGCATTTGCCGTCTGGATGGCCTTTACACACGGCAGGCAGCCAGCGCTTGAGTTTGTAGCCGGCTACACCATCGAGACCTCGCTCAGCGTCGATAACCTCTTTGTTTTTCTTGTTCTGTTCGAGGGCTTTCGGATCGACCGCCAGCGGCAGCATACCGCCCTGCTGTGGGGAGTCTGGGGCGCCATCGTGTTGCGGGCGGTATTCATCGCAGTCGGTGTCGAGCTTCTGCAACATTTCAGCTGGATCAATTGGTTCTTCGGCCTTTTCCTGCTGTATGTCGCATTTCGTTTGGTTAGAGGCGAATCGACCCGCGCCGCCATTCCCGAGTGGATCCGCCGCCTCCAGCCTGCCAAGGACTCGCTCTTGCCGGTGATCCTGGCCGTCGAGGTGACGGATCTTGTCTTTGCCACCGACTCCATTCCCGCGGTTCTGGCGGTGACCCACAATCCGTTCGTCGCCTATACCTCGAACATCGCCGCTGTTCTTGGTCTGCGCTCGTTGTACTTTGCCCTGGCTGCCATGCTCGACCGTTTTCGCTATCTGCATTACGGGCTGGCAGCGTTGCTCGCGTTCGTCGCCTTCAAAATGCTCTTCGCTCGCTGGATCGAGATTCCGATTGTTCCGTCTTTGGCTGTGATCGGCGGCATTCTCGCGCTCTCTGCAATTGCTTCCACCGTCTTCGAGGAAAAAAGAGAAGGGAACAAGAACTAGCAAAGCCGCATTTCCTCTACCAGGTTTCGAAGACCACTTCTCCATTACTCCGCAGGGTCGAGTGTTTGCGGAATTCGCGGTCATCGTGCTGCGGAAAATCATTGCGGAAGTGCGCGCCACGGCTCTCTGTGCGCGCCAGTGCCGAGTGCAGAATGGCGTGCGCTACGCGGCTGAGAGCCTGTGCTTCGCTGAGCCGCCGGCTGGTTTTGTTGCGGTGGCCTATTTCGGTTAGCGCGGCATCGCAGGCTGCCTGCGCCGTGAGGCCCTGCCGAAGTGTTTGCTCTTCACGCAAGAGTCCCGCATAGAGCCACATCGCATCGCGGATGCGGGTGATCGCCGTTTCCACTTGCTTACCTTCGCTGTCAGAGAGCGGTTCAGGAACAGGCACGTTTGTGTCCGCTTCTTTGAGTGGAGGCGCATCGGCAAGCATCGCCCGCGCCGCACGTGCTCCGAAGACCAGCCCTTCGAGCAGCGAGTTCGAAGCCAGCCGGTTTGCGCCATGCACACCGGTGCAGGCCGCCTCACCCGCAGCATAGAGGCCGGCGATATTTGTTCGTCCCTCGAGATCGGTGCGGATGCCACCCATCAGGTAGTGCGCAGCTGGCCGCACAGGGACCAGATCGCGCGCAAGGTCGAGCCCGTGGTGGCCTAGAAATGCGCTGATGCCGGGAAACCGTTGCGCAATGTTCAGATCAAGCAGATGGCGCATGTCGAGATATACAGGCCGCGCGCCGCCATCCGCATCCATGCCTTCGCGAGCGATGGCGCGCGCCACTACATCGCGGGGGGCCAGCTCAAGCAGCGGATGGTAGCGTTCCATGAAGCGCTCGCCGCGGTCATTGCGCAGGTAGGCGCCCTCGCCCCGCAGCGCTTCAGAGAGCAGGAACCGCGGCGCGCCGGGAAGCGACAAGGCCGTGGGATGGAACTGGTAAAACTCCATGTCGGCCAGCTCCGCTCCGACTTCAGCGGCCAGTGCAATACCATCGCCCGTTGCTACGGCAGGATTGGTTGTGTCGGAATAGACTTGGCCGGCTCCGCCTGAGGCGATCAGCACGGCCCGCGCGTGGATTCTCTGCTGGCTGCAGTTCGCTCCTGTGGGGCAGGCCTCGGCAAGATCAGCGCCGATCACCCGGCCTTCTTCGATCACCAGGCCGGCGACCCGCGTCCACTCGGCGAACCGGATGCGCTCTTGCGCTCGCGCAAAAGCCGCCAGGGAGCGGCCAATCTCGGCGCCCGTCGCATCGCCGTTGGCGTGCAGAATGCGCGCCAGGGAATGAGCCCCTTCGCGAGTACGCAGCAGCTTGCCGTCGGCCTGATCAAATTGAGCGCCCCACTCGATCAGCTCGGCTACGCGCTGCGGGCCTTCCTCCGCCAGCGCCTCTGCGGCCGGCCGGTACACGATTCCGTCGCCAGCCTGGACTGTGTCTTCAAGGTGCAGGGCGATATCCCGCTCACCCTCCATCGCCACCGCGATGCCGCCCTGGGCGTAGTGCGTGTTCGATTCGCCCAATGCCTCCTTGGTAACAACCAGCACGTTGCCGTGGAAGGCGAGCTCAACTGCCGCTCGCAGTCCAGCCACGCCGGCTCCCATCACCAGAAAATCAACCTCTGAGCCCGTCTCCATTCCTGTTAGAGGCTATCATCGCGGCCCTGGATGCGAGGCTAAGATGAAGCCCGGATTGGAGTTCCTGGGCGGTTCCGGAAAGCTTAGGAGTTGTCACGAGAAATATGTTGACCAACTCGTTACGGCAAGTAATAATTTGGCCAACTTTGCCGGGATCCAGGGGGCTGCAACGAACCATCGAGCAGCCGGTTTTGTTTTGCGGGCCTCCGCAGGCGCGAGCACGTCACCCCGGGAAGGTACCCCCTCCAACTGTAGTACCGCTCCGATGTGCGAATAGGAGCCTGAAGTTTTTGATTCAGGTAGGACGCAAGCTCATCAGGCTGTGCTGTATGTACAAAATGTGCATATAATAAGTGAGGCGCCGTGGCCTTCGAATGGGATCCGCAAAAAGCTGAAGCCAATTTCAGAAAACATGGCGTGCGCTTTGCAGAGTCGATTCCAGTTTTTGAAGACGACTACGCGATAACGATCATGGATGAATCGGATCCGGGAGAAAAGAGATTCGTTTCGATTGGCACCGGTGTCAAAGGCCGTGTTCTGGTCGTTGCTTATGGCTATCGCGCCGAGAACATCCGCATTATTTCAGCGAGGCTCGCGGAACCCCGCGAGCGTAAACAGTACGAGGAATCGAGATGAAGGAGAAATACGATTTCGGCCGTGGTAAGCGCGGAAGGATTACGACCTTGAAAGCCGAGCCGCGCGGCAAGACGCGCATTACGATCCGTCTGGATGAGGATTTAGTGGACTATTTTCTGAAAGAAGCCGATGCATCAGGTGGAGCGGCAGGCTATCAGACACTGATCAATGATGCTCTACGCCGGCACGTAGAAGGCAAAGCGCCGAAGCTCGAAGACACTCTGCGCCGGATTGTTCGCGAGGAGTTGCGTGCAGCGGGTTGAGCTTGAGCCCGGTGACGGCGCGCCATTTACGATGGAAGCACTGTGCAAACCATCCGCGTCGATACTCCCTCGGCAAAATATGATGTTTTCGCGGGCAGCGGCCTGTTGGAGTCGCTTGCTCCGCGCATGGAACGAGCTGTAGGCCGCCTGCCGCGGCGCATCTTTGTTCTCACCTCGCCGGAGATCTGGGCTCTTTGGAACCAGACATTCCTGCACTCCTTTCCCGAGCCGCCCGTCACCCTCTTTCTTCCGCCCGGCGAGCAGCACAAGACGATGGCCAATGTCGAACGCCTGACGCGCGAGATGGTGCGCGCCGGCGGAGACCGCAGTTCGCTGCTGATCGCCTTCGGCGGCGGCATCGTCGGCGACGTCGGCGGATTTGTTGCCGCCGTTTTCATGCGCGGCATTCCTTATGTGCAGGTTCCGACCACGTTTCTGGCACAGGTGGATTCGAGTGTGGGCGGCAAGGTGGGCGTGAACCTGCCCGAAGGCAAGAACCTCGTCGGCAACTTCCACCATCCGCGCGCGGTCTTTGCCGACATCGGTGTCCTGGGTACGCTGCCCGGCCGCGAGCTGCGCGCCGGACTGATGGAGAGCATCAAGGCGGGCATCATTCGCGACCGCGCGCTGTTGCGCTTTCTCGAAGAGGAGGCCGAGGCCGTGCTCGAGCGCGACCCCAAAGCGCTGGAGCGGGTGATTGCCGCTTCCATCCGCATGAAAGCCGGCGTTGTGAGCAAAGACGAGCGCGAGAGCGGCCTGCGCATGATTCTCAACTTCGGCCATACGGTGGGGCATGCGCTCGAGGCCGTGACCCGCTACAAGGCGATGCTCCACGGCGAGGCGGTAGCCTGGGGCATGGTCGCTGCCCTGGCTCTGGGCTGGCGGCGCGGAACCATTTCCGCCGGCCAGATGGACCGCCTGGAGAGCCTGATCTATCGCTACGGTCCCTTGCCCGCGCTCAAGCTGCGTGCCAAAAAGATCGTTGCGGCCACGGGCGGTGACAAGAAAAACGTCGGCGGAGTGCGCCGGTTCGTGCTGCCGCACGGCATCGGCGATGCGGGGGTTGTGGAAGACGTGACCACGGCCGAGCTGGAAACGGCCGTGGGCTACATGCTGGAGAAGGCAAAGAGCAGGAAATCAACGGATTAGCTCCAAGCCAACGAGTCCAAAAGATTGCAAACGCCACTTTCGTCAGCAACTTGCGTCTAATTATCAGACGAATCGGCATCCGGATAGGCACCTCGGAAACCGACGCAGACCGAGTTACACTGGAGATGCTCTGGAATTGTCCGCACCTTTCCCCATGTGCCGGACCGTAACGCTTGTCTTTCTCCTGGCGGCCGTGGCAGCTTCCGCATGCGGCGCTCAGACTTCCGCCGCAAAGACGCACAGGAAAGCCTCAAGCGCCCGCACCGCTCATCATGCGGCGCAGTCCTCTCGACACACCTCTCACGCAAAGACGAGTTCGCAGGTGCGCTCCGCAAGCGCCCATCGCGCTTCGCCGGATGAAGTGGGCCGCGCTGCCGGTCTGAAGATCCGGAGCCGGATGGCCCAGCGCTCCACGGCGGCGCCGAGATCGCGAACGGTTCCTCGTTCTCGCCGGACCCGTTATACCTCGCGATCGCGCATCCGCCGTCCCCACGTCGTGCCCGCATCGCTGCACGAAACAGTGCACGCATATCGGTCTGCACCCACCGCCGAAGAACCGGTCGTGGACGGCCTGGCTGAGAAGCAAATCGCCGGCAACCGAGCCACCGACAGATCGGTTACCGGATCTGCCACGCCGTCACAAGCGCCGAGCAACGCTGAAGAAGCTGCTTCAGATACTCAATCCGAACCGGTGGACGGAGAGGCGCCCATTCCCCAGAAGACGTCCCCGGGCGCCGATACGCCCCGCACCGCTAGCGGGAACCACGCCAGCACCGAGAGCGAAACCTCTGAGGATCTGAAAGGCGATGATGCGACTGTCCCGAGCATGGAAGCGGAAGAAGCCTCGCTCTTGGTTCCTCGGGGCGCCATGCCGCCTCCGCTGCGGGGTTCGCTCGAATCTCTGGAGCGGCAGAACACGTTGCTGACCTCCGAAGGCCTGGAGCGCATCGAGGACGAAGACGACCTGGCAGCGCGCATCGCGAATGGTTTGCTGGTGCCGGTGCCGGTCTCGTCAGGGCTGGTGGTCAACGGCAATCTGCCGGAGAACCACCGCTACTGCCGCCCCTGGACGGCGCGCTTCCTCAAAGATCTTGCGCGGGCCCATGAAGCTCTCTTCCACCGACCGCTGGAGGTAAGTTCTGCCGTGCGCACGGTCGCTTACCAGAAGCGGCTGATGCGGATCAATGGCAACGCCGCTCCGGCCGAGGGCGATGTCGTGAGCCCGCACATGACGGGCGCCACCATCGACATCGCCAAGAGCGGCCTGACACGCTCCGAGATGGGCTGGATGCGTCATCGGCTGCTTGAACTCGAAGTCGCGGGCAAGATCGATGTAGAAGAAGAGTTCCATCAGAGATGCTTCCATATCACCGTGTACAAGACCTATGCGCCAGCGCGGCCAGTGCACCGGATCGCGCCATCGCGTGCGCAGACGCCGGCTCCTGCTGTGCCAGCCGAGCCCGACGCCAAGCCGGACGAGACTGCACCGGCTGAGACCGTCGGCGCCGCGCAGGGAATCTAGGCTTTCAGAGACGAAGCGCATCTCGTTCGATTTCGGCGAACCCCCAGCGCACACAAAAATTGACTGGTTCCTTCCCGCGACCCCGGCGTACAATCGCGGGCGAATGCACTGCGTCAGTTTGAGCGATCTCTATTCTGCTGCACGAGCAGAGTTGTGCTGCTAGACATGGCTCTGCATCGCGGAGGCGCGTGCATCAAGTTGCAAGTCAAATTGGGAACCTGGGAGCAAAACGATGAGCGAGCTGGAAGTGCAATCCGCGCCAGAGACAACGGCGGGGCTCACCCAATGGCAGCGCGTGGCGTACACATTCACCGCGCCGTCCAAGACCTTTCAAGATATCAAGCGTGGTAACCGGAGCTGGTGGCTGCCGCTCGTGATCATGGCGCTGGTGAGCTACATTCTGTTTGCGGCCGTCAGCCAAAAGATCGGGATGCAGCAGGTGGTCGACAACCAGATCCGGTTGAATCCCAAAGCGCAGGAACGGCTGGCGCAAGCGACGCCCGAGCAGCGCGCGATGAACAACAACATCTCGCTCAAGATCACCCAGGGCGTTTTTATCGGCGGCCCGGTGATCGGGCTCATCATCGTCGCCGTGCTCTCTCTCGTTCTGCTGGGAACGATCAATTTCATGTTTGGCGGCAAGGCGACCTACGGAAGCGTCTTCGCCATGCACTATTACGCGTGGCTGCCAAGCATTGTGAAGGTTTTGCTGGGCGTCATCGTCATCTATGCAGGGATGGCGCCCGAATCCTTCAACGTGAAAAACTTTGCGCCCACCAATCTCGGCGCATTTCTTGATCCCACAGACACCAACAAAGCACTCTATGCGCTGGCCACGTCGCTCGACGTCGTAACCATCTGGACGCTGGTTCTGGTGAGCATCGGCCTGGCAACAGTAGCAGGCGTCAAGCGCAGCTCTGGCTATATTGCTGTCTTTGGATGGTGGGCGATCGTAGTGATCGTCGGCGCGATCGGCGCGGCGGTGATGGGATGAGGACTCGATCTGTGGCCGTTTGAAATTCTGTGATAACCCAGGTTAGGCGCACAAAGTCACCCCACGGACGAAGACCTGTCCGTGGGAACCCCGACGACGCACCGAACCTGGGGCACCCAGGTCCATATTCAATGAAACGGTCGCAGTCCTACTCCACCCACCGCCGCATGATCAGGCTGGCATTGATGCCGCCGAAGCCGAAGGAGTTCGACAACGCCACATCGAAGCTGTGCTCAATGGGTTGATTGGGCACGTAGTCGAGCACACACTCGGGATCGGGTGTGTCGAGATTGATGGTCGGCGGCAGCACCTGGTTTTGAAGCGCCAGAACCGTAATGCCTGCTTCCAGTCCGCCGGCACCGCCCAGCAGGTGGCCGGTCATCGATTTTGTGCCGGAGATTTTGAGCGTGCCGCTGAGGGCGTGCTCGCCAAAGACCAGCTCGATGGCCCGGGACTCATTGCCATCGCCTGCAGGCGTCGAAGTGGCGTGAGCATTGATGTAGCCCACCTCGCCTGGCTCGATGCCGGCGTCTCGGAGCGCCGCCCGCATGCTGCGCTGTGCGCCTGCGCCTTCGGGCGCGATGCCGGTCATGTGATAGGCATCGGCGCTCATGCCGTAGCCGATAATCTCGGCCAGAATCTTGGCGCCGCGTTTGCGTGCAAACTCAAGCTCTTCGAGAATCAGGATGCCCGCGCCTTCGCCGATCACGAAGCCGTCGCGATCCTTGTCGAAGGGGCGGCTGGCCTTGGTCGGCGCATCATTGCGCGTGGAGAGCGCCCGCATCGAGGCGAATCCACCCACGGAGAGCGGCGTGACTGCGGCCTCGGAACCGCCGGCGATCATCACATCCGCGTCGCCATGCAGAATCATCCGCACCGAGTCGCCGATGGAGTTGGCCGAAGTGGCGCACGCCGTCGCGGTCGCCGAGATCGGCCCCGTTGCCCCATAGCGGATGCTCAACTGGCCGGCAGCCATGTTGATGATGGTGGCAGGAATAAAAAACGGCGAGAGCTTGCGCGGTCCGCCGTTCATCAGGTTGGCGTGCTCGCGCTCGATGATCTCGAATCCGCCAATGCCCGAGCCGATGAAGACGCCCACGCGTTCAGCGATCTCGGGTGTGATCGTGAGGCCAGACTGGGCCATCGCCTCTTGCGTGGCCGCAAAGGCAAAGTGGATGAAGCGCCCCATCTTGCGCGCTTCTTTTTTGTCAACAAAGTTGAGAGGATCGAAGTTCTTGACCTCGGCTGCAAACGTGACCGGGAAGCCTGTGGTGTCGAATCCCTGAATGGGAGCCACGCCGCTGGCTCCGGTCACAAGCTGCCGCCAAACCTCGGGAGCGGTGTTGCCTACGCCGCATAGCAGCCCCAGGCCAGTGACGACGACTCTACGCGCTGATACCTGGGTCAAAGCCTACTTGCCGCCTTTCGCATTCTTCTCGATGTACTCGATCGCATCCTTCACGGTCTTGATCTTTTCGGCGTCCTCGTCGGGAATCTCCAGGTCAAACGCCTCTTCAAACTGCATCACCAGCTCGACCACGTCGAGCGAATCGGCGCCCAGGTCTTCCTGGAAGCTCGCGCCTGGGGTCACTTCGGCTTCGTCCACCTGCAATTGCTCGACGATGATCTGCTTCACCTTTTCTTCAACAGCCATGCACGCTTCTCCTCATGTGTTCAAAAAACTAGGGGAACTCTCCGGGACTGGAAACGCACTTCCGCTCCGTGCCTACCATACCGTCCGGCAGGAGAGGAAGACAACCATCGCGCCGAAAAAGAAGCGCATGGCCCCGAAATTTCAAGTCTACTGGGCGAGCCGGGGGGTGTAAAGGCGAGCGGCTGTGGGGAAATTCTTCAGATGCAAGGGAATAGGGAACAGGGGGCAGGTGATAAGGAAAACGGCCGTGAATTGCACAGGCCATAGGCGTACATTAGGCGAAGGAGACTTCGACGATGGGCAGCCCAGCAATCCTGCTAGCCATGACGATGGTAGCTATTTTTCTGCTCGGACTTTGGCTCGGAAGCCGCCAGGGCAAGTCAGGCATGGAACAGGCAGTAAATGGCGAGCGAAAGCTAGCCGAAGCGCGCGAGGCAGGTATTCAAGCTCAATTGGAGTCTGTCAAAGCCGAACTTGCCGCATTAAAGCCGAAGGCGGAGGAGCTGACGCGCGTTCAGGAACAACTTAAAAACGAACAAACGAAATATGCGCAGATGAAAGCTGATCTGGATGCGGTCTTTAAAGGGGTAGCCGCCGATGCGCTGCGCGCGAATACCGAATCGTTTCTCATTCTCGCCAGACAGGAGTTGGGCGGCCAAGCGCAGGAGGCAAAAAATACGCTCGAGGCCAAAGAGCAGGCAATTAAGAATCTCCTTGATCCACTCGACAAAACGTTGAAGAGCCTCGACGAGCAAACGCGCGCGATGGAAAAGGAGCGTTCCGGAGCCTATGGCGAAATCAAAACTCTGGTTGAAGGGATCGGCAAGGAGATTCCCGAATCGCTGCGCTCACTGCGCAGCGAAACCTCGCAGTTGATTACTGCGCTGCGCGCTCCGAAAACGCGTGGCAACTGGGGTGAACTTCAGCTCAAGCGCTGCGTTGAGTACGCAGGCATGGTGCAGTACTGTTCTTTCGCGGAACAGATTTCGGCGCGTGATGGAGACAACAATCTGCTGCGTCCCGATATGACGATTCAACTGCCCAACGGCCGTTCAATCATTGTGGATGCCAAAACCCCACTTGATGCATTTCTCGATGCGGACAACAGCGCCGATTCTTCTGCCCAGGCCGTGAGGTTTGCGGCACACGCTGAGCGTGTGAAGACGCATCTTCGTGAGTTATCCAGCAAGGCCTATTGGAGGCAGTTTGAACACACGCCGGAGTTCGTCGTGTGCTTTTTGCCCAGTGAGGCGCTGTTCAGCGCCGCTCTTGAATCTGATCCGTCCCTCATCGAGTTCGGCTCCCAGGCGAATGTCGTGATGGCGACGCCGACAACGCTGATCGCTTTGCTGAAGGCCGTCGCATACGGCTGGCAACAGTCGAAGGTTGCGGAGGACGCGAAAGCAATTCAGGAGACAGGCCGGGATTTGTACAACAAGATGGTCAACGCACACGAGTACTTCGAGAAGATGGGGGCGGCGCTGGGAAGCGTCATTGGCCACTACAACAAATTTGTCGGCGCGGTGGAGGGGCGTGGAGGAGCGTTCTTTCATGCGCGCAAGCTGGGTGCACTGGTGCACGACTGCAACGAGCTGGATGCTGTTGAATCAGTGCCTGCCGAGCCCCGTCTGCTGGCCGCCGACGATTGGCCGACCTCTGCCAGCTTTGCATTCATGGCCCAGGTAGATGGCAATGGAGAGGTTGAGTGAGAGGGCTTCCGTTTTTATGAGCGTGCCTGCGGACGTGCCTGGCGTCACCAACTGCGCAACGCGAGAATGAGACTGACCCAGAAGATCGTCGAAAGGAACAGGCTCCAGATCACGCCGCGAAGGCGGAACTGTGGTTTTGCGCAGATTTCGGATAGCCGCCAAAACTGCGCAGATGTGGATTCGTGGCGTCGTTCGTCAGGTACGCGAGCGGACCAGATGGAATCGGCGGATAGCTGCATCGGCAGACCTCCCCGTCAAAAACCGCGTGACAACATGGCCCATGAGCCAATTTAGCTGTTCATAACAAAGAAGCACCGCAACCGCGAGTGACTTCTTGGATGCTGGTTCGCAATCGGGAAGTTGTGCCGAATCAGGGCAGCCCCGCGAAGTCCTCTGGAACCAGAGAACACGGCGCAGCCGCCCGGGTCTCGAAAGGCGCTACATCGCAGGCTGGGCAGGAGGTTTTACGCGCTTGAGCGTGAGGTCGTGCACCGGGAAATCGGGCTGGCTGGCTTTGGTGGAAAGCTTGATCTCATCGCCGGCATCGTTCATGGTCCCGGAGTGGGTGATGGTCATCCCGTTGAAAGAGACCTCGAACGAAAGGGTGTTGCCGTCCACCTTGCCATTGCTGATCTCGATTGGATCGCCCTGCGGGCCCTGCACGGTCCCGGTCAGCTTGGCGCCGTCCTGTTTGAAGGTGAAGGTCAGTGGATAGCTGGACCCATCGGGGCCGGTGCTCTCGGCCGTCCAGGAGCCAGTCAGGTCGGCGGCAAGCGCCACCGTAGCCGAAAATGCCAGGATAATCCCGGCGCAGAAGCAGAGCAGCTTTTTCATAGCGCGATTCCTCGCCGCCTGAGAAGACGGCGCCCGCAGTGTATACCGGCCATGCGCAGATTGAACAGAAAGAGATTTGCTTAGCCACAAGCGCTGGGATGTGGCCCATCGTTTTTCGCAAAAAGCGCGAAAAGGTCTACCGTGTGTTCCTGATTGTAGGATTCGTGCTTTCCCATCCTGTCGACAGAAAGAAGTCGACAGCGTGGAAAGCATGGCGAGTGTGCACGGAAAGTACGGACTAGCTCTGCGGCTCGGTAAAGGCCTGGCGCATGCGCTTCCAGGTCGTGTCCAGATCTTCGGGCAGAACGCGGGTTTCGGCGACCGTGGTGATGAAGCTGGTATCGCCCACCCAGCGGGGCATCGCGTGCAGGTGGATGTGGCCGGCCACGCCCGCGCCTGCCGCGTGGCCCACATTCATGCCGAAGTTGAAACCATGCGGCGTGTAAAGGCGGTCGAGCACGCGCTCGGTGCGCTGCGCCAGGTCGATAAGCTCGTGCGCGGCCTCGGTGGGCAGGCTGGCCAGCCGGTCAAGATGCGCATAGGGCATCACCATCACATGGCCCGACGTGTAAGGA
The DNA here is from genome assembly GCA_035650595.1 of Occallatibacter sp. Taxonomy (GTDB): domain Bacteria; phylum Acidobacteriota; class Terriglobia; order Terriglobales; family Acidobacteriaceae; genus Telmatobacter. Next base: position 52,793 of record DASRHE010000007.1, on the reverse strand, counting down.
AAAGCATTGAGGCAGATGAAGCAGTGTTGTGCGCGCAGAACCAGCCCTCCCGCCGCCTCGGCCTGGTCGCGATCCATACCTTGGCCGATGGCATAGTCGATCGAAGCGAGCAGGTTGCAGAAGACGCAGCCGGTGTCGCCGGGCCAGGAGGCCAGCGCCTTGGGAACGCCTGCCCGCACGGCCTTTTCCGCGGTTGTGACATAGGTGTAGCGCCAGGGGGTCCAGAAATGTTCCATAGGGGACGATACGACGGAGCCGCTCGAATCAGTATAGAAGCGACAGCCATGAGTGACCGTGGCGGTCGAATGCACCTTGCAGGCTTGATTTTACTGGGGCGCGTGCGACATCTGTATTGCGGGACAGATAGTGAGACGAGCCACAGGAAAGAAGCAGGCGGCAAAAGCCTTCGTTTGACGCTGGCTTGCGGAGATTGCTACACTCGTGAGCGTAGCTTCCTGCGCGGATTCCAGCAGTGAGTTGCGGCCGCCCTCTACAAGCCGTTGCCTGCCGGGTGTTTCCCAAGGAGAACAGTCGCCTGATCACCAGCGCAGAATTGCTGGAAGGGCCTCTGCTCCGGAAAAACCAGTCACGCGATGGCAACGTCATCGGCTCGAAGGCACTTGAGCTGTTGTGAGACGTAGGAACGGCCGACATCACCGCAGGAGCAAGGAATCCCGGAGCTTGTAGGAATGGCAAACGTCCTCAATCCCGAACCTGAGAGCATAACCCTGAACACCGAATTGGAAACCCCAACCCTTGAACATGCGACGGAGCTTGAGCAGCCGTCGTACGAGTCCACGTCCAACCTCGAGACCTCCCGAGCCGTCGAAGTAAATGTGCTGGACGCCGATACCCATACAACCAACCCGCTGGATGCAGCCGAGATTTCGGGAGAGGCGGCAAGCCATACCCAGTCCGCAGCATCTGAGTCTGCCGAGGATTTCTCCGCGGCCCTCGAAGCGTTTGAGCGCGAGCAGGCCGCTGAGGCTGCCGCCGTCGAGGCATACGGCGACAAGCTGGTTCCCGGCACGGTGATCAAGCAGACGGAAAAGCATCTGGTGGTCGACGTGGGCCTTAAGTCGGAGGGGTTGGTGCCCCTTGACCAGGTGGTGGACCATACCGGTGCCGTCAAGTTCAACCCCGGCGATGTGATCGACGTGGTGATCGAGCGCGAGGAGCCGGAGGGTGGCTATCTCGTGAGCTACGAGCGGGCGCAGCGCCTGCGCGTATGGGACACGATTGAGAAGGCTGCCAACGAGAAGACACCCGTAAAGGGCACTGTGGTCAGCCGCGTCAAAGGTGGCTTGACTGTCGACATCGGGCTCAAGGCGTTTTTGCCCGGCTCGCAGCTTGAGATTCGCCCGGTCCGTAACCTGGACGGCTATCTCGGTCAGCAGATCGATGTTCGGGTCATCAAACTGAACAAGAAGCGCGGCAATGTGGTGGTGAGCCGCAAGGAATTGCTCGAAGAAGAGCAGAACACCAAGCGTTCCGCCACCATGGAGCACCTGGGCGAGGGCGCCGTCCTCACCGGCACGGTGAAGAACCTTACGGACTACGGCGCGTTCGTTGATCTGGGCGGCATTGATGGCCTGCTGCACATCACCGACATGAGTTGGGGCCGCCTCACGCATCCCCGCGACCTGGTCAACGTGGGCGACGAGATCCAGGTGAAGGTGCTCAAGTTCGACAAAGACAAGCAGCGCGTCTCGCTCGGCTTCAAGCAGCTGACGCCTGATCCCTGGCTCGATGCGGCGGAGCGCTACCCGGTGGGTGCGCGCGTCCACGGCCGCGTGCTTTCGGTCACCGATTACGGCGCGTTCATCGAGCTCGAGCAGGGCATTGAAGGTCTGGTTCATCTTTCGGAGATGACCTGGTCGAAGCGGCTCAAGCATCCCTCCAAGCTGGTGAAGCCCGGTGACGAAGTCGACACCGTTGTTCTGAGCGTGAACCCCGCAGATCGCCGCATCTCGCTGGGCATGAAGCAGCTCCTCGAGAACCCCTGGGAGAACCTCACCGAGCGTTATCCCGTGGGAACGATGGTCGAAGGCCGCGTCCGCAATCTCACCGACTTCGGCGCGTTCATCGAGATCGAGGACGGCATCGATGGTTTGGTGCACGTCTCGAATCTGAGCTGGACCAAGCGCGTGAAGCACCCCTCCGAAGTGGTCAAGAAGGGCGAAAAGCTGAAGGCTGTTGTTCTCGGCGTTGAGCCGCAGAACCGCCGCCTGAGCCTGGGCATCAAGCAGCTCCAGCCCGACGTGTGGGAGAGCTTCTTCGCCACGCATCGTGTAGGCGATGTGGTGCATGGCAAGGTGCTGCGTACCGCGCAGTTCGGCGCCTTCGTCGAGATCGCGGAAGGAGTCGAGGGCCTGTGCCATATCTCCGAGGCTGGCGATGCGGGCGATGCCCACGCCAAGCTCGAAGCGGGCCAGGAACACGACTTCAAGATCATCAAGATTAACGTGGAAGAGAAGAAGGTGGGTCTGAGCCTGCGTGCCGTTGGGCACGAGGCCAGCCGCGCCCAGGTGGAGCACTACAAGGAGAGCGCCCATAAGCAGCCAGTCTCCAGCTCAACCACGACTCTCGGCGACTTGATCAACTGGCGCAAAGGCGAGCGGTAAAAGACAGCTGACAGCGATCAGTTGTTCTTGAACAGTTAACGGCTACCCCTTCGGGGGTGGCCGTTTTTGCGTATGGGCGGGGATGTTACGGTCGCCTCGGCGCAATATTGTTATCTGGATTGTGAAGAGATCAGGCCATCTGGTAACGGAAGGTACAGGTCTATATCACCAGCACGCGCTGCCAGGCAACCGTCTCGCAAGCTACTATGATTGTCAATATTTCAGCATTTCGGCTGTTCGATTGCTGCGCATTTGACAGGTACTCGTCGGGGTGGTGAGTGTAGGTCAGGATCGTCCGTCTCTCTTCGAGCCTCAAATGCAGCACAAATAAACGTACGGGCAAAGGGTCGAAGGTTATGACACACACGTCTCGGGCGTCGACAATGTATTACTGGATTTGTTGCTTTGTGCTCTTCTTCATAGCAGCTTCTGCATCATTCAATGGCTTCTATGACAAGTGGCACCTTATCGATGTCGATGGAAGCGGATCACTATATGGTAAGAACACCTTTGCCTCGATAGTGGATGGCAGTGCGCAGCGGCCATATGTATATCGCCAACTGCTTCCGGTTCTGGCTGGTTGGATCGATAGGTTCGTTTCGAACGGGTCTGAACAGCAACTGGACGATGCGAAAAACAAGACCTCGGCCACCCTCGATCATCGCCTTTTCGACACACCCATAGCACAGAATAAGAGATACTTTTCGCGTTACAAGATCCTCTATGGTCTGGTGTTTCTGTTTGCATGGGCTTCGGTTTATGCAATGTACGGGGTCGCTCGGGCGGTTGGTTCTCCTCCCGCGGCTGCGGCCATGGCGGCCGTGTCCATGATCCTTCTGGTGCCCTATTTCCTTACAGTGGGAGGGTACTTCTACGATTATCCCGAGCTTGCGTTCTTCATGTTTGCCGTCTGGGCGGCGCTGAAACTCGAGTGGTGGTGGATGGTTCCACTGTCCGCCCTGGCCACATGGAACAAGGAAAGCTTCCTGCTCTTCGTCCCTACGCTCTATCCGCTGCTGAGGCAACACACTTCGCGTATAAAGGCGTTGGGTGAAATTGGAATCCTATCGATCGCCAGCGGGGCAGTTTGCATCTTGACCCATTTGCACTATCGAAATAATCCAGGAGGAGTGGTGGAGTTTCAGCTCATGCGTCAGATCTCCTCCGTTCCGGACGCGATCCTAAAGGTTCACCTCGACCAGACCTATGGGGTCTCCGATCCACTCACCGAGAATCTCGTTTCAGGCGCTTTTCTGGTATGGACTCTTGCTCGCGGCTGGCGCCTTGTTCCAGGACCGGTTCAACGGCACGCGCAGATCGCGGCCATCATCAACATCCCGCTGTTCATCTGCTTTTGCATGCCCTATGAACTACGCGACCTCAGCATGTTGTATGTGGCGCTTCTGCTCTTGCTAGCAGCAAACCTGACGCAATGGCTACGGAGCCAGTTCAATTTCGCCGAACCTAAGCAAGGATGACTGGTAGACAAGCCCTGATCGGGCTCTTCGCCGTGCATGGAAGTACCCGTCTCGAACTCTCTGGCGGCTCCTGGCCGGTCGAAAGAATACAAAAATAATTCTGTGACGAATGGTGAAACCACCGGCATCCCTCATCCGTATGCCTTGTGATGGCACACGACCTGCGGTTCGCCCTGCGCATGATTCTTGCCCATCGCTGGTTCTCCGCCGCGGTGGTGGCGACACTGGCTTTGGGCATCGGCCTCAACACCATGGTCTTTACGTTGACCAATGCAGCGTTGTTCAAGCCTGTGCCTGTTCCAGGTGGATCGCGGCTGGTGGCGATCCGCGAGCGAAACCTGGCGCGGAACGGCAACAATTCGATGCGCGTCTCCTACCCCGACTTCCGTGATTACCGCGCCCAGTCTTCGTCTTTTGCGGCGCTGGAGGCCGCGAGTGACGAAGAGGGCATCCTGAGCGAGAATGGCGTCCCTCCGCAGGCGTACCAGATGGAGCGGGCTTCGTCGGGCATCTTCGAGATGCTGCATGTTCCTCCGGCGCTGGGCCGCGGATTCATTCCGAGCGATGACAAGCCCGGCGCCCCGCCGGTTCTCCTTCTCAGCTACGGCATCTGGAAGGATCGCTACGGCGGTTCGCCCAATGTGATCGGCCGGCAGGTACGCGTGAACGAGAAACCGGCCACTATCATCGGCGTGATGCCGAAGGGATTCAAATTTCCCACGACTGTCGACATGTGGATGCCGCTCGTCCCCACGCCGGATCTCGAAAAGCGCACCAACCGGTCGCTGCAACTCTTTGCCACACTTAAGCCGGGCACGGCCATTACTCAGGCCCGCGCCGATCTGGACGGGATCGCCAGCCGCCTGGCCGCGCAGTATTCAGACGCGGACAAGGATGTCGGTGTGACGGTCCAGACGTTTAACGACCAGTACAACGGCGGTAACATCCGCATGGTCTTTCTGCTCATGCAGGCTGCGGTTGGATTTGTGCTGCTGATTGCCTGCGCTAACGTCGCGAATATGATGCTGAGCCGCGCTCTGGGCCGGCAGCGCGAGATGTCCATTCGCGCTGCGCTCGGCGCTGCCCGATGGCGGATGATCCGTCAATTGCTGGTTGAGAGTGTTCTGCTCAGTGGGCTGGGCGGAGTGCTCGGTCTGGTGCTGGCGGAACTGGGCGTGCGCTGGTTCGATCTTTCCACGCAAAACGTCGGCAAGCCCTACTGGGTGCAGTTCACGATGGATTATCAGGTCTTCGGCTACTTCGCGGCCCTGTGCATTGTGAGTGGTCTGTTATTTGGTATGGCTCCTGCGCTGCGCTCTTCGCGCGTGGACCTCAACGAAGTACTCAAAGAAGGCGCGCGCAGCGTGGGCAAACAACGAGGCGGCTGGCTTTCTACCGTGATGGTCGTCTTTCAGTTTGCGCTCACGCTGGTGCTGCTAACCGGAGCGGGTGTTTTTGTCCGCAGCCTGTTGCGCGCCTTGGCCGCGAATCCTGATGTGCCTGTACAGCAGATCATGACGGCGCGCATCGATTTTCCTGACGAGCGTTATAAAGACGCCGAGGCGCGCGAGCGTTTCTACGATCAACTGCTGCCGCGCCTGAGAGCCATGCCCGGCGTGTCCCGCGTCGCAGTAGGATCGGACCTGCCCGGCCTGGGCGCGAATACACGAGCAGTCGAGATCGAGCACGCGACCCCGATTCCTGACGCGTCACACCGTCCCGAGGTGGCCTTCGTTTTACAGAGTCCGGGCTATCTCGATGTCATTCATCTGCCCATTCTGATGGGCCGTGACTTCAATGAGACGGATGGCACGGCGAATCACAAAGTAGCGATTCTCACCCGCGAGTGCGCAGCGCACTTCTGGCTCAATCAAAATCCGGTCGGCAAGCGATTCCGCTTCTACGATGACAAGGGCAAGCCTGGCGATTGGATCACCGTGGTCGGCGTCTCGGCGAATATCGTGCAGCAGTTGGACGATAAAGACCCCAAGCCGCTGCTCTATGTGCCCTATCGCCAGGAGGGGTGGAACGGCGTGGCGCTCCTGGTGGAGTCCACGGGCAATCCAACATCTGCCGTGCGCGCCGCGGTACAAAGTCTCGACCAAGATCTGCCCTTGCGTGACGTCTACATGCTGCCGCAGGCGATTGAACACCAGCAGTGGTATCTGCACCTGTTCAGCAAGCTGTTTGCCGGCTTCGCGCTGATTGCGCTGCTTATGGCTTCAGTCGGAATCTACGCGGTGATTGCGCAGGCCACCAGCAGCCGCACGCAGGAGATTGGCGTGCGCATGGCTCTGGGCGCCAATGCGCGCAATATTCTCGCGCTGGTCATGAAGCGCGGCGCATGGCAGATCGCCGCGGGACTCACCCTGGGCCTGGCTGCAGCCTTCCCCGTGATCCGTCTCATGGCGAGCATGCCGATCGGCGCTCCCGCATCCGACCCAGTTCTGCTGCTGACAGTCAGCGCCTTGCTGGGCTTGGTAGGTCTGTTCGCCTGCTGGTTGCCGGCCCGCCGGGCGGCAGCGCTCGATCCGGTAAAGGCAATTCGCTACGAGTAGATGAGCCCAGAATTGATCAGGCTTGCGAGATTACGCCTCATCCGGCTGTGTTTGCCGCAGCACCAGCACAATGCCCAGCGCGGCAAGCACGCTGATCAGGGCGAAGAGAAAGACGCTGCTGTAGCCGAACCAACCGATGATCGCGCCCGCGATGGGGCCAACTAAAAAGAACGAGACGTCGGCGAATGCCGTGAACACGCCCAGCGCGGCGCCGCGATTGTTTTCCGGCACGCGTTTCACTGCTTCCACGCCAATCGCTGGAAAGACCAGCGAGAATCCGAAGCCGCCGAGCGATGCGCCGGTTAGCGCGACGGCAGGCGCATTCGAACGCCACAATAAGAAGAGTCCGATGGATTCGACACAAAGGCAGACCATCGCTACGGGGAATCCTCCATAGGCGTTGATGGTCTGGATAAAGAAGAGCCGGGCGAGAATGAACGCGACGCCAAAGGCCGTCAGGCAGAGGGCCGCGCCGTTCCAGTGGCGTGCCGCATAAAAGAGAGTGATGAACGTGGCCAGCACGCTATAGCAAACGCCGCCCAGCGCCAAGCCCATGCCATGTGGCGCCACGCGGCCCAGCACATGACTGAACGGCAGATGGTCCCCCTCGATCACCGGAACAGGTTCTTTGCGCACGGCGGTGATGAGGCTGAAAGCGCCGATGACTATGGTGAAGATTCCAAGCGAGCTGAGGCCCCACTGCTGATCCATCACGACGCCGAGCGGCGCACCCATAGCCATCGCACCATAAGTGCAGATGCCGTTGTACGAGATCACCTTCGCCGTCGCCTCAGGTCCCGCTGCCGTGATGCCCCACAGCGTAGCTCCCGTCGAGCCGAGGCTTTCTCCGATGCCGAGGATCAGCCGGCTCAGGATCAAACTCCAGAAGCTCAGCCAATGGATGTGCGCACTGTAAAGGGCAGCCGCGGCCACGAGAAAAGCGCCGCTGGCCGTGCAGGCAGCCATGCCCCAGATTACCGAGACCTTCGCGCCCTGGCGATCAGAGATGCGCCCGGCCCAGGGACGGCTTGCCAGCGTGGCGATGTACTGGATGCTGATGACCAGTCCGGCCAGCACTGCGCTATAGCCCATGCGCAGATGCACATAAGGCGGCAGCACGGCCAGCGGCAGGCCAATGGAGAGATAACAGATGAAGGTGAAGTAGACGTATCCCAGAATGTGCCACGTCCCGCTTCTGAATCTCGCGCGGGCGGTTGCGGGAACACTGGCAGAAGCGGAGTAGGCCATGCGTAGTACAGGATCCGAGCTCGCAAGCGCGGTCCCATCATCAGTATATCGGATGCCTGATTACGCTTTTGAGACGGTGATCACGCCTGTTCTTCCACGATTGTGCCCTGGTGATAGACGATCTTCCAGCCCTCTGCCGTGCGCTGCCAGATGGTAGTGCGACGCGTCTTGCGCTTGCGGTCCTGCAGAAGTGTGTAGGTGAGCAGGTAGAGATCTGGAGCCAGTTCGCGGCAGCAGAACTCGCTGGTCTCCCACACATCTTCGTGCGGGCTTGCAAACCGCCTCTCCAGTTCGTCGAGCACAAAAGCACGGCTGTAGCGGCGTCCTGAAGCGCCTGTCTCCCAGAATTCCGGATGTATCATCGCTTCGAAATCGGCGCGCTTGGTGCCGAACTCCGGGCGATGGAAGATCGGCTCTCGCGCCATCAGCTCCTGCAGCACAGAGGCAAGCTCCTGCGGGGTTGTGAGATCCGGTTCCTGCTGTGCGGGCATGGCGCGATGATACACCGCCCACGGTTTTCTCCACGCCGTTAAACTAGGAGAGATGCCCGGCTTTCATATCGAACATTTCGGCTGCAGAGCAGCACGCGCCGACGGCGAGGCGATCGGCGCGCGTCTGCGCGCCGCGGGGCAATGCGCGCAGCAACCCTCTGAAGCGGATGTGGTGGTGGTGAATACCTGCAGCGTAACAGCGGAAGCTGACCGGCAGGCGCGCGCCTTTATTCGCCGCGTGCATCGGCGCAACTCCGACGCCAAGATCGTCGTAACCGGCTGCTATGCGCAGCGAGCGCCAGAAGAGCTCGCGACCATCGCCGGCGTATCGGCAGTGATTGGCAACAGCCACAAGGCCCTCGCGCCGCAAATCATCTTGAATTTGACGGGCGCAACAATGCCGCCATCACCTGCGCCCGAGCCGCTGGTCAGTCCCGAGCGGTTGGTAAGCGTGCAGTCGCTGCTTGCCGGTTCGGCGCAGATTTGGGTTGACGACCGCTTTGCGCATTCCTTCATTGAAGAGGTTCAGCTTGGGCCTGGAGCCGAGCATGGCGCGCAGACAAGGCCGAATCTGAAGATTCAGGAAGGATGCGGAAACCGGTGTACCTTCTGCGTGATTCCGCAAACGCGTGGGCCCTCGCGCAGCCTTGCGGAAGCCAATGTTCTCCGTCGTATCGAAGCGTTTGTCGCGGCAGGCGGCAAGGAACTGGTGCTCTCCGGAATCAACCTCGGCCGCTGGGGCAAAGATCTTTCTGTAGCACACAATGAGCCGCGAGCAACACTCGCCGCTCTTGTGCGCGGTATTCTTCAGCAAACCGAACTGCCGCGTTTGCGCCTCAGCTCAATTGAGCCGATGGACTGGGACGATGCGTTGATCGGCTTGATGGCGGAGTTTGGCGGACGCCGTTTGGCGCGTCACGCTCACCTGCCGTTGCAATCGGGTTCGGATACAGTGCTGCGCCGCATGCACCGCCGCTATCGGCCATGGCACTACGCGCAAAAGGTTGAAGCGCTGTTGCGGGCTGCCGGTCCTGACCTGACCCTCGGCGCCGATGTGATGGTGGGCTTTCCCGGCGAGACCGACGCGGAGTTTGAAGAGACGTTTGAGTTCGTGCGTGCGCTGCCTTTCGGTTATCTGCACCTGTTTTCGTTTTCTCCTCGGCCGGGGACGCCGGGATGGGCTTTGCATGCGCAGTCGCCCGTGGTATGGGCCGCGGTCGAAGAGCGCATGGCCGCGCTGCGTACGCTCGCTGCGGAAAAAGCAGCTGCGCATCGCCGTCGCTTTCTTGGCCGTGAGCTCGAGGCCATCACACTTCACACATCAGCGCAGCTCGCACCCCGCGGCCGCACCGCCGCACTGGCGGAAAATTTTCTTCCGCTCGCCATCGAGGGCAATCTACCGGCGAATCAATTGGTCCGCGTGCGCCTTGCAGGCATGAATCGAGAGGCTGAGCTCGAAGGTAATGTAACGGCGTAAGCCCTTTGTTCATGGGAGCCGAGCCAATGCTATACTCGATGTGCGTTCGTGGGCTCGCGCCGCTCCAGGCAGATTTCCTGGGGCATTGGCGAGCGGGGCGCCTGGAGGAGCATCATCGCACTCGATAAACGTTCGGCCAAGTCCTTTATCCGCATCAATGACCGAATTCGCGCACGCGAAATCCGCGTAATCGATGAAAACGGCGAGCAGTTGGGCATTTTACCGCCGTATGAGGCGCTGAAAATCGCCCGCGAGCGGGGCTTGGATTTGGTTGAGGTTTCACCCAACGCGGTTCCGCCTGTTTGCCGCATTCAGGACTACGGCCGTTATCTCTACGAAAAAGAAAAGAGCGAACGCGCTGCCCGCAAGAAGCAAAAGGTGATTGTCGTTAAAGAAGTCAAATTTTCCGTCACGGTGGACGAACACGACTACCAGACCAAAAAGAATCAGGCTTTGCGCTTCCTCAACGAGGGCGACAAGGTCAAAGCCAGCCTGCGTTTTCGCGGCCGGCAGATGGCCCACAGGGAGCTTGGCTACAACATCATCAATCGCCTGATCCAAGACGTAGGTGATGCCGGCGTGGTGGAGTTCATGCCGCGCATGGAAGGCACGATCCTGCACGCGATTCTTGCGCCATCCCGTAAGCAGGAAGCACCCAAGCCGAAGCCGGCCGCTCCTCCGCAGCCCCAGACCGCTGCACAGCGGCCATCCGCATAGCCAGGAGTCCGGCGCGCGCCCTATCCCGGGCCAGAGATCGTCGCCGAGATGACGGGATAGGCGCCTTTCCCGGTCTTGCCGAACATGACGAAGGCGGTAAATCCCTTGCCCTCGCGAAAAGTTTGTCCCTGGCTGGAGTTGATCTGAACCACTAGGCTCGTGTCCGGGTACTGTGCATTCGGTCCAAAGCCGGTTCCGGACTGGCAAATGGTGTACTGCTGTCCCAGATCGCGCATGACGATCATGCCTTGTCCCAGCGGGCCGTTGCGCGTGGCCCGCGTGGCCATGGCAGGCGTAATGGTTGCGCATGTGCGCACTGCGTCCACCACGGACGCGCTCTCTTTGCTGAAGGCCTGGGCGTCGTAGCCCGCCGCCTGCGCCGCCTTCTGCAGAAATCCCGGTAGCGCCGCCGCAAACTGATCTACTGATCCTGCAAAATTCGGCGGATTGAGCATCGCCTGCGCCCATGGACCTGGAGTCACTCCGGGAGCGAACATGGATGGTCTGGGTTTTGGTGGCGGTGGCGGCGGAGGGGGCGGCGTTGCTCGCGCCAGATCGCCTCCGCAGCGCGCTACAAATCTCCGGAAGGATGGCTGCTGCACGTCCAGGGAGACAATGCTTGTGTCGCCGTTATTCAGCGGCAGTTCCACCAGAAACTTGTTCGCTGCCAGCATCTCCTTTGCTGTTGCATCGAAACCCTGGCCGCTTACGACCGCGGCCTGGGCGTAGCTGTTCATCAGCTCTCCGAGAGAGTTGGTAAAGGCGTCCACGCGCGGATTGTCTCCGGGCGCCGAGTCGTTCAGGCCCATCATGTTTGCCATATTCGGCTGGTTGGAAACAAAGGTGATGGCGACAGAGTTTCTCCCCTGGCAACCACCGCCATACACATGGGAATAAATTCGGTCCTCGAGCCGCATACGCACGTACACGCATGAGCCTCCGCCCGCGACCGAGACAGTGTCATTGCCGATCTTGTTGCCAAAGAACTCCGGAGCGCTTTCCACTGTTCCTGTCGTCGGCATGGCGGTGCGCTCCAGGCCCTGCCCGGCTTTCGGCGCGTAGGCGATATTGAAGGTGTAGGAGAGCGTTGGCGGCGGAGCCGCATTTTTGGAGTGATAGAGGGGGGACTTGCTCCAGTCCTGGACCTCGCATGTCGCCGTTACATCCACCCGCTCGCGCGCGTTGTCATTCACCAGCAGATGAGCGTCGAAGGACTCTTCATCGGTCATCTGGTCTTTGCGCTCGCGGATCTCCCACGTGCCAGCCGGTGCGGTCGACGCCGCCCGCTCTGCTGTCGACATGGGCTGGCGCTCTGCGGAAGGAGGTGGTGGAGCCGCGGCTGCCGAACCGCGCGCCACCATGGCGGCGAGCACCTTGTCAGAGACGCCCTGCTGCTTGAGCCGGATAACCGAGTTCGGATCGAGCAAAAACTTCGTCGGCATGGTCTGGATCATGCCGATGATCACGTCGTCGCCCACCTTGGCCCGCTCTAATTGGACGATCTTGTCATTGGTTAGCAGGTTTTGGCTGGAACCGCTTTGTGCCGCGAGAGATCCTGCAGAACTCAGCAGCAGAATAGAGAGCGCGATACCGTGGCGTGCGCCAGCGAATGCCTGCACGACGCGTGTGGCGAGTCGATTCGTCACATCTTCCTCCCATTGGGTACCTGAGCGGAAATTGAGCAATTGGGGAGTGAAATTTGTTTGCCCGGTGATGGAAAGGATAGCACTGCCGCATTGCAAGAGAAACCGGCTTGTGGAGCGGAGCGCATCGGGCGCGCTATAGCAAAACCAGAGATGCTGTATCCCGAAGCCGCGGCGTCGAAGTCGACGTGATCCCGAGGAGCGACGACCTTGGATGATCCTAAAGAGGGCACGCCTTCTCTGACTTTGCCGTAAAATTCATTTATGTCCGCCGCGGCATCGCTTTCTCCTGACATTCTGGCCAAATACGAGCCGGTGATCGGCCTTGAAGTGCACGTGCAGTTACTTACTGCCTCCAAGATCTTCTGTGGCTGTGCCAATCGGTTCGGGTCGGCGCCGAACACCAATATCTGCCCGGTGTGTCTCGGCCTGCCCGGTTCGCTGCCTGTCCTTAACGCGAAGGCGGTCGAGTTCGCTACATTGGCGGCACTGGCGCTCCATTGCACGGTGAATGAGCGATCGATCTTTGCGCGCAAGAATTATTTCTATCCCGACCTGCCGAAGGGCTATCAGATTTCCCAATTCGACAAGCCGATTGCCGAGCACGGCTGGATCGAAGTGCCCACGGCGGATGGGGGCACGAAACGCATTGGGATCACGCGCCTGCACATGGAAGAGGACGCGGGCAAGAGCCTGCACGAGGGCTTCTCTGATTCTGCGACGCGTACTTACCTCGACCTGAACCGCTGCGGCACGCCCCTCGTCGAGATCGTCAGCGAGCCGGACATTCGTACCCCCGACGAGGCGTTCGAGTACCTCACACGACTCAAAGAGATCCTCCTGTACACCGGCGTTTCTGACTGCAACATGGAAGAAGGGTCGCTCCGCTGCGATGCCAATGTGAGCGTGCGGCCTAGAGGGCAGGAAAAATTCGGCACAAAGGCCGAAGTAAAGAACGTCAACAGCTTCCGCTTCATCCGTGCCGCGCTTGAATACGAGATCGAGCGGCAGGTTGAAGTGATCGAGTCGGGCGGGCGCGTCATGCAGGAGACACGCTTGTGGAATGCCAACGAGGGCCGTACCTACTCGATGCGCTCGAAGGAGCAGGCGCACGATTATCGCTATTTCCCTGAGCCCGATCTGCCGCCGCTCATCGTTTCCGCAGATTTCCTGGCCGAGGCCAGGAAGAAACTTCCGGAGCTGCCTGAAGCACGCCGCGCCCGCATGATCGCGGAGTATGACCTCTCCGCGCAGGACGCGCAGACACTCACGGCATCGCGCGAATTTGCCGACCGCTTTGAGGCTGCCGCCAGAACGGCGAAGAATCCCCGCCGTGTGGCTAATGTGCTGTTGAGCGAAGTGGGCGGCAGAGTCAAAGCTCTCGGCCTTGAGCAGGACCAGTCACCGGTGTCGATGGCCGGCATTGTGCTGGCCGCTGATCTGCTCGACGAAGGCACGATCAGCTCCAAGCAGATGAAGCAGCTCATGGATGTCGCCTTTGAAAAAGGTGAGGACTTCAGCGCTGTCTACGAGCGCGAGAAGCCGCAGCAGATCACCGATGCCGCAGCGCTGGAAAAGCTGATCGATGACGTGATCGCTGCCAATCCCAAGCAAGTGGAGCAGTACCGCGCCGGCAAAAAGACGATGGCTGGATTCTTCATCGGCCAGGTGATGCGTGCCTCGAAGGGACAAGCCAACCCCGCGCTGCTGAATGAACTTGTGACCAAAAAACTCGAGAGCTGAGAACATCATCCTCAGCTCTCCGGTTCCAGAAAATTTTAGAGGCGTCTGCGCTTCGCGCTTGAAGCGGCGGAGTTTCGGCGCAGTGCCGGCATGGATTATTTGAGCTTCAAGTCGGAGATAAAGTCCTTGCGCGCATCCCATGAGCTGACGGTCTTGATGGCGCTCTTTTTGCCGGTCTTTTCAGCCCACAGGTCGAAGTCCTCGGCCATGTTCACCTGAGCAAAGTGAAAATGGCCGTCTGCGGTGGACGAGTAGCTGCGGATGGATTTGGTCTTCTCATTGCGCAGGAAGACCGTCGCCCCCTGAACCGGGTTGGAGTCGGCGTCCAGCACCGTTCCGGATACAGTTCGTTCGCCGATGTTTTGCGCCTCGGCTGCAGGCACGAACGGAGAGTGTTTCGCCCCGAAGGGAACGATTCCCGCCGACAGCGCTCCGAGCACCGCCGCCAGCAGGGCCGTCTTACTGTGGCTCACTCTTCCTCCTCTTCCTCTTCGTACGACTCTTCGTCTTCTTCGAGTTCCTCTTCGATGCGCGCCAGTTCAAGTGGCTCAACACCGACTACTTCAAACTCGGTTCCACATTCTTCGCAGGCAACCACGTCGCCTTCCTCTACTTCGTCGATTTCAAGATCGAGTTCGTTTTCGCATTCAGGGCAGCTGGGCATGGCAGCCTCCTCTCTCTCCGCGTGCAATTCAACCCCAGGGTGATGGTTCATAACACGTTCAAGCGTGCACAAAGAACGTGCTCTTCAAAAAAACTCCCTTCACCCGCAACTCGCATCAACCGCTCAAATTGAAATGGCTCAAGTCGGGCACAAGGTGAAAAGACGAAAATCACAAAACGGGTCCGCCTCCGCAGGGCGCGGACTCCGGTTCCGCTATAGTTTTAGGGACAACCCGGCCTCAGGTCAAGGGCTGTCAGGCTAGGACACAAGTCCGAAGTGTGAAGAATATACCATCCCCTCTCTTGGTTCCGTTATCGGCCAGCCAGCCGCTTTTTTCCGCAAGGGTTGACCGTTTGTGCCCCGTTTTTCACGCCAATTCCATACATGCAACTGCGTGCATACAAGAGACGGTTAAGACCCCGTTAGGTTTGCTGCCCGCATCGCCCCGGCCCGTTCCGGACCCGGCCCGTAACCTGCGAAGATTACAGTGCAATGACACTGGGCCCGCTTTCCGTTTACCCTGTTGATTACGATGCCCAGGATCGGCTCCAGCCCGTTCGCTTTCCCCGACTTCAGAGGCGCAACGCGCCGGCTGATCCTTGTCAACCTTGCGGCTTATTTTGCGCTTCTCATCGCAGGGCTGGCTCTGCGCGACCAGATTGCGGGCCTGGCCACCGCGCTGTGCTTCGATCCCAGCGTTTTTCTGCATGGTTCGTTCTGGCAGCCGATTACCTACAGCTTTGTACATCCCGGACTGTGGGGCACATTTTTCGAACTGCTGTCGCTCTGGTTTCTGGCTGGATTCATCGAGATGCAGGGACACAGCGCCGGCTGGCTCACAGGCCTCTATGCCGCATCTGTGCTGGGCACCGCCGTTGCGGCGTTGGTCATCTACGGAGTGAGCGCCGCAATGCACGTCGACGTGCCGTCTGTTCCGCTGTATGGCTGCTTCGGGGGCATCTTTGGACTGCTTGTGGCCATCGGGTTTCTCTACGGCGATGTGCAGTTCATGATGTTTCCGTTGCCCATCGGCATTAAAGCTCGCTATCTGGCGGTGATCTACGCGTTGGTGGCTGTCGCCATGCTCTTCGGCCAGCAGCGCGTCTACGCCTTTGCGCAGCTCGGCGGTGCGCTCGCCGGGCTGATATGGATCCGCATGGCGCCTCGCCGCGGCGTTTCGTTCTTGCTCAGCGAAAGCTGGTACGGCATGCGCAATCGCTACTACCGCTGGAAGCGCCGCCGCGCCGCGCGCAAGTTCGAAGTGTACATGCGCTCGCAGGGCCGCACGGTCCGCTTCGACGGTCAGGGCAAGCTGATCGACGAAGACTCCGAAGACAAGAAGCGCTGGAACTGACCCGCCCGTCCGCCCCAGCTTGGCACGGTAAAATCGGTGAGAATGTCAGAGAAGATCGCTTTCCTTTTTCCCGGCCAGGGATCGCAGGCCGTCGGCATGGGCCGTGAGCTCGCCGAACGTTTTCCCATCGCAGCACAAACCTTTGCTGAGGCCGATGCGGCGCTCGGGTTTCCGCTCTCGCGTCTTTGCTTCGAAGGTCCCGAAGAAGAACTGCGGCTGACAGAAAACACGCAGCCGGCAATTCTGACTGTGAGCGTTGCCGCCGCCCGCGTGCTTACGGAGCAGGGCGTGCAGCCAACCTTCGCCGCCGGCCACTCGCTGGGTGAGTGGTCTGCGCACGTAATCGCCGGCACGCTCGGCTTTGCCGGCGCTGCGCGCGCCGTGAAGGCCCGCGGACGCGCCATGCAGCTGGCCGTTCCGCCGGGTCAGGGCGGCATGGCGGCAGTGCTCTCGCTGGATGCAACACAAGTGGCTGAAGCCTGTGCAGAGGCTGCGCAGGATACCGGACTCACCGTGCAGGCCGCGAACCTGAACTCACCCGGCCAGACCGTGATCTCCGGCGCGCTGGCCGCGGTGGAAAAAGCCGTAGCCCTGTGCAAGCAAAAAGGCGCGCGCCGCGCCGTCATGCTGCCCGTGAGCGCACCTTTTCATTGCGCATTGATGCAGCCGGCGCAGGAAGAGGTGGCGCGCGTGCTCGCAGCGCTGCCGATGAGCAAACCGCATATCCCGGTCGCCGCGAACGTCACGGGCGAACTCGTTACGACCGCTGAGGCGACGCGCGACGCGTTGATCCGGCAGGTCACCGGCGCGGTGCGATGGGTAGACTGCATGCAATCATTGAAATCCGCAGGTGCAGAAGTCTTCGTTGAAGTGGGACCGGGCAAGGTGCTCTGCGGTCTGCTCAAGCAGATTGATCCCGCGCTGAAGTCGCTGAATGTGGAAGACGCGGCGAGTTTGGAGAAGACGCTCGGAGAACTGAAGGCACTCGGATAGAGCCGCATCAATTACACGATCTGCAACTCGCGCAGCACAAACGCGTAATCCACCGCGATCTCTTTCAGGTAATCGTAGCGGCCGCTGGCTCCGCCGTGCCCTGCCTGCATGTTCGTCACCAGCAACAGTGGATTCGTGTCCTGCTTGAGCGTGCGCAGCCTGGCGACATACTTCGCCGGCTCCCAGTACATCACCTGGCTATCATGCAATGACGTCTTCACTAACATCGACGGATAGCTGCCGGCTTTCAAGTTGTCGTACGGCGAGTAGCTGAGCATGGTGCGGAAGTATTCTTCCTGATTGGGGTCGCCCCATTCCTCGTACTCCGGCACCGTGAGCGGAAGCGAGGCATCGAGCATCGTGTTCATCACGTCTACGAACGGCACGTGCGAGACGACGGCGCGAAACAAATCCGGCCGCAGATTGACGACCGCGCCCATGAGCAGGCCTCCCGCCGACCCGCCTTCGATCGCCACGCGTTTCGCGTCGCCGTAGCCATTAGCGGTCAGGTATTCAACCACGGCGATGAAATCGGTGAACGTGTTGCGCTTGGCCAGCATCTTACCGGCATCGTGCCACAGCTTGCCCAAATCGCCGCCGCCGCGAATGTGCGCATAGGCCATCACGATGCCGCGGTCGAGCAGCGAGAGCCGGTTCGAGTTGAACCCGAGCGGCAATGCGTAGCCATACGCGCCATAGCCGTAGACGTAGAGCGGATTTTTCCCTGGCTCGCGCTTATCTTTGCGATAGACAAGCGAAACCGGAACCTCCACGCCATCCGCAGCCCTGGCATGGACGCGCTCGCTTGCGTAGAGCGTCCGATCAAAGCCGCCCGGAATTTCAAGCTGTTTGAGCAGCGTGGATGCGCCGGTCGCCACATCGTACTCGTACACCGAACTCGGCGTCACCAGCGACTGATAAGCGTAGCGAAAGGTTCTCGTCTCGAAGATGCGGTTGATGTGCGGATGTGCGCTATAGGCGGGCTCCGGAAATGCAATCTCATCGGCGGGCGCGGCCTCGGGGCCGTCGCCCGAGAAGCCCCACAAGCGCAATCGCGGCAACCCATCCTCGCGTTCGCAGGCCACAAAGAAATCGGCGAAGAGATCGGCATCTTCGAGCATCACGTCGTCCCGATGCGCAATCAGCTCGGTCCAATGACTGCGGCCCGGACTTGCTTCGGGCGCAGTCACCAGGCGGAAGTTCCGCCCATGATCGTTGGTGCGGATGAACCAATGGCCATGCCGGTGATCGATCGAATATTCATGTTCGTCCTCACGCGCGCAGATGAGCTGAAAGGTGCCCGTCGGATGATCTGCAGCGAGAACGTGGCACTCCGTTGTCGTGTGGCTGGCCGATTCGAACACCAGAAATTTGCCGTCGCGCGTGCGGCCCACGCCCACGTTGAAGCGCTCATCGTCATCCTGATATACGAGCACATCTTCCTTGTGCGGCGTGCCGAGCACATGCCGCCACAACTGGAACTGCCGCTTTTGCTGCTCATCCTCGACGGTGTAAAACAGCGTGCGATTGTCTGCCGCCCAGGTGAGGGAGCCCACGCGTTCCACTTCGTCCGGCAGTGTCTCGTTGGTCGCGAGATCCTTGATGCGCAGCGTGTACTGGCGAAAGCCCCGGATGTCGGTGGAATAGGCGAGCCAGCGGCCATCGTCAGAGATATCGGTGCCGCCAATCGCAAAGAAAGCGAATTTTGCGGCCAGCACATTGCCGTCGAGGATCACTTCTTCTTTCGCACCCACTTCAGGACCGGCAGGCCCGCCGCGCTTGCGGCAATGGATTGGATACTGCAAGCCTTCTTCTGTGCGTGTGTAATACCACCAAGCGCCATCGCGGTAGGGCACAGAGATATCTGTCTGCTTTACATGGCTGAGCATCTCGCGATACAGCTCGTCCCGCAAAGGCGCGAGCGACGCCATCTGTGCTTCCGCGTATGCATTTTCAGCTTCGAGATATTGCGTGACCGCAGGATTGTCCTTGTCGCGCAGCCACGCGTAGTCGTCCGCGAGTACGGCGCCGTGCATGTGTGTTTCGGTGGGATGCTTGCTTGCGATGGGAGGTGAAAGCGGTGCGTCTTGATTCGTCACTTCTCCAGTGTATAGCGCGGGAAAAACCCCGCCGCCGGGATGATCGCCGGCGGCGGCGAGGCTTATTTTAATCCATACACATCGATCTCACCCTGCGGGTTTGAGACAGTGGTGAGGTCGTGCCCGGTTGAGATGTACACCTTGCCGTTGGCGACTACCGGCGAGCTGAACTTGATGCCGTAGCCAGGTGTGTCGCTCGGATTCGTGTTGCTGTTGTAAATCTCGGTCGGGAAGTTTGCCGCATCATAAGCGCGCAACGTGGCGCTGGTTGTCGCCGCCCCGCTCGTGTTCTGCAGCGGATTGCCTTGATCAATCATCCACACAATGCCGTATCCAGTCCCGCTGGCAGAGATAAACGGGCTGGTGCCGCGTGTGCCTTGCTGCTGGAAGTCTGCTGTATCGTCGAAGGGCGTCAGCGTCGTAGCGTATTCAAACTGGCGTACTCCACCGGGCGCGTTCATCGATGTAGGTGTGACTCCCAGGTAGATGAAGTTGTTGAAATATGCGGATGTTCCGAAGATTTCGTAGGACGTGACATTTGCGGTATTGGTTCCGGTGCTGTCCTGGCAGCTCTGCGGATAGGTAGAACCTCCGGTCAGGCCCGCGCCCCACACCTGTCGCTGGAGCGCACCAGCATCGTTGGCGGTCTCATGCCCCAGATTCTTGCTGTTCACCAGGTACATTGTGCCGGTCTTGCCGCCAGCCACAAGCGTCGAGGTGCCGGGGATCAACATTAGCCCACCAGCGGCCAGGTCTGCATCAAAGCAATCCATGAACTGGTAGATGCTGGGCGTGAAGTAGTCGCTCGGCTGCATGGTCCCATTCGCGCCTGGCACGGGAGTGGGGCCGAATTTCAGCACGGAATCGCCGAAAGCCGTCTGTCCATCCCAGGGGCCATTGCCGGTCGTGATGTAAACATTGCCTTGGGCGTCGGCAACTGGTCCGCCACCACCCATCCACACGCCGCCAGCGCTGGCATACGTGCCTTCACCATTTAGATTGGGGCTCGCGTTAAAGACGCCCACTTGCTGCAGCGTCGACGCGCTGTAGGCCACCAGCCATCCGGAGTGGCAGCCTCCGAAGCCCATGTAGATGTTCCCATTTGCCAGCAACAGCGCCGCTCGCTGGATGCATGATGTATCGAGCGTCTGCACCCCGTTCACTGCAGCGGAGTTCGTGGCCGGAACGGAGACATTGAGCGTCACCGGTCCGCCGAACTTCTGCGCGCCCGTAGTGATGTCGAGCGCGTTCAGCCGGAAGGTGCCGCCTGCGGTGGCCGAAGTCTGCGTCGACACCACATAAAGCGTGTTCGTATTCGGATCGATCGCCGGCGTAGAGGTGACGCCTTCGTAGGGCTGGATTGGTCCGTCCGTGAGCGGCGTTTCTCCCGTCTGCAGCAATGAGACCTGCCACAGCGGAGCACCGGTGCCGTAGTGGTCCGCATCGAAGGCATACACGCTGTCATGTTCAGTTGCCACGTACACCACGTTGTGGGCAGCGCCCTTGATTTTCACGTTTGACATGATGAGTGGCGAGCCGTATACGTAGCCGTCCACCGCATACGAGAAGAGCTTTCCGAACGAGGCTGGCGCAACGTTTGCAGGAGTCAGCGTCTGCTCGTTCGCATTCAGTCCGCTTCGGTTCGCGTCCACGTGCCACGTAGTTATGTTCACGCCAGCCGCCTGGGGAAGCGTGATGGTGACCGGATCGGAGCCACTGATCGTATTGAGTGAAGCAGAGATCGTCGTGGAGCCTGCAGCGACGCCGGTGGCCAGGCCGCTTGAGTCGATCGTCGCTACGGAGGTGTTGGACGAAGCCCACGCCGCGGTCGAGGTTACGTTGGCCGTAGAGCCGTCGCTGTAGGTAGCCGTGGCCGTAAATTGCTGTGTAGAGCCGGCAGCAAAGGTTGGATTCTGCGGTGTGACGGCAATGGACCGCAGCGCCTTCTGCACGGTCAGTGCGGCGGTTGCTGTGAGTCCATTTGCAGAAGCGGTGATCGTCGCCGTGCCGGCAGCAACGGCTGTCGCCAAGCCTGATGTATTAATTGTCGAGACAGTCGTGCTTGAAGAGCTCCAGGTCACACCCGACGTAAGTGTGCCGGTCGTTCCGTCGCTGTACGTCGCGGTAACGGAAAATTGTTGCGTGGCTCCTGCCGTAACGGTCGCGCTCGCTGGCGTGACGGCGATGGACTTCACTGTGGGTACGCTTGCCGTTACGGTGAACGCAGCCGTCGCCGTGAGTCCGTTCGCGGAAGCGGTGACTGTGGTCGCGCCGGCTGCTGCGGCCGTCGCCAAGCCTGATGTATTAATCGTCGCCACAGTCGTGCTCGAAGAACTCCAGGTCACACCGGACGTAAGCGTGCCGGTGGTTCCGTCGCTATACGTCGCGACAACGGAAAATTGTTGCGTGGCTCCTGCCGTAACAGTCGCGCTCAGCGGCGTGACTGCGATGGACCTCACTGTGGGTGTGCTTGCCGTTACGGTGAGCGCGGTCGTCGCCGTGAGTCCGTTCGCGGAAGCTGTGATCGTCGTGATGCCGGCTGCAACTGCCGTTACTAATCCGGACGCGCTGACCGTCGCCACGGCCGTACTCGAAGAATTCCAGATCACACCCGAGGTAAGAGCGCCGGTAGTCCCATCACTATAGGTCGCGGTGACAGAAAGCTGTTGGGTGGTTCCTACCGTGAGAGTTGCGCTCGGCGGGGTGACTGCGATGGACTTCACCGTGACCGCCGCAGCCGTCACACTCAGTCCTGCAGTGCCGTTTATGCCGTTTAACGATGCTGTGATGGTGCTGGAGCCTGCGGCCACGCCAGTGGCCAGGCCGGATGCACTGATTGTCGCGACGGCAGGGCTCGAAGACGTCCACGTCGCGGATGAGGTCACATTTGCGGTTGAGCCGTCGTTGAACGACGCCGTTGCAGTGAACTGAGCAGTTGCGGCAATCGCGATGCTCGCGGTGGCAGGTGTCACCGCGATGCTGGTCAGTGTTTTCGTTGGGGTTGTTGGATTCGATCCCGCGCCCGGCTTGCTGGAAGGGACTGAGGACGCGCAGCCCGCCACGCCGACTATGAGCAGAAGCGAAACGGGGACACAGACCAAGGAAGAAATATTTCTTGCAAACACACGAGTGCCCATTGGGCCTCCCTGGGGAAGTCGCAAGACCCCTCATTGGAGACACACTTCGGCCCTGGTGTATCCTTTGCTGTCAAGAGAGGTCAGGCGCAAAATTTATCGAGAAACGACAGGAGATGCATCGAGCAGTTCGAGCACAGTCCAAAGGCAATCAAAAAGACGTACACACGCTACCCACGAGCAAGCGCAAGGCATTCATGTTTTGGAACTCGGGCAACCCCACGAGAAAGTTAGTGCTGAGATGTGCGCGTAAGGTTGCCTTTTTGTTCAACTTTAATGTGGCTGGATCGCTATGGATTTTCGGGGTCACGGTTGCAGCCATGCGCTCTCTCGCAGTGAAGCGATATGACAAGTGGAAAATGCGTAAGGTCGTGTCGATGGAGGCAGGGAACCAGCCGGCGGTCTGCCGCGTACAATAATTCAAGATGAAAGGCCATTGCCGCGCAACCTGGACCGGATTGTGGGTTATCGCGCTGGTACTCGTGTTTGCGGAAGTCTTTCCCGCGTGCGCCGAGCGTGTCCAGGATCTTCCCGCCCATCCCACCGACTACGTCAGCGACTTTGCCCACGTGCTCTCGCCTGAGGCGATCGAGCGCATCGATGCCATCTGCGCGCAGCTCGATCACTCCGCAGCCAATGCCCAGGTTGCCGTTGTTACCGTCCAGTCGCTCGACGGCGAAGACGCCGCTGAATACTCTGACGAGCTTGAGACCAAGTGGAAGATAGGGCGCAAAGGTTCCGACCGCGGCGTCCTCATCCTGCTGGCCATCCATGACCACCAGCGCCGGATCGAGGTCGGTTACGGGCTTGAGGGGATTCTGAATGACGCCAAGCTCGGCGATATCGGCCGAGCCATGGTGCCTGACTTGCGGGCTAACGACTTCGATGGCGCGGTTCTGCGGGCCGTGGGTGAGATCGCGCAGGACATTGCGGCCGATGCCCACGTCACGCTCGACGAAAATGTGCCGGTATCTCAGGCAGTCGACCGGCCGTTGCGCCATCATAGTTCCGCGCTGGCCAAGCTCATCCTGCTCGTCATTGTGCTGGTCTTCTTTGGCGGTTTTTCGCTGCTCCGGATGCTCTTTGGCTTCGGACTCTTTTTCGGCGGCTGGGGCGGAGGAGGCTGGCGGGGCGGCGGTGGCTATGGCGGCTGGGGTGGTGGCGGAGGAGGTGGCGATTCCGGCGGTGGTTTTGGCGGATTCGGCGGCGGAAGCTTTGGCGGCGGCGGCGCCGGAGGCAGTTGGTAGTCTTCCCGATTTTTTGAAGGGCCTTCCGCTGTGCGGAGGCCAAAGGAGAAATGAACGGTATGAGTCGTGGACTTGGAATTACGCTGGCGGTCGTGGGCGTGTTGCTCCTGGTAGTGTTTCTGGTCTTCGGCAGCTATGTAAGCGCGAAGAACCAGATGGTGGCCAAAGACCAAGGCGTCAAGGCCGCCTGGTCTGAGGTGGATGTGCAGTTGCAGAGACGCGCGGATCTGATCCCGAACCTCGTGGAAACTGTGAAGGGCTTCACGAAGGAAGAGAGCACGGTTTTCGGCGACATCGCGAATGCCCGGGCCGGCCTGCTCAACGCGCAGGGTCCGCAGGCAAAGATCGCCGCCAACGGACAGCTCGACTCGGCGCTGGGACGCTTGCTGGCGCTTACGGAAAACTACCCGCAGCTGCGTTCGAGCGAGCAGTTCATGCGTCTGCAGGATGAGCTGGCTGGGACCGAAAATCGCATTGCAGTGGCGCGCAAACGCTACAACGACGCGATCCAGGACTACAACACCTTTATCCTCCAGTTCCCCAACAGCATCTGGGCGGGCATGGCGGGATTCCAGCCCAACAACGCCTTCTTTACCGCCAGTCCGGCTGCGCAGCAGGTGCCGGCAGTCAAATTCTGACCGGTGGTTTCGGAAAGCAAAAAGGCCATCCCGAGCGGGGATGGCCTTTCGTTTATGCGGAGGTCGAGTCAGGATCAGGAGCGCCCGCGAAGAACGCGTCGAAAACTACTCGGAACTACTTGAACGACGCGATCGCGCTGGCCTCGTCGTCGAAGATGTCGAAGACGGTGTAAAGCTTGGTCAGCTGCAACAGATCGTGCACCTTCTTGGTCAGCCGGAGCAGCTTGAGGGTTGCGCCCTGGTTCTTCGAGGTCGTGTAGGCGCTTACCAGCTCTCCCAGGCCGGAGCTGTCGATATAACTGACTTCGCCCAGGTTCAGCAGAATGCGCTTTTGTCCTTTGCTGATAAGGTCGCGAATGGCGTCGCGCAACTGTACGCTGCCCTCGCCCAGGGTGATCCGCCCGCTCAGGTCCACAACTGTGACGCCGTCAATTTCACGCGAAGCGATGGTAAGTGCCACGGAAACTCCTCCTTCATTGGTACTTCGGTTATAGCATCTTTGGATGCGCCGACTGGCGGAAAACTCCGCGCCCATCTTGCCCGGATGACAAATCCTGGTGAGAAATCTTTCGGCGGCGTCGATTCTCCCTGTCAGGGCCTAAGTCTTGCCTTGCGCGGGTGCCAGATGCTTGATGAGCTTCAGCTCAGTCCCAGGATGCAATTGACGAAAGTGTACCTCATCCATCAGGGAACGGATGAGGAAGATGCCCCGCCCGGTGCCGCGGAGGAGATTTTCCGGCGCAGAGGGGTCCGGGAGATGGTCGGGATCGAATCCCCGGCCCTGATCGGTAACCGTGAAAATGAAGTCATCTCCGGTGTTTTCGAAGACTACGTCGATGGGCCGCGTCGAGTCGTATTCGTTACCATGCAGAACGGCGTTGATCGTGGCCTCGCGCACAGCCATGGTCACATGGAAGAGATCGTCTTCGTTTAGACCGGCCTCTGTAGCCAGTCGTTCTGCGGCCGCCTCCACCTCGCCGACACTTTCCATAGTGGAGTTGAGCCGAAGACTCCACCGTCCTTTGCTGGCTGCGCTCACCGGGTCGCGTTCCGCCTTCGCTCGAGTGGGAGCCAAATCCCCACGGTAGCTTAGAAACCTTGCTGGCAGTTTCAAGTCTGAGTGCAATTGTGTCAAGCCGCCGCACCGATTAGATTCGGCCCGCATCCGCCAGAGTTGCGATCAGAATTCATCGCAGCGCATCGTCCGCACATGACGGCCACTCAGACGCTACACTCAACCTCAGGCGGTACACTCGACAAGATGGAGCCGCAAACCCCAACTCGCGTCAGTTTGACGGCTCTGCTGGGTACGCCCGTTACGGATGCCCATGGTCATCTGCGCGGCCGTCTCAAAGACATTGCAGTAGCCACAGGCCCGGATGCCGGCAAGGTAGCCGGGCTGGTGCTCAAGACTAAAGCCGGCCTCTCCATCATTCCCTCGCAGGACGTGATGGAAACACCCGCCGGCACGCTGGAAC
The DNA here is from genome assembly GCA_035650595.1 of Occallatibacter sp. Taxonomy (GTDB): domain Bacteria; phylum Acidobacteriota; class Terriglobia; order Terriglobales; family Acidobacteriaceae; genus Telmatobacter. The sequence continues at coordinate 27,207 of DASRHE010000007.1, read as the reverse complement.
TGCGCTCGACAGACGCTCTCGTTCCGCTCAAGAAAGCGGAAGGCAACTTTCTTTACCTGCAGCAGGATCTCGTTGACAGGCAGATCATCGACATTCACGGGCGCAAGGTGGTCCGCGTCAACGACGTCGATCTTGAATGGCTCGGCAAAGGTGGGGCGCACCTGCTGCGCGTCGCCGAAGTCGAAGTCGGCCTGCGTGGCGCCTTTCGCCGGGTGTTTAAGGGGGTTTTGCCGCGCGCCCGGCTTGAAGCTGTCTCGCGCAAGATTACCCCTCGCATCATTCCCTGGCAATTCGTCGATGTGATCGAGGTAGACCCAGCGCGGCGCGTGAAGCTGCGCATTGAGCACGAGCGGCTTGCCGAGATGCACCCCTCCGATCTTGCCGAGATCCTCGAAGACCTTGCCCCTGCCGAGCGCGAGGCCGTTTTCACTTCGCTCGACGAAGAGGTTGCTGCCGAGACGCTCGAAGAGGTCGAGCCGAAACTGCAAAAGGCCCTGCTCGAAAAACTCGATGAAGAGCGCATCGCCGACATCGTCGAGGAAATGGATCCCGGCGCTGCCGCTGATCTTCTTGCCGAACTGCCCGAAGATCGCTCCGACGCGATTCTCGAGGAGATGGAGCCCGAGGAGCGGCAGGAAGTCGAAGAGCTGCTCGAGTTCGATGAGGATACTGCCGCGGGCTGGATGACCACGGATTTCGTCTATCTCGGAGCGGACTCGACCGTGGCACAGGCGGTGCAGGCGCTGCGCAGCTTCGATGGCGATCCGGATAGCGTGACGGATATCTTTCTGCTCGACGAGAAGCGAGTTTTGCGCGGATCGGTCTCGCTCGCGCGCCTCGTCATGTCACAGCCGGAGACACGCCTGAACGTGCTGACCGAATCGCGTATTCTCTCTTGCCCCGCCGACCTTCACCAGAACGAGCTTGCCGAAATGTTCGACAAATACAATCTGCACTCGCTGCCCGTCGTGAATACGCAAGGCCGCATGGTGGGGGTGATCAAGGCCGATCAGGTCATCAGTTTTCTGCGCAAAAAATTATAAAAATTCGTCGAAAGTAACCCGCATCCTACTGCAAAACAATGCGATTACCACCTTCGTTGTACGTTGGTAACGGTACAGGTTCGTGCAATACAAGGTACACTGGCTCTTAAATTTACAACTTAGGTCACTTGACTCTGTGTAGTCTTTGAAGCACTGGCCTTGAGAAAACTTCTATCTCAGCGCTCGTCAGCGGGAGGAAGCTGTATGGAACCAGTGAATCATTGGCAGCCTGTAACGAACGAGTACGAGCAGGAGCCGGCGCCGTTTTTTGAGGTGTTTTCTCCACCCAAGAAAAAATTCCGCGAGAAGGACACGGAACAGGGCAAGGTTCGCCAGGGCGTCGAAGTACCGATCGGGATCACCTGCATCACATGGTTTTATTTCATCCGCGGCTGCGCCTGCTTTATCTTTGCTTCTCTTCTGTTCTCCCGCACCAACCCAAACATCGTTGACTGGTTTGTGGGGCACTCACGCTCCATGGTGCCGTTTCAGGTAAGCGCAACCGAGAGCGCGCCCGTAACCAACCTGCTCGCGGAGGGGCTGATCCTCATGGGAATCTTTTCCGTGATCGTAGGCGCGATGTGGATGGTGCGGTACTGGCGCATCCGGTGGATCACGATGTGCTATGCAGGAGTCGCACTGGGACGAACGGCTCTCTTTTTCATCTCAGACAAAGCAGCAGGAATGACGACGCAACTGTCAACCGAGCAGAAGCAGACTCTCCTGATCAGTTCGATTGCGAATCTCGTGATTCTCTGCTACCTGGCCTTCTATCCGGGCGTCGAGCAGGCCTTCGAAAAGTCACGGTAATTTAGTCCATAATTGGGCCTTCTCATGGAGGGCTCTAAGAACCGGGCAGCGGTGCAGGACCGTTGTTTCCGCCGACAGCATAGACCTTCAGGATGCGGTCGGCGGCTGCGGGTAACGCCGGAAAAGCCGCATGCGGTTCCGTCTGGTACCAGTACGCCGTTGAACAGAAGCTGTCTGCGCGATCGTTGGCCGCGCCATGTTCAATGGTGACGCGGATCGACTTCTCAAATGCGATCGGGCTTTCCGTGTGCCAGCGGTAGAGACAATACCGGCCGCCGATCCGCTCCGGGTCGACGACATATGGCGCTCCGTTGTGCTGAAAGCCGAAGGGCTGTCCGCCAAAATCCCACGCGCCATTGTAGTAATCCTCAGAGCCAGTGCCGTTGATCGTGGGCGTTGTGTCTCCATCGATAAAGATCATGTCATCGCCTTCGCCGAACCAGCCATTCTGGTTCTGCAACACGGCGTGGGTCACACCCACAAAATGTCCCCTGCCGGTCGCTTCCATAAACACGTAGTTATCCTGCCCGTTCAGGTTCTTGCCACTACTGCTGATTCCTTTGCATGGATTCGATTGGCGGTACTGCGCGTGAAAACGGCCAAGGCCATCTGGAAGGCTGGGTAGAGTTACGTAATCAATCGCGAAATAGAGACTTCGCGTGGGCATCTTGCCTTCGTTCGTGACAGTCATCCGTGCGGCAGTGGAGAACGGCATCTCGAAGTAAGCGTTGAGGGCCTTGATGGGGGCAACGGCCAGCAGTTCGGACTGATACACGAAATACTCGCCCAACCCCAGGCCAAAGAAATCGCCGATGGGGGCTTCGACAGACGGCGAGGATTCGCCATCCCACCATGCGCGGAGCACCAGGTTCTTCAAATGCATCGAATCCGGTGAGCTGATGGTGAACCAGATGTGTGTCACCACCCCGGCGCCGGAGACCTCGAAAATTGTGGCGCTCTGGCCTGGCTCGACGGTGACCCAGTCCGCATTGCCGCCGCTGCGATCCCAACTGGAGGAGCGCCGATTCTTGTAATTGCGCAGACGAGCGAGCGCAAACAACTCCTCCGGAACCGTCGATTCGCGTTCGGCCGGTGCGGCCACTGCCGCCGGCGCTTGCGCGCCCAGCAATGCAGCGGCTGAAATGCCGCCAGCCAGCGTGCCCAACAGCTTGCGCCGTCCACGAAAACTCTTGCTCGCATCCATCCAATCCATAAGTGCTTCTCTCTCTCTTATCAATCGATTTTGAGAATAGACGAAAGCGTATTGTACTTGTCTCCGCCGGTCTGATGTGTTCGCGGGCTCTCTTTCCGGGACATTTTCAGGCTGCGGCCCTCGCCTGTTATGGTCAGTGAGGAATTAGTGATCGTTCCCGGTCGAGGACCGGGCATTGCGATGAACCCACCCTAGGAATCCGTTGCATGTGGAAGCGCTGGCGAACCCGAATCCTGCTCTTTTTGGCCGTTCTCGGCCCCGGATTTATTACAGCCAATGTCGATAACGATTCGGGCGGCATCTTCACCTACTCGCAGGCCGGCGCGCAATACGGCTACACCCTGCTTTGGACCATGATCCCGATCACGATCGCGCTGATCGTGGTGCAGGAGATGTGTGCGCGCATGGGCGTAGTCACGGGCAAAGGATTGAGCGACCTGATCCGCGAAGAATTCGGCCTGCGCCTCACCTTCCTGCTGATGGTGCTGCTGGTGGTGGTGAACTATACCAACGTGGTAACGGAGTTCATCGGCATCGCCGGCTCTTTGCGCTTGTTTCACGTTTCGGAGTTCATCTCCGTGCCCGCATGCGCGGCGCTTGTGTGGTTTCTGGTTTTTCGCGGCGACTATAAGAGCACAGAAAAAATCTTCCTGACTGCGTCGGTGGTCTATATCGCCTACATCTTTGCCGGCGTGCTTTCGCAGCCGAGCTGGCATGATGCGCTTCTGGCCACTGTCAAAATGCCTCCGCACCCCGTCTGGCACGACAAGGCATACATCTACATGGCCATCGGCATCGTGGGCACCACGATTGCGCCCTGGATGCAGTTTTATCTGCAGGCTTCCATCGTAGAGAAGGGAATCCGCGTCAAGGACTACGGGGCTTCGCGGCTCGATGTGATCGTAGGCAGCTTTTTCACTGATCTCGTGGCCTGGTTCATCGTGGTGGCCTGTGCGGCTACGCTCTACGTGCACGGTATGGGATCGATCCAGGTGGCCTCAGATGCAGCCGAAGCCATGCGCCCGCTTGCCGGCGACTATGCCTTCATCCTCTTCGCGTTCGGGTTGTTTAATGCCTCGCTCTTCGCTGCGTCCATTCTGCCGCTTTCCACGGCCTATACGGTTTGCGAAGGCTTAGGGCTTGAGTCCGGTGTCGATAAGAGCTTCAAAGAAGCGCCATTTTTCTACTGGCTCTACACACTGCTCATCGCTGGCGGAGCGATCACTGTGCTGATCCTGCCGGACTCGCAGCTCGTCAACGTCGCAATTCTCTCCCAGGTGCTCAACGGTGTTCTTCTGCCGGTGGTCATCATCCTCATGCTCCTGCTCATCAACCGGACTGACCTGATGGGCACGCACAAGAACTCGCACATCTGGAACTTCATCGCCTGGGGTACGAGCATCATTGTGATCGGCCTGACGCTGGTGATGCTTTGGGGATTGATTCCGGGGCATTCATGAGCACTCCATAAGCCTAGCGCGGGCAGATCGCATCGCGCCTCATCGCCTCAGCGCGACGTTCACTCCGTTCCCGCTGCAAAGACAAGATGCCTGCCGAAGAACGGCAGCGCCTCGGTATACACCCGGCCATCTACACCCCAGTTCCCCGTCCCCCAAACGCCGTTGTATTCCTCCGCCTCATGCGGGATTCCAAACTCATTCAGCTTGTGCGTGAAGGCCTGGTTGGAATAGACGTGATCCTGGTTTCCATCGTTCCGTGCCCAGTCAAAGCGCAGCCCGCGTAGCGATTTCAGATTATCTGCATACTTTCCGATCATCGTCTCCAGCAGGAAATTATTTCGCAGCCGCTCCGTCACTGCACTGTCGATCTCGAGCTTATCTCCCACTGGATGCGCTTGCAGATCGATATACAGCGGTGGCTTGTTCACGTCCGGCACGCTGGCCTGAAAAATCGATAGGAAGATATTGGCCCAGATTTCTTTCGGCAGCTCATCCCTTGACTTGATTTCAGACAGCTTCTTCCAATCCGGTCGCGAATACATGGTGTAGATTCCCGATCCTGTCCCCACTGGATGCAGCGCGTACACAGTTCCAAAGACCTCCGGGTGCGTCATACCGAACCGGATCGCGCCATATCCGCCCATGAAGTCGCCGAGGATTCCGCGCGAGTCGCGGCTACTCAGCGTGCGGAAGTCTGCATCAACGTACGGAACGACTTCGCGAACCATGAAGTCCTCCCAGTTCCCCGTCACGGGTGAGTTCACATACCAGGAGCACCCCAACGGAGTCGCCATATCCACCGCCACCAAGATTGTCTTGCCAATCTCCCCTGCGGCGATGGCGCGATCCAGCAGCTCCTGCGCCGGTCCGTGATAAAACTCTTCATCAAACTGGGCCAGTGGATTCGGCAGGTAATAGATCACCGGATACCGCTGGGTTGAGCTCTCATATCCGGCCGGCAGATAGACCGTCAGCTTGCGCACTGGATTTGTTCCAATCAGGCTGTGCGACAGGCTCTCGCCGCGCAACTCGCGAGTCTCCACGCGGCTGCCGTTCGCAGCATGCATTGTTGCCGACCCGAGCGCGATCGCCAGCGCTGCAGCAGACACACGTATGCGCCATCCCATGCAATTCATGGTCCTCATCCTCCCTCGGTTGATCGTCTAAAGATTGATCGTCTAAGGTTTGGTCGTCTAGACCGGCCCATGCTTAGCTGTTACCGCCAAATAGCACCCTGGCCACAACAGCCATGCGCCGTACATCCATCCGCCCTTGCCCCACATTAAAGGCGTGAACATCGCCATTGCTGCTAGAAACAGAGCCCAGCGAAGATCGAGTCGTAGATCCTGCCGCCCTCGCCAGGCGCCCCACAACCCCGGAACGAGAAAGATCAGCAGTCGCAACGCGGAGAGCCCATGTCCAGGCCATTCCGACAGGCAATACAAGCAGGGGGCGCAGCATCCCAGCAAGCTTGCCCACCATGTTCCCCGCGAGACCGCGCCCACGGCGAACCCGGCCATCCACGCCCAGCAGATCAGTAGAAACAGCCGTGAAACGGAGCGCCATAATAGCGGCGCGCTCGATAGCTCGTGCAATAAGTTGGCAATCGCCCCGCTCGCCGCCAGGGAGCATCCCATCAGGAACAGACTTGCCGGCAGCGCCAGTCCGAAGCTCGCTGCCCATGGCCGCCAGCTTCTCCACAACGCAAGCTGCCGCCGCGCCGCCAGACCAAGCACATCGCTCAGCCCGCCCCAAGTGCCGCAGCCTGTCTCGGCCAGATCGCCGAGCACCACCTCGCGCTCCAGCGGAGCCAGCAATTCTGCGGCGGCTTCGATGCACAGCCAGCCCGCGCCGGAGACTCCGCCTCGCCGCTTCACGCGGCACCACCCGGCACACGGTTACGCCGGCTCTCTCCCCACACAGTGCCGCGGCTTATCCGAACCACAGCCTCATAGAACTCTTTTGCTGCGCGGACACCCTTGCCTGTCACTTTCACCATGCGCTTGGCTCGCCCGCCGCGTTGTTGTGTCGGAGCGCTCATCCATGTTTCGACCAGCCCCTTGGCCTCCAATCGGTCAAGCGTGGTGTAAAGGGCGCCAAGCGAACAGGTACGCCCGCCCGTGGTCTCGATCACCTCGCGCATCGCTGCTCCGTAGGCCTCTTCGCCCAGATGCGCCGCCGCGGAAAGAATGAGGTATTCAAATTCGCCGACCATAATTAGAACTACATTGTGATTGTAATTGAGTCGAGTGTCAAGGACGGAATAGATGAAAGATAAGATCACTACCTCAGCAGGCGCCGTATGCAAAGGCACTCGTTAGAAAGGTCCGGCTTTGTTGATGCATTGCCGAACTGCACGCCGCTGAGGTAGAGATTCGGCGAAGTTTTAGAGCAGCTTGCCGGCCGCCAAGTCGCGGATCAGTCCGCGATCAGCCGCGAGAAAATCGTAAGTCGGCAGATCTTGGAGCTTGACCCAGCGCACCTGCTGATAGATGTGGTTGACGATCTCTCCGTGGAACTCACGCACGGTAAAGAACTGCAGATCGACCGCGCCGCCATGGCGATAGTTGTGGCGAATCCGCGTCACCGGCGGGCCGATGCTGGCGTTGATACCAAGTTCCTCAGAGAGTTCGCGGGCCAGCGCTTGCTGGGCGCTCTCCCCGGCCTCGATCTTGCCTCCCGGAAACTCCCACATGGAGGCCATCGGCTGATCGGGACGGCGCTGCCCGATCAGCACCTCACCGTCGCGGACGATGAGCGCCGCAGCGACAAAGCGCAGAGCCGGGCCGGCGGGACGAGCATTGGCAGGCGAGGAGCTTTCTTCCACGGCTCCAGTGTAAATGAAACAAAAGAGATGGATTTCATTCCCCGCCGACGGCTCCCGCCAGGCCCTCTGCAGCTGCCGGACGGAAGTATCCCCAGCCCCGCTTAGCCGCCTCGGCTAGCAGTGCCGGCGAGGGGTTGACCGGGAAGGGGCAGCGCGCCATCTCGAGCATCGCCAGATCATGGACGGAATTGCCGAAGACCGCATCCGGCTGCGTAAGTCCCACGCGCCGTAGCGCCGCCGCTTTGCCGGGACCGGTCGGCACGTCGACAATTGTCTCGCCGATGATACCGTTCGTCACGCCGACCTCAGCTGCCAGCACACGCTCGGGCGGCATGCCGAACTCGCGCACACCTTCGACGATGACCCAGCGGTTGGAGGAACTGACCGCCCAAAGCTCAACGCCCGCCGCACGAAGCTTGGTCACCAGCGCTGCGATCTCAGCAAAGATGTGTGCGTGAATGAATTGCTTGAAATACTGAGCAGCGGCTTCGCGCAGTTCCTGCTCGCGCAGTCCCGCGTAGATCTGCACCATCTCGCCGCAGATCTCCTCCTCGGTGACCTGTCCTGCCCGGTAGGACCGATGACGGGTATCGATCCAATCGCTGGTTGAGCGCGATACGAGCCCCTGCTCCAATGACCAGGCCATGAATCCATAGCCCGCATCGCCGCCCCACAAGGTTCCGTCACAATCGAAGACGGCTACTCGCGGCTTGCAATCCAGTACCAGCCGCTCAAACTCTTCTGCACTCCACTTGCGAACTTCCAACTCTGCTTGCGCCAAGCGTTCCTCAATCCTGCTTGAAAGATTCACCTGTCTCTATTCTCTTCCAAAACAGGCTGTCTTTGCACGCCTGTGCGGCGAGCCCGGATCGCACAAGTTAGATGAATTAACAAGCCGGCGCTGCTCGACTCATTTCATTTTGTTGCTCATGTTGATTCCTTGATGAACGTGGTACGGTGAGCGCGGATGCATACGCCCGCGCCACGCAGCCAAACAGATAATCGGAGGTGTGGACGGTGATCGCAATCTCGCACTCGTCAAGGGCTATCAGGCGTATCTGCGCGTAGAAAAGGGTTTACGCCCGCTTACGTGCGAAGCTTACCTGGGTGATCTGCGCACCTTTGCCGAGTTCCTTGAGAGCCGCAACGGCGTTCTGCTGACGGCCGTGCAGGACGATGTCGCAGCCTTTCTGGAGCATCTGCGCGGTCATGGCATCGATGCGCGCTCCGTGGCGCGCAAGCTGAGTTGTTTACGTGGATTTTACAAATGGCTGCTGCTCGACCGGCGCATTCATCACGATCCCACCGTGAATATCGAATCGCCGAAGACCTGGAAGGTGCTGCCCAAGTCGCTTGCCGAGCCGGAAGTCACCGAAATGCTGGAAAGGGCCAGCATGGCCGCCTCGCATCCGCAGGCGCGGGCGACGGCTCTGCGTGATCGCGCGATCCTTGAGCTGCTCTATGCCGGTGGACTGCGTGTCTCTGAGGTCGTTGCGCTTTCAACCAGCGACCTTGCCCTTGATCTGGGCCGTGTCCAGGTGCGCGGCAAAGGCGACAAGGAACGCATTGTGCCGCTTGGCGGTGCTGCAATTTCTGCTTTGGAGGAGTATTTGCGCCAGGGCAGGCCGCATCTCGAACGCATCAGTACCGCGCGAAAATCGAAGCGGCCCGATGGTGCGCGTCTCTTTCTTTCTCTGCGCGGTATGCCGCTTACTCGCCAGTGGGTATGGCATCTGGTGAAGCTGGCGAATGGTGACGCCAGCCCCCACAAACTGCGTCACAGCTGTGCAACGCACATGGTCGAGCACGGTGCAGACCTGCGCAGCGTGCAGCTGCTGCTGGGCCACGCGGACATCTCGACGACGCAGGTGTACACGCATCTCGCTCTCGGCCGCCTGAAGGCTGTACATCGCGAGCATCATCCTCGTGCCAAGCAGCGGCCGCTGACTGCTGAAGCGGAGAATACGGAGCAGCAGGAAACTCCTCTTGAGGAAACGGCATGAGCACGTCGGCGGTTCCTCAAGCCACCGGCTCGCTTCCCGAACTGGTTGTTGATTATCTGCGTGTATTGGCCAATGAGCGGGGCGCGTCCACACACACGCTGCGTGCCTATCAGCGCGAACTCACCGGGTTCGCTGCATGGGTGGGGCAGCTGGATGCACACCTGACTGCGGAGACTATCGAACACACACACATCCGCGCCTATCTCGGCACGCTCTACGAACGTGGGCTTTCAAAGCCTTCGGCAGCGCGGGCGCTCGCCTCTATCCGGAGCTGGTTTAAATGGCTGGCGCGTTCCGGTTATATTCACCAGAACGCGGCCTCGCTCGTCACTACGCCCAAGCTGCCCAAGCATCTGCCGCGTGTCCCGTCGATCGAGCAGATGAATCGTGTGGTGGATTCAGTGCAGGATGATGCAGCGAGCTGGCCCGCTCGCGATCGCGCCATTCTCGAAATGCTCTATGGCTGCGGCATTCGCAATGCGGAACTAACTGGCCTCAATCTTGACGACATACATTGGGCCAACGATGCTGTGCTGGTGCGCGGCAAAGGGCGCAAACAGCGCTACGTCCCGTTGGGAGATGTGGCTGCCCAGGCTTTGCGTGCTTATCTTGTGGAGCGATCCGCGCGTCTGGCTGCGGCCAAGGCCGAGAGTCCAGCGCTTTTTCTGAATATGCAGTTGCGGGGCCTGAAAGGAACCGGCCGCGCGCGTCTCACCACGCGCAGTGTCGGCCGCATCGTCAAGCGCATCGCTATTTTGCGCGGCCTCTCTTCCGATGTGCATCCGCATACGCTTCGCCATGCCTTCGGCACGCATCTGTTGGAAGAAGGCGCCGACCTGCGCGCCATCCAGGAACTGCTAGGCCACGAGCGGCTTTCCACCACGCAGCGTTATACGCAACTCACCACGGCTCAGCTTACTGAGGTTTACGACCGCACGCATCCGCGCGCGAAGTAATTTATTCGAACTGAGGTAGAAACTGCTCGAAGTGAGCTTATCGCGCAGCCTTGTCCAGCTCGCGAGTGAACTGCGCCACTACTTCGTCCTTGAATTCGCGATTGAACAAGCCTTTGCCGGCCAGGTAGGCTTCCATCGTGCGGACAGCGTTCCCGCGGGAAGGCGCGCCGTGCAGTAGCCAGCGTTTACACTCGATCAGCGTAGGCCCGTTGCCTCGGCGCGCATGCGCCATTGCCTCGGAGGCTACGCGATAGATCGCGACTGCGTCCTCCTCATCGACCGTAATGCCGGGCAATCCACAGCGCTGCGCCTGTTGCGCCAGATCGGCAGTTCCCACATGACCCTGGCAGACAAAAAGCACAGGGAGGCGCTCGGTAGCGGCGGAACGCAGAGAGTCTTCCCATTGAGCGTCCTTCGGTCCCTCGCTGCCGCAAAAGAAAACTGTAATTTTCTTCTTTTTGGGACGCGCGCCGCGCCGGGCCGCACGGATCGCCGCTTCAAATCGTTCGGCAAAGGTTTCTGCCGGAGGAAGCACATTCACTTTGGCCTCGGCGGCAGTAACCGATCGAGCGCGGCGTGAGGAGGCGGCCGCGACAATCGTTCTGAGTGGAACCCCTTTCAGAAGCCGCGGACCTGCGTCGCCCGTCTGTGCGCAGACTGTATCGTCCTGTAATAGATCAGTCACAATGCCGGCGGCAATCGCCTCTCGTCCGCGAAAGGCCGCACGCGTTTTGCCCGGCGACAGAAGGCGCAGCCGTTCGTCCAGCATGCGGCACTTCACCATAGCCGCGTAGAGGGCCAGCAGCTTTTCTTTTGAGATCAACGAAAAGCCATGATCGTCTGAAGACACAGCGAGCGTTGTACCGGAAATCTTTTTTTTCTTGGTCATCGAACTTTGGGGAACCTCAGTCGAGCAGCATTTGCAAGGGAATCACGCGGCACAATCCCTAAAGCTATGTTGAGTAGTCGGCGTTGATGTGAATGTATTCCGTGGTCAGGTCGGTCGTCCAGAAGATGCAGGAGCCTTCGCCCTGGTGCAGCTCAATCGCAATCGAAAACTCGTCTTGCTGGAGATATGCGTGAGCTGCGACTTCATCGTATTCTGCGGCGCGGCCGCCGTCACGGCAGATCCGCAGATTGCCGAAGCTGATGTCGATGCGCGCCGGATCGATCGCCGCGCCCGAGTAGCCGATGGCTGCCGCCAGCCGCCCCCAGTTGGGATCGCTGCCCGCCCATGCGGTCTTCACCAGAGGCGAATGCGCAATGGCCTTGGCCACACGCAGCGCGTCCGCATCCGAGGCCGCACCGGTGATGCGCAGCTCCACCACATGTGTCACGCCTTCGCCGTCAGCCACAATCTGTTTCGCCAGAGACGTGCACACCTGCGTGAGCGCTGCCTGAAAAGCTGCATTGCCTCGACCGATGGAGACACCGCTCGCGCCCGACGCGAGCAGCAGCACCGTATCGTTCGTCGATGTATCGCCATCGACGGAGATGCGATTGAAGCTGAGTTCGATGGAAGCTCGCAGATAGGAATTCAGATCTGCCGGCTCGATCACGGCATCCGTCAAAACATACACGAGCATGGTCGCGTGCGGCACAAGCTGTGGATGGATCATCCCCGAGCCTTTACCCAACGCAGCGATCCGCACTTCGCTCTTTTTCCCGCCGGCATCTTCTACGTCCATTCGCGCGAACGCAGTTTTCTCCACGATGTCGGTGGTCAAAATCGCCGCCGCCACTTCGTGAAAATGATCCGACTCATGACCAAGCCGCGCAGCCAGACCCGGCATGGCAGAGATAAGTTTTTGCGCCGGAAGCGGTACGCCGATTACGCCGGTCGAAGAAGGGAACACCTCCTCGGCGCGGCAGCCGAAGACCTGCGCCGCGGAAGTGCATGTGGCCCGGGCAGCATCCAGTCCTGCCTGGCCTGCTGCGCAGTTCGCATTCCCGGCGTTGATAGCCACGACACGCACTTTGCCGCCGGATGCACGCAGGTTTTCTTTGTCGATAACCAACGGCGCCGCGGTCACCCGATTCGAGGTGAATGCCGCGGCCGCGCTTGCGGGTGCGTCGGCAACAATCAAAGAAAAGTCCGGGCGGCCACTGGCCTTTACGCCGGCTGTCGTTGCGCCGAATCGAAAACCGCGGGGAATCAGAAAAAGGGAAGAGTCGCTCATGGCCACTAACACTTCAATGTAGCAGGTGGACCGCCCCGATCTGCGCCCGCATCTTGCGATTTGGCCGATGCGATAATCTGAGATGCGTGAGCAGCGTAACCAGCAACAAGCGGGCGGCGCGATCCGAGGCGAGTCAATCATCGTTGGCAGAAGAACCTAACCGCGCCGAATTTCTGGAACTGCATTCAGTGGATGTGGCGCGCGGCGAACGCATTGTTCTGCACGATGTGAATCTGAGTATCCGCACCGGCGAGCACGTGGCCATTCTTGGTCCCAATGGCTGCGGCAAATCAACGCTGATCCTCACTGTCACCTGCCAGGTTTACCCCATCGTCCGCACGGGCATGCATGTGCGCATCTTTGGCCGCGAACGCTGGGATCTGACGGAGCTGCGCCGGCACTTTGGCGTAGTCGGAACCGATCTTCCCGGTGAACGCACCGCCGTGACCACAGGCCTGGACGCCGTGATTGCGGGCTTCTTCTCCGCATCGACTCTCTGGCCCAATCTGCATGTCACCGACGAGATGCGCGCCCGCGCACAGGAAGCGTTGGAGCGTATGGAAGCTACTCGCCTCGCCGAGCAACTCGTCGGCACCATGTCTGCCGGAGAAAAACGGCGCATCCTGATTGCGCGCGCGCTTGTGCACCGCCCGCGCCAACTGCTGCTCGATGAGCCTTCGAATGCGCTCGACCTCGCAGCGCAGCGCGAACTTCGCGAAACGCTGCGTCGGCTCGCGGCCGAAGGCACTGGCCTGGTGCTGGTGACGCATCATCTGGGTGACATTCTTCCTGAGATCGAGCGCATCATTCTCATGCGCGACGGCCGGATCGTCGGCGACGGGCCTCGTGAAGAACTGCTGACTGAAGACCGATTGAGCGAACTCTTTCATACGCGTGTGCGCATTGGCCGCGATGAAGAGTGGCTGCACAGCTGGTGAAGAGCAAAGAGCAGGGACTAGGGATCAGAGATCAGAAGTGCTCCGGGGATACTACGACTCCTTCTGCAATGTTGTAACGAAAGGCCGGCATGAACGACTCGAACCATCCCACGCGAACCAAAACCCTGGCCGCCTTTGCCGTCATCTACTTCGTCTGGGGCTCTACTTTTCTCGCCATCCGGATCGGCGTGGAGCAGGTGCCTCCGTTCCTGCTGGCCGCAATGCGTTTCCTGGTGGCAGGCCTCGCGCTCTACGGCTGGGTGCGGATGAAAGGCGAGCGCTGCCCCACCGGGCGTGAATGGATTTCGATCAGCCTGCTCGCCTTCCTCATCTTCGTCTGCGACTACGGACTGCTCTTCTGGGCTGAGCAGCGCGTACCTTCCGGGGTCGCCGCCGTCATGCTGGCCACCATTCCCGCTTTCATGGCGCTTTCTGAAGTGTTGCTTCTGCGCACACAAAAGCTTACGGTACTGTTGTCTCTCGCGCTGTTGGTCGGGATCTTAGGTGTGGTTGTGCTTGTGAGCCGCACGTTAGGCCTGGGTGGGGCGCCCATCGACCCTATCGGCGCTCTCGCGCTGATCATCTGTGCATTGAGTTGGTCCGTTGCTTCGGCGCTTACCCGCAAGCTGCCGCTGCCTGCCTCCAAGCCCATGAGCTCCGGCGCGCAGATGCTGGCGGGAGGCGTATTTCTTATGTTCGTCGCCGCCCTGCGTGGGGAGTTTCGCGGCTTTCATCTGGCCTCGGTTTCGAGCGGAGCCTGGCTGGCACTGCTCTATCTCATCGTTGCCGGATCGATCATCGGATTCACAGCCTACCTTTGGTTGCTCCACCATGAGTCGCCCACCAAAGTAGGCACCTATGCCTACGTCAATCCTGTTGTTGCCGTACTGCTCGGCTACTTTGCAGGCGGAGAAGCACTGGGCCCGCGGATTATTGTGGGTAGCCTCTGTGTGCTCACAAGCGTGGTGATGATCACGACCGCGCGGGCCGGCAAACCGGCACAGAACCCGGTTGAGATAGCCGAGTAACACACTTTTCACGAATGCTCGCCGCGCTTATGGAAGCCCCGCGCCGCCAGCAGCCTGCGCGATAAATGTGCTACCATGCGGGCAATTGGCAGCGCGTTCTCCCGCTGTCGCGAGGTCGATATGTCTCCCATTTCCAGACGGCGCTTTTTGCAAGCCGGCGTAGCCGCAAGCGCGTTGGTAGGGGTCGGAAGCCTTCCCCTCGAGGCAGAGCGCGCCACGGCAACAAGCCAGGTTCTCCTCGGGCGATCGGGCATCAAGGCCACACGGCTTGCCTTCGGAACAGGAACGCACGGAGGCCAGGTGCAGCGCGATTTAGGCCAGCAGGAGTTCACGCGTCTCGTCCGCTACGCCTACGACCGCGGTATCCGGTTCTTCGAGACCTCGGAAAGCTATGACGGCATGCATGAGATGCTGGGCATCGCGCTCAAAGGAGTTCCGCGCGACAGCTACGTGCTTATGTCGAAGCTGACCACCGATAACGCCGATCCGCAGACCAAGATCGATGGCCTGCGCAAGGCGGCGCAGACCGACTATTTCGACATCATGCTGCTGCATGTGCAGACCTCGCCTACATGGCCTACAGACAGCGCACGCTGGCAAGACGGAATCCTCCAGATGGAACACAAGCAAGCTATCCGCAGCCATGGGGCCTCAGTGCATGGACTTCCAGCTCTGCGGCAGGTTCCTCAAAATCAGTGGCTCCAGGTCGCCATGATCCGGATGAATCACAAGGGCGCACACATGGATGCCGAGAGCCCGAGGACGCACGAACCAGGCAATGTCGACGAAGTTGTGGAACACGTCAAGCAGGCGCGTAATGCGGGCCTGGGCGTGATCAGCATGAAGCTGATCGGCGAAGGCTCCTTTACCGATCACAGTGATCGCCAGCAGGCGATGCGCTTTGCCTTCTACAACGCAGGCGTGAACTGTGTGACGGTCGGATACAAGAGCACCACGGAAATCGACGAGGCCATCAACAACGTAAATCTTGCGCTAACGTAAATCTCGCGCTCGCGTAAATCTTTCGATGAAGGGTGGTACTGCGATGAACCAGCTATCCAGGCGAAACTTCCTCAAGGCGGGTGTCGCTGCCAGCGCACTTGCGGGCGTCACAACGCTGCACGCGGAGCGCGAAACCGCCACGAGCCTCGTCACGCTCGGCAAGTCCAACGTCAAAGTCACGCGTCTCGCGCTGGGTACGGGCAGCTTCAGCGGACGCATCCAGCAGCAGATCGGCCAGGAAGGCCTTACGCGGCTTGTACACCACGCCTATGACCGTGGCATTCGCTTTTTTGAGACATCTGAATCCTATGGCCAGTCGCAGCAGATGCTCGGCGTAGCACTTAAAGGCATTCCGCGCGAAAGCTATGTATTGATGACCAAGGTCACGACATCGAACGGTATCGATCCGCATGCCAAGCTCGACGAGCTGCGCCGCAACTCGGATACCGACTACTTCGACATCATGCTGCTCCACTGGCAGCACACCGGTACATGGCCGGACGACACGCGCCACTGGCAGGACGCCATTCTTGAAGCGGAGCATAAGCAGACTATCCGCAGCCATGGCGCCTCCGTGCACGGACTGCCTGCTCTACGCCAGGTGCCCAAGACCGATTGGCTGCAGATCGCAATGATCCGCGTGAACCACAAGGGCGTGCGCATGGACGCTGAAGTTCCCGACACTGACGAGCTCGGCAGCGTGAACGAAGTTGTCGACCACGTTAAGCATGCGCGCCAGCTCGGCATGGGTGTCGTGAGCATGAAGCTTATCGGCGAAGGCGTCTTCAATCACGAAGATCGCCAGCGCGCCATGCGTTTTGCCTTCAAGAACGCCGGCGTCGATAGCGTGACGGTGGGCTACAAGAACACCGCCGAGATCGATGAAGCCATTGACAACATCAATCTGGCGCTCGCGTAATCTCTCGATCCATGCCGCGCACGACCACAACCGGCAGCGCCTTTCATCGCGCTGTCGAGTCCGTGCTGGTGCCGCTTGCAGACAGCTCAAAGGCCGCCGGGATGCGCGCCTACATGCGCCACCGATTTGAATATCTAGGCATTCCCACGCCCGAGCGCCGCGCAGCCGTCAAATTGCTCATTCGCACATTTGTCCCGGTCGATCCTGTGGCTCTCCGCGGTGCCACTCTTGTTCTCTGGCAGCAATCTCATCGGGAGTACCACTACGTCGCCGTCGATCTATTGAGCCGCCACGCTGCGGCGTTGAGCCTCGACGATCTGCCCTGGCTGCTCGAGCTCGCTCAGGAAAAGTCCTGGTGGGATTCGGTCGATGCGCTCGTGAAAGTCGTCAGCAAGATCGTGCGCATTGCGGGTGCAAAGGGCCAGCGGCAGATGGACCGCGCCGTTCGCGCGGAAAACTTCTGGGTGCAGCGGATCGCCATGCTCCATCAGCTTGGCTGGTGCGGCGATACCGATACGGTTCGGCTCTTTCGATACGCCGACCTCCTCGCTTCGGAAAAAGAGTTCTTCATCCGCAAGGCCGTCGGGTGGGCGCTGCGCGACTACGCCTGGCACGACTGACGCGCCGTCGAAAAGTACCTGAAGACCGCGCAGGAACGCCTCTCGCCTCTGACCTGCCGCGAGGCGGCCAAAAACATTCCCACACGGGCGGACAAGCACGCCTCCGCACGCACCTCTGGCCGCTCTTGACTCCACATGCGCAGAAGCGTAGTTTGAGCTTACACGGGAAAGGAGGTTGATCCAGCCTATGAAGTTTGATTGTTCGAGTTGTTCATTACGTGAGGTGACTGAGGCCTGAGGCTTTGCGTCTCTGGCTCCAGATAAGACCCGGCGGAGGGATCTCCGTCATGGCTCTGGCCCTCGCTTGAAACGCGATCGCCTCAGTCCAATCCCAACAGTTTACCGCTAAGAGAACCCCGCATAAACAGCGGGGTTTTCTTATGTCCCTATGCAGAGGGAGAGCGGCCAGTTTACTGGCCATTCTTCCTCGTTTGATTCCCACCGATGGCTCTTTCGGTCCGATCGAAGCGAGCTTTTAATCGATCGGGCAACCATCCTGTTTTGTGGAAAAATAGAAATACGCAAGCAAAGACTTCTGCAGTCTTCCCATTTTCTGGAGCACCCCTGTAGTGTCAGCAACTCAGCCCTTTTTCGTCCATCGCCCCAGCGCCGATGGAGCGATAATCTCCTTTTGTCGCAAGTGCCTATTAACCGTCGCTACGTCCCGCTGGGAAATCGAACTTGATCGTGCCGAGAAAAACCATCGGTGCGATCCAGACCAGTTGGAATATGTGCAACGCGCCCTCTACCCGCCGCGGTCATAGGGCACACTTCGCGAATGAGCGGGCAAATCGAAGTTTGCCGTTTGCCCGCGACGAACCTTTAGGGTTTCGTTGGGTTCTCAAGGGTCTCCGGCGTGTCAAGATCGGCGATTTTGCGAGAGACGATTCGCTTGAGTTCAATCATGTCGGGATTATCTTGGCTCAAGCCGGACTCTTGCTCTACTTTGTGCAAGGTCGCATTCAACGATTCCGCCAAACTATGCTTGTCTTCAAGGCCCATAGGGAGGAGTATCCTCCTGGGATACGCATTGCATCCTTCGATGCCTTGTCAGCGAGACGAGTCGAATATCAATTCGGTTTCGGGTCCCAGTAAACTAAGTTTGATGCTACATCAACAGTTACGGGAATAATGTTGATATTCCCGTACGGAGTCACTGGCTGCGGCTCAGGACGGGAAGCCTACCGCCGTTGTCGCGATGGAAAGAAAATGGTCCAGCATAGCCTTGAAGACACGTTAGCACTCCTCGCTCATACTCCCGCCGCGCTCGACGCTCTGCTGCGCAACCTGCCTGACCTTTGGATTCATCGCAACGAGGGCGGCACTTCCTGGACTGTCTTTGCCGTGGTCGCGCATCTTCTTGACGCAGACCACGTGAACTGGATGCCGCGTGCCCGCCACATTCTTGAGTTCGGCGATACGCGCGCGTTTCCACCTTTTGACCGCGAGGCAGGCGAACACGAGAGCAAAGACAAATCTCTCGATACATTGCTGACGGAATTCGCCCATCTTCGTGCGGAAAACCTCGCAGCCCTGCGCGCCCTGAACCTGCAACCCCACCAGTTGGAGCATCCCGGCCGTCATCCCGCTCTCGGCGCCGTTACGCTCTCGCAGTTGCTTGCTTCTTGGGCAGTACATGATCTCACCCATCTGCATCAGGTCACGCGCATCATGGCGAGTCAATATCACGAAGCCGTCGGCCCGTGGAGCAAATTTCTCGGCGTGTTGCACTGTGATGGCCACAGCGACCCCGCATAATTCGTAATTCGCTTTGTCATTTTCCCGTGCCATCATCACTCAGACTCCCTACAATGCTTTTGACACGAGATTTAATACGGGCCATCGCACCTTTGTTCCTCTGCACGCAATGAGGAGTAAAACCCATGGCAAGGATCGGCGTCTTTTGTTTCGCGGGCGTTGGGCACCTCAACCCCATGACGGCGTTAAGCCGCCGGCTACAGGAGCGTGGCCACGAAGTCGTCTTCTTTGGCATCGCTGATGTGGAAGCGCGCGTCCGCGGGGCCGGTCTCGCCTTTTGCCGGATCGGACAGAGCGACTACCCTCCAGGGACACTGCAGAAGCTCGATCAACGGCTAGCCGAGTTAAGCGGCCTCAAGACCTTCCGCTATACCGTGGAGCGCGTCAAGAACACCACGCGCATGGTTCTGCGTGATGGCCCAGAGGCAATCCGAAGCGCGAAGGTGGATTTTCTGCTCGTCGATGAGGCGGATATGGCCGGCAATGTCGCCGAGCATCTGGGCATGCCGTTCGTTTCCGTCGCTTTGTTTCCGCCGCTCACGCGCGACGATCGCATTCCACCCTTCTGTTTTGGATGGCAGGCGGAGCAAGATTTGTTAAGCCGGTTCCGCAACCGGTTCGCCTTTCGCTTTCTTGGCTGGATCGCCTCACCCATCTTTCGTCTCGTCAACGAGCAGCGCCGCGCCTGGGGACTGAAGCCGTTGAAGCACTCGACAGAAGCGCTCTCGCCCCTGGCACAGATTGCACAGCTTCCCGCAGCGCTGGAATTTGATGTAGGTGATCCGCCCCCGCTGGTTCGCTACACGGGCCCGTTCGTCGACCCGCAAGCCAGGCCCACGATCGAGTTCCCTTGGGAGCGGTTGGATGGCCGCCCTCTGATCTACGCTTCGATGGGCACGTTGCAAAACGGCTCGGAGACGATCTTTCGCAAGATTGCTGAAGGATGCGCGGATCTGGATGTGCAGTTGGTCATCTCGCTGGGTGGCGGGCTGGACAACGAACGATTTCACTCACTTGCTGGGGATCCGATCGTCGTTCGCTATGCGCCGCAACTGGAGCTTGTGCAGCGTGCGGCCGCAGTCATCACGCATGCGGGGTTGAACACCACGCTCGAATCTCTCGCTCAAGGTGTGCCGCTCGTCTGCATCCCGATGGGCAACGATCAGCCCGGAGTGGCAGCGCGCGTGGTGGCGCGCGGAGCCGGTGTCGCCATTCCGCGCCACAAGCTCACGGCGAATCGACTACGCTCTGCGGTGCGCACGGTGCTCGAAGACGAAACCTATCGGCGTGCGGCGAGGAGCGTGCAGGCCGGCGTCCAAGCGGTGGATGGATTGGAGAAGGCCGCCGACATTATCGAAGAGGCGTTCAGGATGGGCAAATCGGCACCGCAAACTGCGATGGCAGCGAGCGCCGATCAGGCGCGCAGCCAGTAAGGCTTGGGCAGTACGGCGTTCAGATCTGCAAACTCCTGGTCGGTTAGCCGGAATGCCGCAGCGCTGATGTTCTCCTCTACGTGTTTCACAGAACTGGTTCCCGGAATCACGAGCATCACCGATGCTCGGCGCAGGAGCCACGCCAGCGAAACGACAGCCGTCGAAGTGCCGCGCGCCGTGGCGATCTTCTCAACCACTTCGTTGGCCTTGCGTCCCTGCGCGATCGGTCCCCACGGCATAAAGGCGATTCCGTTGGCCTGACAATAATCGACTACATAGTCCCATTCGCGGTCAGAGAAGCTGTAGCGGTTCTGTACCGAGACGATGGGCACGATCTTCTGCGCACGCTGAATGTGTTCGAGCGTCACGTTGGAGAGTCCGACATGCCGCACCTTGCCCTGCTCGCGCAGGCGGGCGATTGCCTCCACAGACGCATCAAACGATGTCGCCGGATCGGGCACATGCAGCTGATAAACATCAATACGCTCGAGCCGCAGCCGCCTCAGGCTGGCTTCAATCGCCTGTGCAATGTGTGTCGGGCTGGCGTTGTGTTGCCAGACGCCTGCGCCGTGCCGCGTCCAACCCACCTTGGTCGTGATCACCAGCCCGGCAGGGTAGGGGGCAAGCGCTTCGGCAATCAGTTCTTCTGAAACTTCGGGACCGTAGGAGTCAGCCGTATCGATTAAGTTGACCCCGAGCTCAACGGCCCGGCGCAGCGTAGCCATCGCGGCGTCGCGATCTGCCGGAGGTCCCCAGATGCCCGGGCCGGTAATGCGCATTGCGCCATAGCCCATGCGATGCACGGTAAGATCGCCCAGGTTGACGGTTCCAGCTTGCGCTGCGGGCAAAGTTGCAGTATCGGCAGGCATCAGTGTTTCTCTCCTCTCGCCTTTGGATGGAGTTTCAGCAGATTATGGTGCGAGTGCAATCTTTGCATGCGGGACGTAGCTGGCAGATGGGGTCCCGCCCATGCTCCATGTGAGAAACATGAACAGGACCGCACTTTTGCAGAACCCGGCGGGCTCGCCGGTTACACCGTCACTTCCCAACCTTTTTCGTACTCGCGGCCCCAGTATTTCATGGCTTCCGGGTCATTGAGGATGTGCGCGTTTTCGGTGTTGAGATGCAGCCTGCGGCCCACAAACCAGGCGATGTTGGAAATCAGCAACATGGTCACGCTCACATTGGCCACTGGGATGGGAGAATGCAACTCTTCCTGCCCGCGGATGGCGGCGATGAAGTTGGCGAAGTGCGCGTCCGTCATCGAATCCTGACCGACCGTGTCGGCGCTCTTGGTCTCCGTGCCGGTGCGGAACTGGTCAATCTGCTTTCCCTTCCAGTCGAAGACGTCGTACCCATCGCGGTCGATCACCACTGTGCCCTTGGTGCCGAAGATCGCGGACCCGCGGTCGCGGCCGTACACCTTCATGCCCTGGCAGCTGCGGCCTTCCCAGGAGATGGTCTTGTCCGGGTAGCCAAAATCAGTGATGAGCGTGTCGTAGAACTGCCAGTCATCCTTGTATTGATAGCGCCCTCCCGTGGCGGACACGGTCTCAGGAATCTCGGCCTGCAGAGCCCACCGGCAGATGTCCACCTCGTGCGTGCCGTTGTTCAGCGTCTCGCCCGTGCCGTAGCGGCGCAGCCAGTGCCAGTTATATGGGTGGACGTTATCCACGTATTCGCTGCGTGGGGCAGGCCCCTGCCACAGATCCCAGTCCAGCGTCGCGGGAACAGGCGCCGGCTTGCCGGTGCCCATCGTGCCGCGGGTGTTCGCGTACCACGCGCGGGCAAGATACGGCGTGCCGATGTATCCATCGTGAATCTGCTGGATCATCTTGATCGTGTAAGCAGAAGACCGCTGCTGATCGCCCACCTGCACGTGCTTCCCGTACTTCTTCTGTGCGGCGACAAGAAGCTCGCCTTCGCGGCAGTTCTGGCTCGAGGGCTTTTCGACATACACATGCTTGCCGGCCTTGAGGCCGAGAACCGCAAGCGGCGTGTGCCAGTGGTCGGGTGTCGCAATGGTGACCGCATCCACTTCTTTGGAGGCCAGCGCATTGCGAAAGTCCGTTTCCGCCTTGGGAGCGTAGCCAAGCGCCTGTTGCGCGTCTTCGGCGAACTTGTTGCGGATGTTGGTATCGACATCGCAGATGTAGGCCACACGGGCATCTTTGCTCAGGTTCTTGAGCGCGGAAAGATGCGCATGGCCGCGGCCGTTAAGACCGCACACTGCAAAGTTGACGCGGTCGTTTGCGCCGACGATCTGCGCGTAACTTTTGGCCGTGGATGAGAGCGCCGTGCCCGCAACTCCGGCGGCAAGGCCATTGACAAAGGTGCGCCGTGAAATCATTTCCGTCTCCAGTCTGCTTTCGTTGCCGCATGAAATTATATCGCCGCCCCTGCGATTACCGCCCAATGCGTCTGGAAAAGCGCCGGATTGGCGCAGAATTTCCTCTCCTTCAATCCGCAACCAAGTGGAATGATTCCACGGCGGGTTATTGCATACAGGGCCGCCGCACGTGGCGCGAAAATGCCTGAGGAGGCTGTAAACTTGCGCGATAAGCGGGCGTCTACCAGAGTGATGGCAGCCGGAACAGCGGTTAAGCCGATAACGGCGGAAGCGGCGGAAGAAATTACCGCACAGGAGTTTGCGCGCGTTGTCGAAACGCATCGGCCGCAGATCTTCCGGTTTCTTTTGGCATCGACGCGCGATATCGATCTGGCGGAAACACTGACCCAGGAATGCTTTCTGAAAGCCCATAGGAACTGGGCGCATTTCCGTGGCGATTCAAGCGCGATGACCTGGCTGATGCGGATCGCCATCAACCTGCAGAAGGACCACTGGCGTAACCGCCGGCTGCAGTTCTGGCGGCATACGCAGAGCAACGGGGTGGATCTGGACGAGGCAAGCGAGTGGCTGCCGAGCGGAGAACGTACAGCCGAGCAGCAGATTCTGGCGCGCGAGCAGGTTGCGACAGTCTGGAAGGCGGTTCGGGGATTGAGCGAGCGGCAGCGGACGGTTTTCCTGCTGCGCTACGTGGAAGATCAGGAGTTGAGCGATATCGCTCTCTCCACGGGATTGAGCGAAGGCACGGTAAAGGCGCATCTTTCTAGGGCTTTGCAGAAGGTGCGTACGGAATTGGGGGGCAAACGATGAGTTCACATGAGGAGATAAAGGCGGGGAATCGGGCAGCAGATCCCGATTGGGCTGGGGATTCGGTTTTGGAGCAGGCCCTCGGCAACTTCCGGCAGAGTGTGCATGCCTGGAGTGATGCTGCTTATAGCCGGCCGCGCACAGCAATGCAGATCGTGACTGGCCGTGGCTGGCGGTTTGCGGTGGGTTGGGCGCTGGGCTGTGTGCTGATTTCGGGCAGTTTGGCGGGCGGTCTCTACGAGCGCCATCATCTGCGGGCGCTTGCCCAGGTAAAGGCCGAGCAGGAAGCAAAACAGCGGCAGTTGGCGATACAGCCGCGCACAGGAAGCGGCGACGAGGACTTGTTGGCTGCCGTGGACACGGATATCTCGCGGACTGTTCCGGCCGCAATGGAGCCGTTGGCCCAGTTGATGGAAAGCAGTGAGGATCAATAACTAGAGCAGATTTAAAGGTCGAGGTATTCGGGAGGAGAAAGAGATGAAACACGTTCTTACAAGACGATTTGGATTTGCGTTGGCAGGCGCATTGATCGCGTTGATTGCTGGGGGATTGGCAGCAGCTCAGGGACCGGGCGGACCAGGGATGGGCCCCGGCTTTGGCGAGCATCGGCCTCCTATGGAACGGGCTTTCCGGTTTGACGGCACACGGGGGCAGTTCTGGAACAATCCGAAGATTGTGGAGCGCCTCAAGCTGACCGACGATCAGCGCAAGGCGATGGATGGAATTCTGCAGCAGCATCGGATGACGTTGATTGATCTGCGCGCCAACGTAGAGAAGGCGGAGTTGCAGATGGAGCCATTGATGCGTGCCGATGACCCCAATGAAAATGCGATTCTGGCGCAAATCGATAAGATCGCCCAGGCACGCGCCGAACTGGAAAAAGCAAATGCCCGCTTTTTGCTGGCGCTTCGCGGCAAACTGACTCCGGACCAGTGGAAGCAGGTGCAGCAGTTCCGTGAGGACCGCGGTCCGGGCCGGCCCGATTGGGGACGAGATGGCGAAGGGCCAGGCAGGGGCTTCCATCGTCAAGGACCTCCTCCGCCTTCCGACGGCCAGCCTGGCGCGCCGGGGCAAGCTCCTGGGTCAGGTTCAGGGCAGGGTTCAGGTCCGGGAGAGCTATAGGTTTTTTTGAGCAGAGAGCAATGCGGTCTCGCGAGAGATCGGTGGCGGTTTGGGGTTAACCCAAACCGCCGATTTTTTTGTGCCGTTTCCGGAACGGTAAGCCGCGCATAGAGCGGCGAGTTGTTGCAAGGCGGAACAACGCTGCGAATCAGGATGAGACAGCCTTTGCGTGGGCCGGCGACAACCACTGAACCAAACCGCGACAACCTGCAGCGGAGTGCGACAGATTGAATTCGGGAGCTTCCGAAAAATATGACTAAAGTTATTTTCCCCATCACCGATGAAGGGAGTGGATGCAGAAAGGCCCGTAGGTCAGCAGCCCCGGATGCGATCCGCGAGGCGGAGGGCATTGAAGCGAAGCATCCGCAAAGGAGTGGAGTTCCATGGCCCTCGGTGTTTTGAATAATCTGTCCGCTATTTACGCTGAGAACAACCTGAATAATACAAACAATAACCTGCAGGTGGTTCTGCAGCAGCTGTCTTCCGGTTCACGTATCAACTCAGGCGCTGATGACGCTGCGGGGCTTTCGCTGGTCAACGGTCTGGCGGCCAACTCGGCGGCGCTCACCCAGTCGGAGACCAACTCGACCGAGGGCGTCGGCCTGCTTCAGGTGGCAGACGGTGCGCTGGCGCAGGTAACAAGCTTGCTGAATCGCGCCATTACCCTTGCGACCGAAGCCTCCAACGGAACGCTGAACAGCTCGCAGGAAGCGGCAGCCAATCAGGAATATCAGTCGATTCTTTCGGAGATCAACAACATCGGTTCGACAACGACCTATAACCAGAACCAGGTGTTTACCGGCTCGCAGGCGGGCCTTTCGATCTACACAGGTGACTCGTCCTCGCGAGGCGCTTCGATCGACAACATCTTTTTCGCCAAGCTGACTTCATCGAGCGTCGGAGATGCAGGCGGCACCGTGCAGCAGAGCGACGTAGGAAAATTTGTCGACCTCTCGAAAGATACGGCCGGCTCGCTGACCACGGCAGCTCAGCAGACCGACGCAATTGCCGGAAGCCTGATCTTCACGATCACCAATCCCGATGGCACCACCAGCACCCTCACCACAACCGCTACGACGGTGGGCGCTTTGATCTCGGAGATCAATAAGGATGGCATTCCGGGTGTAACCGCCAGCTTTACAACGGCCGCTGCCGTGGGCGACGGCGCTGTAGCCGGTGGCGATACAGGCATTCTGCTCACCAATACCAACGCCGGTGTCGCGATCTCGATGTCCGTCGCTGCAGTAGGTCCGCCGGCGACTGTGGCATTCGCAGATTCGACGACCACTATCGCGCCCGCCGCGCTGTTTTCGAGTACTGCCGCAACCACGACCATCAATTACGTGACCGCAACCGGCGGTGACCAGACGGCCGATCTCGCCAACACCAATCTCCTTACCGCGGGTAACGCGCAGAATGCCGAATCGGTGCTGAATCTGGCCATCAGTTATGTTGCGGCACAGGATGGATACATCGGCGCACAGATCAATACGCTGAGCGCGATCAGTCAGGTGATGAGCACGCAGCAGGATAACGTGGTCTCTGCACAAAACGCGGTCCAGGCGACCGACTATGCCTCAGCCACATCGAACATGTCAAAGTTCGAAATCCTCAGCCAGACCGGCATTGCAGCGCTCGCGCAGGCCAACAGCGTGCAGCAAGAAGTCACGAAGCTCCTGCAATAGCGTTTCGTGATTCGAAGCAGACTTCAAGGCAGCCCAGGGACGGGCCGGCGGCACAGACATCCTGTGCCGCCTTCTTTTTGTCCCCCAAAGTGCGTTGTTTCAGGGTAATTATGTGCTTCCAGCTCGATAAGCCCAGCATTCAAGCATTTGGCACTCGATCAACCTTACTCGCAACGCAGAAGAAGAATGCAGAGCATTGCCCAATAGGAACGGGAAAGTCTCCGCCGGGGACAATCTCGGGAGATTGACGAATCCTTCTCCAGCGGAGAAAATAGGAGAGTTGCATCTCCCGCCAAAGTGGGCCTGTGGCGCAGCTGGGAGCGCGCTTCCATGGCATGGAAGAGGTCGTCGGTTCGATCCCGACCAGGTCCACCATAGAATCAATAACTTACGGATTTGCATACCGGCTGGTTGGTAGCATTTGGTAGCAAATCTTGAAAACCTTCCTCTCGAGATGCGCTGTTTTGCGCACTCAGCTCTGATTTAATTCCCTTCCCGACATTCGCCGCCGGATTCCCTTGCTCCTGTCTCCGAATCGACATTCCACGAGACCTGTTCTTCGGCCTCGTGGCGCTGTCGGCTTTCAGTTCCCGGTGGAAGGAGTCGACGGTAGCGCGTACGCCTTCGGGGATCTCCTGCATGTAGACGTCAGTTGTTGTGGCCGTGCGTGAGTGCCGCAGCAGCCCCTGGACGTCCTTGACCGTGCCCATCTTCTGAGCCAGCGTAGCCGTGGTTCTCCGGATCACCTGAAACGTGAGCTTCGGAAGCCCAAGTTCCCGCTCAAGTTTGCCGAGCACTCGATGCCGGAAGTTCGAAGCATCGAGAAACCCTCCGCTCTGGCTTGCGAAGATGAACGCCTCCGGTGACGGATCCGGACAATCGAGTTTCCACTCAGTGAGTTCTTCGGACAACTGCCTAGCAGGCTGCTGAAAAATGGATAAGCCCGGATGGCCGGAATCGAACCGGCCTACGACTCGCTAATGCGAATGGGCCGCCAGGGGTCCGGGCAAATGTAGGATACGGCGCGGGGGGGGAAGCAAAGAAAGCGCTTCAAAT
>DASRHE010000006.1:0-1293526 GCA_035650595.1 Occallatibacter sp. | reverse complement strand
TGCGCACCCTGGAACGGCAGATCCGCTCCCTTGACCAGAAGTTCGACGCCTCCAAAAGCGAGGAGCTTAAGAAGGAATACCGCCGTCAGCAGAAGAATTGCCGCACCGACCTCGAAAAGATCGAAGCCGACGCGGGCGTGTCCATCGCCGAACTGAAGCGCACCCAGCGCGAAATGATTCAGGGCGACATGGACGCCGAACAGGCCAAGAGGGAACTGATTGAAGCCAACCTCCGCCTGGTCGTTTCGATCGCCAAGAAGTACACCAACCGCGGCCTGCAGTTCCTCGACCTGATTCAGGAAGGCAACATCGGCCTGATGAAGGCGGTGGACAAGTTCGAATACCGGCGCGGTTACAAGTTCTCGACGTATGCTACGTGGTGGATCCGCCAGGCGATCACGCGCGCCATTGCAGACCAGGCGCGTACGATCCGCATTCCTGTGCACATGATCGAGACCATCAACAAGCTCATCCGCACTTCGCGTCAACTGGTGCAGGAGCTGGGCCGCGAACCATCGAGTGAGGAGATTGCGCGCCGCATGGACATTCCAGTGGCCAAGGTGCGCAAGGTGCTTAAGATTGCGCAGGAGCCCATCTCGCTCGAGACGCCGATCGGCGAAGAGGAAGATTCGCACCTGGGCGATTTCATTGAAGATCGCCAGGCGGTATCGCCCTCTGAGGCGGTCATCAGCGTCAACCTGAAGGAATACACCTCGCAGGTGCTGCGCACGTTGACGCCGCGCGAAGAGCGCGTGATCAAGATGCGTTTCGGCCTCGAAGATGGCTCCGAGCACACGCTCGAAGAAGTGGGCCAGAGCTTCCAGGTGACGCGCGAGCGCATCCGCCAGATCGAAGCCAAGGCGCTGCGCAAGTTGCGTCATCCTTCGCGCAGCCGCAAGCTGAAGGCCTTCGTCGAGGGCGTGAAAGAGATGTAGCCACCTCCACCCCAGGGAAACAAAGATCGTTTCCTGGGGACCCGGCCCGCCGTGGGGCAGCCGCGCTTCGCGCAGTTTCTCCGTTGAAGCATAGGAAGTCAGAGGAGCCGCAGCCATGGAAGGGTTGCGGCTTTTTTGTGCGCTGAATCGACCACATGCTCCCGGCTATTCTTTGGGTTCCGGAACCCGTTCTTTCACGTACATATACGGGCCGCTCCACGTGATCAGTTCGCGCCCGCAGCTGCACCGCAGCGTCGCCTCGTCGCGCATGCTGGTTTTGAACCGGTGCAATCTCCAGATCAACGAGCATTCGCAGGTAACGAGATTGGCAGCCATTTGCGCGCACCTCGCGCCGGACGGGCATCAGACTGGATCGTCCAATCCTTTGTGCCGGGAAAACGCCAGTGTAGCGCACCCGGAATGGCGGTGCATCACGGGTTCGCGATTTTCGGTGCCTCTCGTAACCACTCCGCTATAATCGGCGGTTGACTCGTGCAAAGCTGAAGATCGCAGTCAGTTTTGTGGCTCGCGCCGATATCGGCCTTTGCGCCTCAAAGGTGAATCGCTCATGAAAGCAATCTCCCGCCGTCAATTTGGTAAGACTGTTGCCGCTGCAGCCGCACTGGCCGGAACCTCGCTGCCGAAGTTTTCATTTGGTCAATCAGCAGCGCATCCGGTGAGCCGGACATTTCCGCAAGACTTTGTCTGGGGCTGCGCGACAGCGGCTTATCAGATCGAGGGTGGCGCAACAGAAGGTGGTCGCGGGCGATCGGTGTGGGACACCTTCTCGCACACGCCCGGCAAAACTCACAACGGCGATACTGGCGACATCGCTGACGATTCCTATCACCTCTACAAAGAAGACGTGCGGCTGTTGAAAGACTTGGGCGTGCATGGCTATCGGATGTCCATCTCTTGGTCGCGCATCTTTCCAGAGGGCAAGGGCCAGCCGAATCCTGCGGGCCTCGATTACTACAATCGTGTCGTCGACGAACTGCTCGCCAACAACATCACGCCGTACGTCACGCTCTTTCACTGGGACCTGCCGCAGGCCCTGCCCGGCGGTTGGCAATCACGTGATACGTCGCTTGCTTACGCGGAATACGCGGGCTTTATCGCGCGCCATCTCTCTGACCGCGTGCATCACTTTATGACGATCAATGAGTTCACCTGTTTCACCGATCTTGGTTATCGCGTGGGACAGTTTGCGCCCGGTCTCAAACTCTCCAATGGCGAGGCGAATCAGGTGCGCCACCATGGCGTTCTTGCGCATGGCCTGGGCGTGCAGGCGATTCGCGCCAATGCCAAAGGCGCCGTGCAGGTTGGGTTGGCGGAGAATGCAAAAGTCTTTGCCCCAGTGATTGAGGATGATGCAAATATTGAGGCTGCGCGCCGCGCTACCCGGATGGAAAATGCTGCATTCCTTACTACGGTGATGGAGGGGAAATATCCGGACTTCTATCTCGAAAGCGAAGGCGCGAACGCACCTAAATTCGAGCCCGCCGATATGAAGGCTATCGGCAGCCCGCTCGACTTTGTGGGGCATAACGTTTATCAGCCCGAGTACGTGCGCGCTGACGGATCGCCTCGCGGTTATCGCATCGAGAAGCTTCCTGATTCTTATCCGCACATGTATTCACCATGGATCACGCTGGGACCGGAGGGCATTTACTGGGCAGTGCGCAACGTCTGCGATCTGTGGCATCCCAAGGCGATGTACATCACGGAGAACGGCTGTTCTTCTGATGATGTGGTCACGCCGGAAGGCCGCATCGAAGATATCGATCGGCTCATGTTTTTGCGCAACTATCTCACTCATTTGCAACGCGCCACGGCGGAGGGTTATCCGGTGAAAGGATACTTTCTCTGGAGCCTGCTTGATAACTTCGAGTGGGCGGATGGCTACAGCAAGCGCTTCGGCATTCACTACGTCGATTTCCAAACTGAGAAGCGCACACCGAAACTAAGCGCCGAGTGGTACAAGCAAGTGATCGCACGGAATGAAGTCGTCTAAAGCTAACGGGCAAACGCCGCGAGTTCGGTCTGCGCGCGATCCAGGTCTTCCGGAACTCCGATGTCGAGAAAGAAGCCATTCACTTCGTAAGCAGCCGGAGCGAGGCGGCTGATCTCCGGCGCAAGGAAATCCGTTTCGAACGAAAACTTCTCCGGCAAATGCGCGGGCCACTGCAGGTCTCTGTCGATCACGTACGCGCCCGCATTGATCCAGCCTGCGCCGGAGCGGCCTTTTTCCTGGAATCCCGTGACGCGTTTGTTTGTAACGATCACCCCGCCGTAGCGCGCGACGTCGTCGCGATGTGTCACAGCCATCGTCATCCTGACCGCTTCCGCCTCATGGAACCGCAGCATCGCTGCATAGTCGGCGTCGAGAAATGTGTCACCGTTCAGCACCAGGACAGATTTTTCTGTAGTCGCTTGCAGCGCGGCGCGAATCGCGCCTCCTGTGCCGAGCGGTGAATTCTCGATCGAATAATCGATGCACATGCCGCGAAACGCCGCGCCCACATGATTCTGGATCACGGTGTAGAGATGGCCCACCGAGAGCACGACGCGCGCGCAACCCGCACGTTGAAGTTGATTCAGCAAAATTTCGAGAAACGGCGTGCCGGCAACCGGCGCCATGGGTTTGGGCACACCGTTGAGTCGGCCGGCGAGCCGTGTTCCCAGGCCACCGGCAAGAACGATCGCTTCCATTACTCGTAGGCCTCGGAGGCTTCGCGCACTATATTTGCCTCGTCGGCTGCGAAGTAGTGGCATTCCACGAGCAGGCAGAAGATATGCTCGAGCGCCAGGTGCGCCTGCTGAATGTACATCGTCACATCAGACGGAATCGCGATCAGATAATCGCAGAGGCCGCGCATCTTGCCGCCGGTCTTTCCCGTCAGCCCGATCGTCGTGATACCCAGTGTGCGGCTGAGCTCCAGCGCGCGCAGCACATTCGGTGAATTGCCCGAGGTCGAGATGCCCATGAATACATCGCCCTGTTGTCCGATCGCCTCAATCTGCCGCTCAAAGACACGTTCGTAGCCGTAGTCATTGCCCACCGCAGTGAGAATTGATGTGTCGGTAGTAAGAGCAACAGCGCGCATGGCTGGACGGTCCTGTACAAGCCGGCTCACGAATTCCGCCACCAGGTGCTGAGCATCGGCGGCGCTGCCACCGTTTCCCGCCACCATCAACTTGCGTCCAGACTTCAGCGCGGCAGCAGTCACCACAGCCGCGTCGGCCAGCGTGGCATGCAGCGTCGCATCCTGCACCACGGCGTCCACAACAGCCATACCTTCGATCAACTTTTCCCGCACCAGATTTTTCATGGAACTCTCCACGCCTGTACGCCTCCCGCGGTGAAGTGGCATCCGTATACGGTACCGCCGTCATGGCTGGCACGCAACGCCGCCGCTACTTTGTCTTTGTGAATTGGATCGGTAAGAAACATCATGAACCCGCCACCGCCTGCTCCGGAGATCCTGGCGCAATGCGCTCCGGCTGCCAGGGCACACGCATACAGGCGTTCGATGTGCTCGTTCGTGATCAGCGTTGCCATGCGCTTCTTGGATTCCCAACTCGAGCGCAGCACCGCGTGCAGCGATTTGAAGTCGCCGCGCAGCAGGCACTCCTTCATGCGAAAGGCTTCTTCCTTGATTGCGTGCATCGCATCGAGCGCCAGCGTATTACGATCCCGCACGTTGCGCGACTGTTCCTGAATAATCTCTGCCGATGCGCGCGAATTGCCCGTGAAGTAGAGAAGCAGCGAGGCTTCGAGCTCGGAAACGACCCATTCCTTCACGCGCAGCGGATTCACCAGCACGTTGCTGTTGCGGCCGAACTCCATAAAGTTGAAGCCGCCAAAGGCTGCCGCATATTGGTCTTGCCGGCCGCCTTCAAGGCCCGCCTCTTCGCGTTCGATCACGAAGGCAGTGTGCGCCAGTTCGTAGTCGCTCAGCGGTAGATTCAGCCACTCCGCGTAGGCCGCCAGCATCGCGACCACTAGCGTGGACGAGGATCCGAGTCCCGAGCCCGCAGGCACGTCGACACGGGTGCTCATGCGCAGGCTCAGGGGTTTGCCTCCGTTGTAGTGGCAGACGACGTGATTGTAGACGGCTTTGAATAAGTCGAGGCAGCCGTCATTCGCGAGCACCGGCGCGGCCGTGTAGTTCGCACTCCGATTCAAGTCTGCGGAGATGAACTCGACGGTGTCTGAAGTCAGCGGCTCAAGCGCGGCGTATGCGTAGTAATCGATGGTCGCGTTGAGAACTGCGCCACCGAACTCGTCGCAATAGGGAGAAACATCCGTTCCGCCTCCGGCCAAGCCAAGTCGCAGCGGCGCTCTGGAACGGATCAACATGTCGGGATCGAAGCCAATCCCAATCAGAAGATCATGCGAGCGGAGCCTGCGTCAATTCAACGCGCCGGCGCGGTAGATCTTCGCCTTTGATCTGGGGCGAGTCGGGCAGATCTTCGGCTGGTACGGCAGGCGTTGCGATCTGGTTCTGCCAAACAGCAGTCAGGATCGTTCGGAGCAGAATCTTGATATCCATCGAAAGCGAGTAGTTAAAGATATATTTCAGATCGTAGTGAAGCTTCATCTCCGGAACCGTCGGCTCGGGGCAATCGAGCTGCGCGAGACCCATGATGCCTGGCTTCGCAGCGAAGCGCAGTTCGTAGGAGGGAAAGCGTTCGCGATAG
Organism: Occallatibacter sp.; assembly: GCA_035650595.1. Lineage (GTDB taxonomy): Bacteria > Acidobacteriota > Terriglobia > Terriglobales > Acidobacteriaceae > Telmatobacter. The sequence goes on along the minus strand of DASRHE010000006.1, from coordinate 1,287,887 downwards.
AGCTTGGCGAGATGCCGCCACTCTGGCTGCGGTCCGATCAGGCTCATCTCTCCCGCGAGCACATTGAAGAGTTGTGGCAGTTCGTCGATGTGCGTGGCCTGCAGAAGCCGTCCGATGAGCGTGATCTTCGACGCTGCATCCATCCGCGTGGTGCGGAATTTATAGCAGCAGAACTCCTTTCCGCAGGCGCCCACACGCGTTTCGCCCACGATGGCGGGTCCCGAAGAGGTAAGGCTGACCACGATGGCTGTCAGAATCATCACCGGAGCTGTGAAGATAAGCATGCCCAGCGAACCAGCCACGTCCATCAGGCGTTTGATACGCCATTGACCCCGTGTGAGCCGCGGCGCCGGTGGGCGCGGCATAAGAAGGTCGCCGACGATGGCAGCATGCGCACCAGCCAGTGAAGTTATAGGACGTGTAGGCACAACTTTAACTCCGTGATTCCGGACTGCGAGGGGAGGATATATTCAAGGATCTACTCAGCTAGAGTGATCCCGCACCTCCGCTCGCGTCAACAAAGTTGCCAGGGGTAGGGATATCCGGAGTTTGGGTTTCGAGTTACTTTCGCAGATTACTGTCTCTGAGCGGTACACGCAAATGTTGTAGGAAGAAGTCTGCCATCAAGTGGTTGGCCTCAATCGACTCGGGTAACCGCGAATCGTACCAGAAGGCGTGGGGCAGGGCGTCAAAGACCACAAGGCGGGCATCCACGCCCGCACGCAGATAAGCACGGTGCAGGTTGGCCGTGCCGCTCAGCAGCGCATCGCGCTCACTAGTAATAAATAAGGTCGGTGGCAGACCGTGCAGATCAGAGTAGACGGGAGACAGCACGGGGTCGCGTGGATCGACGTCGCCTATGTAATAGGGATCGTGCGGTCCCGGAGCCGGCGGTTCCCAGTGGCCCGCCAAGCCGCGCAGCGAGTACATGGACCACGAATCGCCATTGCGGGCAAAGTCACCCATACCGCTGAAGACGCCGAGAGCCGCTGGCATCGGCAGCCCAAGCTGCTTGATCTTCGCAGCCACTTCGGCTGTGAGGATGGCTCCGGCCGAGGTGCCATAGATCACGATGTGATCGGGTTTGTAGGTCTTCAACAGTTCTTTGTAGACGGCGACTGCGTCGTCAACTGCGGCGGGAAAGACATGCTCCGGCGCGAGCCGGTAGAGCACCGCAACCGCCTTGACCTTGGTGTAGTAGGCGATCGGAATCGTCTCGGCGTAGGAGCCCGAATCCGCATTAAAGCTGCCCCCATGCAGATTGATGAGGACCTTGTCCCGATTGGCTTCCGGCATACCCTCCGGCGTAACAACGTGCACCGGTACCCCGCCGATCGTTGTGTCTTCGATCGTGTTGGGGCAGAGTTTTGTCCACGCCACGCGTCCGGCGGCAGTGGAAATATCCATGCGGGAGCGGCGCTCCATGAGCGGTTCGGGCGGGCCCTGGTCGGGAGCCTGCCGTGCAATGGATTGTTTCGCCTCCGCGCTGATTGTGTCTGGAACCGGAATCACACGCGTAATGTGCGCCGTTCCTGCTTCGTCGATATAGCTCGTGTCAGAGTTGGGAGCCGTTGCCGCGGTCGTAGGCGCGGGTTGCTGCGCAACGAGGACCGAGGAAATGACAGAGGAAATCAGGATGGCCGAAGACGAGACAAAACTGCGTGAGCGGTTCATGGCGTATTCCTTAGCTGCAGAGGATTTGGTGCACTCTGAAGCGGGTTAAGCAGACCTCGAACACAATAACAGAGTGAGGACACGCCGCCGAAAGCGTTTTATTTACGCCAACACAGCACAGGCTCAGGCAGAGATGCCGGAAGACAGCGGTTTGCGAAGGGTAAAGATCAGAAACGTAAACTCCAGATCGTATTCGTCCCAACGCACTGCCCGCGTCTTGTGATCGAGGTCGATCTCTCCTGTGAGTTCGAAACCACATGTCTGTGCATCTCGGATCATGCCCTCGACCTCTTGTTTGCAGAAGATCTTGATCGGGGCGCCGTGGGCCATGCGATCTCCCGTATCGATCGGCTCAGGGTAGTAGTCGGTGGAAGTGATCAGGAGTCCGCCCGGTTTGAGCACTCGAAACATCTCGCGGAAGTAGGCATGCAGAGGCACGCCATGCTCGATTACGCTCATGCAGGTGACGGCATCGAATGAGCCGTCTGAAAATTCGGTGCGGGTGATGTCTCCCGGCAAATAACGGATCGGGCCGCGGCGAGCAGGGTCAACGAAAGAGAGATTGATACCGTACAGGTTGCGATAGCCGTAGACAAACAGCGCCGGAAGCACATTGCTGTAGAACTCGGCCCCGGCGTCGAGCACCCGTGCCGATCTGGGCAGCGATTGGACGATGGCATGCACCGCGGCCAGGTGGTCCCAGTTCTTTTCGTCGGAGCGATGAAGCGGCAGATGGAGCCGCCTTCCGTATTGAGTCGTCTCCTGCCACGCAGCCCGACTTTCAAGCACTCGATTCGGAAATTCTGCCGGGAAAAACGAAGGGTTTGCCTCCCGGACAGATCTTCCAAATCTCCATCGCAGAGACAAACGATAGAGAAATTCTGAATGAAAGAAAGCGCTCTTGATGCGCCGTAAGATCCTTCTGGACGTTGGAAGGCGAGGCTCGGATATCGGAACGGTCGAGGCCTGCGGATTCATCGAAGGGATATGGCCCTCGCGATATGCGATCCGAGGCCGGACCTAGAGGCATCTTCGAGTAAAACTCTGCGGTCCATGTGCATTCTCATCGCCGGTTCCGATAGGTGAAGGCTCGCTGAAGCGAAGCCTACCGGGGAAGCATAACAGCTTCCCCGGTGGGCTTACCTCACGCCGGCACCACCAGCAGGCCGGTTTCGAGTAGATGTTCCGTGAGCCGGTCGACGGCCTGCGGAAATTTGTACGACATGGTGCGCGTACTCATTCCCAATAGCACCGCAGTCTCGACCTGTGTGTATTCCTGAAGCACCACGCGGCTGAGAATCTGGCGATCGAGCGCGGTGAGCCGGTCCAGGCATCGCTCTACATCGAGAACGAAGATGACGGCATCCTCGAAGGTGCGGATGGGCCGGCTTGATGCCCATCCCCGGCCTACTGGATCGGAGAGGATGGATGGAGCGCGGCCCACCTGCATGGAGGCGTACAGATAGCGCCGCAGAATGCTCTCCGTATGCTTCCGGTAAAACGCAAGGCTGACGGGTGGCTCATCGGTCTGCGCTGTCAGTTGGTCGAGAAAAGGCGGACGAACCTGCGGCCGCTCTGCCTGTGCAGCGCAGTTTCCCCAGAGAGTGGTTAAAACGAGGGCCGCGCTCATCAGGCGCCCTCCCACATGGCAGCGACCGCCCAGATTTTGCGAATGGTCTTGCTGCCCGGCCGTCCCCGGCGCTTGCGGCTCTCTGGGGGAGGAAAGTCTCTCAGCTTCTCCTCGCAACCTCGGCAATAAATATTTCCTTCCGTTTGAGCGCGGTAAAAAAGACTTCCGCACCCTTCACAAACTTTGACTTGTATGCACAATTCCATCGCCCCTTCTCCGTGTAGGTTTCTTTTCCCGGGAGCGTGTGTTTAGGACCTTACGCTGCGGGTTGAAAAGAGATGGGGAGGGCCGGTCAGGATGCTTGCGTCCCGAACGGGGGGAGTGTCGCCTCGACTCTCTGGTGGTATGGGTGGCTTCTGTGCGCAGATCGTGGAATCGTGCAATTGGCCTGTTCCGGCTCTCGCGTAAAGAAACGCTACGAACAAAGCCGGACCTATGTGTCGAAAGGAGTTGATCCATGTGACGATGCACCGCTCACGACACACAGGCCCGCTGCCGGCAGGTTCGCGGCAGTAAAGCGTTTCGGGAAGGATTCCCACAGGCCAATGTGAGATTAAGTAAACCTAATCTAAGAAGAGTCTCACTTTGCGTCAACGCTTGCAGGCAGTCTCGAGGCTGCATCCTTTTCCAATCGCAGCTTGAGACCAACATTTGAGGCCAATTTCTCCAAACAGCTTTTCTCAAAGAAAACCAAGCATGCCGGATCTGATTGCCGGCAGCAAATTTTCCACAGATGAATTTCAGCCAGACGCAGGATCGGCTTCGGGCAGAACTGCAGCGCCGGATACAGCGAGGCACGCTCAGCATTCGTTTGCTGGCCCGGCAGACGGGTCTCGCTCAATCTCATCTTTCGAATTTTCTGCACAACCGGCGGCAGCTTTCACTGCAAGCGATTGACAGGATCCTGGCTGCTTTGCACATCTCGATCGGGGAGCTTTTGCCTGCGATGGCTCACCGGATCCCGATGCCCGCTCCCGAAGAAACCGGAATGGTGCCGTTGGTTTCGCATGTCACGGCTCTGTCTGAGCCAAACATCCGGTCTGAGGCTATTCAGTCTATGGTCTACTTCCCATTGCCGGTGCTCGAATCGTTGCAGAAGCGGACATCCAACGCTCGCTACGCATGGCAGCGCTTTGTCGCAGTGAGAATTTTGGCAGCTGACGCCGTCGCGATGGATCCGCTGGTCCTTCCGGAAGCCATCGCACTTCTCGACCGGCACTACACGGCGCTTGTGCCGTACCATGTGGGCCGCCCGAATCTCTATGCAGTGCGCCGCGAGAGACACCTCAAGTTGCGCTACGTGACGCTTGATTCAGGCCGCCTGGTATTGCGGCCCTTGAGCACGGCCTCTCCTGTTGAATTGATCGATGTCGACGAGCAAAAGATATATGGTGACCTCATTGTGGGCCGTGTCGCGATGATGCTGAACGTGCTGTAAGGTTGCCGAATCGCACGACACCCTTCGGCCGCACAGACAACCGCTCAAAAACTCTCCGCCATCTGACTCTTGAGGAGATTGAATGATGGCAACCAAATCGACACGGAAGAAATCTTCCAGGAAATCCTCTTCAAGAAAATCCGCTACGAAAAAGTCTTCGTCAAGATCATCCACCAGAAAATCTACGAGCCGCTCTTCTGGCCGCCGCACCGCAGCGAAGAAGTCCTCAACAAAGAAGAAATCGAGCCGCAGGTACTCGCCCAGTGCGGGCAAGAACGTTGAGACCGAGATGCGGGAGATGAAGCAGGGCAAGCTCAAGAGCGGCCGCAGCGGTAAGAAGGTGAAGAACCCGAAGCAGGCAATCGCCATCGGGCTTTCGAAGGCGCGCAAAGAAGGCAAGAAGGTTCCGCCGAAGAAGAGCTAAGGCAAATTTGGCTTGATCCGTGTTTCCAGGCCTCAAACTGACTCAGCGGCGAGGATCTGGCGCCGGTGTCCCCGGTGATCGAGACGTCATCGAGAACCGGGGCCCGGAGATAGTTCGGATGACATGCAACATCAGACCTCGTGATCTGTATCCGGATTATCGAAGCGCGTGAACTTCGAGATAAAGTTCAGGTGAACGGTGTCGGTTGGGCCGTTGCGCTGCTTGGCGATGATGATCTCCGATTTCGCTTTGTCCGATTCGGACATCTCTTCGGTGCGATTGTAATACGCCTCGCGGTGGATGAACGCGACCACGTCGGCATCCTGCTCGATCGAACCGGACTCGCGCAGATCGCTCAGCATGGGGCGTTTGTCATCGCCGCGGCGCTCGCTGGCGCGCGACAGCTGGGAGAGTGCGATCACCGGCACGTCCATCTCTTTGGCAAGCGCCTTCAGGCCGCGCGAGATGGCCGAGACCTCCTGCGTGCGGTTCTCGTATTTCTTGCCGCCGGCCGAGGGCAGCGTAGCGGACATGAGCTGGAGATAGTCGACGAGGATGAGATCGAGACCGCCCGCCGTCTGCCGCAATCTGCGCGCCTTGGCGCGCATTTCGGCCAGCGAGATGCCGGCCGAATCGTCGATAAACATGCGCGACTCGACGAGCTGCTCCAGTCCGCGCTGCAGCTTGACCTGGTCTTCGCGGCCAAGAAAGCCGGTCTGCAGTTTGCGCTGGTCGACCCACGCCTGCGAGGCGAGCATGCGGCGCAGCAGCGACTCTTTGCTCATTTCCAGGCTGAAGATGGCCACGATGGCGCCGTGGTTGACGGCCGCATTCTGCGCGATGTTGATGCCTAGCGCGGTTTTGCCCATCGAGGGCCGGGCCGCGATGATGATGAGCTCACCTTTTTGCAGACCGCTGGTCATGCGGTCGAACTCGGTGAAGTCCGTGGCGAGGCCCGTTACTTCCCGGCTATGCTTGTAGAGATTGTCGATGCTGCCGAAGGAGTGCTGGACGATGACATCGAGCGGCTGCAGGCCGCGTGTGATGCCCTTTTCACTGACCTCGAGCAGTTGGGTCTCCGCCGCGCCGATTACTTCCAGAGCTGTCTCGCTCTGATCGGCTGCGCGCGCGATTGCCGCTGAGCAGATGCCCATGAGCCTGCGCAGCAGGCTCTTGTCTTTGACGATGCGAACATACTCTTCGATCACCGGCCTGCGCGGCAGCCCTTCGGTAAGCGACGCCAGATACGCCACGCCCCCGACGGCTTCAATCTCTTTGTAGCGGGCCAACTCATGAGAGAGCGTGACGATGTCCACGGCACGCTGCTCGTTCATCAGCTCCGTCATCCGCAAAAAGATGCGACGGTGCGAGTCGAGCGAAAAGTCGTCGGAGTCGAGACGTTCGGCCGCCTCCGAGTGCGCAGCATTGTCAAGCAGGATCGCGCCGAGAATGGTCTTCTCGGCATCGATATTGGCCGGAAGACCGGCTTCGAGGGTCAGGTCGGGGATCGAGGCCATGGTTGGTTGTTCTCTGAAGGACGCTCCCTGCAGAGCGCTCTCTCAAAAGTGTAGGTCAGAATCGATTGGCTTGAGATTGTGGAGAAGATACCCCGGAATTGGAAAACAAGGAAAAAAGACAACACAATTTTTGAAGCTCTAGTCGACACACCAGGTTGCCGTGCCCCCATCCTTGCGACTTTTTTCTGGCGCAAGGGTGGGATCAGCACGATCTAAACGTCTTTCATCTAACTGCCTTTGTCATGCGGGCCGGATCTCGTATTCCAGCTTTGCAGCGCCGCGCAGTTCGATGACAGAGAAGTTTTTCCCCGGCACCGGCGAACTGGGCTGCGGGATCGCGGCGCTTTGTGCCGAGGAAACGACGCACCTCGGATCGAAGACCGGCACATGCTCGACGATGTTGCCCCGCCGCTCGATGGAAATACGAATGCAATCATCGGCGAAGGTCACGGTCTTTTGGCCTCCGCCTGCAAGTGGATAGCGCACCGCGGTATTGCCATTGCTGTACTGGGCATCGACTCCGCCGGCTTCTACCGGCAACGAATCGCTGCCAGTTTCGCCTCGCACCGTTCCCCATGCCGTCTCTTTGCCGTCCGTCTGCGACTGCAGCAACACGCCTTTCTGCGGCGTCCACACGAAGGTGAGCCCCAGGCGCTGCTGGGGCGCGATGGGATTAGGTGCTGCGGCAAAGGCCGCGTAGTAGCTGGGACGGCGAACGTACGTGAACACGATCGGTTTGCGTATGTCTTTGAGTTGCTCAACGAAAGAGGATTCGGCAAGCGGCCGTACCAGCTTGCGTGCCTCGGCGATCTGCTCGCCGGTCGGGTGCCAGTTGTAGTGCGCGCGCTGCAAAAAACGGTACGGACCGAGCGCGTCGAACTCGCCGACGGGCAGCGGGTCTACGTGCGGCCACTCGCGCTCAAGCTTTTCGCGCGCGGCATGAATCTGCGCGGCGCGCTGCTCAGGAGGTGTAGCGTAGGCGCGCATGATCACACAGCGGTCGGCCAGCGGGGTGTCGACCGGCGCAAAGATGGCGTGCTTCTGGCGCGTTTCGATGCTGCGATTCGCGACAAAGAGGTCCTGCCCGGGCTCCGGCAGCAGGTTGTACATGAGCCATTTGCTGAACCGGTCTTCTTCCTCTACCAGCAGATCGCCCAGATGCGTGCCGCGCCAATAGTGATAGGCCATCTGCAGGTTTTCGTGATGTGTGTTCAGCGTGTAGCCGAGGTCGGGGCCATCTTTCTCGTACATGTAGCCGGCAGGACTTTGCAGCTCCGTGCCGACGATTGATGCGCGTTCGGCAAGGCGCGCTGAGAGCTCTGGGTCGGGATAGAGATCGAGGAAGGCCGCGCCGCCGGCGAAGATATTCGTGTACTGGTTGGAGTAGGTGCGGCCATGGCTCATCAGATCGGGATTATAGAGCACCGAGCGCAGCGCCTTGCGGCAGCCGTCGATGGTTCGCTGATGGATGGAGGTCGAGATCGGCGGGCCGGATTTGAGCACGCGCAGCGCTTCGGAGATGAACTTGACGGCGAAGGCTGTCGCGGCCAGATTCCACTGCTGTGGACCGTACTCGCTGAACTTGCCGTCGGGCGATTGCAGGTTGCACCAATACTCCATGGCCAGCTCAAGCCGCGCCCGCAGCTCCGGAGTGCCGCGATACTGATTCCATTTTTGCGGGGCCGTGTAGAACCACGCCAGTGTGAGAATGCTCTCCATGATGCGCGCGTTGTAGGGATGAAGCTGGCTGGTGCCGCGCCACACGGAGATGTTGATGAACCCACGATCCGGTCCGTCGGTTTCAATCGCGTTGGCTACTTGCGCAAGATGCGAGAGCGCAAAGGCCATGTCGAGATCGGTGTCGGAAAAATCGGCGGGCTTGATCTTGCTCGCATCGAGCGGGGGCACCGGTGCAAGCGTGGCCCGGTCGGCGGCAGCTATGAATCGAGGCAGAGAAAGAAACGGCACCGTGGCCGCGCTGAACAAAAATTCTCTTCGAGTGAACACAGACCGCTCCTGAGGAATTCCGAATCGAGTTAGCTGATTGTAGAAAGATCGAACTAAATCAGACCGTACCGTGATATCACTGCCTTTTTCACCGTGTCAACTGCAGGATCGCTTCCCGGACTAGCCGATCCAAGCTCCGGCGCAGTGCGTCAGCCAGCCAGGTCGTCGCATGGAGGGACCTCACGGTCGGCGATCGGCTCGGACCGGACACCAGGAATCGAAATAAGTACTCTATTTTCCACCGATATTCATCTGGCCGAAACATTCTTTGATGTGCATAATGGAGAGCTAACAAATCCCGCAGCCTTTTCCAGGAGCCGCCAGAACGAAGGCGGCCTTGGCAGACGGGATGAACATGTCCCCCTTTCCCAATCAACCGGGAGCCTGGATGCGCCTGCCTTGGAGAAGTGATTTGTATCACTTTCAATGGAGAACACACGCCGCAGAATAGATTTCGTCGGAAGATCGCGATCGCTGCGGAATTTCGTTGTGGGCCTGAGGTTTCTGCACTCCGCGCTTTGCCGGTGAGCCTCACGGAGGAAAGGGATTGGCTATGTCAGGTCGGATACTGGAAAGCTCGCGGCTGGAACCCTTCCCGTTCCCGCTGCACGCGCCTCGTTGCATAACGATTCCGGTTGCAATGCATGGGGAAAGAGCGAGGGCGCTCAGCCGCCCGTCGGCTCCGCCCGTTACACTCGGATGTCTGCGCGGTTTCTGTTGGGCAATGGCCATTGAGACGGTCGCTACGCTCAGCTTTGTGGCTCTCTGGCATTTTCTGCGGTAAGGCTTCAAGCGATTCCCGGCCCTCTCCGCTTGCGCCCGCAGGCGGAACGAGCACCTCTTCTTCAGAACTTCCGGAAAACCCCTTGCACTCAGAATCGGCGCGCGATGCTGTGTGGGCGCCTTTATTGCCGGCCAAGCGCCATTCCGAGGCTGTGCCGCATCCATTTCATTTGCGGCTTTGTAGTTGACCAGGGAGTGGAGTTGGGCAGGGTCAGTCGGTCAGGGTTCGGTCAGGGACTCGATTTGTACCGGCCGACCTGCGAAGATAGAAAACAGGCCCCAAGGACAGCATTTTCCAAGGGCAAAGCTCACGAGGTGAAACTCGCGATGCGTCGCGTTGCGCTTATCTACAACCCGGCTTCCGGCCAGTACTCCGCACGGCGTAAAGCCGCAGTGGAGCAGGCGCTGGATGTGCTGCATGCAGCCGGGGTTGAGGCGCAAGCGTACATCACGGATACGCCCGGAAGCGCTACGGCTCACGCGCAGCAGGCTGTCCACGAGGGGTGCGACGCCATTCTGGCCTGCGGTGGCGATGGCACTGTGCATGAAGTGCTGCAGAGCCTCGTCGGCACCGATGTGGCGCTGGGCGTGATTCCGCTGGGAACGGCCAATGCACTGGCCGCCGACCTGGGCCTGATCGCTTCGCCCGCCAATGCGACGCGCAAGCTGCTGGAGGCAGACCGGGTGCGGATCCCGGTGGGGCGCATTCACTTCCAGAACGGTTCGGCCACGCCGGACAACCGCTATTTTCTGGTGGCGGCTGGCGTGGGCGCCGATGCGCTGCTGATGGCGCGGCTCGACCCGGTGCTCAAGCGCCGGTTCGGCTACGTGCTCTATCTCATCGAGGCGTTTCGGATCTGGGCTACTGATCCGTTCCCGCTCTTTGAAGCTGCTTTTTCTTCCAACGGCCATGGGGCGGATCGTGTGGCGCACGTCTCGCAGCTGCTGGCGGTGCGCGTACGCTCGTTCGGCGGTGCGCTGCGCGAACTTGCGCCAGGCGCCACGCTGCGGGGCCGCAATCTGCGGCTGCTGGCCTTTGGCACGCGCAGCCGCTATCGCTATCTGCGCTTTCTGCTCGCCGTGCTTGCCGGCCGGCACACCTTTGCCCGCGAGATTGAGCTGGTGGAGACGGCGACCGTCGAATGCCGCACCTGCAATGGCTCCCGCGACGTGTTGTATGTGGAGGCAGACGGAGAAGTCCTCGGCCACCTGCCCGCCAAAATGGAGACCATTCCCGACGCGCTCACGCTGCTGGTGCCGCCGGGAGCCAAGCCGTAAGAATTTTTGAGCTAGGGATCAGAAGGTTCGCCACGCCGATTTCTAGATGGGAATATATATGTTACTATTGATCGGATGATCGAGATCCGGCAATACCTCGGGCCAGATGGACGTAATCGATTCGGCGACTGGTTTGACGGGCTCAACTCTGAGGCTGCTCGAAAGATAACGACCGCTCTCTACCGTGTCGGACTCGGCAATTTCTCCAATGTGAAAGGCGTCGGAGCTGGCGTCTTTGAATGCCGCGTCGACTTCGGTCCCGGCTATCGGATCTACTTCGGGAAAGACGGCGAGCAGATCGTCATCTTGCTCTGCGGCGGCGCCAAGCAGCGGCAACAAGCTGACATCGCATCGGCGAAGCAATATTGGCAGGACTACAAGCAACAGAAAAGGAGTGAAGCATGGCGTTGACACGAGATTTTCGCGAGACGGTTCAAGCGCGGGTGCAGAAGGACGCGAAGTTTCGTCGCGGATTGTTGCGCGACTCCATTGATGCGCTTCTCGCTGGGGAAACCGCGCTGGGTCGTGAGATTTTGCGTGACTTTATCAATGCGACCATCGGCTTTCCTGAACTAGCTGAACGCACCGGCATTCACGTGAAGAGCCTGCACCAGATGTTCGGACCAAAAGGCAATCCGACGGCGGCAAATCTGTTCAACATCATTGCGGTTTTGCAGGAGTATGAAGGGGTGAAGCTGCAAGTGGTGGCGTAGGCCACGATCGGATTCTTTCTTCAATTCATCGCCAAAGCTTGCAAGGTTCATTTAGATCATGCAAACGCATGGCTTGACCATCCTGGTTTATTAAGTGACCCCTATTTCTATTAATTAGAACTACTTCTTCAGCGGCTTGCGCGCGAAGTAATACAGCGAATACGCCAGGGCGGCGAAGGCCAGGATCGATACGTAGTTGTTGTCAAGAAATGTGTGCGGAAAGTTGAGGATGTCGCCCTTGTCGGCGAGATTCTCGTAAGCTTTGAGAGCTACGCCCAGCAGGCCCATCACGCCGCCCGCAGCGATGAGTCCGGAAGCATAGAGCGAGCCCGATGAGATCTCCGTGTCCATGTCGGCGGTGTTTTCGCCGGCCTTTTTTGCTGCCTGGTCGACAAACCAGCGCACCAGACCTCCGCAGAAGATGGCGAGCGTAGTGCCGACGGAAAGATACGCGCCCACCGCAAAGGGCAGTGATCGAATGCCGAGCAGCTCGACGGAGATGACCAGAAAGACGCCAATCATCACCAGTCCCCAGGCCAGCTTACGCGTGAGAATGCCGTTGATGACGGTGGCCATCAGGCGCGCTTGCGGGGCTGCGGCCTTTTCACTGCCGATGCCCTGAATCCACTGCACCTCGATGCGCCCGGTGGCGGGCGAATACAGATACTTGCCGTCGGCCAGCTCCGGCGAGCCCAGCGCGTTCAACACAATGTACTCGCTTTTGTGATGCGTCGTGGTGATCTTGCTTGCGGCCTCTACCTGGAACTGTTCAGGCAGGTGCTTCACATCACGCTGGATTGCGACGCCCGGATGCGGCGCAGACAGATTCCACGGCTGCGGCGCGGCGCGAAAGACCTGGAGCCCGGTATTCATCAGGTTCAGCGTGAAGCCGATGACGACCGTAGATACCACGACGCCGATCATGAGCGCGACCTGCTGCTTCCAGGGCGTCGAACCGATCAGGTAGCCGGTCTTCAAATCTTGCGAGGTATCGCCGGAGTTCGAGGCAGCGATGCAGACTACGCCGCCGATTGTGATAGCCAATGCGCCGAAGGCAGGCGCGGTCCAGCCCTGGACGAGGAAGATGGCAGCCGTGGCCATGAGTGTGGCGATCGTCATGCCCGACACCGGGCTGGCCGAGCTGCCGACCAGGCCTACGATGCGCGAGCTTACGGTGACAAACAGAAATCCGAAGACCACCACCAAGAGCGACGCAGCAAGGTTCGCGCCCCATCCGACGAACGCGCCGGGCACGGGCTTGAATTCAAGAAAGACGAACATGAGCGCGACCACGAGAAGCGAACCGAGCACGACTATGCGCATCGAGAGATCATCTTCGGTGCGGATCGGCTTTTTCGCGCCGCTGGCGCCCGGCTGCATCGTGCGAAAGCCGGCCGTGAGCGCGTTGACGATCGTAGGCACTGTCTTGAGCAGCGTAATTAAACCGGCTGCGGCCACCGCGCCTGCTCCCATGGGGCGAATATAGGTGGACCAGAGCTGGCTTGGCCCCATCTGCGCAATCGGAACCGTGCCGGGATAGATCGGATGTGCGATTTCCTTGCCGAAGAAATACATGAGCGGCATAAGCACGAACCACGAGAAGGCCCCGCCGGAGAAGATGATGCCCGCCACGCGCGGGCCGATAATGTAGCCCACGCCGAGATACTCCGGCGTCGCGTCGGCCTTGATGGATGCGCCTTTGAGGATATGCTGCGGGCCCCAGTCCGGTTGGTATTCGGGCGTGCCCGGCCAGGCCTTGAAGAGATTCTCATTCTGGAAGAGCGTGTAAAGGCCGCCCAGGCCGAGACCGAGAAAGACGCGGCTGGCCAGCGATCCTCCGCGTTCGCCGGCCATCAGCACATCGGCGCACGCGGTTCCCTCGGGATAGGGCAGGTTGCCGTGCTCTTCGACGATGAGCTGGCGGCGCAGCGGAATCATGAACAGCACGCCGAGCCAGCCACCGATCAGCGCGAGCATGAAGATACGCGAGTATTCAAGATCGAAGCCGAGAAACACCAGCGCCGGCAACGTAAAGATGACGCCCGATGCGATCGACTGGCCCGCGTTGCCGGTGGTCTGCACAATGTTGTTTTCAAGGATCGAGGCGCGGCCAAAGGCGCGGAGAATGCTGATGGAGAGCACCGCGATAGGAATCGAGGCCGCCACGGTGAGGCCGGCGCGCAGGCCCACGTAGACAGTGACGGCTCCGAAGACGAGGCCAAAGAAGCAGCCGAGCAGCAGGGCGCGTACGGTGAGCTCGGGGCGGGCCTCGTTAGGCGGAACAAAAGGTTGAAAGTCTGGCACAGGTTGCCTCCAGAGGGTTTGACGACGGTTTTGTAGAAATACCTGAAGGGCGAGTTTACCAGCGCTGAGGTGGTAAGAACAGTTCTAGGTCTAAAGACCCTTGGCGAATTCGGCCTACTGCGCGTACCGTAGAAGGGATCGTTCGAACTCGCGCACCGGAGGACCTGATGGCCAATTCCGTGCTCACCTCTGCTCCCGGCGTGACTGCCGCGTCCGGCACGGCGCCGACTTCAAAAAAGCGACTGCTTTCCCTCGACATTCTGCGGGGCCTCACCATCGCCTTCATGATCATGGTGAACAACAATGGTGGGGCTCACGCATGGGCCGAGATGCATCACGCCGCATGGAACGGCTTTACGGCCACCGATCTCGTATTTCCCACCTTTCTTTTTGTCGTCGGAGTCTCGATCGTATTTTCGACGGAGGCGCGGCTGGCTCGCGGCGAATCGCGCAAGCAGCTTGCCCTGCATACGGTGCGGCGCGCCGCGATTCTCGTGATCTTCGGGATTGTGGTCAACAGCTTTCCGTACTTTCATCTCGCTCACATGCGGTTCTACGGCGTCTTGCAGCGCATCGCCGTCTGCTACCTCATCGTGGAACTGTTTTATCTCTGGGACCGTCGTGTTTCGACCAAGATTGCTTTGCTGGTCTTCGCGCTGCTCGGTTACTGGGTGCTGGTGCGCTGGGTTCCTGTGCCTGGGGCCGGCATGCCTGTACGCGATGTTCCCTTTCTCGATAAGAACCAGAACATCGTGGCCTGGCTCGATCGCCAACTGATGCCCGGCCATCTCTACGAAGATTATCCGCTGCACGATGCACGCGACCCTGAGGGCCTGCTCAGTGATCTGCCGGCGGTGGGCAATACGTTGATCGGTTTACTTGCCGGGTTGTGGCTGCGCGGGCAGAAGACGCTGAAGGAGAAGGCAGCCGGAATGGCGGCGGTCGCGCTCCTCTGCCTTGCGAGCGGATATACGTGGTCCATCTGGTTCCCGCTCAACAAGAAGATGTGGACCAGTTCCTTTGTGCTGGTCACCTGTGGATGGTCGCTGCTTCTGTTTGCGGTGATCTATTGGGCTGTCGAGGTGCGCGGCGGTGCGCAGAAGGGATGGAGCCGCGGATTGGCGTGGCCATGGCTGATCTTCGGATCGAATGCCATTGCGGCCTATTTGGTGAGCGAGCTGCTCCCCGGGTTGCAGGATTTCATCCGTTTCCAGCAGGATGGACGGCTGTCGAATCCGCTGTGGACCATGCGCACGCATCTCGCCGCATGGATCCCCGATCCGGGGTGGGCCGCTTTTGCCTATTCAGTTTCGTTTACGGCTATCTGTTTTCTTCCGGTGTGGTTCCTGTACCGGAAGAAGATTTTCCTGAAGGTGTAGGGCATCACCCCGCTGCGGAAAGCCTGCTCATCAGCGAATCGATTGCGGCATCTTCTTCTTCGATTGCAATCTCCAACCGCGCTGTGCGAACCGGGCAGCATTCGGCGAGTCTTGCGCTGAGCGCTTCCAGCCGCGCCTGATCCTTCTCGGTTGTCACGAAGGCGGCTGCGCTCGCGGTGCGCGCCGCAGTGACTAGCCGGTCAAGATCGCGATCGGTATAGTGATGATGATCGGGAAATACGATGCAGCTGGCAAGCTGCAAGCCGGCGCCGCTCAGTCCTTCAAAAAACTGCTCTGGCTTTGCAATACCGCAGAAGGCCACAGCTGGGCCGTCGATCTGCGGCACGTTCATCGTCCGTCGCACACGCCAGATCGGGCCCTGCCATCCTTGTTGGCGTAAGGCTGGCTCCAGGTTCGACGCTTCCTTCGCAGGAATCGCGAGAATATCCGCGCGGCGCATGGCCGAGAGCGGCTCCCGCAGATTGCCGGCTGGAAGCAGTTTGTCCTGGAGATCGTTCGCGTTCAGCAGCAGAATGTTGGCGTCGCGATGAAGCTGGCGATGCTGAAAGCCGTCATCGAGCAGATGCACACCAGAAGATGCGGGCACGTCACGCTCGGCTAACAACCCTGCCTGATAACGCTGCGCCGCGACGTATACCGGCACGCCTGCTTCTCGCGCGATCAGGATGGGCTCGTCCCCGAATTCTTCTGCCGTGCCGCCCGGATCGACCCGAAGTGGAAGTGTGGAGCGCCGTCCGTAGCCGCGTGAGAGCACGTCGACATGAACTCCGCGCCGCGTGAGCGCCCGCGCCAGAGCGATCGTGAGCGGTGTTTTGCCCGTGCCGCCGGTGGAGAGATTGCCGAGGCTCACCACCGGCCCCTGCAATCGGCGGACCGGCTCCAATCCTGTCCGCGACATGGCTTCACGAGCGAGCAGTCCAAGCCGGTAAAGCGGCACGAGCGGCGTGAGCCATGGATGCGTCGGAGACATCAGCGCGTCCGCGTCTCAACCAGCGCACGCAGGGCCGTGAGGCAACGTTCTGTGGCGCCGGCCTGGCGGTTAAAGACCTCTTTGGCGCGTAGACCGACGCCGCCCGCTTCATTGCGATTTTGAATTAGATGAATCAAGGTGGTGGCAAGCTGGTCTCTGGGCGCAATGCGAATGGCGTCGTGCGCGCGCAGATCTTCGGTGACGGCGCGGAAGTTGGCGTAGTGCGGCCCCATCACGATCGGCACGCCAAATTGCGCCGGTTCCAGCGGATTGTGTCCACCAGCGGGCGCCAGGCTGCCGCCGACGAAGGCGACTGTCGCCATCGAGTACACAGACGCCAATTCGCCGATGCTATCGAGCAGGACGATCTCGCCATCCTTCAGCGGTTCGAGCGCATACACAGGTTTGATGGGCCAGTCAGAGCGTCGAACCCATGGAACTCCCGAGCGATTCAGAAGCGCGGCGACCGCACTGAATCGCTCAGGATGCCGCGGAGCCAGCACCATGGCCAACCGCGGATCAGCCGCCCGCAACTGCGGCCAGATTTCGAGCAGCACTGCCTCTTCGCCTTCGATGGTGCTGCCGGCAACGAGCAGGGGCCGGTCGGCTGCAAGCAGTTTGAGCAACTTCGTGACGTCTGTCTCTTCGACAACCCGCACGTCGAACTTCAGGTTGCCGGCTACCGAGACCCGCTCCGGTGCGCAGCCCAGTTCAAGCAGCCGCTGCGCGTCTGTTTCGCTCTGGGCCAGCACGGCGCTCAATCGCCCCAGCAATGGCTTCCACAAACGCTTCAGCATCTGGTAGCGGGGCCACGAACGATCGGAGATACGCGCGTTCACCACGGCCACGGGAATGCGTCGGCGAAAACAGCCGCTGAGCAGATTCGGCCAGAACTCTGTCTCCGCCAGAATCAGCATGCGCGGCCGAAGCACACGTAGATAGGCGTGCACGGCCCAGGGCAGGTCCAGCGGACAATAGAACACGCGGTTCACGCCGAATCGTTCCCGTGCCAGCGCCTGGCCGGTATACGTGGTGGTGGAAACCAGCAGCCGGTACCCGGCAAAGGCCCAGTCCAGCTCGCTCACCAGCCGGCTCACCGCCAGCACTTCGCCCACAGACACGGCGTGGAGCCAGATCACCGGCTCGTCGCTGTGGGCGCGCATCTTGGCCAGCACCGCGGGAATCTCACCCAGCCGTTCCTTGAGACCCTCCCGGTATTTATGGGTGGTCATCATCCGCCAGAGCCACCATGGTGCACTGGCCACCAGGGCGGCGAGCAGGGCCAGGTTATAGAAAATGAGAGTCATCTGTGACCCAATTTATTCTCCGGGTGTCTAACTCTAAGATGATACAGTCGAGCACGATGAGAGCTTCGCGGTTCTTTCCGTCGATTTTGCTTTGGCTGGCTCTGCCGGCGATGGCCGCCGACCATACGCCGCCGCCCGTGCAGCCTGCCACCTCATTTGCGGCCGTCGAGGTGCACGACAAGGAGCAGGTGGCGATTGCCGCGGAGCCGTACGACACCAAGGAGAAGGAGTCGATCTTTCGCGTCGATTACCTGAGCCACGGCGTCATCCCCGTGCGGCTGATCATTACTAATCAGGGCGAGCGTCCCATTTCACTCAAGGATGCACGCATTCTCTTTGAGACGGCAGACGGCGAACGCATCCAGGCAGCCGAACCCGAAGATGTGGAGCGGCTGATGACGCGCAAGGAGCGCCAGGGAAGCAAGATTCCCATGCCGGGGCCAATCCCATCAATCCATACCAAGCCGAAGGCCAGCAATCAGGAGATCGAGCAGGACTTCGATACCTTCGAGTACCAGGCTCTCGTCGTGGAGCCACATACTACGCGGGCCGGCTTTCTCTTCTATAACGTCTCGGACCTCCGCCATCCCCTGCGCGGCGCCAAGCTTTACCTTCGCGAATTGCGCGATGCCGACGGCAACGAGCTTTTCTTCTTCGAGATTCCCTTCGACAAGTATCTCAAGTCGAAATCCAGCCAGATGGACTGATTTTCGATCTTCTCTCAATCGAGATGATATTGCATGTGATATCATCTGATCGTGCGGGTCGTGCTCGATACATCGGTCCTCATTGCCGGAATTCGGAGTTCTTCTGGTGCTTCAAGGCTGCTGCTGGAACTTGCTCTCAACAGGTCAGTGGAAATCCTGATCTCAAATGCCCTTGTCATAGAGTATGAAGCGGTTCTGACAAGGCCAGAGCATTTGCTTGCTTCCAGGCTCATGGTTGAGGACATCAAAGAACTTCTCGATGCACTCTGTGGAATTGCTAAATTGGTGCCGATCCATCAGCAATGACGACCGCTGCTCAACGATCCGGACGATGAAATGGTCTTGGGAGCTGCGATAAATGGTCACGCGGAGGCAATCGTCACGTTTAACAAATCTGACTTTGTTCCCGCAACAACGCGACACGGTATATCGGTCCTCTCCCCGCGAGAGATCCTTGAAAGGATCAAAATCGTATGAGGCAAAGCAATTTCGCTCTCCGTCTTCAACCGTCACTGATGGACAAGGCTCGTAAAATTGCAAAATCCGAAGGAGTTGCACTCAACCAGCTGATCAACACTGCAGTCGCGCAGATGATTGCATCGCACGATACGGCAACTTACATTGCGGATAGAGCAAAACGAGGAAACGTGCGGCGCGCTCTAGAGATTTTGCGTAAAGCAGGAACTGCAAATCCACCAATTGCGGGCGATGAATTACCGGAATCTTGGAAACACAGAAAAGCCAATACCGCGCGCACGAAATAGATGGACTGAGCGGGAACGCAGCCGCATCTTTGCGCGTGAATATCTCAGGCGAGAAGTGCCTCGGTCTCCTGCCAGATGCGCCGCACAATTTCGCCCGCCGGTTCAGCCTGCGCCATCGCCGCTGATTGTCCTGCCCAAGCCTGCATCCGGTGAACGTCGCTCTCTTTGCCGCCGAGTGCGCGCATGGCGGCAGTCAAACCACGTTGCACCGGATACGGCGCAGGGGCCGGTGCTTCGGAAGCGGTGGCAGCCCGTACATAGTCAGTCGCGATGCTGCGGCCTGCCCGCCCGCTGAATACGCGGCTTACGATCGTGCCCTCAGGTGGCGTTTCGGCGAGTGCCGCGGCCCACGCCGGATGCGTTTTGGCCTCAGGGCTGCGCAGAAACCCCGTCCCGACCTGGACCGCGCTTGCCCCCAGCAGCAAAGCCGCTGCGGTACCGCGGCCGTCAGCGATTCCGCCAGTGGCGACTACCGGAATCCGCACCGCGTCGACAACCGCCGGCACCAGAGCGAACAAGCCAACCATCTCGCGCTCGGCGCGAGCCGCGTCAAAGCATCCGCGATGACCACCTGCTTCCATGCCCTGGGCGACAATTACGTCGGCGCCCGCAGCTTCGGCAGCGCGTGCCTCCGCGACGGTGGAGATGTTAGCAAACCACGCAATTTTGTGGGTCTTGAGTTTCGCCACGAATTCCGGCGGATAAAGACCCATGACCGATGAAACAATGGGTGGCGCGGCTTGGAGCAGAGCCTCGCACTGCGCATCGAAATCCGGCGGTGTGGCGTCGCCCGCATCGCTCGGCACTTCGGGTCCCCATCCGGCCAGAAATTTGCGGACCTCCGCTTCGTGCGCCGGGTCGCGTTGTGGGGATGGATCAGGAATCCAGAGATTCATCTGGAAAGGGCCGCTGCTGCGTACCTCTGCAGCCCACTCCAGAATGGCCGGCGGCTGCATCAGCAGCGCACCGCATGCGCCGAGGCCGCCTGCGTTCATCACGGCAATAGAGAGCGATGGAGGGCATGCACCCGCCATCGGCGCCAGCAGAACGGGCATACGCATACCGAACCGCTCGCAGAAATCATGAGAACGGGCGAGGGCGGTATGTTGAGCCATAGGCGTGGTCGGTGGTGGCGCGGTGCGTGCCCGGTCTGCTCTTCTACTCGTAGTAGGTCGCCGTCGTTGTATCCGTCTCCCAGATGGTGCAGTCCTTCACGCGGACGCGCCCAGCCGTCATGCCGGCGAGCTGCTGATTGGTCTGATCGTAGAAGTATTTGGCGATATTCTCCGCCGACGGATTCAACTCAGTAAATGGTTCGAGATCATTCAGCATCTGATGATCGACGCGCTCGATCACCGGGCGCATCACCTGCTTGAGCAGCTTGAAATCCAGCAGAAGGCCGGCCTCATCCAGCGCAGCTCCGGCCAGGGTCACGCGGACCTTATAGTTATGGCCGTGCGGATTTTCGCACTTGCCGCGATAGTTGCGGAGATAGTGGCCGGAGGAGAAGTCGGCCTCTACGGTGACCTCGTACATGGGTATTGCTCAATCCTGGACGGGAAAGCGTCCCGCTCTTCTCATTTTAACGGGATGGAGGTTGGCGCAATCGTGGATTCACGAGTCGAGGTCTTTACGGCGCCTTTGCCGAGCAGCCTGGCGCGCTTCTTCACTGCGGCGATCTACCTGCTCAAAGAGATGCGTCATCATGCCGACCAGTCCGGCGACCAGGCCCGCCAGCAGCAGAATCAGCGCGACCGTCCGCCACAGCGAGCCGTTGGCGGGCAGCCCGGGCTGAAAGCTCGACGGGATCATCGTCATGCCCGCCGAGATCAGCGCGAAAAGCGTGAGCGTGCCGGCGAGGATGTAGAAATTACGGGACATGGGCGCGGAGATGAGGACCCGGGGGCCTCTAGCGATTCTAGCGGAACAGCATCAGCCGGCCAGTTGCGCGCTGTCGATCATCCAGACCCCAGATTGCGCGAATTCCGCCTCGATCGTCTTTACTGAGCCGTTCAGATCAATCGCGCGGCAGGCGTCGCGCAGCACAATGGCCGCGAAGCCCAGGCGCCGCGCATCGATCGCCGAGTAACCGACGCAGAAGTCATAAGCCAGTCCGGCGAGAAAGACGCGCATCAGGCCACGCTCGCGCAGGTAGCCGGCGAGGCCTGTTGCTGTGATGCGGTCATTCTCAAAAAACGCCGAGTAGGAATCGATCTGCGGCCGGAAGCCCTTGCGCAAGATCAACTCGGCTTGCGGCAGACTGAGCTCCGGATGAAACTCCGCACCCCTGGTGCCCTGCACGCAGTGCGGAGGCCAGAGAGTCTGGGAGCCATAAGCCAGTTCAATTGTCTCGAAGGGCTGCCTGCCGGGATGCGCCGCGGCAAAGGAGGTGTGATGCGGCGAATGCCAGTCTTGCGTGAGCACAATGTGCTTGAAGCGCGGAGCGATGCGATGAATCAGCGCGACCACCTGATCGCCTTCGGGCACCGCCAATGCGCCGCCGGGGCAGAAGTCGTTCTGAACATCCACCACGATGAGAACGTCTTGCGCGCCGATCTGCATCGATCCCCTCCGCAGTTCTTAGACTACGCCAGGAGTACCTCGATGCCGTGACCGCGCAGCATGGCCGCATGCGCCGGCGCAACATCCGCATCGGTGACCACCGTATGCGCAGCGCTGAGCGGCGCCACGGGAATCACTCCACCACGTCCAAACTTGGTGTGATCGGCAACGATGATGATCTTGCCGGAGTTGGCGATCATCTTCTGCTCCGAGCCCACCACTAGCGTATTGTTGTTGCTGAATCCTGCTTCGGTGATGCTGGCGACGCCCATGATCAGCACGTCGGCGTGGATGGCGCTCAGCATCTGCTCGCAAAAAGGGCCCAGCATCACCCGCAGTCGCGGATCGAGATAGCCGCCTGTCAGCGTCAGCTCGATATTGCGCAGCGATTCGAGGCTTTCCGCGATCGGCAATGAATTCGTGACGATATGCAGCGACTTGGACGAGAGTTCGCGCGCAACAGCGGCCACTGTCGATCCGCCATCGAGGATCACCGTCTGGCCATCTTCGATCAGCGTTGCTGTGAGCCGCGCGATGCGGTCTTTTTCGCCGCTGAGCCGCGCGCTTTCGACGGCGTAGTCGAAGGCGCGGCCGGGCTGCACCTGTACAGAGACCGCTCCGCCGTAGACGCGTTTGAGTGCGCCTGTTTGCTCCAAGAGATCGAGATCGCGGCGCACGCTCGACTCGGATGCGTCGAATTCGTCACAGAGCGTTTCCAACGCCAGGAAGTCTCGCGACTCGAGCATCTGCCGGATTCTCAGTTGCCGTTCCGCCGCTTTCATCGCTACTTGCTGCGCATCGCCTTGAGCACAGATTCTGAAACCGACTTCACCAGTTTCTCGAATTGCGCATCGGTCAGCTCGACTTTCTGGTTTTCGCGCACAGCCGCGGTCAAATCCCCGCCAGCGCAGTCGCAGTCCTGATTGCCCGCAGCATCGAGGCGGTGATCGGGAATGCTGTAACGCCTCCGGATGTCCATGAGCCCTATTTCCTGTTCCGGCGTAAAGTAGTGCATCGGGCCGCCGAGTTGCGAAGCAATCAGCAGTGTCCAGCAGTAGGTCTCGAGCACCTCGGCGTACCACTCGGCGTGCGTCACGGTGTCGGCCCAGCAGATGACACCGTGATTGGCCAGCAGCGCTGTATTGTGCTTCTTTGCGTACGGAGCGACGGTCTTGGCGAACTCTTCGGTTCCCGGCGTCGCGTACGGCAGCACCGGCACTTTGCCGACGAAGACTTCAAACTCGGGAATGGTGAGATACTCTGGTGCGCGGTGCACGATGGCATGCGCTGTCGCATGCGGCGGATGGCAGTGCACGGCGGCCTTCACCTCGGGCGCAGCCTTGTAGATCTCCAGGTGCAGAAAGATCTCGCTGGTGCGTCTCTGCGTGCCGGCGATCTGGTTCCCGTCAAGGTCCACCATGCACAGGTCGTCGGGCGTGATGTCGTACTTGCTGATCAGCGTAGGTGTACAGATCACCTCATTCGGGCCGATGCGGTACGAGATATTGCCGCCGTTGCCGTCCACATATTGGCGCAGCCACAGCTTCTTGCCTGCTTCGCAGATCTCTTTCTTGATGGCTTCGGCTTCCGGCGTGAAAAACAACGTGGGATTCGATTCCATGGTTCCCGTCAACGAGGGCATTTTTTGTTCTCCCATTCTAGGATGCGGCAATCTGGGGTAAAAGAAAGGTAATGACCGATATTGAATGAGTCTGAAGGATATTGTACAGTGTTGGACGGATCCTTGTTGGCCCAAAACCATGAAATCTACACCCATTTGTCTCTTCTCAGTCCTCGGCCTCTTTTTTGTTTTAAGTTCAAACTTGCTTTCTGCACAAAGCCACTGGGTCCATTCCGGGCCTGGCGGAAGGCTTGTGTACGAAACCACGCCCAAAGGCGACCGCATTCCTGACTTTTCCCAGGCGGGTTATGAAGGCGGGGGCATTGCGTTGCCGGATGTGTCCACAAAAGAGACGGTGAAGCCGTCTGGGGCGGATGATTGCGCTGCCATCCAGAAGGCCATTGACGAGGTCTCAGCACTACCGCTGGTGGGCAAATTCCGCGGCGCTGTCGAGCTTGCGCCGGGCATGTTTCACTGCGGGCAGACACTTACGATCTCTGCCTCAGGTGTTGTGCTGCGTGGGGCGAAGTCCGCCGACAACGGCGCCACCTCCGCCACAACGATCGAAATGACCGGCGCGCCGCATCTTGCGATGCGCATTTCAGGAAAGTTGGAAGAGAAAGACCTCGGCGTCGAGACAACGATCCCCGACGCCTACGTTCCCGCAGGCGCGTCGGTGATTCACGTCGCTGACGCTGCGCAGTTCCATCCCGGCGACATGGTGCTGATCTCGAAGCCGGTCACTTCCGCATGGGTTCACTTCATGGGCATGGACGATCTGCGCCGCAACGGCAAGCCTGAGCACTGGATTGCAGCGAGTCAACTCGACGTGCGGCGCCGCATTGCAGCCATCTCGGGCAATACCATCACACTGGAAGTGCCGCTCATGGA
Source organism: Occallatibacter sp. (assembly GCA_035650595.1). Classification (GTDB taxonomy): domain Bacteria; phylum Acidobacteriota; class Terriglobia; order Terriglobales; family Acidobacteriaceae; genus Telmatobacter. The sequence continues at coordinate 1,263,897 of DASRHE010000006.1, read as the reverse complement.
CTCGTACGATCAGCACTTCTTCGATGGCGCACGCGCCGTGGTACACAAGATCGAAATCAATGGACAACTCACGCAGGTCGGCGTCGAAGACCTGCGCTTTGCTGCTCCCAAGCAGAGCATCGCGCTGGGCCAGCCTGAGTTTAGCGGTATGGTGATGCAGGATGTAGCCGATAGCTGGCTGCGGCGGGTCGCCTTCGAGGAGACAACCAACGGCATCCGCATCAACTCGGGCAGCGAGCGGATCACCTTTCTCAAATGCGATATCGAGCAGCACGTGCCCATCACCAGCTCGGCCAAGCCGGCCGACTTTGCCTGCAACGGTTCGCAGATTCTCTTCGACCGCTGCACGGCTACCGGCGACAGCACCTTCTACATCGTCACCCAGGAGCGCGAGCAGGGGCCGGTTGTCGCGCTGCACTGCCGCTTTCTTGGCAACGGACACATCGAGCCGCACCAGCGCTGGTCTACCGGTTTGCTCATCGATAATTGCGAGGTGCCGGGCGGCGGCATTGACTTGATGAACCGCGGCGAGATGGGGTCGGGACACGGCTGGGCTATCGGCTGGGCGGTGGTCTGGAACTCGTCCGCGCAATCGTTGGCCATGAACACGCCGCCCGGCTCGATGATCTGGTCGATCGGCAATCGCGGAGATGAGGTCAATCCGCCGTTCCCCATCTTCGATGGCGGTCCGCCGCGCTCACCGCTCGAGCCAGCCATCATAGAATCGGCAGGAAAGCCGGTGCAGCCGGAGAGTTTATATCTCGCGCAACTCAAAGCGCGGCTTGGCGCGCAAGCAGTGAAGAACATTGGATACTAGTTCTCCGCCCTCAATTAGTGGGTGCCCCAGGTTCGGCGCGTCTTTGTTTTTGCGCCTAACCTGGGATACCACAGACTCAAGAAGTACGCTTTCATACGGTCAGAGGTCTAGCGATCCTTGCGAATGCCGAGTCACGATCGGCAACGGCATTGCACGCGACCATCGCAACTCGACTAGAGCCGGACTAACTACTGCGCGGGTGCATAGCCGATCCACTTGTCGACCCACTGGATGAAGTACTTCATATTGGGCGCGTCAGTGTGGCCGCCATCATGTTGGCGCCAGGCAAGCTGGCCATCCAGTAATCCCTGATTCATCGGCGGCATCTTGGCGGTGCGATAGTCGCCGCCAATGCCTAGTCCTTCGGCGTCGAGTCCTTTCGCGCCGAGCAGAGTGAAGACGCGGTTCGCGTCGACAGTCGCCATGAAGCTGCCCTCATGATCGAGCCAATGCGCATCGCCTTTTTCCGGAATACCGTAGCTGATAAACGTGAGGCGCGGCGCACAAAGCGCGATGAGCTCGTTGGAGTCGACAGGAATGTCGCCCGGATTCATGCTGACAAAGGTAGCTCCGGATGCGCCATACTTCATGAAATTGCCGGCCATCCAGTAGTATTCCCCGCCGGTGAGGCTCTCCACAGCCTCGCCGTAGTTGCGGCGCAGCAGCGTGGCTCCGCCTTTGCCGGAAGAGCCGACCAGAACCATGGCGAAGCGCGGATCGAAGGCCATCGTGACCAGGGCAGCTTTGCCGTAGCGCGAGACGCCTTCAATGCCGACATGCTTTGCATCAATGGCCGGATCGGTGGCGAGATAATCGAGGCCGCGGCCCGCACCCCAGGCCCAGGCTCGCAGCGCGCCCCAATCTTCAGGCTTGCGTGGCTGCCCCTTGTTCACCAGGCCGATGATGCCACGCGTGATTCCCGCGCCATCGTCGGCCTGCACGCTCGCAGGATCGAAGAGAACGAATCCCCAGCCGGCAGCAACGAGTTGCCAGGTGTTCGGTGGATCACCATCCGCGTTCAACTGCGGAGGCTGGAAGGGCGTGGCCTTCACGAGCTGCCAGGCCGGATGCTGATCGAACACCTCTTTCAGCGACGGGTCGCGCTGAATCAGCAAATCCTTCCATGCCTTGTTCACGCGATCCAGATCGTCGGCGCGCGGCTCATTCGGATTGGGAAAACCTGCGCGGCTGAACATCATCAGCACCGGCACTGGCCCATTTGCGCGCGCCGGCGTCACGACCGTCATGTGTATGCGCACACTGATCGCAGGATACGCGGAGTTGTCCACTTCGCCGATCACGTCTTTGGCGATGACTGGAGTAAAGCCGATCATCTCGTGATCCACGGCCGTGACAGTCCACTTTACCGACGGAACATGATCTGGCACGCGCCCATACACATACTTCGAAAACATCTCCACCAGCTCGGGACGGCGCTGATTCCACCACGTCTCAGGGGTCGTCACCTTACGGCCATCGTTCAGCGTGAGCGGATCGGGAATGTTGGGAAATGGATTGGCCTTCGACTCGTCGTAGTTGGCGTGGTTGGGTGCCTTTTCATTGCCGCTCGGCCCTGGCCGCAGAGCCTTGATGCCGAGCTGATCCATCATGTTCTGGTGGTCTTGGTCAGAGGTAAACGCGACGGGAGCCGGCGAAGAGGTTTGCGCGAAAGCTGCAGAAAAAATTCCCAACACTCCTGAGAGGCAGAAACTCAGAAACAGCGATTTGCGGGCGATAGGCACACGAGCGCTCCCGGAATGATATGATGGCTGTTCTTTCAAAAAGCGATTTACTTCGGGCAACATCATACACCGTCTGCTATGAAACCTTCATGGAAATTCCTCGCACCGACGATTCTGTTCTCGATGATGAGCCGCGTGCCGGCGCAAGCGCCCGCTCCAATCGCATCTGAGACAGGGACATGGGTCGTCAGCTGGGGCGCTTCAGAGCAGATTCCCGAGCCGCAGAATGCGTTGCCGCCCGATGATCTGCACGACGCCACGGTGCGGCAGATCGTTCATCTCTCGGTGGGCGGCCCAACGTTGCGCGTGCATCTTTCCAACGCATTCGGAATCGAGGCGCTGCACTTTACTTCTGTGCATGTCGCCAAGCCGCTTTCGTCGGCTTCATCCGCTATCGATCCGGCGAGTGATCGCGCGCTCAAATTTGCCGGAAGCGAGGAGGTTACAGTGCCGCCGGGAGCCGAAATGGTTTCCGATCCGCTGCAGTATCCTGTGGCTCCGTTGTCGGATGTCGCTGTGTCTTTCCATCTGGACGCGCCGCCATCACGAGAGACGGGGCATCCCGGCTCGCGGGCAACATCCTATTACGTGCATGGCGATGCGGTCGCTGCTGCGAATCTGACCGATCCCATGCATACTGATCCGAAACATGTAGACCACTGGTATCAGCTTTCTGAGATCGATGTGCAAGCCGCGCTGGGAGCAGCTGCCGTGGTTGCCCTTGGCGATTCCATCACCGACGGACATGGCGCTACAACGAACGGAAACGATCGCTGGACCGATGTGCTGGCGCAGCGGCTGCAGGCCTCGCCGCAAACGCGCAATATCGGCGTGTCGAACCAGGGCATCGGAGGCAATCATCTGCTCACGGATGGCCTCGGGCCCAACGTGCTGGCGCGGTTCGATCGCGATGTGCTGGCTCCGACAGGCGTGCGATGGCTGATTGTCTTTGAAGGCGTGAACGACCTGGGCGGACTGGCGCGTGATGGCGAAGTACTGCCGGCGGCGCACGCGATGCGTGTGCAACAGGTGATTGCGGCTTATCAGCAGATCATCGCGAGGGCTCACGCGCACGAGCTGCGCGTCTTTGGTGCGACGATCACGCCGTACGTAGGATCGAACTACTATCATCCTGGTCCGCTGAGCGAGGCCGACCGGCAGGCGGTCAATGATTGGATTCGCTCGCCGGGGCACTTCGACGCCGTGATCGACTTTGATGCGGCCGTGCGCGATCCGCAGCATCCGGATCAACTGTTGCCTTCATACGATTGCGGCGATCACCTGCATCCCTCACCTGGGGGCTACAAGGCGATGGGCGACTTGATCCCGCTGAGCTTGTTTGCGCGATAGGATGTACTCAACAAGGCAACATAGCTAACTAGGCCACATAGTTAGGCACGGCGATTCCGGAACTCTTCGCCGATGGCATGCATCGTTGCGCCATTCAACAACTGCGCCGCGCGAGGAAAGACCGTCTTCTCTTCAATCTGAATGTGGCGTTCGTAGAGGTTCTTGAGACGCTCGGTCTCAGAGAGAAGCTGCTGGCGGTCATTCTCCGCAAGCTCGCCGTTTGCGATCCATTTGAGATAGAGAGTTTCCACCGTGTTGTGCAGACCATCGGCGACCTGGTGATCGTGCTCCAACCCGTTCAACTCGTCGAGTGACCCGCGACCGGGTCCTTCTTTAAGGCGAGGGAACAAGGACTCTTCTTCGTCGGCATTGTGCCGTTTACCGCCGACCCGGAAGTACTGAAGAGATGTCTGGATGGCCGCCGCCTCTTCTTCTGTCAGCCGTCTTGTTCCGGTCCGATTGACGACGAGGCAGAGAATGTTGAGAAAGTGCTCAATCCTGCGATGGCAATCGGTGAGCATGCCGATCGGGTCATCGAATCCGCTGTTGGGTTTAGCGCCAATCTGAATTCCCATTCTGTTTTCCATGACAACTCCAGGATAGCGGCGGGCCCTCCGCCGAATCGAGCGCATCTCAAGTGCATGGATGCAGACGTGATTGGGCCGTTGCCACGCGGGCGCTCGAATCACGGCGCGATTGAATTATGCTGACATCGTTTGGAGGATTAAGTGATGATCCAGATCAAACGAGCCTACGATGAAACTGACTCAGCCGATGGCATGCGTTTTCTCGTGGATCGGCTGTGGCCGCGCGGCGTGAAGAAAGAGGCGCTCTCGATGGAAGCATGGTTGAAAGAGGCCGCTCCGAGCAATGAACTGCGCCACTGGTGTCATCACGACCCTGATCAGTGGAATGAGTTTCGCCGGCGCTACTTCAAGGAGCTGGAGGCGAATCCAGATGCGTGGCAGCCCATCCTCAAAGCCGCGCGGCTGAGTGCTGTGACGCTGCTTTACAGCTCCAAGCACACCGAGCACAACAATGCCGTCGCGCTGAAGGAATTTCTGATGGGCAAACTCCGCAAAAAGGCAGCGCGCTGAGAATTGCTTGGGCACTGTGATGTGCTGCAACGTTCGTAGAATAAGCAACCGCAAATCCTTCGACTCCGATCGCCCCGGCGATCTCCGCTCAGGAAACGACAGCGCTCGCGGGCAGATTCCGATTTTTCCATGCTACCTGTCGCCGTCATGAGGCCAGAATCGGATGGCAAAAAAGCCGCCGATGGCCAGGAGCGAAGCCCACCCAGCTACCACACCTGAGCGATGACCCTCTGCACCTTTTATGTTTCAGAATTGGATTGTGCAGATTCGCTGTCCAAATTGAACAGCATTTCAGCCAATCGTGAATCGTTCATATGAATTCTCTCTCTCCGCTGATACAGTGTTGTCGCGCGTATTTTCCGGGTGAGAATCGAATCCGGAGATCGCGGAAATTCCCAGAAGGGCCCATTCCGATGCAATTCCGCTCTGTATTTATCGCGGTCTCTGTCTCGTTTGCTCTCATCCTGGCCGCTTTTCTCATTCAGCGCGCGCGGCCGCGGGCCGAAGTTCAACAGCCGACAGCCGACTTTGTGCGCGCCTCCGGCAAGTGCGCGGAGTGCCACGCACGCCTGCAATACTCGGTGGTGCATGAATACGAGATGTCGGCCCACGCCAGAAAAGGCGTGACCTGCCTCGACTGCCATCAGCCTGGGACCGGCCAGCAGAAAATGGAGCATCACGGATTCGTCATCAGCACCCATCTGACTGCAGGGAATTGCCGCTCCTGCCACGAGAACATCTATCAGGAGTTCCTGCGCAGCCGGCATGCCGCTCCGAGTTGGGCTGCCGTGCACGGCGCACAGGGTCTCTCTGCCGAGCAGGTCGCTTTCAGCGAGCAGTTTCAGCCCGGCGGCACTAAGCGCGTTCCGAATCCTCTGACGCTGCCGGAAGGCCATCAGGCCGTAACCGGGGGATGCGAACAGTGCCACTCGATCGGCAAACCGAATGACGATGGTACGATCGGCTCCTGCACGGAGTGCCACTCCCGCCATACGGCTTCGGTCGCGCTTGCACGCCTGCCCACAACATGCGGTCAGTGCCACATGGGGCCCGACCACTCGCAAATGGAGATCTACAACGAATCAAAGCATGGCGTCATGTTCGCGGCGCAGCGCGACCTGTTGCATCTCGATGCGGATCCGCGCACGCTCACCACGCGCGACATGTTTGTGCCCACCTGCGCCACCTGTCACATGAGCGGTATCAATGGCCTCAAAGTCACGCACAATCCCTCCGACCGGCTCAGCTGGTATCTTGCCGACGCGGTCAGCACCCATCGGCCGAATTATCTGCAGGCGCAGATCAACATGAAGCAGGTTTGCACGCAGTGCCACACGCAGGCTCTCATCGATCGCATCTATACTCAAGCTGAAGAAGTCATCGCCAACACCAACACCAAAGTAGTGGCCGCCAAAGCAATCGTAGACGGCCTGCACAAAGATGGCACGCTCACCGGTCCGCCTTTCACGCAGCCTATCGATTTCACCTTCTTCAATCTATGGCACTACGACGGACGCACCAGCAAACACGGCGCCTTTATGGGTGGCGCAGATTTTGTGCAGTGGCACGGCAACTATGAACTTCTGCTGAAGACCGTTGAGCTGCAGCACGAAGCGGATGAACTGCGGAGGGAACATGCCCACAAATAATCCGCTCGATGCCCTGCAGCGAATCGTCCGCAGTCCGCGCCTGCGCTGGACGCACGATCTTGAGCTCTGGGTAGAAGTCTTTGCCTGCGCCAATCTTGCCATACTGGCGGGTGATATCTACATTGCGCACTCGGTGAATCATTTTCGCAGAGGCGCGGAGTTCATCCCGTTCTACTTTTCCCTGGCGGCTCCGGTCGTCCTGATCCCGTGCATCGGTCTGCGCTGGATGCAGCACAAACGCGCACCACTGCGCTGGACTGGTTTTGGCATCGGATGGCTCGCCATCCTCACCGGCCTCGGCGGCGTTCTTTATCACCTCGAGAGCAGCTTCTTTCTCGATCACACTCTCAAAAGTCTCACTTATGCCGCGCCTTTCGCCGCACCGCTTGCTTATACGGGATTGGGATTTCTGCTCCTGATGAATCGCTTGACCGACGTGCGCTCGGCCGAGTGGGCGCGCTGGGTGCTGCTGCTCGCGCTCGGCGGATTCTTCGGGAACCTGGTCCTCTCGCTCACCGATCATGCAGAGAATGGATTTTTTCTCCGCACAGAGTGGATTCCCGTCATCTCTTCCGCCTTCGCTACCGGATTTTTGCTGGTCCCCCTTCTAACTCCAGTCACGCGCAGGTTTCTCGATGCCTGCTGCGTCGTTCTGGCGCTGCAAGCGGGTGTCGGAATCCTCGGTTTCTGGTTCCATCTACGCGCCAATCTCATCGAGCCGGGATACGGCCTCTTCGAGAAACTCGTGAATGGCGCGCCGCCCATGGCGCCGTTGCTGTTTCCAAACTTAGTCGCTCTGGCATGGATCGGATTGTGGGCGCTCACGCCGCATCTTCCCGAATCCGGGTCGGGCCAGCTCTCAGGAGCATCGTGGCTGGGCGCGGCCTATGCATGGGCGAATCCGAGTGGAAACACGCCGCAGAGTTAAGCTGTCTCGCGTACGGCCTCTTCCATCGCTGACTCGCGCCGACGGCCAAACGGCATACGTAAGCGCTCCTGTTTGTTCTCTCGCTGATGCGCGCGCACTCGGGCTTCGAGCAAATCTTCCGCTCTGACCAATCCAAGCAACTTGCCGCTCGCGGAATCGGTGACGGGTAGCGTGAAGAGGCGGTGCGTCGCCATCCGTTCCGCTACAGCGCGCAGCGTCTCTCCGGGATAAGCGACGACCGGAGCTTCAGAAGGCTGCTCTACCTGTTTCGCACTCACGCCTGACTCCGCAATCTTCGCGAGATCGCGGCGCGTCATCACGCCGGTGAGCCGCGCATCTCCATCCACAACCGGGAAAAGATGCTGACCGTGATTGTCGTTCTTGTCGCGTCCGCCTTCCAGCCACTTCCGTGCATCCTCTGCATTCAAGGTTGCGGGAAGAACGACCATCCGGGTGTGCATCACCTCGGTCACCAAGATCGTCTCTAGCGGATCGACGGAGTACTCGCGGCTCAGATGATGACCGCGCCGGCTGATGCGCTCGGTCAAAATGGAACGCTTCTGGAAGAGCACCGTAAACGCATGCGCGGCCACAGAGCCAACCAGCACGGGCAACAGAAGCCCGTAGTTATGCGTGAGCTCAAGGCTGAGCACTGCGGCGGTGAGCGGGCAACCGATCGCGCCGGAAAGCACGGCCGTCATGCCCACAAGCGGCCAGGCTCCCGTCGAGAGCCAGGGCAGCACCGGCGTCAACAGCGCCCCCAGAGCGCCGCCGATCATGAGAACCGGAGCGAGAATGCCGCCCGATGTTCCGGAGCCCAGCGAGAACGACCAGATGATGCTCTTGACGATGAGAATGCCCGCAATCAGTTGCCAGGTGTGATTGCCGGTGAGCAGCGAATCAATCACGTCGTACCCCGTAGCCAGTGCGCGCGGAAAGATGAGTCCGCCGATGCCGACCACGATGCCGCCGATGGCAGGCCACCACATCCAGTGCACCGGGAGATGATTCTCAAAAAAGTCTTCGCTTGCATACACCGCGCGGCTGAGCAGGATCGCCAGGCCCCCAGCCACAATCCCCAGCAACAGCGCGCCCAGCAACGCGCTCGGCTGAACGAGATGATCCATCGTCGGCATCGGGAAGAGCGGATCGCTGGTAAGAAAGAAGCGCCGCAAAACGCCTGCTGTCGCCGCAGCAATAGCCACTGGCACAAAGGAGCGTGGCCGCCACTCGAAGAGCAGCAACTCCACCGCCAGCAGCACTGCCGCCAGCGGCGTTGCGAAGACGCCTGCCATGCCCGCAGCCGCACCGGCCACCAGCAACGTAGAGCGCTCCGCATCCGTGAGGTGAAAGAACTGGCCGAGCAACGAGCCTACGGAGCCCGCCGTCATGATGATCGGCCCTTCCGCGCCGAACGGACCGCCTGTGCCGATGGCCACTGCCGATCCGAGTGGCTTGAAGATGGCGACGCGCGGATTGATCCTGGCGCCGTTGATCAGAATCGACTCGAGCGCCTCAGGAATGCCGTGGCCGCGGATCTTCTCTGAACCATAACGCGCCATCAGACCGACAATGATGCCGCCTACAATCGGAACGAATGCCGCCATCCAATGCATCTGATTCTGAGCGGGCGAAACATAACTCCAGCTCAATCGCTGATAGTAGAAGAGATTGGTGCACGCATAGATGAGGTGGAGCAGGATCCAGGCCAGCGCAGCTCCGGCAGCGCCCAGCACCAAGCCCAGCACGCTCAGCATCACCATGCGCGGATCTGCATTGAAATCGCGCAGATGACTATGCGCTTCAGAATGGGATTCTTTTGCGGCGTGGCTCATTGCGCGCCTGCCTTTCTCTGTGTATCTGTGCTGCGCTGGTTCGCTTCCAGCACCCGCTGCAGAGCGTGCACCAGCTCAGGGCCAGACTGCTCCAGCTCTTGCGTATGAAACTCGGCGAGCGATGCCAATGTGCGCTCGCCTTGCGGTGTAACCCGCAGCAGAATGCGGCGATGATCTTCAGCATCGGTCGAGCGGCGCAGCAGGCCCTGCTCGATGGTGCGATCCACCAGCTCAACCACGCTGTTGTGCTTGAGCAACATCCGTGCCGCCACATTGGCGATGGTGGGATCTACGCCGTTCGGCATGCCGCCCACACACTGCAAGAGCTGGTACTGCTGGTTGCGCAAGCCCGCCTGCTCTGCGGCCGCCTGGCTGAAGTGCAGAAAGCGCCGAAGCTGATAGCGGAACTCGGCAAGCCGCTGAAGATGAGGCACGTCGAGCTCTGGTGTGTGCGAGGAGGAGGGTTTGCGTCCGTCGGCTTCATTTGCCTTAGAAACAGAGTGGCGCGCCAGTCCGGAAAGGGTCGGCATAAATATATCGTATCACGATTATATCGTATCGCGACATCGCTCCTGAGAGTGCGCCGGCTATCTGTCGGCCAGCGCAGGCCAGCACGCGCTATGATCGACTGCAGGCAAATGAGCCATCAGGAATGAATGCTCTAAGAGGAATCGCATGAATGCTTTTGTGAAATTGGCAGCTTTCGGATTGTTGTTGCCCGCCTCCGTTGTTTCTGTGGCGGCCCAGCAGGACTATTTCAGCAATTGGCCGAAAGGGGACTCTCCCGAAGAAGTGGGCAAGCGCGTCGCCGAGCACTTTGTCACAAGCCCGCACCAAGGCGCAAAGACCATCGTCTACAGCGAGAACGGCACCTGGTATGGCGCATTGACCTTCGCGCAGTTGACGCATGACGACAAGCTGCGCGATGAGCTCATCCAGCGCTTCCAATCCGTGATGCCGGACGGCTCCGAGGCGGACCGGATTCCCAAGCGCGATCACGTCGACGATTCCATCTTCGGCATTGTGCCGCTACAGATCTACATCGAGACGAAAGACAAAAAGTATCTCGATTTCGGCATTGGGTTCGCCGATCGGCAATGGGAGAATCCGCAGCCAGACGGCCTCTCGCATGAGACGCGTTATTGGATCGACGACATGTACATGCTGACGATCCTGCAGCTGCAGGCCTATCGCGCCACGGGCGACAAGAAGTATCTCGACCGTGATGCCAACGAGATGGTTGCTTATCTCGACAAGCTGCAGCAGCCGAATGGCCTCTTCTATCACGCGCCCGATGTGCCGTTCTTCTGGGGACGCGGCGATGGCTGGGTGGCAGTCGGTATGGCTGAGATGTTGCGCGATCTGCCCGCAAATCATCCGCAGCGCGCCCGGATCATGAAGGGCTATCAGTTGATGATGTCGGCGCTGCTGAAATACCAGGCCGAAGACGGCATGTGGCGCCAGTTGATCGACCGTCCGGAATCGTGGGAAGAAAGCTCCAGCTCCGGTATGTTTACGTTTGCTTTGATCACCGGCGTTAAGAATGGCTGGCTCGATGCGGCCACTTACGGCCCCGCCGCGCGCAAGGCATGGATCGCTCTCGCCGGCTTTGTCGATCAGAACGACAACATCACGAACGTCTGCGAAGGCACGAACAAGAACAACAGCCTGGACTGGTATCTGCAACGCCAGCGCAGAACCGGCGACTTCCACGGCCAGGAGACAGTGCTGTGGTCGGCCTCGGCGCTGTTGCGGTAGCGGGTTAGCGAGTCAGCAGGTGAGCGAGTTTGCAAGTTAGTGGGTGCCCTACGCATGGACTTGCTGACTTGCCGACTCGCTGCCCTTCTCAATCCAGCCGCGTCAGATACGCCTCGCCCTCACTGGGCCGCACATGTTGCGCAATGTACTCGGCCATGCGGCGGTTATCGCCTTCGGGCCGGATGCGCACCCAGTAGCTCTTCTCGCCGGGGAATTCGATCACATTGGAGTCGGCATACCGGCGCAGCAGCTCTTCTTTCAGCTTGAGGGCTTCGCGTTCGGAGTGAAATGCGCCGATCTGCACGCACCAGCGGCCTCCGCTGTTGATCGACTTCGGCGTCTCGTAGACCTCGATGCGGACCTGCGCGATTCCCATGCGGTAGATGCCCGTTGCCTTGGCCGAAGCGACCGTCATATCCAAGATCCGGTCTTCGACAAAGGGGCCGCGATCCGTGATTCGCATGATGGCGGACTGGCCGGTCGTAAGATTCGTCACCTGGATCAACGCGCCCATCGGCAGCGTGCGATGGGCAGCGGTCATTGCGCGATCGTCGAAGACCTGTCCGTTGGCCGAACGGCGACCCTTATACGGCGCGCTGTACCACGTGGCTAGTCCCACCTGCGTCAGGATCGGCCGATGTGTGGCCACATAGTCGAGATCTTCCTGCGTGATGCCGCCCGAAGGCACCGGTGTGGGAGCAATCCGCCCGGCGGGTGGTGGCGCAGCCTCCGCTTCGGCTTGGCCCTGCGGCGAAGTATAGATCTGCGGAGGAGGCAATGCTTGCGGAGGAGGTGCCTGCGCCTGCCGGTGATGTCCGCATCCGCTTACGGCGAGCGCGAGAAAAGCCAGGCAGGCGGCGATGGTCCCGCGCGCCATGCCATTCGAATGGGGCCCGGTACTTCTCAAGATTGCGCATCCTTTCCTGGATTCGGTCCGCTGCCCGAACCGCGTTCCATGCGGTCGGCGAGGTTGCGGAGCGTCTCCGAAAGATTGCGCATTGCTGAGATGGACTCGCGCCGCACCTGCGGAACAACTGCATCATTCACATAGGCGACGGCATGGCGCAGTTCCATCTCGATCAGCTCGATGGCCTCTTCAATGCGCCGGCCAAAATTGCCGGGAGGCGGCGGAGGATATGCGCTCATGCTCAAGAACCTTCTTCCAGCCTTATTTGCAACAACTTGCCTCCAGTCTGCTGCACGCTCAGAGGAGCGTCAATGACCCAGGCGGGAGGGGTGCCGCAAGCGTCAATACAATGCAGGAATCAGAACCGCTTCCATCTACTTAGAACCCGTGAGCAGCGGTTTGGCTGTTCGGAGGTGTTCTGATCGCCAATACCTCGCGACCCGGCCCTCGTAACTCTGAGCGCATACGTTCAAGCGGTAAATCCATCGAGATCCGACAGAGGGTTCGAACTTCTCTGCCCCGGCCTAAGTGACCTTTTTCCTGAAATCTGCGTCACACCTCACAGAGGTCGCGAGTGTCCGCTTGGTTAGGAGCGGATATCCTGATTTTCAATTTTCCGCTTCACTTGGGATACACAGGAGTAGCTGCGGCAAACGAGGGCCAGGCTATTGGCAAGCATTGCGCTTCACCAGAACGAGTGTCGTCCCGACGGACGCTATCCCGCGCGAAGAGCCCAGTTGGCGCTGCTGATGCTTCTCCTGGCGCTTTTTCTTCACTCTTCAAGGCCTGCCTCGGCCGGAGCGCTCTCCAATCCAGCGTCTGAAGCCGCGCTCCCCGATGCGCCTGATCCGCAATCGACGGCGCCTGCGGCACAGCCCGCAGCCAGTCCCTGTGATGTGAAGAATGCCGGCGGCAGCATGGTGGCGACAGCGGCTGTGCGCGCAGCCGACGTAGCCGCAAATGGAACCAGCGTCTCGAACCCGAAGGTGATCGATACGGTTCTGTGCGTTCCTCACCTGCCCATCATTAATTGGTACGCCCGCTTTCTCAACGGACCCCAGGTGAAGGCGCTTACGCCGCTTCAAAAAGCGCATCTGGCCGGACGCAACCTGGTCGACCCTTTCAATCTGCTCACGATCGGCGGCGAAGCCGCGATCTCCGTGGCCGCCAACTCGCACTCGGTCTACGGTCCAGGCTTTGCAGGATGGGGCAAATATATGGGCGTCAGCTTTACGCAAGATATGGTGGGCGAGTTCTTCGGCACATTTCTGATTCCGTCGATAGCTCACGAGGACCCGCACTACCATCGATTGCCGAGCGCGAGCGTCAAGCGCCGCATCCTTCACGCGGCCTATCAGATCGCATGGACGCAGGGCGATGACGGCAAGGGCATGCTCAATTATTCCGATCTCGTCGGCTTCGCCGTCGAAGATGCAGTTAACGATCTCTATGTGCCGGGACAGCAGACCAATCTCCATGCGAGCGTCCGCCGCTATGGCATCACACTCGCCTTGGCGCCCATCGACAACTACATCACGGAGTTTCTGCCGGATATCGCCAGCCGCATCCACGTACGCGTGGTGCTGGTGCAGCGGATCATCAACCAGGTAGCCGTGTCCAAAGCCGGAGGCGCTCCGGCGCAGTAAAAAACAGGGCCCGGAAGCCGCCTTCCCTTACTCTCCGTTAGCGCTGTCGCAGCTTCTAAGTGTCGTCTCTTCTAGGGGTTGCTCAGGGGTTATCCCAAAATTCGCCCCTGCCATTCACTGCATAAATTCCCCGCTCAAGCTGCCATTCCGCCATTCGCTGCACCTAATTTGGGCTGGTGACGAGCGCGGATTACGCTGGTAATGAGTTTTTCGGCTTTGCGCTTCCCCGCGAGGCCGGACCGGGCAGACCTTCGCCACGGGCAAATTCATGAAGGAGATCGCAATCATGTCCAAAGCAGTTAAATATGCCGAGAAGGTCGCCGTTTACGCGGCCAAGGGAGCGTGGGTTGTCTATGAGCGGCTGAACCGGATCAGCCCCAACCCCTCCTTCACGCCCAAGTGGAGCGATAAACCTCTGCTCAAGAGCTGGCAGAAGGAGAAGCCTCCGCTCGGCTGGCCCCGCACCACCGATTCGCTCTGCCCCAAGTGCGTGCCCGAGATTCGCAAGCAGATCCTCGACGGCAAGCTGCCCCATGAGGTCCTGCTCAATGAAAAGGTGGGCGAGATCAAGGCGCAGATCATCGAGCGCGACGGCAAGATCCTGATGGTGAAGGACTGCCCCAAGCACGGCCACTTTGAAGACGTGATGTCGATCGATCCCGCCTTCTTCAAGCACCTGGAAGAGAGCTTCCCCGGCCGCGACATCCGCGCCCACAATGACGAAAAGCTTCACAATCACGGCACCTCGACCGTGACTCACGGCCGCGGCTCGGTGCTGACCATTGACCTGACCAACCGCTGCAACATGATGTGCGATCCGTGCTTCATGGACGCGAACCAGGTCGGCTTCGTCCACGAGCTCACCTGGGACGAGATCAAGACCATGCTGGACAACGCCATCACCATCAAGCCACGCCGGCAGATGAGCGTCCAGTTCTCAGGCGGCGAGCCTACGCTGTCGCCCTACTTCCTCGATGCTGTGGCCTACTCGCGCAAGGTAGGCTACAACTCGGTGCAGGCGGCTTCGAATGGTATCGAATTCGCGAAGAGCAAAGAGCTCTGCCGTGCTGCAGCCGAAGCAGGCCTTCGCTATGTGTATCTGCAGTTTGACGGCATCGGCAACGCGGCCAACTCGCACCGTAAAGTCGGCAACCTCTTCGACGTGAAGCTGCAGGCGATCAACAATCTGCACGAGGCGGGCGTGGAGATCGTGCCGGTCACCACGATCGTAAACGGCATCAACAACGAGCAGGTGGGCCGCATCATCGAGTTCGCGCTCGACAATCCGAAGAAGATCAGCTTCCTCAGCTTCCAGCCCGTAAGCTTCACCGGCCGCGATGAGGACATCACTGACGAGCGCCGCCAGGCACAGCGCTACACGCTTTCGCACATGGCGCACGACATCAAGGAGCAGTGTGGCTTTGGCGTACCGGAGCGCGACTGGTTCCCGATCTCGTTCATGAGCACATTCTCCGACTGGGCTGACCTGATCCACGGGCCGCACGCCGAGTGGGGCCAGCTCTCCTGCGGATGCCACCCGAACTGCGGCATCGGCATGGCGATGATGATCGACAAGGAAACCAAGGAAGCCGCACCCGTCACCGCGTTCCTGCACATGGACCAGGTGGCGAAGGATTTGGCCAAGGTGAATGACGCCGCCCGCGGCAAGTGGCTTTCGGTGATCGGCTTCGGCCTTGCGCTGCTGCGCAACTATGATCCCTTCCAGTCGCCGACGCACTTCAAGATCTCGGACATGCTGAAGAAGATGGACAAGACCTTCAACGCAACCGGCAAGAACTACGGCAGCGTGAAGGGCGACCGTACTCTTGAGGATATCCAGAAGCGCCGCCAGGATCGCTGGAACTTCCTGTTCATCGCGGGCATGTGGTTCCAGGATCTGTTCAACTACGACTTCCGCCGCACCGAGCAGTGCATCATTCCGTATGCGACGCAAGAGGGTGAGATCAGCTTCTGCGCGTACAACACCGGTATCGGCTGGCGCAACATCATCGAGAAGATGCACATGACGGCCACGCTCACCAAGTGGTATGAGGAGCACGGCCGCCACGAGATCTTCGCCGGCGGCAAGAAGGTCGGCATGACCCAGGTTGGCCATGAGCTCGTCCTGAACATGGACCACGTGAATGCCGAAGCTAATCACACGCTTGATAACCTCGGCATCGCCAAGAACGCACGCGAAGAAAAACTCCGCGCACGCGAAGAGAAGATGAAACAGGATGCTGAGAATGCCCGCATGGCGAAGCTTTATCGCGAGCACGTGCTGGGCGAGAAACCCGCCGAGGGCGGCCTCGTGAGCCTGGACTCCATCCGTCCTGCTTCCAACAATGCCGCGTCGCCCATCAACCGGAATCGGCAGCAGGAAACCGAGACGGTGGCTGGCGACTAAGGACTAGCTGTCCAGGCAACATCCCGTCATCTTGGTTCTCTCCACACAAAGGCCGCCCGCGAGGGCGGCCTTTGTGGCGCTTAGGTGCTGTGAATGACCTATATCCACTCCGAATCTCAAACGCACAGACCTCCGTCGTCTTTCTCCGGTAGGGAGAAAACGAAAATAGACCAGGGTGAAGTCCGCCGCGCGGACGCAACCCCGGGAACATGAGACCGCAATCTACCCCGTCCCGTAGGGCCGGAGCGAAGTTCATCCCCATACATAGCGCGGACCGTCCGCCGCAGCGGACTCCACCCTGGGCTATTCTCGTTTTCTCTCTTCAGGAGAACCGGGTTGCGTTCGCTGTCACCATCCACGCGGATAGACCAGATAACAGGGCGCGGAGCAGACGGCCATCAGTAGCGCGGCGAACCAGCCGATCACGGTCCAGCCGAAGAAGATGTTGACCAGCAGGATGCCGGCTGTATTGTGTGTGTGGCGGACCGCTGCGATGATCGCAGGCAGGAAATAGAGACCGATCCCGAACACCAGAAAGTGCATACGAACTCCCGATCTTCAGAGAACTCTACGCAAAGTTGGCTCCGGCGGTTCCCCTGCCCGCAAATTTTGGGAAACCTTCTCACGTCCGATGACAGCCCCGTTTTGCGCCGGACCCGCCCGACTCATCTCTCCCCGAGAGAGAAAGTCGGATGATCCGGCGCCCTCAGCGCCGCGCGCCTAGAACAGCACCCGGAACTCCGAGATCAGGTTGTGGTTGTAGGTGTGGAAACCGGAGGTGGCGATCTGCATGCCGCTGTCAAAGATCAGGAAAGGATGGGTCGGTTTCCAGCTGCTCTTCTTCACCACGTAGAAGGCGCCGGGCAAAACGAAGTTCTGCATCTTGCCGTCGTGGCTGCCGGCGAAGTAGAAGGTCGCATTGTTCTCCACCTCGAACCACACGTGCTTGGTAGCATGCATCTGCGCTTCAGTATTCCAGGCGATCGTGCGGCCCTGCGTGGCGATCTTTCCGGTGGGCATCGATCCACCCAGCGAGGAGATCACATCGAAGTAACGATGAAAGGCATAGCCACCTGCAAAGGTCGGCGTGTAGCAATCCGTTCTGCCGCCGTTGCTCGCGCTGCCGGTGGTGAAGCTGTGGCTCACCATGGCGGCCACATCGAAGTTGCCATGCTGTGCATTGCCGGAGGCGATGCGGTACTTCACGAGAGTAGAAGTATCGCCGAAGCCATCGGCCGCGGTGCTGTTGTGCTGAATGTAGGCTGGCGGCACGTAGTCAAACTCGAAGCGATTGCCGGCAATAAGGCCAATGCCGCGTCCGTTGCCGTAGTTCACCGTCTGCGTGTGCGATGAGGTGTACTCGTTCGAGAACGAGGCGCGCGCATACTGAATCAGCCTCGGATCAGCGCCCATAATGGGCGTGATGAACGAAGGTTGCAGCTTTGCCATGGATGTATTGTGCGCGGTGAAGTGTTCCATAAATGCTTGTTGTGCAGGCGCTGCCGATGCACCCGCCAGGCAGATCAGTACGATTCCATTGAAGACCGAAATAAGTCGACGCATCCTCTGTCTCCTTTTAAAGCAGCTCGCGTGAAGCACACTGTGACTGGGCACACGGATACGTGTGCTTGCGGACCTTTTCCTGGGTTCACAGTTGCAAGGCTTACTGTTTGCTTCGGCAGCGCTGCGTAAGGCGAGAGCATTCCGCTGGGTGAGCAAGTTACTTTGGACTTTCGCCGCCCCATTCGCAACGCGCGTGCGCTGCTTTTGAACCGGCACTTACTCGGCGCTCGAACCTTCTACAATTTAGTTATGCCCACGACAGTCCGCTCACACGCCAAGATCAATCTCGGCCTCGGTATCGGTGCGCCGCGCGCGGATGGTTTCCATGCGCTGGTGACGGTCTATCAGACGCTCGCATTGCACGATCTTGTTACGGTGACGGCGAAGCCTTCAGCTGCCACGGTGCTGCGCATCACCTCGAATGACAGCCGCGTGCCGACGGACGAGCGCAACACCGTCTGGAAAATGGTTTTCTTGGTTTTGGAGGAGGTTGGTGGTGCTGCCGACATTCAGATTCACATCGACAAGCATTTACCAGTGCAAGGCGGATTGGGTGCTGGTTCGGCAAATGCGGTAGCCGCGCTGGTCGGACTGGAAGCGGAGCTGGGAGCATGGCCAGAGAGTCGTGCTTTCCCACCCTTCGGACAAAAAGCATCCGAGGGATGGGGCACGGAAAAGAAGTGGTCCGCGCAGCGGCTTCGGATTGCCGCCGAAGTCGGCTCCGATGTGCCGCTGTTTCTGATCGGCGGCACTGTGCTGGGCATTGACCGCGGGCAGGAGGTCTATCCGCTGCCTGATCTCGAGTCCATCTGGTGCGTTGTCGCCCTGCCGGAGGTGGGCGTCTCCACCCCACAGGCCTTCCGCGACTGGGACGCGCTCTGCGCGGCAGAAGGTTTGACCCAGGAGGCAAGTGCCGGTAAACTAAATGAGTTGAGCCGCGCCTACGCCAGCGCCTTTACGGGCGCAGAACAGACGGGCTCCTCCGGTGTCGTTTCCGTTGGGAACGACCTGGCCGGACCGCAAGAGACGACACACGGGTCTGGGCTTGTCCGCACCGGGATCACGAGCTGGATCGAGAACGACTTTGAACGAGTCGTCTTCCGCCAGCATCCTTCCCTTCGCGAAATCAAGCGCATTCTTGCAGGTGACGGCATACCGGAGGCAGCTCTTTATGCCGCGCTGTCGGGGTCTGGTTCAGCGCTCTTCGGGTTGTACCTGACCCGCGGAGATGCGGAAGCAGCCAGCAAGCGATTGCAGTTGGCGGGAGTCCAAAGCCAAGTTACAAGGACTCTGCCGCGCACTGATTACTGGCGCGAAATGCTTCGCTAAAAGCAGATTGACAGGGAACTGTTCCGCACCAGAGACTCGCGGACGGTTGCTGAAAACTGGACGTGTGAACAGAACGAGGTTTTTGTAACTGGGCGATCGTTCAATGGTAGGACAGTGCCCTTTGGAGGCACTTATCTAGGTTCGAATCCTAGTCGCCCAGCCAGGAAACGGCTTTCAGCATTTGGCTGTCAGCTTTCAGCTCGATCGTTGCGGAGACGCACGGGAAAAGCTGATCGTTGACGGTTGAAAGCTGAGAGCTCAAGGGAAATGCAGCCATAGCCAACCAGCATGGAGGTGCTTTTTCAAATGGAAGTGGAAACCCTGGTAATGGAAGAAGACAAGCCGAAGAGCAATGAGCCTTCTGCGCCGCGCGACGGCCAGAAGGAGCAGGACTCTGCTAAAGCCAAGGACGCCAAACCGGCTCCTGACCGCAGGCGGTCCCGCAACCTGAGCGAGGATAAACGGTTCCGGCTCTTCTCCGGTACGGCAAATCCAGAGCTGGCCCGCAAGATCGGCGAGCACATCGGCGTCAAGGTCGGCGAGACCAAGCTGCAGCGCTTTGCAGACGGCGAGGTTTTCTTTCAACTGCTCGAGAACGTACGCGGCGTGGACGTATTTGTGGTGCAGCCCACCTGCTATCCGGTGGACCAGCACCTGGTGGAGTTACTGGTGATGATTGACGCGCTCAAGCGGGCCTCGGCGGCCAGGATCACGGTGGTGATGCCGTACTACGGCTACGCCCGCCAGGATCGCAAGGACCGTCCGCGCGTGGCCATCAGCGCCAAGCTCATTGCTGACCTGCTCACCACCGCGGGCGCCAACCGCGCGCTCTTCGTCGATCTGCATGCCGCGCAGATTCAGGGTTTCTTCAATATTCCTGTGGATCACCTCTATGCTAGCCCGGTGCTGGTGAGCCACTTCCGCGAACTGAACCTGCCCAACCTCATGGTCATCTCACCCGATCCGGGTGGCGTGGAGCGGGCGCGGTTCTTTGCGCAGAAAGTCGGCGCGCCGCTGGCTATTGTGGACAAGCGCCGCACCGATATGAATGTGGCTGAAGTCATGAACGTAGTCGGCGATGTGAAAGGCAAAACCTGCCTCATCATCGACGACATTATCGATACCGCTGGAACGCTCGTAAAGACTGTAGACGCATTGCTGGATGCCGGTGCGTCTTCTGTCCATGCCTGCGCCAGCCACGCTGTTCTTTCGGGACCGGCAATCGATCGCATTGCCGCCTCGCGTCTGGAGCAGCTCGTTGTGACAGACACGATTCCACTGCGCGAACCGGCGCAGAAGTTGTCCAAGATTAAAGTGCTCTCGGTTGCCGGCCTGCTGGGCGCGGCCATCGAGAGCATTCACATGGAGACCAGCGTAAGCACGCTGTTTAATTGAGTGATCAGTGGTCAGAGATCAGTGATCAGAATTTGAAACTGCTAGTTGGTCATTTTGCATTGTCGTGCGTCGATCTGTCTCTGACCACTGACAACTGTTCATTGGTCACTGGCCCCAACAAAGGGAGCGGAGCAACACAGTTTTGAGCGCCACCACTGGCTGAAAGCTGTCTTCCGTGCCCGAAGAGGAAATGAGAGAACCCGAATGCCTGAAGTAGTCGTAGCCAAGCCCCGTACGGGCAAGTTCAATAAGAACGCCGCGCGCCGCGTGCGTGCTGCGGGCAAGATTCCTGCAGTTTTGTATGGCCCTGGACACGAGCCTGTGGCCGTTGAAGTGGAACCGAAGCAGATCTCCCGGATTCTTTTCTCCGAGACGGGACATAACACGATCTTCGATATCGAAGTCGCGGGTCAGGCAACCGTCAAGGCCATGATCGTCGATTGGCAGCGTGAGCCGATCAAGGATCAGCTGATCCACATTGATCTGAAGCG
The DNA here is from genome assembly GCA_035650595.1 of Occallatibacter sp. GTDB lineage: Bacteria > Acidobacteriota > Terriglobia > Terriglobales > Acidobacteriaceae > Telmatobacter. Next base: position 1,242,983 of record DASRHE010000006.1, on the reverse strand, counting down.
CATCGCGCTCGATAAGGTTCTGCGTGTTAGCGTGCCGATCAAGCTCATGGGCGTGCCGGTGGGCGTGAAGACTGACGGCGGCATTCTGGACCAGGTGCTGCGCGAAGTCGAGATCGAGTGCTTGCCGGCGGATATTCCAAGCCACATTGATGTGGATGTGACCGGGCTCGGATTGCATGGCGTGTTGCGCGTGAGCGAGTTGCCGCACTCAGACAAGATCGAGTATCTGACGGCGGAAGACGCAACCGTGGCGCACGTAGTCTCGATCCGCGAGGAAGTGGCTCCTGTGGCTGAAGGCGCAGTGGCTGAGGGTGCTGCGGCTCCGGCGGCAGAGCCTGAAGTGGCCAAGAAGGGCAAGCCGGCTGAAGCGGAAGCCGCGGGCGGCAAGAAGCCTGAGGCGAAGAAGTAAGTTTGTCCGAGCCAGTCGAGTTCGACCACCCCAGGGAGCAATCGCTTGTCGGCGGCTCCAGAGTGGAAGTTCGACGCGGCCCGTTTTTAGTCGTGGGGCTCGGCAATCCTGGCCCCGAGTATCTCTGGACCCCGCACAACGCAGGGTTCATGGCTATCGACCGCATCGCCGAACAGGAAGGCTTTGTGGTGCAGGACAGGGGCCCCCGGCAGGCGCGTTTTTCGCCTGCTGGGGCGTGGAATCGGCGATGCCGGGCACTCACCGCGACCTGTCGGATTGCAGGACGCGCAGTAGTGCTGGCCAAACCGGAGACCTTCATGAATCTGAGCGGCGCTGCAGTGGCCGCTCTGATTCGCGAGCTCGAAGCGGACCCAGCACAGGATCTGCTCGTGATCTATGACGAGCTTGATCTTGTGCTGGGGACCTTCAAGATCAGGGAACGCGGTTCGCCGGCAGGGCACAACGGAGCCCGCAGCGTAACGCAGGCCCTGGGAACGCAGGAGTGGTTGCGCCTGCGCATTGGAGTAGGGCCGAATTTACCTCCGGAAGCAATAGCTGCTGGAGGCAAGCGTCCGGGCAAAGATTACTTGCTCTCGCCGATGCGCAAGACAGAACTGACGGTTCTGGACGAGGTGCTGGACAAAGTGGCGACGGCCACACGGCGCATCATCCAGGAAGGTCCGGGACCGGCTATGAATGAGTTCAATAGGAAAGACGGCGAAAAGGGACTAGGGACTAGGGACTAGGAATGATTTGCTGAAAGCTGACGGCTGAGAGCTGAGGCAGAAGTTGTAAGGCGGGAGCGTAGCGCTTCCGCGGAAAAGGAACAAGTATGTCGCGTTTGTATGAGGTTATGTTCATTGTTCGGCCCGATATGGCCGAAGAGGATGTCGATAAGCTGATCACCGGCTTTACTTCGTCCGTCACCAACGGTGGCGGCGTGGTCAAGTCTGTTGAGAAGATGGGCCGCCGCAAGCTGGCCTATCTGGTGCGCAAGTTCAACGATGGCAATTACGTGTTGCTTACGATTGAAGCCAGCGGACCGGTGGTGCTGGAGCTCGAGCGCCGGCTGCGCGTGACTGAACCGGTGATCAAGTTCATCACCGTGCGCATGGACGAGGAAGAGAAGCGCCTCGCTAAGTTGAAGGCTCTGCGCGGCACGCGCCGCAAGGTGAGCGCGGAACCAGCAGCAGCCCAGGAAGCTCCGGCTTCGACTGAAGTAAGCGAGCCCGCGCAGGCGAGCGCGTAGACCGGCTCATCCAGATAGCAGCCGCGCACCAGTTGAGAGGCGGCAAAAGATCAGCGTCCCGATGTGTGTTGACGCACCGCGGGACCAGAACGAGTAAAGAGGAAACATATGGCTGAAGAGACACACGCAAAGGCGCCTGAGTCCGGCGCTTCTGGAAGTCAACAATCTGGGCCCGGACCGGGTCCGCGCGGACCTCGGCCCGGCGGTGGTCCTGGCGGACGCGGCAAATTTTTTCGTCGCAAGAAGGTCTGCAAGTTCTGCACGGAAAAGATCGACGCGATTCCCTACCGCGACGTGCGGCTGCTGCAGCAGTTTGTGGCTGAGCGCGGCAAGATTGTGCCGCGGCGGCTCACCGGCGTTTGCACCACGCACCAGCGCCGCCTGACCCGCGCAATCAAGCAGGCCCGCAACATAGCTCTGCTTCCGTTTGCCACGCGGCACTAAGCTGCAATTTGCGAAGGTCGGGCTTTAGTCCTGTACGATGCTGCCACAAGTTGCGGGGGCCTTTAGCCTCGTGAGAAGTGTCCGCACAAGATCGACTGACCGCGGCCGGGCAAAACCGGCGGAGCCAATATGCTCCTGACGCGGCGCTCAACATTGGAGAATCACCATGGAAGTCATTCTGAGAGAAGACGTCGCCAACCTGGGCCTTCGCGGAGAAGTCGTGAAGGTTGCCGATGGCTACGGCCGCAATTACCTGCTGCCGCGCAAGCTGGCCATGCAGGCTACTGAAGCGAACAAGGCCATCATCGAGCAGATGAAGGCCGCCGCCGAGCGCCGGTCTGCGACTGAAAAGGCCCAGGCGGAAGTGCTCGTAACCAAAATCGAACCGCTGGCGCTCAGCTTTACCCGCAAAGCCGGCGAGCAGGGCCACCTCTTCGGTTCGGTCACCTCGGCCGATATCGCCGCTGAGCTCGCCACCCACGGCTTTGAAGTGGATCGCCGGAAAATTCAACTCAGCGAGCCGCTGAAGAATCTCGGCGACTACACGGTGGCGATTCGTCTGCACCGCGAAGTCACGGCACGCGTACGCGTGAAGGTGCAGGCCGAAGCGGGCCAGGAGGCTGAAGCCGCCGAAGCCGCTGCTGAACCTGCTGCGCAGGAAACCGCCGCCGAGTAAGCTCGGAACCCTCGCCTCCGCGCCTGTCATCCTGAGCTCCATTTGGCGCGCTCTTTGCGCCAAATGGAGCCGAAGGAACTGCGGTTGTCTCTACTAGGGATGAGAATGCCCGAAAAACAACCGCGGATCCTTCACTCACAACCTCAAGCTGAAGAACGCTTGGGGTCCCTTTCGTTCAGGATGACAGCGCCAGATTTTTCACTGATTCCGTATTGCACGCGGTCGCAATACTAGCGAATCATCGCCAACGGCGTTTCCCGATCCGTGCGCAGCGTGGGCACTGCAGCCAGCAAGCTGCGCGTGTAGTCGTGCTGCGGCCGCGTCAGCACATCCCGCACAGCGCCACTCTCCACGATCTGTCCCTTGCGCATAACGGCAACCCGGCTCGCCACCTGTCCCACAACGGCGAGATCGTGCGAGATAAACAGCATCGCCAATCCATACTCGCGCTGAAGCTCACGCAAAAGCCCCAGAATCTGCGCCTGCACCGTCACGTCGAGCGCCGTAGTCGGCTCGTCGGCAATGAGCAGCCGCGGCCGGTTCATGAGCGCCATCGCGATCAGGATGCGCTGCCGCTGCCCGCCTGAAAACTGGTGCGGATAATCGCCGTACCGGCGCGCCGCGTCGGGAATCGCAACCGCCTCGAGCGCCGCGATGGCTTTGCGCCTCGCTTCTCTGCTCGTCCGCGAAGATGCATGCGCTGTGGCGCACTCGGCAACCTGCCGGCCGATGGACATGACGGGATTCAGCGCGGTCATCGGCTCCTGAAAGATCATCGCAATCTCGCGCCCGCGAATCTGCCGCATCGCCGCAGCCGGTAACGTGGCCAGGTTCACTTCACCCTGCGCGCTGTGCCAGAGCATCTGCCCCGCGACTTTTGCCGCCGGTCCCAGCAATCCAAGAATCGACAAAGCCGTAGCGCTCTTGCCCGATCCCGATTCGCCGACCAGCCCCAGCACTTCGCCTTCATCCACGTGCAGATCGATGCCGCGCACAGCCTCTGCCGAGCCAAAGCGAATCTGCAGATCGCGGATTGCGAGAAGATTGCCCATGCAGAACCATGTTAGTGTATGCCGTCTTGTCCGCAGCCATCACTTTTGCTCAAATGCTGCACATGAAAGTAGTCGGCAAAGCTTTAACTACTCTAGTACGTGGCCGGCTTCGCTCAACGATGTGCTCATTACCGCATCCGCAATGCAGTAGATGTCGCTGGCACTGAAGAATCAGAGCTCAAAACAGGCTTCACGCGTCGACTTCTATTTCGACGGTGGCATTCCCTTGGGATAAGGTTCTCGCGTCTCCCGTGAGAGAACGGTTGCTTTGCGATGACGACGACACTGTATCAGCGGAGCGAGAATTCGAATGAACGATCACGATTGGCTGAAATGCTGTTCAATTTGGACAGCGAATCTGCGCAATTCAATTCTAAAAATAAAAGGTGGAGACGATCATCGCCGTTCTCCACCCTTATCCGGACCTACGATCAAGACTGAGGAGCGCTGGAGAGTTCTTCTCCGGCACTCCACAGGTTGGCTCTTAGAAGTTCATCTTCAACGCAAGCTGAATAATGCGGGAGTCCGCCGAGTTGGCTACATTGCCAGCTTGCGTGCCGATTGTTTGACGAATCGTACCGAATGCAGCATTCGACAAGGTCACGTTCGGATCGGACCACTGCGGATGGTTGAAGATATTAAAGAACTCGCTACGGAACTGGAAGTTCAGATTCTCATGCGCCGAAAGAGGATAGAAGTTCTTCAGCAGACCAGTATCCACGTCCCACAGTGTCGGACCACGCCAGTTGCCCTTGCCCGAGTTGCCGTAGTTGCCGGCGCTCGGTGCAGCAAAGACACTTGTGTTCAGCCAGGCCACGCAGTGGGCAACGCTGGCGGAACATGCAGTAGGATTGTTCCGCTGTCCCAGCGAGCCACTTCCGACGAAGTCCACGCGATCGTTCCCCAATCCGGTCTGGGACTGATCGGTGCCGGCCAGAACGGTTAACGGATCGCCCGACGAAACGGTGTAAATACCCGTCCATTGCCATCCACCGACAGCATTCCGGACAAGCCCATTAGAGCCACTGAATTTAGGCAGATTCCAGACGTACGAAGCTACTAGATGGTGCCTGCGATCGAAGGTTGCAGGTCCGGTCTCGAAGGCATGCTGCCGCGAGTCATAGAACGACATGCCGGATCCCTTGCTCGATCCGATATCCGTGATTCCGCCATTCTCGGCCAATCCGTAATCCATTGCCTTGGAGTACGTGTAATTGGCAAGCAGCGTGATTTGGTTGAGGATGCCGGAGCCGCCCGCCGACCGCTTTTCGAGATCGAGCTGGAGACCGTTGTAGCCGTTGGCGCCGGTGTTCCGGTTCTGATAGATATCACCGAACGGCTGGTAGGGCCGCCGGTTCTGGAGCGATGCCGTGCTACCCGCCGTATAGACGCCGGGATTCAGATCGACATCCTGACGCAGATGCGTTCCGCGCGTCCCGACATAAGAGACATGCGCCACGGTATCGGCCCGCAACTGGCGCTCGAAGGTGATGTTCCAGTCGTAGATTTCTGGTGTAACCCACTTCACGCCGGGCTGCAGTCCATAAACCGTCGGGTTCGCCACGAACGTGGCGTTCTTGGGAACGTTCTTGAGGATAAAGCGCTGCGGGAATCCGGAAGTGAAGCTGGGATAATTCACCTCGGGATTCGAGAGCCCGCCAATCTGAGAGGCCCCCGTGGTGGAGTCGTTCAGGTCGATGCGTAGGCTGAAGGGCGCGGAAATGGCCGCGTCATTCAGGAACAATCCGGGCAGTCGCGAATAGTAGAACAGACCGCCGCCGGCGCGGATCGACATTTTTCCCGAACCTGTTGGATCCCACGCGACGCCCACGCGCGGAGCGAAGTTGTTGAAGTCGCCTGTCTCCCCGCGATCGGGAACTTTGATGCCGTTATACGAATCGCCGACAAAGAACAGGCCGGCAGGTGCGCTCGGAACAATCTGCGAATGAACGCCGGCGGCTTGCGCATCCGGACGGAATTGCTCGATGCGGCCCCAGATTTCTTTCATCACCTGCTGGGGCTCCCAGCGCAGTCCGTAGTCCAGCGTGAGGCGCGGCGAGATCTTCCATTTGTCGTTCGCGTAGACGCCCATCGGGTTCTCGCGCGAGTCAGAGAAGTCGCCCGATGTCTGGCTGAACGTATGCTGATAGCCCATCAGGAAGTTCGCCATGGCCAGGCCGGTCACATCGTTTGTGAAGTTGAAGCTGCCATTCTCGAGATCGGTATTGTTGATGTTCGACTGGTCCAGCTCGAGATCGTAGCCAAAGGTCATCGTGTGCCTGCCCTTGATCCAGGTAATCAGGTCGCGCAGGTCGCCGGTATTTCTCACGAAGATTGCGTCAGTGAAGTTGCCGATTGTGAAATCGCCCGCGACCGGGAAGTTGCGGATGCCGCTCTGCGCAGCAGGCAACTGGAAGAGGCTCGAACCGAAGGTCTTCATATCCGGCACCGTACCGCCGGGGCCGCCTTGCTGGCCGCGTTCAGAGGCTGAGCGCACCGCATCGAGAGTGATGGTATTGACAAGATTCGGCGTAAAGACCGTGGTGTAGCCGACGGCCCAGGTCTGAGTCTGGACAGTCGAACCCGGACCCACGGTGAGCAGGTTCTTGCCGTCATAGGTCGGCGCGTGATGGTACTTGTTCAGGTAAAAGCGGCCCATGATCCTGTCCTGCCCGTGGCGAAGGGTCTGGTCATACCTGGCGACGTACTCATCGAAGTTCTGCTGGATCGGCGTGCCATAGGTGACTGTTCCGTTGGCGGTAGCCGAAGAAATGGGCAGCTTCTGGGCAATCGCGAGCGCCACGGGATCGAGATCGGCCTTGGGAATCATGTTGGGCGTGGTGAAAGCCTGGTGCGTGAACGGATATTGCGTGACAGTCGCCGTCTTGCCGCCGCTCAATGGGTTTGTGGTTCCGTTCGGAGTCAAATAGTTGGTGAAGTCGCCATTCAGGTTCGCGGCGATCGGAATGATGGCGTTGCTGGCGTTGTTCACGCTGCGGATGATGGTCTTTTGCCATCCGAAGAAGATGAAACTAGTGTTCTTGTGAATCGGACCACCGATTGTGGCGCCGAACTGATTGCGCTTGAGGGGATCCACCGTAGGCGCAAAGTAATTGCGCGCGTTGAAGACCCGGTTGCGTACAAACTCAAAAGCGTCACCGTGCCAGTCGTTGGTGCCAGACTTGGTGACAACATTCACCACCGCGCCCGCATTGTTGCCATATTGCGCGTCAAAGCTGTTGGTTTGAACGCTGAACTCCTGCAATGCGTCGGGGAAGGGGAAGGGGAGATTCACATTGCTCATCAGGTCTTCGTTATTGCCGCCATCCAGGTTGTAGCCGATCTGATCCGGCCGGGCGCCGTTCACGGCAATCGCTTCTTCACCGGGTATCTGTTTCGTATCTCCCTGGAGCGCGCCGGAGTTATTCGCAACGGCGCTGATCGTGCCGGGAACCAGCAGCGTGAGATCGGCCGCATTTCTGCCATTCAACGGCAGATCGGTTACGCGTGAGCGCTCAATTACCTGGCTGAGCTCCTGGCTCACGGTGTTGACCTGCACCGTCGACTCCTGCACGGTGACCTGCTGCGTTGCTTCGCCGACCTGCAGATGGATGTCCATGTTCCGAATCTGATCTGCCAGCAAGACTACGTCCTGGATATATTGCTTAAATCCCTGCGCCTGCACGGTAACGGTATAGGTTGTCGGAGGCAGCGAAGGAAAATTAAACTGTCCGCCGTTATCCGTTTTGTCGGTACGAATCGTCGATGTATTTTTCTGGGTTACGGTGACGGTAGCGCCGGATACGACAGCTCCGGAAGGATCGACAACCGTCCCTGTAATAGCTACGTTGCCTCCGCCCTGTGCAAACGCACCGGCGGCAAAGACGAACGCAATTAGAGTGAGCACAACGCGTATACGCCACATAACTTCTCCTCCATCAAAGTGACTTGCTTCCTGTCTTTTCCCCCTTTTTGCTGAGGGAACAGTATCCGAGATTCCTAGATCAGCCCTTCTCGTCCAGAGACGACGCAAAAATCCTCGTCCTTCGGGTTGTCGAACTTTAGCCGAAGTTAGAACAAAGAACCCGTATGCGCCCGAATTATTTGTGTCCCGAAGTATATGAATCTCGAAAAAACACTGTCAAGCTAAAAACGATCTTTCGAGGGGAGTGATTCCAAACACAGCTAATAGCGGGTGAGATGGATCACGAGGGCGGCGGATTAGAGGAGGAATAGGGGTCGCAGCCGGCGATCTGGGGCAGCATATTCTAGATAACGAGGGCAATGTCCACTCGCCATGACCCTGGGGGCGCGACAACGCTCACGCGAGTATATTGATTGCCAGAAGCAGCAGCGAAAATCGGTTGAGACTTTATCTTTTCTGCAATACGAACTGACATTGCAGGCGGACGACGGTGAATTGCATGCAAATGCTTACAGGTATACGCGGAAATGCTCAAGCCGCCCACCTTCGCGGTGTGGCGTCGAGCGAAACGGCGCGCGAGATCAACCGCGATATTCTGCTGCACACGATCCATCTGCACCAGCCCGTGAGCCGGGCCGATCTGGCACGGCTCACCGGACTGCAGCCAAGCACCGTCTCGGTCATCACTGGACAGCTGATCGAAGAAGGCTGGGTGCTGCCGGGGACGCTCGGCCGCTTGCCGCGCGGGCGCCGGCCCACCTTCGTCACGCTCAATGACAAGCATGTGACGCTCGCGATCGACTTGCGGCCGGAGAATGCGAATCTCGCCGTCGTCGATATCAACGGCAAAATCTTGCGCCGGGATGCAGTTGCTTATTCCGCGCAGAGCGCTTCAAAAGGCGACGTCAAAAAGACCATTCAGAGTATCGCCAAGGCAGCGCGTGCGCTGCGTGCCGAGCTGAGCGATCGCATCTTTCAGGGTGTGGGAGTGAGCGTCTCCGGCCGTGTGGATCAAAAGACGCACCGGCTGCTTTTTTCGCCGAATGTCCCATGGACGCAGATCGACCTGCACAGCGAGCTGCAGAAGCTGCTTGAGAGCCCTATCGAGATGGAAAACGCGGCCAACGCCTGCCTCTTTGCGGAGCGCTGGTTTGGCAACTTCAGCGAAACGCAAAACATGATTGCTGTCTCTGTCTCCGAGGGCATCGGCACGGGCTTGATGGTCGATGGCCGCCTGGTGCGCGGCAGAGACGACATGGCCGGCGAATTCGGCCACATGCCGCTCGAAGAGTCCGGGCCGGTTTGCAATTGCGGCAATGTGGGATGCTGGGAGACCTTCGCATCCAACCGCGCCGGGTTGCGCTATTACCAGGAACTGGTGCCGGAGAGCAATCTCTCGTCATTCCAGGAACTGCTCAGCCTGGCCAAGGAAGGTGACGTGCGGGCCCTGCGTTCGATCGACAAGATGATGACGTACCTGGCGCGCGGACTCACCATGCTCACGGCAGGTCTGGCGCCTGAAGTGATCATCATTATTGGCGATTGTACAGCGCTGTGGCCGCGCATCTGTCCGCTGCTTGAGAGCCAGTTGATCGGGAAGTCCTTCACGCCACGTACGCCGCGCGTCGTAGCCGCTACGGATGGCGATGCTGCTCGTTTGCGTGGCGCTGCGGCTCTGGTTCTGCACAAGGTGCTTTTCCGCCAGCCTGGCTTTGAGCAAGCAGAGAAGGGCGCAGCAGTGCAACGGACCGTCAAGCTGGCGGCTGCGGTTTAGTCGGCATCGACCTCCAGGCCAACAGGCGGTGCGGCAGCGGTAAAGAAACTGCTCTGAAAGATCGACATTGCCAGAAGATAAGCACAACCTGCGCCCAAAAAGATCAGCAGCGCATGACTCGTCCAGAGAAAGCCAACTGCGAGCGTAAAAAGAGTGCTGCCCACTGATCCGATTGCGCCGCCAATGCCCGCCACCGTCGCCACGGAGTCTGATTCGAACATATCGGAAGGCGTTGAGAGCAGATTCGACGACCATCCCTGATGCGCTGCAGTGGTGAGGCATAAAAGCGCGACTGCATGGCCAAGCTGATGCACAAACGGAACCAGCACGATGGCCGTTGTGCATCCCGCGCAGGCCATCATGGCGAAGCGCCGGGCCGAGCGCAGAGGCCGCCCGCGGCGCATGGCAAAGCCGGCAAGCCAACCGCCGCCGATGCTCCCTGCCGTCGCGCCCACATAGACAAGGATGAGCGGCGTACCTAGCTTGCTTATCTCTACGCCGAAGCGTTCGTGAAAGAACTTCGGCAACCAGAAAAGATAGAGCCACCACACTGGATCTGTGAGCGCTTTCGATCCGGCGAAGGACCACGTCCGCCGGTTCAGCAGCAATGAGAGAAACGATGGCCGCCCGGATCGCTCCGTTGCGACAGTCGCAGTAGATTGCACGCCGTAACGCTGCTGCAGACGACGGTACGGAAAGAGCATCCAGCAGCAAAGCCACAGCAGGCTCAGGCCGCCGGTGGTGAAGAACGCCGCCCGCCATCCATAGCGCAGAGCCACCCACGGAACGAGCAAAGGCGCAATCAGTGACGCAGCGCTGGTTCCGGAGTTGAAGATGCCGGTGGCCAAGGCCCGGTCTTCGGCTGGAAACCAGTCCGCCGTAGCTTTGAGTGCTGCAGGAAAGTTGCCGGCCTCACCGAGTCCAAGCGCAAAACGGGCCATGCCGAATCCGGCGACGCTGCGCATGAAGGCATGACTGATGGAGGCAAGCGCCCATACTGCAATCGAGAGCGCGAGGCCCAGACGTGCGCCGACGCGATCGATGATGCGCCCAGCGAAAAACAATCCCACGCCATAGGCGAGGATGAAGCAGTTCACAATGTCGCTGTAGTGCCGGTTATAGAGAGCCGCGTCGCGATCGCCGCCCAACACGTGCTTCAGGATGGGTTCCACGAGCCCGAGCGCGGCGCGGTCCATGTAGTTGACCGTGGTGATCAGGAACAGCAGACCGCAGACGATCCATCGGAAATTCGACCTGCTAAGTTTGCCTGACAAGCTGCTCCTTGATGACGTGCTTGTTTGAGTTCTACATGTCGCCTGAATGGGAAAGACAGAAAATTTTTCGAGTATCGAAATTTATCTCGATCCTGTCACTCTGTTGGCGAGATTGACTCTAATCGTCCCTTGTTCTTTTTGGCAATTTCGGCTGTACTGGAGCGGGTGCCATCATCCCATTTCGCAGTGAGCCGCCCCGCTGATTAAAGGACAATTCCGCTGTCGTCGCCGCCGGATTTCCTGCGACTTTACACGTTTGCTAAAGAAATGTGTGCTTTAGCTTCTGGGACTTTTTCCCAATTGACAACTAATATCACAAGGCTTCTATACTTCGCCCATTAAAGTATTGGAGGATCATCATGCAAGCAGACCAATTTGAATTGGGTCGCCTGTCCGAGGCATCTCGCAGAATGCCGACACGATCCTTGCTCGTTTTTCTTCTCCCACTGCTGTTTCTTGCCCTTCTCAGCGTGCGATCGCTGAGCGCACAGGCGGTTGGCGGCGGTCAGATCCAAGGTATTGTTACGGACTCCACCGGGGCTCCTGTCGCCGGAGCGACGGTCGATGCAACGCAGACGGATTCCGGACTGCAGCGCGAAGTGACCAGCGGCCCGGAGGGTGGCTACCTTATTCCGAACCTTCCCGTTGGTCCGTACCAGCTCAAAGTGACCAAATCTGGGTTTCAGGCTTACAGTCAGTCAGGCATCGTCCTCCAGGTGGGCAATAATCTTCGTGCCGACGTGCAACTCAAGGTCGGCGGAGCCTCGGAGACGGTGCAGGTAACCTCTGAGGCCTCCATGGTGCAGACCGAAGACCAATCGGTTTCGCAGGTCATCGATTCACAACGCGTCATTGATCTTCCGCTCAATGGTAGGCAGGCAACGCAGCTCATCCTGCTCTCCGGCGCCGCTGCGGCTGCGCCCAACGGCGACAACGTGGGCAGCAAGAACTATCCAAGCGAGGTAACGCTCTCTGTAGCCGGAAGCCAGGGCACGCAGACCGAGTACCTGATGGATGGCGCCGACAACACTGACTCTTTCTCGAACGTGAATCTGCCTTTTCCATTCCCGGATGCGCTGCAGGAATTCAGCGTGCAGACTTCGGGCCTGGCGGCGCAGTATGGTTTTCATCCCGGCTCGGTGGTAAACGTCGTCACCCGCTCGGGAACGAATGCCTTCCATGGCACCGTCTTTGATTTTCTGCGCAACAACTACTTCAACGCCACAAACTATTTCTCAAGCGTATCCGGTATCAGAGACACTTTGAAGCGCAACCAGTTCGGCGGCGTCATCGGTGGGCCGATCGTCAAGAACAAGCTGTTCTTCTTCGGCGGTTACCAGGGCACGATCGTCCACCAGCAGTCGGCTAGCACTAAGTATTTTCTACCTACACAGGCTATGCTGAACGGAGACTGGACCGGATTTACCAAAGGGAAGAACCTCAAGGCGCCCTTCGTCGGCAATTCCACAACCGGCTACACTGTCGATCCGACGCTGTTCAATAAGTCCGCCCTGCAGCTGGTCAATCAATATCTCCCACATGCAACGTCTCCGGATGGAACTTATTACTTCGGTCCGCCAAATCCTAATACTGAACATCAGTTCATTGGCCGCGTCGACTGGAACAAGAGCGCCAATCAGACTCTTTTTGTCCGTTACTACATCACTCATTACTTCCAGTCAGGCTTCTTCAACAACAATCTGTTGAACACGGCAAATCCGCAGTTGAATGATCAGGAGCAGTCATTGACATTGGGTCACACGTACTCGATCAGCTCCAACCTGGTGAACTCATTCCATGCGTCGGGGACGCGCAGCTTCGTCAATCGCGGCCAGGTGTCAAGCCTGATTAATCCCAGCACCGTTGGTATCAACGTCAGCGTGCCGGTTCCGAACTATATCTACATGGCAGTCTCCGGTGATTTCACACTCTCATGCGGAACCTGCGAGACCTACCAGGTGACAACAAACTCAGAAAACCTGATAGACGATGTTTTCTGGACGCGCGGCAAACATCATTTTGGCTACGGCGTGAACTGGATTCACAACCACATGAATCTGCAAGGCACGAACAACGCCAACGGCCAGTTCACCTTCAACGGATCGTTTACCGGTGACGCCATGGGTGATTTCATGCTGGGCGATCCGATCACTCTCTATCAGGGCAATAACACGGGCAGCACCTTCGCAAAAAATGATTTTGGCCTCTACGCGCAGGACAGCTACCAGATGACGCCGCGGCTCACGCTCAATGCCGGCGTTCGCTGGGAGTCGGACCTGCCGGAGGTGGAGACCGCGGGTCGCGGCAACAGCTTCTCGATGTCGGGCTTCCTGGCCGGAAAGACTTCAAGTGTCTTCAAGACTGCGCCTCCGGGGCTGTTCTTTGTCGGCGACCCCGGAATTCCCAAGGGCTACATCAACAACCACTGGGATCACTTTCAGCCCCGTGTCGGTCTCGCATGGGACCCGCGCGGCAAGGGCCGCGAGAGCGTTCGCGCGTCGTACACGATTGGTTTTTCACAGCCGATCGTTTACATGGAAGATCGCTTTGAGAACAACGCACCGTATGGCGACGCCATCACGATCAATCCTCCGGCCGGCTCTCTATCGAATCCTTACGTCGCCTATCCGGGTGGCAACCCGTTTCCGCAACCCTATCCACCCAGCAAGACGAGCGCCTTCTTTCCGACGGCAGCCTCGTACTTCCTGTTTCCTGTGAACATGAAGCCGAGCTACACGCAGACCTGGAATCTGACACTCGAAAAACAATTGGGCTCAAGCTGGGAGGTCACACTCGGTTATCTGGGGAATCATGTCGTCCACATTCCCTCAGGCAATGAAGAGAATCCGGCAACGTACATTCCCGGCAACTGGACGGGGCCAGGAAGCTGCGGAGCGCTCACGGTTTCCCCGGGGACCGGCAAGGCCTGCTCCAGCACAGGCAATACGAATCAACGCCGCGCCACAGCGTTGGCCAATCCCGTGGGTGGCGCGTACTACTCCAATATCAGTTACATGTACGATGGGTCCAGCAGCATCTTCGACGGTTTGCTCGTGACCGTGCAGCACCGCTTCGCGAATAACTTCACGCTGTTGACCAACTACACCTATTCGAAGTGCCTCACCGGCGGAACGGATGTAGGCGATCTGGGCGGCGACACTTTCCAGAACCCCTCTAACCCATCTTCTGATCGAAGCTATTGCGGTGAGGACTTTCGCAACAACTTCAATACATCCGCGGTCTACAAGACCCCAACCAGGGGCGGCGTGCTGGAGCGGGCGCTGCTGGGAGGCTGGCAGGTAGCGCCCATTGTGACGGTCATGTCGGGACAGCGGGTAATACCGACTACCGGAACGGATGCCTCCTTAACCGGAGTCGGTCAAGACCGGCCCAACCTGATCGGTGATCCGTATGTCCATGGGCAACCGCGTAAATTCGTGCTGAATCCAGCATCATTCCAACCCAACACTGCCGGTACCTATGGCAACACGAGGCCTTATCAATTCCTGGGTCCAACATATGCCGATCTCGACGGAGCCATCATGCGGTACTTCCCGCTACCCGAGACCATGCAGCTTGAGTTCCGGTCAGAGTGCTTCGATTGCTTCAACCACCCCAACCTGCCGGGTCCGACAGCCGCGCGGAACAGTTCGTCCTTCGGCCAGATTACGACCACGACACCATACGCACCGCGCATCCTGCAGTTCAGCCTGAAAGTGGATTTCTAAAGCAAGAATTGTTGAGCAAAGATCGCAGTCTTAGAGGCAGCAATTCACAATCGCAGGGCGCCGGCAATCAAACTGGCGTCCTGTTTCGTTTTGTATGATGGCCTTTACGAGGTCATACCACCAGCGGAGCAGTCCATTCATGCGAGTTGGAATTATCGGCACTGGCGCGATCGCAGGCAAGCACGCGCAGGCGTACAAGAACATCGGCTATCAGTTGACTGCATGCACCGATCGCACAGCAGACCGCGGGCGAAAATTCGCCAGCACCCGGGGCGCGGAGTTTGTCGCGACGCCGGAAGAGCTCGCGCAGCGAGACGACGTGGATTTTCTGGATGTGTGCACGTTTCCGGCATATAGGTTGACTGCAGCCGAGCTCGGCGCACAGCATCGCAAACATGTTCTGGTACAGAAGCCGATGGCCGTCGATCTCAAGACGGCTGCGCAGATGATCGCCGTTGCTCGCAACGCAGGGATCCAGCTTGGCGTGGTCAGCCAGCATCGCTTTGACGATTCGGTTTTATTTCTGAAGCGCGCTATCGCAGCAGGAAGACTGGGCAAAATCCTTCAGGCGGATGCCTACGTGAAGTGGTATCGCTCTGCCGAATACTATGCGCGGCCGATCAAGGGTAGCTGGGCCGTTGAAGGTGGTGGCGCGCTGATCAGCCAGGCCATTCATCAAGTGGATGTTCTGTTGCATCTGATCGGCGCTGTTGATGAGGTCTTCGGCTACTGGCATCTGGGGGCGCTGCACAAGATTGAGTCGGAAGATCTGGTTTGCGCGGTGATGCGGTATGCCTCGGGCGCAACAGGCGTCATTCAGGCTGGAACGGCGCTGTGGCCGGGCTATCCGGAGCGCGTTGAGATTCACGGTACGAAGGGCAGCGCGATCATCACCGGCGATCAACTCACCACCTGGGATGTGCAGAACGATTCTGGCGAGCCGCCTCCCGTTGCGCAGCAGGCCAAATCCGGTGCATCCGATCCGATGGCAATCTCGCTGACGCCGTTTGAGCGGCAGCTCGCTGATTTTGGAGAGGCATGTCAAGCCGGCAAACCGGCGGCTTCATCGGGCATCGAAGGCTATCGCGCCCTGCAGTTGGTGCGCAGCATCTACGACTCTTGCTCTGAAGGCAGAAAAATCAAGCTCGATCTGAATTTGCCAGCAGGCTGATCCGGCTAGTATCGCAAAATTTCGCCGACTCGCCGACCTGCTGCCGCCCTACCAATCCGTCAGCGTGCCGTCGAGCTTGCGGTTCACGGGAAGATACGCGCGCTGGTACGGATACTCGGCAGCAAGCTTCTCGTCGAGATCGACGCCGAGCCCTGGCGCATCTCCGGGAAACATGTAGCCATCTTTGAACGTGTAGTGATGCGGAAAGACGGCATCGGTCTCATCGGAGTGCGGCATGTGTTCCTGGATGCCGAAGTTGTGGATGGCCGTGTCGAAGTGCAGTGCTGCGGCCAAACACACTGGCGAGAGATCGGTGGCGCCGTGGAATCCGGTGCGCACGTGATAGAGCGCAGCAAAGTCGGAAGCTTTTTTGAGAGCAGTAATGCCGCCGCCGTGCGTGATCGTCATGCGCAGATAGTCGATCCACTGGTTGCGGACAAGATCGTGCGCATCCCAGATGGAATTGAAGACTTCGCCGACTGCAATCGGCGTCGTAGTATGTTCGCGGATCACGCGAAACCCGTCCTGCAGTTCCGCCGGCGTGGGATCCTCGATCCAGAAGAGATGAAACGGCTCCAGCTCCTTGCCGAGCCGTCCTGCTTCAATCGGCGTGAGCCGGTGATGGCAGTCGTGCAGCAAGTGCAGTTCCCCGCCGAACTCCTCGCGCACGCGCGCAAACAGCTTGGGCACATGACGCAGATAAGGCTCCGTAGCCCACGCGTACTCTGAAGGCAGACCACGCTCGGCCGGCTCGTAGCGGCCCGGCCCTTTCGGCACACCGTACGTTGCCGCGAGGCCGGCAAAGCCGCTCTGCACGCGAATGGCTTTGTAGCCCAGCTCTTTATGCTTAGCCACATCTTCGAGGGCGTGCTCAATATCTTTGCCGTTCGCGTGTGCGTAGACCATTACGCCTTCACGGCTCTTTCCGCCAAGCAGGTTGTAGAGCGGTGTATTGAGGGCCTTGCCCTTGATATCCCACAGCGCAAGATCGACTGCGCCGATGGCGGCCATCGTGACGGGCCCGCGCCGCCAGTATGCGCCGCGGTAGAAATACTGCCAGATATCCTCGGTCTGAAATGGATCGCGGCCGATAAGGCAGGGAATGAGATGGTCAGAGAGATAACTGGCCACGGCCAGTTCGCGGCCGTTCAGCGTGCCATCGCCCAGGCCATAGATACCTTCATCGGTCTCAACTTTGAGTGTGACAAAGTTACGACCGGGCGAGGTGACGTCGACATACGCGTTCGTGATCTTCATGCAAGCTCGCTCCTCAAGCGCAGGGATGAATCAAATCCGGTCGCCTGCTATCGGTTGACGCCGCTGGCCAGAAAGCCGCCATCGACAGCGAGCACCTCGCCGGTGACAAATGACGCAGCTTCCGAAGCGAGAAAGATCGCAGCTCCAGCCAGTTCGCGCGCCTCGCCAAAACGGCGCATCGGCGTGCGTAATAGAAGGTCTTCGCCGCGCGGCGTGCCTTTCACCAGCTTTGCATTGAGCGATGTGGGAAAGACTCCGGGGGCAATTGCGTTCACATTCACGCCCGTTCTGGCCAGTTCGATGGCGAGTACCTTTGTAAACGAGGCCACGCCGGCTTTGCTGGCGCAGTAGGCAGCCACACGCGCGAAGCCCACGAATGTGCTCAGCGAAGCGATGTTGATGATGCGGCCGTAGCCTGCCTTCTTCATCGTCTGTCCAAAGATCTGGCAGGAGCGCATTGTACCGGTCAGGTTGGTTTCGATCACGCGAGACCAATCGGTCTCAGATGCTTCCAGTGTGTCGGCGTTGTAGGTCATGCCTGCGGCGTTCACCAAAATATCGATTTTGCCGAATTCAGCCAGCACCGCATCGTGAAGGGCCTGCAGTGAGGCGCGATCCGTCACATCGCTTGTCACGCGCAGCGAACGCCGGCCGAGTGCCTCGATGGCCTCGGCAGTCTTTTGGACTTGATCGGCGCGGCGAGCGCTGGCGACCACGTCGGCCCCAGCGCCTGCCAGCCCAAGAGCGATGGCATGGCCCAATCCGGTTGTGCCGCCAGTTACCACAGCAACTCTGCCTCTGAGATCGAACAGGTCTTGCGTCATAGAAGGACTTTCTATTGCAGACAAAAGAGTACTTCTCCGTGTGCGCGCGCAGCGAGGATATCTTTTAACGACACTATCATGGATCGAAATTTTATTCGAGTTGCAAAGTATATTGGAGAAGCTTTCTCATACGGCAGCAAAACCTGAGACGCGATTCTTGACAGCCTGCCCTTCCGGAGAATAAATTCGCGTCGAATACAAAATAAAGATTGAGGCCTCATTGCACCGCATCTTGGATACGAAGTGCAGACGGCGGCGTGAGAATAGATAGCGTTTACATGGTTGCCCATAACGCAACGTAGCGGCAATCGAATGCGGAGGAAGAATGAAGACAAAGATCACGCGCCGGCGCGAGTTTCTCAAGCAGGCCGGTATTCTCAGTTCGTTTGGCCCAGCTGCCATGATGGCTACGCCCGAAGCCATGGCTTTAAGCGGCGAAATGGTTTTCGGTGGTGGACACATAATCGAAGATGTGGTCGTGGCTCCGCAGGCCGAAGAGCCGCCCAAATATCACATCAAATTTGCCGTGTGCGGCATGAGCCACGATCACATCTACGGCATGATCGGCGCCGTACAGCGTGGCGGTGGTGAGATGGTGGCCGCATGGGCCGGCGAGCCCGACAAGCTGGAGACATTCAAAAAGCGTTTTCCGAACGTCAAGATTGTCCAGACGCAGGAAGAAATTCTCGGCAATCCGGATGTGCAGCTCGTGCTAAGCTCGCAGATTGCGAATGAGCGCGCGCCATTGGGCATCAAGGTGATGAAGCGCGGCAAAGACTTTCTTTCAGACAAGCCGGGCATCACAACGCTCGAACAGCTCGCGGATGTGCGCAAGACCATCGCCGAGACCGGCCGCATCTACGCCATCATGTACAGCGAGCGGCTTGAGGTGAAGGCCGCTGTATATGCGGGTGAGCTGGTACAGAAGGGCGCGATCGGCAAGGTGATCCAGACCATCAATATCGCGCCGCACCAGATCTTTCAACGTGCGGGCAACGCTGGCGGAGGTTCGGGACGACCAGAATGGTTCTGGCACGCAAAGCAGTTCGGCGGCATTCTGTGCGATATCGGTTCGCACCAGGTGGATCAGTTTCTCTATTACACAGGCTCGACGCAGGCGGAAGTTGTGGAGTCGCAGATTGCCAACGTGCGGCATCCGGATCACCCTGAGTTTCAGGACTTCGGCGACATGGTGCTGCGCGGCGACCGCGGCCTCGGCTATGTGCGGCTCGACTGGTTCACGCCGGACGGGCTCGGCACCTGGGGTGATGGGCGGTTGTTCATCTTAGGAACGGATGGTTATATCGAAGTGCGGAAGTACACCAACGTCGCTGTCGGGCATCAGGGCAACAATCTCTTCCTCGTCGATAAGAACCAGGCCCGCTACATCGATTGCAACCAGATGCCGCTGCCGTTTGGCTCGCAGTTTGTAAGCGACATCGTGAACCGCACACACACGGCGCAGGACCAGACGCAGTGCCTGCTCGCCGCCGAGTTGGTCATCAAGGCGCAGATGAACGCGAAGCAGGTCACGCTGAAAGCGTGATGGATGAGATTGTGCTTTCCCACCCTTTCGCAAAGAACGCGAAAGGATGGGGCACGGCGGACCGCAAGGATGGGGCACCCAGCGCGTCAAGGATGGGGCACGCAAGATAGGCGGATACGATGAAGAGCACACGCAAAGGCAGGATTTCGCGGCGTGGATTTCTGAAGACCGGACTGGGCGCGGCGGCAGCGATTGGATTTCCCGCCATTGTGCCGTCGTCTGTCTTCGGGCAATATGCTCCGAGCAAGCGCATCAACATTGGTGCCATCGGCGTGGGGCGCATCTCGCGCGGGCATGACATGCCGCTGATCCTGCAATATGATCGCGCGCGGATCATGGCTGTCTGCGATCTCGATGCGCACCGCGTGGAAGACGGCAAGAAGTTCGTGAATGATTACTATGCAAAGAAAACCGGCGCAGCCCATGACGGCGTGACCGGCTATGCCAACTATCACGAGCTGCTGGCCAACAAAGATATCGACGCTGTCGTGATCAGCACGCCTGACCACTGGCACGCGCTCATCGGCATTGACGCGGTGCGCGCCGGCAAAGACGTGTACCTGCAAAAGCCCGCCTCGCTCACCATCGCGGAGGGTCGCGCCCTGAGCAATGCCGTGCAGTCCTCGGGACGCATCCTCCAGATCGGCAGCCAGCAGCGTTCGACCGTCCAGTTCCGTTATGCGGCCGAGCTGGTGCGCAACGGCCGTATCGGCGACCTGCAGCGCGTGGAGGTCGGCCTTCCCGGTGATCCCGCAGGCGGAGACAAGTCGCCGCAGCCCGCGCCCGAGTGGTTCAACTACGAGATGTGGCTGGGCGAGACGCCATATGTCTACTACACCGTCGACCGTGTACATCCGCAACAGGGATATGATCGCCCCGGCTGGCTGCGCTGCCGCCAGTTCGGCGCGGGCATGATCACCGGATGGGGCGCGCACCACATCGACAGCGCGCACTGGGGCATGAACACCGAGTACACCGGGCCCGTCGAGATATGGGGGCACGCCGAATTTCCTGACCACGGGCTCTGGGATGTGCATGGTTCGTTCAAGACCGAAGCGGTCTATGCTCCGAACGATGTGTCGTCGAGTGGCGTGCACATGAGCGTGAGCGGCGATTATCCGAACGGCATCAAGTTTTACGGCTCCAAGGGATGGATCTTCGTCTCGCGCGGCAATGAGCAGGTGACGAAGAGCGATCCCGTTGCCAAGCTGAACGACGCAACGGCGCTAGCCGCAAGCGATCCGAAGATCATCAAGTCAGAGATCGGGTCCGACGAGATTCATCTCTACAAGAGCGACGAGCAGCATGGCAACTGGCTCGATTGCATCGTCAGCCGGCGGGAGCCGATCTCGCCCGTAGAGATGGGGCACCGCGCCTGCTCCACCTGCCTGCTGCACGACATGGCGATGGTGCTCAAGCGCAAGCTTTCCTGGGATCCTGTGCTGGAACGTTTCAAGAATGATGACGAAGCCAACGGTATGTTGTCGCGTCCACAACGGGCGCCTTACAGACTGGCATAAGGAGAGATGTCTATGACGATCACAAGACGCGATGCGCTGGCTGGTTTAGTAGCCCTTTCGGCTGCGTTGACAGAACGGCCGACCGCTGTCGCAGACGAACCACAACAGCCGATTCTCGGTCCCGCTGTCTTTCACTGGGACGAGATGAAGTTCAAGCCGAATGCCGTAGGCGCACAGGCTCCGCTCTGCAAGCAACCTACGGCCACCCTCGACCAACTTGAGATGCACGTGAGCAAGCTCGAGCCCGGCAAGATGTCGCATCCGCCGCATCAGCACGTGAATGAAGAACTGATCATTCTGCGCGAAGGCACCTGCGAGACGTTATCGAATGGCCAATGGGTCAAAGTCGAAGCCGGTTCGGTCGTCTTCAACGCCTCGAATAGCCTGCATGGGTTCCGGAACATCGGAACCACAACGGCGGTCTATCACGTGATCAACTGGAGCCCGAACAAGGAAATGGGCGGAAAAAAGTAGCCGCTGCAACTGCTTAATTTCTCAAAAGCCCCGGTCCTCCGGGGCTTTTTCTTGCTCTGTAAATCAAATAATTGCCGATATTTGCGCGAATTATGATCACAATGATCATTTTAATTGACATTACGATCATTTTAAGATTACCGTTAATGTTCAAGCGGGAAGTTCTACTCCCGTTGCGTGATTCCCCGTTCCCCTGTTCTCTCGTATCGGGACGAATGCCAGCCAACCAGTTCGAACGTGTAAGCTCCAGCCGAAACACGCGACCTTCGGAGGCCTCTTGATGGTCGCATCACCTGTATCCACCCTTTTGACCTGCCACCCAAGGAGGGAAATATGAGAAAAGGGATCAGCTTATTGATCGCACGCGCGACCATCTTCACTCTTCTTGCGTTTTTATCCACCGGTGCGCTCTTTGCGCAAAATGCGCAGGGCACCATCCAGGGCCACGTTACAGATTCTTCGGGAGCCGCGGTGTCGGGCGCGACTGTGATGGTGCGCAACGTGGACACATCCGCCAGCGTCACTCTCGTGACCAACGCCAGCGGCGACTATGTCGCGTCTGCTTTGAACCCTGGCAACTATACAGTGACGGTTGAGGCCGCGAACTTCGGCCAGCAGGCCTCCAGCCATCTCGTCCTTGAGGTGCAGCAGACTCTGCGCCAAGACTTCCATCTCACAGTCGGAAAAGTGACCAACACGGTTGAAGTCTCGGGCGAAACGCAGATGCTGCATACAGACGACGAGACGATAGGCCAGGTGGTGACCTCCAAGCTGATCGAGAGCCTACCGCTCAACGGCCGCGACTTTACCAACCTGATGATCACCAATGTCGGCACGAACATCACTCCCGGTGGCTCCGGCGTAGATTGGGCGTATCACGGCCTGAATCAGGAGTACGGGGAAGTGAGCGCCGATGGCGGGCAGGCACAATCGACGAGCTATAGCGTGGATGGCGTCTACGACGCGGACGCGCTCTTCAGCGTGCCAATCAATATTCCGAACGAACTGTCGATTCAAGAATTCAAGATGATGAACGGCCTGTACGGCGCGCAGTATGGGCAAGGTGCTGCGCAGGTTAATGTGGCCATCAAATCCGGAACCAACAGCCTGCACGGCGCTGCGTATGAGACGGCGCAATCAGCGTGGCTTGAGCCGGACAACGCATACCAGGCGGCTGTGAACAGGGCGACCGGCAGCACCGTGCCTGTCCGCACGCCGTTTCATCAGAACCAGTTTGGCGGAGCCCTGAGCGGCCCGCTCACCATTCCGTATATCTATAACGGCCACGACCGCACTTTCTGGTTTGTCAGCTATGACGAGGGCCTCTTCAACAAGGTGAAATCGGCGGACTCAGCCTGGGTACCTTCCACAGCGGAGATCGGCGGCGACTTCAGTGCCTGGCCTTTCCCTATCTATGATCCTGCCACCACGAAGGTGAATCCGGCCTATGACTCAAGCCAGCCGGAGAGCCCTACTAACTCGCCCGTGACCCGTACGGCCTTCCCGGGCAACAAGATTCCCACGGGCCGCATTGATCCCGTGGCAGCTAAGATCGCCGGTTTCTGGCCTGGTCCTAATATCAGCAACGAGAGTGAAGCACAGCACATCCTTGGCAGCGCGGTGAATTATTCGGCGAATACCAAGACAACCAAGAAGCAGGGCATCGGCACGGTTCGCTTTGACCAATATCTCGGGAAGAACGATCACATCTATCTGACCGGCAACTGGGGAATCCTGACGCAGACCAGCACCAGCATTGCGTACGGCCAGGGTGGCCAGTTATACGATCGCCCCAAGCTCTTCGGCGGCACGTGGACGCATATCTTCAGCCCCACCACGCTGAACCAGGCCACGCTCGGCTACACGCGCAATCACTTCCTCACCGGAACCAACACGGCGTATGGTCCGAATCTCTCGGCTCAGGCAGGGTTGGCGAACACAGCTCCCAATCCGGTCACCTTCGATCTCCCGAACGTTTCGTTTTCCAATGGCGGCACGGGTTCGAAGTTCGGTTTTTACCAGAGCTTTGGCGGTGGAGAGCCAACAACCTATGCGGACAACATCTACCAGGGCGTAGACACGTTAACCCTCGTGCGCGGGCGGCACACGCTCAACCTGGGCATCGATGTACGCCGGATGCAACTTTTTGAGCTCGACAACTATCTCGGAACCGGTTCGCTTTCGTTTAACGGTCAATATACGGCATTAGTGCCGGGCTATGCGGGCAGCGCGTACGCGACCAACGGAGCGTACAGTTCGACCGCTCCGTATCAGGGCAACCCCCTGGCTGATTTTCTGCTCGGCGATACGAGTTCTGCGACGGGTCCGCCGCCTTTGGGCACCGACGACTGGCTGGTGTGGGGCACCAACTGGAACGTGTTTCTCCAGGATGACTACCACGCCACAGATCGTCTGACGCTCAACGCCGGTCTTCGCTGGGAGCGG
The DNA here is from genome assembly GCA_035650595.1 of Occallatibacter sp. Taxonomy (GTDB): domain Bacteria; phylum Acidobacteriota; class Terriglobia; order Terriglobales; family Acidobacteriaceae; genus Telmatobacter. The sequence continues at coordinate 1,219,215 of DASRHE010000006.1, read as the reverse complement.
CCGGGCAACTTCCACAGTGCGCACAGCGACGGATTCGCCTTCAATACCGCCAACGGTGGCCAATTCGTGTGGGCTGACTGCGGCTTCACCAAGCCGATCCTCGCGGCCGGTGGCAATCCGAACTTCCTGCAGTGCGGCGCGAGCAACACGCTGGTGCCCATCGACAACAAGGACTTTGCTCCGCGGTTCGGCTTCGCCTATCGCGTACCCGGAACCGAAAGGTTCGTAGTACGTGGCGGGTTCGGCCTCTTCTACGGCCTCTACAACCGTTATTACGATGGCAGCCAGTTCAATAAGAACTCGCTGTATAACTCGACGGCTGCAACCTATAACACGCCCACCGGCAACGAGACACAATCAACAGCCGTGCTCAAGAATCTCTGGTCGTCTCCGTTGAACGCCAACCAGCTCTTTGTCACTCCAGGCTGGGAGTTCCCCTACAACCAGGTGAATTGGCCTTCTAACCACAACCCTTACGACGAGCAGTGGTCTCTCGATACCGAATATTCGCTCACTTCGACTTTGCTGTTGGACATTGGCTACGTAGGTGGCCATGGCCTGCGTCAGCCGAGCCAGGATATTCTCGGTGTCGCCGCTCCGCCAAAGGTTGCGGGCGACACATGCAACTCCCTGGTCGACATCTCGCAAGCCACCGGCGACAACGCGAGCTGTCTCAAAGATCCAAATTTTCAGCCCATGGATACGCGCGAGCCATACGCCAATATGCCGCCGTATCTTTACGGAAACCGGAACGGCTTTCAGTCGACCTATAACGCTTTGCAGGTGCAGCTCATCCAACGCGAGCAATACGGGCTGACTTACCACGTGAACTACGCCTACTCGAAGACGATGGACCTAACCTCTGGCATCAATCTGATCAACGGTGAACCCGGTCTGATTCAGGACCCGCACAATCCTTATCAGGAATACGGGCTCTCCGCCTCTGACCAGACGCACAGACTGGTTGGTACCTATGCCTACGAGATTCCGCATCATCTCAGCGGATCGAAGTTCCTGAATGTGGTGCTCGGCGGGTGGACGACCAGCGGCGTTTACCAAGTGGCCAGCGGTTTCCCGTTCGCTGTCTACGGTGGCGTCTCTGCGGATCAGATGGGCGAGTTCTACGGGAGCCGATACCTGGCGAACTCCACTTATCAGACTTCTTCCGGATTTAAACGAAGCTTAACCCAGTGGTTCGATACGTCCAAATATTCCTCGCCGGTCTTGGGCAGATACGGCAACACCAACAAGAGCCCCGAGCGCGGTCCCTACTACACCAACTTCGACGCCAGCTTTGGCAAAACGACTCATCTTACCGAGCGTCAGGCACTGCTGCTACGCGCGGAAATCTTCAACGTTGGTTCATCGTGGCACTCCAACACGAACGAGCTTATTCCTGACCAGGGCGTGACCGACAGCAACTTCGGCGCTCTGGTAAACGGCAACTATGGCGCGCTTCAGTTGTACACACCATATACACTGCAGTTGACAGCGCAGTACAGCTTCTAACTTGATTGGGCTGCCTGGGGTTCGCCTCAGGCAGCCGTGGTGTGTTGCCTTTCTATGCCCATCGCTCTTGAGATCTGCGTCGATTCTGTGGAGTCGGCAGTAGCAGCGGAAGCGGGTGGAGCTGAGCGCCTCGAATTGTGCTCGGCTTTGCGCGAAGGTGGTATCACTCCCAGCGCAGGACTGCTGCGCCAGGTGCGCGCCGCGGTCAAGATCGGCGTGTTCGCCATGATTCGTCCGCGCGGCGGCGACTTTTGCTACACCGCGGATGAGTTCGATGTGATGCACGAAGATGTGATAGAAGCACGCGCATTGGGCGCGGCAGGCGTGGTGCTTGGCGTGTTGCTGCCCGATGGCAAAGTAGACGTGGAGCGCACCCGCGAACTGGTGGCTGCTGCACGGCCGATGCAGGTAACGTTCCATCGAGCCTTCGATGTGTCGGCAGATCTCACGCAGTCGCTCGAAGACGTGATTGCGTCCGGTGCGGACCGCATTCTCACTTCGGGCGGCGAGCCTGACGGCGTTCGCGGCGCTGCACGCATCGCCCAGTTGATGCAGAGTGCTCGCGACAGAATCGAACTGATCGGCGCGGGCGGCATCCGGCACAGCAACGTGCGCGAATTTGTTTACGCGACAGGCATTCGTGAGGTGCACGCTGCTCTGCGCGCGCGTTTGGCGAGCCCCGTGACGTTCTGGAATCATGACGTCAGCATCGGTTCTCATCCAGACGGAATGGCGCGCTACGGTGTGCGGGAAGAGGATGTCCGCAAGTTGCGGCGAGCATTGAATGCGGTTTCTACCGGAAACGGCAGGAGTCTCGTACAATGACCGGAAGCCAATGTCTTCGAAGACTGACAAGCGCGCCAAAGAGATACTGAAGCTGTTGCTGCGCCACGGCAAGACATCAGTGGAAGATCTCACCGCAGAACTGACCGCCTCGCCCGCAAGTATTCGCCGAGATTTAACACGCCTTGAAGAGCAGGGCCTTGTCTATCGCACGCATGGCGGAGCGATGCTCACCGGCAAGGCTGTCTATGAGCCGTTTCGCTTCGACGCATCATTCCACGTCCGTGAAGAGCGCTTCGCCGCCGAGAAGCAGCGCATCGCCCACGCCGCTGCAGCGCTGGTGAAGGAGAATGAGACGATCGGCCTCTCTGCCGGCACCACTACGACACTGGTTGCGCGGCAGCTGCAGCATAAGCGCGGCATTCACATCATCACGAATGCTGTGAATATCGGTATGGAATTGGGCTCGGCAACGGCGCTCACCACCACGCTGACCGGCGGTGCAATGCGCTGGGCCGGCGCGTTCTCGCTTGTGGGACCGGCGGCGATCGAAACACTCAACATGTTTGTGCTGGACCGGTTGTTCCTGAGCGTGACCGGCATGGATCCGGAGCGCGGCGCCACCATGATCGAGTCAGAAGAGGCTGCCGTCTTTCGGGTCATGGTCCGCCAGGCCAGAGAAGTGGTGATCGTGGCCGATTCAAGTAAGGTCGGCATGGTGAGTCCGGCCATTATCTGTCCATCGCGCGATATCGATCTGCTGATTACCGACGACGGCATCTCAGAGGAAGCTGTGAACGCATTCACCGCGAACGAGATCAAAGTAGTCGCGGTCTGACGGCACTCATGGTTTCAATCTTGTGAACGATTGGAGAAACACTTCTGGAAAAGCTATTCTGTTCGACAGGATGGGACGCAATCCAGGAGACATTCTTCGCTGGTTGTTCGACTCCCGCCACGGCCCGCAAGGCAGGCTGATTCCGCGGTGGATCTTTCTGCGCGCGCTCGCCGCCATCTACTTCTCAGCCTTCTATTCCTTGCTGTTTCAAATCAACGGGCTCATCGGCCCTGACGGCGTTCTGCCCGCGCAGAAATATCTCATCGCCATCGCGGGTTCTCTCGGGGCGTCGCGTTATTGGTATGCGCCGTCGCTGTTCTGGATTTCCGCCAGCTCGGCGATGCTGTTAGCGGTCACTTGGGTCGGCCTGATCGCGTCCGTGGTCGCTTTTTTGAATCTGTGGCCTCGGCTCAGCTTCTCTGTCTGTTTTGTTTGCTTTCTCTCGTTCGTCGGTGCGTCGAATGTGTTTTCAAGCTATCAATCGGATGGCATGTTGCTCGAGGCGGGGTTTATCGCGCTCTTCTTCGCGCCGCGCGGTCTTTTGCCGGGATGGGGAGCGGATAACCCTCCTTCGCGCGCCAGCTTGTTTCTGCTGCAGTGGGAGTGGTTCCGCATTTATTTCGAGTCCGGAATGGTAAAGCTGCTCAGCGGCGATCCGGAGTGGCGCAACTTCACCGCAATGGACGAGTACTACCAGAACGGACCGCTGCCGACGTGGGTTGGCTGGTATGTCGAGCACCTTCCACACTGGTTTCACGCTGCTACAGTTGTCGGCACACTTGTGCTGGAGCTGGGCCTGGTGTTCATGCTGTTTTTGCCGCGACGCGTCCGGTTGATCTGCTTCCTGATTGTCACGCCGTGGGAGATCGGCGTCATTCTCACGGCCAATTACACATTTCTCAATTACCTGGTGCTTTCCCTAGGCTTTCTTTTATTGGGCGATAAATTTTTGTCGCGCTTTATTCCTGAACACTTCGCTCCGCATGAGCCTGAACGGATTTCCGAGAATGCACCGGTCGAAGAGCAGCCGCTTTCCATTCTGGCGATCGGAGAAGCGAGTGTGACCACAGCCGATCTAGAGACGCGTCGTCCGATGCGTGGGGCGGGGCGCATTTGGCGAGAGAGGCTCCATTGGCACTGGAACGCGGTGCGGCTGGCCATCACTGCAGTGATGCTTACCTGGATCGCCTACGACACAACCGCGGAGATGATCGGCCTTCCTCTTGGGCACGTTCCATTGCCCCCTGCACCGATCACCGCACTTGAACCCTTTCGCATTGCGAATCAGTATGGGCTCTTCGCAGTGATGACGCGTGGCAGGTACGAGATCGAGTTCCAGGGCTCGAACGACGGCAGCAACTGGACGGCCTATCCGTTCCGCTATAAGCCGCAGGCGCTCAACGAGGCGCCGCGCATTTACGCGCCGTATCAGCCGCGCTTCGATTGGAATCTCTGGTTCGCTTCGCTCGGGGACTGGCAGCAGAACCAGATGGTACCGCTCACCGAGGAACGTCTGCTTGTCAGCAGTCCTGCGGTGCTTTCGCTGTTCCGAGGCAATCCATTTCCAGCGATGCCGCCGCGCTATGTGCGCGCCGTGCTCTGGCAATACTGGTTTACTTCAGCCGAAGAGAAACGGCGGACAGGCAATTGGTGGCGGCGCGAGCTTCTCGGTCTCTACGCGCCAGAGATGACTATGACCGCTAACGGAGACATCGCCGTTGTGCAATGGCCGGGAGAACTGCCGCCGCATGATTGAAGGAGCGAATGTGAAGATGAACCGCGCCTGCGTGATCGGATCGGGGCCGAACGGACTTGCAGCCGCCATTGTGCTTGCGCAGGCGGGGCTGAAGGTGGAGGTCTTCGAAGCGCAGGCCGAGCCCGGCGGGGCGGCGCGCACCATGCCCCTCACGCTTCCCGGATTTCTGCACGACTTTGGCTCGGCCGTGCATCCCCTCGCCGCCGGGTCGCCCTTCTTTTCTTCTTTGCCGCTTGGCGCACACGGACTCGCGTGGGTCCATGGTGACGCTCCGCTCGCCCATCCGCTCGATGACGGCACAGCCGTTGTGCTGGAGCGCGATCTTGGCGAGACAGTGCGCGCTCTGGATCAAGACGGTAAAGCATGGGAACGGCTCATGCGGCCCATTGTTGACCATTGGAAGGAGTTTGCAGAGGATGCGCTCGCGCCACCGGTTCGCGTTCCACATCATCCCCTGTTGATGGCGCAGTTTGGTCTCCTGGGCATGCAGTCGGCGCAAACGCTGGTACAGACTCATTTCGCCAATCCACGCACACGCGCGGTCTTTGCGGGCTTGGCTGGGCACTCCTTTCTCAGCCTCGATGAACCACTCACCGCCGCGGTTGCCTTAATGTTTGGCGCCTCCGCTCATGCGGTTGGCTGGCCGGTTCCCCGCGGCGGCGCGCGCGCCATTCCGCATGCACTGATCAGCTATCTGGAAACGCTTGGCGGCGCCGTACATACCTCGCGCCGCATCGATGCACAAGCATTGCGCGAGCTTGAGTCTCCGCTTACGTTGTGTGACATTGCGCCAAAACAGTTACGTGCGATTGCCGGCGATCGGCTGAGTCCTGGTTATCGCCAGTCACTAGAACAATTCGAACATGGCCCTGGCGCATTCAAGGTGGACTACGCGCTTTCTGAGCCTGTGCCGTGGCGCGCAGCAGAATGCCGCCGCGCCATCACCGTGCATCTGGGCGGAGCCTTTGAAGAGATAGCCGCATCGGAGAAGGCAGTTATAGAGGGTCGCGTGGCAGAACGCCCCTTTGTGCTCGTCGCGCAGCCCACGCTCTTCGATCCCACACGCGCACCCGAAGGCAAGCATGTGCTGTGGGCTTACTGCCACGTGCCCAACGGTTCGGCCGTGGACATGACAGAGCGTGTCGAGGCACAGATCGAACGCTTCGCTCCCGGATTTCGCGACTGTGTGCTTGCGCGCCGCATCTCACCCCCCGCAGTGCTTGAATACATGGACGCAAATCTCATTGGCGGTGATATAGGCGGTGGAACGATGAACGTACGCCAGTTCATACGGCGGCCCACACTGCGTTATTACTCCACCGGCACGCCCGGCCTATATCTGTGCTCTGCCTCTACACCTCCTGGTGCGGGTGTGCACGGAATGTGCGGCTATCATGCTGCGAAGCTTGCTCTCTGGCGAATGAAATAATTCCAACAGGCGTATGCATGCTGGGCAGCAGTGTGCCGGCGCGCAAGCATCACGCTGGACTACGAGAGGATGATCGTCATGGATCAGCACGAGCTGCAGCAGCAATTTGCGAGCGACAACTATGCGGGCATCTGCCCGGAGGCGTGGCAAGCCATGGAGGCAGCGAATCGCGGTCATGCATCGGCGTACGGCGACGATCCATGGACATCGCGCGCTGCCGATGCATTTCGCACTTTGTTTGAAACAGAGTGCGAAGTCTACTTCGTCTTTAACGGGACTGCGGCCAATTCGCTGGCGCTTGCCTCGCTCTGCCAGTCGTACCATAGCGTGATCTGTGGCGATCAGGCGCATGTGGAGACCGACGAGTGTGGCGCGCCGGAGTTTTTCTCCAACGGTTCAAAGCTGTTGGCAGCAGCCAGCGAGGATGGCAAACTCACGCCGGCGGCTATTCATGAATTGGCAACAAAGCGAAAGGACATCCACTATCCCAAGCCGCGCGCCGTTACGATCACGCAGTCGACAGAGACAGGCCGCGTCTATTCACTCGATGAACTCGCAGCCATTTCTTCAATGTGCAAGCAGCACGGCTTGTCTCTGCACATGGACGGCGCCCGGTTTGCCAACGCCTGCGCAAGCCTCAACTGCTCTCCCGCAGAGCTTACGTGGAAGCGCGGCGTCGATGTGCTTTGTTTTGGCGGCACCAAGAACGGCATGGCTGTCGGAGAAGCAGTGCTTTTCTTTGATCGTGCATTGGCAGTCGATTTCGACTACCGGTGCAAGCAGGCCGGCCAGCTCTCTTCAAAGATGCGCTTTCTCTCGGCTCCGTGGGTCGGCATGCTCGAGAGCGGAGCATGGCTGCGCAATGCCCATCATGCCAACGAGTGCGCGCGGCGGCTTGCCACCCAAATCGCTGATATATCCGGCGTGCATCTCGCCCAGCCCGTGGAGGCCAACGCGGTTTTTGTCTCTGCATCCGAGGCGACTCTTGCTCGACTCCGCGAACGCGGCTGGAAGTTCTACACTTTTATTGGCGGAGCCGCACGCTTTATGTTTGCCTGGGATACCGATCCGCTCCGCATAGATGCCTTTTGCCGTGAGTTAAGGGAGTGCGCCGCGTAAGTGCGTCATCAGCATCAAATGCTGATAACTCGGCCGAGAGTAGCGGATAACGGCCGTGTAACTGTGCGACATGCATGTTAGTGACACAGCTATCGCTATTTCTTCTCTGTCGCGTGGTGTAATACATGAACGGGCAATTAGATTTCCACAAACAAAATGGAAGGCTTTGTACTTTCGTGTCGAACTCAGGCAGTAATTCGTTTGCAGAGCAAACAGAATTGCGGTTATGGTAGTTCGAGGTGGCGGTTACTTTCTCTTGCACAGTATTTATCCTAGGTTGGCCGGCCGTCTACCCGAACTTTGGAGGAGAGTATGGCAATAGCGGAAATTTTAGCTTCTATTGATCGGCAAATCGCACAACTCAAACAGGCGCGTGCATTACTCGACGGGGACTCACCAAGACCGGGGAGACGAGCGGGCACCTCGAAAAGGGCGGCTAATGCCATTACCAAACCCGGAAGAAGAAAGAAGAGAGCACTCTCTCCTGAAGGACGCAAGCGCATCGCTGAAGCACAGAAAAAGCGCTGGGAAGCTCAGAGAAAAGCATCCGCGCAAAAATGACTGTTCAATCTGGTCACGATTGCGGCGTGACCCACTGTCCGGTCTTGGCCGAAGTGAAGATCGCTTCGATCACGGCCATGTTGCCGATCGAGTCTTCGAGAGTTACTGGGACTTCGGCATTCTCAGAAACAGCCCTGGCAAAAGCATCGCCCTGCATCGTGTATTGATCGCCTGCCGGAAAAGTTTCCGTCGTGATGCCGCTGCCGGATAAGTCGCCGGTGGAATCCACAAACATGCGTGTGGGCCGGTCAATCGGCGCATTGAATGGGATCTCAATCTCAATGCGTCCCCGCGTGCCCAGGAAATTCACCTTCTGATAGGGAATCAGCTGCGTGCTGCAGGTAAAGATGGCATGGCCGGCAGGAAATTCAAGAATGGCGGAAGCGAGCCGGTCTGTGCCCAGTTGCGGATCACGGTCGAGCGTCGCTACGACGCGCGTGGGCTCCTGCCCGAAGGCATGGCGCGCGGTGTGAATGCAGTAGCAGCCGATGTCGTAGACGCCACCACCCCCGGTTTCCACCCGGTTGCGAATGTTCGCAGGATTGACATTGAAGTAACTGAAAAATCCGGTGACGGAACGCAACTCGCCTACGCGTCCCTCGTCGAGCAGTTCACGTAGCCGCAACCATTGTGGAAAGCTGCGGATCATGAACGCCTCACAGATTTTGACGCCGGTGCGCGCTCGCACGTCAAGCAGAGTCTTTGCCTCCGCGACCGTCATGCTGATCGGCTTTTCGCAAAGCACATGTTTGCCGGCCTCAGCGGCCTTAGTCGTCCACGGCACGTGCAATTGGTTCGGGAGCGGATTGTAGATGGCGTCGATATTGGGATCGGCCAGCAATTCCTCGTACGAGCCGTAGACTGTAGGAATGCCGAGAGCGCTCGCAGCTTCTTTCGCTTTGGCAAGATCGCGCGAGGCGATGGCGGCAACGGTCGTCAGCTCGCCTCGCTGCATCGCGGGAATCACCTTTTTCAGGCCAATATTGGCGGTGCTCAGCACTCCAAAACGTAGCTTGTTTGCCATGCAGGCAATCATACAGCCGTTAACTCCAAATCCGGTCCGCACATCAAGACGGCGCGCCTGCACAGAATATCCGCGACAGGTAAACTAGAGACAGGACCTTTCCCGCCTGGACCTTCACCGTGCATCCGCTCCTCGCCAACCTGAATCCTGAACAGCGCGCCGCCGTAGAAGCTACCGAGGGGCCGCTGCTGATCCTGGCCGGCGCAGGCTCGGGCAAGACGCGCGTCATCACCAGCCGCATCGCCTGGCTGATCCGGGAGAAAGGCATCGCGCCGGATTCCATCCTGGCTGTCACATTTACGAACAAGGCCGCGGCCGAGATGGGTGAGCGCGTCGAAAAGCTGCTTGGCCACTCGTCCCTCGCGAAGCCGCTGATTGCGACTTTTCACTCGCTCTGTGTGCGGATACTACGGCGCGATATCGAAGCGTTGCGCGTTGGGGACCAAGGACTCACGCGCACCTTCGCGATCTTTGACGAGAACGATCAGCAAGGGATCGTCAAGCAGATCATGCGGCGCATGGGGCTCGATACCAAGCAGTTGACGCCGCGCACCGTGCTCGGCCGCATCTCCTGGGCGAAGAACCACATGGTGGATCCGCAGGAGTACTATCTCAGCTCAAAGGACCCGAATGGCGACCGCATCGCGCACATCTTTCAGGGCTACCAGGCTGAGCTGAGGAAAAACAACGCGCTCGACTTCGATGATCTGCTGCTTGAAACCGTGCGCCTGCTCAAGGCCTCGGGCGATGTGCGCGAGCGCTATCAGCGCCGCTACCAATATCTGCTCGTCGACGAGTATCAGGACACCAACCGTCCTCAATACGAGCTGATGAAGCTGCTTGCCGGTGAACGCAAGAATGTTTGCGCAGTCGGCGATGAAGATCAGAGCATCTACTCCTGGCGCGGCGCCGATATTCGCAACATTCTTGAGTTCGAGCAGGATTTCCCGAACGCGCACATCATTCGCCTCGAGCAGAATTACCGTTCCACGCAAACAATTCTCGAAGCCGCCGGAGCCGTGGTGGCCAACAACCTGCGCCGCAAAGGCAAGAAACTGTGGACCGATCGGCAAGGCGGGGCGCTGGTCGGTTACTACGAAGCTCCTGACGGCGAGAATGAAGCATTGTTTATCGCCGACAAGATTCGTGCCTTTCTGCGTGAACAGCAGAGCTCATCGGAGGTGCAGGATCCCGGAGCGGCAGGGCATTGCGCTGTGTTGTATCGGACCAACTCGCAGTCGCGCCTCGTGGAAGAGGCGCTGCGGCGCTACAACATCAGCTACACGATGGTCGGCGGATTCAGCTTTTACGAACGGGCCGAGATCAAAGACCTGCTCGCCTATCTGCGCCTGGTACGCAATCCACATGATTCGATGGCACTGCAGCGCATCATCAACACGCCATCGCGCGGCATCGGCAAGTCCACGCTCGAAACCATCGAACGGCTGGCTCTCGAAACGGGTAAGTCAACGTGGGATGCCATTGGTGCGACGATTCGCGAGAAGCTGATTCCCACGCGCGCCCTGATGGCGCTTGACTCCTTCCGGCAGCTCATCCTCGATGCCCAGGCCATGATGGACCCTGATTTCGCCGGCAAGCTCTCTGCCGACGTAGCCGAGGCAGAGTCTGAGGAAAGTGATACGGGCTTCGCCTTCGGCGCGGAAGAACCGACGGCCGAGCAGAAACAGCAAGTGGTCGAAGCACTGGAGACGGCCATTGATTTCAACTTCGGCGGCAATGAAGATCAGCTTACGCTGCTCGATCCTTCGCACTTTTCTCCATTTATCGCTGAGCCGGCGCGGCCCTTTCTGAAGATGGCCAGCTCGGAAGATGCGGCGAACGTCTCGGATGCCGAACCGGAAGAGACCGGTCTCGCCGAGTCCGCTGAGAAAATGCCTTTCCGATCGCCGGGTGACGCGGCCACATTGCCGGAGCTGATTCGTTTTCTCATCGATCGCACCGGGTACATCAAGGCTCTCGAATCTGAGGCCTCGCCTGAAGCCATCAGCCGCATTGAGAATCTGAAAGAACTGGCTAACGCTGCGCATGATGCCGAAGTGCGCGGAGAAACTCTGGCTGACTTCCTCGATCATGCCGCGCTGGCTTCCGATACCGACCAGATCGATCCCAACGCGCGCGTGACCCTGATGACCCTGCACGCGGCCAAGGGCCTGGAATTCCCGCTCGTCTTTCTCGCCGGACTCGAGGAGGGGCTGTTTCCACATTCGCGGACGCTCAACAATCCCGAAGAGCTTGAAGAGGAGCGCCGCCTTTGCTACGTGGGAATGACGCGGGCTATGAATACGCTCGTGCTTACGCGCGCGCATTACCGGCGCCGCTACGGCAACGATGCACCGGAGATGAGCGTGCCCTCGCGGTTTCTCGAAGAGGTGCCTCCGCATCTGATCGAAAATCTCGGCGGACGCAGCCCCGCGTGGGCCGTTCCTGCCTACAGATCAGGTTACGGAGCGGGCCGCCGTTCTTCGGATGATTTCGAAGGCCGGCATTATAACTACGAAGACGAAAGCCAAGAGGCCTACTCGCCCGCAGCAGCGCGCGCAAATGGCGGGCGCGGTTCCTCAAAGCCATTCACTGCTTCCTGGATGACGGGCGCGAAGGCAAGTTCGAGTCGAAACTCTAGTCCAAAAAGTGAAGGGGCGGAGCCCTCGATCGACAATATCGCGCGGTTCTTCGGCGGCAAGTCTGGAGCGCCCAAGCCGGGCTCTTTTGCCAGGCCTGCGATGGATATCCCCGAGCCTACAGGCGCAAAAAGTCTCAGAAAAGGCGAGCGCGTGCGCCACGCCAAGTATGGAGAAGGCACCGTTCTGATGCGCGAAGGCGACGGAGAGGATGCCAAGCTGACCGTGCTCTTCCAGCGGCACGGCATGAAGAAACTGATGGAGAAGTTCGCGAATCTCGAGAAGATCTGACGCCCCGACAGAACGAATCGCAGATCCTTCGACTGCGGTCGCCGAGGCGACCTGCGCTCAGGATGACAGAAGTGAGAGTTGAGCGACTACGCGCTTCATCCCTGTTATCCTGAAAAAGTGAGTCCGCGATGAGCGGACAACGAAGAAGCGACTCGATGGAAAGAGGTTAACGTGGCAGACACCACTAAGATCACAGATAAAGCAGAACGCAAGAAACTGAAGCGCACAGCGCGCAAAAAGGCAGCGCCCAAGGCCAAGCGCACCACGCCGCGCGGCTCGAACAAGAAAAAAGTGAAGAAGCTGGTTCGCGGTCAGTCTAAGCGGTAAATTATTCGGATTCCGGGTGCGGCTAAACCGTGCCTGGAATCCGCTCCTCCTCTGGCGTGCAAACCTGTATGCTGGGACCAATCCCCGCCATGCGGCGCGTCAAGGAGAACCTCCCTGGCCAGTCAACTGCTTGCTCGCAAGTCGATCGACAAGCTCATCCGAGACTCGGAAGAACCCGAGCACTCACTCAGAAAGACCCTGGGACCCTGGTCGCTGACGGCGTTGGGCATCGGCGCGGTGATCGGCTCGGGCATCTTCACCGTCATCGGCACCGCCATCTCCGGCGAGCAGTTCGATACCTCCAGCATTCTGAACACGCCGCTCGCGGACTTCGTCGTTCACCACACGGCGATGGCCGGCCGTCCCGGCGCAGGCCCTGCCATTGCGCTCTCGCTGGTGCTGGTGGCCATCGTCTGCGCGCTTACCGGTCTCTGTTACGCCGAGCTGGCGTCGATGATTCCGATTGCGGGCTCGGCCTATACCTACACCTATGCGACCCTCGGCGAACTGATCGCCTGGATCATCGGCTGGGATCTGATCCTTGAATATGCGGGCTCCAATATGACGGTCAGCGTTGGCTTCGCCGCACACGTCGTCGACCTGCTCGACTGGTTCGGCTTGCATCCCCCAGCCACTTGGATTTCGCCAGCCTATTTGCCCGACGGTCTGCAGGACCTGGCCGGCAATTCGATCTACCGTCCAGGCTGGCACTTCGGCTTCAATATTCCCGCCTTCCTCATCGTCCTCCTCCTCACCGTCGTTCTCGTCCGCGGCATCCGCGAGTCAGCTTCGACGAATAACGCGATGGTGGGCCTCAAGCTAATCGCCATTCTCATCTTTGTCTTCGCCGTGATCGGATTCATTCATCCCGGCAACTGGCACCCCTTTATGCCCAACGGCTGGTCGGGCGTGCTTACCGGCGGATCGATCATCTTTTTTACCTACATTGGTTTCGATTCCGTTTCCACAGCGGCTGAGGAGTGCCGCAATCCTCAACGCGATCTGCCCTTCGGCATCATCGCTACACTTGTGGTCTGCACGGTGCTCTATGTGGCGGTTGCGGTTTGTCTCACTGGACTTGTGCCCTGGCGATCGATGGTCGGTGACGCCGCGCCAGTCGTGAATGCGCTCAAAAAGCTTTCGATCCTGCCCGGTGGTCATCCTTTGCACTGGATCCGGCTGATAGTGCTGATCGGCGCTCTCATGGGCATGATTTCATCGATTCTCGTTTACCAGCTCGGCCAGTCGCGCGTCTGGTTTTCCATGTCCAGGGACGGCCTGCTGCCCCGCGTCTTCAGCTCGGTGCATCCTCTCTTTCGCACGCCCGCCTTTTCCACCTGGGTCGCCGGATTCGTCGTCGCCATTCCCTCGGGTCTCTTCGACATCGGTACGCTTGCCGATCTCTCGAATATCGGTACGCTCTTCGCGTTCGTGCTGGTCTCAATCGGCGTCATCGTGCTGCGTTATCGCGAACCTGACCGCCGGCGCGGGTTCGTCGTTCCCGGCGGCCCGGTGATTCCCGCGCTCAGCGTCATTTTCTGCTTCCTGCTCATGGCGGGGTTGCCCATCATCACCTGGTACCGCTTTCTCATCTGGCTCGTCATCGGGTTGGTCATCTACTTCTTCTATAGCCGGCATCGCTCTGAGTTCGCCACAGGACGTTAACCGAGCCGCGGGTCGACGGCCGTAAAATTCTGGTATGGCGGATACGGTTCCTACACTCTACGAATGGATGGGCGGCGGAGAGGCTCTCAAAGCTCTGATCGAACGTTTTTACGAGAAAGTTCCGGCCGATCCTCTGCTCGCGCCTCTCTTCGCCCACATGCCCGCCGAGCATTTCCAGCACGTTGCCGCATTTATTGGCGAGGTCCTGGGTGGCCGCCGGCGTACTCGGCCAATCATGGTGGGCACGCGGCGATGGTCCGGCGTCGTCTCGGCAGGGGAATCACGGACGAGCAGCGCAAGCGATGGGTGGGGCTTCTGCTCGAGACGGCAGACGAGCAAAAACTTCCAGACGATCCTGAGTTCCGCTCTGCTCTCGTCGCCTATCTTGAATGGGGTTCGCGGTTGGCCGTCATCAATTCGAACCTGCCGGCGGACACGGCGATCTCTGATGCGTCCATGCCGTCATGGAATTGGGGCGTTCCGGGCGGTCCGTACATACCATAGCGGGGCCATACATCCAAGGGTGTGTCGCTGTCATAGAAGCGCTTGCGCGCGCACTCCGCTAAACTCGAAATTGTGCAAGACCGCGATCACGATCCCAATCACGATATTGAGGCATTCATCCGCCGGCTGCCGAAGGCCGAGCTTCATTTGCATCTCGAAGGCACGATCCTGCCTTCCACGCTGGTAGAGCTCAGCCAGCGCCATGACGCCCAGCCGCTCACGCTCGACCAGGTGGAAGCACTTTACCGGTTCACGGACTTTACCGGCTTCATCGAAGCCTTCAAGGCGGTCACCCGTCTGCTCACCGGGCCCAACGACTACGAACTGGCCGCATGGCGCATGATGCAGCATCTTGCTGAGCAGGGTGTCGTGCACGCCGAGGTCTATATTTCGGTGGGCGTGATCTACATGTGGCGGAATCATGATCCCAGCTGTTTTGAGCCGATCTTCGCAGGCCTGGAGCGGGCACGCTTGAGGGCCGAACAGGAGCTGGGCCTTTCGCTGTACTGGATCTTTGATGCCGTCCGCCATTTCACCGTTCCGGAGGCCGAGGTGGTCTTCCGCAAAGCTGCCGCCATGCACGCCGAATATCCGGCCATCATCGGTATCGGCCTTGGCGGCGATGAACGCCGTTGCGGGTCCGAGCCTTTCCGCGCGCTCTATGCCGAGGCGCGCAAAGCCGGCTTGCGCCTCACGAACCATGCCGGTGAGACGACCGGTCCCGAAGCCGTCTGGGAGGCACTCTCGATTGGCTCAGAGCGCCTGGGGCATGTGCTCTCGGCCATCGATGATCTCAGATTGCTGCAGGAGCTGAAAACCCGGCAGATCGGACTTGAACTGAATCCGACCTCGAATGTCCGTACCGGCGTCTGTCCTTCGTTTGCCGCGCACCCGTTGCGCCACTACTTCGACCTGGGCTTGCTGGTCACGATCAACTCCGATGATCCCGCCTTCTTCGGCTCAGACCTAGCGAACGAGTACCTGCTGGCGCACACTGAACAGGCCTTTACCCGCGAGGAGCTGCGCCAGCTGGCGGCCAACTCGGTCCGCGCCAGCTTCCTCCCTGAGCCGGAAAAGGCCGTTTTGCTCCGGCGCGTGGAGGCCGTCGCGCAGTGAGGCAAGTCACACAAAAGGAACACAATCACGTGACCAACGTTTGATCGCGTATCCCACGTCCCGGGCCGCTGCATCTTACGATGTGCGGTATCATGAGGGCAGCAGGAGGCTGTCTGCATGTCTGTTGAACCCGATGTCCCCCAATCCGCAGAAGAAGGGACCATCGCACTCGATAAGTGCGAGCGGAAGGTGCTGCGGGTGATCACGTGGTTCTCGGCTGGACTGGCCTTGGCGGCTCTGGGCATCTATGTCGGCGCCGAACTGCGCAGCCGCGCCCGGTTCAAGAGGCGCACACCTTACGATTTCTACTCGAGCACAGACGAACAGCAGATCAGCGAGTTCGGCGTCGGCATCTAGAGCGGTTCCACAGTCTATGTGCCCTTGCCCGCACCGCGGAAGGTGGCATTTTCTTGAGGAAAATACCACTTTGCAGAAATGGCTTCGGGGTGTGGCAACTGTGAAACCGCTGTAACGCCTTCTTCCGTCATTTCAATCGCGAAGAATCCCTGACGATTAGCTCCGGTTCCAGAATCACTGTCCGCGGCCGCGTGGAGGGCTTTTCCAGCAGCGCCGTGATCATCTTGGCCGTGCGCTCGCCGATCTCCTTTGATTTCTGATCGATGCTTGAGAGCGGCACCTGCAATTTGCTGCTGTAGTGGAAGTTTCCGCAGCCCACGATCGCCACATCTTTGGGAATACGAAGGCCGGCTTCGATGGTCCGCACCATGGCGCCCACAGCTACGGTGTCGTTGAAACAGAAGATGCCGTCCGGGCGCGGTTTCAGGGCGAGCACCTCTTCCATTGCCTTTTTGCCGCGTGTCTCGCCGTCGGAGTCAGATGCCTCTCCACACGAGACGATGTACTGCTCCGGCACTCGAATCCCACGCTTACGAAGAGCTTCGCTGTATCCCTCGGCTCTGCGATTGCCAACATTGGTCTCAGGACCGCGAATATGGGCGATCCGTTTGCAGCCTTGCGCGATCAGGTGTTCTACGGCCAGTTCGCCGGCGCGAAAATCGTTGACGCCGATGAAATTGGAGGAGAATCCGCCGAAGCTCCGGTCAATCAGCACCAGGGGCACGCCGGCTTCGCCGATCCGGTTCAGGTTCTCAGGATTCTTCTGACAGGAAGCGACGACGAAGCAATCCAGATGGTGCGCCAGCATGTGCTCGATCTCGTCCTGCTCCAGCTGCGGATCGCTGTCCGACGAGGAGACGATGAGGAAATAGTGTTTTTTTCGCAACGTCGCGGCCAGGCTCTTGGCGATCTCGGCAAAAAAAGGATGAATCAGGTCGGGCACGACGAGGCCGATCAGCGAACTCCGGCCCGTGACCAGGCTGCGCGCCATCAGATTCGGGCGGTAGTTCAGCTGCTTTACCCGGTCCAGAATCTTTGCCTTGGTCTCTTTCGCGATATCCGGCCGGTCGCGAAGCGCCCGCGAAACCGTGACCACCGACACGCCGAGTTCGTCTGCTATATCTTTGAGCCGTGTGACCATATCGCCAGTTTATACAACTTCATACCACACATAGAGAAGACTGCGCCGTTCGTGCTCCAAACGGTCTTGCCTGAAAGAGCCTGGTCCCGCCGGTTGGAACGCGACGGGACCAGGCCCCAGGATGGGGCCGCAAGACTGCGCTAGAACGACAGCTTTGCCGAGAATTGCAGAATACGTTGTGCGTTGCCGGTCTGAACGCCTGTAACTACGCCGAGGCTTGACGGAGTGGTCGTCGTGGCGCCCGGCGTGTTCAGCACCGGGTGGTTGAGGGCATTGAATGCCTCCACCCGGAAGTTGAGGTTGAGGGTGTCGTGGATCGGGAAACTGCGGATGACCGATGCGTCAAAGTTCCAGAGAGGCTGGGCCTGCAACGTGTTGCGGCCCTGGTTACCGAGCGTGCCCGTATCCGGGGTTTTGAAGGCGCAGGGGTTGAACCACTGCGAGCGGGTGCGCGTCGGACCGCTGCCATAGAGCGTGCAACCGGGGTTTCCTGCTACCGGGCCGCTCTTGTAAGGATCGCCGACGATGTTGGCGCGCACATAGGTGCTCGCGTTCCCGGTTTCGGCTACGTCGCCACCGGCCATAACCGTGAAGTTCCGGCCGGAGCGACCGGTCACAATGCCCTCCGTCTGCCAGTTGCCGATGATGTAGTCGGCGATACGGTTGCCGGTGGAGAGTTTTTTGCCGGCGCCAAACGGAAGCCCGTAGATGAAATTCGCGACAAGCATGTGCGGCACGTTAAAGCTGGCCGGTCCGCGGCTGGTGCGCGGATTGTAAGGATCCTGCGGTACGCCGCCCTCGACGCCGAAGAAGCCGTCACCGCCTTCGTTCAGTGTTTTGCTCCATGTGTAGGAGACAAGGTATCCAAGTCCCGAGGAGAAGCTGCGTTGGAACGAGGCCTGCAGCGCGTTATAGGTGCCGTTGGCGCCGGCGTGATCCCATGACTTCTCCGGCGGCGCGGCAGGGTAAGGCTGGCCCGAGACGCCTGCCGCCTGACGCGCGCTGAAGGATTTGTAGGTGCATCCTGCGCCGCAGACCGTGCCCGTGTTGTAGTAGCCGCCCACGTCCATGCGATGGGTTGCTGAGCCGACATAGTTGAGGCTGAGGATGGAGTTGAGCCAGAGCTGCTTTTCGATGCCGAAGTTGAATTGCTCGGAGTAGGGGTTCTTCCAGTAAGGGCTAACCATGTAATTCACATTGGAAGAGGTAAAGGGAGTGGCGGCGGGCAGATTA
Organism: Occallatibacter sp.; assembly: GCA_035650595.1. Classification (GTDB taxonomy): domain Bacteria; phylum Acidobacteriota; class Terriglobia; order Terriglobales; family Acidobacteriaceae; genus Telmatobacter. The sequence goes on along the minus strand of DASRHE010000006.1, from coordinate 1,200,923 downwards.
CCGCCGTTCTGCGCAAAGGGATTCTGGGCCGAGGTGTAGACGCCGCCTGCCACAGGCTCATTCGTGTTGTTGATCTGGAGCGTGCCGGTATCCGGCCAGGAGCCCTGATAGTTCTGCGGCAACTGGATCAGCGCGGACCAGTTGTCCCAGACGATGCCGATTCCGCCGCGGACCGAGAGTCCGTTGTTGACACGGTACGCGAATCCGAAGCGCGGGCCAAAGTTCATCTTGCTGCCGTGCAGGATTTTTTGACCTGACGCTACGACGACATTGGCAGGAAGAGTTGCGCTGGGCAGGCAGGGAGCGTGGCCGCGGACGCTGCAAAGCGGGGGAAGCTTTTGAACGATGTAAGTACCATTGGTGAAATCGAAGTCGCCGGTCTCGATACTGCCCTGATAGCCGATAGAGGCGTTGGTGCCAAAGGCGGGGATCACACTGCGGTCGTAACGGATGCCGTAGTTGACTGTGAGGCGCGGGTTCAGCTTCCAACTGTCCTGCACATAAATGCTGCCGACTCCGCCGGGACGCTCGGTGAGGAACACATTGCGCTTGTTTTCGCTGTTGGGATAATCGAGGAGGAAGTCCAGGAGACCAAAACCGGCCTGCGAAGATGCGCTGGTGCCGGCGGGCAGGGTTGCCGAACTTGGATTGCCGGAGAAGTTTGCCGTGGAAGCGCCGGAGAAGGTAACCGAACCCTGCCGGATATAGGCGGTGTAGTTGTCCTCATCCCATCCGCCGCCGGCCTGGATCTGATGGCTGCCGATCACTTTGATTATGCTGCCGTTCCACTCGTGGACGCTGGAAATATTTTTGGACGGACTGTTGGATTCGCCGCCTGAGAAGCCGCCGGTGACCGTCTGTGCCACCAGGAGCGCGCCGGGATTGCCGACAAAGGAGTCGCACATATCCGTGGAGCAGCCGTAGGCCTGCCACAGACTGTGATTGGTGAATAGAGTTGCGCCGGCGGAGGAGATATGCGAACGGGCGTACTGCACCTGCACGTTCAGGGTTGGGCTGAAGACATGGTTCCAGCTCAGACCGTAGTCCTGTGAGGGATTGGCGGAGATGGTGAAAAGACTGGGTAGCGTGCTGGGCGCCGTCTGGCGAGTCTGAAAGTTGGAATAGCGCGCGAAGATGAAGTCGCGTGTGCCAAGGTGCTGGTCGACCCGCACGGTGTAGTTATAGGTGGTCTGACGAGTCGGAGCTGTGATCTGGAAGTTGTCGACCGTAGGGCTGATGCCGGGAATAGTGATCGGCGCGTTTTTGCCAAACACGGCGTTAATAAAGGCCATTGAATTCTTGTTGAACTCGGAAACCGGAACCTGGTTGCCGAGATAGGCCGGGCGGCGAGGGACCGCGGCGGTATTGGCTACGGTCGGATCGTAAAGCTGGCAAGGTCCGGCAGAAGCCGTTGTGGCGCCTGCAGTACATCCGCCGGATACACCGGTGGAACTGCTGCTGAAGTCGGCATATGTGCGGTCCTGCGGACCGCCGAAGGTAGACTCGCCGAGTTGAGCCGCTGTAGGGATGAGGATGTTGTTCGACCCGGCTACCGAGTAGTGGGTTTGTTCGTAGCCGATCTCGAAGAAGGTCTTGTCGCGGCCGTTGTAGAAGTGCGGAATCAGAACCGGCCCACCAATCTGGGCGCCATAGTACGAATCGTGATAAGACGGCGGCGCAGAAAAGTACGGCCTGGCGTCAAAACTGCTGGCGCGGCCGAATGTCCATGCGCTGCCGTGAAAGATGTTGGTGCCGGCCTTGCTGGCCATGTTCACCACGCCGCCGATGACGCCGCCGTATTGCGCTTCGCTGTGTGAGTTGATCTTGAATTCAGCGATGGTGTCGATGATAGGCGGGACCGCGTAGGCGTTATACCAGGCGTTATTGTTGTTCATGCCGTCAAGCATGTAGAGCGTTGACCGGTTATAGGCGCCGTTGATCGAGGGAAAGTTATAACTGGAGCCGGAAACGTTGGGCGTATTGCTCGCGCTGCTGTTCTGCGCTGTGTCAATCGGCGTGACGCCGGGCGTGAGATCGAGAAGCTGCGTGAAGTTGCGGCCGTTGAGAGGCAGGTCGGTCACAGACTGCGTACCGATCACCGATCCTAACTGTGCCGTGGAGCTCTCAACCTCGGTGTTAACGGCCTCGACCGTCACCGATTGATTGACACTGCCGAGCTTAAGCACGGCGTTAAGAGTGACGACCTGGGCAATGCCGACGGTGAATGCAGAGATGGTCTCCTTCTCGAAACCGGGGGCTGTAAACGCGAGTGTGTAGCGTGCCGGAGGAACCTGGGTGAAGAAGTAGTCGCCCGTGCTGTTCGATACAGTAGTGCGCTCGACATTGGTGTCGACGTTCTTCAACGTGATCTGCGCCCCAGCGACCACGGCTCCGTTGGGATCGGTGACGACGCCATTCACGCCGGAAGAGGAGCTCTGCGCAACGGCATTTCTGACCGCACCGGTCATGATCGCAAGTGTGAACAAAATCGCCGCCAGCAGGGCGGTTTTAGACGAATGGTGAAAACTTCTGGTATGCATCGTTTGGCCTCCATCGATGTTTCGTAGCCGGCGAGTCAGCGCGGCCATGCTGCCGTTCTTCGGGTATTTGGCGGAAAGAGCCGGTTGGCTCTACTTCCTGCGGGTAACCGGATGCAGGTGCAGGATTTCCCGGGAGACGGACACGGTAACGAAAACGCTTACGTTATCCTTGAGGATAGGACAGTACAAGTTTGACGAAACGCTTGTCAAGCGATTTTCCAGGAGCCAGCCGGCTTCACGGCTGAGAGCCTATCCCTGTGAGGCGCCGCCCTTGACCAGACGTTGTTCTGCCCCAGCCGCCTCAATCTCGCTGTTGATCTCGGCGCCCACCAGCAGCATCAGGCCGGTGATATAGAACCACGTAAGCAGGATGATGACCGCGCCCAGCGAGCCATAGGTCAAGGAATAGCTATTGAAAAAATGTAGATAGAGGCGCAAGCCGAGCGAGGCGAGCAGCCAGCCGGCGATCCCGATCATCGCTCCGGGGGTGAACCAGCGCCATCGCCGTCTCCTCCAGTCCGGAGCCCAGTAGTAGATCATGGCAAATACCAGAACCAGCAGCGCCAGCGCAATCAGACGACCCGCCACGCGTGCGCCTATGTCGAGCGCTGTCGCCAAAATGTGATCGGAGAAATAGATGTGGGCCAGCTTACCCAGAGCGTCGCCGCCGAAGATGCTGGCGAGCGCCAGACTGACAACAACCGTGAGCGCGAGTGTGAGCGCGATGGCATAGATTCGGGCAACAATATAAGATCGCGAGTTCTTGATCTTATAGACATCATTGAGCGTGTCCTGAATGGCCGAGATGCCTACAGAGGCAGACCAGATTGCAGCGATGGACCCGAATGTGATCTTGCCGGAGCTGGCCGCCGCGGCCGTCTGATTGAATGTGTTGAGCACCGTGCCAAGAGCTGAAGTGGGAATGACCAGCGCAAGATAGTCGAGAAGGCGGCTGTATATCTGATGGGCCGACTGCGCCGCCAAGCCGAGCATTGATCCTGCGCAAAAAAGCGTTGGAAACAGCGCAAAAAGAAAATAAAAGCCTAGCTCCGCCGCATGCCCGAAGAGCCGGTCGGCAATGATCGACCTCCACGTGCGCGCCGCCAGAACGCGCGCCGGAACTCCATCGAGATGCCATAGCGATTCAAGAGGCGAGAAGGCCACGAGTGCCCGCACGCGCTGCTTGTGCTTGCTCGAGTACGGATCGTCGATGGAATGGGCGCGAGGAATGACGGCTCCTTGGGCAATCGCGCATCGCCTCTTTCTCATCATGGATGCGAAGACTTCCGGCTTCGGTAGCTCGTGGATTAGCCTCGATTTTGCGCGTAGAACAAGCGGGGAGCATGAGCTGTGCAGAATCAAACCAACTTTCCAGGCAACGCATCTTAGCCGGAAGTGGTATGTGGACTGCCCTCATACAATGTCCTTGTGAAACGGCAATTGATAGCACGGCGCCAACTATTCTTCATCGTTTGCATGAGCCTGCTGCTGTCATCACGTCTGCCTTCTCCTGCTGAACAAGCAGACACATCACAAAGCGAACTTCCAGGCAACACGCCGATGTCGGAACAGATCCTCTCGTCTTACGAGGGGCAGAATGTCTCGTTTATCGGCATCGCAGGCCGGCCGGATGCGAACACGGCGCAATTCACATCTCTCTTTCAGCAGCAAGCCGGTCAGCCTTTTTCCAAAGCCAAGATAGACCAGACTGCCGCCGCATTGAAGGCTGCCGGCAGCTTTAAAGAAGTGAGAGTTGAGGCGCAGCCGGAGGCTAATGGTGTTCGTGTCCTGTTCATTCTTGAGCCCGCCGCGTACTTCGGCATCTTCCAATTTCCCGGTGCGTATCGCTTTCACTATTCCCAGTTAATCCAGGTTGCCAACTACCCCGTCCAGACGCCCTACAGCGCTGCAGAAGTGGACCAGGACACGGAGGGACTCCTGACTTTTTTTCAGCAGGAAGGCTACTTCAAGGCTCAGGTTCAACCGGATGTACAAACCGACCCCTCGCATTCTGTCGCCAATGTCATATTTCATGTTGCGCTCGGTAAGAGAGCGAAATTCGGTGGGATGGAGTTCGAGGGGGCGCCTGATCAGGAGGAGTCGCAACTGCAGCACAAGCTGAAGTCGCCGGTTGCGCGTCTGCGCGGAGCTGCGATTCGCCCTGGAAAAACTTTTCATCACAGCACGCTGAACAAGGCGGTGCGCTATCTTCAAACGCTTCTTGAAAAGCAGGGATACCTGGGCGCACAGGTCAAGCTTGCCGGGGCGGAGTATCACGGCGACACCAACCGCGCCGACATTCATTTCACCGTCAATCCGGGAGTACGGACGCGCGTCGAGATCAGCGGTGCGCACCTCTGGAGCTGGACGCGCAAATCGCTGCTCCCCGTCTATCAAGGCATTGAAGTCGATCAGGAGGCCGTGCAGGAGGGGCAGCAGGCGCTGCTTTCGTATTTTCAAGCCAAGGGTTATTTCGATGTGAAGGTGGAGTCCCAATTGCAGACAGCGCCGAATCAGGACACCGTCATCTACCGGATCACGAAGGAAAAAAAGCACAAGGTGACCGCGGTGAAGGTGCTGGGCAATACGCATTTGCCCTACTCGCGACTAACGCCAAGCATCGCCGTCCAACAGAAGCATTGGTTGTCGCCGGGCAAGTTCAGCGACCAGCTTGTGCGATCGAGTGTGAATAATTTAAATCGCGTGTACCAGGCAGAAGGCTACAGCAACGTGCAGGTGGTGCCGACAGTCGTACGTAACGGCGGAAACGTGGAAGTATCCTTCCGCGTGACGGAAGGGCCACGCGACGTGGTGAATTCGCTTGTGATTCAGGGCGCCCGCACATTTCCGCAATCTCAGTTTGCGCCAGATGGACTCAAAGTCGCAGTGGGGCAGCCTTACTCGCAAGAACACGTTCAGGCCGATCGCGCCAGCATTGTTGCGCACTATCTTCAGGCCGGCTACTTGAATGCGAGTTTTCGCGAGACAGCATCTCAGGTCTCCAAGCAGGAGCCGCATCGCATCGATGTTGTCTATCACATCTACGAAGGCCCGCGAGTCAGCACCGGAGACGTGCTCACTCTGGGCCGAGCACACACGCAGCAGCGTCTGATCCATCAGGACATTGCATCCATTCAATCCGGCCATCCGCTGACCGAGACCCAGCTGCTCACGGCCGGCAGCAAGCTCTACGATCACACCGGCGTCTTCGATTGGGCAGAGGTCGATCCCAAGCGTGAGATCACAACACAAACCAAAGAAGATGTTCTGGTGAAGGTGCATGAGGCCAAGAGAAACGAATTCACGTATGGCTTCGGCTTTGAGGTAATCAACCGCGGCGGCAGCATTCCCAGCGGAACCGTGGCTCTGCCGAATCTGCCGCCGGTCGGCCTGCCCACAAATTTCACGGCGAGCCAGACCACATTCTATGGCCCGCGCGGTACGGTTCAATACACGCGCAACAATCTGCGCGGCAAGGGAGAATCGCTTTCGCTGACGGCCTTTGCCGGGAGGCTCGATCAGCGCGCTGCCATCTATTACATCGATCCGAATTTTCACTGGTCGCCATGGAGGGCCACCACCAGCTACTCCATCGAACGCGATGAAGAGAACCCGATCTTTTCTTCGCAGATCAATCAAGGCAGTTTCCAGCTGCAACGACCGATCGACGAGGCCAAAAACAACATCCTCTTCGCCCGGTACAGCTTCAGCAAAACGGACCTGACGCGCGTTCTGATTCCCGATCTGGTGCCTGCACGGGATCAGCACATCCGTCTTTCGACTCTGGCCGTCAATTTAACGCGCGACACGCGCGATAACGCTCTCGACGAGCATCGTGGCGTACTCGACTCGATCGAGTTTGACTTCAACACCACAAAACTCGGTTCGAGCGTGGACTTCACCAAGTTGGTCGGACAGGCAGCCTTCTACAAAGAAAAATTCCATCATATTGTTTGGGCAGAGAGCGTCCGGATCGGGCACGCCGCGCCGTTTGCGGGCAGCTTTGTACCGTTGAGCGAGGAGTTCTTCACGGGCGGCGGTAACAGTTTGCGTGGCTTTCCTCTGGATGGAGCCGGTCCGCAGCGGCAGATCGCGGTGTGCAGCAGCGGCTCCAGTCAGGATTGCAGCACGATATTGGTTCCCAGTGGCGGCAACGATCTGCTGATCCTCAACTCCGAAGCGCGCATCCCGCTTCCTATCAAGAAGGGCTTAAGTATTGTTCCCTTCTACGATGGCGGCAATGTGCTCGCGGGCTTTGGATGGAGCGACCTCACGGCGCACACGCCAACCAACGAAGGCTATGCCAACAACATCGGCATTGGCCTGCGGTATGCTACGCCTGTCGGCCCGGTCCGTGTCGACATAGGACACAATCTGAATCCTGTTCATGTGATTCCGGTGCCAGGACAACCTCCTCCTCCAGGCGTGAGCGCGACGCAATATTTCATCAGCATCGGCCAGTCTTTCTGAAAGGTGGTTATCGTGAATACCTTTCGAGCACACTTCGAATCAGCCGAACCACCTGATCCGCAGCGCAATCGACATCAGCATTCCCATCGAGGCTGGCGTATCTTTGGGTGGATTGCCGGAAGCCTCGCGCTGCTGATACTCGTATGCGCGGTCGGACTCGTGACTTTCGTGAACACGGATGGCGTTCATCACTATCTGCTCAACCTTGCCCAACGCGAAGCGAGCAAGAAGCTAGGCGTGCGCGTGCAGTTGCAAAATTTCACGCTGCATCTCTCGACGCTTGCTCTTGATCTCTACGGAATCCGGGTCGATGGTGCGGCCCCGTATCAAAACCCTCCACTGCTGCAGCTTGATCACGTTGCAGTGGGAGTGCGGATCATCTCAGTCTTTGGTCGAAAATGGTACCTCGACAATCTTCAGGTTGATCATCCAGTCGCATGGGTCCTGGTCGACAAAAATGGAGTTTCAAATCTCCCCAAACTTCAGAATGCGAACAATTCGGGCAGCAGCAACACGACGATCTTCGATCTAGGCATACGTCGCGCACTGCTCGATCGCGGCGAGGTCTACTACAACAGCCGGCCCAGTGCGCTTGCAGCAGACGTGCACAATCTCGACTTCCGCGCGTCGTTCAACAGCCTCCTCACGATGTACAGCGGTCGATTGGCCTATCGCGATGCGCATTTTCAATACGGTGCGAACCGCCCGTTTGCGCATGATCTAGCACTGGATTTCGATGCAACGCCGTCAACGTTCCATCTGAAGCATGCGGAGCTTACCAGCGGCCCTTCTCACCTTTCTCTCTCCGCGACGGTAAACAACTATAGCAACGACCCAAATGTGCAGGCACAATATGACGCCATTCTCGATGGAGCTCAGCTTGGCCGCCTTCTGCATAGCACCTCGATACCTGCAGGCCTGGTGCGCACAACCGGCTCGGCTCAATATCAGCAGACACAGGGGCGTTCATTGCTGCAGTCGCTGATCGTGAACGGCGAGCTGACGAGCCGTGCGCTCGCTATAAAAACGGCTGCAGTGAGCACCGCGATAGCGAATCTTGCCGCGCAGTACGCACTTGCCAATGGCGACGCAACGGTCAGCAATCTCCGCGCGAACCTTCTCGGTGGCCAGCTTGCCGCACAGGGAACGATGAAGGATATCGGCGGCGATGCGCATTCGAATGTGTCTGCGACTCTGCACGGCATCTCCATGGAGCAGGTTCGGCAGGTTGTTGTGCATTCAAACTCGCTCTCGGACGTCGCGCTTGCAGGAACTTTGAATGCATCGGCGACTGCCGCCTGGGGCAAGACACTTGAGAACATAAAGGCACACACAGACGCGACTGTCGATGCACAGGTGACGCGCAGCGGAGCGCAGGCGCAACCCACACACGCAATTCTCGTGCAGACTGCGATTCACGCGAACTATGACGGCGCAACACAGCAATTCGCGTTGAACAACAGCTATGTGCACACGCCGCAAACCAATCTGGCGATGAATGGCACCGTGGGCAAGCGGTCGAGTCTGCAACTGCAGTTGCAAGCGAACGATCTTCGCGAAGTCGCGACGATCGCGAATCTGTTTCGGACACCTTCGCCGGACGGAACTCTTACGCCTATCGATTTAGCCGGCCAGGCATCGTTTCAGGGAAGCGTTCAAGGCTCGACGAGTGCGCCGCAGATTACGGGCCAGCTTACGGCGCAGAATCTTCACTTCAACGGGACAGACTGGAAGACGCTGCGCACCGGCGTGGAGATCAGTCCTGATCGCGCCAGTCTGCAAAACGCCGATCTCGAATCCGCATCGCAGGGCCGCATCCAGCTGAGCGCGAGCGCTGGATTGAATCACTGGTCTTTCACGAACCAGAGCCCGCTTCAGGTACAACTCAACGCGTCGCAACTTAACATCCCAGATTTGACCCGGCTCGCCGGCAAACAGGTCCCCATCACCGGGACGCTGAATGCGCGCGCCACTCTGCACGGTACAGAGAACAATCCGCAGGGCAGCGGCGAAGTTGCGCTGACACGCGTCACGGCGTATGAACAGCCGATCCAATCGGTCCATGTGAATTTTTCAGGAAGCGGCGAGCAGGCCCGCGCCGAGCTCGCTGTGCAGCTTGCGGGTGGAAACCTGCATGGAAACGTCACCGTCGAGCCGCGGCAAAAAAGCTATACAGCACAGCTCGCGTCGACAGGAATTCATCTCGAGAACCTGCAGGCCCTTAAAGCGCACAATATCGATGCAGCGGGCGCGGTGGCCTTCAATGCGAAGGGCCATGGCACCTTCGACAATCCGCAGATCGACGCTGACATCCAGGTTCCGGATCTGGTGATTCAGGGCCAGACGATCTCCGCTGTCAAGCTCAATGCGAATCTCGCGAATCACGTAGCTGAAACCGCGCTGACGTCTTCCGTAGCAGGTGCGGAGATCCAGGCGAAGGCGCGCGTCGGCTTGAGCGGTGATTACCCGGTCGATGCTTCGCTCGATACCAAAGCGTTTCCTCTGCAGACATTGCTTGCCACATACGCTCCCGACGCAGCTTCGCAGGTGAGCGGAGAGACCGAGGTGCACGCGACCGTACACGGCCCGCTCAAAAACAAAAATCTAGTCGAGGCGCACGTGACTATCCCCACGCTCAAACTGGGATACAGCGACACGATCCAACTCGCATCTGCAGCGCCCATCCGGATCGACTACAAAGATCAGATGGCAGTTCTGCAGCCGGCCTCGATCCGCGGAACAGATACGGACCTGCAACTGCAAGCTGCTGTGCCTGTTGGTGGCAACGGCTCCATGTCACTCCAGGCTCATGGAAGCATCAACCTGCAGCTTGCGCAGCTTTTCAATCCCGATCTGCGCAGCTCGGGCGAGCTGAAGCTGAACATCGATTCTCACGGGCCGCTTACCTCGGGCAATGTCGGCGGCGAAGTCGACATCGTAGATGCAAACCTCTCCTCAGCCGATCTTCCCGTTGGATTGCAGCACGGCAACGGCGTTCTCACGCTCAGCGCAGACCGGCTCAACATCCAGCAATTTCAAGGCAATGTCGGTGGAGGCACCATCACCGCGCAGGGTGGCGTCGCCTATCGGCCCAGGTTGCAGTTCAATATGGGAGTCGCAGCCAAAGGCGTGCGCATTTTGTATCCGCAGGGCATGCGCGAGAGTGTCGACGCCAACCTCACGCTCACCGGCACATACGCGAAGGCTTTTCTTGGAGGCTCGGTCAACCTCGCGGATCTTTCGTTCACGCCAGCCTTCGATCTCACCAGCTTTGTGAACCAGCTTTCCAGCGGAGTGACCACGCCCACATCGCAGGGATTTTCCCAGAATGTTGCATTGAACATCGCCGTGCATTCCTCAAACAATGTCAATCTGGTCAGCCGTACGCTGAGTGTTAACGGCTCGGCCAATCTGCAGGTGCGCGGCACAGCCGCGGAGCCCGTGATCCTGGGCCGCGTCAATCTGAATGGCGGCGACGTGATTCTGCACGGGACGCGCTTTGTGCTGACGGGCGGTACGGTGCAGTTCGTCAATCCATCGCAGACACAGCCAGTCTTGAATCTCTCTGTGAATACCAACATTCAGGAATACAAAATCGACCTGCGCTTCAACGGACCTGCCGACCAGATGCGCACGGAATACAGTTCTGATCCCGCTTTGCCTCAGGCCGACATCATCCACCTGCTGGCCTTCGGACAAACGCTCGAGGCATCGGCAGCTGCATCGGCCTCCAATCAAACCAGCGCGGGGCAAACGGCCGAGTCGCTGGTGGCCTCGCAAGTATCGAGTCAGGTTACCAGCCGTATCTCGAAGGCAGCGGGCATCTCGCAGCTTTCCATCAGTCCCGTGCTGGCGGGCAGCAGTCAGCAGGGTCCGGCCGGGGCCAACATCACCATCCAACAGCGTGTCACCGGTAATCTGTTCATCACGTTCTCCACGAATGTGGCCTCTACGCAGGCACAGACAATTCAGGGGCAATACCAGGTCACGCCCCGCGTTGCCGTCAGTGCGACCCGCAATCCCAATGGCGGCTTCGCCGTAGACACACTGATTAAGAAGAGTTGGTAGCGCGACATCCAACCGAACGGCTCCGGATGTAGCTGCATTGCATGTAGATGAATGCCAAATGATCGGTCTAGAAACGCAGATGTCCGCATGCGCTTCTCCAGCGAATGCGGACTGAAGATTGTGGATGAAGGGCGACTCTTGCTAGAGAGCCGCCTGGAAGTTGACGGTGTTCGAAATCTCGGTCAGCATTTCGTCGGCCTTGATCTCGTCGGTCTCAATGGCTTCCAGCACGTCGGCATCGCCGGAGAGACCCAGAATCTCCGCCCAGTGCCGCAACGTGCCATATACAGCGATCTCGTGGTGTTCTACCTGTTGTGCGCAGCCGATGATAGCGATATCGCGAATGGCAGGGTCAGCTGCATCTTTAATGGAGTCGGAAGCTTCGGTTGTCAGGCCGTCAATTGCCTTACAGGTTTCGGATGAGTTGTCTTCAGTATTGATCTCCAGCAGTCGTTGCACTTTGGAGACGTGTCCCTCCGTTTCGCCCAGATGATTCTGCAGCGCAGAGGCGAGCTCCGGATCAGTGGCGTTATCAATCAGTTTGGGCAGGGCTTTGGTGATGCTTTGCTCCATATCGAGAGCTTTCCGCAAATTCGTAATATAGAGCGTGCGTAAATCTTCGATATTGGCTGAAAAAAGTTTCACGGCGTGTTCTCCTTTATCGGCAGTGCATGGGTTATAGCATTTTCGGAATTGTTGTAGACCGAAAGCACACACTCAAGAGGCTTTTTCTCACGAAAAAAGCCACCCTTCACAAATCCGAAAATGCTCTACCTACCCCAGTAGGCTTTCCACTTGGATGCGCACCTTGTCTTCGGGTTGGCGGAGGTACTTACCTGATTCGGCGAAGAGGTTGATTGCTTGAAACGGCATCACGTCCAAAATCCATGCGACGGAATGCGCGAAGGATGCGGCAGCCGCCTGTTATGCCGAGCGGCGCATCTCGCCGCGTAAGTTGGTCACCGCCTCAAGAAGCGCACGCGGATTCCCAGGAATGTCAAATTCGTGCGCAAACGCGGGCCGCGGCCGGTTCAAGCTTGCATGGACGCGCAGCACCGAGATATGGGGATTGTTGCCCCGCAATATCGCCAAAATCTGCAGCGTACGCTCGGCAGGAACTGACCAGCAGATAACGGCTATATCGAAGGACATCTGGGCCCAGTCATTCAATGCAGCATTGCTCGCGATCGAGACGACTTCGAATCCCTCGTGTCGCAAGATCAACTCGCGCGAGACTCGCAGGCCGTCATCATCGCAAATCGATATCAATTTGCAGGAGCCGGGCTCGGAGTTCATACACCCTCCCTCTTCCTGTGTTCGCTGGAGCCTCCGCGGTCGCGAACTGCCGCCGGCGCACATTTTTCCGTCGGCATAGGAGTAATGGGGAAGGAAACGATGCGTGTCTGATAGGGCAATTTTGAGCTGCCAGACCGTTGAGAACGATGATGCTGCTTGCCCAGAACCTCCTGGATTAAAGCAAACAGGTAAGGCAGCAGCACAGGCTTGCTCTGAAAACCCCATCCGCTCTGCCTGATCTTGGAAAGCACTGCATCTTCCGTGCTGGGACCAGACAAGAGAATCACGCGAAGATCGCGGTCCTCTTCCGTGATCTCCTCGGCCAGTTCCAGCGCAGACGGCCCCAGCAGGTGCAGATCGGCGAGCAGCAGATCGACAGCCGTTCCGGAGTGGAAGAGCTGCGATGCCTGATGCGTATCCGTACAACTGAAGACGAGATATCCCAGCGATTCAAGATAAGAGCGCAGCATCGAGCGCAGTCTGTCGTCGCTACTCACCAGCAGGATCGACTTCAGAAGCTCCTCGCAGGGGATCTCGCGGAGAGAAGGGCGGCGCTTTTCAGATAAGTGCTCAGTGGTTGTGCAGGCACGGGAGAAGACTTCAAGCGAGCTGCTCACTGCCTCAGCAGAGTGCTCGGCGAACGTGTTCGATTCAGCGTCCGCGGCATGGCGCGTCTGTGGATAGATTTGTGACATGCGAATGCCTTTGCGGCAGATGGGGGAGGGTTAAGGTGTCATGGTCAGGCATATTCACACTGTCTATCATTCGTGCGCGTGCTAAAGCGGTGACGTATTCCGCCTATTGTTACGATTCGCGATGAGTTGTGAAGACGCTGAGGATTGTCCAATGCGCGTGTCTTGCAATTTCTGCGAACCGCTGGCGCGCAGCCGAGCCGGCCGCACCGGATTCGGCTATCTGGCGACCGTGTCTAACTGCGAGGCCGTTCTGAAAATCACCTTAGCGAAAGGGGCAAACGAATGTAACTGGGGAGATTCCTAGGCAGTTTTCCGCAATAGAAATTCTTGATAAGCCATCACTAAAGAGTGACGATGCCGCGGGAGACCGCGTAGCGGGTCAGCTCTGCGGTGGTGCGGATGCCAAGCTCATCCATCAGGCAATTGCGATGAAATTCGACCGTCTTCACCGAGATATTTAATGACGTTGAAATTTCTTTGGCTGTCTTGCCCTCCGCCACCAGTTGCAGCACTTCGCGCTGGCGCGGCGTGAGCCGGGCTCCGAACATCTCGGCAGGATTTTTGGTGCGATCGAGTGCAGCAAAGCGCGTCGCGGTCTCGCCCGCAAGGGCGGGCACGTAGTAGCGTCCCTCCAGGGCGCTGCGAATCGCCTCGACCAGCTCGCCGGCAGCCGATTGCTTGGTCACATAACCCATGGCGCCCGCGGAGAATGCGGCATGCAGATACGCCCGGTCGAGCCGTTGCGTGACAAAGACAATCTTTGCCGAGGGCAGAACCCGTGTCAGCCGCCGGGCTGCTTCGATGCCGTTCATCTCCGGCATGCCCACATCGAGCACAATCACGTCCGGCTTGAGCCGTATGGCCAGGGCGAGCAGGGCCCTTCCATCGGCGGCGGTTCCCACGATCTCGAAGTCGTTGGAGAGCAGCCGCGACAGCCCTTCCAGCATGAGGGCATGATCGTCAGCGAGCAAGATGCGGTATTTAGACATGGCGCTCCAGAGGAATCTCTGCGGTTACCGTCGTCCCTTGTCCCAGCGCAGACTGTACGGTGAGTGTACCCCCCATCAGCCGGGCGCGCTCCTGCATCGAGATCATGCCCAAGCCTATCGGCTCGTTGCCCTCAGATTCCTGGTCAAAGCCCAACCCGAAGTCCATCACCTTCAACTGCAGGTGGCCATCTGCGCTGGTCAGGACAATTTTCACGTGGGTCTTCCCTGCGTGCTTGCTTACATTGCGCAGCGCTTCCTGCGCAATACGATAAATGGTTGTTGCCGTTTCTGGCGACCAGCGCTCCGGTAAACCCTGCGTCTGATAGGTGACCGGCATGCCTTCGCGCTCACCGAACTCCTGTACCAGGTCTCTCAGAGCCGCCGACAACCCAAGGTCCTGCAGGATAGCCGGATGCAGCCCGTGCGAAATCTGTCGCACGTCGGTATTCAGGGACTGCACCTGTTCCCGGGCCGCCTCAAGCCGCGCAAGGTCTTCCTGGGTCCCTCCAGCTCCTTTGATCTCCTCTAACAGCATCTTCAGCAGGCTCAACCGCTGGCCGATGTCATCGTGCAGCTCCCGGGCCAGATGCTGCCGTTCCTCTTCCTGCGCTGTAAATAGATGCGCCGTCAGCCCGCGCAGTTCCTCCTGGGTGCGGCTCAGCTTGCGAGCGGCAATCTTGATCTCACCTTCCAGCGCAGCCGTTTGCCTGGCAACCAGCCGCTCCGCCTCGCGCCGCAGCGTAACATCCTCGATCATCAAAAGCAGCACGCGGCTGCCATCGGCTAAGAGCGCCCGCGCCTTGACCAACAGGGTTTTACGCTGCCGCGCGATGGATGCATACTCAAATTCAAGGACCGGGCCGATCTCCCCTTGCAGCAGAGAACGCAGCTTGTCCCATATTTCGTCCATTCCCCAAAGCCCGCTCACAAGATCAGGCAATACCCGTCCCTCCAGGTCCGGGGTTTGCATCTGGGTCAACTCGCGAAATGCCGTATTCGCGGAGCGAATCGTAAAGTCCTGATTCAGCACTACAATCGAGACGGGTACGGACTCCACCACCGAACGGGCAAAGTCGCGCGCATCCACCAGGTGCTGCTGGCTCCGCCGTAGCTGGTCAATATCCACCAGCACCACCACCAGACCTTCGATCTTGTTCTCAGCCGTACGATAGGGCCGCACGCGCAGCAACTGCCAGCGGCCTTCGCGATCCTGCACCTCCAGCTCGCGGGTTCCCAGCGATTCCAGCACCTCGATAAGAATCGGCTCGATGTTCTCGATGCTCAGTTGCAACCGGATTTCGCTGATGGATCGCCCGACATCCGACGCACGCACGTTCAACAGGCGCTGCATCGGCGGGGTAAACTGCCGGATGCGCAGATCGCCAGTGAGCATCAAGAGCGGAATGTTGACGCTATTGAGCAGGTTGGTCAGATCGTTGCCGGTCTGCGTCAAGACGTTGTTGCGCTGCTGCAACTCATCATTGACTGTCTGCAGCTCTTCGTTGGCGCTCTGCAACTCTTGCTTGGTGGTCTCCAGTTCCTCGTTTGTGCTTTGTAACTCTTCGTTCGCGCTCTGGATCTCCTCGTTCGCCGAGACCAGCTCCTGGTTCCGCGCATCGCGTTCTTCCACCAGCGATTGCAGATGGAACCGTGTGGAACTCAGGTCCTGGCGCAGCTGCGCAATCAGGCGATCTTTTTCATCGGCGGTAAGCTGCGGAAAGGCGGGCTGGTCGCCGGCTCTTTTGTCTGACTCCTTGGACATGATCTGAAACAGGATCAGAAAACAGCGCGGGCGCGCCGTTGCGCTGGTGATGGGCAACACGTCGACCTTGATCTGCTGCTCGCCCACTTGCTCGTCCACCAGCGAAGTCATCGCCGTGGCGGGCACATTTTCATTGATGGCGCGCAGCGCGGCGATGCGTACCTCGTTCGCGATTCCTTCGCGCAAGACCCGCAACAGGTTCCAGGTCACCGCGCCTGGTGTGATATCGATGTACGGCGCGGTCTGGCCGCGCGACTGGAGCACGTTCATCCGATCGTCAATGATCAGTCCCGGCGGCCCGAAGCGGGCCAGAACGATGCGGTCTGCGGCCCGCTGCAATTCGAGCTCAGGCCATACGTTATTTTCGGCCTCCGCGCTCTGCGTGCGCGCGCCGAGCGGCCCGGCCTGTGCCAGGGAATAGCTGCGCTGCGGCTCGTAGTGGAACGGCAGATTGACGCCGGTCTTCATGTAGATCTTGTGCTTGCGATCTATGGTGTTGAAGACGTCGCTGTAGTCGCGCAACCCTTCTGACATGCCCAGCAGAATGTACCCGCTCGGCTCCAGGGCATAGTGGAAGGTGAGCATCACCTGGCGCTGCAGCACTTGGTTGAAGTAAATCATCACGTTACGGCAGCTCAGGATGTCGATATGCGAAAACGGAGGATCGCTGGCGAGGTTCTGCCGGGCAAAGATGCAGGTGTCGCGTACACGCTTTGAAACCTGGTAGCCCCGGTCGACTTTGACAAAGTACCGGCGCAGCCTCTCGGGCGAAATTTCAGAGGTCAGCGTCTCTGGATAGACCGCGATCCGCGCTGTTTCAATGGACTGGTCGCTGGCATCCGTGCCGAAGATCTGGACCGGCGTATCCAGCCCGTATTGCGAAAGATATTCAAGCACCGTGATGGCCAGCGAATACGCCTCCTCACCCGTCGAGCAGCCTGCGCACCAGATGCGGATCGGTCTCTCCGGCGGCCGGTCCTGAAACAGAACCGGCAAAACATTCGCACGCAGCGAATCCCAGAATCCCGGATCTCGGAAGAACCGGGTCACATTGATGAGGACGTCTTCCTGCAATGTGCGCAGCTCATCACCGCGCATCTGCAGGAAGCGGTAATAATCGAGCAGCTTCTCGAGCCGCAGCAGGAGCATCCGGCGCGCGATGCGCCGCCGGATCGTCTCCGGCTTGTAGAGGCGAAGATCCAGTCCGGAGAGCGAGCGCAGGAGCTGCAGAATTTTCTGGAAGGACTGTTCATCATCCGGCGTCGCTTTGCCTTCTTCGAGCGAGCGCAGTTCCGGGCGTGAGAACTGATGCGCCAGCCGCCCAAGTTCGAGCGCAATCTCCGCCGGCGGAATCACCAGGTCCACGTGATCGCTGGCGATGGAGCTGCGTGGCATACCGCTGTGCATGGCGGTATCCGGGTTTTGCACCAGTGCGATGCCGCCCTCGCCCTTGATCGCCTTGAGCCCCAGAGCGCCGTCGGCATCCGCGCCGGAAAGCACAACACCGACGGCATGGTTTTTCTGGTCGGCGGCCAGTGAGTAGAAAAATTTGTCGATGGTTTTGGGAAACCGCTCGATGGCCGAGGGCAGCTCGACGCGAAAGATGCCCTCGCGGAGCGTAAGCGACTGATTCGGCAGCAAAACGTAAAGATGGTTCGGCAGCGGCCGCTGCCCGTCTTCGATCGGGATGACCGGCATCTGCGTGTAGCGCTCAACGATCTCCGAGAGAAAGCTGCGCTGATCCGGCGCCAGGTGCGTCACCAGAACGAAGGACATTCCGGTATTCGGGTCAAGATTTTCGAGAATCTCTTTGAAGGCCTGCAGTCCGCCGGCGGACGCGCCGAATCCGACCACCGGATACAGCAGCGCCGGGCTCTGCTGCTCCTTGGCGACACTCTCCACCGTCAGGGCGAGGGGCACGCTGGCGGTCCCATCGTCAGCCGGAGAGGAAGCAGTTCCCGCGCCGGCCGGCTCCCCGCTCATCGTCTCCTGATGCATTTCTTCACGGAGCATCTCTCCGTTCGTGGAACGATCTGACGCTCCGTCACCACTCGCCGTACGCTGATGGGAATCCTCTATTCCGGTCTGCGTCTCGCCCGGTGGGTCCTCCGGCGCTTTCTCTGAATTTGTGTATTGCCGTTCCTCGTCTGCCATCGCGTATATCCGATCAGATTCAGCATAATCTTTATAGGGCGCGCGGGCTTTGTTTTTGGGGAAGAAAAATCGGCAACCATCGCTCCGGTTGATTTGCGCGTCTATCCGGGTCAAGATCGGGGGATAGGTCGTACGCCATGTTGAACTCCCGGCGGGAAGTTGTCAGCCAATCGAATCAAGTGGGCATCGAGTTTTTGCTTGTCGACCTCAGGACGGCATTCACATTTCTCGACATTGCGGAAATTACCGCGGTGGAGGAAACGCGGGCCCGCAATCTGGCCCACGTGCGGAGAGTCTACGCCACGCTCCTGCGCTTTTCACCAAAGATTGCGCCATCGCCTCGGCAGGCGGCTGAACTGACAGCAGGCATTGCGGAACTGAGAAGGCGTCTCGAAGAAGCGGGATATTTACTTCCATCGGAATAAAACAGAGTTTTCATCCAGCGAAAGCCTGCATCCAACAGGCATGGCAGCTAGGAACATTATCGCGATCGGAGCTTCAGCCGGCGGATTTGAGGCTCTTCAGGAACTGGTTGCCACTCTCCCGACCGACTTGGACGCAGCCATTCTCGTCACGTTGCACATATACCATACGAGTGACGGGATCCTGCCCTACATCCTCAACCGCGCAGGTACGCTGCCGGCCACGAATGCCGTCGATGGGGAGCCGGTGGAGACCGGCAGAATCTACGTGGCTCCGCCCGACTATCATCTGGTACTCGATGACCAGCACCTGCAGCTGAGCCATGGTCCGAAAGAGAGCATGCAGCGCCCCTGTATCAATGCGATGTTCCGTTCCGTTGCTGCCGCCTATGGGCCGCGCGCGTCCGGGGTTTTGCTGACGGGCACGCTCGATGACGGCGCCGCCGGGCTCTGGGAGATTCAGCAGCACGGCGGGACCACAATCGTCCAGGATCCCGCGGAGGCCGTTTTCCCCGCCATGCCGAAAAACGCGATCCGTGGTTTAAACGTTCAGTACATCGTCCGAATTCGCGAAATGGCGCCCTTGCTGGTCCGGCTGACCGAGCGCAGTGAACGATATTTTCCGGAGATTCCAGTGCAGTCGCAACTCGAGCCAGCGGATCAGAGCTGCCCCGAATGCGGCGGTGCAATGCGTTCTGTCCGCATGGGTCGCCTGCAGGAGTATCGCTGCCATACGGGTCATCGTTTCGGACTGATGAGCCTGATCGCCCAGAAGCGAAACGTAGTGGAACATGCTATCGAGTCTGCCCTGGCCCAGTCGGAGGAGCTGACCCAACTGCTTGAATCTGTGCAGACGGAAGCAGAGGTTGAGACGAAGCAAACTCTCGGTGAAGAGATTGCCGAACGCCGCGAGGAGCAGGAAACTCTTCGTGAGCTGGTACGCGGCCGGAAGGCGCGGCCGCTTGAGCCCGCTCTCAGCCAGGAGTCTTCGCAAGGGGAAAAGGCGAAGGCTTTCCGCTGAGGATTGCAGGCGTGCCCGTGCACTTTCCCGTTCTGCACATTTCCGCCCAAAGCATACAATTTTTGCAGGATGATCCAGCGGAAGATCGTGCACGTGGATATGGACGCGTTCTATGCGTCTGTGGAGCAGCGCGATGACCCGCAACTGCGCGGCAAGCCGGTAGTGGTCGCGTGGCGGGGAGCGCGGTCCGTCGTCTGCGCTGCCTCTTATGAGGCGCGGCGGTTCGGTGTCCGCTCCGCGATGCCTGCTGTGCGGGCCGAGCGATTATGTCCTGAAGCGATTTTCATTCCGCCCGACTTCACACGCTATCGCGCTGTCTCACGCCAAGCCCGCGACATCTTCAAGCGCCATACCGATCTGATCGAGCCGCTTTCTCTCGATGAGGCTTATCTCGATGTAACGGAGAACAAGACCGGCCTCGCGACTGCGACACGGGTTGCGCGAGCCATTCGCGCGCAGATTCGGGAAGAACTGAACCTCACGGCTTCCGCAGGTGTTGCCCCCAACAAATTTCTTGCCAAGATTGCCTCAGACTGGCGCAAGCCCGATGGCCTCTTCGTGATCCAGCCGGAAGAGATTGACACTTTCTTACCGCCGCTCTCGGTTGCGCGGCTGCCGGGCGTTGGGAAAGTGACGGAGGCGCGCCTCGAAAAATTAGGCATTCGTACTGTCGGCGACCTACGCGCTCGCACTTCAACCGAGCTGGAAAGCAGCTTTGGCCGCTATGGTCAGCGGCTATACGAGCTTGCGCGTGGTATCGACCGCAGTGCAGTTGTTCCCGATCGTCCCACGCAATCGATCTCCAGTGAAGATACGTTCGAACGGGATGTGCTGCTCTCTGAGACCGAGCCGCTCATTCGCCGCCTTGCTGAAAAGACCTGGGCGGCTCTGCGCAAACAATCGCGCATCCCCGCCACAGTTGTGCTCAAGCTGAAAACCGCCGAATTTAAGACGCTCACCCGCAGTTATACGCCGGCCTTGCCGCCTTCCTCGTGTGATGAGCTGACCAGCATCGCGCTTTCACTCCGGGATCGTGTGCGCTTAAGCGATCAGCAACGCTTTCGCCTCATCGGCGTCGGGTTAAGCAATTTTCATGAACCCCTCGAAACCTCGCTCTCATCGCAGCCGGCGCTCTTCGAATGAATACCGGCGTGAGCTTGCATCCGGCTACCGCTGAGGAGGAGTCCCGCTCAGCAGGTTGCGCAGCCTCTCAATCAACACGCGCGGATGCACCGGTTTCGGAAGAAAGTCGAAGCGATGTTCCCCTTCGGGATTATTCGGAATCAGGTCGGCCAGTGAGACATGGCCGGAGATGAGAAGCACTTTGCACGTTGGAAACTTAGCGCGAATATGCTCGGCTGTCTCAACGCCGGAAAGGCCTGGCATGAGCACATCGCAAATAAGCGCATCTGGCATAAAAGACTCGGCTGTTTGAATTGCCTCAGCTCCGTTAAAGGCAGTGCGCGTTTCGAAACCTTCGATATTAAGTACCCAGCTAACTGACTTGGCAATTGTTTGTTCGTCATCGACGACTAAGATTCTTCTTTGGCCTGCGATCTCCATTTTTCCTCCACTATTTCGAACGGCGGTTTCCCGGAGCCCGCTAAAGCACTGAAGTCTCTTCTCCTCTCATTTGCAAAAATCACAACGTATCGCTTCCGAAATAATCAGACACACAAGAGACGCAGAAGGTTGCGCAAGAATGGAGTGAAACAGAAGGCAACCAATTCAAGAGACGAGGGATACACTTCTAACTGCCTCTATAACTGGAGTTAGTGCAAAACAGGGAAATCAGATTCTATCTCAAGATAGAAAACTTAGAGGCACGCTGCGCAGAGCATTAAGCAATACGGCGCTTCCTGCATATCGCGCACAACCAACGTGCCAGCGCCTGCATCGCGTGGGCGCACGGAAGGAAGCGGCGTAAATTAGTCGGAATTGTAGGAGGATTTCAATCAGGCGGGCGTGCGGCGTATCGCGAAGAAAGCGGAGCTATCATCGCGATACGCTGCTGAGGTTATATCTATCTATCGCGGAATTTCCTGCCTGCCCGTCACAGTAAATTCCGATGAGCGCACGCCCGAGGCCGCATCTCCATCGGGCTGCGATCCGCCGACAAAGACGCGATACTGGCCAGCCACGACAGCACGCACGCCTTTGTCATCCACTTCAGAGAGCCTGCGCGGATCGAGATGAAAGACAACGTGCTTGGTTTCGCCGGCATTGAGATGCAGCCGCTCGAATCCTTCAAGAGCCAGCTTTGGCGACACGTCGGTCTGCGGCGGTTTGAGATAAAGCTCCGCAACTTCGTCACCTGCTTGCGAGCCTGCGTTCCGCACATCCGCTTCCACGGTGAGTGTGTCGCCCGCGTGCAGCTTCGCGCTGGAAAGCTTCACATGCGAGTACTCGAAGGTTGTGTAGCTCAAACCGTCGCCAAACGCAAAGAGCGGCTTGCCCTTGAAGTAGCGATAGGTACGGTTGGCCATCGAGTAGTCGTCGAACGAGGGCAGCTGATCGACATTCGCATAGAACGTCACCGGCAGCCTTCCCGCAGGATCATTTTTTCCGCTCAGCGTCTCGCCAATCGCCTGCCCGCCGGCTTGCCCCGGATACCACGCCTCCAGAATGGCTTTCGCATTTTGCTGCGCCCAGTTCACGGCCAACGCGCTGCCGTTCAGCAGGACGACTACAAGCGGTTTGCCGGTTTTCGCCACTGCTTCGAGCAGCTCATGTTGCACATCAGGCAGAGCAAGGTCGGTGCGGTCGCCGCCCGAGAATCCCTTGATGTCGACATTCATCTCTTCGCCTTCGAGCCGCGGCGTGAGCCCGACAAATGCCACAACGACATCGGCCTTCTTCGCCGCTGCGACTGCCTCATCCTGCAGCAGCTCGTGCTTCGGGCTCCATTCGAACGAGATGCCGCTGTTCGGGATGCGTCCGGATTGTATGTACTCGATGCGAATCGTATGTGGGTTCGTGTCTGTCAGCGGAAGCGAGAACTGTTGCAACCCGCCGAAGTTGCGCCCGCTGGGCGGCAATTTTACGCCCGCCTGGGCCTGAGTTGGCGCAGCGTCAAGCTTCTTGTCATCGAGATAGATGGCGAATTGAGCCTTGCCTCCGCAGGGATAACACAGGGGGATGCGAAGCTGAAAATTATATGTGTCTGCGACGGGAGCCGTAATGGTGCCGGTCCATCGCACCGCGAAGCTCTGTTCTTCCGGATGCGTCGAGTGACTCGGCACGGGATTCGCGAAGGCCCAATCAAAGTCGATCTCCTTGTCGACCCGCGTCATCTCCGGCGCGCCATCAAAACTTGGATTCGCAAAATACTCGCCCGTCAAGCCATCCACGTTGGAGTCAGCCGCGGCGCGCAGCACGGTGCGGGGCACCGGTACAGCGCCGCCCATCGTGTACGGCGCGCCCTCCGCATAGATCACGTGGTTCGCACCGAACTCCTGGATGATGCCATCTACCGGCAGAATCGGCTTTAACGGAATCGCGTTGTAGTTGCCTTCGAGCCCGATGCGCGAGGCCGCAAGCGGGCCGATTACCGCGATCGTCTTGCCGTCCTCCGGCTTCAGCGGCAAAAGATGATCGTCGTTCTTGAGCAGCACCATCGATTCACGCGATGCACGCAACGCCAGTTCCTGATGTTCCGGCGAGTTCACCTCACTGAATGGGATCGAAGAGAAGGGCACTTTCTCCGGCGGATCGAACATGCCCATCTTCATCCGCGCGGTAAACAGGCGCTTCACCGCAACGTCGAGCTCAGATTCGGGCAGCACGTGATGCCGCACCGCATCGCCCAGCGCGAGATAGGCCTTTCCGCAGTCTGTATCGGTGCCTGCTTCAATGCCCGCTGCGGAGCCGGTCTCGTGATCAGTCGAGTAGTGGTGCCCATTCTTCTGCGAAAAGTCGTCGATCGCGTCGCAGTCCGAGGTCACAAATCCCTGAAATCCCCAGTCCTGGCGCAGGATCTGTTGCAGCAGCAACTTGCTCGCGCATGCCGGCGCATGATCAATGGAGTTATAGGCGCACATGATCGAGTCCGCCTTGCCCTCGGTGATCGTTGCGCGAAATGCCGGCAGATATGTGTCCCAGAGATCATGCTCGCTCGGTTCTATATCGACTTTGTGCCGCGTCGACTCCGGTCCGCTATGCACGGCATAATGTTTGGGCGTAGCGATCGCGCGATAATAATTTGGATCATCGCCCTGAATGCCCTTCACAAACGCCGTCCCCAGCGTCCCGGTCAGGAAGGGGTCTTCGCCGTAGGTCTCCTGTCCGCGCCCCCAACGCGGATCGCGAAAGATATTGATGTTCGGCGACCAGATTGTCAGCCCGTAGTAGCGGTCGTGATTCCCATGCCCAATTGCGTCATTGTATTTGGCGCGCGCCTCGGTGGAAACCACTTCGCCGATGCTGTGCACCAGCGGCGCATCCCATGTGGCCGCGTTGCCAATCGCCTGCGGAAACAGGGTTGCGAAGCCTGAACGCGCGATTCCATGCAGTCCTTCATTCCACCAGTTGTACTCGGGAATATCCAGCCGCGGAATCGCCACCGCCTGGTCAATCGTTTGCGACACTTTCTCGTCCAGCGTCAACCGCGAGACCAGATCGTCCACACGCTGCGGAATGGGCAGTGCGGGATTCCGAAACGGCATGGCGGCCGCGGCCTTGATCTGTTCCTCGGTCGGGGGAGGCAGTTGTGGTTGAGCAGGCATTTGCGCTCGGCTCACGAGCGGCAGTGAAGAGAACGCAAAAATAGCGGCGGCGAATCGCATGCGCATGGGTTGGATCTCCGAATGCCCATAATAATGTCCGCATGGACCTCTGGCAAATCGATTTTGTAAGTGGCTATCATTCCTGTCTCACGAACGCTCAGGCGCATTCGCCAAGGTGCGAGGTCCTAAGATTCAGTGCATCTTCTCTCACCCCTTGGCCATACGTGCGATCTCATTCTTGATCTCACGTACCAACTCTTCGGGAGCGAGCGCTTTTGCACCGGCTCCAAGCCCCAGCGCCACAAACCGCGCCTGCCGGAGGCTCTCAAACTCGACATCAAAGACGCCCCAGCCTTCTGCGAATCCGCGCATCTTCGGATGCTCCGCCACCGGCTTCATCGTGCTCCACGGCTCCAGCGTGCGGACAGCTTCCGGCGAAAGCGCCAGCGTGGCCAAAGCGCGCTGTTGCTGCTCTTTGAAGGCGGCGGTGCTGCGGCTCCAGTAGGCTGCCAGATCGAACTTCGCCGGCCGTTCAAAGCCGAGTGCAAGCACCGTCGCATCGCGCATGCGCGAAACTCGAAAGGTCCGCATCCCTTCCGGTGTGTGTGCCACCAGATACCACACCGTCTGCTTGCAGACGATGCCAAACGGCTCTACTGTGCGCACGCTGGCTTGGCCGTCCGCCTTTGTGTACGCAAAGGTCAGCTTGCGATCGCGCGCCAGCGCATCCTGCACCACCGGCAACATCGACAGATCCTCCTGCCCCATTCGCCAGCCCGCAGGGTCGAAGTGCAGCCGCGCTCGGATCGACTCAGCCTGCATGCGCTTGGGAGCCGGCAGAGCCGCCATCAATTTGTCAAAGGCGCGCTGCGCTGCAGCAGCTAATTGGCTGCCGCCCAACGCCCCCGGTTGCGCCATCAGCAGGCCCTGCAACTCAGCGTCATCCAATCCCGGAACCTGCGTGCGCCACCCCTTCTCAAGCTCCCATCCGCCGGTTGCACCGCGATACGCGATCAGCGGAACACCCGCCGCGCACAGCGCTTCCATATCGCGGTGCGCCGTGCGTTCAGAGACTTCGAGCCGTTCAGCCAGCTCGCGCGTAGAGAGCCGGCCGTGGCCCTGCAGAAGCATCAATGCGGAGAGAAGGCGATCCGATTTCACGCAAGCTCCTTTTTCAACCTCTGTTTAAATTATTTTCTCAGATATATGACATCAGATGTCATATATGGATCGCTACTCTTCTTTTTGTGAGACAGAGGTCTCCTGGAGGTTAGGTATGGAACTCAAGAGATTTTTTCTGGAACAGTTGGAGCGCGAAGCCGTTGCCTCGCGCAAGGCTATTGAACGTGTACCCGAAGGGCAAAACAGCTTCAAGCCTCATCCGAAGTCGATGGAATTGGGCTATCTTGCCTCTTTGGTGGCGACCATGCCCGGTTGGGTTGCGATGATGATCGATACGGATGAGCTGGATCTCGACGGCAACGGGAAGGCCTTCCGCACTCAGCCTGTGGAGACCCGCGCGGAGCTGCTGTCGTTACTCGACAAGGGCTATGCCGAGTCCTGCCGCGCCCTCAACAACACGACAGAAGAACATCTGCTCAAGCCCTGGAAGCTGAAGATGGGCCCACAGGTTCTCACCTACAGGCCGCGCTATACAAGCATCCTTGATGGCGCCATCACCCATCTCGCGCATCATCGCGGCCAGCTTACCGTATATCTGCGGCTCAATGAGGCGAGCGTGCCTGCTATTTACGGCCCCAGCGCCGATGAGTGGCACTAGCAACGTGACGATAAAAATGGGTGCCCCATCCTTGCGGCGTCTTTATTTTTGCCGCAAGGGTGGGAGAGCAAGACTTTATAGAGAACAACCGCATATCCTTCGACTGCGTCTGCCGCAAGATACGCGGCAAACTTCGCTCAGGATGACAGTTCAAAGTAGTACGAGCTACAAAACAGGCTCAGGACATTGGCGCACCGCTCAGAACTGCAGCTTCGCGCCAAACTGAATCTGCCGCGAAGTTGTCGAGGTTGCCGTTACCACGCCGGCTGTCGGTGAGATGCCCGATGTGGCCGACGTATACACCACTTCATTCGGTGTGAGGAAGTTGGTGTGATTCAGGATATTGAAGAACTCCGCGCGGAACTGCAGGCCCAGCCGCTCGGTGATCCGCGAATTCTTCACTGCTGAGAAGTCCAGCTCCGAGAGCCCCGGTCCCACCAGCGAATCGCGCTTCACGTTGCCATACGTTCCGGTTGCCGGCGGCAGAAACGCATTCGGATTGAAGTACTCGCCCACCGTGTGCGGATACAGGTTGCCGTTGAATGCCGGGTTCCAGTTCGGCCGCACCGGGTTGCGCGTATCCCCATTGCCGGTCGGGTTATAGCCGAGCTGCGGCGTAAAGGGGAAGCCTGTCTGCACGGAGAGAATGCCGCTCGCCGTCCAGCCTGACGCGATAAAATCCACCGGCTTCGCCGCGTGATTCAGAAAACGGCGCTTGGCGCCGAAGGGCAGCTCCCAGCTTCCATTGAGCGAGGCCAACTGCCGCACATCGGTTGAGGCCGGGCCCCAATCGAGCTTCGGATTCAGCGGGAACGAAACAAATGCGGGCGTGTTGCCGCTCACGCTCGTGTTCCATGCCGAGCCGTCGTCGAGATTCTTCGAATAGGTATAGTTTCCGCGCAGTTGAAACCCATTAGCGAAGGTGCGGCGCACATCCACTTCCAGCGCGTTGTACAGGCCCACGCCTTGCGAGGCCCATGAGGTTGAATTCGCGAGAGCAGGATTCGCGAGCGGTTCTCCAGCGGTGTAATACGGTGCGCCCGCCGATGTGTAAAACGGCACCGGCTCATTCATGTCCTCAGAGAGGATCTGATGATAGCTATGTGAGCCCACGTAGCCTGCCGTCACGGTCGTGTGCGGCGCAAGCTCCTGCTCGATGCGCAGACTCCACGTCAGCACTACCGGCGTTTGGATATCCGGCTGCACGTTGCTGGGCGACACCTTGGTTCCGGCTGGCGGCGCTGTGCCCGGCGTGATGTTCAGACTCGAAACCGGAACCGACTTGATCGATTCTGAGGTATTGAAGGGCGCAGTCTGGTCGAGGCGGTAATCGAGCGTATCGAGCAGGCCGTGATAGACGCCGAATCCGCCGCGGACCGCTGTCTTTCCATTGCCCCACACATCCCAGGCAAAGCCCACGCGTGGCTCGGGCAAAAACTTCGCGCGGTTTACCGTCAGCGCTGAACTGCCCACTACAGGATTCGTCTGCAGCACGCCATTCACGATGGCGTAGTTTGCTGCACGGCTCTGGGCTTCATTCCAGCCGTTTGTTGACTCCGAGCGGAATCCGGCGCGCACCTCCAGTCGCGGCGTGACCTTGATGATGTCCTCGACAAACGCTGCGCCCTCCAGCGAGCGCCATCCCAACTCTGTTGGAGAGGGCACGACGGTGAATGTTGCGACCGTTCCCTGCAGGAAGCTTTGCAGCGTGCTGAACGAGGCCTGCCCGTACTGGTTCTGGGCGAGCTGATCGTTCGATTGCACGCGCTCGAGCCATACGCCTGCTTCGATCTGATGCCGCCCGTGCGACCAGTAGATGTGATCGTCTTCCGTAAACAGGTTGCGCGTAGTCCTGTTGTTGCTGCCCACGTTTGTGCCGGCCTGCGAAATCTGCGAAGCGCCATTCGAGGCCGTGCTGCCGCTGATCACGATGGCGCCGATCGGCTTGCCCGCGACCCATCCGGTTTCGCTCACCGGTGTGTATCCCGTGAAGAAGAAGCTGGCGCGCGAGTATCCAAAGCGTGCCGTGTTCAAGAATGACGGCGAAAATACGTGCTGTTCCTGCACGCTTGCCACCTGCTCACGCAGGCTCTCGTTCACCAGGCTCAGCGGATTGGCCGATGGCGTTGTCGCGCGGCTGTCGTCCACCGTGTAGACGCCGAAGAGCAGGTCTTTGCTGCCCAGGTTGTCATCAAAGCGGGTTGTGCCGAAATCCTCCTGAATATGCTGTGGCGGATGGCTGAATGCTTCGGCGATGCCGCTCCCAAGCTCCGGTCCGTTCTGCACCGGCCACAAATTCAGCAGCGGTGCGACCGCCGGGTTCACACCCACATACGTCTCAACCCCGGCGGAGTTGGGCAGATAGCCCTGCCGCGCCTGGTTATCGGGAACCAGCGTTACTGCGCTCAGGCCCCAGTTCTGCCGGAAGCCTTCGTAGTTGCCGAACAGGAAGAGCTTGTCCTTCTTGATCGGTCCGCCCAGCGATCCACCAAACTGGTTGCGCTGGAACTCGGGAATCCGGCCCACATCGAAGTAGTTTCGTGCATCGAGCGCGCTGTTGCGCACAAACTCAAAGGCGGTTCCGCGCAGTTGATTTGTGCCTGAGGTGGTGACGATGCTTACCTGCGCGCCGTCACGCTTGCCGTAGCTTGCGCCGTAGGTATCGGTCACCACGTTGAACTCGCGCACCGCGTCCACGCCGAGCAACTGGCCGCTTGTTCCGCCGGGTGTCACGTTGATCAGCGAAGCACCCGTGTACTCGATTCCATTCAGCAGGAAGAGATTGTCCTGCGGCCGCCGTCCGCTCACGCTGAACATGTTGCCGACCGAAGAATTCGAGCTGCCGATGCCGCCCGAGCGCTCGCCGGTGTAATTCACCGTCGCCGGATTCAGCGTCAGCAACTCGTCATAGCTGCGCCCGTTCAGCGGCAGTTCTTTCACCGCACGTTCATCGATCAGCCCCGAAGTCTGCTGCGATGTCGTATTCACGCCGGTTGCTTCGGCCTGCACTACGACATCGGTTTGCACCGAGTCCACGCCCAGCTGAAAGTCCACTACGAGGCTTTGCGCAACCACGAGTGAGATGCCCGTCCGTTCTTGTGCGGCAAATCCCTCATGCGCAGCCGTCACGGTGTAGTTGCCCACTGGCACGCTCGGCGCAGCATAGCGCCCGTCTGCGCCTGTCACCAGCTGCCGCGAAGCGCCGGTCTCAAGCTGCCGCACCGTCACGATCGCGCCGCTTAGCGCCGCTCCCGTGGTGTCGCGCACCGTGCCGCTCAACGTAGCGCCGACAATCTGCGCTTGCAGCGCTGCGCTCCCGGCGAAAAGAACTGCCAGCCCAAGCACGAAAATCTGTCGTCTTATATTTTGAAGAATCACTTCAGCCTCCTGAATTCTGGTTCACTTCTGATTCGGCTGTCTGGCCCAGCTTGAGGGCCGCGCATACGGCGCGTGCAGACAGCTTTTCTGCGCGTAACAATCTTTGAATTGGAAAAGGGGAGCTAGCGGCAACAACAGCGACAACGACAACAACCGTCCCGCCGGGAGGCAGGCATCATGCGCCGCAGATAGAAAGGTGCGTTCATCGTTCTCTTACAACAGCCCAAAAATACAAACGCCGCGCCAGAGTCTCTCTGGAACGCGGCCTGCAGGCAATCTACTCGAGTTGAAAATCACTCGCCCACAAGGTCGCGCAGCGTGCAACAACACGCCATAACGCACGCCCTGGTGGGACAAATCGCCATGGGGATAGTATAGAAGAAGCGAAAAGATTGGTCAAACGGGCTTTTTTCCTGAAATCCATGACAATCGATTCATTTTTGTCTTTATTTTGCTTTCTTTCCAGAGCGCGGAGCATCTGAGAAGCATGAAAGCCTTTTTACGAATTTTGGCCGGTTCAGCGTGTAGCTGTGTGAAGCCGACCGTTTTCTCTGCTCTCACGCTTCTCGTTCTTGCGGGCGCGTGCAACGGACAGGCCCAGGAGTCTCCTTCGTCGAACTCCTCCGCGCCGCAAACCGTTTCGCCGCAGGTTCCGGCCGCAGTCCAGACCAAGCGCATTCTCGGAATTATTCCGAATTTCCGCGCCGTGAGTGCAGGTACGATACTGCCTCCCCAGACCATCAAGGATAAGTTCAGCGACGCAACGAGCGATTCTTTTGATTACTCCTCGGTCTTTATTCCTGCCGCACTTGCGGGCTTTTCGATGGCTCGCAACTCAGTGCCGGAGTTTCATCAAGGCGCGGCTGGCTACGGACGGTACTTCTGGCACGCGGCTGTCGACCAGACCAGTGAAAACTACATGGTGGAGTTTATCTATCCGGTCATCACGCGCGAAGACACCCGCTACTACACGCTTGGGCATGGAGGCTTTCTGCACCGCGCCGGTTATGCGATGAGCCGCACGATCATCACCCGTTCGGATTCAGGCGCGAAGGTCTTCAATATCAGCGAAGTCGTGGGATCCGGATCAGCCGCCGGCCTGTCGAGCGCCTACTATCCATCGCGCGAACGCAGCCTTTCCTCCACCGGGACCCAGTGGGGGCTCGATCTTGGAATCGATGCAGCTTCCTTCATCTTTCGTGAGTTCTGGCCCGACATTAATCGCGGCCTTCTCCACAGCAAACAATAAGAATGGCTGAAAATGGCCGCGCGGCCGACCCGATTATTTAGGCTGAGTGCTTTACAAAGCGCTCAGCAGTCCGAAGACTTTGCTGATCGCGCCAAGAATCTTGTCGGCCGTGGCAAAGTGCGAGGCCGTTGACTGAATCTGTCCCTGCAACGTCTTCAGGCCTGCGTTGGCGCTGTTGATTTGTTGACGAAGCGCGTTGAAGGCTTCTGCATTTGCATTGAGCCGATAGATATCGTCTTTCTGCAAGATGTCGTCGACCTGCGCCTGCTGCGCATTTAGTGCCTGCAACGCGACAACGTCAGTCGTGCCTTCGATCGCGGCCTCGATTTTGTCGTAGAGATCCTGATACGCCGCTCTTAGTGCAGGAGTAAGAGGGATAGGCGGCTGGGGCGGCAAGGAACCTGACGTACTCAAGGGATCTCCTCCTCAAAAACAAATCTTGCTAGAGCGACGAATAGAATTTGCCCAGGTTCGCACCCGCAGCGGCGAGGTCACTCAGCCTTTGCCGGAGAGACTCCGGGTTATTGCCCTGCGCATCGGCGGCGAGCGCGTGGTGTGTGAGAGCAAGCTTTGTGATGGCTGCCTGCAGATCGTCGAGCCGCTCATCGGCGGCGCTCTGTTCGCGAGCGAGCGCAGGCAGCTTCATGATCTCTTTATGGCGCAGATCGGGATCGATCTTATCTTTGTTTTCGCGTAGAAACAGAGTTTGCTGGTTGATGATCCTGTCGTAGGTCCTGTGTTCCAAGCCGCGAAGTGTGTTTACGTCGTCTGCAAGGGTCTTGCACAGTTGCTCGACAACCGGATCCATCGCCTCAATCTTCTGCGGAAGATTCTTCTGGATCGTTCGATTCACCAGGAACTGCCCCAGCGCATCGAGACCGGTCGTTATGCCATTCTGCACGCCGGGCGAAAGGATCGGAGCGGAAGATGTCGTAGACGAATCACCCTGCGCGGCTCCCAGCACGCTCGCAATGGAAGGCCCAAGCTTGTTCGTCACCGAACCCAAATCACCGCCGAGCGATCTCGACGCAGCGTCCAGGTCAGCCGAATCCGTTCCGTCCGTGATGGCCTCTACATTTTTCACGTAGAGTTGAAATGCCGCCAGCACTTTCAGCCGAGCCTCTATCTGCTCGTCAGAGAGCAGGACTTTCTTTGCGCGCGGATTGTAGACCGGGTCGGTGGCATCGAACGCCGCGATCGCATCATAGTCCGAGCCCAGCTCATACGCCTTCTCGGCGTCGCGATAGGCCTCTGCCGCCTGATCCACAACCGGCGCTGTGGCAGCGGCCAGCACCACCGCGTGCTGATGCTCGGTCGTGATGCATCCAGTCGTCGGCAAGCCCAGGCACAGCAGCAAGGCGAGTGCACTCGTGCGTGAGCGCAGTCCAGGGATCACGATGGCGCTATGGTCCTTTTGGCGGAACATACCTGAATGGGAAACCGCGATCCCTTCTTTGTCAAGGATGAATTCTGAGTTACGGTCGAGTTTTTTCTAGCCCGGCGCGTCCCGGTATGTTACAACCTCAGTAATTCAGCGGAGAACTGTATGTCCAAGCGGATCGTCTTTTGCGCGGACGGAACCTGGGACGCGCCCGCCTCTAACACCAACGTCTATCGCATTTACAAAGCTCTCACCGTCACCGCCGATCAGGTGACCTACTACGATGACGGCATCGGCGCCGATGCAACCGGCCTCGCTCGTGTGATCGACGGAGCTTTCGGCCAGGGGCTCTTTCAAAAGATCCAGGACGGCTATACCAAGATTGCGCACGTGTATGAGCCGGGCGATCAGATTTTCCTCTTCGGTTTCAGCCGCGGCGCGTACACGGTGCGCTGCCTCGCCGGCATGATCGCCATCTGCGGCTTGCCCAGCGGCAGCTTTACGGACAATTGTGTTACGCAGGCGTTCATGGCCTATCGCGATCGCGCCAACCGAGCGACTCTTCTCGCCGGCTTGACCTCGTGTGGGTTGTTCAACGCACCGGTCCAAATGATCGGCGTGTGGGATACGGTGGGTTCGCTTGGCATCCCGGCGATCTTCGGCGGCGTCGACGAAGACAAGTACGGCTTTCTCGATACGTCGCTGCATCCTGATGTCAAAAACGCCTATCAATGCCTGGCTATCGATGAGCAGCGCGCACAGTTTCCGGCGACGGTATGGACCGGCAATCCCGCGCCGGGGCAAACCATGGAGCAAGTCTGGTTCTCAGGCTGCCACAGCGATGTAGGCGGCGGAACCGCGCTAGGTGGTCCGGTCGATGGCGGCACACGTCTCAGCGACATCACGCTAGGATGGATGGTCCGGAAAGCGCAGGCCCAGGGCCTCACCTTCGATGCGGCGGCGATCGCGCCTTACATCAATGCATTTCCTTCCAAGTACGCGCTGGACAAGATTAACCAAAGCTGGATTCCCATCTACGGACCGCCGCACGCGCGCCCGATTCCCGCGAACGCTACGATTGCCAATAGCGTGGCTCTGCGCATTCAGTTCGGCCTTACGTATACTCCCGGCAACCTGACCATCAGCGACGGCGCGCTGGATGACGGCTACACGCTGGTCAACATTGTGGATGCGAATGCAATCTAGGCGAGGGTTGCGGAGTTTCACGGCGGCTTCATATCAAAACGGCATCTTTTGAGACCAGGAACAGAGGCTCGGCGGCTTAGCCGGCCGCGGCCATTTCAGTGGCCGCACGGGTGTATTCAAATTCAGCGGCCGCTGCTGATGCAGTTCGTTGACGGGCTTTACAACGCCAGTGTTTTTCGCGTCCTTAGTAAACAGACATACCGCGCCCATGGCGTCGCGCATGTGTCCATCGGCCCACCAGCCAATGTGGTGGCCCTCCCAGTCGTATATGCCGTCTTCGTCGACAAAGGCCAGCGCAACGCCCTCGAGCGAATACACATTGCCATTCATGTGCAGCCAGGCGTACGTCGCGCCCTTCTGGTTATAGAGCGGTTCCATGATTCATTCCCAGATTCATTCCCGTCGATTCGTTCCGTCCATCCATACTAGCGAATCAGGCAGGAAGAGCGAGTCGTGTGACTGCATAGACAGCAAAGTATCAGCCAAATAGTCCGCTGTTCTTCTGCTCCAGATCGAGCAGGCGCGCTTTGATGTCGAGCCCACCAGCAAAGCCGGTCAGCTTCCCAGACGAACCGATCACACGATGACACGGCACAATGATCGAGATGGGATTTCTCCCATTGGCTGCGCCGACTGCGCGTGTCGCCTGCGGATTTCCCAGCCGTCTGGCAAGGTCAGCGTAACTGCGCGTCTCGCCGAAAGGGATTGCCAGCAGCGCCTCCCATACATTTCTCTGAAAACGCGTGCCACGCATATCAAGAGCGACGGAAAAAGTCTTTCGCTTTCCCGCGAAGTATTCGCCAAGCTGGCGTGCGGTCTCAACCAGCACGGGATGCCGCTCATCTTCGATCAACTCGCCGAGGCGCACGCGGCTCGGACAATCGTTCTGCCACAAAATCGCCGCGAGACCGTTATCGCTTGCCACCAGCTTCAGCCTGCCGACCGGCGAATCCATCATCTTGTACGCGAAATGCATAATCTTGACTCTCTCAACGTGTGCAGGGCTCAAATACGTGTCAGTTTGCAAAATGAACAGAGCCCATATTGACTTCGCTATCCGCCGCCCAGAGGTGTTGGGCTGCGTAGGCGCGCCACGGCCGCCACGACTCCGCGCGTTCCAGCAGGCTTGCATGTGTCGACTTTGCCCCATTCATGTGAGCGGCGCCGCGAAGCAGCCCAATATCTGTGACTGGAAATGCATCCATCTCACGCACAGCGCGGAGCGCGATGTACTGTGCGGTCCATTCGCCAATGCCGTGAATCCTGCGCAGCCGGACGACCGTTTCTTCCACGCCGCCGAGCGGACGAAACAGGCCTGCATCAGCCACAGAGGCTTCGGCGAGCGCTTTCAATGTCCTCAGTCGCGCTACGGGCATCGCCAGTCCGATAGAAGAAGCGGCGGCCAGACGCTTCGCTGTTGGGAAGACATGAGAGAGCGCAGGATGAATCAGCAATGCCTTTGGCACCGCACGGCCATGGCGTGCGACGAGCTGTCCAGCCAATCGCCGCGCGGCGGCCACGCTGATTTGCTGCCCGAGCACGGCGCGCACAGCCGTCTCGAAGCCGTCCCAGCCGCCGGGCGCGCGCAGCCCGGGCCGCTGAGCTACCAACGGAGCCAGGGATGGATCGCTCGACAGATGCTGGTCGATCGTCTCGATGTCGGCACCGAGATCGAACTGACGGCGCACTCTGGCCACGATGGCCGGCAACGCGCGAACATCAGGGAAGCGGATATTCACGCTCAGGCTCTGCCGGTCCGGCAGATGCGTAACTTCGATGCTTCCCGCAGTTCCATCGATCTCCACGGTGCGCAGATAGCGGCCCTGTTCAACAACCTCTACGCCCGTAATCGCACGAGCTGCGAGAAAGTTGAGCATCGAATCCCAGTCATAGGGCGGCCGGTAGCGGAGCCGCAGCGTGACATCCTTCTCCTCGTGCCGCGCGGAGCTCTTTCTGCGCAAGGCGCTCGGAGGGCGATGAAACAGATTACGAAATGTCTCATTGAATCGCCGCAAGCTGCTGAAGCCGGCCGCCAGCGCGACTTCTGTCATGGGCATGCGCGTTTCATGAATCAGCTGCTTGGCGAAGAGTACGCGGCGCGTTTGCGCCACGGAGACCGGTGACGCTCCGAGATGTTGCAGGAACAGCCGTCGCAACTGCCGCTCGCCGATGCCCAGTCGTTCTGCCAATTTATCGACGCTGCTTTTATTGCCGTCGAGCGCACCTTCTGCGATGAGGGCCAGCGCGCGCGATACCGTGTTGGAGGTGCCGCGCCATGAGGCCAGATCGGGAGCGGTCTCTGGCCTGCACCGAAGGCAAGGACGGAAGCCCGCATCCTGCGCAGCCGCAGCCGAGCCAAAGAAGGTGCAATGCTGGAACTTCGGTGTGCGCGCCGGACAGATTGGCCGGCAGTAAATACCCGTGGATGCGACGCCGACGAAGATCAGCCCATCGAAACGCGCGTCACGACTCTCGAGGGCGCGATAACAAATCTTTCGGTCCGGTAACTCCATCTCAAGATTCTTGCACTACTCGTGACGCCAAACTAGCGGTTTTCGGACATGATCAATTTCTTGATCTTCATCTCATAGCCTTTCGCAACCTAAACTACTTGCGCATGCGTCTCTTCGTCGGCATTCCGCTCGAGGGCACTGTGGTTCGTGAGCTGACGCGGCTTACGGAGCGGCTTCGTTCGGCCGCGGATCTGCGTTGGTCTGCCCAGGAGTCGTGGCACATTACGCTGCAATTCCTCGGTAACTCAAGCGCAGAACAATTCGACTGCCTCGTCGGCCGGCTCGGCGAGGTGCGCAGCGCGCCGGTTCCTGTCCAGCTTGGAGGTCTGGGCGTCTTTGAGCGTGCGGGCATTTTGCATGCAGAGGTCAAATTAAGCGAGCAGCTCATGGACCTTCAGAAAAAGATCGTGGCTGCCACAGGTCTTTGTGGATTCGAGCCGGAAACGCGGCCTTACCGGCCGCACATCACGCTCGCACGATTTAAAGGCACGGGTCGCTCCCGCGAGCTGTCAGCTCTGGCCTCACGCATCCAGTCTCAGCCCAAGTTTCCCCGTTTCACGGCGAGCGAGTTTCTGCTCTACGAGAGCCGTCTCTTGCCGGCTGGATCGACCTACGAGGTACGGCAACGGTTTGCGCTGTCAGACGCCTTTTAACGGCTATTCCAAGGAACCGTTGTTCGGAACGGCGGTTAGGCGCTCCTCGGCAGGCATTCATCTTCAAGCTCATCCTCTGCTATACTAGGACTTCGGCGTGCCGAGAGCGCGAATGTGCGTCTGTGCGACGCGAAAGTCGATCTGGCGCCGGTATCCTTCGAGAACTTTGGAGTTTTGGTCATGGCACAGACATGCGATATTTGCGGCAAAGGTCCGCAGTTCGGTAACAACATCTCACACGCGCACAATGTGAC
The DNA here is from genome assembly GCA_035650595.1 of Occallatibacter sp. GTDB lineage: Bacteria > Acidobacteriota > Terriglobia > Terriglobales > Acidobacteriaceae > Telmatobacter. The sequence continues at coordinate 1,164,368 of DASRHE010000006.1, read as the reverse complement.
GCGCCGGCGCTGGAACGTGAATCTGCAGGCCGTCAAGGCGCTGGTGAACGGCGCACCCAAACGGATCCGCGTGTGCACAAGCTGCATCAAGAGCGGCAAGATCGCCAAAGCCTAAGTTTTCAGGGAGTTTGTCAACAAACCCCGTCCAACCTGGACGGGGTTTTCTTATGCCTGCTTGTCGGCATCGCCTTCGTGTACGAAGGTCAGTGAGGCCGAGTTGATGCAATACCGCAGGCCAGTCGGCCCGGGTCCGTCCGGAAAGACGTGCCCGAGGTGGCCGCCACAGCGGGCGCAGGTGACCTCGACGCGCCGCATACCGAAGCTCAGATCTTCGTGCTCATCAATTGCTTTGGAATCAGCGGGAATAACGAAGCTGGGCCAGCCGCATCCGGAATCAAACTTGGCTCCGCTGAGAAACAACAGCGTTCCACAACCGGCACAGTGATAGTGGCCGGTCTCGTGATTCTGGGTGAGCGCGCCGGTGAAGGGCCGCTCCGTGCCTTTCTCGCGCAGCACGTGGTACTGCTCTGGTGTCAGGACTTTGCGCCACTCCGCTTCGTTGCGTACGACTTTCTCAGTCTGGTTTTGGGTTTCACTCACGGGAACTCCTTGCGGGCCAGAACCATCTGACGGCCAGCATCTCATGGGATGCGCGGTGAGGAGAAAGGTATCCGCCGAGTGCTATTAAGGCCGAGTTCAGACCTCGGCGACGACTTCGATCTCGATGAGCGCGTCCTTCGGCAACCGCGATACTTCCACGGTAGTCCGGGCCGGCGGCGTGCCGTTTTTGCCCAGATAGTTGCCGTAGACGACGTTCATGGCCATGAAATCGTTGAAGTCTTTCAGGTAAACGGTGGCCTTTACGACTCGATCGAGGCTCGTGCCGGCTGCCTCCAGGATGGCCTGCAGGTTTTCAAGCACACGTGCGGTCTGCTCGGCGATTCCGCCCGGAACGAGCTGGCCGGTCGCGGGTATCAGCGCGACCTGCCCCGCCGTAAATACCAGGTTGCCCACGCGAATCGCTTGCGAATAGGGGCCGATCGCCGTCGGCGCCTTGCCGGTCTCAATGACTTCTTTTGCCATGATCTCGATTGTAAACGGGAGTTTGTGCAGAATAAGGGCCTGAATCCAGAAGGAATGCTGCGATTTCAGGCCCGGTGGAACCGCTTCTTATTGGCTGATGATGTTCAGATTGGCCAGTACACCGCCACCCAGCATCATGGCCAGCAGCCAATAGGCGCCATTGATGGCGAACAGCTTGGCTGGCCGCTTTTCAAAGATGTGTTGCGTGAACAGCGGGGGAGCCATGAAGCCCAACCAGCACAGAGCGCCTAATCCCACTCCTTGTCTGAAGGCCGTTGCCTCCGCCCAAAGGATGATGTGAGCTAAGACGAACGACAGGATCAGATTAGCGACGAACGAGGTCACCATGCCGAACCAGGCGTTGGCTGGTTTTCCATCCGCGGGCATGCCCACCAGCGCCTTCCATCTGTCTCTGAACACATAGCCATACCAAAGTGCGCCCAGCAGCCACTGAACCACCGCTGAGATCAGCACTGGCACGATATGGATGTGAAGATGAGTCATTGCAGAGAGCCCTCCACACTCGTATTGGCGTCCAGCTCCTGGGCCGGATCGGCCGGATTTTGCGAAACGACGTTTGTTTGAAAAGGAGTCGCATCCTGACTGTGCGGGAGCACGGAAACAGGTGTCAAGGCAAATCGCACTAAGGTAAGTTACCTAGGCAGATACATATACAACTTCGGAGGGACGGCCCGGAATGGGTCAGCGGCGTTTCAACGCTTCTAGTTCTTCGAGAGTACGTGGCCAGTCGGAGCCTAGCAGCCGCGAAAGACTGCGATCGGCCAGCACTTTGCCGCCCGTCTGGCAGCACGCGCAGTAGTTGGTCTCGTTGTCGGCATAGCGGATGCGCTGCACTTTTTCGCCGCAGCGCGGACAGGGCTGGTCGAAGCGTCCATGGACAGCCATCTCCGGCCGGAAAGCGGTCACATTTTCAGGAAATTTCCCGCGAGCCTCGGCATTGAGCCGGTCGATCCAAAGCGTCAGCGTGGTGCGCGTCGCGTCGAAGAGCCGTTCCCATTCTTCGGGCTTCAGCTTGTGGGTCTGCGCAATGGGCGAAAGCTGCGCGGCGTGCAGAATCTCGTCGGAGTAGGCGTTACCGATGCCGCTCACGATGCGCGGATCGGTGAGCGCGCGCTTGAGCGTGCGGTTTTCTGTTGTGAGCGCGGCACGAAAGGTTTCTAAATCGGTACCCGCAGAAAAGATTTCGATGCCGCCCGGATCGATCTCGCGCAGTGCCTGGTCACCGCGCAGCAGATGTAGCGAGGCACGGCGCTTAGAGCCGGCCTCCGTCAGGGTCAGCGTTCCATCCGGAAAATCTAGGGCAAGCAATGCATTGCGGCCGGAGAGCTTGGCATGAGGCGGCTTCCAGTGCAGCCGCCCGGCGATCATGAGGTGCAGCACGAGCCAGATTTTTTCTTGGTTTTGTTTGAGGCTATCACTCAGGCCAAGGGCGATGCGCTTGCCCACACGGCGGATCGCGGTGACGGTACGCCCTTCGACACTCTCAAGCGGCGGATCGACCGTGCGCAGCAGAAAGATGCTGGCCAACCGCACATGTTCAAGCTTTTTATCAACCATGAGCGGCTCGAGTGCGGTGATATAGGCGGTGATGTCGGGAAGTTCGGGCATTGCACCTAGATTGCCGTGACTCTGCCCTCTTTCGCAATCGTGTTTTATCCATTGGGTAAGGTTGGGGACAATCCATTTTTGGCCTTGACAGGTATTGAGTACGATCGTACTCTTACAGCATGCGGTACTCGCCGGAACACAAAGCGCAGAATCACGAGAACATCCTTGCTGTGGCCGCTCGCACGTTTCGGGAACAGGGTGGAGACAGTAGCGGGATCGGCACGGTGATGAAGAAGGTGGGCCTCACGAAAGGGGGATTCTACCGACATTTTGAAAGCAAGGACGATCTGTTCGTCGAAGCGGTGGCGCGCGCCTTTGAGGAGATGGGAAAAGGCATGGTCGAGGCTGCAAAGTCCGCACCTGAAGGTCAGGCCTTGCACGCCCTCATCGAGCGCTATCTAAGCGTGCGTCACGCGAATTCGCCTGGAGCGGGTTGCGTGCTCTCCGCGCTGGGGCCTGAGTTCGCGCGGAAGCCGCTTTCCGTGCGAAAACGAATCGAGGCATTGCAGGACGCATATCGTGAGCGGCTATTGCCATTTGTTCCTGGTCAGACGCGAGAAGAGAAGCTGACGAAGTGCAGGATATTGTTCTCGAGTATGGCGGGAGTGCTGATCATGGCTCGTCTTACTACGGACACTCAAATGCGTGAGCAGAGATTGATGGAGGCGAGGAACTTCTTTATAAAGAGTTTCGTCGAAGGGTAATTTTTTTGTCCTGAAAGAGTACGATCATACTCTTTCGATCCGAAAATGAAACCTAAACCAAAATCGAGAGGTGAACCGATGCACTTCATGATCCCTTTTCTTGCAGCAGCACTACCGGTAGCATCCGCAGCACAATCGCCATCTGGGACCACTTCAGACGTGCCCAGCATAGCTATACCGAAAACCACCGCAGTGCTGGTCATTGAGACTCCGAGGCAGGGCGTAACTCCTCAACAGGTCATGGCTGTCATACCGGAAGAGATTCGGGCAACGGTGAAGCTCTACCTCGACGGGAAAATCCGCGAATGGTACTCGCGCGGTGACGGCAAAGGCGTCGTCTTCCTGGTCGATGCGAAAACCGAAGACGAGGCGCGAGCCATGATGGAAACGCTGCCGCTTGCGAAGCAGCAGTTGATGGATCACCAATACATTCCCGTCGGACCCCTGATGCCGCTGAGGGCTCTGAATCCAGGAGCGCTGTTCTAAAGAGAAGCACTGTTTCGGGGCAGCGATTTCTCGCATAAAGAACAACAAGCAACCGCAGATCCCCTTCAACCTTGCTCAGGGCTGGCTTTCGACTCCATTTGACGCAAGAATGCGCCGAATTTCGCTCAGAACGACAGCAGGTTTGCGCTGCGAAATCAAATTCAGCAGATTAGAAAATCTCGAACCGATGGGGACGAGCGAGATGTCCCATGAGAAGGAGGAGAAAATGCCGCCAGAAGCCATCTTTCAACTACATCTCGTCCTGGGGTATGTCGCATGGATGTTTTGCTTCTTGACTTATCTTTGGCCACGGCTTAAGGCAATGGACCGGATCGAGGCGCAACGGGCCATTGCCACACTGCACAGCTTTCGTTTTTTCGGGCTGGTATTTCTTCTTCCGGGTGTGATCGGCGTTCATCTGCCGCCAGGTTTCGCGGCCTTTGCTGCCTACGGTGATTTTGCAACCGGGATTCTCGCGATCCTGGCGCTTCTTACGATTCGTATTCGCCCGCTCTTCTGGTCGTTTGTCGTTGCCTACAATCTCATGGGAGCGGTCGATATTCTCGTCGACTATTATCACGGCGTTAAATTTAATCTCCCAGCTCTCTCAGGTGAATTGGGTGCAACCTATGCGATTCCGATCATCTATGTGCCGTTGCTGATGATCACGCATGTGGCCGCATTTTATTTGCTTGCGCGTTCTTCGGCTCACAAGCAGCAGACAACGCAATAGGAAGGGGGCTGGCGCAAGCTAGTTGGTTCGACGCGTCATGTAAGAATTGCGTTGTCGATAAGGCGGGTCGAGCCGACGTACGCGGCGACGGCGAAGAGAGAGCCGGGCTCTGCAATCTCGACCGGCTTGAGTGTGGCCCAGTTCACCACTGCGATGTAGTCCTCGTGCACGGAGGGCTCGGATGAGAAGATTTCGCGTGCGGCGGCGATGAGTGCATCGGACCGGCGTTCGCCTTTGGCGACGAGTGATTCAACTTGTCGAAGAGAACGGCTGAGTGTAAGCGACTGTGCGCGCTCGGCGGGGCCGAGGTAAATGTTGCGCGAACTCATGGCGAGGCCGTCGGGCTCGCGTACCGTAGGGCACACGACGATTTCGGTTGCAAGCCGCAGATCGGTGGTCATGCGGCGGATCACGGCGACCTGCGCGCCGTCTTTCTGGCCGAAGAAAGCCTTGTCAGGCTCGGCGGCGATGAAGAGCTTGGTGACAACCGTTGCCACCCCGCGAAAATGGCTTGGGCGAGATTGACCGTCGAGGCGGCTGCCTAGGCCTTCCACCTCCACGAAGGTTGCCGCGCCGGCCGGGTACAGCTCTTCCACGCTCGGGGCAAAGATGACGTCTGCGCCTTCGGCTTGAGCCAGCGCACAGTCTGCATCAAAGGTGCGCGGATAGCGGGTGAAGTCCTCATTGGGGCCGAACTGGGTGGGGTTCACGAAGATGCTGACGGCCGTGAATCCACACGTTTCGTGTGAGGCCCGAATGAGTGAGGCATGGCCGGCATGGAGAGCGCCCATCGTGGGCACAAGGCCGATGGTGTTGCCGCCATTGTTCCGCTGCTCACGAGACCACTGACGAAGCTCGTCGACAGTGTGAAGAATTGGGGTGCGACGAATCTCCATCAGGCTTGGGTGAGTTCTTCCCAGTCGAGAAGTGCATCCTGATTGACGATGGCGTCAAGATCGTCGAATTGAGAATCGTCGAGGTGCGGATCGCTGAGCGCTGCCTGCATGGTTTTGCGCGCCGATGCGGGCAGATGATAGCTCTCCGCGTCCGATGGGAACGCGTGATGCTCTACATCTTCGCGGTAGCGCTCGATGGCTGTGCGGATCAACGCGCCTGCTTCGACATAGCGCCGCACGAACTTTGCGGGAGGCGCAAAGGTGAGGCCCACAAGATCGTGAAAAACGAGAATCTGTCCGTCGCAGCCTGGACCCGCGCCGATGCCGATGGTAGGAATATCGAGCTCCGCGGTGATGGCTTCGGCGACCTCGCGCGGCACGCCTTCCAATACGATGGCGCCTGCCCCCGCCTCGGCAATGGCTCGCGCTTCCGCGCGGAGCTGCCGTACGGATTCCGCAGTACGGGCCTGCACCCGATAGCCTCCCATGCGGTGCACGCTCTGCGGCGTCAAACCCAGGTGGCCGACGACAGGAATCTCAGACTCGGTCAACGCGCGCACCAGTTCCACGCGCGGCCCTTCGATCTTCACAGCCTCTGCGCCTGCTTCTTTCACGAAGCGCACAGCATTGGCGAGTCCCTCGGCGGTGGAATTGTGATAACTGCCGAAGGGCATGTCGGCCACGACTAAAGCCCGATGTACGGCACGGCGCACGGCGCGTGTGTGATGCAGCATCTCTTCGACCGTGACGGCCAGCGTATTTTCATGGCCGAGCACCACCATGGCCAGCGAGTCACCCACGAGAATCAAATCGATTCCGTTTTCGTCGACCAGGCGCGCGGTCGCATAGTCATACGCCGTAAGCGCAGAGATGGGCTTGCCCTGGCGCTTCATCTCGGCCAGCGCAGGTATGGTCACTTTGGATATTGCGGTGACGGCAGCCGAGGACCGGTCGCCCGTGGAAGGGTTTGTAAGGCTCATGTCGTCTCCAGTGCCGCTCCGCAGACTCAGGATGCAGCCCGAACAAGCTCAAGTATACGCCGGTTGGTTATCGTGGACCGAAGTTTGCGTCTCATTTTCGCGGGCGGAGCTAAGTCTCAGCGCCTGTTGCGCATCCAAGGTAAAAGCCAGGAAACTGGTATTGCTATGGCTTCGCTTTCGACAGGAGTCTCCGCTGGATTTTGCGCTGCGGCCGGGCTGGGCCTGCTCGCCGGGGGCTGGTTCTATGCGTCACGCTGGCCAAGTTCGCGCCTGTTTGGTGAGGCGCTCACCGCGCCGGCTCAGCCGGGCGAGCTGGCGCTGACCTTCGATGACGGCCCGAACCCGGCCTCGACGCCGACGCTGCTCGATCTGTTGGCAGAGAGGAATGTACATGCTACGTTCTTCCTGATAGGCACCTTCGCCGAGCGTGCGCCAGAGATGGTACGAAGGATCGCTTCCGCCGGCCATCTGATTGGGAATCACTCCTGGTCGCATCCGAACCTTTCGAGCACGTCGGCAGCGAAGATTCGCGAAGAGCTTGTACGGACCAGTGCAACGCTGGAGCAGATCACCGGTGCGAGGGTGAAATATTTCCGGCCGCCCTTCGGCGCGCGCCGGCCCGCGGTCTTTCAGATCGCGCGAGAACTGGGTCTCGAGCCCGTTCTCTGGAATGCGATGACCACAGACTGGAGCGAGCCTTCCTCAGAACGAATTACTGGGCGGCTCATTACTAAGATCGACCTGCTTACGCGGCGTGGGAACGCAGTGAACATCGTGTTGCACGATGGCGGGCATCGCGCGCTCGGCACGAACCGCGAGCCTTCGATCCAGGCTGCGGAGAAACTGATCACGCGCTACAAAAGCACGCATCGATTTGTGACGCTGGATGCATGGCGGTAGATTTCGCAGGTCTATCCTGCGGCCACGATCTGAAAGGCCTCGCGCGCAGCAGCGATGGTGGCAACCACGTCGGCATCGCTGTGCGCGCAGGAGAGGAAGGCAGCCTCAAATTGCGATGGCGGCAGCCAGACACCGCGATCCATCATGGCGCGATGAAAGCGGCCGAAAGCTGCGGTGTCGGACCTGGCCGCGTCGGCATAGTTCATGACCGGGCCTGAGGTGAAGAACCAGGTCCACATGGAGCCGATGCGATTGAGCATGAGCGGAACGCTCGCTCGTGCGGCTTCCGCTGCTACGCCTTCTGCGATAGCCTTCGATACAGCTTCGAGGCGCGGATAGACCTCGCTTGGGTGTTCCTGCAGGTAATTAACCGTCGCGAGACCAGCAGCCATGGCGAGCGGATTGCCGCTGAGCGTACCGGCCTGATACACGGGGCCAAGCGGCGCAAGCAGATCCATGATTTTCCGCTTTCCGCCGAAGACGCCCACGGGAAGACCTCCGCCGACGATCTTGCCGAGAGTGATGAGGTCGGCGTCGATCTTGTAGAGCTCGATTGCGCCGCCAAGAGCCACGCGGAAGCCGGTCATAACCTCGTCCACAATGAGCAGAGCGCCGTGTTGTGCGGTGAGCGCGCGCAGACCCTGCAGATAGCCTGCAGACGGCGGAATGCAGCCGGCGTTGCCGACGATCGGCTCCAGAATCACGGCGGCGATTTGATCAGGGTGCGCGGCAAAAGCTGCTTCTACCGCCGCGAGATCATTGAAGGGCAGAGCGATGGTCAGGCCGGCAATCTCTTCCGGAACGCCCGCTGAACCGGGAATGCCGAAGGTGGCCACGCCGGAGCCGGCCTTCACCAGCAGTCCATCGGCGTGGCCGTGATAGCAGCCCTCGAACTTGAGGATGATCTTACGGCCCGTGGCTGCGCGTGCCAGGCGAATAGCCGACATCGTGGCTTCTGTACCGGAGCTGACGAAGCGCATCTTCTCAATGGCCGGATAGCAGGCGGTGATGCGCTCGGCGAGGTCCGCTTCCGCCGCTGTGGAAGCGCCGAAGCTGGCCGAGTTGCGGGCGGCGCGCTCGATGGCCTCGACCACCGGCGGAAAGGCATGGCCCAGAATCATCGGGCCCCAGGAACCGAAGTAGTCGATGGATCGGTTGCCGTCGACGTCGTAGAGATAGGCGCCCTCGGCACGCTCGATGAACGGCGGTTCGCCGCCCACGGCGCGAAAGGCCCGCACGGGCGAGTTCACGCCGCCGGGGAAAAAACGTTCTGCGCGTGCCTGAAGAGCGTGAGAACGAGGGCGAGAGGTCATCGTGGCTTCAGTATAGAAGGCGTTTCAGGCCTGGCGGCAGCGGCGCGCCTTGCGGAGCACAAGCAGATTGATGCCGATAGAGAAGCCGAAGAGCAGACCACAGAACGCGTCAATCCAATTCGTGAGCCACAGGTGACTACCGTGTCCGGATCTGGCAAAGAAGGCCCACACAATCAGCGCGAAAACCAAAGAGATGTTCCCGAGCACCATCCAACGCCGGCGCTTCGAATCAAGTTGTTGCGATGCGATACACATAGGAGCCCCCCTTCAATCGTTGAAGCGGTACCAGGTGAAGAGCGCCATTTTCAACACCACGAATCCGAGAGCGACGGCCAGCAGGTCCCAGCTCCACATGTGATCGTGAAAAAGATGGAACTCAAAAAGAGCGACGGCAAGGCAGACAGATGCAATGCCGGCAACACTCGAAGAGCGGCGCCGATGCTCGAGGAATCGCTCATCGACAAATTTGCCGAGAAGGGGAACTCTACTGAGGGGATGGGTCACTTTTTATCCTCCAAACGGAAAATCTCATCAGTGGAGCAGGCAAAGACGCGAGCAAAAGTGAGAGCCAGCTCCAGACTGGGTACGTAGCGGTTGCGTTCGATCGAGTTGATGCTCTGTCGCGAAACACCCGCGGCCTGCGCGAGCTGCTCCTGCGTCCAGCCGCGAGCGGCGCGCAGATCTTTCACGCGGTTGGTGATGCTGTAGGCCATGTCAAGCTGACTTTCCATTTCAAGATAGCCAGAACTGACAAGCATGTCAAGCTTACTTTCCATAATTTCGTGGATTTCCGGTGCAAAATCGAGCGCGCCGGTCCTGCTAGAATCGACGTTTCCGGCATCCGCGCCGTCGTCATTCCCGTACTCAGAAAGCTCTTACCGTGCCTGACCCATCCAATTCCAAATCCGTGACTTACGCTGACGCCGGCGTGGACATCTCCGGCGGCGACCGAGCCAAGGAGAAGATCAAGTTCCTGGCGCAGAAGACCTTTAATCGCAATGTCTTGGGCGGTATCGGCGGCTTTGGGGCGCTCTACCGGCTCGACCTGCAGCGCTGGAAGAATCCCATCCTGGTGAGCTCGGCGGACGGCGTGGGCACTAAGCTCAAGATCGCCTTCGAGCTGGGCCTGCACCACACGGTGGGCGCAGACCTGGTGAACCACTGCGTGAATGACATTGCCGTGCAGGGTGCTACGCCGCTCTTCTTTCTCGACTACTTTGCCAGCGGCAAGCTGGACGCGGATGTGACCGAGGACGTGGTCACGGGGCTTGCCGATGCCTGCAAGGCCAACGGCTGCGCGCTGATCGGGGGCGAGACGGCGCAGATGCCCGGCTTCTACTCGGATGGCGAGTATGACCTGGCGGGATTCATCGTGGGCGCGGTCGATCGCGACAAGCTGATCGCCGGCGCGGGCATCAAGCCGGGTGACGTGCTGATCGGGCTGCCGTCGACCGGCCTGCACACCAACGGCTATTCGCTCGCGCGCAAGCTGTTGTTCCAGGTGGCTGGATACAAGGCGACGCAGTATGTGACGGCGATCAAGGAGAAGGCCGGTGCAGCGCTCTTGAAGACGCACCGTAGCTACCTGCACGTGATCCAGAAGCTGGTGATGGCGGGGCTGACCACGGGCATGGCCCACATCACCGGCGGCGGTATTACTGAGAATTTGCCGCGCATTCTGCCGAAGAACGTGACGGCGCAGGTGGAATTGGGCTCGTGGCCGGTGCTGCCCATCTTTGAGCACCTGCGCGAGCTGGGCAAGGTGAGCGAAGAGGAGATGCTGCGCACCTTCAACATGGGCATCGGGCTGATCGCTGTGATTCCAGCGGCGAAGTTCACGCGCGCCAAGAACCTGCTCGACCGCGCCGAAGAGAAGTTTTACGTGATCGGCCGCGTGGTGAAAGGCGAGCGCCGGGTGCAGTATACGTAGGCGGCGGAGTTGGCCGGGTTAGCGGAGCTGGAAAGGCGCCGGCGTTACTACTAACCTCACGAACTCCACCCACATCGCCAGCTCCGCTAACACCGCTTCAAGAGGGTTATTCGTTGAGCAATTCGCAAATGGACCGCCCGCCTGCCAGACTCAAGCGCCTGGGCATCCTCATCTCGGGCCGGGGCTCGAACTTTCTGGCGATTGCCGAGTCGATTCGCGCGGGGCGGCTCAAGGGCGTCGAGATTGCTGTGGTGATCTCGAATGTGCCGGATGCTGGTGGACTTGCGGCGGCTCGCGAGTTTGGAATTCCGGCAGTAGTCTTCGACTCGAAAGGCCGCAAACGTGCCGAGCACGATGCCAATGTGGCGGCCCGCCTCAAAGAGCACAACGTTGATCTGGTCTGCCTGGCTGGCTACATGCGGCTGCTCTCGCCGGAGTTTGTGGCGGCCTATCGGAACCGCATTCTCAATATCCATCCATCACTACTGCCCGCGTTTCCAGGACTCGAAGCGCAGGAGCAGGCCTTTGCCTACGGCGTGAAGGTAGCCGGCTGCACGGTGCATTTTGTTGATGAAGAGTTGGATCACGGCGCGATCATTCTGCAGCGCGCGATCCCAGTGCTCGAAACGGACGATCCGCACTCGCTCACGGCGCGCATTCTTACCGAGGAGCACAAGGCGTACTCCGAAGCCATCGCGATGGTTGTGAGCGGCGAGTACGAGATTCGCGGCCGGCGCTATGTGAAGCGCAGCTCCTAGCAGTGTCAAGCGGCAGCTTCTCTTTGATCTCCACAAACCCCTTCATCTTCAAACGTATCCATCGCGCGTGCTCTTTGCAGAATTAGTGTCCACGATTGCCCAAACTAGAGGCAGATCGAAGGAGCATTGCGCATGAATCTCATTGCGAATATCTGGAAGCATCCAAAGACCTCGGCAACTGGCGTGTTGATTGCCATCAGCACAGTGGCGGGGGTTCTGGCTCAGCCAAGCATAACGCTGAGCACGGCCGGCCCTGGCACAATTGTTGCGCTCGCTGGCGCGGCGGCGACGGCTCTGCTCGGGCTACTGGCGCGCGATCCGGGCAGATTGGCGAGTCAGCGAGTGAGCGAGTCGGCAAGTCAGCATGCCGTCCGCTCAACCGACAGGGCGAGCAGGCTCCCCGCGTGGCTGCTGATTGCGCTTCTTGTGCCGTTGCCGTGGACCGAGGGCTGCGCAGGAACGAGCGTGGCGCAGAACATTGTGAACTGGACTCCATCCCTGCAGAGCGCAGTAGCGACGGTCGACTCGGCGGTGGCATTGCTGGCGCCAACGGATGCGCCGGTCTTTTCTGCGGCGACTGCGGGCTTCGATGCGGCGTCGAATCTGCTGGTCGTGCAGGCGAAGGCATACTTGGCGAATCCCGGCGCTACGACGCTGGCGCAGCTCCAGACGCAGGTGGTCACCTTCGAGCAGCAGGTGAATGCCGCTTTATTGGCGGCGGCCAAGATCGTGAATCCGGCGAGCCAGCAACATGCGTTAGCCGTAATTCAGGCGGTGGCCACGATTGTGACGGCGATTCTCGCGCTGGTGCAGTCGGTTTCGAGCAAGGTTGCCGTTGCGCAGATGGCCTCGGAGTCCAGCATAAAACTGGCTGCGGTACAGCCTTATCTGAACCGCGCGATGGCAATCGTAATCGTGGCGGCTCACTACCGTGAGCCAAGTGCAGTCGCGCGTATGCAGATTGAGCAAACAGAACGGAACGCTATCGAGGCAGGATTTTAGATCGAAGGCACGTTGTCTACTGCGTATGCCAGGTCATGTCGACGCGCACGGGAATCTCATTCTTGATCGGTACGGTGAGAAAGGATGGCCGGTCAATCTTGAAGTCTGAGCAGGTGAGCGGAATGGTTCCCGTGATGCGTATCTCGCTGCCGTGTGCAGTGCGCTGGAAAGCTACGTTGGTGTAATGCGCGGTCTGCCCGGCAAATTGCACTTCAAGATCGGCATTGATCGTAGAAGCGGTGAGTTCGCTCTGCGGGAAGTGCGCGCGCACTGTAATCATGGGGAACTGCGCGCCGCGCGTGGCCTCGATCATGTGCAGATCACGGTTAGTATCACCGGAGTCGAAAGACTTGACCGGGACGGCGATGAGCAAGTCGCACTGGCCCGCGTGGCAGACAGCTTTGCCGCGCGCGGCGTGGCTGGCGCCGTCCACCTCGTGCATGGGATGCGACATGTGATACGTCAGCGTGGATTGATCGGCGATCCACTGCGAATCGGACTGCGCCAAAACGGGCAGCGGTGCAAGCAGGAGCGCAAATAACAAAGGCTTCTTCATCGCTTCTCCCAGAACTTCACGTGGATCGGCCAGGAGACGGCGACGATCGACGCACCATAGGCGATGGCGGTAGTTACGGCCACCGCGCCGTGTGCTGAAGCGATGCCGTGGACCTTCTCGCCGTTATTCTCCTGGTTGTAAGCCATGGCGCCAAGGATCGGTGTGAGGATCATGCCTGGTCCATGGATGAAGGCCAGCGCCTCATGCATGCGGATCGCGCCATGCTTCTGGACTCCCGGAACTTTGGGAGCGCGAATCGCGAAGTATGCAGTCGTGAAATAAAGAACGGTGGTGGTGCCGCCCAGCGCGGCGTGAAAGTCGAGATTGGCATTGGTGGGTTCTTTGATCGTCTGTCCGTTGCGGCCTTTCGCGCTGGCCATGGGACCGGTGATGAGCGCGGCGGCCATAGGAGCGGCGGTGATGAGGCCCAGACGTTGGTGCATCTTGAGCATCGCAGTGCGCTTGTCGAGCATGGCCTGCAGCTTTGGATCGGCTTGCGTCTGCTGCTCGCTGAAGCCGAGATCACTGAGCGTAGGCGCGGAGGGCGCTGCGCCCGGTGCGTTGGGAAGCTGCTGTGAAGTAACCAGTGTCATGTCGAGGGTCTTCTGTCCGGCTGCAGTGAGCGTAACCTTCGACTCTTTCGCGATGAATCCTTCCGCCATAACAGAAACGGTATAGCTGCCCGAGGCAAGATTTTGCAGAGTGTACGATCCGGTGCTGCCGGTCTGTGTATCGACTGACTGGCCGGTGGCGTCATTGCGCGCGGTGATCCTTGCGCCCGCGATAGTCTTGCCCGCAGCGTCTGTAATAGTGCCAGTGAGCGTTGCCGCAGCTTGTGCCTGCGCCAGATTCGCAATCAGACAGAAGAGCAGAAGGACACCTGTTCGAAAGACGGGCCGAGCCGCTTTCCAATCCATAAAACTTCTCCTTGCGTGTGGGCGATACTCGATATTTTTTATGGCCCGACCAGACGAATGAGAAACTCGGGGCCGGAAATTGCGTGCACTCATGAGACGATGTTCTGCGCGCGTTCGAAAGCGCATAATCCTGCCGAGTTCAATGACGTTTCGTTCATCCGTACCATAGCGGATAGAGATGAAGGCGAGCGAACGCGATCATGACAAAGTGTTCATCTTTGATTGCTCGATTGTGCGGCATATCACGACTAAAGAAGCAGCTTGCAAGAGAGCAATTCCAATGAACTAATATCCCTTCATGCGGCTTCTTCTGGTGGAAGACGAGATCGATATACAGAGCTTTCTGCGCCGCTCGCTCGAGGAAGCTGGCTACACCGTCGAAGCCGCCTCTGACGGAAGAACCGCTGAGCGGCTCGCGAGTGACGGCCCCTTTGACGTGCTGATTGTCGATCTCGGCCTGCCCGACCAGGACGGAATTGCTCTGATTCTGCGCTTGCGCCAGTTGGGTGTGCGTGCGCCGGTGCTGATCCTTTCCGCGCGTCGTTCCGTCGACGACCGCGTGCGCGGACTGGAGCAGGGTGGCGACGACTACCTGACCAAGCCATTTGCAATGGCCGAGCTCTTGGCGCGGCTCCGCAATCTGGTAAAGCGGAATAATCCCGCGCCGGCTGAAGCGACCCGGCTGCGTGTGCAGGATCTCGAACTGGATCTGCTGCGGCGTGAGGCCACGCGCGCGGGACATTCGCTGCAGCTGACGCAACAGGAGTTTGTGCTGCTCGAGTATCTATGCCGTAATGCGGGCCGCGTGGTCACGCGCTCGATGATTCTCGACCAGGTGTGGGGCATGCGGATTCAGCCCGAGACAAACGTGGTCGACGTGCATATTTACCGGCTCCGCGGTAAGGTAGATGGCGCCGGACAACCTCCGCTGATCCGGACCATGCGAGGTGTGGGCTATGTCCTCAAGGATCGGTAAGGGGACCGGTAGGCCGCCCATGCGCAGCGCCGCCTGGCGCATCTCCTGCTGGGCAACAGTGGCCTTTGCCTTCGGTACGCTGGTGGTCTTTGTCTTTCTGCACCGCTTTGTTGCCAACGATATTCAGCGCCGCAGCGATGCATGGCTTTCCGGCGAGCTTGGCGTATTGGGGGATGTTGCCCAGCGAACGCCGAAGGACCGTCTCTACGGCCGTGTTGTAGGCGAGGTAGCGGAACTCGCCGCGCGCGAAGTGCCGAACAGGCCTGTTCCGAGAAGCCGGTCCAGCAACTCGGTCTTCTTTCTCCAGACGGCAGAAGATGGATCGCTCACGCTTTGGGTGGGCACGGGCGATGGTCAAGCTTATTTACAGGCGATCCATTCGACGAAGTTTCCTTCGGACCGGCCGACTGATCTGCGCGTCGCGGGATTCGATATTCCGTTTCGCGTGGCCTCGGTCAGCATGGCCGACGGAAGCCATATCTACCTCGGCCTTTCCGAACGGGATGAGCTGCGCGTGCTCAACAAGCTGCGCTTTCGCTTTTTTCTGCTGTGGCTTTCGCTGGTTCTGCTGGGATTCGGCATCGTGTTCTTCACCACGCGCCGCACGCTGCGCCATGTGCGCGGCATCACCGAAGCGGCATCGTGGATTGGCCTTTCGGATTTGAAAGCACGCGTGCCGACGACGCAACGCAATGATGAGGTAAGCCATCTTGCGCTGACCCTCAATCACATGCTCGACCGCATTGAGAATTCAGTGCACCAACTGCACACCATCACGGAGTCACTGGCGCACGATCTGCGCAGCCCGCTGACGGCGATCCGCGGCAAGCTGGAGATGTCGTTGCCTGCCGTCGACGAGGAGCATGCGGAGCCGATCGTTTCCGCGATCGAAGAGCTTGACCGGCTCACGGATTTTCTCAACAAGTCGCTCGATGTGGCCGAGGCGCGCGCTGACGCCTTGCGGCTCTCGCGGACGGATATTGATTTGCGCGAGATGCTGCGCGTGATGATCGATCTCTACGAGCCGTCCATGTCCGACAAAGGACTGAAAGTCCTGCTCCACTGCGAGCACGAAGTGAAGGTGCATGCAGACCGCGCGCTTCTGCATCGCATGGTTGCCAATCTTCTGGACAACGAGCTGAAACATCTGCCGCTCGCATGCACGGTGACGATCGAAGCGCACGCGGGTGATGAGTCGGCTGCGTTGATCCTCGAAGATGATGGTCCGGGCTTTGATCCGGAAGTGCTCTCCAATCTCTTCGAGCGGCGCGTAAAGGGCCGTGCGTCCAATGGCCACGGTCTGGGGCTGGCATTTGTGGATGCAGTGACGCGCGCGCATGGAGGAACCGTCACTGCCTCGAATCGCGAAGGTGGTGGAGCGCGCATTGTGGTTATGCTTCCGCTGGCGTCGATCGAGAGCGAGCATCCCAAGGCCGCGGCTGTTCCTGCTTAAGACGGTGGACGGCGAGGGCCGCGCCGCGCGATGCTTTCCCGATCCTGTACTTTGGTCATGTCCAGTCGGCGGGCGAAGGCAGATTTGCGCGTATCCGAAAGGTATACTCAAGCCGAAAACACTGCCCCACTTTCTGCCTTGCAGGGAACCACCATCATGCGACCGGAGCCATGACTCCACGTCGCCACGAGGGCCCGACAGCACAGATTTTTTCGGAGTGAACGAGCATGCGGAACTCCGCTGTGTGCTTTCTGCTTGGGACAGCGATCGCCCTCACGGGATGCGGCGCTGCCAAGCTGCAGCAAGGCAACTCATCGAGCAAGCTGACCATTACCACCACGTCGCTGCCTGCGGGGAGCGTGGGTGCGGCGTATTCTGCATCGATTTCGGTCACCGGCGGTGCGACGCCTTATCGCTTTGGCGCGAGCAATCTGCCCGGCGGCTTGACGATCAGCTCATCGACAGGCGCGATCTCTGGCACGCCGGTGGCCGGTGCGGCCGGAACGACGGCTGTGGCGATTACGGTGACGGATGCGACGCAGCCCACGGCGCAGACGGCCACCGCGACTCTCAATCTGACGGTGAGCGCAGCGCAGGCCCAGCTCACCATCACGACTACCTCTTTGCCAGCGGGCACAGTCGGCGCGGCCTACTCCGGCGCCATCGCGGCATCGGGCGGTACAACGCCATATGCCTATAGTGCAAGCAATCTGCCCGGCGGATTGACGATCAACTCATCGACAGGCGCGATCAGCGGCACACCCACGCAGAGCGGATCGACGACCGCGAGCTTCACTGTGACGGACGCGACCAAGCCGACCGCGCTGACGGCCACTGCGAATCTGAGCATCACTATCAATCCGGTCTCGTCGGGATCGCTGTGCGGCAGCATGAGCACCGGCAACAACGCCAGCCTCAACGGCTTTGTGCCGTTCCCATCCACGTCGCCATGGAATACCGATATCTCGCAGGCGCCGCTCGATCCCAACAACACTGCGATCACATCGGCCGCAGGCTTTACCGGGAACCATCTGCATCACGACTTTTCGTCTACCGGCGGTGGCAATTACGGCATTCCGTATGTTGTCGTTGACTCGAGTGTCACGCCGCTTGTGCCGATCAACGTGCTCGACTACGCGACTGAGAGCGATGTAGCCGTGGCGCCTTATCCCATCACCGCGCCGATCGAGGGATCGCCTGCCGATTGCAGCGGCTGGCCCAACACGTACATAGGTGACTCGCACGTGCTGGTGCTGGACCGCAATACCTGCTTCCTCTACGAGACCTTCAACACGCATCGCTGCAACGGCCAGTGGAACAGCTCGTCGGAGACGATCTGGGATATGCAGAACTATGAGCAGCGGCCGTGGGGATGGACCTCCGCCGATGCTGCCGGATTGCCGATCTTTCCCGGCCTGGTGCGCTATGACGAAGTCGCCTCGGGCGCGATTCACCATGCCATCCGCTTCACCCTGCCGCATACGAAGAACGATGCGAACGGCGGCTACTTCGTACAGCCGGCAAGCCATGCGGCCGGCACGGACTATGGCGTGAGCAATGTGATGGGCATGCGCATCCGCCTCAAGGCGAGCTTCGACATCTCCGGCTTCTCGGCGGCGAACCAGGTAATCCTGACGGCGATGAAGAAGTACGGAATGATCCTGGCCGACAACGGCAGCTACTTCTTTTTTCAGGGCGTGCCGGACCCGCGCTGGGATGACAACGATCTTCACAATCTGGACGCAATCCAGTCGTCAAACTTTGAGGTGGTGCAGATGACGCCCGCATTTCCCGGCTGGGATGACAACACGGCGCCCACGGGCAATCCGCCGACGATCACGAGCTTTGCTGCATCGGTGACGTCCGTCTCCGCGGGCACAGCGGTGACGCTCACATGGAGCACGACCAACGACTCCTACGACTTTATTGATGTGCTCGGCGGCGTGCGCGGCGGAAGCGTGGTGGTGAAGCCTGCGGTGACCACTACCTATACGTTGAATGCGACCAACCAGTACGGCCGCTCGACCAAGCAGGTGAAGGTGACGGTGCAATAAACCCTTCAACTTTCCTGACCTTTGCATCCCATTTACAGGCCGAGGAGGGTGGAGGCGATACGATGAATCTTTGGAGGCGGGATGCCAAGGATTCTCGATGGCGCGGCGATTGCTGGGGCGATCAAAAAAGAGGTAGCAGAAGAGGTGCAGCAGCTTGCTGCCCGCGGCATCCGGCCGGGGCTGGCAGCGGTGCTGGTGGGCCACGTGCCTGCATCGGAGATCTACGTGCGCAGCAAAGTGCAAACCTGCGCTGAATTAGGTTTTTATAGCGACCTGATCTCGCCGCCTGACACGGTCAGCACAGAAGAGATGCTCGATCTCGTTGCGACGCTCAATGGCCGCGATGATATCGACGGCATCCTGATCCAGTTGCCGCTTCCCAAGCAGGTGGATGCGAAGCCGCTTCTCGATGCAGTCTCACCCGACAAGGACGTAGACGGGTTTCATCCGGTGAATGCAGGCCGGCTGCAGGCGGGCAGACCGGCTCTTGCGCCGTGTACCCCGGCCGGTGTGATCGAGATCCTCAAGCGCAGCGATATTCCCATCGCCGGGCAGCATGCGGTGATCGTGGGCCGCAGCGATATTGTCGGCAAGCCCGTCGCGATGCTGCTGCTGCATGAGAACGCAACCGTAACGATTTGTCACTCCAAAACACGAAACCTCGGAGAGGTTACGCGCCAGGCGGACATTCTGGTGGCGGCCATCGGGCGTCCGGGGTTCATCACGCCGGAGATGGTGAAGCCGGGCGCGACGATCGTCGACGTGGGCATCAACCGGATTACGACGCTTGAGGATGTCGAGAAGTTTTTCCCCGGCGATGTGAAGCGTGGCGCCACCTTCGCCAAACGCGGATCGACGATCGTGGGCGATGTGCATCCCAAGGCCTTCGAGATTTCTGGTGCCTATACGCCCGTCCCCGGCGGCGTGGGCCCCCTGACAATTGCAATGCTGATGGCGAATACGGTGAGTGCGGCCAAGATGAGACGAGGACTCTAACGGATGTTGCAAGCCGAGTTTATTCATAACCTGACGGGGAGGAGTGACGGTGCTACAGACCATCTGGCTCTGGCTTCTCGTTCCATTTAGCCTCTATTGCGTCAGCATGTATCTCAAACCTGTCGAAGGTGCACGCAATACACGAGAATTGCTTGCGGGCATTCTCGGGCTTGCATATGCGGCACTGAGTTTGCGCGCAACCTACTCCCTCTTCTTTGTGCATCTTCCGCATTCGGTCATCATCTTCCGAATAGTCCACGGGATGGTAGGTGGGACGATGGTAGCGATGCTGCTCTCGATGGGGTACCGACACGCCACCAAAATTTTGCTGATCCTTGCTGGCATCTTGTTTGTTATATCGCCACTCTTGCTGGCATTTAACCTATATCGAATCGGTCACAAAGATGTGCTGCATTCAATTCTTACCTTACCGAATTTCTACAGCCTCGAATCATGGCCAGTTGGAATCGCGATTCCTGCCATTATCCTGCTCTTGCGACCGGGCAAGAATGCTCAGGACACTCTGACAATGACAGAACACGACGCTGAAAATGGAGCAGAAGTTTAAATGTTGCGGGTGGGACTGACTGGTGGTCTGGGCAGCGGGAAGAGCACCGTTGCCGGGTATCTACGCGAAATGGGAGCGCACATCATCGAAGCCGATGCACTGGGCCGCGAACTGATGGAGCCCGGGCAGAAGGTCTACGAGAAGATCGTGCAGCATTTCGGCAAGGAGGTCGTGAATCCTAACGGCCGCCTGAAGCGCGCGCGCCTGGCCGAACTGGCCTTTCGTGAAGGCCGCGTGCAGGAGCTGAACGCTATCGTGCATCCGGCCACGATTGAGGCACAGGGACGATTGATGAAGGAGATCTTCGCGCGCGATCCGAAGGCCGTCGCAGTGGTGGAGTCGGCGCTCATCTTCGAGGTGCTGCGCGATGCACGGGCTCGCGGCGAAAGCGACACTGCGCTGTCGAATCTGCGGCGGCGGCTCGACCGGATCGTGGTGATCACCGCGCCCGACGAGCTGAAGGTATCTCGCTACATTGCTCGTGTAACCCCGCCCGGCGCCAGCCGCGAGACCGCGGCTGCCGATGCGCGCATCCGGCTGGCGCACCAGATTCCCGATGCGGAAAAGGCCGAGCAGGCCGATTATGTGATTGAGAACACGGGCGATCTGGTCATGCTGCGCAAGAAGGTTACGGCTTTGTGGGAGAAGCTGGAGGCGGAAAGCAACAAATCACGCGGGAGCTTGTCTTTACAATAAGAGCAGGCTATGGACGCGGCCTTCAAATGGGATTTTGAAGGGAGCCGTACGCCCTAAGCCGCCGTATCTGCGTCAGGAAGGTTTTTCGAATTTAGAGCTATGAAATTGCGCCGCTTTCTTCTGGTCGTTGTCCTGGTGGGTGGATTCTGGTACTTCACCTCGCATTTTTCGCCCAACGTCGACGGCGTTTCCCGTAATCCGCTATCGTCGCTGCTGCGTGGGACCAGCAACGGTTCCAGCACATCTCCGCTTCAGCTCACTGAGGCCGAAGCCGCGCCTGCATACGACGCGGAAGAGCAGAACAACATCGCCATCTACAAGCGCGTGCTGCCTTCGGTGGTCAATATCACTTCGACCACGCTGGTCTTCAACTTCTTTTATGGAACGGTGCCGCAGCAGGGGCAAGGCTCGGGTTTCGTTCTCGATCGCGAAGGCCACATCCTCACCAACAATCATGTGATCGAAGGAGCCAACCGGAACAACGGCATCGAGGTGCAGCTGTTTAACAAGCGCCGCTACCATGCGCATGTGATCGGCGCGGACAGGGTGCACGACCTGGCTCTGCTGCAGCTCGAAGGAACCAGCCTGCCCAGCCTTCAGCCAGTCACGCTGGCTGATTCTTCTCAGCTCAATGTGGGGCAGAAGGTGTATGCGATCGGCAATCCCTTCGGCCTCAGCGGCACGATGACCCGCGGCATCATCAGCTCAATTCGATCGATCAAAAATGAAGATGGAGCACCGATCGAAGACGCCATCCAGACGGATGCTGCGATCAACCCGGGAAACTCTGGCGGGCCGCTGCTCAACTCGCATGGCGAGGTCATCGGCATCAACACAATGATTGCCTCGAACGGCGCGGAGCAAAGCTCGGGCATTGGCTTCGCGATTCCGATCAATACGGCCAAGGCCGTGCTCGCGGACCTCACGCGTTATGGACGCGTGAAGCGGCCCTCGCTGGGCATCGTCTCATACGCGATCGGGCCTGATCTCGCGGCGCAGATGGGTCTCGCGGCAGACTATGGCGTGCTGATCCAGCGGGTGCTACCGGGCGGAGCGGCGGAGCGTGCGGGCCTGCGCGGCGGCAACCAGCAGGCGTATGTCGGCAATACGCCCATCATGCTGGGCGGCGATCTGATCGTTGCCATCGACGGCCAGCAGGTCGCCGACACGCAGGACATCAGCGCCATTATGGACCGGCATCAGACGGGCGACACGATCAGTGTGACCATCTTGCGCGGCCGGCAGCAGATCACTCTCAAGCTGGTTCTCGGCGAGGCGCACGAAGCGAATTCATGAGCCGATTCTCCTCCGAGACTCGAAAGCGTAGGCCGGGTGCTTTTGCGCCTGGCTGGCGCTACGTCATCCGTGTGGGCTGAGCAGACCCTGATCGCCCATCCGGAACGAAAGTTCTGCTATTTTGGGACTCTTCGGCGACACTGTTCCCGCTTCGTAATTCATTGCTTTGTAACGCGAATAAGGCGATACTCAGTCAGCTTCACTCTCATCTGGATATTCCTGTTCCGGGCCAAAGGCTTCCTGCCGCGGGACACGTTACCCTGGTCACCTTTCGCTGGTACGAAAGGAATTGCTTTCGCCGCGTGTGGCTGGCTAAGCTTAGGGCTCAACTCATTGCATCTTTTTGCGCTTAGTTCCTTCCGTTGATGGCGCATTCGTTCCTTGGATTCCCCGTTCAGGAGCATCTATGCGAGCAGTGTCGGCACGTGAATCCCTGCCAAAGATCGTGCTTCTTTGGACTCTTTTATTTTCAGCTACTTACCTACTTTCGGGCTGCAATTCTTATTCACTTGGGAACCTGAGTACAGCCGCCGCCATCTCGGCCTCCAGCACCTCGGTCCGGGTCAATCAGACGCTGCAGCTTACGTCGCAGGCGCTCTCGGGCGGCCTGGCGCTGAAATTCTCGGTAAACGGCGTGCCGGGCGGTAACGCGGAGTTTGGCACCATCAGCAACTCTGGTCTGTATACCGCGCCCGCCGTCATACCGAGTCCGGATTCAGTCACGATCACCAGCACATCGGTCCAGTATCCGACCGCGCCGCAGGGCTCAGTCTCGCTGCAAATCTGGAATCCGATTCCCGTTCTCAACTCGGTGACGCCGACCGGATTTTCGGAAGGCTCGACGCAGGTGACGGTCACTGGATCGCAGTTTGTCTACGGGGCGCAGATCAACTGGAACGGCACGCTGGTTCCGACGACCTACATCTCTTCGACACAACTGGTCGCACAGATCGCGGCTCCAAATCCTGGTACTTTTCCACTGCTCGTGACCAATCCGAATCCCGGATCGGCGAACTCGTCTTCGCTCTCGCTGCTGGTGGGCCCGGGCAAGGTGGTTCTGCAGGTTGAGACGAATGGCGGCTTCGATGTCCGCGTCTCGAATTCAATCACCTTCGGCCTGACGGTGAACGGCACCAGCAATACCGGTGTCACGCTGCAGGTGAACGGTGTCCCCGGCGGCAATGCCACCGTAGGCACCGTAGTCGCGAATAAAGACGGCTCGATCACCTACACGGCGCCGGCTGTGGTCCCTACGGCGAGCACTGTGGTTCCCGGCCATCCTAACGTGGTGCAGATCACGATTACGAGCGTGGACGATCCTACGGTGGCGATTGGGCAGAACGTCGCGGTGCTGAATCCGATTCCGATTCTTACCGCAGCGAACCCGATGTCGTTCAGTCCGGGTACATCCACTCAGATCACGTTGACGGGTTCAAACTTCATTAACGGGGCGCAGGTGCTGGTCAACGGAACGCCGGCCTCCGCAACAAGCTTCAACAGCGGAATACAGCTGACGGCCACGGTGGATATCTCGCAGCCGGGCAATCTCGACTTGCAGGTGCTGAATCCCGCACCGGGCCCGGCGACCTCGGCTGATCTGATTGCCCAGGTGACCGGCACGCCGCCTACGCCGATGGTTTCTCCTGCAGACGCGGCGCGCTTCCTGGAGCAGGCAACCTTTGGCCCAACGGACGCGGATATCCGGACGGTTTCACTCAATGGAATCGATGCGTGGCTCAACCAGCAATTTGCCATGCCAGCGCCCACAACACCCGCCTGGCAGGACGTGGAGACTTCGCTCATCATCGATAATCCACCCTGCGCTTCGAGCGACGTGAAATGCAACGCGGGCATCTTCCTGCAGAACGATCAGAACGAAGCGATCGTGCAGGATGCATTCTGGCAGCAGTCGCTCGCGGCGAACGACGAGCTGCGGCAGCGCGTGAAGTATGCGCTCTTGCAGCAGTTCGTGATCTCGAGCAACAACACGAGCTCGATTCAAGACATGCCGCGCGGCGAGATGAACTATTACGACATGCTCGGCAAGGATGCCTTCCCGACCCCTGGGACTCCGGCGACCCCAGGGAACCCGGGGAACTTCCGTACGCTGCTGGAAGACATCACGCTGAACCCGATGATGGGGCAGTTCCTTTCGATGCTGGGCAACGACAAGGGCAATGCCACTACCGATCCGGATGAGAACTACGCGCGCGAGGTGATGCAGCTCTTCACCATCGGGCTCTGGCAACTCAACGACGACGGCACGCAGAAGCTCGACGCGAGCGGCAACCCGATCCCAACTTACTCGAACCTGGATGTCATGGGACTGGCGAAGGTCTTCACCGGCTTCAGCTGGAATGTGCCCGGCGATACCAGCGATACAGCGTGGTCGAACTGCTGCATCTACGTGGGTCCTGGAATTGGCGAAGACCTACTGCCGATGCAGAGCTACCCCACGCATCACTCGACGGCGGAGAAGGACTTCCTCGGAGTAACGATTGCCGCAGGCAGCTCTGATCCGAATGGTGACCTGAAGATCGCGCTCGACACGCTCTTCAATCATCCCAATGTGCCGGCCTTCTTCTCGAAGCAAATGATTCAGCATCTGGTGACGAGCAACCCAAGCCCCGCGTATGTGACGCGCATTGCGCAGGTTTTCAAGAATGACGGCACCGGCGTGCGCGGCAATCTGAAGGCCGTGATTAACGCAATCCTGACGGACCCGGAGGCGCGTGACACGGCCACGGCGACCACGAATCCCGAGTACGGCAAAGTGAAGGAGCCGTTGCTTCGCTACAGCGAGTGGGCGCGAGCCTTTACCGCGCAGTCGCGCAACGGCGCATACAACGTGACCAGCACCGAAGACCCGATCTACGGCTTCGGCGAAATGTGGATGCGGTCGCCAACGGTCTTTAACTGGTTCAGCCCCGGATATTTTCCGCCGAACACAAGCATTTCGTCTGCGGGCCTGCTCGCACCGGAGATGCAGATTGTGAACGTTTCGTCGGTTGTGGGCTACATCAACTACATGCAGAACGCAGTGGGCAGCGGCGCAACCAGCGGACCGGACATCTTCTCGTCCTACGCGACAGAGATGAGCCTGGCCCCGACACCCGATCAACTGGTAAACCGCATCAATCTGCTGTTGATGGCGGGACAGATGAGTACCACTCTCCAAAACCAGATTGGGGAAGCGGTGAATTCGATCCCGATTCCGGCAAGCGATCAGAATGCAATCAACGCCGCGCTTCTAAGCCGCGTAAAAACTGCCGTTTATCTCACCATCGCATCGCCAGATTTTGCGGCGCAGGAATAGGAGCCAGCTATGTCGTGCAAATGCAATCAAACCCGGCGGCAATTTCTAAGGACGGCTTCACTGGCCTCGATGGCTGGCTTCTATGTGAGCCCGTTTGTTCTGGAACTCAACTCGCTTGCAGCCATGGCGCAGGCGACCGGCGCGTCGGATTACAAGGCGCTGGTCTGTGTCTATCTGCAGGGCGGCAATGACGGTCATGGCACCGTGATCGCGACGGACCAGACCTCCTTTGCGGCTTTCACGCAGGCGAGATCGGGCGCTCCTGGACTCGCCTACCCGCAAAGCGAGTTGCTGCCCATCACGCTCAAGACACCGCAGAGCGGGCGCACATTCGCTCTCAATCCTGCTCTCACCGGCGTGCAGGACCTGTTCACGGCAGGCCGGGCGGCGATCATCGCCAACACCGGCACGCTTGTGGCTCCGGCTACGAAGGCGCAGATCAATGCGAACTCGGTGCCGCTGCCTGATTCGTTGTTCTCGCACTTCGATCAGACTGCAGCATGGCAGGCGATCGCGTCGAACCTCGGCAGCGGCGAGCACGTTGGCTGGGGCGGAGCCCTGGCCGATGCCATCGAAGCGATGAACATGAACTCGAACTCCATGTTCACGTGCATCTCGACTGCAGGGAATGCGTTATTCCTCGCAGGCCAGGCCTCGTTTCAATTGAACTGCACGCCCGCCGGTCCGATCCCGATCTACGGCGTGACGCAGCCTCCGTTTGGCGCTCCGGCGTCGACGAATCCGCTGAACTCGATTCTGACGGCCGATGAGACGAACCTCTTTGCCAAGGAATACGAAGTGGTGATCAAGCGCTCGATGCAGGCACAGGCAATGCTGGTCAGCGCCATGCCGCCCGCCGGCCCGACTGGTGTGCCTGATCCTCCGCAGTTCCTCGACCCGATGACCAACAAGCTCACGAACAATTCTCTGGGCGCCTCGATGCAGACGGTAGCGCGCATCATTGCCGGGCGTGCCAGCCTGGGCGTGACGCGGCAGATCTTCTACGTGCAGCTTGGCAGCTTCGATACGCACGATGGCCAGGCAACCCAGCACGCGCGCCTGCTTTCGCAGCTTGGAGCAGCCTTCGAGTATTTCGACGGGCTGATGGTCAATATGGGCCTGAGCAACAACGTGACGGCCTTCACGATCTCCGACTTCGGGCGCACCCTTACATCCAACAGCGACGGAACCGACCACGGCTGGGGAAGCCATCACTTCGTCGTCGGCGGCGCTGTGCAGGGGCAGGATATGTACGGACAGTATCCGGTGGTGGGCGCAAACCAGGCTAACGACCTCGGCGCGGGGCGTCTGATTCCGACGACATCCGTGGAGCAGTACGCCGGAACACTGGCGCGCTGGTTCGGCCTCTCCGACGGCCAGGTCCGGCAGGTGTTCCCGAACTTCGGCAACTTTGGCTCGAACCCGTATATGAGCTTTATGGGTTAGAGAACTTTCGGAATGTACGTAGACTTTTTGAGAGCATTGAAGGCGGCTTTTTCTTGAGGAAAAAGCCGCCTGAGTGTGTAGCTTCGATCTATACCAATTCCGAAAGTGCTATAACGTAGTTTCGCAGTCGCGGCGAAACCGGTGTAGAAAAGCAATTGCGGCGCTGAACCGTTGCGGTTCCGGCGCCGCATGCTTTTTCTGCGAATGCGGAAGTGCTAAAGCGCGTTTTCGCCGCGCTCATCGTTGCGGATACGGATCGCCTCATCGATGCGGCTGACGAAGATTTTTCCGTCACCGATGCGGCCCGTGCGCGCGGCCCCCACGATGGCCTGAATGGCCTTTTCTTTCAATTCGTCGTGCACCACCATCTCGATCTTGACCTTGGGCAGGAGATCGACGGTATATTCGCGGCCGCGGTAGAACTCCGTATGTCCCTTCTGGCGGCCATGGCCGCGGGCTTCGAGAATCGTCATGCCTTCGATGCCTGCTTCAAGCAGCGCATCCTTCACAGCATCCAGCTTGGAGGGCTGGAGAACAGCTTCAATCTTGAGCATATGCAGAATGCCTCGTTCGATAGCGTATCAGGCGGAAGTGCCGGTTGACAGTTACCGATGAAAGAAATTGGGGTTGATTTTCGATATCCCCCTTGAGCGATTATGGAGCGATTGTGCTTTCCCACCCATTCGACAAAGAACGTCGAACGGATGGGGCACGGAGAGGTTATGAATTGAGATCGTAGCCTTCCTCGCCGTGTTGCGAGAGGTCGAGACCGGCAACCTCATGCTCAGCCGTGACACGCAGGCCGATGACACGATCCACGACGAAGAGCAGAATCAGCGTACCGACGATCGAGATGCCCCAGGCGATGGCGACGCCGGTAAGTTGATTGAGGATCTGTCCCCAGTGGCCGTCGATGGCGCCGGTGGGCAGCGGGTGACCGGCAGCATCGTTGCCGAAGGCCGGGTTGATCGCGCTGGTGGCGAAGATACCGGTGAGCACGGCGCCGAGGGTTCCGCCGGCTCCGTGCACGCCGAAGGCATCGAGTGAATCGTCGTAGCCGAAAAGGCTCTTGACCTTGAAAACCATGAACGAACAGAAGACGCCGGCGAGCAGGCCGATGAGCAGGGCCGGGAACGGCTGCACGAATCCTGAGGCGGGCGTAATGGCCACGAGACCGGCGACGGCTCCTGAGATCGCGCCCAGCGCCGTGGGCTTGCCGTTGTGGATCCACTCAGCGATCGTCCAGCCGAGCGCCGCGGAGGCTGCGGCGAAATGCGTGTTGATGAAGGCGCTGGTGGCGAGCGGACTCGCGGCCAGAGCGCTGCCGGCGTTAAAGCCGAACCATCCTACCCACAAGAGGCAGGCGCCGATGAAGCTGATGACCATGGAGTGCGGCGGCATTGCGGTCTGCGGATAACCGAGGCGCTTGCCGAGATAAAGGCAGGCGACGAGCGCCGACACGCCGGAGGTGATGTGAACGACCGTGCCGCCCGCGAAGTCGAGCGATGGGACGTGCGTTCCGGTCGCGTTCAGCAGGCCGCCGAAACCCCAGACCATGTGCGCCATCGGGCAGTAGACGATCAGCGACCAGAGCGAGAGGAACACGGCCATGGCGCTGAACTTCATGCGTTCGGCAAAGGCGCCGGTGATCAGAGCCGGCGTGATGATGGCGAACATGAGCTGGTAGACCATGTAGGTCTGCTCAGGGATGGTCGCTGCGTAGTCGGTGTTCGGCGTGAGAGTGACACCGCGGAGGAAGAGATGCTGAAAGCCGCCGATAAACGCGTTGCCATGAGCGAAGGCCAGCGAGTACCCGCAGATGGCCCAGAGGATCGTGACCATCGCCATCATGGCGAAGCTCTGCATCATGGTGCCGAGAATATTCTTCTTGCGGACGAGGCCACCGTAAAAGAGCGCCAGGCCAGGACCGGTCATCAGCAGCACCAGAGCCGCAGAAACCAGCATCCACGCGTTGTCGCCGGCAGACTGAGCATTGCGGACTGCCTGCTGCAGAGCCGCGATCTGCGCCTGTGTGTCTGGGGCCGAGCTGGTTGATTGCGAAATTGCGAATCCAGGAAATGCGAAGAGGGCGAGCAGAAGCAGCAGCGGGGCGTAGCGACGAAGCATGATGTTTTTTGCGCTCCTAGGCGAACACGTGCGAACAAATTTTTGCTGTCGCACTATTCTCATCAAGAAGACCGGAACGAGGCAAGTTTCTTTGCGATCCTGATTGCTTTCTCATGTGAAATTTGCTTTCCGCATGGCCGAATGCGGGCGTGGAGATGAAGAAAATTGGGAAAAAGAGCGATTCAGATAAGGAGCGAGGCAGGTAGAACCTTCGGAGCGGACGGTTTATAGTGGAGGTATGGCAGCGACGACAACCGAGCGCGACCATTACCTGTTTGGAACGCTGGAAAGCAGCGCGAAAAACCGCATCAAGCTGAAGGAAGTGAACTACGGCTTCGAAGAGCCGGAGGGTGTCTTTCTTACTTCGCTCGATTTCGCGGTGAACTGGATCCGGAAAAATTCGGTCTGGCCGATGACCTTCGGACTGGCGTGCTGCGCCATCGAGATGATGTCGATGGGCGCTTCGCGGTTTGACATCGCGCGGTTCGGGGCAGAGGTCTTCCGGCCTTCGCCGCGGCAATCGGATCTGATGGTGATCGCTGGGCGCGTTTCGCAGAAGATGGCGCCGGTGATCCGTCGGCTTTACGACCAGATGCCGGAGCCGAAGTGGGTGATCTCGATGGGCGCCTGCGCTACGTCGGGCGGCGTCTTCAACAACTACGCGCTTGTCCAGGGCGTGAACCAGGTGATTCCCGTAGACATATACGTGCCTGGGTGTCCTCCCAGGCCGGAGCAACTCCTGTATGCCATCACGCTTCTGCAGGAGAAGATTCAGCGCGAACCTCGCAGCCTGCTCAAAACCCTGAATGCAGGGTAAGAGCACGCGCAAAGCGAGGGCCAATTTGAACGGCTTTTCCCCAAAAATTCTGTTGCACAATGTGACTCCACAGAAGACGTTATCAGTCGGTTAACTTGTTGAAAAATGTGTTCTGTTCGGTTAGCCCCTGTGATAACGTGAAGATGCTGTGGTTCGTTTGAGCGCTCTGCAGTCGGTGCAGAGCCGAGTGAGCCCGGGCGGCATTATTTTGCGCTCGCAGCAATCCTTTCCATCTGGTCGATGTTGATCGATCCAGACATACTTGCGGAGGAAAAACGCATGTCATTACCTGCTCTTAAATTCTTGAGCCGGACTGTAGCAATGGCCTGTCTGGCAGTGATGCCGGTGGCCTTGGCGGCCCAGGGATCGTCGGCGAGCTCAGGCTCTTCCGATACGTCCCCGTCGAAATGGGACATCTTTGCGGGATACAGCTATCTCGCTCCTCACGGCACCGTCGTGACGCCCATCAACAGCACAGGCGGAACAGTAACCGCCAACTATGACGCTGTCAACGTGGGCGGGTTGTTCAGCGGAGCCTACTTCTTCAACCGGTTTGCCGGTCTGCAGGTCGAGTTTGCAGAGCACCAATACGGCGACTCCGTTGCCGGTTCAAATATCGGCGACAAGGGTAATGACGACGGGTTCTATACGGTTGGCGGCGGTTTGATCTTCCGCTTCCCCATGGACAACATCACGCCGTTCGTACACGGGCTGGTGAATGCGGAGCGCGTGAACGGTCCGTATCACAATCCCCCGCAGTGGGGTCCCGGCCTGACGGTTGGCGGCGGCATGGACTACGAGACACCGTGGTTCAACCATCATCTGGCAATTCGTCTGTTCCAGGCCGACTACGAGTACATGCATGCTGATTTTGGTCCTGGCCTCTATGGCGGACGCGCCAACATCAGTGCAGCGCGGTTGAGCGCCGGTGTCGTGATCCATGGCAGCTCGCTCGCGCCGCCGACTCCGATCACGGAGTCCTGCTCGGCGAACCCGACGACGGTCTTCCCGGGCGATCCGGTTACCGTTACGGCGACCGCAGGCAATCTGAATCCGAAGCTCAATGCGACCTATGACTGGTCGGGTACCGGCGTTACCGGCAGCGGCACCACGGCGAACGTGGCGACCGGCTCTCTTGCGCCGGGCAGCTACACGGTGCAGGGTACGGTGAAGGAAGGCAAGAAGGGCAAGGAAGGTCTGAAGCCCTGGGAGACGGCGAACTGCTCGGCCAGCTTCACGGTGAAGGATTTCGAGCCGCCGACGATCAGCTGCTCGGCTTCGCCTACGACCATCAATCCGGGCGACTCGGCCAACATCACCGCGACCGCGACCAGCCCGCAGAACCGCACCCTGACCTACACCTACTCGGCGACCACGGGCAGCGTGAGCGGGACCGGCAACACAGCGACCTACAGCTCGGCAGGCGCATCGCCGGGCACAGCGGATATTACCTGCAACGTTGCAGACGACAAGGGACACACGGCTACGGCGAACACGTCTGTGACGATTCAGCCGCCGCCACCGCCGCCTGGACCTTCTCCGGAACAGATCCGGCTTGAGGCTCGCCTGGCTCTGCACAGCGTCTTCTTCCCGACGGCGATGCCCAGAGCAGAACATCCTGAGGGCGGCCTCGTCGACAGCCAGCAGCAGACGCTGACGACTCTGGCGACCGACTTCAAGAGCTATCTGGCCATCAAGCCGGATGCGCACCTGATCCTCACCGGTCACGCGGATGCTCGCGGATCGGCCGAGTTCAACCAGGCGCTCACCGAACGCCGCGTTGCTCGTGTGAAGTCGTTCCTGGTGGAACAGGGCGTTCCCGAAGGCGACATCGATACACGCGCTGTGGGCAAGGAGCAGCAGCTCACGACCGATCAGGTGAAGGGTCTGGTGGAACAGAATCCTGACCTGACCGCGGAGCAGAAGGCGAGCACTCTGAAACGGCTCTCCGTGATTGTGCTGGCCCAGAACCGCCGGGTCGACATCACGCTGAGCACGACGGGGCAGCAGTCCGTGCAGCTCTATCCGTTCAACGCGACCGATGCCATGACTCTGTTG
Source organism: Occallatibacter sp. (assembly GCA_035650595.1). Lineage (GTDB taxonomy): Bacteria > Acidobacteriota > Terriglobia > Terriglobales > Acidobacteriaceae > Telmatobacter. Next base: position 1,132,678 of record DASRHE010000006.1, on the reverse strand, counting down.
CAGGAGAAGGCGCCGGCGCCGAAGAGGAAGGCTGCGGCAAAGAAGAAGTAACAGCACCGAGTGAATCAGCCAAAGTGAATCGATCAAAAGGAGGGCGCCATGCGCCCTCCTTTTGATTTTTGGGGCGAGCAATATGGCGGTGCCCTGCTCTTCTTCGCTGCGGCTTCGCCTTCTTGTGCATCTTGATCCAGCAAAGTCAACAATCGGCAAGGGTAAATGGTGTATTCTAGGGCCGCAGCACCGATGACGGCATAATTTGTACTCTACGAAGTCCTCAGGGCTTCGGCTGTTTGATCTGGGGCGGGATCTGGTAGAAGCTGTACCAGCCACTGGGTTGAAAGACTCGCTCCGGAATGCTTCGGTGATCGTTTTGACAGTGCCGCGAGAAACATGGGGTCTCCGCATGCTGTACTGATCGGAGTTCCATCCGTACCGCATTTCCAACTCTGAACCCGCATATCTGCGGAGAATCAGGAGGATGAAAAAGATGGCTTCGCGAACTTTAAAATCTGTTTCTTTGGTTCTGGCTTCAGCGAGCGTGGTTTTTGTGCCGCTGGGTTGCAAAAAGCAGCCGCCGATCACGCTGAGCTGTGCCGCCAGTGCTCCTGCCGTGTATCCCGGCGATCCGCTCACAGTCACAGGAACCGCGGGCTCGGTAAGCACGAAAAAGAACAACAATGTGATCTACGACTGGTCAGGCGATGGAGTCACCGGCAGCGGCAACACCGCGACGGTGAGTACCGCTTCGCTGGCGCCCGGTTCCTACACCGTCAAGGGCGACGTGAAGGAAGGCAAGAAGGGCAAGGAAGGACTGAAGCCCGGCCAATCCGCGCAGTGCTCGGCCGACTACACGGTGAAAGCCTTCGAACCGCCGACGATCAGCTGCTCGGCCAGTCCTGACACCATCAAGCCGGGTGAGACCAGCACCATCACGGCCACAGCCGTGAGTCCGCAGAATCGTCCGCTGACCTACAGCTATTCGGCGTCGGCTGGTTCCGTGACGGGCAGCGGCACCACGGCGGAGTTCTCGTCGAGCGGCGCACCCACCGGCGCAGTTGGAGTTACCTGCAACGTGTCGGACGACAAGGGCCACTCGGTCTCTGCCAATACGACGGTGAACATCTCCGCGCCACCACCGCCACCGCCACCGCCGACGTCGCGGGCGCTGTGCTCGATCAACTTCACCACCGACAAGTCGCGACCTACGCGCGTCGACAACGAAGCGAAGGCTTGCCTGGACCAGGTGGCTCTGGAACTGAAGCAGAATGCCGATGCGAAGGCTGTGCTGGTCGGCCAGTCGGACGACAAGGAAAAGGCCAAGACTGCGAAGCAGCAGAAGTACGCTGAGCACCACAAGCACGCGAAGGTGGAAGACCTAGCCGCACAGCGCGCCGTGAACGCCAAGGACTATCTGGTGACCGAGCAGGGCATTGACGCCTCGCGCATCTCGACCGCAACCACCGCAACCGATGGGCAGTCGGTGCAGAACTACCTGGTGCCTTCGGGAGCTAACTTCGGGAGCGATGTGCAGGGCACGTCACCTGTGGATGAGACAACGCTGAAGCCTCAGGCGCGCAAGCCACTGGGCGCAAAGCATCACCATAAGTAGACCTGCGACCCAAACCCAAAGAAGCAACCTTGTCGAGCTCTCCAGCAATGTGGAGAGCTCGACGTGCGTATAGGACAAAATCTTCTGAAATCGCGGCTGCCTGTCTGAAGCAGCGCTCTACGGTTTCAAGCCTGTTCAATTTTGACTATCCTAGATAGATACGGGAGTTCTTACTGTCTCGATGAGCCGTTTGCGGATCTTTCTCTGTTCGCTGCACCGATGCAAGCGTTGGATGCCGGTGTTTTTTCTCCTGGTATGTGCATTTTGCGAACTGAACGCGTTTGCTGAGAATTCCTGGAGCATCGTGGGTCCGCCTGGCGGCGATGCGCGCGCGTTTGCCGCGGATCCCGGCGATCCAAGCCATCTTTATCTCGGAACAACCAGCAGCTGGCTCTACGAGTCCAAGGACGAGGGCGCCACATGGCGTCGGCTTGCCAAGCTCGATCCGGCAGATGGGTTTGTCCTGGACAGCATTGTCGTAGACGAGGCCGATCCTGCCACGCTGTATGTAGGCGCGTGGAAGGATAGCAGCGACGGCGGGTTGTGGGTCAGCCACGATGCGGGAAAGAGCTGGAGCGCGTGCGCGGAGTTCAAGGGGCAGCCGGTGCAGGCGCTGGTGCAGGCGCCTTCTGATCCGAAGATCTTGTTTGCCGGCACGCTGAAAGGTGTCTTTCGCACGACCGACGCGGGCACAACATGGGAGCCGATCAGCCCGGAGGGCGACAAGGAGATTCACGAGATTGAGTCACTCGCCGTCGATCCGGCGAATCCGGACGTCGTCTATGCCGGAACCTGGCACCTGCCGTGGAAAACAACGGATGGCGGCAAGACCTGGCACAACATCAAGCAAGGTCTGATCGTCGACTCGGATGTGTTCTCGATCATCGTCGATCCGGAGCACACGAAGACTGTTTACCTGAGTGCGTGCAGCGGAATCTACAAGAGCGAGAACGGTGGTGCGCTGTTTCACAAGATCCAAGGCATTCCTTCCGAGGCAAGAAGGACGCGCGTTCTGATGCAGGATCCCGAAGATCATCAGGTGGTCTATGCGGGCACCACAGAAGGTCTGTACAAGACCGTCAATGGCGGAAAGACCTTCAAGCGGATGACCGGGCCCGAGGTGATCGTGAACGATGTGTTCGTCGATCCCAAGGACGCAAAGCATGTTCTGCTGGCGACCGACCGCGGCGGCGTGCTGGCGAGCCAGGATGGCGGCGCGACCTTTTCGCAATCCAACGAAGGCATCTCGGAGCGCAAGGCAGCCGCGCTGCTCGTGGACCGGAATGACGCTGCGCACCTCTATGCGGGTGTGGTGAACGACAAGGATTACGGCGGCGTCTTTCAGTCGACCGATGCGGGCGCGAGCTGGCAGCAGGTGGGCGAAGGACTCGATGGACGCGATGTCTACACGCTGGCGCAGACCGCGGATGGAACAGTCGTAGCGGGGACAAACGAGGGAATCTTCGCTCTCGATCCGCCGGCGGCAAATGATTCTTCGGCAGCAAGCGGATCACCCGCGGCTCCGGCGCTGAAATGGGAGCCGAAGAATGCGATCGCGAACACAATCGTCAAGGCTGCGACGCAGACGGCCCGCGGCAAGAAGATCAATGTCGAAAAGCAAGTGAAGGCGCCGGTTGTCGAGTTGGGCGCGCGTGTGAACTCGCTCGATGTGGCAGGCGATCTATGGGCTGCATCGACGGAGAGCGGCGTGCTGACCAGCCGCGACCATGGCGCTACGTGGCAGGGTGGGCCTGTAATGGGGCTGCGCGGGTATCTCTCGGTGGCGGTGCATGACGAGACGGTTGTGGCGGCTCGTGCCGACGGCGTGGCCATCTCAAAGGATGGCGGCAAAACCTGGTGGCCGATGGGGCTGCCGGCAATGCTTACGCGGATTCATCGCGTGGTATTTTCACCCGATGGAACACTGTGGCTGGGCGCGCGCGAAGGCGTGTACTTCACGCCGGATGAGGGCAAAAGCTGGCTCTGGATCCAAAGGCTGCCCTTCCGCGATGTGGATGATCTCAGTTACGATGCCGCGCTGAAACGGATGCTGGCGAGCTCACGCGGAAGCGACCAGATCTTCGCAATCGATCCAAAGACGATGACCTGGTTGTGGTGGCAGACAGGCTATCCGGTTGCGTTGATCCGCGGGGCTGGCGAGCGGCTGGTGGCGGCTTCGCTGGATGATGGCATATTGGTTGGCCCCAACGTGGCGGCCGTGGAGACCGGCCAGAAATGAGTTCAAGAAATGAGTCCTGAAGCCGGGCTCCGGTATCATCAGAGTATGCAGAATACTGCGGAAAATCCGGGGCAGGGGAGCGCTTTCAGGACGTACGACCCACGGCTGGAGCCGATTGCCGAGAAGGTTGTTGCGCAGGAGCGGCTCAGCGCCGAAGATGGGCTGGTGCTCTATGGCTCGCGCGACGTGCTGGCCGTTGGCTGGCTGGCCAACCATGTGCGCGAGCGCATGCACGGCGATGTGACCTACTTCAATGTGAACCGGCACATCAATCCCACGAACGTTTGCGTGGCGGCCTGCAAGCTATGCGCCTTTGGACGCAAAAAGGGCGACGCGGGCAGCTACACCATGGCGCTTGACGAGGCATGGGCGACGGCTGCCTCGGGCTATTCGGAGGCGGTGACGGAGTTCCACATCGTTGGCGGTCTGCATCCCGATCTGCCGCTCGAGTTCTTTCTCGATCTGGTGCGCGGTTTAAAGGAGCGGTTTCCGAAGGTCCACATCAAGGCCTTCACGATGGTGGAGATTGCGTTCCTCGCTAAGCGCGCGAAGCTCACGATCGAGCAGACGCTCGCCAAGCTGCGCGATGCCGGCGTGGACTCGATGCCCGGCGGCGGTGCGGAGATCTTCACGCATCGTGTGCGCTCGATCATCTGTGACCACAAGATCGATGGCGAAGAGTGGCTCGACACGGCACGGCTGGCGCACAAGATGGGCTTCCGGTCGAACGCGACGATGCTGTACGGCCACATTGAGAATGATGCCGATCGCGTCGATCATCTGCTGAAGCTGCGCGCGGTGCAGGATGAGACCGGAGGATTCCAGACCTTCATTCCGCTGGCCTTTCATCCGGAGAATACACCGCTCGATCATCTTCCGGTGACGACGGGATTAACGGACATCCGGCAGATCGCCGTGAGCAGGCTGCTGCTTGATAACTTTGCGCATGTCAAAGCTTACTGGCAGATGCTGACGCCGAAGATTGCGCAGATTGCGCTGCGCTTTGGCGCCGATGACCTGGATGGCACGGTAATCGAAGAAAAGATCTATCACGATGCTGGAGCCACCACTCCGCAGGGCATGACGCGCAAAGAGCTGTGCCGCCTCATCACGGAGGCTGGCCGCGTGCCCGTGGAGCGGGACACGCTCTATCACGCGGTGACGCGGACTGAGGATAGTTTTACGGTGGCTGTTTAAGTGCCAGTTGTGCTAAGCTAGACTTAGCTAAGGGTGTCAGTATGGCCGCTAATCCTCAAACGCCGGTCACCGTGAACGTTTTTGAGGCGAAAACACAGCTTTCCAAGCTCTTGGAACGAGTCGAAGGCGGTGAGGATGTAATCATCGCGCGCGCCGGCAAGCCGGTGGCGCGGCTGACCCAGCTCAAGCCCGAGAAGAAGCCAATCATCTTTGGATTGATGAAAGGCAAAATCTGGGTTGCCGACGATTTCGACGATCCCCTTCCTGAGGATTTCCTGATCACACCTGAGGACTGATCTTGCGTATTTTGCTCGATACTCACGCACTGATCTGGCTGATGGAAGCAAATCCGCGTCTGAATGACAATGCGAGCGTGCTAATCACGGACGCAGATGAGGTCTGTGTTTCTTCCGCAAGTATTTGGGAAGTTGCAATCAAAGCCCGGCTAGGGAAGATCAAAACAGATCCACGGGAATTATTTGAGCTTGCACAACGAGCTGGTCTGAAGGAATTGCAAGTTAGCGCCCGACACGCAATTGTCACCCGCAGCCTACCGCTGGTTCATCCTGATCCTTTTGATCGTTTACTCGTTGCGCAGGCTATCAGTGAACCGATGCACTTGCTCACGGCCGATGCAAAGCTGGCCGAGTATTCAGAGCTGGTGATCGTGATTTAGGTGGGGTGCTATCTACGAAAACCACTTAGTTCTTTGGTAGCATCGGCTTCTCGTTCGCCGTAAATGTCGTCCATGGGCCGGCGAGCATGTCATGCAGGATGGGCTTCTGCCAGTCGAACTCCGGATGAGCCTGCAAAAACGATGCGGCGTGGAAGTCCTCTCCGCAGGGATGGCCGGCTCTGCCGGTGAAGCTCAGCTTCGCAGCCATATCGGAATCCATCACTTTGCCTGTGACTGCGCCGCCGGGCTGGAAGGGCGGATCGCCCCAGACCTTTTCGCCGACAGGAGATGTTTCTTCATGGCCGCAGAGGCTGCGTTTTCCGGCATCGACGCGATGTTCGAAGCCGTCTTCGTGATCGGAGAGATATGCTTCGGCAAGTTGCGTGTCCAACTGACCGTAATGCTCATGCATGAACTGCTCGGCGCGCAGGTGGCGCGCATTCATTGAGCTTTCGAGATTCTTTGGATCGAATCCGGGAGTATCGTCGCTGATCAGATCCGGATTCGCAGCGAAGTTCGAGGAAACAAAGTAGCCGTCTTTCTTTTTGAGCAGGGGCGTGTGATGCAAGCCGAGCTCGAGGTAGGCGATCTCGCCGGTTTTTCGATCGCCCACGAGCCACGAGTTCGCGTAGCCGCCATTGTTGCCCTTGCGCATGAGAGCCGCGTATTCATCAATCGATGTGGCGTACTGCATCGCCTTGCGCGAGCGGTCGAATTCGGGAATGCCATTTACGTCAAAGCCCTTCGCCATGGGCAGGGTGGTTTCGGTGATCATCAATCCGCTTTCATTTACGCCGAAGTCATCCTGGCTGGTGATGACGCCGGGAAGGCCGTCCATCAAAATATGCTGTCCGCTGGCGGGCACGATGTCGAAGACCATTCTCCAGCGTTCGCCTTCTGCATACGAGGACCAGTTGCTGTGGGCGATCACGATTTTTCCGCCCTTGGTTGCTGAGCCTGTAGCGATGAACGCGCTGCATTTGCCGGGAGCAACGGCCTGCGGCGGGTTTGGCGTACCTTCTTTGGCGTTGAGAGAAGGCAGATAGTAGCTGGACAATTCAATGTAGCCATTGAGTGCGACAACATCCCAAAGATCGGCCGTTGAGCTCTGCGCATGCAGACCGTCGGCGATGCCTTGTAGTTCCTGCTGATATTCAGGATCGATATGCGGCCACAACACATGCTCTGCTGCGTCGCGATAGAAACTCCACGGACGCCTGGATACGTGGGACGCCTCGAGTTGGTAGAGGTGAAGATTGTCTTCAATTTCTGTGGACAGCAGATATCCGTGCTGAAAGCCGACCTGTTCTGGCGCGCCCTGCAAGTGCACGTAGGTCCATCCGCCCTCGGTGAACTTGTAGCTGCCGTTCAAACGCGGATCCATGTGACCATCTGCGCGTGGAGCGGCAAAGACAACCAGAGGGGCAGCGGCAAGAAGAAGCAGAGCGGCACGGCGCATGGGTTAGCTCCTGAAGACCGGTGTTCTTGCGAATCTCCGACGAATCTCGGTCCAGTTACAAGGGATTGTACGTCACCTACTGCCGCACGATCTCGCCGTTCTTCATGACAAAGCGCACGTGCTCCACAACGGAGATGTCGTCGAGCGGATTACCGGGCACGGCGATGATATCGGCGAAGTAGCCGGGCTTGAGCTCGCCGATCTGGCCGGCCCAGCCTAAAAGGCGTGCGCCTTCGATCATATCCGCCTGCAGTGCGGCGAGCGGCTTCATACCGAAGCGGACCATGAGCGTGAGCTCGCGCGCTTGCGTGCCGTGCGGGAACGGGCCAACGTCAGAGCCAACAGCGAAGGGAATGCCCGCAGCGATCTGCTTTTTGAATTCGGCGATCTTGTAGTCGAGCATAGCGGCTTCACCCGCCGCTTGGTCTTGCGACTCCTGATGATGCGCGAAGTAGTCGAAGATGGTGAAGGTAGGCACGGCAGGGATGTGTTTCTCGCGCATCAGACGCATGGTTTCATCGCTGAGCTGTGTGGCGTGATCGATGGACGCAACGCCTGCCTGCGCAGCGTAGAGCGTGCCGGGTTCGCCCATGGCGTGTACGGCAACTGTTGCGCCAAGACGGCGCGCCTCTTCAACGGCTGCGGCAAGCTGTGCCTCAGTGTACTGATAAGGCGTGTGCAGAATGCCATCCATCATTGCATCGGGGCCGGTCTCGTAGATCTTCGCAAAATCAGAACCCTCCTTGTGCTGCGCGCGCATCACCGCGACAATCTGCTCGGTATTGTTGGCGTAGTCTGCATTCGAGAGCACATGCTGCGCCGGATTGAAGTGGTTGGCGTCTTCGTGGCCGCCCAGAATATCAATGGCATTGCCACTGATGCGCAGCCGCGGACCCAGGATGAGGCCTTTGTTGATGGCATCCCGGACGGCTGTATCGGCCGAGCCTGCGCCTTCGGTGCCCATGTCGCGCTCGGCGGTAAAGCCGGCCCGAAGATCAGCCTTCGCAGCTTGCTCGGCGAGGATCGTGCGCCAGGGAATAGACTCTTCCACGGTCTGCAGGTCTTCCGCTCCCGGATGCAGGAAGAGATGAACGTGGGCGTCGATCAGGCCGGGAAGCAGCGTAGTGTCGCCCAGGTCAGTGACCTTAGCACTCGCGGGATGATCAACCGATGTGCCGACGGCGTGAATACGTTCGCCTTCGACAAGAATCTCGCCCGGTGAAAGAACCTTGCCTGTCGCGACATCCAGCAGACGCGCAGCATGCAGCACGATAGGCGCGGCGGGCGAATCCTGCGCAAGGACCAGAGCGGTGGCGCACGCAAAGGTTGCGCAGAGACAGACCCAGCGAAGGCGATGACCGGAGAATCTGAGCATAGATACGACTATGCCTTGTCATGCCTCGATTGTCGATGGCGAATCATCTCCGGCCGCAGATGCGGCCGAAGCCAATGTACTATGGGCTTTGATCCTATTCTTTTGCCGGAGTCTAGTTTCTTGCCCGGTTTTCGTGCGCTGCTGATTCTTGTTTTACTTGCTTTCCCCGTTACGATTCGCGCGGCCACGCGTGTGTATGCCGCGCCGGTTCCGGACGAGATGCGCTCGTCGGCCTTCACTCTTTCTGTCAATGGTCATGACGTGGACGTGGCTCATGCAGCGGCGAGCTATGAGTTCGCGAGCTTCGACATTACGGGTCCTGCAGAGATTGCAATCACCGCGGCTGAGCCACACTTCTGGGATGGCGGCATCGAGATAGAGCCGTGGCGGCTTGGTCTGCGCGCCCGGCGAGCGGGACAGACGATCCGCTTTAAGATTGACGGTCCAGTGAAGCTTTCCATCTCGCGGCCCGGAGACTTTCTCAATCACGCGCACATGCTCTTTCTCTTCGCGGGATCGCCGCCTGCGCCCCCACCTGCGGGGCCCAATGTGCAGGTTGTTCCAGCCGGCGTCCATCGCGAGAGCCTGAACCCGAAGAGCGGCGACACACTCTATCTTGCGCCAGGTGCCTACGTCTTTGGCAGCCTGAATCTCTGGAACGTCGAAAATGTGACGGTGCTGGGCCGCGGCACGATCGTGTACGACGGTCCGCAGGATCCCAATACCGATGAAGGCTGGATGCAGAAGCCGGACTGGCACTGCATCGGCGCAAACCAGGCGCACGACGTGGAGATCGACGGACTGACGTGCATCATCCGCTCGCGCACGTGGTCCATCCAGATGAAAGACTCGACTGGTTTCACCTACGATGACCTGCGCGTGATCGGCGGCAATCCCGGCAATGCCAATCAGGATGGCATGGACTGGCTCGGTGGCGGTGATGCTGTGGTGCGCAATGCGTTTCTGCGCGCCTCAGACGACGTCTTTGCGATGCAGGGCAACTGGGACGGCTACACACAGGCGGATATGCTGCGGCCTGGGCGCGACGTGCAAAACATCGTGGTTGAACATAGCGAGCTCTCGACGAGCATCTCGAATATCGTGCGCTTGGCATGGCCGCAGAAGGTCTTCAACTCGCACAATTTCACGCTGCGCGATTCCGATATTCTCCACGCCGGTGTTGGTGCATGCGGACAAAGCTTTGGCGTGCTCGGCTTGTGGGGAGCCAACGGCGCGCGCGGAGAGCATGCAGAGACGCACTTTGAGAATCTCTTTCTCGATCACTGGTATTCGCTCGCGCAGATCGAGCAGGAACAGCCGGCCGTTCATGATGTGACGTTTCGCAACGTCTGGGCTCTCGGCCAGCCGCCACTCGTTCCTTCGACAGTCACCGGCAATGTCTCCGGCATAACCTTCGACAACATCAAGTACGGACAGGCACGGGTGAATGCAAATGCGACGATGCCGCTGTTTGTTCTGGGCGGCGCGGCGCAGCCTAAGTTCATTACCGAGCACACGCCGCTCGCAACATTTCGTGTCGATCCCGCCGTGATTACGCCCAAAACGAGAATCACATTCACGGCCCAGGCCGCGCCGCATGCCCACTACACCTGGCTGTTTGGCGATGGAACGCAAGACCACGGCCGGATCGTGCGCCATCGCTTTCCGGATGCGGAGGGCACGGACCTGGATGGAGCGAATGGCGCGGGTCGCTTTCGCGTGCTGCTTCACGTCGAAGACAAAGAGGGTAACCAGGACTGGGCCGAGCAAGACGTGGTGGCCGTTGCCCGCTGGAGCAACGCGACGAGCATCATCGATCCAACGCAACCTGGACTGGCCTACAAAATCTATCCTGGAGAATGGACGGAGCTACCGAATCTTGCCACGCAGCAAGCTGTTTTCTCGGACGTCGCAACTCGCGTCGAGGCAGACGGACGGGGATTCACGCGCTATGCCGTGGCATGGGACGGTTTGCTCGACGTTCCCGCCGATGGTGGCTATAGTTTTTCGGTTATCGATCGCGACGGTGCGCGGCTGGTGATCGACGACGTTGAAGTCGCGAAGACCGGACCGCCGTTTGCGCAGGTTTGCGACTCGCCGGGCAACGCCGCGCGTTACGCGGTCGGCGCCATCGGCCTGCGCGCCGGCAAACATAAGATTCATCTTGAAGGCTTACACTCCGAGAGCGGCAGCGCGCCGATCCTGCAGTGGCAAGGGCCAGGATTGCCATTGGCAGAAGTGCCAGCAACAGCGCTCTCGCACTGACTACTTCGGCAGCTGAGTTGTATCCCATCCGCCGCCGAGAGCGAGGACGAGCTGCACGCTTGCAGCGAACTGGCGCGTTTCCAGATCGGTGGCGGTGCGCTGATTGTTGAGCAGCGTGGTCTCGGCGGTCAGCACTTCGATGTAGCTGGTTGTGCCGCCTTTGAAGCGCTGATTCGACAAATCAAGCGAGTGCTGCGCGGCGGCGACGGCGCGGCGCTCCACTTCCGACTCCTGTTCGAGAACGCGCAGGTCAGAGAGTTTGTCTTCTACTTCGTTGAATGCGTCGAGTACAGTGGCCCGGTAGTGGTCGGCCTGGGCCTCGTAATTGTGGCGCGCCTGGTCGGTCAATGCGTGGCGCTGTCCGGCGTCGAAGAGCAACTCGCTTGCCTGCGCGCCCAGCGACCAGAGCGAGCTTGGCCCCTGAATCCATGTGCCGGCGCGGGTACTCTCAAAACCGCCAGACCCGCCGAGATTGATGTTGGGATAGTAGGCGCTGACGGCGATGCCGATCTGCGCATTGGCCGCGGCCACGCGGCGCTCGGCGGCAGCGATGTCGGGGCGGCGCTCAACAAGCTGCGAGGGCACGCCGACAGGGACGCTGGGCAGCTCAAGATCAAGCGGAGTGGCAGGCAATGTGAGGCTGCCGGCCTCCTGGTTGATGAGCGTAGCGATGGCGTGCTCGTACTCAGCGCGCGCCTCATTCACATCGACGAGCTGAGCGCGCGTGGTTTCAAGCTGCGTCTGCGCTTCGGCAACTGTGACTTCGGTGGTGAGGCCGCCTTGGAGCAGGCGTTGGTTGAGATCGACCTGATGCTCATAGTCGGCAACCGTAGACGAGAGCAGGCGGCTCTGCGAGTCGAGTCCGCGCAGCTCGAAATAATCCTGCGCCAGCTCGGCGTGCAGACTCAGGTCGAGTGTCGCCATGTCGGCCGCACTGGCCTGCGCATTGGCGCGCGCTGCCTCGACGTTGCGGCGAATGCGGCCCCAGAAATCGGGAGCCCAGCTTGCCTGACCACCGAGATCGAAATCGCCGTAGGTGGTTTTCGCGCCCTGCACCACGAGTGGCCGGTTGGCCGAAACGCGATCACGGCTCAAAGAAGCGCCCGCGGAGAGCCTGGGGAAAAAGTCCGCACGTGCGACAGCCACCTGATCGCGCGCCGCAAGATAAGTTTCCAGGGCCGCACGCAGAGTCATATTGGCGGGAGTGATCTGGTCTTCGAGTTTGTTCAGCTCGGGATCGTTATAGATCTCCCACCATTTGCCTTTGAGCATGCCGTCGGAGGGATTTGCCGGTTTCCAGTTGCCTCCCTGTGGATTGGGGGGCGGGACAGTTGCGGCGGCCGCGCCCGTTTCTTTATAGACATCAGGCGCAGTGAACCCGGGACGGTTGTAGTCCGGTCCTACGGGTTTGCAGCCCGTTACGAAAGCCAGTGCGAGGACGGCTGACATCAGGATGCCCACCTTGGCGACAGAGAGAAGTCGCAAGAATGGGGCACGGGACACGTTACCCACGGATCGGACTTCGGATGCTCTATGCTGCGACGAGCTCACTAGAATCCTCCCGAGTCCGCCTGGCTGCCGGGCTTAACCACCGTGACCCTCTCGCCTTCAATCAGTGAATCCGGCGGGTCCTGGATGATCTGGTCATTCGCATTCAGCCCGCTGATCACCTGCGCTGTGGCTCCATCGTCTTGCCCAATCACAATGTGCACGAGGTGTGCGACGGCGCCGTGATCCGAGTTCACCACTGTGCCTACTTCCAAACCCTCTTTACGAAAGATGAGCGCGGCTGTGGGCACGATGTATGTGGCGCCCGCGGGCGGCGCCTTAAAGTGCACTTGAGCCAGCGCGCCGGGCAGCAGTTGTCCATCGTGATTAGGCACGTCGACTTCTACCAGCAGCGTACGGCTGACCGGATCGATCGCGTCTGCGGTGCGCACCAGCGTGCCGGTATAGGTCTTTCCTGGATGCTCGGGAAGCGTGAGCGCAATCTTCATGCCGCGTTTCACGCTCTGCGAGTAGACCTGCGGAAGATTGGTATAGACACGCAGCGTCTCAAGAGCCTGCAGGTGAAAGAGCTCTGCGCTCGTGCCTTGGTTGATCAGCTGTCCGGTGTCCACATTGCGGGCGGTCAAAACGCCATCAAAGGGCGCGTAGATTTTCTCAAAGCTCTGCAGCTCCTTGAGGCGCTGCACATTGGCCTGTGCGGACTTCACTGCGGACGAGGTCGAGGCTGCCTGCGTGATGAATGTATCGGTATCCAGTTTCGATACTGCATTGGAATCCACAAGCCCCTTGTATCGATCTGCCTGTACCTTGGCGTTGCTGGCGTTTGTCTCTGCGGTCGCGAGATCGGCCTCGGCCTGCGCGAGCTGCTGGTCCAGTTCCGGCGTGGAAATGACGGCGAGCAGATCGCCTTTTTTCACGCGCGCACCGATGTCGTAGTACCAGTGTGTCAGGTAACCGTCGGTCCGTGCATAGATGGGGGCGTCCGTATAGGCGGTCACGTTGCCCGGCAACACAAATTCATCGACGGGCGCACCTGGCTTCGCCGGCTCAACGCTGACGGTGGGTGCGGCCGTCTCCTGCGTGTCGCGCGCCAGCACTGTGTCGGCGTGACGGCGGCTCAGGATGCCGACTACAGCGAGAGCAATCGCAATGAGCGCAAGAATTCCGAGACCTGCCATTGCCTTGCGCGGCGAGACCGGCTCCTTCTCAGGAGCGGCTTCATGTGCTTCGGCCTGAGGACGCTGCGCAGCAGCCTGCAAATTCCGTGATGGATTTGGTTTCGATTCGTCGTTCATCAAGAGCTACTCCAGGTTTTCATCAAATTCATCAAAGCTGGCCGCATTGGGTTGATGAGGCGCCGCTTTGCGCCGCTTCTCCAGCCGCCCATGAACGACCGAGAAAAAGACCGGCACAAAAAACAGGGTTGCTACCGTGGCGAGCGCCAGCCCACCGATCACCGCGCGGCCCAGCGGGGCGTTTTGCTCGCCGCCATCGCCCAGGCCCAGAGCCATCGGCACCATGCCGATGATCATCGCCAGAGCCGTCATGATGACAGGCCGCAGCCGCACGAAGCCCGCGTTCAGTGCGGCCTGGCGCGCATTGCCGACGAGGATCTCCAACTGCTCGCGTGCAAAGCTTACCACCAGGATCGAGTTAGCCGTAGCCACGCCCATGCACATGATGGCTCCGGTCAGGGCCGGAACGCTCAACCGCGTGTGCGTCAGGAACAGGAACCAGACGATTCCGGCCAAGGCTGCGGGCAGCGCGGAGATAATCAGGAACGGATCGAGCCACGATTGAAAGTTGACCACGATCAGCAGATACACCAGCAGGATCGAGAAGGCCAATCCGCTCAGCAGGCCGATATAGGACTTATTCATCGTTTCACTCTGCCCGCGCAGCATGAAATGCGATCCACGGGGCAGATCTTTCTCGTGCTCGTTCCTGATTCTCTCCATCGCGCGGGTCACGGATCCAAGATCGGTTCCGACCACGTTGGCGTAGATGTCGATCACCGGTTCGATGTCGTAGTGGCTTACGGTTCCTTGTTCGGTCCCGGGCTCCACATTGGCCAGGTTCGCCAGCACCGTTACGGGCTTGGAGGTACCGGGCGCAGCCGTGGAGGCCGCACCGGGCGTGATTGCCGCAGAACCGGGCGCAAGCGCCGGCGCGTTGCCGCTCGGCGTCACGATGGCCGCGTTGCCGGTGACGGGCAGGCTGTTGAGGGAGGCCATCGAGTTCATCCGGTACTGAGGCGCCTGGACGGCGATGTTATAGGCGACGCCATTGCGCGGATCGAGATAATAGTTCGGACTGGTCTGGAAGCTGCCACTGAGCGCCACCAGCAGGCTCTGCGTGACGTTCTGCTGCGTCATGCCGAGCACCTGCGCGCGCGTGCGGTCGACATCAATGGTCATATTGGGATTGTTGAACGGCTGCTGAATGCGCGCATCTGCAGCGCCGGGCACGTAGCGCACTTCGTCGAGCATTCTCTCGGCGAGGGCGCGGTTGCCTGCGAGGTTCGGCCCGACGATCTGCAGATCGATGGGCGCAGCGAGACCGAAGTTCAGAATCTGCGTCACGATATCGACCGGCAGCTCGTAAAACGAGACGCCCGGATAACTCCGCGCCAGCACCACGCGCAGTTTGTCGACGTAAGCCTCAGTCGGATGATGATTCGGAGCCAACTGCACCTGAATATCTGCGTCCGCGGGACCGACGGGCGCCGAGGTCGAATACGAAAGATTGAGCGACGAATAGGGAAGGCCGATGTTGTCGATGATGGTAACGAGCTCGCTTGCCGGAATCTGCTCGCGGATAGTCTGCTCGATGTGATCGCAGAGCGCCGCGGTTTCTTCGATACGTGTGCCTGTGTGGGCACGCACGTGGATCTTGAACTGGCCGGCGTCTACCTGGGGAAAGAAGTCCTGGCCGAGAAACGGCGTCAGGCAAAGGCTGGCGGCCGCGAAGACCAGAAAGAGCAACAGGAAAATTCCGGAGTGATCGACGCACAGCGTCAGCACGCGCAGATAGCCGTGGCGCATCTGCTCGAACCGATGCTCAAAGGCGAACTGGAACCGCGCCAGAGGATTCCGGCTTGTGCGTCTGCGCTCCACCTCTGCGTCATCGTGTTCCTTCAGCAGATAGCGCGCCATGGTGGGCACGACGGTACGCGAAAGCAGATAGCTGGCGAGCATGGCGAAGACGACGGCCTCTGCCAGCGGAACAAACAGGTAACGCGCCACGCCGCTCAACAGAAACATGGGCACGAAGACGATGCAGATAGAGAGTGTAGAGACAAGGGCCGGCGTTGCGATCTGTGCTGCGCCATCCAGAATTGCCTGCTCAATCTCCTTACCCGATTCGAGATTCCGGTTGATGTTCTCGATTTCGACGGTCGCATCATCAACAAGGATGCCGACGGCCAGCGCGAGGCCGCCCAATGTCATGATGTTGATGGTCTCGTGCAGCGCATAGAGCGCGCAGATGGAGCACAAGATAGAAAGCGGAATCGACACCGCGATGATCAGCGTGGAGCGCCAACTGCCGAGAAAGATGAGGATCATGACGGCCGTCAGACACGCGGCTATCAGAGCCTCGCGCACGACGCCGCTGATGGCGCTGCGCACAAAGATCGACTGATCCGCAACAGGGCTGATATGCAGTGTGGGCGGCAGCTCGCCCTTGATGTAATTCACCTTATCGCGGACACCTTTGATGATGTCCAGCGTGGACGCCGAGCCGGTCTTGAGAATATTCATCAGCACGGCCCGTCGCCCGTTCACGCGCACAATATTGGTTTGCGGCGGATTGCCGTCGCGGACGTGTGCGACATCATGGATGTACACCACGGTGCCGTTTACCGCGCGGATAGGCAGGTTGTTGAGCGCTTGGATGGCTGAGGGCGCGGAGTTCGTCTCCACCTGATACTCGAAACGATCGAGCTTGATGGTGCCGGAAGGCGCGATGACGTTCTGGCTGTTGATTGTGCTGACCACATCGGCCGGCGACAACCCTCGCGCCTGAAGCGCCTGAAGATCGAGGTCCACCACGATTTCGCGCTGCTTGCCGCCATAGGGAAACGGCTCCTGCGCGCCTTCGACTGTAGCCAGTTGCACGCGGATGGTATTGGTCGCGAGATCGTTTAGTTGCTGTTCATTCAGTCCCTCTCCGGAAAGTCCCAGCTGCAGCACCGGCACGCTCGACGCGTTGTACTGGATCATGAAGGGCGGGTTCGTGCCCGGGGGCAACTGGCGCAGGGTCAACTGGCTGATGGCAGCCACCTCGGCCACCGCCGAAGCGATGTTCACGTGCGGATGAAAAAAGATCTTGATGACGCCGACGCCGACCAGGGACTGCGACTCCATATGGTCGATGTCGTTGACGGTCGTGGTCAGTCCACGTTCAGAGGGAGCAATGAGGCGATCGGCAATCTGGCTTGCAGAGAGCCCGGTATATTGCCAGACCACGGTAACTACGGGGATGTCGATATTCGGAAAGATATCCGTCGGCATCGATTCGATACTGAAGACGCCAAGGATCAAAATCAAAAATGCAAAGACGACAAAGGTATAAGGCCGCCGCAGCGCAAGCCGGACAATCCACATCATAGAGTTGGTACTCGCTCCTGGGCCGTCGTCGTGGTGGTGCTTCTTACCGTGACCGGGACGCCCTCGCCCGCCTGGCTAGCTGTGCGGATCGGCGACCGTTCCCGTTCCGGGTCGCGCCGGCTCGTCGGGTTCGGGAACCAGATTTGAGATCAGCCGCAATCTGGTTCAAAAGCTCGATCGAATCTACTATGGTAGTCGAAAGACGGAGGCAACAACTAGTGCGGAAAGGAGACCTTCTCCGTACTTGTATGACGACTTCCGCAGGGGAAAAGATACATTTTCGCCCTCCTCCATCTCGTCATGTGAGCCGTGAGGAGGTTCCGCAATCGTAATGATTTATGAGGCATCAAGCAGCTGCTCGATCACCGGAGCGAGTGTCGAGGGCCGCGTGGAAGGCGCATAACGTCCAGCCACTTCGCCCGAGCGCCGAGTAAGAAATTTCGTGAAGTTCCACGGTATGCGGCCGCCGGTCAAAAAGCCGAACAGGCCGGATTTTTCTCTCTTGAGGAACCGGTAGAGCGGATGAGCTTTCGGACCATTGACATCGATTTTGTCAAAGAGCGGAAAGCTGATCCCATAACGGGTCGCGCAGAAGGTT
Organism: Occallatibacter sp.; assembly: GCA_035650595.1. Lineage (GTDB taxonomy): Bacteria > Acidobacteriota > Terriglobia > Terriglobales > Acidobacteriaceae > Telmatobacter. The sequence continues at coordinate 1,115,141 of DASRHE010000006.1, read as the reverse complement.
CGAATCTCGTCCGCGGCGCCAGGCTCCTGCTTGCCGAACTGATTTGAAGGGAAGCCCAGCACATCGAAACCCCGCTCGCGGTACCGGCAATAGAGCGCTTCGAGTTCCGCATACTGGGGCGTGAAGCCGCATTGGCTGGCCGTATTCACGATCAGGAGCACGTGCCCGCGAAATGCCTCCAGGCCGATTTCAGATCCGTTCAGCAAATGTGCCGAAAAGGTAAAGACGGACTGCGGGCGCTCCACCATCGCTTTTGTCATTCCATCCAACTCGCCATCCTGCTCGCTATCGGCTTTGGAAATCCTCTTTTCTTCGGGCTGTCCTGTTTGTCCCATCCGCGTCTAACGAGAATACTGCGACGTGCAAGGAGATGCACAGGCGCTCGAACCCGCCTCGTTCCGGTAGACTGTGGAATGGGTGTTCAACCAACCGCGAACCCGGCGGCAGATTGATGTTGCTGGATAGCGAACCGGAGTCCCCCAGCGGCAGATTTTGTGCTGCTGGGACGGCCAGCCCAGGATCTTCCAGCGGATGGACAGCTGGCAGATCATGGGATCCACCCCCGAGTCCGAAGGCGGCAGGCGCGGCAGGGAATTTAGGAAGGTGACGGAGTCCGCGCCGGCAACAATGCGCCCGTTTGGGCGGGGTCGCCGGGGTCAAATATAATCATCTTTCCTCGATGCAGGATCAGATTTTGAGCAGTGAGGGTGTGCAAATTCTTCTCGTGAAGCTGAACTATGGACCGCACAAGTGCCACTTGGACTCGCCGCAGGGCCGCAGCCCGGTGAAGATCAAGCACACATCCATCTCCCGCGCCGCCCGCATCGTCACCTGCATGCTGGTTCTGCTCGTTCTAGCGGTCTCTGCCGGCACAGCCCCGGCGCAGACCCCGCAGACGATCACTCAGATTCGCGTGATCGGCAACCGCCGCATTCCCAGGGAGACCATCCTCGCCAGGCTCTTTACCCATCAGGGCGATACTTACGATCCCGTCTCGATCGAGCGTGACTTCAACTCGCTCTGGAATACGGGCTACTTCGAAGACCTGCGCATCGAGCGCGAGGACACGGAAAAGGGCATCATCCTCGACATTTTTGTCCGTGAAAAGCCCAGCATTCGCGAGATCAACTACAAGGGCAATAACTCGATCACGAACTCCGACATTCTCGACCGCTTCAAGAAGGAAAAGGTCGGACTGACGGTCGATAGCCAGTACGATCCTGCCAAGATCAAGCTGGCCGAGACGGTGATCAAGCAGATGCTGGCCGAGCACGGCCACCAGTTCGCCACCATCAAGACGGATGTGAAAACCATTCCTCCGGCCTCGGTCCAGGTGAACTTCAATATCAAAGAGGGACCAGTGGTGAAGGTGGGCAAGATCAAGTTCACCGGCAACACCCATCTGAACGGGCTTTACCTGCGCCGCTCGATGAAGAACCTCAAGCCCATCGGCATCCCCTACTCCATCATCTTTGAGGACATCTTCCCGCAGACCTACGACTCGTCGAAGCTCGAAGAGGACTCCGAGCGCGTGCGCCAGGCTTATCGCGACAAAGGCTACGCGAACGCCGCGGTCGAGACACCGCAGACCCAGATCCGCGACCAGGGCGGCCTGAACTGGTTTACCTTCCGCCCGAACAAGGGCAAGCGCATCGACATTCTGATGCCCATCGAAGAAGGCGGCCGCTACCGCCTGGGCAGCATCACCTTCACGGGCAATAAGCAGATCACCAACGAAAAGGCGCTGCGCGCAACGTTCCCCATCAGGGACGGCGACTGGTTTAACGCCACCGAAATCCAGAAGGGCCTGCAGAACCTGAAGAAGGCCTACGGCGGGCTGGGCTACATCAACTTCGGCGCCATTCCCAAGCTGAGCTACGACGATCAGAAGAAGACCGTCTCGATGAACATCGATATCGACGAGGGCAAGCAGTTCTATGTCTCGCGGATCGAGTTCCAGGGCAATACCATTACGCGTGACCGCGTCATTCGCCGCGAATTGTTGCTCGATGAAGGTTCTGTCTATAACTCCCAGCTGTGGGAGTACAGCCTGCTTCGCCTCAACCAGCTCGAATACTTCGAGCCGCTCAAGGTCGACCAGGACTCCGAGGCGCACCAGGATCCCGATAACGGCACCGTCGAGCTCTTGCTGAAGGTGAAGGAGAAGGGCAAGAACTCCATCGGCATGAACGGCGGCGTCAGCGGCCTCTCCGGCGCCTTCATCGGTCTTAACTACCAGACCAATAACTTCCTTGGTTTGGGCGAAACACTGAGCGTGCAGGCCAATTTGGGCTCGATCAGCCGCCAGTTCCTCTTCGGCTTTACGCAGCCGTACATCAAGAACCGGCCCATTAACGTCGGCTTCCAAATTTTTAATCAGAAGCAGGACTACAACGCGGCCAAGAACTACCAGGCTACGACCGGCGCATCCGTTAATCTATCTGACGCGGAAAAGTCGCTCACGCAGAATTACAACCAGTCGTCGGATGGCTTCAACTTCTCAGTCAGCTATCCTTTGAAGCGCCATGCCTTCCAGCGGGTGGGCTTCACGTACTCCTGGACGCGATCCAATATCCAGGCCTTCAGCACGGCCTCGCAGACCTTCTTCCAGACCATCTCCTTCCGGTCGGGCATTCAAGGCTCCAACGCGCTGGCCGGCATCATCAACAGCTATATCTCGCTGAGCTACTCGTACAACACGGTCAGCAACCCGCTACGCCCCCACGAAGGCAAAGAGTACACGGCGGCGCTGCAGGTATCGGGTCTGTGGGGTAATGTGCGCTATATCGAGCCACTTGTCTCGACCACGCACTATATCCCCATGCACTACCTGAAGCCGACTCCCACTGGGCGCAACGTGTTGGGCCTGCGCGCGCAGTTGGGATACGTTACCGGCTTTGGGGGCGATGTGGCTCCGCCCAACAACCGTTTCTATGCTGGCGGCGAGAACGAAATCCGCGGCTTTGACGTGCGCAGCGCCACACCGTACGGTTATGTGCCGACGCGCGTCAACTTCCAGTTGACGAATCCGGATGGCAGTTGCGTGCCGCGCGATCCAACGAATCCGCAGGACAACCAGTGTATTCAGGTTCCGTTGCCTGTGTACGGTGTGGCCTCGATTGGCGGCGACGCCAACTTTACGGCGAATGCCGAGTACCGCATTCCCGTTGTCGGGCCATTCACGTTCGCGCTCTTCGACGACTTCGGCATCGATACCATTGTCGACAGGGGCCAGCTCAAGCAGAGCCCTCAAGGTTTCGCCTCGCTGACCGCGCCGCTTTACGGCTGCCCGGTATACAACAACGGCTCCTGCCAGGGCGGCATCCCGGGCTCCAAGGTCGGATTCCAGCGGGATATCCGTCCAATCTCCGGTACGAGCTTTGTTCCCCGCATGTCGACCGGCGCAGAGATCTCAGTCCTCATGCCGATCGTGAACGCGCCGTTCCGCCTGTACTACGCGTGGAACCCGATGCGCCTCTTCGAGACGCCTTTCTGCAACGACGTGAACCTCGGCGGCAAGCAGGGAAGCTGCTCAGCCGAGCTCATCACGCGGGCCATGTTCCCGCCCGGCGGCGCAGGCGACTACACCTACAACGAAGCCGTCCAGGCCTACGGTTCCCGCTATGTCTTCCGCGAGCCGCGCAAGACGTTCCGGCTGACGATTTCGACCACGTTCTAAGCAGAGATTGCGTATCGCTCATGGCCGCTCGTTTATCGGGCGGCCATTTTCATCTGACCGCATTTCGGCTGCGCCCCGGCCATTCCGGGTTGCTGAGAATGCCGTATAATTCCGATGTAGTTTCTGGCGATGTTTTCGGTTGCCTCGCATCCTTTCCTGCGCGCGGTCATCGGGAATCGATGATCGATCCCCGGCGTGGAAGGTATGCTTGCCGATTCGCAACAGACGCGAAGTCGGTCGAGACGAGGCAAAGCCGAAGCCCCGCGCACAACCTTTGTTTGTGAGCTTTGTTCGCGAGCGGCCGGAATTGTGAAGGAGTTGTTGAATCTGCATGAAGCACCTGCCCGTAGTCGTCATTTCCCTTGCTCTGGGATCTCTTCCTATCGTCGCTGCCCAAACGGCTACTGGCCAGGCGCCTGCCGCGCCGCGGCCCGCCACGCAAAGCCCCGCGCATGAGGGTGGCGAGTCAGCAGGCGGCGCCGCGAAGATCGCCGTCATCCAGTTTCAAGCCGCGGTTGGACAGACGAATGAGTTCCAGCGCGACTTCGCCGATCTGCAGAAGAAGTACGATCCCAAGCGCCAGCAGTTGAAGACGCTCAACGACGAGATCGATAACCTGACCAAGCAGTTGCAGAGTCAGGGAGCGAATCTGAGCGAGGAAGAGCGCCAGACCAAGGCCCGCACCATCGACGAAAAGAAAAAGCAGCTGGACCGCGATACCCAGGACGCGCAGCAGGACTTCCAGACCGATATGCAGGACCTTCTGAACCGCCTCGCCTCCAAGGTGGGCGCGGTGATGACGGATTATGCGCAGAAGCATGGATACACCCTGGTACTCGATGCCAGCGAACAACAGCAGCAGGCTCCTATGGTGCTGTACGCTATGCCCTCTACGGACATCACCAAGGCCATCATCGAGGCGTATAACCAGAAATCGGGCATTCCAGCACCGCCCGCCGGGGCCGGCGCCACGCCCGATGCTCCCGCACCCCAGCCCTCCACATCGCACTGAGCGCGGTGATTCCGGCGCGTCGCGCAGTTTGCACAAAGACCCCGTTTTCGCGGGGTCTTTGTGCTTTTGAGGGCCGGCTCCGGGCCAATGACAATTTACAAGTCGAGCCTGAAAATGCCGTATAATCTCCCCTAGTTCCTGCTGACGTCTCCATCCGCATCTTTTCAGTCTCTGCCGGCCCCGGTAGGAGTTTCCCGAAAAAGAGGGCGAGGTTTCTCAGGAGGCGCTGGCTCGCGCGTCTAATCAGGAGCCACACGGGAATCTCGAAGGAGTTTTCGATCTACATGAAGCGTTCGCTTGCAATCGTCCTCACGCTGGCCTCGGGCTCGATCCTGAGCGCTGCCGCTCAAACACCGGCCGTTTCGGCCGCGTCACCCACTGCCGCGGCTGTGGCTCCCGCCGGTCCGGCCAAGATCGCTGTCATCGCGTTTCAGGTGGCTGTTGCCCAGACCAACGAGGGGCAGCGCAACTTCGCCGATCTCGAAAAGAAGTTCGATCCCAAACGCCAGCAGCTCAAAGCCTTGAGCGACGAAGTTGACACCTTGACCAAGCAGCTGCAGGCGCAGGGTGCGACCCTGAGCGACGCCGATCGCGCCACCAAGTCGAACACCCTCGACACCAAGAAAAAGCAGCTCGATCGCGATGCCCAGGATGCGCAGGAGGAGTTCCAGCAGCAGATGCAGGACCTCTATAACGGGCTCGCTTCCAAGGTTTATGACGTCATGCAGTCCTACGCTGAAAAGGAAGGCTACACGCTGGTTCTCGACGTCTCGCAGCAGCAGAATCCTGTGCTCTTCGCCAGCAACAGCACCAACATCACCAAGCAGGTGATCGATGCCTACAACGTAAAGTCCGGCGTGCCGGCTCCCCCGCCGTCGGCTACGACTGAGGCGCCCAAGCCAGTTGCGCCTGCCGCGCGGCCAGCCGCTCACTAGGATAGATACCGGGCATTTCAGGCCCAAAATCCTGTCCACCAGGGTTTTGGGCCTTTGATTTGAAAGAGTTAATAAATCAGACCGAAAGGTTGTTCGCTGTCAAGCGGCCGATTCCACCCTATTTCATCGCTTTCTGTGGAAAAAATTGTGGATTGCTTCCGGAAACGCGGCGATTTTGGGTCTTTTTCTTCTCTTGCCAAACGTCTGCGCACTCTGCTAGGAGATGTAAGTCGTTCCGGATCAATAAGAAATCTGGAGGAAAGACGTCTCGCGGAGGACGACCCCTGTGTTAGGCGTCACCCAAGCGCTTTCAGCAGGTTTCCACAAGCGGCCATGAAAATTCCATGACAAAGGAATCAAATCGGTCACGACTTGGCACTACTTTTGCTGATCCTCGCCTACGCGAAGCACGGCCAGGAACGCTTCCTGCGGAATGTCCACCTTGCCGATCCGCTTCATCCGCTTCTTGCCTTCCTTTTGTTTCTCTAATAGTTTCCGTTTCCGCGTAATGTCGCCGCCGTAGCATTTGGCTAAAACATTCTTGCGCAAGGCGCTTACGGTTTCCCGGGCAACGATTTTGGCTCCGATGGCCGCCTGGATGGCGACCTCGAACTGCTGCCGCGGGATCAGTTCGCGCATCTTCGAGACCAGCGCACGACCACGTTCATAGGCATGGTCGTGGTGGACGATGATGGAGAGCGCATCGACCGGCTCGCCTGAGACGAGGATATCGAGCTTGACCATGGGCGATTGCCACTCGCCGGCGAGCTGATAATCGAGCGACGCATAGCCGCGGGAGATAGATTTGAGCCGGTCGTAGAAGTCGAGCACAATCTCGTTCAGCGGCAACTCGTAGGTCAGCATGACGCGGGTGGGTGTGACGTACTCGAAGTTGATCTGTTTGCCGCGCTTCTCCTCGACCAATTTGAAGATGCCGCCGACGTACTCCTCGTTGGTGAGGATCTTGGCGGTGATCACCGGCTCGTAGATGTTCGCGATGCTCTGCGGCTCAGGCCAGCGCGAAGGGTTATCGACCTCGATCTCGCTGCCGTCGGTCATGGTGATCCGGTAGCGCACGCTGGGCGCCGTGGTGATCAGGTCCAGCTCGTACTCGCGCTCCAGCCGTTCCTGAATGATCTCCATGTGCAGGAGGCCGAGAAAGCCGCAGCGAAATCCGAAACCGAGGGCCGCCGAGCTCTCGGGCTCGAAGAAGAAGGAGGAGTCGTTGAGCCGAAGCTTTTCGAGGGCATCGCGCAGCAACGTGTGCTCGTGCGAGTCCACCGTGTAGAGGCCCGAGAAGACCATGGGCTTGATCTCTTCGAAGCCGGGCAGAGCAGTTGCGGCAGGGCGTGCGTCGTCCGTGACCGTGTCCCCGATGCGCGTATCACCCACGTTCTTGATGGTCGCGGCGAAGAAGCCCACCTCGCCGGCCGAAAGCTCGCTGATCTCGACCGGTTTGGGGCTGAGCACGCCCATCGACTCAATCTCGTAGGACTTTCCATTCGACATCAGCCGGATGCGCTGGCCTTTGCGCATTGTTCCCTGCATCACGCGGGTGAGTACGATCACGCCGCGATACGCGTCGAACCAGGAGTCGAAAATGAGTGCCTGCAGAGGCGCGTTCGGATCGCCAGTCGGCGATGGAAGCCGGTGCACGATGGCCTCCAGCACGTCCGAGACGCCCTGGCCCGTCTTGGCGCTCACCGGGATCGCGTCCGTCGCGTCCAAGCCGACGGCCTGCTCAATCGCTTCCTGGGTGCGGGTGATATCGGCCGAGGGCAGGTCGATCTTGTTGATGACCGGAATGATCTCGAGGCCGTGATTGATGGCCAGATAGGCGTTGGCCAGCGTCTGCGCTTCGACGCCCTGGCTCGCGTCGACCACGAGCAGCGCGCCTTCGCAAGAAGCCAGTGAGCGCGAAACCTCATAGCTGAAGTCGACATGCCCTGGTGTGTCGATCAGATTGAGCTGATAGGCGTGGCCATCCTGGGCCTTGTACATCATGCGCACGGCATGGGCCTTGATGGTGATGCCGCGCTCGCGCTCGAGATCCATGGCGTCCAGTACCTGGGCCTGCATCTCGCGGTTGCTCAGTGCGCCGGTAAGTTCAAGCAGACGGTCGCTCAGCGTCGACTTGCCGTGGTCGATGTGGGCAATGATGGCGAAGTTGCGAAGAAAACGTGCTTCCATGGAGCTCGCAAAATAAAGGAGTTACGGCATTCGCGCGCGCAGAGCTCCATGGCATAGCTTATCATCGGCATTAGTGCCTTCACTGGACTCACGCCCGTCTGCCCGTCTGCGTCTTTCTATGCGTATGCGATGGGGTCATCTCTCCCTCGGAGGTTCGATCACAATTCTGGCCGCCGGGGCTGTTTCATTGCTTGGCTGCGGTCCCGCACAATCGAAGAAGGCATCGGCCAGCAAGACCGCACTGGCTACTGCTCCTGCGATTGCGGCGCCTGCTCCGCAAGCCGCCGCGCCGCCTCCACCCGCTCAGCCTGCTCCAATGACCGCTGAACAACAGCGGGTGCGCCAGCTCATTCAGCAGGTCGAGGCAGCGTACTCTCGCGGCGAAGCCGACTATCGCAAAGGACAGCTGCCCGAAGCGAAGGCCGAGTTTGATCGGGCCGTGGACCTGATGCTTGCAAGCGGCATCGATATCCGGAGCAATTCGCAGCTCTCCGACGAGTTCGACCACATTGTCGACAAGGTGAATGGGCTGGAGATGGAGGCGCTCAAGCAGGGCAACGGCTTTGTGCCCCAGGAAGAGCCCACTCCAGCCGATGTGGCCAGCGACGTGACTTTTGCGGTGGATCCAAACCTTGTCGCAAAAGCCACCGCCGATCTGGCCACCACCAAGTCCGACCTTCCGCTGGTGATGAATGAGTACGTCGCCGCCTTCATCAACTTTTTCGCCTACTCGCAGCGCGGGCACGCGACCCTGCTTCACTCCTTTGAGCGTGCCGGCCGCTACCGTGCCATGATTCAGCGCGTGATGGCCGAGGAAGGCGTTCCGCAGGATCTGATCTACCTCGCCGTAGCTGAATCTGGCTTTCAGCCCAGGGCCGTCAACCGTGGCTCTCATGCCGGCGGCATCTGGCAGTTCATGCCCCACGGCGACTACGGCCTCGCGCGCAATAACTACGTGGACGAGCGCTTCGATCCGGAGAAGTCCACACGCGCCTACGCCCGCTACATGAAGTTCCTCTACAACCAGCTTGGCGACTGGTATCTGGCCATGGCCGCCTATGACTGGGGGGCGGGCAATGTGCAGCGGGCCGTCGAAAAGACCGGCTATGCCGATTTCTGGGAGCTCTACAAGCGCCACAATCTTCCGGGCGAGACCCAGAACTATGTCCCTGAAATTCTCGCGGCCATCATCATCGCCAACCACCCCACGCAATACGGCTTCGATGAAGTGACGCTCGATCCGCCCGTGCTTACCGACACCGTTACGGTGAACTACTCGATCGATCTGCGCCTGGTCTCCGATCTGGTCGGCGCGCCCGTCGATGAGCTTGAGGCGCTGAATCCGAGCCTGCTGCACATGGTCACGCCGCCGGATACCTCCTTCGATCTGCACCTGCCTGCCGGCGCGGCCACGCTCTTTAACCAGCGCATCGCGCAGATTCCCGAGTCGCGACGCAACTCCTGGCGCTATCACCTGGTGGTTGCCGGAGACACGGTGAACTCCGTGGCACGCGAGTACCGGGTGCAGCCTTCGGAACTGGCGGCGGCAAACCAGCTCAGCGAGATCGACAGCCTGCAGGGAGTCGATGCGCTGGTGGTTCCAGTAGCTCCGGAAGCCGCTCCAACCGCGCATCGCGTGCTCTATACGGTTCGCCGTGGCGATACGCTCGTCACCATCGCGGACCGCTTTGGCGTCTCCCTTGCCGAGCTGCGCCGCTGGAACAATCTCACGGGCACTCATGTGGAGCCGGGCCGCCGGTTGCATGTGGCCGAGCCTGTCGCAGCCAGTCACGTTACCAGCAGTCGTCATCACCGCTCATCCACAACGGCGCATGCGGCTACATCAGCCAGCGCGAGCCACGCCAGATCTTCAAAGGCCTCTACGGCCGGTGAGAAGCATCTCTCGACCTCGAAGAAGACCTCGCACTCAGTCAAGGGAGCCGCGAACTCGAAGGCGCACTCGACGCACAGAAGCGCCGAGCTCGCGAAGACCACCTCGCAGAAATAAAAAGTTTCAATCCATTCGCATTCCATGCTTGTGTTTTGCTGGTTTTTGTGTGCAAGCTATAGCTACAATAGCTTCCACACATCGGAGTCCTTATTTCCGCGCTGTGTGAGAGAACTCAAAACCAGGGCAGCGGCGAGCCGCTGGAGGCAATCGGATGGATGACGTATTCAAGATGTACGCGATGAGTGCCGGCGATCCCACCGGGGAGCCGGGAGAATTGGACCCTTCAGGGATCGGTGGTTTGAGTGACGAAGAAGAAGATGAGTTCGAGACCGCCGGCATCCACACTTCATCGGACGACGATGAGGGAATCGTTGAAGAGATTTCGATCGATGAAGTGGTAATGCCACCCGCGGCAAAACCGGCGGCTAAGAAGAAGGCAGCCCCCAAGAAAAAGGCTGCTGCCAAGAAGGTGGCTGCGAAAAAGGCTCCCACCAAGAAAGCGGCCAAGAAGGCTCCTAAGAAGAAGGCTGCGAAAAAGGCAGTGAAAAAGGCTGCCAAGAAGGCGTCGCCCAAGAAGGCTGCTGGCAAGAAAAAGTCGGCTGCCAAGAAGGTTTCAGCCAAAAAGGCTGCCAAGAAAGTAGCCAAGAAGGCTCCTAAGAAGAAGGCAGCCAAAAAGAAAAAGAAGTAGCCCATCGAGCAAGCAAAAGGTCCGCCGCGGCGGACCTTTTTGCGTCTGCGATCAAGCTCCGGAGCGGTGTGTCGAGATTATTCCTTCGTCGCTCCGGATGCGATCTGTCCCAGATGCCATCTCTGGTGGGTGACGTAGTCTTCGATCAGAAAGCGCAGCGTTACGGGCGCGTCTTCGCCCACGACGCAGCGAACGCCCAGCCGCTCCTCGGGAATTTCATCGACGACTGCAGCCAGCACATCGTGCTGCACCTTCCACCAGTGCAGCAAAGTTTCCCAACCCTGGCGCACGTACCCGTGCGCGGCTACCCAGGCGTCCTGCGCATATTTCGGACCAGCATAGCGGCCTTCCGTAGCAGCTCGTACGAACCGCTGACGGTTGTTGGCGGCTGAGTCCATCATGTGTCCCACAATTTGCTTTCGCGTCCATCCGCCTGTACGCCACGGCACATCCGCCAGCTCGTGCGGAACGGCGTAGAGCGCGGCGCGTACGATATCCAGCTCCGCGCGGAACCACCGGGCAAGCTCTGTTGGCATGCATTCTCCTCGAAGGGGGATCGTGCGAGAGGCTGAGACACAGCGCTCTCGCACGCATCGATCGGAATTCTTAATTCGACTGGGCGTTATCGTTCCTTATTGGGGGTTTGCGGTCAGCCCAGTTGGCGCGGGGATGGAACCGCCGGGGATGGCTGCCAGGACGTCCGAAGCCGCAGTGGCGGGATTGACCTTGATCCACACCTGCGCGATCTTGCCCTGGGGATCGATAAGGAAGGTGTTGCGGTTCGCCATGCTCACGCCATTATGGTCGGCCAGAGAACCGTACGAGCTCACGACCGAATGATTCGTATCCGCGAGCAGATGGAAGGTCAGCCCATCCTTGGCGCAGAACTGCTTGTGGCTATCGGTCGAGTCGACGCTGACGCCCAGGATGACTGCATTCTTGGCGGCAAAATCGCCTTGCGCATCCTGAAATTTGTGAGCCTCGATGGTGCAGCCAGTGGTCATGTCTTTGGGATAGAAGTAGAGCACCACCCACTTGCCGTGGTACTGGTCGAGGGAGATCGGGGTGCCATCCTGAGAAGGCAGGGTGAATGTGGGCGCAGTCTGGCCAGCCTGCGGCATGGTGTCTTCCGCCACTACCCTGGAAGAGGGAACCGTGGCCACGACCGCTACAGCCAGAGCAAGACGAGCAAGCTTCTTCATAAAATCCTCCTAGACAGCGGGGCCTGGGGCTGAGGAAACAGAGACTGAGAAAGCGGGAAGCGGGAAAGTCAGCGCCAGAAGAGATCCCGTGTGTGACAACAGTATCAGCGGGGAGCAGCCAAGATGGCAATGCCAGCCTTATTGGCTCGCTCGAGCAGCCCTTCGCGATCGAATAACAGCGTACGCCCGGCCTCTACAGAAAGGCAACTGGCAGCCGCCCGGATCATCGTCTCCACCGTGGCCAGGCCGATTACCGGCACATCGAAGCGCATGTCCTGGTTCGGCTTGGCTACTTTGACGACTGTCAAGTGGCGTTCCAGGGTGGACGCGCCGCCGTCCAGCGACTGCATCAGCCGGCCTGCCCGTTCGATGGTGGCGTCCGTCCCCTCCATGGCTTCGACGGCCACACAGGCCTGGGCGGCGACCACGACGGTCTGCCCGATATCGTAGCCGGCCACGGCCCGCGCTACAGTAAGCCCGTACTCGATGTTTTTGCGCTCTTCCTCATCGGGTGCTCGCTCGGTGAGCACGCCCTCTCGAGCCAGCAGGGGTTCGAGAAACGAGGTAGAACTCATTAGCTCGATACCTTCGTCGGCGAGAACCTTGGCGACCGCGCCAAGGAGCATGTCCGTATTACGCGTGCGCAGATTGAGCAGCAGCTTGGCCAGCCGCCTGTCGGGCCGGATGGAGCTGAAGATCTGTTTATGCTTCACCTGGCCGGCCATTACCGCCGCGGTTACGCCCTCTTTATGGAAGGTTTCGATGAGCCGGGAGAGCTCTCCAAGAGAGAGCCAATACACCTTGATTCTTTCGTCGCATGCAGCGCGGTCATCGATCTCCGGGTCGGTCTCCTCGCGAATCGCAGCGACCACGACCTCAAGCCCCTGCGCCCGCGCCGCATCGAGCAGCAGGAACGGGAACCGCCCATTGCCGGCAATGAGGCCGAGCTTCATGGCTTGAACCATTCTGGTGGCAGGCCGGGTACTTCCCGCCATTGTCGGTTTTCGGTTGCGAATTCTCCCGGAGGGAGGGGCGAAATTAGCCCAGGGTAAAGTTCGCGCAGGCGAACGAAACCCTGGGAATTGGAGCCTCCAATCTTACCCGCCCCGGAGGGGCGGCGGAATTTATCGCGTTTTTGAAGAAGCATCGCATCGAATACGACCCGCGTTATGTGTGGGGATAAACTTCGGTCCGTCCCTACGGGACGGGCGAGATGAGGCCGTATGCAATCCCAGGGTTGCGCTGTGCTCCACCCTGGGCTATTTTCGTCTCCTCCCTTCGGGAGGCAATGCGGTGCAGGCGATTGGATAATCGAAACGCTCCTCGCGGAGTATATGGTTTTCAGACCTGCGGCACATGATCGACAGGCCCTCACTTGATCACTCCGCGGTGGCTGCGTTCAATGAATTGAACCAGACGGGCCACATCGCCACCTTCGAGTTCCCGCATCTTGTCGAGGGCCTGTGAGGTGTTCATCTTGGCGGCGAGCAGCAGGCGATAGGCCTTCTGCAGAGTCTGCAATCGTTCCGCGGAGAATCCACGGCGCTCGAGCCCGATTTTGTTGATCCCGAAGGCCCGGTTCTCGCGCCGCGAGGAGGTCAGCGAGAACGGCAGCACGTCCTGGGTCACAATGGTGCCGCCGCCCACGAACGAGTACGCGCCGATGACGCAATACTGATGCACGGGGCAGAAGGCGCCCAGCGTCACATGGTCTTCAATCGTCACGTGCCCGGCCAGTGTAGCTGCGTTGGCCAGGATGCAGTGGCTGCCTACCTGGCTGTCATGTCCGATGTGCACGCAGGTCATCAGCAGGCAATTGGAGCCGACCCGGGTGACGCCTCCGCCGCCGACGGTGCCGCGGCTGATCGTTACGCTCTCACGGATCGTGTTGTCGTCGCCGAGGATGGTCTCGGTCGGCTCGCCTTTGTACTTGAGGTCCTGCGGAGCCACACCGACGGAGCAGAAAGGATAAAAAATATTGCGCGCTCCAATGCGCGTGCGGCCATCCAGCACTGCATGCGAGATGAGGGTGCAACTCTCGCCGAGCACAACTTCGGGACCGATGGTGCAAAAGGGGCCTACGGTGCACGACTCCGGAACGACCGCACTCGGAGCGATCACCGCACTGGGATGGATGCTCACTCGACCCCCGCATCCGGTTCTGACGCGGTGGAATTAGTTGTTCCTGTTGAGGGAGCGGCGCCATCCTCGCGTTCGCGCGGGACAACCATGCAGGTCAGCGTTGCTTCGCAGGCTAGTTTGCCGTCCACATAGCCTTTACCCTCGATGCGTCCCGCACGAGGCCGGAACGACAACACATTCACTTCGATCCTCAACTGGTCGCCGGGCGTAACGGACTGGCGAAACTTGGCCCGCTCGATGCCCGTGAAGACGATTAGCTTTTTGTCGCGATCGGGAATCTCAGCCAGCATGATGATGGCGCCGGCCTGGGCCATCGCCTCGACCACAAGAACGCCGGGCATGATGGGATGGCCAGGAAAATGTCCCTGAAAAAACGGCTCATTGATGGTGACGTTCTTGATCGCCACCAGCCGCTTGGTCGGCTCAAACTCGACCACCCTGTCGATCAATAAAAATGGATACCGGTGAGGCAGGAAATCCAGGATCTCCTGGATGGCAAAGGTCATTCGTCCCTCTCCAGACAAGCGCTGCCCGCGGAGGCGGCGCGCGCTCCCCTGGATTATAAATAAGCGATTTGCTGGTTCTGTTACTTCTTGATCCGGCGAGCGGCTGCGTCTACGTCCCAAAAGTCGGCAGGCAGCTGTTGGTTGTAATGCACCTTGCTCACGTAGTATTGCCGCACCTGCTCGTCGTTTTTGAAGCGCGAGATGGTGAACGGCGTCGGAAACCCCTCGACCACGTGGTAGTCGTCGTACTCTTCTGCGTCGGAGTTCTTGTCTTTGTACACCGGGTCGCGCCACTCGAAGACACGGCGCAGCGGCAGATGGGTCTGCGCGTCCATGAGGATGGTCACCGATTCATTTTGTGGCGAGATGAGCGTGACCTGGTCGGCCAGGTGCCGTTCAGCCAGATGCTGGCCTTCAAAGATCAGGATCGTGTTCGGGTCCTTCATCCATACCTTGACCGCAGTCTCAATCGAGTGGTCACGACGGCGGAGATAATCATCGAGCGAGTCTTTCTCCATGGCTTTCTTGCCACGGTAGGTTACCTCCCACCCCTGGCGGCCAATGAAGAATTCCACCACGTCGCGGTGCTTGGTCACCTCGATCCGGTCGCGATCGGGCCACTGGTGGAATTCAAAGGTCTCTTCGGTACCCAGGTCGGGGTTGCCATGGAAAAATGCGGCGACATGCCCTTCCATCGTTTTGTTCTGCATGTTCAGCCAGGCATCGCCGCCAAGCGCCTTGACCATGGCATCGAGCGCCGCGCGTGCCTGGGCCGCATTTTTGGCTGCATCATCCCCCGTCTGCGTCCGCGTGGCTGCCGGCGCCACCAAAACGAGCAGCGCCAGACCCAGCACCCGAATTCCCCGCATGTGCCCCATCCCCCTAACGATTGGACGCATTTCCGTTGCGTGCGTCCTCCAAGTCTCCCTTGTCAGGCACCGCGATGTCTAGAAGGTGACATAGCAGCGACTCTGAAACGCCCGGGCCACGATGCGACACAATTGCTCGTCCTGTTCGAGAGGGCGGCCATCGCTACCGCGCCCGATACAATCAAAAGATAGAGAGTCGCAGGGATGCCGATACGCGTCCTAAGTGATTGAAGGATTGAATTCAGCCGAATGGCCAGGCGCACATGGAAGAGCAAAAAACAGAGGGGCTCCGGACCAGGTCGATTCCTGCTGGGGATGTTTCTCGCCGCCCTGGTTCTGGCGGGCGGAGCCGGATGGTTCGTGCTCACTCCCTATGGCCCGGTCAGCGAGACGTTCGTCGAGCTGGCGCCTGGTGATTCGACATTGCGCATTGGCCAGAAGCTGCAGGCAGCGGGAGTTGTCCGCAGCCAATATGCCTTTGATTTGCTGCGCGTCCTGGAGCGAGGGAGGCTGCGTGCCGGTGAATACCGGTTCGATCATCCCGCGCCGGCCATCGAGGTCTATGAACGAATTGCGCGCGGCGACGTATATACCCGTGCACTGATCATTCCGGAGGGCGAGAACGTCTTTGACATCGCCAGCCGGGTGGAACAGGCGGGTTTCGATACGCGGCAGGATTTTTTGAATGCCGCAGTGAAGCAAGTGGGGCTGGTGACTGACCTGGATCCGCGAGCCAAGTCGCTGGAGGGGTATCTTTTCCCGGATACGTACCGTTTTGCCCGCAACACAAGCGCGACACAGATTGTCGCAACCATGGTGCACCGCTTTCGCGCGGTCGCCGCGCAGTTGGGATTGAAGGAGAACGTGCACCAGGTGGTGACCCTAGCTTCTCTGATTGAGCGCGAGACCGCCGTCGACGCGGAGAGGCCGCTGGTCGCAAGTGTCTTCGAAAACCGTCTGAAAAAGAACATGCCTCTCATGACCGATCCATCGGTGATTTACGGACTTGAACTGCAGGGTCTGTGGCGCGGCGCGATCTACCAGAGCGACCTGGCCCGCAATACGGCTTACAACACGTATCTGCACGCGGGCCTGCCGCCGGGGCCGGTAGCGAATCCCGGCCTGCCGTCTCTGCGCGCAGCGCTGCATCCGGCTGACACCGGTTACCTGTATTTTGTTGCGGCAAGCAATAATGCGCAGGGTCATTCGTTATTTGCATCGACACTCGATGAGCATAACCGCAATGTGGCGGACTATCGGCGTGCGATGAAGAAGGCGGCTGCGCAATGACGGTTCGCCTGGCTCGGCTTGCGCCATTTTGTATGCCGCTCGTTCTGGCGGGCTGTTCGATCTTGCCCACGAGACGCCATTTGCCCGTGCCCAAGGCGCCGCCTAGCGTGGCGACGGTTGCGCCCGAGGACCTGATTAAGCAAATCGACCAGCGTTGGGATGCGCTCAATACGCTCACCGCAACAGTCGAGATTCAGGCCACTGAGTTCAAGAAGGCCGAGGGCGTCGAAACGGACCTCCCCTCCTGCCGCGGATACATCATCCTGGGCAAACCGAACAGCCTGCGCGTGGCAGGAACCTACTTCGGCGTGAAAATCTTTGATATGGCCAGCGACGGAGACCGCTTTACGCTGGTCATGCCCACCAAAAATTCGGTGATACGCGGCTCGAATACGGTGACCGAGAAATCTCCCAATCCACTGGAGAACCTCCGCCCCGATTTCTTTCTCGATGCCATTGTCGTTCGCGGCATCGATGCCGATGATGAATACATGGTCGCGAGCGATACCGAGACCATCGAGGACGCCGCCAAAAAACATCTGTACTTAGAGCCCGAATACATTCTCAGCATTATGCGGTCTAAATCCGGTCATGAAAAGCGGCCGGTACGCGTGATCACGATCCATCGGGATGACATGCTGCCTTATGACCAGGATATCTACGACAGTGAGGGCAACCTGGCCACACAGGTCATCTATAGCAATTACGCTGATTTCAGCGCCGGCAAGTATCCATCCAAAGTGGTGATCAAGCGCCCACTCGAAGGGATTCAACTCACGCTCACGGTTGTGCGTGTTCAGGAGAACGTTAAGCTCTCCACGGATGAGTTCCAGGTACAGATTCCCGCCAGCGCAAAGATCCAGGATCTCAAGTAGCGCTTGGTTAGTTTGCCGCAGCTGCTGCGGGAGGTTGTGAATCGCTGATTCTACCTGGCAGGGATTCTTGATGTTTGCCGCAAAAAGATTGGGCCGGATGCATCGCATCCGGCCCGAAACGTTGGTGCGAATTGCCTAGAAGGTGAGTCGCGCGCCCACCTGCATGATGCGCGGGCTTGCGGCGGCCGTAATCTTGCCGAAGCTCGAGGATCCGAAGGTGGTTCCCGAGGGGTTGTTGAGGCTCACCATGTTGAAGACGTTCGTCGCTTCGCCGCGAAGCTGGAACGTGACCCTCTCGGCAAACCGGAAGTCACGGAAGAGTCCCAGATCCACATCGCGATAGCCCGGCCCACGCAGGTAATCGCGCGGTGTGTTGCCGTCGGCGTTGCCAGGACCGATACCACCAGCGACTCCGGGTCCATTCTTAGCGAAGGCTGCGGTGTTGAACCAGGCCGCTGCAGCTTGAGCGCGCGGACGATTCGGGTCGAGGAAGGCACTTACGCCTGCCACGAGATTGGGCCGGTTGTGGCCGTTGCTATCCGCGTTGTACGTTCCGCCGCTGGTGATCTCGAAAGGCTGTCCGCTCTGCAGAGAGTAGATCGGCGAAATCGTCCAGCCGTTCACGACCTGCTTCATCAGGAAGTTTTCGCCGTGATAGTAGTCGATCTTCCACATGCCGGAGATCACGGCGATGCTGCGACGATCGGCATCCATCGGGCCCTTTTCTTCCCAAAGATTGGCAAAGTCCTGTGCGGTCATCTGTCCGATCGCAGACTCATTGGAGCTCTGGATGGCATGACTCCAGACATAGAAGCCGTTGACCATCACGTTGTGGCTGAGCCGGCGGTTTGCTGAAACCTGCAACGAGTGATAGGACGCTGTCTGGTTCGTGATCAGGAAGATGTTCTGGCCCAGAACGCCGGGATCGTAAGGACGCCGCGCGTTGATGCTGCTTTGCGCGGTGGTGGCTCCCGGTGCATAGGGCGCATAGTTGCCATCAATCATTGTGGGAACGTCGCGCGAAAGCGTGCCCACGTAGGCGGTGGTCAAAGCGATCTGCCAGGGCAACTGCCGCTGCACGGCGAGGTTGAACTGGTAGATGTAGGGCCACTGCGCCTTCGGGCTGAAAGACTCAATGCTGGCCGGGACCAGGAAGCGCGGGCTCTTGGGGTTGTAGACATACGGGAAGATGTCTCCGCCCGGGAACGAAGATGTTGCGCCGTTGCTCATGGTGGGCGCGTAGATGTTCGTAAGCGAGTTGACGGAGTTGAAGGTCTGGCGCACGGCATAGGGCTGTGCGTTGCCGGGCTGGTTCCACTCGTTGCCGCTCGTAGCGCCGTAGAAGACGCCAGCTCCTGCGCGAATAGCAGTCTTGCCGTCACCCCATGGATCCCATGCAAAACCGATGCGCGGTGCAACGTGGTGGAACTTCGTGCCCACGATGCCACGGCCGATGCCCTTGTCTCCCGGGAAGACCATGCCAAGCGGAGCGCTGGGAATCACGGTCGACTGCTGTCCGGGGACAAAGCCCGCGGTCAGATTTTGCGACTCCACTGGAGGCGTGTCGATATCCCACCGGACGCCCAGATTGGCTGTGAACCGGGGCGTAATGCGGTAGTTGTCCTGGAAAAAGACCGCCGTGTGCCATGCGCTTTCCAGCGTGTGGTAAGGCGTGTCCTGCTCCATTGTGTTTACCTGGCCGGTCACGAAGTCGGAGAGTGCGTTCCCAGTGGTCGTTGGAGCGGAGGGCGAAAAGCTGAAGACGCCGAAGTTATACAGGTTGCCGACGAACATGCCTTTGTCGAGCGCCAACTCGCCACCGAAGTAGAGCGAGTGCTTGCCCTTGGTCATGCTGATCATGTCGCGGAGCGAGTAGAAGTCCGAGGTCGTTACCGGGCCTGCCAATGCACCGCCCGCGTTGAAATATCCCGAAACGTTGAGCTGCGGCAACCCTGCGGGGCCCTGGATCGTAAAGCTTGATCCAAGCTGGCCGAGGCTGATCGCCGGCAGATTGACGCGTCCACCTGCCGCCCGTGTGAAGCTAAGCCAGGCCTGGTTCGCGGTTGTGGCGCTGAAGGTGTGAACGTCGCTTATGTTCGCGTTCGTCTGGTTTGTATACGACTGGTTTGTGTCCCAGGGAATCGGGCCATTTCCGAAGGCGTTCTGGGTTGTCCGGATGAAGAAGTACGTCGCCGAAACGTGATCTTTGTCGCTGAGCACCTGATCATATTTCGCGAGATACTCATTGTCGTCTGTTGGGCCGGTGAAGTAGCCCGTGTAGGTGTTGCCTGCGCTGTTGGGAAGGGGAATAGCCGCGTTCTTGTTGGAGCCGCTCAGGATCGTGGCCGCAGTCGGATCCAAGAGGTTTTGCGGAACGCAGTTCAGCTTGGCGGTCTGGCAGTTGGGAGCCGTGTTCGTTCCCTGCACCTGCGTTTTTGTGCCGGGCATGTACACCTTGAAGGAATCAGCCGTGAAATCGCCAAGGCGCTCGGCAGCCGTAGGCATCACACCGCCGTTGAGTCCCTGGCCGACAACCTGGCGCAGACCGGCATAGCTGAAGAGGAAGAACGCTCTGTCCTTCTTGACCGGTCCTCCGATCACGCCGCCAAAATTGTTGCGATGATACGGAGCCTTGGTCGTCTGGCCCCAGTTGGTCGCGTTGAAATCCGTGTTGCGGTTGAACTCAAACAACGTGCCATGGAACTGGTTCGTCCCCGACTTGGTGACGGCCGTGACGACGGCGGCCGACATGTGACCGTACTGGGCTGAAAAGTCGCTGGTCTCGACGCGAAACTCTTCCAGAGCGTCCGGATTCGGCAGCTGGTTGCCGTAGTTGCGGATTCCGTTGATATTCAGGCCGCCATCCAGGTAGAAGCTGACCTCGGGATTGCCGCCATCGATGGAGCCGTTCACCTGCACGTCGGTGGAAGGCAGTCCGATCACGAAGTTCGGCGTGCCGTTTGCGTTCTGCTGCTGGCTGGCGCTGTTGGCCATCACGCCGGGTGTCAGCGAGAGTTCGGTATACGCATTGCGATTCACCAGAGGCAAGCCGGTGATTTCGGCTGGCGAAACGGTACGGCCGAGCTCAGCGGTGCTGGTGTCCACGAGCGGCGGCGCTTCGGTTACGGTCACGGTCTGGGTTTGTGCGCCAATCTGCAGCACGACGCCCAGGGTTGACGTCTGGTCGACGGTGAGAACGACATTCTTCTGGACGAAGGTCTTGAAGTTGGGAGCGGTCACCTCCACCGTGTAGTTGCCTACCGGCAGATAGTCGATGCGGAATTCACCAATGTCATTGCTGGGGACGGAACGGGAGAATCCCGTGTCCACATTGGTGGCCTTGACCGTCGCAGTGGCGATGACTGCGCCCGAATCGTCCTTCACAGTGCCGACAATTGAACCGGTGATCTGCTGACAGACTGCCGTCAGCCCAAGTCCGGCGAACAACGCCAGCACAGCCAGAACGCGCGTGCCGGCGCTTACGAATCTGCTTCTCTTCATACTGCCTCCCTAAAGTGTTGTCACTCCCGGATAATCCCTACCCGGTTTCACAGCGAAAATGAACTGATCCCGTATCTGAGCGGATACAGCTCACCTCAGCTAAAGCCGCTTGACAATCTCGGCTGGACCATAGCGCCTTGCGGTGTTTGGACTTTGGGCGAAGTGCGAACTTTTACAAGGCAATCCATTGTCCAGCGGGAATTATACGCCGGCACAATAACGACATGCACTCATTTTTTGTTGGGAGTCCGAATTTTCCCTGGACAGGAAAATACGAGCTTTGGGGGCGCGTGGGAGCGGCGCTTATCTTGCAGAATAAAAAAGAACTACTGCGGCGCAGAAGGAGAAGCTGCGGCCCCCGGTTGCTGCGGAGGAGGCCCCTGCCTCGTACCCAGATCGCCAACGGAGGTGGCCGTAAAGACGCCGTCTTTTACCGCACCGTCTACACGGATGTTGTCTCCGACTTGAATATCTGCGAGCGTAATGGGTTCGCGCCTGCGACGGAAAGCCGTGTCCTCATCGGCGACAAAGCTGTGAGGTGCGTTGTCGATGGCGCCGGTAAGCGTCACCTTGACGCCGTCGATCGCCGTAACTCTGCCCATGAGCCAGGTCTTGCCGTAGCTTGCCTCCATGGTGCGGATCTGCTTCACCCGTTCTGGATCAAGCTGAACAACAGCCACCGCACCGAGGGATTTCACAGTGGCATCTACCTCGCCGCGGGCCTCGATTACATCGCCAGTCTTGATGTCAGAAGATTTGAGCTGCTGAGGAGGGTTGCCGGCCCAGCCCGCGCCTGAGCCCATACCGCGGCCCATGCCACGGTCCTGACCTCCATCATTGCCTTCGCCTCCCCCTGGTCCGCCGCCGGTGCCTGCGGGCATCTTGAAGATGCGGGTATTGGCGCTGAAGTGGATTGTGTAGATTTCACCGGCATCCGTCCTGACGGTGTAGTGATCCGCAGCCACCTCCGTCACGGTGCCCATGACGCCGCGGCCCATCATGCCCATACCACCGAAGCCACCACGACCGCCGCGTTGGCCATAGCCACGTCCTTGCCCGGTTCCGACGCCATTCTGACTGGCCGAAGGAGCCAAGCCGGCATCTTGGGCAGAGGCCACGCCCGCAAGAGCGACGGCGAGCACAAAGGCAGAGGCAAGATGGGTCTTCATCGAATCGACTCCGGCAAAGCGGCAGACGGACTTTCCAGTACCTATAGACGACGGAATGGCCATGCGAGACGACGCGCGCCAACGCGCCCGCAAGGTGCAGTTCTGACAGGCTCAACGCGCCTGCTGGTCCTTCGGGTTCTTTTCAGAGGCCAGGAGCTGCTGGAAATCAGGATTGTCGCGAAGGCTGGTAAAGGCCACATCGGCGGCCACCTTCTTCGGGCTTGTATAGCCCTCAGCCAGCGCCATGCGCAGATATTGCAATGCGCAATCGGTCAAACCCGCACGTACGCAGCCCATGGCCATGTAGTAGTTCATCGCGCCGCGTTCCTGGACGGAGGTGGGGTTCTGGACCTGCGGGCTATTGCGATCCTGAAAGATCTGCGGATCGAGGGAGAGAGCCTCTTTGTAGGCATCCCATCCGCGGTTGTACTTATGCTGGGCGAGCAGGTTCGTACCCAAATTCTTGAGAACCAGAGCCGATTTTGGCTGGAGCTTGAGGGCTTTGCGGTAGTAACGCTCGGCCTGCCTGTAATCCTTGAGCGAATCGTAGATGGTGCCCAGGTTGTTTAGTACATTCCCGTTATGCGGGTCGAGCTTGATGGACTCCTTGTAGCAGCGCGTGGCGTCCTTCAAATTAAACATCATTTGATAGGCGATCCCCATCTTATTCCAGACAGTAGCTGTTTGCGGGGCCTTCATGTAGGACTGGATGGCGGCCTGGTAGCGTTGATGGACCACGAGCGTGTCGCCGAGTTCTTCCGGCGTGGCCTGCGGGTTCGAAGGCTGGGCCGAAGGTGCCGGGACCGCAAGCGGTGGTTCGGTTGTGTTGGGTATCTGGGCGCGAGGTGAGGGATTGACGGCAAACAAAATTCCACCGATCAACACCCGGACCGTGGCCCGGGCCGGCGACAGGCGGTATTCTTCGATCCTGAGCATGAGCCCTCCTTGAATTCCATCCCGCCGGATTGGGCAGGAAACCGAGGAGGCGATTTATTACTAAATCGTCAGAGCAATTAAAGCACCAAATAGGGGCAAATTGAAGTCAGCAGTGACGACTGTTTGCGATTTGCTCGATCAGGCCGTTCAGAATCGCAATAAGGCATCGTTTTTGAACCGCAGGAGGCTGAAAACAAATGAGCAGAATCGGATCAGCAATTGTGGAAGCCGGCTCGGGGTTAGCCGAAACCTTCACCGCGGTGCGGCGCAGATCTCTCGCCTTATGCGAGCCGCTGACACCGGAAGATATGATGGTGCAGTCCTGCGCGGAGGCCTCTCCGGCCAAGTGGCATCTGGCGCACACGGCCTGGTTCTTCGAGTCTTTTGTGCTGAGGGAGTTTTTACCCGGTTATCGCCTCTTCAATGCGGATTTTCCCTGGCTGTTCAATAGTTACTACGAAGGATTTTCCGCCTTTCCCGAAAAGAAGCTGCGCTCCTCTTTTTCGCGTCCCGGGATCGACGAGATTCGGCGCTATCGCGAGCATGTGGACGAGGCGATCGAGCGGTTGCTGGTGTCCGGCGCCGAGCCGGAGGCGCTGAAGAGAATTGAGCTGGGGATCAACCACGAAGAGCAACATCAGGAACTGCTCCTCACCGACATTTTGCACGCGTTTTATACGAATCCGTTGCGTCCTGCGTATCGCGCGGCGACGTCTTCGATACTGCAGAATGATGGTTCTGCGCGTAATGTTTCCGGGCAGGCAGTCTTTCAGGAGTTTGAGGGCGGTCTATACGAAGTGGGCCACACCGGCAACGGATTCTGCTTTGATAACGAACTGGAGCGCCACAAAGTGTGGCTTGAACCGTACACGCTGTCGAAGCGGCTCGTCACCTGCGGCGAATATCTTGCGTTCATGCAGGACGGCGGTTATCGCCGGCCGGAGCTTTGGCTGTCGGCGGGATGGGCAACGATCAAGGAAACAGGCTGGCGTGCCCCGCTCTACTGGACGCAGGAGAATGGCGACAATAGCGAATGGAGCGTGTTCACGCTGCGCGGCATGATGCCGCTCGAACAGCTAAAGGATGCGCCGGTAAGTCAGGTGAGTTATTTCGAGGCAGACGCTTATGCGCGCTGGGCCGGACACAGGCTGCCTACCGAGTTCGAGTGGGAGGTTGCCGCCGAAGGCCAGTCCGTCGAGGGCAATTTGCTGGATTCGGGGCGGTTGATGCCTGCATCCGCCGAGAATCCCGTCCAAAAGCAAAACATCACGAAGTGGTTTGGGGACTGTTGGGTGTGGACGGGAAGCGCTTATCTGTCGTATCCAGGCTTCCGGCCGCTCGAGGGGGCGTTGGGTGAGTACAACGGGAAATTTATGAGCGGGCAGATGGTGCTGCGGGGTGGGGCGTGCGTGACACCCGCACGGCACATCCGGTCGACCTATCGGAACTTCTTTGCGCCGGAGACGCGCTGGCAATTTTCCGGCATTCGTTTGGCGTCCTAAACCGATTCGCTGCATCCAACCAACAACATGGCTATCGCCGTTTCTACCCCATCTGAGATTCAGGTTAATCCCCATGTCGCTTCGGCAGCTCGCGCCGGACTCACTTCCATCCCCAAACGGCTACCGCCCTGGCTGTTTTACGACGCAGCCGGTTCGCAGCTCTTCGATGAGATTACCGCACTGCCGGAGTACTACCTCACGCGCACGGAGCGATCGATTCTGGAGCGTAATGCCGAGGAGATTCTCGAATGCGCCTCAGAAGCTGTGTCGGGAGGGAAGCGGCTGCGCATCTCCGAACTGGGCGCTGGCTCGGCAGACAAGACACGCATCCTGCTCACATCGGCGGTGGCGCGGCAGGGCTGGGTGCAGTACGAGCCGGTGGATGTTTCTTTGACGGCTCTCCTGGTGGCGCAGGCGCGTATCGAACGCGAGATTCCCGGCGTGCGTGTTGCGCCGCTGGTGGGGGATTATACGAACGGCTTCGTCCTTGATCCTGTCGATGCGGGCGAACGGCGGCTGGTCCTGTATATCGGGTCCAGCATCGGCAACTTCGAGCCGGATGAGGCGGCGCGGCTCCTGCGCAAGATCCATGGACAGCTTGCTCCCGGCGACGGCCTGCTGCTGGGCATCGACCTGGTGAAGGACGAGGGAATATTGCTTGCTGCCTACGATGACGGCGAGGGCACCACGGCGGCCTTCAACAAAAACATCCTCGTGCGGTTGAATCGCGAACTTGCAGCCGATTTTGATTCAGACGCGTTTGAACATCGCGCGGTGTGGAATCCATTCAAGTCACGGATGGAGATGCATCTCGTGAGCCGCAGGCAACAGAGCGTCTGCCTCGCCGCTCTTGATTTGGTTATCGCATTCGACGCCGGCGAAAGCATCCACACTGAAAACAGCTACAAATACGAGCTCAGCGAAGTCAAAGCTTTGCTCGCCGACGCGGGATTCGCACCGAGCGGCTGTTGGATGGACCCGCAGCAGTGGTTCGCCGTCTGCCTGGGCCGAGTGGCATAAGCAGACGGCGTGAATTGCGGCTTTCCTTCATCAGGCGCCGCGCCGGCGCGTGCTATTTCGGCGCAGCGATCCGGACCAGCAGAATATCGTGATTCGGAATTTCGAGCGGCATGTTGTCGGTCAGTTCTATGTCCTTGCCCGTCCACAGGTCCTTGGCATGTTGCGTACCGTGCAGGCCCAATTTGGCAAGGCTCAGATGAAACGGATGCGTGGAAACCCGGTCGCTGCCGGCGTTGATGACGGCGATGGCCATCGCTCCGCCGGACAGACGCCGCGTCCACACATCGACTTCTCCGTCTGAATAAATACGCGTTGCCTCGTGGCCTAACTTGTCCTGGTCGATCGCGATGACGTCGCGATTGGTGAGGATCTCCTTGATCTCCGGCTTCATGTTGGGCAGATCGTTGCCGGCGAGCAGCGGCGCGGCCAGCATGGCCCACATCGAGAAGTGAATGCGATTCTCGCCCAGCGTCAGCCTGCCGTTGCCCACTTCCAGCATGTCGGGATCGTTCCAGTGGCCCGGTCCCGCGTACTTCGCGAGCCCGGCTTGCATGTTGAGGATCGTGTAAACGCTATTCCAGTTGGCCTGAATGTCGCCGGTGGTGCGCCACGAATTTGCTCCAACTGAAGGCCCCCACTCCCATACTGCATCCCAGCCGTATTGGCAGAGGGAGTAGACGATCGGCCGGCCCGTGGCCTTCAACGCGTCATCCATTTTTTTGTACGCGGCGATCATCATCCGCATCTGCTCGGCCTTGTCGTCGGGCGCCTTCGCCGTCATCACTGCCGAGCGAAAGCTGCACAGATCGTATTTCAGGTAGTCGATGCCCCACGACGCATAGAGTTGCGCATCCTGCACTTCGTGACCGAGCGAGCCCGCATAGCGCGCGCAGGTTTGCGGTCCGGGCGAGGAGTAGATGCCGAGCTTCAGTCCCTTGGAGTGCACGTAGTCGGCAAGCGCCTTCATATCCGGGAACTTCGAGTTGGTGTGCAGCACCCCGTCGGCGTCACGGTCGCCTTCCCACGTGTCGTCGATATTGATGTAGATGTAGCCGGCATCTTTCATGCCGGTGGAGACCATCTGGTCGGCCGCATTGCGAATGTCCTGATCGGTTACGCGCCCTGCGAAGAAGTTCCAGCTGTTCCAGCCCATGGGCGGCGTCAGCGCGACCTGCGGTGCGTCGGATTTCGGGGCGGGTTTGTGCGGGGACTTGGGGGCAGGGGTGGTTTGCGCCGAAACGGTAAACGTTATCAATGCCAGCGCGGAGGCAGACAGAAAGGTGCGAATTCGCATGGGCCAGTTCTCCTGAAAACTTTTTCAGTGGAATACTATCCCGCCGATACGAATTCGGCAATGGGTTCGAATTGGGCGGAACTCTCTCCCAAATAGTCCGCCCGCCGTAACAATTCTTCTGCGCGGACGTCGAATCACACATGCTGTCGGCTGTCCGGTTCCGGTCGATCCGTCGCAGAGGATAGCAGCGCGCTCTGGAGACTCCGTCAGAAGGGAGTTTCATGTCTGTAGTTCATCTCCGATCGACAATGATTGCGCTCGCCTGTGCTTGTGCCTGTTCTTTACCGATCTGTGCGCAAACCGTTGACAGTACGCGTGGGGCTCCGGCAGGCGATTATAGTTCGAGCCTTGCGGGCGCAGAATCTTCTGGACCTACGGAATCCCGTGACCCGGCACTGACGACCTCCGCAGGAGATGAACCTTGGGCGGTTGCCCCTGCGGGCACGGCACACCAGCAGCCGTTTTCGCGTATCGGCATCGGGGCGGATGTCTCGCCACTGGGTATCGGCATCAAATCCGCAACCGTGTTAACGGAATATTTCGATGCCCGGCTCATGGGGAATTTCTTCAACTACAACAGCGCGCAATTTGAGATCGAGGGCTTCAGAGCCAATGCGGACCTGCATCTGGCTTCGGCTGCGGCGTCTTTGGATTGGTATCCTTTCAACAGCGTCTGGCGATTGAGTCCTGGGTTGATGTTCTTCAATGGCAATCAGGTGTCGATGAAGGCTCAAATCGTGCCGGGAACAAGCTTCAAACTGAACGGGCAAACCTTCTATGGGCCGACCCCGAATGCCACAACCGGCGTCACACCCCTCATCGGAAGAGGCGTTCTGGGGTTGCACACGCACGAGCCGGCATTCACGATCGCTGGAGGCTTTGGCAAGTTTGTTCCCCGCTCAAAACGGCACTGGTCCTTTCCATCGGAGTTTGGCGTGATCTTCATGGGTGCGCCAACCGCGGACGTAAATACATCGGGCTGGGTCTGCCTGGACCAGGCGCAGACGCAGTGCAGCAATTTAGCCAATTCCGCCGATCCTGTGACCGTTCAGTTCAACGATGCGCTGCAGGCGCAACTCGTGAAGTGGAGAAAAGACCTGGGCAAGGTGCGGATTTATCCCATCTTTTCTTACAGCGTGGTCTATAGCTTCAACATTCGCTAAATCGTCGTTCAGTTGATCGTCGGGCGTAGCTCAGTTCAATAGGCTCTCGATCTTCTGCCGTAGCGCCGCTACTTCCTCGCGCAACTCTGCGACTGTTGCCTCCAATTGCGCAATACGCTCGTCGGAGACCGATGCTTGCGGCGCCGACTCGGCCGGCGGCAGAGCGATCGATTCGACCGGCCCGGAAAGCAGATGGGCATAGCGCGACTCCTTCGTGCCCGGCTGTCGCGGCAGCATGGTAACGAGCGGTGGTTCGCGCTCAGTCAGCTTTTGCAATCCAGCGAGCACATCCGAGATCTCATCGAAGCGGTAGAACCGCTCGGTGCGTCCACGCAACTCGCCGGGCGTTTGCGGTCCGCGCAGCAGAAGCACGCAGATCAGAGCGGTCTCGGCGCGGCTGAAGTTGAAGACCTCACCGAGCCAGTGCTCATACTTCGTCACGCGCCCATCGGCGGAGCGTGCGCGACCGGCAAGATGCTGATCTTCGAGTCCATGCAGCGCCTGGCGCACGTCATCCTCATCCAGGCTCATCACCGGCTCGCGATTGGAGCGCTGATTGCACGCGTTGACGAGCGCGTTCAGCGAGAGCGGATAGTACTCGGGCGTTGTGACCTCTTTTTCAACCAGCGCGCCGAGTACGCGCGCTTCTGCGGCAGTGAGACGAAAGGGGACTTCGGCATCCATGCTTCTATTTTCGCCGAAAGGGAGCGGCTACTCTGCTTCTTCGATCAAGTTGTGGCGGTTGCGCGTGAGCAGGAAATACACCAATGGCGTGACGACGAGGCTGAGCACCATGGAGATGACGAGGCCGCCAATAACTGCGATGGCCAGCGGCTGCAGCATCTGCGAGCCTGCACCCAGGGCGAATGCCAGCGGCAGCATGCCGCAAACCGCTGCCAGCGCGGTCATCGCGATTGGCCGCAGCCGGCGCTGCGCAGCGTGCAACATGGCGTCCTTTGCGGACGCTCCTTCGGCGCGGAACCGCTCATCGGCGTCGAGCAGCAGGATGCCGTTCTTGGCTACGATGCCGATCACCATGATGAGTCCCATGAACGATGCGACGTTGAAGGTGGTTCCGGTGACGAGCAACGCCAGGATCACGCCCGCAATCGAAAGCACGGATGAGGTGAGAATCGCGATGGGAGCGGGGAAGTTGCGGAATTCCGCCAGCAGTACGCCGAACACCAGCGCCAGGGCCATGATCAGCACGCGCAGTAGATCGTGGAAAGATTTCTGCTGCTCCTCATACGTGCCCCCGTACTGCACGCGCACGGAGGGGGGCAAATGCATCGACTCCACCGTCTGCTGCACCTTCGCCATAGCGGAGCCGAGATCGGAGCCTTCGAGCCGTCCGGTTACCGTGATCAGCCGCTGCAGATTCTCGCGGAGGATTTCGTTCTGCGGCGGTAACTGCTCGATATTCGCGAGCGAGCCGAGCGTTGCAGTATGGCCCGAACTGGAGTTGAAGACTGTGTTCTCGATCGCGTCCAGTGAGCTTCTGTGCTCATCGCCGAGGCGGACGCGGATGTTGTACGGCCGGCCATTCGCGATGAGCGGATCAGTGGAGGGTATGCCGTCGAGGATGGCTGTTGCATCCTGAGAGATTTCGCTGGGCGTAAAGCCGAAGCGGGCGGCTATCACCGGGTCGACCTGGAAATTTGTCGCGGGCCCGCTGATTGTATTCTCGATACCGTTCTGCACATCGACGACACCAGGAATCTTGCCGATCGCGTCGCCGACACGTGGTCCGAGCTGCGCCAGCAACTGCGGATCGTTCACGAACAGCTTGATCTGGATTGGCTCCGGCGAATTGGAGAGATCGCCAATCATGTCTTGCAGTACCTGCGTGAACTCGACATCGAGCTCCGGCTCGGTAGACTTGATCTTCTCGCGCACATCTTCCATCACTTCATCGATCCCGCGGTCGCGATGCGCCTTCAGCTTCACGGTGAAGTCGCCGGTATTGGCCTCCGTCACCGCCGCGAGGCCCATCTGGAGGCCGGTACGTCGCGATGTGATGTCGACTTCCGGTTCCGAGTGCAGAATACGCTCTACATGCTGCAACACGCGGTTGGTTTCGGTTAGCGAACTGCCGGCGGGCATGATGTAGTCGAGAACGAAACCACCCTCATCCATCTCGGGCAGCAAATCGGAGCCAAGCGCCTGATAGCCGAACCATGTGCCTAGGACAAGCAGCACGCAGATGGCGCCGATCCACAGCGGCTTGGCGAGCGCCCAATCCAAGATGCGCTTGTGCCAATGAAGTGCTCCTGAAAGCAGCCGGCCTGCCGTGTGTTCGGTATGCGCTTCACCGTTGCTGCGGGCGCGCAACAGAACATAGCTCAACCCGGGCGTCCAGGTGAGGGCAAGCACAAGCGAGGTCAGCAGTGCAGTGGTCATGGTGACGGCCAGCGCGCGGAAGAAGCTTCCTGTCACGCCACTCACGGCAACCAGCGGCAGAAAGACGACGACGGGTGTGATGGTAGAGAAGACAAGAGGCGTTGAGATTTCTTTGAGCGCTTTACGCACAGCTTCAGCGCGATTTTCGCCCGCATCGCGATGCATCACGACGTTTTCAACTACCACAATCGCGTCGTCGATGACCAGGCCGATGGCGGCAGCGAGCCCCCCCAGCGTCATCAGATTGAAGCTCTCGCCGATCATCCACAACCCAGCGATCGTCACGGCAATCGTGACTGGAATGACGAGCCCAGCGATCAGCGAAGAGGTCCAGTCGCGCAGAAACAGGAAGAGAATAATGCAAGCCAAGACCAGGCCGATGAAGATGGCATCGCGCACGCTGGCGATGCTGTCGCGCACCAGCTGCGATTGATCGTAAAAGACCTCGAGCTTCACGCCCGGCGGCAGCTTGCTGCGCAGGTCTTTGATCTCGGCCATCACCGCATCGGTCACAGCTACAGTGTTGCTCGAGGGCTGGCGCGCGATCTGGAAGAGCACAGCATTTTTGCCGTTCGCGGTGACGGCCGTATAGACGGGCATGGTGGCCTGTTCGACTGCGGCCACATCGGCCACGCGCACCGGAGCGCCCGAAGGAGTGGTCTTCACGACCAGCTGGCGCAGCTGATCGGCATCGTGCACCTGCGCGCCGACCAGACCCAGCATCAATTGATGGTTCGCGTCGTAAAGGCCGGGCGAATCGATCACGTTGGAGGCTTCGATTGCGTTGACGAGATCGGGAATCGTCACGCCGTTTGCCTGCAACGAGGCAAGATTCGGCACGACGTGAAACTCCGGCACTTGGCCGCCCTGCACGTCAACGCGGCTCACACCCGGCACGCGGTTCAATGGAGGCTTGAGATCGTAAGTGGCAATCTCCCAGAGCCGCGTCTGCGGAACGGTGTCGGACGTAAGGCTCAAGCCCAGAATTGGGAAGGTCGCAAACGTGAGCCGGTTCGTGGTGATGCGCGCTGTGGCTGGCAGCGTCTGCTCCACCTTGGCGAGCGCGGCATCTACCAGCTGAAGCTGGCGAACCATATCGAGGTTCCAGTCGAAAAACAGGTCTATTTCGGCCGAGCCACGGCTTGTGGTGGAGCGCACCAGGGCCAGTCCGGGCACTGAGTTCACCGCGTCCTCTATAGGCTTGGTGATCGTCACCTGCATCTGCTCGACCGGCATTACGCCGTTGTCCACGCCGATGACGACGCGCGGGAAATTCGTATCGGGAAAAACGGAGATGGGCACCTGAAACGCGAGATAGATACCGGCCACGGTGAGCATGGCTGCGAAAAAGAAGATGGTGCGCGTAGAGCGGGCAAGCCAGAAGGGCTTTTGCGCAGACTGCGTGTCGAGGGCTGCGCCGGCCATTACTTATCGTCTCCGCCCTTGGTGTCAGGGGCATCGGAATCGCCGCCGGCAGACCCTACTTTTACTCTGGTGCCTTCATCGAGCCCGTAAGCGCCGCCGGTGATCACCTGGTCAGAGGGCGCCAATCCGTTCTCTACCTGCACGTCTTCACCGTCGGTAATGCCGAGCGTGACCGGTTTGTGATGCGCTGCGCCATCGCCGCCGATGACCATGACCGATTTGCTGCCGTCTTCCGCCGTCAGCACCGCGGAGTTCGGAATCTTCCACGCCTGAGCAACGGTCTCTCCGGTGAGAGACACCTTTACCGGCGTGCCCACCTTCAGCTTGCCTGCTTTGTTGTCCACCTTGATCCAGACTTCGACGGTCGTGCTGCCTGGATCGAGCGCTGGGCTGATGAGCGAAACTTTGCCTGCCATGGGATCGGTCAGCCCCGGAACATGGAGCTGCGCTTCGCTGCCAACCTTCAACTGTTGGGCAAGGCTCTGCCCGATGTGCGTCTTCGCCAGCAGGCTCGCAGTTTCCATGACAGTGATGAGCGGTGCGCCTGCCGCCGCAGTTTCACCTTCGAAAAGCGGGCGATCTGTAACCACTCCATCGATCGGGCTGTGAATCTCGGAGTAGTTCACCTCGGCTTCCGCGCCCTTGTACTTGCCTTCGGCGGAGGTCAATTGGCCTTGCGCCTCCTCCAGCGCAGCGGCACGGCTTACGTTGCGCACGGAATCGAGATGCGTTTTGGCGGCGTCGTAGGCGGCTTGCGCCTGCACCAGCGTGGCCTGTGCTGTATCCAGATCACGGCCGGGAATCGCGCCTTCTTGAAAGAGCTGCTTGCGGCTCTTCACGATGCTTTCGTTCAGATCGAGGTTTGCTTTGGCCTGCGCAAAATCGGACTCGGCTTTCAGCGTATCTTCCGGCACCTGCGCCTTGGTGGCGGTCGCATACGCCGCCTGGGCCGCTATATAGGCGCCTTTGTTGTCCTGTGCCGCGGCGGTGAGATCGTTGTTTTCGAGGACGGCGAGCAACTGGCCGGCCTTCACGCGCGCGCCGCGCTGCACATAAAACTTTTTCACCGGCGCGCTGATCTTTGGTTCGATTGCCGCCTGCGCGAGCGGTGCAAGAACGGCATCGGCAGTAATCTGCTGCGCGATGGACCCCTGCTCCGGATGTTCGGCCTGCACCGTGACTTCGGTCTCAGGCGCGGCCGCATCCTTCTTGCATCCCGCCAAAAACGTCAGCGGCACTAGGAGGCCGAGCAGGACAGATCGCGACGCCATGGTGAGAGCGTCTCGCATCCAAATTTGCTTAATTTTCTTGCTCATCTTCGGTCCAATTTCGAATCACGTTCTTACATCGTGCCGGTCAGCGTTTGCAGAGCGGCGCGCGCCGTTTCATAACGTACGCGGCCGTCTTCGCGGGCATTCTCTGCGAGTACGAATGCATCCTGCGCGTCCACAACTTCGAGCACTGTGCCTTCGCCGCCTGCATAGCGCAACTTGGTAAGCCGCAGGCTTTCAGCCGCAGTGGTCACGCTCTGATCGAGCGAAATCAATTGATCATGCGCTGCCGATGCCTCGGAGTACGCCTCATCGAGATCAGCGATCAGCCGCCGCTGAGCGGCACTCAAAGCCACCTTCGTTGCGTCGCGGCGTATCTCGCTCTGCTTGACCTTGTGCTCGGTCGCAAGCCAGTCCCACACCGGAATGTCGAGCGTGATGCTGGCCGAGTAGCCCAGATTGTGCACGCCATCCGGCCCGTTCACGGCAACCTGCGGCGCATCGATGCCGTAGGTCACGTTGAAGCCGAGGTCAGGAAGATAAGCGGCGCGCGCGGCCAGCACATCGGCGTTGCTCACGGCCAGCGCAGCTAATGCGCTCTTCAGTTCCGGATTGTTCTTGGCGGCAGCCTGCTCAACATCTTCGCGCGAGGCGAGAGCCGGCGCAGTATCGGGCGCATTCAGCGTATAGGGCGTGCGCGGATCGGGAAAGAGCAGCACGCCGAGTTCAAGGCGGGCCTTTTCTGCGGCGACGCGTGCATCTTCTAATTCGCGCTCTCGCTGCTGCTGCTGAAGCTGCGCCTTCACCACATCTGCGTGCGCAGCTTCGCGCGCCTGTTCGCGCTTGTCGGTGAGGGAGCCAAAGTCGGCAGCTTCCTGCTGCGCACGCTCGGCGACTGCAAGCTTATGATCGGCTGCGAGCGAGCCATAAAACAATGCGGTCACGCCTGCCACAAGTCCGCGCCGCGCAATCTCCAGCTCTGCGGCTGCCTGTGCGGCGGCTGCATCGGCACGGCGCACCTGGGCTGCGCCCGCCAGCCCCAGCGTCTCATTCACCGTGGCCTGGCTTGCGTACTCCCGCACGGCGTTGTTGGCGATGAAGCGCGGAGCGGGCTGCGAGGCGACACCCTGACCGGCCTGGTTCTCGAGCCCGTTCGGCTGCGTATAGAGGGCCTGATTGTGATAGGCCACGCTGGGCAACAGGCCGCTGACGGCAATCGACCGGTCAAGGGCGGCAATGCCACGGTCGGCTTTGGACACGGCATAGGCTGGATCATTCGCTTCCGCGCGCCGGATCGCCTCATCGAGTGTGATGGTTGCCGGTGGGGTGGTATTGACGTTATTCGGAGTCTGCGTCTGATCCTGTGCCGATCCCGCAAGAGTCGCAGCAATCAGCAGACCGGTCATCGCCGTGCACGGCAAACCGTGGCGGCAGCAACGCAGATCCAGTCTCTCCAGCCTAATCACATTAGAAGGATACAGGCGGTTCCTGAATTCTTCCTGAAGACAACTTAAGAATCAGGCGCAGCGCGTTGGAAGTAGCATTGCGTCTGGTGCTTTGACCGCACGAAGACTGATTTGATTTTCCGTGCCCCATTCTTTCGCCAGCTCTTGGGCGAAAGGCCGGGACGGCACGAACTAAATTCAGAAAGTCAGGAGCTAGGTGGCTGTATCTCGCCCGGCAGACTTTGGCTGGCCGCCGATCACCGCCGGAACCAGCACCAGAAGCGCGCCCGCTATCCAGAGGAAATGGCCAACCAGCGGCGTGACCTTTTGCATATGGAAGAAGGTCCAGGTCGCCGCCATGCACAGAAGAACCAATACTGCCAAAATCCGCCGCAAAACCAGAAGCACGCGCCAGAAGCTCGAAAGAAAGAGAAGCAGCACCAGCGGATTGATCCAGCCGCTCATGGCGACAAGCACGACCTCGAAGGAGGGCGGTCCCGAACTGGATTTTCCGAAGAGAGCTACGGTTTCCGTAAGAGCGATTGAGGCGCACTTCCATCCCGGGAAGACGATAACCGAGGTTCCTTCGCCAGCCCGGACCGCCGGTTGCAGAAACGCGAATGCGAAGATGCAAAGCCCCAGAAAACCGACGGCCCACAGGACCCAACGACTGCCTTGATTTCCGTTTTGCGAAGGCATCTTGCCCCCCATCCAAATCGCGCGGCATTTTCCAGCTGACTACAGTGGAACAGAGCATCATAGCCGATGATGCACGCTGAAAAGACCACCAAGCCCGGCAGTCCGCTTTTCTTGCCGGATTGCTGCCCATCGGCCGCTGCGCTCTGCGATACTTGTTTGTTATGCCCATCGACGACCTGCAACAGGCTGCACAAAAGATTCACGGATTTCTAAGTTCACTCAACAAACTTGGCGGAATGCGGCTGAAGTACCGCATCACGGCCGGCGATGGCGCGCGCGACCCCGACGGCCTTGAGGCGCGGCAGATCTATGTCGAGCTGGGCGGTCCCGATGTGCCGCTCGTCGTCCAGCACAACGGTGAGCTGCTGCGGGCTCTTGAAGCCATCGCCGCGCAGATTCTGCGGCTTGATCAGAGAGAGCATGATCTGGTCAGCTTCGATGCGGCCAACTTCAAGGCGCTGCGCGCACAGGAGCTGCGGCTCACCGCCGAAACAGCCGCAGAAAAGGTGCGCAAGACCGGAGTGCCGTACAGCTTTCCCCCGATGAACAGCCGCGAGCGTCGCCTGTTGCATCTGGCCTGCAAGGAGCTTGAAGGCGTGGAGACGGCGAGCATGGGCGAAGGGCCGAACCGCTTTCTGGTCGTCTATCCCGCGGGCAAAACCAACCTTCCGGTTGCGCCGCAGGTGAAGCCGCGCGGATTTGGGCGCAGATAGCGTCGACCGCGAGCGTTATTTGGGCGGCAGGCCGGCCTTCACTGCTTCAACCAGCTTTTGTGCCGCCTGTTTCTGCGCGACAATGTGCTCCGCGATCAGCTCGGTTTGAAACCGGTTCACCGTGTCCGGATCAGTGAAGATGGACTGGGTGTTGTTCTGCGCCTTGTAGCTCTTCCCCGGCGTTATCGGGCCCTTCGCCGCTTGCGGACCGGCGACATGCCAGGTTCCATTGACAAAGATTCCCTCGCCATCAGCCGACCAATTCGTTGATCCTTCTGCGCCAACCTTGCCGTCGGCCACAAAGCCTTTCGTGTGACTGATCCGGTGTGTTGCAGACTCGCCGATGACAAAATGCGTATTGAAGGCCGATAGATTGTGCCTCTTGTCGGCCTCGAGGAGCGCCTTCTCGTGTTTTCCGCCAGCCTGGCTCTTGTCGAGCGTGACGAGCACCGCGACTGCGGGGTCCAGTGCTTTGGCAAGCAGAATGTCATTCAACTCATCGTCGTCGTAACCAAACATGTTGAGGTAGAGAGAAACACTTGCCCGCGAGAGCACATACTTCAGGATCTCGTGCACATTGTCGCGGCCGACGTAAAAGAGGTGGAAGTCTTTGCTGGCTGTATTGGAGTACACGCCTTCCCGCGTGAACTGCTGCAGATCCAGAAGGTCGAAATCCTGGAGGTTTTGCGTTACATCGCTGGTCGCGTTGACAAGAGCGGTCTGCTTTACGCGCGCGGTGCTGGGTTGACTGTTTTGCATAGGAAAGCCTCCCTCGTCTTCGCTCGCGGAGCAGCTTTTGACCTCGCAAGGAGAGTCATCCTTCCGCATTTTTCACCGATGTGCAGGATCATAGCGTCTGCGCGAGCCGATCACAACAGAATCCGGTCGACACCTGAAAAACGCACTCTGTCCGTCGCGTTATGCAACAATGCGGCTCATGCGATCGATTTTTGTTCCTTTTCTGGCGCTCTCGCTGGCGGCGATGACCGGCTCCGCGCAAAAGCGGCTGGTGCTGGTCGATCAGGACGGCTCTGGCCCTGGCGGCTCAAACCAGATGGCGATTCTCGCGTTACTCCAGGCGCCGGATGTGCAGGTGCTGGGTATCACCATGGTGACCGGCAATGCCTGGCGCGATGAGGAGACGCAGCACACGCTGCGCATGCTCGAGCTCACAGGCCACACCAATGTGCCGCTTGCGAAGGGCGCGGTTTTTCCGCTCGTACGAGACCAGGAGACGACACGGATAGAAGCTGCGCTCAATGGCAAAGTAACGTGGCTCGGCGCATGGGGGCAGGCCACCAGCGCGATGACGACAGGCGATAAGCCCGAAGTGGTCGACAACCAGCAGGCGCATGGCCCTTACGAGATTCCGCCGATGCCGGAGGGCAAGCCATCCATCAAGCCGGTCGACGAAGATGCTGCGCACTTTCTCGTGCGGCAAGTGCGTGCACACCCGCACGAGGTGACAATCTACGCCGCCGGGCCGATGACCAACATCGCATTGGCGATCTCCATTGATTCGGAATTCGCCTCGTTGACCAAAGGAATCGTGTTGATGGGTGGCAGCCTTAACCCGGAGACCGACGACCCGGAGTTCGCTACCAGTCCGCGTCACGAGTTCAACTTCTGGTTTGATCCGGAGGCGGCGCACATCGTTCTGCGGGCCGCATGGCCGCGTATCGATGTAACCACGGTCGACGTTTCGATCAAGGCCCCGTTCACGCAGGCCATGCTCGACGAGATTGCAAAATCGCAGTCGCCCGCGGCGCGCTACATCGCCGCATGGAGTCAGGATCGCTACTACATGTGGGACGAGTTCGCCGCCTGCGCCTGGCTTGATCCGTCACTGGTGACGAAAGAAAAAGTCGTCTACATGGATGTGGATCTCGACCGCGGCCCCACCTATGGCGACACGCTCACGTGGACAGAAAAGCTGAAGCCCGCAACGAATGTGCGTCTGGTGCATGCGCAGGTGGACCTCGATCTCGCGAAGTTTCAGAAGGAGTTTGTGGCGTTGATGACCAAATAAAAAGCCCACGTTGTGAACGTGGGCTTTTCGCTAACCTGCCGACTTGCTGGGCTCGCTGACCTGCTGCTTTACGCGTTCAGCACATCCTGCAGCTTGTTGATCGTCCTGTGCAGGTCTTTATCGTTCCGCCTCTGCTCGTCGATCTTGCCGATGGAGTGCATCACGGTGGTGTGGTGCTTATTGCCGAACTGGCGGCCGATCTCCGGCAGGCTGGCCTCGGTCATCTGCTTGGCCAGGTACATGGCAATCTGCCGTGGCACCACCACGTTGCGCGAGTTGTTCTTCTGCTTGAGATCGCTCACCCGCATGCCGAACTGCTCGGCCACGGCGCGCTGAATCGCCTCGATGGTGATCTTGCGTACTTGCATGTCGATGAACTGTTTCAGGCACTGCTGCGTGGCAGCCAGCGTGATCTCCATCTTGTTGAGGTTGCACCAGGCGACCAGACGAGTCATTGCGCCTTCGAGCTCACGCACGTTGGTGCGCACGTTCGACGCAATGAACAGCGCCACGTCGGTGGGCAGCTGCACCTGCTCACTCTCGGCCTTCTTTTGCAGGATAGCGACCTTCGTCTCAA
Organism: Occallatibacter sp.; assembly: GCA_035650595.1. GTDB lineage: Bacteria > Acidobacteriota > Terriglobia > Terriglobales > Acidobacteriaceae > Telmatobacter. The sequence goes on along the minus strand of DASRHE010000006.1, from coordinate 1,076,658 downwards.
GGTCAGGTGGCTGAATGTCGGCGATCAGGCCCCACTCGAAGCGCGAACGCAGCCGCTCTTCGATCTCCGTCAGCTCCTTCGGTGGACGATCGGAGGCGATCACCACCTGCTTCATGCTCTCGTGCAGAGCGTTGAAGGTGTGGAAGAACTCCTCCTGCGTGCGTTCTTTCTGCGAGATGAACTGGATGTCGTCGATCAACAGCACATCCACCGTTCGGAACCGATCGCGAAAGCTCGTCATGCGATCGTTGCGGATGGAGTTGATCATTTCGTTGGTGAATTTCTCTGCCGAAACATAGCAGATGCTTGCTACAGGCTGGCGGCGTTTCACCTCATGTCCGATGGCATGCATCAGGTGCGTCTTGCCCATACCCACGCCGCCGTAGAGGAAGAGCGGATTGTAGGCGCGTGAAGGCCGCTCGGCGACAGCGAGCGCCGCGGCGCGTGCAAACTGGTTGCCGTTGCCAATCACGAAAGCGTCGAAGGTGTAGCGCGGGTTCAGCTGCGCCGCCGTGGACCAGTCGAAGCGTCCCTGCTCGGGTGCGCGCGCCGGGGCAGGCGGAGGGGGCGCCGTAGGTGCATGTGAGGGAACAGGGCCGAAGCCGCCGTCTTTGCGCTGCGGTGGAATCGAAGGGTCCTCTTCGACGGTCACGAAGCTCACGTCGTCGAACTCGAGCGCCTGCAGGTCGATCGCTTCCTGGATCAGATCGCCATACTTGTCACCGATGTGTTGAAACTCAGGAGAAGGCACGCGGACGTACAACGTGCGGCCGGTGGCATGACTGTATCGGGTGGGCTTTAACCAAGTCTCGAATGACTGTCGGACGACTTTCTTTTCCAGTGCTGCGAGAATCTGGAGCCAGGGATTGAGTGCCGAAGCTGGCGAAGCTGCAAATGCCATAGTACGAATCCTTGCCTGTGCCGCCTTGCGAGCGTCAGGCTGTTTTTGGGCCTTTATGGCAACGGCTTTCTCTTGGCGCAAAGCACAAAGCTTTCCGTCCGCTTGCCGACGCCGAGTACCTGTGTGCCGCTGGTCTGCCCCTGAAGATCAGATCTTGGGGCTTGGGTAACAACCGTCTCAAAAGACGGTGTGTGAAACTTTCTTGAACGGTCCCGATAGTAGCACATCTGGCGCGCGTTGCAACGCCTCTTTCACATTGTTTTTTGCGGTCGTGATGAGTTGCACCAAGGATGGTGAATCTTACCGCGAAGGTTACCAGAGTCACTGGAGGAAAGGAGAATCGCTCTTCGTTTTGTCGTTGAACTTCAATGTGCGATGCCGTTCGTTTGTTGTTGTCTAAGATGCTGCACACCTCTACCGCGGGTTGCCACGCGCTCATGCGAAACACGTCACAGATTTGGATTCAAACCCACTATCAGGTATACTCAAAGGTGCTGTCAAAGCGTAGATTTTCTTGAGAGATTGAGGAGCGCACTTCGATGCCTAAGCGCACATTTCAACCCAACCGCCGCCGCCGCGTGAAGACACACGGATTCCGGTCGCGCATGAAGACCAAGTCCGGCGCAGCCGTGTTGAGCCGCCGCCGTGCGACGGGCCGCAAGCGCGTCTCCGTGAGCGCCGGTTACCGCGACTAGCGATTTTCAGGCTCATTCGCCGCGCACTGCATCTTCAGTCTGCGATTCTGAAAAAGAATCTGGCGCGGCAATCCCGGAAGCTCCCCGACTACTCAACGACTTGATCGATCCAGTACCGGTCAGGAATCCGATGGGCTGAGTCGGGGGTTTATGTTCGATGGATCTTCCTTCCAAACCAGCCACCCGCCAGTCGATGGCAGACGTGCGCCTGCGCAAACACTCCGATTATCAGCACGCCTACGTGTCGGCTCGCAAGCGGCAATCGGCCTCGATGAGCTGGTTTCTCGCACCGCAATTGGCGGACGGCGAGCAATCCGGGCAATCTGGTCCGCGGATCGGACTCACGGCAGGCAAGGTGCTCGGCAAAGCGCACGAGCGCAATCGCATTAAGCGCCGGATGCGCGAGGCGCTTCGCCGTCATGTGGAACTGCTGCCGGCAGGCTTCGATCTGATCTTTCATCCCCGGCGCGTGGTGCTGACCATCGAATTTACGAAACTTGAAGCGGAGGTCGTGCGTATTCTTGAACAGGCCCAGACCGAAGCCGGGATTGCGGCGGCGCGCGAGACAACTTCGGCTCGAACTGCGCGCTCGTCTTCGGCTCCGCCTGCACTATGACTCGTTTTCTGCTCGCGGTTCTCGCGTTTTACCGGCGCTGGCTTTCTCCGTCTCTCCATGTTCTGGGTACAGGCGGTTGCAAATATGTGCCTACATGCTCGGAGTATGCGCAGATCGCCATCGCCACACACGGTTCGCTGCGCGGTAGCGCGCTTGCAGCCTGGAGGCTGCTGCGCTGCCATCCGTTTGCCCATGGCGGCCTCGATCCGGTACCGAACGGCTCCGGAAGGCGTGTAGCGGAGCCTTCTAACCGAACACCTTTTCCCCACGAACCTTTACCATAGAAAGAGCACCCCGCACAGGCGGAGTCTTTTCAAAACGACAGGAAGTTTCCTTTGCCCGAAATTCAAAATCCTAATCTTCAATCGCAGGGGCCCGGCGGCGGTGGCAGCGGCGGCGACATGCGGTCGACGATGGCATTCATGCTGCTGGCTGTTGCCATCTTTTTCGGTTATCAGTACTTCTTCAGCAAGCCACCGCAACCGGCGCAGCAGGCCACACAGACTCAGTCGCAAAGCACGCCCTCAGCGCAGTCTGCGCCGGCGCCTTCACAGGCTGCTGCAGCATCAGGAACATCTCAGCCCGCGACGACGCCCTCCATCAGCGCTCCCATGGAGACCACGACGACGGTTGAAAATGAGCTGTACAAGATCGTCTTCACGAACCGCGGCGCGCAGGTGAGGCACTGGATTCTGAAGAAGTACTTCGACGATTCGGGCAAGCCTCTGGACCTGGTGCAGCCCCAGGCGTCAGAGCGCTTCGGATATCCGCTCTCGCTGTTTACCTATGAGCAGGGAACGACTGAGCAACTGAATCAGGCGCTCTATCAGGTCACAGCTCAAGGCGCGCAGCCCTCTTCGACGGGCCTTTTGCTTGCGCCGACCACTCTGACTTTCCGCTATGCAGCGAACGGACTCGACGCCGTAAAGACGCTCCACTTCGATACGAGCTACGTAATCTCGATTGAGAGCTCGGTTAAGCGGAATGGCGTGCCGGTCCGTGCACTTGTGGAGTGGCCTGCCGGCCTCGGCGACATGGAAGAGTTCGAACAATCCTCCATGCTGCGCACGCAGACGCGCACGCCCTCCTACTTCGCATGGTCGATCGACGACAAAAAGGATTCGCAATCCGCGTCCAAGGTGAGCGGAAATGCCACGCTGAACGCGCCGTATCAGTACGCATCCGTCAGCGATCTTTACTTCGCGGCGGCTTTTCTCCCGGATACGCCCGAAGACGCGACGGTTGTTACGCTGCATAACTCGATCGATCTGCCCAGCAATCCCAGCGATCCGGCCAGCAAAAAGACGCCCGCCGATGTGCTGGGAATAGCTGTTGGCAATGCCAGCGGCGTCGATCGTATGAGGCTCTTTGCCGGTCCCAAGGCAACGGATGTGCTGGCCTCTGTCCATTCGATCGGCGCGGACGGCAAACTCGATGGACCTTCGCTCGAATCGCTCATCCAGTTCGGCTGGTGGACCGTTATCGCCAAGCCGCTTTATTTGATTTTGCGCTTTATAGTCGAGCACGGAGTGGGGAACTGGGGCTGGTCGATCCTGATCTTCACGCTCATCTTTACGGTGGCGCTGTTGCCCACGCGCATCATGATGACCAAGTCATCGCTCAAGATGATGCGCATCCAGCCCAAGATGGACGCGATCAAGAAGCGCTACGCCAACCTGAAGATGAACGACCCCAAGCGGGCGGAGATGCAGCAGGAGCAGATGGCGCTGATGAAGGCGGAGGGCGTGAACATGTACGGCGGCTGTTTGCCCATGCTGCTGCAGATGCCGCTGTTCTTCGCGTACTACCGGGTGCTTCAGAACGCCGTGGAACTGCGCCAGGCGCACTGGCTCTGGCTGCCTGATCTTTCTCAGCCCGATCCGACGCACATTCTGCCGATTCTGATCATCTTGAGTATGTTCCTGACACAGTACATCACTCCATCGCCCGGCATGGACCCTGCGCAGCGGCGGATGATGGCGTTCATGATGCCCATCTTCTTCGGTTTCATGTTGTGGCACTATGCATCGGGATTGGCGCTCTACTGGGGCACCAGTAACCTGATTTACCTGGCGATGCAGATTGCCATCAACCAGTCGAGCATCGGCAAGGAGATGCACGCGATTGCGGCACGGCGCGCGGCGAAGCGAACCGGCCGCTGAACGAGAGATCGCATTCCGTGCCCATCCTTTCGCGCCCTTCGCGAAAGGGTGGGGGAACAAGCAGCTCGTTCTGCCGCTTGCAGATCAGAGTGCGGGAGCGGACTCGCTCTCGCCGCATCCCGCCTCTTTGGTTTATCGTCCAATCGGTATGGCAAACACGAATCCGAACATTCCGCATCCGGCGCCTGAAGCGGAAGAGGTCTATCGCCGCTGGATTGCTTTTCTCGATGAGGAGTTCACCCGGCACAGCTCACCTGCGCGGCGCGCGGAAGTGGTGCGCGACCAGCTGTATCAGCTCTATCTGGGCCGTCCTCATGGCGGCAAGCTGAACCTGACGCTGACCTCGGAGCTGCCGGGCAACGTTGTGAGCCTTTCGCTCGATCCTGAAAATGTGACCATTGAGGCCGAGCACTTTGCTGATGCGGATCGTAAACGGCTGAGCGAGCTCAAGCCGCTGCTCTGGTTCTGGCAGATGTTCGACCGTTCGCCCGTTGGACTGAATCACTGGCTGGGCCTGCGCTTCCGATGCATGCTGGGCCGGCACATCTTCGCGCATATGGGTACGGGCGTGAAGATCTATCACGGCGTCGATCTCACCTATGGCTACAATCTCTCGATCGGTGATGGCGTCACCATCCGCCAGCGCGCTCTGTTAAACGATCGCGGCGGCATCACCATCGGCGACCACGCCGTCATCGGCTCTTATTCGCGCATCTTCTCTCACTCGCACAACGCATCGAGCTATGAGAAGGTCACGCTCACACACACCAAGATCGGCGCAGGCGCGCATATCGCCAGCCACGCCATTGTGCTTGCCGGCCAGCACGTGGCTGATGGTGAATCGATCGGCATGTTCCCACTGGACAGGACCTGAGAATCGCGCCCTGAGGCTCGAGCCGCGATCATGCTACTCTGAGTCATTGATCTGCTGATTTAGAATCTTTGATTCTTCGAAGTTTTGGCTTTCCCCGGATTTGGAGCGTTCGTTTGTCGTCCAGCGCCTTCCTCATTGCCGTCTTTGAGTTCGTCCTGCTGCTTTTTTCGCTCAGCTTTCATGAGTGCGCCCACGCCTGGATGGCCTCGCGCCTCGGCGATCAGACGGCGCGCCTACAGGGCCGCGTCACACTCAATCCCGTGGTGCACGTCGATCCCATTGGCACGCTTCTGTTTCCTGCGCTTGTGATCTTCGGTCCCCTTATTGGGTTCAGCTTCTTCAGCGGGTTTCTCATCGGCTGGGCCAAACCCACGCCGGTGATCACACGCAACTTCGCCAAGATCACACGCGATGACAACCTGACCACACTCGCCGGCCCGATTTCGAATCTCATCCTCGTCGCCATCGCCTTTGCGATTCTTGCCGGCATGATTGTGGTCGTGCCCAACGGACGCGAGATCGTGCAAGCGTCGGTGATCGCGGCGTTCCGGCCGGCGGCTCTGCCGTTTGCGCACCCCGTTGCGCTGCTATGCACACTGGCCATCCTCATCAACATGTCGCTGTTCTACTTCAACCTGCTGCCCATCCCTCCGCTGGATGGCAGCCGCGTGCTGCGCAACCTGCTGCCTTACAACGCCGTGCAAAGCTATGACCGTATCCCGATCTGGGTGAGCTATCTATTTATGATCTTCGTGGGCGGCTTCATTTTGCGGCTGCTGTTGGAACCCTCGTTGACGCTTCTTTTTTCGCCGTTTTTGAGCTTCGGCCGTTGATCCGTTGACTCCAGGAGCGGCGCCAGCTTCCCTTTACAATGGAAAGAGCCTTTTCGGCGAGTTTTTAGAAAGTCGGCGCTCCCTTTTGGCGCTGAACCGGACTCCATACGCAGAATGCCTGATACCGCAAACTCCACCGCTCGACCGCGCGTTCTGAGCGGCATGCGCCCCACCGGCAAGCTCCACCTGGGCAACTACATGGGGGCGCTGCACAACTGGGTCAAACTGCAAAACGACGAGATTGCTAGGTACGAGTGCTACTTCTTCATCGCCGACTGGCACGCGCTGACGACGGACTACGCAGACACTTCGCAGGTAGCGCCGAACACGGTCGAGGTGATGCTGGATTATCTCGGTGCAGGTCTCGATCCTGAAAAATCCGTGTTGTTTCTGCAAAGCCAGGTTCCGCAACACTCTCAACTGTTCTTGATTCTTTCCATGGTCACACCACTTGGCTGGCTCGAACGTGTGCCCACTTATAAAGAGCAGCAGGAGAATCTGACCGGAAAAGATCTGAGCACCTACGGTTTTCTCGGATACCCATTGTTGCAGGCAGCAGACATTCTGCTCTATCAGCCGCAGTTTGTTCCCGTCGGCCAGGACCAGGTGGCGCACGTCGAACTCACGCGGGAAGTGGCGCGGAGATTCAACCAGTTCTATGCCCCCAGATTTGGACCGATGAGAAGAATGGAGGGTGTCGCGGGAGGCGAGCCACCTGATCCAGGATTCGCGATGCGTCCAGTGCTGCCCGAGCCACAGGTTCTGCTTACGCCTTCGCCCAAACTCCCCGGCACCGACGGCCGCAAGATGTCGAAGAGCTACGGCAACACGATCCTGATTACGGATCCCGAGCCTGAGGTGCGCAAGAAGCTCAAGACGATGGTCACTGATCCGGCGCGCATCCGGCGGACAGATCCCGGCGATCCGGACAAGTGCCCGGTCGGCGATCTGCATAAGGTGTTTTCAACGTCGGAAACCATGGCTAAGGTCTACGAGGGCTGTCGCTCGGCCGGGATCGGCTGTATTGAATGCAAGGGCTGGGCGGCCGATGCACTGGTGCAGATTCTCGCGCCTATTCAGCAGCGCCGGGCCAGCTTCAGCAAAGCGCAGGCCATCGAGATTTTGAAAGAGGGCTCCAGACGCGCAGAACAGCGTGCGGCGCATACGATGAAAGAGGTTCACGCCGCCATGCAGATGACGTTGATCGGCGAATAGACAAAGCGGGCGATTGCATGACGGCCGTTCGTCCCGGAGGGAACGAGCCGAGAATAGCCCAGGGCAAGCGAAGCGGGGTCCCCACGAATAGGTTCTTCGTTCGTGGGGTGCAAGCGCCGCCCTGGGAAAATGATCAGGAGAGAATTCGAGCCCCGGAGGGGCGATGCAGGATATTCGTGGAGTGAATCCATACTGCCGAAAAACGGCCGCAGATCCTTCGACTCTGTTTGCCGCAAAGGACGCGGCAAACTCCGCTCAGGATGACAATCGTAGTATTGCGGCTGAGTTTAGGCTAAGGACATTAGGAAACTGGAAAACCGTCAACAGCAAATTTGGAAGAAATACCATTGACCGATCATCCCCCCCATCCCGAAAACACACCGGCTGAGGTCGAGAAGACCGCGGAACGCGATCCCTCACCTGATCGTATCGAAGAGATCGAAGCGGTGGAGGCGCTTGCTGAAGAAGCGCCCACACCGGAAGTTGCGCCCGCGGTTGCGCCTTCACCCGCTGCGCCTCAATCGAAAGCGGAGCAAAAGACTGCCGACAGAGTGGCCGCAGCCGTGAAGGCGCGCAGCGAGGCGGAAGAACAATCGCCGTTTTCGGTGATGGTCGGCAAGGTCTATGAGGGGCCGCTCGACCTGCTGCTTGACCTGATCCGCAAGCAGGACATTGATATCTACGACATCCCGATCGCCAAGATCACGGCGCAGTTTCTTGCCTATGTGGCGCAGTTGAAGGCCACGGACGTGGACGTCGCAGGCGAGTTCATCTATACGGCCTCACTGCTGATCCACATCAAGAGCAAGATGCTGCTGCCGCGCACGCCCTCGGGTCCGGATGATGCCGCGGAAGATCCGCGCCGCGAACTGGTCGAGCGCTTGCTCGAGCATGAGCGCTTCAAAAACGCAGCGCAGATGCTGCAGCAGAAACAGATGCTCGAAGCTGCCTCGTGGACCAATCCTGGCATGCGCGAGTTTCGCGACGATGCCGCGGCTGAGCCCGAGATCGCCGCCGATACGGTGGATCTTGTCCGCATCTTCCGCGAGATACTCGAACGCGCCCGCAACCGCCCGATGCTGAATGTGGAAGAGGACTCGGTCACCGTCGGGCAGATGATCCAGTTTCTCTCGCGCCGGCTCACCATGGAAGACAAGCCGATTGCGTTGCGCAAGCTGCTCAGCCACACACGGTCAGAGCGCGCGCTTATCGCCATGTTCCTCGCGCTGCTGGAGATGGTACGCCTGCAGGCCATTCTGCTGCGGCAGGATCTGCATTTCAGCGAGATCTTCATCAAGAAGCACTCCGGTTTTGAGGCGGCCATGAACCAGGGCCTGGCCAATGCCCGCGACGACTGGCGCTGAGCGACGTTGACCGGCTTAAGTTATAACTTGCGTTATAATGAAGCCGGTTCAGAGGAGTCCTCACCATGGCCACCACAACCAAGGTCATCGCGATCGGCAACTCGGCGGGCATCATTCTGCCAAAGGAGATCCTCAGCCGGCTCAATGTGCAAAAGGGCGATACGGTCTACCTCCAGGAAAATCTTGCGGGATTGCAGATAAGCCCCTACGACGAAGAGTTTGGCGCCAAGATGGAGGTCGCTGAGCGCGTCGTCCGCCGTTATCGTGACGCATTCAAAAAATTGGCAGAGTAGCTAGAGCGGTTCCACAGTTTGCGCACCCCTTACCGGATCCGCGGAGGGTGGCATTTTCTTGAGGAAAATGCCACTTTGCAACCGCGGCTTCGAGAAACGGCAACTGTGAAACCGCGAGACAGGTCACCAGTGAAAGAACCTGTTTGGATTCGTAAGATTGAGGCGCTCGCCTTTCATTCTCAGCAGATTGCCCTCTTCGGGGGCTCCGACGGTGTGCGGGATAGGGGGCTGCTGGAGTCGGCTCTGGCTCGACCACAGAACCTGTTCGCATACGCAGAAACTGCTGTCACCATGGCTGATCTTGCGGCCTCATATGCGTTCGGCATCGCCCGCAATCACCCGTTTGTCGATGGAAATAAACGGACTGCCATGCAGGTGGCCTTCGTCTTTCTTGAGTTCAACGATTTTCCCGTGACTGCAACTCAGGAAGATGCATACCTGACATTTCTGAGCCTTGCGGCCGGTGAGATCAAGGAAGATCAGCTGGCTCTCTGGTTTGCAGAGCATGCCAAGGCAGGAGAATAAAGTAGTCTTCCGATACTCTTCGTTGGCCATTTTCGGCACAATCCCACAGAGGTGCCACCCTGATCCACAGGTCTCGTGATTGAAGAGTGCATCACGATTGGCCGATAAATCTCCTTAGGCTAGTTTTCGAGTTCTTGCGGCTTTTGGATGCCGGCATGTGCCTGTCCAGAAGAGAGAGCCGCAGAGGCTTCACTTCATAACTCGAAGACCGCTGCAGGGGAGAAAACCGCATGGCGCGACAGGGACAGGTCATCGAGATCAGGAGTGCACAACCAGAACCAACCGGCGAGATGCGGTACATGGCGCGTCAACCGATCCTCGACCTGAAAGGCCGCGTGCATGGGTACGATCTGATCTTCCGGAATGCTCCCGAGACGATCTTCCGCCGCGACGCCGAGACCGCCGTCGAGACGATGATCGATAACGAGGTGATCTTCGGGCTCGATCGGCTGACCAATGGCTTGCCTGCCTTTATCAGCTGTACCGCTGAGGCGCTTACCGAAAACCTGGTGCTGGTGCTTGCGCCGGAGCAGACGATTCTTGGCGTTCCCGCCGGCGTGGAGTCTCAACCGAAGGTGGTGGATGCCTGCCGGGCTTTGAAGGCTCGTGGTTTCCGGCTCTCGCTGGACGATCTGGATGCGCAATCCGTGTCCCACCCGCTGCTCGAAGTAGCTGACTATATCCGGGTCGACTTCCGCCGCGTGGGCGCAGCCGAAAGACGCCAGCTGCAACAGAAGGCCTCCAAATCAGTCCTCTTCGTGGCTCAGAAAGTTGAGACGCAGGACGATTACCGGCAAGCCTGTGCGAACGGATTTGCGCTTTTCCAGGGCAATTATCTGTGCCAGCCGGTCATCTTGAAGGAGCGGAAGGTGCCGGCCAACCGGATGTTCCACTTCGAGATCGTTCGCGAGCTGTATCGCGATCCGATTGATATACGCAAGGTCAGTCAGCTGGTCCGCCGCGATACATCGCTTACGTATCGGCTGCTGAGGCTGGTGAACTCGCCGATGTACGCGCTCTACCAAGAGGTGCGGTCGATCGAGACGGCCATCATGATTCTGGGCGAATCAACCTTCCGCCGCATCATGTCCGTCGCCGTGGTCAGCGAAATGAACACCGACCAGCCAGCAGAGATTCTGCAGATGGCGCTTGTCCGCGCGCGTTTCTGCGAACTGGCTGCGGCCAAAGGCACGCAGGATCCTTCCGAACAGTATCTGCTCGGCATGATGAGCCTGCTGCCCGCCATGCTGGGCGTACCCATGGAAGAGATCGTGCCCAATCTGCCTCTGCGCGGCCAGGTCTGCGAGGCCCTGACCGGGACCGCGAATGCCGAACGCAGCCTGCTCAGCTGGCTGGAGTATCACGAGCGCGGCGACTGGGAGTCCTGCGATCAGATCGCAGCGGCTCAACGGCTGAACGCACGGCAGCTTATGCAGTGCTATGAAGAGGCTGTGCTCTGGGCCGCGCCGTCTGTGGCTGCCTAACCGCCTTTCTCTCAACAATTCATTTTCCTTTCATCTGGCTCCTATATCACTGGCAGGGTCTCGGCATTCTTGTCCCCCATCGCCGGACGGAATCTTCCCTTTGGAGCCTCCCATGGCGGATCTGGCAACAACAGTTGAAAGGGTCCCTTCAGACGCGTCGCTTCTCGACCGCAAGATGAAGAAATCGCCCGCCTGGATCAGCACGGTCATTGTGCTGGCAGCGCTGGTTGGTGGTCTCGTCTATGTCGGCTTTCATATCGCAGGCGATCTCGGCAACATCACCATCGTCAGCGTCTGGCCCTACGTATTGCTCGGCGTCGCGCTTCTGATCGCGCTCAGCTTCGAGTTTGTGAACGGGTTCCACGACACGGCCAACGCTGTGGCGACGGTGATCTATACGCATTCGCTCGAACCGAATATGGCGGTGGTCTGGTCAGGACTGTGCAATCTCGCCGGCGTGCTTACGTCGGCCGGCACGGTGGCCTTCACCATCATCACCTTGCTTCCGGTGGAGCTGATCCTGAAGGTGAGTTCGGGCGCTGGGTTCGCCATGGTCTTTGCGTTGCTGATCGCGGCGATTCTGTGGAACCTGGGAACCTGGTATCTGGGTCTGCCGGCTTCGAGTACGCACACCATGACCGGTTCCATCATCGGCGTAGGCCTGGCCAACCAGCTCATCAACTCCGGCAGCGGCACGTCGGGCGTCGATTGGGCACAGGCTACCAAGGTGTTCCAGGTGCTGCTGGTTTCTCCACTCGTCGGCTTCGGCTGCGCGGCGATTCTGTTCGCGCTCGCGAAGATGACGATCAAGTATCCGGAGCTCTATCAGGCGCCCAAAGACAACACGCCTCCACCGTGGCCCATCCGGCTGCTGCTGGTGCTTACCTGCACGGGCGTCAGCTTCTTCCACGGTTCCAATGACGGCCAGAAGGGCATGGGCCTTATTATGTTGATCCTCATCGGCACGGTGCCGACCGCGTATGCGCTCAATCATGCCGTCACCGCGCATGACATGCAGGACTTTATCGCCGCATCCGAGAGAGCCGTTTCCATCGTCGACGCGCACGTGGATAGAAGCGCTCTGCTTGCCGGCGATCCCCGCTCGGAGCTGACCGACTATCTGCGCACCAAGAAGCTGCAGCCGGACACGATGACCGCTCTGCGCGAGAATATTCGCGATCTCGAAGGCGATGTACGGGCGTACGGCGATTACCGGCGCGTTCCAGCCAGCCAGCAGACGAACGTCCGCAATGACATGTATGTCACCAGCGAAGCGCTGCGGGTGATGGCAAAGACCAAAGCCGTGACCTTCAGCAAAGATGAGCAGGCTGCGCTCGATAACTACAAGTCCAAGGTCGACAAAGCGACCAAGTTCATTCCCTCGTGGGTGAAGGTAGCTGTGGCTCTCGCGCTGGGACTGGGCACGATGGTGGGCTGGAAGCGGATCGTCGTCACCGTAGGCGAGAAGATCGGCAAGGAGCACCTGACCTATGCGCAGGGCGCTTGCGCCGAGCTGGTCGCGATGGCCACGATCTTTGCGGCCGATAACTTCGGACTGCCGGTGTCAACAACCCACGTGCTGAGCTCCGGCGTGGCCGGAACGATGGCGGCTAACAAAAGCGGCCTGCAGTTTTCCACGATCCGCAACATCGCAGCGGCGTGGGTCTTTACGTTGCCGGCTGCCGCGCTGCTCTCCGGATGCCTCTTCTGGCTCTTCCGGCAGTTCACCAGCTAACGTGCGAGGCATGATCTGGGGGCGTCCGACATTGCCGGACGCCCTTTTTCTATGCCCACTCGCCCTGGCGCATCAGCGGCTCGGCTGCGCCGGAAGCGGTGATTCCATCGATATCGAGCTTGTTCGAGCCGATCATCCAGTCGACGTGGATCAGGCTGTCGTTCGAGCCTTTGGCGGCAAGCTGCTCAGGCGTGAGTTTGTCGCCCTCCCGCAGGCAGGAGGTATACGCGCGGCCCAGTGCGATATGCGAAGCAGCGTTCTCGTCGAAGAGCGTGTTCAAAAAGATCATGCCGCTGCTGGCGATTGGCGAGGAGTGCGGCACCAGCGCCACTTCGCCGAGGCGCCGCGCACCCTCATCCGTTCCGATGAGATTTTTCAGCACTTCCTCGCCTTTCGTCGCGTGCGCTTCCACGATGCGTCCGCCTTCGAACCGTACCTGAATGCCTTCGATCATCGTTCCTTGATATGAGAGCGGCTTGGTCGCGGTAACGGTTCCGTCGGCGCGATCCTTGTGTGGAGTGGTGAATACCTCTTCCGTCGGCATATTCGGAATGCAATAGAGCCCGTTACCGGCGGTTGTGCCGCCGCCGAGCCAGAGGTGATCGTCGGCCAAGCCGAGCCGGAAGTCGGTCCCTGGTCCGCGGTAGTGCAGCGCCGCATAGCGCTTCTCATTGAGGAAGGCGGCGCGCCGCTGCAGATTGGCGTCGTGCTCCTTCCAGGCGCTCACCGGATCCTCCTGGTTAATGCGTGTCGTCTCAAAGATTGCCTCCCACAGACGGGCGAGAGCCTGCTCTGGCGGATCGTTGGGAAAGACGGCTGCAGCCCATGCCGGCGTAGCGCTGGCCACGATGGTCCAGTTGATCGCGTGGCGCACGATGAGTTCCAGGGCCGGCTGATAAGCCGCGGAGACTGCCCGGTTGGCACGTCCTACCTTGGCCGGATCTTCCTTGGACAGCAGGGCCGGATTTGCGCCTGTAATGGCCAGGCGGGCCGAACCGCTCCGGAAGGCCGTTCCCATGCCGTCATAGAGCCATTTGGGCGCGCGATCGAAGCTCTCGTCCGGCGCAAAACGGTAGCGCATCAGCGTGGCTTCATCGTCCGTAAAGAGCGTGGTTACCAGTGCGGCGCCGGCTCGGTAGGCCTGCTCGGTAATGCGCCGCGCCAGCGGCACGGCATCGAGAGAGGCAGTCATCACCAGTTCCTGACCGGCCTTTAACCCCAGCCCGACCTTGACCGCTACCTCGGCCAATTGATCCAGCTTCTTCTCATGCGGCGTCAGCTTGATTGCGCGTTCTTGTTGTTTTTCGGTGAATGCAGGTGCTGCCATGTTCGGATGCCTCGACAATTTTGGAAGGTGAGACCCGGCTCTTCGATCCAGTGCGGCCCGGTTTCTTCATTTTAGGGGGTAGGGGCCTGGCTTTGGTTTTCCCGGCTGTCACGCACGCCAGCCCCGCATCCAGTACCATACATGAGGTGCCCTCAAAGCCCAGGGCCTTCGAAAAAAGATGAGTCTGAAAGCAAAACTGGAAGCTGTGATTTATGCCGCCGAGGAGCCGGTGACCCTGGCTCAGCTCGCCACGATTTTTGCGGCCGACGCACTGGAGTGGAAAGCCGAGCAGGAGAGGACGCGCACCCTGCCGATCGAAACCGAAACCAGCGCTGGTGCAAACCATACTGCGCCTCTGCCGTTTCTGGCTGAAGAGACAAGCCCTGCTGAATCCGAGATTGAAACGGCCGTTCTGGCGCAGGCAGGCGAACCATCGTCTGAAGGATCTTCCGGAGAGTACCGCGAGGCCGAGGGGCCGATGGAGATTCCCATCGAGATTCCAGTGCTCGAAAATGCGGACGGCGACAGCCCGGAGGTTCCACCCGATCCCGAGGCGGCTGCCTCCGATGGGACAGTGGATGAAGCAGAGGCCAAGCGGCTCGCCAAGAATCGCGAGCGCGAAGTCAAGGCGATCCTGCGGCAGATTCTTGACGAACTCACCGCGGAGTATGCGTCGGACAGCCGGGGAGTCGAAATCCGCGAGATTGCCGGCGGCTATCGCATGGCCACCAAACCGGAGTGCCATGATGCCGTGCGCTCTTTTGTAAAGAGCCTCAAGCCGCCGCTCAAGCTTTCGCTGCCCGCGCTCGAAACTCTGGCTGTGATCGCCTACAAGCAGCCGGTTACGGCGCCCGAGGTGAACGAGATTCGCGGCGTGGACTCATCGGGCGTCTTCGGCTCCCTGCTCGCGCGTAAGCTGATTGCCACCGCGGGCCGCAAGCAGGTGATCGGCCGGCCCATTCTCTACAAGACCACGAAAGAATTCCTGCTGCGCTTCGGGCTCAAGGATCTTGCGGAGCTGCCCTCGATGGAGGAGTTCGAGAAGATGGCGGCCAGCGAGCTCGAAGAACCGACAGAGGCCGCTACGGAAATTGGCGAGCCTGAACCGGTGCCGGCCGAAGAGACAGCCGAGGCGATCGAGGCTGACCTGGATGCCGAGTTGGATGCTGAGTTGCACGAGCCCGCAGATGCAGAGCCTGCACAGGCCGCGGAAGTGGCGGTGAAGACCGAAAGCGCAGAGCCGGCATCTACGTCAGAAGCTGAATCGTAAGCGAGGCCCTCCCCATGGCAAAGAAATCTGAAGAGACCGGCGCTCGCAAGCGCAAGGCGGCTGCACCCAAAGCTGCCCCTGAGCGGAAGTTGGAGCCGAAGTCTGCGCCAAAGTCTGCATCAAAGACTCGCAAGTCACGGGTGCAGGGCGAAGATGTGGAGCCCGCAGTCAAGCCGTTGAAGGCGAAGGCCAAGTCTTCGACGGCCAAGTCGTCGGCGGCCAAAGCGATGTCCGTAAGCGCGGAGGCAAAATCTGCGAGCGCAAAGTCTGAATCGAGCGCTGCGAAAAAACGTACAACGAAGCCGAAGATCAAGCGCGCAACAAAAGAACTGGAAGACAGCGCGCTCCCCATCCGCGAGCCGGTAGTGGACCCCATCGGCGACGTGAGCGATGGCGAAGGGCATGCCTATCTGGGCGATCTGCAGGATTCGGAGTTGGAGCCCGAGATGGCGGCCTACCGCGCCGATACCGCGGATGATGCGATTGAAGGAACGCTCGAAGCTCGCTCCGAACATCCGTCTGGAGCGGAGCCGACCCCAGATGCGGAAGATAAGACGGGTCCTGCCGCTCATGTCGACCTTGATGAGGCGGATGAAGCAATCGAGGCAGACGCCAGCCTGGCTGCGGGGCCTCGTCCGCCAGCCAAGCTCGAACGCTTGCAGAAGATTCTCTCGCAGGCGGGTATTGCGAGCCGCCGTCACGCAGAGGAGATGATTCAGACCGGGCGCGTGATGGTGAACGGCCAAGTGGTTACGCAGCTGGGGGCGAAGGCCGATGCGGCGCACGACCACATCCGCGTCGATGGCAAGATGATCACCGGCGCCGAGCGGCATCGCTATTTTGTGCTCAATAAACCCAAAGGCTTCGTGACCACCGTGAGCGATCCCGAGGGCCGGCCGACCGTGATGCAGTTCTTCTCAAAGATCAGCGAGCGTCTTTATCCCGTCGGCCGGTTGGACTACGACAGCGAGGGCTTGCTTCTGGTCACGAATGACGGCTCGCTCGCGAACCAGTTGACCCGGGCCGCTTCCGGTATCGAGAAGACGTATCTGGTGAAAGTGGCGGGACGGCCCACCGAGGATGAACTGGAGCAGCTGCGCTCGGGCGTGGCGATTGAGCGCGAAGGTCCGGGTTCTGGCAAGGTGCACACAGCGCCTGCGCAGATTCGGCAGGTTCGTCAAGGTGACAATCCCTGGTATGAGGTGGTGCTCACCGAGGGCCGCAATCGCGAACTGCGTAAGATGTTTCAGAGCATTGGACACTTCGTCGAAAAGATTCGTCGCGTGGGCTATGGTCCGCTCGTGCTCGATCTCGAACCAGGTAAACTGCGCGAGCTGACGCCCGAGGAGATTTCGAAGCTGCGTCTCGCAGCAGAAGGCAAATGGAAGCCTCGGCCTCCGCGAACGGATGTTCGTTCGCGCAGCGGCGCGGCGAACCGTTCAAAGCCAGGCAAGATGTTTCCGCGAGAGGCGGGCCAGCGCGTTGAGCGAACTCGTGAGAGGGAGCAGGACAGACGCGGCGGTGACAGGTTCCAGGAGCGCGCAGGCGGCGAGTTTCGGCAACGCGAGTTCGGTCCGCGCAAGTTTGGTCAACGTGACTTCAGCCAGCGTGACTCAGGCCAGCCCAAGTTTGGCGAACCTCGACCGGGCCAGTTTGGAAAGAAGCCGCTTTCACGGCAGGGCGAGGGTGGAAGGCCGTTTCGCGATCAACTGAATCGCGGAGAGGCGAATCGAAATCAAGGGAATCGCGATTGGGCTAATCGCAACCAGACCAATCGCAATCAACCTGGCCGCGATCAGAGTAGTCGTGGTTCGTCTGGTTGGAAACCGCGCGAGGAGCGGCCCGGCGCCCGAAGCGGCGAGCAGCAGCGCTCCTTTCGTGGCAGACCGGAGTTTGGCTCTGGCCGAGGACCGCGTTTTGAAGATCGTCCGCATCGCGACGGGGACAAGCCGCGTCACGGGAATTTCGGTCAGGGGAATTTCGGAAGCCGCCGCTCTGAATTTGGTGACAGGCCGCCTCGTGGCGACAGTCAGGGTCAGAGGCGCAGCGAAGGTTGGAAGCGTGATTCAGAGCAGAGAGGCAATCGCGGCGACAGAGGGCCGCGAGGCCGCGGAGACTCCGAGCGCACTTTTCGTGGCTCATTCGGGCCTGCATCCGGCGAGCGCCGCGCGCCGAACACACGAGAAGGTGATCGGGATGGAGCAGGCACGCCGCGCGGCTTTGCGCCAGGCCGGTTCTCGAAGCCAGGCGGCAACCGGCCCGGCTTCAAATCGGGCTTCAAATCAGGCTTCAAGGGAAGACCGGGAGGCGACAATCGCGGTGGTCCGCCGCGAGGCGGACGTGGGCGAGGCTGAGAGAGATTCTCGGCGCATCGCCCGTCCCAGTCTGGCTGCGTTCAACTGAAGAGGGCATCGTCCCACGATTGCGCTTCGTCCCACATCGGCGTGGGGGCGAAGTATTCGGTGCCGGGCTTCACATGCTTCTTCAGCTCATCGTCATTCAGCGCTACGCCCAGACCGGGCGCATCCGGCACTTTGATGTAGCCCTTGTTGATGATGGGCTTCTCGATGCCGGTGACGAGATCCTGCCACCACGGCACATCGAGCGAGTGATTTTCCAACGCAAGAAAGTTGCGCGTAGCGGCGGCGCAATGCACGTTCGCCATGCAGCTCACCGGTGTGCCCGCAAAATGCATCGCCATTGGCACGCCATAGCTAAAGGCCATATCGCCGATGCGGTGCGTTTGCAGAATGCCGCCGGACGTGGCGAGGTCGGGATGAATCTTGTCGACGGCATGTTCGCGGCATAGTTTTTCGAAGTCCTCGATTTTGTAGATGTCTTCGCCGGTGAGCGTCGGCGTGGGACTCTCCTGCGTGATCTCCTTAAGGAGATCGGTGTAATACCAGGGAATCACATCCTCCATCCATTCGAGGTTGAACTTTTCGTAGGCTTTGCCCAGGCGGATGACGGACTTTACACCGATGTGGCCCAGGTGATCCATGGAGAGCGGCATATCGTAACCGATGTTGTCGCGCACGGCAGCAACATATTCGCAGAGCCGGTCGATACCCTTATCTGTGACTTCAGTGGCAATAAAGAGATTCGGCTGCGTGTGTTGCTCCCAGTTGCTAAGGCCGGAGGGCTTCATGACAGCACCCGGAATGTTGTCGAGCACATTGATGCCGAGATCCATCTTCATCCACGTGAGTCCCATCTCTTTGCGTTCCTTGGCGCGGCGGCCGTATTCGGCGGGATCTTCAGACTCGGTGGTATCCGCATAAACACGAATCTCGTCACGCCATTTGCCGCCGAGCATCTGGTAGACGGGGATGTTATAGACCTTGCCGGCAATATCCCAGAGCGCCATCTCCACTGCGCACACGCCGCCGGCCTGGCGAGCGTTGCCGCCGAACTGCGCGATTTTCTGGAAGAGATAGTCGATGCGCAGAGGATTCTCGCCGAGCAGTCGGCTTTTGAGCACCATGGCATACTGCGGGCCGGCGATGTCGCGCACTTCGCCCAGGCCATAGACGCCCTGATTGGTGTCAATGCGGATGAGCGCGCACGGGCTCGGCCCCGGCTTGACGATCACCGCGTAGCGCATATCGGTAATCTTGAGCGTTGAAGGGCTCGAGTGTAAGTTCACATTCTTGATTGGAGATTCAGTCTCTGCGATTGCACTGCGGCCGCCAAGAGCGGTTCCAGCCGCGATGGCTAACGAAGATTGCAAAACGTTGCGACGGTTAAGACGAGGCCGATGATTCTCGGGCATTTTCGATACCTCCGTGGGAATGTCGAAAGGGCGGTCTCATCTTACTCCTCCACCGGCCCGCAAGGGCTATTTGCCTTGAGCTGCAAAACTTGCGACGCGAATGCGGGTGATTTTCGCGCTTGTCGTGCCTCTGGCCCTTTGCCGGTCCGCTCGCCTGAGAGCTGACGGATTTTTCCCACTTCACACCCGACTTGTGCAGAAGATGGAGCCGCCTCTCAGTTTGCCGTCCTCTGCGTTACCCTGAAATTTATGGGGCGCATCCGCATTCTTTCCGACCAGGTGGCCAACCAGATCGCTGCGGGCGAGGTCGTTGACCGGCCGGCCTCGGTGGTGAAGGAACTGCTTGAGAACGCACTCGATGCGGGCGCCAAGCGGATTCGTGTTGAGGTTGAGGCCGGGGGAAGGAAGCTGATCCGTGTCTCTGATGATGGCCACGGCATGAACCGCGACGACGCGCTGCTTGCCTTCGAGCGCCATGCCACCTCAAAGCTGCGCACCGCCGACGATCTGCTCTCCATTGCGACGCTGGGCTTCCGCGGCGAGGCGTTGCCGTCGATCGCCTCTGTTGCGCGTGTCACGCTCGAAACCTCGACCGGTGAGGAATCCGCAGCCGGCACGCGCATCGAGATTGCCGGCGGCAAGATTCTCCGCGTGGACGATGCTGCGCTGCCCCGCGGAACCACGCTCGCTGTTTCCGACCTTTTCTTCAATACGCCGGCCCGGCGCAAATTTCTGCGTGCCGAGTCGACTGAGCTGGCGCATGTGACGGCGCTCGTCACGCACTATGCGCTGGTGCATCCGGAGAAGCACTTCGAGCTGGTCTCGGCCTCACATACACTCGTTGCCGCGCCCCCTGTTGCGCGCACGGCCGAGCGCATCTACCAGATCTTCGGCAAAGACACGCTGAGCCAGCTTCTGCCCGTTGCCTCCGAGATGCCGCTGGAACGCGCTGGCCTGCCCGAGCCGCCGCCATGGAAACGAGACCCCGATCAGCCCGCGCGCGACCCGGGAACGTTGCGCCTGTCCGGCTTCTACTCGAAGCCCGAGCTGCAAAAGCTCAACCGCAACTCCATCTACATCTTCATCAACAAGCGGCTCATTCGCGACCGGCTCCTGCTGCACGCGATCACTGAGGCCTATCGCAACGTGATTCCGCCGACGAGTTTTCCGGTCGTTCTGCTCTTTCTGGAACTGCCGCCCGAAGAGGTCGACGTCAATGTGCACCCGGCAAAGACCGAGGTGCGCTTCCGCCAGCAGACGCTGGTGCACGACTTCGTGCGCGACAGCCTGCGGACTGCGCTCGTCCAGGCCCGACCGGCTGCCGGCTTTCTGGCTGCGCTCGATGCCCAGCCGACCGCAAGCCCGTCCCTGATGCCCCCCGCGGCGTCGCCTCTGCCCGGTGTTCCTGGAGGCCAACCGGACTCCAGCCTCGTTGCAATACAAACCGGACAGGCCGAACCGTTCGAGCTTACGCCGCGCGCACCCACCCCGATTCCGAGCCGGCTACAGTTCGACGGAAACGGTTTGGACCAGGGCAGCTTTGAAGGGCAGGTCCCTGGGCAAACCGCCGCCGCACTCCTCGAATCCGCCGAGTTGGACACGGCAGCGATCACGGCCGGGGTGGAGGCAGAACAGGCTGACGCTAACCTGAATCATTTGCGCGACTTAAAGCCTTTGGGGCAGTTGCGAGAATCGTTCATCCTGGCTGCCGGGCCGGATGGCCTGTGGATTATCGATCAGCATGTGGCCCACGAGCGTGTGCTTTTTGAAAAAATTTTGCGCGACCGGCAAGTGGAAAAAGTGCAGCGCCAACGGCTGCTGATGCCACTGCTTGTCGAGCTTAAAGCCGAGCAAATGGTTATATTTGCGCGGATTGCCGACGAGTTGGAGCGGAATGGTTTCGAGGCGGAGCCGTTCGGTCCACAAACTCTTGCCGTAAAGGCTGCGCCGGTGGGCTTGGAGGGCGCCGCGCTGGAGCGGATGCTTGGTCAAGTCATCGACCAGTCTGCCGAGGATACGAGGGAACTTGAGTTAAATGAGGACCTTAACGCGTTACGCTCACGCATCGCGGCATCCATTGCGTGCCATGCGGCGATCAAGGTAAATACGCCGCTTGACCCTGCGCGCATGGAGTGGCTATTGTTGGAACTTGCGAAAACCAGTCATCCAACCAGTTGCCCGCATGGACGTCCAATCGCTTTGCTGTATTCTTGGAGAGAGATCCAGCGGGCCTTCCACCGCGTTTAGAACTCCTGGAAGGTGGCCGCTTCGCTCCCAGGAGCGGGGCAGCCGGGCGCTACAGGCAAGACCGGGAATGGGATACCCCGGAATGCAGTTTTTAGCCGACTGAAACCATGAAATTGGCTCCCCTGCACGAGGTCTCGAACGCGAGGTCCCGAATCTGGGGGTGACTTGGATGGTCGGCCTTGCATGAGGCAAACGGACGCATTATCACCGGTTACGCCGTAACGCCAGCCTGGAAGTGAGGTTTTTCTTTGACAGCAGAACAGTTGGAAGCTTCGCGCGCCGAAAGGATGCGCCTGAATGGAAATGGGGCCCTCACCCTGGAGGATGCCCGTACTTGGATTGAAGAGACGGGGCTGTGTCTCTTTCTACCGCGCCGTCAATTTTCGGCCGGTGTTGCGCCCTCGTTTGTTGAGGCCGTCATGGGCCAGCGCAATCCTACACCCGATGCCAAGCAGATCGCGCTGGCGGAAGAGCTGCTGGTGCGGCTGGAAATCGAAGGCGTCGCCGTCCGCTTGAATCTGCTGGGTCAGCCCGGCGAACAGCCGGACTTCGTTGTTGCCGCCTGGGTTCTGCCGTATGTGTACGCGCTGCGTGGCGACCGCGACTGGCGGCGTAGCCCGCAACTCACTGGTTCCCGTCAGGTTTCGCCGCTCGCGATCCAGACTTACAAGCTGCTCGAGGCCGGGGATGCGACGATTCCGCGGCTCAAGCATGCGCTGGGCAAGGAAGTCACCGAAGCTGCAGTCCTGCGCGCGATCACCGAGCTCTGGCAGCAGTTGCGGATAATCCCGGTTATTGCAGCTCCAGGGCAGGCGGCGCAGTGGCAGTTGCTGCGGCACCGTTTCCAGAAGGCCATTGCGGAAGGTGCATCGACCTCACAGGTTACGGCTATCTCCGTGCTTGCTTCCATCTATCTGCAGGCAGTGATTGCCGCCAGCATGGAAGAGGTCGAACTCTTCCTCGCCCCGCTTACGGCGCGCAGCAAGGTGCGCGAAGTGCTGCGTGGTTTGGTGGCTACACGCCAGGTACACACGCTCTCGCTGGGCCATGCTCCGCACTTCTACGTCGCCGGAACCCTGCCGGAGTTCACGACGGTTCCGACGAGCTACGCCAGCTCGGCCATGGCTGCATCGTCGTACTTCAGCTACGGACGCGATTTCGAGGAAGAGCATTCCGAGCCGGTTGTGCATCGGCATGTGA
This sequence comes from Occallatibacter sp., assembly GCA_035650595.1. Classification (GTDB taxonomy): domain Bacteria; phylum Acidobacteriota; class Terriglobia; order Terriglobales; family Acidobacteriaceae; genus Telmatobacter. The sequence goes on along the minus strand of DASRHE010000006.1, from coordinate 1,054,145 downwards.
GCCTGCCTCCGCAGAGTCCTGCTCCGATTCCGAGTGCGCCTGCAGCAAATCATTCATCCGAACCACACGTGCAGCGCAAGCTTGCACCGAATGGTAAATCGTCCAATGGCCGGCCGCACTTCAGCCGTCCTGCGGCCCACGCGCGTGACCGCAAGCCAGCGCAATCGAGCAACCGGCCGGCACGCCGGCCCAGCCGCGAAGCGCGTCCGAACAACGGATTACGGCACGGCGTTTCGAACGGCTCGCGCTGGACGGCAACTGGATCTGGAACCGGATCCGGCAACGGCAAGCACAACGGATCGCATGCTTCCAATGGATCGAGAAACGGAGCCCACGCAAACGGGAGTCACGCGAATGGCAATGGTCATGGACCTGCGCGCCCTGTCCGTTCCAGCAATGGCATCTCGGCTTCGCGAAACGGCAAGCCTTCTCTGACCAGCCGTACGCAGCGCAACGGGAAGCCTTCCGGCAAAGCGAGCGTAGCTGGACGGAAGGAAACTCGGGTGGATGCGCGTTCTTCCAGAAACGGGCATAAATCCAATGGCCGTAAGCCGGCTTTGACGGCGAGCGCCAAGGCCGGAAACAGCAAACGGTACGGCTTTACCGCACCATCCAAACGAGGAACGAAGAAGCGCGGATGAGCGGGGAAGAAAACCGGAGACCTTCCGACCAACTCAGCAGGAAGACAATCATCGCCATTGACGGGCCTGCCGGCGCGGGAAAGAGCACCATCGCGCGCCACCTGGCCCGTCACTTTGGCCTGCTGAACCTGGAAACAGGCGCCATGTATCGAGCCTTCGCCCTGAAGGCGCTCCGCGCGGCACTCCCTTTGGACGTGAGTGGCGCATTGGAAAAGCTGGCTGCCGAGACCGCGATTCGCCTGGAGCCTGGTGAGGATGAGAACCGGGTCCTGCTCGATGGCGAGGATGTGACCGGCCTGATCCGTAATCCGACTGTCACGGATGCTGCGTCGCGCGTAAGCGTTTTTCCGGCCATCCGCGCCTGGATGGTCCGCCTGCAGCAGCAGTTGGGTGCGGAGGGCGGCGTGGTGATGGAAGGCCGGGACATCGGCACGGTCGTTTTTCCGCAGGCCGACGTCAAGATCTTTCTCGATGCGGCTCCCGAAGTGCGGGGCCAGCGCCGGTTCGAGCAGATGGGCAGAGGCGGCCGTCCGGCGGCGACGCCTCAAGAATCCGGCGCCTCAGGCGACAAGCCTTCTCCCGGGCGTGAAGAGATCATTCGTGAACTCCACGCGCGCGACGAACGCGACCGCAATCGCGCGGATTCTCCGCTCAAGCCTGCTCTGGACGCGGTCCTGCTCGACTCCACCAACATGACTCTCGAAGAGGCCGTGGCCGCTGCGGAAGCCATCGTGGCCGCCAAGCTAAAGCTGGGCTGAAGCTGGCATGCAGGGCCAAGCCGGATGCTATAGGCTCTAGATATGGAGACCACCTGCAATCGCTGCCATCAAGCCGTGCCGGCAGAGAGTTGCTATTGCCCAACGTGCGGTCTCCCACAGCTTGTCTACTCGGCTGAAAACGGTGCCGGACAAGGCCAGCCTGAGATCTGGAATCAGGTGGTGCGCGATGCGGACAGCATCGAATGGAAGCCGGCGCTGCGCTATTCGCTGGCCCTTGCGCTGCCTGCAGGCGTTCTCTGCTCGCTTCTATCGCCTTTGAATATTCTTGCGCTGGTGGTGATGGCCGGGACGGCGGCCTGGGTCGTTGTCCTCTACATGCGCAATCGCCGTCCTTCGTGGCTTACGCTGGGCGCTGGGTCGCGCATCGGCCTGGTCACCGGCATTCTAGGCGGATGGACGGCCGCGGCGGCCTCAGCGATCATGCTCTATGCCGCGCGTTACTGGTTCCATTCCGGCAAAATCTTCGACGATTTCTGGGATTCGCTGGTGAACCAGCAGATGAGCCAGCAGTGGGCCTCGATGGGCGTAGATGCGCAGACCATCGCCTTGACGAAATCTTGGATGCTCTCGCCGGAGGGCCGTGCAGGCGGCGTCCTCTGCGCGCTCAGCTTTCTGGTAGCTGCCCTTCTGATATTTGCGGTAGCCGGCGCGGCACTCAGCGCGCGCTTGCTGGCCCGTACCCGCCGGCCGCAAAACTAACCTTCACCAATTCTGCTAATGTCCGCGTAGCGGGCGCCAACTTGCTGGCCTGCTGACTCGCTGCCTTCTCAGTGCTGCATGCCGGGCATGGCTCCCGGTGCGCCTTGCGGCGGATGCTCCGGTGGCGGAATGAACTTCTCCGGATCGAGATGCCCGCGATGGCAGGTGCCGCAGGTGAGCGGAGGCGCTGGCTCGTCCATCTTGTCCATGTCTGCCACTTTGGCTACGTAGTCCTTCTTGTCCACCTCGGTCATGGTGTACATGATCCGCGCCATCTTCTTTTCATCTTTCTCATCCGAGGCGAAGTTGAGCCGCGGCCGGCCGTTGGGGCCGATGTTTTTCGGATCGGCCGCGTGGCATTTGTCGCAGTGCACCCCCAGCGCGCCGGCCCAGCCTTCCATGATCTCGTGCACCTGCTTGCCGGTCAGGTCCTTGGGCAAAACCTTCAGGTTGGTCGGCTTCGGATAGTTGCGCGGCGCGTTCGGGCCCGCTCCTTGCGGAGGAGGCCCATCCGTTGGAGGAGCCTGGGCAAAGCTGATGGAGGTAAAGAGAGTTGCGGCAAACAGAGCTGCCGCGGCCGGGGAAGCAAGAGAAGGCTTTTTCACGTACAGATTTCCTCTCCATTGTGAGATGGCTTCATTGGATGGACGAAATTTTACCGGAGAAAGATGCATTTGCCCTTCAATGTCTTGGGACCGGAGACACAACCATGTTCAGGCACAGCAAAGCGCAGCGGAAGATCGGCGGCGTGGCGGATGCCGATGCGCGGCGTAATCATCACCTTCCCGACTGCGAACCCGTCGTCTCGCACCTGCAGCGGCGAAGCGGGATCGAGCAGATCAATGCCATTATGCGTGGGGCGCGTCAGTCCCAGCGCCTGGCAGAGACGGCTCGGACCGGATGTGAGCTGGCTTGGCTTCGCGTCTACGTCGAGACCACGATTCTTGGCCATCTGGCCGAGGCCCGTGAGGGGCTCCAGAGCACGAAGCAGGATACAGCCGGCGAGGCCGTGGACCTCGCAAGTGATATTCATGCAGAAATAGAGGCCGTAGATCGCATAGACGTAGGCGAACCCGCCCGGTCCGAAAAGAACCTGATTCCGTGGCGTAGGGCCGCGATGGGAGTGCGCCGCGCGATCGGGCGTGCCGTGGTGCGGGCCGAGATAGGCCTCGACCTCCACGATGCGTCCGGCGAGCCAGCCAGCCCGAGTGCGATGGGCGAGGATCTTGCCGAGCAGGCGGGGAGCGACGTGCTCGGGTGAGTCCTCGAAAAAGGTGCGAGAGAACAGATGACCGGGCGTGCGCTTTGCGGGATCGGCAGTTGTGCTCTCCCGCCCTTTTCGCAGAGGGCGCGAAAAGGACGGGACACGGGAAGTCATGGCACGGGAAGTCAGGGCGCGAGTGCGTTTTACTTTTTGTGTGTCTTGTTCCATTCCTTAATCAGAGCCAATACCTCTTCGGCGTGGCCCTCCGGGGTGACCTTGGGAAAGATATGCAGCAGCGTCTGATCGGGGCCGATGACGAAGGTGGTGCGCTCGATCCCCATCACTTTTTTGCCGTACATGTTCTTTTCCTTGAGCACGCCAAACTGATTGCAGACTTTCTCGTCTACATCAGCAAGGAGGGTGTACGGCAGGTCATATTTGGCCTTGAATTTCGCCTGATCCTTCACCGTATCGCGGGAGATGCCTAATACGATCGCGCCTGCCGCCTGAAGTTTTTGGAAGGTATCGCGAAAGCCGCAGGCCTCGATGGTGCAGCCGGGCGTATCGGCGCGCGGATAAAAGAAGAGGATCACAGGTTTTCCGGCGTAGTGGGAGAGGCTGACCGTCTGGCCTTCATCGGTCTGAAGGGTGAAGTCGGCGACTTTCTTGTTGAGTTCCATTGAGACTATCCTCAGGACTGGGATGTAGGGCGGAGCACGGCAGACTTATATGCTGCCGTCAGGATTGATTATTGACGAGGGGAGCAGCACGTGTCATCGCAGGCAACGAAAGTTTTCAGCATCGGAGAGATTGCGCTGACGGCGGTGCTCTGCGCGTGCGCCTCGGCCACTTCGGCGCAGTATCCAGGCCAGGTGACAAAATCGAAGGATTCACAGGAGCTTCGCTCCATCGCGGTGCTGGAGTGGACCGGCGACGAGCAGCATCCGAAGGCGAGCCGCATCATTCCGATAACCGTCTTTGACGGCCAGCAGTTGCAGGATGGCAGCGTCTACATGGCGCATCCCGAGCCGTTGGCTCTCGAAGGCGAGGTGGAGTACCTGCTCAAGCAGAATGGCAAGAACACAGGACTCTACGTAATCCAGAATGCCGCGATGGAACAAGGCTCCTGGGTAGGCTACGGAAGCTGGAAGCCGTTGCCAACTCCCAAAACGGTTACGCCTCCCATCGCTCTGACGGACGACGAGGACGTGGCAAGTGATCAGCCGGTTCTGCACCGTAAAGCGCACGCCGACGAGAAGCCGAGCGGGTCCGGTTCGAGTTCCGGATCGAAGTCGGGGTCAGGCAGCCAGGGTCCTCCGCCCGACCCTGACCGGCCGACGCTGCATCACCCGGCCGATAGCGGTTCGGGCGATGCAAGTTCTGGGAGCGGCTCCGGATCCGCACCTGACCCCGACCGGCCCACTTTGCACAAGAACCCAACCGACGCTTCCAGTGGCGGCGCATCGAGCGGCACCGATCCCGACCGTCCGAAGCTCCAGAAAAAGAATGATGAGGATGGAGGAACGGTTTCTTCTCTCCCTGAGGTCGCCGATCCCAACCGCCCGCGCCTCGTCCGCGGCAAGTCGACCGATAGCGGGCCCGGCATGACGCCGACGCAGGTGCCGACGCTGGCGGGCCTTCCTCCGGACATGCAGCAGGCTGTTGCGGTCTCTGACTCGCGGGACACGCCCGAGCACATCTGGAGCTTTTCCTGGGCCAATCCGGAAGACCAGGCCAAATACAAGGCTCAGCTCGAAGATCTGGCACGCAACGCGCTCGGCCTGAACCCGCCTCCCGCCCCTGCCAAACCGCCGGTGAAGAAGGCGACTGGGACTGCACATGGAACCGTGCAAAAAACGCAACTCACGCTTCCGCCTCAGCCCGAACCACTTGTCGACGAGCAGTTCCGCGTCTTAGAGCTCGCCTATGGCTCAGGAGCGACCATCGTGCTTTCGGCGCGGACGGCGGGCACGGGTGCGCAGGAGAAGTTTGTAACCCTGGTTGCGCAGCCCGATCTCTATGGCAACCTCGTCGTGCTGATCAAGAATGTGACGGACGGAGCGCACCTGGACGACAAGCCGCGCATGCGGCTGGTGGACGCGGTCGATGCGATGGCGGATAACCGCGGCGAGCTGCTCTTTGAGCTGCGCGGAGCGACGCAGCGCCAGTTCGCGCTCTATCGCGTGCTCCGCGGCCAAGCCACGAAGGTTTTCGTCAGCGGTGGGAATGCGTTAGCTGCGATGAATGAATAAGAGGCCATCTTGCTGGCCCTTTTCACGTGAGCTGGATGGACGCACGGCCAGAACTTGCGCATGGACCGCACAAGGAAACCAGGTTGGCGTTTCGAGCTGAAAGAAATTGCGGAATTCTATCGGGCCCGAAATAGGTTAATTATTCGTGCGCTGGCGCATGCGGCTGGCGAAGACCATCGCCCCTGCGCAGACCGAGCTTGCGAGCAGCAAGTACATCCACGGAGCGCCGCCCTCTGGAACCTGCAAGGCAAAGAGAGCAAGTAAGCTGGCTGATGCCATCATATGATTTTTCCCCTATTCATTTTTTCTAGTGCTTATGCCGCGGGTGTAGAGCGACCTCCCGCTATGTTGAACATAACATTCGTGATTGATCTGTCAAGGCAGAAGAGCCTGCACAGGCTCCCAGAGGGGTTACAGGGGAATGCGATGGGTGCAACCAGCGGTAACAGCGTAGAGATGACCACCAAGTTTCCCAGACGATGTCCTGGTCGTTGCCCGCTGCGGGAACGCTGCAACAAAAGTAGGACCAAGTCCGAGGAGAATCAGTCTTTTTCTCCTATACAATTGCGGTAGAGTGGGCTCGCCGCCACTTTCGAAGGATTTTTGAACGAATGGCATCTGTGGTAACCGCCCCCCCCGTCACGACCCCAACTGAAGGCTCAACCGATTCAATAGAAACCACGCAGATAGCAGCCTCGACGCATACGGTTCATACCGTTTCTGCGCGGCAGCAGGTGCGTATGGGGCGCACTGCGACGGAGGCCGAAGGCCTGAACTGGCTCACTGTGGCATTCATGGCAATGTTTCACGCCGGGGCGCTCGCTGCACTATTCTTTTTCAGCTGGCAGCGTCTGGCGGTGTCCGCCGTGCTCTATGTGCTGGCCATCAACGTGGGTATCGGGATGTGCTATCACCGCCTGCTGACGCATCGCGGATACCTCGTGCCCAAGTGGCTGGAATATGCAATGACGGTGTGCGCAACGCTCTCGATGGAGGGCGGGCCGATGTTCTGGGTGGCTACACATCGCGTCCATCATCAGCTGAGCGACCAGGAAGGCGATCCGCATACGCCGCGCGAGGGCACCTTCTGGGCACATACCGGATGGATTCTGTTTGGCGAGGCGTTGCACGCGCAGGCTGAGACGCTGGGACGCTATGCCCCTGATCTTCGCCGGGATCGTTTTCATATGTGGCTGAGCAAGTATCACTGGCTGCCGATTTCGATCACCGGCGTTCTGCTGTTTGCCGGCGGTTGGTACTTCGGCGGATGGGCGAATGCCGTTGGCATGGTGCTGTGGGGCGGCTTTCTGCGCGTGACGTTGGGGCTCCATGCGACGTGGCTGGTGAACTCGGCGACGCACCTCTGGGGCAGTCGCCGCTTCGAGACCCGCGACGACTCACGCAACAGCTGGTGGGTGGCTTTGCTGACCGGCGGCGAGGGCTGGCACAACAACCATCATGCGCATCCGGTTTCGGCGCGCCATGGCCTCACCTGGTACGAGATCGATCCGAACTTCTGGGGCATCTGGCTACTGGCGAAGCTGGGGCTGGCGAAGAAGATTCAGGTGGCGAAGTTCGATCCTGAAAATCCGAAGCCGGCGGGCATGTAACTGTACACAAACGAGAGGAAAAAGATCGCTGCCAAGAAATTGGCGGCTATTTTTTATTTCCGCACTTTGGCTCGCACCCAGAGCACCAGGAAAAACGGCAGCGCGACGACCAACACCAGCAGGCCTGCGGGGAGGCCGACGTAGCGGTAGGTGTCGGCAAAGTTCACTGAGTGTCCGCGCAGCAGATTCCAGCCGAGCAACGCGAAGATCGCGATACAGGTTGTAGCGAAGAAGGTGAAGAAGCCTGCGGCAAGAGAGAGCAACAGGCTCTGGAAGAGACTGAAGCCCTCGAGCGGAAAGCCTAGAACCTTTCCTGTGTGGTGTGCTGTATGCGCGGATGCCATCCTTCCCACCTGACCCTTCTCATCTAGAATAATCGCTGGTGCGGCTCTCCGTTAACCCTGGAGCGGAGCCGCAACGCCTGAGTGGCCTTTCTCTAAGAAAAAAGCCGCCTTGTATGAGGCCGGGAAACGCAGCCTGAACTGGAGAGCCGTACTGATGGCCAGCACTGCACAAATTGACCTGTGGCAAGCGGAGAAGGTGGCCACGCAGGTGGATGTGCTTCAAGCCGCGAATGGAATCCATTACGCGGCGTGGGGCGAAACGCGCATTGCCGAGGCGGATCTCGAACGCCTCGTGGGTGCAGTGCCTGCTGCGCTCTCTGCCGCGCTGAATCAGCGCGCTTACTACTTTGTGCCCCTGGCGATTGCAGATACGGGCGAGACCCTGATCGCGCCGTCTTACAGCGTCGATCTTGGCGATCGTGCCGTCTGCCATCGCAATGCCGCTTTTGGGACGACGGAGGCGGTGTTTATCTCGACGCGTCTCGTGGAAGACCGCTTTGGGCTGGCCTTCGAGTTCTTCATCAATGTGGCGCACAACTTTGTGGAAGCTGCAGGCGTGCCGGAGAGCTTTGCTTCGCTGGTATGGTCACAGGCCGAAAGCCAGGTGCGCGGCGAGACGAGTCAGGATGCCTGGGAGGGGCGCCGCCGGTCACAGGACGGGGTGGCGCGCGATGGCCGCGGCAAGGCTATCGACGAGCGTGCGCGCAACAGTTTTTTCGAGGCGTCTTTCTCTGACGCGCTCGCCATCTACATGCTGTCACTGGCCGTCGATTTCGACTATCACGATCTGCGCGAGCGCGAGTATCCACTGCTCGCTGCGCCTGCTCTTGCAGAGCGTCTGCGCCATGTGGCGGGGCTCTTCCCGGCCAACGCCGGGTATGAGTTCCAGATTCTCTACCGGCGCAAGGGCTGAAGCTCCTCAGCTCGTGTATAGATTCGTGGTGAGAAAATCGTTCCGGAATTTGCCTTGCGGATCGTATTGGCTGATCAGCGCTTTGAAGTCCTTGAGCCGAGTGTAATGCGTCTCAAGCTGCGCCGGGGGTAAGGTGAAGAGCTTGCCCCAGTGCGGCCTCGGCGCGAATGGCTTGAGCTGCGCTTCAATCATCGGCAGCACAGCGCGCACGGCGGGCCACTCCGGCTTCCATGTGAAATGAATGGCCAGCGAGGGCCGCTCGTAGGCTGTGCTCATCCACAGATGATCGGCGGCGATGGTGCGCAGCTCGGTGACGAACAGATGCGGCGTGATGTGGTCGCGCAGCTTTTCGACTGCCAGCACTGCGTCGTGTCCGTGCTCGAGGGGCACGAGATATTCGGTTTGCAGTTCCTGGCCGCTTGAGGGTGTCTGGCCGATGCGGAAGTGTGGCAGACGGTCGTACCATGGGCCGGGGATGCCCTGCTGGTCTGTGCAGCTCTTCGCAGGATGGCCGCCGATCGGATGCAGCTTCTCCTTCGCCAGTGTGGCTCCGTAGAACTGCTGCGGCCACTGGATGGAATCGCCGGAGTAGCCCGCGCCGAGGCGCTTTTTGATCCACACTTGTGTGCCGCGGTGATTTTGCCAGTCGGTGAAGACACTGACGCTATAGCCGCTCCCGAAGATCGCATCAAAGTTGCGGCCGAGTTCGTCAAAGTTCAGGTTCTGATAGACCGACTGCGCCACTTTGTAGGTGGGCTGCACATCGAGCGTGATGCGTGCGATCACACCGAGCGCGCCGAGGCCTACGACTGCTCCGAGAAACTTGTCGCCGTCCTGCGCGCGCGAAAGGCGGACCAACTCACCGTTCGCAGCGACGAATTCAACCGCCGCAACAGCCGTAGCCAGATTGCCATTGCGCAGGCCTGACCCGTGGGTAGCCGTGGCGCACGCGCCGGGGATGGTGATGCCGGGCAGAGAGGCGAGATTGTGCACGGCGTAGCCGCGCGCGTCGAGCCAGGGAGCGAGCGACGCGTAAGTCACACCGCCTTCGGCCGTCACCGTGTGTGCGCTTTCATTGAGGGTGATGTTGGTGAGCCGCGCGAGGGAGACTTGTTCGTATTTGCTGTCCGCGATCGAGTTGAAGGAGTGGCGCGAGCCCAGTGCGCGCAGCTTCTGGCTGCCCTTGATCAACGAGCACAGCTCGTCGACAGTGCCCGGCGTTTGCAGATTGCTGGTGCTGTAGGTCAGGTTGCCTGACCAGTTGGTGCGCGGCGCAACCAGTGGCGGTTGCCCGACAGACAATCGCGGCATCATGCTCCCCGCCACAAGCGCTCCCGTTGATTTTAAAAATTCTCTCTTGTTCATTCTGCCTCGCGTCTGGACGCCGGAGCGGTCCCCGGCCAGCATAGGGAGTCGCAGCTTGTTCTAGCAAGCGGAAATCGTGATGCAGCAGACGCCCGGCATCGGGTCCATCACGATTCAGTATGGCCGTGTCTGCGGGATATACTTGCGCCGTTGCGGATTTGCATAAGGAATGAGGGATGAAAACATTTATAGAGAACCGGGCCTTTGGCAGAACAACTGTTCGCATCGCGTTTTTCTCCACCGGCGTGCTTCTCCTATTGGTTATCGCTTTTTCTCGAAATGAGGTGAGTGCTGCGATAAAGGCGCCTTTGCTGAAGGTGCTGCCGCTCTTCACCGCACCGAACGTCCCGGCTATGGCCCCTTCGGAGACCGAAGTTTCTCCGCTCAAGCCTGCCGCGCCGACGCCCGCTGGATTGCCGGGCGATGGGCTTGCGCAGCACACGATGCTCTATCTCGGCGAGGGCTACAACAAGCTGCTGCTCATCGAGAACGGCAAGATTGTGTGGACGTATTCCACCGGTCCGGGCTGGGAGTACGACGATGCCTGGATGCTTTCGAACGGCAATGTTCTTTTCAGCCGCATGCAGTACGTTGCCGAGATCACGCCCGACAAACGTGTGGTCTGGCGTTATGACGCGCCGGAGGGGACGGAGATCCACACCTGCCAGCCGATCGGCAAAGACAAGGTTCTCTTCATCGAGAACGGTCTGCCGCCGAAGCTGATCGTGATGAATATCCGGACCAACAAGATCGAGGTGCAGCATGAACTGTCTGCGCCGAGCCTTACGGACAAGAAGACAGTGCATGCGCAGTTCCGGCGCGTGCGCTACACGGCGCAGGGCACGTATCTCGTCCCGTTTCTCGAGATGGGCAAGGTGATTGAATACGACAAGCACTTCAACCCAGTTTGGAGTTACGAGATCCGCTCGCCGTGGGCGGCGGTCCGGCTCAAGAACGGCAACACACTCATCACCGACGAGCACGATGTGGAGACGCGCGAGGTGAATTCGAAGGGCGAGACCGTATGGGAGGTCAAGCCGGACGAGCTGCCCGCTGAGTATCGTTATGAGAACGCGCAGTCGGCCACGCGGCTTGCGAATGGCAACACGATCATCTGCTCACGCGGCGGCAAGAGTCATGGGCCGCAGCTGGTCGAAGTGACTCCCGAGAAAAAGGTAGTGTGGGTGCTGCAGGACTGGGCTGATCTGGGGCCCGCGACGGCTGTGCAGATTCTCGATGAGCCGGGCATTCCGGAGCATCCGGGGGATTCGTTGCACTAAAGCGTTCGCGGCTTTATGCGGGCATCAGCGCGATGCGGCCGCCGCCTGTGCACAGAATCACCAGGTTCATGACGACAAAGAGCAGATCATAGTGCCAGCCGGAGGACTTTTCGCCCCAGAAGCCGGTCTTCCATTTCGCGATCTTCATGTAGATCGCGCCGAACATGATGAGGATCAGACCCAGCGCGGCCCATTGCGGGAGAAATCCCACAACCAGCGCGATTGCCCCGGCCAGCTCTGCCGCACCTAAAAAAACGGTGAAACCTACGCTCAGGCCCAGGCTCTCTGCGCGCTGCTGCGGCGATTTCAGATGGCTGAAGCCGCTGGTTCCAAAGACCGCCGCGACCATCAGCCGCATCAGAAACAGAGCCCAGTCCGCATAGAGCAAAGCCACCGGTATCGTGAGCATCGTATTCACCGCCTGGCGTGGTTGGATGCCGTCGAGTGGGAGTAGGCTGCCGAGCTGAGCGTCTGTGCCGGGGAGACTAACTTGCAGCGGCCGGATTCGCGTAGACCACGCGGCCTTCACAGACAGTCCAGCGCACTTTGCCCTGCATGGTCCAGCCGTCGAAAGGCGTGTTCTTGGCCTTCGATTTCGATTCCGTCGCGCGATACGTCCATTCGGCTTTGGGATCGAAGACAACGACGTCGGCGTAGCTGCCGACCGTGAGCGTTCCGCGGCCTTTGAGATTGAGCAGCGCGGCGGGCTGCGCGCTCAACAGGCTCAGCACGCGGCCGAGAGGCATCTTCCACTCTTTATGCAGCCAGCGCAGGCAGAGGCCGAGTGCGGTTTCAAGACCGGTGATGCCGTTAGGCGCGTGTTCGAATTCGACTTCTTTTTCGTGCTGTGCATGCGGTGCATGATCTGTAGCGATCGCGTCGACCACACCATCGAGAATGCCTTCGATCATCGCGTCGCGGTCAGCAGCTGAACGCAGCGGAGGATTCATCTTGGCGTGCGTGTTGTAGAGGCCGACGTGCTCCTCGGTGAGCAGAAAATGATGCGGAGCGACCTCGCAGGTTACGCGCAGCCCATTGCGCCGTGCCTGGCGCACGGCAGCGACAGCCGCAGCGGTGGAAGTGTGGGCCACGTGCAGGTGCGGATGCGCGTCGCGCAACTCGGCCACGAGCCGGATATCGCGCTCGACGAGACTGGATTCGGCTTCGGACGGCATGCCGCGCAGACCCAGTCGAAAAGATGCCGGACCGAGGTTCATGCTCGCGCCTTGCGTCATCCGCGTGTCTTCTGCATGTTGAATCACGGTGAGGCCCACGCGCGCTGCGGCGGCGAGAGTCTCGCGCATTACGCCGTCTTTCAGAATCGGCCGGCCATCGTCGGTGACGGCAACGGAGCCGGCGGACTTGAGCGCGGCGAAGTCATTGATGGTTTCGCCTTTTGACCCGCGCGTCGCAGCGGCAATGGGAAAGACGCGTACCTGCGCGCCACGTTCCGGAGCCTGCATCCAGCGCGTGACCTCGGCCGAATCATTCACGGGCATCGTATTCGGCATCGCGGCCACGGCAGTGAACCCGCCCGCCGCCGCAGCGGCAGTTCCGGTGGCGATGGTCTCTTTGTAGCCCTGGCCCGGCTCGCGGAGATGCACGTGGATATCGATCAGGCCCGGCGCGAGGACGAGACCGGTCGCGTCGAGAACCTCCGCGCCATTGGCCTGCTTCAGCTTGCCCGGTCCGGCGATCTCGGCGACGCGGCCATCTTTGAGCAGAATGTCTTTGGCGGTGTCGACGCCGGCGGCGGGATCGACGAGGTGGCCGTTGCGGATGGCGAGAGCGGTCATGCACGGCCTCCTGCAGGCGCCAGGAGCGCGCGCTCGACGACCGCCATGCGAATCGCCAGCCCGTGCGTCACCTGCTCGAGGATTGTGGATTGCGGGCCGTCGGCAACGCCGGCGGTGATCTCCATGCCGCGGATGATGGGGCCGGGGTGCATCACGATCGCGTTCGGCGCATGTGCGGCAAGTTTCTGGCCGGTGAGCTGATAGTGCGCTTTGTATTCGTCGAGATCGAGTTGCAGGCCCGCGAGCCGTTCGGCCTGAATCCGTAACATCATGATGGTTTGCGATGCGCGCATGGCTTTTTCAAAGTCACGCTCGATCTCGACACCAGAAGCCGATCGCGCAGCCATCTCTGGCAAGAGCTCTTTTGGGCCGCAGAGCAGCACACGCGCGCCAAGGCGCGGCAACAGCAGCATGTTCGAGCGGGCCACGCGGCTGTGCAGAATGTCGCCGACGATGGTGACGGTGACGCCGGACAGAGTATCGGCTTTGATGGGAACCGCAGATCCCTCGGCTCGGCCGCTGGCGCGGACTCGCTCGGGATGACAAAGCTTTGTGGCCGGGTCGAAGTGATTAAGAATCGTGCGCAGATCGAGCAGGGCCTGGGTGGGATGCTCGTGCATGCCGTCGCCGGCGTTCAGCACGGGCAAATGAGTCGATTCTTCGAGCAGCCAGGCCGAGCCCGACGAGTTATGCCGCAGAATGATGGCTTCAGCGCCCAGGGCGCGGAGCGTCAGGCCCGTGTCTTTGAGCGACTCGCCCTTTTCAATGCTGGAGCTGAGATTCGAAACCAGCGTGGTATCTGCGCCGAGCGCCTTGGCGGCCAGCTCAAAGCTCGTGCGCGTCCGCGTCGAGGACTCGTAGAACAGCAGAGCGATGCGCCGCTTGGCCAGGATGCGGTCGCGCTTTAACGGATCTTCATGCTCAAGTTCCGTAGCCCGCAGGAGCAAGCGGCTCACGTCCTCCACACTGAGGTCCAGAATTGAGAGCAGGGAACCAGGATGATGAGGGAATGCGGATGCAGGAGCGGGCGGAGTTCGGAGCGTGCGGCGTGCTGCGGCCTGGATCATGCGGAGTCTTTCACGGAGCGCCGGCTCCGGTGAGGTTCAAACAACGTGCTGTGAGATCGTGGCTGTCAGCCATCGGTAACATCTTCGGTCGGTGATAGAGTTCGCGTCGCCTCTCCGGGGCTAGAAATCTTTCCTGGTCTGCCTTCTTCCCAGGGCTGCGCTCGCTCCCCACGAACGAAGACCTGTTCGTGGGACCCGCTTCGCTTGCCCTGGGCTATTGTCCATCGGCCCTTCCAGGGCCGAACCGTTCTGCTCACTGCCGCTGCTGTAGAGCTCTTCCTCAACCGACCTTTTCCACGAGCAGCACCTGCTCGGTGTCATCAATCTCCTGGAACTTGACCTCGATGATCTCGCGGCTGCTTGTGGGCACGACCTTGCCCACATAGGTGGCCTCAATGGGCAGCTCGCGATGACCGCGGTCAATGAGCACAGCCAACTGCACGCGGCGCGGACGGCCATGATCGAAGAGCGCATCCAACGCAGCGCGGATGGTGCGGCCGGTATAAAGCACGTCGTCGCAGATGACGACATCGCGGCCTTCGACCTCGAAGCCAATGGAGCCGGGGGTGACGACGGGACGGACGCCGGCAGTGGAAAGATCGTCGCGGTAGAACTGGATGTCGAGCATGCCCGTTTCGACAGGTCGCTTTTCGATGGTAGAGATGAGCTTGCCGAGCCGCTCGGCGAGCGGAACTCCGCGGCGCTTGATGCCGACGAGGGCCAGGTCGGGGCTGCCGTTGCTCTTTTCCACGATTTCGTGGGCCAGCCGCACCAGCGTGCGCTCGATCTCGGAGGCAGACATCAGCCGGCCTTTGACCCGCAAGCCAGTCACATTTTCTGTTTGGCTCATGGCTGTTTTTGCTCTTCGCTCATGATTGCAGTGCTCTTGCCGGATGATACGAGGGGCCACCACGCCGGGGCAAGTTGTGGAGAACTCGCGCTGTCGATGAGCGCGCAGGATCACGCTCCGGCAGCAGCACGGGAAAAATCGCCGCTCTTGCCGCCGGATTTGGATTCCAGACGCACCTCGCGAATGACGATGCCTTTGTCGAGCGCCTTGGTCATGTCGTAGACGGTGAGGGCAGCTACCGAGGCCGCGGTGAGAGCCTCCATCTCAACACCGGTAGGCCCAACCGTTGCCACGGTCGCCGTGATGCGCACGCCGCCTTCGGCAATCTCGGCCTGCACGTCCACATGGGTCAAAGCGAGCGGGTGACACATCGGAATCAGCTCGGAGGTACGCTTGGCTGCCTGGATTCCGGCAAAGCGCGCCACTTCGAGTGGATTGCCTTTGGGATTTGCCGGCAAGGCGGCCAGCACGGCAGCGGACAGCTCGACGAAGGCCGAGGCCATCGCGGTTCGCCTTGAGGCTTGTTTGCCGCTCACATCGACCATGGAGGCCTGGCCGGTTTCGTCGAAATGGGAAAGCTTTGCGGGTTCAGGCATAGATCCTCAAGAGAGCAGAATGCGGACAATCGACCCTGCCGCGAGCGGGCCGGCATCTTCGGGCACAACCAGGAAACAGTTCGAACGTGCCATCGCGGCGAGATCGCCCGATCCCTGCCACTCGACCTGCGTCACCTCGGGTAGTTCGCCGGCGAAGGTGCAGTGAGCGGGCAGAAAGCGTGTGAGGCTCGGCTTGCCTTTGACTTCCAGGGCCAGCCGGGCGAGGGCGAAGCGCGGTCCGTGATCGCGCCTGCCGCTCAATGCCGCCAGCACCGGCGCCGCAAAGAGCAGAAACGTCACTGCCGACGAGACTGGATTCCCCGGCAACCCAAAGCAGCACTTCGTGCCGTTCTGGTTTTGGAGGTGTTTTGTGGCCGGCATCTCGCCGAAGACCACCGGCTTGCCGGGCTGCATGCGCACTCCGGTGAAGTGAAAGCGCGCACCGCGGCGAGTGAGCGCGGGCTCCACGAGATCGAACTTGCCTGCCGATACACCTCCGGTGATCAGCAGCAGGTCAGCTTCGGCGGCTTGAGCCAGAGCTGCATCCAGGGCTTCTACATTGTCGGCTGCAGAAGGGAGAACCCAGGGCTTGCCGCCAGCTTCGGTGACCAAAGCAGCCAGCATAGGCCCGTTCGAATTGCGAATCTGGCCGGGAGCTGGTTCGGATTCCACCGGAACGATCTCATCGCCTGTAGCGAGGATAGCCACACGCGGCCGAGGATAGACTTCGAGCCTTGCGCATCCGCAGGAGGCGGCCAATGCGATCTGCGCAAAGCCGATGGTGATGCCGGCGGGCAGTAGTTCATCGCCTGCGCGGGCCTGCGCACCCTGAGCTACGATGTTTTCGCCCGCAGCGATGGTTCGCGGCGGCAACAGTCGCACACTGCCGTCGCGAGCTTCGACGTGCTCCAGCATCATGACGGCGTCCGCGCCCCCGGGAACCGGTGCGCCGGTCATGATCTCCCAGGCAGCCTGCGGCGGCAGCGGCCCGCCGGGAGCGTCGCCGGCGCGGGTCGAGCCGGCGATCGCAAGTTGCGTATGAGCGGAGGCCTCAGCCGCGCGGCAGGCGTAGCCATCCCGTGTAGAGCGGGCAAATGCGGGCTGATCGCGGTCGGCGCGCAGAGGTTGAGCGAGGACGCGGCTGGCTGCCTGGCTCAGCTCAACGCATTCCGGAGGCCGGCGGCAGCTTAGTTTGGCTGCATAGGACGCGACCAGCGCAGCCGCTTCGTCGTAGCTGGGCAGAACGGAGCTCACGGATTGCATTGTAGAGGTTGCGGCACTCGGCGCGGCGTATGAGAGTAAACGGGGCATCGAGCAAATAGAAAGGGCGCCCGCTCGGCGGACGCCCCATCTTTGAATCGGATCGGGTGAATTCAGCCGAGGCTACTTGCCTTTGCCGGCCTTGAATGACGAGCTGACCTTCTGGCCTGCCTGCGACAGAATGCCGGCAACTTCCTGGGCGTACGGGCCGGTGGGCGCCAGATCAAGGTACTTCTGATAGGCCGCGGTGCAGTCATCGGGCAGAACGATCCGCTGGGTCTTGGGATCGATAGTGGCGTTCTGGATCAGTCCCTGTCCCTTGATGTAGTAGAGGATCGCATCATTGGGATCGACCTTGATGGCTTCGTCCGCTGCCGCCACCTGTGCCGTCGTGTTGTGCTCCTGGAAGAAGATCACGGCCTCGTTCCGCAGGTGGAGAGGCGCGCGGGTCGGGTCGGCCTTGGCTGCCGCGTCATAAGCGGCATTGGCCTCAGGAACCTTGCCGGTGCGCGCATAGACTTCGCCCAGCCCGGCTTGCGCCACGCCGATGATTTCCATGCGCGGCTTCTTTGAGGCGGTCTCGAGGTCGACGGCCTTCTTGTACGAGGTGATGGCGTCGTCGTACTTCTTTTCGCCGCCCTGCGCGTAGCCCAGATTGGCCCACAGCAAGGCTTCGTCGGGCTTGGCCTGCGTGTCCTTCGACATCATGCTCTCGATGTCGGCGTACTTGGCAGAGCGAATCTCTGCCGTTTTGGCGTCGACATCCGCCTTCGCGGCGGATGCACCCAACTGCTGCTGGGCTGTGGCTGGAGCCGTATCGATATCCTTCTTGTCCTGAGCCACAACCTTCAGATCGGCATTCAGGTGGGTGATCACGACGTTGGCTTTCAGGGCCTCCGCGTTTGCCTTCTTCAGATCTTCGAGCTGTTTTCTCTGATCTTCGGGCATCTTGTCGATGTAAGCCTGCCGCGACATGTCGATATCGGCGACGACGTCCTGCCCAGCTACTACCTTCACGTTCGGAAGGTCGTCGACCATCTTTCCGGGTGGCGTGTCGGGAGCGCGGTAGATCGCGGAGTAGGTGCCGGGCGCCGCTTCACCGGAGTAGTCGCCATTCGCGTCTACCGGGAAGGTGAATTTAAGGGTATTGCCGCCGTCGGTGGAGAGGCTCACCGAACCGGCGCCCTGCGGCTGGCCGGTAGGGTTGGTCACGTGGCCGTGAACCTTGCCGGTTGTGCCAGCAGCCGCCGCTGCCGGGGCCTGCGCAAACGCCGGCGAAAGGGAAAATGCCAGCAGGCCTGCGACGGCGCCCAGCCAAAATGAACAGTTGCGTTTCATAGTTGTTCTCCTTAAGAGCGCGGCTGTGCCGTGCGCGCTCGGAAATCTCCACTCCGAGACTTCAATTCATAGCAAAACCAACGTTAAATCCAAGCCAGTCTCCTCGACAAGAGGAACTGAGGGCGAAGTGCTGCAAATGCTTTGTTGCCTGGCTGTTTCCTGCTTGGCCCCACATGAGTGGACGGATGGAGTTCAGCCAGGGTTGCATCCGAGAGCGATCTCCCATTCATCCTAGTGCCGCCGAGGAGCAACTCTGCGTGCCGCGTATCACACTCTAAAATAGAGGCATGGCTACGACGATTCGCCCGGCCACAGCGGCAGACGTAAAACAGATTCTTGCCTTTGTCCGCGCCTTGGCCGCGTATGAGCGGGCGCCTGACGCAGTTTCCGCCACGGAAGAGGGGTTGCTGCGCGACGGTTTCGGCCCGCACCCCTTTTATGAATGCCTGATTGCCGAGCACGACGGAAGACCGGCCGGCTTTGCGCTCTATTTCTACAACTACTCCACCTGGATGGGCCGGCCTGGCATTTACCTGGAAGATCTCTTCGTAGAGCCGGAACTGCGCGGCCGCGGCATCGGCAAGGCGCTGCTGCAACAGGTGGCGGCAGTCGCCGTCGAGAAGGGCTGCGAGCGTTTGCAGTGGGAGGTTCTGGACTGGAATACGCCGGCTATCGACTTCTACGCGGCCATGGGGGCCGAGTTTCTGGATGAGTGGCGCAACGTGCGAGTGAGCGGCGAAGCGCTCAAAGCGCTCGCTGGGGGCGAAAGTGGGACCATTCGAACCGCCGTTGAGCCAAGGCCTGCGGAGACCACGCCGTGAAGATTCGCGTCATCGGTGGTGGCCTGGCCGGGCCGGAGGCCGCGCTGACCGCGGCGCGCTTTGGTTGCCAGGTGGATCTCTACGAGATGCGGGCCATGGTGGACGGTAAACCGCGGCTCACGCCCGCGCACCAGACCACAGACTTTGGCGAACTGGTCTGCTCCAACTCGCTCAAGAGCGAATCGCCGAACACAGCGCCCTGGCTGCTGAAGCAGGAGATGCGGCGTGCGGGTTCCGCTCTCTTGCGCCTTGCGGATGAGACAGCAGTGCCGGCAGGCCACGCACTCGCTGTCGATCGCATCGACTTCTCGCGGCGCATCTCAGAGGCGATTGCCACTGAACCCGCGATTCGGGTGATTCGCGAAGAGGTCACGAGTCTGGAATCGAATCGCGAAGGCATCACGATCCTTGCGACGGGGCCGCTTACCTCAGACGCGCTCAGCAAAGAGATCGAGCGGCTCACCGGCTCCGGCCATCTCGCGTTTTACGATTCCATCTCGCCGATTGTCGACGCCGAGACCATCGACATGGAGCGCGTCTACTTTGCCGCGCGGTGGGACAAGGGGACGGCCGACTACATCAACTGCCCAATGGATCGAGCCGAGTACGACCGCTTTTACGAAGCGCTGGTTGCGGCTGAGCCGGCCGAAGAAAAGGAATGGGAGAATCTTGATTATTTCGAGGGTTGCCTTCCGATCGAGGTGCTCGCACGGCGCGGACGCGACACGCTGCGCTTCGGTCCGATGAAGCCCGTGGGCTTGCGCGATCCGCGCACCGGCAAAACGCCGTGGGCCGTGGTGCAGCTGCGCAAAGAGAATCTGCGCGCCGACAGCTATAACCTGGTCGGCTTTCAGAATCACCTCAAGTACGGCGAGCAGGCCCGTGTGCTTCGGCTCATTCCGGGCCTGGAGAATGCGCGGTTTCTTCGTTACGGCCAGATTCATCGCAATACCTATATCTGCGCTCCGGCTCTGCTGGATGAGAGCCTGCGACTGAAGAAGGAGCCGGCCCTCTTCTTCGCCGGCCAGATCTCCGGTGTCGAGGGATACACAGAATCGATTGCCACCGGTATGCTGGCCGGGCTCTATGCGGCTGCTGCGGTTGTTCATGGCGAGGAGCCCGCTCCTGTGCCGCGTGCGACAGCGCTCGGTTCGCTGGTGCACTACATCACGCATGCCGATCCGAAAGGATTCCAGCCGGCGAATATCACCTTCGACCTTCTGGAGCCGCTCGAAGAAGAGCTGCGCAAGAAGATCCGCGACAAAAAAGAGCGGCACCGCATCCAGTGCGAGCGGGCGCTGACGGCGTTTGATGCGTGGTGGGCCAGCCAAAGTAACGTGCTCGGCGTACAAAGTGCGGCTGAAGCGCGCCGATCCGTGCGATAGTGGCTGCAGGCATCCTGCATGAAGATCGTACAGCAGACCCAGAGTGAGTTAGTCACAGCCGATAGCGGCTTGTTTCTCTCCACGCTTTTTGCTGTCATCGGTGTACCGATGCTGATTGCGGGAGCGCTGCCGGGAAAGCATGGGCTTCTATTTGGCGCTGGCTTCATGCTGCTTTTTGCTGCCGTGTATCTGCGTAAGACCACCTTCGTCTTCGACCGAGGCCGCGGAAGGGTTTTCTGGCGCAAACGGAAGCTCTTCAAAGTCTTTTCCGGCGAAATTCCTTTCAGTGATATCGCGGATATCGGGTTCGACACCATGCCCAGCGATAAAGGAACTACAATGTATCGCCTGACGGTGATTACGGCGTCGAGCAGAGTGCCCACTTCAGATATGTACGGTGGGGGTCGCAAGTATTACGAGACTGTGCGCGACGAGATCGTCGAGTTTCTCGCCGCAAGCGGTTCTCCGATATCGACTGCTCCTTCAAACCTTGCCAGCGATGAATCATCGCTGCGCTCGCTGATTTTGCAGGGCCGTAAGATAGATGCCATCGAACTGCTGCGCTCGTGGGAACAGATCGATCTGACAGAGGCCAAACAGAGGGTCGATGAGATGGATCGGAGTTTGAAGGTGGGGAAATAGCTGCGCGTATGAATTTGTGTGAAGAACCATTCTGTCCAAATCTGCCGCGGATTGCGTCGATCAGGTAGGAATAGAGGTTCGAACAACGCTTCGAACTTCTGTTCCTGACCTAGGGAACGAAGCGGGCTGGAAACACGTGGTTCTGTGGTACGCTGGCGGGGCGTGGAAAGGTCGCTATGCAAGTCTTCTCTGCTACGCAAGCCATTTCCCCGGCCGTCGAGCGCACCAAAAGCCTGCTCTTTCGCCCGTTCGAGTGGGGCTCGTTTTTGAAGCTGTGCTTCATTGCAATCTTGACGGAAGGATCGTCGGGAGGCTTCAATGCCGGCTCTCCCGGTGGCGGTCATGGCGCTCCGCATCTGCACAATGCAAGTTTTCCGTCTCAATTCAATCAGGTGTTCAATCCAGCCTGGAATCCGGCATGGATTCCTGCGTTCATTGCGATCGGCCTTGCTGTTTTTGTGTTGGCCTTCGCTCTGTTCTATCTCATCGTCCGGCTGCGCTTCGCTCTGTTCTATTGCCTGATTCACCAAAGCAGGCAGATCCGTCCCGGCTGGCGGCTTTATCGGGAGCAGGCATTTCGCTACTTCCTGCTCTCGATCGGAATAGGACTTGGGTTTATCGCCATTGTGGCTGCCATTGCTGTGCCCTTTGTCTTCGGATTCGTTCGCCTTTTTCACGACCGCCAGGCCGATCAGGTTTCAGTTGGCGCAGTCCTCTCTCTGATTCTGCTGCTGATTCCGGTGATCCTGCTTGTGATACTTGCAGCCATTGCGATCAATGTGATTCTGCGCGACTTCATGCTGCCGCACATCGCCCTCGACAACGCCACAGCCGGAGAGGCATGGGCTGCGGTGCGCGTGCATATCGCCCAGGAAAAGGGCCCGTTTCTGCTCTATACGGTGCTTCGCGTGCTCCTGCCCATCGCCGTGTTTTTCGCGATGGTGATTGCGCTCATCATCCCTGTGCTGGTCCTGGCTGGCATTGGAGGACTTGCCGTCACCGGGCTTCATGCGGTTCTGGGCCATATAGCTGCGATTGTCGCCACGATCATCTGCATCGCGATCGTTGTTGCCTTTGTTCTCTTCGCGTGTATCTGTCTGGGCGGGCCGCTTTGCATCGGCATTCGCAATTACGCGCTGGTCTTCTACGGAGGCCGGTATCCAGTGCTCGGTAATATTCTGTGGCCTCCTACTCCGGTTGCCGAACCCGGCGCTCTCTGAGACATGCCTGCGCGCCGGCGGAATGTGCTCATCTCTGTTTCGTTTGTTGTCTTTGGCGGTCCGGGTTTTCTGCTGGTCTACATTCCTTACTGGTTGACCCGCTTCCGCATTCCACCTGATGAGCCGCTCTGGCAAATCTGTCTCGCTGCCATGCTCGTCCTGGTTGGGCTCGTACCGCTCTTCGAATCGATCATCCGCTTTATTCGCATCGGGCGAGGAACGCTGGTTCCAACGGCTCCCACCGAGCATCTCGTCGTCAGCGGCCTTTATCGCCACGTGCGGAACCCGATGTATCTCGGGGTGGGGACAAGTCTCGCCGGCGAATCGATCTTGTTCGCGAGCCGGAACATGGTGACACTCCTTGTTGGAGCCTGGCTCTGCATGCATCTGTTTGTCCGCTTCTATGAAGAGCCGACGCTCACGCGGCGGCATCCGGAGGAGTACCCCGCCTACAAGCGTCATGTGCCGCGCTGGCTGCCGCGCTTCACTCCATGGAAACCGGCTGTGGAGTAGCGCTGGAACCTTTCTGCCTTTGCGGGTGTCAAAAGGAAGAGTGGCACCGCGCGAGCGTGTACTCTGAAGTTGGGTTCTCTTTTGCGAGAAGGCTCGGATTTGAAGAACGGGGAGCTGGATTGAAGCGTTGGTTTGTACTTTTGATGGGTTCACTTGCGCTTGCCGGAAGTGCGCTGACTGTGCACTCACAAACGGCACCGGCTAAGTTCTCGACGACCCAGCAGGAGAAGCAGTCGGCTACGCCGATCATGCTTCCGCCCTCGCCCAAGGCTCTGCTGCCCGAGGTTTTCGATGGATGGCAAGCCGCCGGACCGATCAAGGCGCTCACCGACCCTGCGCAAGCCGACCCGGCCAACGCGGCTGCACTGAAAGAGTACGGCTTCACCTTCGGCGCATCCGCTGACTACAAGCGCAACGGCGACACGCTCACGCTGCGCGCACTGCGTTTTCAAGACGCAAGCGGCGCTTATGGAGCCTATTCCTTCTATCGGCCGAACGGCTGGGCCAAGGAGTCGATCGGCGCCGGCGCAGCGTCGAACAAAAATCGCGTGCTGTTCTGGAAAGGCGATACCGTTGTCGATGCGACCTATTCGCGGATAGGCCCCATGACGGCGGGCGAGCTGCGCGAGATTGCCAATCAGCTTCCCACCCCGACCGGAAACAGAAACATCGCGCCGCCCATCCTCGCCTCGTTACCGCAGACTTCGCTCGAAGGCCAGACTACCCACTACGCGCTCGGGCCGACGGGCTATACGGGATCTGGTGGAGTATTGCCCACGAGCCTTGCCGGTTTTGACCGCGGAGCTGAAGCCGTGACCGCGGATTACAACCTGGCTTCTGGCCCCGCTACGCTTACGCTGCTGGAATATCCCACGCCGCAGATCGCGCAATCGCAGGAAGCGGCAATTCGTGCGTATCTGAAGGCTGGAAGCAGCGCGCAGCCGCCATGGCCCAAGCCGTTGACGGACTCGGACCAGGCCTCGCTTGAGGTGCGGCGCAGCGGTGTGCTGGTTGCGCTGGTGAGCGGGGACGCAATTCCGGACGAGAGCCATCGGCTGCTTCAGTCGGTTCACTATGAGGCTGACCTGACCTCGATCCCCCAATCGGGCGAATCGGAGGTTTCGAAGACCAGCCGCCTGCTTTTCGGCATTGCCGCTATCGTGATCGTGGGGGCTATTGCGGCCATTCTATTGGGATTGTTTCTGGGGGGCGGCAGGGCCTTGTACCGGGTTGCTCGAGGCAAGCCAGCCTCCTCGGTCTACGACGAGGAGTTCATTCATCTCGACCTGAGGGAGGGTCTGCGGGAAAAAAATACGGCTGTTCAGGGGCCGCATCCGAACCGTTAACGGGTATCTAAGCCTGTGGAAAAGTAGCCATTTATCCTATAAAACACCCATAATTTGCTGAAAAAGCCAAATAAATAAAGGCGAAACTTAATCGAAGATCAAACTCGTTGTACATTCCGGATTATTTTTGTAAGTTATTGATAATTTAAAAGTTATTTTGGTCCACAATTCTCCTTGACACTGCCAGCCCCCGCTCCTACTATGCAGCCAGAAAGTTCTCACGGTTTTGCCTCCGTTGGAACTATTCTCCCTGAGGAGAGAGCTGCCCAGTTGCCGGGCGGCTCTTTCCGTTTCTAGGCCACTTTTTAGCCACGGGCGGTCTGCGAGGTCTCCTCCGGCCTCTCGCCAGGGTCGGTCCACTGCCGGCCACAGGTCTCGCACCGCCACAGGTTGACCGGATCGACGCTCTCCAACAGCGGGTCGGCGGTGCCACAGGCGGGACAGGTTGGCAGCTCGAACTCCGGCATGCGCATCCTGGACTCGTCTACGATGCTCTGCGGAATGGGCTGGGCGATGATGATCCGCGCCTGATCGAGTTCGTCGGCCGCGACGAGAATGCGAGGATTCGTCAGATCCAACTCGGCGTGCGGCGAATAGAAGCCGGGACCGTCGAGCCAGCTTTCAATCCCCGCGCGGCGCAACATCTCTGCGAGCTGCCATGCTTCTTCGCGTGAGTTGCATTCGCGAAGCAAGGTCTTCCACGTGTATTCATGAGGAGTATCGCGGCTCTGTTCCAGGTCGAGGCTGTCATCGCTCTCTGGAGCGAGAACGCGCTGGACTTCGGTTTGTGCCGCCAGAGGTGCCTGCGGATCGCGCAGTCCGCGGCTCTTCATTTCACTGCGCAGAATCTGCTGCGCAACTTCGGTTAGATCGGCGAGATCGATCGCCAGCTCATTCAGTTGGTCATCGGTCAGAGTTCTATAGTGCTCGGTGAGTCTGCGCCACTCTTCCACCGGATCGGTCTGCATGCGTCCAACTCCAATGCCGGCGTTATGAGCGCAGGCCGAGGTCGACCAGCATGGCGCGGATGACCACGAGCGCAGTGACGGTGACGGCGGCGAGCAGGCAGGTCCAGAAGCCGATGCGGCTATAGGGCACGAAAAGATTTGGCTCGTTGCCAAAGAGAGTGAATCCGATCTTCTCAGGAAGGAGCGCGCGGACAGAGACGGCCAGCAAAAAGCCTGCGGCCCACACAATCGCGATCCGGAACGCCAGTTGGAGGGTTTGCGCCAGAATGCTCATCATTCACCTGCACTGACTCATAGATGCTGCGGGGCTGCGCAGCGCGTATCGCTCAACTTTACCTTCTCCCAGCCGAACGATACAATCGTAGGGGAGCAGGCCGACGTAGCTCAGCTGGTAGAGCAGCTGATTCGTAATCAGCAGGTCGTCAGTTCAAGTCTGACCGTCGGCTCCAGCCCGCCCGTCTCACTCAGCGCACATCCCGCCTCTTCGAAATCCTTCATAAACCAGGCATAGGAACCAAGTCGTGCACCGGTTATCCACGAAAATTTTTGTTAAGAGGGTGGTTCTGATCTGCTTATCCACGCATACTCTTGGCATAATCGCACTCAGAGCGGTTCGTTCCTCTGTAACTGTTCCAAGAGTTCACGCGGGAGCACTTCGAGAGTGACCAGCTATAGCCGCCACGATGTACTGCGTATCTTGCAGATCAGTTCTCGCCAGTTGCAAGGGTGGGAACGGGCCGGATTGATTCCCCAGCAGCAGACGTACACCTTCCAGGATCTCGGCCAGCTGAGGACATTGCGCGCGCTGCGCGCGGAAGACGTGCCGGCATCTTCGATCCGCCATTCCATCCTGGCGATGAAGGCCGTGGCCGGCATGACCAATCCTTTACTCGAGGCCTGCGTAGTGCGTACGGGCACCCGGTTGGCCTTCCGGCATCGGGGGGCGATGGTCGATCCCATCCGCCGGCAGTTGCTCTTCGACTTTGACCGGGCGCAGGACGCAGGACATCCTTCGGCTGTTTCAGAACCTGCGGCATTGCGGCCGCCGGGTCGCGCCGTGCATGAGCGTTTTCTTGCTGCGGTGCAGGCCGAAGAGTCGGGCGAAAAGCAGCGCGCCATCACGCTCTACCAGGACATTCTGGAAATCGATCCGGAAAACGCTGCCGCCTGCATCAATCTAGGGACGCTTTACTTCCATCTGCACCAGTACGACCGAGCCGAGGAACTCTATCGCCGCGCGACGGAAGTGGACCCCAGCTATGTGCTGGCCTACTTCGACCTGGGCAACGTGCTCGACGAACTCGACCGGCTCGATGAATCGATCGCAGCCTACCGGAAAGCCATTGCCTTCTCGCCGCGTTATGCCGACGCGCACTACAATCTGGCGCTGGCCTATGAACGGAACGGTGCGCACCGGTGCGCGCTGCGCCATTGGCGCGCCTATCTCAAGATCGATAACCGAGGTCCATGGGCCGACCATGCGCGCGGCCAGATCGGCAAACTGCTGAGCCGCGAAAAGCTGACGATCGCGTGGCGTGCCGACCGGTTCATGCCGCCGTGCAGGGGAATAGCTGCGCTCAAGCAGGTCTGATAAGCGAATCGTGATACTGATCCACGGAGGCTAGAAGTCGCTCCGCAATGCCTTCCGCGCGGCTGACAAAGATAGCTGCAGCTTGCGGCGGCAGCAGATCCGCCGCGGTCTCGCGCCAGAGAATGAGCCACCGCTCAAAGTGCTGCCGACCAATGCGCGGCAACAGCATCAGGTGCTTGATCATCGGATTGCCTTTGTACCGTCCGCTGGCCAGAATCAGCGATGACCAGAAGGCGCGCATTCTTTCCAGATGCGGTCCCCAATTGTTGCCGATTGCTCTCTCAAAGATCGGACCGAGGGTTTCATCTTGCCTTACGCGTGTATAGAACGTATCGACAAGTTTGGCGATCTGTTCCTCGCTGATCGCAGGCGGTTCATTGATTGGAAAAGCTGGCGTCGCCATATAAGTAGGATAATGTCCTTCTTTTTTAGATTCATCAGCATGGAAAACGGCCGATGCAGATTCCCGAATGATGAAAAGGGGTGTGCATTTACTGAAGATCACGGCTCCTGTGCCCCGGAACAGGCTGAAAGCTGAGAGCTAGAGCGGTTTCACAGTTTATGTGCCCTTGCCGGGACCGCGGAAGGTGGCATTTTC
Organism: Occallatibacter sp.; assembly: GCA_035650595.1. Taxonomy (GTDB): domain Bacteria; phylum Acidobacteriota; class Terriglobia; order Terriglobales; family Acidobacteriaceae; genus Telmatobacter. Next base: position 1,027,067 of record DASRHE010000006.1, on the reverse strand, counting down.
TTAAGGAAAATGCCACTCTGCGGCAACGGCGTCGAGGGTATGGCAACTGTGAAACCGCTGTAATAGCTGAAGGCTGCTTTATATCTTCTGCGTTCTCTGCACGGCGCGCACGCCGTTGACCCTGCGTAAACCCAGCACCATGCGATTCAAGTGGCGCAGGTCTTCGGCTTCGACAACGAATTCAATGATGGCCTCACCGGCTTCGTCGCGGCTGATATCCACGCTGCGAATGTTGGTGTTCTCATCGGAGATAACCGCCGTGAGCTCCTTTAACATCCCGGGACGGTCGTCGCAGTAGACGGTAATCTTCACCGGGTAGCGCAGAGCGCGGCCGGACTCGGCGACGGCGCGGGACCACTCCACGTTGATGCGGCGGTCGCTTTCATAGAGCAGGTTCTGGACATTGGGACAACTGCGCGCATGCACCGCCACGCCCTTGCCCCGCGTGACGTAGCCAACGATCTCTTCGCCGCGTATCGGGTTACAACATCGGGCGCGATAGACGAGCAGATCGTTCTGCCCCTCGACTTCCAGAGCATCCGAGCCGGTGAGATGCAGCTTGCGCACCGCATCGGTCATGCCGGATTCGCCGCTGCCCGGCTTGGTCTCTGGCGTTTCTTCAGTCTCGGCGGGATTGGCGTAACCGGGTGCGAGCTTGTTGAGGATCTGGTGCGCAGTGTGCTTGCCCTGGCCTAGCGTTGCGAGCAGGTCGGCGGCCGTTGCTACTCCGTATTCGCCGGCGATGCGGCCGAGATCCTGGTCGCCGATCTGGCCCATCGGCACCTTATATTTGCGCGCCTCACGCTCCAGCAGCTTGCGGCCAATATCGACGGCGCGACGGCGCTGGTCTTCATTGAGCCAGTGCTTGATCTTATTGCGTGCGCGCGGGCTCTTGACGAAGGTGAGCCAGTCGCGGCTCGGTTTGTGATCTTTTTGGGTGATGATCTCGACGATGTCGCCGGTGCGGAGCTTGGTGCGCAGAGGCATCATGCGGCCGTTGACCTTGGCGCCTACGCAGGTGTGACCGACCTCAGTGTGAATGGTGTAGGCGAAATCGACAGGCGTGCCGCCCGCCGGGACCACCACAACCTTGCCCTTCGGCGTGAAGGTATAGACCTCGTCGGGATAGAGATCCATCTTCAGGCTGGAGAGGAACTCGTTCGGGTCGGTCATCTCCTTCTGCCACTCGACGAGCTGCCGAATCCAGTTCAGCCGTTCCTCATCGCGCGCCGTGACCGTGCCGTCGCCGGCCTTGTACTTCCAGTGCGCGGCGATGCCTTCCTCGGCGATGCGATGCATCTCTTCGGTACGAATCTGCACCTCGAACTGATGCCCGCTCGCGCCGATCACCGTTGTATGCAGCGACTGGTAGCGGTTGGCGCGCGGCATGGCGATGAAGTCCTTGATGCGCCCCGGGACGGGCCGCCACAGCGTATGGATGAGTCCAAACACGGCATAACAGGAAGCTACATCCTGCGTAATCACGCGGACCGCGAGCAGGTCGTAGACCTGATCGAAGGTAATTTTGGCGCGCTCGATCTTCTGGAAGATGGAATAGAGGCGCTTGATGCGCCACTCCACGCGCGCCTGGATGCCGTTTTCGCGCAGCTGCTCGACCAGAGTGTCTTCCACGCTGCGCAGAAACTGTTCGCCTTCCACACGCCGTGCCTCCACGGCCGCGGAGACCTGCTCGTAGCTCACAGGATCGGTGTAGCGGAAGGCCAGGTCTTCGAGTTCGCCGCGCACCTTGCCCATGCCCAGCCGGTGAGCAAGCGGGGCGTAGATGTCGAGAGTCTCGCGTGCAATGGCCTCTTGCCGCTCGGGCTTCAGATGCTCCAGCGTGCGCATGTTGTGCAAACGGTCCGCCAGCTTGATGAGCACCACGCGCACATCCGAGACCATGGCCAGCAGCATCTTGCGCACGTTCTCGGCCTGGCGGTCTTCGCGGTTGGCAAACTGGATTTTGTCGATCTTGGTGACGCCTTCAACAATGTGCGCGACCTGATCGCCGAAGGCGGAGGCGATTTCCTGGTTGGTGGCGGGCGTGTCTTCCACGGCATCGTGCAGCAGGCCGGCGGCGATCGCCGTAGAGTCCAGCTTCATCTCCGCCAGCACCTCGGCTACTTCGAGCGGGTGGATGATGTAGGGCTCGCCGGAGGCGCGCATCTGTCCATCGTGATGCCGGACGCAGAACTCCCACGCCTTGCGGATCAGCGAAATATCTTCATTGGGCCGGTTGGACTGTGCATGACGCAGCAGTGCTTCAAACCGGTCGTCGACGTTCCGCATATCTGCGGTGCGCAAGTCGAGATCATGAGCTTGGGGCGGCTGTCCGGGGTGCTCCGGCGTGGGGCTGGCGCTGTTCGCTGCCGCAAGATCGCCCTGGACCCCAGTCGATACGGGCTGCCGCGCGGTCGCCATGATTCATTATAGGCCGCTTACGCTTTTCAGGCATGAATTCCCAGAGGATCATACGCCGCCAAGGTACTGTTTTCTGTGCCGGTTGGCGCAGGATCACGTGTTTCCGGTCACGGCTCCTAGCCGGTAACAAGGTGCCTAATATCTGCCGTTGAAGGAAGTCCGAAATGGAGGACTTATGCTCAAATCTCTGGTTATAGCCAGTTTGGCTGCGGCCGCTGTGGCCGCAGCTGGATATGCTGGCCAATCGAATTCACACTTGACCATTCCAGCCGAAAAGACCAGCCCGGTGGACGGCAAGCAGATGTATATCAGCTATTGCGCGCCCTGCCATGGCATGGATGGTCGCGGGCATGGGCCTGTGGCTCCGGAGCTCAAACGGCAGCCGATCGACCTGACGGTGTTGAGCAAGAATCATGGCGGGCAGTTCCCGGCGAACCATGTGAAATCGGTGATCGAATACGGATCTGAGATCCCGGCGCACGGCAACTCGATGATGCCGATCTGGGGTCCGGTCTTTGGTAGGATGGGCCAGGGTCTGCCTGACGAAAGGCTGCTCCGAATCTCGAATTTGAGCCATTACCTCGAGACGATTCAGACAAAATAGGCCGGTGGCCATGGCTTCCGGTCATCGTGATCCGCATGACCAAAGGAGCCATGGCAAAACCAGCGAAGCGACGGACTGGCCGATCGTCCGCAGAGAAGCCGGCGGGCGATCGGCGGCCACCCGCGCAAAGAGACAGTAAAGCGGCTGGTTTAACTGGAGCTGTGATCACGCGGCGTGCTGCTGATCGCCTGCGCGAGGGCCATGTCTGGGTCTACGCGTCGGATGTCGAATCGCTCTCATTGCCCGAGAGTGGTGATGCGAACCCGCCAGCGTTGTTGCAGGTGGCAGATGGACGCGGGCTGTTGCTGGGCACTGCGCTCTACAGTCCGACTTCGCAGATTGCGCTGCGCATGATAGCGCGCGAGGCTCTGGATGAGCCTGCGTGGCTGCGGCTGCTAGCGGAACGTCTGAAAACAGCTGTCGCCCGGCGCAAGCCATTGCTCGATGCTGAAAACGACGCGTGCCGGCTCTGCTTCAGCGAAGCGGATGAACTCCCCGGGATTATCGCGGATAGGTACGGCGACCTGATCATTCTGCAACTGCTGGCCAAGGGGCTCGATCGGCCGAGCGTTCGCCAAGCCTGTGTGCGCGTGTTGAAGGAAACGCTTAAACCAGCGGCGATTCTCGAACGGCCCGATCCTCGCATTCGCGAACTGGAGGGATTGGAGGCGCCGAACGTCGAGCCGCTGTGGCTTGCCAATGCGAAGAACCCGAAGATCAGCACGCAATTTCATCTGAACGGGCTCACGTTTCACTACGACGCCAATGCTGGCCAGAAGACGGGCGCATTTCTCGATCAACATGCGAACTATGCGGCTGCTCAACAATATGCGTGGCTGATGGCACCGGGCGGGCGCGCTCTCGATGTCTGTTGCTATCAGGGTGGCTTTGCGCTGCACCTGGCGCGTGTCTGCAAGAGCGTGACGGGCATCGATGCCTCGCATGCTTCATTGGAAGTGGCAGAGAGGAACCTTGCAGCCAATCGCGCGCTGCCAAAACCGGGCGTTCGCGCAGATGTGGACTGGATCGAGGCGGACGCCTTTGAGATTCTGCGCGACTGGTCGAATGCGGGCGAGCAGTTCGATGCCATTGTGCTTGATCCGCCGGCGTTTGCGAAGAGCAAGCGTGCGGTGGAAGGTGCGTTGCGCGGCTACAAAGAGCTGAACCTGCGCGCACTCAAGATGCTGCGTCCTGGCGGCCTGCTCATCACCTGCTCGTGTTCCCATCACGTGGGCTGGGCCGACCTGGAAGGCGCCGTTGCCTCAGCCGCTGCGGATGCCGGGCGGCGCGTGCGGCTGCTGGAACGCCGCGGCGCCGCGCCGGATCATCCGGTGGTACTGAATTTGCCGGAGACTGAGTATTTGAAGTGCCTGGTGTTGGAAGTGGAATAGAGATGGCTTAGCATTGAGCGGCGCGCTGATCTCGCCGGCTGCGGCCACGCCACCAGCGGCGCGGCGTGTGTGGTGCAGACCGCTGCTCTTCTGAGGCTTCTCGCAACTGGGCCAGAGCTTCTTTGACTTGGGCTCGCAGTGTTTCAGCCTCCAGCACGCACGAGCGCAGATAGGCTGAGACGGTGAGCCCCGCTTCGGCTGCCCTTTGGCGCAACTGAACGTTCTCTGCCTCGCTCAGGCGAACGGTCACGCTGAAACATTTGGGCGCTGGGCTGGATTGGCAGGTGCCCGGCACAGGCAGCGAGACATCGTTCGGATCACACGTATCATTCCCAGCAGAGGAATCAGACTGACTGCCTAATCGGATACAGGCTTGAGCGCGCAGCAGACCTTCGTAGCTCAGCGCTACCTCGTCCTCTGCCGAATCATCATCGTGATTGTGGGGCTCGCGCTCGGTCAGCGCGGAGAGCACGTGCGCGAACTCCGGTGCAGGATTGGACGCGCTTGGCGCGGCTCCGTGAAAGGGTGCGACCTCCCACCAGGGCGGAGCCGAAGTCTCTCCGGAGCAATCCAATTCTTCCATGACCGGCATGGGATCAAGCGTATCGAAATCGGCCAGAGGAGGCTTGAGCAATCTTCAAATCAAGAACCTAGACGGATTTCGAAATGGGAAGTTTCTTTAATTACTCCCGAATTGAACCTGCGAGGAGTCGTTACACGCTCTTGCGCCTATTGAAACTCGACGAAGGCAGCGTCGGGCAGGATGCGTCCAGGAAGTCGTAGCAACTGTGTGATGGCTTCGGCGGTCATCGGCTTTGCGTAGAGGAAACCCTGACCATAGCGGCACCCCATCTCGCGCAGCAGTCGATGTTGCGCTTTGGTCTGGACGCCTTCGGCTACCACGTCCATCCCCAGCACGCGCGCCAGATCCACGATGGTCTTGACGATCTGCAGCGGCTGATCGCCCTCGGTGATGCGGCTCACAAACGAACGGTCGATCTTGAGCACGTCAAAAGGGAAGGAGTGGAGATGGTTGAGCGAGCTGTAGCCTGTGCCGAAATCGTCGATCATCAGCGAAAGGCCAAGGCGGCGCAGGCTCGTCAATACTTTCAACGCGGTATCCATGTCGGAGATCAGGCTGGATTCGGTCATCTCCAACCCGAGCTGCCGGCTGGAGATGCCGGTACGTGTGAGCAGGGCCTCGACGTGATCGGTAAGTCCCTCGCGCGCGAACTGGTCCGCGGAAAGGTTCACGCAAACCCGCACGCTGCCGAGATCGGGGTACTCGCGATTCCATTGCTGAATCTGACTGCAGACATCGGCCAATACCCAGTCGCCAATGGGCAGAATCATCCCTGTCTCTTCGGCCGCGGGAATGAAATACGCGGGGGCGATCAGTCCACGAATAGGATGCCGCCAGCGAATCAGGGCCTCCATGCCGAGAATTCTGCGAGTCGAGAGCTCGATTTCAGGCTGGTAGTACAGCACAAACTCACGCCTCTCAAGCGCAGCCATCAGGTCTGACCTGCCGGGCCAGCTTTTTTCGCGATTGCAAGGGGAAGGCATTGGCCGTGGACCGCGTTCCTGCAGGCAATTGTGCAGCCGCCGCAGTTCCAGTTGACCGGCGACCATCTCGGCAAGGCTTTCGAGCGTACACAGCTCGTCCAGAGCCATCTCGGCGCGCGGCTGACGCCAGAAGGCTGTGAGGCCGCCCAGAATCAACCCCTCGCACGAACGCACAGGAACGCTGGCGAACGAGCGCGCCTTCAGATGTCCGAAGGAGTAGCGTTCGCTGGGAAATTTTGTTGATGTTTCCGTGTCGGGTATTACGACTGGGCCATCGTCGGCAAGGACCATATCGAAGATCGACTGGTAGCGCGGAAGTTCGCGGACGGGCTGGCCCCAGTAGGATTTGATCCACACGCGGCACTCGTCGGCGAAGGCCAGCAGCACGGCATCGGCATGAAAATACTTGGCGGCGATCCGCGTAATCGCATCGAAGACCGGTTCAGGTGGAGTGTCGAGAATCGCTGTGGAAGCGAGTGCCGCCAGACGAGATTCCTCCTGATGCCAGCTGAGACTCTCGGGGACGAACTCGATCTGCGCCATCCGGGCTCCGATTCCGCGGAGAAATGTATGTCTGATCCAAACCCGCGGAGGAATCGGATCAGTGGATTTAGATACTGGCTAATCTATGCTGCGCAGTCATGCCTGACCGTTTTTTCGGAACAATTCTGCAATCGCAAGCGACGAATGGTTTCTGCTGCCGATACGCTTCCGCAATTCACTTATCGGTGCGGATCCTGAGAGGCATGAGGTTACGTTCGTGTCTTCTTAGGAGAGCACGCGCGAGTCATCACGAATCGCTTATTTATTTGTGCGCGGCTGTCCTGTTTCCGTCCACAGGAAAGTCATTTCGTCGGCGTCGTCCTGCACATGTTGATCGACACTCACGCCGGCTGAGTGTCCGCCGGATGTGCTGTAGTGCAGCAACACCGGGCGGCCGCTTGTGGAGACGGACTGGAGCAGAGCCGTCATTTTGCGGGCATGCAGCGGATCGACGCGCGTGTCGTTATCGCCAGTGAAGAACATCACGGCAGGATAGTCAGCGCGCGGCTTCACGTTTTGGTAGGGAGAGTATTTCAGCAAATATCCAAACTGTTTTTCGTTCTCGGCAGAACCGTATTCGGTTGTCCAGTAGTAGCCCACTTTGAACTTCTGGTAGCGGAGCATATCGAGAAGCGGGTAACCGCACCAGACTGCCGAGAACAACTCGGGATGCTGCGTGATCGAAGCGCCCATCAGCAATCCGCCATTGGAGCGCCCGCGAATGGCGAAGTGCGCAGGCGAGGTGTATTTATTTGTGATCAGATACTCGGCCGCAGCAAACCAGTCATCGAAGACGTTCTGCTTCTTGTCGAACATGCCCTGCTCATGCCACTGCTCGCCGTATTCGCCGCCGCCGCGCAGATTAGGTACGGCAAACCAGCCACCCTGCTCCATCCACCAGGCATAAGCCGGATTCCATTGCGGCGTCTCGCTGATATTGAATCCGCCGTAGCCGGTCATCAGCAGGCGTTCGGTTCCATCTTGCTTGAGTCCCTTTTTCCCGGCGATAAACATCGGAACCTGCGTACCGTCCTTCGACTTGTAGAAGACCTGTTGCAATGTGTACTGGCTGGAGTCAAAAGGAATCTTCGGCTGAAAGAAGATCTCGCGCTTGCCTGTCTCCGTATCGAGCCGAAAGATGGTTTGCGGCACAATGTACGATTCGAAGCTGAAGAAGCCGTAGCGATCGGTGACGCGGCCAAAGAGCGGCGAGGCCGAGCCGATGCCGCCGTACTCGATGTGTCCGGCGGACTTTCCATCGAACGAGAACACGTCGGTTTCGCTCTTCACATCTACCAGCCGGTTTACGTAGATTTTGCCGCCGACTATCGACCAGTCATCGATGACGTTTTTTCCTTCCGGAACGATCGTCTGCCACGCCTCTGGCATGACGCCAGGATCGGCCTTCAGGATTCGGCCTAACGGAGCCTGGTAGTCGGTCTTCACATACCAGGCGCCTTTGGCGTAGATCGTGGAGAAGCGCGCATCGAGTCCCCAGACAAGAATGTCAAAAGCCGAATCCGGTTTGGTCAGATCGCGAAAGACAATATCGACGCGCTTGGCTGGAACACCGCGATCGATCTGGATCACGAGATAGTGGCCATCGTCCGTCACCACGCCGCCAAAGAGATCGTTGCGGCCTAGCGGCTCGCCGCGGAACTCACGGCCAAAGATGAGTGTGTCCCGCGAAGGGCGCGTTCCGAACACGTGCTGGTAGAGCAACGTGCCTTCTTTGTTGTTCTGGGCGTAGTAGACGCTTTTTCCGTCGGGAGCAAAGCTTACGCTGAGGTGACGGGCGGCGGGCAGTTCGTCTTCCAGCGTTTTGCGCGTCTTGACGTTGAAGAAGCGGATGTTGGTCTCATCGGCTCCGCCTTGCTTGACAGCGTAGGCGAGCAAAGTCCCGTCCCTGGAGACGTCATACAAGCGGACGGAAGTGTTGGGATCACGACTCAGTGTTGCCGGATCGATGAGGCGCTCATCCTTGCCCGTCCAGGTGCGGCGCACGAAGATGGAGTATTGTTGCTCGCCCGCCGGCCGGCGCTCGAAGAAAAAATTGCCCGCCCGCTCAGTGGGTGCGCCGGTGTCGGAGACATTTTCGAGGGCATCGAGATCGTCCGCTGCCTGCGCGTGAATGCGCGCCTGCTGCAGATAGGTATTGGTGTAGGCGTTCTCGGCGTCGATGAAGGCACGTGTCTCCTGGCTGTTGGCGTCCTCGAGCCAGCGGTAGTTGTCGACGATCTTGGTTCCGAAGTAGTCGTCGGTGACTGGCGTGGCCTGTACCGGCGGAGGAGCGGAAAGCGTAATGCCGCCTCGGCCATGGATCACCTGGCCAGAAACCGGCGCGAGCCCCAATCCAAATCCCAGCCCCAAGCTGCCTAAAACTCTCCGCACGCGGCTCTCCCCCTTTGCCGACAGGATACACGCGCACGGACTGATCGCGATGCACGCAGTCCCTTATAGAATCGAGACCAGTGGCCGGCATCTCATCATCTCAATCTTCCCCGCAAGGGCAACCCCAGCCTCGATCCTGGTGGGCGCGTGGCCTTGCGCTCATGCATCCTTCGCACGCCCACAGCGTTTTTTCGGCCACAGTTGTGCTGATGGTTTCGACGTTTTTGTCGCGGATCATCGGGCTGGTGCGGGTGAAGTACATTGTGTGGCTCTTTGGCCGCGGCATGGCCGCCGATGCCTTCAATGCCGCCTTTGTGCTGCCGGACATGATCTCGTATTTTCTCGTCGGCGGCGCGGCCTCCATCACGTTTGTGACGATCCTCACCCGTTACCGGGAAGAAGGCCGCGAGGCCGAGGGGGAACGATCGCTCTCTGTGATTCTGACCACGATGTATCTGGTCCTGGGTAGCGCGATTGTGCTGGCAGAGATCTTCGCGCCCTGGTATGTCCACTGGTGGTTCAACGGCTTCGATGCCGAGAAGGCTGCGCTCTGCGTGAAGCTGACACGCGTTCTGCTGCCGGCGCAATTGTGCTTCTTCGCAGGCGGAGTTTTTGGCGCAGTGCTCCTGGTACGCAAGCAGTTCAGCGTACAGGCTGTGTCACCGCTGATCTACGGTCTTGGCACGATTGTGGGTGGTGTGCTGCTGGTGAAGCGCATCGGCGTCTTATCGTTGGCGGTTGGGACAGTTGGCGGCGCAGTCTGCGGACCATTTCTGTTGAACTGGATCTTTGCCCGACGCGCCGGTACGCGGTATCGCATGATTCTTGACTGGCACGATGAAGGGTTACGTGAATGGGTGCGGCTCTCGCTGCCACTGATGGCCGGCGTTTCGCTCGTCACGGCCGATAACTGGATTATCTCGCACTTTGCCTCGACGATTGGCGGCGCGGTCTCCTTGATGAGCTATTCCAAGCAGCTCTTCACCGCGCCCATGGCTATGCTGGCGCAGGCGGCCGGCGCGGCATCGTTACCGTTTTTTGCCAGCTTGTGGACGCAGAGCAAACATTATGAGTTCGCCACCGGCGTGGCTGATTCCGTTTCGCGTGTGGCCTCGCTGGGATTGCTTGCGGCATCGATGATGATTACTCTCGGTCAGCCTGCGATTGATCTGGCCTTTACCGGCGGGCGATTTTCGTCTGCTGATGCGCGGGAGTGCGCAGCGTACTTCGCCGTTTTCTCGCTCTCGCTCTTTCTCTGGTCGGCTCAGGCTATCTATGCGCGGGCTTTTTATGCGGCGGGGAACACGGTCGTTCCGATGGTTGCCGGCACGATCGTTACGCTGGTCTCGTTGCCTATCTATGCGGCGCTGTATCACGGGCAGGGAGCGATGGGCCTGGCCTTTGCCTCCGACATCGGTATTGCCATGCAGACGGGGCTGATCGCGTTTCTGCTGCACAAGCGGCGCATGGTCTCGCTCGCCAGCCTCGATTTTGCGGAGATGGGCCGGTGCTTGCTGGCAGCGTTGGTCGCGGGGGGAGCGGTCGCGCTGCTGATCTGGGGATTGAGCAACGCCTTTGCACACTGGCTTGGCGCTCACACGCGGGGGCAGGCGCGTCTTACAGATTTAGCGATGCTGCTTGCCGGGTCGGCTCTCTGGGGGCTCGCAGCCAAGTGGACCCTGGAGAAATCCGGCTCAGCACTGCCGCGCGTCACAATGAAAAGGCTTGGCTTGCGATAGACATTGCAGAGAGGCAGAGCAACCGAGACAATACAAACATCAGCGGTGGCGAGCTTCCACAAGCACTCGAGTGAGCAAAGTATCTTTGGGAATGACGCAAAGAGCGCTCCCGCTATGCGGCGGGAGCGCTTGAACGCGCGCCAAAGAGACGGCCGAATGAGCGGCCTTTAACTAGGCAGTCACGGCAGCTTTTGCAGGCTCTGGTGCAGCGGCAGGTGCAGACTTCGCGTCGGGCTTGCGGATATCAATGCCGCCCTTGAAGAACGCGCCGTCTTCGATGCTGATGCGGGCTGCCGCCACGTCTCCATTCAGGGAGCCTTCCGCGCGAATATCCACGCGGTCTGTCGCCGAAACGTTGCCGCGCACCTTGCCGAGCACCACGATCTCGCGTGCAGTGATGTTCGCCGAGACCTGTCCGTTGCGGCCTACCGTCACGCGGTTTCCGGGCAGATTCAGGCTGCCTTCCACCTTGCCGTCGATATAGAGCGACTCGGAGCCGGTGATCTCACCCTTGATGAAGAGGCCCTTGCCGATGGTGGCCTGCTCGCCGGTAACAGCCTGCGGCTGCCGCGGAGCTTCGACCGGAGCCGGCTGCGGCGTGGCGCGGGGCGGTTCGGGGGTGGGGGTAGAAGTTACCGGTCCAGTCTGGTTGGGTTTCCACATTGCGCTCAAAACGTGTTCCTTTTCTGTCCCCGCGGGGGACTGGGGAGATTGCCAAGGCAAGGCCAGTGGCGTAATACGAGAAAAATCGAAAAGTGCGGACCGCCGTCTTTCTTGCCTTCGGCCAACCCGTCAGCGGCCTCAGAATGAATGTAACTCCAATCCGTGCCGCCACCAAAATGGTGCGTTGGGGCTATTTTACGGCATTTCGCGATACGCAAGTATCTTACGAAAATTTCTGGCAAGCCGGGTCCGGCTTTGGGCGCAACGAACCGGATTTGTAATCCTTTCGGAAATCGCGGTCCTGGATCGGGTGATGGGTAGGGTGATGGATCGAGTGAAGGTTCTACCGCCGCCCGCGGAATGCGCCGAGTGAAGCGGGAAACCGGAACTGCGCAAACCATCGGCGGGCCTTACTCTTGAGATATGACGGATCGGGAGTTGCTGGCGCGGATTGCGCGTTCAGCCGGGGGCAAAGCGGGATACAAGCAGTTGGTGCGTGAACTGGGCCTGGGAGGCGGACGCGAGCGGCGCCTGCTGCTCGAACAGCTCGCCCGCCTCACCGCGCGTGGCCAGCTCGCCAAGCTCGATCGCGAAATCTGGAGCCTTCCCCGCGCGGTTTCGACGGCTGGAGCCGGTACGCGCGACAACCTCGTCGCCGGCCGGCTCGATCTGCACCGCGATGGATTCGGCTTTGTCCGGCCGAATGCACGGCAGGCGGGAGATCAGGTCTTCGCCCGGGGGATGCAAGAAGATATTTTCATTCCGCCGAACGAGATCGGCGGGGCCATGCAGGGCGACCAGGTGCTGGTGGAGCTCGATCCGCCGAAGGCTGATGGGCGGCAGCAGGGACGCATCCTTCGCGTGGTGGAGCGCCGCAACCCGACCGTCGTTGGAGTTTTTCACTATCAACGGTCTGATCGGGAGCATGGCCATCACGTCGTGCCTTTCGACGAGCGTATGACGCAGCCCATTCTCATTCCACCCGGCGAAGAGGTTCCGCCGGAGGAGCAATCGAGCACGCCGCACCGCGTACTTGGAACGGAAGCTATGGCGGCTTCGCGGCGTGGTGGCGTCGAAGAGGAAGATTTGGAAGGCCTCGTCGTTGACGTGGAGATCACGCGCTGGCCTTCGCCGACGCGTCCGGCTACGGGCCGCGTGATCGAGGTGCTGGACGATCCTGAAGATTTTGGCGTCGATGTCGAGATGATGATCCGCAAGCATCAGCTGCCGCGGATCTTCCCTGAAAACGTGCTGGCCGAAGCTCGCGCGGTTGCGCATCTCGATCAGGAGGAGGTCGCGCGACGGCGGGATTTCCGCGGTCTGCCGATCGTAACGATCGACGGCGAGACGGCACGCGACTTCGACGATGCGGTTCTGGTGACAGATCGCGCCGATGGCGGGTATGAGTTGCAGGTGCACATTGCCGATGTGGCCGAGTATGTGCGCGCAGGTTCGAATCTCGACCTTGAAGCGCGGCTGCGCGGAACCAGTGTTTACTTTCCCGATCGCGCGATTCCCATGCTGCCGCGGGAACTCTCTACGGATATCTGCAGCCTGCAGCCGAAGGAAGACCGGCTGGTGCTGAGCTGCATCATGCAGCTCGATGCGTCAGGCCGCATCGAGAGCTACGAGATTGTCGAAGGCGTAATTCGCTCGGCCGTGCGCATGACGTACACGGCCGTCCACGCGATACTCACCCAGGCCGAAGCGTCCGATCAAGACGCAGAGGCGCGGGAGCGCTTCGAGCGCATGAAAAAGCTTGCGGTCTTGATGAACAAACGGCGTGAGGAACGTGGATCGATTGATTTCGACCTGCCCGAGCCGGTGATCGAGTTTGACGAACAGGGTCAGATGCGCGGCGTGACGCGCGCCGAGCGCACCTGGGCGAATCGCCTGATCGAGGAGTTCATGCTGGCGGCGAATGAATGCGTCGCCACGTGGCTCGAGGATTTGGGTGTGCCCTCAATCTATCGCATTCATGAAAAACCCGAGGCGCGGCGCGTGGTGCAGTTCGAAGAATTGGCTGCAAGCTTTGGATTTTCTCTTGGTCTTGGACCACTTCCAGTCAAACGAGTCCAGACTCGCGGCGAGCGGCGTGAGTTGCATGGGCGCGGCCGCAATCCGCGGCAGCATGAAGTGGCCGAGGACATCGCCGTTACGCCGAAGATGTATCAGAAGCTGGCTGCGCGCATCGAAGGCAAACCGGAAGAGCGCATTTTGAGCTATCTCATGCTGCGCTCGTTGCGCCAGGCGCGCTACTCCGAGATCAACGAGGGGCACTTCGCGCTGGCCGCGCCTACCTACACGCACTTTACGTCGCCGATCCGCCGCTATCCCGATCTGATCGTGCACCGCATCACGAAAGCCCTGCTGCGCGCAGGCGTCCACGGTATTGGAGAAGTGCCGGAGGGGCGGCACAGTTCGCCGTGGACGCATCCGCACGAGGGGATTCCGCATGCATCTCCTGCGCCGCATATCTCGCCGGCTCGACACCGGCGTGCCGAGTCGACCTTTGCCAAGGAGCCGCCAATCCCGGAGCCCGAGCTGGCGCAGATCGCCGAAGAATGCAGCCAGACCGAGCGCCGCGCCGCCGAGGCGGAACGCGAACTGGTGGAGTGGAAGAAGGTCCGCTTTATGCAGGACAAAGTGGGCGAAGAGTTTTCCGCGCTGGTTCTGAATCCTGCGAAGTACGGAATCTTTGTTGAACTCACCGATCTCTTTGTGGAAGGGCTGGTGCCGATCGACTCTCTTCGTGACGACCGTTACACGTGGCGTGAGAACACGCATGAGATTGTAGGCGAGCGATGGGGACGCAGATTCCGTGCCGGCGATCGTGTGCACGTGATCCTCGATCGCATTCTTGCCCAAGAGCGCAAACTGCAATTCTCGCTTGTCGAAGAGGGCATTCCATTGACGGGAAAACCACGCAAGAGCGCGCCGCCGAAGAGCAAGAAGGCGAAGAAGCGCGATGCGCAACTGCAGACGACAAAGAAGCCGGCCAGGCGGAAAGACAAAAAAGGCCGCAGGCGCTAAAGGCCCAGCTGGAAGCCGGGCCGTTTGCACTCGCCTGGGCCGCTTAAGCGCCTGCCTGCTTCTGTGCGAGAGGCCCGATCACCGGCAGCATGAACTTCTGCCCGCCGGCCGCCTTCACAATGCACAAGATCCAGCAGACGAAGAACACCAGGATCCCCACAATTCCTATAAGCCAACCGAGAATGGGAATCACCATCACGATGGAACAAGCAAACCATCCGATGGCAAGAAAGATGTTTTGCCACGCATGAAACCGCACAAATGAATTTCTGTTGTACGGCTCGACGATCAGGAAGATGATCGACGGGATGATGGTGATGTAAGCCAGAGCGCCGGCGGCATTGTCGGATAGGCCAGACTGTACGGGCTGAGAGGGGGTCTGCGGCATTTGCGGATAGTCAGACACGGTGACTCCTTAGGTTTGAAATCAATTCATAGTGGTGATACTCCCGGTTCCGTTGCAGATAGGTTTGGGAAGCATGCCTTATTTCGCTTGGCCCGGTCTCGAATCGAGACTTGGCCGTGAGCGCACACATTTATGCATGCTGCAGCCCTTAGAGGGCTTTAGCTATTGGCCTGTTTTTCGGCCAAATCTCCCACGATGGGCAGCTTGAAACGTTTGCCGTTGAAGGCGTTGATAAGCACGATCAACCACATGATGAAAAACGCGAGACCGACCAACGGGCTCAGAAACAATGTTCCCCAGCCCAGGCCGGGAACTCTGCCCAGGATGATCAATCCGACGTCAACGACAATCCACGCGATTGCGAGAAAGATCGACTGCCAGGAATGAAAGCGCACGACCCGGTTGCGATTGTATGGCTCGACAATCAGAAAGATGATCGCCGGAATGATCGTTATATAGGCGAGGCCTGAAGCCGCATTTTCACTTAATCCAGATTGAGAAGCTTCCACCGTCATAACCGCTCCTTCGCAGATCAGAGCAATCTTCGAGAAACTCCACGCTCAGGGCGAATCGAGGGGGGATTTGCAGGCCAGCCAACGTGAGCGCGGAACTGAGTTAGATAAAGAGAACCTCCGAAGGGGCGAGTTGTCAAGCAGGTTTTTATGGCAAAACCAGAGAAGGTTTGGCCTCTTTAGGATCGTGCAAGGTCGCCGCTCCTTGAGGTTGCGTCGACTTGAATGCCGCGGCTTCGGTATGGAGCATCTCTGGTTTTGCTAAGGGCTTCGGGCTTGGAATTCAGTGAAAGTAATGCACAACAGGAACCGCGTTTCGTGCCCCCGTTACAATAGAGCTTGGGGGTAATGAGCATGGCGCACACAGTTTTCTGCGTCCGCTACAAGAAGGAGATGGAGGGCCTGGATGAGCCCCCTTTCGACTCCGAGTTCGGCCAGAAGATTTATAAGAATGTTTCCAAGGCAGCCTGGGGTGAATGGGTCGACCGCCAGAAGATGCTGCTCAATGAGTACCGTCTGCAGCCCTGGACGCCGCAGGCGCAGCAGTTCCTCGTCGAGCAGATGGAGGAGTTCTTCTTCGGCTCGGGCTCGGCCCTGCCGGCGGAGTACGTTCCACCCTCGCACTGAATTGCCGGCGGCGGCCGTGCCTTGATGGATTTCGGGGCGGTTGTCGGGGCCTATGCCGGTGTAAACTAATGCAGGACCCCTGAAACCGGCTCGCCCGAGCCGGTTCGTCTTGTGTCGGGACGTGGCTCAGCCTGGTAGAGCACTCGCTTGGGGTGCGAGGGGTCGGCAGTTCAAATCTGCCCGTCCCGACCATTGAACCTTCCATCGGGTTTTTCGATGCCAGAGGCACTCCAGGCAAATCTGCGCGCGATAGTCGTAACTGATCGCGTAACACGTGACTCACTTGCGTTTCGTTTTCCTGCGGTTCTATAGTTTTGTTCGTCGCATGGATGCCTCCATGCGACCCCGTCCTGCAATTCCGGGTTTTCTTGCAGTTTGGGGAGTGCTGTAAAAATTTGCGTTTAGTTAGAAAAAGAACTCAGTGAAGCCGGAGATCTGCTCTGAGCCGTCTCATGAACCAGGTCAATCGACTTACCGATTACCGATGACCTGAGGCCCTCCTGTTGTCGGGTCTGACACTTGCACAGCGAGCCGCGCAAGCAGAAATGAGACCAGTTCCGGCAGATCGTACGATTGTTCAATTCGGCGGCGCCAAGCTGCTTTTTTGATGGGTGTCTTTTCGTAAGCGGAATTCCGTTTGATCGGATTCGATCGCCTCGGTTCGGAAAGATGCTCGAATGTCCCTGGGTTGACGATGACTGAGCAGAATCCGCGTTCTCCTCTGGATGCGTATGAGTTCATCCTCAAGAACGTCGACAGTGTGCCGCATCTGGAGGCGATCATCCTGCTCTGGAACAGCCGGCCCGTTGCGTGGAGCCCAGAGGAGCTTGCGACACGTCTGTACATTGATTCAGAGAAAGTCTTAGCTCTGCTTAGGGATCTCGTCCGGCTGCAGCTCGTTGCCGAGGCGTCCGGCAACCCTTCGAAGTTCGCCTACTTCGCGCGCTCTCCTGAACAGGATGAATTGATGCGGTTGCTCGATGCTGCGTATCGGCGCGATCTTGTCCGAATCTCGACCATGATACATTCGAAGACATCTTCCTCCGTACTTGAATTTGCACGCGCTTTTCGTCTGAAGAAGGAGCGGGATTGATGGGCCCCCTGCTTTACATCCTGAGTTTCCTTACGACACTCATTTGCGCCATTTTGCTGCTGCGCGCGTATGCCGTGGTGCGGAAGCGGCTGCTGTTCTGGAGCGGCCTCTGCTTCGTTGGACTCACCGTTTCGAATGTCTTCTTGATCGCCGATTTTCTGATCTTTCCGCAAACCGATCTTTATACGTATCGTCTCGGCGCGACCGCCATTGCGATGGTTCTTCTCCTGGGCGGCTTGATCTGGGAGACACGATGAACCCCATCGTTCACCCGGTGCTGGACACATTTCTGCTGGGCTTTATTGTTGCGTGCTCTCTGGCGGCAGGTGTTTTCTTTTTTCGGTTTTGGCGGAATACCCGAGACCCTTTATTTCTGGCCTTTGCGATCTTTTTCTTTGCGCAGGCGTGCAGCAACACGGTGGTCCTGGACCTTCCTCATCCCAACGAAGGTGCAGGATGGCTGTTTCTATTTCGGCTGCTGTCTGTTCTTGTGGTCCTCGGGGCTATTCTCTGGAAGAACACAGGAAAAGAGTAGCCGCGCGGCACGAACCATGTGAGGCGCGCGGACGGCGTTTTCGATGATGCGGGCTTATTACTGGTTGGCAGGAAAGAGAGAACCGGACCGCACGGGAATTGCCGTCAATCGCGGGGTTCTCCGTGGTTTTTCCACGGTCGGGGAACTCAGCAGGCTGGCGATGGCCCTCAACTCCGCGCGGGCATGGCTGATCACGGTGGCGGCGCCATTGCGGCGTTTCCGCGGTGCAGCAGTCCCCGGCAAAGGAAGGCTGGCCTGCGGGCTTTGGCCGCGAAGCTCCTGATCGAGAGCCTGCCGTGCGCCGGGAAGAGTGTAACCTTCGGCATGCACGAGCCGCTTGATCTCCAGCACTAACTCCACGTCGCGACGACGATAAAGCCGCTGGCCCGTTCCGCTCTTGTTGGGCTTCAATTGCGGAAATTGGGTTTCCCAGAAGCGCAGCACATAGGTTTCCAGTCCGCAGATGCGGGCGACGTCACCAATCTTGAAGTAGAGGCGATCGGGAATCGACGGCGACTCAGAGGCGTGTTTGCGAGATAGCTGTGCTGCCATAAGCTGGACGAGGAGGACTTCGTGGTCGAAGGGGGGAGCCTCTCTCTGCTCCCGAGTATAGGCCACAACCTGCACCAGATGTGAAGCAAATCCAGTGCAGGAATCATTTGAGTGAAGGGGGCGAGCCTCGGCGGTTTGTCTGGTTTGGGATAAGATGAGGTCCGGCCCATCGCGGGTTACTGCTTCTTAAGCACAGCCGAACCCTTTTCGTCGAAGACAATAGCTCCCTCAAGCTTTCGAAAATCGTCGAGTTTGTCGGCTGGAATCTCCACCTGGCGGACTACATATTCGCGCTCATAGTGCAGCACGTTACCCTTCGCTGATGCCGAAGATTTGTAGCTCGCAAATCCGACATCCACGTTGATGGGGTCAGGCGTCTCATCGACCACATAGCCTGCGGGCAAGGTGATGTCGAAGCTGTCGCGCCAGCAGCCCGGATGGCCGATCTCAATGGGAAACGTGCGCGTTCTGTTCTCGGCGAGATCGGGCGCTTCGCGGGAGTCCCGGCCCATCACACGGGGGCGCACCAGGAGCAACGGGCCGGCGGAGTGCGCATAACCGCTTGCGCTCAGATGCACATCCAGCCGGATTGGCTGATCAAGAGCATCGGCCTGGTGGAACTCGTAACTCTTGAAGGTCAGGTTGGGCAGATCAGCCTCAAGCCTCTTTTCGAGAGTCTCGCGCACATCCTTTTCTTCGTTTGCCTTGAGAAACTCACGCTGTGTGGCAGCATCGACACCCACGAAGACGGAATTTATGTCTCCCACGAAAGAGCCGTCCGCGGCCAGGACAAACTGGCCGGTGCGGGTTAGTCCTCCGGAGTCGGGCGGCAATACGGGCATCAGCAGTACCTGGCTGTCCGCGCCATTGGAGAGGTTTCCGTAAGCTCCCTGCAGAGCCGGCCGAATCAAGCCAATGGACGTGACTTCATCGGTCGGATCGAAGATCAGAAGCGATTTGCCGTTCGCCGCTTTTACCCGGGCCAGCAGGCGAGGATCGTTTTCTCCATCCGGCAGCTCGATGGCGGTAATCATGTGATTGCCGATGAGCGATGGTTCGGCCGGATCGATCACGCCGCGCTCGCTGTCTACGTGGAGATAGTAAGCGTGAATGCCGATGGCCTCCAGCATGGAGATCAGCAGGGTGGTCTTGTCTTTGCAGTCTCCGTAGCGGTTGCGGAAGATATCCGCTGCGTAGTGGGCCTGAAAGCCGCCGATGCCCCGCATGACGACGAAATAGCGGATGTTCTTCTGGATGTAGCTGGTGATCCGCTCGAGCTTGGTGTAAAGATCGGGCGCCCCCGCGGTCAGTGCCTGCGCCTTGGCCGTAATCTCCGGTGTTGGGTCAGGACGGTGCGCTTCCAACTGGTTCATCCAAACGCCGATGGTGCGCCATTGATTGTCCACTCCGTTGACGGCAGAGTCGCCCCACTTGACTGACATGCGCGCGGCCAAAGCCTCCATCGGTGGCGTGGCGTGCAAGTTCTCGAGATCGAGGCCCGGCATATCCTTGATCTCCCAGCGGAGATGATTGGGACCGGCCTCCTCCGGTTTCACCGGCTCATGCCGGCTCCAGGACTGAGCGAAATGACCTCCGGCCGGAAGATCCAGCTCAAGCGATTCGTCCGCAACAGGAATACTCTGCTGAATCTGCCAGTCTTCTGAGGTGATGTAGGGGCGCAGGTGAACTTCGGTTTCGCAGACCACGACTGCGCCGGGATCCGCCGCGGGAGGGTTCAGCACCCGGAACTTGTCGTCGGATTGCATGTCGATATCGCCGTATGCGCCGAGGTCGCGGAAGTCGCTGTTTTGGGCCTCGAACTGCTGGCCACCCGCGGCGATGGTCCAGGCATGGAAATAGTCGAGCTTGGCATCCAAGTCATACTCGACGGAGCAGTGCGAATACCTTCTTCCCTGCGGCTTGAGAATACGCGTGGCGTAGCGCTCCCGCTCGACAGCATGATTTTGATCATCGACGGTAATCAGGTATTCGTCGAAGAGCAGCACGGCCGGGGCATCGCCGACGTTGGTGGGTGTAGGCGTCTTCGCCGCGTCGAGAGCCCACTGCGGCGCAGGCTGCGGCCTGGCCGCGAACGAAGACGATGCCGCGCTGAGAATGCAGAGGCTCACGGCTGGAACACAGAACCGGTACAAGCGCATCATTCATTGCCCTTGGCTGCCTGCGCGGACGCCAGGACGAGCTGCGCCTGATCAGAGGCAGCCATCTTCTGATAGAAGCCGCGCAAGTCCTGGTATTCCGCTGCCTTAGCGAGCGCAAAGCCGCGCGCGAAAGAACGGGCGATGGTCAGCTTGCCAGGGCTCGACTGGCTCTTGACCAGATAGATTGCATGGCCCTGCCAGGAGATCTTTGCATCCTGCGGTGCGCCTTCGACTATTACGCCTGCCGGCAGGTGATAGGTCACGATGTCGGTAGTGCGCTCGGCATACTGCATATCGACATCTTCCATCCGCTTTTCCTGATTGGCGAACGGAGCATGGCCGCGCGTCTGAAAGAAGAAGCCGGGAAGCAGCAGCCGCTTGGCCGTCGCAGCTCCCAACGATCCTTTCACTCTCACGATGGCGATGAGATTTGCATCGGCTTGATCAAGCCCCAGGAAGTGATCAATGTGTGCTTCTACACCGTCGGGGATTTCGGATTCTAATTCGCGGTCAAACTGTTTCTGGAGTTCGGAGATGTCGTTCTCCAGCGCTTTCTGCCGCCAATAGAGCGCTCTCTGGCCGATCATGATGCTGGTGAATGAGCCGGTAAGATTACCCTGTTCATCTAGAGTGAACTCGGCGGTGCGCTCGGTCGCGTTCTCGGTGTACTGCTGAGCAGGTGTGGCCGCCAGAACTAACCCTTGAGCGCTCTCCCGAACGCCCCTGGCTTCGGAGTGTCTCCAGCTCAGCGCGCCGAATGGGCACATCTTTTCGCCGGGATCGAGGGCCGTTTCTTTACCTCCGACGCTGAGAACTACCACTGTGTCGTCGAGCTGGTCGAAGTTCATGTAGCTCGGATCGAAGACGCCCTCGTCGCGATTGACCACTTTCATCGGATAAGCCGTCAGACCGGCTGCGCGCAACATGGCCAGATAGAGAAGCGCAATATCTTCGCGTGAGCCTCCTTTCTGGGTCCAGGTATCCTCGGCTTTCTTGATTGCTTTGAGCTTTAACTGCTTGCGCTCTGAGTCGCTCTTTGCCCGGGAATAGTCGGTATTGTCTAGAGCCTGGACGGCCGCATAGAGCTTTTTGGCCTTATCCATCTCCGAATCTGTCGGCGCGACCAGACCCTCCACAACAGAATGGAGCTTAGCTGTCGGTTCAGCGAAGTGATTTACATCCTTGGACCAGTATTTGGCCTCGCTGAGCCAGAAATCTCCCGCATTGCTGGCGGACTTGTAATAGAAAAGGACCCTATACAGATAGCTTTGAATCGGCGGCATCCATTCTTCATCGGGAATAGGCGGGATATCCGCAACATCCACGGTATAGTGGCCTCCGATGTCGGTCTTCATCTCTGCGCCATTGGGAAGGTGTACCCACCAGATCAGGCTGTTGACGGTGCGGCCGCGACTATCCGTGAGATACGTGCTGGTGGCCTGGGCGGCTGCGCCGGGCATAAAGGCTTTGAACGGCGTGAACTGATAGTGCGCCTTGTGGACGAAGTATGGTTTCTGGATCTCCCAGCTCGGCGAAGAGAAATGATCGTCATCGTAACGAATGGAGTAGCGATACTCCAGGATGCTGCCCACCTCGACGCTCGGTAGCGTAAACACCTTGCGTCCCACCTGGACATCGCCAGTCTTCACGCTCAGCAGGTCTTCGGGTTTTCCCGTAAGCGGGATAATGGTTCCGTCAGGATGAATCGTCCGGCCGGAGATGTCGCTGATCTTCCAGTCGCCGCGTAGATACGGCAGTTCGACTGTCGCCAGGCTCTTGCCTTTTTCAGTGAGCACCTTGATGCGCTGATAGATGCTCTGGTAATGCATGGGATCGTTGTCGATCTCCTCGACATAGAGATAGACCGCGGCTGCTCCCGGAGCCTTGGGATCGGCGGTCATCTTGAGCTCGTCAGAGGTGGGTGCCTGGAATTGCGCGTAAACCAAGGCGGAAGAAACTGAGGCAACAAGCAGGACTGCGCCCTGCAGGAAACGACTTATCCGCATAGATGGCCCTTGTATAGATAGCTGTGGTTCAGGGGGGAACAGCGATCAGTCTATCGCGGAAATATGAAAAATAGACGCAATTTTTATCTGTGGGAGACACGGAAGTGCTTTTCGTGAGATGGAAGGAGACCGAAAGCCGGCTTTATTTTCTGCCTGTGTGGCCTTCGAGCAGTGCGCTGACCAGCGCCAGCGGCAACCCGACCACGTTGAAGTAGCAGCCCTCGATGCGCGGAATCCAGCGGGAGGCGCGGCCCTGGATTGCGTAAGCGCCGGCTTTGTCCATCGGTTCGCCGGTTGCTACGTACGCATCGATCTCCTGCTCCGACAGGGTGACAAAGCGTACGCCTGTCACGTCCGCCGCCACTTCGGCGCCGTGAACCGTGGCGAGCGCGATTCCCGTAATCACTCGATGACTGCGGCCTGAAAGCAGGCGCAACATGCGCGCCGCGTCTGCTGCATCAGCGGGTTTGCCGAGGATCTGATCATCCAGCACGACCGTCGTATCCGCGCCGAGGACCAGAAGCTCGCCAGGGCTGAGATGCGATGCGGAATCCTGATTCAATTTCCTGAAGACCACCTCAGCCTTTTCGCGCGCCAGCCGCGTCACGTATGCGATGGGGTCTTCGCTGGGAAGCGGATCTTCTGGGATATGTGCCGGATGGATCTCGAAGGAAAAGCCGGCCTGCGTGAGAAGTTCGCGCCGGCGCGGAGAAGCGGAGGCCAGGATCAGCATCCTCCTCATTATGGCAGCAGTCGCAGGAGGGCCGCCGGGTAGACTGGTAGGAACGCCCTGGATGGGTTTGAGCACATTTCCGATGCACTTTCATTTTTCGACATCCGAGGTTCTCTGGACCCTCACCTTCGCGGCTCTGCTGGTGCTGCAGGTTGTTCTGCTGGGCCGCGACCGCGCTCGCCGCTTTCCTTTGTTTACGGCTAGCATTGTGCTCACAGCTCTTCATCTGCTGTCGAGCCGATTGCTCTTTGGCAAGATGGCGCCACTGACGACGAACGAGATCTTTCTCACGTTGGATACGATCGGCGTCATCCTTTCGTTGCTGGTGATCGTGGAACTCGCGCGGAAGGCTCTCACGGGCGCATCGCGCACTGCATGGATCGTGGCCTCTTTGTTCTTTGTCGCGATCGCCGCAACGGTGCTGGCGTTCTGGGGACCCTGGCCGGCCAAGCAAACGATATTTGCCAACTCCACGCTCGCCCATCTGCGCCTGATGCAGCTGATCGCCGAGAAAGGCGATTTGTTCAACGACCTGCTGGCCGTCGAGCTATGCGTGCTGCTGGCATTTGTAGGACGCCGCTTCCACGCCGGATGGCGCACGCACGTACAGCAGATTGTTCTCGGGCTTTCGACCGCTGCTCTGGCGCAGCTGGTTGTGGGCGGGATCTGGCAGCGGATTGTGAATGGCCCGCCACCGCAGACGAAAGAACAGTATCTGCGGATCATGGGACTGCAGGACAAGCTGCTGCATGCCAACAGCGTTGTATTCCTGGTGGTCCTGGTGTGGTGGATTGTCTGTTTGTGGATCGATGAGCCGGGAAACCAAGCGAAAGAGGCTGAGGTCAGCGGCTCGATGGAAAGCGGCTCAGAGCCGTTGACCCCGGAAAGTTAACTCGCCGATTAAATGTGGCAGCTGGCAAGGCCGCGCTTTTCGAGATAGCGCTGATGGTACTCCTCGGCGCGCCAGAAGGTCTGCGCGGGCTCCACTTTGGTGACGATTCGCTTGGGCTTGTAGACGCCTTCCGTAGTCAACTGATCAATCTTGGCGCGGGCCTGCTGCTCCTGCTCCGGAGAGTGATAGAAGACGGCCGAGCGGTACTGCGTGCCCCAATCCGGCCCTTGCCGGTTGAGGGTGGTGGGATCATGGAGCGCGAAGAAGGCATCGAGTAGCTGCTCATAGCGCACCTTCTCAGGATCGAAGTCCAGCTCGACGACCTCGGCGTGCCCGGTTTTGTCAGTGCATACGTCCTTGTAGGTGGGCTGGTCGAGTGTGCCGCCCTCGTAGCCGACGGAAGTTGCCGTCACGCCCGGTATCGCGGCAAAAGCTGCCTCCACTCCCCAGAAACATCCTGCGCCGAAAGTCGCTTTTTCTGTGCTCATACAGATTCAGATGCGAGCCAACGCTATTGGTAACAGAAATCCCAAGCTTCAATAGCCGAGATGCTTCTGCACGATGTTTTCAAGCGGCTCGCCTTTGCGGAACCGCTCATATTGCTGGAGAAAGAAGCGCATGGCGTCGTTGAGCCAGTCTTTCGTGTGATCTGCGCAATGCGGTGAGATGAGGACGTTTTCGAGCTTCCAGATAGGGTCGCCGGCGGGAATCGGCTCTTTCTCGAAGACGTCGAGGCCGGCGGCGCGAATCTTCTTTTCAGTGAGAGCTCGCACCAGAGCGGCCTGGTCAATGACGGGGCCGCGGCCCACGTTGATGACGACCGCACTCGGCTTCAAGGCGGCGAACTGCGCGTCAGAGAGCATGTGGTGCGTCTCGGGTGTGAGCGGCGCGGCGACTACGACGTAGTCGCACTGCCCAAGCATTTCGGCCATTTCTTCCGGCTTATAAAACTTGTCAATCAGAGGGTCGGCAGATGCGGGTGCATGGCGCTTGAGGGCAAGCACATTCATGCCCATGGCATGGAGGCGGGTTGCTGCGGCGCGGCCGATGTCGCCATAGCCGACGATGCCGACGGTGCGATCCGTAATCTCTTCCACGTCGAACTGCTCCCACCGTCCGGCCTCCTGATTGCGCAGCATACGGCGGAAGTCTTTGGCAAAGTAGAGGATTGCGGCGAGCGCGAACTCGCCGAGCGAACGGCTGAAGACACCGGTGCCGTTGGTGAGCGGAATGTCGCTGGCGACGAGCTCAGGGAAGAGCAGGTGATCGAGGCCGGCCGCGCGCGAATGAACCCAGCGCACACGAGGACTGGCGAGAAAGACGGAACGCAGCAGATCGCGCGGGCCCGCCCAATTGAGAATGATCCCCGCTTCCGGCGCGGCTTCTTCGAAATCGGCCAGGCTGCGCCCGACGACGTGCGGAATTCCGCTCAACATGCTGAGCTGAGGATCGTCATCGACTGAGATTGCCAGCACCAAAGGCGGATGGCTCATTGTGGGTTTGTGTCTCCTGATCGGCGTGCGCTGCTAACACCATAGCGCCGCGATGTGCGGTGAGGATACCGGCCATTCCTGCAGAGTGAGACCGCGGCCGATCGCGACGATTATGGAATCATCCAGTGATAGGTAAAGAGGTCGGTACTGGGCGGCTGATGGCCGAGTTGGCGCAACATGCCAACTGCC
The DNA here is from genome assembly GCA_035650595.1 of Occallatibacter sp. Lineage (GTDB taxonomy): Bacteria > Acidobacteriota > Terriglobia > Terriglobales > Acidobacteriaceae > Telmatobacter. The sequence continues at coordinate 1,001,519 of DASRHE010000006.1, read as the reverse complement.
TGGCCGCGATGCAGCGTGGCGTGATTGACCACATGCAAAAGGAGCTTCCAACGCTGGATGTGTTCGCCCATAGCGGCAAATTCTTCGTCCAGATCGAGTTCAGGCAGGGTTGCCATGAAATGGCGAAAACCTTCCCAGACACGAGGCCAGAGCTCGAGCAATTGGGGCAGGTCAGGGCCAGGATGCGAGTCCGGGAAGAGCAGGTCACGCCGTACCTCGACAAGCGGCGTAGTAAGACTCTCACGGAGGCGGGCGAGCCAGTCATATTCCGCGATGAACATGTGACGCAAGGTACCGAGGATTCCTGCGTGGGAGTCGCCCAGATCGCGGTTGAGTTCTTCCGGACTGAGTTTAGAGCAGGCCGAGAGCAGCTCCTGGTCGGCCCAAATCATGTAATCGACAAGATAAGAGAGCGTTTGCCGCTTGGCCGACATAAGCGGAATTATACGCAGACGCCGCGAACGCCCAGGGCCGAATAACCACAATCGCCCTCAAAACAGTGGTGGCGGGTGCCAAAGTAACTCAAATCGAATTACTCTTGCGGTGCAGTCCCAACCGCTTGCAACTAAAGATGCATTTGGGTTTAGATCGTGCCTCGCTACGATACAACGTAAAGGTTTTACTTAGCTCGATTCGCCTATTTCCGTCAATCGGCCAGGAAAACATTAAGAAACGGTACTCCTGTCTGGAACACGTTGAGAGTTACACGATGACATTGCGGGCAAAGGCTCTTGTGTGCGTGGTGGTGGCTGGCGCAATCGCAAGCCTGAACTCGACCTCTGGCCATGCCGCTACGCAGTGGCTGCACTTCAGCGTGTATCTCGTCGCCATTCTTCTCAGCTCTGGGATGAAGGTGGCGATGCCCAAGGCCGAAGCCACGATGTCGGTAAACTTTCCGCTCATCCTGCTCGGCATCCTGGAACTTTCGCCTTTGCAGGCGGTTGTTCTGGCGGTGGCCAGCGTGATTGCGCAGTGCCGATTCCGGGTGACAAAAGCCTTTTCGCTGATCCAGATCCTCTTCAACGTCGCCAACGTGACCACGGCAACCGTGCTTGCGTGGCACACGTACGTCGGCTCACTGAGATTGCTGAATCATGAGGCTGCCCCAGCGCTGGCCTTTGCGGCGATCGTCTACTTTCTTGCGAACTCGACTCCGGTGGCTCTGATTATTGCGTGGGAGTCGCGCACACGGCCGTTCGGTCAGTGGCGGCGCGAGTTCCTCTGGTATCTGCCGTTTTATCTGGTCGGCGCGATGCTGGCGGCTGCCGCGAACTATATTGGCAACCTGTTCGGCTGGATGACTTCGCTGCTTCTGATTCCGATGATCTACACGGTCTATCGCGCTTACTGTGCGCAGATGGAGATTGTGCGAGATCGTGAGCGGCACGTTCTGGAGACCGAGGCCCTGCACCTTCGCACGATTGAAGGGCTCGCGATGGCCGTCGAAGCAAAAGACCAGAACACGCATCGCCATCTGATGCGCGTGCGGGTTTACGTCTCGGAGCTTGGCAAGGCGATGGGCCTCGACAAGCCGATGATGCAGGCGCTCACGACGGCGTCGTTCCTGCACGATATCGGCAAACTGGCGGTTCCGGAGCACATCATCAATAAGCCAGGTAAGCTCACGCCGGAAGAGTTCGAGAAGATGAAGATTCATCCGGTGGTGGGCGCGGACATTCTGGAGCGGGTGCACTTTCCGTATCCAGTCGTGCCCATCGTACGCTCGCACCATGAGGCGTGGGATGGAACTGGCTATCCGGATGGGCTGAGGGGCGAGGACATTCCGATTGGCGCGCGCATCCTGACGGCAGTAGATTGTCTCGACGCGCTCGCATCGGAACGTCCTTACCGGCGTGCCATGCCGATCGAAGAGGCGATGGCCTTTGTAAAAAGCCGGGCGGGTACGCAGTTCGATCCGGCGGTGGTGCAACTGCTCGAGGAGCACTATCTCGAGCTGGAAGAAATGGCGCGCAAACAGATCCAGGAGATGGAGCCGCTGAAGACGGATCTCTTCATCGAGCGCGGCGCCGCGCCGGGTGCGGGTTTTGCGCCGGAACAGGAAAGCTCCGGCGATAAGACTTCGCGTGGCGAGAGCGCCGATGTGCTGGCCACAAAATCTCTGAACCTGATTGCCGCTGCGAGCCTGGAGGCCAAGGCCGTCTTTGAGATGAGCCAGGCGCTGGGAACCTCACTGAGCGCGCGCGAGACAAGCGCCATGATGTCGCGGCGCTTGCAGCCGCTTATTCCATTCGACTGCTTTGCGGTTTATCTCAAATCAGAAGAATCTGTGATTGCGCAGTATATCGACGGCACGCTGGCGCACGCGTTTTCTGCGCAACATATTCCGCTGGGTGAGGGACTCTCCGGTTGGGTGGCGCAGAATGAGCGGCCGATTGTGAACGGCAATCCTACAGTCGAGCCGAACTTTGTTGCCGAAAGCGCGGCGTTTACCGAGAACAGCTCCGCGCTTTCGATTCCGCTTTTCGACCCGAGCAGTGTTCTCTTTGGCGTGCTCACGGTTTACTCGGCACAACATGCGGCGTTCTCCAAGGATCATCTGCGCATTCTGCAGGCGATTCAATCCAAGTTTTCTCTTTCGCTGGAGAACGCATTCCGCTTCAGAACGGCAGAAAAAGATTCGCGTATTGATCATCTGACGCAACTCGTCAACATGCGGTATTTTCTGCAGCAGATCGAAGGAAAGATCGAGAAGGTGCGTGCATCGGGAGAGCGCTTTGCCGTAGGTGTCTGCGATCTGAACTCATTCAAGGCGGTGAACGATCGTCACGGACACCTGACGGGCAATGAGCTGCTGCGCGCGATTGCCGAAGGATTTCGTACCTGCCTGGGGCCGGACGATGTGGTCGCCCGCATGGGTGGCGACGAATTTGCTTTTCTCTTTCCGTCGATGGACTCCTCGTCTGCCTTCCGTCATCTGGAAAAACTTGACGTGGCCGTGCATCGCGCGTGCCTGGGGTTGCGCATCGAGGTAGGCGTTTCGTCGAGTATCGGCATCGCGTACTATCCCGACGATGGCGAGAGCGCGGAAGAACTGCTTGGTAAAGCAGATCACGAAATGTATCTGAGCAAGCGTAGTTTCTACCGCGAACGTCGCAGAGGCGAACCGCAGCCCTTTCTCGTCGGCTCGATCGGGCGATGAAGCCGCTGGCCGCGGTGGCGAAGTGGCTGGCGCGGACGTTGGCCATCGTGTTTCTGGTCATCGCAGGGTCGACGATTCTTGTACGCTGCGCTCCAGGGTATTTGAGTGATGCGCGCGAAATGGATGCGCGCTATGCCGATGCAGCCCGCGCAGAACTTTCGGCAGAAGCGACGCGCAGCGGCTCGCTCTCGCACATGCTCTCCAATGAAGTAGCGGGATGGATGCGAGGCGATGCCGGTATTTCACGGCAGTATGGTGTTCCGGTCTTTGAGCTGATCCGGCCTCGGCTGGCCGTTACGGGGGGTCTGTTGATTCGATCTCTCGGTTTGGCGTGGATGCTGGCCATCTGTGCGGCTTTGATTTCAAGCGGAAGACGCAAACAGTCCATGATGTGGCAGGCGCCCGCCACGCTGCTGCTGGCGATTCCGACAGCTGCGATGGCCACCGTGTGTTTGCTGGCCGATCATGGCGGGCCGGTCCTGGTGATGGCGTTGCTATTGGCGGCGCGGGATTTCAAGTTTCTGCATAGTGCGCTGCGCAAGGTATGGCTCGATCCGCATCAGCTGCAGGCGCGGGCGCAGGGCATCCGCATGTGGCGGCTGCTGGTGGCGCATATTGTGCCGGCAGCGGCTCCACAGCTTGCAGCATTGGCTTCTCTTTCGATTGTGACGGCGCTGAGCGCGCTCGTGCCGGTGGAGGTCATCTTCAATGTTCCGGGGCTCGGCCAGTTGGCGTGGAATGCGGCCATGAATCGCGATCTGCCCGTGCTGTTAGCGATCACCATGATGATGTCATTGGCAGTGACGCTCGCCGGCATGACTGCGAATCGGCCCGACGAATGGAGGAGCGCGTGAAGATCAAGCTCCTGGCCACGTGTGCGCTCGCGGCGCTGATGCTGGCGGCCGCAGTGATCGTGGCTGTGCCTGGCGCGAACTACGCGCAGCAGGATCGCAACGCCCTGCTCGCAGGCGCATCGCGTCAGCATTTCGCAGGCACGGACGCCCTCGGGCGCGACCGGCTGGTGCGCGTGGCAGCCGCGCTGTTGCTGAGCCTTGCAGGTGCCGCAGTAGCCGCAGCGGTGACGACGGCTGCAGCGGCCGGCGTGGGCACGTTGGCCGCTTTTGGACCGGCCACTGTCGGCTGGACGGCGATGTTGATCTGCGATGTGTTTCTTGCGCTGCCGTGGTTGTTCCTGCTCATGATGGTGCGGTCGGTTCTTCCTCTCACGACCTCGCCTGCCAATTCAGCGGCCATTACGTTCTTAGTGCTTGCGGCGTTGGGCTGGCCGGCCTGCGCGCAAGCGGTCTATCGCGGAGCCCACAGCCTGCGAAATGCAGAATGGATGCTCTATGCGCGCGCACATGGGCTGCGCGGCACACAGGTTGTCCGCTGCGTGATTCCGAATCTTTTTCCGCTGCTTCTGCCGCAGTTTCTTGTCTCGATTCCGGCATTCGTAATGGCTGAAGCGAATCTTGGAGCGCTCGGGCTGGGCGTCGGCGAACCGCTGCCTTCCTGGGGCGGGATGCTGCTGGAACTGGATGACTCCGCCATGCTCTTTGACACGCGATGGGTCTACTTTCCGGTCGCATTGCTCGTTACAGTTCTGCTTCTGCTGGAAGCGGCCGCAGGGGAGGCCTGAACATGCGCCAATGGATTGCCGCTCTCTTCTTGATGTCTATGCTCGTGCGCTTCGGTGCGGCACAGGCTGCGCCGCGTCTGCCGGGCGAACTGGCGTGGACTATCGGCTACGATCCGAAGACCTTCGATCCTGCCAAGGTGGACGATGAGGAGTCAGAGCAGGTGCGTTATCTCACCGCCGGCGTTCTGCTCCGCTTCAATCGCTTGACGCAGAAGGTTGAGCCACAACTGGCGGAGAGCTGGAGCGTTTCTGCGGATGACAAGACGGTTACGTTCAAGCTCCGTTCCGGATTGCAGTTTTCCGATGGCAGCAGCCTCACGTCGAAGGATGCGGCTTGGTCGATTCGGCGCGTTTTGTTGCTGGGCAAAGAGGCGCCCGCATCCGAAGAATTCATAGAACCTGCTGGCGTGATCGTCAGCGCTCCTGATGCGCGAACCGTGGTGGTCCATCTGCCGCAGCGCGTGATCGGCATTGGCAAAGTCTTCGACGAGATTGCGATCGAACCGGCGGACCGGCCGAGTGAAGGCCGCGTGACTTCCGGTCCGTTTGTCGTGGCGGAGTATCGGCGCTCGCAGTACGTGAGGCTGCGGTCCAATCCACATTATGTGAAGCGCGACGCGAATGGAAGGTCGCTTCCGTATGCAGCGGGCGTGCGGCTTGATGTGCTGGAGAACCATGAGCAGGAGATGAGGCTGTTCGAACGCGGCGAGTACGATCTGATCGATAGCCTGCCGCCAGATTATTTCGAGCTTCTCAAAAAGAAGAATCCAGCTTTGGTGCGCGATCTTGGACCTTCACTCAACACCGAGCAGATGTGGTTCAATCAGGCGCCGCAGGCCCCCATTGCAGCGTGGGAGAAAACGTGGTTCCAGAACCGCGCGTTTCGCGTGGCGGTGTCCCAGGCGATCCATCGCGCCGACCTGGCCCGCATCGCTTATCTCGGACACGCGACGGCTGCCTACAGCTTTATCTCGCCTGCCAACACTGCCTGGTACAACAGTAAGATCATTGCGCCGCATACAGACGTCGCCGCAGCGAAGACCGCGCTAGCGAGCGCCGGATTTCGTCTGAAGGGAACTGTACTCGAAGATGCTGCGGGGCATCCGGTGAAGTTCTCAATCCTCACCAACGCCGGCAACGAGGCGCGTCTCAAGATGGCCACGCTCATCCAGCAGGATCTCGGCGCGCTGGGCATGCAAGTGACGATTGTACCGCTCGACTTTCCGGCGCTGATCGAACGCCTGATGCACACGCAGGACTATGAGGCCTGCCTGCTCGGACTGGAGAATGTCGATCCCGAACCGAACGCGATGATGAACGTCTGGCTTAGCAATTCTTCGAATCATCAGTGGAACCCGTCGGAAGAAACTCCGGCGACAAGCTGGGAGGCGGAGATTGATCGCGAGATGAACCGGCAGGCAAGCAGTTCCAGTGACGTGGAGCGCAAGAAGGCCGTCGATCGCGTGCAGCAGATCGTCGCAGACGAGCAGCCGTTCGTTTACCTCGTTTATCCGAATGTTCTCGTCGCAGTTTCGCCGCGGCTCAAGGGAGTGCAGCCGGCTGTGCTTGAGCCGGAGCTCGTCTGGAACGTTGAGAGCCTTCATCTCGAGGGAGCGCGATGAGGAGCGAACCTCTGCTTCGCGTACAGCTCGAGGCCGGCTATGCCGGAAGGACCACCTTGAGCGATATTCGCTTTGAGCTTTCGCACGGTGAAGTGCTCGGGCTTGTAGGCGGCAGTGGAGCAGGAAAAAGCACGTTGGTGCTATCGCTGCTTGGCCTGCTACCGTGGCGTGGCGGGCGTGTGACGGGAGAGGTGTTGCTCGAAGGCGAGAATCTGCTTGCCCTCTCCGAGCGCAGGCTGCGTGAGATGCGCGGGCGGCGCATGGCTCTGATTCCGCAGAGCCCCATGTCTGCGCTCAATCCGGCGATCAGCCTGCAGAGCCATTTCAACGAGGCTTGGCGAGCGCACGAGAAGAGCCCGCGCGCTGCGCTTGCGGATCGCGTGCGGGAATTGCTCGCTGAAGTGCAGCTGCCTGCGGATGAGGAATTTCTACGGCGGCGTCCTGCGCAGATCAGCGTTGGCCAGGCGCAGCGCGTGTTGATTGCTCTTGCTCTTCTGCATCGGCCCGCGCTGATCATCGCCGACGAGCCGACGAGCGCCCTCGATCCAGTGACGCAGACGCAGATTGTCGATCTGCTGCAGCGCGTGAATCGAACACATGGAGCGACGCTTCTCTATGTTTCGCATGATCTGATCTCAGTTTTGCGGCTCAGTGATCGTGTTGCCGTACTGGATGCGGGAACAATCGCCGAGAGTCTGCCTGTAGACCGGCTCGGCGAGGCGCGGCACGAAGCGACAATCTCTCTGCTGCGGACGCTTCCGGTACCCCCCGAGGTACTCCTTCGGTTTCGCGAGCAGCCGGAGATGGAAGCTCAGCCGGTGGCATCCTTCTGATTGGTCCGAAAATTGCCCCCTCAATAATCTTCTCTATAAAAGGCTTTACTAAGCAGGTATGCCGCTCTCATGCGGGTCGGACTTAGCATCCGACGGCCTAATCCGGTCAGATACTAAGACGCACTCGTTATTCTCGTAACATTACGAACAACGAGCACTAAGCGAGTACTGAAGCCTCATTACCTACTACAACTTGGGGCATATTGATGACTAAAGTCCATGTCCCTGAGAATGCAAATGTGACGCAAGACACATTTCGCAGACTCCCTCACGCGGAACGTGAGTCACTGATCGACAACTGATCGGCTATATAGAAGCGGCGCAAGGTGCCGCAATAACTTGGAGGTCCCTGTGTCGCGGTCACGCCTGCGCTTTGCTGTTATTCTCGGGTTGCTTCTTACATATACGGGCTCAACGTTTGCAGCCACCGCTGCTGATACAAGCAGCAAGATCTCGCCTGACCTGGCGGCTTCATCATCCACTGGCAACGTGCCGGTGATCATTCAGTACCGCAGCCAGCCCACTCCGCTGGAGACGGGTTTGCTCGGCCTGCTGGGTGGCTTGGTGAAACTGGTTCTAGGCACGCTCAACGCGGTCGTTGCGGACCTGCCGCTCGGCCAGATCAAGCTGATCGCGGCCGACCCCAATGTGGTGTACATCTCGCTGGACCGTCCCGTCGCAGCGCGCGAGGCCGTCACCATCACGGCGGCTGAGTACACGACGGAGCCGATCAATGCTCCCGCAGTATGGCAGAAGGGCTATACGGGCACGAACGTCGGCGTCGCAGTGATCGATAGCGGCATTACACCTGTGCCCGATTTGAACAGGAGTTCGCTGACTCTGCAACTGCCGACCCTGGCGCAGCTTCTTGCGTCAGGGAATGAAGATGCGCCCTGGAGCGTCGGACGCATTGTCTACAGTCAGAATTTTGTTCAGGGGCAGAACGACGCCTACGATCACTATGGCCATGGAACGCACGTGGCCGGCTTGATCGCCGGCAATGGTGTGGATTCCACCGGCTCGAAGTATTTCCGCACCTTCCGCGGTGCGGCTCCGAACGCCAATCTCATCAATCTTCGCGTGCTCGATGAGAACGGAGCCGGTACGGACTCAGCAGTGATTGCGGCGATTGGCCAGGCGATCGCGCTGAAGAATACATTCAACATCCGTGTGATCAATCTTTCGTTGGGCCGGCCAATTTACGAAAGCTACACACTCGATCCGCTCTGCCAGGCTGTGGAGAAGGCGTGGAAGGCCGGCATCGTTGTGGTTGTGGCTGCAGGTAACGATGGCCGCGATCTGAACCTGAATCCTGAAGGCTACGGCACGATCAACTCTCCCGGCAACGATCCGTACGCTCTGACTGTCGGCGCCATGAACACGGTGCAGACGCCGCAGATCAACGACGACATCATTGCGAGCTACAGCTCGAAGGGACCGTCGTTCATCGATCATGTTGTGAAGCCGGACATTGTGGCGCCCGGCAATCTGGTCACCAGTTTGCAATTCAACGATGATCCGCTCGCGGACGAGAATCCTTCGTTTGTGACGCTCTACTCCTTCTACCAGGTCAACGGTGCGAGCACTCCGTCGCAATACTACTTCCCTCTGAGCGGAACAAGTATGGCGACTGGCGTGACCAGCGGTGCGATTGCTGACCTGCTGCAGGCAGCGCCGAAGCTTACACCGGATCAGGTGAAGGCTCTGGTGATGGTGAATGGAGATCGCAGTTATTTTCCAGCAACGAGCAGTGTGACGGATGACGGCATCGTGTATAAGGCGAACTACGACGTCTTCACGATCGGCGCCGGGTATCTGGACATTGCGAAGACGGTCAGCGCCGCACTGGTGAACAATGGCAGCGTTCCTGCCGGCACGGCGATGTCACCGATTGCCGTGTATAACGCGACCACTGGAGACACCACGGCCGTTACCGATCCGAGCGCACTCTGGACACTGAGTGGACCGTGGTCGGCTTCGGGTGTCTACGGTAACAGCGCATGGATCGACTCCGATAGTGGATCGACCGCCCTATGGGGTAAGACTGCGTTGTGGGGCAAGACGGCGCTGTGGGGTAAGAGCGATCCTGACGCCTATACGGCGCTGTGGGGTAAGACCGCGCTATGGGGTAAAGGGACGCCCGATGCCGAGACGGCGCTCTGGGGCAAGACCGCACTTTGGGGTAAATCGGACGAGTTTCCGTACTAGCAGAACCGCACAGGCTCGTGCAAAAAGGGATCGCACTTCGTGCGATCCCTCTTTCTTTGAGTGGGTCGACGAATCGGACGATCCGCTTAGGGTATACGCACCCATACCTGTCCGGATTTGTTCGCTACAGAGGCTGCGGAAAAAGTCGAACCCATCCTAAATGTTGTGAGAAGGCAATTGCTCAGGGGGTAAGGCCCCACCATTTATATGCCCTTTTACCAAACCCGTTAACATCGAGCTTTTCCACGAGCTGTTTTCAGCCGTGCCGCAAGAGGAGCATAAAACCTGGGGCTTTATTGAATGCCGCAAAAGAAATGTCCGATTCGCGAAAGAAAGCAAACCGCAGATCCTTCGACTCCGTCCCGCCGTGCGGGATTTCGCTCAGGATGACAAGCGGACAGTATTTGCCTCTGAGGGAAAAGCTCAGGCTTAGCCGGATTTATGCGACCAGCGTGGTCTGCCATAGCCGAAGGTCAGCTTCAGGAATTCCTCTGCCAAGCAAGTTGAGGAGAGTGCAGGAGAAATCAGCGAACCCGAACTCAGGTCGAGACGGGTTCGCTGCGGTTACGCGGCGGTAGCGCCAGCCGGAATCTGCGCGACCAGCTTCGGCGCATGGCCAGTGCCGGACGACTCTTGAAGGTCCCAGGCAGTGCGACCCTGCGAAATGGCTGCTATCAACTGGTCCGGCGGCATCGGACGTCCAAGCAGGAAGCCTTGCAACGAAGTGCAGCCCAGGCTGGTAAGAAATTCCTGCTGGGCGACAGTCTCCACGCCTTCGGCAACGATCTCCAGGTTCAACGTGCGGCCGAGGGCGACGATTGCGGAGATGATTGCCGCATCCGCGGTTTCCTCCGATAGCTCACGCACAAAACCACGATCGATCTTGAGCTCACCGGCAGGCAGCCGCTTGAGATAGAGCAGGCTGGAATATCCGGTTCCAAAGTCGTCGATCGAGATCCGGACGCCCATCTCGTGCAGCTTCTGCAGAATGTTCATGCTTGTGTTGGGATCGCGCATTGCGGTCGATTCGGTGATTTCGAGGATCAGATGCTTTGGATCCAGCGCGCAACGATCGAGGCTGTGCTGCACCAGATCAATCAGGCCGGGATGGTTGAACTGCACCGCAGAGAGATTCACGGCAACGGTCCAGTCGGTATAGCCGGCTTTTTTCCATTCACTCATCTGCCGGCAGGCTTCCTGCACGGTCCATTCGCCGATCGGTACGATCAGGCCAATTTTCTCGGCGAGCGGAATGAAGTCTGCAGGAGCGAGAAGACCGCGCGTCGGGTGGTTCCAGCGGATGAGGGCTTCGGCTCCCAGCATCGCGCCGGAATGCGCATCAAATTTGGGCTGGTAGTACAGGACGAATTCCCGGCGGTCCATCGCCAGGTGGAGATCATGCAAGACCTGCAACTTCTTCTGCGCATCGTCGTTCATCGACACTTCAAAGAAGCAGTACGTGTTCTTTCCCAAAGCCTTGGCGTGATACATCGCAGCATCGGCATTCTTCAGCAAGGTCTCTCGCCGGGTATCCTCGGCATAGAGCGTGATGCCGACGCTGACGGTCACCTGGCAATCGTGGCCGCCGATCGCGTAAGGCTTCTGGATCGCTAAGATCAGCTTGCTGGCCAGGCTGGCTGCGTCTGCAGGTTCAGAGGCATCTGCGAGCAGAATGAACTCATCTCCACCGACTCGCGCAATCGTGTCACGAGCTCGGACAGCGGCCCGGATGCGCTGTGCAACTTCGATCAGCAAGAGGTCGCCAACCTGATGGCCGAAGGCATCGTTGACCTGCTTAAAGCCGTCAAGATCGAGAAACAGTACAGAGAAGGGCTTCTGGTTCCGCTTCGCGTTTTCAATCTCCTGGTCCAGCCGATCTTCAAGCAACGTACGATTAGGCAGCTTGGTAAGGCTGTCGTGCAGAGCGAGAAACTGAAGCTCCTCATTGGCGCGATCCAGAGACGACGCCAAGATGGCCGTCCGCGCCTCCATGCGGAAGTCGAGCATGGAAATAATGAGCGCGATGGAAAGCACAGACAGGGCAAAGACAATGATCAAAAGCGCCATCCAGCCTGTGGAGAGTCCCGCGCTGGACATGGAACAGATGCTGCCCTTCGGAAACTGCGCCGCGGCCATGCCGGTATAGTGCATGCCGGTAATCGCAAAACCCATCACCACAGCGGCGCCTGAACGCAAAAGCCGGATGTGGGAGGAACGCTGACGCAGGTGGAAGGCGATCCACAAAGCGGCGCCCGAGGCCACGACGGCAATCAGCACCGACAGCATGAACAAGGATGGGATGTAGTGAATCCCCGGATTCATGCGCATGGCCGCCATGCCGGTATAGTGCATGGAGCAAATGCCTGCGCCCATCAACACGGCGCCAATGAGCAATCGCCCCCACGATAACTTCGACTGGCAGACCATCCAGAGGGCGAAGGCCGACGAGGCGATTCCAAACAATAACGAGAGGAGGGTAATGAATGGGTCATAGCCCATCGGGATCGGCAGGCTAAAGGCCAGCATGCCCAGAAAATGCATGGACCAGATACCGATGCCCATGGCCACGGAGCCGCCGGCCAGCCACCACCGTGCGGACTTTCCTTGTGTCTCGCTGACACGGCCGGCCATATCCAACGCGGTATATGAGGCAAGCATGGCGATCAGCAGTGAGGCCAAGACGAGCCAAACGTTATAGGTCCCGACTAACAATTTGAATGTCCTCCTGCTCCAATTTGTCTCAATGAGAGAGCCCTATAGTTCATCTAGAAACAACTTCACTTCAGGCCCTTATTGACGCACATCGGATACAGTGCCCGATGTGGGTAGAGATGCTTTCCTAGCATAGCCGCACTGAAGTAATCAGCTGTAATGCTATGGTGGGATTTCGGCTGCTGCTTTCTTGGCATAGAGAGGTCGCGCAAGAAAACTGCATCGCAGCGCCTTTCTCCTCAAGAAAAAGGCGCCCTTCTCGACATAGCCAGTGTCACATGAACGGGAAATTGCTCTAAAACGAGAACATCGTCTGGAACAGGATGGCGCGATTGCCCGGGGTGGGTGAAGAGAATTGGCCGCCGGCGAGGGATTGCGTCTTATTGAAGAGCGGCGAGGTCATGACGCCATTCGGTGTGCCGAGGTTCACGACGTTCAGAACGTTCAGAGCTACCGCAGCAAAGGTCACGTTGAAACGGCGAGCTTCTGTTGCATCCAGGCGGATAGGAGCGCCACCGCTGCTCAGCCCGCGCCCGCTGACGCTCTGGCCATTTTGAATCGTATTGCCTTCAGCCGCTGCCTTGATGTGCGGACCAACGCCCACGACCTTGCTTACGCGCATGTGCAGGACGTAATTGGCAGGACCGGTCCCGAGATCGTAGGGAATGATCTGCTCTCCCTTTCCTGCCGGATTGGTGTCGAGGCATCCGTATTGAGTGGAGACCACGTCCGGAGCGCCGCAGGTGCCATAAGTGGGGCGCGCATTGAACTGGTTGTTGCCGGTAAGATCTCTGCCAATGGTGATGTTGTACGGCGTGCCAGATCGCGCGACAAAGAGCGGCGCAAAGATGATTCCGTGTGGCGCTGTATATGTGCCGAGCATGAACACCTGATGCCGAATGCTAAAGCCGGCGCGGCCATAGTCGAAGCCGGGATTCTGTTCGATTGTTGGCTGCGAGGTTGTCCCCTGGGTGTCGCTCTTCGCATTGCTGAAGGTGTAGGAGCCGTTGAGGCCCATGTGCTTCCAGCGGATGCTGGTGGTCATAATCACTTGCTGCTGCCTGTAGAAGCCACCTGATTGAAACTGGTAGTTGTAGGCGGTTGGGGCCGATCCAGTCACGGCATACGCAACTGGATCGAAGGCAGGCGCAGTGATGTTGTCAGTCAGATATTGGTGCACACCCTGCGTATACAGATAGGTGATGTTGCTGGTGACTCCTTTGGCAATCTGCCGGTCCACGCCGATTCCGCCCTGCATGTCGAGAGCTGCGTGAAAGTGCCGATCGACAGTGTTGTAGTACGGAACCGATGATCCGCTGGCAACAACAGTTGCAGCAGAAGCCGAAGCATTGGGGTCATAGAAATTCGGGTTGGCGACGACGTAGCTCTGTTGATTGACGAGATTGTTGTGGATGGTCTGGACGATGTAAGGCGATCCTGCCGAAGAGCCGAAGAAATTCGGCACAGTGAACCGGTTGTAGAACCAGCCGTAGCCGGCGCGGACCACCGTCTTGGGCGGCTTATTGCCAGAGTGCCACGGACTCCATGCAAACGAAAGACGCGGCGCCCAGTCGGCATGATCGTGGATTCGGTTCTGGCCCTCATAACGCAGGCCTAGACCTAATGTGAAATTGGGATTCACGCGCCAGTCATCCTCGGCAAAGAGTGCGCCATCAAAGAGAATCGCCCGCGCGAGCGGATTCTGGATGATGGTTGCTGAATACTGAGACGGTTTGCCGGCCTGGTAATTGGAGATGGAGGTGAAAGTGTAGGTGCCGTTAGCGCCTGACGTGGAGTAATTGGCATCGCGATAGCTGCGCAGGCGCACGCCGAAACGCAGGGTATGGTTTCCTGCGGTCGCAGTGGCGTAGTTCTGGAACTCGAAGTTATCTTCGTGATCCCTGGCGATGCCGGAGCTGTTGCCACCGGTTGTGAATGCGCCCTGGACCGTGACTGCAGGCGTGAGATACGTCGCTGTCTGGCTATTGCGCACCCGTCTCCACTGAAGATGGACCTCATCGACAAGGCGAGGGCTCACGACGATGGTGTCGCCCAGTTGCAGGGTATTCTCCAGATTTTCTGAGTTGTTGGCCTGCTCGGGAAGACTGAGCGTACCCACGCCGCCGCCTGTCTGGACAGAGCGGAAGATCGAATCGCGGACGGTGAGCATGTTGTTCTTGCCGAGCATGAAATCGATGCGCGGATTGATCGACAGAAAGCTCGAAGGATTGGGGAATGCCTGCGAAAAGTTTTCGCTGACATTCTGAGGATTGATGGCGTCCACGATGGTTTGGGTTTGCCGGCTCATGTGGAAGCCATTGAAGAAATAGGCGGAGTGCTTTGTGAGCGGCCCGGTGATGTTGCCGAACTGGGCAGCGAAATAATAATCGGGTTGTTCAGTGATCAGCGGATTCGCGGTGTTGAGGGCTGAATCCGATCCGAAGCCTCCGAAGCTGCCGTTCAGCTTTTGCGATCCCGGCTTGGTGATGATTTCAACGCGCCCATAGCCGATGCGATCAAACTCTGCGGAAAACGGATTCTGATTCACACGAATTTCAAGAATGGATGACTTGGGCGGAATCTGGCCGCCTTCGAAGCCGTCAACATAGATCTGTCCGCCGTTTGGACCCGCGGCGGGTCCGGCCAATGCCTGCAACTCGTTCTGCAGTTCGTCAGGATCATCAGAGAGGGCGTCGAGATCGCCTCCTTTGATGACCATGGCGCTTGCATTCTGGTCGGCGTTGACGCTGACTCCCTGACTTTGACCCTCTACCGTGACTTCTTCCTGCTCGACTGCAATCGCAAGCGAGAGGTTCAGTTCCTTGGTTGCCCCGGCAGTAAGGGCAACATCGGTCATAGTCAACGGCGCGAAGCCCTTGGCAGTCACATTGACGGCATAGGCACCCGCGGCAAGCGAATGAAAGACGTAGCGGCCATCGGCTGCGGACTTTGCATGCAGCGTCTGGCTTCCCACAGTAAGGGTGATGATGGCTCCAGGCACAACCGCGCCGCTTGGATCGAGCACTGCGCCATGCAAGGTCGAGGTTGGAGCAGCCGCCTGCGCCGTGGCGCGCGGATGCAACACAAAGCAACACAACAAAGCCACGCATAGGGTCAGGATCCTCAGTTTCATCACGGTTCACCTGTCAGGACTGAACTTGGGAGAAGGGGAAATACTCGAACCAAAGACGAAGACGTGCGCGGAACCGCTTGCTCCATAGACGTTAGAGCACCGATCCGGTTAACAAGTAAATGCTACTAACGATAACGTTACTATCAGTAGCATTACCGGGGTTGCCCGTCAATCGCATTGGTCACAAATTGATTCTCGGCAAAGAAAGAGCGAAAATGAAAAGGAGAGACGAATCTGTCCATGAAGCGTTCTGGCACTGCCGATCTTCCTCTCCACAACGGGCATGTACCGCGCTGGCTGGCGAGCCGGATGACGGAGCTTGGTACAGCCATTGCGGAGCAGATTGTTGTGCACTACGGCCTGTCGGAGTTTCTGACGCGTCTCAGTGATCCTTTCTGGTTCCAGGCGTATGGCGCGGTGATGGGCATGGACTGGCACTCTTCCGGGATCACGACATCAGTCATGGGTGCGTTGAAGCGCGGCCTCAATACGCGATTTTCTGAACTTGGATTGATGGTCTGCGGCGGGCGCGGAAAGCACTCCCTGCGCACGCCGGACGAATTGCGCGCTCTCACGATGGTTGGCCTTGATGGAAACGCATTGGCACGCATCAGCAGGCTGACAGCACGCGTGGACAATAACGCGGTTGCCGACGGATTTCAACTCTATCTGCATTCGTTTGTGATTACGCGATCGGGCGAATGGGCTGTGGTGCAGCAGGGGATGAATCCAGAAAATCGGCTGGCGCGGCGATATCACTGGCACTCGGCGACGGTTCGCGATTTCGTATCGAATCCGCATGCTGCGATTGTTGGCAAACCGCAGGGAGAGATTTTGAACTTGGTAGACGCGCGCGCAGAAAAGGCGCAAAGCGCGATGCTCACAATTGTGAACGAGCCTGGTGCACGCATTCTGGACGAAGTGCGTAAGCTGACGATGCCGGCGCACCATGACGTGCGCGCTGAAGATGTGGATCTGAAGCGTTTGGGAGCTGTACTCGCTGTTGCTTATGAGCAGGACCTTCGCGATTTCGCATCGTTGCTGCTGGTGGAAGGGCTCGGGCCGCGGACTCTGCAGTCGCTCGCATTGATTGCAGAGGTAGTCCATGGAGCGCCAGCCCGGTTTTCTGATCCGGCGCGGTTTTCGTTTGCGCATGGTGGTAAAGATGGCCATCCGTTTCCTGTGCCGCTCAAAACATACGACGAGTGTCTGGCCGTGCTGCGTCGGTCCCTCGACGCCGCTCGCCTGGGCCATTCCGAAAAAGTCGAAGGCTTTCGCCGGTTGGATCGCCTGACGCGGGCGGTCGAAACAGATCGTCAGCCATTTGCCGAGTTCGACGCGACGTTGAAGCATGAGCGGGCGATCTCGCCTTCAATCGGCGGACGAACGGTCTTCGATGACGTGACGCCGAAGAGACGCGCAAACGTTTCGCAGCAGCTCGACTTGTTTCCAACCGCAATCGGGCGCGAGCACTAAAATTCCGTGCACTGGAATAGCGTAGACCCGTCGCCGCAACGCTCAGAGAATACGCAGGACTGCCACCGTTGCATCATCTGTCTGGCTTCCTTCGGAGAAGGAGTCCATCGAGTCGAAGAGGAACCGGACAAGATGATCTGAATCCGCACTCTCGCCGCACTGTGCTTTCCAGGCGTTCGCCGCCTGCAAGAGGCCTTGCACACCCCATTCCTCTCCCTCAGGGTTCGTCGCCTCAACAACTCCATCGGTATAGGCGATGACCAGATCTCCAGAATGCAGAGAAAGGCGGCTCTCCCGATAATTCGAATCGGGAAACATACCGATCGGAGCGCCGCCAGGTTCAAGACAATCGACGGAGCCATCGCTACGGAGAACTATAGGCGCATTGTGTCCGGCATTCACGTACCGCAGTACTCGCGTCGGCTTATCGAAAACCCCGTAGAACACTGTTGCATACCGCTCTGCAAGTGAAGAAGCGTATGCCTGCATATTGACGATCTTGTGCAGTGCTGCCAGATTCTCGCCCGTGAATAGGGCTGCTGTCCGAAGCGAGGCCTGGATACTGGCCATCATGAGCGCTGCCGCGACGCCCTTGCCCGACGCGTCGCCCACCACCAGCGTCAGTTGGTCTTCCGTAAGAGGCAGAAAATCGCAGCAGTCTCCACCCAGGGCTCGAACTTGACAGCAGTATCCGCTGTAGTCCACCGAGCCGGTGTTCCGGCCGAGCCCGTGCATAAACCGTTGCTGCACATGGCAGGCAAGGGCCCAATCCTGACTAACGTCCACCACAGTATCGCTGACTGTCATCTTCCAACCTCCACTCGTATGTCGGACCCGAGAGCGCGAAATCGACAAGGTGGGGACCAGATTGGGCAAAAAATATTTTCGAGACGATGTAGAGAATGCCGTCACGGCTCCGACTACCCAGTGAAAGCCGCAGAGAGGGCTGGCGGCCAATGCTTCACGAGGAGGATGACGGTGGAAAGAACAGACGGAATATCGCGCCGCGGTTTTGTGGCTTCCGCGCTGGCGACCGCAGCGTCGGCCGCTTTGCCTGCCGGACTAGCGGCAGAAACCCAGACACAGAAAACAGGAGGAGATGCAATGACGACCTTAACACCCTATCTTTTATTCGACGGAAGTTGCGAGCCGGCAATGGAGTTCTACAAATCGTGTCTCGGCGGTGAGCTGACCGCGACCAAGGTCAAGGATTCTCCGGCGAAGGATTCCATGCCTGCGTTCCAGCATGAGAAAATCCTCAATGCTCATCTCAAAAGCGGCAACATCGAGATTTCGGCATCGGATTGGCTCATGCCTGACAAGGCTCCGGTACCCGGCAATACGGCCTGTCTCTATCTGAGTGGAGGGTCCGCGGAGGAGTTGAAAACTCTCTTTGAGCGGCTCTCAGAAGGCGCGCAGGTGACGCATCCTCTGAAAGAGCAGTTCTTTGGAACATACGGAGCGCTCAACGACAAGTTTGGCGTGCGGTGGATGTTCCACTCTAACCAGAAGGCATAAAAGCTGCAGCAGGAAGACAAACCAGCACAGGAGACAATCCGATGAAATACATTCTGCTGATGTCGGGCACGAAAACAGGCGTGGACGCGTATCACGCCTGGTCACCCAAGGATATCGATGCGCATTTTATGGCCCTCAGAACTCTCGTGAAAGAGCTGACGGAATCCGGTGAATTTGTTGCGACGCAGGGGTTGAGCGGACCGGCCGAGGCGATGGTTGTGCGCGGCGAGAAAAACGGCCTGCCCGTAACGGACGGTATCTTCCCCGAGTCGAAGGAGTTTCTGCTGGGCTACTGGATCGTGGATGTCGCAACCCCCGAACGCGCGTATGCCATCGCAGGACGGATCTCGGCGGCTCCCGGGCCGGGAGGCATTCCGACCAACATGCCGATCGAGGTGCGGCAATTCGCGACAGCGGCCTCGGCGGCTAACTCCGAATCTTGAAGCTCCGACGACGAACGAGCAAAATTGGCCCCGGAAGAAGGCCGATAACCAAACTCGAGGAGACGGGTTGTGAAATACATTTTGATGATGAATACGATGAGGCGCGGCCAGGGCGTTCCTAGCTGGCCGCGAGCAGACCTGCAGGCACACATTGCGTTCATGCATAGCTTGAATAAGGGCCTTCACGAATCGGGCGAACTGATCTCGGCGGAAGGATTAGCATTTCCCGATCAGGCCAGACTGGTGCGAGCCGGCAAAGATGGTGTTCCTGTTACCGACGGAGTATTCCCCGAGTCGAAGGAGTTTCTCGCCGGTTTCTGGATCGTCGATGTCGAGACTCCGGACCGCGCGTATGCGATAGCTGCTCAGGCCTCGGCGGCGCCCGGCCCCGGTGGTTCCTCTTTGAACATGCCCATCGAGGTACGTCCGCTGATGAGTGCGCCGCCTCCGGAGATGATCTAGAACTGCGATGACGAAGCCGTGGGACACAACCTCCGAGCATCTGTTGCGCGAACTTGCGCCGCAGGTGCTCGGTGTCATCACTCGCCGATTCCGTGACTTTGCCTCAGCCGAAGACGCCGTGCAGGAGGCCTTGATCGCGGCGTTTACGCAATGGCCGCAGCAAGGCGTTCCGGAAAATCCGCGCGGATGGTTGATTCAGGTAGCCTCGCGCCGCATGGCTGACCAGGCGCGCAGTGAAATTGCCCGTCGACAGCGGGAGACGGCGGCTGCGCCGGACGAAGAGATCACGATGCCGTTCGACAAGATCGAGTCTGACATGGACCCAGATGACACATTGATTTTGCTGTTCATGTGCTGCCACCCCGCGCTGACGACTTCTTCGGCGATCGCGCTGACGCTGCGGGCCGTCGGTGGTTTGACGACGGCCGAGATCGCCAACGCATTCCTTGTGCCTGAGGCGACCATGGCGCAGCGGATCAGCCGCGCCAAACAGAGCATCAAGACTTCGGGTGTATCTTTTCGTCTGCCTTCCTTGCCGGAGCGTGTTCAGCAACTGCCGGCTGTTCTCCATGTGCTTTACCTGATCTTCAACGAGGGTTATGCAAGCAGCATTGGTGCGCAGCTGCAGCGGCTCGATCTGGCTCGCGAGGCGATCCGGCTTACGCGCTCTGCGAAGGTGCTGCTTCCTGAAGATGCGGAGGTTGCGGGCCTGTTGGCGCTGATGCTGTTGACCGATGCTCGTCGCGCGGCGCGAACCGGCCCGGATGAGGAATTAATTCCTTTAGACAAGCAGGATCGAACTCTGTGGGATCGAGAGGAGATTACCGAAGGCGTAGAGCTTCTCACCGCAGCGCTGTCGAAAGGATCACCCGGTCTGTATCAGTTGCAAGCCGCCGTCGCCGCCGTGCATGATGAGGCAGCGCGTGCGGAAGATACAGACTGGCCGCAGATTCTTGCACTGTATGAACTGCTGCAACGCGTCTCGCCCAGCCCGATGGTGACGCTCAATCATGCGATTGCAACCGCGATGGTCCATGGTCCATCGAAAGGTCTCGATTTACTCAAGGCGCTCGACAACGACGAACGGCTTGCGGAGCACTATCGTCTGAATGCAGTGCGCGCTCATTTATTCGAAATGCTGGGCGAGCACAAAAGCGCTGTTGAGCACTACCGCATCGCGGCCAGCCGGACCACCAGCCTTCCCGAGCGAAATTATCTGATGACCCAGGCGGCGCGGCTCGAGGAGAATCTTCGGCAATAGATGTGATTTACTCACGCCGCGTCGTCTCAGGCAAAGTTATTTCGCTGTGCCTTGATTGGCCAACATTGTGATGCCGTTGATGCGGATTGATTTTGAGGTGTTGTCTTCGTTCGCGACAACGGAAACGTGCTGACCATAGTGCGAAGTTACAGCGTCCGGATTATCAATTGCCCAGACTTGCTTCTTCTGGTCATCGACGAACACCGGTTTGGAGCCGCCCTCGATACACTTTTTGACACAGGCCACCCCAGGCGTGCCGGCATGCTTTTGGGCGCACATGGAATCGCTGATCCAACCGGTGACCTTCGACGTCTTCAGATCGGCAGCAACTGCGGTAGTGGAGAGCAGAAGCAACAAAGTGCAAAAAACCTTCATAAGGAAATCCTCCGCGGTGAGGCTGTTTGGGTAGTTAGCTTGAGCGAGAGGCGCCATCGCCGCCGTCATTCTCATTACGGCTTCAGCGCGATTCTTCCAGCGAGTTCAGTTTGCATTCAAGTTATACAAAACGATCTTCGATATCGCAAGGCTCGTCGAACGCATCGCGACACAAAAGTCTCGGGACGAAGTTGCAGGGCGGGCATTCAGAGCCCACCCCACAAACTGTTTTCACTTGCGATTAGTGTTGGAAATTAACAGCGATCGAATCGGCGAACCTCGACGGTATGCCGTTCGCACTGTCAGAGGAGCCGTTTCCTAAGGGTGGATTGTCGACGCCATTGGCTACTCCGAGTGCGGAGAAGTGCGAGCCCACAACTACACCGTGCGTGGCGCCACCGCCGCAGACTGGAGCGGTTGCCGAGCCCAGGTAAACGCTGAAGCCCGGAACGAAGAGGTGGCTGCCGGCTGCAATCGAATGTGTCTGGTTCGCCGGCATCGGAATAGTCAGCGTGTGGGAGGTTCCATCAAAGCACTTCACATCCGTCAACACCGTCGCGCCCGGATGCTGGCCGCCGAGTGCGAGTTGATAGCCGCCCTGGACGGTGTCTCCCTCATCGACGAAGAGCGGCCACGGTCTCAGAGGCCACAGGCTGAGCGTATTGAGGGACATCACAACCGTCCCACCGGAATTCCAGTCATTCGGAAATACCGGAGCCCGGTTACGATATATATCGTAAATACGTACCTCGAAGTATTGGGGATTTTTTCAAAAACGCGCAACCCGATCCTGCTTTCTACGCGATCCATATTCTTTCCGGCGGCCTTCGCCAATCCAGAACACCGAGGCTGCAACTCTTGTTCAGCCCTCACCGGTCAGGCTGCAAAATGCGATACGAACCGCATGAATTTTTGGCAAAACACGTCCCGGCGGCGACCCTCCCTATTGCAGAGAGACTGGAGGGGCTTGTGGAATGGATATCGTAGCCGCCATTGCAGTCGCCATCATCAACAAGAATCTTCGGAGCTAAGATCTCGTCATGAGTCAGATCGATCGCAAGTACTTGTGGGCACTTTTTCTTGGGGTAACGATTTTTTCTACTGCAATCGGTGGTGCGCAAAAAACGGAAGAGCAGGGCGCGCCGGCTTCGCCCAACTCGCCTCGGACCATTGGCGAGGCAACGAAGCAACGGCCGCAGCATCTGCCTAATGGATTTGATCTTCCTAACGGCTGGCGCATTACGCCGGCAGGCAAGGCCATCGCGACTATTGAAGATCTCGTGCTCAATCTTGTGGTCTCTCCCGATGGAAAGATCGTGGTGGCGAGTCACTCCGGCTATCTGCCGCACGGCATCGATGTCTTCGACACAAAGACACAAAAACAGATTCAACATATAGAACTGAAATCCACCTGGCTGGGAATGACCTGGTCGGCGGATGGCCGCACGCTTTACGTTTCGGGCGGAAATGCTACAGGCGCGAAGAAAATTGGACAATCAGCGGCTCCCATCTATGAATTCACCTATGAGAATGGCCGCCTGAGCGAGCAGCCCACGGGGCAACTGCTCGAGACGATCGATCCCAAGCTGGTGTGGTGGTCCGGCGTAGCCTACCTGCCGGGCAAGCACTGGCTTTATGCCGCGAACCGCGGCACCGGTCCGGGGCCGAGCAATGTGGTGGTGTTCGATACCAACACCCGCCAGATCGTCACCCGGATTCCCGTCGAGATCAACCCGTATCAGACCGTCCTCACTCCTGACGGCAAGCGGCTGTTTGTTTCAAACTGGGCGAGCCAATCGGTCAGCGTCATCGACACGGCAACGAACAAAGTGATTCGCACGCTTCACGTGGGAATAAATCCCAATGACATGAAGCTTGCATCCGACGGAAGACTGTTTGTGGCCTGCTCCAACGACAACACAGTGCATGTGATCGACACGCGCACGCTGCAGGTGGTGGAGCGGCTTTCGACGACGCTCACGCCCTTTGCGCCGGAGGGCTCAACGCCCGATGCGTTGGTGATCGACAACCAGCGCAAACTGCTTTACATCGCCAACGCAGACAATAACTCCATCGCCGTTGTGCACATTGAAAACCGCGAGCACAGTACGGTAGTCGGTTTTATCCCTACGGGCTGGTATCCGTCGGCGCTGGCGCTGGCCGATCATGACCAGACGCTCTACATCGGCAATGGAAAGGGCGAAGAAGGTCATGCTGATTTGAAAGGCCCCGGCAGTCCGCTTGCCTCAAAGATTTACGGAGATGAGACGGTCAAGACGCTTCAGACGAGCAGTATCGAGGTGCTGCCCGTTGCCGATCTCCAGGCAAAGCTGCCGCACTGGACCCATGAGGTGACCGAGAATACACCTTACAATGATTCACTGCTCTCAGAGGCCCGTCCTCCGCTCGAACCTACGATCATTCCGCAGGGCGTGGGCGTCTCGACTCCGATTGAGCACGTCATCTACATCATCAAGGAAAACCGCACCTACGATCAGGAGTTCGGCGATCTGCCGCATGCAAATGGCGATCCCGAGCTGACCATCTTCGGTGAAAAGATCACTCCCAATCAGCATGCCCTGGCCAAGCAATACGTTGTGCTCGACAATCTGTACTGCGATGGCGAGGTGAGCGTCGACGGCCACTCATGGTCCGACTCGGCCTACGCAACCGACTTCAACGAGCGCTATTGGCCGCCCACCTATGCCGGACGAAGCGATGCACTCCCATCGCGGGCTTATATTCCGGCAGCGGGCCATCTGTGGGATCTGGCGCAGCGCAAAGGACTGACCTATCGCTCCTATGGTGAGTACGCTGCGCGAGCCAGCTCCGGCACCACGATGGATGCTGCGCCCGGAGCCGAAGGCCTGGTCGGTCATGTGGCCAAGGACTATCTGGGTTCACGGGCTCGCGATACCGACAACATCGCCGTGTTTCTGCGCGAATTCAAGGAGTATGAGGCCAATTACGACAATCCCGATCCGGGAAAGCGATTCCCGAATTTCGTCGTGATGAGCATGCCGGAAGATCACACGCACGGAACGGCTCCCGGCTCGTACACGCCGCAAGCGATGGTCGCCAACAACGACTATGCGATTGGGCAACTGGTAGATGCTGTCACTCACAGCAAATACTGGCCCAGCACGGCCATCTTCATCATCGAAGACGATGCGCAGGATGGCCCCGACCACGTGGATGCGCGGCGCACGGTAGGACTCGTCCTCAGCCCTTATGTAAAGCGTGGCCTCGTGGACAGCACTCTCTACTCCACGAGTTCGATGGTGCGCTCCATCGAACTATTGCTCGGGCTGCCGCCGATGAGCCAGTACGATGCGGCCGCAATGCCGATGTACGCTGCGTTTGGCGTCACGCCGGAGATTACGCCCTTCAATGTGATTCAGCCGCTCATCGACGTCAACGCAAAGAACAGCAAAGACTCCTATGGTTCTGAAGAAAGCCGGAAGATGGACTTTTCCGACGTGGACCGCGCGCCGATGCATGCACTCAACGAAGTCATCTGGAAGAGCATCAAAGGCGCAGATTCTCCTATGCCGGCGCCCGTGCACCGCTTCCGTCCTCTGATCGATCCGAGTGAGTCGAGCGACGGCGACAAAGACTGATTTCTTCGCGTCAGAACCAAAATACGCGAAGAAATCATCGGGCTGTTCGGCCCTTCCGCGCGTCTATGCATCAATATGGCTTTAATGACCCATTGACATCCAAAAAACACAAGACCTACGCTCTTAAGTAAACGATTTCTCGCATGGGAGGCGATGTCTCAGTGATAGGCCGAATCGATCGCAGGACATTTTTGAAGGCGGCTGGCGCAGCAGGTGTAGTGACTTCGAACTCGTTTGCCGCGCTGGCGAAATCAGAGAACAGTCTGGTTGCGATTACGACTCCGCTTTCAACGTTTCCTTATGGCGACGTTCAGCTGCACGACGGGCCCATGAAGCAGCAGTTTGATGAGAATCATCAGCGGTTCCTGCATCTCGAGGACGATCGTTTATTGAAGGTCTTTCGGCAGGTGGCCGGGCTGCCCGCGCCGGGTGAGGATATGGGTGGCTGGTATGACCTGGCAGGATTCAGCCTCGAACGGGGTGACTTTCATGGTTTCATTGCGGGACACTCATTCGGACAATATGTCTCTGGACTTGCACGTGCCTATGCAGTGACCGGATCGGAAGAGACGCGCGCAAAGATCAGCCGCCTGGTGAAAGGATACGGGGAAACGCTGGATCCAAAGGCCAAATTCTTCGTCAACTATCGGCTCCCCGCGTACACCTATGACAAGCTTTCGTGCGGTCTGATTGACGCGCACGAGTTTGCCCATGATCCGATGGCGATGGAGATTCACGAGCGGCTCACCCGCGCGATCGTTGCCTATCTGCCGGAGAAAGCTCTCTCGCGTGCGGAGCAACGGTCCCGAGCCCACAGGGACACTTCCTACACCTGGGATGAGACCTACACGCTTCCGGAAAATCTTTTCCTCGCGTATCAGCGAAGCGGGAAGCCGCTCTACCTGGAGATGGCGAAGAAGTTCCTCGAAGATGACACCTATTTCAATCCGCTAGCGGAAGGCAACAATGTGCTTCCGTTTGAGCATGCCTACAGCCACGTGAATGCATTCAGCTCAGCGATGCAGGCATACATCACGCTAGGTAGCGAAAAGCACTTGCGTGCCGCGAAGAATGGCTTCAGGATGCTCCAGGATACGCAGAGTTTTGCCACCGGAGGCTGGGGACCAAATGAATCCTTCGGCGAACCCGGCACTGGACAGCTGGGAGACAGTTTGTCTCTCACGCACGCAAGCTTCGAAACTCCATGCGGAGCGTATGGCCATTTCAAGATCACGCGCTATCTGCTGCGCGTGACGAAAGACTCTCGCTATGGCGACAGCATGGAGCGCGTACTCTATAACACCATCCTCGGAGCGTGGCCCATCCAGGCGGATGGAACTTCGTTTTACTACTCGGACTACGCCAGCACTGGCCAAAAGACCTGGTACAGAGACAAATGGCCTTGCTGCTCGGGAACATTCCCGCAACTCGCCGCCGATTATCACATCAGCACCTATCTGCGTGCGGCAGATGGCGTGTATGTGAACCTGTTTACGCCATCCAGTGTGCATTGGACTGCCAATGGTGCAGCGCTCGGACTGACCCAGGTGACGGAATATCCATTCGACAACAAGATCGAGATACAGATCTCAGCTTCGCAGCCCGCGGACCACACGATCTATGTGCGAATTCCGGCATGGGCGGCTCCAAATCCCACGGTGATGGTGAATGGCAAGCGCGTATCAGACGGGATCGAGCCGGGGACCTTCGCAGCTCTTCACAATACGTGGAAGGATGGCGATCGAATCGAGATTGAGTTGCCGATGCCATTGCGTCTCGAGGCAGTGGATGCGAATCACCCGAACCTTGTTGCTCTGCTGCAAGGGCCGCTCGTCCTGATGGCAGTGGCGGAATCGCAGCCGATCTTCGACTCGCAGTCTCTGTTGCGTGCTGAGCCACGCAACCAGGCACGTGGCGAATGGTCTGCAACTTCGGCCGATGGTGAACGGGTGACGATGCGGCCGTTCATGACCATCGACAAAGAGATGTACAGTACCTATGTCCGGCTTAAAAGCTGAAGATGCGAGCAATTGGATCGAGGAGATGCATATGTCGATTCGCAGTGGCTTGGGCTTGAGTCAGCAGTGCTCTCACTTTGAATCGCTATCGCCCTCGACCAGCTTGTAGCGGTACTGCTCGCGCTCCTCATTGGTTGCTTGCTGACGAAGCGTAGCGAGTTGCTTCAACAGCTTCGGAATCTCATCGCGCGTGTCAGTTTTCCGCAACGCCTGAATCAGATGGTAGACAGCTGTCTGATCATTCGGATCGATCTCCAAAGCTTTCCTGCACTGTTCCGCGGCTTCGGCATATTGGCCGTTTTGCAGATAGAGTTTCGCCAATACGCTTCGGGCCGGTCCGAGTGCTGGACGGAGACGCACGGCCTCCATCGCAGAGCGCATCGCGGTTTGAAATGCGGCGCTGCCGGGCTCCGGCCCCTGCTGCGCGAGGATGTCGGCCCGCATGTAGAGCAGGATTGGATCATGCGGCCGTTGAGCCAGCTTCCCGGTCACACTTGCAAGCGCATTCAACAGGTTATTCTGCTGCATTGCGGCCAGGCTCTGAGCGGCGATGCTTAACGATTGCCCTGGATCAAGTTCATAGGCTTTATCGAAATCGGCCTGAGCCTTTTCGTATTCGGCGAGCTGCACGTAAAGCACGCCACGCGCGAAATACAGCGGCGCAGCCTTGGGCTCGAGAGTAATTCCATCGTTCACAACATGAATGCCGACATCAAAGGACTGGTGCGTCGCCGAGAGCGCAGCAAAGTCTACGTATAGGCCCACATTGTCTGGAGCGAGGAGGATCGCTTGACGCAGCGCCTCTACGGCCTTCTCCGTATCGTGCAGATCTTCATATGCCGCGGAAGCAAGCTCGAGCGCCAACGGGTCCTGCTTTGTATCGAGTAACGGCTGCAGCGTGGCAATGGCCTCCTCAGGCCGATGCGCCATCAATTGGACGGACGCCAGCACCGGACGCTCGCGCGTATCAGTCGGATCACTTTCCAAGCTCTTCTGAAATACCTCGTCCGCTCTTTCATAACGCTTCAGCTTCACCAGGCACGTGCCGAAGGCATGGAGAGCCGGCGGTTTGGACTCGAAGAGCGCAGCGGCTTTTTCAAAGTGAACAACTGCCGCGGCACAATCACCTTTCTGATAGTCCAGCACAGCCAGCATGCCGTGGCTGGTGAGGTCATCCGGGCGCAGGCGGAGGAGGTGCTGAAGCAACGGAATACCGTCCGGATTGCTCCCATCGTATTCAAGCTGTGCGGCTTTTTCGAGCGCGGGAATATAGTCCGGGGAAAGCTTGAGTGCCCGCCTGAATGAAGACAGCGCCTCACCGTTCCTTCCTTCTCCCTGGTAAGCGACCCCCTGCATCGTCCAAAGCTGTGCATTCGCGGGAAACCCCTTCAGCGCCTCTCGAAGCAGGCTGAGCGCTGCATCATACTTCTGCTCGCGCAGTGCGGAGACGATTCGATCTTCGCGCGTTTGCGCCAACCCGGAGGACAACAACAGCACCGGAATTGCGCAGAAGATTAACTTAGATAGGGAAAGTATTCGTGCCATTCGATAAGAGAACCCAATTCAAGAGCCGCCGACATTCAGATATACAGCGAGTCGATGTTAAAACAATCCACAATCGTAAGCGTGCTAAAAGCGAAGCCGGCGCCTTGAACTAAGGCGCCGGCCGCGGCCTTGGGGCAGATTCTGAATCGCCGTCAGAAAGAAGCTCTGCCGCCGATCTGCCAGAACCGTGGCTCGTGAGAGCCTCTTGCTGCGCCGAAGCTTCCGTCCGGCAGGTTCGTGTCCACGTTCGCGTAGTTGGCACGGTTGAACAGGTTGAAAAATTCAAAGCGTATCTGGAAGTTCACACGTTCCGTAACGCGCATGTCCTTGTAGACGTTGGCATTCGTCTCAAAGAAGTTTGGTTGACGGAACTGCATCGGTTTCTCGTTGCCTTCGCTGCCGAATGCCGGAGTGGCGAAGTTGCTCTTCGGAACGGCTCCCGTCAGCCAGGCTTTGTTGTCGTGCGATTGGTTGTAACTGTTCGCAGTAGGGTAATCGAGATTGTTGCCGTCGGCGTTATAGTCGCCGCTGTAGGACTGATAGCCGATAGCCGGATTCGCGGCCGACGGACAGGCAGGCGCATTGCTCGCGGTGTTCTGACAGACCGGGGCGAACCCGTTGGTGTTTTGCACGGTGAACGGATAGCCGGATTGGAAGATGGTCGTACCGCTCAAGCCCCATCCACCGGTGACGTTCCCAATGGCTCCTTTGCCGTCGTTCAATCCCTTCAGCGAATAGTTCCAGCTGAGAGAGAATCGATTGGGCACATCGAAGATAGAAGGTGCGTAGTACTGCCCAGGGTTATCCGGGGTCGGATACGACAAGCCGTCGTCCTTCGAACTTGAACGCGTGTAGGAAGCATCGACGAAGCCGCGTGAGAAGCGTCCTCTCACATCGAAGAAGACGCCGTTGTAGTTGCCGTAACGATCGTTGTCGGCATAATTGATGGCGCCGAAGCTGGTGTTGAGTCCGGTGCGCACAAGGCTATTGTGTGCGATGAGATCTCCGGGCACTACATTGATGTCCACGCCGTATGACACATTGCCGATGGAGTTGCCGTTGCCCACAATATTCCAGGAGTGCGATCCGCTGTAGCCCACTGTGGCAGCAAGGGCGCGGCTGATCTTTCGCTCCACGCTGAAAGACCAGATGTCTGCCCACGGCGATTTGAGCAGCGGGTTAATCGCGCCAATCGGGAAGTTGCCGCCGACACGTCCACCCTTTGAGTCCAGTCCTCCGGGGAACGTGGGGAACGTAAACCCGAATGGCGGCTTGTTCGTGTTGCCCAGGCTGAAGATCGGCGGTGTCGAGGTTCCAGCGGAGAAGGACGCCTCGATCAATCCCGGCGGGCTCCCGCGGAACTCCTCCTGCACGTTGGCGGAGGTGAGCCAGTTCGCGTAGAGACCCCATCCGCCTTTGACGGCCCAGTCGCCATTGCCAGTCGGATCCCAGGCAAATCCCGCTCGCGGACTGTACAGGTTGTCGACCGAATGCAGCAGCGCGTTCTGCGTAGGCTTCGCGTATCCGTTCGCGATCTGCTGCTGCCTCGTGTTGCCGGTGCCGAGATAGAAGTTGCCGAACACGGTCGATGCGCTCTTGGACCATGGATTGCCGCTGTCGTCATAGCGCAACCCGAGAGTGAGCGTGAGATTCTTTCTGGCCTTCCAGGTATCTTCTACGAACAAACCGAAGGTCCTGGCGGCAGCATCCCAATTCCACAATTGCTGCGTGCCGGTGGCTGGGTTGTACATGATGCCGTTTTCGTTGGTCGGCGCATCCTGCGCGAGCTTGAGTAAATTGTCGAAGGCGAACTTGGGCTGCGACCATGGTCCCTGGAAAGGTTCCACGTCGTCTCCGTACCAGCCTTCGTAACCGAATTTCAGCGTATGCGTGCCGCGCACGTGAGTCAGCACGTCGCGCCAGTGCCAGTTGTGCTGGATGAAGTCTCCCTGCGCAAAACCTACACCGTAGGCCTGTCCGCCATCGGCATTGATGCCGTTGACGGAAATCGACGGAACCGTGTAGTCTTTGGCGCCGGTGCCCAGCACGCCCTCCACACGGCTCTGTCCTGCCGTAGCTTCATTGAGGGTATTTACTGAGAAAGTGTGCGTCCACGCAGCTTGCCCGGCGACCTGCCATGTGTTGTTCAGGGCAGAGAACTGAGGCATCGGTGAGGCTGCGCCGGTTTGCAGAAGCGTCCGGTACAGGCTGACGTAGATGCGCTCCCTCTTGAATTCCTGGTCGACGCGCGCGAAGTATTGCGTGCCGTTTCTTAACTGGGTAGCGCCGAATGCCCCCACATCAATCATCGGCAAGGTGCAGGGGACACCGTTGCCTCCGGTGCCGGTACCGCAACTCGATTTGAACACGTCGGCCGCGGTCTGCTGGACCGCGACTCCCGACACGCCCGACGGCACGTAAGTGCTAAGGACGTGCGTTCCGATGGAGTTGGGATAGTTGGTCTTTGCAAATTGAATGAACTCAGGAGAGGCAAAGGTCACCGATCCACCTGCGCTGGCTGAGGAGCGCAACGGTTCAACCGCGAAATAGAAGAAGCTGTTGTGGTGCGGAATGATCGGACCGCCGATGGCAAAGTCCATGTTGTTTGAGTGAAATGGCTTGTAGGGATAGCCCACGAAATGCTGGCTCGCGAACATGCCCTGATAGTTGAACCAATCTGACGCCGAACCGTGGAACTGATCGGTGCCCGAGCGCGTGGTAAAGATCGTTTGCAGACCGGCCGCACGGCTGTGCTCTACCGAATAAGTATTCACCTGCACGCTGGTTTCCTGGATGGATTCCGGTTGCGGAGTCAGATTCAGCACGCCCTGGCGAATGCCGCTGGTCACGTCCAATCCGTCGATCACATACTGGTTGTTGTTTTGGCCCTGTCCATTGGCGCTCGCGTCCACCTGCTCCTCGGTGGAGTAGTTGTCGACTCCTGAGGCCGGACTTCCTGTGGAGCTCGTGCCCAGGCCCGAAACTCCAGGGGCCATGGTGACAAGTGTGACAAGGTTGCGCCCGACGATCGGTAGCTGGGCGACTCCCTTGTTTTCAAGCGTAAGCTCGGTCCGGCTATCCGCCGTATCGAGGATCGGAGCTTGCGTACTCACGACCACCGACTCCTGTGCGGACCCCACGGACAATGTGATCGGAACGTTGAGATTTTGCTCGGTGAGAAGTGTTGCGTCGGCCTCAGCTTTGGAGAATCCAGCCGCATTGACGAGAATCTTGTAGTTTCCGGGAGCAATACTCACGAAGCGGTAATTGCCGGAGGGATCAGAGGTAGCGACGCTCCTCACCCCGGTCGCGGTGTTCACGAGTTCGACTTGCGCTTTGGCCACACCTGCTCCGGTTGGATCGAGAACGACTCCCTGAATGCTCGCCGTAAACTGCGCGAATACGGGAACACTCGAGAGAACGCACAACGACCACACCAACGCAGTAAGAAAGGACACGTGACGACGTGCCATGAATGCCTCCTGATCGATCGGGCTTATTTGGCTTGTTGGGAAAACGTTTCCCCGAAATTAGGTAAGTTTTTAGAGTCCCGCCTGGAGGGGTGTCAATGGGTTCTTTGTCCTATTGGAGTAAACCAATGGGTGGAAAGGAACTTACAACTTCCAGCCTTTATTTGGTACCACTCCAACGCCTTCTCGGACCGTGATCAGTTGATTTGCAGAGATTTGCGGATGGCTCTCATGCGCACCACTTGGCCAGTAGATCTCCACCGAAGCTTTTGCTTCGCCCCCAAGGCCAAAATGAAGCCGGGGATCATTGCAGGAGTAGTAGCTGGACTGACTGACCAAGGCCTGCGCCTGCACCTTGTTTCCGTAGCGGACAACGACACGAGCTCCGATCGCGCTTCGATTCGACTTGACGCCTTCCAGCTTGACCTTGAGCCAGTTCTGCGCGCCCTCGAGATCGTTCCGGAGCAGGGAAGGCGGCTCGTTCATGTTCACGATGAGTATGTCGAGATCGCCATCGTTATCGAAGTCGCCAAAGGCGCATCCCCGGCTGCTATGAGCCGCCGTAATCCCATTGCCGGCCCGCGTGTCCAGTTCTTCAAACGTGCCGTTGCCAAGATTGCGAAACAGGATACGTGGAGTCTTGTAGGGATACTGCGGCAGACTTTTTTCAACTTCCGGATACACGCTGCCTGTTACGAAGAACACGTCCGGATGTCCATCGTTATCTAGATCTGCGATTCCCGCTCCCCAACTGGTGAAACGTGTTTCTACACCGATCTTTGTGGAGCGGCTCACTTCGTCGAAGTTGCCTTTGCCATCGTTGCGATAAAACCCGCTCGTATCGTCGATAAAGTGTGTTTTGAAAAGATCGAGATGCCCGTCGAGGTTGTAGTCGCCGATGCCGACTCCCATGCCGGCCTGTTCCATGCCATCGTCGCTCAATGCGACGCCACGCGTGACGCCTTCCTCGCGGAATGTGCCGTCGCGATTGTTCATGAAGAGCAGGCTTGGCGTTGAATCGCAAGCCACAAAGATATCGGGCCATCCGTCTTCATCAAAATCGGCGGCCACCACGGTCATTCCGTAGCTCTCGGTAGCGACATCGATCCCGGCTTGCTTGGTAACGTCCGTGAATGTGCCGTCGCCGTTGTTGCGATAGAGAGAGTGGCGTCCTGTGGGAAGCCCGCGCGGACCGCAGTTGACCGGAACTCCCTTCCAATTGCAGGTCGACTTTTCGCCCGGAACGGGAGCATGTTCTAGGGAAAATCGGATGTAGTTCGAGACGAAGAGGTCCAGATGCCCGTCGCGATTGTAGTCAACGAAGGCGCATCCTGCTCCCCATCGTGCAGGGCCCGAGTCCCAAAGTCCAGCCTCCTTCGTCACGTCGGTGAAAGTCCCGTTACCGTTGTTGCGATAAAGGCGGTTCTGGCCAAAGTAAGTGATGAAGAGATCGTCGAAGCCGTCGTTGTTGTAGTCGCCGACGCACACCCCGTTCGCCCATCCAACCGCCTTCAGACCAGACTTCTCCGTAACATCGGTAAAGGTGCCATCGCGATTGTTCTTGTAGAGCCGATTCGTTGCTCCGGGGGGAGCGCCTTCGAGGCGTGTGCCTGAAAGCAGGAAGACATCCATCCAGCCGTCATTGTCGTAGTCGATAAAGGCGCATCCGCAGCCATTGGCTTCGAGAATGTATTTCTTCGCATCGATCCCGCCATAGATCACCGGAGCATGCAGGCCGGCTTCTTTGGCGACATCGGTGAAATGCGCATTGAACGGCCGACCTGAAGCTGCGGGCTTCGGTTGTGCCGCAACCGTGCGCGATGCGATTCCTTGCTCCTGGCCGAGAAGTTGCCGGGCGGAAGCGCAAAGCGAAAGCAGAACAAAGGAACGGCGGCTGATGGTCATTGAATTAGATCGTTTCTATTATGGTGGCTGAGCCAATCTGCGTAAAGGTTTACTCGCGCTGCATGCCAGCCCGGCTACTGGGAGGGCTCTGAAGATGACACAACCAACTTGTAACGATTGCGTTCGCCCTCCTGGCGGGTCGCGTCCTGACGCGCCTTCGCAAGCCGCTTCAGCAGATCCGGAATCTCCGCCGGATTGTTCGTTTTTCGGAGCGCGATGACAAGATGGTAGAGGGCGCTCTGATCAGAAGGATCTTTTTCAATCACGGCCCGGCATTCTTGAATGGCTAGCTCATTCTCACCAGAGTCGAGATAGAACTTGGCTAAGACATTGTGCGCCGCTGTGAGTGAAGGCTGGAGAGTGACGGCTCGCTTTGCCGCATCAAGGCCTTGTTGAAACTCAGTCGAGCCCGGTTGTGCAGATTTCTGCGAGAGGATGGCGGCCTGCAAGTACCAGAGAAACGCGTCGCCGGGTTGCTTTGCGAGTTTGGCCCGCACGGTCGCGAGCGCTCGATCCGGATCATTTTGATTCTGCTCTTCTGCGAGCATGCTCTGCGCGGCCCCGCTCATTTCCAGCGTTGGATCCAGCTGCTGCGCCTTGTCGAAATCGGCTTCTGCTTTCTCGTAATCGGCAAGCTGCACATAGAGCACGCCTCTTGCCAGATACAGTGAAGCAGCGTTTGGCTGCAGCGTGAGTCCGGAATCAATCATCTCGACTCCAGCCTGGAAGGACTGGTGGTCCATCGCGATAGCCGCGAAATCTACATAGAGTGGAATCTGCCGCGGATCTTTCACAATCGCATCGTGCAGAAGCTTCACGGCGTTTGGCGTATCCTTATTCGCTTCGTAAGCCGCAGCGGCAAGACGCATGGTCCGCACTTCAGGATTCTCATCCAGCAAGGGTTGCAATGTCGCGAGCGCATCTTGCGGCTTTCCCGTAGCGAGTTGCGCTACCGCCAATCCCCGGCGAGCTAAAGGATTTTCTGGCTGCTTGGCTACGAGTTGCTGGAAAATATCCGTAGCTTTGTCCATCTGCTTCAGCTTGATCAGGCAAGCGCCGTAGCCTTGCAGCGCCGACGGTTGGGAATCGAGAAGGCTCTCACTCGCTGCGTAGTGTGCAACGGCTGTGCTGCAATCGCCGTTCTTTTCAGCCATTACAGCCAACATCGCGTGGGATGTGGAGTCGTCTGGCCGCAGTTTGAGAATGTGCTCGAGAAGCGGAACAGCTTCTGCACTGCCGGTTTCGTATTCGATCTGGGCCGCTCCTTCAAGAGCAGGAAGATAATCCGGAGAAATCTTGATCGCACGCTGGTACGAGGTGAGTGCAGACTGGGAATTGCCTTTCCCCGCGTAGGCGAGCCCCTGCAGCATCCATAGTTGGGGGTTTCCTGGAGCTTGCTGCAGTGCAGGCTGCAGCAATTGCAACGCCTTCTGATACTCGTGCGCTTGAAGCGCAGCGGCAATCGAACTCACCTGCGCAGTCTCTGCTTGCCCTGAGGCGCCAACCTGCAGCGAAAGCAGGAGTGGGAGCAAGCAGAGGACGAATGAAAGAGGATTCAGCCTCATCACGGGTAAAAGGTCTCTCACGCAGTACTGTGCGGCGAACCGAGTCACTTGCAGAACGGTCTAGCTGTTCGTTTCGGTGCTTCCACACCAACTCACGCGCGCCTATAATCGTACGACAGTTTACGCGCACGGTTAACTGCATACGCAGCATTTGAGCCGTTCTTGGCATGGGTCAAGTGCCCCATGTCGTCCGGCGGCGTAACTGTCGATGGGCTTACCCGGTAGACAGAGATGAAAGAGGCACGAGAAAGCGGCCCGGTTATGAAGCAAAGTGATTCTCATAGGAGTCATCGTACGCAGGGCCGCTTTGTTTCAAGCGCTTCGAGCGCCGGGGTTTTGCTGGCGCTTACTCTTTTCTGTGCCGGCTGCAAGCGAACTCCTCCAACGGTGGCGGTCATTCCCCGCACCTGCGGTACGGCGCTTTGGGAGCCGGAGCATGCCGGAGCGGCTGCAGTCGCACGTTCTGTCGGGTTGAATCTCCACTGGAATGCTCCGATGCGGGATGACGATACGCAGACGCAGATCTCATTGATCGAAAAATCTGTCGATCGAGGGATGGCTGGCGTCATCGTCTCGCCCATACAGACGCTTCCCATGAGAACGCCTATCCGCAGGATTCTCGCGAAAGGCATTCCGGTAGTCGTGATTGACACTGAACTGGGCATACCATCGAGTTCCAAGCTCAGTTACGTTTTGAACGATGAACAAGTGGGAGGACAGATCGCTGCCCGCCGAATAGGGCTGATTCTTCACGGCAAGGGAAACATCGCCATTGTTGGAATTCAGCCGGAACTTAACAGCATCACCGTCCGGGAACATAGCTTTGAATCCACACTCAGCAGTGAATTCCCCGGAATCCACATTGTCGCTCGCAAACTCGGCCTCTCAAGCGTGCCTGAGGAGCAGCACAATGCAGAAGAGCTTCTCGCCGGCGGCAAATCGATCGACGCAATTGTAGCCCTTTCGCTCGCCTCAACGCGGGGAACGTACTACGCGCTGGCCGAGTTTGCCAAAGAGGGTGCGATCAAGCTTGTTGGTTTTGATCAAGACCTCATACCGCCAATTCGCAACGGAGGCATCGACTCCGTCGTTGTGCAGAATACCTTCGAGATGGGACGAATCGCAATGGAACTCATGAATCGCGAGATTCATGGTGCGTCCGAATCTCCGCGGGTCAGTGTCGAACCGGTTTTGATGACGCGCGACAACGTCGATTCCGCTGAGATCCGCCAGATCGAGAACATGTCCTGGTGGTCGCCACAATGAGACGAAGCATCGCCAGGCGCTATCTCGTTTCGGCTCTTCTTGGAGCAACGACCTTGACTCTGGTTGCTGTGGCTGTGATCGTATATCGATCCATCACGCATCGCGGGCCGATGAAGCAAGAGATCATCTCGCTGGAAAAGCAGGACGCCTGGCAGGCTTTCGGCGGCACCTGGCAGTATGCCGATGGCGTGATGACCAATAACTCCGATGAGCGTGGTGCCAAATTCATGACTGGCCCTGGCTATTGGACCAACTACTCCGTCGAAGCCGACGTGCTTCTGCTCGGCCAGTATGGCGACGCGGGACTGATCATCCGCGCGAGTGACGAAGAAACGGGAGTCGATGCATATCACGGCTACATGGCTGGACTGCGCGACCTGGATAACACCCTGATGATGGGACGCGCCGATTATGGATGGAAAGAGTATGCAGCGAAGGCGGTGTCGCCCCGCGTGTTTGCCGGGCAGTGGTATCACATCAAATTTCTGGCTTTCGAATGTGATTTTGCAGTAAGCGCTACTTCTCCCCAAGGCGAAACTACGACGATCGCTCTTCGAGATCCCGACTGCATCCGATCTGGACGATTCGGCCTCAAGTCTTATAACACGGGCGCGCAGTGGAGAAATGTCGAGATTCGGCCGACGACACAAGAAGCACTTCGCGCCATGATCGGAGACACACAACCGCAATTGGCAGTACCGGATCAGCTCCCAACCGGAATGGCTCCTGCGCCGTATGACCGATTTCTCGAGCCAATTGAGAGGGATCTGCAGTCCCACCGCTCAGCTGTGGATGCTCAGCCGATTCGCAGCCTTCGGGTTTTGCCTCCTGACGTTTCAAGTTCTGTTACGGTGCAAGGCGTCGTGACACTTGCTTCGCCGATGTTGTACATACAGGACTCGACTGGGGGTATCGCGATCTCCAGTACTCGGCCACATGCTCCTTTGCAGATAGGCGATGAAATCGAAGTCGCGGGTGACGCTCAGTTGCACGATTTCAGTTCGGAGTTGCACAATGCCGAGATTCACCTGCTCTGGTCACATACGCCGGTCTCTCCCGTCGCAGTTGCCGCTTCGCAAGCCGCAACCGGAGCGTTCGACGCCCAATATGTGGAAGTAGAGGGACGCCTCGAAGAGAAACATGAGAACGGCCAAGGAACCGAGATCCTGACCTTGGAGGAGGGAAGTCAGTCCTTTCTGGCGTTGGTAAATGGACTTGGAAACTCCTCGCACCGCGAAGCGCTCAAGGAGAAAAGCAGGTTACGCTTGCGGGGAATCTGCGTAGTCGACTCGAAATACACGCAGGACCTCACCGCGTTCGCTCTGCTTCTTCCGTCCGCCGGCGACATTGAGGTACTGGAGGGACCGCCATGGTGGAGTACTGCTCATATTATTGAGCTCGCATT
Source organism: Occallatibacter sp. (assembly GCA_035650595.1). Taxonomy (GTDB): domain Bacteria; phylum Acidobacteriota; class Terriglobia; order Terriglobales; family Acidobacteriaceae; genus Telmatobacter. The sequence continues at coordinate 963,883 of DASRHE010000006.1, read as the reverse complement.
CGGTGTGCTTTTTCTCTCGCTTTCTGTGGTGACAGGATTCTTCTATGTGGAGCGATGGCGCATGCAGGCTGTGCTCGATGAGCGGGAACGCTTGGCTCATGAGATGCACGACACGCTTGCTCAGAGCTTCGCCGGCCTCGGCTTTCAACTCCAGGCCATTCACGACGATGTAAAGGACGGACTGGATATCACACCGCAACTCGAAATGGCGCAGGGCATGGTTCGCACAAGCCATGCGGAAGCTCGAAGAAGCATTTCGGCATTGCGCCCGGAGCATCTGGAGTCTGTAGGCTTGCTGTCTGTGCTTGAGGAGTGTGCGCGCCGCATGATCTCTCAGTGTTCTGCCATCGAGATCAAAACGTCGAGCGAAGGAAACGTGCAGAGCATCCCGCTCCGCGTGTCTGACACACTGCTGCGCATTGGTTACGAGGCGATTGCAAATGTGATTCGTCACGCTCAATGCTCGCGGCTCACGATCTCGCTTGTATATAGAAGATCAACGGTGGAGATGATTATTAAAGACGACGGAGCGGGCTTTGTCGTTTCCAGCGATTCTGCCGGGTTCGGCATTCGGGGAATGCATAAGCGAGCCGATAACATATCCGCTCATTTCAAAATTGACAGTGCTCCGGGACGTGGAACGGAGGTTCACGTACTGGCCCCATTGCCGCCATCTTTCCTCCGAGTCCTCTCAAGCCGCTGGCTGATTCAAATGGAGAAATTGCATGGTGAACGCGTCAGGGAATAAAACAGCAATTCGGATTCTCATCGTGGACGACCATCCAGTTGTTCGCGCCGGGTTGTCGTCACTTCTTCGCAGGCAGTCGGGAATAAGAATTGCCGGAGCAGCTCACTCCGGCGAGGAGGCGATGGAACTCATCAAGCGCTCGATTGTCGATGTGCTGCTGTTGGATTTGCGCATGCCGACCATCAGCGGAACGGATCTGCTGAATCTATTGAAGGCCCATGAAAGTGGGCCCAAGGCGATCATTCTGTCGAGCTATGAGTACGAAGAAGAGATCTACCAGGCCGTAAAAGCAGGTGCGCGCGGCTATCTCTCAAAAAACGCGCCACGCGAGGAGATTCTCGCCGCCATTGAAGCAGTGGCCGGCGGCGGTACTTACTTCTCTGAACAGATCATGCATTGGATCGAGGAGCGGGAAGCCCGATCCAGCTTGAGCACCCGCGAAATCGAGATTCTCGAAATGGTCTCAAGAGGACTCACCAACAAAGAAATCGCGCGGATTCTTCAAATCAGCCACTACACGGTGCGAAACCATATCAACCACATTACCGCCAAGCTGCAGGTAGCGGATCGAACCGAGGCGGCGACAGTTGCTCTGCGTCAGGGCATCCTCGGGGCGAACTGAGCGAGCCAAAGGGGCAAGCGGTTCCATCTCGACCGCAGCTGGGCCGCTTTCCACACCGTTGGCGTATACGATCTACTACGCTGTATCGATGCGCCGCAAGTAGACCGAGTAGCGTTCGTCCATGATCTGATTGAGCGGCACAAGGGTGTGAACCGGGCCTCGACCCTTGGTGTGAAATCGCAGAGGGTACTGTGGTGAAGCCTCAGCCTGCTCGAACCACGGCGCATTCGGGTCGGGAGGTGGTGGCGCAGGCGCGTCGCTGTTATTGCCGTGGCGCATGCGCGGACGCATATCGATTGTCGGCATAGGATAGCCATCGTCGTAACCGCGAGGGCCGCTGCCTCCGTAGATCATGGATGTCGTGAGCCCGTCGGTGCCGAGCAGCGCTGCAAGCACCAGCGGACCATACATGGCAGCCTGTACGGACTTGTCGTCGGGAGAAGTATCGATATGAAGTGTCAACGGCATATCGACAGTAACCACATCACCGGCTTTCCATGTGCGGTCGAGCGTGAGATAGGTCGATGTAGATGCGGTTGAATTGTCCTGCTCACCGTTCACGCTCACCGTGACGCCCTTGGTGGCCCAGTAGGGAATCCGAATCTTAAGTGCGATGCGGTTTGAGGGAGCAGCGTCGATCGTAAACGTGATGCGCTCGTCTTCCGGAAACTTCGTCGTCATCCGCAACTTCAAACCCTGCTCCTTCCAGTTGAGCGTGGAGGGAATGAAGAGATTGACGAAGACTGATGAGTCGTCGTGGAAGTAGATCGAGTCGGTCAGCTTGGAATACTCTTCGCATCCCGTGCCGGTGCAACACCAGAAGGCATCAAAAGGCGTGCCAAAGGTCTTGTACATGCCTGGCTGCAGCGGCACGTAGTACATGAGCATTCCGTTGCGGTCCTGCGTGCCATAACGCACATTCATCAGCAGCCGCTCATAGTAGTCAAACAGCTTCGCGTCAGGGTTCTGCCCGAACAGATGGCGAGCGAGCTTCATCATGTTGTATGAGCAGCAGCATTCTTCTGCAGCCGGCCCGAGCTGTGAAGCAATTGCGTCCGCGGCATGCCACATCTCGCCGTTGCTGGTGCCGCCGGTGCAATACGCATGATGCTCTGTCACGATGCGATAGAAATTCTCGCTGACCTGGCGATAGCGCTCATCGGCGGTGAGCTCGTATCCCCGCGCTGCGCCAATTACTTTGGGGATATTCGTATTTGCGTGATTGCCGTCCAGCTTATCTTCACCCGCTGCGAGCGGATCGAAAATCTTGTGATGCTCAAAGCGATAGGCAAGGTCCCGATACTTCGTGTTGCCGGTGATCGCGTATAGATTGAAAGCCGCCTCGTTCATGCCGCCTTGTTCCACCAGCAGCACACGCTGCCATTCGTCATCAGAAAATGTCGCGGCATACGCGCTGGCCCAGTCGGCCATGCGCGTGGCCATTTCAAGCGCCTGTTGATTGCCGGTGTGCTCGTACATGTCGATCAGGCCGGCCATGATCTTGTGATAGGTGTAGAACGGCGCCCACACGCGTTGGTGCTTGCGCAACCGATCGAAGAGCTCGAGCGGAAACGCGCTCAGATAACCATCCTTCGCCTGGCACTCGGCAAGCATGCTCACCAGATCGTTGGCCTTGTTTGCGATGACTACATCGCCTGTACTGGCGTGCACGAGCGCACACGAGGACAGATAGTGCCCTACGTAGTGGCCGCGTAACTCGCAGTTTGGCGCTTCCCATCCGCCCAGCGGATCGGCATCCGATGTAATTCCCGCATTTACGCGAAAGTTGTGCGCCAGTCGCTCGTTAGGCAGCGAATAGAGATAGCTCCGATTCAGCTCTGCCATCGCTTTCCAAAAGCTGGGCAGCAGCCGCACGTCCGGCATTGGAAACGGCTTCGCCTTCCACTGCACTTTGGCGACCGATGCGTTTGTGAGATTCTGATTGGCCGTATCCACTGCGCCGTTTTTCGGAGCGGTATGTTTGTCGCTGGTGGCAGTCAGCGCATTCGCGGTGGAAGTAAAAAGAGTAGCAGCGCTTGCAACTGCGGCTCTCCCCAGAAATCTTCTGCGACTCAAGTTGCGATTCATCTTATTGCTCCATCACGCAGACGCGTAGTATGCCGGATCGGACTAGCCGTGAGCGGTTCTGGTTGGGCGAATCAGCTCACGAATGGAAAGATACGCTATCTGTAAAATGTATACAACATCGTATTTTATTTTATAAAATGGAGCGGCTCTGTTCTTGCAGGCACGCTGGTCTTGAATCAGCATATGATCTCCGTACGCCGGAATGGGAGGGGTCCTTGGGAGCCAAAGTGGTCTCCGTCACTGTGAACGGCAAGACCGTGCGCGTGTCTGCGGGAACGAGTGTTGCCGCGGCAGTTGTGATGGCTGGTGAGCCATGCCGGTACTCGGTGTCGGGCGAGGCGCGCGCGCCACTGTGCGGCATGGGCATCTGCATGGAATGCCGTGTAACGATCAACGGCGTACCTCATCAACGCAGTTGTCTCGTCCCGTGTGCCGCTGGCATGGAGGTCATCTCCGGATGAGCGGGCGTTTTGATGTCGTCGTGGTTGGAGCGGGTCCGGGCGGAATCGCCGCAGCAGTCATAGCGGCTGAAGCCGGCAAGAGCGTCTGCCTGCTCGATGCGAACCCCTCGCCTGGCGGACAAATCTGGCGAGGCGCGCGCGCTGCGACTACGCACCACTATCCGCACGGTGCGGCCTTCGCCTCCTGGACGGCGCGGCTCGAGAAATCTGGCTGTACAGTGTGGAGTGGCTGGCAGGCAGTCGACTTTCCAGCGCCGGGCCGCTTGCGCATCGAGTCGGAAAGCGAGAGCCGCGATATCGAATGCGAGCGGCTGATCCTGGCCACGGGCGCGCGTGAGCGGTTTCTCCCCTTTCCTGGCTGGACGCTACCTGGCGTCATGGGAGCTGGAGGAGCGCAGGCACTGGTGAAGACAGGCCTTGATGCACGTGGCAAGCGCGTAGTTGTGGCCGGTAGCGGCCCCTTGCTGCTTGCCGTAGCTGCAGGCCTGGCGCATGCGGGAGCCAGGATTGAGGGCATCTTTGAACAGGCTCCATTCTCGCGTTTAGCGGGCCTCAGCAGACACATGCTCTTTGCACAACCCGGCAAACTTCTGGAGGGAGCACGTTACCGGCTGCGGACATTGCGTGCGAGCTACCGGTGCGATTCGTGGATAACGCGAGCCGAAGGCCGCGGCCGTGTAGAGCGCGTATGGATCACAAGCGGCAGCAGGGAACGCGCACTCGACTGCGATTGGCTGGTCTGCGGATTCCATCTTGTACCTAACCTCGAGCTTCCACGGCTGCTCGGCTGCCGCATCGATGCGAGCTACGTCACCGTAGACGCGATGCAGCAGAGTTCTGTGCGCGGTGTGGCCTGTGTTGGCGAGCTCACCGGCGTCGGGGGTCTCGAGAAAGCCCTGGTTGAGGGCCAGATCGCTGGCTACGCAGCATCAGGACTTGAGCGGCAGGCGCGCGCTCTGCACCGGCATCTCTACCCCCAGCAAAACTTTGCTGCGCGCCTCGACCGCGCCTTTGCGCTCCGTGACGAATTGCGTAGCCTGCCCGCGGACAGGACCATCGTGTGCCGCTGCGAAGATGTAACTCATGGGGCACTGGTCTCATGCAACTCATGGCGGCAGGCCAAGCTGCACACCCGCTGCGGCATGGGTCCATGCCAGGGGCGTGTCTGCGGCGCAGCCGCGGGGTTTCTTTACGGCTGGACATTGGCTGATGCCAAACCCCCGGTCCTTCCAGCACGTGTTTCTACACTGGCCGCCGAGACCCATGCAACCAGCTAAATCAATCAGATAAAACCGGCAGGTGAGCTGCTATGCGCCCCACGCGCAATCCATTGTCCGAATCCAACAAGGATATTAAAGAGAGAAAGAATAAATGTCTTTGAGAATGGCTTTCTCTCTGAGTTCAAGCTCGCGCAAGCCAATCTCAACGCGCATATAGCGGCGAATTGGGCCAACAGCGCTTTCTAAAGGCACGCTCCTGAGTAGATGATTCACTCTCTGTAACTGCCGCATCTCCAACGTGAGATGCGGCAGAATTTTGTCCAGCATTCTTACGTGAATACGGCAGCCTTGTCGTACTGCTCGTGATAGATGCAATCCCGGATGCAAACATGTATCCTGATGCCTGTGCGCGAGTTGCGGAATGGCGAAGGCTTGATTCTCTTTTAAAAAAGCCGGCCTGAGATGGTCGATTCTTGTCTGGAAAGTGATGGAGTATGGCCGCTTCTACGGCAAAGGGAACCAAGGGATTGGGGAAGCGATCGGCGCGGGCCGAACATGGCACCAGCGTGGACACTGCGTTTCAGCAGATACGCGATCTGATTGTCCACGGACGCATGGCGCCGGGAACGTGGATCGTGGAAGGCGACCTGTGTGAGCATCTCAACATGAGCCGCACGCCGGTGCGCGGCGCGCTCTATTTGCTACAGCGTGAAGGCTACGTCCTCGAATATAAGAACGGCAGCAAGTCGCGCATGATCGTTGCGCCGCTTACCAAAGAGGATGCCAGCGAGCTCTATCCCATCATTGGGCGAATCGAAGGCCTCGCCGGCCGCCGCACGGCGCAACTGGCCCCTGACGAGCGCAAAGAGCTGGCGGTCAAGCTCAAGACAATTAACGAAAAGCTAGGCAAGATTGCGCGCGACCGCAGCCTCGGCGGGCCGAACATCTTCGACCTCGACCATGAGTTTCACCGGCTTCTCGTGACTGCCGGTTCGGGGCCGCGCCTTACCACGCTGCATCGCGCCATTGAGCCGCAGACCGAGCGCTACTGGCGCCTTTACGCCAGCTCGATCATCAATGAGCTGCACGTCTCCGTGAAGGAGCATGAAGAGATCATCGCAGCGCTTCTTGAAGGCGATCCCGATCGCCTGGAGCGCGCGCTGTACACCAACTGGGAGAATGGCTGCGCCCGGCTCGCACACGTCATCGAGATCTTCGGCGAGCGCGGAAGCTGGTAAGAATCACGCTTTGAAAGGCGTACTCGCTGCGGCGCATGCGGGCCGATTGGCCTGGGCGAAAGCGTAAGCAGCGCGTGTTGCCGCCAGCTCCTCACCCATGATTTCCAGACGCGGCGGACGCACGCGCGCGCATCCCGCACCGGCCTCTTGCTGAATCTGCTTGATCAGTTGGATGAATTTGGGCACCGTATCCATGCGCAGCAGCGGCAGAAACCAGCGATAGAGCTCGAATGCTTCTTTCGCCTGGCCTGCACTGGCAAACCGGAACAGATCTACTGACTCGCGCGGAAGCGCATTCACCAGCCCTGCCACCCAGCCCACGGCGCCGGCCGCAATTCCTTCGACGATCGCGTCATCCACGCCCACCAGCACGGAAAGCTTGTCACCGAGCAATGCGCGAATCGCCGTCACGCGCCGCACATCTGTCGATGATTCCTTCACTGCGGTCAGATTCGAATATTCACTGGCCAGCTCCGCAATCTGTTCGGGCAGAAAATCCGTGCCGTACGCAACCGGATTGTTGTAGAGCATTCCGGGCAGCGGCGTAGCTTTCAGAATCGCCGCTATGTGCGCTTTGCTCTCGCGCCAGTCACCTTTGTAGACATAGGGCGGCAGAATCATCAGCCCCGCGCAGCCTGCTTGATGCGCAGCCTTCGCCAGCTCTACGGCCTCCGCGGTCGAGAGCGCGGAAATCGTGCCGACCACCGGAGCTTTGCCGTCCAGCGCGGCGACAACCGTCTTCAGAATCGCCTTCTTTTCATCGAGACTCAGTGTTGCAGCTTCGCCGAGCGAGCCGAGACAGACGATGCCGCTGCAGCCGTTCTCGACCATCCACTGCGCATGCCGCGCTACCGTCGCGTGATCGACAGATAGATCCGGTTTGAATGCGGTGGTCATGGCGGGCAATACGCCGGTCCAGTTCATAACTCCTCCCGAGTCATAGATTGAGCCCTAGATAAAGTCGGTAAAGTCGTTGTTGAAGATGTCGTAGCCGGCGCGAAGCGTCCCGGCAGGTAAGGCTCCGGTGCAATGGCGGGTTTGTCTCCTGTAAACGCACAGGCCAACAGTTCGGCCGTGCCCAATGAAGTCGTAATCCCCAGGCCCTCATGGCCGGTGGCGAGCCACAAGGTATCGTTGCTGGATACAGGCCCGATCAACGGCAGTTTGTCTGGCGTGGCCGCACGAAATCCCGTCCACACGCGAATCGCGTTCAGCCCGTGCAGAGCCGGCATATAGAGCGCCGCGCGATCGAGCATTGCGCTCAGAATCTTCCGGTCCACGCCGGAATCTTCTGCATCGAACTGGCGCGAAGAGCCGATCAGCAACTGACCTGTCGGCCGCGGCTGCAGATTGAAGGCCACCGAGTCGCCCGTTGTGCTGTGCGCGCTTTTCAAGTAGCCAAGCTCAACCAGTTGATGCTGCACGAATCCCGGATAGCGATCGGTAATGACCAGGTGCCCCTTTCGTTTGCGAACAGGCAACTCCGGCATCAATGCTGTGGCTTCCGCACCCAGTGCGTGAATCAGCCGGTCTGCCCGCAGCTCCGATCCATCGTCGAGCGCCATGCGCCCATCGCCAATCACCTTGACTGAGCGCCCTACGATCAGCCGTGCGCCGAGCTGTTCTGCGCGGCGCGCCAGCTCCAGCGCCGCGACCGGCGGATAGACGACCGCGTCCTCAAAGACGAGAAGCCCTCCGGCCATGCCACTCGCAAGATTCGGCTCGGCTTCAGCGATTTCACTTGCGGTCAGCAACCGGCAAGGCACATCGCGTTTGGCGTACCATGCCTGCTTGTGCTCCGCGCCGTCCATCTCTTCGCGGTCGACGGCAATCCACAATGTTCCCGTCTGCACATACTCCGCGGCTGCCGAGAGATTCAGCCGTTGCCATAGCTCCTGCGAGTAGCGAGTCAGCGCAAACTGCGCCTCGGAGTCGTCCATTACGACGATGTGGCCCATGCCTGCAGCGGTGGCGCCGCTGCCCAGCACATCCCGCTCGACAAGAGCCACCTTCAGTCCACGTTGTACGCATGCCAGTGCACAGGCGCAGCCCACAATGCCGCCGCCGGCAATGGCAACGTCGAAGTGCTCCGCTGCGCTCATTGCGGTTTTCCGTTGCCATTCGGAGTGCCATTGCGGAACGGGTCGTTCGCATGAAAGATCAGCGAGGCCTCGGAGGTCACATAGGCCGATCCCGTGATGTACGGCAGAATCCTTTCGCCGTCCAGTTCCACGCGCCCTGTAAACACACTGTCGAGGATGCCTTCCTGCCGCCACAGTTGGCCGGGCACAAGTTTGCCATCGGCGACCAGGCAAGCCATCTTTGCGCTTGTGCCTGTTCCGCAAGGCGAGCGGTCATAAGCCTTGCCGGGGCAAAGCACAAAATTGCGGCTGTGGTTGGTCGGATGATGCGCTGCCGTGAACAGCTCGATATGGTCGATCTCCGCGCCATTCGCGCCGGTAATGCCGTTCGCCGCCAATGCCTGTCGCACCTGCCACGTGAACGCCGTCAGTTGTTCTTCGCACACAAGGTTCAGCTCGAATGGATGCTCCTCAATGAGAAAAAACCAGTTCCCGCCCCAGGCCACGTCGCCGCAAATCGTTCCATATCCAGGAATCTCCACCGGAACCCGCGCGCGATAGCGATAGGCTTCTACGTTGGAGATGGTGACCTCGTCCTGTTCGCCCACCGATATGGTCACATCGCCGACCGGCGTCTCGATGCGATGCACTCCCGGCCCGATCCTGCCCAGATACGAGAGCGTTGCGGCCACACCAATCATGCCGTGTCCGCACATGCCCAGATAGCCGGCGTTGTTAAAGAAGATCACGCCTGCAGCCGCAACCGGATCGACCGGCTCAACCAGCAGCGCCCCCACCAGCACATCTGAACCGCGTGGTTCACAAAGAATCGCCCGGCGGTACACGTCATGCTCCGCTCGCAGTTTCTCCAGCCGCTCGGCCAGCGGACCGCTGCCCAGATGCGGCCCTCCTGAGAGCACGCAGCGAGTCGGCTCACCCGCAGTATGGGAGTCGATGACTTCGATGCGGAGCGGCAGTGCGCTATTGACCATACGATTGTCTACAAAAATGAATACATTAAGAGAATTCTACTCCGAAACCGCATCTCGCTCCAGCCCAATGGAATAATGTTAAGAAAATTATGCCGTAATCCTCGATGCTCACCGCAAACCGCACAGACTGCAGCCGAGCAAGATAATGGGTAATCCGCTTGCCCTGCAGAACCCGAGAATCGAGCCACGAAGCCACCCGCTGAAAGAAGCACATAGCGTACACGCTCTTCGGGCCTGAATCGCGCGACAAAGGAACATCGACCGAGGGCGTCGCATATGGTTCGCCATCTCACGAACGCCAACTTATAGCTTCCGTTTAAATATCGCAAGAATGGTGGCCAGGGACGGGATTGAACCGCCGACGCCGGCCTTTTCAGGGCCGCGCTCTACCACTGAGCTACCTGGCCTCAGTGCAGACTTAAAAACAGTTGCAATTTCCTGCGCGGAGTTCCGGCTAGAGGCCGGAGAGGGTGGGTCGATTCCACGAACAGTGCGCTGCAACAACTTGGACATTATACCAACTCCAGCGGAACCCGACCAAGCGCAAGACTGAGCGTCAGACCAGGCTTAGGGCGGCTCGTGATCGGTATCCGTCCAGCCCGGGTAGCACTCGCGCATCCAGAAGAGGTATCTCGTGATCAGTGGAAAGGCTGGAGCCGCGGTGCACTACACTGGTAGGCAATTATGCGCAAGCATGGGTTTTTGTTTACCTGCAGTTTGCTGGTCGCGGTGGCTCTCGCCGCGGCCACAGGTTGTTCGCATCAGCCGGGCACACTGCCGCCCACACGGGCCGAGATGCGGGTGGGGCTTCTCTATCAGTCCAGTCTGCATCAGGGACCGGAAGCGCTCCGCGCCTTCCTCGCGGATTTCCCCAAGGGCGCAGACCTGCATGTACATCTGTCGGGTGCGGTCTATGCGGAGACATTTATCCGCGATGCCGGCGAGGATGGGCTGTGCGTTGATCCGGAAACCCTCAGCTTTGTGCAGCCTCCATGCAGAGGCAAGCTGGTCGCGGCGAAGGACCTTTCGGGCGAAATCACCGCAGCGAATCAGTCGCTTTACGACAAGCTGATCGATTCGTTTTCCATGCGCGGCTATGTGCCCCTCTCGGAGTGGAGCGGGCACGACCAGTTCTTCGCAACCTTTGGCAAATTTGGCGGACTGAATAAAAGCCATGTGGGCGAGTGGGTCGACGAAGTAGCGAGCCGAGCGGCCGCGCAGAATCAGCAATACCTTGAGCTTATGGAGACGCCGTCCTTCAGCCACGCCGCGCAGATTGCTCACGCGATCGGCTGGAGTCCGGAACTGGCGCGTGGCGACGCGTCGGCCTTTGCTCAGTTCCGGCAGGCGCTTCTCGATCAGGGGTTGCGCGACGAAGTGTCTACGGATCGCGATGATGTGCGCCAAGCCGAAGCCAAACGCAAAGATCTCGAGCATTGCGGCTCGGCGCAGGCAACAACCGCCTGCCAGATCGAGAGCCGGTACATCTATCAGGTGCTGCGTGGCTTTCCGCCGGAGCAGGTTTTTGCGCAGACACTGCTCGGCTTTGAAACCGTGCAGGCCAGCATGGACGCGCACGATGACACATGGGCCGGCATCAATTTTGTGATGCCCGAAGATGGAATGATCTCGATGCGCGATTACACGCTGCAAATGAAGATGCTCGATTATCTCCACTCAGTCTATCCGCAGGTTCACATATCACTGCATGCCGGCGAACTGGCCGAAGGACTTGTGCCGCCGGAAGGGCTACGTTTCCATATCCGCCAGGCAGTGGAGCTAGGCCATGCAGAACGGATCGGGCACGGCGTGGACGTTATGCATGAAGATGATGCCCGCGGGCTGCTCAAGGAACTTGCCGACCGGCACGTGATGGTTGAGATCAATCTGAGTTCGAATGAGGGAATTCTGGGCATTGCGGGCAATCATCATCCATTCCCCCTCTATCGGACGGCAAATGTGCCGGTGGCGCTCTCAACGGACGATGAAGGCGTAAGCCGCATTGACATCACACACGAGTACGAGCGCGCGGCGATCGACTATGGTTTGAGTTATCGAGACCTGAAGCAGTTGGCGCGTACCGGCATGGAGCACAACTTTTTGCCGGGCGCGAGCCTCTGGTCCAAGCCGGATGGCTTTGGCGTGACGGTAGAGGGGTGCCGCAATGACGAGTTGGGCGCAGATCAGCCATCCGCAGTCTGCAAGGCGTTTCTGGATGCAAGCCAGAAGGCCGCGGCGCAATGGGAACTGGAGCGGAAATTCCGGGCATTCGAAGGAAAATTCTAGCCTTCTAGTTACGTAGCGATGGGCTCAGAACCCGCAGAGGTTTCGAAAAAAATCTTCGAGCCCCGCAACTTTCCTGTATCCTTGCGGTTCACACCGGGAGATCGTTCGAATCTTTGATCCTCTGTGCACTTCTTTTGCTCTAATTGACTCGCTGCTCGCAGGCTTTTTGCTTTTCCCGTGCTGTCGACGAAATCCCGTGCCCGCCATGAGCGAATGGCTCGTCAGCTAGTGGCTCGTCGTGGCGTTGGCTGCCGTGCCCTTTGGCGAATGTTCTCGCGATCAAGGAGGCCCATCTTGCGCGATTCGCGTCTCCTCCACTTGTTCTCTGTCCTCGCGTCCAGCCTTATCCTTGTCGCCGGTGGCTGTGGCACAAGCGGAACCGTTCCTCCACAAAATTTGCAGCCCTCGGTTACCGTTTCAGGTGGCAGCCAGGTTCGGCTGGGTAGCACCGTCACCTTTACCGCCAATGTAAGCAATCTCTCCAGCAATGCAGTCACATGGCAAGTGAATGGAGCCGCGGGAGGCAACAGCACCGTGGGCACCATCAGCAGCGCCGGCGTGTATACCCCTCCGGCAACCATCCCTTCCGCCAATACTGTCACCGTAACCGCCGTCAGCGTGGCTTCGCCGAGTACATCCGGCTCGGCGCAACTCAGCATTCTGAACCCAGTTCCATCGGTTACTACAGCTACGGCGACGCTTGTCTCCGGCACCAGCTATTCGCTCGATGTAGCTGGCGCGAGCTTCGTCAATGGCGCGCAGATTCAGGCAGGTGGGGCGAATGTGACCACCACCTTCGTATCCGCGACAGACCTGCAGGCCACGGTGACTATTCCCAGCGGGACCACTGCACTCAGCGTGGTTGTGGCGAATCCGAGTCCCGGCCCGGCGTCATCAAACCCCGTCAACGCAACCATTTATTTTGCTTCGGTTCCAGCGGCGGCGCGGCTGCTCGATCAAGCTACCTTCGGCCCGACGATCAGTGACATACAGAACGTGCAGACGCTCGGGCTGGATGCTTGGATTACCCAGCAATTCAACACGCCAGACACGCCTCTGGCCAATATTCCCAACCCGCTTCCGGCCCTCTGCGCCTCGGCCAACACGCCCACCAACTGCGAGGAATCTGAGTGGTGGCAGACCGTGCTCACCGGCAAGGACCAGCTGCGGCAGCGCGTGGCTTTCGCATTGAGCGAGCTCTTCGTCATTTCAAGCGATAGCGTCAACGCAACAACCATCACCTATTACCACAACATGCTTGCGAATGACGCTTTCGGCAACTTCGAAACCATCATGCACGACGTTACGGTTTCGCCGGGCATGGGAGCGTACCTGAACATGCTGAACAGCGCCAAAGCTCCTGCAGGCCAGATCGCCAATGAGAACTACGCGCGAGAGTTGATGCAGCTGTTCACCATCGGTCTCTTCGAGCTGAATTCCGATGGCACTCAACAACTGGATGGCAGCGGTAATCCCGTCTCAACCTATACGCAGGACCAGATACAGGCCTTCGCCAAGGCGTACACCGGCTGGACGTACGCTACGTCCACGGGAGGCATACCCACCAAGTTTCCTAACAACACGCCCAATTATCTGGCGCCGATGGTAGCGGTTGAAGCCGAGCACGACACAACCGCTAAAACCCTGCTCAATGGAACCGTACTGCCGGCTGGGCAGACAGCCGAACAAGACTTGCAGGGCGCACTCGACAATATATTCAATCAAAGCAATGTCGGTCCTTTTGTTTGCAAGCAACTCATCCAGCATCTCGTCACTAGCAACCCAAGCCCGGCATATGTTGCGCGGATCGGGGCGGTGTTTGCCAACAATGGAAGCGGCGTTCGGGGTGACATGCAGGCAGTGTTGCGGGCGATTCTCGAAGATGAAGAGGCGCGCGCCGGCGACACAGACCCCACCTTCGATGGAGGCCATCTGCGTGAGCCGATGCTGTGGATCACGAACTTCCTGCGTGCAGTGGGATTCACGAACACCGATGCGAATAGTTCCTACTTCCCGCTGTCGAACTACTCCAGCCAATTGAGCGAGCGACCATATCGTTCTGGAAGCGTGTTCAATTTCTTTCCGCCAAGCTATGTCATTCCTCAAACGAAATTAAATGCGCCGGAGTTCGATCTCGAAAACACCGCCACGGCGATTCTTCGACTTTCCCTGGCGAACACCATGGTCAATAACAAGATCACAAGCTTCAACGTCGACCTGAGCGCCACCAGCGCTCTTGGCCAGCTTGCGGCTTCCAGTCCAGGGGCGATGGTGGACGCGTTGGGCACGATGTTTATGCACGGCCAGATGCCCTCGCAGATGCGCAGCGAAATCCTAAGCGCCATCAGCGGTCTCGGAACCGCGCAGCAGGTGCGCGTCGCAACTTATCTCGTGATTTCATCGCCGCAGTACAAGGTCATGCACTAACAGAGGAGGTTCCATGCGAGCGAACCGGAGAAGCTTCATCCACTATGCAAGCCTGGCGGCGGCGGGCAACATGCTCGGCCTGCGGCCCTTTGGAGCACTCAATGCATTGGCGCAAAGCTCGGGCAGCGACTACAAGGCGCTCGTATGTGTTTTTCTGTTCGGCGGCAATGATGCCAACAATACGCTGATTCCTTTTGACACGACGGGCTATGGACAATACTCGTCTGTCCGCGGCGGTCTGGCGCTGGCCCAGAACACGCTTCTGCCATTGACGCCCGCGCCGAATTTCGCGCTGCATCCCAGCCTGCCCGACATCCAGACGCTCTTCAACAGCAACAACGTAGCCTTTGTCGCGAACGTGGGAACACTGGTGCAGCCGCTCACGCGGGCGCTCTATCAGGCCGGCAAAACTGCTCCGGTGAATCTGTTCTCGCATCCTGACCAGCAGCTGGAGTGGCAGAACGCAGCGCAGAGTGCTGCCACGCCCACCGGCTGGGCGGGCCGCATTGCCGATGTGCTGGGATCAAGCTACAACCAGGGCGCGTCCATCCCAATGATTACTTCTGTAGCGGGCGACACGCTGTTCTGCAACGGCACGTCCACTACGCCGGTCTCTGTCTCGCCGGGCAATCTGAGCGGAGCAAGCTGTTCGGAAGGTGCCGCGTGTCCCGCCCGTCAGGCCACCGCACAGGCACTGCTCACGCTCAACTCCGGCATCTCTCTCATCCAGGCCGACGATTCGATCACGACCAACGCTTACGCCTACGCCAAATCCCTTTCAGACGCGGTGCAGTCGGTCAGCCCATTACAAACGGTTTTTCCGACTAACAACGGGCTGGCCGCGCAACTGAAGCAGATTGCGCAAATCATTCAGGTGCGTGCTGCGCTTGGTGTGCAGCGGCAAATCTTCTTTGCCGGCATCGGCAACTTCGATACGCACGCTGATCAGCTGACGCTGCAAAGCACCTTGCTCGCACAGATCTCGCCTGCGCTCGCCGCTTTCTACAATGCAACGATTGAGCTGAATGTCGCCAGCCAGGTGACTACCTTCACGATGTCGGACTTCAGCCGCACCTTCCAGCCCAACTCAAACAACGGCAGCGATCATGCCTGGGGTTCGCATCACATGGTCATCGGCGGTGCGGTCAAGGGCGGCCAGATCTATGGCACATATCCCACTCTGGCATTGGGTGGTCCCGACGATTCCGGCTCGAATGGCCGCTGGGTTCCGACCACGGCCAGCGCGCAGTACGCGGCGACACTGGCTCAGTGGTTTGGCGTGAGTGCTGGTGACCTGCCGACAGTGCTGCCGACCATCGGCAACTTCAGCACAAACAATCTGGGCTTTGTGTAAGGCTGGGTCTTCCCGTCTAGGCCCGTCCACCGTACAGTTATACCCGTGGACAATGAACGCATCCGTTCGATTTGCCTGATGATGCCTCACGTGACCGAGACATTGAACTGGGGCCATCACCTGGTGTATTGGGTCGGCGATCGCGACATCGGCGGCAAGATGTTTGCGATGACCGATGTCGATGGCACAGGAACCGGCGTTCTCTGGTTTCACTGCGGAGCAGAGCGGTTCCATGAGCTGCTGGAGACGGAAGGGATCATCGCGTCTCCGTATCTGGCGAGAGCACACTGGGTAACCCTAGAGCGATGGGATGCGCTCCGGCCTCGGGAGATCGAGGATGAGCTCAGACGCGCCCACGCGCTGATCTACGAGAAGCTGCCGAAACGAACCAAGGCCGTGCTGGCGATGCCGGAAAAGGAGCGGGCGAAGGCGATCCGGGAACGGAAAAAGCTGTTGGCCAGGAAAGCAAAGGGTAAAAGCTGATAAAGGGAACTCCTGCGCCCGGACTGCGTATATTGGAGTGAACGACATGGGGTGTGAGGGACTAAAACCATGATCAAATTTCTTCTGTGGTGCATTCTCCTGGTGCTGTGCTGGCCGCTGGCGTTGCTCGCGCTGGTGCTGTATCCGATGGTGTGGCTGGTGTTGCTGCCATTCCGCGTAGCCGGAATCGCCGTCGGCGGTGCGCTGGCGCTGGTGAGCGCCATCATCTTTTTGCCCGTGCGCGTGCTGAGAGCTGTCTGATCGTTATCCCGTACGGAAAGCGCAGGCTCACAACCGGCAGATGAGCAGTTCGCGCTCGTAGATCATCTCCGGGGGCAAATGATCATGCAAATCCAGGAAAAGCTCCTCATGACTAATCACTTCGGTTCGCCACTGGGCGCGGTCGACTGCCTGCAGCCGGTCGAATTGCTCTTCTGAGAAGTCGATGCCGGTCCAGTCGATATCCTTGTAGTACGGCGTCCAGCCGATGGGCGTCTCCTTGCCCTGAGCGCGTCCGCGGACCCGATCGACGATCCACTTCAGGATGCGGATATTCTCGCCGTATCCCGGCCAGAGAAATTTACCATCCTCATCTTTGCGGAACCAGTTCACGTGGAAGACGCGCGGCGTCGACGAGAGCTTGCGCTGCATCTTGATCCAGTGACGGAAGTAGTCGCCCATATGGTAGCCGCAGAAGGGAAGCATCGCCATGGGGTCGCGGCGCAGCTTGCCCACGGTTCCAGCGGCTGCCGCCGTCATCTCAGAGGCCATGGTGGCGCCCATGTACACGCCGGAGCTCCAGTTGAAGGCCTGATACACAAGCGGCATGGTCGTGGAGCGGCGCCCACCGAAGATGATGGCGCTCAACGGAACGCCTTCAGGATCCTGCCAGGCCGGATCGATGCTTGGGCACTGCGCGGCGGGTGCGGTAAACCGGCCGTTGGGATGCGCCGCCTTGGCGCCGGTGCGGCGCGCGATCTCGGGTGTCCAGAGATTGCCTTGCCAGTCCAGGCACTCCTGGGGAGGCGTATCGGTCATGCCCTCCCACCACACACCCCCTTCGGGGGTCAGCGCCACATTGGTGAAGATGGTGTTGCGGGCAAGCGCAGCCATGGCATTGGGGTTGGTTTTGGCGCTGGTTCCCGGCGCAACGCCGAAGAAACCCGTCTCAGGATTGATCGCCCTTAGCTGGCCCTTCTCGTCGGGATGAATCCAGGCGATATCGTCGCCCACCGTCCAGACCTTCCATCCTTTGAAAGCCTTGGGAGGCACCAACATGGCGAGGTTTGTCTTGCCGCAGGCGGAGGGGAAAGCTGCGGCCACATACGTCTTTTCGCCGGAAGGGCTTTCGAGGCCGAGGATCAGCATGTGCTCGGCCATCCAGCCCTCATCGCGCGCCATGTTCGAGGCGATGCGCAGAGCGAAGCATTTTTTTCCAAGCAGCGCATTGCCGCCGTAGCCCGAGCCGTAGGACCAGATCTCGCGCGTCTCAGGGAAGTGCACGATGTACTTGGTGTCATTGCAGGGCCACGCTGCGTCGGTCTGGCCGCGCTCCAGCGGCATGCCCACCGAATGCATGCAGGGAACGACGCGCTTCAGGTCTTTGTCGATCTGGGCAAAGACCGGCCGGCCAATACGCGCCATGATCCGCATACTGACAACAACATAGGGAGAATCCGTGAGCTGCACGCCGATCTGCGCAGCCGGGGAGTCGAGCGGGCCCATGCAGAAGGGAAGTACGTACATGGTGCGTCCGCGCATACAGCCGAGGAAGAGTTCCTTGAGCTTGCGGCGCATCTGGAAGGGATCTTCCCAGTTGTTCGTAGGGCCGGCGCTGTCGCGCGAGAGCGAGCAGATGAAAGTCCGCTCCTCTACACGAGCCACATCGCGCACATCGGAACGCGCATAGTAGCAACCTGGCCAGAGATCCTGATTCAGCCGCACGAAGGTGCCGCGCTCTTCGAGGAGTGCGCAGAGCCGGTCATACTCGCGTTGCGAGCCGTCCACCCAGTGGATTGAATCGGGCTTGGTGAGCTCAGCCATTTTTTCAACCCAACGCAGCAAATGCTTGTTGGTGCTGAGGACAGGACTCGTGTGGGCCTTCGTCGCCATCGGTTCTCCCGCGCTATCGAAGCAGGTTGAGGTTTTCCATCATTTGGGATGCAGAGGAGCCCCTGATGTCTCCTGTATACATCATTGTCATCCCGCACCGCGTGAGCTATCACACAGCGTGATATGGAACTTCCTGAAAACGGCGAATCATCGGGCGCCGCATCAATCATGCAATCGACTGCTCAATTCACCATAGCCAAGCAAAGCTACGCGGGCAGAACCCAACCGGTTAGTTACAAGTTAAATGGGGATTCATACACAGGTAAATACGTGAATCAAGAGCGACTTACAATTTCCTGAAAAGTTCGGCCGCCTCGGCAGTCTCAGAGCTTAGTGGAGCTCCCGGCCGAGAACGTAGGTGATCTCCGTGGGGACCTGCTCCTGGAATTTCACCTTCAGCAGAACCTGGTAATAGCGTGGCATGCGTCCGCCGCAGGACTGCTTCAATTCGCCGACGATCGTCCGGACCACAACCGGATCGGTAAATGCCTTGACGGCCGCCACGTAGCCGGCAGCGCGGGTGCTGGTAAAGCTCTCCACATCGTTGTCGCCCAGCGGGCCAGGAAGGTGCGTAACCAGGGCGTACGCGATGCCCTCCTCAGTGGGAGCCGTTGTGTATTGATCGGCAAAAAGAGAGGGCTCGTTGCGTCCGGGGTTGAGATTGCGAATGCCCTCGCTAACCTGCAGCAGTTGCACATTAATAGGAGTGGCCTGGGACTGCTCATTAAAGAAAAGATTCTGCACGCCCACAAACAACACATCGTTGTCGCCGATCTGGCGTAGAGACAGATCACTCGTCTTAACTACCGACAGATTCTGTACGCGCGGGCCGAGCAGCTTGGCGATCAGGAAAGAAGCATCCACTTCGCCGAAAGCCGTGTAGTAGCGGCTGGGCTGGATGACCGGGTTCTTCAATACCTTGCGCAGTGCGGCCACGTTGGGCGAGACCACAATGTCGTTCCAGTTATTGAGCGTCCGGTCGCGATAGTAGATGCCCGGACTTCCATTCAGTTCGACGAAGAGCGGATCTTCGATTGCCACAATGACCGGGCGGCGGGTGGAGATGAACGGATGCCAGAGCGCCTCCATATCGGCGTCCCAACCCGGCGGATAGGCCGCGCTGTTGGCTTTGGCGCTGGCTGGCTTCAGCCAGTGATAGCCGCCGAGGGCCAGGATAGCTGCGAGAGCCAGCGCAACTCCAGCCGGAATCGCCAAACGCGGATTGCGCAGCCACGCGCGCAGGCTTTTCTTCTGCCGCTGATCGGAGACCAGTGTTTCAGTGTGGACGGGTTGCTCCGGAAAGAGCTCGGTCGGAGGAGCATTGAGCGTTGGGCAGTTGCGATGTTCGATCTTGAGCTTGAACCGCCCCTTTGGCACGTCGATCACGATGGGATCACATCGGCCTTCACCGCGATAATAGTCCGCCAGCTTCTGCCGAAGCCGCCCCACCTGGATGCGAACCGCAGAGTTATGACGTGGATCATACGTAGCCGGCTTGCCAAGACCATCGATGGCGACGATGTATTCTTTCAGTTCGTCGGCTTCACCCGTGGCCGACTTTTCTGCAAGAAAGCGGAGCAGGCGGCGCAGCACCTCCGATCCGCGCAGCTCTTCGCTGTGCAGAATACGTTCCACCTGGTTCTGGACCGCCTCGTTTTCCGTCACTGCCAATTCAGTCAGCATCATTTCGCTTTCACATTCGCGTTCATCTGCAACTCGTCTCGCGATTGCCCGTTCCGCATAGCGGTCCCCGAGCCCTTATCTGGGCGCTTATTGACTTCGATGCTTGCCATGATGCGAGACATTGCCCAGGCGGGGTGGGACCTCCGGGTACGCACCGTCTCGGCGGGTCTAACGATATCGAGTTGAAACAGCACTGTCAATCCTTGGACCGCGCTTGGATTGCATTCTGTGGTGAACGGTAACCGACGCAAACCTTTCCCTGCGTTCGTATTGCGCGAGTCCGTCGATCGGGACGTACTATGATGTGGACGCGGAGGAGAGATGCAGGTCAGGTTGGGTCGTTTCCTTTTTGGGTTGATCGTACTGCTGGCCGTGAATATACCGGGAACCAGCCAGCAGAGTGCGCCGAGCCAGCCGGCCGGACAGATTGCTCGACCGGATCCATCCGATCCCACCCATCCCTTCGACACGCCGGCACCGGTGACGCATCCCGCGTCAGACGCGCAATTTGCTACGTGGCGCAAGCAGGCCAAAGCCGCACTTTTCATTCCCGACGAAATGCCCGCACCTGCCGCGCATGACTTCGGCAGCTTTTCGCCGATGGCTGGTGTTGTAGCGCATCGAGTTACCTACGCGAGCCTCTATGGCATGCGTGTGCCCGCGATTGTCTATCGGCCCGATCATGCGGCGGGGAAATTGCCCGCCGTCATTGTGGTTGCCGGACATGGCGGCAGCAAGAGCACCTGGTATGAGGTCTATGCCGGGCTGCTCTATGCAAGCGCAGGCGCGGTTGTCGTCACCTACGACACGGTGGGAGAGGGAGAACGCAACGCGCAACGGTTGACCAATGCATCCTCCCACGACACCGTGCTGTCCGGCCCGCAATCACAAGCTCGGCTTGGCGGCGCCATGATCGCCGACGTGATGGGTGCCGCGAGCTATGCGCTAAGCCTGCCGGATGTCGATCCGCAACGCGTAGCTGCGCTTGGTTACTCAATGGGAAGCTTTCATGCCGCGCTTGCGGCAGGATTGGACCCGCGCATTCACGAACTGGTCGCCTCCGGTGGTGGCGATCTGGATGGCAACGGCGGCGCGTGGGATTCGAGCAGCAAAGTGATGTGCCAGGGAGGCCCTTATCAGGCCCTGAGCTTTTTGCCGGACAAAGCCGCCATCCTCTATGCATTGCATCAACGCGCGGGTGGCACGCTTGCTCTGAATGGAATGATTGATAGCCTTGTCGAACGGCCACACCATTTTCAAAGTTTCTTCGCCGATCTCAATACCCGCGTGGCGGCGTTAGCTGGCCCCGGCATCCCGCCGATCGATACGATCTTTTATCCCGGCGTCGGACATCGGCCGAGCTGGGTCGATCGCGATGCTGCCGCGTGGCTGAATGCGCGACTGCATTTTCCCCGCTGGCAGAATATTGCGCTGGACTCTTTGGGTGAGACTCGCATCGCTGATTGGGCTGTCGCCACCGGTGCAACCATCAACAAAGGTTACGAGGTTGAAACCAAGGAAGGCGGCATCGAGGCAGTCGGGCACGGATTTCCCGCGCCCAGCATCGATCAGTTGCAGGCGGTCCCCACTGCTGAATGGCAGGCGCACAAAGATCAATATGTGTGGCAGGGACTCGCCAAAAAGATTTTGCTTGCACAAGGCTTGCCTCCTGATATCCCGGTACCCTCCGGCGAAAGCGGAGGATCGCACGGGCCTGCCTATCCCGATACTCCGGCTCCACAGCATTGAGAGATGGAGCGGTGCGGCTTCTCGTTTGTTCCTTTTAGAACTGGTTGCATAAATGGTCTTGTGAAAGGGCACGACTTCAGTCGTGCCGAAGAAGGCCAATATAATTCCAAGCTTTAGCCTCTGAGGGAGCTTGGAGCCCGACCGGACGGATTTATGCAACCAATTCTAGATAATTGCGCGCGCGTACCGTTGGCTTCGTTCTCGCCAGCAATGCCCACTCTCTTCCAGTAGTTCAGTGACATAGTGCATGCGGGCGGCAGAACTGCAGCCGAACGCATCTACATTCACGGATGATACGGAAGCTGAAATCCGGACAGTTCCGCTTGTACTCGCGCAAGAAGGATCCTGCAACCGGCAAGCGCCGCAACCTGGGCACCTTCAAGACGCTCGAGCAAGCCAAGCAGCACGAGCGCGAGGTGCAATACTTCAAGCGGCATTCCTAAACGTGCGCAGCGAGCAGATGTCGATCGAAGGCGCAACTCGTCCTGATTTCGCGTTCTGGTGTGGGAATCAACATGGCACAGACTGCAAGAAAATGGTCGGGTAAGGTGAAGACGGATTCGACGCATCCACCGGAAGGACTCTTTAACAGAGATCCTGGAACGATTGCGCGAACGCTCGCATCGAAAAAAGTTTCGCCCAAGGGACCTGCCTCCGGGATGCGCATGCTGACGTTTTACATGAATCGCGCCGGCAAAAACCTGAGCTCCTCGCGAAAGCGTCAGTTGGAACGGACGAAAGAGCTACCTTCAGAGCGCGTGCACGCCGCACGCGAGCGAGAGAAGAAGCGAGCCGCGTAGTGTCCCCACTCTGAAGTTCGCAGCAAACCTCCGCTGTCATCCTGAGTGAGTTTGCCGCGTATTTCGCGGCAAATGAGTCGAAGGATCTGTGGTTGTAGTTCACGAACCTAGGATTCGCCACACACTGGAAGTACCGAGTCGCAAGGACTATTCGTCTTTTGCGCGCAGGCTTTGCAGGTCAATGCCGAGTTGCTGACATTTCTTATACAGATGGCTTCGCTCCAGACCGAGCGCGCGAGCCGTCTGTGTAATGTGCCGTGCATGCCGTTCCAGTTCTGCAAGCACCGTAGCGCGCTCGAAGGCCAGCACGCGCTGCGCCAGTGGTCCAGGCGTTTCTTGTGCGGCAGAATCGTCCTGCGCATTCTTTGCGGATGTAGGCGACGCAGGCAGCACCAACTGAACATCTTCTGCACTGACCTCACTGCCGGCAAGAAGCAGCAGCCTCTCCACCACGTTGCGCAATTCGCGAATATTGCCGGGCCATGCATATTGTTTAAGCACGTCGATGGCGTTAGGAGAAAACTGCGCAGGCTTCCATCCATTTTGCGAACACACCTGACGCGCGAAGTGTTCGACGAGCAGCGGCAGGTCTTCGGAGCGTTTGCGCAGCGGCGGCAGCTCCAGAGGGAAGACAACGACTCGGTGGTAGAGATCGCGGCGAAAACCGCCTGATTCGACAAGCTGCTCGAGATTGCGATGCGTCGCCACGACGACGCGCACATCCACGGAAGTCGGTTTGTCAGCACCGATGCGTTCCACTTCGCCCTCTTCCAGCACGCGCAGCAGCTTGGCCTGCATCGCCGTCGGCATGTCGCCGATCTCATCCAGAAACAACGTGCCGCGGTGCGCCTGCTCAAATTTGCCGGTATGCCGCTGCGCAGCCCCGGTAAATGAACCCTTCTCATGGCCAAAGAGCTCACTCTCGATCAGCTCTGCA
Organism: Occallatibacter sp.; assembly: GCA_035650595.1. Lineage (GTDB taxonomy): Bacteria > Acidobacteriota > Terriglobia > Terriglobales > Acidobacteriaceae > Telmatobacter. Next base: position 940,602 of record DASRHE010000006.1, on the reverse strand, counting down.
GGAACGGCAGCACAGTTGAGCGTTATGAAAGGGCCGTTCGCGCGATGGCTCTTTTCATGCAGCGTCCGTGCAGCGAGTTCCTTGCCCGTGCCGGTTTCGCCATAGATACAGACGCGTGTTTCACTCGCGGCGACGCGCTCGATCTGCGCCATCACGCGGCGCATCGTCTCTCCAGCAAAGACGATCGTATGTTTGCCTACGCGGGCACGCAGGTCGCGATTTTCGGTTTCAAGGCGGGTGAGCTTGAGTGCATTCTCAAGCGTCACGAGCAGCTTTTCGGTTGTGAGCGGCTTCTCCAGAAAGTCAAGTGCGCCCAAACGCGTAGCGCGTACAGCCATCTCGATATGCGCCTGCCCGCTCATCATCACCACCGGTGCAGCGACGCCGGCATTTTTCAGATCTTCGAGAAGCACGAGACCATCGCGCCGCGGCATCACCACGTCGCTCAGAATCAGATCGAATGGCTGCGACCGCGCTAGCTCCAATGCACGGGCAGCGTTGTCACACACAACCGCTTCGTGTCCGGCCAGACGAAAAGCCCGGGAGAGAGAAGCCAGCGTGTTGGCCTCGTCATCGACTATGAGAATATTCGCTTTTGCGCTCATGATTCCGCTTTCGGCAGCATGATGATAAATGTCGCACCGCCGCCCGGGCGGCTTTCTACCGAGATGGTTCCGGCGTGATCAGCCACAACCGACTGCACGATCGCCAGGCCAAGCCCGGTTCCATGTTGCTTGGTCGTGTAGTAGGGCGTAAACAGACGCTCACATTCTTCCGGTGTGAGTCCTTCGCCTGTATCTGAAACCTTGATCTCGATGCTGGCGCCACAAGGATGCGCAGCGAGAGTGAGCACGCCGCCATCCGGCATGGCGTCAATGGCATTTAGCACAAGATTCGAGAGCGCGCGATGCAGTAGCTCCGGATCGCCGAGGATCGGCATCGGTTCACTGGCAACTTCGCTTTCGAAGCGGATGTTCGCTGCCGGCCCGGAAGTGTTTGCGTACAAGGTACGCACGCGATTCACGACGTCTTGGGCATCGATGCGTTCAAGCTCTGGTTTGGGCATCTTGCTGAAGTCGCTGAACCGGCCGATGATTTTTTTCAGATTCGCAATCTCTGCGGCCAGTGTGGCCGTGCTCTCTCGAAAGATTTCATCGAACTCTTCGTCAGGCAATGCACGTGCTCGTACGAGATTCTCGACCGTTAGTTGTAGCGGGAAAAGAGGGTTCTTCAGTTCGTGCGCCAGCCTGCGCGCCAGTTCGCGCCAGGCCGCAACCCGCTCGCTCTGCACAAGCCGTTCGCGTTGGCCGGTGAGCTGGCGGGTCATGTGATTGAAGCTGCGCGCCAGCACGCTGACTTCATCGCGGCCACCGGCTTGAACCTGTACATCCCAGATGCCGTCCGCAACGTCTTCAGCCGCGCGCGCCAGTTGCTCAATAGGGCGAGAGACGCGGATCGCGATCCACAGGCTGAGGATGACAGCCATCAGAATGCCGCCGGCCGCGACGCCGTACGCAATCGCGCGAATGTGCTGCTGCGCCTCCACCATGCCCGCGCGCGAGATGGCGACGAGCAGCACGGCCATCACTGTTCCCGCCTGATTCTTCAGCGGAATCGCCGTGGCATTCACGCTGTCTTCGCGCCTGCCTGTCGGATCAACGATGCTGCTGGTCTGCTCTCCGCTCTTGCGAGTAATGTCGATGAGCGCTTGATAGTGTGGGGCGTTAATGAACGCTCCATTGGGCCCGACCAGACGTGCGGGGTCGAAGGCAGCGTTGCTTACATCTGAGTTGTAGAGGCCAACCGTCATGCCGGGCGCAACCGGAAGCTCGGTAAGAAAACTCTGATCGAGCTGTTTACCGCCGATCAGCTTGATCGGTGGCGTCGCGTCGCCAATCATGCGCACAGCGAACAGGCCTAGAGCCGACGAACCGTCGGGCAGGTCCTCGCGCTTGAGAAATGCGTCCTGTGTTGCGTTCAACGCGGCCGGTTCAGGGTAGCCGAAACGCGCTGGCCACTGCGCGGAGCTGACGACGTTGCCATCCGGTCCGAGAATCTCGAGAAAATCCAGCTGCGCATCCTGCGCCATCGCCTGCGCCTCTGTCAGGTACGGCGCTGCGTCACCCGTCTGATCGATCTCCGTCGCCATGATGCGCGCATGTTCGCCAGCCGCAAGGCGATCGACGGCTCCTGCCACTTCGGCTGAGCGATGCTGAAACTCACGCTGAAACTGGCTCACGAAAAGAGCTGTCTCCTCGTGATCGCGCTCGGTAAAGACACGCCGGATGCGCACCAGCACGGTCCACTCAACTGCCGCGACTGCTGCCGTCACGGTAAACGCGAAGAGCAGAAGCAGTTTTTGACGCAGGCTCATGGCGCATCCTCAAGCGAGACGGAGGCCAGATCGGGCCTGCCGTCGGCACGCAGCACAAAATCACGAACACGCGGCCCGATGGCGTAAGCGCGTGGAAGATCGAGAAGAGGCACCAGCGTTTTGTGATCGAGAAATTCACGCTCTATTCGAAAGAGTGCGGGCGGTGATTGCGCGCCGACCGAAACCGCCTCGCCCGCAGCACGCATCGCAGTCTCCAGTGCAACTGCTGGCGGACCCATGGCGATCGGAAGCCTGCGCACCATCAGATCGACGTGTGTTGCATGCGCGGCATCGACTACCTGCACATCAAAGCCCGCTTCATGTAGATTCAGCGCCAGGCGCTGCGCCGCCAGTTGCAGCGCGCCATCGCCCTCATAGCTGAGTGTGAGCGGCGGAGCTGTCAGGCCGCCTCGCAATGCATGCGCCTTGTTCAGATCGCGATCGGTCGAAAAAATAAATGCGTAGCCGCTGAGTTCCTGAGGCAGAAGGCTTGCGGTAATCTCTCCCTGCTTTTGGAAGATCACATTGAATAACGCGCTGCGATCGACGGCCGCAGCAATCGAGCCGCGAAACATCGGATTCGCGAGCGCACCGGTATCGCTGACTTGCAGGGCCAGCAACTCCACTGGTGGTGACACTTTCACCGCGAGCCGTTGCTGTTGAGCCTGGCGCAGATCTTCGGGCGGAACTTCCGCAACATCGGCTCGGCCCAGATTCAGATCGAGCCACTGATCGCGAATGGTCCGATGCGCATGAAACTCAATCGAATCGAGAAAAGGACGTCCTGCCCAGCAATTCTCATTCGCTGCAAGTGTCAGAACGCCGTTGTTTTGAGCCGAAAACTGAAATGGGCCTGTGCCGATGACGTTTGCTGGAGTGGCGCCGCTCGCCGTGACTGTAAGAGCGATCAGGAATTTGTCTTCCGCAAGCAGCGCCGGCAGATTGGGCATCGGTGAATCGGCGGTGAAGACGACGGAAGAACCGACAGCGCGTACAGCACTCCACGGACAGTTGGCGTTGCAGGAGAGATTCAGCGATTGGACAACAGTGGTGGCATTGAGCTGCGAGCCATCCTGAAATTGCACGCCGGGGCGCAGTCGAAACTCCCATCGATGAACCGAGTCATCGGATAGCCACTCCGTAGCCAGCGCCGGCTCAACAGCGCCATCGCTGCCCAAACGAGTGAGGCCATCAAGAACGAGTTGCCGGACCAGGCCGTCCGGCCCTGTCCATGGATCTCCTTCGATTTCGACGTGCAGCGTTCCACCGTAGTGTGGACGTGTTCTGCCCCAGGCACAGATCCCGACGAAGACGAGAAGAAAACTAATTGCAAAGCGCCGAAACACGGTCGACCTCATATTGATTGGGCGCAATGCGCACGGTTGTGTAGACACTTTTTGCGTCCGGCGCAGACCAGATGGCCGCCACTGTACCTTGCATGGTGAGCGGTGTGCTCGCAGGCACAGCTTCGAGTGCCGGCAATTCGTAGGCGCGCAGGCTGTCGCTGGCCGCCTCTCCTGATCCCGATGTAATGATCTGCACCCCCGAGCCGCATCCGGAGCGGATCACGCCGATGTCGCTGCCCCAATCGCGCACGCCGGCAACCGGGTTCAACGCGCCATTCTGCGCAAGCCGTACCTTACTGTCCACGCCCGCGATGAGCAGCGCCGCATCGCCCGCAGCACGCGGCAACAAGGCCGCTGTATAAAACGCAGGCAGTTCGACGTCGAGGCTTGGTGAAACTACGCCCGTAAAGTAGTTGCGGGTCGTATTGTAAAAAGCTTTGATCGCAGGAGAAGTGCCTGCGCCTGGAATCGCTGCATTGCCCGGCCCCGGCGGCAATGGGCGAGTAACGGGCCACGGATCATCGCTGGCGCTGCACTGCACGCTCACGTCGCCTACGTTATTGCCTGTGCAATGCGTTCCTGCGAGCCAGGCCTCGAATCCTGCGCCATCGTTCGACGCCATCAGAATGCCGCGCGGATCACGGGGAAAGGGAATGGGTTCACGGATGTTGATACGCTTCGCCTCCTGCCATCCGTTCACAGTGCGCGCCTCAATCACAATCTGTTGTGGTTCGAGCACAACGAGCTTGTCCGCCACTTCAAGCGCCGCCAGAACCGGTTCACGCATGGTGAGAATAGTTTCCTTGCGCAGCAAGAGTCCGCCGGTCGCCATCGTTTGCAGAGGCTTGTCGGGCGCGAGTTCCACCATGGCTACCTGCGTTTGGTCACCCTCCGTGACTTCAGCCACCCACAATCGCTGCCGCGCAGTTTCACTCAACGTGACGCGAACAGCATTGGCGCTCTCCTCGCCGGAGATCGTTATGCCATGTGTCTTCAGATCCTGTTCCAGCAGATGCTGAATGCCCGGCAGTTCGCCGGCGGATATAGAAGAGAGATTGCGCAGAGTGAGCCGCGCCTGGCCAGGGCCGAGGATCTCGGCGATCTGCTCGGCCAATGTGGCAGCGGGCTGATCCCACGGGGTAGGCGCAGGTGCGGCTATTGCCGCAAGACCCGTCCAACCCCAGATAGCCGCAAATAGCGCAAACAGCCGCATGCTCTTCATCTTTCTTTGAATATTTCTCGTTTGGGCGGATTATATCGTCTGGAGCTTCACTGAATTGCGATCGAGGGGACGCGACTTGTTGCGTCCCCTCGCTGCATATCGATTCATTGTTGACCGCCCGATGCCGGCGCGGCTTGTCGCTCACTGTCCATCTCCTGCTTGATGATCGGGTTCGAAGCGGCGTTCTTGAAGACGTCGCTGGCGAAGAAGAACTTTCCGTCGGAAGGCACCATCACCACCTGGATCTTGTCCGAGAGCCGCTCGGCCACAATTTTGTTGATGAGCAGCGGCGACTTGTTCAGCAGCTCTGCTTCGCTGGTCATGCGCTGCGCGTCTGCCGCAGCCACGACCTTAATGCGGTTGGCCTCGGCGTCGGCCAGCAGATTGCGCCGTTCGAGCTCGGCTTTGCTGTCGATTACCTTGGCCTGCGCCTCCGCGTCCGCATTTTCAATGGTCGCTTCCTTGCGCGCCTCGGCTTCCAGCTTGCTCTGCTCAATCTGCTTTTGCTTGAGCGGCAGAGTGTACTGCATCGCATCCGCCTCACCCTTCGCCTCCACCACCTTCGACTGCGCATCGCCCTCCGCCTGTTTTACCTTCTGTGCGGCTTCGGCCGCGGCTTGCAACTCGGCGATCTTCACCTGCTTCTGCTGGATGTCTGTGTCGACAGACATCTGATCATCCTGTTGCTCCTTGAGCAGAAGACCTTCGAGCCCCTGCGCATATTCAGCAGGCAGCTGAATGTCAGAGAGCATTACCTCTTCCACCACAATGCCGTCCGTCGCGAGTTTGCGCGTAATGACGCTGGCCGCCCGCGAGCGTACCTCGTCGCGCTTGGTTGAGAAGATCTCACGCACCGTGTACGTGGGCGCCAGGTCACGCCATGCGCTTGCGACTACGGGAGGAACCAGTTCCTTGTCGGCAGGCTGTGGCAGGTGCGCCTGCACGCTGGCCAGCTTGTTCGGGTCGAGCCGGTAGCGCACCGTGATCCCGAGTCCGATATTCAGGCCTTCGCGTGACTGAACATCGAAACCGCTCGTCTGCGCGGCCTTCTTTCCACCAGATTCAACCGTGCCAGTGGTAAAGAGATGATCGCGCAGGTCGAAGGTCTGCACATTCTCCACGAGCGGAGCGATGAAGTGCGCCCCCGGATAGAGCGTGCCAGGCAGTGTGCCGCTGATCTGGCTCACGCGCACGCCGCCCATGCCGCTGGGCACCACCACGATGCTGGCCGCGATCAACAGCGGCACACAGGCGGCGATAGCAAGCGCAACGGAACTGCGCCACGCAATCTCTGCTGGTTCGCCAGCAGGTTTAAGTTCTACCTCTTCATTGACGGCCTTTTGACGCGCAATCCGTAACCAAAGGCCATAGAGTGGAATTCCTACAGCACAGGCGAGCATTAGCGCGCCTGCGAGATTCAACAACAGCTTCAACGCGAGCATTTTCTGCCTCCGTTCCAGTTCTTGTGCTCTTCTCGTCTCCCGGTTTCCGGCCGTGGAGCCAGCAACAGCCGGACCAGTCCTCCCAAGGTCAACTCTTCAAAGAGCAGTCCTGCGGCTATCGGCAGCAGCACCGCACCCATACCCGCTAATGCATCCGAGAGCAGATTCATTGCCAGCCTCCCCCTTACAGCGCGCCCGCGACCGGTACGCTTGAGGCCAGCGCTGATCCGGCCTTCGTCAGCACGGTTGAAGTTGCCGCTGTATCCGTTGCGGGCGCGTTCGTTTTGGCCAGCTGCGTAGCCGCTGCGGCCGGTTGCGCCGGATTGCCGAACAGTTGAGCCGTCTCCTGGTTGCGCGTGCCGATCAGCTCCACGGTGTCGCCCACCGCGACCTGCGCATAGAGCTCTTCGAGGTCCGGCTTTGCCATGCGGATGCAACCATGCGACGCAGCTTTGCCGATCGAGCTCGGCACGTTGGTTCCATGGATGCCGTAGCCGCGGACGCTCAGGCCCATCCAGCGCGTGCCCACCGGATTGTTCGGCCCCGGCGGAACGATGCGGCCATCATGCGAGTACGTCGGATTCATCACTCGCCGCTCGATGGTGAAGGTGCCCACCGGGCTCGGCGTCGAGGGCTTGCCAACGGCGACGGAATAGACCTTCTTCACCTGACCGTCTTCCACCAGGGCCAGCTTGTGGTCCTCCAGGCTGACCACGATCACCGTCTTGTGAGCCTCGACCGCCGGAGTGTTCCCTGCGCCCTGCGCCACCGCATTCGCCGTCAGAATCGCCGCCATCACTGCCGTCGCCAACATGTTTTGCTTCAGAGCTGTCATCGCATCCCCCGATTCACAACTGCCTACGCCCAGAACAAATGCAAACCCGTAGCCAATTGCATTTGATTAGAAATAAAGGGCTTATTGTGCGATGGTGGAGGGGCATGCGTGTCAGCAAACACACACCGTGGGCGCGATGACACGGAAAAGTTCAGGGCTGAGATCAGGATTTGAGTCGGCGATAAGCCGCGAAGAGGAACTCCAGGTGAACGATCTGGCGATGCGGAAGTGCGGATTTACTCGACGCGCTCCGCCGCGACGGCCGTTGCTTCGCCGCCGCCAATGCAAAGCGAGGCGATGCCGCGCCTCAGGCCGTATTTCTGCAGTGCGGCCAGAAGAGTAACGAGGATGCGCGCGCCCGATGCGCCGATCGGATGCCCGAGCGCGCAGGCCCCGCCGTGCACATTGACCTTTTCCGCAGGCAGGTTGAGATCGCGCATCGCGGCCATCGTCACTACGGCGAAGGCCTCGTTGATCTCGAAGAGATCAACGTCATCGAGCCGCCAGTTGATACGTTCTGCAAGCTGGCGGATCGCGCCCACCGGGGCAGTCGCAAACAAGCTGGGTGCCTGCGAATGCGTCGCATGCCCCACAATCGCAGCGAGTGGTTTGATGCCTCGTTTTTCCGCATCCGACCTGCGCATCAGCACCAGGGCCGCCGCACCGTCCGAGATCGAGCTCGAGTTGGCCGCCGTCACCGTGCCTTCTTCTTGAAAAGCCGGCTTGAGCGTGGGAATCTTCTCCGGCTTCGCCTTGAGCGGCAATTCATCGTGCTCTACGATACGCTCGGTTTTGCCGGACTTCACTGTGACTGGCGCAGTCTCCGCCGCAAAGCTGCCGTTCGCAATCGCCTGTTGTGCGCGGGTGAGTGAGCGCATCGCAAATTCGTCCTGCGCCTCGCGTGAAAACGCATAGCTCTGAGCACAACACTCGGCAAACGTGCCCATCAGCCGGCCTTTGTCATAGGCGTCTTCCAGGCCGTCGAGAAACATATGATCGAGTGCGCGGCCATGGCCGAGACGATAGCCGGCGCGCGCGCGATCTAGCAGATACGGCGCGTTGGTCATGCTCTCCATGCCACCGGCGACAGCAATCTCGATGCTGCCCGCCGTAATCAGGTCATGCGCAAGCATCACGGCCTTCATGCCCGAGCCGCAGACTTTGTTGATCGTAGTCGCGCCCGTCGATTGCGGCAGCCCCGCGCCCAGTGCGGCCTGCCGCGCGGGCGCCTGGCCCACCCCTGCGGGGAGCACGCAACCGAAAAGGACTTCTTGAACGGAATCAGGCGAAATGCCTGCGCGCTCCACCGCTGCGCGAATGGCAATGGCTCCCAGCTCAGGCGCGGCAACGTCTTTGAGATCACCTTGAAAGCCGCCGATCGGCGTACGCGCGTAGCCGGTGATGACGATGGGATCGGGCATGTTGCTGCTCCACGAAGATTGGATGCGTTCAGCGCGGAGCCATGCGCAGCGCGCCGTCGAGGCGAATCACTTCGCCATTCAACATCGTATTCTCGCAGATGTGCCTGACGAGCGCTGCAAACTCCGCGGGCCGGCCCAGCCGCTGCGGAAAAGGAATGCTCTTGCCGAGCGCAGTCTGCACTTCCTCGGGAAAGGCCGCCATCATCGGCGTCTCGAAGACTCCGGGCGCAATCGTCACCATGCGGATGCCGAAACGCGCCAGCTCGCGGGCAATCGGCAGCGTCATCGCGACCACACCACCCTTAGAGGCAGCATAGGCTGCCTGGCCAATCTGCCCATCGTATGCGGCAATCGATGCGGTATTCACCATCACGCCGCGCTCGCCATCTGCGCCTGGATCTTCTTTGGCGATGGCCTCGGCAGCAAGGCGAATCATGTTGAAGGTACCGATGAGATTGATGTTCACGGCACGCGCAAAGCTTTCCAGCCCGTGCGGTGCTTCGCGGCCCAGGATTTTTTCACCCGGTGCGACGCCGGCGCAGTTGACCAGCCCGTGCAGATGTCCGAAGGCAGAGAGTGCAAGAGCGACGGCTGCTTTGGCGTCGTTTTCGCTCGTTACATCCGTGAGGGCAAAACGCGCTGCTCTTCCAAACTCAGCCACAATCGCCTCTTCGGCATTGCGGTTCACATCGGCGATCACCACGCGCCCGCCCTCATGCACAATCAGGTGCGCAACGGCTGCGCCCAATCCAGACGCGCCGCCGGTGACGAGAAAGACATGATCCTTGATCTGCATCCCTTGACCTGCGTCCATGACGTGAAAATCCATCTGTCATAATACTCCAGAGTTTGAACGGCATCCGGAGGCGCAGGCTGAATCCCCTGACGCAATTAAGTGAAGACGAGCTTCTGTTTCGCGAGAGCGTGCGCCAGTTCGCGCGCGAACAGATCGCTCCGCTGGTGCGTCGCATGGACGAAGACCAGCAGATGGATGCCGCGCTGCTGCGCAAACTTTTCGAACTCGGGCTGATGGGCATCGGCATTCCCGAAACATACGGCGGCAGCGGCGGCACGTTTTTCGATTCCGTCCTCGTCGTGGAAGAGATCTCGGCCGTCGATCCCGCCGTCGGCGTGCTGGTCGATGTTCAGAACACGCTCGTCGTTGCGGCGCTTCTCCACTGGGCAACAGAAGAGCAAAGGAAGAAGTATCTGCCGCGTTTGGCTGCCGATACCGTCGGCGCGTACGCGCTCAGTGAGGCTGCTTCCGGTTCCGATGCCTTTGCGCTGCAAACCCGCGCCGAGCGCCGCGGCGATGCCTATGTGCTCAATGGCCGCAAGCTGTGGATCACCAACGCCAAGGAAGCCGGCCTGTTTATCGTCTTCGCCACGATCGATGCGAGCGCAGGCTATAAAGGCATCACCGCATTCCTGATCGAGAAGGGAACTCCGGGATTCACCGTTGGCCGCAAGGAAGACAAGCTCGGCATCCGCGCTTCCAGTACCTGCGAGTTGATTCTCGACGCGTGCGAAGTTCCGGCAGCGCAGGTGCTGGGCGAGCCGGGCAAGGGCTACAAAATTGCCATCGAGACACTGAATGAGGGCCGCATCGGCATTGGCGCGCAGATGCTCGGGCTGGCTGAAGGTGCGTGGGGCCACGCCGCCCGATATGCCAAAGAGCGCAAGCAGTTCGGTAAACCGATCGCCGATTTCCAGGCCATGCAGTTTCAGCTTGCAGAAATGGCCACAGAAGTGGAAGCGGCCAAATTGCTGGTCTACAACGCCGCACGCCTCAAAGATGCTGGCCTCGACTTCCGCAAAGAGGCGGCCATGTGCAAATACTTCGCCTCGCATGCGGCCGAGCGTGTAGCCAGCCTCGCCGTTGAGGTCTTCGGCGGCGCAGGGTTCGTCCGCGACTATCCGGTCGAAAAGCTCTATCGTGACGCCAAAATCGGAAAAATCTACGAAGGTACCTCGTTCATGCAGCTGGCGACCATTGCCAAGTTGACGTTATAGTGAGGTCTTTTGAGCGGCCACAATTTCTTCTGAGCGGACGGGGAGCATTGCAGCAGGCGAGTAGAAAGTTACTGCGGTCAGAAGTGACCGGAGGGAGCGTGAGGCTTTAGCCTCACGAAAGGAGGCCGCGGAATTCGAGCCTTTAGGCCCGGAAAAGAGGCCCGCGGCTAAAGCCAGCTTGATTCCATCCAGTTCCAGGGGCCTGAAGGCCCAGGCTCCCTCCGAGTTTGCCGGGCTCTATGCTGCAAACCACCCGCACGGCTTCTTGGGTACTCCGGTGCGAGTTGTCCTCAGCCAATAGAGATTCGAACTTCGAGACTATCCTGACCCTTGACCGCTAACTCCTGATCTCTGGAGTATGTTTCAATAGAAAGAATGGCAGTTCCACGCAGAGCGACGGCGCGCGGACGGGCGATTGCGGCCCGGCGGAAGCTGCGCGAGTACGCGATGGTGGCGCGGGCGCTCGCCTCCACCAGTCATCCTGTGCTGGCGCAGATTATCCCCATGCGCTTCTGCAACTTGAGCTGCGCCTACTGCAACGAGTACGACAAGGTCTCCGAGCCGGTGCCGCTCGAAGAGATGGTTCGGCGCATCGACCACCTTGGTCGCCTGGGAACGGCGATGATCGGCATCTCCGGCGGCGAGCCGCTCACCCATCCGGACCTCGATGATATTATCCGGCGGATGCGGCGGACCGGCGCAATTGCCGGGATGATCACGAACGGCTATCTGCTGAATGTCGAAAGAATTGAGCGCCTGAACCGGGCTGGCCTCGACCACATGCAGATCTCCATCGACAACGTGGAGCCGGACGAAGTCTCGAAGAAGAGCCTCAAAGTTCTCGACAAGAAGCTGCAGATGCTGGCCGAGCATGCCGAATTTCACGTGAACATCAACTCGGTGGTGGGCGGAGGCTTTAAGAATCCCAACGACGCGTTGGTGATCGGCAAGAGGGCCCTCGAGCTCGGCTTTGAATCAACCATCGGCATCATTCACGATGGCGAAGGGCAATTGAAGCCGCTCACTGAAGAGGAAGCCCGGGTCTACTTCGCAATGACCCGGCGCAAGAAGACCAACTACGCGCAGTTCGACAAATTTCAGGAAGCGATTGTGCAGGGCCTGCCCAACGACTGGCGCTGCCGCGCCGGCTCCCGCTATCTCTACATCTGCGAGGACGGCCTGGTCCACTATTGCTCGCAGCAGCGTGGATATCCCGGCGTGCCGATTGCCGAGTACACGCGCGAGGATGTGAAGCGGGAGTTCCGCACCGCCAAGAGCTGCGCACCGAACTGCACCATTGGCTGCGTGCACCGCATCAGCCACATCGATCACTGGCGCGCCCCGCAGACCAAAACAGTCTCCCCCGGCAGCGGCGGAGAACTGGTGCAGATTCAAACCGGCGATTGATTTTCAGTTTTCGCAGCGCTTCTTCAGGCTCTGCGCCTCTGTCGTTACATACTGCTCATTCAGTTTGCGCACCAGGCGCGCGATCAGCGGCCCCAGCCATCCGGAAAACTCAATCGAGAGCGTAGCGCGGCTGCCATTTCCCGCGGCCTCCACACGATGCCGTCCGGTAACAATCACACCTGGACTGTGCGTCACCCAGGTGAACAAACCGCGAGCTTCATCCAGCTCCGTGACCTGCCACACCGCGGGCCGCAGCTTCGGTTGCAGAACGCGCGTGCGGCTGCCAACCGTGAATGGGCCGGAATCAAGGCGTTTCGCGTCTAAGACGGTTGGCGTCCAATCCGGCCATCTCTCTACGTCGACCAGTACTGCCCACACACGCGCAACCGGGGCCGCAATCTCCACTGCAACCTGAAAATCCGGCATGAAACCTCGCGATATGCGCTCAATGGCGCGTTGCGGCAATAGCTCGATCGATCGTGCTGTAGAGATCGTGATCCGGGTCTTTCACCTGCGTCGAGGATGTCCCTTTTGTCCCAGCAGTCACAATAAAAATGCTCGGAGTCAGCGAGATCCCGATGCGCTTGCCCAATTCAATATCGGCATTGACCTCCGCAAGCAGCTTGCCTTGCGGATCGACTGCGAAGGGCAAAGCCACTCCATGACTCTGTGCGAATTTCTGCGTGAACTGCATCAACTCAGCGGGAGTTTCGATGGAGTTTTGGTTTGCAAAGACCTCATTCCTGTACTCATCGCCCAACGCCTTGCTTCGCGTATCGAACCACCGCGCGTCGATCGCCGCATTCCGGCTCCAGTTGTGATACGGGATGAGGAAGTCGTGCCGAATCCATGGAATCTTGTACTTCGTCGCAGCCTGTTCGAGCAGCGGATTGGCATGTGCACAGGCCGGACATTGCAGATCGTCAAATTCGATGATAGCAACCCGTGCGCCGGTCGGGGGCTTAAGAGCGGAAGCATCCTGAGCGCGCGCGCTCAGCGCCAAGCTAAGCAGAAGCGCCGCGCAACCGGCGATCTGCAGAAATCTGCGATGCAAGCGAGCGCTTTTGAGAAAGATCAAAGTACGCATACGTGAATATTCCCTCAGCCTGCTCAGCGGGAACGCGTCTCCGCCAGCGCCTGATCGATCAGTTGGAAGAGACGGCTGCGGTCGACTACTTCAACAAACGGTGGCGCCGAGTTCGCGCCATTGGTCGCAATCCAGATAGTTGGCGTGTGCTCGATGCCGACGCGCTGGCCAAGCGCGTAGTCGGCTTTCACTTCGGCGGTCAGCTTGCCCTGTGGGTCCACGGCAAATGGCAGAGCGGTACCGTGACTCTGCGCAAAAGTTTGTGTGTATTGCGTCAGCTGGGCCGGCGTTTCAATCGAGCGCTGATTGGCGAAAACCGAGTCGCGATAATCATCGCCAAGCTTCTTGTTTTTCGTGTCGAACCAGCGCGCATACACGGCTGCCTGGAAGCTCCAGTTATGGAACGGCAGCGGAAAGTCATGGCGCACCCAGGGGATGTTGTACTTCGCCGCGGCCTCTTTCAGCAGCGGATTCGCGGCGGCACAGTCCGGGCACTCCATATCTTCAAATTCGATGATGGCCACACGCGCGCCCGGTGGCGGCTTGAGCGCGGCGGGATCATGCACCTGCGTAGTGGGCGGTGCGCCAAACTGCCCGTGGGCGCGGGCAGCGGCCAGAAGCAAGACGGTGCTGGCGATTCCAAGGAAAAAGCCGGCGCGTTGAAGGCGTCCCCGGCGAAAGGCAAAATTACAGCGCATAGCGATTGGACGGCTCCCTATCTCCATTGTAACGGCCTGTATACGGGAAAGTTGCCGTGCTCGGGCAGTTACTCATTGTACGAACGGAACACGTTGTCCAAGATGGCTCAAACGTGACACATACTCATACATAACGTGAGGCCGTTCGTCCCGGAGGGACGAGAGGAAGATAGCCCAGGGCCAGCGGAGCGGGGCCCCACGAACAGGTCTCCGTTCGTGGGGTGCAAGCGCAGCCCTGGGAAGGGGTCAAGAAAAGAACTGCGCCCCGTAGGGGCGATGCGCGCGGTTCAAGAAAGCCTCTTCTCACTTGTGAGATAGCCCTCAGGCCGCTATCGGTTATCACGGGAAGAGCGCCGTCGTTCCGCCATCCCCTGCCGCCATTTGTAGTCGGCATAGAACGAGCCCACGACGACAACGGTCCCTACGAAGATGAGAAGGAGTTTCACGGCGTGTGCGGCCGTTGCACATCCGGCGCGGGCAACTGCTTCCGATGCGACGCGATCAGCTGATACAGGATGACCGAGGCGAAATCGCCGGTGAGGGCGAAATAGTCGTCGATCGGGCCAGGGATGTTAATCGGCAGCATCTCGTAGATATAAACGAGGATCGGGAAGATCAGCCACCGGCGTCCTTCGCCGCCCTCGTGATGAACCTTCCAGAGGCAGAGCGTCAGCAGCAGTCCAGCGCCAATCGCCGCAGGTGCAGTAAACAGGTCGGCGCCCAGGCTGAAAGGTGCGAGAATCGCTGACCAGATTACGGAAAAGATGACCGGCAGAAAGACGTCAAAGAGCGTGAATCGCCGGGTAAAGAAGGCCGTGAGCGTAGCCGCTACCAGGCACGCCGCGAAGGTGCTGAAGCAGGCAATCAGGCCGATCTTCCACCCCTGCGCGGCCCAGAAGGCGATGCCGAGCGCGATCGAAAGCGGCACCGAGACCACGACGATCAGCAGGCTCTTCCACATGGAATCCATCCTACCGCATCTCACGATGCGACGGAGGCAGGCAGCCCAACCTGTCGACCGGCCTCTACCGCCCGATCACAATGATCGTGAAGCTGCCCGGCACGATCGCGGGCCGGGACCGTGGATTCTGCGGTGTCGGATCCGGACGCGGCCCGAACTCAGCCGTGACCGTGTAGACGCGATCCGTTCCGGCATCGTAGGCCATGGTGCGAGCGCCGCGCTGCGTGGGCAGGCTCTCGATTGTCGGATAGCCGGAGGCATTGGCATCGATCACGGACAAAACACCGTCGCCGCTCGAAGCAAAGGCGAGGTGATGCTTCGCGCTCCAGCCTGCGGCGTCTGGTCCATCACCTATGGCGGGATTCGCCAGCAGCTTGCCGTCACGCGAATCGATCACCGACATCTTCTTGCCGTCGCACACCGGAAAAAGCCGATGGCCGGGAACATCGAAGGCCAGCCCCGAGGGTGAATCGCATCCAGCCGGCCAGGTTGCGGTAATGGTTTTACTGTGCGCGTCAAAGCGGACGATCTCGCTCTTGTCCTCGATGTTGTCGAACACTGAGCCTTGCCCATCGGCCACCGGAAACTCGGGCTTGCCGGGCAAGTCAATGGTCGCCGCAACCTTCCGAGTGGCCGTGTCGATCACCGTCACATTGTGACTGCGCCCGTTGAAAGCCCAGACGGTCTGCGTGGCTGGCTCAAAGACAATGCCGTCCGGATTGGTTCCCGCCGGAATCGATGCGACCGTCGTGAGCGTGGCCCTGTCGAAGACGATGACCGCATTGCCGCCCCCGTCGGAGATGTAGCCGAACTTTCCGTGATTATCGAGCGCAATGCCATGCGTGCCGTAGAGGCCAGTGATGGAGCCGATCAGCTTGCCCGTCGTCGTATCCACCACATCGACGCGCGGCCCGTGCGCAAGGTACAGGCGATGCGCTGCCGAGTCGGCCAGAAGGTAGTCCCATCCGCCTTCGCCGCCAATCTTCCACCGGTCGAGAATGTGATACGGCTGCTGGGCAGCGAGTGCAGCCGGTACCGTAACGCTGGCCAGCAAAGCCGCTGCGCAGAAAATCCAAACCGGACGAAAGACATTCTGGATGGACATGGAACCTCCCGAGAAGCTTAGAAACCGAGATGCGAGTGCGCAGCCAGTGTGCCACAGCCGTCTTAAATTAGGCTGAAGAAGCGGCAGAATTTATCCGGCTCTCATCCACGCTCGGCAGGCGGACGGTCACGGTGGTGCCTTCTCCCGTTCGGCTCTCCAACTGAATTGTTCCGCCACCCTGCTCGACAATTGCCTTTGAGATCGCCAGGCCCAGTCCTGCGCCGCCGGTTGACCGCGCACGCGAAGGATCGCCGCGGTAGAAACGCTCAAAAACGTGCGGCAAGACCGATGGATCTATTCCTTCGCCATGGTCGCGGATGATCAGGAGCACTCTCAGGCCCTCTGGCTCCAGCACCATCGAGACACGGAGTTCCACGCGCGATTTGGCTGGGCTGTGCTGCTGCGCATTGAGAAGCAGATTGGATATCAGCAGCGAACAATCGTCAGCCGCGAGTGGAACAAACGGTCCACGCGCGACCTGATTTTCGACACTCACATCAATTCGGCGCATCTCTGCTACCGGCTGCAGCTCAGCGACGGATCCCTGCAGGCAGTGCGCCAGATTGCAGGCCCCAGGTGCGGCAGCATCTGCGCTTTCAACCCGCGCCAGTGTGAGCATCTTGCCTACCAGCTCTTCCAGGCGTTCGGTATCGGCAACGCAGCGTGCCAGGCCAAGCTCATATTCGGCGGCCGTGCGCTGCCGTAGGCCGAGCAGTTGAACGCTCGATTTAACCACTGCCACGGCCGTCTTGAGTTCATGAGCCGCGTCGGAGACAAAGGTGCGTTGCTGCACGAAAGCGTGCTCCAGCCGCTCCAGTACGCTCTCGAGCGCATGGGTCAACGGCGCGAGTTCGGGTGTAGTCCGCGCGCTCTCAGGCGGCGTGAACTGCCAACGCTGCGCGGAGACTTGCGTTGCCAGCCCCGCCAGCTGACGTAGAGGCTCCAGACCTCTGTGCAGCAGCCATGCGATCAACGGTCCGGTAATGGCCAGCAGCAAGATGCAGCCGGCTGCATAAAATGCCACAGCGGAGCGAATGTCGTTCCAGACGCGTTCAGTAGGCGCACCATAGACCACGGTCACCCGCCGCAGCTTGCCGCCATCCGGATCGCCCGGATCGACGATGCGCGAGCCATGGCGCAGCAGCACACGATAGTGCTGGTCATGAAACCTCAGCCGTGAGAAGCTGTCGTCCTGCGCGGAGGCAAGCTGTGCAGGTGTGGAAGCTGCGATGTCATGCGCCGCCGCGTCGGAAGGCCACAGAGGCGAACGGCCCAGCAGGCGGCCGCTCGCGTCGTAGACCTCGTAGATGTCGTCAGGGGGCAGATGCAGATCGGCCCGGTCCAGCATCACGTTGTCTGCGGCATCTTCGGCGTCCTGCACAGCGCCGAGCACAGAATCGGCGCGCCCGCGCAGCATCGTGTCGAATGCCCGGAAATGGATATGCCGCTCGTATGCGAGCGAGAGCACGACCACCAGCAGTGACGAGGCCAGTTCGACCGCAAGCACTGCCGCGATGAGCCGGAAGGCAATGCTGTTTTTCTCGATCTTCATGCGCTGGGTCCCGGAGCGAGCCGGTAGCCGCGGCCGCGCATGGTTTCGATCACCGGGTCGGCGCCTGGCAGAGCCGATTCGAGTTTCCTGCGCAGATTCGACACGTGCGCTTCGATCACATTCGAGTGATGCTCCCAGTTGTAGTCGTAGAGATGTTCGAGCAGCTCGCGCTTGGAAAAGATGCGACGCGGATTGTGAATCAGGTATTCGAGGATGCGATATTCCGTCGGCGAAAGATCGACCAGCATGCCGCCGCGCTGCACAGTTTGCTCTAGTGTGTTCACTTCCAGATCCAGCACAGCCAGCGTCGGATGCGCCGCACCTTTGCCGCGCCGGATCAGCGCCTTGGCTCGCGCAATCAGTTCGCCCAGATCGAAGGGCTTGGCAAGATAGTCGTCAGCACCGGCGTTGAGCAGATCGACGATCGCCGCCTTGCCTTCCTTCGCCGTCAGGATCAACACAGGTGTTGCATCCTGACGCGCACGCACGCGGCGAAGAAGCGCCAGCCCGTCGAGCTTGGGCAGCATGAGATCGAGCACGAGCAGGTCGTAACAGCGGTAGCCGGCCATCTCGTCGCCGGCAGCGCCATCGTTGGCCACATCGACAGCAAAGCCGGGGCCTTCCCGCAGCGCCGCGGCCAGATTCTCAGCCAGGCGGACCTCGTCTTCCACCAGAAGCACACGCATTGAATGCCACCATCTCCCCAGAACATAGTATCGAGCGGCAAAGATTAAAAGACACTGAATTTGCGCAGCTTTCGGTTCCATGCTTTACCCTCATAACTGTGGTGTTTTGTTGTGCCTGCGAGGCTAAAGTTTGCGCATCGTTCTGTCGAACATTGGCACCTTCGGCGACATCAATCCACTGATCGCCCTTGCTCTTGAACTCAAACGGCGTGGCCACACGCCAGTGATGGCGCTACCGGCTATCTATCAGCCGAAGATCGTGCCTCTGGGCCTTGCATTTCACCCGCTGCGGCCGGACATCGACCCCACCAATACGCTTCTCGTCGAGATGGTCTACGACGTCAACAAGGGCACAGAGACCGGTTTGCGCAAGTTCCTGTTTCCGGTGCTGCGCGAGACCTACGCCGACCTGCTCGACGCCGCCACGAAGCCGGCTCGCGCAGACCTGATGCTGCTCGGCGAGCTCAATTACGCCGGCCCGATCGTCGCGGAAGTGACCGGCATTCCCTGGGCCAGCTATGTGCTCGCGCCGTTTTCTTTCTTTTCGGCCTTCGATCCGCCAGTGCTGCCGCCTTATCCCCGGTTGGCGAAGGCGGACAAGGTCGTGCCCGGGATGGGCCGCGGCATCCGGCGCCTGGCGCGATTTGTGACCCGAAAATGGCCTGAGCCCATCTATGAGCTGCGCCGCGAACTCGGCCTGCCCATGGGCCCCAACCCGATCTTCGATGCCAAGCATTCGCCGCACCTGGTCCTGGCGCTGTTTTCCCGCGTACTAGGCGTGGAGCAGAAGGACTGGCCGCAGAACGTGCGCATCACCGGATTCTGCTTTTACGATTCCGATGCCGGCAACGCCGCACTGCCGGCAAATCTGGAGCAATTTCTCGCCGCGGGTGAGCCGCCAGTGGTCTTCACTCTAGGTTCAGCCGCTGTGCTGGCCGCCGGAGACTTCTACGAGCAGTCGGCGCGTGCCGCGATGCGCCTTGGCGTGCGCGCGGTGTTGCTCATCGGTGCAGACCCACGCAATCGGCCCCGCGTCGCGCTGCCCGACTCAATCTGTCTGGCCGAATACGCACCGTATTCCGCGCTCTTTCCGCGCACGGCGCTCGTGGTGCACCAGGGAGGCGTGGGCACCACGGCGCAGTGCCTGCGCGCTGGCCGGCCCATGCTGATCATGCCCTACTCGCACGATCAGCCGGACAATGCCCGGCGCATGAAGCGTCTCGGCGTCGCCCGCGTGATCCAGCGGTCCAGCTACAAATCATGGCGAGTGGCGCGTGCAGTGAAGGCGATGCGCGCGAAGCCAACCTACGGCCGAGCCGCGCAAAACGCAGCGGACGCGCTCGCGCGCGAAGACGGCGTAAAAAGTGCCTGCGATGCCCTTGAACAGCTCTACGCGCGGACCCGTCCGGCGGAGTCCTAGAAGAAATGCTCCGTATCTCTTCTGATGCTGTGTCTAAATGTTCGCCGCATTTCATTGTCATCCTGAGCGGAGGTCGCCGCGGCGACCTGAGTCGAAAGCCTGCCCTGAGCCTGTCGAAGGGGATCGGCGGTCATTCCTTTGCGAACTTTAGGGACGCCACCACTAGCAGTTCGCTCCGGCCTTGGCGAGACACTCCTTCAAACCCTTCATGCTGGCCCGCGTTGAAGCTTCAGGCGTACCTGCGCCGCGCCAGTGCGTCTCGAGGCTCACAGCGAGGTGATAGCCATCGCGCTGGAAGGCGCGGAACTGGCCAACCCAGTCGATGATGCCGCCGCCTACAGGCGCCCACTCAAACTTTCCGTCCGGTTTGCGAATCGTGTCTTTGCAGTGGCAGTGGCCTATGCGTTCCTTGGGCAGCAGCTTGTAGTCGTCCGGATAGGGTGTATCGTCAGCGAAGGTCGCTGAGTTTCCGGGATCCCAGTTGAGCATGAAATTCGGCTCGCGAATCTCCTGCATCACGGCCGCAGCTTCTTTGCCGCTGCCGGTGTTGCAGGCCATCTCGTTTTCGAGCAGCAGAATCATGTTGTGCTTGGCGCAGGTGTGAGCTGCCTCGCGCAGCTTGTCATTGATGGCCGCGCGATAAGGCTTCTGGTCGTCGAGCCGCCAAAAATCGAAGCAGCGGATGCGGTTTGTCTGAAAGGCCTTTGCCAGTTCCATGCAGCGGTCAAGCACACTGTCCTGCTGCTTGAAATCGAAATCGGCATGGAACTGGTCGCGCTTCGGCCCATGCGACGATTGCGGCGCGCCGGGCCAATTCACCTTGAACAGCGGGCTGGCGATGTCGGTCACACGCAGCTTGTACTTTTCAAGAATCTTGCGTGCACGGTCGATCTCATCGGAGTTGAGATCGGTGATGTTCTTGCCCCACATGCCGCGAATCTCGATCCACTGCAGCCCGAAGTCATTCGCGGCCACAGAGCAGGCATGATCGAAGTCCTGGGTGATCTCATCGTTGATAACAGCAAGCCGGAAGGGGCAGCTCATGCATGCACCCCCAGGCTCTCATGCAGATAGTGAAGGCTCATCGCATTGGCTTCCTTCGGAGTCAGTTGCTGGCCTGCGGGCACGCGATCTAGCTCGACAATGCCCCAGCCGCGGAAATGAATCGCATCGAGCGCTGCCATGATGGCGTGAAAATCGACGCGGCCCTTGCCGATCTCCTGCCATTCATAACCGCTGGCCGAAGACACGTTCTTTACATCTTTGAAGTGCATAAAAAGAATGCGCCGGCCGTACTTGCGAATTGCTGCCGCCGGATCGCCACCGGCCTGCAGATAGTGCGCGACGTCAAGCTCCAGGTGTACGTAGTTCGGATCGGAGGCTTCGAGAATCGCATCCACGGCTTCCGGAGGCTGGCCGACCGAGTCGAGATGGTTGTGAAAGCCGAGCCGGATGCCGTAATCGGAGATGCGCTTGCCGATCTCGGTGAAAATCTCGCCCTGCAGCTTGTAGTCGGCGGCTGTGAATGTCTGTCCCGATTTCGCTGGGGAACTGATCAGCTGCATGTAGAGCGCGCCGGCCTCATGCGCGTAGTGCGCATGCTTCTCGTGGATTGCAAGTTGCGACTGCCGTTGTGCCGGATCAAGCGAGGTCGCTCCGCTCGAAAGCGCAACAAAGGTGAGCTTGTGCTCAGCCAGCAGATCGCGGAGCGCGTGCGGGTCAGGATACTGATCGAGCGTGGGCGGGCGCAGTTGGATGCCCTCAAAACCGTCCGCGCTGATATCGGCGATTGCCTGCGCGGCATTGTCGCTCCAGGTAATGCCTGAGCAGCCCAGGCGGATCGAGGTCTCGCCGCGGTGCAGCGGCACATCGAAGGCCGAGAGATCCATCGGCGGATAGAGTGGATCGGCTGCCAGGCCGGCGCGGGCAGCACGCGGCACGGCAGCCAGCGCACCCGCGCTCGCAAGGCCGGCGAGGAAGGTCCGGCGAGATGAGGCCATGTGATCCTCCTAAAATTAGCGGACGCCATGCGCGGCATCTGCTTGCGACAAGCGATTATAGACGGTCAGCGGCAGTGCAGAGTGACGCGAAATGAGACAGCGCGCAAGCAGAGATTGCGATTTGTTCATGAGATTGCTCTCAAAGTGCCTTGCGGCGAGAATCTTTGCCGTCCGGCTCATGGAATGCCGCAAATCGTCGATAGTGCAAACGAGCACAAACTGTTCCGGCCCCAATCGCACCGGAAGAGCAGTCAGCTTGGAGGGACACACATGAAGGGAAAGATACTGGTCGTCGAAGACGAGCCGATTGTTGCGCTCGACCTGCAACAGGAAGTGGAACAGCTTGGTCTGAGCGTTGTTGGGCAGGCGGAGAGCGCGGACGAGGCGTTGATGGCGGCCGAAGAAAATCGCCCTGACTTGGCCCTGATGGATGTGCGGATCGTGGGCAGCATGGATGGAATCCAGGCCGCGCGCCTGTTGCGCGAGGCTTATGGAATTCCCGTCATTTTTCTCACTTCGTATAGCGACGAGCCGACCATCAAGCGCGCAGCCCGGGAACTCCCCTACGGCTATCTCACCAAGCCATTTCAGCGCAAAGAGCTGAAGGCCGCGTTGGAAGTGGGTCTGCACCGCAGCCGGACCGAAGCACAACGGAACGTGGAGCAGGAAGCCATTTCGGCCACTGTCGGCGGCATGCGCGAAGGGGTGCTGTTAATCTCCGCCACAGCCGATGTACGCTTCATGAACGCCGCAGCCGAAGATTTGACCGGCTGGGCGGTCGAAGAGGCCAAGGGCAAACCGGTGGCGGAGGTGCTTCGACTGAAAGAGAATTGCCAATGCCTGCCGCGCGCTCGCGAGGAGGACGCGCCGACCGAGGAATTCGGCATTGCGCTGGATCGCAATGGCGGCGGACGAATGCTCGTCGATATTTCGGTATCTCCGCTGAGCAGCCATAGCGGCGAGCGGACAGGATGGGTCATCACTCTGCGCGATGCAGCCGAGCGGCTGCGCACTCAGGCCGTCGAAGAGGCGCTTGAAGAAGGCCACTCCTTCCACACCGCTCCGATTGCCATGCTGCAACTGGACGCCAGCGGATGCATCGTTCGCGTCAATCGCACGCTGCTGGATGAAACCGGCGTCTCGGCAGAGAGTCTGGTCGGCCGTACATTGACGGGGCTCAGCATGGACCCCGATCCGCGCATCGCGCGCGACCTGTTGCAGAAACTGCTGCACGGGGGAACCCACGCCACGCTGGTGCGTCCCCGTTCGATGAACTGACGGCGGTCGGATCGTCACCCATCAAATCCAGTCACTTCACCAACGAGAAATCTGAGGAGGGTCTTCTATGCTCCAGATGTCTCAGATCCAAGAGCAGACACAAAATCCTGCAAGCAGCCGACGGATCCCCGTTCTCCTGGAAAACATTGATGGCCACGCTATCTATACGCTCGATGCCAAGGGCCGCATTACCGGATGGGGCGTCGGTGCGGAAAAACTGATTGGCTACACAGCCGCGGAGGCACTTGGCCAGCACTATGCCATCTTTGCGACTCCTGAGGATCGGCGGGCCGGCATCCCTGAACGCGAACTGGCGGAAGCCGCCGCAATGGGCCGCTGCTGCACAGATTCATGGCGTGTGCTGAAAGATGGTTCCCGCGCGTGGTCGAGCGGTATTCTCTCGGCCGTGAGGGGCGAGAACGGCGCCTTGATTGGCTTCGTTCGCGTAGCGCGTGACCGGACAGAGGAGAAGATCTCCGCGGACGCCCGAGAACAGGTCTCCGCAGAACTCGAGCGCCGCATTACGGAACGTACTCGGCAGTTGGAAGAGACGGTGGAAGAGCTGAAACGCCGGAATCAAGAGGCGCAGGCCAACGCTGAGACCGTTTCGCGGAATCTACGGGAAAAAGAGATGCTCCTCCGCGAAATTCACCACCGCGTGAAAAACAATCTCCAGGTTGTGCAAAGCCTGCTAAAGATGCGCGCGCGCCTGCTGCCGGAAGGAGAGGCGCGCCTTGCCTTCGACACCACCGTAGAGCGCGTGAGCGCCATGGCGTTGTTGCACGAACGGCTCTATCAGACGCCGCAGCTCGAAGGTCTGCCGCTCTCCACCTACGTTCGGGATCTGTTTCGCGATGTCAGCGCTTCCAACCTGCTCGATCCCGCGCAGGTGCATCTGCAACTTGATGCTGACGACATTCCGCTGCAGTTGGACTTCGGCATTCCCTTCGGCCTGCTGATGAATGAATTGCTCTGCAACAGCCTCAAACACGCCTTTCCGAATGGCCGCAGAGGAACCATCGCGGTATCCGTGCGCCGCGTCGAGGGCGTAGTGCGCATGATCGTGAAAGACGATGGCTGTGGCCTGCCGGAGAATTTTGACCCAGCCGCGATCTCATCCATGGGCCTCAAGCTCGCCGTCAGTCTTGCCCGTCAGCTGGGCGGCGCACTCGAATTTTCCAATGATCATGGCTGCCGCGTGCAGGCCGATTTCCAGCGCATGTAAACAAGCGACGAGCGATTTACTTATGTGCGTACTTCCGGGTTTCGCCGGTACGGGTGTTGGTGACAGAGAAGCTGCCATCCCGCGCGGCGATCACCCTCAGGTATGCGCCATCCTGTGTGCCGCCCTTAGGATTCGCGATCAAAGCCTCAGGGCTATTGTGCGCCGCATCCGAACCCTCGGCCGTATGAAGCTGCCACATGTCGATGAGACCTGGGCTGTCATGCACGGTCTGCCAGGCCTCCGGCATGCCGGCTTTATGCGCGCCGTTGTTCATGATGGCGACACGCGGATGCACGGCATCCACAATCGCCCGTGAGTTCGAAAGATTCATGCCGTGGTGCGTAACCAGATAGAGATCAACCGTGCCGATTGGATTCTTCGGGCAGACCAGAGCCACTTCCTTTTGCCCGGTCAGATCGCCGAGATCGAGAAACTTGAATTTGCCAAATGTCACTAGAATGCCTGTCGACCGCGCGTTCTCCGTCGGGTCATCGGGCCATTGTTTCTCGTCGGCGCAATACGGGTTCGGCGCGGGTGTGATGCCCGGAACCTTGTCAATGTGCTGGCCGTTCTCGGCGAGGACGATGACGCTGAGGCCAGGAACGTTGATTGTATCGCCCGGATCAACCATGTGCCGCGGCTTATCTCCGATTGTCTTCACGTAGGCGTCATAGCCATTCCGTGTGCTGTTGGAGTCCTCCTGGTTTGGCCCGTGATCGACAAATTCGCCAATGGACACACGCTTTGCCAGCTCCGGCACGCCGCCGACGTGGTCCACGTGATAGTGCGTGATGACCAGATGATCGATCTTGGTTACACCGGCATCGTGCATGGCCGCCTGAATCCGATCGGCATCGCGGCCGTTATTACCCGGCCAACCCGCGTCCACCAGCAGTGAATTCCCTGAAGGCGAGACGATCAGCGTCGCTTGCCCGCCTTCCACGTCGATCGAGTAGATGAGCAGGTGGTCCTTTGCGCCTTGCGCGGCGGTTTGTGTGCTGTAAACAAAGCTCAGTGCGAAGATGCAGAAGAGGAGAGCGGGAGCGAAGAGCCTGCCCGGCACGGCACAACGGCGAAATCGAGTGGGTGTTTGCATGGCTCCAGAAGTGTAATTGAACGAGGGTAGCCCAGAAAATCAAATCGCGTCCCTCGACGCGTTTCACTAACTTTGGGACGTAGCCTGGAGCGTGAGTCGTGCATCCAAAACAAAGAGCGGCGCGGACTGGGGGGCTAGTCTGCCAGGAGAGACGCATGCAAGGTTTGGCTGGAAAGGTTGCGATTGTAACCGGGGCCGGAACGGGAATCGGGCAGGGAATCGCCAAGCGCCTGGGCGCCGAGGGCGCAAAAGTAGTCGTCGATTACATCGGCGGACCTGAAGGTGCACAGGAAACTAAGCAGGCCATCGAGCAGGCCGGTGGCGAAGCCGAGATCGTGCTGGGCGATGTCACACGCCTGGACGATGTGCGCAAGATCGTCGACACGGCTTGGAACCGCTTCGGCTCGGCGGACATTCTGGTGAATAACGCGGGCATCGAGCATCGCTCCGACTTCTGGGATACCACCGAGCAGGAATACGACCAGGTGATGGGCGTCAATCTGCGCGGAGCATTCTTCCTCACGCAGGCCTTCGTGCGCCGGCTGCGCGAGCAGAAAAAGCCCGGCCGCATCGTCAACATTAGTTCCGTTCATGAAGACATGGTGTTTCCCGGCTTTTCCACCTACTGTTGCAGCAAGGGCGGCATGCGCATGTTGATGCGTAACCTGGCCATGGAACTCGGTCCGCTCGGCATTACAGTGAACAACGTCGCCCCGGGCGCAATCATCACGCCCATCAACAAATCGCTGCTGAACAACAAAGAGCAGCTCGGCGCGCTGCTGAACAACATTCCTCTGGGCCGGATGGGAACGCCGGAAGACGTGGCAGGAATGGTCGCTTTTCTTGTTTCAGATGACGCTGCGTATGTGACCGGCTCCACCTTCGTTGTGGATGGCGGATTGATGAGGAACTACAAAGAGCAATAAAACCAACATGGCCGCAACAATTGAAGATTACGCTCTCATCGGAGACATGGAGGCTGCGGCGCTGGTTGACAGGAACGGCTCAATCGACTGGCTCTGCTGGCCCGATTTTTCATCCGAAGCCTGTTTTGCCGCGCTGCTCGGCACCGAAGACAACGGCTATTGGAAGATCGCTCCCATGGGAGGCGAGTGGACCTCCTCGCGCCGTTATCGCGAGCACACGCTGATTCTTGAAACCACCTTTCGCGATGCAGGCGGTACAGTGCGCCTGATTGATTTCATGCCGCCGCGTGGCGTGCATTCCGATGTGGTGCGCGTGGTCGAAGGCGTGCGTGGCAGTCTGAGGCTACGCATGGAGTTGGCGCTGCGCTACGACTATGGACGTACTGTGCCGTGGGTGACGGCTATTCGAGACGGCATACGTGCAGTTGCGGGACCGAATCTTGCCGTTCTTCATGCCTCGATCCCGGTGCATGGCGAAAATCTGAAGACGGTCGCGGACTTTGAAGTGCGGAAAGGCATGTGCGTTTGGTTCACATTGACCCATGGCGACTCCTACATGCCCGATCCCAAACGCATCAACGCGTTGCGCGCGCTGGAAGACTCAGAGCGCATCTGGAAGCGCTGGGCTTCGCACCTGCGATTCAAGAGCAAGTATCGCGATGCAGTGGAGCGATCGCTCATCACGCTGAAAGCTCTTACTTTTCGGCCGACCGGCGGAATTGTCGCTGCGCCTACCTGCTCGCTGCCTGAAGCCATTGGCGGAGTGCGCAATTGGGACTATCGCTATTGCTGGCTGCGCGACACCACCTTTACCTTGCTCGCGCTGGCAAACGCCGGTTACGTCGACGAAGCTGCCGCATGGCAGGATTGGCTGCTGCGTGCGCTCGCGGGCAGCCCGGACCAAGTACAGATCATGTACGGCCTCAAAGGCGAACGCGAACTCAATGAGTGGCAGGCCGACTGGCTGCCGGGATACGAAAATTCGCATCCCGTACGTGTGGGTAATGCAGCCGCGAAGCAGGTGCAGCTCGATATCTACGGCGAAATGCTGGACTCGTTCTATCACGCGCAATCCAGCATGCGGCGCCACAACGAGAACGACTTCAGGATTCTGGTTCTGCTGCTCGATCATCTCGAAAAGATCTGGAAGGATCCAGATGACGGCATCTGGGAGATGCGCGGAGGGCCGCAGCAATTTACTTACTCGAAGATGATGGCCTGGGTCGCCTTTGATCGTGCGGTGCGTTTGGCCGAAGAGATGGCGTATGAGGCGCCGATTGAGCGGTGGAAGACCATCCGTGACGCTATCCACGAAGAAATCTGCGAGAAGGCTTACAACAAAAAGAAAAAATGTTTTGTGCAGGCCTACGGATCAAGCCAGCTTGATGCCGCGCTCTTGCTGATGCCGGTAGTGGGTTTCTTGCCCGGCAGCGATCCGCGAATCAAAGCCACGGTGCGCGCAATCGAGCGCGAGCTGATGCCCAATGGTCTCGTCTTACGCTATGACACGGCAAGAGTCAAAGACGGTCTTCCTCCCGGTGAAGGCGTCTTTCTGGCGTGCAGCTTCTGGATGGTGAGCAGCCTCAATGCGATTGGGCGCAAACGCGATGCCCGCCAACTTTTTGAGAAGCTGCTCAAACTGCGCAACGATCTTGGCCTGCTGTCGGAGGAATATGACATCGATCGCAAACGGCTGGTTGGCAATTTCCCGCAGGCCTTCTCTCACATCGCACTCGTCAATGCGGCCTTCGATCTCGAAGATGGAAGGCGGATGCGAATGCGATCTCACCCCCACGTGAAACACAAGGAACTGACTTCGCCAAAGCGTTCGGCCAGCGGCCCTGACAAGCCTGCCCGTAAGTCCCGCGGTTCGTGATGCATTGCCTTAGCTGATAAACTAAATACTGCCGCTGCACGGTTGTGGTTCTATTCGCCTTCTCCCGTAAGCCAACGGCCTCCATGGCCGAATCCACAAAGAGGAAAGTATTGCATCAGTGAGCCAGACGATACGCAATATCGCCATCATTGCCCACGTTGATCACGGAAAAACGACGTTGGTCGACGCCATGCTGCGCCAGGCCGGCACCTTTCGCGCCAACGAGCAGGTGGTCGAACGGGTAATGGATTCGAACGAGCTCGAACGGGAACGCGGCATTACGATTCTTGCCAAGAACACGGCCATTAACTATGGCGGCGGCAAGATCAACATCGTCGACACACCCGGTCACGCCGATTTCGGCGGCGAAGTCGAACGTGCGCTCAAGATGGTGGATGGCGTGATGTTGCTTGTGGACGCGGCTGAAGGCCCGCTGCCGCAGACGCGCTATGTATTGTCAAAGGCACTGGAAGCAAAGCTGCCGCCGATCGTGGTGATCAACAAAATTGATCGTCCTGACGCACGACCGCAGGAAGTGCTGAACGAAATTTACGATCTTTTCATCGATCTCGATGCCGATGAGCACCAGCTTGAGTTTCCTGTGCTTTATGCCGTCGCAAAGGCCGGTACAGCATCGGCCGATCCGGCAAAGCCCGGCTCGGATCTGCAGCCGCTCTTCGATGCGATTGTGAATACCATTCCGGCAGCGACCGGCGATGCCGAGGGCGCGCTGCAGATTCTGGTGACGAATCTCGACTACTCCGAGTACTTCGGCCGCATCGCCATCTGCCGCGTCTTTCAAGGCACGCTTCGCGCCGGCGATGAGGTGAATATTTCCAAGCGCGACGGCGCTCTGCAGAAAACGCGCATTACGAAATTGTTTACTTTCTCCGGCCTCAAGCGGACTGAAATTACCGAGACCACAATGGGAGACATTGTGGCGGTTGCCGGCGTGGAAGGTATCACCATCGGCGAGACCATCACGGGCGTGGACAATCCAGCGCCGCTGCCGTTGATCGTCATCGACGAGCCGACGATCGCCATTCAGTTCAGCGTGAATAACTCGCCCTTCGCAGGCCGTGAAGGACAATACGTCACCAGCCGCAATCTGCGCGAGCGGCTGGAAAAAGAACTGCTCACCAATGTCTCCATTCGCGTCGAAGAGACCGGCTCGCCCGATAGCTTCAAAGTTTTGGGTCGTGGTGAGTTGCAGCTGGCCATTTTGATCGAGATGATGCGCCGTGAAGGCTTCGAGCTGATGGCTGGCCGTCCTGAGATCGTGACGCGCGTAGTTGA
Source organism: Occallatibacter sp. (assembly GCA_035650595.1). Classification (GTDB taxonomy): domain Bacteria; phylum Acidobacteriota; class Terriglobia; order Terriglobales; family Acidobacteriaceae; genus Telmatobacter. Next base: position 911,336 of record DASRHE010000006.1, on the reverse strand, counting down.
TGGCGTGCGCATGGAGCCCGTCGAGCACCTCACGATCGATGTGCCGGAAGCGCACACAGGCGTCGTGATCGAGAAGCTCGGCCCGCGCAAAGGCGAGATGACCAAGATGCACAATCATGGCTCGGGCCGTGTGCGCATGGAGTTCCGCGTGCCCAGCCGCGGCCTCATCGGCCTGCGCAGCGAGATGCTTACCGAAACCCGCGGCACCATCGTGATGAACTCGCTCTTCGACGGCTACATCCCATATCAGGGCGAGATTCCGCAGCGGCCGACCGGTGCGCTCATTGCTGACCGTCAGGGTGTTACCACCACCTACTCGCTCAATGGCCTGCAGGAGCGTGGCATTCTGTTTGTGAGTGCGGGTGTTGACGTCTACGAGGGCATGATCGTCGGCGAGCACTCACGCGACAACGATCTCGATGTGAATGTGGTGCGCGAGAAAAAGCTAACCAACATGCGCGCCTCGAGCGCCGACGAGGCCATCCGCCTGGTGCCCGTTACGATTCTCAATCTGGAACAGTCGATCGAGTTTATTGCCGACGACGAACTTGTTGAGATCACGCCCAAATCGCTGCGCCTGCGCAAGAAAATCCTGCAAGCCAACAAGCGCCCCAAGCGCTGGGAAAAGGCCGAGCAGTTCAGCTAACCGCTACAACTCACCACTAAGTTGTCATCCTGAGCGAGTTCGCCGCAGGGGAACGAGTCGAAGGATCTGCGGTTGCTTTCCTTCGTTGTGCATTGCGATGTTTCTTGCCGGGTGCCATCCTTGCGGCCCTCTTGTTTTTGCCGTAAGAGCGCGAAAGCGCGACCTCAATGCAGCCGCCGCTTCGCCTCGAGCACGCGCTCCCGCGCTTCTTCCGCGGTCGCGCCCGTTGCTGAAAGATGCCCCATCTTCCGCCCCGTGCGCGGCGTGTGCTTCTCATAGAGATGCAGGCGCACGCTCGGCACTTCGAGCGCCGCAGCAAAGTTCGGCTCGCCACTCAGCCATTCGTCGCCCAGCAGATTCACAATGGCGCACGGCGTAATCAACTCAGTAGAGCCAAGCGGCAGATTGCACGCGGCCCGCACCGCCTGTTCAAACTGGCTTGTCACGCAGCCGCGTTCGCTCTCGTGATAGCTGTTATGCGGCCGCGGCGCCATCTCGTTGACGAAGAGTTCGCCTTTCCGCGTGACAAAAAACTCGATGCACAGTAGTCCCTCAATGCCGAGCTTCGCGATGATCGCCGCAGCCAGTTCTTCCGCACGCGCCTCGAGATCCGGTGCAACACCCGCCGGCAGCACACTCCAGGCGAGAATCTGATTTTCATGATGATTGCGTGCGGCGGGATACGTCCGCACCTCGCCTGCCGGATTGCGTGCCGCCATCACGCTGATCTCGCAATCAAGGTCAAGCGCCTGTTCGGCGACGGATGGCCGGGAGCCGATACTGGCCCAGGCCTCTGCAATCGATTCTTCCGTCGGCGGCGCCTCGAACCCAAGGCGCGCCTGCCCGCGCCCGTCATAGCCACCGCGGCCAATCTTGAGAAAGACGCGCCCGCCCAGCGCGGCGATGGCCGCATGCAACTCGGCGTCCGTGCCTATGACGCGAAATGGTCCGACAGGGAAGCCATGCTCCGCGAGCCAGGCTTTTTGTAGCGTCTTGTCTTGAATGATGCGGACGGGTTCAACGCCAGGCCGCAACGGCGCGAGCGCTGCTACGGCTGAGAGCGCTTCTACGCCAATCTGCTCGATCTCGAGCGTCACAGCATCAGCGCCAGAAGCGAGCCTTCGCGCAGCATCGACATCATCCCATCGCCCTACGATGGCTTCATCGACGACAAAGCTCGCCGGGCATTTGGCCTCAGGATCCATCACGCGCACGCGATAACCCATCGTGCGCGCGGCCATGGCCATCATGCGGCCGAGCTGGCCGCCACCGAGAATCGCCAGCAACCCGCCGGGCCGCACAATCTCCCCGGGCCCGACAATTGAGGACTGGTTAGAACCGCTCAACCCGGCAGCTCCACGTCAAGCTTTTGCTCAAGCACTTCCTGCGTGCGCGCCGCACGCCAGGCCGAGAGCCGCTCGTAGAGAGCACCATCTGTGCCGGCGAGAATCTCGGCCGCCAAAAGCGCCGCATTCGCCGCACCTGCTTTGCCAATCGCCAGCGTGCCGACGGGCACGCCCTTCGGCATCTGCACAATCGAAAGCAGCGAGTCGAGGCCGTTCAACGGCGTAGCGGGCACCGGTACGCCGAGAACAGGAACCAGCGTCTTGGCAGCCAGCATGCCCGGCAGATGCGCAGCGCCGCCGGCTCCGGCGATGATTGCCCGCAGTCCGCGCTCTCGAGCAGTCGCCGCATATTCAAAGAGCCAGTCGGGAGTGCGATGCGCGCTTACAATACGCACCTCATGCGGAATCTCCAGGGCGCGCAAAATCTCAACGGCCGCAGAGAGCACTTCGTAGTCGCTCTTGCTGCCCATCACCACGTCGACCAGCGGCTGATTACTCATGGGCTGATTATACGAGGGGCCGGTCGAGCGAAGATCGATTCTTATCTATGGGCCGAGCGGTAGATTGATGAACAACGCTGCCGAAAATTCCGAATAGTTCGGCGGCGTCGATCCGTCATACATGCGAATGTAAAACCGATCGCTCGCTGAGACGCGGGAGAAGGTCAACGTCGTCGCCGAGCCGCGCAGAACCAAGGCGGGATCTTCCCCCGGCATAAAGGTAAAGTCGCGCAGCCGTATCTCGAATCCTCCCCCCGCAGGGGGAGTGGCGCCTGTATGAATGGTTACTGTGCTGCCACTCAACGACGTCACTGCGAGGTTATTCAGATTGGCCAACACCGTCGGCGCAATCGGCGCGGGAAGCCACGCATTTGCTGGTACGGTCGCGCTGGTCCGGATAGCCAGATCGTCGGCCCAGTCATTGGCAAAGGCGATTTCGTAGCGCACCAAGTCGGGATAACTCGCGCTATAGCTCAGCTTCACTGAGCGCACGACAATCTGCACATCCAAACTGGCTGAAGGCGCATTCAACAGCAGTGCGTCTCCTGGCCACACGTCGGAAGCCAAACTCACGCTGATCGTTTTGTATGTGCCGCTCCATAGCGCGCTTACACCTGCCGCTGCCTGTTCCATCACTGAAGCCGCATTGCGGCAATCGGTAGAGCTGCGCGCGGACGGATGCGTCACTGAGCCAATCCAAGCAGCGACAGAGGGCAGGCCAGCCGCGGCGAGCGCGGCCTGGCTGGCAGCATTCACAGCTCGGCCCACAGCTCGACCGACTGTGCTATAGCTCACGGCAATTTGCTCACCGGACACCGGTGCGTATCCCGTATAGAACGTGAGTCTGCCAGTGCGCCCGATGTTGCACTCCGCGGCCTGAGCCGTTGTGCCGATGCGCCGCGTATAGGCGCCCCCGCTCGGCGGAGTGCTGATCACCCATCCCGTTCCGAGATTCGTCAGATGCACCGCGCGCATGGAGCCGACCAGATTGATGCTGCTGGCTGGTATGAGCGTGCAGACGCCGGGAAGATTCGTGACCCCACCCTCGTAGAGAGTGACCGGCGTTGCGCCGACGCCACTGACGAATTCCTGGATCTCCATTTGAATCTGGCCTGGACCCAAAATCCACTGCCCTCCGGTGCTGATCGGTCCGCTATCTCCGTAGGAATAATAGAGAGCGCGCTCACGCTCGCACTCGGGACATCGCACACGCACCCGCAACGTATATTGATTCGCAGAATTGATCGTGAACGCCGTTCCAGCCGCCGAGCCTTCGACGATGGGTTGTAACGTAACGATTCCTGTGCCCGAAGCCGCAGTCGCCTGAAACCCTGCCGTGCAATCGGCTGCTGTGTCAAGCCCGGTAAAGAATCCTGCCAGAATCCCAGTGCTTCCGAGGGACAGAGAAACTCCCACCGCCTCCAGCAGTAGCGTTCCTCCCATCTCGATGGGGTCGAGCCACGTGAGCAGCGTCTGTCCGTCGAAGCCGTTGCCGCCATTCATCGCCAACCCATTCACGCTCAGCGTGAAGTAACCCGCGCCTCCGGAAATGCCCCACCGGCTCTCCTCGATCTGTGCTTCGTTGAACAGTTCGTTCACGATGGTCGACAGAGACGTGGAGGGAAAGTACGGATCGGCAGCGAGATAAAACTGAGTCGTAACTCCGTCGCCCAGGAAATACTCCGTCACATAAGCGACCGGTTCGTTCTCTCCGCAAACGGTCACATCGTTTGCCAGGGCGCGCTTCGAGGCGAAGGTGAAGGCGAGATTCGCGAGATTTAAGCTGCCGTCCGACTCGTTCAATGCATGTACGGTGGTTTGGATGGGCGCGAGTGTGAGAGAGCCATTCAACGCGCGATAGGCAGCTCGCGCCATGCCCGCCGCAAGCCCGGCGCTCGTGCTCCAATGTGCGCCTTGTTCGGGAACAAAGTGGGCCACCGCCGTGCTCAAAGTGAGCCCGGTAGTGGACAAGGCCGATGAACCGGAATGCGTCACTAACGAAGCGAGTAGTGCGCCGGCAGTTTCACCGGTGATCCCGGCGCTCGGCGGCATCGGCAATTGATCCAAAAGGAACTCGTCGCTGATAGCCTGAATCGCTATACGGTAGTGCGGCCCTTCAAGACCGAACCCCACATAAACCGGCAGCGGGCTTGCAGCAATATAGCCGGTGAAGTAGAGCGTGCCGTCGTCTCCAGTGATAACGAGTGGTTGCAAACGCGATGGAGCTGTGAGGCCGCCACTCGTCGAAAAGCTCAACCACAGTTCGCAGATCGACGGTTCATTGAGTTTGCGCTCGATGGTGAGTGGACGCGCTGTATCGAGAGCAGCAGTATAGTCTTGCCCATGAATCGTGATCTTCATTGTGGCTCTCTGGTCGCGGATTTGAGAATCGGCTGCTTAAACAAGTGCATTCGGAGCGGGGAGGAAGCTGCGATAAGACACAATGCGTTCGCCATCCAGCGGATCGGTGACGGGAAGCGCCATGAACTGCGCTTTGAGCAACGCGCGCGACTGTCCCTCCGGCTTTTTGCCATTGAGGGGAAGCATCAATTCTTCTGCTCCGGTCATGGTTTGCAGGCGCGGATAGTGAAAGAAAATCCGCTCTCCCTGACTTCCTTCGAGCACAAAGAGTGCGGACCACTCCTGATAGAAGCTGCCGCCCTCGCGATCCACGAACCCGATGAGCGCCTGCAGTTTTGCGCCCGCTGCGGGTGCACCGCCGGGCAGAGGGGCAGCAAGAGTGAGACCGCTACTCGAAACCTGAGAAACCAGCGCAACATTGAACGTGATGCGCCGGATGTAGTCGACATCGGTCAACGCCTGGCGCACATACGCGCCTGCCACTGGCATTCCCACGAATCCGGTCTGGCCTGCGTAGTCTGCGTCCACGGCAACAATCGAGCCGGGAGAAAACCTGGCGGCATCGGTGGATGTGAGCAGAATCGAACTCGCCGTCGAGCCGCTCTGTGGAACCACTGCCGGCGCGGCCTGCGCGCCATCGGCAGCGATGGCAGCTCCCGTCGCGGGCGCGAGCAGGTTCATGTGCTGCGAACCTGTGGCCAGCGCCATCGTCAGCTTGGTCCAGCTTAGGAACTCGAGGCTCACCTGTGCCTGCACGGTCTCACGCACCTGCTCTTGCGCAGCCGCCGGAATTCCGGTCAGCACAGGCGCCGTTTTGCTCGCAGGTTTGCGCGCAAAGCTCTGAATCCATCCCAGGCTGATCCACGGGGCAGGGGGAGAATCAAGGCTGAATCTGCCTTGCTGCGATGGATCGAAGAGAACCGGCGTCTCTGTTGCGCGATTGACGGGAGCAAAGTAGGCGCGGACGCGCCGCGCCACGGGCGCAGGATCAGAAAACCAATTGGCAGCCATCTATTCTCCCTGCTCCTGATAGCTGTACACCGTGACGTTCACGGATCGGTTCAGGCGGTCGCGCTGGACGGTGATCGGCGAAAATCCCGGTTCATCCCAGAAGACCTGCGTCAGCATTGAAGCGGGCGGATTCGAAGAGTAATTCAGCTTGGGCGTATAAAACGGCTGCATCATAGCGAGCAGTTCTTCGTCCATCGTGCTGAGGGCGCGCCCGCGATCGAGTCCGCCGAAACTCTGCGTCCCGCAGGTTTGATACAGGATTTCGCACTCTTCGGCGGCCATTGTGGTGGTGAGATTCATATCTGCCTCGAGACCGAGCCAGCGCAAAACGAACACATCGCAGGGAAGCTGAGCGAACGGCGCCTCCGCCTCTTCGACGAGAATTCCGGGCCGCAACGTGCCGCGTATAAGGATGGTTCGCGCCGGATTAGTCGCCACCAGCCTTGTGCGCAGCGCCATGTAGAAAGAATCTTTCGCATTTTGCATGAGTACTCCAGAACAATGCGCTGTTCGCCGCTGATCGTTCTCAGTTTTGAACTGCGCATTGTGTTCAAAGCGCCTGCGGACGTGCTTCGCGCAATAGCAGCCGGTAGAGGTACACCTGGCCAAAGGCTTCGTTCGAAGCGATCGATTCGATCAGATAGTCCTGATCTGCAACCGAGACAGAGAGCGTCATCGAGAAAAGAGATTGTGCCGAGGGCAAGTCCAATGCATTCACCTGCTGCTGTACCGATGTAGCAGAAACCAGCAGCTCCCATTTCGACTGATCACCTTCCCGCCAATCCGGCCGCAGCTTACGCATCAGCGCGGGACTGAGCGGCACATCAGCGAAAGTTGTCGCCACCAGGCCTACTTCCGACATGTTCGTGTCGGTGTTGGCGCCGGTTACCCGCAGAAGAGCCGTAGTTCCCATCACACATCGCAACAGTGCATCGGCCAGCATTTGCGGCGCCCCAGTCGGATTGCGCGGCGCTGTATCGCTCATGGCTCACCCCAACCTGTTCGCGACGTAAGGTTTCAGCCAGGCCTTCACTGTCTCGTCGATCAGCGAACTGGAGAAATACTGCATCTGCATTGTGTCGATGCGGGTCTTGCTGGCGTTCAAAGCCGGTGTGGCCTGCGCGTTGCGCACAATCTGCGCGCATGCTGTCTTCACGTCATCGCCAATCGTGGCTAGGCCTGCGGTGTAGGTCACCATGACCTCGTTGTACGGTAGCCCCAACACATTCCAGGGCAGCGTGAGCTCGCCGGTGCTGGCATCGTAGTCCACGGTGGTGGAGTCAATTGCCGACCACTGGCCAGGCAGCGAGAAAGCCCATGCAATCTCAAACATCGGGTCATTCAAAATCTCGCCGCGCCGCGGCCGCCCGTAGCGGCCTTCCAAGCTCACCAGAGGCGAAGGAGCCGATCCCAATGGTGCAAGCGGCAGATAGCTGAGCCGGACGGCCTGCGTCCCAGTCGTCACGCGCAGGCGCTCTGTGTATTGAATGACATTCAGGTCAGGGCGCCTGCAGTAACTGTTGATTAGCGCTGTGGCCGCCGTGATCCAGTCCGCGGTCGTCCCAGCCGGCAATCCGTAGTTTGCGTAGTCGGTTGGCTGCAGATACGCCATGTGCATGTCCCTTCTGCAACAGTTCCTGTCTGCAACGAATCCTGGTCCACTACTCAGAGTTCACAGCTCGATAAAATGCCCCGAGCCGAGAGGCCCGCTTTGATGTTGAGGATCGGCGCCAAGCTATCGAACTGCGAACTCTGAACTGTGCGCTGCTCTACCGATCGACCAGCACCTGGTAATGCGCGTAGCTGGCGCCCTTCACCACCGGCGCACCAAACTTGACCACGACGTACTGATACGTCATCGAGTTCGGCAGGCCAAGCTGAAAGATGCGCGGCGCCGGATCACCGAGCCAGTGATACTCGATCAGATCCTCGGTGACGATATACGCCGGCAGTACGGCGCTGCCCGATCCGGGCGTGCCCGTGTAACTCAGGCTCCAGTCGGGAATGAGCGGCAGATCGCCCGCCTGCGTTGAGAGCATCTTCACGCGGAATCCGGCGGTGATCTGGTCGGTGTTCAGCACCACGTTGTACTCGCTCTTCATCTCCTGGTCGATCAGGTCGAGAAGAACCGGATTGCCGTAGATCGCCGTGGGCCGCACGCGGAAACCGGTGCTCGCGGTCATCTGCGCGACAACCGTCTTGATCGTGTCGACGATCTTCATGGAGGTCGTCACCGTGACGGAGTTGCCGCCGGCCGCAATCTGCGCCGCCGTGCCCATGTACTGGGTGGTTGTCGGAGCGCTCAGACTGGTGTCGTTGCCGTTCCACAATGCCACATCATGTGCGACCATGACGCCGCTCACGGTATCGACCAGATCCTTGGCCTGGAGATACGCGAACTGTTGCTGCTGATTGCCCAGCTCGATATCGAAGAGGTTGTAGTTGATCTGCGCCACGATGGCCTTCAGCGGCACGCTCAACTCCACGCGCGTCGGACTTACAACCGGAGGAACAATGCTGCGCGGATTGACGAAACCTGCTGTCCCCGGATTGGGAATTGCGGTTTCCTGAAAGAAGCGTGAGGGATGACCCGTGGCGGGCACCTGCTTGATGCGCTGGCCAAACGGGCTCGAACGGCGGCAGATATCGACGATCTCCGTTTGATAAAGCGGGACCTCGACGGCGCCTGGCCCGATGAAGTCTGCCGCTGCATGAATGTCGGTAAAAGTTGCGTTCATAAGCTTTCCGCCCCCTCCATGGGGCTGATGGAACTGTTCGCCAGAAGCTGAAAGGCTGGCTTACGCGAGCGAACCGGCGCGCAGCAGTTGGCTCTTTACAGCGATTCGTTGCTCGAGGCTCAAGCCGGTCAGCGCGGCATCCAGCGTTCGCACATCGACCGGGCCTTCTCCGATGCCGTGCTTCGCCAGCATCTCTGTCGTCGACGCCGGCACGGTTTTGCGCAGTGTGTGCAGCATGTTGTGCACCGAGGTTGATTTCACCTCGGCCAGTTCCCGCTCGACTGCAGTGAGCTTTTCCGTAAGCTCGGTTTCGCGCCGCGTCTGCTCTACCATGGCTGTGATCTTCTCAACCTCGCCGGATAGCGCAGCCGCGGCGGCCAACCGCTCCTCCAGTCGACTCAGCATCTTTTCCAGCGACGCCGCGGCGGTCTCCAACTGCTCCAGAATTGCGTGTTCATCGTGTTCCATCGTGTCCCTCTCTTCCTGCTCCAATCGCGCAAGATCCCGTGTGCGCAGGCGGATGCACTGCACCGGAGATCAAGCTGACTTGTTGATTTGCTGCCGACTATGGCGGAATTCGAGCAGATGTACCCTGAGCACATCTCTGAAGCGGCTTTTTCATCAAAAAAAGCCACCTTGCACGGCGCGCCGAATAGGCACTGTTGCTCGGATTCCGCTCTAGCTTGCCATGCGAAAGCTCGTCGCCCGATAGGCTGCCTTTTCGCGCAGTAGAACGGCTGCTCCGGTGAAGGTGACGCGCGTCAACCTCCACACATCGGCACGCATGTCTTCCACGCGCGCGTCGGCCAGTTCGTAGCTCATGCCCATTGCGTCGGGCGAATGCGCATGGATGGCCTGCGTCACCTCAGGAAAATCGCGCGCATAGAGATATCCGCGTACCACCAGCCGCTCGCCGACGACGTTGGCCTCCGTCAACAGGCCGATCTTGCGCCGTGCATCATGGCCATCCCAGCCCGGCCGATAGTCGACGCCCATGCCGAGCAGCGAGGGCAACGCCTTCTCTGCGGCCTCGCGCGCCAGAATCACGCGATGACCGCGCGCTCCCGCCGGCGCCTTGTCGCTGGCTACATTGACTACTGTTAAAACACCCTCAAAGGAAACCCGGTTGGGATGCCCTTCGACATGAGGAATCTTTACCGCCATCGCTTCAAATCGCATGCGCTCTCCGGAAAAAAGCAGGGAACAGGGAATAGGCACTAGGCACCAGGCACTAGGCACCAGGCACTAGGCAATAGGCAGTGGGAGTAGGAATTTTTCTTCGATCGACAGCCGCTCTTTCTGTTCACCTATTTGCTGACCACTGACCACTGACCACTGACCACTGACCACTATTGCCTATTGCCTATTCCCTATTCCCTGTCTCTAACGGTCCCATTCCCCGCATCGCGCGCACTTCATTCACCGTGAGCACTCCTGCCTGCAGCAGTTGCACCTGCATCGCAAGCTCCGTGGTTTCGTCGCGCGCACTTAGCTCGTTAAAGACAAATTCGAATTCCCGCCATCCAATGCACTTCGTAAAGAGATCGCGAGTGATATGCCCGGCCAGCAGCAGAGCCAGTGGCGAAATCGCCCCACGAAAGGCTTCATCGGCCATCTCAGCGGCAGTCGAACGGTTCACATCTGCTTCAAGGCCGAGCAGCAGCGGAGGCAGTCCAAAGGCATTCGCGATCATGCGGATCAAAAATTCCTGCCAGGCCAACCGCAGATCGGCATCCGTGCCCTGCGCAAAGCGCAGCACCTCCGGCTTCTGCTCCGTCGAGAGCAGTGGCACGCGCCCCGTTCCTTCGATCTCGTCCTGCCACCAGCGGATCAGCCGGTCATGCTGTGCCGGAGTTGCTTCATTCAGCCAGAGCGCATATTGCGCGACAGAGTTCGCGGCCAGCTTGCCGGCAAATCGATGCGCGCTCAGGAACTGATTCACCGTCTCGAATGCCACTTCGAGTGGCCCGAGTCCGAACGGCGTAAAGCTGCGCGGATTCATCCGGATGTACATCAGCTGGTCATCGCGCAGTTCTACGGCGCTCGACTCGGGTTGCCCGATCACAGCCTGCGCGTAGCGCGGCGAGCCTTCCTGGCCGTCCCACTTCGCGTTGATCCGGATCGATGCGCCATCGACAGGCCACAGCATGGCCGGCCGCTCGGGATCGCCGGTCGGCTCCATCTCGATCGCGCCAAATCCACCCGTCAGTGCGTCTTCAATCGCCTGCTCCATCAATGTGCGGAAGCTGTCCACAGGGTTCGGCTCTTCGAGCGTCCTGCGCAGCGCACGCAGCTTTCTCTCAAGGAAAGCTACGTCCTGCGGCAGAACGCCGCGCCGCACGCGAATCTGCCAATCCATCGCCGCAATGCGGTCTTTAATCACATTGATTGCCCGGCGTACCACCGGTGTCTCGGCAAAACGCCGCAGATTAACCGGAGTTGGCTTCGGCAGATGCCGGCCCGGAAACTGCACCGGGCTCAGGATCGCCGGCAGAGCCAGCGTCTTACGCTCTGCCTCAGCATCTACGGCGAACTCCGCCTGCCGCGGCTGCTCATCATGGCGAGAATGCTCGCGGCGGCGCGAGTGCCGCCAGATCTGCCGGAATTGCTCGACCATCCTCACGCATACCTTCCTTTTTTGCGGTCAAAAAGAAAGAGGCACAGCCCGGAATGGGCCATGCCTCTTAGTTCCCCTGAGTTTTAAACTTCTACTGCTAGCTGCTTTCAACCATCAACAAAATCGATCCTACCGCGAATGCGGGAAATTATCTGCAAATCCTCCGCACTTTTCTTTTCGCGAACGCCAGCGCCGCCAAACACACGATGAAGCAACGGCCTGCATCCATCAAACCCCTGCTACCATTCCTCCATGCCTACACCGTCCGCGCGCACTTGGGTTCCCAGTATTCTTCTGGTCTGCGGAGCAGTGTGTCCTGCTTTCGCACAGACTCCCGGTAAATCGTCTTCCGCGCAAATTGAAGAGGTGCTCCGAAGCGTGAGCCGGGTCCATTCTCTTGCGCAAGTGGCTCTCTCGCCCGATGGCAAGCGCCTGGCGTGGATTCAGGATGGAGAAATTCTCGTGGCTCCGCTCGAAAACATCGAAAAGAGTCAGCACGTGACCGCGGGCGCGGGTGATGTGGACTGGAGAGGCTGCACCGAACATGATCTGGCCTGGTCGCCAGACTCCACCGCGCTGGCCTTTTTGTCCGACTGCGGTACATCGTCGCACTCCGACTTGCAGGACGATCTCTTTCTCACGCGTTTGGATGGCCATCCCGCGCATCGTCTCACCATTCTGCACGGTTACGCAGATGCGCCCGCTTTTTCTCCCGATGGGAGCCGCATAGCCTTTCTTTACGTTGAAGGAGCCACGCGGCCGGCCGGCGCGCTGGCGGCAATGACGCCTCCTTCCGGCGTGATCGGCGAAGAAGGAGTTGAAATCCAGCGCATCGCTGTGGCGCAGACGAATGCCGCGACGCCCGCGCAGCCCGCCCTTGTTTCGTCTGCAGATCTGCACGTCTACGAATTCGACTGGTCACCCGATTCGAAGCTTCTTGCTTACATCGCCGCTGATCCGCCGGGTGAAAACAATTGGTGGCTGGCCAAACTCTACACTCAGCGCTTTCCGGATGTGATCGGTGCCACCGCATTCTCCAGCTCGCTGCGCGGCGGGCTCGGAATGGAGCCGAAAGCGATTCTCGCGCCGGCCGAGATCGGCGGTCCTCTGCATGGCTTGCAGATAGCAGTTCCACGCTGGTCGCCGAACGGCAAGTCGATTGCTTTTATTGGCGGTCTCATGAGCGATCAGGGAGTGACGGGTGGCGATCTCTATGAGATTTCGGCCAGCGGAGGCGAACCGAAAAGACTGACTGACGACGGGTCGAGCGTTGCCTGGTTTCACTGGAACGGCGACAATTCCATCGCCACGACGGAAATTCATAACGGCTCCGTTTACCTCACTTCGACGCGCGACGACTCAGTCGATGCGAGTGGAACGGCAGAGAGGAACGGAGAAAAATTCGACGCTACCATCGGCACGGGAGAGCTGATGTTCTCCCAATCCTTGGCGCGCGATGGGACTGAAGCGTTTATCCTCAGCTCCTTTTCCAAGCCGCCGGAGATCTGGATCGATCGCGGTGGCAAGGCACGGCCGCTCACGCATCTCAACGACGCGGTCGAGCCTGTTTGGGGTAAGGCTGTCTCCGTCGAATGGACCAGCGACAAATTTCACGTGCAGGGCTGGCTCATGGTGCCGAAGGGCTACGATCCGGCGAAGAAATACCCGATGATCGTTGAAGTCCATGGCGGACCGGCTTCGGCTGTTGTTCCGCATTGGGGCACGGGGGGTGCGCTGAGTTCTGAGGTGTTTTCCGCGCTCGGCTACTTCATGTTTCTGCCCAACCCGCGCGGCAGCTTTGGGCAGGGAGAAGCCTTTACCGAAGCCAACCGCAAAGACTTCGGCTACGGCGATCTGCGCGACATCCTTGCAGGCATTGACGCTGTCGAGGCCAAATACTCGATCGACCCGAATCGCATCGGTCTGGACGGCTGGAGCTATGGCGGCTTCATGACCATGTTCGCCGTCACGCAGACCCACCGGTTCAAGGCCGCGGTCGCCGGAGCAGGCATCTCTGACTGGCTTAGCTACTACGGCGAAAACTCGATCGACCAATGGATGATCCCGTACTTCGGCACGTCCGTCTACGATGATCCGGCCGTCTACGCCAGGAGCTCAGCGATCAACTTTATCAAGCAGGCCAGCACGCCCACCTTGCTGGTGGTTGGCGACCGCGATGGGGAATGCCCGGCGCCCCAATCCTTCGAGTTTTGGCACGGTCTGCGCGACCTCCATGTGCCCACCGAACTGGTCGTCTATCCCGATGAGGGGCACGGTTTTACCAGTGCGGCCCATCGCCGGGATGTCCTCGAACGGGCTGCTGCCTGGTTTGCCCGATTTATGCCGTCTGGTTCGTGAAGGGTTCTGCTCGCCATCTCCCCGCCGGGGAGTCTATGGAGGAAGAGATCACAACAGGGGCGGGTCGGTCCTGATACACTTTTTTCTTGGAGCATTTGAGAGCTTCTTTCGCCCTCCCGGCCGCACGCTTGATCGTGCCGCAGGGGCAGGTTGCCTGGGCGCATTCGCCGTCGGCAAGCCATCCTCGCGCATCGGGGGCGGACGGCGATAACTTAATCTTTTCTTACGTGTTTTGAGGAGACCGTTCCGCGGCTCTTGAAGGCGGAACGGGGAGGATTCATGCGGCGGTTTTTGACGCTTGTTTTTTTGATGTGCCTGGCCATTCCGGCCGGGGTTTCCTTCTCCGGCTGCACGCGCAATCCGGCGGCCAAGTATTGCCCCGGCTTCACGTATGGAAGAACCATTACGGAAGTGAGCGCGATTACGATGCAGCCGCAGATTGCCGGAATCTCGCTGGCCTACGGACAAACCGTGCAAGCCCAATCACCCTCGGCCATCACCTGCACGGGCGCCACCGCCGAAGTGAGCTCCAACAGCTACACCTACGGCACCACCAACAATCAGCTGGTGGACATCTCTCCGACGGGCAGCATCTGCGCGGGTACCTGGAATCGCCATACCGGCGGCGGCATTCCCGACTACACCTATTGCAACTACCCGAACCCGCTGCCTTCAACCAATGGGCTGCCATACGCCACTGCGTATATTACCGCTTCCGCAGATTCCGTAACATCCAATCCGGTCGCCGTATATATCCATGCGCCGATCACATCGATTAGTCTGGTCGGACCCTCCGGTTGTCAGTCGCAGGGCGCCGTTGCGCAGCTCGATGCAAGCGCCTACTACGACCTGAATGGCAAGCAGACGCTGCTCTGCGGCCCCAACTCTACCTCTGTACCCAGCTGCCCGTCCTCGATCGGAACTTTGAACTTCAGCGTCGGCACATCTTCGGTTGCGACCATCAACTCCTCCAACAACCAGATCACCGCCGAGCAACCCGGAACGACGACCATTACCGCATCCATCGCCGGCTCTGGTTCTTCGGCTGGGTATTTCAGCACATGTCCGCCGGCGTCCATCAGTGTGGCGCTGCCGAACGGCTCGACCTCCGGCACCATTGCCAAGGGCGTGCCACAAAATCTCACTACGACGGTACTCGACACGAAAGGCAATCCGATCAATGGTCTTTCGCTGACATACCAATCGACAAACCCGATCGACATCTCGGTGGGCAGCGCTGGCGCGATTACGACGACCTTTCCTGGCACGGCCTCCATCAATGCTGTTTGTTCGCCACCCACCTGTAATCCGGCTCCGATCAACGAGCTGGGTTTGAATGGTACGGGGCTCTCCCTCTCTTCCAATCCAGTGACGGTCACGGTTCCCGGCACGACCAGCAACTTCGCCTGGTTTGGGTCCCCAGGTCAGTCGCAGTATTTTGTGCCCATCGAGCTGCTCACCGGTACGGTCGGTTCCAACGTGCGCCTGCCCTACGTCCCAAACTCGATGGTGATGGATCGCAGCGGGAGCAATCTTTATTTCGGCTCTGCGCGCGAACTGATGATTTACAGCACTAGCAACAACAGTTTGAGCAAACAGGACACATCGGCTCCTGGTGTGGTCCTCGCCGTTTCTCCGAACAACTCACAGCTCCTTATCAACGATCAGGCGCGCCAGCTCTTTTATCTCTACAACGCCTCTGCCGGCGGGTTCACGACCTTCGGCGGCATGGGTGCCGCAGCTGCGTGGACACCGGACTCCGATACGCTTTACATCGTGGACAACGCGGAGCTGAACTCACCTTCAAGCTGCTCGACGCCGCTGATTACCGGCCACACCGATACGCTGTACATCTACAACGCCAATACGGGTTGGACGACCGAGCCGCTGCCGCCGAGCCCGCTTCCAGCCAGCGCGCTTCCGACTTGCTCCACCCAGCCCAACACGGCTTTGCCGCTGACGGCCCAGACTCCCGCGATTATGGTTCCCGCCGTAGGAGCCTACATGCGCGGCAATCCGACGGTGGCCCACACCTGGTGCCCTGCTGGTACGGTCGGCAACAACAGCACCATTCAGTTTTATCCTCTTGGCGACTCCCAGCCCGTGCAGTCCGATGTTCTGGGCGCGACCGTCGATGGTCAGCACATCCTCTCCGCGACGTCGACGGGCGGCGGCGGAATTACACTGAATGATGTTGCGCTCACGATTCCGACGACAAAAAACAACGGCATCTTGACGCCGAACCAGTGCCCAATTGCGACGACGGGCACGACTCAGACGCTTGGCCCGCTGACCATCAACAGCACCTACACCCAGTCCGCGATCGCCGGAGTCAATGCCGCCGCAGTCGATCAGGTGGTGACCGGTTCAGTGCCGCAGGTGACGGCGTCGCAAACCGTATCTTCGAATCTTGCCTTCATCACCTACACTCCGACATCCCCGTCAAACACCAACGCACTGCTTCCGTATTACATTCCCGCGGCTGGCAGTGCAGCCGGAGCTTTCAACTACGTAACCTTTAACGGCGGTTCATCCGTCGCTGCGCCGCTCGTAGGCGCCTTCGCGCCGGACAACACAATCTTCTTCGTCTCCACAGCGGGCGACAACAAGATCCACTACATCAGCATTCCCTCTACTGTGAACGCGACCACACCGCCGACGGACACGCAGCAAATCAGCCCCAATCTGCCGGCCTGCACGCCGGTTGCAAGTGGCGGCGTGGACGCTGGCTGCACCTACTCCGGAACCGGAACGATTGCTCCGACGACCGTCATCGCAGTGAAGCCACGCTCCACCACATAATCCAGTTCAAACGAATCGCCGTCAGGGCCGGCCTCGCGCCGGCCTTGACGTTTTCATAGGCACCTAGCGTCTGCAGCTCCGTCCCGGCCGATCGCGCTCCACACGATAGAATCGAATCATGATCAAGGGAATCTCCTTTCTGCGTCCGGTGAGCAGTGCGGCGTCTTATGAGAAGCTGTCGAGTTTCTTTGCCGCGCTCGGCTTCGCACTGGGCAAGGGATGGGACGATCAATCCAACGAGAGTCGGCCCAGCGAAAATCGGTTATCGAGTCGCGGAGCCTCCTTTCTGGCTCCGCTTGGCAATCTTGAGTTCGTAGACGGATCAATGCCCACGACGAGCGATGTTCTTATCGAGGTCACGTCACTGGATGCCGCACATCAGGCAGCCGCAAACTGGCTTCGCACCCAGGGCGGCGATGCAGCGGTTGCCCGGCTCTCGCCGATCACCGAGACTCATTGGAAATCGCAACTCTTTACCGTCGAGCCCGAGCCGGGCTTCTCCTTCAGCTTTTGGGCTTGGACCGATCCGCTGAAAGGCAAACCGGTAGCGATCGAGGGCGATCTCTCCGCCGAGGGGTTGAAATTTGCCATCGTCGTGGCGCGCTGGAATGCTGTGATCACTGACCGCCTTCTTGAGGGCGCTCTCGACGCGCTCTTGCGCAGCGGCGCTCAACGAGCCGACGTACAAATCGTCCGCGTGCCCGGCGCGTGGGAGATTCCGGCCGCGGCGCGCGCAATCGCCGACGCCGGCCAGGTCGACGCGATCGTTACCTTGGGCTGCCTGCTGCGCGGCGAAACCGCGCACTACGAAGCGATCTATAACGAGGTTGCACGTGGCATTGGCCAGTCGCAGCAGGAGACCGGCATCCCTCACAGCTTTGGCGTGCTGACCTGCGAAACTCTCGAGCAGGCGCTCAACCGCGCCGGCATCAAAGCGGGTAATAAGGGCTTCGAGGCGGCAGTGGCGGCTATCGAGATGGTGCATTTGAGCAGAAAGTTCAACCAAGGCGGTCCCGCTTGAGTTCAGGCACGCGCCGAAAATCTCGCGAGCTGGCCATGCAGATGCTGTTTCAGGCAGATGTTGGCAAGCAGACGGCGGATCACGTGCGCACGACTTTCTGGAAGTCTGCTGGCGAAGTCGAGCCAGAGGTTCGCGGTTTCGCCGAAGATCTATTTCGTGTCGCCACGGATAAGCAGGAACAGATCGATGAACTGATTGCGAATCACTCCAAGCACTGGCGGCTTGAGCGCATGCCTGCTGTAGATCGCAATCTGCTGCGCATGGCCGTGGGCGAGATGCTCGGCTTTAAAGGAACGCCGTTTCCGATTGTCATCAACGAGGCGCTTGAGATCAGCCGCCGTTACTCCGCGCCGGAATCGATCAACTTCCTCAATGGCGTTCTCGACTCCATCGCGCGCAGCCTGATGCCGAAATAGCCCGGCACAAAGACGCTGATATGAGCGTGTTTCAGAAACACGTTTTGTGAAAGGGCACGACTTTGGTCGTGCCGAAAAGGCGCATTAACATGCGAGCCTTTAGCGCCTGGGATAATGGCCGAATCTTCGAGATGTGACGTATTGATGAAATATGCTCAGACAAACATCTCGGGATCGGTGCCCCGAGCCGGGCTGTGATTCGTGCGTACGCGCGCGGGAGGCTCTGGTGTCCGAAGGGTGTCGACAACGGCTCTGATGGACGCAAGAATGCCCGAGACCTGACGCATCGGCTTGTTGACCACTTCGCTCATGAACTCGCCGGCGCGGTCTGCGCCATTCATCACGTTCGTGATCATGGCATCCAGGCGACTCACTTGGGAACGTGCTTTGCCAATAAATTCCGTCGCCGCAGACTGCAATTCCGTTGTCTGCGTGCGAGCCACGTGCGTGAGGGCGGCCACATCGCTACAGGTCTGTTCCACCTTGGGAGCGACCCGAACGAAGAACTCGCGAGCGTCTTTGGTAAAAGGAAGAACCGAAGCGCGTAGATCCTCCAGTTCGCTCTTCGCGGCGCTGATCGCCTTGCGAGCACCAAGAAAGATCGCCAGCAGAACCACTGCCTGCACCAGTAGCGCCAAGGCAACTACTGCGGCAATCACGAGCAGAATCGTTTGCGAACCGGCACTGGACATAATCATCGTCTCACACAACAAAACCGCGCTGCCGCTTAGGTCGGCGAAATCGCGGTGAACAGGAAAAGCATATTTGCGCCCGCTGCAATTGCATCGCATCGCAACGGGCGCGGCATCATTAATCCGGAAGGAGATTACGTACTAAAATGCCGTTGCTTAGTCGTTCGCGTTCGTCGCGGATTTGTACGCTTGCCGGCCGGCATCTACTGCGGCATTCACGCGGCCCGTCTGCTCCGTCACCAGGGTCTTGCCGCGCTCCACGAACTCCTCCCATTGAGCGCGTCCCCGGTCGATGACTTCACGTCCGCGATCCACGTATTCGGTCATCTGTTCCTTACCCTTGTCCACCAGCGCGCTCATCTGCTCCTTGCTCTTATCGACAAGGGCGCTCACTTCGTCAGCGGCTTGGCGGGTCCGGGCGCGAAGATACTCGGTGCCCTCACGCGCGCTGTTGGCGAGATCCTCACGCGTCTCGCGGCCGCTCTTGGGGGCATAAAGAATACCCACCAGGGCACCTACGCCGAGTCCGGCCAAAAACCATGCCACTCCATACGATTTGCTTTCGTCTGCCATAAAAATGTCTCCTTTCATCAAGCTTCAAGGATGCCTGAGCGTATCAAAACAGTCTAGTTTACCGCAAATCACCATCAGGGCGCGGACCCGGTAAAAATCCCCGCACATTCTTGAACAGAGCGGATTTCGCCGGTCGGCCTCTCCGCATTGGACGCGAGCCGATGGCGGCGAGTTGTAAGAGGCGCAGTCTCTGCAGTGAAGCAAGCAGCACCAGAGGTCATGAGATTGCTTGTTGCAGCTTCGGTTACGCTCGTCTATTCGCCGCAGCCGCACGTGTGGGCGAGGACTTCCGCGATGTGCATCGCGCGGCGGCCCGAAAGCTGCGCAATCTGCTCGCGGCAACTGAAGCCATCAGCAACAATCAAGGTAGTCGACGCTGCAGCTTGCACAGCCGGCATCAGGCCTTGATTTGCAATTGTCTTGGAAACTTCAAATTTTCCGGCTTCAAACCCAAAAGGCCCCGCCATGCCGCAGCAGCCTGCTTGGATCGGCTCGACAGTTGCACCCGCCTTCTGCAGAAGCGCAACTTCACTCCCAGAGCCGCCGAAGACTGCCTTGTGATGACAATGGCCATGGATCAGAATCTGTGCACCGTTGAGATGCCCCGCGGCAAAATTCGGAGCTTTGGCGATCAGCCAGTCAACAAGCAACCAGATATTTTCGCTCATGCGTTGCGCACGCGGATCGTTCGGAATCAGCTCGAGCAATTCGTCCTTGAAGACACTGGCGCAGCTCGGCTCGAGAAAAATAAAGGGCAATCCTGCATCGATCTGCGGAGCCATGCGGTCGAGAACCCGTCGGAGATAGGAACGCGCCGTCTTCAGAAATCCGAAGTCATAGAGCGGCCGGCCGCAGCACAGATGCCCCTGCGGCGTTTGTACCGCAAAACCTGCCTGGCTGAGGACAGATTCGGCGGCAAAAAGCGTTTGCGGGTGATAGTAGTTGTTCCACGTATCTGTCCAGAGCACGACCTGTTGCCCCGGCGACTGCGCTTCGCGCGATTGCGATGCTCTCGTGCTTTGATAGCTTTTTGCCGCCAAACCCGGTAGCTGCCGCTCGCGCGCCACGCCCGCGATGCGTTTAATAAGCGGGCCCGTCAGTGAGCCGGTGAGCATCGCATTCGTGAGCGACGGTGCGACTGAACCATAGCGGGCCAGCCGGTCGGCAAATCCGAAGACATAGTGCTGCAGCGGATGCAGGCGGCCATCGTAGTGCTGGGCGAGGAACTCCGCTTTGTACCGGGCCATGTCCACCTGCACAGGGCACTCGGTCTTGCAGGCTTTGCAGCTGAGGCAAAGGTCGAGCGCTTCGTGCACGGCCTCGCTCTGAAAGCCCTCTTCACGGAGCGAGCCCGCAAGCATCTCCCAGAGCAGATGGGCGCGGCCGCGCGTCGAGTGCTGCTCGTCGCCGGTCGCGCGATAGCTCGGGCACATCACCCCGCCTTCTGTATTGCGGCACGCGCCGACGCCGACGCAGCGCTCTGTCGCACGCTCAAACGAGCCGCCATCCGCCTCAAACGCGAAGAACTTCGTTCCATCACGTTTTGGGGGAGAGACGTGGAAGTGGCGCAAGTTTTCGATCGGGTCGTAGACACGCACAGCATCCGAGACCTTGCCCGGATTCATCCGGTTATCCGGATCCCACAACACCTTGAACTCACGGAAGGCCTCAACAAGCTCGGGTCCGAACATCTTGGGCAGCAGCGCGGCGCGCGATTGGCCGTCGCCGTGTTCGCCTGAGAGCGAACCGCCGAAGCTCAGCACCAGGTCGGCAGCGCGCTCAATGAACTCGCGAAACGTGCGAACACCCTGTTCGGTGCGGAAGTCGAAGTTAGGCCGCAGATGAGCGCATCCCTGGCCAAAGTGTCCATAGATCGGCGTGCTGTAGCCGTACTCGTTCATCAACGCAGTCAGGCCGCGCAGATAACCGCCGAGCTGCGGCGGCGGAACGGCAGCATCCTCCCAGCCTTCGTAACCATTGGGCTCGCCCGGAACGAAGACGGTCGCGCCGAGAGCCGAATCTCTCACCTTCCAGATGCGCATGGCATCTTCGGGTGAATAGATGCGTGCCGTCAGAATATTCGGCCAGGACTGTGCGGCGCGAGCGAGCGCTTCGGCCTTGGCCTGCACTTCAGCGGAGTCCCATGCGCCAAGCTCGACCAGCAAAAAGCCGCCGCCGGGCGGGAGTAGCGCAACGTCCTCCACGGCGAGCTGCTTCTTGCGCATCTTGTTCACCATCAGCTCGTCGAAGCCCTCAAGCCCGATGGGCCCATGCTCGAGAACAGAGAGAACCGCATCCGCGGCGAGAAACGCGTCCGGAAAGGCGAGCACAACCAGAACCCGGTGCGGCGGGCTGGCCGTAAGGTTCAGCGTAGCGGAAACAATGTTGACGCATGTGCCTTCAGAGCCCACCAGTGCGCGCGCCACGTTGAAGTTGCCTTCCGGCAGCAGCTCGTCGAGGTTATAACCGGAAACGCGGCGCGGAATGCGCGGGTACTTCGCGCGGATGAGATCTATATACCGGTCACGAATCCGCACCAGTCCGCGATAGATTTCACCGGTGCGGCCCTCGGAACGCATGAGTGCTTCCAGCTGCTCGCGCGAAGTAGGGCCGACGGTGAGGCGCGTGCCGTCGTAGAGAACCACATCGAGCGACTCGACATTGTCGACGACTTTGCCTCCCAACAAGCCGTGTACGCCGCAACTGTTGTTGCCGATCATGCCGCCAAGCGTGCAGCGGGAGTGCGTTGCCGGGTCCGGCGCATAGGTGAGTTGATGGGCCTCTGCCGCGTCGCGCAGGCGATCGAGAACGATGCCCGGTTCCACGCGCGCCAGCTTGGCATCAGGATCGATCGAAATGAGCGCATTCATGTGGCGCGAGTAATCAAACACCACGGCTACATTGACGCTTTGCCCGGCAGAGCTGGTGCCCGCGCCGCGCGCAAGGACCGCAGCGCCGGTCGCGCGGCACGCAGCCAGAGCCGCTTCCACATCCGCCGCGTCGCGCGGAAAGACCACTCCTACCGGAAGCTGCCGATAGTTCGAGGCGTCCATCGTGTACAGGGCGCGGAAACCTCGATCAAAGCGAACCTCCCCGCGGAGATTTTTCTTCAGCAGGGATTCAAGCTCGCGATGCGCGGAGAAGCTTTCGTGGGCCAGCGGACTCGTGAGAATCGGAAAATGGGAAGTGGCCACGGAGGAATGGTAAATCGTCTCCGGACCTCAGGTCTCAGTTGCAGATCACCGCGCCGGCCACTCTTCCACCACGATGCCCAGATCGTTGAGCTGCTGGATGGCGATCTCCACATTGCGCCGGACCTTCAGACGGTCCTGCCGCGAGGCTAGCGGAGATTCGGCAATGGCGACCACACGCCCGTAGCGCCATGCACCCGGAGGGATCGCGACGATCGCTTTGGCAAGATCAGCAGGGCGCAGCTCAAGTTCCTGGCGTCGCGCCGCCTCCGGACGCAGCATTGTTCCCTGGCCAACGGGGCTTGGGTTCGCATCCGGCAAGAGGATGCGGAGGGTAATGTTTTCCGCTCCCACCGCGAGAAAGGGATTAGACCACTGCGAAGGCTCGTGCACGTCGATGTACAAGCTCTTGGTGGGCAGCGGAATCTGCGCCAGCTGCGCGCGTTCCTGATCGCGTTCGGAGGCGTTGGCCTGTGCCTGCCTCTCCGCCTTTACCGCGTTTTGAGCAACGCCCTCAACGGCCTGTTCTTCCTTGTGACAAGCGACAAGCACAAAGGGAAGAAGGAGAAGAATAGCGAGGAGGCCTCTATATTTTCTGCGGAAAACCACGTATTCAGGATAACAGCAGCCCCGTTTCGCAACGGTCCCGAGCTACGCACGAATTTTGTTGTTGAAGATGGTTGAGGATCTGGCGACCGATGGTCATTCGTCCCGGAGGGACGAGCCGGAGATAGCCCAGGGCAAGCGAGGCCCCACGAACAGGTCTTTGTTCGTGGGTGCAAGCGCAGCCCTGGGAAGACGGCCCAACAAAAACTCCCGCCCCGGAAGGGCGATGTGAACTCTCTCGGGAACGTAATGTCTATTCTTGCGACCGCTCTGGGTTTTTCCGCGTATCAACGCAGTCACGCACGATCATGGGCTGCGCCGGTCTATACGATCCACCCGCCGCCGACCACTTCGTCCCCATCGTAGAAGACGGCGGACTGCCCCGGCGTGACGGCGCGCTGCGGCTCGTCGAAGGTTGCGACCGCTTCGTTCGGGCCCGCTGGCTCAAGCGTCGCCCATGCCGGCTCGTGCCGGTGACGAATCTTCGCGCGCACGCGCATCGGTCCAGTCAGCTCGGGAATGCTGATCCAGTTCAGCCGCCGCGCGCGCAGCGTACGCGTGGCCAGCTCGGCGTCCGCACCCACCGTCACGCGATGGCTTGCCGGATCGATGTTCAGCACATAGAGCGGCGAAGGCGAAGCCACACCCAGGCCCTTGCGCTGCCCCACCGTGAAGTTCGAGATTCCCTCATGCCGGCCGATCACTTCGCCGTTGGTCGCCACCAACTCGCCCGCCGTTACCGGAACCTCTTCGCCTTGTTCCTCAAGATACGCGGTCAAAAACTGCTTGTAATCTCCGCCAGGGATGAAGCAGATCTCTTGTGAATCCGGCTTCTCGGCCAGTCTCAATCCATGCTCGCGCGCGATGGCGCGCACTTCGGGCTTGGTCAGCCGCCCCAACGGAAAGAGCGTGTGCGCCAACTGCTCCTGTGTGAGCCCGAAGAGAAAATACGTCTGATCCTTGGCCAGGTCTGCGGGCCGCTTCAGAATCCATCGTCCGCGCCGCTCGTCGAACTCGTTTACGGCGTAGTGTCCCGTAGCGATCCGCTCAGCCCCGATGCTGCGCGCGGTCCGCAGCAACTGATCGAACTTGATGTGATCGTTGCAAAGCGAGCAGGGAATCGGCGTGCGCCCGGCCAGATACTCATCCACAAACGGCCGCACCACATCGCGCTCAAACCGCTCTTCCTGATTCACAACGTAATAGGGAATATCCAGCTGCTCGGCCACGCGCCGCGCGTCGTACACGTCGTCCAGAGAGCAGCAACGGCCAGCCTTCGGCGCATCCGGAATCCCGTGCTTGCCCGCCAGCCGCGTCTGATCCCAAAGCTGCAGCGTGAGCCCGACAACGGCATTGCCCGAAACTACGGAGCCCTCGCCCCCGCGGGCAAGGATCGCCGCCACCGTCGAGGAGTCCACCCCTCCGGACATGGCTACGGCAATTGTTGTGCTCTCGCTCATAGAAAAAAGGATTAGCTCCTAGCCTCTAGCTCTTAGCTTACGTTTATGAGCCCACAGCCACTGACCGCGCTGGCTAAAAGCTGAGAGCTGATGGCTGAAAGCTGTTTTCATCCCGCCGTCCCCGCCGCCACCGGTGAGAGCGCCCTCAAATGATCGACCGCCTCTGGAACCACCTTCAAAGCGTGATCTACATCGGCTTCTGTTGCCGTGCGGAGCAGGCTGAAGCGCAGGCTCGCCCTGGCCGCATGCTTGTCCAATCCCATCGCCATCAGTACGTGGCTCGGCTCAGTCGATCCGGAGTGGCAGGCTGACCCTCCGCTTACTGCCACGCCCTTCAGATCAAGCGCGATCACCAGCGCCTCACCCTCTACCTGGTCGAACCGGATATTCGTTGTGTTCGCAGTGCGCGGCGCACCGGCGCCGTTGACGCCGGTCCCGGCGATCTGCAAAATTCCCGTTTCCAAGCGGTCGCGGAGGGCCGCAACGCGTTCCACGGCTCCATCCGCCAGGCTCTCGATGGCCAGCTCTGCCGCCTTGCCGAGCCCCACAATGCCGGGCACGTTCTCAGTGCCCGCACGTTGCCGCCGCTCGTGACTCCCACCCACAAGCAGCGACTCCACCGGCGTTCCGCGGCGCACGTACAGCGCGCCGACCCCCTTCGGTCCGTGCATCTTGTGGGCGCTGATCGAAAGCAGGTGACAGCTAAACCGCCGCACGTCGAACGGAATCTTGCCCGCGCCCTGCACCGCGTCAACATGGAAGAAAGCGCCTGCCTCAGTCGCGATCTTTCCGATCTCTTCCAAGGGCTGCAGCACGCCTGTCTCGTTGTTCGCCAGCATCACGCTGATCAGGCGCGTTTCGGTCCTGACTGCGGCGCGAATCGCCTCCGGATCGATCAGCCCATTCGGCAGCGGAGCCACAAACGTAACATCGACGCCGCGCCGCGCTACCCGCTCTGCCGCCTGCAGCACGGCCGAGTGCTCGATCGACGTAGTAATGAAGTGATCGCCCGTGCGCAGCAGGCCAAAGATCGCCGTATTGTCGCCTTCGGTGCCGCCGGAGTTGAACACCACCTCGGCCTCGCGGCAGTTGAAGAACTCAGCCAGCGTTTCGCGGGCATGGTCCACCGCCCTTCGCGCCTGCTGCCCTTGCCGGTGGATCGATGAGGCATTGCCAAACTGCTCCATCCAGTACGGACGCATCGCCTCCATCACCTCCGGCAACAGAGGCGTGGTGGCGTTCGCGTCCATGTACACACGAGGCACGAGAGGCAGATCTCCATTTAAATTGTACGGGGATTTAGCTTTTCCCGCGACCTTACCGGCATTCGGCGTTGGAGGATCCCCAGTAGAATGAGCAAGAACGCCAAAAGCTCTGGAGCCGAGCATGACCGAGAATCTACCAACGATTCAAGTACCTGGCCCGCGCATTCTGATTCTCGGCTCAAACGGACAACTCGGGCTCGAACTCCAGCGCAGCTTCGCCGGCTTCGGTTCGGTCACGGCTCTCGACCGCACTGTTGTCGATCTTGCGCAGCCGGACCAGATTTGCGCCATCGTCGCCCAGGTGCGGCCAGAAGTAATCCTGAATGCCGCAGCCTACACCGCTGTGGATCGCGCGGAGTCAGAACGTGAGCTGGCTTACGCGATCAATGCGGAAACTCCGCGCATTCTCGCCGAAGAGGCCGCCCGGCTTGATGCGCTGCTTGTCCACTACTCCACTGACTATGTTTTTGACGGGACGAAGGCAGCCCCGTGGACAGAGGACGACCTCACCAACCCGCTCAACGCCTACGGTGCCTCAAAGCTCGCCGGGGAACAGGCGATCCAGAAGATCGGTGGCCGGTATCTGATCTTCCGGACGAGTTGGGTCTATGGCCCGCACGGCAAAAATTTTCTGTTGACCATGCTGCGGCTCGCCCGCGAGCGAGAGCGCCTTTCGATCGTGAACGACCAGATCGGCGCGCCCACGACCTCTCTCGCTCTGGCCCAGTCCACATACGCGATCGTCGAAGGCATCCAGGCAAGCCGGTTTGGCGATCCGAAGGCTTGGGCTGGCTTGTATCACATGACGTGCGCGGGCGCTACCTCTTGGTTTGGATTCGCGCAGGCTATCTTTACGCGTGCGGCACGGCTTGGCGTGAAAGCGCCTGAACTCGTTCCTATCGCCACGGCGGACTATCCGACGCCGGCGGCGCGTCCACGCAACTCGGTCCTCTCCAACGCCAAGCTGGAGACGCACTTTTCGGTCCATCTCCCGTCCTGGCAAATGGCGTTGGACGAAGTAGTCCAGATACTCCAGCCTCGTTCTGCGCAGTAGATCATGTTCGTGAATGAGATTCGGATTCTGGTTGCAGGGCCAGGGGTGAAGGCCTAGATTTCCGCAACCCGAGCGGCTGCCTCACGCACTGCTCGTTGCGTTTCCTCTTCGCGAGCCGCAGTCATCCGGATCACGGGCGTCGACAGGCTGAGCGCAGCGACCACACGCTCTCCGGGCCGCTGAATGGCTGCGCCGAAACAGACGCCGCCCATGATCGACTCCTCGCGATCGCAGGAGACGCCGCTCTTGCGAATCTGCTCGAACTCCTCGAAGAGTCGCGCGCGATCCGTGATGGTATGCTCCGTCCGCCGCGAGAGCCCATAGACCTCAAGGATGCGATCGGCCAGCGCAGGAGTCTGAAATGCGGTGATCGCCTTGCCCATCGCGCTGCAATGCGGCGGCAGAACCCGGCCAATCCGGTTCGACATGCGGATCTCGTGAAAGGTCTCAATCGAATCCAGCACGTGAATGCGGTCGTCATAGAGATAAGCCAGACTGGCCGTCTCGTTAAACCGGTTTGCCAGCCGTTCCAGTTCCGGGCGCGCCTTGGCTTTGAGCGCATTCGCCTCTTCGATTAGCCAGCCAAAGCGCAACTTCGCAGCCAGCTGGTAGGTTCCATCCACGGCCTGTTTGAGATAGCCATGTTTTTCCAGAGTTAGCAGGACGCGGAACAGAGTCGACTCCGGCAGTTCCGTGCGTGAGCTGATCTCTTTCAGTGAAAGCGGCGCTGTTCCATCGAAGCAGTCCAGAACATCGAGCGCACGGCCGATCGATCTCAGATAATACTGCTCATTCGCGGCGGTTCCGGATGCAGACTGAAGGGCCCACTTCGGGATCCGGCGGCGAACGGACTTTTCAGGAACATCAGGATCTGCTTTTGCTGCCATGATTACGCGCCGCCGCCTTTGATTGAATTTTGATCGAATAAGTTCGGCACAGATTCGCTGCTTCGGCGAAAGTAATGTGTTCATGCTCCATCTCGATCCAGATGGCCTGATAGCCCAGATGCGCGCAGATTTCGAGGAACGCGGGATCGTAAATGTAGACGGCCGCGCCAAGAAGGGTTTTGCCGTTGCCTTTCACGGCTTGTTGTAAGCGGCTCATCGTGTCTCCTCTTCATCCGCCGCAGCGAGTTCGATGGAAGCCGCTGAACGTCTGTGCCCGGAAGGTGAGTTCAAGCTTTATCTATCGGCTTACTCCCAAATCAACTGCGCCTGGTTGTTCGCTGCAGCGCTATGCGTTGACGCAACTGCCAATTTACCTGCGGCCATGCGCACAGCCAGTCGCATGGCGACCTTCATGTTGGTTGCGTCGGCCAGATTACGGCCTGCAATGTCAAACGCCGTGCCGTGATCCACGGATGTGCGGATAATCGGCATGCCAAGCGACACATTCACTGTCCCTTCGAAGTCAATCAGCTTCATGGGAATGTGCCCCTGGTCGTGATACATGGCCACGATCAGATCGAATTCGCCTCGCGCACCCCGCACGAAGATCGTGTCCGGCGAGTGTGGGCCGGAGCAGTCAATGCCCGAGGCGCGCGCCTGCGCGATAGCTGGTGCAATTACGTCCTCATCCTGCTTTCCGAATAATCCGTGCTCGCCGGCATGCGGATTCAGTCCACATACCGCGATCCGCGGCGGCTTTTGCCGCATCAGCTTCAGCGCCTCGTGACCAAGCTCGATCGTGCGTACGATCCTATGCTGATCGAGATGGCAGGCGCGCTCCAATGCAATGTGCGTGCTCACGTGCACGGTCGCCAGCTTCTCTGAGACCAGCAACATCCGCGACTCGGTCGCGCCTGTGAGTTCGGCAATATACTCCGTATGTCCTGAAAAGGAGCGTCCCGCCAGCGTGACCGCCTCTTTATTCAGAGGAGCCGTTACCATCGCATCGGCCTTACCCTGCAGGCACATCTCGGCTGCACGGCGCACATAGCCAATTGCTGCCGTGCCGTACTCGGCGCGCAGTTGGCCAAAGGCGAGTTCGTGATCCGCCTGCAAGTCGCCGGTTTCGATCAACGTGCAAGGCAAAGAGCCAGGATCGATGCCCGTGGTGCGCCCCGCGGCGCGCAATACTGCAGA
The DNA here is from genome assembly GCA_035650595.1 of Occallatibacter sp. Taxonomy (GTDB): domain Bacteria; phylum Acidobacteriota; class Terriglobia; order Terriglobales; family Acidobacteriaceae; genus Telmatobacter. Next base: position 882,595 of record DASRHE010000006.1, on the reverse strand, counting down.
ATCGCCGACAACGAGCCATTGCGCCATCGCGCCGAATTCTCCATCGCAAAGCGCCTTGAGTGCGATCTCTGCGCCCACACCTGCAGGATCTCCGATGCTGATAGCGATACGAGGCAGTCTCTTCATGCCGCTCCTGATAGCTTCGCGATGATGTCGTGGAGCGTAGCCGCGGAGCCGAAACCGCCCGACTTCGTCACCCCCGTCCGTCCATCTGCGATTCCGCCTTGCAACGTGCCCCACGGAATCCCAGCCTCAAACTCTCCATGCAAAAGCAATGAGTGTGCCTCCAGCGCTTGCGCTGCCAGCTGCGCGGTATCGCCTCCGGTCAAGATCAGGCTCTCAGGATCGAAGTCGGCAAATGCCGCGCGCACCTTCGCCTCATCGCCATCTTCGCAGGTGATTCGCAGGATGCGCACATCCTCACGCCCCTGCGTTTTCTGTTCAAGCGTTTCCAACTGCAACGTGGTCACCGGATGCTGCGTGCCTGTGATGACAAGTGTGCGTGCCGATCTTGGTGTTGAAACTGCGGACCGGGAAACCACGTGCAGGCTGGCAATTGCTCGCGCCAGACCGGCCGAGCCCGCGTACAGCAGCCCTCGTAAGGGCTGCGCCGCACGCGCCAGCTCTTCGAGATCGTTCTGCGTCACGCCATCGCACAGCAGCAGGGTTTTTCCCGAATCCAGCGCAGCGCCGACTTCGCTGGCGCTCGAGATCAGTGCGATCCCATTCTGCATTGCAGGCGCAAACCAGGTGCGAAGGTCGATGCTCAAGCAACGCCCGCATGCATCGCGAACCTTCAGAATGCCCCCATTTACCGTACGGCCCGCAGCAGGAAAGGCCGGCGCCAGCAAAATCGCCTTTGTGCCCAGCGAGCGATGCAGAGCAATCACCTCGGCGGCAATGGGCCCGCGTCCAGCCGAATCAACTTTTTTGAACAGAATCGTGTTCGCATCCCAGGTAAGGTTGGCTGCCATCTGAGAAACGGCCTCAGCCGCCTGCTCGCCGGTCATGGCGCGCGAACCGGTATGGAATGCCTGTGCCGTCTCCGGCGCAGGAAACAGCGCTCGTGGATGAAACCACACGCGCACCGAATGCGCGGCGTCGAGAAAAGCTACGCCCGCATCGCAGGCTCCGGTCAGATCGTCGGCCAAAACCCTCATCTGGGCCGGCGATCCAGGGACGGGAGCGACTCGATTTAACTGAGCGGGTTCAGTCAGCATAGGGCACGTTCCTATTTATTTTCGATAGTATACATTTATTTTCGGAGAGTCGCGGAAGTCAAAAGCACCTGAAGGGCATGTTTTTAAGGATCCCTCTAGGCACCTCTATTATTTGGCGATTCTCCAATGAGTTACGCCCGCCGGGAGCCAGTAAAGACGGTTCTGGCAATTGTCGCCTGAATCGCCATGCTTGAACAGGGGATTTCTGCACGAGCGCGAAAAATTGTCGCCGCCGCCGAGAACTTTTGCTTGGAGAACTTCCCCCAAGCGTAGCGCTCACCCTGAATCTTCTTCGCTCGCAAAGGCATCTACTTTCCACGCTTTGTGTAGCGGGTGGAATCCTCAATGGACGACTTCTATCTCCCTCTTAGTTCTCCTGGTTGGAGTTCCGGCGCAGGACAGATTGAAAACATCGCCTCGGGCGATGATGACCTGCTCGACGCCTACTCCCGCGCTGTAACCCGTGCCGTCGGGCGGGTGAGCCCGTCTGTCGTCAAGATTGATGTTGGTACGGATCGCGCCCGCGGCGGCTCGGGTTCCGGCTTCGTGTTTACGCCGGACGGCCTGGTGCTGACCAACAGCCATGTCGTGCATGGTGCCGATCACATCCGGTTGACCTTCCTCGACGGCGCCACGGCCGACGCCATGCGCATTGGCGACGATCCCGATACCGACGTGGCCGTACTGCGTACGGATCACCGGCTCACCGTGCCAGCCGCACTCGGCAACTCAAAGGATCTCAAGGTCGGCCAGTTGGCGATCGCTGTGGGTAATCCATTCGGCTTCCAGTTCACCGTCACAGCCGGAGTGGTGAGCGCGCTTGGCCGCAGCATGCGGTCCTCGTCCGGAAGAATGATGGAAGAGATCATTCAGACAGACGCCGCTCTCAATCCCGGAAACTCGGGCGGCCCGCTGGTGGACTCAAACGGCCGCGTCATCGGCGTGAACACCGCCACGATCATGGGCGCGCAAGGGCTCTGCTTTGCCGTCGGCATCGACACAGCCAAGAATGTCGCCAGCCAAATTCTGCAGTACGGCCGAGTGCGGCGCAGCTTGATCGGCATCGCGGCCCAGAATGTTCCGCTGCCGCGCCGGATCGTCTACGAGTACAAGCTGCCTGTCTCATCGGGAGTGATGGTGACAAGCCTCGAACCCAAGAGCCCGGCCGACAAGGCGGGACTGCGCGATGGCGACATCATCGTGAGCTTCGCAGGTGAGAGCGTCAGTGGAATTGACGAGTTGCATCGGCTTCTTTCGGCCGATCGCGCCGGAAGGCCCGCGCCACTGATGGTGCTCCGTGGCGTGCATCTGCTCGATCTGAAGGTCACGCCCGCGCATCAACAGGAATGAGAAACGGGACGCCAATTCTGGGGCACGCACCGATGTACGTGGAGCGCAGCGGTTCTATTGCATAGCCGCGTGGATTGCGCTAAGCAAAACCTCGGGATTGAGTATCTGCTGGCCAGTGCTATCCAGCAGGGAAAAGTCATAGTTCTCGCCCGTCTTGAGGCGAATGTGAAAAGCCTGATAAGCAGAGCCCATCATGGCATTTCGCTTCGCCTCTTTGATCGAAGCAAGCGGGATATCGAACGAATGCAAACCGTGATTTCCCTTGACAGCGCGATATGAGATCACGCCGTTCTCAATCGTCATCCAGCCCATGCAGTTGTCGGTTAGCCAGTTCATAGTGGTGGATAGAGCGAAATGCACCACAACGTAGCGTTGAGCCTGCGCTGCACTCGGAAACTCAGCGGTTCGGCCCGCACCGGGTGAATTCGGCTGCGCCAAAAGAGGCGGTTCAGCAGGCACGGGGCTCGCGTTCGGAGCTGAGCTTCCGCTATTGCCCGTGTTCACAGCAGGAGGAGGCCGGGAACTCGCGCTGCCACCAAGATTTTTCGTGCGCGCCTCGTATTCCTGCTGACTGATGACGCCCGCTGCGTAAAGAGCATCCAGTTTTTCTCTGTCGTCCACTGCTGCCGGTAATGCTTCGGGCGCAAAGCTGTCCTGGATGCGCTGCAGATCGTTCTTGTTGTCTTCATATTCACCGGGCTGAGTCTCCTGGATCATCAGGTACACCAACTGCCCGTTGGTCATGGCGATCACTTTCACGACTTCAGCCGTTCCGTTGGGACCGACACTGGAAAACTGAGAATACGCACCCTGTTGCCCACCGAACCGGCATGCACCTTTATCCATGGGCCGAAATTCTCTTGCTTGCTTCTGCATCTGCCCGACAATGTCTTCCAGCATGTCGGTCGCGGAACGGTTACCGGTAATCGCCATGAGAATCGCAGAGCTGTTGCCATGGTTCAGGCTCACGCCTGAGTCGGTTCGCTTAGCCGTCCATCCGTCCGGCACCACTAAGCTGAACGATGGATTGCGGGGATCGTGATAGGTCGTCTCACTGGCGAAACCTGGGATCGCCGTAAGAACAAGAACCCCGGCAAGTGAGAAAAGGGAAGGCAGCTTCGCCATACTTCCTCCTTCAAGAGCCTTCGCATCGATTCATCGGATAGTGATTCGAGTTGCCGGTCCGTCTCAACTCAGGGGCTGACCAGCACAAAAGCGGCCCAATCGTGCGGGCGATCTTGCTGCCACCGGCGCATTACATCCTGCCGCAGTTCCAGCTGCGCCTCCCGCAAAGCTGTTGGCTTGTCCTTTCCCGCCAGCCACTTTTTGTAGAACAACGTCATCAGCTGGCGAGTTTCGTTGTCAGGGACCTTCCACATGCTCATCAAGACCGTCTGGGCTCCGGCCTCCTGCAAGGCGCGGCGCAGCCCAAAGACACCCTCTCCGGTCGCGGACTCGCCCAAACCCGTTTCGCAGGCGCTGAGCACCACCAGCTCCGTTCCCTGCAGAGATAGCCCAGTCGCCTCATACGCGGTAAGAACGCCATCTTCCAGGCCGGCCGCCGCATGCCCGCCCGTGAGCACGCGATTCGCGCCCGCAAAGTAAAGTCCGGAACGCAGCATGCCATCTTCGGCGCTCCGCTGCGTACCGGCTTGCCCCTGGTCGGGCTCAAAGAACCCGTGCGTAGCGATGTGCAGCACGCGCGGTCCCTTGACCTGCTTGACCGTTTCCTCCAGAGCGCGCGGGCCAGTAAAGCTGTCGACCTTCCATCCCGAGTTCGACAGCAATCCCGCGACAGATTGCACCTCTTCTGATGTGCCTGCCAGACGAGGAAGGGCTTGCCCTTGCTGGTCTTGGGAGCGCAATCCTGCGCCGGGCCCCGCGAGGCCACCTGTGCTTGCAAGCTGCACAGCCGCTTGACCGGAACTTTGCCGGAGCCCCTGCGCCGACACTGTTCGCTGCTGTTCTTCTGTCAGGTCAAATGCAGGATCGCCGATCAACACCGCGGTACGACTCGTCGAAGCTGCTTTCGGGCGTAGCAGGTCCCGCGTGCTGAGGACGATCCGGAGATCGTACCTCTCTATCAGCAGGCGTCCGTCTTCACTGGGAACCGCGGCCAGCGAAATCTGGTTCAGGATTCCGTCGGGAGCAACGTAAACGCGTTTTGCGCCGCCGAGCTTTGCTTCGAGCGGCTTCCATAGCACGCGGTAGAAGGCAATCCCACTTTCCGGCGCGGAAGGGCCGCCCTCGACACGGTGCCAATAATCCTGCAGTGCGCTGATCTCCAGCTGATCGGCCTCGCCAAGCTCTACCAGCACAGGAGAGGTTTTGTTCGCCGGAGTGGTGATCAAGGCGACGTACTTCAGGGCGCCCGTGCGTTTCTTGCCGTCAAAGTAGCCGAAGCGCACGAACTCGACTGCCGCCTCTCCAGGAGCGAGAGCATTTCTCACATCGCGCCACGTCAATGACGCCATGCGATTCCGTTCGGCCATTACATCCGATCGTTTGGCCAGCTCTCGCTCCAGGTCGTCGGCTTGCTCCTTGAGCCGGGCGATGGCTGAGGCCGATTCCGGGGTGTTCTGAGACATTCCCGATGTGAGGCGTGCGATCTCCGCCCGTTTCGCCGAAAGCTGATCCAAAAGATCGAGCGTATTCTTGTCGCCGGTGTGAGCGATGCTCGCCCGCAGCGATGCCATGCTGGAAGCGATCATTCCTTTTTGCCATAGCACGACGTCATACATGGCCCCGGCGAGAGCGGGATCTTTGTCGTAGAACTTGGTGCAGAAACTGAAGAATTCAGGAAATCTTCCCGACACAGTCTTTAGAAATTGCAGGTGGTCCTGCTCCGACATGAACGTGAAGTTGTACTGGAACTCATGTTCCATGCCGGTGACCATGCGTAGAAAATACGGCGCGGCCTTTTCGTAGTTATCCTGCTCGTAATAGGTGCCTGCCAGACGGTGAAGCGTGCTGAGGGTATCGGGATGGTCGGGCGGCAGAGCCTTCTCCCGGATGTTTAACGCTTGCAGAAGATAACGCTCCGCCTCCGCCGGCTTGCCTTGGTTCTCATTCAGGTCTGCCAAATTGGTGAGGTCAATCGCCACAACCGGATGTTCTTTCCCGACGCGGGTCTGATCGATATTCAACGCCTTCTCCAAAAGCGGTTCGGCGTCAGCATATTTTCCCTGCGCCAGATCAACAGCAGCCAGGTTGTTCAGCGCAGTTCCTATGTCGGGATGGTCGGGCGGCAGCACCTTCTGCCGAATTTCAAGGCTGCGGCGGGCCAAGGGTTCGGCCTCTGCGTAGCGTCCTTGTCCCATGTAAAGCGTTCCGAGGCAATTCAAAGTAACCGCCACCGGCATACTGTCTTTGCCGAATGCTTTGGGCGCAATTGCCAGCGCGCGCAAGTGGAGCGCTTCCGATTCGCTGCCCCTGGCCTCGGCTCCATACAACAGGCCGAGGTTATTCAGCATGTGGACCAGCTCACCGCTGTCGCGTCCATAAGCCTTGGCGTCGATGGCGATCGCACGCAGATACACCGGTTCTGCATCAGCGTATTTCCCCTGCTCGCGCAGCGCTTCGCCCAGGTTGTTCAAGATGGTGGCGATCTTTGGATCGTCGGGACCGACGGCTTTGATCTCAATTGTGAGAGCGCGCGTCAGTAGAGCTTCAGCTTGCGCATAGTTGCCTGTAGTCTGCTCCTGATAAGCGAGAGTCAACAGATTGGCGGCCGGATCCGCGTTCGACTCTTGTGCAAACAGTGCAAGGCTCGAAGGCGATGTGTGCAGGGTTAAAGGTGGCGAGGCCATCAGCACCCCAAGACCGGCAAAGATCACGCAGCGAGAAAACGGATTTGCCGATCGCCTCATCCTTGCCTGCCCCGCGTCTTACCGGGCGACTGCAAATGGGCCGACGCGCGCCGATCTGCAGACCTACTTGGCCCAGGCAATCCAGCTTGCCAACTGTTTTTTTACTTCCGGCAGAGCGGCAGCTTCGACGCTGAGCATCGTTCGCACCTTGAGCGTCAACATCTCGCCGGTTTGTGGCTGCCAGAACTGCTCTTGCGCTGCCTGATTCAAAAATGCGCGAATCCACCAGGAGAGAAGATCGTCGGGTTCCGTCGGAACCAGCGACATGTCCTGAAAGAGGTGATCTTGGGGAATCGACTGCAGGTTCGAGAGTGGCGCGAGCGTCGAAACGATGTACGGACCGGTTCGATAACGCGGTGAAAGAAGGTCGAGCAACACGCGCGCTCGCGCAAAATCATAGTTGTTCAGTAGCCACTCGGCGGTGGGGTCACTTGACGGCCGCGCCTTAACCGGAATGTAGGTCACATTCAGCTTGCCCGCCGGCCTGTACTGACGGAGTTCAGAAACCGTCGAGATCATCGATAAACAGGCATCCAGTGCCTTGAGATAGCGCGCGCGGGTCTCCGCCGTGGGAGGTGAGCCGAACAGCAGATAGCTGTAGAGGCCGTATCCTGCCTCCTCTTTCATGTCAGCGGAGAGAAAAGCGCGAGCTGTGATCCGCGGTTCCGGCGCTACGACCGCTTGAGGTGGCGCACTGCCGCGCTCCGGTTCGATCACCGTCACTTGGGCAGAGCATTCACCGAGCCGTTGACCATCGCGCGTGACCGTTACCGTGGAGGTATAGACTCCGGAGAGCGTCTCCCGGAAATTCCACGTTATCTCTCTCCCCGAACCGTAAATTTTGCCCCCGGTCGCACTCCATGCAAACTGCAGGTGAGCTCCAGCTGGCGCTGGAGCAAAGGCGCTTACATGGACCTCTTTTCCCACATACATGATCGGTTGGTCGGGAATGCAGGCGATCTCCTGCCCCGTTCCTTCCGTGGAGAGGAGCGCCGCGAATACAACTGCTCCGAAAAATGTCCGCAAAAAGGCACGACGAGGTAAGGGCATCGCTTGCGGCCAACGAATGTCTACCTGACGGTTCATTCGTCTTCCATCTCAAAGGTGAGATTTCGAATGGCCCTTGGCGTGTACGGTGGTGTGCCGCTTCGACCGGCCGATCAGGTTCAGAATCCACCGCGTGCCAAAAACAATCAGCAGCCAAAACCCGACAACTACGCTCGTTTCTGCCGATGCCAGAGGCATCTGCTTCATGTAGAAAAAGGTCCAACTCACGAGGGAAAGAAGAACTACAAGAATCACGCTAACGAGGAACTTGTTGGTGCGTGAACCCTTCCGGCCCGTGCTGTTCGCGCTTCGGCCCGTCATTCGTTCATCCTCGATACAAATCTGAATGTGTCAGGATGCTGATACCGGGGATGTTAGCACCCCATCTCCTGCTCCGCAATCGAAATAGTCCGGAGCGCCACGTCAGTGAGAAGGGGGGAACCATGTGAACCGAAACGTGGCCGTCGTATCGCTCTGTGCACCGTTCCGGTAAATCGGTGCCTTCCAGCCTTCATATTGCACTGTGCCGAGAATCTCATAGTTCTTCTTCACTCGCTTGCGTACCTGGACGGAGTAATCATTCTGCGTAGTTCCACCTGGGATAAACGCGGACGCAGCCTTTGCATTGCGATACTCGAATTGCACCTCTTCTTGCGGTGAAAGATGGTAGGTCAGCCACGCCTGGCCGCCTTTGCCTTGACGTCCCACCCAATCTCCAACCAGAAATCCCTTATTGGTCGGCCCTTGCTTTTGGACATATTCCCAGTACAGAAATTGGCCTGTTTGGGTTGATGAACTGACCGTGTCTGTGCTGGCTCCTTCTACGCGCAGATCGAGATGCTCAAGACCGGGAAAGCGTGCGAGATAGATTCCTGGTTGCACACCCGAGCGCCGCGGCGCGCTGATCGGGCTCACATCGTCATGTACCAGAGAATCGGTATACAGTGTGACCCAGCGACGCAAGAACGGCAACCGATAACTAAAGTCAAAGGTACCGAAGCGGGCTCCAGGATCGGCGGCAGAGAGTTTTTCGGCTCCTGAGACGTTTTGGAAACTGAAGAAACTCTTCAGGAAGGTGTGGAGCGTAACCGGTTCGTGTCCTTTGCCTCCCCAAATATCCATTCTGTCAAAGCCAAACTCGAGATTTCGCGTAGGCTTAAAACTGATCTTCTCAACGTGCACCCAGGGATCGTTCGGGTAGGTATGCCCCTTAAGGCTTCCGACAAAGAAGTCATACCGGAACGGTCCCGTCAAACGCGAAAGCAATGGAATGCGCAGTGGTTCCACGCGGTTGATCTCGAAGTTGTAGATGTTCTCGGCATTGTTGCTCCACAGCATCGACGCCCCTTGGTCAGGCCCCATCCAGTGGTCGTTCTTGCCAATCGAAACCTCGTGCCCGAGGAGGTGATAGGAGAGATAGGCCTCCAGGATGCGAGCGTTATTTGCCGCTGCAATCGGTCCTGCCGGAATCGTGTCCTGTACCGGATTTTGCGCAAAAGGGATCGCGTCGATGGTGTTGGAGAGATATGCAGCCAGAGTCGGCGAATACCCGGCCGCAGATGGGGCATGCTGAAATTCACCACGAAAGTAAAGCGAGAACCGGCCCGCCTCCGCGTGCCCACTGAAACCAGAATAGTTGCTGAAGCCGCCTTCGTAAGGGCGACCATAATCATTGATGACACTCTGCCCCAGATGAAAACTGTCGCGCAGAGGCGTACCACTCATGCCCCGGAGGACGGTATACGCGCTCTCCAACTCGGCATGTGGATGTCCCGTGCCATCCGCACGGTCCACATCGGGTTGTATTTCACCCAGGACGGAAGAATAGATATTCCGCGCCTCGTCGTTTCCAGAATCCGACTCTATCTCGTCCGCGCTTTCCTCCAACATGTGCGCAACGCTCAACCGCGTCCACGGCCGCAATCCTAGAAACGCAGTATCCAGATATCCAAGCGCATGAAGCCGGTCCAACGCCGGATAGATCCAGGAATCTATCGGCACGTAACTGGATCCTGTCGAGGCAAACTCGATTGCATCGACACTGCGTGGCTCTGGTGAATTTTTGCTTTGTCCAAAACCTGGCCGGAGAAATGCAACCGCCATTAAACAAAGAAAAGCCGGAAAATAAGCTTTCATTGACTCTCCAGGGGCCGAAGAGAACCTGCCCCGATTTCCCATTCCTGAGGTGCTGAATTCATAGGGACTGTGGAGCAGCTTTCGAAATTATAGAAGTGTGACCCAAGGGAGCCATCATCGAGACCAGACACAGTTAATTCACTGCTTCGCTCATCACACATACGAATAGCTATTGTCCATGGGTATGCCGGTTTTTGCCTGGTAGAGCATCAGCTTGTTTTCCGTCAGCCGCGAGCACTCGAGAGTCGCTGCATCGCGGATGCGCAGCCCGCTCCAGCGCATGAGTTCTGTGAGAGCCCGGATGCGGATGCCGCGTGCTCAGGCGCCCAGGATTGTTCAAGACCATCGTCCAGCCGGTAGGTCGCGCCGAGAATCCGAGCATATTCATCGCGGGTGAAGTAGTCGGTGGGGACATGCTTGGCGACGATGCGGCCCATCGAGGCGGTTGGATTGTCGCGAATCCAACCCTGGCGCGCGCAAAACCAGAAGAAGCCTACGACACGCTCGAATTTCTTTTTCTTGGCCAAGGGCTTGTCGGGCCAGCTTGCGCGAAGCTAGCACATGTACAAAATGTGTACAAAAATAGCTTCGCCCTTTTTCCACAAGATAAGCTTATGGAAACAAAGGAGATATATCTGGTGGAGGCGGCGGGAGTCGAACCCGCGTCCGAAACCGTTGTCAGCCGGGAGAATCCATGTTCAGTCCAGTTCCGCATGTATTCGCCGCCTGCGCTCAGAACGGACAAGATGCGCAGGAAGCTAGTCCGATTGATCTCGCTTGAAGCCGCCCGGACCGAGCCGCTCAAGCCAGCCTACTGAATGACGTCCGACTCGTAGCCCATAGGCAAAACCGCGAGAGACGGCTGCTTAGTTAATTAAGCAGCAAGTGCCAGATTGTCGTTGGCAACTTTGTTTTTGCAGGCGATTACGGGTGCCCACCCCCCGACATGCCTCCCATGCCGCAAGCGATCCCGTCGAAACCGTGACGCCCCCGATTGCAAGCACTCATTGGATGATGCCGGAGTGCGGTTGGGTGCGAGCCGGGCCAACTGGCTCGTGCTGCATTTTCTATTTTACGCTGGTTTTCAATGCGACTGCGCGATCGAGAGTGGCCGGGGCTGAAGCCCTATGAATTTCGTTCACCTCCATGCGAGGGTTAAAACCCTCGCCTCCCTCCGGAATTATTGCTTTTCTAGGTCGATCGACTCGTACTCGTGGTGGGCGATGCCAGCGCGGATCTGAGCGGGCGTCTTGCCTAGTTTGGTTTGCTGGTAAGCGTAGAAGCCCTCCTGTGCGCAGGTGGAGCACTCGGTGCCATGCAGCCCCTCAAAGCAGCTACGCAGGCTGGTGTGGCCCAGGGCGCGGTCGCAGCGGCAATTGCAGGGGAGCTGATAGGCGACATTGCCCACTTTGGCTACGTTCTGATACACGTGCACCTGCCAGGGATAGCGGAAATTGGATCCCGCCAGCTTGGAGCCGGAAAGGATTGGTGGCAGCGAGCTCACCTTCAAGGGAGCGGAAGCGTGGTAGGCCGGGACATCTTCGGCCGGATTGGACCACTGCGCGTAGCTGGCTGCGGTTAAAAAGAATGCCGAAAGACCCAGAACCCAACGATTCTTGAGGAGATGATTCATGCGGAGCCTCTGCACACTATTCTACGGCGCAGCAACAAAATGCGTGCTTCCTGGTTTCCGAAGCGGATCATCGATGAGTATCAGCGAAGATTGGCAAGACGACTAAGCTGATCGAAATATCATCGCGCTACTTCGTTGAAGTCTAACTTTTCTCTTGATTTGTGCGATTTTCAGGGCCTTATCTTATCGAGTTCGTTAAACAGGCGCAAATCAGTAAGTTTTTGATTTTTAAGGTTCTCAGGCTTTGAAGGGGCGGTTTGAAGGATCGCTCTTCAATGGGAAGGGGTAGGTGCGGCCTGGCTGAGGTCTGGGGCTAGAAAAGACTGAGCCGAAACTATTTTGCGCCTCTCGTCACCATATTCCTGCAAAAAGCAAAAAAAGACGGCACGGACGTTCGAGCTATCCGTGCCGGGAGGCCAGTGACGCAAACTACTTCCGGCTGTCAGCCGGAATAAATACACGATAGCATAGATCGAAAAGAATGCAAGTACAAATTTCAGAATTTTATTCTGGCCGATTTTTATGCATTCTTTCGTCTTGCTGGCATCTAAGGGGCGAACGTAAAAACGATGATTCTGAACGATCGAGGAGCTCAAGAGAGCTCAAATACGGGGGCAGGGGTTACAAAGGATAATGGCAAGTGATCCAGAATCAGAAGCTTCAACAGAGCAGAAGACGACGAGCGCCACGCCTACGGGCTGGCTTAAGATCGCGGCTCTCACGGCAGGGTCGGCACTGGTGGGCGGCATGGCGGCTGCCTGGTGGTACCGCAAGACCCTCGCTAAGCTCCGTGAAACCGGAGAAAACGACAAGAATCCACATTTTGGTATACCTGGCGATCCACCTTCCGATGGATCGGAAGATGACCTCTGAAATTTTCGGGCTAGATCAGGCTGTCTGCTTTGGCCGCTAATCTAAAATCTTTTTCCGTGAGCCCGCCGGCATCGTGAGTGACCAGCGCGAGCCGCACACGGTTGTAGCGAATGTCGATATCAGGATGGTGGCCAGCCTCTTCGGCAGCTTCGCCGACGCGGTTTACGAAACCGAGTGCAGCGCGGAAATCTTGAAAGGAAAAGTTTTTTACCAGTTCGCCGGCCTCGATCTGCCAGCCGGAGAGTTGCGAGAGGCGTTCTTTCGCTTCCTGGGGATTCAGTGCAGCCATGTTCAGCTCCTGGGAAGGAATTCCGGCAACTCAAAGGACGTACGCAGAAAAGAGCTCAGGCCTCTGGCTCGGCAGGGGCATCGATGTCGAAGGTTGAGAAGCGTTTGTGCTGGCCGCTGATCTCAGACCGCAGCTCCTGCCAAAGCTCATTGGGAATTTTGAGAAAGACTTCGACGACGATCGGGTCGAACTGCGACCCCGAACATCGCAGAATCTCTTCGCGGGCGGCGTCGAAGCTCTGCGCCTTGCGATACGGACGATCGCTGGTGATCGCGTCCAACGTGTCGGCTACAGCAAAGATGCGAGCGCCGATCGGAATTTCTTTTCCGCGCACTCCGCGGGGATAACCGCTCCCGTCGTAGTGCTCCTGATGGCAGAAGACGATCTCGGCCGCGCCAGCTAAAAATGGAATCTTGCGCAGCATGTTATAGCCGCGCGTGCAGTGCTCGCGCATGACGGCCTGCTCTTCTTTGGTGAGCATGCCGGGCTTGCGCAGAATGTCATCGGGAATCGCCATCTTGCCTACGTCGTGCAAGAAGGCTCCGCGGGCAATCACCTTGATCTCAGTCGGGGGAATGCCCATGGCGCGGGCCAAGGCGATGGTGTACGCCGTCACGCGCTTCGAGTGGCCCTCGGTCTCGGAGTCCTTCAGATCGAGCGCGTCGCCCAGGGCTTCGAGGGTCACATCGTAGGAGTGCTCCAGATCTTCCATGGCATGGCGCAGCATCTCCGTACGTGCGCGCACCATCTGCTCCAGGCTCTGCTGGTAGTTCTGGTTTTCTTCGAGTGCATGCCGGTGATCCATGGCCCGTCGAACCGTATTCAGCAGGTGCTCACGCTCAAATGGCTTGAGCAGATAGTCGTAGGCGCCGCGGCGCATCGAATCGATGGCCACGCTGATGTCGTGAATGGCCGTGACCATTACGACCGGCAGATTGGGATATTGGGTGTGGATACGTTCGAGCAGGGCAATGCCGTTGACATCCTGCATGACGATGTCGGTGAGCACGAGATCGAAAGAGTTCAGCTCAAGAGACTCGAGAGCCTCACGGCCGCTGGAGGCGAGCACAACTTCATATCCCTGGCGCTCGAGCGTGGAGCCCATCATAGCTCGCACGTGAGTCTCGTCATCGACCACCAGAATGCGTGCGGTCTTGCGCCGGACATCATGGGCCTGCGCAGCACCTTCAGTGCCGCCGTCCTCACCGGCTTTCGGTGTTCCCGGTCCTGCCAGGTTCAGTGCCAAACAGCATCCTCCTCCTCTTCGCTGCCTGGTGCGGCTCGCGCAAAGAGGTATGCTTTCTGCTCCGGCTGTGTCTTTTGCCTGCCTTGCCGAGCGCTTACGACTGGAGCGTGGCCTCGTTGACTACTGCTCCGTCACTACCCGATGTGGTTACGCACTGCAGAAACCGCTAGTTCCGCGTTGACGTGCCCACCTTTCTGCGGCAGTGCTGCACAGCTTTGATTCTTGCTCTAGTAAATGATGCTTGTCGAGTTTCGACAACACCAAAAATTAGCCCGGAGCCCACAGGCACCTCGAAGATCACGATATGTATTTGTACTCTTTCCCCGATCATCGTCGAAGCTCTTGTTTTTACTCAGAATCCTTTCCTGTAAGGAAAACCCTACACGCATTTGCAGGCCCGGGGCAATAGCATTCACGCCAGTCCGCCAAAACTTTTGGCCAATCGACTTCTGGAAATACCGGTATCCGAGCGGTGAGCCTGCGGCGCGCGCGTGGCGAGATTATGGCCGCTCCCGCGTCAGGCTCGATGTGCCATTGGTTCGATACAATCCGAATCCATGAAAAGCGATCAAGGCGCGAATGCCTCCAGCCGAATCCCTGTCCGCTATCTGCTCGTTGTCTGGCTCCTGGTGCTCAGCGCGATTGCGTTTCTGGATCGCACCAATATCTCCATCGCCGGCGTGAAGATCGGCCGCGAGTTCCAGATCGACAATCCGCACCTGGGCTGGGTGTTCAGCGCGTTTCTGGTCGGCTATGCCGCATTTCAGATTCCTGGAGGCGTGCTGGCGCGGCGGTTCGGTCCGCGGAGGCTTCTTGCCTTTGGGCTCACGTGGTGGGCAATCTTCACGGTTCTCACCGCGTTGGTGCCGCCTAACGGAAAGGGCGCTTTGCTGGAGTTGATTCTCATCCGTGCAGCCCTGGGGGCGGGCGAAGCCGTGATGTACCCTTCGGCGAACCAGTTTGTGGAACGATGGTTCCCCATGCGGGAGAGAGGCAAAGCCAACGGCATCATCTTCGGAGGCGTTGGGCTTGGATCGGCCGTTGCTCCGCCGGTGCTGACAGCCATTATGCTGCGCTACGGCTGGCATGCGTCGTTCTGGTTTTGCGCGGCGGTGGGTGTGCTGGCCGGCGGCGTGTGGTATCTGGCGGCACGGAACACTCCGGAGGCGCACCCGTGGGTGAGTCCTGCGGAACTGGCCATCATCGTGGAGGGGCGCGGTGATCCGCAGAATGGAAGTGGCCGCACAGAGCGCAAGGCTCCTGTGCCGTGGGGCAAGATCTTCACGAGCCGCAGCATTCTTGCCATCACGGCGAGCTATTTTACGTACGGCTATGTCTCCTGGATTTTTTTCAGCTGGTTCTATATCTACCTGAGCGAAGTGCGGGGCCTGAGCTTGCGCTCCAGCGCCTTCTACTCCATCTTTCCGTTTGCGGCGATGAGCCTTGGGTCGCTGCTTGGCGGTGTCCTGAGCGATTGGTTGGCCCGCCGCATTGGGCCGCGTGCGGGCCGCTGCTTTCTGCCCGCTTTTGCACTAGCGCTCACGGCGCTTTTGCTCATCACCGGATCGAGGGTGCATCAGGCGCAGTCGGCGAGCCTGGTGCTTGCCTGCGGAGCGGGCGCGCTATATCTCTCGCAGAGCTGCTTCTGGTCCGTGACTTCGGACTTTGCCGGGACGTTCGCAGGCGTGGTTTCAGGCACCATGAACATGGGATGCCAGATTGGCGCGGCCGTGACCGCGTCCTTGACACCCCTGATCGCCGCACATTTCGGATGGGACGCGTCCTTTGCAACGGCAACGGCTCTTGCCGTTCTGGGAGCGGCAGCGTGGCTGCTGGTAGACCCGAAGGCGCGATTGGCGAGTAGTTAGAGCGACAGGAGAGCCTGTGCTCTCCGACCCTTTCGACAGAAAAAAGTCGAAAGAATGGAGCACGCGCGTCCGGGTGACTTTCATGAATGTTTTGGTGGGAGCTTGGCGCGGCGCGCGGCAGCCCAGCCTTCTTTCGTGACCTGGCGGGCGCGGCCCACGGCGAGCGCGTCAGCGGGAACATCCTTCGTAATGCAGGAGCCTGCGCCGATGTAGGCGCCATCGCCGATGGTGATGGGCGCCACGAGATTCGAGTCGCTCCCGACGAAGACGCGTTTGCCAATCGTCGTGCGGTATTTGTTTACACCATCGTAGTTGCAGGTGATGGCGCCGGCGCCGATGTTTGTGCCTTCGCCGATCTCGGCGTCGCCGAGGTAGGAGAGATGGTTGGCTTTCGCGCCTTTGCCCAAGCGCGTCTTTTTCATCTCGACGAAGTTGCCGAGATGCGCTTTTTCTCCGACTTCACAGCCAGGGCGCAGGTGCACGAAGGGGCCGATCTCGGCCTCGTCTGCGATCTGCGAATCTTCTAAGACGCAACTTTGGCGGATGAGAACGCCGTTGCCCACGGTGCAGTTCTCCAGCACGCTGAAGGAACGGATGCGGCAGCCGCTGCCGACCCGCGTTTTGCCGAGGAGCTGCACGAAGGGCTCGATGATGGTGTCGGCACCGATCTCGACGTCGGGGTCGATGACGCAGGTCTCGGGGCGCGCGATCTTCGCTCCTGCATTCTGCGGTTCTTTTGCGGTTTGTTCTGTCGTTTTCATCTCAGCTCTCTCTGCCATTGTGCTGCCTCCGCTATTTTGCTTGAGCGCCGTTGGCGTGTGTTCCACCTGGCTGGGGAATGGTGATGTCGATTGGCTGCGCCGCGCCTTGCCCGAGCGCGTCGAGCGGCGGTTTGATCTCTGGCCCGTTGCCGACGACGAGGATGGCCTGTTTCTCGGGATCAATGTATTTTTTTGCCGCGGCGGCTAGATCGGCGAGCGTCACCTTTTCAATGCCGGCCTCGTAGGTTTCGAGATAGTCGGCCGGATAGCCATAGAACTCCAGCCTTTCGCGCTCCTCCAAAACCTTTTCCCGCGTGTCGTAGCGGAAGAGGAAGGAGTTCAGGATGTCGTCTTTCGCGCGTTTTAATTCGGCTTCCGTGAAAGGTCTCGTGTTCAGGCCGGCGATCTCGACCTCAGCCGCCCTGGTTGCATCCACGGTCGACACGCTCTTGGTAGTCAACGTCACGTTCAAGGTTCCGGGGTGATCGTACTCAAGACCGAACCCTCCGCCTACATCGTAGGCCAGCCCGAGTTCGGTCCGCACCTTCTGGAAGAGACGGCTGGCGAATCCACCGCCGAGAATCTCATTCAGCACGGCAATGGCTGGCGCATCGGGGTTGCGCCGGTCCGTGCCCAGGCCGACGATCTCAATGTTCGACTGGTCGACGTCATCCTTTTGAATGAAGTAGACGCCATGTTGGGGACCGGGGAAGACATCGTGCCGTGGAGGCTCGGGCGTCACCGGAGGGAGATTTTCGAAGGCCGCTCGGACTTTGGTTTCCATCGCCGCGGAATCGAAGTCACCCGTGATGCCGACGATCAGTTTTCCTTTGATGGTGCGGTCGTGCCATGCCTGCAGGTCGGCGAGGGTGATGGCGCCGATGGTGGCCAGCTCCGGCTGGCGCGTGTAGGGACTGTTCGCGCCGTAGACGAGCTTGGCTGCTTCCCGCTCAGCGATGGCGCCTACGTCGTCATTGCGGCGAACGATGGTGGTGGCTTCCTGCTGCTGCGCGAGCTCGAGCTTTTCCTGGCTGAACTTGGGATGAAAGAGCAGGTCCATAGCCAGAGCGAAGACTTGATCGGCATCGCCTTTCAGCGAGTCCCACGCGACTGCGGTGGAATCGTCGTCGCCGTTGGTTTCGATGTGCGCGGCCTTGGCTTCGAGCAGATCGTCCATGGCGTCGCCGTTCATCGTGGCGGTGCCGCTGGTGCGCCACGCCTGGCCGTAGATGCCGATGAGTCCGGCCTTGGAAGGATCTTCATCGCGCGAGCCGCCGGGAATGATGACCGAGCCGGAGACGAAAGGGAGCTCGTGATCTTCCTGGAGGAAAACCACAACGCCATTCTTGAGTTCGATCCGCTTTGGCTGCTGAGGCTTGAAGGCGCGCAGCTTGGGAATGGGGATTTGCTCCCAGGGTTTGGGTTGTTGGGCAGACAAGAGCAAGGGCGTTGTTGAGAAAAGGAAGGCAAGCCAGACCAACATGAAAGTGGACGAGCGCGTGATACGCGGAGAGCGCAATCCCTCAGGGGCTAAAGCGCATTCTATTTCGGGATCTGTTTTTGGCGCGACTGAAGTCGTGCCCTGACACAAAACACTCTTCGCAGAGCATTGGTTTATAGAAAGCAAAATTCTGAAATTGGCGTGCAAGAAAATCTGGCGTCGCAAGCTTTTCATAGCGTACCTCCGCTCTTTGCAGGCGCGGCCGGCGACTCGGTGTCGATCTCGGCGCTGGTGCAGTTGGAAGGCACAAAGACCTGATTGGCGACGCGGCGAATGTCGGCTTTGGTCACCTTGTCGACGCGATCGAGCTGCAGAAAAAGCTGGCGCCAGTCGCCGTAGCGGGTCTGGTACTCGGCCAGCGAGTTGGCCAGGCCCTGATTGTCGGCGAGGCCGCGGAGCAGATCGGCGCGCGCGCGGGTCTTGTACATCTGCAGTTCGGCGTCGGTCACGTCGCCGGTCTTGAGCTTTTCAATCTCCTTGTGAATGGCGTCGCGCATCTCGGCGGGCGTATGGCCGGGGAGGGGAATCGCACCGAAGACGAAAAGGCTGGGATATTTGTCGCCAGGAGCCGGGCTCTCGCCAACGGCTTCGGCGGCGATCTGCTGCGTCTCGACGAGGCTGCGATAAAGGCGCGAGACGCGGCCATTGGAGAGAATGTCGGAGATCGCGTCATAAACAGCGTCATCGGGGTCACGATAACTGGGCCGGTGATAGCCCTCGATATAGATGGGCTGCGCCTGCTCGCGGAGGACGACGGATTTCTCGGCGTACTGCTTCGGCTCGACGGTGGTCAGATCTTCCGGCTTGGACCCATTCGGAACGCGGCTAAAGTATTTTTCGAGCATGGGCAGCGCGGTCTTGGCGTCCACATCGCCGACGATGGCGATCACGATGTTTGAGCCGACGTAATACTTCTTGTGGAAGGCCATCGCTTCGGTGGCCGTAATCTGGCTCACCTCGCTCGGCCAGCCCACATCGGCACGTCCATAGGGATGCGCGACGTAAGCTGTGGCAAGAAACTGCTCAAAGAGCCGGCCTTCGGGGTTGGAGTCGACGCGCATGCGCCGCTCTTCCATCACCACATCGCGTTCTTTGTAGAACTCGCGCGGCACGGGATCGGAGAGGCGGCCGCTCTCCATCCACGCCCATAGCTCCAGACGGTTTTCGGGCATCGACCAGAAGTAGTCGGTTTCATCGAGGCCGGTCTCGGCATTGAGGCCTTCGGCGCCGTTGGCTTCAGCCACTTCAGTGAACTGGTTGGGGATGACGTATGTGTGCGCCTCGTCCTGCGCTTCTTGAAACGCTTTCTTCAACTCGGCCAGCTTCTTCTCGTCGCGGCCGACGGGCTTGAGATACTCGGCTTCATAGGCGTTATTGGCGGTTTCGACTTTCGCGAGCGCTGCTTTTTCAGCAGACCAGTCTTTGGTCCCGATCTCAGGAGTGCCTTTGAAGGCGAGATGCTCGAACATGTGCGCCAGGCCGCTTTGGCCAGTGGGGTCGTCCACTGCGCCCGCATCGATAAACGTCGAGTAGCTGAAGACGGGCGCGTCGGGCCGGTAACAGATTACAAGCGTGAGTCCGTTGGGCAGGACCTTGGTGGTGATGCGCTGCTCAAAGCTTTTGAGGTCCTGTGCCCAAGCGCCGATCGAGACGGCGAGCAGCGCCAGTGCCGACACACGTTTCAAACACCAAGCCCTTTTCGAAAACCAGGAGAAACGATGCATTTCCTCTCCTTCATCCCAGTGCATCTGTCACACCGGCTCTTACTGGTTCTACACGACTTTCAGGAGTTCAGATTTCCATTATCCAATACGGCAGGTTCGAGGCAGGAATCCCGCACGCTCGGCGTTTCGCGGTCGGGGTGCGTATGATTGCCTGCGGAGGACGTGATGGTTCGGTGGCTTAGGCGCGTGCTGGTATCGATCCTTGTTATAGCGGCTCTGTTTGCAATTGCCGTCTGGTTGATCGAGTTCTATCCACGCCGCGATCCGCATCCGCCGCTGCGCCTGGGGCAGAGCACGCTGGCAATCGAGCACGCCCGCATCTACACCTCGCCAATGGATCCGCCGATCGCCGACGGCACGGTGCTCATTCATGATGGCCGCATCATGGCGGTGGGCGCGAACGTTGCCGTTCCTTCTGACGCGAAGCTGATCGCCTGCGACCACTGCGTGGTGACCGCGGGCTTCTGGAATGCGCACGTTCATCTCACAGAGCCGAAGTGGAATTTTGCTGAGTTCAAGTCGGCGGCCACGCTCAACGCGCAGCTTGCGGACATGTTTCTCGCCCGCGGCTTTACCACCGTCGTCGATCTCGGCTCAAACCCGGCGAATACGATTGCCGTTCGCCGGCGCATCGAGCGCGGCGAGCTGAATGGGCCGTTGATCTATACGGCGACTGCTGCGCTTTATCCACCGCATGGCATTCCTTATTATCTGCATGCGCCCGCATGGCAGGCGGCGCTGATGCCACAACCGGACACGCCGGAAAAGGCGCGAAGCGTCGTGCAGCAAAACGTCGCCATGGGCGCGGACCTGACGAAGCTCTTCACCGGCTCGTGGATGGCGCATGGCCATGTGCTGCCGATGCCGGTAGATGTGGCGACGGCCGCTGTGCAACAGACACATGCTCTGGGCAAGCTGGTTTTCGCGCATCCTTCGAATCTTGCCGGCGTGCGCGTGGCAATGGATGCAGGCGTGGATGTGCTGGCGCACGCAGCCGATGACACGCGTGGCGTTGACCAGGCGCTGCTGGCTGCGATTGTGGCGCGCCGCTTGGCGATGGTTCCTACGCTCAAGATGTTTGCGACGACCGTGACCACCGATCCTGGATATCTCGACCCGATCTATGCCGAGGTGCGGGAATTTCACACGCTTGGCGGCACGCTGGTTTTTGGCACGGACGTGGGCTACATGACCGACTATTCAACTGAGGGTGAGTACGAAGCGCTGGGCCGTTGCGGGTTGAGCTGGCAGGATGTGTTGGCGATGCTAACGGTGAATCCTGCGACTCGGATGGGCGTTTTCGATCAGAAAGGAACCATCGCGCCGGGCAAGCTGGCGGATCTGACGATATTGTCGGCTGATCCGGCGGAGAATTTAACGAACTTTTCAAAGGTGCAGGCGGTGATTCGTTCGGGCAAGGTGATCTGGCAACGATAGAGGCTGCGCATTTTGCTGAACGCTGAAATTGGTTCTACGATCGGCGCAAGCTGTAGCAGCCTTGACCCCACGCCCTGATGTTGCGTATGCTGCGAGCGTTTGAGGCGCGATTTTCTCCCGATGAGCACTGTAGCGGCCAGCACGGCTTCCGAGCAAAGCGCCAAGCCGCTTCTGGTCCGGCGCGCGGCTGTACTGGGCGCGGGCACCATGGGCTCGCGAATCGCTGCGCATCTGGCCAATGCGGGAATTCCAACGCTGCTGCTCGATCTCCCTGCAAAAAGTGAAGGCGCGGAGTGCTTAGCGAAGACGGCGCTTGCGACTCTCAGTAAGTCCAAGCCGGCTGCGTTCTTTGAGCCTGGGCTCGCTGCGCTGATTACTCCCGGCGATTTCGATCACGATCTGCCGGCTCTTGCGCAGTGCGACTGGGTCGTGGAAGCGGTTGCGGAAAATCTGGAGATTAAGACGGCGCTGCTCGCAAGAGTTCTTCCGCATCTGAGCAAGACGGCGGTCCTGACGACGAATACATCGGGATTGCCGGTGGCGAAGGTTGGAGCGGGGCTCGAATCACTTAAGGAGCGCTTCTTCGGCACGCACTTCTTTAATCCGCCGCGTTACATGCAATTGCTCGAAGTGATCCCGACAACGGATTCTGAGCCGGCGCTGGTGGCATCGTTTGCGGCCTTCGCGGACCGGCTGCTGGGCAAGCAGGTGGTGTTTGCGAACGACACGCCGAACTTTATCGCCAACCGCATCGGCATCGCCGTGATGTTCAACGCGGCCAACCTGATGCTGGAGCAGGGGCTCACGATTGAAGAAGTGGATGTACTGACCGGCCCCGTGCTGGGCTGGCCGCGGACAGGCACTTTCCGGCTGGCCGATCTGGTGGGCATCGATATTCTTGCGCACGTGGCGCGCAATTTTCCGCAAGGTGTGCCGGAGGGGCAGTTTTCACCCGTTCTAGATGAGCTGCTGAAGCGCGGATGGCTGGGCGACAAGACGGGACAGGGCTTTTATAAAAAGACGCGCGGCGCAGACGGCAAGGAAGAGCGCGGCGTTCTCGATTTGAAGAGCTTCGAGTATCGGCCAAGCACGAAGCCTGCACTGCCCTCGCTCGAGATGGCGAAGAATGCGGCTACTGTGGCGGAACGGCTGCGGCTGTTGTTGGTGAACGATCCGGCCAAGGACAAAGCGGCGTCGTTTCTGTGGCCATTTCTGGCTGCGCTCTGGAACTACGCGGCCGATCGCATCGGCGAAGTGGCCGGCGATGCCGTCGCGATCGATGCGGCGATGCGCGCGGGCTTCAACTGGGAGCTTGGGCCCTTCGAGATGTGGGACGCGGTGGGCGTTGGCTCGACTGTTGCGCGCATGAAAGCGCTTGGCCTGCCGGTGAGCTCGCGAGCAGAGTTTCTGCTGGCGGCCGGACAAACAAGCTGGTATGCAGACGAAGGCAGAGCGTGCTTTCAGCCGGCAACGGGATTGCCGGAGCCGATACCGTCGACGCCTGGCCACGCACGTGTGGCAGACTTTCGTCGGACGGAGAAAGTGGTCCGCTCGAATGCGGGCGCTTCTCTGATTGATCTGGGAGACGACATTGCGTGCATCGAACTGCACTCGCTGAAGAACGCGATTGGCGGTGACGTGCTGCAGATGATCTCGTCGGCGCTCAATCCAGCGTCCGACGCGGTGCGTGAGTTTGCCGGGTTTGTGATCTCGGGCGATCGCGACAATTTCAGCGTCGGCGCGAACCTGATGCAGTTGCTGATGGTCGCGCAGGAAGGTGAGTTCGACGAGCTCGAAGCCATCATCCACAGCTTTCAGCAGATGACGGCGGCGATCAAGTTCTGTCCGCGGCCGGTAGTGGTGGCGCCGTTCGGGCTTGCGCTCGGCGGCGGCGCGGAGATCTGCCTGCACGCGGTGCGTCGCCAGCCCCATGCGGAGACATATATCGGATTGGTCGAGGCGGGCGTGGGTCTGATTCCGGCAGGCGGCGGAACAAAGGAGATGTTGCTGCGGGCGATGGATACGGCTGCTGCGCTGGCGCCGCCTGATCCGCGCGATCCGTCGTCGCGGTTTGCGCAGTCGGCAGAGTTGGCGACCGCGCTGAAGCGTGCGCTCGAGACGATGGCGATGGCGAAGGTATCGACTTCCGCCTTGGAGGCGCGGACACTGGGACTGTTTGCAACAGCCGACCACATCACGATGAACCGCGAGCGCCTGCTTCTGGATGCGAAGGCACAGGCTGCCGTGCTGGCCGAGGCGGGTTATGTTGCGCCGCAGCCTAGAATGATTCCTGCGCCCGGATCTTCGGCGCTGGCGATGATGGAGACGGGCGTCTTTCTGATGGGCGAGGCGGGTTTTGCCTCAGAGCACGATCAGAAGGTAGCCCGTTGGCTTGCGTACATTCTTGCCGGCGGGCGCGTGACGCCGGGTGCATTGCTCACAGAGCAATACTTACTCGATCTCGAGCGCGAGGCCTTTCTTTCGCTCTGCGGCGAACGCAAGACGCAGGAGCGGATCGCGTTCACGCTCAAAACCGGCAAGCCGCTGCGGAACTGATGATGATGCATGTCAGGATGCGTTGGCTTCGGTGGGTGGGTTGCACGCTGGGAGTACTGCTTGCGAGCGGTCCAAGCGGCGCTCAAGACGAGTCATTGACCACAACCGGGCAGATCACAGTGGACGGGCGGGCGACGCATTATGTCGTCCATCATCTGCCGGTTAGTTCCTTTCCGCAGCTTCCGGCGAGTGTGCAGAATCTATTGAATCAGCGGGGCTGCCTGATTCCGCAGACCTATGAGGCGCATGGACCGGAAAACGTGATCGAAGCGAGCCTGGAGCGACGTGGGTCGAAAGACTGGGCTGTGCTTTGCTCCGTGCAGGGGACCGTCTCGCTGCTGGTGTTCTTCGGTGACAATCCTTCGTCGCCAACAGTTTTGGCCACGGCGCCGGAGACGGAGCGGCTGCAGGCCCATGGGGCGGAGGATGGGCTCGGGTTCGATTGGGGAATTGATCCGGCCTCGCCTGAACAGGTGCGCACGGCGCAGGTGGGAATGCGGCATTCGCCGCCGAAGCTGGATCACGATGCTTTGGCCGATTCGATCATTGACCATAAAACCGTCTACCACTATTTCGCTGAGAATGCGTGGACGATTGTGGCGACGAGTGATTAGCAAGTCAGCGGGTCAGCAAGTCGGCGAGTCAGCGCGATCAGGCTGCCGGCTTTAGTAGTCGCGCAGAGCTAGCGGGTTCAGCTTGGAGTGTGGTGTTATGGCGGAAGCGGTTCTAGTCAGTGCGGTGCGGACGGCGGTGGGCCGGGCGCCCAAGGGTGCGCTTTCGACCACGCGCCCCGATGATCTCGCAGCTACTGCGTTGGGCGCAGCTTTGGAGAAGGTCCCAAGCCTGGACAGTGCCGAAATCGACGACGTGATCCTGGGCTGTGCGCAGCCCGAAGGTGAGCAGGGCTGGGACATCGCGCGGTGGGCGATTTTGCGGGCGGGGCTGCCGGTGGAGATTCCCGGCGCTACGGTGAACCGGCTTTGTGCCTCGGGACTTGAAGCGATTGCGCAGGCCGATCACCGCATCCGTGCCGGCGGCGCGAAGGTGGTGATTGCCGGAGGCGCGGAATCGATGAGCCTGATCCCGATGGGAGGCCTCAAGCCGAGCCCGAATCCCTGGATGGCGGAGCACTATCCTGCGTCGCTCTTGACCATGGGTCTGACTGCCGAGCGGGTGGCAAAGCACTATAAGGTCTCGCGCGAAGATCAGGACGCGTTTGCGCTGGCCAGCCACAAAAAGGCACTGGCGGCGCAAGTGGCGGGACGGTTCGAGGAGATCGTTCCGGTTCCGGTTGCCGTATCGGTTCCAGGCAAGCGGGCCGGCAAGCCCGTGGTGGCGGAGTCGTTCTTTATGGCCGATGAGGGGCCACGCGCCGATACCTCGGCCGAGGCGCTGGCCAAGCTCAAGCCGGCGTTTCATGCACAGGGGTCAGTAACGGCAGGAAATTCGTCGCAGACTTCCGATGGCGCAGCGGCCACCGTGCTCATGGAAGCTGGCCGGGCGAGAGAATTGGGCGTTCAGCCGTTGGCGCGACTTGTAGCGTATGCCGTGACGGGATGTCTGCCCGAAGAGATGGGGATCGGCCCCGTAACAGCGATCCCCAAGGCGCTGAAGCTGGCCGGACTGACGCTGAATGATATCGACCTGATCGAATTGAACGAGGCATTCGCGGCGCAGTCGCTGGCGGTGATCCGGACGCTGGGACTCGATCCGGAAAAGGTCAACGTAAACGGCGGGGCGATTGCGCTGGGACATCCGCTGGGGTGCACGGGGGCCAAACTTACCGCAACTCTCCTCCAAGAGATGAAAGGCCGGAAGGCCCGCTATGGGATGGTGACGATGTGCGTGGGTGGCGGCATGGGGGCGGCGGGGATTTTTGAGCGGCTGAGCTGATTCTTGCAGAGCAAGGCAACCGCAGGTCTTTCGACTCCGTCCGCTGTTGGCGGACTCCGCTCAACATGACAATGTTTGACTTCAGCCACCATAGACACAAACAGCCGGGTTTGACCCGGCTGTTTCCGTCCAAAATTGAGGAGGGAGCGGGCTGTTACGCTTTGGCCGTGGTCAGGGCCTTCAGCCGCGCGTTGAGACGGCTCTTGTAGCGGGAGGCGGTGTTGTCGTGCAGAATGCCCTTCTGCACGCTCTTGTCGAGGACAGAAACCGTTGCACGGTACTGCGCCTGGGCGGCCTTGGCGTCGCCCTTGGTCAGCGCCTCGCGAAGGGCGCGGAGGCTGGTGCGCACGCGGCTGCGATTGGCGCGGTTCACGGCAGTGCGGGTTTCGGTCTGGCGGGCGCGCTTGAGCGCCGATACATGGTTTGCCATGGTTCTTCCTTAATCTCTTCGGAATGATGCGGATAAGAATGCAACTCGAGCCGCATCCCTCGCAATTATCTAGTTTACGGGAATTGCGCCTCAGGGTCAATTGAGCCGTGTGGCTCGAAGAACGGCTCGTAAACCAGGTTCTGGGCGCGATCGTCGATAGCAATTCACAGATAGGCAATTCAGAGATAGGCGATTCAGACGAATTTGATCCAATCGAACCAGTTCCGTCCTTGGTTCTGCCTCTCTCCGTTACCAAGGTATCCGGGGGAGGCACGCGGTTCATCAAATTTAACGATGGCTGCGATTGACGCGTTTCGATAGTCGCGCTACTCTCAAGGCCAGATACCGGAATCTTGGTCGCCATTACCAACCCGCGGTCGTCCCAGGCCTCCCTGAGCTATGGCTCTGCTCTTGGTCTGACGCCTTGGTTGCACGCCGAACTTAGCCGTTCCCGCAACTTTCCTGTAGATTCTGCCGATACATGGAGTAGGTCTATGCCGGCCGCTGCCGACTGCGGCTTCGGCCGGTTTGTTTTCACCCCTAACCGTCCAGGAGGCTGTCGAATCCTTTGAAGATCGATCTGGAGATCACACCCAATCTTGAGCCCCTGTTTGGGACTCGCGATGAAAACCTCAGGCTGATGGAAGACTCACTCGGTGTCCGTATCGATCTTCGCTCGGATGCCGTGCATGTGGAGGGACCGGAGGAGGGCGTGACGCGAGTCCAGCGCATCTTCCAGGACTTCGAGACGCTTCGCCGCCAGGGTATTCATCCACACAATGGGGAATTGAACGGCATGCTGCGCCTGGTCGTGGCCGACCCGGCCACAACGCTGCGCGGGCTGGCCGACTCAGGCAAGCAGCGCTCGGCGGGCATCAAGCGTACGGTGCAGCCGCGCTCGCTCAACCAGCGCCGCTATGTGGAAGCGATCGAACAGAACGACATGGTCTTCGGCGTGGGGCCGGCCGGCACGGGCAAAACCTATCTTGCCGTGGCGATGGCTGTGGCCGCAATGAACGCTAAAAAAGTGAGCCGCATTGTGCTGGTGCGGCCGGCCGTGGAAGCGGGCGAGAAACTCGGTTTTTTGCCTGGTTCGCTGCAGGAGAAGGTCGATCCGTATCTGCGACCGCTCTATGACGCGCTCTACGATCTGCTGGAGCCGGAGCGCGTAGAGAAGATGCTCGAAAAAAACGTGATCGAAGTGGCGCCGCTCGCTTTCATGCGCGGCCGCACGCTCAACGATGCCTTCATCATCATGGACGAGGCGCAGAACACGACCATCGAGCAGATGAAGATGTTCCTGACGCGCTTGGGCAACAATTCAAAGGCCGTAATCACGGGCGATATTACACAGATCGACTTGCCGAATCCGCGCAAATCGGGTCTGGTGGACGCAATCAATGTGCTGGATGGGGTGGAGGGCATCCACTTCTGCCACTTTGAGGACTCCGATGTGGTGCGCCATGCGCTGGTGCAGCGGATTGTGCGCGCTTACGAGAGCGCCAAGCCGCAGCAGCAGGAGCTGCCGCTCAGTGGCGGCATCGAGGTTGGGGTTCCGGCGATGGAAGAGCGGGCACAGGCACAGCCGGCGCATCCAGCGAAGCCGCAATAAGTTGAGCGGGCTGAAGGGCTGGCGCGGCGAGGCGCTGCGCCGGTTCGCGTATCATCAATGCATACCAGGAGCCGCCCTGCCATCGTGGCGGCTCTATCCAAAATGATCCTTCTCGACCCAGATCTCGGGCCAGATTTGGACGCCGTCACCGCGCCACGCGCCGCAGGGGCCGCGCGGCCGATTCTTCGCTTGCCTTCCACTCGAATGCTTACCCATTTTTTGACCCGGGCCAGGAATGCAGTGCGTCTGCAGGGGCAGGTCACGGTACTGCTCACCAGCGATGCTTCGATCCGGAGGCTGAACCGCCAGTTCCGCGGCAAGAACAAGGCGACGGACGTGCTTTCCTTCCCTGCCGATACTTCGGTCCAAAACCAGGAAAAAGGCGATCTGGCGATCAGCGTGCCGACGGCGCGACGGCAGGCTATAGAGCAGGGGCACACGCTCGCGACGGAGATCAAGGTTCTGATTCTCCATGGGCTGCTTCACCTGGCCGGATACGATCATGAGACCGACCAAGGCCAGATGGCGCGCAGAGAACGGCTACTGCGCAGGCGGCTTGGATTGCCGGAGGGGCTGATTGAGAGAACTGAGACCGGTGCCGTTTCCTCCCAAAAGACCCAAAGCAGGTCCTTCGACTCTCGTCCACTTCACTCCGTGAAGCGGACTCCCGCTCAGGATGACAGGCAAACAGATCGGGTGCGAAAGGTGCGTGATCGAGTGAGGAGAAGAAAGCCATGACGTTGTGGGGCGTTCTCTTCATCGTGTTTTTGGCGGCGGTAGAGACACTGGCTGCTTACATCACGCGGGTGTATGCGGAGTTCGGCAAGATTCTCACGCGCGAGGTGCAGGAGAATCTTGACGCATGGCAGGAGCGGATCGAGCCGCAGCTTGGCCTAGATCGTGAGCATGCCTATCTTTCGGCTGCCGTTTTGCAGCAACTGGCGCTTGGGCTGATCGCGCTCGAGTTCGGTGCGGTGATTTTTGATCGCGCTCCGCATTTTGCGCCGCCCACAGCCTTCGAAGTGGCGCAAGCTGTGCTCGGCGTGGTGCTGGTGGTTGTCTTCTGCAACCAGCTTCTTCCTTCGCTGCTCTTCAACCGAACACAGGGGTTGTGGGCGACGCGGCTTATCTGGCCGATCCGCCTGCTGCTCTGGATCACGACGCCGATCACGGTGTTTATCCGGTTCTTCTTCTCTGTGGGCGCGCTGGCCGAACAGCCGGCCAGTCCGGAAGAAGAGACTGCTGTCGATGTCGAAGCATTGATCGAGGCCGGCGAGGAGGAGGGCATTCTCGAAAAGAGCGACCGCGAACTTGTGCGCTCGGCAGTGGAGTTTGGCGACAAACTGGTGCGCGAGGTGATGACGCCCCGGCCAGAGATCTTCGCGGTTCCCGAAGCTACAACGCTGGAGCGCTTTCTCGAACTGCTGCGTGAGCATAACTATTCGCGGGT
Source organism: Occallatibacter sp. (assembly GCA_035650595.1). GTDB lineage: Bacteria > Acidobacteriota > Terriglobia > Terriglobales > Acidobacteriaceae > Telmatobacter. The sequence goes on along the minus strand of DASRHE010000006.1, from coordinate 853,700 downwards.
TCCTGTTTTTGCCGGACTGCTCGATAACATCACCGGCATCGCCTTTACGCATGACCTGCTGCAGATCGCAGACGAAGAGGCACGCGCGCGCACGGTGGCGACGATCAAACGCCCCGCGGCCTTTGTGCCGGAGACCAAGCGCGGCTATGAACTGCTGCGCGAGATGCAGCGTGAAAAGCAGCACATGCGTATTGTGATTGACGAGTATGGCGCGGTCGCAGGCCTGGTCACGATCGAAGACCTGCTGGAGCAGATCGTCGGCAATATTCGCGACGAGCACGAAGAGGAAGGTTCGATCGAAGAACCGCAGCGCGAACCGGGCGGCTCATGGCTCGTGCCCGGCGGCTTTCCTGTCGATCAGCTTGGTGACCTTTTCGGCGAACCGGTCGATGTGGGCGAGGGCTACGAGGCAGCGACGCTCGGCGGCCTGATCAGCGAGATTGAGGGCCGTATTCCGCTGGCCGGCGAGGTGGTGATGATCGAGTCAGTCGGAGTGCGCACGGAGGTGGTGGAGTCCACAGGCCGACGCGTGGAGCGGCTGCGCATCTTTCCGCCAGCGGCCAACGATCGCGCGCTCCATGAGGCGTCCGGTCGAGAGGCTTAAATCTTTTCAGGCATTGTGTTCGTAATAGCAAAGAAGACGTTTGTAGATGAACGTTTTTCTTCGCAGGTTCGCATCTGAGTGGGAGAGATTGACCCACTCAGGAGATTTTGTATGACCGACTACCGTGTAAGTAAAGGAGATGCAGCGGAGGGCCAAGTAACCGCTGCTATTGAAAAGTGCACGGCGCAGATGCCTTCGAGCGCATTTCTCGCCTTTGCCTTGGGAGCCATGGCCGTTTCCGCCGGCCTGCTCTTCACATCACGAAAACATTCTTCTCTCTTCGTGGGCCAATGGGCCGCGCCTTTTCTGTTGCTCGGAATCTATAACAAGTTGGTGAAGCAGCATGGATCAGACTCGAGGCAGCAGTCGGCTGCGAACCAGGCAGCCACGGTGTATTAGAGCTTGGAGAACCCGAACTGAATGCTATGTTGCAGCGCATGAGCCGGCGGCGCTCGAATCTACTTGCGCCGCCTTCCATGCTCGCCACTCATCGGCCGTAATCTCCCACACTTCGGTGGTAAGGCGGCCGCAGACGTAGTCCTTTTCACGCATTCTTACCAATCGCATGCCCTGCTTCTCCGAGATGCGGCGCGAAGCGAGATTGCCTGCGGCTTTTGAGACGCGCAGCAGCGGAAAACCCAGCGTGTCAAACCAGAAATCATTCGTCCAGGCAGCGGCTTCGCTCATCAGGCCCTGACCGTGCCAGGGAAGCCCGAGCCAGAATCCGCGATGATCGTCCTCGGTGGGTTTCAGGCTGATCACGCCGATGACTTGCTCCGGCGCGGTATGCAGGCGCAGCGTCCAATGGTATTCCTGGCCGCGCTCCATCGCGGGCAGGGCGATTTGGTTGACGTAAAAACGGGCGCCATCCGGCGGATAAGGCCACGGCACGATGTTCATCAGGTACCGCACAACCTCCCAATGCGGAAAGATCTCCTGAATCTGCGCAGCATCTTCGGCTGCGAGCGGGCGCAGGTGCAGGCGCCTGGTTTGGCCCTCTGGGATCATAGGGCGATGATAGCAATCGGAATCTCCTGCGACCACCACTCGTACCGCTCATCCGCGATAATAGTGAAGATTGGAGTAAGAGAGCCGTTGAAATCAGGATTTGTCGCCATTGTCGGACGGCCCAATGTGGGCAAGAGCACGCTTCTCAACGCCCTGACGGGCGAGAAGGTGGCGATTGTCACGGCCAAGCCGCAGACCACGCGCAATCGCATTGCGGGCGTGGTGGAAGTGCCGGCGCGCAGAGGCTCGGCCGCGGCGCAGATCGTTTTTGTGGATACGCCGGGCGTGCATAAGCCGGGAAGCCAGCTCGATCGCCGCATGCTGCAGGAGGTGCACGAGGCGCTCGAATCGCGCGACCTGGTGCTGGTGTTGATGGATGCGACGCGGAGGGTCAGGCTCGGCCAAGCCGAAGACCAGAGCGAGAAGAATGCGCGCGGCGCGTGGGCTAGTGAAGACGAGTTCCTCTTCAGCATGATTCGCAAGCTGGATTGTCCGGTCTTTCTGGTTTTGACGAAGATCGATCTGGTGAAGAAGGACCAGCTTCTGCCGCTGATAGAAGCGCTGACGAAGCAGCACAACTTCGCCGAAGTGATTCCGGTGAGCGCGCGGAAACGCGACGGCGTCGATCTGCTGGTGCGCAAAATCGTTGCGGCGCTGCCCAAGGGCGAGCGCTATTATCCGAAGGATCAGTACACTGACCAGCCACTGCGCTTTATGGTGGCGGAGCTGATCCGCGAGAGCATTTTGATCGAAACCGGCGAAGAGGTTCCTTATGCCTCGGCGGTGGTGATCGAGCGCTTTGAAGAGCCAAGTTCCGAGGCTGTCGCCGCTTCAGCTAGGCCGCGCAAGAAAGGCGCGCCGGAGCGGTTGCCGCTCACACGTATCGCGGCAGCGATCTACTGCGAGCGCGACGGGCAGAAGGCGATCCTGATCGGCAAGGGCGGCAGCAAGCTGAAAGAGATTGGCGCGGGCGCGCGGCGCAAGATCGAGTCATTGCTCGGCACGAGAGTCTATCTCGAACTACACGTGATCGTGGAGCCGGGCTGGCGTGAGTCGCGGCCATTTATCGAGTCGCTCGACTGGCGCAATCAGCTGGACAAGATCGCTGAGCGGCAGGTCGTCGACGAGGTAGACCGCGAAGGCGGCCCTCGCTAGTCTCCCCCACACAGTGCTGAATGCGTTTTCATTTATACGGGCTTAACCGGGGTCAAAATTACTTTTGAGTAACATTTCGGGTGGAAATATCGATGACACTGAAAGCAATCTAGCGTAGATTGGCTGCATGGTCTTCCATGAGACCGACATCCTTCGTGCTCTCGATGAGGGGGAGTTCTTCCCTGTCTTCCAGCCGCTCGTCGAGTTGCGCACCGGCCAGCTGTCTGGCTTTGAGGTGCTTGCCCGCTGGAATCACAAAACCTTTGGCGCTATCGCCCCGGAAGACTTTATCCCCTGGATTGAAGAGAGCGGCCTGATTGACCAGCTTTCGCGTGTCGTGTTTCAGCGTGCCTTTGCTTCTCCGGCGCTGATCAACAGCACGCTCAAACTCTCCGTCAATATTTCACCCCTGCAGTTGTTGGGGTATCAGCTGCCCGAACGGATTGCGACTCTCGCAGCGCAGAGCGGTTTTCCGCTTGACCGGCTGATCGTTGAGATCACCGAAAGCGCACTGCTCGACGATCTTTCGCGGGCCCAGGCCGTAGCTCTCGAGCTGAAAGGGCTCAACTGCCGGCTCGCTCTCGACGATTTCGGCACCGGCTACTCCAGCCTGCGGCATCTTCACGCACTGCCCTTCGACGAACTCAAGATCGACCGCAGCTTTGTGAGTTCGATGACGGTGAAGCGGGAGAGCCGAAAAATCGTCGCATCTGTCGTTGGCCTGGGGCAGAGCCTAGGACTGGCGACTGTGGCCGAAGGCGTGGAGACGCAAGAGCAGGCGAGCATGCTTATCTGGCTGGGCTGCGACGTAGGGCAGGGCTGGTTTTATGGCCATCCGGTCTCAGCGGAGGAGCTCCCTCAGGTCGTCGCCGCGTTTCAAAACCAATCCCGCACCGTCATCTCTGCGCCGATGGATGGCGACTCTATCACAAGCCTTGAAGCGTTGCCCGCGCAGCGGCTGGCGCAGCTGCAGGCCATCTATGACGGCGTGCCCGTGGGGTTGTGTCTGCTCGATCGCAACATGCGTTATGTGAGCCTGAACCGGCGGCTCTCGCAGATGAATGGAGTGCCTTTGGCCGCGCATCTGGGCAAGACGGTGGCCGAAGTGATTCCGCGTGTCTTTCCTCTGGTCGAGCCGTACATCCGGCGAGCCATGCAGGGCGAGCCCGTGGCGGGCGTAGAGGTGCAGAAGCCGCCACTTGCGGATGGTAGCCACGGCGAGACGCTTCTCCTCTCCTACCAGCCGGCGCGCGACGAGGCTGGCGAGATCTTGGGCGTTTCGGTGGCCATCATGGACATCAGCGATGCCAGGAAGACGGAACGCGCGCTGCGGGAAAGTGAGAACCATTATCGGCACATGATGCAGCTTAGTCCGCATGTGCCGTGGGTGCTGGACAGCAATGGCCGTGTGACAGAGGCAAGCTCGCGCTGGGAGGCGTTCACTGGCCAGCCGATGGACGAAGCAATGGGCGACGGATGGCAGAAGATGCTGCATCCGGACGATGTGAAACCGACCCAGGAAGCGATTCGCGCTTCGCTCAGCAGCGGTGCGCCGATCGACATTGAGTATCGCGTGCGGCGGCCCGGCGGCGAATGGCTCTGGATGCGGTCCCGCGGCTCACCGCGCTTTGGGCCCACTGGGAAAGTGATCTGTATCTACGGTGTGGTTGAGGAAGTGCACGGCCAGAAACAGACCACCGAAGAGCTGCAGAACAGCCAGGCTGAACTGCGTGCGGCGGTGAATGCCGTTCCCATTGGGATGGCCCTTGCCGATGCGCAGGACTGCAGCATCTACATGGTGAACCCCGAGGCCGATCGCATCTTTCACGGCGCCATCTACCCTGGGCAGAAGCTGGTCGAATATACCAAGGTGCGCTTTGCGCGGGCGGATGGACGCACGTTGCAGCCCGAGGAGTTTCCATTGTCGCGAACGATGCTGCGCGGTGAGACGGTCTCTGCCCGGCACGTGCTGTACGACGGCCGGAATGGCTCGCCGGCGAACCTCGAAGTCTCGACCCGGCCCATCTACTCAGACGATGGATCGTTCATCGGAGGCTTGATGCTGGTGCGCGAACTGGTGACCGAGGAACAAGTCTCCCACATTTAGGTCCGGATCAAAGCCGGACGGATGCCTCTCTGTGCGCCTCCGGTGTTAGCCTTTCCCCTGCCATGAAAATACAGAAATTCAACGGCACAGGTTCGTGGTATCGGGCGTTCGCCCGCCTCTCGCTCCTACTTGCGTGCAGCCTCGCATGCGGAGCGCAAACCCGCCAACCTGCAGCGGCGGCTTCTCCTCTGCCATCTGCGGAAGACCCCGTCGCCGATCCCAGAGCTGTTGTCGTAGCTGGCAATGCGCGTTTTACGGTGTTGACGCCGCAGCTCATACGCATGGAGTGGTCGGCCGATGGCAAGTTCGAAGATCATGCTTCATTTGTGTTCATCAATCGTAAGCTGCCGGTGCCGAAGTTTGAATCTCGCAATGAAGTGAACGGTCCGGACAAAGCACTCACTCTTCAGACCGGCGATCTCATTCTTACGTACAGGCCCAGCGGCGATGGCCACTTCACCGCCGACAATCTCTCTATCACGTTCAAGCTCTATGACCGGCCGGTCGTGTGGCATCCAGGGCTTGAGGACACACAGAACCTGCTCGGCACCACGCGCACGCTGGATGGCGCACGGGGCAGCCAGACGCGCGAGCCCATCGAGCAAGGACTCGTGTCGCGCTCGGGATGGGCGCTGGTGGATGACTCGACGCGCCCGCTCTTCGATTCTGCGGACTTTCGTTTTCTCGCCGGCGAGAAGAGTCCGTGGCCGTGGGTGATGGAGCGGCCTGCGCATGAGAATCCGGGCTCCTATGTCGACTGGTATTTCTTCGGCTACGGGCATGACTGCCGCAAGGCCTTGGGCGATTACGTGCGCGTGGCCGGGCGTATTCCGCTGCCGCCACGCTTTGCCTTCGGCGCGTGGTGGTCGCGCTACTGGGCCTACAGCGACCAGGAACTCGACGAACTGGTACGCGGCTTTCGCGAGAACGATACGCCGCTCGATGTGCTGGTGATCGATATGGACTGGCACACAAATGACCTGCAACTGAAGGCGATGGGTGCGGCCGACCAGTCAGGAGAAAGGCTTGGCTGGACGGGCTACTCCTGGAACAAGCTGCTCTTTCCCGATCCGCAGGACTTTCTCGCGAAGGTGCATAGTGAGGGACTGAAGGCCACGCTGAATCTGCATCCTGCCTCCGGCATTCAGCCGTGGGAAGCGGCCTATCCGGCGATGGCGCGCGCGATGGGCATCGATCCGGCGACGAAAAAGTATGTGCCCTTCGATCCTACCGACAAGCGCTGGGCTACGAGCTACTTCGATCTGGTGCTTCATCCGCTGGAGAAGCAGGGCATCAACTTCTGGTGGCTCGACTGGCAGCAGGAGCCCAACACCAAATTGCCAGGCGTCAACAATACCTGGTGGCTGAATTACATCCACTTCACCGATCAGCAGCGTGAGGGCAAGCGGCCGCTGCTCTTTCATCGCTGGGGCGGGCTGGGCAATCATCGCTACCAGATCGGCTTTTCGGGCGACACGATCTCGGTGTGGGATTCGCTGGCCTTTCAGCCGTGGTTTACGGCGACGGCCGCGAACGTGGGTTACGCCTACTGGAGCCATGACATCGGCGGACACATGCCCGGCGCAGTCGATCCGGAGCTGTACACGCGCTGGGTGCAGTTCGGCGCGTTCAGCCCAATCCTGCGCACGCACACGACGAAGAATCCCGATTCGGAGCGGAGGATCTGGGCGTATCCCGAACCGTACTCCGCGATTCTGCGCTCGGCGTTTCAGCTTCGCTATGCGCTGCAGCCGTACATCTACACCGAAGCACGGCGGACGTATGACACAGGCGTGGCCTTTTTCCGGCCGCTCTACTATGACTGGCCCGATGAGGCGCAGACCTACGATGCGAAGAACGAGTATCTCTTCGGAGATGCGATGCTTGCTGCGCCTGTGGCGACTCCCGTTGATAAGACGAGCGGCCTGGCGAGCGAAAAGATCTGGCTGCCCGACGGGCACTGGATCGAGTGGCCCACGGGCAAGCGTCTCGATGGGCCGGCGCAAGTGGATCGCAGTTTTTCCATCGACCAGATTCCGGTGTATCTGAAGGCGGGCGCAATTGTGCCGATGCAGCCGCCGATGCTGTACATGGGCGAGAGGCTGGTCGATCCGTTGATCGTGAATGTGTGGCCGCTCATACCGGGCGAGAGCTCGCAATACTCGATCTATGAGGACTCGGGCGTTTCGGTCGAATACCAGCGCGGGGTCTTTGCGCGTACACCAATCGTGGCGAAGCAAACGGGCGACACGCTGCGCGTAGAGATCGGGCCAGTAGAGGGCAGCTATCCCGGCATGCTGAAGATGCGCGCGTATGAGCTGCGCCTTCCGGCCGACTGGCCTCCAGCGTCAGTGATGGTGAACGGCGCGCCGATGAAACGAGCAGGACTCGACGGCAAGGATGGCTGGGCTTTCAAAGGCAACACGCTGACGACGGTGATTCCGGTAGCGCGCAGCAGTGTGAGCAGCAAAGTTGTTGTCGAGGTAAGGCGCGCGGCGGGGCTGACGGCGCGGCGTAGCGAGCTCGATGGGTTTGCCGGCTCGATGACGCGGCTGCGCGCGGCCTATGATGCGCTGCAGCAGACATCGCCGGTGTCAGCGCCGCCCGATGCGCTGATCGATGCGACGCAGACCGGCGACCGGCTCGGCTATCATCCCGAACGCGCCGTAGAAGAGATTGCGCATTTTCACGAAGTGCTGCCCCAGGCGCGGGCGGCCGTGACTGCCGACGGTGCGGATTTTGCCGAGCGCGTGGAGCAGTATGCAAAGCACATGCAGAACAATCCACTGCGGCCTGCAGATATGGACGCGGCGAAGCAGAGCCGGCTGGATTCGATGCGGCGCGCCGAGGCGATGGTGCAGGAGGCGGGAAGCCGATGAGGCTTCCCCATCCTCCGGCCGAATTCCTCGATGCTGAAGCCCGGGCCTGAAGGCGTGTCGTCCTGGAATTTGAATTCAGTGGCCTGAAGGCCACTGCTCCTTCCACATTTGTTAAGCAAGGCGGCAAAACAGACCCGGCTACGCAGTTTGCAGAAACGGCGGCAACTCGTCGGCGCTGGGACCCCAGCTTGCCGGCACCGGCACGTTCAGCAGGCGCAGATACACACTGAACTGACCGCGATGTTGATACCAGTGGTTGAGCATGATGTCGCGAAGAAAGGCTACGCGCGGCACAGCCATGAGTTCGCGGTCGCCGGCAACCAATCGCCAGGTCTCCGTCATGGCGCCGTCTTCAAATGCCGGCAAAAGCTTCCGCACCGTCACGATGCTCTCGTTGAATTGATCCAGGACTTCCTGCAGGCTTGCGGGTTGGGGAAATTGGAAGCCAGGAGCCTGCGCCGGATTGTTGCAGACAAAGCGCACCACGCCGCCGGGTATGGTGGCGAGATGGAAGGCGAGCTGGCCGGCTGTTAGAGACTTTTCGTGCGGCTTCCAGGTGAGTTTGTCTTCGGGCAGCCGCTCCAGAAATCTGCGCGTGACGGAGGCCTGCGCCTCAAACTCGGCCAGCAGCGAGTCAGCGATGGAAGTAGAAGATTGAGTCATCAACATGGCGATACTCCTTCTCGTGGAAAGCGGATGAGTGCGGTGGCAGAGCGATCAGCGTGAGCCTTCGGCGCGCTTGCGGACCTGCTCGTGGATGTAGGCCCATCCACCAGAGACGCCCTTCTTGTGGTCTTCCTGAACGAGACCGAAGCCGGAGTGGCGGAAACGAATGATGGTCTCGCCATCCTCTTCGCTGAGCCGATACTGCACATTATTGGCGACAGGATGCGACATCATCAGCGGTCCGCAAAACTCAAGCAGGGTGGGGCGCTTGATGGCCTGCACATGGGCCCAGAAGTGTCCGTTGTTGTCGCCAAGATCACGGAACCAGCGGCCACCGGGCCAGGGCTCGATCTTGAGCGGCATCGGCCTGCCGTCCGGCATTTCGCTGCCGGGGCCCAGCTGTTCGAGAAGCGCCGCGAAGGTGACATCAATCGAGGCGCGCACGCGGATCTCCTGGTTGATGAGGAGCGAGAGGCTTTCAATGTCGGGAAGGGTCGAGGTCATCGTCATGATTACTCCTTTGCGGCGTTGGGATCGGATTCCGTAGTGCGGCTCATCTGTGCCTCGGCGCGTTCTTTTACGCGCGTCAGCTGATGTTGCCAGTACTTCTCGAAGGTCGCGGCCCACTCGTGCAGTGGGCGGATGGCGGCGGCGTTGGTGCGGTAGAGCCGGTGGCGGCCATTACGGCGTACACGCACCAGGCCCACTTCACGCAGAACGCCCAGGTGTTTGGAGACGGACGGCTGGTCGAGACCAATGGCGGTGACGATCTCGCTCACCTGCCGCTCGCCGATCACAAGATAGCTCAAAATCTGCCGCCTTCGCGGTTCCGCTACGGCATTGAAGACGTCGGAGGTGGTAGAGGCCCGCGCCATGGAGAGAACATTACATTCCTATATGGGAATATGTCAATACGGTTTCTGTAGAAATCTTTGGGAAAGCGCTGCCGTATGCCGACGGGGCCGCTATGCCGGTTCTAACGTCTGGCGGGCTTGCGCATTTTCGAGTGCGGCGCCCATCGGCTATAGTTTGCGCAAGGCTATTCCTTTTGAAGTTGGGGGACTTCGCGCATGACACTCGACCGGCGTGCCTTTTTGAACGCCTGCACCCATGCCGGAATCGCATCGTCGTTGTTGCCCGGCATTCTGTACACGCTGGCTGCGCAAGCGCAGGAGGCTGCTCCTTCCACTGATGCGAACAAGCCACCAAAGATTACGCCGGAGATGATCGATCAGGCGGCGGCGCTGGCGGGCATCGGTCCGTTTACGGCTGAGCAGAAGCAGATGATGCTCGATGGGTTGAACGAGCAGCGCAGCGGGTACGATGCCATCCGCAAGCTCGACCTGCCGAATTCAGTCCCGCCGGCGTATGTGTTTCATCCGCTGCCACCAGCGAAGTCTATCGGCGATAAAGAGTTCGTGCATGGAAGTATCGTTTCCAGTGGTGGAACCGCGAGTGTTCCGCGATTCAATTCGATCGAGGAACTAGCGTTCTGCGCACTGCCGGAGTTGGGTCTCGCCCTTAGAACTCGTACCATTACTTCCCTCGCTCTCACCCAGATGTATCTCGACCGGCTCAAGCGCTACAACGCGAAGCTCTATTTTGCGATCACACTGCTTGAAGACCGCGCTATCGCTCAGGCGAAGAAGGCGGACGAGGAGATTGCGGCGGGAAAGTATCGCGGACCGCTGCATGGGATTCCGTGGGGCGCGAAAGATCTGCTCGCAGTTAAAGGCTACCCGACGACGTGGGGCGCGGGCGGGTTTGAGAAGCAGACCTTCGATGAAGATGCGACGGTGGTGCAGCGGCTCGATGAGGCCGGTGCGGTGCTGGTGGCCAAGCTCACTCTGGGTGCGCTGGCAATGGGCGATAAATGGTTCGGCGGGCGGACACGGAATCCGTGGAATCCGAAGCAGGGTTCAAGCGGCTCGTCGGCTGGATCGGCGAGCGCAGTGGCCGCCGGATGCGTGGCCTTCGCGATCGGCTCGGAGACGCTCGGCTCGATCTCCTCGCCTTCAACGCGCTGCGGCTGCACCGGTCTGCGGCCTACCTTTGGGCTGGTGCCGCGCACCGGGGCGATGGCGCTGAGCTGGACGATGGATAAGCTCGGACCGATCTGCCGCTCAGTAGGAGATTGCTCCCTGGTTCTCGAAGCGATCAGTGGGCCAGACGGAAAGGATCTTTCAGCGGCTGCCATTCATTATGACGCCGTGAATGTTGACTGGCGCAAGCTGCGCATCGGCTATCTCAAGAGCGAGTTCGATCCGCCGGAGGCGCTGAAACCAGAAGAGCCGAAGGCGGGCGAGTCTGCCGAGGAGAAAAAGAAACGCGAAGAGCGCAACGCGCAGGCGCAGATAGACCGCCTGCGGCGCGTCTATGACCAGCGCTATGAGTTGGCCGCGCTGGACAAGCTGCGCGGCATGGGCGTGAACCTGATTCCGGTGGAGCTGCCGAAGGGGTTGCACTATGGCGCGATGACTCCCCTGTTGACGGCAGAGGCTGCGGCGGCCTTTGATGACCTGACCCGCTCGGGACGAGACAAACTGCTCACTGAGCAAGGGCTGGAGGACTGGCCAAATGATTTTCGCATTGCCCGGTTCTATCCGGCAGTCGAGTATATCCAGGCGAACCGGGCGCGGACGCTGGCGGTGCAGCGGATGACGGCGCTCTTTGAGCAAGTGGACGTGATCGTGACGCCCACCACCGGCCTTCAACTCGTGGTGACGAATCTTACCGGCCATCCGGCGCTGATTTTGCCCAACGGTTTCCGCGGGCCGGATGCGCCTGCTCCGCCCGAGGTTGACGATGGCGATCACGACGATATCGGTGGTCCGGGCACGCCGGTCTCGCTGACGTTTCTCGCCGGTCACTATCAGGAGGCGAAACTGGTTGCCTTCGCGGGCGCGTATCAACAGGCGACGAAGTTTCATACGAAGCATCCGAAGCTGGATTGAGCAGGCGCAAGTGCCGTATCGCTTAGTCAGGCCAGCATCTGCCAGGCCTTTTTGGCCTCGCTATAGGAATCGTGGCCGATCTCGCGGGTGAGCTGGCCATCCATCCGAATCGGACAGTTGCGCACCCTGTCCTGCAGCCAGATCTGTGCCAGGTTGTGGACGGCATCTGCGTCCTCCTGCGCGACTGCATCCATATCGAGATTCGCGATGGCGTGGAAGCCGGCCTCATCGAGTCCCGGAGGCAGAGCCCAGTTGCCCGCGCCATCGCGGACCGGCGCAATCATCGGACTCATACGCACGATGCGGCTATCGACGGGAGCAGGCAGTCCAGGTGCGCCGCCGGTGAACAGATGCGCCAGAAAACTTGCCGTATCCGGCGGGTCGTCGAGAATGGCGCCGGCGAGTTTTTGAAAATCGGGCAGCAGACCGGCGTGTTTGCGTTGTGTGTAGAAGACGGCCGGTGCAGCGCCGGCAGGCTGCGAAGGCATACGCACGGAGCCTGTGCCCAAGGAGAGCGCCACGATGGAGTCGGGTTTCTGGCCCAGGACGATGGCCTCAGCTACGCCTACAAGCACGGGGTTGTTGCAGCCGGTGATGCCGCCGTCCCAATAACGCTTGTCCGGTTCGCTGGGAAATTGCGCCGGCTCATCGAAGAACAGCACGGGAGCATTGGTGGAGGCGTGAATGGCTTCAATCACTTTCACCGGAGCGGGATCGCCATTGCCCAACGCCGCGCCGTTCGCGGGAGCGGAGCGGAAGAAGCGGCCGCAGTTGCCGTCGTAGTCAAAGCCGATGATGAGCAGGTGAATCGGGAGCCCTGTGCTGCGCGAGAGAATGTCGGCTGCGGCCTGCGGCAGAGGCAAGCTTCCGCGCGCGGGCAGGGCGGCCTGCAAGCCAGGGAGCTTTTCAGCGGTTTTGTATTTGGGCGTGTCGGGCAGGTGGAGCTTCTCCACGAACATGCTTTTGCGTTTTTCGAGGCTCAAGAAGAAGTCGAGGATGCCATTGAGCGTCATGTTCTCGACCAGGCAGCCAAGAACGATGCTGCCGCCCGAGTTCGCCGCGGCTAGGTCAAATTGTTGCAGCACCTCGTGCCCGGTTGTGTTGCCGCCATACAGATCGATCAGGGCCATGACTTCAATCAGGGCCCACGTACCCCCTCCGTCGAGAGAGAGAATCCGGAACTTAGCCACGTTCGCCTCCGTTCGATAGTGTCGCTTGTCGGCTATTCGTGTAAAAGTTTGCCAGATTCTGATGAGAAATCATCGTGAAACGTTGGGAATATTTCTGATTCCCTCCGGACCGCCGCGCTTGCGATAGCATCCGAGTATGCCGTTGGTCGAGGTGAACGCGGTTTCGAAACGCTATCTGCGGCGCGCAGGGCTGCGCACAGAGTGGCAGGCCGTGGTCGAGGATGTTTCGCTCACGATCGAGGCTGGCGAGACGTTGGGGCTGGTCGGCGAATCGGGTTCCGGCAAAACCACGCTGGCGCGCATGATTCTGGGCCTGGTGAGCGCAAGCAGCGGGACGATTGTGGTGGACGGGATCGACTTGGGCCGCGCAACGGCGCAGGAGATGCGCCAGTTGCGGCGGCAGATGCAGCCGGTCTTTCAGGATCCGTATGCGGCGCTCAATCCGCGGATGAATGTGTTCGAGATTGTGTCGGAGCCGTTTCTCATCCACCGACGCGAGTTGGGCCGTGAGGCCGGATTCGCGACAAATCGCACAGCGCTGCGGACAGAGGTCATCGAGTTGCTCGGCGCGGTGGGGCTGGACGAATCGGCTTTGTTGCGGCATCCGCACGAGTTTTCCGGAGGGCAGCGCCAGCGAATCAACATCGCCCGCGCGCTGGCATTACGGCCGCGCCTGCTGATTCTCGATGAGCCGGTCTCGGCGCTCGATGTGAGCGTGGCCGCGCAGATTGTGAATCTGTTGCGCGGGCTGCAGCGCGAACACGGGCTCACCTATCTGTTCATCTCGCACTCCATGCCGCTGGTGCGATATCTTTCCGCGCGCATCGCGGTGATGGAGCGGGGACGGCTGGTGGAAGTGGGCGAAGCCGAGGCGCTTTGCGCCAGTCCGCGCGAAGAGTACACGCGTCACCTGCTGGCGGCGACGCCGGAGCTGCCGGCGAATGTAGGCTGAGATTCAATTTTGCGCTTGATCGTCGTGCAGTCCCACCCTCGCGACAAAGAAGATGCCGCGAGGATGGGGTGCTCACATCCTTCTTATTCGCGCGATTCGTGCTTCCCCACCCTTTTCGCATAACGCGCGAAAAGGATGGAGCACGGAAGGTTTGATTTACTTCGGCTGGGGTTGCGTGGAGGTCGGCGGTGGTGTCGCCGGCGTCGTTGATTGTGGTGGCGTGGCCGGTTGGGCAGGCGTCGTGCCCGGAGTTGCGGGTGCGGCCGATGGTGCTGCGCTGCCCGGAGCCGCGGTTCCCGGCTGCGGAGGAGCTGGCGCCGTCTGAGGATGCGCCGGTGGTGGTGTGCCGGGCATCTGGTGAACGCTCATGCCTGGACGTGCCTGGGGCGCAGGCAGATCCTGGACGTCGACCAGTTCGATATCAAAGATCAGGTCGGCTTTGGGCGGAATGACGGGGTGAGCGGGATCGGGGCCCGGCCGTCCGCGATCGCCGTAAGCAAGCTGCCAGGGGATGAACAGCCGCCGCTTGCCGCCGATATGCATGCCATCAAAGCCCTGATCGAAGCCGGGAATCAGGCGGCCGAAGCCCTGCGGGAATTCGAGCGGCTCCGGGGCGCCGAGCTTCGGCTTGCCATCCTCGCCCATGACGGGCTTTCCGTCCTTGTCGAGCTCTGGACGGCGGTGATCATCCGATGAGTCGAACTTGTGCCCATCGTCGGGGCGGCCGTTCGCTCCCAGATAACCGGTATAGAAGACCTTGTAGATTTTATTGGGCTCGGCCAGCGCTCCGGTGCCCACTTTGAGATCCTCATAGCGAAGGGAAAAGGCCGTCTTCATCGGACCATGCGGTGAGCGGGGTATGCCTGCGGGCAAAAGTGAGGCCGCGGCGGTCGATGCCGCAGGATGCGCGCTGGCAGACGTCTTCGCCGGCGTGGGCGTCGCGGTCTTGGGAGCGGCTTTGGGCGCCGTTTGAGCGGTTGCTACAGCGGCTGATGCAGCCAAGGATAGGAAGAAGGCAAAGCGTTTCATCGCTTGGGAAAACTCCAACTGAACTCTTCCCGGAAGTCTATCAGGCGCACTTACCTCATCCGGTTAACATGCCAGCAAGCAGGGCGGTGCGTGGCGCGAGATGCTCGATGAGTACCGACTCGTGATGCGCATGAGCCCCTTCGCCGACGGCACCCATGCCGTCGAGCGTGGGAATACCCAAGGCCGAAGTGAAGTTACCGTCTGAAGCTCCGCCGGTGGCGGCTTCGTTGAGATCGAGGCCGATCTCGCGGGCGAGAGTCTCGGCGCGTTGCAGCAGCTTCACTGTGGCGCGCGTGCGCTCCATCGGCGGACGATTAATGCCTCCGGTCACGGTCAGCGTGCAGCGTTTGTCGAAGGCCTTGAGGCGAGCGAACTGGCGTTCGATGCGCGGGCCGTCGGCCTTGCGGGCAATCCGGACATCGACCTCCGCCCAGGCTTCGGCGGGGATCACATTTGTTTTGGACCCTCCACCGGCGACACCGACGCTTACGGTGAGGCCACGGTCGAGGTTGGTCCAGCCGCTCACTGTTTCAATCACGCGGGCCAACTCGCGGAGGGCGCTTGCGCCTTTCTCGAAGTCCACGCCGGCATGAGCGGCAATGCCCCCGATTTCGATGCGCCAGTCTCCCGTGCCTTTGCGCGCCGTTTTGTAGGCCAGACCCTGAGCCGGCTCAAGAACGTAGACAGCCTCACAGCCCGAAGCAATGTTCTCGGTGATCGGACGCGAGACATGGCTGCCCACTTCTTCATCGCTGTTGAGCAGCAGCACAATCTCGCGGTTCAACGCACTGGCTTCGGCGAGCATCTCAATGGCGGTCAGGGCCATGGCGACGCCTGCCTTCATATCCAGCGTGCCGGGCCCCCAGAGCCGGCCTTTGCTGATCGTGCAAGGCATCGTCTTTAACGTGCCGACGGGCCAGACAGTATCAAGATGACCGAGAAGAAGAGCCGGCTTGGCGTTGCTGGATCTGCTGGCCCGTCCGAAGCGAGCCTCCAGAATGTTGCCGCATGCAGGTTGGCGGTGAAACTTGATCCGAGCGCCCAGCGTCTTGGCGTGATCGGCCACCAACTTCATGCAGGCATCCACGGCAGCTTTATTGTCGGAGGGCGATTCGGCAAGTACCAGGCGGCGAGCCAGATCAATAAGCGCAGGCTGCTTTTTGTGCGCGCCAGCCAAAAGCGCACGCATCGGAAGCGGAGATGGAGATGAAGCGGCCATAGACACGCGTGTTTTGATTGTACGATTTGGCGAGTCTACATAACTTCTTTCAGTCCGACCCGGATCAGCCAGCGGTTGACCGGATAGGAGGTCGCAAAGCCGCAGATCATGGCGATCTGCATCATGAGCCAGTAACGCGGATCGAAGGGGTCGAGATGCGGATGAGAAAAGAGCAGGAAAAAGGTGAGGGCCATCCAGGTATACATGCCGATCTGGAAGGCGAGAATCGAGAGCGTGTCGGCTTTTATGGCTGCGGTCAACCCCTCACCAAAGGGCAGGTGGCGCATTGGCTGAATCGCGAAATATTGAAAGACGATACCGAGGGCCCAGGCTGCGGCGAAGTCGATTACGTATTCGGCCCAGAGAACGGAGCCAAATAGAGTGAGACCGGCAGCGGCGATGGCGAACTCGCAGAACACGTCGGCCAGCATGCAGCCGGCCGCGCAGTGGCTGGTGCCTATAGCGATTTGCCAGGCGGTGGGCTTGCGCCGAGCATCGTTCTGGCCATTCTCGCGCGCCAGCATCGCTTCTTTGCTCTTGGCTCGTCCGACCCGGTAGTAGGCCCAGAGGGCGATGACGCTGAAGTAAAGGCCTGAGACCGGCCAAACGACATTCATAACGGTCATGGATTGCGGATGGCGGGCGATATCCAGGGCGATCCAGGCTGCGCAGATAAAAGCGAGAATGATCGAAATCCAGGCGATGGTTGCCAGCACAGTTACCTCTTCGTGCTGGGATGGCCGGTAGGCTGTTTCGCGTTGTTGTGGAAAGAGTTAATCGTCCGAACGAGCATTGGTTGCCCGGCTCGTCCCCAAGTGCCTGGAATTCGGGAACTTGTTTGTCCACGGTGTGGCAAAAATACCACAGGACGGATTTCCACATTCCGGTCTAATCTAACCGTGCGGCCTGAATGCGAGGTCCGGAGAAGGCATTTGTCGAAACCCGCTCATCTGGAACAGACGATCGCAGAACCGCTTGAATTCAGTGGAGTTGGGTTGCATTCGGGTGCTCCGGTGACGATGCGACTGCTGCCTGCTCCGGCTGGTTCGGGCATCGTCTTTCGCCGCACCGATCTGGATAATTTCGAAATCCCCGCCAACGGCCGCAACGTGGCCAAGGTCAGCTACGCCACGAGCTTGATGCGCCAAGGCGTGCTCATCTCTACGACGGAGCATCTGCTTTCCGCCTTTATCGGAATGGGCGTCGATAATGTGATCGTCGAGATCGACAACCTGGAGCTGCCGATCCTGGACGGGAGTGCGCTGCCTTACGTAGAGGCGTTTCAGGGAGTGGGCATTCGCACGCAGCGCCGGCGGCGCGAGACAATCCGCGTGCTGCGTGACGTTGAGGTGCGCGAAGGCGACAAGTTCATCGGCGTGTATCCAGGCTCCGGTTATCGCATTACGTACGCAATCGACTTTCCCGCGCCGATCGGCAAGCAGAAGACCTGCGTCGACCTTGCCGCGGAGATGTATGGCTCGATGATTGCGCCGGCCCGCACCTTCGGGTACAAAGCCGACGAGCAAAAGCTGCGCGATATGGGCCTGATCCGCGGAGCAAGCCCGGAGAACGCGATCATTCTAGGAGCGAAGGGACCGATCAACGGGCCGTTGCGTTTTACCGATGAGTATGTCCGACACAAGGTGCTTGATCTCATCGGCGATCTGGCGCTCGCCGGACGCCGCATCGAAGGTCATGTGGTGGCTGAGCGCGCCGGACACGCCATGCACACCGCATTGGTCTCGCGGCTGCTCAAGGACCGCTCGGCCTGGGAATTGGCGCATGTTCCGGTGGAGACGGCGGAAGAAAACCAGCGCGAAGCGCCGTCGAATGCAGGCATGCGCACCCCGGCGCTCGCTGGCATCTAGAGCGCATTTTCTAAGCAATCCCTCTGAGCGGATTGGGCTTTGCGGCTGTGGACTCAAACGAGCCGAGAAGGCCCGACCCACTGCTCTGATACACGACCGTACAGTTCTTGCCGCCGCTCTTCGCCTTATAGAGAGCCACATCGGCGATAGCAATGATCTCCGAGATGGAGCCGGCCTCTCCGGTGGCGGAGATAGCGCCAATACTCGTGGTGATCGGAATCGCACCGCAGCCTGCCACAATCAGCTCCTGTGCTACGGCGAGACGGATCGCCTCCGCACGCTCGCGCAACTGGCTCTCTGGGCAATCGGGGAGCACGATACAAAACTCCTCGCCTCCATAGCGGCCGACCAGATCATAGGAGCGTACGCTCTGCGTGATCCGCCGCGCAGCCTCCTGCAAGACCTGATCGCCGGCCAGATGCCCATGGGTGTCATTGATGCTCTTGAAATTATCGAGATCGAGCAGGAGAAATCCTGTTGAGGTGCGGGAGCGCCTGGCGCGGTTGAGCTCGCGCGCAAAGAGATCGAGAAGCGTTCCACGATTGAGAATGCCAGTAAGAGAATCGCGGGTCGCCTGGATGCGCAGCTCTTCGCGGGCACGGATCAGGCCTGCCTGCAGCTTAAAGATGCGGTTAGCCACGCCGAGACGCGCGCTCAGATCGGCTTTGCTAAAGGGCTTGACGAGGTAATCGTCCGCACCCGATTCGAGCGCGTGCGCGATGTCCTGCTTGTTGTCTTTCGCGGTGATCATCACGACGTAGGGATAATAATCCCGCTCGGCGGCGCGCAATCTGCGGCACAGTTCGATGCCGTCGATTCCCGGCATGCTCCAATCGACGAGCACCAGCTGCGGCGGGTGCTTCTGCACGAGAATCTTCCACGCTTCATCGCCGTTGGTGGCGACCACAAAGTCGAATCCGTTCTCCTGCAGCCAGCACTGAAGAATCAGACGCGTGGCCCTGTCGTCCTCGGCGAGGAGGACGCGGGGAGTTTCCGACCCGGACGAATGCCCATCTATCGAAGCCAAGCTTGCGACCCCATTGGGAAATAGAGCGGCGCAGACACACGCCTACCTCCGCCCTCATTCTTATTTTTGCTGAGTGTAACGTGGCCAGGCTGTGATGTGGATCACTCAAATGTGCTAAAGAACCTTCCACATACAGAGTCTCAGGTGAACAGGATGCGCATCGGCGTCTCGGCCGCGACGCTTTTGCCCACTTCGGCGAGCTTTCCTGTTTCAGGATCGCGCGCGAAGACGCTCAGCAGATTGGAGTCCTGGTTGGCGACCAGCATCCAGCGCTCAGTGGGATCGAGCACAAAGTTGCGCGGCGTTTTGCCGCCACAGTTAGATCGCGTAACGGCCGTGAGAGAGCCGGTCTTCGGATCGGCGCTGAAGGTGTAGAGAAAGTTGTTATCGCGGTTGGCGAAATAGACGAACCGGCCATTCCGCGTGATGACGGTATCGCAGCCGCGCGTGGGGCCGTGATAGTCATCGGGCAGCAGGTTGATCCGCGAAACCAGTGTCAGACTGCCATCAGCCTTGTGCCACTCGAGCACATCGACGGTAGAGGCAAGTTCATTCATGCAATAGGCCGTGTGCCCGTTGGGATGAAAGTGCAGCGTGCGCGCGCCCGAACCCGGCGCACCGCGATAGGTACCGGCAGGCTTCATAGCCGCGGTCGCAAGCTCGGGCTTGTAAATATGAATGCAATCGCCGCCAAGGTCATTGATGTAGGCGAAGCGATTGTCGGGCGAGAATGAGGCGAAATGCGCGTGCGCGGTATTCTGGCGATCGGTGTTGGGGCCGTGAAAGGTGTAGTGCTCGGTCCAGACGGGCTCGCTCAGCTTGCCGTCGGTGATCTTGAAGCTGGCCGCGCTGCCGCCCACATAGTCGGCCGCAAGCAGCATTTTTCCGGTGTGGTCGACGGCGACGTGGCAGGTGCCCACGCCCGCGGAGTTGCGCGCCGAGAGCGGCTCGAGCTTGTTTTCAGTGAGACGGAAGCTGGCCACCTCACCGGTGGGTTTACCTTCGAAGTTGTCGAGCTCAGAAGCGGAATAGACATAGTCGTGCCCGTGCGAAAAGGCGAGCCATGCGACTTTGGGAATTTTGGCGGCCACGCCTGCAGGCGCCAGCGTGCCGGTGGCAGCGTCCCAGTCGTAGAAGAGAATGCCATCGGACGCGCCCGATCCGATGAGGACGCGCGTACGGCGTGACGAGGAAGAACTTTGCATGTCGGATTGCGCGGAGGCGAGGTTGGCGAATCCGGACGCGGTGGCGAAGGTTGCGGCAGAAGAAGTCATCAGAAATGTGCGGCGCGAGAGGCGTCTCATGGCGGAAACCATTGTCGCCGATGCAGCTACTCGCGCGCCAGTTTCGATGCATGCGCCGTCCGTAGTGTTGCTACGTCCGTAGTTTGCTAATTGAGCTTGAACACTACGTTGACAGTGGTCTCTACTTCGACCGGTTCGCCGTTGAGCAGATACGGCTGGTAGCGCCACTGTTTCACCGCATCGAGCGCGGAGTGTTGCAACATCACCGGCCCGCTGATCACGCGAAGATTTTCGATGGTGCCTGTTTTGGAGATGACGGCCTGCAAGACGACGGTGCCCTCCATGTGCATTGCTCGCTGGAGCGCCGAGTACGAAGGGACGACTTTCCGGATGATGCGCCCTTCCATGACTCCCGAGGAGAGACGCGTTAGCCCCTGCGGTTTTTGCTGCACGACGACGGGTTGATTTTGTTTGTTGAACGGGTTGTCGGGGCTGGCTGCGCCGAGGTTTTGCCCGCTCGTCCAGGTGCTTGTGTCGAACGGCGCCGAGGGCTCTGGCCCATCGGCATACGTGGTGATCTTGGGTATGACGGAGGGAACGGTGATGCCTGTGAATTGGGGCCGAACCTGCGTAGAAGACGCTGGCACGGATATGGGCCTTACCTCTTGCACTGGCGGCGCGGGTGCTTCCATTCGGATGATGTCGGTGATGTTCGGCAGGGCTTCAGGGTAGAAGAGTGGGATGAGAACGAGCGCGAGCAGGGCGGCTCCGTTCAGTGTGAAGGTTGCCATCATCCATTTCGCGCTGCGGGTGCGGATGGTGCCCAGAGATTCGAAGGTAGAGTCTTCAAACATGGTCGGCCTCCTCGGGAATGAGTTCCATGCAGAACGAGAAGGCTTGATGGGCGCACGCGTACTGACACTCGGCGCAGCCGTATGCGGACCGGCATCATGGCCCTCGATTCATTCCGTTTGGAACCACGTTGCTTGTGTAGACACCGCGATGGAGCAAACTGTTCCCGCGTGGCAGAGATGGCATCGCACGCGAAGAGGCAAGGTGGAATGCGATACACTCCAGGCATTCACGGCCTTTCCCCGGAACTCGCATGAAATTGTCTCGCTGGTGTTTTCTTTTCTTTTTTGCGGCTGCCAACGCGCAGGCCCCTGCGCCAGCCGCTCCCGATTCTGCGCTCACTCTTCGCTACATTCACGCTGCGTGGGATACGCTGACACGCTCGATGACCGACTGCCATTCGCTGGTCGACATCAAGGTGGATGCGAATCCGGTGCTGTATCTTCCCGCCGAGTTGCCTGCGCCGCCTGACGTGCTTGCCGTGGAGCAGAAGTGCCACGTGAAGGTGGTTGCGTTGCCACGCCGCATCGAGAAGCTTGGCGACGTGATGCCGCAGGAGTTATCCGCGCCGGGCCTGCTCTATCTGCCGAACCCATACGTCGTGCCCGGCGGGCGCTTCAACGAGATGTACGGCTGGGATAGTTTTTTTATTCTTCTGGGACTAGAGGCCGACCACAGGGAAGCGCTAGCCAAAGACATCGTCGATAATTTTTTGTTTGAAGTCGAGCACTATGGCTCGGTGCTGAACGCGAATCGCACGTACTATCTCACGCGATCGCAGCCGCCTTTTCTCACCTCGATGATTCGAGCGGTGTATGAGAATCGCGCGAGTTTTCCGGCTACGCCTGCAGGGCGTGCGCAGGCCAGCGCGTGGCTCGATCATGCATACACGGTTGCGGAGAAGGACTACACCACGTGGACGCGTCCGGAACATCTTGCGGGCAGGACAGGCCTGGCGCGCTACTACGATTACGGCTCGGGCCCGGTGCCGGAGATGGCCGATGCGAACACGTATTATCCCGATGTGATTCGATCGTTAGTTGAGCATCCAACGCCAGCCGGCAACGCGTTTCTGATCAAAGGCTCGGAACATCCGGACGCGGCCGAGGCAGCGCGGTTGAAGCAAACCAGTTGTGACGTGCACGCAAGCGTGGTGTGTGAGCACGCATGGTACGGCGGCTATCGATTGACTCGCGATTTCTACGAAGGCGATCGGGCGATGCGCGAGTCGGGCTTCGACACTTCGGATCGCTTTGGCCCGTTTTCGGGTGCTACGCACCACTATGCGCCGGTGTGCCTGAACAGCTTGCTCTACCGCTATGAGCGCGACCTAGCGCATATTGCCCATCTCCTCGGTAAACCAGCTGATGCGCAGCGCTGGGACAAGCGGGCCAATGCCCGTGCGGAGGCGATGCAGCGCTATCTATGGCGGCCCAAGGAAGCCGTCTTTGCCGACTACGATTTCACTCACGCGAAGTCTTCTGACTATGCTTACGTCACGTCGCTCTATCCGCTCTGGGCGGGTGTGGCGACGCGCGAAGAGGCTAACCAGATGGAGGCGAAGCTAAGCCTGTTCGAGCGGCCGGGAGGCCTTTCGATGAGCAATACGAATACGGGACTGCAGTGGGACGAGCCGTACGGATGGGCGCCGACGAACTGGATCGCGGTCGCCGGCCTGGATGCCCTCGGCTTTCACGCCGACGCGGCGCGGATCGCGCAGCACTTCGATGCCACGGTAGATATGGGCTTTGCCAACGAGGGAAATATCCGCGAAAAGTACAACGTGGTCTCAGGCAATGCGCAGGTCGCGGTGAAGGCCGGCTACAAAGAAAACGTGATCGGCTTTGGATGGACAAACGCCGTGTATCTGAAGATGAAAGAGATTGTGCACGAGGGCGCAGCGAATCCGGCGAACTGACATGTACAATTTATGCTGCTGCCGCTGGTTCGAGGATCGCGTTCTCGAGGAGATGCAGCAGGTCGAGCTCTTCCTGGCGCAGACCGTGCGGCGATTTTGACAGCTCCTTCTTCACTTGTTTCTCAAAGGTCTTGAGCATCGCTCCGCAGAGATAACATTCGACAACGGCAGGGTGCACGTAGCATTTCTTGCAAACGGCCGGTGTGTTGCCGAGCCGTTCGGCTACAGAAGCGATGGCCTGCACCACGTTCTTCTTGGCCTGGCTCTGCGTTTCGCAGGTCTCGAAGTCACGCAGAACGGAGCAGGCCAGCACCGTGCCGGCCCAGGTGCGAAAGTCTTTGGCCGTGAACAACTGATTCGTAATGCCGCGCAGATATTCATTCACGTCCGAGGCGTCGATGCTGTGCAACGCGCCTTCGTTGTCGACGTACTGGAAGAGTTCGTAGCCAGGGAGATCGAGGCAGCGCTTGACGATCTTGGCCAGCCGCCTGTCATTTAAGTCGATCGTGTGCAGCTTGCCGCTCTTGCCTTTGAATTTGAAATGCACGGTTGAACCGTTCACATCCACGTGCCGGTTGCGCATGGTAGTCAAGCCGTAGGAGTGGTTTTCGCGCGCATACTCTTCATTGCCGACGCGGATGAATGTAGTTTCGAGCAGGCGCACGATGGTGGCGAGGACCTTCTCGCGCGGCAACCCCGGCAGTCCCAGATCGCGCTCCACGCGCTCGCGGATCGCCGGCAGCATCTCGCCGAAAAGCTTCATGCGCTCGTATTTGGTTTCATCGCGTACGGCACGCCAGCGCGGATGATATCGGCTCTGTTTACGGCCTTTTGCGTCGCGACCAGTGGCCTGCAGATGGCCATGGGCGATAGAGCAAATCCAAACGTCGGTCCAGGCCGGAGGAATCACCAGTGATTTGATGCGGGCAAGAATCTTTTCATCCTGGATCGGCGCGCCGCTTGGATCGAAGTAGCGAAAGCTCTTGCCGCGGCGCTTGCGCGTAATGCCGGGCTTCGCATCTGTGACGTAACGAAGTCCGGCGAGCTTGGAGGATTCCTCCGGATCTAGCGTAAGCTCTGGCGTTGGTGTATTCGCGTGCATGCCCATTCGCTTGGATGCTGCGCGAGGCGATCGCGTCATGCAAGCGTGGCTGGCATGCATGTGAGCCGGCGAGACTCACTCGGGTAGGGTGAGCGTCCCCTGCACGTTGAAGCTTCCCGAGACGGTCGGGGCACTCGTGCCGGGCTGCCCTCCGCCGACGGAGATGGTGTATGCGCCCTCCGCCACGACAGGCTCACCGGCTTCCGTGACCATGCTCATATCGCGCGGATGCAGTTCGAAGCGGACCTTCTGTGAGGCTCCGGCCGCGAGATGGACGCGCTTGAAGCCGCGCAAGGCACGAAGCGGAGCACCGGGAAGTTGCGGAAAGCTCAAGTAAAGCTGCGCCACTTCATCGCCGTCGCGGTCGCTGGTGTTGGTCACGGTAACTTCCGCGCTGAGCGGATCGCCCGCTTTGACTGCACTGGCAGGCAAGGTCAGGCCGCTGTAAGAAAACTTCGAATAACTCAGGCCATAACCGAAGGGATAGAGCGGCGTACCTTCGAAGTAGCGATAGGTGCGGCCTTTCATCGCGTAATCGTCGAAGGGCGGAAGCTGGTCGACGCTCTTATAGAAAGTGACGGGCAGGCGGCCTGCCGGATTGTTGTGTCCAGAGAGCGTCTGAGCGACCGCGGTGCCGCCTTCCTCACCCGGATACCACGCGTCGAGCACCGCGTTCGCGTGTTCGTTGGCCCAGTTCACGGCGAGAGCACTGCCGTTGGTGAGCACGACCACGAGCGGCTTGCCGGTGGCGGCAAGAGCTTCGAGCAGATCGTGCTCGGGCTTGGGCAGATCGAGACTGGTGCGGTCGCCGCCTTTAAAGCCCGGCACACTTACCTGCATCTCCTCGCCTTCAAGTTCGCTGGTGATGCCGACAACTGCGACCACGACGTCTGCGTTTTTGGCAGCATCGATCGCCGCCGGCTGAGGCGCGAGATCAACCTTCGACCAGACCAGCCGGGCCTTCGGTGTGCTCTGCTCGGGCGGTGTGTAATCGACGTGGAGCGCGGCGGGCTTGCCCGCCTCGAGGTGCACGCGGCCCAGCTTGGCCTCGTTTGGATCGCCTCCGTAGGATGACGTAACATTCTTTCCATCCAGCCGCACCCGGAAAAATCCTTCTGCCTTGAGTCCGAGATTGTAATCGCCGGTTTCAGGGGCGGTGATCATTCCGTCCCACTGAATCGAGAGTGGATGGACGCCCACGGCTTCTGACGGAAGAGGCTCGGCGGCGTCCAAGGACGATGCGGTCCGCGTCGCCAGTGGCTTTCCACTCTCAGGATTGTTGATATTGGTCATGTCGAGCTTGGAGTAGCTGACGCGGATGCCGGGCTTGCCATCGACAGTGAGCGCCGATGCGGGAACCGGATCCGCATCGTGACTGAGGAACTGCGTGCCGGGCACGTATTGAATGCTGGCACCGCGGAATTCACTCCGCAGGCCTTCGAGGATCGAGACGGTATGCGTGGGAATGCCGTTGTAGTTGCCGAGCAAAACCTTCGTCTGCTCAGCAAGTGGGCCGACCACGGCGATCTTGACGCCGCCTGTTTTGAGCGGCAGCACGCCATCGTTCTTCAGAAGCACCATGGACTCGTTCGCCAGCTTCAGCGCCAACGCGCGATGAGCGGCGCTGTTCAGCTCGCTCTCGTCGATCTTCGAGTACGGCACCATCTCCGGCGGATCGAACATGCCGAGTTTCATCCGCGCGGTAAACAGGCGCACCAGCGCCTTATCGATATCGCTCTCCTGCAGGTAGCCTTCCTTCACTGCATCAAGATATGGCTTGTAGTCGTGGTTGTCTTTCACCTTGAAGGTAAAGTCGACGCACTCGTTGTCCATGCCGCGCTTGAGGCTGATGGCTGAAGCCTCAGGCTGCGTCGGCTTGAAGTGATGGTTTTGATAGATGTCGACGACTGCGCCACAGTCGGAGACCACGTAACCCTGGAAGTTCCATTTGCCGCGAAGCTGATCTTCAAGCAGAAACTGGTTGGCGCAGGCGGGTTCACCGTTGATGTCGTTATACGCGCACATCACAGAACCGGCCTTGGCCTCGGTGACGGTGGCGCGAAAGGCGGGCAGATACGTGTCGAGCTCGTCGTGTTTGCTTACCGTCACGTCTGCCGTATGGCGTGTGGGCTCGGGGCCCGAGTGCACGGCATAGTGCTTAGGCGTGGAGATGGTGCGGTAATAATGCGGATCATCGCCCTGCATGCCGGTGACGAAAGCGACACCCATGCGGGCAGTGAGGAACGGATCTTCGCCGTAGGTCTCCTGCCCGCGGCCCCAGCGCGGATCGCGAAAGATGTTGATATTCGGCGCCCAGAAATCGAGACCCTCAAAGATATTGCTATGACCGGCGCGCACGTCCTGCGCATGCTTGATGCGTCCTTCGATGCTGATCGCGACAGCCATCTCATGAATAGCTCCAGGATCGAAGGTGGCGCCGAGGCCAATCGGCTCAGGAAATTCGGTTGTCCCATTCACAGCGACGCCGTGCAGCGACTCGCTCCACCAGTCGTAGGCGGGAACATTCAACCGCGGAATCGCGCGCGCCTGGTTCACGAGTTGACTGGCTTTTTCATCGAGCGTCATTCGATGTACGAGATCGGCGGCGCGCTGTTCGGGAGGAAACTGCGGGTTTAAATAGGCGGGCTTGTCTGTATTTTGTGCTGATGCGGAAGATGCTGCGCTGAGGGTCAAGACTCCAATAACGATCAAGGACAATCTGATGGTCTTCATAGGTCGCTCTCGCGGGCGATCGGCGCAAAGCTCGTTGCGCAGTTCACCCTTCCCGGCAAACTCTAAGGCGGCGTGAACAAAGCTGTCAAGCCGGATCATCCCAGGAAAATCGTTTTATTCTTGATTCCGCGTCGCGCCGGAGATGAGTTGCACGTGGGCGAAAACGTTAAAGTGAAGTCTCAGCGTCGGCGCTGCGCGGAGCGCGCACGATGCGCAACAGTACGCCGCCATCAAGCCAGTTCAGCGAGCAGCGTTCGCAGCCTGAGATCACTGCGCTGCCTCCGCCGTAGTAAAAGTGTGTGTCCATGCGCTGGTGGCAGTTCGGGCAATCGGTTCTGCGATTCAGATCTCCGGGCTCTGCGGCAACCGGGATTTCTGCTTCTTCGTACTTCTCGCGCAGTTGTTCGATCAAGCCCTCCAGGGCCTCCATTGCAACCAGCAGTCCGTGGCATCGCTCGCAGGCACGTATTTTTACTCCGGTGAGCGTTGCGTTCCACAGCGGGATCGCGCAGACAGGGCACGCGAGATCCGGCACTTGCTCCAGATACTGAACGCCGAGATCGTCGGACTGCACAATGACGACAGTCTTGCAGTAATCGCAGCGAAGGCTGGCGTTGCCATGCGCCAGCCGCATGGGCGCGCCGCACGAGGGACAGTTCATTGCTGCTTCCCGCATTCGGGGCAGAACTTTGCCCCGGGCGGCAAGAATTTGCCGCACTCGGCGCAGAATTTCGCGCTCGCGGCGGGCGCGGCCACATTGGACAATCGAGTCTGGCCCATGAGGTTCTGCGCAATCGCAACGCCTGCGCCCAAGCCGACACCCATGCCTGCGCTGCCTCCAGTATTCTGTGCGGCTTCTTCAAGCGACTCAGCGGCTTCGAACTGTGTAAGCTTGCCGAGATCGCCGGCCATGCTCATGCCGATGCGCTGGTCCATGATCTTTTGCAACTCGTCGGGGAGCGAAACGCTCTCAACGACGAACTGGCTCAGTTCAAGCCCAAGCGCAGCGAAGCCGGGTTTCGATGCGTCAGCGATTTTGGCCGCCAACGCGGCCTGGTTCGCGGCCATATCGAGGAAGGTGATGTGGCTCTCGGCGAAGACGCCGGCCATGCGCTCTACGATCATGGCGCGCAACTGCGGCTCAAGATCGGCGACGAAATACTGGGCGCGTGTTCCGCTTACCTGTTTGAAGAAGGTGCGCGGATCAGCGACTTTGTATGCGTACTTGCCGTAGGCGCGCAGGCGGACAGCGCCGAACTCCTGATCGCGAATCGTGACGGGCGTGGCCGTGCCCCACTTCTGGTCGATCTGCAGGCGCGTGGAGAAGAAGTAGACATCGGACTTGAAGGGCGACTCGAAGTCCTTGCTCCAGTTCATCAGGTCGGTGAGGATGGGCAGGTTGCGCGTAGTGAGCGTGTGCAGGCCGGGACCGAAGACGTCGGCAATGCAGCCCTCATTGATGAAGGCCGCCATCTGGGTTTCGCGCACAGTGAGCTGGCCGCCGTTCTCGATCTCCATATCCTGCATGGGATAACGATAGGCAAGCACGCCGTCTTCAGCCTCATTCCATTGCAGAACGCGGATAAATTGCTTGTTCAGGAACTCGCTCAGGCTCACATTCGCCTCCTGGGTGGGGATGTTAGCACCAGGAAATCGGGTAGTAACTCCAACTTAAGTGACAGGAGAGGGATTTACTGGCCGGCGTTG
Source organism: Occallatibacter sp. (assembly GCA_035650595.1). Classification (GTDB taxonomy): domain Bacteria; phylum Acidobacteriota; class Terriglobia; order Terriglobales; family Acidobacteriaceae; genus Telmatobacter. The sequence goes on along the minus strand of DASRHE010000006.1, from coordinate 825,486 downwards.
AAGAAGTCGCTAAGTCCCGCGCGTTGCGCGTGCGCCGCCATGGTGGACTGAATTTCCAGCGCGAGTTCGAGGGCGGCGCGGCCTTGCCTTGCCGTGACGCGTGGTGCGTTGCGCGTGCGAACGGATTCCAGGAAAGAGAGAATCTCGAAGCGCAGCGGCTCGCCAGGCGTGATCTCCGGCTTCACAAAGCTCAGCCCGGGCGCGGGTCCGTTGGATGTTTCTACGAGATTCTTTGCCATCATCTTTAACTTGTCTGGATCGTTCTTTGCGGAAGCAAGTTTCATCAGCAGATCGGCTGGGATCTTGCCCGATGCGAGCAGCCGCTGGATCACCGCGCCATCCAGCTTGCCGGTGGAGAGAAATTCGGCCGCGGCTTGAGCCAGTTCGGCCGCGGGTGCGGAAGCTCCCGCGTCATCGATGCGAATCACAAGTACGTCGCGGCGGGCGTAGTCGATCGAGACATACTGGCGCGGCTCAAAGAAGCGCAACTTGCGGACCTGTTCCGTCGATACGCGTGATGCGGTGAAGTTGGCTACGCAGCCTGATTCAAACTCGACGCGTACGTTCGCAATGTCGACTTTGGGCGAGAGGATAGGCAGGCCGACGGCGCGCACCTCGCGCACGGGCGAATGCGCGAAGGTGAGCACGATGTCGAGATCATGGATCATGAGGTCGAGAACCACGTCGACATCGAGAGAGCGAGGCGTGAAGACGCTGAGGCGATGCGCCTCAAAGAACATGGGACGCTTGAGCCGCGGCTCGACGGCCAGTACGGCTGGATTGAAGCGTTCGAGATGACCAGGCTGCAGGATGCGCGCGTTTTTTTCCTGGATCTGGATGAGCGAGTCGGCTTCGCGAAGATTCGCAGCCAGCGGCTTTTCGACCAGCAGATCGAGGCCGGCTTCGAGAAGCGCGGCAGCTACGGCATGATGCTTCACGGTGGGCACAGCCACACAGGCCGCGTCGAGCTTCAGGTCCGCAGCGAGCAGCTCCTCGACGCGCGAAAAGACAGGAATCCCGTACTGCGCCTTGGCTTCCTCCGCGCGCTTGGCGTCTGGTTCGACGGCTGCGACCAGAGCCGCGCCTGCACCTTCCGTCTCCAGTTCGCGGAGCACGCGTAGATGGTTGCGTCCAAACGCGCCGGCGCCGGCTACGGCGACGCGCACCACGGATGCGGCTGCTATTTCACTGCCTCTTTCTCTTTGCCTTCCACGGCTTTGAGGCAGCGGCCATAAAGCTCGAGCAAGTGATTCACGTGCTCTTCGGGCTTGACGCCGGCTGTGCCGGTAAACCCGGTAGAAGGAGTAGCTGAGCGGCCAACACCCGCAGTAGCAGCGACAAATTTCAGCAGATCGAGTGCGATATCTTCATTGCGACGGGCCCCGAGAGCCGCGCCATTCAGTGTGTCCATGTTGAACAATCTCCGAAGAGAGATGCTACCAGAATCGACGCCTTGAGCGAGAGATGACATGGCATTACATCGAGATGAATCGATTTACAAGCTGAAATGTGCAACCTGCAATATGGTAAACTCGGGTGCTTTAGAGCAGAATCGAGCCACGGTGCCAGGACAGGACGCGTGCAGGAGAGGTTTTTTCTTAGGAAAAAGCATTTGAACAGCGTGTCTTTAGGTACATCTGCTCGAATTCAGCTGGAGGGTGGGCATGAGGATCTGGCTGCGCATCGCAGTTGCGCTGGCGTGTGGGTTCCTGCTGATGGGAACCATGGCCGCTGGCCAGAACAACAATCTCAATGGCATCTGGAAGGGCTCTTTCGAGTTTGACAACGGCACCGTCGCGCTCACTTTTCATCTGACTGCTGCAGAGAACGCCGTTACCGGCACGGTCGAAGGCTTTCCGACCACGCCCACCGAAGTTCACGAAGGCAAGATCGCCGGCAACGCAGTGAGCTTCTGGGTGAATACCGATTACCAGGGACAGAGCTACAAGCTGATCTGCAAAGGAAATGTGTCGGCTGCCGGTGATGCGATCGCTTTTACGCTGGGAACGGAGGATGGAAGTTGGAGCACGCAGCTCACGGCGAAGAGGAGCACAGAGCAAACAGCGCATACTTTGCCTGCGTTCGCTATGCCCGCGCCACACGTGAATGCGCCGCAGGGCGAGATCAAGCGCGCGCCGGGCGATGGCGACGGTGCGTATAAGACACATCAGTATCGTGACCTGTTTGCCGAGCAGGGACACACTGCGGCCGAGAGCCGCGCCAAGATCGAGAAGGCCTTTCAACAGCTGTTTCATGGCGACGGGCAGGAGGAGCGGATCTATTTCGAGACTGGCGCGAATGAGAATGGTCCGCTTGCGTACATGACAGACTGGGCGAACAACGATGCGCGCACCGAAGGCATGAGCTACGGCATGATGATCGCCGTCGAACTCGGCAAGAAGCGCGAGTTCGACGCGCTGTGGAACTGGGCCAACACCTACATGCTGATCACCGATCCGAAGAACCCATCGGTCGGATACTTTGCGTGGTCGATGAACACAGACGGCACGCCGCGCTCAACGGGCGCCGCGCCGGATGGTGAAGAGTACTTCACGATGGCGCTTTATTTTGCGGCGCATCGCTGGGGCAATGGCAAAGGCATCTATAACTATCAGGCCGAGGCAGACAAGATTCTGCGCGGCATGCGTCATCACCCGGTGCTGACGGGGACCGGCCCATTCCGGATTCATCCCGAAGATCAGCCCTTTGTTCCGCCGGATCATCCGTGGCCCAGCCCGAACAATCGCCATCTTGCGGAGGAAGCCGCGAAGAACGGCACGCCGCCTCCGGTGTACCGCTTCAATCGCGGTCCGCGCGAAGAGACGATCGGACCGATGGTCGACGAGACCTATTCGATGATCAAGTTTGTGCCGAACTGGCCGAATGGCGTGACGGACGCTTCGTATCATCTGCCCGCGTTCTACGAACTGTGGTCTCGATGGGGTCCGGCTGAGGATCGCGATTTCTGGGCGAAGGCCGCGGACGTAAGCCGCGATTTTTTTCATCGCGTCGCCGGACCTGAGACAGGCCTGACTCCGGACCGAAGCAACTTCGACGGATCGCCTGTGCTCGGCCGCGACGGAACGCCGACGCCGTTCAGTTACGATTCGTGGCGCAGCGTGAGCAACTGGAGCGTGGATTACTCCTGGTGGCACAAGGACGCAGAGGAGACTCAGCTCAGCGACAAGGTGCAGAAGTTTTTGTACAGGCAGGGAATCGATACGTTCGTAGACCGGTACACGCTCGACGGCAAGCCGCTCTCGACACGGCATTCACCGGGGATGGTGGCGACGGCCGCGGTCGGCAGCCTCGCCGCGCCCGATGGACCGACTGCGAAGGCCTTTGCCGATGCGCTCTGGAAGATGCCGGTCCCCGCAGGCGAGCAGCGGTACTACGACGGACTGCTCTACCTGATGAGTCTGCTGCATTGCAGCGGCAACCTCAGAATCATTGATACGCGCGGAGGGCGATAGGATCGGCGAGGCTCCGCATCGTTGAAATAAGTTTTTACGGCAGTCAGCCCAGCTCTTCAGGCACCCAATGTAGCGTAAGATAAGCTACTGCGCGATGGAGAACTCGTTCAAACGCGATCTGCGAAATTATCCGCTGTACTTTTTTCTGTGGACGATCTTAGGTCTTTTTTACTTCAGCCAGGGTTTGACGCAGAGGCTTGTGTCGCATGACCCAATTCCCTGGTGGCGTTATTTGGTGGCATGGCTCCTGGGAGTCTACGTCTGGGCGCTTCTCACTCCAGTCATCTTGTGGCTCGGCCGGCGATTTCCTCTTGAACGCCACAATTGGGTGCGGCGAACCGCCCTCCAGCTCGTGCTGAGCGCGGCGTTCTCGGCTCTCGAGCTGGCGTTGGAAGACGCCTTGTATTCAAGCCTGGATCTGTTTCCGTCGGCTACGCAGAACTTTGGCGAAACTCTTGTGCGCTCGCTGATCAGGGGATTCCACGGCGGCATTGTGAATTACTGGATCGTCCTCGGGTTGCAATGGGGAGTCCTTTACTATCACGGGTATCGGGAACGCTCGCAGGAGGTGCTGAGGGTTGAGCTACGCGCCTCCGAATTGCAGTCACAACTGATGAATGCTCAATTGAATGCGCTCAAGATGCAGCTGCAGCCGCATTTTCTCTTCAACACCCTGAATGCCATCACGGTGCTGGTACGGCAGCAGAAGAGCAAAGCTGCGGAGCAGATGCTCGGTCACCTGAGCGATCTTTTGCGGGGTGTGTTGGAGGACGTTGATGCTCAGGAGGTTTCCCTGCGCCGCGAACTGGAGTATTTGCAACTTTATCTGGCCATTGAACAGGTGCGCTTCCCAGATCGGCTGCGCGTGGAGATGCTGATCGATCCGGCGACGCGGAAAGCAGCGGTTCCACAACTGATCCTGCAGCCGATTGTCGAAAATGCCATTCGCCATGGCATTGGACGAAGTTCATCCGCGGGCCGGATTGTGATCCGCACGGCAAAGGTCAACGGCGTTGTCGAGCTTTGCGTGCAGGATGATGGGCCGGGGCTTTCGGCGGGCTATTCGCGCGACGATCAGGGCATCGGCCTGGCCAACACCCGTGCGCGGCTGCAGCAGCTCTACGGCGAAGAGGCAGGGTTGGAAATCGAAAATTGCAAAGACGGCGGGGCCGCTGTCACCATAAAATTTCCCTTCCGCGACTCTGATCCGGAAAGCATGAGAACCTATGCATCTCACAACGTTGATCGTGGATGATGAACCGCTGGCGCGCGAAGGCCTGCGGGCGTTGCTCTCGAAAGACCCAGAAATAGCGGCCATTCACGAGGCGAGAGACGGACGCGAGGCGGTGGCGGCGATCCGCGAGTGCAGCCCTGACCTGGTGTTTCTCGATGTGCAGATGCCGGAGATGGACGGATTCGCTGTTGTGCAGGCAATTGGCGCGGACTCGATGCCGGCCGTCGTGTTTGTCACCGCTCACGATCAGTACGCCATTCAGGCTTTTGAGATCAATGCGCTCGATTACCTGCTCAAGCCGGTGATCGAGGAACGGTTTGTGAAGGCGTTAGTCAGAGCCAAAGGTCGCATCCGCGCGAATGCAGTAGCGGATTCGAACCGCCAGATTATCGGGTTGCTCGAAACGATCGCGTCTCCTCGGAATTATTTAAAGCGGCTGGCCGTACGGTCGGCCGGCAAAACCGTATTCCTCGATGCCGAAGACGTAGATTGGATCGGAGCCGCGGAGAACTATGTAGAATTGCACGCCGGCCGGTCCGTTCATCTGCTGCACGTAACGATGAACACTCTCGAAAAATCTCTCGATCCGGAGATCTTCCTGCGCATCCATCGCTCGACCATCGTCAAGCTCGACCGCATCAAAGATGTGCAATCGGGTGCGCACGGAGAATACTTCCTCACTCTGCGCGACGGCACGCAACTGCAGTCCGGACGAACGTATGCAGACCGGTTAAAGGCCTTAATGAATAACCCATTCTGACAACTCCAACGACACAGTTCGTCAAAGAATTTCGCCGGTTCGTCAAGATTTGCTTTCGGCGAGGACTGTGCGCGGCACAAACTGCGTCCTGCTGGAGGTCGATGGTGCTGAGACGATCTGTGCTGAAATCGGCATTGCTGGCTGTTGCAGGCGGAGGCTTCCCCGCCGCAGCCGAACGATCTCACAGCGCCGCTGCGCGATCGACGATGATCGACGCCCTCGATGGAACCCGCCTTCATTTTCGTGATTGGGGCGCTGGCCGACCGATCGTCTTCGTTGCGCCCTGGGGACTCTGCTCAGACTGGTGGGACGTTCCGGTAATCAACCTTGTCGAGCGGGGCTGGCGTTGCGTGGCATTCGACCGGCGCGGGCACGCGCGTTCCGACGATCCTTGCCGCGGCTATGATTTCGACACACTCGCCGATGATATCGCCGCCATCCTTGATGGACTCGACTTGCAGAACGTCGTTCTTGTGGGCCACTCCATGGGCGCGGCGGAAGTGGTTCGATATCTGACGCGCCATCGCAGCCGGCGGGTCGCGCACGCTGTCCTGATCGCGCCTACAACGCCGTTCCGCATGAAGACGGATGACAATCCGGATGGCAAGCCCAGAGAGGCTATCGAGAAGGCTCGCGAGTCGCTCAAGCATGATCTCCCGCGCATCGCGGCAGAGGCAGCGCCGGATTTTTTCGGCCTCCCCCAATACTTCGTCTCGAAGGAGACTCTGGACTGGTGGTGCCGCATGTTCCTGGATCGCGTCTCGATCAAGGTGCTCTCGGATCTCTTCAAAGTCTTCAACGAAACCGACTTTCGCCCCGAACTTCGAACCATCCGGACACCTACGCTGATCCTGCAAGGTGATAACGACAAATCGGCGCAGCTGGAATTGACGGGGCGTCCGACTCATGAACTCATTGCCGGCAGCAAGTTTATTGTCTACGAGAATGCGCCACACGGCCTGCCGTATACGCACACGGATCGCATGCTGGCAGATATCGTAGCCTTTGCGGGCGGGACAGGCTGAGTATTCCGCAGACCGTCCACGAGCGCTCGATGTAGAACTCTCCCATCGCGCGGTTCGTCAAAACATTTCACCGGCTGGTCAAGATCTGCTTTTGCGAATCGTGCGGATAGAACAAACTCTCCTCTGGATGGAGGGCAACAAATGAAAAGAGTCATGTTGATATTGTTCGCATGTCTGGTGGTTATGCCGTTGAGCATTGTCCACGCGGCTGATTCCGCGCAGTTCCCCGACAACTTTCGACGCTGGGTGCTCGTAGGGACTGGAGTTATTCTTCCTGGCGACAATGCGCAGCTCATGAAGCAAGAGGGAATGCACCATATCTTCGCAAATCAGAAGGCGGCCGACGGGTACGCGTCGGGCGACTTTCCGGATGGCTCGATCATCGTGTTTGAGCTGCGTGAAGCCCAACGGAAGGACAACGGAGTGATTTTAGAAGGCGAGCGCAAACGCGTGGACGTGATGATCAAAGATTCAAGCCTGTACAAGGACACAGGAGGATGGCGATTTGAACAGTTCTGGGGCAACGACCAGGCACAGAACGCAGTACACGACTCGGGAGCAACATGCTTTCAATGCCATTCGAAGGCGAATGCTCACGGATTTGTTTTCAGCAAGCTTCAGTGAGCGATGATCTCGGAGACCGCCGGATGAATTCTGTCGCAATTTCAGGTTCCACTTTAAGAACGAGACTGCTTCTCCCAATTCTTGTTGGCGGTGCGCTGGCGGGCACGTTTGACCTCACGTCCGCCTTCATCACACTCGGACCCAAGAATCCACTGCTCATCGCCGGAGGCCTGCTGGGCAAGCAGGCTTTGCGCGGCGGAGCCGGCACGTGGATTCTCGGAGTGGTCCTGCACTACAGCATCGCTTTTGGGTCGGCAGCGATCTACTGTATCTCAAGCCGCAAACTCCCGTTCCTGAAGGAACACTGGCTTGTCTGTGGACTGTTCTTCGGAATCGCGATTTATTTGGTGATGAATCTCGTCGTGCTGCCCATTTGCGCCTATCACTACATGGGGCCGTATCAATACAAGAACATGGTGCAGGGCATTCTGATCCACATGACGATCATTGGCCTGCCGATTGCATTTTGTCTGCGCAGGTTGTCATAGAACGATCGAACGTGCGTTTAGTTGTGATGAATCTCCACGATCGAGATCTGATTGGTGACGGTCAAACTTGCCCAGCCTGCGTTCATGGGCTGGTTGAATCGCGCTACATTGCCATTCGAATCGAATTGATAGTCGTTTGTGGTGTGGTAAGCGCCGGTTAATTCGATGCCGATATTCTCGGGAGTCACCGCAATGGGCGCGCAATTCGCTGGGTCCCAGCTACTTTCCTCGAGCCAGAGAGCGAGCCAGAAAGAGCCGTCACTCTTTTCAAAGAGGAGTTGGTTCAGATTGGAGTCGCCACCGGAGATGGTGTACGGCAGTGAGCCTGGAGTGAAGCTCGATCCGTTATCCGACAGAGTTGCGATGAGATTCCGGACCGCAGTGTAAGCCGGTTTCGGGCTGAGATCGGAGCGAAGCAAGCCGTATCCGGGCGACGAGGGCTCGTCGAGCAGTTCGTAGAGAAATGTCTCTTTGAATCCTTTCTTGAACGACAGCAAGAGCGTGCGAGGTATGTAGGAGGCCTCGACGCTTTCAGGCAGTGTGTAGGGCGTGCTGGTGGTGGGATAGGCCATGTAGCCGGTTTCGGTGATCTCAGTGCCGAGGCCAGGACCGTCGGCCGTCGCCATGTCGAGCCAATAGCTGAAGCTGCCATAGCTGTTGCCCTGCAGATCAAGGCCGCCCCAACCGGCGATTCCCGGATGGCGGCCGCCGAAGTAGGTGTGCAGATTGTTGACCGTCATCTCGGCCGAAAGATTGCCGGCCGTGAGATAGGAATCCTGCAGCGCGAAGGAGGGCCCCACCATGGGAACATTCAGTTGCTTGGCGGCGGCATTCACCGCAGGAAGAAACGCAACAAGGTTCGCCATCCATGATGTTCCGCAGCCGCCGCTTGTGTCGCACTCGTTGGGAGCTTCGAGCGATTCCATGTCGCCCACTTCATTGGCGAACTGCTCGATGGCAGCAGGCGTTGTGGTCACGTTGTAAGGGACTACGTAGTCAGTCGTGATGCCGGCGGCGGCCAGTTGCTGATGTGCCTGAACGATGGGCGACGATGCAGGCCACGGATAGTAGCCATCGCGAATGTGGTGTACGCCCAGCGTCTGCAGCGCGCTCAGGATCTGTGGGAAGTCTGTGTAGTAGGGCGTATCGGTGTAGCTGAGATGCGTGACCACGCCGATCTGATGGATGAAGGCTGCAGCCGACGATGCCGGATGCGCCGGCAATATCGGACCAGTGGCCAGCGGATGCGCCTTCGAAATTCTCACCAGAGAGCCGGGCTCCTTCAAGGAAATTGCAGGCGAGTCAATGGCAGTAGAGGGAGAAGTGGATTCGTGCGGCAACGAGCCAGAAGAATCAGTTCCGCTTGCGGACCGCATCATCGTCACTCCAGCGGAGCAACCAGTCAGAGCAACTGCCGCGAGGGCGGCGATCAGGATGAAGAAGAATGAAAAATTGCGGCTGTGGATGACGTTCTTATTGAGAGTTGAGGAATGATGATGACCTTGACTCGGCCCGAATCCGAAAGGTTCGACCGCTTTCAGCAACATGGAAGATCGCACAGCGACACACTTCTTCTGAGCCGCAGAATTGCGTGCCGAGTCTCGAGTCTCTCGGCAAGCGGGGGGATTCTGCGACCGCTAAAAATTTCCTATAAAACGTGCTGAAGGATTGATCTGATCCTATCGAGAAAATCGAAGGTTACCAATACGCAGCTCAGGCGATTACCCTACATCCTCCGAGGAATTACCCACACAATCGGGTCAATCCGTGAAGTGGAAAAGGGATTGGCCTGACAGCAGCTTTTGTGATGGAGAGGTCGTGCAGATGCGAAGGATGATGCAGAAACAAAACGAGCTACTCCGGATTTCCGAAGTAGCTCGCGTGAGTGAATCGATGGCTACGCGTGAAACGAAGCGGACGAAGAAGCTTGCTTAACCTTCGCAGCTATCGCGAAACGATCTTCACCACCGAGATCTGATCCGTCACGGTCAAGCCCGCCCAGTTGCCGTACATCGGTTGATTGAAGGCGACGTAGTTGCCGGAGGGGTTGAACTGATAGTCAGTGGCTGTGGTGTAGTTGCCCGGCAACTCAATGCCAATGTTCTCCGGGGTCACGGCGATGTTCTGATTGGTTGCTGGGTTATAGCATGGCTCTTCCAGCCAGAGAACCAGATAGTACGAGCCGTCGCTCTTCTGAAAGAGCATGTGCTGCAGATTGGAATCTCCACCCGCCAGTGCGAAGGTGAGAGTTCCCGGACTGAAGCTGCCTCCCGGATCAGACATCAGAGAGAGAAGATTCGACAGCGCGGTAAAGGGCGCCTTCGGGCTCAGGTCACTGTTGAGAAGCCCATAACCGGCCGGTGAAGACGGGTCGTCGAGCAATTGATAGAAGAACGTCTCCTGAAATCCATACTTGAATCCGAGCAGCAAAGTGCGCAGATCGTATGTTGCCGCTACGCCTTCAGGAACCGTGTACGGAGTCGTCGTACTTGGGAAAGAAAGATAACCGGTTTCCGTGTTGACGGGAGCGACTCCGGGCGCATCGATATTGGACTGATCAAGCCAGTAGGCGAAGCTGCCGAAGCAGTTGCCCTGCGCATCGCAGGAACCCCAGCCCGGACTGCCGGGGTTGCGGCCGCCGAAGTAAAGGTGCAGGCTGTTCAAGGCCATAAGCGGGGCAATGTTGCCGGATTGCGGATAAGAGCTCGGCAGCACGTAGGACGGCCCCATCAGTGGAACGTTCAAGCTTTGCGCCGCGGATTGAAGGTTGGGAAGAAGAGAGATGACGTTCGAGATACCGGCGATTCCTCCACCGCCGCAATCTCCCAGGATGTCACACTCGTTGGGTGCTTCGACCGCTTCCACATCCCACACCCGGCCAGCGAATTGTTGAAGTGCCTGCGGCGAGGGATTCATGCCGAAAGGCAGGACGTAATCGGTAGTGATTCCAGCTTGAGCAAGCTGCTGGTGTTCGTAGGCGATCTGCGGGGTCGCCCATGTGTCGAAGTAGCCGTCGCGGATGTGTTTGACGCCCAACGTCTGCAAGGCGTTGAAGATCTGCGGCCACGCGGTGTAGTAAGGCGTATCGGTGTACGTGAGGTGCGTGTTCACGCCTGCCGTGTTGACGAACGCCTGTGCCTGGGCAGCCTGCTCGGTATTCATGGACTGAGCCGCACAGGTTTGTTGAAGGACAAGCGCCGCTCCAGCCACAAACGCGGTGAGAGCAAAAGCGCGCAAAAGAAAACGACGATGAAAAGAAAACGATGAGGATGAAGAGATAAGGGCAGACGGGTAACAACGTGGCCACAGCCCGGCTGGCTTGGCCGCCTTCAGAATCGAATTGCTCACAGCATCTTCCTGTGGCGGGCAGAAGCACGCAAAAGGACGCGAGGTCTTATGCGAGGGGGGTCCTGCGCACCGGTGGAATAACCCTATGACGTGCTCGGGAGTTAGCCTAACCTTACCGGCGCGGCCGGATGAAGGCAATAGCAGGTTTCTCTAGTATTCGCGCAAATTTCCAGAGAAACGTAGGAGCTTTCTCGCATACAGAGATCTTTGTGGGGTGAGGCCCGCAAAAATCTTTCTTCGCAGTGATGCTGAGCCGAGTCTTCGTGAGGAAAGAGAGGTAGCTAGACCGTTGCCGTCGCGGGCAAAATCTCGTCCACATCGACCCACGCCGTTGGATAGTTGCCGGTGTAGCAGGCGACGCAGAAACCGTTGCCCTCACCGCCATCGCAGGCTTTGAGCAGGCCGTCGAGCGAGAGATAGGCGAGAGAGTCAGCCTCAATGAAGCGGCGAATCTCTTCAACGGACTGGTTGGCGGCGATGAGGTCGCGCTTCGAAGGCGTGTCGACGCCGTAAAAACAGGGCGAGATCGTCGGCGGACAACTGATGCGGAGATGCACTTCCGTCGCGCCCGCGCCACGCACCATGCGGACGATCTTGCGGCTCGTGGTTCCGCGGATGATCGAGTCATCGATGAGCACGACGCGCTTGCCCGCCAGGAGATTGTGGACAGGATTCAGCTTGAGCCGCACGCCGAAGTCGCGCACGCGTTGCTCAGGTTCGATGAAGGTGCGGCCCACATAGTGATTGCGGATGAGACCCATGCGGAAGGGAATGCCTGCCTCTTCCGCGTAGCCGAGAGCTGCGGTCACGCCGGAGTCAGGGACCGGAACGACGACGTCAGCCGGAATGCCCGACTCGCGCGCAAGCTGGCGGCCCATCTGATCGCGCGACTCCTGCACCCATCGGCCGTAGATTTTGCTGTCGGGCCGCGCAAAGTAGACGTGCTCGAAGATGCAGCTCGACTGCGGGATCCCGCTGGCATACTGGCGGCTGGTCATGCCGTCTTCCGTCACCATCACCAGCTCGCCGGGAAGCACGTCACGCACAAACTCTGCGCGGAGCAGATCAAAGGCGCATGACTCGGAGGCGAAGATGATGGTGTCCGGCGCGCCCGGATTCTGGATGCGGCCGATCGAGAGCGGCCGGAAGCCGCGCGGATCACGGGCTGCAAAGATGCGGTCGCGCGTCATCATCACGATCGAGAAGGCGCCCTCGACCTGAGAGAGAGAATCAGCGATGGCGTCGACCAAGGTCGGGGCCTTGGAGTGCGCGATGAGCTGGACGATGATCTCCGAGTCGGAGGTGGTCTGGAAGTAAGCACCCTCGCGTTCGAGCCGTGCGCGCTGCGTGCCGAGATTGACGAGATTGCCGTTATGCGCGATCGCGATCAGGCCCTTGGTCGAGTCGACGCGGATAGGCTGCGCATTGAGCAGCGCCGAGTCGCCGGTTGTCGAGTAGCGGGTGTGGCCAATGGCCATCGGCCCGGGAAGCTTGGAGAGAACCTCGTCGGTAAAGATTTCGGAGACGAGTCCCATGCCCTTGATATTGGCGAGATGCTGTCCATCGGCAGTGGCGATGCCCGCCGACTCCTGCCCGCGATGTTGCAGCGCATAGAGCGCAAGATAAGCCTGCCTCGCCGCGCTGGGATGGCCATGAATGGCAACGACGCCGCATTCTTCGCGCGGTTTTGGATCCGAATCATCGCATTCACTCAGATCACTTGTCATCCTGAGCGAGTCCGCTTCGGCGGACGAGCCGAAGGATCTGTGGTTCAGTGAAGCTCGCATTAACTCGGAAGCATCCATCATGCCGGGGACACCCTGATACAACAGCCGGCTCATGCGCGGACCTCGTTGTGAAGATGAGCTTCAAGAGACTGCGACCAGGGTTCGCGCAGATCCGCGAGCGGCGCGGAGATGAGCGGCTGGCGATCGACCGAGATTTCGAGCTTTTTGCCGCCGGTGGTGCCGATGCGCGCTGCAAAAAATGTGTGTTCGGATGCCAGTTTTTCGATTGCCACAATGTGATTCGCTGCGGTCGTAACGATCACGGTCGAGGCTGGCTCAGCAAAGAGTCCAAAGAGAGGGTGAACCTGCAAGGATTCATCCTGGTCCACAACGGCGCCGATTCCTTTCGAGAAGGCCGATTGCGCAAGCGCGACCGCGATGCCGCCATCGGAAAGATCGCGCGCGGAGTGAACGAGCGATCGATCTGCGAGCGCAGCCAGCAGCGTGTGCAGGTTCGCCTCCGCTTCGAGATCGAGCGGCGGTGGCTGGCCCCAGATTCCGCCAAGCACAGACTTCGCGTACTCAGAAGAACCGAGAATCGCGAGCTCTGCCGATGGCGAAACCTCCGGCGTCTCTGCATCTTCCGGCACGATCGTTGGCGTTTCGCCATAAGCAGGCGCAAGCGGATCCGCTTTGGGATGCGCGGTAGGCGCCGGATACGGAACGCGCAGGTTCGGATTGGGCTGCTCGCCCCGCGGAATCGGCCACAGCAGAAGAATCGCATCGCCCTCTCGCTGAAAATCCGCCGGCACTGCTTTCGTCACGTCATCCAGAATGCCAACTATGCCGAGAACCGGCGTGGGATAGATGCCTTCGCCGCGCGTCTCGTTATAGAGCGAAACATTGCCGCCGGTGATCGGCGTGCTAAGCGCTGTGCAGGCTTCGGCAATGCCGTCGATGGCCGTCGAAAGCTGCGCCATGATCTCCGGCTTTTCTGGATTGCCGAAGTTGAGGCAGTTCGTCGCCGCGATAGGCGTTGCACCCGTGCAGGCCACTTTGCGCGCGGCTTCAGCCACAGCGTGCATCGCGCCCAGTTTGGGATCGAGATAGCACCAGCGGCCGTTGCCGTCCAGCGCCATCGAAAGGCCGCGCTCTCGAGTCCCTAGTCCCTCGTCCCTAGTCCCTGTTCCCTTAATCCGCATTACGCCCGCTTCGCCACCCGGCCCCTGCACCGTGTTGGTCTGCACCATCGAGTCGTACTGCTCGTGCACCCAGCGCTTTGAGGAGACGTTTGATGAAGCCAGAAGCTTTTTGAGATCGGCGGTGAAATCGCGCTCTTTCGCCAATTCAGCCGATGCGTGTTCAGGCGGATCGAGCGGCACGGGAGCTTTCCAAGTGCCGATAGGCCGGTGATACAGCGGCGCATCGTCCGTGAGCGACTGATTAGGAATATCGGCGACCAGCTCGCCATGATGGCGGATGCGCAGCCGAGGCTCAGGCTGTACTGTGCCCACAATGACCGCATCGAGCCCCCATTTCGCAAAGACCCGCAGCACCTCATCCTCGCGGCCTTTTTCGGCAACGAGCAGCATGCGCTCCTGACTTTCGGAGAGCATAATCTCGTAAGCCGACATGCCGGTTTCGCGCTGCGGCACGCGATCGAGTTCGACATCAAGGCCCACACCGCCGCGCGCGCCCATCTCACAGGTGGAGCAGGTGAGCCCCGCGGCTCCCATGTCCTGAATGCCGACGATCGCGCCGGTTTTCATGGCTTCAAGGCAGGCTTCGAGCAGCAGCTTCTCCATGAACGGATCGCCCACTTGCACGTTGGGGCGCTTCTGTTCCGAGCCTTCCTTGAACTCCTCACTCGCCATGGTCGCGCCGTGGATGCCGTCGCGGCCGGTCTTCGCTCCTACATATATGACCGGATTGCCGGTGCCGCTGGCCTTTGCGTAGAAAATTTCATCCTTGCGCACCAGGCCGAGCGCAAACGCATTCACCAGCGGATTGCCGCTGTAGCAGGGCTCAAACTTGGTCTCGCCGCCGAGGTTCGGCACGCCGAAGCAGTTGCCGTAGCTGGCTACGCCACCAACCACACCTTCTAGAATGGAGTGATTTTTATGAATGAGCTGCTGCTCTTCCGCATTTTGCGCAGCTTCATTGGCAATCGGGCCAAAGCGGAGTGAATCCATAACGGCAAGCGGTCGAGCGCCCATCGTAAAGATGTCGCGCAGAATGCCGCCCACGCCGGTGGTCGCTCCCTGAAAGGGCTCAATATAGCTGGGGTGGTTGTGGCTCTCGATCTTGAAGGCGCAGGCCCAGCCGTCGCCCACGTCGATAATGCCGGCGTTTTCGCCCGGTCCCTGCACCACGCGATCGCTCTTCGTCGGCAGCCGCTTGAGGTGCACGCGGCTCGATTTATACGAGCAGTGCTCGCTCCACATCACGCTGTAAATGCCGAGTTCTGTGAGAGATGGCACGCGCCCCAGGGCGGCTAGAATGCGGTTGTACTCGTCCGCAGTGATGCTGTGTGCGGCGAGTAACTGCGGCGTAATAAGGGCTGGCTCGGGAACGACTGCAGAGGAGGCAGTGGTCATCGCAACTCTCTTATTGTCGCATGGGATTTGCCGAGAGAGGCTCAGCCGCGGATTGTGGAAAGCCCGTCGATATTTACGGTCGATCCCTTACTTGCGATCTGTTCCTTGCCAGCCGTTCCGGTCTGTCCCTTATTCATGAGCCCATTGTTCATGACGAGTTGACCGATCCCATTCGCCGATTTATTCATCGATCCGCCTATGACAAACCGCTCATTCGACGCTGTGTAGCAATGCAGCAAAGCTTATGCGATACTTTGGAAGCGGATTCCCACCCTAGGCCGGGATGGCGGAACTGGCAGACGCAGCGGACTCAAAATCCGCCGACCCTTGCGGTCATGGGGGTTCGACCCCCCCTCCCGGCACCAACAAAACAGAGAGTTTAGATTGAATTGGCCAGAGGCCAATTCGTTTGGTGGCTGTTTTGATGGCTGTTGGTTGCGACAGTACACGTAGTGACGAACAGGCTTGATTACAAACCCTTCAAATCTCGGTAAGCGCAGTTGCCCTGCGATGGGTAGCTGACATCAGTAGCAGTCAAACAAGCCGAATTACCGGAATTGACTGACCGGACCTGCCCATCGGACTCTCCCGACAAGCGCTAAATTCTCGAGAATAGAAGCTCTGCAGAGTTCCTACGAAAAACTTGCTTATGGGTCTTCGCAGACTTATCTTGTTAGCAAGCAATTCCGAAATCGAATTTGGTTGTAGCCGCTCGAAAGGTAGGCGTAATTCGTCTATGGCTGAAAACGACGGGCCCTCACTAGGTGCGCAAACGGAAGCAGTTCCTACGCCGAACACGGCGCCTACCAAGAAAAAGGCCGCCAAGAAGGGCCGAAAGAAGTCAGCAAAAAAACTTCCAAAGAAGCCTGCTCGCAATAAGGAAGGTGGCGCTGATGCAGCTCGTTCTCGAGCCGTTCGCAGCTTTCCGGCATCGACCTTCCAGGAAGCTCTGACAATCGCAGAAGCGTTCCAGAAATATGCGTCTGGGCAAACCAAGGTTCGCAAACTAACGCTGTTCGACAAGATCGGTAAATCTCCGGACAGTGGCCCTAGCCGGCAGCTCATAACTAACTCATCTCGCTACGGGCTGACAAAGGGCGGATATCAGGCTGATTTCCTTGAATTAACACCGGAAGGAATCCTCGCAACTGGCGACGACGTTCCCGCACCTAAGAAACTGCAAGCTCGTTTTGAGCTTGCGATCAAGAACATTGCTCCGTTCAATGCGTTGTATGAGCGGCTGAAAGGTCAGAAACTGCCGAGCAAGGAATTTTTGATCGATGCGCTGAAGGAGACGGATCTCGATGAAGAGTCACTTTCAGAATGCGTGGATACCTTCATCTTGAACGCGCAGTTCTTGGGATTGTTGCGGACGATCGCCGGTTCCGAGCGTCTCTTAACCGTCGAACATGCACTAGAAGAAGCAGGCAAATCGCTGGGAAATCCGGGTGTCGTGGCTGCACCGCAACCTGAATCGGCGGACGGCTTAAGCTCTGTGAGTGCGCCCCTAAATGGATTTGATTCGATTTGCTTCTACATCACGCCAATCGGAGGAGAAGATTCAGAGCAGCGAAGACATTCCGACTTTTTCATGGAATACGTCATTACGCCGGCACTCAAAGAGTTCGGATTGAAATTGGTCAGAGCCGATCAGATCGGGAAGCCAGGAATGATCGGTAAGCAGGTTCTAGAGCATATTCTGAACGCTCGTTTGGTGATCGCGGACCTTTCGTTTCACAATCCCAACGTTTTCTATGAACTCTGTCTTCGGCACGCGACGCGGCAACCGACTGTTCAGATCATTCGAGCATCAGAAGCCATACCATTCGACATCGATCAATACCGCACCGTGAAAATCGATACAACCGACGTTTACGGACTCGTCCCGAAGTTGCAGACCTACACATCGGAAATTGCAAACCAAGTCCGAATGGCCCTGAAAGATCCAGACTCCGTTGATAGTCCTGTTTCCATGTACTATCCCAGCCTCAAGCTTGAATGGAAGAACTGAAATTTGGCAGCGATGAAGAATCAACGCAAGCGGGAGGCAAGAACCTGGGATGTCTTCATTTCGCATGCCTCTGAAGACAAGGAAAAGTTCGTAGAACCCCTTGCTAACACTCTCGTTCAGTTGGGAGTGACAGTCTGGTATGACAAGTTCTCGTTGACAATTGGCGATAGTCTTAGCAGAAGTATCGATATCGGGCTATCTAGGTCGAGATTTGGCTTAGTTGTGGTGTCCCGTTCATTCGTATCGAAGCCGTGGCCGGAATACGAATTGCGGGGCCTGACGGCCAAAGAACTTGCGACCGGTAAGGTGATTATCCCAATCTGGCATGGAGTGTCGTTCGAAGAGATTCTCGCATTCAGTCCGCCTCTCGCCGATAAGCTGGCCATCAAGACAGACGGCCTGAGCCCTTTACAGGTAGCCGTCAAGGTGGTCGAAGTCATTCGCCCTGATCTCCTCAGCGCGATCATGCGACGAGTGGCGTTCTACCGCCGTGTAAAATCCTCAAGAGCTCAATGGGTTGACCCCGCAATCATCAAATCGGGGCCTATTCGCCACAACGATTTGTCCTCGGAACTGGTCGGTCGGATCCGCCTAATCAGAGCATCTCTCTTGGGTATTCATACCCATTCCATGAGCGCCTGGCTTGATGGCTTCAAACGCGATGCAGATCCGTCACGGGAAGTGGCCGTTTGGGAAAGATAGCCGCGGTCTACCGAGAATATTGCGCCATGACTCCTGGCCTGTCATCTGAGCAACTTGAAGCGATATTTGCAGTTTCTCTATTGCTGTCATTCGGGGCTAAGAGAGACGCTTTGAAAACGTATGCGAAGAAGTTGCTGCCCGACGCACTTGAGAAACTCGAACGCCTGTTCGCATTCGATGTTCCGGCATACGATATCGCGGAAGATGAGATTCCCTCCAACGATACACTGACTACGGTTACGGAGAACGGAAGCTTTCCGTTCGATGTATCTGAGGAGATTATCAGGACACTCGCGAAGGAGAAGTGATCTCGCTCGCATGGCGTTGAAAGACCCCGATTCGGTTCACAGCCCCGCACTGAGCGTTTCACTTCATTGTTGCAATTCGATCTATCACGGAGAGCCGATGCTCCGGAGAAAGATGGCTGTACCGCGCCGACATCGTAATCGTTTTGTGGCCAGCGAGTTCCTGGATCTCTTTGATGGATGCGCCGGCCATCGCCAACCATGAGCAGAAGGTGTGCCGATTTGAGTGCCATACGTAGCTCGCAATCTTTGCCTCTTCCAAACACGGTTGGAACCAGGATCGCGTGTCGAATCGGTGACTCCTGCAAGATCCTGCGATCTTCGGATTCGGTGATAACGACGGCGGCGAGCAGATCAGCGGCTTGGAGCCACCGTGGGGAGGCTCGAGTAATTGAAGTTCAGGCTTCTGCCTGAACTTCGATCATGGAATACTCAGTCGCGTCGAGGGCATCGGTCTTGATCAGTCAGACGCCGAAACTGAGATTGCCGCGGTGGTTCTTTTGTGCACCGCACTCTCCAGGTCGCATAGATCGCGTCCACGCGTTTCGTGCCCGAGAACAGCGAGCAGAGCAATCGATAGCACGCAGGGAACAGCTACGGCGCCCGCGGCCAGACCGAGGGGAGGAACTAAAGCAAGTGCACCTAGTCCCTGGGCAAGAAGACCTCCGCTTTTGCTGAAACCCGCAACCCATCCCGTTGCACGACCGCGCACCCGCAAAGGATAGCTCTCCGCCGAATAAGGCAGGAGCAAGGAGACGATCCCGCTTGTACCCATAATCAGCAGTACAACGGGAACAACCGGGCTGGCAAGAATACGCAGTCCGCTTACGTCACGCAGAAGAATGAAAGTCAATCCGAGTGTCGTGACGCCGACTGCAATGATCAGTGTACGTTTGGAGCTCCAGGCACTGTAGAGCCAGGAGACCAGCACGATGATAGGAGCAGCGATGAGAGTGGAGCGGGCAATGAGCGTGCTGGCCGCGCCCACGCTGCGGCCTTCGCGCATCAGGCTGCCCGGGAGCCACAAAAGCACGCCGAAGTTTACGAAGCCTACACAGAGCGCAGTGAGGGTGAGTGCAGACGTCAAGCCCAGCAGTTTGCTCCAGTCGGCAGGGAGGGTCTGCTGGTTGGGAATCTGGATTGAGTCCGGGTTCCCGGTTTTCGCAAAAGAGATTCCAAACCGCGCCAGCGTTTCGCGTGCCTCCTGCAGGCGTCCCATGCTTTGGAGGAAGCGCGCTGATTCCTGTAAGACTGGACTGAGGATCACGAGGATTATCGAGATAGGAAGGTTAATCAACCACAGGATGCGCCAGCCGAAATACGGCTGCAGCAAGGCCGAGAGAGCGCTGGTGGCGAAGTAACCTCCAATTGAGCCGATGCCGCCCACTAGCACAAGGCACCAGCTGCGGTGTCGCGTCGGCATGATTTCGGCGAGCAAAGCATATGTGACCGGCAACATTCCGCCTGCGCCGATACCCATCATGAAACACATAAATACGTTCCACGAGAACGATGGCATAGCTCCGCAAATTGAAGTTCCCATGAAAACGACCGCTGCAAGCAGAATAGTGGCTCTTCTTCCGTAAAGATCGGCGAGAGCCCCCCAGATGAAGGAGCCAATCGTAGTGCCCAGCAACCCGGAGAAT
This sequence comes from Occallatibacter sp., assembly GCA_035650595.1. Taxonomy (GTDB): domain Bacteria; phylum Acidobacteriota; class Terriglobia; order Terriglobales; family Acidobacteriaceae; genus Telmatobacter. The sequence continues at coordinate 805,546 of DASRHE010000006.1, read as the reverse complement.
GGCAAAATTGCTGCGCCCGAAAACGTCAGCCCATATTCGCTGCGTATTCCGGGAACGACGAAGCCAAGTGTGGCGGGCTTCATCACATCAATAATGAGGGCCAACGCAAGAACGACGATCTGCACCCAGTGAGCCGGGGTCAGGGGAGCGTCTTCAGGTGGCTCGATCTCTTCATATTCGATCGTCCGCGCGCCATGGCGAGGCAAGAGCCCGTAAGCCGTGGCGCCAGTCCCCACGACGATAAGCCCCATACCGATAAGCATGCCAGTGCCCATCGGCATACCCGCCAGCTTAAAGTGGGTTGCCTGGCCCATAAGAAACATGGGAATGTGCAGCAGAACGCCGATGGTCACCGCTGCGGAACCACACCAGAATGCGAGCGCGTGGTTCGCATCCGAAAACAGAGATGCCTTGCGCATCACGGTTTTTACCTCCTGGTCGAATCAGCGTGCTCCGATCAATCCCGTGATCGTGCTACGGGCGTCAGGCGAACAACTGGACGAGCCGACTGGATCCTCCCTTGGAACGGCGTGAAGGGATTTCGTCGAACGCTTGCCGGCTCGCGCGCGAAAGGGAACTCGTGCCCGGCGGGAAATCAGCCTTTCAAGCATCCCTGAACAAGAGGGAGAGAGCAACATCGAAGGATCGAAATTATTCTCCACCATTTGGACGGTACCAGGTTTCGCGTCATGAGGGAGGTCTGATCGTTAGGGTTCTGGACAGTTGCCTTCTTGAGGTGCCGCTCCGCGATCCGATAATTACCCATGCTGAATGCGGCTCTTCCAGCTCCGGAGAGTGCTTCCGCATCGATAGCATCTTCTGCTAAACGCGACCGATACACTTTCAGTGCATGTCCGGGATATGCAGAAACTGACTTGCCTCCTGGGCATTGCGACGCTTCGTTATTTGCGATCGGTAGCGCTTCCGCTTGCTGCAATTCTTTGATTCCGTAACGTCGAAGCTACCGCCCACCCGCAGAGGGCTCCTAAACCCGCACTCACCAACAACGCTCCGAGATGCCAAACCAGAACGTGTGCAGCCTGGAAATTCGGGCAGTGTAACTCCAGCATGCCCACTCCCGCTAATCCAGCCAGTGTGCCCGCAACTAGTCCTGCTGAAATCGAATCCACGGCGAATCCCCGACGCAGCACGAGCCAGCTCAGCAACCCCGCTGGGATCGCGTGCAGCAGGCCGACAGCCAGACACACGAGCCCTGCGTGAAGGAAGTTGGTTGTGTGATAGTCGCGGAAGCTCGCCGCCATTATGGCCGCCAGAGACAGGCCGGCGATCGCGAGCAGACCAACCGCTGAGCATCGGCGCCTGCTCGCGGGAATCATGGCGCTCACCAGTTCGCTTGCCGTCGCAAGAATCAGGATTCCCAGCGCGGAAAACACCGCGCACCGCTCCAGCAAACTCATTTGCACGAATCCGGAAAATCCTAGCCCGGCCGCTCCCGCCAGCGCCACTGCCGCGCAGATCAACGCGACAACCCCGCCCAGGATCCTTCGCGAAGGCAATGGGCGCGTCGCGCGCATTGATTCCGCGATCGATCCGGCAATCCTCTCCAGCGTCTCCGCTTCAGGATCCTGCGGGACCTTGGCGCCTTTCAGTAGCTCATCGATTTCGCGATCCTTCACCGTGGCGCCTCCGTTTTCTTCCTGCTGAGTCCAAATGTCTCTCTCAGCTTCCTGTACGCCCGATGGGCCTTCTGCTTCACGGAACCCACGGTGGACGACGTGGCTCTCGCAACCTCTTCCAGCGAGAGCCCCTCAACCTTCAACATCTCCACCACCTCACGCTCGCCGAACGAGAGGGGCGCCAGGAGTGCCTCCAGTTCATCGCTTCGGCCCGGCGCTACTCCCGCAGTCCTCGCGATCTCTCCCAGTTCCCGCTCGCGGATGGTGGTCCGCACTACCCTCCTGTAGTGATCGACTCGCACGTGCCGCGCGATTGCATAGAACCACGCGACCACCGACTCTCCGGGGCGATAGGTGTGCCTCACCTTGTGAATGCGAAGCCAGGTTTCCTGTAGCAGGTCATCGGCCTCCACGCGGCTGACCGCCTGCGCTGCAAAGAACCGATAGAGCCTTGGGCTCATGGAATGAATCAGAGCTGTGGCCGCACCCAGATCTCCCTCTTGATAGAGGGCCATTAGTCTTTCGAGATTCTCTTGCGCGTCCATCAGCGGGGTCTCTGCAATCTGTATCAGCGCTGACGCCGTTGCCGCAAGGCGCTCCCGCATTTTGGCACGTCTCTTTCATATTTCGCCGCGCACACTGGAAAAGTTACAAGGATCACCTTCTCACGTATCCTAGTTAAATTTTTCAGGCCTCCCGTAACTTTTCTTCCATCAGCTTCGAATTCCTTTGCAGCAAACGTGCTCCTTTTTTCCGGCGGTCCATCTCGCTCGCCAAGACGGAGCTACCCCAATTGCACCTATAAGGAGATCGCAATGATTTTCGAAACTCGCGGGAAATTTTGTTCCTGGCGCATCGGTGTCGTCGCCGCAGCCATTTCGTTCGCATTCCTGGGAGCAGCCTCCGGCCAAGAGCGCAGCACACTCATCCTAACCAGTACCAATGATCCTGCTCACAACGCTGTGATCGTCTTCAAACTTAATGCGCATGGAATGCCATCGCTGACGGCCACGCAGAGCGTGCCTACCGGAGCCAAGGGCGGCGCTTCCGGCAACGCAGGAATTGTTCAGTTCGAGGGAAATTTCGGAGCGGTGGCCAACTTCGGCTCGAACTCTGTCACGCAACTTGTGCGCCGCGGCGATTTCATCGGAGCGGTCAGGAACATCGCGCTCGCCTCCGATTGCACCGGCCCCGATTCCGTCGCACTGACTCGTGACGAACTTTACGTCGTCAGTACCGATTGCGCAGAGAGCCACTCCTGGCCCTCCGGCCATCTGGACGGCAACGTCGTTACGCTTGCCGACAACTCCGCTGCACAGATCGTGACCGGCAATACCTGGGCTGCCGTCACCATGAAGTCGGGCTCTGTTCTTCAATTGGGTCTTTCCGGTCATGAAGGCGCACTTAACGGATCCAGTACCACTATTTCGCTGCCGGATGATGCAAATAATACTCCGCTCGGAGCTGCTTTCTGGGGCGATGTCCTCGGTCTCACTCCTGCGCACAGCCCGGACAGCTTCGCGATCGTAGATTCGGAGCGGAACGTTTTTCCCATTCTCGGACCAGCGCCGGCGTACCCCAGCAACGCTCCCTGCTGGGTAGCTAAAGGTCCCCATAGCATCTGGTATACGGCCAATTCCCCGGGCCAAGCTATTTCCATCTTTTTCAGCGATGACAAGGGCGGTGCGTTCTATAAATCAGTCCCCCTCCCCGGAGTTCCCACTGATATTACTGTCTCGCCCGACCAGAATTGGCTTGCGATCATCTATACGGCGGCCGGAGCGGCGCATGTCGCCGTCTTCTCTATCGACAACCATGGCGACCTAACTCTCGCCGCCACGTCGCCCACCATCGGCGCCGCGCAGTTCAGCGGGGTCGCCATCAGCCAATAATTTCGTCGCTGGCGCGACGAACAATTGCTCGTCGCGCCAGCGAATACATCCCAACAGCAACGTCAGCTGGCGCAGATTCCGAGCAAATAGAATTGCTTGTCCGCGCGACAGAAACACGGTGGATGAGTGGCGCAGCGCCGACTCATACCAAACGTTCGTAAATCCGAGCACTATGTGCGGCTTGCTGCAACATCCCGAGGTTTGGGCTCAAAATCCGCCGACCCTTGCGGTCATGGGGGGTCGCCCCCTCCCGGCACCAACAAAATCAAGAGTTTAGATTGAATTGGCCTCTCGAAATCGGAGAGGCCAAAATCGTTCGGTGGTCGATTCGCCTGGTATGAAGTCTCCGAGAACATCGAGCGGTGCCTGGGAGATTCGTTCTCTTTCCCCATGCTCTCAGGGGAGAGCGGGAAGAGTGCGGAGGTAGTTCACCAGTCTCGTCAGATCGTCTTCCGTAATCTTCTCTTTGTAGGAAGGCATGGGGTTGGGAGCGCCGGCACTTGTGGTCTTTGGAGGGCTGACAATCGTCGCTCGTATCTGGTCCGCCGTGCGCCGCGTTCCCACTCCATTTAACGATGGCCCAATGTCTCCGCCTTCTCGCTCGATGCGATGGCAGAGGAGGCAGTTGTTGTTCGCGATGATAGTCTTCACGCGTTCACTGTCCGAGGCATTCTGGGGCGCGGAGCCACTCGTGGGCGAGGCGGGCGTTGCCGGCTCGGGCTTCGGAGCCGAGACAGCCATGCCCAAAGGCGTCAGACGGAAGAGACCGCCCGGCTTTGCGTCCTCAATCATCCATAGCGCCCCATCGGGTGCGACCTCCACGTCGCGGACTCTGTGGCCCATGTCCCAACGCTCGGCGGTCTGCGCGCCTCCTTTGCCGTCGAACGTAATGCGGATAAGCGCCTGCGATGCCAGGCCGCTGGCAAAAGCCGACCCGTTCCACTGCGGAAACATCGTGCCTTTGTAGAACATCAGGTTGCCTGGCGCGATGACCGGGACCCAGTAGATCACGGGTTTGGTCAGGTCGGGACGCGTGTCCGGGCTGGGGATGGGAACGCCGTTATAGTTGTGTCCGTAGGAGACCAGCGGCCAGCCATAATTTTTGCCCGGCTCAATCAGGTTCAGCTCATCACCGCCACGCGGACCATGTTCCAGCTCCCATAGCCGTCCATCCGGTCCAAAGGCTAGACCGTAGGGAGTGCGGAAGCCACTGGCCCATGTCTCCGCGGGTGTCAGGTTCGGACCCGGGAAAGTGTACGTGCGTACGACCGGAGCCGTCTTTGCCGCTTCGGTATCCGAAGGCGGATCGATGATCGGCACAGTAGGCGCACCGGTCTTGCCCGCCATGGGATTGCCCAGAGCCGGTTTGCCGTCCAGCGTCAGGCGCAGGATTTTGCCGAGCGGCTGATTGGGATCCTGAGCCGGCGTCATGCGCTGCCGATCGCCGACGGAGAGGAAGAGATACTTGTTGTCCGGCGAGAAGGCGATCGCCGCACCGAATTGTCCGCCCTTACCCCTCTCGCCATCGCGCCAGATAACCTTGAGTCCTTCGAGGCTCGCTGCATCGTTGCCAATTTTCAGCTGGGCGCGCGCAAGCGCAAGGCTCGAACCGTCGTCACCCGGCTCGGAATAGGTCAGGTAGACATTGTGGTCTTTGGCGTAGTGAGGCGAGAGGTACACGCCCAGCATTCCACCCTGCCCCCTCCAAAGAACAGCCGGAATATTCGTAACGGGTGTCTTTGCTCCCTGCTGGGTCACCAGCCACAGGCCGCCGACCTTCTCCGTGATGAGCATTCGCCCGTCGGGCAAAAAAGCAATTCTCCAGGGCAGATTGAACGTCGCGACCTGAGTTGCGGTGAAGGGCAGGTTCGGATCAGACTTCTGCTCGCCTGCATTGATTTGTGCAGATACGTTGTTCGCGGCCAAGGCCAAGAAAAGTCCCGCGATCGCTAGGTGCTTCATCCAGTTCTCCCTTTATCCGAGTAGAGCGATCCGACAGCAAGACGATATCTAGCGCCGACCCCTGTGGCCGCAATCTTGTTTTAGAGTATCGTGCCCTGGCGGGTTGAGAGACCGCACCAAGACCAGGCTCGGTTCGGTTGAGGGCAGATCACGGTTGCTGGAATCTTCGCAGCATGTCGACCGCGTGGAGAGCCCCGGTAGGCTGCTCCTCGTGTTTGAAATACGCGAACACCTCGCCCTCGCGAGCCCGCTGGCGGAGGGTGCGCTCGATTCCGTCGATCTGCGCAGCGGAGTACTCACTCTTGCGGAATCGGTAGCAGGCAAAGGGTGCGGTCACCACATCCGGCGTCTCCAGATCATCGCTTTCGGCGATGCAGAGCGCGGCTCCATCGTGTCGCATCACGTCGTACACGTCATCGCAGAACCACGTTGTGTGCCGAAACTCGAAGGCCATGCGCAGCCCATAACCGCGCGCATCTGCAAGGAACGAGGCGAGGCGAGGCACGTCGGCCTTGAAGTTGGGAGGAAGCTGAACGAGCACGACTCCCATTTGCCTTGCCGCCATTACCGGAGCCAGTGCACGCGAGAGAACCGCTATTGCCTCGGAACAGTCCTTGAGTCGAAGGATATGCGTGAGCCGCTGCGGCGCTTTGAAGGAGAACCGAAAGCCGGTGCTGCTCACAGCCAGCCAACTTGCCAGCGTGCTCGCGCTCGGCAACTGGCGAAAGGTGTAGTTCACTTCGACCGAGTTCAATTGCGTCACGTAGTATTCGAGAAACTTCTTTTGCGGAAGCGCCTGCGGATAGAACTCCGGCTTCCAGTTCGCATAGGCCCAACCGGAAGTGCCGATGAAGACGCGGTTCGGCATCTCTCCCGAAACTTCCGGAAGCGCAGGATCTTGCACGATCTGGGGGGCGGTGGTTTTTTGAGTGGACGTTCTCATCAGCAACAGCACCGTTTCTTGTGTGTGAAAAGAGAAAAGCCGCGGTGGCGGCCGGGCCCTTATTTAGCTGGCGCGCTTACCGCTTGCGCGTGGTGTCTTAGGCTTCGTCTTCAGATTAAGCGCCACGGCGTCGCGGATGAGGTTCTTCAAAGCCGCTGCATCAATCTTGTCGTCTTCGTGGAGATCGATGGCGCGGCGGACATTTCCTTCGAGGCTGGAGTTGAAGAGGCCGGAAGGGTCCGGAAGCGAAGCCCCTTTGGCGAAGGTCAGCTTGACGGCGTTTTTGTACGTCTCTCCCGTGCAGAGGATGCCGCCGTGCGACCAGACGGGGACTCCCGGCGATGTCGCCTTGGCCCACTTCCACTCTTCGACAACCTCCGGGTCGGCCTCATGGATGAGGGCGCGCACCTTCGCAAGCGTTTTGCCGCGCCAGTCCGCGAGCTCGTTGATCTTCGCGTTGATCTTCGCGTCGGGGGATGCCGATGTGCCGCCTACGGCGACAGGCTTTTTCATGGTCAGCTCCAGCTCTCGCAGTTAATGTAGCAGCGCCTCGCACAACCCGCAACGTATCCACTAGAACGATACCGCTACCGCCTTCTTTAGCAGCCTGAGTCACCGGTCAGCCATTTCAGCAGGCGCAAAATCAAGATTTCGATCGGAGGGGGAAACGCACATCTTCCGGGGCAGACAGCTTCTGCGGAACGCAGCACGCCTTGTTCAATCTCGTCAGATCTGCCTGCATGGTTTTATCTTCTCTGAGCACGGAGAGCGTTTCGCTCAGAATATGTGCGGAGCCGGTATGCTTCGGCACAACGATACCGTAGTGCATCCATTTTCCTTCACGTCGAGCAGCGACGATGCCCGCGCGCCGCAGGTAGGCAAGATGCCGTGAAATCTTTGGCTGGCTTTGCCCGAGAATTTCAACAAAGTAGCAGACGCAGACCTCTCTGCCATTCATCAGGTTCAGCAGCCGGAGCCTTGTACGATCCGCGAGCGCCGCGAACAACAATGCCAAATCATAAGTCACATTTTTATGATATACGCCTTGACGAATATGTCGAGAGATAATATATTCGCATTAACGTATATGTAGGAGCACGGGATGGAATCGACGAGCAGCGTTCAAGAACAGGTGAAAGAAAAGTATGGAAACGCCGCGCGCGCCGTGGCTGAATCCAGCGGTGTGCAGGCATGTTGCGATCCCGGTCTTCGCTGCTGCGATCCGATCACCAGTAACCTTTACGGCGCCGATCAGACGGGAATCATTCCGGAAAAAGCGGTGAGGGCTTCTCTCGGATGTGGCAACCCAACCGCGCTGATTGATCTTCGGCCCGGAGAGATTGTTCTCGATCTGGGTTCTGGCGGCGGAATCGATGTCCTGCTTTCGGCTCAGCGCGTAGGCCCAACAGGCAAAGCCTACGGCCTCGATATGACCGATGAGATGTTGGCACTCGCGCGCGAAAATCAGAGACAGGCAGGCGTTACCAATGTCGAGTTTCTGAAGGGTGAGATTGAGAACATTCCCCTGCCTGATAACTCCGTCGATGTGATCATTTCGAACTGCGTCATCAATCTTTCTGCCGATAAAGGCCGCGTTCTGCGTGAAGCGTTCCGCGTGTTGAAGCCGGGCGGCCGGTTTGCTGTTTCCGATGTGGTTGTCCGCGGAAGCGTGCCGGAAGAAGTACGCAAAAGCATGTTGCTTTGGGTCGGTTGTATCGCCGGCGCGCTCGAAGAAAGCGAGTACCTCGAAAAGCTGAAGGGCGCAGGATTCGAGAACGCTACCGTCGAACCTACGCGCGTCTACAACATCGAGGACGCACGCCGGTTTCTCATCGAAGCCGGAGTTGATGTAGACCCGATCGCTTCTGAAGTGAACGAGAAATTCTTCAGCGCCTTTATCCGCGCCAATAAACCTCAAGGGAGGGCCTGCTGTGGTCCGGCGTGCTGTAGCTGAGCTGGTGGGCACGGCGTTTCTGCTAGCCGCTGTCGTCGGCTCAGGCATTATGGCCGAGCGCCTTGCGGGTGGCAACGTCGCCATTGCTCTGCTCGCCAATACCATTGCGACGGGCGCTGCGCTGGTCGCGCTCATTCTTGCCTTTGGTCCCATATCCGGCGCGCACTTGAATCCAGTCGTAACGCTTGGGTTGGTGCTCCAAGGTGAGATGACATGGCGCGAACTGCAGATTTACGTGTCTGCGCAGATTGCAGGCGCATTTCTTGGCGTCGCTGTGGCGCACACTATGTTCGGCTACAGTTTCTTCTTTGCCTCGGTGCACGCACGATCTGGCGCTCCACAATTGCTCAGCGAGTTTGTAGCAACGTTCGGACTTCTGATTGTCATCTGGAGTTGTGCCAGGTCTCGAACTACCGCGGTGCCTTACGCGGTGGGCGCATATATCACCGCGGCGTACTGGTTCACGGCATCTACTTCTTTTGCTAATCCTGCGGTGACGCTGGCGCGGGCTGCCTCGGACACGTTCGCAGGCATTCGCCCAATCGATGTTCCCGGTTTTATTGCCGCGCAGCTAGGAGGTGGCATAGCGGCGACATTGCTCTCCCGTTGGTTCTGCCGTACCCCACAATCCAATGATTTAAAAACGGAGGCTTGAATGGCGGAACACTACAATGTGCTGTTTCTCTGCACCGGCAATTCTGCGCGCTCCATTATGGCTGAAGCCATTCTCAACCATAAGGGTAAAGGCAGATTTACCGCATATAGCGCCGGCAGTCATCCAACGGGGCGGCCGCGGCCGGAAGCGCTTCAGCAGATCGAGCGGTCCGGGCTTTCGACTGCGGGCCTGCGGAGCAAGTCTTGGGATGAATTCTCGGGGCCAAGCGCGCCGAAACTTGATTTCGTCTTCACTGTGTGTGACAACGCAGCGAAGGAGCAGTGTCCTTATTGGCCGGGGCAGCCGATGACAGCGCACTGGGGTATTTCTGATCCAGCGGCAGTCAAAGGAACACCGGAGGAAATTGCACGCGCGTTTCGCGATGCTTTTACGGTGCTCGATCGCAGGATCGGACTCTTCCTCTCACTGCCTCTCACAACGCTTGAGAGCATGGCCATCAAGCGCGAGATCGACCAGATAGGCCGATCGTGACGGAACGTCTGGCACTCACCGCGTGGCCTGCAGTCGGCGCCAGAGGTAGTACGAAAGAAACCAGAGTACGCTGGTGATCGTCGAAGGGACGAATGCCTGCGGAATGTCGCGAATCGAGGCATGAGCGATGACTGCTGAGACGAGGTTGATGGCGAAGCCGGCGTAGGCCCATTCCTTCAGCCGTACAGGGATGATGGGGATGAGCAGCGCAGCCACGCCCACCAGTTTGGCCAACGAGAGCTCCATGCGGAAGTAGCTCGAGGCGAAGCCGAGGCGGGCAAACGCCTGCGCCCCTTGCGGCAGGAGTTCGTAGTAAGCGGTGAAGCACATCTCCAGGCAGAAGATCGCTGTGACAATCCAATAGGCGATGGCGATGGCTTTGGGGGTTGTCCTGGCTGTAATGAGGGCCGGATTGTTCAAGGTCGATTCCATGATGTTCTTCCTCCTACGGCACTTCGGAATTGAGCTGTTATTGCGGTCAATCGAGAGCTGGTTGAAAGACAACCGCAGATCCTTCGACTGCGGTCGCCGCGGGCGACCTTCGCTCAGGATGACAGTTAGTTGCTCAGTGAGCTTCTGACTCCACGCTTTAACTGCGCGCTTCTGTCCCGAATTGCTTGGCATATTCGGCGACCAATTGTTTCCAACCGGCGAACTTCATAGCGTCCGCGCCGGCGATACGCCCTATAGGACCTCCCGCGAGCAGCCGCTCAAGAACATCGAAAGAAATGTGCCAGCCCGCGGCGCCCCATGAGATATAGCGGCGATCGATGCTGTGCCAGAGCGTGAGTCGCGTGCCGCTGCCGAGCGGCTCGAGTTCCCACCGGATATCGTGATACTCAAGCAGCCTGGGAGCCTCGGCGCGCGTCACTCTGGTTTCCGAGACGTTTCCTGTTCCCGACCAGGTGAGCTTGACGGCGGCTCCAGCCGCGCTCAGGTTCGCATCCACGTCGAACGGAGCCCACTCGCGCAGGTGCGCAGGATCGGTGAGCGCCTGCCAGACTTTTTCCGGCGCGTGACGCAGGTCTCGCGTAAGGATGAGTGTCCACTTCTCTCCGTCCTTTTTTACCTGGGCTTCGCGGGCCGGGCCCGGGGCGTACTGCGCACGCTCGCTCATCGATCTTCTCCGTCAGCCGGTCCAGCGCATCAATTGCGTGATCTGAATCAGATTGCCGCAAGTATCTTTCACCATGGCGATCTTGGAGGCCGTCACGTCCGTCGGGGGCATCGTGAAATCGGCGCCATGCGCTTTCATGCGCTCGTAGTCGACCTGCACGTCGTCGGTAAAGAACATCGCGGCGGGCTGGTTCTGTTGAAACAGCGCCTGCTGATACGCCTGGGCCGCGGGGTTGCTGTTCAACGCCAGTTGTAATTCCGTTCCGTCTGGATCTTCGGCTGAAGCCACGGTGAGCCAGCGATACGGCCCGTTGCTGAAATCGGCTTTCTTCACAAAGCCCAGCACTCCGGTATAGAAGCGCAGAGCCTTTTCCTGGTCATCGACGTACACGCTCGTCAGTTTGATTTTCATCAGTTCCTCGCATTGTGAAAATTCGCGGACCCTGCCGCGTTACTTCGTCTTGCGCTTCGTTTGTTTGGGCCGGGCTGGAGATTGCTTCGTGCGGTTCTCGATACGGTCAACCATGCGATCAAGATGGCGTTCGAGCGCGTCGATGTAGGGGGACCAGAACCGGCGATACTCCTCGACCCAGCTTGCGACCTCTTTGAGCGGGCCAGCCTCCAGCCGGCAGGGACGCCACTGCGCTTCGCGGCCGCGAACAATCAGGCCGGCGTGCTCCAGCACCTTCAAATGCTTGGAGACAGCAGGCATCGACATCTCGAAGGGCTTGGCGAGTTCGGTCACCGAGGTTTCACCGAGCGCCAGCCGTGCGAGAATAGCGCGGCGGGTGGGGTCGGCGAGCGCGGCGAAGGTATTGCTCAGTTGATCGTCCATTGTTATAAAACCAATCGGTTAAATAACCGATTGGTTTAATATAGGGTAGATCAAGAGCCGCGTCAACTTCTTTTTCAAAAAAGTTTTGGCCGTTTGCGAAGGGCTGCGCGAAGAGGTGGATTCCGTCTCTAGTTTGTACTGATCGATGCCTTAACCGGCCGGCTTGAATTTCACTTGTGCCAGCAGCATCTTGGCAGGCGTTTTTGCGTCGTTGGTGTGTGGCAATGTGGGTGGCATAAATACGAATGAACCCGGGTTCGCGCTAAAACAGACAGGGATGGATTGCACGGTCCGTTTCGGTGGATTCCCGCAGACTTACATGCCGGGGTGGCTCAACTCATTGGCGTGGGGCACCAGCTGCATGTAAACGGAGCGGGGAATGTTGGTCTGCCAGTGATTGGTGGAGCGTGCCAGGAGAACCGCTCCGAAGAAGATGTAAGCGAGCGCGGCCGCGATGGCAAGTGGTCCGATTGTGCGACGCGACCAACGCGCTGCTGCAGTCGGAGCCTTTCTGGGAGGCAGGGCATATTGAAGAGCATCCTGCGCCGGGCACACGGCCACGCATTCCATGCAGGCGCTGCACTCGACCGAACGAACTCGGACAAGCTGATCGACGGGCAGATGAGCCGGGCAGGCGCGCGCGCATTTGCCACAATCGATGCAGGCCTCCTGGTCGCGGCGAATCTTCGCCGGACTCAGCAGAGAGGCAAAGCCGAGCAGCGCGCCGTAGGGGCACAGATAGCGGCACCAGAAGTTCTGCACCAGCATCGACATTCCCGCGATCGCGGCGATGACCACGGCCGCCGTCACGCTCATGTCGCGGAAGAAGTTCATCATCTTCACATCGACGACCAAGCCGTACGGCGTCTGCATGAAGCCGTCCAGCGCGTCCGCTGACATGTAGCCGATCACAGCGAGAAAAAGAGCGAGCAGCACGTATTTCAGGCTGCGCAAAGGAATATCGAGCCATTTGGGAAGATGCAGGTTCCCACGGAAAACTCTGCGGCCCAGCTTCCAGACATTCTCAGAGAGCGTGCCGACCGGGCATAGCCACGAGCAGAACGCCTTCTTGAGAAAGGCGCTCATCAGCAGAAAGCCCAGGAAGAGATACATGGCAGCGGGATGAATCGCCGGCACTCGGCCGGTGAGCAGCAGGTACTTGGTATTCATCAGTCCGGCGATCGGCAGCCAGCCCTCCACCCCGGCCGGGCGCGAAACGTAGAGTCCAGCGCCTCCGCGTTCGAAATAGCGGGCCCACAGAAAAAACTGCAGGCCGATCCACACATTCAGCGCCACAAAAGCCCATTGAACGATGTGCCGGACATACTGCGAACGATCGGGCAACAACCGGCGGGCCAATGTCTTTCTCGTTCGCTCTACGATGATGTTTGAAGCTGGCAAGATCTGAGTCGCCATGGCTTGACCACCTGCTGGAACCAGCATGGACCGAAGGCGATTCGCGGTCAGCGACTTAGATCACACCGGGGCGCGACGCGCGGCCGGTGTAATTTCAAAGAAAATTCACGTATTTAATTAACTAATTGATAATGAAAAACTTATGGCTATCCGCCGATAGCTTGCATGCAGGCCGGGATTCCTGCCAAAAGCCAGCGCTGGAGTTGCCGCAAGCCTCCCGCTTTCTGACATTCTGGCGTTAAATCTTGGCGAAGTTATGCGGGTTTTGGTCGATTTAGTCTAACGTTGACGCGGCTCGCGCATCTTAGTGTGAGGGCCTCAAATGGGTTATTGACAACAATTTCCTGCCGGGCCTATTGTGTGTAAGTTTTGTGGGAAAGGATGGGGAGCAAGATGGTCGCGTATTTTCAGCTCCAACCGGCGGAAGCCGAACTTCAGGAGCTGGCAGAACAATATTGGCAGAAAGCAGGACACAAAGAACAAGAGCTTGAAAAAGCTGCATTTGAGGCTGGCGAGTCGATCCGGAATGGCGACTTTACGCTGGCTAACCTAGAAGCAATCGTGCGCTGGAAATCCGAGCGTGCGGTGCAATATCTAATCGGAAACAGCAATGACAAAATCCGGCGGGTTCTGGCTGTGGCGACGAAACCCGATGCCACCACCGAAACCGCGGTAACCGCCCTTCTGGAGCTTCACGGAGTCGATATTTCGGTGGCGTCGGCCATTCTTGCAGCCATTTATCCTGAGCGCTACACGGTGCTGGATTTCCGTGCGCTGGAAGCCCTCGGTCATGCGCGGCACGATGTTCGCTTCTACGAGGAGTACCTGGCCTTTTGCAAGCGGCTGGCTGAGAGCAATATCGTACAACCGCAAAGCGATCTGCCGGCACCGACGCCGCTGCGCACCTTAGATCGTGCGCTGTGGGAGTGGACCAGGAGCCAGACGGGCTGATTGCTTGCGGGGCAGACGGCGGCCTTGAACGGTAAGCTCGAAGTGAGTGCGGCAGGGCGGATAGAATCGCCTGTGTGAGTCACTCATTTGAAATAGGGCCGGTCCATGTAGGCGGAGCGGCCGTAGGTGGTGCTGGAGGGGGTCGGCTCTTTCTCATTGCCGGTCCCTGTGTGATCGAGAGCGAAGCGCACGCGCGCAAAATGGCCGACGCCATTCAGCGCGTGACCGCCGATCTGGGGATTCCCTACATCTTCAAGGCCAGCTACGACAAGGCCAACCGCACGAGTGCGCAAAGCTTTCGCGGACCGGGCTTGCAAGAGGGCGTGCGCATTCTGGGCAAGGTGGCCAAAGAAACGGGCCTGCCGGTATTGACTGACGTGCATGAGCCTGGCCATTGCGAAGTAGTGGCCGAGGCTGTCGATGTGCTCCAGATTCCCGCCTTTCTTTGCAGACAGACGGATCTGCTGGTTGCCGCCGGCAAAACCGGCCGTGCAGTCAACATCAAAAAAGGGCAGTTCGTGGCTCCGTGGGACATGAGCCATCCAGTCGAAAAGGTGCGCTCCACGGGCAATGAGCGTGTGTTTCTTACCGAGCGTGGCGCAAGCTTCGGCTACAACACGCTGGTCGTGGACTTCCGCTCACTGGCGATCATGCGGCCGCTTGCGCCGGTGGTTTTCGACGGAACGCACTCCGTGCAGCAGCCCTCGGCTGCGAATGGAGTGAGCGGCGGCCAGCCGGAGTTCATCCCGCTGTTGGCGCGAGCTGCCGTAGCCGCGGGCGTGGACGGCCTCTTTCTCGAAGTGCATGACGATCCGGCGAATGCCAAGTCCGACGGCGCGAATGCGCTGGATCTGAAACTGCTGAAGCCGCTGTTGGAGACATTGCTGGCGGTTCATGCGGCTGCTGGATGCGCCGCTGCGATCTAGAGTTCTCTCTCTCTCTGACGTTTCCAATATAACTACAGCTGTCATCCTGAGCGAAGTTGGCCGCCTCTGGCCAAACTGAGTCGAAGGATCTGCGGTTGCATCGGCAAACTTCTCGTCCAACAAGCTAGGGGGTCTGGCTACATCCGAAATCAGGCGTAGCGGTCTTACCGTCCAGCACGAAGCATGAAAGGCCATTGAGATCGGTCCGCAGCGTGCGCACGTGAGCCGCTTGCAGCTCTTCGAGCACCTCCTGCCGGGGATGGCCATAACGATTGTGCGATCCGCAGGAGATCACCGCCCATTGCGGCGCCACGCGTGCCAGGAACTCCGGCCGAGTGGACGTGATGCTGCCGTGATGGCCGACTTTGAGGAGCGTGCTCGCGAGAGAAGGCTCGGTCATCATCGCATTTTCAATCGGCGCTTCGGCATCGCCTTCGAGCAATGCAGAACTGCTCCCATAGGCCACGTGCAACACCAGTGAATCGTTGTTGGAGGGGTCAGGGCCTGGCTGATAGGCGCGCAACGGCGCGAGGACTTCGACCTGAGCGGCTCCGAAGGAAAAAGCATCAGCGGCGCGCAATGCGCGAATGTGCGTGTGCAGACTGGCTGCTTCGGCAAGCAGCGCGTCATAGGCCGCAAAGCGAGGGTTGTTGCCGAGCCACAGCTCATCGGGATGGAAGTTGCGCAGGATGGCTGGCAGTCCGCCCATGTGATCGGAGTGCGCGTGCGTGAGAGCAACGGCATCGAGATGCCGGATGCCGCGGGCCCACAATGCAGGCGAGACCACCTCCTCACCAATATCAAAGTCCGCCGGCGCCGGGGCCCCCGCGGACAGGTCGTCGTCCGTGGGGTGGGGCGCCGGGGCCCCCGCGGACAGGTCATCGTACGTGGGGTGGGGCGCCTGGCGTGGGCCTCCGCCGGACCCTCCGCCATCGACGAGAAGCGTTTTTCCATCCGGTGTGATGAGCAGAAGCGAATCGCCCTGGCCAACGTCAATCGCTTCGACGAGCAGTGCGTTACGCGGGTGTTGTACGGCGCGCGGCGCGACGGCTGCGATCCCTGCCAGCAGTACGGCGAGCACTGCCAGGCGGCGCGGCCATCGCGTCGGAGCGGCAGTGCCGATGCGCGCGAGCACGATGCTTGCCGCAAGCAATGCACAGAAGGCTGCGATCTGCCAGAGGAGTGGAGTGGCGATGCGCCAGTTTCCCAGAGCCAGGGAACCGAAGAGATGAACGAGCCGCACGCCGAGATGCAATGAGAACGCGACGATGGCCGCCGGCCATGCCGCGACTGCAGGCCAAAGGCCGAGCACAAGCAACGTCAGCAGCGCTGCGGGTAACAGAAACGCGAGCAGCGGCAAGATGAGCAGATTGACGGGCAACGCGAAGAGCGTGATGCGATGAAAGTAGAAGGCCATCGGCAGCGTCATCGCGAGTTCAACGACGCAGGAGACGAAGACGATTTCGATGAAGCGCAGAGCAGCGCGAATCATCCAAGGAAAAAAGTGCCAGCCGATCGCTCTGTTCGTGCCTGATTGCAGACGTTGAGCGAGCATCCGCAAGCTGACCCGGAACTGTGCGAGCCTTGGCACGAGCTTGACGTCGATCGCAATGAGTTGCAGGTCCCGCGTAGCGATGAGATAGGGATGGATGGTGCTTGCGAGCAGTGGAGCGGCGATGCCGGCGATTGCAATCACGGCAAGTAATGTCATCTGCAGACTCGCATCGAAGAGGCTGCGTGGGCTCGCGGCCAGCAGACACAGCGCCGCGAAGCCAATTGTGTTCAGAGCATTGCGCTCGCGATAAACGAGATGGCCAAGTAAATAAAGAGTGATCATCCACAATGAGCGCTGCACGGGCGTGGCGAAGCCGGTGAAGAGCGCGTAAGCAGCGGAGCCGCCAATGGTCAAGAGCGTGGCCGGTATGCGTGGCAGGCGCAGCCGGCGAGCGATCCAGAAGATACAGCCGGCGAGAATGGCTAGATGAAAACCGGAGACGACCAGGATGTGAAATGAGCCCGTGCGCTCAAAGCCGACGCGTAGATGCTTGGTGAGGTAAGTACGATCGCCTGCGATCATCGCAGCCAGCATGGCGGCGTCATCCGCCGTGAGGCGCACTGGGAGAGGGAAGCGGCGCATCGCCGCCGGCAATGCCAGCAGATGCGTGGTCGACGCATACTGCCATCGCCGGATGCGGCAGAAGAGAGTTTGTTCCGGTGCGTCACCAAAGGACTCAAAGCCGGCACGCTCAATGCGATCAATAACGACGCTACCGGAGGACGTGATGCCCTGATCGAGAAGATAGTCTGCGCGATTCCAAACGCCGGGATCGTGATAGGTCTCGGGAGGAAGTAGGCGCACGATGGCGCGGATGCGCTCCCCGCACTCAAACGGCTGGATGGATTTTTCTCGAGCGGGCCAGCGGACGGTGAGCCGCACGCCGCCCGTAGCGGGAATCTGGCGATCGGAACTATCGTCGACCTGCTCGATGCTGGAGACGCGCACATCGATACGCTGCGAGGACGATTCGATTGCACGTTCGTCGATATTTTGCTCTTGTTCGGCGCGAATAGGGCCGATGTCAACAATCGTTCCCTCGATAGTTCGGAGCAGGTTGTCCGAGAGAACCGCGAGTGCTGGAGCAGGCGCGGGTTGCGGCTGCATCCAGGCGCACCAGGCGCCCAACATGATCCAGAGCGCGGCCAGGGGTATCCACGCCACGCGCTGCGCACGGAGTGCCGCAATGCAGCAGAGCGCGCCGATGAGAGCAAGCGCCACAAGAACCAGACTGGGGCGCAGCCAGAGCCAGCGCGCGAACAAAATGCCCGCTGCGAACAGCCATGCGGCATGGAAGAGCGGTACTGCACTCCCAGCCGAGTTCCCGTGGATGACGGAATCCGGATGCATTCGCTTCAATGTGGGGAAGGATGGTGACGGTAAGCGTATCAGGAGAAGCCGCTGCAGGCTAGATGAACTTTATACGTGGTTCTAACGGCGAAGATGGACGATGGTTTCGATGTGGAAGGTCTGCGGAAAAAGATCAGCCAGAGCGATCTTCTCGATGGCATAGCCGGACCCAATCAGCGCGCGCAGATCGCGGGCCAGCGTTGCCGGGTCGCAGGAGACATAGACCATCGCGGGCGCGGCAAACTTGGCCAGCAGCGTAGTGGTCTCCGTACCGAGGCCGGTGCGGGGCGGGTCGACAACCACCAGATCGGGGCGCTCGCTCTTACGCCGCAGAAAATCGAGTGTAGCCGACTTCACTGCCGTAGCTCTCACGCCTCGCAGATTGTGCCCGAGAGCGGCAGTGGCCGATGGCGCCGATTCGACAGCGACAACCTGCACAAAGCTCGCGGCGAGCTTTCGGGCGAAGAGACCCACGCCGGCGAATAGGTCCCATGCCAGTGTGCCTTGATGGCCTGAAGTTACTCGATCTACCAGAGCGTCCACGAGCCAGCGGTTCACCTGGAAGAAGGCGCCGTGGTCGACGCGGTATGCGGCGCCGGAAGCCTGATAATCGAGCGAAGCCGCGCCCCATCGCGCTGCGGTGCGTGGTAACTGCTCATTTCGACTCACAACGTCGTAGGTCGCGCCTGTCAGTTCGGGGATGCGTTCGGCAAGCGCGCCACAGAACTTCTCGAATGGAAATTTTGCTGGGGTTGCGAAGTCGATGCTGGCCAGCAGTGCCGATTCCTCTGCATTGCAGAAAAGAGACAGCTCAGAAAGGCGCGGTGCAGGCGACGCTGTGCGGATGATCTCTGCTGCGGCAAGCGCCGCGCGCACCAGGAGCGGTGCGGCAATTGGGCACTCGGCAATGGGAACGATGGCATGCGAACGCATCGTGCGATAGCCAGGATTTCCCACCGCATCGAAGGCCAGCCGAATGCGATTACGATAGGCCCAGGGTTCTGCTGCTAATACGGCGATTTCTGCAGGCGGTTGCACGCCGCCGCGCTCCAGCGTTTCGCGCAGAATGGATTGCTTGAAGCGTAGTTGCGCGTCGTAGCTGGCGTGCTGATACTGGCATCCGCCGCAGACGCCGAAGTGCCGGCATCCCGGAGTCACCCGCTCCGAAGCCGGCGCAGTGATCTCGACCGCTTCGGCCGTTGCATAGCTGGATTTGTTCTCCACGATGTGTACACGCGCCTGTTCCCCAGGAAGCGTGAGGGGTACAAACACGGCTTTGCCCTCATCGCGCGCGAGAAAGGCGCCGCCGTAGATCGGCTTCTCGATCTGTACGAGGCTGGGCTCCGAAGGAGGAGCGGAGGCGGGACGTGACGCGCGCGGCTTCATTGCTGGCTCATGTAGAAGAGACTGAGTCGCGGCAGGTTGTAGTGGACGAGCAACTGTTTCTGCACAAACTGGTCTTTCACCTGACGAAGTTGCACTGCGCCCATGCGGCTGCGATACGGAGCCAGCTCGCGGTCGGCGTGTTCCTTGAGGCCGACGAGCAGATCTTCCGGCGCGGCAGCCGTGAGTGCGGCGAAGAGCTTTTCTTCGAGCACGGTGAGCGAGCGCTCCAGCGCTTCAAGATCAGCGCGCGTCTGCGAGGATGCCCGCAGTTCCGCGGCCAATTCGCGTAGGCGAGCCGCGGTTGTCGTACAGGCTTCGGGTGCAACTGCCGCCGCGTCGAGAGCGGCTGCAGCCGACTCAAGATGCGCGGCGACGCGTTCGTGCTCAAAGCCGGATTCGTGCGCAGCCGAGTCCGGACGCGCCGTGCCCACTGCGGCCTCGCTCAGATCTGCAGAAGCTTCCATGACCGCCTGTGCGCACCAGGCCAGGCCGTTGATCCGCCGTATGCGTCCGCGTTTCTGGCGTGCTTCATATTTATCGAAGGCCGCATCGATGCCGCGCAGAACCGCTTCGAGAGGAATGCCTGCCTCGCGCCAGGTTTCGATCAACGCCCAGTCCAGCGTAGAGAGCAAGAGGATCGATCCGCGGCGCTGCTGAAAGCGCTCTTCAATCTCGGTGAAGTAGTTGAAGTAGTTGTGCACGAGATGCGCCTTCAGAGTAAAGGAGGGAGCGCTGCGTGCCCATCCGAAAAAGTCACGCCTTGCGTTCCGCAGCGATCGGAGCGGGCGCGCTGTGCGTGCGGGAAGCGTCGGTTCCGGTGCGGATCTCGGTGCTTCGGCCGCGCGGGCGCACGCCGCGATTGCGCTCAAAGAGGATGCGCAGACCGTCGAGCGTAAGCATGTCGTCAATTTCCTGGATGTAGCGCGAGTCCGGGGCGATCATGCGCGCCAGGCCGCCGGTTGCCACGATCCGTGGCTGCTGCGCCAATTGGCCAAGCTCGCCAAGGATGCGCTCGATGATGCCGTCGACCAGGCCGATATAGCCAAAAAAGATGCCGCTCTGCAGATGGCCGACTGTATTGGTGCCGATCACCTTTGCGGGCCGCTTGATGTCCACGCGCGTAAGCCGGGCAGCATGGGAAAAGAGCGCATCGGCGCTCAGGCCCAGGCCTGGCGCAATGGCGCCGCCGAGGTACTCGCCGCGTGCCGAAATCACTTCAAACTTTGTGGCCGTGCCGAAGTCCACTACGATGCACGGGCCTCCGTAGCGCGCGATGGCAGCGACTGAGTCGGCCAGCCGGTCGGCGCCGAGCTCAGTGGGGTTGTCGACCAGCATAGGCATGCCGGTCTTGATGCCGGGCTCCACGAACATGGGATCGATGTGGAAGTACTTCTCGCAGACGCGGCGCAGGGTCGAGTCCACCGGCGGCACAACCGAGGCGACGATGATGTGCTTGACCTGACTGACGGCGAGGCCGCTCATCTCGAAGAGCTGGACAAACAGCACGCCGTATTCATCTACGGTACGGGCGCGATGGGTCGTGACGCGCCAGTGGGCGGCCAGTTCGGGTGTGGTGCCATCGATGTGATACAGGCCCAGCACCGTGTTGGTGTTGCCGACGTCCAGGGCAAGCAGCATACTTTCAGTCTATCTCGATTACCCTCCGGCTCCGGTTTGGGCCCTATTCCGCTTCTCGAATACCGCCGGTCTGGACCGTTACCAGCCCATTGGCAGTCTCGACGCGCAAAAAACCGTGATCGTCCAGCCCGGCCGTTACGCCGGTGCAGGCCTGCGGGCCATGGACCACCATTTTGCGCCCGCGGACCCAAGAGGAGGCAGCCTCGATTCGGGTTGGAATCTGGGCGGCTGTATCGGCCGAAAGCAGCCCGTTGGCCTCGTGTTCCAACCGTTGAAGCAGGGTGATCAACAGCGCCTGCCGGCTCACGGGGCGTCCGGCGGCGAGATCGAGCGAGGTGGCCGGCGTAGCCAGGCCGGGGTCAAAGCTGCGCTGGTGCACGTTGATGCCGATGCCAACGACGGCGGCCGAACTGGAATGTGCTTCCACGAGGATGCCGCCGGTCTTCCGCGCTCCGATCAGCAGATCATTCGGCCAGCGCAGGTCAATGTCTAAGCGGGAGACGGCGCGGATCGCCTCCACGGCGGCAAGTCCCGTAGCGAGAGGCAGCAGGAGCAAACGGTCAGGAGAAAGGGTGAGCCGCAGAAGGACGCTGACGTAAAGCCCCTCGCCGGCAACCGACTGCCAGGCGTGGCCTCCGCGGCCACGGCCGGCCGACTGCTCGTCGGCAAACCAGACGGAGCCATGCGGCGCGCCTGCTCGCGCAGCCGCCAGCGCATCGCTGTTGGTGGAGCCGGTGACCGAAGCAAAATGCAGTTTGCCGGCGAAGATCGTCTCGGTGAGCGCGGCTTCGAGAGCCGCAAGATCGTACATTGGCTAGTATCCTGAGCCCGAAACTGGGGTGATAAGCACGTTGGTTATCCTGAGCGAAATTTGAGCCAATTTTCGGCCAAACGAAGTCGAAAGCCTGCCCTGAGCCTGTCGAAGGGGGACCTGCGGTTGCTTTCAACAAACTTTTAACTCACCACGCTAGCGGCGCTCCGCCGTGATGGTCATCGAGACATCGGCGGCCTTGGCGGAGTGCGTAAGCGCGCCCACGCTGATGAAGTCGACGCCGGTCTCGGCATAGACGCGGATGTTTTCGAGCACAATGCCGCCCGAAGCCTCCGTCGGAATCCAACGGCCCTCGCTCTTGATGCGTTCCATCGCCTGCTTTACCTGTGCGGGCGTCATGTTATCGAGCAGCAGGGCCTCGGCCCCGCCGGCCAGTGCGTCTTCCAGTTCCTGCATCGTCCGCACTTCAATCTGCACCCGCTGGCCCGGCTTGCGCGCTTCGAGCGCCCGCGCCAGCACCTTTTTCAAGCCTCCGCCCAGCGCGATGTGGTTGTTCTTGATCAAAATGCCAGAGGCGAGATCGATGCGATGATTTGTGCCGCCGCCGCAGAGGACGGCGTATTTTTCGAGCGCGCGCATGCCGGGAACCGTCTTGCGCGTGTCGAGCACGCGCGCATGCGTCCCCTGAATCGTGTCGGCATAGCGGCGCGTGAGAGTGGCAATGCCGCTAAGGTGCTGCAGCAGGTTCAAAATGACGCGCTCTGTGCTCAGCAGCACGCGTGCATTGTGGCGCACCACGGCCAGCACCTGGCCGGGATGAGCGCGGACGCCGTCGAAGATCTCCGGATGGCTGATGACCTCAAAACGCGTCTGGGCCTCGGGCCGGCGATCGAGCCGCGCAAAGATTTCGAGAAACTGGGGCACCGCGCCCAGCCCCGCCACCACCAGTTCTTCACGCGCCAGAATCGATGCCGTGGCGCGCAGGTCGGCGTCAATGGTAAGGTTGGTGGTCGCATCGCTGGCCGCTCTATCTTCTACCAGGGCCTGTTCCAGCAATGCGTCAATGCGGTGACTCTTCCAGTCCATGATTCTTCTTCCAATATCTAGAGATGGGCTTGTGGCCTCTTTTGCTGAAGAAAGTTATAAATAACTTTCTTTACCCTGTCATCCGTCTCGTTGGCAATCGAGAAAACGTGCGTTCCGTCGCTGCGGTGGATGTGGAGCGCGTATTTTTGTTCGGTGCCGGAGAGCCGTTCAATCATCCTGTGCCAGAGGCCGAGCTTGCCATTCTTGCGCAGGTCGACGATCCGGACCTCGCCGAGATCGCTGTACCAGAGCAGCAGGACCATGTTGAGCGCATCACGCACAAAGATGCCTTGCGTGGTGAAAAGAATGTACTGCGAAAGATTACCCGCCGTCGATCCGTGACCGGAGAGATCGACGATGGCGACTGCGCTGTCCGGCTCGCGGACATGCCGGGCGATGATGCTTTGCGCATGGAGCGAGAAATCGGGAGCGGCAAAGCAGCCGGGCGCTTCGTGAAACGCCTCGCCAAAATTGCCCGGCGGCATTTCAGCGGTTTGTGCGGTCGCAAAGGCGTCTTCCACGAGCCAATCGACCGGGTTTGCCAGATGCTCCGATAATTCACGATAGGCAATCTGAATCTGCTTGAAGCGCTCTTCTGCCTCACGCCGCTGCTCGGCATCTTTCTCATGCCGGTCCGGATGCCAGAGCTTTGCCGCCGCCTTGAATGCCTTGCGCAGCGTTGCTCGCGACGATGGCCTCTGCGCCAGACCCAGAGTTTTGGCGTGCTCAAGGCATCGTTCGCAGGCACAGGGCATAGGAAGGGCTCTTGTGGCGAAGCTCCCTTATCTCAAAATAAGCAAGCTTCGTTATCCGGAAACAGATCGGCCAGGTCGCGGACCAGCCGGGGCGGGAGATTCTCATCAACGAGAAGCCTCAAGAACCGCGATCCTTTCTGGAATGCTGGCGAAAAACTCGTACATCGCCTGGAAGTCCTCTTTTTCCAGATACGGGAACTCTTTCAAAATCTGATCTTCGGTCATTCCGGAAGCCAGGTAAGAGGCGAGGTCATAGACCGTAAAGCGCAGACCGCGGATACAAGGCTTTCCCCCCATTTTGCCGGCTTCCACCGTGATGCGCGGATTCAGAGCAGCCATAACCGGTTTACCTCTACCTTCGACCTTCCAATTCTATGACGAGAATTGCCAGAGAAGGAGCGAAATCGGACTCCGCTTCATGACCCTGGTGGCAGTGCATCCAGCGCGGCTCGAGCTTTTTCAAGCAACAGCTTGTTCTCAGCTAACTGCCTTCTTGCTCCCTCCACAATATGTGCAGGCGCTTTCGTCGGGAAGACGGGGTCGTTTAGCTTGCGCTCATCATTGGCGACCAATTTTTCAAGGCGCGCGATTTCTTTGGCCAGGCGCTCGCGCTCCGCAGCCACGTCAATTTTGCGCTCGAAAATAACGGCTACGTCGAATGCCGGCGTGGAATGCTTGGAGAGACCGGGGCTAATCTGCTCCACAAAGCGCACCTCGCTTACGCGAGCAAGACGCTCGATGATGGCGTGATTTTCTTCGGCCAGCTTTTGTGAAGCGGCGTCAGCCCGGATTTCGATAGGTACTGCAGCTTTTTCTTCGACGCCAACCTCTTTGCGCAGCGCGCGAATTTCGACGATGAGGTTCTGCAAGAATTCCATCTCGGCGATGACCGCAGGCGGATGCTCGGATGCTTTATGCGGTTTTGGAAACAGAGAGAGCGCGATGGAATTGACTGGTGGATTGCCGTCGAAGACCGCGTGCCAAAGCTCTTCCGTGAGGAAGGGCATGAATGGCGATAGCAACCGAAGAGAGGATTCAAAGACGACCAAGAGCGTGCCGAGAGACGAAAACGCCCGTTCTGCAGCTTCACGTGACGACTCGGAAGTTGCTTGGAACTCAAAGTTAAGTCTTAATTTGAGAATCTCCAAGTACCAGTCACAGAAACTACCCCAGAAGAACTGGTAGATAGTATTCGCTGCTTCGTCAAACCGATAGTCTTCCAGAGCCGTGTTGACTTCGCGAGCGGTTTTATAAAGCGATGCAACGATCCATCGATCTTCGATCGGAGCCGCCGAGTCGACGAGGGGCAGATTCCATTTGCCTTCCGATAGTTTGCCGAGTTCGCGCAGAATCGTCTGAACGCCCGCGGAACCAGCCTCCGCCGCCCGATCCACGTTCATGAAGATGAAGCGCGCGGCGTTCCAGATCTTGTTGGCAAAGGCACGGTAGCCCTCGGTGCGGGCGACGTTGAACGCGATATCGGTGCCGGGCGAGGCCATGGAGGCCAGCGTGAAGCGCACCGCATCCGTGCCGTACTGCTTCACGATCTCGATCGGATCGATCACGTTGCCCTTGGTCTTGGACATCTTCTCGCGGTTGGCATCGCGCACCAGCGCGTGGATGTACACCTCTTTGAACGGGACGGTTTCTTCAGGCGGACGCGGGCTGCCGTCGGGCATCGGAACATCCGACGAAAACCAGCAGCCGAGCATGATCATGCGCGCGACCCAGAAGAAGAGAATGTCGAAGCCGGTGACGAGCAAACTCGTCGGATAGAAGGCGTCGAAGTCCATCCGGTTTTCGGCGGCGATGTTAGGCCAGCCGAAGACGGAGACGGGCAGCAGGCCCGAGGAGAACCACGTGTCGAGCACGTCGGTTTCCTGCGTGATCTGCTCGGAGTTGCAGTGCGCGCAGTGCGTGGGATCAACACGGGCGACGGTGATCTTGTGACACGTGGAGCAGTGCCAGGCCGGGATGCGATGGCCCCACCACAACTGCCGCGAGATGCACCAGTCGTAGATGTTCTCCATCCAGTTGAGGTAGGTCTTCTTGTACATCTCCGGCGTGAACCGGATGTGGCCTTCCTTCACAGCGGCGATCGCTTTGTCGGCCAGCGGTTGAATTTTGACGAACCACTGCGTGGAAAGGCGCGGCTCCACGATCGTCTTGCAGCGATCGCAGTGGCCCACGTTGTTCACGTGGTCCTTGATGCCCGCCAAAAGCCCCTGCTCTTCGAGATCGGCAACGATCTTCTTACGGGCCACGAAGCGGTCGAGACCGGCATACGGCCCGCCATTCTCGTTGATGTGCGCCGTCTCATCCATCACGTTGATCGAAGGCAGATGATGGCGCTGGCCGAGCGCGAAGTCGTTCGGATCATGCGCGGGCGTCACCTTCACGGCGCCGGTGCCGAACTCACGGCTTACCCATTCGTCGAGGATGATGGGAATTTCGCGATTCATGAGCGGCAAGCGCAGTTTCTTGCCGTGCAGATGTGTGTAGCGCTCATCCTCGGGATGAATCGCAACGGCCGTATCGCCGAGCATGGTCTCGGGGCGCGTAGTGGCTACAGTAACAAACTCGTCCAAAGCTCCGCCGCCCGCAGGGCCGATGATCGGGTATCGAATCTCCCAGAGATGGCCTTTGTGTTCCTCATGGACCACTTCGAGGTCGCTGATGGCGGTCTGGCAGCGCGGGCACCAGTTCACGATGTACGCGCCGCGATAGATGAGCCCCTGCTCATAGAGCCGCACGAAGGCCTCGCGCACCGCCTCTGAGAGGTGCTCGTCCATGGTGAAGTACTCGCGGCTCCAGTCGACGGAGACGCCGAGGCGCTTCATCTGGTCGAGGATGGCGCCTCCGTAGTGGCGTTTCCACTCCCATACCCGCTCTTCGAACTTTTCGCGGCCGAGCTTCTGGCGCGTCGTGCCTTCCTCGGCAAGCTGACGCTCCACCATCATCTGCGTGGCGATGCCGGCATGGTCAGTACCTGGAACCCACAAGGCGCGCCGGCCCAACATACGCCGCCAGCGGGTGAGGATGTCCATCTCCGTCTGGTTGAGCATGTGGCCCATGTGCAGGCGGCCGGTGACGTTAGGCGGCGGCAGAAGGATGACAAAGGGGGACTTGTCGTCCAGGCCCTGACTTTGGGCTGGCTCCGTCGGGGTCGGTACGGCGAAGAGCTTTTCGCGCACCCAGTACTCGGCCCAGTGATCTTCAATGGCGGCCGGATCGTAAGCTTTAGGCAGGTCGTGGGGCATTTTGTGATTTGGCGAGCCCCCGGGGATTGCGGGAAAACACCCGTAAAAAGGGGCTTTCAAGGCGAGGGGACCACCCTTAAGGTTAGCAGATGAGGGCGATACGGCCTGCGATGCAAAAGCGAAGGCCGCAACCCAACTGGGGTGCGGCCTTTGGAATTGAGGAGGACTGAAATCCGACTACAGTGGTTTCACAGTTGCCATACCCCCGAAGCCGTTGCTGCAAAGTGGCATTTTTCTCAAGAAAATGCCACCTTCCGCGGTTCCGGCAAGGGCACATAGACTGTGGAACCGCTCTAGAACGGGTTGAGCTTGCCGAGGCCCTTCTTCTTTTTCTTCCGGCTCGACGACTCATCGCTCAGGTCGGCCTTGGGAGCCTTCTTTTTCTTGCTGTTGGCAGCGGTGTCAACCGGCTGTGTGGTGGGCACTTCGCCCGGCTTGATGTCATTGACTTGGGTCGGCGCCTCGGCCGGCTTTTCCGCGGCAGGCAAGGGAGTATTGGTGGATCCGACAGGCTGGACAAGAGCATTGGGATCAGCCGCGGCGGCAGTATTCGGCGCGCTCACAATCTGCGCACCAACGCCGGTACCGCCGGCGGGCACGGACATCTGCAATGGCGCGTCGGAGGGGCGGTCGCTGCGCGGCGGCTCGTTGGCTCCGGTAGGCGTGAGGGTGGTCTCCGGCGTTGTCGGTTTGCCGGCATTCATCGCGCTCACGAATAACGTCTTGTTCTCGTTGGTGACGTCGGGAGCGAGGGTGCGGTGCGGATCGGTAAGCGTCGGCTCGCCGACGTGCACGGCTTCCACCACCGTGGGGCCGCGCTTGATGATGTCGAGAGTGCGGTCGGTAAAGTGCAACGGCTGACGGCTGCGCTCTTCGGCGTCGCTTTCGGCGATGGCCGCTTCCGTCGGCTCGGGAACCGGGCGGTTCATGGCCACGAGGCGGTCGCGCGCGTCTTCAACGTGTGGCGCCATGGGATAACGCGTGATCACCTTGGCGTAGGCGGCCGCCGCTTTGTCCTGATAGACGGTGCGCAGACGCTCGCGGACGGCGCCCGGCAGTCCTGCCGCGATCTGCACATTGTGCGCCTCGCCGGCATAGGCATCGCCGATGGCAATCAGAACCTGGTCGCTCTTGGAATAGAGCGGATAGGTGTCGGCTACGGTATCCAGCCGGGCAATGGCGGCGTTGTAGTTGTCGCGGCTCGCATAGTAGAAACCGATCTGGGCCTCGCGCTCAGCCAGCACCTCCTGCACATCCCGCAGCCGCTGCTTGGCACGCGGAACCAGGCTAGAGTCCGGGTACATGTTGACCATCTGCCGGTACTCCTGCTCGGCCTGCTGGGCATTGGTGAAGTCGCGGTCGGGCTTCTCCATCTGCTGGTAGTAGATATCGGCCACCTTCATTTGCGCCTCGGCAGCTTCGGGCGCGTTCGGGAAGAAGGTTTCGAAGTCCTTGTACTCGGCCTCGGCCTGCATCAGAGCCGCAGAACCGCCCTCTTTGAACCACGTGTCACCCACGGAGAGCTTGGCGCGCATCCGGTACTCTGACTCGGGATAGGTGTTCAGCAGGGTCTGCAGGTCGAGCCGGGCCACGTCATAGCGGCCTTTCTTCAGGGCGACCATGGCCTTGTCGTAGAGTTCCTTATCAGGCTGCTTCGACTGCACGTTGCCGAGCGGGTTAGCGCTCAGGTCGTAGGCCTTTTTCTGCTTCTTTTTTCTGGCTGCGTTTGCCGAGACGCTCGTGAACGCCAAGGCGACCAGAGCCGCCGCAGCCATTATCTTAGAGAACCGGTTCATACCACCTCGTTACGCGGCGAATCCTCCTTAAGGAGGCGGTCCGCCGAATCCTTGCTTATTTCACTGAATCTTACGCCGCTTTACGGCCTTCTGGCTCGACTTACGGCCTGAATTGCCCGTCCGTTTTTCGCTCGCTGCTGCCCTTGCCGCTTCGAGCAGTGCTCGCGCATCGCGTTCCGGCGCGCCTGCACCAAAAACCGCATTGCCTGCCACCAGAAGCTCCGCTCCAGCTTGGACGACCTGGGCGATGGTGTCGTGAGCCACACCGCCATCGACTTCAATTTTAAATCCAAGCCCCAGATCCTCGCGCATCCGGGCTAGGGTACGGATCTTTTGGAGAGAAAAAGGGATAAACTCCTGCCCGCCGAAGCCGGGGTTGACGCTCATGATCAGCACATGGTGCACCATAGGCAGAATCTCCTGGAGCAAGTCGACGCGCGTGGCAGGATTGAGGACCACGCCCGGCTTCATGCCGTGGTGAAGAATCAGCTCCAGCGTCCGGTGCAGGTGCGGACAGACCTCGTAGTGCACGCTTACCCAGTTGGCTCCCGCCTCGGCAAATGCCGGAATGAAGTCGTTGGGATTGTCGATCATCAGGTGGCAGTCGAGCGGAAGTTTGGTGGCTTTGCGCAGGCTCTTGACCACCGGAGGCCCGAGCGTCATATTCGGGACGAAATGGCCATCCATCACATCGACGTGGATGACGGTTCCCCCACCGCGCTCTGCCGCGGCAATCTCGTCGGCCAGGTGGGCGAAATCCGCAGAAAGGATCGACGGGACTAACTCAACCATGGGCTCAACCATGATGCAGAGTGCGACTCCTTGCAGGGCCAGTGTATCAGGCAGTGAGGATTGCGATCGGCTGCCGCGTCGTTTATGCAGTTGCCGGGATTCCTACGAACGAGAGAGTGAGCACCGTAATGTCATCCTGCTGGCCGAACCCGACGGCCGCATCAGCAATCTGCTGCGCAGTACGATCGCTGATGGCTCGAGTGCGCTCAAAACCGAAGAGCTCTCCGCTTGCATTGCGCGCTTCGACTACGCCATCGGAAAGAAAGGTCAGCGTATCGCCTGGAGCAAGCTCGATGCGGGTTTCGATGTAATCGCCGGCCGGGGCGATGCCGAGGGGCAAGCTGGTGGGAATTTCGAGCTCGTGTCCGTTGCAATAGGGAGGCAGCTGGCCCGCATTGGCGATCAGCAGAGCGCCGCCGGGCAGAAGATCAGCGCAAAGGCAAGTGGTGAACCCGGAGATGCCGCTGTTGCGAAGGACCTCATTGAGTTCGTTGAGCACAGCCGCCGGGCGAAGCTGGTCACAGCGATTAGCGGCGCCGAGAAGCAGCGCCGAGGTAAGCGCAGCGGCCACTCCTTTGCCGCTTACGTCGCCAAGGATGATGCGCTGCGCGCCATTGGCGAGCGCGCGGCAAAGATAGAAGTCTCCGCCGACCTCATGGGCCGGCAGGAAGGCTGAACTGACCGCGACTCCGGGTGCGATCGCGATCTGATCAGGAACAAGAAGCCGCTGTACCTGGCGTGCTGCGGCGAGTTCACCGCGCAGTTCGGCGCGTTCGTCGGCTGCGACGCTCTGCTCGCGAAAGATGTAGCCGAGCAGAGCGACGACCAGTGCTGCGATGGCCAGCGACATCCAGTCCTGCGCTAAACCGGACCAGGTGTTGCGGCCAAGAAAGACTTGCTGCAACTGGAACCATCCTTCAAGGATGGCCCAGACGCCGCAGAGAGCAGCGACGATGCGGAGGCGTCCGTGCAGGCGTGTCCAGGGCCAGAAGGCGACAAACGGCGCGGTGCACGCGAATCCCCAAATGCACCAGATCGGCTTGAACATCGTGACCTGCACGAAGAGCGAGAGCGGCAGCGCTAACCGGTCCGGCAGGACGGCTGGAAGGATCGAGCCCACAAGTATGAATACCCAGGCAGCAAAAACCACCCAATAAATTGCGGGCGCGCGCCGCCGGGCCAGGGCAAAATTCACCCGCACCAGCGCCCACGACTCAAACATTCCCAAGCCAAAAAACATACCGTCGAGCAAGAGCGAATAGCGGCGGTTGAGCAGGAAGGGAAGCAGCACGTTGATACGTGTGAGGCTGACGCAGCAGCAAAAAATGCCCAGCCAGAACGCAGCTTTGAGCGAGCGGTCGAAAAAGAAGAGCCCCAGCAGAAAGAGACCGGCCGCGCCGATCACCAGATAGCTGGAATAGGCGGGCAAAAAGCCTCGAATCTCATTGCCGCTATTGGCCCCGGCGAGTTCTTTGATATACAGTCCATCGCCGAAGTAGATGTATGTCGGCGGGCCGGGCGTATTGCCCGGAATGAGCATGTGTTGGACCAAACGGGCGGCGATGATGCGCTCTGTGTGGGCGCTACCGGAGGAGGGAGGGAAGATCGCGCCGCCGACCGGGTCTTTGAATGTATCCAGAATTCTGCTTTGTTCATTCCTGACTGCTCGGCCGTCGACATAGACCTGAAGAAGGCCAGGTTCGCTCGCTGAGACTACGAGTGCCGGATGTTGAATCCCGCTCGTGTCGAATGTGGCGTGGCAGCGCACCCAGACCACGATGGCGTCGCCGGTCATGCGGTATGCCGAGTAGGGTTTCCAGCCGGTCAGGTCAATGTTAGCGGCAGACCAGGCCGAATTGTCGCCCAGCCTGTAGACGCATTGGCTCGCTGGGACTTGACTCACCTGCGCGCAGAGAGCGCAGGGCAGGGCCAGGAAGAAAGCAGCTAGCCAATTGCGCACGAGGAAACTCCGTATCGGGATTGCAGCACATCACACCAGGGACTGCAACGGATGATAGCTGGCGGCGGCTCCAGGAGGCATGGCTTTTTCTATGCAGGTGAGGTGAATATGCCGCGAACTCATGGTTGAACGGAATGAGTAAGCGCTTTCGCCGCCACACGCCCCACGCCGCGCAACATGGCCTTGATCGGCCAGTGACCTCCGGCATCGAGGAAGAATATCTCGCCAGCCCGCTTTATCTCCGGCCGGTAATACCAGCGTTTGAGCAAAGCCAGATGGCCCTGGCGTACTGTGGCTGATGTCGCACCTGGAGCCTGGGCAAGTGCATTGAGCGCATCTTCCATCCGCGCTTCCAGCAGACCACGGCTGACGACTGCAGACTGATTCCTGTCCTCTGATCCTTGTTCGACATTTTCCGGTACCGCTTCTATCGCCAATGGCTGCGCGAAGAGTGAGCTCGATCCGGATTGCTCATTCTGGATGCGCATGCCAACGGTGGAGAAAGCGGCAGGCCCGCGGAGCCGGCCACCTTCAAAAAGAAAAACGGCCACCTCGTCGGGCTGAGCCGAGGCCTGCAGAATCACAGCGTGCAACTGGCTCAGGGGCCGCACCAACTCCGACGCGAGAGAGCGCACAGCTTCAACCCGCTGCACCTGCGCGTGAATCGCCGCCGCCGACTCAAACTCAAGATTTGCGGAGGCCGTATCGCGCTGCGTGCGCAGCGTGACCAGCCGGTTCTCGCCGCGGGTGGCGAAGAAGCTTTCGACAGCAGCGGACTCCTCTGCGTAGCGCTCATCGGTGCAGCCCTTGTAGCAGGGAGCGAGGCACATCTTCATCTCCGAGTAGACACAGCCTGGGTGACTCGGGTCAGGATTCAGATCATCAGTGCAGCGGCGCAGAAGGAAGAGCTTGAGCGCTTCGTCCACATAGCGCTCGGCGGCCGCGCGCGAAGGGAATGGACCGTAGACCCAGTCGGCCTCGCGCAGGCTGGGCCGGTTCATCACGGTGACGCGCGGATACGGGTTGCCGCCGAGATAGCGCACGAACGACGGCATGCGCAGATGCATGCGCTCCAAAGCCTTTGCGCCGTAAATCTGCTCCAAAAGCGAGAACTGCGCCAGCAGAGACTCGAACTCCGACCCGGTGAGCCGCCACGCGATGCGCCGCACCAGGCCCGCCAGATGCAGCCGGCGCGGATGTTTCGCCGAGGGCTGCAGCAGACGTTCGAGCCGTGCGCGAAGATTCGGGGTGCGGCCGATGTACGGCTCGGCGTGCTCATCGGCGCCGTAGAGCGCGAACACGGCTGCGGAGTGCGGCAACTGGCTCAATGCAGCTTTCGGGTCAGCAGGATCGAATGGAATCTGTTCCATCATTTAACTCCGCTAACCACGCCGGTTCCGCTAGCTCCGCCTTCGATCACGCCCCCGCCACCGTCATTCCATCGATCCGCAGCGTGGGCGAGGCGACGGATCCACGAAACACAAGATCGTTGCCGATGGCCGTGATGTTTTGCAGCATCTCGCGCAAATTGCCGGCGATCGTCACCTCTTCCACAGCGTGCGTCAACTGGCCGTTCTCGATCCACAGGCCGGTGGCGCCGCGCGAGTAGTCACCGGTGACCACATTCACGCCGAAGCCCATGAGGCTCGTTACATAGAAGCCCGCCTGCACATCGGCAAGAATCTGCTCCTGTGTCAGGGTGCCGGACTGGATGTAGAGATTCCCAGCGCCGATTCCCGGCGTGCCCGCCAACCCACGCGAGGCGTTGTGCGTCGACTTGAGTCCCAGCTTGCGCGCAGCGTACGTATTGAGCAGATAGCTGCGCAGCATGCCGTTTTCGACGACGATGGTGCGCCGCGAGGGAAGGCCTTCGCCATCAAACGGCGTGCTGCCGAAACCGCCTGCGCCCGTTGGCAGCAACATCGTGTTGTCGTCAATGATGGTCAGCGCGGAGGTGGCGATAGTCTCGCCGAGTTTTCCGGCAAGAAACGATGCACTGCGCCAGATGGAGTCGCCCGAGGCCGCTTCAAAGACTGAGCCAACCAGCGTGCGCGCTACCTCCGGCGCGAAGACAATGGGCACCCGCTGCGTGGGCATGCGCCGCGCGCCTAATCTGCGCAGCGTCCGGCGTGCGGCTTCGGCGCCGACGGATTCGGGCGATTCGAGAAACGCAAAACTCCGCGCGCTCGACCACCATCCATCGCGCTGCATTTTGCCGTCGGCATCCATTGCGAGCGGCGCCGCGGAGACGCCGGCATAGCTGGTGCGGTAGCTGCCGAGGAATCCGCGCGAGTTGGCCAGCACCTTGCGCCCCGTAGCTGCGTCAAAGCTGCCGCCGTCGGAGTTGGTGATGCGTGGATCAGCCGCGAGCGCAGCGGCCTCGGCCCGGCGGGCCCACTCGATGCGCTCAGAGCCAGAGAGCGAGTAGACATCGTCGTAGTAGAGATGCAGATCGTCCGGAATCGAGCCGAACTCACTGGTCTCGGGTAAGCCGTTGAAGGCGTCTTCTTCGGTGACCTTGGCGAGAGCCATCGCGCCTTCTACAAGCTGGCGAATGCCGTCCGCCGTGAGATCGCTGGTAGAAGCCGAGGCTGACCGTTTGCCGAGAAAGACGCGCAATCCCAAACCGCGCGAGCCAGACTCCTTCAGCGTCTCCACTTCACCCATACGCACGTTCACGCTGAACTCATCGCCTTCGCGGACAACGGCCTCAGCGTCGGTCGCGCCCGCCTTCATGGCCTGCGCAACGACATCGGCAGCAAGAGATTCGAGATCAAGCTCGGCTTCAGTTGAGGGAGATGCGGTTTGGGGCATGAATCCAAGCTACCAAATCCGCCGGATTAGCCCCATTTGGCGAGGGATTTTGGAGAAGAAGGCGGCTTTTGAGGCGGATTCGTCGCCTAAAAGCGAGGCTTCCGTTAACTGGAATATAACCTCACCTGTAGATTTATGCCGTTGATTTTAAGTAACTTATAAGGTTTTTATACCAGGCCAAGGTGGCTCCGGCAGGGGGAGGGGTGTGGGTACGGACTGGGCAGATACCCGACATTTTAGACCCGGGGAGATTGCTGTTCCGATTATGCATTTGTGAATGGAAATGATGTGCAGGGGGCAGTTGGCCCCGGTCTCAAGTGAGGTTACGTCCAGTTGAGGGTGCCCCCGGTCCCTCGCGTTTGGGGACCGGGGATGTCGAGGAGTTGGGCCTGCGATTACGCATCTTCAAACAGATCCATGGCTGCTGCCGCCGACAGGTACGCGCGACGGCGATAACAACTGAAAGTGAGGAAGTGAAACTCCCCGGTTTGCTGATAGCGAATGCGCCTGGCCCTCATGCGTTCCGAGGATACCTCAGTGGGCACGATCCCCGGTCCCCAACCGCGAGGGATCGGGGGCACCCTCATTGAGATTGAGATGGGGCGTCGGGATCGGGGGTTGCGAGAAACCGCCTTATCGGTACAAGGCACAAGGGCGTGAAAGAATTGGGTTGAGTCGCAGAGGAACCAAGGATGAGCCTGAGTGACACATCGAGTTTCCGTCGCCGGTCATACCTATTGATCGTGACGCACTCCATCAGCGCCAGGAGAACTGCAGGATGCGAAAAAGGTTTACGAGAAGACCTCCAGCGGAAGAGCCTGCAGGGCACGTCAAAAACTACATAACTCCGGGCGGCCTTGAACGCCTGAAAGAGGAGCACAAGTATTTGCTCACCAAGGACCGGCCGGCCGTGGTGGAGGTGGTTGCCTGGGCTGCCGGAAACGGCGATCGCAGTGAGAACGCCGACTATCAGTACGGCAAGCGACGACTGCGGCAGATCGATGGGCGGATTCGCTTCCTTACGAAGCGAATCGAAGCGGCGGAAGTGGTGGATCCGGAAGCTCCGAGAACGGGCCAGCAGAGGAGGCGGGCGTTCTTTGGAGCGACCGTGCGTTACGCCGATGCTGCGGGAGCGGAGCAAAGAGTGAGCATCGTGGGCGTCGATGAGGTCGATCTCAGCCGCGGCCACATCAGCTGGGTCTCGCCTCTGGGGCGCGCGCTCATGAAGGCGGCAGAGGGTGACGAGATTGTTGTTCACGCGCCGCGCGGAACCGAACGCCTGAGGGTGCTGGGAGTTTCGTATGAACGCATTTCTGTCGAGCCGTTCCGCGAACCGCCTGGCCCCGAAGCCTGATAAATGGAGTCGACCGCGAACGCTCAATTGATGAAGATGGGATGACTCGGGTGGTGAAGGAGCAACATCTGCAATCGAACGCTGACTACCTCCCTGTGCCGCCTACCGTCATTTTGTCCAGCTTGATGGTCGGCATGCCTACGCCGACGGGGACACTCTGGCCGTCTTTGCCGCAGGTGCCGATGCCTTCATCGAGCTTGAGATCGTTGCCGACCATCGAGACATACTTAAGCGCCTCGGGGCCGTTGCCGATCAGTGTGGCGTCGCGGACGGGAGCGGTGACCTTGCCATCTTCGATGAGGTAGGCCTCGGAGGCCGAGAAGACGAATTTGCCATTGGTGATGTCCACCTGGCCGCCGCCGAAGTTGACGGCGTAGAGGCCGCGCTTCACACTGCGCAGAATGTCCTGCGGGTCGTCGTCGCCCGAGAGCATGTAGGTGTTGGTCATGCGCGGCATGGGGATGGCCTGATAGCTCTCGCGCCGGCCGGAGCCGGTGTTGGGCATGCCCATGAGCCGAGAAGAGAGCTTGTCAGACAGATATCCCTTAAGGACACCGTTTTCGATCAGGACATTTTCCTGCGTGGGCGAACCCTCGTCGTCCACATTGAGCGAGCCGCGGCGGCCGGCCATCGTGCCGTTGTCGACCACCGTAACTTTGGAGCTGGCAACCGGCTGGCCGATCAGTCCGGAAAAGGCCGAGGTCTTTTTGCGGTTGAAGTCGGCTTCAAGGCCGTGGCCTACGGCTTCGTGCAGCAGAATGCCCGGCCATCCAGGGCCGAGAACCACCTGCATCTCGCCGGCAGGAGCGGGCACGGCTCCGAGCTGCAGCACTGCGCCGCGGGCCGCCTCTTGCGCTAAGTGCTCGGGACTTTTGCTGCCTGAGAACTGATCGAGGCCGGCACGGCCTCCGGCTCCGGCTGAGCCGCGGGTT
Organism: Occallatibacter sp.; assembly: GCA_035650595.1. GTDB lineage: Bacteria > Acidobacteriota > Terriglobia > Terriglobales > Acidobacteriaceae > Telmatobacter. The sequence goes on along the minus strand of DASRHE010000006.1, from coordinate 769,317 downwards.
GTATTGGCTTCGTCTTTGGCGATGACGAAGATGCTGAGCCGGCTGAGCGGCTGGGTATCCGAGGCGAATGCGCCGTCGGATGCAGCGACGAGAATGCGGCGCAGCTCTTCCGAGTAGCTGGCGCGCACCTGGACGATGCGCGGGTCATAGGCCCGCGCGGCTCGGTCGGCGCGGAGAATCAGTTCGAGCCGCGCGGCGAGATCGAGATCGAAGCCACCGAGGGGAACGGGGTAGAGATTGGCTGAGGCCGTTTCCGTAAATCCCTGAATGGGCTGCTTGGCCGGGCCCGACGCTATGAGGGCGGCGGTGCGCGCCGCGTGGAGCAGCCGTTCGGGGCTCAGATTGTCGGTATAGGCGTAACCGGTGCGTTCGCCGCTGAGCACGCGGATGCCGCATCCGGCGCTGGTGCCCTGGCTGGCCGATTTTACGATCTGTTCATCCACGCCAAGGGCAGTGGCTGTAACCGACTCGAAATAAAGGTCGGCATAGTCGCCGCCGGCACTCAGAGCCTCGCCCAGGCAGCGCTCCAGCAGCCGCTCGGTGATGCCGAACTTCTCAAAAAAGTAGCGCTTGTGGCTGGGAGCCGGGGAAGATACCGAAGGATTCATCGTACTTTTGAGTGTACGCCTTTCGGAAAAATGGCCGCGCCTTCCGGGCCGGGAGTGGCTGCTTTGGTGCTACGCCGTTTAGGGGCTGCGGGTTGCGCAAAAAGCATGGTACGATTCGACGCATGAAGAAAATTCTTGCTGCAACCTTGCTGTTGATGGTGCTTGCTACGCCGGCCGCTTTCGCCGCGCGGCATCACCACCATCGTCATCACCACCCCCATCGCCCTGCCTGAGGCGGATCCCGGCCCAACCTCTCCCGAGCACGGGACCGGGCCGCTTCACGCGAATCTTCTTTCCGAGCCCAATAGGCCCGGAGACCGGCGGCAGGGAAGCATGGTAACGTTTTGGCCATGACAGAACTGGACGCCCAGCGCTTTCCCGTCGGCCGCTTCAAGGCTCCCGCTGCCCACACAGCCGCTCTGCGCCGAGAACAAATCCATACATTGCAGATGTTGCCCGAGCGGTTGCGCGAGGCGGTGAGCGGTTTGCGCGAGGCGCAGCTCGACATGCCCTATCGCGAAGGCGGCTGGACGGTGCGGCAGGTAGTGCATCATCTGGCAGACAGCCACGCCAACTCCTACATCCGCTTTAAGCTGGCGCTTACCGAGGACTGGCCTACCATCAAGCCATACGACGAAGCGGCCTGGGCGCGGCTGGCCGACAGCCGGCTACCAATCGACGGCTCGCTGGTCTTTCTCGACTCGCTGCACGCGCGCTGGGTGGCTCTGCTGGAGTCGCTTGCAGAAGCAGACTTCGAGCGCGGATACAACCATCCTGAAAATGGGCGGCAGAGTCTTGGGGTGGCGCTGGCGCTCTATGCCTGGCACTCGCAGCATCACACGGCGCACATCGCGGGCCTGCGCCAGCGCAACGGCTGGTAGAAAACGCACATGGCCGCCGGCGTTGAGGTTCCATCTGCCGCGCGGCTCGTCCAGACCATTGAAGCCTATCTCGAAGAGCATCCCGCAGCGGCGCTGCTCGAGGATGGACGCGTTCTCTTCGACATGCGCCGCGCGCATTACTCCGTTTCAGAATCGCACGGGCGCTGCCTGTTGCAGCTGTGGAGCGACGAGCGCAACGTGATGCGCACGGTCGTCGAGGTGCGCGAACGCGGCGAGAGTCTGCGGCTGATGACGCGCCGCATGGGAGCAGCCAAACCGCAGGCGCTTGATCTGGTGCCGACCAGCGACCGGCGTACGCCCACGGCGCGTGACTCTGCGCGGCGCAACTATCAGCGGCTGCTTAAACGTGTGCTGGTGCGCGGCTTTCCCGGCGCGAAGGCGGATGGCCTTCGCTCGGCGATGGACCTCGAACATAGTTTTGGTCCCGCCTACGTGCGCGGACGGTTGCTGCGCGGGACCGCGGCCGATGCGGTGATCGGCGTGAGTGAAGCAGAGTCGGCCAGCACGGTGAATGGGATTCTTACACTGGGAATCCTGTGGCTGGACTATTGCCGGTCGAAGGCGGAGAGCCGGCGGCACGTAGGCGGGCTTAAAGTGATCGTGCCCGCGAGTGCGTGGCGCACCACGGCGGAACGCATGGCGTGGCTGAATCATGCAGCCGCTGATTTTCAACTCTTCACTCTCGATGAGCGTAGTGAAGAACTGACGGCCGTCGATTGCCGGGACACAGGCAATCTTGAATCGCGGCTTGTGCACGCCTTTTCTTCTTCTGCAGCAATCGAGCGCTGCCGTGATGGAATCGACCGGCTGCTGGCGCTCGTTCCCCAAGCAGCGCGGAGTGATGTGGAAGTGCGAGCCACTTCGGCGACGACCGTCGGTCTGCTGCTCCACGGGCTCGAATTTGCGCGCGTGCGGCATAGTGCAGTCGCCGGTTCGTTTGCGCGCCGCAATGAAATCACCTTTGGTGCAGGCGCGCATGAGACGCCACTCGAAGAGCAGAACGAGGCGCTGTGCCGCGAGCTGTTTGCGCGGCTCTTCGCGGGCCGCCGTCCCGATGGGCCGCACAACGATCCTCTCTTTCGCATGCAACCCGAGCGTTGGCTTGAAGCGGAAGTGCGCGCTGGCATCTCTGCATTGTTTCCGGAACTCAGAAGCGATCTGCTCTATACGCAGGTGCCTGCACTCTCGAGCGGCGACCGCGGCATGTTGGACCTGCTCACGCTCGATCGCAATGGCCGGCTTGTTGTGTTGGAATTAAAAGCTGACGAGGATCTGCATCTGCCGCTGCAGGCGCTCGATTACTGGATTCGCGTGCGTGCCTTGAATGAAGACCGGCAGTCCGCAGCCGGCACTCCGCGTATGCTTTCGGCCTTTGAGCGCAACGGTTACTTTGAAGGTGCAGAGGTTGCAGCGCGCGAACCAAAGCTGCTGCTGACCGCGCCGGCCTTGCGTATTCATCCGGCCAATGAAACAGTGCTGCGTTATCTGGCGCCGCAGATCGAGTGGGAGTTCGTTGCGCTCGGCGAGCATTGGCGCAAGGAATTCAATGTGGTGTTTCGCAAGCGAAGCAGCGACCGGCAGGCACTTTGATTTTGGGCCTGCGATATGCCTCTCATTCAACGCGGAGCGGCAAGCAATTTGAACCATCATGGGGTCGACCGCTATCCTACGCTCATTCGTGCTGGATCACCTGGGAGGGTGCTGATGACGCCAGGTCACCGGAAGGTGCTTATCGTCGATGATGACCCGTCTCACCTGGAGATCTATGGACTCCTGATGGAACAGGCCGGCTATGAGCCTGTGTCCGCGCTGGTGAAGTTTGCCGGTGCAGATATCCCGCGCGATGACTCGATCGGCCTCGTTCTGCTCGATTACCGGCTGCATTCGCTGCGGACTTCTACGGAGTTTGCGCAGGAGATTCGCGGCCTTTTTCCAAATGCCCCGATCATTGTGCTCTCTGATTTGTGGAGTTTGCCCGCTGACATTGCGCCGTTTGTGAACGAGTTTGTGCGCAAGGGGCAACCGGCCAAGCTGTTGCAGATCGTCAATCGCCTCCTGCCGCTCACTGAAAAGCAGGCAGAGATCGGGAGCGGCGATTCCTGATTACGCGAGCAAAATTTGCGCAAGCAACCTATGCACAGGAATCAGCTTCTTACCTAACACACCGTATTTTGTCTCGAGCGCAACAGGTATTCTGTGACCTGTATCTCAGTGTTGAATTTTTGCGCTCTCTCTGAAAAATCATGGTCTTATCGATTCCATCCAAGCCATCTCGATCCGGCATCAGGAATCAGTTCCAGTGTCTGCCCCACCGGGCAATGGCGGCGTGGCTGCTCCTTTTTTCTGCGATTGCCTTCGCGCAGGCAAAGCCCTCCGATGATGACGTGAAGGCCGCCGATCTCTTCAACTTCGGAAGATTCATCCGCCTGAACGGTGTCGATGCATCTGCACAGCAACATCCGACCTTCGACATCTGCATTCTGGGCCACGACCCGATCGGCCACGTTCTGGACGACGTTGCAGCCAAAGAACCCATTGGTAAACGCGCGGCGCGTATCGTGCGCGTTCCCGATGCATACGCCGCGCGGGAATGCGACATGGTCTTCATCAGCGCGGATGAAGGGGATGGTGTTCACGCCGACCTCGCAGCGTTGGGCAATGCAGATGTTTTAACGGTCAGTGACGCACCGGACTTCCTGAAGAACGGAGGGATGATCCAGTTCGTAAAGCAACGGAGCCGAGTGCGGTTCGCGGTCAACCTTGAAGCCGTAAGCCACACGCATCTGGTGCTCGGTTCAGAGCTGCTGCGCGTTGCTCTCACGGTGAAAGGAAAATCGCCGGAGGCTCAGCGATGAACCTCTGGAACTCTCGATCGATTGCGGGCAAGCTGACGCGCATGAATCTGCTGGTGAGCGGCACGGCGTTGTTGCTCGCGTATGTCGCCTTTCTCGGATACGACCTCTACACGCTGCGCGAAGATCTTATTCACTCGCTCACAACAGAAGCAGGCATTGTGGGCGCGAATAGCGTTTCACCGCTGCTGTTCGACGACCCGCAGGCCGCAGAGAATACGCTGTCGGCTCTGGATCATTCCCCGCACATTCGCTGGGCCGTGGTTGTGCGCGCAGACGGCCAGGTCCTCGCCAAGTATCAGCGTGACGCAGCTAGTGCTCCGAATCTGACGAGAACTCTCTCGCCGGGAAGGAATCTCGAGTATTGGTCAGGCAGCAGAGACATTCTGCTCGGCAGCCGGGTGCAGTTTCAGGGCCGGTCGTTAGGCGCTGTCTATCTTCTTGCCGGAACCGGTGAGTTGGCGCGCCGCGCCGGACAGTTTGGCCTGCTCTCAGCGTTGATACTGTCGCTTTGTTTCGCGATCGCGGTTGCCGCGACAGCGACCATTCGTCATCTCATTAGCCGCCCGTTGACCGAGCTGGCCGGAACGGCGCAGCGGGTCACCAAGGAGAAAGATTACTCGGTCCGCGCTCCTGTACCGAAAAGCAGCGACGAGTTGGCGCTGCTGATGCAATCGTTCAATGAGATGCTCGAGCAGATTCAGCAGCGCGATCGCGCTCTTGAAGCTTCGCGTATGGAATTGGAGCAGCGTGTACGTGAACGTACGGCCGAGCTGACCGAGGCGAACACAGAGCTTGAAGCGTTTTCGTATTCCGTGGCGCACGATCTGCGAGGGCCGCTGCAGCACATTACGAACATCGCATTTTTACTGCAGAATCCTGCGAGAGTAGAGGGCGATGAGCATGACCTGCTCAAAAAGCTGGCGGTCGATGCGAACCGCATGGCATCTCTCATCGATGACCTGCTGAATCTCTCGCATGCTACTAGCACACCGCTGCACCGCGTGCCGGTCGATCTCAGCCAGATGGCGGATTCCCTGCTCAATAACCTGCAATTGGAAGAGCCGGAGAGAAAGGCGCGCCTCACGGTAAAGAAGGGCGCGCGTGCCGTAGTGGACGAGGGGCTGATCCAGGTGGCGCTCGCCAACCTGTTGAGCAACGCGTGGAAGTACACGTCCAAGGTGGATGTGGCGGAAATTCAATTTGGATTTACTGAAGATGCTCCCGGTCCGACGTACTTTGTGCGCGACAATGGCGCGGGATTCAATCCGCGCTACGCAGACCGTCTGTTTCGTCCATTTCAACGCCTGCACTCGCAGAGCGAATTCCCCGGCACAGGCATCGGGCTCGCAACGGCGCAACGCATCATCGCGCGGCACGGCGGAAGAATATGGGCCGAAAGCAACGTCGATCGTGGCGCCGTCTTTTACTTCACATTGCCGTACAGAGCAGGCCAATAGCGCGCTTTCGATCCAGTAACTGCGGGCGCCATTTTACTCGGGACGCCAGCGCAGAATCGGTTTGCGCGCGGCCTGCACTTCGTCGAGCCGCGAAACACGCGTGGAGTGCGGCGCGGTCTTCACAAGCTCGGGACTCTCTTCCGCTTCCTTGGCGATGGCGCGCATGGCTGCAATAAAGAGGTCAAGTTCTTCAACCGATTCGCTCTCCGTGGGCTCAATCATCAGCGCGCCGGGAACAATAAGCGGGAAGCTGACCGTGTAGGGATGGAAGCCGTAGTCGATAAGCCGCTTGGCGATATCGCCGGTCTTCACCCCGTGCGCCGCCTGGCGCTTATCGCTGAAGACCACCTCATGCATTGAGGGCGTTTTGTAGGGCAGCTCGTAGAGGTCTTCGAGTTTTTTGCGAATGTAATTCGCATTCAGCACCGCATCTTCCGTTGTCTGGCGCAGGCCATCGGGGCCGTTGGCCAGGATGTACGCGAGCGCACGGATAAACATACCAGTGTTGCCGTAGAAGGCGCGCACGCGGCCTACCGAGTGCGGCCGGTCGTACTCCCAATAGAGCTGGCCGCCGCGTGGTTCGTACAGCGGCATTGGATCATCATCGCCCACGCGCTCGCCCGTCTCGGGATCAAAGAACGGCGCGCGGAACAAGGGCGGGCAGCCGTTATCCGTTGCGTCCGCGTCCTGCGACTCCCATCCCTGTGCATCCGGACAGTGCTCGCCTTTTTCCTCACTGCGGACGAGAACAGGAGTGGGTAAGAACGGCTCTAGAAACTTCTTGCAGGCCACAGGGCCGGAGCCGGGGCCTCCACCACCATGCGGCGTAGAAAATGTTTTGTGCAGATTGAGGTGCATCACATCCACGCCGAAGTCGCCCGGCCGCACCTTGCCGACGAGCGCGTTCATGTTGGCGCCGTCCATATAGAGCAACGCGCCTTTGTCGTGCAGGATGTCGGCGATCTTGTGAATCTGATTTTCAAAGACGCCGAGCGTAGAAGGATTCGTGAGCATCAACGCTGCAGTATCCGAGTCAACCTGACGCGCTAGCGCTTCCAGATCGATGCCGCCATCGGAGTTCGATTTGAGATTCTCGACCTGATAGCCGCAGATGGCCGCCGTCGCGGGATTGGTGCCGTGGGCCGAATCTGGAATGAGAATCTTGCGCCGCGGATTGCCTTGCGATTCATGCCACGCACGCGTGAGCAGGATGCCGGTGAACTCGCCGTGCGCACCAGCCGCGGGCTGCAGCGTAATGGCGTCCATGCCGGTGATGTCGAGCAGGCAGCGCTGCAGCAGGTCAATGATTTCAAGGATGCCCTGCGCGAGCGCGTCGGGCCGGTAGGGATGCGCGTTGGCCAGGCCCTCGATGCGCGAGACAAACTCGTTCACGCGCGGGTTGTACTTCATGGTGCACGAGCCCAGCGGATACATGCCCAGATCAATGGCGTAGTTCCATGTGGAGAGCCGCGTGAAGTGGCGGATGATCTCGATCTCGGAGAGCTCGGGTAGCAATGCTGCGTCTTTGCGCCGTGCGGCGCCTAACAGTTCATCAGCATTGACGGGCGGCACGTCGAGCGGCGGCATTTTGTAGGCGCGCTTGCCCGGCGCGGACTTCTCAAAGATCAGCGCCTCATTTTGCGTCGGATGCGTGCGGACCTTGCCTGTCGTGCGGGGACCGGAGTTTTCGTTCGTGGTAGTCATGCATGCCTCGCAGTAGGTCGATCTTTCAAGATGACCCGATTCTTCCAAGCGCTCTTGCTCTGTAACAGGGCACGACTTCAGTCGTGCCGCAAATGCTAACTTAAGTTGCGAGGGCTTTAGCCCCTGCAGCCTTTTTCTCAGCCAACACTCGATAACAAAACGGATATTTCTCGCCAGCGTGGACCAGACCTGCTTCGATCGGGTTCTTCGCAATGTAGGCCCGATATCGCTCCATACTTTCCTTGCCAACTACCTGCACTTCAGAAAATCCGCGCTGCCAGACCTCCGCCTTGTGTCCGAACTCGTGAGATAAGCGGCGAGAAAACCTGCCCTTGATGAATTGCATAGTTTTTTCGATCGTCATGCCGGCGTCTATCGTTAGCAGTAGATGAACATGGTCGGGCATGATGACGAAGTCGTGCAGAATGAATTTTCGTTCTACAACCAATGATCGCAGTACTTCTATAAACAGGTTGGCATTGCGCTCGGATTGTAGGAGGCGCCGTCCCATGCTCGTCTTGGTTGTGGCGAAAAAGGTGCGCGCCGGATTGAGGATGCTTTCTGAGTCGGCATTACGGCTGGGTTTCGCCATACAGGGGCTAAAGCCCATTCCTTTCTTCTGGCCGAATCGGCACGACTGAAGTCGTGCCCTGTTACAGAGCGCTAAAGCTATTCTCGCGTCAACTTCGTTGCGTTTGGCCGTTTTGTTGAAGATAGTGACGTCGTCGTACGGTCTTTCAGTTCCGGCCTTTTACGAATTTCTGTCCAGTATTCTTCGCGAACATCCTCGTCGATCTCGACCGGCCAGTCGCTCTTGTAGAGCCGGTCTGTTCCGTCACGACGTGGGCCGGAGATCCAATACTGTTCACCGGTTTCCGTGTCAGCGTAGTTGGCCTTGTATCCATTTCCTCCCAGACGTCCAAATGACCGTCCGCGATAATGAAGAGTGGCTCCAGTGCGGCTGAAGGTAATCCTGCCGATGCGTGCCGGTCCGTGCAGGTCATCGCCCTTGTATTCGATGTACATAATGCGCGGTGGATAGGTCTGCTTGCTCATCAACAATCCTTGCGCCTACGCCTCCACCAGCCCTGCGGCCAGCACCTTGGCCGCTGTATCGATCTGTTCGCGGCGGATCATTTCGGTAGCGCACCAGAGCGTCGCGTTGCCCAGCTCTGGATACCAGCGTTTTAACGCAACGCCGCCGATGATTTTCTGTTCGAGCAGCCGCGGACTCCACTGTTCTGGCGCTTCCGTCGTGTCGAGCACGAACTCATGAAAATGCGGCGCGCCGGTGAAGAGCTCCTTTGCGCCCGGCTGCGTACCAAGCGTCTTGGCCGCATAATGAGCCTTGGCGAGGTTGTGCTCGGCGAGTTCGCGAATGCCTTCTTTACCGTAGACAGTAAGAAAGATCGTCGCCATCAGCGCGACCAGAGCCTGGTTGGTGCAGATGTTCGAAGTGGCTTTCTCGCGGCGTATGTGTTGTTCCCGAGTGGCCAATGTCAAAACGAAGCCGCGGTTGCCGGCGCCATCGACGGTTTGCCCGACCAGCCGTCCGGGCATCTGGCGCACATATTTTTCTTTCGCCGCAATGACGCCGCAGAATGGACCGCCGTAGCTGATCGCCACACCGAAGGATTGCGCCTCCATGCTGACGATATCGGCTTCGACGGGCGGCCGCACAACGCCGAGCGAGACGGCTTCCGCGATCGACACGATGAGCAGCGCGCCCTTGGCATGGGCGATTTCGGCAATGGCGGGAATGTCCTCGATCACGCCAAAGAAATTCGGGCTCTGGACAAGAACGGCCGCCGTCTCTTCCGTGACGGCAGCGCCCAATGCCGCGAGATCCACGCGGCCGGTTTCCTGCTCGTAGCCGACCAGTGTCGAAGGCAGGCCCTGATGCCGGGCATAGGTGGCCATCACCTCGCGGTACTCAGGATGCACGGTCGACGCGATCACAGCCTTATGGCGGCCGGTGACGCGCACGGCCATCATCACGGCTTCTGCCGCGCCGGTCGAGCCGTCGTACATGCTGGCATTGGCCACATCCATACCGGTAAGCTCGGCGATCATGGTCTGGAACTCGAAGATCGCTTGCAGCGTGCCTTGCGTAATCTCCGCCTGATACGGCGTGTAGCTGGTGAGGAACTCGCCGCGCTGCACGAGCGAGTCGATGATCACGGGCCGGTAGTGGTGATAGGCGCCCGCTCCGAGAAAACTCGCGTAACCCGTGGCATTGCGGTCGCCGGCCACCTGGAAGTAGTCGATGATCTCGCTTTCAGCCTGCTGGCGCGGCACGAGCAGGTCACGGCTCAGCCGGTACTCGGCTGGAATGATGGCGAAGAGATCGTCAATCGAGGCCGCACCGATCTCCGCGAGCAGCTTCTCGCGTTCGGCTGGCGATTTGGGAAGGTAGCGCATGAAAAACTTCTAGCTCCTAGCTTCTAGCCTTTAGCTAGAAATAGATGAGTTCGGGCCGAATGAACGCCCGAGATTGGTTGCGATTCGATCATTCAGTTTTATGCTTCTCAAAAGGCTAGGAGCTAGAGGCTAGAAGCTGAAAGCTGCTTTTAGCTCCCCGTTTCTTCCGCGATAAACGCCTCGTAGGCCGCAGCGTCGAGCAGGTTGTTGAACTCGCCGGGGCTCGAAAGCTCTACCTTGATGATCCAGGTTTCGTGGGGAGTGGCGTTGATCTTGTCGGGTTCGGTCTTCAAGGATTCATTCACTTCCGTAACTTTGCCGGATACCGGCGAAAACAGATCACTGACCGCCTTGACGCTCTCCACGGAGCCGAAGGTTGCGTGGGCCGTGACGGAGTCGCCCACCTTGGGCACGTCGACATAGACGATGTCGCCGAGGGAGTTCTGCGCATAGTCGGTGATGCCGACGGTTCCGATGTTGCCGTTCAGCGAAATCCATTCATGCTCGCGCGTATAGCGGTAGTTTGTGGGGTAGGCCATGCGTATCAGCTCCTCAAAGAAGTAGTGTACGGTGCCGGGGAGGGTTCGGAAAACCTGTGGAATGGGACAGGGTAAGCGTACCGAAGGGATTCCGCGTTGGATGCAAGTGGCTCTTGCTGCAAAACAAAGGCGCCGCGGGAGTACCGGCGGCGCCTTGTCGCACTGAAGCGTCTTAGCTCGTCAGACGGCGCGGCCAGGATCGTTCGAGTGGAAAAGCTTTTTGTGCTCCACGGCTCCCTGGTGGTGTTTGGGATCGACCTGCAGGGTCAGGACCTGCTGCTTGCGATCGCGCAGAATCGTCACCTGCACCGACTTGCCCTCACTGGAACGAAGGGTGCGATCCCAGTCGGCTGAGGTGACCATGGACTCAGCGCCTACTTTGAGAATCACGTCGAAGGCGCGCAGTCCGGCGATCTCCGCTGCGCTTTTGCGCGCCACCTGCTTGACCATCAACCCGCTGGATATGCCGAGATATTCGGCCATCTGCGAGGTCAGAGGCTCAACCATGGCTCCGATCTTCAGGCTGCTGCCGAAGAAGGGTAGATGGAACCCTCCTGGAACCGGAGCATCACCGCTTCCACCAGCACCTCCGGCAAATATGCCCATCGCCGGCGTGGGCCCAATGTCATCGCCATCATTGTCGATCTTGTTCCAGACATCGTGGTCCACCGTCTTACGGTCGGTGAGCTGCACGGCTAATGTCTGAATATTGCCATCGCGGCTGATTTCGAGGCTAACCTTGCGGCCCGGAGGAATCTCGCGAAGCATCTTGCGCAACTGCTCCGCGCCGTCTATCTTTTCACCGTTCAGCCCGAGCACAACGTCATTGATCTTGAGTCCGATCTGGCCGGCTGGCGCATCATGGTCGATCAGTGTAACCAGCGCGCCGCGTACTTCTTTCAATTTCAGCGTCTGTGCCTTGTCGGAATCGACGTCCGTGATGTAGACGCCGAGATAGCCTTGTGAACTGGAATGAATCAGCAAAGGACTCGGGTCTTCCATGGATTGAAAGATGACTGCAGTCTGCGCTCGCATAGCCATGGGAGCAGCGGCAAGGCAAGCTACTGCGGCGGCGAACGCCGCTCGCGCGGCTCTGGCGCGGGAGTTCCGATACGGCCTCAAAAGGTAGTACTTCATTGCTCTTCTCCGAATAATCTTTACGCCGGCTCACGCTCTCTTGAGTGGCGTGTAACCGGTACGGTCTACTACGGTCTACGCAGATCTATTGAATCTCCGGCACCTGGCTCAACACCTGCCGGGAAACGTTTCGAATCTGGGGACTCTGGTCCGAATTCGAAACGGAGTACAGAACCTGCCGCACACTGGAATCAGCTTCAACGGGCGCGAGTAAACTGATGGCCGCGGTCCGCACCCGGGCATCATTGTCATTCAATAATGCCTCAAGAACTGCGTCGCGTACACGCACATCTTCGGCCACATAGGGTTCCAGCCCTTCCAGCGCCTTTTCGCGTACGGTAGCGCTCTTGTCATAGCGCAGGGCCACCATCAGGGCGTCGCGGATGCCGGAGGGCTGGCAGCTATGCCCGGCGCGGCACTCTGCCGCCAGCAGGCCTACCGAATCGTCGCGGATTCCCGCAGAGGTCGAGTTTTCAGTCGCCAGCATCAGCAGCTGGCGAATGGCCGGATCGTCCAGGGAACCCTCAATTTTTCTCGGGACGAGCTGGTTGTACGTTACGGCCACCATCTCGCTGTTCGGCTGCCGCTCAATCCCTGAGATATTCGCCACATTGGCCAACTCTGGCTGCTGGGTCACGGCCGGCTGCGCCTTAGGCGTAGCTGCAACCTGCGTCGCCGCTGTGTGCGCAGCGCGGCTCTGGACGTATTCAAATTCGCCGAGGCAGCCCGCTCCGCCGCCGGCCACCAGCAACAGCAGTGCGGCCACGGGCGCAGACTGCAGGCGGGCAAAGTTGTTTACAACGGCCTGACCCCAGCGCTCATACCACCGCTTCGGCGGCAGTGCATCCAGGGCCTCTTCTAAACGCATTCGCGCCCGGGCCACCAGGTTGGGCGAAGGCTCCAGCGCCGGATGAGCGCTCACCAGTGTCTTCAGCGCCAGCACCTGCTCCCGCTCCCGGCGGCACTCGGCGCAGCCTTCTACATGCCGCTCCAGCTCGTGCGCCTGCTCATCCGGAAGCTCGCCATAGGCAGCTGTCACTATGCGTTCCTGTGCAATCTCGCAATTCATCATTACGTCCTTCCAGCCCCAAAAACAGCTATCAGCCATCAGCTTTTAGCTTTTCGTGCTCAGCGTCCGATCATCGTCTCAGCTTTGGTATCGTGCTGTTGATCGATGAACCTGATCTTCCTCAAATCCATCCGGGAGCGAAGCGCTCCCAACCCGAGCTATCTCAACTCCGCCAACTGCGATCTCAGTTTCTTGGTCGCCCGGAAAAGCGTATTTTTGGCGGTTTCTTCCGTGGTGTTCAACATCTCTCCGATCGTGCGCAGGCGGAGACCCTGGTAATGCTTCAGCTCAAAAACCATCCGCTCCCGCGGCGTGAGTTTGCCAAGCGCCGCCTGAATCTTTTCGGCGAGCATCTTGCGGTCCAGCTCGCGCGCGGGATTCGAAAACGCCCGGTCGTCCGAGACGCCTGCCAGCAGATCGATCTCATCGCCGCTGCGGTCGACCATGACGGCGTGATCCTCGCGCCGGGTCTTGCGCCGCCTCAGCTGATCGAGGCAGAGGTTGGTGACGATGCGGTAGATCCAGGTATAAAACGAGCACTCGAACCGGAAGTTCCCGATATAGCGGTAGGCCTTGAGAAAGGCCTCCTGATAGATGTCTTCGGCGTCGTGCTCAGAGCCGGTGAGATGCAGCGCGAGCCGCAGCACCTGGTGTTCGTATTGACGCACCAGCGCATCGAAGGCGGCGCGCGATCCGGCCTGCGCGGCACGGATCAGGTCCATCTCGGCTTCGCGGGCCTGGAAGCGTTCCGCTCCCTGGGCCGCACCTTCCCGGTTTGCTCCGCCCATTGCCCTCGTCGCAGCCATTCCTGCTGAGGATTGTATCCTCCGCCTCCCCTGGCCGGCTAAAACACTAGGAACCGCAGCAGGGGAAAAGGGTAAGCTCACGGCATCCGTCGCCATCGATTTCTCCATTCGAAACGAGTCAATGCGCACCGGATAGACGCCGAAACAGGGCATTCGTCATCCGAAACGTGCTGATCGACCGGTGACTTGCGTGACGGCCGGCACAAGCGGGCTTTACGGCCGATGCTCCGGGCAGCTAAACCCCTATCCGATAAACTGAAACCTTAGACTGAATCCAATGAGTGGCAATCTTTTTGACGATAGAAAGGCCGGTGAAGACTCCGGCTGGTTTACGGCCCACTGCGACGGCGGTTCGCGCGGCAATCCCGGCCCAGCCGGGTATGGGGCTGTGGTTGAAGATCCCCAGGGCCGCACCGCGGCTCGGCTTAGCAAGTATCTGGGCCGCCAAACGAACAACTTTGCGGAGTATTCCGGCCTTCTGGCTGTGCTCGATTGGGCGCTGGGAAACGGCGTTAAGTGCCTGCGGGTCGTCTCCGATTCCGAGCTGATGGTGAACCAGATGAAGGGCCGGTACAAGGTGGCCAGCCCCGGCCTGCGTCCGCTCTGGGAAGAAGCCAAACAGCGCGCCGCCCGTCTCGAGCGGTTCGAGATGAGTCATACTCTCCGCGGCGGCAACAAAGAGGCCGACCGGCTGGCCAACGAGGCCATGGATCAGGGGATGGGGAAGCCGCCAGCGGGTCAGCGAGTCGGCGAGTCAGCAACTCGCCAGGGCGGCAAGCCCGCGCAACCGCAGCAGGTACTGGAAGGCTATGTGAAGAACGGCGTAGTCCACCTGCTCGAAGGCGAACTGCCGGATGGTGTGTTTGTGAAGGTGATTCGCCAGTAAACATCCTTGCAACTTGCACTCGCGCCCGGCACGGCTAGTTCGCTGATTTGCCGGCTCGCTGTTACGTCTTTCTGTTCGGATTTCTTTACTTTTGTTAAAATGTAAAGAGAGGTGCCGCGCATGGAAGCCACACTGAGCAGTAAAGGACAGGTCACGATTCCCAAGGCAGTCCGTGAACGGCTGCGCATCAAAGCGGGAGATCGGTTCAAGTTCTTCTTTCATCCGGACGGCGTGATGATTTTGCCTAAGATTCCGACGAAGCGCTTGAAGGGCAGTGTTCCCGGGCTGTCGCGACCTGTATCTCAAGAAGAAATCGATCAGGCCATCAAGGCAGGCGCCACGCAGAGGTTCCGGCGCAAATGAACAGATTGGGAGATGATCGGGCTCGAAATGATCGGTCTCGACACGAATGTCCTTTTACGCTATCTGGTGCAAGATGATCCGCTGCAGTCGCCCAAGGCGGCGGAGATCATCGAGCGTCGCCTGACGGAGCAGAACCCCGGTTTCGTCAGCCTCGTCTCGATCCTCGAAATCGTATGGGTGCTTGGAAGCTTGTACAAACGCACGCATGGAGAGATCGCCGACCACATCGAAATGATCCTGGCGGCCGATACCCTCGAGGTGCAAAACGAGCAGGAGGTCTACCAGGCAGTCGTTGCGCTCAGAAATGGGACCGGAGCGTTCGAAGACGCATTGATTGGCGGTCTCGGAGTCTGGAGAGGCTGTTCCGCGACGCTGACGTTTGACCGGAATGCGGCGAAGCGCCTGCAAGGATTTCAGCTGATCTAGGAGTGCTTTCTCCGGCCAATGTCCTCGCTGGGATAGGCGAATAAGGGATCGTAGGACCTGATCCCAAACACATCCACCGCAGCGGACGTGTTATAAGGTGGGGTGCACGGCACTGACTCGCCGACCGGCTGCTCTTACGCCTTGCGCCCCAGATCATTCCGCCACTTGCGCCCGTCTTTTTCAAGCAGGTGGTCGGCGCACTCGGGGCCCCAGGAGCCGGCGAAGTAGTTCGGAAAGACCTCCGGCTTTTTGGCGGCCCAGGCCTGCAGGATCGGCGTATAGAGCGCCCATGTAGTCTCGACGCCATCGCGATGCGAAAAGAGCGTCTGATCGCCGAGCATGGCATCGAGCAGCAGCCGCTCGTAGCCGTTGGCCCGCGACTTGCCGAAGGCAGACTCGTAATCGAAGTCCATGTTGACGGGGCAGACATTCATCTGCGGTGTGGTCGGCACCTTCGCTCCAAAGCGCAAGGCGATGCCTTCATCCGGCTGAATGCGAATCGTGAGCAAGTTGGGCTGAATATCGCCGCACGGACCGTCGGTTTGCATGCGGTTAAAAATCAAGAGCGGCGGCTGCTTGAACAGGATGCTGATCTCCGTTGCGCGCTTCTTCATCCGCTTGCCTGCCCGGAGATAAAACGGAACGCCGGCCCAGCGCCAGTTTTCGATCTCCAGGCGCAGAGCCGCGAAGGTCTCGGTGCCGGACTCGGGATTCACGCGCTCTTCGTCGCGATAGCCCGCCACGTGCTGGCTGCCCACAATGCCCGGCCCATATTGGCCGCGCACCGTGTTGAGAATCGGAATGGGCGGAATCGCCTGCCACACCTTCAATTTTTCGCGGCGCACGCTTTCGGCTTCGAAGCTTGCCGGCGGTTCGAGCGCCACAAGGCTGAGCAACTCCATCATGTGATTCTGGACGACATCGCGTAGCGCGCCGGCCTTCTCATAAAAAGGTCCGCGGCCTTCCACGCCGAGCGTTTCCGCCACGGTAATCTGCACGTTATCGATGAAGTTGCGGTTCCATACCGGCTCAAAGATGCCATTCGCGAACCGGAAGACCAAAAGATTTTGCACCGTCTCTTTGCCGAGATAGTGATCGATGCGGAAGACCTGGCTTTCATGGAAGACGGCGTTGACCTGATGGTTCAGCTCGCGCGCCGATTCGAGATCGTGGCCGAAAGGCTTCTCGATCACGACAACGGCGACACCCTTCTCCGGCTCCGACATGCCTTGCGCGCCCAGGTTCTCGATGATGCCGGTGAAGAATTCAGGCGCGGTGGCGAGATAGAACAGGCGGTTGCCGCCGATCTTCTTTTCCTTGTCGATGCGGTCGAGCTCGGTCTTCAGACCCGCGTAGCTGTTGGCGTCGTCAAAGTTAAGCGGAAAATAGCTGATGTGCTTGACGAACTCGTCGAGCTTAGGATCGTTCTCCTCCGCGTCGCCGAATTCGACGATGCCTTCGCGCATGTCTGCGGCGAACTCGTCGCCCAGCGGCCGCCGCGCCACGCCCACAATGGCAAATTGCTCGGGCAACAGGTTGGCCTGGCGCAGGTGGAAGAGCGCAGGCAGCAGCTTGCGCTTGGTCAGGTCGCCGGAGGCGCCGAAGATCACCAGAATTCCCGGCTCCGGAATTCGCTCTCCACCCTTGGGCACTTGCGAAAGATCCTCAGGCCGTACTTGCATCGATATCGTCGCCATGACTTCCTCCTGAACAGCAGTTCACAGTTGCCAGTTCTTAGTTCACAGTCACTGTAGCAGACGGGCAACTGAGAACTAGGAACTGCAAACTATGAACTTCATTTTCATCCTGCTTTGACGGCATGGCCGCCGAACTCTGCACGCATGATGGCCAACATGCGATCAGTGAAATTATTCTCTTCGCGCGAGCGGATGCGGCGCATCAACGATTCGGTAATCACAGGCGCGGAGACGTTGAGATCAATCGCTTCCACGACCGTCCAGCGGCCCTCGCCGGAATCTTCAACCCAGGCTTCGAGACCTTCGAGCGTGGGATTTTTGCCAAGCGCGTCAGCGGCCAGATCGAGCAGCCACGAGCGGACCACGCTGCCGTAGCGCCAGATCTGCGCGATCTGCGGCAGATCGAGGCCAAACTCCTTTTTGTTCTCCATGATGGTGAAGCCCTCGGCGAAGGCCTGCATCATGCCGTACTCGATGCCGTTGTGGATCATCTTGACGAAGTGTCCTGAACCGGCGGGACCCACATGACCCCAACCTTTGTCCTTGGCGGGAGCGAGAGTTTCAAAGATGGGCGTGAGATATTCGACGGGATCTTTGTCGCCGCCGACCATCATGCTGTAGCCCTCTTTCAATCCCCAGATGCCGCCCGATGTGCCCACGTCCACAAACTGAAATCCCTTGGCCGTGACTTCCTTGTAGCGGCGCTGCGTGTCTTTGTAATTCGAGTTGCCGCCGTCGATGAGAATGTCGCCGGGACCGATCAGCTTTTCAAGCTTGGCGATGGTGTCATCAACGGGTTTACCCTGTGGCACCATAATCCAGATAGCTCTCCGAGCTTTCAAGTTTTGGACGAGCTCTTCGAGGGTACTGACGCCTACGTTACCCGATTCCGTCAGCTTCTTCACTGCTTCGGCATTGAAGTCGAAGCCAACCACCTGGTGCCCGCCCAGCCGTAGCCGCTCCGCCATATTCGCGCCCATCTTGCCCAGGCCGATCAATCCAAGTTGCATAACTCACTCCTTCGTCGCAATCTCTGAAAAATCTCTTTCGATCTGCAAGACGCCCAGACCCTGCAACTCGCGCCGCAGCGCGTCTTCGCCCGTGAACTGAATGGCCCGTATTCCCTCAGCTGCTGCACCGGCGACGTTTTCCTGCCGGTCATCGATAAACAGGATGCGCCCCGGCGGCGCGCCGAGAATATCGATCGCTCGCCCGTAGATCGCCGGTTCCGGCTTGCGAAGGCCGACAAAGCACGAACTCAACGCTATTTTGAGGTACCGGCGCAATCCGAATTTCTTGAAGCGATACTCGTTGGTCTCGCGCGCTTCATTGTTCAGCGTGCCGAGCATACATCGGTTGGATGCCGCCAACTCGTTGAGGATTCCAAGCGCTCCGTCCGGCAAGACCTGCGACTGGCTCAGCATAAAAGCGAAGAAATCTTCGCGCGAAAACGAGCGAGGCTCAAAGAAGACGGCCGTGTCGAGATATGTGTCGAGATGGACTTCATCGCGCTCCCAGGCATCGACGATCGACAGATGACGCCGTTCGAATGGCTCAGGATCGATAGCGAAATGCACCGCCGCCGCCGCGCGCTCACGGCGATCCCAGCCATTCGTGAGTAAAACTCCACCGACATCGAAGAGGATCACATCGAAGGGGAACATCGGCTCCTCTTTATCTCATCCGTCTGGAAAATCTTGAGGGGAACTGTGAAAAATCTCTGACGCTTTGAACGGACTGCGGCTGCTGTTACTTCCTAGGATGATGAGAAACCCCTTGGGTTTCATTTTGATGAAGGCGATTCAGGATCACTCGGACCAACTGGTTCAATCCTGCGAAAATTTGCGGGTTAGGCTGGGCTCGCCGAACCGTCGCCGCACATGTATTTGGCCTCAATCGCGAGCACCTTGTTGAAACGCCGCTTGAACCGCTCCTCGTTGGCGACGAATTGTGCGCCGATGAACGAGTCCACCAGTTCGTAGGCCAATGCAGAGGCAATGATGCGTGCCCCCAGCACGATCACGTTCATATCGTCGTGCTCTACGCCCTGGTGCGCGGAGTAAGTATCGTGGCACATGCCGGCGCGAATGCCGGGAATTTTGTTGGCCGCAACACAAACACCCACGCCTGAGCCGCAGATCAGGATCCCCCGCTTGGCGACGCCTTGCTTGATGGCGTCACCGACTTTCTCGGCGAAGTCAGGATAGTCGTCCGGATGGTCGCCGTCATATGCGCCCAGATCGACGACCTCATGGCCCTTCTTGGCGAGATAGGCGCGCACATCTTCCTTCAACGGAAAGCCGGCATGATCGGCGCTGATGACGAGCTTCATTACAACTCCTTCGGAGTTAGGGACTAGGGACTAGGGAATAGGAACCGGTCGTTGCGATTACGGCAAACTTCAGCACGGTTCAGTCCCTATGTCCCTAGCCCCTACGTCCCTGTTTTTACTTCACGAGCGCCTTTGCCCGAGCTGCCACATTCTCTGCGCTGAAGCCGAGCTTCTTGAGCGCGATCGGACCCGGCGCCGAGGCTCCGAAGCGATCGAGGCCGATCACGTCGCCATTGGAGCCTACATACTTCCACCAGCCAATCGGCGAGCCCGCTTCGACAGCCAGCTTCGGCACACCGGGAAGCAGAACGCTTGCCTTGTACTCTACGGACTGCTCGTCAAAGATCTCCCAGCTTGGGAAGCTCACCACACGTGCGGAGATGCCCTCCGCATCGAGCTGCTTCTTGGCATCGATGCAGGGCCAGACTTCCGCGCCGGTTCCAATGAGAATGACCTTCGGATTGGCGGCATCTTCCAGCACATAAGCGCCCTTGCTTACGCCGGCCCAGACGTCGTGCTTTGCAGGATCGATCACCGGAAGATTCTGCCGGCTCAGCGCGAAGAAGCCGGCGCCATTGCGTTCAAGCGCCAGCCGCCAGCAGGCCGCGGTCTCGTTTGCATCGGCGGGACGATAGTCGGTGAGATCAGGCACAGCACGCAGCGCCATGAGATGTTCGATGGGCTGGTGCGTCGGTCCGTCTTCGCCGAGCGCGATGGAGTCATGCGTGAAGACGAAGAGCGAGTGTGCCCGCGAGAGCGCCGCCAGCCGGATCGCCGGCTTGCAGTAATCGGAGAAGCAGAAGAAGGTTGAGCCGAAGGGAACGAGCCCTTCATGCGCGGCCATGCCATTGACGGCGGCACACATGGCGAACTCGCGCACGCCGAAGAAGACGTTGCGGCCCGCGGGGTCGATGTGGAAATTCGCGCCGGGCTTGAAGATGGTGCGCGTGGAACTGGTCAGGTCGGCCGCGCCGCCGAACAGCTCCGGCACAACTTCGGCGATCTTGTTCATCACCTCGCCGCCTGCAGCGCGTGTCGCCATCGGCTTGTCCGCAGGGAAGCTGGGAATCGCTTTCTCCCAACCGGCCCGGCGCTGGTTCTTCTGTGTACGCTTGAACTCTGCCGCGAGATCAGGATACCGCGCTGCGTACGCGTCGAAGAGCTTGTTCCACTCACCTTCGAGCTTTGCGCCGCGATCGACGGCCTGTCGCCAATTTTTGAGCGCGTCTTCGGGTATGTAGAAGCTCTGGTCCTCAGGAAACCCGAAGAACTTTTTCGTTGCCGCCACATCGGCTGCACCCATCGCCTCGCCGTGCACCTTGTTGGTGCCGGCCTTGGGGCTGCCGTAGCCGATGACGGTACGCACAGCGATGAGGGAGGGCCGGTCCGTCTCTGCTTTGGCAGCATCGATCGCTGCTTCGATCGCGACGAGGTCGTTGCCGTCGGTCACGCGCTGCACATGCCAGTGATAGGCCTCGAACCTCTTCAGCACGTCCTCGGTGTAACTCAACTCGGTAGGGCCATCGAGTGAGATCAGGTTGTCATCGTAGAGGAAGATCAGCTTGCCCAACTTGAGCGTGCCTGCCAGCGAGGCGGCCTCGTGCGAGACGCCTTCCATCAGATCGCCGTCCCCGCAGAGCGCATAGGTGTAGTGATTCACGATCTCGAAGCCCGGCTTGTTGTAGACGGCGGCAAGATGCTTCTCGGCAATCGCCATGCCTACGGCCATCGCAATGCCCTGGCCGAGCGGGCCCGTGGTCACTTCGACGCCCTCTGTCTCGCCCGATTCGGGATGGCCCGGCGTCTTTGAGTGCCATTGCCGAAAGCTCTTCAGGTCGTCGAGCGTCATCTTGTAACCGGCCAGATAGAGCGACCCATAGAGCAGCGCTGAGGCATGACCGTTCGAAAGGATGAACCGGTCGCGGTCCGCCCACTTGAAGTGCGCCGGATTGTGCTTCATCAGCTTGTGATAGAGCAGATAGGCAATCGGCGCGCATCCGAGCGGAGCGCCGGGATGACCGCTCTTCGCTTTTTCGACCGTATCGACGGCAAGCAGCCGCAGAGTGTCAATCGAAAGCTGATCGAGAGAAAGAGATGCGAGGCTCGAGGTCATAGTGCTTGAAGCTTGTCCTTTCGGTTAGAGGGGGCGCATACACACCCGGTAAGAGGCCCTACTGATCGGCATTCGTGGCATCAATCTTGACTTTCACATTGTATCCAAGCCAGGCGTCCTGCTCCGGCCAGTGCAACGTCCACTCCAGTTCACGGGAGCCGCTGGTTGGAACGATGTCCGCGCTGAAGCCGGCGCTGCCCAGCGCACGGCTCGAGGCGGTTTGCTGGGTTTGCCAGCCGTCTGCGGTCCAGAGTACGTCGAACTTCCGCTCGTCCAGAATCCGGAGTGTGCGGCCCGCGTCCATCGCTTGGATCGGGCGGCGGCGGCTGTGAATTTCGATTCCGTGATTGGGGCGAATGTCTCCATTCCGCTCACTGTATCGCTCGTACACCGGTTCGATGCGGTCGAAGACCTTGCCGTCGACCGTTGAGCGGAGCAACTTCAGGTACTCCGCGTGGGCCCAGACAAGCGGCACCGCGGAGCCCGCAGGCTGTCCGAAGCGCAAATGGCGCTCGGGGCGGCTGGCCTCATCCCACACCTGCTCCGGCATCATCTGGCCGCAGGTGGCGAAGCGCTCGTAAGCGCGGATCAGCGGCGCGATATCGTTGCCCGCCGCCAGTTCATAGTGTGCGCGTTCGCCGGTCAGCAATGGCCACACGCGGCCCTGGCCCCAGCCTTCATACGGTCCGCCATCGGGGCGCTGCCCGTAGCCGTCGAAGTTGTAGCGCAACCATCCCGGCCCTTGCGGAAGCTCGCGCCTCAGCACGGCGTCGACTACCCTCAGCGAGTCCACAATCAGCGGATCGTTCGCCCGCCGAACCCCATAGCGCACCAGCTCGAGAAAACCGCCGTCAATGATCTCCCGTGCCTCGAACTCGTACTGCGTTCCAGGCGGTCTATTGGAGAGCCGGATATGTTCTTTGCCGCAGCCCTCGTGCGCATAGGTCTCGCCGCACTCCGGCGGCCGGATGCGCATGTAGTGCCTCTTCACATCAGGATGCAGCACGCCGTTGTTGGTTACGGTCCAATCTTCGAGATGGCCTTCGATCCAATCGGCGTACTCCTCCAGAAACTGTCCCAGCTCGGCCGAATCATGTGCCCGCGCAAGCTCTGCCGCGCAGATCAGGCCGCTGATCACGGCTGCCAGCGTCGAAGGTGAGTAGCCGGAGTTTTCTTCCCACCGCTCCTGGTGCGTAATGGGAGCATTGCGGACGAGGCATCCGGCGGCACGCTCGACAAAGGGAAAGATATTCAACCCGCCGAGTCCGTCTGCCTTCCATAGCCGCCATGCCAGGATCACCGGAAACGCGACTTCATCGAGCTGCTTGCCACTCCAATAGGGA
Source organism: Occallatibacter sp. (assembly GCA_035650595.1). Lineage (GTDB taxonomy): Bacteria > Acidobacteriota > Terriglobia > Terriglobales > Acidobacteriaceae > Telmatobacter. The sequence continues at coordinate 746,659 of DASRHE010000006.1, read as the reverse complement.
GTGCCGTCGATCCAGAAGTTTTGCGCAAAGCCTCCATCCGCCTGCTGGGTGCAGGCAAGATAGACCAGCGCGCGGCGCGCCGTCTCAGCTCGTCCGCAGGCGAGTAGCGCAGAGGCTGTCTGTACCATGTCGCGGGTCCACACCAGGTGATAGCCGCCCAGATCGTCATCGCCCTTCACCTGGCCCCAGGGGATGGACGCAGACGCGACGAATGCGCCTGAGAATGTCTTGTCTTCATGCGCCAGCAGCACGTTGTGGCTGGCGCGCATCAGCTTGCCGCCGTCCTGCGCCTTCTTTGCCAACCACTCGGGATTGGCAGCCCGTTGCCACTGCTCAATGAACCGCTTGCGCAGGTCTTCGTAAGGCGAGGCCAGTGCGCCCATCGTTTTTTGCGCGGCCGTATGATGCCCCGCTCCGATGCCGATGGCCACCGTGAACTCAACGGCGCTCACCGGCCCGTCGGTGGGCGCGATCTTTCCCCTGAGATCCAGCTCGCCCATGACGGCCACATTGCCGTTCGTCGCCGAGCCGAACTCCCAATCCATCCGGAAATTCTCCATCAGGTCGCGCCAGCCATCGCTCACTCCGACAAAACCGCAGCTCATGCGCGAGAAGCCGCAACTGGCCGCCATGGCCAGCGACCACTCGTCCTTCCATGCCATCAACACGTTGGTGCCGGCGAGGTCCACAGCCCGCGCGGAGTTGCCCGCACCGCCGCCGTTGAGATGCGGCGCCAGAAGCGCGTAGACCTTCAAACGCGGTAGCAGGTCGGAGTGTCCGGCAAGCCGTACCCGCTGCAACACAACCGAATGATGCGGATCGCAGATGATCTCTTTGGACAGGCTGTAGCGCCCCTCCGGATCAGAGTTCACATAGCGTACGCCCAGCGCTTCCGGATGGATGTACTCGAACTCCGATTCGAGATCGCGCTTTTCCTCATGCGTAAACGTCTCGCCATCGGTGATGAGAAACTCCATGTCTCTCACCTGTGCGCGATCAATCGTGGGGTGATACAGCTCATTCAGAATGCCGTGCGAGCACGTGAACCAGATCCGGCTCGAGGCTGCGTAAGAGGTGCCCACTGCGTCTTTCACGCTTGAGGTCCAGCGCGGCAGCATGCCGGGGCTTCCGAAGGCTTCTCCCTGTTGTTCAAGCCATCTGTACAAAGGCGCATTGCTCATCGTCCGGGGTCGCTTTCCTGTTCTGTTTTCAAGAAGGGAATCGAGACAAGCACATGGATCGGGGCGAAATTGATCGTCAATCTACCGTAAACTAGGACGCTCGCGCATGGGCGAAGGTTCATTTTTTCTCCGGCGGGAGAGGGCTTTCTACCATTCTCCTACGTGGCAACGTCAGCGCGCATGAAAGTTCGTTGCAACCGCCCGGGAAGCTGCCGCGGAATCTCAATTTTGAGACCACGTCCCATCTCCAGGCATCCAAGCAAATAATTGTGGACTGTACACGATTCATTTTGCACAACGTTGGCTCTGAAACGCGGCCAATTCATCACAGTACAATCGGAACGGAGGAGAATTCCCCTTATGGCATACGAACTCGCACCGCTTCCCTACGACTACTCCGCACTTGAGCCGTACATCGACGCTGAGACGATGAAGCTTCACCATGATAAGCATCATCAGGCCTACATCAACAACGTGAACGCTGCGCTGGCCAACCATCCCGATCTGGCAGCAAAATCGGTCGACGATCTCATTCGCGATCTGAACCAGGTTCCGGAAGATATCCGCGGCGTTGTGCGCAACAACGGCGGCGGGCACTCCAACCATACCGCGTTCTGGAAGCTGATGGGTCCGGCCAACACCCCCGGCATCGGGGGCAATCCAACCGGCGCGATTGCCAGCCAGATCTCCGCCGATTTCGGCGACTTCGAAGCCTTCAAGAAGACCTTCAACGAGACCACGGCCAAGCAGTTCGGCTCAGGCTGGGGATGGCTCGTCTTCACCGGAGGCAAGCTGAAGGTGATCACTACGCCGAACCAGGACTCGCCGCTCTCGCAGGGGCTGTTCCCCATTCTCGGCAACGATGTGTGGGAGCACGCCTATTACCTGAAGTACCAGAACAAGCGCCCCGACTATCTTGCCGCATGGTGGAACGTCGTGAACTGGGAAGAGGTCAATCGCCGCTTCGCCATCGCCAAGGGATAAAAGGCAGGGGCGAGGGAATAGGGAATAGGGAATAGGCAATAGCAGAGAACAGAGAACGAGCCACAGATATACCGTGCCCCATCCTTCGCGCGTTTTGCGAAGGGTGGGAGAGCACAAGAGCGCGCCGGCATGTAGTCGTTTCTCCATTCCCTACTCCCTGTTCCCTGTCTGACGTCTAACTATGCAGGAGTGTCGTAACGCCTGTGCGCATCTTTGTCTTGCTCCCGCTCGCGGGATTTCTTGCCTTCTTCGCATCTCCCTCCACCCAGGCTCAGTCCGGCAGCTTTGAGGTCGCACAACACGGCCACGCTGTGGGCACAGCTTCGTTTCAGTTCACGACAACGCCGCAGGGCTACGATTCGACATCGCTGGTGCGCGTTGCGATGCAGGGGCTGAACTACGATCTCTCGAAGAACGAGAAACTCTCCTCGGCCGATCATCTGGAACACGGCCAGTTGAGCGCCGTGGTCAACGGCACCGCGGTTACCGCGACCGCCGCACCGGACTCCGCGCAGATTCTCCTCAATATCTCCGCCAACGGAAAGAGCACTACCACGCGGCTGCCCGGGCATCCCGCCGCCGTCTTTCTGCCTGATTTCGATCCAGGCGCGCTGGAGACGCTGCTTGCTCTCGGCATTGCGCAGAACAATCACGATCTCTGGGCAATCCTGCCGAAAAATGCCGGTTCCGTCGAGCCCGTGCAGCTTGCGACGTATCCCGATCAGCAGGGAACGCTGGACGGCAAGCCGATTGCTGTGCACCATCTCATTGCCACGATTGCCGGCGCTAAGACCGATCTCTTTTCCGGTCCCGACAATCAGCTTCTGCAAGCCGAGTTGCCGCAGGAAGGCTTCGCGCTGGTGCGTAAAGGATTCGTGCTCAAGCCGACAGCGAAACCGGTTGCGCCCGCGGAATGAGGTCGGGTCGTGTTTTCCCACCCAAACTGCAAAGGCACGGTTAGGATATGGCGCTCAGCTATTCGAGCAAAAACCACTCGGCTAGGAATGTATCGAGGTGGCTCCAGATAACAACGGTTGGGCCAGCATCTTTCTGCGCTGGCTTCAGACGAAAGTCGAGCTTCTGGACCCGAAGGGAGTTCTCATCGAACCGACAGATCATGAGTTGCGTGATGACATGCTTGTAGTCAGTGCGGCTGCGTTTAGTGCTAAGCGTCTTCATGGTTGTTTTTGCCGGGATGGCATCGCCCGTCCAGTCGAGAATTTCGCACACTGGATAAGTTCCTCCCCGATCACTGAACCGGTCGATCACACGGAAAATGATCCTAGACTTCGACCTGAGCTCATAGGCTAAGAGATCTCCTCGCTTCATGTGACACTCGGCTGGGACACGGCGAGCGACTTTCTTTTCGGGAGGCTGCGGCGATGTGATTTGGACGCGCAGTTTTTCAAGGGCAGCTCTACGGGCTGCATGATCGGCACTCCCCGCTTCCCACCGATTGAGGTCTGATCCCGAATCAATCACAAGGAGGGCATGCTCAAGTGTCTCCGACTCCAGTCGGCCCTGTTTCCATTGCTCGGAGGCTAGAGCAAGCCAGATCACTCCGCCTTCCGATGGATCGGTCAACAAGTCCTGATATTCGTCAAGAATCCACCGCGTTGCCTCGGATCCCGTGTGCCCATCACCTAAACAATCCTTGTAGTGGCCACGTACATCGCAGGCCGTATCGTCTTCGAATATGCCTGTTCCCCAAACGCCCAAAGCTGCTCTCCAATTCAGTTCACGCAATTGATTCGCGGTTGTCCTCGTTTTCGTAATGCGCGTTTCTGCTCGCACTCAGTCGCCGAAATATCGACCATGCCCGCCATTCACCCAGGGATCGTAGTGGAGCGCGAAGTTGGCGCGGCGCTGCGTGATGGGATGATTGTAGAGCCATACCTCGATGAACCGGTTCGGATTGGGATCGTCGAGCCAGGCCGCGCCCGGATCGTTGAAGGCAGCCACTGCGGTCTTTTGCGGATCGGACACAATACCGTGGACGGCCTCCTGCCCGTAGACGTCTGCCTGATGCTCGAAGTGCCGGCTGATAGCGGCTTCGCGCTGGTGCGTAAGGGATTTGTGCTCAAGCCGACAGCGAAACCGGTTGCGCCGGCGCAATAGGCCCGGATCGGCCGGACTGCAGCGGTTTCACAGTTGCCATACCCTCGACGCCGTCGTTGTAGAGTGGCATTTCCTCAAGAAAATGCCACCTTCCGCGGTGCCGGCAAGGGCACAGAAACGGTGAAACCGCTCTAGAATGGGCCTGATGAGACGTGGGACCCGGCTTCAGTTTCTGGCTGCCGCGATGCTTCTGTTCTACGGATGCACCGCCATCTCCGGACAGAGCCGTTCTTCTTCCTATCACCCGCTGCTGGTGGGCTACTTTCCTGCATCAGCCCTCACGATTGCGCAACCGTTTTATGTCAAGACGCTGGTCAGCAACGGCGCGGCCGGAAGGCTCGACCAGATTGATTATTCGCAGGGATCGGTGCGGAATGGCCGGTGTGCGCTGGCCGATCCCGATGCCGATTTGAGCCTGCGATTCACACGGCAAAACAGCGTGAACGGAAAAGCGGACGGAGCGGCCGCGCAGTTTCGCGGGAATTTTCACCAGCTTGAAGAGCTCAAGCGCCGTTATCCGCATTTGAAAGTTCTCATCTCGCTGGAAGGCGAGGCGCGGGACTTTGAGGAAGATGCGCAGCCGGGAAACCGCGCGGCATTCGTGGCCTCGTGCGTGAACACATTTCTACGCGGCCGATTCGCGCCCGGCATTGCCAAGCCGGGAATCTTTGACGGAATCGATATCGACTGGGAGACTCCACATGAGGCGGATGCCGCGAATTTTCTCGCGCTCGTGGAAGAGTTTCGCCGCCAGATGAACCAGGTGCGTCCCGGTTTGCTCTTGTCGATCGCTGTGGACGAGTCGCCGCTTGCACTTGCCGGAACTGACTTCGCGCAGATTGTTCCGCTTGTCGATCAGGTGGGCGTGATGAACTACGACTACGCCGGTCCCTGGAGCGCGACCACCGGGCTGCTGGCGCCGCTCTTCTCCGTAGACCCGCGCGATCCGCATTCTATCGAGAGAAGCATTACCGGCTATGAGGCCGCAGGCGTGCCGCCGGAAAAGCTGCTGATGGGCCTGCCTTTTTATGGATACAGTTGGACCGAAGTGGAGACGATCAACGGCGGTCTCTTTCAGAGAGGGCGTCCCAGCTCGCAGGATCGCTCCTACAATCACATTCGCAGCATCGCATCCGACTTTTCGGTATATCGGGAAGAGATTTCGCAGTCGCCATGGCTCTTCGACGGCCAGACGTTCTGGACCTATGACGATCCCGTCTCTGTTCGTTTCAAGGTCAGCTACGCCGCGCATCAGCACCTCGGCGGTGTAATGATCTGGGAGCTGAGTGGTGATACTCCGGACGCCGAGCTGCTCAATGAGGCATACCGCTCGCTCTACGATCCGCTCGAAGAGAAAGTTCTCGCGGAGCACGCGCGGAAGCGGCGGCCTGCTAAACCGATTGCGCCTGCACAATAGAGAGCGTGTTTCCCAGATAAAGATTGTTGGTGAATCAATGGTGCATCCCGGATGCATCGGGCGTCCAAAGCCGTGTCTCATGCCTTCGCAGAGCGTGTCGGCCGTGCCCGTAAACTGGAGTCATGCCGCCGATCCTGATCGCGCAAAACATTTCCAAGCGCTTTGGCGCCATACCTCTTTTCGAGAACATCTCCTTCGCCGTTCACGATGGCGAACGCATTGGCCTCATTGGTCCAAACGGAGCGGGCAAATCGACTCTCCTCGCCCTTCTCGGCAATGAGCAACAGCCCGACTCCGGCGAAGTCTCATTTCGCAAGCGCGCCCGCGTCGCTTACGTTCATCAGATTTCCGATTTCGCTCCCGGGCTAACCGTTCGGCAGGTCATTGAAGCGGCATTCGAACGCGCTGCCATCCCCTCCGAGGCTCGTGAGCAGCGTCTCCGTGAAACTCTGGGGCGCGCAGGCTTTACGGAAGACGAGTCCGCCGGCAATCCCGGCATGAATCAAGAGGCTTCCACTCTGAGCGGCGGATGGCGCAAGCGTCTCGCCATCGCGGAAGCCCTCGTCGCCCAGCCCGACGTGCTGCTCCTCGATGAGCCGACCAATCACCTTGACCTCGAAGGCATCGAATGGCTTGAAGGCTTGCTCCGCGCCGCCAGCTTCGCCTTTGTCGTCGTTACCCACGACCGCTACTTTCTTGAGAATGTTGCTGATGAAGTCGTCGAGCTGAATCGTATTTATTCTGCGGGTCTGCTCAGTGTGAAGGGCGGCTACTCCAAATTTCTCGAAGAGCGTGCGGCCTATGTGGAGTGGCAACAGCGCGCGCAGGAAAGTCTTCGCAACCGCGTTCGCATTGAGATGGAATGGCTGCGCCGCGGTCCCAAGGCCCGCACCACCAAGTCCAAGGCGCGCATCGACAACGCAAAGGCTCTTATCGCCGATCTCAGCGAGATCGAATCCCGGGCTCGCACCGCCACGGCCGATATCGGCTTCGATGCGACGGGCCGCCAGACCAAACGACTCATCGAAGTCGAAAACGCCGCCATCACGCTTGGCGATCGTGAAATTCTTCGCAACGTCAACATCACACTCACCAACGGGCTCAAGCTCGGCCTCGCTGGCCCCAATGGCTCCGGTAAGACTACGCTCCTGCGTGCCATTACCGGTGAGCTATCCCTCAGCGTCGGCGAAATCCGCCGCGCCGCGGCCTTGCGGATCGTTTACTTTTCGCAGATGCGCGAACTGGATACTTCACTCACCCTACGCCGTGCACTCGCGCCTGACTCAGACTCGGTCATCTACCAGGATCGTGTGATTCACGTCGCCAGTTACGCATCGCGCTTTCTTTTCACCGGAGAGCAGCTCAATCAGCCAGTCGAGCGGCTCAGCGGCGGTGAACGCGCCCGCGTTCTTATTGCCCGCCTCATGCTTCAGCCTGCCGACGTCCTCATCCTCGATGAGCCCACCAATGATCTCGACATTCCCACGCTCGAAATTCTCGAGGAATCTCTCCTCGAATTTTCCGGAGCCCTCGTCCTGGTGACTCATGATCGCTATCTCCTCGATCGGGTTACGAACGCCGTTCTCGGACTCGATGGACAAGGAAATTCCGCCCTGTTCGCCGATTATCGCCAGTGGGAAGAATGGCACGACCAGCAAATCCGCGCCAGAGCTGAAGTCTCTGCACCGGAGGTTGAGCCGTCAACCGCAGCGGCTCCCTCGGCGTCGCCGCGCAAAAAGCTCTCTTATCTGGAGCAGCGCGAATATGACGCGATCGAAGCCCGTATTGAGGAAGCTGACGCCCATCTCCGCGCTGCCGAGCAGCGAATCGAAGCTCCGGAAATCGCAACCGATCCCGAGGCTCTTACGGCGGCCCTCGCGGAGATCGAAAAGGCCAAAGCCGATCACGACACTGCGTACGCGCGCTGGATGGAACTAACGGAGAAGATAGACGGTTGAGCTTCCAGAGACGCGGTCGGTACGCTGGTTCATGGCGATCCGTAAATACGGCACGCCGGATCTAAAGAGTGGCATTACTTCAGCGGATACAGCCTCATGTTGCGGAAGTAGACCTCGGCTCCCTCCGATTGAAACAGGATCTTACCGCTCGTCGGAAATGCATCGATTCCCTCATTCGCCAGTTTGCCGTTCACGTATTGCCAAATGTGACCGTTTTGATTGACCAGCTCCACCACGTTCCATTCGCCGTGCGGTTTCTCCAACTCGTTCACGCGGTCGCGAAAGCCCACAACGTTTTCGAAAGGCCCTTTGTTGAAGCGGTCAATCTTCAAGGCTTTTCCATCCGGCCCCGTCACGCGCTTTCCGTCTTTTCCGGTCAGCGCCGCACCATCCGTCATCCAGAAGTCACCCGTGCAGCCTTCGTTGATCTGAAACTCGATCGACCGGGGCCACACCTTGTCGGGCCCTTGAATGTTAAAGAGAATCCCGCTGTCCCGCGCCTTGCCCTGCCGTGAGCCAAATGTTCCTTCGCCCCACTTAAACTCCGCGCGCAGATAGTAATTCGAGTACTCACGTTTCGTGATGATGTAGCCCATCTCGGTTCCAGAAACGTGGACCACACCGTTCTCAACAGTAAAGACTCGGTTGGGATCAGAGTTCGGTCCTTCTTTGGTGAAGAATGTATCGAACCCTTTTAGATCTTTGCCGTCAAACAGCTTCACGGCATGCCCGTGTTTAGGGATATTGGGTGTCTGCCCCGCAAGAATCGCACTCGAGAACAGTGCCGCTATACAGACGCTGACTGCGATGCGCATTCGTTGTTTCGCTCCGTTTCTGTGTTGTCAGGACTCGTTCGCTGCTCAGCAACTGAAGGCTTACCGGTGATATGTCGAGATCGAGAAGTGAAGTGGCACTGTTGCGCTCATCGCGAATCGGACTGACCTGACATCTGGAGCCTTTGCGTGGTAAGTCAGTGTCCCAGTCCAGAAAATGCGATATGGAAAGCGCATAGCAGCTGGTCGAGACTGAACGCGAAAAATCATGCTATCATGGAGATACGCTCAGTTGTTTGGTAGTGAGCCGTTCTTGCCTACATCCGCCAGACCGTCTACCACGTAAATTCCCCAGGCCCTCAGCGTAATGGTCCATTGAAGTTAAGGCTTCACCACTCAAGGAGTGTGGCCGGACCAGACTGCAACGCGATAGCGTGCCGCAGTCGAAGACGCGATATGTGTGGCGAATCTCAAATCGTTTGGAGCGAGTGCTCCTGGGTTTTCCGCATAAAAATACAAGGTTCCCTTCGCGGTCCGGGACGATTCTCGGGCACTCGATTGGAATGAAGCGACTGCGTCCGCCGCGGCAGGTCCATGGATGAATTCCAGAGATGAATCTGGATGATGGATCTCCGAGGCTGAGATGCACGACAGGAATGAATTGAAACTCTTCTCTGAATTACAACTCTCACAGACCATGCAGCGGCAATTGGCCGAAGCAAATTTTATCCATCCCACACCGGTTCAGGCAGCAGCTCTTCCTCCAGCGCTGGAGGGGCGCGATGTATTGGCGACAGCACAGACGGGCACCGGCAAAACTCTCAGCTTTCTGATTCCCCTGATCGAGCGAATGGCTGCAAGCGCGAAGGACGCGAAGGCGCTGGTTCTGCTGCCCACGCGCGAACTGGCCATGCAGGTACTCGATGCCTGGCGCGATCTGACGCAGGGGCAAGGAAAAGCCGCGCTTGTGTGCGGCGGCCTGGCCGAAGGTCCGCAGTTGTCCGCCATCCGGCAGGGAGCGCGCTTGATCGTGGCTACGCCGGGGCGGCTGGAAGACTACCTGTCGCGCCGGCTGGTGAACTTGAACAGCGTGAAGATGCTGGTGCTGGACGAAGTGGACCGCATGTTGGACATGGGTTTCAAACCGGCGATCCGAAGGATTGCGGAGGTATTGCCACAGGACCGGCAGACGCTATGCTACTCGGCGACGCTCAGCCCGGCGATTCGCGAGGTGGCGAGCCTCTATCTCAGGAATCCCGTGCGCATCGACATCACCTCTGAGTTGAAACCTTCACCGAATGTGAAGCTGCAATCCTTCGAGGTGCCAGCCGACAAGAAACAGGAACTGCTGGAGCATCTTCTGGGAACAAACGAAGGCAGTTTTATGGTATTCGTGCGGACAAAGCACGGAGCGGATCGGGTCGCGCGGCGGTTAGCGAAGGCCGGCTTCGCAGCGGCTCCCATCCATGGAGACCGGTCGCAGTCGCAGCGCAGCTCCGCTTTGCGTGGCTTTGCCGAGGGACGCCATCGCGTGCTGGTGGCCACCGACGTCGTGGCGCGTGGCATTGATGTGGCCGACGTTGCCCACGTGGTGAACTATGACCTTCCCAGGGAAGCCGAGGATTTTGTGCATCGCGTGGGGCGAACAGGCAGAGCTGACAGCCGTGGAGTGGCGTCAACCTTTGCAGCTCCCGACGAGACGCACACTCTCAAGAAGATTGAGCGTACTCTAACTGTTACTTCAACAAAATATCGGGTCCATCCAAACAGCACGAAATCCGTCAGGTAGTCTGATCTCCTATTGCTGTACGCCTTTTGCCTCCGGCGCCTGCCTAATCCGGCGCCGGGTGCAATCACCGTTTTATGCAACGCCAGCAAGCTTCAGATAGTCCGGCTCGTCGGCGATTGTCCGATGGCGAAAGGCGCGTGCAATCTGCCGATCCTTGAGCAGGAACACGCCAGGCATCTGATACCCATCTTCTTTGATCAAGCCCACTCCGTACTTAAACATCGCGCCCTTGAGCCAGCCCTTCCACACTGCCAGACTAAAAGGTTGCAAATAGGGGTTGGTGCGCGATAACTCAAATGCGGGTAGCTGATACAGCGTAGCGTCGGGATTGCTGATTCGCTCTACATCCGAGAGTTTGTAGTAGTCGAAGTAAGGTTTCGCCCGCTCTGGCGAGCCGAGATGCACAAATACCGGCCGCACGCCCTTCGCCTCAAGTTGCCGACGCACCTGCGAAACCCGATCCAGAGCCATCGCGCAAAATGCGCAGCCGAAATGACGAAGAAATACGAGCAGGACCGGCGACTCATCCACCAGATCGAGTAGTGACCGGCCCGACTCCGTGTGAAACTCTCCCAAGGAGTCTGCGAGATTCGGTCGCTCAGCAGAATGAATCATTGACGTCGCCGTCTCAACCTTCCATTTCCACCGGAAGCCTTGATTACAGCACGTCGAATCGGCAAGCGCAAATTCTGTAACGCAAAGAACATTTGTGCGGGAAGCGAGCAAGGAGACGCTCTATTTGCTACGTTCATCGACCCCTGAGGATCGATTCCGCGGGTAAGCGTGGTTAGATGTCAACTCCTGACTGCTGTCCACGTGGCGTCGCCATACTCGCCCATGTTCACTGTACCTGCGATCGAATCTCCCTTGGCCACGCCGACGAAGTTCCACGGGATCGAATTGCCGGGAACCTTCATCGCGCTGCGAAGCTCGACGTGATCCGCGTGCACGATTCCCTTGAGAGTCGCCTGATAGATCTCGCCTGCCTGCGAACCCGTGAGTACATGGCCATCCTGTTGCAACGTAAATCGTTGTTGACCTGTTCCGCGGGCAAATTTGATTTCCACCGCCCACGCGCCGGCCACTTGCGAGGGTGCGCCCTGCGCAACTATGGGGTTCTCATGGTGTCCGGGATGACTGAAGATCTCGAATAGCGCATCGGCGACGATGCGTTCCTCGCCGGACGCCATCATGTAGGGCATGATAATGATCGAACTCTGCATGTTGTCCGGCCGGCGGCCTTCCGCGTCTGCTACGAGAATGCGCGGCGTTCCTTTATCAAGACGCTCGGATACCTCTGTTCCTGTAATAAGCAATTGATTTGTATCCCAATGGAGGGCCAGCCGTGGTGCATGGTTGGATAGATCCTCGGGCTCAAGGTACGCGGTCGTGACAGAACGAAAAATCTTGACTCGATCCTCGATACGCGCCAGCCACGATCGCCATTGCCGCTGCTCGGCTTCATGGTCGCGCCTATACCACTCGCGCACCGCGGCCAGCATGCCCATCGCTTCTTCCTTGCCGACCTTTAGGGCGCGTCCCCAGTTGTGATGCGGCGCGGCATTGAACCAAGCGGCGTCTACTAATTCTCTCTGGCCAATCAGCAGGCCAGCCGCTTGCGGTCCGCGCATGCACTTGCCGCCTGAATAGCCAACGAGTGTGGCGCCGTGCGCAAGATGAATGTTGGGCGCCAGCGGTTCTTCGGCCGCAGCATCCACAAACACCGGCACGCCTTTGTCTTTGGCGATGGAGCAGATACCTGGTATCGAAAGCGGGCCTTTCTCTGCCGCCGGACTGGAGAGGATGTAGATCATCGCAGTCTTGTTAGAAAGCTTGGAGTGCAGCTCTTCGGCCGAATCGACTTCGACGATCTCAGCTCCGCACATGCGAATGCCAAAATCGTATGGATTGCGGGAGTGCTTGGGAATGATGACCTGGTTGCGCGTTTTCACGTAAGGAAATGCCTGCGTCAGTTCAGGATTGGTGCCGGCGATGCACGCCACCGTGGCGAGTGCAATCGCTGCTTCGCAGCCCGTGGTAACAATCGCCGCTTCCGCGCCCATGAGTTTTGCGATTTCGCCGCCAACCGCCGGCATCAACTCGTCGAGATGCACGTAGTAGTTGGAAGCCTCCACCATGGCCTGTTTTACCTGAGGAAGCGAACGCGATCCCGTGATGATGGTGAAGGTTCCCCGCGCGTTGATCAGCGGGCGCACGCCGATGCGCGTGTAGAGATTGTCTTCCATTGTTGAGCGGCTCGCAGCCTCTTCAGCAACGGCGGCGCTTGCGTTCAGAGCGCCGGGAAGAGCCGCCGACACGCCGGCCAGCAATCCGGATTTCTTAAGAACCTCACGCCGCGACAGACGAAAGCCACGAAACAAACTCATGCACACCCTTCCATTCTTCTGCTTTGCGACGTTGTACAAACCGGCTTAGATGTAAGCGATCAAGTCGATCTCAACAAGCGAATTACCAGGGATGCCTCCCGCGGGCGCCACCGTCGTCCGCACCGGCGGGATGCTTCCCCAGCGGCCCTGATACACCGAATTCATGCGGGCCCAGTCTTTGATGTCGTTGAGATAGACATTCACTTTCAGAACCTTGTCCATCGAAGAGCCGGCCGCCTGCAGATTTTTTTCAAGCTCGTCGAGAACGTGCTTGGTGTGCTCTTCGATCGTCCCTTCAAAGTGCGCGCCCGCGCCCGCAAGAAACAGCAGGTTGCCAAAAGAGACCGCGCTCGAGAAGAGTGGCGCCTCACCAGGCTTTGGAGGAGGATAACTCTTTTTCTCCGGTTTCTCAGACTTCGCGAATGCGGCGGGAGATAGCGCTGCTGCGCCACCCACTGCTGCTACGGCCGCACTTTTCAAAAGGCCTCGTCTCGATTGACTCTTCATATGCTCGTCTCCTCGTGTTCATCGCAAATCCAGCGGACGATCCTATTGACTGCCGGCAGGCATCTGCGGCGCTATCTGATCCGGAAGGGCTGTTCGGGGAAGAAAAGTGGTCCAATGTCCAGCCTCATGCGGATCGCTCGACGGACGCAAATCGTTCCATGCATCCATCGAGAGGCCATCCAGATCGTAGACAATCTTTCCGTCGCGCAAGGTTAACTCGCAGATCAGACGGCTGTCGCCCATCAACTTCAGATTGTCAGTATCCTCATAACCGAACTTGCCGTGCTCGACGCTCAGCACCGCCACGTCCGCTGGCGCACCGACGGAAAGATTGCCCAGTTGCGGGCGCTGAATCTCTCTCGCGGGATTCCAGGTGGTCTCCGCGACGACTTGCTGCAACGTCAGCCCCATCGCTATAAACTTGCTCATCACATTCAGCAGGTCTTTGGTGTTTGAGTTCATGCTGTCATCGTGCAGGTCAGTGGAGAGCGAGTCGGGAAGAAAGCCGGCTTTGATCAGAGGTACTGCGACACGAAAACGAAAGCTGCCGGCCCCCGTGCCCGCATCGAAATAGATTCCGCGCTTGCGCCCCATCACTAACGCCTGCGATGGGCCCAGAGTAACGGGATCCTGTTCACCGCGCAGGCCGGAGTACATATGAGTGTAGATATCGCCGGGGCGCAGGTATTCGGTCAGCAAGTTATAGAGCGGGCGTTCCACGCGATTGGTGCCGTAGTCGATCATCACCGGAATGTGAGCGATGGTGCCCGCTCCTACAGCCTCGATGTAAGGCGTCCACTCCGGGCCGCGAAAGTGCGCGCTCTTAATGCCGATGACCGTGTCGGGATAGCGCAACGCCATATAGGCAGCCGGCGCCCGCTGCATGTCGTCGATGTTGTTCTCAAAACGCAGGCCGCGCATTCCAGCGCCGACGATGTTCAAAAAAGCGAGCACTCGTGTCTGCGAGCGGTCGATCACGTGCTCTTTGAAATCTTCGTAGTTACGCCAGCCGGAGCTGCCCGCATCGCAAATGGTGGTGATTCCGTTGCGCAACGTGAAGCCATCCGGAAAAATTCCGTAGTCGCCCGCATACGAGCGGGCCTCGCCCGTTGAACCGTAGTCATGTGTATGGATGTCGATCAGTCCTGGCGTCACAAAGTAGCCGGCCACATCAATTGTCTTGGCAGCTTCCTTGGCGTCCAGGTGCTCCGCGACCGCGGCAACCTTGCCGTCCTTGATGGCCACATCCAGAACGCGATTGATGTTGTTCTTGGCGTCGATCACATGACCGTTTTTAAGCAGCAGATCATAGGGCAGGGGATTAGGCAGCACGATCGGCTGCATCGCCGCCCGGTAGGCAGCTTCGCCGGCTGTTGCGCTCGGCGAAAGCACTTGCGGCAGGCCCGCTTCCTGGTTCGGCCCCTGTGCCGCCGGCGTTACAGGAAGACAACCCTTGCAGCCGCTCGGTCCAGGCGGAACCTCGTTCTGGTAGGCATTGGCGCCTACCGCAACCAGCGCATCCGGTTGTGCTGCAGGTGTGTTTCCTGTTTGTGCGCGAGTAACGGATGCGGCCGACAACATGACACAAAAAAGCGTGCGCCGTATTCCAAGTCCCATGATTCGTGTCATGCCGTGCGATTGTCCTCTGCCCTATTTAGGCAAACCTTTACGAGCGCGATGCGATTGTCATGATTCGTTCTTCAGCGTTCTGTGCTTTTCGATTTGATTCCATTTACGCAAACGTGTCATCTGCCTTCTGACTTGCTCTCGGTTAGGACGAATGCCGTAGCTGTTACTCGGTTTGTCGCAACGGGCATAGACATTCCCGGAGTATCTAGGACAAATGACCTACAGCGATCCAACAACTTTCGCCTAACATGGCTTAGAAGTGTCGTTTCGGCGAGCATCGTGCAGTGCGCACTGCTTTTCTACGCAATGAATGCATCCGGGTTGTAGCCCGAAGCATGTTATGAGCAGGGCAAGCTTAGACTGCGCGGGTTAGCAGCCTACAAAGCAGGCACACACGTTTTCCCTACGCAGTGCTTGGCTTCGGCCTTTGTCGCAGCCGGCATTTTTCTTGACAAGGAATTGCAACAACTCGATAATCTGAACACCCTTGAGCGCAGCATGCGAAGAATGGAGACCTCTCCAAGAGAGAGATTGTTTACCTATCCGGCTTCATGGATCGCATACCTCTGGGCCTCGGCAACACCGTGCTGACGGCGAGGGGTAATTTCGTAACGGAACGGCCGGATATGTCTTCTGCCACCTGCGCGATCTCGATTAAGCAACACTGGCTATTCCGGCGCGGGCTCGCGGCAAAGGTGCGCCGTTGTACGCCCATCGCGGTGCTCGCCGCTTCAAGCTTCGCAACCGTACGGCTTGATGCAGTCTCAATGAAGATATCCGAATATCAGAAACAAGACTGGCAAGTAGAAGACGGTCTCCCGCAGAGCAACATCCGCATGATCACGCAAACGCAGGATGGAATGTTGCTGATTGCAACTTCGGCAGGAGTCGTTTCCTTCGATGGACTGAGCTTTAAACCCCTCAAAGTAGACGCGCGCGACAGCATCGCCAACGAAGCAGTCAATGCCCTCATGGTGTCTCGCAACGGTGACCTGTGGCTCGGCACAGACGGACGCGGCATCGTGATTCAGCGCAAATCTGGTGGGACTGTGAGCCTCAGCGAGGAAGAAGGATTTTCCACCGATCGCATCCGCATGTTCTACGAAGCCGAAGATGGAACCATCTGGGTTGCCACACAGAATGGCATCGAGCGCATTCGCAACGAGAAGATCGAGCTGCTCAAAGATTGTGGCATGATCTCCGGCGACATCACGACACCCTTTGCCGAAGATGGACACGGCGGCATGCTCTTCATTACTTCGCGCGGTCTCTTTCAGTGGAGGAATGGCGTCGCGCGATCCTTCCCGCTGCATCAACCTGCGTCAGGACTTCCCGTTGCTGTTTATCGCGATCCTCAACATCGCATATGGGTCGGCATGATGCATGGCGTGGTCCAGTTGCTGCAGCACGGCAGTGAATGGCAAGAGATACCGAACACCAAGGTCACTGGACCTGTCACGCTGCTCGTCGGCGATCAGGATGGCAATCTGTGGGTCGGCACCCGGCATCGCGGCATAAGCCGCATTGAACCAGACGGTCAGGTGTCGTACTGGACGAGCGCCGACGGCCTGCCTAACGATGCAATCCGCTCCATGTATGTCGACGACGAGCAGGACATCTGGATCGGCATGATGAACGGCGGCATGGAGCGATGGCGCAAGGCTCCATTGATTCCCTACGGCAGGCCGGAAGGTTTGCCCGCTGAATACGCCGCAAATGTTTTGAGCGCGCGCAACGGCGATCTGTGGATGGGAACCTGGGGCAAGGGACTCTTCCGTCTCCACGATGGGCAACTTGGGAACGTTCCGCTGCCGGGTACGCCGTCGACGATGCCGATCCGCGCGCTCGCACAAGGCCGCGATGGCAATGTGTGGGTGGGCACGTGGTTCAACGGGATCTACAGTTACAACGGCCAGGAATTGCATCACTATCTTTTAGGCACCGAATCACCGGGCAATGCAGTCAGCGCGATTGTGGCTGACAAAAAGGGAACGCTCTGGGTGGGCACTTACACCGGACTGATGCGTTTCTCTGGAGGCGTACCTGGTCCAGGCCGAGGTCAACTCCTGCTCGCCGGCCAGCTCATCACCTGCCTCAGCGAGAATGCTGACGGCACCTTGCTTGCTGGCACATCCACTGGTCTCTATCGGATCGATGGCGAGAATGTGGTTACGGTGTCGGGTCTTTCCCATCCATACGTGTTGTCGATCGGAGAAGATCACGCCGGAAACGTGTGGGCAGGAACCAAGGCGGGCGGATTGGATCTGATTCAGGGATCGAGCGCAAGGCATGTCCGCACGCAGAGCGGGCAAGTGGAATATCCCGTATTCTCTTTTGTTGACGATAGACGAGGATTTGTCTGGATGGGCACAACGCGTGGGCTGCTCCGCTTGCCCTTCGAGCAGCTGAATGCGCTGGCTCAGGGGCAGCAAGTTGCGCTCGACGGCGTGCTCCTTGGCAAATGCGACGGCGCTCGCAGCATCGATTTTGGAGGTCCGTCGCAGCCCGCTGCAACTCTCGCTAAAGATGGCAGCTCGTGGTTTGCCACGGCAAGAGGATTTGTCCACACTGCAGCGACGGCCGCGCAAGTCGCCTATCCGCCGCCGGCAGCATGGATCGAGAGTTCTGCGCTCGACGGCGTGGACATGGGCTCTGCGCCGTCTCTCGATCTTCCGCCGGGCTTGAACGAATTGACGATCCACTTCACGGCGAAACGGCTGGCCGATCCCAACCATTTGGAGTTTCGCTATAAGCTCGACGGCTATGACCGCGATTGGTCTTTCACGCACGGGCGCGCAGCGCACTACAAACGCTTGCCGCCAGGGCACTATCGATTTGAGGTGCAGGCACGGGACGCGGGAGCGAACTGGAACAGCCCGGCAGTGGAGCTTGCAGTCAGGCAGAAGCCATTCTTCTATCAGACGATCTGGTTTTACGCGATTCTCATGGTTGCATTTGCGCTCCTCTCTCTTCAGTTCTTCCGCTGGCGCATCAAGCGGATGAAAGGTGCCTTGGGTTTGGTGCTCGAGGAGCGCAACCGCATCGCGCGCGAGTGGCACGATACGTTGATGGCTGGGTTCGCCGCCATATCCTGGCAACTGGAGACAACTGTGCGGCTGCTGCGTGAAGGCAGCACGGAAGATTCGAGCCCCGCCGTGAATTCATGCGAGTTGGCGCGCAGCATGGTCAGTCATTGCCAGGCCGAGGCGCGGCGCATCATCTGGGACCTGCGCGATGGAGACGAGCCTGCCGATACGCTTTCGCTCGCGCTTGAGCGGGCGCTCTCCACAATGCGCACCACAAAGAACGTCGAGACACGGCTTGAGATCATAGGCGATGAAGTCCGGCTGGCCCCCGGCTCCGTACATCAGTTGGTTTGCATCGGGCAGGAAGCGATCGCCAATGCGCTGCGCCATGCCGACGCGAATCACATTGACATCCGGCTGCACTATCGGCGCAGCGCGCTCAGCCTCTCCGTGAAGGATGATGGCAAGGGCTTTCAGCGGGCGTCCACTGCCGAGGTGCTGAAGGGGCATTTTGGCATTCCGGTGATGGAAGAACGGGCCCGCAAACTCGGCGGAACCTTCCACGTGGAAACGGCAGCGGGACGCGGGACTGAGATCGTCGTTAATGTCCCTTTCCAGATGCCGGCTCTTGCGGTGGGAGGGCGTGCATGACCACACAGCCGATTCAAATCCTGCTCGTCGAAGACCACTTTCTCGCTCGCCTCGCATTGCGTTCCGTTCTGCAAGGGCGAACGGACATGGTCATCGCCGGCGAGGCCATGGATGGCGAGCAGGGAATTGCGCTCAGCCGTGAGCTCCGTCCCGATGTCGTCGTGCTCGATCTGAGATTGCCGCGCGTCAATGGGTTTGAGGTCATCACTGCCCTCCGCAAGCAGAATCCGTCGGCCAAGATCGTCGTTCTTTCGAACTATGAAGGCAGCGAGGACATCTATCGCGCCGTGCGCAACGGCGCTATGGCTTATCTGACGAAAGATACAAGTGGCCAGATCCTGGTGGAGGCGATTCTCGCCGTTCACCGCGGAACGCGCTATTTTCCGCGCGCTGCCAGAGACCGTTTGGCTGAACGCGTTCCGGCTACCGAGCTCACTCCCCGTGAGCTTCAGGTGCTCACCTGCATCACGCGTGGGTTGAACAACCGCGACATTGCCGACTCGCTGAACATCGCGGAAAAAACGGTCCGCGTTCATGTAAGCAGCCTGCTGGGCAAGATCGGCGCACGGGATCGCACCCAGGCGACCATCTACGCCTTTCGCAGCGGACTTGTGCACCTGGAGTAAAAGCACTCAGCCGGATCTGCTTGCTGGCGAATCATGCCTGCGGGAACCGCTTCGAAGGCGCTTTTACAGGACATTTGCCCTAGGCAAAGACTGGCCCTCCGCCCGATGACAAACCTGTGAATGCGTTTTCCAATCCTGTAAGCAACCAAGAGGCCGTCTCCGAGAACTGCTGACCTCTTCGATCGCGGCGCGGCATCGCGGAATTCAAGCCGGCGAGCATGTCTCTGCATTGCCGGCAGCCCTATCTTTCTGGAGGTTATGCGCGTGAAGAAATTTCTCATTTTCTGTTGGATGCTTCTGGTCAGCACCGCTCTGACACAAGCGCAGATCGCCAACAACACATCGCTGGTTGGGAACGTCCTCGACCAGAGCGGCGGAGCAATTCCTGGAGTCGCCGTTACGGCCGTCGAAGTATCCACCAAGGTCAGATCGACCACGAAAGCCAATGCCGATGGCTACTATGCCATCACGTTTATCGCACCTGGCACTTATAACATCTCCGTCGACCAATCCGGCTTCAAGAAGATGACGAAGACCGGCGTCGTCGTGCCCAACGATCAGGCAGTGCGTACTGACTTCGTCCTCGAAGTGGGCTCGACGGACGTGACGGTAACGGTCAGCGCCGACACACCGCCTCTCTCCACAGACGATGCAACGCTCGGCGAAACGTTCGATGCGACGACCGTGCAGGCTATGCCTCTCAGCAGCCACAACGCCATGGATGACGCTTCGCTGGCTCCCAACGTTTTCATCGGGTCCAAGACAAGCTACAGCGGCAATCCGCCGGGAGAAGACATCGAGGGCGCGGGGCAGCGTGAGATTCAAAACGCGATTTCGCTCGACGGTGTCTCCGTCGTAAATAACCTGATCACCACGACTCCCGATCACGTTTCGACCGACATGGTGTCGGAGACCCAGATTCAAAGCGGAAACTACTCCGCGCAATACGGCTCCTATCTCGGCGTGCATGTGAACATGGTGAGCAAAAACGGCACCAATACCCTTCACGGCGAAGGTTACGATTATGTGGAGAACACCGCGCTCAACGCCTACCCGTTCACCGCAGCGCCAGGTTCGATCAAGCCGGTGCTGCACTACAACCAGTGGGGCTTTAATGCAGGTGGTCCAGTCTACCTGCCTCGCTTGTACAACGGCCACGACAAGACCTTCTTCTTCGGATCATTCGAGAAGCTGTCGCAGATCGGCCAGGGCAGCAGCATCGTCTCAGTCCTGACGCCTGCGATGGAGAACGGAGACTTCTCCGCCTATCTGCCGACGCAACTCTACGATCCATCGAACGGCGGCGCTGCCGTCACGGTCGCCAACGGCTATCCCGGCAACAACGTCTTCAAATCGTCTGAGTTGAGCCCCGTTGCCAAAGCGTATGAAGCCTTCATGGTCGCTCCCAACCAGAGCGGCATCTCGAACAACCTCAACAATTCTTATCCCGCCAATCTCATCATCAAGCAAACCATCGATCGTATCGACGAGAACATCGGCGACAAGATCAAGTTATTCGGACGCTTCTATTGGCAGAATCTTACGTTTACCTCGGGCACAAACTTCGCCGCAAACGCCTCCAGCGGCCCCACCAACAGCCGCAACTGGGCCTTCGGCTACACGCACACAATTTCGCCCTCCCTCATCAATGACCTGCGCATCGGCGTGAACAAGCTGATTGCTGAGAACCTGAACTACTGGTATGTGAAGGGCCTCTCTAACGCAGGAACGAGGCTGGGAATTCCAGGCTTCACCGGCGATACGGCTTACGGCAACCCTGGCGTTCCCGTGCTTTCTATCTCTAACTTCCAGGGCGTTGGCAACGCGGGCAGCAATTGGTTCCAGGATGACCGCACCTACGATCTCTATGAGCAGCTAAGCTATCGCGTCGGACGTCACAATCTGATGGCCGGTTTCGAACTGCGCCGCCTCACGTTGGGCCGCGAAGCCACCAACAATCCCGACGGCGTGATCAATTTCTCCGGGGGATCGTCAGCCTTAACCAGCACCGGCAATGGCGCAGCCGACTTTGTCCTCGGCTATATCAACAATGACACCACACCGATCGACACTCTCAAAGGCTCCGTCAAGCAGTGGCGTGACGGATTCTATGTCCTCGACAATTGGCAGGTCGCCGACAAGCTCACCATCAACTATGGATTGCGCTACGATATGCCTCTCGTGGTCAAGGCCCTCAACGGCTATTCGCGTGAGCTGAACCAGGCGCAGACTGCTTTGACTCCAGCTTCCACTGCCACATCCGGGGCTGCCTGGACTCCCGCTCCCGGCATCCCGCTCAACAATGGACAGCACGACAACATCGGCCCGCGCCTCGGCCTTGACTACCGGTTGAGCAGCCGTGCCGTGATCCGCGCCGGCGCAGGCTTCTACTACAACGCCAACCAGTTGAACACCTACACGCTGCTCACTTCGAACTATCCGTTTGCAGCAGCCGTTGGTTACACCACGTCAAACGCCGCGCCGCTCACCTTCGCCAATCCCACTGCCGGCTCTGGATCGGCTTCACCCGTTGCAGGCGTTGCCGGCACCTACGTCGCTGCCTATACGCCTCAATACAACATGAAGACGCAGCGCAACTATCAATGGAACCTCGATTTCGGCTATCAACTGTGGCGTGGTGCGGCCGTCGAAGCGCAGTATCTCGGCTCTCACGCCCTGCATCTCGATCGCAGCTACTACAACAACGAGCCGATCAATCCTGTTGCCACCAGCATCAAGTCGCTCAACTCGCAGCGTCCCAACCAGCTCTTCGGTTCCATCCGCGTCTTCCAGGAAGATGAATTTTCCAACTACAACGGTCTCACCATCATCCTGCGCCAGCGCCAGTTCCACGGCATCTCCGGCCAGCTGGGATACACATGGTCGCATGCCTTGGACGAATCGCCTGACTCGAATGCCGGCGGCACCACATCGCAGCAATACAATCCGCGTGCGGACTATGGCAATGCGAACTGGGACGTTCGCAATCGCGTGACAGGAGAGCTGGTCTACGCGCTGCCTACCATGCAGGGGCACAATCTTCTCACGCGCGAAGCTCTCGGTGGTTGGTCCACGAGCTGGGTGGTCAACATTCAGTCTGGTATGCCCTTCACTATAGCGATGGCGAGTAACACGAATGCCGCGGGTGTTGACCAGGGCACTCAGCGGCCTTCATGGGTGCACAAGGAATCAGCTCACTGCAGCCTGAAGAGCGCGTACAAAGGATTCACCTCGACTCCATGTATCGATGAGAGCGCCTACAAGACCGCAGTGAACTACGATGTGGCCGGCGCTGTCGGCTACGGAAATATTGAGAGGAACAGCCTCTTTGGTCCGGGATTCCAATTTGAAAATGCCTCTCTGTTTAAGGATTTTCCTATTGGAGAGCGCATGAAAATCCAATTTCGCTCGGAGGCCTTCAACATCTTCAATCACCCCAGCGGCGCGAATCCCGTAAATCCTACTTCAGCAAACCTAGGCTTCCAGACCACAGGAACCTACAACGGCCAATCGTGCACAACCAGTTCCTGCCTCACCTTCCCGTCAGGCTACGGTCTGATCACCGGAGTTCAATCGATCCCCGGCTCGTTCAGCGGAGCTAGGGTTCTCGAACTAACCGGAAAGGTGATCTTTTAGTCGTCGTTATGAGTCAATTGGCGAAAGCATGAAGGCCAGCCACAATCTTCGCGAGAGGATCGTGACTGGCCCTTCGTTTTTAGGGGTGCGCTTTAACTCGCTGTTTCACACAACTTCCGGTGGCGCCGGAGTAATCTCGAACTCTACCTGCTGCTTGCCCAGATAGGGATGAGTCGCGGTGAGCGTGACTTTGCCCGGCTTCTCGAAGGCGCGTATCCAGATGGCGCCTTGGCCTCCCACCAGCGAAAATGGATTATCGCCAATGATCTCCGCAGGGCCGGTGATCTCCAGCCGAATCGCATCGCTTGCGAAGGGCCGAATGGCGTCGAACTCGTCAGTGACGCGCAAAACCACGCGTGTGGTGTCGGCGCCATCGCCCACTAGAGTTGCGTCATCGGGTAGTAGCATCAACTTGCGGTCAACGCCACGCCCTGAAAAGCTGCGTGAGGTCACCTGCTTGCCGCCGATGTAGCCATCGATACGCAGATCGCCCCACGGCTTGAGCGCTCTGCTGAGGTCGGCTGAAAACGGCGGATATTTGAGATGCGCAAACTGCTCGCGGTCGGGATCGGCTTCTGCCGCCAGCTTTCCGTCAATGTAGAACTTGAGATGCTCGCAGTTTGAACAGACCAGCGCGCGCGTGAAGCCGACATTCTCGTCGCCGCGCGCCCAGTGAAAGGCGGGGACAAGCACGATCTCTTCTTCGGGATCGCATTGGGACCGATAGAACCCGGCCGCAGGCTTCGGTTCACGGAAAATATCGGTGACGCCGTGATAGCAGATGCGGTCTCCCGATCCGAAGTTTGCATGCGTGTTGTAATCGAAGGCGCACCAGCCAATGCCGCCTGCATACTGCGGATTCGATGCAAGCTGATCGTGCACACGCGCATGACGAATTGTGTGTTCACGCAGCCGCTCGATGTTGTCGATGGTCTTGGTCGGATACGTGTGGCCGACGAACTCGGTGTTCAGATAGAGCGGATGGTTCGGTGGCCTCAATGGGAAACCGAAATCGTTCATCGTGAAGACGTCTTCGAGCAGCTCCGAATCATAGAGGTAGCGGATGCCGCCCGTCTGCCGTGTCGCATCGAGCTCGTGAGCTAACGCGTTGGTGCGCGTGTAAAAGTCATGACTGTCCTGCGACTCATTGATGCGCACGCCCCACAGAATGATCGAAGGATGATTCCAGTCACGGCGAATCATGCGGCCCACATTGTCGACGGCGAGATCCTGCCACGCGCGGTCGCCGATATGCTGCCATCCGGGAATCTCTTCGAGCACCAGCAGGCCGATCTCGTCGCAGGCGTCGAGAAAATGCCGCGATTGCGGATAGTGCGATGTGCGGACAATGTTGCATTTGAGATTTTTGCGCAAAATGAGCGCATCGCGGCGTTGCACGCGTCCGGGCATGGCCTGACCGACCCACGGAAACGTCTGATGGCGATCGAGGCCGCGCAGCTTAACGACATTGCCATTGAGCGAGAACCCCTGCGGCGTAAACTTTGCTTCGCGAAAGCCAATGCGGCGTGAATCGTTGTCAACAACGTGCTCGTCCTGAAGCAAGCGAACTTCAACACGGTAGAGCTTGGGCGACTTCAAATCCCATAGCTCGATCGCGCCCAGATTGTCGAGATGCACCGCAACAGGCTTCGGTCCCTCATCGCTCCAGGTGGAAACCGGCTGTGTCGCCTTCGCCAACTGTCGATCGCCGTCGAACAGCGCGACTTCCACCATCAAGCCGTCTGCGGATTTTTCTGAGCTCGCAAGGAAGCACTGAACGTCGAGAGCCGGCTTTCCTGAGAGGACGTCCTTCGGCTCGGCGAAGATGTTTTCGATATACGTCGGGGCAACCAGCCGCAGTTGCACCTCGCGATAGATGCCGCCAAAAGTCAGATAATCAATCTCGTTCCCGAAAGGAGGAATGTCGGCACGCTCCGTCGAGTCCACTTCGACGGCCAGCACGTTCTCGCCGCTCCAATCCAGATGGGGCGTCAGCTCGAATGAGAACGGCGTGAATCCGCCTCTGTATTCGCCAAGGCGTACACCGTTGAGCCAGACAGTCGAAGCCGTCATCACGCCTTCAAAGTCTACGAACACCCTGTGACCGCGCGTGCCCGTGGGCATGCGGAAATGCCGCCGGTAGATCGATACAAATTCGTAGGTCTTGTCGTCGAAGCTGTGCCAGGGAAGACGCACATTCGTGTGCGGCACAATCACCTGCGCAAAATGGCTATCGTCAAAGTTGCGCTCGTGCGCAGCCGGGGTTGCAGTGGGGCTATAGCGCCACCGCCGGTTCAAGGGAAATACGATGCGGCCCTTTGTCTGAGACGTCGTCTCCGCGCCGTAGCCGGCGATTGCAGGCGCGACAGCCTTGCTCGCAATGAGGGTGCCTGTTGTCCTCAAAAAATCACGTCGATCCATCGTGCTCCCTGGCATACATAGCTGGAAGTCTGCTATGCGGATGTGCTGTTGCCGATAGGGGCAATTATAGCCTTCTGAGGAAGCACAGGTTTTCCCGGAAACCGCAGGAGCCGCTGCGGCTCAGAGGCGGCGCATGAGGGAGCAGACATTTCGATCAGAAAAAGCCAACACTCTTGTTGTTGCTGAAGTTCTTATTTTAATGAGGCAAGCGTCTCGGCAAGCTGTTCATAGTGATCGGTGGAGATGAAGTCCGCTTTGGCGTGCACTGCAGCATTCCAGCGTGCCGCTGCAGCCTCGTGCGATCCAAAATTGTACTCCGGGTCCCAACCCTGGTTGTCTGCGTCGCTAAAACCGTCGAGGCATCGCCAGAATGTTACTTTCGTGCTCCATCCTGGCGAGTAATGGCAAAAGGGTTTCTGAAAACCTGCATCTTACCTTTCTGAAAAACCTCTTCAGCGGCAGATAACCGGTTCGTCAGCCGGCCCCGCTATTTCCCTGGAGGATCAGAAGATGAAGACCCTATCCATGTTGGTAGTAACTGCGCTTGCCGCTTTCGGTACCGCCCTCGTTGCGCAACAAGCAACCGCAACTGCAGGCCAAACCACGTCCGTAGTCGCTTCTGGCGCTCAGGTCCACGAATCGGGAGACACGCAGGCCAATGTGCGCCCCGGCTCTGCACAAGCGGATGGCTCCGCGCACGCGAATGCCGAGATGCGCCGCGTCGATATGCGCCCAGGCGACATGCGTCCTGTGCATGGCGAACTGGTCGGCAAGCTTGACAGTAAATCAGCAAAAGCCGGTGACACCGTCGTCGTAAAAACCAAGGAGACAATCAAGACTGCCGACGGCACGGAACTGCCCAAGGGATCGCGCCTGGTTGGCCATGTCACTCAGGTCGAGGCGCACGGAGCCGGGCAGGCTGACTCCAGCATGAGCATCGTCTTCGATCGCGCTGAATTGAAAAACGGCAACCAGTTAGCCATTCATTCGGTAATTGAGTCTGTGGCTCCGCCGGCCAGCGCCGTCGCATCCGATAGCTTCGATGCCGGTGATTCTCTCGCTGCTCCAAGTGGCGGCATGCATGCAGTGGGTGGGGGCGGAGGCCGCGCAGGCGGCGGTTTGTTGGGAGGCGCAGCAGGATCGACCGCCTCTGCCACGGGAGGGGTACCCTCCAGCCTGGGCAGCACAACCGGCAGCGCTCTTCATGCAACAGAGGGCGCGACGGCGGGCTTGGGCAACGGACTGCATGAAGCCACCGGCGCCTCTGGCTCATTAACTTCTCAGGCCACTGGAATTCCCGGAGTGATGCTGGCTGGCTCGGCCACAGGCTCCACATCCGGCACTCTTACTGCATCCAGGAAAAATGTCCATCTTGATTCAGGGACGCAGATGGTGCTGGGAGTTGCTGGAGCTGTTTCTCCGAAATAAGAGCGGCGCGCTCCGAGTGCGCGATCCCAGATAGGCGATTGAGCGGACGGAGATTTTCGCGCTCGCGAGTGTGTCAATCGGCATCGAAGGATGGAAGCATGGACGGCGGGGCAGGCGGCAATCAGAGTCTCTGATTGCCGCCGTATAATCCCCTTGTCCGGCTATCGGCCGTGCAATCCTCTCGAGTGTGCCTGGGGTGCAGCCCATTGAAAATTCCATTGGGAATATCGTCCGTTGGTTCGTTTTCGCTTTTTCTGGTATCGCTCTCACTCATCGCGCCCGCCACACCCAGCCTAGCTGCTTCTGAAAAATCTCTACCCCAGCCGATCGTTCTGACCGCGGGCTGGCAGTTGCAAGATGCGGTTAAGGCATCGCAACCCGGCGCTGAAATCTCATCGGCGAGCTTTCATCCGAGCGGCTGGTATGCGGCCACCGTCCCCGGCACGGTGCTCACCACGCTCGTCAACAACTACGTCTATCCGGAACCTCTCTATGGCGAAAACAATCGCCCCGAGATCATTCCCGAAAGCCTCGTCCACACTTCCTACTGGTACCGCACCACCATCGACGTGCCGAAATCCTATGCAAACCGCCAGGTGCGGCTCAACTTCGACGGCATCAACTACTCGGCCGCGGTATGGGTAAACGGCACGCAGGTGGGCACGACGCGCGGAGCCTTCATTCGCGGCACCTTCGACATTACGGCGCTGGTAAAGCCAGGCAAGCCGGCGGTTGTGGCTGTCCTGGTTGCGCCACAGCCTAACCCGGGCGTCTCGCATGAGCACACATTGCGCGCGGGCATCGGCCCAAACGGTGGCGTCAGCGCCATCGATGGGCCAACATTTCTGTGCACCATGGGGTGGGACTGGATCCCTGCCATTCGCGATCGCGACACCGGCATCTGGCAAAAAGTCTTTCTCTCCGCGTCAGGCCCGGTTTTGGTGAAAGATCCGCTCGTGACCACCGATCTTCCTCTGCCGAAGACGGACTCTTCCGATGTGTCCGTCGCAACAACCGTCGAAAACACCAGCGACAAGCCACAGAAAGGTGTGCTCGAAGGAACCATCGGAACCCTCACCTTTCAGCAGCCGGTCGAACTCGCGCCGCACAGCAAGCAGCAGGTGAAGTTTGATTCCAAGAGCACGCCGGTGCTGCACATCGAAAATCCCCGTCTCTGGTGGCCCAACGGATACGGCGCGCAAAATCTCTATCATCTTCATCTCGCCTTTAAGGCCGACAACGAAATCTCCGACGCACAGGATCTTGACTTCGGCATTCGCAAGATCACCTATCAAGTCCCAGGTACTGACACGCTGACCATCTCCGTAAACGGTGTGCCGGTCTTCATTCGCGGCGGTGACTGGGGCCTCGATGAAGCGCTCAAACGTATTCCTCGCGAGCGGCTCGAAACGCAGATTCGTCTCCATCAACTCGCCAACCTCAACCTGATCCGCAATTGGGTGGGCCAGAGTACCAGCGAAGATTTCTACGCGCTCTGCGACAAGTACGGCCTTATGGTGTGGGATGAGTTCTTCCAGCCGAATCCCAGCGACGGGCCTGATCCCACCGATCTCGACACCTACGTCGCCAACGTGCGCGACAAAGTTCGTCGCTTCCGCAATCATCCGTCCATCGTGCTGTGGTGCGCGCGCAATGAGGGCTATCCGCCGCCGCAGATCGATGCAGCTTTGCGCAAGGTGCTTGCCGAACTCGAACCTACGCGCCGCTACCAGCCCAGCTCCACCGATGGCGCGGGCGTGCGTTCGCATGGCCCGTACCGTTGGCGCACGCCGGCCGAGTTCTACACCATCACCGACGACTACTTCAAGACGGAGACCGGCAGCGTCTCTGTGCCTACCCTTGAGTCCATCCACGGCATGATGCCCAAGAAGGACTGGGAAATCATCGACGACGACTGGGCTGAGCACGACTTTGCCCGCGGCAACTCCGGCTCACAAGACTACCGCACCCAGATCGCCGCTCGCTACGGCGACATTCGCAATCTAGCTGACTTCGTGCGCAAGGCGCAGATGGCCAACTACGAAGCCTTCCGCGCCATGTATGAGGGCCGCAACGCAAAGCTCTTCCATCCCACTACGGCCGTGATCACCTGGATGAGCGATCCCGCGCAGCCCAGCTTCGTCTGGCAGATATATCACTACGATTTCGAGCCCATGTCCTCGTTCTTTGGCGTGATGCACGCTTCAGAACTCGTGCACATCCAGTTCAATCAAGCCACCGACCACGTGCAGGTGATCAATAACTTTCCACATCCGATCACCGACGCCACCGCTAACATCGCCATCTACAATCTCGACGGCAAGGTCGCCTATCAGCACGAAACCAAGCTCACAGCTTCTTCCGAAGCGGCCACGGACTTAGGCTCCATCGACTTTCCGGCGAATCTCTCTGCAGTGCATTTCATCAAGCTCGATCTGCACGATGCAGCCGGCAAACTGCTTTCGAGCAATTTCTACTGGCGCGCCGTCTCCTGGAACCCCGACGACTACACCGCGCTCAACAAGCTGCCCATGGTGGCTCTCGCTGCGCAGGTGCAGAGCAAAGAGGCCAATGGCAAGCGCACGCTCACTGTCACGTTACGCAATCCCACGGCAAACATTGCCCTCATGGCGCACCTGCAACTGCGGCGTAAGTCGGGTGAGCGCGTGCTACCCGTCTTCTACAGCGACAACTACATCTCGTTCGTTCCCAATGAGAGCAAGACCGTCACCATCGAAGCTGTATCGAAAGACTTTCACGGGGAAGACGCGCTCGTGGTTTTTGACGGGTGGAATGTAACGGTCGAGCCGGCATCCTTTGCCGGCGCAACCGTCGCGCCGAACCTCGAAGCTCAGCCTGAGCGCTCACCCGCAACCGGCCTGCCTTATCAAATTGCCGGATTGCGTTAGGAGTGTGTCCCCAAAGTTCGCCCCATAACTTCGCTTTGTCATCCTGAGCGGAGTTTGGCCTTATGGGGGCCAAACGGAGTCGAAAGCCTGCCCTGAGCTTGTCGAAGGGGATCTGCGGTTGCTTTTCTGCCAACTTTGTAGACACCACGCTAGTCGACAATCCAACAACAAAAAGGCCCGCGATCTACGGAGATCGCGGGCCTTCCGTATCCAAAGCTGCCGGAGTCTACATGCCCGGCACTTGCGGCTCTTGTTGCTGCTTGGCATTCAGCCGGATGCGATCGTGCTTCTTGTAGTCGTTCATTACATTGCTCAGGAAGACGTTGAACGCATCCTGCCGCCGTTCGTCCAGAATCTGATCCTTGGTCTGGTCGAAGTTTTTCTGGATGTCATCTGCGCTCGGCTCCTGTTTATCCACGATCTTCGCGACAACGCCATTGTGCTCCGCACTGATCGGCCCGCTGATGTTTCCCACGCTCAAGTCAAACAGCTGCGGGGCCACCTGACCAACCTGGCCCAGATCCGGCACCTGCCCCGTCGGACTCACCAGATCGCTGGTCTTGATCGTCGCGCCGACTTCCTTTGCGGCTTTCGCCAGATCGTTCTCGTTCTTCGCCTTCTGCGATAGCTCCTGCGTCTTCTGACTCAGCAGAGTCGGAAGCTTCTCGTTCCGGTAATCGTCGAGCACGTGCGACTTCCAGTCGGCAAATGCAGGCGCATGGGCTGGCACGACGCCCGTTACCTGGAAGACCGCGTAGCCTTCACCCGTCGGCGCAAACTGTGCCGGATCGCCTTGCTTCGAGCCGAAGGCCTTCGAGAGCAATTGCGTGCTGCTCGGCAGCGCGGCGATCACGCCGTTCTGTTCCACCGGCGGCGTGGTGACCACTTCCAGATGATGAGCCGCCGCCGTCTTTTCGAGGCCGTTCTTGATTGCCTCAGAGGTAAGCTGTTTCGCGTAGTTTTGCTGCGTCTGTGCTGAAGCATCGCGCACCAGAGTTGCCTGGATTTGCGGCAACACCTCGTTCAGCGGCTGCGTGTGCGCGGTCTGCCGGTCTTCCACCTGCACAATGTGATAGCCGAACTGGCTCTTCACGATTTTGATGTCGCCAATCTTCTGCGTAAAGATCGCGTTGTCAAACTCCGGCACCATGCGGCCGCGCTGCGCAAAGCCAAGCTCGCCGCCTGAGTCCTTGCTGCCGGGGTCATCCGAGTACTTCTTCGCCAGTTCGTTCCAGTTGCCGCCATTCTGCAGCTGCTTCAAGACGTCTTCGGCTTTGGCCTTGGCGGCCGCGTCAGTCTTGGCGTCTGCTCCTGGTGCAAGCTTGATGAGGATATGTCGCGACTTCGCCTGCTCGGGCACGGAATACTCGGCTTTGTGGCTGTTGTAATACTGCTCGATCTGCTGCTGCGTGGGCTGCGGAATGCCGCCCGGCACATCATTTGGCGTAAACGCAAAATAAGTGATCTTGCGCTCTTCAGGAACGGCACTTGCATAGCGGGCCGCGTTTGCCTTGAAGAAAGCCTGCAGCTCGCTGTCAGAAGGATTGATCGTCTTCAGCAGATCGTCGGACGAGACCACCGCATAGTCAAACTTGATCTTGATGTTCTGTTTGCGGTAGCTGTCGCGTACTTCGTTATCGCCCACCGTCACGCCCGCCGTGATCAGCGACTGCAGGCGGCGAATGGCGATTTCATTCTTGACGTTGTCCTCGAACTGGCCCACCGACATGTTCAACCGCTCGCTGATCAGGTTTGCGTAGGCTTCCTCGCCGATGAACTTGCCGTTCGGAAACAGCACTTGCCCCGTTGGCCCGGTCTGCAGAAACTGCCGCACGTCCTGTTCGGTGGCGTGGATGCCCAGTTTCTGGGCCTCCTGCAACAACACCTGCTGCTGCACCAGCTGCTGGCCCACCTGGCTCTCGAAGAACTTCACGATCATCGGGTTGTCGGCATACTGCGGGCTGCGCTGCATCAGCTGCTGCCGCGTCATCTGCTCGACGCGCGCCTGGCTCACCGTATCGCCCGAAGCAAGCCAGCGGCTGTACCAGTGGGGATAAACCACCGCGTAAGTGTCCGGCGATGTGGCCGCGCCCCCGGTCAGGCCGGGAATGAGGTAGACCACCATCGAGACGGAAGCAAAGCCGATGACGATTACAAGAAGCGCCTTCACCAGGCGATTGTCTGTTTGCAGAAAACGGATCATGGGTGGGTTAGAACCTTCAACTCTCTACGCGCCAGCAGGATAGGACCTGTGTGGCAACCCGGGAAGGTCAGCCAGAGGCCGGCTGCGATGCGCAATTCTCGCTCGATGCGACTTGCGTCCATTATAGACGAGCCCCATCCACAAGATGCGTACCTGGAACGGGCAAGGCTTTTAGAGCGGTTCCACAGTTTATGTGCCCTTGCCGGCGCCGCGCAGAGTGGCATTTTCTTGAGGAAAATGCCACTCTGCAGCAACGGCGTCGGAGTATGGCAACTGTGAAACCGCTGTAGCCTCGCTCCTCACGTTTCCAGACACCGTCGAGACATCTTCGGAGGGAGCAGCGGGCTTTCAGGCCGCTGAATCACCAGCAACAACGATCGGGCCTTCAGGCCCGGATCAAACCAAAGCACTATCATCTTGAGTGGAGTTGGGGCGCATAGCCCCAACGGAGTCGAAAGATCTGCGGTTCGTTCGTTGCGGCGCCAGCATCGGCACTTTGCAGAAAATTTCCTCCGCCGAGTGCACAATAAAACCAGACGAATCATTTTTCGGTCCGCGTCCGCCGAGGAAAATGAAAAATCGCTCCTGTGAAACTGTGAAGCCCGCTTCGCCTTTAGGAATCAGAAGCTTGCGGTTCAAAACCTCACAGTTCACAGGAATACACATTCAAAAACGTCTACTTCGGCGGCTCCAGAATGCACCCCGGCGTCGACCGCGCAATGGCCCACTCTTCCTCGTTCATGTCCACCGGAACCTCAGCGAATAACGGCGTGCTCAGGTAGCGTTCGCCCGTATCCGGCAGCATGCACAGAATCGTCGACCCCTTCGGAGCCTGCGCCGCTACCTGCAGCGCGCCCGCAAAGGTAGCACCCGAAGAGATGCCGACAAAGATGCCTTCCTTCTTCGCCAGTTCGCGGCTGCAGCGCAGAGCATCGGGACCGGTAATCCGCAGCACCTGGCTGATCGCCTTCGACGCCACGGCATCACCGGTCAGCTTGGCGATAAAGTCCGGGCTCCAGCCCTGCATCGGATGCGGCTTCCAGCTCGGATGTCCTGCCTTCGCCGATCCGTCCTCATTGCGCTCCTGCTCGATGCCGCTCGAAAGCATCGGTGCATCGTCCGGCTCACAGACAACGACTTTGGTCTCAGGCCGCTCCTTCGCCAGCACGCGGGCTACGCCCTTCAGCGTGCCGCCGGTCCCGAACCCCGTGACCCAGTAGTCGAGCTTTTCATTCTTGAAGTCCCGCAGAATCTCCTGCGCCGTCGTCCGCGAATGCATGTCCGCGTTCGCTTCGTTCTCGAACTGCCGCGTGTAAAACCAGCCGTGCTTCTCGGCAAGTTCGATTGTCTTGTTCACCATGCCTACCGCGCGCGCCGAGGCCGGCGTAATGATCACCTTGGCGCCAAGGAACCGCATCAGCTTACGCCGCTCGATGCTGAAGCTCTCCGCCATCGTGACTACCAGCGGATAACCCTTCGCCGCACACACCATTGCCAGGCCGATGCCGGTGTTGCCGCTCGTGGCTTCAACGACCGTCTGGCCGGGTTTCAACTTGCCGGTGCGCTCCGCCTCTTCAATCACGCCCAGCGCCAGCCGGTCCTTCACCGATCCCAGTGGGTTGAACGCCTCCACCTTGACATACAGGTTCACGTCCGGCGGAGCCAGCCGATTGATCCTCACCACTGGCGTGTTGCCGACCGTCTCGGTGATACTTGCAAACTTTCCCATGAGCGGACCTCCAATCAGATTTCCAGTCGGATTTTGTAAGGAGGTCCAGAATACTACTTGCACCTCACGAACGAAGACCAGTTCGTGGGGACCCCGCTTCGCAAACAGAGCGGGCGTCCTCTTCTGAGGACGCCCGCTGTCATGCGCGATCGAAGGTTGCTGTTTCACCGCCAGTAGTAGACCCCACCGACTACGTAGTAGGGCCGGTAGTAGACCGGGGGATACGCATATGGATAATACGGTCCCGCCGCATAACCGTACGGGGGTGGAGGCGGCGGATAACCATAGGCCCGCCGGCGATAGAGGCTCGGGCCGCCAGGATACAGTCCCTGCGCCAGCCGGGCCGCTTCCTGCTCGCTCACCGGGTTTACTGTGACCGGCGCGTTCAGGTGGAACGTCACCAGCGCTTCCGACGGAATCCACACATTCGGCCCCGGTGAAGCAGCACTGGCCGCTGTTCCAGCCGCTGCACCCGCGCCTGCGCCGATCGCTGCACCGGAGCCACGGCCCACAGCGCCGCCAATGATCGCACCCAGCAGTGCGCCACCCAAGGCGTTACCCACCGTGCGGCCAGCCTTGTTGGGTCCCTTCACTTTGAACTGGTCTGAGCTCAGGGGATAATTTTGTCCGCCCAAGTCGAGAGAAGTTAGAGCCAATGCCAGTTCAGAGCTGCCACCCAGGTCGCCCGACCCAACCTTCTTGATCTCTGTCACCACGCCGTGCACAGTTGCGCCGCGCGGAATCGCCAGCACACCGCCGACGGTTACATCGCGAATCACTGTGAACTGCACCGGAGTTCCAGCCGAAGCCCTCTTTGTGTCGACTTCCTCTGCGGTCCGCACCTGCAGCAATGTGCCCGGAACCAGAGTCACAGGCCCTCTGGGTAATTCGTACCCGTACGCAGGCTGTTGCGGTTGCGAGTAACCGTACGGCTGCCGGTTCGGAGGAGGCGGCGGATAGTTCGGGTAAGGCTGCTGTGCCTGTTGCTGCGGATATTGAGGTTGCTGCTGTGAATACTGAGGCTGCTGATCCTGCGGTGGCGCGGGCTGCGTCTGACTCGGAGGCGGAGGAGCCTGCTGGCTGTTGTCATTCATCGCCTGCGCATCGGTATCCGGAGGCTGTGTGGCAAAATCACCCGCGTCCTGCGCATCCTGAGGATTGCCGATCTTCAGGTTGTTGTTCACCTTGGTCACGCCATTCACATGCGACGCGATTGAACCGGCCAGGTCCTTCGATGCCTGGCTCGATACCGTGCCGGAGAGCGTAACCGCGCCCTGAATGGTGGCGGCCGTAATCATGTCGTTCTTCAGCGCCTGGGACCCGTCGAGCGCCTGCACCACGTCCATCTCGATCTGTCCATCGGTACGCTGGCCCGATGCCGTGGCCGCGCCATTATCCTGCGCGATCGCCACCGCGGCACATAACGCGGCCACTCCAGCCCACGCCGCCATCTGCCGCACAATTTTCTTGATCCATGGCCGATTCATCGTGTCGTGTCTCCTTGCCTGACGTCGCCCGCTGGCTATCAAACTCTTCCAAAGCAGGTAACGTTTCGGACGATCCGGTTCCCGCTACACTTCTTAGACGCCTGGAACCGCTCACAGTTGCAAACCCAGCCTGTAGCGAAAAGTTACGGTAGGCACCCCGGATTCAGGTTTGCGCTCACGCCAGTAAGTGGCAGCGAATCTGCATCCTGCGCGCACCAAGGCTCCAATCCCGAACCGTGGATCAAGAGAGTGGGTCAGGAGATCCGAACCGGATTCAGAACAGAAGCTCACCCGTCTCGGATTCAATGGCCGAGATCAGGCCCTTCAACACTGCAACGCGCTCCACCGCGAGATCTTTTGCCTTGGTTAGACGCAACTGGCCCGGAAGGTAATCGGCAGCGCGGCGCAGCACCGGCAAAACAGAAGAGAACGTAGCGTAGCGCGTGTCGCGTCCGACTTTCACCAGCGCCCGCAGAGCGCCTACGGCTCCCAACTGCTCCAGAATATCGGCGTCGCGCAAAAGAATCCCTTCCACTTGTGTGGGATGATCGTGCGGCTGATGTGTCCGGATCGTGTCTGCCACCGCATTAAGTTTCGCGGCAGGAAATCCCCAGCCCGGAAGCAGTTCTCTCATTTTCGCGATCGTGTAGGGCACATGATCCCAGCGCGCCAGGGCCTCGGGATCTTTCGGCCTGTGATTCAGAAACACGCCCAGGTCATGCATCCATGCAGCGGCAAAGACGACATCGTCGTCATACTGCATTTCCTCGCCGATACTACAGGCGAGCGCATAGAGACGTGGCTGGTGGCCAAATTTATCGGCGGGAAGAGCCTCGGCGCGGATGTAATCAACGACTGCATCACGCCAGCGGGCGTCGCTCACGGCTTCGTTCCCGGCCAGTTCGGCGTGATCCGGATCAGATCGAGCCCGCCCAGATCTTCAAGCACAAACTCCGGCGAAGCTGCGGGAACACCAACGATACCGCGCGCAGGCAGATCGACGGAAGCAAAGCCCTCGCCAGACAGTCTTCCCGACCCGGCCGCAGCAAACAGCCACGCCAGCCCGCGTTTTCCACCGCCACGCAGGCTCTCGCTGGTGCGCGTTCCTTTCACGGGAACCCTCTCGACGCGGAAATACTCGACATCGAGGAGAATGGTGCGATCGTCCAATAGCTGCGGCGCGATCTTGCCCGCACGCGTTGCGAGCTTGGTGGCCTCGAGAGATTTTTCAACATGCAGTTCGCGCGGACGCCCGTAATCGAACATCCGGTAAGTAATGTCGCAGTTCTGCTGGGTCTCCAGAATGATCGCGCCCGGCCAGATGGCGTGCACCGTTCCCGCATCCACAAAGATCATGTCGCCACGTTCGACGGGCAACAGCGTGAGGCTCGACTCCAGCGTGCCCGCATGAATCTCTTCTTCCACCTGTTTGAGCGTGACTCCCGGCTTGAGCCCGCACGCAACCTTCGCTCCCGCCTCTGCAGCCAGCGCATACCAGCACTCCGTTTTGCCGCGCGGCTGGCCGTACTTCTGCGCCATCGCATCGTCAGGATGCACCTGCACGCTCAGCTTCTCTTTCGCGAACAGCATCTTGATGAGCAGCGGCGACTCCGGCGACGGCGCATCGGGACCGAGCAATTGCTCATGCGCTTCGTTGAACAGAGATGCCAGCTTTTTTCCCGCATGCGGCCCGGTGGTGATCAAGCAATCGTCGCCCGTGAGCCATACTTCGCCGATGGGATCGCCCTCCGCCACGCGATCGTACCAGGGGCGCAGATCACGAAAGCCCCACACACGCGCGGTGAATCGAGGTTCCACGCGAAAAGGAGCGAACGCTGCAGAGGAGGATTCGGAAGCAGTCATAGGATTTATCGATTTTTCCATTCGAAAAGATGCGCTTTCAGCAACGAACGGCCGGCAGGGAAATGGAAGAAGACCGGCAATCTCACTCTATCAAACAGACAGGTGCGGTTCGGTGTGCGATGCGCTCAAATCGCCGGCTGTATGAGCAGCTTCATCCAGCGCCTGCCGCAGAAGATGCAACGCATCGCGCTCGGCCGCCGCAAATCCCGATTCCGGTAGTCTGCTTACCCACGCATCGGCCTTCGCCCACGTCTCGCGTGCTTCTGCGAGCTTGCCTTCGCTCCAGAGCAGCGCGCTCAAAGCCATCCAAGATTCCCCCGCGGGTTTCCGACGCCTTTTCGCCTCCATCTTCTGCCACCATCCGCGCGCAGCGGCGGCATCGCGGCGCAGCAGCGCGTTGCCAAAAACAAGGGCGGAACACCATTCCCATGGTGGATCGAGCGTCGACTCCTGGCAGAAAAGCTCTGCCCTGGCCAGTGCCTCGGTTGCAGCATTTAGCTCGCCTCTATCCAGGAGGCACGAGTAGATCGCAAGGTACAGGAACAATTCATTGGTGCCCTTGGCGACTGTGCCCGCTGCCCGCTGAATCGCCTCAATATCGAAATCCCCTGGTCGGGTTGGGGTGACGATGATCGAATAAATTACGCCGAGTAACTGTTGGTATGCGCACCAGGGTCCGCCTGAGGCGAGCTGATAGAGCTTGGCGCCGTCGGAATATCCCGAGCCGATTCCAAAAGGCACCAGATTCAAAATGCCGGTGAGCAAAGAGATGGTCGCGAAGTAAGAGAGAAATCTCCATGCCTGGGCCCACGGTGTTCCCGGCGCGAGCAGAATCGCCACCGAAGCAAGCAAGCCTGTAGAGATGCTGGCGAACGGCCCGGCCGCTACCTGCACGATTTTGCGCCGCTGAAATCCCTCTGTATCTTTCGGCACAACGATCGTGTGGCCGATGAGTGAGAAAAGGCCGGTGGACAGAAACTGAAACTTCCATCGTCCCTCCACGATCCGCCAGCGAAACGGCCCGATCACGAAGCTGATCAGCTTCATCCGCAGCGCCATGCCTGCAAGAGCGTGGCCGCCCTCGTGAAAAACCAGCACCAGAAGGATTGCGCCGACGATCTCCAGAAAGATGTGAGCCGGCGGGCCAATGGGCAGATCGTGCACGCGGGCCCAGCGATCCCACGTGGAGAGGCCGATCCACCCTGCCGCCGCGGCGGCAATGCCTATCAGGCGATTGATGATTGCGTTCGTTCCATCGCCTGGAAGCGGCCTGCGCGCGATACGCCGGCCGTCAGACGGTGCATCTGCCGGCCGGCGAAGAAAAGCGGCGACTCCCAGCGCGCCAAGCACAAGCAGAACCCATCCCAAATTCGGCCAGGCGTGGGGTCTGTAGTAGAGCTGCAGAACGCCCAGCAGGACGGGCACAAGGCTTGCAGCAATGGCCGAACCCCGCGCGGAGATCTTGTTTTTGAGAACAGTCCACCAGGCGGCGCCGAAGAGAAAAGCGAACCCCAGAGACAGGGCCACCAGCAACGCTTTTACTGCGAACGCCGGTGGAAAATCGTCAGCTCCGACCTCAATTGGCAGCCAAAGAAATTCGCCAGCCAGAGCAATCGATACGAGCGCTGCGCCCGCAAAGCACCATGCGAAAACTAGTCGGATTCGACGCATACGTGAGCGCACGTCTCTTGCGGTTAAGGCGCGTTAACGCGATCGGCGTAAAGGAGCGTTAACAGGCCTCAGCGTAACCAGATCAGAGTAGGGAGTCAAATTTCATCGAGCTGCAGGCCGCACCTCCGCTATCCTCGTTGACATGACGCATTCGCTCCTGTTTCAGCACATGTTTCAGCTGCCGCTTCCCATCGCCGAGAAGCTGCTTCGTCCCATTCTCGTGTACCTGATCCTGGTGGCTTTGCTGCGCCTGTTCGGCAAGCGGGAGCTGGCGCAGCTCAACCCATTCGACCTCGTGGTACTGCTCTCGTTATCCAACACGGTACAGAACGCCATTATCGGCGACGACAACTCGCTGACCGGCGGCGTGATCGGCGCGTTCAGCCTGCTTTCGATCAATTGGCTGATGGTGCGCCTTCTCTTCCGCTCGCCGCGCTTGACGCGCATGCTTGAGGGCCGCGCCGCCGTACTCATCCGTGACGGACAAGTTGATCGCAAGGCGCTCGAGCGCGAGTCGCTTACCCGCGAAGAGCTGATGGAAGTGGTGCACCGGCAGGGCTTCGAGCACCTGCACGAGGTGCGCCACTGCGAGCTCGAACCGAACGGCACCTTCTATCTCGAAGCCTTCGAGCCTTCGATGAATGAGAAGCACCACGGTGAAGTGCTGGCCAAATTGGAGGCGCTGAGTAAGGAGATCGCGGCGTTGCGCGGCCAGGCCTGAGCGGGCTACAGCGGTTTCACAGTTGCCCTACCCCGAAGCAGTTGCTACAAGTGGCATTTTCCTGAAGAAAATGCCACCTTCCGCAGTGTCAGCAAGAGCACACAAACTGTGGAACCGCTCTAGCGAAGGATTTCGATCTGCGCTCCAACTTTGGCACGCGCCCAGGCTTTGTCTGTGGTCCAGGCTTTTGCTTTGAACGTGGCGGCGAGGGCAAGGCAGGCGCGGTCGCCAAGAGAAAATGCTGGATTTGCTGGCGCGTAACTGGCAGCCAGCTCTGCAAGCGATTGCTCAAACGGCACGAGTTCGACACCGGACAAGAGAGCGGCCAGTTCGTCCGCCGTCATATTCCGATTTTCGCGATGCAGTTTGGAAAGAATTTCACACCAGTTGACCGCACTGATCGCGACTTGCACAGGTTTGCCCAAATCGATGGCATCGAGAAGTGCGCTGACCCGCTCACCGCCCGGCTCTTTTAAGATCATAGCCAGGACCGCGGCTGAGTCGAGAACAACGCTATTCACCCTTTGCCTCGCGGTGGGCGTCTTTGCGGCGCTCCGCCAGAAACTCATCCATCACGCCGCTCAGACTTCCGCGCTGGTTAACAATTCCCGTGCGAATGCTTGCTAAAGCCATTTTCCGACTGAGAATGCGGATGGCCCCGTCTTCGTCGATCACCGTAAGGCGCTCGCCGGGTTCGAGACCAAACTTTTTACGAATCGCCGCCGGCAAGACGATTCTGCCACTTTCGCCAAGGATGACGGTCTCAGCCATAATCTGCCACCTTAAACAATTATGGCAGGTTTTCAGAAAAATGGCAGAAAGATCACTATTCCCACTCGATGGTGCCCGGCGGCTTGGAGGTGATGTCGTAGACGACGCGATTAATGCCCCGCACCTCGTTCACAATGCGATTGGAGATGCGCTTGAGCACCTCGGGCGGCAACTGCGCCCAGTCAGCCGTCATGCCATCTTCTGAATTCACGGCGCGCACGCCGGCTGTGTACGCATAGGTCCGCTGGTCGCCCATCACGCCTACGCTCATCACCGGCAGCAGCACGGCAAAGCTCTGCCAGATTTTGGAGTAGAGCCCAGCGGCCTTGATCTCAGAGACGACGATGTCGTCGGCCTCCTGCAGAAGGGCCACGCGCTCCGGCGTCACCTCGCCCAGGATGCGCACGGCCAGACCTGGGCCGGGGAACGGCTGGCGGCCCAAAATGTCCTCAGGCATGCCGAGATCGCGGCCGATGCGGCGCACCTCATCCTTGAACAAATCGCGCAGCGGCTCGATCAGCTTGAGCTTCATCCGCTCCGGCAGTCCGCCCACGTTGTGATGGCTCTTGATCGTCTGGCTCGGTCCCTTCACGCTCGATGACTCGATCACGTCGGGATAGAGTGTGCCCTGCACCAGCCAGTCGAGTTTTCCATTAGGTCCACCCGTCTCCTGTGCAATGCGGTTGGCTTCGTCCTCGAAGACAGCGATAAACTCCGCGCCGATCCGCTTTCGCTTGAGCTCGGGATCAGTCACGCCGGCAAGCTTCTCAAGAAAGCGCACAGTCGCATTCACCGCGACGATGTTCAGGCCCAGCTTGTCGCGCAGATTGTTTTGTACGTTCTGGAACTCGTTTTTCCGCAGCACGCCATTGTTGACAAAGATGCACGTGAGCTGGCTGCCAATCGCTTTGTGCACCAGCATCGCGGCGACGGATGAATCCACGCCACCGGAGAGCCCGCAGATCACGTGGTCCTTGCCCACCTTCTCGCGAATCGATGCCACCGTGGACTCGATGAAATGCGCCGGCGTCCAGTCGCCACGGGCTCCGCAGATCGAGAACACAAAATTCTTGAGCAGCTGTGGTCCGAGCGGCGTGTGATGCACCTCGGGATGAAACTGTACAGCCCAGATGCGCTGCTGCTCATTGGCGATGCCGGCCAGCGCATTGGAAGTGATGGCGGTGCGATGGAAGCCCGTGGGCAGTTCCAGCGCCTCGTCGCCATGGCTCATCCAGACTTGCAGCGCGGGCGGCAGGTTGGCGAACAACGGTGTGGCGCTGTCTTCAATAGAAACTTCGGCGTGGCCGTACTCGCGCTTGTCCGCGGGCCGCACCTTGCCGCCGAGATGATGCACGATGAACTGCAGTCCATAGCAGATGCCCAGCACGGGCGCGCCCAAGCTGAGAAATTTGGGATCAGCCGCGGGCGCATCGGCGTCGTAGACCGACGACGGACCGCCCGAAAGAATGATGCCGATCGGGCGAAGCGCCTGGATTTCGGCAAGCGGCACGGTGCAGGGAAGCACGACCGAAAAGACGTTCAGCTCACGAATCCGCCGCGCGATGAGCTGCGTGTACTGCGATCCGAAGTCGAGAATGACAATTGTTTGGGTGTCCACTCTCTAGTGTGGCAGGTGGGTCGAGGGCGTGTAAAGAAGTTGATCTACCCAGTTTCTGCCCGGTTTTCAACACCTGCCAATGCCAAGCTGCGGCGATTTGCCTGAGTGTTTGAGCCGGATGTGCTTTCGTCCCCATGTGCAGATCGATTCGAGCACCGGAGCCAGGGTCATTCCGTACTCTGAGATCGAATACCGGACGCATGGCGGAACCGTCTTCTCTTGTTTGCGAATGAGGATTCCGTCTCGAACCAGTTCCTGCAGATGGCGAATTAACATGCGCTCAGTGATCCCGGGGATGCTTCGCTTGAGCTCACTCGTGCGCATCGGGCCCTCGGTCAAGCGCCACAGGATAGTTCCTTTCCACCGCCCGTCGATCACCGATAGCATGGCGTCGATCGGGCACTCAGAAATCTCTTTCTTCGAGACGGGCATGGGAGATTAGCTCCGATTCTCCTGCTCGCACTGACAACTTTGTCAGTACGAGCATTTGAGTCAGTATAGATCCGATTCGCGTCTGAAGCGCAGGAGGAGACAATGATTCTCATTTTCAGCGTCGTAACTATCCTTCCCGTCGGCCTCATGACCGGCGTGGAATTTGCGGTCTGGGCTTTCATCAATCCGATCCTTTTCAAACTCGACGAGCATGCACGCGACGAGGCCGTTCGTCTCTTCGGATTGAAGCTCGGTAAAGTGATGCCCTTCTGGTATGTCGGCAACTTTCTGCTTCTGATTGCCGAATGTGTCTTTCTGCGCGGCCAGCAGACTATCCGGTATCTCGTGGCCGCATCGGGGTTCTGGGCGGTGGCGATCCTCCTGTCGCTGATTGTCCTTGTACCCATTAACAACCGGATCGTCAGAGCAGACGGCACACTTACACCCGAACAGTTGCACGGCCAGCACCGCAAATGGGACGCGATGCACCGCGTGCGTGTTGTCACGCTTTGCGCAGCTTACGCGCTGCTGCTTCTGGGGATGCACTTCTAAGCAGCGAAGGATATGCGCCGGTTAGTTTCTGATTTCGCGTCCTACGGCAACTTCGTTGCCACCGCCACCGAGTCCCAGTGATCTTTCCCGGCCAGAAACACCTTGGGCCGGTACTGCGCGGCCTCTTTTTCCGTGAGCTGATGCGACCACGGTGCGCGCGCACTTGGATTTGCACCCGGGCCGGTCGAATGATATTCGGCGTAATACGCATGCAGATCGGGAGACATGCGTCCCCAGGAATTCCAACCCTCAGGAATAATGTCGGCGGGCAATTCGGTGTTGATGTAGACAACGCGCGAGTAGGGCCGCCATGGTCTGCCAAGACCGACCGCACCTTTCTTGGGCGCTTCCGGATCTTGCTCCATCGCGCTCGTCACTTTGCTGTCGAGAATCACGTAGCCGGTTGTCTGGTCTGGGGCCGTGCGCGATTGCGCGGTCAGAAAGCCGGGGCCGTTGGCGTGAATCTCGTCGTGATCGAAGACCGCCGCGGCATTGCCGAAGATGAAATCGACGCCGCCTTCGATGTAGGAGTCCACATAATACTGGCGTCCGTAGTCGGCAAAGAGCGTGTCCTGGTGGCCGAGAAAGCGGCAGTGCTTAAAGACGGCTCGGTCCGCGCGTACGGCGGCGGCAACGGCTTGTCCGGTATTGCCGGCCGCGTTCTCGAAGGTGATGTTATCCGCCTCAAAGCTGTCACCGTTGATCTCGACTGTTTCGGTGAAAAACGTGCCGCCCGCCTGCTTTGCATTCAGGCTGTTGGTGATCACCACATCTTCCGGAGACTTTCCCATGCCTACGAGGGTGATGTTGGTATGGTTCTGTGTCACGATAACCCGCTCGTGATAGATCCCCGGCGCGATTTCGATGTACACGCGGCCGGGCTTGCCATCGGAGCCGACGCCGGCAAAAGGATGATGATCCATCGCCATCTGGATG
Organism: Occallatibacter sp.; assembly: GCA_035650595.1. Lineage (GTDB taxonomy): Bacteria > Acidobacteriota > Terriglobia > Terriglobales > Acidobacteriaceae > Telmatobacter. The sequence continues at coordinate 703,236 of DASRHE010000006.1, read as the reverse complement.
GTGGGGAACTCAGTTGTGCTTTCCACGCCGGTCTTTACATCGGAAGAGACTCGCACATGCACGTCTTGCGCGTGGAGGATGGCCGCAAAGCTCAGCCCAGCCACCCATCCCGCCATCATTCGCAAACGCCGCATGTGCACTGCTTTTTCCTCGTCTCGATCATCGGTTCGTGCATCGGTTCGATTACCGGTTCAGCAACCATTCGTCAGTTTAAATGGTCGATCCGTCACAGCCGCGGCCGGCTCAAGTGGGCCTGTGATAGCCTGTTCTGCAACGTTGTTCCTTATTTTCGGCTGTCTTACATTCATCCGGCATGCATGTGCAGGTGCCTTTTAGAGAAGTTGCGGCGCCAATCTGCAATCGCCGGGACATGCTTCTTCCGAGAGGGGCTTCCATGCATCGTCTTCGATTTGCTCCTGTTTTGGTTCTTGCCGCAGGCACAGCTTTTGCCCAAGCGCCCGCTGCTTCACAGTCTGATAACGCGCAGCCCACCGCGCCGCCTGCCATCAAGAGCTTCGACGCGTCTGCCCTGGATACGAGCGTCGATCCGTGCACGAACTTTTATCAGTACGCCTGCGGCAACTGGATCAAGAACAATCCAGTGCCGTCCGATCAGGTGCGCTGGGCGCGCTCGTTCTCGTTGCTCCGCGAGCGCAATCGTTATCTGCTGTGGCAGGAACTCGACGCAGCCGCGAAGGACCCCAAGACACCGCTTCAGAAGCAGTACGGCGACTTCTTCGCAGCCTGCATGGATACGGCAACCGTCGACAAAAAGGGAGCCGAGCCAATCCAGCCTTCGTGGGCTGAAATCGATCACCTGAAAGACGCCAAAGGGATTCCCGCGCTCCTGGGCAAGCTTGAAGATCAGGGCACACCCGATGGCTTCTTTGAATTTGGCGTCGAGCAGGATGCAAAAGACTCCTCACAGCAGATCGCCGGGCTCTACCAGGGCGGACTCTCGTTGCCGGACCGCGACTATTACATCGTCGACAACAAGCACTTTTCTACCATTCGCTCCCAGTACATCGAGCACGTCAAAAAGATGTTCACGCTCGCTGGCGATTCGCCCGACCAGGCTGCTAAAGAAGCCACCGCCGTGATGGAGATCGAGACCGCGATGGCCAAGGCCTCGATCAGCCGCACCGACCTGCGCGACCCGGAAAAGCGCTACCACATTTATGCCGTAGCCGATCTTCAGAAGCTGTCGCCCGACTTTGACTGGAATACCTACTTCCATGCGATCGGCATAGGCCACTTCGACACGCTCAACGTCGCGACGCCGGACTTCTTCAAGGCACTCAACGGCCTCCTCCAAAGCGAACCGCTCGACGCTTGGAAGAGCTATCTGCGCTGGCACGTGCTGCACGGCCAGGCGCGAGATCTCTCGAAACCGTTCTTCGACGAAAACTTCGATTTCTTCTCGCGCACACTGGCCGGCCAGCAGGAGCCCCAGCCGCGTTGGAAACAGTGCAGCTCTATGACAGACGAAGCCCTCGGCGAAGCCGTCGGCCAGGACTGGGTCAAGCAGAACTTTCCGCCGGCGGCGAAGGAGAGTATGGACAAACTCGTCGCAGCTCTCGAAAAATCTCTCGGCGACGACATCAAGGATCTGCCCTGGATGACCGATGCCACCAAAAAGGCAGCCGAAGAAAAGCTGGCCATGATCCGCAATAAAATTGGCTATCCCGAAAAATGGCGCGACTATTCAAGCGTAAAGGTCAACCGCACAGACCTGATCGGCAACCTGCATCATTCGGCGGTTTACGAGCGGAATTACAACTACGCCAAGCTGGGCAAACCCGTCGACGAGAAAGAGTGGGGCATGACACCGCCGACGGTGAACGCCTACTACGATCCGTCGTTCAACGACATCAACTTCCCGGCCGGCATCCTGCAGCCGCCGTTCTTCGATTTCAAGTCGGACCCGGCGGTGAACTTTGGCGGCATCGGCGTGGTCATCGGGCATGAGATGACTCACGGCTTCGACGATGAAGGTTCGCAGTACGATGGCAAGGGCAACCTGCGGGAATGGCAAACGCCTGCGGATCGCAAGGCATTTACCGACCGCACCGAATGTGTGGCGAACGAGTACAGCGGGTTCGAGGTAGCTCCGGCGCACGGCGATGCGCAATCCCAGCGCCTGAATGGTCATCTCACGCTCGGCGAAAACACTGCGGACAATGGCGGCCTGCGCATCGCCTACATGGCGCTGCTCGACACGCTCGCCCAGGAGGGCAAATCCATCGACGAAAAGATCGATGGCTACACGGAGGCGCAGCGATACTTCATCGGTTTTGCGCAGGTGTGGTGCCAGAACCAGACCGAGCAGTCCGCGCGGCAATCGGCACTTACGGATCCGCACTCCCCAGGTGAGTGGCGTGTGAACGGAACGGTGCAGAACTTCGATGAATTCGGAAAGGCTTTCGGCTGCAAGAAGGGGCAGCCCATGGTTCCGGTGAACTCGTGCCGCGTCTGGTGATCGCCGGCCATCGCGGCTTGTTCGCTGACGCGTGAGTGTGGTTCGTGCTGTCCCATCCTTCGGCCAAAAGCTGGCGAAAGGATGGGGCACGGAAAGTCAATTTCATGCGTCAGAGCACTTGCCGGTTTGCGATGGTAGCGAACTGCAGAATCTCCTCCCTCATTGAATCCAATCATTTTTGCCTGGCGGCAGGGTGACATTTACCAGCCGCCGCGCGTCCAAATCCCCGTCCGTATCCAGAAATATTCGCTCGAATCGCAACCCACTTTCGCTTAGGCCGGTGGAGCGGGCACTGTGCAGAAATCTGCAGTTTTGCCCGGTCCGCGGTGAACGCTAGGCACAACCTGCCTCTGGCTTTTACAATGCAGCAGGGACCCGTCCCAACCCAGCGCTGCTCGGGAACGACCAAAACTGGCGGCCGACGCCTGACCAGGATGAAGGAATCGCATGAAGTTTACGAAATTCGGAAAGTCACTTCTGATCGGCGCCCTTTCGGCGGGTGTCGTCTTTGAGGTGACGTCTTGTGTACAGAGCTACACAGTCGGGTATTTGTACGTGACGGGTACAGTGACGGCCCAGTCTGGAAATAACGGCATCATCAGCGGCTACAAGATTGACCACAACACAGGCAAGCTGACGCCCATTAATGGCTTGCCGATCTCTTCAGGCGGTTCGAATCCGGTCCGCGCCCAACTTATCACCGGCAGCCGTTTTCTTTACGTATTGAACCGGGGCGTCAACAAAGAGGGCAACGGCAACTGCACATCTGCCGATCCTTGCCAGAATGCCAATATCACCCAGTTCGCGGTCGGCGGAAACGGCATTCTTACTCCGCAGGAGACCTTCTATACCCAGGGCACCAATCCCTTCCGGCTCCTCAAGGACAGCACTGGAAACTTCCTTTTCGCTCTGGATCACGACTCTCCGGACAATGCCAACCCCTCCAGCACGGACGGCTGCGCGCGGGCATTGAGCGGCGCCACGACCTGCGGCGACGTCACAGTCTTCCAGATCAACCAGACCACCGGCCGTCTCTCCCTGGTGTTGAACGCCCAGGTGACGGCAGCCAGCGGTGCGCAGCTCACTTACTTCCCCGTTCCCGCCAATCCGGTCGACTTTGAGCTTGCCACGAGCTTTATCCTCACCTTGTCGTCAACCTCGGCGCAGGCCGCTTACCCCTATACGGGAGGCAACACGATTTGGCCGTACACCTACTCGAGCTCAAGCGGACAGTTGACGGTAAGCTCAAACAGCGCTCAACCGCTGGCCATCAACAAGGGCTCGGCGATTGTGAACGCAAACGGTAATCTCTACGTGCTTGATAACGAGCCGATCACGATTCCCTCAGGAGGAACCTTCTCCGCCGGCACATATCCGAGCCAGATTCTGCCGTTCACGGTGGGAACCAATGGCGCGTTGCAGGCACAGAGCGGCGGCATCATACCGGACGACTCGACGCTTGCCAATCCGATTACCCTGATGGTTGAGTCCAAGAGCAAATATCTGTACGTCGCCAATCAGGGCAATAACACGACGGGTAATAACCCGCAGAGCGGCATATCCGGGTATTTCATTACCACTGCGCCTGCTTTCCAGTTGCAATTCATTCCGCAGCAGCCCTTTGGTTCAGGATCAGGGCCGCAGTGCATCGTCGAAGACCCCTCCGATCAGTTCATCTACGAGGCCAACCAATACGATTCGACGATCACCGGCCGATCGCTTGATCCAAACTCTGGCGCGCTCAATCCACTGCGTGTAGCCAGCAGCTATCCGCTGCAGGGGCCGCCTACCTGGTGCCTCGTGGATGGGCGCACGGGATGATGCGAGACGCATATCTTGGGGCTACAACCGGCTCTGCGCAATTGCCGCGGCGCCGGTTGACAGTCCAAGATGCGGCAGGTTCACAAATGTGTAAGCAGCCGGATGACGAGCCTGGCGTAGCCTGAATGGTTCCGAAATTCGACCTGAAATGATTTGCGAAGGGCTGTTCTATCGGGCCCAGTGACGAAAGATGCGCATGAAGTTCAACAACTCGAGCCGGCTTGTGCTGGTATCTGTAGCCAGCCTTCTGGTTGCCACGCTGGTCACCGCCTGCTCCCAGCTCACGCAAACCCTTACCGTAGACTTTGTCTTCGTGGCCAGCTCCAAGGCTGCCGGAGCGAACAATGACGGCGAGATCAACGTCTTCGAGATCAACTCGGAGTCGGGCCGGATGCGCCAGATTCCGTCCTCGCCGTTTCCCTCTGGAGGCCGCAATCCCGTAGCTGAGGCGGTTTCAGCAGACTACGGCAGCCTCTTCGTTGCCAATCACGATGACAACAGCATCGTCCAGTTTGTCGTCGGCACGGATGGCAAGCTGTACCCGTACAACACCGTCAACACTCCCGGAATCTTTCCTCTGGCCCTTGCCGCCAATAAGTCGAACCTCTTTGTAGTTGACACTTATCAGCCGCTGCCCATCTGCTCAACAGCCGATCCGTGTACCGGTTCGGTCAGCGTCTATCCTCTCAGTGCGGGAACCAGCTCCACGCCTGCGGCTCTCGGAACTCCTGCGGCCAACTCCGCTGTCGGTGGAAACTACTGGCCGTTGAATCTCTCAGGAGCCAATGCGAGCCACATCATCGTGCCTACGGGCGTGAATGTGCTGGCCTCCGGCTCTTACGTCTACGTCACGGCCTACGACTCGTCTGTGACGCCGACGGTTGGCTATGTCTTCGGTTTTGCGGTTGGTTCGGGGGGCATTCTCACGCCGTTGAGCGGCTCTCCGTTTGCCGCCGGCACACAGCCTTCGGCCATAGCTAGCGATGCCTCCAGCGCTTATCTGTACATCACCGACTACGCCAAAGGAAACATCCTCGCCTATACAGTGGCGGGATCCGGCAGCCTGACGCCTCTCAACGGAAGCCCGTTCAGGGCCGGCAATCAGCCTTCCGCCATTGCGGTCGATCCGGCCTATCCGTTCGCCTACGTTACGAACTCGCAGGACGCGACCGTCACTGCGTACTCGGTGAGCAACGGCGCGTTGAGGAGCCTCGGCAACTACACCACTGGCCAGCAACCGGTGGCAGTCGGTATCGATCCCTCGACAGAACGTTTTCTCTTCACCGCCAACTATCTTGGCAACAATGTATCCGGCTTTACGTTGAGCACGACCGCGGGAACGCTGCTGGAGTCGCAATTTTCTCCTTATCCATCGAACGCGCAGCCGACCGCGGTTGCTGCCATCCCACACAACGGCACCGGAGGCGGCGTGCAGAAGCCTTGAACGCCTGAGGGCGATTAGCTACAGCCCGTAACTGCCTTTTACAATGGGCTACGGGTAATCGATAACTGAGTATTTCCGGGCTGGCGCCAGATAGCCCGCGACGAAGGAAGCGCATGAAGTTAAGTAAAGTGAGCCAGCTTCTTCTGGTCTCTACAATCGGCCTCCTCGGGGCCACCTGTTTTACTGCCTGCCAGCTCGTTACCGTCGACTGGATCTTCGTTGCCGGTTCTGCGGGTAACTCGGCCGGCAGCGCGGGCCAGATCTATACCTATGCGGTGGATTCCCAGTCCGGTGCGCTGCGCACCGGGCCGCCGGCGGTCTCTTCGGGCGGCACGGCTCCGGTCGCGATGGCCGTGACGGCAGACTATGCCAACCTTTATGTCGCGAATCAGGGAAACAGCACGGTCGTCCACTTCTCTGTCGCCGCTAATGGCGTCTTGACGAAGAAAGATTCCATTACCACGAGCGCTCCGCCGGTTTCGGTCTATGCGAACGCTGCAGGCACATTTCTGTACGTGGTAACGGGCACGACTTCCGCAACTCTCACCGAGTACTCGCTCAGCTCTGGCACAATCGGCAACGCCACCTCAACCCAGAAGTTGACCGTACCGGGTTATCTCAACGACACCATCCTTCCTACGGGAGTTACGGTTCTTCCTAACAACAACGCCGTCTATGTAACGGCTTATGACCAGTCTGCCTACAATCCAGGCGGCACCGTCACGAGCAACGCCAATCCTGGCTGGATCTTCGGCTTTGCCGTTGGCTCGGGCGGCGCACTGACCGCTACCTCCGGCAGCCCTTATCAGGCTGGCGTAAAGCCGAGCGCGATCACCACCGACCCCACCAACCGGTTCGTGTATGCGACCGACTTCGCTTCAAATGAGTTGATCGGCTACACCGTCCAGAATGGAACTACATTGAGCTTTCTGGTGAATGGGCCGTTCAAGACAGGCAATGAGCCCACAAGCGTCGTTGTGGACCCGCGCGGCATCTACATCTATCTCGCCAATGCGCTGGACTCGACGGTCTCTGCCTACTCTATCGCTCTGCCGACCGGAACCCCCTCAACCATCGTGAACACCACCTCGACCACTATCTACGGCACCGACACGCAGCCGGTTGCCATCACACTTGAACCGGCGCTGGCTCGCTTTGTCTACACAGCCAACCACCTCGGCAACTCGATCTCGGGCTTCCGCCTGGATCCGAGCACGGGCGCTTTGACGGCCACGCAAGCCACGCCCTATCCGAGTGGTTCCACGCCAACGGCTATCATCGCAGTGCCGCACGGCAACCATGCGACACAGTCGGTAGCTCCGTAAGAAAAAATTGAACGCGAAACAGAAGCCCAGCCTCTCGGTTGGGCTTTTCTGTTTGGAGCGTGAAAATCCGCACCGTTTATCTCTTCACTTCCACACGCTTAGCCACTTGCGCAGCTGTTTCTGCGCAGGCTTCTCCACAAAGTGGAGCGCCAGCAGGGCCATGCCGATCAGCAGCGCGTAGCTGATCCATGGATCAAGCCTGTTCAGGCCCAGATGGTCGAGGATATGTGAATCGTGCAGGATGTTCCACAGGTTGAAGTGGAGCAGATAAAGGCAGTAGCTGGCTTCGCCCACAAAGACCAGCGGCGGCAGACCGAAGAGGAACGCGAGCCAGTTGTTGCCCGCCAGGCCCAGAATCATGCAGCCGAAGAACGGCATCAGGAAGCCATCGTGGATCAGTGCATAGGGAATGTATGCCGCCAGCGAGAGAATCGTGAAGACAGCCGCAAAACCGAAGATTCCCAGGACAATTCGCAGCCGGCTCGTTCGGCCGATCAGTTCGTCAACGCTCGCCAGCATCACGCCGAAGATGAAGCTGCACAGATGCGGCATCGGCGTGTACTTCAGAGCCTGCAGCCAGGGACCCCAGCTCCAGCGGTCTGGATGGGCAATGCCATCTGGGCTGAAGATCACATAGAGCGTGCCCGGTATGAGTCCAAGCATCCACAAACCGAACATCTTCGCCAGATGGGGCCCTAACCGCTCCGGCCGCTTCCAGCGCGCCATCCAGGGAAACAGCAGGTAGTAGAAAGACTCTGCGGCCATGGTCCACGCTGGCGTGTTCAGAAACGTCGCCAGCTCCGGGACCCATCCCTGCAGAAGCAGCGGTGTAAGCACCATGCCCCACCAGAACATTGCATGGGTATGCGCCGCAGCCTCGGCGGGAATCATCTTCCAGGAGAGAAGCAGGCTGAGAAGATAGATCGGATAGATCCTGGTGAATCGCGCCTCCCAGAAGCGCACCTTGTCCAACTCGCCCGTCCGGGCCTTGCCTGCGTAGTTATACGCGAGCACGAATCCGGAGAGCAGAATAAAAAAACTGACCGAGGCGTAGCCGGCATTCACGATCGGCGCAAAGATGCCGAACCATTGGGGATTCGAGAAATGGAAGAAGACGATATTCAGGGCCGCGAAACAACGCAAGCCTGTCAAGGCATCTAACCGTGCTGGCTTGCGCATCTCCACGAACGATTGGACGTCTCCGCGCACTCACTCGAATACATCTCCGCAAGCCCGGGCGGGCGCCCGTTCGCTTACGGCTGGCACTGGCATGATCTTACGCCGTTACCAGCGATCCCACTTTTTCACCGAGTACCACGCGGCGGATATTGCCCGGCTGATTCATGTTGAAGATGATCATCGGCAGGTTGTTGTCTTTGCACAGGCTTACCGCGGTCAGATCCATCACCTTCAGGCCTTGTTTCAGAATATCCATATAGGTGATTACGTCGTACTTCACGGCATCCTTCACCAGCACGGGGTCGGCATTATAGACGCCTTCGACCTTGGTGCCTTTCAGCAGCACGTCAGCCTTGATCTCCATTGCGCGCAGGCTCGCCGCTGTGTCCGTGGAGAAGAACGGATTGCCAATACCAGCCGCAAAGATCACTACGCGCCCCTTTTCAAGGTGACGCACGGCCCGGCGGCGAATGTAGGGCTCAGCCACCTGGTTCATGAAAACGGCCGTCATCACCCGGCACTGAACACCGCGCTTTTCGAGCGCATCCTGGAGGGCGATGGCATTGATGATGGTGGAAAGCATGCCCATGTTGTCGGCGCTCACACGGTCCATCTCTTTGGCCTGCTCGGCGACGCCGCGGAAGAAGTTGCCGCCGCCAACCACAACGCCCACTTCCACGCCAAGGGCGTGAACGTCGGCCAGTTCGGCCGTGATGGCAGTTACCCGTGCAGAGTCCAGGCCGAAGCCGCGTTCACCTGCCAGGGCTTCGCCCGATAACTTAAGGACTATCCGTTTATACATGCCGTTTCGAGTATCGCATACGCGCTCAAGGTTGCACTGGTTGTGCATATTTCCAGATGAGATAGTGCTTTCCGCTCGAAATTCGTGTCATTTGGCCAACGCGAATAAGCCTTTTCCCGAAACGACGCTTTTCTACTCTGAAGCCAATCCGGAACCGCCGAGCCGTTTCTCTCGCTCCGGCGAGCGATTTCGTGGCGGAATCCCCTTAAGCTTGCTTATCCCGGGCCATCTTAAGAATCTCCGCTGCCACGGATGGCTGGCCAGCCTTGCCGGCAGCCTTATTTGTCTAACTTTTTCGCCGGTGGGCTGCGCGCTCCGGGCGGGGCAGAACATTGCACATATCTCAGTAAGGCAGGTCGATATGCTCGTCAAAACCCAATGCAAAGGCCACGAATATACCGGCGTCGCGATTGGCGCGGGCGACGTCCGACGGTACTTTCCAAAGCAGGTTCGCACGATTGAAATGGAGCTGGACCATCTGCAGATTCAGTGTGGACTGGACCCCGGCTTCTGGAACGGTCATCCGGAGATTTGCGATCGCCGGCTGAGCGCGTGGCTTGAGTCGAAGTTCCACGCTCGTAATGGTGGACGGCCGCTCACTCTCGTCATGATTCCGTGCGGCAAAAACTGCTTCCGGTTGCAGGTCGTCGAACTCCGGTCTGGCGCAGAGAACGAGTCGGCGGAAACCGATCCAATGCATTACGACGCCTGACTCCGACCCTCATCTGAGTTGATAGACTCGGATGAGATGAGTCACGATCAACTGCAACAATCCATCGAACGATACTTTGCTGCCGGTCCTGCGGCTGCCAACGATCCGCAGGCTATGGAGGCTTTTCTCGCCCTGCGGTCCGCTCTCGAATCGGGTGCAGTGCGCTCGGCCTCGCCAGATGCCGCTTCGCCCACCGGTTGGCGCGTTAACGCCTGGGTGAAGCAGGGGATTCTACTGGGTTTTCGCCTGGGCGCTCTGCATGACTGGCGTGTCCCCGGGCTGTCTTTTATCGACAAGCACACGTATCCAGTACGTCTGTTCGCTCCTGAAGATGGTGTGCGCATCGTTCCCGGTGGTTCGTCGATTCGTGCGGGATCGTATGTGGCGCGCGGCGTGGTCTGCATGCCGCCGATGTACATCAATGCCGGCGCGTACATTGACGAGGGCACCATGGTGGACTCGCACGCGCTCGTCGGCTCTTGCGCGCAGATTGGCAAGCGCGTGCACCTGAGCGCGTCCGCGCAGATCGGCGGCGTGCTCGAGCCGGTGAATGCCAGTCCGGTGGTGATCGAAGAAGACGTTCTCGTCGGCGGAAACTGCGGTGTCTATGAAGGCACCACGGTGCGCAAAGGAGCTGTGCTCGCGGCCGGAACCATTCTCACGCGCGGCACGCCGGTCTTCGATGTGGTGAAGGGCGAAGTGCTTCGCGCAACCAGCGAGACGCCGCTCATCATTCCCGAAAATGCCGTTGTGGTTCCGGGAGCGCGTTCGGTCAATAAAGGCAAAGGGCAGGAGTGGGGATTGAGCCTCTACGCAGCCGTGATCGTGAAATATCGCGACGACAAAACCGACCTGAGCACCACGCTCGAAGACCTGCTGCGGTAGCGCATAACTCTTCGCGCAGCTTGGGCGTTCTTATTCAGCGCATCTTTCGTGCTCATTAAAGGACCGGCCGCACAGCAAGCGGCAGCTGCACGGTTGCGCGCGCACCTTCTCCGTCTTCGCGATTCACGAGCTGAACTTCTCCGCCATGTGCGCGGGCAACCTGCTGGGCCAGCGCCAGACCCACGCCGCTGCCGGCGGGTTTAGTGGTGTAGAACGGCACAAACAGATTATCGGTATTCGCGATGCCCAGGCCGCGATCTTCGATGAGGACAACCAGGCTTGCATCGGTGCAGCTCCAGCTTGTGCGCACCGGTTTTGCGCCATTGGCCAGCGATGCGTCTACGGCGTTCCTCAGCAGGTTGATGAACATCTGTTCCAGTTGATCCGGATCAGCCGAGATCGTGGCCGGCGGCCCGGGATCGAGCTGCACAGTGAGCCGTTGCTCCAGCAGCACCACGCGTTCGAGCAGTGGTCCAATGGCCACGGGACGAAATTTTGGCGGTGGCAACTGCGCGAGCAGACGATAGGACTGCACAAAACGGTGCAGGGAATCGGCGCGGCTTTCGATCACGCCAAGACCGCGGCGGAAGTCATGCGCCGTTGCCCCATCTGCGCTGAGATTGTCGACCCTTGCCAGCAGACTGCCGGCGATCGATTTAATCGGCGCAAGCGAGTTCGAAAGCTCGTGCCCCAGCACGCGGATGAGCCGCTTCCACGCAATCTGCTCCTCTTCCTGCAACGGCTGGCTTACGTCCGCCAGCAGCAAGAGCGTGTGGGGCACGCCGTCCTGCCGGAAGACGGCTTTTCGCAGCAGCCAGCGTGTCGGGCTGGGCGCAAAAGAGTGAATCGCCTGGTCGGGCAGGGCCAGCAGCTCATCGAGCCCCAATTCGCGCGCCGAGCGTCCAAAACAACGCACGTACGGCAGCCCCAGCAGTCTTAATCCGGCATTGTTAACCAGTTGCAACAGGTCTTCGCGGTCAAAGGCGAAGAGCGGCGCGTGCATCACTTCGAGGATGCGCGCCAGCAGCGCCGTCGCCTCAAGCGAGCGCACGCGCTGCTTCTGCATCAGGTCTGCCAGTGCGTTGATTTCGCTTGCAAGCTCGCCCAGGGCGTCGGGCGCACCCGATCCACGCGCGCGAAAGGAATAATCCCCCTCGCGCAAAGACGACACTACGTTCGAGAGCGTCTGCAGCGGGCGAACTAATCCGTCTACCAATGCGCTAGTCGTCAACGCCAGATAGATCAAAAGCGCAAAGATCAGCAGCAGCGCAGGCGTGAAGCCGATCTGGCCTCGATACAAGAAAACTGCGGTGAAGATGAATGCAGGTACCGAAAGCAGCAACGCAAAGAACCACACTCGGCGAATGGCCGAGTGCTTGCGCCTGCGCACACGCTTCTCATAGGCCATACTTTTCGATGCGCCGGTAGAGCGCGGCGCGGCTCAGGCCGAGAGCCTCGGCAGCTTGCGAAATGTTGCCGTCACAGCGGCGAAGAACCTTGCGGATCAGCAGCGCCTCAACCTCGTCGATACTCATGTTTTCAAAGGAAGGCGCAGTCGACCGTGTCGAGGCGATGGCAAGATTTGCCGGCTCGATCTCATCCCCGCGGCACAGCAGCACTGCGCGTTCCACAGTATGCTCAAGCTCGCGCACATTGCCAGGCCATGGATACTGCATCATCTGCTGCATGGCCGCCGGTGAAAAGCCGTTCACCTGCTTGCGGTAGCGCGAGCGATTGCGTGCCAGGAAATGTTGCGCGAGCAGTGGAATATCTTCGCGCCGCTCACGCAGCGCCGGTAGATGGATCTCGACCGTGTTGATGCGGAAGAGAAGGTCTTCGCGAAAGTTTCCGGCCGTAGCCTCTTCGTGCAGTTGCGCGTTGGTGGCCGAAAGCACGCGAACATCGACGCGCCGCGTCTGCGAGGAGCCGACGCGCTCCAACTCTCCAGTCTCCAGAACGCGCAGCAGTTTGGCCTGTTGGCGCAGCGGCACATTGGCGATCTCATCGAGAAACAGCGTGCCTCCGTTGGCCAGTTCGAAGCGGCCTATGCGGTCCGTGCGCGCATCGGTGAATGCGCCCTTCACGTGGCCGAAGATCTCGCTCTCGAAGGTGCCTTCCGGCAGTCCGCCGGCATTCACTGCGACCAATGCCATTCGGGAACGTGGCGAGGCCGCATGCAGCAGCCGCGCCACGATCTCTTTTCCGGTGCCGTGTTCGCCGGTAATGAGCACATTGGCGTCGGACGGGCCGACCTGCGCGATCAGTTCGAGCACCGGCTGCATTGAGGGCGCGCTTGCCACGAATTCCGGCATACCTTCTGCGCGCAGCAGACGGTTTTCGAGTTCGAGCTGCCGCGCGCGCTTCAGTGCCTGGTGCAGTTCGGCGTGTACGCGGATCAGCGAGAGCAGCCGCTCATTCTCCCATGGCTTCTGCACAAAATCCCGCGCGCCGCGCTTGATGCTCTCCACTGCGAGATTAATGTTGCCCCACGCGGTCATCACGATTACAGGAAGCCGCGGATCAAATTCATGAATGCGCGCCAGAAGATCGAGCCCTTCCTGCCCTGAAGTTGTATCGCGTGTGTAGTTCAGGTCGATCAGTAGCACGTCATAGTCACTCTGGCCGAGGGCTTCCATCAGCAACTGCGGCGAGCGCACGCAGTCCACGGCGATGCCTTGCGGCTCAAGCAGCAACTCGACTGCTTCGAGAATGGGAGGTTGATCGTCGGCAACCAGAACCCGGATTCGCTCTTGCTTCGTGGGAATGATCGTCCTCCGCTACACCGGTTTTGAGAGCCTGCCCGGTTGCCGTCCTTTTTGCATCATATCCGAGCCTGTTTAGAACTCGCCGCTTTGAAGGGTCACGGCTTTAGCCGTGCCGATTGCCTCGCATGAAGCTGTGGGCCTCAGCCCCCGAGGGAGGCCTTTTCTCCAGCTCAACTCGTATTCCCTCAGCGGCTAAAGCCGCATAATCTTCTGGTCTGTCATGGCGCGACTAAAGGCGTGCCCTTTCACAAAACTGGTCGTACGGAGACTTTTTCCGCAGGTTGTAAAGCCGTGCCTTTCCAAAACAGGATTACGCAACCAGTTCTAAGGCGCATGCGTCACCACGCCTGACTTCGCATCGTCGATCGAGACGCCCATCCGCTCCAGCGTTTCTCCAGTGGCGCGGTCGATATCTACCTTGGCCTTTTCATACGCCGTCTGCGCGGCCACCAGGGCGGATTCAGCCGTGGCCAGGTTATGCTGCGCCACCAGCGTGTCGTAGCTGGACGCGGCGCCGAGTTTCTGTTCCTGCGAGGTGACATCAAAGGTATGCTGCGCCAGATCGCGTGCCTTCTGCGCGGCATTCACGAGGGCTTCCTTCTGCTGCAAGGAAAACTGCGAGTTGCGCACATCGAAACGAATGCTCTTTTTCTGCTCCTCAAAGGTGATCTGGCGTTGCCGGTATTCAAGCGCCGCACGAAATTGATCTGCCTTAGCGACGCGATTGCGAAGGTTGATCGACAGGGTCATTCCAACCTGATACTCCGGCGAGGAGTAATTGAAGGTGTTGTCGAGCATGCCGCCAAAACCCAAAGGAAGATTGGAGACGCATTCCGAGCCCAGACTGCAGTTCGGATTGGGCGGACCCGCTGTGCCCGCCCCGGAATAAAAGCCGTAGGCGTTCAAGGTGGGCAACAGTTCGCTCTTGATGGATTTAAGGCTCATCTGCGCCACCTGCATGGCAATCTCGTCCTGCTTCACGTCCGGGCGGTTCTTTTCCGCTTCGGCGATCAGATCGTCAATCGATTTCGTCGCATTGGGATTGGCAGAGCCGCTGCGGTCGAGTGGAATCACCGGCATCTCGTCGATAGTCGGATCGTCGATCTTAGTGATCGCGTTCTTGATGAGGAGTTCATTCAGCCGCAGGTTGGCGCGCGAGACCGTGAGGTCTCCTTCGCTGGTGGCTTCGTCTGACTGGTCCTTAATCACCTGCATTGCAGGAATGGCGTTGAGCTGAAGCTGCTTCTGGTCGGTTTGCAGGTTCTGCTGCGCAAAGGCGAGAGAGCGCTCCTTCACCTGCTCATCTTCATAAGCGTTGACCAAGTCCCAGTAGATGTTTTCCACCTGCGTGATGGTTGCAATCACCTGTGCGCGAAAAGCAAGATCGGTAATCTGCAGGTTCTTCTTGGCGATGTGCATGAAGCGCTCGTTCGTCGAGATGCCGAAACCGGCAAGGAACTGCTGCGTGATTTCTACTGTCAGGTTCGAATAGAGGTTGGGATTAATGGCCTCGTGGGGGCTGTTATTCGCGTTGCGCAGGCCGAGATAGTTGACGTTCACGCTGGTGCCAAGAGGAAATGCCTCGGAGTAATTTCCCTGACCCTGGATCTGGTTTGCCTTGTAGATGGCAACGCCGGTTTGAAAGGCGTTGGTTTGCTGGGCAACGGTGTGATCCACATAGCCTTTGAAAGTCAGATAGGGATCGAAAGAGGCAACCGCGGTTCCGGCGCCTAGCGTTGAGGTCACGATGCCGCCCGCACCGGCAGCGGACGATCCTGAACTGGCCCCGCCGCCGCCCCCGCCACCTTGCGAGCCGAAGCCTCCCTGCGTGGACGACTGCACAACGCCGGTATTGACTCCGTTTACGCTACCGCCCGCCTTGGTGCGCGCAAGGTCTGTCTGTGCGATCGGAAAGTTATAGCGGAAGTAAGCTAGATCGAGATTATTCTCGATAGCCAGGGCGATTGCGTCATGCAATGAAATGTACAGCTTTCCGTCGCGGATGAGGCTGTCAAGGCGCGGTGAGTTGTTGAGATCGAGCGGAGGCACATCGCTGGGCCTATACTGCGAAAACGGCTTATGCGAGTGCGGCAGCTCCACATAAAAAGGCCGCTGCGCTGCAACTTGTTGTGCACGCTGCATCTCCTGCGCCAGAGAAAGAGGAGCGGGCGCGCCATTCGCGGGCGCCGGAGCTTCCAGCGACGGTTCGGATCCCGGCGAATTTTCCGCTGCGGGCTGGGACGGCGCCGGTCCAACGGCAAGCGCCATGTTGACCTGCACAAGAAAAATGGCGGCGACGGAAGTAACACGTGCGCGAAAGTTTGTGGCCTGTTTTTTCATGGAAACCTTTCGGGAAACGTTCACTTCGCGCCAACCTCCGTCGTCCTTGGCTCCACTTTTTCGTCTCGTGTAAGCCAGCCGTCGCGCAACTCCACAATGCGTTTGCTGTATCGCGCGTTCTCTTCGGAGTGCGTGACCTGCACGATCGTCGTACCTTGGCGATTGAGTTCGCAAAAGAGGTCCATGATCTCGCGCGCCTGCGTCGAGTGCAGATTGCCCGTCGGCTCGTCGGCGAGCAGCAATGCGGGCGCATGCACCACAGCGCGCGCAATACCGACCAGTTGCTGCTGTCCTCCGGAGAGCTGATTCGGATAGAGGTCCTTCTTTGCGACGATCTGAAAGCGATCGAGAATGTCGGCCACCATGCCCTGGCGCTCTTTCGTCGGAATGTTCTTGTACGAAAGCGGTAGATCGATGTTTTCAGCCACCGTTAGATCGTCGAGCAGGTGATAGCTCTGGAAGACCATGCCAATCCGCTGCCGCGCCAGGTCAGCGCGCTGCTTGCGGTTGAGTGCGTGAACGGCCGTCTCGCCGAACCAATACTCGCCCAGCCAGCCATCGTCCAGCAGCGCCAGCACATTCAACAGCGACGATTTGCCCGCACCGGACGGTCCCATCACGGTGACGAACTCACCTTGCTGAATCGTAAGTTCGATGCGCCGCAGGACCCAGGTCTCCGCGTGACCCGTTTTGTAACTGCGTTCAATATTCTTCAGTTCGATCATGATGTACTCCGATTCGTCCCGGTCCCTTCCTCACTTTTTGTTTCTATTCAATGCGCAGTGCCTTGATCGGATCGACCGTAGCGGCACGCCGCGCCGGAAAATAACAGGCCACAAGCGCCGAAGACAGCAGAATGACTCCGACGGCGCAGAAGGCCGAAACGTCGATGGAGCCAACGCCATAAAGCGTGCTGTGCATCGCCCGGCCGACGAAATAGGCTCCGATCAACCCAAGACCTAGACCCACGGCGGCAAGCAGAAGGCCCTCGCGCAACACCATGCCCAGGACGCGTTGGCGGCTCGCGCCCAGCGCGATGCGCACACCGATCTCGTGCGAGCGTTCGCCCACAGCAAACGCCATCACGCCATAGATGCCAATCGCAGCCAGCGTCAGCGCGATGACCGCGAAGCTTGCATAAAGCAACAGAGAGAAGCGATCCCCGGAAAGGTCACGGTCGCGAATCTCATCCAGTGTCTGCACACGTGCGAGCGCCAGCGTAGGATCGACCGAGTGAACTGCGGCAGCAATCGTCTTCGTCATCGCCTCGGGATCACCTGCGGTCCGCACGCCAGCCGCGACAAAAACCCAGGGGCTCTGGTAGAACGGCACCAGGATTTCTTCACGCTGCCGCTCGAAGGACCCTCCGCGCACATCGTGATAGACGCCGACGATCTGCCACGCCTGATAGGGACCGAGCTTCTGCACGCCCGGCATAATTTGCTCGACATTCAAAACCTGCCCGATGGGATTCTTACCGGCCAAATAGTGACGCACAAACTGCTCGTTGACCACGGCGACGCGGATGCTGCCGGCATTGTCCGCATCATTGAAAAAGCGGCCCTGGGTGAGACGAACGCCGTAGGTTTTGAAGTAATCCGGCGTCACCATGCCAAAGCCTGCACCCGGACGCTGCGAGGGATCGGCGAAGTCGGGCTGGCCTTTGATGGTGAAGGGCATCCCAAAGCCGGGTCCCTGCAGCGGCATGCCTGTCGAAGCCGACGCGCTCTCTACGCCTGCGGTGGATTCGATTCTGCGGACAATCTGCTGGTAGTACGCAATGATCTGATCGGGAGTGTAGTCCATGCCCTTATTCATGGGCAGGCCAAAGGTCAGAATGTGATCTGTCTGCACACCGAGATCGACGTGATTCAGATTCCAGAAGCTGTGTATCGCAAGCCCCGCGCCGGCAAGCAACGCGAGCGCCAGCGTAAACTCGCCCACCACCAATGCCTGGCGCAGCCGATGGCGCATCTTGCTCGAGCCTGTACGGCCACCCTCCTTCAGCGTATCGGCAGGATCAAGACGGGCAGCGTACCATGCGGGGGCGCAGCCAAAGAGCAGTCCAGCGAGCGTCGTGGCTGCAATCGTGACCGCAAGAATCGGCAGGTTGAGCGTGAGGTCCGCCTCGGTGGGCAGCATATTCTCAGGCATGGCCGCAATGAACCCTCGCAGCATTGCATAACCTACGCCAATGCCCACGGCTCCGCCCAAGCACGCCAGCACCAGGCTCTCCGTCACAAATTGCAGAAAGATTGCGCGCCGCGTGGCCCCCACTGCGGAGCGGACAGCAATCTCTCTCTGCCGCGAGGTGCCTTTGGCCAGCAGCAGATTGGCCACGTTGACGCAGGCGATCAGTAAGACGCAGCCCACCGCGCCCAGCAAAAGCCAAAGTGTCAATTTGACGTTGTCGCCCAGGAAGTCGTTCTGCAGCGGCTCGACGCGCGCGCCCCAACCTTTATTCGAACGTGGGTTGGCTTGTGCGATGTGCGCGGTCACGGCGTCCATATCGGCCTGTGCCTGCTGCAGCGTGACGCCATCCTTGAGACGGCCCATGATCAGCAGCCAATGAAAGTCGTGGTTCTTCTGCTGCGGTGCGAAGACGAGCGGAACCACCAGATCCTGATTGAGCCTGTCGGCCTGACCCGGCGCGAGCACACCCACTACCGTATACGGCTTCTGATCCAGCATGATCTGCTTGCCCACAATGTTCGGATCGGCTCCCAGCCTCTTCCACAACTTGTTCATCAGGATGGCGACGTGATCTTTTCCATCCACGCCCTCTTCGGGCAGAAAGTCACGCCCAAGGATGAAGCGGTTGCCGAGCATGCTGTACATGCCGGGCGTCGTCATCTGCGCCGGAACCATCTCCGGTTCTTGCCTGCCGGCCATATTGAAGCTGGTTCCGGTAAATGCCTTCAGGCCTTGAAAAGATTTGCTCTGCTCTTGCCAGTCGAGAAAATCCTGCGCAGCGGTCACGTTGCGAAATCCCTGAATCCGCGACCACACCATCACGAGCTGGTCGGGATGGGGGTAGGGCATGGGTGCGATGAGCGTCGCGTAAACAACCGTGTAGATTGCAGTCGTGGCCCCGATACCCAGCGCCAGGGTGAAGATCATTGTGATCGTCAGTCCCGGATTTTTGCGCAGCACACGCAGCGCATAGCGAAGATTCTGCAAGTGCATCCCCGACCTCCTTCCGTTCACCCTGTCGTTTCGTTCCTATTCCGTTCTCAAGGCCTGCATCGGCTCAATGCAGGCTGCGCGCCGCGCCGGCAGCGCCGCAGCCAGCAAAATCATCAACACTGTGAGCGCTACAGCAGAAAACAGCGTGACCGGATCAAATGCAGTGACGCCATAAAGCTGACTGCTGAAGAGCCTCGCCAGCATGACCACAGTAGGCAGCGCAATGACGGTGGCCACCGCCGCAATCAGCGCCATCTCCCGTACTACCAAGGCGACGACGCTTCTGCGCGGCGAGCCCAGCGCCAGCCGCACACCGATCTCTCGCGTGCGCTGTTCGGTGGAATATGCCAACACGCCATACAGACCCACGGCGGCCAGCACAAGCGCTAATATTGCGAATCCGATGGAGAGAAAGGCCAGCGCGCTCTCATCCGAGGCGCTGTGTTCGACCTGCTCCTCCATCGTGCGCAGATGATCGAGGACCAGCGTGGAATCCAGCTGATGAATTGCATGGCGGATGGTTGGCTCGATTATCTCCGGCGGTTGCGTGGTGTGCACGTAGATCGTCACGCCAGTCGGATGCTCCGCTTGCAGGTACGATTGATAAATAGCGCCGCCGAGAGGCGTCCGCATATCGGTGTGGCGGATGTCGCCCACCACGCCCACAATCGCGATGTTGAATTTCGTAGCATCGCCGCCGCCCTTGCCGATAAGGCGTCCGATCGTATTCTGAGGCGTTCCGAAGAACCGCTTTGCAAATGCCAGGTTGACGATCGCCACAGTAGGCTGTCCTTTGGCGTCACCTTCTGTAAATTCTCGGCCGGCCAGCAGAGGCTGGCGCAGCGTGGCGAAGTAGCCGGGTGTAACCGACGGCTCCTCGAAGTGCATGTCTTCTTCTTCCGACGGTTTATATCCTTGCACGGAGTAGTTGGAAGCATTCGAGTCTCCCACAAGCTCGGGATCGGTCGTCGCTGCAGTTGACACTACGCCGGGAATGCGACGAATCGCATCGAGGGCGCCGTTCACTATCTGCGGCGTACGGTCTTCGCCATAGCCGGAGCTGGCCGGATCGAGCGTGAACTCGACGAGGTGATCGACTGCGAAGCCAACCTGTTGATGGCGCAGATTGTCGAGCGTGCGCACGAACAAGCCGGCACCGCCAAGGAGCAGGACGCCCAACCCGATCTGCATGCCGACGGCCAGCTTACGGAAACGCTGTGAATTCTTCGATGCGGTGCCGGCAGTCTGGCGCAAAGCATTCGTCAGATCAGGACGCAGAAAATGAAAGACCGGCGCCACGCTGAAGAGCAGGGTGGCGAGCACCGAAACGGCAAGAGTAAAGAAAAGAACATGGGGATTGATCGCCGCAGAATAGGGCTCGCTTCCAGGATCGGAGTTGGTCATCATGCGAATCAGAGCGATGGCGACCATCGGCGCCAGCCCCAGCCCGGCTGCGGCGCCGGTTACGCCCAACAGGCCGCCCTCAATGAGCAGTTGCGATACGATACGGCTACGCCGCGCGCCGAGCGCATAGCGCATCGACATCTCGCGTGTCCGCGCCGCAGCGCGCAGCAGGAGCAAAGTGGCCACATTGATAGCGCACAGAACCACAAGCAGCCCTGCCATACCCATCAAGATCGCCAGAGGTTTCTCCAGTTGGATACGGTCCGGTGAAAATCCCTTTGCATCGTCGAGAACCGTGAGATGTGAGTTATCGAGGAAATTCTTTTTGAACCGTTCCGACTTCGATTTATTGAGTGACAGCTCATAGGCGCGCAATGAATGCCACAGCGGCTCCAGACTCGCCTGGGCCTGTGCGCGCGTTACGCCGGGCTTGAGCCGCGCGACAAGCGTGAGAAAGACCGAGTGGCGATTGTTCAGATCGTCGAGCGGGGTTCTCCATGGCATCGCAATATCGTCCATGCTGACCGGAAGGAACAGTCCCGGACGGTAGCCGCCGATCGCCGAATCGAAGTTCGGCGGCGCTACGCCAAGGACGGTAAATGGATGGCCGTTGACAAGAATGATTTGCCCGATTACATCGGGTGACGCTGCGAATCGGCTTCTCCAATAGTTGTAGCTGAGCACTGCGACAAAGTTGGCGTCCTTGGCCGTGTCATCCTGCTGCGTGAAGAGCCGGCCCAGCGCCGGATTGAGTCCCAGCAGTTGAAAATAGTTGCCGCTGACGACTTCCGCATCTTCGTTCTCGGCCTGGTTATGCCAGCTCACGCCTACGTTTGCCTTGTCGGCAGCCAAAATCCCGCTGAAGACCTGGTTTTGGTCGCGCAGGTCTTTGTACATGGGGTACGAAAAATAATTATGCGAATCGCCGCCAAAGCTGCTCATGGAACCGGAGAAACTGCCGGACCATTGGAAGCGCACCAGTTCCTTGGGCCGTTCGACCGGCAACATGCGCAGCAAAGCCTGATCAAAAAGCGTGAAGACAGCGGCATTGGCGCCGATTCCGAGTGCGAGCGTGAGCACGACTGTGAGCGAAAAAACCGGTGATCGGCGCAATTGCCGCAGGGCATAGCGAATATCCTGCATAATCGGATTCATTGCTTCTCCTCGGTTTCGCTATTCCGTTCTCAAGGCCTGCATCGGTTCGATGGAGGCCGCCCGTCGCGCCGGAATGAAGGCCGCCACAGCCGCGCAAAGATTCAATATCAGGATCGCCGCTGCGAGAGCCCACGGATCATAGAACGGCACCTGATATAGCTGGCTGGCCATGTAGTAGCCCGTCGCCAATGCTGCGGGAATGCCCAAGGCGAGTCCCACTAGAATCTGCCAGAGAGCTCCGCGCAGCACCATGGCGACGACACTCGATCGCGTAGCGCCAAGCGCCATACGAATGCCGATCTCGCTGCTGCGGCGCGCCACGAAGTACGACATCACGCCATACAGTCCAACCGAAGCGAGAACCAGCGCCAGAATGCCGAACAGGCTTGTAAGCCGCGCAATGAGCCTGTCTTGATCAAAGTTGCCGGCCACTTGCGCATCGTATGACCGGAGGTCTCTCGCGGTTAAGTTGGGGTCGATGCCTGCGAGGGTGTGCCGGATAAGCGCATCCACGTCAGCCGGCGGCGCGTGGAAGCCGATGATCATCGCCTGCATGAACATCGAATTGCTTTCAGTGGTAATCATGTCCGGCTCTTTGTAGCCCATGAACCGTTGCGCGAGCGGCCGCAGGTACACAGGATGTACATTGCTCCGCGGGCGGTTGATCTTGAAATCGCGAAAGACGCCGACGATCTGCCAACTGCCTGCATATTGCGGCATATCGATGCCGAAGTGCTTGCCTACCGGATCTTCGTTGGGGAAGAATTTTTTCACGAACGTCTGATTTACCAGGACAACCGGTGTCGACGTTGCCGTATCCTCGTCGGTAAATCCGCGTCCATGCACAATCGGCACGCCAATGGAATCCAGGAAGTGCGGAGTCACGCGATCCCAGGTCGCGCTGCAATCCTGGCCCGGCCGCGGTGCAGGATGCCCTTGTGGGATCGCACACTCGCCCCAGTTGTCTCCTTCGAGCGGGCTATACATGGCCAAGCTGAAGCTGGTCACGCCGGGCAACGCCGTGAACCGATTTTCGATCTCGCGATAGAGCGCGGGCAGCCGGTCGACGGAATAGCCCGCGCCCGCCGGATCGAAATGCACAACGTACCGGTTCGTCGTCACAACACCAAAGCTCTGGTGTTCAAGATTGGCCAGGGACTTGCTCATCAGCACGGCGCCGGCAAGCAGCACCACCGAGAGCGCAGCCTGGAAGACGATCAAAGCTTGCTGCGGAAATGTCGAACGATCCTGGGTTGAGCGATTGATTCCTCGCAGCGCCTCGGCCGGCTGCGCATGGAACGAAAGCCATGCCGGAGCGATGCCGAAGAGCACACCCGTCACCATCGACACAGCAAACGCAAATCCAAGCACAGCCAGTGAGGGATTAGCACTGATCGGTAGATACTTCGCGTCTGGAAATGCCAGCGAGAGGATAATGTGGCATCCGCCATATGCGACGGCCAAGCCGGCAGCGCCGCCGATCGTGGCCAGCACCAGGCTCTCGGTGAGAATCTGGCGCAGAATGCGCCCTCGCGCTGCGCCCAGCGCAGTGCGCAATGCAATGTCGCCACGCCGCGCCGTTGAACGCGCCAGCAGAAGATTGGCGATATTGGCGCAGGCGATCAAAAGAACAACGGAGGAGAGAATCATCAACAACTTGAGTCCCTTGCCGGTCTGCTGCTGCAGATTTTGAATGCCGCCTCCACCGGGCGTAAGAATCACATGCTGCTTGGGAATGAGAACCGCTGCGCCGTTGAGGGTCATCACAGGATCGGAACGGATCCATTGCCGCAGTGACTCGCCGATCTTGGCCTGCAGCGCTGCTACATCGGTCCCGGGACGCACTCTTCCCAACAAGTAGAGCCAGTGCGATGCGGTGTGATGAAGAATCGAGCTGTCGGCGCGGAGGTACGGTTCAGTATTGAGCGGCACCCAAAAGGCTGGCGGTGAATCGGTCTCGCGATCGCCGAAAAATCCCGGCGGCGCGATGCCGATCACCGTGTACGGACGCGCCTGAATATAGATGACTGAATCCAGAATCGAAGGATCGGATGCAAATTCACCCTGCCACGCCTGATAGCTGAGCACCACGGTCGGAGATGCGGAGGGAGTATCGTCAGAATCCTGGAAGAGCCGCCCCGCGTAAGCATTCAGACCCAGTGTAGTGAAGTAGTTGCCTGAGACCAGCCCCCCATGCATCGACTTGGCCACCGCATTGCCGCGGCGCACACTCCAATCCCACAGGCCCGCCTGCGTAGCGGCCAATTGCTCGAACTCCGGGGTCTGCTTCTTCAGATACTGATAGAGATCGTAGGAAAAGATCGTGAAATCGCCGGTGTCGCCCGCATCGCCAGGGAAGCCTCCCTCCACACAGCAGTCATCGTTGTCGCCGATGCGATAAAGCTGTGCGGGATTCGCTACAGGAAGCGACCGCAGCATCACTGCGTGAACCAGTGTGAAGATCGCCGTGTTCGCGCCAATGCCCAGCGCCAGCGTGATGACAGCCGTAATGGTGAAGCCCAGCGACTTGCGCAATTGGCGAAGCGCGTATCTCAAATCCGCCAGCATGGCGATCTCCCTTCTCAAATCTAGTGAGTACGATCTCTCCGGTTACTGGCTCCGCAGCGCTTCAGTGGGATTGACGCTGGCTGCCCGCTGTGCCGGAATCAGCGCTGCGACCAGTGCCGCCAACGCAAGCAGCACAGCCGCTAATCCCAGGGTTCGAGGATCGTAGGGCTTGACGGAATAGAGCTGATTCGCGATCGCGTATCCGGTTCCGATCGCCGCCGGAATGCCCAGCGCCAAGCCTATCGCCACTTGCAGAAATGCGCTGCGCAGCACCATCGACAGCACCGATCCACGGTCCGCGCCCAGCGCCATGCGCACGCCGATCTCGCTTGTGCGTTGCTCCACGCCATAGGCAGTCACGCCGTAGAGCCCAATCGCGGCCAGCACAAGACCAACTGCGCCAAACAGCCAGGTGAGACTGGCGATCATATTCTGCTGATCGAAGGTTCCCTGAATTATTTGCGAGTACGGCTGAACGTCATACATCACCAGATTCGGATCGACTTCAGCCAGCGCCCTTTTCACCTGCGCGAACATGTTCTGCGGGTGCCCAGGCGCCCAGATCACGATGTTGTAGAGGTTCTGCGACCAGATCTCGTAACTCTGAGTGTCCGGCTGATCGAAGTGCACCGTCTGTGCCTCGGGGATGTAGTACATGGCTCGCGCCGGTTCTCTGAAGCCCCAGCTGACGTAGTGGATGTTCTGAACAACGCCGACAATTTCGTACGTTCCGGCGTTCGTCACCGTGCCCGGACCGAAGTGCTGTCCCAGGGGATTCTGATTCCCGAAGAATTTCTTCGCGAAAGCTTGATTGATGACTGCCACGGGCCGCGTGTTTTGGTTGTCGTCGTCGGTGATGGCGCGGCCCGCCGCGATTCTGGCTCCGAGGGTGTCGAAGAATCCCGGCGTAACACGAGTCCAGTCGGCGAATACATCATCCTTCGGGCCGGGCTCCGGTTTGCCTTGAATTCGAATGCTGTGACCCCACTGGTCGCCGCTGAGTGGCGCATAGGTCGCTGCACTGACGCCGCGCACACCGGGAATGGCGTTGAGCCGGTCGCGAATTTGACGGAAAAGAGGAACCAGTTGCTCCTGCTTGTAATTCGATAACGTGGGATTGATGAAGACGATGTAGCGTCCGTCCGCATTGAACCCGAAGTTCTGATTCTCCAGATTGCGCAGGCTGCCTCCCAGCATGGCCGCCGCGCTCAGCAGCACCAGCGATACCGTCACTTGCGCAACAACGAGCGCCTTCTGCGCCCAATGGCGGCCGCCTCCCACAGAACGGTTCGCTCCGCGCAGCGCTTCCACTGGCTCGGCATGCGAGGTCATCCATGCGGGCGCGATCCCAAAGAGGACCGCAGTAAGTACTGAAACCCCCAGCGCAAACAACAGAACTGGTGCTGAGGGTGAAGCTTGCACCGGAATCCAGGTACTGTGCTCCATCGAGCGAAAAGCGAGATAGACGATCAGCCGTGCTCCCGCCCAGGCCACGGCCACACCAGCCGCACCGCCGATCAGCGAGAGCACTACATTCTCCAGCAGCGCACTTCTCACCAGGCGTCCACGCGACGCGCCCAGCGCCACACGCACAGCCGCCTGCTGCCGGTTCCTCAGTCCGCGCGCCAACAGCAGATTGGCGATGTTGGCGCAGGCCACCAGCAGCACGCAACACGCGGTGACCATGAGCAGCAGCAGGCCCTCGCTGTAATCCTTGCGAAGACCAGAGAACCCTGCGCCGCCTGGCGATACGCGGAGCGTCTGCTTCTGCCACACAGCTTTTTCCTGCGGGTTCATGTCCACCAGGTGGCTCGCCAGCCAGCCGTGCAATTCGCCCTGAAGCTGTGCCTGCAGCACCTTTGGGTTGATCCCGGGGCGAACACGTCCGATTAAGTCCAGCCACTCGACACGCGCGTTTTTGAGTCGCGCGGTTACCCCGTCGATCACCGGCTCGGCCGTCAGCGGCATCCAGATATCCGGCATGCCCCAGCCCGATATCTTCGCTCCGACGAAACCCACAGGCGCGACGCCAACGATCGTGAACGAATGGCCGTTGATCTGATAAGTAGATCCGACCACCGCCGGATCGGAGCCATACTTCTCCTGCCAGGCATGGAAGCTCAACACCGCAACCGGCGGCGCGTTCTCCTGATCATCAGCGTCCATCAAAAGTCTTCCGCGCCAGGCGGACACGCCCAGCGTCTGAAAGAAGTTGCCGGAGACATATTGGCCGTTGGCTGTCTCCGGCGGCCCCGACGCTCCTGCGCGCCGTACTCCCAGCGCTGCGTTCCCCGCCTGGAGCGCCGCAAGGTTCTCAAAGCCCGGCGTGTTGGCGCGGAACAGCTTGTATGTCTCCCAGGAAAAGAGACTCCAGTCAGCCGGTTCGCCGTCACCATCCTGGCTATATCCGCCCCAGTTGCAGCAGCGAGGCTGGTCGCCGATGCGCCATAGTTGATCCGGCCGGTTCACTGCGAGCGACCGCAGCATTACCTGCTGCACGAACGTGAAGATCGCCGTGGTTGCGCCAATGCCGAGAGCTAGCGTAAGCACAGCCGTCATCGTAAAGCCCGGCGATTTGCGCAATTGCCGAAATGCAATGCGCACATCGCCTGCGATGTTCCGGAAGAACATGATCAGGCCTCCGCTTCGGCTTCGAGCTTCTTCTGCTCCTGCTCGCTGACCACCTTTCCGTCGAATAGGTGCACTTCGCGCTCCGCGTGCCGCGCGAACCGGGGATCGTGCGTCACCATGCAGATAGTCGAGCCCTCGCGGTGCAGGTCCGCCAATAAATGCATCACGGCTTCGCCATTCTTCGAATCGAGATTGCCCGTGGGCTCATCAGCCAGCAGGATCGACGGTGAACCGGCAAGCGCGCGCGCCACAGCCACGCGCTGTTGCTGGCCGCCCGAGAGCTGCGCCGGATAGTGCCGCATACGATGCGCCATGTTCACGCGCTCCAGCGCCTCTTTTACGCGCCGCTTGCGCTCGGCTGAAGGCATGCCCGCGCGATAGGTCAGCGGCAGCTCCACGTTCTCTTCCACCGTGAGATCGCCGATCAGATTGAAACTCTGAAAGATGAAGCCGATCTCCTGATTGCGAATACGCGACCGCTCGCTGAAGTTCAGGTTTTCGACGGGATTGCCATTGAGAAGATACCGGCCGCCAGTCGGCGTATCAAGCAGGCCGAGGATCGAGAGCAGCGTCGATTTGCCGCACCCCGACGGTCCGGACATTGCCACATACTCGCCGCGCGAGATGGTGAGGTGAATCCCCGAAAGCGCGTGCGTTTCTACTTCATCCGTATAGAACACCTTCGTCAGGTCTTCTATGTCAATTAGCGTGTCATTCCCTGCCATTCCGTCCTCCCTTGTTATTAGCTCTTAGCTTCCAGCCTCTAGCTTTCAGCTTTGTCTCAGCCGCTAATGAATCGAAAACGGCTAGCAGCTAAAAGCTGAAGGCGAGAAGCAGTTTCTACTCCAGCCGTATCCGGTCCACGCCATCCCAGCGCGACATATCGGAGAGAATCACCGTGTCGCCCTCTTTAAGGCCTTCGAGCACCTGGATATCGTTCACTGAAGCGCGGCCCACCTTCACCGGAACCCGCGTGGCGCCTTTGCCGTCGGGATCCACTTTGAACAGGCTGAGCGTTGAGTCCTCGTTACCCAGCGCCGGACGGCCCACGTACAACACATCGCTCATCCGCTCCAGATCGATGGTTCCGTCTACACTCAACTGTGGCACCGCTCCCGGAGGCAGCGGCCCATCCAGCATTACGTCAACTGTGCGCGTTCCGTTCACAACCGCGGGATCGATGCGGGTAACGTGGCCGGGAATGACGCCGTTATGCGTGTCGATGGAAGCAGGTTGTCCGATCTGGATATCGCGCGCCTGCGTTTCGGCAATCTGCAGCGCGGCCTTCAATTTGTCGCGCTGAATTACCTCGGCGACCGAGGTGCCGGCCGTCACGTGCTGGCCCACCTGTACGGGCGTGGCCAGCGGCGCCAGCGTGCCAGAGATCGTCGATTTCACCTGCAGCGCGTCTGACTGTTTTTCATAGAGATCGAGCAGCGCCTGCGCCTGGTCGATCTTTGTTTTCGATGAGGCAAGCTGTACCTCGATGGCCTTCTGGTTCACATCGAGCTGCTCTTGGCTGAGCTGATGCTGCGTCGTCAGTTGATCGGCTGTGCCCTTCGATTTCTGATAGGCGAGACCCGAGATCACGCCTAGATCGTAGAGCGCCTTGTCCGTCTGGGCTTGCAGCCCGTCCTGGGTGTAGTCCGCGTTCACCTGCGCTGCCGCCGTCTTCTTGTCCATTAACGTGCT
This sequence comes from Occallatibacter sp., assembly GCA_035650595.1. Taxonomy (GTDB): domain Bacteria; phylum Acidobacteriota; class Terriglobia; order Terriglobales; family Acidobacteriaceae; genus Telmatobacter. The sequence goes on along the minus strand of DASRHE010000006.1, from coordinate 674,848 downwards.
TTGCAGCGTAGCCTCCAGGCTTTTGTAGTCGGCTTGCGTTGCTTTCAATGCCAGCTTTGCATTCAGCAACTCTTGTGCAAGCTGCGGATCGGCCATGTCGAGGATCACCGTATTTGGCGTCACCTGCGTGCCCGGCAACACGCGGATACGCACTACGGTCGCGTCAGTCTCTGCCGGAATCAGCTCGATCGAGTCCTCGCGGGGCACGAGGCTTCCGGTTGAGGAACGCACCTGGCGAATAAGCGGTCCGTGTTTGACCGTGTCAGTCCAGATCGTCGAGCGATCCACTGTGGGAGCGGCTGGTTTGAGCCGCGAAACAGCGAAGGCGAGCACTGATAGGCCAACAATCCCGATGCCGGCGATCACGACCAACCGCCGTTTCTTCTTTTGCTTAATGTCTGGGCGAGCGATATCCATCGTGCCGTTGAAGTTGCATCCGCATTGCCATGATCGCTGCCGGCGCATCTGTTTCAAAACAAAACGATTCCGGAGAAGAGTTTTCTACATTGCGGAACGACGAGTGACCGATTCTGCAGGAAGAGTGTCCGAATTCGAACAGCTCGAATCCGTTGCAGGAACGAATTTCACGATCTGTGAACTCGCCAGAAAGGCAGCAGGGTTCTGGGAACAAACAGAACCGCGCCAGTGTCTAACTGGAAAGGCCTGCGCCATTCAAATTGGCGATCGCCGAATGAATCCCATCGCATGAGGTTAGGGCGATCATGGGCAATTTGAGCCGAAGCATAGATTGTTTGGTCGCTGGATTGGCGACCGTGGCCGGGACTGCTTCAGCGGCGCTGGCCGGGCCGATCTTCTTCGTCCTCTTGTCCGGTGCAGGCGCGGACGCCCAAATCCTTCACACAGCCGAAGGAACCGCTCCCTCGTTTGAGGTGGCGACTATCAAGGAAAACCATACTGCCGGCGCGACATTTTCTTTTTCGCTTCAATCCGGCAGATTCATGGCGGACGCCGCACCGCTCGATCGGCTTATTCGATTCGCCTATGACATGAAATCGGATCATCAAGTTGTGAATATGCCGCGCTGGGCCGACTCGGAGCGTTTCGATATTGATGCGAAGATTGGCGATGCGGACGTTGAAGCGGTCAAGAAACTTCCTCCCGACCAGAGATTTCAGCAGTATCGGCTGATGGTTCGATCGCTGCTTGCCGACCGGTTCCAGATGAAGGCGAGAACGGAGACGCAGGAACTTCCGGTTTATGCATTGGTCGTGGCAAAGAACGGTCCCAAATTGACTCCCGCGGCGCCATCGCCGGAGACGCAAAAGCTGCAAATGCCGCAACTGATCTTTCATGCGAGCGGCGATCTGAAGGCATCCTCTGTCTCGATGGCGTTTTTTGCGGGATGGCTTTCGGGAAGACCGGATACCAGCGACCGCGTCGTGATCGACACAACCGGCCTGAACGGCAGCTATGATTTTGCGCTGAAATGGACTCCCGTTGAGCTCGGCTCTCCGCCTGGCGGAGCTGATGCCAATCAACAGCCTGGCACTCCACCCTTAACAGATACGGGGCCATCGCTGTTCACCGCAATCCAGGAGCAGCTAGGGTTGAAGCTGGAGCCGGAGAAAGGGCCAGTGCCAGTGCTGGTCATCGACCATATCGAGCAACCTTCGCCCAATTAACTCCATCTATGCCATCCGAATTTGAACGCCACCTCCGCCGTGCAAACACAAGTTTCATGGATCGATTTGCCTGAGCCTGCGGCCAATTTCGGCCTGTCATCTGTTCCTTCTTGCCAACCATTGCATAGCGTGTGCAAACTCTGGTTGACATCGCATACGCGTGTAGTAGATATTCCTACACAGGTAGGAGATTGAGTTATGCCAGCCCCCCGGCTTTGCAAGCTCGAGTTCCAGATCCTTGCGCTCAAAAAAGTTTCGGCGATGCTCTCCCTATGTAGTATGCTTTATATGCTCTAGAGATCGAGACGCATCCGCACCGGGTAAATGAGAAAATTCATGGAACTCGCGAACAAAACGGCGCGTACTCCGTCTTTATCGTTGTACCCTTTCCCCCGATCGACCCAACAAACTGGATTGCGCTGCGCGACGTTTTCCGTTGCCGCCCGCAGAAGGGAATGGCTTGCATGAAGAAGGGAAGTAGGGTCTTATTCGCTCTCCGTCCGAGAGTGCTACTCGGGGTAGCGCCGGTCGCCGCCATTTTGATTCCGGCGATCTGTTGTTCTTTTGCAATTCAGAACGCGTCTGCTCAAGCCGCGCCGCCTTCCACCGCACCGGCACAGGCACCGGCAACTGCTTCTGCACAAGCGGCGGCGCCTGCAACAAAGCCGGATCTTACCGGAACCTGGCAGGGAGCGGTGCGTTTCCCCAACGCAACCCGCGATGCGCGCTTTGTGATCAAGGTAGCGAAGGCGGATACAGGTGGCTACAAGGCGACCCTTTATAACGCAGATCAAGGCAATCCACCGTTGACGCTCGACAAAGCGACGCTCGACGGCAACGATGTGAAGATCACCAGCCCCATGATCAGCGTGGAAGGGAAACTGAGCCCAGATGGGCAGACGATCACCGGCAATGTAACCGGTGGGCCGAGTCCGGTGCCAGTGACCTTCAATCGCGCGACTGCTGACAATGCCTGGCCCATTCCCGAAGCGCCCAAGGCCATGGCCGCTGACGCCAATCCGAGTCTCGACGTTGCGACGATCAAGCCGAGTGATCCGAACCGTCGTGGAAAAGGTTTCGGTTTTCAAGGCACGCACTTCAGAGCGATGAACATGAACCTGAACGACATGATTGCGATTGGCTTTGGGCTGCACTCAAAGCAGATCATCGGTGCGCCGGACTGGTTCGGAACGGATCTCTACGATGTTGATGGTGTGCCGGACACACCAGGCCGCCCGAGTGTGAAGCAGATGGGGATCATGCTGCAGAAGCTGCTCGCCGACCGCTGCGCTCTCAAGTTCCATCACGAAACCCGAGAGCTTTCAGTGTATGCGATTACCGTTGCCAGCGGCGGTCCGAAGATGACCAAGACTTCGGCTGCACCGAATGATCCCCAGGGCTTCGGCTTTCGCGGTCTCGGCGATCTGATCGTGCGCAACATGAACATGAAAGACTTTGCGATGGGTATGCAGTCGGCCGTGACAGACAAACCCGTCATCGATCAGACTGGCCTCACCGACCGTTATGACTTCACGTTGAAGTGGACGCCGGATGACTCGCAGTTCGCACAGTTCCGCGGTGCCGTGCCGGTGAACCCGCCGAAGACCGACGATCCCAACGCGCCGCCCAGCCTCTACACCGCGATTCAGGAGCAAATCGGACTAAAGATCGCGGTGACCAAGGCTCCAGACGATGTGATCGTCATCGACCATGTCGAGAAGCCATCGGCAAACTAGATAAATTGGGCGGCACGTGCAAGCCAAATGCGCGCGGCCCTAACGAAAAGCACACCATCGAACGTCAAATCATTGCAAGAAACCGGTTCCGCATAGCTTTTCAAGACCAACCGAGGTTCCGCCCTCACCCTACTAAAGAGCACCGGAGCGGTTGAATGTTGCGTCACGTTGTTCGATTTTCGATTCTCTGTGCTCTTGTGTGGGCCTGCAGCGGCGCGCGCGCTGTAGCGCGCGAGTATCACGGCCAAGTCACCTTTGGCGGCCTTCCCGTACCCGGCGCTACGGTGACGGCAACGCAGGGTGACAAGAAGCTCACCGCGATCTCTGATCAGTCCGGTACTTATCACTTCGACGACCTCGCCGATGGTGCGTGGACCATCGACATCGAGATGCTCTGCTTCCAGAGCATCCATGCGCAGATCACGATTGGCGCGGATACGCAGGAGGGCAAGTCGGAACTCGCTCTGCTTCCGAATGATGAACTCATGGCGCGGACAAAAGTCGTGCAGAATCCAATCATCCCGCAGCCTATACTTGTTCCTCCAGTACCCGGCAAGAATGCCAATGCATCGGCGGGCAACAATGCGCAGGCTGATATGCCGAAGCCGCCCGAAAGCTCGAATGACCAGGCGGCTGACGGCTATCTCGTCAATGGCAGCGTGAACAATGCAGCCACATCGCGCTACGCGACAAACGCCGCCTTTGGCAATACACGTTCAGGCAGCCGCGCACTGTATACCGGGGGCTTTGCAACCATCTTCGACAACGCAGCCACCGATGCGCGCCCCTATAACATTACTGGCTTCACTGCGCCGAAGAGCGCCTACGATCTGATCACCCTCAACGCGACTCTCGGCGGCCCGATCAAAATTCCGCATCTGCTGCCACGTGGCCCGAACTTTTTCCTTAACTATTCCTGGACGCACGACAACAACGCCGAGGTGATTCCCGGTCTTGTGCCGACGCTTGCGGAGCGGTCAGGCAACCTGGCAGGTCTGGTCAACGCGCAGGGGCAACCGGTCACGATCTACAATCCGGCCACCGGACAGCCGTATGTGAACAATCAAATTCCGGTCACTCCGCAGGCTGCCGCATTGCTGGCGCTCTATCCGTTACCCGCTGCGAACATTCCGTCCACTTCGGGCTACAACTATCAGGCGGCGGTGCTCAACAGTGTCCATCAGGACGCATTGCAATCGCGTCTGGACAAGACGCTTGGCCGCAAAGATCAGCTTTTTGGCGGCTTCAATTTTCAGAGCACGCGCGCCGGCAACGTGAGCCTCTTTGATTTTGTCGATGCCACCGGTACGCTGGGCATCAACGCCAACATCCACTGGACACACCGCTTCAATCCGCACTTCTTTCTCTTCACTGCTTACACATTCAGCCGCCTCCGCACCGAGATTACGCCGAACTTCGCCAACCGCATCGACGTGTCAGGCCCCAGCGGCGCAAATATCTCCGGCAACAGCCAGGACCCGGCAGATTGGGGTCCTCCGACGCTCAGCTTTTCGAGCGCGATCTCTTCGTTGACCGATGGCAACAGTCGATTCAATCGCAGCCGTACAGATGGAGTCTCGCTTTCGGTCGGCATCTATCGCGGCCGGCACAACATCTCTGCCGGCGGCGACTTTCGTAAGCAGGAATACAACGATCGTTTCCAGCAGAATCCACGTGGCACCTTTGGCTTCACCGGCGCAGCCACGGCAAACGGCCCTGAGAGCACGACCACCGGCAACGCCTTTGCCGATTTTCTAATCGGCATTCCCGATACCAGCGCGATCGCATTCGGCAATGCAGACAAATATCTGCGCGAGCCTGTCTATGATGCATTCTTCACCGACGACTGGCGCATCCTCTCCGTGCTCACCATCAATGCGGGTATGCGCTGGGAGTACAGCGCGCCCATCACGGAACTTCACGGCCGCCTTGCCAATCTCGATCTCAACTCCGGGTTCACTGCCGCTACTCCAGTTCTCGGCAACGATCCGGTGGGCTCGGTGACCGGCGCGCACTATCCTGCATCGCTGATGCATCCAGACAGGCTGGGCATCGAGCCGCGTGTCGGCATCTCCTGGCGGCCTATTCCGGCTTCAACTGTTGTGATCCGCGCCGGCTACGGCGTCTATCGCGACACATCGGTCTATCAGAACATCGCGCTGCAGCTTGCGCAGCAGGCTCCGTTCTCAAAGAGCTTTACCGTCCAGAACAGCGCAGCGTGCCCGCTCACACTTGCGAGCGGCTTCAACTGTGCTTCGGTCGACACCTTCGCCATCAATCCCAATTTTCACATTGGTTACGCGCAAACCTGGCAGCTCAGCGTGCAGCGCGATCTTCCTTTCGCACTGCAGATGGTGGCCACGTACAACGGCGTAAAGGGCACGCACGGCGCGCAACAGTTTTACCCCAACACCAATCCCATCGGCGCTGCGAATCCCTGCCCAAGCTGTCCCGTTGGATTTGTCTATGAGACCTCCGGAGGCAACTCGACGCGGCATGCCGGGCAGATTCAATTGCGCCGCCGGCTCAAGAACGGACTCACGGCATCGCTCGAATACACCTATTCGAAATCCATCGACGATGATGCGGTGCTGGGCGGCCAGGGCTACGTCAGCTCCGGTACGCAGAGCCAGAACGCCGCCGCCGGCGCCAGTTCCGCACCTTCTTCCTCCATCGCGCAGAACTGGCGTGATCCGCGCGCCGAGCGCGGTCTCTCCACATTCGATCAGCGCCATCTGCTCAACCTGACAGCGCAATACACCAGTGGCGAAGGCCTGGGGGGTGGAACACTCATGAGCGGCTGGCGTGGCCGCGTGCTGAAGGAGTGGACGCTTCAAACCACGCTCTCAGCAGCCAGCGGCCTGCCTGAAACGCCGATCTATCCCGTCGTGATTCCGGGAACTGGCAATACCACGGCTATGCGTCCTAGCCTCACGGGCGCTCCTATCTATACTTCGAGTACCGGAGCCCATCTCAATGCCTTCGCCTTTCAGGCGCCTACGCTTGGTCAGTGGGGAACGGCCGGCCGCGATTCCATCACCGGACCGAATCACTTCAGCCTCAACAGCTCGCTTGCGCGCACTTTTCGCCCGCATGGAAAGACCTATCTCGATCTCGCGGTGAGCGCAAGCAATCTGCTCAATCATCCCGACATCAGCGGCTGGAACGTCGTGTGGAACAATGCGAGCTTGAACAACGCGCAGCAATTCGGACGCCCGACGACTGCGAACTCCATGCGTAAGCTGCAAACAACTGTGAGGTTCAGGTTCTAGCCATGCGCAAACTTCCTGTCATCTCTCTTTTTTGCGCAGCGGTTCTTGCAAATGCGCAGCAAGTCGGGCAGAACAAGGCTGCCGACGCGCCGCAGATAACGCTCACCGTGCAATCACAGCTCGTGGTTGAAGCGGTTGCCGTCAAAGACAAGCAGGGAAACTTTGTTCCTGGCCTGACGGCCAAAGATTTCACCGTCACCGAAGACGGCGTTCCGCAGACGGTGCGTTTCTGTGAGCATCAGGACCTGACCACTGACGCAACGCCGTTGCCGGCCTCCAATCGCTCTAACGAAGACATCAAGATCTACAACCGTCTCGCGCGCACGCAGATTGCGCCCGAGCGGATGGACAATGAGCGCTACAAGAATCGCCGGCTTATTGCGCTTTATTTCGATATGGTCGGTATGCGTCCTGACGATCAGATTCGCGCGCTCAATGCGGCCGAGCAGTTTATTCGCACGCAGATGACCGCCGTGGATATGGTGTCAATTCTGCGCTATCAGGGCGGCTCGGTCGATGTTCTGCAAGACTTCAGCGCTGACCGCAATCGCCTGCTCAGCATTCTTGAGACGATGGTCGTTGGAGAAGGGCAGGGAATGGCCGACACTGTCGATGATGCGAGCAGCGCCGATACGGGAGCGGCCTTCGGTCAGGATGACAGCGAGTTCAACGTCTTCAATACCGACCGCCAGCTCTCGGCGTTGCAGACCGCTGCTCACCAGCTGGGCCAGGTGAATGAGAAAAAGCTGCTGATCTACTTTGCCGGCGGCATGCGCCTCAATGGCATCGACAATCAGGCGCAATTGCACGCCACTGTCGATGAAGCAGTGCGCGCCGGCGTCACGTTTTGGACCATCGATGCGCGTGGCCTTGTTGCGGGGGCGCCGCTGGGCGATGCCACGCAAGGTTCGCAGGGCAATTCGAACATGTATACCGGTGGTTCGGCAGCCACGGTCAGCACCAACTTTCAGCAGTCGCAGGACACGCTTTTTGCGCTGGCCGGCGATACAGGCGGCAAAGCATATCTCGACAATAACGATCTTGACCGCGGCATCGTGCAGGCCCAGCATTCCATCTCCGACTACTATGTCCTCGGCTACTACGCGACGAATACTACGAAAAACGGCAAATTCCGGCACATCAAGATTTCGCTGGCCGAGCACCCTGACGCCGATCTCAACTATCGCCAGGGCTACTACGCTGACAAGGAGTTCAGCAAATTTACTTCGGTCGACAAGGAGCGCCAGCTTGAAGACGCTCTGATGCTGGAAGACCCAATCACCGATCTCACCATCGCGATGGAGATCGACTACTTCCAGCTCAATCGCGCTGAGTATTTCGTTCCGATCGTCGTGAAGATCCCGGGCCGCGAGCTGGCGCTGGCGAAACGCGGCGGCTACGAGCACACGCTCATTGACTTCGTCGGCGAGGTCAAGGACATGGTGGGCGGTACAACTGTCTCGAACGTCCGCGACAACGTCAATATCAAGCTGTCAGATGCGACGGCGAACGAACTTGCCAAGCGTCCCATCGAATACGACACGGGCTTCACGCTGCTCCCGGGCAAATACATGATCAAGTTTCTTGCCCGCGATGATGAAACGGGCCGCATCGGCACCTATCAGACCACGTTCGTCATTCCCAACCTGAACAAAGAGGACAAGCGTGTCGCCATCAGTGCCGTCGTGCTGGGCAGCCAGCGCGTCGAGCTCAATCAGGCGCTCTACGATGCAGCAAAAGCAAAAGACCGCGCCAAGGAAGACGCGGTCAACCCTCTGGTGCAAGACGGCAAGAAGCTCATTCCCAGCGTGACGCGCGTCTTCAGTACCACGCGTCAGATCTATGTGTACTTGCAGGCGTACAAGCAGACTCCGTCGCCGGGCAATCCCCCTTTGTTCGCTTTTGTCACGCTCTATCGCAAGGGCACAAAGGTCTTTGAGACATCGCCGACGGCGATCGCACCATCCACGGCGAGCCGTCTCGGAACGATGCCGCTCAGCTTCAGCCTGGGCGTGAATGGCCTCACGCCCGGAGAATACGACTGCCAGATAACAATCCTCGATCCCTCTGCGCAGAAGGCCAATTTCTGGCGCGCGCCGATCGTCTTGGTTCAATGATGCCCTTACGCATCGCAGTAGCCCGCAGGGGAATGAGCCGAGCGCCGCTCTTGATGATGTCGCAAGCTATAATGGCTCGCTGCATTCGATTGTGAAGTCATGCCCCAATCTATTCGCGCCATAGCGATTCTCCTGCCAATCCTCTTGTCGTGTCTTAGAGCGCACGCACAATTTGCCGAGGCCGTTGACCCGCTTCTCGGAGTTGCCGGCGGCGGCAATGTTTTTCCTGGCCCTGTCGTTCCCTTCGGCATGATCAAGCCCGGCCCCGATATGGTGGCTCCTGAAGGGCACGACCCGAATGCCGGTTGGAACGAAACAGGTGCGATTCGCGGCTTCAGCCAGACCCATGTGAGCGGCACCGGCGGCGGAGCCAAATACGGCAACATCCTTGTGATGCCTACCGTAGGTGCAGTCTCACCGCTCGACGCGCAATCGCCGCGCGCCGATGAGCGGGCCTCAACTGGCCTCTACTCCGTTACTCTTGCGCGCTACGGCGTGACGGTCGATATTACCGCCGCACGCCGTGCTGCCCTCTATCGCATTCACTATCCTGACGGAGCTCCAGCCAACCTGCTCTTCGACGTGGCGCACTGTCTGCTCTCCGGCGCGCGCCAGGGAGAATCCCAATCGCTCAGCGCCGCGGAAGTGCACATCCTCTCGCCGACAGAAATTTCCGGATCCACCAGTGTTGTCGGGGGATGGAACAAGCAACCCACGCCGTACACCGTCTACTTCTACGCCGTCACAAATACGCCCGCCGTCTCTTCAGGCACGTGGCTTAATGATCAGCTTCAAAATGGCAGCAACAGTGTCCACGCAAACGCGGCGTCGAATGCAGGCGCCTGGCTCTCCTTTCACGCAAGCGGCGGCCGTCCTGTGCTGATGAAGATCGCCATCTCGTTTCTCAGTGTGGAGCAGGCCCGCAAAAATCTGCTTGCGGAAATTCCAGGCTTTGACTTCGAGGCCGTGCATGCGGATGCTGTCACCGTATGGAACAAGGTGTTGAGCAAAATCGAGCTGAAGGGAGAGACACCGCAAGAGGCGCAGCTTTTCTACACGGCGCTCTATCATGCGATGCTGATGCCTACAGACCGCACCGGCGAGAATCCGTTGTGGAATTCGAGCGAGCCTTATTACGATGACTATTACGCTATCTGGGATACCTTTCGCACCTCGGGTCCGCTGCTCACCCTCATCGCGCCTGAACGCGAAACCCAGATCGTCCGCGCACTCGTTGATCTCTATCGCCATGAGGGTTCGCTACCCGATGCGCGCAGCGGCAACTACAACGGCCGAACGCAAGGCGGCAGCAACGCCGAGTTTCTTCTCACCGATGCATTCGTTAAAGGTTTGAAAGGCATCGACTGGCACACCGCGCTCGTCGCCGAGATTCACGACGCTGAAGTCTCGCCTGCCGACCACTACAAGGAAGGGCGCGGCGGTCTCGATGATTGGCACAATCTTGGCTATGTCTCCGTTGAAGGCTCTGACCGCGCCGGCTCTGTCGACATGGAGTACGCCGCCAACGACTATGAGATCGCCTTGCTGGCCGAGGGGCTGGGCGACACAGCTAGTTACAACAAATATCGAGCCCGTTCTGCGAACTGGAAGAATCTCTGGGACGCCAACTTCACGGACGACGAATTCACCGGCTTCATTCATCCTCGCCATCGTGACGGAAGCTGGCTCACTCCATTCACTGCCATGGATGTGTGCACGTGGGGTGGCAACACCTTCTACGAGGGCAACTCCTGGACATACTCTTTCTTCGTTCCGCAAGATGTGGCTTCGCTCGTACAGACGATGGGCGGCCCGGAGACCTTTGTCCGTAGGCTTGATGCATTCTTCGACGTGCCCGGCCGTTATGATGTCGGCAACGAGCCAGGATTTCTCGCGCCTTATCTCTATATCTGGGCCGGCCGTCCTGATAAGACTGATGAGCACGTCCGTGCGATCATTGCCAAGAGCTACCATGCGGGAATGAGCGGCCTGCCTGGCAATGATGATTCAGGCGCCATGTCCTCCTGGTATGCGTTCGGGCAAATCGGTATCTTTCCCAACGCTGGTCAGAACGTGTATCTCATCGGCAGCCCGGCCTATCCGCAGACTACGCTTCATTTCGCCGGCGGTAAGAACTTCATGATCGAGGCGCGCAATCTTTCAGCCGCAAATATCTACGTGACTTCCGCTACTCTCAATGGCAAGCCGATTCATCGTGCCTGGCTGCGCCATCGTGAGATCGTTGCAGGTGGCCGGCTTGTGTTGATGATGGGCAGCGCTCCGGTGCAATGGGCCACGCACGAACTGCCGCCGTCTGAATCAAAATCTCGGTAGTCATGAGACCGGTCACTTGCAAGAAATTTTCGAAAAGAAGAGAGAGAGCACCGCGAGCAAAAAGTGGAGCTTGAGCAGTTAGAATTGGCACGAGATGAAAAGGACCAGCAATTGATGAAGCAGATTCGGATTCTCGCGATACTAGTCTCTTTCATGGGCAGCGCAGCATGGGCGCAAACCACCGAGCAGCTTCATGCGGCAATGAATACGCTGCCCGAGCCAGCGCAGCAGGTCATCGAGCGGCTTGGACAATTGAACCAGCTCCCAGCCGGTGAGTGGCGCGTTCATCCAGGCGATCTCACCCACGGCGAGAGTCCCGATCTCGACGATTCGGCATGGCCCGTTGCGACAGCCGGCAGCCAGTATCCGAGCGGCGCTGTGTGGTTCCGGCAACATCTCGAGATTCCTAAAGACCTTCACGGGTACGATCTCACCGACGCGAAGATATGGTTCGCCTTTCAATCGCGAACCACAGGTCGCGATGCGGTGAATGAGATCGTATATCTCGCCGGCCGCCGCGTAGCGATGGGCGAGGGCCTCGAGAAGATCGAACTATTCGATCACGCCAAGCCGGGTGACCGAATCGTCATTGCCGTCAAGCTCCTCGCCTCGACCGGCAGCAAGCAGTTTCAGGGCGCAATGGAGTCCATCGACTTTGCACCGAACCGGCCAAACCCGATGGATATGCACGACGAATTTGTGTCTGCCGCGTTTCTGGTGCCGAGCCTCTCGAAAAATGCTTCGGCCGATGAGGCCACCCTCGCCAAGGCTATCGAGCAGGTGGACCTCAAAGCCCTTGACGCGGGAGATCAGAACCAGTTCGATGCTTCGTTGAAGCAATCGGAATCCGCGCTGGAAGCGCTGAAGCCTCTTCTGCAACAGGCCACGATGCACCTTACCGGCAACTCGCATATCGATGCCGCGTGGCTGTGGCCATGGACGGAGACCGTCGACGTTGTAAAGCGCACCTTCGGCACCGCGCTGCAATTGATGAACGAATATCCGGACTACACCTACACGCAGTCGGCCGCGGCCTACGATGACTGGATCGCCGATAAATATCCGGAGATGAATGATGCAATCAAGAAACGCATCCAGGAAGGCCGTTGGGAAGTTGTCGGCGGCATGTGGGTTGAGCCAGACCTGAACATTCCTGATGGCGAATCCACCGCGCGCTCCATTCTCATCGGTAAACGCTGGTTTCAGCAGCATTACGGCGTCGACGTAAAGATCGGCTGGAATCCTGATTCCTTCGGCTACAACTGGCAGCTCCCGCAGATCTACAAAAAATCGGGCATCGATTACTTCGTGACCCAGAAGATGAGCTGGAACGATACCAATCAGCTTCCGCTCAAGCTCTTCTGGTGGCAGTCGCCCGACGGCAGCAAGGTACTCACCTATTTCCCGCGCGGCTACGGCAATCGCATCCTCAATCCGGTAAGGCTGTCGGCCGATCTGGCGCAGGCGCGCACCTTCGCTCCCGGCATGACCACGATGATGGATCTCTACGGCGTCGGCGATCATGGTGGCGGCCCCACGCGTGACATGCTCGACCAGGGCACGCATTGGATGCAGCCCGGCAAGATCGCACCCAAGATGGAGTTCGGCACAGCCTATCCATATCTTTCCTCCGTTGAGAAGCAAATCGCTCCCGATTCGAAGACATGGAATTACAAGACCATCGCGGAAGGCTACCAGTATCCATCTGCGCCGCCCGAAGGCGAGATCTCGATTCCTACTTGGAATGACGAACTGTATCTCGAGTATCACCGCGGGGTCTTCACCACCCAGGCCGCAATGAAGCGCAATCTGCGCGAGGGTCCGGAGTGGGCGCTGAACGCGGAAAAATATGCGTCTCTCGCATGGCTCGATGGGGATGCTTATCCGGGCGCCGAACTTACCGACGCATGGAAGAAGATCACCTTCAACGGCTTTCATGATCTTGCCGCCGGCTCCGGCATCGCCGTCATCTACCGGGACGCGCAGAAGGATTTCGACGACGTGCGCTGGGAGACCAGCGAAATCTCGCACAAGGCGCTGAACACGCTGGCCTCTCGCGTCGACACCAAAGTTGCGACGGGTGTGCCTGTTCTTGTCTTCAATCCGCTGGGATGGCAGCGCTCCGGCCGTGTCGAAGTCACGGTGCAGATGCCTGGCGTGACGCAGGACGTCTCTGTTCTGGATGTACATGGCGCGGTTCTTCCTTCCGAGACGCTCTCGAAAGATGCGAAGACGAACACGTTTCATCTGCTCGTCGCCGCCCGCGATATTCCTTCCATCGGCTATGCGGTGCTGCACGTTGTTCCCGGCAAGCGCGCCTTCGCCAGCGATCTGAAAGTGACCGGAACGACTCTCGAAAACGCGAATCTGCGCGTCGCGGTGGATCCAAAGACGGGCTGCATTACGAGTCTCTTCGACAAAAAGACGAGCTTTGAGTCGCTCGCGGCGGGCTCTTGCGGCAATGAACTCCAGGCCTTTAAAGACACGCCGACGCGTTACGACGCATGGAACATCGATCCCGGCACGCTCGATCAGCCTCCTGTGAACATCACGCAGGCTGATTCGGTGCAGGTCGTTGAAAGCGGTCCCATGCGAGGCGTCGTTCGTGTTACACGCACCTGGCAAAGTTCAAAATTCGTCCAGGACATCGTTCTTTACGCCGGAGGCGACGAGGCGCAAGTTGTCAACAACATCGACTGGCGTGAGACGCACATCCTGCTGAAGTCCGCAATTGCGCTCGCCGCGACTGCTCCGGTCGCCACGTACGAAATTCCCTTCGGCTCCATCGAGCGTCCCACCACGCGCAATAACAGCTTTGAAAAGGCGCGTTTTGAGGTGCCTGCCTTGCGCTGGGCCGATGAAGGCGATGGGCAGCACGGCGTCAGCCTCCTCAACGACTCGAAATTCGGCTATGACGCCGTCGGCAATCTGCTGCGGCTCAGCCTGTTGCGCTCGCCCACGTCACCTGATCCTGACGCCGATCGCGGCCATCAGCGTTTCAGCTATGCGCTCTATCCGCATGCGGGTGACTGGAAGCAGGCTATGACAGTCCGTCACGGCTTCGAGTTCAATATCAAATTGCGGGCAATGCAGGTTGAGCCGCACGCCGGCTCGCTGCCGGCGGAGCACTCCTTTGCAGCCGTCAGCCCTGAAGACGTGGTGATGACCGCAATGAAAAAAGCCGAAGATAGTGATGCGCTCATATTCCACATGTATGAGTGGGCAGGCAAAAGCGCAAGCGTGGAGCTTACCGCGCCGGCAGGCGCCACAGGAGCCGTAGAAACCAACCTGCTCGAGCAGCCTGAAGGGTCGCCGTTACCCGTCAATGGCGGCCATGTTACGATCCCGATCCGTCCCTATCAGATACTCGCGGTTCGGGTCGACTACGCTAAATCATCGCAGTAACCCTGCAAATGGGGGGTATGCAGGCTGTGGGACATTCATGCACAGCCTGCATACCCGCCGGTGATAGCATCAAAATGACTGATGCTAGACAAGAAGCTGCAAATTATCCCCCTTGGCGGCCTCGGCGAATTTGGCATGAACTGCCTCGCCGTTCGTTGGGAAGATGACATCATCGTGATCGATGCCGGCCTCATGTTCCCGGAGACGGAACTGCTGGGCGTCGACATTGTTGTGCCCGATATCTCTTACCTGATTGAAAATAAGCAGCATGTCCGGGCGATTCTGCTCACCCACGGCCATGAGGACCACATCGGCGGACTGCCCTGGATTCTCAGCGAACTGAAGGTTCCCGTCTACGCAACGGAGTTCACGCTTGCTTATGTCGAGGGCAAACTCGAAGAGCATCAGATGCTCGACGAAACTGAGCTCATCGAGATCGCGCCCAAGGAAAAGTTCACCATCGGCCCGTTCACCGTCGAGCCGATCCGTGTAACGCACTCGCTGGTCGACTGCGTGGCCCTGGCGATCGACACGCCGGCAGGCGTCATCATTCACACCGGCGATTTCAAGATCGATCTCACCCCGCTCGATGACCGCGCCTTTGACATGCACACCTTCGCCGAGTACGGCCGGCGTGGCGTGCTTGCCCTGCTCCAGGACTCGACGAACGTCGAGCGTTCCGGCTATACACCCAGCGAGCGCGCAGTGATTCCGCGGCTCGATGAGGTTTTCGCGCGCACCAGAAAGAAGCTCTTCTTCAGCTGCTTCTCTTCATCCATCTACCGCATCCGCATCGCACTCGATCTGGCCCGGCAACATGGCCGCAAAGTAGCCGTGTTGGGCCGTTCGATGGTCGACAGCACAGAAATCGCGCAAGACCTCGGGTATATCGATATTCCGCCTGGACTCGTCATCAATCCCGGCCAGTTGCGCGACTATCCCCCCGAGCAGTTGATGATTCTCATCAGTGGTACGCAGGGCGAACCAATGAGTGCGCTTAGCCGCGCTGCCGTCGACAATCACAAGCACGCCCGCATCGATGCAGGCGATACCGTGGTTCTCAGCTCCAGAATCATTCCTGGAAACGAAAAGAATATTCATCGGGTGATCGATCACCTCAACCGCCGCGAGGCAGATGTGATCTGCGACGACGGCGCGAGCGGCCTCATCCATGTCAGCGGACACGGCAGCCAGGATGAGCTGCGTCTGCTCATCAATCTGGTGCGTCCCAAGTTCTTTATCCCCGTCCACGGCGACTATCGTTTCCTGCGCCGCCACGCCAAGATCGCCATGGAAACCGGCGCCGTGGAGCACGCCATCGTGATCGAAGACGGCGACGTGCTGGAACTGGACAAAGATGACGCCCGCAAACGCGACAAGGTGACGGCGGGCCGTATCCTCATCGACTCCGGTTCATCGATCGATGTGGTCGAAGATCTTGTGATTCGCGATCGGCGCATCTTGTCGGAGGATGGCGTAGTGCTCGCCGTGCTCGCGATCAACAAGCGTACCGGTAAGGTGGAGCGCCCGCCTGAAGTCATCATGCGCGGTTTTGGCGGCGCCGATATTACAGATCAGGCCCGCGAAACCGTCCTCAAAACGCTAGACAGTCTCAGCGACGAGCAAAAGAGCGATTACGGCGTGGTGAATGAAAAAGTTCGCGTGGAATTGAAGCGGATCATCCAGAAATCGACGGGCCGCCGGCCGATGATCATGCCGGTCATCCTGGAAATCTGAGGGATGAAATCTGAATTTCAAATCTGTTTCCGGTGTTCCTGCTAAGTCACCGCGCCGCAGATTGAGCTGCGCTCCGCGTTGAACCGTTCACCGCGGACGTCTTTCTACCGATGTGTTTCGATCCGTTGCCAGAGACAGGTGGCAGCTTGATCGTTTGCAGGCGGAATGCGTTCTTGCCCGCGGGCAACATCGCCAGCGGAACCGGCGTGCGGCGCGGCCTGCCATGAAAGATCTTCGACTCCAGCCAGTTTCCTAGCCGGGGATCACGAATCTCCGGCTTACCCTGCCAGAATTCCGGCGTCAGCTCGCAATGAATATGCAGATGGCCCAGTACGAGCTCGATATCCTTTACATCTCTGGGGAATTTGCGTCGGGCATTCCGTGTTCCCACGTTGAGTCCGATCACTTCCCGCCCGTCGCACTGCGTTCTCACCACCATGGCTCATCTCCGTTTTGTCTAGATGCCGGATAGACCAGTTCGGGAACCGCTGCACACGATTTTTCAAAACGCCGTATCGGTAAACTCAATCCACAGTCAACATCGTCAACAAGGACACGCAACTCGGGCCGAATCAGATAGGTACGCCTGTCCGTAACATCCCAGTTATATAGGGTGCATTAAGAGACAAACTTACCCATCATCGCCAGGTTAGAGCTATTCAAGACACGAATGTCCTTGCATCGTGAGCTGAAGCTGGAAATTTGTCAAGGAGATTTCGGCGGCCTACGGTTCCCAAAGGAAGTAGGCCGCCTGCTTTGAAGAGGGAGGGGTCAGGCTTCGGCGTGGCGAAGAGAGGCGGGACGAGTGGTCGAGGCAGCTACAGGAAACTTGTCCGATGTACCGCGGCCCAGGGGCCAAGCCGCAGTTGCCGAGCGGTGATGTTCCCGTCGCGGCAGCGTGCGCTTCACAATGAACACCTCGCCCAAGGCGAGCCGCGCATTGCCCTCCAGGTCGACATAGCCGGCCTTGTTCTCTTTACATAACTGCTGGGCCTCGGGTGAGAGATATGGGGCAATGATCACCGGCATCGCGTCATCCGAGCACCGCGAAGCCTCATTGCGCAACCCCTCCAGCGCTGTCCGCACGTGGCCGGGCTGGCCGTCTGTTTGCACTCCACATGCCAGCGTGTGACGGTGTCCAAATACGTCGACGTACGCCATAAAGCTCCGATCATGGTCCACATCCGGAGATCCTTTGCGGATCTCCTGCACCTTGATCGTCGATACCTCGGCAAGCGCCGCCTTCAGTGCTGCTGCGGCGCGTACTTCCAAGTCTTGCCTCGCATCGCTCGTCTTCATCTCCAGCTCCTTTGCCGCCAACCAGCGGCTATCGTAGAAATCCTTGGAATCCGTCACTCTCAATTCGGGAGCGGCGAGTCTGTCAATACGTTTCTCGTTCTGTTGCTGCTGACTGTTCTCGGCGCGCGGGCGTGCCCGTTCTTATCGGCCGGTCCCAGAATGAAGGAGTTCTCCCCCGAGGGAATCATCGCCAGTGGCATCGATGACCTGCACCCTTTCCCCTGAGACTGCTTCAACTCCAGCCAATCGCATAACCGGGGATCATGAATCTCCGGTTGCCCTTTCCAGAAGTGCGGTGTCAGGCCGCATTGAATGCGCAAATGATCCAGTTGTAGATCGATTGCTTCGATATGCCGGGGAAAATACCGCCGGACGTTATTCACGCCAACATACAACCCCGTAATTCGATGTCCATTGCACTGAGACTTCACCACCATGACTTTCCTCCATTAAAGACGCCACATTTTTGATCAACAATGCTCAGCCAAGGCGACCTTCTTTGCTGGAATAACACTCCAGCGCCGCGGTACTTCGGCGTCAGGCAAGGTGGATTTTTTCGATCTGGAAAAAACCACAGTTGCGTTCTCAAAAATCAACTTCGAAAACGCACGGGGCAAAGAGACAAGAAACCAACAAGCTTCAAGGGCCCGTACAGCAATAAATTCGTGAGAAGAAGCGCTTCTTATCGTGGCTTGTTAAAGCATTTCTTCCATTTGAGAGAGAAAAACGTTGCCACCCCGTCGAAACAGGTGCCGTTACAAGAACCTTAATACTGATCACGTAACCAGGCGGTGAAATCTATCCGAATCGGCCGATCGTTTCCCCAAACGGGACAGATTGCCAGCCAAGCTGCGAAGCGTTGCGACTCGCGTCATGACCCGATTTGCGCTGTTGACAGCTAAATCAGATGCTCGCTCTTACATCCAAGATGCCCACGCCTGCGGAAATTTTCTTTTTTTCAACTGGGCTATCGATCAGATCGGGCAGATCGGGATTGAAAACCAAGCCCAGGATTGACGAACGCTTTTCCTCATTGCGTCACGTCTTTTCCACGTTTCTGCCCTGATCTTCACCCCAATCCGATGCCTTGTCAAGCTGACCAAAGTAAAAGCTCGCAAAAAATTTAAGACCTCGCCGGGAGTTATCCTAGGTGAATCGATTCAGTAATTTTTGAGTTAGTGTCTGCACACGTTTGCCAAGCGTGCGGCTTAAGTTCGACAATCAGGCGAGGATTCGTCATGCATAGAAGAGAGTTCATCGGGAAGGCCTCTGCCGCAGCTCTGGCTGCCAGCTTGTCTCCTGTCGCGGCCTCCGCCGATCCACCTCCAACGCCCGTAAAACCCATGGACTTAGGCCTTCTGATCGCTCCCTTCTCCAATCCGGAGGAGCGCATCGGACGTGTGCACGAGCTGGGATTTTCAAACTGCTTTCTCTCGCTCGATGGCTATCTCAACCATTTCACCCCTGACTTAGGTCATCAGTTAGGCGACTTACTGAATAAGTTCGAGCTTGTTGCAACAACCGTGGAGGTTGTGGGGCCTCAGCCGTTGATATGGGACTTTCTCCATGGCCCCTCCACGATAGGTCTGGTGCCTCCTGGGACACGTGAGGCACGCATCGATGCGCTACGCCAGGCATCGGATTTCGCCAAGCTCCTCGGAGTCCCCCAGGTGCAAACCCACTGCGGGTTCATTCCTGAGGATCCGGCCGACCCGCTCTATCCGGGTGCAGTGGAAGCGATCCGCACCGTCGCGCAGCATTGCCACGCAAATGGACAATATTTCCTGATGGAAACCGGCCAGGAGACGCCGACGACCATGTCTCGCATGATCCGCGATGTGAATATGCCCAATCTGGCCGTCGGTCTCGACACGGCCAATTTGATTCTTTACGGGAAGGCAAACCCTGTTGATGCGGTCGACATTCTCGGTCCGCATGTTCGCAGCATTCATGCCAAGGACGGCCGCTGGCCCACCGATCCGGACAAGCTTGGCCAGGAGGTGCTGATCGGCACCGGCCTCGTCGATTTCCATCAGGTCTTCACCAAGCTGCGCCATCTCGGCTACTCGGGTGCGGTGACAATTGAGCGTGAGACCTCCGGCCCGCAGCAGATCGAAGACGTAAAGCAGGAAAAGAAGTATCTCGAACGCGTTCTGCACGAGATCCTCACCTGAGCGCTGCGCGCGGAGCCGTGATCGTTCTCTATCGATGAAGCCCCCCGTTCCAATCTCCAGCACGGAAGAAAGGCCGTCATGAACCGTCGTGAGTTCTTACATGCAGCAACCGGCGCTGCATCCGGATTGCTCATCTTGAAGCCGCACACAGCCTTTGGCTACGACGCCAACTCTGCTGTTCGTCTTGGGCTGCTCGGCTGCGGCAATCGTGGCACACACGTTGCTACGTCCTTCGCGCAAAACACGACGGCTCAGGTCGTCGCGCTGGCCGACCTCTTTCACGATCAGCTTGAAGCTGGCCAGGCTCATTTCAATCAGGTGAACGCAGCTCTCGGCCACTCACCTATCGACGACAAACTGCTCTTTCACGGCGCGCACGCGTACGAACAGCTCGCCGGCTCTTCGGGCGTTGATCTGATCCAGATCTCCACGCCGCCGTTCTTTCATGTGCAGCATCTTGAGGCAGCTGTTGCGGCGGGCAAACACGTCTATTGCGAAAAACCTGTGGGCATCGATACTGCGCAGGCGCACAAGGCTCTCGAAATTGCAAAGCGCGTCAAGCCTACGCAGAGTGTCGACGTCGGCTTCCAATGCCGCAGCGCTCCGCCCATTGCTGCCATCGCCGAAAAAATTCATGCGGGTGCACTCGGAAAAGTCGGCGCCATTACCGCGTATTACTTCGCTCCTGCATCAGTCGAGAAGGTTGCCGCCGGCGCCTCGCCGGACGAGCACCGTCTGCGCAACTGGCTCTGGGACCGCGCACTCTCCGGCGACATCCTCGTCGAGCAGAACATTCACATCATCGACCTGTGCAACTGGCTTCTCGGCGCGCATCCGCTCAAAGCTGTCGCTACGGGCGGCCGCAACGTCCTCACTCACGCCGGCGACTGCTGGGACAACTACCAGGTCGAGTTCACTTATCCCAACGACGTGCGGGTTTCCTTTTCTTCGACGCAATTCGGCAGCTACGGACTCTTCGAAGCGGGCCTTCGGCTTTTCGGAGCAGACGGCGCCGCAACTATTCCTTACTCGGGTCCGGTGCAGATCGTTGGCGCGCAACCGTGGGCATGGACGGAGTCGATGAACACCTCTGCCGCTCAAGGTAAGTTCGCAGCCAACGGCGCCTTCTCAGACAATCTTGCCTTCGCCGATCGTGACAAGGAACGGACTTTTATCGACAGCATTGTCTCCGGTCCCACGCATAACCAGATCGCTGCCGGCGTTCAGACCGCGTTGAGCTGCATGCTGGGCCGCATGGCTGGTTACCAGCACCGAGAGGTGACATGGGAAGACTTACTTGCCCATGGCGAGACCTACAAATTAGGAATGGATCTGGTGGAGTTCAGCTCACGCTGATTCAATAATTGTCCTCCTGAGCAACTCGTCCGCCGCGGCGGACGACAAGTCGAAGGATCTGCGGTTGTCTCGCGGCTACTTGCGGAACCGCTTCGACGGCTCGTCGGAGAAGATTTGTCCGTCGCGGATGTGCACCACGCGATGCGCAAACTCGGCGATGTCCGGCTCGTGCGTCACCAGCACAATTGTGTTGCCCTTTGCGTGAAGCTGATCGAAGAGCGCCATGATCTCATTGCCGGTCTTCGAGTCGAGGTTTCCTGTGGGTTCGTCCGCCAGAATGATCGATGGGCTATTCACCAGCGCGCGTGCAATCGCCACGCGTTGCCGCTGGCCACCCGAAAGCTCGTTCGGCTTATGCATCATGCGCGATTCCAGCCCTACGTTCGTCAGCGCTTCCTTCGCGCGCTCGATGCGTGCCGCCGCCGGAGTGCCGTTGTAGATCAGCGGCAGCTCTACGTTATGCAGCGACGTGGCGCGGGCCAGCAGATTGAAGGTCTGGAAGACGAAGCCGATCTCTTTATTGCGAATGCGCGCCAGCTGGTCGTCGTCGAGGTCGCTCACCAGCTGTCCATTGAGCCAGTAACGGCCCTTCGAAGGCGTGTCGAGGCAGCCGATCAGATTCATCAGCGTCGATTTGCCCGAACCCGAGGGTCCCATGATCGCTACGTATTCGTTGTGGCGGATGCGCAGTGAAACGCCCCGCAGCGCATGCACCTGCTGTTCGGAACCCATGTCGTAGGTGCGCCAGAGATCTTCAACTACGATCACGTCGCTACTAGGCACCGTAGCGGCCTGCGCAGAGTTCTCGGTGATGATGCTGTTCAAAGCCATCCGAATCTCATCCTCATAATCGATCCATATAGTTGCCCCATCACTCCGGGCCTGGGCCGACCGCGTTCACTGCGGCTCACAAACTTGATGGATCAGCCTTCTTCAATGCTGGTTGTTAGACGAACCCAAGCTAGGAACTGCTGTTACCCGTCGTCGAGATCACCGCAGGCGTAGTGTCGCGCTTCAGCAGCGATCCGCCCTTCAGCACACGCAAGGTCTTATAGGGGCCGGTAACGATCTCCTGTCCCTCGCTCAGACCCGAGAGCACTTCGATATCGGTTGCTCCCGTGATGCCCGTGGTGACCGGAACGAACTTCGCACGGAGCCTGCCTTTGGGATCCTTGTCGACGACGAACACGCCTTGCACTTCGTTCGTCTTGGCTCCTTCGCCTCCGCCTGTGGATGCAGCCTGAACATCGCTGCTGCTCTTTGTTTTCTTGTTGTCGCTCGCCGGATCATGCATCGTCAATGCCTGAATAGGCAGCGAGAGCACATTTCCTTTATGCGCCGTCGTAACCTTTGCCGTACAGGAAAGCCCTGGCCTCAGTTCGTCTGAAGGGCTCGTCAGCGTGACGACAACTTTGAAGTCCTTCGCCTCTTCGGTCCCTGTGGTTGATTGCGATGTAGCGATGCCGGTCGAACGCAGCAGCGCCTGATCGCCCACCAGCGTCACTGTGCCCTTGAAGACCTTGCCCGGCAGCGCGTCGATGGTCACATCGGCAGGCTGGCCCAACTGGATGTTGACGATATCGGTTTCGTCCACCTTCACCTCGGCCGTCACCACACTCATGTCCGCCAGTGTCATCAGCGTGGAGCCCTCGGTATTCTGAATGCCTTCCACAACTGTCTCGCCCTCGCGTACCGGTTCATTGGTTACGATGCCGTCAAAGGGAGCGACAGCGATGGTCCGGTTCAGCATGTCCTCGTTCGCCCGCAGAGTTGCCTCACTGGTTTGCAGGTGTCCGCGCGCCGAATCCGTATTGGCCTTGGCCTGATTCACGCCCGCCACTGCCTGGGCTACGGAAGCCAAATCCAGATCGTAAGCGGCCTTCTTGGCATCAAAGTCCTGCTTGGCCATGATGCCGTCTTTGTAGAGCGCCTGCGCGCGGTCCCAATCGAGCTTCTTCTGCTCCAGGTCGGCCTGCGCGTGCTGCAAATTGGCCTCGGCCGTCTTCTCCGCCGCAACATAGGAAGCGATATCCGTCTTCGCGGCAGCGATCGCGGCCTGCTGACCGTTTACGGTGGCCTCCTGTTGCACGTTCTCGATGGTGGCTACCGTCTCGCCCCTCTTCACGTGATCGCCCTCTTTCACGTAAAGGTGCGTCACGCGGCCCATTGCCGTGGCGCCCACGTTCACATACGTCTTGGGCTTAATCTGGCCCGTGCCGCTCACAATCGTGGTCAGGTTTTCACGCACCACGTGCGCCGTCATCACCTTGGTGTAGCCGGACTGTTGCTTGATGACCATAAACGTCACAAGTCCAGCGGCCACCAACACGCCAAGAGCTATCAGGATGATTTTTTTCATAGGAACGTTTGTCTTGTGCTGATCTCTTCACTCCAGTGTACGCAATCCTCGCCTCGGCGGTTCCGGATCGCTGTTGCGAATGCCAAAGTTTTCACACTGGTATAGATACCGCGGCCGCTTCTTCCGGCCTGACGGGCAGAATCCCGAAGACCGGCGGTTGCAAACGACCTGCAGCCCGTCGTGCGGTCGAACGCCTCCCACGCGGCGTTCCACTCGATTTTACCGTTTCTCTTACCCTTTCGGTTACCTTCGCGCGGTTCAAGCGTCCAAAAGGACATCATCTACGCACGGAGCCTTGCTCGCGCCCTTCCGGGAACCGTAGAATAAGGGATCGCAGGAGTTTTTCAAGGCCATGAGCTTTACCGGTCGTCGTCTTTTCGCGTCAATTTTAGGCTGCGGCTTGGTTTCGATCACCGCTCCCTCTCTCTTCGCCAAACAACCCCCAGCCCCAGCCCCGTCGGCATCCGGCCAAAATCAGTCGCAAGGCGACCAGACCCAGGGACAGGACCAGGAACAGGATCCCCTCAAGCGCCAAAGGTCTCCCCAGGAGACGTACAAGGCCCGGAAAGAGCTCCGTCAGGAGTTGAAGGGAACCTACAAGACCTGGCTGAATGACGAAGTGCCCTACATCATCAGCGATGAAGAGCGCAAAGCCTTCATGAGCCTGAGTAACGACGAAGAGCGCGACGCCTTTATCGAGGCCTTCTGGCAGCGCCGCAATCCCAATCCGGATTCGCCCGAAAACGAATATCGCGAAGAGCACTACCGCCGCATCGCCTATGCCAACGAGCATTTTGCCGCCGGCAAGCCAGGCTGGAAGACCGATCGCGGCCATATCTACATCGCCTTCGGCAAGCCGGATGACATTGATTCGCACCCCTCCGGCGGCCTCTACGAAAGAACTCCCGAAGAAGGCGGCGGGTCCACTACCACCTTCCCCTTTGAGGTCTGGCACTATCGATACATCGAAGGCATCGGCGAAAACGTCGACATCGAATTCGTCGATAGCTGCCAGTGCGGCGACTATCACTTCACGATCGATCGCAGCGAAAAAGACGCTCTGCTCCACGTCCCTGGCGCGGGTCTCACCGAATACGAGGAGATGAACCACAAGGACAAGACCGACCGGTTCAAAGGCAATGGCATAGAGAATCTCGGCGGCGGCCCGATGGGCGACTATGCGCAAGGCAAGGAGTTTGACCGCATCGAATTGGCGGCCAAGCTGTTCGCACCTCCGCCGGTCAAGTTCAAGGACCTCGAAGCTTTCGTCTCCGAGCACAAAATCCTTACGGGCCCTCCGTTCCCGTTTGACGTGCGTACCGACTTTGTCAAGGTGACGGACAGTACCGACCTGGTGCCGATCACCTTGCAGATCCGCAATCGCGACATCACCTTTGTGACCAAAGACGGCGTCTCCAAGGGCGTCGTCAACATCCTCGGCAAGGTCACCACCATCATGCACAAGACGGTGCAGACTTTCGAGGATACGGTCGAGGTGGATCAGCCGGCTGAATTGCTCGAGAAATCGCTCGATCGCAAATCTGTCTACTGGAAGGCGCTTCCCCTGCAGCCCGGCCTCTACCGGCTCGATATCGCTATCAAAGACGTGAACAACCCGGATCACGTGGGCCTCTACGGCCGCGGCATTGAGGTTCCGACCTTCCAGGATGAAAAGCTTGGCACTTCGTCGCTCATCCTGGCCGACGAGATGCACCCGGTTTCGTCCCGGGACATCGGTGAGGGGAGTTACGTCATCGGCAATACGTTCATTCGGCCGCGCGTCAGCTCCGGCGTGGCGACGCCTGTGACTTTCAACCGCAGCCAGACCCAGGACCTGAACTTCTGGATGCAGGTTTATAACCTCGGCATCGACGAAAACACGAAGAGTAACTCGGCGACAGTTACCTACGAGATTTCAGATGCCAGCACGGGTGCCGTAATCTTGCAGAAACAACTGGAATCAAAAGATTTAGGGGCGCACAGCGATCAGTTGACGGTTGAGAAGTCCCTGCCCATTGCAGGTCTGACCCCGGGCAAGTACAAGGTGACCGTAAAAATAAATGACGCAATTTCTAAACAAGAGATTGCACAATCGGCTCCTTTTGTCGTCGAATAAGAGTCATCGCGCGGAACTGGCCACCGGACACGAGATTCGGAAGCAGCGCGGATTGGATTTCTCAGGTTATCTGCCAGGAGGACGCGCCGGGTCACAGATCTGTAGATGATACGTGGCACCCATCTCGCCGGTTTCGCCGTACTGATCGCCCTCAGTGTCGCTCCGGCCTTCGGAGCGGTGGCGTCAGTCTCCGGAAAGGTGTGCGACTCCGCCGGAGTGCCGCAGATCGGTGCAGAAGTTCAGCTCCTCCGTCCTGACCTCTCCGTCGTCACCAGCGTTTACACCGACATCAATGGGCGATTTGTCATCGCCTCGCTCCTTCCAGGCCAATATGCGCTCAAGGCGATGGGCACATCATTTCTGCCCGCGCTTCGCGAAAATGTCCGCATCCGCCGCGGCACTGTCGTCAATCTCACGCTCAATACGCTGTATGAAGTGATGCAGTGGCTTCCGGCCCAGCCGCGCACCGGCGACGCCCAAAAAGACGATTGGGCCTGGACCTTGCGGTCCGCCGCGAATCGTCCTTTGCTGCGCTGGCTTGAAGATGGCCCGCTGGTGGTCGTCACCGATGGTCCCGGTACTTCTCCTAAGCTGAAGGCCCGCCTGATGGCGAGTGGCCAAGCCGGAACCTTTGGCGAGGGCGGCGAGCGCTTTACTGCCAGCGTGGAAGACACACCGGCAGACAGTCGCGAGCTGCTGGCGCGCGTCGACTTTGCCCCCGATACCGACGCCGGCATGGAATCTATGCTCGGCTTCCGTCAAGATCTCGGCTTTGCCGGCTCGGTGGAATCGGTCGCCGCGGTGGCCGTCCATCCGGAGGAGGTCGACAGCACGGGCGGCGCGGGCGTGGATGAAGCGGCGATCCGCACAGAAGAGACCATGCGTCTCGGCGAGGCCATAGAGGCAGAGGTCGGATCGACCGAAATGCTTGCCCGTATGGGCGGGCACTCTCCGAGCACGACGATGATTGGGCTACCATTTGCCAGCGTCGCTTGGCGCAGCGGCAATACGGCTGTTCATTATCGGATGGCCACCATGGTGCCGGATTCGCACGCAGGTTTGGGAGAGACGGAATTGCCGCGAATCGCCGAGCGGAACGGCGAGCCGGTGATCGAACGCGGCATGCATCAGGAGATCGGCGTCGAGAGGCGTGCCGGCGAAGCCAGCATGTCGGTCCTGGTCTATTCAGATACTGTCCGCGATCCCATTCTCGAAGCCATGGCCCGCATGACTGCGGGAGATTCTGTGGGTGCCCCGGTTGCGACCAACGCGCTCTTTGATCCAACCAGCGGGCTGCTGCGCATCGCTGGACCCGAGTTTGCCACCACCGGAGTGCAGGCTTCCGTCGAGCGGTCGGTGCGTCGGAACAGCGATGTTCGCTTTACCTATGCGAGCGGCGGCGCTCTGACAATGCCGGTCCAGTCCAATCCTGCCGGATTCGCCCAGATTGTCGCCTCCACGCGTCCTCGTCGGACACAGGCTTATTCGATCTCGTTGTCGGGAACTCTCGACGGTTCCGGTACCCGCTGGCGCGCCAGCTATCGCTGGCAGGCCGACGACACCGTGACCTCCATTGCACCGTACTCGGCCGATGCTGCCGAGCCCTACCTCAGCATCCATCTCCGCCAGCCCATTCATCTCACCCGCGACGGTTCGGGTGGTCTGGAAGCGCTCCTCGACATTCGCAATCTTCTTGCGGAAGGCTATCGCCCGTATCTCCTGAACGACGGCTCGCTGCTGATCTTCGCCCAGGCCCAGCGCGGCATCCGCGGCGGCCTCGCCTTCACCTTCTAATTTTTTCTGTTTTCAACCTTACGCGAAAACTATCCTCTGAAAAAACAGCGTATTCATTCGTGCGCTTACCCGCTGCGACCGCGTAGAATTCCTCCGTATGCCAAAGGAATCGTTTACACAACCGAAAAATCTCACCCGTCGTGCTGCTCTCAAGTCAGGTCTCGCCGCAACTGCGCTGGCTCCGTTAGCCGGCAAGCTCATGGGAGAAACGTCTGTGACCCCACGAAAAGGCAGGATCCAGCAGTCGGTTTGCCGCTGGTGCTACAAAAACTCATCTCTTGACGAGCTCTGCGCTTACGGTCAGCAGATCGGGCTCAAGGGCATCGACCTTCTGAAGCCCGAGGAATACGAGGTGCCCAAGAAGTATGGACTCGTCTGCAGCATGGGCTACGCAGATGCCGGCACCATTCCCGATGCGCTCAACCGTGTGGAGAATCATGCCGCCATCGAACAGGCCTTCCGCACCAACATTCCGCTCGCCGCTAAGGCCGGCGTTCCCAACGTGATCACCTTCTCCGGCAATCGCCGCGGCATGAGCGACGACGAGGGGGCGCGCAACTCGATCATCGGCCTCAACCGCGTGAAGAAGATCGCCGAAGATAATGGCGTGACCATCTGCGTTGAACTGCTCAACAGCAAGGTCAATCACCACGACTACATGTGCGACCACACCGCCTGGGGCGTGCACGTAATGCAGGAAGTCAACTCGCCGAATGTGAAATTGCTTTACGATATCTACCACATGCAGATCATGGAAGGCGATCTCATCGCGACCATCAAGGAAAACATCCAGTGGATCGCGCACTTCCACACCGGCGGCGTACCCGGCCGGCACGAACTCGACGATACGCAGGAAGTGCAATGGGACGGAGTGATGCGCGGTATCGCGGACACGGGCTTCAAAGGCTACGTTGCGCATGAATTTTTGCCCACGCGCGATCCCTTCACAAGCCTCCGTGCTGCCGTCGATCTTTGCGATGTGTAATCTCACAGATCAGGCTTGCACCCAAGAATCTCAATCGCAGCGCCTCAATCGAAGGCGAATTTAAGCAAGGGAATCCTGCAATCATGAAATCTCTGCTTCTTTCTGAATACAACCACCTCGAAATTGCCGACATGCCCATTCCGGCTGTCGGTCCCGATGAGGTTCTCGTGCGCGTGGAAGCGTGCGGCATCTGCGGTAGTGACGTGCACGGCTTCGACGGCTCAACCGGCCGCCGCATTCCGCCGATTGTGATGGGCCATGAGGCTGCGGGAACCATCGACTCTGTCGGTTCCAATGTGCGCGGCTTCAAGGCCGGCGATCGCGTCACCTTCGACTCGACGGTCTACTGCGGTGAATGCACGTATTGCGCAGCGGGCGACGTCAATCTCTGCGACAACCGACAGGTCATCGGCGTCTCCTGCGGCGACTATCGCCGTCACGGCGCTTTTGCGGAATTCGTTGTGGTTCCGCAACGCATCGTCTACCATCTGCCGGAGTCGATCGCATTTTCTGAAGCCGCCATGCTCGAAGCGGTTTCTGTCGCGCTGCATGGAGTGCGGGTCTCCGAAGTGAAAGGCGGCGAGACCGCGCTGGTGATCGGCGCGGGCATGATCGGCCTTCTCACTCTGCAGGCGGCGCATGTCGCTGGTTGCAGACAGGTCTTCATCTCCGATGTGGATACAACCCGTCTTGCACTCGCCAACCAGGTGGGTGCGGAGAAGACGCTTCATGCCTCGGGCGCAGAGTTGCTGGCAGAAATCCAAAAGCTCACTGGCGGCCGCGGCGTCGATATCGTCTATGAAGCCGTTGGACGCAACGAGACCATCGCTTCAGCCATCGATTGCGTGCGCAAAGGCGGCACAGTCTCTCTCATTGGCAACATCACGCCTGAAGTAACGCTGCCATTGCAGAAGGTAGTCTCGCGCCAGATCCGGCTGCAGGGCTCATGCGCTTCCTCGGGCGAATATCCGCAGGCCATCGAGCTTATCAGCAATGGAAAGATGCAGGTTAAGCCACTCATTACGGCTGTCGCCTCGCTGGAGGAAGGCCCGCGCTGGTTTGAGCGGCTGCACTCGCGCGAGCCGAACCTGATGAAGATTATCCTCACGCCGAGGATGCAATGAGCGAAAACCTCTTCGATCTCACCGGGCAGGCCGCCATTGTCACCGGCACCAGCCGTGGCCTTGGCCAGTACTTTGCCAAAGCGCTCGCGCGTGCCGGTGCAGACCTTGTGCTCACCAGCCGCACGCGAGAGTCGCTCACGTCTTTCGAAGCCGAGATCAAAGCGCTCGGCCGTCGCGTTCTCTCGCTCGAACTTGATGTGCGCAATCAGGAAAGCATCGAGAAGATGGCTGCCGATGCCGAAGCTGCATTCGGGCAGATTCACATCCTGGTGAACAACGCGGGCATGAATATCCGCAAACCTGCGCTGGAAGTTACATGGTCTGACTGGAACCAGATACTCGATACGAATTTGCGCGGCACGTTTTTTGTTGCCCAGGCCGTTGCCCGCCGCATGATTCCGAAACAGTACGGGCGCATCATCAACATCGGCTCCGTCACCAGCGTCTTTGGCTATGCCGGCCTTGCACCGTACGGCGCAAGCCGCGGCGGCGTGCGCCAGATGACCATGAGCCTTGCTGACGATTGGGGTAAGCACGGGGTGACCGTAAACTGTCTTGCCCCCGGCTGGTTTCGTACAGAGCAAAACAAAGTGATGTATGAAGACGAAGGCTGGGTTGACTATCTCATCGAACGCATCCCGGTGAAGCGCCCCGGCCAGCCGCACGATCTGGATGGAGCCGTCGTCTTTCTTGCTTCCGAGGCCAGCCGCTACGTCACCGGCCAGACGCTGCTTGTCGATGGCGGCATCACGACGGGCTCGACGCGCGCCACCGTAGCGCCGAAAAAGTAAAAATCCGCGTATCTTCTTCGGCTCTACTTAACCACATCCAGGATGTGTCTCATGCTGAGTTGCCGATTGAAATTTGTTCTCTTTGCTCTTCTTGCATCCGTGGCTGGCCAGGGTCTTTGTGCACAAGCCGCATCTTCTGACGATCCATTGATGCAGGGATTTCAGAATCCACCCAACGGCGCACGCCCCCGCGTCTGGTGGCACTGGATGAATGGCAACATCTCTGAAACAGGCATCAAGCTCGACCTTGACTGGATGCACCGCGTCGGAGTCGGCGGCGTCACCATCTTCGAAGGCGCCATCAACACGCCGCAGGTTGTGCCGCAGCGGCTCGTCTACATGACGCCTGAATGGAAGCATGCCTTCGACTACGCCGTCACAACCGCGCGCGGCTACGGCATGGAAGTAGCCGTTGCGAGTTCACCAGGATGGAGCGAAACGGGCGGACCGTGGGTTCCTGCGGCACAGGGCATGAAGAAGATGGTCTGGTCGGCGACGCGTGTTGAAGGCGGCAAACCCTTCAGCGGCACATTGTCGCATCCACCGCAAGTGGATGGAACCTTCCAGAACTTTCGCGTGCCTGGCCGTCGCGGTCCCGATGGCAAGACTACTGTGCCGCCAGAGTTTTACACCGACGTGGCCGTCATCGCATACAAAATTCCTGAAGGCGACGAATCGCAGTCTGAACTGAATCCACGCATCACCTCCAGTGCCGGCGAGACCAATGCTGCTGCGCTTTCCGATGGAGACGTCAATACCGCCGCTCTTGAATTGCCCGCCGAAGGTTGGGTACAGTTCGACTACGGTCATCCGCAGATCATTCAGGCCGTGACGCTGGCAAGCCTCGATGATGCGATCAGCGTCTTCGATCACGACAACGATGCGGTTCCGCCGCGTCTCGAAGCCAGCGACGACGGCCAGACCTTTCGCAAAATTGCCGACATTCCCTTCAGCAGCGTGGTTGAAAATACCGCAGCGTTCGATCCTGTTACCGCGCGCTATTTCCGCGTAGTCTTTCCCGCGCAGCCTCCTGACGTGCATACCCACGCTCATCGAATTACCGAGCTCGTGCTCGCGAGTGGAGCGCGCGTCAATCAATTCGAAAAACGCGCCGGCTTTGCCAATGCCCGCGACTTCTGGTCTATTACTGACCCCAAAGTCGCCCCCGCCTCAATCGTTCCGCAAAGTGATGTCATCGATCTCACCGGCAAGATGAAATCCGATGGCACACTCAACTGGACTCCGCCGGCCGGCAACTGGATGGTGCTGCGCATCGGCTCTTCGCTCACCGGCCATGAAAACGGTCCTGCGCCCGCCGAAGCCACCGGTCTCGAAGTCGACAAATTCAATCGCGACTACGTGAAGAACTATGTCGACGGCTATCTCAAGATGTACGCCGATACCGTCGGCGCAGACAAGATGGGCAAAGACGGCATCTCATTCATGCTGACGGATTCGATCGAAGTCGGCCCGCAAAACTGGACCGACAACATGCTCAGAGAATTTGAGCAGCGGCGCGGCTATGACCCGCGCCCGTGGCTGCCCGCGCTCACCGGCGTCATCATCAAAAGTACTGCGGATACCGATCGCTTTCTCTGGGACTTCCGCCGCACCATCGGCCAGCTCCTCGCCGAAAATCACTACGGCGCGATTGCCGATGACCTGCACGCCCACGGTATGAGCTACTACAGCGAGGCCCTGGAGATGCATCGTCCCTCGCTCGGTGATGATATGGAGATGCGCAGTCATGCCGATGTGCCAATGGGCGCGATGTGGACCTGGGCCGGTAGTCCTGGACCGGAAACGACCTATGTTGCCGATCTGCGCGGCGCAGCTTCCGTCGCGCACATCTACGGGCAGAATCTTGTCGGCGCTGAATCGATGACCTCACGCGGCCCGGCTTGGGCATTCTCGCCCAACGGCCTCAAGAAAGTGGCCGATCTCGAATTCGCTCTCGGCGTGAACCGCTTCGAGATTCACGAGTCCTCACATCAGCCCGCGGCTGATATGGCTCCGGGTATGACGCTCGGCCCCTATGGCCTCTGGTTCAACCGCAATGACACATGGGCGGAACAAGCCAAGCCCTGGGTCGACTATCTCGCGCGCAGCTCCTATCTTTTACAGCAAGGCCATTTTTATGCCGACGTTGCCTATTTCTATGGAGAAGAAGGCCCGCTGACGGCCGTCTTCGGCTGGAAAGGAATGGATGATGCGCCCGAGGGCTACGGCTTTGACTTCGTCAACAGCGATGTGATCCTCCACCATCTCGCGTTCAAAGATGGCCGTCTCGTCACGCCCGGCGGTACGAGCTATCGCATTCTGTATCTCGGCGGCCGCAGCCAACGCGTCACGCTGCCCGTGCTGCTGAAGATCAAAGAACTGGTCATGCAAGGCGCGGTGATCGTTGGCAACAAGCCCACCGATTCTCCGAGCTTTTCCGACGACGAAAAGCAGTTTCATCTGGTCGCCGATCAGCTATGGGGCAAAGAAGCGCAGCCGGGCCATGCCGCGCACAAAGTTGGAAAGGGAAGAGTCTACTCCGGCATGACTGCGAATGAGGTGCTCGTCGATCTCAATCTTCCGCGGGACTTCGAAGCGACGAAATCAGAATCGAATGCAGAGCTCATGTTTCTGCACCGCAGGCTCGAAGACGGCGACCTCTATTTCGTCGACAATCGCAGCGATCGCGCCGAAGACCTGAGCGCGACCTTCCGCATTGAAGGTAAAGCGCCTGAGCTGTGGGACGCTGCAACCGGTGCATCGCATCCAGCCTCGTACCAGATCGCCGGTGGACGCACGACTGTCCCGCTTCATCTCGATCCCGATGGAACGGTCTTTGTCGTTTTTCGTAAGCCCGCTTCCACATCGTCGCAGCAGGTTACCCAACCTGTAGAGAAGCCCGTTCCAGGCACCGAAGATCAGCTCAATCGTAACTGGTCCGTCGCATTTCAGCCTGGCAGAGGAGCGCCGGAGTCCATTCATCTGGACCGGCTCTCCTCCTGGAGCGAAAACGCAGACTTCGGCGTCAAGTACTTCTCTGGAACGGCGACGTACTCGAAGACCATCGAAGTTCCTGCATCGGCATTCAATTCGGATGCGCACCTGTGGCTCGATCTTGGCACCGTAAAAGAAGTAGCCGAGATCGAGGTCAATGGCAAGGATCTGGGCACTCTTTGGAAGACGCCGTTCAAGGTTGATCTTGCGGGCGCTCTGGTTCGAGGCGCGAATCGGATCACGATCAAGGTGGCGAATCTCTGGGTCAACCGCCTGATCGGCGATCAACAGCCCTGGTCACTGAAGAAATACACCTTTGCCGATTTCACGCCGTATAAAGCAGACTCGCCGCTACTGCCATCCGGCCTGCTCGGGCCGGTGCGTCTGCTCTCTGTTGCCGCGCAATAGCTGGATACTGATTGCGCGGCTTCAGAGGCGAGCTATTGTACGGTGAGAGTGATGGTGCTGGCCGCCATGAGCGAACCCGATGTTCCGGTAATCGTGATGGTGTAGTTGCCCGGCGTTGTGCCCGAACTGGCAGCCGATGTCACGATGACGATGCCGCTGCCCGATCCGTAATTGAACGTGGGCGCGCTGGCGGAATCCGGTGCATAAGAAGCATTCAGTGGATCGTTGCCCGCCGACAGTGTATTCGGCGGAATCGTAATCGTCGCGCTGCCGCTTGAGAGCGTCGCCGATGGAGCGGTGTAGTTTCCGCTCACCAGGCTTATCGTTCCGGTTGGCGTTGTGCTGCCGCCCGTCACCGCGACTTTGACGGACAATGACTGCGCCGTCGTGATGCTCGCGGGAGTCGGCGTCACCGTGACCGTTGGCGTAACCTTGGTTGTTCCGGTGCTGGTGGCGCCTGGACCGCTGCTGCACGCCTGCACACCGGCCATCATTACGGCCAGGACTGCGAGGCCAAGCAGGCTGCGCCAGTTCCGTTTCCGCACGGGGACGCACAAAAGAAGCAGGCATGCCAAAACCGCTCCGCCTGCACCGTATCGACGCATCATTGGAGAAGCCGGTTTTTCCAGGGCTCCTGACTGTGCCGCAGTCGTCGAGATCGTGAGCGTCGCCGTGCCGGGATTGGTTCCGGTGATGTTCACCGTGCCGGTTGATCCAAAGCTCACCGTCGGCGGATTTTGCGCGCCCGCCGGGCTTGAAGTCACGGTGGCGGTCAGCGTAACCGCGCCGGTAAATCCTGCCAGAGGTGTGACTGTGATCGTCGAAGTATTGCCCGTTGTTGCGCCCCTCGCGACCGTCACATTCGTGCCAGTAATCGTGAATGCGGAAACTGCGGCGTAGTTGTTTAAAAACTGCGCAACGTCGAGCGAACCCAATCCCGTGACTTCGTCATAGCCGGTGGTCAACAGAAATCCAGCTTGCCCGCCTGTCGGCGCGGAAGGCCCCGGGGCGCTGTTGTTGCACATGCTGGGTGTATTCACGCTGCATGAGCTCACACCGCTGCTCGCAACCGTAGTGTCGTGGAAGGCCGCGGGCGCATTCGCCGCTTCCTGATAAATCTGCGGATTCAAATTGCCCTGCGCGCTGCCCAGCCTTTGGTCCAGCAACGCCGCCACGCCGGCCATGCCGGGTGCCGAGGCCGAGGTTCCGCAGAAGCTCAAAAACTGGTATGGGCTGCCGGTGCAGCTAGCGCCGGCCGCAGCCATGCAGGCGAAATAGCCATCGTGGCACGCTCCGGAAAAGGAGACGTCTGGTGTGTAGCGACCAGCGCGAGCAGAAGGCACTCCGGTTCCGGTCTGCCAGCTAGGCGTCGCGATAAATGCGCTCACTCCGCCGCCTGTCGCAGCGATCTGCGTGGCACCCGCGGTTCCGGGTTCATTCCATGCGCCTTCGGGGATGTAGCTGAGCGCCGAGAGCAAACCGCTTCCGTTGGTCGAGTTCCAATACGTCGCAGGGTTGCTGGTATCGTTGAACTCCGTACCGCCCACGCACGTGACATAGCTTGAAGAGCAGATCGAGTTCGGGCTGTTGGCTTGAGGGCTCACGGGTGGAGTTGTAAACGCGGCATCGCAGCCGGAGGCGCCCGAGTCGCCGGAAGAGACAAATACCGAAATTCCTTCGGCAGCTGCCTGCTGAAAGAGATGGTCCCAAAAAGTCACAGCGCCTTGACCAGCTCCCGACTCGCAGGACCCAAAGCTGATCGACATCACGTTTGCGGGTACGGGTGTCGTGTTCACCAGATATTGCACGTCGTCTGCAACGCCGCCGCTTGCTGCACTAGCGACAACCAGCAGCAGATTCGCCGCGGGGGCCACGCTGCCCGTTCGCAATACATCAAGCGTCGCCTCGCTCTGATTTCCAGTGGATGCGCAATTGCCGGTTGTGCTACCTGACACTGTGCAAGCCGGACCCGGGTCGACACCTCCAAACGTCGTCGGAACGATCTCCGTGGGGTTGGCAAACGTCGCGCCTGTGCGCAGCCGAAAATTATCAAAGTCGGCAAAATTGGTGCGCGCCTCGCCGACGATGCCGATCTTCTGACCTGCCCCCGTCAAACCAGCGGGCACATCGTAGATTGTGTTGAAGTCGGCCGGTCCAATGTAGTGACCGCCGCCACTTGTCGTCACCTCCGGTTTGCTCGACTCGACTGGCATCAGATGATGCAGCGGTCTGTCTTGGATCGTGTACAGGCCGCGAACCGCCTGGATCGCTGGAGCCACTGCTTGTGGAATCGTCGGCTCGGAAGCGACAGAGAACCGTTGCTCGCCATTCACAGCGTAGGCGTGAATCTCGGCGCCGAAGGCCTGCTCCACGTTCGCTGCCGTTCCGCTGAAGCCGATGAACAGCCGGCTGGGCGCAACCCAGTCCACGCGCAGACCCTGCGATTGCAGCCAGCCGGTCAGAACGTCGATATCCGCGTCCGAGAGCCCGAAGCGCTCGCCAATCTCGGCGGGCGTAAGCCACTGATGAAAGGTGGGCGATGCCGGATTCTGCTGGTCGGCGACCAACTGGTCAAAGGCCTGCTTTTGCTCAGCCGACTGTGTCAGCACGAGCGTGAGCTGCCCGAGTTCCTGGTCCGCCGGCAGGCGTCCTGCGTCGTTCGCCGCGTTCGCCCACAGCGGATGATGCTGGGGCAGCACCTGCGTGCGCGCGGGATCAATGGGATGTGTGAGGCGCACCGGCGCCTGCGCATGCATGAGGGCGCCGACAAACAGAAGGAGCGCGCCCGACAGAATCAAGCGTGCTTGTGAAGAGCAGAAATTGTGCCTGCAAGACGCGACATGGTGAAAGAAGCGGCGGAGGGCCTCACGCATGGGGGAGTATCCTTTTTCCGTGACGGATGAGACGGATTATAGGCCACCATCATGAAAGTTGAATGCCACAAATGAGTTAGACCCCGCGATCGGGTTCCACGAATGAAACAAATATCGCTTGCAATTTGCAAGGGAAATCGGTAAGAATCGCCTCGTATGGGCTGACTGGATTCCGGTCTAAAGAGTGGCCCACGTAATGGGAGCATTGGGATGAGCAGTGTGCGCGTGCTGGTTGGGACCCGCAAAGGGGCTTTCGTTCTTACATCGGATGGCAAACGTCGCGATTGGCAGGTGAGCGGCCCGTTCTTCGCCGGCTGGGAGATCTATCACATGAAGGGCTCGCCAGTGGACCCCGACCGCATCTATGTCTCGCAGACAAGCGGATGGTTCGGCCAGCTCGTTCAGGCCTCCAAAGATGGCGGCAAAACCTGGTACCAGCCCGGCGTGGCTGCTGAAGAGGCAGGTCCGCCGGCATGGCCGCCCAAACCAAGCAACCGGTTCGCTTACGACGTCTCTCCGGAAACCGGCAAACCGCTCACGACACACCAGTGGTATGACGGCACACAACATCCCTGGGAGTTCAAGCGCGTCTGGCACTTTGAGCCCTCTCTTATCGACGCCAACACCATCTACGCCGGAGTAGAAGACGCCGCGCTCTTCCGGTCCACGGACGGCGGCGAGAGTTGGCATGAGCTGGCCG
Organism: Occallatibacter sp.; assembly: GCA_035650595.1. Classification (GTDB taxonomy): domain Bacteria; phylum Acidobacteriota; class Terriglobia; order Terriglobales; family Acidobacteriaceae; genus Telmatobacter. The sequence goes on along the minus strand of DASRHE010000006.1, from coordinate 637,631 downwards.
CTCTGCGCGGCCATGGCACGGGTCCGCAGTGGCAGCCCGGCGCGGGCGGCATGGGGCTGCATACCATTCTTCTCGATCCGACGAACCCTAAACGTATCTACATTGCGATCTCTGCGGCTGGCGCCTTCCGCACCGATGATGGCGGCCAGACCTGGAAGCCGATTAACAAGGGCCTGCACTCGCAATACATCCCCAGTCCCGAGGCTGAAGTGGGCCACTGTGTGCATCACGTGGCCATGCATCCCTCCCGGCCAGATGTTCTTTTCATGCAGAAACACTGGGACGTGATGCGGTCTGACGATGCGGGCGACAATTGGCGCGAGGTCAGCGGCAACCTGCCCACCGATTTTGGCTTTGTGATCGACGTGCACGCCCACGAGCCTGAGACGCTCTATGTGGTGCCGATCAAGAGCGACTCCGAGCATTTTCCGATCGACGGTCAGCTGCGCGTTTACCGCAGCCGCTCCGGCGGCAACGAGTGGGAGCCACTCACCAAGGGATTACCTGAGAAGGACTGCTATGTGAACGTGTTGCGCGACGCCATGGCTGTCGACCGGCTCGACGATTGCGGCATTTATTTCGGCACCACCGGCGGCCAAGTCTATGCCTCATCGAATTCCGGAGACACATGGGCTCCGATTGTCCGCGATCTGCCGGCGGTGCTCTCGGTCGAGGTGCAGACGTTACAGTAAGAATTCCTCTTGCCTGTCATCCTGAGCGAGCAGAGCGAGTCGAAGGATCTGTATTTCGTCCTTTACTCTTCAAGACTCTATCGTGAAGGTGTGAGAGGGCTACTAACCTACGCCATAATTTCCGCAGAGAAACAGCCATGCCCACCATTCGCGTCCAGATCCCCTATCACTTGCGCAACCTCGCGCAGGTGCAGGGTGAGCTGCAGCTTGAAGTCGTCGAGCCCATCACGCTGCGCGCCGTACTTGACGCGCTGGAGGTTCGCTATCCTATGCTGCGCGGCACCATTCGCGATCATGACACGGGCGTGCGGCGGCCGTTTCTACGCTACTTTGCCTGTGAAGAAGATCTTTCGCTCAACGCGCCGGACACACTGTTGCCCGAAGCGGTCGTCCAAGGCCGCGAACCCTTGCTGATCATCGGCGCCATTGCAGGCGGCTAGGCAGGGTCTATTGGCTGGGGCCTGCTCCCGGCTCCTTCAATCCCGGAGGAAAATCGTTCTCCTGTGCGGCCTTGCGTGTCTCCTTAGAGCAGATTGCGTCAAGCTGCTGGAGCAGATCCTGCGGATCATACGAGGAGACGTGGTGCTCCTCGCCGTCACAGCGGTCATGCCCACTGGGAGAAACCGTCACAATCGGAATATCGCTGCGGATTTTGCGTAGCTCACTAATGAGCTGCCGGCAGGACATGCCGTAGACTTCGGTGTCAATCACAATGCCGTCCACATTGGAAAAGCGCTCCAGGGTCGCAATTGCCTCCTTTGCACTGTAAGCGGTGATCACATTGAGCAAAGCCGTCTCGATCACGAGTTTCCGCGTGGAGATGCTGCCCGGATATTGCTTATCGACAATGAGAAAGCAGGGGCGAACCATTCTAGGTGGGATGCGGGGCCTGGGAATCGAGTCCGCTTTTTGGCTTTGCAGGATGAAAGCCTCAGCCTCATCTGCGCCGCACGATTGCATGCCATTTTAATGCGTCCATCGCTTTGCATCCGGCCCGCAAAGGTATAATTCTGCTCTACTTCAAAATCTTCCGGGCCACTGAACAAAGAACAGCTCACTCCACACAGGTTCTTACGATCTCGTCCGCCTGGAGGGCGTATGCGGCTCACAAAATTCTCTTCTGCACTCGTACTTTTGCTGGGTTCGTTGCTGCATGCCCAACCCGCGAGGCGCATTGCGGTGATCTCCGGGAATGGTCCGCTTGAGCGGTCTGTACCCGCCTTTGCGCTCGGAGAAAACCGCTTGACGGTCGCGCTGACCGGCAAGCTGGCCGGAAAACCTGGCATTACCCTGATCGCCCAGACCGATATCGACATGCTGCTCAAGACCCAGAACTTTCAGAACAGCGACCGGTCCTCGACTGAGACGGCCGCGCGCATCGGCAAGTTGCTGGGCGCGTCGCAAATCGTGCTGGTGAACTTCACCAACGGCATCCAGAGCAATCATCAGGACAACACGCCCGTTTCCACCAAGGACATCGCTACCGTGCAGGCTGACGCCAACGCGCGGCTCATCGATGTGGAGACCGGCGAGATTCTCACCCAGCCGTCGTCCACGTTTAAGCAGGAGGCGGTTGCTTCAGAGATCAAAAGATGGCCGGTGCTGAAGAACACAGGCGCTGGGCTGCAGTCCACCTGGAACGATCTGTGGACGAAGGCGACCGAATCCATCTCACAGGATCTTGCCGAAAAATTGACAACCACGCTGGCGCAGGCGCCTGCTCCGGCGCCCACGGGCGGCATTCTCGTCGCCGGCATCGTCAATGGCAGTGTTCTCATCAACAAGGGCGCGAATGCCGGAATCAAGAATGGCGATCAGCTTCAAATCATTCGCATGGTCTCCACCGGAGTTACCGATCCTGCTACCAACCAGGTCATGCTGCAGAAGCAGAAGGTCTGCGTCCTTACCATTACCGATGCGGAAGAGACAAACTCCTCAGGAACCTGCGCCGGCGGCACACCGCAACGCGGCGACATCGCCGCGTCGCGGCAGCCTTGAGTTTCGGTCGTCCATGAGCAACCTGACGCTGAGTGGCGCACTGGGTGCGTGATATCCTGTGGCTCCTTCGCAAGAACCTCCTCCTTTGAATCCTTAATCGCAGGAGACGAGCCATGTCTGTAGAGGTTTGGGCAATGATGGGCGCCGGCATCGCCGCGCTGGTTGCGGGATTCATCCTGGTCCGGCCGCGATTGCAGGCTGCTTGCGGCGTGGACAAAATCCTGGTACTCGCGCCAATCTTTGAAGCTGCGTCGCTCGCAGTCTTTGCCGCGGAGCACTTCACTGCGGCGCGCGATCTCATGTCGATCGTGCCAAAGTGGCTGCCGGGCCCGTTGTTCTGGACCTACCTCGTAGGCGCGGCGCTGCTGGCTGCGGCCATCAGCTTCATCGCCTGGCGGCAAGTGCGCTGGTCGGCTGCGCTGCTGGCCACGCTGTTCCTCATCTTCGTCATCACCCTCGACCTGCCCAACGTGCCGGCGGCAGCGCATGACCGCTTCTTCTGGATACTCACGGTGCGCGAAACATCCTTCGCCGGTGGGGCGATGGTGTTGGCCGGCAGTGCGTGGCCGAACACGAGTTTCGCAAGCAGTGCGCTGATTCGGATTGGCCGCGGCATTGTCGCGGCGGTGATGATCTTCTACGCGACGCAGCACTTTCTCTTTCCGCACAATGTGCCCGGGGTTCCGCTTGCGAAGCTCACACCGGCGTGGATACCGATCCCGGTTGCGATCGCGTATCTCATCGGAATCGTTCTGTTGTTTGCAGGTGTGGGTCTGCTGATCCGCCGCACGATCCGGATCGCAGCCGCCGGTTGCGGAATCACGCTTCTGCTGCTCACGGTATTTTTCTATGGCGCGATCTTTGCCGCGGAGATTCACTCCCCGTTAGCCGTTGAAGGACTTAACTACATTTTCGATACAATGCTGTTCGCAGCGACAGTTTTGTTGGCGGGCCGCAGCGCAGACCAAGCGGCAGCCCGAGAGGCCTAGTGCTCTTCTTTCCCTGGCCGCAGCATCAGGTCGCGAATCGCGTCGCGCGGATCTTTACCTTCATCAAGGATCAGCTCCATCTGCTCGGTGATGGGCATCTCGATGTCGAGCCGGCGTGCGAGGCCTAATGCGGCGCGTGTGGTGAGAACGCCCTCCGCCACCTTGCCGCCCAGGCTGGCAAGAATCTCCGGCAGCTTGCGGCCTTGGCCGAGTCCTTCGCCCACTGTGCGATTGCGGCTGAGAGAGCCGGTACAGGTGAGCACCAGGTCGCCCATGCCGGAGAGGCCGGCGAGCGTTTCACGCCGTCCGCCGCAGGCCACAGCGAGCCGCGTGATCTCTGCAATGCCGCGGGTGATGAGCGCCGCCGCCGAGTTGTAGCCGAGATCCACGCCGGCCGCGATGCCGGCAGCTATCGCGATCACGTTTTTAAGCGCGCCGCCCATCTCCACGCCAATTACGTCCGTCGAGGTGTAGAGACGAAGCGACTCTGAAGAAAACTCCTGCTGGATGAAACTGCCCACGTCCGCGTCGCTGAAGGCTACGGTGATCGCCGTGGGTTGGCCCTGTGCTACCTCTTGCGCAAAGCTCGGGCCGGAGAGTGCGCCGATCGAGACCAGCAGCCCGGCCGGCTCAAAGGTAGCTGAGATCACCTCGGTCATGCGCAGAAAGCTGCGATCTTCAATGCCCTTGGTTGCGCTCACCACAAACTGGCTGTTGTGCAGGTGCTTGCGCAGCCGCACGAGCGTGGGTCGCAGAAACTCCGACGGAATGGCGGAGACGACGATCTCGGCCTGCGAAACAACTGCGGCGTCGCCGGTAACGGCAATCTCTTTAGGAATCGGAAAGCCGGGCAGAAACTGTGCGTTCTCTCCGGCGTCGATGATCTCTTGTGCCGCCTCCGGACTGTGCGCCCAGAGCGTAACGTCATGTCCGCCGCGGCGATGCAGCGCCAGCGCGATAGCGGTTCCCCAGGCCCCAGAACCCAAGATAACGATGCGGCTCATGCAGTTTTTTTGGCTCCAAAGCGGGATTCCGTGCCGGTGAGCAGGCGGCGGATGTTCTGGTGGTGTTTGACGATGATCAGCAGCGCAACGGCAACCTGGACGGCGAGAAAAAATAGGGGCCGCTCACCTCTCACCATATACCACGCAAAGACCGGAAAACTGGCCGCCGCCAGAATGGAGCCGAGGGAGACGTAGCGTGAGAGCGCGAGGATCAGAGCAAAGAGTCCGATTGCCGCCAGCGCCGCCCAGGGAGCGGCTACCAGAAAGACGCCGAATCCCGTAGCTACGCCCTTGCCACCACGGAACTTAAGCCAGGGCGTAAACATGTGTCCGAGCACGGCGCAGAGCGCGCCCACGGCCTCGGCATTGCGGGGCGCGAGCGTGGGCGCAAGCACCCCCGCCAGCGCCATACTGAGCCAGACAGCCGTGCAGCCCTTAAGCACGTCGAGCAGAAACGTGGCCGCGCCCAGCCCTTTGCCGCCGGCGCGCATCACGTTGGTGGCCCCAATATTGCCGCTGCCCACAGAGCGAATATCCTGACCGCGGAAGATGCGCACCAGCAGGTATCCCGTAGGCACGGAGCCCAGCAAAAAGGCTGCCGCCGCGATCGCCAAAATTGCGAGGAGCATAACGAGAGAGTGTAGCAGGTGGGGGGACCGGATGCAGCCGGGCGATTCGGCTCAGAGAGAGGGAGCCGCGCCCGGTGCTTTAGAAGATGGCGCGGCGGGCTGAGCGAACCTCAGCGGCGAGTACCTGCAGGATTTTCAACGAGATTCCGGGCTCTGACTGCATGAGCGCGGTGAAATTCTCGCGCGTGACAAAGCGTACCTGCGCACCCGCATGGGCCGTTGCCGTGAGCGTATAGGGCTTGTTGCCGGCAAGGCCGGGCAACCCAAGCAGCGAGCCCGGTTCAGCCGGCATGGCAAACACTGATTCCGAGCCATTCGAGGCCATCGTCAGTGTGGCGTGGCCGCGTTCCAGAATGTAAAGACCCAGCGGCGCGTCTCCCTGGCGAAAGAGCACACGATCGCCCTCGCAAGGCACAGCCGTAGAGCGTTTCTCCAGCGCCCGGAGAAGCTCAGAATCGGCGACAAACGCAGAGGGATCGATTTGCATCAGATGCGTTCCGGCAAAACCGGCTTGGCGTTCTTGTACCACCATAATGGGGTATCATTCCACCTTTTTCCGGCCGGAGTTTGTGACGGGGGTCACGACCGGATGTTTACGAAGCGCCAGGCTGGCGAGAGGGCGAGAGAACAAGCCGTGGGGGCCTGTGTTGCCGGAGCCGGGCCGGACAAACGCCGTGCTCACTCGATTAAAGTAGAGAGAGACGCGCATGGCTGGGGTCCTGCACAAAACCCGTACCACCCTGGAGATGATCAAGTGGGAGCACTCGATCTTCGCGCTTCCGTTTGCTTTGACGGCTGTGATCCTGGCCGCGCATGGGCTGCCCACAATCCGCACGTTTGGCTGGATTCTGGTGGCTATGGTGGCGGCGCGCTCGGCAGCGATGGCGTTTAACCGCTGGGCCGATGCCGAACTGGATGCAGCCAATCCGCGCACCCGCAGCCGCGCCATTCCCGCCGGCCTGCTCACACGCCAGTTCGTGCTGGGCTTTACCTGCATCGCGGCGCTCGTCTTTGTGGTGGCCGCGAGTGAGTTGAACCGGCTTACTCTCTACTTATCGCCTGTGGTGCTGGTGGTTCTGTTTGGCTACAGCTACATGAAGCGGGTCACGCGCTGGTCGCATTTGGTTCTCGGTCTCGCATTAGGGCTCGCTCCCTCGGCGGCGTGGATCGCCGTGCGCGGTAGCCTCGACCCGCGCATTGTGGTGCTTACGGCAGCAGTCACGCTGTGGGTGGGCGGCTTCGATGTGCTCTACGCCTGCCAGGACTACGAGCACGACTGTGCCGTAGGCCTTCACAGCCTGCCGCAGGCGATAGGCATCTCCGCGGCATTCTGGGTTGCGCGCCTCATGCATCTGGCCATGCTGGCGCTGCTCATCTGGTTTGGCTCACTGTTTCATTTTCGTGTGACCGGCTGGCTTGGCATCGGCGCGGTGGGCGCATTGCTCGCCTACGAGCACTCGCTCGTCTCTCCGCGCGATCTGCGCCGGTTGAACGCGGCCTTCTTCACGATGAATGGCGTGATCGCGATGGTCTTTCTCTGTTTTGTCGCGGCTGATCTGTGGATGAAGCGTTAAGTGCGGACGAGAAAGGGTCGGTTCTGTCCGGATAAGCTCCTCAGTTCGGAAATGCCTGGAGTTGTTTAAGGAGTCCAACGAATCGGTCTCTGTGCAGAGGCATTAATAGCCAACAAGAAAACAGCCCTCGCCGAGAGTCTCGCGCGCGGGCTGTTTTGGTCGAAGTAAATTGTTTTTCTCGATAACGATTTTCCGAATAATCGTACAGCAGATCCGACCATCACGACTGATTGCGTAGCTTTACCTGTGACTCCGAGGCGCCATTCTTGAAGGCCACCGGCGAAGAAGCCTTCGAAAGATCGCCGCCTTCAATGATGATGTTTTCGTTCTCCGCACCTTCGAGCTGCAGAAAGGGTGCCGACGGCGTCAGCACCCGTGCGGCGGTGATCAGCGTCTGCTTCGAATCAATGAACCGCAGCACAGACTCAGCATCCTTGTTTCCTTGAACGCTGAACCCATTGAAGGTAGCGTCCTCCACATGGTCGAAGATCACGGCAGGACGCAGCTCGGGCGTGCTTACCTGTAAGCGCACATTCTGCAACGTGAGGCCGCGCGCGTTGCGAGCGTAGAGTCCGTACGCAGGAATCGGACCCAACTCGAAGTACTCTCCGAAGACCTTCGGCACATCGCGCCGCGCTGCTTCCTCCGCTGTGCCGCCACCGCCAAAGGTCAGATGAACATTGTCGAACGAAATATTTTCAAGAATTGCATCATCGATCGCGTTGAGCACGATCGCGGAGTGGCCTTCGCCTGGCCGGCTGCCCACTCCCAGCGTTCCCTCGGAAAGCTGGTGCGGAGGATTTGTGGTCACGTTGCCGTGAATGTTGCTGAATGAGATGTTCCGCACTTGCACAGGTGGCAGCACGTCGGGCTGGGGTGCATCACTCGCGCGGCGGCGGCCTTTGCCGACGCTGATGCTGATCGGACCCGTTGCGTCGTCGAGAACAAGATTCGAAAACGAAATGTTCTCAAACACCGAGCCCGGATCGCCCTGAAACTTCATCGGGCAACCATACACTTCGTGCAGCACGCAGTTTGAGATGGCAATGTTGCCGGCGTGCCCTCCACCGAAGCGAAAGATCGACCAGCGCGTGCTGAAGTACGAGTTTGTGACCGTAATGTACTGGCAGGAGCCAAACATCGCGCATGCATCATCGCCGCACTTGACGATGCAATTGCTGACCGTTGCGTATTGCACACTGATAAAGTGAAATCCGTCGTTGTTGCTGTTGACGCGATTGTGAATATAGATGTCGTCGAGAAAGATACGCTGGCTCTCGATGATGCGGATGCTGTGATACGCGCAGTCAAGCAGTTGGATGTCGCGGACCGTGATGTTCTCCGATTGATAGACAAGAATGTGGTAGGGGCGCTTGTTACCGCCGATGCCGCTGGGCGGCGGCGTGCCGCGCACAGGTGAATGAAATTGCGCGCCCTGGCCATCGATCGTTCCCGGACCCTCGACGGTGATGTTCCTGGCCTTCACCGCGAAGAGCAGTGCCCAGTTGCCGTCGTTGAGCGTTGTGTCGCCATGCAGAGGGATCGCGTCGACAGCGTGATATTGTTTGCCATCGCCGCTGCCGAGCAATGTTCCACCGGCGGCAATGTGCAACGTTACATTGTCCTTGAGTTCCACAGTGCCGATGACAAACGTGCCTGCCGGGACGAGTACGGTGCCTCCGCCATCGGCAGTACAGGCATCGATCGCCGCTTGTAGCGCGGCCGTATCGAGCGTCGTTTTATCGCCCTTGGCGCCGTAGCTGCGGATGTTGTAGACGCGCGTCCCCAGATCGTCTGTGCGCGCGGACTTTGTGCGCGCCGAGGCCGTTTCGCCTTCAAACAGACCAGCGGCTGCAACCGCGCCTGCTGCCGGAATCGCCATTTTTCCTAGCCATTCACGCCGTGACAGGCGCGAGCCGATGAAATCCGATGTGTTGCTCAATGAAATGTCTCCTTGAAGTAAAGCGGGATGAAGAAAGATAGAGGCACGCCGAAACGAAAAAATCCGATTGCCGCCAGCGCCTGCAGACACCAGCGGCAATCGGACGCAATGGATCAAAAATCAATCCGCAAGGCCAGCTGCATGGTTCGCGGACCACCAAGCTGACCGTTATTGGGAGTGCCGGTGAGTTGTCCAAAGGTCGAGCCTGTCTGGGGGTTGCCGGATCCCTGCGAATTGGCGTTGGCGAATGTTGCCGCATTGTTCAGTGCATTGAATTCCGTGTGGTTGAAGGTGTTGTAGGTTTCCACGCGCAGTTGCAGATTGAATTTGTTCTCGATCGGTATGTTCTTGATCAGGGCTGTCTCAAAGTTCGTGTAACCGGGCAGGAAATAATTTACTTTGCCCGCGAAAGCGCCATTGCCGGTTGAATAGAACGTAGGAGCAGCTCCCGTTACAACATTGGCCGCGCTTCCCGCGATCGGCGGTTCGAAGCAGGCAGTATTGAACCACTGCTTGAAAGTGCGGGTGCCGTGGACCTGCTTCCACGGGTCGCACGTGAGCACGGGGCGTGCACCATCGCCTCCGCCGGTGATGTTCTGGCCGCTGCTGATGTTGAGACTCACCTGGCTGGGGCTGCCTGAGCCGGTTGGCGCCGGTGGCGGACCACTGTAGTAGGTTACGAACCCCGAGAGCTGCCATCCGTCGAACACCGAGCGCGTTGCCGCGTTATTCCATCCAGAGCTGCCGCCAAATGCGCGGCTTGGCTTGGGCAGATTGTAGACGTAGTTGATCGCCAGCATGTGTTTCAGATCCCATGAAGCAGGCCCGTACTCCCATTGGCGGAGGTTCTGATAGAGAGGCCCCGTGCCGTTGTAGCTGTCGATGTAGTCCATCGCCCGGCCCCAGGTATATGCGCCGCCAAACTCGAGCCCATTGCGGAAGCGCCGCGTCACCTTCACCTGCAATGCGTTGTAGTTGGCCGTCAGGTTGTAGTACTGCATGCTGATGGAGTTGAAGCCGGGATATGGGCGGAAAAAGTTATCCGGAAGAGTGGAGCTCTTGCTGCATTTCCCGGCCGCCATTCCGGAGCAGTACTGGTGATTGGCGAGAAATTCGGCATTGTAGGGCACTTCGTTGATTGGCAGCGTTTGGCTGGCGTGCTTGGTGAAGGTGCCAACATACGCCACGTCGAGAACGGTGCCGAACGGGAGCTCCTGCTGAATGCCGAGGCTGGTCTCTTCCGCGTATGGAACGTTGCCATGCAGAGGCAGCGCATGGCCAAGGCTGAAGGGCCCGCTTAAGTTGTTTGTACCGGCTGAGGCATAGTAGTTCGAAGCGCTCGAATTCGCGCTGGAGTAGAACTGCGTCACGCTGTTGGTGGTTGGCGCGTTGTTGGTCAGGTCGCCCTCCTGGCCTGAGCGCGCGCGGACGTTGTAGAACAGGCCGAAGTTGGCGCGGATCACGGTCTTGGGCACGACGTTCCATGCGAATCCAACACGCGGAGCCTGCAAAATCCCGTTGCCGTAAGTTGTTCCCTGAGGATACCCTTTTGTATTTACGTACAGAATGCCGTTGTTCTGGTTGCCTGTGTTCGGCACCATCAGTCCAGCGTATGCAAGCGGATAGGTGTTTCCCGTAGTGGGATCAACTGCAACCTGAGCCCCACTTGCGTTAAATCCATATTGGTAAAGTGCTGGGGCGTTGCCGACGTTGTAGAGCTCAGGAATAAAGTTGTTGCCGACCTTGAGCCGTTGCGCCATAGCCCACGAACTACGGATACCGAACTCGACGGTAAACGTAGGCCGCATCTTCCATGTGTCCTGGTAGTACCACTCCAGCCGGTTGGTGCGTGGATCGTAATTCACCAGCCGCGTGGTTTGCGAGTATTGGTCAAGAACACCCATTGCCGCATTCGAGTAGGAAAAATTCGTGTCGCTGGGATTCTTGCTGTCAACGGTGAAATTGAAATTGCCGACGCGGTTGTGATTTGGCTGCAGATAGGCGTCGGTCCCGGCGTCGATCCCAACAACAAATGTATGGTTCCCCCAAACCTTCGTCACCTTATCAGTGGCGTTGAAGGACCGCACCTGATCGGCCATAGGGAAACGCGAGTCCCAACCATAGTTGGCCGCGCTCGCTCCGTTCGCAGTCGAGAGGCCAAAGGTGGTAGCGGGGTATAGGTTGAGCGGATTCACGCCCGAATACAACGAAGGAAGATTGAATCCGCTGGAGCTGAGCGTTACCTGGGCCAGATCTGCCTTGTTATAGAGCTGGTGTTCGCTCCATCCGGCCGTGCCGATATTGAACTCGTTTACCAGCGTCGGAGTAAACGTGTAAACGATGTTGTAGGCGAAGTTGGGCTCGCCGAGTTTGTAATTCACCTTCAGCAGCCAGCTCATGGTGTTGGCCGGGGATTGGAAGTCGTCATCGTTCACCGTGGTCAATGCGCCGCGGAAGAACATGTGCAGCTTATCGGTTGGCACATAGTCGACGCGGAAGACCTCCTGATTGACGGGCTTATCGGCAGACCAGTTCGTCTGGTAGTTATACGCATTGTTGCTGACGGCAAGATTGGTGTACGCGTTCTGCGGATATTTTCCAAGCGTGGCGTTATACATCAGCTGCAGCAGGTAGAGCGTTTGGGAATTCAGGTATGCCGCGGGAATGATGTTGCCCGGCACGCAGTCCGCGGTGGGCGTTCCATTGGTCGGGCAGGTGCCGCCGCCGGAGTTCTTGCTCTTTCCGGGATAGGCAATGTTGATTAGCGTTGACGCAGTCTGGGTTGCGGTGCCCTGGTTGTAGGTCTGCGAGAAATCGCCTTGCGCCTGCGCTTTTGTCGGCACCATATAGCTCTTCAGTCCGTCAGGCGTCTTGATAGGGGAGTCCTCGATGGAGACGAAGAAGAAGAGCTTGTTCTTGCCGTTGTTGAAGTGTCCGGGCCAGTAGATGGGACCGCCGATCGTGCCGCCGGCCACGTTGTAGCGGTATTGCGGACGAGGCTTATAGGTCGATGGGGTAAGGCCGTATTTGTCAAAGAAGGGGTTGGCGTTCAGGTCTTCGTTGCGGAAGTAGTAGTACAGTCCACCATGGAACTGGCTGGTCCCGTTCTTGGTCACGAAGCTGAAGTTGCCGCCCGCCTCGCCGCCATACTGCGCCTGATAGTTACTCTGGTTGACCGTCACTTCTTTCACGGCATCGAGATTGATGGGAGTATCCATCGTGGCCAGGCCGCGCGTATTGGCCGTTACGCCATCGACTGATGTGGAGGAATACTCATTGTTCACTCCATTGACCACCGGAGCCGTGGTTGTGCTCAGGTTTTGGGCGCCGTCGCTGTTCTCCACCACGCCGGGCATCGTTTTGGTCATCGACATCACATCGCGTCCGATGGCCAGGAGATTGTCGATCTGGGTTGTATCCAGCACGGCGGAACGCTCGGTGCTGGTGGTCTGCAAAGGCGTAATATCCGCCTGGACAGTGACGGATTGAGAGACAGTGCCGACCGGCAACGTGAATGTTCCAGCGTCGAGGTTGACCGAGGCAAAAAGAACCAAGTCGATTTTGCGCAATTCCTTATAACCGTTCGCCGTTACTGACACCGTATATGTGCCGGGCTCGACGTTGGTAAAGATAAAGTCGCCCTTTTCGTTGGTGTGCGAGGTGAGAGTCACGTGCGTGGACTCCTCACTCAGCCTGACCGTCGCGTTCGGCACGATGCCGCCGCTTTGATCGACCACATGTCCGGTAATTGCGGCGCTTGAAGTCTGAGCTCTTGCGCCGGCACTCATTATGATTCCCAGAGCGACGACGGCGGCAATCACAGCGATGCGCCTGCCGAGTAATCCTTTCAAACATTTCACTGACATCACGAACCTCCTAAAGTGTTGTGGCGGGGATCCTATGTTTGTTGAGCGCCAAGCCTTTTGCCTGGCCCGCTTCGATCACGAATTTCAATCGAGACATACAGAAAAATGATGCCGAGAGCGCTTTAGCACTGCTTTATCTCGCGAATTTGTTAACGCTTTCACGAACGTTTCCGTTAACGTTTACAATTCTGAATGAAAAACGCCTCATTATTTCCAGTCGTTGGAAGCACTGTCAACGTTTTTTTGTTGATCATTTCGGACGATTTTTTGTACAGAGCGGCTTCCGTCAGACGCTTGGCATTCGGTTCGGCCTGGTCATGCCTGGCAACGCTCCAGGAAAAATTCCCGATTTGAAAACCGTCGCAGTTTCTGCAAGATCAAACATTGCCATCGGTTTGCGGTCAGGCGCGGTGCAAATTTCTGCAGATTTTGGACTTGCCGATCGTTCTCTTTAGACGATGTCGTGGATACTCAGGCGGATTTAAGCGCCTTGCAGCCAGTTGTCGACCGTATGCCTGCAAGATTGCCACTTTCGCCGAGCGGTTTCTCCGCGATAGAATTTCTTGCGTACGCGATGCGCAGCCAGATGCCCATCCTCGTTCCGCCTCTCCTTAAGCGGTTTCGCCGCGGCCGCCACGACCGTGGACGCTGCTCCTCCCGCTGAGTAATCTGTTTTCGTCGCCATTTCCTTGATGCGGACGTGGTTTGTCCCGCCGCTCTTGCGAAGAATCGCGGGCGCACGCCGTTACGCCAGCCTGAGACGATCCGCCTTGTGTGCGGATAGAAAGGAAACTCTCCCATGAATAGCTTTTCGAGCCGTGCCGTGTTGACCTCCGGCAATCGCCAATACACCATTTTTCGACTACCGGCGCTGGCCAGCCGTGGCTTCAATTTGAGCCGGCTACCCTTCAGCCTGAAGATCCTGCTTGAGAATCTGCTGCGCCGTGAAGACGGCATCAATGTGACCGCGGACGACATCGAGTTCCTGGCCAAGTGGGACGCGAAGGCCGAGCCCAGCCGCGAAATCGCCTACATGCCGGCGCGTGTGCTGATGCAGGACTTTACCGGCGTGCCGGCCGTAGTCGATCTGGCTGCTATGCGCGACGCCATCAAGACCCTTGGCGGCGACCCCGAGCGCGTGAATCCGCTGGTGCCGGCCGAGCTGGTCATCGATCACTCCGTGCAGGTGGACGAGTACGGAACGAATGGAGCCTACAATGCGAATTCGCTGCTTGAGTTCCAGCGCAACCGCGAGCGCTATGCCTTTTTGAAGTGGGGCCAGACGGCCTTCCGCAACTTTTCGGCTGTTCCGCCGGGCATGGGCATCTGCCACCAGGTGAATCTTGAATATCTCGCGCGCGTTGTCTTCACCACAGAAAACAATGGTGAGACATTTGCCTATCCTGACACGCTGGTTGGCACGGACTCGCACACCACGATGATCAACGGCCTGGGTGTGCTGGGTTGGGGCGTCGGCGGCATCGAGGCCGAGGCGGCGATGCTAGGCCAGGCAGTCTCCATGCTCGTGCCGCAGGTGGTTGGCTACAAGCTCACCGGCAAGCTGCGCGACGGCGCCACGGCGACGGACCTGGTGCTGACCGTCACGCAGGCGCTGCGCAAACTCGGTGTTGTAGGTAAGTTCGTTGAATTTTACGGGCCAGGCATCGCAGAGCTGCCGCTCGCCGACCGCGCCACCATTGCCAATATGGCGCCGGAGTACGGCGCAACCTGCGGCATCTTCCCGGTCGATGCGGAGACGCTGCGTTATCTCAAGCTGACCGGCCGCACTGACGAGCAGATCGCTCTCGTCGAGGCGTATTACAAAGAGCAGGGGCTCTTCCATACAGCCAATTCGCCCGAAGCCGAGTACACGCAGACGCTGGAGCTTGATCTCGGCGCGGTGGAACCGAGCGTTGCAGGGCCGAAACGTCCGCAGGATCGCGTGCTGCTCAAAGACGCGGCGACCAGCTTCGCACAGCAACTGCCCAGCCTGCTGGCGCCCACGGCCAAGCCGCTTGGCACGCGCACGGCTGCGGCATGGGAGCGCAAACCGCTCACCGACACAGCCGTCGCGGTCAAGGAGCCTCTTCATGTCACGACGACAGTAAAGGAGCGGTTCAACGTCGATCCCGACCAGTATCTCGATCACGGCTCTGTGGTGATCGCGGCCATTACCAGCTGCACCAACACATCGAATCCCTCCGTGATGGTGGCTGCAGGTTTGCTGGCGAAGAAGGCGGTCGAAAAGGGACTCAGTGTTCCGCCGTGGGTGAAGACCTCGCTCGCTCCCGGGTCGCGTGTCGTCACCGACTACTACGACAAAGCCGGCCTGCTGCCGTATCTTGAAAAGCTGCGTTTCAACGTGGTGGGCTATGGCTGCACCACCTGCATTGGCAACTCTGGCCCGCTGCCCGCCGATGTTTCGAAGAGCATCGACGAGCACGGGCTGGTCGCCGTCAGCGTGTTGAGCGGCAACCGTAACTTCGAGGGCCGCGTAAACGTAGATGTGCGCGCCAATTATCTGATGAGTCCGCCGCTCGTTGTTGCCTACGCGCTGGCCGGCAAGATTGGCCACAACTTCGACAAAGATCCGCTCGGCACAGACAAAGAGGGGCAGCCGGTTTATCTCAAGGACATCTGGCCCACACAGCAGGAGATCTCAAGCGCAATCGCGAAGGCCGTGAACAGTGAGAGCTTCCGCAAGGAGTACGCGACGGTTTCTCACGGCGATGCCAACTGGCAGGGGCTAAGCTTCCCGACGGGTGACGTCTACCAGTGGGAGCGCGACTCAACCTATATTCGCCAAGCGCCGTATTTCGACGGCATGCCGAAGACGCCAGCCCCAGTGAGCGATATTCTCGGCGCGCGCGTGCTGGCCGTTCTGGGCGATTCAGTGACGACGGACCATATCTCGCCCGCTGGATCGATCAAGGCCAACGGGCCGGCAGGGAAGTATCTCGCCGAGCACGGCGTGAAGCCGGCCGATTTCAACTCCTATGGCTCGCGGCGCGGCAATCACGAGGTGATGGTTCGCGGCACCTTTGCCAATGTGCGCTTGCGCAACAAGCTCGCGCCCGGTACAGAAGGTGGCGTGACGCGCCTGCTGCCCGAAGGCGAGCAGATGTCCATCTTCGACGCCAGCGTGAAGTACGCCGAGCGCGGCGTGCCATTGATCATTCTCGCTGGCAAGGAGTACGGCTCCGGCTCTTCGCGCGACTGGGCCGCCAAGGGACCCAAGCTTCTGGGCATCCGCGCCGTCATCGCCGAGAGCTACGAGCGCATCCATCGCTCGAACCTTGTAGGGATGGGGATTCTGCCGTTGCAGTTCGAGGAGGGGCAGAACGCCGAATCCCTCGGTCTCAATGGCGAAGAGGTCTATGATTTTGCAGGTCTCATCGCGTTGCTCAAAGCTCGCTTTGCGGGTGGCCGCACCCTACAGGTAACCGCAACCGCACCGGACGGGGCGAAGAAGAAATTCAACGCCACCGTCCGCATCGACACGCCGCAGGAGATCGAGTATTACGAGCACGGCGGTATCCTGCAGTATGTGCTCCGGCAGTTGGCGGCGAAGTAGTTTCACCCCTGTGCGGATGCTCAGCGCTGGATTGGCTTTTCGTAGTCTCCCACCCTCGCGTCAGAAAAAAGACGCGAGGATGGGGCACGGGCAGAGAGCCAAGGCTAACTCTGCGGAGCTATACTCGTTGCATGCACAACGAATTTACTGCGGTGATCGAGCGCGATGGAGACTGGTTTGTCGCCTGGTCTCCTGAGATTCCTGGTGCTAACGGGCAGGGACGCACACTCGAAGAGTGCCGCGAAAACCTGGGGGCGGCCATTCAGTTGATTCTCGAAGACCGGCGCGAAGATGGTCTCCGTGGCGTACCTCCCGATGCACTGAGGGAGACGGTCACAATTCAGTGAAGCGGGAATCTCTTCTGCGCCACCTGCGTTTGCATGGGTGCTATCTCAAGCGCGAAGGCGCTGCACATTCATTGTGGACCAATCCCAAACTGGTCAAACCGAAGCGGTTCCGCGTCATACCGAAATTGCAGATCTACTTGCCCGCAAGATCTGTCGCGGTCTGTCCGTCCCTGAGATCGGCAGATGAATGCTGTCCTCATCCATCTGCTACACTTCACTCCCCAAATGTTTTTAATCCCGAATACCGAGTGATTTAAATCACACGAGCATTCGGATTCCGGCTGTACTCTTTGGAGGGCAGGTTGGAGCGGAGAATGCACGTCACGCGGTGGAGCGATCATGGTAAGGCTGCGGTGCGGGTGCGTTCTCGCCGCTACCGCGTTTTCCTTTTCGTTCTTTTAGGTAGCGTGTGCTCTCTGGCTTGGCTGGCGGGATGCGGAGCCTCTTACTTGTTTTCTCCTTCGCCTCCCGTGCCGGCAAGCACAGTTTCTCCTGTTCCGGGCTCGCCGATCCAGCACATCGTCGTGATCATGCAGGAGAACCGCAGCTTGGACAACCTGTTCAACGGGTTTCCCGGCGCGGATACAGTGCGTACAGGCATGTTGAATGGCGCGCCCATCCCGCTGGCCCCCATCGCGCTTGCGGACGGACGCGATCTGGAACACTCGCACAAGCGCTGGTGGCAAGACTGGAACCACGGCGCGATGGATAACTTCGCGCAGAGCAATGCAAGTCCGTCCACGCTGCCGTACTCTTATGTGCCCGAGAAAGATGTCGAGCCTTACTGGGCATTGGCGCGTCAGTACGTGCTTGGCGACCACATGTTCCAGGCCAACACCGGGCCCAGCTTTGTCGCGCATCAGTATATGATTGCCGGCCAGTCGGGCAACGTGGCGGAAAATCCCACCGGCACGGTCTGGGGCTGTGACGCGGAGCCCAGCACGACCGCCGCGTTGGTCGGGCCCAACGGTACGGAACTGCCTGGCGTGTTTCCCTGCTTCGACTATCAAACCATCGGCGATCTTCTCGATGAGAAGGGCGTCACCTGGCGCTACTACGCGCCGGGCAAGGGCGACAACTTCTTTATTCTCTCTGCGTATCAGGCGATTCGCCACATCCGGTTCGGCAAAGACTGGAAGGACAACATCATCTCGCCTCCCGCACGTGTGCTGACCGACATTCAACACGGCGAGTTGGCGCAGGTCACGTGGATCGTGCCGGACTGGTCCCACTCGGATCATCCCGGCGCCGGCGGCGAAGGCCCCGACTGGGTGGCTTCGATCGTGAATGCCATCGGTAACAGTCCGTTCTGGAAATCGACAGCGATCTTTATCTCCTGGGATGACTGGGGTGGATGGTACGATCACGTCGATCCGCCCAAGATGGATGCCATGGGGCCGGGATTTCGCGTGCCGCTGCTGGTGGTCTCACCCTGGGCCAAACACGGTTACGTCTCGCATCACTTCCACGAGGCCAGTGGATTCATCAAATTTATTGAATATAACTTCGACCTCGGCACGCTCGGCGCGCGCGACGCCGGCGCCGACTACTACTCCGATTGCTTCGACTATAAGCAGTCGATTGCTCCCTATAGCCAGATCAAGACCAACGTCACCACCGACCAGCTGATACGCGAAAAGCCCAGCGGCGCCCCGGATGACGACTAATGGTGTTCTGCCTGTTGCGATCGATCTCCTTGCTCACCGCTCTTACACTCTGGACGCCGCACCTTCCTTCGCGCATGATGGTGAACACCACCATCTTCGCCGTAGGATTGGTGCTGCAATGTGCGCTGGTCTTTGCCGCGTTCTGGAAGGGTGTGGCGCGCCGGTTTCCATTCTTTACGCTACTGATGCTCTTTTATCCTTTGCGAGCCAGTCTGCTGTTTGCGCTCGCAGGGCGAGTCGACACGGATGCGTATAACTCAGTCTTCAACACACTCACGCTTGTCGAGTTTCCTTTGCAGGTCTTTGCTGCTGCGGAACTCGCGCTACGTTGGATCACAGAAGCAGGCGGATGGACGCGCCGTCGGATTGTAGAGCTCCTGGTGCTCCTCGCGGTAGTGTGCGGATTGACAACTCTGGCGCTTCACATCATCACCGAGCCTCAGCTCACAGATCGTGTCCAGATTTGCATCAGTTTTCTGATGCTCGCGCTTTTTGCCGCGATCGCGATCCGTGTACGGACACGCAATCTACTCTGCATCTCAGCCGGCTTCGCCGCGTTCGCCCTCGTTCAGCTTGCTACATTGGCAGGTAAGGCGCGCGCTATGGCTCTTCACAGCGGAGAAGCATACGTAGGCTGGTCGTATGTGCCGGCCTGCGGCTATCTCGCCGTGGTTATCTTCTGGCTCATAGCGTTGCAGAGGGAGCCGAAAGCTTGAGGATCACTTCCGCCGTTCAGGCGTGCGGGGCGGCTTAGGCACGGTAACCTTCTTGCCGGAATCATCAACCTCCACGCCATCCGATTCCTCATGATAAGCAGCAAAAGGACGCACGCTCTCCAGGTTGTGCTCGCCCAGTGCATGCAGGCGCATGAAGTTCGTTGAGCCCGACTTGGTGCGCGTACCGGCTACAATCGCGATCACTTCGCGCGGTCGCACATGCCCGCCCTTTTCCAGCAATGTCTCAGCGCAATCCACCAAGGCCTCGGTGGTATTCACCTTCGGACATCGGATTGGCATCGTGCCCCACAGGAGGTTCAACCGGTTGATCGTGACTTCAACCGGGCTCAACGCGAAGATCGGCGCCGTCGGATGGTACTTCGAAAGCTGCCGCGCGGTCGCTCCCGACTCCGTAAACAACGCGATGCCGCGCAGGTCGAGATCGTCGGCCGCATGCGCGGTGGCCTCGCAGATCGTCTCGGCGATGGAGAGGCGCGCTGTCCGTTGACGCGGCTCCTGACGGCCGTCGAGCTTCATATGCTGCTCGGCCTCGGCAACGATCCGCGCCATCATGGCCACAGCTTCAATCGGATACTTGCCCACTGCCGACTCGCCGGAAAGCATCACCGCATCCGTACCGTCGTACACGGCGTTGGCCACGTCCGAAACCTCGGCGCGCGTGGGCCGCGGGTTTTCGATCATCGATTCGAGCATCTGCGTGGCCGTGATCACCGGCTTTGAATAGTCGGCGGCGCGACGAATGATGTGCTTCTGGATGGCCGGCACTTTTTCCGGCGGCATCTCTACGCCCAGATCGCCGCGAGCCACCATGATGCCGTCCGACGCGAGGAGGATGTCGTCGAGGTGCTCAATTGCCTGCGGCTTTTCGAGCTTGGCGATGATCCAGGTTTCGCCGCCCAGCGCAGAGACGCGATTGCGCACCAGCCGCACATCTTCCGCCGTACGCACAAAGGAGACGGCCACAGCATCTACGCCGTTCTGCAGCGCGAACTCCAGATCTGAAGCGTCTTTTTCCGTGAGTGAAGGCACGCGCACTGCAATGCCCGGCAAATTGATGCCCTTGTTTTCGCCGAGCAGGCCGCCATTCACGATCTCGCACACCACATCGTGATCGTCGACTTCGTGCACGCGCAACTCGATCAAGCCGTCGGAGAGAAGAATCCGCGAACCCTGCTCCACATTTTCAGCGAGAGTCTTAAACGTCGTGCCGACAAGCGAAGCGGTGCCCGGAACATCACGCGGCGTAATGGTGAGCCGATGGCCTGCCTTCAGCAGTACGGGTTGATGGTCCTTCAGCTTGGCGGTGCGAATCTTGGGCCCCTGCAAATCGCCGAGAATGCACAGCGGTTTGCGCTCTGCCCGGCTCACCTTCCGGATCGACTGAATCAGCGCCAGCTTCTCTTCGTAGATTCCATGAGAAAAGTTCAGCCGGACGACATCGACCCCGGCGCGGACCAGATCCCGGATCACAGATTCAGAACTCGATGCCGGCCCGAGAGTGGCAACGATCTTCGCGCGGCGTTGTGAAGCCAGGTCAGTCAACCTCTGAGGTAGAAAAGACATACAAACAGCTCCGGAATCAATCGGTTAGGGGACGACGTTTTGATCGGGTCAAAGGCTGAAAGGTGTAGTACTGCCTCTATTGTAAATGGGAGCGCGATTCCAGGCGACGCGGCTGACCACCTGCGAACGTGAGTTTCGGCTAGGCCAGTTTCAGATTCCAGTATGGACCGCGCCGGAGCTTGTCCGTTCTGCCAGTGGCACAGGGGCGAATTGCTCAGCGGCGCGTGCCTCTTCCCGGCCCAGATACAGCGCGCCATTGAGCTCGGCGCCCATCAGTACGCTGAACGAGGTGATATACAGCCAGACCAGCGTGGCGATTCCGGCTCCGAATGAGCCATAGAATCGCGAATAGTCGGCAATGCGCGTCACGTACCAGCCGAAGGCGAGAGTGGCTGGGAACCAGATCAGCGATCCCGCAAGCGCTCCCGGCGCCACCCACAACCAGTGCTCTTTGCGTTTGGTCCCGAAGTGATAGAGAACCGAGAGCACGCTGGTGGTAGTAAGCAGCGCGATCGACCACCGCACCATGCGCCAGAAGAACAGCACAATGGTGCGCAGGTCATGGCCGGCATCACTGATGATCCAAAGTTCTATTTCACGGCCGAAGACGATCACCAGTGTGGCCACCGAAAGCGGCACCATGGAGATGGGCAGCAGCATGAGCGCGCGAAGCCGCCGGTTCCAGAAACCCCACGCATCCGAAGGCAGATGATAAGCCCGCCGAAAACCTTCCATCAGCGAAAGCATTACGCCCAGTCCGGCAAAGATCGTGAGGCACATGGCCGATAGGATCAACTGTCCTGAATAGACACGCCGCGTGAGCACGTACGATTGCAGCAGATCGAGCGTGTCGACGGGAAGGAACTGCTCAAACACAGAGCGCAGCTCGCCGAGCATCGTTCCGCCCTCCTGGATCTGAGCCACGAGCGTAGTGATGACCAGCAGAGCCGGAAACAGCATCAACATACCCGAATACGCGGCGGCCTTTGCGGTGTTGATCACATCATGCGCCAACGCCTGCAAAACAGCTTCTCGGGCTTTGATCAGAATTCGTGACATGGAACCGTAACCTGCGCGCCTGTGGCAAGAGTAGAGCATCGGCATGGGTGAGGACCATAAGTCCCTGAGGAATAGACGTCCTTTATCCAACGATGGACCAGACTGCGTCTTCTCACAGGTCTTCCCGTCGACCGCGGCCGCCGTTTTTGGCTTTGTGAAAAACAGTGGCGTTCGCGAGTTCCTTCGGCACCACCGGCAGGACAACTGCCTGCGCCGAGCCAGGCATCGAAAGTAGGCTAATGACCCCGAAGCCTCCTGGGTGAGAGGGGACCAGGGAGTTCGATCCAATCTTCGCAAAGGAGGAAAGTTGCATGTTCTCACGGCGCGTGTTCTCACGGCGATTGAGCAGCAGAGGAATTCTTTTGGTCGCGGCTTCAGTTCTTTGGGCTGGCAGTACAGCATGGGCGCAGGAGACTCCTGGTGGTGGCGGCGGATCTGGCGGCGGATCGCAGCAGCCGACGCCAAGCCAGCAGCAGCCGATGCCCGGACAACCCGGTAGTCCCAGCACCGGAATGCCCGATGCGGGCAACTCACCCGGCCAGCCGAGCTACGTAGATCAGGCGTTTGTCCACGACACGCTGGAAGGAGATAACGCCCAGGTAGAAATGAGCCAGCTTGCCCAGCAGAAATCTCCCAGCAATGATGTAAAACAGTTCGGGCAGAAGATGGTGCAGATCCATACCGAGCTGAACAATCAGTTGGAACCTGCGGCCAAGCAACTGGGCGTGAGCGAGCCCAAGGGGCCTTCAAAGAAGGCAAAGAAGGACATCGAACGGCTGCAGGCGCTGTCTGGTCCGGACTTCGACACAGCCTATCTACAGGCAATGGCGAAACAGCAGCAGCATGATCTGAAAGGGTTCAAGAATGAGGCCCAGGCAGGTCAGAATCCTACTCTTCAACAGGCAGCCAAACAGGACGAGCCTGTGCTGACGGAGCACTATCAGGTGCTCCAGAAGCTGGCTCAGGTCCACAATGTAACCCTGGAAAGCCAAAAATAAAGTGAACCAAAGCGGAGTTAGTGCGGCCAGCGGAGTTGGCACCAGCGAACTCCGCTGGCACCGCTAACTCTACTACTCTCAGCCAACGCCTCTCCTCTCCCGAATCACGCAAATTTTCTCTCTCCGGCGCCTGCGGCAGGTACACTGTCCTGCATAGGAGGCATTTGCGATGCAGACCCGGATTCAGGGCACCACTATGCCCGTACTCGAAGTGCAGCTTGATCCGAACGAAAGCGTGTATTCAGAAAGCGGTGAGCTCTCCTGGATGACCGCGTCCATCCAGATGATGACCCACACGCAGGCGGGTGGCGGCGGTGGCCTGTTCGGCGTGCTCAAGCGCGTAGCTGGCGGCGGCAGCATCTTCATGACGGAGTATCGTGCCTATCAGTATCCGGGAGTGGTGGCGTTTGCTACCAAGGTGCCGGGACACATTGTGCCCGTCACGCTGGGCCAGGGGCCCGAATACCTCGTGCATCGTCACGGCTTTCTGTGCGCCACACCGCAGGTCACAATCGGCGTCGGTTTTCAGCAGTCGCTCGGCGCCGGCATCTTTGGCGGCGATGGAT
The DNA here is from genome assembly GCA_035650595.1 of Occallatibacter sp. Classification (GTDB taxonomy): domain Bacteria; phylum Acidobacteriota; class Terriglobia; order Terriglobales; family Acidobacteriaceae; genus Telmatobacter. The sequence goes on along the minus strand of DASRHE010000006.1, from coordinate 614,426 downwards.
TCCTGCTGCAGAAGATCGGCGGTTACGGCACTGCATGGATCGAGCTCTCCGGCGAATTGATCCGGCAGGATCTCGCACCGGGCGAAGTTCTCCGTGTGCATCCGGGGCATGTGGGCGCCTTCCAGAGCACAGTCAGCTTCCAGATCACCATGGTGCCCGGCATCAAGAACATGATCTTTGGCGGCGATGGAGTTTTTCTTGCCGTGCTCACTGGTCCTGGCACGGTATGGCTACAGACGCTACCCATCTCGCGCCTGGCGCATCAGATCAGCGAATACCTGCCGCGCGCCGAAGCGCGATCTGCTGGTCCCGCTGTGGGCGGAGGCATACTAGGCGGAATCGTCGGCTCGATCCTGAGCGGCGATCAATAGGAGTAAGCAGGGCTCGCGGAGTTAGCGAGGTTAGCGGCGTCAGAAGTGCAAGTTTCGGGATTGTCCTGGCTAACTCCGCCAGCTCCGCTGAGAACGCTAACTCCGCTCTTATTCTGCATCTAACTTCATGCAACACGGGAACGTCACGGATGACGGAATCTTCCAGTAGGTCACACGATCATCGCGGCGACATCCTTTTTGTCTTTGCGGTAGCCGCTGCCGGATACGTCGCGTGGCTGGTGCGTGACGTTCTGATCCTGCTCTACGTCTCAGCGCTCTTTGCCGTCGTGTTTACGCCGATCGTCCGCGCGACGGGCCGGCTGCGCGTGGGGCGATGGCAGCCGCTCAAAGGCAAGGCCGTCCTCTTTCTGCTACTCGCCGTCCTTGGCGCATTCACCGCCTTCGGATACTTCACCATCCCCCCGGTTTTGCACGATCTCGACCAGTTGAGCCGCCAAGCGCCCGCCAAGGTTCCTGAGTGGATGGGGAAGCTTCAGCGCGTTCCCTTCATCGACCGGCTCGATGACGACGAGGTGGTTGACAAACTGCAGGGCTACGCCGGGCAGGCTGCCACGTACACGTTGCTCTCCGTAAAGAACTGGGCGGGCAAACTGGCCGACGTGATCTCTGGCGTGGTCCTCATGCTCTATTTCATCCTCGAAGGCGATCAGGCATATCATTGGTTCCTGTCGTTTTTTCCGCAGCCGCGCCGCGCACGGCTCCGATCGACGCTGGACCGCGCAGCCGTGCGCATGGGCAAGTGGCTGCTCGGCCAGGCCAGTCTCATGCTGATTCTCGGCACGGCCAGCACCATCACCTTTGTATTGCTTCACCTTCGCTACGCGTATGCGCTCGGAGTGCTGACTGGCCTCTTGAACATCGTCCCCGTGCTGGGTGTGACGGTCTCGCTCGTACTGGCTGCGTCGGTAGCCTTGATCGATTCGTGGCAACACGCACTCGGCGTTGTGATCTTTTTTGGCGTCTACCTGCAGGTCGAGAACTCCTATCTGATTCCGCGCATCATGAAGTCGCGCGTCGACCTGCCTGCACTGGCGGTTCTGGTCTCTCTTTTGCTGGGCTTCTCGCTCGCCGGCATCGTCGGCGGCCTGGTCTCGGTGCCTACCGCAGTGCTGGTCGCCGTGCTGATCGAGGAGTATCTCGTGCAAAAAGACGCGTAGCGTGATCGGCCCCGGAGAAACTTGGATATGGGCGGGTTTTACGCGGCAGGAGCCCGCATCGCTTCGAGCACACCCGTCAGGTCGGAGCCGAGGGTTTGTTGTGCTTCAGGCGCGAGCTTGCCGCCACGGCTGGTGAGATAGAAGACGTCGATCGCCGTTTCGCCTTCGGTGTCGATCAGTGCGACTTCGATGTTGCACTGATGGCTTGAGAGCGTGAGCGCAATCTGGCGCAGCAAGCCGGGAAGATCCTGCGCCACCACCTGCAACAACGTGGAGTGCGTCGACGACTCGGAGTCGAACTCAAGCCGCGTCGGGACTTCGACCTTGATGTTGCTGGGATGATTCAGGTGCCGGCGCGCCTCGAGCAGTTGCTGCACCGAAACCTTCTGCGCCACCACGTCGTGCATGTTCTGGAGAAACCGGTCCATCTCGCTCGGATTGAGTTCGATGGTGCGGAAGGTGTCGGTGAAGTGGAAGCTATCGACAATCACGCCGGCATCATTGGAGAAGGCGCCTGCACGCACAATATTCATACCCCAGGCCGCGAGGGCGCCGGCCACGTCCGCAAAGAGCCGGCTGCGGTCGCGCGTGATCACGGTGAGGTCGAAGAGCTGGCGGTTGGGCCGCAGATCGAGCTGGACAGGATCTTTTTCGAGATTGAGCGCCATCTGGAAGTGGCTGCGAATCTGCTCAGGCAGGCGCGTTTGCAGATAACGCTGCGGCAAGCCTTCGAGGAACTGCCGCAGCGCGTCGTGCTGGTTCGATGGCACCATCGAGCGAATGCGATTGAGCAGCGTGGGATCGATCGCCGCGTGATAGCGAGTCTCGTCGACCGAGCGGTCGAGGAAGTTGGCGGTCAGCATGTAGAACTGCCAGAGACTCTCGGCCTTCCACGGAGTCAGCGCATCAGGATTCACCGCCTTGATATCAGCGAAGGTCATCAGCGTGAGCATCTTCAAGGTCTGTGGGCTGCTGATCTTCTCTGAGAAGGCGCGCACATTCTCGTGATCAAAGATGTCGCGGCGCATCGCCACCGACATTTCGAGATGGAGCCGGATGAGCTTGAGCACTGTCTCGCGCTCTTCGGCGTCGAAATCGAGACGAGCCAGAAAGCTGTCTGCTAGTTCGACGCTCTGCGTGGCGTGCTCGCCCGTGCGCCGGGCTTTGCCGGTATCGTGCAGAAGAAGCGACAGCAGGAAGAGATCGAGCCGATCGATTTCCGGCAGCAATTGCCCCAGCCGCTGCTCGTACTCGTGCGCGGGCGTGCGCAGACTATGCACGTTATCGATCGTGAGGAAAGTGTGCTCGTCCACGGTATAGCGATGGTAGCTGTCGCGAATCACCAGCGCGTCGATGCCGTGGAACTCCGGAATCAGCATCTCCAGCACGCCTAGCGCGTGCATGGTGCGCAGTGCATGCGCCGCATGCGGCCCGAGCAGCACCTCGCGCAACGCATTCCAAAGATACGGTCCTTCAGGAATGTGAATCGCCAGCACCGGCAGCGCGTCGGTGATGCGGTCTTCCGCCGCCTGCGAGAGCGTATAGCCGTGCGTCGCCATCAGTGAGAAGATGCGTAAAATCGCCGATGTGTCGTTGAACTGCGCGCCCGGTTGGATATCGATGCGGCCCTGATCGAGGAGGAAGTCGGTTCCGGCAATCGGCGTGCGGCGGCGGCGGAACTGGCGATAAAAACTTACGGGAGCCGGCAGGTGCTCCATGAGCAGCGCCGCACGGCGATAGACCACGCGCGCATGGCGGTAATAGGTCCGCATCCAGTACGAGGGGTCGGCCGTACCGCGCGTCTCCAGGCCGATCGAGCGGGCCGCCGCTTCATCTTGCGATTGCCAGTCGAGCGTGTTGTCATCGCGGCCATGACGGAAGTGCAGAAAACATCGGGCGGCAGCAAGAAAGTCGAAGGCTGCCTCGGCGTCCCCGCGTGCGCTCTGGAAGACGCCTCCACGTTGCCGTGGCCACTCCTTCGTCTCCTTCAGATGAAACAGAACTGCGAACCACACAGCAAGGCTGTAGTCGCGCAGCCCGCCGGGACAGTCCTTCAAATTCGGCTCAAGATGGAAGATCGTATTGCCATATTTAGCGTGGCGGTTCCGGGCAATCTCGTTCAGTTTTTGCGTGATCGTGTTCCACTCGCTCAATACCAGCCCTGGAAAGGTGACCTGGTGCAGCTGCTGGTAGAGCGGAAACTGGCCGGCCAGGAACCGGCGATCGAGGGTGGCGAGTGTAAATTCGAGATTGTCAGGATCGAAGCGGCCGGCTTCTTTGAGCGTCCGCGAGCTGGGACTGGCGCGCAGGCCGATATCCCACATGCCCTGAATGATGGCCCGTACGGCCTCGCGGGACTGCACCTCGGTCTTGTCGTCACCAAACGCAAAAAGAACGTCGATATCGGAATATGGGAAAAGATCCTTGCGTCCATATCCGCCCAAGGCCAGCAACGCGACGTTCTGGGCGGGCTGGCCAGCAAAGGCCCGGCGCCACATTTCGATCAGAATGCGATCGACCACCGCAGACCGGCGGCGTATAGCGGCCGTGCCATCCCCAGTGCGTTCGCAGGTTTGGCGAACGAGCGCCATCTCCCGCGTATACTGCTCCCGAAGATCGTCTACCACTAGAGCGACTGGATTCATCTCAAAATTGTTTACGTGGCCTGCCGAAGCAAGAAGGGATTGTTAACAGCATAAGACATATTGGCCGGGAGGGATACATTCCGGCGGATTTCGATCGACTCCGGAGGATGAAAAAGAATGGAACTGGTCTGGGGAGTATCACCGGCTCTTAAGGCCAGGACTGCTGGCGCTCTCTATCTGCTCAGCGTGCTTACAGCGGTGTACGCGGAGTTTGTCGCGCGCGGAAGGCTGGGTCTCGCCGCGATTTTTGTTCCAATCGCAGGCTATGCAGCTGTGACAGTCATTCTTTTCAGCATCTTTAAGCCGGTAGACAGGCACCTGTCATGGCTTGCAGTGTGTTGTGGCCTTATCGGCCTCGCTTTTGAAGCTCTGCAATGGAAGCCGGGCCATATCAACGCAGGCATGGTCTTTCATGGGTTCTTTTGTCTGCAGATTGGCTGCCTCATGATCCTCTCGGGCGTTGTGCCACGCATCCTGGGCGCGCTGATGGCGCTTGCTGGTCTGCTTTGGTTGAGCTATCTGGTGCCATGGCTCTCTCAACACATCACGGCTGTCGGGATTCTCGCTGAGGGACTGCCAATGCTGTGGTTGTTGTTTCTGGGCTTGCGCGATTGCCGCCGCTAAGGAAACGGAACGAACTTCTCCGCGCACGAGGCTGGATCGCCTTCTACCGGCGTTCCCTTCAAAGTGGAATCTTCGCCGGCAGGGAGGTGCAGGTTCGTCGGGCCTGGGCCGAGCGTCACGTCGGCATGGTTCAGCTCGTACGTGTACTTGCCGTCGTCCGTGATCTGCACGCCGTCGAGCGTCGCGGCGATGCGGTGATCGTTCGCGTAGCCGTTCAACGTGATCTTGCCCCCGCCCGAGATGCGCACATTTTTGAGTGTGATGGCACTCATAGAAGGCGGCGAGTTGCCCTGCAACGTGTCGGCTGCGGTATAGGCAGTATCGAGCGTGATGGGATTCGGCGAGTTGCGGATGCACACGTCGTCGTAGAGCACATCGTGCGTCAGTCCGCCACGCGAGCCGTTCGACTTGATGCGGATGCCGTTGTCCGGTCCGTCGAGCGAAAGATCGAACACGCGAATCTTGCTGACGCCGCCGTTGGTCTCGCTGCCGATGGACATGCCGTGGCCCCAGTAGAAGTGATTGTGGCTCACCGTCATATTCGTCACGCCGCCGGGACCACCCTTAATGGCCACGTTGTCGTCCCCCGTGCGAATGAAGCTGTGCGTGATGGTAATGTTTTTGGCGCCGTTGCCGGGATCTACGCCGTCCGTATTGCGCGCCAGCCTCTGCGGCGTATCGATCTTCAGGCCCCACACCGTGAAGCCGTCACCGTGGTTGTAGACCACGTGAAAATTGGGCGAGTTTTTGAGCGTGATGCGATAGAGCGTGAAATTGTCTGAGGAATCGGCGACAATCAGCCGCGGCACCTGTTGGCCGCCGCCTGCACGGGCCTGTTCGGCGAGATCCCACCATGAGTACTGTGAACCCAGCATCTTCTCGCCGCCACGGCCATCGATGATGCCGTCACCCATAATGGCTGAGCCCTGGGCATGATCAACCGCGATCAGAGGCTTGCAGCCTCTTGGCCCGGGCTGGTGCGCCACGATGCCGCAACTGCCGGGAGAAACCGCGAAGAGCGCCGGATCGCGCGAGGCAAAAAGCGTTACGCCGCGATCGATGATAAGCGTCACCTCCGGCTTGAGCTCAAGCGGTCCGCTCAGGAAGGCGTTGTTCGTCTCATTCACATGGAGCATTACGGCGCGCCCCTTGCCGCACTTGTCGATCGCCTTCTGAATCCGGGCCGTGTCCAGCTTTTGCTCATCAGTGGGCGCGACCGCGTTGCCGGCTGCATGCAGCTGCGCATCCAGCGTCGTGCACAGCTGCGGGAAGAACGGTTCCACAACGGTACGTGTATCCTGGGCAGCACTGCTGAGACTGAGACTCGAAATCAGACCGAACGGCGCGAGGAGGAGGAAAACGGTACGGCGAAACATGCGGACGGGCTCCGGGCAATGAATGCACGATGAAACGACGTTAACTCTACGATAACAAGCGTTACCCGGGCAGCTCAGGCAGAAAGGTTTACTCCAGGAACTCTCGGACGAACTTATTGTCCGTGTGCAGCAGCTCGTGCAGAGGACCATTGAAGATCAGCCGGCCCTCTTCGAGCATCAGGAAGGTTGTCGTCGGGTCGGTAATGCCTTTCGGCAGCGGCACCATGGAGTTTTCAGCCGTATCAAACCGATGCGTGCACAGGGCAAAGGCATCCTGCAGGCGATGGGTCACCAGCAGTGACGGCGTGCGATGTACATCGCGCTGCTTCACAATCAGCTCGATGATATTGGTCGAGGTAATCGGATCGAGGCCGCCGGTGGGCGAATCGTAGAGCAGCATCTCCGGATTATTGATCAGCGCGCGTGCAATGGCCACGCGGCGGCGCATGCCTCCCGAGAGGCTTGCCGGATACAGCGAAAACGTCTGCTCAAGGCCGACGAAGCTCAGAGCCTCGCGCACCCGCCGGTCGATCTCTTCGTCCGAAATTGTTTCTTCCTGGAGGAGTTGATAGGCCACATTGTCCCGAACCGTGAGTGAGTCAAAGAGTGCGCCCTCCTGAAAGACCATTCCGGTCCGTGCCCGCAGCGGAAAAAGCTGGTCCTCGGTCAGCGATGCAAGATCTTCGCCGAAGAGCTGGACCGTGCCCTCATCCGGCATGATCAAGCCGTTGATCAGTTTGAGCAGAACGCTCTTGCCCACGCCGGCGGGACCGAGGAGAATGCGCGTCTCTCCCGGAGCAACCGTAAAGCTGATGTCCTCGAGAACTGGGGGGCCGTCGAAGGAGACGGTGACGTGCCGCAACTCCACCACCGGGCTCGGCTGATCAGCCGGCGCCGCGGGTTGCGAAGCAGAAAGCGATGCGCCGTTCATGAGCCAAAAAGCGAAAGCAGCACGTGGGTGATGAGGAAGTCGACAAAGATGATTAGCACAGACGCTGTGACCACCGCCTGAATCGTCGAACGGCCCACGCCCTGTGTGCCCCCCGTCGTCCGCAGGCCGTAAAAGCAGCCGATCGAACTGAGGATGTAACCAAAGAAGAGCGGCTTGGCCAGTCCTTGAATAATGTCCGGGTGGCGCAGGTGCTCCCAGGCCATGGAGAAGTACTGAGTGCCGTTCTGGTGGTTCATGAACACGGTCACGCCGGCGCCACCCAGGATGCCACAAGCATCGGCAATGATGGTGAGAAAGAAGAGCATGGCCACGCTGGAAAAGATGCGCGGTGTCACCAACTTGCGCAGCGGGTCAACGCCCAGGGCGCGCATCGCGTCAATCTGCTCGGTCACCACCATGGAGCCGAGCTCGCTGGCCATGGATGAGGCGTTCCGGCCGGAGACCATGACGCCAGTGAGCACCGGGCCCAGTTCGCGGATCATCGTCAGCGAGACGAACTGGCCGGTTACGGCCGTCGCACCGAAGGCTGAGAGCGTTGCCGCCGATTGAAGCGCGAGCACGCCCCCTGTGGAAATTCCGGAAAGCACGACGATTGAGAGCGAGCCGACGCCGATAATATCCGCCTGCACCAGAAAATCACTCCAATAGATCGGTGGCCGAAAAAGGTTCAGGAGCGATTGCCAGGCGAAGATGGAGTAATCCTGCACCGTGAGGACGAGCTGTTTAGCTGTGCGATCGATATTGAACGCCATCGTATGAGCTGGTCTGCGGGTTCGGAATGTGCGCCGCTGTCCGAGGACAGAATAGCGCACGAGTGCCGGTGCTTGTGGAAAGCCACCCGCCAGAATGATTTGCAATTACAAGAAAAGAAAAAATTTACCGGGTAAATTGAGGGTAAAGACACAGAGCGCAGTTAGGACGCATCAAACCTCTATAGGGGGTATAGATGCATCTGTTCCGCATGCGGCTGATCCTTGCGTTGATTGCAAGCGTGACGCTTGTCTCGGCAGCCTCCACCTATTTTGATGTATTAGCGCATCGGCACGTTTTGCGGGAGGAACTGGAAAATCGTACGAAATGGATGGGGGTCAGCATCGAGCCGGAGGTGGAAGCCGTGCTCGCTACTGCGGATCCTACGGCTGTTCCGGGACTGGCGCAGCTTCTCAAGGATGGCACAGGGGCACTGGCGATAGCGATTTATGACCCGCATGGTCATCTGCTGGGCAGCGCGGGGCCGCAGCAGATCATCGCCGGGCTGGGCCGCGGCATTGTATCCAAAACCCTGCAAAAAGGAGCCGAGCAGAGCGGGTTTGGCCACACCGGCGACTGGCGATGGATGCAGGAAGCCTTCCCGATCCACAACGGTCCTGAACTGATCGGCGGCATGACCCTCGTGGTCGACGCCAGCTACATTCGAGAGGAAAGTGTCGCTCTTTGGCAGCGGACCATCTGGCGCGTTATGGCGTTGGTGGTGCTGATCGTGCTTGTGACATTAGGGATGATCCGCTGGTCCCTGACCCGCCCGATGAAGCGTGCGGCGGAGTGGCTGCGGCATCTGCGGACAGGCCATACCGAATCCAACGGCAAAACCCAGCCAACTGAGCTGAGCCTGTTTACGCCGCTCGCTCGTGAAATGGAAACCATCGCGGAAAGCCTGAAGGCGGCGCGCGCCGCGGCGGCGGCAGAGGCGCGTTTGCGTGAAGCCGGTGAACACTGGTGGACTGCCGAGCGGCTCGCCGTGCATATGTGCGATCGTTCCGGAACGAGCCGGATCTTTGTTGTTTCGAACCGCGAACCGTACGTGCACTCGCGACGAGGCCGGGAAATTACCTGGTCTGTGCCTCCGAGCGGCTTGGTCACCGCAATCGAACCGGTGTTGCGCGCCTGCGATGGTGTGTGGGTGGCGAGCGGTGGCGGCGATGCGGACAAGCTGGTTGTTGATGCGTACGACCGGCTGCGCGTTCCGCCCGATGAGCCGCGCTACACGCTTCGCCGCGTCTGGCTCACGGAAGAAGAGGAGGCGAAGTACTACGAGGGCTTTGCCAACGAGGGATTATGGCCCTTGTGCCACATCGCTCATACGCGGCCTATCTTTCGCGTCACAGACTGGGAATGCTACCAGCGCGTCAACCAGCGCTTCGCCGATGCGCTTCTTGAAGAGATGGAGGGTAGCGAAGAGCCCGTGGTTTTTGTGCAGGACTATCACTTTGCTCTGTTGCCGCGCATGATCAAAAATGCGCGACCGGACGCGCGCGTAGCCCTCTTCTGGCACATCCCATGGCCCAATCCGGAGGCCTTCGGCATCTGCCCATGGCAGGATGAACTGCTCGACGGCCTGCTCGGCGCGGATCTGCTCGGCTTTCATATTCCCATGCATTGCCATAACTTTTTGGCCACGGTGGACCGTGTGCTGGAAGCACGCACCGATCGCGAGCACATGACGGTGCGACGGCACGGTCATTACAGTAGCGTGCGGCCATATCCAATCAGCGTGGCCTTTGAAGGTGTGCCGCTGATCGGCGCAGGAGCAGACGATCCCGATATGGAAGAGAAGCGTGCGGCCGAACGACGGCGCTTGCTCTCCGAGTTTGGTGTGCGCGCCGAGTGCCTCGCTCTGGGCGTCGATCGGCTCGACTACACCAAGGGCATCGTTGAACGGCTCATGGCCCTGGAGCAGCTGTTCGACGAACATCCCGAGTACCGCGAGCGTCTCACGATGGTGCAGATTGCCGCGCCGAGCCGGACACGCATTCCCAGCTATGCCGAACTGCGCGTGCGCGTGGACGAAACCGTGGAGCGCATCAACTGGAGATTTCAGACCGGGCACTGGAAACCGATCGTGCTGATTGAGCGGCAGTGCAGCCACAACGAAGTAAAACGCTGGTACCAGACCTCGGACCTGTGTCTGGTGACCTCGTTGCACGACGGCATGAACCTTGTGGCGAAAGAGTACGTAGCGGCGCGCGACGACGAGGACGGCGTGTTGATCCTGAGCAAGTTCACGGGGGCGGCCGTCGAGCTGCGCGACGCGCTCATCGTCAATCCGTATGATATTCAGGGCGTGGCCGGAGCCATCCACGCGGGCCTCGACATGCCCCGCGAAGATCGCCGGCAGCGAATGCAAAGAATGCGCCGCCAAGTGATGGAGCACAATATCTATCTATGGGCGGCCAGCGTACTAGGCGATTTGCGCGAGCTGCGGCTCGAAGATACGGAGAGCATCGGCCTCGCGCATACCGCATCCACAGCAGGAGCGGCGGGAGCCGGTGCGGCGAGGCTGGTCAATCGTAGAACCGCGTGAGGACAATTACCCAAGAAGCGCATGAGTACCGTCAATTCAGTGTGTGAACGCGAGCCCATTGAAAATAGGCCTATGTCGACTGGCGGGGCGCTAGAAAAGCTCGACACCTTCTTTGGCCGGTTTGCACCTGCTTCGGTCGCACTCCTGCTGCTCGACTACGATGGGACCCTTGCTCCCTTTCGCGTTGATCGCTTCCAGGCTCGGCCGTGGGCCGGCGTGCGGGATTTACTGAATCGCATCCAGGGCCAGAAGAAAACGCGGATCGTTGTCGTCTCCGGCCGGCCCGCAGGCGAGATCCCCCGTTTGCTCGATCTCGACATGCCGCCCGAAGTGTGGGGGCTACATGGTGCCGAGCGGCTCTATCCGGACGGCCGCCGTGAGTTGGAAACAATCGCGGCGGTGGCGCATACTGCGCTGGAAGAAGTCTCCGCCCGGCTGCGCCAAAATGCCTTCGGTGGACTTTTTGAAGGAAAACCCAATGCAGCCGTGATGCACTGGCGTGGTATTGCGCCAGAAAAAGCACGCGAGATCGAGAAGCGCACACGCGCTCTCTTCGAACCGCTTACGCGGATTGAAGGGCTCGCGCTCTTGCAGTTCGAGTGTGGCCTCGAACTGCGCGCCGGACGCGACAAGGGGGGCGCGGTCAAAGCGATTCTCCACGAGATGGCAACCGGCGGGCCGACGAATTTTCCGGCGGCCTATCTTGGCGATGACTTCACCGACGAGATGGCCTTTGCGGCGCTAAAGGGCCGCGGGCTGAGCGTGCTGGTGCGCCACGAGTGGCGCGAAACTGTCGCCGATGTCTGGCTCAAACCGCCGCAGGAACTCAGAGAGTTTTTGAGATTGTGGATCGAAGCTTTAGAGAAAAACCTGAAGAACCATACCTATTCGGCGCATTCGTCCCGTAGGGACGGCGGAAAATAGCCCAGGGCAAGCGTAGCAGCGTCGCACGAACAGGTTTTTCGTTCGTGGGGTGCAAGCGCAGCCCTGGGAAAATGGTTAATAAAGAAATCCAGCCCCGGAAGGGGTGACGTGAACTCTTCAGGAGATTGATTCCTGGTTCATGCGACTGCCTGGCGAGTCTTTCTCGAGAAATCAAATGACAAGCAGTTCCGAATCTACGCGCTCTACTCTCTGCCCTTCTTGCGGATCTCGATGTTCAGGCGCTTGATCTTCTGGTTCAGCGTGGAGAGCGGAATGCGAAACTGCTCGGCAGCATCGGTCTGGTTCCAGTTGCAGCGTTCCAGCTTCTCGATAATGATCCGGCGCTCGATGACTTCAAGGATATCGAAGAGAGACGAGTTCGGATTGTGATCGAGAAGCGCATCCTGAAAGCTGCGGCCGGTGATGTGGCCGGGCAGCAGATCGGCGCCGATCATGGGACCTGATGAGAGCACGACTCCGCGTTCGATGGAGTTTTCCAACTCGCGCACGTTACCCGGCCAGTCATAATCGACCAGAGCGCGCAACGCATCGGCGGAAAGCTTGCGTGACGGCAGATTATTCTCCGTCGTGTAGTAATCGAGAAAGTGCTGTGCGAGCAGCGGAATGTCCTCACGCCGCGCGCGCAACGGCGGCAGATCGACGGTGATGACGTTCAACCGGTAAAAGAGGTCCTCGCGGAATTTGCCCTCGCGCACGGCCTGGCGCAGGTCGACATTCGTCGCCGCGAGAATGCGCACATCCACCTGAATCTCTTGTACGCCACCCAGGTGCATAAAGCGCTTATCCTGCAGCACGCGTAGAATCTTGGCCTGCGTGTCGAGGCCCATGGTGGCGATCTCATCCAGAAAAAGCGTGCCGCCGTTGGCTACTTCGAAGAGTCCCTTCTTTGAGGCGATGGCAGAAGTGAACGCACCTTTCACGTGACCAAAGAGCGTAGATTCGAGCAGCTCCGAGGGCATCGCACCGGTGTTGATCGGTACAAACGGCTTATCGCGCCGCGGTGAGTTCGCATGAATTGCTTTCGCAATCAACTCTTTGCCTGTGCCGCTCTCGCCCTGAATCAGCACTGTAGAGCGGCTGGGCGCCACCTGCGCCACCAGATCGAAGACGCGGAGCATCGACTCGCTCTTACCCACGAGATTCGAAAAGTTATAGCGCTGCTTGAGGGTGCGTTTGAGCTGAAGGTTCTCTTCTTCCGCTCTGTGGCGGGCTACGGCCGAGCGGATATCGGCGAGAAGCTTTTCGTTATCCCACGGCTTCTGGACAAAATTCTCCGCGCCGGCGCGCACAGCTTCTACGACGTTATCAACCGTGCCGTACGCCGTGATCATGATGACCGGCAGATCAGGCTGGCGCTCCTTGATCTGTGGCAGCAGTTCGAGGCCGCTCTGGCCGGGCAGCGCCAGATCGAGCAGCACCAGATCGAAGTTGTCCAGATCAAGCTTCCGCAACCCCTCCGCTCCGTCGATTGCCATCGTCGTCGCGTAGCCCTCAAGCGAGAGCAGAACTTCAAGCGATTCGCGGATTCCGGCTTCGTCATCGATTACGAGAATGTGTGCGGCGCTTACGTTGCTATTCGAGGGGGGCGCGTTCACGGGCAGTGCAACTTCAGGCATGTACGGAGTTCCTTAAGAGGGGAAATTCAAGGTGGAAGGTAGTACCGGCACCGACTGCGCTCTCTACGTGAATCTTGCCGGCATGCTCCTGAATGATGCCGTAAGAAACCGAAAGTCCAAGGCCTGTTCCGCGGCGATCACCGGGCTTGGGCGTCGTCTTGGTCGTGAAGAACGGATCATAGATACGCTTTAGATGCTCGGGTGCGATCCCGGATCCCGAATCTGAGACCACTGCCTCCACATGCCCGTTCACGATCGTCGCCACGCGTAACTGGCCGCCGCCGGGCATCGCGTCCTTGGCATTCAAGAGCAGGTTCAGGAAGACCTGCTGCAGCTTGCCCGGATTGCCGTGGATCGCCGGCAGCTCATCGGCCAGGCTGAGATCGATCTCGATCTGCGCGGTCTTGAACTGATGCTCCAGCAGCGAAAGCGTGTCGCGAATCACCTGGTTGAGGTTTGTCTCACGGAACTCGGTCGTCGATGTGCGCGAGAAATTAAGCAGGCCGTTGGCGATCTCCGCAGCGCGGAAGCTCTGCTGGGTGATCTTGTCGAGCACAGGGCTCAGTCGAGCATCACCGCGCAACTGCTTTGAGAGCATCTGCGCATACGAGGAGATAACGGCCAGCGGCGTATTGATCTCGTGCGCCACGCCGGCGGCGAGCAATCCGATGGAGCTCAATTTGTCTGCCTGTGCAAGCTGGGCTTCAAGGGTCATGCGCTCGGTGATGTCGTCGACCAGCACGATGCGGCCCACCGGAATGAAATCGCGAGAAAGCAGCGGAGCCACCGCGATGTTCGTGGTGCGCGGTTCGCCGGCGCACGTGGTGAGTGGGAATTTGTAGAGATGATGCACACCCTGGTCGTTGCGGAACCCTTCCATCGCCTGGATCAGCTCCGCCGGGAAGACCGAACGCAGTTCCCGCCCAATTGCCTCGGCGCGGCTCAGCGCATACATCGCCTCCATCTGCGCATTCCAGCTCTCGATACGATCATCGAGGTCGATGGCGAAGATGCCGACGTTGATGGATTCGACGATGTTCTCGTTGAACTCCTTCAGCCGCTCGAACTCGGCGATTTTTTCTTCGAGGCGTGTGTAGAGGCTGGCGTTTTGCAACGCGATGCCAATATAGCTGGCCAGCGATTCGAGCAACTCGACATCCTCGCTCGACAGGAAATCTCCGCCAATGGTGCGACCCAGGCCGATCACGGCGATCGTCCGCGTCGCGCCTTCGCCTGCGGCAACGCGGCAGGGCAGATAGTAGTTCAGATCGAGCAGAGCGGCAGTGCGCTGTTGATCTTCCGGCAAGTGGAGCGCGGCCTGCGCATTTTCAAGAAAGATGTGCGAATGGTCGCGGACCTGATCGAAATCGAGAAAGCCCAGGGCAAGCCGCTCCGCACTCTGGTGGTCTTTCTGAAGTTCCTCCGGCAGTCCATGAGAAGCGGCAAGACGCAGCCGCGACCCGGTGCGCGACTTCGCATCTCGATCTGGAGGAGCCAGGAAGATGGCTACCCGCGCGATGAGCAGCGTACGCGGCAACTGCTCGACGATCGAGTTGAGCAGCGCCTGCAGATTTGTTTCTGAACTCAGCCCGCGTCCGAACTCCACCAGCGCCTTGCGATAGTCATAGCGATGGCGGTCGAAGGCGCGATCTACCCATCCCTGAATGCGGCGCTTGAGCGGATCGTATATGGCAGCGGTAATGGGGATGGCGACGACTAACCCCCACTCGCGCACCGCTTCGGGCAGACCATTGTGAACAACAAGCGCGATGAGCGCGATGATGCCATACCCACCCCCGACGATCAGTCCGGTGGCCAACGTGTAGGCCACGCCGCGCTTGAAGATCAGGTCGGTGTCCATCAGCCGGTAGCGCACGATGGCCCAGCTGAAGGTGAGCGGCAGAAATACCAGCGAGAGACCAGCCAGGTTGGTGAGCAGGTGCGGCGGCTCAAGGTGAAGCAAATAAGGAACGGCGTTGAAGAAGGTGAACGGAAGAACCGCAAGCAGCGTTCCGCGTGTGACCCACTTCAACTGCTGACGCAGCAGCGGCGAATCGGCACGCCGATAGCTGCGCAAAAAGAGCAGCGCCGCAAGCACGTAAAAGATCGCATCGTAAGCCGTGGCAAGCTGGTTCAGCCGATCGAGCAGTTGCTTGGTCGCTTCGCGTGTGGCAAGCGACCAGATCCACAAAGCAAATAAACCTGTTCCTGGCGCATAAACCAGCGGCAGCAGCCACCTGCGGCGCAGACTCTTGAGCCGCTCTTCAGGAAAGCTGAGAGCGAAATGCAGGAACAGTGCCGGCTGCAGGGCCTCGGCCATGACGTTGACCCAGAAGACCGTCCAGTCGAGCCCATGAAAGGCGCCGGTGTACTTCAGAGCGTACAACGCGAAAGAAACAAGGCAAAAAAGATAAAAGTGTGTGGCCCGGGGTGCGCCCCAGCGCCGGAACAGGACGTAAAAACCAATGATCAGATAGATGAGGCCGATAACCCGCAGACCCAGCTGGAGGCTGTGGTCCACGGTGTCCGGAATCACCTTCACCGGGCTCTCGAGCGGAATGCCGTCCCGTGTGATCGTGTACGAAACCTGCACCCACGGTCCAGTGCGGTAAAGAGCTCGTTCCAGGTCGGATACGCGGTGAACCGGCGCGTCGTTGACCGCGGTGAGAAGGTCGTCAGGCCGAAGTCCGGCCCGTTGACCGGGTGAGTCGGGCAGAACGCGGTCCACCCGCAGACCGGCGTCGGTTTCGTGCCACCATACGCCGTCATCGGGCTGCTGACTTTGCCGCTCTTCTCTGAGATTCAAAATCGCCAACACGAGCAGAGCCGCTGTAGCCAAGGCCAACAGCGTTGCCTGCGCGCGGTTAAGGAGATTCGTCTCCATGGGCGACTTTTCTACGACCTCAATCCTTAGAGCACGTCAGTTGCCATGAGCGATCTCAGGAGGCCTCGTTTGCCGGGGAACTTGCAATTCACAGGGAACACACAAGATATGGACTTTCTCTCTCTGGAAAGGGCAGCCGTGCCGCGCCCACGCAAAGAAGACTATGCAGAAAACAGTATAGTCGCTACCGCAGAAAGAATCGATCTATGGGAATCGGTAGACGCTTGCTGTGATGCAGGTTACTAGCCCGATTTGCGCTGACCATACGTGGCTTTTGGGCCATGCTTGCGTAAATAGTGGTGTTCGGAAACGTACGCCGGGATGCCAGACTCGGACGCTTCCAGCAGTATGCTGCGCCAAGCCAGCCGGGCAATGTACTCCAGCACGTCCGCATGCTCAACCGCCTCCGCTGCCGACTTGCCCCACGCAAATGGCGCATGGCCCGCCACCAGCACGCCGGGAACGGCGATGGGATCGAGATTCTCCCGGCGGAAACGGCGCACGATCACCGCGCCCGTATTGCGGACGTAGGCTTCGGCGACCTCCTCAGCCGTGAGTGGTTCAGTGACAGGAACCGGCCCATGAAAGTAGTCGGCGTGCGTGGTGCCGAGGCAGGGGATCGGCCTCACTGCCTGTGCCCACGAGGTCGCAAACTCGGAATGAGTGTGAACGATGCCGCCGATCTGCGGGAACTCGCGGTACAGCAGGGTATGTGTGTCGAGATCGCTCGATGGGCGCAGCGAGCCTTCAACAATCTTGCCGTTCAAATCCGTCACCACCAGGTCAGCGGGCGTCATCGTCGCATAGTCGACGCCGCTCGGCTTGATCACGACCAGCGGTTCCGCTCCGCTGCGGTCGACACCGCTCGCGTTGCCGAAGGTGTGGGGCGCCAGTCCGCGCCGCGCAATCTCCTGGTTGGCATGAAGCACCTGTTGGCGAAGCGATTCGAGCAGCATGCGTTCCTTCCGTATAGAAAGCGTTTACTCCTGCAAGTGTACCAGTGCGACTAAGGAGCCGAACGCTCGCTCTCTCAGGCAATCGCATGAATGCGGAAAGCGGCTTTGAACGGGCACGGATTTATCCGTGCCGATAGATTGGCGCATTGATTTCATTCATGCGATTGCCCTGCTCTGTAACGAAATCCCGTTGCTAAACACTACTTGCTGTTGTAGCATTGGCCTGCTTTCCCATCCGTAGATAAAAAATCTGAGTTCCAACCTTTGGCTGCGGGCCGCGTCGTTTGTCTCTCCAACGTCTGCCATGGAGTGTGATGCAATGTCCTCACCTGAGAATCCTGAAAAGAAGCCGCATGGTCTCCCGATCGAGCCCATTCATCCGATTCAACCCATCCACCCGATCACGCCGGTTCATCCGATCGCTCCGATTGTAGGGCCGATCCCACCCATTCACCCCATTACGCCGACGGCACCCATTCATCCGATTGGGCCTGTTCATCCAATTACGCCGGTCCATCCGATCTTGCCGCTCGAGCCCATCGCTCCGCTGCACCCGGTGTTTCCCATTGGGCCAGTCCACCCGGTGGTTCCGGTGCATCCGATTCACCCCATCGAGCCGATCGTGCCCGTACACCCGGTCTTCCCCGTGCAACCGCTGCATCCCGTACAGCCGCTTCATCCGGTGATACCGGTGCATCCGGTGTTTCCGCTGGAGCCGATACATCCGGTGGTGCCGATCGTGCCTCCGCTCTTCCCGCCGATCATTCCGCCTCTCGATCCGATCGATCCGATCATCGAGAATCCGGAAAAGAAGAGGCGTTAAGCGGAACTTCATGCGCATTGCAGGCCGGATGCGAAAGCATCCGGCCTGCACGCGCAACTTGGCAAGCGAAGTGAATCGAGAGCGAGACGAGTGGCGTGCACGCAAGCCATTCCCGCTCTCTCATGGCAAAGCGGAGAGATCCGCGATGGCAAAGCCGCATCGCGAATAAGAATGGGAGAATCTGAGATGGAAGCAATCGCTGAACTGCCGGGCACGCAAGCAGAGTGGTTTTACGATCCGCCGGAAGAAGTGCTTGCCTCGCGGATCTTCGCCGCCGGAGGCTACTTTGTCGTCTCGGGCCTCTTCGATGAGGCCACGCTCGACGCTCTCCGCGCAGAGGCAGAGGCAGCTCGGCCTGAAGGCGTGCGGCAGCTGCTCGAAACATCAGACAGCACCGAGGGCCGCGGCGGCAGCCCGGCGCGCTCCTTCCGTTCCGGCCGCGGCCGTGAGCTGCATTGGAACCTGCATGGATCGCCGGAGATGAGGGCGCGGATCGAGCAGTTGTGCGGCTTCACCGTCACGCCCACCGGAAGCGGCTCCTACTCGTTTTACGAGCAGCCCGGCGACTTTCTCGCATTGCATCGCGACATTCTCCAGTGCGACATGGCCGTCATTACCTGTCTCGCAGCGCGCTCGGGGGAAGGGCCATCCGGCGAGCTGACGGTGTATCCGAGCCTCATGCGCGAGCCGCTCTCCGTGGCGCGCGCGGCGGGCCGGCAATATGGAATCCCGGTTCCGCTTGAGCGCGGCCACACCATCGTTCTGCTCGGCGGCCTGGTTCCGCACGAGGTTACGCCCACCTGCGTTGGCCAGGAACGCATTGTGGCGATCAACTGCTTCCGCATCGAAACCAAACGCGCCGCAAAGCCGCCGGCGACAGAAACCGTCTCCGATCACGTTCTCGAAACCGCATGCAAGTAATCTTCAGTTGCGAAGACAAGACGTACATGTGGTGGCAGGCGGAGCTGCTGCACCACAGCTTCGTCAAGACCGGCATGCACGCGGAACTCACCGCGATCGTGGCTCCATCGGCGGAGCCGCAGCACGCGTTTAGCTGCAACGTGGCGCGTGTCGCCAGTTACGCGGAGTGCTGCCCGGGCAAGCCGCTTATGGTGCTCAACAAGCCGGGAGGCATTGCCGAATGGGCCGCACTCGATGGCCCGCGGGAAGAGACCGTCTTGATCGTCGATCCCGATTCGGTCTTCCTGCGCGCAGTGCCTGATCTGGGGCCGATCCCCGATGGCCAAGCCTACTCCGAGCCGCACGACTACATGGGCGTCGATATCCCGGCGAACAAGCTGGTCATCGAACGCCATTGCAAACCATTGGCCCGTGCAGCCGTTCAACCGGTCGGCATCTACATCCTCATCAATCGTGGAGCGCTCATCGAACTCGCGCGGCTCTGGCTTGAGCGATCCATCGAGATCGCAGCCGATCCCGTCTGCCGCGAAGCCCTCGCCGGCACTGGCTGGCTGAGTGATATGTGGGGCTATGCCATTGCCGCAGCCGAGCTGGGCATTCACCATCACCTGCGCGGCTTCTCGCAGGTCACTGGATCGCACTCGCTCGACCGGCCCATCACACACTATTGCTATCCGCTGCTGGCCGATCCAGCCCATCGCTGGGCCCCGGAGACGCAGGTTCCTCTGCTCTGGAGCAAATGGCACTATCAGCCCTGGAGCGAGCCGCCGAATCCGGCCGCTTCCTGTTGCGAAGGCGTCAATCTGCTGGAACAATTGCGAGAACTCGTCGTCCTGAAGAGACACGAGAGCGTCTATACATCCAGTTCACACGTGTAGGGGCGATCCTGCGCTAGAATATGCGCGGTTTCCAACAATCCTTCCGGGGAGGGGTGTAGATGCGCCATAAGTGGATTCTTGGGTCGGGCGGCGTTGCGACGTGGCTGCTGCTGAGTACAGTGGCTTTGGCGGGCAAATGGTCGGCGACGGACTTCCCGCTGCGCGTCCATATCTTTGGGCACAGTGGGGTGTCGCACTACCACAACCAGTTTCTGGACGGAGTCGATGGCGAGGGGCGCGCGAACCTGTTTGAGAACGGTCAGCCGCGCGGCTTCGATTTCGGTTACAGATGCGGCGAGCGGCTCAGGAACTCGGTCGGCTATGAAACCTACGTAGCGCGCTGGAAGAAGCCCGGAAGACAGCTGGAAATCCTGATGCCGGTTCTCGGCGGCAAGCCTGGTCAGATGGACTCCTGCGATCTTGAAGTCACGATGAAAGACGGCGCTTACTTCATGCATAACGGTTCCTTGAACGAAGAGCCGCAGGACAAGTTCAAGGCCTGGATGGAAAAGCACAAATACGATCCCGAGCACGGGCTGAATGAGCCTGTGGCTCTGGAGCCGGCGCCCGCAGCTCCTCCAACTCCGGCGGCGACCGCACCCGCCGCGCCGTAAACCGGTGTGGCACGCTGTATGCCTCGCGATAAACTCGTCGCATGATGTTTGCCAAGCGGCTTCGCGAGGGTGTGCGCCGCGGCGAGATCACCTGCAGTGTCCGCATCTGGATGAGCCCGCGCGTGCGCGTCGGCGGCCGCTACCGCATGGAAGAAGGCGAGATCGAAGTGGACTCGATTGAGCCGATCGGGATGCCGGACATTACGCCGGAGCTGGCGCGGCAGTCTGGATTTCTCGGCGTTCTCGACCTGCTCAAGGTTGCCAAGCACGGCCGCGGCGAGAAGATCTACTTGATCCGGTTTCATTACCTTCCGCCGGCCAAGAAACCGATTCCGAAGAAAAAGAAATAAAGCGGGAATGGGTCGCTCTCGCGCATCGCAGCGTGCAGCCGTGCGGCCCCATCTCTGGCTAAGGGCCGGAGATGGGGCATGCAGGAATCTGGAGGAAACGCAAGATGTTATCCGATCCGAATGCCAGCTGCGTTACTGCGCGTTGCCCAGCGTATTTTGGATCGGCGTGATGGTTCCGAAGAGGCCGTGCGCCTCACCGTCAGAGCCGGCAGAGAAGAACAGCGTGGTGGCCGGGCCGCCGTTGGTGGTGCCGCTGCCGAACGAAAGATCCCAGAGACCATCAATGGTGAGCGGATTGTTGCTGGAGTCGCGAAGCATGTCTTTGAATGCTCCGGTCACAGGATTGTAGACGGCGATTTGCCCGGAACCGAACTGGCCCACCAGCAAATCATGGCTGTAGATGCCGAAATCGCCGGGAGCCATCGCCACAGCCCATGGGCCGTTGAGCCAGGGACCATGCTGGAGGCGGCGCAGAAGAAATCCGAATGGTGAGAAGACGTCGACGAATCCAAGTCCAGCGCCGTCCACTTCATCGTGTTTCTTGTCATCCTGCTTGGCGAAGGTGACGTATAAGTCGCCGCCGATGTTCTGAATGTTGAAGGGAGCATAGCCGCGGGGAAGGAATTCGTCCCGGAAGAGCTCACTGAACAGCGGCACGTGATGAAAATTGGAATCGTAGACCTGGATGTGGCCTTTCCGGAAATCGGCGACATAGAGGAAGGTGGATTGACTACCCTGCGGGAAGGGGAGACTGGCGAAAGCGGCGCCCTTGAAAACGGAGGCGCTCTTCGTATTCACTTTTATCTCCGCCATCGGGCCCGAGTTCCAGCCGGAGACCGTTCCATCTTCCGTAACGAACAGGAAAGCCGCAGGCTTGCCGTTGTTCAGTACAAATCCGGTGGTTCCGTTGAAAAGAGTTCCGGTGGGTGTGCCGGTGCTGCTCACGTTGGGGTCGCCCGTGGGTATGGTCACCACGAGGCTCTTGATGCCGCCGCTACCGTCGTACAGCGTGGCCAGGCCGGTACCGTTGTCGGATACCCACCAGGGAGTGGTGGAACTGCGGGAGAGTCCCCAGGGATTGACGAGGTTCGGGTCGTGTGACGTGGCGGTAACGCCAGCCTGATCGGCGACCAGATTGGTCTGCTTGTACTGCTGCGCAGAAACGCAAAGTGGAACGGCACTGGCAGCGAGAGCAATGGTTGCAACTCTACGGAGAACGAGGCGAGCAAGAGTGTCTTGCATGAATTCCTCCTCGCGAAGCGGTGAGATCCCGCTTCGCCATCATGAGGAATAGCGGGGCCGAGAGCGTTAATTGTCACACGGGTGTCATCGGATTGTCAGAATTGCAGATTTTAAAATTCTGTTCTCATTTGGCCGTATCTCCAGGTCGGGTGCAGATAATTTGAGATCTCCATGAATGTGCGGAGCGATATTGAAATCGTAGAGCCCAATTCTCTCGCGCAAGCCGTATCGACATCCATCCACGCATCTTGGGGTCTCCGCATCCAAACGATGCGGAGGGTTCATGCTTCAGTGGATTGCGCAGAACTGGCGTCATCAGCTCTGGTCGCTAGGCATCCTGATTGCCGCCATCGTCATCGCGCTTGCGATTCGATCCATCACCTTCTGGATCTTGCACCGCTTCACCCGGCGCAAGGGCGCGTTGCTCGGGCAGTCACTCGTTCGTCACTCGGAACATCCCACGCGCTGGATTTTTCCGCTTCTCGCGGTCCTTGCCGTTCTGCCCGGACTGCCGCTTCCGCACATTCTCATGTCGGCGCTCGAACACATCACAGGCCTCGGCCTCATTGCCGCCGTCGCCTGGTTGGTGATTTTGCTCATCGAAGTCACGTCCGATCTGCTGTCTGGCCGTTATCGCATTGATGTCGCGGACAACCTGGTTGCCAGGCGCATTCAAACGCAGTTCCAGATGCTGCATCGCATCGCCATTGTGCTGGTCATCGTGACCACGGTGGCGGTGATGCTCATGACCTTTCCAGCCATCAAGCACATCGGCGTGAGCATCCTGGCCTCTGCGGGCCTTGCCAGTCTGGTGGTCGGCATGGCCATGAAGGGCACGCTCTCGAATGTCATCGCCGGCGTGCAGATCGCCTTCGCGCAGCCCTTCCGTCTGGAAGATGCGGTGGTGATCGAGGGCGAATGGGGATGGATCGAGGAGATCGGTATGATGTACGTTGTGGTCCGCATCTGGGACCTGCGCCGTCTCGTTTTGCCTCTTTCGTACTTTCTCGATCATCCCTTTCAGAACTGGACGCGCACCAGCGCCGACCTGCTTGGCTCCTGCTTCATCTACACCGACTACACCCTGCCGGTTGATGAAGTTCGCGCAGAACTACGCCGCATCTGCGAATCCACGCCGCTCTGGAACGGACAAGTCTGTGTGCTGCAGGTCTCTGATGCCTGCCAGAACACAATACAGCTGCGTGCGCTGATGGATGCCCGCAATTCAAGCGATGCCTGGGATCTTCGTTGTCTGGTGCGCGAGAAGCTCATCGAGTTCATCCAGAAAAACTATCCACAGAGCCTGCCTCGCTATCGCGGCGAATTGGAGACGCGGTCCTCCAATCCAGCGGCGTGACGATGTGCCGCGTTGCAACCGCCTCGCTGGCCGGTTATCATCGCTCACCATGTTCCCTTACGATTCCGTACTGGCCGCGGCTGTGGCAGCCGTCCCGCAATCTGTCCCTGATGTGGTTGCGATCCTCGAGACGATCGGCTCCACTTGCGCCGACACCGACGGACTGAAGTGGTTCAACTGGCTCTATCTGCAGGTGACAGAAGCCGTGCAGGCGCGCATCAACACCGCGGGATTCTCCGATCCGAATTGGATCGCAATCCTCGACGTGCGCTTTGCCGGGTTTTATTTCGCTGCAATTCGAGCAGCTCTCACAGGCGGCTCGGCGCCCGGATGCTGGCAGGCTGTCTTCAACGTGCGTAGCCAGGCGCCGGTCACGCGTCTTCAGTTTGCGCTGGCCGGTATGAACGCGCACATCAACCACGATCTGCCGCAGGCGATTGTCGCGGTTTGCCAAGCCACGAACATCACTCCTCAGCACGGCACGCCGCACTATAACGACTACACCGCCTTGAATGCGACTCTCGACGCCATCATCAACACCGCAAAGCTTGAGCTCAACGTGCGCCTCGCCGGCGATGGGCTGCCGGACGCGACACGGCTCGAAAATCTCGTCGCCGCCTGGGGCATTGCCGCGGCTCGCGAAGTGGCATGGAAGAATGCCGAGGTGCTGTGGCACCTGAGAGAGGTGCCGCTCGTATCGGACGCATTTCTCGAATCGGTCGATGCGACCACAGCCGTGGCCAGCAAGGCGCTGCTCGTTCCCGTTTAGGTTTCAGACCTCTCCACCACTGCACAAATCAGTTTTGCAACAGGGCCTGGCTTTTAGCCATGCCGCAGATGGCTCCGACAACCTCCGGGCTTCAGGGGGGTTTTTCTCGATGAAAACCAAAGTTTTCCGTCTATCGAGTGTCACCGTCCATTCTTAGTCTCTTGTTCCGCAATGCCTTAAAATTTGAAGAACATGAAGTGTCCCTACTGCGGTTTTACCCAGGATCGTGTTGTTGATTCGCGCGAAAGCAAGGAGGCTGACTCCATTCGTCGCCGCCGCGAGTGCGAGAGCTGCAATCGCCGCTTCACCACCTATGAGCGCATTGATGAGATTCCGTATATGGTAGTCAAGAAAGACGGCCGCCGCGAGCGCTTCGATCGCCAGAAGATCCTGAGCGGCCTGCTGCGCGCCTGCGAAAAGCGGCCTGTCTCCTCGACTCAGTTGGAAAAAGTTGTCGACGCGACCGAGAGTTTTCTGATCGATGCGCCCGAGCGCGAGCGCACCACCAGCGAGATCGGCGAGCTGATCATGGAGCACCTCAAAGGCCTCGACACGGTCGCCTACATCCGCTTCGCCTCGGTCTATCGCGATTTCAAAGACGTGAGCGAGTTTAAGGAAGAACTCGAAGGCCTGTTGCGCAGTCATGGCCCAGGCAAAGGAAAGAAGTGAAAAGGCAGTTGTCAGCTATCAGCCGTCAGCTTTGAGTGGCATTCGCGCGGCAAGAAATAAGCTGAAGGCTGATGGCTGACAGCTCAGAGGTAAAAGCTATGTCCGAGACCAAGACCCACAAAATCACCCTGATTCCCGGCGACGGCATCGGCCCTGAGGTTACGCAGGCCGTGGTCCGCATTCTCGAAGCGACCGGCGTGAAGTTTGAGTGGGAGCGCTATGCCGCCGGCGCTGAGGCCTTCGAGATGCACGGCGAATACATTCCCGCCGCGCTCTACGCGTCCATCGAGAGCAATCGCGTTGCGCTCAAGGGGCCGGTGACCACGCCGATCGGCGGCGGTTTCAAGAGCATCAACGTCACGCTGCGCAAAAAGTTCGATCTCTTTGCCAACTTCCGCCCCGTGCGCAGCCTCCCTGGCCTCGAAACCAAGTGGCCAGGCGTCGATCTGATCATCGTCCGCGAAAATACCGAAGGGGAATACGTGGGCCTGGAGCACGAGGTCGTGCCCGGCGTAGTCGAGAGCATCAAGGTCATCAGCGAGAAAGGCTCCACGCGCATCGCGCGCTTTGCTTTCGAATATGCGCGCAAGCATGGCCGCAAAAAGATTCACTCGATTCACAAGGCCAATATCATGAAGCTCTCGGACGGTCTCTTTCTGCGCTGCGCCCGTACCGTTGCGGAAGAGTTCCCCGACATCCAATACGGCGAGCACCTCATCGACAACACCTGCATGCAGCTGGTTATGAATCCCTTCCAGTACGACACGCTGCTGCTCGAAAATCTCTACGGCGACATCGTCAGCGATCTCTGCGCCGGCCTCGTCGGAGGACTGGGCCTCGTGCCCGGAGCGAACCTCGGTGCGGAGTGCGCGATCTTCGAGGCGGTTCATGGTTCTGCGCCCGATATTGCCGGAAAGAACCTGGCTAACCCCACGGCATTGCTGCAGTCGGCGATTCTCATGCTGCGCCATCTCGATGAATCGGCCGCGGCGGACAAAGTGCAGAGGGCTCTCGAAACCGTGTATAGCGAACGCAAAATGCTCACGCGCGATGTGGGCGGCACAGCCGGAACCAGCCAGTTTGGCGATGCTGTGCTCGCGGCGATGGGTTAAGATGGCCTGTCATATTTTGCAACTGCTTCAATCTTTATGAAGCCCGCGTCTCACAAGTCTTTTCCAAATTCGCAGGCGCTTGGCGAGTGGATGGCTGACAATCACGCCAGCGCAAAGGAACTTTGGGTCAGGATTTATAAATCTGCTTCAGGCAAGCCCTCAGTAACCTGGGCCGATTGTGTTGTCGAAGCAATCCGCTACGGGTGGATCGATAGCCAGAAGAAACCCCTGGACGACATCTCATTTTTGCAGAGGTTATCGCCGCGCAAACCTGGATCCAACTGGTCTAGCAAGAACCGCGAATATGCTAAGAAGCTGATTCAAGAGGGACGCATGGCCCCAGCGGGGCTGGCGCACGTTGAAGCGGCCAAAAAAGATGGACGCTGGGAGAAGGCTTATGCCGGCTCCGCAGATATGGAAATTCCCAAAGATTTCCTAACGGCTTTGAACAAGCTTCCAAGGGCAAAGAAATTCTTTGCCACGCTGAACCGACGAAATCTGTTCTCGATTTATTACCGGCTTCACTCTGCCAAAAAGCCGGAAACGCGGGCAAAGCGCATGGCCCAAATTCTGGCCATGCTGGAGAAAGAGACAAAGCTGCACTGAAGATCGTTTACGCCGACAATCGGCCTTTTTCTCATCGCCGTTCCGAAAATCTTTCCTGAATATTTTTCGCCTCGTCCCGCAACTTCGCCCAACGCACGGGGTCACCGACTGTATCGCAATCGGTCGTTGAACGCTCTGTAGCTTAAACCGTACGTCCATCGCTCTCAGGGGAAACCTACAATCAGGAGGACCGTCATGAAGAGCACTTCGCTTGCTCTCTGTACCATCCTGCTCGCCGCGCCTGTGGCCGTGTATGCGGGCGAGCAGATCATCCCGGCAGGGTCTCTGATCAGTTGCACGGTTTCAGAGCCAAAGCTCTCTTCCAAAACCACAAACATCGGCGATCCGGTTCTATGCCAGCTCGGCATGACGGAACGGTACGGCCGCTCTGTTCTGCCTTACAACAGTTACCTGGTCGGCCGCTTCGAAGACTATCGCGATCCCGGCCACTTTGTCGGCAAAGGCTGGATGGAGTTGAAGTTCGACCGCATGGTCATCGAGCCGGACACCGTGATTCCCGTCGATGCGCGCGTGGTCGATGTGCCCGGCTACAGCGTGGACCGGTACGGCCGCATTCTCGGCAAGGGCCATGCCGTGCGCGACACGGTCACGTGGTTGATTCCCATTCTCTGGCCCATCGACCTGCTCGAACTGCCCCGCCGCGGCCCTCGCCCCACGCTCAAAGAAGAGACCCGGCTTACCCTCAAGGTGATGGACGACCTGGGCGTGCCGATGAACGATCAGCAGCCGATGCCGCAGCAGGACTCGAACGGCCTCTACCGGCGGCCCAGCGCCTATCAGGCTCCGCCTCCGCAGCCTGCGCCCGAGCCGCAACAGGCTCCTGTGGCCATGAACTACAATCCCGCCCCGCCTCCTCCGCCGGTGATGGCTTATGTCCCTATGCCATCCCCGCCGCCGGTCTATTACGTCTATCCCCGCCCGGTTGTGCCGATCTATGTCCCACGCCGTCCCGTCATTATCGCGCGCTACGGCTATCCATATTAGGTGATCGCATCCTAAGTTGAACTAGGGCGGGCTGATAGAACACCTCGTCTTTCGGCCCGCTTCCTCCATAACCTGATCTCATTCCGCGCACGTTCAACTCGCAGCCTCTTCGCGCCTCGTTTCCCTCCGGCTGGCCTCATCCTCCTGTACACTGGAATGTTCAGGATCATGAAAACCAAATATCCAATTGGCATTCTGGGCGCGACCGGTGCGGTTGGCCAGAGATACATTCAACTCCTCGAAAACCATCCCTGGTTTGAGATCACCTGGCTCGCCGCCAGCGATCGTTCCAGCGGTAAGTCTTATGGAGAGGCCTGCAAATGGCGTCTCGACACCGTGCTCCCCGAACGCATCGCTAAGATGACCGTCTCGCCGGCCGAGCCCGAAGGCGCACCCAAGATCATTTTTGCCGCGCTCGACGCCTCGATCGCCCGCGAGATGGAGCCGAAGTTCGCCAATGCCGGATGCGCCGTGGTTTCGAATTCGAGCGCTTATCGCATGTCTACGAACGTGCCGCTGGTCATTCCTGAGATCAACGCCGACCACCTGCACCTCATCGAGGAGCAGCCCTCGCGCCGCGAATCGGGCGGCTACATGGTCACTAATCCCAACTGCTCCACCATCGGGCTGGTGATGGCTCTCAAGCCTATCGAGGAGCGCTTCGGCATCGAGCAGATCTTCGTCACCACCATGCAGGCCGTCTCAGGCGCAGGCTATCCCGGCGTGCCCTCGATGGACATTCTCGGCAATGTCGTTCCTTACATCGGCAGCGAAGAAGAGAAGATGGAGTCGGAGACGCTCAAGCTGCTGGGCAGGCTGGAAGGCCACGCGGTTACACCGCTTGCAGCGCGCATCACCGCACACTGCAACCGCGTCGCGGTGGAAGATGGTCACACGGAGAGCGTTTCCATTAAGCTCGGCAACAAGCTTGGCCGCCCCGTTACGCACGAAGACATTCTCGCCGCCTGGGCCGAGTTCCGCCCGCTTGCCGGCCAGAATCTGCCGACCGCGCCTGATCAGCCTGTCGAGTGGGCCCCGCAAGCTGACCGTCCGCAGCCGCGCCTCGATCGCAATCGCGGCAACGGCATGGCCGTCACGGTGGGTCGTCTGCGTCCCTGCGGTGTGCTCGACTGGAAGTTCACGGTGCTCTCGCACAACACGATTCGCGGAGCCGCCGGCGCAACCATCTTGAACGCAGAACTACTCGCAAGCCTCGGCAAACTGGAGCCCGTCGCTGCGGCAGCCGCACACGCCTGAAGCACGAGTAACGATGGTGTCGTCAGCAGCAAAGGTTTTGTAACAGGGCATGGCTTCAGTCATGCCGAAAACAGGAATAATAAAGATCCGGGCTCGAGCCCCTGAGGGAATTTTGAAATCAACCGCGCTCCCTCAGTCGAATAACGGAAAGCTTCCAATGAACCTGGTTGTCATGAAGTTTGGCGGCACCTCGGTCGAAGATCCGGCCGCCATCAACCGCACCGCGGCCATCGTGAAAGGACGCGTGACGCAAGGCAAGAGCCCGGTGGTCGTGGTGAGCGCCATGGCAAAGGTGACGGACCAGTTGCTGCGCGCTGCCGAGGCGGCTTCGCAAGGCGACCGCACCGGTGCATTGTCGATTAGTTCGCGTCTTCGTTCGCGGCATCGCGATACGGCCGCCGAACTGGTGAAAAAGCAGGACGATTGTTGCGCGCTCGTCGACCACATTGACCAGGAGTTCGACGCGCTCGATGAAATTCTCCGCGGCCTCGCTGCGATTCTCGAGTTGACGCCGCGCATCTCAGACCAGATTGTCAGCTACGGCGAGCGCATCTCCAGCCGCATTGTGGCCGCGGCCTTTCGTGAGAAGGGCATCGATGCCGCGCACGTCGACGCGCGTGAAATCATCATCACGGATTCGGAGTTCCAGAAGGCCGCTCCGCTCGACGATGCGATTGAAAAGCGCGCCCAGGAAAAACTCATCCCGCTTGCACACCAGCACAAAGTGCCGGTGATGGGAGGATTTATCGCTTCGAACGAGGCGGGCATCACCACGACCCTGGGCCGGGGCGGTTCGGACTACACCGGCGCCCTTGTAGGCGGTGCGCTCTCGGCGGAAGCCATCGAAATCTGGACCGACGTCGACGGCATCATGACCACGGATCCGCGCATCTGCCCCGACGCACTGCGCGTGAAGGTCATCAGCTTTGAAGAAGCGGCAGAACTCGCCTACTTCGGCGCAAAGGTTCTGCATCCGGCCACGATTCTGCCCGCCGTGAAAAAGAACATCCCCGTGCTAGTGTTGAACAGCCGCAATGCCAAGTGCGAAGGCACGCGCATCATCTCGCTCGCGCCACACTGCAAGAGCCCGTTCAAATCGATTGCCGTAAAAAAGAAGCTGAGCATCATTGACGTGGTGGCCAGCCGCATGTTGATGACCCACGGCTATCTCAGCAAGATCTTCGCGATCTTCGACAAGCACAAATGCGTCGTCGACATGGTTTCGACCAGCGAGGTCAGCGTATCTCTCACTGTGGACTCGAACGCCGCGCTGCCGGAGATCGCCGCCGATCTAGAAAAACTGGCTGACGTGAAGTATGAAGCCAAGAAGGCGCTGATCTGCCTGGTCGGCGAGGACATCCGCGGTCAGAACGGCATGGCGGCACAGGTCTTCAACGCCGTCCGCCACATCAACGTGCGCATGATCTCGCAGGGTGCGAGCGAAATCAACATGAGCTTCATGATCGAAGAAGACGATGCCGATGAAGCGGTTCGCTCGCTGCATGCCGCATTCTTCCAGGACCCAGACCCTGCAGTTTTCGACGTCGAAAAAAAAACGGCTCTTAGCCACTAGCTCCTGGCTGGCGCCTTCTTGCGCGATTGGATGATTTGAGCTGAAAGCTATTAGCTAGGAGCTGCGTAATGCTGATTTTGGTCCTCGGCAAAGGAAAGACTGGCTCGCTCGTCGCAGAAGTTGCGCGCGAGCGCGGTCATAGCGTGCGCGCGCTCGACATCCATGAGAACGAGCACGCCACGGCGCTCACCGCGCCCAATCTCGCCGGTGTCGATGTCGTGGTCGACTTTACGACTCCTGAAGCAGCCGTTGAAAATATGCGCGCCATTCTGGCTCTCGGTGGCCGCATCGTCGTCGGCACCACCGGCTGGTATGCCAAGCTGGCCGACATGAAGGCCCTGGCCATCAAGCGTCGCGGCGGCCTTCTCTATGGCACGAACTTTTCGATCGGCGTACAAAAGCTCTTTCGCCTTACGGCAGAGCTGGCAAGGCTCGAGGGCTACCAGTTCTCGATCGTCGAGACTCACCACACGACCAAGGTAGACGCGCCCTCCGGGACGGCCGTTACGCTCAAGGAGATTGTGCAAGCCGCACATCCGGGTGTCGAGATCCCCGTCACCTCGCATCGCGTGGGCGATGCCAAAGGTGAGCACATCGTTACGGCGCAAAGCGACGTCGACATTCTCGAGATTCGCCACGATGCGTATTCGCGCCGCGGCTTTGCGCTTGGCGCTGTCCGCGCCGCTGAGTGGTTGCAAGGCAAATCGGGTGCGTGGGAGTTCCGCGAAATCTTCGATCAGCTTTGATCCGGAGATAACGCACAGCACACAAAAGATCACAGCGGCCGATGTTCGAGGTCGAGCGCCAGTTCCCGGCCCACTCCGGAAAAGCTGCTCTGGATTTCGCGCGCGCGTTCCAGCGCCTGCTGAATGTGCGGCAGCACGTTCTCCTCACCCACATGCCGGAGAAAATCGGAACGCGAGAGCAGCTCACGCGGCTGTTCGCGCGCGCCGCATAGCAGCAGCGTCTTGCCGGCCCGGTGCAAGCGGTCGCTGAAGCGCTCGATGGCGTGCAGGCCGGTTGCGTCCAGCGCTGTCATATTGCGGAGCCGCAGAATTACCACATCGCCAAACTGTCCAAGGTGTCGCGTCGCATCTTCCAGACGTTCGGTGGCTCCAAAGAGAAACGGTCCATGAATGCGCAGGATCGTGACGTTCGCAGGAATTTCCTTATCCTGCAGGACGTGTGCCTGGCCATCTTCAAGGTATTCAGGCGTGACCGGTGTGACAGTTGTCGTCTCTGCGACCCGGTAGATATACAGCAGTGCGGCCAGAGCCATGCCGACGCCCACCGCGACCGTGAGATCCACCAGCACCGTCAGGGCGAACGTCGCGATCCACACCGCTATGTCGGCCTTCGAAAGACGCAGGATGGTGCCGATCTCCCGCCACTCGCCCATGTTGTACGAGACGACGAAGAGCACCGCCGCCAGCGTCGCCAGCGGCACAAACCGGGCCAGCGGCGCGGCGGCGAGCAAAATCGTGAGCAGCGTGAGCGCATGTACCATGCCCGCCACCGGAGTTCCGGCACCCGAGCGGATATTGGTTGCTGTTCGCGCAATCGCACCCGTTGCCGGTATTCCGCCCAGCAGCGGAGATGCGATATTCGCCACACCTTGCGCTACCAATTCCACGTTTGAGTTGTGGTGATCGCCGCTCATGCCGTCAGCCACAACGGCAGAGAGCAGGCTTTCGACGGCGGCCAGCAGCGCCACTGTAAAGGCCGAGGGAAGCAGAGGCACAATGTGCTCTGCATGAAAGTTCGGCCACGCGAAATGCGGAAAACCCTGCGGAATGCCGCCGAACCGGCTGCCGATGGTCTCAATGGGCAGATGGAAGATCGCCGTAGCCGCAGTCGTAAGCAGCAGTGCAATGATGGTTCCTGGCACGCGCCGCGTCACATGCGGCCACAGCAGGATCACAGCAAGAGAAGCGATGGCCGTGGCAACCGTCTGCCAGCGTGCCGTATAGGCGTATTGCAGCAGGATTCGCATCCGCGGCAGGAACTCGCTCGGCGACGAAGGCGTCTTAAGCCCGAAGAAGTCCTTGATCTGGGTCGAGGCGATCAACAGCGCGATACCATTGGTGAACCCGATCGTCACAGGACGCGGAATATACTTCACGGCTGCACCCAGCCCTGTGAGGCCCATGATGAGCAGCAGAACGCCGGCCATCACGCCTACCAGCGCCAATCCGGCGACTCCGAACTCGGCGACGATGCCCGCGACGATGACGACGAATGCGCCTGTTGGCCCGCCGATCTGGGTCCGCGAGCCGCCGAGCGCCGAGATCAAAAATCCGGCAACCACAGCGGTGTAGAGCCCGGCTTGCGGCGATACGCCTGAAGCGATAGCAAAGGCCATCGCCAGCGGCAGGGCAACCAGGCCCACCGTCACGCCCGCGATAAGGTCGTGGAGAAACTGCGTAGCCGAATAGCTGCGCAGGCATTCGACGGAGCGGGGGAGCCATGAATGAGTCGCGGTGCTGGTCATCCCCGCTTCTCCGCCGGCTCTTCCATCTCGCGCAGCATGCCCATTGTTTCTTTAAGGTGCTTCTGGAAGTAGACCCGCATCAGAGCCAGCACATCGAGGATGATGGGATCGCGCACAGAGTAAAACACCTGGTTGCCGGCTTTGCGATTGAGGACGATCAGCTTCGAACGCAGCACGGCGAGATGCTGCGACACATTCGCCTGCTCCATGTCCAGCTTTTCGATCAGCGCTCCAGCTGTGAGTTCGCCTTTGCTGAGCAGTTCGAGAATTGCGATGCGCGTGGGATGCGCAAGCGCCTGAAAGATGTCTGCTTTGAACTGACGAAGAGACTCCGGCATTTCAACATATTAGAAATTGCGAATATATTAATCAACTACACCAAAGATGTAGTTGGTCTCATCTACAGAACAACCACCGCGCGCCAGGTCTCGTGAGAGCCCTGGGAAAGCGCTAACCTTCGCTGCATCTCCACGCTTATTTGCTGCTCTGCGCGTTCAGCTTAGGCGGCAATTTCAAAAACTCATCCGGCTGGAGCGCGCGCGGCGTCATCCGCGCCATCAGGATCGCGCCTTTGAACCAATAGACCTTATTGATGCGCACGCCGATCGAAGAATGTCCCGGCATCTGCGGCTTCAGGTCGAGCGGTCCTTCGCCTTGCACCTCATCGTCAACGTAGTTGCGCAGCGTCTTTCCGTCATACACAGCCGTCACGCGATACCACTTGCCAAGCGGGTGCAGCAGCTTGCAGTTGAGCAGCGTGCGATTCGACTCGGCCGAGGAAGCAAAGCTGTCCAGACACCACTGTCCATCCACGATGCGAATCTCGAAGAGCATGCGATTGTTCGTGTCTTTGCCGCTCGCCGGATCTTGCTCCTGCAGATGAAAGAACCGTTGCGCCTCTGCGCCGTCTGCATCAGGCCGGAAGATGACCTCCCAGGTGTACGCTGAGGCGCCGGCCAGCGGATGATTGTCCACGAAGAGGCCGTCATCCACGCCATTGAACTGGACGGCCTTCCCGTAGGGCGTCTCGATCAACTGCGGATGCCCGAGCACATGCGTCGGATGGCCATCGATCGTATCCAGTTGGTCGAATCGCCAGACTTGCTCCTGTGGCGCCTGCGCGGCAGCCAGACCAGTGGTCAATGAAAGAGCTAACGATGCAAGGAGCCCGACTTCACGCGGCCCGACATGACAAATCCAATTCACGATTCCACCCCTCATTTTTCGTTCGATATCCACTGTATCCGAACCCGCTGTCGAGGTATCCTCCGGTCCCAGCCGTTATAAACTTTTAAGGATGGAAACGACGGGTTGTGGCACGGCAATCGTAACGCCCTTCCGGGCAGATGGCTCGATCGACGAGTCCGCTCTGTGGGCGCTGGTGAACTGGCAGATCGAATCAGGCGTTGACTTTCTTGTGGCTTGCGGCTCCACAGGTGAGGCCGCCACGCTCGAAGAAGAAGAGTGGCTGCACGCAGTTCGTATCGTGGTTGAAGCCGCCTCGGGCCGCGTTCCGGTATGGGCCGGCTGCACGCACAACTGCACGCGCACGCTGGTCCGCCAGGCCGTGCTGCTGCGCCAGGTGTCCGGTCTGGCGGCTGTACTTTCGGCGAATCCCTATTACAACAAGCCTTCGCAGGAGGGCCAGTTCCAGCATTTTCTCGCGCTGGCCAAAGCCGTCCATCCGCTACCGGTCTGTGTCTACAACGTGCCGGGCCGGACAGGCGTGAACCTCGATCCGGAGACGGTCGTTCGCCTGGCCGCTGCTGCGCCCAATATCCAGGCGATCAAGGAAGCAAGCGGAAAACTGCCGCAGATTGCTGAGCTTGTTCATTCAGTGCCGTTCGGCTTCAAGATATTCTCAGGCGACGACAATCTGGCCCTCGCCTCCATCGGCATCGGCGCGCATGGCCTCATCAGCGTTGCTTCGAATGAGGCTCCCGCCGAAGTGGCCCGCATGATCCACGCCGCGCTCAATAATTATTGGGTGGAAGCGCGTGATCTCGAGCGCCGGTTCGCCCGGCTCTTCGAAGCGAACTTCTGGGAATCGAATCCCGGCCCCGTGAAGACTGTGCTCAACCTCATGGGCCGAACCACGGATCACGTGCGTCTGCCGCTGGTGCCTCCCACGGCAGCTACACGCGCGCGGCTTGAGCGGCTGGCCGGAGAGATGGGCCTGCTCAAACACGTACCCGTGCCAGCCGGCTTCCGGTCCGAAGTGTTCTGAATCACCTTGTCCCAAGTCGGACGTAGTGTTTCCCATCATCATGAGCCCCGACGACGCGGCTCTGACGAAAACGTTCGAAAAAAAGTTGCATTCGCTCAAAAAATCCGCAACTTTCCTGAATCCTATCGGGTTTGTACACATCGACGGCAGCCGATTGAGTCGATGCTGGGCGCTGCCGCCAAACTCTCGATGCACCCCCGGGATCACCGCGCCCTGGCTCCAACAGGGGTAGTCCCGGACAAAAACAGAACTCCGGCGATGATTCCGTGCGCGAGCGCACCTGGAAACGGGCTCTATCCATTTGATTGCTGAGGACGGGAAGACTCCAAAGTCTGCGTCGGCGCGGACTGCGGTTCGCTTGTTGCTTCTTCAGCGTTTCCGGTGGAGAGGCAGACCAAGCTGCCCACTCCCGCGCTTGCTCAACATAAGTCACGGACTCGCGTAAAGAAAGAGGCCGAATATGTCCCCCCATTCACACGACAAATTCTTCCGGCTGGCGCTACCCTTGCTTACCGTTGCCGTGTTGTCGGTAGCTGGATGCACGAGCAGCATAACGCCCGGCAATGTAACCTCTGACGCGGCAACAGGACCGGCCTTTGTGGTTGGCACCGACGCCCCGGTAGCCGCCGTTACCTCATTTTCCGTACAGCTTGAAAGCGTCAATGCCATCACCTCAGGCGGAACCAGCGTGCCGTTGCTGAGCGGAACGCCGACAGTCGATTTTGCCCGCTTCAACGGCCTGCAAACGTTGCTGGACATGAATGATGTCCCAGCCAACACCTACAACAGCGTGTCGATCACACTGGGCGCAGGAACTCTGGGCTATCTCGATACCAGCGGCAGCGGCGCGCCGGTCATCAAGACAGAAGCAGCTACATTTACGACATCTACCGTGACCGTCACGCTGCCCAAGCCGCTGGTCGTCACCAAGGGTGGATCGCCTGTGGGTCTGCGCGTCGACTTCGACCTGCGCAAGTCAGTCCAGGTGGACTCGAGCGGCAACATCACCGGCACAGTGACGCCTACGTTTAATGTGAATGCGGTGGGGAATTCCGAAGGCGGCGGTCATATCGACACGTTCGTCGCAGGAGTTGTTAGCGTGAACGTCGCCGGACAATCTTTCGTGGTGCAGGGTCCGCACGGCGAGAACTTCACGATCGATGTGAATGGGCAAACCGAGTGGGACGGCAATGCCAGCTTGAGCACGCTCAACACAAGCAGCATCGTCGAAGTCTCCGGCACGCTGGATAAGGCCGATCAGGCGCTCGATGCCGATGAAGTCGCGCTTCTCTCCGATACGGGCTTCTATGCTGCAGGCCAGGTGACCTATGTGACTCCGCCGACCGGTGCAGCGACGAGCTTCGATCTCTATGTGCGCGGCCTGTTGCCCACCAGCACCGGACTCACTCTTGGTCAGATTGCGCAGGTGAATCTCACCGGCAATGAGATCTACTCCATCTACTGGATGCACAATCCCTTCACGCAATTCCTCTTCAACTCGAGCGCGATGGTTGCCGGCCAGGCTGTCGCTGTAGGCGGCCCGGCAAGCGGCGCAACGAATCCGAATGCAGTCACAGTCAAGCGCGTCAATCTGCGCAACTGGGGCTTCAACGGAACCATCGTCAAGGGTAGCCAGAGTGCGAGCGCAGCGTCCTTCCAGATGCAGGTGAAGGGATTCGCCGGCGTGCTCATTCCTGAAACCATCACTGTCTATCTTGGCCCAGGATCAGACTTCCGCTACGGCTTTGGTGCTTTCAATGATCTCGATGATGGCGCCAACATCCGCGTAGTCGGACTGCTCCTGAAGAATCCGACAACCGGCCAGGTGGTTCTGCTCGCTCGTCACATCGACGGGCTCAACCTAACCGACTTTGCGACCGCGTCGTTCCAATAGCAAGCCACGCGAAAGCATCTCTACGCGCCGGAACTACGCCAACAGTTCCGGCGCATTTTTTGTCTCATAGGATCCATGTCCTCTGTTGGAAGTAGCCATCACAAAATGTAATGTCATCCTGAGCGGAGATTGGCCGAGTTTCGGCCAATCGCAGTCGAAGGATCCGCGGTTGCTTTCAACGAACTATTCACTCACGACACTAAAGAATGCCGCTCACAACAAATCGACAATCGGCGGAAATGTCAGCAGCAGCCCGAGCGCGAGCAAACACAGCGCGGCCACATTGATCCTGCCGAGCGAGAGCGATTTGTTCCGCCACAGTGC
This sequence comes from Occallatibacter sp., assembly GCA_035650595.1. Classification (GTDB taxonomy): domain Bacteria; phylum Acidobacteriota; class Terriglobia; order Terriglobales; family Acidobacteriaceae; genus Telmatobacter. Next base: position 577,466 of record DASRHE010000006.1, on the reverse strand, counting down.
GTGCAGAACAATCCACGCCACCAGCCAGATCACGATCGCCAACATCGTTACGCCGGAAAGCGGACCAGTCGGCTTCCAAAAGATCATCGCGGTTTTAATCGCAGATGATTTGTCGGCGAGAGCGGCAATCAATCCCACCGCAAATGCGCCGATGCCGGCAGCGAGAACGGCCGCCGCTCCTGCCCCATTCGCGATCGAAGAGTTGCTCACTCCGGCTGATCGCGTGCTCTCCATGTTTTGTGTCACAGTTCCCGGCATAGTCACTCTCCGCGCATCAGGTGAATGGTGGGGCCACCTTCGACCGGCGCATTCTTATTCAGCATCGCACCAAAGAAACCGGCTATGCCGGCTGCCAGCAGCGAGATCCACACAAAGGTCAAAACCGCCGTGCGCAGCTGCGGATGTTGCTTGAGATTGCGGCCATACTGGAGCGCCACGCCTGCAGCCATAGTGATCGAGATCGGCGCGATCCAGGCCACGTGCTCCTTCCACTCCATGCCGATCGAGTGCCAGGCGATCGTCGAGGGGCTCGCCATCAGCAGACGCTGTGGAAAGGCGCCGAGGTTCGTCGTACCCGCAGGCGGCACAGCGCGATACCAGGGATAGATAATGTACGCGCCCGTGAAAACCGTCAGCCACGCGAGCACGGCCATGGTCACGAGATACACGCGTAGAAAGGATTCATCGCGCGCAGAGACTACATCGCCTGCTGACGGAGCATAACGGCGATATAGCTCCACGAGCAAACCCGAGCACGCAAGCAGATACAGCGCGCCGAATCCGATGCCATGAATCAAAGTCCAGAGACTTCGTGTAGTGATCTCCATCGATCGAATCCTTTCACGTGTTACAGTCCGTGATCGCCGGCCGGTCCCGACAAGAAAAAGTTACGTGCGCTCTTCTTGTCCTTGTCGTCCTTGCCCCAGGTCCAATAGAGGCCCACATAGGCATAGTTCTCTGTCTGTCCGGCAACAGAATGGCCATAACAGAAGAGGAACTGGTGGTCCGGATTCTTGAAGTGGTAATAGCCGCCCACGTCCACCATCGCAGACGCTTCAGTTTGCGGAGCTGCATCACCCTCGCGTCCATGGGCAAACAGTTCCGCGCCCAACTCGAGTTTTTCGCTCAGTTCGCGTTTCACCAGCCAGCCAGTGTAAGGAAAATTGCGATAGCCGGTCTGCGGAACCACTTCGTATCCGCCGCCGCCGTCAAAGAGCCATTTGCCTTCGTTCTTCTGCAGCCAGATGGGCAGCTTGTACCAGACCTTCCCAATACCGAGGCCCTTGTCGAAGTTGCCGGTGGGTATCTCGAACATCGTGAAGCTGCCGATCTGCGGCACGTATTTGCTCTCTTTGATGTAGGCGATCTTCACGCCTAATTCCATGTCGGTCAGCCCGAAGGTGGTTGGCCCTTGGCCCGCGGGCGCATACGCCGCATGATTCAACGGCGCCGAAGCTCCCCACGGCAGAATCGCATGCAGCTGCACGCGCGGAATTGCACCCCAGTTGAACTCGAAGGCAGGTCCAACCGACGCCACCGCCACAGGCGTGCCGTCCATGACGCCAAAGGTATAAAACTCGTAATGCTGAAAATCTACCGGCACCGGATCGTCTGTCTGATACGGCGGTCCTTGCGCGTGCACGCACGCTGCGGTGCAGAAGATCAGGAGCAGCAGAGCCAGCCGGATCGAGAAATGACAAGCTCGCATCGAAGTCCTTCGGGAATGAGCTTTCGCCCAGAATATATATCGAACTTCGATAATAAGCAACATCGCGGTATAGTGATCCTGTCATGAACCACGGGCGGGAACTTTATTACGGCCTTATTCGCATGCACGTTCTTCTGCATGCGCAACAGGAGCCCATCTTCGGCCTGGCAATGATGGAGGAGTTAGGACACCACGGTTATCGCATCGGACCAGGCACACTCTACCCGCTTCTGCACGGGCTGGAACGCGCTGGCTTACTCAAATCGTTTTCCGAAAATCTCAGCGGGCGCCGCCGGCGGCTCTACAAAATTACGCCGGCTGGCAGAAAGGCCCTGGACAAAGCCAGCGCCAAAGTCGACGAGCTGTATCACGAACTGCACGAAGCGCATCCACGCAAGATTATCGGCATGCGCAAAGCGCGTGCGTGAGATTCACCAGAAATTTATCTCAGCGGTGAGTCGCTCAGGTCCTCGCGATAGAGCTGTTTGGTCAGTATGAACGTCTGGACCAGCCATGCCACGCCGAAGATGGCGATACAGGCATGAACAAAAATCATCTGCGATGGATCGGCCGGCCGCAGGAAGTCTGCATTCATCGACTCAGCCAGGAAAAAGACGGCAGCGGCAGTTGAGAAGGTCAGCCGCAACTGAAGAAGCCAGTGGCTCTTGCCACGGTAAGGCGCGATTCTCCCAACAGGCATGGAGCTCATCACGCAATCCTCCTTAGAGAAGATCAAACCAAGGAGGCAATCAGGACAGCAAACGCGCAGGGCGCGTTCAGAATTACAGTGGAATACATTCTAACGCCAATGACCGTGTCCGCCACCACCTGAGTGACTTTCTTTTGGTGCTCCTCCGCCATGACTGAACCCTCCACCATGGCCGAATCCTGAGAAGGAATGTCCCCCACCCGAAAAACTGTCATGCCCGCCGCCAAAGCCCTGCGGCGCGCGGCCACCTTCAAACCCATTGGATGCATGCCCCCCGCCGAAGAAGTGGAAGCCTCCAGAGGAATGTTCGTTGCGTGGGAGCGGCTGGCCGAACCCCTCGTTGCCCCGGTTTGAGAACCCATGCCCTGAATATCTAGGAGACAGAGATGACCCGAACTCGGGTGCCCGGTACGCCGGACCCCGATAAGGCTGGCTCGGAAGGGATGGCGCTCGGTAAACCGGTTGCGGAGTCGTGTAGCCCATTCCCGGCCGGCCGCCGTAGCTCTGCGAGGGCCGATTGGCGCCGCCATACCCGTAGCCATTTCCGCCCGCATAAGTTCGCGGCTCCGGCATGCGGTTGTAGTTCATCTGCCCTGGATTTTCTGGCCGGGTATTGCCGAATCCTCGCCCGTAACCGTCGCTGCGGCCTACGCCATACACCGGCCGCCCATAGGCCCCACCGCGTGCTGAATCAAACGAGTTGCCAAAGCGGTTCACCGGCTGCGGCGTACGGAAGCCGTTGCCAGGCAATCCGTGGTTGGCTCCGCCGCGATAGCCAAACACGCGCTGACCGCCATGGGCAAAGCCCCAGTCGGCCACGCTTGTGCTGCGTGTGCAATACGCGCCGCGGTTATACCAAATCGTACGCGAGCGCCAGTTCATGCCCCAACCCATCCAGCCGAAGGGCATGCGCTCAAAGGCCCCGAGGGCAACGCCGGCTCCAAACCGGATCGGCCATCCACCATAGCCCGAGCCATATACTCCCCAAACTGCGAAGCCCGGATAAGGCTCCAGCGGCTCGCCGTACACGTACCAGGGATTGTAAGCCGGCACGTAAACCACCTCAGGATCGGCTGGCCGCACTTCAATATATCCCTGGTCGTCCGTCACGTCTTCCTGCGGCGTCGTCTCCAGGTTGCCGGCCTGTTCCGCGCGCTCACGCAGCACCTGCACGGTCTGCATCACGTCCTGAGGCTGGTTGTAGTAAGCATTGCCCAGCGCCGTGGTCCACTGCAGGTTCTGGCTCATCGAGTTCAGCACGTCAGGAAACGCGGTAAGCGCCTTCACGCTCGGATCCCAGTCGGTTTGCGCCTGCGCCCCGGCGGCAACCTGGTCCTGAGAACCGTACCCCTGCGCGCGCATACTGCTCACCCACTGGTCGGCCGCAGCCACCTGAGCGGGATATGTAGCAGCCGCCAAAACCTGCGCGAGCAGATTGTCAGGATAGAGCGCAATGGGCGCTAGAAGCTGTTCCAGGTCTCCTGCGCTCAATGGCTGCTGGGACTGCTGCGTTGGCGCGCCGGGGTCTGGCTGCGTCAGATCGGGGATTCCGGAATCCGCATACGATTGTGGGTTATTTGGATCCGCAGGCTGTGCGTACTGCGGCTGCGGCGCGTACTGCGGTGGTCGTTGCTGATATTGTGGCCGCTCGTATTGCGGTTGCTGGTAAGGCTGCTGCTGATATTGAGGCTGATACTGTGGTTGCTGGTATTGCGGCTGCGCGGAGCCATACTGCGGAGCTGCATAGCCGTATCCGTACGGCTGTTGTGCGTACACGCTCACTGCACCTGCGGCCAGCGCGACCAGAGCCAATGCGGATCTGGGTATGCTTCCGCTTCCGGGTGTTTTCGCAATCTGTTTTTTCTCGATCAGAGTGACCAGAGGAGCAAAACGGACGGGCCAGCTAACCACAGAATTGCTTACGGGTTTCATTTTTCCCTCGCAGCGCCCGACCATGCGCTTTGCCGACCTCCGGTTACTCGTGCGGCCGGACTGCTTTGGCCGTTCCGGGGGAGGGGTTGAAGGATTGGACACCCGCTGCCGGGAATAGTTTCGGGAAATGTCGAGAAATGTCGTCGAGCCTCAAGCTTCACGCTGAAAAGGCATTTGAGCCACTCGAAAAGGTTGCGCGGCTGTTAGCTGGCCAAAGCCTTCTTTACCAGTTCGCTCACCACGCGCCCCTCGGCGCGGACGCCGGCGGCCTGCAGCTTGGCTTGGACAGCCTTCATCACCAGGCCCATCTCTTTTGGCCCGGGCTTGCTGCCCGTCGAACCGGCTACTTCGGCGATCGCGTCATTGACCAGCTTGGCCAGCCCGGCTTCATCCAGCGCCTTGGGCAGAAACTCCTCGATAATGACGATTTCGGCAGCTTCCTTGGCCGCCAGCTCAGGCCGGTTGCCCTTGGTGAACTGCTCGATCGAGTCCCGCCGCTGCTTGATCATAGTGACCAGCGTCTGCTCGCTCTCCGCAGGCGTCAGCGGCCCGCGCTTCTCAATCGACTTGTTCATCAACGCGGTTTTGATCAGCCGGAGCGTGCCGGTGCGTTCGGCATCGTGAGCCTTCATGGCCGTCACAATCTGCTGGCTGATCTGCGCTTCCAGTGCGCCTCTATCGCTCATTGTGAAGAATCCTCAGCCTTGATTTTAAAGGATGCTCCAGCCCTTGGCCGCGCCACATGGGCGATACCTCTCCGCACACGACGATGCGCAAATCCTCAATTTTGACCGGACGCAATCGATTCTCCGCAGCCCGCTCCGCCGACCGGAACTTTCCCCTCCTCTTCGCATTGATAGGAGTGGGAGATTTCTAAAAATGATGAAGCACGGACTCAAATCTGCATGGTTGGGCATCGGAGCTCTCTGCCTGACTGCGTTGCCTTCCTGGGGAAACGTTCCGAATGCATCGAACTTTCAGAACGGACAGAACCAGCCCACGCCCGGCGCGCTGAATTACGTCGAGGGCTCAGCTTTCCTGCAAGGTCGACAACTTAACAGCAGCAGCGTGGGCGCCAGCACCATGGACCCCGGTCAGGTGCTGCACACCACCAACGGCAAGGCCGAAATGTTGCTCACGCCGGGCGTCTTTCTGCGCGTGAATGACAACAGCGCGGTGAAGATGATCTCGCCCGACCTCGCCAATACGCAGGTCGAGATCCTGAGCGGCGAAGCAGGCGTCGAGGTCGACGAGCTCCATCCGCAGAACAACCTGGAGATCATCGACAACGGCGTGACTACGCGGCTTGAGAAGACAGGGTTCTACGAGTTCCTGGCCGGAGCGTCCGGGAATAACCCGGCCGACCAAAACTCAGCAGGCCCGGCGAAGGTGCTGGTCTTCTCCGGCAAGGCTCAGGTGGAGACCGGCGACGGCCACCATGAAGACCTGGGCAAAGGCCGCGAGATGGCGCTGGTACCCAACGCCGTGACCAAGCCGCAGAAGTTCAACACCAATGATGCGCAAGACAGCCTGGTGAGCTGGAGCAAGTTGCGCTCGCAGTATATGGCTGAACAGAGCCAGCAGTATGCCGACGCCTACGGCTGGGCCGGCTATCCGGGCTGGTATGGGAATCCCTGGGGCTTGGGTTGGGGTTGGGCCGGTCCATGGGCAGGATGGGGGCCAGGCTGGGGCTGGGGAGGACCCGGCTTCTGGGGCTATCCCGGACCGATCTTCTACGGCGGCTATTACCGCCACTTCGGCCACGGCTACTACGGCCATCCCGGCTTCTATGGCGGCTTCCATAGTCATCCCGGCTCGGTCGGCGGATTCCATGGCGGCACGGGCTTCCGCGGAGGTGTCGCCGGCGGCTTCCACGGAGGTAGAGGCGTAAGGGGTGGCCGGTAATCGTTAGCTAGCTGAATCGCCTGGCTGAAAGCCGCTGGAACTCCAGTTCCAGCGGCTTTACTTTTTCGTGTAAAAACGCCCGACTACCGGGCCTATTTCCTCGGCCTACTTTTTGGGCAAAGTGCGATTGAATTCCAGGGCAGCCTTGAGGAGTTTGGAGCGCAGGGCATCGTTTCCGTATACCTCCGCATTGGCTCTGACCCACCCGTTCATCCGTCGGCCTTGCATCACCATGAGCTCGATGCCCGGCTGCTGCAATGCCCAGGCATCCCGGTCCTTGCCCAGTCGCACAAGCAGGCTGTTCTGGCGTGCGCCCAGAAGGAGGTTGCCATGCAGAAGCCACGCCATACCGCCAAACATGGCTTTCTGCGTGAGCCCTCGCACGCCCGCGAGATCGTTTTCGAGAAGTTCTTCGAGACCTGGATCGCGCGCCATGCTTCTCCTTTTGATTGAAAGACTACTCTGTCTCCGAATCATCCAAGATCGTTCACCATACCCCTACTTCTAAGTTTCAAGAACCCTATTAGTTTTTCTTAGCCTGTCGTTCCCAAAAACCACAAAATTGTGTATTCTGTGATTTCGGTGCTGGCGTGACGCTGGTCCGAGACGAGGGAAAAATGATCCGCAAAACCCGCCTTTATACGCCCGGTCCGACCCCGCTGCTGCCGGCAGCCCAGTTCGCCATGGCTGCGGCCGACATCCACCACCGCACGGCCGAGTTCCGCGCTCTCTTTCAAAAGGTATTGGCGCAGCTCAAAGTCTTTGTCGGCACCAGGAATGATGTGCTGCTGCTGTCGAGCTCCGGCACGGGCGCGATGGAGGCCGCGGTGACCAACCTGACCTCGCCGGGCGACCGCGTGCTGGTGCTGACGGCCGGCAAATTCGGCGAGCGCTGGACCGGGCTGGTGAAGGCCTTCGGCTGCGTGCCGGATGTGGTCACGGCGCCCTACGGCCAGACCTTCGACCTCGCGCAGGTCCGCGCTGCGCTCAAGCCGGAGCATAAGGCTGTCTTTGTCCAGGCGACCGAAACGTCGACTGCCGTGCGCCACGACATCGAAGCGATCGCCAAGCTATTGAAAGAGGCGAAGAGCGAGGCGTTGCTCGTCGTCGACGCCATCACCGGCCTGGGCACCACGCACTTCGACGTGGACGGCTGGGGCATCGACGTGCTGATCGGGGGCTCGCAGAAGGCGGTCATGATTCCGCCGGGCCTCGCCTATCTGAGCGTGAGTGAGCGTGCCTGGGCGGCGATGGAGACGGCCAGGAATCCGCGCTACTATTTCGATCTCCGCAAGGAGCGCAAGAACGCTGTGAAAGGCGAGAGCGCGTATACGCCAGCCGTGGCTCTGGTGGCCGGTCTCGGCGCGGCGCTCGACTACATTGCCGGCCAGGCAGGCGGCGATCTCGAAAAAGGCCGCATCGCCCTGGTGAACAACGCGCAGGTAAACGCGGCGGCAACGCGCGCCGGCCTGACGGCTTTGGGCTTCACGCTCTTTGCCCCGACTGCTCCCGCTGCCGCGGCGACTGCTGTCGCTGTTCCGGAAGGGATGGACTCCGGTGCAGTGGTGAAGGCTCTCAAGGCACGGTTCGCTTTGGTCATCGCCAACGGACAAGGCGAGATGCAGGGCAAGATCTTCCGCGTGGCGCATCTCGGCTTCTTTGACTACCTCGACACCGTCGCTCTGCTCGGCGCCATGGAGCACATTGCAAAGGACACGCTCGGTCTGCCGGTGGTCTACGGTCAGGCGGTGGAAGCGGCGCAGCGGGTGTACGCAGAGGCAGCGAAGAGCTAAGCGGAGTTAGCGCGGTTAGCGGCGTTAGCGGAGCTAGGACGTGCATTAACCCAATGCTTTTGCTAACTCCGCCAACACGCGCCAAGCGCGGCTAACGCCGCTAGCTCCGCCTGAACTGGAAAAAGCATATGGCAGAACTCACATTCGGAGAAAAGCTGCTCATCGCACGACGGCAGCTCGATCTCTACCAATACCAGATGGCCGAGCGGCTGGGCGTGCATCCCAACTCGCTCACCAAATACGAGAAGGGCGAAGGCAAGCCGCATGCGGCGGTGCTGCGCATGTTCGATCTGCTCTGTGAGCAGGAAGGCATCCGCTTCGACGAATACGAGAGCGGGCAAAAAGAGAAGGGGAAGGCGATGAAGATCGTTTTGGCGGAGAAGGTGTCTCCGGCGACGCTGGCCGTGTTTGCGGCCGAGCCGGGATGGGAAGTGAAGACGCACGATCAGTTGACCGATGGTTTGCCCGCCGCGCTTGCCGAAGCCGACGCGCTGGTGGTGCGCTCGGCCGTGCAGGTGGACGATGCGCTGCTCGAACACGCCCCGAAACTGCGCGTCATCGGCCGCGCCGGCGTGGGTGTCGACAACATTGACGCGGAGTCGGCTACGCGCCGCGGCATCGTGGTGATGAATACTCCAGGCGCGAACGCTGTCGCCGTCGCCGAGCTCACGCTGGGCCTGATGATCGCGCTGGCGCGCAAGCTGCCTGCGGCCAACACCACGATGCACGCCGGCAAATGGGAGAAGAAAAATCTGCAGGGCGCCGAACTGCGCGGCAAAACGCTGGGCATTCTCGGCCTGGGCCGCGTGGGGCTTGAAGTGGCCCGCCGCGCACGCGGATTCGGCCTGGAGATCATTGGCAGCGATCCATTTGTGTCGGCCGCTGTGGCTCGCGAGAACGGCATCACTCTGGTTTCGCTCGATGAGCTTTTTGCCAAAGCAGACTACCTGACCTTGCATGTGGGCCTCACACCGCAGACCGGCGGCATCATCAACGCCAAGACACTCGCGACCATGAAGAAGGGCGCACGCATCATCAACTGCGCGCGGGGCGAGCTGGTGGACGATGCGGCGCTTATCGCGGCGCTCAAAAGCGGCCAGGTTGCCGGCGCGGCGCTCGATGTGTTCACGCAGGAGCCGCCGAAAGAATCGCCGTACTTCGGCATGGACAACGTGATCCTCACACCACACATCGCCGGCTCGACGGGCGAAGCGCAGGAGGCGGTGGGCGTGCAGATCGCCATGCAGGTGCGCGAGTACTTGAAACTTGGTGTAGTGCAGAACGCGGTCAATCTGCCGTCGCTCAGCCACGAAGAGTACGTGCAGCTGGCGCCGTATATTGACTTGGCCGGCAGGCTCGGCGCGTTTCTCGCGCAGGCGGGCAAGGGCGGTCTTGAGGCTATCCATCTTATCTACGGTGGCACGCTCACCGAGGTGAAGACGGAGCTGATCCGCAATGCAGCCATTGCGGGCCTGTTGCAAGGCTCAGAGAATGTAAACAGCATCAACGCCGCGGCCGTCGCCCAGGAACGAGGCATCCGCGTGCATGAAGAAAAGCAGGAGAGCCATCGCGGCGGTTCAGCCAGCGTGCTCACCATCGCGCTGCACGGTTCGGCTGGATCGAGCCGTGCCAGCGGCACGGTGATTCATGGAGAGCAGCCGCGGCTGCTCGAGTTCGACGCCATCGATATCGAGACGCCGCTCGAAGGCAATTTGCTGGTCTGCCGCAATCTCGACGTGCCGGGTGTGATCGGCAAGATCGGCACCATTCTCGGCCAGCAGGGCGTAAACATCGCCAACTTTGCGCTGGGCCGCGAACGCGCCGGAGCGAAGCCGGTCAAAGCGCTGGCCGTGGTCCAGGTGGACGAGCCGGTCTCGCCTACAGTGCTGGAAGCGCTCAGTCCCATCGAAGCGCTGCTTGAAGCAAGACCGGTCACGCTGCCGGACGGCATCAACTAGATCTCTAACCGTTCGAATTCATGTGCTCGCATAGTGTTCCCAGGTCTCAGAATCGAGACCTGGGGCACCCCAGATGAGAGTGCTTAATCAAGAAGCGGTCAGATGCCTGGAAGTGTTCTCGCAAGGGCATCGCTATTCGTGAATGTGCACATCGCCGGAGCCGGTCTCGATGCGTACTTCGGGGCCGCCTCCATTCAGTTGTGCGCGCATATGGTGACCATTTGACGAGGTCTGCAGGGCCATCGGGCGGTCGCTGGTGACGCTCCCTGAACCGGTAGAGGCGTCCAGCGTGAGCGGGGCATCGCCGGCCGAGAAGTCGATGCTTCCCGAGCCCGTCTGCAGCTTCCATGCGGAGGACGGTTTTCCCGTCACCTTGATGTCACCGGAGCCCGTCTCCGCCTGCAGCGCTCCGTTGACTCCTTTCACTTCGATGTTGCCCGATCCCGTCTCGGCCCTGACATCGCCATCACCTGTGCCTTCGATGGAGATGTTGCCAGAGCCTGTCTCGGCTTTGTAGCCGCCCTCAAGCCCGGTAGCCACGATATTGCCGGAGCCTGTCTCCAGCTTGGCTCCTTGTCCCACGCCCTCATCGGTCACGTTGCCGGAACCGGAAGCCGCTTGAAGCGCCGCGTCGGCAGGCGCTTCGATCTCGTAGTCGATGCTGATGTGCCGCTGTTCATGATCCTCGTGCTGTACGCCGATGCGAATCGTGTTGCCGTCCTGCTCGATCGGCGGATTGGCAGCGAGTGCGCGCACCTGGTCGGCCTCTTCCGGATGGTTCGACCGTATGACTCCATGAACGATCACCTGGCTCCCAGAGCCGCGCCGCAGATGAATATTGCCGGAGCCGGTAGCGACGTGAAGATCGAGTTTGCCGCTGACGCTCAGCGTGCGGTCAAAGGTGGCTTCTGTACGAGAGGAATCCGATTCGGCGATCGCGTGTCCGCCGCTGCCAGACATGGCGATCAGCGTCTCGCCGCTAGCATTCTCGGCACGGAGAGTCATGGTCTCCTGAACCGGCGCTGCAGGCGCTGCCGGCTGTGCCACAACCAGCGGTGCAGACGCAGATGCTGGCCGCTGAGAATCTATGCCTGCAGCCTGTACGCGGACCAGTGCAGCGCCGGCGAACAACACAGCGGGCGCAAGCAGTGCGGCAAGCAGAGTACGGCGGCCACCGGCAAAGGCGCGGCGGAAGGCAGAATCGTTGAGCAAGCGCTCCATGCGGCGAGAGAGACTGGATGGACGAGCCATGGCTACTCCTATCAGGGTGGGGCGCGGCGCAGCCGCGAATTCGAGAAGGACCCGGGCATATGAGGTGCGGGACGCGGCCTGTTCCAGGCCGGAGCGGTCGCCGATTGCCTCGCTCAGGTCAGAGAGTTTGCGTTTGAGCCACCATCCCAGTGGACTCAACCAGACGAGCGCGGCGTAGAGGCTGGCCAACAGTTGCAGATAAAAATCGCCGTGGCGGACGTGCGATCGCTCATGAGCCAGCACAATCCGCAACTTTTCTTCGCTCCAACCGGAATACTCGGCAGGAAGCAGAACTCCGGAGCCGACGGTGACCGGTGCGCCGATCTGAGAACTTGCGCGCAGGCGCAGACCCTCTGCGCAAGGCAAAGGCGCCGTGACCGGCTCAGCCTCGCGCCAGAGACGCAGGCTTACAGCGAGCCCAAAGAGAAGACGGAACAGGAGAGCTGCTGCGACGAGAAGATAGACGATGATTGCCCAGGTTGTCAGTGGCAAGCGAGAGGCAAGAGCGGCCGGGCGCGTCAGTTCTGTGAGGTACACGGACCTCGGAAGCTGAGGAGGCGCAATCCCTCTGGAAGCGTCGCTCGAAGTGTTTACCGGACGCTGCATAGATTGCCTGAAATCAGGCTGTGCGGCACTCGGGAGCACGGGAGTGGATTGGCGTGTAACGAGACCAACTGCGTGGGCCGAGGTGGGGACAACTGTGGCCGGGAGCGTTAAGCTCGGTTTGGGCAACTCAGGCCAGCGCGAAGCAAGGATCAGCACCAGCGGCATGACGATTGCGGCAGCCAGCACCACAGTCCATGCGGCCTTTTCGGCGAGCACATTACGCACGCGCAGCAACCGCAATACGGCCCATACGGCCACAGCCAGCAGAAGCGAGCGTAAGGCTGCTTCGATCCACAGGGTGCTCATCGTCGAACCCCTCCTATTTAACGGATTCCGGCTTTGCTGCTTTGTCTTTCTCTTCGACTTCGGCGATACGAGCGGCCAGTTTCTGCAATTCGTCGCGCCTCAAGACCTTCGAGTCAACCAGGCCCACGAGCAGCGCCTCTACCGAGCCCTCGCAGAACCAGTCCACGATGCGCTGCGCAGCGCGTCCGGCAACGCGCTGGCGTGATTCCGCTGGCCGATAAAGAAAGCTGCGATTTTCCAGGGAATGCGCGACGTATCCTTTGCCTTCGAGCCGGCGTAAGACCGTGCGGACCGTAGAGTCGGTCAGCGCACGATCGAGTTTTTCGCGTATCTGTTCCGCGGTTGCGGAGCCTAGTTGCCAGACGACTGAGAGAACATTGCGTTCCAGTTCTCCCAGTTCGCTCGGATCGTGTTCGAGTTTTGCCTTGCGCGCCATGGTGTTACTCACGGTAACATCGATGCACGTACGCGTGTCAAGCTGTTTTTGTGAATTTCTGTTATTTCCTGCGGATTGTGTGACGAAGGTTGGTGGCGAAATCGCCTAGCCCATCAATCCCTTATGGCCCAGCCAGCAGCGCAGATACGAAATCTGGCCCCCGTGATAGGTTTCATGAAGCGCCAGGAAGTTCACGATGCCGCTGATCTTGCCGTCTGCGCTACGCGGATGCGCGGAGGGCTGGGCGAGCGCGTCGTCGCTCACGTTTTCAAGAGCGGCGGTGACAGCGCTGGTCGACTCGCGCCAGGCGCCGAGAAGCGATTCAGGAGAGGGATAGGCCGAGTCCTCTGCAAGCTTTGCGCCGCGGGCAAAGAGATCGAGAGAGGGCTGCGCCCATTCGACGCCGATGTAGTGAAGGAGCCGGCCGCGTGTCCACGTCATGTGGCCGACGATCCAGGTGATGTGGTTCATGTTGGCTGCGGGGCGGCGCAGCCAATCCTCGGGCGCGAGATCTTTCACGGAATTTTCGAGAAACTGCGAGTTGAAGCGAAAGTTTTCTGCGGCTGCGGCAATCACGGCGGGAACCGGCATCTGTGGCCTCCTTCGAGTGACGCATCGCCGAATATGGATTGGCGACCCGGTCAAGTCAATCTGTGCCAATAAAAATGGCGCCCTGAAGCGCCATTTTTATTTTGCGATGGCAATCCTATGCGCGGCTCATATACGCGCCTTCGCTCGTATCCACGCGGATCTTCTCGCCCTCATTGATGAACGGCGGTACCTGCACCACAAGGCCCGTCTCCGTCTTGGCTGGTTTGGTCACTGAAGATGCCGTGGCCGACTTGAGGCCAGGCTCGGTCTCAACGACAGTAAGTTCGACAAAGCTGGGCAACTCGATGCCGACAGCTACGCCGTCGTGGTAGCTCACCTTGATCTGCAGGTTGGGCGTCAGGTACTCGATTGCATCGCCGAGTGTGGAACCCTTGAGCACAGTCTGCTCGTAGTCTTCGGGGTTCATGAAGTAGTAGTCGTCGCCGTCGCTATAGAGGAACTCCATCGCTACTTCGTCCACCACGACCTTCTCAATCGCATCGCCAGAGCGGAAGCGGTGCTCGAACATAGCGCCCGACTTGAGGTTCCGCAGCTTGGCCTGGATAAAGGCGCGCAGGTTGCCGGGAGTACGGTGCTCCACCTTGAAGACCAGGTGCAGCGTGTCGTTGTGCTTGATGATCATGCCGGGACGCATTTGCGTGGCGGGAATCGCCATAGACGTATTGCTCCTTAGGATGTGCTTGCGCGGAAAGGGCGCAAAAGATATCGGCCTTTTCTGCTTTGCAAAGAGCTACTTCTGAACTCTATGTAGGCCTCTCAACATTGTAACTGAGCGGCGTCTTTGGAAGAGCCATCTGCCGGGTTGCTGGATTCTTGCGTCGGGCAGCAATCCGCTCTCGCGCAGAGGGGTGGCTTTTGCGAATTTCTTTGAGCTTCATCTTGCAACGCGTTTCCTTCGGGTATCCTGATGCCTGCTACAGCATTTTCAGAGAAATGTGGCCTTTGCAGTTTCGAGGAGGGTCGCCGCACGCTGGGGCTCGCGCCGAGTTCGCTGTCAGGTTCGAACCGTACGATCTCTGAAAATGCGCTAGGAGAGACTCTATGAAGACCTATTCGAAGTTGCTTCTGACTGCAGTGCTGTCGGCCACGGCTACTCTGCCGCTTTCGGCGAATGCGGCTGCTCCCAAGTCCGTGAAAGTTGCCATCAAGACCGCAGACGGCAAGGACGCCGGTGACGTTGTACTCAAGCAGGGCAAGGCTGGAGTCGAAGTCAAGGTGAACCTGAAAAACCTGCCTCCTGGCGAGCATGCCATCCATATCCACCAGAATGCCAAGTGCGATGCGCCGGACTTCAAGACTGCCGGCGGGCACTTCAATCCCGGTGGAAAGAAGCACGGATACCAGAGCCCCGATGGTCATCACAATGGCGATATGCCGCAGAATCTGACCGCGAGCGCCGACGGCAAAGTGTCTGCGACCTTCGTGAATAAGGATGTGACGCTGGATCCGGCTGCGCCGAATTCCGTCTTTGCGAACGGCGGCACGGCGATCATCATTCACGAGAAAGCCGACGAAATGATGACCGATCCGACCGGCAATGCTGGCGGGCGCATCGGCTGCGGTCTCATTCTGCAGCCGTAAATCGCTCCGCTGTAATCTCGCAGTGACCCAAACTCATTCGGACCAGACGGTAGGTGCGCGCATGCGTCTACCGCTGGCTGGCCTCGCCCGCGGCCACGCGGCGATTGAACTCCGCTGACCTGTTTCTCGGCACGCTCAGAGTCTGCCAATGATCGCTGGCGTAATGCTTCGCCAGCAGCACAATCTGTCCCACGTGATAGGCGTAGTGCCCGATCTGCCGGTTGATGGCCTGCATCACCGAGTGCGCCTCGCCGCGGATTGTCACCGTACGACCGAGATCGGCATCGGTCAGCGGCTCGAGCGCGCCGAACAAAACAGCCCAGCCATTCTCCCACAGCTCCAACAGAGCCTCTCGCGTGGCAGGCGGATCGATAAATTCGCTGTCGCGATCGCGGTTGGGCTTTTCGCCGTCCGTGGCCAGAAAATCCGTCCAGCGCGAGCGCATGTTGCCCACCATGTGCTTCACCACGATGGCGATCGAGTTGGACTCTTCGTCCAGGGTGAAGAAGAGCTGCTCGTCGGTTACTTGGGCCATCGCTCCATCTGCCAGGCGTTTGGAGTGGCGAAAGACCGCGATGGAATCTTCGACATAGGAGGTGGTGAACTTGAGCGCCATGCGGCTAGTGTACGACCTTCTCTGGCTCCGCACTGCCTAGCAGTCTCACATCAGGTTCCGTGCGCGTGGTCACAGCCGCATACCGCCGGCGTGTCCGAAACTCTGAATTGCAAAAGACTTATTGCCAGGCTCTTGAAGTGGCAGGCGGTCGGAAAATCTTCTCGAAGATCGGCGTGCCCGGGCCGCAAATTCACGCCTGCGCCGGTTGTGTCGGGTGATTTCCATCACATCCCACTGCGAACCATTGGCGGCATACTGCTAACACTAAAGAGGAGCGCATATGAATATTCAAATCCTGCTCGCCAAGCTCATTGAGATTGAAAGATCGATCGGTGTAGAGACTAATATGACGCTGCACAAACAGGTGCTCGATGCGCAAGACTACGTTCTTGGCATGCATAAAGAAGTCGTCGAAAGGCTGCGCAAAGAACCCCGCAGTTTTGCCTTCGAAGCGCTGGCCACAACACGTTTTGCCGCATAGGCGAGGACTCCCATGACGGATCTTACTGAGAAGACCATTGCTCTCCTGAAGAAGGCTTCTGACTTTGCCGCCGTCGCCTACGACAGCGACCTCACCGAGGTAGAGATTGACGGCGCAAAGGTAAGCACCATCTCACTCGAACTGCAACTGCGCACGCTCGCTGCGAAACTCGAACGCACCACCCGAATCAACCGCCTGCAAAAGCTTGTGGGTGCGTAAGACACGCGAGCGTACACTCATTGCACGTCAATCGCTCTCATCACAATCCTTGCAAAATCACTGCAGATCGGGCCCCTCTCCTCGTGTTTTCGAATCGATCAAGCCGAGCTTGGTCGCTACTTCGGGACTGACCGGAATAAACGTGGGAAGCCCTGTATGGTGCACGTGAAGCGGAGCTTCCGATTCATGGTCCGAAACGCCAGCCGCCCGTAAAGCATTTTGCAGATCATGTGGATTCAAAAATTCCTGGTCTCGGGCAGACACGCCGTCCGCATCTCCGCAGAGGGCGCATTTTACCTCCAGGTGTGTAAATTCTCGCCTCGGTTTTGAGATCAGCAGGAACACCTTGGTCATAAAGACTCCGCATTGCATCAGTTTCCTGTTCCGCTGAGTTGTTATTCCTGCACGAACCGTGCCGAACTGCGCAATCACCATTCTTCTCTGCGCGTACAACACTTCGCAAAGACCACGCATCGCACAGCTAGTTGGGGATAATGACGAGTTACACATTCAGAGACCTTCTGCGATCCACACTCGCAGAGGTGGAGCGGTCTTCGGACCTACCTCAAGACGGACCAGCCTTTGTAGGCTTGCGAGATTCGCTCATTCGGGCGATCGCCGAGTTGGCTGTGCTGCGGAATGAGCAACCTGATCTGGACTTCACCAGCGCCGTTCCCATCCTTGAGTCTTCAAAACGCCCAAATCACAATTGAAGCTTTTCTGCACGTACAAGTCGCCTCAGTTGTACTCGGGCTCTATGGCGGCGTCCACTTTCCTGCTCGGTCAGCAGGGGTTGACCACACGATCGTCGACCACACGATCTTCGGAGTGGCGGAATCATCCGGCTGAGGCTTATTTGCGCTGGGCCAGACACCCCGGGGCTGAAATGAGGCCTTATGGTGGGCGGTCAGGGACTCGAACCCCGGACCTCTTCCGTGTGAAGGAAGCGCTCTAACCAACTGAGCTAACCGCCCGAAGAGAGGACAGAAGAGACCGCGGCAAAGGGTGTGTCTGCGGCAATCCTCTAATAAGATAAAGTAACACCAGCGGGGCTTTAGGGCCAAACCTCAGCGAGATATCGAAGCGGACGAAAGGCACTGGCCGCGCACAGATCCCGGCATGTTCTGGAACCTCCAATCTAAACCCAATCGGAGGCCCGATCCGAGGCCAAGGCCCGGGCGAGGACCCGAGCCTGGACCGGGCGCAGCCGCCGCTGCGTGGGCGACGATTGCGCGCTCGTTTTGGGGAACCGATGGCGGGTTGGGCGAGCTCCAGTTTGCCGGAATGCCGAGGATCGCCGGAGAGGGCGACGGGGCCGGTTACAGATACCCCGGTTTCCCACTGGTTTCTGCCCGTTCCGGGCGTCCCGGCCCGGATGCGAACCGTCCTGTGAATGGGAGTCCCCAGGAGGCCGATTCCGGCCCGGAAACGGTTCACGAAGCGCAACCTTTGCCCGAGGATGGGGTTCCAGAAGATATGGCGACCATGGTCCTGGACAATCCGGCCCTGGGAGCGGGTTCAGCCCCGGGAAGGTATGCGGCGAATCCGGCGGAAGCCGGCCTGGGCATCCGGGGCGATGTGGATCCGGCGAGCGATGCCGCGGTAATGCTGCGGGTAGCAGCGGGCGACGAGGCAAGCTTCAATTTCCTGGTGGCGAAGTACCACCGGCCGATCATCCACTTCCTCTACCGGATGGTCCACAACCAGTCGGTCGCTGAGGAATTAGCCCAAGAAGTGTTTTTGCGCGTCTATCGGGCTAGGGACAGTTACAGGGCCGAGGCGCGGTTCACCACGTGGCTTTACCGGATCGCGACGAATCTCGGGGTGAACCACGCGCGCGACACGCGGCATGAACGGGCAGCGCAGACGGTCTACCTGGATGCTCCGGACGAGGAGACGGGCACCACGCCGGATCTGGCTGACGATGAGCCCACGGTGGAGCAGCGGTTGTTGCGGGATGAACGCCTCGCTTCGATTCGGAGCCACGTGATGGCATTGCCCGAGCGACAGCGGATGGCGGTGCTGATGCACAAGTACCAGGGGATGGATTACCGGCAGATCGGAGAGGTGCTCAAGCTGAGCGAGTCAGCAACGAAGTCGCTGCTCTTTCGCGCCTATCAGACGCTGCGGGAAAAGCTGAAGGATTTTGTGTGAGTGGAAAGAAGCCGGATTCAACCGGCGGAGAGCGGGGTGGCAACCATGAATCGGATGAAGTCGAATTGCACGGAAATGGAATCGAAGCTA
The DNA here is from genome assembly GCA_035650595.1 of Occallatibacter sp. Lineage (GTDB taxonomy): Bacteria > Acidobacteriota > Terriglobia > Terriglobales > Acidobacteriaceae > Telmatobacter. The sequence continues at coordinate 559,109 of DASRHE010000006.1, read as the reverse complement.
GCTGATCTGCTGCTCGATCCGCAGGCCGTGCCTGCCAAGGTTCAAGCTCACGTTGCGGAGTGCGACGGTTGCCGCACCCAGCTCGATGAACTGAAGGCGACCATGGCCTTGCTGGATACCTGGCAGGCTCCGGAGCCAAACCCCTACTTTCTTACCCGGCTTGAGGCGCGGATGCGGGAAGAACGCGAGGCCGCGCCGGCCGGTTGGTTTGCCAGAAAGTTTGCGCGAATGCGCGCAGGGTTTGCCTACGGGCCCGGACTTCATGTCCGTCCGCTTGCGGCGATGGCGCTGACGGTGATGCTGCTGATCGGCGGCGGCACGTATCTGGATCTTACGGATTGGAATCGGCCAGCCCAGCCGGCCAGCGAAGCCGCGGTGGTGCACGATCTGCAGGTGCTGGACAACAATGCCCAGGTGCTGGACCAGATGGAAGCACTCTCCACGGCGGATAACGGGGACTAAGGGGAACCGGTTCGGGGCCGGTTATCGATGAATTCAAGGCCAAAAGGCCAGGGGAAAGACTGTGAACAGGAATGCGAGCGCGGAAAGAATGCGTCCGGTGATTTGGGGCGCAGCGGTCCTGTTCCTGTGTCTGTTCGCGGCTACGGCGCGCGGCCAGCGCAGGGAGGCGCCGCACTCTGCCCCGCCCCCGCACTTTTCTAGTCCTCGATTTTCTGGTCCGCGCTCCCGGCCCAACCAGCCACTACCCCAGCGGCGGATGGAACAACAACCCCAGGGCAGGTTCCAGCCGAACCCCGGACGGCCGGAGTCCAACTTTCGCCCCGCTATGCCGGGGCAGTATCCGAATGCCAACTTCAATGGCGGCTATACGCGGCCAGCTTATCCGGGCGCGGGACGGGGGGCAAATCCCACCTATGCGCCGCCGGGCCATCTGCAATCCTGGCTGAATCAGCATCGCGGCCTACCTGTTCAGGATCAGGAGCGGCTTCTGCATAGCGATCCCAGCTTCAACCATCTGCCGGCGGGCCAGCAGCAGCGGCTGGTGCAACAACTTCATCAGGTGGACCGGATGCCCGAGCAGCAGCGGGAGCGGCGCTTGGCGCGCAGCGAGATGCTCGAGCGGCTGTCTCCGCAGGACCGCATGAATCTCAATTCGGCCAGCCGTCAGTTTGGAACGCTGCCTCAGGATCGGCAGCAGGTGATGAAGCGGGCCTTTCAGGATCTGCGTTCCGTGCCGCCCGATCAGCGGCAGACTGTGCTCAACTCAGCACGATTCCAGGGGCAGTTTTCACCTGAGGAGCGCAATATCCTCTCGAACTTCCTCCGCGTGGAGCCATACGAGCCGCCGCACTAACGGCCTCAACGTGGATCTCATATAGGTATTGTCACCTTGAGCGGAGTTGGGAGCGCACTTTGCCCCCAACGGAATCGAAAGATCTGCGGTTCGTCGAGCCCGCACAAATCCCAAGAGAAAAAAGGCAATCTCATCTAATGCGCCGCGACAGCAACCTCTTCGGTTGTCTGCGCCGCAGCATGCACCTGCGTCTCAATCCACGGATACGTCTTTGCCAATCCCTCATAGAGGCTCTGTATCGGCTCCCAGGCGAGCTGTGCGAGCAGCAGCCGATTGTCGGAGTTTCTGCCGCGCACCCCGGTCGGGCCGGGCACGTGCCGTATCGCCAAGTTTTTGCCGGCAATCTGCATGATCATGCGAGCCATCTGGTCGATCGTGACCATCTCCTCTGAGCCGATGTTGACCGGCCCTGCGAACGAGCTTGCCATCAGCCGGCGCACGGCTTCGATGCACTCATCGATGTAGAGGAAGGAGCGGGTCTGCTGGCCGTCGCCCCACACCTCGATCGTGCCGCCATCCTCCTGCTCGGCAATCTTGCGGATGAGCGCTGCCGGCGCTTTTTCTTTGCCGCCGCACCAGGTCCCCTCCGGGCCAAAGACATTGTGGAAGCGCGCTATCCGGACATCGAGCCCGCAGTTGCGCGCGAAGGCGAAGTAGAGCCGCTCGCTGAAGAGCTTCTCCCAGCCATACTCGCTGTCGGGTGCCGCTGGATAGGCGGACTCTTCGGCGCAGTTTGGATTGTCGGGGTTCTGCTGGTTGTATGCCGGGTAGATGCACGCAGACGAGGAATAGAAGATCTTGCCGGCTCTGCGCTGCACGGCAAACTCGGTTGCGTGCAGATTGATCATCGCCGAGTTATGCATCACCTGCGCGTCGTTTTCTCCGGTGAAGATATAACCCGCGCCGCCCATATCGGCTGCGAACTGGTACACCTCATCCGTTCCTTCGTCGAGAATCGATTCCCAGCTCTCGCGCAAGCGAAGATCGGCGAGGACAAATTCGTGCGCTGCCGATGGGCTGAACTCTGGATGTTTGAGGTCGACCCCGCGCACCCAGTAACCCTCAGCGCGCAAGCGCCGGACCATGTGGCTGCCGATGAAACCGCCGGCTCCGCATACTAACGCTTTTTTCGCAGCCATGGTGTCTTGCTCCTTGGCACCTCATCGTAGCCGCGCACGGGAGCAAGCTTGTTTGCAAATTGTCATTGCTCTGTATTTGTTTTGCTCGGATCAGGATGAGCGGAGTTGCGGTCCAGATTGCATCTATATGTATGTAGAAGATGCGAGCGTCGTTCGATGTTGGACATTATTCGATTTTTTAACGGGATCATGTACGATCGACATCGTGTTCTCGAATCGATAGCCAGCTCTTGGAATCATGAAAAGAGGTTGATCCGTAAGTGAAAGAGCCAGTTTCCATCTGTGTGGTTGGGTCGGGATATGTGGGTTTGGTGGCGGCAGCCTGCTTTGCCGAGATGGGCCACCAGGTTCTGTGCGTCGACAACGACGAAGCCAAGGTAAAGACGCTGTGCGACGGCGGCGTGCCGATCTTCGAGCGGCACCTGCCGGAGCTGCTGGCCAAGCACCGGGGCCGCGGCGTCTCGTTCACGACGGATCTGCCTGCAGCCGTTGATCAGAGCGAAGCCGTCTTTATCGCCGTGGGCACGCCGCAGGGCGACAGCGGCGCGGCCGATCTCTCCTTTGTCGAAGCCGTCGTGTCGGAGATTGCGCGCTCCATTCGCAGCTACAAAGTGATCGTCGAAAAGAGCACGGTGCCGGTCTATACCAACGAGTGGATCAGCCGCGTGTTGCAGCGCCACGGTATTCCCGCGGCCAACTTCGATGTGGTCTCGAATCCGGAGTTCCTGCGCGAGGGAACGGCCGTCATGGATTTTCTGCATCCCGATCGCATCGTGGTGGGAGCCAACTCTGAGCGTGCCGCCGATGTGCTGCGGCGCATCTATGCTCCCCTAGCGGATGGAAGCTACTACGTGCAGCCGGAGGCACTCACAGGAGCGTGCAGCAGCACGCATCCGGCGCCGCTGCTGGTCACCTCGGCGCAAAGCGCGGAGATCATCAAGCATGCCTCGAATGCTTTTCTCGCACTGAAGATCTCGTTCATCAATGCTGTGGCCAATCTGGCCGAGGTCGTCGATGCCGATATCGAAGATATCTCCGCCGGCATGGGCCTCGACAGCCGCATCGGCCCGAAGTTCCTGCGTGCAGGGCTCGGCTACGGAGGCTCCTGTTTCCCGAAAGATGTGGCGGCCTTCCACTGGGTCGCGCAGCAGCGCGGGGTCGATTTCCAACTGCTCCACGAGATTCGCAAGATCAATGAAACGCAGAAGGAGGTCTTCTACAACAAGGTCCTCTCTGCGCTGTGGACGTTGCGTGGCAAGCGGCTTGCAGCCCTGGGCCTCGCTTTCAAAGGCGATACGGACGACATCCGTGAGTCGCCGGCCATTGATGTGATCAAGCGGCTGCTCGCTGGCGGAGCCTGTGTGACGGCTTACGATCCAGCGGCGATGGAGCGGGCCAAAGAAATGCTGCCTGCGAACGAGAAGATGCGCTATGCAGAGAGCGTTTATGAAGCTGCCAGCGGCGCGGATGCCGTGCTGATCCTGACCGACTGGAAGGAGTTCGGCGATCTCGATCTGGTGCGGCTCAATCAGGCAGTGCATTTTCCGATCGTGATCGATGGCCGCAATCTCTACAAGCCATCCGTCATGGAGCAGCACGGCTTTACGTACGTGAGCGTGGGCCGCCCCGCCAGCTATCGCGCACAGCAAGGTAAGCCGCGCAGCTCTGTTATCTGATGCTTCTGAACATTGAAGTCGAGTAAGGCTGGCCTGTTATCGTTGCAATCGGGAGCGAAGCTTTGACCATGCAGATTCTCGTCACCGGCGCCGCTGGATTTCTTGGTTCGCACCTCACCGATCGTTTGCTGCGCGATGGCCATTCCGTTATCGGCATCGACAATCTCTCCACGGGCGACAAAGAGAGTCTGGCTCACCTCGCGAACGAGCCGCGCTTCCGATTCTTTGAGTGGGATATCTGCCGATCGTTTCCTGCGGATTTCGATACCGGTCAGCTCGACTATATTTTCAACTTTGCTTCACCAGCGAGTCCGCCTGAATATCTGCGCCTCGCCATCGAAACGCTCTCCGTCGGCGCTGCAGGCACACAGAACATGCTTGAGTTGGCCGCGCGACACGAAGCGGGATTTTTGCACGCCTCGACTTCGGAGTGCTATGGCGATCCGCTCGAGCATCCGCAGACGGAAGAATACTGGGGCAACGTCAACCCCATCGGCCCGCGCTCGGTCTACGATGAAGCCAAACGTTATGCCGAGGCGCTGGTGATGGCCTATCACCGTTCGCGCGGCGTGAACACGCATCTGGTGCGCATCTTCAACACATACGGCCCGCGATTGCAGCCGAGCGATGGACGCGTGGTTTCAAACTTTATGATGCAAGCTCTGCGCGGCGAGCCGCTGACCATCTACGGCGACGGCAATCAGACGCGGAGCTTCTGCTATGTCGATGATCTCATTGAAGGCATCGTGCGGCTGGCGCGCTCGGGTGTGCATCTGCCGGTGAACATCGGCAATCCGAACGAATTTACGATCCTCGAATGCGCGCAGACTGTGCTGGAGGTTACGGGCTCAAAAAGCGAGCTGTGTTTTGAGCCGCTGCCGGAGGATGATCCCATCCGCCGCCGGCCCGACATCACCCGCGCACGCAAACTGCTCGGATGGGAGCCGCGCGTCGAGCTCAAAGAAGGCCTTACCCGCTCCCTCGAGTTCTTCAAAAGCAAGCTCGTCGTCGCTTCTTAAATTTATTCGGCACGGCGCAGCGCTTCTCAATGCGTGATACAGGAATTCTCGCGATCCCAATTGAGATAGATTGGATTGCCCAGCAGCCAGAGTTTACCATCTGCACCAGTCACCTCTGCACGAAACCAGTGACGGCGGCCATCGCTCGTCCAATGCAGAGAAGAAGAGCTATCGTTCGAAGCAATCTCCGTATCGCCTGTTGGAGACATTTCCTGACCATCTTCGATCCAGCGGAATTTTCCGCCCGCCGCACTTGTCACATGCAAGTGAAACTCTATATCTGCACCGTTCTTCGTTTCGATCGAGTCTCCGGCCTGTGCTTGCGTGGCTCCCGCATTTGCCGCGAACTCGAGCAGCCGGTCGTGCGTGCCGGCGAGATCGATAAACACATGGCCGGCACGAATTCCCGCGAGAATCGCAGGCGTAGAGAGTTCGTGGGCATAAACCACTGTAGTCGGGCTGCCGATCGAGCTGATCTTGTCGAACGGCGTCATGGGACGATGATTGTCGCTGCCGCCAATGCCGGTAAGCCGGCAACCGCTGTTCAGTTCCTGGTCCCAGAAGGAAATGTCGGAACGGCCACTCAACTCGTTGCCTCCATTGACTGCTTCGACGGCTGTGAGCAGATGCATGTCGACCTTCGTCGCCGGAGTCCATCCGCATCCGAGGCAGATTTCGCCGCTCGGCGCAGAAGGATGATTGATGGAGGCTAAGCCTCCAAGTGCGACGGCATTGCGCAGAAGCGCATTCACATCGGGAACATTGCCGGGCGCCAGCCGGAAGTCGAGAAAATCCGTCGTTCCCAAAAAATTGATGTGGCCCTGGAAGGTCGTGATCTCGCGGCCGGGAATCAGCAGCAATTTGTCGAAGTACGGCTGCAGCTCACGCATCGCGTCATAGTGCGAGGTCGCATTGTGATCCGTGATCGCGATGAAGTCGAGCCCGCGGCGCGCCGCCGCATCTACGGTGAAGAAAACAGGACAGGGAACAATCTTGCCTGTCTGGCTGGGACACTGGCCGTCGCTGTGTGCAGTGTGCATGTGCAGATCGCCCCGAAACCAACCCGGACCTGCGCGCAGCGGCTCGCGCAAGAGTTCCGGTTGTTGCGCAATGGCTCCGGTCTTCGAAAGATACACATGAATCGTGTAGTGCGACTCGACGTTCGCGCGGATATTTGGCACGCCGATCAGCACATTCCATGTGCCCGCAAGGATAGGACCGGGCAGACAGGAAGGCGTCGCATCGGAAAGGCCTACGGTGAGCGTCGACTTGTTGCCGCCGCTCCAGCAGCGCAATCCGCCCGGGTCAAGCATGCCGAGATCGAGCGTCGTGTGTTGTTCCTTTTCTGTATATGCGAAGGTGATGGTCACGCGCTCGGTGCCCGCAGGCACATCAAACGGCGCCTTCACGTAACTCTGATTCTGCGAGCCGCGCACCACGCCTTCGAGAACCCGCTCCGTAAAAGTGGAAGCCGGCGGTTGCTGGGCGCTTCCGCAGAGAGCCGCGGCGAACAACAAACTCGAAGTGCAGACAATCGAAAACTGAGATTTTGGTTTCATTCTGGATCCCGGAAGACGCAGTGAGCACAGTATACGTTCAAAAAAACTGCCCGCATCCGATGCTTTGGATGCGGGCTCTGGAGAAGGCCGGAACTGTGCCAAAGTTAGTAAAACAGCTTCAGCGCGAGCTGCAGCGTACGGGCTCCGTTGTTCCCGTTGCTGTTTTTCGTGCTCGAGATGTTACTGAAGTTGGCAGTGGTGAAGTTCAGCTGCCCCGGCTGCGCGAAGGGCGGCGTGTTGGTTGTGTTGAAGGCTTCTGCCCTGAACTGCAGGTAGGCCGCTTCGGTGAAGTGGAAGTTCTTCATCACCGAGGAGTCCAGATTGGCGTAGTGCGGTCCGCGCACCTGTTCCTGGCTTCCGCCCAGAGGTGAGTAGTCCACCTGTCCGGCTGTGGTTGCCACTGGCGGCTGCGCAAACGCACTGGGATTCAACCACTGGTGATAGTTGTGTGGGCCCGAGTAGAGGCTTTGTCCAGTGAGATTGGCAAAGCAGCCAAAGTCGGCAGTAGTCGGTGTGGGGCAACCCACTGTGAAGGGCTGGCCGCTCTGGAAGCTGTAGATACCGCTCACGACCCATCCGCCGAGAAGCGTATCCACCGCTTTATTCGCACTAGCGCCAAACTGACGACCGTGCCCGAAGGGTAGATCCCAGCTTCCGGCCACGTGCACCAGGTGCGTGGCATCGGTGTCGCACACCGCGTAATCTCGCGCGATGCCGAATCCCGGCAGCCACTCGGCCCGATACTGCTGGTTCTGTTCAGCCTGGGTGTGCTGGTCGGTCATGCACTTGCTCCAGGTGTAGTTCGCAAGCAGCCAGAGCCCTGAGCTCAACTGGTGCTCGTACGTGGCCTGTAGCGAGTTGTAGCTGCTGGTTGCGTTGGTGGTCTCATACGTGGCGTTGCGCGCGAAGCTCGGGAAGGGAATGCCTCCTGAGGTTTGCGCGTTCTGTCCCGGCGGCAGAATCTGCGTATTCCCGTTGCTATAGCCGAGATTGTCCAGGTGGCGTCCTTCCGTGCCGACGTAGCCGATCTGGATCGAGTCGTGGTTTGTGAACTGATCCTGGATGGTCAGGTTCTGGGTCTCGATGTACGGCGTCTGGAAGTTGTATTGCCGTCCATAAAGGCTCAACCCTTGTCCACTATTGATCGTCGGATCCTGGAAGTTGTACTGAGTGAAGGCGGCCTCCATCGTGGCCGGCTGCCCATTCGGAAGCAGGATTGGGTGCTGAGAGTCGGCACTGGGCACCGTTTGCACATACACAAACGGATAATTGGTTCCAAGCGTGCCGCCATAGCCTAGATTGCCGAGCGCGCCGTAGGCCGTGCCGAAGCCGCCGCGTACCACCAGGTTCGGCTTGAGGCGATAGGCGAATCCAACACGCGGCGCGAAGTTAGTCTTCTGTGCGTGGCCGAGCGTGAGGTCCGGCACGCAATTCAGCGTGATGTTGCTCGCAGTGAGCAGCGCGTTGAAGGCCGCAGAACGCGCTACCGCGCAACCCTTGGTCGACATGTAGTACGTTCCGGGCGCACTGTTTCCGCCGGTGGGGACAAAGTTGGCCTGGAATCCGCGCGTCTCGGCATAGGGCGTGAAGTAATCCCAGCGCACTCCGAGATTGAGGGTCAGGTTCGGCGTCGTCTTCCAGTCATCCTGGAAGAAGGCGCCCCAGTACCAGCGATGATCGTCGGTCGCGGCAATGTTGGAGCCGGAGAAGCTGCTCATGCCGCCCACATTGTTTACGCCGCCTACCACGATTGAAGTGGTTGGCGTCAGAAGTAGGTCGCCGACGCCGGTCAAGCTGCTGTTCTTGTTCGGAATGTCGGTGTACTGGCCGTTGAAGTTGAAGTCGCCGCGTCCCTGCGGCGGCTGCGAGATGTCGCCTTCGAGATCGTCGATCTGCAGGCCCGTCTTGAAGGTGTGACTGCGATAGACCTTCGTCACCGCATCGGCGCCTTCCACGCTCCAGACGTATTGCAGCGTAGGCGTGTAGTTGCCAACGCCGATATGCGTCAGCCCGTTGATCGTGATGGGCGGAATGCCGCCGTTATTGGCGACCTGCTGCGTGCCCAGAATGCCATATTGTGCGGGAATGCCGAAGGTATTGCCGTAGACCGACTGCTGCAGCTTGTCGCTATGCACCATGCCGACGTGCATCTCGTTCGTCAGCGTCGGGGTGAAGATGCGCGTATAGCCAACAGCCCATGCATAGGCAGGCAGGCTGTCAGTGCGTCCACCGGTCTCGCCGACGGCCAGGCCCGGCAGACTCGACGGAACATCCGTTGTGTAAAGGCTCCTGTTGAAGACGCCGAACAGGATGTTTTTCTCATTGATGTTTTCGTCGATGCGGATGTCGTAAGTATTGGTGTCGTGGCTCTCTTTCGGAACCCAGAGAAAGTTGTTGGTGAGCCCCGCCGAAGTCTGCGCCGGGTAGACGCCAAGCAGCTTTACGGCATTGGGGTCAAGCCGCGACTTGGGAAGAACGTTGAGCAGCGCTTCCTGGCTCGCTGAGGTGAAGTTTGTGGTGTTGTTGCCAAGAAAGCTGGGGCAGCCGCCTGTCGTGCAGTTGTAGAACGGATCGCGTACGTAGGCTCCGGGAGTGCCCGTCAAACCAGTAACGGGGTCAATACCTGTCGCTGGAAGAGCGCGCGTGGTCGCCGGATCGAGGACCGTTCCGTGCGGGAAGACGCGGCCGAGCGCGTCGGTTCCGGTGCCGCTGTTGTACTTGATCAGGTCCTGCAGGTTCGTGAAACCGCTATCGACCATGCCGGTCGTGGGCACGGTGCTCGTTGCCGGAATGGGGAGAATATAGCGTCCGCCCTGGTAGTCGAAGAACCAGAAGGTCTTATTTTTTCCGTTGTAGACGCGTGGGATCAGCACCGGCCCGCCGATCGTTCCGCCAAACAAATTCTGGCGATACTCCGGAACCGGCTTGCCGCTGTTGAAGAAATAGTTTGCGTTGAAGGCGTCGTTCCGCACGTACTCCCACAGATCACCATGCACGGAGTTGGTGCCCGACTTGACGGCTGCATTCACCACGCCGCCGGTGGAGTGGCCAAACTCGGCATTGAAGTCGCCGTTCTGGACCTTGAACTCCTGTACAGCATCCGGCGGCGGCACAATGGCAGCATTTGTCCCGGTGTAGTTGCCGCCATAAACCTCGATATTGTCATTGATTCCGTCCAGCCTGAAATCGTTCTGCCACACGTTGACGCCGTTCACTGAAAAATAGGCGCTCGCCGTGCTTCCCGAGTCGGGCGTAGGTTGTCCAGGTGGGGCAGTCGAAACGCCGGCCGAGAGTTGCGCCAGCGAGCCCCAGTCGCGGGTCACCAGCGGGAGATCATTGACAGCCTGGTTGGTGATCGTCTGGCCGAGCGCGGCATTTTCAGCCTGCAGCAGCGGCGCGGCGGCCGTCACGGTCACATTCTGCTCCACGTTGCCGGTGGAGAGATGAACGTCGGCCGTCAAAACCTGTTGCACATGAACGTAGAGGCCGCGCACGACATATTTCTCGAATCCGGCCGACTCTGCCTGGACCGTGTACGTCGCCGGTAGCAGGTTGCCGAAGACATAGGTGCCGGTGTTGGTGGACTGCGTCGCGGCAGTCACGCCCGTCGCATCATTGGTCAACAGGATTCGCACATTGGGCACCACTGCGCCGGACGGATCTTCGACTGTCCCGGTAATCTCTCCGCGGTCGATCTGCGCCGCGACTCTGCACGGGAGGCTGAGCGTGATCAGCAGGCCCAGAGCTACGAGCCACGGGCCGATGCCTCCCAAATTTTTTAGAGTTTTCATCCTTCTTTTGCGACCTCCAAACTGGAAAGTTTTCACATGCGCGCCATGGTAGGAACGATTCGGCGAGCAGCGTAACAGTAGAGCACCGGTGAGGCCTGCGGGAGTGTTTACCCTACGTGGAAGGCGGGTGTATACACTAGTGATGTGTACGGGTAACGCCCTGAAAATTAGAGATGTAGCAGCACGTTGAATTGTTGGTGAACTGTGGAAGAAGAACTTCCAAATCGGGGTTAGCGGAGTGGTGCAAATTCATCTTTCTAGGTAGCTCGACCTGATTCTTGTGGATTAAAATTCGATCTGCGACCTTTTGAGGGATCAGGCTTGAGGCAATCGGTTTTCGAGCGCAGTGGAAGCAATTTTGCACTGACGAAAAGACCGATTCCTGAAGGCCCGCTTTTGTGAATACACGGTTAAGGACACAAGAGAAACAAAGCGAATCGTGGACCATTCCCCGGCGGGCATTCGCTTCCACCACTGGAAGATCGCCTGGAGATAACCGTCGAGATAATGTTATGGATCGCTTGACCGCTCTCCAGCAAAGACAAAAAACGTCAGTCATTCCAGAGAGCCGCTCGTCCTTACTCGAAGACGATCCGCACTGGGAGCTGGCGCAGCGCGTCGTGGCCAGTCCTCATTTTGCCCGCTCACCTCTTCTCTCCAAGTTTTTGTTATTCGTAGTGGCAGAAACTTTGGAAGGCCGCGCCGACGAAATCACCGAACATCAGATCGGTGTGCAGGTCTTTGACCGGCCGCCGGACTATCGCACTCTCGAAGACAACATCGTCCGTAACTACGCGCGCCAGTTGCGCAAACGGCTGGCCGAGCACTTTGCCGATGAAGGCCGCGCCGAAACCGTGCAGATCGATATTCCGGTAGGCGGCTATGTCCCGGTCTTTCGTACGGTTGAGGATGAACGCGTTGCCGAACCAGAACCTGAAGTCAGCGCGGTCATTGAGCCGGCTCATGCAGCCCCGGAATCTGCGGCTGCTCCAACGCCATCGCGATGGAAACGCAGATTGGCGATTGCATTCGCAGCAGCCGCCTACAGTGTTGTGCTGATTGCATCCACTTGGTACGTTGCCACGCGTGGCCGCGTATCAGAGCCGCCGCCGGAACCGGCCCAGGCTCTATGGACAGCGCTCTTTAGCGGTCCGGAGAACAGCTACATCGTTCCTTCGGATGCAGGGTTCAATCTTCTCGAAGACATTGCCCGCCGTCCGGTGCCGCTCGCCGAGTACATTGAGGGCAGTTATCAGGAACTACCGCTCGCCGGCGTGGATACGCACAGTGCCTCCGATCTGCGCTCACAGCAACTCACCCCCTTCGTCGATTTGCAGATTGCATCGGCGCTTTCTCATCTCAAAGAAGACGATCCGGAGCGGGTCTTTATTCGTTTTCCGCGCGACCTGCGCCTTGATGATCTGAAGAGCGCGAACGCAGTAATTATCGGATCGGTCGGCAGCAATCCCTGGGCTGCAATCGCCGAGAACAACTCCAACTTCCGCATCGTCGACCGGCCCGGCATGCAGGGGGCCGAGATTATCAATATGAAACCCCAACCTGGTGAAGCTGCGTCGTATGCGAGCCACTGGAACGAACCTGCCCATGAGACCTTCGCGCTCATTGAGTTTCTTCCCAATCTGAGCGGTAATGGCCATCTGCTGGTTTTGGAAGGTCTGGATGTGGCCGGAACTCAGGCCGCGGCGGAAATCCTGCTGCATCCCTCCGCGATTGCGCCTATCCTGAAACGCGCTGCCCGCGCAGATGGATCGCTGCGTTACTTCGAGGTTCTGCTGCGTTCGACGAGTATTGAGTCCAATGCTACGGGAACCCAGGTGATTGCCAGCCGTATCTACTAAGTTCGGGGTTTATTCCATCGCCACACAGCTCAGCCACCCCAATGATCTATATTGGCAGGGGAGCAAAAAGGCATCCCGGCGCGATCCTATTCTGATGAAATCGGGATCAGGCCCGGAGGAAAAGGAAAGACTGTGAAGCGAGTCATTGGATTTGCCGCAGCAATATTTGCCGTTGCGATGGCGCTTACAGCCGTTGCGCAAGGAGAGGTGAAGATGTCGATATGGGGTCATACCGCGGACGGAACACCCGTCCCGATCTACACGCTCAGGAGTGGGCAAATTGAAGTCCGCGTGATGGCGTATGGAGCCAAACTGGTGAGCGTAAAGACTCCTGATCGCTCGGGCAAGATGGCTGACGTCGTGCTCGGCTATGATTCCCTGGAGAATTACCTGAACGATTCCCAGACGCACTTCGGTTCGATCGTCGGCCGCTATGGTAATCGCATCGCGCTGGGCAAGTTCACCCTCGATGGCAAGACCTATCAGATCCCGATCAACAACGGCCCCAATGCGCTGCATGGCGGCACGATGGGCTTCGATCGCCACGTCTGGCAATCCAAAGAGGTGCCGAACGGCGCCGAGTTCACGCTTGTGAGCCCCGACGGCGACATGGGCTTTCCCGGCACGCTGACCGCGCATGTGAAGTACACGGTGCAAGGGAACACCCTGCGCATCGACTACTCGGCCACCACCGACAAAGACACCGTCCTCAACATCACCAACCACGCGTATTTCAATCTGAATGGCGACGATAAGGGCACCATCCTTAACCAGAAAATCCAGATCGACGCCGAGAGATACACGCCCACCGATGCGGGACTCATTCCTACCGGTGAGCTCGCGCCTGTTGCGGGCACGCCGCTCGATTTCCGCAAGCCGGAGGTCATCGGCGCGCGGATCAACGACGACAATGCGCAACTCAAACTCGCCGGCGGTTACGACTTCAACTTTGTGCTCGATGGCAAGATGGGCACAATGCATCCCGCCGCCACCGTGGCAGACCCCGAGAGTGGACGGAAGATGACTGTCGAAACCACCGAGCCCGGCGTGCAGTTTTATTCAGGTAACTTTCTCGATGGCACTTTCACCGGCCGGCACGGCGTGAAGTACGTACGCAATACGGGCTTCTGCCTGGAGACGCAGCATTTTCCCGATTCGCCGAACCATCCCAACTTTCCCAGCACGGTAGTGCATCCCGGCCAGACCTTCCACTCGACCACGACGTTTACCTTCAGCGTCGAAAAATAAGAGTGGAACACGAGTCCAAGCTCGCCAAAAAACATCCGTGCCCCATGCTTGCGATCTTTCATTATCGCAAGCGTGGGAGAGCACGAAGTGTGCTCATTTCTTAGCCGCTAACTCGCGTTTAAACCAGCCCAACCCCTCCGACGTTCCCGCGCGCGGAGCATACTCGCAGCCCACCCAGCCCTCGTAGCCCAGCTCATCCAACAAATTGAAGAGATATTCGTAACGTACCTCGCCTGTATCGGGCTCGTGCCGCTCCGGCACGCTCGCAATCTGAAAGTGGCTTACGCGTGACTGCTTGGGGTCGGCGAGATACTTGCGAATCTTCATCGCCAGGTCGCCCTCGGCCACCTGGCAGTGAAAGAGATCCATCATCACCTTCAGATTTGGCGCGCCGATCTCCGCAATGAGAGTGTGCGCCTCCTCTTGAAAATTGAGAAAGTAGCAGGGAATGTTGCGCGCTGCGATCGGTTCAATCAACACATCAATGCCGTCGCCCTCCGCCTGCTTGGCCGCCCAGGTGAGATTCGCGACATAGGTTGCGCGCATACTGCTGCGATCGGCGCCGCTGGGAACAAGACCCGCCATGCAGTGAATACGCGGGCATCCGAGCACACGTGCATATTCGAGCGCGCGCTCAAATCCTGTGCGGAACTCCGCCTCGCGCCCCGGCAGAGCTGTGTTGCCGCGCTCGCCCGCCTTCCAGTCGCCCGGAGGCGCATTGAACAAAACCTGCTGCAGGCCATTTTTCTTTAGCCGATCCGCAATCGCCTGCGCCGGATGCTCATAGGGAAAAAGGAATTCAACCCCGGAGAAGCCATCGTTTGCGGCGGCTGCAAAGCGGTCGAGAAAGCCGTGCTCGTTGTACATCATCGTCAGATTGGCAGAAAAACGCGGCATAAGTCGCTCCAGAAATTTTGTTATTGGGGTTGAGTTTCTTTGGTTCGATTGGCCAGATACGCGCGAACGATTGAAAAGAAGTCAGGATCGGGTTCGAGGCCGAGGCGCAGTGCATGCGTGTTGTCGAAGACGGCGGGCCAGCCGCTTACGATGCGCGCGGCCTGCGGATCAGGCTCAAAGCGCACCAAGGCACGCGCCTGCGCGCCGGCCACCGCTTCCAGCGCATCCAGCATCTCAGCCACGCTCACCGTAAGCGCAGGCAGGTTAATCGCCGTGCGCCCACCGAGAGTCTCGCGCGATGCCTCGGCTACTGCAAGCAGCCCTTCAATGGTCCGCTCCGGTGAAGCAATGGCCACTTTCGTCTCCGGCGGCACGGGGCACACGGCGAACTCACCGTTCAGCGGTTCGCGCACAATGTTCGATAAAAAGCTGGAGGCGGCGCCATTCGGTTCGCCGGGCCGCACCACCACCGTCACCAGTCGCGCGCTGCGTCCGTCAAGAAAGCCTTTGCGCGTGTAGTCCGTTACCAGTTGCTCGCAAATGAACTTCTGAATACCGTAAGAGGACTGCGGTGTCGGCAGGGTGTCGTGACGGATGATCGCGGGCAGCGGCAATCCGGGATCGGAACCGAAGACCGCAATCGAGCTAGCGAAGATCAGACGCGGTCCATTGCCTGCGATACGCAATGCGTCGAGAAGGGCGCGCGTCGAATCGAGATTGGAGCGCATGCCCAGATCGAAGTCGGCTTCGCACTCCGCCGAGACCGCCGCGGCCAGATGAAAGACGACGTCAAAGTTTTCCCGCCCGAGGCTTGCGCATTGATCGATCAGAGCACCTGTGCAGGTGCGCACGCGCGCATCTGCGCGCAAATCGCAAGCGGGCTGCGCAAGATCCGCCAGCACCAACTGTTCGATCGGCCGGCCGTCGAGTTGGCCGCGCTCGAGCAATGCGCGCGCAAGTAGCGTGCCCAGAAAACCCGCGCCGCCGGTAATGAGTATCTTCACCGGGCCCTCTCCCGTTTCTGTGTGGATGAGCAACCTCTCTCTGTATCGTAGCGCCGCAATCGCGCGGATTTAGCCCAGTTTCCCAGCCTGTGAGCCTTCAGGAAAATCTTGCCTGTCATGGAATGAATCAGTGAGCGTGCGCATTCAACTGGGCGAGCACGCGTTTCAGGTCATCGAGCTTCTGTCCGGCTTCCGCCAGCTTGCCTTCCGAAGTGAGCCGCTGGTAATCATCGAAGTCCCGGCTCGCCTGTGTGATGAGCGCATGCAGATCAGCGGAGGGCTGCGCCGCACTCGGCGCCGCCGCTGGCTGCGGAGCGGAAGTGGCCTCGGTTGCTGTCAACGACGAAGCTGCCGAGCCAAAGAGCGAGCCCAGCGCCGTCTCAAAGTTTGGCCCATAGGCAAGCCGGTCTTGTAGCGCGAGCACAACCAGGCGCAGCTCCGGCATAGGACTGCGCTGGGCCTGTAGATAGATCGGTTCAGCGTAGAGCAGCGCGCGACCGCAGGGAATTACCAGGAGAGAACCGCGGCGCACGCGTGAGCCTTGCTGGTTCCAGAGCGTCAGCTGGCCGGAAAGCTGCGCATTCTGGTCGATACGCGCCTCGATCTGCTGCGGGCCGTCGACAAGGCGCGTCTTTGGAAAGTCGTAAACCACCGCAGTGCCGTAGTGTTCGCCGTCACTTCGCGCTGCAATCCAGCCAATCATGTTGTTGCGATTGATGGGAGTGAAGGGAAGAATCTCGACAAACTCCAGCGCGCTCTCACCGGGCAGCTTCATCAGCACGAAGTTCGGCACCATGGCTTGTGCGGTTTGCTCGCCCTGTTCACCAAGCGCGGTTTGTGTAGCGACAGTCCACTGGTCTTCGCGGTTGTAGAAGACCTCAGGATCGGTCATGTGATAGAGCCCATACACCTCCGCCTGCAGGCTGAGCAGCAGTTCGGGATAGCGCACATGCTTGCGCAACCATGCAGGCATCGCCGACGCATCTTGAAACAGGCTCGGATAGATACTGCGCCACGCCGCGAGAATCGGATCGGCCGCATCGAAGACATAGAAGGTGACAGTACCGTTGTAGGCGTCGATTACTGCCTTCGCGCTGTTGCGCATGTAATTCAACGACGCGCCACCAACGTTGGTGTGCGTGGCGTAGGGATATGTGTCGGAAGACGTGAAGGCGTCGATCATCCAGTAGAGCCGTCCATCACCTCCGACCACGATGTAAGGATCTTGATCGAAGGTCAGGAAGGGCGCGAGCGCCGCCACACGTTCGCGCACGTTGCGCCGCATCAGCAGCCGGCTCTCTGCTGTGATATCGTCGCTGAACGGCACCTTGGCAATGTCGCCGCGATCGAAAGCAATCAAGGCCCGGCGCAGAAATCCGCCCAGCACAAGTCCGCCGGTGCCGTCATACGAGTTGAGATTGTTCGACTGGCCCTCGGGATAGTTGAATTCCTGCTGGTGCGTCTTCACGTACACATCGTCGTTCGTCAATTCGCCAAAGTAGATCTCCGGCCGTGTTACCGAGAGCCCTGGCGCCGTGCTCTGCACAGGCATATTGCTCAGGTAGAGAGTGGGCAGGCCCTCCGGCGTAAACCCGTTCACAGGATTCATCGTGATGCCGTAACCATGCGTATAGATCAGCCGGTTGTTGATCCAGTTGCGGCTGCTTTCGGGCAACTTGTCCACGTTCAACTCACGCGCGGCAAGCATCACCTCGCGCGCATTGCCCCCGATCTCATACCGATCGATGTCGATGTCGGGGAAGTCGTAGTAGGTACGAATCTCCTGCGCCTGGCGCAGCGTGTCCTGCAGCGCCTGCACGTCCCACAAGCGGATATTGCTGAGCGTCGCCTGGTTGTTCACGGGATCGGCGGCATCGGGCGTGGTTTCAGCAGGGAATTCGCGCTGCGCAAAGTGATCAAGCCCGTAGGCCTGGCGCGTGAAGGCGATATTGTCAGCAATGTAGGGACGCTCGCGGTCAAGCTGGTTCGGCTTCACCAGGAAGGTCGTGACATACCATCCGCAAATTCCAGTCACCACATAACAGATAATCGCGGGCACAACCGCGGTAATCAGCCAGCGGCCGCGAGGACGCATGATGCCACCCGCGATTGCGATGATCCCTCCCAGAAACAAAGCCGCGCTGATGAAAACCATTCCGGTGACATTGACGTGAGCGTCGGTGTAGGTTACGCCATCAAAAATGGTGTGGTGCTCAAAGAGCAACTCATAGCGGCTGATGAACTCGCGCAGAGCGAGCGTGATCAGCAGGAGGCCAAAAGCAGCACAAGCGCCACGCCAAAGCGGCGCGCTGGTGTGAACGGAGGCGTGGCGGTCGAATGCGCGCGAGCCGCCGGAGATAAGCAAAAACAACGTGGCGGCGATGCACAGCAGAATGGCCAACGTCATGACCCATCCGCTGATCAGTTGCCATGCCGGCAAAGTGAAGAGATAAAAGTTCAGCGGCTTGCCGAAGATCGGATCGAGACTATTTCCAGCTGAGCTGGGCGCGTGCCGGTAGAGCGCGAGTGAAGGCCACTGGGCGCCGATGGCTGCACCTGTCGCGAGCGCAATGAGCAACGAAGCAATCACGGCGACGAAGTGCAGGCCGCGCCCGACTGGAAGATGGATGGGCCTGCCTGCAACGTAAATCGTGTAGGTGTCTGGCAGGTCGGCGGCGTGCAGGTGTCGCAGCGCCGCGATTCCGCCATAGAGCACAAGAAAAGTGAGTCCCGCGAAGCTCGCGAAGGTCGTCCACTGCAGACGCCAGGTTGTCCAGAAGACCTCGCCATAACCGAGCGAGCGGAACCAGAGCAGGTCGACCCAGTAGGAGATTACAGCGCGGCCGCCGAAGATGACCAGGACAAGAAGAACGGCAACAACCAGAAAAACAAAGCGCATACCGCCTGGCTTTGCGCGTGGCGGCCAATCAATGGTTTCGGGCATCTCCCACTCCGCTCAGACTCGCAATCAGTCCGAGCTACGCAAGCATTGTACCGCGCGTGGAGAGATGGACCTTGTTGCTCAGCTCTGCCGATGGTAGGATTGGGGCAATGCCAGCCAGCGAGATTATCTTCGAAGTGCACGAAGACGAGGTAGACGGTGGATACACCGCCAACGCTCTTGGCTATGGCATACACACGCAAGGAGACTCGCTGGAAGAGCTACGTGCTATGGTCAAAGAAGCCGTTGCCTGCTACTTCGATGATGCAACGTTGTCTCCGAAGATCATCCGCTTGCACTTTGTACGGGATGAAGTTCTGACTCAGTGAGATTGCCTCGTGATATTTCCGGGCCTCAGCTAGTAAAGGCTCTAGCCGTTCTAGAGCTATGAGGTGACGCGTCAGAAAGGTTCCCACATTCGCGTGACCACAGAGCGCGACGGTGAAAACCACGAAGTAATTCCGTATCATCATCCCATCAAGACCGGCACACTGTCTGGCATTCTGAAGCGAATTGCTGCGCATCACGGAATAACGGTCGAGAATCTTCTGGATACGCTCAAGCTATAGTGATCAGTGCACCGCTGCTTGATTCTCAGATCAGCTCGTTGCGCCCGGTCAGGTTGAGCTCTTTCACGATCTTGCCCACATCCTGCGAATGATCGCGGTGCGCGATCAGCAGCGCATCTTCCGTATCCACAACCACGAGATTCTCCACGCCGACCAGCGCGACAAATTTCTTTGGACTGAAGATGTAGTTGTCGTTGGCTTCAATCGCCATGTGCCCGCCCGTGTCAGCCACGTTGCCTTCGGAATCGCCGCGCAGCCGCGTCTCCAGCTGATACTCGTAGAGCGATGCCCACGAGCCGAGGTCGTTCCAGCTGAACTCCGCCGGCAGGCAAAAGAGGCGTGAAAGATGTTCACCCTTTGCCGATCGCGGTTCCAGCACCGCGTAGTCAACCGAGATGTTTTCGCACTTCGGATACAGCGTGCGGAAGGTCTCGTCGAACTGCGGCGTGCCCCAGGTGGCAGCGATGCTTTCCAGCAGCGGAGCCGTCTCCGGCAAGTGCTCGCGCACGGCATTGGCCAGCGTACGCGCCGACCACAGAAACATGCCTGAGTTCCAGTAGTAGTTGCCTGCCGAAACAAATTCCTCTGCCTTATTCTGGTTCGGCTTCTCGGTAAAGCGGCGCACGTGGAGCGCGGAATCGTCTTTAGCGTAGTCGCCGGTCTCGATGTAGCCGTAGCCAGTTTCGGGGCGCACCGGCTCAATGCCCAGCACCACCATGTTCTCGCCCGCCGCGGCCAGGGTAATGCCCTTTTGCAGCGCCTTCAAAAAACGCGGTTCGTCGCCGATCACGTGGTCAGAGGGAAACACGCCGATTACGGCGTCCGGGCTCTGCCGCTCGATGAGAAAGGCGGCCAACCCGCAGGCCGGTGCAGTATTGCGCGCGCACGGCTCCTGCACGATCTGCCCGGCCGGCAGGCCCGGCAGCTGGTCGGCGATCTCCTGGGCCAGGAGATCGTTGGTAATGATCCAGGTTTTGTCCAATCCTGCCAATGGCTTAAGCCGTTCCACGGTCTGCTGAATCATGGAGCGCTCGCCATCAAGCGCCAGAACCTGCTTGGCGCGGGCGCGGCGTGAGCGCGGCCAGAACCGGGTGCCGCTGCCACCGGCAAGAATCACGGGACGAAAATCGATTGCGTTCAGCATTGAAGAAATATCCTACCCGACCAGCGCCGCCTTTGCCCAGAGACGCATGCGATATCCTGTCCCAGATGCATCTCGCCGGTATGGGAATCATGCGAACGAGGTAGCCCCCAGATGCCAACCGCTCGCCAGGGCGCCATCCATCTCTTCCGGGTTGCGGGAATCGACGTTTTTCTGCACTGGACCTGGTTTCTCATCGCCGCCATCGAAATCCAAAGCCGCTCCGGCACGTACCGCTCGCTTCTCTGGAATGTGCTGGAATATCTGGCGCTCTTTATGATCGTGCTGCTGCACGAGTTTGGCCATGCGCTGGCCTGCCGTCAGGTGGGCGGCACTGCCAATCGCATCATGCTCTGGCCGCTCGGTGGCGTGGCTTTTGTCGATCCGCCGCAGCGTCCCGGCGCCACACTGTGGAGCATCGCCGCCGGTCCTCTAGTGAATGTGGCGCTCCTCCCGGTGTTGCTCGTCGCGTCTATGACCGTTCACACGTTCGGATGGGCGCAGGCTGCCCCCGATCTCGAGCAGTTCATCAACGCGGTCATCTATATCGATCTGGCGTTGCTGATCTTCAACGTGCTGCCCATCTATCCCCTCGATGGCGGCCAGATTCTCCGCTCGCTGCTCTGGTTCGTGTTGGGCCGCGGCCGTAGCCTGGCCGTTACCACCATCATCGGCTTTATTGGAATCGCGGGCTTCCTAGGCGTAGCTCTTTTGGAGCGTTCCGTCTGGCTGCTCGTGGTCGCGGGCTATATGCTCATCAACTGCTGGAGCGGTCTCAAGGGTGCGCGCGTCCTCATTCGCAATGAAAAGCTGCCGCGCCGCGTGGGGTTTGTTTGCCCGGGCTGCCACACAGCGCCACCGATTGGAAATTTCTGGAAATGCACGCGGTGCAGCCAGCTCTTCGACACATTCCAAACCGGCGCCGTCTGTCCGCACTGCGGAACCCGGTTTGATACGACCATGTGCTTGCACTGTTTGGAGCGCCGTCCGCTCAACGAGTGGATCGTGAAGGAATCGACAAACGCGCCTGTGGCAGGCACTGGCGTGCCCGCCAACTAGGACTGTCCTGATCAAATAGCGACTGTCATCCTGAGCGGCGGTCGCCGCGGCGACCGGAGTCGAAGGATCTGCGGTTGCTGCTCGCAGCGTGCGCCACGAGCGGATGCCAACTAGCGATCTCTGCTACGCGAGACCGGTCAGGAACGCCTTCATCCGCCGCGTGCCCTCGTCGATGTTCTCTTTGGTCACGGGGTAGGAGAGCCGCACGTGCTCGCTGGTCCCGAAGGCCTCACCCGGCACCGTCACTACATGCGCTTCGTGCAGCATGCGCGTGGCCAGCTCCGTCGCGGAGCGGATGCCGCCTTTGCCGCCCTTCGGACCGAGGTAGGCGCCGATGTTCGGATACACATAAAACGCGCCCTCCGGCTTGGTGCAGGTCACGCCGGGAATCTCCTTGAGCCGCGTCAGCATGTAGTCGCGCAGATCGATAAACTCGGCGCGGAACTCCGCGACGCACTGCTGCGAGCCAGCCAGCGCCGCAATCGCCGCCTTCTGCACCACGCTCGTGGCGTTCGATGTCTGCTGCGACTGCAGCTTGCTCAGATTCGCAATCACCGGCTTCGACGCCAGCGCATAGCCCGCGCGCCAGCCGGTCATCGAATAGGTCTTCGAGAGCGAGCCCAGCACAACGATGTGCTCCTTCGCCCATTTGAACGAGCCACCGGAGACCGGCTTGCCGGCGTAGTTCAGATACACGTAGCACTCGTCCAGGAGCAGGAAAATCCCGCGGTCGTGCGCCAGGTGCACAATGCGCTCCAGGTCCTCGGCCGAAACCACCGAGCCCGCCGGATTCGAGGGCGAGTTGAGGATGATGGCCTTGGTCCGCGGCGTAATCGCCGCCTCGATCGCGTCCGCCGTGATGCGGAAGTTCTCCGCTTCGCTTGTCTCGAGGTAAACGACCTTGCCGCCCGCGTACTGGATGATGTCCTTGAAGCTCACCCAATAGGGCACAGGCAGGATCACCTCGTCGCCGTGATCGACAAGAATCTGGATGGTATTGAACAGCGCGTGTTTGCCACCGGTGGTAAAGATTGCCTCATCGACCGAGTAGTCTGAGCCGAAGTCGCACGCATGCCGTTCCACGATGGCCTTGCGCACATCGGGAATGCCCGGCACAACGGTGTAGCGGGTGAAGTTCGAGTCAATTGCGGCGATGGCTGCATCCTTGATGTGCCGCGGGGTGGGGAAGTGGGGCTCGCCGGCCCCGAAATCCACCAGGTTGGCGCCTTGGGCGCGCAGTTTAGCCGCTTCGGCGGCCACAGCCATGGTTGCGGAAACTTCAATCCGGCCAATGCGTTCAGCAAAGACTTGCGAAGGCGTAGAAACTGTCATAACACTTCTATTTTGGCAGATTTCCACTCCATCGCAAAGCGGCAGTCAAGACGTCGGTTTGTGTTTCTAGTGAGTTCGTACCGCTAAATCGTCTATTGGGCACAGAAATCGAAAGCTTTGTAACAGCGCACAACTTGATCGGCGTCTCCAACAGGCGGTCGTTCTCTGTTGGCTATGCAAGAAGAGATAGCGTGGACGCGGGCTTCAAGCTGGTGTGAAACGGAGCTGCTCAGCTCTTCCCCATCCGCCCGCGCAGCCGCTTGAGCACATTCGGCGGCACCAAGCCGGATACATCGCCACCAAAGCTGACCACTTCCTTGACCATGCGGGAGCTTACGAACGAGTAGCGCCCCGCCGGCTGTAGAAAGACCGTCTCGATCTCCGGCGCCAGCCGCCGGTTCATCAGCGCCATCTGGAACTCGTGCTCGTAGTCTGAGATGGCGCGAATGCCGCGCAGCACGGCCGAGGCGCCGACATGCTTCGCGAAGTCGACCATCAGGCCGTCAAAGGTAGCGATCGAGACGTTGCCCAGCGAGCGCGTCGCCTCTTTGAGCATCACCACGCGCTCCTCTACCGTGAACAGCGGATTCTTGACCGGATTGATGAGGATCGCGACCGTCAGCTCGTCGAAGATTCGCGAGCCGCGCTGGATCAGGTCCACGTGGCCGTTTGTCGGCGGGTCGAAGGTGCCGGGATAAAGGGCTTTCACGGGCATCTGAATGGCTCTGGATGGATTCTAGCAAGACGCTCGCCAATTCCAGCCTGAAGATCCTTCGCCCGCGCACCCTCAAACTTGATACATCCTAGGCTGCCGGGGTGATGAGCAGCTCATCAATGGCCGGCGGGGGCGCCAACTCGGGCAGAGCCCCATGCGCATAGTGCCCGTTGGCCACATCCGCGAACACCTGGTTGGTGGTGTCTTCCGTGCGCGTTGAAGCGACATGAAGCTTTTTCACCGCCTGCATCACGGTCGTGGCCAGAAGAAATCGATTTTCAATTTTGAGTCCTGCCAGATACACCAAGTCGGAGCGCATAATACCTCGATTCCCGGTTGTGGAGCGTTTGCAACTCAAGGCGGGCTCGACCCGCGCATTCCGCGGAATTGCTCTGTTCTCTGCGAAGGACTACGCAGATCGTGCAGACATCGAGGGAGGCCGCTGAAGAGCGAAGAAGAAAGGCCTAGCACCAGCATACGCCCTTTCCGCCGCAGCCTTCTCTGCCGCTTCAATAATTTGCTAAATAAGTAATGTGTATGCGCCGCACGAAAGGACGAGCGCTCAATCATTCGCGCGCGCCAGCTCTTCCTCAGTTCCTCTCCGGGCACTTTTTGAAGCTACGTACAAAGACACCACCGTGATATCGTCCGTCTGCCCAAAGTGCTTGGCGGCCTGCGCAATGTAACGTGCCGACTCGTGGCTCACCTGTTGCGTTCGCTCAAAGCCAAACAGCTCTCCCTCCGCATTTGTGGCTTCCACCACTCCGTCGGAGACGAAGACCAGCCGGTCGTGATGATTGAGCTGAAAGGTCGTTTGCTCATACGTGCTCTCGGCGATTACGCCCAGCGGCAGCCCCGGCGGCAGCGGCAGCTCGCGTCCATCGCGGTAAGGGCTCAAGTGCCCCGCATTGGCAATCGTCAGCGTCGCATCCGGATAGATTCGTGCGCACAGGCAAGTGGCAAAACACGGCGCGGAATCGAGGCCGGGCACGGCTCCCGGCGTGGCCACCGCGCCCAGCAGCACGCGGTTCAGATGCTCCAGCACCGTGGCCGGATCGTGTGAAAGCTCATTGCGCAGCGCGCCTACCAATGTGCTTGAATTCATCGCTGCCTGCAGCCCCTTGCCGCTTACATCGCCCACCACAAGCAGCAGCGAATCGTCTTTGAGCGGAAGCACCTGGAAGAAATCTCCGCCGACGCCGTTCACCGGCAGATACGCGCTCTCCAGCACAAAATGGCGATTCTTCGGCAGCTCGGTCGGAATCAGCAGCGCCTGCACGCTGCGTGCCGCGGAGATCTCCGCATTGGCCCGCTGCTCATCCTGGCTCACGAGGATGAAGCGATAAAGAATGACCGCAATCAAGCTGCTTAGAAAAACCAGGTCCGTAACGTTGCCGACGGTATAGGCGATGGGTCCAACATGAAAGTCGGATGAGGCAAACTTTTGCGGTAGCCAGTGCTGGCTGGCGGCGAAGCCGAGGACGGTATTGATCCAGTCGGATATCGCGGCCAGAAAAAAGGGCACAAGCATCGCGCCCGCATCGCCGCGGCCGCGACGCCAGGCCTGGAACAGCAGCACGGTGATCCCTACGCAGAATGCCGCTTCAGCGGCAACCGCGACAGTCTGTTCCAGTATTTGCACGCCGATAAAATGCACGAAAGGCGCGATCAGCATTGCGATCTGGACTGCCCTGATGGTGCGCCGCAGATTGCTGGCGGTGAACCGGAAGACAAATTCCAGCGTGACGGCCACAAACGCGTACGCGGTGAACTCACTCAGGATCCAGTAAGCCGGCAATGACAGCACTGCGAGTCCATAAACCACGCGCTCGGTACGAGCCAGCGCGGCGACGACGCAAAGAATTGCCAGCCACAGATACTCCGCGTGTTCTCTCTGCGCCAGGTAGAGCGCCGCTCCCAGGCCGGCCACGCAGAGAAAGAGAAATGCCAGCATCATGGGGGCGATGGCGCGCCTGTCCCACTGCTGCGCACTCGCCATCGCCAGCCTCTCCGCCATGACGTTGGGTGAACCAAGCTCAACCGCGTCCAGAGCCTGGTCCTTGATGGGCTCGGTCGGGCTGGTCCAGGTGCGGATGGCCAGCACGACGGGTGTGTCTGGCGCGATGTGCGCCAGCGGAATCGCGATCGGCGGAGAATGGTACGCGACCAGGTGGTCTGTCATGCCGCTCGTCCATCCCGCCTCAATGCCGTTCACGTAAATTGCAAACTGGACGGTGGCGTCGCTCTCGGCAAACAGCGAGACCGGCGCCTGGCCTGTCGGGCCAGCAAACCGCTGCAGGTCCTTTGGTTCAAGCCGCAGCCGATACCACGCAAAGCCAGTGTAGGATTCGATTCCCTGGCTTGTAAGCGGCTGGCTTAGCGAGACCGTCGTCCAGCTTGAATCGTCAAATGCCGGGTCGGCCCACTTCGGATCGTCGCCGAGTTGGAACTTCCAGGGCCCATCCAGCTTGCTGCTTCCTTGAAAGCTCGCTAGTGTAGCAGCCGTGGCGGGCTGTGCCGCGGCTTGCGAAAAGGCGGCCACGGCCCAGGCATAACTGAGCACAAACCAACAGCAGACCAAGCCGCGCTTTAAACGCGGTTGAAGCAGAGCCGCCGTTCGCCTCAGGAGCATCATGCGTTTGTTGAGCACCACCGAGGATCAAGGACGGCTCTTCCGCTAAAGCCGGAGAAGACCCGTCCGCGCTTATGCGCGAGAAACAGTTCCGTGGTTCTCAGCCGCGGCGCGCACGTACGGCTTCTTTCGCCTCCGCTGGACCGGCGGCCGGAACCTCAGGTACCTCTGCCTTTGGAGCGCCAATGTTCAGCTTCTTGCGCAGCTCGCTGTCCATCTTCGCAAAGATATCCTTGTTCTCTTTGAGGAATCCGCGGGTATTTTCGCGGCCCTGGCCGATGCGCTCACCGCCATAGCTGTACCACGCACCGGATTTCTCCACGATGTTGTTATTGACTGCGAGATCGAGCACGTCGCCCTCGCGGCTGATGCCTTCGCCGTAGAGAATGTCGAACTCTGCCTCGCGGAAGGGCGCAGCCACCTTGTTCTTCACGATCTTGACCTTGGTGCGCGAACCCACGACCGCATCGCCCTCTTTCACAGCCGCGATGCGCCGGATATCGATGCGTACCGAGGAGTAGAACTTGAGCGCACGGCCGCCGGTGGTGGTTTCGGGATTGCCGAACATCACGCCGATCTTTTCGCGGATCTGGTTGATAAAGATCAGTGCGGTGCGTGACTTCGAAACCGTGCCTGTCAGCTTGCGCAACGCCTGCGACATGAGCCGTGCCTGCAGGCCCACGTGCGAGTCGCCCATTTCGCCGTCAAGTTCGGCTTTGGGAACGAGAGCGGCGACCGAGTCGACCACCAGCACGTCGATGGCGCCCGAACGCACCAGCGCTTCGGTGATCTCAAGCGCCTGCTCGCCCGAGTCCGGCTGCGAAACCAGCAGGTTGTCTACATCCACGCCGAGCTTCTTGGCATAGCTTGGATCAAGCGCGTGTTCGGCGTCCACAAAGGCGGCCAAGCCGCCGTTCCGCTGGGCCTCGGCGATGATCTGAAGAGTAATGGTCGTTTTGCCGGAGGATTCAGGCCCGAAGATCTCCGTCACCCGGCCGCGGGGCACGCCTCCGACTCCCAGCGCCGCGTCGAAGCTGATCGATCCTGTGGAGATCACCGCGATCGGCATCAGCGCTTCCCGCGACCCGAGCCGCACGATCGATCCCTTTCCAAACTGTTTTTCGATCTGCGCAAGGGCAAGTTCTACGGCTTTAGCGCGGTCGTCGACGATGGCCATGAAGACTCCTGGAATGTGCTCAAACTGCTCTTCTCACGCGTATCCCGCATGAAAATTGCGAGCAGCTTACACGGGATTTCGTTGGGATTGTAGCAGGGCCAGAGAGGCAAAGACAGTGGAAAAGAGCGAAGAAATAGAGAAATTCGTGCTTCTCCATTCGCACGAGCGCATCAGGCCTTACATGGGCATCAAATATCTCTAATGGTGTCAAAAAGAAAAGTTAGCATCAAATCAAAAAAGAGATGTAAGATGTTCTTATGAGAACTACGGTCACGCTTGATGACGATGTTCATGATTTCGCGATGTATTACGCGAACGCCAGAGGAATCACGCTGAGTGCGGCGATGAACGAACTGATTCGCAAAGCCGAATCCAGTCCGGTCTCTGCGCCAGAGAATTTTGAATTCGAGCGCTCTCCAAACGGTCTTCCGCTGCTTCCCAGAACCGGTCGGGTTTTGACATCTGAAATGGTGAAACAGCTTCAGGAGGAAGAGTTTGACCCGAAGAAATTTGCTTGATGTGAACGTTTTGATCGCACTCACCAGCATCGAGCACTCGCAATACCGAGCAGCCCAACAATGGTTCGATTCGCTAGTGAATGAGGAGTGGGGGCTTTGTCCGCTGACCGAGGCCGGATACGTCCGTGTTGTGACAAATCCAGCAAGCGGGCCCATTGTGCAGACCTTTGCTCAGGCTGCTGCAATTCTTAAAGACCTATCTCAGCGGCCGGGCTACCACTATTGGCCGGTTGGTGGAAGCTGGGCTGATCTGACCGCCCCTTTTGCGGACCGGATCTTTGGTCACCAGCAGGTGACAGACGCCTACCTGCTCGGTCTTGCGATCAAAGAAAAGGGCGTCCTGGTGACATTCGACCGCGGTATCCTGCATCTCGCAGGACCGGAATTTAGCAAGAACTTGATGGTTCTCGCATCGCGCTGAGGTACGAGCTTACACCGTATACGCCCCCACGCGCGTCTCCCGTTTAGTCAATTCGTCGCACGCGCGGTCGAGGATCTCGTATTCCTTGTCATGCGTCTTGCGAAAGGCACGGAAATCCTCTTCGCTCTTCCAGCGGTCAATCGTGAGATAGCTGCCGGGAACATAGGCATCGCGCAGCAACTCGGTGCCTACATAGCTCGTCGAATTGCGAAAAAGCTTGGCCCAGGAACCTTCCGGACCGTAGGCAGCTTCAAAAGCGGCAATCTTGTCCTCGGCGATCTCGAACTGCCACACCACCACAAACATGCGTATCCCCAATCCTCTTTTCCTCCATGGTAGCGCAGGCTCAAAGCGGCTTGCGCTTACCCGGAAAACCAAACTGCCGTGCGCAGAACTCTTATGAGTAGAAGGAGGATGGAAATGAAAAGCGTTTTCTCCCTGATTTGCTGCGCTGTACTTTGCGCTGCCCCTGCTCTCGCCCAGAAGCCCGCCGCCGGCGCCATGACCGATCAGCAGTTTGTCGACCTCGCTGCCCAGACCGACATGCTTGAAGCCCACCTCGGCCAGATGGCCGCGGATCAGGCATCGAGCCAGGACGTGAAGGACTATGCACAGATGCTGGTGGCCGATCACACCAGCGACTACCAGCAGCTCGGCAACATCGCCGCAAAGGCCAATCTCACCGTCCCCAAGGGCCTCGATGACGAGCACAACAAGATGATTGCGCCGTTCGAGAAGCTGAAGGGCGCGGCCTTCGATACTCGTTATACGCACGAGATGATCGCCGGCCACACCAAGGCCATCTCCGTCTACACGAAAGAAGCAGCGGACGCGCAGAGCCCTGATCTGAAGTCGTACGCGAGCCAGACCCTGCCCACGCTGCAAAAGCACCTCGACGGCGCGAAAGATCTCGCGAAGAAAGGATCGAAGAAGTAGTCCCGGTGCAGGCGGGCGGATACATGACCGAACGGATGATCCGCGTACGACCGTTACACCCAGCCTGCGTCCACGACATAGCTCTGGTTGGTGATGGCGCTGGAATCGTCGGCTGCCAGAAACAGCACCAGCCGCGCGACTTCGTCCGGCTCGATCTGACGCTTGATGGCCTGGTTATCGAGAATGCGTTGCACGCCCTCAGGCGTGTACCAGAGCTGCTTCTGGCGATCGGTCGCAATCGCACCGGGCAGCACGGCGTTGACGCGAATGCCCGCTGGTCCGAGTTCGTGCGCCAGGGTACGTGTGAGGCCCACGATGGCTGCCTTGGCGGCAATGTAGACCGGCAACCCGGTCGTAGGGATGATCCACGAGATCGAGCTCATATTGATGATCGAGCCCCGGCCCGTTGCGCGCATCGCCGGCAGCACGGCCTGGATACAGAAGAACTGGGGCCGCAGGTTGATGGCCATGGACTCGTCCCAGAGCTCGGGCGTGACCTCCTCGATCGCATGACGTTGATCGTTGGCCGCATTGTTCACCAGCACGTCTACCGCACCCAGGGCGGCGATGGCCCGATCCATCGACGACCGGAGCGCCGCAAGATCGGTCAGGTCGCAATGGACAAAGACTGGCGCCGGGCATCCCTCCTTCGCGAGACTCGCGGCAAGGACCTGGGCGGGCTCGTCCTGAATGTCGAGGAAGGCGACTCGCGAACCTTGGCGGGCAAAGTGGCTCACCAGCGACGCGCCGATTCCGGTTGCGCCTCCGGTGATCAGCACTGCCCGATCTTCGAGGCTGGGATAACGCGCGTACTGGGAGGCCTGGCTGGGCATCGGAGCGGTTACAAACGGCCCAAATCGGGCTGAAATGCCAACTTCCGAGTGTATTCCGGCGTCTCTGGAGAAGGCCTTTCTGATCCCACTCTTTGGGACGGCGTCTCCCTAAACAGGGTGCATACTTATATGTGAGCCGCTTCACACGGATACTGCCTTCTCTTCTGTATCCTGTTATCAGTTGCGGCCGAGAAATTCGCAAAAATCGTGTCGATAAGTCGCCTTATCGATAGTGATTGCAACAAGATGCAGCCCGCAGGATGGATGGAGACAGACGCACGGCGGAGAGCGACCGAGATCCGCAAGACGGGGAACTGCGTCTGGGCTTCTAAGCGAAGAGAATGCAAACCACAACCGGGCTCGACTGAGAGGGATTGAATGAAAGCTGCTGCTCGTTATCCAGGCATCCGGGTCACCGCGAACGGTAACCAACTTGTCTCGTATCACACCGAAACGCGCATTGCCGATGCCGGCGTCTTCTATCCGATTACACCCTCCACCGAAGGCGGCGAGCTCTTTCAGCAGGCCTATGCCGAAGGCCACCTCAATGTCTTCGGCGGCAACACCATCGCCATCGAGACCGAAGGCGAACACGCGGCACAAGGTGGCGCCATCGCCCACTCAGTCTGCGGCAAGCGCGTGGTGAACTTCACCTCGGGACAGGGTGTGGTCTATGGCGTGGAGCAGTACTATCATGCTCCGGGCAAAGGCTCGACCATGGTGCTTGAAGTCGGCGCCCGCGCGCTGACCAAGCATGCCCTCAATGTGCACTGCGGCCACGACGACGTATACGGTGCTCTCGATACTGGCTGGATCATGCTCTTTGGCAAGGACGCACAGCAGGCCGCCGACCAGGCACTCATCCTGCGCCGCGTCACCGAGCTTGCGCTCACGCCGGGCATGAACATCATGGACGGCTTTCTGACCACGCACCTCGAGCGCACTTTCTACAAGCATGAGTCGGAGCTGATTCGCGAATTCCTCGGTGCGCCGGACGATATTATCGACTGCCCTACTGAGGCGCAGCGCGTCCTCTTCGGC
Source organism: Occallatibacter sp. (assembly GCA_035650595.1). Lineage (GTDB taxonomy): Bacteria > Acidobacteriota > Terriglobia > Terriglobales > Acidobacteriaceae > Telmatobacter. The sequence goes on along the minus strand of DASRHE010000006.1, from coordinate 528,287 downwards.
CCCACCCGCCGCCGCGTGCCCAAGATGATGGATCTGACCAATCCTGTCCTGCTTGGCCCCGTCCAGAACCAGGAACACTACATGCAGGGCGTGGTGGCGCGGCGCAACAACTTCGTTGAGCCGATCCTGCAATTCCTTGAGGAGTCTTATCAAGCCTTCGGCGAACTTACCGGGCGTTACTACGGTCTTATCACGCAGTACAAGTGCGAAGATGCCGAGACGGTCTTCGTCTCGCTCGGCTCCGCGGCTGAAAACATCGAGGCCGCCGTCGACTACCTGCGCCAGACGCGCAATGCGAGTGTCGGTTCCATCCACGTCAACGTCATCCGTCCCTTCCCGGAAGCGGCGATCGTAAAAGCGCTGCAGGGCAAAAAGAACGTCATCATCCTGGAGCGGACTGACGAGGCGATGGCCGGCGACAATCCGCTGGCGCGCGACATCCGCACCGCGCTCAATAAGGCGCTGCAAGGCTCGGAACTGCACGGCAGCCACATGGAGCGGCAGCAACTGCCGCTGATCGTGGCTAACGAGAAGCCGAATATCGTGGCCGGTAGCTATGGACTCGGCTCCCGCGACTTCCGTCCCGAGCACGTGATCGGCGCCTATGAATATGCAACCGGGCAACGCACGCGCAAGGACGGCCGCAAAGTATCGGACGGCGCTTTCTTCATGGTGCTGGGCATCGACCATCCCTACTCCGTCGTTGCCGACGAAACGCCCTCGCTTCTTCCTGAAGCAGCGGTGGCTGTCCGCTTCCACTCGATCGGCGGCTGGGGCGCCATCACCACCGGCAAGAACCTGGGCGCGATTCTCGGCGACCTGAACGATCTGCTCTACGAGCGCGACGGATTGAAGGACGAACTCGGCAATCCGAAGGAAGTCATTCACGTCAGCGCCAACCCGAAGTACGGCTCGGAAAAGAAGGGCGCGCCGACCAGCTACTTCATGGTTGCGGCTAAAGAACGCATCCGCGTCAATTGCGATCTGCGCCATGTCACCTGCGTACTCTGCTGCGATCCCAAGGCATTCACGCATACTAACCCGCTCGATGGCATCCAGGAAGGCGGCAGCCTGCTGTGGGAGTCCGACGTGGACGGCGAGCGCGCATGGCAGAACCTGCCCATCTGGGCCCGCAAGCAGATCATCGAGAAAAAGATTCGCGTCTTCACGCTGCCCGGCTTCGACATCGCGCGCAAGGCCACCGATCGCGCCGACCTGCAGCTCCGTATGCAGGGCAACGCCTTCCTCGGCGGCTTCTTTGCGGTCAGTACGCTGCTGAACGAGTTCGGCATCACGCAGGAGCAGTTCCGCGACGTTGTCTACAAGCAGTATGTGAAGAAGTTCGGCAAGCAGGGTGAGGCCGTTGTGCAGTCGAACATGGAAGTCATGATCCAGGGCTTCGAGCGCGTGAAGGAGATCAAGATTGGCGAGCTTGCAGCGGCCGATCACTCCAGCCTGCGTGGCGAGGCGCTGCTGCCGATTCTTGATGTGGAGCCCGAGTTTGCTGAAGTGGCCGCCGACAGCGGCTGCCGCGCCGGCGGGTGCCGCTCGATTTCAACGCCTGAGGGGCAGGGAACACGCACGCCCGTCTCGACCATCTCGGCGTTCAATGCGGAGTTCCGCTCGAATTACGGCTACAACCAGCCGGCTACGCCGCTCTCGGCCATGGGCGTGATCGCTGCGGCTACCGGCGACACGGCTTCGAAGTACGTTGCCCGCCGCGAGACGCCGCTCTACATTCCCGAGAACTGCACGCAGTGCATGGAGTGCATCTCGGTCTGCCCGGATACCGCGCTGCCCAACACTTCGCAGGATCTGAGCACGCTGCTCGGCACCGCCGTTACGCGCTACGTGACCGACCAGAGCGAGCGCCGCAAGATGCTCGACAAGTTGCCCGAGATCGAGCGGCTCACCCGCACGCGCATGCTGGCGGATATCAAGACCGGCACGCCGCTGCCCACGATCATCCGCGAAGTCACCGAGTCTGTGGATGGATTCTCTCCCGCGGCGAAGGCACAGTTCTACAGCATTATTGACAAGGTGCCGATGGCCTATCAGAAGGTCAACGCCATCTTCTCCTCGCCGGAGCGCAAGACCCCTGGCTCGGGCGGCATCTTCTCGATCTTTGTCAGCGATCTCTGCAAGGGTTGCGCGGCCTGCGTCACTGCCTGCGGCGATCACGAAGCGCTCAAGATGGTGCAGGAGACCGAAGAGGTCAATGCCGAGCACGAGACCGGCACAGCCTTCCTCAACCTGCTGCCTGATACATCGCAGAAGTACCTCGGACTCTTCAACGCCGCCAATCCTGCGGACTCGAAGACCGCTACGCTGCGCAACATGCTGATGGTTCGCACCAACTACGACGCACTCGTTTCCGGTGACGGCGCCTGCGCTGGTTGCGGTGAAAAGTCGGTGCTGCGCTCCATCGCTGCTGTAACCGAGGTGTACATGCGCCCCGTCTTCCACGCCAAGAGCGACCGCTTCGTTGCCAAGGCCGGCGATCTCGAGAAGGCGGGCGCGGCCAAGCTGGCTGCTCTCAAGGAGAGCAACCCCGCCGATTACGCGCTGCTCCGCCAGAGCATCCAGCACCTGGTGATGGGCCTGGGCGGCGAAGACGAGAAGGACACCAAGAGGCGCATCGCCGCTTACGAAGCGGAGCACGGCCCCATCACCGATGCACAGCTTGTCGAAGCGATCGCTGCGGTGCTGTTGACCGAAGCCTTCAATCATAAGAACCTGCAGCCGGTTGACGGACGCCTTGCCAACGGCATGAGCGTGATGGCTATGGCTGCGCATACGGGATGCAACACGGTGTACGGCTCTACCTCGCCGAATAACCCGCATCCGTATCCGTGGATGAACTCACTCTTCCAGGACGGCATCACCGTGGGCTGGCTGATGGGCGAAAGCTTCATCGTCGATCACGCGCGCCGCTCGGTCATCCCCGAGCGCCTGGCGGACATTGTTCTTGCCGGCAAGGGCGTGAGCGCAGAACAGTACTACCACTTTACGCACTTCACTGACGCGCTGATGACCGACAAGGAGATCGTCGAGCTACCCAAGGTTTGGGTGGTCGGCGGTGACGGCGGCATGGGCGACATCGGCTACCAGAACATGTCCAAAGTCATCCTGCAGAACCGGCCCAACGTGAAGGCGTTGATGCTCGACACGCAGGTTTACTCGAACACCGGCGGCCAGAACTCCGACTCGACCCCGATGCTCGGCGGCAACGATATGAACGTCTTCGGCACTGCTACGCAGGGCAAGAACACGGAGAAGAAAACGGTTGCGGAGACCTTCCTCGCCGGCCACGGCTCTCCGTTTGTCGCGCAGGTTTCGATGGCCAACGCGCCCAAGCTCTACCGCGCCATCCTCGATGGCCTCGAGTACCGCGGCACCATGTTCCTGCAGGCCTTTACCACCTGTCAGCCGGAGCACGGCGTTGCCGATGACATGGCTCTGCACCAGGCGCAGCGAGTCCGCGACTCGCGCGGCGTGCCCGAGTTCGTCTTCGATCCGCGCAAGGGCGAGAGCTACCAGGAAGCGCTCGACGTCAAGGGCAATCCCTCACCCGATCTCGACTGGTATGAGGCGAAGGCGAAGGACGGCACCGTTACCCGCTACACCGTGGCGCACTGGTGCACCACGGAAGCCCGCTTCCGCAACCACCTGCGCAAGATCAAGCCCGAGCAGGCGGCCAAGATGATTCCGCTCGAAAACATGCTGGTGCGCATCACGCAGCAGGACGTGGTCTACCGCTATTACCTGCTGCCCGAGCATCGCAGCTTCATTCCCGACTTCGGCGTGTACATCCAGTGGGAAGAGAACGGCAAAACCGAGTATCGCGCCCTGTCTCGTCAACTCGTCATGTTCTGCGTGGAGCGCCGCAAGGCATGGCGGATGCTGCAGTCGAAGGCGGGCATCGTCAACCGCGAGTACCAGGCGCAGAAGGCGGTTCTCGCCGACGTCGCTGCCGGCAAGCTCTCGCAAGACGAGCTCTTCACCCGCGGCCACGAACTGGTCCGCGAGCGACTGGCTGGTGCGGTGGCCGCGAAGGCGTAATCTTTAACGCATCTCACAGAGAAGGCGGACCCGAATGGGTCCGCCTTCTTCGTTTGTTGATGTCCCAGGTCGCGCTCTTGAAACCTACGAAAGGCGCAAAACCATTTGTATAGTGTCATCCTTCGACTCGTCCTTCGGACTTACTCAGGATGACAAATCATCGGGCAGCGCTTTCGCCCGATGCAAATTGTCTTGCAACTCGCGGCATTAAGATGATCACGTATGCGCCGTCTCTATCTTCTTGCAGTCCTCTTTCTCTGCGCGCTCAGCGCAACCGCTCAAACCCTGCTCCCCATCACCGAAAAGATCGAGTGGACCTGGACGGACCGGCCGGAGACGCAGCAGCCGAATCTGCCCAACGTGCTGCTCGTGGGTGACTCGATTACTCGCGGCTACTATCCCGCGGTCGCAAAAGATTTGGCGGGCGCAGCGAACGTCTATCTCTTCGCCACCTCCTGCAGCAGCGGCGATCCGCGTCTGCCCGGTCAGCTTCATGACTACTTCAGCATGATGGATGTGAAGTTCGCCGTCGTGCACTTCAACAACGGCATGCACGGCTGGGGCTACACGGAGCAGCAATACGCCGCGGGCCTTCCTGCGATGATTGCCGCACTGCGCGATGGAGCGCCGCAGGCCAGGCTTTTCTGGGCGACGACCACGCCTGTGCTCCACGACTCGGCTACCGGCGAGTCGACCAACGCGCGTATTGACACGCGCAACCGCCTCGCTGCGGCGATCATGACGAAGGACGGCATCGCTACAGACGATCAACATGCCCTGATGCTCCAGCACCAGGACACGCACAACGGCGATGTGCACTTTACAGCGGAGGGAAGCGCCATCCAGGCTGCGCAGGTTGCGCAGATGATCCGCCAGGCGCTTCCCAAGTAAGAAGCGCTTATTTCGTGAAGCTCACATAATTCCGGCCTGCGTACAGCCGGAACCCTCCCGCCGGATCGGCAACAATCTGAAGCGGCCGCGGCCGCTGCATCGCCGCATCATTCGATGAACTCACCGTGAGCACGTCGTGCGCTCCCACGTCCGTCACCACGAACTTGCTGTCCGCGATGAAGCCGATGCCGTAGACGCCGGCCGGCAGGCTCTGCCCACCAAGCTGCAGCGGAACTTCAGTGATGAAATAGCCCTGATATTTGGCCGCGATACCGGTCGAGTAGCCACTTGTGTCCACCAGCGTAGTTAGCACGTAGTGCCCGTCGGCAAACTTCACGCCTCCGGAGTTGCGCAGCTGCGTTGTTGCCGACTGGCCGGCATAGTACACGCTCGCCGGCAGCAATTTCTGCACATCCGCCGGCTTCAGCACCACATCTCCTGCTGCCTGCGCCAACATGTGGATCGGCGCCATGATCAGTGCGGCAGCGAGCGCTGCCGCCGATACAAATTTCCCCATTATGTGAGTTCCTCCTTGCATGGAATCCGGTGAGGAGTATACCGCATCATCGAAGATTTGTGATGTGATATGCATCCATCGAACGGTGGATGTGGCGCCTATGGAATGTAAAGATCGACGTATTCGTGTACCGGCATCGCCTCCAGCCGTTCGCGATTAAGTGAAGCCTCGATGATATGCTGCTGTTGATCCTCGGGAAAGCGCCGGCGCAGGTTAATCTTGAATTTTTCAACCAGCAGGGGCAGGCCCTCCTCCCGCCGCCGGCGATGGCCGAGGGGATATTCGACTGTTTGCTCCAGCACGGTGCCATCTTCGAGAACGATACGAAGCGCATTCGCAATCGAACGCTTGTCGGGATCGTGATAGTCCGCGGTGAAGCGTGGCTCCTCGACACATTCGATCTTCGCGCGCAGCGCGTCAATGCGCGGGCCGAGAATCGCGTCGGCGGCGATGTCGTCCTCATAGTCCGCCGCTGTGAGCCGCCCAAAGAGCAGCGGAATGGCCACCATATATTGCACGCAGTGATCGCGATCAGCAGGATTGGCGAGCGGCCCTTTTTTGTCGATGATGCGCAGGCAGGCCTCGTGCGTGCGGATTGTGATTTTTGTGATGGCCTCAGGCGTGAGATTGCGTTGAATCATCTCCGTGCGCAGCTTCATCGCCGCTTCAACGGCGGTCTGCGCATGAAACTCCGCCGGATAGCTGATCTTGAACAGCACGTTTTCCATTACGTACGAGCCGTAGGGTCGCTGGAATTTGAACGGCTGACCGCGGAACGAGACATCGTAGAAGCCCCAGGCCTTCGCCGTGAGCGCGGAAGGGTAGCCCATCTCGCCCGCCTTCGCCATCAACGCCAGTCGAACCGCACGGCTGGTCGCGTCACCCGCAGCCCAGCTTTTGCGCGAACCGGTGTTCGGAGCGTGACGATACGTGCGCAAGCTTTGTCCGTCAACCCACGCGAGCGACAGCGCGTTGATGGTCTGCTCGCGCGAGAGTCCGAGCAACTGGCTCACGACGGCCGTCGAGGCCACCTTCACCAGCACCACATGATCGAGCCCAACTTTGTTGAACGAGTTTTCAAGCGCAAGACAGCCCTGAATCTCGTGCGCCTTGATCATAGCGGTGAGAACATCGCGCATCGTCAGCGCCACGCCTGAGCGTGAGAGCCAGTCGGCCACTGCAAGAATGCCGCCCAGATTGTCAGACGGATGGCCCCACTCCGCCGCAAGCCAAGTGTCATTGAAGTCGAGCCAGCGGATCATCGCGCCGATATTGAACGCAGCCTGCACCGGATCGAGCTGAAATTTCGTGCCCGGAACGCGTGCGCCGCTGGGCACCGTGGTGCCGGGAACAATCGGTCCGAGCAACCTGGTGCAGGCCGGATATTCGAGCGCCTCGAGACCGCAGCCGAGAGTGTCCATCAGGCAGTGCTGCGCTGTGGTGTAGGCGAGATCACTTTCAATCCCGTAGTTCAGCGCATAGTCGGCAATGTCCGTAAGAACCTTGTCCGGTGCGGGGCGTTCATTGCTGATGTGCGACGACACGCAATCTCCTCGGCTTGGGTCACATCGCCCCTACGGGGCTGATGGTCTCGCTTGTTCTTCTCCCAAGGTTCTCCCTTCGTTTCACTCAGGGTCCACCTTGGGCTATTCTCGCAACCTCCCTACGGGAGGTTCGCCCGGAGCCGCCGTTTTCAGACTAGCTGCGTTGCGCGATCGGAACGAATGTAAGATTCTCCGGCCCCGTGTAGTTTGCCGATGGCCGAATAATCTTGCCGTCCTGGCGCTGCTCGATCACGTGCGCGCTCCAGCCTGCCGTGCGCGCCATGACGAAAAGCGGTGTGAACAGATCAACGGGAATGCTCATCAGATGATAGGCAACCGCCGAAAACCAGTCGAGATTCGGAAACATCTTCTTCGCGTTGTGCATCGTGGATTCGACGCGTTCCGCAACAGCGTAGAGCCGCCGGCCAGCATCGTCCACGGCCAGCGAGCGGGCTGAGGCCTTGATGATGTCGCTGCGCGGATCGGCGATCGTATACACCGGATGACCAAAGCCGATGATCACCTCACGCTCGGCAACGCGGCGCAGGATGTCGGCTTCAGCTTCGTCGGGCGAACCGTAACGCAGTTGGATTTCAAGCGCCACTTCATTCGCGCCGCCGTGCTTGAAACCCTTCAACGCGCCGATTGCACCTGCAATGCAGGAGTAAAGATCCGAACCGGTGCCGGCAATCACGCGCGCAGTAAACGTGGAAGCGTTGAATTCATGTTCGGCGTACAGAATCAGCGATGCCTGCATTGCCGCGATCCACTCCGCGCTGGGCGCGCGCCCGTGCAGCATGTGGAGAAAGTGCTCCGCGATCGAATCGCCGCCTGCTTCCACATCAATGCGGCGGCCTCCATTGCGCGCAAACTGTTGCCAGTAGACGAGCATCGAAGGCAACGACGCCAGCAACGTGTCGGCGATTGTGCGCGCCGCTTCGTCGGAGTAATCCCTTGTTTCAGGCTGCACGCAACCCAGCACCGAAACACCTGTGCGGAGCACATCCATCGGATGCGCCCCTGCAGGCAGCAGCTCGAGAGCCTGCTTTACCGGCGCCGGAAGGCCGCGCATTCTGCGTAGCCTCGCCTTGTAGGCGGCCAGCTCCGCGCGGTTCGGCAGTTTGCCATGCACCAGCAGGTGCGCGACCTCTTCAAACTCGCAATGCGCGGCGAGATCGTTGATGTCATAGCCGCGATAGTGCAGGTCATTGCCGCTCTGGCCCACGGTGCAGATGGCGGTGTTGCCCGCCGGCGTGCCCGACAGCGCAACAGATTTTTTGGGTTTGAAGCCGGTGGAAGCTTCACTCATAGGCATTCTCCGAAAGAACTGCAAAAGTAGCGGACAACCAGCGAACGTGTCTACCGTGCCTCTCTGTCTTTGGCAAAGAGCGCATCGAGCTTCTGTTCGTATGCGTGGTAGTCCAAGTAGCGATAAAGTTCCTCACGCGTCTGCATCCCGTCGAGAACGCTGCGTTGTGTTCCTTCCTTGCGAATCGTCTGGTACACATTGAGCGCAGCGGCATTCATTGCGCGATACGCCGCGCAGCAATAGAGAACGATATCTACGCCTGCAGCTGCAAGCTCGTCGCGCGTGAAGAGCGGGGTTTTTCCGAACTCCGTAATATTGGCCAGAATCGGCACACCGGCTGCTTTACGAAATTCTGTGTACGCCGGAAGCTCGGTGACCGCCTCGGCAAAGATCATGTCTGCGCCAGCAGCCACGTAGGCTTGCGCACGCTCAATCGCTGCGGCGAGGCCTTCGCTCGCCAGCGCATCGGTCCGCGCCATGATCACGAAGTTGGCATCTGTGCGCGCATCTACCGCAGCTTTGATGCGATCGGTCATCTCCTCGGCAGGCACGAGCGCCTTGCCCGGACGGTGGCCACAGCGCTTCGCGCTCACCTGATCTTCGATGTGTACCGCCGCCGCGCCTGCCTTGATCATCGACCGGATGGTGCGCGCAATGTTGAAGGCGCCACCCCAACCGGTGTCGATGTCGACAAGCAGGGGGATGGAAGTAGCGTCCGTAATCCGCCGCACGTCGACCAGCACGTCTTCCATCGTGCTGATGCCCAGGTCAGGCAATCCCAGCGAATTGGCCGCCACACCGCCGCCAGAGAGATAAAGTGCACGAAAGCCCGTAGCCTCAGCCATGCGCGCCGTGTAGGCATTGATCGCGCCGGCCACCTGCAGAGGCCGTTCGGCCGCAACTGCCGCGCGAAAGCGCGCTCCGGGCGAGATGGAATCTGGATTCTCCGCCATGGCTTTGTCCTGCGCGCATCATAGCAGGCTCGTCACATTTATTTCCCGAGAGACGGTGCGCAGTGCGACAATCATTCGCGTCGGGGCCGTCTGATTGCATATCGGCCTCTGCCCAGAGGAGCAAGCACCATGAAACGTCTGTTCATCTGTACGGGCCTTCTGCTTGGCGCCGTGAGTCTGATTGCGCAGCAGAGACCAGTGCCCAGTCCGCCCGAAAAAGCTTCGGTCACGATCAACGGCAAGACGATCGCCATCACCTATAGTTCGCCTCGGGTAAAGGGTCGTGAGGGCCAGATCTTCACGCCGGATGGATTGATTCACAGGAACGAGCAGCACTATCCCGTCTGGCGCGCGGGGGCCAACTCGGCTACGACGCTGCACACCGATGCCGATCTGACCATCGGCGACGTGCAGGTACCCGCCGGCAATTACACACTCTTCGTCGATATCTCCGATCCCTCTGCCTGGCAGCTGATCGTGAACAAGCAGACCGGCGAGTGGGGACTGGCCTATGACGCGAGCCAGGATCTCGGCAAGACGAAGATGACGACATCCAAACCGCCCTCCATGGTAGAAAACCTGACCTATACGTTGACCGACAATGGCGGCGGCAAGGCTACATTGACCCTGGCCTGGGAAGATGTGACCGCTTCGGCGCCGATCGAAGTCCACTAGAGCAGCTTCGGTCATAAGGACAACGGGCACAGGCGGCAGTTCCGTGGAGGAATCGCCGCCTTCCGTTAAAATAGAGATATTGATATTTTGTGCCGGAGGAGTAAGGCCCTTGCCGTTGTACCCATACCGCTGCACCCAGTGCGGTCACCGATTCGAAAAGATTCAGAGCTTTCAAGCCGAGCCTGAAAAGACCTGTCCCCAATGCGGCGGTCCTGTGGAGCGGGTTCTCACCGCACCGGGGCTGCAGTTCAAAGGCGCCGGCTGGTACGTGAACGACTATGCGCCGAAGAGCAGCGGTTCATCTGCAGATTCCGTTTCGTCTGAAACCAAGAAAGACGCGAAAACGGAGTCGAAACCGGCAGAGAAATCCGGCAGTGGAGACAGCGGTACCGCCAGCCCCGCAACGTCCACCCCTGCGGCTACACCGGGTCCAACAACCAACTAACTCTTCGGCCAACTGAGCCTGCTCCGCGATAGCATAAGGGAGACCTTGCGGCGGAAGGCTCCTGCATGAACCCTCAATCAGTGTCGATGAGGCCTGCACAGGCCGGGCGCGCATCCGCCCCACGCTCTGCGGCACTCGCAGTTGCAGCGTCAGTTGTGGTTGCCGCGGGTCTCATCGCCGGTTTTCTGCACGCTCCGGCCGGCGTTGCTCTCAGCCTGCGATGCATCGGCTTCGTCCTTTTCCTTCCCTTTGCCGTGCGGCGTCGCTCATTGCTGGTGTGGACATTCTTCGCCATGGCCGCCGGAGCCGAACTCGGCGTTGATGCGCCGCACATCGCAGCCAATGCCCGCTTTCTCGGCGATCTGTTCCTGCGCCTGGTCCGCATTATTGTGGCGCCGCTGATCTTCGGCGGCATCGTTACAGGCATTGCCGGCCACGATGAACTGCGCAGTGTAGGCCGCGTCGGCCTCAAGGCATTGGTGCTCTTTGAAGTGGTCACCACGCTGGGCCTTCTGCTTGGCGCTATCGCCATCAATATCTCGCATGCAGGCATAGGCGTGGCATTGCCCGCGCAAGCGGTTGTACCGGCTGCGGCTGCCAATGCTCCGCCTTCGGAAGGATGGCAGTCGCTGGTGCTCAATATCTTTCCGGAAAACATCGCGCAGGCCATCGCGCAAAATCAGGTGCTGCAGGTGGCCGTCTTCGCATTGCTGTTCGGCATCGCTTTAGCTTCGTTGCCCGCCGCCCGGCGCGCACCGCTGGTCGACGTATTGCAATCGCTCACCGAGACAATGTTCCGCATGACGCGCATCGTGATGTACATGGCGCCGCTCGCGGCCGGCGGAGCGCTGGCTTACACGGTGGGCAGTATGGGCGTAGCCACGTTGCTGCCGCTCATGAAGCTGGTTGTCACCTACTACGCGGCGCTGGCTGCGTTTATCTTGCTGGGGCTTGTGCCGATCCTGTTACTCGCGCGCGTTCCGCTACGCCGCTTCCTCGCTGCCATTGCCGAGCCCGCGGCCATCGGTTTCGCAACCACCACGTCGGAAGCTGCGCTGCCGCTGGCCATGGAGAACATGGAAGAGTTCGGCGTACCACGCTGGATCGTCTCCTTCGTCATTCCCACTGGTTACAGCTTTAATATGACGGGCTCAAGCCTCTATCTTTCCATGGCCGCTCTCTTCGCTGCACAAGCTGCGGGCATGCACCTTTCCATCGGCGAGCAAATGTTTTTGTTGGCCACGCTCACGCTTACCAGCAAAGGCGTAGCCGGCGTGCCGCGCGCAGTACTCGTCATCCTGCTCGGGACGGCGAGCTCTTTCCACATTCCCACTGCGGCAATTCTGCTGCTTCTCGGTGTCGACACGCTCATCGATATGGGCCGCGCCTCAATGAATGTCGTCGGCAACTGCATAGCTGCCGCAGCCGTCGCGCAGTGGGAAGGGGAGTTGAAACCAGCCGCGGTATCTGAGTGAATGCGACAGCCGATCCCCATGCCAATAACCGCAAGTAGTGTCATCCTGAGCGAAGCCCGCACAGCGGACGGAGTCGAAGGATCTGCGGTTGCTCTTAAGCAACCTTCACTTCCGCACTAAGATAAAGACTGGGACATGCCGCTCCTCGACCCCATTCCGTCGCCCGTCGAACACGCAGATTGTGCCGCCCTCGAATGGGAGCCGCTGCTTGCACTGGTTGCGAACTTCGCAGCCTCGCCCGTCGGTCGCGATGCCATTCTTGCGCTCGCGCCCTCAACGGACGAAGCATGGATCACGCGCCAGCATCAGCTCACCGGCGAACTACGCCTGCTGCTCCAGGAGCAGGTGTCGATCCCGCTCGGCGGCCTCTTCGATCCAACACAGCTTGCCGCCAAAGCTAGAATCCCCGAGGCTGCGCTCGAAGCGGCCGAGCTGCAGGCCATCGCGCGGCTTGCAAACGACATCGCCGCCTGGCAGGCGCTCCTGCGCGAGCCGCCCGCGCGCCTGGCCGGTAAGGTCACTGGGCTTTGCGATATGTCACCGCAGCTCGCCATGAACCTGCGGCCGTTACCCGGGGTCCCCAACGACAGGTCTTCGTCGTTGGGGTGGTTGGCAGAATCGATCGAGAGAAAAATTCAGCCCGACGGCACGCTTGCGGACGATGCTTCGCCTGAGCTGAACCGCCTCCGCCGGGAGCAGGAGCGGCAGCAGCGTCTCATCGAGGAGAGCCTGCGCACCGCGTTGCGCAAACTTTCCGGCGAAGGTTCCACGCAAGATGATCTCATCACCATCCGCGGCGAGCGTTTCGTCATCCCGGTGCGCAGCGAGCTCAAGCGCCGTGTCTCCGGCGTGATTCATGGCGCCAGCTCATCGGGGCAAACCGTCTACGTGGAACCGCTCGAAACCATCGAGCAGAACAACGAACTCGTGCGGCTGCTCGAAGACGAGCAGGCCGAGATTCATCGCATCTTCGTTGCATTGACGCGCCAGGTAGGCGGCTGTGCCGATGCCCTCGTCGCCGGCGCGCGTGTGCTCGCGCTCGTCGACAGTCTCCAGGCCCGCGCCCGCTTCGCTCGATCCTACGAATGCACTGCGCCACTCTTGACACCCGTCCGGCTGCATCTCGAAAATGCTCGCCATCCGCTGCTTGAAAAGCGGCTGCGTGCCACAGGCGGGCAGATCGTTCCTCTCATGTTGGAACTAACTGCCGATGAACGCCAAGTTATCATCAGCGGTCCTAACACCGGCGGCAAAACTGTTGCACTCAAAACAACGGCTCTGCTCGCCATGATGGCGCAGGCCGGGATTCCCGTCCCTGCGAGTTCAGCGAGTTTCCCCGTCTTCACTGCATTCTTGGCCGACATCGGCGACGCGCAGTCCATCGAGGCTGCGCTTTCCACCTTCTCCGCGCACATCACCAATCTCGACCGCCTTGCGCGCCTCGCCGATGCGCACTCGCTGGTTCTGCTCGATGAACTCGGCTCGGCCACTGATCCTGAAGAGGGCTCCGCGCTGGCCGTTGCCGTGGCGAGCTTTTTTCTCACCGCCGGCGCCTGGACGCTCATCTCTACGCATCACACCTCGCTCAAGGTCTATGCCGCCAACACGGGCGGCGTGCGCAACGCAGCTGCGGGCGTGGATGAGACGACCCTCGCGCCCAATTATCAGTTCCATCTGGGAGTGCCCGGCGCCTCTGCCGGCATTCAAACCGCAGAGCGGCTTGGCCTGAATCGCGCGATCATTACTGCTGCACGCGAACGCCTCGGTTCGCAGCAGGCCGACATCGCGCGCTTCCTCGACAAGTTGCACAACGAGCTTGCCTCACTCGAGCAGGAGCGCAAAGCCACGCGCGAAGAGCAATACGCCTTGAATCAGGAACGGGCCAGGCTGGCGCGCGAGGGCGACGTCGAACTGCGCAACCGCACGCGCGAACTCGAGACTAAGTTGGCTTCGCTGCTCAAGGACTTCGAATTCCAGATGCGCGAGAATGTGCGCGCTATCGAGGACCGCGCCGCGCAACAGAAGCTCTCGAAAGAGGCCGAACGCCGCATCAATCGCCTGCGCCGCGAATTCCAGGAGAGCTTCAATCAGACCGTCGTTGCTCACCGCACCGGCGCGGATCTCGGCGATCAGAACGCGCAGCCGCATGTGCTGAAACACATTGCACCCGGCGATCAGGTGCGCATCAAATCGATGAACAAGATCGCTGTTGTCCAGCGCGAAGTGGAGAAAGACCTCTTTGAAGTGGCGCTCGGCCCGATCAAGATGCGCGTCAAGCGCGACGAACTCTCTGAGCCTTCGCGCTCTGGAGCAGATCCAGGCAGGGGCACAGAAACTCCTTTAGCAGCCGTGCGCAAACAGAAAAACGTGCACGTCTCTGTGACCAGCGCCAACACCGACGACATGTGTATGGAGATCAACCTCATCGGCCGCACGGTCGACGAAGCCCGCGAAGAGCTCGAAAAATATCTTGACCGTGCCTTCCTCGCCGGCCTGCCGCGCGTCCGCGTTATTCACGGGCATGGCGCCGGCATTCTCCGCCGCGGAGTCCGCGATTTTCTCAAGAGCCATCCCCACGTCGCGGGCATCGAAGAAGCCCCGCAAAACGAAGGCGGCATGGGCGCAACGCTGGTTGAGCTACGCCAATAGAACCCAAACAAAGCTTGTCATCCTGAGCAAGGCCGAGCAGCGGCCGCAGTCGAAAGCCTGCCCTGAGCGCAGCCGAAAGGGATCTGCGGTTTGAGCGAAGTCGATTTGACCGCAGCATAATCTGAGCCAATCTCGGACTCGCTAGCTTGTGGCGTCTCGCCCACAGAGATTCTTTACATTTTGATGACAGCCACAGTGCAGGCCGGATGATAATGAAACGTATATCGCTCTGGAGGCTCCATGAGGAAATTGGCTTTGGCTCTGGTGTTGTGTACTGCGGCAACAGTGCTCTCCGCGCAGGAGAAGAGTATCTACGACTTTACGATGAGCTCGATCGACGGGCAGCAGGTAAGTCTCGACGCCTACAAAGGCAAAGTGGTCCTGCTGGTGAATGTCGCCAGTAAGTGTGGCTTTACACCGCAGTACGCGGGTCTTGAGGCGATCTATGAAAAGTACAAAGATCGCGGGTTGGTGATCGTAGGTGTTCCGGCGAATAACTTTGCGCAGCAGGAGCCGGGCACGAACGAAGAGATCAAGACCTTCTGCACCCGGAAATACAATGTCAGCTTTCCTATGATGTCGAAAGTCTCTGTGAAGGGCGACGACGAGACGCCACTCTATCGCTTCCTGACCAACGCTTCCACTGACCCGCAGTTTGCTGGCGATATTAAGTGGAACTTCACCAAATTCCTCTTCGACCGCAGCGGCAAACCAGTAGCGCGATTCGAGCCGGCTACGACACCCGACGCGCCGCAGGTCACCTCGGCGATCGAAACCGCGTTGGGCCAGTAGATCGCCTGATCGTGATTGAAGAGGTTCGTGCTTTCCCAGGTCTCAGATCGAGACTTGGGAGGCGAAGGGCAACCGCAGATCCTTCGACTTCGCGAGCCGCATAAATGCGGCCGGCTACGCTCGGGATGACAATAATCTTTAGGAGCGAACACTAGGCAGCACGAGCGCAAAACAAAACAGGCCCCGCAAAGCGAGGCCTGTTTCGCTGACTTGCTGACTCGCGAACCAGCTAACTCACTGCCTTACGCCATCGCTTCCCGTCCCATCGGCTCGAAGACCAGATGGTTGGAGTTGCGATCGGCATCGATTCTCACGTGCGAGCCGTGCAGCACCTCGCCGTCGAGAATCTTCATCGCCAGCGGATCCTGCACCATCCGCTGCAGCGCGCGCTTTAACGGCCGCGCACCGTACGCCGCATCCGACCCCGAAGCCAAAATCAACTGCCGCGCGGGTTCGGTGAGCTCGATCGAAATCTGCCGGTCTTCGAGCAGCCTGCGGATCTCGTTCAGCCGCAGGTCGAGAATCGCGCTCAACTGCGCGTTCCCCAGCGGCTTGTAGATGACGATATCGTCCACCCGGTTCAGAAACTCCGGACGGAAGTGCTCCCGCAGCACGCGCATCACGCTCTCGCGCGCCATGTCGAAATCATGCTCAGTCTTGAGCGTGTCTGCACCTAACATCGCTGCGCCCAGGTTCGAGGTCATGATGAGCACGGTGTTCTTGAAGTCCACCGTGCGACCCTTTGAGTCGGTCAGCCGTCCGTCATCCATTACCTGCAGCAGGATGTTGAACACATCCGGATGCGCCTTCTCGATCTCGTCGAACAGGATCACCGCATACGGCCTGCGCCGCACAGCCTCGGTCAACTGACCGCCTTCGTCATAGCCCACGTACCCCGGAGGCGCACCGATCAGCCGCGCCACGGCATGCTTCTCCATGTATTCGCTCATGTCGATGCGCACTATGGCCTGCTCGTCGTCAAAGAGGAACTCGGCCAGCGCACGCGCGGTTTCGGTCTTGCCCACTCCTGTCGGTCCAAGAAAAATAAAGGAACCAATCGGTCTCTTCGGATCGCTCAGCCCAGCGCGCGAGCGGCGAATCGCATTGGCGACTACTGAAAGCGCCGCATCCTGACCCACCACGCGCTCGCGCAGCCGCTCTTCCATCTGGACGAGCTTCTTCACCTCGCCTTCGAGCATGCGGCTCACAGGAATACCCGTCCACTTGCTTACGATCTTGGCGATATCCTCTTCGTCTACCTCTTCCTTCAGCATGCGCGCGGCGCCGTTGGTCTGCTGCGCCCCATCCTGCACGGCATTCAACTGCTTCAGCTCGTTTTCTAACTTCGGCAGCTCGCCGTATTGGATCTGCGCAGCGCGATCGAGCTGGCCCTTGCGCGTCTGCTCTTCCGCTTCGAAGCGCAGCGCCTCAATTCTTTTCTTAATCTCGGACATGCGCGTAATCGCATCGCGCTCTTTCGTCCAGCGCGCACGCAGCGCCGTGATCTGCTCGCGGAGCGCGGCCACTTCGCGTTCCACTTCCTCCAGCCGCTCCAGGCTGTTCTTGTCGGTCTCGCGCTTCAGTGCTGCGCGCTCAATCTCAAGCGAAGTCGCCTGCCGCTCCAGCTGATCGATCTCCGTCGGCACAGACCCGATCTGGATGGCCAGCGAAGCCGCCGCCTCATCGACAAGATCGATGGCCTTGTCCGGCAGAAAGCGGTCGCTGATGTAGCGGTGTGACAGCGTCGCCGCCGCCACAATCGCAGAATCCTTAATGCGCACGTTGTGATGCTGCTCGTAGCGATCCTTCAGTCCGCGCAGAATCGCAATCGTGTCCTCCACGTTCGGCTCGCCCACGTAGACAATCTGGAAACGCCGCTCGAGCGCTGCATCCTTCTCGATGTACTTGCGGTATTCATTCAGCGTGGTTGCGCCAATGGCCCGCAGCTCACCGCGCGCGAGAGCAGGCTTCAGCATGTTGCTCGCGTCGATTGCGCCTTCAGCAGCGCCAGCGCCCACCAGCGTGTGCAACTCGTCGATAAAGAGCACAATCTGCCCATTCGACTCTTCGATCTCTTTGAGCACGGCTTTCAGGCGGTCTTCGAATTCGCCGCGATATTTCGCGCCCGCCAGCATCGAGCCCAGATCGAGCGAGATCACGCGCTTGTCGCGCAAGCCTTCCGGCACGTCGCCGGAGACGATGCGCCGCGCGAGCCCTTCCACAATGGCTGTCTTGCCCACACCTGGTTCGCCAATCAGCACAGGATTGTTTTTTGTGCGCCGGCTCAACACCTGAACGACGCGGCGAATCTCCTCGTCACGCCCGATCACCGGATCGAGCTTGCCACGGCGCGCAAGATCCGTAAGGTCTTTCGCGTACTTTTCGAGCGCCTGGAATTTTCCTTCCGGATTCTGATCCGTCACACGCTGCGAACCGCGCACCGCCGTCAGTGCTTTCAAAATCGCTTCGTGCGTCGCGCCTACGGCCGTTAAAGCATCGCGCGCCGGGTCGCCCTTCTGGTGCGCAATCCCCAGCAGCAGGTGCTCGGTCGAAACATACTCGTCCTTGAAGTTCGCAGCCTCTTTGAATGCCTGCTCCAGCGCCTTGTTCAGCGTCTGGCTCAGTCCCGGCTGGCTGGCCGATCCGGCCACGCGCGGCAAGCGATCTTCTATCTGGTGCAGATCATGCTCCAGCCGCTCGGTGGGCACACCGATCTTTTCCAGCACAGCGGGAATCACGCCTTCGCGATCCTCGATGAGCGCCAGCAAGAGATGCACAGGCTGCATTTCGGCATTGCCGAGCTCGGTCGCGTGCGCCTGTGCCTGCTGCACCGCCTGCTGCGACTTGACCGTAAATTTATCCCAACGAATCGCCACGTTTCACTCCCAGCTACTCGCCATCCGCCTCTAGCTTGATCCTGTCTGCAGCCGGCGTCCAGTAGCTCCACTCATTGATTTTTGATTCTCGTCTTTTCTTCTTAGATAAACAAACGCGCCGGGCGGCATTCTCACCGGCCCCGGCGCATGGATCATCCGTACCGCCTGCTTCAGATCAAAGCTAGAAGCCGGCAGCTCACCGCAGCTTACGCAGCTACATTCACCTTGATCTGTTTCGGCTGAGCCTCGGGTTTCTTCTTGAGCTCCAGCTTCAGCACGCCGGCCGTGTACTTCGCATCCACATGCTCGGTGTCCACGGTCGAGGGCAGGGTGAAGGCGCGGAAGAAGCTGCCATAGCGCCGCTCGATCCGGTGGAAGTTCTGTTCCTTCTCCTCTGTCTCGAATTTGCGCTCACCTTTCACCGTGAGCGTGTGGTTCTCGACGCGCACGTCCAGATCCTTCTCTTCAACACCCGGTACTTCGAGCTTCAGAACGACCTTCTGGTTGTCTTCATAGATATCGACCGCCGGCACAAAGCTGGCTGTCGTTAAAGCGTTATCTCCACCTTCGTTGAAGTCGCGGAAGAGCGAGTTCACACGATTTTGCAGTGCCACTACATCTCGGAACGGGTCCCAACGAGTTATAGCCATGATGATTTCCTCCAGTTGCATCCAAAAATTGAGGGTAGGCAGGGAGCTTCAGTCCCTCGCCATTCAACCTATCGGATGTAAACTATAGCACAATGGATTCATAAAATATGAGTCAATTAAGCTAAAATTTTTATCGCGATAACTCTAATCATTGCAATGGAATACTAAAAATGCGCTCCAGATAGGTCGTCCGGGGGCCCTTCCTGGGCGGCATCCGGGGTCCGATTCGTCACTCAAATCCTTCTCTGACCTCTCCTTGCACATCGTGAACCGCTGGCCCGGACAGTGACCCCTCGGCCCTCTACAATGGGAGCCGGATGCTTCCTCTACATGGGTTTTTCTCATCCATGGCCTGGCGCTGGGTCTGGCTGATTGTGGCCGCGTTTCTGGCCGGCGTGTTGAACGCCGTAGCCGGTGGCGGCTCATTTCTTTCCTTTCCCGCGCTGCTGGGCATGAACATGCTGCCCGTGCAGGCCAACGCCACCAATACGGTGGCCATCTGGCCGGGCCAGCTTACCTCGATCGCCGCTTACCGGCATGACCTGCGCAAGAATCTGAACTCGGCCTGGCTGATGGGGCTCGCCGGACTGCTGGGTGGTACGGTGGGCGCGATTGTGCTCCTGAACACGCCGCAGAAGACCTTCCTCCGCCTCGTCCC
This sequence comes from Occallatibacter sp., assembly GCA_035650595.1. Classification (GTDB taxonomy): domain Bacteria; phylum Acidobacteriota; class Terriglobia; order Terriglobales; family Acidobacteriaceae; genus Telmatobacter. The sequence continues at coordinate 508,791 of DASRHE010000006.1, read as the reverse complement.
GTGGCTGCTGCTGGGCGCCGCCAGCCTTTTTGCCATCAGTGGACCGGTCTCGCGCTGGCTCGAGCGCCGCAAAGGCCGCACGGCCGGCCAGCCGCAGGTGCGCCGCCGTTTGCCCGTTTTTCTTGCAGCCATTGTGGTGAGTTTTTACCTCGGCTATTTCGGCGCCGGAGCAGGCTTTCTGCTCATCACCATGTTTTCGCTCTTCGGCTACCAGGACCTGAACGAGATCAACGCGCTCAAAGTCGTCACCACCACACTGGCCAACGGCATTGCCTTCGTGATCTTCATTCTCGATGGCCAGGTGGTCTGGCGCTTTTGCCTGGCGGCTATGATCGCCGCTGCCATCGGCGGCTACACCTCGGCCAGCATGGCGCGCCGCGTCCCACAGCCGGTGCTGCGGGGCATCGTGGTGGCCATTGGCCTCGGCATGGCAGCGTGGTTCTTTGTGAGACAGTGATCGGTGAGCAGTTCGCAGTTGTCAGTTCACAGTTCGCCGCTGCACTATCAACTCAGGAGCTCTGAACTAAAATAGACCTATGAGCCACGAAGGCATCCGCTTCGTCTCGAAAGAAGAAGCCCGACAAGTCGAGGACGACCGGCCGCTGTCGCGTAACGCCGTCACGCCGGCCAAGGTGCGCGTGCTGCTTACCGAGGGCAAGGGCCTGGAGATCGACTGGGCCGACGGCCACAAGAGCTCCTGGAGCTTTGCCTGGCTGCGCGAGGCCTGCCCCTGCGCCACGTGTGTCGAGCAGCGCTCGCTCGAAGGCCGCAAGCCGGGCCAGCCCAAGGCGAAACCCACTGCGTTGCTGCCCATGTACACGCCGCCGCCCAAGCCTGCCAGCGCCCATGCCGTGGGCCGCTATGCCATCCAGTTCAACTGGCTCGACGGCCACTCTGGCGGCATCTATTCATGGGAATACCTGCGCCGCCATTGTCAGTGCCAGGAGTGCAGCTTCGCTCGCACCGAGACAGCCGGCACGCCGAACTGAGACTCGCGTTGAAAGTCTTGTCATCCTGCGAGTCATCGCGGCAACTCGCCGAAGAATCTGCGATTGTTTCTTTGCGCACTGCGGCGCGAAGGCTCAATTCAAAAGAAATTGTTTCTCGAGCCGATCCAGCAAATTGTCCGTCCCTTCGCAAATCCCGGTGTGGGTGGGGGAGGTCTGGATGATCGTGCTGCGCGCGGCAACCAGCCAGTGAAAGCGCTCGCGCTGCGAAAGGCCGGCGACCGGTCCCGCGGCCGGATCGCCGGTGCAGATCCGCTCAATGGCGGAGAGATGTTCGCGCACCAGCGCGATGTCAATCTCAGGCCACAGCGCCTTCAGCCGAGCCTCATCGAGATAAATGCGCGCTGCCAGATAGCGCTTTTCGAGACAAAAGACGATCACGCCGGCATTGATGAACTCCTGCCGTTCCACGCGCGGCACGACGCGCACAATGGCGTAGTCAAACGATGCGGGCATGAGCGCGAATGGCCTCCTGTTCGAAGATAGCCGCTGCCGCAAGCCGCGCACGCAGAAAATCGATATACCCTGCCCGGATCTCGTCGGAATCGCCGCCCATCGGCGCGAGCCACGCAGCCGGGACCTGCGCGACAATCTCTTGCAGGGCCGACGGTGTGAGGCGCGCTTGGGCTAGTGCCACGGCCTGCTCAATCTGCGTCGCCCACGGCAGCAGAATATGCTGTTCAATCTCCCGGAACGGCGACTCCACCTTCTGGGCCCGCGTTCCCCAACTGTGGTGAAAGAAAAGCGCCGCGCCATGATCGATGCAATAGAGCTTGTGATGCCACACCAGCAGATTGGCATTGCGCGGCGTACGATCGACATTCATGGTAAAGGCATCGAACCACACGATCATCGACGCAACATCTGCCGGAGCTGCGTCGCGCGCCGCTGGATCGAACATTGTCGAGCCGGGCAGATAGTCGAGCGCCAAATTCAACCCCTCGCTCTTCTTGATCAGCTCGCGAATCTCGGCGTCTGGTTCGTTGCGGCCCAGCAGACCATCAATCTCGATAAAAACCAGCTCAGGCACATTGAGGCCCAGCGCACGACCGATCTCACCCGCGATCAACTCCGCAACCAGCGCGAGCGAACCTTGGCCCGCGCCCCGAAACTTCACAACGTAGAGGCCCAGATCGTCCGCCTCCACAATGGCCGGCAGCGATCCGCCTTCGCGCAGCGGGACAACATAACGAGTGGCCTTGACAGTACGGAGCATGAAGAATCAGTGTAAGGCTCTCAAAACCCTCGCGCGTGCAGGTAGAACACGACTCCCGATGCAATAAGGCAATAAATCCCAAACCAGTGCCACCGGCCTGACTCAAGCCAGCTGCTCAGCCATTTGAGCGCGAGCAATCCAGCGAAGAAGGAGAAGACCGCACCAAGCAGGCTCGTTGCAAACGCGGCGTGCAGATCAATAGGCGCGCCAGCAGCGCTCGCCGCATGCGCAGCATGCACCAGACGCAGCGCCTCCATGATGACCACCGGCGGCGTAAGCACGACCGCCAGCGCAAAGCTGAAGCGTTCGGCCGGCTCCTTCGCTGAACCCACCAGCATGCCGGTCGAGATGGTCGACCCCGAGCGGGAAAATCCGCGGAAGGGAAGCGCCAATCCCTGCACCAGCCCCATCCAGCCCGCCTGCTTGAGCGTCAGTGTGCCTTCGCCCGTCCGCAGTTTGAGTTTTCCAGCGGCAGCAGCGTCCTGCTTGCGTTTCTCGGCGATGCCCGCAATGAAAATCAGCGCGCCGGCGGCGGCCAATGCGGGCGCAATCAGTTCAAGATGGCTGAAGAGCAACTCGATCTCGGCCTTCGGGGCACCGCGGAAAAGTGTTTTTTCGATGATCTTCTTGAGAATCTCACCGACGATGCCAGTGAGCAGCGTGGCCCAGATGACGAGAATGGCAAATCGCCGGAACGCGTCGCGCGTGGAGAAATACACCTTCTTCCACGTCTTCCAGAAATAAACCAGCACGGCGAACATGGTGCCGGTGTGGAGCGTTACCAGCAGAAGCGTCATCTCAGGGGAAGAGGGATCGAGGCCCATCAGTTTTTCGGCCACAACAACGTGCGCAGAGCTCGAAACAGGCAGCAGCTCCGCCAGGCCTTGAATGATTGCAAGAACAATGACTTTCAAAATCGTCATGAGTTCAGTCTATGGCAAAAACCAGGGCTTACTGTGCCCTCTAATGTTCCACTCAAAGTCGCCGCTCCCTGATGGTCGCGCCGACTCGAATGTTGCGGCTCCGAGATACATCACCCTGGTTTTGCTATACCGTTTGCGTTTCGTGGGACTTGTGAATGTTCGGATTCGTAGAATGGACTCACGGAGAGCGTGAAACGATGAGAATTGGATTTCTAGGAACAGGCAAGATGGGCATACCCATGGCGCTGCGCCTGCTCGCAGCCGGCCACGAATTGGCGGTGTGGAACCGTAGCGAAGGCCGCACGGAGCCGCTGCTGCGCGAGGGCGCGATCGCTGCGGGCACTCCGGCAGAGGCCGAGCTGGGGGCAGACGCAGTCATCACCATGCTCTTCGACGATGCAGCGCACGAGCAAGTGCTCTTCGGGCCGAACGGATTGATGGACGCGCTCGAACCCGGCGCGCTGCACATCTCCTGCAGCACCATCAGCGTGGCGCTCAGCGAACGGCTCACGCAGGAGCACTCGCGGCGCGGCATCGATTTCGTCGCTGCCCCGGTCTTCGGCCGGCCCAATGTCGCGGAAGAAGGCCGCCTGTGGATCGTAGTTGCTGGCGCCGACAAAGCCGTGGAACGGGCGCGCCCGGTGCTCGAGCCGCTTTCGCGCGGCATTTCGGTAATGGGTCAGGAGCCGTACAAAGCGCATGCCGTCAAGCTCGGCGGCAACTTTCTCATCAGCGCCATGAATCACTCGCTCGGCGAGGCGTTTGTTTTCGCCACGTCGCAGGGCATCGATCCCGCGCTCTTTGCAGAGACGGTCAACAGTGCGCTCTTCCAGTCGCCGTTTTATGCGGCCTACTTCAAGGTGATGCTGCACCCGCCGGAGCAGCCGGGCGCCGGCATCGATATCGGCGAGAAGGATCTGCGTCTGCTGCGTGAAGCCGCTGTGAGCCGCGGCGCGCGCCTGAGCCTTGCCGATACCATGCTCGAAATCTTCACGGAGGCGCGCCGCAACGGCCTCGGCGATAAGGATTGGGCCGCGGTGCAATACCGCATGGCGCAACTCCGCGGTGGCCTCGGATAACCCCGCACGGCGCAGCCAGTAAGATAAAAACCGTGAGCCTTCGAGGAAAGATTGTCTTCATCACCGGAGCCAGCGCCGGCATCGGCGCGGCTACCGCTCTGGCCTTTGCGCCGGAGGGCGTGCGCCTGCTTTTGGCCGCGCGGCGCGGCGACAGACTCGCTGAAGTGGCTGCGCATGCACGCGAACGCGGTGCAGAAGCTGTGCACACGTTCGAACTCGATGTGCGCGATCGCCAGGCCGTGCAGCGCGCTATCGATGCGCTACCGCAAGAGTGGGCTGAGATCGAAGTCCTCGTCAACAACGCGGGTCTCAGCCGCGGCCTGGAAAAGCTTTATACCGGCAACATCAACGATTGGGAAGAGATGATCGACACCAACGTGAAGGGCCTACTCTACGTGGCTCGCGCAGTGGTGCCCGGCATGGTGGCGCGCAATCGCGGCCACATCCTCACATTGGGTTCCATGGCCGGCGAGATCGTCTATCCCAATGGAGCGGTCTATTGCGCCAGCAAGGCCGCTGCGCGCTTTATCAATGATGGTCTGCGCGCCGACTTGCTGGGAACAGCCATCCGCGTCACCAGCGTGGACCCGGGACTTGTCGATACGGAGTTCAGCACAGTGCGCTTCCACGGCGACAAAGAGCGCGCGGCCAATGCCTACAAGGGAATAACGCCGCTCACCGGCGATGACATCGCCGACGTGATCCTGTGGGCCGCGACTCGGCCGGCGCACGTCAACATCGCACGCGTCTCGCTCACCTGCGTTGACCAGGCGAATACGCTGCTGGTGCATCGCAAGACGTGATGCCGAGCGCGGGAGTTGAGCTAGCCGATGGCCGCGATCTGCGACTCGACGTGAGCCAGAGCCGCTTCGAGCGCCGCCCGCCGACCCGGATTCGAGGTCCGCTGCGAGAGAATATGCTCGCGCTGCAGATTCAGCGCCTGTCTCTGACGTTCGCGGGCGGCACGGTCCTGCGCAGCCGCGCGCCGTTGATCATCGGTCGTAAAATCTGCGCTTACTTCCCCCAGGGCATTTGCCATCTGCTCCTCCACGGATTTACTTTCCCAACCACGAGCCATATCTTCATTTTACGGGGAATTTGTTACAACTCATCTCACGGAATGAAGCCGACCGAACGAATCGTAAAGAGGAAGGACTGATGCGCGCCTGGCAGATTTCGAGTTTTGGCATTGATTCTTTGGATTTTGTGGAGCGCCCCACCCCCACGCCCGGCCCCGGCGAGGTGCTGGTCGGCGTGCGGGCGGTTTCGTTCAATTACCGCGATCTGATGATGATCAAAGGGCTTTACAACCCCAAGATGGCCCTGCCGCGCATCCCGTGTTCGGACGGCGCCGGCGAAGTGGTCGCGGTCGGCGCAGGCGTCACGATGTGGAAGCCAGGCGACCGCGTGGCCGGCATCTTTATGCAGAACTGGCTGGACGGGCCACTGACCGCGGCCAAATCCAGAGGCGCATTGGGCGGCGACATCGACGGCATGCTGGCCGACTACATCGTCCTGCAGGAGACCGGCCTGGTGCCGATCCCCGATCACCTCAGCTTTCAGGAGGCGGCCACTCTGCCCTGCGCAGCCGTCACCGCCTGGAACGCCCTTGCAGCGGGCGATCTCAAGCCCGGCTCGACGGTGCTTATTCAAGGCACGGGCGGCGTCTCGATCTTTGCTCTGCAATTTGCCAAGCGGCGCGGCCTGCGCGTCATCGGCGTCTCCAGCAGCGACGAGAAGCTGGAGCGCGCCCAGGGCATGGGTCTCGACGCAGGTCTGAATTATCAGGATGATCCGTCGTGGGAACACTGGGCTCTCGAGGAGACCGGTGGCGAGGGCGCCGACCTCATCGTCGAGGTGGGCGGAGCGGGCACACTGGGCCGCTCGCTGCGCGCCATTCGCCGCGGCGGCACCATCTCGATGGTGGGCGTGCTGACCAGCTCCGCTGATCCTTTCCCGGTTCCGCTGATTCTGCACAAGGTCGCACGCGTGCAGGGCATTTATGTAGGCTCGCGGCAGGATTTCCTGGAGATGAACCGCGCCATTTCGCTAGCTCAGCTGCGGCCCGTCGGCGAAGAGTTCCACTGGACCCAGGCCCGCGAAGTTCTGGAGCGCATGGAAGAGGGAAGCCACTTCGGCAAGCTGGTGCTGACTGTCGCGTGAGAAAAGCAGGGAATAGGGAACAGGGAATAGAGATCAGCACGAAAGTGGGTGCCCCAGCTTCGGCAATTCGCGTTCTTTGTGAATTGGCTAATCAGGGAGAGCACAAAATCAAATGAGCAAAAGAAATTCTGACAGCGGTCTCCATAGGTGATTCTGGAATGAGAAAGCAATTTTCGCTGCCGTATTTCATCGCGGTCATCAGCTCAGCCGTTTTTCTCGCAACCATGACGGCCTTCGCGCAAACACCATCCGCGCAGCCTCCGCAGATGGAGCCGGGAAGCGCCACGCATCCTCCGCGGCCCATCCCGCCTACGCGCGATCCGCACACGCCGGGCTACGTCGCGGCCAAAGATTTGCCCGATGGCGAAAACGCGCCGCCGGAGGCGGACGGCAACTTCGTTCTCGGCCCCACACACAATCCGGCGCCCGAGGCCGTTGAGCACGACGGTGTGCCTAAAGGCAATGTCTACGAGTTCACGATGGAGTCGACCGAGAGCAAGCTCTATCCAGGCATTGCGCGCGATCCCTACACCTTCGGCACGCCCGATCCTCAAGACCCCGCCAAACTCGTCGTCACCACCAGCCGTCCTGCGCCCTACACGCGGCATGTCGCCGTCTATGTGCCGCAGCAGTACGTGCCCGGCACCGCGGCGCCCTTTATCGTCGGCGCAGACGGCCCCGATCGGCTGCTCTTCACCGTGCTCGACAATCTGATCGCGGCGCACAAGGTGCCTGCCATGATTGCCATCTCCATCGGCAACGGCAGCGGCGATGCACAGGGCAGCGAGCGCGGCCTGGAATACGACACCATGTCGGGCCGCTACGCCGAGTTCGTCGAGACTGAAGTGTTGCCGCTCGTTGAATCGAAGTATCACGTCAAGCTGACCCACGATCCCAATGGCCGCGCGACCATGGGCGGCAGCTCCGGCGCGGCCTGCGCGCTCATCATGGCCTGGTATCACCCGGAGTGGTATCACCGCGTGCTCTCGTACTCCGGCACCTATGTCAACCAGCAATGGCCGCCGAATCTTGAAACGCCACACGGCGCATGGGGGTTCCACGAGCGCCTGATTCCGAGCACGCCTGCAAAACCGATTCGCATCTGGATGGAGGTCGGCGACCGCGACCTGTTCAATCCCAACGCCATGCGCGACAACATGCATGATTGGGTGGTCGCCAACGAGAACATGGCCCGCGTGCTGGCTGCCAGGGGTTACCACTACCAGTTCGTCTTTGCCAGGAATGCCGGCCACACCGACCGGGCCGTCAAGCAGCAGACGCTCGCTGAGGCGCTCGAATACCTGTGGCAGGGCTATCCGCGTTGAGAGCACCACGACGTCATCATTTTTTTATGACGCCTACGTCACACGCGCCTGTGTCGTCGCACCTTGCCGGTGCACGCGCAGGTTGTCGAGTGCGTGATTGACAAAGCGCGGCTCAAAGCGTGGCGGCTGCTGCATGAACCGGCAGCTCGCCACCACTTGGTCCACGATAAATTTGGGCTGATACGCCGCCAGGTCCAGGCCTTTCTCTTCTTTGAGCTTGTACACGATGCCTTCGAAGGCCTCGCTCGGGAGCGAGAAACCCTGCTTGGCGCACTCCTTCTCAAAGATCTGACGATAGATTTCGAGGGTCGGCGCACCGACCTCGATCTTGTACGGCAGCCGGCGTAAAAACGCCGCGTCCATCAGGTCTTCGGGCTCAAGGTTGGTTGAGAAGATGATCAGCTCCTCGAAGGGAATGGAGAACGATTTACCCGTGTGCAGCTTGAGATAGTCCACCCGGCCTTCGAGCGGAACGATCCAGCGGTTGAGCAGGTTCGTCGGCGAAACCAGCTGCCGGCCGAAGTCGTCGATCACGAAGCAGCCACCCAGCGCCTTCAGGTGCAGCGGAGCCTCGTAGAAGTGGCCGAGCAGGTCATAGCGCAGATCGAGCATGTCGAGCGTGAGCTCGCCGCCGGCAATCACAAAGGGCCGTTTGCAAGGAACCCAGCGTGCATCGAAGATCTCGCGCCGTACTACGGAAAGTGTCGCATCGTCTTCGCTCACATCCGTGCGGTCCAGAGGAAAGTGAATACTGGGATCGAAGACGCGGATGATCTGGCCTTCGACATTGATTGCATACGGCACATAGATCACGTCGTGAAAAACGTTCGCCAGGCAGTGCGCCACAGAAGTTTTGCCATTACCTGGCGGCCCGTACAGCAGCATCGCGCGGCCCGAGTTGAGCGCCGGTCCGCACTGCTCGATGAGTGCATCCTCAAAGGTGAATGCCGCGGTCGCCTTGCGGATACGCTCGAATGTGATGATTTCGTTGGTCAGCTTCTGCAGATTCACCTGATAGGTAAACTCTTCAAGCGTGACAGGCGCCGGCCCTGTGTACCCCACGCGATTGATTGCATCGAGCGCCCACTTCTTGCCTTCTTCGGTGAACATGTAGCTCATGTCCGCCAAGCCGCCGGTGTCTCGCGAGCCGAGACTGATCAGCAACTTGCGGTCGATGGCCATCTGCACCAGATCGAGCACAATGTGGTAGGGCAGCTTAATAGCGTGGGCGAACTGGCGCACCGTCTCCAGCCGCTCCACGTACATGAGCTTCAGCAGCAGGCCCATCAGGTCGGGCCCGTCGATGCCTGTTGCGCCGACATCGGCCGGCTCGACGGGAAGACGGTGGAGGAACGCATCGAGCGCCTGTTGTGTGATGGCGCCGAGCGCGACCAGGTTCTCACCCAGCCGCCCGCCGTTGCGGGCCTGGTTTTCGAGCGCGCGGGTCACATCGTCAATCGTGACGAGCTTGCCGCGGATCAGCAGATCGCCTAAACGTAGGGGGGTAGAAATGGCGTGCCTCCTGAATCAACCTTTTGGGGTGGTGCTGCTATTGTACGGCGGCACCTGCCCGTGTCCCGTGACAGCCCTAGCTGAAGCCGAGCACCGGATGCGGAATGTACGGCTCCTCAAGCGCTGTAATCTCTTCCGGCGTCAGATGCACGGCAAGCGCGGCCACAGCATCTTCAAGATGATGCGGCTTGCTCGCGCCCACAATCGGCGAGGTGACGCCCGGTTTTGCGAGCAGCCACGCCAGCGCAACCTGCGCCCGCGGAATGCCGCGCCGTTCAGCCACCTCGCCGAGCCGGTCGACCACTTTTTTGTCGGCCTCTTCGGTGCGCGCATACATCGTATTGCCGAACCGGTCCGTCTCCGTGCGCTTGGTTGTCTCGCTCTGCCATGGCCGCGCCAGCCGGCCGCGCGCCAGGGGACTCCACGGGATCACTGCGATCCCTTCCTCACGGCACAGCGGCGTCATCTCACGTTCTTCTTCGCGATAGAGCAGATTCCAGTGGTTCTGCATCGAGACAAAGCGCGTCCACCCATGGATTCGGGAAAGATACAGCGCTTTGGCAAACTGCCAGGCATACATGCTAGATGCGCCGAGGTAGCGTACCTTGCCGGCTTTCACTACGTCGTGCAGAACTTCGAGCGTCTCCTCGATCGGTGTCTCATAATCCCAGCGGTGAATTTGATAAAGATCGACGTAATCGGTCTGCAGGCGGCGCAGACTCTGATCGAGTTCATGCAGAATCGCCTTGCGCGAAAGGCCGCGGCCGTTGGGATCCTCGCTCATCTGCCCATTCACTTTCGTGGCCAGCACAATCGTTTCGCGCTTTGTGTTTGCCTTGAGAAAATTGCCGACGACCACTTCGCTGTCGCCGCCCGAATAGACGTTTGCGGTGTCCCAGAAATTGATGCCGAGATCGAGGGCCTGGCGGAAGAAAGGAATACTGTCGGCTTCGCTGAGCGCCCATGGCTGCCGGCCGGGCAACAGCTTGCCCGTGGCGGGGCTTCCATAAGTCATGCAGCCCAGGCAGATGCGGGAGACTTTGAGTCCGGTATGTCCGAAATTGACGTAGTCCATCGTTTCTCCTGCTCCAAGTCTACGGCGTGAGCCAACGCGGACATTATGCCGCCCAGGGAAACGAGTCAGCCGGATAGGAGGGGGAATGAAGAAGCGAGGGGCTGTTGCACCAAACAAACTTACGTGCAAGCGAGAGAACCGGGGGAATTACAACAGGACGATCAAGGGCACAATCAATCGATCAATGACGCCAGATTAGCCAACTTGAAAAAGCACGTCTGTACAACTTTCGTTGGAATACCGATGAATGTTTGGCGTAGCCAATATCCGTTCCTGTAAGGGGAAAAATTCCGCATTGGCCGGTTTTTCATCTCAGCGACATTTCCGGGCAACTCTTCGGGCGTAGGCGCGGTCTAAAATGGCATCAAGGGGCGGGTGCGCGATAGCGGGGCGGCTGCAGTCTAAGGATTTGCGGAAACCCAAAAGCTGCGTCTGGGAGCCGTGTACTGCGATTGTCAGATGGGTCTGAGAAGGGGAAAGGCTGTTATCCCACATTGATCGCACGCGCGCCATCCACGCGAAGCTCCGACGCACGCCTCCGTAAGGCCCGGGTCCATCGGTGTCGCGGACGATCCGGCCTGCGTGTTCTGGCTTTGGCCGCGATTCCGGCTCTTGTTGCCCTGGCCGGCTGCGGCGGCACAGTGGCCGCCAACTCGCCTAACTCGGGCAGCGGAAGCGGCTCGACGAACGGCGGCTTCTCCATCTCTCCGGGCACGGTCTCCGTCGACACCAACTGCACGGGCTGCAACGGAAACAACTCTTCCGGCTCCGCCGTCGAGCAGTTTTCCGCTTCTGTTTCGGGCGGTGGCGCCGCGAACGTGAAGTGGACCCTAAGCGGGGGCGATGCAGTTGCGGGAGCCGGCAGCATCTCTTCGACCGGCCAATACACACCTCCCGGCTACTTGACCGCCGATAGCGTCAAAGTCACCGTCACGGCTACATCGACTTCGAACTCCAGCGACAGGGCAACCGCCGTCGTTACGGTGACGCCCGGCTTCCTGCAGCCGCTCACGCCGGAGAATGTCGCGCTCGGCGCCAGCGGAACGCTCACTGTGACCGGCTATCTTGCAGAGGCCGGCGGCACCACCGGCATCAACTACACGCTTGCCAATTCAGCCACTGGATCGAGCGGTGGCGAAGGCGCGTTGAGCACGCCGAACTGCGTGCGCGGCGGCCAGAGCTTTACCTACTGCACCGTCACGTACACGGCGCCTCCAACGATTGCCGCGACAGCCGCGACGTATATCGTCGCGGCAGTGGGTAGTTCGTCCTCAAAGACTTCGGCCGAGGTGTTGCTCAACACCGCTGATGTCGACAGCAATCCAGCGGCGCACCAGCAGCAACTGGCCACCCCCATCTCGCTGGGCACCTCCGGCGGCAATAACAAGGACTTTGATACCACCACCAGCAATGGCCAGACGCAAGTCTCCGACTGTTGCGGCGGCACGCTTGGCTCACTCATTCAGGACGCGAGCGGGAAACAGTATCTGCTCAGCAACAATCACGTCCTCGCGCGCAGTGACCAGGCCAGCATCGGCGAGAACATCGTGCAGCCCGGCCTGATCGACGATAACTGCGCTCCCTATGGCGAGGGCGGTACGGAATCGCTTGTCGGCACGCTTACCGGCTTTGTCCCGCTCAAGTCGAGCAACAACGTCGACGCCGCCATTGCGCAGGTGAACTCCGGCGCAGTGAACTCCAACGGCAGCATTCTCGAACTCGGCGCACGCCAAGCCAATGGCACGCTGGCTGCTGCGCCTCCCGGCATCTCTTCTACGGGTGGCAAGGGCGAGGCGGGCACGCTCAATATGGCGGTCGCCAAGAGCGGCCGTACTACGGGACTCACCTGTGCAGGCATTTCGGCCGTCAATGTGAGTGTGCAGGTTTCGTATTACACCAACTGCGCCGAGACCGATCCTTACTACACGAAGACTTACACAAACCAGATTGCCATCACCGGCAATGCCTTCAGCGATTCCGGCGATTCCGGCTCGCTTATTGTCGACACCAGCAACGCCGAACCCGTTGGCCTTTTCTTTGCCGGCGGCGTTGACTCATCCGGCGTCAGCCAGGGAGTTGCCAACCCGGCTACCGAGGTGCTCAACGAGCTTGGCTCGCAGGTTGGCAACGGAACGTCCTACACCTTCGTGGGAACAAGCGACCATCCAGTGAGCTGCCTCAACTATGGCAATGCCACTGCAACCGCGGCGCAGGCGCACACACTCGCTGACTCCGAAAACACGCGCACTGAGCAGGCGCTCAGCACCGCCCGCACACTGGTGAATCCTTCTGCAGGCATTCTCGGCGTGGCTGCCGGCAAAAGCAGCGACCGCATCGGGGAAGGCGCAATCAACGTGTATGTGGATCAAGGCATGAATCCAACTGTTCCGCAGACGATGAATGGCCTACGGACGGTGGTCATCCCAACCTCCGCACAGGCCATGGCCTACGGCACGGCGCCGCAGACTGCGCTTGAGACCGCCGCTCCACTTTCGGATGCGGTGCTCAATCAAGCCGTCGCCGCCAAGCAGCAGATTGTTGCGGGGCTTATGAAGCAGAATCCCGCATTCTTCGGTGTCGGCGTGGGACAGAGCCTCGACAATCCCAAAGAGGCCGCGCTGGTGATCTACGTCGATCGTCGCCAGGTTCCCGCCACGTTGCCACCGATCATCAATGGCCTGCGCGTGCGTTACGTCATCATGGAGCGCTTGCACGTGACCCGATCCTACGCAACCGGATTGCAAGCCCGCAGCCGTTGCACGAGCCGCGCCATTCCTGCACAGCCCGAAGCCAACGATCCCTTCCACTTGAATCGCCGCACAAAGCTGAATCTGTTCTGAAGTTTTCTATTCTGCTCGTCTTCTTCTTCAGCACGCAACAACAAGAACGATTGTCATCCTGAGCGAGTCCGAAGGACGAGTCGAAGGATCTGCGGTTGGGTGCGTGATCTAAATCAACGCTCTTCCGCTACTCCACCGGGCGTGCCTTTCCGTTCTTCAGGCTCTCATCGATGATGGACCGGATCTTCTCGTTATTCTCTCGTGCTACGCGGCCCATCTCTCGGCCCAGGTCGCCCATCTTTCGGCCAAATTCCCCCTGCATCTTACCGAACTCGCCCATATTCTTTTCCCAACTGATATCCATCCTCATCTGCGCGGTCATCAGCTTACGCTGCACCTCAGAGAGTCTGCGTTCGATCTCGCGCAGCTGTTCGCGCGTGATGGTGCTGCCCTGCTGGTTCTTGAGGTTGGCTACAGCCTCGTCCAGATCGGCCATCTCCTTTGAGAGATCAGGCGCCGTAATGTTCGTCCGGCTTTCCTCGCGCACCTTGCGGGCTGCCTCGCGCTGCTGCTCGCTTTGTTCGTGCATCTGTTTGCCGAGGTCTTTCATCTGGCCTCGCAGATCGTCTATCGGCTTCTGCATCGCCTCGATCTGACTCACAATCGTCGGATCGTCGACGATGTACGATTTGCCATCGTGACGGAACCAGAGGAAGTGGCCGTGCGCCATCTGCCGCGCCTTCTCGATGTCCTCTCTGCGGTCGTCATCCCAGCCACTGGAAAAGTAATGCGTCTTCGTCCCCGGATCGCCGACGAGCGCGTAAGCTTCTCCGTTGTCATAGCGGAAATCGAAATCGCGCGTGCTTTGCGCCATATCCGCGGCGACCTGGGCCATTGCCTCGTGGATCTCCGGGATCGGCGGAACCGGAATAGCGAGATGGATGGGCGGGACCGGTGGAACCGCCATGTCGAGTCGGACGGCGGGCACGGGCGGCGCAGGCGCAGCGGGCGCAACCATCCCGGAGGGAGCCACGGGCGGGGCCGGAGGTTCTTGCGCTGCGCCGGGTGCTGGCACCGGTGTGGGCGCTGGAGCAGGCAGAGGTGCTGGCGGTGCAGCGGGCGCGGCGTCTTGTTCAGTCACCTGCGCCTGATCGGGATGCGATTGTCCTGAGGTCGCCGCTTGCGCGGGTGCCTGATCGGCTGACGGAGTAGCCTGCAGCGCAGCGACTGGCGGGGCCGCGCTCTCTGCAGCCTGTACATGCACGAATGCCGTCGCCGCCACGAGCGAAACCGGAGTCAACACAAATGCGAGCAGGGTCCGTCGGCTGCCTGCAAAAGCCTGCCGGAAGTGGGTATCGTTCAAGAGCCGTTCAATGCGTTCGGAGAGATTGGTTGAGTGAGCCATAGCAACTCCTGTGATCGCCGGACGGGGGAGGGCTGCGAATTCGAGCAGCATCTGGGCGTATGCCGAGGGACTGCCCGCCGCCTCAAGGCCGGCGCGGTCGCTGATGGCCTCGCCCAGCGCGCAAAGCTTGCGCTTGAGCCACCACCCTAGTGGACTGAACCAGATCAGCGCAGAATAGAGCCCGGCCAGCAGTTGCAGATAGAAGTCGCGCTGCCGCACATGCGAGCTTTCATGCGCAAGAACCACGCGCAGCTTCTCTTCGTCCCACTGCGCATAGTCGGCCGGCAACAGAATGCCCGAACCGATATTCACCGGCGAACTCAAGCGGCGGCTCGCCCGTACGGCGATGCCGTGCGGTAAACCGAACTCAGGCGCGATCTCCACTTCGCGGGCCTCGCTCCACAAGCGCAGCGATGAGCCGAGCCCGAAAAACAGCCGGAACAGCAACGCACCGCACACACCCAAGTAAGCAAGCCAGCCCAGTGCAAACAGTTGACGCAGGCCGCGGCCCGGCGCAGGCACTACCTGGACGGGCGCAATCTTGTTCGTTGTCGGCATGGTTACCGGCACAGCGGATATGTTTGAGCCAGCCGTCACTGCATCGGGCGGCGTATCAAATTCGATCATCGGAATCGCAGGTGCAGACGCGCGATCTGTGGTCGTGACAGGAGCTTGCTGAATTGCCGATGTCTCGACACGTGCCGGCGCGGCCACAGGCAACAGGGTGGCGTTCGTTTTGAGCCAGGCCGGTACGGGGAGTTTGACCTCAGCCCACGCCGGCAGCCAATGCCAACGCACGACCAGCGGCATCGCCAGAGCGGCGGCGAGCACGACGCACCACGCTGCCTTTTGCGCCAGCACATTGCGCACGCGCAGCAGGCGCAGCCCCAGTCCGAGAACAAAGGCGGCCAGCAGCGCCCGCAGCGCGGCCTCGAGCAGGATTCCGAACAAAATCTTAAGATCGGCAGGAATCATGACTTTGTCTCCTTTTTGCCCACGGGTGCGGCCTTGCGTGCGGTGGCGATCCGCTCGGCCAGCCGCTGCAATTCGGCCCGTCCCAGTACCT
This sequence comes from Occallatibacter sp., assembly GCA_035650595.1. Taxonomy (GTDB): domain Bacteria; phylum Acidobacteriota; class Terriglobia; order Terriglobales; family Acidobacteriaceae; genus Telmatobacter. The sequence continues at coordinate 493,240 of DASRHE010000006.1, read as the reverse complement.
TGGAATCCACCATGCCCACCAGCAGCGCTTCCACCGATCCCTCGCAGAACCAGTCCACGATGCGCTGCACCGCACGCCCCGCCACGCGCTCGGGCGACTCAGCAGGACGATAGATGAACGTGCGGTTCTCGACCGAGTGCGCCAGGTAACCCTTTTCTTCGAGCCGCCTCAACACGGTGCGGATCGTTGATTCCTTCAGCGGCCGCCCCAGTTCTTCGCGTGCCTGTTCGGCTGTGATTGCGTCCTTGCGCCAGACAATGAGCAGGATGCTGCGCTCCAGCTCCCCCAGCTCCGCGGGATCATGATCGGTTGGAGTGTTACTCGTCATAATGCTACAGACTGTAGCATAGGCAATCGGTGAGCTGTCAATGACCGAAAAAAACAAAATTTCGGTGCAAAAAGGCTGGATAGCCGGGAACCGGTTCCCTGCGAGGATCAATCAAAGCGGCCACTCGAAAACCAGACGAGACCAACGGGCTGTCGTCGGAACCGCGCAATCCTGCACCGGCCAAATAAATCACCTGGAAATTTCCCTAGGTACGAACGCTACGCAAAATTTATGCATCTCAACTTCCAAGGGAATAGAGTATGGTGCATTCTCCCTTTCATTTGGAGATAAGTTTTTGTTTTTCGGCTCCTTGGATCCCACGTTCGATCAATCCTGTGAGGTCGTTGCGACTTTGATTGATCCCCGTCTTCATTTGGCTGCAATCGTATCCAGTTCGGACGACCCAATCCTTAGCAAAGATCTTGATGGCAATATCCTCAGTTGGAATGAGGCGGCTACCCGCGTGTTCGGATACAGAATCGATGAGATCGTCGGCCGTTCGATCCTTACCTTGGTTCCGCGGGATCTGCATCACGAAGAGTACGAGATTCTCCGCCGCATCCAATCCGGTAAGCGCATCGATCCGTTTGAAACGGTGCGAGTCGCGAAAAATGGCAAACGCGTTCCAGTATCCGTGAAAATCTCCCCCATCAAAGACGAATCGGGAAGCGTGGTAGGCGCTGCGACGATGGTTCAGGACATCTCCGAGCGCAAGCGGAACGATGAATCGCTTTTTCAGCTCGCAGCTATCGTGGATTCTGCCGACGATGCGATTGTCAGCAAAGATCTGAACGGAATCGTCAAGACCTGGAATGCCTCTGCACAGCGGATGTTCGGCTATACCGCAGAAGAGATGATCGGCCAGCCCATCCTTCGCCTGATTCCCAAAGATTTGCAGTACGAGGAAGACGAGATTCTGCGCAAGCTTAGAGCCGGTGAAAAGATCGATCATTATGAAACGACGCGGGTCAGGAAAAACGGCGAACGGTTCGAAGTATCCGTAACGATCTCGCCGATCCGCGACGCAACAGGCCGCGTGATAGCCGCTTCCAAGATCGCGCGCGACATCTCCGACCGCAAGCGCGTCGAGCGGCTCTTGATGCAGTCGGAAAAACTCGCAGCCACCGGCAGAATGGCTGCCTCGATCGCGCATGAGATCAACAATCCTCTCGAAGCGGTCATGAACCTTGTCTATCTGGCCCGCCAGAGCGCTCCAAAAGACAGCAAAACATCTCAGCACCTCATCATCGCCGAATCTGAGCTGGAGCGCGTCTCGCACATTGCGCGGCAAACGCTGGGCTACTACCGCGACACGGCTTCGCCGATTGAACTGCATCTGCACGAGCTGATCGAGAACGTACTCACGGTTTACAACTCGCGGCTAATTGCCAAAGGCATCTCCGTCGACACGCAGTTCAATGACCTGCAGAAGATTACGGTCAGCAAGGGCGAGATGCTCCAGGTCTTCTCCAACGTTATCGCCAATGCCGTCGATGCGATGCAGAAGGGCGGGACTCTCAAAATCTCTGCGCGCAACCTGATCGGCATCGGAGGAGACGGAATCCAGGTGCAGGTTCGCGACAACGGAATCGGCATTCAGCCGGAGCACATGGAAAAAATCTTCGAGCCGTTCTTTACGACCAAGGGTGATCTGGGAACAGGCATCGGCCTTTGGGTTGCCAAGCAGCTCATCGAGAAACGAGGAGGCGAAATCTCGATTATCAGCAGCACCGAGGCCGCGAGCTCCGGAACAACGGTCACCATTTTTTTGCCCTTCGCTGCTTTACCTTCACCTCTAACCATGACTCGAAGTGACTCTCGTCTGTAACCGGGATTGGTGCATGTTCCAATTGCCTGAAGGCCCTGTTTTTGCGGTTGAATCTTCCTTTCAACAGCCGCGACGAATTCCGCTGCAAGACCGTGCTTCCACGGAGTCACAGCGGGTGTCTCCCAAGATTCTGGTGGTGGATGACGAAAAACTCGTCGCCGACACGCTCACAGAGATCTTGCAATCGGCCGGCTTCGACGTCGCGGTCTCCTATGACGGCTGGACGGCTCTCGATGCCGCCAAGCGCTTTCAGCCGGACCTCCTTCTCTCGGACGTTCTTATGCCGCACATGAATGGAGTCGAGCTTGCCATCGCCATTCAAAAGGTTCATCCCACAACACGCATTTTTCTTTTCTCCGGACAGGCCGGCATCTCAGAGATTCTGCTCGAAGGCCAAAAGCGCGGCTATGATTTCGAACTCATTGCCAAGCCCATCCATCCTCTCAAACTGATTGAACGCCTACGGCGGGAATAGCGGCTGCAGGCTGTTCGGAGCTTCCGCGGCTCGCAATCTCTGGATCGTCCGGCAGAAAGATCTGGAACACCGTGCCGCCCGAGCGCTCAGAGAGATCGGAATGGGCGCGGCTGCGCACGTGAATGATGCCGCGATGCTTCATCACGATCTCGCGGCTTACCCACAAGCCAAGACCTGTTCCGGTCGCTTCTTTCGTCGTGAAGAAAGCCTCGAAGATTCTCTCGCGCACATGCGGCTCCATACCCAGGCCGGTGTCGGCTACGGCAAAACGCACGCCCCATTCCGAAGGATTCTTCCAGTTGCGCGAGCGGCGGGCGCGCACCACCAGCCGCGTGCCATCCACCGCCGCGTCGATTGAATTACCAATCAGGTTCGCGAACACCTGGCGGATTTCGCCGGCAAAGCAGAACAGATCCATCTCCGGCTCGTAGTCGCGCTCCACGCGCAGATTGAGCGTGCTCACGCGTCCCTGGTAGAGCGACAAGACGGAGTCGAGCAGATCGGCCATCGTGGTGCGGGCGGGCAATGTCGATTGGCGGTAGAAGCGCAGCGTCTGTTGCGTGATCTCTGAGATGCGGCGCACCTCGTGCTCAGCCATCGTTGCGTAATGCATGGCCTGCTTATCGAGATCCGTGTGATTGCGCAACAAAAAGAGCAGGTTCGTGATCGCCTCAAGTGGATTATTGATCTCGTGCGCGATGGACGCGGCCAAGCGTCCGGTTACGGCGAGCTTTTCGCTCCTGCGCAGAGCTTCTTCGTTGCGCTTGCGATCGCTGGCGTCCAGCACAATGAGGCCCACCCAGCGCACCTTCTGCGAAGTGGTGCGAACCGGATAACAACTGGCCAGCCACGTCCAGGCGCCGGACCGCTTGCCGGGAGAACCGGGAGGCCCATTCTCGCCGCTCAATTCCAGATTCCGTATCGGCTCTTCACTTGAGAAGACACGCAGCACGGCGCTTTCCAGATCACGTTCCACAGGCTGGGGCAGCAGCTCCGGCAGTGTGCGGCCCAGATGCCGGCTGAGTGGGAGCCCAGTGAGATCGGCGAAGACCTGATTGACCCGCACAAAGCGGCAGCTGCGATCGAAGAACGCCAGCCCGATAGGCGCGTTGGCCAGCATCGAGTCGAGCAGAGAGAGCGTGTCGTTGAGTCCCGCTCTTTGTTCGGCGAGCGAGGCTACCATGCGATTGAAGGTTTCGATCAGATCGCCAATCTCATTGTGCACAGCGACGGGGAGGGGAAAATTGCCTCCATCTTCGAGTGTGCTCATCAACGCGCCCGCGCCGCGATGCAAAACGGCAAGCGGCCGCGCGATGGAGCGAGCCATCAGCAGAACCAATATCGCCGAAGCCACAAACCAGACCACGGCAAAGATTGCCGTGGCGCGCAGCATAGACCGCAGCTGTTCACGTGCCCAACTGCTATCGCGCTCAACCCACGCAAAGCCGCGCAGGTCATTGCCGGTATAAATCGCCTGTGCGCACTCAAGCAGATTGTCTTGCAGGCTCAGGCAGCCGGCGTGATTGCGCCGGATCATGGGGAGCTGCGCCAGCTCCGCCGACATGAGGACCGTTTGGCCGGCTCCTCTTTTGCTCACGAAGAGAATCTTGCCAGCCGGATCGGTCACCTTGGCGAGAGCGACGGTCGGCGAGTCGCCCACCATCTTGACCGCCACCGCAATCCAGCCCGGCTGCTGCTCCACCAGCGCCTCACGGGCCTGAAGCGCGAGCGACTCGGCCTCATAGGCCAGCCGCCGCTGCGCGATGTCACGCAGCTCCTGCCTCTGCTGCCTGAGCAGCAGCACCGCAAAGAGTCCTATTGAGAGCGACTCCAGCAGCAATAACCCGGCAAGCATTTGCCAGCGAATGGATCGCGGCCACCAGCGCATGCGCAAAGCGAACACCTCCTGGATTCATTGGAGCGAGTGTCAGGGTGCCGAATGGCAAGGCGTGAAAGGCGCGAGGGCCAAAGGAGATGGGATGAAGAACCCAACCCAAAATACAGCAATATCCTACACTTATTTCGACGTGGATGAGGGTTGCAGGTTGGCAGGCGAAGAGGCCCAGGATTCCGCTTGCGAGTTCTGCGGCCGCATTTTGGCTGCAAGCGCTTCTGCGATCTGCCGGCCGTGAAAGCGGCCATTTTCAATAAAAATCTCGTTCGTGCGTTCGCCAGCGACGATCACGCCGGCCAGGTAGATTCCGGAAACATTGCTTTCGAGCGTTTGCTTATGGCAGGCCGGCAGCCGGTCGGTTCCCGCGCACTGCACGCCCAGTTGCTCCAGAAAATCGAAGTCGGGATGATAGCCGGTCAGCGCGAAGACGAAATCGTTGTGCAGCGTCTTGCGCCCTTCCGGCGTTTCTACGACGACCGTATCCGGCGTAATCTGGACCACTTGCGAGTGGAAGTACGCCTTGATCTCGCCATTCTTAATCCGGTTCTCAATGTCCGGCTTGATCCAGTACTTTACGTGCCTGTGCATCTCCGGCCCGCGATGAATCAGCGTGACACGCGCGCCATGCCGCCATAGCTCGAGAGCCGCAATCGCCGCGGAGTTCTTGCCGCCGATCACAACGATGTCGAGCCCGTAATACGGGTGCGGGTCGTTGTAGTAGTGGTGAACTTTGCTGAGATCCTCGCCAGGGATATTCATCAGGTTCGGCAGATCGTAGTAGCCGATGGCTACTGCCAGATTGCGCGCGTGCAGTCTCCCGGTGCGCTCGAACCGGTCGACGGTGTGTACCGAGAAATCGCCGTCCGCGCCGGTAATCCGCTCGACCCGCTGGTACTGCCGCACGTCGAGCCGGTAATAGGCCGCCACCTGGCGATAGTATTCGAGGGCTTCATTGCGCGTGGGCTTGGCATTCGGGCTGGGGAAGGGAATTCCGCCGATCTCCAGCAGCTCCGACGTGGTGAAAAACGTCATGTGCGAGGGGTAATGGAAGAGCGAATTGCAAACGCAGCCCTTATCCACTAGAACAACGCGGAATCCAGCCTTCTGGGCCTCTATGGCGCACGCCAGCCCCGTGGGCCCGGCGCCAATAACGAGAAGATCGAAGATCTGGTCGTGCGAGGAGCCCGCATTCTGATCGCTCATACCTCTAGCTTAGGCCATGGGGGGAGGGGCGTCTAAGGTCAACGATCTGTGGTAGAATGGTGGAATTTGATGGTGGACAGGTGGAAAATCAATGGCGCTGAATATCAAGGACGAGGAGACCCATCGGCTCGCCAGCAGGCTGGCGAAGCTGACTGGGGAAAGCTTGACGACAGCGGTCAAGGTATCCGTGAAGGAGCGTCTCGATCGCCAGGAGAAAGCAGCAAAACGCGAGAGCCGCATGGAATGGCTGACCCGCATTTCGGCAGAGACCGCAGCGATTATGAATGATGGCCGCACTTCTAAGGAGTTGATGGACGAACTCTACGATGAAGAGACAGGCTTGCCCAAGTGATCGTGGATACATCGGCATTGGTCGCGATTCTGAAGCAGGAGCCCCGATGGGAGACACTCGGAGAGGCTCTGGATTCATCACCGGGCTCGTGCATCTCGGCATCGACGTATGTCGAGCTTTCGATTGTTGTTGATCGATGGAGGAATCCTACCCTGAGCAGCCGGGTCGATGAATTGATCGAGCAATTCCGCATCGAGATTGAACCCGTCACTCCTGAGCAGGCTCGCATCGCCCGCCAAGCTTATCGCGACTATGGCCGTGGCAGCGGCCACGCCGCCAATCTCAACTTCGGCGACTGTTTCAGCTACGCGCTCGCCCGCACCAAACGCGAACCGATTCTCTTCAAGGGCGACGATTTCATCCACACCGACCTGCGTAGCGCGGTCGCGCAATCCTGATCGCGGCGCGCGGCGGGACGCGAGCGCTTCTCGTCCTTTAACCTAGAAGGTTGAACCGAGGAACTCTCATGACCACTCTTATCCGGCAGGAAGATTTCATCGCCAGCGTGGCAGGCGCGCTGCAGTACATCAGTTACTATCACCCCGTCGACTACATCACTTCGCTCGCCAAGGCCTATGAGCGCGAGCAGTCGCCGGCGGCACGCGATGCCATGGCGCAGATCCTCATCAACAGCCGCATGTGCGCCGAAGGCCATCGCCCCATCTGCCAGGACACGGGCATCATCACCGCCTTCGTCAAAGTCGGCATGGACGTCCGCTTCGAGGCCGCGCCCGGCGAAGAACTCAAGGACCTGCAAGGCATGGTCGATGAAGGCGTGCGCCGCGCCTATCTCGATCCCGATAACAAATTGCGCGCCTCCATCCTTGCCGACCCTGCCGGCGCCCGCAAAAACACCAAGGACAATACGCCCGCCTGCGTCGCGGTCGAGCTGGTGAGGGGCAACACGGTCGAGATCACGGTCGCGGCCAAAGGCGGTGGCTCCGAAGCGAAATCGAAGTTTGTCATGCTCGATCCATCGGACTCCGTTGTCGAGTGGGTGCTCAAGACCGTGCCCACCATGGGCGCGGGCTGGTGTCCGCCCGGTATGTTGGGCATCGGCATCGGTGGCACGGCAGAAAAGGCCATGCTGCTCGCCAAGGCCGCACTCATGGACCCGATCGATATTCAGGAACTGAAAGCGCGTGGTGCCAAAACCACCGCCGAAAAGCTGCGCCTCGAACTCTACGACAAAGTCAACCGTCTCGGCATCGGCGCGCAGGGGCTCGGCGGCCTCACGACTGTGCTCGATGTGAAGGTACTCGACTATCCGAGCCACGCCGCCAATCTGCCCGTGGCCATGATTCCCAACTGCGCCGCGACGCGCCACGCGCACATCGTGCTCGACGGCTCCGGCCCTGTGTTTCTCGATCCGCCTTCACTCGAAGATTGGCCGAAGCTCACCTACGACGTCTCCGGCGCGCGCCGCGTCAACCTCGACACTGTCACGCGCGAAGAAGTCGCCACGTGGAAACCCGGCGAAGTGCTTCTCCTCACCGGCAAACTGCTGACCGGCCGCGATGCCGCGCACAAGCGCATGAGCGATATGCTCAACCGCGGCGAAAAGCTTCCCGTCGATTTCACCGGCCGTTTTATCTACTACGTCGGCCCCGTCGATCCGGTGCGCGAAGAGATCGTCGGCCCGGCAGGACCTACAACCGCAACGCGCATGGACAAGTTCACGCGTCAGATGCTCGCCGAGACCGGCCTTCTCGGCATGGTGGGCAAAGCCGAACGCGGCCCCGCCGCCATCGAGGCCATCAAGGAGTTCGGCGCGGTGTATCTGATGGCAGTCGGCGGCGCCGCGTATCTCGTGGCCAAAGCCATTCGCGGCTCGCGCCTGCTGGCCTTCGAAGACCTCGGCATGGAGGCCATCTACGAGTTCGACGTGCAGGACATGCCCGTCACCGTCGCTGTAGACAGCAAGGGAACCAGCGTCCACCAGACCGGCCCTGCCGAGTGGCAGCAACGCATCGCTGGCATTCCAATTCTGCAGTAGCGACAATGGAGAGAGCAGAGGCCTTCAGGTCTCGGACGCGTCTCGAACCCCACGAGCGCGCGCAGAAAAATCTATACCCCTTGACAGTCTAGGAGAGAGACGCTACGCTCTTTCCTAGGTTATCTAGGAGTACGCGTGCCGCCCAAGTCCGATCAACAAACAGAATTGCTGCAAGGCACTCTCGACATGCTCATTCTCAAGGCGGTGTCCCTTGGGCCCCTGCATGGTTACGGAGTGCTGCTGCGCATCCAGCAGATTTCGGGCGAAAAGCTGGTCGTTCAGCAGGGATCGCTGTATCCGGCGCTCTACCGGCTGGAACACCAGGGCGCCATCGCCAGCGAGTGGGGCGAAAGTGAGAACAGCCGCCGCGCCAAGTACTACACGCTTACCGCCGAAGGCCGTAAGCGCCTGGGTGAAGAGACCGAAAAGTGGAACCGCATGGCTGAGATCATCGGTTCAATCATGAAAACGAGAAAAGCGTGATGGTGAATTCGCTTGCATCCCATGCATGGGCGCGGCTGCGTTCGTGGCTGCGCTCCATCACCCATCGCAGCCGCCTTGAGGCCGAGATGGAGGCGGAGCTTGCGAACCATCTCGATCATCTGACCGCCGATCTAGTACGGGCAGGGATCTCTCCCGCCGAAGCCGCACGCCGCGCACGCATCGCGCTCGGTTCGCCTGTGGCGCTCAAAGAAGAGATGCGCGCTTCTCTCGGTCTTCGTTGGTGGGACGAACTGCAGGCCGATCTCCGCTACGGCGCGCGGGTATTGATCAAGAGCCGGGGAGCGACGATCGTCGCTGCCATTTCGCTGGCTCTCGCCATCGGCGCCAACGTCACGATCTTTTCACTGACCAAGCAGCTCTTGTATACGCGGCTCGACGCGCCGCACGCAGAAAACCTGCGCCTGCTTGCATGGACCGGCACGACGAAGCACGTAGCGGTACATCATGTGTGGGGCGACTGGAGTCCGCAGCCCAGCGGCCGAGTGGCGAGCAGCGTGTTTGCCTATCCTGCTTATTGGCGTTTGCTCGCCGGCAACCCCATGCTCGATGATCTCTTCGCTTTCAAGCGGATGGGCATGATTGCGACCATCGGCGAGGACGATGAGCGGGTGAGGACAGAGCTCGTTTCAGGCAACTACTTTTCCGCTCTCGGCGTGCATCCGCAACTGGGGCGCGCCATCGAACCCTATGACGATGCTGTTCCCGGCCAGGGAGCAGTCGTGGTCATCAGCGATGGGTTCTGGGATCGCGCATTTGGCCGGTCGCCCGCGGTGCTTGGCCGGCGGATCAAGCTTAACGACGTTTCCTTCACCGTGGTGGGAGTCGCTCCCAGAGGCTTTACCGGAGCCAAAGACGCGGTGCAGCCTGCAGACTTTTTTCTGCCGCTCTCGATGCAGCCGCTGGTACTGCCGCGGTCCGGAAGTCCCTCGCTCTTTACGGATTCACGTACATGGTGGATCAACGTGATGGGCCGCGCCAGGCCGGGCGTGAGCGATGCCGCGGCACAAACATCCTTGAACGGTGAGCTCGCCGCTATTGTGCGCGCTACCATGCCGGTCAAGCCCGGCGAGGACCTGCCCCAGCTCGATCTGCGTGACGGGAGCCGCGGCCTCTTTCCGCAACAGCAGGAGTTTGCGCGGCCTATGGCAGTGCTCATAATTCTCGTCAGCCTGGTGCTGCTGCTCGGCTGCGTCAACATCGCCAACCTGATGCTGGCCCGCGGCGCGCAGAGACAACGCGAGATGAGTGTGCGCATGGCGCTGGGCGCAGGCCGCGGGCGCATCATCCGCCAGCTACTCGTGGAAAGCCTTCTTCTTGCATCGCTCGGCGGCGCGGGTGGGCTGATCACCAGCTATTTTGGGCGCAACCTCCTGCCCGCGATGATCGCCAGTACATGGGAGCGCACAGAGTTTCACGTTCAGTTTGACTGGATGGTCTTTGCATTCACGGTCGGCATTACCGCGCTGTCTGGAATACTCTTTGGCCTCGCTCCCGCCCTTAGTGCCTCGCGCGCTCAGTTGAATCATGGCCTGAAAGAGAATGCACAGACTGCGACGCGACGCAAAGGTGTCGGCGGCAAAGCTCTCGTTGGATTTCAGATCGCACTATCCACATTGCTGGTCGTTGGAGCGGGACTATTCCTCAGGACGCTTGCTGGATTGAGCACAGTCGATGTCGGATTCCGAACCGATCATCTGCTGCTCGCTGAGGTAGATCCTCCCGCTGGCCGCTATCCGGCGGGCAAGGACGTCGCGCTTCACCAGCGTCTCGAACAGGCTTTTGCGACAGTGCCCGGCGTGACCTCCGTTACGTTGGCCGAAGAAATCTACATCGCAGACGGTTTTTCCTCCACGGATTTTCTGCCGCTGGGAGAAGCCTACGATCCTGCTAAGAGCCAGACAGAGAAATACAACATCGTAGGCAACCAGTTTTTTCAAACGCTGGCAATTCCAATCGTCGAAGGCCGCGCATTCGGCCCACAGGACACGCCGGTCTCGGCCAAAGTCGCCATCATTAACCGGAGTCTTGCGCGGTTGCGTTTCCCCGGCCAGGACCCCATTGGCAAGCGCTTCGTAACCGATCCTCACGATTCAGACGGCGGCGCGGGCCCACTGCCGAAAAACACAATCGAGATTGTGGGTGTCTGCGCCGATACGCGCTACATGAATCTGCGCGATCAGCCGCCTCCGCAGTTTTTTCTGCCCTATGTGCAGCAGTCTCATGTAGGCGGCAAGGTATATGAGATTCGCACGCAGACCGATCCTGAATCCATCCTGCCATCGCTTCGGAAGATTGTGCGGCAGATCGACCCCGACGTGGCCATGGTGAATGTAAGAACGCAGCAGCAGCAGATCGATGCAACGCTGCAGGATGAGCGCATCTTTGTTGTGCTCACATCCGCCTTTGGGCTGCTCGCTTTGGCGCTCGCGGCGGTGGGCATCTACGGCATCATGGCCTATTCAGTGGCGCAGCGCACCAACGAAATGGGCATCCGTCTGGCGCTGGGTGCAACTCCATGGCAGATATTGTCGATGGTGCTTCGCGAAGCATCCTGGTTGTCTGCGGCAGGCGTTGCCGCTGGCGCAGGAGCATGTCTGTTGTTCAGCCGGCTGGTCAAATCCATGCTCTACGGTGTTGCACCCAACGACCCGATCACCTTCTCCGGCACGGCTGCGCTACTCATCGCCGTAGCGCTGATCGCAAGCTGGATTCCCGCGCGCCGCGCTGCGACGGTGCAACCCATCGATGCCCTCAGGCTCGAATAGTAAGCTAACTTACTTCCGACCAGCCGCTTCAGCCGAATGCGTAGGATCAGCTCCCGTCCAGAGCACGTCGGCGGTCGGGCCGTAGGTAGGTGGAACCGTCCTGTTCAGCAGGCGCAGCACCACCGTGAGCTGGGTGCGATGATGCGCCGTGTGCAACACGCGTCGCCAGAAAACCCAGATGCGCTCCCGCTGGACGTCGAAGAACGGCACAACCTCCATCCACCAGCTCTCATCCCGCCGCGCCAGAAAGGGAAGCCGCGCCGCAGCGAGCTCGACAAACCGGTTGAGTGCGCTTTCTACAGTAAGCGGACCGGGCAAGACCGTGTCCGGAGCGGGCTCCGGCGTGCCAAGAAATTCGCCGAAGAAACGACGCTCCGAAAGAAGCTGGTGGCGCAGAATCTCGCTCACGCTGCCGAAACGCGGATGCGGACGGAACTCGAGATCGCCATCCTCAAACTCCTTCCACACCGACGCCACTTTGTTCGTCTCGCTCACGTAGGTATCGAGCAGATGCTGAAAGAGCGAATTGCCTGCGCGGGGAATCGCGCTGTCCGGAATAGCGGTCCAGGCGTACTGCATCGGGTCACCTCTCGGCTTTCTTGCAGGATAACCCGATCTTTGCGATCCAGGTCGAGAAAGCCGAATTTCGTCGTACGAATTGCTCTTCTGGAAATTGACGGGAATTATTTTGCAGTGACGTGTGCGTTCGGTGCGAGGCGAAGTAGAATGCAGAAATCCCCCAGAATCAGGAGACTCGGCAATGCCAGCCACCATCATGAAAATTGTCTCCGGCGGTCAGACGGGAGTTGATCGCGCAGCCTGGGACGCAGCGATCCATTGCGGCCTGCCCCATGGAGGTTGGGTGCCGCTCGGCCGTCTCGCAGACGGGGATCCCATCGAACCTGACTACGTTGCTCAGGAAACGCCAACCCCCCAGACGAGCCTAAGGACAGAATGGAATATTCGTGACAGCGATGCAACTCTCATCCTGCACTCTGGTGAGTTGAAGGGGGGCACCAAGCTGACCTGGGAACTTGCCAATGTCCTTGGCAAGCCGGTATTCCGCGTCGATATCGATGTGCTTCAGCACGAAGTGGCGGCTGGGACTGTTATAGCGTGGTTGAACAAAGTGCGCCCACGGATTCTGAATGTAGCAGGGCCGCTCGAATCGGAGGTCAACGGGGTCTACAAGCGCGTCCATTCGCTTCTGGTGTGCGTTTTTTCTGCCGCTGGATGTTGTAGTGAAGAAGAAGGCTGTAACTCTCGTGATGTCGATGTCGTCTTGGCTCGCTACGAACAAGCGCAAGCGAACTTCAGGCATTGGGATCAGATTCGTTGGCTCACCCCATATTGGTTCATCGCCATCTTTGCCGGTTTTGCCGCGCTGATGGGGGAATCAGAGAAGCTGCGCGCTATTCAAGGTTTCCTCATCTGTTCGATAATCGGCCTCGTCGTCTTTGCCGCGATCTGCATCTTCTTGATGATCCGATTGATCGTCTATCACAATGCTGAGATCGAGGGATGCCGTAATCTTGTCCGATTGTCGCCGTTATCTTCGTATCAGCGTGAAGTTCTGCTCACCAAGTTGCCGTTTGAATTGAGAGGAAAGCACCTGCTGGGAACCGCAACGCTTTATCTCATCTTGCTTATCGGTTTGCTCTCCGTTGTCGCAGTAATCATTTTGTTCGTGTTTCGGCCCTGAGTGAGATATTTCCTTCCTTCAAGACCGAACAAAAAAACCGCATCAAGCACGAGACAATCTAAGTCTACGGCGCTAACTGGCCATATTCGTCAGATATCCCATCCCACGCAGCACGCCACGCATGAAGGCGAAGCTCTCGATCACGCCGGGCATCGGATCGTCCCCGTGAATCTCGTACTCGAGATCGACAAAGCCCTTGTAGTGAACTGCGATCAGCGACTCGAAGATTTCGCGGAAGGGAATGATGCCTTCACCCACGGCCACCTGGCTTTCCTTCTTGGTGAAGTCTGTCAGGTCCTTCGCGTGCAGGTTATAGAGCCGCGGGCCCACGTCGCGAATGGCCTGCGGCACATTGGCACCCGCGCGGCAGGCGTGGCCGATATCGATGCAGTAACCGATGCGTACGTCCAACTTGTCGACCGCCTTCAACACGTCATACGGTGAATGCCAGATCTTGTCCTCGGGCCCGTGATTATGGATGGCGATGCGAATGTCGTACTCCTTCACGAACTTCTCGATGCGCGGCAACGTCTCGACTGTCGGATCGCCGGTGACGATCACGTTCACGCCTGCGCGTTTGGCATACTCGAACTTCGACCGAATATCGTCATCCTCATTCTTCGGAAAGTACACTGTGCCCACGGCATGCACCTTGATGCCGTTCGCCGTGTAATCGGCTATCGCCGCAGCCTCTGCTGTGGGGTCCATCGGCAGATGATCCTTCGCATCCTTGCAGTTCAGGTCCGTCAGGTTGAGCTGCTTCATGGACTGGATCATCTGCGCCCGCGTGAAGTTGCGAAAGGTATAGCTGGCCAGACCCAGCTTGATCGGCGAGGGCTTTCCCTTGGCCGCGACAGCCTCGGCCTTTGCCGGCAGCGCCCCTGTTACGGCGCAGGCCGTAGCCAGCGCTCCCGACTGCAAAAAATTGCGGCGTGAGAGAGAGTTTTTCATCTGCGGAGTTCTCCTGAACGCGGACAAGAGCCGTACCCAGGATCGCCCTGTGAGCGGTTTTAGTCCAAAGTTAAAACAATCACTTTTTAAAACACTGGGCCCACATCTGGCAATTGCAAAAATATCCAACTGAAAAAGCCAGCTCGATTTTGGTTCTGGGTGGTATAGCAAGCTCAAGTCCTGATCCCGAGTCTGCCGGCCAAACCGGCCACGATCCCCTACGCTTCGACCTGAATGCAACATTTGATAATCCAGAGGGGGTTGTGCGGCAGATCCAGAGGACGACTACAGTTCTCTATACGAGGTAGGGACATGAAGGAACAGCTACACAATCATGTGAACCTAAATCCAAATGAATCCGACGAAGGGCCTGCGAAGTCCCCTAGCGCAGTCGCGGGCGAGTTTGTCACCGAGACATTCGAGTACGACGGTGAGCGACAGGTAACGGTGTATGTTCCACTGCGGATGCCTGAAGCAATCGTCTTCGCCGGTGATGGCCAGGAAATCTCGAAATGGGGCCGGTTGCTGGAAAAGGCTGATCTACCGTCCACGATGATCGTCGGTGTACATCGGCTGATGGACGAGATGCGGAGGATCCATGAGTACTCACCGGGCTTTGAGCCGGAGCGGTTCGCGGCACACGAGCGATTCTTCGTGGAGGACGTTCGCCGATGGACAAGGTCGAGGTTTGGTGTGGCATTGCCCAGGGAACGCACCGCAGTATTCGGCGTCTCGGCGGGCGGAGAGCTAGCCCTTGCGCTGGGGCTTCGTCATCCAGACGTCTACGGTGCGATCCTCTGCGCTTCTCCTGGCGGCGGCTACAAGCCACCGGGCGTTATGCCGAACCCGCTTCCGCGCACATATCTTGTCGCCGGCACTCAGGAGCCGTTCTTTCTCGAGAACGCAAAACGGTGGGCAAACGCGCTGCGCGATGCAGGGGCCGATGTCGTCATCCATGAGCGCGCTGGGTCGCACGGTGGTGCATTCTGGCGAAAAGAGTTCCCGCTGATGGTGCGGTGGATGTTCGGGCGATAAGCTTTCTGGAAAAACCGGAGCAACCGGGCCGTTCTGTATGAGCGCCGAATCGCCAATGCACGTTTCGAGCCACCGCAGTCTGGGAATGTGATTAGCCCTGCTGGCATCAATTCCGATTTCGAGAACCGGAATACGCGTCCTCTTGCTTACCGAGGGGAGATGCGCTATCATCCACTCGGTAACCGTGAGGAGAACGCATGAGCAAACCTTCTGACCTCGTCCAGGGCACGTTAGATCTGTTGATTCTCAAGATTCTTGCCCTTGAACCTCTGCACGGATGGGCTCTCAGTCAACGGCTCAAGCAGGTTTCCAGGGACGTGCTGCAGGTGAGCGACGGGTCGCTCTATCCGGCTCTGCACAAGCTTGAACAGCAGGGCTGGATTCATGCCGAGTGGAGGGCGACCGAAAACAACCGGAGGGCCAAGTTTTACTCTCTAACGCGGCTCGGGCGGCGGTGCCTCGAGAAAGAAACGGCAAACTGGGAGCGAATCTCGACAGCCATTTCCGGCGTGTTGCGGCTTACAGAGGTGTGAGCGATGCGGCTTGAAAACTGGATCTACACAATTCCGCTGCGACTACGTACGCTGTTTCACCGCAACCGACTGGACTCGGAGCTCGACGAGGAGATTCGTGATCATTTGGATCGACAGATTGAATTCAATCTGGCAAACGGGATGAGCCCGGAAGAGGCTCGACTTGTCGCCTTGCGCACATTGGGCAATGCGGCACTATTGCGCGACCAGACAAGGGCAATGTGGAACTGGAACGGACTGGAGCAATTGATTCACGATCTTCGTATCGGAATCCGAACCCTGAGCCGCACGCCCGGCTTCACACTCATCGCCGTTCTCGTCATGGCGCTGGGCATCGGAGCTAACGTTGCTCTGTTCACGGTTGTCCGCAGCGTGTTGCTCAAGCCGCTTTCGTATAGCGACCCGGAACGGCTGGCATTGATCTATGAAGCGGATCACGATCAACCGCACCACACGCCATGGCTCCC
The DNA here is from genome assembly GCA_035650595.1 of Occallatibacter sp. Lineage (GTDB taxonomy): Bacteria > Acidobacteriota > Terriglobia > Terriglobales > Acidobacteriaceae > Telmatobacter. Next base: position 477,207 of record DASRHE010000006.1, on the reverse strand, counting down.
CGTGGATGCGGGCAGCTTCTGGGAGTGGCAGCGGTCGACTCAGTCCCTCGCGCAGATGGCCCTCGTCTCCCCCTTTCAGGGGTACAACGTTTCCGGCGAAGGTGGAAAGCTGCCGGAAGTGGTAGAAGCAGCGTGGTGTACCGACAATTTCTTTTCGCTACTCGGCGTGCAGCCAATGCTGGGACGGTCCTTCGCACCGGACGACGACAGACCAGGCGCGCCGGCCGCGGCCATGATAACCGCAAATTTTTGGAAGCGCCGTTATGCGTCTGACCCAGCCATCATAAGCAAGACGATCTGGCTCGATGCCAAACCCTATACGATCATCGGCGTCCTCCCTTCTACGTTCGTCTATTCCGGAGAATTTGGGGGCGGCACTGACCAGATCTGGACGCCGGTGAAGCATGAGGCGCCCAGCTCTCTTTTGAAGACATACGGCGATCACGAATTTCAGGTTGTGGCGCGGCTCGCTCCGGGCGTGTCACTCACCGCTATCGAAGCGCGGCTGGACGCTCTGCAGAGGCAAATCAAATCGGCTCATCCCGAGCCCGCCGTGCACAAGGGCGTCATCGCCAGAACCATGCTCGACGATGCAGTGCAAAACTACAAAACACCTCTCTATGCGCTGCTCGGCGCCTCCGGTTGCGTACTGCTCATCGCCTGCATGAACGTCGCGGGCCTCCTCGTCGCACGCGCCGCAACGCGCAGCAAGGAATTTGCCATTCGCACCGCATTGGGCGGTGGGCGCCTGCGCCTCATCCGCGAACGGCTGATCGAGAGCCTGCTGCTTTCTGCTGTGGGCGGTGTGCTCGGCCTGATGCTGGCTTGTGGCGCGCTGGAGTGGCTTATTCACGCGCGCCCCGACATGCATCGTGTGGAGGCCATTCAATTCGACGGCGTTGCGGTGGGGTTCACATTAGCCATCATCGTTCTTTGCACGCTGTTCTCCGGGATCATCTCCGCTTTCAGCTCGGGCCGGGGAAATATTCTTGCCGGATTGCAGGAAGGCTCCCGCTCCCACAGCGGAGGCAGATCGCGCGCGCTGCTGCGGCGTCTTCTGCTATCGATGGAGATAGGGTTGACCGTTGTGCTGTTGGTGGGCGCCGGGCTTCTGTTAAAGAGCTTCGAGCGGCTCCGCTCCACCGATCTTGGTGTGCCGGTCGACAACGTTCTCACCTTGCGGTTAAGCTTGCCGAACGCCCGCTACAAACACGGTGATCAAAAGGCTGCTTTCTTTGAACAACTCATCGAGCGGGTTCGCGCCCTGCCGGGCGTATCATCCGCGGGCCTCGTAACCGCCGCGCCGGGAGAAGGCTGGAATGGCGACGACTTGATGAGCGTCGTCGAACATCCGCCGTTGCCCGTTGGACAGGGACTGGATTTCATGCTGCGCGGCGCCGACCCCAGGTATTTTTCCGCGATCGGGCTTCCGATCCTGAAAGGACGCACCTTCAATCGCGAAGAGCGCCTGGAGCGCGCCAACGTTGTACTGATCAGTCGCGGGGCTGCGCAGGAATTCTTCCCCGGCGAAGACCCTATAGGCAAGCATCTCAAGGCAATCGATGGTAGCGGCGTATGGGAGGTGATCGGCGTGGTCGGCGATGTGCGGTGGAATGTGTCCAAACCGCCGAATCCCACCTTGTATTGGCCGATCTACGGAAACGGATACGGCTTCGCCACCATCGTAGTCCGTGCTGCACATGACGTCGAATCGCTGGCGGTTCCCATTCAAAAGGTGGTAGCCCAACTTGATCAGGATTTGCCGGTCACGAATGTGATGACGCTGCGAGAAGCAGTCGGCAAGAGCACGGTCGACTCGGAATTCGATTCGATCCTGGTTCTGGCCTTCGCAATCATCGCACTGGTTCTTGCTGCTGCGGGACTTTATGGCGTACTGGCGTATCTGGTTGCCCAGCGGACTGTCGAGTTCGGTATCCGCCTCGCGCTCGGTGCGCAGCGCAAGGCGCTACTCCGTCTTTTGTTGTTCGATGGCCTGAAGCCGGCGCTCGTTGGACTCCTGATCGGACTGCCGGCAAGCGCAGGTGTCGTACGCCTCATCCGCAGCATGCTCTATCAGACGGCGACGCTCGATCCCATCGTCTTTGCTGCTGTCTCCGGATTGCTTTTGCTCGTGGCACTTGCCGCGTGTCTCGCTCCTGCCTGGTTCGCTTCGCGCCTCGATCCGATGCGGGCATTGCGCACCGAATAGGATGATTTTGGCTATTATGTCCAGAACTTGTAGCTGTCACGCAATTGCCAGCTTGCAGGCTGATACAGGACTCTAGTCTCAACTTCCGAGTTGCCGCCCAATCAGCCGCGAGCCCTTCAATGAACTGGGCCAGCAATCGCAATTCGAGTTGCTGAACCGCGCTCTCTCCCTTGACATCTAGGGTAGACCTGCACTAACTTCTTCTTACCCTTGATAACTAGGGTAAGGCTCTATGGCAAAGAATGACCTGCAGGGCGCGCTCGATCTCCTGATCCTCAAGACTCTTTCCCAGCTAGATTCCATGCACGGCTACGGAATCACGATGCACATTCGGCGCGTGAGCGATGAACTTCTCATCGTGGAAGAGGGCTCGTTGTACCCCGCGCTGCACCGCATGGAGCAGAACGGCTGGGTAAGGGCCAATTGGGCGGTTACCGATTATGGACGCAAGGCCAAGTGGTACGCGCTCACGCGCGCAGGCCGCGAGCAGTTGGCCAGCCGAGAAAAGAACTGGGCGCAAGTGGTCAAAGGCGTGGACGCGGTTTTGCGTTTTGCATGAGGTGAACGATGGCGCTGTTGCGAAGAATCCTTTCATTGGGAAGACGCGGGCGTCTTGGGAGCGAGATCGACGCTGAGCTGCAGGAGCACATGGCCATGTGCGTCGACGACAACATGGCCCAGGGTATGAGCCGCGAGGAGGCGGAGCGCGATGCACGCAGGCGCTTCGGGAATCCCACAGTCATGCGCGAACGCGTCTCGGCGGAGGATTCAGCACTCGGCCTCCAGAGTCTCTGGCAGGATGCGCGGAGTGCTCTGCGTATTTTCATCAAGAGTCCTGGCTTTTCCGTTGTAGTGGTCGCAACGCTTGCGCTGGGTATCGGCGCCAATACGGCTCTCTTTGAGCTTCTCGATGCGGTCTTGTTGCAGTCGCTGCCGGTGCAGAACCCGCAGGAGTTGGCGCAGGTGCGCGTCGTCAATACGGACAAAGCTCGCGGAAGCTTTTCCAGCGCCTATCCGCCGGTAACCAATCTGATCTGGGAAAGGCTGCGCTCGGATCATCAGGGCTTCTCCGGCGTGGCGGCGTGGCGGAATGTCGGCTTCTCCCGCGATTCAGGCGGCGACGCGCATTTTGTGAATGGCCTCTATGTCAGCGGCGAGTTCTTCCGGGTGTTGGGGGTCAGGCCGATTGCCGGTCGAGTCTTTACGGCCCAGGACGACAGGCCCGGCTGTGGACTTCCAGGCGCAGTCATCAGCTACGGCTTCTGGCAGCAGGAATTCGGTGGCCGCCCGGCGCTGGGCCAAAAGCTCAAGCTCAACGACAAATTCATTGAGGTCATCGGAATTACGCCGGCGAATTTCTTCGGGGTGGCGGTTGGGAGCAATTTTGATGTGGCCGTCCCGATCTGCGCGCAACCCTACCTTGAAACGAGAAACCTGCTGAATTCGAGTACCCACTGGTGGCTTTCGGTCATCGGCAGGCTCGATTCTGCATGGACGATCCAGCAGGTGGCAGCACACCTTGAAGCGGCTTCGCCCGGCGTGTTTGCGTCGACGCTCCGCGCAGATTATCCCGCGGAGAGCGTGAAGGATTATCTCGCGATGAAGCTCACCGCCGAACCATCGCCGGCAGGCGTATCCATGCTGCGCGAGAAGTATTCCCATCCTCTACGATTTTTGCTCGGAATCGCTGGTCTGGTACTGCTGATCACATGCGCCAACCTCGCGAGCCTGATGCTGGCGCGAACCAGCGCGCGGGAGCGTGATATGGCCGTGCGGCTAGCCATCGGCGCAGGACGATGGCGGCTCATCCGGTTGGTGCTGGGAGAGAGTCTGCTCCTGTCGATTGCAGGGGCTCTCGTAGGCGCAGTGCTGGCTCAGGCCTTAAGCCGTGGCTTGGTGGCTTATCTCAATACACGAGACAATTCCACCTCTCTCGATTTCAAGCTCGACTGGCGCCTCTTTGTTTTTCTGCTGGGGATCTCATTGCTCACCTGTTTGCTCTTTGGTTTGGCGGCGGCCTTGCGCGCTTCCCGCACGCCTCCGGGTGCGGTGATGAAGGCTGGAAGCCACGGCATGACGGCGAGCCGCGGACGGATGGGGTTTCGTGGTGCGCTGGTCATTTCGCAGGTCGCTCTCTCCCTGGTGTTGCTCTTCTGTGCGCTGCTGTTCACTCAGAGTCTGCGCAACCGGCTCGTCGACGATCCGGGCTTCGAGGCGAAGGGCGTGCTGATCGCGAGATTGGATTTCACGCGTCTCAAAATCTCCGTCGATGGGCGTGCTGCATTTCAGCGCCAGGTACTCGATCGCCTGCGCACCATTCCCGGTATCGACGCAGCAGCCAATACCAACGTCGTGCCGCTGGCCGGGGAAGGCTGGGGTAACGCAGTGTGGATCGATGGTCATGACTCAACGCAGCGGCAGGATTCGAACTTCAGCGCCGTCAGCGCAGATTATTTCAACACGCTGCACATTCCAATGGTTGCCGGGCGCGATTTTAATAACGACGATACCCTCCAATCTCCCCGTGTGGCTGTCGTCAACGAAGCATTCGCCCAAAAACTGGGGCTCGGCGCAAACCCGATTGGAGCGCGCTTCTGGCGGGAAGCCACTCCGACGACTCCTCAGCAGCTGAACCTGATCGTCGGCCTGGTGAAGGATACGAAATACAGCAACATCCGCCGCCCGGCCGCACCCATCGCCTATCTTGCGTTGACGCAGGACAAAGATGCAGAGAACGCCATGAAGGTGCTGGTCCGATCCAGGCTGAGCATGAACGCGGAGGAGCAGGCGATCCGCCAGACCTTGCACAACGTGAGTTCCGGAATCAGCTTTGACTTCGAAGGGCTGCAAGACCAGATTCAGCAATCCCTGCTCGCCGAACGGCTGCTCGCCAGGCTCTCGGCATTCTTCGGCGTACTCGCTGTTGTGCTTACGATGACCGGACTTTATGGCGTGATGTCCTACACAGTGACCGAGCGGACGACCGAGATTGGCATTCGTATGGCTCTCGGCGCGCAACGCACCAGCATCATCGCCATGATTCTCGGCAAGGCCGCAATGCTGCTGGCGGCTGGTCTCGTGCTCGGCGCTGGCCTCGCTCTGGCTGCTGCCAGCGCCGCTGGCGCGCTCCTGTTTGGATTGAAGCCGCGTGATCCGGCCACCCTCGCCTGCGCAGCGGCAATGCTTGCCCTGGTGACAGCGGTCGCCAGCCTCATCCCATCGCTGCGTGCGGCCAGAGTGAACCCGATCGATTCTCTCCGCGCCGAGTAAGCAAACGAAGAGGTCGATTCAGACTGCCGAGATTTCAGAGGCGTCGCGAGGAATGCCTTGACCTTCTACATGTTCGCGTGTATAGGTAGAAGCACAAGGTATGAAGAAGGCCGGCGACAAAGACGACAAATTCGATCTCCCACAGGGCACCCTCGATCTCCTCATCATGAGGGTGGTTGCACTTGGGCCGATTCACGGCTACGCCATTGCGCAGCGCATCCAGCAGATGTCGCGCGACGCACTGCAGGTCCAGCAGGGCTCCCTCTATCCGGCCCTCCATCGCCTCGAATACAAGAAGTTTCTTGCCTCGCGCTGGAAGCCCTCTGAAACGGGCCGCGAAGCAAAGTTCTATGAGCTGACCGCCAAAGGCCGAACCCATCTGAAGGCCGAAACCGAAAGCTGGGCACGCCTCACCGACGTAGTCGGGCTCATTCTCAAAGGAACTCTGGAGGAGGTCTGATGAGCTGGTTGCACAGGCTTTTCACCCGCAAACAAATGGAAGCCGAGCTGGATAAAGAGCTGCGCTTCCACTTTGAATCCCAGGTCGCCGATAAGGTCCGCTCCGGCATTCCGGAGAATGAAGCTCGCCGTCTCACGCGCATTGCCTTTGGCGGCACCGAGCAGATCAAAGAGGCTTGCCGCGAACGCCGCGGAACTCTTTGGCTCGAATCCACTGTGCAGGATATTCGTTACGGACTGCGCAGGCTGCGCAAGTCTCCAGGATTCTTCAGCATTGTCGTCCTGACACTGGCGCTCGGCCTGGGCGTGAACACGTCTATCTTCTCGATGGTGAAGGGTATTTTGCTGAGTTCGCTGCCGGTGGCAGACCCGGCAAGCCTTTATCGGATTGGCGATCAGACACATTGCTGTTATTACAACGGGTTCGAGAGCGACGATGGGGATGTCGACCTCTTCTCCTACGATCTCTATCTTCGCTTTCAGCAGGCGTCTGCGGAGTTCGAGCAATTGGCTGCCGTGCAAGCAGGTAATGGCGGTTTCAGCGTGCGGTGGGGCTCAGCTCCGGCACGAGGCATGCGCACAGAGTATGTCTCCGGCAATTACTTCACGATGCTCGGCGTGAACGCCCTTGCCGGGCGTCCGCTTTCGCCAAGCGACGATAAGACAGGCGCCGCGCCGGTGGTTGTGCTGAGCTATTCCGCGTGGCAAAGCAAGTTTGGCGGCAGTCCGAACGTGGTTGGATCGACTCTTCACCTGAATCAGCAGGCGTTTGTTGTGGTGGGCATTGCGCCGTCTGGATTCTACGGCGATCGCATTTCACCTTTTCCACCTGATATGTGGCTGCCGCTGGCGAGCGAGCCCGTCATGGAAGGTTCGAATTCATCATTGCTGCAACCTGACACGGCCTGGCTATATGCCATAGGCCGGGTGCGGCCTGGCGTCAACCTAGGTTCATTGCAAAGCAAGCTCTCGATCGTGGTGCGGCAATGGATGGGCACGCGCTCAGCATTTACCGCTCGTGGCGGCGCAGCGGAGATTCCCAAACAACACGTAGTGCTCTCGCGGGCAGGCGGTGGAATCCAGAAGATTCAACAGCAAACCGGCACAGGGCTGCGGATGCTGATGTTCCTGTCAAGTGTGGTTTTGTTGATCGCATGTGCGAATATCGCCAACCTGATGCTGGCGCGAAGTATGGCTCAGCGGCAGGAAATCGCAGTCCGGATCGGATTAGGCGCGACGCGCGGACGAATCATTCGGCAGATTGTGACAGAAAGCCTGATTCTCAGCACGATCGGCGGAGCAGTGGGATTGGCCGTTGCATTTCTCGGATCACGGGCAATGCTGGCATTGGCGTTTCCACTCGCGCCCAATATGCCGGTTTCAGCCCGTCCCTCATGGATCGAGCTGGCATTTGCCTTCGGCATATCGATTTTGACGGGCCTGCTGTTTGCGGCGGCGCCGGCGTGGGTATCGTCAAATGCTCAGCCTGCAGATGCGGCGCGTACTAAAAACAGCACATCGCGCGATCATGCATCCATTCCCCAGCGGCTGCTGCTCATCTTTCAGGTTGCGCTCTCGATGGTTCTTTTGGCGAGCGCGTTTCTTGCGACTCGATCGCTCTACAATCTGGAGCATCAGCAGATCGGCGTGGAGACAGCGGATCGATATACGGTGCAGATCGATCTGAATGGCCCCGGTTACACGACCGATCGGCTCAACGCCGTCTATCGCGAGATCGAAGACCGCTTTTCGGCGATCCCGGAGGTCACGCGCGTCAGTTTGGCGCGCTATCTTCCCCTTGAAGGGAATGAATGGGGATCGTGCGTCATTGTCCAGGGACATCCGGCTCCGGGGCCGAAGGATAAATGCTTTTCTGACTGGGATCGAGTGAGTGCCGGTTTTCTCGATTCTGTCGGCGTGCCGGTTCTTCGCGGGCGCGGATTCTCGCGGGATGATGAAGGCGGCGCCTTACAAGTTGTGATGGTCAACCAGGCCTTTGTGAAGCGATTCTTTCCGAACCAGGATCCGATCGGACAGCGATTTGGGGTGAATGGGCCGGAATATTCGGGCGCGTTCCAGATCGTGGGTGTCTTTGCCGATTTCAAGCTGGGCAATGCGCGTGCAGACGTGAAGCCGCTCTTTTTGCGTCCGCTTGGCCAGCAATATATGGGCTATAAAACTCCGGATTTGCAGGCCGGCGAAACGAGTTCTCTCTACTTGAACCGGATGGTGTTGCAGTTCAATCGCGAGCAAAAGAATCTGGAACAGCTGGTTCGATCCACCTTGGCCAACATTGACCCGAATATTCCGCTGGCGCGCGTCACGGCCTACCCGGACGTAGTCGCGGGGAACTTTAATCAGGACAGGCTGCTCGCCCGGCTCACAGAAGCGTTTGGGATTCTCGCGTTGCTTCTTGCTTCTGTGGGGCTTTACGGAGTGATGTCGTATTACGCGGCGCGCCGCACAACAGAGATTGGCGTTCGCATGGCACTGGGAGCCTCGCGCTCCATGATCGCCTCCCTGATGCTCCGGAACGCGCTGCTGCAGTTTTTGGCCGGCCTTGCGATCGGAATTCCTGCTGCCTTGTTTGCTTCGCGCATGATGAAGCATCTGCTCTACGAGATCAGCAGCAATGACCCGCTGGCATTTGTGGGCGCAACTGCCTTGCTCGGCCTCTGCGTTGCCGTCGCGGCGCTCATTCCGGCTGTTCGAGCCGCATCGACAGATCCCATGCGAGCCTTGCGAACGGAATGAAGAACTTGCTGGGGCAACGCAGAAATTCACATTTCATAACTTAGCCGAATTGCCGGAGACGGGCACAACTCCAGACCGTCTAAGTTTAGTTCTAAGTTAGAAAACAATAAACGTTTGAACACTAGACCAGCGTCCGGCGACCGCAAAACGTGCAGCTTATGTCCCAGGTTCAGTCTTGGTTCCGGTGGTAATACGAGATTCTGGTCCCGACCAGTCATAATTCTTTCAGTGAGTGCTACGGCCTGTTAGCAGCAACCTGAGTCCATCCGTGTTGCAACGGGCTTGCGAGGGTGCCGGCTGTTCGATCAGAGGCGTCTACGGGTTCTTCTCTCTGTGCCAATGAACATAGGTGGTGATGAACTCCAGCCCTGTCACGCGTCCATCTGAATTTACGTCGAAGATGACACGCGTTGGTGCATCGCGAAGGAAATATTGTGTGTCGGACTCTGGAAATAACTCCTGCGCCTTTGATCCGAGCGGGATCTCCGCCATCAAATGGTTTCCATCGTGAGTGACTTTGATGAAGTCGTAGGTGCCCACATAGCGGTCGAATTTCGACGGATCGACCTGCACCACGGTATGCTCAACCGGCTGAAAATCAGGCCAACCGTACGCTTGCGCTACACTGCGGACGATCTGGTCAGAGAGCTGGCCACCCCCACCACCGTTGGTCAGCACGACTACTCCGTCTCCTGATGGATATCCAACCATGTCGCATTGATAGACTGCGGACCCGCCATGTTCGAAGTAAATATGCGGTGGGGTTCCTTTAACGCGCACGCCCAATCCCCACCGGATGCTCTCCGATGGCCCCATGCCCGCCGTCACCATCATCCGCGCCACCTTCTGATTGAGCACACGGTGAGATTCTCCCGTGTACTCCTTCTGCAACTCGATCACAAACTTTGCATAGTCGGTCGCTGTGGTCCACAATCCACCCGCCGCCGCGTTTGGCTCGACGATATGTGCAGCTGCGTATCCGGTCGTCCCATTCTCCTCGTAAGCAGTTGCTGCGGTTTCCGCTTTCGCGGGAGACAACGGTGCCTCAAACGTGCTCTGACTCATTCCAATCGGCGCCAGCACCAACTCTTTCATAGCTTCTGCGAAAGGTTTACCCGTAAGCTCGGTGATCAAGAGTTCGAGGATCAGGTAACCCCCGTTTGCGTACGCATACTTCGTTCCTGGCTCTGATTCCACGCGAACTGGCGGTGTTGTTGCTGGGCTCTTTCCGTCCAATATGTCAAGCATCGACGGCACTCCCTTATCCGGATCGTAGATCATGCCGTTATGTGTTCCGATTCCCGAAGTATGGCTTAACAACTCCCGCACAGTTACGGCATGGTTCTTCGTGTATTCATTGGCCGGAATCTTCCAACTCTTCAGATAGACGTTCACATCTACGTCCAGATCGATCTTGCCTTCCTGCACCAGCCGAAGAACTGCCATGGCGGTTACCGGCTTGCTCATGGACGCCGCGCTAAATAGGGTCGACGCAGAAACAGCCGGTCCACCCAGGCGCGTCACACCATAGCCCTTACTCCAATCGATTCGCTTCTCGTGAATCACCGCGATACTGACGCCAGGCACATGCAGACGGGACATCTGATCCAACAACGACATGCCAGGATCTGGACGACCTTTGATCGCGGCCAAGTAGTGGAGATTTTCCTCGACTGCCTTCTCGCGAAGCACCGCTGCGCCGTCAGCGGCCTGACCCATCGCACCTTGAACGATTAGGCTGGCTATCAACGAAAGCCACAAATGTCTGCGCATCGCCTCTCCTCGTCGCCGGTCGTGCAGCTTACGATGGTGGCACCGTGTAACGAGATCCATCATGAGCAGCATACTACATAGTAATGCACCAGATTGACACTTTCAGTCAAAGCCCGGTTTCCTGTGGATGTAGAACCTGCGCTTCGGCCATGTGGTCTTTGCCGATTACTTGCCGCGGTTTCGTCGATGAGTGGGAAATCGCCAAGGCACTCGTCGACATCCAAACCCGGGCGCAGCCCGTTACCGGCGACTCAGAAGTCTCATGGCTTAAGAATTGCCGGGATAGGCACAGCTTCTGAACCGTCTAAATTTTGAATGAGGAGATCGCCGCACCTGGCTACTGTTTGCCGAACCGGTAGACAAAGCCGCCGGTGAACCCGAAGCTGTTCTGCACCGTCGAGCCGAAGCCGGTCGCCAGATCTTCTCCCGACAGCCGGAAGCTGACACCAGGAGTCAGGTTGTACTGGCCTACCACGCTGCCGGCAATAGCGTAGGTATTCGCGTCCGGCCAGATGTGGAAGGTGGTGGAACCGATGCCGTTCGTATCCCCGGAGAAGTTGCCGAGCGCGAGGCCGCCCATCACCCGTCCTGAGATGGAGTATTTGGGCTGGATGTAGAAGCGGTAGGTCGGCCCCAGCAGGAGGTTGTACTCGCTGATCTTCGGGCGCGTGTTGCTGGCGTTGGTGATGCCCGGAATGAAGCCCGTATACGCGATGCCGTAGTATCCGCGCGCATCGAAGGTCACGCCCAGCCGCTCGCTGTAAAAGCGGGTCAGGCCCGTGTCCCATCCGTAAAAGGTGGTGCGCTGCAAAGTGGCGCCCGGCGAAAATCGCAGATAGGCCATCCCGGCAAACGACTCAAAGCGATGGTCGTACGTGTCGTGGATCGCCGTCGCGCGGCGCTGCTGGCGGCGCAAGCGTATGCGTGCCTGCACGCTGGCCTGCTGCGGTGTCTCCTGGGCCGACTGGCCAGCCTGTGCCGGTTGATCCTGTGCTGAGGAGTCCTGGTTTGTTGTGGGTGCCGGGGAATTGCTGCTGCTCGAACTCTGGGCCAGGACAACAGGCGCGCCTGCGAGTGCCAGCGCCAGGAAAAAACGGCGAAAAGAAACCATCGTGATCGGGATTCCTCCACGGGAGTGCGGAAACACGCTGCGAGCACACTACGGCTCGATGGAGTGCTCCCCAATTGGTATTAAACCATCTCAGGGGGACCTTTGTGCGCAAGCCTGCGATGCCCCAGTGTTGCCTTGGACGCGCTGCGGAGCGAATCGGTACGGAGGAAAGCCCACAACCGGTCTCATAAATGCCCAGGCGGTCTATGGCACAGCACGGGACCCGACAATGAAGCGGATCCCACGCTTGCCGGCGCTGCCTGTTGGCGTGTTGATGATCTCGGTCGAAGAGCCTGGTTGACGAGCTCTGTTGATGAGACCGGATCTAGACAATCGCCTTGAGATCGGCCTGCAGCTGCGCCAGGTTGAAGCCGCCGGGCGAGCCCTTCGCCGAAATCCACTGCTGGCTGAGAAGCGCATGCGCCTCGTCGCAGTATTTATTCCAGAAAGCGACGGTCATGGTCTTCAATTGGCCCCAGGTGATGCAGGTGAAGGTCTTCTGGTCGTACTTGGGGACAAAGACGCAGTGTCCTCCCCAGCTGCGCGGCTTGGCCTTGGCGCCGCCATTGGGAACAACGTCCCACACATCCTGCGTCTGCGCGGTAATGGGCAGGCCCAGCCCAATATAGACGCCGCCAAACAGATTGATCGCTTGGCGGATGGTGACCAGGTCCGAGGGCTTGGGATCGGCGAAGGCCATCAGCGGGTGACCGGCGAATCCGTTCTTCTTCCAGTCGTTTAAAACGTCCAGCTCCACGCCGCCATTATCCGTGCTCGGATTGCCGGGGACATACCCATCCCATTGTTCGTAGTATTTTTGCACGGTGTTATCGGGCACCGTAACGATGCCACCGTTGTTCGCGGTCCATACCTGGATGGCGTGGGCCACGCCTGCGATGGTGCAATCGCCTAGATTGTTGTTGAGCATCATGCCCCAGGACGTGATTCCTTTCGTCCAGTCCGCTTTCGCGGGCGGAGGCGGAAGACTGGGCGTGAGATAGCTCGCCAACGCGAGCGTGCGGCTGTCGGTCTTGATGGCCTTACGGCCCAGCTTCATGCCTGAATGATCTGCCATGACGACTTCCTTTCGTACACAAGATCGTCGTGCGCCTTGAACGTGCAAGATGGGCACGGCTGATGGTATGTGGAAACTCTGGCCAAACCGTTTCAGAATCCTGAAAAAATGTCCAGTGAATTTGTTTCATTGTTTATGAAATGACGGTTGTTTCATCTCCGCTCGCCACTGGCTGGTAGCATGAGGTGTATTCCGGAGGTCAGTTCCGCTATGGTTCGTCTTCTTTTCGGAATCGTGCTCGGCCTTCTGCTCGCGCCCGTAGTGGCGCTCGGCTGGTTTCGCTTCGGCCATCCGCCGGTAGCTGTCGCCGATCCGCCTCTGCCCAAGGAGAAGCTGATCACCAGCGTCCCACTCGAAGCCCGCATCCATCGCGAGATGCCCAGCGCCGCACCCATTCAGGACAGCGAAGAGAACCTCGTCGCCGGAGCCGGCATCTACCGCGATCAATGCGCCGCCTGCCATGGATACCATGGCCACCCCTCCAGCTTTGGCCGGCACATGTTTCCCGCGGCCCCGCCGCTGTGGGAAAGACACCACAACGGCGACGTAGTTGGCGTAAGCGATGACCCGCCCGGCGAGACCTACTGGAAGATCGCTAACGGTATCCGGCTCACCGGAATGCCTGCCTACGATAAGGTGCTCTCGACCACGCAGATGTGGCAAGTGGCTCTGTTGCTCGCAGACGCCAACAAGCCGCTGCCGCCGGCTGCGCTGGATCTGCTCCACCCACAAGCCTCCTCGCCCGCGGCTTCAGCCGCACCGGCTCCCCTCGCAAAGTAAGAAAGGCAGGGAAAGAGACATCATGAGCGTCGTCGACTGGCTGCGCAAAGGATTAGGCTACGTACTGCTGACTATGGGCGTCTCCCGTCCTGCGCCGAAATCGCAGCCGCCATCTTCACCCGCTCCAAATTCCGGCGCTAAGCCCGAAGATTCCGCCCCGCGGTCGTAGGCAGCAGGGATGTCTCGGCGCTCTCCTCGCAGCTAAACGAGGGTTGCTGCTCCCCGCGCAATGTGGTCCTGGACCGCGGCTCCTCTGCATTTTTTGCGCTTGACAGCCATTTCGAGATGGCTCTACTCTTGGGCCTCTCTGGGACCAGGCGCGGACTTTACACGTGAACACCCCAGAGATCACGGCTCCTTCTCTGCTCTCAGATCGCTTTTGTTCGAAGATGCGCAAAAAAAAACCTCTCGGAGAACATTCCGGGAGACGTATCTTGGCGCTCCAATGCACGTCGTCGTTCTGAGGGCCCCGTATTCGACGATTGGAGCTCCGCAAAAACAGATCGCATGGGTTTCCCATGCTCACCTGATCTTGTGAGGAGTGACCATTCGAATGAAAACGTTAGTCAGCCGTTCGACGCATAGTTTTCTCTTGCAAAATCCTGCATTCGCAGTCCTGGCGGCGATCCTCGCCGTGATCTTAATCGGCTCACCCGCCCGGGCGCAGAGCGGCGCCGGATCCATCCAGGGCACCGTTACCGATTCGACAGGCGCCCTGATTCCCAATGCCTCGATCCACGTCGTCAACCAGAGCACGAATGGAGCCGCCGATGCCAAAACGAACTCGGTCGGCTTCTACCAGGTGCCAGGCCTGTTCACCGGCACCTATACCGTCACCATCACCGTGCAGGGCATGCAGACCTACAAAACCTCGATTGAACTGCTGGTGGCGCAGAACGCGGTGATCAACGCCACCATGACCGCCGGGGCGGTCACGCAGCAGGTTGAAGTTGCGGCGGAGACCGTGCAGTTGACCACCACGGACAACGGAACCATCACCGCCACACTGGAGAACAGCCGCATCAACCAGCTCCCCATGAACGGCCGCACGCTGATCACGCTGGCCGGTGAAACGACGCCCGGTCTCGAAAGCAATGGGCAGCGCGCCAACGGATTGATGGGCGAGGCGCTCGAGTATGTCGCCGATGGCGTGCCGCTCTCCAATCGTCAATTCGGCGGTATGAATCTCGCGCAGACGCAGGCGCCAGATCCCGACGCAGTCCAGGAAGTGCGTGTAGAGACCACTAACACCAGCGCCCAATACTCGGAGCCCGGCACGGCCATCATCACCACCAAGTCGGGCACCAACCAGCTCCACGGCTCAGCTTTTGAAACTGCGCGCAACAACGCCATCGGCATCGCCAAGAACCGCAACAATCCTTCTATCTACTCCGCGCCTCACCTGGTGCGCAACGAGTTCGGCGCCTCCGCTGGTGGCCCCATCGTCCTGCCGCACGTTTATCACGGCAGAGACAAGAGCTTCTGGTTCTTCGCGTATGAGCGCTACTCGCTGGCCAACCCCTCCAACGAAATCGTCGACGTGCCTAACGATCAGGAGCGTCAGGGCGACTTTAGCTGGTACACCAACAGCGCCGGCGTTCCGCAAACCATCTATGATCCGGCGACCACCCGCAATGATCCCAATTGCAATGGCACCGGCGTAGCCAACGCCTACTGTCGCACGCCTTTTGCTAACAATCAGATTCCTATCAGCCGGCTGTCGCCGACCATGAAGATGATCTTCGACATTACGCCGAAGGCCCAGAACACCAATAACCCGATGCTGGCCACCAACAGCGGTGGCGTCATCTCCAACGGCAACTTGTCGGCCGTAAACCCCACCTTCAACGTGGTGCCCACCATTACCTTCCGGCTTGACCACGAATTCAACGAGAGCAACCGCGCGTATCTGCGCTATACCAGCAACAAGCTCACCAGCATTTCACTGCGCAACTACACCAACGCCAACCTCAACAATCCGACGACGCTCGCTGCCGACGGCCTTCCTGCGCAAGCGACCGGAGTAGCTATCAACCCGTCATCCCAGTTCGCGGGAGCCCTCGGCTACACGCACGTCTTCTCACCCACCTTCTTTTCTGAAACCATCGTCAGTCAGCAATGGCTGGCCCAGCACAACTTCGCCGGTGGCACGCCCTTTGCCGATCTCGAAAAGATTCTCGGTACGCCGAACAATTTCGGTGAGCCGGGCTTTCCGTCCTTTGGCTCCGGTCAGCTCCTGAATCAAAACTGGGGCTATGGCGGAACCCAGTTCATCTACGGCATCAGCCAGATCGTCTCAAACATCGATGAGAACCTCAGCTTGACTCGAGGCAAGCACCAGATGTTCTTCGGCGGGCGCTATCGTCACGAGCGCTTTGGCTGGCTACCCGACGAATCAGCCGACTCGATCCAGTTTGACGGCCTCGGCACGGCGATCTCCAACGGAGGTGCATCGACTTCGCCCGCTGCCAACAGCGGCGGCGATGATCCCGATGCATTTCTGGGCAACGTCTGGCAGTACTCGGTCACACAGGAACCGCCCTACGCCCACTTCCATGACATGGAGATCGACGCCTACTTTCAGGACAACTGGCACATCACGCGGAACTTTACCGCCAATCTGGGCCTGCGCTGGGAAGATCACCCGGCAACCTGGACCAAGAACGGACTCTACAACAGCTTCGACTACAAGAACGACAAAGTGGTTCTGCAGGTGCCTCCGTCGCAGCTTATTCAGGAGGGCTACACCACACAGGCCATCATCACCAACATGATGAATATTGGCGCGGGATATGAAACGGCGCAGGACGCCGGCTGGCCCTCCACCCTGATGCGGAACTACCCGCTCAACTTCAGTCCACGCGTCGGCGTTGCCTGGCTGCCCGCGGGCGGCAAATGGGGCACGGTGATCCGCGGCGCATACGGCCGTTACATCTATCCCATGCCGACTCGCAGTTTCATCAAGAACGCCATTCAGAACAATCCACTAGTTGCGAGTTATTCCCAGAACTTCAATAACGCGAACCAGACCGACGGCGTTGCCAACGCGCAATTGCGCTATCCACAAAACGGAACCTCGGCATGGATCCAGTCCGGCACCACCATGAGTCCATTCCTGCCGATTATGGGGGCCAACAGCACCAACAATGTGAACAGCACCAGCACCAACGCGATCACGCCCGGTGTTGCGTTGTGGAATAACTCACAATCCATGCCTCCGGACTTTGTCACGCAACTCAACTTCACCATTGAGCAGCCACTCAAGGGTAATTCGGCGCTGCGCATCACCTATCTCTGGAGCCACGGCACCAATCTTGACCACTACTTCTATCCCAATAACACCACCGCATCTGCCTCCCAGCAGTTCCTCTGGGATATGACCAATGACACGCCCGCGAACTCTTCCAACGGCTATATCTCCACGCGTCCCTACGACACCAAGACATGGGGCAACAACACATGGGACGTGAAGGACGGCTGGTCGAACGACAACGCGCTTCAGATCAACTATCAGCGCCTCTTCCATCACGGCATCGCTTACCAGGTCGCCTATGTCTGGTCCAAGTCTTTCCGCCTGGGCGGCAACTACTTCCGTGATGGAACAGCTTACCCGGCTGCCAACTTCCTGGGTGTGCTGCCAATCGCCAATGGAACGACATATTCACCTGCTGTAGCCGGCGGCACCATTACAGCGCCCGCTCTTCCTCCTGCAGCGCCGGCAGGCACGCTTCCCTGGCAGGAATATCACAAGCTCCTGTGGTGGCAGCAGTACAAACCCGACACCGCCATTCCGTGGCATCACATCACCTTCAACGGCATCGTCGATCTCCCCTTTGGGCGCGGCAAGCGCTTCCTGGGTGGCGTCAGCAAGCTTGAAGACGAAGCCGTCGGCGGATGGCAGATCGCCGGCGCCGGCCAGGTGATCTCCCAAAGCTTTGCGCCCGTCGCGTCGAACTGGGGCGCCACGAACCCGATCAAGCTCTACAAGAATGGGGTTACCGTGACCGATTGCGTCGGCGTTTGCCAGAAGAAGAAGCTGTGGTTCAACGGCTTCATCCTTCCGACGGCGGGGCAAATGGGCAAGATCAGCGGGCTGCCCTCGGGTTACGCTGTGGGCCAGACATCCAGTCCGGCTTATGAGTCGCCCATCAACCCGATCGCAGGGAATAACAACGTGAACGTCGTCGGTCCCCTGAATACTTTCAACAACATCGCCTTTACCCCCTCGCCCAGCAACTTCGGCGATAACCCTTACTCACGAACCGTTCTGCCCGGGCCGTTTAACTACAACGTTGACCTCTCGCTGTTCAAGGTCTTCCCCATCACCGAACGCGCCGTCCTGCGCTTCAACGCCGACGCGTTCAATGCCCTGAATATTCAGGGCTACCAGAATCCCAATACCACCACAGGCGAGATCGCGTACGCCCCGAACGGCCAAAGCACGTCGTATTGGACGCCACGCCAGATTCAGCTCACGCTGCGTTTGACGTTCTGAGAGACCTGTCCAGCCAGCAGCCCCAGGGAACTCACTCCCTGGGGCTGTTTTGTCTTGATTGGCGGCTACAAAAGAATGTCCTAAGTCGCGCCGTAGGCGCAGTGTTCGTTAGCCCCGCGCTTCAGCGTGGGGATCGAAGTTGTCAAAGGAGCTCCGGAGTCCCGGCGGGACGGTGCAAGGATGTTTCTTCGCTGGGACCGAGAGCCGCTGAAAAAGTCAATCGGCCTGCAGCCCTAGCTTTCTGCAGGATTTATCGCCTTCGAGGCGAACGTTTTTGCACCCTGCGCTGCGTTCGCTCCATCTGTATACCAATGGACTGACAAACAGGCAGCTGGAAGCCTGCCTGGAAGAGGACTTCCCCGTACAATAAAGAGGTAAGGCCCACCTCCGACCGATGGCGGATACCGAGAAAAACAAGCCGCGCAAATCCGGCTCTCAGGAGCCGGCCCGCAAGCCTGACGAAGATCCGGTCGGCAAGGTCTACGACGCGCGGCTGGCGCGCAGACTTGCCCGTTACGTGCGCCCCTATTGGCTGCAGGCCACGATCTCGGCAGTTTCAGTCACCATCAAGTCGCTCTGCGATGTCACCGGGCCCTATCTCGTGAAGGTGGGCATCGATCGCTATCTCACCGGCAAGCCCGGAGCTGCGACCAACTGGATCACCCGCCGGCTGCCCACCGATGCGTACACCGGAATCACCGAGCTGGCGGCGATCTACCTTGTCGCTCTATTGGCCGGCTATTTGTTCGAGTTTATCCAGACGTATTTAATGCAATGGACCGGCCAGAAGATCATGTTTGATCTGCGCCGCGACATCTTCCGCCACACGCAGCGCCTGCACGTCGCCTTCTTCGACACACATCCGGTAGGCCGGCTGGTGACGCGGCTGACCTCGGATGTCGACGCGGTCAACGACATGTTCACCGACGGCATTCTCGCCATCGTGAACGACTTCTTTACGCTGACGATCATGGCCGGCGTGATGCTCGCCATCAACTGGTGGCTGGCGCTGCTCGCGTTCTCCGTTTTGCCGCTGATCCTGATCGTGACGCGCATCTTCCGCAATCACGTGCGCGAAAGCTACCGGCGTGTGCGGGCGGCCATCGCGCGCATCAACAGCTTTACGCAGGAACACATTTCGGGCATGAGTGTGGTGCAGCTCTTCAACCGCGAACAGCGAGCTTTCAAGGATTTCGAAGCGGTGAACGAGCAGCACATGATCGCGTTCAAAGACACGATCTTTGCCTACGCACTTTACTATCCCGCGGTGGAACTGCTTTCGACGATCGCCATCGCGCTGGTCGTGTGGCGCGGCGGATTCAGCGTGCTGGCGCGTGGCTCGGTCACCATCGGTGTGCTGGCGATGTTTATCCAGTACTCGCAGCGGTTCTGGCGGCCGATCCAGGATCTGAGCGACAAGTACAACATCCTGCAAGCGGCCATGGCTGCCTGCGAGCGCATCTTTAAGCTGCTCGATACGGCGCCGGAGATTGTGAGCCCGGCGAAGCCGGTAGCCGGCAATGGCTCGAACCGGATCGAGTTCCAGCACGTGTGGTTCACGTATCAGAAGCTCAGCGACGAGCAGAAGGCTGTTGTCCGCGCTGCGCAGGCCCACGCCGCAGAGCAAGAAGTGTCAGGGCCCAACCTTAGTCATGCCGCAAATGCGCGCAGTAGAAACGGGGCCTCAGCCCCCGCGGGCGTGCCAGACGCAGCCAAACTCGCCGCGCTTGAAGAGGTTGAGTGGATACTCAAGGATGTCTCGTTCACCATTGAGCCAGGGCAGACCGTCGCCATCGTGGGCCATACCGGCGCGGGCAAAACCACACTGACCAGCCTGATGATGCGCTTCTACGACGTGACCGCGGGCCGGATTCTCCTCGATGGTGTTGACCTGCGCGAGCAGGATCTCAATGCTCTGCGCCGGCATTTCGCCGTCGTGCTGCAGGATCCATTCCTGTTCACCGGCACAATTGGCGAGAACATCCGCCTGGGCAACGATCAGATCACTCTCGAAGAGATGCGCAAGGCGGCGTGCGATGTGAACGTGCTGGACTTCATCGACGGCCTGCCTAGACAATTCGAAGAGCCGGTGCGCGAGCGCGGCAACTCGCTCTCGACCGGGCAGAAGCAGCTCATCAACTTCGCCCGCGCGCTGGCCTACAATCCGCACATCCTGATTCTGGACGAAGCCACATCGAGCGTGGATACGGAGACGGAACTGCGCATCCGTTCGGCCCTGGAGCGCATGGTGGAAGGCCGCACCAGCGTGCTGATTGCGCATCGGCTCTCGACGGTACAACGTGCGGACACGATTTTGGTGATGCACAAGGGGCAATTGCGCGAGATGGGCTCGCATCAGGAGCTGCTGGCCCAGCGCGGCCTCTACTGGAAGCTCTACCAGCTCCAATACAAGGACCAGGAGATAGGCGCCGCTCCGCTGGGCGAACCTTCTGTGGCTCCGGCGATTTGAAAAGAGTTGGAGCGAAAGGAACGGACCCGCCCCAAAAGCCTCAAATCCCTAAAAATGCGAAAATAAAAGAGCGCAGCCTGAAGCAGGGTCAAATCCTCCCGTAGGGAGGAAAGGAAAATAGCCCAGGATGAAGCGAAGCGGAGCGAGCGAAACCCTGGGGCGGCGGATAGGATCTATCCCAGCCCCGTAGGGGCGGTGGAACCCAGCCGAGAAATGCAGACGGAAAAGCGCAGGACCCAATGACCCAGCAAGCACAAAGAAAAGTCGAACTATTTGACACCAGTCTTCGTGACGGGCTGCAGCAACCGAACCTCGAAATCTCCGTGCCGAACGCAGTGATGCTGCTCGAGCGGATGGCGGCCTTTGGCGTGCGGTATGCCGAGATCGGCTTCGCCGGCGCGAACCAGTTTGTGAGCGATCTGACGGAAGCGTTGGCCGACGTAGATACGGGCGCGATGAAGGTCGCACTCTTCGGCCGCACACGCGGCCGCGGCGCCACCGTAGAAGATTGGCCCGATGTGCAGTTCATTTTGCGCCACAAGAAGCGTGTACCGGTAGCTGTCGTTGTGGTCAAGTCGAGACTGCTCGACGTGCAGAAGTCGCTGGAGACCACGCCGGAAGAAAACCTGCGCATGACCTGGGAGACGATCGACTGCCTGCAGCAGCGCGGGCTCGAAGTGATCGTCGATCTGGAGCACGCGATGGATGCGAACTGCGGACGACGCGAGAATGGCAATCCCTGCGATCCTGATTTTGCCGAGCGCAGCCTTGCCTACTTTCGCCAGTTGACGGAGCAATGCGTGCGGCAAAACGTAAGCCGCATCGTCGTGTGCGATACGAACGGCGGCGCGAGTCCGGAAGAAGTAACCGACGTGATCGTGGGCCTGGTGCGTGATTTTCCAGGGGCGCAGTTCGGATTTCACGGACACACCGATCGCGGCCTGGGCATTGCGAATACACGCGCAGCTATTCTCGCCGGCGCTGTTCAAGTGCAGGGAACGCTGCTCGGAACCGGCGAGCGCTGTGGCAATGTGAATCTGACCACGGTGATTGGCGGCATGCAACTGCGCAGTGAGGCGGAGTTCGTTTCGCAGGATTCGCTCAAGGGGCTCACCAGCCTTGCGCACTCGGCGTATGGCGCCTTCGGCCTCGATCCACCGCACGGCGCGCCGATCGTAGGCGCGGGCGCCTTTGGCACCTGGGCAGGCATGCACGGTTCGAGCGAACGCAAAAATCCCGGCGCGTATCTCTGGTGCGATCCGGCGCGTGTGGGCGCAAGCCCGATCATTGGCGTCAACGCGCAGTCGGGCCGGGCCAACATCATTCTGCTCTCGGAGCAGCTCGGTGTTCCGCTCAACTCTGCGCAGGCGCAAGCCCTCATGGACGCGAATCAAGCCATGATCGAGGGCGGCGGCTTTACAGCGAGCGAGACATCCTTCCGTCTCGCATGCATGAAGGTGATGGGCACGCTGCGCAACTGGTTCAGCGTGAAGAGCTGGCGCGTCTTCGACGAGTCGGACGAGATCGGCAGCCGCTTCGTGCAGGCCTTCATCACGCTCACAGTTGGTGACAACACAGTTGCCACTTCGCGTGCAGAAGGCGCGGGCCCGGTGGATGCATTGACCAAGGCCATGCGCAAGGAACTCGACAAGTGGTATCCCGCGCTGGCGGAGATGCGGCTGGGCACTTTCACGGTCGCGGCGCTCGACGTTTCCGCGCATGATTCCGCCGCGCATGTGCGCGTCACGGTGAGCTTTCATGCCGATGGACACGAACCCTGGATCACCGCCGGCGTGAGCAGCGATTTGAATCAGGCAGCGCTGATGGCCATTGTGGACGGGTTCCATTACTGGCTGCTCAAGAAGGCGGGAGAAGCTGGACCAACGGCCGAGCCTGCTGCGCAAATCTCGGCGAGCGTAGCCTGAATCAGATCTCGATTACCGTTGTGCAGCACGCCGGGATGCCTGGGCATCCTAACGCTCCATGGGGCGTCAAGGCCGCTCCATCTCACTCGCTATGGGCACATCTGATATAGCAAGCGCAGCGGCTCTCTCACCCGTTCCCTCTGAGGCGAGCAAGCGCCTGCTGCCGTGGCTGGTTGCAGTCGCGTTCTTCATGGAGTCGCTTGACACGACGATCTTGAACACGGCCGTGCCGGCGATCTCCGAGGCTCTGCAGGTAACGCCGCTCAGCATGAAAGCGGTGCTCGCCAGCTACACGCTTAGCCTGGCGGTCTTCATTCCCATCAGCGGATGGATGGCGGACCGGTTCGGCACGCGGCGTGTCTTCGCCTCGGCCATCGGGATCTTCACTCTGGGCTCGCTGCTGTGCGGCATTTCGAGCAATATTCATCTGTTGGTAGCCTGTCGCGTGCTGCAGGGCATGGGCGGCGCCATGATGGTGCCGGTGGGCCGGCTCACGCTGGTGCGCGCTTTCGCGAAATCGGAACTCATCCGCATCATGAGCTTCGTCGCTGTGCCCGCGCTCGTCGCGCCGATGCTGGGGCCGATCGCTGGCGGCCTGATCGTCGGTTATCTGCACTGGCGCGTCATCTTCTTCCTCAACATTCCCATCGGCATCGTCGGTCTGGTGATGGTGTATATCCATCTGCCCGATTATCGTGAAGAAAAAACGCCGCCGCT
Organism: Occallatibacter sp.; assembly: GCA_035650595.1. GTDB lineage: Bacteria > Acidobacteriota > Terriglobia > Terriglobales > Acidobacteriaceae > Telmatobacter. The sequence continues at coordinate 454,169 of DASRHE010000006.1, read as the reverse complement.
CGATCTGGTGGGATTGATTCTCTTTGGATCCGGCATCGCGCTGCTCTCGTATGTGCTCGAAGTCTTCGGCGAGCACACGCTGAGCGTGCGCGAGATCAGCAGCATGTTGATCATGTCATGCGCTCTGTTGTGCGGCTACTGGCTGCATGCGCGCGGGCTGCGGTTTCCGCTGCTGCAACTGAATCTGTTTCGCCTCCGCACCTTTCGCGCCGCGGTGAACGGAGGCTTGTTCACGCGGCTCGGCATCGGCGGCGTGCCGTTTCTGTTGCCGCTGCTCTACCAAACTGGACTCGGTTATACACCGATTCAATCGGGCCTGTTGATCATGCCGCAGGCCATCGCGGCCATGAGCATGAAGGCCATCATGAAGCGGCTGCTCGCGGCCGTTGGTTATCGCGGCGTGCTGGTCTCGAATACGATCATCATTGGCGTACTGCTGGCGCTGTTCTCAACTATCGGCGCCCACACGCCGGTGTGGTACATCGTGATCCTCGCATTCTTCTACGGCGGATTTACGTCCCTTCAGTACACGAGTATGAACACCCTGGTCTACTCGGATATTGAGGAGCACGACACCTCGGCGGCCAGCACCATCGCCAGCACGATGCAGCAGATGGCCATCAGCTTTGGCGTGGCTGTCGCCGGGTTGACGACGGCCTTCTTTCTTCCCAGCAGCGCGTAGTCCGCTCCCGCAGAGATGATCCACGGCATTCACAAAGCTCTGTGGGTGCTTGCGGGTTTAACGGTCGCCTCCACGGCGGTCTTTGCGAGCCTGCGGCGCGATGATGGCGAGTCCGTGAGCCAGCGCAAGATCCTGCATCCAGACGGGTAAAGGGCAGGGAATAGAAAAAGCCTCAACGCCCGCCTCCGGGCTGAGCCGAAATCGAGTGATTTAGCTCACAGCGCGCCCGGGGATTCAGCCACAAACTAAGAACACAATTCAGGAGGAATGTGATTCAGTTCGCTTGCTCACACATTTCTCTTTCAGCCGGAGCTTAGGCAATTCGGACGCTGAGCTCCGGTGAACGCCGAAAGAGGAAAGGTTCGGGCAGCGACGGTGAAGCCTGCTTTTTCCCGCCTGATCGCACGAGATCTCCCTGGAGGAAAAAGCTATGTCCACCGCTGTTCTCACGCCGGCCCCGATTGTTCCCGCCGCTGTTTACGTCCGCTTAAAGCACGAAATCAATCTTGCCGCCATGACGCAGGAACTCTGCAGCCTGCGGTTCTCCATCATTCTGCTTGCCAGGTGGGAAGCCTCGCAGAATCTGGACAAAGAAAATCTCGTCGAACTGCGCGAGGAGCTCGCCGATCTGCGTGTCCTTTACTTCGACAAGATCGATGAGATTGCGATGACCTTCGGCGTACAGCAGGCCATGCAGACGAAAGATACAGTGGAACGCAACGTGACGGTGCCTAACGACATGATGCCGCCCATGAAGCCGAAAGAGCAGGAACAGCTCTACTTCTAAGCGCGGTTCGCAAGGCCCATGGCTGCGAGCACACGCTCGGGTTCCTGCAGGGTTCCGGTCACGCGCGCAGTGTGATCTGCGGAGACGACCAGCAGCGCCGGAGTAAGCAGTACCCGCGACTCAAGCGCTTTCCGGTAATTCTGGAGCACGTCGACAATCTCGATCTCAATCTTGACGTCAGTGCGCTCGGCAAGATGAGTTTGGCAAATGTGATCCAGATTCGTGCGCGCGGTTTGCGAGTTGGGCTCTTCTCCGGCGACAAACAGCCTCAAGCGAATCCGATCGTTTGGTTCGGAATTCGGTGCCATTGTCCTTTTCTCCATCGTTGCTGACATGCCGGCTCCCTCACCGCAGATCCGCCAGGACGGACCCCACTACTTCTTCTTCGCCGCCGCGCATAACAAGGCGCGTGCTTTGAGCTTCGGTTATCTTTTGCTGCTCGATCTCCAGTTGCGTTAACTCGATCTCGGCTTGTTCTACGGCAGCAGTCAGCCGGGCGGTTTCTGCATCCAGTTCTGCCTTGCGACGCAGGATTTCGCTTCGCTTGGCTTCAATCACAGCTGCGGAACGGCGGCGCTCGACTGCATCGCGCGCCTCTTTCTCCTGTCGCGCGGCGCCCGTCAACACGCCGCCTTCGCCTATGTAGATCTTCGCAAGGCTAATGCCATCCGCCGTGATGCGAAACTCACGCAGCTGATTGGAGTGCTGCATGCCCCGCGACTTGATGACCCCGATCAGACGGTTTGTCTCGCCGCCCACTTCGATGTAGCGCAACGAAATAATCGTGTCGACGAGTGAAGAAGCCTCTTCGCCAGCAATCTCGCCCATCTGTTCGTTGCCTTTGGTCTGGTTCGTCAAGAGGAGTGTGATGCCATGTTCGCGGGCTATTCCCACCAGCCGGACCAGAAATTCAAACGATGCGCGTTCCGATCCCATCCGCCGCACAGCTGAGATGGCGTCCAGAATTATGTGGTCCGGTGCGAACTCGTCAATCGTTTTTGCAACACGCACCAGATGCTCTTCAATTCCCATCGCCTCGGGCATCGCCGTAAGCGGGCGCAAATGTCCACTCTGAATCGCAGGCCGCAGATCGGTGCCGCTCGAAAGCATGGCGCTCGTGAGGGCCTCTATCGATTCTTCGAAGCCGACAAACAGGACCTTCTCGCCCCGCGCGCAGGCCGCCCGCGTAAAGTTGCTCACCAGCGTGGTCTTCCCGGTTCCTGAGGGACCCGCGATCAGGATGCACGCGTGACGCGGAAAGCCGCCGCCGAGTATCTCGTCGATCTGCTGCTGGCCACTGGTCACCGGCTCGCCCAGAGGGCGATGGCGGAGCTCAGCGCCCGAAATAGGGATCACGGTGATGCCGCCCACTCCCGTCACATAGGGATATTCGTTGCGGCCGTAGTTGGAGCCGCGATATTTCACCACACGCAAGCGGCGGGTGGTCACCTGCTGATTCACCCGCTGATCGAGATGGACAACGCAATCAGCCAGGTAGTCGAGATACTCATAACGGCCGGTTGCGGCGCCGAGATCGCTGCGCTTCACGGTAAGAACCGTGGTCAGGCCGCGGTCGAGCAGCCAATCATTGAGGAAGAAAAACTGTTCGCGCTCGCGCGCTGGATCGTTGTAATAACGGAGCAGAACGTCGATCGCGTCCAGCACGACGCGCTCGGCCTTCATGAATCGCGCTGCACCCTCGATGATCGAAAGCAATCCCTGCAGATCGAAGCTGCCGGAAACGATCATCTCGTGATCGATGTGCGCATCGACCAGCATGATTAGATTCCGCTTTTCCAGCTCGGCCAAGTCCCAGCCCAAGGTGAGGGCATTAGCGCGCACCGCTTCGACGCGCTCCTCAAAGGGCACCAGAATTCCGGGTTGGCCCGCTAATGCGCCGCGGACCAGGAATTCGAGCGCCAGAATACTCTTGCCGCATCCGGGACCACCACTGAATACAGTGGTTCTGCCTTTTGGAAGGCCTCCGAAGAGAACCTCATCCAGTCCTGGATTTCCTGTGGGAACCCGCGGAAGCAGGGTGGGCCTCGTTACGGTTTTTGACGCTGGTGTCTCGTCTGGAGCTGCCAAGGCATACCTCCTGAGCTCATCACCGGTGTTGTTCCGGCTACGCGGTTGACTCCCGCTGTAAAACTCAGAGGCAGGGGGAGTAGGCCGTGTGTGCAGCGGATCGATCGGGGCGGAGGGCTGAGGGCGCACACAACGAACGGCGTGCGGGCAGCAGCTCACCCGCCGGAAACTTCAGGGGATCGATCGCACCGAAGCTTAAACCTACGGGAATTATAGCCGGGGTTTTCTTGCTGGATGCTACCCAAACGTGTTACCTGCGTTCCATGCCGGACCTGATTCCCTGACCGATCGGCAGGGGCGCCAAAAAAAGAAAAGCCAGTCCCGCGTTTACGGACTGGCCTTCCTCATGGAGTATCGGGTTCCTTAGCGTGCGGCGAGGGAAGGACGGGGATCGAGTGAGCCGTCCGCGTAGCCCTTGGCCATCTGCCCGATCGCGATCGGCTTGTAGTCGCCTGCGTGACCTGCCTGGCCGAACTCGGTCATGCGCTGCGCCACAACCTTGGCCATCGCCTCGCGGGCCGGTTTGAGGTAATCGCGCGGATCGAACTTCTCCGGTGATTCGGCGAAGACCTTGCGGATGGCGCCGGTGATGGCGAGGCGATTGTCGGTATCCACGTTGATCTTGCGCACGCCGTTGCGGATGCCGAGCTGAATCTCTTCGACAGGCACGCCCCAGGTGGGCTTCAGCTTGCCACCGTACTGGTTCACGATGTCCTGCAGATCCTTGGGCACGGACGAACTGCCGTGCATCACAAGGTGCGTGTGCGGCAGGCGGCGGTGAATCTCAATGAGCACGTCCATCTTGAGCACAGAGCCGTCCGGCTTCTTGTTGAACTTGTACGCGCCGTGGCTGGTACCGATGGCGATGGCCAGCGCATCTACGCCGGTGCGCTCCGCGAACTCGACCGCCTGGTCGGGATCGGTGATGTGTTCGAGACCCGAGCCGCCGGCTCCATGGCCATCTTCCACGCCGCCCAGCACGCCGATTTCGCCTTCGACGGTCACGCCGCGCTCGTGCGCATAGTCCACCACGCGACGGGTTACCTCCACGTTCTCCTCAAAGGTCGAGGGCGTCTTGCCGTCTTCCTTCAGCGAGCCGTCCATCATCACGCTGGTGTAACCCAGGGCGATGGCGCTCTTACAAGTCTCAAAGCTGTTGCCGTGATCCTGGTGCATGGCAATCGGAATCTCAGGATTGAGCTCGGCGGCGGCCTCGATAAGGCGGAAGAGGTAGAGGTCCTCGGCAAAGGCGCGCGCGCCGCGGCTGGCCTGCACGATGACCGGCGACTTGGTCTGTTTGGCCGCGATCATGATGGCCTGAATCTGCTCCATGTCGTTCACATTGAACGCGCCGACGCCGTAACCACCCTTCGCAGCTTCATCGAGGAGCTGTCGCATTGATACGAGAGGCATACAATTTCTCCTTTTTCCTGAATGGTTTCGGCCCGCGCACACGGAGGTTCAGCCTGGCCGCGAAAGCCGCAATCATCCTTATGGTAGCAGAGGGGCGCAAGGAAAAACTGTGGCGGCGAACACAGTTGGAACAGGGACTAGGGAATAGGGAATAGTGATCAGTTACCAGAGACCAGGGAATAGGGAATAGTGATCAGTTACCAGAGACCAGAGATCACTGACCACTGTTCTCTCACTCCCACGCGCCGAGCAGTTTGCGCACCAGGATCAATTGCCCCACGTGATACGCATTGTGGTCGGCGATGAGCAGCGCTTCGCGCAGGATCGTCTGGCCGTCGCCATGGGGAATCTTGGCGTAGAGATCGGTATTGGGATCGGCGATGAGATCGCAGAATGTTTTCAGGTCTTTGCGGAAGGCGCGCACGCTCTTGTCCCACGCCTTCTCATCGGGAGGTGTGGGCGAAGACGGCCAGTAGCTGCCCGGCCAGGGTTGCTGTTCGTATTTGGGATTGCGCGAGAAGTCGAGGATGTCCCACTGCGCGATGCGCAGATGTTCGAGCAACTCCCACGGTGAGTGGTCCGCGCCCTTAGGCCGTTTGCCGCGCAAATCGGCGGGCAGGTCTTTCACGGCAGCCTCAAAGTCGGCGTGTGCATTCGAGCCGGTGAGCAGATCGAGCAGGTGCTGGCGTAGGGATGCGTCGTGATCAGCTTGCGTGGCTTTGGGCATCGGGCAGTCTCCGGGCGAGTTGGCTTCTTTGGACTGATTCACGAGCCCAATGCAAAGATGCTCGAAGTGCGCGCTCAAAGCCGTTTTTTAGAGATTGAGTACTTCGCGTTGCGCGGCAAAAATCTCTCTCAGCCCACCCTCCGCCAGATCGATCAGCGCATTCAGCTCTGCGCGCGAAAAGCTACCCTTCTCCGCGGTGGCCTGCGTCTCGATCAGGCCGCCATCCGAAGTCATCACCACGTTCATATCCACATCGGCCTGCGAATCCTCTTCGTAGCAGAGGTCGAGCAGCGGCGTGCCGCTGACGATGCCTACCGAGACGGCGGCAACCATCTGCTTGAGCGGCGACTGCTTGAGGACTCCCGCTTTGACCAGCCCGTTGAGCGCAATCGCCAGCGCTACGGCCGCGCCGGAGATGGCTGCGGTGCGCGTGCCGCCATCCGCCTGGATCACGTCGCAGTCAAGGATGACGGTGCGCTCGCCGAGCGCCTGCATATCGACCACCGAGCGCAAACTCCGGCCGATCAATCGCTGAATTTCATGGGTCCGGCCGCCGATCTTACCGCGTTCACTCTCGCGTGGCGTGCGCGTCACGGTGGAGCGGGGCAGCATCGAGTATTCGGCCGTCACCCAGCCGCGTCCGGAGTTACGCAGCCAGCCGGGCACGCCTTGCTCGATGGTGGCGCAGGTGAGCACGCGCGTATTGCCGAACGCGACCAGAACAGAACCTTCCGCCGTCTGAACGTAGCCGGGCGTGAACGAGAGAGGTCGAAGTTGCGAGGGATTTCTGCCACCGGGACGAAAGAAGGCGCCCGGTAACGAAGCAGCGGTGTGCATAGAGGGAATTGTAAGGGACTGATCTGGAGAACAAATTCGCCGCGCGGCGCGTGCCAGGATGGGAATTCGCACCAAACCATTCCCAAAACAGAATTTTCCTCGCAAGCTGTTGATCCAAGATCAACTTATTCCTAATTCTATTCCGCGGTCAGTGCAATTTTGGGAAAAGCCAATTCCTCCTGATTGTGGAGAAGTGCCCGAAAATTGGACACCAAGCCATTCCTTTATCAGGAACTTAGAGAATCGATCCTACTTTGGCACGCGACGTGTAAAAGAGAGAGCAACACTCAGGAATCAAACGCAGGAATGGGAAGACGGATGAGAGTCCGGCGGGGGCTGGTCTCTTCGATTCCGAATCGACGCGAAATCTGCAATTGCGAAGTCAATCAGCGGAGCATCCGGATGCCATTCGGGGTGAACGGCAGCCGGAAGGGGAGGAAGATCATGCAGCCGATAAGGCAGGCAGGAAACTCGGGGAATCCTGCGCGCGAACCCATCGAAACAGCGGTGCAGATGCTGGCAAACCTGGACGGCCACGGGGAAAGCCTGGCCGAGGTTGCGCACGATGCGCGCAATATGGTCACCGCATTGGGGCTTTATTGCGATCTGCTGGAAGAGCCAGGCGTGCTTGCCGTGCCCTTCGCGCACTACGGCACCGAGTTGCGGCTGGTGGCCGCGGCGAGCCGGCGGCTGGTGGAAAAGCTGGCCGCTCTCGATGCGCGGGCAGTTCCGCCGGATGGAAACACCGAAGAACCCTGCGACGCCGCATCGCAGCGTCGAACCGAAAGATCACAGCCGGGTGTGCGCGGTGACGCGGCGTCCAAACCGGGTGCCGGAAAAAACCGGAAGCGCAACAGCGAAACTCGATTCGAAAACGAACCTGCAACAAGCACTGCCCGAGGCGCGCCAACCGTCGGCGAGCTTGATCCTGCAGCGGCGCTCCGGAGCGTGCAGAATCTTCGGTTGGTCAATCCTGCCCAGCGGTGGGAGGCAGCCTTTGTTCAGCCGGTTCACAATTTGGCAGCCGAGCTGCTGGCCAATCGCAACCTGCTTTCCGCCCTTGCCGGACCGGGTATCGTCGTCACGGTGGACACGGAAGGCGGCGCATGCCCCGTACGCCTGACCGCCGAAGACCTGACCCGCGTGCTCGTCAACCTGGTGAGAAATGCTGTGGAAGCGATGCCTTCCGGCGGACGCATCCAGATCGGCCTGCACGAGCGCTCCCGCAAAAACGGAACCGGAGACGCGGTGGTGCTGGCCGTTGAAGACAACGGGCCAGGAATTGCTCCGGCGGTCCTCGACAAGATCTTCAACTCCGGATTCTCGACCCATACAAAGAACGCATCCGGAGGCTGGCCTTCTGTGCATCGAGGTCTGGGGCTGGCGATTACGCGGTCCATTGTGGAGTCGGCGGGCGGAACGATCACGGCCTCGAATCGCGCCCAGGGCGGCGCACGCTTCGAGATCGAACTGCCCGCGCGAACATCCCTGAGCGCTTCCGATCACTGAGCCTGAAAGCAAGCACTCGCAATTTTTGGCGTTTGTGAACCGCATCGGAAATTCACCCAACCCAAGCAGGAGGCGAATACAATGCTGGAAACAGTCTTCCATCCAACAAGGGCCATGGAATTCCTTCCTCAACTTGCGGAGCCGGTTGTGCGGCTTCATGTTTTGGTGGTGGATGCGGACGCAGCCGTGCGCTCGGCCTGCGTGGAGATCGCCGCCAGCCTGGGCTACGCCGTAGAGAACACAGGCGACCTGACGCAGGCGCGCAGCCTCCTGCGAGGCCGCGCCGTCGACATTCTCCTGGTTAACTTGCCGTCAGGAACAAGCCAGGGGCTGGAGATGGTCTCAGAGGTGAAGCTGCTCTACCCCGATGTCTCGGTGATCGTGATGACGGCGTCGGGCTCTGTGAATACCGCGGTCGAAGCCATGCGGTGCGGCGCCTCGGATTACCTGACGAAGCCGTTTACCGTCGACGAGCTCTCGACCGTGCTCGATCGCGCCGCGCAGCGCCATATGACCGATACGGCCACCCGGCAGCTGCGCGAGCGGTTCCGGCTCTCGCAGGGTTTGGGGGCTATGATCGGCCGCTCGGTGGAGATGGAGAAGCTCTACCGGATTCTCTCCAAGGTGGCGCTCAGTTCGCATCCGGTCCTCGTGCTGGGCGAGAGCGGAACCGGCAAGGAGCTGGTGGCGCGCACCATCCACGCTTATGGACCGAACGCACAAAAGCCGTTTCTGCCCGTCGATTGCGGTTCGCTGGTGCCCACGCTCGTAGAGAGCGAGCTGTTCGGCTATGTGAAGGGAGCCTTCACCGGAGCCAACCGCTCCAAAGACGGACTGTTGGTTTCGGCCGAGGGCGGAACGGTCTTTCTCGACGAGATCGGCGAGCTCTCTCTCGATCTGCAGGCCAAGCTGCTGCGGGCGCTGCAGGAAAAAGAGGTGCGGCCGGTGGGCGCCACGCATCGCGTGCCCGTAAAGGCGCGCATTGTGGCTGCTACCAACCGTGATCTCGCCGGCATGGTGGAAAAAGGCACCTTCCGCAAAGATCTCTTCTACCGGCTCAACGTCGTGAACCTGCGCCTGCCGCCGCTGCGCGACCGCCGCGAAGATATTCCGCTGTTGGCGGCTCATTTCCTCGACCGCATCAGCCGCGAACACGGCCGTAAGTTCACGCTCAGCGATGAGGCTCTGCGCGTGATGATGCGCTATGACTGGCCGGGCAACGTGCGCGAGCTTGAAAACTCCGTGGAGCGGGCCTGCGCTCTCTCCTCTGGACCGATCCTGCACCTCGGCGATCTGCCCACGCAGCTCCAGCAGCAGGGGCTCGATGCGCGCCGTGCCAGCACCGTCAAAGCGGAGACCGATGGAAGCGCCGCTTCTGAGGTGAAGACGCTGGCTGAGCTGGAGCGCGACGCAATTCTCGAAGCCATCCGGACGCTGCATGGAGACAAGCTGCAAGCCGCTAAGCTTCTCGGCATCGGCAAAACTACGCTCTATCGCAAGCTGAAGGAATACGGCATCGCCGATCCGCTGCGGGAAGAGTAAAACAGCCGCTGGCTCTCAGCTTTAGCTGTTCGCTATGTGCGCCTGGACTGGCCTTCAGCAAATCGCGACTATTTCCCAGAGAAAGAACGGCTGGAAATGAAAAAGAATGTCCGGATCGTACTGTGAAAGGGCACGGCTTTGGCCGTGCCGCAACCGATGCACACGGAGTCGGGGCTTTAGCCCCGGGAGACTATTGCAACTGCACGGGGCTTTATGCAGCCGGCTTTCCGCAGTCCGATTGTTCGTATGGGCAGCGAGGGCAAATCGTATTCTTCCATACTCGCAAGAGAGATGAACCTGTACTGGAGGTGTAATGAGCATTCTCATGGTGACGGGAATTGATGGCGCCCGCAACTGCGCCGACGCGGTCAGCGCGCAACTGGGCATGGAAGTGGAGATCGCGGAAGGGCGCAAGGCCGCATTGGCCGCGCTGCGCCGCCACGAGTTTGCCGCTGTCGTGGTAGATGAGACGCTGGCCGAATGCGATCCGGCCGCCGCTGAGGCAATCTGGGAACACGCGGGGCTGGCGATTCCGCTGCAGATCAGCTTCGCGCTCTCCGGAGCGGCGCGGCTGGTGCGCGAGATTCGTGCCGGCCTGCATCGCCGCGAGCGGGAGCAAACCCTAGCGCGGCGCGCGGCGGCCGCAGCCATCGAGGCGGAACTGAAAACTACGGTTGCGGGCCTGCTGTTGCATTCCCAGCTGGCGCTCAACGGGAGCGAGGTGCCCCAGCCCATCGCCGACCGGTTGCGCGTCGTCGCCGACCTGGCCGGCAACCTGCGCCAGAAGCTGAACGCGTCGCAAGATGCGAGAGGCGATACAGCGGCGTGAGGCGCAACACCGGCAATTGCCGGGTTAAAGGTCGATCCAACGCGCCGTCTGACCCGATCGTGCCGCTGTAATCTGGAAACAAGATGAAAGATACAGCGGTTTTACTGATCGATTGTCCTGATCGCAAGGGATTGATCGCGCGCGTCGCTGGCCTGCTCTACGAGCGCGGGGCCAACATTCTGCACGCCGATCAGCACCAGGACCACGATCTCGGCCTCTTTTTCATGCGCGTGGAGTGGGCCCTCACCGGCGAGGCCGAGGGGCAGGTCAGCTTTGATCTCGAAGGCTTCGAAGCCGCCTTTACGCCGCTCGCTCGCGAACTGGAGATGCACTGGAAGCTGACGACGAGCGCGCGCCGTCCGCGCGTGGCCCTCTTCTGCTCGCAGTATCTGCACTGCATGGCCGACCTTTTGCACCGCTGGCGCACCGGCGAGCTTGACTGCGAGATTCCGGTCATTGTCTCCAATCACCGTGAGGTTGAAAAGCTCGCCGAGTTCTACGGCATTCCCTTCGAGCACATGCTGGTGACCGCTGCCACAAAAGCCGAGACCGAAGCTCGCCAGCTCGATCTGCTGAAACGCCATGAGGTGGAGCTGGTGGTGCTGGCGCGCTATATGCAGATTCTCTCGCCGGCCTTCGTGGGGCACTATCCGGCGAGCATCATCAATGTGCATCACTCGTTTCTGCCTGCGTTCACGGGTGCGCGGCCTTATCACGCGGCGCATGCGCGGGGAGTCAAGCTGATCGGAGCCACCAGCCACTACGTGACGGAGGTGCTGGACGACGGTCCGATCATCGAACAGGATGTAGCCCGCATCTCGCATCGGGACCAGGTGGAAGATCTGATCGCGCGTGGCCGCGACCTTGAGCGCATGGTGCTCTCGCGGGCCGTGCGCTGGCACCTCGACCGGCGCATCCTCTGCTACGGAAACAAAACAGTAGTCTTTGATTGAGGTCGAGATCGGTTCGCAGGGACTGGAGGTTCGCCTCGGTGAGGTAGCCAGCGGTATGGCTCGGCTTTTCCGAGCACCGGGCGCAAGAGTCTGATGGGCGGGGTCGGTCATCTTATTTGTATGGGGATATAACGGTGGCTATCGAGTGGCCGGCTTTTGCGGCAAAAGGAAGACGCTGGAAAGCCGGGCGCCTGAATCCGTCCGTCTACAATCAACACGGGAAACCAAATGACAGAGATACGCGATACCGTGATTCTTGGCTCCGGCTGCGCCGGGCTTACGGCGGCCATCTACACCGGCCGCGCTGGATTGAAACCGCTGATTCTTGAAGGGCATGAGCCGGGCGGGCAGCTTTCGATCACCACGCTGGTCGAGAACTTTCCGGGCTGGCCAGAGGGCATTCAGGGGCCCGAGCTGATCGACAACATGAAGAAGCAGGCGCAGCGCTTCGGCGCGACCTTTGAGCTTGCACATCTGCAGACTGTCAAGGTCGGCGCGCATCCCATCCGTCTGCAGACATCCATCGGCGAAGTGGCGACGCGCACGCTGATTGTTGCCTCCGGCGCGAGCGCGCGCTGGTTGGGGTTGCCGAGCGAACAGGCGCTGATCGGTCACGGCGTCTCGAGCTGCGCCACCTGTGACGGATTCTTTTTCCGCGGCAAAGAGATTGCCGTGGTGGGCGGTGGCGACTCGGCGATGGAGGAGGCGCTCTTCCTCACCCGGTTTGCGACCAAGGTGACGGTGCTGCACCGGCGCGACACGTTCCGCGCCTCGAAGATCATGCTGGAGCGTGCCATTGCACATCCGAATATCGAACTGCGCACCAACACAGTGGTTGAGGAAGTGCTTGGCGTGGAAGAAAAGGAGATGCGCGGGTTGATGATTCACGACGTGAAGACCGGTGAGACCTGCAAGCTGGACGCGCACGGGCTGTTTCTGGGCATCGGCCACGAGCCAAACGCCAAGATGTTTGCCGGCCAGATCGATCTCGATGAGGAGGGCTACATCGAGACAACGGGTAACGTGCTCACCACACACAACGGCGTGGTTGTGCCGGGCGTCTTTGCCTGCGGCGATGTGCAGGACCGGCGCTACCGCCAGGCGATTACGGCGGCAGGCTCCGGCTGCATGGCCGCGCTCGAAGCGGAGAAATTTCTCGAGGAGCGCGGACACTGAAGGAGAGCAGACGGATGGGCGACACCATTGTTTGGAAATACTGCGCATGGTTGGCCCTCTTCTCCTCGCCCGCAATTCCATTGGCGTTCGCCTGGCGCAGGCTCTTCACAGGCGACCGGCCACACGGGTTCTTCGGCATGCTGGTTCCGGCGGCCGTTGCCAGCGTGAGTCTCCTCTGGTTTGACGCGGCGATCGCTGACTATCGCTTCGTTGGACCACTCTATGGCATGTCCCACTACGCCATCACCGGAGGCAATCTGGCTGTGGTGCTTTTCTGTGCTCTGTTCTGTTTCGTCACCAGCTTCCGCTCCGGCGCCAGAGCTGCGCGTCTTGCCATCTGTCTGGCCTCTCTCGCGCTTGCCGTGGAGTGGACGCATCTCGGAATTGCCTATCGATGACCGCGCTCGAAGAAAATCTCGAAAAAGTGGAGAGCGCCATCGCCGCCGCCTGCCGCGCGGCAGGCCGATCGCGCAGCGATGTAGAACTGATGGCTGTGTCGAAGACTTTTCCGCCATCGGCGATTATCGAGGCGGCAGCGCTGGGCCTCACGCTCTTTGGCGAAAACCGCGTGCAGGAGTGGGCTTCGAAAGCCACTGTCCTCAGTCCAGAGCATAGAGGCGCGGAGCGCTGCCATCTTATCGGGCATTTGCAATCGAACAAGGCCCAGCGCGCGGCCGAGCTCTTTGACGGCATTGATTCGCTCGATTCGGTGCGGCTGGCCGAAAAACTGAATGAGGCCGCGGCTAAGTGCGCAAAGCGCTTGCCGGTATTGGTTGAGGTGAAGCTGAGCCTGGAGGAGACGAAGGCCGGTGTCGAGCCGGAGTCCGCTGAGGCAGGACAATTGCTTGAACGGCTTCCCGACCTCACTTACCTCGAGGCGCGCGGGCTCATGACCATCGCTCCGTGGGGCGCTCCGGAAGATGTGACGCGCGCCTGCTTTCGCAGTTTGCGCGTGTGGCGCGACCGCTGGGCGCAGGCTTATTCGCGGCTGCATCTGGACGTGCTCTCGATGGGCATGAGCGGCGATTTTCCATTGGCCATCGCCGAGGGCGCGACGCGCATTCGTGTCGGCACCGCGCTGTTTGGCAAGCGCACTCCGCCCACCGGTGAGAAGTGATGTTGCGTGCTGTGGCGGAGGGCGTGACACTTGCGGTACGCGCGCAGCCCGGCGCGAAGAAGGCGGCGATCGTGGGCGCTTATGGCGACGGGGCTGCAGCGCAGCTCAAAATCGCCGTGAAGGCTCCGCCCATCGAAGGCCGTGCAAACGCAGCGCTGATCGCGTTTCTCGCCGAGACATTTGGTATTTCGAAGAACGCCGTCGAGATCGTTTCGGGCGAACTCGCGCGGAGCAAGGTTTTTCTTCTGCGCGGAGTGTCTATGACACAAGCAGAAGCGATTCTCGCCGCCGCAAAGACTCGATAACTATTTTCCGGCAGACTGTTTCGCCAGCTCCGCTTCGAATGCCTGTTCCCGATCCGCTATGTAGGCCTTGTATCCGCTCGGATCGATGAATGCATTCTTGTCGCCGCTCTTCCAACGCGGGTATTTTTCTTTCAAATCGAAATAGGCGCCATGCGCGCCAAGAAAAACATCGCAGGGCAGGGAATGGAGCACGGCGAATTCGCGCTTGTAATCGGAAGCGATCTGCGGATAGGCGGCGTTGTTCACCAGCTTGTAGCCGGGATTCACATTCGGACTGCCCACAATCACGACGTGCAGCAAGCGGCCGTTTTCTTTCTCCTCCATCGTCCAGGTCGTCGTGCCCTTGGTGTGGCCGGCCGTGAGGTGTGCGGTGAGCACCGTGCCGCCAAGGCTCACCGTGTCGCCATCGTGCAGAACGCGGTCGACGTGCGTAGGAGGATAGCGCGTCTCCAGATCGGAGCCGTAATGAAAATCGGCGCGGCCGCCGGATTCGACGACCGGCACATCGGCGTCCATCACTTCATACTTTGCGCCTGTGAGCTTCACGATTTCTGCGCTGCCGGCGCAGTGGTCCCAGTGCGCGTGGCTGATGAGCAGAATCTTGACGTCGCTGAATTTGAAGCCGAGTGTCTCGATGCTTTTGCGAATCAGGGGCACAGATGCTTCGACGCTGCTATTGATGAGGATGAGCCCATCGGGTGTGGCGATGAGGTACGACGCGAGATCAGCACTGCCCACGTAGTAGAGATTTCCGGCGATGCGGAAGGGTGGAAAGGGTTGCGTCCACTCTGCGTTGGGCGCCGCAGCCGCGGTCTTTGTGGAGACAAGCGTGACGAGCAGAAGGAAGACCGCTGCTGTGAGGCGGCCGGCGAGCTTGCGAACTTTCATTGGACCCCTATCGACGTGAGTTGATTACGAAGAATCTCGATGGCGCGCTCAAGATGCACTCCGCGCGAGCCCTTCACCAGAATCTGATCTCCAGCGCGAAGGTTCTGTGCGAGCCAGTGGCCCGCTGCTTCTGCGTCTGGCAAAAAGAGTGAGGCCACGCCGCCGGCGCAGGCCGCTGAGGCAAGATGTTCAGCATTACCTTGAACGCCAAGAACAAAATCGAGACCGGCATCGGCAGCGGCATGACCACAGGCTGTGTGCAGCGCCGGGCTACGCTCACCGAGCTCGAGCATCTCGCCGGCCACCAGAATACGACGCGTTGCGGGCCGCGCAGCGAGTGTGCGGATCATCGAACGCAGCGCTTCGGGATTCGAATTATAGGAATCATTCAGAATCGTCGCGCCCGCAATTTCAACCAGCTGTCCGCGCTTGTCGCCAGCCGTGAGCGATTCGAGCGCGACAATGGCTGCATCCAGGTCGACCCCGGCTTCAAGCGCAACTGCCAAGCCCGCAATGGCGTTCGTCGCATTGTGCGCGCCCAGCATCTTCAGCGTGAAGTCACCTTCGCGCTCACCGGCACGGTAGTGCACGTGCAGCCCGTCCATATTCTCTTTTGTTGAAAGAATCTGTGGGTCGGCGCAAGCCCCGTTGCCGAAGTACACGACGCGGCCCGGAAAATCACGGCCAAACTGCGAGACATACGGATCGCTGCAGTTCAGGAACGCGGCGCCATTTGCCGGAAGCGCAGCCACGAGCTCAAATTTTGCCCGCGCGATGCCGGCCTGACCCTCGGCGAAGTTTTCAACGTGCGCATTGCCCACGTTCGTCACCACGCCCCAGTCGGGCGAGGCAATGCGGGCCAGCGCAGCAATTTCGCCCAGGTGATTCATACCCATCTCGACGACGGCGACCTCATGCTCCGGCATCAGGCGTAACAGTTGCAGCGGCAGGCCGAAGGCGTTGTTGAGATTGCCCTGCGATTTGAGCACGTTGAATTTCGCGCTGAGCGCCGCGGCCGTCGCCTCTTTGGTGGTCGTTTTGCCCGCGGAGCCCGTGATGGCCACGACGCGTTTGCCCCACTGCCGCCGCACGTGCGCGGCAAGCGCCTGCAGGGCGAGCAGAGGATCTTCGGCAATCAGCAGCGGTGCCGCAAGTGCTGCATCGGGTAATCCAGCCACGCGCGCCCGCGAGACGACGGAGGCCACCGCTCCGCGCGCGAGCGCAGCGGCAACAAAGTCGTGTCCGTCGAGGCGCTCACCGCGTACCGCGAAGAAGAGTTCGCCGGACTGCACGGTGCGCGAGTCAATGGAGTAGCCGCGTACCTCAATGGATCCAGCATGCACCACGCTTGCCGGCGCTTCCAGCACCGCGCCCGCGCCAATGGCCGCCTCTGCAAGCGTCAGAATCATCGCACCTCACGATAACCCAATTCAGCCAGTGTGGAAAGCGCAATCTCCGCATCGTCGAAAGGAATGGGACCGCTTGCCAGAATCTGCTCCTTCTCGTGGCCTTTACCGGCCAGCAGCACCACATCGCCCGGCGCGGCTGCTTTGAGCGCAACACGAATGGCAGCCGCCCGATCCGGTTCAATCACATATTGGATGCCGGTTGCCTTCAAACCGGGCTCGACCTCATCGAGAATCGCGCGCGGATCCTCAGAGCGTGGATTGTCGCTCGTGGCCACGACGAAGTCGCTGCCCTCACCGGCAGCGCGGCCCATCCGCGGGCGCTTGGTGCGGTCGCGATCGCCGCCGCAACCGAAGAGCGTGATGACGCGCTTACCCGTTTGCGCCGTCATCTGGCGGGCAAGCGTTGTGAGATTGCGTAGCGCATCGTCGGTGTGCGCGTAGTCCACGATCACCGTGAAGGGCTGCCCACCGTCGACAGGCTGAAAGCGGCCGGGCACCGGTTTGAGGTGCGGAACCGCGGCAGCCAGTGCTTCAAAAGAGACGCCGCGCGCCTGTGCCGCTGTGAAAGCAGCGAGCAGGTTAAGAATATTCACTTCGCCGGCGAGAGGCGATTTGACACGCGCTGAGCCAGCGGGCGTTTTGAGATCGAGTACGGCGCCCGCGGGCGTGAGCGAGTAGCTGGCTGCCTGCCAGTCGCCGTGGTCGCCGATTCCATAAGTCCGAATCTCTGCGCCAGCCTTACGCGCAGCCGCAGCGAGCGCTTCGCTGCGCGGATCGTGCGCGTTGATCACCGCTACGCGGGGTGCAGGATAAAGAGTGCCATCAAAAAGCAGCCGCTTCGCCGCAAAATACTTCTCCATCGTCTCGTGATAGTCGAGGTGATCACGCGTGAGATTGGTGAACACAGCCACATCAAAGTTGATTCCGTAAGCCCGGCCCTGATCGAGTGCGTGGCTTGAGACTTCCGTAACCAGTTCCGTTGCGCCACGCCCCGCACCTTCAGCCATCAGCTCGAAGAGATCACGCGATTCGGGCGTGGTGTGCAAAGAGGGCCGCACCTCGCCGGCAACGTGATTTTCAATGGTCCCGATCAGCACGGATTTGCGAGCCGCTGCGTTAAGCAATGACTCGGCAAGAAAAACAGTCGTGGTCTTGCCGTTCGTCCCCGTGATGCCTGTTGCAGCGAGCTTGCGCTCGGGATGGCCGAAGAACGTGGCTGACGCCTGTGCCAGCGCGCGGCGGCCATGCTCCACTTCGAGTACCGGCAATCCTGGCTGAAAGACGAGCAGATGATCGAAGTTCTGTGCCGAGTCCGTGATGATGCCGAGCGCACCCGCGGCGATGGCCTTCTCGACGTGGCGATTGCCGTCAGTCGTGCCGCCTTTCATGGCGACGAAGACTGAACCAGGCCGCACCCTACGCGAGTCATACTCGATGCCCGTAACGGGCGCATCGGAGCCACCGGCCGAGCCGACCGCTTCGACTTCTGCAATAAGATCGTTCCAGTTCATCTCGTGGTCGATTGTAGATCGTGGGATACGAGCAATCTGCAATATGCGAGGCTCAGCGCGTGCAGCGGACTACGACTTTTGTACCTGCCGCTACCATCGTACCCGCAGCAGGCGCCTGCTCGCGGCATGTGCCATTGCCAGCGATCTCCACAGCGAGGCCCGCAGCCCCCGCCTGCTCGATTACCTGGCGCACCGTGAGGCCAGTGAGCGATGGAACGCGCAATTGGTGCGAATCGGGGAGCTGAATCGTTGCGGTCGTCGAGGGATTCGTGTGCGTCGCGGGCTGCTCCGGCGAAGACAAGGCGGTCGCCGAAGATTGTGACGGCGGAGCGGCGTTCTTTGCATCTCCAGATGAACTTGAATCTTGCGTTGGCGTGGCCGCTGCGGCCGACCGCGCCGCTGTGGCAGACTGCGGATCGTCGCTGGGCAGATCATTGGCCGCGTCGTAGAGCGCCTGAATGTCCTCGTCCTGCGAACCGGAGTCGTCTTCCGTAACCGGCGCCTGCTTCTTCGCTTCCTTCGTATCCTTTGCTGCCGGCCGCAGATCGATGTCGTGCGGCACGCCGAGATACTCGAGCACCTGCTGCGCAACGTCGGCAAAAACCGGCGCGGAGACGGCGGTGCCGTAGTAGTCGCCTTTCGGTGAATCCATGATGATGGCGACCGAGATCACAGGATTGTTGACCGGCGCGAAGCCCGCGAAGGAGGCAATGTGCATCGTCTTCGAATAGCGGTGCGTGGCTGGATCGACCTTTTGCGCAGTGCCGGTCTTGCCGCCGGAAGAGTATCCATTCAGCTGCGCGGGCTTGCCGGTGCCGAAGAGAACAACGCCTTCCATCATCTTGCGCATTTGCGCCGCGCTCATGGTGGAGATCACGCGATGCGCGCCCGCGGGTAGGGGATTGGGCAGGTCCTCACCCGCCTTAAAAGGCTGTGCAACCGGCTGCAGCGCCTGCGGCACCTGCGGTGCGGCGGACTTTTGGTTTGGATCTGGAGCAGGTGAAGTATCCGGCATCAGGATATGCGGTGGCAGATAGGTGCCGCCGTTCGCGATCGTCGAAACCATAGAAACAAGCTGCAGGGGCGTGACGGCAATTTCCTGTCCGATCGCAAGAGAGCCGATGGACGAGCCGCTCCAGCGCGGTGGTGGACGCAGCAAGCCGCGGGTTTCCCCCGGCAATTCGACGCCCGAGCGCGTGCCGAATCCAAAGTTGCGAATGTATTGGTAGAACTTGTCCGGTCCTACTTTGAGCGCGAGCTTAACGGCCGCCACATCGCTTGAGCGGGCGAGAGCTGTCGCCACAGAGACGACGCCCAGGCCGCGGTCGCTCTTGTCGTCATGGATGACGCGCCCGGCCAGCGTGATCTGCCCTCCCTGGCAGTCGATCATGTCATCGGGTTTCGCCACGCCTTGATCCAGCGCGGCAGAATACGTGACGAGCTTGAAGGTCGAGCCGGGCTCATACACATCGCTCACTGCGTGATCACGCAGCAGTGCCGGCGTAGTATGGCGAAACTTGTTGGGATTGAACGTCGGGCGGATGGCCAGCGCAAGAATCTGGCCGGTGTGCACGTCCTGCACCACCACCGTCCCGTTGACCGCCTGTGTCCGTTCCATCGCGCGGTCGAGCGCCTGCTCGGCCATGAACTGAATGTTTTCGTCGATGGTGAGCACCAGGTTACGCCCGGGCTGTGGCTCACGCTCAGTTGAACCCAGCACTTTGCGACGCGCATCCATGGCGGTGTACATCTCGCCCGGCACGCCATGCAGCTGGGAATCATATTTTTCTTCGAGCCCGCCGAGGCCGTTGTCATCCACGCCCACGTACCCCAGCGCCTGCGCAGCGATCTGGTTGTCCGGATAGAAGCGCTGGAACTCTTTCTGGAAGTAGATGCCCTTCAGGTTCAGCGCATGCACGCGCGCAGCTACGTCCGGTGTGACGCGCCGCGCGATCCAGGCAAAGTTGTGCCCATCTTTGAGGCGCTGTGCAATCTCTTTCTCGGTGGTGCGCGCGTCTTCAGGATCGGTGTGTGCAATCGAGGCAAGCAGATGAGCTGCGGCCTGCTTATCGTCGATCTCGCTCGGATCAGCGTAGATCGAGTCGACGAGCACCGTCATGGCCAGCTCGTGCAGATTGCGGTCGTAGAGGATGCCGCGCCGCGGCGCTACCTGAAAGGTGCGCTGCTGCTGCTTTTCGGCGCGCTCTGCGTAGTCCTGGTGGCGTACGATCTGCAGCCAGAACAGACGCCCCGCGATGGCGCAGGCCCACAGTAGAAAAAACAGGCAGATGATCCAGAATCGTGTGCGCCGCAGAGGCACGGCGCGCTGTGCTACGGGGCGAGGACGAATGGCTCGAACGGCGGTCGCCATAAGGAAAGATCAGCCTCCGCCACCCGAAACTACCGCACGGCCGGAGCCGGAGGCGTGATCTGCGCCAGCACAGGAGCGCCATTCGCGACCGGTGCGGCATTGGGATGTACCACCTGGCCAGGCTGCGGCGCAGCCAGTCCGAGATGACGGGCCATATTGTCAATACGGGCAGGCTGAGTCAACTCAGCTTCGGTCAGGCGCAACTGCCGATTCTCTTCGCGCAACTGCTCAACCGTCTGCTTTTCGCTCTCGACGCGATAGCTGCTCTCGATTGCATAGAAATGTTGCAGGCCGTAGATCATGATCAGCGAGAAGAGCACCGTTGCAGCGGCGGCAAAGCTGCGCATCTGGCGCACGCGGACCGGATCGGACGCCTTCACCAGGCGGGAGTTGTCAAAGTGCTTGGTGAAGTAAAACTCGGGCGTACGCACGCGCCGCCGCAGCACTGCCTGTTGCGCCAGCAACTCGGCGTTGCGCTCGGCCACGCGTGCTTTCCAGCTCCGTCCGGCCTCGAAATAGGTTGTCGTGCATGCCGCCATACGTGCTCTCCTTCGTCGAGCAGGGACTAGGGAACAGGGAATAGGGACTAGAAAAACTCTGAACGAACTGTACCGTTGGTCCCTAGATTCGCTGCCACTCCCACCGTCTGCCTGATCCCTGTTCTTGCTGGCCCTAAACTGCTAGTCCCTACTCCCTACGTCCCTGTTCTTACCGTCTTTCCGCCGCTCTCAGCTTCGCGCTGCGTGAGCGGGGGTTCCGTCGAATCTCTTCTTCTGTTGCCGTCACCGGTTTCTTGGTCAACACATTCCAGATTCCCTGCTGTGCGCCTTCCCGGATGTTGTCTTTCGCGATGCGATCTTCAAGAGAATGAAAGCTGATAACGACGAGCCTTCCGGAGGGCTTAAGCAATTTCGGTGCGGCCTCCAACAAAGCTCTGATTTCTTCAAGCTCGCGATTGACGTAAATACGAAGTGCCTGAAAGGTGCGCGTTGCCGGGTGAATATGTTTCATTGGCGGGACGGCTGAGGCCACAATCCGGGCCAACTGCCCTGTAGTTGTAACCGGCCGCCCCCGCACAATGGCTCTGGCGACTGTCCGCGACCTCCTTTCCTCACCGTATTCGTAAATAAGATTGGCAAGCTCGCGCTCGTCCATCTCATTCACCACCTGTTCGGCGGTCGGCCCGCTGCGCGTATTCATACGCATATCCAAGGGTCCGTCCGCCTGAAAACTAAATCCTCTGTGCGCCTCGTCAAACTGCAGGCTGCTCACGCCGAAGTCGGCCAGTATGCCATCGAGCGACTGCGGCGCAACGTGTAGCGCGATCGAGCTGAAGGCTTCGCCAATCAACTTCACCTGGGGCGCCTGGTTGCCCAGCTCAGCACAAACCCTGTCCAGCCGCTCTTTTGCGAGCGCCATAGCTTCAGGATCGCGGTCGAATCCGATCAACCGCCCTGCGGGGCCGAGCCGCCGCACAATCCCTTCTGCATGGCCCGCAAGGCCGAGGGTGCAGTCCGCATACGTCCCATTGGGCCGGATGTGGAGAAGATCAATCGCAACTTCGAAAAGAACGGGCACATGGCGGGCTTTGGGCTCAGTCATGCGCTCCCCCTGAGGGGACTTTTTCAACTCCTGCCGCTGATGATCGCGGCTACTGAGCGACGATCGTCCGCGGAGAGAGAGTTGGCGGGCAGATTCGCTTCAAACACCGCTTGGTTGTGGACTTCCAGATGGTCGATCTTGCCCATGACGACCACCTCCGCATCCAGTTTGGCTGCACTGCGCAAAATCTGCGGCAGCGTGACCCGCGTCTGGTTATCCATCTCTACCTGCTGGCCGTAGTAGCCGGTCAGGCTGAGGTATTTCTCCACGGCATCGTTCATGGTGCTGAACTCGCCCAACTTCGCTTCGAGCTTTTCCCACACCGGCAACGGCCAGATCTCGGCTTTTGTGCCATCCGTTGAGGTGATGTAGAACTGGGTCACGTGCTGGGCATCCAGAAGCTGCTTGAACGCAGCCGGAAGCTTCAGCCGTCCCTTCTCATCGACCTTGGCCGGGTGGTTGCCGCGGAACATCTTGCTTGCCTCTTTCGCCTTCCGCGCCTGGATGCGCATCCAGGTCCACGGCGAGGACTATCAGCTCTAAAAACTTAAGGCCCGGTTGTTCAGGCTGATCCCCCTACTGGGGCCCACCAGCCTGAAAACCGGTTTGAGGGGAACAAAACGGAGTAAACTTAGGTCGTAATCGTTTGAGTGGCTCCCCGATACTCCACTCAACTCCAAAAATTACCACCCACGGTCGATAGTACCCCGCTTCTCTGGCCGCGCCAAGCGCAAAATCGGCGCAAAATCGCCGAAGAATCAGAGATTTGTGGGAAACTCTTCTAATAGAACTTTTAAAAATACTGACCACAATATGTTGTGTTTATGATTTTGGTTCAGGGTCTAGACAGCATAAGGCTTGTATGGTAGGTGAACAAAAAGCGAAAGTCGCTCGCAATTTTCATTTTTGACGCCTTCTGGCGATCCGAAATTAGCGCTGGTATTTCTCGAATGCGCTGTTCCGCGCCTCGCTCCGCAATCGAAAATCGCGATCCGTGCTGCATGCTATGCTTCGCGTCATGCGAAGAACAGTTTTGTTCGCTGCAGCCTGTGTACTGAGCGTGTGCCTGCCGCCCTCGTATGCGCGTGTTCTGCGGGTAGAAGTCACGTCGCGCCAGGACGTACTCGGCGGCAAGAGCTTCGGAGCGAGCGGCGCCTACGAGCGCATCTTCGGCCGCGTGTATTTCTCGGTTCCGGTCGACAATCCGCACAACACGCGGATCGTTGACCTGAAGAATGCGGTCAATCTGAGAGACGGTGCAGTCGAGTTCTCCGCCGATTTCATGGCCGTCCGGCCCAGAGATGCGAGCAAGGGAAACAGCGCGATGATTCTTGAAGTGCCGAACCGCGGCAAGAGCCGCATCCTGGCGCTGGTGGATGGCGGCGATTGGGATGTCGCCAACGATGCGGGCGATGCGTGGCTGTTGCGCCAGGGTTTCACAATCGTGAGCCTCGGGTGGCAGTGGGACGCGGCGGGGCCAAATTCCGGATCGGGCACGCTGCACTTTTTCGCGCCCGTCGCAAAGGATCATGGCCAGACGATCGCTGGGTTGCTGCGCGGCGACTTGATGCCCTCCAAGCCGATGGCCGAGATTCCTCTTGGCCATCTGATCACCGGCCAGATCGGCGGCACCGAATATCCGGTGGCTGCGCCGGATGATCCGCGCAATGTGCTTACGGTGCGCGAAGGCCGCGAGGGAAAGCGTACTGTGATTCCCCGTGCCGAATGGCAATTTGCCCACACGATCAACGGCCAGCTCGTGCCGAGCGATCGATTCATTCGTCTCGACGGAGGGTTCCAGCCGGGCAAGATCTACGAATACGTCTACGTGGTGCAAGATCCGGTTGTGGCAGGCGGAGCGTTCGCGGCGGTTCGCGACTTTGCTTCCTACGCAAAGCACGCGCCCGATGCGATCACACCGGCGGCGCGTGTTTACGGTGAGGGCATCTCGCAGAACGGGCGTTTTCTGCGCGACTTCCTCTACGAAGGCTTCAATGCCGACGAGGACGGGCGCATAGCGTTGGATGGCGTGCTCGCGCACGTGGCCGGCGCGGGACGTGGAAGTTTCAATTACCGCTTTGCGCAGCCGTCACGCGATGCGGAGCCGACCTCCTCCATCTTTTTCCCGACGGATGTTTTTCCGTTCACTGACGCACCGGAGACCGATCCTCTGACCGGTGAGCGTGGCGGTCTGCTCGACGCAGCGGCCGCTGAAAACGTCGTGCCGAAGATCTTCTTTTCCAATACTTCCTTTGAATACTGGGGCCGTGCCGCGGCTCTGATCCATACGAGTGCAGACGGCCGCCGGGACGCCGTGATCTCGCCGAATGTCCGCATCTATCACTTCACCGGCCTGCAGCATTTTTCCGGACCGTTTCCGCCCGCTAAAGGAACAGGCGATCTGCTTGGGCAGCAGCGGCAGTCGCCTCTGCCGATTAAGTATTTCTGGCGGGCAATGATTACGAACATGGATGCGTGGGTGCGCAGCGGCATAGAACCGCCCGCCAGCAGCTATCCGAAGATCGCCGATGGCACGCTGGTGCCGTTCGCTCAATACACCTTCCCGAAGATTCCGGGCGTGAACCTGCCTCATGAGGCCAATGCAGCCTACCGGCTGGACTTCGGGCCTGATTGGAAGGCGGGAATCCTGGCCGTGCAGCCGCCGAAGACAGGGCCTGCGTATCCTGTACTCGTGCCACAGGTGGATGCAGACGGGAACGAGCGCGACGGCATCCGGCTGCCGGAGATTTCGGTTCCGCTGGCAACCTACGCGCCGTGGAATCTGCGCGATCCTGCGATCGGCGCTCCGGATCAGCGCGTGCCGTTTGAAGCCTCGTATCTGCCATTCCCGAAGACCGCAGAAGAACGGCAGAAAACGGGCGATCCCCGCAGATCGATTGCGGAGCGGTATGCGAGTGAGAAGGATTATCTGGACCGCTATACGGCTGCGCTGAATGCACTCATCCAAGAGCGCTGGATCCTCGAAGAGGATCGTGCAGCGATGCTTGCGCTGGCCGGGCGGGAGTGGGCTGAGGCGACGAAGTAAGTGCTGGAGGAGTGATCAACGGCGTGCGCTGCCTCTATGCCGGGCGCGGTCTGTGACCAGCTTGAGCAGGTACAGGAAGACCAGGATGTTGATGACCAGCAGTGAGACCCTCGGCCACGTGATGCGCCGGTAGACCTCAAAGATCTCCCAGGGAAGAAAAGATGCGGTGATAACGAGGGTGAGAAACTCGCCCCACATCTTTTCGAGATAAAGCCCGATGCCCTCGGCGATGCCGATGCCCGCATAGCAAAAAGCGACGAAACCGATGCGCCGCAACTGCGCGTCGTGGACGAGGGTGGCCTTTTCCAGAATGAAGTTGACGAAGCGCGATTCGGGATCAAAGCGGAGATGGTCCGCCAATGCATAGAGCTCATCGCCGATGTCTTTATGGAGCAGACGCCGGGCGCCCACGCCGATGGCGATAAACAAAAGCGCCTGAGCAAACTTGAAAGCGGCAATCAAGACAAGCCATTGGTTGTGGCTGCGAAGGGATTTCGAAGAAGAGCTTGGCATGATTGCGGACGAAATTTCTTATCTCTTTCTACGTTAAATGATGGGACTGGGACCGCCCATTTACCGAAAGTCCAAAGGAACTCCCCGGCGCGATTGTGAATGCGAGAAAAGGGGATTGTTAATTCAATTATCGCCTCTGACGCGGGGAGCTTTACCTTTACAGCGATTCCAACCCCGAGGCAGGAAGCTTGTTCGATCATTCGGCGGCGGTGTGCACGCCATGGTTCCGCAGTGCAAGTACGCTATCGCTGCGCCCCATCCATTACTTGCGTAATTTCATGAAAACCAGCAGGTTGGACCTCGGGATTCTCCTAGGTCTTTTCGCCGGAAAATACGGTAGGATGGCCTTATCCACTTACATGCAAAGGGATTGCAGGGAAGAAGGCCTCCGAAATGCACCTGCGGGCGCGCGATTTGCGAGTGCTGGTCGTGGACGACGAAAGGCTCGTCGCCGATAGCCTCGTCATGATTCTCAAAGCCGAGGGGTACAAGGCGACCGCGGTTTACAGCGGAGAATGCGCGGTGCAGGCAGCAAAGGAGCAGGAGCCGGACGTGCTGATCAGCGACGTCGTAATGGGCTCCATGACCGGGATCGAGGCTGCCAACGAGATCCTGAAAATTGCCCCGGACTGCCGGGTGCTACTGGTCTCCGGCCAGATCATGACTGCCGATCTTCTGAAAAACGCTGAGATGCAGGGGTACCGCTTCGAGGTCGTCCCCAAGCCCGTCCATCCGCGCGTGCTGCTGGAATACCTGGACAAGTACGCCTGAGCGCAGCCGCTACTTCTTCGGATGAAGAAGCGCATCGCGGTCGAGAACATTGCCGTCGACAATGAGCGTGGAGATGCGGCGCGCATTCCAGATGCTTGTGGTCGGGTCTCCATCGAGGACGAGAATGTCAGCCCGGCGCCCCGGAGCAATCTGGCCGAGCTCGCTCCAGCCTAGCTGCAGCTCATAGTTGTTTGTTGCTGCCGCCAACGCCTCGCGCGCTGACAGACCAAGGCGGACTAGCAGCTCCAGTTCTGTGTGCAGAGAGATGCCGGGCATGGTGCCGAGCGCATCCGCGCCGGAGCCGGCGAGGTAATGCGGAAACGCGGCGAAGATTGTCTGGTTGATGCGCCAGAGACGCAGGGCCGCCTGATCCGCTTTCTTCTGCTGGTCGGCCTCGAGCCACCGCTGCCCCACCGCAGGCAGATGGCGCGCCCAGGAGGGCAGCGGATAGACCATCTCGCCGGTGGCGGGATCGGTTGGATGATCCATGTGAGCGGGACTGAGCAGCTCGGCCGCGGGTTCTTTCCAAAGATTGCGGTGATCGGGCAGCTCCACGTAAAAGAGGCTGAAGGTGGGCATCAGCGCAGCATGGTGCGAGGCCAGGAACTTGGCATAGCCGCGCAGGCGCGCATCGGTAGAGGGAATGCGCTCGGAGTAGTCGTAAGCCGTCACCGCGGAAGCGCCATCCGGATCCTCGACGAGTGGCATCTGCAACTCATCGGGAATCACACCCAGATCGTAATCACGTGCGTGGAGCAAAATATCGACACCTGCCTCAATGCCAACGCGGTACGGCGTAGAAACGAACTGGCCGTAGGTCACCAGGTGCTGATCGTGCGCGCGGGCAATGATCCATTGCGCGTTGGCGGCGGTGACGTGCGGTCCAAGCAGAAGCACCCGCGTGCCGAGCTTGACGGTGTCGGCGATCTGCCGAGCCGTATCGTCGGGACTGAGTTCGACAGGATGCGTGCCCTCGCGCAGCTTGGCTGTCCAGTCGGGCTGATGGGCGAGCAGGCTCCAGTTATCGGTGACGCCGACTGAGTCGATCAGATACAGATGCGGACTGGGATTGGCTCCGAGATCGACGAAGCCGCGCTCTTTGTCGGCGCGGGCTACGACCGTGGTGACGCCCATGTAAAGATTGGCGTCGGCTTCGGCTTGAGAGCTCATACCGGCGAAGCCGTCGATAAGGCCGGGGATGAGGAACTTTCCGGTGCAGTCAATGACTCGTGAGCCTTTGGGAACTTGCACGTCAGCCGGTGAGCCGACTTCCGTGACATGACCGTCGCGAATAATCACAACCGCATTCGGCAGGTCGTGCGCTGAATCGCCCCAGTTGGTGACGTCAATGACGGTGCCGCCGGTGAGAACGAGCTGCGGCAGAGTCGGAGCCGGGGCCGGAGGGGTCTGCGGAGGAGGAGTTTGCTGGGTGGGAGCGGAAAATGCGAAAGAAGCAGTGGCGACCTGAAAAAGAAAAAATAGAAGAAGTCGTTTCATAGACAGGCCGGCCTGTTGTGGATTGTCGCACAGCCAGGCCGGAAGACAACCGAAAGGGAATAGGGAGCAGAGATTAGGATTTTGACCGCCTGTTTCCTTAGCTCGCCACCAGCGTGGGCCGGCGGCGATGTGCCAGCAGAGGCAGAACCTCCGCCAGAGCCGCTTCAGCGGTGAGGCCATAGCGGGCGCGAAGCTGATCGACCTTGCCGTGCTCGATGAACTGGTCGGGCCAGCCGATGCGCACCACGGGAACGGAACTGCCTATCTCTTCGAGAGCCTCAACGACGGCTGAACCGAAGCCACCCATCTTGGCATGATCTTCGAAGGTCACAAATGCGGCGACGCGGCTGGCATAGCGGGCGAGCATTTCTTTGTCGATCGGCTTGATGAAGCGGGGATTGATCACAGCGGCCGAGTAGGCATCGCGCTCAAGCAGCGAGGCCAGCCCCTGCGCGAGCGGCAGCATAGGACCAAGACCGAGGATCGCGACGTCCGAGCCATCGACGAGAACCTCTGCCTTGCCGATGGGCAACGATTGCGGCTCCGGCTTGCGGGTTACACCGGCAACCGCGCCGCGCGGATACCGGATGGCGCTGGGACCTGGCAGCTCGATCGCGGTCTTCATCATGTCGGCCAGCTCATCTTCATCTTTGGGCGACATGAGAATCATCTCTGGAATTGACCGCAGGTAGCCGATATCGAAGAGTCCATGATGCGTGGGGCCATCGTCGCCGGAGAGGCCGGCGCGATCCATGCAGAAGACCACAGGCAGCTTCTGCAGGCAGACATCGTGCACGATCGGGTCAAAGGCGCGCTGCAGAAAAGTCGAGTAGATGGCGCAGACGGGCCGGAAGCCACGAGTCGCCATGCCCGCTGCGAAGATGACCGAGTGTTCTTCGGCAATGCCTACATCGAAGTAACGCTTGGGATGATGCGGCCGGAAAAGATCGAGCCCGGTGCCATTGGGCATGGCTGCCGTGATGGCGACAATGCGTTCATCCTTGTTGGCCAGCTCGGCGAGGGTTTTGGCAAAGACTTCGGAGTAGGTCGGCAATCCGGCAGGAGTCGTCATGCCGGTTTCGGGATCGTACGGTCCGAGGCCGTGAAACTTCTTCTGGCCATCGAGCGCGGGTTGGAAGCCGCGGCCCTTCTGCGTCAAAACATGTAGCAGCACCGGGTGGTCGGCGGACTTCAAGAACTTAAAGGTCTCCACCAGCAGCGGCAGATTGTGCCCATCAATGGGGCCGAAGTATTCGAGCCCGAACTCCTCGAAGAGGATGGAGGGCCAGAGCATGCTCTTGGCTGCTTCTTCGGCGCGGCGGACAACCTTAATCGCCGTCTTGCCGCCAAAGCGCTCGATGAGCCGCGTGGCCTTCTCGTGCAGATGCTGGTAGTGCTCGTTGGTAACGATGCGATGGAAGTAGCGGGCTACGGCGCCCACGTTCCGGTCGATCGACCACTCGTTGTCGTTGAGGACAACGATCATCCGCTTGGTTTGCTCGGCGATGTTATTGAGGGCTTCAAACGAGATGCCATTCGTAAAGGCGGCATCCCCGGCGATCGCGACGACGTTTTCGTGGCCTCCCGCCAGGTCGCGCGCCACGGCCATACCCAGGGCTGCGGAGAGCGCGGTTCCGGCATGGCCGGCGCCGTAGCAGTCGTGCTCGCTCTCAGTGCGGAGCATGAAGCCGTTGAGTCCGCCGGGCTGGCGGATGGTATCAAAGCGATCGAAGCGGCCGGTTAGCAGCTTGTGAACGTAGGCCTGATGGCTCACGTCGAAAAGAATCTTGTCCTCGGGCGTGTCGAAAACAGCATGGAGCGCCAGGGTGAGCTCGACGACCCCGAGATTCGGCCCAAGATGGCCGCCCGTCTTCGATAGGGTCTGGATCAGGCAGGAGCGAATCTCCTCTGCCAGCGTTGCCATTTGCCCGTAATTCAAGCCCTTAACGTCTGCGGGAGAGTGGATTGATTCGAGCAATGTACCCATGTGTTCCTTCTCCCGGAGTCACGCCGGGCAACAGGGAAAAAAGGTTCACCTGTGGCAAGACGACCCTTTGGCTGGGGGTTGCAAGCTCCCAAGCCAACCTCTAGTATACCCGTGGTCGATTTCGAAGCTGTGCATTCGAAGTTGCTGCGGCTTAGCCGGCAACGGGTGGCTGCTCGGGAAGCGAAGGCGCGAAACCGCCGCTTTCAGCCGCTGCCGGAAAGGAACGCAGGCCGTCGATAATCGTCCGCCCGGCGGCGCGCGTGAAAGCAATCGTCCCCTCCGCATCGAGAGGCAGATTGCCGCCGGTCGCCAGCTTGGCAATGCCGTGGACCAGGGCCCAGGCCGTCCAGGCCAGCGGTTGCGGGTCACCCGCAGGCAAGTCGCCCGATTGCTGAGCGGCCACGATGCAGCTGAGCAGCACTCCAAAGGCATCCTCGCCGATGCGGGCTTCGGGGCCGCCGCAATCCCGCCAAGCCGAGGGCAGATCGAACATCACCAGAAGGTGATTCGGCCAGCGTAGGGCAAAGTCTACGTAGCCGCATCCGCACAATTCCAGCCGTTCCCGCGCAGACCGGCCCGGCTTCATCGCTTCGCGCATAGCATGGGTGAGCCGATCGAAACCCTCAGCGGCTACCGCGACAAGCAACTCGTCTTTGCTGGAGAAATGACGATATGGCGCGTTGTGTGAGACGCCGGCACGACGTGCCGCTTCCCGCAGGGTGAACGCACGCGGACCCACTTCGCCGATCAGCGCGACGGCCGCATCGAGCAGGGCCTTGCGGAGATTGCCATGGTGGTAAGGGGTAGATCGGGTCACGAAAAAGATTTTAGCTTGAGATGTTGACAGAAGCAACTTCTGGGCCTAATCTGCTCGTATGTTGCTTATGTCAACATTCACAGAGAACAAGGACGAACCAACTACGGAGGAACAGTGGCAATCGGAACTTCTTACAAACAGGCAAAGTTGGACGAACGGTGGGATGCCATCGTGATCGGCTCGGGCATAGGCGGCCTTACGGCTGCGGTTCTTCTTGGCCGGCATGCCGGCAAGCGCGTGCTGGTGCTGGAGCGGCACTACGAGGCCGGCGGTTTTACCCACACCTTCCGGCGGCCGGGGTTCGAGTGGGACGTAGGCCTGCACTACATCGGCCAGGTGCAGAATGCCCAGGAACCAGTCCGGCGGGCCTTCGATCACGTAACCGGTGGCGAGGTGCTCTGGCAGGCGATGCCCGACGTCTACGACCGGATCGAGATCGCCGGCCAGCGATTCGACTTTACCGCCGGCCTCGAGCGATTTCGCGCCGACCTGAAGGCCTGGTTTCCCGGCGAGGCTCAGGCCATTGACCGCTATCTCGCGGCCGTGCGGGCCTGCAACCGGGCCAGCACCCTCTATTACGCCGAAAAGGCGGTTCCCGGTCCGATCGCCGCCGTGGCAGGCGGCCCGATGCGCGCGCCGTTTCTCAAGTGGGCGCGCCGCACCACGCGTGAAGTGCTGGAGAACCTGACCCGCAACCAGGAACTGATCGGGGTGTTGACGGCGCGATGGGGCGACTACGGCTTGCCGCCCGCCGAAAGCAGCTTCGCCGTTCACGCGACGATTGCCGAGCACTATTTCAATGGAGCGAGCTATCCAGTCGGCGGAGCCAGTGTGATTGCTGCGGCGATGACCAGGCGGATCGAAGCAAGTGGCGGAACGCTGGTGACGAGTGCAGAAGTCACGCAGATTCTCATTGAGAATGGTCGAGCTGTCGGCGTGCGCATGGCCGATGGGCGCGAGCTCCGCGCCTCGCTGGTGATGAGTGATGCCGGCGCAGCGAACACCTTTGAGCGCCTGCTGCCGCAGGAGTTGACGATTCTTGATAGCCTGCGTGGGCAGCTCAAAAACATCGCTGCCTCCACAGCGCACGTAAGCCTCTACGTCGGGCTGTCGAAGTCCGCGGAAGAAGTAGGACTGACGGGCACGAATCTGTGGATCTATCCAGGCTTCGATCACGACGCCAACGTGAAGCGCTTCATGCGCGATTTTGCAGCGGATGCTGACGCACCTCTTCCATTTGCGTATCTGTCCTTTCCTTCAGCGAAAGATCCGGAATTTGGGCAGCGGCATCCGGGAAAAAGCACCATCGAGGCGATCACGACGGTTCCATACGAGGCGTTCGCATCCTGGGCCGAGACGCGCTGGAAGAAGCGCGGCGAGGAATACGAGGCGCTAAAGCAGCGGCTCACCGCACAGCTGCGCACAGAACTGGAGCGGCAGGTTCCGGCCATGTCTGGGCACATAGAACACCTGGAGCTATCGACGCCGCTCTCGACGCGGCACTTCATGAACTACCAGCGTGGCGAGATCTACGGTCTGGCCTCCACGCCTGCCCGTTACGCACTGCGCAGCCTGGGCGCGAGGACGCCGATTCGCGGACTCTACCTGACTGGGCAGGATGTCGCCTCGCTGGGCGTGGCGGGAGCCCTGTTTGGTGGTGTGATTGCTGCGTCTGCGGCGCTGCGGCGGAATCTGTTTTCGACGGTCCTGAAGGGGTAGGGTGCGAAAGGTAACCATCTGTCTCTCGTTTGGCGGCGGAAATGAATTGGAAAGCAGCTATACTTGTGCCGCAATCGAGCAGACAGATGTATGAGGCGCGAATGGGCAATCCTGTGTTTTCTGGCTGGCGCGGCCTGCCCGCTCTCTGCCGCAACTCCGATGACGGTTGCGCAGCTGCGGCAACTGCTGAACGCATCCCGTGGCAAGTCTGATGGCAAAGTTGCGAGACGGCTGTCGGAGATCGAGCTCACCGAGCGCGTGAGTGCGGCTCAATTCGCGCAGTGGCAGGCTGAGTTTTCAGGCGGACACACCCGTGAGGCTCTTACGGAGCTGGCCGATGCATCGGCGTTTCTGGATCTACCCACGACAGAAATTCCTTCAACCCCGGCACCCAGTTTCGAAGAGCAACGGCAAATTCTCAGCCGCGCGGTGAGCTATGCGGCCAAGGCTCTTTCTAAGCTGCCGAACTTCTATGCAACGCGGGAGACCACGCACTTTGAAGACACGCTGCCGCGGGAGACGTTCGAACCTATCGCTACGACGAGCTCTGGGCGTGGCGGTAGTCGCTCGATGGGAACCGCGGGAATGACGGTTACCGGAACTGATTATCAGCCGCTGCACAAAACGGGCACCTTCAGCGAAAAGGTCCGCTATCAGGATGGTTTCGAGGTGAACGGCTCACACGGGCACAAGAGTTGGGACGAGCAAGGAACCGGGCTTACGACCAACGGCGAGTTTGGCCCGATTCTTTTTGTCGTTCTGCGTGACAGCGTCAAAGGCCAACTGGTGTGGAATCACTGGGAACAAGGCAGCAATGGCTCCGTTGCTGTGTTTGCCTACTATGTGCCGCAAGCGAATTCCCACTACATGGTGGCGGTGCCGAGAACACGCGGCTTTGACCAGCTGTTGCCAGCCTATCGCGGCGAGATCGCTATCGATCCGGCGAATGGCACCATTCTGCGGTTGACGGTCATCTCCGAGATGGCGCCGCCCTATCAGACAGTGAAGGCGGCGATTCTGGTGGAATATGCGCCTGTAGCGATTGGTGACCGCACGTACATTTGTCCGGTGAAAGGCGTGGCGCTGTCGAAGATGCCAGCGGGTGGTGCCAATGATGGGTCGCAGGTGCAGACGCGGCTGAACGAGGTCGTGTTCAAGGACTATCATCTCTTCCGCGGCGATGCGCACATTCTGACCGGCTCTGTTTCTGGAGACGACACAGGCTCCGCCGCAACCGCTGTTGCATCCGGCACTCCGCGATAATCGCTTGCAATTTCGCAACTCCTGCCCAACGAATGGGCGATCCAAGCAGGTTACGCAAAGTTGTACGATGAAAAAGGCTCTTGTACTGGGAGGGGCTTGTGGCACGAGTGCGGTTTGGCTTCTGGATTGTTGTGGTTGCGGGACTTTGGAGCACGGGAACGGCCTGGGGACAGTTGCAGTTTCCAAGCAGCAGTGCTGCGCAGGCGGCCCCGAATCCGCTCACGGATTCGACCATCAATCCGGGCAAGATGCTGCTCTTCGACCTTGAGGCGCGGTTTCAGAAAGACGTCGCTGTGCGCGGCGGTCCAGGCTTCGCAGAGTGGTTCGCTCCCGATGGCGTGCTGCTGGGCAACGGCGCTGCGCCGCTTATCGGCAAAGTAGCCATCGAGAAGTCCACAACCTGGTCGCCGAAGGACTACCAGCTTACCTGGACGCCGACCGACGCAATGTTGGGGCCCTCCGGCGATATCGGATATACCTGGAGCCACTACGAGGGCCACAGCAAGGACGCGAACGGCAATCCGGTCGTGACCAGCGGGCGATTTATCACCATCTGGCGCAAGGAGCCCGACGGAAGCTGGAAGGTGGTTCTCGATGCCGGGGCCAACGAGCCGCCCGAGGCAGGCGACTGCTGCCGGCTGCCTCCAGGACACTAAGCACCGACCGACGTGTTTTCCGGCAGATCCCCTGGTCCGCAACTTTTCGCGCTTTTCGGCCGGTTCCGGCGTCTATGGAGCAGAGCCACATTCTTTGCGGATGCATCCAAATGTACAAAGCCTGTGACTCGATTTGAGTAGGTCTTGTGCCAGAATCAGCACAAGACGTCCGTCGGAAGCTGGCTTCCCATAGGTGTCCCGATGTGTGCCTTGTCCGGTTCCCCACCCGGCGAAAATTCGGATGCGCGATGGCGCGCGGCCCTCAGCCTGTTCGATCGAAACCCTGATCCTGCACTGGACGAGATCACGCGTCTCGCTGCGGAGCTGTGCGGCGCGGAGTTCGCTTACATTGGATGGATCGAAGCGGACCGGCTCTGGTTCAAAGCGCGGTCTGGATTTGACGGGGCGGAGCAGCCGGCATCCTCCAGCGCCTGCCGCTGGACCATCGTGCGCGGAGTGCCGCAGCTGATCGAAGATGCCGCGCTGGATCCGCGCTTTCCGCCACAAGGCATTCCGCTCGGCGCAGCGCATTGCCGGTCGTATGCGGGAGCGCCGTTGATGGCCGCGCGAGAGCAGGTAGTTGGCACGCTGGCCGTGTTATCGCGGGAGCCGGGTAAGTTTCATGCCGAACAGTTGAAATGGCTAGAGGTGCTGGCCCGCCAGGCAATGACGCGGCTCGAACTCTACAGCCGCATCCGGTCGCAGGAGCGAGCGCAACAGCTTCGGCAAAAGATGGAGCGGGCTTTCGAACTGGAGCGTTGCGTCCTGACGGCCACGCTCGATTCCTTCCCGGCGATGATCGCCGTTCTCGACAAGGCGGGCCGCATCGTGCGAATGAACGAAGCCTGTGCGCGGGCAACCGGATTGCGGTTTGCCGATGCGACGGGGAGGTCCTTTCTCGAGCTTTTTCTCGAGACTGAAGATCGCGTCTGGGCTGCTCCCAAACTGCGCGAAGCAGCGGCCGGGCAGGCCTCCGGACCGTATGAAACCCCCTGGAAGGTGGCTGGCATCGGATTTGGGCATGCGCTTACTCCAGACAGTCCGGATTCTGTGCGGCGCGTGAGCTGGATTCTCCGGCCCGTTGCCGGGCCAGAGGGTTCGGTTGAGTACCTGATCGTGAGCGGTCACGATGTAACGAGCAGGCGCGTGGTGGAGAAGGCGCTCCTCAGCAGTGAAGAGCGCTACCGGGAGATGGTGGAGAACAGTCTCGGCATCGCCTTTGCCTGCTCGCTGGAGGGACGGCTCACCGCGATCAATCCAGTCACCGCCGAAACGCTGGGACTACGCTCCGAAGATCTGATCGGCCGCGCTGTGATGGAGCTGATGGATGCCGTCGGAGCATCCGCATTTCAAAACTGCCTGCGCCGGCTCAGGGCACAGGAAGAGTGGCACGGGTCATTGCAGTTGCGCCGTGGCGACGGCATGTACCGGCGTGTCTCTCTGCGCAGCCGGCTGGTCGAGATTCCCGGTGAGCCGCCCCTGGTGATCAATCACGGCATGGATGTGACGGAGCAGCACGCCATTGAGGAGGCGTTGCAGCTGGCGCAAAGGCAGCGGCAGTTGATTCTGGAGTCAGCCGGAGACGGCATCTACGGCATCGATCTGGAAGGCCGGCTGACGTTTATCAACGAGGCGGGAGCACGTGCGTTGGGCTACACGCCTGATCAGCTGGCGGGTCTGGATGTACACGAGGTGATCCATCATAGCCACGCGGATGGAACGTCCTACTCGAAGCTGACGAACCCCATCCTGCGCGCGCTGCGGCGACGCGAGCAGATTCGCATGCGTGGCGAGGTCTTCTGGCGGCGCGATGGAACCGCGATCCCGGTGGAATACAGCGCCAATCCTCTCATGGAAGAGGGTCGCATCTCCGGTATGGTGGTGGCCTTTCAGGATGTGAGCGAGCGGCGGCGTCTGGAAAAAATGAAGGACGAGTTCATCTCGACCGTGAGCCACGAGCTGCGCACGCCGCTCACGTCGCTGCGGGCCTCGCTCGGGCTGGTCTCTTCGGGCTCGCTCGTCGCACGTCCTGAAAAGCAGAGGCACATGCTGGAGATCGCGATCAGCAACTGCGAACGGCTGATCCGCCTGGTCAATGACATCCTGGACTTCGACAGCGTGGAGAAAGGCAAGCTGCCGCTGCATCGCCAGCCCGTGGAGGCCGTGGATCTTCTGCGGCGTGCGGCGGACACGGCGCGCGAAGCGGCTGGCCGGGCCGGAATTGTGTTTCGTATCGATGCCCGGTCGGCGCCGGTCTTTGCCGATGAAGAGCGGATGCTGCAGGTTCTGCACGAACTGCTGACCAACGCCATCAAGTTCTCTGGACCGGAGACAACCATCCGTCTCACCGCACAGCCCGCCGGCAGAAATGCCTCTGGCTCGAATGAGGTGTGTTTTGCCATCGAAGACCAGGGAAGCGGCATCGATCCGGAGAAGCTCGATCGAATCTTCGAGCGCTTCCTGCAGGGAGACTCCTCCGATACGCGCGCCATGGGCGGAACGGGGTTAGGGCTTGCGCTCTGCCGCAGCATCGTAGAGCAGCACGGCGGCCGCATCTGGGCAGAGAGCGAGATAGGCAAGGGCAGCCGGTTCCTGTTTACGCTGCCGGCGGCCTCGCTGGTAGAGGCGGGCTAGTTTCCGGAATCCTAGTTTTAGCAATCCGAGTTTGAATAATCATTGACCAACGCGCCATGGCGATTCCGTGTCCCACTTCTTCAGCTCTTCGATAGCCCATGCGACTGATTTATCCGTATGGCAGGACGTGCATGGATTCGGAATGCCGGACTGCTCTGTCTCGCGCGGAGTGATGAAGCGGAAGGTGTGCGCCGCGACGTAATTGTCCTTGATCGTCTGCTCGATTGATGGCATGTGGCAGGCAACGCACTGACTTCCCGGACTGTTTGCGCCATGGTGCGTGTGCTGGCTGACCGTGCCTTTGAGGCCGGCTGGATTCGAGTTCGATTGGTCGTGGCAATCGAGGCAAAGAGCGTTGCCGGGTTTTATAAGGTTTGAACTGTTGCGGCCACTGTGCACATTGTGGCAGTCAAAGCAGCGCAGTTCGCGGTGATACATCGTGCTCTGCACAAAGTCATTGCCCTGCATGCGGTTTTTATGGGCCGTCATGTCAGCGAATTGAAAGAAATTGGTGACGCCTGGGCGCAGCTCTTCGAGCTGCCAGAAATCGGCGAGCTTCATGCCCGGCAAAAAGCCTACGGGCCAGTCGTAGTATTTTCCCTCGATCGGATTTTGGAGCGGCCGTCCCTGGCTGTGGCATTGAATGCATACGTCATTGCCGCGTACATAGTCCAGTCTTGCGGGGTTCACGATGTTGGCCCGGGTGGGATGAGCAGCGTGCGCGCTGCCGGGGCCGTGACATTTTTCGCACCCTACATTCCACTCGGTCACCTGTTTCGACTCGATGTTGTAATTCACCGAGTGGCAGCCGTCGCAGGTTGGGCCTGTCGGCCGATCGAAATTCGTCGGTCCGTAAAAAGGAACCCACCAATCGGTTCCAGCCTCGACGTGATAAGGCAGCCAGCGGTGTTTCGCGATGTCCCATTGCGCAGGCAGAGGGAAATAATCATCTCCGCGCCTGGTGAAATAACGCTGCTTGTAGCGGCTTCCGTAGACAAAGGCGACGTCATCGAGGGTGAAAGTCCGCAGCGGTTCAGGATTGGTGAAGTCACCCAGCACGGCCTCTGGATGCACCTTGGGATCGCGCACCACATTGGCCATGCGCGTCGTTTTCCAGGCGTTATAGACACGCTCGTGGCAGCGCTTGCAGCTTTCAGAGCCGACGAAATGAGCGTGGACGGGTGTCGCGGCCGCGGTGTCGTGAGCCGGTTTTGCAGCCGGCGTCTGCGCGGGATGCGACTGCGCCAATATCGGAGCGAGGATCGGGAGTGAGAGTAGGAATGCGCATGGCCAGAGTCGATTCATTCGGACGGCTCCTGATCCTACAGAATGCAATGATCATAGCGGCTTTGTGAGAAGGTCTGGAAGCAGCTCGGGAGCAATCCGACGCCCTGTGCTCCTTTGGTAATGGCAAGGTACCATCGTCACGTTATCGAAGCGTCCATTACCTGGGTTGTAAGCCTTTTGAGTGCCTCTGCCCGATTTGTGCGAGAGCCAAATCCCCGGAACTAGCGGATACTGAATCTGTACTCGCTGAGGTATTGACTAAGTTCTCACGCACTGTGAGGACGAAAACTCCGCGTCGCGGCCGGAACGCAAAGGCTTTCGGCCGCACCGGACCCTTCCCAGATTCCATTTCTACCCGTATACAAATTGGTGGCTTCGCGGCTGTTCTCTGTTCTCGCTCGTGTTGCTTCGGCAGTCTGGTAAAGTTCCTTGCCATGGAAGCTTTACGACTTGTCTTTGCATCAGAGAGGGCTCCACGGCTGTTCTTTTCCGTGATTGTCGTCTCATGTGCGGCGCTGCCCTGCGTAAGGGCGCAAACTCCTGCAGTTCCGGCTGTGCCGGATTGGGCTCTGCCAAGCTCGGCGACGCACAGGCAGGTTGCGCCTCCACCGGACTTTCACCGCGCCAGCACTAACTTCGATACGCCAATCGGTATCTTCGAGGGCCAGTCGGATGTGGGCAGCGCGGTAGTGCCGGGCAGCGCCAGTTACGATCCTGCGAAGAAGCAATATACGATTCGTTCCGCCGGCTACAACGTCTGGTATACGCGCGATGAGTTTCGCTATCTATGGAAGAAGATGAGCGGCGATGTTTCGCTCGCCGCCGACATCGCGTATCCCGATCCGAACGGCTTCGGCGATCGCAAGGCGGTGCTGATCATTCGACAAAGCCTCGACGATGATGCGAAAGAAGCGATTGTGGCATTGCATGGAGCAGGCATGATTCACCTGGCGTATCGGCCCGAGAAAGATGTTCGCGTGAAAGACATGGAGTATCGCATCGGCGGGCGCGGCCTTCCCGGCGGAGCCACGCCTGACAGCCTGGTTCCGGTCTCTGCACAGCGCATTGGCCTCGAAAAACGCGGCGACTCGTTTGCCCTCTTCGTCAGCCTTGCCGGCGAGCCGATGCATCAGTTCGGCCCGCCAATTACGTTGCACTTCGAAGAGCCCTTTTACGTCGGCATTGGTTTCTGCTCACACCAACCGGCGACAGTCGACACGGCTGTGCTTTCGCATGTCGTGCTGGAGAACGCGGCGGGTAAGGTGCAATAACGAATAGTGCTGCTTCGGCCGCCAGTCACCGGCTTGCATGAGACAATGCCCTCGACGGCTCTGCCCCTTGAGTTTTCAGCCGCCGGATAACCCTTGGATGGCTTTCTCCACAAATATCCTGAATTTTCTTTTTGGCCGGCCGCTGGCCACGAGCGAGGAACGCGCCGAACACATCGGCCCGATGGCCGGCATTCCGATCTTCGGTCTCGATGCGTTGAGCTCGGCCGCATATGGACCAGAGGCGGCGTTGACGCTGCTCATTCCGCTTGGACTCGCAGGCGTGCACTACATCGTGCCAATAAGCGCTGCGATCGTAGGGCTGCTGGTGATCGTCTATCTCAGCTATTGCCAGACAATCGAAGCTTATCCGCAGGGCGGCGGCTCGTATACCGTGGCCAGCGAAAACCTGGGAGCCAATGCCGGCTTGCTGGCAGCCGCGGCGCTCATGATCGACTATGTCCTGACGGCCTCGGTGGGTATCTCGGCCGGAGTCGGTGCGCTGATTTCGGCCGTGCCGAGCCTGCAGCCGCATACGCTGGAGCTCTGTCTGGGCGTGCTGGTGATTCTCACGATTGTGAACATGCGCGGCGTGCACGACACGGGCATAGTGTTCATGATCCCCACGTATCTGTTCGCCGGAACACTGCTTACGGTGATCGTCGTGGGTGGCTGGGATGCGATCATGAGCGGCGGATCGCCGCATCCTGTTGCTCCATTGCCTTCTGTGCCGCGCGTGACGGCTGCTGTCAGCGCCTGGCTGCTTCTGAAGGTCTTCTCTTCCGGCTGCACGGCGATGACGGGCGTGGAGGCGGTCAGCAATGGCGTGATGGCCTTTCGCGACCCAACACGCAAAAACGCAAAGACTACACTGACCATCATCATCGCGCTGTTGACCGTGCTGCTGGCCGGAATCGCCCTTCTGTGCCGCGCCTACAAGATAACCGCGACGGTTCCCGACCAATCCGGATACGAAAGCGTGCTTTCGATGCTGACGCGCGCCGTGATGGGGCATGGCTGGTTCTACTACGTGACCATCGGCTCAGTGCTGCTGGTGCTGGCGCTCTCGGCGAATACCGCCTTTGCAGACTTTCCGCGACTGACACGGGCCATTGCCCACGATGATTACATGCCCCACGTCTTCCAGCTGCGTGGACGAAGGCTGCTCTACTCCTGGGGAATCTATGTGCTGGTCGCGCTGACCGCGTTGCTGCTCATCCTGTTCGGCGGCGTGACCGACCGGCTGATTCCTCTGTATGCGATCGGCGCCTTTCTGGCCTTCACGCTTTCGCAGGCCGGCATGGTGATGCACTGGAAGCGCAAGGGCAAAGCACCGCTGCGCATGTTTATCAATGGCCTGGGTGCGGTGGCCACGGGGCTCACGGCTCTGGTCGTGCTGGTGGCTAAATTCGCGGAGGGCGCGTGGATCACGGCACTCCTGATCGTTGTGATGATCGTGTTCATGCGGGCAGTCAAACGGCACTACGTGCGCGTGAACCAGGCCACTGAGCTGAGCCGGTCGATCATTCCGGCACAGGTGAAAGAGCCGATCGTGATTGTGCCCATCGACCGCTGGAGCCGGATTACCGAAAAGGCGCTCTCGTTTGCACTGTCGATGTCGACCGATATCCGCTGCGTGCATGTGCAGGTAGGCGATGAGCCGGACTCCATCAGCCGCGATTGGGATAAAGAGATCGTGCAGCCGCTCTGCGATGCCGGCCGGTGCATTCCAAAGCTCGTCGTTCTCCGGTCGCCATTCCGCTATGTGCTGCAGCCGGTAGTGGACTACGTGCTGGAGGTGGAGAAGCAGTCTGAGTTTCAGAAGATCTGCGTGCTGGTCCCGGAGCTGGTGGTCCGGCACTGGTGGGAGAATCTGCTGCACAACCGGCGGGCCGACCTGCTGAAGGTGCTGCTGCTGGTGCGCGGCAATCAGCGCATTATCGTGATCAATATCCCCTGGTATCTGGACAAGCAATGAGATTGTAGAAGCCTGATCGCCGGGGCTATCCGCTTTCTCAACAGTCGAATTTGGGGCTCGCTGCGCTATCCTCCCGGCGGTCCAGCCGTCACAGTAAAGGACAGCTTGAGAGAATGAGCCGGACGGCGTCTGAGGTCGCTTCGTGGAAGCGGGTGGGAGAGGATAGTCTATTGAGGTACCGGAATTGAGTTGAGAGGCCTGCGCCGGAGCGGACTCCGGACCCCGCGGGCATGCCACAGCAGGTTTGAGGAGAGTTTCGATTTGAAGAGGATGTTTCTGCGTACGTTTTTGGCTGTAGTTCCGGCCGTTCTTCTACCCCTGTCCGCAGCCAGCCAGGTGACGCCAGCAACCTCGGAAGCTTCGGCGCCAGCCGCGCAGGCCCAGCCGCCTTCCTACAAGTACGAGGCTTATGTTGGGTTCGGCTATACGAGTTTGAACCAGGTGAATCAGTCACGCTACGGCCTTCTGGGCGTCGACCTGTCGGTGACCCGCGACTGGGGCCGGTATTTTGGCATGTCGGTGATGGGAAATTACTACAAGCCGTCGGCCGGCGGCGGCAGTTCTACGATTGCTGGCAATCCCGGTGATCCCTCGATTTATGAGGTTCTGGCGGGCCCGGAGATCCATGCAAGCATTTACGGCAACTTCAGCGGATTTCTGCATGGCGGCCTGGGCATTGAGCACACCGGCGGCGAAAATATGACGCCCAATATCTCGTTCGCCGGCGGCTTCGGCGGAGGCATGTCGTACAACCTGAGCCCGCGGATCGCGATTCGCGCTTCAGGCGACAAAATTGGTGCGTCCTTTTCTTTGCGGAACAATACTCCGGCTCTTGCCTACTCGCCCCACCGCACCTGGAACTCGAGCGGTACCATTGGAGTGGTTGTCCGGTTCTAGCGCGACTTGATAACAGAAACATTGAGGGCGGAAGCTTCGGTTTCCGCCTTTTTGTGCACAGTAAAAATCTGTAGGCAGGGCAAATACTTCGCGGAGCTTGATGCAGAAACGATCAGCCGGATGGCGGAGGCGCTGGGATTACTCCGAGCTGCTGCATCAGGCCCATCGTGTCCATCAGGATGCGGCTGTCGGCCATTTTGCCATCTTCCAGGCGATCAATGACTACACCTTTTACTTCGACGCTTCTGCCGGTCGCCGGAATTCCGAGAAATGGGCCGCGATGGGTGCCGGTCCACACAAAGCGGTGACGACCTTTTCTCCTTCGGCCACCATTTCCTGCACAGTCCAGTGCATATCGGGGAACGATGGCCGCAGAGAGAAGATGATCGCCTTCAGGCCCTCCCTTCCTTGCTCTTGCCCCGGAAGTGGATCGAGTTCGACGAAATCCTCTTTCACCAGATCGTTGGCCCGCTCCAGCTGGCCCCGATTGACAATATCGTCAACAAAGGCTTGAATGACCTCTTTGTTCGTACTGGACACGCGCACGTTCTCCTTGTGAAACTCAGCCTTCATCCGATTCGCGCAGCTTGGCGATCACGGTGAAATCTTCAAGCGTGGTGACGTCGCCTTTAATTTCGCCGTGCGTGGCCAGCTCGCGCAGCAGGCGGCGCATGATCTTGCCGCTGCGCGTCTTGGGCAGCGCCTCCGTAAAGCGGATGTCATCGGGGCGCGCGAGAGAGCCGATCTCCTTGGCGACCCACCTCTTCAACTCGTCTTTGAGGGCCTCGCTGGGCTCGTTCCCGCTTTCGAGTGTGACAAACGCGGCGATCGCCTGTCCCTTCAAGTCGTCGGGGCGGCCAACGACCGCGGCCTCAGCAACCTTCGAGTGCGCGACCAGCGCCGACTCGACTTCCATGGTCCCCAGCCGATGCCCGCTCACGTTGATCACGTCGTCGACGCGGCCCATGAGCCAGAAGTAACCGTCGGCGTCCTGGCGCGCGCCGTCGCCCGTGAAGTAGCAGCCGGGCACATCGCTCCAGTAGGTCTTCTGATAGCGTTCGGGATCTCCATAGACGGTGCGGGCCATTGAGGGCCAGGGCTTGCGAACCACCAGCAACCCGCCGCTGCCTGCAGGCACCGGCTCGCCCGCGCGCGTGACCACCTCCGGCTGAATGCCAAAGAAAGGCCGTGTGGCCGAGCCCGGCTTGGTGGGCACGGCGCCGGGAATCGGCGCGATCATGATGGAGCCGGTCTCGGTTTGCCACCATGTGTCCACGATGGGGCAGCGGTTATGGCCAATCTTCTCGCGATACCACATCCACGCTTCAGGATTGATTGGTTCTCCCACAGTGCCGAGTAATCGCAGCGAGTCGAGCTTGTGCTTTTCTACGTGTTCGTCACCCCACTTGATGAAGGCGCGAATGGCGGTGGGTGCGGTATAGAAGACCGTCACCTTGTGATCGTCGACGATCTTCCAGAAACGCGAGAAGTCGGGATAGTTCGGCGCGCCTTCGTACATCAGCACGGTTGCGCCGTTCTGCAGCGGTCCATAGACGACATAGGAATGGCCCGTGACCCACCCGATATCTGCAGTGCACCAGTAGATGTCGTCATCGCGCAGATCGAAGACATACTTTGTCGTGAGATACGTCTGCACAGCGTAGCCGCCCGTAGTGTGAACCAGACCCTTCGGCTTGCCTGTCGTGCCTGACGTGTAAAGGATGTAGAGCGGGTCTTCTGAATCCAGCGGCTCCGCAGGGCACTCCGGCGCGGCCCTCGCCACGAGATCGTGCCACCAGTGATCGCGTCCGGGGACCATTGT
Source organism: Occallatibacter sp. (assembly GCA_035650595.1). Taxonomy (GTDB): domain Bacteria; phylum Acidobacteriota; class Terriglobia; order Terriglobales; family Acidobacteriaceae; genus Telmatobacter. The sequence continues at coordinate 410,268 of DASRHE010000006.1, read as the reverse complement.
CACGGTCGAGCCGGTTCGCTTATACACGACCACATGCTCCACTGTAGAGCAGGCATTGAGCGCTTCGTCGACAGTGCGCTTGAGCTGGATCTCGTTGCCGCGCCGGAAGCTCGAGTCCTGCGTGAGAATAGCCACACAGCTCGAGTCGTTCACGCGATCGGCGATGGCATGGGCGGCGAATCCGCCGAAGATCACCGAATGGACTGCGCCAATGCGTGCGCAGGCGAGCAGCGCGATGGCCAGTTCCGGCGTCATGCCCATGTAGATGGCGACGCGGTCGCCCTTCCGGATGCCGAGTGCCTTGAGCGCACTGGCGAACTTCTGCACTTCAGCGTGCAACTCGGCGTAGGTCAGGCGGCGAACCTCGCCCGGTTCGCCCTCCCAGATGAGAGCGTTTTTTTGCGCCCGCTCGCCGAGCGCGTGGCGATCCACGCAGTTGTAGCTGAGATTGGTCTTGCCGCCGACGAACCATTTCGCCCAGGGTAGATTCCACTCAAGCACCTTGTCCCAGGGCTTGAACCAGTGCAGCTCGCGCGCCACACCGGCCCAGAAGGCTTCCGGGTTTTCGATCGACTGCTTGTAGAGCTTTTCATACTCTTCCAGGCTCTTGACGTAGGCCTTGGTGCTGAACTCCGCGGGCGGCGGAAAGACGCGATTTTCGCGCAGTGTGGAGTCGATATCCTGATTGGTTACGGTAGAAGTAGGCGAAGACGACATGGAAGACTTCCTTCTGGGAACGGAATACGAGAGATTTGCAATGCGCACGATAAGGCGCGTTTAAAAATTGCTTACCGGTGTCAACTTTATCGGGCCAGATGCACGGGCCGCAAGTGATGAAAAACTCAATAGCCGTTACCAGCGCAGCAGCGGCAGAAGGCTTGAGTAATCATCGGTCCAGAGGCGCAGGCCGGGCCTGAACGAGGGCGGCAGGGCCGCGGATGCGACCTCCGGTTGCGCAAAGAACGCGGCATTGTCGCTCACCAGCACCCAATTCGCGGTGAATTCGCCGCGATCTTCCTTGGCCAGACTCGTGATACGCACAGCTCGCAGGCCCGCATCCTGCGCCAGCAGCGCAATCGCTGGTTCGAGGTCGACATGCTGATTCGAGATGTGGAAAGCAAGAATGCCACCGGGGGCGAGATGTTTGCGATAGAGCGCGAGTGCTTCGCGTGTGAGCAGATGGAGCGGAATTGCATCGCCGGAAAATGCGTCGACTGCCAACACGTCGAAGTGTTGCGGCTGCTCGCGGGTCAGCGACGTGCGTGCGTCGCCTGGAACGACGTCGATCTGTGCGCCCGATTCGCGGATGTACGTGAAAGCATGACGCGCAATAGGCTCGATGGCGGGGTCGATCTCGTAGAAATGAATGTGATCGCCCGGCTGGCCATAGGCGGCCAGCGTGCCCGCGCCCAGGCCGATCACGCCAATATTCCGTGTGTGGCTCTGACAGCAGAAACGCAGCGCCAGGCCTGCGCCCGAATCTGGCGCATAGTACGTAGTGGGCGTCTTGCGTTGCTCATCAGTGCCGAAGATCTGCGTGCCGTGCTGGATGGTTCCGTTGGTCAGCGTACGCAGCGTGGCGCCAGGGAAGCCGAAGTTCTGCTTCACGCGCAGCGCGCCATAGAAGTTACGCACAGCCACCGTTGTGTCGTGCTGGTAGGCCGTGTGCAGCCAGAAGACCAGCACGCACATCATGATGCTCGCCGCGGACCAGAGCAGACGCTGGCCCCAGTTGGTATTCCAGATGGCAGCCAGTGCGAGCAGCGCGGTAACGGCGAAAGTAATCGCAAGATCGTAATTGAACGAAAAGAGAAGCGGGCACGCGATTCCCACGAGAAACGAACCCAGCGCTCCACCGGCGGCGAAGAGAAGATAGAACACCGTCGATTCCGAGGCTCGTTGTGGACGCAGCGCATACGCTTCGGTGTGGCAGAAGAGGCACGCGGCGAGAAGCTCGAAGAGAAAGAAGCCGATGCCGATGCGGATCGGCACCGTGACATCCACCTGCGAGAGCATGTAGCCGAGTGCGGCCAGCATCACGGCAAGGAAGCGTGTGAGAATGCCGCGAGGGAACAGCCGTGGGAATTCGAAGGCAAGAATGATGCTGATGAGATAGACAGCGAGCGGCAGAATCCAGAGCAGCGGAATGGGCGCGATATTGGCCGTGATGTAGCTGGTCACGGCGCTCAACTGCATCGATGCGCCCATGGGCAGCAGAAGCCAGAGCAATTTGTGCTGCAGCGGTGCGCGCGGTGCTGTTTCTTCTGTTTCGGCGATTCTAGTCGTGGAGGAGAGAGCGGCGGCGCGCGTTCGCCGCGTCAGTGCGGCTGCAACAAGCGCAAAGGCGGCGAATCCACAGGTCCAGGCGATGCGCTGCGCCCGTAGGGTCGAATAGGGCTCGACGAGCGTAGGGTAGGCCGCCAGGGCCAGCAGGGAAGCGAGATTGGAGAGCGCGAAGAGGCGATAAGGAATAGCCGTCTGCTCGACGCGCGACCACCAGACCTGCAGCAGCGGGCTGGTAGCTCCGAGTGCCAGAAACGGCAAGCCGATCCAGAGACTCAGCGCGGAAAAGATGGTGAAGACAGGATGTTCCGAGCCGCGGCTCAGATCGAGGCCGCCTAAGGCCCAGAAGAAGGCGAGCGCCAGCGCCGCTGCGAGCAGCAGCAGATGCAAGCCCCAGCGAGGATGACGTGCAAGCCAGTGCGCATAAAGATAGGCGAGCAGGAGCGCCGTCTGGAAGAAGACCAGGCAGGTGATCCACACGGCGGCCGATCCACCGAGAAAGGGCAATAACTGCTTGGCCGCAATTGGTTCAACGAGGAAAAGCAGAAACGAGGCTTGAAAGACGGCACTGCCGAAAAGCGGTCGGGTGCGGGCCACGAGTGAACCTCAGATGCTCAAAACGAGATTGGCTAGAGGATGAAGAAGTGCTCTCAGCGCGAAAGAGAGATGCTATCACAAGCTACGATCGGGTAGTTTCTACAGCAATGTAGAATAACTCTGAAATTTCGACCTTCTATGGCATCCGGCACTCCAGATACCCTGAGTTCATCAACCGCGATCCCCTCATCCATGCCGCGAGTGGTGGAACATTACTCTGATTACAAGCCGCCATTCGATGTCAAAAAGGCAGTCGAAAAGATGGTCGCTTCAGTGCCTTCGGAATTTCTTGTCGGGCTAAGTGAAATCGTTCTCACAAACACCGCGAGCTTGCCACGCAAACGACGCCGCAGCGTAACAAAATCAAGAGGGCGAAAGGTAAAGATTATTCAAGCGGCTGGACTTTATCATGCAATGTACAATAACCAGCCGGCGTGGATCGAGATATTCGTGGATAGAACGCTCGCAAATTTGCGAACAGGTGGCCTTTGGTGGCTCTTACCTCGCGAACTGGACCTTGAGGGGGTCGTTTTTCACGAGATAGGCCATCATATCCACAAAGCAATTCGGCCCAAGCATAAAGAACGAGAAGATGTCGCAGATGTGTGGAAGGTAAAGCTGATTCGAATTTATGCACGCAAAGAACGCCGCATTCTAAGAGTCATTCTTCGCGCGCTTCGTCTTGTGTTTGGACCCCTCTATCAGAGACTTTTTCGAAAACTGATGAAGTGGGGACTCGACAAAGGCTACATGTCACGAGCCGAGTACGATGAATCAATCAAATCTTAGTATTGAAACAAAACGCCCTGCTCGCTTAAGCAGGGCGCGCGATGGAATTGTTGACCACAGCTATTTTTCTGATGCCGATGCAATCTTGGCCTCAGCTTCGGAGATGACGCGCAGAGCTTCGGCATAGGCCTCTTCGCTTTCGCCGGCCTCGCTCCACATCTTTTCTCCGCGTTCGCGCTGCTGCTGCGCGCGGGATACGTCGATCTCTTCCGGCTTGAGCGCATCGCTGGCAAGAATCGTCACGCGATCGGGAAGAACTTCGACGAAGCCCCAGCTCACGTTGTAGCGAACCGTGTCTGGACTGTTGGATTCAAGTCCGGCACCGGTATGCACGGCCACATCGCCCGCGCCCAGCTCAGCGAGCAGCGGCGCGTGGCCATAGAGCACCTCGAAGTAGCCTGTCTTGGAAGGCAGCTCGACCGCGGTGGCCGTCTGGTCAAAGAGCGTACGCTCAGGTGTGACCAGTCGTACACGGAGTTGGGATGTTTCGTCAGCCATAATGCATTGCTCCAAGCTTTCAGCTTTCAGCTCTCAGCTCTCAGCTTCGTTGATCGCAAGCTGAAAGCTGACGGCTGAAAGCTAAGAGCTGTTCTTACACGCTTGCCTTCAGCTTCTCTGCGGTTTCCAACACTTCCTCGATGCCGCCCTTCATGTAGAAGGCCTGCTCGGGAACTTCGTCGTGCTTGCCTTCGATGATCTCCTTGAAGCTGCGCACGGTGTCGGCAATCTTCACATAGCGGCCCTGGATGCCGGTGAACTGCTCGGCCACATGGAAGGGCTGCGACAGGAATTTCTGCACCTTGCGAGCACGCGCCACAGTGAGTTTGTCGTCTTCTGAGAGCTCGTCGATACCCAGGATGGCGATGATGTCCTGCAGGTCCTTGTACCGCTGCAGAATGCGTTTCACGCCCTGCGCGACGTCGTAATGTTCCTGGCCGACGACGCGGGCGGTGAGAATGCGCGAGGTCGAAGCCAGCGGATCGACGGCCGGGTAAATGCCGAGCTCGGACAGCGGACGGCTCAACACGGTGGTCGCGTCGAGGTGCGCAAAGGTCGTGGCCGGCGCGGGATCGGTCAAGTCGTCGGCGGGCACGTAGACGGCCTGTACGGAGGTGACGGAGCCCTTGCTCGTTGAAGTGATGCGCTCCTGCAGTTCGCCCATCTCCGTGGCGAGGTTCGGCTGGTAGCCCACGGCCGAAGGCATGCGGCCCAGCAGCGTCGAAACTTCCGAGCCCGCCTGCGTGAAGCGGAAGATGTTATCGACGAAGAGCAGCGTGTCCGCGCCTTCCTGATCGCGGAAATACTCCGCAACCGTCAGCCCCGTCAGCGCAACACGCAGACGCGCGCCGGGCGGCTCGGTCATCTGGCCATAGACCAGGGCGCACTTCGAGTCCTGCCACTTGCCGGGCTTGATCACGCCGGACTCGGTCATTTCGAGCCACAGGTCGTTGCCCTCGCGGGTGCGCTCGCCCACACCGGCAAACACGGAGTAGCCGCCGTGGTTCTTAGCGACGTTATTGATCAGCTCCATGATGACGACGGTCTTGCCCACGCCGGCGCCGCCAAAGAGGCCGATCTTGCCGCCCTTCAAAAAAGGCTGGATCAGGTCGATAACCTTGATGCCGGTCTCGAACATCTCCTCGCTCGTCGACTGCTCGTCGAAGAGCGGAGCAGGGCGGTGAATCGGATTACGTTGCTTTTCGCCCACGGGGCCGAGCTCGTCCACCGGCTCGCCGATCACGTTGATCACGCGGCCCAGCGTCTCCTTGCCTACCGGCACGCGGATAGGACCGCCGAGGTCGATGGCCTTCATGCCGCGGACCATGCCGTCTGTGGCTTCCATGGCCACAGTGCGCACGCGGCCCTCGCCCAGGTGCTGCTGCACCTCGAGGATCACGTTGATGGGCGCAGGCACATTAAAGCCTTCGCTGGTCACGCGCAATGCCTGGTAGATCGGAGGCATCGTCGCCTCTTCAAACTGAACGTCTACGGCCGGGCCGGAGACTTGAATTACTTTGCCGATGTTCTCTGCCATTTCTCTCTGCCTTCTTGTTGCAAACTCATGTGTGAGCTATCAGCTCTCAGCCGTCAGCTCTCAGCTTTTCATCCGTCAATCTCTGCATATGCCTGTTACCGGCGAGTGTTGAACCGCAAACACACTGACAGCTGACGGCTATTAGCCGTTTTACAATGCCGCTGCGCCGCTCACAATCTCGATAATCTCCTTGGTAATGGCCGCCTGGCGCACGCGGTTCATGTGCAGCGTGAGCGAGTCGATCATGTCGGAGGCGTTGTTGGTTGCCGAATCCATCGCCGTCATGCGGGCCGCGTGCTCCGCGGCGACGGACTCCGTCATGGCGTGATACAGCACAGAAAAGATGTACTGCGGCAGCAGGCCGGCGAAGAGTTCTTCGGCGGGCTGCTCGTAGATGTAGTCCACGTTGGCTGTGCCGAACTTCTTGGCCTCTTCGTCGGCTTCCGTCGTGTCTACTTCCGCCAGTTGAATGCCGGCGGTGAGGGCGGCTTGGCCGGCGCGTTCGCGCTCTTCCGCTGTCGGTTCCACTGCACCGGCGATCTGCGGGCTGCCGATATCGAGCAGCGGCAGAATCTTTTCCACCACCAGGCGCTGCTGGATCACGGACTTGAACTCGTTGTACACGATGTAGGCCGCATCGATCTCTTCGCGCACGTAGCGGGCGATGATGTTGTGAGCCAGATCCATCACGCGCGAGGTTTCGAGATTCACCAGCATGCCGAGATGATCACCGGTCAGCTCGACCTTGCCCTTGCGCGCATCGCGCACCTGGTGTTTTTGGCCGTGTTCGTCCGTCTTCTCGGTGTAGACCGCCGAAGGATAGCGCCGGCGCATCAGATCGCGGGCCTTGCGACCGACTGCTTCGATATCGATCTCTTTATCAGGATTGCCGGTAATGAACTGATTGGCGACCTTGAGAATGTTCGAGTTGAAAGCGCCGGCAAAGCCTTTATCGCCGCTGACGACTACCAGCAGGATGCGCTTCTCCGGCCGCGTGAGAAAGAGCGGATGGCTGAGGTTGCCGGTGGTCTCGTCGTAGATGTCTACGCGGCGAATCAGCGACTGCAGCACGCTGGTGATCATGCGCGCATACGGCCGCGCCGCCAGAGCGCGTTCCTGTGCGCGGCGCAGCTTGGCCGCCGAGACCATCTTCATGGCCTTGGTGATCTGCCGCGTGTTCTTCACGCTGCGGATGCGACGTCGTAGATCTAATACATTCGCCATTCGGTCTAGCTCTCAGCTGTCAGCTCTCAGCCGTCAGCCTGTTAGTTCCGTTCGTGTGAATCTCAGCATTAATTGCTGCGACTCGCCGTGCATAGCTGAGAGCTGAAAGCTGATGGCTGACAGCGCTCTCTTGAATTCTTACGCAGTAGCTGCCACCGCCGCATGCTCAGCCACAAAGTTCTGCTTGTACTCCTTGAGAGCCGCATGCAGGCGGTTGCGGAGATCGTCGTCGAGCTGTTTCTTGGCCGTGAGGTCTCCCAAAAAGGCGCTCTGCGCCGTGGAGAAATACTTGTGCAGGCCATCTTCGAAGGCGCGGATATCCGAGACGCGCAGGTCATCGAGATACCCTTGTGTGCCGGCAAAGAGCACCACCACCTGCTGCTGCCAGGTGAGCGGTTGGAACTGCGGCTGCTTGAGCAGTTCGGTTAGGCGCTGGCCGCGGTTGAGCTGCTTCTGCGTAAGCGGGTCGAGGTCGGAGCCGAACTGCGCAAACGCCGCCAGCTCGCGATACTGCGCCAGGTCGAGCTTGAGTGTAGAACCCACCTGCTTGACCGCTTTAATGGCCGCCGAAAAGCCCACACGCGAAACCGAGAGGCCTACGTTCACGGCCGGACGCACGCCGGAGTTGAAGAGGTCTGTCTCAAGGAAGATCTGGCCGTCTGTGATCGAGATAACGTTGGTCGGGATGTACGCCGAAACGTCGCCGGCCTGCGTTTCGATCACGGGCAATGCGGTCAACGACCCCCCGCCTTTCTTGTCGCTCATCTTGGCAGAGCGCTCGAGCAAGCGCGAGTGGAGATAAAAGACATCGCCCGGATAGGCTTCGCGGCCCGGCGGACGGCGGAGCAGCAGGGAGATTTCGCGATAGGCCATCGCGTGCTTTGAGAGATCGTCGTACATCACCAGCGCATGCTTGCCGTTGTCGCGGAAGTACTCACCCAGTGCGGTCGCGGCATAGGGCGCGAGGTACAGCATCGGCGCAGGCTCTGAGGCCGATGCCGCCACAATGATCGTGTGCCCCATGGCGCCGGCTTCGGTGAGCGTTTGCACCACCTGCGCAATCGATGAGCGCTTCTGGCCGATGGCGCAGTAAATGCAGATGAGGTTGTTCTTGGCGTTGTTGATGATCGTGTCGAGCAGGACGGCGGTCTTGCCGGTCTGCCTGTCTCCAATAATCAGCTCGCGCTGGCCTCGGCCGATCGGGATCATGGCGTCGATCGCCTTGAGACCGGTAGCCATCGGTTCACGCACCGGTTGGCGGTCGATGATGCCCGGCGCAAGGCGCTCTACAGGCAGCGTCTCCTTCGTCGCGATGGGGCCCTTGTCATCAATCGGCATGCCGAGCGCGTTCACCACGCGGCCGATCATCGCTTCGCCCACGGGCACGGAAAGAATCTTGCCGGTGCGCTTGACCTCTTCACCCTCTTTGAGCTCGGTGTACTCGCCCAGAATCACGGCGCCCACCTGGTCTTCTTCGAGCGAGAGCGCCAGTCCGGCAATGCCGTGCGGAAAGCTGAGCAGCTCGCCGGCCATGACTTTGTCGAGGCCGTGAAGGCGGGCAATGCCGTCGCCGAGCGATGTAATGGTTCCGACCTCGTCGACCTGAACCTTCGAGTCATAGTTCGCGATCTGTTCGCGAAGAAGCTGCGTAATTTCGTCTGCTTTGATCTGAGCCATTTTCCAGTGAACAGGGATCAGTGATCAGTGGTCAGTTCTCCGCCATCTGCTCTTACCGGTCTCCTGCCTCCCTATCTCATTTCTAAATTTCGTTCAGAAACCAGAACATCTCCTCTTGAATGACCACTGATCGCTGTTCGCGAATCACTGTTCACTCACGAGCGCTTCCTTCAGCCGTTCCAGGCGGCCGCGCACCGAACCGTCATACACCGTCGAGCCGATGCGAACGACCGTGCCGCCGAGGATGGATGCGTCGAGCTTGAAGGTTGCGTCTACGCGGGCGCCGGCCAGCTTGGCTACCTCGGCGACCAGTTTGTCCCGCTCATCCTTGCCCAGCTCGCGCGCGGTGGTAATTTCTGCAGGCCGTATGCCCAGCTGTTCCTGAAGAATTCTCCGATAAGCTTCCACAACTTCGGTTACGTGGCCAATGCGGTCATTGTGAATGAGAACCGCGACGAGATTGCGGAGTTCCTTCTGCAGGCCGAGCTTCGCATTCACCTTGTCGAGGAAGGCGATCTTCTGCGCTTCGGGAATCGCCGGATTCACGAAGAACTCGCGCAATTCGGGGCTGCCATTCCAGGTGGCAAGAAAGTCGGTTAACTGCCGATCGATAGCGGCCGTGTCGAGCTTTGCAGCAGTAACAACTTCAGCGAAGGCCGTCGCGTAACGAGCAACAAAGGCGGGCATGTTAATTTGCTCCTCCCTTGCCTGATCCGTTGCGGGCGACATCGATAAACTCGGCGATCAGAGCGCGATCCGTCTCCGGCGTCAGAGTCAGCTGCTTCTCGGCTTGTGCGATGGCCAGATCGGCGGCAAAGTGGCGCAGTCCGCGCCGGGCCTGCACCGCAGCCATCGTGATTTCCTGCTCAGCAGAGGCCACGATGCGGGCTGATTCCTCTTCGATAGTTGCCTTGATGCGCTTCTCGTCCTCGCGGCTCTCTTGTTCTACCTCGGCGCGAAACTTCTGGATTTCGGCATCGAGGCCGGCGAGCTTGGCCTCGACAGCGCTCAGACGCGCATTAGCGTCGGCCGTGGCCTGTCGCGCCGTCTGGATGTCCTGATTCAGCGTCGTTGAGCGCTCGCGCAGCATGCGCGGCACGATGCGCACGATCGGAATCACGATTGCCAGAATGATGATGACGAAGTTAATGCCTTCGAAGACCTTGGCCGTGGTTTCCACGTCCATGCCCATCTTCTGACCGATTTTGGCGACGAGCGGAGCGTGCCGGAAGGTATTGAGTTCCTTTTGTTCGTCATTCGGCGTTGTCGGATTGTCTTCGCTCTCCGCGTCGGAGGAGGTGCTTGCCGCGGGAGCCGCCGGACTGGAGGCAGGGGCTGGCTGCGCGGCGACGCGATGAGGAACGGCCAGACAGGCAGTAAGCGCGAACGTCAAAATCGCAAGCCAGGAAAATCGAAGTGAAAAGTACGAAGGGTGCATGAAAAATCTCAACGGGTACCCCCGGCAGCGGCCGGCAGCACAGCACGGACGGCCTGACGGGCGAGATCGGCTGCTGAGGACTGGATGGCCTGTCGCGCTGAGGTCGCCTCGGCGTCGATTTCAGCACGCGCCTGGCTCACCTTGCCTGCCGCAGCTTTGCGGGCTGCTTCTAATATGGCTTCCCGCTCGGCGTTCCACTGTTTCATACGCTGTTCACGAAGCTTGTAGGCGTCGGCGCGTGCCAGGCGCAGTTTCTCCCCGTACTCGGCCGTGCGGGACTCGGCCTTTGCGATCGCCTTTTGCGCCTCTTCCATGGCTCCGACGGTCAGAGCCCGGCGCTTTTTCAGGGTCTCCGTCAGCGGCCCCTGCACCAGGAACTGGTAGGCCAAAACCAGCACGATAAACAGGGCGGCTGTAGGTATGGCTCCGACCAGAAGTGCTCCGACTTGTAGGATGATGTCTTGCATAGTTTGTTGGGGGTTTAGCTCCGGCTATCCGGTGAGTTTGCCTCAGGTGGAACACACTGTTTGTATCAGGGGCGAAATGCTCTAGTCAACGCGGGCAGACCCAACCTTACCGCGTACTGTGACAGCAGTCACGGGCGGGCGGATTTCCTCAAAAAAGAGCTTGATTTTGCCGAAAACAAGCCTAAACTAAAGATACCACCTAGACCCGGTCCAGGGTCCAGCGGGCAGCCGGTTATGGGAACTCCTTCCACTCCCATTTCCGGAGGCCCGCTTCTTACTTTTCAGGCAAAATTTTGGGCGCTTATGGATGCGCCGCGGGGATGGCAGATTTGTCGAGCAGCCCTTTGCCCCGCAGCCAATTCTCCAGCAGCGCCGGCCATTGATCGAGCGCGGGATCGCCCTTTCCGAGTCCGCTCCCATGGCCGCCATGGTCGAAGATGTGCATCTCGGAGTCAACGCCCGCTTTTACCAGCGCGTCATAAAAGCGTAGCGCCTGTTCTACCGGCACCGTCTGATCGGGGAAGGTGTGATAGATGAATGTCGGCGGCGTATCTCTTGTCACGAACAGGTCCGGAGAGTACGCGACGCGCAACGCTTCGCACTGGTCCATCACGTTGAAGAGCTTGCAATAGCTGAGGTGCGAGGTGTCAGACGTGATGGCGCCGATCCAAGGGTAGCCGAGGACGAGGTAGTCCGGACGGCTGGAGACGCGCTCAATCGGATCGTCGGTATCCGGCTTGCCCGCTACGAATTGCGTCCCTGACAACGCCGCCAGGTGGCCGCCCGCGGAGAAGCCGATCACCACGATCCGATTCGGCGCGATGTGGTAGTCGAGAGCGCGGGCGCGCACCATCTGAATGGCGCGGCGCGCGTCGAGCAGCGGTACCGGCAGCAGATAACCGTGCGAGGAGAGCCGGTAGCTGAGGATAAAGGCCGTGAAGCCGCGCACCGTGAACCAGTCGGCCACCTGCCGGCCTTCCAAGTTGCCGGCGAGATGCTGGTAGGCGCCGCCGGGAAAGATGACGACTGCCGAGCCATTTCCCGTTCCGGGATGCGGATCAAAGACGGTCAGAGTCGGAATGTCGTCGCAGGTGTCGCCTTTTGCCTGCGGCGCGGGCCCGGGCCAGAGGCGGATCGTCTGCACGCCGAGAAACGCATTGTTGGTGCCGGCAGTGGTGCAGGGGGAGAGCTGCGCAGTTGCGGCGGTGCAGGACAACACGACGGCAACGAGAAGAGCAAAGAACTGCTTCATGCCAAACCTCGCAGTGGTTCGCGAGGATTATAGCCAGATTGCCTTGTGTCCCGGACAGCCGTCTGCGGCCTGATCGCAGAAGATCTCGGCCAGCTCAAGTCCATAGCGCGCGAAATAATAGGCTGCTCCATGCACCCGCTCCTGCAAGATGCTGCCAGGAAAAAGCGCCTGCGTGATCGCCTCGGCGTGACGAGTCAGTGAGGCTTCGCGCTGCAGCTGGAAGTTGGCCGCGAGTGTGCGCAGGCGGTTCATCTGGTAGCGAATCTTGCTGGCCGCCGTCTCGGCAGACTGGCCAAGGCCTTTGTCCTGCGCCTGCATCCAGTCAACCAGCACATTCAACTCTTCGTCGAGCGCGTTGCCCGCCGCGGCCAGTCTCTGCTTGGTCTCAATTGGCATCGAGCGGGCGGCCAGAAGCTTGGCGAGAGAATCACAGTCTTCAGAGAAGACACGTTCGAGGGAGAGTTCGTGGCGGCGCAGCAACTCCGCGACAGACGGTTCGATCAGCGTGGCCGAAAGGCGAGCCACCGCCGGCGTCCGCCGGCCCAGAATACGCTCGTACAAAACCGCCGATTGCGCGAAGTAGGCAATCTCGGCCGGCCCCCCGACAATAGCCGAGCTCGAAAGCAGAAAATCCTGAAAGATGGGGCGCAACAGCGCGGACGGCGAGATGCGCTCGGGCTCCGCATCGAGAATGCCGACGAGATCCGCAGTCGAGTAACTCTCATGATCGGCGCGCCACAGACCTTGCGGCTCGGCCGCCGTCGGTGCAATGCGTTTGAGGGCGACGCGCGCACCCGTCTTCTCATCGAGCAGAAAAAGCAGGCTCGATTGCGGAGTCACCGCGACCTGAGCGTGGTAACCGGCAGCTTCGAGAGCCTGATTGCGTTCAAGAAGCGCGGCGTGCAGCTCATCCGCGCGCTCGATGCCCGCTCGGAGAACCGGCGCGCCGAGGCGATGGAACTCGCGGCCGCCTGCGTCGATGATCAGCAGGCCCTGCGCCGCGAAGGCGCGTGAGTAGAACGTTGCAAAGGCTTCGGCAAAGGTGCGGCCGGGCTGATAGCCCTCGAAAAGCGCGGCAATGGAGTCGTCCGCGCCGAGCATGTCGATTGCTTGCTCGACAAGCGGCGTAATGGACTCATCGAAAACGATCGGACCTACGGGTCGCGCTGCTTCAGGCTCCTGCTGGTAGACCAGCTTGCGCAGTTCGCGGCCCGCGGGAAAGGTAACGTTGTTGATCTCAGCAAAGTCGTGGTCCTCGCCCGCGAGCCAGAAGAGGGCTATATGCGAATGGCCTGCGGCTGAGGCCTGTCGCGCGCGGCCGATCGCCGTGGCGGCTTTCAAGGGAGTAAAGAGCGGACCACCAAAGAGACCGACCTGCTGACCCGTAACAACGGTTCCCGCCTCCTGGCGAAGAGCCTCCAGGGCCGGTGCGGCGGCAGCGGAAGGATTTTGCGCGGCAAGCAGACGTACGAGCTCCGGCCAATGCTCCGGTACGGCGGGGCGTCGCAGGCCACCTTCATCCGACGCAATGAATCCGCCGAAGCCTCCTGAACAGAAGTCGACAAAGAGCCGGTTCAATCCCGGCATGATGGTCACGGGATAACAGTCGGTGGTCGGCGACGCGGTCACTAGCGGCATTTCCCCTTCCGAAATTGCCATGCTTAACAGTGTGCAGGGAGGGAAGTTCTCATCGAAATTGCCTCCGGGTTCTTGCGGCTCCGCGATCGAGCAGAAGGAGAAATAGGATTGTGGCTCATCTGCGACGGGAGAAATTCTGGAATTTCAGCTCCCAATAAGGATGCCATGCGGGACTGATTCGATGCACAACTGCGTCCCATGCAGATCATTCCGGCTATAGATCGTTCCAGGTACAGATCATTCCACGGCATAGGCTTGCGTATACTCAAGTTGAATCGGGCGCGAAGGAGCAAGGTGCAGATGGCGAAGAAAGGGAAGGGAAAAACCGCAAAAGCGGTGTCAGGAAAGGCCAGCAACTCAAAAGTCGCGGCGGCAAAAAGCGTGCAGGCGGGGAAAGAAGCATCTCTCAAGAAAAAAGAAACCGGGAAAAAAGAAGCAAAGGGCAAGAACTCTAAGAACTTGAAGAAAGCCGGCAAGCTGCCCGCTGCATTCGAGGTCGAGGAACTGATCAGCTCTGAAGTGGTCTATACCGGACCGCTCTTCCGCGTGCATCATGACAAGTTGATCGAGCCCGGAGGCAAGCCCAGCGAGCGCGATGTGATTCGTCACAATGGTAGCGTGGTGATTCTGGCGATCGACAGCTCAAAGAGCAAAAAGAATCCCTGGATCGTTATCGAGCAGCAATATCGTCACGCAGCCAGGCAATATCTCTGGGAATTGCCAGCGGGCAAACTCGATCCGGGAGAGGAACCGCTCATGGGAGCGCAGCGCGAACTGGCCGAAGAGACCGGTTACAGCGCGAAAAAATGGCGGCCGCTGGTGGAATACTACCCAAGCCCGGGCTTTCTGGGTGAGTCGATGAAGGTTTTTCTCGCCGAGGGACTCAAGGCCGGCGAAGCGCATCCGGAAGAAGACGAAGAGATCGAAATTCGATTGGTGAAGCTCTCCGATGTCCTCAAAATGATTGACAAGGGCGCAATCCTCGATGGAAAAACGCTCTCGAGCGTGCTCCTTTATGCACGGACAAAGGCAAGCCGAAAGAAGTAAGAGCCGGTAAACGCTTAGTTTCCTCTGAAATTCTCTGCGCGAACAGAGAACAGAATGGACTGTCCGTAAACGGACGGTCCTTTTTGTCTGTGGATTTTCTCATAAAGAACGCCAATCAACCTTTCCCTGATTTCTCACGTCTTAGAAAGTATCGGTGTGAGAATCCCCCTCAATCACCTAGATTCTGCAAGACCCCAAAAGGAAGGCAGGAACCTGTGGCTCAGTACAAGGGAAAGGTCAAGTGGTTCAACAACGCCAAGGGCTACGGATTCATCGGACGCGACGACGGGCCGGATGTATTCGTTCATTACTCAGCAATTCAGTTGGATGGATACAAAACGCTCAAAGAAGGCGACGAGGTTGAGTTCGATATTGTCGAGGGCCAGAAGGGTCCTCAAGCGGATGCAGTAGTCCGCTTCCGGGATAGCGCGCACAGCGCAGCATAGCGGTACAAAAAGAGCCGGGTATTTCGATCAAAATTATTCACCCGGCGGTGCCGCTTGATTGACGGCTTTTGAAATTTCCCCAGTGAAGACAATTGCATAACGGTCCATCGACCCTGCACGCGCAGCTTTGCGGGTTTGTCTGTGCCGATTGGATTCCTGCCGCAGATGATCGATACTGCGGGAGGAGCCCTTTGGGATGGATAACCGCACATTTGCTCGCCTGCTCGAGGAAACCGCCGATCTGATGGAGATCGATGGAGCCGATAGCTTTCGTGTGCGCAGCTATCGCCGCGCCGCCGAAGCCGCCGAACAGACCACCGTTGATTTGATGGCCGTTGTGGCCGATACGGCGCGCCTGCTGGAGATCCCCGGTATCGGCAAGAGCATGGCCGCAAATCTACAGGCCATTGCGACCACCGGCACACTGCCATTGCGTGAAGAGCTGCTTCAACGTTACGGCGCCAGCCTTTTGGAACTGCTCAAGCTGCCCGGCATGGGCCCGAAGACGGTGGCGCTCTTCTGGGACGCGGCGAAGATTACCAGCATCGATGAGCTTGCCGAGGCCATTGAGGCGGGCCGCCTTGCCAGCTTGCCGCGCATGGGCGCTAAGCAGCTCGAAAAGCTGCGCAAGGGCATCGAAGACTATCGCCGCTCCACCGGACGCTTCCGGATTGATGTCGTCGACGAGGAAGCGCGCCGCATCTCTGCCTATCTGCTCAACTTTCCTGGAATCGAACGGGTCACGCCGGCAGGCTCCCTGCGCCGCGGACGCGAGACGGCCGGCGATCTGGATCTGCTGGCGACCGGTCCGGGTTGCACGCCGGAGCAGACGGCGGAAGCCGTCGAATATGTCGCCGCTTATCCGGGCATTCTCGACATGATCGCCAAGGGCGAAAACAAGGTGAGCTTCCACGTGCAGCAAGGCTTGCAGGTGGACGTGCGCCTGCTGCCGACCGCTTCTTATGGCGCGGCGCTCCAGTATTTCACGGGATCGAAGGCTCACAATGTGTCGCTTCGCCAGCGCGCCTTGAAGATGGGCTATACGCTGAACGAGTGGGCGCTTGCGCGGCTCGATGACGGCACACCCGTTGCCGCGGCGACTGAGGATGAGATCTATGCCGCGTTGGACATGGACTGGATGCCGCCCGAGATGCGGGAGAACCTGGGCGAGATTGAGGCAGCCGCACGGCATGAGCTGCCGCGGATCATCGCGGCCTGCGACCTGCGCGGCGATGTGCACATGCACACCACGGCCAGCGACGGGCGCAACTCGATCCGCGAGATGGCCGAGGCGGCGCTCGCCTGCGGCTACCAGTACATTGCCATTACGGATCACACCAAGAATCTGGCCATGATCAACGGCCTCGATGAAAAGCGGGCTCTCGAACACATCCAGCGCATCCGCGAAGAAGACAGCGCGATGGAGGGCCGCATTCGCATCTTCGCCGGCATCGAGGTGGACATCCTCTCCGACGGGGCACTCGATCTCGACGACGAAGTGCTGGCGCAGATGGAAGTAGTGATCGCCAGCGTGCACACCCGCCTTGAACAGAGCCGCGAGGAGATGACGGCGCGGGTGCTGAAGGCCATCGAAAATCCCTATGTGCGGATTCTTGGTCATCCTACGGGTCGCCAACTGCTGCGCCGCGAGCCGTTTGCGCTCGACACCGGAGCCGTGCTGCGCCGTGCCGCGGAACTAGGCGTGGCAATGGAGCATAATGCTTCGCCGGAGCGGCTGGATCTCAACGATCGCGATCTGCGCTTAGCCAAGGAGCTGGGCTGCAAGATCGTGATCAACTCGGATTCGCACGACTGCCGGAACCTGGGCAAAATGGATTACGGGGTGCGCCAACTACGGCGCGCCTGGCTCGCTCCGGAGGATGTGCTCAACACGCGAGGACCGGAGGAGTTTCTGGCGGGGCTGCGGGCGAGACCGTGAGGGCCCGCTGGTCCGGAGTTTCGCCGCTCTTCTGCACAACTTTCGTAAGCGGGCGCTCCAGAATCGATAGCCGCTTTTACACGGATGGCGCTAAGATAAGTGCGCAATGAGTCTGCTCCAGCAAGACAATACGGAACTGGACGATGCCGCTCGTGGCGAGTCGTTCACTAAGGGCACCAGCCATGTAACCATCGCTGCGGTGGTCGCCACCGTTGTGGTGTCGTTGGCGATCGCTGTCTACGTGATTGCCGGGGAGAAACCGCCGGTTGTGAAGGGCGAAATTTTCTCCGTCACGGCGCACTCGATGCACACGCAAACTGCGGGACGCGACGCCAATGGCGCGCCCATCCCCCAGGAAAATTTTGACCAGGTGTATGTCTTTACCCACGTGCGGCTGCACAACCAGAGCAATGGGCCTGTGTTTCTCTCAAGCATGCTGACCAATGCTACTTTGGCCGACGGCATTCACTCGAGCTATGCGGCCCCAGCATCCGACTACGACCGGATTTTTGTGGCTTATCCCAACATCCCCATACCGCATGACAAGGCTCTCCCGCTGGATTCAACCATCGATCCAGGGCAGACCGTCGAAGGGACGGTCGTGTCCGCCTTTAAGCTGACGAAAGAAGAGTGGGACGCACGCAAAGACCTGAACTTCACCTTCGGCTTCCGCTACCAGCCCAACCTGGTGCTTGCGCCCCACCTGGCTGTTATTGACCGCTAGGCGGCGCCGTGGGGGGGATGGGCGCGTTCTTCGGCGAAGAGAGATATCCGCTGATCTGGTTCTTATTGCTGATCGTGTTGATTACGATCTCGAAGAGCGCCGGATCTTTGCCGCTGTAGAACTGCAGGGGCTCATTCACATTGCGGTCTTTCTTTTCGTAGGTCTTGTCGTCGGCGTAGATGTTGAGGGTGAACTTGCTCCTCTTCTGATCCGTCTTCTTCAACTCAAGACTCACCGTGCCGACTGGCTTCTTCTGCCCTTTGGTCAATGTGAACTCGTAGTAGTTGCGGTCACCTTTGTGCTCCAACGCGACCAGCTCATCGTGGTTGCGGGCGATGATGCTGTTGGTGCTGCTCAGGTCGCCGCGGACGCTCTCGAGTTGGCTCAGGGCGGTGGCAACGTCAGTCTGGGCCTTGCTCAAGTCGGTGTGGACGCCGCCTACATCGGTTTTCACGCTCGAAAGATCGCTGGAGACCGCACTTACCTGCTGCGCTGTCTGCTGCTGCGCATTTTGCAGGCGCGCATTGTCAGCCTGTTCGCGGCGGATGATCTCCTGGGCGCGGGCATCCAATTGCTTCTGCGTCAGACCCAGCGATTTGCCCAGCTCATCGGCAGTAACGCGCAGGCGGGCGTCGGTCTCGCGCAGATCGGCGGCCAGCTTCAGGTTGTCCTGCCGGGCCTCGGCGAGTTCGGCCTGCTGCGTGGATAGCTTGCTTCCGAGCATGGCACACCAGACAAGGCCGCCGACGGCAGCCAGCAGCGATACGGCCACTGCCGCTAAAAATGCGCCTGAATAAGTCCTGGGAGTATCGTCGATTTCGCTCATTCCTAGCCTTTCATCTCTGGCGGTTCTTGAGCGAACCGCACCGGGAATTACGGCGGCATCCGGTCGGGAAAACGCCGTTCTGAGGAGAAATTCTCTTCCTGCTATTTCTCGTGCGTACGGAAGTGACTTCCGCCTCTTGTCTTACGCGTTTCGGAGCTTCGCTCCGACGTCCTCCGGGGAAGCAACAGAATACCGAAAGAAAGTCCAATTGTGCAGAGAGATGTAGAGAGAATTGCGATCCTTGAGCGTGGTGCTCCGGTTGGGAGGGTCTTCGTCCCGCTCTCCGTGACAACCATCGAATGGCTCAGTTATAAACATCTTTACTGCACTTGTTGGCCCCGGCCGAATACTTCTAAGGGCCGGTTTTCAGCGCCATGTAAGGAACTATACAAAGAATCAGGGAGATATCAAGCCTATGGCAACCGCTGTTGTTGGGAAGGGACTGGAAGGCATTGTTGCCGCCAACTCGGGAATCTGCTGGATCGATGGGGACGCTGGTGTGCTTTCCTATCGCGGAATCGATATCCACGAGCTGGCGCAGCACTCCACCTTTGAAGAGACCACTTTTCTGCTATGGAACGGGTTTCTGCCCAACCAGAGCGCCCTGCGCGACTTTCGGTCGCAACTGGCAGCGGCCAGGCAGCTCAGCCCTAAAGTCATCGAGCTGATGCGGGGCTTTCCCACGACTGCCACGCCCATGGAAGTGCTGCGAACTACCGTGTCGGCGTTGAGCTTTTATGACGCCGATGAAAAAGACAATACCCACGACGCCAACGTTCGCAAAGCCTACCACCTTACCTCGCAGATCGCCATGATCGTGGCGATTTATGACCGGATTCGCAAAGGCAAGGAAATTGTTCCGCCTGACCATTCACTCTCCCACGCCGGCAACTTCCTGTGGATGCTCAATGGCGAAAAGCCCTCGGAAACGGCCACCCGCACCCTCGACATCGCTCTTATTCTCCATGCCGACCACGAACTGAACGCCTCCACCTTCGCCGCCCGCGTCATTGCCGCGACACTCTCTGACATTCACTCCGCCATTACCGGCGCGATTGGTGCGTTGAAAGGCCCCCTGCACGGCGGCGCCAATGAGGGTGTCATGCGCCTGTTGCTGACGATCGACAAGGCCGGTGCTGATCCGGTTGAGTATGTGAAAAATATGCTGGAGGCCAAGCAGAAGATCTCCGGCTTCGGCCATCGCGTCTACAAGACGGAAGATCCGCGCGCCACGCATCTGCGGCGTATGAGCGAGCAGCTGGGTAAAGATGCCGGCCAGCCCAAGTGGTATGAGATGTCGCGCTCCATCGAGCTGTTCATCAACAAGGAAAAGAAGTTGAACGCCAATGTGGACTTCTATTCGGCTTCTACTTACACCACTCTGGGCATCGATATCGATCTGTTTACGCCGATCTTTGCCGTAAGCCGCATCGCTGGATGGACCGCCCACGTGATCGAACAGCTGGATGACAATCGCCTGATCCGTCCGCGCGCCGACTACATCGGGCCGGCCTATCCTACTCCATGGATTGCAGTGGAGAAACGGCCATAGCGGCGCGGATGGATGCTGACTAAGAAAGGCGTTCAGAACCTCTCTGCCGCGCCTTCCACATCAGGTAGAAGCCCCAGGCCGAGGTCGTGCAGACATCACGGATGGTTCCGTCGAGCATCATCCGCTCGAATTCGTCCACAGTGACCGAGTGCACGGTCAGGTCGTGTTCCTCAGCGTCGGGGTCTTTCTCGGTGGGCGTCAGGCCTGTAGCCAGGAAGATGTGCTGTTTCTGGCGCGTAAAGCCATAGGCGATCCAGACGGTGCCGAGGTGCGCCATCTCGGCTGCGTCCATGCCGATCTCTTCGCGAAGCTCGCCGCGGGCCAGCTCTTCGGGATTTTCGATCTCCATCTCCCAGCCACCCTGCGGCAGTTCCAGCGCGCGTTCTTCGATCGTGTAGCGATACTGTTCAACCAGCCACACGCGGCCGTGATCGATAGGCAGGATAATGGCCGCATCGTCCTTTTCAACGACCCCATAGATGCCGTGCTTGCCGTTCGAGCGCAAAATCTGGTCCTCGCGCAGGCGCATCCAGTGGTTGCGGTAGACCTCACGGCTTGAGAGCGTGGTGATGGTGCGGCCGGGGGATTGCACGGGATTCATATGGCCTCCTGCCGGTGTGCACGGCGCCTGGAACACTTCAGGATACTTGGCATTTGAAGAACGTACGATGAATGCCGCTCCCCTGGGGATGAGGTTGGTAACGGCTCAAAATCTCTCGTCGTTATCCCTCATTGATCGCTACTCATGCCTGAGGCGGAACCGCCGCATCCGGCCCACGAGCGAGGCAGGCCCGGTGACAGCGAGACGTACCAGGTTGCCTTCATACTCCCGCTTGTGCACCACCATGCCGGCCTCAATCGCCGCGAGCGCTGCGCCCTCGCTTTGCGGTACGCGCAATTCGGCTTCGACAATCGGATCGGAGTGCAGCGTGTGATCGATCGCAGAAAGCAGTGCATTCAGACCCTCCCCAGTCACGGCTGAGAGCGCAACCTGGTCGCGCGAGGCTGCATGCTCGCGAAGCGCCTGACGCGCGTCCTCATCGAGCAGGTCGATCTTGTTGAGCACTTCGATGCGCGGCTTGGCCAGCGACTCCAGCTCGCCCAGCACCTTTTCCACCTGGCTCTTCTGCTCTTCGCCGTAGCTTGAGACCGCGTCCCGCACATGGAGCAGCACCTCGGCCTGTGCCACCTCCTCAAGCGTTGCTCGAAAGCTGGTGACCAGGGTGTGGGGCAGGTTACGGATGAAACCGACCGTATCGGAAAGCAGAACCTTTCGGCGACTGGGTAGTTCAATGGCGCGCAGCTTGGGGTCCAGTGTGGCGAACATGCGCGAGGAAGAGAGCACCTGCGCACCCGTGAGCGCATTGAAGAGCGTGCTCTTGCCCGCGTTGGTGTAGCCGACCAGGGCCACCGTCGGCACGGGCACGGCCTCGCGCCGTTGCCGCTGCTGCTTGCGGACCCGGCGCACAGCTTCGAGATCAAGCTTGAGCTGATCGATACGCCGCTGAATCCTCCGGCGGTCGGTTTCAAGCTGCGTCTCGCCCGGTCCGCGAGTGCCGATGCCGCCGCCGAGCTGGGACATGGCTTTGCCCCGGCCTGTCAGCCGCGGCAGCAGGTATTGAAGCTGGGCGAGCTCTACCTGGAGCTGACCTTCCCGCGTCCGGGCGTGCCGGGCAAAGATGTCGAGGATGAGCTGCGTGCGGTCGAGAACGCGGCAGGGAAGCGCAGCCTCCAGGTTGCGGAGCTGCGTGGGCGAAAGATCGTGATCGAAGAGGACGAGATCGGCGTCAGTAGAAGCGGCGATCCCGGCAATCTCTTCCACCTTGCCGGCGCCGATCAGCGTGGCTGGGTCCGGCCGCGGACGCCGCTGCAGCAGCTCTGCAACCACCTGTCCGCCTGCGCTTGCAACCAGCTCGCGAAACTCGGCTAGAGATTCTTCGGCATCGAGACCGGTACTCGTCTGGGCGGCCGGACCGTTGCGCCGCATGGATGCATGCGGCAATTCGCCGGGCTCTGGTGATAGATCGCCACTTGCGCGCGCAGCCTCAGCGCGCGCGCCAGCTACAAAGGCACGATTGCGGCCAAAATCGACTCCGACCAGAACGGCGCGTTCGGCTTGGCGCTCCCAACTGCTGGGTACGGCGGACGCAACGGACTGTCGACTGCCCGCCAAGCCTCTTTTCGGCTCCTCGCCTGTCAACGAGGACGCTCCAGCGCTATCGTTGTTCCGCGGTCTGCGGCACGGACGGGACTGCTACTACGGGGGTTGGTCCCAGGCCGGTCGTTACAGCAGCCGGCCGATGCTCGCTGTGCATCACGCTCCGGTTGCTCACCACGGTGGAAATGGCGTGTTTGAAAATCAACTGCTCCTGGCTATTGTTTTCCAGCAGCACGGAATACTTATCGAAGGACCGGATTTTTCCAGTGAGCTTGACGCCGCTGACCAGATAAATCGTGATGGGGGTTTTGTCCTTCCGAACCGTGTTCAGAAAGGTGTCCTGAATATTTTGTGCCGGCTTGTTCTCCATGTGCCGATCTCCTGCTTTCTTTGAAGGTCTGGTTCCGATTCCACTTCTTTGAAAAGACAATGCCGCGGGGAAGCCGCCGGAAGCCCCGGCGCCTTCTGGCCCCGCAATGTGACCAAGATATAGAGGTTTGCGATCCATTTCAACTCCAGTACCCCGCAAACTCCTATCCGGGCCTGTTTTTTGGGCGTCTGCTCCGCGTTTGAAACGCGGCCAAACCGAGGCCGCAAATCCTGCCGACCTGGGGCTAAATCCACCTCTCTACGGGAGAAACACTCCATACCGCTGGAGCGGTTTTCTCTCGCTGCTAGAATAGATGCGTGCAAGACGCCCGCAGTCCGTTCCGCACACCTCCGCACCATTCCCAACCGGTTCCGATGCTCGACCTGAAGCGGCAGTATGCCCCCCTCCATCAGGAGCTTCTGGGGGCCCTCGAGCATGTGCTAGAGACGCAGCAATTCATTCTTGGAAAGCACGTCGCTGCCTTCGAGGCGGCCGCAGCCACGCAATTGGGCGTCGCGCACGCGCTTGGATGCTCCTCTGGTACGGACGCACTCTGGCTCGCTTTGGCGGCTGCAGGCATCGGCCCGGGCATGGCCGTCGTCACCACGCCGTTCAGCTTTTTCGCCTCGGTCAGCTCGATTCTGCGTGCAGGCGCGACGCCAGTGCTGGCCGATATCGATCCCGTTACCTTCAATCTCTCGCCGAAGGCTGTCCGGGCGGTTCTGGAAGAGCCCCGCGGTAAGTCCGTCCGCGCTATCATGCCCGTCCATCTCTATGGCCAGTGCGCCGATTTTCCTTCTGATTTTGGGCGGAAGCACGGGCTGAACATCATTGAAGACGCTGCCCAGGCCTGGGGTGCAGAGTGGCGTGGAGTCAAGGCCGGAGGACTGGGCGATCTGGCGGCCTTCAGCTTTTATCCCACCAAGAACCTGAGCGCGGCGGGCGATGCCGGCATGGTGGCGACGAACTCCGATGAGATGGCCGAGCGCCTGCGGATGCTGCGCCAGCACGGCATGCGCCGCCGCTATTATCACGACGAGCTCGGCTGGAATGCGCGCCTGGACGGGTTCCAGGCGGCCGTTCTGCACGTCAAGCTCAAATACATCGAGAACTGGAATGAGGCGCGCCGGGCCATCGCTGCGCGGTACAACGAGCTTTTTACCCGCGCCGGACTGGCCGAGGTTGAACCCTGCTCTGCCCATGGCATCGTCTTGCCCCAGGAAGCGCCCGGGAACCGGCACGTCTGGCATCAGTACGTCATCCGCGCTCCACGCCGCGACGGTCTGCGCGCCTTTCTCGCCGCACGGGAGATTGGCTCGGAGATTTACTATCCTGTGCCGCTGCACATGCAAACGGCGCTCAAAGGGCTTGGCTATGAAGAGGGCGACTTTCCTGAGGCTGAGCGCGCCGCACGCGAAGTGCTGGCGCTGCCCATCTTCCCGGAGCTACGGGAAGACGAGCAGGAGACAGTGGTCGCGGCCGTTGCCGAATTTCTGAGCTGAGTTAGGGACCGCGATGGATTTGGGCCTTTCGCATCGTGCTTTCCAGGTCTCAGAATCGAGACCTGGGCACCCGTAGTAATCGGACGAAGCACGAAGTGTCAGGGCATGGCTTCAGCCATGCCGCAGACGAACCCCAAAAAATCTCAGAGGGCTTCAGCCCTAGGGACGCTTTTTCCTATACCGATTCTTCGTGCCTTTAATCATCCGCTACACTGCCGGCGGCTTGACCTCAACCTGTGACGCCTTCTCGATAAACGTGGCAATCGCCGAGTGATCCAGATCGCCCTTTCCGTCGGCGATCAACGACGAGAGCATCTGTTGCACGAGCGCTGTGATGGGCAGGCAGACGCGGTTCGACTCGGCCGTCTGCAATGCATTGCGCAGATCCTTCTGATGCAAATAAATCTTGAAACCCGGCTTGAAGTTCCGCGCAATCAGCATGGGCCCCTTTGCGTTGAGCACGGCACTGCCGGCGAGGCCGCCCTTGATGGCGTTCACCACGACATCGGGATCGAGGCCGCAGCGCGTCGCCAGCGCCAGCGCCTCGCCCATCGCCGCGATGTTGCACGCCACCATGATCTGGTTGGCGAGCTTGGTGGTATTACCCGCGCCCACCGGGCCAGTAAGCGTGACGCTCGAGCCCATGCACTTGAGAATGGGCTCAGCCTTCTGAAACACGTCTTCTTTGCCGCCCACCATGATGGCCAGCGTGCCTTCGATGGCCTTGGGTTCGCCGCCGCTAACCGGCGCATCGAGAAATTCCACGCCCTGGGCCGCGCACGCCGCCGCAATCTTCTGCGAGACCAGCGGATTGATCGAGCTCATATCGATGATGAGCGATCCGGGCTTGGAGCCGGCGAGGATACCGTTCGCACCCAGAACAACTTCTTCCACCTCCGGTCCGTCGGGCAGCATGGTGATGACGATCGGCGCCCGTGCGCCCACGTCGCTGTTCGATGCGCCGCGCTGCGCGCCATCTTTTACGGCGGCGTCAAGCTTTTCAGCGTTGCGGCCATAGGCGATGACGGTGTGCCCGGCTTTCAGCAGATTTTTGAGCATGGGGCGGCCCATGATGCCGAGCCCGACAAATCCAACAGTTGCCATGGTGAGTCTCCTTTGAATCTCAGTGTTTTTTAAAGCGAGCGGCAATGTTCTCCGCGCCGCGCGCGAGAATGCCTACGTCGCTGCCCGTAGCCGTGAAGTTGAAGCCGAGGCCGAAGAGAAATTCAACATCGTCCACATTGCCCGCAAGCGTGCCGGCCGATTTGCCGGTAGCGCGAATACGCTGAGCTGCGTCCTTGATAGCCGCCTGCACATCCGGATGCTTGGGATTGCCGAGATGGCCAAAGTCCGCGGCCAGGTCGCTCGGTCCGAGAAAGATGCCGTCGATGCCTTCTACCGCAGCGATGGCTTCGATCTCCTTGAGGGCAGCACGCGTCTCGATCTGCACCAGCACACAGGTATCGAGATGCGCATTACGATGGTAGTTCTGCGTGCGGCCGTAGTCGATCGCCCGCGGTCCCACGGCCACTCCGCGGATGCCGAGCGGTGGATAGCGTGCTGCAGCCGCGGCCCGTTTGGCCTCTTCGGCATTCTGCACAAAAGGAATCAGCAAGGCCCGTGCGCCCACGTCGAGGGCGCGTTTGATGATGACCGGCTCATTCCACGGAACACGGAAGACCGGCTCCGCTGTGCCGCCGCGCATGGCCTGCAACTGCGGCAGCAGTGTGGAGATGTCGTTGGGCGCATGCTCGCCGTCAATCACAATCCAGTCAAAGCCCGCGCCGGCGATGATCTCCGCCACGATGGGGCTCGCAAGCCCGGACCACAGCCCAAGCAGCCGCTCGCCCTGTGCCAGAGCTTGCTTGAATGCGTTGCGCGGAAGATTTCCAGGCCACTCGGCCATGAGCACTCTCCTCCTCCATCCTAAATTTTCAGCACGCGTGCTGTGGACCTTCCCACACTGCGGTTCACTGTGCATTCGCCGGGGTCAGTTCGATGCGCCTGATCTCGCCCACAATCGGCCCATAGCTGACGATGGCGCAGAAGGCGATGAGTCCCACAAAGATGAGTGCGCCATTGTAAGAATGGGTTTTTTCCACGATGTAGCCGATGATGAGCGGCGTAGTGATGCCGGCCGTATTGCCGAAGAGGTTGAATAACGCACCGTTCATCCCGACCATGCCCTTGGGTGATGTATCGGAGATAACGGTCCAGCCAAGAGCTCCGATACCCTTGCCAAAAAATGAAATCGACATGAAGACCAGCATCATGGTCTGCGAATGCGCGTAGTTGCACGCGATGATCGTCATCGAGAGACCCATGCCGGCCATGATGGGCAGTTTGCGCGCGAAGCTGAGCGAACAGCCGCTGTGCAGCAGCTTGTCCGAGATGATGCCGCCGAGAATGCCGCCGACACCGCCGCATAGCCCGGGCACCGCTGCGGCGAATCCGACCTTGAGCACCGACATGTGCCGCGCCTGCGAAAGATACAGAGGAAACCAGGTGAGAAAGAACCACGTAAGCGTGGTGATGCAGTACTGGCCGATGTAGACGCCCACCAGCATGCGGTAGCTGAGTAGCATCTTTACCGTGGCCCAGGTGAGCGTGTTCTTTTTCGCGCTGGCCTGCGTGTCGGTGTTGACGAGCCCGCCGCCGCGCTCGATCAATTCAATTTCAGAAGGTGCGATACGCGGATGATCCTTGGGACCGTAGATGTTCGTGAACCAGACGATCGTCAGCAACGCGCCGAGGGCGCCCATAAACCAGAAGCAGCTCTGCCATCCCGCTGCATGAATGAGCCATCCGAAGATGGGCGCGAAGATGGGCAGCGCAAAATACTGCGAGCTGTTGAAGATCGCCGAGGCTCGCCCGCGCTCGGAAGTGGGGAACCACGCGGCGACGATGCGTCCGTTGCCCGGAAAGACAGGCGCCTGCGCAAGTCCCGAGAGAATCCTGAGGATGAAGATGGCGGTGAATGCGGCAGTGGCAGCGAGATATCCGGCGAAGGCGGTGAGAAACGCGCATACAGACCAGCCGATGATCGCGAGGCCGTAGACGCGCTTGGATCCGAAGCGGTCGAGCAGGCCTCCGGAGGGAAGCTGCCCCAGCGCGTAGGCCCAGCCGAAGGCGAACAGAAGGTAGCTGAGCCGCGCCGGAGTCAGGTCCATGCCCTTGGGCATTGAGGAGACGGCCTGAGACAGCGCCGAGCGGTCCGCAAAGCTGAAGCAGCTCACGACAAAGAGAAGGCAGATGATGAGATAGCGAATGCGGGTTTGCCGAGCCTCAGCCAAGGTACAGACGTCCATTCTGCGCAGGGGTTCCTGCCTTCACTCTGATTCGTTTTTCACGGTACCACGCCGACGTTATAGAGGTTTCACGCCGACTCGCTCAGCGATTGGATGAGCCCGCGGATGTAGCCATAGCAAAACGCAAAGGACTGCAGCGAGTCCGGATCGTTATGCGCAAGCGGCACATGGTCGGGCATTAGCATGTATTCATACCCCACCTCGCGATAGACCTTGATGGCCTTCACGAAATCCACATCGCCCTCGTCGGGATAAACCTCGATGAAGTCGTTCCGATGGCCGCGGATATTGCGGAAGTGCACGTTGAAGATCTTCTTCCTGGTTCCGAAGTAGCGGATCACGTCGAAGATTTCCACTCCCGGATTTTCGAGATCTTCTGAGATCGTGCCCTGGCAGAAGTTGAGTCCGTGATAGGGGCTCTCCTGGATCGTGATGAACTTCTTGAGCCCATCGATCGTGCCCAGCACGCGGTTCACGCCCTGGTAGCCTTCGGGCGGCACACCAGGGTCTTGCGGATGGCAGGCCATGCGAATCTTGTACTCGTTGGCCACGGGAATCACATGATCGAGAAAGTAGGTGATGCGCTCCCAAAACTGGTCGGCATTCACCACACCGGCGCGTGTGACCGGCGTTTTAGGTTTCGCTTCCGATAGCTTCCATTGGTGATAGAGCGCATCGCCGCGCCCTTGAACGCGGCCCGTGCGCAGCACACCCAGGATGCTCATGTTGTATTTGATCGAAGGAATGCCAACCTGCGCGCAGTTACGAATCAACATCTGCAATTGCTCGATGTCGCGATCGCGTTCCGGGCTTTGCGCCAGCATGATGGCCGGATGCTTTTCGGTATCGATGTAGCTGGACTCAAGAAACGGCGGCGCCACGCAGTCGATGCTGATGCCGTACTTGCCGGCCATGTCGATCATGCGCTTCAGCTCGTCGACCGTGGCATAGAGCCGGTCGCCTTCGATCTGCGGATAGCCACAGATATTCTTCACGCCGTAGCGCGCCAGATAGGCAAGATGTGTGTCATTCGTCGGCGCTGTCTGGTCGCCGAGCTTCATCAGCACCGGTTTTGCGCCGGCCGAAGCTGCGGTGGCAGCCTCGGCGGAGGTGAGGGTTGCGGCAGCCAGACCTGCTGCGCCACTTGAGGCAAGAAACTCTCTCCGATTCATGGTTTTTCCTTAGGACGACTCATTTTTTGCCGGATTCGGATGAATTTGCTCGAACTTGGTCATAAATCTTGTATGCGAGTGCCTGTGCCTTTGTAAAGTGGAGTATGGTTCACAAACCACTTTGTGAAAGACACGGATCGAGAGATCGATGAGCAGTAATCGATTTACAGCCGTCGGAAGATCGCCGCGTGTGACGGCGATGCGCGTTGTGCCGGTAGCCGGGCAGGACAGCATGCTGCTTAACCTGAGCGGCGCGCACGGACCGTACTTCACGCGCAATCTCGCCATCTTGACGGATGAGGCCGGCAATACCGGCGTAGGCGAAGTTCCGGGCGGTGAAAAGATTCGTGCGGTGCTCGAAGAGGCCGCCTCGCTGGTGATTGGACGCGAGATTGCCTCGGTGAACGCGATCCTGAACGCGGTTCGGGAACGCTTCGCAGATCGGGATGCGGGTGGCCGTGGCCAGCAGACCTTCGACTTGCGCGTGACCATTCACGCCGTGACGGCGATTGAGTCGGCGCTGCTCGATCTGCTCGGCCAATTTCTTGGAGTTCCGGTTGCCGCGCTGCTCGGCGAAGGCCAGCAACGGTCAAGCGTGCCGGTGCTGGGCTACTTGTTTTTTGTAGGCGACAGCCGCAAAACGAATCTCGGTTACCGCCGCGCCGGGGGCTCTCGCGAAGGCTGGTTCCGGCTGCGCGATGAACAGGCGCTCACGCCGGAAGCGATCGTGAGCCTTGCCGAGGCGGCGCACGAGCACTACGGCTTCAATGACTTCAAGCTCAAAGGCGGTGTGCTTTCGGGCGCCGAAGAGATGAAGGCCGTCGAAGCGTTGGCCGAGCGCTTTCCGCATGCGCGCATCACGCTCGATCCCAATGGCGCCTGGTCGCTTGCGGAGGCGATTGCGCTGTGCAAAGGCAAATACGATGTGCTCGCCTATGCCGAGGATCCGTGCGGCGCAGAGCAGGGCTTCTCAGGCCGCGAGATCATGGCGGAGTTTCGCCAGGCAACGAATCTGCCCACTGCAACAAACATGATCGCGACGGACTGGCGGCAGCTTCGCCACGCCATTCAGCTTCGTGCGGTCGATATTCCGCTGGCCGATCCGCATTTCTGGACGATGCAAGGCTCCGTCCGCGTCGCCCAGACCTGCCACGACAACTGCCTCACCTGGGGATCGCACTCGAACAACCACTTCGATGTCTCGCTGGCGATGGTGACGCATGTGGCCGCTGCCGCTCCAGGACAGATCACCGCGATCGACACGCACTGGATCTGGCAGGACGGCCAGCACCTCACGCGCAATCCATTCCAGATTGAAGATGGTCTCATCGCCGTTCCCGAGCGTCCCGGTCTGGGCGTCGATCTCGATCTTGATGCCGTCGAGCGTGCCCATGAGCTTTATAAGACCAAAGGCCTTGGCGCGCGCGACGACGCCACGGCCATGCAATTTCTCATCCAAGGCTGGAAGTTCGACCCAAAACGTCCATGCCTGGTACGGTGAGTGGTCGAACAAGAGCTGAGGTAGGAACCAATGGCATTCCCGTCAGACCCACATCACAAAGCATATGTTTGTAATCATGTCTTCGAACATTCCCGTCCCATCCTGTTAGTCAGTCGCCAGGATGGGGACTGGTGTTTTTTGTGCGGTGATGAGCACGAGAACGATGGATTGGCGTACAAGGTGGTTGGCATTGGTCATGTGTTGGATTTTGATCGATCGCTCTCTGTGCTTCATGATTTGCCTACTGACTGGGATGCCGAAAGAGGGAGCCCTGAACAAGAATGGATTCGTTCTCCCTACGAGCCCGGCAAATATTAATCACTCCTCGAGGAAGATTGAATTCGAGGCGACAAGACTACGATAGAGTTATGGCTGTAAGGACTGAGCCCCGATACATCCGCGTCCACGAGAAGGACAATGTGGCCGTGGTGGTGAATCCCAGCGGCCTGCCGACGGGCAGCCGCTTTGCTTCGGGTCTCGTGCTTCTGGAGGCGGTTCCCGAAGCGCACAAAGTCGCGCTTGCCGATCTTGCGGAAGGCGACCCGATCCTGCGCTACGGCGTGGTGATCGGCTATGCGAATCGCGCCCTTCCGCGCGGCAGTTGGGTGCACGAGGGCGTGATGCGCATGCCCGATCCGCCAGAACTCACCGCCTGCCCACTATCCACCGCCGTGCCCGTTCCTTTGCCGAAGCTCGAAGGCTACACCTTCGAGGGCTTTCGCAACGCCGATGGTTCGGTGGGGACCAAGAACATCCTTGGCATCAGCACGACGGTGCAGTGTGTGGCAGCAACCGTCGACTACGCCGTCAAACGCCTCAAAGCCGAGGTGCTGCCGCGTTATCCCAACGTGGATGATGTTGTCGCCATCACCCATCCCTACGGCTGCGGCGTCGCCATCGATGCGCCGGGCGCAGCCGTTCCCATTCGCACGCTGCGCAATCTGAGTCTGAATCCCAACTTCGGCGGCGAGATTCTGGTTGTGAGCCTTGGCTGCGAAAAGCTGCAGCCTGTGCGGTTGATGCCTGCCGGCTCGTTGCCGGTGCTCGAAGAGCCTTCAGTCGCTGTCATGCAGGAGGCGCAGCACGGGTTTGGCGAGATCGTCGCCAACATCATGGATCTGGCCGAGAAAAAGCTCAGAAAGCTGAACGAGCGGCGGCGCGTCTCGTGCCCTGCATCCGATCTTGTCGTCGGCCTGCAGTGTGGCGGGTCGGATGCGCTCTCCGGCATCACGGCCAATCCCGCCTTGGGCTTTGCCGCCGATCTGCTGGTGCGCGCCGGCGCCACTGTGATGTTCTCCGAGGTCACCGAGGTGCGCGATGCGGCGCATCTGCTCACTGCGCGCGCCGCCACGCCTGAGGTCGCGCGCGACTTTATCCGCGAGATGGCTTGGTACGACGAGTACCTGCACATTGGCGGCGCCGACCGTGCGGCGAACACAACGCCTGGCAATAAAAAAGGGGGCCTCGCCAACATCGTTGAAAAGGCGATGGGCTCTGTCGCCAAATCCGGCACAACGGCATTGATAGCCGTCACGCAGCCCGGCGAGCGCGTCACGCAAAAAGGACTTGTCTTCGCGGCGACTCCCGCGAGCGACTTTATCTGCGGCACTTTGCAACTGGCCGCGGGCATGAACGTGCATGTCTTCACGACCGGTCGTGGCACGCCTTACGGTCTGGCTGTCGCGCCCGTGATCAAGGTATCGACTAACAGCGGCCTCGCCCAGCGCTGGAATGACCTCATCGATATCGATGCGGGCCGCATTGCAACCGCCAATGCGACGGTAAAAGAAGTCGGCTGGGAGATTTTTTCTCTGATCCTGGATGTGGCCAGCGGCAGGAAAAAAACCTGGGCCGACCACTGGGGCTTGCACAACGAGTTTGTGCTCTTCAATCCGGGACCGGTGACGTGAGGACAGCGGAGCTAGCTGCGCTGCGCGCGGTTAGCGGAGCTAGCGAGGTTAGCTCGGAGTCGTCAATTTTCCCGTTAACTCCGCGAACAACGCTAGCTGTGCTGACTCCGCTTACTTCGACTGCACCAGCGGCAACCCGGCAATATTCACATTGATCCGGTAAATGCTGCTGCTCGCCGCGATATACAGGGTCTTCCGGTCCGGCCCGGCAAACGTAACATTGCCCACGCGCTCTGGCACATTGATTGTGCCCAGCGGTTTGCCCTCCGGCGAGAAGATCCACACGCCGCCCGGCCCTGCGCTGTAGATGTTGCCATTCACATCCACCTTCATGCCGTCGGGCGCACCAGGACGCGTATCGGACGTGGCGTCGTAGAGCAGTTTCGGATCACCAACCGTGCCATCAGGTTTCACGGTGTAGCGCATCCAGATCTTCTTGGGCTCGGTGCTATTCACGTAGAGATACTTCTCGCCCGGAGAGAAGGCAATGCCATTGGGACGCGTCAGATCTTTGATCAATAGCTGCACATGCGCGTTATCTGCCGGAGCGCCTGCCTTGTGATCGACCGCATGCGGAATGCGATACACGCCATTCCATTTGAGCTGCTTGATCGGGTCATCGTCGTGTTCGGTCGGCAACCCGTACGGAGGATCGGTGAAGTAGAGCGAACCATCGGATTTGTACACCAGGTCATTTGGACTGTTGAAGCGCTTGCCCTGATAGGAATCAACCAGCACAGTCGGCGCCTGTGTGGGGTCGAGCGATTCGAAGCGGAGAACATCGCGCTGCGCATGACCTGCCACCGTCAGCCGTCCTTGTGCGTCGAGTGTCATGCCATTGGTGCCTGGTTCCGGCCCGCCATAGGGCGCAGAACCCTTGTAGCCGCTCGGCTGCAGCCAGATACTGGCCTCCTGACCTGGCGTCCACTTGCGAATGCTGTTGGAAGGAATCTCGGCGAAGTAGAGGCTGTCGCCTACCCATACCGGACCCTCAACCCACTTGTAGCCGGTCGTGACGCGCTCGAGCTGGGCGTTGTTCGGGATGATGCTGTCGATCGACGGATCGAGGCGGTCGACTTTGACCGGAGCGGATTCGCTAACGGTTGGGGTGCTGGTTGGTGTGGGAGCTGGCGGTGCAGAGTTCTTGCACGATGCAACGAGCAGACAGGAGGCGAGCATCGCGAGCAAAGGAAGCGGACGAAATGATCTTGGTGATCTTACAGAATCCATGCGCGTTTTTCCTGAACGAAATAGAGTGCGCCGCCGAAAGCCGGCGACCGGGCGCAACCATCTTTAGCGGCGAGAATGGCTTAAGTCAAGCATGTGTCTCACGTCCGTCTCACGTTTTTGGTCCAAAGCTCCATCGCAGGCGACCCGCGCTCAGCGTTCGAGCAGCTCTGGGCCGCTATGCCGTGCGAGCCAGAGCGCAACCGCAGTAAGCAGCAGAAACATACCGGCGACGGCCAGGTTCGGATAAAACGCTACCCCGTCCAGCCGGGGCTCGTGACCCGGAATTCCGGCCCACCAGGTGGAAGAGGGGAGCAGAAAGGGGATGAAAAAGAGCGGCGTCCAATACGAGACCGCGAGGATCGCCGCAACTTTGAAGGCGACCTCTGGTTCGCGCGAGCGGCGCCAGAGGAGCCATGTCCCCATCATCGAAACTCCGGCCAACAGGAACAGAAGGAGAGCGCCATGGAACCGGGCATGTGGATGCCAGAGCGGATTGAGCAGATGATTGGGGCTCCAGTCCAAAACAAAAGACAAGATGCTCCCTCCCATCAGGACAAATGTCAGAATCCAGCGCGCCAGCCTGGTTTGCGTCATGATTGCTCTCCTTTAACTGAGTGAATGCTCACTATTATGAATATGCGAACGCCCAACGTCAAGCCGTTGCTGGAATCGAAGATGGCTGTCAAACTAAAGCTTCGTCGCGCCATGAAGCCAGTAGAGAATCGACCAGCCGCAAAACGCGGCCGACAGAGCCGCAGGCCGCAGATTATCGCTGCTGCCGAAAGGCTGATCCGCACCCGGGGACTGGCTAACGCCACGACGAAGGCCATTGCGGCCGAGGCCGGCTGCTCAGAGGGCGCGCTGTACGTGCATTTTGAAAGCCGGCTGCATCTACTGCTCGCCGTGCTTGAAGAAAGCCTACCGGATATGCTGATTCCTTTAGAGGAGATGGAGCAGGCCGTGGGGAAGGCGACGCCTCGTGAAAATCTTGAGAGAGCTCTGACGGCGATTTTCGCCTTTCACCAGCGCGTCACACCGATGGTCTGCGCATTATTTGCTGAGCCTGAACTGCTGGCCGAGTATCGCAGGTCGCTCACCAGCCGTAACAAGGGACCGCAAGGCGCAATCAAACGCGTGCGAAGGTATTTGACCGCCGAGCAGAAGCTGGGACGGATCCGCAAAGATCTGGATCCTGGGATCGCGGCGACGTCACTCATGGCCAATTCTTTTTTTCGATCCTTTGTCGAGCAGTTCTTCGGACAGGCCGAGCCGTTTACCCCGTTCTGCCGTCGCTTGGTGAAGAGAATCCTCGGCTCAGAAGAGGTGCGCTGATCTGGTCCAGCAGGCGTTCGCCGGTGCTAAATGCTATGCGCGCCTGTGGCGTATGCAATTTATTTGGATGCTAACGCGCGTGATTTCGCCAGATGCGCATATTCGGTTCTGGCCTGCGCGAGAACCGGAACATCACTATCAGCCTGAGCCCACTGTGCGAAAAAACGTTCGTATTCAGCGCGGCTTTCGGCGAATTGATTCTGATGCGCATATGCGCGCGCCAGACCAAGATGCGCCGTGGTGTAGAGCGGTGAAAGCGGATCAATTCCCTGGTTCGACAGAATCTTCTGGTACTCCGGCGCAGCGAGCTCGGGGCGTCCAGCCTTTAGCCAGGCCTCGGCCCGTTCGGTCGGGACCAGATAGCTGACCAGTTCATAAGACTTGGCGGGCTCGAGAGCAGCCACGGCGTCAAGCGGCTTGTTTTGTTTCACAGCTAGCTTGGCGCGAATGCGCGGCAGATAGACGTTGGCCATCAATGTTCCCGGCTGCGGACTGGCGCTGTGGTTCGAGAGAAACCGTTCGGCGGCCGAGAGGTCGCCTAAATCGGCACGCACGAGGGCGAGTTCAGGCAAATCGGGGTTCAGGTTCTGCGTGCGGTTGAGCGTTGCGCGCGAGGCAGCGGGCAAACCGAGGCGCAGCTCGATCGCCGCCTGATGCAGCAGGATGTTGTCGGCGGCTTCAGGAAGATTTTCCCGCTTGGCTGCTTCCCAGGCGGTGCGGAAAAGCTCTTCGGCGTGTTTGCGTTTTCCGGCTGCCGCCGCCGCTTTGCCGCCGAGATAGCTGAAGTACCAGCCGTACCATCCGCTATTGTGGATCGCCGCCCACTGCGTCTCCTGCGCAAGAGCGTTCGCATCGTGATTGGCAATCGCGATCTCATAAAGCGTGGCGTGCAGGCCTGCGGAATCTTTGCCACGACGGATTGCCTCCAGTCCAACAGATCGCGCTTCGGCAAACTGGTTCGCGCGTTTCAACGCCCGCGCCAGAACGCTGTAGTTGATGGCCCGGTCCGGCTGAATTTTGAGCGCCTGCCTGCCGGCGGCAATGGCCGGCGCATACTGTCCAATCTGGATGTAGCTATTGGCAAGATCGACCCAAGGGACCCAATCGCTTGGATAGGTCTCTGTCCATTGCCGGTAGATGTGAATCCCGTGCTCAATGTCCTGAACGCCTTCCGAGTAGTAGTGCGCCTCCAGAATCAGCTTTTCTTTCGCGCTCACGCCATCGCTCAGGTCGAAGGCCTTCTTGTAGAACTGCGAGGCGAGGTTAGGCTCGCTCAGGTTGTAGTACTCGTTGGCCATCGCGCCGTAGGCCATGGCAAACTGCGGGTCCAGCTCGATCGCTTTTTGATAGAACTGCAGCGCCTCGGTCTCGTTCTTGCCCTGCGCGTCCATGGACTGGCCGATCGAATACGACCGGAGCGCGTCGAGCGAAGCCGTCGTGGCCTGCATGATCGGCACCTGGTAGTTCTCCATCGACTTGCTCGATTCGCCCAATCCCCGGCGCACGCGATCGGCCACATCGTCCAAGGCAGCCAGCACTTTCTCTTTTGCTGCGGCCTGGGCCTTCGCGCCGGTGAGCTTCTTTCCAGATGCGCAATCGGATGCTTCTACTGTCAGCAGATACTCGCGCCCGATGGGCAGAATCGTTCCGGTCAGCAGTACCTGCCGGTTGCTGCGTTCGCAGATCTCGCGCGCGATTTCGGGCGTGAGAACAGAGTCCTGGCTGCGGCCCATCAGCGCCAGCGTGCTCATCGCCTCACGTTCGCTCATCACGTCAATGTGCGGAGATTGTTCGAGATCGATTTCGAGTGCGCGTTTGAGAGTGTGGTCAAAGGTTGCATCGCCGGTAGAGTTGGCAAAATCGGCGACCATGACCTTGTGCAGTTCAGGAACGCGCGTCCAACGTTGCCAAACCGAAAATCCTCCTACTGAAACGGCGGCGAGCAGGGCGATTGAGACCGAAAGTATCGCCCCATGTGGAATGCGCCGCCAGGAAAGGGAGGGGTGAGCCACTGGCTCTGCGGCTTCGGCTATGTCGGTGGTAGAGTTTCCATTCGTTGCGGCGGAGACCTGAGCAGCCGGGCCTCGCAGATCATGCGAGGACGTGAACTCTGCGTTGTCCGTTTCGTTTTCCGCCGGAGGGAAGCCGTTGGGAGCACCCAAGCCTGCCGGCAATACAGCCGCGGTGAACTGATACCCGCGTCCGGGAATGGTGACGATATAACGCGCGCGATCTGCAAGGGCCTTTCGCAGCAGCGAGATATGCTGCGTTAGATTGTTTTCCTCTACGTACGACTCCGGCCAGACGGTTTTGAGAATCTCCTCCTTAGCCAGCACGCGTCCTGGATTGTCTACCAGGCAGGAGAGCACTTCAAAGGTCTTTGGAAGAAGCGCCACCGGCTCCCCGTTTCGCAAGAGCGTTCGCCGCGAACGGCTTAGTTCGAACTCATCAAACCGGTACTGATCCTGCGGGGAGACGGACATGGCCTAGGGGGTTCCTTGAAAACTTGCAGGGCCCAGATTCGTTTCCGGTCTGCTCCGCAGGAACGGAGAAAAATATCGGTCGATCCAGCCGGAAGTCAGACAATAGTACAACAGAAAACGTTTATTTGTTTAATGATCGACTGTCGGCCGAATTTCTGGCAAATGGCGGTTGCACCGGAGGAACCAGCGCTGTGCAAGGCATACGCGAAGCGCCTACAATGCTCAGTGTGATGGCGGAAGCGAAGAACAAAGTTTTTGAAGTTGCATGCCCTGATTGCGGAGCGATGCTCAAGATCGACGGCTCAACCGGGCTGGTGGTAAGTCACACACCGGCGCCGCGCAAAAAAACCTTCGAAGACCTGGAGATGGCAGCCAAGGCTATGCGCGAACAGGACGAACGCAAGGAGTCCATCTTCAGGCAGAGTGTGGATGCGGAGCGGAACAAGGCTGATTTGCTCGAAAAGAAATTTGCCGAGGCGCTGCGCAAGGCCAAGGACGCTCCGGAAGGCAAACCCTTGCGCGACTTCGACCTTGATTGAATCAAGAGACTCGCTATCATCGCGAAAAAAATGTACGGTCTACTGTGTTTCGCGCGATACTGAATACCAATCTGCACCCATTGAGACGCATCGAAGATTAAAGGAGAGATGATGGTGGTAGTCCCCCTTTCTAAACCCGCAAACAATCCTGAGATCGCACGTCCAGCGTGCAAGTCCGATTCCATCAGTTGGGTCACGATCGCTGCCGCAGGTGCTCTGGCTACGGGCGGCGCGCTTATTCTGAGCGGCAAACCACGCGCCGGCCTTGTCACGGCCGCTTCCGGCACGGCTCTTGCCATGCTGGACCAGCAGGAGACAGTGCGCACCTGGTGGAATGCGCTGCCGGGATACCTGGCTGAGGCGCAGGGATGGCTCAGCCGTGTGCAGACGGCCCTCGATGACGTCTCCGCACAACGGGAGCGGCTGCACAAAATCCTGGCTAAATAAGCCGGCTCTCCCACCAACAGTTAGATTCCCAGTTGGAGCCGCCCCGCTTCGCTGATGCGTTCGGAGGTCCACGGCGGCTCCCATACCAGGTTTACATCCACCTTGCTGATGTTGGAGATGCCGGCCAGCCGGTTCTGTACCTGTTCGAAGATGAGTCCAGAGGCAGGGCAGTTTGGCGTGGTGAGTGTCATCGTGACCTTCACCCGTTGCCGCGGCCATTTCGGTGTCGAAGCATCCGGATCGGGTTCGATCTTGACCTTGTAGATCAGGCCCAGATCGACGATATTGAGCTTGATCTCCGGATCAAAGCAGTCGCGCAGGGCAGCGAGGACTTGTTCCTCGGACAGCATCTCTTAACTTTTCCGCTCAACCAGATACCGAGCAACAGACTTCAGCCCATCGGCCCGGCTGCCATAAGGCTCAAGCGCAGCAAAGGCCTCTTCGATCAGTTGCGCAGCATCACGCCGGCTCTGTTCGATGCCGTAGACAGCGGGCCAGGTAGCCTTTTCCGTCGCCTGATCCTTGCCGGCCGTCTTGCCCAGTTGTGTGGAATCAACAGTCATGTCGAGCACGTCGTCGACGATCTGGAAGGCGAGCCCGGCCTTGCGTCCGAAACGATCAAGCCGCGCCGCGTCATCGGCATTCGCGCCTGCGTACACTCCTCCGGCAACGACGCTCACGCGGATGAGCGCGCCGGTCTTGGCGCGGTGGATAGCTTCAACCAGCTCGGGTGTAGGCTTGCGGCCTTCGCTCTCGATGTCGAGCACCTGCCCGCCGATCATGCCATCGATGGTGCCGACCGCATTCGAAATCAGCCGGATGATTTGTACAGTTGCTGCCGGCGGCGAATCGAGCCCGGCGAGCACCTCGAAGGCGCGGGTTTGCAGCGCATCGCCGGCAAGGATGGCGATGGCCTCTCCAAAGACCACGTGGCAGGTGGGCTTACCGCGGCGCAGGTCGTCGTTGTCGAGAGCCGGCAGATCGTCGTGAATCAGCGAGTAGGTATGCAGCATTTCGAGCGCCGCGCCCAGCCGCTCGATGCCTTTAGGCAATGAACCGCCAATGGTCACGCCTGCCTGCATGGCGAGCACCGGACGCAGCCGCTTGCCGCCTGCGAAGGTGGAGTGGCGCATGGCGCCGTGTATCGACGCAGGCACGGTATCGGCGGCGGGAATCAGCGACTCCAGCGCGCGGTCCGTCAGCTCTGCGCCTTCCTGAATCAGAGATTTCACGTCAACTGGCATGGCTTTCATGATAGACGAGCGCCCGCGCGTAATAGTCCAATCCCTCTGGATCGGCGCCGTTCGAAAAGCAATAACCCAAGAAGCAGCAACACACTTATGTTGCTGATCCATCGGCTCGCCACTACGTCCGGAGTCATGATCCAGTCCACAGTCATGTCTATCGTGCCCTGCGACACCGGTACGGCGATCAGCCCATCCTC
Source organism: Occallatibacter sp. (assembly GCA_035650595.1). Lineage (GTDB taxonomy): Bacteria > Acidobacteriota > Terriglobia > Terriglobales > Acidobacteriaceae > Telmatobacter. The sequence continues at coordinate 370,938 of DASRHE010000006.1, read as the reverse complement.
GCGTGCGGGTCCGCTCGTGGCCGGCTGTCCATTGACGAGAATGCGCCACGCCGGATAGCTCAACAGCCGCAGCACGAGATAGCCCGCATGGGGCATCGTGGCGCGTATTCGCAGATGTTCCGGATTGGTCTCGATTATCCGGGGCGTAGCCGTGAACGTCGCCTCACAACTGCCTTGCGTGGCACTCCACACGAGATCGCCATCTTCGTCTTCTTTTCCGAGTGCAATCTGCGGGTCGCTTACCAGGCAGGCGTCCGGCAATCCCATCGGGATCAGCGAGCGGTCGGCATTCGGTGGTTCGTATTCATACATGCCTTCAAAACCTGTGCCGGCGCGGTGGTCGGCTAGCGTAGAAGCAACCGTGTCTTCGGGATAGCAGACCTGAAAGAACGAGATCCCCGCAAAAGCCGTCGCCGCGAGGAAAGCCGCTCCGCACGCAGCGCCAACCACTGCGCGCGCGCGCTGTGCTGCCGGCCAGATGGCAGCAGCGAAGAATATCGCCATCGGCGCTTCCACGGCCTCAAGCCAGCGCCACGGATACTGCAGGAATCGCCACTGCGGCAGCAGATACCAGATCGGCCGCGAGACAGGGAAGAGCAGAAACAAAACGACCACAGGAATGGCCGCAAGAGGAATCCAGAGGTGCGCGCTCGTACTTTTCTGAACCGGCAGCTTGCCGCGTAGCCAGCAGATGACGAGGCTCGCCAGCGCCACAGCGATCATCGAGACTGCGATGATCGAAACGGTATGCAAAATCTGATCGTGCAGCGCGAGCGCAGGGTTGGCGTGGTGCGCAAAGGCCCAGTTGTTTTCAAAGTTGTAGCCGGGATCGTCGTACGCCTGCCGGATATCGACCCATTTGCGTTCCAGCGCGGCGGGCAGCCAGTAGAAGGCGGTGACGCCGAGACCCAGCACTGCGCCGACGGCCGCGCGCAATACCGGAGCCCAGCTTTTGCGCAGCAGCGCCCACACCAGCGCAATTGCTGCGAGCAAGTAGCTGGCGATCACGCCGAGCGGCGCATTCGAGAGCCATGCGCCGGCAAGCGCAAGCGCCAGCGGGACTGTTGAACCGTCTAGCGCTCGGCGTATGAGCGAGCTGGAAGGATTCCGCTCACGCAGCGCGAGAAGAAGCAGCATCGGCAGCCACACGCCTCCCATGAACTCCGGGAAGGCCGAGCGCTCGTAAGCTGTAAACAGAGCGAACCCGGAGAAGATCGCTGCGCAGCCGGCCAGCGTTGCCGGCGCGTCTTCCATCGCTTCCAGGGCCAGTGCCCGCGTTGCCAGTCCGGTTCCGGCCAGGCACAGAAATGTGAGCGCGATGGGCGCGAAGCTCCACGGAAAAACCACGCCGAGTGCGGCACCGAGAATCCAGGTAAATGGCGGATAGAAGACAAAGCGCGGCTCGCCGGCTCCGTAGTTCGGGCTCGGCGTCCAATGCGGGTAGAGAATTCCGTGCCGCCACGCGCGCACGCAATCGAGCCACGAGACGAGATGCACATCGAAATCGTGTCCGCAGGAGTTACCGCGGATGAGCTGCGGCGTGACAGCGACGACGGCCGCGAGCAGAATGAGAGTTGGGCCGGTGAACATTTTGGGTCTCCCACCCTTTCGCCCAATACCACCCCACGAACGAAGACCTTTTCGTGGGGGCCCCGGTGGCGAAAGGATGGGGCACGGAACACTTTCTGATCCCTGATCTCTGATCTCTGATCCCTGTTTCATGGCATCAGCCGCAGCGTGTGCTTGGCCTGCGCCGCGACGGCCGCCGGCGTAAAGGGCAGCGCGAAGGTTGTGCCGTTATACCAGTCGTTCCACTGGTCGCGAAAATAAGGGCTCAATGGGTTGCCGCTCTCGCCAAGAACGATGTTCTCGGTCGAGCCGTCCACATTGCTCCAGTCCATCGTGAAGCGCTGCGAGGGGCCAACATCGCGGCCGATCTGTTTTACCGTCACCACGTCGCCGCTCATCGGTTGCGGACCTGTGCCCGCGATGCGCGCAAGGAAGGGAAGAAACTGCACGAGCGGGTGTTCGATCTCGATTGTGTGCCAGTTGCCATAGGTCCACGCCGACAGATCGGCAGGCGCTTTGCCATGGTCCATGCCTTTGCGCACCGCATCGGTCAGCGCCGCGTCCCAGTTTTTGTAGCCCGGCGGAAGCCAGTCCGGCATGGCGTGCATCACGATCTCTTCCAGGGCAAAGGTCGATTCGCTCCAGTGATAGTCACTGATCTCTTTGCCCAGCTTGGGCTCAAGAATCATCTGCCGCAGCTCGGCGCGGGCCTGAGTTACGATCGAGGCCGCAGCGGAATCCGTCGTGAGTTTGCCGTCCCAGCTGCGCATCAGGTCGGCAGCCTTGCGCAACCGTTCATCCACACCATCCGTGTGATCGATAGCGTAAGCAAAACGCTGGCCCATCTCCTGGTCGAGCTCGCTGTAGATATCGGTCTGCGTCTGCAGCATATCTTTGGGCGTGAGGCCATCGCGCCCGTTGAGATCTTTGTAGATGCGCTCCACGCGATAGGGATCGATCCATTCAAGCGTGAGCGGATAAGGCGACTGCGGCGTGGTTATGCGCGAGTTGGCCGTGGCCAAAAAGCCCGAAGGCGGATCGATAGCGTGCGGCATGTCTTCATAGGGAATGTAGCCCTGCCACTCGTGCGCGCTATCCTCGATCGGCACGCCTGTCAGTCCCGCGGGCCGCAGCGGAACGCGGCCAATGGCCTGATAGGCAATGTGCCCTTGATCGTCGGAGTAGACCAGATTCTGCGCCGGCCAGTTCCACACGGCGAGTGCGGCTGAAAACTCGCTCCAGTTCGCAGCCGTGTTCATCTGGTAAAGCGGAATCGCATTCAGCGCAGGATCGTAAAGATTCCACTTGAGTGCAATCATGCGCGATTCACCGCTGAGAATCGGATTCACAATCGGCCCGTGATCGGTGGATGCTACATCCAATGTCACATCTTTGCCGCCGCGCACGTGAATCACCTCATGATCGATGGCCATCGGCTTCCAGCTTCCATCTGCGACCTGATAGTTGCCTTTGCCGTCAAGCTTCTCCACATAGAGGTCTTGCACGTCGGCCATCTCCGCAGTGAATCCCCAGGCTACGTGCTCATTGTGGCCGGCGATCACGAAGGGAAATCCCGGCAGCGTTACGCCCGCACAATGGAACCCCGGCGCGCGCAGGTCGGCCATGTACCAGATGCTCGGCACGGAAAAGCCCAGGTGCATATCGTTTGCAAGCAGCGGCTTGCTGCTGGCCGTGTGGCTGCCGGCGACGACCCAGTTGTTTGAGCCCACAGCGCAGTCGTCGCAGGTAGGCAGGCCGAGCAACGCGAGCAGCGCCTTCATGTCCTCCGGCATCCCGGAAAACGGCGCGAGCTGTGTTTTTGTCGGCGCATCTTCGTCGTCATCATTGCTTGAGGCCGGCGGCTGCGGATGCGGCGCACTCCAGTCCACATCCATGCCGGTCGGTGGATGATCGCGCCATGAGCCCACCGGGTACAGATCAGACTCAAGTTTGGGATTGCGCAGCTTCGCTTCGATATGGCTGCGCCCGAGCTTGGCCGTGGCGTGCATATCCAGCTCCTGCACCATCATCAGGCCTACTGCGATCGTGTCCACGCCAGTCCACGGCGTCGGCTGATAGTGCAGCAGCCGGAACTCGGGTGGAAGCGTATTTTTATGCGCATCGATGAAGAGATTCACGCCACGCGCGTAGCTATCCACACAGGCTCTGTCCTGCGCAGGAAGATGCTCATAGATCCGCTGCGCTGCGACGGGAATCTGCAGCACGCGCTGCGTCTCGTCATGCTTGACCAGCCCGCGGCCGAGAATCTCCGCCAGCTTACCCTCGGAGTTACGGCGAAAGGTATCCATCTGCCACAGTCGATCCTGCGCTGTGACGTAACCCTGCGCCATGAATAAATCAGCCTGCGTTGCTGCCTCGATATGCGGCACGCCGTGCGCGTCGCGCTGCACCATCACCGGCGCGGAAAATCCGGTAACCTGCACATCGCCATCGAGCACAGGCAACGCGGACGCCGCAGCCGAGCGTAGCCACAGAACAAACCCGCCTGCTGCGACGACAAAGAGAATAATCAGGCTGATCGCGATCCAGAGCAGCCTGTGCGGCCAGCGGCGCTTGCGCGCGCGCCGCGAACCAGCCGCACCGCGCCTAGAGTTTGATGAAAAATTGTTGGCCATCCGTCAGCAACAGAATAACTCTCTGGCCGATGAATTTCGCTCGCCGGCGTGGCGCTCACGTCATACTGTGCTCGGCAGACTTCCTTCGAGCATTCATCATCAGGGCGAGAAACAAGAGAAACAAAATTGCGCCGAACACCAGCACGCTACCCTCGGGGCCATCCGCGCCGCCGCTGAATAGAGGATTTCCCACGGGGCTGCTGCTCAACAGGTGGCCGCGGGCGGGCAGGCCACTGTCGGCTGTGCCGTAGAAATAAGTCTCGGTCCAGTCCCAGGCGCTGTGGCAACCGATCGCCCACCACGCCGAGCCGGTGATACGGACGCTCGCGCAAAAGACCAAGCCGATGCTGCCCGCCGCAAAGATGCCGATCCAGTTTTCGCCGCCGTTGAACGTATGGATCATCGCAAAAAAGGTTGAAGTGACCCAGGCCGCCTGCCAAAAGGCGCTGCACGCGGCCGCTTTTTGGTGAAGTATGAGGCAGGGGAAGAGCCCCAGCAACGCCACCACGTACACTCCCCACGTGCCGCGGTTTTGCGGTTGAACCCTCAGATAGAGGCAGAGGGCCGCCTCGGCGGCCAGAGCCCACCAGAAGTTAAGGCCTCGTGTGAGCGTGAACTGCAGATAGCATCGGAAAAGCCCTTCTTCCACAAAGCCGATTACGAGGAAGGCGCAACCCCATAGAGCCGCGAAGCGGAGGATGGACGCGCCGGAAAGTCCCACCGGCCCGAACTGCAGCCATCCGCCGAGCCGCAGCGCGCCGATCAGCACGGACAGGCCGACAAATCCTGCCAGTAAGCCCCCCCAAAAATGTTGAACTCGCTGCGGGCCGCGCAGGTTGTAATCCATCAGCCGCCGGCGTTCCACCATCGCCATGATGGTTCCGGCGCCCAGCATGGCGAGAAGGGGAATCGACTCCAGGGCCAACGCGGAGACCGCTTCGAAGCTACTGTTTTCGCTCACCAGGTGAGCGGCGAGATAAACCGTGCCGATCACCATCCGAAACAGGTAGAAGAGGCCGTACGCGAGCAGCACAGACCAGCCGGCTCGCAGACCCTGCGGTCCGAGAAAAATACGCTCGAGTACGCGCGGACCAAGATCGGGACCAGGATCGGGCGGCTCGGCTCCTGAAGTGGGTGTAGGGACTGTACTCATCGAGAAAGGTTCTTCGAGGAACATTCTACGGAAGCAACCCTAACGAGGTTCCAGACCGGTACTTTGCGCGCAGACGGACCTGCGGAAGGCGAGCGTTTACTTTCTTGGCAATAATATACTTGGCCGACTATATAGATATAATAATCTCGGAGGGGTGGCCGAGAGGTTTAAGGCGACCGTCTGCAAAACGGTTATTCGGCTCTGCCGAATCGGGGGTTCGAATCCCCTTCCCTAAATACCTTGGCTTTTGCGCCAACTAGCCCAGGATTTTTCTGTTGAGGCAGACCATGAAGCAAAATGCCTCAAAACTAAGGCCGTCTCATCGAATATAGGATCATTCATGGGAATGAGTCGGTTGATGGAGAAGCACAGAAATAGTCCGCGCATTGGATCATCCTCATGCACGGCTGAGATTAGGCTGCGAACCTTGGCCTTGTGCTGTGAATTTATGTTCTTCCATCCAGCCACGCCCGCGCAGGCTAGCATCTGGTCAACACATGTAGCTTGAGCAGGATTTGCTTGTTGCATAGCGGGAATTAATAGAGTCTCCAAACAACCGCGCGGGTCCTCTCCCTGAATAGGATAGGGTTGCATCAGAACTGCGATCAGCGGCTTATTTTGTTTGCGAGCGATCTCCAGCGGATGAGTCGGAACCGGAAAATCAATGTCCTTAAGTTGATCTCGGATGGAATTAACGAGTCATCAGCCGATTCATCACTGTCGCTCATCAATAAGATTGCTTGGCATTGATTGAACCCAGGTGCCGCAGACATGCCTAGAAGGTATTTCCCGAATCCTCCATTTCCACCCACAAATCCAGCAGTTAGCCCTCCGATCCCTCTATGCACACAGAGATTTTCTAAAAAGGCTTTATCTCTATCGCCTTCCCCCAAGACAACGTGCGGGCCCATGACTATCGGTGGTGGAATATTCTCATCTCCTTACCGCACTTCGAAGTCCTGACTGGTAGCAGCCTCAAACGCTTGAGCTGGAATTTTTCGAATCACATGCTCTCCGTTTTCGTTTATTTCCGCACGGAGGAGTTGAGATTCTTTCGCGGTCCCATTTGTAGCCAGAACGGGGGCCGCTGCTTTAAGGAATTCGTAACTATGGGTAGAAACGACAAGCTGCACCTGTTCTTCAACGCAAAGCGTAACTAAAGCAGACCAGACACTCGGCATATTGCGGTAATAAAAACCGGACTCAATCTCATCCACAATCACAGTGCCTTTGGGATTCGCAAGAATTCCTAAGGCAATCGTGACAAACTTTGCAACACCACCGGATAAGTCACCCAATGGCAATCTCTCACTTAAGTCAGTAGCAACGCACAGCGTTGGGTCTCCTGCGGTGAGTTCAAGCGTGATCTCTTTGACTTCGGGGTATATTGCGGCAACAGCTTTAAGGAGCGATGAATCTCTAAATCTCCTGCTTAGAGCTGAAAACGCGGAACTATTCTCAAAGGTACTTGTGTTGACGGTATTGTAGTAAGCAAGCGGAGCGGTGGGCGCAGCGCCGTTAATGGTCAGCTTACCTTCCTTGAAGGAAAGTGATGTGTTGTGTACCTTTCCTTGGATCAGCCATTTGAAGTTCACAGGAGAGAGCGTAAATGCGTGCGGCTCCGGTGATTCCAAGTCAAGGCCATATTCCGGAGAATCGGAATAAGAAATCTCAAGCCTTCTGGAACCAGCCAGACTGTCTTCAAAGCTAAGTATTGCTCCCGCATCTTGATCAAAGTTGTAGAACAAATCACGGAAGATAGATTGATAATTCTCTCTAGTCCCGCTCAAGTTCAGATTCCGAGAAAATCCGCGCCAATTCCTGAGGCGAAAATATATCTCTGGTGATGCACCACCAATTAAAAACATGGATTCCAAGAGCGCAGTTTTTCCACTCGCACTCTCGCCGACCACTATGTTGAATTGTTTCAGGGAAAGATCCAGATGCCTAAAGCAGCGAAAATTCCTGAGTTCCAGGCGCTTGATCATAATGTATCCAGACTCTCCAATTGATGAGTCTTGCTCGCCAATTATCAGCGGTTGACTTGAGCACACCATCGGCGCTACGCTCCAATCTAGGAGCGCGTATGCCGAAGTTGCCCGCCGATTCCGCCAAGAATGTGAAGGGCGATTCAGACACGTTCACGAGTTTTATGCGGCGACTTATGCAAGTGCCGCATTCGGAAATCAAAACCAAACTGGACGCCGAGCGCAAGGCCAAGCGAACACCTAAAGGTGTTTCCCGCGCTTCTGGCGTTTCTTCCAAGGGGCATTAGAGGGTTTCTGGACCCCCCTCCACCTTGCCGGTCAGTTCTGCACAGGTAAGGCGTTTGCCCGCTATCTGCGATACTGCCAGCACAAAACGGTCCGCATCGGTCAGCGGATTGTCTTTGGTTGCGCAGTTATTGTACCGGAAAACCTGCTCATCCACATAGCGCGAAAGATGGAATGGCTCAACCGAAACATAGGTGCCTTTCAATCCGCGCTTGAGCAAACTCCAGAAGTTCTCGATTCCCTGCGTGTGAACTTCGCCACGAACGTACTCGTTTACATGGTTCACGGTTTCGTGAACGAAATTCTTCTCAGCCAAGGTTGTGTAGCTCTTGAACGAGTCTGAATAAACCTTGCTGCCGTGAGCCACGTTATCCAGGATCTCGTTCATCAGCGTATCGCGCTTCACGTTGGGGATCACTTTGGCGCGCACTTCGCGCGTCTCACGGTCAAGCATTCCGAACACTGCAATTTTGTCCGAGCGGCGATAGCGCTTTTAGGGGTCAAGGTGCTCTTGGACCATCTTCTGCCACTGGACATTGTTTGCCCGAACGCTCAGATGCTTGTTCTTAAAGTTGCCGCCGACATAGGATTCATCAACTTCTATGGGTCCTCCCTCTTGCCCGAGCCGCATGAATGACTGGCTCTGCATGGCGAGCCTGATCCGATGCAGCATGAACCACGCCGATTTCTGAGTCACACCAAGAGCGCGGCTCAACTCATAACTGGAGATGCCATTCTTCGCGTTACAAAGCAGCCATACAGCGGGAAGCCACTTGTCTAGGCCGATTGGCGAGTCCTCAAAGACAGTCCCAACCTTAAGCGAAAACTTCTGCTTCTTATGGTCACCGTAGCAGCGATAGACGTTCGCCTTTGCGAGCCAAGTTAGCTTTGTAGCGCCGCAATAGGGGCAAGCAATCTTGCCATCAGGCCAACGCACAAATTCCATAAACTTCCGGCTGTTTTCGGGATTGGCAAAGTGCTGAATTGCTTGCTGTAGCGTCTTGATCCGTTCCATAACATAAGCAGAATATTACTTAGTTTATAGTCTGTCAGGTATATTATTGCCACTTTCTTTTTCACCTTTTTTCATATGCCGGCCCGCAAAGCCCGTGCTAGCGTTAGTGCGGCTTACGGCGAGATGGGAAGCGTCGCCTGCGCATCCCGGTTCCGGGCCGCAAGGAGGAATGATGAAATTGAGCATGAGCAGTATCCTGGCGCTGGTTCTGGCGTCGGGCTTGCAAGGAGTGGCGCACGGGCAGATGAATGGCCCAACCGCGGTGGATGCATCGGCGGCCTGCGCACAACTTCCTACCCATAGCCAGCTGCAATCCGCGCTTACCGCCGCACGCACGCAGATGAACGGCGGATTCAACCTGGATATGTGGGGCACGGTCGTCAATCGTGACGGCGTGGTCTGCGCGGTGGCCTTCACCGGCGCAAATCGTGGCTCGCAGTGGCCTGGCAGCCGAGTGATCTCTGCCCAGAAGGCGAATACGGCCAATGCCTTCAGCCTTCCGCAGCTCGCGCTTTCCACGGCCGACCTGTACAGCGCCGTGCAGCCTGGCGGCAGCCTCTATGGCCTTCAGGCCAGCAATCCCGTAAGCACCTCCGTCGCGTACCGGGGCAATCCGGCCGACTACGGGCAGTCCGACGACCCGATGGTGGGTTTTCGTATCGGCGGCGTGAACGTCTTTGGTGGGGGGCTAGCCCTCTATAACAAGAAGGGAGACCTGGTCGGCGCTCTCGGTGTCAGCGGCGACTCCTCCTGCGCGGACCACAATATTGCCTGGCGCACCCGGCATACGTTGATGCTCGACTACGTTCCTGGCGGCGTGGGCCCGGACGCCTCCCGGCCGGACAACATCGTCTATGACATCACTCCCGCGCCCAACGTCATGATCGGTGTAAGCGCCAGCGGGTGGGGCCATCCTGTGTGCAGCGCGGCTGCCGTCACCATCTCCAAAGGACTACCCCCGGTTCGCTGACTACGAAGTGAGTAGAAAAAACGACGGCCTCGGAGCGAGTCTCCGAGGCCGCAAGGTTTGCGTGCTTGAATTGCAGGTTGAGCGCCGGTCCCTATTGCTTCGGAGTCTCCGTAGGCTGGCCGGCCACCTGCAGATAGTTCTTCACGCTGAAGACGCCTGGAACGCTGTTGGCCCGGATATTGGCTGCATCCTTGTCGGCCTCGGAGTCGACCACGCCGTAGAGCTCGACATTCCCGTTCTGCACGGCGATGCGGATCGGCTTGACCGGATTGATCGCGTATTTGTTCAGCGATGGAAAGCCGTAGACGGCCCGCGCCACTTCTACCCGGATCCGATCATCCATTGGAGAGACGGGATCGACCTCGATGTCGTCCACCACATCTTTTACGCCGGGCGTCGTCGAAACGATCGATAGCGCCGAGTCGCGATCCACGTAATTGTGTGAATGGCCGCCCAACGTTACCACGCCATCCACGACATTCAATGTGATCGCATCAAAGGTCCGTCCATAGGCGTTCGGATCATAGGCCAGCTCTTCTGAGAGCTTCGCCTTCAGGTCCTGATCGGAGACATTTTGTCCCGTGACCCGGATCTCATTTCGCACAGCCGTTATGCCTTTGGCATGGAGCACTCGCTTCTGGGCATCGCTCTTGTACTCGTAGAGATCGACGGAGCCGGTCAGCGTGGCCACCCCGTTGTTCACCGTAACTTTCACATTCTGGAGCTGCTTCTTGTTCAAGCGGGCGGCGGCCTCGCTGGTCGTCGAGCTGTCATCGACAGGCTGCGCGCTCGCAATCCCGGCGCTCGGCCCAGCCGCGGCATACGACGCTGGGGAAAGGGTCAAAACCGTTCCAGCAAATGCTGCCACCAAGATAAATCTCGCGAGTGAATCGAAGCCTTTCATCGTCATGTCTCCTCTCAGACCTTCCTTCAACCCGAGCCCTTGTTCATCCGGGTAAAATTCCTGCGAATCGGCTGGCCCACCGGTATAGACACAGAAGGATAGCCCCGGGTTGTGTGTGCATGTAAGTTGCAGATAGACAAACCGAAAATCTCAATTCAAAAAAGCCTGGATAGCCTGACCCTGCCAAACACCCGATGGCAACTGCAGAATTAATGCACGCATCGTACTGATCGGATTCCATCCATATCTCCCCTTGGGCGAGTGGTAGCAGAATTGGTGCAGTTGCAGAGCCGAAAACCCGGGTCTCTCAGTGTCGTGCCCCCACGTGCGCACTCCGCGCCGCAGACGGCGGTCTCTCACGCGGTTCACTTCTATGAGGATGACTCCGCCTTTCTGGATCAGTTGAGCGAGCTGATCGGTGCGGAACTAGGCAGCGGTTGCGCCTGCGTTGTGATCGGAACCGAGGCGCATCGCGCAGGTCTGGCTGAGCGCCTCGAGCAGTTTGGGATCAACATTTCATTCGCAGCTGCGACCGATCGCTACATTGCCCTGGATGCGGAGAAGACGCTGGAACAGTTCATACGGGGCGATCTACCTGACCGGGAACTCTTCTTTCAGACCATCGAACCAGTGCTGGTGAAAGCCCGAGCCGCCATGGGGCGGCGCAAGGGTTCGGTTACCGCCTTTGGCGAGATGGTAGCGGTGCTTTGCGATCAGGACCGGTATCAGGCTGCGGTCGAGTTGGAGCGTTTCTGGAACGAACTGGTCAAGCCGTACGGGCTCACGCTTCGTTGCGCTTATCCTATGCATTGTTTTGCCGGCGAATCGGAGCATCCGTTTTTCGAACAGGTGTGCGCGGAGCACACGGCAACGATTCCCACGGAGGACTACACCTCGTTGCGCAATGAGACAGAGCGGCTGCGCATGGTCAGCTCGCTGCAGCAGAAGGCGTTGCTGGTCAGCGCAGTGGTCGACGATCGCGAAAAAGAAATTGCCCAGCGTAAAGAGGTGGAAGAGAGGCTGCGGCGAAGCGAGGAGTTTGCCCGTCACGTGGTAGAAAACAGCGACGATTGCGTCAAGCTGCTCGATCTCGACGGCCGCGTGGAATACATCAGTCCGCCGGGCATGCGGGCTCTTGAAATTGACGACCTCAGCGACATTCGGGGCTGCAGTTGGCTTGATTTCTGGCGAGCAGAAGACCGGCCCAGAGCGGAGACTGCTCTTGCAGCGGCGCGAGAGGGAAGTGTGGGCAGCTTTCAGGGCGAGTGCTCCACGCGGCGGGGAACTCGCAAGAGCTGGGATGTGAAGATCACGCCGATGCGGAATACAGGCGGGGAAATTGAAGGCCTGATCTCGGTCTCGCGCGACATCACCGAACTGCGGCGCGCCCAGCAGATGGCGATCCAGGCTGAAAAGCTGGCCGCCGCCGGGCGCATGGCCGCGACCATCGCCCACGAGATCAACAACCCTCTTGAAGCGGTGACGAACTTTATCTACCTTGCGAGAACCACTCCAGGCCTGCCGGACGACGTAAGCCATCACCTGGAGATCGCGGACCGCGAGCTCAGCCGCGTCGCCCAGATTGCCCAGAAGACCCTCGGCTTCTATCGAGACACGTCCAGGAACCGGTGGCTCAACGTCGGTGAGTTGATTCATGACGTGCTGCTGGTCTACGAGCGCAAGCTGCGCAACAAGCACATTCAGACTTCTTCTTCGATCGATCCGGGACTGAAGATTTACGTCAAGCAGGGTGAGATCAAGCAGGCGCTTTCTAACCTGATCGCGAATGCCATCGATGCATTGGCTACAGGCGGCCGGATATGGATTCGCGCCCGCGCATCAAGGCATTGGACCAACGGCATGGGTTCAGGTGTGCGCATCACCCTGGCCGACAATGGTTCCGGTATGCCGCCTGAGGTGCAGCAGCGCATCTTTGTCCCGTTCTTTACGACCAAGGCCGAGGTCGGAACGGGAATCGGGCTATGGGTGACCAAATCCATTATCGACCAGTATGGCGGGTATCTCCGGTTCCGCAGCCGCCAAGGCAAGCGGCCTGGTACAGCGATGAGCTTTTTTGTGCCGAATAGCCGCCATGAGGAAGTGGCGGTTTCTTCGTAGAGCGGTATCCCAAATTCATCGCATTGTTTAATTTGTCATCCGAGTGAAGTTTGGCCGTTTTTGGGCCAAACGGAACCGAAGGATATGCGGTTGTTTTTGCGAACTCGGGACCAAGCAAAAATTGATCCATCGGAAAATTGTTTTCACGGACTGGAAAAATCAGACCGGCTGGATCTGTTCTGTCGAATTTCCCTGGTTACTCTCGTCAGGAGGCGTGCGGACAAAAACCGATTAATATCGAACGAGTATGACGATCGAGTCCCGTACTCTGATTGCCGTGCCCGGCCCTTTGCTCTGGTTTTCTTCTCCGGCTTCCTCCGGTACGAGGTCCGATGGAGAACCTGCTTCCGCCAATGCCGTCGCACCGGCGGCCAATCCGCGGCTCAAAGTGCTGGTAGTCGACGACGAGACGCTGATCGCCGACAGCGTCGCCGAGATTCTCAATCGCAATGGTTACGACGCAAGCGCTCTGTATAGCGGCACAGAGGCGATTCGCCGTGTCGAAGAGGAGTGCCCCGATATCGTTATCGCCGACGTGATCATGCCTGATCTGGATGGAGTGCAGCTGGCGATCGCTGTCCGGGCCTGCTGCCCCAAAACGCGGATCGTGCTTTTTTCCGGCAATGCCGCCACGTCGGGTCTGCTCGACCGCGCGACGACCGATGGCTTTTTCTTCGAGCTGCTCACCAAGCCTGTGCATCCGACGCAGTTGCTCAAGGTGCTGAAGACCTGAGAGACATATACCGGTTTCGCAGTTACTGTATTTAGAAACCGATGAAACTTGAGTGGCTTTTTCCTTAAGAAAGAGCCACCTTACGCCCAAACCCGAAACGGCTATATCAACTGCGAGACGGTCTAGCGATAGCGACGCGTCGCCTTCAACACCATCGAGAAAACCCCAGACTCGTCCTTCGCCACCACCAGCGAGACGTGCCGGTTGATGGCCACTTCGGCTTGCAGCAGCTGCTGCCCGGTGGTGTTTACGTCGGTTGCATAGGTCAGGATGACATTGCGGCCTAACTGCTCCTGCACCGTAATGCGTGAAGTCGAGTTGCCGAAGGCGCCCAGATAGTTGGGATCAACCTTCACCGAGCCTGCCCCGAAGAGTTTCTGCACGCGATTGCTCACCGTGGCATTGAGTGCGCCGCCGAGCAGGGCGTCCGTCGAAGGGCTCGAGAGGGCCTGCTCCTGCTGCTGCGTGTAGAGCCGCTGCTGGTTCTCCGTGTGCCCCAGCGCCAGCAGCGAAACCACGTCCGCCTCGGGCAAGGGCGGATCGCTGCGGTAAGTCACGGCGAGTTTGTTGGGCACTCCGTGCAGTCCGAGGGTGATGTCGTAGTCCTCCACATGCGCCGTCGCCGTCATGTCGATGATGGGCTCGATCCGCACCGGATTCGTAAACGTAATGTCGCCACGTTGCAGCTCGTAGCGTGTTCCGGCGATGGCTGCATTGCCCTGCGTGATCGAAACCCGCCCCAGCAGCGACGGAGAAGCGACCGTGCCGCGGACATGCAGGTCCACATCGCCGGCCAGCTTGGCAAATGCATTCTGGAAGTTCAGCTGTGGCGAGGAGACGACGTGCACATCCAGGCGGACATGATTCGAGGGCGCATTCGGCGCTGTGATCGATCGAACGGAGTTGGCCTGCGCAGCCAGCGCCGCGATATCCAAATCCTGGCTGGCCGTAAAGCGTGTGATCAGCACATTGCCCGAGAGCAGCAGATTCGACTGCGAGCCCTCAAGGTGCAGCGAAGCATCGGCCAGTGAACTCACACCTTGCGGATAGCGAATGCGAATGCCTTTGCCGGTGACCGAGAGATTGGCAAAAATGCCGTGCTGATAACTGAGCGACCCACCTACGCTCACCAGCCCCCCACCGCTCATCGCGGTGAGCGATGTGACCTCAAGCCGGTTCTGGTTGAATTCGAGCGTGCCGTGCAACTGGCTCAAGCCGTTGGGCAGGTCTTCGAGCGAGAGCGAACCGTTCTGGAATTCGATACGGCCCCGCAATCCAGGATTTTTCAGCGGGCCGTGTGCTTCTACCTGGAAGGTTGTTGTGCCGCTGGCCGTCAGGTCAGGATCGAGGGTTTCGGCTAGCTTCAGGTTGATCGCGCCGCTGGCCGAAAGATCCAACTGGTGTGGATCCTTGAGCGACAGGCTTCCTTGTGTGCGCAGATCAGTGTTTTCTCCGGTGATGTGCAGAGGATCAAGCTGAACGTGGCCATCGGCCAGCGTCGCATGTGCAGCACCTTCGCTCTGGAGATGCACGCCGGCCAAGGTGACGGCCATCTCCTGCAACCGCGCTTCGCCATGCATCTGCTCCGGATAGCGAAGCGGCCCTGCAATCGTGATGATCCCCGCCAGCGATGATTTACCGTCGATGGACTCAATGTGACCCAGCTTGAGCAGCGCGCCGATGTCGAAGTGCGAAAACTGCGCCTGCGCCTGGGTTGCGTAGTCGCCGCTCATCACGGTGTCGCCGCGCATGGAGAGCTCCGCACCTTCGAGATGCGAGGTCATCTCATAGTTCAGCGACCTGCCGGCGGTATGCGCCACAAGTTCGAGACCGCCGAGGTTTTCTCCGCCTAATGCGAGACCGCTGACGGCCGCTCGCCCTTCAAGGCGGGGACTCTCCCACGTGCCCGATCCGGTCACCGATGCATTGAGCTTGCCGGCCACCTCCAGATTCTTCTGGCGAAGCCAGTCGAGCCGCGCGAGATCGACTCCTGCACCGTTGGCCTGCAGCTGAAACACTTTTGAGCCGGCATCGTAACTGCCGGAGCCGCTGATTGTGCCGCCTGCCAGATCAAAATTGGCCGACGATACCTTGACGACGTGATCCGCAAGCGAGCCTTCCACACGCATACGCGCGACCGGTTCGCCGTAGAGCTTGCCTCCGGTCAGTTCAATCCAGCCTGAGCCCGCAGGACTGCGGATGCTGCCTTCCGCCTGAAGCTGTGTATTCAGCGTGCCGGCTATGGGCAGATTCGCGGCGAGGAACGGCTGCACATCGTCCATGTCGACATTCGCTGCCTCAGCATGAACGTGCATCACAGAATCAGCATCAAAGCCCGGCACCGATCCGTTGGCCGCATTCGCGGGTGCATCAAGTGTGCCGCCGAAGACCACTCTAGTTTTGCCGCGCGATGCAGTTGCGTGCAGAATGGCGATTCGCGATGACGCATAACTGCCATCGGCTTCGAGTGAATCGAGATGGATAGATCGCAGTTGTCCCGGCGCAGCGTTCTGCGACGGCATTTCGACAGAGAGCTGCGTCCCTTTCGCATGCCCCGCCAAGCGCGGCCTCACCAACGAGCCTGCCCACGAGCCGCTAAAGTCCATCTGTCCGGCGGACGCCACCGGTAGTGCAGCTACGCCTGCTCTGCCTTCCCGCTTCAGTCCGAGGCTGCGCAAGACCGTATCGAACTCGCCCAGATCCTGCGTATGAAAATCGACGTTGAGTGCAGTCGGACTGGTAAGCGGATAGGCGCCCAGTTGCCCGTGCGCCTCGATCTCGCTTGCCGGCAGATGCAACTCAAGCCGGCGCACATCCACAGCGCCATTATGCTGCGTGTAAGTTGCCTCGATTGCGCCGCTGGTCGGCACTTCCTGTGGATGAGGCGTGCCGGCAGGTGCGCTCAAACCCAGGTTGGCATCGACCGCTACCGTATTCTGGTCACCCTTCACCCAGGTAGCGACCGCCGTTCCGTTGACGCGCGCATCCAGACCGAGCCGTTGAAAGGGAGGCTGGCTGACCATGTCGAGAATCGTGTCCAGCGCAACGTCTTTAAAATTCGCCGTTACCTTGCCATCCACCGGAATCGTGATGTCAGAAGGATGCGCAGGCGGTATTGGTCGGCGCGCATGCGCACTCCCCGTCTCTACCGGTGCAAACACAGTCTGCGGCTCCGAGACCGGCAGCCAATGCGCCAGATCGACGACGCCTTCAATCTGGCCTCCCTGATGTAGCCGCGCGATAATCGACGTGATCAGCAGCCGGCCCTGGTCGGCGTGCACCCTCGCATCGAGTTGAATTCCGCGCTCCGCTACACCGGTGCCGATGTACGCTCCTCCATCCACGTGCACCCTGCCATCGATGCGAAACTCTCCGGCGTGACCGGCAGCTGCCAGATCGAGGTGCGCAATGCCCTCGGGCGCAAAAGGATATCCAGTGATGGGATCGAGCAGGCGCATGTCGAGATCGCCAATTATCTTCGACTGCCAGCTCGGATGAGAGAAATCTGCCAACTGGCCGGTGATTTCGAGAGCATGATCCGGACCGCTGCTGCTGTGCGCGGTCAGCCGCAGGCTGTGCAGAGTTGCACTATTGCGCGTAAGGTCCACAGTAGCCTGCATCAGCCCATGCACAGGAGCGACTTTGCCCTTCGGCAGGATGCGGGAGAGATTCAGGTCCGCCGCGCCCGCCTCGACGCGAAAGCTTTCGGGCGCCGAGTTCGATGCCGGAACGTAGCTCATCTGCAGCGACACATCGCTGGCGGTGAAGTCGAGTGGCGCGAGCCGGTTCTGAAAATCGAACGAGGCCGCGCGGTCATCATAGTCCAGAACGCCTTGCGAAAGGACAACCCGTCCCGCGCGAAGATCGAAGAGCCGGTCGAGCGCCGGTTCACCCGGTTTCTGCGGCCTGAGCGGATGCGGCTGGTTGGTTTGTCCGTTCGGGTAAACGATGAGATGAATCTGCGGCCGCGTGAGTTCGAGATCATTCAGCAGAATGCGCGGCTCGAAATGTGGGATCACGAGACCAAGCACGCTGAATGCCACATGCAGATGCTCGATGCGCGCATAGGGCGCCTCGCCCGGGGCTTCGAGGCCATGAACTACAACGCCGCTTGCGTCGGCCTCAAGATCGAGCAAGCGCCAGTGGAAGGAGGTGATCTCCGCGCGCCCGCCGGTAAGCCGCTCGATTGAGGCGATCAGCCGGCCCCGTACGAAGTTCTCAAATCCGGCGGAGCTCATGTAGAAATAGGCGCCGACTGTGGCCAGCACCAGCAGCACCAGCCCTCCCGCGATCGTGAACGGAACATGACGCGTCAGAAACCGGCGCAGGCGGCTCCACTTTTTCCGTGGTGGCCGCGGCGGGGCATCCGGTGGAACGATGCGGATGGCCTTGAGCTCGCTCATCGGCGCGCTCCCGAGGCCTGCATCTCCAGCGACGGATCGAGAACCTCTACGTCGCCTTCTTTGCGAAGATTGTCGAGCCAGTCGTCGAACAGCTTGTTGACTTCCTGCTGCAGCAGGATTTCTTCGATTCGCGGTGCAACCTGCTCAAGCGGAGGAGCCTTCTCGCCCGGCCTGTACTGCGGCAAAAACATCTCGTTGTAGTAGCTCGCAATCTCCTGCTGCGAGATTTGGATGCCCTGGCGGAAGCGCTGTTCGATGAAACGCAGAATCTCCAGTCTGTAGCGCAGGTAAGTCTCCACGCGTTCGGCCGTCAGACTGTGAGCGGCCAGAAAGGCCCTCCAGCCTTCCTCCGTCGCGCAATTCTCGCGAATGCACGCAGGAAGCGTCTTTCGAATCTCACCGAGCCGCGTCTCCACCTCGGCTTGCGATGGTTCGGCGGCCTGCGCGTCCTCCTGCCGGATCTGCTGTTCGATCAGTGTCCGGCTGATCAGCTGTTCCAGAGCGCGCTGGCGAGTGAGAATATGGCCTCGCGCATTCGGATCGAGGATGGAAAGTCGAATCTCATCGTCGAGATCGCTGGTAAGAATTGCGTGATGATTCACAACAGCCACCACGCGATCCAAGACGACCGAAGCCGCCGATGTCTGCGCCTCAAGAGCTTGCGGGGCCTGAGCCATACTGGAGACCGTGCTGGCAGCAAGACACGCAAGAAGTACGCTTGCGGCTGACCCAATCCGGATTGGGGACACGTCGCGCATCAAAAGGCCTGCCCCAAACTGAAGACAAAATTAAAGTGCGGTGATTGGCCGACGTGTTGATCCGAGTACACATTCGACCGCGAATAATCGATGTTGACCGGATAAATGGGGGGATTCAAATTGTAGCTGAAATCCAGCCGGATCGGCCCGACGGGCGTATGGTAGCGCAGACCCAGTCCCGGCGAGTGCGAAAAGTAATTGAAGTTGCAGTCGCCCTGCCGCCCTGTCGAGGTCGAGGGTCCTGTCGGACTCGGCGGAGTCGGTGGATTGGTTGTAAGGTCTGGCGGGCTCAAAACCTTACACGCGTCCCGGTCCGGCTGATGAATGCGCAGCGCGCTGATCCATGCGTCTCCTGCGTTGGTGAAGACGTTCCCCATGTCGTGGAAGAGCACGAAGCTCAGCGTGTTGCCGAAAAACGGGAGCGTCGGCGGCGGCAGACGTAGTTCGGTGCTTTCGATGAGGGCGCCCGCGCCGCCGATCGGAAATCCCGTCTCCGGATCGCGCGGTCCCGCAGCGTTGAAGGGAAAGCCGCGCAGGGAAGTAGGCCCGCCACCGTAGAGCCTTTCCGGCAACGGGATCAGCGAACTGATACCCGCGCCGAAGGCCCGGATCTGGCCGTAGCGCGTATCGCGGGCCAGCACAAACTTGTCCTTATCAAAGCCGTAGTAGCTCGAATTGGTGACGTCGATCCGGTTGAACTCCGGTTGCGCACCGGCGGCCTTGATTGACAAAAAATCTTGAAAGCTCGTGTAGGTACCGCGATGCGCGTCCATCGGCTGGTCACGCGTGTCGCGAATCCAGGTAAAGGCTGGCCCTGCCACGCGGGCGGCCGTGGCCAGTTCGGAGATCTCCCCCGGATAGACCTGCAGCGTGTCGGCGGCGACCTTCACGCGGCGGAAGTCGAGCTCGTAGATGAAGGTGTTCGCCTTCGAAAGATGCGAGCCGGGGGTGGCGAATTTTTGCGTCAGGCGGAAATCTCCATCCAGTCTCGACGCCACGTAGGTCGCTACGTCCTGGCTGTTGGCGTAACCGGCGGCGAAGCTCAAGCCGAAGTTCTGCGCGCCCTCGAAGTGGGGAATCTGGTAAAGCAGCCCGAGTCGCTGTTCCAACAGACCGTAGGTGGCTTGTATCGAGGCCGACTGTTCGCGGCCGAACACGTTGTTGCGGGTCACATCGATCAACACACGCGGGCTCACGCCCGTTTTTCCATTCGGATTGCAAGCTACGCCGCCGGCGAGGGCGCCGGCACAGTTGTTTTGCGGCTGTCCCGTCTGCGCCTCAAAACCGAAGCCGTAAGTCAGTGTCCAGCGCCGCGCCTCAGCAAACTGCAGAAGCACTGTTTTGTAGGGCTCGCCGCCGGTCGGATTCTGGATCGCGGTGTTCACCTCATTGAAGAGCGCGTAGTTGTACAGGTTCCGCTGCGTATCCAGAAGCGCCGATTGATCCAGCGGGTCACCTGCGTGAATCGTAATGGCGCGCGTCACCGTGTCCGGCCGCGTGTAGTGAATGCCGCTCAATAGTACCTTGCGCACAAAAACCTGGTCACCTTCGATGATGCGAAAGGTGATATCCACCTTGGCTGGGTCTGTCTCCTCGATATTCTGGCTGATATCGACAGATGCTTGTTCGAAGCCCTTGCTGAGATAAGCCGTCAGAATCGCATCCCGGTCGCCGGAAAGATTCTGTGGCGAGAGCAGCTGTCCCGCGGCCGTATTCATCAGGGGCGCCAGTTTGTCTGCCCCTATGTGATCGTTTCCCTCGATCTTCACTACACCGACCCGCATCTGCGGGCCTTCTTCGATGTGATATGCAACGCTCAATGGATCGGTCGTTTCGCCCACGGTCGGCGAACCGGGGCTGGGCGGTCCCTTATCGGCCAATACCGTCTCGGGCGTGCTCGTTTCGGGAGTGACCTTCACTTTGGCGAAGCCGTTGTTCTGGTAAACAGCTTCGAGAGCGCTTACATCGGCGGCAACCAGCGATTGGCTATAGGAGCCATGGCGATCCAGCGGACTGGCAGCCCGCACGCTCAACAGAGCTAGCAGCGTAGGCGTATCAAAGTAGCGGTTTCCGATGATGGAGACCTGCTCAACCCGCCGCTTGGACCCCAACTGTACACGGAACAAAATACTCACTTGCTGGTTGCTGCCCGATGGCTGATCGTGCGCAACCTTCACGTCGAAGTAGCCGAGTCGCTGATAGTAGTCGCGCAGCCGCCGGTTGCCCTCATTGAGCAGGTCCTCATCCACAGTGCCTTCCTCGTAGACGGGGATCAGCCGCTTGATCCGCTCCTGGCTGAGCTTAGCGCCTTCGACAAAGACCTTCACCACTGGACCTCGATTCGAGGAAAACCGAAAATTGACCACCTTCGTCGCCGGATCATACTGCGCCGATTCGAGTTTTACGTCGGCTTCCAGGCGGTCTCCACGCTGATAGTGTTTGAGTACTCCATCCAACGCGCGGTTGATCGTGTCGTGATCGACATGAGCCCCCGTCCGCAGATGCGCATAGTGGTGGAACTCCTCTGCGTTCAGCCCCGAGTCGCCCGTGACCGTCACCTTGCCTACGCGTGCTTGCGGCCCTGAGGCGACACGAAACACGATATCGACGAGCTGGTCTTCAGGATGGTTCGTCAGTTCCGGATAAATTGCGGGCTGATGGTAACCATTCTCGGCAAGCGTGGTCCGCATCTGCTCGAATGCGCGATTCATCTTCTCCTGGGTCAGGCGAGTCCCCGGTTCGAGTTGGCTTGCGCGAGTCAGTTGCGTATTCATGGTGGGGCCAATTGCCCCATAGACGCTGACCACGCCGATAAATGTGCGTGGCCGTCCGGTAAAGGTCACGGCCACGCCGTCGCCTTCGCGCTCGCCTCTTATCTCCACATCGTCATAGAGGCCCGTCGAAAAAATCAGGCGCAGGCTGTTCTTCAGAGCCGTGGGCTCGAGCGGCTTGCCTTCCGCAATCTCCAGCCTGTCAGTGATGGTTCGCAGCCGGTCGGCTGGAATGCCTTCAAACGAAATCCGGCGAACGGGGAGGCCCGTCCAGCGCAGGAGAGCGTCGGTCTCCGGTTCACCCAAAACGGGCGTTGCACCAGAGAATGCGGAAACCTGCGGAGTGGCCTGAGATTCGGGAGCTTGTGCCGGCTTTTGTTCTGCGGGGCAGATTTCGGCTGCAAGAACGATTGCGATAGCGGCAAGGGCCAGCCGAGACACAAAGCCACACCACACCGGCACCAGGGCCGCCGCGGGGGCTGCATCCTGTTGCCGGACTTCCGGGCGCTCCCCTGCCGGCTTTCTCCGCAAGACCTTATCTCCCAAACGTACGGGGATCCTCACCCCATTGCGTAGCCCGATGCGCGCCTTCCAGCCAATCCTGCGGAAAATTCTGCCAGCCCGATCTTCGATCGCCAAGACTTACGAATGTAATTCCCTGCCTGTGAGTGAAATCACCGCGGCTCAAGGATCTTTTTCTCCCAAGAACCCCGGACCCGACGAAGAGTTCCGCCGCCTTCCATTGAGACTCACACAACCGGAGTGGCGTTTGCGAGAAAACCTCTTTCTCGCTTCAGCCACTAGGGTTCCAGAGGTTTTAGCATCTTTTTTGCTGCTGAACTCTCAGCAGAAGCAACCTTGTACGGCTTCGGACACTCCACACAAGTGGAGAACCACTGCAATACCGCTTCCCCCTTATACTAACGAGGAAGGAAGCGCACGAACACCCGGTTTGACTGACGAACCGAAGGAAGCGCATGTCCAATTCCCCTGTCCCCACGCAATTGACGAGTCCAATCCGAGAAAATCGCGAAGAGCAGCCAAACTTTGCGGTGCGAGGAAACCGGCCCGGCACGCTGACTCCAGCTTCGCCCGATCCCACAGAGGCTCAGGTGCTGGCGCGCGCTCAGGCTGGCGACCACCACGCTTTCGCCCATCTCTATTCGCTGCACAAAAGGAGGATCTACTCTTTGTGCTTGCGAATGGTCGGTAATATCGCCGAGGCTGAAGACCTCACCCAGGAAGCTTTTCTGCAACTGCACCGGAAGATCGGCACCTTCCGTGGCGATTCAGCTTTTTCCACCTGGCTACACAGGCTGGCCATCAACGTCGTGCTGATGCAGCTCAGAAAGAAGGGGCTCTCCCTCATCTCTCTGGATGAAGCCATGGAACCCGCACCTGAAGAGGGGCCGGGCCGCAGCTTCGGAGCGCCGGACCTCACCCTCTCTGGCGCGATCGACCGGCTGGCTTTGGAGCGTGCCGTCGCGGATCTGCCCGCCGGCTATCGCCTCATCTTTATCCTTCACGACGTAGAGGGTTTCGAACATAATGAGATTGCCGCCATGCTGGACTGCTCCATTGGCAATAGCAAGTCTCAACTGCATAAGGCGCGCCTGAAACTGCGCGAGGCCTTGCGGACCAACGCCCAGCAGGAGGCGCGCTCATGACGAATAAGACCGGCAAGATGAGTTGCGAGGAATTCCAGGCCCAGTTGCCGGAACTGATCGGGTCAGGAAAAAATGCCTCGGAACACGAGCACATCCAAACCTGCGAACTATGCAGGGCCCTGCTCGCCGATCTCGAGACCATTGCCGAGGCAGCTCGCCAGTTGTTCCCAGTCGTCGAACCCCCCGACAACCTGTGGGAGCAGATCGAGTCGAAGATCAAGAATGAGGGCGGCGGCAGCCAGCCCAAGAAGCGGGTCGATTCAGGTTTTGGAATGGCGGCCCAGTCCGAATAGCCGGTCCGTCAGCTCGCTTGTCTGACTCAATTTCCCCGGGACGAACCGGAAAGGAACGCGTGCAGGCGGAGGCAAGATCCTTCGCCTGCAAAGGCGTCTTTGCGTTAATATTCCGCTTCATCGAGCCGATACACCCATGGAATGGCGAACGCCATCCAAGCCTCAAAGCGGGTGGTAGCCGGAAGTTCGCGGCCGGCGCTCGCCGCTCATTGACTCGGACCGAGGAACCGTGTCCGGCACGGAATCGTAAAAACTGGCAGGAGTAGTCGTTGAGAGCAGGGAAGCCGGGGGACGGCAGCACGGCCGCACCCTCATTTTTGAATCTTTTCCTATCCTTCGCGCTCTAAAGAAGAAAAGCTGATACGAGGACACTCAATGTCAAACCAGCCTTCCACTCCTTCTCGCGACCCAGTTGGGAAAAACCCATCGGCTGGCCGCAAAATCCCGGTGCTGCCGGTACGGGAAACGGTTCTGTTTCCCCACGCGGTACTCCCGCTGACCGTCGGCCGCGAGAGCTCGATCCAGTTGATTGAATCGCTGGGCGAGGAACGGACCATCGTGGTGGTAGCGCAGATCGACCCCCGGCAGGACGCGCCGAAACCGGCCGACATGCACGCCATCGGAACCATTGCTACCGTACATAAGGTCGTACGGATGCCTAACCAGAGCCGCTTCGTCTTCACAGAAGGCGTCGGCCGCGTGCGCCTGACCGACTACACCCAGACCGAGCCGTACATGATGGCCGAAGTGGAGCCCCTCGAAGATGTCGAGCCGGCGCCGACCTCGGGCTTCGAGGCCCTGGTGCGCAATGTAGTTGCGCAATTCCAGCAGATCGTCTCTGAGTCGCCGACGCTGTCGGACGAGTTGCGGACCATTGCCGCGAATATCGAAGAGCCGGGCAGATTGGTGGATTTCATCGCCTCATCCCTGCCTTTTCTCACCACCGACGACAAGCAGGGACTGCTCGAAACCCCGGATGTATTTACGCGCCTGGAACTGTTGAACAAATTGTTGGCCAAGGAGATCGAGGTACAACAGCTTCGCAATAAGATTCAGAGCGAGGTTCAGGACCAGGTGCAGCAGTCGCAGCGCGACTATTACCTGCGCGAGCAGCTCAAAGCCATCCAGAAAGAACTAGGCGAGCAGGACGAGGGGCAGCGCGAGATCGACGAGCTGCGCAAGAAGATCGACGAAGCCGGCATGCCCGAGGACGTGAAAAAGGAGGCAATCAAGGAGCTCACGCGGCTTTCTCGGATGTCTCCGATGGCCGCCGACTACTCGCTCACACGGAACTACATCGAATGGCTCGCGGTGCTGCCGTGGTCCAAGAGCTCCGGCACCAAGATCGACATCGGCAAAGCCCGGGAGATCCTGGACGAGGATCACTATGAACTGAAGAAGGTGAAGGACCGCATCCTCGATTACCTGAGCGTACTTGAGCTGAAACCCGACATGAAGGGGCCGATCCTTTGCTTCGTTGGACCTCCTGGCGTGGGCAAAACCAGCCTCGGCCGGTCGATCGCCAGGGCGCTGGGCCGCAAGTTCCAGCGCATCTCGCTGGGCGGCATGCACGACGAGGCGGAGATTCGCGGCCATCGCCGGACGTATATCGGCGCATTGCCGGGCCAGATTATCCAGAGCATCCGCCGGGCGGAAACCAACGACCCGGTAATCATGCTCGACGAGATCGACAAGCTCGGCCGCGACTTCCGGGGAGACCCGGCCTCGGCCTTGCTCGAAACGCTCGATCCGGAGCAGAACAACACGTTCCGCGATAACTATCTGGACGTGCCGTTCGACTTGTCGAAGGTGCTCTTTATCTGCACGGCGAACATGCTCGATCCGGTTCCAGCGCCGCTTTTGGATCGGATGGAAATCATCCCGCTCCAGGGCTACAGCGAGGAAGAGAAGCTGCACATCGCGAAGCGCTACCTGGTTCCGCGCCAGATCAAGGAGAACGGAATCACGACGGAGCAGATCGAGTTTCCTGACGATGCGATCCGCCACCTGGTGCGCCACTACACGCGCGAGGCCGGTGTCCGCAAGCTGGAGCAGGTGATCGGCACGGTTTGCCGCAAAGAGGCGCGGCGTCTGGTGGAAGGGAAGACGGAAAAACTCGTCGTGTCTACCGAGACCCTGCGCGAGTTCCTGGGCGGCATTCAGGTGCGCGTCGAGACCGAAGTTGCCGAGCGCGTGAAGCGTCCTGGCGTCGCGGTGGGCTTGGCTTGGACTCCTGCCGGCGGCGACATTCTCTTCATCGAGGCCAACAAGATGAAGGGCAATGGCGGCTTCAAGATGACCGGCCAGATCGGTGAGGTAATGCAGGAATCCATGCAGGCCGCGCTGACCTGGGTGCGCTCGAACTGCGGGCGTCTCGGGCTGCCGGAGGACTTCAACAAGGATATTGACCTGCACATTCACGTGCCCGCAGGCGCAATCCCGAAAGATGGCCCCTCGGCCGGCGTCACCATGGTTACGGTTCTGGCTTCGCTGCTGACCGAAACTTCGGTGCGTCCGCTGACGGCGATGACGGGCGAGATCACTCTGAGTGGAAACGTGCTTCCCGTAGGCGGCATCAAGGAGAAGTTCCTGGCCGCACGGCGGGCCGGAGTGGAAACCATCATTCTGCCGGCGGAAAATCGCCAGAACGTCGAGGAGGATCTCACGCCGGAGATGGTGGATGGCGTAAACATCCACTACGCCACGCATATCGAAGACGTGCTGGCGGTGGCCCTGCCGCTGCTGCAGACAAAGAAGGCAGCAGAGCCGGCCTCTCCCGAGCTTGTGCAGAGTGAGGCAGCGTAAGATTGCAATCCAATTCCACAAAGGCCGGCAAACCTGCCGGCCTTTTTGTTTGCTGACGAGATTACCGCTCTCTATTCCCTAGTCCCTATTCCCTGTTCTCTGCCTTTCCGCGTCTAACCCGAGAGGCGGTATTCTGGCTCCAGCGATGCAGATACGTGTGATTCCCTTTGGGGTGATCAAGAATTGGCTCGGTGCCGCTCCGGCCATCGTGGAGCTGCGCGACGGCGCGTCGGTCGCGGACCTCCTCAGCCAACTCGCTCCCCGTGTGCCTGGGTCTGCTCTGCGCAGCCTCGCGGTGAGTGTGAACGCCGAATACGCAGCGGCTACCCAGGTGCTTCGCGAGGGCGATGAAGTTGGTCTGCTGCCGCCCGTCTCCGGCGGGAGTGCTTCGCGCTCGGCGAGTCCTGCGCGGATGGCGGGCGATTTGGACGAGAACGCAGACCAGTCGACGATCCTCGCTCTCACCCGCGATCCCATCAACGCCGAAAAACTCGTAGCCGCCGCCAAGCGCGGCGAAGACGGAGCGGTGGTTGTCTTTGATGGCATCGTGCGCAACAACAGCCGTGGCCGCGCCACACTCTATCTCGACTACGAAGCGTATGACGAGATGGCTCTGCGGCAGATGCGCGAGCTCGCCGTAAAGGCTCGCGAGCGCTTCGGCGTTCGCCAGGTCACGATCGTGCACCGCCTCGGCCGGTTGGAGATCGGCGAGACCAGCGTGCTGATCGTGGTCGCTTCGGCACACCGCGCGCAGGCCTTCGACGCCTGCCGCTGGGTGATCGACACGCTCAAGCAGACTGTTCCCATCTGGAAGAAGGAAATCTTTGTCGATGGTGCGATGTGGGCTCCGGGTGAACCGTTTCCGGCCGACATTGCCATAAGCAGCGGAGGCGGGGAGTGATGCGCTTTTCCGCACGACGCGTGGGTACCCCGTCGTTTGCGCATGATGCAAGCAAATGGTGCCGGAATGCCAGGTGCCCCAGGTCCGAATTCTGGGACCTGGGAAAGCAGGTATGCCACTGGACCCTGTTGGCCATATCGCCATTATTTGCCACCGCGCAGACGCCGACCCTGCATGTCGACGTCAAGCTCGTGAATGTCTTCGTCAACGTCACGGACAGCAATGGCGCGATCGTAGGCGGGCTTACGCGCGACGATTTCGCTTTGTTTGAAGATGGCCGTCCGCAGCAGATTGCTCTGTTCGAGCGCCAGTCTGAGATGCCCCTCGATCTGACGCTGGCGATCGATACGAGCGGAAGCGTACGCAAGGATTTAAGCGAAGAGACTGCCGCGTCGCGTCGCTTTGTCCATGCCATTCTGCGCCCGCAGGATCAGATGAGCGTGCTGGAATTCGCTACAACCGTGCATGAATTGACGGCCTTCACCAACAAGGAATCGCAGATCGACCGCGCGCTCGGCGCGCTGCACGCGGACTGGGCCACGGCGCTCTACGATGCCATCTATCTCGGCTCCGAGAGTCTCGGACCCAAGCAGGGCCGCAAGGTATTGGTGGTTGTTTCGGACGGCGACGACACAGCGAAAAATACGACCTACGCGCAGGCACTCGAAGAGGCGCTGCGCAATGAGGTCATGATCTACTCGATCATCGACGTTCCGGTCGAAGCCAGCGCCGGCCGCGACCTTGGCGGCGAGCACGCGCTCATCACGCTCGCCGAGCAGACCGGGGGCAAGTACTACTACGTCGACGAAGGCGGGCTGGACAAAGCCTTTGCACAGGTGAGCGACGACCTGCGCACGCAATACCTGATCGGCTACTATCCGCGGAACCAACTGCCCGGCGTGGTCTTTCACCGGCTGACGGTGACGGTCCCCCGTGCCGCGTCCGGCGCCTTCAATATCCGCCATAAAACGGGATACTATTCGGACTCGTCCACCAAGGAAAACTAGTGCGGCAGTACCGGTTGCTGCTGTGTGATTGCGGCCTCTGACCGCTTGTGCTAGGGTCGATGATGGTACTCCTGGCCTGGGCTGCGGGGTATGACACGACCGGCGGCATGTATCCGCGAGCGGAGCGGATGCGTCTGGAGCGGGCATGAGCCCAGCCCCATTTCACTCCGGATGTTCTCCGGGAGCCGGCGTGGAAAACCGCAATCGCACTGTTGAGGCGAGCCTTTGTCTTCTTCCCGCACGCTGCGCATCCATGAATTGACGGCCGAGGAACGCGCCGTCTACGCCACGCTCAAGCCGGAACGTCTGCCGGAGCATGTCGCGATCATCATGGATGGGAATGGGCGCTGGGCCGGCCGCCGCTCCCTGAAGCGTTTTCTGGGCCATCAGCAAGGCGCCCGCAGTGTGCAACTCGTAACGGAGACGGCATCGCGCATCGGTCTGCCGTGGCTTACGCTCTACGCATTTTCGCTGGAAAACAGCCTCCGCCGTCCGCGCGCCGAGGTCAGTTTTCTGATGCGGCTGCTCAAGAGCTACCTTGAGAGCAACGTGCAACGCATGATGGACAACAACGTGCGCATGCGCTACATCGGCCGCATTCATGATCTGCCGCCTGAAGTGCAGGAAAAGATGCACTGGGTGGAAGAGACCACCGCCCGCAACACCGGAACCACGCTGACGCTGGCCTTGAACTATGGCGGCCGTACCGAACTCGTCGATGCTGTCCGCGGCCTCGTTGCCGAGATGCAGCGCAAGCACATCAGCCCCGACCGCATTACGGAACAGGACATCCACCGCCATCTCTACACGGCGCACATGCCTGATCCGGACCTGCTCATCCGCACCTCGGGCGAGATGCGCATCTCGAATTACCTGCTGTGGCAGATTGCCTACACCGAGATCTACGTCACCGAGCGCCTCTGGCCCGACTTCCGCGGGATTAACCTGCTCGAAGCCATCGCCGACTTCCAGCGCCGCGAGCGCCGCTACGGTGGTTTGGGCGAGGACTGCGGCGAAGTTGAGGAAGACCCCGAGCGAATTCACATCGCGGCGAGCTGAGCGGCGGTATCAGAAGGTCTCGCGACGATTCGGCCTCTCCGGCAGTGTATTCTCTACCCTGGAATGAAACGCGTTCTCACCGCCTTAGTTCTCATCCCCATCGTTCTCGTTCTGGTGTTTCTAGGACCCAAGCAGCACTGGTTGTTTTCGCTCGCCGTGGCTGCTGTGGCCGCGGCGGCCGGATCCGAATACCTGGGCCTGACGCAGAGGATGGGCGCCAAGCCGTCGCATCCGGCAGTCATGGCGGCGCTTGTGGCCTTGTTTGCCGCAAATTTCGAGTGGCCTGACTGGACAACGGGCGCCTTCGGCGTTCTGTGCCTGGCCCTGTTGATTTTCTGCACCTTCCGTGGGCCGGTTGAACGGGTGATGGCTGATACCGCGGCCAGCATCTTCTGCATGTTCTACATCGGGTTCACATTGCTCACGCTCATCAGCCTGCACGAGGAGGCGAACGGTCCCTCGCTGGTGGTCTTTCTGCTCTGCGTGGTGTGGGTGGGTGACTCGACAGCGCTCTACGTGGGCCGGGCTTGGGGCAAACGCAAGCTCGCCCCGAATCTGAGTCCAGGCAAGACCTGGGCTGGCGCCATCGGATCGATGATCGGCAGCCTGATCGCGGCCGGCGCGCTCCTTGAGCTTGCCGCGCAGCTGCAGGCACGCGACCTCGCCGTGCTCGCCTATCCGGATGAGCTCTGGTACTGGCTGGTACTGGCGATCGTTGTCAATGTCGCCGCACAGATAGGCGATCTGGCCGAGTCGGCGCTGAAGCGCTCTGCGGGCGTGAAGGATTCTGGCAGCCTGCTGCCCGGTCACGGAGGCATTCTTGACCGTATCGACGCGCTACTTGTAGCTGCGCCGGTGCTGTGGTATGCCCAGGTGATTCATCAACGGTTCTAATCGGCAGATTTTAAGGAAGATTCCATTATCTTGAAAAAACTTGCCATCCTCGGTTCCACTGGCTCGATCGGCCAGAGCACACTGTCTATTGTCGAACAGTTTCCCGAGCGCTATTCGGTCGCGGCGCTGGCCTGCGGCCGCAATCTGGACGAGGCCTTTGCGCAGGCCATGCGCTGGCGTCCCAAAGTCGTTTCGATGGCCACCGAAGAGCTGGCCGGGGCATTGGCGACGCGATTAAGAGAGGCCGGGGCTACAGGCATTGAGGTCGTGTACGGCACGGCGGGAACAGTAGCCTGCTCCACGCTGCCAGAGGCAGATTTCGTTGTCTCGGCGATTGTCGGTGTTGCCGGCCTCGAGGCCACCCATGCCGCCATCTTGGTCGGCAAACCTGTCGGCCTTGCCAACAAGGAGTGCATGGTCGCTGCGGGCGAGATCCTTACCCAGGCGGCGCGTGAGCGCAAAGTGCCCATCCTGCCCATCGACAGCGAGCACAATGCCGTGCACCAATGCCTGCGCGTTGGCGCGCACAAAGAAGTGAAGACGATCTGGCTTACCGCTTCAGGAGGCCCCTTCCGGCAGACGCCTCTCGAACAGTTTGCTTCCATCACGCCCGAACAGGCGCTGAAGCACCCTACCTGGGTGATGGGCCGGCGCATCACCATCGACTCGGCCACCATGTTGAATAAGGGCTTAGAGGTCGTCGAGGCCTGCCGGCTCTTCGATGTGCGGCCCAGCCAGGTCCGGGTTACCGTACACCCGCAGTCAACGGTTCATTCCCTGGTCGAATACGTCGACGGCTCGATCCTGGCGCAGATCTCCGTCACGGACATGCGTTTACCGATCCTCTACGCTCTGGCCTATCCTGAGCGCCCGGCTTCCAGCCTGACCTTCGATCTGGCCGCTCTACGGCATCTCGACTTTGAGGAGCCGGATTTTGAACGGTTTCCATGCCTCCGGCTGTCCTTTGAGGCAGCAGAAAAAGGCGGTGCCCATTGCATCGCCCTGAATGCGGCAGACGAAGTGGCTGTCGAGGCATTCCTCGAACGTCGTATCCCCTTTCTCGGCATCCCGCGTACAATTGAAAAGGTGCTCGCATCCACGCCGGAGGCCCATCCCGCTACGATTGCGGGTGTGCTCGCCGCCGACCAGGAGGCGCGTCAAATGGCTCGTGCCCTGCTTGCATAAGCCTTGCCGGCAGCCGGCAAAGGCGCGAAGCCCCGAGGAAATCATCCCGAATTTATGCATGCTTTTCTTGTTTCTGCCGCTGCGTTCATCGTCCTAGTCGGCATCATGGTTGTGGTGCATGAGTTTGGACACTTCCTGGTCGCCAAGCTCTGCGGAGTACGGGTAGAAGCCTTCTCGTTCGGCTTCGGCCCGCGCCTCTTCGGTTTCAAATACGGCGATACCGATTACAAAGTCTGCCTGCTGCCGCTAGGTGGCTTTGTGAAGATGACGGGCGAGAACATGCCCGGCGAGAACATGTCCGTCGAGGGCGCCGACACGGCCACCATCGAGGCGCAAAAAGAAGACCCCGGCGCCTTTACCTCGCATCCGCGCTGGCAGCGTATGTTGATCGGCTTTGCCGGTCCCGCTGCGAATTTTGTGCTCGCGTTCCTGCTCATGGTCTTCTACTTCGGCTGGATCAACGAAGTGCCCTCCGTCGAGGTGAAGACCACCACCATCGAGTGGGTTACTCCCGGCTCGGCAGCCGCGGCGGCTGGGTTGCAGCCGGGCGATGTGTTTCGCCAGTTTGATGGCGTTAGCAACCCCGATTGGGATCAGATCTACACACACACTAAGGTGAACGCCAACCAGTGGGTGCCGGTGACGGTGGAGCGCAATGGCCAGCCGGTCGTACTTTCCGTGCACATCCCTGCCGCAGCCAAGGGCGACGATTTTGATTTGAGTGACGCCGGCATTCTGCCGCAGTTTCTTCCTGGCCCGATCCAGGTGCATGGAGTTGAGCCGAACACGCCCGCCGAACAGGCTGGCCTGCACGCCGGCGACGCCATTGAGGCCGTGGATGGCCACGCTTTTCACACCGTCTCCACGCTGCTCGCCTACATGCAGACGGGCCAGGGCAAACCGCTGGATCTGACGGTCCTGCGCCAGGGCCAAACGCTGCACCTGACCGCACACCCAGCCAAGCTCGATACGTCGTGGAAGCTTGGGTTCGACATCATCCTGCCTCCGTTGCGGAGTCAGCCTCTGCCGCTTGGCGGCGCCGTGAATAAAGCGGTGGGTTTTTGCAAGGATAACTCGACTCTCGTGATGGAAGTGCTGAAACGGCTCTTCACGCATAAGGTCTCGGTCTCGCAACTGCAAGGCCCGGTCGGCATTGCGCGTATGGCCGGCGAAGCGGCGGAGATGAAGGGTTGGTATCCGAAGTTCGATCTCGGCGCGGAGATCAGCCTGCAACTGGGCATGCTGAACCTGCTTCCGTTCCCGATTCTCGACGGCGGCATGATCCTGTTTCTCATCATCGAGAGCGCGCTGCGACATGACATCAACCTGGCCATCAAAGAGCGCATTTACCAGGCGGCCTTTGTGGTGCTGATGATGTTCTTCGTCTTCATCATCTTCAGCGACGTAACCAAGCTGCCGATGTTCACCCACCTCAAGCCGTAAAGACAGGGATCAGGGAACAGAGATCAGGGATCAGTTTTTTCTGCCGGCGCGAGCTGCTAACGCCTGATCTCTTATCCCTGCTCTCTGATCTCCGGAGAGAGAGAATGCCAGTCACCACCCAGGTGAGGGTGCGCTATGCGGAAACTGACCAGATGGGCATTGTCTACTATGCCAACTACCTGGTCTGGTTTGAGATCGGCCGCGTAGAGCTGCTCCGCTCGCTCGGTTTGGCCTACAGCGACCTCGAACGCGATCACAGCCTGATTCTTCCCGTCGTCGATGCACATTGCCGTTATCGTTCACCGGCGCGCTATGACGACGAAATCCTCATTGAAACCAGCCCGTCGCTGCTGCGTGGCTCAGTGCTCAAGTTCGCTTATAAAATTTACCGCGCACCCGACCAAAAGAAAAAAGAGCGTGAGCTCCTGGCCGAGGGAGAAACGGTGCACGTGGTCTGCGACGGCCAGCTGCAGCGCATGCCCTTGCCGTCCGCCTACGAGGCTGCGCTGCGGAAGATGATGGCGGAGAAATAACGCGTTGCTAATATGGCATCTCGGAAGTTCATCGCATAAATCGAAGTCCCGAACCGCAGATCCTTCGACTCGTTTGCCGCGAAACACGCGGCAAACTCGCTCAGGATGACAGCAGAGGTTTTGTTGCGAACTTCGGACTCTACGCCCAGGCGCTGAGACACGTTGCCAGATTGTAAGCGGCCATCGCCTTGTTGCCGTACCACGCAGCTTTATTCAAGACTCCCGCGTTGTGGCGCACGTGCATCGCCATGCCATCAATGTAAAACGGGGAGGCATTGATGAAGGCAACGGCACGTTCCAACACTGGATCGATATGTTCCCGCTTCATGAACTCAACCTTATCCATCCAACCCACCTCGCCGAACTGGACGTGCCGCCAGTTGTTTGCCGTGAACGGAGTGTAGGGCTTCAGGTCGGTGGTTCGAACCAGGGAGACGAGCTCACTCGTATCGGAGCAGCACAGCATGTAGCAGCCAAGCAGCGGATACGCCTCGAAGAGCTGCAACCCAAAGTTGTCCGGTGAGGCAAGAAGCTTGTTGGCGCGGTGTGTTTCTGCCAGCTCGCGCGCAAATAGATAGAGCTGTTGTACCAGTTTGGCAAGATTCGAGACCGCGCCGATGACCGCGGAAGACGCGGTTCCGGCATCGACAAAGTGCGCAGCGCCGCGTGCCGCAAAATCAGCAGTCTGGATCGAAGCCTTCAACGATGCCTGGGTTGTATTGCGGTCCAGCATGAGCTCCAGCGCCTTGAGAGCCGCGGCAATGTCTGTGGCTCCGGAGAGATAGCTGGAGTGTGTCTGCGTCTCGCATTCCTGCCACAGCGCCTGTGCGGCGCGGCCCCAGTAGTAGAGCATCTGCGCGCCGCTCTTGACGAGCGAGATGATCGGCATCGCGTCGGCGATGAGCGCCGGCATGCTGGTTCCTAAAAGCGACAGAGCGGGGCCGGAGTTGCCTCCATGGAAAAGCGCGGAGATCATCTGCTGAAAGGCGACTCCCTCCGCTCCCGCCGAGAGGGCGAATTGCGCGCCGGTGACCGCGCCGGATGAGGTGCTGCGCGCCCATGCGTTGTTTTCTGCGTGTTCTTTTTTGACGTCCAGAATTCCTGCGCGGTCGGGGCGGAATGGTACAGGACCTTTTCCTCTGATATCGGGCTTGTGCGGCGAAGATGCTCCTGATTTCAAGCTGCGGATCGCCTTCATCGCATCGCGGATTGGATCGCCCGCCTTCCAGAGAATGCTCTTCCCCCGGAAGATGGCCTCTACACGCTTCCGGCGTTCCTCCTCTTGCCAGAGAAAGATCTGTTTATCCGCTTCGGTGAACTGCTTCTGCTGCGACACCGACTGCATCAGGTTGGTAACGGCTCCGCCCTTATTGCGGGAACTGTTGCGCGCATCGCCGCCTGGGCATGTGCGTCCCCAGATCTGCAGCGCCTGGCGGATGCGGCTCAGGTACTTATCGCGTTCTGCGGGATTTTTGTTGCTTTCATAGGCCCCGATGGCCGTATCGAGGTCGCGCAGCTGCGGGCTGCGCACATACATCGCGCCAAGATTGGTCTGTGCGAGCCAATCTCGTAACTTCGGAGGCTCCATCGCGCGTTCTCCGTTGCACTGCCTTGAGAGGCCCAGATTCCAGTTTCGGGGAGGGGTCTTCAGAATAAACCCTCAGCCGCATCGCTTAGCGATGGGAACCGTACCTTGCGAGGTACCGACGTACCGATTTGCGCGCAGGAGACGAGGGCAGCTTGTACGGAAGGGAATAGAGATACAGTTCAGCGCTGCACAATGGCCAGCACGAACCCGTCATAGCCCTTGATGCCGACGCTCTGGAGCGCGGTCGCGCTGAGCCGCGGCTCGGCCGCCAGCATCTCCATCATGCGGCGTGTGCCCTGGATATCGGGATCTGTGCTGTCCGCGTCGACGACTTTCCCGTCGCGCACCACATTGTCTACGAAGATCAGCGAGCCGGGGCGCGAGAGCTTCAGCGCCCATTCGAGATACTGCGGATTGCTCCGCTTGTCGGCATCGACAAAAACGAGATCGAAGGGACCAGCGCCGGAGGATTCGAGCACCGGCAAGGAGTCGAGCGCTCGGCCCACGCGTATATCAACGCGATCGAGCAGGCCGGCGTGTTCGAGGTTCTTGCGCGCTACTTCGGCATGCTTGGGATTGAATTCGAGCGTAACGATGCGCCCGCCTTCGGGTAACGCGCGGGCTATCCAGATGGTGCTGTAGCCGCCGAGTGTGCCGATCTCCAGCACGCGGCGCGCCTGCGTTAGCTGTACCAGCAGATGAAGAAACTTGCCCTGCAGCGGCGAAACATCGATCGCCGGCAGCTCCGCCGCCTGGTTTGCAGCAAGTGCGGCCTCAAGCTTTGCGTCCGCTGGTGCGAGCAGGTCTTCGAAGTAACGGTCGACGGCGACCCACGCCGGTTCGGCTTGCTTGAGATTGCTGCGCGGCCGATCGCCTGTTTGGGATTTTGTGGACTTCGTCGCGGCCATCTACTTCTCCCGCGCCACCACGAAATCGGGAACCCAGAGCAGAGCGCGCTTGAAGTCGGAGTCCCGGAAGGAAGAAAGCGCCTGGCGCGACTGCTCCGCGTAGCGATACGCGGCGGCCATTGCGTACTCTACGGAGCCGTTGCGGAGCAGAATCTCCTGAATCTCTTGTCGGCTTACATTCTCGAAGCTGCGATCGTCGAGCACGCGCTGAATCGCCTTGCGATCCGACGCCATGCCGTGGTCGAAGGCGTGAATCACCGCAAGCGTCGCCTTGCCTTCGCGCAGATCGCTGGCAACCGGCTTGCCCAGGACCTCTTCGGTCGCTGTCAGATCGAGCACATCATCGACGATCTGGAAGGCCAGCCCTACAGCGCGTCCGTATGCCCCCAGGTTCGCCTCTTCGGCCTCGGTTGCGCGGGCAAGCACGGATCCTAGACGCATCGAGACCGAAAAAAGACACGCTGTTTTGCGGAAGATCAGGTCGTAGTACTCGGCTTCGGAGACAGCCTTGCCCAGCTTCTGAATCTGCAGCAGCTCACCTTCGACCATCTGCTGCGTGAGGCCGATGAGCAGGTCGAGCACGCGCAGGTTGCGCTCTTCGAGCGCCACCTTGAAGGCCTGCATATAGAGCCAGTCGCCGGCCAGCACGCATTTTTCATTGCCCCAAGTGGTGTTGGCAGAGGGCCTTCCGCGCCGCGTATCGGCTCCATCAATGATGTCGTCGTGCACCAGCGTCGCGGTGTGCACCATCTCGACCACTGCGCCCAGCCGGACGGCTCCCTGGCCGGCATAGCCCAACTGATGCGCGGCCAGCAGCAGCAGAGAAGGCCGGATACGCTTGCCGCCGCCTTCGCGCAGGTACTCGGCAATCTCGGTGATGGTGCTGACGCTCGAGGCGGCGTCACGCGCCAGCTCCTGCTCGATCGCAACCAGATCTTCGCGCAGCAGCTCAAAGACCTCTCTCGCCGTGGCTATGGTCAGTGTGCTCAAGGCTCTCCGATTCTTACATCGATTTCGTAAAACCCGACCGGTCTGCTCTTCTGTTTAATTTGTCCGGTAGTTCGTAAACGTGAGTTCCACGCCCAGATCTTTGCCGCGCAGCAGGGCAATAATCGCCTGCAACTCGTCGCGGTCTTTGCTCGACACCCGTACCGTATCGCCCTGGATGCTTGCCTGGGCCTTCTTCTTCGAATCCTTGATGAGCTTGACGATCTCTTTGGCCCGTTCAGAGGGAATGCCCTGCTGCAGGCTGATCTTCTGGCGCACGCTCTGACCGGCTGCAG
Source organism: Occallatibacter sp. (assembly GCA_035650595.1). Taxonomy (GTDB): domain Bacteria; phylum Acidobacteriota; class Terriglobia; order Terriglobales; family Acidobacteriaceae; genus Telmatobacter. The sequence goes on along the minus strand of DASRHE010000006.1, from coordinate 334,069 downwards.
GCTCGATCTTGCCGTATGTAAGATTCTTGAGCGAGACGCCGCGCTTCACCAGTTTCTGCCCCAGGATCTCCCTGACAGCTTCGAGCTTGTACTCGCCGGCCGACGCCAGTTGGATGGTATCGCTGCCTTCAAGCTTGATTTCAGAGTGCGAATCCTTCAGGTCGAAGCGCTGATGAATCTCCTTGAGCGCCTGGTCAATCGCGTTGCGCACTTCCTGGATGTCGACCTTGCTGACGATATCGAATGAGTTGTCCTGAGCCATCTCTCTGTTCCTCGGGGCCTGGAAAAACGCCGCTGTACGCAGTACCAGTTTCACACGTCTGGGGTGAGGTGAAACAGCCGGTAGAAGTTTTTCGTGGTCGCCGACCCGATTTCGTTTTCATCGACTTTGAGCAGCTCAGCCAGGATGCGCGCCGTTTCTGTCACGGAGGCCGGCTCATTGCGCTTGCCGCGGCGATCTGCGGGAGCCAGCCACGGAGCGTCCGTTTCCACCAATACGCCATCCAGCGGCAGCCGGGCGGCTACATCGCGCAGCGGCTGAGCTTTGGGATACGTAAGATTGCCGGCAAAGGAGACGAGAAATCCCAGATCGAGAGACCGCCGCGCTTCCTCCCATCCGCCGCTGAAGCAGTGCATGATGCCGCCCAGGCCGGTGGGCTGCCAATGCTCTTCGAGGACCTCGAAGAGATGGTCCCAGGCATCGGTCGCGTCATCTTTCGGCCGGCAGTGGATCAGGATGGGCCGCTTGCGTGCCGCCGCGATCTCGAGCTGGCGGATCAGTCCCTGGCGCTGCACATCGTGCGGAGCACCTTCATGGTAATAGTCGAGACCGATCTCACCGCAGGCGATGACCTCGGGCTCTGCCAGCAGGCCGTCGAGTTTGGTGAGAACGTCGTCGTCGATCTCCGGCGTATTGTGCGGATAGACGCCTGCGCTCGCGTAAAGTCGCGGTATCCTCGGCTTGCCGTTGAAGGCGCGGCAGATTTCGAAGGCCTGATGCATTTCCGCCGCTCGTTCGCCGATGCCGATCGAGAGCACTGCGCCCACGCCCGCCTCAAAGGCGCGCTGCAGCATGGCTGCACGGTCCTCGGCGTAGCGCTCGCTGTCTAAGTGGGCATGAGAATCGATTAGCAAAGATGGAGCTCCGAATCGTAATGCAGAAGAATCAGGCGAGCATCAACCGCCGTTTCGAGATGTTCCGAGCGGCAACCGGCACGTTACTTCAGCCGTGCTCCTAGGGGTACTTCTTCAAGGAACCCAGCCAGCACCGGCGCGCCGCCTTCGAGTGAAGCGGCCAGCAGCATGCCGTTCGACTCGAGTCCGCGCATCTTGCGCGGCGCCAGATTCGCCACAATCACGATCTTGCGCCCGATCAGCGTCTCCGGCTCGTAGTGCTGCGCAATGCCGGCCAGAATCTGCCGCTTTTCGTAGCCGAGATCGACCTCCAGCCGCAGCAGCTTGTCCGCCTTGGGCACGCGCTCGGCAACCAGGATCTGCGCCACACGCAGGTCGGCTTTGGCGAAATCGTCGATGGAAATATACTGCGGCTCGGACGCAGTCGCTGGCGGTGCTAGCGGCGCGCCTTCCGGCGCGGCTGCAGGAACGGTGCTTAACCGGCTGCTTGCCTGATCGGCGGGAACAGGGTCTACCTTTGCTGTCACCTGCGGCTTGTTCGGATCATGAGGAACCACCGTTGTCGGCGTCAGCGCCTCGTTCGCCCTGACATCGGCCGTATTCGTCACGGTTGTCGGAGCCACGGAAGGCGAGGCCGTCGCCGGTCCCGGCGCAATGACGTCGTTCTTGCCCGCAGCTTCGACCGCACTGCGATTGTTCTGGTCCTCAAGGTTCTGCATACGCTCGATTGCATCCTTCTCCGCGCGGGGAAACAGCGGCGCCGGCTCGCCAAACTTCGTTCCTGCCTTCAATCCGCCCCACGCGAGATTCCTTAAAAACGCCTGTTGAGCCGCATCGCCGATCTCGCCCAGACCCAACTGCCGCCATACCTTCGCAGCCGCATCCGGCAGTACGGGATAAACCAACGCAGTGATGATGCGGATCGCCTCTGCTGCCGTGCCGAGCACGCGCGCCTGAAGCTTTTGATGCTCGTTCTCGTCGCGGTCGGCCGGCTTTTTCCAGGGCGCGTTCGCCGTCAGGTAGCCATCGGTCTCGGCGATGAAGGCCCAGAGGCCCTTCAGCGTCTCGGAGAAGTTCAACTCGTCAAAGCCCGGCTCAAAGGAAGCGATCGCATTCTGCGCGCTCACACGCAAGGCCATTTCGGCCTGAGTCTCCGCGCCCGTCTCCGGCACCACGCCGCCAAAGTACTTGTGCACCATGTTGACGACACGGCTCACCAGATTCCCATAGCCGTTGGCCAGGTCGCCGTTGTACCGTTGCACAAGAGCATCGAAAGAAAAATTCCCATCCTGCCCGAAGGGAATCTCGCGCATTAAGAAGTAACGAAGAGCGTCGGCACCTAAAACGGCGTGAACCGTTTCTGCGCGCACAATGTTGCCGCGCGACTTCGACATCTTGCCCTGGTCGAAGAGCAGCCAGCCGTTGGCGCGCACCGAACGCGGCACCGGAACGCCCGCAGCCATGAGAAATGCCGGCCAGTAGACGCAGTGGAACCGGCTGATCTCTTTGCCGATCAGGTGCATGTCCGCCGGCCAGAATTTCTCGAATTTCTTCTGGTCTTTTGGATCGTCGGAGCCGTATCCAATAGCGGTGATGTAGTTCGCCAGCGCATCCAGCCACACGTAGATCACGTGCTTTTCGTCACCCGGAACCGGAATGCCCCACGAGATGCTGGTGCGGCTGATCGAGAGATCCTTGAGGCCGCTGCGCACAAAGCTGATCACCTCGCGCCGCGTTGACTCCGGCGCCATGAAGCCGGGATTTTCTTCGTAGAACTCGAGCAGTTTGCGCTCAAAAGCCGAGAGCTTGAAGAAATAGTTCTCCTCGCTCACCGTCTCGGTCATGCGGCCGCAGTCGGGGCATGGTGTGCCGGGCGGCACATCGACCCAGGCCTCATCCGAGACGCAGTACTGGCCGGTGTACGAGCCCTCGTAGATAAATCCTCTGTCCCGCAGAGTCGCAAAGAGCTTCTGCACGCCGCGCTTGTGCCGCTCTTCGGTGGTGCGGATGAAGTCGTCGTAAGTGAGGCCCAGCTGGTCCCACAGACCGCGAAACTCAGCGGCTATCCTGGTCGTGAACTCTTGTGGCGTACAGCCGGCCTGCTTGGCTGAGCGCTCAATCTTCTGTCCGTGCTCGTCGGTGCCGGTGAGAAACCACGTCTCGATGCCCAGTGCACGCTTGCGCCGCGCAATCGCATCGCACACGATCGTGGAGTAGGCGTGGCCCAGGTGCGGCCGCGCATTCACGTAGTAGATCGGCGTGGTGAGGTAATAGCGATTGGAACTGGAAGCTGGATCGGCCATGAATGGGTTGTTGCTTCGGCCACAGACCCGAGTGGCAGGTCGAAGCCCAGAGGCAATCACCACTTCATTTTACGGCATCGACACAGCGCATCGCCGCGCACAGGCCTGCAGAGGAAGACGTGCCGCAGACCCACACTCGTTTTTCTCCGATATGCTTACCGTACGGCCAGTGTGTAGCCGGTTGCGGACTTCGCGATGTCATATACGCCGTAGTCGCAACTGAAGACGGTCCATGCCTCGTCCGTAGCTGCGGCGTCGGTTGTCGACGTCCAGTAGTACTGATTGGCGACAAGATTCGAGAAGATCGCGGCCTGAAAGAGCGACTGGTCAGAATTGAGGAACGTGTAATCCAGATAGTCGGCCTCATTGTTCTGGTTTCGATCTGCCAGGCTTTGCATCTCTTTCCGGTTCGGCATGCGCCAACTGCCCGCAGCTGATCCGTCTGTCAGTCCGCACTGGCCGCTGGCCAGCGTGCGTACAACTGCAACCGCTGTCGCCCAATCGCCCTGGATGCAACTGGCCTGCTTCAGCCAGGTGAGGCCTGTCACCGTGTCGGTGAAGGTGCCATTGTTGTTTTGAATGAAGCGCGGAAAGACGAGCGGCATGCCCATCTGCAAGCTGCCGTCATCGCCGGTCTGGAAGTTGGCGAAGAGTCCCGTGGCCTGCAGCTTGCCCGTGCCGCCTCCGGGCCCGCGCACGGCCCACACGCCATTTTGTGAGGTGGCCTTCACGTTCTGCGCGCCATCATTGATGTAGCGGCCGTCATTCATGCGGATCGCCCATGCCAGCGGCGATCCTTCCTGGCCTCCAAAGTAGCTCGTTGAGGTCCAGTAGTTGAGGTTTGCCACATTTGTGAACGGACTGCCCGGCGCAATCGCGGGGTTGCTGGCAGCGACATCGATCAGGCTCTCGAACTCCACCACGTTCGGCAGCCGCCACTGGCCTGCCTTCGAGCCATCGCTCAGCCCGCATTGCCCATTTGCGAGTTGATTGGCCGCAGTGAGTGCAGCGGCCCATATCGAAGGCGTGATGCAACTGGCATTCTTCAGCCAGATCAGCCCGGTGAGGTGATCGGTGACCGTTCCATCCTGGTTGTCAGTGAAGCGCGCAGTGGACCACGCGATGCCCTTCTGCAGGGCGCCATCATCGCCACTTGCGTAGCTCGCCGTCTGCCCGGTCGCGGCCACGCTCACGGCGGGATTTGTCCCGTCATAGGCGGCAAAGTTTGCGCCGCTCAGCGAGGCGTTGGGCAGGGCCACAAAATCGATCACCGTAAAGTACATGGGAACGCCGACGACTTCCGTCTGGACGAATTGCCCGGTGTGATCGGCGCGCTCTACCTTGGCGTTTGCGTTGGCGCCGCTCACCGAGGGATAGAAGCCATAGCCGGTCTTCGTGGCCCAGATGTGCAGATCAAGCGGCACATTGCCCTGCGTTTGAATGCCGGAGAAGCTGTAGTTGCCGTTCGCGTCAGTGGTCGTGGTTGCCAGCACGGCATTGGTGTTGGTGGACCACTCTGTTACAGTCACTCCGGCGAGCGGTGCACCTTTATAGGTGACGACTCCAGAGATCGTGTCGGTCGGCGCCGGCGTGGGAGGGTCCGTCATGCCGGGATCATTCCGGCTGCCTCCGCATCCGCTGATGATTCCCATTCCCAAGGCCGCAACCAAGCAAATCAAGCCACGCATATGTCTTCCTCTTTATCTATGCCCCTCTGCAAATCGGCCTTCGTTTCGACACTGCGAGGATGGCGAGCGCACGAAAGGCTAAATACAATTCATCGGTAATGCGCGGGTGTCTACTCAGCGATCAGGGCAGGGAATCCAACTCGAAGGTAACGGAGCGCGAGCAGGCATGGTTAGCAGCCCGGCAGGAGCCGCTCTGCTAAAATCACCTTGAAAATCAAGGATTTCGAGGCATCTCGACGTGGTTCTGGAATTACAAAAGCAGCTCGGTGAAGCGATTCGCGCGGTTTTGAAAGAAAAGTACGACTTGCAGCTCGAAAACATTCCCCTCGAGACGCCGCCCGACCTGCGCTTTGGCGAGATGGCCACCCCTATCGCCCTGCAACTCGCGCGCACACTGCGTAAGGCGCCGAAGGTGATTGCGCAGGAGATCGTTGCTGCTTTGGGTGCTGTTGAAGGATTCGCCGGCTTTGAAGTGGCTGGTGCTGGATACATCAATGCGCGGCTCGACCGGGCGGCGGCTGTTCGCGCAATCTCCGGTGTTGCTTCCCACTTCAGGCGCGATGAAACCGGGCCGAAGGTGGGGCACCCACAGATCGCTCACGTGCTGGTGGAGCATACGTCGATCAATCCCAACAAGGCCGCGCACATCGGCCATCTGCGCAATGCGATCCTCGGCGACACCTTCGTGCGCCTGCTGCGCGCCGCCGGCCACAAGGTCGATGTGCAGAACTACATCGACAACACCGGCGTGCAGGTTGCGGACGTCGTCGTCGGCTTTCTGCATCTTGAAAACAAATCCGTCGCCGACGTGCGCCAGCTAGTCGCCGATTGCGAACGTCGCGCCGAAGCCGCGGACGGCCATGCCGCAGCCATCGATTACTACTGCTGGGACCTCTACGCGCGCACATCGCAATGGTACGAGCAGGGCAGCGAGGAAGAAAAAGCCTCGCGCAAGAAATTGCGCTACGAGACGCTGCACTTGATCGAGCATGGCGGGAATGAGACCGCTGAAGTTGCCGAGCTCGTTTCTACGGCCGTCCTGCGCCGCCATCTCGAAACGATGCTGCGCCTCGGTATCGAATACGACTTTCTGCCGCGCGAGAGCGAGATCCTGCACCTCAAGTTCTGGGAAGCAGCTTTCGAACAGCTCAAGCGGACAGGCGTGCTCTACTTCGAGACCGAAGGCAAGAACAAGGGCTGCTGGGTGATGGCGCGCCCTGGCTCAACCTCGGAGCCAGTCCGAGGCGAGAACGATACAAAGTACGTGGATGAAGACGCGAAAGTGATCGTCCGCTCGAATGGCACCGTCACCTATGTGGGCAAAGACATCGCCTATCACCTCTGGAAGTTTCGCCTGCTCGGCCGCGACTTTGGCTACAAACCATTCTTCGAGTATCCCGATCACGAATGCTGGATTTCGACGGAACACGGCGAAGCAAAACATCCGCATTTTGGCGGCGCGCAGGCCATCTACAACGTGATCGACTCGCGTCAGTCCGATCCGCAGGCCAACGTGATCCAGGCCCTGCGCGGCATGGGCCACAACGCCGAGGCTGACCGCTACACGCACTTCAGTTACGAGATGGTTGCGCTCACGCCGCGCTGCGCCGTTGAGCTTGGTTATCAGGTGCCTGAAGAAGACCTGAGCCGCCCGTACATCGAGGTCAGCGGCCGTAAAGGCTTCGGCGTGAAAGCCGACGACCTCATCGACAAACTCATCGCCGCCGTTCAACCGCTTGTTGACGAAAAGCAGGCAGCGAGCCCTGAGCCTGTCCGCCGCAAGATCGCCGAGCAGATCGCCATTGGCGCGTTGCGCTACTTCATGCTCAAGTACACGCGTAATTCAGTGATCGCGTTCGATTTCAAGGATGCGCTCAGCTTCGAGGGCGAGACTGGCCCCTACATTCAGTACGCCGCTGTCCGCATCCGCAACATTTTCCGCAAAGGCGGAACGGCGCCGGAAGCGGTGCTGGCGGAATTTGGCGCTGCGCGCGGCGACATTTCGGAATATCTTGCGGGCAACGAGAATGAAGACATCTGGTCGCTCTGGCTGCGTGCCGGCCGTTTTTCCCTAGTTCTGGACCAATGCATTGCGGCGTCCGAGCCCGCGTATCTCGCCAAGCATGCTTTTCAACTCGCGCAGGAGTTCGCCACCTTCTACCACAACCACCACATCCTCACCGAAGAAGATGCAAGCAAGAAGACATTTCTCCTTGCGACCGCAGCCATTGCCCTGCGCGAGTTAATTCGTGCGCTGGCACTGCTGGGCATTGAAAGCCCTGAAGCGATGTAGAAACAGCTATCAGCTTTCAGCCGTCAGCTATCAGTTTCCCATTCTTCGTTCGACAAAACTGTATATCGGGTGCCCCACCTTCTCCGCGCTCTTGTTTTTGTGGCTAAGGTGGGAAGCACGACTCTCACGAACAAACTCTATATCTGTATCTGCACCTTGAATGACCGTGCCTTGTCTGCTGCGAACTCGAATGCTTTGACGGCCTCCGCCAGAGGATAGACGGCATTGATCAGCGGCCGCAGGTTCACGCGTCCCGCAGCCACCAGCCGGATCGCCTCGTCAAAGACATTCCCATAGCGCATCGAGCCAATCAGATGAATCTCCTTGTTCATCAACTTGTTTGCGGGCAGGGGAATGTCAGCCGTGCCGAGCGTGCCGATCTGCACAATTGTTCCGCCGGGACGCACCAGGTCAAACGCGCTGCGCAGCGCGGGCGGCGCGCCGGAAGCCTCCAATACAAAGTCGAATCCATCGCCGCTCAACACGCGGGCGCGCTGCGCAAAATCCGAGGCTGAGGGATCGAGTACTGCATCGATGCCCAGTTCCTCCGCTTTGGCCCGGCGCTCCGGCACAAGATCGCTCATCGTCACAGGCGCTGCTCCGAAAGCCCGGGCCGTCATTGCAGCCAGCAACCCGATTGCCCCCGCGCCGGTCACCAGCACGCGCCGGCCCGATACAGAGCCAGCACGCTTTACAGCGTGCAGCGCCACGGCAAAGGGTTCGATCATGGCTCCCAGGCTTTCGTCGACCGAATCGGGAAGAACATGGCACTGATCGGCGCGAACGACAATATACTCTGCGAGTCCACCGTTCGTGGGCGGCGTGGTGCTTGCACTGCCCAGCATGACGGTTCTGGTGCAGAGATTGATACGCCCTGCCTTGCAGTAATCGCAGAAACCACAGGCTCGCGCCGGATTCACGGCGACGCGCTGCCCAACACGTATTGTGTCCACATCATCGGCGACGGCCTCTACGACGGCCATGACCTCATGCCCAAGCACAAACGGCCGATCGGGAACAAACGCCGCGCAATAACCGTGCTCGTAGTAGTGCTGGTCTGAGCCGCAGATGCCTACCAGACGGCTTCTCAGCAGCACCATTCCGGGCGTTAGTTCAGGATTGCGCAACGGCTCGACGCGGATATCGCGCGGACCATAGAGCACAGCAGCCTGCATGGGAAGACCTCCCGATCAGCATACTGCTTTGACCCGTTCACTTCGGCTCTCTATTGCTGGATTGTTCCCATGCGCGCATGACCTGTAGGACCATCGCACCATCTCTTGAGACGCATGACAAAAGGTAATTTGCCAAAGGCGCGAGCGTCCGTTGACAATGCCGTGTGGTGGTCTGACCAGTTCATATCCATTTCGAACGCAACCAGAGCAGGCTGCGTTTCCGGCAACAAAGGGGTCCTTCATGTGTACTTCGCGCATCCGCGTGTTGCTTTGTGTTCTTACCGGTCTCATTCTGATTCCTTGTGCGCCGTCGCAGGTTCCGCTTGAATACACTCCCGCCGATCCCACCTTGGTTTTGCCTGCAAATCCGCATGCCTCGGAGCCTGGCCTGCTCTTCTATCTCTCGGGCGATCACGGCCTCACGGCCGACTACGCCGGCGGCGGCAATCCAGTTCCTAACTACGTACACGATGTGAAGACTCTCCCCAACGGCGCGCACGGCTCCTACATTCAGTGCGGCAACACGCAACTGCTTTCTTATTGGGCCCCCGGCAACATCTACTCGCAACGCGGCACGCTCAGCTTCTTCTGGCGCTCGCGCGAGCCGGTCGACGAGACCGCCTTTCCGGTCTTCCGTGTGGGCTTTGCCGACCACTCCAGCTGGGACATGGTGTGGCTGCGCATCGACTGGAACGGCCACGGCTTTGATGCCTTTGTAACCGACGTGAACCTTGGCCGCACGCGCGTCTCAGTGCAATTGCCTGAGAGCCCGAAGTCTGACGAATGGATTCACCTTGCGCTCGCGTGGGATGAAACGAGCGGCATTCGTTTCTACATCAATGGCAAACTGATGGCCACGAAAGAAGCCACTGGCCTGTTTGATACAGCTCTCGATCAGTTCGGTCCGCATTCGCGAATCATCGGCCCCACAGGCGTCGAAAGCTCCTACAGCTATGATCGCGGCGGCGACATCGACGAGCTGCGTATCTACGACCGTGCACTTTCAGACGACAACATCGCTGGGCTCGCCAAAAACGAAATTCCACAGAGCATTCCCCCGATCGAGCGCAGGGTGGCCGCTGGCCCGTCGGTGGCAGAGAGCGCCGCGCCGGTTGTGCCGAGCGAGGACGGCAAAGACTCAGGTTCGGGTCACGCAACAGACTGGCAGCAGGAGTGGAATCTCAAATACGGCTGGAACCGTCCTGGCGATGAGCCTGTTGTGATCGATTCCTCCTATACAACGGTGCGCAAAGTCGAGATCCACGACGTCTACGATCTTGATCGCTGGTGGTGGAAGGCTACGGACGGCATCCGCGAAACTACATGGCCCGGTGTCTACAACCGTTCGCGCCTGATTGGACGCGATGACTACTTCGAGCTGCCCGACTGGGACTGCTATTCGCTTTCCGGCAAGACCGTCACGTTCAACATGCCGGACGAGCCGTGGAATCATCTGGAGATTGAAGGTGGCGCCTGGGGCAACTGGACGCTGCTCGTACACGACAACGAGAAGGCTGCCGACTTCGAACGCACACTCTTCGATCGGCCCAAAGGGCAGGAGGTCACGTATCACGAGTTCGACGCACCAGTGACCGGCGGAAAACTTCGCTTCACCAATGCCGAGCAGGAGCAGCCAATTGGCGAGCTCTCCGCATACTACGTGCATCCTGGCATGGAGCCGGCGGGCGTGGCCACCTTGCGCTATAAACTCACGGCCAAAATCTCGCCGGATGACAATCCCTCGACACTGCCGTTGGTGAAGTACATCGACGGCCGCTTTCCAGCGGATGAGCGCATGACCATGATGGCCATGCCCGCGGGCGCGCCGGGCACCAGGCGCAAAGATACGCAATCCGGCCTGCCCATTGTGCACATCCTTATTCCCGCCGACTTCCGCTCGCAGATGGTCGATTCGGGCCACGGCTATACATACGACTGGGAGAACATGGACGGCGGCCTCGATGGTATCGCTATCGATGTGCCTGCGCTGAACATCAAGCCCAATGCCGACGGCGTGATTCCCTTGAACATTCAGGTCAAAGATCCGCTCTGGCCCATGCGCAACATGCTCTACTTCACCTTTGCGGTGAAACCGGGCGCGCCGCACACGCTATGGCTCGACACGCGCGACCGCATCCTGCCCAACAGCAAAAGCCTGTACCTTACCATCGCTGCGCAAAGCGCGGACTTCAACACCTCCGCACTGGAAGGCGCTGAGCTGCAGCTCATCTTCAAGCCGTATAAAGATGCGCTGCACGAGCACGTTGCCGATCGGCTCACGCAGGTGCGCGACGAATACGCCAACCTCACGGAAGAGTCGGTCAGCTCGCGCCGCCTGAATCTCTTCAACCGCATCGACGGCGATATGAGCGATTTGCTTCGCGTCGATCCGCAAAATAAGCTGGCCCGCGACTACTGGCATGAGATGAATCATGAGCAGCCGCGGCCTCCATACATTCAGCCGCAGACGCCGGAGGGCGTGCCGCAATGGGCCTTCCTGCAGGTGAAAGACCTGGGCGAGCTCAAGAGCCTTATCAACTGGTACATCGATAACCGGCAGATCTCGAATGGCGAGTTTGGCGGCGGCCTCTCAGATGATTCGGATTTCACCGAGTGGTGGCCGGGCCTTGCGCTGATGGGCTCGACGCCGGACAAGATCAAGGCGTCCTTGTGGAAGGAAATGGACGCGATGTACGCGCAGCACATGTTCACCAATGGCCTCGCGACCATCCAGACCGATGAGCTGCACAGCTACGAGGACGGACTCAACGTGCTCGGCGAGTCGATGCTGCTCGACTTCGGCAGTCCCAAACAGATTGAGCGCGCCATGGTCACGGCCAAGCGGCTCGAATGGCTAAGCGGCATCAATGCGGCCGGCCACCGGCACGTGCGCTCGTCATACTTCAGTGGCGCCAAGATGGCCGAAGGCGGCGTGTGGGGCTGGTCCAAGGAGCCTTCGTACATGGTTTTTCATCCCGCACTCTCGCTGGTGCTCTTTAACGGCTCGCCGGAGGCGCGCAAGATGATTCTCGAACTCGCGGACGGATTCCTCGTGCACTACAAGCCCGGCCCCAATGGCAAATACACGCTGCACACCGAAGTGAACTTCAAGACGGACGAAGACAAACCAACAGGCATGCGGCCGTGGTTCATTCTCTGGGCTGCGTATCGTTGGACGGGCGATCCGAAGTACGTAAAGCCTTTTGTTGACGCGCCCATCGAGGCGCTGCAGCTTGTCAACTCTGACATGCTCGACATGCTCAACCTGCGCAAAGCGGAAACGGAACCGCTTGTCGCCGCGGCCAGCAAGCCGGTGATGCAAACGCAGCAAACCAATGAGACGCTCTGGCAACTCGCCTGGCAGGCCACGGGCGACACCGCGTATCTCAACAAGGTCTACGCTTCGCAGCTTCAAACTGCGCACGAGCGTGAGTTCATCAATCGCGAAGGCAGCTTATGGATCGATCGCATCTACTTCAACAACGGTGAACTGCAGCGCTCGCGTCTTGGCGGAGTAGCGCTGATGCGCAATTACTGCTATCCCGGTAACGCGGTGAGCTGGCGATTCGATGAGCCCGCCAACGATCAGAGTGTCGCGATCCTCGTACCGGAAGCGACGCCTGACCACGTGAAGATCATCGCCTACAATCTCGATCCAGTGCCGGTGAAGGCGCAGATGACCGGTTGGGAAGTTGATCCTGGCCAGTGGACGATGACGCAGGGCACGCAGAAGAGCGTTGGCGATGGCGCGCCGGCGCCCGACGCTGCCATCGAAAATGCCACCACGCGCACCGTTGCTTTTGAGCGCAGTAAGAGCCTCGACATTACCTTTCCGCCGCGCACCACAACGGTAATCGAGCTCAAGCTGGCGAGCAAAGGCACACCGTACTGGTCGCGCCCCGATCTCGGCATCGATCCTGAAGATGTGAAAGTTGACAACCAGACGATGACCGTCACAGTGCACAGCGTGGGTGCGATCGATGCGCCGGCCTCGAAGGTCGTGCTCCGCGATCGCGATGGTAAAACGATTGCGACTGCCGACGTGCCTGCGCTCAAAGCACCTGTCAATCTTATTCCGAAGACGGCAGAAGTCACGCTCACCGCTCCTTCAGGCGTTGACCTCAAAGGCGCGACTGTGACGATCGAAATTGGCGGTAAGGTGCCGGAGATAACGCAAATGAACAATAGCGTGACCTTGTGAACAAAAGCCGTTCAGTCGCTGACCCTCCGCTACTGGAAGCTGGGCGCCAATTACCTCCGCACGTTCTTTAACGTGCTCATCATCTCACCGCAACAAACGCCTGCTACAAATCTCCATGCGTCGGGTGGGCCATCTTCTTCCCCACGCCAGATCCCCAACAACTGGAGGTTCCCCATGTCTCGTTTCCATGTCCGTGCGCTTGCCGGGCTTGCGCTGGTGGCCACACTCACCTGCTCGATCGCAAAGGCCTATGACGGCGACGATGATCGTGACGACCGTGACCATCGCGAAATCAAGCACGTTTTCGTGATCGCCCTTGAAAACCACAACTGGACCCAGCCGACCACCGTCACCGGCGGCATTCAGCCCATCTTTCAGAACGCGAGTGCGCCCTTCATCAACAGCCTTGTGAGCGGAACGGCGACGGCCTACATCAACGGCCAACTCGTCAACATCAGCAAGCAGACCTCGTACGCCAAGGCCTACTACAACGTGCTGGCGGGGACGGGCAAGCACATTCATCCTTCCGAGCCGAATTACATATGGGCCGAAGCCGGCACCAACTTCGGCATCGCCAACGATGACGATCCCTTCAAGGACAGCACGCCCAACTCGCAGAACACCACGCAGCACCTGAGCGGCCTGTTGCAGAAGGCCGGCATCAGCTGGAAGTCATATCAGGAAGATATCGATCTGCAGACGGTGAATGGCCAGCTCACCAACCTGCCGCTCTCGCCGAGCCAGTGGACTTCACCGATCGTGAGCCTCTCCGGCAAGTTCGCCGCCAACAGCAACCTCAATGAGTACAACTCCTCGCTGCAATACAACTATGCGGTGAAGCACAATCCGCAGGCTTTCTTCAACGATACCAACGGCGGCAACAACACCACCACGTCGAACACGGAGCGTTTCCACTACGCGCCTCTGCAGCAACTCGCGTTCGATCTCCAGAACGACCGTGTGGCTGCCTACAACTGGATCACGCCGAACCAGTACAACGACATGCATAGCGCGCTATCTGGCGGCTTTGCCGGCCTGACAGGCGACTCCTCTCAGATCAAGGCGGGCGACAATGCGGTGAGCCGTCTGGTGCCGATGATCATGGCATCGCGGGCCTACAAGGATGGTGGCGTCATCATCGTCTGGTGGGATGAAAGCGAAGAAGACGGCGAGGCGAACGACAACGCCGACGACTTCAATCACACCATCGGCGAGATCATCATCTCTCCGCTGGCTCACGAAAACGAAGGCGGCCTGCCCTACGCAAGCGCCATTCCTTTCTCTCACTCCTCTGACCTGCGCACCATGCAGGAGATCTTCCACGTGCGCGCAACCGGTGGTTCGAGCCCGTGGCTCGGCGACGCGGTCAACGCCAACGACCTCTCCGATCTCTTCCAGCCCGGCGTGATTCCCACGCGCCCGTAAAAGCAGCTTCAGCTCCATGCTCGATCATTCTCCGGTCTCCGAGTCGAGACCGGAGAATGATCGGCTCTCTCGGCGCAAAGCTCGCATATCTTCGATAGATTTCATTATCGGCCTCCGGCCTGCATCCTGCGGATGGTAGGATGTTTGGCGGAATCGGAGGTTTCTCGATGCAACGCCGCCAATTTCTGCAGTCTGTTGCCGCCACCGCCGCGGTGGCCCTTGCCCGCCCGCGCCTCGCGTTTGCCGCGCTGCCCAAGATGAAGGTCACGCGCATCCGCGCTTATGCGCCACCCAAGTCCTTTTTTTCGGCTAATCAGATCTTCAACCAGAGCTACGTGGTGGTTACTGTGGAGACCGATGCGGGCATCACCGGCATCGGCGAGGGTGGATCGAAGGATCTGCTCGCTCCCTGCGCCAGCCGCGTGATCGGGCGCGATCCGCAGTACGTCGAGCATCTGTGGCAGGACATGAACCGCGGCTTTTTCTATCCGGCGGGACGCGAACGCACCGACGCGATCGGCGCCATCGACCTGGCGCTCTGGGACATCAAGGGCAAGGCGCTGAAGGTTCCTGTGCATGAGCTGCTCGGCGGAACGGTGCGTAACTACTGCGAGTGCTACAACACGGCCGGCATCCTTCCCGGCGTCACGCGTGACACGCCTCTTAAGGATCGGGCCCGGATCACGCTGGAGCAGGGGTACAGGCTCTTCCGTTTTGATGCTCTCTCTGTACCGATCAACACCACCTATGACACGCGCGAGCGCGTCACCAGCCTGCACGATGTATGCGCTCAGGTTCGCGAAGGTGTAGGAAAGGATGGCAACTGGGCCATCGACTTCCACCAGCGCTTTGATCTGAGCGATGCGATTCGCGCCTGCAATGCCATCGAGGACCTTGCGCCGTTCTTCGTCGAGGACCCTGTGCGCACAGAAGCCTTTCAGCAGGACCTGCCCATCCTGCGCCAGAAGGTGAATGTGCCGCTGGCCGCGGGCGAGGAGTGGGGCAACCGCTGGGACTTCAATACGCTCATCGAAAGTCACAGCATCGACTTTTGCCGCGCCACGCTCCCCAATGTCGGCGGAATTACGGAGATGCTGAAGATTGCAGCGCTGTGCGAGACGCATTTTGTCGGTATGGTGCCGCACTTCACCGGACCCATCGCTACTGCGGCGCTGGTGAACACGTTGAGCACGTTCTCGGGACCCGTGGTGATGGAGTACAACTACCAGGGCCGCGAAATACCGCACCTGCCGGAGTGCCTCGACTTCAAGGAGGGCAAACTCTATCCAAATGACCGCCCCGGTCTGGGCGTGGAACTCGACCTGAAGCAACTGACACAGATTGCGGAGTTCACCGAGCCCGACTTCCAGAAAGGGCAGATCTACTACCGGCCGGACGGGTCGATTACGAACTGGTAGAAGAAGGCAGCTTCTAGCTAGCTATGAGGCTAGTGTTCTGTCCCCGAAGTTCGCTGCATAACTACTGCTGTCATTCTGAGCGACGTTTGGCCGCTTTGGGGCCAAACGGAGTCGAAGGATCTGCGGTTCGGGATTTAATTTACGCTATGAATTTCTGTGACACGTACTGGAACCGGTTGTATCAATCCTTTCAGGTCGGGTTCTAAGGCCTCTCAGGGGCTGAAGCCCGCAATTTTATTGGCCTTCTTCGGCACGACTGAAGTCGCGCCCTTTCACAAGACCATTATGCAACCAGATTCCAAAAGCTGGAGTATGAAGCTGCCCTTCAATCCCGCTTACGCCGCTGGTGCGTCGACGGAATATTCATGTCTTCGCGGTATTTGGCCACGGTGCGGCGGGTGAGCTGGATACCCTGCGATTGCAGCATCGCGGCAAGCTGATCATCGGTGAGCGGGCGACGCGGGTCTTCGTCTTCAATGAGCTTGCGGACTTTGCGCTTCAGCACCAGTAACGGTGTGTCGGCACCTTCGGGGCCGTTGGCGCCTTCTGAGAAGAAGAAACGCAGTTCGAGCACACCCTGTGGCGTGTGCGCATACTTGTTGGCAACAGCGCGGCTCACGGTGGAGGGGTGCACGCCGATCTCCTCGGCCACTTCCTTGATCATCATCGGCCGCAGCGACTCGACGCCGTGCTCGAGAAAGTCCTGCTGGCGGCGCACAATCACCTCGCAGGTGCGCAGGATGGTGCTCTTGCGCTGGGCGATGTTGCGCATCAGCTGCATCGCCGAGCGGAAGCGCTCCTTGACGTAATCCTTGACCTCTTTATCGGTATTCTGCGAGACCAGCATGCGGCGGTAGCGCTGGCTGAGGCGCAAACTGGGCAGGTCTTCCTCGTTCATCGAGACCGTCCACTCGCCTCCGCGCTTGACGAAGACTACGTCCGGCTCGATCAGACGCGTCTGCTCGCGGTTATAGAGCAGGCCGGGCCGCGGATCGAGGGTGCGGATGAACTCGACGCCCGCGTGGGCCTCTTCAGGGGTAATCTGTGCAGCGCGGGCCAAGTCTTTCAGGTCGCGTTTTTGCAGCAGGTGCAGGTGGCGGTCCACAATCAGGCCGGCAACTTCCATGCTGCGCCGGCGCTGGTCGAGCTCCGACTCGGCCTCGGGGCGAAGATCGCGATGCGGATCGGTTCCGTTGCCCGCCGAGTGTTTCGTGTACAGATGGTCGAACTCGCGCCGCTGGGCCGTGATCTGCAGCAGAAGACACTCGCGCAGATCGCGGGCCGCCACACCCGCCGGATCGAGACTCTGCACCAGCTCGATCGCGCGCCGTACAACCTCGAGTGCTGGGGTGACGTCCGGCCCATGGCCATTATCAGCAGCTACGGATACGGGAATCGGGGTGAGGGCAGCGGCTAGTTCCTCGTCGGTTGCCGCCAGGTAGCCTTCCTGATCGAGATTGCCGATGACCAGTTCGGCGGCGGCGTGGAGCTTCACATCCAGGCTCAGAGCCCCCAGTTGCCACGCCAGGTGATCGGTGAGGGTAGTAGGTTGAGAGAGAAAGTTCTCAAACGAGGGCTTCTCGCTCTCTTCGTACTCAGGCTGCGTGCGATAGCCGGGGTCGAGATACTCCTGAAAGTACGATCCAAAGTCGATTTCGGTGAATACGTCCTTGGCTGGGGTCGACGCTTCCTCAGCGCTGCGTTCCAGAAGCTCCTCACGGCCCGCGACTTCATCCAGCATCGGAACCGATTCGTCGATCTCTTCCAGGACGGGGTTTTCCACCATCTCGGCATCGATCATCTCCTTCAGTTCGAGCTTGTTCAGGGCCAGAACACTCACCATCTGCATCAGGCCCGGCGTCAGCACCTGACGTTGCGCGACTTTGAGGTTCAGTTTTGGTTGCAACAACGCCATAAATGGAATCGTTCCCCGTTTGGACCTAAAGCGAGTGTATCCGTGTGAAAAAAAGCTTAAAGCGTACTATGTGTCACTTCCAATCACTCGTTCCGGTCACTCGTTCCGGTTTGGGCAACGATCCATTTGGGAATCTCGCACTTGCGCCGGCCCTTTGCGCAGAGTGTAAGATGAGCGATTTCTATGCCGCCGCGCCTCATCCCAGTGAGAATCCCTCGCCCAGGTAGACGCGTCGCACTTCCATGTCGTTGCCCAGTTCGTGCGGCGTGCCGGAACGGAAGATCTTCCCCTCAGCAATAATGTACGCCCTATCGGTGACGCTGAGTGTTTCACGGACGTTATGGTCGGTGATCAGGATGCCGATTCCGCCCGCTTTCAAGTCAAAGATAATCTTTTGTAGCTCCAGCACGGCAATCGGATCTATGCCGCTGAAGGGCTCGTCGAGCAGGATGAATTTGGGCTGAATGCAGAGGGCGCGGGCAATCTCCACGCGCCGCCGCTCGCCGCCCGACAGCGCATAACCGCGCGTGGTGCGGATATGCCCGAGGTTGAGCTGGTTGATCAGCCTGTCGGCCCGTGTGCGCCGTTCCCGGTTGCCCAGCGGCTGCGCCTCGAGCACCGCGAGAATGTTCTCCTCGACGGTAAGCTTGCGAAAGACCGAAGGTTCTTGGGGCAGATAGCTGATGCCGAAGTTGCGCGCCCGTAGATACATGGGCACGCGCGTGATATCCGTCGTATCCACCAGTACGCGGCCGGTCTCTGGCGGAACGAGGCCGACGATCATGTAGAAGCTGGTTGTTTTGCCAGCGCCGTTCGGACCCAGCAGCCCCACCACTTCACCGCGGGAGATCTTCAGGTTGACGCCTCGGACAACCTGTCGTCCCTTATAGCTCTTGCCGATTCCCTCGGCAACCAGTGTCTCCATTCAAGTCCTAAATTCGCCTTGCCTTACCGGGGCGCTGTCGTCTCGGTTCGGGTCTGCTGCGCGCCGCCTTCGATACTGACGCTATCATCGCGGCTATTGAAAATCAAAGCCTCCCCGGTGACGGTGCCGCGCGCCGGATCGGTCAATTTGGGCGGCGCCGCCGCGCTTCCAGTCAGCCGGTACCGGCCGTCCGCGCCGGTATAAACCAATTGCTCGCCCGAGCCGCGCCGGCCCTGCGAACTCACCGTCACATGCCCCGTAGCGGTCATCTTTTCTACTTGGGCCTGTCCGGTAGCATGATTAGCGGCCGGAGCCAGTTGCAGCTCGACTGTGTCGGATACAGACGTCATCGTTTCCGCCTGGGCCGTAACCGAGCCCAGAACGCCTGCCTGCATGACGGCCTTGCGGTCCACATCCGAGTACGCAAGCTCGCCACCACGGATGCGCGTGACTGACGACGAGGTGGATTTCGTTTCGGTGCTGCCGGAGTTCTCCGGTTTGGCGCCCACGCCGACCAGCACCGCCACAACCGGATTGGCGGCGCTTGTAGTGCGGGCGAGTAGCGTTTGCTTCTGGCGGTCAAGGACGATCACTGGCGCCGCGACGGAGTTCGCCTGCTGCCAGAGGCGGGCGTTTCCTCGGAATGTGGCCTCGCCAGTCGCCTGGTGCAGTTGCGCTTCGCTGGCGATGACGTGAGCCGGGCCTTGGCCGCCGAAGTTCATGCCGACACCCGTATTGCGGTTTGCCGTAGCCGTACTGATCCATGTGCCCTTGACGTTACCGTGCGCGAAGGCATCGCCAGAGGCCCTTGAGACGTCAATTTTGTCGGCCGAGAGCTGCAGGCCGCCATCGTCGACGCGTGGGCTCCCAGTGAGGTGCAGCCACTCGCCTGCGCCTTCATACGCGGCATGGCCGGCGTTGGCGCGCATCTCGGGTGGCGCTGCTGCGCCGGGTTTTGCGGCCGGCTGCTGGATAAGAACCACGTTGCCGTCCAGTGCGGCGGATTGGATCTCGGTGGCGCCGGAGCCGGAGGCAAGAGAGTTTTGTGCGGGCCGCTTCGCATCCATTTGTGTGCCCGGAGTTGAGGATGCAAAGTGCGCCTCCAGCCGGTCGCCGGTGGCGAAATCGTGGGTTCCGGTCGCTGAAGTCTCGTCCAGACTGGCGTGGCCGTTGCCGGTCATTGTCAGCAGTGAGGAGTTCGGTCCGAACTGAGCCGTGACCTCGTCCGCCGAGAGCTTTGAAGGAGAGGGAACGGCATTACCACGCTGCGTCGAGCCGGTGAGGATGACGCCGCCGGTGCCGTGGATGGTTGCCGGTTCAACCTTGCTCTGGCCCACAGCGCGGAAGTCAACATCAACCACAGGCGAGCGCCAGGTGCGGCTCAGGTGCACGGGCAGGGATTGCCCATTCACTCCAGATTGTGAGCTCGTTGGGGATTGGCTCGTCTCCTCGCTGTGCATCTCCACGCCGCGCTCCAGGTGCGCGTGGCGCAGCTCACCGCGGGATGCGAAGGCGAGCTCCATTGTGGGCGAGGTTCCGCGCACAGTTCGTCCGTTGCTCGCGGAATCCATCGTGACGCCGCCATCAAGATGTCCATGGGTCGGCTGATTATCCTCATCGAAATCCATGGAAGCCGTCGGTGCGGCGAGATGGCTGCCTGTCGCGGAGGCCAGCGTGAATCCACCTGCGGCTTCGAGGCGGACGGCCGATCCATCGTCGCGGAAGAGTATCTGTGCGTTAGCGGCAGTCGCGCGATCGCCGCGATACTCCGTGGAAGCTGTACGCAACACGCAGAGATTGGTGTCGCGGTAGAACTCCGCGCGGGCGGCGCGAATCTCGACTGGACCAGCGCCGCGACGGCCGGCAGTGGGACGAGCTGTGAGCTGCACATCGTGGTCGAGCACCAGAAAACCCTGCTGCGAATCATAGCTTGCTCCGATCGAGCTGCCGCTGCCCTGCGCCATGGAAAAATCGACGCGCTGCGCGGTGGTGACCATGCCGCTTTTCTGGTCGAAGGAGATGCCACTGGTTTTCACGTGAATCTCGCCGGCTGTCGCAGCTTGCACGACAGGAGTTGCATTGCTACTCGCCGGAGGTGCCGTGAGCGCCTGCTGCGGCTTTGCTTTTTCTGCAACAGCCGGCGTTACGCCAGGACGCATCAGCGTAATCTCGACTGGTCCGGCGGCCGTGGCGGTGCCCACCTTTTGGTCGTACTCGAACTCATCGCCGGCGATGCGGTCGACGCGCCGGCCGTCTGTGCCGTAGAGTTCGATCTGCACGTCGTGCAGCAGGGCATGGTCATTTTTTAACTGCACCACCCGGGAGGCGTGAATCTTGAAGAGCGTATGACCGCCGTGCGCCTGCGTGTAGGTGACGCCGTTGGCTTCCTGCTGGATGTCGATGCCCAGACGCTTGGGAACGTCGCGCCGGCTGAAGGGGCTTTTGAAGTGGCCGATAGTGAGAAAAGCGCCTAGCGCCACGACAAGCAACACGCCGCACACGAGGATCAGCGTCCGGATTCGTTCGATCGTGAACCGCACGCGCTAGTTCCTCATGCCGAGCCGCGCCGCCAGTCGTTGCGCGAGGCTCTCACCCAACTCGCTCCAGAGGACACGTGCCGTCGCGCCCGAAGCTTTTTCAACCGCAGCGGTCAGTTCGACAAGCTGGCGCACGTTCTCTTCCACGTACCTGGCGCCCACTGCGTCTAGATCGGCTTCTTCTTCAAGAAACGGCGCGTCATTGCCGAAGTCGATGCGGATGTGGCCATCCTGCTCGTAGGTGCCGTCGTCAAAGAGCGGGCCAAAGCCGGTAACGCGCACGAGGCGCGGTTCGCGCACCCAGCGGTCGTCAAGACCTCCACCCGATTCGAGCTCCCAGAGCTTCCAGCCGATCTGGAACTCGTAGGCATAGTCTTCGTGGAGCAGTTCGAGCGCCTCTTCAACGGCCTGTCGAAGTTCCGCGCCGCGCTCGCCGTGACCATAGACGCGCTGAAAAGCAGGCGCCTCGCTCCAGTTCATCGGCCACACCGTCGCGGCATAAACGCGCGCCTCGCCGTCGTGTGCAGCAAAGGTGCCCAGGACCGCCGTGAGCTTATCGGCAAGCGCCACAAGGCGCAGATTCGGATACCAGAGGCTGAGGTAGAGCGCGTCTGCCATCTTTCAATTTTAGACGGGCCGGCTCAATGGTGGTGTTCAGGCCCGGCGCGGTTTTCCAGTGCAAAACAGGCCGGGATGTACACTCGTCTGCATGCAGAAATCTGGCCTTCGATTCAGTGCTTTGTTGTTTTTTACATTTGTTGCCGCGGGTGGGCTTGCAGCCCGCGCGAAAGCCGCCGATGGAGAACAAAAGTTTGCCGAGCTGGGAACGTGCAAACTGGTGAGCGGTCAGCAGATTGAACACTGCCGCCTGGGCTACCGCACCTGGGGTGCGCTGAATGCCGACCGCTCAAATGCAGTGCTGTTTCCAACGTGGTTTTCTGGCACGACTGCGAATCTTACCGACGCCATCCAGCCGGGGGCGCTCGTCGACCCGACAAAGTATTTTGTGATCGGAGTCGATGCGCTCGGGGACGGTGTCTCTTCGTCGCCTTCCAACTCGGCCACGCAACACGGGCCCGACTTTCCTGCCATTACGATCCAGGACATGGTCAACAGCGAATACCGGCTCGCGACCGAGACGCTGGGACTCAAGCATCTGCATGCGGTGATGGGCATCTCGATGGGCGGCATCCAGACCTTCGAATGGATGGTGGACTATCCGGAGTTCATGGATGTAGCGATTCCGCTGGTGGGCTCGCCGCGGCCCAACAGCCGCGACCTTCTGCTCTACCGCACGAGTACCGACGCGGTGAAGGATGATCCTGTGTGGCAGAAGGGCCGCTACACGCAGCCGATCGCGGCTTCTGTGGCCGATCTGATCTGGCAGATGAACCTGTCGACTCCGATGTACTACGTGCGCACGCATTCGACTGACGGGTTCAGCGCAGAGTATGCAGGGATGTATTCCCACGGCCTCCTGCCCTTCGACGCAAATGACTGGCTCGCGCAGCTCGACGCCATGGTGCATCACGATGTGGCGCATGGCGGCCGCCTGGAAGATGCGGCGAAGCGTGTGACGGCCAGAGTGTTCGTGGTGAACGCAGCGCAGGATCACATGGTGAATCCCCAGCCCGGGCTCGACTTTGCCAGGCTGCTCGGCGCCAAGACCATGGTGCTCGAAAGCGACTGCGGTCATCTCGCCGTCAGCTGCGAAGCGGCGACGCTGGACCCCGCGGTGCGTGCATTTCTGGATGGTAAGTGAAGGCGAGCTGAATCGCCTTTCTCAGAGCGGCCAGCAGCAACGGCTGTCATCCTGAGCGAGCGCAGCGAGTCGAAGGATCTGCGGTTGTCTTTTGGACACGCTCGTGAACTTCAAAAAATGGCTATCCCACCTTCGCATGCGAAGGTGGGATAGCCGTATCTACGGGTCCCTCTAAGCCGTCACGATCTCGCTGAAGTCGGCGATGCCGGAGAAGCTGCGCAGCACCTCGTCGATGAGGCCGAGATGCGCACCGCGCACGTTGGCATCCGGATCAAGCACCATCACCTTGTCGAAGAATGCATCGACGGCAGGCCGCAGCGTGGCGATCAGCGCGAGTGCCTCAGCGTAATTGCGCTGCTCGCGCAAGGTCGCAACGCGCGGTGCAAGAGCCGACGCAGCATCGGCGAGCTGCTGCGCTTCAGAGGCCAATTTCACGCCCTTTGGCGAGCCGAGCGCGAAGCCTTTTTCTTCCGCCTGGCGCAGGATGTTCTTGATGCGCTTGAACGCGGTGGAGATGGCGATGAAATCGTCCGAGCCACGCACGCCGGTGAGCGCCTCGGCACGTGCGATGGCGTCGCGGACATCATCGGCGCCAGCCGCGAGCACGGCATTCACCACGTCGTAGACAAAGCCGCGCACGTCTTTCAGATAAAACTCCAGGCGTTCACAGAAGAAATCATTCAGTTGCCGTCTATTTGCATCCTTTGTCGCTGCCGCGTTCAACACGCTCGCCAGTGACAGCGGAACATCCGATTCAGCGAGAATCTTGATGATGCCATTTGCTGCACGACGCAAAGCAAAGGGATCTTTCGAGCCGGTTGGGGCCATATTGATTCCGAACATGGCAGTGACTGTTTGTGTGCGGTCCGCCAATCCGAGGAGCCTGCCCTCAATGGTTTCTGGGATTTTGTCGTCAGTTGAGGCCGGTCTGTATTGGTCGTAGATCGCATCGCGAACTTTGTCGCCGAGACCTTGAGTTTTGGCGTAGAGACCACCAATGACGCCTTGCAGCTCGGTGAATTCCTTGACGAGCTCAGCTGTCAGGTCTGCCTTTGCTAGCTTCGTCGCAGTGTCAAGTGCATTCCAGTCGAGTGGTTGCAAGCTGACACCTGGCATGGCACTAACAAGATTTTTAACCACTCTCCGATTCTCTTCTGTCTTCCAGTAATAGTTCCCTAGCTCCTTCTGGAACGTCACGTTCTTCAGGCTCTCGACGCGATCGACGAGTGGCGTCTTCTGGTCGAAATCCCAGAAGAAGCGGGCATCTTTGAAGCGCGCGCGGAGAACCTTCTGGTTGCCGTGGCGGATGATAGCAGCGCCTTCGGCGTCGACCTCAGTGTTGAGCACGGCGAGGAAATGCGGCGCGAGCTTGCCGTCTGCGCCTTCGACAGCGAAGTATTTCTGGTGATCGCGCATCACAGTCACGAGCACTTCTTCGGGCAGTTCGAGATATTCCGGCTCGAAGGTGCCGAGGATGACCGTAGGCCACTCGGTGAGATGGGTGACGGTTTCGGCCAGCGGCTCATCTTCGCGCCAGCGTGCGCCGGGGATGGTGCGCGTAGCCGCATCGAGAGCCTTGCGAATGATCTGCCGCCGCTCGGCGACATCGACCACTACGTGAGCGCCGCGGAGCGTGTGAGCATAACTCTTGGCCGAAGATAGAACCACGGAGTGGTCGCCATGCAGAACCCGATGGCCCCGGCTGGCGTTGCCTGCTGCAATGCCAGCGATTTCAAGAGGCACGATGGCCGAATCCAGCAGGGCGACCAGCCAGCGCACGGGGCGCACGAAGCGCTCCGGCTTACCGGAGCGCCAGTACATGTTCTTGGCCCAATAGATTGCGAGCACTTCTTTGGGCAGTTCCGCAGCAAGCAACTCCGTTGCGGCTCGTCCCTCTCGCTTGACTATCGCTCCAACGTACTCGCCCTTGGGAGTCGTCACCTTTTCGAGAGTGGCAACCGTCACGCCGGCCTTTTTCGCGAAGGCTTCGGCGGCCGCTGTGGGCGCACCGTCTTTGAAGGCGACCTTCCAGGAAGGACCGGTGAGCTTTTCTTCCGTATCGGCCTGCGCGCCGAGCACGCCTTCAACCAGCACGGCCAAGCGCCGCGGCGTGGAGTAGGTGGCGACCTTGGCGCCTTCGCCAAGCAGACGTTCGCGCGTGAGTAAGTCATTGACGCGACGGCCCAGCTCCGCTTCAGCTGCGGCGATCATGCGGGCGGGGACTTCTTCAAGGCCGATTTCGAGTAAAAAGTCAGACATGATTCTTGATTCTTTCTGCTACCGATCCCGCGTGGCGGAAGCAACCGCAGATCCTTCGACCCGTCGCCACGGCGACTCGCTCAGGATGACATTGCGTTGGATGTAGCTTCGGCGGCTTGTTGCAACGCGTAGGCTTTGGCCACGCCGACAGTAAGGTTCCGAATGCGCCCGATAACGCCCACGCGCTCAGTCACGCTGATGGCGCCGCGCGCGTCGAGAAGATTGAAGAGATTCGAGCACTTGAGCCCGAGTTCATACGTGGCCAGCAACGGAAATCGTTTCTTCTCTGTTGAGCTGGCGTTCTCATCGGCGAGCAACGTGTTTGCCTGTGCCAGCAGCGATTGCGCCTCAGCTTCGTAACTGTTGAAGTGCTCCCAGAGCCGCGGCACATCAGCGTACTCGAAGTTATAGACCGAGAACTGCAGCTCCTCGGCGAGGCGCACATCACCGTAGGTCACCGGCGCCCCGGTTTGCGGATCGCGTGCCCAGACGATGTCGTAGATCGAGTCGACATCCTGCAGGAAGGCCGCGATGCGCTCCATGCCGTAAGTGAGCTCCGCGCACATCGGGTCGAGATCGAGGCCGCCGCACTGCTGAAAATAGGTGAACTGCGTGATCTCCAAGCCGTCGAGCATCACCTGCCAGCCCACGCCCCACGCACCACCGGCGGGCCATTCCCAGTTGTCTTCTTCAAACTTGAGGTCGTGCTTCTTCAGGTCGATGCCCATCGCTTCGAGCGACTCGAGGTAGAGTTCCTGCACATTCACCGGCGGCGGCTTCAGGATCAGCTGGAACTGCGTGTGCTTGAAAAGCCGGTTAGGATTCTCGCCATAGCGTCCATCGGCTGGCCGGCGCGAGGGCTGCGCATAGCCCACCCTGTAGGGCTTGGGGCCGAGCACGCGCAGAAAGGTTTCGGGCGCCATGGTGCCCGCGCCCACTTCCACGTCATAGGGCTGCTGCAGAACGCATCCGCGCTCGGCCCAGAAGGCCTGGAGGCGAAAGAGCAAATCCTGAAATGTAAGCGCGGAAGGCTTCAACGGCGGTGCGGGCTGGGCTGCAGACACAGGCAAATCTCTCTCATCGGAACTGAAGGTTCATTTTATCAGCAGGGGTATGAGGCGACGGGCAGGTCCGCCATGCTCATGACGCGGGTCCACGCTGAATCCAGTCTCAGCCGTTTGACCGGATGTTGTACCCTGCCAATGAGCGCTCCTTTCCCTGAGCGTATGGATTGCATGCAAAAGATTCCGGCCCCTTGGCAACTAGGTCCCGCCAATTTGTCTATCGGTAGCGCCCATCGCGCGCAAAGTGCTCAACCCCGCCTTTCCAATTGCCCTGCGCGGCCTGCTCCTCTGAGGATCGATGCCTTTGACCAGCAGGCGTGACTTTCTCAAGTTGTGCGCCGCGGCAGTTCCAGGCTCCACGTGCCTTGGCGTCCGGGCTGCCCAGTTGCCATCGCGCGTACCCACTAGAATCGATCACTACATCGATCCGCTGCCGATTCCGCAGAAGCTCGTGCCGGTCGAGCGGCACAAGGGCCAGGACGTCTATCGCGTGCGCATGATCGAAGCTACCCACCACTTTCATTCGCAACTGCCTGCTGCGCGTGTTTGGACCTATGAGGGCCAATATCCTGGGCCGACGTTCGATGTGTTGCGTGGAAGGCAGATCGTCGTTCATTGGGAAAATCATCTGCCGGCCCAGCACCTCTTCGGCGTGGATACCACGATTCACGGAGCCATGCCGCCTGCTCCGGAAGTGCGCACCGTTCCGCATCTGCATGGAGCGCAGACGCGCTCAGAGAGCGATGGTCTTCCTGAGCAGTGGTTCGTGCCTGGCGGCAAGGCTCAATATCACTATCCCAACCAGCAGCAGGCAGCCACGTTGTGGTACCACGATCACGCCCTGGGCATCACGCGCCTCAATGTTTACGCGGGGTTATCGGGACTTTATCTACTGCGCGATGAGAGGGAACGCAATTTGCAGTTGCCCGCCGGCGACTATGAGATCCCGCTCCTTATCCAGGACCGCAGCTTCGATGAGCGCGGACAGCTCGCCTACCTTCCGACCTTTGACGATCAGTATTCTCCGCCACCCGGACATTGGGCTCCGGAGTTCTTTGGCGATCAGCCGGTCGTGAATGGAACGCTCTATCCTTATCTCGAAGTCGAGCCGCGTCCCTACCGGTTGCGCATTCTGAACAATGCAAATTCGCGGTTCTTCAATCTATATTTCAATCTTTCGCCGCGACCTACCGACGTTCCGCAGCTCGTACCACTGCAGCAGATCGGGACCGATGGAGGTTTTCTTCCCAACGCAGCCACGCTCAACAAGCTACTGCTCGGTCCGGCGGAACGCGCCGATGTGATTGTGGACTTTTCCGATTTGAGCGGTAAGATCGTGACACTTTCCAACGATGCACACGCGCCCTATCCTGGATGGGAGTTTGCTGTCGTCGAGCCATCGCGCCTTTACGAGCTGATGCAGTTTCGAGTCACTCGACGGCTTACCGCTCCCGCACCAGCCGTTTCGTTTTCCGGCAGTTCGACGTTTCGCAAACTGACGATAGACGCCTCCACCGTGACGAGAGATTTCGTGCTCACGGAGAAGATGGACGCAAAGGGACATTCACTCGGCGTCCGTATCAACAGCAAGAGCTACGACGATCCGGTCACGGAAAAGGTGAAGCTGGGCTCAGTGGAGTGCTGGCGGTTTATCAACATGACCATGGATGCCCATCCGATGCACCTGCATCTGGTGCAGTTCCAGATCCTGCACCGGCAGGGCTTCGATACAGGAGCTTTTGCGCTGGGCCATTTGCAGTTGGCCGGCAACCCGCGGCCTCCGGCTGCAAACGAGGCGGGATGGAAAGACACGGCGGTGGTCAGGCCCGGCGAGATTCTTTCGATTCTCATTCGTTTTGACGGGTTTGTGGGGCGTTACGTCTATCACTGCCACATGCTCGAACATGAAGACAACGACATGATGCGTCCCTACGAGGTCGTTGCCTGAATAAGGCTTTTTGCCCCACTTCGTTTCATAAATTCCTGGACCTACATACAAATCGCGCCGGTTTCCTCGCATCCAATTCTTTTTGACGTGTGAGGAGATCATGCTGGTTCTATCTCGTTGCCGGCTTGCGTCTTTTTGTCGGCTCTCGATCAGTGTTTTGACTCTTTGCATCGCGCTCACCGGATGCCAGACTTTTACTACCCGCAACCCGGGCCAATCGGGCTCGGGAAGTCTCTCATCGATTCAACACATTGTTTTCATGGCGCAGGAGAACCGCTCGCTGGACAGCTATCTGGGTGCGCTACGCCAATACTGGGCCCAGAATGGTTACCCTGATCAGTCGTTCGACGGCCTACCACAATTCAACCCCAAGTCGGGTGCAGCACCGTTGCAGGGTCCGGCTCCGACGAATCCTGGCTGTGATCCCACTGCGCCGGCGCCGAAGGATTGCGCTTTCGACGCCAACAATCCGGTGACCTCATTCCACCTCAAGACCATGTGTATTGAAAATCCGAGTCCCTCGTGGAATGAGTCACACGTGGACTGGAATTTCAACGACCAGGTCGGGCTTTACCCGGCGACGAACAACGGATTTGTGTGGACTGCGGCGCAGGATGGGCGCGGCTTGGGTTACTACGACACCAATGGCCTGCGCGCCATGGGCTACTACGATGGCGGCGATCTGAATTACCTCTATTTCATGGCGTCCAATTTTGGCACTTCAGACCGTTTCTTCAATCCGGTCATGTCGCGAACCAATGTGAA
This sequence comes from Occallatibacter sp., assembly GCA_035650595.1. GTDB lineage: Bacteria > Acidobacteriota > Terriglobia > Terriglobales > Acidobacteriaceae > Telmatobacter. The sequence goes on along the minus strand of DASRHE010000006.1, from coordinate 305,257 downwards.
CCGGGAATACCTGCTGGCCGCTACCTCGGGCGGATATGCATATCCGAACGGCACTACCGCTTCTGATACTCCGCTGCTCAGTTCAAAGACGATCTTTGAGGCGCTGCAGGACGCAGGCATTACCTGGAAGATTTACGTGGACACCGAAGGCAGCCCATGCAGCGGTCCGCCGTATGACCCAACGTGCCTGATGACGCTGAGCTATCTGCAGAACTTTACCTATGCGCAGACGGTGATCAGCAAATACCCGCAGAACATCGCGCCGATGTCGCAGTATTTCGCGGATTTGAATAACGGAACGCTGCCTCAGGTGAGCGAGATCGAGCCGGCCTCCGACGCTGGCCAGGATGAACATCCTTCGGATGACGACAACTCCCCGGAAAATATACAGACCGGCGAGGTGCACGCCGCGCAGATTATCAATGCCCTCATGAGCAGCTCGGCGTGGACCAGCTCGGCGCTGTTCATGACCTACGACGAATTTGGCGGTACCTACGACCATGTGCCGCCGCAGCCGGCGGTCAGTCCTGACGGCATCAAGCCGGTGGATTTGCAGCCCGGCGACGTCTGCACCAAGGTGACCGGACCAACCTGTGACTTTACCTACACGGGCTATCGGGTTCCCTTGATCGTGGTTTCGCCCTACGCGAAAAAGAACTTCGTGTCGCATACCGTCGCCGATTACACGGCGATTCTGAAGTTCATTGAGACGCGCTTCAAGCTGTCGGCTCTCACCAAGCGCGATGCGGCGCAGACGGATATGACGGAGTACTTCAATTTCAGCAGCCCGCCCTGGATCGTTCCGCCAAATCCCCCGGCGCAGAGCACGACCGGCGCCTGCTATCTGGATCACCTGCCCTAGCGGCAGCTTCTTTCTTCATCCCCCCAACCGGCCCAGCGCCTCGGCTGTGCGGAGCCTCCGCTCCAGGTGCCGTTCGAGAGCCTGCAGCGTGAAGCGGCGCAGGTCCTGGGCCCGGCGGCGGGGCCAGGGTTCGCCTGCAAAGGCCGCCACAGGCGCGCGCAACATGCGCTGGGCGAGCTGCCAGGAATCGGCTGAGAGTGCGGTCGCGCTCCCATTGCGGTGCAGCGCGCAGAAAAGCCCGTCGACATAACCACTGAACCAAGTTTCTGACGCATGCAAAGCCTCGCCACAGACGATGCAATGAGCGATGTCGGGCAGCAGGCCCATGAGTCGAGTCATCCAGAGGGAAAAATAGGTGAGCGGCATCCAGGGCTGGACGGCCTCCGATTGGACGGCCGTGGTCTGCTCCAGCACCGAGATCAGCAGCCGGAAGGCGGCATCCTGGGGATCGTGCTCGGGGAGGGATTCATCGAGCACCTCGGCATAGAAGCTCAAAACTGCTAAGCGCACCGCATCCACAGGACGCGAGAGGGGAGAACCGAGAATCTCGAGCTGATCGAGACGCACCAACTCCTGGCGGGGCTTTTCGGCAAACCAGGCGCGGGCTACGGTCATCGGTTCAAGCGCGCCGCCAAAGCGTTTGCGGCTCCTGAGTGCCGACTTGGCGACACCCTTGATGCGTCCGTAGTCCCGCGTGAAGAAGCTCACGATCAGGTCGGCCTCGTGCACCGGCCAGGTGCGCAACACCACAGCATCTGAGGTCAATACGGCCATCTAGTTCATCATCGCATCGCAAACAGGGCTTTTTCAGCGCATATTTCAGCCATTTTGCAAAAAGTAAGGAAGTTTAAAGAATTGTAAGGTAAAATAAGAGAAATTAAGGAGAAGTGTTATGCATACAGCAAAGGTGACGGCAAAAGGTCAAATTACGCTTCCCGCTGAGATCAGGAAAGTGATGGGCCTGAAGTCTGGCTCTAGGGTTATGTTCTTCCAGGATGCGGATGGCGACTTTGTTATGCGCCCTCGTATTGGATCGATTGCGGACCTGCGTGGGTGCTTTGCTGGACTCACTGACGTGCCAAAAACAGACGAAGAAACGAACGAGCTGCTTCATCGCCATGCGCGGGAATTGGATGAAGCAACTAAGAGCAAAGCGCGCAAGCTCTCCGACGGAGAAGCAGCGTGATCGGTCTGGATACGAATGTATTGATTCGGTACGTTGCTCAAGACGATGTGGTGCAGAGTCCAATTGCTGACGCGACAATCAACTCGCTGTCCGCGGATAATCCTGGCTGGGTGGGAATCGCCACGGTTCTCGAATTTGTTTGGGTGATGATCAGTACGAAACGAGTAGGACGGACTGCAGTTGCGGCTACTCTCGATAAGTTGCTTATGCTGGATACCATCGTCGTCGAGCAACCCGAAGTAGTGGCATCGGCAGTGCGGCAATTCCGAACCGGCAAAGCCGACTTTGCCGATTGCCTTATCGCCGCCTCAGCCCGTGCCGCGGGGTGCAGCCGGACCGTTACCTTCGACCGCGTTGCGGCTCGCGATGCCAGCATGGAGTTGCTCGCATAAGTTAATCCACGGCACACTTGCGGAACGGCTCACGGCGCCTTTCAAAGTTTCTTGCATAAACACAAACGCGCATTCCGCTATTGCGGGATGCGCGCTGAATAGGCCCCACGGAACGCGAGTGCGTTATCGTCCGAAGTGCGTCGCGTTCTTCTCGGCGAAGTGCGCCCACTTCTCCGGCAGGTCATCGAGAGCGAAGATGGCCGACACAGGGCAGGCAGGAACACAGGCGCCGCAGTCAATGCATTCAACCGGATCGATGAACAACTGATCGGCGTCGCCGTGGCCGTCTTCGTCTTTCTTGGGGTGGATGCAATCGACGGGACAGGCGTCCACACAGGCGGTGTCCTTAGTGCCGATACAGGGTTCTGCAATGACGTATGCCATCTTTGAAATTCTCCGGAAATGTCTTACTTCTCGACGCTGATAGTAGCATACGACCCCTTGAGGGATTGAGCGAAATCCAGAGAACAGGTTTTGCCATGCGGGAAAAAAATCAGCGTCATCGTCCCCGGGCTGCGCGGGCCTGCGCGAACTCCTGCGGCGTGGGAATCGGCGCAAGATCGCGGCCGGCAAACATGTTTTCGAAGAGCTCGATCAGCTCGTTCTGGATCAGTCCGTTCGAGGCAAGAATCTCGCGGCTTTCCAGGCGATAGGGTTCGGCGGAGAAGCTGGTTACGTGGCCTCCCGCTTCAGTCACGAGCAGAATGCCGGCAGCGGTGTCCCAGGGATTCAGGTTGAACTCCCAGAAAGCGTCGAGGCGGCCGACAGCGACATACGCCAGATCGAGTGCGGCCGAGCCGGCACGGCGCACGCCGTGCGAGCGCAATGTGAACTCCTGGTAAAAGTGGATATTTGGGCTGGAGTGGCGCTTGCGGCTGGGAAAGCCGGTGGCCAACAGAGCCTCGGCAAGTTCCTTCGTGCGCGAAACGTGAACCGGCTTGCCATTCAGCCAGGCTCCGCGACCCCTCTCCGCGGTGAAAAGCTCGTCCCGCGTGGGATCGTAAACCACGGCCGCGGTTAACACGCCATCCTCTTCAGGCTTCGTGCCGGCGGGCCGGTGCTCCAGGCCCATGGAGACGCAGAACTGCGGGAATCCATGCGCGAAGTTGGTGGTGCCGTCGAGCGGGTCGACATACCAGCGGAATTCCGCGTGGAGGCGCTCGCGCGTTCCTTCTTCGCCGTAAACACCATGGCCCGGAAATGCCTCGGCCAGGCTCGCGCGGATGAGCTTTTCCACCGTGCGGTCGGCGACGGTCACGAGGTCTACATCACCCTTGTACTCGGTCTCGACGCCCACGGCGAGAAACTCGCGCAACCGCGCGCCTGCTTCGCGGGCGATGGCCGCCGCTTTAGGAACGTAAACAAGATCAGGCTGGAAGGCGGGCTGCTCCGCGCCGCTCACGAGACCGCCTCGTGCGTTGACTGCACGTCGCGGCGTTCATAGCGTGGGGTCGTACGCCTGCGGCCAGCCTCGCTAATAGTACGGATCTGGTTTTTGTAAATGAAGAGGTTCGGCTGGCCGTCGCGCGTGAGGCGAAGCATGGTGTCGTCGAAGTACTCGATCCAGCCGCGCACGGTTTCGCCATCCCGCAACTTGACGGAGACGATGACCTGGCGGTCGCTGAGGGAGCGCAGATAAAGAAATTCCTGGCCAGTTTCACCGGGCGGAGGCGTCTTGGAACGTCGGCGGTTCGGCGCGGGAGGAGTCATGATGCCATTTTAGATGCAGGCCGCAATGCGGACGCAACGTTACGAGAGAAACCTGCGATAAAACGGCAGAAACAACCACGTCTGCCCACAATTGCTCGCGGCAGGCGCGGATTCAAACGCTCGGCGCGTGCGCACCGCATGCCCCAACGCACCGAAGCTGCGCACCGAGACGGTCCTCGGAGGACGGTTCTCGGAAGACGGTCCTCGGCGCAGGCAATCGGCGTAGGAGAATGCTACGCGGTGCGCCGGCGGCCTGTGGCGGCATCCCGCACCGCGCCATAGAACAGCGTGCGGTGAAGGGAATCGAGATGGGGCAGCAGCGCTGCGACCTCGGCCAGAAACGGATCGTTGAAGATCGCGGCCACCTCTTCATCGCGGCAGCTGCGGGCATCGCGCACCAGTTGGCAGACATCCACTTCGAGAGCGGCGGCGAGGCGCTCAAGCGATCCGAGCGTGGGAATCGCCTTGCCATTCTCGATCTTGGAGATGTAGGTGCGGGGCACCTGCATGCGGCTGGCGAGCTGGCGCTGGCTCAGGTGCCGGGCGCGGCGAATGTCGCGCACCTGGGCGGCAACGCGCAGACCTGCTTCAGCCTCGGCCGGCATTGGTTGGCTGGTGACCAACTGCGGCGCAAGGCGCGTCGGCTCCTCGGCATCGAGGGGTCTGTGGCATTTTCTGCAAAGGGAATTGTTCGTCCGGTACTGCATGAGCCTGCAGTACTCACACCGTACTACTTCGCGTGTTTCCACGCTCACTAAGGTAGTTGCCATCGGCTGTTGCGGAGTGCCAGAGCAAGGTACTCCAGGTGCCGTTTTTGCACCGATAGGTGTTACTCTCGGGTATGGAACCATAATTGTCAAGTAGAAACTTGGGGTCAAACCGAAGATTCACCTAAGAAACCCGAGCAAACCCAGAAATTCACGAACCAATGTGTGCAACAGGTACCGAAATTAAAAATGAGTCCTTCTGATTTATCCCACTCACGCGAAGAGGCCTGGAAGCTGCTCACCGAGTGGACAGCGAGCGAAAGTCTGCGCAAGCATGCCCTAGCCGTGGAAGCCTGCGTGCGGGCTTATGGCGAAGTGGAGGCCGACAGGCTCGGCCTTGCGGGTGAGGAACGCGCCGCGGTCGTCGAGCTGTATTCGACGACGGCGCTGCTCCACGATTTCGACTACGAGCGGCATCCGTCGCTCGAGGAACACCCGTTCGTGGGCGTGCGCGAGCTGGAGCGGCTGGGCTGGCCGGAGGCGCTGCGCACGGCGATCCTGGGCCACGCACAGTATTCGGGCGTGCCGCGCGCGACGCATCTGGCAAAGGTATTGTTCGCCTGCGACGAGCTGGCGGGTTTTCTCACCGCCTGTGCGCTGGTGAAGCCGAGCAAGGCGATTGCAGACGTCGAAGTGGCGAGCGTGCGCAAGAAGATGAAGGACAAGGCCTTCGCCAAGGGCGTGAACCGGCAGGATGTGATTCAGGGCGCGGAGGAATTAGCCGTCGATCTCGATACGCATATTGGGTTCTGCATCCAAGCGATGAAGAAACGGGCGGAGGAACTGGGGCTGTGAAGAACTTTTACCGGCCGCAGCCGAGCATTTCGCGAAGCCAGATGTCACCGATGCAGAAGGCTGCGACCGCCAGGATGGTAAGCGAAGTCGTGACGTAGTAGCGGGTCTTCATTCCAGAAAGCTTCCGGCAGTAGAACTCATCGGGGTTGCTGGGTTGTAGCGGATAACCTCAATCTCCCCGTCTTTGACCTGATATTGCGGATCGTCGAGCTTCTTGACCGGAGCGGAATGGGGCTGACCTCGCGCGTCGATCCAGACCAGGCGTTGGCCGGTGACGTGGGTGTAGTGGAGTTCCTCGCCGTCCTTGTCGTGGTAGACGTGCTCCTCCTTGAGAAACTCAATCCGCCCCTCGGTCGGTGTCCACCGGCGATAGCCGCGCAGCCATTCCCAGATTTCGATCAGCATAATGGCTCCCATTCTGGCATGCCTGTGGGTTGCAGCGGTCTGCAATTTGCGGGCAGCCTTCCCGAGTCGATGAGGCGTTTCTCAATTTGGCGCGGCGGCTTGCGCCCGACAGAAAAACCGCATGGTGGGCGGGTTTTGCTGAGGCGCGGCTGGAAAACCGCGGCAAAGATGAGAAAGTGCAAAGATATTCACAGTTGCCAAACCTGCGGAACTCAGTGACGATGTGAGTAAATCCTTGTCGGTTCGTGCTTTGAACCGAGATCAGCGCTGTGCACGAATCCCTATCTTCTTCTTCCGTCTCCGCTCGGCGTCCGCTGCGCTTCCGCGCGACCTTTCGCACGTTCCCGACACATATCCGGCAGCTTGAGGCAGAGCAGGAAGCGTTTTATCTTTGGCAACGCAGCGAACGGCGGAAGATCGCTCGGCAAAAGATGAAAAAACTCTGGCCCTTGGCCGTGGGGGTACTGCTTGGCGCCGTGGCGCCACAGATGCACGCGCTGATGGCCCGGTTCGAGCCGTGGGGTCTGTGGCTGGTGTTTCCGTTTGCGGTACTGGCGTGCCGTCCTGAATTGCATGCTCTCGTGCAGCTGATGCGGAATCTACCGCAGATCGTTATTTATCTGCAGTTCCCGTTGGAGGGATTATTGGCGCGGCTGATTCTGAAGCGCCGCATCACGGTTCCGTCCGTAGCGGGGCACGTGTGCTATTTCCACTACCTGGCCGGTCTGCAATTGCTGATGCTCAGCGGAGCCGTAGCGCGGGCGCTGGGCCTATAAGACAATCTCCAGAATCGCGCGAGCAGCCGCTTATTGAGATGAACAAGCGACGGTTAGTGCTTTACGGCTACGAGATCCTGCGTAGGCCAGAGGCCGCGGCGTTGAATGGCATCGGTTGAGGATGTCTGGTTGATGGCGCGCAGCCGCGCGGAAAATTCAGCAGCAGGCAACGGCTGGCTGAAGAGGAATCCTTGAATCTCGGCGCACATGCTCTTCTTCAGATACTCGCGCTGCGAGCGAGTCTCGACGCCTTCGGCGATGCACGAGATGCCGAGGTTGCGCGCCAGACCGAGAATGCTTCTAACGACTGCTTCAGCGGCGGGCTGCGCGGGAAGATCGCGCACAAACGAGCGGTCGATCTTGATGCGATCAAGCGGGAAGCGCCGGAGATAAGAGAGCGACGACATTCCGGTGCCGAAGTCATCGAGCGAGAGAGTAACGCCGATGCGCTTCAGGTCTTCCATGATCTTGATTGTGGCCGCCGAGTCGTCGAGGGTACGGTTTTCGGTCAACTCTAGCTCAAGTAATTTGGGGTCCATTCCCGTTTCGCGAATGACGGCCCTTACCGTATCGACGATATTGCCATGATAGAACTGCTGCGGCGACACATTGACGGCGACGCGCATCGGCGGGAAGCCTTCCTGCCGCCACATAACGTTCTGGCGGCACGCCGTGCGCAAAACCCAGTTGCCGACACCCACCATCAGCCCAAGTTCTTCGAGCTGTGGAATGAACTGGTTCGGCGAGATCATGCCAAGCTCGGGATGCCGCCAGCGGAGCAGCGCTTCGACGCCGGTCATGCTGCCGGATTCCGTGGCTACGATGGGCATGTAGTGGAGGACAAATTCATCGCGGGCGCATGCCTGCTGCAGATCGTTTTCGATGCGTTGCTGGCGGCGCGCGACCTGGGTAAGCGCACGCGAGAAGAAGCAGAAGTTGCCGCGGCCGCGTCTTTTGGCCTCATACATCGCGCTTTCAGCACATTCCAGCAAGGTCTCGGAATTTTCGCCGGCTTCAGGAAAGTGGCTGATGCCGATACTGCCGGTGATCTGCACCTCTTGCCCATCGATCTCGAAGGGATCAAAGAGCCTGCCCAGAAGTTTTTGCGCGAATCGTCCGACCTCTTCGATCTCGCCGGCGACTGGCATCACGATTGCGAATTCGTTGCCGCCGACCCGAGCCACCATGTCCTTTTCCCGAAGGCAGGATTTCAGGCGTTCCGCGACCGCCTCGAGCAGATGGTCGCCGCTACGGTGACCGAGAGTGTCATTGACATTCTTGAAGTGATTCAGGTTGAGCATGAGCACAGCCAGGCGCTGGTGCATGCGTTCAGCGCGCGTAATGGCCTGTGCAAGCTGCTCTTCGAGATGGGCCCGATTCGGAAGTCCGGTGAGCAGGTCGTGCCGGGTCATATAGCGGACACGCATCTCAGCCTGCTTGCGGTCCGTGATGTTGTGCGAGATGCCCATGGTGCCGACGATTTCACCGCTGCGATTTTTGATCGGCACCTTGGTGGTCATCACCCAGGTTTCGTGACCGTCGGGCCAGGTTTCCTTCTCCTCCTTTTCAAGGAGGGGCTTGCCGGTGCGGACGATCTCCTGCTCGTCAGCAAAGGCCTCCCCGGCATGTTCTGAGCTGAAGATGTCGGAATCTGTTTTGCCGATCGCGTCTGAAGTCTTGGCCAGTCCGCAGTAGCGGGCCATCGCCTGGCTGATGCGGATAAACCGGCTCTCGCGATCCTTGAAAAAGATGTTGTCGGGGATGTGCTCGAGAAAGGCATCGAGCAGTTCGGTGTCGACCTGATAACGCTGGCTTGCCGTTGATCGAATCGCCTTCGCGCCAGTGAAGAGGAGGACCAGAATGCCAGCCCCTGCGCTAAGGAGAATTAACAGAACAACCGTTTGCGAGTGGACTTGTTCGGCCGAGATGAACGGGATGAGGCCGGCAAGGCTCATCATGCCCGCCAGCGCGATGGCCAGCACGCCCAGAGCACAGAAAACCGCCGGAATGTAACTGCGTGACCTCATCTTGGTGGACCTTCACTTGCGGCGTCTGAGGCTTCTACGGGGCGTCCAGATTTCGGACATGCCTCGGACCGGATGCCTAAGGATCATCCAATTATCGGCAGGATACGGTGATAAGCATCACATCGATGTGTACAACTTAGGGGCAGTCCCGATGAATGTTTTAATTACGGCCAAAGAGAGAAGCGACAACTGCATTTCTTGCATTTCTCAGCTGAAAGGACGGGTTTTATCGGCCGCGTCGACCAGAAGGGCTGACGCTTCAAAGGTCCTAAACCTTTGGTGATTCAGCAGCTTTAACAAATTACTTGCATCCGCGTAATCCCTGGCCCATGATGGATGTGACTTCCCGGAATCTGGTACTCTTCGGGTTCGTAGAGCTATGTCCGACCTACCTGACGCGATTTCTACGGAAAAACGGCGTTCCCGCACCGGACGGGACAACGTGCTGCATCCGTTTGATCACGCCCAGGATGTGCTGGAAAAACGTGGCGCCCCTCCCAAATACTCCTCGGTGATCTGGCCGCTGCTCATGGGGTTGGCGCTGGCGCTGATCGCGCCCAAGCTGGTGGAGATGACCGGAGAGATCGATCCCTGGCTGCAGCGAGCGGCGTTTCCTTATGTGCTGCTTGCCCAACGGCCGGAATTTGGATTGAACTGGGAGTTCTCGGGCTACCTGCCGCGTGTGATCCTTTTTGCGCAGTTCCCGCTCGAAGGGCTGCTAACCGTATTCAATTTGCGGCGACGCTTCCCCCTGTGGGTCGCCATTGGGCAGCTCATCGTCATCCACTTGCTCGGCCTGTTTGTGCTTTTCCTTTTGATCGTGCCTCACGGCCGATAGAACTAACGGAAAAACGTTCAGAGCACCCGCAGTTCTCACCACAACCTAGTTTCGAGCCTTGCGCACAAGATGGGTGTTTATTTGCGTGGACTCTCTCCTACTCATGTGTGTGGGATAAATAACACCAGCTGCTGGCGACGAATTCGCGCTACGATAGGTCAGTTCCGGCCTAGGCAGATTGAGATCGCCGGCAAAAATCGCGACTCAGATTCGAACCGGATCATGAGTCGGACCACGAATTGATTGCAGATCTTGAGCGTTCCGGAGGAGACCCCGATGAGCCGCTTCCAGTATCTCGTTGCCGATTCGAAAAATGGCGTACGCACCATTACCCTCCGCCGTCCGGAAAAGCTGAATGCACTGACGCCGGAGATGATTGAAGAACTCATTATTGCCCTGCGCGACGCGGAGACCTGCGAGTGCGGAGTGGTGATTCTCACCGGGGCAGGCCAGGCTTTTTGCGCCGGTCTCGACATTGAGCATCTGGAGATGCTCAACGCCGATTCACCCGAGGCGAACCGCAACGACTCCGAAAATATAGCGCGCCTGCTGCGCACGCTCTATGAATTTCCCAAGCCGGTGATCGCAGCCGTGAACGGGCCCGCCATCGCAGTGGGGATGAGCCTGGCCACCATTCCGGATTTCACGCTGGCCACGCCTGAGTCGAAATTCGGCTTCAACGAGGTGCGCGTGGGTTTTGTGCCCGCTATCGAGGCATCTTTTCTATTGCGTCAGATCGGCGAAAAGCGCACGCGCGAGCTGCTCATCTGCGGGCGGATGGTGAAGGCGCATGAGGCGCTGCAGCTCGGATTGGTGACTCGTCTTGTGGCGGCCGATGAATTGATGCAGTCGGCCCATGCGCTGGCCCAGGGACTGCTCCTCAACAGCCCGCAAGCCATGCACAGCTTGAAACATCTGCTTGCCCAGCACGCCAGCAAGCGACTGGATGAGGAGATCGAAGAAGCGATCTCGATCAATGCATTGCAGCGGTCGATGGAGGACTTCAAAGAAGGCGTCGAGGCATTCAAGCGGCGCCGCCGTCCGGAATGGCCGAGCCGGCACGCCAAGGTGTAGGCGAACCATTTCACGAAGCGCCGTCGAGCCGATGGTGCTCTGCAATCAAGAGTAAAACTCAGGCCAGAGGATCTTTGGCACGTAGTTCGGCCACAATCTCAGCGGCCGCGGCGCGCGCCTGTTCTTCTTTGTCGGGCGGAAAGCTAATCGCTCCCACACGGGCGTGGCCGCCTCCGCCATAGCGTTCGCAGATTTGCGCCAGATTCACCATCTTCGCCGGATCAGCCTTCGTCCATGGATTGGAACCTACGGCCACCTTGGTGCGGAAGCTCGATTTCGACAGGCCGATCGAGTACGTCGCATTGGGATGCAGATAGTACGGGATGAACTTGTTGAAGCCTTCGAGCGGATGGTCCGTGATGTCGAAGAAGATGGTGCCGTTGCGCTCTTCAGAGCGGCTGCGAATGAGCTCGATCGCTTGACGATGCCGCTCAAGAAGCGGCGGCAACAGTTGCGCGACAAAGGGCTGGCTCAGTACTTCGCCCAGAGACATCTCGGTGAGCAGGGGGATGAGCCTCGGAATAAACTCGGGGTCCTGTGTGGACTCGATGATCAGCGTGAGCTTCATCGCGGGCGCGGCCATCTCGACCGCAGCCTCGGGGCTCTCGTACTTGGCGCCATCGACAATATCGGCCCAATGAATCAGGTCGGCCACCGGGGCTGTCGAAAAGCCGTAGCGCGTTGAGGCGATGTGCGCGAGAAAGCTAGTGCATGAGGTGTAACTGGGATCAAAAAACTTCCGCGCGGCGCAAGCAGGGTCGCGCTGGCAGGCCTGAAAGTGTTCGTGATCCTGCGGGGTGAGGAAGGCCGACAGGTGGTGATCGAACCACCAGGTAATGCGCGGCGAGGCCGAGTACTTGAAATCCACGATGGCGTTTTCGTCGCCCCTGAACTCGCTCTCATCAAAGAGCGCACCGGCGCGATGTACGAGGCCATGGTACTCGTAGCTCGCGCCCTGCTCGATCCGCTCGCGGTGAAATCGCGTAAAGAGAGAGGCAGAGCAAGCTCCGTCGAAGCATTTGTCGTGATAAAAGACGCGAACGCGCAAGACCTGAGGCCCTCCCCGGGGGAGAAAATTCAAGGGAACCGGAACTGAATAGCATCTCGGGCGCGGCTCCTTGTGTCAAGGCGGCGACCGGCGAAGCGCGGCTGCGCGCACCGGAGAGCGGGACGAATGAGCTGCGTGGCGGCGGATTGCATGGTCACTGGCAAGCGGGAGTTCAATCGTTTACCCTCAAGAGTTCTCCGCAAAATGAGCCAGGATTCCGCACAGGCACGCTACCCGCTGACCCAGGGTGTGAACCCATGGCTGGTCACCGCTTCGGTGATGCTGCCGACCTTTATGGAGGTGCTGGACACAGCCATCGCCTCCGTAGCTCTGCCCTACATTGCGGGATCGCTTTCGGCCTCGAATTCTGAGGCGACATGGGTGCTCACCAGCTATCTGGTTGCGAATGCGGTGATTCTGCCGGCTTCGAACTGGTTTGCGCGGCGGTTCGGACGCAAGCGGTTCCTGCTCACCTGCGTCGTCATTTTTACGATTGCCTCGTTCTTCTGTGGTGCGGCGCCCTCAATGGGCGTGATCCTGCTGGCGCGTGTCGTGCAGGGCGCAGGCGGAGGAGCATTGCAGCCGATCTCGCAGTCGATCCTGCTCGAAAGCTTCCCGCCCGCGAAGCGGGCTGCCGCCATGGCGGCTTACGCATTGGGCATTGTGGTGGCTCCGGTGCTTGGTCCCACGCTGGGCGGCTGGCTGACCGATACCTATAGCTGGCGCTATGCCTTTTACATCAACGTGCCGGTAGGGATTTTAGCGGTGATCATGATCAGCCGCTTTGTGCATGATCCGCCGTACATCAAGGACGCGAAAGTGAGCCCCTTCGACAACATCGGATTCGGCCTGCTGGTGGTGTGGACGGGATGCCTGCAGGTGGTTCTCGACAAAGGGCAGGAGGACGATTGGTTTGGCGCCGTCTGGGTGCGGTGGGCGGTGGCTGCGCTGGTCGTCTCGCTCGTGCTCTGGATATGGCATTCATGGACGAAGCCTGAGGGGCTGGTCGACCTTCATGTGCTGAAAGACCGCAACTTTCGCACCGGCTGCTTCATGATCGCGATGCTGGGCATGGCGATCTACATTACGATCTCGATGCTGCCGCTCTTCTACCAGGAGGTGCTGGGCTATACGGCATTCAACGCCGGAATGGTCGTAGGGCCGCGAGGGATAGGTTCGTTTATCGGATCGCCGGTGGTGGGATTTCTCGGCTCGCGCATCGATCCACGCAAGCTGCTGTGTGGAGGATTTATCGGCTTTGGCATCTGCTCCTACATCTTTAGCACCGTGAATCTAGGCATCGGTCCATACACGCTGCTGGTGCCGATTGTTTTTACTGGATTCACGCTGAGCTTCGTCTTTGTTCCGCTGGCGACCATCACAGTAGCGACCATTCCCAATCGCGAGATGGGCAATGCGACCGGGCTCTTTAACATGCTGCGCAATATCGGCGGGTCGGTGGGAATCTCGATTGCGACCACTGCGCTGGTGCGCCGAGCTGCGCTGCACCAGAACGACCTGGGGGCGCATCTTGCGCCGTCGGCCGCCGTGCTGCAGCAGCGATCAGGCGCGCTGGCCGGTTATCTTGGCCACCAGATAGGCATGGCGGGCGCACGCCGCAGCTCTTTCAATCTGCTCTACGGTTTTCTGCAACAGCAATCGGTGCTGCTCTCGTATGTCGACATCTTTCGCTGGACAGCGGTGCTGGCTTTCTTCTGCGCCGGCGCAGTGTGGCTCTTCAGGAAGCAGCCGAAGCACGCGGCTCCGCCGCCGGGCGCGCATTGAGAGGGAAATCGGCACTGTCTGCGTGTGGGAGCGCAGGCAACCGCACGCGCCGATTCCACCTCATACCTAGGGAACGTACTAGGTCGACCGCGAGTACGTTCAGTGATCGGGCGGGGCGCGAGGTTTTCGCGATTTCCCTCTGCTTGCCGGCGGCGAAGGAGAATCGCTAGGTCAACCGCCGGACCCCGCCCGCTTGAAAGCGGCGGCAGCACCCTATACCTATCGAGAAAAAACGAGCGCACGAAAACGACAACACGTTAACCGGAAGGACGGCAGCCAGGGGGCTGGTGGTCAAACGGCGAGGGCCAGAACGATGATTCGCCGGGGCCAGCTCCTGGCTGCACCCGTTTTTAGTGCGGCCGTTTGCTACGCTGTTGGTCGCGTTTACTCTCCCGTTGAGGAAAGCAAAGGCAGGAAGCGGCGTTGCTTTTCGTCGTACTGCTCGATGCGGCCCGTGAGGATGTCGTAATACCAGCCGTGCACGGCGAGGCGCCTGTCGATCAGCGCACGCGCGACCGAAGGCTGCTCCTGCAAGTTGCGGAGCTGCGCGACCACATTGCCACGAATGAGCGAGGCAAGCTCGGCTCCTTCGCCATCTTCCCGATTGAGGGGCTGGCGATGGGCAAAGGCTGCTTCCACGTGCTGCAGCCAGCGTTTCGCCTTAGGCAGGTTGACGAGGTTCTTGCGATCGATGGCGGCTTTGAGCGCGCCGCAGTCGGAGTGCCCGCAGAGGATGACGTGCCTGACCTTAAGCACATCAACCGCGTACTCGATGGTCGCGGTGACGCCATCCATCTCGTTGTTATTTTCGACAGGCACCACATTGCCGATGCAGCGGGAGATGAACAGGTCGCCGGGACCCGTGCCGAGGATGAGATCAGGCACAATGCGTGAGTCCGAACAGGTGATGAAGAGATATTCAGGAGCCTGTGACTCGGCCAGCAAGTGATATTGCTGGCGCTTGTGGGGAAAGATTTCAGCGTGAAACCGTTGATAGCCTGCGAGCAGCCGATCCATATTTTCAGACTACCGCACGCGAGTTCGAAGCCGTCGCACGGAATGGTTCGCCGGAGACCATGCTGCGTTAAGCCGAGCGGCACGCGCGGTTGCTCAAACGGCGGACGCCAATTCCGCTACACTGATAGATGAACTATGTTTGATAACCTTACCGACAAACTCCAGCGCGTCTTCAAGAATCTTCGCGGCCAAGGCACGCTGACCGAAGAGAACATCACCGAGGCCTTGAAGGAGATCCGCACGGCTCTGCTTGAAGCCGACGTGAACCTCAATGTCGTCCGCGACCTGGTGGAGCACATCCGTGCCAAAGCCGTGGGCACAGAGGTGCTGACGGCGCTTTCGCCCTCCGAGCAGGTGATCAAGATCGTGCGCGACGAGTTGGTCGATCTGCTGGGCCGCGACACGGCGCGGTTCAAGTTTGCCTCGCAGCCGCCTACGGTGATCTTGATGGCCGGGTTGCAGGGTTCCGGAAAAACCACGACCAGCGGCAAGTTGGCGGCGTGGCTCAAAAAAGGCGGCCACCGGCCGATGTTGGTCTCGGTGGACGTGTACCGTCCCGCTGCGCGCGAGCAGCTCAAGGTCGTCGCCAAGTCGATCGAAGCGCGGCTTTACGAGGGCGACCAAAAGGGCGAACCGGCGGGCTCGGCGCTGGTGGAGCGGCTAGCCAAGGAGGCGCGGCGCGAAGCGGTCATCATGGGCTGCGATACGCTGATCGTCGATACCGCAGGCCGCCTGCACGTGGACGAAGAGCTGATGGGTGAGATGGAGCGGCTCAAGAAGCTGCTCAATCCCCAGGAAATTCTCTTTGTGGCCGACGCCATGACCGGCCAGGATGCGGTGAACTCCGCGCAGGACTTTCACAAACGACTCAGCCTGACCGGTGTAGTGCTCACCAAGATGGACGGCGATGCCCGCGGTGGCGCGGCGCTGTCGATTCGCCACGTCACCGGCCAGCCCATCAAGTTTATTGGCGTGGGCGAAAAGCCGGACGCCTTCGAGCCCTTCCATCCCGACCGCATTGTTGGGCGCATCCTGGGTATGGGCGACATGCTCTCGCTGATCGAGAAAGCCGAGGCCAATCTCGATCGCAAGAAGAGCGAAGAGCTGGCCAAGAAGGCGTTGCTCGGCGACGGCTTTACGCTGGAGGATTTCCGCGACCAACTGAAGCAGATCAAAAAGCTCGGCTCGATGGAGTCGATCTTGAAGATGCTGCCCAGCGTGGGGCCGTTTGCGGGGCTCAAGCAGGCATCGAGCCAGGTGGACGAGAAGCAGTTCGTGCGGCTGGAGGCGATCATCAACTCGATGACGCCCGTGGAACGGCGCAACCACGAGATCATCTCCGGCTCGCGACGCAAGCGCATCGCGGCGGGCTCCGGCACCAGCGTGCAGGACGTGAACCAGCTTCTGCGCCAGTACGCGCAGATGAGCAAGATGTTCAAGCAGATGGGCCGCGGCGGCCTGGCGAAGAACATGATGCGCGGCGGCCTGAGCGGGATGGGATTAGGCGCGAAACAGAAGTTCGGGCGGTGACCACAATATCCGTACCTTTCATCACCTTGGCTGAATCCACTGGTCAGATCGCTTAAACAGATCGATGTCCGCTAACCTCCAGGATCAACTCGACGAAATTACTGCCAACACACGCCGCCTGGTGCAGGCCGAGCGATTGGCTGTCGGCGAGCGGGCGGTGGAGGAGCTGTTCGCCTCGGGCATCGAGGAACGGATTCTGCCTGTAGGCGCGACGGCGCCCGAGTTCGCACTCAAGGACGCAGCGGGCCGTTGGGTACGCAGCGCCGACCTGCTTGCGTTGGGACCGTTGGTGATCAAGTTCTTTCGTGGCCGCTGGTGTCCGTATTGCATGACTGAGCTGGAGGCGTGGCGCGATCTCTATGGGCAACTGCGCGAGCGAGGCGGACTGATGGTCGCCATCTCTCCGCAGATCGAGCGGCAGAGCGATTTTATGGTCGGCCAGCATGGGCTTCCGTTCCCTGTGCTGAGCGATCCCGGTTGCTCGGTGGCAGAGCGGTTTGGCTTGGTCTATTCTGTGCCGGCTTATCAGCGCGAATATTACCGGTCAATCCTGGTGAACATCCCTTTCATGAATGGCGACCAGAGCTGGCGGCTACCCCTACCCGCCACCTACGTGATTGGACGCGACGGGCGAATCGCCTACGCCCAGGCCTACGCGGATTTCCGGGTGCGGCCGGAGCCGGACGAAGCTTTGCGCGCCGCATCCTGAGGTGGGTTACGGTTGCTGCGTCGCAGGATTCGCCGATTCTTGGGATGCGTTTGTGCTGCGAGCCAGCGTAGCCCTGCCGCCTTCGGGGGCGGCTTTCATTTGATATTGCAGATGAAGGATGCCGAGCTGATACCCGCCTAGTTCGGGATACTTCAGTGAGTCGAGTTTCGCGGGCACCTTCTTCGCTGCTGCCAGCCGCCACGCCTCAGGCGCCTGCCACGGGTTGTATCCTGCATCGGCCATGAGCGCGAGGGCGACGCGACCGCGATCTTCCTGCATTGCAGTCTGCGCTTTGGAGACACTGATCTCATCTCCTATCAATATGGGCAGTCCCAAGCCTGGAACCATGCTTCCTGCAGTAAGGGCGGCTGCTTCTACACCTAGATACTCCCGAGAATTGACAATCAATCGCGATGCCTGGCGCTGGAGATTGAAGGCGATACCATCGGCAAGGATGGCCGCAATTCGGTCGTCGCTTTTGAGGCGATTGACTAATTGCAGCGGAATGAGGATGAGACCTTCGGTCGAGCAGAGCTCAGAGTGCGCCTTGTCGTCGTCGACGGCGTAAAACTGGAAGGGAATCTTTGCCGGATCGTGGGGCGGCAACTGCTTTTGGTAGGCAGGAACCAGGCTCATGCCGATGCGGCGGATGCGCGATTGCAGTTTCTGGTCGGCAGGAATCTTGTGAGTTTTCCCGACCGGGCCGAAGCGCACGCTGCCGTCCTGAGTCAGCACGGCCTCCTGATCAGAGACGTCGTAGGGCGGCTGATCGCCAGTGTTCGATGCGGCGTTGGCTTGCAGTGTCGAACGGGGCGGCTCGAAATGGAAGGGCATCACCTCCAGATA
Organism: Occallatibacter sp.; assembly: GCA_035650595.1. Lineage (GTDB taxonomy): Bacteria > Acidobacteriota > Terriglobia > Terriglobales > Acidobacteriaceae > Telmatobacter. Next base: position 287,490 of record DASRHE010000006.1, on the reverse strand, counting down.
TTTGGCCGCCTTCACGCCAGCCGGTTCAGGCGGAAGAAAACTGACTTTGATGGCCACCAGATCGCCGGATGAGTCGCGTGTTCCTTCGTAGTTTACCCAGATGCCGGCGGCAACGGAATCTAAAGACTTGAGATCGCCGTGGAAGCTTGTCTGGGTCGCTGGCGTGATGCGGATCCGGTAGCCGTCGGCCTCAAAGACCGGCTGCGGCCCCGAGGCCATCACCCGCTCGACGACACCGAGTCCGGTCAGCTTCCGCGTCGCGTCATCCCGAAAGAGGACAGTTTTGGCGGTAATGGTATGGGCATGTTCGGGACCGAAGACCTGCGCATAAGCGCCGACCTGTACGGCCTTCTGGCGCAGCGGATCGCCGGCAACCGTCTCTTTGGCTCCGATCAAACCAAATGAGGTCTGGTCGGAGATAACCACTCGCGTCCGGTTGATCTCGAAGGAGTCAGGTGGGGTGACGGCGGTGATGTAGCCCAATTCGGCCGGTTCGGTGTCTTGGGCGGTCACCGGCAGCGCAGTTCCTAAAGAGGTTAGAGCTAACAGGGCAGAAGGCGTACACAGGTAGGGAAAAAGGTGACTACGCCTGGATGGGCAGGGACGCATCTTGGGAAACTCCTGAAGCCGTTGGACCGAGGAAGGCTACTGCAGATATCAAGTTAGATGCCGCCTAGAAGACAAAAAGGATGCATCCTCTTTAGGTAAATTGCATCAAAAAAGTTGACAGTATTTGACTCAATCTGAAATTCTATCCCGGCTGGATTTCATCCAAAGGCAGGAAAAAATATGGCAAAAATTATCGGAATTGACCTCGGCACCACCAACTCGTGCGTCGCCGTGCTGGAGGGCGGAGAGCCCAAAGTGATTCCAAATGAAGAGGGTGCGCGCACCACGCCCTCGATCGTCGGTTTTTCGAAGAGCGGCGAACGGCTGGTGGGGCAGGTGGCCAAACGGCAGGCCATCACCAACCCGGAGAACACGATCTTTTCGATCAAGCGGTTCATGGGCCGCCGCTATAACGAAGTGGATAGCGAGATGAAGATGGTGCCCTATAAGGTCGTTCAGCAGGGCGATCACGTGGCAGTTGTGGCGCAGGGCAAAGAATATACGCCGCCCGAGATTTCGGCCATGATCCTGCAGAAGCTGAAGAAGAGCGCCGAGGCCTATCTGGGCGAGACGGTAAGCGAGGCCGTGATCACGGTTCCGGCCTACTTTAACGACGCGCAGCGCCAGGCCACCAAGGATGCGGGCAAGATTGCCGGGCTCGAAGTAAAGCGCATTGTGAACGAGCCTACGGCGGCCGCGCTGGCCTATGGGCTCGATAAGAAGAAGGACGAGACGATTGCGGTCTACGACTTCGGCGGCGGCACCTTTGATATCTCGATTCTTGAGGTGGGTGAAGGCGTCATCGAGGTGAAGTCGACCAATGGCGACACGCACCTGGGCGGCGACAATCTCGACCAGCGCATCGTCGACTGGCTGATTGCCGAGTTCAAGCAGGAGGAAGGCCTCGACCTGAGTTCGAAGGGCAATGAGATGGCGCTGCAGCGTTTGAAAGACGCCGCGGAGAAAGCCAAGATCGAGCTCTCGACTACAGTAGAGACCGAGATCAACCTGCCCTTTATCACTGCCGATGCGACCGGTCCGAAGCACCTGGTGCGTAAGCTGACCCGCGCCAAACTCGAGCAGATGGTGAACGACCTTCTCGAGCGGTCGCTTGAGCCGTGCCGCAAGGCCATGACCGATGCAGGCGTGAAGGCCAGCGACATCGACGAGGTGGTGCTGGTTGGCGGCCAGACGCGTATGCCCAAGATCCAGGAGCTGGTGAAGCAGCTCTTCGGCAAAGAGCCGCACCGGGGCGTGAATCCCGATGAGGTGGTTGCGGTAGGCGCTGCGGTGCAGGCGGGCGTGCTGGCGGGCGAAGTGAAGGACCTGCTGCTGCTCGACGTGACGCCGCTGACGCTGGCCATCGAAACGCTGGGCGGCGTGGCGACGCCGATGATTCCGCGCAACACGACCATCCCGACGAAGAAGACCGAGACCTTCTCGACGGCGGCCGATTCGCAGACCGAGGTCGAAGTGCACGTGCTGCAGGGCGAGCGGCCCATGGCGGCGCAGAATCGCACGCTGGGCAAGTTCAAACTGGCTGGCATTCCTCCGGCGCCGCGCGGCGTGCCGCAGATCGAGGTAACGTTCGATATCGACGCGAACGGCATCTTGAACGTGACGGCAAAGGACAACGCCACGGGCAAGGATACGCGCATTCAGATCACATCGAGCTCGGGCTTGAGCAAGGACGAGGTCGAGAAGATGGCGAAGGAAGCTGAAGCGCATGCGGCCGAGGACAAGGAGAAGCGCGAGGAGATCGAGGCGCGCAACCAGCTCGACGGCATGGTCTACAACATCGAGAAGATGCTGAAGGAGTCCGGCGAGAAGGTGCAGGCTGCCGACAAGGGCGAGGTGGAGGCTGCACTGGCCGATGCCAAGAAGACGCTCGAAGGCACGCCTTCCGCAGCAGACCTGCGCGCTGCCAACGAGAAGCTCACGCAGGCAAGCCACAAGCTGGCCGAGGTGCTCTACAAGGCGAACGCTGCTGCGGCTGCGCCGGGCGGAACTTCGGATGGGAGTAGTGGCGCATCGACAAGCGGCGAAGCCAAGAAAGAAGGCGAAGTGATCGACGCCGAGTACGTGGACGTGGATGACAAGAAGTAGAGCGGAGTTAGTCCGCCGCGGCGGATCAGCGGAGTTAGCGAGTCAGCGGGGTGGGCGGCGGTGCTGTTCACCCCGTGTTGATTGCGGAAAGCGTTAGATTGATAGACTCGATGAAAATTGGGCGAATAGTTTTTTCCGAAAACCGAGAGCCGCGCCTAGAATGAGCTCAATTCCGGAAATGATGGAGAGAATTGTGGACTATTCGAAAATCATCACAATCGAACCCGATAAGCGAAGCGGGAAGGCTTGCATTCGCGGTCTGCGTATCGCAGTTTCCGACGTTCTGGACTACCTGGCTGGCGGAATGACCCCGCAGGAGATTCTGGCCGATTTTCCGGACCTGACCGAGACCGATATTCGCGCCTGCTTGGCTTACGCGGCGGATGCCGAACGCAGATTTGAGATCGTACAACCGTGAAGCTCTTGTTTGATGAGAATCTGGCGCCTCGGTTGGCCGCAGCACTTTCCGATCTGTATCCCGGTTCGATCCACGTGAGAGACTGCGGGCTGCGGGGAGCGACGGACGGCTTGGTTTGGCAATACGCGCAGGAAAATGGATTCGTCATAGTCTCTAAGGACTCCGATTATTTCCAAAGGAGTGCGTTACGCGGAGGCCCGCCGAAAGTGATTTGGCTTCGAATCGGAAATGGCAATACCGCTCGCGCCGAGTTTGTTTTACGCAATACTGTGGAGCGGGTTTTGGCGTTTGAGCGCCGGGAAGAAAGCTGCCTGGTGCTTATGCATCCACGCAGCGGCTGAGCGAGATGAAAGGCCGGGCTCCAGGCCGGTGGAATGCGGAATTTCGATCTCCTCTGCCAATAGTAGGGAAAGAGTCAATAACAGATGCCAACAACGACCAACAAAGATTATTACGCCACTCTTGGCGTGAAGAAGACGGCCACGCAGGACGAGATCCGCAAGGCGTTCAGGAAGGCTGCGCGCAAATACCATCCCGACGTGAATCCCGGCGATAAGAAGGCCGAAGAGAAGTTCAAGGAGATCTCCGAGGCCAACGACATTCTGAGTGACGAGAAGAAGCGGAAGGTTTACGACCAGCTCGGCTTCTATTCCGACCAGATCGATCCGGCGCAGGCGGAGGCGTATGCGCGGCAGCAGGCGGCAGGCGGTGGACGGCGCTCGCCAGTGGACTTCGAGGGCTTCGATTTTTCGGGATTTTCGGGCGGGCCCGGCGCGCAGGCGGGCGCCGGTTCCTCGACATGGGGCAGCTTCAAAGATATTTTTTCCGGCATCTTTTCGGGAGCGCATCAGCCGGAGCAGCCGCGCGGACCGCAGGCGGGCACCGATCTTGAGTATCAGGCGACGGTGGACTTTTGGACGGCGATTCGCGGCGGCCAGACGAAGATTCAGATTCATCGCCAGGAGATCTGCCCCACCTGCCACGGCCAGGCCGTCACGGGTGGCGTGATCACGTGTCCCGAGTGCAATGGCACGGGCCAGGTGACGCAGATGGGCGGTCGGATGAAATTCAACATTACCTGCCCGCGCTGCAATGGCACCGGGCGCATTGCGAATGCCTGCCCCACCTGCCACGGCGAAGGCACGGTAAGCAGGACCGAGACTGTGGAGTTTCGCATCAAGCCGGGAACGCGCGATGGGCAGCGAATCCGGCTGCAGGGCAAGGGCAACGCGGGCGTGAACGGCGGACCTGCCGGAGACCTGTTCCTGATTGTGCGCACCGGCACGCATCCGGTGTTTACGCGCGTGGGCGACGATATTCAGATCACCGTGCCGGTGACGGTGCCGGAGGCTTCGCTGGGTGCGAAGGTCGAGGTGCCGACGATCGATGGCCGCGCACAATTGAAGATTCCGCCGGGCACGCAGAGCGGGCAGAAGCTGCGCATGCGCGAGCGCGGCGTGGAAAGCGCGCAGCAAGCGGGCCAGCGTGGCGACCAGATTGTCACGGTGGAAGTGGCGGTGCCGCACCTGAATGACGAGCGCAGCCGCGAGATTATGCGCGAGTTGGCGAAGCTCAATCCACAGGACCCGCGGGCGGCGCTGTTTGAGAAGCTGTGAGAGAAGCAGGGACTGAGGGACTAGGGACGTAGGGACTGGTTGCGCTGCGGAAAGTTCATCTGGAGCGGGATGACGAACGATGAGTGCGAAACGCAAATCCAAGGGCGCGTATATGATCTCGGCGGTGGCCGAGATGTACGAGATCCATCCGCAGACGCTGCGGCTTTACGAGCGCGAGGGGTTGCTGAAGCCATCGCGCACCGAAGGCAACACGCGGCTCTATACGGATGAGGATCTGGAGCGGCTGGAGTTCATTCTCAACCTGGCGCGCGACCTGGGCGTGAACATCGCCGGCATCGCCATCATTCTGCAGATGCGCGAGCGCATGGAAGAGATGAACCGGCAGATGCAGAGCTTTGTGGAGTACGTGCGTTCGGAGATGCTGACGCGATTCAACCAGGCTGCGCCCAACTCTACAGGTGCGATTGTGCCCATTCGCCGGCCAATGGTGCGCGATGCAGCCCGCAAGCCGGCAGAGCGGAGTTAGGTTTGTGCTTACCCACCCTTTCGCAAAGAACGCGAGAGGATGGGGCGCGGATCGATGTGCTTGTCTATGGTTGACAAATTCGGTTTGTAGCTTCCCAGCTTAGCCGCAAAAGCAAGAGCGCGGCGAAGCTGGGCACTCAGTTTCGAGCTAGCTCTCGATGCTAGATTCTGTTCTGCTCTCTAAAATCTCCGATGCCGCGCTCATTCCATCCGGGTATTCTTAAACCTGCATGTCCTACGCAATTCTAGGGCTGGCTCTGCTGGGGCTGGTGACTTCCACGGTGTTTGCCGGCATGGTGCTGGCGGCCGTACCGGGCTATCTGCGCGAACGGCGCACAGCATTGGCCGAGATGCTGAAGCGGCCGGGGTTTACGCCTCCGCTTACGGTGTTCAAGCCTGTGCACGGCGCGGAGCCTGGGCTTGAGGCGAATTTAGAGACATTCTTTCAGCAGGATTATCCCCGTTACGAAATTCTCTTTTGTGCACGCCAGCTAGACGATGCGGGTCTGGAGACCGCACAGCGTGTGGCTGCGCGTTATCCGCAGATTCCGGTGAAATTCCTCACCACCGGCGAACCGAAATACATCAATGCGAAGACAGCGTCGATGGAGTTGATGGAGGCTGAAGCTGCGCACGGAATTCTGGTGATCAGCGACAGCGATGTGCGCGTGACGCCCGATTATCTGCGCGCGGTGGCACTGCCGTTTGCCGATGAAAAGGTAGGCGCGATGTGCTGCCCGTATCGAGGCGTCGCGGCTGAAGGAGGGCTATGGGCACGGCTTGAGGCTGTGGGCATGAGTGTGGAGATGACAGCCGGCGTGCTCGTGGCCCGCAAACTGGAGGGGATGCAATTTGTTCTTGGGCCGACGATGGCCTTTCGGCGCGAGGCGATCCGCCGCATCGGTGGCTTTCGCGTCACGGCTGATTACTGCGCCGACGATTTTGTTCTTGGGAATGAGGTCTTCAAGCTCGGCCAGGAGGTGGTGCTGAGCCATCACGCGATCGACCACGTGGTGCTGCACTCGGATTTTCTGGATTCGATGAAGCATCAGGTGCGCTGGATGAAGTCGACACGTTTCTCGCGGCCAAAGGGGCATTTCGGCACGGCGCTAACGTTCAGCATGCCGTTCGGGATTCTTGGATGGATTGCGGCTGCATGGATGGGGCATCCCTGGTTGGGTCTTGCGCTGTTTGCCTGGGCGGTGATGACGCGGTGGGCGCTGGCTATTGCAGTGGGCGGCTTGGTGGTGTGCGATGCAAGCTGGTTCGGACTGCTGGCGCTGTATCCCGTACGCGATCTGATGGGATTTGGATTCTGGGCAGCAAGTTACTGCGGCCGGCGCGTGTTGTGGCGCGGGCATGTATACGAGTTGTTGGCGGGCGGCAAGATGCGGGCGGCGCGGTAGACTTGCTTTACACTGCCGATCATCGAGAGCGTTTTGGGGAGTACCTGGAGAGCGTTTTGGGGAGTACCTGCCAATGTTCGAGAGATACACAGAAAAGTCCCGTCGTGTGATCTTCTTCGCGCGCTATGAGGCCAGCCAGTTTGGTCAGCCCTTTATCGAAACGGAGCATCTGCTTCTGGGATTGTTGCGTGAGGACAAGGCGCTCACCAACCGCATTCTGCGCTCGCATGCTTCGGTGGAATCGATCCGGAAGCAGATTGCGGAGCATACCGAGATCCGCGAAAAGGTCTCGACCAGTGTAGACCTGCCGCTTTCGAATGAAGGGAAGCGGGTTTTGGCTTACGCGGCAGAAGAGGCAGAGCGGTTAGGGCACAAACATATCGGCACGGAACATTTGCTGCTGGGCTTGCTGCGCGAGGAGAAATGTTTTGCCGCCGAGCTGTTAAAGGAACGCGGGGTGAAGCTGGAGAGCGTGCGCGAAGAGCTGGCGCGGGTGATGGCTGAAGGCCGGGGGCCGGAGCTTGGTGACGCTTCGCCCGTTGAGTTCAGCCGCGATCTGACGCAGGCCGCAATGGACGGCGAGCTGACCGCAGCCGTTGGCCGGGGCGAAGAGCTCGAGGGAATCATTGAGGTGCTAGGTTATCGACGCCGAGCGAACCCTCTACTGATAGGAGAACGTGGCGCCGGAAAAGCGGCGATTGTGGAGGCGCTGGCACAACGCATCGCCGATGGAGCCGTCCCGCCCTTTCTCGCCGAAAAGCGGATCTTTGTCTTCGATGTGCAGCGCGCTCGCAGGTTGGCAAAAGAACAGTCACGGGAACAACTGAATCTCGCGATGAAAGCAATTGGAGAGAGCGCCGGTTCCGCCATCTTCTTTATTGGCGAATTGCGCTCGCTGCTATCGCCGACTTCAGAGTTCTTCGGGCTGACGAACGCAACGGGAATCCTCAAGTCTTCGCCCTTACAGGGGAAGGTGCAGTGCATTGCGACGAGCACGCCGAGCGACTATGAGGAGTGCATACGCATGACTCCCTGGCTCGATGACAGCTTTCATCCTGTTTACGTCCGGCCTCTCGGCGAGGAGGATACGCTGAAGGTCCTGGAGGCGCACAAGGTTCGCTACGAGAAGCTGCACGAGGTGAGTTACTCCGAAGAGGCGCTTCAGGCGGCGGTGCAGTTGGAAGGCCGATACTTCCCACAGCGCGTGCTTCCCGGCAAGGCGCTCGACTTGCTGGATGCGGCGGCTGCGCGGGTCAAGCTGCGGCAGGGTATTCAACCAGAGGAGATCACCGAAGTGCAAAAGCGGATTCATTTCATCGCGCACCGTGCAGAATCAGCAATCCTTAATCATGAATTCGAGAAAGCCAGGTTTTATTCGGAAGAAGAAAAGAAGGAAAGAGAAAACCTGCGCGTTCTGCGCGAGAAATATCCCGAGAGCACTCCACCAAGCGTCGTAGGCCGCCAAGATGTAGAAGCGGTAATCGCGCGCTGGGCGGCCTACCCGTTTCGACCGTGAGAGGCGGCTATTTTGTAATAGGCCGGTCGGTCCAGAGTTCTTTGTCGGCGAGGGTTTGAGCAGGATAGAGGCGACCCGCTAACAGTTGCTCAACTTTCGAGCGGTCTTTGTCCTCTGCAAAGAGCCATTTGCGCTCGCCTGTTCCCCACATGGCGGCAAGCTGATCCTGGTTGAGAAAGATGTTGGGCGCGTCAGGATAGCAGGAGCCCCACAGCAGTGTGGTGCCTTCGCCATGCTGGCCGCAGCGCGGCACTACCAGTAGTGCCGGCCGGCTGTGAAAGAAGCTGCGTGTGTAGAAGATGATGGAAGAGGCAGAAGACTGCTCTCCGTAGATGACTACGGTGTCGGCAGGCGTGCCGTCCTTCATGATTGTGTCGGCCATTGGCTTCGAGCTAAGCATCGGTTCAAAGCGATCAAAGGCGATATGCGCGCCAATAAAGAAGACAGTCAGCGTGAGGGCGACACTGACGGTCGCAGCCATGTGCTTGCCTTTGATGCGCAGAAGCCAGCCAGTCGCAGGACCGATGAGCAGAGCGATGGCGGCCAGTGCCGCAGGCAGGCGTAGAGCGGCAAAAGAAGGGCCGGTGAGATCAAAGAGGTGCGACATTGAGAGCGTATAGTCGCCGACGCCCCGATGAGCAAGCAGCGTACCGATGTCGGCCACATACGGCAGATTGCGCGCCTGCCATAGGCCCCAGCCGAGAGCCGCCGCAGAGAGTAGGCCGATGAGGGCGAAGATTGCTTGCGCGCTGGTGAGCCACGTGGTTGAAAGCAGAGGCTTGTCGCCGTTGAAGCCACGCTTCTCTTCAATGCCGGCCATCACGCCCGCGATGAGAATGAACAGCGGAGGCCACGCAGGAAAGGTGTAGTACTCCTGATTGGTCGAGAGAGAGAAGAAGAGCAGCGTGAACGCCGTGAACAGGCTCAACAGCCAGATGGTGCGCACGCGAAACTTGAGCCGGAGAACATAAGTGGCTACATCTTCGCGCAGGGCATTGTCGAGATAGAAATCGACTGTCTGGCCCGCGTCCTGACGCAGATGCTGCAGCCAGCTATGGCGAGTCTTCCATGCGGCGACAACCACGGCTGGCAGAAAGAGGCTCCAGGGAAAGAGCCACACCAGATGCAGCACCCAGTACCAGAGGGCGGGCAGCTTGTTGTAGTCGTGCGGGTAGCGCATGTTGAAGAAGCGCAGCACGTGTTCATTGATGAAGTAGAAATAGAAGAAGCCGTGGACATTGCCGATCGTCGGGTGGTTGCCGACGGGATGGCCCTGATCCGGATTGTGCAGGCCGCAAAGAATGTGCCAGGGGGCGGCAATCGCGAAAAAGAGCAGAAAGCCGGTCAGAGGCTTGAGAGCGCGCCAGCGGCGCCACTGGCCGGTGAGTAGCAGATACGGAATGGCCGCGCCAAAAAAGAAGACCGGCGCGATGAGTCCTTTGGTGAGGAGCGCGAGCGCAATGGAGGCCCACATCCAATAGATACGCGCAGGCCGGCTCGATTCGAGGCCGGTGAGCAGGCAATAGAGCGCGAGCAACAGAAAGAAGGCAAGCGTCGATTCTGGGATGATGAAGCGAGTAAAGAGAAACGGACCGATCGACGTGAGTACACCAAGACCTGCATAGAGGCCGGCACGCGCTCCCCACGCGCGGCTCGCCCACAACCACGAGAGCCAAGCCAAGCCCAGCATCGACAGCGCATTGGGCAGGTGCGTGGTGAAGGCATTCTCGGTTCCAGTCACGCGATAGAGCGCAGCGATGATCCAATAGGGTAGCGGCGGCTTTTCAATGTAACGGATATCGTTGATGCGCGGCGAAACCCAGTCGCCCGTCTCGGCAATGTATTGTGCGGCCTGCGCATGCGCCGCGTCCACATCGTCGAGCAGCGGCGGCGTGAAGAGAGAGGCAACATAGATGGCAAGCAGGACAGCCGCCATCAACAGCCACGAAGCCAGCGCAGAAGGCGCTTGCTGCGGGCGATAGAGTGCGTTCGCGTCATTGGTCATCGTGGAAGTGGCCATTACTTTAAGGATACCAGCCGAATTGTTGCTACAGCCGGCATACGGAGACGCTGTGGAGATCGATGTGCCCGTAAACCAGCGCAGTCGTGTATCTTGGCGAGGGACCTTTCTTTTTCCTATCGGAGCCTTCATTCGAGTTTTATGCCCACATTTGCTGCGATTGATATCGGTTCGAACTCCTGCAGATTGAAGATTGCCAAGGTCGCCGCGTATCGTCTGAAGACGCTGGCCGAGGACCGTGAAGTGACACGGCTGGGCGCAAGTGTTTTTGAATCAGGACTGGTTTCGCCGGACGCGATGGCCGCCACGCTGCGGGCTCTCAAGCGGTTTCAGCGTGTGGTGCAGGCGCATGGCGTGGATCAGATCCGCGTAGTGGCTACGGCAGCCATGCGGGATGCACGCAATGCGCAGGCCTTCCAGGCGTGGGTGAAGGCGGAGACAGGCTGGAATATGGAGATCATCTCCGGCCTGGAAGAAGGACGCCTGATTCACATGGGCGTGATCAGCGGAGAGCCGGGCGCGGGCGGAAAAGTGCTGCTGCTCGATCTGGGCGGTGGCAGCTGCGAGATCACGCTCTCTGAGCACAAGCGAATCAAGGAGACAATCAGCCTGCCGTTGGGCGCTGTGCGCTTGACCGAGCAGTTCCTTACCGCCGACCCAGCGCCAGTGGAGGGGTTGACGCGCATGCGGCAGTTGGTTGCGCGAGAGCTGCGCCGCGCGCACCGCAGAATTCAGCCCGGCCGCGTGCCGCTGGTGATTGCCACTTCAGGAACGGCGGCGGCGCTGGCCGAAGCTTGCAAGAATGGCAAGCCCGCGAGTCAGCGATCCGGCAAGTCGGCTAAATCCCTGGCAGGAGAACTCGTTCCAGCCAAAGCAGTGCGCAAACTGGCGGGCAAGCTGGCCAAGATGACGCTGCCTGAGCGCGAGGCAGTGCCCGGCATCGGCCCGCGCCGCGCAGAGATCATTGTTGCCGGAGCGCAGGTGTACGCCGAGCTGTTCGAGAGCTTCGGCCTCGCCGGCTTTCGCTATTCACCGCTCGGTTTACGCGATGGCATTTTGGCGCAGATGCTGGCCGCGCAGGATGCGCGCACCCAGGCGCATCGCGAGTTCGAACATGAGCGGTGGGAGAGCGTTCTGGCGACGGCACGGCGCTATGGCGTGGACCCGCGACAGGCCGAACCGGTACGCACCCACGCGCTGCAGCTCTTTCGCGAACTTAAAACGCTGCATCAGCTGACACCGGAATATGAGAGCTGGATAGCGGCTGCGGCGATTCTGCGCGAGACGGGCAAGTTCATCAACCACCAGGGGCATCACCGGCACACGCAGTACATTATTTCGAGCTCAGAGATCTACGGCTACACGCAACTGCAACGGACGATTGTCTCGGCCATTGCGCGTTACCTCGGCAAGAGCCGTCCGCAGCCGGGCGATCGTGCGCTGCGCAACATCCCCGCCGACGAGCACAAGAATGTACACCGGGCAGTGGTGTTGCTGCGGCTGGCGGAGGCGCTCAATCAGGACCGCGCTTCGGACGTGCTGCGGTTTGCCGTGAAGGTGTATCCGAAGCGGGTTTACCTGGAACTGGAGCCGGGCCGGACGGGAGCAGAGCTGGAGTTGTGGTCGTTACGCAAAGAGGCCGGCTACTTCCGCGAGGTCTTCGGGCGGGAGCTCTTTGTGACACTGGCGTAGATCAGCCGCGCCGTGCGCGTATCGATGAGCCACTGCAGCCGGGGTGGATGGCGGTCCATATCGACGCGGGCGATCGAGCCCTTCCGCATGCGAATGGCGGCTCCGCCATTGCCGGTAATCATGCGCCCGAGAAACTGAAAGACATTGGGATTGTGGCCGACGGCCAGCACGCCTTCATGCCCGGCATAGTTGGCCATCAGCGCCTGAAAGTCGGCGTAAGTGGCATTCGGCGCCAGCGCCGGGCTGATTTCGACCTTGGCGTCGTAGCCTAGCTCGGTGCCGATCAGTTGCGCAGTCTGCAAGGCCCGCTTGAGCGGGCTGGAGACGATGACGTCAATCTGCACCTTCAAGGAGCCCAGCACCCGTGCCATTAGCATGCACTGCTCTTTTCCTTCTTTCACGAGGCCGCGCTTGGCATCGAGGGCAGGATTGCCGCGATAAACTCCGGCATTCGCATGACGCATGAGGTAGAGGATCATGTGGATTGGATGGTAGGCGTTTTCGGCGAAATCCTGACCTGAAATTCGATTTTAACATGTTTGTAACATTGGGCCGGGCGGCGGCAAAACCTGGCGAACCCCGTTGCATCAGGATTGACGAGGGATTTTTCAGGTCATGATCTGCACAGATTGCCCCTGAAAACAGAAATCCGGCGCATTGGAGCGCCGGACTGGGAAGGCCAAGAAGCGGATTTCGTCGATCAAAACGCAGTCGGTCAGAATTTATAGGAGATACCGACCAGGGGAGTAGGACGGCTGCGCAATCCATTGTCATTGATCTGGAAGAGGACGTTGCCGGAGAGAACCAGGTCGCGGTATGCCGCGATCTTCAATCCGGCGCTTGCATTGTTGAGAGAGTAAGTGGAGTTGCCTGCGATGCTGGTGGCTAGCGGCGTGGGTAATCCGGTGATGGTCGTTTTCGTACTGATCAAGCGCGGCGTGTTCAGAAACTGGTTGCCCAGAAGATCGGCTGCAACGGTGAGGCGCTTTGCCACAGCCCAATCGGCGCCCACGTCATATTGCATGCCGCCAGGCAGGCTCAGGTTTCCACCGGAGGTGAAGGTGGGATTGTTGAGCTCCGTTGAGGTGTTCCACTGGTAACCGAGCTTCGCGTGCGGCGATACCTTGCCCAGGTAGGAATAGATGATGTACGGGTTAAAGCCCCACGCGCCCGAACCTAAATAGTTCAGGTCATCGCCGCTGGGAACACGGACGTTCATGGCCGCCGAGACCGTCGCGTGCTCGCCGGTCCACAGCTCGCCCTTGCCATTGACGGTAATGTCGCCCAGGCCGCTGGCGGTTCCGGAGGTGTAGGTCTGCGGGTTGGAGTAGGGGCCGAAGACGAGGACGTTGTTGGCGTTCACGATATAGGACTGCGAATTGTAGGTGGTAGCGCCGAGAGAGACGTACTCCGTGGGGACGACAACCGACACGTCGATACGATTGCTGACACCGTACGTGGCCACACCAATGAACTGATCGATCTTGAACTGGAGCTTTGTGGATTCGGTAGTGTAAGTGGTGCTGAGCACCGCCCCCGTGCTCGGGTTGAGGGCCGTGGCCGCATAAGAGAAGGGCAGGGTGTCGAGTGAAGTTCCATCAATATCGGTAAAGACGAACTGGCTGGCGGTGAAGCCGAGAAACAATCTGTGCCGGCCTACGGTCTGAGCACGGTCCGTGAGGATGGGGCCGAGATTGTTGAAGGTCTCAGGGACGCCGGCCTTGTAGACCTCCACTGTGCCTGCCGAAGCGCTGGCCAGAGGCAACTGGCTAACCTGCGTGGCAATACCGATGTTAATGCTGCTCGCCAGCTGCTGTGCGTTGAGAGTAGCGCCCGATGTTCCGCTCCCCACGCCGAGTGCGGAATCGTTCCGGAACAGACCTGTCGCGAACGGGAACTCGCAGACTAGCTTTTGCGCAGCGGCGCCAGAGACGCAATTGATTTGCCCCATTGCTGTCACGCTAGAGAGGCTGGCGAGCAGCAACAGCTGCAGAATGTGTCGTTTCATCGTTCTACCTCGACAAGAAAAGCTGAAGTTTCCGGGGCACTCGGGGTCGCTGGCCCCGGGGGCCTGTTTTATCCAATTAAAGAGTGACGTTCAAGCTGAGCACTGCCTGGTACGTATTGCCGTCGCTGCCTGTGCCGGTGATGAGCACGTCATAGGCGCCCGGAGGCGTTTGCCCGCCGCCTGTCACCGTGGAGCGATGGAAGGAGCCTCCGCAGCCCATTGTCTGGAAGGCGGCAAAGCCGATGGCGGCGATGGCGATGAGCCGCAGCAGAACAGCCCCGATCGACCTGCGGCCACGTAGTAGTCCGAACAGACCGAAGAACGGAATGCCGAGCAAGCCCGCGAAGAGGAGGTCGATGTGCCGCGCCAGTCCGGAAGTTGTGGTGCCCGTGCTGATGGTCACAGATGTGTTCCCGCTCTGTTGTGACGCCGCAGCAGCGATGGTAGTCGGGTTGAAGCTGCAGCCAATGGAGAGGGCAGACGGAGCAACCATGGAGCTGAGATTTGGCCCGGCAACATTCACACAGGCGATCTGCGAGAGACTCACGCTCGCGGGCAGCAGGAACGAGACAGTCGCCGTATTGCCGGTGGTGGCGCCGGAGACCAGCGTCAGCGGGCCCGCCACGCTGCGCACGATGATGCTGAACGGCGTCGATGCGCGGGCCAGACCGGTGGTTGGATCCGTAGCATTGAGGGTGGCGCTGTAGGTGCCAGCCGTTGCCTTGGTGGCGTCGATGACGATGCCGACGGTGGGTTCAGGAGTGCCGCTCGCCGCCACAGTCACCGTGGAGGCGCCCAGCGTGCACAGAGGTGCGGTGGCTCCGGTTGCGGGCGCAACCGCGGCTACGGTGCACTTCAGACTCAGAGGCTGGCCGCTGGCCGTGGTGAAGCCGGAGATGGAGGTCGGCGAGACGCTGATGGTTTGCGAGGAGAACAGATCGTTGCTGGTGGTGAATCCCTGTGTGACTGCAACCGGGGGCGCGCTGGAAACGACGAGCGAGTAGTCCTCGACCAGTTGGCTGACTGCAGCGCTCGGCGCGGGTGTCAGATTGGAGTCGCCCGTGTAGGAAGCGGTGATAGTGTTTTGCCCGGAGGGCAGCGTGCACGAAGCCGAGGGGCACGAGCAAACGGCGACGCCGGCTGCACTGGGCGCCACCCTGCAGATCGCCGCGCTGCTGGTGGTGCCGTTGCTGGTGATGGTGTCGTTGAAGACCATTGTGCCGCTGAGCGCCACCGTGCCCGAGTAGGCGGGGAAGATGGAGGCGGTAAAGGTGACCGAATCGTTCGTGCCGTTCGGATTGACGGCGAGAATGGGCGCCGGCGTTGCCGGTGTGAGGATGATCGTCGCGGAAGCCGCGGTGACTTGCTCGGTAAGCGAAGCCGCGCTGTTGCCAAAGTTGCTGTCGCCGCTGTAGGTGGCGATGATCGTGTCGGCGCCGGCAGGCAGAGTGGATGTGACGCATGTGGCGACTCCGGTAGTTCCGTTCACCGGGACCGACGCGCAGGTAGGGATCGCAGTGCCATTGTCCGTGAAGGCCATGCTTCCGGAGAAGGCGGTACTCCCCTTGGCAGTCACGGGTACGGTGGCCACGGTGGCCGTGAAGGTGACCGGAGTATTGAAGGTTGCGCTGGTGGGATTGGCGGTGAGCGTAGTCGCGGTCGTGGCTGCGGCGACGATTTGCGTGAGGGGGGCGCTGCCGTTCGAACTCGAACTGAAGTTCGGATCCCCGCTGTAGGCCACCGTAATGGTGTGGGAACCGATGGCGAGTCCGGAGTACGAGCACGTGACCACGCCGTTCGCCGGGGGAGTGGTTGCGGGGCAACCGTTAATCGCTGTTGCGAGGCCACCCTGGGGTGTATCCGTGATGCTGACCTTGCCCGCAAGGGCAACGCCGCCGGAAGGAGCGGAAAGCGTACTCGTGAAGGTGACCGACTGATTGAACGAAGACGGGTTCGGCGCCGCTGTGACCGCGATGCTGGTTGTCGCCGGCGCGATCGTTATCGCGCTTCCTAGTGTGGCGCTGGTGTTGCCGAAGTTCGTATCGCCGGTATAGCTGGCGGCGATGGTATGCGGCGAACCAGCCGCGGTGAGCGCTGAATCAG
The DNA here is from genome assembly GCA_035650595.1 of Occallatibacter sp. Lineage (GTDB taxonomy): Bacteria > Acidobacteriota > Terriglobia > Terriglobales > Acidobacteriaceae > Telmatobacter. The sequence continues at coordinate 271,510 of DASRHE010000006.1, read as the reverse complement.
AGCATGCAGCCAGCCAAAGCGAGTTGCTGCCCGATGTGCCGTCGGCCGAGGGCGCTACTGCGGAGCAGGCTGCGATGGTTGTTCCGTTGTCGGTAAAGGCTACTTTCCCGGTGAGGCTCGTCGTTCCGGAGGGCGCGCTGATGACAGCGTCGAAGGTGATCGGCGTCGCCTGGTTGACGGTGCCGGAGGTGGGGGAAGTGGGGGAAGTTGAGAGGTTCATGGAGATTGTCGCGGACGAGATGGTCTGCGTAAGAGTGTTGGAGCTGCCCGAGAAATTGCCCGAGCTATCCGAATATGTTGCCGTGATGGTGTGGGTACCCACGGCCAGCGTCGATGTGGTGCAGGTGGACATGCCCGTGGCGGCATCGATGGCCTGCGCAGTGCAACCGGGAATGGCGGAGTTCGTAACGCTATCAGTGAACGCGACCGAGCCAGTGAGCGGTGTGCTTCCTGAGGTGAATCCGATGGTCGCAGTGAAGGTGACGGGCTGATTGACTGTGGGCGAACTGGGCAATGCGCTGAGGGTGAGCGTCGTAGTCTCAGCGCTCACGGTTTGCTGCAGTACGGGCGTACCCGTGCTGCTTGAGTTGTAATTCGCATCTCCGGAGTAACTGGCCGTAATGGAGTGTGTACCCTTGCCCAGAGTGGAACTCGTAACCGTGCAAGTCGCGAGTCCGGTACCCGAATCCCATGTTGGCGCGCACCGGCCGAGATCAATCGTGCCGTCTGCAATGACAATCGCCGTTCCGGTCAACTGGACTGTCGTGCTGCCTTGAACATTTACGGTGAAGGTGACTGCCTGGTTTACCGTGGATGGATTTGGAGCGGCGCTGATGGTGGTTGTGGTCGAGAGTCCGTTCAGCGATATACCCAGGTTACCGAAGCTGGTCAGGTAGTTCGAGTCGCCGGAATAGGTTGCGACGATCGTGTGACCTGTGGCGGTGAGTGAAGCAACGGTGCAGGTTGCGGTTGAGGCGGCGACGGTCACGACGCCATTGGTGCCGCAGGCTGCAATGGGCGTGTTGTCGTCTGTGAATGTGACTGTTCCTGTGGGCGCGGTTGTGGCTCCGGAGGGAATCATCACCGTCGCGGTGAAGACTACCTGCTGGTTCAGCGTCGGGTTCGTTGGATTCGCCGCGAGCAGGACCGAGGTCGCGGACTGATTCACAGTCTGGCCCACGCTTAAGCTGGTGCTGGTGGCGTAATTCGGATCTCCTGAGTAGACCGCAGCGATCGTGTTCGCGCCCGCGCTGCCGACAGCCGTGAACGAGGTAGTGCATGTCGCTGTATAGGGCGATGTCGCGGAGATAGTCGCTGTGCCGCAGCCGGAAATCGTGGTGCCGTTGTTGGTGAAATTAACCGTGCCGCCGGGCGCGACAGTGGCGCCCGAGGGCAGAGCAATGGTGGCCGTAAAGACGACCTGCTGGCCGACGTTGGAGGGGTTCGGCGATGAGGCCAGTGTTGTAGTGGTAGAACCCGCGTTTACCACCTGATTTACGCTGCCGTTGCTGGGGTTGTAATTCGAATCTCCAGAGTACGTAGCTTTGATGGTGGCTGAGGCAGTGGCAGCTGTGAACGGAATGGTGCAGGTAGCGGTGGCCGAAGAGAGACCCACAGTACTGCAGGCTGTGATTGTGACCCCGTTGTTCTGGAAGCTGACCGTGCCGGTGGGTGCAAAGGTGCCGACCGTCGGACTGACGGTGGCCGTGAAGGTCACCTGTTGGCCGACATTGGAAGGATTCGCGGACGGAGTCACCACGGTGGTGGTGCTGCCTGGAATCACTGTCAGGCTCACGCTCCCGCCGCTGGCGGTATAGTTCGCGTCGCCGCTGTAAGTAGCCACGATCGAGTGGCTACCGCCTGCGAGGGTTGAAGTGGAGCAGGCGGCAGTGTAGGGTGCAGATGAGGACAGGGCTCCGCAGCTCGAAAGCGCGTTTCCATTGTCTGTGAAAGTAACGCTGCCCGTGGGGGCTGCGGTAGCGCCCGAAGGCAAATTGATGGTGGCTGTGAAGGTCACATTCGTGTTGAGTGCCACGAATGCACTGCTGGGCGCTGCGGCCAGCGTTGTCGTCGTGCTAGCCTGATTGACCGTCTGCGTAACCGCAGCGCTGGTGCTGGTGTTGTAGTTGGGATCGCCCGTGTTGTACTGCGCGGTGATCGAATTAGCACCGACTGTCAGAGAAGACGTGGTGCAGGTGGCCGTCGCATTTTCAGCGGCAGCATTATTTGTGACTGCCACGTTGCTGCAACCGGCGATGAAAGTAGGCCCGCCGCCATTGTCGTAGAAGAACGCCATGGTTCCGGTGAATGCAACAATATCGTTCGATGTGACGGTGATGGTCGATGTGGGTGCAACCGTGGCGGTCAAGGTCACGGCTTGACCGTAGGTGGAAGCCGTCGTCGGCGAAACGGTTGTGGTTGTACCTGCCGCAGTGATGGTCTGCGCCTGGTCTGCAGAGGCACTTGTTGCGAAGGTCGCATCGCCGAAGTATTGGGCCTGGATATTGTCGATGCCTGCGGGCAGTAACTGAGTGTTACACGTCACGCTTCCGCCGCTCAGAGGCAGACCAGCTGCTCCGCCGCAGTCAGCGAGATAGGTGAATGGGCCAGCCCCGGTTCCGCTGGCATCAATCGCAAACACCACGCTCCCTGTCGGAGGCCCCCCAGTACCAGACACGCTTGCAGCGATCGCAACTTGGGTGTCTACAATCGACGTATTTGCCGTTGATGTAATTGTTGTTGTCGAGGGTGTTGTGCCGCCTGTCCCGCCCAACGCCGTGATGCCGTTGCCCATGGGCGTGGAGCCGGTGTCACCGTTGGCGGTGACGAGAGAGGACATGGTGCCGCTGAGCGGCGTGACGGCGACGAGGGCGTCGGGGCCGGCGCTCACGGGATAGGTTGTTGTCGAGCGCAGTGTGCCGGCGCCGGTTCCGTAGAGAACACTGACGGTCGAAGATTGGAAGTTGGCGACCGCGACATCCTGCAGGCCGTCACCATTGAGATCGGCGATGGTGAGCGCGGAGGGTGCGCTGCCCACGGAATACGTTGTGGGCGCGCCAAAGGTGCCATTGCCGTTGGAGTGCAAGACGGCGATCTGATTGTTGCTGCGCTGCGCGACGGCGAGATCGAGGCCCGTTCCGCTCAGATTGCCGAGGGCGATCGACGAAGGCGCAAGGCCGAGATCGATCTCGCTCATCTGCGTGAACCTGCCAGCGCCATCGTTCGCGAGCAGTGTGCCGGTGCCATCACCGGTGCAGGCGCCGGAATCACCGCAGCTGTTGGCGACGACAAGATCAAGATGGCCGGTGCCGCGCAGGTCGGCGGCGGCGATGGAGACTGGGGCATAGCCGACGGTGTAGCTGGCCGAATCGGCGAGGCTGCCGTCGCCGTGGCCGAGCCAGATATCGAGATTGCCGGGCTGCGAGCAGGTGCTCTGGCCGCAGTCAGCGGCGATGGCGAGATCGGCTTTGCCGTCGCCGTTGAAGTCGCCGACGTAGAGCGCGCGCGGGCTCGCGGAGAGCGAGTAGAGCTGCGGCGCGCCGAAGGTGCCATCGCCGTTGCCCAGCATCACCATCATGGACTTGTCGATCTGATTGAGTGCCAGCAGATCGAGTTTTTTGTCGCCGTTCAGATCGGCGAGCGCCACAGCGATGGGACCGTTGCCGAGCGTGAGCGAGGACGCGGCCTCATACGCGCCGCTGCTGGTGGCGAGAAACACCGTCGCGCTGCCGTTGCTGGCGCAGGAGGCATCGCTGCCGCAGAAGTTTGTGACCACCAAATCGGGATGACCATCGCCGTTCAGGTCCCCGCTGGCAATGGCCTTGCGCTCGAGATCGGCGCGATAGACGCGCGAGGCGGCAAAACTGCCATCGCCGCGACCAAGCGGCACGGCGACAGTGGCATCGACGTTGTTCACAATTGCGACGTCCGCATGACCGTCGTTGTTGAAGTCGCCTGCGGCAAGGCCGATCGGCGTGTTGCCGGAGACAAATTCACTGGACGAATGGAAGGTACCGTCGCCATTGCCGAGCAGCACGCTGAAGGTGTTGGCCGTCTGGTTCACGCTGACCAGATCGGTGACGCCATTGCTGCGCAAATCGGCGGTGACCAGAGCGGCCGGGCTGTTGCCTACCGCATACGAAACTGCGGGCGCAAAGCTGCCGTCTCCATGGCCAAGCAGGACGGCAATTGCATTGGAACCTGTGACAGCGACAGCGAGATCGCGCTTGCCGTCTGCGTTGAAATCTCCCGAGACGATGGCGGAGAGCGAGCCTGCAGCGACGCTCAAAGCGGACTGCGCGCGGAAGTTGCCCGAGCCGTCGCCGAGCAGAACAGTGATGCTGCCGTCCTGGTTGGCGAGCACGAGATCATCATGACCGGTAGCTCTGAGGTCAGCCGCGGTGAGCGCATGCGGCTGAACGGCGAGCGGAAGTGAACCGGCAGCGGTGAAGTGGCCCGTTCCGTCGTTGACCAGCACAGAGAGGCCATTCGCACCGGCGACGGCGAGATCGATTTTGCCTTTGCCGGCGAAGTTACCCACCGCGAAAGCGGCGGGTGTGGTCTGTGCTGCATAGGAAGCCGCTGTGCCGAGCGTGCCATCGCCATTGCCGAAAAGCACATCAACGGCGCCAGCCGCGTCAGTAACGGCGACATCGAGCTTGCCGTCTCCATTGAGATCGGCAACGAGCGCGTTGCCAGCCTGTGTAGCGGCGGGATAATCGACGCCTGTGCTGACGCCGCCTTTGCCATCGCCAAGTAGAACGGTCACCTTGCCCGAGTTCTTTTTGGTGAGCACCAGGTCGAGATGGCCATCGCCGTTCAAGTCGCCAGCAGCAACGCTGGTGGGCGCCGCCGACAAGGAAAACGAAGGTGCCACGAGGAAGGGAGATCGCGCGATCGGCCCCAGACGGAGGGAGGCATTGGATTGCGCGCTGAGCGATGTGCCCGTGAACACGACGCAAAACGCAGTCCAAAGGAGCCGAGTCGACGGAAGAAGATTCACTCGTCGCACCATGAGAGTTCTCCGGAACAGCAAAATTTTTCAGGCTCCGAAGGGAGACGGACAGGAAGATCAGCCATTGACGGACCCTTCGGAATATGACCGCCGTCAATCGGCCGTAACGAGACGGTGTGCGATGCGCTCACCGCGGAGAAGAGAAACAGATCAAACTGTCAGGAACCCCGTTGAGTGTCGGTGATGCGATCCTGCCGACGGCGCGAAAAGAATCAAGACGAAATCGTGTTTCAGGTAAATCTGCAACCTTTACCCCAAAGAGGCAGCAGGGCCTGTCAAACGGAGTGCATTCAACTTAGCTGTAATTACGGCATTTTTCGAGACACTGCAGGGCGGTCTCGTATGCACAGAGCCGCCGCGTTCATTCCCAATGCGAAGATTGACGCTGGGGAAGATAGGCGCGTCGGCGCAAGGGCAACGGGCTCACCTTACACCATTTCAAAAATGCTATAGCGAAACCTGAATCATCTTAGGGCGAACCAAGAGAAAGGTCAAGCAACAAATTAAGGACCCATTAGACAGAAAAGGGCCGCTCATCAAGCGCATACAAAACGCCCCAAAGCCGCGGAAACAGGGCCTGTTCGCGGTTTTTGCCGGATCAAAATTCGGTACGATGACGAGGCTTTGCGAGACGTGTTTAGCGGCGGTCGACGATGGTCCAGGCGCTGCCGTGTTTCGCGAAGGTGAAGCGAATACTCTGCGAGTGAGACTGCGTTCTGCCGCCGGACTCAAAGGTCGAGGTCTCGTTGCAGGTCCAGCTTGCTGTATCGCCCGAGACACTCAGATCAGAAGGCGAGCAGGCGTCGGAGACCTTGCTGGTCGGTTGATCCTTGAAGAAGCTCTGGAAGGCTTTGGCCTGCGCGGGCTTCAGGCCCGTCCATGCTGCCTGCATGCGCGCAACATCATGCGCATTGTAGGCGGCGTCGAAGCCATTGATCGCCTGTTGAATGAGGGTGGATGGATCGACGGGCTGCGGTGCGGCTGGAGCCGGAGCGGCAGGCTGCGCTGCGACGACCTTCGGCGTGACGTTGATGGTGATCGACCGCTGCTGCGTGCCACCGTTTCCGTGAGCGGTGAGCTGATACGTCGTGCTGCTCGCGGGGCTCACTTCCTTTTGGCCGTTCGCGCTCACCTCGCCGACACCGTTATCGATCGAGACGTCGGATGCATTGGCCGTCTGCCAGCTTAAAGTGGCGGACTGGCCCTGCTGAATCGTGGTAACGGAGGCAGAGAAGAGTGCCTGGACTGGCTGCACAGGCGCGGGCGTGGGAGCCGCAGGCCGCGGAATCTGATTCAACATCGCAACTATGTTGTTGTGCTCACCGTTCTTCAGATTGAAGGTCTGCGCGTACGGCTGATAACCGCTCAGCGTGATGCCAAGCGCACGTGAACCCGGCTTTACCTGCACTACGAGATTGCCGCGCGCATCCGTTGTGCCCTGCGGCGCGTTATCGATGGTGATGGTGGCGCCGGGTGTGGATTGGATGCTCATGAAGGCGACTGGCTCCGGCGGCGGCGCAGTGGCCGATGCCGTGAGCTTGAAGGGCATCGTCGCCTGATTGTTCGCTGTGATGGTGACGGAGGAGTTGGGAATCTCGGCGTATCCACCCTTCACGAGCCGGATCGAATGCTTGCCAGGATCGAGCGGGAGCTTCAGCGTACCATCGCCGAGAGTGAATCCCTTGAGCACGCCATCCACGAAAACCTCGACGTTATCGGCGCTACCCTTGTCTGCGCTGCCCTGGATGAGCAGCGTGCCCGTGGGAGCCGCAGCCGGACCTGGCGTTGGGACATGCTGAACGACGATCTGCGGAGCAGCCTGCTTGGCCTCTTGCCCGTGATGCCAGACTTCGAATCCAACGACGCCGAGCACGACAACCGCAGCCGCGATGAGTGGGACGACAAGTTTGTTACGTCGCGGCGCCACCTCTTCGGTTTTGCCGGGAGCGCTGACCTGCGGAACGAAGCCAGCGGCACGTTTGGCCGTAGGCTTGGCCGCTTCGGCATTGAGCCGCTTCCAGTCTGTCTGCTGCGAAGCGCCCGCGAACTCGAACCATTCCGCCGATGATTTGAGTGCTTCGATCGCGGCAGTTGCGTTGTTTTCGAGCAATGCGGTACGGGCCGCTTCGACTGACTTGGCGACGGTTTCATTCGCCACCTTGGCGCGGCGGGACTCGATCCCGGTCACCGCTTTCGAAATCTCAGACGTATCGCCCCAGGCTCGCTGGATCTTCTGCAGGGATTCGATGGCCGACTGGAAGCTGGCGAGGTTTGATGCCTGCGTGGCGGCGGCGAGTGCGCTGGCGGTGGCCTCTTTGCGGGCCTTTTCGCCGCGAATCTCCGCCAGCAGCGTGTGCTCGGGAGAACCGGCAGAACTGACAGCGGGTAGCGCCTGGAGCAGGCTGATGGCCTCGTCGAGCTGGCCGCGCTCGCGATGGCGCATGATCTGGCCCATCAGCGCTTCCGACTTGCGCAGGATAGCTTCGCGCTTGGAGCGGGCTTCTTCAAGAAGACGGGTAAGCGTTGGGTCCTGCGTTTCGGCGATTGCCGGTTCAAGCAGTTGAATGGCTTGCTCGAACTGCTCCGACAGAAGCAGCTCTCGAGCCTGCGTTACCGTGCCTGCGATGCGTGTGCGCCGCTGCTGCTGCGAAAGCTCACGCTTGGCGTAGTCGAGCAGCTCGCCTACGCCGGCGGCGTCGGCAAACTCAAGCTGGTAAGACTCGAGGATCTCGATGGCTTTGTCGAACTCGGCGCGATCAATGGCGGCCTGCGCCTCGCGCAGATAGCGGCCGCGGACCTCTTCGATCTCCGCAGCCTTGAGCCGCTGACGGAGCGACTCTTCAAGAGCCAGAAGGCGTTCTTCGCCGGGCAATTCCTGCAGAGCCTTCTGCACGATCAGAAGCGCCTCGCCGGGCGACTGCAGGAAGACTTCCTGGGCCTTGGCGACGGTGGTGTCGATCAGCTGCCGCGTGCGGAAGGCGCGCGTTTGCAGCGCGACACGCGTCTTGAGATGCAGCAGAGAAGACTCGGTGGGAAGCTGCTCGACGGCGCGCTCCACGAGCTCCGTGGCGCGGTCATAGTTCTCGGCCGTCAGGCAGTTTTCGATCTCGGCCTGAATCTGCTCGATCAGCTTACGGCGGCGTTCCTGTTCCTGGCCGGCGACGGCGGTTTGCAGCAGGGTCTCTGCTTCCGCTACCGAAGGATCGATCTTGCTGACCTCACGCAGAATCTCGATGGCGCCGGTGAAACGGCGTGAGCCAAGCTCCTGCTTGGCTTTGCCGAGCATCTCGCGAATCTGCTCTTTTTGCGCTGCGAGCTTGGCCTGCCGCGAGATTTCGGCGTAGAGGGCGCGAATCTTGGTGTCCTGCTGGTCGAGCTGCAGCGCCTTTTCGACCGCACGCAGAGCGCCGGTCCAGTCGCTGCGTTCGCGCAGCGTGTCGGCCTGCGAGACGAGCGTAGAGATCTCTTCGTAACGGCGCTTCTTCTCTTTGGCGTCTTCGAGACGCGCCTTGAGCTCGGGATTCTCGGGATCGAGCTGAACTGCATGATCGAGCGATCCAATTGCCTCGGCGAAGCGCGAAGAGGCCAGGGCCTGGTCTGCTTCAGCCACAAGCTGGCGCACCTGTTCAGCACGCTGCAACCGGGCCAGGTTTTGCTGCACGATACCGATGAGCTGGCGTGCGCCGGTGTGCTGCGGATCGATGCGGACGAGTTGGAGAAGCACCTCGCGGGCGCGGCCGAACTGCTGCTCGGCGGTGAGTCGCTCGGCATCGCTGAAGAGCTCGGCGATCTGACCCTTCTTGAGTTGTTCGGTAAGGGCATGCAGATCTGCCGCGAACTCTTCTGCAGTGGCGTAACGCTGCTCGGGATCTTTGGCCAGAGAACGGTCGATGATGGCGTCGAGCGCGGGCGGGTAGTTCGCGAGGTAGGTGCTGAGCGGCGGATGAGGATCGCTGACCAGCTTCTGCAACACAGCCATATCTTCGCCGGTGAACGGCAACTGGCCGGTGAGCAGGAAGTAGAGCATGACGCCAGTCGAGAAGATGTCAGACCGGCCATCGAACGGGCGGCCCTTGAGCCGCTCGGGAGCGATGTAGTGGATGGTGCCGATCACGTTGCCGGTGCGTGTGAGTCCGCCCTCGCCACTCGATCCCTGCACGCGGGCGATGCCGAAGTCGACGATCTTGGCCACACCGTCCTGCTGCACGATCACGTTGGCCGGCTTGATGTCGCGATGGACGACGCCGCGCTGATGGGCATAGCCGAGCGCCAGACAGACCTGCTCGATGATGCTGAGCTTATCGATGATGTGAATCTGCCGGCCCGAGGAGATGAGTTTGTCGAGCGGATCGCCGCTCACGTACTCCATCACGATGAACGGCACGCCGTCTTCGTCGCCGAGATCGTAGACGATGACGATGTTCGGATGCTGGAGGATGCCGGCCTGCGCTTCGCGATAGAAGCGCTCGAGCATCTCGGGCTGGCCAGAGAAATTTTCAGTGAGGGTTTTAATCGCGACCAGGCGGCCGATGCGCTTGTCCTCAGCGCGATAGACGACTCCCATGCCGCCGCGGCCCAGGACGCCCGTAATCTCGTACTTGCCGATCTTTTTCTTCTCTAAAGTTTCCACGTTTTTTGGGCCAAAGCAGCGATCGGACGAACGGCATTTTTAGCCGGTGAGGGGTGAGCTCGGGAAGCCGGCCGAGTGAATAAACCTAAACTGGATTCGCGATTACCAGCAGAATCACGGTAGCATGACTGCGCCGGGGGAGCCAATATAACTTTGGAGGCAGACGATCCGAAGTCGCACCATTGTGGGCACTTGAGGCAGGTCAGTTCAGGAGCGGCGGCACGGTACAATCGGAAGACGTTGCGCCTCTAGCGATTCCAGGATTGCGATACCCAGAGGCACTACATCTAAGTCGACCCGACGACAAGGAGGGGCGACCTGGCGCAGAAGCTGAAATAGGTTCATCTATCCTGGAATCGCTCTAAAAAATGGGAGCCGAGAGATCATGCCGAATCCATCTGCGGATTCACCCTCCCCTACGGTAAAAGCCACATTTTCTCTTCCCATTGGGGGAGTGTATCTGCAGGCCAGCGCCCAGTTACCCGCGGGGCAAACCACGCTCACCCAGCTTCTGCCGGTGATCCAGAATCTGGAGAACGTGATTCTCGGAAAAGTTGCGGAAGAGGCCGCGGAGGGAGGTTCGCCCATCTCCTGCCGCGCGGGATGCGGCGCATGCTGCCGGCAGATGGTGCCGGTGAGCCTTTTTGAAGCCGAAGCGCTGACCGATTGGATCAGGTCCTTGCCGGAGGAGCGGCAGAAGGAACTGGCAGAGCGTTTTCATCATGCGCTCTCAGGACTGCGGGATGCAGGGGTGATCGACAAGATTCTGCGGGACGAGTGGGTACTCGAAGAGGGGCGCACAACGCAACTGGCGGTGGACTATTTTCATGCCCATGTGGCCTGCCCATTCCTTGAAAACGAGAGTTGCAGCATTCATCCCATCCGGCCGCTTGCCTGCCGCGAATATCTGGTGGTTTCGCCTCCTGCACTGTGCGAGGACCCCTCTATCCACGACATCAACGGCGTGCAGCTTCCGCTGAAGCTCTCACGCGTGCTGCATTCGTTTGGGCAGGATCTGGAGCATGATCCGCGAGGCTGGATTCCGCTGGTCTTTCTGCTTGCGTGGGGCAGGAGCGGCGCGAGGCCGGGCGACTACGTGGCCGGGACCGGTGAAGAGGTGCTGAGAAAATTTCTGGAGCGGCTGCACAAGATGAACACCGAGCGCACGCAGGAGGAGACGGAAGCCGCCGCATCCGCGAACGATCAGAATGGGGGCGGCTAGGTGGGGAAGCCTGAGGTTGAGGCGGAAGTAGTCTCTGCAGCGTCTTTACATGCGAGTATCAGTTCTGGCAACCTTAAGGCATTTCTCCTTCGCGCAACCTGCAAAATAACTCTTTGGTCGAAGCCGTTGGACGGGCCGGCGCAGGCGCCGGGTGAAAGAAGACCTCTGCATGGACTCGAGCACCGAGCTGAAGATCGACGTAGTTGCACTGACCGACGTCGGCTGCGTGCGGACGAACAACGAAGACGGCTTCGGCTACGATCTCGCGGCCCGCATCTTCGTTGTTTGTGACGGCATGGGAGGCATGGCGGCGGGCGAAGTGGCCAGCGCCACCGCGGTGAGGGAGCTGGTCGAGCAGTTCTCTGCGGTCGATGGAGCCGGGGCCAGCACGGAAGATCGGCTGTATCGTGCGATTCTCAGCGCCAATCAGCGGGTCTATCAACTTGCCCAGGAGAGCGAAGAGCTGCGGGGCATGGGGACGACGCTCGTCTCCGCGTGTATCGATGGGCGGCGGTTGCTGATCGGCAACGTGGGCGATAGCCGCGCATATTTCTTGCGCGGCGGCGTGTGTGCGCAGATTACTCACGATCATTCGTTCCTGGCCGAACAGGTGCGCAGCGGCTCGATGAATCTTGAAGAGGCGCAGGCCTCGCCGCTGCAGTCGGTGATCACGCGCGCGATCGGGACCGCGGAGTCCGTCGAGCCGGATATCTTTACGGGCGATCTGGAGTCGGGCGACATTGTGCTGCTCACCAGCGACGGGCTGACCCGCTACGCCGATGCCAAATCGATTGCACAGACCATCTTTTCGTGCACCACGCTGGCTGATGCCTGCCAGGCCCTGATCGACCGGGCCAAGCAGCAGGGCGCGGTGGACAATGTGACCTGCATGCTGCTACAGGTTCTGCCGGCGGAGTAGTCTCGTACCGTCCCTACGCGACGGATGGATTCTAATCAATGCATCCATCGCCCCAGGGTTACGCTACGCTTCACCCGGGGCTATTTTTGTTGGCTCCTTACAGGAGCTCGGCTCGCGACACCGCCCATCCTTAGTGCGTTTTGTTATTGGCCAAGAATGGGAAACCACAAGATGGTATGCGCTCGAAAAAAGCTAGTGCGCGACCGTCGAGACGCAACGCATGCCACTTAAGCCTCCCGGCATGAGCAGGCCTGCATTGGGGCCGGAGACTTCGAGGTGCACGACGAGCGGCGTACCGGCGACCGAGATGGGCGTGCCTGCAATCTCAAGCGGGTAGGCGAGACGGTCCGAGGCTCCGCTCTGCTCGACCTTGCCCTTCCCGAGAAGATGGAAGAGAGCCCATGTCCCCGTGAACTGCAGCGGAAGGCTGTTGGAGCCGTAGTTCGCAGTGAGCTCGGCGCGCTGCGCGGTGGAAGGCGACCAGGCGAATTGCTTGGACACATCGGAGCCCGAGACACTCTGCGCGTCGACCTGGAACGAGACGCTCTGAATGCCTTTCGAAGGCAGAATGTGCGCGGTGAAAGCAAGGCCTTGCGTTCCGGGCGCGTAAAGCGCGTTTGAGAGTGCCGCGACGCGATTGAAGAAGCGCAGGAAGTCGGGAGTCACCTTCATCGGCGCGTTGGGCGCGGCAACGTAGGTGGTCCCCTGCTGCACGAGCAGCGGCTTCAGAGTGGCGTCGTAGAACTGCCAGAGTGAGCCGGAGCCAGGCTGGAGCAGTGTGGCCAGTTCAGTCGGGCTGGCTTCCGTAGTGGCATTTGGAGCGAAGGGATACTTCGTCGTCATCTGATTGAACGCGGAACAGAAGCCTGCGCCGCCGGCATTGGCCTGCGCTGGCGCGCGGCCCCGCACCACGTCATCCACAGAATTGATGGGAGCCTGCATCAGTGCGAGCACCGTCTGATCGACATGCGCCTGCGGATCGAGATTGAAGGCCTGCGCAGTCTGGCTGGCCGCAGTATGCGCGGATGTGGACGCGGTGATGATCGGCGTCACTGCCGCAGGATTGTTGGCGGCCGTCGGGTCCTGCGCGACCTGCTGCACCGAGGCCTGCAGCGCGATGAGGCCGTTCACATAATTTGTATTGCCCTGGCCGACGAACTTGTCCGGATTGCCGGGCGCAACGAGCGCCTGAGCCGGCTGAAATTCCTTCGCGATATCGGGATTGGCGACCGCGGTGTTGTCCGAGACGGTGAAGAAGAGGGCAAGCAGCGGCGAGTTGGGATTCGAGATCAACTGCAGCTTCGCGCCCGCGTCGGGAAGATTGCGGTATTTCACGACCTGCGCGGAATGCAGGAAGGTGCGCCACTCGGTTTGGAAGTCGGTTACGTAGCGCGCGGTGAGCTGCTGCGTAACGGTGGCGCGATCGAGCGAGGGCGGCGCCTGGTTGCCGAGAACCCAGACTTCGCCACTGAAGTAGCGATCGGGGTGGGCAATGGCGTCCTGCATGAAAGTGTAGCCCTGTTTCGAAAAGGCGCCGGCAACGACGTGTGATTCGACGACAGTCGCTGATGAACCGGGATAGTTCTTGTTGAAGTCGATCGAGGGCGCGACTTTGTTGGCGGCAGCGAGCATCGATTGATAGATGCGCTCGAAGCCGCCGAATCCGGCCAGATACGTGCGGGCTCGATTGACAGCGAGTGTGTCAGGCGCGATCTGTAATGGATCGCCTTTAGGCAGCTCGCTTGCGTAGAACTCAAACTGACGCGTGGCCAGGTCCTTCTGCTCGCCGGTGTCGGGCACACGGCCATTCTCCCAATACTGCAGTAGGACCGGCGGCAGAAACTCCACCGTGCTCTTTTCGGGGTTCGAGGTCGTGATGAGGTAAGCCTTGAGTGGATTGTAGGTGGCCGAGTAGTCGGCGCCCGGCGAAGGTGTCTGCGGCAGTGCGTTGAAGGACGACACAAGGTTGGCCTGGGTGTTGGCCAGCATCAACGTACGGAAGCGGTCAAAGTAGATGCGGCGTGCAGCGGCGAGCACGCTGTCGCCGTGATAGAGGCCAAAGCGATAGAAGAGGGGCGTACCGTTCTGGTGATAATTCTCAAGCTGCACAAGATTGGCACGCAGGCGATCGAGTTGAGTAAGCGAGTCGGTCGAGGCAAGAACGTTCGGCGGTGTCGGCGTGGTCGGCAGCGCATTTGCGGCAGTTACGATATCGTGCTCGATGCGGGAATTATTGATCCACGATACAGTCAGACCTATGAGAAAGAAGAGCAGCAGAAACGAAACCGTGCCGAAGACGATGCGGCGGAAGAGATGGGTGCGGCTGCTGTTGCTGGTGCCGGCGAGGGCCGAGCGGTCACCGAGGATGACTTCGGGAAAGAGCTTAGGCAGGAAGCACCATTGCGCCTGCTTGCGCGCCACTGTCTGCGGCGCCTGTTGCGCCTGCATGGCCTGCATTTCCTGCACAGAGAACATGCGCGTGGCGCCGGAACCGGCGGGCTGGCTCTGCGGGCGAGCTGCTGCAGCCGCAACCATCTCTTCCACAATGTGAGCGCGTACACCGGTCGCGTAAAAGCCGCGTAGATATGGATTCGCGTTGAGGTGGCTGGGCCGCGCGAGTTCCATGAGATACGTGGCGAGATTGTTGCGCAGCTTGCGCAGCTCGCGCGGAAACTCGTAGACGGGATCGATGTTTCTGGCGTCGTTTTCGCGCGTAAGCAGATTTGTCCGGAATTCGGAGAGAGAGAAGAGAACGCGGTCCAGGGCAGCGGCTACTTCGCCCATCGCCTTCTCGGCATAGAGACCACTCGATACGGCGTTGCGCGGGAAAGCTGCACCAAGTGGTTGCGTGACCTCATTGTTGTCGAGGTTGCGGACGTACTCCGAAAAATATGGAATGCGATCGAGCTTGGTGAGGATCACGTAGACCGGAACTTCTGTGCCGAGCTGATGCGCCAGGTCTCGCAGTTGCTGATTCGTTGCACGGGCGGCGGCCAGGGACGCATCTGCTGCGGTCGCGCCCAGGAAAAGCTCGCTGCTGACGCAGACCACCGCAGCGCGCACGGGCGCTTCCTTGCCCATGGCGGAGCGATAGGTCTTGGGACGGGTTTTGCGGACAAGCTTGCTCCACAGCAGAGGAGCATTGCGAACTGCTGCACCCGCTTCCACAAACGCAGTCGATTGCGCATACCAGAAGTTGGCGACTCCCGTTTGCACGATGTCCTGCTCGCGATAGACCTGACCGGCAAGAAGCTCCGGATCGAAGCCGGATTTGACGACGGCGGTTGTTTTCGCAGAGTTCGTTTCGCCGAGGATGTAGAGCAGGGGCAGGGAATCGAGCGATTTGGGGCCGGTGCGCTGCGCGTTGGCAAGCCGGCTCTCGGCCTCGCGCAGCAGCGTGTCGAGATCGTTGCCGCCCGGCATGCTTCGCGTGGCGGCGTCGCGGCGCTTATCGCGGAAATAGAAGAAGAGGATGATGCCGGCAGCAATGGCGCCGAGCGCGATAAGGAGAATGCGCAGAACAAGCAGAGACGTGCCGACCAGACCGAGCAGGGGGCCGACGAGCCAGGCGAGCAGGATGGAGACGATCAGAATGAAAACCGAAACCAGAATCGGCAGCACAGCAGGCTCCTATCGCGAAGTGATCCCGGCGTTTTCAACCTGCGTGACTCCGGAACCAAGAAGAATTTCGTATCCACCGAAGGCGACAATGGTGAGTCCGGCCAGCACGCAGGTGGTGATGAGCAGGGCGCGTGTCCAGGGATCTTGGGTGCGCGCGGGCGGCACAGCGGGCGCGGCGATGGGCGGCATCAGGCTTGCCGGGCCGCGTACGCGTTCAATTTTGGCGAGGGCCTGGCGCAATAATTGATGCAGCTCGCCGCTGTCACCCAGGGCATAGCGGCCGCGATAGCCCATCTCAAGGCAGAGACAATGCACTTCCAGCGCATCGGCCACTTCGGCCGAGTCCTGCTGGCTCAAAAGCGCGCGCAGATTGGTAAAGATCATCTCGCCGGCGAGATGGCCGCCGAAGAGCTCCTCTTGCAAAGGGCGGCGTGCCCAGTCTGAGAAGACCGGGCTCTGCAGGTTGAGCACGCTCTCATCGAGAAAGCCGACCACGGCGAAGACGCACATCTGCACGGTCTCACTGGAGTAGCCGAGCGCGCGCGCCTCCTGCATGGCCGACTGCAGCGAGCGGCGCATCTGGGCGCGAAAGCTTTCTGAATCCTGCACCTGCTGGCGCTGGAAGCGCACGCGCACGATGGCCGTGAGCGCCTCCTGAAAGCAGAGAGCAAGGCTGTTCACGCGAGGAGTGCTCATCTATGTTGTCTCCACGATGACGGTCAGTTCGAATTCAGGCTGGGAGATTTCGCCGGGAATGTAGACGCCGACCTGGCGCGTTTGCAGAATGTGCTCCCAGCAGGGCCCAGTGGTGTCGATGGCGAAGTATTGCATGTCAGCCTCGGCGCGCAGTGCGCTGGGCGGCACCGGCAGATGCGTCAGAGTCATACCGGGCAACGCGCGCTTGACGAGTTCGGGCACAAACTTCGCCGAGCAGACCTTGACCAGACGCGGCGCGAGCTTGAGCAGGTCCGACTCGCCGATCGAGGAGCGGATGCCGAAGATCCAGCGGGAATGACGAAGGCAGCGCTCATCGCGCACATCCGCTGCGTGCAGGTAGGGCTCAGTGGGATGAAACTCGAGCGTGACGCTGTTGGACGGCACAACAATTTCGAGATGCTTGCGAATATGCGCGTCGAGAGCGCGAAAAGCGGGGCCGGGATCGCGATGGTCGTATGCGGGAAGCGTGCGCGGATCAGAGTCGACAGCAAAGGTGCAGAGTGCGCCGGCAAGGCGCGAAAGCTCGATGAACACATCCTCAGGATGCGCGTGACGAGTAGTGGTGAGATGCTGCAGCGGCGGAATCGCACTTTGCAGCGCATGCAGAAACCAGTAGTTGGCCACATCGAGCGCGCTCGTGCCGGCCTCGAATCGTCCATGGCGGCGAGCGCCGCGCGAGACAGTGGCGCTTTTCTCGCCGATGGCATCGAGCAAGCGCCGTACGAGGAGCATCATCGTCTCGCTGGCGCTGAGGCGCAAGCACGGAGGAATGAACTCTTCATCGCAGACGAGGTGACCACGGCCGTCGCGCAGTACGCGCGCGATGGGAATGGAGAGCATCTCGGAAGTCAGTTCAGCTTCCGTGGTGAGCGAGATGTTTTTCTGGCCGAGATCGATTTCGCGTTCATCGATGCCATTGGTCTCATCGCGCAGCATACGTTGCATGCGCGAAAACCGGCTGCCATTCGGCGACGCACCGAGATCGCAATCGAAACCGTTGTCGCGCCGCGAGGGCACGGTGAGATAAAGCGGCAGCACTGCATCTGTTGAGGGGAAGACATCGAGCAGGTTGCGCGCGGGCGGAGCAGGATCAGAATTGGGAACCTCGAAGGCGAGGCCATCGGGAAAGATGCCGGAGGCGTGAAGCAGAACAGCGGTTCCGTTATGAATGGCCTTGGGATCGAGCTCGGCGTGAAGCAGTCCCCATGGTTCGCGCCACAAGCTGGCCGCGAGAAAGGCCATGGAGTCTTCGAAATATCGGCTTTGGGTCTGGAAGTGATGAGGGCTGAGGTACATTCCCTCGGACCATACGACCCGTGACAGGAATTTCATAGCGATTTCATAGCAACCAAACTGTTTGGCTACGGCATTTTCCGAGTTACGGTGTCCTTTTCAGCTCTTCGCAGGGCCGCCGCTCCCTGATGGTCGCGTCGACTCAAACTGTTCGGCTTCGGGATCGGACAACTCGGAAAATGCTATAACCGTAGCCTTTGAGCGGTTCGCAGCCAGGCGCACACGCAAAGGGGGATCATCATTGCTGCAACAACCTGCCCTGACCTCGCTGCCATCGAGTGTGCTTGAATCGTAGGATGCTCGCCCTTTACTGTCAAGCCAAGGCGATGTAGTCTTGGATTCCGGAACAACGCATTTTCTTCGAGGTATGGTGGCTCCACATGGACCCGTTCAGGGATCGCTCCGAGAACTCTCAAACTCCCCCCTCGGATCCTTCTAGAGATGGGGCTGCCGCCGGCGGCCAGTCAAGCGCGACTGGAATTTTCGGTACGGTTGCGGCTCCGCCTGCGCGCAGCGAAGATGACCTGTTGGCATTGCTTGCGAAGGTGCCGAACGAGCCGCCTGCCGCCGCTCCGCCACCATCCGCAACTCCATCTCCTGCGCCAGCCGCAATGAGCGCTGCGCCTGCACCGACACCTGCGCCCCCATCGCAAGGCGAATTTACGCGGATGCTGCAGGCACTGAAGACGACGGAACCCGCGAAAGCCGAGCCGGTCTCGCGCCCCTCCGAGGAACTGGCAAGAGTCTTCAGCCCGGTGCCGATGGAGAAGATCTCCGCTGCGGAAAAGACGCCACCGGCGTTTCCGGCTGTATCCGCCGCGAGACCCGCAGAACCAGCACCAGCGCCACCGGCCGCGGCGCAGGGATCGAGTGATTCCGGCAGTTTCACGCAGATGTTTCGTGCCATGAACTCGCCGCTTGCTGCGAGCGCACCTGCGGCATCGACACCGAGCGCGCCTCCTCTTGCCTCTGCCCCTCCAACTGCACCGAGCGCCGCTCCGATTTCTTCTGGACAAGGTCCGGGATCGCCATCAGGGTCGGGATCGGGACAAGGATCGGGGCCAGGCGAATTCACGCGTATATTCAGCTCGGCGAATGCAAAACCTGCGGCTGAACCGCCGGCATGGACGCCAACGCCGCAAGCTCCACCACCACAAGCACCACCTGCGCCCGCGTGGACTCCTGCACAGCAGGCTGCGTCACCGCCTCCGCCGCAGCAAGGTCCGGGCGAGTTCACGAAGATGTTTCAAGGGCTGCCGAAGGAGTCGGCTCCTCCACCGTTTACACCCACGCCCGCGCCTGTAACGCCTGCGCCCGCGATGCCTGCTCCAAGTGCTGGTTCAAATGCGAATCCGAGCAGCGGGCCGGGCTCGTTTACGCAGATGTTCTCGACTGCGAATGCACAGTCTGCGCCGCCAGCATTTGAGCCACTGCGGCCCCTCGCTCCCGAGCCTTCGAAAGAGAGCAGCTTTGCATTTCCGGCCGCTCCTGTACCTACGGCGAATCCCGCGCAGGGTGGGTTTACACAACTGCTCAAAGCTCTGAACCAGGAGCCCGAGACCAAAGCGCCGGAGCCGCTGCTGGCGCCGGTTCCTGCGCCGGCACAGCCTGCTGCTGCGGGCGGGTTTACACAATTATTGAAGACGTTGTCGGAGCAGCCTGCTCCGGCTGCGCCCGCGCCCTTGCCGCCGATGCAGCCTGCTGCGCCTCCCGCAGCTCCATCGTTCACTCCGACATTTGCCCCACAGGCTGCTGCAGCGCCGGGCATGCCCGCGATGCTTCCGCCGCAGCCTCCGCCTCCTGCCGCAAGCGGACCAGGCGAGTTTACGCGTGTGATCTCCGGTTCTGCGCTGCGCGACATGCAGGCTGCGCAGGCGGCACCGCTCGCTCCGCCCGCGGCTGCACCACCCGCAGCGGCACGCCCGGCATGGACGCCGCCTCCGCTACAAGCGCCGGCAATGCAACCTCCCGCGATGCCGCAGATGCCGCGGCCACCGGCGGCTGCCGCGCCTGCACCTGCTGCGCCGCAGTTCGCACCACCTGCGTTCGCCTTTCAGCCGCCGCCCGTGCCGGCGCCGGCTGCGCCTCCGCCGCCCGCGGGCATGCCGAAGTATATGGTTGCGATGCTCGCCGTAATGGGCTTTCTGGTGATCGCCCTTCTGATCATCCTGATCTTTGTTTTAATGCGGCATAAATAAGACTGCGTTCATTCAGGATTGGCAAAGAGGAAGATCAGCTCCATCTCAGGATTGGGGATTTCGCGCGGGGCGTAGACGGCAAAGTTGCGCGAGCGCACCACCGACTCCCACACCGGACCGGTACGATCCAAACTAAAGTACTGGTACCTCAGTTTCACCGGAATCGCTCTAGGTGGGACGGGAACATGCGTGAGCTTGACGCCGGGCAGCGCCTGGCGGATGAGCTGTTCGATGTGCGTAGCTGAGCACACCTTGGCCAACGTGGGAATGCGCGGGATGAGATCGGCTTCTTTCAGATCCGACGAGATTGCGAGATAGGCGCGCGAATTCTCGAAGTAGCTGTCCTTGTCGATCGCGGTCGCATACACGGAATCGCGTACCGGCTTGAGCGGCAACGCCACGAAGTTGCTGGGCACCACCGTGTCGAGCAGTTCCGTAATGATCGCGTCGAGGGCCAGGAAGCAGGGGCCGGGCCGCTCATGTTCATAACGCGGCAGATCGCGAGATTCAAATTTTGATGAAAATGTGGTGAGCGCGCCGGCGAGCGAGAGCATGTGCAGGAACATGGATTCAGGATGCACCTGCGTTGCGTCGAGCATGTGCCGTGCTACCGGCAGATGCACGTTGATGGTGTAGAGCAGCCAGAAGTTGGCGATATCGGAGGCGCTGAAGTCAGCCAGCGACTGGTTGCGCTGCCGGCGCGAGCCAGCAAGCTGGCTGCTGCGCGCCACGAGTGTCTCGATCTGGCCGCGCAGAATGCTGGTCAGCAGCTCATTGCCCTTCACATTGAGCAAGGGCGGCGCAAACTTTGGATCGTGGCGGTAGCCGCCGGCCTCGGTCTTTTCGATCTGTGCGAGAGGCAGTACGACGGCTCCTTCGAGGTTCTCATTTTCAGCGAGAATCTGAAGGTTCTTGCGCGCAAGGGAGACGGGCTTTTCTACGCCAGAGCTGTTTTCATCGCGCAGCATCTGCAACTCGGAGTAGAAACGCGTGCTTGCGCCGCCGCGCTGCAGCGCGATGTTGGTGCCGCCCGGCCTGTCCTGCGGAACGGCAAGGAAAAAAGCACACGAGGTACGGCCGTCGGAGAAGACCTCATCCAGAGTACGTGAGGCGGGCGGCGCATCGGAGTCGGGCAGGTCGAGCATCAGGCCGTCGGGAAAGATGCCCGAAGCTTCCGTGACGTTGAGACTTCCCTGACTCAAACCTGCGGCATCGATCTGGAGCTTGGCAAATCCCCAATTGCGAAACGCGAGCGCACCGGATAGGAAGCGGAGCGTGTCCTCAAAAAAGCGATCCTGGGCCTGCAGGTGCTGCGGAGAGAGAAACACTCCTTTCGACCACACCACCGGCTGCAACTGTCTCATGTTTTACGTCTCCGTCCGGGAAACGAGTATACACGGTCGGGTTCTTATGCACGTTGGCGAAACGATTCTCAGGTAATCAACACGAATGGGATGAGCCGCTTTTTAGCTTGACACCAATTCCGTCTCATTCAATAATCAACTCGCTCCCGATTCGGACGCATGGACCTCCCTGACACTATTACAGTTCTTGCGTTTACTCGAACCTAGGCAATCACGGAACTAGCCCCAGTCTGATCCGGCAACCGAACGGGAGAATGCCGTGCTGTTTCAGCGCGGAAAGTGCCCTGAGGGAATAAATTTATGGCCAAAGAAAGCACTCAGCACAAACTTGATCGCGTCCGCTCACCACGCGTGCATATCACCTATGACGTCGAGATCGGCGACGCAATCGAGATGAAGGAACTGCCTTTCGTCATGGGCGTTCTTGGGGATCTGACTGGGCAGCCCGAGCAACCTCTCGCGGCCCTCAAAGATCGGAAATTCGTGGAGATCAATCCCGACAACTTCGACACGGTGCTCAAGGGCATGCAGCCCCACCTTGCCTACTCGGTGGCGAACAAGTTGAGCGACGATCCGAATGCGGGACAGATCAGCGTCAATCTCAAATTTGAGAGCATGGATGATTTCTCGCCCGAGAATGTGGCCAAGCAAGTTGGCCCGCTCAAGGAACTGCTCGATCTGCGGACGCGGCTTTCCGATCTCCGCGGCAGCCTGCAGGGCAACGATAAACTCGACGAGGCTTTGTTCGAGGCGGTTTCCAATACAGAGACACGCGAGAAGCTGAAGGCGGAACTGGGCAAAGGCGGAGGTGCTGAATGAGCGCACAAGAAGCAGCAGCGGCGGCAGGCGCGGCAGCGACGACTCAGGAAGAGCAGGGTCTGCTTGATCAGATCGTAGCGCAGGGGCGGTTCAACCGCGATGCGGCTACGCTCGAGCGCGGCCGCGACATGGTGAAGGAGTTCGTCAGCCAGGTCCTTCAGGGCCACATGACCCTGACGCGCGACGCCGAGGCCTCGATTCAGGCCCGCATCGCGCAGATCGATCGGCTGATCTCCGTCCAGTTGAATGAGATTCTCCACTATCCGGCGTTTCAGAAGCTCGAAGGCACCTGGCGCGGCATCAAGTACTTGATCGATCAATCGGAAACCAATGAGATGCTGAAGATCAAGGTGCTGAACGCCAGCAAGCGTGAGCTGCTGAAGGATCTGCAGCGTGCGCCGGAGTTCGATCAGAGCGCGCTCTTCAAGAAGGTCTACGAAGAAGAGTTCGGCGTCTTCGGCGGCGCGCCGTTTGCGGCGCTGCTTGGCGACTACGAGTTCGGCCGTGGTCCTGAGGATATCGAGCTGTTGGAGCGCGTCTCGCAGGTGGCTTCGGCGGCGCATGCGCCGTTTATGTCGGCGGCCAGCTCTGAGCTGCTGAACCTGAGCAGCTACACGCAGCTGGGCGCACCTCGCGACATCGGCAAGATCTTCGACTCGACCGAGTATGCGAAGTGGAAGAGCTTCCGGCAGTCGGATGATTCGCGCTATGTGGCGCTGACGCTTCCGCACATCCTGATGCGCTTGCCTTACGGCAAAGACACCAAGCAGATCGAGGCCTTCGACTACGAAGAAGCGGTGGATGGCAGTGATCACTCCAAGTATCTGTGGGGCAACGCTGCTTACGGCCTAGCGGCTCGGCTGACCAATTCGTTTTCGAAGTATGGATGGTGTGCTGCGATCCGCGGCGTGGAGGGTGGCGGTCTGGTGGAAGGTCTGCCGGCACATACCTTCCGCACCGATGAAGGCGATGTTGCACTGAAGTGCCCGACTGAAGTGGCGATTACCGATCGCCGTGAGAAGGAACTGGCCGATCAGGGATTGGTGCCTCTTGTGCACTGCAAGGGGACCGATTATGCGGCCTTCTTCAGCGTGCAGACGGCGAATAAGGCCAAGCTGTATGACAAAGAGGCAGCGAATGCGAATGCCCGCCTTTCGTCGCAGCTTCCTTACATTCTGGCGATGTCGCGCTTTGCGCACTACCTCAAAGCGATGATGCGTGACAAAATTGGCAGCTTCATGACCCGTCAGGACTGCGAGAAGTTTCTGAACCAGTGGATCAGTAACTACGTCGTCTCCGATGACAATGCGTCGCAGGCGGCAAAGGCGAGCCATCCCCTGCGAGAGGCGGCCATCCAGGTTTCCGAAGTTCCGGGTAAGCCTGGCGCTTATCGCGCAGTTGCATTTCTGAAGCCCCATTTCCAACTCGACGAGCTCTCTGTTTCGCTCCGTCTGGTCGCCGATCTGCCCGCATCGGCGCGGAAATAACGGGAAAACTATTTAGCTGGCGCAAATCAAACCACGGCGAAGCGAGATACGCATTGGCCGGTTGAGAGGAGCAACGATGGCAACTGATTATTTTTTGAAACTTGAGGGAATCCAGGGAGAATCCCAGGACGATAAACACAAAGATGAGATTCAGATCTTGAGCTGGAGCTGGGGTGCGTCGAATGTCTCCTCGGTATCCGGCACAGGTGGATCAGGTGCGGGCAAGGTTAATCTTTCCGACCTGAGCGTGATGGTCAATTTCGATAAATCGACGCCAAAGTTCTTCAAAACAGTCTGTGCCGGCACGCACGTTCCAAGTGGCACTTTGACCGCGATCAAGGCCGGCGCCGATGGCAAGCCGTATCTGAAGGTCGATTTCAAGGAATTGTTTGTGACCAGTCTGCAGATCTCCGCGTCGAGCGAGGTTCCGACGGTCAGCGTTTCGTTTAGCTATAACGAGATCAAGATCGACTACTCCACGCAGAACGAACAGGGCAACGTCACCAGCACAGGTGCAGTAACCTATAACACGAAGGGAAATAAACTTTCATAAGGCGGCCGCGTATGGACGCGCTTTCTCTCTATAAGGCCGGCCAACTTCAGGCGGCTATCGAAGCGCTTGGCGACGAGTTGAAGAAACAACCGCTCGACGCCAAGCGCCGCATTTTTCTATTTGAGCTTTTGTGTTTTGCCGGAGAGTACGACCGGGCCGAGAAACATCTGAACGTCGTCTCTGACTCCAGTTCCCAGGCAGCAGCCGGCGCGATGCTGTACCGCTCTGCTTTGCATGCGGAGCGGGAACGGCAGGATATGTTTGCGCGCGGCACTCTTCCTCAGGGGGCGGCGCATCCGTCGCCTGCAGGCGAGCTGAACGGCGAGAAGTTTTCCGGACTGGCCGATGCCGATCCGCGCATTGGCGCGCACCTCGAGGCCTTCATTGCCGGCAGTTATACGTGGATTCCTTTTGCCTATATCGAAGCGATCGAGATGGAGCCTCCCAAGCGCCTGCGTGACCTGTTGTGGATTCCGGCCGTGCTGCGCACCACCTCGGATTTCCGGCTTCAGGACCTCGGCGAAGTATTGTTGCCCGTGCTCACGCCCCTCTCCTGGAAAAGTTCTGACGACGCAGTACGCCTGGGCCGCACGACTGAATGGCAAGATGACGCTGAGTACGGACAGCTTCCCGTCGGGCAGAAAATCCTGCTGTGCGGAGAAGAGGAGCAGCCGTTCCTGGAGATCCGGAAACTGACCTTCGATCACGCCGGCGAAAGGGCTGAAAGTGCCACTGCGTGATGATCTCCTGAATCCGATTTCTGGCGACAATCCATCCGGTGCAAATCTGCGCTACGAGAAGGTTTACGACCAGATCAAGGAAGCTAGAACCGAAGACGACGATACTCTTCCCACCGGGGCATGGGCACGCCAGATCAAGCGGGCCGATTACAACCAAGTCATCAAGCTCGCCGGCGAGGCGCTGGCCAACAAGAGTAAAGATTTGCAGCTGGCCGCCTGGCTGACTGAGGCCCACGTCAAAAAAGAGGGCATCGGTCTCGTTCAGCCGTGTTTCAAGTTGTTCTGGGATCTGCAAGAGCAGTTCTGGGATACGCTCTACCCTGAGATCGAAGACGGCGATGCAGGCATGCGCGCCGTTCCGATTGAGTGGGCTGCCAACCGGGTCGCGGCCATCCTGCGCGAAGCACCCATCACCCGCGACGGTCTGAACTATTACCAGTACAAGGAATCGCGCGCGATCGGCTACGAAGCTGACGCGCAATACAACGAGGCCAAGACCGCGCAGCGAGAGCAGGCCATCGCCGATGGCAAGCCGACCGCTGAGGAATTCGACAAGTCCTTCGTCGCGACGCCAAAATCGTGGTACGCGCAGCTGGATACCTCGATCCACTCTGCCCTGGAAACGATGGAAGGGCTGCAGGTCTACTGCGAAGAGAAATACAGGGACGATGGGCCAGGATTCGGCAAGCTGCGCGCAGCCCTCGAAGAAGTCGGGCAGGTGGTGACGAGCTTACTGAACGAGAAGCGGAAGACCGAGCCCGACGAACCAACTCCGGAAGAGGTTGTCGAAGAGGCCGAGCCTGAGCCGGAACCAGAAGCAGTTGCAGAGGCCGAGGCACAGGCAGAAGTGGCGCCAGCCCGATCGAGAGGCGGCAAGACACAGAGCTTAGAGCCGGCCGACAAAGACGATGCATTTGCGCGTGTCCAGGCGTGCGCGAAGTTTTTGCAACAGGATAATCCCGCGAGCCCAGTGGCTTATCTTCTCCAGACGGCGCTTCGTTTCGGTGAGACCCGCGAGGCAGGCAGCTATCCGGCGTGGGATTTTCTTGCGCCGCCGCCGACAGAAAAACGCCAGAACCTGAAGCGGCTCGCGTCGGAATCGAACTGGGGCGAACTGCTGGCAGAAGCGATCTCTGCGGCAGGTGAGCCGGCGGGCCGCGGTTGGCTCGATGTGCAGCGCTATATATGGAGGGCCAGCTACGAGTCCAGCTATCCGGCGATCTCAGCTGCCGTGATCGCGACTCTGCAGTCGCTGCTCAAGGATGTTCCGGAGATTCCTACGTGGACGTTGAGCGATGACACGCCGACGGCGAATCCTGAGACGCAGAAATGGCTTGAAGAGATGGTCATTCCCAAGCCGCCGGAACCAGTGGCAATGGAGACGCAAGCTGAGCCGGAGCCTCCGCCCATTTATGCCGCCCGGGAGCAGGATGTCGAAGGCGCGCCGCCCGATGTGCTGGACACGGCCAGGGAATTGATGGCACGTGGACATCTGCCGCAGGCGATTCAGTTGCTGATGCGTGACGCGGCACAGCAACCGAGCGGGCGGGCGCGCTTCCAGCGCAGACTGCAGATCGCGCAGCTTTGCGTCGGCGCCGGGCATGCCAAGGTCGCGGCTCCGGTGCTCGACGAACTTGTGAAGGAGATCGACCAGCGCCAGCTTGAGGAGTGGGAGGCGAGCGACATGATCGCACCTCCGCTGGCTCTGCTGCTCAAGTGCCTGGACGGCGCAGAAAACGATGGCGTGCGCGAGTCGATCTTCAACCGGCTGTGCCGCATCGATCCTATCGCGGCCATGGATGTTACGCATTAAGAAGAAAGGAGCATTGGGGATTGGCGCGCTCGACGACAGAGACGCTGGTGACGCAATCGGTTCTCGACCGGCTGATAGAGGTTGAGGACTGGCCATCGACGCGTTCGCAGTCGACGCGCTTCTTTCGCGATGCACTCAAGCGTGACCTGGAGTGGCTTTTAAACACACGCCAGCCACCCATTGCCGAGCTTGCCAGCTATCCGGCAGCCAAGGCATCTGTCATCAACTATGGTCTGCCTGACATCAGTGCTCTAGGGCTGAGCAGTGCAGCGGATCACCGCGCATTGCGCATCGCGATCGAAGCCTGCCTGCGCAACTACGAGCCGCGGCTGACTGACGTCCGAGTGACTTTGCAGGGTTCCGACACGACGGATCGGCGGTTGCGCTTTCATATCGAAGGCAACATGAAGCTCGATCCCGCGCCGGAGGAGATTGCCTTCGATACCGTTCTCGAGCTTTCGAGCGGCGAGTACAAGGTGAAGTGAGCCATGCGCGAAGAATTGCTTGAATACTATGAGCGCGAACTGGCTTATCTTCGCCAGTTGGGGGGCAAGTTCGCCGAAAAGTATCCGCGCGTGGCAGGCCGGCTGCTGCTGGAGCCCGACCGCTGCGATGATCCGCATGTGGAGCGGCTGCTGGAGGGATTCGCCTTTCTGGCGGCGCGCATTCATCTGCGTGTCGACGACGATTTTCCTGAAGTAACCTCCGCGCTGCTGGGCATCGTGGCGCCGCATTATCTGCGGCCGATTCCTTCGATGTCGGTCGTCGAGTGCCAGATCGATCCGGAGCAGGGAAAACAGACTGCGGGCCAGGTGATGCCGGCTGGAACGCCGCTCGCGACGAAGCGGCTGGTCGACGGCCAGCCGTGCCGGTTCAGGACATCGTATCCAGTGGAACTCTGGCCGTTTACGGTGGGCGAGTGCGATTGGCGGCAGCCGGAACGGCTCACGGATCCGGTGCGTGTTCCCGGAGCGACGGGCGTGTTGCGCGTGCGGCTGCAATGCGTGCGCGACGTAGACTTTAAACAGATTCATCCGCGCAGGCTCGTCTTTCACGTCACGGGCGAAGTGAATGTGGTTCACACGCTCTACGAACTGCTCTGCCGGAACTGCATCTCGATTCTGGTGCGCAATCCGCAACAACGCGGCAGCAAGCCGGTGAGCATTTCGCCTTCGCGGCTGCGCCCCATGGGGTTCGAAGAGAGCGAAGCGCTGCTGCCGTATCCAAAGCGGTCCTTTGACGGCTACCGGCTGCTGCAGGAATATTTCACCTTCTCAGAAAAATTCCTCTTCTTCGAGTTAGCCGGACTTGAAGCGATTGCAGAGGCGGGATGCGTAGAGCAGGCTGAGATTCTGTTTTGCATCTCGCGCTTCGAACGGCCCGAGCGCAGTCAGGACTTGGAGACGGGCGTTTCAGCGCGCACGCTGCGGTTGGGATGCACGCCGATCGTCAACTTGTACTCTCAGGTGGCGGAGCCGATCCTGGTGACCCACAGCAAGCACGAGTATCAGGTGATTCCGTCGGTGCGCCGGCAGGAGACGCAGGAGATTCATTCGATCGACGAAGTGATGGCTTCGAGCACGAGCCGGCGTGAGAGCATCCGCCTGGAGCCGCTCTACTCCTATCGCTTTCAGGCAAGAAAAGAATCGACGCGCGCTTACTGGCACGCGGTTCGCCGGCGCAATGAGCTCGGCGAGCGCGAGCCTTCTTCCATGCACCTCTCGCTGGTGGATGTTGACGGTGTGCTGGCGGAGCCGAACGCCGAAGTGCTGACCGTGCGCTGCTCCTGCTCGGACTTCGATCTTCCCTCACGTCTGCCGTTCGGGCTGGAGGACGGAGACTTCGCCGCAGAGGATTATCCGGCGGTCAAGCAGATCACAGCCTTGCGCCGGCCGACGCCCAGCTACGATCCGCCGCGCGTCAAGAGCCAGCTGTGGCGGCTCGTCTCGCAGCTTTCGCTCAACTATCTCTCGCTTACGGAAGAGGGCGTTGCCTCTCTGCAAGAGATTTTGCGCCTTCATAATTTCACTGACTCGTCGTATCTCGAAAATCAGATTGGCGGCATCGTCAAGCTAGGGTCGAACCCGCATTTCGCCATCATGCAATCCGTCTATGGAAACCTGCCGGCGCGAGGCACGCGCGTCGAGATCGAATTTGACGAACGGCAGTTCGTGGGCGGCGGCGTGTACCTGTTTGCCAATGTTCTCGACCGGTTTCTGGGCTGCTACACCTCGATCAACAGCTTCTGTCAACTCGCTGCGCGCACGAGCCAGAGAAAGGAGCCGCTCGGCGAATGGCCACCGAAAGCGGGGTACAAACCCCTCATCTGAATTCGGAACTGCATGATGCGCGATTCGCACCCGTGCGCGAGATGCTGGAGCAGGATCCCTACAGCTTCCGTTTCTTTCAGGCTGTGCGTCTGCTTGAGCGGCTTTATCCCGAGCGCAATCCTGTGGGTCTGTTTGTTTCACCGCAGACTGAGGTAGTTCAGTTTTCTTCCGTACCGACGCTGACCTTTCCCGCGAGCGAGATTCAGGGTTATGAGCCCGGCAAGGTCGGGGCGCCGAAATTGCTGGTCAACTTTATGGGATTGAGCGCGGCTGTGGGCGTTCTTCCGCACGTCTATACCGAGTTTTTGCTGGAACGTGTGCGCGCGAAAGACCGCGGCCCGAGCGATTTTTTCGATATCTTCAACCACCGCATGATTTCGTTGTTTTATCGCGGCTGGCAGAAATACCGCTTTTATATCGCGTATGAAAGAACCGGCGCGGGCGACGACCTGATCAGCGCGCGGTTGCTCGATCTCATCGGGCTGGGCACAAATGCGCTTACCCACCGGATGCAGATCGAAGACGAGGCCTGCCTCTATTATGCCGGATTGCTTTCGGCGCGGCGTCCGACGGCGCAGGGATTGAAGCAACTCATCGAGGACTACTTCGATGTTCCGGTGGAGGTGGAGCAGTTTACCGGGACCTGGAGGCGGTTGCCGCCGCAGAATCGCACCTATCTTCGCGATACTGGCGCCTTTTGCGAGCAATTGGGAATGGGCACGATCGTGGGCGATGAGGCCTTCGACCAGCATGGCGCAGTGACGTTGCGCATTGGCCCTCTAAGCTTCGAGCGCTATCAGGAATTTCTGCCGGGCGCGCGCGCCTATACCGAGTTGAGTGCCTGGCTGCGGTTGTATACGAGCCGCGAGTTTGATTATGTGATCCGGCTTGTGCTGGAACGCGAAGAAGTGCCTCGTATGAACCTAGGCGAAAGTGGAATAAGTGCTTCTCGCCTGGGATTGGTGAGCTGGGTGAAAAACCGTCCGCTGGATCGCGATCCGGATGAGGCAACTTACCGGTTGGCGTGAATCCGATTTTTTGAGTTAACGAGTGATCTACTGGAGACCTGAAGAATGAGCCTGAATCTGAAGTCACTGATCGGCAAAATGAATGACGCTACCCGCAGCGCATTGGAAGCGGCTGCGGGCTTGTGCGTTTCGCGCACCCATTACGACATCGAAGTGGAGCATTTTCTCCTCAAGGCGATCGACAGCTCAGACAACGACATCGCGTTTATCCTGCGCCAGTACGGCGTAGATCGTTCACGTTTGACCACCGAGCTGCAGCGCAGCCTGGACCGGTTGAAGACAGGCAATGCGCGGAGCCCAGCCTTCAGCCCGCAACTGGTGAAGATGCTCACCGAAGCATGGACGGTCGCGACCATTGAGTACGACGCAGGACAGGTCCGGACCGGCTTCGCGCTGCTGGCGCTGATCACCGATAGCGAACTCGGGCGGTTGATACGCGACGTGAGCAAGGAGATTCAGCTCATTCCGCCGGAGGCGCTGCGCAAGGACTTCTTCGCGGTGACAGAGAAGTCGCGTGAGACCTCAACCGCTCTGGCGACTGCGGCTCCGGGTGCACCGGCAGAGGCGGGAGCGCCAGGACGCGCGGCAGGCGGCAAGACGCCGCATCTTGACCAGTACACGGAGAACCTGACGGCGAAGGCGAAGGCGGGCAAGATTGATCCGGTGCTAGGCCGGGATCACGAGATCCGGCAGGTTGTCGACATTCTCATGCGCCGCCGGCAGAACAATCCGATTCTCACCGGCGAAGCGGGCGTGGGCAAGACGGCAGTGGTCGAGGGCTTCGCGATCCGGCTCGCCAATGGTGATGTGCCGCCAGCGTTGCGTGCCGTGCAGTTGCACAGTCTCGATCTGGCGTTGTTGCAGGCCGGCGCGGGCGTGAAGGGCGAGTTCGAGAACCGGTTGAAGGGGCTGATTGAGGAGGTGAAATCTTCGCCGCATCCAATCATTTTGTTTATTGATGAAGCGCACACGATGATCGGCGCAGGCGGCCAGGCGGGACAGAACGATGCGGCCAACCTGCTCAAGCCGGCGCTGGCTCGCGGCGAGTTGCGTACTATCGCTGCGACCACGTGGTCCGAATATAAAAAATACTTTGAGAAAGACGCCGCACTGGCCCGGCGTTTCCAGGTTGTGAAGGTTGAGGAGCCGAGCGAGCCGCAGTGCGAGACGATGCTTCGCGGCATTGTCGCTGCGCTCGAAAAGCATCACAGCCTGCGCATTCTCGATCAGGCGGTAACTGCGACGGTCAGATTGTCACACCGCTATCTTGCCGGACGCCAACTGCCCGACAAGGCGGTAAGCGTGCTCGATACGGCATGCGCGCGGCTTTCGCTGGGGCAGAATACGATTCCGCCGGCGATTGAAAACTCCACGCGGCGTATCGACGATCTCAAGGTGCAGAAACAGATTCTCGAACGGGAGACGACGGTTGGCGAGAATCATGCCGAGCGGCTTGCTGCCATCGAAACTGGCCTGGCGGCAGAGGAGGCGACGCTTGCGAAGCTGAAGACGCAGTGGGACCAGGAGGTGAAGCTCGTCAAGCAGATTCGCGCAATGCGCGATGCGCTGGAGAATGGCCAGGAGACAGTCAAGCCTCTCGAAGAGGGTGAGCCTGAACTGAAGGCCACGCTGCCCGGATTGAAGATCCTCGAAGAGAAGCTCACCGAGGTGCAGGGCGAAAATCCACTGATTCACGTGTGCGTGGACGAGCGCATCGTGGCTGAAGTGATTTCGGCCTGGACGGGCATTCCACTGGGCAAGATGGTGAAGGACGAGATTGCCGCAGTGCTCGACCTCGACGGCCAACTGCGCAAGCGGGTCATCGGCCAGGATCACGCACTGGCCGCGATTGCCCAGCGCATCGTTACTTCGCGGGCGCGGCTCGACGATCCGGGCAAGCCGGTAGGTGTGTTCATGCTTGTGGGACCCAGCGGCGTGGGCAAGACGGAGACGGCGCTCGCACTCTCCGACCTGCTCTACGGCGGCGAACGCAACCTGATCACGATCAATATGTCGGAGTTTCAAGAGGCGCACACAGTCTCGACGCTGAAGGGTGCGCCTCCGGGATATGTGGGCTACGGCGAGGGCGGCGTACTGACGGAAGCCGTTCGCCGGCGGCCGTACTCGGTTGTGCTGCTCGACGAGATCGAAAAGGCGCACAGTGATGTGCACGAGCTGTTCTATCAGGTCTTCGATAAAGGCAACATGGAAGACGGTGAAGGCCGCTCGATCGATTTCAAAAACTGCATCATCATTCTCACCAGCAACGCCGCTACGGACACCCTGATGAAGCTGACTGCCGATCCGGAGACGATGCCTGACAGCGATGGATTGGCGCTGGCCATCAAGCCGGAGCTCAACAAGATCTTCAAGCCAGCATTCCTGGGGCGCATGATGGTCGTTCCTTACTTCCCGGTGCGCGACGAGGCGCTCAAGAAGATTGTCCGGCTTAAGCTGGGTAAGATTCAGCGGCGCATCCAGGAGAACCACAAGATCACCATGGAAGTGGACGAAACGGTGATCGATGAAGTGGCAAAACGCTGCACGGAAGTGGAAAGCGGGGCGCGCAACGTGGACAATATCCTTTCCAACACGATGCTGCCTGAGATCTCGCGCCAGGTGCTGTCGCGCATGGCCGAAGAGGCACCCATGGAGCGCGTACGCATCGGCGTTGGCGCCGACGGACGTTTTGCCTATACGTGGTAGTGGGATCGATAAGCTCCTGCCGCGCGCCTAACGCGCGGCAGGACAGACTGTGAAAGAAGATGCCGGTGCAACGATATGGCCTCATTTGGACAGACAGACCGACTTTTGAACTTTACGAGTCCGCTGGGAGCGGACGTACTGCTCCCAGAGCGCCTGACCGGTGCGGAAGGCATCTCGGAGCTGTTTGACTATCAGCTGGAGCTGCTGGCCGAGAAAGATGCCACCGTTGACCCGAAGAGTCTCGTAGGCCAGAAGGTATGTGTCGGGATTCTGGCCGACGATAGCGGCACGGAACGGTATATCAACGGAATCGTCGCCAGCTTCGAGACGACGGGCGGCGATGACGAGTTCAACTCCTACCGTGCGCGTATAGTTCCCAATCTCTGGGTGCTGACGCTGAACACGAACACCCGTGTCTTCCAGAACCAGACGGTTGTTGACGTCATCCAGGCAGTGCTGAGCCCCTACAACATCAGCCCGTCTGTGCAGACGTCCGCCACGTACACGCCAATGGAGTATTGCACGCAATACCGTGAGACGGACTTCGATTTTATCTCGCGGCTGATGGAGCAACACGGTATCTTCTACTACTTCAGCCACACCAAAGATGATCACACGCTTACGCTGCAGGACGTCTCGGTCAAGCTGAGCGATTGCGCCATTCAGAATACGTTCCGGTACGCTCCGGAGCAGAACGCCAATGAAGGCTTCTACGACTTCGTGATCAGCGATTTCCTCTCGCGATCCACTCTGGTTTCCGGTAAGCACACCACGTGGGATTACAGCTTCATCCGCAACAAGAATGTTTTGGGCGACAGCGCAACCACGAGCAGCCCCCTGGGCGCGAACAGCAATGAGCAATACGATTATGTGGACAGTGCGGCTGCGTATCTCAAGAAGGATGGTTCGGATCCGACGATCAACGATCTGAATACATTTTTTATGAATGTCCGGCGCGACGCCTCTGACGCGGAAACGCTGGTGGTGGAAGGCGCGTCGAATGCGATTCCGATGCAAACCGGCTACACCTTCACTCTGTCGGAGTATCCGCAATCCGCAGTGAACACAAAATATCTGCTCATCCACATAGAGCACGATGTGCAGCAGGTGCCCAGCTATCGCACGGGCAAGCAGGAGCCGGCGCCCTATGCGAATAAGTTTCGGGCTGTGCCGACATCGATCAAATACCGGTCGCCTCTGAAGACGCAGAAACCCGTTGTCGGCGGTATGCACACCGGCTTTGTTGTCGTGCAGCAGAACGAAGACTCGTACATGGACAAGTACGGCCGGGTGAATGTGCAGTTCTGGTGGGACCGGCTGCGCAAGCCAAATACGCCCGATAATACACTGCTGCGCGTGGCGCAGGGTTGGGCCGGCAAGGGATGGGGCACATACTTCTGGCCGCGCGTCGGCGATGAGGTGCTGATCGACTTTATCGAAGGCGATCCGGATCAGCCGATCGTTGTGGGCTCGGTCTACAACGGCGTCAACATGCCGAAGTACGATCCGGCTGGGCAGTACACCCTCTCCGGCATTCTGACACGCAGCTCGACAAATGGCGGCGCGGCGAATGCCAATGAGCTGCGCTTCGAAGATCTCAAGGGCAAAGAGCAGGTCTTCATGAACGCCGAGCGTGACTACGACCTGCATGTCGAGCACGACTGGCATACGATGATCGGCAATCAGCAGCATGAGACGATCACCGATGACCACTACATGCAGACCGGTGGCGACACGCATTACCACATCAAAAAGAAGCTATATGAGCAGATCGATGATGAGGTGCACCAGACCTACGGCACCAAGCAGGTGATCAAGGTCGGCTCGGACGTGAGCGAGACCATCGGGGCAAATCTCGCGCAAAAGGTGGGCGCGAATACCGACATTGAAGTGGGTGCGAACCTGGCGGAAAAAGTCGGCGCGAACATGTCGCTCAACGTGGGCGTGAATGAAGATCACAAGATCGGCATGAACTACAACATCGAAGCCGGCATGATCATCAACCTCAAAGCGGGCATGCAGATCAATATCGATGCTCCGCTGGGCCTGAACCTTACCTGTGGCGGCAACTTCGTCAACCTCACGCCTGCGGGCGTGATGATTCAAGGCATCCTGGTCAACATCAACAGCGGCGGCGCGGCGATGAACGCCCAGGCGGCGAATCCCCAGGCTCCAAAGTCGCCCGACTCGCCTACTGCTCCCAAGGATCCAACCTTCCCCGGCGATACGCCTCCATCGCAGGCAGCGACTGGCCAATCAAGTGGTTCAACGACGACACCGGCATTGGGAACCGGATCAAGCTCCACCTCGAGTTCTTCACCTGCTGCCGCATCGTCGGCTCCGGCTGCAGCGGCTGCAGGCGCAGCGGCTGGCGCAGCCAATACCACCTCTAACGATGCGCAGCAGGCAACGCAACAAGCGGCTCAGGCGGCGCAGCAGGCAGCCAATCAGGCGACGCAGTCAGCGAACCAGGCGCAGCAGGCGGCGCAGCAGACCGAGCAGCAGGCACGACAGGCTGTGAACCAGACGGTTCAGCAGGCGCGGCAATCGTATCAGCAGGCAAACCAGGCAGTGCAACAGGCTCAGCAGGCGGTGCAGCAAGCTTCAGCACAGGGACAGGCGGCCGCGCAGCAGGCGCTCAATCAGGCGCAACAAGAGGCGACGCAAACGGCCCAGGCTGCGTCGCAAGCGGTGCAGCAGGCACAGCAAGCGGCGGCACAGGCGCAGCAGCAGGCACAACAGACGGCCGCACAGGCACAGCAGCAGGCACAGCAGGCCCAACAGGCGGCTGGACAGGCTCAACAGGCAGCCAATCAGGCAGCTCAACAAGGGCAGCAAGCTGCGCAGCAGGCGCAACAGCAGGCTCAACAAGCACAGCAGCAGGCGCAGCAGGCAGCCAATCAGGCACAGCAGACTGCGCAGCAAGCGCAACAGCAGGCCGCGCAGGCGCAGCAGCAGGTCACACAAGCGGCGAGCCAGGCGCAGCAACAAGCACAGCAGGCATCACAAGCCGCGCAGAACTCAGCGCAGCAGGCCATGAATTCGGCGGCGAGGGGGTTCTAGCGGAGCATGGGAATGCCGGCAGCCACCATCACGAGCATGACCGCGCACGGCGGCAACGTAGTCCTGGGTTTTCCGCAGGTGCTCATCAACTTTATGCCTGCCTCCCGGATCACGGACATGCATGTGTGCCCGATGGTCACGGGCATCGTACCGCACGTGGGAGGGCCATTCGTGATGGGCTCGCCGACCGTGCTCACAGGCTTCATGCCGCAGTCGCGCGTAACGGACCAGCTCGTCTGCGTCGGCCCTCCGGATGTATGCGTGATGGGTGCAGAAACGGTGCTGGTAGGCATGGCCGGCGGAGGCGGAGCGGCTGGTGCGATGGGCGGCATCGGCGCCATGGGGGCATCGGTGCCAATGCAAGCGCCAGCGACGGCTTCCAATCCGCAGCCCACCGCTGAACTGCAGTCGAACGGCACAATCAAGACGTCTGCCCCTCCGGGTGGTCATCTGCCGCCTATGCCGCTTTCATCGCCGGGATTTCCAACTTTGCCGTCCACCGAAACGCCGAGCTTTGAGACCGCGCAGCCCGTCGATGTGCCGCCGGGCACGCAGCTCTATCGCGTGATCGACAATCCGGCCAAGGCCGCGGGCGGATACTGGACGCCCGATCCGCCGACGACCGAAGACGCGTGGCGTCAGTCCTGCGCTGTCGGCGGATGGAATCAGGGAGGGCTGCTTGCGGTTGCGCAAGTGCCCGCTGAAGGTCTGAAGGCGTGGATGGGCACAGCGTCGAATCAGGGTGGACTGCTGGGCGGCGGCACGCAAGTCTGGACTCCGCCGGGTAGTCTCACTCCGGCTGCGATCACGCAGGCTCCGTGGAGTGGGCCCGTGCAGCAGGCCCAGCAGCAAGCACAGCAAGCTGCGCAGGGCGCGCAGCAGGCTGCCAATCAGGCACAACAGGCCGCAGGTCAGGCAGCGCAGCAGGCGCAACAAGCCGAGCAGGCGGCGCAACAAGGTGCACAACAAGCGGCGCAGCAGGCAGCCGATCAGGCCCAACAGGCGGCCAATCAGGCTGAACAGTCCGCACAACAGGCTCAGCAGCAGGCCCAGCAAGCGGCGAGCCAGGCACAGTCGGCAGCTAATCAGGCGACGCAGCAAGCGCAACAGGCCTCGGCGCAAGGACAAGCCGCGGCGCAGCAGGCTGCGGCCCAGGCTCAACAACAGGCGCAGCAAACACAACAGCAGGCGCAGCAAGCGGCGAGCCAGGCACAACTAGCTGCCAACCAGGCTCAACAATCTGCGCAACAGGCACAGCAGGCCGCTCAGCAAGGGCTACCGAAGGGTCTCGCATGACGTCTGAGACGGTTCCCACTCTTCCGCAGGCTCTCGCTGAGCGCTTTGCCAAAGCGTTTGCCGCATTCGTCGAGGCGGTTTGGGCTGCAGTGGCGGAGAACACGCCGAACCCCTCGATTGCGAATACATCTGCTTTTCTTGCGTGGCAAACGCAGGCATTGCCGTTGCTCGAGCGAGAGAATGCAGCGATTCAGAAAGCGATGACGCTGTTTCTCATTGGCGAGGAGCGCACGTTGATCAGCTTGGCCGCGGACAATCGCACGTTGGGCAGAAAGCTGGATGGATTCGATCTGAACTTCGCAGGCCCGGAACGCGGGAAGGTTCTTGAGCAACTCGAAACAGCGATCGTTTACGCAGCATATCAGGTGTGTGTAGCTGCAAAAGTTCCCTGAGATGGAGTGCCCATCAGACAGGCACTCAAAAGCAGGCATGAGTCCTCCAACTGATTGGAATGGCGACTGCCGTAAAGCTCGGAAAGGAAGGTTGGGTCGCATCCCGCATGAGCGCCAACCCCGGACAATCCGCAGGTCCAACTTCTGCCGCTCGTATCGGCCGGTGGATTATCCCTGCCATACCGTTTGGGTGGACTTGGATACCGGACTTCGGCATTCAAAAGCGGGCCGAGGGCGTTGTGCCCAGCAACGTTTACCTGCGTGAGGACATTCTGCTTGCGGGCAATCAACTTGCCCTTTATGTCCAGGCGCAGGTCACCATCATGAAAAGCACCTTCGCCAATCCGGTGATTGCGGGCCCCGCTCCGCTTACGTTTCCCGGCGCGGAAGAGGCGGCGCTCCTCATGCTGAAGCACCAATCGATGCACCAGGTCAGCGTGTTCCAGGTTCAGCACTATGTGCGCAGCGGCAGTTGGATCGGAATCGCTACGCTGACTACGCTCGAATCGGAACTGCTCAAGGTCCGCGCGGACTTCGATCAGTTCATGAAGCTGCTGCAGATCGAGCCCGATCCTGCCTGAGGTCTGCAACGAACCTATAAGCGGTCATTGCGAACAGGCGCCAGCCTGCGCGAGGGATAAGGCCCGGTACAGCGATAATTCTTCGGCAGGAACTGTGTTGAGAGATAGCGACCCTTTGATTCGGCAGCCAGAAATGCCTCCAATTCAGAAGGTGGCACATCGTAGTAGAAGTACACCTTTCGCTTCTGCTGGAATTCAATGCCCAGCCGGCATGCGCGCGCATCATATGCGAGCGCCGTGATCGCCGACGATTGTACTTCGATCCATTGCACAGTTCAGGTCACCCATCTCGGAAGGGAAGCGAAAGTAAGCGCGGTGCGGAACAGGTCTTAGTCACCGTTCGTTCGCTCGCCGTTCTCACTTCTGGACAAAGAACTCTGCCATGGAAGGCGCTGCAGCGGCATTGCCGGGCGGGTTCGCCAACTGCAATGCCTCCATGATGGTGCGCAGCATGCTCTCATGCTGATAAACAGTCGTTGAGCTTTGCACATAACCCGGCTGCACGACAGGTCCCCAAAATGCCGCGACTACATGGCCGCCCCCATGCGTCGTGTCGCTCTCCAGCGCTTCATCGAAGTCTATAATCAGCAGGCCGTCGCCGCCCGGCTGAAACGCCGGATCGTTCGACAGCAGATTAACCACATTTGTTTGCAGCCAGGAATCTGCCTGCTGCGGCGTGCCATTGTGCGCATCATCGTCTACATCAGGAACGATAAAAGAGAACTGTGGCAATGCGTCGTTGGCCGCGTCCTTGGCAAATTGACTGAAAGGCCAGAGGGTTGCGTTTGCTATCTGTGGATTCGACGCGACATCCGAGAGCATGGCAAAGGGATTGTGGCGAATCAGATAGAGGCCAGTGTCGCCGCCTAAATAGCCCTGCGTGATGCCTTCCGCGTAGACCTTGAAGGGGATGCCGGCAGCGAGCATGCGGCGGGCGATATTGTCTACGTCCCATACGGCGGTGGAACCATCATCTGTCGTAAGCAACTGTCCGGTGGTGAGCATGAAGTAGTTGCCAATGGAGGGGTGGGAGTTGGCATAGTAGTTCGTTGCCAGCGCACCGTTGCCGATAAGGCGATTGAGATTCGGCCACGCGGCCGTGTTGCCCGCCACAGTTGAGTAGTTCTGGTTTTCTTCCATCACGAGGATGACATGTTTACTCGGCGGCGTTGCAAGCTGCACGGTCACGGTGGCGGCTCCCGATATGGCGGTGTCCTGCGTACTCACGGCGGTTACGGTGACATTCCCCGCAGAGGCCGGTGCCGTGAACAGTCCGCTTGCATTGATGGTACCCGCGCTCGCAGTCCAGGTGACGGCCGAGCTGTAACTGCCTGAGCCTTGGACCGAGGCACTGCATTGCGAAACTCCGCCAATGGCGACGTTTGTTGGAGTGCATGCAACTGTGATCGATGCGATGGGAGACGGCGTAGTAACGGGGGCAGAATGACTGCTGGTGAGGTGGCCGCCGCAGCCTGCGATCACGAGCGAAACCAAAATGGCCATCGCGCAAATCGGTGGATGGCGCTGCGGACGACGGTTTTTCCAATCAGCCATAGCTCCAGCACAGAGAGATCGCTCGCGCGGTGTTTGGAACGACTCATCTGTTGGATGGCTTAATACTGCCGGGCAAGTTGCCCGTGTAGCGGAAGGTTTTTCTTGAGCACTCGATTTGGGGGCATTTGCAGCACGGAGCTGTCACATATCAGAGCTGGAGGGAGCGGCAGATCGCACAGCCTCAGTGAATGCAGACAATGTGGGCGCGGTACCCTGTCCATTGAATTGGGACGTAGCCATAGACGCTGCCGTCATCGAACATGAAGGCGGCCGCCTCAGTCCCGTTCTTTTGCAGGTCGCTGCTCCACACGATGGGGCCGTTGAGCCGCAAACCGCCTTTGATGTAGCACTGATAACTGCCGCCGCAATCAGAAGGCTGTGAAGAATCGTAGATCCCGCGCAGCTCATCCACGCTGGGCAGGCGCCACGATTTGTCATGGAAATGCAGATTGCGGCAGAAGCTGTCTGCATGCGACCAGTTGCTGTCCGTGCGTCCCGTGAACCACGCCCAGTCATGACCAGTAGCGCCGTCTGACCACAGTTGAGCACCAGCAGTGGAAGAATCTTTTTTGACCGCAGGTGTGAAGTTGAAGTCGTACATCTGCGATGGAGTCGTCGAGGACTGGGCATCTGTCTTCGGCGTCTGTGTCTGTGTTTGTGGCGGCGTAGAAGCGTCGGTGCTGCTCTGAGGAGTGGAGATGGCCTGCTGCGTTTCTGTGGGATCGGGTGAGGTCGTGTGATCCTGGCTGTGCTTAAAGAGTTGCGTACCCAGAACTGCCACGGAAACCAGAATGATGGCGACAATGCCAATCTTCATGCCCCGTGCGGCAAAGCGGGCGGGAGCTGGTGGGTCGGGAGTCGCCGTTTTTTGTACAGGCGGAACACTGGCAGGTTGCGTGGTGTGCTTTTCAGAAACCGGAGGCAATCGCGCCTCGATGACCGTATCGCGCAGTGCCGGTGACAGCACAGTCCGCGTGCGCTGGTAGGCCGCTTGATCGAGCTCGGCGAGAAGCGCCCTTACATCAGCCGGGCGCTGATCGCGCGACTTTTGAAGCAGTCTTTGCACGACCTTGTCCAGGCCCGGGTAATTTGCCAGCTCCGGCCGCACCTCGCTCGGCGCAAGCGGCTGAACAGAGAGATGCTGCTTGCGCAATTCCTCCAGCGAGTGGCCGTGGAAGGGCGGCCTGCCGGTAAGCAGTTCGAAGAAGACACAGCCCAATGCATAGAGATCAGTACGGCCGTCGAGTTCGTGGCCGGGAATGATGCCTTCCCAGAGCTCCGGCGCGGCATATCCGGGTGTCAGCGGCTGAATTCCCGTACGGCTCAGGCGCGTCTCTTCTTCGCGCCCGGTCACAATGCCGAAGTCGGTGATCTTGGGAATCTCGATACCGTTCTGGTCGCGGGCCACCAGGATGTTTTCCGGCTTGATGTCGCGATGTACCATGCCTTTGGCGTGCGCCGCAGCCAAGCCAGTTGCGACGCCGCGCACCAGCGCAATGGCCCGCTCCGGAGCCATCCCTTGCGGATTCTGTTCAATCAGAGCCAGCAGGCTTGGGCCATCGACATACTCCATGCACAGAAAGAAGCTGCCGTCCGCTTCCTGTCCCATGTCCAGAGTCTTAACGATGTTGGCCTGCTCCAGCCCGATCTCGCTTGCACGCTGTGCCTCGCGAATCATGCGCGCGGCCGCATCCGGATTGCCCATCAGCTCACCGGTCATCAGCTTGAGCGCACGAGGCTGGCGCAGCAGAATATGTTCGGCGAGGTAGACCACGCCCATGCCGCCGCGGCCCAACAGGCGCGTGATCCGGTAGATTCCATGGAAAATTGTGCCCGGCTCGAGTTCGCCGCCCTCAACCAGCACAATCGCATCCTGCGGACAGGTGCGGTAGTGGCTGGGATAGGAATTCCTGCAAATTGGGCAGTGTTTCATGAGATGTCCGGGGGCTGAAGAACAAGGAGATGTTCCATCGTTACATCGTTGAGCGGCAAGATTCAAGGGAATTACTCAATGCGGGTGAGCGGATTTCTCCAAGGCGCGGGCCGCGCTTCGTAAAAGCAGCAAAGCGTTCGCAGGAGGCGCGAGATCCGTCCGCGAAGGAGCATGCTCCGTCGGCGGCGAAACGTTTTTGGGGCGGAGCTATGTGGTATGGTGCGAAAGGGAATCGAAGTCGATTTTTGGTGAGACTCGGAGCATCCACTACGGCATGAAGATCGCAATCCAGGGAGAACCCGGCTCATTCAGCCATGAGGCGGCGCTGAAGCTCGTACCCGATGCCGAGATTGTTCCCTGTTCCTTATCGGCGGAGGTCTTTGCCGTGCTCGCCGATGGATCGGCCGATGCCGCCGTTATTCCTATTGAAAACAGCCTCGCCGGCTCTGTCTCCGAACATTTTGATCTTCTGCTCGCGCATGAAGTCCAGGTGGAGCGGGAGACGCTGCTTCGTATCCGCCACAATCTGATCGCCCTGCCGGGAGCAAGGACGGCGGAGATCGAGCGCGTCTTTTCACATCCGGTGGCGCTCGCACAGTGCCGGCATTTTCTCGCCCGGCATCCCCAGATGAAAGCCTTTGCTTATTACGACACCGCGGGCAGCGTAAAGCATCTGGCTGAGTTGCGCGATTCCCATGCGGCGGCCATCGCCAGCGCGGCCGCAGCCCGCTACTACAGCGCTGAAATTCTTGCCGCGGAGATCGAGGACAATCCCGAGAACTACACGCGCTTCTTTCTTGTGCGCCGCAGTGCGCAGGCCCGCATCGATCCCGAGGCCAACAAGATCAGCGTGGCCTTCTCGCTTGAAAACCGGCCTGGCTCTCTGGTGGCTGCGCTGACTGCACTCTCGGCCCTCGGGACAAATCTCACCAAGATCGAGTCGCGACCGGTCCACGGTAAGCCCTGGGAGTACATCTTCTATGTAGATTGCCAGATTGGCTCTGCCGACGAAGGTCAACATGCACTGGACGCGCTGCGCGCTCACTGCGGCATGGTGAAGGAATTGGGACGCTACCGCGAGGCACTGAGTGTAGAGGCGGCGAGGACTTAGGCGCGAAGTTTCGTCCACGTCAATCAGGTGGGGGAAGCAAAAAGGATGGGCATCTGCCCATCCTTTTTGTTCGTTGATTCAGGCTGGAATCTTAGAAGTGGTAGGCCACGCCGACCACCGGCTCGGAGATGTTGTACCAGCGGTTGGTCGTGAACTGCGAGTCGCCGAAGGTGGGCACCTTGACGACCAGGCCACGGTATTCCGCGCGAATGTCGAAGCTGGGGCTGATCTCATAAGCAATGCCCGCTCCGTAGAGTCCGCCTACTTCGGTCTGTTGTTTGGTGTCATGCGTGGTGGTGCCGGAGTTGAGGATGGGCAGAAAAATCAGCGCGCCCGGACCTGCCTCCACAAACGGATTCCAGTTCCGGAAGACGAATGATTTCACAAACGCGCCCGATAGTTCCTGCGTGCGGACCAGGACCTTATAGTGGTTGGGATTGACGTAATATCCGATGCTGTTCTGATAAGTAATGCCGTAGTTCGCTTCGAGAGCGCTGGTAGGCGTCAGCATAAAGCGATAGCTGAGCAAGGCTCCGTAAGCGGGCGTCGAATTTACCTGAACGGTAGTGGACGAAGCCTTAAACGGCTCAATCAAAGCGGTTCCACTGAGGCTGATATCCTGGCGGCTCTCCTGAGCGCGGGCCGCGGCCACACCAGCGGCCAGCAGAATGGCTAAAGCGACGATCTTCTTCATTCGGTTCCTGAACCTCACCACTGCGCATCCGTCCGGCGGGCGTCCGGCTGGCAACGAGCTTTGTCAAAAAATTAGGGCGCGCCGGAATCCCACCGGCCCCGCTCTCAGCATTGTAACTGGCCGGAACGGGTTAAGACGGCGACAGATGCGGAATCATCTGTGCTTATAGACGCATACTGAACCGATTGGGTATTTTCCCGATAGCTCGGGCGCTCATCGCTGATCTCTGACCCTTGGTCTCTGATCTCAGTTTTACCCAGCCCGCTCCACATGATAGAAGAACGGCGGCCCCTGCTCCTTGGCCAGCCGCCGCAGCGTTTGCAGAAAGGCCTTCGCCGCGTAGGAGAGCATGGCCTGCCGGCGATGCACCAGCCGCAGCACCCTCCGCATCTCAAGTTCGTCCACAGGCACGCGCACCAGGTCGCCGGTTTCGAGTTCGCGCGCTACGGCCAGGTGTGGAACCAGCGCCACGCCATTGCCCATCGCCACAAAGCGCTTGATGGCCTCAATGGTCGGCAGTTCGATGGCCATGTTCAACGGTGTGCGATATCGCTGGAAGGTCTCGATGACCTTGCGCCGCAGGGGCGAGGCCACGTTGTGTGCCACAAAAAGCTCTTTGCCCAGGTCATTGATCGAAACCCGCTCAGCCTTGGCCAAAGGATGCCGCGGGCCGACGATCAGGTCCAGATTGTCCCCGTAGACGGCAATGCTGCGGAACTGCTCGGGATCGGGCCGGAACGAGACCACACCTAATTCAAAGGTCCGCAGGTTCAGCTCGTCGGGAATTTTCGAGGCCAGCATACGGTGCACCGTTACGCCCACATGCGGGGTCTCCCGGCGAAAGGCGTCGATGGCCGGCAACAGATACATGCATGTGTACTCGTTGGCGGCCAGCTGCAGCCGTCCGCGCTCCAGGCTCTTCAGCTCGCCGAGAGCGCTGTTGGCCTCGCGGCGCAAAGCTAGCAGCCGCTGCGCGTAGTCGCGCAGCAACTCGCCCGAGGCGGTCAGCGAGCCGTCGCGTGCGGCGCGGTCAAAGAGTGTCTCGCCTACGGCGTCCTCAAGCTTGCGAATCACCTGGCTGACCGCCGGCTGGGTACGATGCAGACGCGTCGCCGCCCGCGAAAAGCTGCGCTCCTCGGCCACGGCGAGAAAGGTTTCGAGCTGGTTGAGTTCCATGGGCATTCCTTTGCGAAAGCAAGTCGGCCAGTCAGCGGGTTAGCAAGTCAGCCGGAATTGCGATCTGCGTTTGAAGGGGCTGACTCGCTGACTTGCTTCTCATCATAAGCAAAAATAATCGCTTCTCCAAAAAGAATAACTTTGCCTTATAGGGCCCGGATAAGCGACACTGAAGGAGTTGGAAGA
Source organism: Occallatibacter sp. (assembly GCA_035650595.1). Taxonomy (GTDB): domain Bacteria; phylum Acidobacteriota; class Terriglobia; order Terriglobales; family Acidobacteriaceae; genus Telmatobacter. The sequence goes on along the minus strand of DASRHE010000006.1, from coordinate 227,070 downwards.
ACACTCTTCCCCTGGCAGGCGCGTCCATGAGTTCCAATCAAGTCGTCTTTTTCGACACTACCTTGCGCGATGGCGAGCAGTCCCCCGGCTGCAGCATGACTACGCAAGAGAAACTCACTATGGCTCACGCTCTTGAAGATCTGGGCGTAGACATCATCGAGGCCGGCTTCGCCATGGCCTCGGAGGGCGATTTCGCGGCCATCTCCACCATTACGCAGGCCATTCGCAAGCCGCGCATCGCTTCGCTGGCCCGCGCCAAGACGGAAGACATCGAGATGGCGGCGCGCGCGCTGCAGTTTGCCGACCGCTCCCGCATCCACGTCTTTCTTGCTTCGAGCGATCTGCACCTTGAGTACAAATTGAAGATCGGCCGCGCCGAAGCGCTCGATTTGGCTGGTGAGTCCGTGCGCCTGGCGCGTTCGCTCGTCGACGACGTCGAGTTTTCGCCCGAAGATTCCACGCGCTCCGATCGGGATTTCCTCGTTGAGATGGTACGCATCGCGGTCGATGCCGGTGCGACCACCATCAATATGCCTGACACCGTGGGCTACTCCACGCCCGAAGAATACGGCCGCATGTTTGCCGAGGTACGTGAACGCGTACCGGGGATCGACGAAAAAGGCGTGACTCTTTCTTCGCACTGCCATGACGACCTCGGCCTTGCCGTGGCCAACTCGCTGGCCGCGATCCAGAATGGGGCGCGCCAGGTGGAGTGCACGATCAACGGCATCGGCGAGCGGGCCGGCAATGCCGCGCTCGAAGAGATTGCCGCAGCTCTTTACGTCCGCGGCGACCGCTACGGTGTTTCGACCAGCATCAAGCTGCAAAACCTATATCCAACGAGCGAGGTGCTGGGGCAGATCATCACCTTCAAGCCCTCGCCCAACAAAGCAATTGTGGGCGCGAATGCCTTTGCGCACGAGTCCGGTATTCATCAACACGGGATGCTGGCCAACCCGCTCTGCTACGAGATCATGACGCCGGGCCTCGTGGGCGTGAGCAAAACGCATCTCGTACTCGGCAAGCACTCCGGCCGCGCAGCACTGCGCCACCGGCTTGAACAACTCGGCTTCACGCTCACGCGCGAAGAGCTGCAGCAGGTCTACTACCGGTTTGTGGCCTTAGCCGACCGCAAGAAGAACATCTATGACACGGATCTGGTCGGCCTTTTGCCCGAGCATATCCGCGAAAATCGGCGAGTTCCTGTGGCCGAGCTCGATTGAAAAGAACAGGGACTAGGCCTAGGGAACAGGGACTAGACCGCTCATCCTCTGCTTCTGACAAGTTTGATTGCAAACAAGGAACTGAGAACTAAACATGCGCCTGAAGATTCTAGTTACGGCCGGTGATGGCATCGGCCCCGAAGTCACCAACGAAGCTGTCTCCGTGCTGCAGGATGTCGCAGAGATTGGCGGCCATAAGCTCGAATTCACGGCCAAACGCATTGGCGGCGTAGCCATTGTGCAGGACGGTACACCGCTGCCGAAGGACACGCTCGATGCAGCGCTTGCATCGGACGCGGTTCTGCTCGGCGCCGTAGGCGGCAATGAATTCAACTCGCTTCCCCCCGATAAGCGCCCCGAGGCCGGCCTCCTGGCGATTCGCGCCGCGCTCGGCGGCTTTGCCAACCTGCGGCCCGCATTCGCCTTCAAAGAGCTTGCGGTCAATAGCCCGCTGCGGCCGGAAATCGTCGACGGCGCCGACATTCTCTTCGTCCGCGAGCTGCTCGGCGGCCTCTACTTCGGCAAGCCGCGCGCGTGGGACAAGGCCAAAGGCGAAGCGCACAACACCATGGTTTACACGAGGGACGAAGTGACCCGTGTGGCCCGCATCGCCTTCCAGCTGGCGCAGAAGCGTCGCAAAAAGCTTACAAGTGTCGACAAGGCAAATGTGCTCGAAGTCTCGCAGCTCTGGCGCGCCACCGTGAACGAGGTTGCGAAGGAGTTTCCTGACGTTGCGGTCGAGCATCAGTATGTGGACGCGATGGCCATGCACCTGATGAACCAGCCGCGCAGCTACGATGTGGTGCTGACCGAAAATCTCTTCGGCGACATTCTGTCTGACGAGTCGGCCGTCATCACCGGTTCACTCGGCATGCTGCCTTCGGCGACCATCGGCGGCAAGGTCAATTTATATGAGCCGGTGCACGGCTCGGCTCCCGATATTGCCGGCAAGGGCCTCGCAAATCCGCTGGGCGCGATTCTTACCGGCGCGCTGATTCTGCGTCACTCGGGCGGCTTGGAAGCCGAAGCTGCGGCGATTGAAGCGTCGGTGCGCAAGGTTCTGGAGCAGGGATTCCGCACGCCCGATCTGGCGCGTTCGAACCCGCAAGGCTTCACGGTTTTGAACACGCAACAGATGGGCGCAAAAGTGCGCGAGACGGCGAAAGAACAGCTTTCAGCCGTCAGCTCTTAGCTTTCAGCTCATCGCGGAAGAACGAGTTGTGCGGATTTCTCGGAACGGCAGAATGTTGGGGCGCAAGAGCCTTGAGCAGCACGACAAAAGCTGATAGCTGAGGACTGAAAGCTGACAGCTATCGATGGAGTTATATGAACACCGCACCAAAAACACTCTTCGAAAAAGTCTGGGAGCAGCATGTCGTCGTCGAGCCGCAGGGCGAACCCACGCTGCTCTACATCGATCTGCAACTGGTCCACGAGGTCACATCGCCGCAGGCCTTTGAAGGGCTGCGCCTTGCGGGCCGCAAGGTGCGCCGGCCTGACCGCACCGTCGCCACAGTCGATCACAATGTGCCGACCACCATTGAAGGCCGCCTGAATATCGTGGACGCGATCTCGGCCAAGCAGATCTCTACGCTGCGCCAGAACTGCAAAGACTTCGGCGTCGAACTCTACGATGTGGACTCGCGCAACCAGGGCATCGTGCACGTCATCGGGCCCGAGCTCGGGCTTACCAAGCCGGGCATGACCATCGTCTGCGGCGATTCGCATACGTCGACGCACGGCGCGTTTGGCGCATTGGCCTTCGGCATCGGCACCAGTGAAGTGGAGCACGTGCTGGCCACACAGACGCTGCCGCAGTCGAAGCCGCAGACCTTCCGCATCTCTGTGGAAGGCAAGCTGCCGCTCGGCGTGACAGCGAAGGACATCATCCTCGCCATCATCGGCAAGATCGGCACCGACGGCGCAACGGGCTGCGTGATCGAGTACGCGGGCTCGGCGATTCGTGCGCTCTCGATGGAAGGCCGCATGACCATCTGCAACATGAGCATCGAAGCAGGTGCGCGCGCGGGCATGATCGCTCCGGATGAGACGACCTTCGCGTACCTTAAGGGACGTCGCTTTGCCCCGCAAGGCGCGGAGTGGGAGAAAGCTGTTGCGGAGTGGCGCAAGCTGCCTACCGATCCCGGCGCAAAGTTTGATCGCGAGCTGGTGATCGATGCGGCGACTCTCGTTCCGTATGTGAGCTGGGGTACGAGCCCGGGTATGGTCGCGCCGGTCACGTCCGCTGTGCCCGATCCGGCAAAGGCGGAGAACGAACTCGACCGCAAGTCATTTGAGCGTGCACTCGAATATATGGCGCTGAAGGCAGGTACACCGCTCGATTCGATCGCCGTGGACCGCGTCTTCATCGGCTCCTGCACGAACGGCCGCATCGAGGACCTCCGCGCCGCCGCCAAGATTGTCGCCGGCCACAAGGTCTCCACACATGTGAGCGCGATGGTGGTTCCCGGCTCACATCTGGTAAAAGAGCAGGCTGAGACTGAGGGACTGGACCGTGTGTTCAAAGAGGCCGGATTCGAATGGCGTGAGCCGGGATGCTCGATGTGCCTGGGCATGAACCCCGATATTCTTTCGCCGGGCGAGCGCTGCGCTTCAACGAGCAATCGCAACTTTGAAGGCCGTCAGGGACGTGGCGGACGCACCCACCTTGTTTCGCCGGAGATGGCTGCGGCAGCCGCAATCGCCGGCCACTTTGTCGATATCCGTACATGGGACGTTCGTGAGGAGGTAAAGGCGTAATGGAAAAATTCACAACCCTTACATCGCTGGCCGCGCCTCTCGATCGCACCAACGTCGACACCGACCAGATCATTCCGAAGCAGTTTCTGAAGCGCATTGAGCGTACCGGCTACGGCGATTTTCTCTTTTTCGATTGGCGCCAGACGCCGGACGGCAAACCCGTACCCGACTTCGTGCTCAACGATGCGCGTTACAAAGGCGCGCAGATTCTCATCGCCGGCAAGAACTTCGGCTGCGGATCGAGCCGCGAGCACGCGGCATGGGCTCTGAGTGACTACGGCTTCCGAGTGGTGATCGCGCCGACGTTCGCCGACATCTTCTTCTCGAACGCGGGCAAAAACGGCATCGTGCTGGCGCGGTTATCAGAGAGCGAGATCGAAACTCTTCTCCAGAACGCGCAGAACATTCCTGGTTATCAGCTCACCGTCTCGCTCGAAGCGCAGACCGTGACGGACAATCGCGGATTCAGGGCATCATTCGAAATCGATCCCTTCCGCAAGTTCTGCCTGCTCGAAGGACTCGACGACATCGGCCTCACGCTGCGCCACGCCGCCGCGCTCGACCAATACGAAGCGCAGCACGACAGTGCGGGATGGTTGAAGGCGAAATAAGACAGCTTCTAGCTACTAGCTATCAGCTTCTAGCTTTTTCGTGCGGCAGATGGCAATTACAACAAGCAAAGACTTGCCTCAGAAACTGAAAATCTAACGGCAGGACGAACAAGCTAGGAGCTAGAGGCTAAGAGCTAGGAGCTAGCGATGAGCGAAGCGAAGAGCACATGACCATCGAAGGCAAACGCCAGAGCATTCCGTTGACAGAAGGCCCCAGCCGGGCGGCCGCGCGGTCGTATCTGCGCGGCGCCGGCTTCAAGAAAGAAGATCTGCACAAGCCGATCATCGGCATCGCGAACACGTGGACCGAGATCGGCACCTGCAATGTGCATCTGCGAGAGCTCGCCGAGTGGCTCAAAGAAGGTATTCGCGAGGCCGGCGGCACGCCCATGGAGTTCAACACCGTTACGATCTCCGATGGCATCACGATGGGCACGCAGGGCATGAAGGCTTCGCTGGTTTCGCGTGAGCTGATTGCCGATTCCATCGAACTCGTCGCGCGCGGCAACCTCTTCGACGGCCTCGTGGGCATCGGCGGCTGCGACAAGAACATGCCCGGCATCATCATGGCGCTGTGCCGGCTCGATATTCCCGGCATGATGCTCTACGGCGGATCGATCGCGCCCGGCAAGCTGAACGGTCCCAACGGCCAAAAAATAGACATTACGATCCAGAATGTCTTCGAAGGCATCGGCTCTTTTGCCGACGGACGCATCGACGCGGCGCGTCTGGAAGAGCTCGAGGCCAATGCCTGTCCGGGCGCGGGCGCGTGCGGCGGGCAGTTTACGGCCAACACGATGGCGATGAGCGGAGAGATTCTCGGCATCTCGCCGATTCAACTCTCTGGAGTTCCCGCCACGCACCCTGATAAGAAGGCTGCTACGCGCGAAGCGGGCCGCATATTGATGGATGCCGTCCGCGCCAACCGCCGCCCCTCTCAGATCATCACCCGCAAATCCCTCGAAAATACCATCGCCAGCGTGGCGGCAAGCGGCGGCTCGACCAATGCTGTGCTGCATCTGCTGGCCATCGCACGCGAGATGGGTATCGAGCTTAGCATTGACGACTTCGATGCAATCTCGAAGCGCACGCCGTACATCTGCGATCTCACGCCGGCGGGCAAATATGTTGCGGCTGATTATCAGGCTGCAGGCGGCTCGCGCCTGCTTGCCAAGCGCATGATCGCTGCCGGCTTTGCTGACGGCTCGACGCTGACCATCAGTGGCAAAACTCTTGCGGAAGAAGCCGCGCTTGCCGAGGAGACGCCGGGACAAGTTGTAATTCATACCTTTGAGAAGCCCATCAAGCCGAATGGCGGCCTGGTGATTCTCAAAGGCAATCTTGCGCCCGAAGGTTCTGTGATGAAGATCGCGGCGGCGGGCCGCTACGAGCATCGCGGACCTGCGCGTGTCTTTGACAGCGAAGAGGATTGCTTCAAGGTTGTCCAGTCGGGCGGCATCAAGCCGAATGACGTAATCGTGATTCGCTATGAAGGCCCCAAGGGCGGGCCGGGCATGCGCGAGATGCTGCAGGTGACTGCGGCCATCAGCGGCATGCCGGAACTGAGCTCCACCGTGGCGCTGCTCACCGATGGTCGCTTCTCAGGTGCAACGCGTGGCTTCACCGCGGGCCACGTGGCGCCGGAGGCTTTCGTGGGTGGACCGATTGCTGCTGTCCGCGAAGGCGACATCATCGCTTTCGACATTGCCAACCGCACACTCAATGTGGAGATCAGCGCAGAAGAGATGGCGGCGCGGCTCAAGAGCTTCAAGCCGCCTGCGCTGCGCTGGCCCCAAGGCGTCTTCCGCAAGTATGTGGATCGTGTGAAGTCAGCATCGGAAGGCGCGACGACGTAGAAGCAGGGAATAGGGATCGGGAAAACACGGAATAGGAAAGACGGCTGAAAAGGAGTTCATCATGGGAATCGACGCGAATCAAGCCGCAAATGCGCATCTGACAACACCAACGCGCCTCACGGGCTCTGAGATTCTGTGGGCTACGCTGGTCGGCGAGGGTGTCGATACAGTCTTTGGCTATCCGGGCGGCGCGATTCTGCCGGCCTATGACGCGCTGCGCAAGTTTCCCATTCGCCACGTGCTGGTGCGCCACGAGCAGGGGGCGGCGCACATGGCTGACGGTTACTCGCGCGCTTCGGGCAAAGTCGGCGTGGCCATTGCCACCAGCGGCCCCGGCGCGACGAACCTCATCACCGGCATCGCGACGGCCATGCTCGATTCGATTCCGCTCGTCTGCATCACCGGCAATGTGTCGAGCAAGGTTTTGGGCACGGATGCCTTTCAGGAAGTCGACATCACCGGCGTGACGCTGCCCGTGACGAAGCACAATTTCCTGGTGAGCCGCGCAGAAGATCTGGCCGGCGCACTGCGCCATGCCTTTCAGATTGCGCGTTCAGGTCGTCCTGGCCCGGTGCTCGTCGACATTACGAAGGACGCGCAGCAGGCCACGGCCATCTTCGATTTCGAAGCGGCGAAGCCGAAGCCCTATCGTCCACACCCGATGCTGAAGGTGGAAGATGCAGGCCTTGCACATGCCGCCGAGCTGATCCGCAATGCCAAGCGCCCGGTGATCCTCGCCGGTCACGGTGTCTCCGAGTCAGGTGCAATGGAGCAGGTGCGTACGCTGGCAGAGCGCGCGCAGATTCCGGTGGCTCTTACGCTGCTGGGCCTCGGCAACTTTCCCGCTTCGCATCCGCTGAACATGGGCATGATGGGCATGCACGGCGAGGCTTGGGTGAACGACGCCATTCAGGAAGCCGATCTGCTCATCGCCTGCGGCATGCGCTTTGATGATCGCGTGATTGGCACGCCTTCCACCTATGCCCTCAAGGCCAAAAAGATTCACATCGAGATTGATCCCGCCGAGATCAACAAAAACGTGAAGGTGGACGTTGCGCTGGTGGGCGACCTGCGCGCTGTGCTCGAAGACCTGCTGCCGCGGATTGCGGGACGCGACGGCTCGGCGTGGCTCAAGACGATTGAAGCCAGCAAGGGCGCCGTGGCCGTCCGCGACATCAAGAACCTGCCTGATTCCGGTCATCTTTACGCGGCGCACGTGATGCACGATCTATGGCGCATCACCGGCGGCAATGCTGTGGTGGTGACGGATGTGGGCCAGCATCAGATGTGGGAGGCGCAGTATTTTCATCACGAACAGCCGCGCACGCTCATTACTTCAGGCGGCCTCGGCACCATGGGCTTCGCGTTGCCCGCGGCTATCGGCGCAAAGATGGCGTGCCCCGAGAAAGAAGTGTGGGTCGTCGCGGGTGATGGCGGCTTCCAGATGACGGCAGCGGAGCTTTCGACCATTGTGCAGGAGAAGCTCAACATCAACATCGCCATCATCAACAACGGCTATCTCGGCATGGTGCGCCAGTGGCAGGAGTTTTTCTATGAGCGCAACTACGAAGCCACACCACTGGTGAGCCCCGACTTTGTGAAACTCGCCGATGCGCATGGCATTCCGGGCCGCGCCGTTCGCACGCGCGGTGAAGTGGCTGCAGCAGTGGAAGAGGCACGCGCAGCGAAGGGCGCATTCCTGCTGAACTTCCTCGTGGAGAAGGAAGATTCGGTATACCCGATGATTCCTGCCGGCAGCGCGCTGCACGAGATGATCCGCCGGCCGAGCAAAGACCCGCTGGAAGAGACCGCGCACGACTGAGCAGAGAACAGAGATCAGGGCTCAGGGGTCAGAGATCAGTTGATCTGCGGCTTGTAAGGAGATCTTTAATGGCGCAGTCATTCCGGGATCTAGTTGTCTGGCAGCGCGCCATGCAATTGACTGTTGCAATCTATCGGCTAACGAAAGAATTTCCGCGTGAGGAACTTTACGGTTTAACAAATCAAATCAGGCGTGCGGCAGTTTCTTTGCCGAGCAACATCGCTGAAGGCCATGGACGGTTGAACACAGACGAATTCCGGCAGTTTCTCGGAATCGCTTGAGCCTCAAACTTTGAGCTTCAGACGCAATTGCAGATTGCGCGCGAACTTGAAATGGGCAGTCCAAATCTGATCGATGAGGCTGAAAGCCTGTCACACGAAGTCGGAAAAATGATTTACGCAATTTTGGAATCGATCAAGGCGTAAGAGGCACGGAAAAAACTGATCTCTGATCTCTGCCCCCTGATCTCTCGAAAGGCCATCATGCTGCACACATTCGTTGCATACGTAGAAGATTTGCCGGGCGTGCTTACGCGCGTGGCATCGCTGTTCCGGCGGCTCAACATCAACATTCACTCGCTCACGGTGGGCCGCAGTGAACGCCCCGGCCTTTCGCGGCTCACGCTTGTCTGCGAAGCGTCGAGCGAGGCAAGCCATCGCATCCGCGCCAGCCTCTTCAAACTCGAAAATGTTGTCGATGTGGACGACATCGCGCAGGCACCGTCGGTTACGCGCGAACTCGCGCTCATCAAGATAGCCGCTACGCCGCAGAACCGCGCGCAGATCTTCGATCTCGTCGAGGTCTTTCGCGCCCGCATTGTCGATCTCACCTCAGAATCGCTCATGATCGAGATGACCGGCGTCGAAAGCAAAATCGAAGGGCTCATCGAAGTGCTGCGCGAAGATGAGGGCCGCATCCTCGAAATCTGTCGCAGCGGCAAGATGACGATGCGCCGCGGCCATCACACCAGCAGCGTGCTGCGGGCCATGGGCGCGGGCGTAGAAGAGGCCGTCGCCTCTGAAGACGATCGTGTCATCATTCAGCCCGACTGATTCCGCTTTGTGGTCCCCAATCCTTTCGAATCCATTCCAACCGCACAAGCAAAGGAAAAGAAGAAATCATGGCAAAAACTTATTACGATCACGATGCCGACCTTTCCCTCATCCAGGCCAAGAAGGTGGCCATTATCGGATACGGCTCGCAGGGGCATGCCCACTCGCTCAACCTCAAAGACTCCGGCGTGCAAGTGAAGGTCGGTCTCGCCGCCGGCTCCAAATCCATCGCCAAGGCGCAGAAGGCCGGCCTGGAGGTGGCCACTGTGGCCGATGCCGTCAAATGGGCAGACGTCGTGATGGTCCTCGTCCCTGACCAGACTGCTGCCAAACTCTACGCCGATGAGATCGCTCCCAATCTCGCGGCCGGCAAAACGCTGCTCTTTGCGCACGGCTTCAACATCCACTTCAAGACCATCGTTCCAGATCCAAAAATCAATGTGGGCATGGCTGCGCCCAAGGCGCCCGGCCATCGCGTGCGCGAAGTCTTCACCGAAGGTGGTGGCGTCCCCGGTCTCATCGCCGTCCATCAGGACCCGAGCGGCGGTACGCATGCGCTCGTTCTGAGCTATCTCAAGGGCATCGGCTGCACCCGCGCCGGCGTGCTCGAGACCACGTTCAAGGAAGAGACTGAAACCGATCTCTTCGGCGAGCAGGCCGTGCTCTGCGGCGGCGTCAGCGCGCTCATCAAGGCGGGCTACGAAACGCTGGTCGAAGCCGGCTATCAGTCCGAAAGCGCCTATTTCGAGGTGCTGCACGAACTCAAGCTCATCGTCGACCTCATCTACCGCGGCGGCCTCGCCTACATGCGCTACTCGATTTCCGATACGGCCGAGTGGGGAGATTATGTGAGCGGTCCGCGCGTGATCAACGACGAAAGCCGTAAGGCGATGAAGGCCATTCTCACCGAAATTCAGAATGGCGCATTCGCGAAAAGATTTCTTGCCGACCAGAACTCCGGCCGCAAGGAGTTCCAGGCCTTCCGCGACGCAGAAGCCAAGCACCCCATCGAGATCGTCGGCAAGCAGCTCCGCGCGCAGATGCCGTTCCTCGATCCGGTGACGGTGGAAGAAGTGGCCAAGACGAGGTAAGCAACAATATAACCCATCAAATAGAAACGCCGTGTGCTTCACTCACCCGGCGTTTCTATTGAAGATCTATAGCACGTATTGTTGGTGAACGCGATCGGCCGATGCCTAGAAGGTGGCTGGCTTTCCGGCCGCCGTCATCTCATCACCGTTGAAAGACAGCAAGCGGTCGAAAAACGCGCGGTAACGTTTGAAGGTCTGGCGAAGATTTTCGGTGTTTCCGTCTTCGCCGCGAGCCCACTGTCCTTCAAGCTGCTCACGCTCCGAGGCAAACTGCTCTGTGATTCGGTCGACGACTTTGGCGACCAGTATATCCGCCTGTTCCACAGCGACGCGGGGTTCGTCGACGAAGGACGCCTGCACCTGATCCCAACGCGAACGAAATTGGTGCAACTCATTTGCCGGGAAAAGCGCATTGGACTGTAAAGAGCCACGATCGTCCGGAGTGGATTGATCGTAATTCATATTCGTATTCGCACCATCTCCGGTGGTTTGGCGAGTATAGGCATCGCCGCGCTCGCTTCGACTGTCGAAAGTGTCTCGATTATCGAAAGCATCGGCGGCAGCCGGTTGTTCCGCCGCAGGGCGGGAAAAATAAGCTTTGTCGGTTTCGGTTCGTTTCCGGTCTTTAAGAAGCTCGTTCATAGGGGACTCCTCTTGAGGCAGATACGGGTTTGGATACGCCGAGTAATTCGTCGAACAGGGAGCGGTAGTGAACCATCGCCTGGCGGAGATCTTCAGTGGTGGCTTCGCCGCGTCCACGGCGCACTGCGATCGCGCGAGCCGCGCGATAATTCTGGACTACTGTGGGATAGCTGACGGAGACATCGGCTGCGCGTTGTTCGAAGTCTGTCATGGGATAGCCCCGCGCAGCCATTACCTGGTTAACAAGCGAGTCAGCATCATTTACGGCCATGGCCGGGTCATCGACAAAACGACGCTGCACGGTGGACCATTCCTCCGCAAATCGATCCCGCGCGGCTGGAAGAAGTGGCTTAATGGAAAAACTGTGGACGCGCTTTTCGCGATTGAGAAGTTCAAGTTCGGCTTTCGCGCGATCTCCCCTGTCCATGACGGTGCGGTCGTACTCCGGCCCGAAGTGCTCCTTCAGTTGCTGGCTTCTGCGCTTGCGGGAGAGAGTCAAGACGATGGCGGCAATTATGAGCAATGCGATCACGATCACTATGGCGGCTAAAGTTCTTGGGTCCATCTGCCCTCCTGTCTGCGGTTGTGATGCCCACAGAAACTTCGGAGTTGTCGATGGCGAAATCGCATGCCTGGAAGCGGCTTTCGCGTGAGCAATTCCGCTTTTGTGCCCGTTTTCATGCGTATTTAGACAAACGTTTGTTTTTGATGCAGAATAAACACGATTCCAATTCACCGGGAGACGGCGCGATGAAACGACATCGGCTGCAACTCTGGATAACGCTGCTCGCATTCTCGATGGGCGGGATCTTTTGCGTTGCCGAAACAGATTTCCTGGCCCACTACAAAGGGATGCCATTCGCGGACGATCATTTTCACGACACCCCGCAGAAGATTCCCGGCAAAATTTACTGTGCTTACTACGATCGTGGCGGCGAGGGCGTGGCTTATCACGACACCGACGCGAAGAACAACGGCAGCGGCGCGCTGAATCCCGCAGACGGTTCATATTTGAACGAGTTTCGGATGCACGAAGGCGTGGACATCTCGTACACCAAATTCAGCCGCACGCCCGACAAGATCGATGATACGCAGTATGACAAAGTGCAGCCTCCGCCGAACATCTTGTATGTAGGCTGGACTGTGCCGGGCGAGTGGTTCAACATTACAGTGCAGGTGGAGAAGGCAGGCTGGTACAGCGCCGATCTGCTCTACACCTCGAATCGCGGCGGTACGATTGCATTGGATGTGAACGGCGAGCGGGCCACAGAGCCGCTCACCATCGAATCGACTGCCGATCCCGCCGATCCAATTGCCTGGCGGCAGTGGCATCACTGGAATCTAGCGCGCGGAATCGCCAAAGTGAAGCTCAGCCGCGGAAGAAACGTGCTGACCGTGCACATTCTCACCGAGGGCCAGATGAATCTGGCATATTTTGATTTCAAGAAGGCGGACTGACCTGAGGACCTCTCTTTTCTGCGGCGTTGCAAGCATTTCACTCTGATGGCGTTTCGCCAACGAGCCACTTTCCAGTTACTACGGTTGCACCGCCCGCCCTTGTAGAATCGTCCTGAAACCTGCTTCATTCCGGTTTGGGAGGCTTCTTGCTTTACTGGTTGTTGTACGAAAAGCTGTTTCCGTATTTCCACCCCTTCCGGATCTTCCGCTATCTTACGTTCCGCACCGCCTTTGCTTCGCTCACCGCGCTGCTGATTGCGCTCTTCATCGGACCCTACGTCATCCAAAAGCTGCGCGAGTTTCAGATCGGCCAATTCGTCCGCGAAGACGGGCCGCAGTCGCATCTGAAGAAAACCGGCACGCCCACCATGGGCGGCATCCTCATCTGCATCGCCATCCTGCTGCCCACGGTGCTCTGGTCCGATCCTTCGAACCCTTTCGTCTGGGTGGCGGTCTTTTCAACCTTCGCGTTTGGAGCGGTCGGATTCGCCGACGATTACATCAAGGTTGTGCAGCGGCGCAGTCTGGGACTTACGCCGCGTGCCAAGCTGCTATGGCAGGCTGTTGCTGGCGCGTTGGTCGCCATCGCTCTGATCACGCTCGAAGAGTTCAAGATGTTTTCGACGCGCACGTCTGTGCCGTTCATCAAGAGTCTCAGGCCTGACTTGCTCTGGAACCACTGGCCTTCGACCCTTCCGCATCTGGGGCTGCTGGCGTTTGCGCCGTTTGTGATTTGGGTCGTTCTCTGGCTGGTCGGCACATCGAACGCCGTGAATCTCACCGACGGTCTCGACGGCCTGGCCATCGGCTGCACCATCATCGCTGCCGGCGCGCTCACGGTGCTGACCTACGTGAGCGGCCACGTGGTCTATGCCGACTATCTCGAACTGCAGCGCATGCCGCTAGTCGGCGAGTTGACGGTCTTCTGCGGTTCCATGGTGGGCGCATCGATCGGCTTCCTCTGGTACAACGCGCACCCGGCCGAAGTCTTCATGGGCGATGTCGGTTCGCTGGCGCTTGGCGGGGCGATCGGCACTATCGCCGTCATTATCCGGCAGGAACTGCTGCTACCCTTCATCGGCGGCATCTTCATCCTGGAAGCCGTCTCCGTGATGCTGCAGGTGGGCAGCTATAAGCTGCGCAAGAAGCGTATCTTCAAGATGGCGCCGCTGCACCACCACTTCGAGCAGTTGGGCTGGAGCGAGTCCAAGGTCATCGCCCGCTTCTGGATCGGGGCCCTGGTGTTTGCACTGTTTGCACTCACCACGCTCAAACTGCGCTAGCCGCGGACGCGCCCGCCGCCCGCCGGTGCACAATAGAGACGAAGGAATTCGCGTGAGGATGGGCGCCCCCATGATGGAGCTGAAAGGCAAAAAGGTCTTGGTTGTGGGGCTGGGCAAGTCCGGCCTCGCGGCGGCGCTCTTCCTTCGCCATAAAGGCGCACAGGTCACGGTTTCAGACGTGCGCAGCGCCGAGGCGCTGGCCCGGGATATTCCCTCACTGCTTGAAGAAGGCATCATGGTCGAGGCGGGCGGCCACGGCCTGCTCACCTTCCGCCGTCAGGACTTAATCGTTGTCAGTCCCGGCGTGCCACTGAATACGCCCGAACTGCTGCAGGCGCGTAACTTTGGCCTGCCGATTATCGGCGAGTTGGAGCTGGCGGCGCGCTTTCTCAAAGGCAAGATACTGGCCATCACCGGCTCGAACGGCAAAACCACCACGACGGCTCTCACCGGCGAGATTCTCGACGAATCTGGACTGCCCACGCTGGTGGGCGGCAATATCGGTGTTCCAGTGGTGAGCCTGATTGAAGAGAGCACGGACAATACCTGGTCTGTTCTTGAGGTTTCGAGCTTTCAGCTCGAAACCACTGAGGAGTTCCGTCCCACCATCGCTGTGATCCTCAACATTACTCCCGACCATCTCGACCGCCATGGCAGCTTTGAGGCCTACGCGCGGGCGAAAGAGCGCATCTTTGCCGCGCAGCAGCCCACCGACTGCGTGGTGCTGAACGCCGACAATGTGCGCGCAGCCGAGGCCGCGAAACGGTCCCAGGCACGCGTTTTCTGGTTTTCTCTCGAGCACAAAGTTCGTCAGGGCGCGTGGGTTGAGGATGGATATGTCGTATTCCGCTCCGCTCCCGATGCGCAAACCGAGCAGGTGATGCCCCTGAGCAAGATTCCGCTCAAGGGCGAGCACAATGTGGAGAATGTGCTGGCGGCCGTCTGTGCTGCACGGCTCGCCGGCGTGCCCGCCGATGCCATTGCACGGGCTATCGGGAAGTTTCAGGCCGTTGAGCATCGACTCGAATATGTGGCTACATTGCACGGTGTCGAGTTCTACAACGACTCGAAGGCAACCAATGTGGATGCAACGGCCAAGGCCCTCGCTGCGTTCTCTAATGGGATTCATCTGATTCTCGGCGGCAAGGATAAGGGCTCCGACTACACTACGCTCTCGCAGCTCTTGCGCGAGCGCGTCCGTGCGGTGTACACCATCGGCACTGCCGCCGCCAAAATCGAATCGCAGCTGCGCGGTGTAGTCTCAATCCACTCCTGCGAAACGCTCGATGGCGCGGTGAATGCCGCCGCTTCGGCTGCACGTCCCGGTGAGGTGGTGCTGCTGGCGCCGGCCTGCTCCAGTTTTGACCAGTTCGAGAGCTACGAACACCGTGGACGCGTCTTCAAGCAGCTTGTGACCCAGCGGCAAGGGAGTAAAGTGTGGCAAAACGTGTAGGTGTCGACAAGTGGCTCTTCTTCACCACGCTGCTGCTGGTGGTGGTTGGCTTGGCCATGGTCTTTTCCGCCTCGGCCGTGGTGGCGCAGGAGCGGTATCACTCCGAGTTCACGGACATAGGCCGGCAGGCTGCATGGGCGTTCGCCGGCGTCATCGCGCTCGTGCTGTTGATGCAGGTGGACTCAAGCCGGTACAACTCGCCGCGCTTCATCTATCCGGCACTCGCCATCACCACGCTGCTGCTGGTCTCCGTCTTCTTGATTCCCGGTTCGCACAATACGCATCGCTGGATTCGCTTTGGCGGGCACTTCACTTTTCAGCCATCCGAGATCGCCAAGCCCGTACTGGTGCTGTTTCTCGCGTGGTTTCTGCACTCGCGGCTTGACTCCATGCGCGACTGGAAGAACACGCTCCTGCGCGCAGCTATCATTCCGGTGGTGTTTATGGCGCTGGTGGTGAAGCAGCCTGATCTCGGTACCGCTCTCGTCCTCGCAGGCGTCACCGCCATGATGCTGATCTTGGCAGGAATGGAGTGGAAGTATCTCGTTGGCGCCGTCGCGGCGGCCTTGCCGGTTCTCGCCGCGTTGCTCTTCATGGTCTCGTGGCGGCGGCAGCGGATGCTGGTGTTTCTGCATCCCGACGCTGATCCGCAGGGAGCTGGCTTCCACATCAACCAATCGCTGATCGCCGTGGGCACCGGCGGCTTCACCGGCCGTGGCTACATGGAAGGCATGCAGAAGCTCTTCTATCTGCCTGAAGCGCCGACGGACTTCATCTTTGCCAACATTGCCGAGGAGCTTGGCTTCATCGGCGCCATGACCATCCTGCTGCTCTTCGTGGTCTTCGGCGTCCGCGGTCTGCGGGCGGCCTTCCGCGCGCAGGACCCGTTCTCGCGTCTCGTCGCCTTCGGCATCTCGACGACGATTCTGCTGCAGGCCTTCTTCAACATCAGCGTGGTGCTCTCGCTGGTGCCGACTAAAGGTATTCCACTGCCGCTCATCTCGTCGGGCGGCACCTCGCTCTTCTGCACGCTGGCCAGCATAGGCATTCTGCTGAACATCACGAAGAAAGTCGAATAGGTTGTGGAGCGTGTTTCACAAACCCGCTTTGTAACAGGGCATGGCTTCAGCCGTGCCGAAGAAGTGCGATAGAACTTCGGGCATTAGCCCTGAGGTTTTGAACAGAAGGGTGAGGCTTGCCGCAGCTCCGCATTCTCATCTCCGCCGGCGGCACCGGCGGCCACATCATTCCCGGTCTGGCCGTCGCCCGCGAGCTCGTCGCGCGGCATCACGCGGAGATCCTCTTTGTCGGAACGCCGCGCGGAATGGAATCGCGCCTCGTGCCTGCTGCTGGCTTTGCGCTGAAGCTCATCGAAATCGGGCCGCTGAATAATGTGCCGCTTTCTACCAAGATCAAGACCGTCCTCAAGCTGCCCACAAGCTTATTCGCTGCGCGGCGCATCCTCCGCGAGTTCAGACCCGACGCGGTGCTGAGTGTTGGCGGCTATTCTTCGGGTCCCGTAATGGCCGCTGCGCTCCAGCTCAAGATTCCTGCGATGATCGTCGAACCGAATGCGATGCCGGGCCTCGCGAATCGGCTCGTCGGCAAGCGCGTGCAGGCTGCGGCCATCAACTTTGCCGCAGCAGAAAAGTGGTTCCGTAATGCAGAAGTCACCGGCATTCCCGTGCGGCCGGAGTTCTTCAAGCTGCACCCGCCAACCGATGCTGCGCCGCATCTGCTCGTCTTCGGCGGATCGCAGGGCGCACGGATCTTCAATATCCACATCCCGCAGATCATCAAGCCGCTGCTTGAGGCCGTTCCCGGACTCACGGTGTTGCATCAGAGCGGTGCTAAAAATCTTGAGACCGCGCTCGCGGCTTACGAGGCCAGCGGGGCCGATCCGGCGCGATGGCAGGTGCGGCCTTTTCTCGATGACATGCCGGCGTACTTTGCGCAGGCTCACCTCGTGATGTCGAGAAGTGGCGCTTCCAGCGTGGCCGAGCTCGCCGCCGCAGGTAAACCGGCGCTGCTGGTGCCTTTTGCTGCAGCGGCCGACGAGCACCAACGCCGCAATGCCGAGGTGATGGCCAACGCCGGGGCCGCCGCCATGCTGCTCGAAACGGCACTCAATGTCCCGGGCAAACTACTTGATACGCTCGCAGGCCTGCTCAGCTCTCCCGAACGTCTCAAGGCAATGGCCGCGGCAGCGCGAGCACAGGCTCATCCCGGAGCAGCTGAGCGCATCGCCGACCGGCTGGTCGGGCTGGCCAGCCAAGGCGCAACGCATCGCTGACAGTCTCTGCTGCTCAAAAATTCCAGCAGAAAAACAAAGCCCGCCTGCCGAAGCAAGCGGGCCATTCTCAAACAACGCTGAACTTACCGGTGTCCACCGCCGCCGTGGAATCCACCGCCTCCACCACCGTGGAAGCCCCCACCGCCGCCATGGAATCCGCCACCAAAGCCACCGCCAACGTGGCCGCCGCCGGCATACCCATGGCCGCCGTAGCCACCGCCTGCATAGCCCCGGCCTACGTATCCGTGACCGTAACCGCCTGCATATCCATGGTTGTAGCCGTGGTCATAGCCATTGACATAGCCGTGAGCGTAGCCGCCGCGATATCCATAGCCGGGATGTCCATACCACCCACGTCCATACCAACCGCGGCCGTAACCCCAGCCGCCGCGGCCCCAACCCCAGTGATACCAGGGACCTGCGCCGATAAACACGCCGCTGACGAACCAGTCAGGCCCGTAATAGCCGTACGGGGCGCAGGCGTAAGGATAATAAGCGTAATAGCCCCATTCGCACTCCGGCGGACCGTAATATGCAGGAGCTTCTACAACTGCGGGGCCAACGCCAATTCCAACTGAGACCTGGGCATGGGCTGTCGCCGCGAACGGCACAGCCAATAACATTGCGAATAAAACGAAGCGGATGTACCGCATAACGTCCTCCTTGTGCTGGCCGTTTCCGCTTTTCGGAGCCCGGACCCGAAGGCGTTTTCGACCTTCGTTTCAGCACCCAGCCGGCGCGTTTCTCGCCCTGCCCGGCCGCTTCCTTTTCTAACAGCAAACCCGAAAATTAGTTGCGGTGTATCCGGAAATTATCTCAAGCTATACCAGCTTCTTACATTGCGGATTTGCCGTCTTTTCATGCTGTTACTTGAGACGCCGCAGCCGACGAAAAGGCGCTCAAAAAAGAGCGGCCTTTTCATGTGGAGAAAAGGCCGCTTCAACTCAGGCAACAGAAGGAGGGTTACCTGCGGAAATGATCCCCGTCGTGGTCCCAGTGACGATCATCGCGGTCCCAATGGCGATCGTCGCGGTCGCGATGGTAGTAATCGCGATCCCGGTCATGGTCGTAGTCCGGCCGGTGCCAGTATCCATAGCCGCCGCCCACGTAAACAGGGGCACGCCAGTATCCAGGAACCCAATAGCCATTGGAGTAGTAGCCAGCAACCCACGCATATCCCGGACCGGGGCAAGGCGGAACGTACACACTGGGCCCGCCCACGTAAACGCCGATTCCGATGCGGGCTGCCTGGGCCTGCGATGCGCCTAAACCTACTGTTCCCGCTGCCAACGCTGCCGCAAGCATCCACTTTTTCATGCTGCCCATACAACCTCCATCCCAGCCGGTCCTTTTCTGAAGAACCGCCCCGGCTTTTCGCCGCTTGGAAGCTTGGATCTTGCTGCCTCCTCGGCCTGCCGGTTATGTCTGATTCAACCGTTGTTGCGCGGGAAGGTTGCGGCCTGGCCCGAAAATAAAGGTCCGCAACTTTCGATCAAATTAGGGTTTATGGCGGCTCGATTCGTGCGCTGTAAACTGCGTTTCTTCCACGCCGCGCTATTCTGAAATCCGAGTCGATATGGCTCTTGCTGCATCGTTCTCGCCTTCACACTGTTCGCCATAAAGGAGACACTCATGCCGCACCACGCTCACGGCACCTTCACCGTCGACATTCGTCCACTCACGCCCGCGCCGGCTCAAGGATTAAGCCGCTTCTCGATCATCAAGCAGATTCACGGTAACTTGGAGGGGACAGGCGTAGGCGAGATGTTTACCGGCGGCGATCCGAAGCAAGGCGCGGCAGGTTACGTGGCCATGGAGCTCGTTACCGGCACGCTTGCCGGTAAGCAGGGAAGCTTCGCGCTGCAGCACTTCGCCACCATGGACGCAAGCGGACCTAAGATGCAGATCATCGTCGTGCCCGGCTCCGGCACCAGCGATCTCAAAGGCATCGCCGGCGAGTTTACGATCCACAACGACCAGGGCGCGCACTCGTACGATTTCGACTACACATTACCGAGGGACTAGGGACTAGGGACTAGGGACTAGGGACTAGGCAATAGGGAATAGGGAATAGGGAATAGAAGGCATGCCCGAAGACAGAACAGACGCAGCGAGCCTGATCTCTGACCACTGATCCCTGGCCACTGATCTCTGCTCTCTGATCCCTGGCCCCTGTTACATTGGAGTTTCGTCCTCCATGTTTGCTACTTCACAGCACGCGCATTTTGTCGGCATCGGCGGCATCGGCATGAGCGGCATCGCTGAGATCCTGCTCAACCTGGGGCTGAAGGTCTCCGGCTCCGATCTCAAGCGCAGCCCCGTTACTGACCGCCTGGCGAAGTTGGGTGCAACGATCTATGAAGGTCACGCCGCGCCGAACGTCGCTGGCGCAACGGTGGTTGTCACCAGCTCGGCAGTCAACACAGCCAATCCTGAAGTTGTCGAGGCGCACGCGCGCAAGATACCGGTCATTCCGCGTGCGGAGATGCTCGCCGAATTGATGCGCCTCAAATACGGCATCGCCGTCGCCGGCATGCACGGAAAGACGACGACGACATCCATGGTGGCCAGCGTACTTGCCGCAGGCGGGCTTGATCCCACAGTGGTGGTCGGCGGCCGCGTAGACGCGCTGGGCTCGAATGCGTGGCTGGGCACCACGCAGTATCTCGTCGCGGAGGCCGATGAGAGCGACCGCTCGTTTCTCAAGCTTTCGCCAATTCTCGCCGTCGTGACGAATCTCGATCGCGAGCACATGGACTGCTATCGCGATATGGCCGACGTTGAACACGCCTTTATCGAGTTCATGGACCGCGTACCTTTCTACGGAGCGGTCACGGCATGCATTGAAAATCCGCAGCTCAAAGCGATTCTGCCCCGCGTGCGGCGGCGCGTCTTTACGTATGGGCTTACAAGTGAAGCCGATTTTCATCTCGAATTTCTTGAGAGCGGGCAGGGAAGCGGCTTCTCGCGGTTTCAGGTGACGACTGCCTCAGGTCCGCTTGGCCCGTTCGAGCTGCATGTGCCTGGCCGGCACAATGTGCTGAATGCGACGGCCGCGGTGGCGATCGCGCATCAGCTCGAAGTTGCGCCGGAAAAAATCGCTGCCGGCTTGAAAAACTTTCGCGGCGTCGACCGGCGCTTCCAGCAGCGCGGCCGTGCGCGGGGTGTGACGGTTGTGGATGACTATGGCCATCATCCCACGGAGATTCGCGCCACCCTGGCCGCCGCCCGCGGCTGCGGCCACAACCGCATTCATGTGATTTTTCAGCCCCACCGTTACTCACGTACCGCGGACCTTATGGAACAGTTCTCCGGCGCGTTCACTGATGCTGATACCGTGGTTGTATTGCCCATTTATGCGGCGAGTGAGGAACCGATTCCAGGCGTCACTGCGGAGTCGCTCGCAGGCCGCATTCGCGGGCTGCGCGTTGAATATGCGCCTGATTTCTCTGCGGCGGTGCGGGCAGCAACAGCCGCAGCGCGCGAGGGCGATCTGATTCTCACGCTCGGTGCGGGCAGCGTGAGCCAACTGGCGCCGCAGATTCTCGCTGCTCTCGAAGGCGCAGCGCATACGGAGTCTCTGGTGGCATCGGATAAGAAGGCCAGCAGTCGTTAGTGCATCAAGGAGGGGAATGTCTGACGCGCTACATGAAGATCTTCGTCACACGATCCGTTTGTGTTGGAAGAGCCTGCGCGGCCAGGAGGTCTTCAAGGCTATCGAAGTCAATCAGGAACTTGCAGCCATGTGTCCTGAAGAGTTTTCGGCACACGGCCAGATCACGGCGACCATGGCGTGCGGAAGCAGCGCGAATCGCCTCTGCGAGATTCTAGCGGGCAAAGAGTTGAAAGACTACTCGACAAATCCTGATGCTATCGATCCGAGCAACTCCGACAGCATATCCAAGTGTATGCTCGCGATGAAGCAGAACGAAGGCTATGTGCTAGTGCGCATCAATGTCGTGGGCGGTGGCGCGGGCCATAGCTACATTTTTCTCTCAAATCAGCACCACGCCGGCGAGGCGCTGAAGGGTTACATCTACCAGACCAACGTGGGCTGCCATAAAGACAGCGCCTTCGATCTGATCACCTGGATCGATGATAAAAAGTCTGAAACCGAAGTTGATTTTGCGACGCACCTCTCAGAGATCGTGAAGGGCTTCAAGTTAGCTGCCGGATTCACTTACCAGGAGAAATACATGCTCTCCGACAAAGCCCTCAAGCAGGATGAGCTCGCAGATCTTAAGGCGAAGTCTGCAGGGGCCGGAGCAGCAAAATTCCTCCTCATGTGGTCGCCCGTTGTTCTGAAAACGGCGCAGGAAAATCTTCTCGCCATCCGCCAGCGCGTGCCTGCAGAGAAGGCCCCGGCCAAGAAGTTTGCGACCGCGTAAGATACTTCGCTCCACCCCGGGACATGGTTCCCTGAGCCTGCCAGTCCCGATCGGCGAAGACACGCACCGCTTTCCTTGCTGTTCGCCATCTCTTCATCAATCTCCGCATTGTTTGTAACTCCTTGTTCACATTGGACTGCTAGGGTGATCGCGGTTGCTCGCGCGATCTTGCTGCGGGCTGCGCAATTTCCCCCGAATTCCTCCGCAACTCAGTACACATAAGGAGCGTCTTCATGCAGTCTCTTGCACCGGCAACGCGCACGCGCGTGCGCGCCTTCTGCTTTGCGAGTGCCGTTCTGGCCATGTCTATCAGCACATTCGCGCAAGGCTTCGACCGCGATGATCGGGATCACGATTTTGACGATCACGGCGTCGCTTTTACCCCCGGCAATCTGGTTGTGAGCCGTTCGGTTTACTTCGGCAATGCCAATACTGTGAAGGTGGGTGAAGTCCTGCCTCCGGGCTGCGGCCAGGGGCTCTGCTCGCCCAGCACAGGCACTATCGCGGATGGCACGTATCCAGTCGTGTTCAACAACGACACATACGATGCCAGCTTTGGTATCACATCGCCGATCTTCCTCGACGAGATGACGCCCTGGGGCTGGACGGTTCGTTCGCTCGAAGTGCCGAACAGCTCGCAGTGGGGTATCACGTCGGAGAGCAATCAGCTCGTAACCAGCTTCAGCTCGAAATCGGAGTTGGCTTTGCACCTCTCCAGCGACTCCAAATACCTGACCTTTATGGGCTATGTCGCGCCGGTCAATGGAATCGATATCTCCAATTCGAACACTCCGGCAGCTCCCGATGCGACTAATCCCGTCGGCGAGACCAATTTGCGCGCTGTGGCGACGGTCGATAAACATGGCCGCTTTACTTTCGCTGAGAGCAATGCCTACAGCGGCAACAATGGCCGGGTCGCGATTCTGAACAGCACTGACAACGTCTTCTACATGGCCGGCAACGCGGGTAATGGCGCGAATCCACAGCCCAATGGCGTCATCCTCGGCGCGGGCGCGCAGATTCTCACGCCTGCAACCGTGGGCGAGTACCAGCAGAATCCAGGTACGCCCACGCCCGTGGCCAGCTTCTCCGTCACCGAACTCGGCGACAAAGCGGACAAGGTCGGTAAAGACGACAACTTCCGCGGCATGACGGTCTTTGACAATGTGCTCTACTTCACCAAGGGCAGCGGCGGCAACGGCGTGAACACCGTGTACTTCGTCGATACCGTAGGAACTGCCTGCCCCAAGGGTGTTGGCCTGCCTGTCGCTGGAGCAAAGCTTCCGACGACGCCACTCACCTACAACCTCAGCACTTTGCAGACCAGCGGCCTTCCCAGCAACATGTGCGTTTTGGCCGGCTTTCCGACCACATCGAACAAGGCCGTGAATCCGGTCAACTTTCCCTTCGGCCTCTGGTTTGCGGATCCCAATACGCTCTACGTAGCCGATGAAGGCGACGGCACCAATACCTACAACGCCACGACCGGCATGTACACAGACGCTGCGGGCCAAACGCTGGCGGGCCTCGAAAAGTGGGTCTTCGATGCGACTTCCAAGACCTGGAAGCTGGCTTACACGCTGCAGAACGGGCTCAACCTCGGCAAGCCATACACGGTGGAGCACTATCCCACCGGCAACAACACGGCCACGGGCCTGCCCTGGGCTCCGGCAACCGACGGGCTTCGCAACTTGGTGGGGACACTCGGCGATGGCTGGTTCGTTTCCCGCGACAAGGTCGTGATCTACGCGATCTCGTCCACGGTGAGTGGTAACGGCGACCAGGGCGCGGATCCCAATAAGCTGTACGTGATTGTCGATGACCTCAAGAACACCTCGGCGACAGTTGCAGCGAGTGAGAAGTTCTTTACGTTGCGGACGGCACGCGCGAGAGAAGTATTGCGTGGCGTTGCCTTCACTCCGGGAACCAAGCAGGACGGCTCATACTAAGAGCCTGACTTTCGCGCCGCCCCTCCGGGGCGGCGCGTTTGTTTTTTGGGGCGGCGGTCCCAGGGACTAGCGTCCCGGGCTATTTTCGCGTTCTCCCTCCGGGAGAGTCGGAAGCCTCTCATCTCAGAGTCCGGATCTTTGGTCCCTGCCTCACGTTCCGTGTTTCCTTCCTCCGCTCGTAACCCACCGGATTCCCCCCGCTTCAGTTGCGGAAATTGGCCGTTGAACTGCGGGCTATAGTGAAAGCTGGCGACTCTCACGACCCTCGCTCCGGCGTGACGAATCAAGGCAACTACACAAATCGCCCCATGCTCTGGGAGGATGAACCGCCCGCGGACTCGCGTGTCCGCCGGATGCAGCAGGATGCGCCCTTGCCGGGCCGCGTCCGCCGCAACGGTCCCGGCATGCCTTTCGACATGGACGATCCTGAAGATGATGGGCCGCCGGGCGTCCACCGGTTTCCTGCCGCCGCGCCGAGCGGGTCTTGGTGGCGTCCTGCCAGCAAAATGGGACGCATCTTTCTGGCGCTGGGCACGCTCGCGGTTCTTGGAACCTGTACCGCTATTGTTCTCTTGTCTCGCAGCGCTCTAGAACGTGATGCCCGTTTCCGCATCGCAGGCGCAGCCAATATTCAGGCGACCGGCCTTACTGAGGTGAGCCGCACAGATATGCTACCGGTCTTTGGCGAAGACATCGGCCGCAACATCTTCTTTGTGCCGCTCGATCTGCGCCGCAAGCAGCTTGAAGCCATTCCGTGGGTGGAGCACGCGACGGTCATGCGCCTGCTTCCCGATCAGATTCGCGTCTCAGTCATCGAGCGCAAGCCGGTAGCTTTCACACGGCAAGGCCAGCAAATCGGGCTTGTCGATCCCGACGGTGTCCTCCTCTCGATGCCGGCGTCCATCATGGCGCTGCATCACTATTCCTTTCCGGTGGTCATGGGTATCGATCGCGGCGATCCCGCTGCTTCGCGCAAGGCGCGCATGGCGGTGTATCAGCGCATGATGACCGAGCTCGACTCAACCGGCCAGCACTACTCCGAACAGATTTCCGAGATTGACCTCACGGATCCTGAGGATGCGCGTGTGCTCATGCCAGAGCAAGGCGGCGATGTTCTAGCGCATTTCGGTGATGATCGGTTCCTCGATCGCTACCAGCGCTACAAGGCGCATATTGCTGAGTGGCGCCAGCAGTATCCGCATCTTGCGGCGGTCGATCTGCGTTACGACCACCAGGTTGTGCTGCAGATGGCTTCGGGCAAAGAGGCCTCGGCGGATGAAACGTCCGGCGCGGTCGCAAGCGGCGCATCGGAGAGCAAACCCTCGGCTGGCGAACCGGCAGTAAGTGCCGCACCCACCAGGCCCAAGTCCGCGGGCAGCGGCTCTGCGGCAGCAAAAAGAAAAGCCGCCGAACAGAAGAAGAAACGCGCGGAGGCGCATCGCGCCGCCTTGAAACCCACCCATACAAGCAGCAGAGCACTTGCCGCGAAGGAAGCAGAGTGAGCCGATGAACCAGAATCTGGACAATCTGATTGTGGTTCTGGATATCGGCAGCTACCAGACGCGCGTTGTGGCCGCAGACCTGAACGAAGGCGTATTGCGCTATCGCGGGCACGGCATCGTCGACTCGATCGGTATGCGCAAAGGACTGATCGCCGATCTGAATCCGGCCGCCAAAGCTGTGCGCGCCGCCAATGAGCAGTGCGAGCGCGTGGCGCGGATCAATATTGAAGAGTGCGTCGTCGGCGTGGGCGGCCCGCACGTGCGCGGCGTGAACTCGAATGGCGGGTTCCGGCTGGGCACCCGCATGCGCGAGATCACGCGCGAGGATGTGCGCACCGCCGTCGAAAGCGCGCGTGCTATCGAACGCCCCGCGGACCGGGAGATTCTGCATCTGCTGCCGCGGCAGTTCATTCTCGACGAGCAGCCTGGCATCTTTGATCCCGTCGGCATGGTCGGCGCGCAGCTTGAGGTCGACCTGCACATCGCCACCTGTTCCGGCTCCGCGCTGCAGAGCACCATCACCTGCGCTAACCGCGCAGGGCTTGAAGTAACAGAGGCCGTGCTCGAATCGATTGCGTCGGCTGAATGCACGCTCTCGGCTGATGAACGAGAGCTCGGCGTCTGCCTGCTCGATATTGGCGCACACTCGACGGATCTGATCGTCTTTTTTGAAGGCGCAACGGCGCACACCGCGTCTGTTCCCATCGGCGGCGCGCATTTTACGAACGACCTCGCTATCGGCCTGCAGATGCCGGTCGCGCAGGCTGAAGAGATGAAGCGCCAGTACGGCCACTGCGTTGTCACGGCCATACCTCAGCATGCGGAGATCGAGATTGCCAATCCGCAGCCGCAGCGGCTGGGTTTGCGCATGGTTGCGGAAATCCTGGAGCCGCGCGCCCGCGAGCTGATGTATTTTGTGAGAGAGAGCCTGCGTCACGGTGGCGTGCTCGAGGCGCTCGGCGCTGGTTGCGTGCTCACCGGTGGCGGATCGCTGCTGCCCGGCCTGCTCGATGTGACCGAGAGTCAGCTACGTGTTCCGGCGCGCACCGCAATTCCCGTGCGTATTTCGCACATACCTGGCGAACTTGCCCATCCCAGCTTCTCCGCGGCCATCGGGATGTTGCTCTATGCGCACCGGACGCGTACTGTGCGGGCCGCGGAAGACAATAGCTTGCGCGCAAAACTGCGCGCCATGCTGGCAGCCACTTTTTAACCAAGAGGAGATTCGAGCAGCCATGGAACAGCCCAAAAAAGAAATTGGAGAGATGCGCATCCAGTATCACGAAGAAACCCCACGCGGCGCCCGCATCAAGGTGATCGGCGTGGGTGGCGGCGGCGGCAATGCCGTCAACCGCATGATCCAGGCGCGTCTCGAAGGGGTTGAGTTCATCACTGCGAATACGGACGTGCAGGCGCTCAAGCTCTCCCATGCCCCGGTCAAGCTGCAGTTGGGCGTTCGTCTTACTGCCGGCCTTGGAGCGGGCGCGAATCCTGATGTGGGCCGCCGCGCCGCGCTTGAAGACTCGGAAAAGATCATCGAGGCTCTCGAAGGCGCAGACATGGTCTTTGTCACCGCCGGTCTGGGCGGGGGCACAGGCACCGGCGCTGCGCCGGTGATCGCTTCGCTGGCCAGCGAGATGGGCATTCTCACTGTGGCCGTTATCACGCGTCCCTTTGGCTTTGAAGGCAAGCGCCGTCTACAGCAGGCCGAGCGTGGCCTCAAGGAACTGCTCGAAAGCGTCGACACGATGATCGTGATCCCCAATGAGAAGCTACTCGCGGTGGCGAAAGATGCCGGCTTCTTTGAGAGTTTCCGTATTGCGGACGACGTGCTGCGCCAGGGCGTGCAAGGTATCTCCGACATCATCACCATTCCCGGCATCATCAACCGCGATTTTGCCGACGTGAAGACCACGATGGCCGGCATGGGGCAGGCTGTGATGGGTACCGCGGTCCGTGCGGGCGAGAACCGCGCCATTGAAGCCGCACAGGCGGCAATGGCTTCACCGCTGCTCGAAGCCGGCGCCATCGACGGCGCGCGCGGCATCCTGATCAACATCACCGGCTCCAGCTCACTCAAGCTCTCCGAGGTCAACGCCGCCTCGTCGCTCATCCAGACGGCCGCGCATGAAGACGCAAACATCATTTTCGGCGCCGTGCTTGACGAAAAGATGGGCGAAGAGGTCAAGATCACTGTCATCGCCACCGGCTTTGGTGACCAGATGCCGGAGCGTCGGGCCCGCATGCTGAGCGTGGAAGATACGCCGGTGGTTTCAGTCCCCGTCTCTGTCCCGGTTATGTCGCCGGACAACTGGATGCGCGAGGGCGGGGAGGAACCCGCTGCCGAAACAGAACCCGCAGCGCCCGCACGTCCGCGCTTCATGAGCCAGGACGAGGACGAGAATCCAAATACCGCCAAGGCCTTCTTCTTCTCGTCAGCAGCGCCGGCCGTAGCCACAACTGTCACAGTTGCCACGCCTCCGGCCAGGCAGCCCGAAGCGGTGCAAAGTGCGGAAACACCCGCCTCGGCTGGTCAGATCGGCAGCCCCTTCGACGGGATCGCCGACCCAGCTCCGCTGTCGAGAGAGTATGTGCCAGCAACACGTGACGCAGAGCCCAGCACGCCGCAGGTGACTTCGCTATTTGGTCAGAGCGATGCAGAAACTGAGCATGATCTCGACGTGCCGGCATTTCTGCGCAGAACGCAGTTTTAGGGTCCGTCGCGTTCAGCGGGATTGGATCGATTTTGAAGAAGCGGCGGCCCTTTTCGGCGCTTTGTGGGAATTTACTTAGGCATCGTCCGATCCAGTCCGGTTGGCCCGAAAGAGGGCAAACCGGCCGCGAACGTTACCTTGGAACACTCTAAAGTTGTACAGCTTTTTGGCCCCGGCCGGTGCATGATGGTTCCATCTTCGGTTATTGTAAAAAGAGACATTAACCGGACCGTTACAGAGCGGCCGGGGGGAAGCCTTTTCTCACCTGCCGGGCAAAATTGCAACGCTGAAGCCTCAGCTCGACACATTTACGTGTATGAGATTTCGACTCGGGGCCGATAAACACAGAAGTGCGGCGTCTTAGCGGCGAACGCACGGCACAAATTCCAAAGGTTGAGAGGATGTTGACTGGGATGAAAGTGTCCTGCGTTTGGACAGTTGGATTCGCCCTTATCGGTTCGAGCATCGGCGCCGCGAACGCCCATGCATTAAATGCTCCACAAAAGCTTCACCATTCCCGGACATCCGAACCTCATCTCAGCGAGACGCATCGCGCCGCCAGTCACCATGCCGTCCGGTCCGCATCCGTTACGGCGCATACCACCGCGCATCGGACCAGCGCCCATTCCAGCGCACACATCCGCCGCACGTCCCTCGCCGTACACCATCGCTACTACGAGCGCTTCACGGCCAGCTCGATCCTCGATGGGCCGGTGGGCGGAGGCGACATCACCGCCGGTGAAGATCCGATCGTCCGCCAGGCGGCAATCGACGCCCTGGGCGACTTAAACGGCACCGCCGTCGTGATCGATCCCTCGAATGGCCGCATTCTGGCCATGGTGAACCAGAAGCTGGCGCTCTCGCCTGGCGCCGAGCCCTGTTCCACCATCAAGCTCACAGTAGCGCTTGCAGCATTATCCGAAGGCCTGGTCACGCGCGACACGATGGTGAAGCTCGAAGGCTTCCGCATGAACATGACCCAGGCGCTGGCCCACAGCAACAATCTTTATTTTGAGGAACTGGGCAGGGAGCTGGGCTTTGAGCGCGTCCGCCACTACGCCACGGAGTTTGGTCTGGGCGAGCTGGCTGGTTATCACATTGAAGGCGAACAGCTCGGCGAGTATCCCGAACATGAGATTCCGCTGGCCGATGGCGGCGTAGGCCGCATGTGCAGCTTTGGCCAGGGCGTTTCGCTCACGCCATTGCAACTCGGCGCGTTTGTCGCGGCTATCTCCAATGGCGGCACACTCTACTATCTGCAGCATCCCACTACGCCGGAAGAGGCAGCCGATTTCCAGCCGCACGTCAAGCGCACGCTCGACATCGCCCGCTACACGCCTGAGATGCTGGACGGTATGGCCGGCGCAGTGGAGTACGGCACAGCGCGCAGCCTGCGCGTCAACTTCCAGCAGTTTCCGGTCTTCGGCAAAACCGGCACCTGCTCCAATGAAGGAACCCGCTATGGCTGGTTTGCCTCCTACTCCAACTCGCCCCAGGGCAGCCTGGTGACGGTCTTCTTCCTCGAAGGCAATCGCGCCGTCTTCGGCCCGCGTGCCGCCGAGCTTACCGGCGAGTTCTACCGCAATCTCTGGAATCGCGATTACTTCCGCACTCGCAATCAGGAAGCGCAGACCGACACCGGCGCAACTTCGGCCACGCCCGTGGGCGCGACGCAATAGTCTACTCAAGTTCTCTCCAGCAAACGGGCCGCCCCACGAACGATTGGGGCGGCTTTTTTGCTGTTCATGACGTGGTGAGTTAGTTGAAACCGAAAGAGATCGTCTTCAGTGTGCAGCGGCCTGTCACCGTCGCTTTCGCAATGCGACCGGGCAATTAGACCCTTTCCAACATAAGGTGAGTCGCGTATTCCGAAGCCTTCCGGCTGGTCACTGAAAACCCAAGTGCGCGCATATCCAGACGATAAAACAGCGATTCACCCTGGCCGAGGAGAACTGGCACAGACGCAATGTGAAGCGAATCGATCAATCCAGCCTTTAGATACTGGCGCACCGTCGATACCCCACCTCCGATCTTGACATCCTTCGACCCTGCAGCATCCCTGGCGCGTTTCAGTGCCTCATTGATACCGCCCGTAATAAAGTAGAAAGTCGTGCCGCCTTTCATCTCGAGAGGCTCGCGTTCGTGGTGCGTCAAAACGAATGTTGGCGCATGATAGGGCGGGTTTTCTCCCCACCAGCCCTTCCATGAATCATCCGGCCACGGGCCGCGCACCGGACCGAACATGTTGCGACCGAGAATAAAGGCACCAAAGTTGTCCATCGCACGATGAGCAAATTCATCGTCGATATCCCCCACCGATCCACCCTCCTTCCCGTGCATTGAGCAGAACGTACGGGTGTGAAAAAACCATTGGAAGATCTCAGTTCCTCGTTTGCCGAGTGGATCGCCCAAACTCTGTTCGATTCCCGCGCTGAAACCGTCCAACGAAACACCAAATCCCGCGATTCGGACTTTTTGCATTTTTTCCATTCTCCCGATTTCGTACCAGATGTTCTGCGGCTATCACGCGATGTGTTTACGACGCTTTTCGCTTGCCTTGATGATTTCGCCCATGTCCCCCGCTGGCCGAATCTCGAAAATATTGCCGTACTTCACCGCGGGATGCTGGGCCATGAGCTGCAAAGCATGGTTCATGTCCCTCGCCTCAAGGACGAGAAAGCCGCCGAGTTGTTCCTTGGTTTCCGTGTAGGGACCATCTGTGGTCGCGACTTTGCCGTTTTTCCAAGACAGGGTTAGGGCGGTTTCCGGCCCCTGAAGCGCTTCTCCACCACCCCAGTGCCCGTTGGCGCGAAGATAGTCGTCGTACTCAAAGCATTTGTCGAACAGGTCGTTTCGGTCGCCCTCAGGCAAGCTATCGAATTTGATTTTGTCGTAATACCCCAGGCAGATGTATTTCATGGTTCTTCTCCTCATATAGGTTGTGAGGCCGCAGTGGCCCGGTTGTTTACTTGCTGCTGCTGGAACCCTGTTCCGGAGCGGGGAAGAAAAGCAGCTCTCGTACCTCGCCGGGAACATTGCAGATGATGGCGGCCTTCTTCGCCCACGCAAGTGCCTCATCAATATTGGCGCATTCCAGTATCCAGAATCCGCCCATGTGTTCCTTGGTCTCGATGTACGGCCCGTCGGTGATGAGCACCTTGTCATCGGCCTGCTTGCGCAGCGTCTTTGCGTTGGCGACCGGGGCAACGCCGCAGGCGAACTTCCTCACGCCGGCGGCAATCAGTTCGCGGTTGAGCGCGTGGATCTCCTCCATCATCGCTTCGGTCACGGTG
Organism: Occallatibacter sp.; assembly: GCA_035650595.1. Taxonomy (GTDB): domain Bacteria; phylum Acidobacteriota; class Terriglobia; order Terriglobales; family Acidobacteriaceae; genus Telmatobacter. The sequence continues at coordinate 195,680 of DASRHE010000006.1, read as the reverse complement.
GACGGGTCGAAGTTGTCGGGCAGGTAGTTGCAAACCAGATATTGGGGCATGACTTTTTTCTCCTTGGTTTCTATGAATTGTTCCCGATGACCTGTTTCCTGTTCACTCAGGAACCGTAGCTCATCGTTCTTTTGTCCTATAGTCGTTCGGGAGACGGAAAATCGACAGCCAGTTAATTTTTTATTTCAGATGCCAAGCCATGTCTTGCAGAAATAACTGGGAAAGACGCGGGCGTTCACCGATCTCGTTCCAACAATCGGGATCACGCTCCTTCTGTGACTCGTTTCGTGTGCCGGATGCATTCCAGATTGGGAAGAGGAAAAAAGAAAACGCTGGAACAGAGTTATTGGGTGTAAGATATCGGCGACCTAGCTTGCAAAGATGGAAACGGGGCTCCTCCTAGGCAACAGCTGAAAGGAGACTAGCGTGAAGAATCGAATTCTAGTAGCCGCCAGCCTCGTGTTGATGGCGGCCTTCGCATCCGCGCAGACCCTAAAGTGGGACCTCAAACCGATGCCGGAGGGATTTTCTGTTCCTGCTAATCAGCTTCGCGTACATGAGGGCATGCTGATACCGCAAATCAGCATGGTCTGGGTTAACCCGAACGATCAAAACAACTTTGAAGTCATGGTCATTCCTCGATTCCTGTATCGAAAAGCGAACGGACCACTTTGTCCAGTACCTGGCTACGAGTGGGTTGACCCCGATAACCTGCAAAATTTCGATGTCAGGCCGGTTCAAGCGACTGTGCCATCAAGTGCCGATGACGCAGCGGCCGTTAGTAACTCTTCTGACGAGGATGAATCTCACTCGCAGTCAGTTTCCCAAACGACGCCAGCTGATTCGTCTCAGGAGTTGCCACCGTGCATATCCGTTCAGCCAACGGGCGTCCAGATTCTCAATCCCAAGTACGTTCCGTGCAAATCGAGCGATGTTCCACCGGCTGCGAGTGGCGATCAGAGCGGTGTTTCACAGCAAGTAGGAGCTCCGGCCAGTCCTGGGCATGAACATGAGCCGAACCCGCCAGCGAGCGGCAGCCCAGGAACGGATCGCTCGCCTGCATTCATTCCTCTCGGAGGCGCGGCCGCGCCGGTAATCGGACAGGAATTGGAACGCCTCAACGGGGTGATCGAACAGCGTGACGCCGATATGGACTACATCCAAAACGGTGGTAAGAGCAGCGGTAATAATAGTGTCAGCAATGGGGGAGCCAACAACGGCAATGGCGGCGCCAACAGCGGCGGTAGTAATGGCGCTAGCAACCGCGACAATGGGGAAGCCAACGGTGGTGGTAATGGGGAAGCCAACGGCGGCGGAAACGGCGGGGGCAATGGCGGTTCCGAGGCTAGTAGCGGTGGCGGCGAACACGGCCATGAAGGCGGGGCTGGCGACTCAATGAAGTAATAGTGACATTTAGCTCTCGCACTCGCCCAACCGATTTTTACTTCAATTCCTCGAGCCGCGTTCGCAGGAATTGCCGCTCCGGTTCCTGTTGGGTCAGCGCCAGAGCTTTCTCATAAGAGGCCCGAGCCTGGGCGGTTCTGCCTAGCCTGCGGCACATGTCGGCACGGGCTGCATGCGCCAGGTAGTAATTTGCCAGTTCGCCATGCTCCAGCAGCGCGTCGATCTGCGCCAGCCCGGCCTCCGGCCCGTCGCATTCGGCGATCGCTACAGCACGATTGAGATAGACAATTGGCGACGGCTGAATGCGTATCAAGTGGTTGTAGAGCGCGACAATCTGCCGCCAGTCAGTGGCGGCGACCGACTCCGCCTCGGCATGAACGGCCGCAATCGCAGCCTGCAGCGTGTACGCGCCGAAGCGGCGAGAACTCAGGGCTTTCTCCACCAAGGCCACGCCCTCGGCGATCTGCGCGCGGTTCCAGAGCGAGCGGTCCTGATGCTCCAGCAAAATCAGCTCTCCGGTGGGAGAGGTTCTCGCGGCGCGGCGGGATTCCTGGAGCAACATCAGAGCAAGCAGGCCCATGACTTCGGGTTCTGCGACTTCCACCTCCGGCTTGAGTTCGGTCAACAACCGGGCCAGCAACCGACCTAGTCGAATCGCCTCGCCGGTGAGCTCGGCCCGCGTGACCTCTGTTCCCGCCGCAGCCGAGTAACCCTCGTTAAAGACGAGATAGATGACCTGAAGCACTGCGTCCAGCCGCTCCGGCAATTCCTGCGGCGCCGGCACTTCGTAGGGAATCGATGCCTCCCGAATCTTTGCCTTGGCGCGTACGATGCGCTGGGCGAGTGTCGCCGGCGTAACGAGAAACGCGCGGGCAATCTCCTCCGTAGTCAGGCCGCAGATTTCGCGAAGAGTGAGCGCAACCTGTGCTTCCGGAGGCAGAGCAGGATGGCAGCAGGTGAAGATGAGACGGAGACGATCGTCCTCGATTTCGTCCGCCTCTTGTGTTGTTTCGCTGATATGCGTCTCAAGGTACAGCGCAAGGTCAGTTTGTGCGGCGTCGAAGCGCGCGCGCCGGCGCATAGCGTCGATAGCCTTGAAGCGCGCCGTTGAAATCAGCCACGGGCGTGGCTTGTCCGGAATGCCGGCTTGAGGCCAGGTCTCCACGGCGGCGGCGAACGCCTCATGCATCGCCTCCTCGGCGAGATCGAGATCGCCGAGCAGCCGTACGAGCGTCGCCAGAATCCTTCCCGATTCCGAGCGGTAAATGGTCTCTACGGTTTTGCTGAGTTGCTCAGACACAGGCGGCATCTACGCCAAACTAGCAAACGGAAGGACTCGCTACAACTCCGCTCGGTCAAACCGGCCTACTGCCCTTCATGGCGAGGCGATATTCTGGCCTGAGCATGAAAACCATCCACTGGATCGTCGCCGGCATTGGCGATATCGCACGCCGGCGTGTCATCCCGGCCATTCTCGCCGAGCAACGCAGCACTCTTTATGGTTTCGTCACGCGGGATTCCTCGAAAGCTGAAGCGTATCCCGGCAGGCGGACATGGCCCACGATGGAGCAGGCGCTTGAAGATCCGTTGATTGATGCCATCTATATCGCCCTGCCCGTCGCAATGCATGCCGAGGCTGCGATCGCCGCCTTGCGTGCCGGCAAGCACGTGCTCTGCGAGAAACCGATGGCTTTGAACGACGCTGAGGCGCAGCGCATGGTTGCGGAAGCCCGCGCCCCCGGACGGCTGCTCGGCGTGGCCTACTACCGCCGGCTCTATCCCAAGCTGATCCGCGCCAAAAAGCTGATCGCCGAAGGCGCCATCGGCCAGCCTGTGCTGGTTGAAGCCAACAGTCACAGCTGGCTGCCCGAAGAAGCGCGCGGCTGGCTGTGCGATCCGGCGCTCGCGGGCGGCGGCCCGCTCTATGACATCGGCTCGCACCGCATCGATGCGATGCATTTTCTCTTCGGCAAGCCGGAGCTGGTTTCCGGCATTCTCTCGAATGCTGTGCATCGCATTGAGGTCGAAGACTCCGCTACTTTCGTCATGCAATGGTCGAACGGTCTTCATGGCGTCATCGATGTCCGCTGGAACTCGCACACGCCGCGCGACCAGTTCCGGGTCATTGGAACGGAAGGCGAGCTCAATCTCGATCCCCTGAACGGCCCGGATCTGCGCATCCACAGCCGATCGGGAACTGAGGTGGAAATGTTGCCTGCCCATACGAACGTGCACTATCCGCTGGTGCTCAACTTTGTAGGCGCGGCGCTCGCCAATTCGGCTTCGGCCCTTGCCTGCACCGGTGAAGAGGGGCAATGGACGGATTGGGTTATCGAACAGACAGTGCGAACGGCCAAGTTCAGATAGAGATCGGTGGTAGGCCGCCATTTGTAAGCATCTGCAACGAAATGCGTGCGGGAACATCAGATAAGATGAACTCACCCGTTCCCACTCCGCGAGTCGCGCGGAACCGGATGGTCTAATCTCTGTAACTGCAGCACAGGGCGTTCGATGGCTCTCCCGACTCACATCCTGCTGACCTATGGTTATCTGCTGCTCTTTGCCTGGGTCCTGATCGAGCAGCTCGGCGTGCCGTTGCCGGCTACACCGGTGCTGCTCGCCGCCGGGGCGCTCTCAGCTCAGGGCCAGATCAGTTTTCCTGCGGCTCTATTGGCGGGCATGGTGGCCGCGCTCATCTCCGACTCGTGCTGGTTCCTGATCGGCAAGCGTTACGGCCATCACGTGCTGCGAATTCTGTGCAAGCTCTCGCTGGAGCCGACCACGTGCGTCCGCCGCACGCAGGACTCTTTTGGCCGCCGCCGCGGCGTGATGCTGATGTTCGCCAAGTTCATTCCGGGCCTGGGCATTCTCGCTCCTCCGGTCGCCGGCCAGAACGGCATGAATTACGGCGCTTTTCTGATCTACGACGGCATCGGTGGAGCGCTCTGGGCCGGCGCGCTGCTGGCCTGCGGCCGCTTCTTTGGCGATCTGCTCAAGCGCGATCCCGGCCTGCTTTCGTGGGTTGGCCGCTTCTCCGGCGTGTTGCTCGCGCTCGGCATTATCGGCTTTTTCCTCGGCCGCCTCTATCGTCGCCGCGCGGTGCTGAAGAAACTCGCCGCCGCGCGCCTGGAACCTGAAGAGCTGAAGCGTTGGCTCGATGCCGGCGAGCCGGTCTACATCGTCGATCTGCGCCATCCACTCGAACTACTGCCCGATCCCTTCACGCTGCCTGGAGCGCTGCACCTCTCGCCCGACGACCTGACGGTCCGCCAGAGCGAGATTCCGCGCGACCGCGATGTGGTGCTCTATTGCACGTGTCCAAGCGAAGCGACAGCCGCCAAAACGGCCATGACGCTGCATAAGCTGGGTATCGAACGCGTGCGTCCCCTGCGCGGCGGCTTCGATGAATGGAAGCGCCTCGGCTTCCCGCTCGATCCCGTCCCGCCGGTGCTCACGACCATCCAGCCGGCTGAGCAGGCAAGCTAAACCCTGCGCGATGGAACTATCTCACGCCAACGTGGCAAATAGCGCTGCGATACTCGTCCCGATCGGTGATCCAATGCCTGTGCAAGGATCCGGCCCTGTAGTGGCGCTGTAATATCCGTTGTCGCCTTGGGTGATGTCATGGAAGGCCTTCGGATTCTTCCAGAGCGTCGGCGTCACAAATCCCAGCTTGGTGCCGAGAGCTGCAAACAGGCCCGCATAGAGCGGGGCCACGGCGCTTGTTCCGCCTACGACGTTGCTCGATCCGTGCACGAAGATCTCGTAGCCGGTATTGGGGTCGGCGTCGGCGGAGACATCCGGTACCATGCGCCCTTTGCCGTACTTTGATTTGGCTGGCGCCGGCGGTGCGCCAATCTGAAAACTCTGCACCGGAAAGATTGTCGAATAACCGCCGCCTGTGCCTTCACCATTCGTCTGGCCGGGATTGTCGTTCCATACCGTCTCTTCCGTCGACGTCTTATAGGTCCCCCCGCAGCCCACTATATGCGGACACGAAGAGGGGCAGTCTACATTCGCTGGTGTTGAGCCGCCGTCGCCCGAGTCGTTATCGCCTGACGCAGCAAAAACAATCATTCCTGCGGCGGTGGCCGACTCTGCTGCCGATTCCATCTGCTGCGCGGCTGTTGTACCCCAGTTTGCTTCGTCTGCACCCCAGGAGATGGAGCACACGTCGCATTTGTCCGAAGCGGCTTTCTCGACAGCCGAGGCGATGTCCTGCGACCAGTACATGCGGATCGTCGCTGCTTTGCCTGTCGCTGCGTAGTAGGAGGCGGCGGCGACCTGGATATCGAGCGCTACTTCAATATCGGCATCGCCTGCGGAGCCGCTCTGGTTCGGCGTGTTCTGCGTGCCGTCCACCGACACATCGGTGATGGAGGGCACAGGTTGGCCGACTGACTTAAAGAAAGCGGTCATGTCGGACATGACCCATCCTCCGCCGAGTTCGACAATCGCGATTACGCCTCCGCCGGCTAAACCGCTCGGCCAGTTGTAGGCTTTGCAGAGATTCGGCACGGTCCATTGGGTCGCGGGCGCAGCCTCTGGCCGCAGCCGATCGATGTGCTTTACCTGGGAGCGCAGTTTGAAATAGGGATGATTCTTGACGAGCGGGGCATTGTGTTTGGCCATCGGGGGGAATCCTCTCGTAGCGGCGAGTATGCCACACGGCAGGTCAGGCGGCAAAGTGAATATCTCATGCGCCGAGATCATCCAGTGTTCTATGTGTACCGGACATCACCGTCGAGTCGCTGCCGAGCCTTAGTATGGGTGAGGAACGGTAATCACCGCACGGAGCACTCTCTTGGCCTACGACGATCTGCGCGACTGGATCAAAACTCTCGAAAAGCACGGCGAGTTGAAAAAGATCCGCGAAGAGGTTTCGCCGGAGCTCGAAATCACCGAGATCACCGATCGCGTGAGCAAAATCGGCTCGCATTCTCACGCAAAATCTGACAAGTATGCTCCGGGCGGGACAGCGCTGCTCTTCGAAAATGTGAAAGGCCATCCGGGCCACAAGGTCTTCATCAACCAGTTTGGTAGCGAACGGCGCATGGCGCTCGCTCTCGGAGTGGAAAGGCTCGACGAGATCGCCGACCGCATCCACGCGCTCATTAACCTGAAGCCGCCCACCGGAGGCTTCTTCGACAAGCTCAAGATGCTGCCACAGCTTGCCGATCTGGCGAATGTTTTTCCCAAGACCGTGAGTGCCAAGGATGCTTCGTGCAAGGAAGTGATTCGCCGGGAGAATTTTGATCTCGGTTTCTTTCCGATTCTCAAATGCTGGCCGCATGACGGCGGACGCTTCATCACGCTGCCCTGTGTGCATACGCGCGATCCGCGTACGGGGAAGCGCAACATCGGCATGTATCGGATGCAGGTTTACGACGGCCAGACCACCGGCATGCATTGGCAGCGGCAGAAGGTAGCTGCCGAGCACTATAGAAATGCACTCCGGAATGCAGCGGCAAAGGCCTCAGCCGATACTCCGCTGACTGCAAGTGTAGCCATGATGGCCGAGTCGGCCGGCGGCGCGACGACGATTCCCGACGGGCCTATCGGCGGCCTGCCGCAAGTCTCGCTCGGCACGCAGAAGGGCTCACGCCTGGAAGTGGCCGTCGCCATCGGCACCGATCCCGCGACCACGTTTTCAGCGATTGTGCCCGCTCCTCCAGAGGTTGAAGAGTTGCTCATCGCCGGATTTCTGCGCGGCAAGCCCGTCGAGATTGTGAAGTGCGAGACTGTTGATCTCGAAGTGCCGGCGCACGCAGAAATCATCCTCGAAGGCTACGTGGAACTCGGCGAGTTGCGCAGCGAAGGCCCCTTCGGCGACCACACCGGTTTCTACACCATGGAGGATGACTACCCCGTCTTCCATCTCACCTGCATCACGCACCGCAAAGACCCCATCTATGCAGCTACGATCGTTGGCAAGCCGCCCATGGAAGATGCCTGGATGGGAAAGGCCGTCGAGCGCATCTTTCTGCCTGCGATGAAGATAACCATTCCCGAACTGGTCGACATCCATCTGCCTGTCGAAGCCGTCTTCCACAACCTCATGATCGTCTCGATCCGGAAGAGCTATCCCGGCCAGGCGCGCAAGGTGATGCACGCCATCTGGTCGCTCGGCCAGGCGATGTTCACCAAGTGCATCATTGTTGTGGACGAAGATTGCGATGTGCAGAACATCCCCGAGGTCGTGCTGCGCGTCGCGAATAACATCGATCCCGAGCGCGACATTCAGTTCACCCTCGGTCCGATCGATTCGCTCGACCACGCTGCGCGCCTGCCCAACTACGGGTCAAAAATGGGCATCGACGCCACGCGCAAATGGAAGGCCGAGGGCTTCGAGAGGCCCTGGCCCGCGATGATCGAGATGGATCAGGCGACCAAAGCGAAAGTCGACGCGATGTGGGCCAAGCTGGGGTTGTAATACAGTACTGAGTGTCAGGTCCGCAAAAGGCAACAAATGAGAGTTGCGCAACAGGAATCGTCTCTGTGTGCGTCTAATCGATCGATGACAGTCTTGCACTGGTAGAGCGGCTGCATGTAGAGGCCGCAATCTTTGTCTTCATGCTCGGCGGAGATCCCATGAGAAACATCGGCAGAGTGACTCTCCTCTCAATCTGCGCCGGTGTTGTGATTACGGCTCTCGTTGCACAGCGCGCATTTCGGCAGTATCCATCAGTCGAATACGGCGAAGCCATCCCGCTGCCGCCCGACTGGAACCAGCCTGAGGAGTGGACCTTTGCGCGTCTCATGTATCCTCCCGGCCCGCTGGATGGTTATCGCGGCCGGTTCGACGGCCCATGGCAGGAAGGACTTTCGCTTTGGACACAAGACTATCCTCGTGCTGACCGTGCACTCTCCAATGCGGTGCGGCGCCTCACCCGCATCCAAGCCCGTTCCGTCGAGCAATCTGTGAGTCTGGACGACGGAGACGAGATTTACAACTGGCCGTGGCTCTACGCCGTGCAGGTGGGCGAGTGGGGTCTTACAGAAGTAGAAGCGAAGAAGCTCCGCGACTACCTTCTGCGCGGTGGCTTTTTCATGGCCGACGATTGTCATGGGAGCCAGGAGCAAGCCTACTTTGAAAAGACCATGAAGATGGTCTTCCCGGATCGCGAGTTGGTGGACATCCCGAACGACGATCCTATCTTTCACACCTTCTTCGATCTCGACGACCGCTTTCAGATTCCTGGCGCCGAGCACCTGGCCACCGGCCACAAGAAGGATGGCTACGTCGCCCACTGGAAGGGAATCTACGACGACAAAGGACGCATCATGGTCGCCTTTTCGCTAAATTCCGACATCGGCGACTCATGGGAGTTTCTCGACGAACCACGTTACCCCGCCAAGTTTTCCGTGCTCGGCACCAAGATCGGCGTGAATTACGTGATTTATGCGATGACGCATTGAACACCCGCCCTCTGCTATATCTAGAATCATGCATCGCTTCCCGGCCCGGCGTGCTGTCCTTGGAATCGCCGCGCTGTTGGCCTTCGCCGTCTCTCTTCATGCGCAGCAGTCCGAGGAGACCTTTCGCTGGATGGACTTTCATTCGAAGTCTTCCAAGGATCAGGACATCATTGCCTGGGTCACACGCACGCTCCAGGTTGACCAATGGACCGCGATCCGCGAGATCGGCGTGAAGTATGACGCGGCTCTTGTCGTCACCACTTTGCGCGCTACTCCGGAATCATTGCCCGCAGACGATATGTACACGGTGTGGAGCGCCTCGCTTACCAGCCACGTGGCTGCGCCGCTTATCACCGGAGCCAATCTGCGGCTCTTTGATTGGGAGCGTTTTGCCGACGGCGTGTCCGACGATCTGACTGCGCTTTACGATAACTGCCGGAACTGCTCGGCGAGCACCTACTTTACGGCTTTCTACTATGACGCTGCGCACCATGTATGGGGCGCGCGCTGGATCAACGGTGGTCAAAGTGCGCCGGTGTGGAGTGCGCATCAGTCCGCAGATGAGAACTGGACGCAGGTCTACGCAGTGATGGCCGAAGGCGATGGGCACGTAGAGCTCTGCACCTGGAATCACTTTGACTACGGAAAGCAGAAAGATGCGACCGATGTGCTCTATCGCTATGACCGCGATCCCTTCAGCGGCCTCGATCGCACCGTGACGCTCACCGGCAAAGACGCAGAGGCCATGAAGCTTCGCCTCTGCCGTGGGCAGGATGCCGTGCAGGGCTTAGCGCGTGGGCAGGATTCGCCGCTCTGCCAATCCATGGTCAATCCGCGGCCCGAGCGCCGGCCTGTCACTACGCCGCCTGCCAATAACCGCGGCCGTTCAGTGCCTGGGGCGCATTGACGAGTATTAGCCCTGCTGAATAGCGGCGAAGTTATTGATCATTAAAGCGATTACGATTTCAACTCATCAAATAGACACAACCGGCCCCGGCGGCATCTACCTCGTTTGAAGTAGAGGGGGATTCGTCCTCGGGAGGTAAAAATGGGGCCATCGTTCGAACATAAATTTCACCACGCTCTGGGCTTTGCCGCGGTGTTTGTTCTCATGGGCTGTCATGCGGATCAGCAAGCGTCTGTCTCAGCAAATAGCTCCGACGCATCTCAACCGGTGCAACAGGAGCAGGCAGCCTCTGATCCGGCCTCCGCCAACTTAGCTCCGGCCCTGTATGCGGCCGGCACAGCCCCTCCCCCAGCAACCGCGCAAGAAGATGGCACTGCCGTTCTGCCGAACGCTCCCACGAACTACGACGGCAATGTGAGCGCACAGCCCTACGATGACTCAGCCGACGAGGCGGACTACGGCATCGAGCCGGACGATACGGCTAACGATCCCCCTCCGCCGCTGCCCGAATACGACCAGCCGCCCTGCCCTGGCGACGACTACATCTGGACGCCTGGCTACTGGTATTACACGCCTGCCGATGGCTACTACTGGGTTCCTGGAGCATGGGTTCAGGTGCCGTACGAAGGCGCTCTTTGGACGCCAGGCTATTGGGCGTACTCCCGTGGCCGCTACGCCTTCTATCACGGCTACTGGGGTCCGCACATCGGCTTCTATGGTGGAGTCAATTACGGATTTGGCTATGTAGGTTTTGGGTATCAGGGCGGCTATTGGAACCACGGCCACTTCGATTACAACCGCGCCGTCAATAACATCAACGTCAACCAGGTGCACTATGTCTACAACTACCGCATCGAAAACCGGAACGTCACGCGCGTAAGCTACGTTGGCGGATCAGGCGGCCTCCGCGCCCGTCCCCGTCCGGCAGAGATTGCCGCGTTTCGCGAGCCTCATGCCGCACCGATGCACACGCAAATTGAGATAAGGCAATCAGCCGGCAGCAACCGCGGGCAGTTTGCGGCGAACCATGGACGCCCGCAGCAGTTCACAGCGCCTCGACCCCTTGCAGCCGACCCGAATGTACATCCGATCGAGCCGCGCGGCCTGCACAATCTGCCGCCTGCTACGCCGCGCTCGTTCGCGCAGGGACAGCAGAATCAGGCTCCAGAGAGCCGAGATCCAGGAAATCGAAGTCCAGAGAATCGAGGCCTGGAAAATCGGGGCGAGGCAAACCGGCCTCAGCCGAATCAACCGGAACCGTATCAACCGGGGCCGAATCGAGCAGCGCCGTTTCGCGGGGCGCCCAATCAGCCCGAACCGAACCGGCCTGCTCCGAATCACGTTGAACCGAACCCAAGTCGACAGCCGTACCACATTCAGCCAAACCGAACGGAACCGAGTCCTCCGGCTCCGAACCGGCCGGAGATGAACCACCGGGAGCCTCCGCAAGGCCAGCCGAACGAACCGGGCCCCGCGCACACAATGCCAGGCCGCCGCGAAGGTCCTCCGGAGCAGCATACGCAACCCAACCAGCCGGCCCCGCCGGAGCACCACCAGTTGCCGAGCCACCCGATGCCGGAACAACATGCACAGCCCAATTCTCCGGCCCCTGAGCGGCACGGAGCACCCGAGCAACACGGGCAATCACAGCCCCATCACGAAGAGCACCCGCACCTGTAGTAGGAATAGCGCAGTTGTTGCGCGTCACAATTCGGACTTGGGTGTGCCATCTACGTCGCCGTCAGCACTCGGATGGCGACGAGATTGCGCACCCAGCGCGCCGGGCGTTTCTCGCCCGTTGTGATCAACTTCAGTGAGCCGTCTTCGGCAATCGGCTTTCCACCCTGGCTGTCCGCCACTAATACCGTGCCGTCATGCACGTCGGGCGTCACTTCGCCGATCGAATAGACAACTGCATAGCCGTCCGATCCTTCGGCGAGCAGATAAAGACGAAACTGCTTGCCGCGCGGCTTGTCCGGGACGCCGAGTTTCGTGAGCAGATCGATCAGCGGCACGCCCGCGTAGGTCTCATTTTTCTTTGTGTGCTCGTTGTAGACCGTGATGGTCGTGTGCGGCAGTGGGGCGAGTGTCTCGGGTGTCCAGGTGGCAGTCTGATCGCCGAAGGTGATCTTCAGCGGGCCGGCGGGGGCTGCGGGCTTGTGCATCTCCCCCATGGCTTGGGGTTGGCTCTGTGCCTGCAACTCTGCCATTTGTGTCGTCAAACTGAACAGTACGAATGCCGGCCACGCCGCTCGCCGCATCGCAATTCCCTCCCGGCCTCCATCGTATACTGGGGATATGTCGATTGTGCGCAACGTCGCTGGCATCGCCAAGGGCATGAGCATCACGTTTCGCGAGATGCTTGAGCCCACGCAGGTAGAGAACTACCCCGATGGTCCGGGGCCTCTGCGCGGCGCGGTCTTCGAAGAGCGTTTTCGCGGCGCGCACGTGCTGCAGCGCGATGAGAATGGCCTCGAAAAGTGCGTGGCCTGTTTTCTCTGTGCGGCGGCGTGCCCATCAAACTGCATTTACATCGAGGCGGACGAAAACACCGCCGAGCATCGCATCTCATCCTCAGAGCGCTACGCGAAGGTCTACAACATCGACTACAACCGCTGCATCTTCTGCGGCTATTGCGTCGAGGCCTGCCCTACAGACGCCATTACACACGGCCACGGCTTTGAACTAGCCACCCTCAACGCCACGAATCTTGTGATGCGCAAAGAGGATATGCTGGTGCCGGTTTCTGCGCTGACTGCTTCGATCGAGTAACTTCCAGAAGCGGCCTATCGTTCAAAACCTGGGGAACAGTGCGCTCATTCAGGCGTGTGGCCCGTCTGTTTTACGAACGTGATTCTGCTCACAGACCGGCGATTCCCATCACCGCTATGGTTGTTGGCAGAGATGAAGCCGCTCTCCCAACTCGTGGCGATTCTGGCGATGCTCTCCCTTGCTATGCAGCCATGCTTTTCCGGGCTACCCTGCGGATCGGGAACCGCCCCTGCTTGTGCGCATGGATGCTCCATGGCGGCGCATGGGGTGAGTACGGATTGCCCCATGAGTACCTCCGCGCAAGCTGGAGGATGTCCGGTAAGCTGCTGTGCGCAGGCGCTGGCTCAAAGCCCTACGCCCATGACGGTGGCTGGGAAACCGAGGATGGTAATAACCACTCTTTCGGCTGTGCCGTTCGTAAACGCTTCTTCGGCGCGAACGACGGTTGGATCGGCGTCCTCGGGCGGTCCAAACCTCACAGCATCGCGCTGCATTCTGCACCAGGTGTTCCGGATCTAAATCTTCTCTGACGTGCATTGCCTCAAGCGGCTTCGCAAGAAGCCAAGCTGCGAACAGGTTCATTCGACGTCAAGTCACGTCAAGGAGACTTTATGAAACGCACTCTTGCTACTCTTTCTTTCGTCGCCGTTCTCGCCATCACCGCACTCGCGCAGCCGGCCTTTGCAGCCAAGGCCATCTACTGCCACAACTGCTGCAAAGACAAGTGCAGCCAGATGTGCGGCCCCAAAGGGGGCTGCACGGAAAGCTGCTGCCAGAGCAAGTAACATCGCCAAACAAAGCTGAATAAATCCGGGTGACCCATCCTCGCAAAACCTCTTTGGGGTCGGGGATGGGCCGCCCGAAGTTTCACTCCACGCCCGCCAACAGCCCACGATTGCGCAGCTCCGTGACCACGCGTTCCACCTTCCAGTCGAGCGAGCCGTTGCCATCCACAATCAGATCGGCGTGGGCAGCAGAGGGCCGCACATAGGCGACACTCGCGGGCCGAACGGTCGCCTCGTATTGCTCGCGCACAGATTCTGCCGTGCGGCCTCGTTGTTCGATGTCGCGCTTCATCCGCCGCTCAAAGCACAGCGTGTCGGGTGTGTCGATGTACACGCGCAGCTGATACAGCGGTAGCAACTCGGGATAGTGGAGCGCGAAGAGTCCTTCGACAATCAGGAACGGGCCAGCCGTCACATGCTCGGTACGGCCTTGCACGCGCGTATGCGTCGAAAAATCGTAGAGAGGCCGCTCGATGCTTTCGCCGCGCGCCAGCGCCGCCACATGCGCTGCGAGCAGCGGGCTCTCGATCAACGCCGGATCGTCGAAGTTTTGCCGGATGCGCTCGGCAAACGGCAGGTGAGCGAGATCGCGATAGTAATTGTCGAGATGAAAGTGAATGCCGCCCAGTGTGCGCGCCAGCTCCGCAGCCAGCGTCGTCTTGCCTGAACCGGAGCAGCCCGCAACGCCTACAGCGACGGGCGGAAAGGGAAGTCGGAGCGGGAGCGTACTCGAGCCGTTCTCGTCCATCGCGCTCAGGTTCCGGCCTCCACAAGCGCGGAGATGCGTGGCACGAGGCGGGTAAGCAGTGCGGCCAGCCTCGCCTCCACCAGGCGGCCGGCCTCATACACTTCCTGATGGCTCAGCAGCGAAGTGCCCAGCCCCGCGGCCAGATTCGTCACGCAAGAGAGGCCGAGCACCTCGATGCCCATGTGCCGCGCGACGATCGTCTCCGGCACGGTGGACATGCCTACCAGCGTGGCGCCCAGCGTGCGAAAGGCGCGAATCTCCGCAGGCGTCTCGAAACTTGGGCCCGGCGTGGCGAGATAGACTCCCTCTTCGAGAGCAAAACCTTCTTCGCGTGCAGCTTCATGCGCCAGTGCACGCAGCCGCTTGCTGTAGGCCTCGGTCATGTCGAAGAAACGGAGCCCTGTCCCCGGCACAAATCCGAAGCGCGCCTCATTGGGACCTGTCAGCGGATTCCAGCCCATGAAGTTGATGTGGTCAGCGAGCGCGACAAGCTGGCCCACGCGATAGCCTTCGGCAATACCGCCTGCCGCATTGGTTAGTATGACGGCGCGCAGACCCAGTGCGCCCAGCACGCGCATCGGAAACGTGACCTGCGTGGGCGAGTAGCCTTCATAGGAATGCACGCGGCCCTGCATGATCACAACCGGGGTCCCCAACGACGGGTTTTTGTCGGTGGGGTGGTGAACCGGGGTCCCCAACGATAGGTTTTTGTCGGTGGGGTGGTCAACCGGAGCGCCGCCTAAAGTGCCCGCTACGATGCGGCCCGAGTGCCCCTCTACCGTCGACTGCGGAAAATGCGGAATTTCGCTATAAGGCACTGCGACTGCATCGGAGACAGCCTCTGCAGCTGCACCCAGCCCCGAACCCAGCACGATGCCCACGTGCGGCGTGAGCGGTGCGATGCGGGACTGCAAATAGGACGCTGCTTCGGCGACCTGGTCGTAGTAGCTCATGACGATTCCTGCGCGTTGCGTTCTCGTCATTCTACAAGGTTGCCGAGGGCGGCACTGATTGCAAGATCAATGATCTTCAGAGGGGTCGGGCGAGTTTGCCGTGTCGAGATCGACAAACGAGTTTGCACCCCGTGGCATGCCCGGCGCATAGCAGTTGCCATCGGGCGCTGCATTCTGAGGACATGCGGCGCTGAACTGCACTCTGCGCGGCGATAGCGCATATTGCCACACCGTCGCAAACTGTCTCACGCTTTCAGGTAATGCATCAAGCTGCGGAGGCGGCAAAGCACATCCGGGCGACGGCGGACATGCATCATCGGCGATCCACAGGGCGAGCTTTGCCGGATTATGTTTGGCATTTCCCACCTGCTCGCGCGCTGCTTCGCGTGTCGCGATATCTTCAGCCGTGCTGGTTACACCGCTCGAGTCCTGCACCTTGAGATCGGAGCAATAGACCCCGGCGCGGGCTCCCGTCTTGCGCACTGCGTCGATCCAGGCAAACACGTACGCAGCCTGTTCTTCCAGCAGCCGACCGCCCTCTTCCTGGTCGAGAAAGATCAGCACGTTGTGCGGGAAACCTTCGCTCATCGCTGCATTCACGGCGGCTTTTCCGTCTGCCTTGCCCATGGCGGCTGCGTCTTGCCCCTTCAGCTCGACATACGCCCGGCCGTTGAACAGCACCAGAAAACCAAAGCCATTGCGCTTGAGCACGTCGCGTTTGCCGATCCAGCTGTTGGTGCTTTCATCGGGAGGGTTATTCAGCCAGTAGCCGGTGTAGCGAAAGCTCTGGTGTAAGGCTGGCAGCGCCTCGTCGCCGGGATAGTTATTCCGGTCGAACCCGACGTATGCCTTCTGCGCGAAGCAGAGAGGAGCAGTGCCGAGCAAGAACGACAGAATGACGACGGCAGCTTCGATTCTCGTCCTGAGAGTAGACAGAATCCTCCACGGCGTTTTCCTCAACAAAACGCCACACTGCGCAAGGCCAAGATGGCAAGACTTGAATCGAAAATGCTCCAAGCCCGAGGTCTCTCCCGTTGTCATAGTGCATTGCTGATTTTACAGGTGAACGATACAGTAGTGGTGCGTGCGAACCATTGTGACCAATCCCGACCGACGGAGTTTATTGCCCCGATGTGCCGCAATATCAAGATATTATTCAACTTCGAGCCACCGGTTACTTTAGAGGAGGTGCGTGCCGCGTCTCTGCAGTACGTGCGAAAAGTGACCGGATTCAACAAGCCCTCGAAGGCTAATGAAGCTGCCTTCGAGACAGCTGTGGATGAGATCGCCCAGACCTCTATGCGGCTGCTCAATCACCTCGAAACCAACGCGCCGCCCCGTAATCGCGAGGAGGAGGCAGCCAAGGCCAAAGCGCGCAGCCTGGCGCGTTTCGGCGACTAAGCTCCGCGTGTTCAGTGCGCGGCTTGCCCCATCGCCGGGGTGCTGGCTGAGGCGGCTGTGGCAGCGGGATTGCTTTGGGTGGCAGATGCAGGTCCGGAGCCGTGCGACCAGGGCCAGCGCCGCCGGATGCGCGGGGCCCCGCAGACCTCCGGCTCGTTGGCCATCTGCTTCCAGAAAAGCTTGAAGCTGTATGTGCCCGGCCGCAGCGTAACCCAGTAGCTCGATTTGCTCAAAACCGGCTTGTGCTGGGCGATCACCTGATTATCAAGGATCTTGATGCCGCAGAGCAGATTGTTCTCAGGCTGCAGAATCGTTTTTGACGGATCGTGTGGCGGCAGATCTTTGTCACTCTCCCAGTCAAAATCGCAGCCATAGCGTGCGCTATCCATGTAGGCCAGCTGCAGCAGACCCTCTTGCCGTGCGATGTGCTTGGTGACGGGATCGACCACAGCCACCTCGGGATCGTTGTGGCGCACATTGGCGGTCGATTTCAGCCCGGCTTCGGCTCCGGCGAGCGCCTGAAAGAAATACGCCCAAAAGGCGCGTTTATCTGCGTCTGTGAGGTCTTTAAACCGCGGGCAGAGCGACTTGACCTCGTGCTCGCGCTCGGGCGCCAGCAGTTCGGGCGGTAGCGCCTGTTCAATGAGTTTGTCCCATTCCGGATTCCAGGTGTTGTCGTCTCCCAATTCGGCCTTCTGGATGGCGATAGGCGTCGGCGGCGCTGGTTTCAGCTCTGGCTGTGGCTGATTCGCAGGGGTCTGCGCCTGTGCCGGTGCGGTCTCGGCTGGCGCTTGCCCCCAAGCCCTTGCGGACGCGCTCAACGCCATACAGACCATGATGCAGACGATCTTCGGCAATCCATCCTCGGTTTCAGCGCAAATTTTGCGCTGTTGCGTCAGATGCGTCTTTTGGAACTCGCGTTCACAACAACCAGCAAATCACTTCGGTACGACAGCCGGTATGTGGAAGCAGGATGCAAAACTCTGCCCGCTACGGGATGAGACGATAGAGCAGCGACCTTATTCTCACCATTTGACCGGGGAAAAGATACGCATGAGGCAGATCGTTACGGTGATCTTTGGAATCGGCCTGATCGGCAATGCACTGCTCTTTGTGCCGCAGGCGATTGCGGTTTGGCGCAAAAAAACCGACGAGGGCGTCTCTCTGGTGACCTTCGGCGGCTTCTGCGTGCTGCAAGTTGTGGGCGTGATCCACGGCTTCTACGAGCACGACAACTCGCTCATCATCGGCCTCGGCGCCAGTTTTCTCACCTGCGGTACCGTCACCGCGCTGACGATTCTTTACCGTGTGCGCCGGCTGAGTAGTGAAAGTTCTTAGCTCGTGCAGACTGTGCGGTTTCGCTGAGAACGAAGACTACCCCAGGAAAATTCCCGCGATCGAAGCCGAGATCAGGTTGGCCATCGTGCCGGCCATCATCGCTCGCACGCCGAGCTGCGCCAGATCATTGCGCCGCTCGGGAACCAGCGCACCGATGCCGCCGATCTGCATGCCGATGGAACCGAGATTGGCGAATCCACACAGCGCGAAGGTCGCAATGGTGAATGAACGCGGCGCGAGTGAAGCTTTTTGCGCGCCTAGTGAGATGTAGGCCACCACTTCATTCAATGCCATGCGTGTGCCCAGCAGGTTGCCGATTGTGCCGCAGTCATGCCAGGGCACGCCGATGAGCCAGGCCACCGGTGCACCCACAAAGCCGAGAATCTGCCCGAGGCTCGATGGGAACCATGGCAACCCGCCGTGAACCCACGTCAGTAGCATATCGAGCAGCGCCACCAGCGCGAGAAAGCTGATGAGCATAATGGCCACGTTCATGGCCAGCTTGCCGCCATCGATGGTGCCACGCGCAATCGCTCCGATCAGGTTCTCTTCCTTGTGCAGCTCGTCTTTGGGAATGACGACTTTGCCTTCGGTGGCCGGCACCTCCGTTTCGGGCACCAGCATCTTGGCCATAAGAATCGTGCCGGGTGACGTCATGATGACGGCCGAAAGCAGATGCCGCGCCTCCACGCCCTGCGCAATGTACATGGCCATGATGCCGCCGGAGACATGTGCCATGCCGCTGGTCATGATGGTCATGAGCTCGCTGCGCGTGGCGCGGGAAAGAAACGGCCGGATCGTCAGCGGCGCCTCTGTCTGCCCCATGAAGATGCTGGCCGCCACGTTCATACTCTCGGCGCCCGAGATCCGCATCGTCTTGAGCATCACCCATGCCATGCCGCGGATGATGATCTGCATCACGCCGATGTGATAGAGCACCGCGAAAAACGCGGAGATGAAGATGATGGTGGGCAGCACCTGAAAGGCAAAAATAGCGCCGGAGTTCGGCGCGATCAGCCGGCCGAACGCGCCGGAATTCGGCAGTCCAAGCTCACCGAACAGCACTTGCGTGCCCGCAAACGTGGCCGAGAGCATGTTCGTCACAACGCCACCGGCGTACGTCATGGCGCGCTGGCCGAAGCTGAAGCGCAGTACCAGGAAGGCGAACGTGATCTGCAAACCGAGGCCCCAAAAAATCGTGCGCCAGCGAATGTGCCTGCGGTCAGTCGAGCCGAGCCACGCAGCCAATAGCACTGCCAAAATCCCCAACACCCCGGTAAATCGGCCCAATGCGCCTCCTAGAAGCAGGGAACAGTGAACAGTTGTCAGTGATCAGAAGACGCACGGCGAACGAGCAGCTACGGCTGGTCACTGATCCCTGTTCACTGAAAACTGGTTCCTCCTACCTTATCGCATTTTTCAGATATTTCTCGGCAGAATCGCGGGTGAAAATGCGGCTCACGAGTGGCACCACCGCGTGGGGCGGCCCTTTGGACAGGGTGATTGCTCGGCGGAGAATCGCCCTCGGCTCGGCAAGCTGTGCCGCCGTGGTCGCATAGAGCGTGACCAGCGGCTCTCCGCGCTCCACCTGCGCGCCTCGCCGCGCATGGAAGAGAATTCCCGCGTGTGGATCGACCGGCTCCCCAGCCTTCTCGCGTCCCGCGCCCAGCCGTTGCACGGCCCATCCCAGCGCGGTGGTATCCATCTCGGTAATAAAGCCGCTCTCCCAAGCGTTCACTACTTCGGTTGCACCCGGCTTGTGGAATTTGTCGGGATTATCGAAGACGCTCGCGTCTCCGCCCTGCGCTTCAATCATCGCGAAGAAGATGCGCAGCGCCGAGCCATCATTCAGCGCAGTCTCGGCGCGCGCATAGCCGCTCTGCGGTGTGTCAGCCTGGCCGCCCAGGTGGATCATCCATCCGGCAAGAATCAGCGAAAGCTCGCGAAGGTCTTCACTTGCTTCGGGGCGTTTGCAGCGGAGCAAGTTGACTGCTTCGACCAACTCGATCCAGTTGCCGGCGGCGTATCCCAGCGGCTGGCCCATGTCGGTGAGCAGAGCGACGGTGCGGGTGCCGGCCATTTCTGCCGTCGCCACCATCAGCGCGGCGAGAAACTCCGCCTGTTGCACGTCCCGCAGAAAAGCGCCCGAGCCGGTTTTCACGTCGAGCACCAGTGCGTCGAGCCCTGCCGCGAGCTTTTTGCTTAGTATCGACGCGCAGATCAGCCCCGGATTCTCGACCGTGCCGGTGCGATCGCGCAGCGCATAGAGAATGCGGTCAGCGGGCACCAGAGAAGGCGTCTGGCTCACGATCGACGCACCGCACTTCTGGATCACGGCTTCGAATTCATCGAGCGCCAGCGCGGTGCGAAAGCCAGGGATCGCCTCCAGCTTGTCCAGTGTGCCGCCTGTGTGGCCCAGCGCGCGTCCGCTGATCATGGGCACGGCTACACCGCAGGCTGCTGCCAGCGGCGCGACCAAAAAACTTGTCTTATCCCCGACGCCACCCGAGGAGTGCTTGTCCACAGCGGTTTTGCCCAGACGCGCTGGTGAAAATTTCTCACCCGAGTCGCGCATCGCCAGCGTGAGGGCGCGCGTCTCGTCGAGCGAAAGCCCGCGAATCCACGCAGCCATCAGCCAGGCCGCAAGCTGCTCCAGCGGAATAGAACCCGAAGCTGCGCCTGCGGCCACGAAGCGAATCTCATGTTCATCCAGAGCGCGGCCATCGCGCTTCTTGCGGATGATATCGATCATGTGCAGCGGCGCGGCAGCAATTTTGTCCTGAGTCTCTTCCGTTCGCGTCATAAAATATGTCTTACTTCAACTTCATCTCAAAGGCCAGCGGCAGCAGTTCGTCGAAGCGCATCGTGCGCACGCCCCCTGTTGCAGGAAACACGACCGGCGCATCCGGCGGCGTGAACTCCGCTAGCACCTGCCGGCATGCGCCACAGGGCGGGCTGGCAGCACCATTCAGGTTGGTGACAGCGACAGCCGCAATGCGAATCTTCGGCCCAAACTCGCTCACAGCGCGGACCAACGCCGCGCGTTCCGCGCAGATGGTCAGTCCGTAGCTCACATTTTCCACGTTGGTTCCGGTCACAATTGCGCCGTTGCTTAGCTGGAGCGCCGCGCCCACGCGAAATCCCGAATACGGCGCGTATGCGTGCTCCGCCACATCCCGTGCGCGTTCCAGCAAGTTTGTGAGCGCCGCTTCTGGCGATTGCGTCGTTTCCATAGAACCTCAAGGCTAATGCATTTCAACCTGCGATGTATACTCGGCCCGGAGTGTCTATGCGTTCTCTTTCTGCTGTGAAAACGCTCCTGCTTGCGAATGCGGCCATCTCGTCGTTTTGCGTGTTCGCGCAAAGTTCCCCGCCGTCGCAGAGCCAGAGTGCGGCGCCTGACGCGCCGGCCTTCGACGTTGCGGCCATTCATCAACACATTCCCGAGCTGCATGAGCGCTCGCATATCGTCAACTCGAGCGGCCGCTTTACCACAATCAACGTTGACCTTAAATCGATCATCCAGTGGGCCTACGATTTGCCCGAAAGCCGTATTGTTGGCGGTCCATCCTGGATCGGCTCAACACGATGGAATATCGAGGCTAAGGCCGATAATGCGCTCGATATGCAGAAGAGCTACGATTCCGCCGCAGCCCAGCTTGAGAAACAACGGATGGTTTGGGCATTACTGGCCGATCGCTTCCATCTGATGGCACATCAGGAAACCCGCGAGCTTCCTATCTATCATCTGATCGTCGCCAAAGGCGGCGCGAAATTCCTTGAAACAAAGGCCGAGAGCAGCAAATTTGACCGGTGGAATAACCGTATGGAACTTCAGGGCGGTGACAACACAGTCGCTATTCTAGCCGAACAACTGGCGGAAGTGCTTGGCCGCGTGGTGGTGGACAAAACCGGCATCCAGGGCCGCTACAAGATCATGCTCAAATGGACGCCCGATGATCGTGCCGACGCATCTGCCGCATCTGCCGACTCGGGCCCTTCGATCTTCACGGCGATCGAGGAGCAACTCGGCCTCGAGCTCGAATCGGCGAAGGGGCCGGTCTCTGTTCTCGTGATTGATCGCGCCGAGATGCCGTCAGAAAATTAGGAAACCTCCGGACAAGTTTGCCGATTGGAAAAGGCTTATCCCTCAGGGGCTAAGCCACAAGATTTTGCGCGACTTACGGCACCGCTGAAGCCGTGCCCTTTCAAACCTCGGCCTATTCAAAGGTGGCTTAGAGCTCAGCAGTCAGCAGCCGCTCTACTTCATCGTGCAGCCTTTGTGTGATGGCCGCTTCCGTGTCTCCGGGTTTGAACTGGATCGGTTCACCCACGTGCACTTCAATCTTGCCGGAGCGGAACCAACCGCGCCTCTTCATCTTGAGCTCGCCCAGCCCGCGAATCGCAATCGGCAGCACCGGCACGTTGCTTTGCTTCACAAGCAGTCCGATCCCAGGCCGGAATCGCGCCAGCTTGCCGTCGGCCGAGCGCGTGCCTTCGGGAAAGACCAGCACGTTGTACCCGTGATCCATCGCCTTGCCGGCGTGCCCAAAGCTGTTCTGAAAATCCCGCTGGCGCGGTAGCGGAAACACATTGAAGAGCGCGGTGATCAAAAAATACGCAGGTGGCCCGAAGGGATAGAATCCCTGCTTGCCGGTTTTGCGCTCAGGGTTGCGCCAGTGCCGGAAATCTTCGAGCATCTCGCCCGACATCGCCGCCGCGATATGCCGCCGCATGCGCCCCGGCAGAGCATATTGCACGAGCGGCCCGTCGTACGTGGTGACATGGTTGGCGACGATCAGCATCGGTCCTGTGCGCGTAGAAGCATTCAGCAGCTTTTCTGTGCCCACAACGCGGGGATGCGCCAACAGCCAGACCAGCGGCTGCATGACGAGCTCAATGAACGCCCCCCGCAGCCACTCAACCGGCTTCCACCACGGCCACGCCGGATAGATGTAGCGCGCGGACGGCGGCTCGGCCGCTACAGTGGATTGCAGCGTTGCCTTGCTGTTCGCAACGACTTCAGCGCCTGGTCTGTTCTCGCGCGTGGGGTTGATCTCCCGCGCTTCATCCTGTCGGCTTTTTTCTGCCGACACGGTGGGAACGGCATCTTCGTGACCAGCCACTCCTTCGCCCGCCACCAGCTTGCGTAACTCCCCCAGCGTTTCTGCTTCTTCGAGCAAGCCGTTGCTCGAAACGATGCCCAGTCGCTGCTCGATTGCGGCTGCCAGTTGCACGCGGCCCAGGCTGTCGAGGTGCAGGTCTTCAGCTAATCGCAACTCGTCACCTGCGCCGGGATGTGTTTCGCCGGTAATCTGCGCAATAAGCGTAAGTAGCCAGTCCGATGATCCCGTCGCCACGCCGGGCGCAGCACCTTTTCCATTTGTGGGCTGGTTCTGGGCGAGCCAGGCCGCTACAGCCTTGCGTTTCACCTTGCCCGTCGAGGTGCGCGGCAGATCGGGCTCCGGCCACAGGGCCCAGCGGCGAATTTGCTGAAACTCGGCGAGCCGCGCATTGGCATGCTCGATCGCCTGGGTTGCCAGTTCACGCCCGCCGCGCAGGGCCAGCACTGCGTACGGTTCTGGACCTACCGGCGTCTCAATGCCTACTACGGCGCAAGCGGCCACGCCCGGCTGCTGTTCAATAGCCTCTTCGATATCTTCGGGGTGCAGATTCATCCCCGAAGCGGTGACGATCACCTCACTCTTACGGCCTACGAACTTGAGCTCGCCGGACTCCTGCTGCTCGGCCAAATCGCCCGTGGCCAGCCACTCGCTCTCGCGCTGTGTGAGCTTGCCGCCCTGCCATGTCGCGCCGGAGATCATCGGGCCGCGCACCAGCACCTCGCCATCGGGCCCAAGCTTGACCTCGCGCCCGGCGAGTGGCTTGCCGATCGTTCCCTTCGTCACGTGGAAGGGATGGTTGAGCGTGATGAGCGCTGTGGATTCCGTCATGCCGTAGCCCTGCACCAGCACGAAGCCGAGCGCATTCCAGAATTGCTCCAACGGCGCAGGGAGAGCCCCGCCCCCCGAAACAAAAGCCCAGAACTTGAGGCCGAGGGCGCGGTGGATGGCGCGGAACCGCCACCACTTTTTGAGAGCGCTGATTCCTTTCGCCTGCTCAACCCTTTCCGTGAGCGTCGGATCAATTGCTTCCAGATGCGCTTTCAGGAGCCCCAGCACGCGCGGCACTGAGGCCAGCACGGAGATGCGTTCCTGTTTGATGAGTTGAATCAGCCGTGGCGCGGCGGGACGGCTTTCGAAGTGCAGTTCTGCGCGAAAGATCGGTGGAACCCACAGGCCCATCGTCTGTCCGAAGACGTGGCTCAGCGGGAGCGTATGCAGAATGCGCAGCGGATGGATCAGCCGCTCGTAACGCATGTAAGGCCGTGCGCCTTCCTCGATCGGGTTCACGCTGGCCAGCACATTGCCATGCGTAAGCACAATGCCTTTGGGATCGCCTGTGGTTCCCGAGGTGAAAAGAATCTGCAGCGGCGTCTCGCGGGAGAGCCCCGCTACGGGACCGGCTTCATCAGCAGGCAACTCATTGAGCCAGGTTTCGAAGGCAAGCTGAGGAACGCTGGCTTTGCCAATTGCATCCTGTGCCCCATTGTTTCTGCTTTCTTCTCTGGAAAGAGTGGGAGAACTAGAACCCGGATGCCCCAGGTCCGGGGTCCCCACAAACCGAGCTTTGTTTGTGGGGGGGAGGTCTCGATTTTGAGACTTGGGATTCAACTGCGCCAGCAGAAGCGCGTCCCCCACCACGAGCTTCGGCTTCACATCGGCGGCAACGCGCTGTGCGAAATCGGCGCTTCCACTTGCGTCGAGAGGAACGACCAGCACACCGCGGCGCAGGCATCCATGAAAGACGGCAATCCACTCGACGCTATTTTCAGCCCACAGCAAAAGCCGATCGCCGAGCCCAATGCCGCGCCGTTCGAGCAAAGCCGCAAAGCGTCCCGCAAGCCGCGCCAGTTCGCCGTATGTTGTCGCGCGTCGCCGGTTGCCTTGATATCGGACGACCGCAATCTCATTGCCGTGGCGGCGGAAATCGTCGAGCAATGTAGCAAGATGATCACGCATACCGGCAGATTTATGGTAGCAGCGCGCAACTGTTCATCTGCCGGCTATGGAACCAGAATGATCTTGCCCTTTGTGCCTCCGTTTTCTGCTAGCCGATGTGCTTCTTGAATCTCTGCGAGTTTCATCACGCGCGCAATGGGAATGGAAAACTCGCCCCGTGCGACATCATCGGCCAATTCGTAGAGACGCGAAGCATCCGGCTGCGCCATGAGTGCCTCCACGCGAATCTTGTAGTGATCCGCGCCGTCGGGCTTGCCGAGCACCGACCCCACTACGCCACCCTCGCGTATCGTCTTCATGAGCTTCTGGATCGTGGGGCCGTCAACCGTATCGGCAATCGCATCCAGATCGCGGAGGGTTGAGATCTCTTCTTCGTTGTCAATCGCTACGACTCCATCCACCACGGGCAAACGGGATGCCTCCTCTCTTTCCCGCTCGCGCACGCCGGCTAGCACGCGCGCTCCGTGCTTGTGCGCTACATGGATTGCGGTACGGCCTACACTGCCCAGCGCGCCGGTGACCAGCACGGTTTGACCGCGACTTATTTTTACCGCCCGCTCAATCAGCTGCGCACCTGTAGTGGTCACCAGCGGAAGCGCCGCCGCCTGTTCAAAACTCAGCGCATCCGGAATTGGTGCAAGCACATCGGCTTTCGCTACAGTGCATTCGGCGTAGGTTCCATTGGCGAGCGCCATCACGCGCATGCCTTTGGAGAAGCCTGTTACGCTGAGACCCACTTCGACCACTTCGCCAGCCAGATCGCGGCCCAGGATGCCGGGAAAGTCGACCGGCATGCGTGCCCTGGCGGCGCCGCTACGGATTTTGTAGTCCACCGGATTCACGCTGGTGGCGCGCACCCGTACCAGCACCTCGTTATCGCCATATTCCGGCACGTCCGTGTTTTCGTACCGAAGCTTGTCAGGTCCACCGTACTCGTAGAGCAGAACCGCCTTCATCCTCATCACCTCTCGGCACTACGATGCCCGGCTGCTCGGGCCGTTTGTCTCCCCGGACCTGTGAATTTCCCGGGCCGATCGGTCCCGCTGGCGTGAATTTCTTCGCTTCCTCTTCGCCGCCGGGCGCGGTATCCTCGAAGAAGCATGTCTCCGCGCCGGCCCACCCGCGAATCATCATCAATTCAGGCCGCAGTACCTCCAGAAGTCACGGGCATCGACCCATTTGCGTGCTTCCATCCCGTTACAGCCGCCTGGTTCAAGGCCGTCTTTGATGCGCCTACTGCGCCTCAGCGGCTGGGCTGGCCGGTTATCGCCCGCGAAGAAAGCGCTCTGATTCTGGCGCCTACCGGAACTGGCAAGACGCTGACAGCGTTCCTCTGGTGCCTTGACCGGTTGATGCTGCAAGGCAGGGAACAGGGATCAGGGATCAGAGATCAGAAAACCGCTGAGGAAGGCTTGAAAGGTTGCCGGATCGTCTATGTGTCGCCGCTGAAGGCCCTTGCCGTGGACGTTGAACGCAACCTGCGCTCGCCGCTGATCGGCATTGCCAACATGGCGCGGCGCATGGGGGTGCCCTTCCACGAGCCGCAGATCAGTGTCCGCACCGGCGACACACCGCAACGCGAGCGGGCCCGTTTCGCGCGCCATCCGGCCGACATCCTCATCACCACACCGGAGTCGCTCTACCTGATTCTCACTTCGCAGGCGTCTGAGGCGCTGCGCACGGTGGAGACCGTCATCATCGATGAGATCCACTCCCTTGTTCCGACCAAACGCGGCGCGCATTTGTCTCTCTCGTTGGAGCGCCTGCAAGCCCTGACGAACAGACCTCTTCAGCGCATCGGCCTCTCGGCCACGCAGCGGCCGCTGGAAGAAGTGGCCCGCTTCTTAGGCGGAGTGGAGATAGAGGGACCAGGGAATAGGGAACAGGGAATCGAGAACAAGTACGAAAACGGACCGCTTTCACAAGCCCCCGAAAGCGAGAAAGAAAATGCAACCGCAGATCCTTCGACTCGTTTGCTGCGCAATCTCGCTCAGGATGACAACTCTTTAGCTGAAGCGGCAGTGGCGAGAACTGAAGAAATCGTTCGCCGAGAGATTACCGAGCCGGCCGTGCTTCGCTATCGCCCCGTCACCATCGTCAACGCGGCCGCGCCCAAGCAGCTCAAGCTGCGCATCGAGGTGCCGGTGGAAGATATGGCGCGCCTTGGCGAGATGGAGGAGATTCCCACCGGTCCCGCTTCGCAGACGCCACGGCGCGTCTCCATCTGGAACGCGATCCATCCGCGGCTGCTTGAGATTATCCGCGAACGTAACTCGACGATCCTGTTCGTCAATGCCCGCCAGATCGCTGAACGCCTCGCCGGGGCCCTCAATGATCTGGCAGGCGAGCCCATCGCCCGTGCGCACCATGGCTCGCTCGCCGCGGCGCAGCGCGCCGTCATCGAAGAGCAGTTGAAGGCCGGACAGATTCGCGCTCTCTGCGCCACGTCTACGCTTGAGCTGGGTATCGATATGGGCGCGGTCGATCTGGTGATCCAGATCGAATCGCCGCCGTCCGTGGCCAGCGGCATGCAGCGCATCGGCCGCGCCGGGCACAGCGTGGATGCAGTCTCGGAAGGTGTGATCTTCCCCAAATACCGTGCTGACCTGGTTGCCTGCGCTGCCGTGACCCGCGCCATGCACGAGGGCCACATCGAATCTACCCGCTTCCCGCGCAATCCGCTCGATGTGCTTGCGCAGCAGCTGGTAGCGATCGTGGCGCATCCGCCGAGGCCGGAGAGCAGAGAACAGGGAATAGGGAACAGAAAAGCAGGGAAGACGAGCGCAAGAGTGGCTCAGAACTCAGGTGCCGCATCCCTGCGAGGTTCTTTGCAGCAAGGGTGGGTAAGTACGAACTTCGCTAACGCCGCTGACAACGCCGACTCCGCTGCCCCCGAAGTCTCCGTCGACTTTCTCTACGATCTCGTACGCCGGGCTGCGCCGTTTGGCGGACTCACGCGCTCCGCTTTCGAGGGAGTGCTCGATCTGCTCAGCGGCCGCTATCCTTCGGACGAGTTCGGCGAACTGCGCCCGCGGCTTACCTGGGACCGCATCCGCAACGTCGTCTCTGCGCGGGAAGGAGCCGCCCGGCTGGCCATTCTCAATGCCGGCACCATTCCTGATCGTGGACTCTACGGGGTCTTTCTTGCCTACAACGATGGCAAGCCGGTGCGCGTGGGCGAACTCGACGAGGAGATGGTCTTCGAGTCGCATCCCAACGAGACCTTTATTCTCGGCGCATCCACATGGCGCATTGTGGACATCACCCACGACCGTGTGCTCGTCACGCCAGCTCCGGGCGAGCCCGGCAAGATGCCTTTCTGGAAAGGCGATGGCCCCGGCCGTCCTCTGGAATTTGGTCATCGCATCGGCGCGATGGTGCGCGAGCTGCGCGCCCTGCCGAAGCCAGCCGCGCTCACGCGCCTCGTCGGCGAACACGATCTCGATCCCGGTGCCGCGGAAAATCTTCTGCAGTTCCTCACCGATCAAGAGGCCGCGACAGGTCAGGTTCCCGATGATCGCACGATCGTGGTTGAGCGCGTCCGCGACGAGCTGGGCGACTGGCGCGTTTGCGTGCTCACGCCCTTCGGCAGCCGCATTCACATCCCGTGGGCCATGGCGGTGAGCGCACGCATCCGCGCGGCAGGGGGCCCCGATGTAGAAACGCTCTGGGGCGACGACGGCTTTGTCCTGCGCTTTCCTGATACGGACGAGCCGCCTGATTCCGACTGGATTCTTGTCGAATCGGCCGAAGCTATGCAGCTGGTTTTGCGCGAGCTCGGCTCGACGGCGCTCTTCGCTGGGCGCTTTCGTGAGGCTGCGGGACGCGCGCTGCTGTTACCGCGCCGCCGCGCTGATCAGCGCTCGCCGCTGTGGCAGCTACGCAAGCGGTCCTACGATTTGTTGAGCGTGGCTTCGCGTTATCCGTCATTTCCGTTATTGCTCGAAGCCTATCGCGAGTGCCTGCGCGACGTCTTCGATATGCCTGCTTTGATTGAGACGCTGCGTGCTATCGAGCAACGGCAGCTTCGTGTTCACGTGGTCGAAACGCACAAGCCGTCGCCGTTCGCGTCTTCGCTGCTCTTCAGCTACGTGGCGAATTTTCTCTACGACGGTGACGCGCCGCTGGCCGAGCGCCGCGCCCAGGCGCTCACCATCGATCAGGATCAGTTGCGCGAGATTCTGGGCGAAGCCGATTTGCGCGAGCTGCTCGATCCCGATGCGATCGCCGAGGTGGAAGAGAACGCACAGTGCCTCACCGACTCGCACCGTGCGCGCTCGGTCGACGGCATCCATGATCTTTCCCTGCGGCTGGGGGACCTTTCGCGTGCCGAACTTGCCCGCCGCATCGCTTCGCCCGATCTGCTGGAGACTCTGCCGCGTCTTGTACGCGCCCGCCGCTTGCTGGAGTTGAATATTGCCGGCGAACGCCGCCTCATCGCCGCAGAAGATGCCGCGCGCTATCGTGACGCCCTTGGCATTCCGCTACCGCCCGGCCTCGCGGCAGCGCTGCTCGAGCCCGTTGCGCATCCCGTGCTCGAACTCGTCCGGCGTTATGCGCGCACGCATGGCCCTTTCACTGCGCGCGAAGCTGCGGATCGATTCGGACTCGACACGAAGACAGTCGAAGAAATTTTGCTGAAACTAGCCTCGGAAGGCCGCGTGTTAGAAGGAGCTTTTCGTCCGGGTGGCATCCACCGCGAGTGGTGCGATGCGGAGATTCTGCGCCTCATCCGGCGTAAGTCGCTGGCTAAATTGCGCCGCGAAGTGGAGCCGGTGGAGCAGCACACGCTGGCGCGTTTCCTCACGCACTGGCAGGGCGTCGTTACACCGCGTCGGGCCTCGATTCATGGGGCGGGGCATGGGCCAAGTCTCGATGCGTTGCTTGACGCCATCGAAAGCCTGCAAGGAGCGCCGTTGCCGGCTTCGTTGCTCGAATCCTCCATTTTGCCGGCGCGCGTGGCCGATTACACGCCGGCAGGTCTCGACACGCTGATCGCTGCCGGTGAGGTTGCCTGGGCCGGTGTGGAGCCGATTGGCGAGCGCAACGGCCGCATCGCACTCTTTCTCGCCGACAAGCTGCCACTGCTCGCACAACAACGCCCGTTGACCGGCCCGAATGTCGACCCACTCACGGAACGCGAAGAAAAATTATTGTCCATCCTCGAATCCACGGGGGCGAGCTTCTTCGATCCGCTGCATCAGGCCGCCGGCGGTGGGTATCCAGGCGAGACGATCGACGCGCTTTGGAACCTTGTCTGGCGCGGGCTCATCACGAATGATTCGCTGCACGCGCTCCGCGCCTATATCGCGCGGCCGGACAGCGCACGCGCGCCGCGGCGGACACATACCGGGACCACGTTCCGTTCGCGCCGTACTACGCCACCAATTGCACAAGGCCGCTGGTCGTTGCTGCCGCTGCATTCGTCTTCGGGCTTTGTAACAGGGCATGACTTCAGTCACGCCGGACGGATTGTCAAACCGGAAGGCGCTTTAGTCTCTGACATGCCCACACAGACCGAACGCAGCCACGCTCTTGCTCTGCAGCTTCTTAACCGCTACGGGGTGCTGCTGCGTGAGTCGGTGACGGCAGAGAATGTTCCGGGCGGCTTCAGCGCTGTGTACGACGTGCTCAAAGCCCTCGAAGAGAGTGGCCGGGTTCGCCGCGGCTATTTTGTCGCGGGTCTCGGTGCGACGCAGTTTGCTCTGCCTGCCGCAGTCGATCTGTTGCGGCAACTGCGCACAGAGCCTCCCGAGGAGAAGCCGGAGTTCGTTCTCCTCGCTGCAACCGATCCTGCGAATCCCTACGGTTCTGCGCTCCGCTGGCCCGATCTGCCGGTGATGGAAGAAGACAATGAACTTGGGGTCCCCGCAGAGAGGTCTTCGTCTGCGGGGCGGGAGTCCGCTCCGAGGATCCTCACGCGAGCCGCTTATGCGGAGGTTATCCTTCGCAACGGTCAGCTCGTTGCCTGGATGCGCCGTGGCAATCCAAACCTGCTGGTCTTTCTGCCTGCAGAGGAACCAGAGCGCTCGCAAATTGCCGCTGGCCTGGCGCACTTCCTTAGTGCGCACGGCCAGGCGCAGTTGCACGGAAATAGCCACCAGGGCTCGCTGATTACCACCATCAATGGGCAACCTGTCGCCGCGCATCCCATGGCGCGTTTTCTCATGGACGCGGGCTTTCATCCCGGACCGCTGGGCATGCATCTGCGCCGAATTCTTTTGCCCGTCGGGCAGCACGCTCATCAGCCGCGCGCCGGCGAGGTCCAATAAACCATGCCTGAGGGCGATACTATCTTTCGCACTGCGCGCTCCCTTCGCCGCGCGTTGGAGGGCAAGCCCATCACCGGCTTCCGCTCCACGTATCCCAAGCTCACGCGCTTTCACGATGACGCTTCGCTCATCGGCCGCCTGATTGAGCGCGTGGAGTCGCGCGGCAAATGGCTGCTGGTACATTTTTCCGGCGGCGCTACGCTCGCAACCCACATGCTCATGAACGGCAGCTGGCACATCTATCGCCATGGCCAGCTGTGGCAGAAGCCGAGGTTCGACATGCGCATCGTGCTCGAAAATGCCGAGTACATTGCTGTTGGTTTCAAGGTTCCTGTAGCCGAGATGCACACCGTACAGTCGTTGGCACGCGATCGCAGAATTCCCAGCTCAGCCGTCGATGTACTCAGCAGCGCATTCGATGCGGAAGAAGCGGAGCAACGATTGCTCGCGCACGCAATAGAAGAAGTGGGCGATGTGCTGCTGCATCAGGACGTGCTCGCCGGCGTTGGCAATGTTTTCAAGTCGGAGATTTGCTTTGTCTGCGGCATCCATCCATTTTGCAAAGTTGCCGCACTGCAACTGCAGCAGGTGAAGGCGCTGGTAGCGGCAGCGCGCAAGCTTGTGGGGGCGAACGTTCTCGAGGATTCGGGCAATATGATCGTGACCTACGGCGGCAGGCAACGGCGCACGACAAACTCATCCGATCCTGGCGAAAGCCTGTGGGTCTACGGACGTCACGGAGAGCCATGCCGCCGCTGTGGCAGCGCAATCCGCCGCCGGCTGCAAGGGCCCGATGCGCGCGTCACGTTTTGGTGCGCAAGCTGCCAGCCCATGCCGGATGGTACTACGGTCGATGGTTGACTATTCTCCGCTTTTTCCCAGCCCAAAGAGCTTCTGCAAAATATTGCGGTGATCGGCAGGATGATCACAGGTGTCCGTCGGCCCGGTGCCGGCAAGAAAGGCGGCGCTGTAGCTATCGGGGCAGGCGGCGTCACTTAGAAGATTCGTGAACTTGTCGATCTGCTCTATCTGCACGCCGTCGGGTGGTGTGAACTCATGCGTGTCAGAGTATTGCGGCAGCTCGACGGCCTTTTTCATAAACGCGGCCCAGATGGGTGCTGCAGCCTCCGCGCCTTCGAGTCCTAGAACGGTGTAGTCGTCGTTGCCCACCCACACCACGCAGATGAGATTGCTGGTGAAGCCGGCAAACCATGCGTCGTGGTCGGTGCCCGTTTTGGCCGCAGCGGGAGCCAGGAATCCCATGTTGCGCACGCCGGCGCCGGTTCCGCAGAGATCGCGGTCTCCGACCTTGCAGCTACCGCCTCCGTTGCCTTGCAGCACGGCTTCCATCATGTTCGTCGTCAGGTAGGCCACGCGCGGGTCGAGTACCTGCCGTGAGTTCGGTGTGTACTCCGTCATCATGTCGCCCTTTGGCGTACGCACGCTGGCCAGCATCCACGGATCGAGATGTACGCCTCCATTGGCAAACACAGTGTATGCGCCGGCAATGTCGAGTGGTGTAGCCGAGTACGTGCCAATCGCCACCGAAGGAGTACCGCGTGCACTCTTGATGCCCGCATCACGCGCCAGTTCTGCCACGCGGTCAAAGCCCACCATGCTGGCCAGGCTGATGGTCGCATTATTGTCCGAGCGCATCAGCGCATAGCGCGCCGTCACATCACCGTAATACTCGCCGTGATAATTACGTGGCGTGTACTGGTAAGGCGTGCCCTCGCCGTAGGTATTCTGTACGTCGCTGATCATAGTGACCGGCGAGAAGAGCTTTGTCTGCCCCGGCAGCATCGTTCCTTCCACGGCCGTCTGGAAGGCAGTCGCGTAGACAAAAGGTTTGAATGTCGAACCAGTGGGCCGCATCGCGACCGCGTGGTTGAGCTGCGATGTTCCGTAGCTGCGGCCGCCCACCAGCGCCAGCACCTGCCCGGTGTGCGGATTCAGCGCTACCAGCGCCATCTGCGGATAGATGTAAGGCTTGCCCAGTTTGCGGTCGCGTGCATGCTTGCGATCTACCAACGCATCGATCGTGTGTGTCGTCGAGTCGATCGCATCTGTCGCCAGGCGTTGTAGGTCAGGATCAAGCGTGGTATAGATCCGCAGTCCCTCCCTGTTGAAGTCACGATCGCCCAGCTTTTGCACAAGCTGATCGCGCACCAGATCGACGAAATACGGCGCCTCGCTCGCGTCTACGCTGCTTGGCATAAGGTGCAGAGGCTCGGCCTTGGTCTTCTCTGCCTCTTCTTTCGTAATCGCTCCCGTCTCCACCATCGTATCCAGCACCAGATTGCGCCGATCGATGGCGCGGTCGGGATGCCGGAAGGGATTGAGCCGGTTCGGACTCTGGATGATTCCAGCCAGCAGCGCGCACTCAGCCAGGTTGAGCTGCCGCACATCTTTGCCGAAGTACGCCTGCGAAGCCTCGCCGAATCCATCGATCGAGAAGCTGCCTCGCTGCCCCAGGTTGATCTGGTTCGCGTACATCTGGAAGATCTGCTGCTTGGTGAAGCGGTGCTCGAGCTGGAAGGTGATGACGATCTCGATAAACTTGCGCTTCAGGCTTCGCTCGGGCGTAAGGAAAAATCCGCGCGCCAGCTGCATGGTCAGCGTCGATCCACCCTCGGTCCACTTGTGGCCCGGCGTAAGATCGTTGCGCAGAGCGCCGAGAATCCGGTAGTAGTCCACGCCGCCGTGATCAAAGAAGCGCCGGTCTTCAATGGCCACCACTGCGTGCACCAGGTTGGGCGGAATCTCGTCGTAGGTGATCAGCCGCCGCTTGGTGCGGTTGGCATCTTCGCTCAGGCCCGTGATGAGCAGCGGTTCAAGCTCGTAGCTGGCCAGTGGCTGTCCATGCGCGTCGGTGATCGAGTCCACCTCACCTCTGTCCACGTGGATAGTGGCGCTATCCGGCGCATGGTAGGACTGCGGCCCGGGCTGCACCGTGATGGACTGTCCCTTTTCGGTAAATGTGCCAAGCGGCGAGGTCTGCACCGCGCCATCTGTCGTGTAGCCGGCTGCGCGCAGTTCGTTGGCGATGAGGCGCAGCGTGAGCTTCTGCCCTGGCCGGACTTCACGGGGGGCGGCGAAAATTTTTGCGGTCTCGGCAAAGATCGGCTGGCTGAGCCGTTGTTCCACGATGCTGCGGTATTTGAAGTAGTAGTAGCCGAAGACCGAAAAGCCCACGATCGCACACACTACGAACGCGGCCGCTGCCACCAGCAGCGCCACTGAGCCGACGGGGTGCTTCCCCGTGGGTCGTGCGAATCGAATCTTCAATGCCATTGCTACTCCTCTAAAAAACAGCTTGCAGCTTCTAGCCTCAACGCGCCCATCCGTCTGTCATCCTGAGCGGAGGTTGTCCGCCGCGCCGTGGCGGACGGCCGAAGTCGAAGGATCTGCGGTTCACGTTCGGAATCGGCCGCGAACTTTTCCAATACAGCGGGCTCCATCCATCTCTCGAAAAAAGCAGCTACGAACTGGTTGCATAAAATCCCTTCGGGTTGGGCTCCGGGAGCCCCCTCGGGGGCTGAAGCCCGCAATTTCATTGGCCTTTTCGGCACGACTGAAGTCGTGCCCTTTCACAAGACCATTTATGCAACCAGATCTACGAACTGGACTCCAGAAGTCTCTCTTCTTCAATGCGCCGCTTCACTTCCGCCACTACGTCCGGCAGCGCTACGTCCTCGCTGCCCGCCTTGGCGCGTGTCACCAGCTCCACCTGACCGCTCGCCGCCTTTTTCCCCACATTGATACGGTAGGGAATGCCGATCAGATCCGCGTCTTTAAATTTGACGCCGGCGCGCTCATCCCGGTCATCCAGCAGCACGTCGAGCCCCGCAGCGTCGAGCTCCGCAGCCAGTGTTTCGCCGGTCTGCTTGAGAGCCGCATCCGAAGCATTGGTGATCGTAACCACCACCGCGAACGGGGCAATCGAGGCCGGCAACCAGAATCCGTTGGCATCATTCGACTGCTCGATGGCTGCAGTAAGAATGCGCTCGATCCCGATGCCGTAGCTGCCCATGATCGGCGTCACTTCTTTGCCGTTCGGGTCCAGCACCCGCGCTCCCATCGATTCGGAGTACTTGTAGCCCAGCTTGAAGATGTGGCCCACTTCTACGGCTTTGCCAACAACGAGCTTGCCGCCGCAGTGATCTTTGGGGCAGCCTTCACCCTCATTTACGCTGCGAATGTCGGCCGCAAGCGTCCAGCCGAAGTCGCGTCCCGGCGTCACGTTGCACAGGTGATAGTCGAGCTTGTTGGCGCCACAGACGAGATTTTTGCGGCCTTCGAGCGCCTTGTCGACGACAACCGTAAGACCCTCGCCAAGCGGCTGCGCAGCGGGCTTCAATCCAACGGGACCTAGATAGCCCGCCGGTCCATTGAAGTACTGAGCCAGCTCTTCCGTTTGCATAGTGCGCAGATCGGCCCCGCCGACTGCGCCCAACAGCTTAGTCTCATTCACCTGGTGATCGCCGCGCAGGAAGGTCGCTACGCCATGCCACGTATCCGGCTTCCCGCCCGTGCCACGCTTCAGCACCATATAAGCAACGCATTTGATATCGCTCGCCGGAGAAATCTTGAAGAACGCCGCCACATCGGCGATCGCAGCGCATCCCGGCGTGTGAACGAACTCCGGCTTGCCATCGCCGGTAGCAACCATCTCCTCCGAAGGGGAAAGCAACGAAGTTGCTTTTTCAAGATTCGCCGCGTAGCCGCACACCGGGCAGCTTGCGATCAGGTCCTCGCCGGCCTCGGTGTACACCATGAACTCCTGCGACTGCGATCCGCCCATTGCGCCCGAATCGGCTTCAACGGCGACAAATTTGAGCCCGCAACGCGTGAAGATGGCGCGATACACCTGGTCATGCAGATCAAAACTCTTATCGAGCCCTGCCGCATCGATGTCGAACGAGTAGGAGTCCTTCATGGTGAACTGGCGCACGCGCAGCAGGCCAGACTTCGGTCTCGGCTCGTCGCGGAACTTGGTCTGGATCTGGTACCAGATCTGCGGCAGCTGCTTGTAGCTGCGCAGCTCGTTGCGCGCGATCACGGTCATGATCTCTTCATGCGTCATACCCAGGCACAGGTCCGCACCCTTGCGGTCTTTCAGGCGGAACATGTTCTCGCCCATCCCCGTCCAGCGGCCGCTCTCGAGCCACGGCTCCTTCGGAAGGATGCCGGGCAGGTAAAACTCCTGGCCGATCTTGTCCATCTCGCCGCGGACGACGGCAATGATCTTGTTCAGCGACCGCTGCCCGAGAAAGAGATAGTTGTAGATGCCCGCGCCGAGCTGGCGAATGTAGCCTGCCCGAATCAGGAGCCTGTGGCTGGCCACCTCGGCATCTGCCGGGGCCTCACGTAGGGTGGGGATAAACAGCTTAGACCAACGATGCATAGAAAGGCGTTTACTTGCTTTCTCGTCCGTTCGAGTTCCAGAGGACAGGACGGAACACGGACGCAAGGCGATTAAAAGATCCTGATCCCATTCTAAATGTTCACGGAGTTGCGAGCGCCGGGGCCGCTCTGCCCGATCCGGGGTCCCCACAGACAGGTCCTCGTCTGTGGGGTGGTCCTGATCCGGGGTCCCCACAGACAGGTCCTCGTTCGTGGGGTGGTCCTGATCCGGGGTCCCCACAGACAGGTCCTCGCCCGTGAGGCGGTCTGCGGTGCCTCTCAATGCCAGCCATGTTGCGACAGAAGACGCCATCAGCTCAGGTCCTCCTCGTCTGCCTGCGCCGGAAACCATGCAGATGGAGGTCCATCTTTTCTGTGACTGAAAACAAAGGATGTAAGCGGGTGAGCAGCGGATTCCATCGTGTCACCCGACACACGCCCCGTGGCAGTGCTGACACGGGCGTCGCGCTCCGAACCTTGCAACCACACCGCCTTGTCATCTGAGCGACCGAAGCATAGCGGAGGGAGTCGAAGGATCTGTAGCTGCTTTTCAGCGAACTTCAGATGCGCGAGGCACCGCAGCAGACAAGAGGAAACAGCGACACGGTTTTCTATCTGCACGTTCACAGAATCCAGGTTGAATCGCACTCACAGTGCAGTATTCCCGTGCGATAATGCCCTCATTCCCAACGGTTGTGCCGTATTTTCGAGGGGCAGGAGAGCGCGATGGCCTACTCTACGTGTGCAAAGTGCGGCAATGGCAACCGAAACACATTGCTGCCAGGTCTGCGCCTTGGATCCGTTGTGATGTACGCGGCTTTTGCCGCAGCATTCGCCTGCGCGCAATCGAACAGCTTCGGGCCGTTGACAGTCCCGGGCACCGCAGTCATCTTCGATCCCGACAATGTGGTATCTGGCGAGCAGCTTGCTTCAGCCGCAGGTAGAGGGCAGCTCAGACCCACACCCGCAGTAAAAGCGATGAGCTTTGCGGCAGCGCCTGGACAGACACTGATACTTTCCGCATCGGGTCGGGTGGGTTGCTGCGGTACTCCTGAAGTCGGGCCCAATGGCTATCAGGGGCAGCGGGCAAACATAACCTCTCTCGGAAGTATCTCTGGGTTCGAGTCACCCAATGGACTGCCGCTCGTCGGAGTCTTTACAGACGGCTCGCCGAGCGGTCCAGCGCCGCCGCCTTACAACTATTCCGGTGGCGTTGGGCAGAGCGAGAGTTCTCCTTTGTTGAATCAGGTGTTTATTGTCGGCACTGGTTCGATAGGCGATTCTGAGCAAAGAATGTTTCATGTTCCTGCAAGCGCTACAGAACTGTGGCTCGGCTTTCCGGATGCGGGCACATTTGCAGGACATCCCGGCAACTACGCGGACAACCCGGGGATCGATGTCGTCTACGGGACTCTGTCGAGTGGTTGTGATTTGTCTTCAAATGGAGGAGCTATCTCATCGCAGACGCTTGCAACTGTTCCGGGAGAACCTGATTCCCGTGCATGTGTTGGCGTAGGCGAGTCTGTCCTTCTCACAACCGCCAGCCCCGCAACGTGGACTGTTACTTCGACATCGGGAACTGTCGGCTTGACGACAATATTGCAACCACCCACAGAAAGCTTTCCTTCCGGCAAAGGATTTCCGACGCTGGAGTGCGCCTCCGCATCGGGCTCTGCGTCGATCTACGGAACCCAGGCATGTTTTCGTGCGCCCTGGGTCTTCGACAAGATCGTCGTGACTGCAAAGTTCGATGATGGTTCCACGGCATCAAAGACATTCTCTTCGCTGCAGCCGACTGGATTAATCTTTCAGCGAATCCAGTGGCCCACAAAAGGGCAGGACTACTATTTCTTAAATACATTCGACGCTTTTAACGTCGCGATGACCAGCGTGGTATTCATGACCCCGGGCTATGTCTCTTTTGCAAACATTCTGGTTTCCGAGCATGATACGGCTAACCC
Source organism: Occallatibacter sp. (assembly GCA_035650595.1). GTDB lineage: Bacteria > Acidobacteriota > Terriglobia > Terriglobales > Acidobacteriaceae > Telmatobacter. Next base: position 157,232 of record DASRHE010000006.1, on the reverse strand, counting down.
GCATTTAGATCCGAATTCAAACGTGCTCTTTAATGTCAACCAACTCAAAGCCTGGATCATTAGCTGCGACCGAGACCAGGACTCAAGCAGACCGGATATGGATCCGATCAACCCCAAGACATCTTCATGGGTATTTGTCGATTGGAAGGGGCAAAATGAAAAGGAATTCGCACATGTCCAAACCAAATGGACTGCCGGGCAGTTCCCGCTTAGTTACTACCAATATTCCAAAGGGCAAGTTGACGCGCAGGCAGCGGATGGAACATTTGTAAACACGCCGGTCTATCCGGCTACGTCGGCGGTATTGAGTGTTTGGGGGCTTCCGCCCTATCACAATGATTGGACATTCCCTTCAACGCAGGACCAATGTATTCAGGAAGCCACGATGTTATTTCAGCCGATTCATTGAGGTCTTAGATCAGCTCCACACCCCACAGGTCGTGCAGATGCAGTACGCCTTCGACCTTTTGCGCAGCATCGACCACGATCAGCGAAGTAATCTTCCGCTCTTCTAAAATAGCCAATGCTTTTGCCGCAAGTTCGCTCGATGCAATCGTCTTCGGCTGTTCGTTCATCGCCTCGCCGGCCGTCTTTCCGAGCGCTGCGCCGCCTTCGCGCTCAAGCAGCCGGCGCAGATCGCCGTCGCTGATCACCCCGCGCAGCTGCCCGTCCTCCTGAACCGTTGTGATGCCCAGCTTCTTGCGTGACATCTCGTAGATCACGTCGCTCATTGGCGTTGCGAGCGCGACCACAGGCACATCTTCGCCCGCATGCATCAGGTCGCTCACCTTGGCCAGCCGTTTGCCCAGCTTGCCGCCGGGATGCAGCTCGGCAAAATCCTCCGCGCGAAAGCCCTTGCGCAGACTCACAGCAATCGCCAGCGCGTCGCCCAGCGCCAGCATCGCGGTGGTCGAGGCGGTCGGCGCCAGATTGAGTCCGCAGGCCTCGCGCTCCACGTCGCAGTCGAGGGCGACGTCGCTGGCCTGCGCGAGCGTCGATTTAAGATTGCAGCAGAAGCTCACCAGCGCGTCGCCCTTGCGTTTTACCGTGGCCAGCAGGCGCAGAATCTCCTCAGTTTCGCCGCTGGCCGAGAGAGCAATGACCACGTCCCCCTTGAGCACAACGCCCACATCGCCGTGGATAGCCTCAGCCGGATGCAGAAACAGCGCCGGCGAGCCTGTCGAACTCAGGGTGGCGGCAATCTTCTGCGCGATGATGCCGCTTTTGCCCATGCCGGTCACCACCACGCGCCCATTCGCCTCGCCGCAGCGCAGAATCAACTCGACCGCGCGATGAAACGGCTCAGCCATCTCGCCTTCGAGCCGCATGGCAAGCGCCTCCAGAGCAGCCGCTTCGGTGCGCACCAATGCCGCCGGTTGAAACGGATTGTCTTCGTGCATGGAACTCATCGGCTTTTGATGGTAACAGTCCCCAGTCCCCAGTCCCTAGCCCCCGCCTAGGGCCATCGCGAGCGATCTTTGCCCGCGGGATGGCTGGCCCGTAGTCCGTGAGCTTCGTACAATGGGAATATGAGGTCTTTCCCCATGCGCCGCAATACGCTCGTCCTTTGCGTCACACTTTTCACTCTGGCCACCTTTGCCTGGGCCGGCTGGGCTAACTGGGAGTACCGCCAGCAAGCTGCCGAGCGATTGCTGGCTACTGCAGCGCGAGGCGAGCTGGTGGCCGATCCCGCCGGCGGTGCTGCCACCTACGTTTCGCCACTGAAGGGCAAGCCGGCGCCCGCGTTTGCGCTCGAGGATATGAACGGCAAGAAGGTCTCCCTGGCGAACTACCGGGGCAAAGCTGTGCTCATCAACTTCTGGGCCACTTGGTGCGCGCCCTGCAAGATCGAGACACCCTGGCTCGTCGAGCTGCGCAACAAATACGCCGGCCAGGGATTTGAGATTCTGGGCATCGACGCCGAAGGCGACGACCTGAAGCCCGACGATAAGGCCGGATGGGCGAAGAACAAATCCGCGATTGCAAAGTTCGTACAGCAGGAGAAGATGCCGTACCCGGTGCTCATCAATGGCGACAGCCTCAGCACCCCCTATGGTGGACTCGACGAACTGCCCACATCGTTCTTCGTTAATCGCAAGGGAACTATAGTCGCGGCGCAGCTGGGGCTTACTTCAGAGCAAGATATCGAGTCCAACATCAAGAAGGCGCTGGCGCAGTGAGCAGTGCTGCAAGTTAGCGGGTCAGCAGGTCGGCGATTGTGTCAGTTGCGAGAAATGTTTTGTGTCCAAGCGCGATCTTGCAGCTGCAGAAAAACTCATCGGAAAAGCGCGGAGTGTCAGAGCGCGACTTTAAGTGTCAGAGCGCGACTTTAGTCGTGCCGAGAGAACCTTAAAATGATGCGGGCTTTAGCCCCTGGGAGAATCCGCAGAACGAATGAAGTACGCGCGCAAATCCGTCCTGATTCTCATTGCTGCTTCCGCATTCTCGGTCGCTTACGCGCAGATCGTGCCTGCGGGTGGACATAGCCGCGCGCAAAACCGGGAAGAGGCTGTGACGTATCTCTTTCCGGAGCAGGTCACCATCGCCGCAGGTAAGCCCAGCCCCGTCGCGCTCCACTTCCGCGTGGCGCAAGGCCTGCACATCAATTCGCACACGCCTAGTGATGATTCCCTGATTCCCACGGTGTTTTCAGTACCGGCAGAATCGGGCGTACACCTCGAAGCGGCGAACTATCCTGCTGGCACGGAGATGACGCTATCTGTCGATCCGAACACTAAGCTCAACGTCTACACCGGCGATTTCGTCATCGAGACCCGGCTCCTTGCCACACCGGGCGATCATCTCGTGCAAGGCAAGCTCCGCTACCAGGCCTGCGACCAGGAAAAGTGCATGCCGCCCAAAACCATCACCGTGCCGATCGATGTAATCGGAAAATGAGAGACGGCTTCCGATTTCTAACCTCAAGGCTCTAGCCTCTAGCGCATCGCGATCAAGCCCAGATTTTTTTTGGCTCATAAGCGCGCATCAGCATTGATCTCGTGAAAAGTTCACGAGGCTGTGTGCCTGCGACTATAGGACCTCAAAAGATAAGTGAAGACAAGGCACGCCTGAATTCGCGTCCCGAAATGCACTGTTCTGCGATGGTTCCGCTGATCCTCAAGACTGAGCATACAAAAGACTCGAGCTCCACCTCTGCGCCCCCATTTGACGAGATCAGAAAAACGACAGGCAACTCGCGGAGGGTGGGGGCAACCACTCACACTCTCTACGCTTCTGAAGGGGGAAGTATCTCGGGGGAACTTGTTCAGAGGACGACCACGGTATCAGAGTGCAAGTAAATCGAATCGAGGAGCAAAGTATGAGCAGGAACAATCGTCCTGGAGAGGCGCTGGCACTGGTTTTGGCAGCGGCCCTCTGCGCATTCACCCCCGGCTTGGCTGCCCAAAGTCACGACAGCGCCCCACCGCCAGGCCAGCAGCAGCAAGACCAGCAAAGCAAGACATTCTCGGGCAAAGTCGTAAAGCTTGAGAACGGGCAATATGCCCTGGTTACCGGCCAAACGGCGGAGGGCAAATTAGCGGGGCATTTCCTTGATGACCAGGACAATGCGAAGAAGTACGAAGGCAAGCAAGTGACAGTCACTGGAACGTTCGACGTAGCCAGCAACACTATTCATGTAACCAACATTCAAGCCGCGTAAAGAGGAGCGCGGTGCAGACCAAGAAGAGGGCAGCTATTCATGGCTGCTCTCTTCTCAACTCCGTTCGCCAGGTCGTCTTTGTTGGATCCAGAAAACACTCGAACCGCCGGCCGCTAACTCGCCGCCTTCTTCTCGATCTTCGCCCAAGTATCTTTCAGTGGCAGTGTTCGATTGAAGACCAGTTTGCCCGGCGCAGAATCCGCGTCGACGCAAAAATAGCCCACACGCTCGAACTGGAAGCGATCTTCCACCTTCGCGTTGGCGAGTGAGGGTTCGAGTTTTGCGTCGGTAACGATCTCAAGCGAGTTGGGATTGAGATTGTCGAGGAAGCTTCCACCTTCCGGAAAATCGCTTGGATCAGGGTTCGAGAACAGTTTGTCGTAGACGCGAATCTCCGCCGGGATTGCATGCCTGGCTGAGACCCAGTGCATCGTGGACTTCACCTTGCGTCCATCCGGTGAATTGCCGCCGCGGCTCGCCGGATCATAGGTGCAATGCACCTCGACGACGTTGCCGCCCGCGTCCTTCACCACGCGCTGCGCTGTGATGAAGTACGCATTGCGCAGGCGCACTTCCTTGCCCGGAGAAAGCCGGTAATATTTCGGCGGAGGGACTTCGCGAAAATCGTCCTGTTCGATGTAGATCTCGCGCGAGAACGGCACCTGCCGAGTGCCCGCCGCAGGGTCTTCGGGGTTGTTCTGGACCTCGACGAACTCTTCCTTACCTTCGGGATAGTTGTCGATGACGACCTTCAGCGGGCGCAGCACAGCCATGGCGCGCGCGGCGCGGCGATTCAGATCATCGCGCTGGAAGTGCTCCAGCATCTCAATGTCGATGATGCCGTTGGTACGTGTTGCGCCCACCGAGGCGACAAAGGCGCGGATCGCCTCCGGCGTGAAGCCGCGTCTCCGAATGCCGGAGAGCGTCGGCATTCGCGGATCATCCCACCCGCGCACACGACCTTCCTGCACTAGCTGCAGCAGTCTGCGTTTGCTCAACAGCGTATAGGTCAGGTTGAGCCGGTCGAATTCAATCTGCTGCGAAGGGAAGATACCCAGCTGCTCGATATACCAGCGGTAGATCGGCTGATGATCGGCGAACTCGAGCGTGCACATCGAGTGCGTGACCTTTTCGATGGAATCCGACTGGCCATGCGCGTAGTCGTACATCGGGTAAATGCACCACGCATCGCCGGTGCGATGATGCGTCGCGTGCAGGATGCGGTACATCACCGGATCGCGCATGTTCAGGTTCGGCGAGGCCATATCGATCTTGGCGCGCAGCACACGGCTGCCGTCAGGAAACTCGCCGGATTTCATGCGGGTGAATAGGTCGAGATTCTCCTCGATCGTCCGGTTGCGGTAAGGGCTGTCCTTGCCCGGCTCCGTGAGCGTGCCGCGATACTGGCGAATCTCTTCAGCAGTCAGATCGTCGACATAGGCCTTGCCCGCCTTGATCAGCTGCAAGGCCCATTCGTAGAGCTGGCCGAAATAGTCCGAGGCGTAGCAGAGCCGCTCCCAATCGAAGCCCAGCCAGTGCACGTCCTTCTGGATCGACTCGACGTATTCCGTCTCCTCTTTTTCAGGATTCGTATCGTCGAAGCGCAGATTGGTCTTGCCGCCGAACTCATCTGCCAGCCCGAAATCGAGAAAAATCGCCTTGGCGTGGCCAATATGCAGGTAGCCGTTGGGCTCGGGAGGAAAGCGCGTCTGGATGACGGCGTCGCCGTACTTCTTTGTGCGCACGTCTTCTGCGATCATTTCGCGCAGAAAATTTGAGGGAATGCGAGCGTCCGGGCTTTCCGTATTGGAAGTCGTCATAGTGGCCATTCCCTATTGTTCCACGGAACGGCTGTGCTCATCCAAGCGATGCAAGTTTGGCTTCGGCCTGGCCGATGCGTTCGAGACATATATCCCGTCCCAGCACGATCATGGTTTCAAAAAGCGGCGGCGCATTCTTGCGCCCGCACACGGCCACGCGGATGGGCTGGAACATCGGTCCCGCCTTCAGGCCCAGCGAAGCAGCAGCCTCGCGCAAAGCCTTGTCCAGCGAATCGTGGTCGAACGGCGTAGCTGCGAGCACTTGCTCGGCGGTCTCCAGTACGCGTCGGGCAAGCGCGGCATCGCCCTTCTGGGGGATGAGTTCAGCTGCATCGTAAGGTGGGAGCTGATCGACAAAGAAGAAGTCAGCCGCCGCAACCGCCTCGCGCAGCAGTTTGATGCGCTCGCGAATCAGAGGCGTGACGGCGAGAAGTTTTTCGGGCGAGGGATGAAAGCCTGCCTGCTCGAAGAAGGGCGCAAGCTGCCGGCTCAGCTCTTCGACCGGCAGCGCACGGAGATGCTCGGCATTCAGCCACACCGCCTTGGGATCAAACGGGCCGAATTCCGAAGGGCTCAAGGCTGATTCCGTGAAATTGACGACAGCGTTCGCGCGGTTCACGCCTTCCAGAGAAAATAGGTCGCGAATCTCATCCAAAGTCAGAAAGTCACGGTCGTTCTTAGGCGACCAGCCCAGCAGGCACAGAAAGTTGACGAAGGCCTGCGGCAAAAAGCCGGCATCGCGATACGTCGTGACGCTCACAACCGGGCCATGCTTGCGCTTCGAGAGCTTGCTGCCATCCGGAGCTACCAGCAGCGGAAGATGCGCGAACTGCGGCGCCTCTGCGCCCAGGGCTTCGAAGATCAGCAGGTGCTTGAAGGTGTTGGTCAGGTGATCCTGTCCGCGGATGATGTGCGTGATGCGCAGATCGGCGTCATCGACGCACGAGGCAAGATGGTAGGTCGGCATTCCATCCGACCGTAGCAGCGCGAAATCTTCGACATCGTCGGCCTGCTTGGACTGCACGCCGTAGACGCTATCGTGGAATTGCAAAACTCTACCTTCACCCCGCGGCACGCGATAGCGCAGTGCGAACGGCTCGCCCGCGGCGGCGCGGCGGTCGCTCTCTTCGCGCGAAAGGTCGCGCATTCCAGGGTTGAACAGCCATGCGCCTTGGGTTGAGGAGGATTGGTTGTCATCGCCCGCGTGCGCCGGAGTGAAGTCGCGATAGGCGAGCCCCTTTGCGAAGATCGTCTCGGCTGCCTGGCGATGCAGGGCCAGCCGCTCGGATTGTTTGTACTCTTCGTCCCAGTCGAGGCCCAGCCAGCGCAGCCCGTCAAAAATCGAGCGAACGCTCTCCTCGGTGTTGCGCTCTACGTCTGTATCGTCGAGCCGCAGCACCATGGTTCCCTGGTTATGCCGCGCATAGAGCCAGTTGAAAATGAAGGTGCGCGCGCTGCCGACATGGAGATAGCCGGTGGGGGATGGCGCAAAGCGAACCCGGGGAGTTTTTGCGGATGAGGGAGTCGAATCGGGCATCATTAAAAGATTTTGCTTTCTTTTACGATGCTATCGTATCGACTCCCGCACGAGCTCGCGGACGGATTAGACGGTGGGTGGAACCGGCGGATAGTAGGCTTGCGGCGCGGGCTTGACCTTCCACTCGGCGAACGCAAGCACATAGAGCAGAATCAGCGTGCCCAACGAGGGAAAGAGGCAGAGCAACGAAAGCCAGGGCGAAAATCCGGCTTTCTTGAGGATGAACCAGCACGGCACCATGACAAGAGCAATCGCCACGACAAAGATGATGGGCAGAATCGTCATCATGGCGAGCATCACGTGCCGAACCAATGCCGGATCTGGCTGAGTCTGCGCAAGTAGAAGAAGCAGATGCATAAAAGACACTCCTGGCTGGAATGGAATCTCGCAGCCAAGGTACTGCGAATCGCGTCTCTCTGCAATTGAAAACTCAGGTAATATCCTCGGTGTCGTACACCGGCGTAACCGTGCGCTTCTTCTGCACACCGTGGACTGAGGCGAGCAGGTCGTCGACGACGTCCTCCAACTGCCGCTGGCTTTCGATCACCTCGCTCATGCTTTTCAGATCATCCGGCTCCGGAACCCGTTCGACGAGCGCTACGGCATGGCATTGCGCTACGTGATCCAGCCCCAGCCCCTCCGGAGTCTTGGCCTTGATGCTCACCTGATTGATCTCAACACACAACAGATCGGCCACACGGGCGCGCATCTCGGCCGCGATTGGCGCGATCTTCGGTGCAGCCAGAACCAGCGTGATGTCCACGTTGATGAGCCGGTAGCCGGCGTGCTGCAACTCTTCAAGAGCGAGATTCAGAAAGATCGACGAGTCCGCATCCTTCCAGCGCGGATCGCCGGGTGGAAAAAAGCTGCCGATATCGCCGGCTGCTACTGACCCAAGCAGCGCATCGGTAACGGCGTGCAGCAGCACGTCACCGTCGGAGTGGCCGGCCAGGCCCTCCGGGTGCTCCAGCGTCAGCCCGCCGATGCGCAACGGCACGCCCGGTTTGAATGCGTGCGAATCCCAGCCAAATCCGATCCGTATATCCATGCTTCCCGTGCCCGTTCTTCGAGGGGGTGCCCCATCCTTGGCGCGCTTTTGTTCTTGGCGGCAAGGGTGGGAGATCAATTACTCCCGCCGGCTCCGCTGGCGCAGATAAAACTCGGCCAGTTCCAGATCTCCCGGCTGGGTTATCTTCAGATTAACCTGAGAACCGTGCACCACGGCTACCGTATGTCCGGCGCGCTCGACCACGGAGGCCTCATCGGTGCCCACAAAGCCGTCGGCGGTGGCCTCGGCAAAAGCCCGTTTCAGCAGACCAAACCGGAAGCCTTGCGGGGTCTGCGCCAGCACCACAAACTCGCGCGGAATCGTCGCCGTAATCAGCGCCCCATGGGCCGTGCGCTCCACCTGCTTGATCGTGTCGACAGCCGGTAATCCAACGATGGCGGCCCCGTTTTCAACCACGGCGTCAATCGTGCGTTCGATGGTGGCTGCGTCAATCAACGGCCGCACGGCGTCGTGCACCAGGACAATGTCGTCATCTCCGGCGGGCAGCGCGGCCAGAGCATTGGCCACCGACTCCTGCCGGTTGTCGCCGCCTTCCACCATGCGCACCTTGTCGGCAAACCCGTGCTCGGCGACCTGCGCCTGCACGCGCTCCATCTCCGGCTTGCGCACGGCTACGTAGAGCGCCGTCACGCGCTTTACGGCGGCAAAGGCGCGCAGCGAATGAATCAGGATGGGCACGCCATCGAGTTCGAGAAATTGTTTGGGTTGGGGCCCGGCCATCCGCGTGCCCAGCCCCGCGGCGGGCAATATGGCAAACACCTGCATAACTCGTGGAGTATAGCACCGCGGTGGGTGGAACAATACGCGCCCGATGGCTGTCATTACCGCAGCCTCTGCGAGTCACGGCGCAGAAAAGCGACTGGCGATAAGCGATCACCGCGCCGTAACTCCGAAGCAACTCCGAACTATGAAGTCACTCTGAACAGCGAAGCCATTGTCATCTTGAGCGGAGCGCAGCGGAGTCGAAAGATCTGCGGCTGTTTTCGCCTCAGGAGCCCGGACTTTGGCTCAGGAGGTTGTATCGATCGGATTGCGCTAAGAGCACCTTCCGGTTGGCTGACAATACACCAACAATACGGCGTCCTGCTGCACTGAGCCGTCAGCCTTCAAGGCAATACTGACCTTTGTACCGTGCTTTTTGTACCGTACTATAGTCACAGAAAACTCAGGTTAGGTGAATATGAGGAACGGTCGTGCGAGGAAAAACCGCATGTGGAGGAAGAGACGCACGGCTATAGCTTCGGCCTTGAAGACGGTGAACAAATGGTTCTGGCGGACCACGGCACTTTGGTGCTGGGTTCATCTCCTCAGCCTCTTCGTTTTCAGACATGACTTGCTGGCAATACCTGAGCAGGCTGTTTCGCTCAAGATATTTCACTTCGTCGTTTCAAATGGGTTTAGTCCGAGCAATCCTAAGTTGTATCCGCTGCTTCTAAAGGTCTTCTGGCTACTTCTGTTGACGCGTGGCAAGGCCATTTTTCTGCTGGGATTCCTAATTTACGTTGCTTTTGCGCCTCTCGCTCTCGCGTGGACACTCTTCTTCTATTTCTTGCGCCGTGCTAAGGGGCTGCCCAAACCGATTGTTGAGGCCCCCGTCTTAACATGGGAAGAAAGACAATTTGCCAAATCTTCTTCTTCGGGGCTGTTGATATGCGGCATTGTGCTTTGGTTTTTGCTGTATGGCCAGACTGGATCCAGAGGGCCTCTCGTTTTGGGATTGGCGATGACCGGTTCTCTTTTCTTAACCCAGTTCTATCGGACAACGCTTCGCGTTGCCCTTGCCGAAATTGATGAGGCCGGGCTCATTTCTCGAATAGCACACTTTCCGTACGGATATCTGTTCAGGGTGATTCGTCAGATTTCGAGGGGTACCTTCAGGACAGATGAGCAGCTCTTCAAGGCTGCGCGACATTGGATGTGGGTTCTTGGCCGATTACGGCGGCTAAATGCATATATGCGGGGGAAAAGTGCGGAGCGGCGCGCTGCTTTGCTCGTTCTGTTACGGTACAGTTTCGGGCTGATGTCAATAGCAGCATTAGCAGTGCTTTTTTGGTCCTTCGTGATCCGGTTGAGTAGTTCCTCCACAATCACCGCGACGGACGCGCTACTCGCTAGCGCGGCGAGGATGGTTCCAGGCGTTGCGGGACCGGAGGCCATAAAGGTTAGCAACTTTGTGCAAACCGGAGCTTCACTTACTGCTTGGTTTGTATTTGTGCTTTATGCGGGGCCCATGGCTTCAATGTTTCCCATATTGTTGGAACGTTATGTGAGAAAGATCTCTGAAGCGAACGACAGGTTGCGGGCGGGAAGAAGGCTCATCTATACCTTCGCTGATGCGTTCCTCCGTTTGGAGAACCGGATGAGTAAGAATCCCATCACATCTGTCGAAAGTGGCCCTCCGGCCCTGGTGCCGAGCGATTCAGCAAACTCTCCGAGCTGATCGAGATGCGTTTCGAGCTTGAGGTGAAAATTTATCTTCCTGCTCCTTACGGTGGGACTCGTTGTGGACGTATGATCGGGGATTCGGAAGTTACCTTAGAAGCGTAGCCGGATACGTAGCCCCGTCCGCGCTATCATCCTCTCGTGCACTCATCTTTGCCCCTGCTGGACATAAGCCTGCTCAAGCCCGGCATGCGGCTGGCTGTCGCCGTCTCCGGCGGAGCTGACTCCGTTGCTTTGCTGCGCGCATTGGCCGAGCGCAGCAGGGAATTGGGCCTGGTGCTGCACGTCGCGCACTTACACCACGGTCTGCGCGGCGCGGAGGCCGACGCCGATCTTGAATTCTGCCGCGAACTGGCTTCCAGCCTCGGCCTGCCGTTCTATGAAGCCCGCGTCGATACCGCAGCGGAGGCGCGGGCCAATGTCGGGACGGGCAAGGCCGCCGAGTCGATTGAAGAGGCTGCGCGGCGGCTGCGCTATGCATGGTTCCGCGAACTGTTGTCCAAAACTCCGCCCCGCGCAATGGCTCTTGACGCAATCGCCACCGCGCACACCCTCGACGACCAGGCCGAAACGGTGCTGGCCAAATTTCTCCGTGGTGCGTGGACCAAGGGCTTGGCGGGCATTGCTCCAAAACTTGAAACCCCGGAGGGGCGCATTGTCCGGCCGCTGCTTGGCGTGACTCGTGCGCAGGTTGAGGCCTATCTCAATGGGCTCGGCCAAAGCTGGCGGGAGGACTCGTCGAACCGGCATCTCACCTTCACCCGCAACCGCATCCGGCATGAGCTGCTGCCGCTGCTCGAAACCTGGAACCCGCAACTGCGCAGCCATCTTGTCCAGATGGCTACCTTGGCCCGCGAGGAGGAGGCGTGGTGGCAGGCGGAGGTCGCGCAGCTTGCGCCGCAGTTATTGCTCCCCGGCCGGCCGGTTCGCGGCGGAGGACGCTCCGCCGGAGAGGGGCTCGCGCTCGACTGCTCCCGGCTGGCTGCGCTTGCGCCGGCCATTCAGCGGCGGCTGCTGCGGCACGCCGCCCGGCAACTGGGTGCGGAACCCGACTTTGCCGCAACCGAGTCTCTGCGCCTGCTGGCCCTCAGCGGCCGGAGCGGGCAGAAGCTTGAGCTAGCCCAGGGACTGCAGGCCGAACGAACCGCGCGCGAGCTACGGCTTGCCGTGGGTCCGGCAGCCGGCGCGGAGGCGGAAAAAGCCATCTCCGAGTACACCACAGCCATTCCTGGCGAGATCCTGGCCCCGGGCTTCGGGTTGCGTCTGCGGATCGGCTGCGCCGTTCCTGCTCCAGCTGGGCAATCCGGCACCCTCGCCACGCTCCGCAACTGGAAACCGGGCGACCGTGTCCGGCTACGCTACACCAGCGCTCCGCGCAAGGTGAAAGAAGTATTGGAGCGTCTGCGGATTACGGGTTCCGCGCGGCAGGTTTGGCCGGTCCTCGCGCTCGAAAACCGCATCGTATGGATGCAGGGCGTGGAGCTGGAGCCGGAACCGGGAATCATCGTGGTTGCCGAATCGTTAGTCATAGATGATGCAAGGGTTCCCGGAACGCAACCAAAAGGTAACGCCCATCCCCCGAAGGAATCATCCTCCCCTGGATCGGTCTAGTTACAACTGCTGTTGTCTTGGGAGTACAATCTTGTTACTGCTCATCCAGGCAGCCAACTAAGCGTGTCGGATGCGCGGGGATTGTGCACATTCTGACACTTTGAGTTGGGCATACGCGTCTAATGAATGGGTTCGGTGAAGGGAATATCGATGTTTTCTCCCCCTCTCCGGAAATGAGGAGTTCTGGTGAATTCGAGCGTTAAAACAATCATGTTCTGGGTGTTCATCCTCATCTGCCTCGTGCTGTTGTGGGGCGTGGTGTCGAGAAGCGCCAACATGGGCAAGGATACGGAGATCCCCTACTCGGAGCTCTTCGATAAGGTCCAGGGCGGCCAGGTGCTGGATGCGACCATCCAGGGCAATGAGCTGCATGGCCACCTCAAGGTTTCGCCCAAAGACCAGTTCCACACCACAATTCCCGCCGATTACGAGGACCTCGAAAAGGCGCTGCTCACTGCCAAAGTGAACTTCTCCATCAAGGAGCCGCAGAGCAATCTGCTGGTGCCGCTTCTCTTGAATGTTGGGCCGTTTGTGCTGCTGGGCGCCATCTGGTTCTTCATGCTGCGGCAGATGCAGTCGGGTGGTAACAAGGCGCTGAGCTTCGGCAAGAGCCGTGCGCGCCTGCTCTCGATGCAACAGAAGAAGGTCACGTTTAAAGATGTGGCCGGTGTGGATGAAGCCAAGGAAGAGCTGAAAGAGATTATCGAATACCTGCGCGAGCCGCAGAAGTTTCAGAAGCTCGGCGGGCGCATTCCCAAGGGCGTGCTGCTGGTTGGCCCTCCGGGAACAGGCAAGACTCTGCTGGCCCGTGCTGTGGCCGGTGAAGCCAACGTGCCGTTCTTCTCGATCTCCGGTTCGGACTTTGTCGAGATGTTCGTCGGCGTCGGTGCAAGCCGCGTCCGCGACCTTTTTGAGCAGGGAAAGAAGAACGCTCCCTGCATCATCTTTATTGACGAAATCGACGCGGTCGGTCGCCATCGCGGTGCCGGTCTTGGCGGCGGACACGACGAGCGTGAGCAGACCCTGAATCAGTTGCTCGTCGAAATGGACGGCTTTGAGTCGAACGACGGTGTGATCCTGGTTGCGGCCACCAACCGGCCGGATGTGCTCGATCCTGCACTGCTCCGCCCCGGCCGCTTTGACCGGCGCGTCGTGGTCGGCCTGCCGGACGTCCGTGGCCGCGAGGAAGTGCTGCGCGTCCACGTGAAGAAGGTGCCGATCTCGGACGACACAAACCTGAACGTGCTCGCACGTGGAACTCCGGGCTTCAGCGGAGCTGATCTGGCCAACATGGTGAACGAGGCCGCGCTCAATGCTGCGCGCGCCAATCGCAAGCAGGTCACCATGTACGACTTTGAGTTGGCCAAGGACAAGGTCCTGATGGGGGCAGAGCGCAAGTCGATGCTGCTCACTGACGAAGAGAAGCGCGTCACCGCCTACCACGAGGCGGGCCACGCGCTGGTCTCGATCATGCGGGACCACTCCGACCCCATCCACAAGGTTACGATCATTCCGCGGGGCATGGCTCTGGGCGTTACGGTTTACCTGCCGGACGACCGCCACAACTATACGCGCGAGTACCTCGAAACCCGCCTGGCAACGGCCTATGGCGGCCGTGTTGCGGAAGAGGTCTTCCTCAACCAGATGTCGACCGGCGCAGGCAGCGATATCGAGACCGCTACGGATCTCGCCCGCCGCATGGTCTGCGAGTACGGCATGAGCCGTCTGGGACCGCTCACCTTCGGCAAGAAGGAAGAGCAGATCTTCCTGGGCCGCGAGATCGCGCAGCATCGCGACTTCAGCGAAGAGACGGCCCGGCAGATCGATCTTGAAGTCCGCCGCCTGATCGACGAAGCCTACCAGTCTGCGCGCACCATCATCGAGGCGAACCAAGATCCGATGCACCGCATCGCCGCGGCTCTGCTTGAGCGCGAGACGATCGATGCGGACGAGGTGAGGATGCTGATCGAAGGCAAGCAACTGCCTCCGATGCGCTCTTCGCTCGCCTCGCCCAACGATCCCGATGGCAGCACGCCGCAGCAGGTTCTCAAACCCGAGAGCCGTGGCGGTCCGGGCTATCCAGAAGGTTCGCCCTCACCGGCGTAAGTCAGTGTTCTCGGTTTAAGCAAGGGCTGCTCTTCGGAGCAGCCCTTGTCTTTAAGCCGGTAAAAGACACATTCCGTCGAATCGGCTTGTCGATGTGCGCTGTGTAAATCGAGTGAGCTGGATCACTTACGCTCTCTCCGGCTTATAGAATTCTGTTCATAGACTGAACGTTGTCTTATGTGCCTCAAAAAACAGAGAGGCGTACGGTCTCTTGTTTTAGAAGAAAATTGAGGAGCACCTTCCCCATGCATCCAGGCCCTCGCCGCCTTTATATCTCTGGTTTGCGGCTTCTATTCTTTGCCGCCGTTTTTATCGGCGCCGCTCATGCCACGCCAGTTCTGATGATTTCTATCGACGGCCTCAAGCCGGAGTACGTCACGCAGGCCGACGCGCACGGCCTGAAGGTGCCTTTTCTACGTAGCTTCGTGAGTAGTGGAACCTATGCCGACGGCGTGACCGGCGTGTGGCCCACGCTGACCTATCCGAGCCACACGACGCTCATCACCGGTGTCTCGCCTGCGGAACACGGCATCTACTCGAATCTCCAATTCGATCCGGAGCTGCACTTCAACGGCGCGTGGAACTGGTACTCGGAAACGATCCGCGTTCCTACGTTATGGCGCGCCGCACACAACATGGGTCTGCACACTGCGAGCATCGGATGGCCGGTGAGCGTGGGCACACATGATGTCGACTGGCTCATTCCCGAGTATTGGCGCACCGACAGCCCTTCAGGCGCGGTGAATCCGGCAGACCGCAGTCTGATTGCCGCACTCTTGCATCCGCGCAAGATTCTCAGCGAACTTGAGCCGGTTGCCGGTCCATACATGATGGGGAACGACACGACCGTTGGCGGCGATGAGATCAAAACCCGCTACGCTCTTGAGATTCTGCGCAAATATAAGCCTGCATTGATGACGCTCCACCTGAGTTCGCTCGACGAGACCGAGCACATGCACGGTGTCTTCAGCGCAGAGGCATGCAAAACACTCGAAGCAATTGACGGTATGGTGGCGCGCCTCGCCAAGCAGGAATTCGCCAACGATCCGTCTGCGGTAGTGCTCGTCGTCTCCGATCACGGATTCATGAACCTCACTCATGTCGTGAATCTGCAGATTCCCTTCATCAAGGCAGGATTGCTGCAGTACAAACCAGGCAAAGCACCGGCGATTGCCTCATGGAAGGCGCAGCCCTGGATGGCCGGAGGCATGGCGGCCATCATGCTCAAAGACCCGAATGATGTGCAGACCCGGAATCAGGTGCGCGCCATGCTGGCCCGGCTCGCTGCAGAGCCTAATAGCGGCATCGCGCAGGTCTTCGATCATGACGGCCTGCTTCAGCTTGGAGCTTTTCCAGACGCGGCGTTCCTCGTTGTACTCAAGGCCGGCTACTATGCTGGATTCCAGACTAGCGGCGTCATGGTTGCCCGCGTCGGCAATGTCTTCGGCTCACACGGATTCTCGCCGCAGTATCCTGCGATGCGCGCCTCGTTTTTTGCCTTAGGAAGCGGCATCACGCATCACCGCGACCTGGGCCTCATCGACATGCGCCAGATCGCGCCGACGGTGGCCCGCATTCTCGGCGCACCCATGCAGACGGCCAAAATGCCACCATTGCACGTCCAGCCTTAGAAGATTGTGTAACTAATGCCTGCGCTGCCGCCGTAAGGCCAGAGCGTCGGCGCTACACTCCAGCGCTGGTACTCGAAGTCGCCGCGCACCTTGAATTTTCGCGTCAGGCGATAATCGACGCCTCCACCAAAGGCAATCGTTCCGGCACTTCCGCTTAGAAAGCTTCCGGTGCTAAAGCCGAAGAGCACCTTGCCGTAGGGAGTCCAGTTGTGGAAGTCGCGGATCGGCAGGCGCGGTCCGATCATGTAGGAGTTTTCGTTGATCCCGGCATACTGGTTGAAGTGCAGCCAGCGCCCCTCAGCTTCAAGCTGTATCCAGCGCGTGAAGCGAGCATCCGCGTAGGCGCCGATGCCGATGAGCCGGTTAGGGCTGGTCTGCGCAACGCCTTGCCCGGCATAGTCCGGCTGAAAGATTGAACCCTCGCCGCCCACGGAAAGGGAAAAGCTGTTGCGTGTGGCCGAAGGGGCAACCTGCGCATAAGCTGGAAGTATTGCGACAGCGAGAAGAAGAACCAACAGAGTCTGGGTAAGTGATCGTCTCATGAGCACTCAACTTCTGGAAAGTCTGAACTCCACTTTCTTGGATGTGAAAATCGGTTCATACAACAAAACCGGAGTCGATATTTCCCGAAGGCAAAACGTCCAAGTCGACGCGACCGACAACGAGGTTCCACGAACAGGTTTTTGTTCGTGGGGTGAAGCAGGAAGCGGCGACCCAGTTCAAAACTCAATGGCGCTTGGATCTCCGGTTTTTGCTCCAGTTGCGCGCCGTCCTAGGCAGCAAGCTGCGCTGTGACGCAGGCGGCTTCTCACGAGCCTTTGATTTATTGAGGCGGATTCTGCGCCGCGGCCGCAGGCTGTTGCTGCGGCGGCGGCGCAGGAGTTGGTGCATTGCCATCTCCGGGCGCGTTGCCGCCCGCTGGCGCGTTGCCATCGGTAGGCGGCTGGCCTTGCGGCTGAGCCGGCGGTGCGGCCGCAGGCTGGTCACCATTGGCCGGAGGCGCGGCATCGGCCGCCGGAGCCGCTGCTGCGGGCGCATTGCCAGCCGGAGAAGCAGGCGCGGGCGCGGCGCTCGCCAGATCATAACGCTGCAGCTTGTAAAAGACCGGCGTTACCTCAAACGGCATCTTGTCGCGCGCATTCATGGGCGCATACCGTTTGGCGTTGAGCATGTGTACCTTGTCGTCCCACGGATCGGTCTTGAGCCAGCTTCCCAATGGCAGCGCGGCTGTCTGGCTCAGGTCGTCCCAGTTCAGCTTCGGCGCCATGTGCTCGAGATCTGCCATCCACGGCGTACCATCAGCCTTGAGCAGCGAGTCGCCGAGCTTGGGCGTATTCAGCGCCTTCAGCACCTTGCCGCGATCGGCAAGCTGCTCATAAAACAATCCCGCCAGCGGCAACTGATCTTTGTACATGGAGGCCTGGAGATACTCCATCGCCTTCTTGGCTGCCGTCGTGTTGTCGAGATCCGAGTGGTA
This sequence comes from Occallatibacter sp., assembly GCA_035650595.1. Lineage (GTDB taxonomy): Bacteria > Acidobacteriota > Terriglobia > Terriglobales > Acidobacteriaceae > Telmatobacter. The sequence continues at coordinate 139,878 of DASRHE010000006.1, read as the reverse complement.
CATATCGATGCGCTGGAAGGTCGCCTCGTCCGGGAAGAGCAGCCGGTCATTGAAGGCATAGCGCGTATCAATGTGATGGCCGAGAGCGACGTGCGCCAGCTCCATCGCCACGACCGATGCGATTGCCGGCTCGCTGGGCAACGAATCGATCAGGCCCTTGCTCACCAGGATCGTATTGCCCACGGTGGTTGCCTCAACCGTGTCCGTCAGCAGAACGCGGCAGTGAACCTGGTCAGTGAAGGCAAGATTGTTGGGCACGATCAGGTTGATGACGATCTGCCCCAGGACCTTTTCTTCATAACCGCCTTGGTTCAGCGGAGCCACCAGTCCAGCCTCGACCAGCCGGTCGATCACGTTGTTTTCGGCCTGCGTCACCCACATGCGCGAAGCCTGTAGCGGGCTCACGTCCTGCGAATCGTCGCTCTGGTCGACAGCGTCGTCTACCTTCACGCTCACGTTCTCGCTGTCGCGCGTAGGCAGCTTGAGCGAGTAGCCCCAGAAGTGCGTCTGAGCCTTCAATCCCATCGCCTTCGAGCCTTCGCCAAGCCTCGACTCTTCGACGTAGACCGCAACCGGCAACCAGACATCAGGCTGCACGTTCATACGCCAGCTGTCGAAGTGGAAATAGTATTTCGAGGAATCCTCAGAGGTAGGGCCGGTGTAGGTGCCGTTGAACCGCACGATGTTACCGTCCTGATCTTCGATCCAGATGCGGCCGTAGAAGCGGCCCATGCCCTTGACTTCGGGCTTGGGATGCACGTCGAAGACCCAGGTCCGCACCGAACCCAGAAATTCGCGGCGCACATAGCTGAAGACGTAGTGCTGCTGATCGAAGCCCGACGGGTCAAGGAACATCATCTGCATGAACCCCGTGGGCGAGTAGGTGAATTTCTCGAGGCCAAGCGCCTTGGTCAAGCCCGTAACGGCCGCCATCGAGCCCTTGAACCATCCGTGGTGTTCTTCACCGCGCGGCTCATAGCTCTTATCGAAGAAGGTTTTGCCGAAGTCGACCCGGCTCAGCATGTATTCATCTTCGACCGGCACCGCGTAGAGCTTGTCGTCGGGGCGCGTGTTCTGGATGTAGGTTTCCACCAGAGGCGTGCGCTGCTGAATGTTCTTGATCAGGACCTTCTCGCGTGCAATGGCTTTCTCCACCAAGGCAGCTTGCTCGGGTGTGAGTTGGTGCGCCTGCTGGTACTTTGGCTGCTTTTTCGCGTACGCGCAGGTCACACCCAGAGTCGTAAAGACTAGGAAGGTTACGGCGAAACCAGAAATCGCGCGGATCTGGTTCCGCAATAGGGGGATCTTCCGAAACGTCATGTAAAGCTCCTAGGTGGGTTCTTGCCAGTCTACCGTGGCTGCTTATGCCGTCCCGGCATGGCGGCTGTCCGTAGACGTAAATTCGTGCAATCGTGATTCGTGCAACTTTCTTGATGCTACGCCAGTTGGAAGGTAATCCGGATGTTGGTGGTCAGGTCGACCGCCCGCCCATCCTTTGTGGCCGGACGAAAACGGATTTGGGAAGCAACACGGCGAGCCTCTTCATCGAGACCGTGTCCCAGGCCCTGAAGAACGCCTTGCACAATAACCTGGCCGGTTGCCATGAAGGTGACCCGCAGCACCACGTCTCCTTGGACGTGCAGCTGCCGTGCTTCGCTCGTGTATTGCACGGGAGGCTTGGAGAGCACTTCAACAGACGTTGCGGCTGGCTGCGTGACGGCCTTGATTGGTGTGATCGCGGCGGCCGTCTGCGTAGGAATGCCCGCCGATGCCACTTTGCCATAGTTCGAATTGCTGGTGCCTGTCGCTCCGGGAATGCCTGCCGACGCGACCTTGCCCACAGTGCCGGCGTTTGATCCCGATTTCAGACCGTTGCCGATGCCCGCTGAACCCACGACGCCGTGCGGCGCAACGGCCGGCCCCTGCATCCCGCCGTACGGGTTGCCAATAGCGGCGATCGTTGCTGGCTTATTCGCGTTCGGATTCGGCGTAACGCCGAAGGTCTCGCCCAGATGTACAGGAGCGGTGGAGGCCTTTACGGTGTTGTTCTGCGCCGGCATTGCGGCGGCCAGGGCAGCTTTGGGCTGAGGCGCCAGAATGATGGCCGGCTTGGCTGGCTTCATCTCCGGCATGGTCATCTTGGCTTCTAGTTGGACCGGCTTGGGCTCGGGCTTCGGCTTGGGCATGTCGATCTTGGGCCGATCGAGCTGTACCTTAGGCGGTGTCGGCGGCGGAGGCATCTTGGGCAGCACCGGCGGCTTGACCTTGATCGGCGGCGGAGGCGTGCTGGGGATGATCAATTCGGTCATCTCATACTTGTGCTCCTGCAGCACATGCTTCGCCGTCATGCCTACGATCAAAACGATCGCCAGAATCATTCCATTGACAATGGCGCTCGTGATGAAGGAGGCGGATCGTCCCTCTGGTTCGGGCAATAAGCCGAAGTTCATCCGTCCGGGGGAGTACGTCGTCGACATGATTCAAACCCTCATTTCCAGCAGTAAAAACGGCCGGGAATTATTCAAAATGTGTGGATCAAAACCAGGAAAGGGCGCGTTTCTGACTGTTTCGCGCTTTTTCCCTCATTATCCAAAGATCGGACCAAGGCGGAAAGGCTTTGAATCTGTTGCCGCCGCGTGCGATCGCGGAAATTGCGGCCCGGTGATCGAACGGATCGGTCTCGTGCGGCGAAACCTTCTCAATTCGTGCCCAAATCTGTGTCCAAGGCATCCGGGGTATCCGGCAAAAGGAGTGCGCTCCCGGGTTTCCCGCAGGAGAGACTCGAACAGGCGTCTTCATGCAGCGTATCAGGCGAAACCCTTGGCAGTTAGGCCTGCGACGCACCAACTGCTTCACCCGGCAATACCGACGCCTGCGGGTCTGATTGCTCGCTGCTGATTTAGACTCAAGGTTACCTAAAGTGTCGGTGAAAGGACATACATTTTCGTGAAGATCTTGATTACCGGCGGCGCTGGATACATCGGCGGAACGGTCGCCGGCTTGCTTGCAGAACGAGGCCACGAGCCAGTCATATTTGACAATCTCAGCCATGGACGGCGAGAGCTGCTGCCGCCCGGCATCCCCTTCATTCACGGGGAATTGGGCGATGGTGCGGCGCTCCGGCAGATTTTCACAGTCGCTGCTGATCAAAAACGGCCCTTTGACGGCGTTCTTCACTTCGCTGCCCTGATTGAGGCGGGCGAATCCATGGTGCGGCCTGAGCTTTTCTTCCGCAACAACACAGCCAGCACGCTTACGCTGCTCGAGGCCATGCTGGAGTGCGGCCCCCGCCGGCTGGTTTTCTCCTCGACGGCAGCCGTCTACGGCGAGCCCGAATCCATTCCGATTCAAGAGGATGCACGACTTTTGCCCACCAATGCCTACGGAGAGTCGAAGCTCCTCGTCGAGCGCATGTTCGCCTGGTTCAACCGCATTCACGGGCTCCGGTACGCTTCGTTGCGCTATTTCAACGTGGCCGGGGCGCCCGAAGGGCCGGACGGCATCACGCGTGGAGAAGCCCACGAGCCGGAGACCCATTTGATCCCTCTGGTGCTCGATGTGGCTCTTGGCCTGCGCAGTTCGATCCGCATCTATGGGGAGGATTACCCCACTCCCGATGGCACCTGCGTCCGCGACTACATTCATGTCTCGGATCTGGCGGACGCCCATCTGCTGGCGCTCGAAGCTCTCGGTGCTGGTGAAGAGGCCGCTGGGGAAGGGCAAGGTCCGCTGATCTTCAATCTCGGCAATGGGCATGGATTCAGCGTCCGCGAGGTGATTGAGTCGGTGCGCCGCATCACGGGGCACCCGATTCCGGCTGAAATCCACCCGCGACGGCCCGGCGACCCCGCCGTTTTGGTGGCCAGCTCCGCGAAAGCTGCCCGCGAACTGGGTTGGAAACCGCGTTATACCAGTCTCGATGAAATTATCCGTACCGCCTGGGTTTGGCACCGGAAACGCTATAGCGCGTGATCGGCAATTCCGGCCGGGACCAGGAAAGGTGACGGTTTGGGGGCTGATGACAAAGAGCTTAGCTCGCCGCAACAATTCTCCGCCTTTCCCGCAGGGGATGAGTGTAGGCAGGCCGGGCGAGGTTCGCTCTTACGGCCGATTAGTAATCGTCCCTGCGTTCCCTTAGTAAGATTGTGCAACCGGTAACCTTCGTTGCATCTCCAACAAACGTGGTATGGGTTTTTGCCACCAAGAGGGTAGTGATTTTCAATAGGACAAACACGAAATTGAAGGACATGTTCCGCGCGTTCCTGGATTTCTTCGTCCTGTTCAGTGGAATTTCCACGGCATCGAATCTCACCCGCACGCAAGGCCGCAAGCTTTTAACGCGCGGCATCTTCTTGTTCCGCTCCGGCAGAGAAGATGTCAAGAACCGCTGAGTTGTTAAAATCGATCCATGCCGATCTCGCGACCGCAGGCTCTTGACTACTTTCAATCAGCTGACCTGATCGGACTCGGGTTTGAGGCCGATCAGGTTCGGCGCCGGCTTCATCCTGAAGGGGTCGTTACTTACATCATCGACCGCAATATCAATTACACGAACTTTTGTACGGAATATTGCACCTTCTGCGCCTTCTACCGGCCGCTCAAAGGACCCAAAGCGAGCGAAGGCTATATTCTCGATTTCGAAAAGATCTACGAGAAGATCGCCGAGACAATTGAGATGGGCGGCACGGGCGTGCTGATGCAGGGCGGCATCCATCCCGATCTCAAGATCGACTGGTTCGAGCGCCTCTTTACCGGCATCAAGCAGCGCTTTCCGCAGATCTGGTTGCACTGTCTTTCCGCGTCGGAAGTTCTGGCCATCGCCGAATACTCGAATCTCTCCCTGCGCGACACGATTGCGCGCCTGCGCGATGCCGGACTCGATTCGATCCCCGGTGGCGGCGCGGAGATTCTCGACGATGATGTCCGCTTCCGCATCGCGCGGCTCAAGTGCCGCACCGAAGACTGGGTGAGCGTCCATCGCACCGCGCACCAGCTCGGCATGCGCACAACGGCGACCATGATGTTCGGTGTCGGCGAGACCTTCGACCAGCGCATCAACCACTTCGAAGTTGTCCGCCGCCTGCAGGAAGAGACCGGCGGCTTCACAGCCTTCATCCCCTGGAGCTTTCAGCCTAAGCACACGGCGCTCGGCGGCCGCGGCTGGGACGAGGCCACATCTGTCGAGTATCTGAAGGTGCTGGCAATCGCGCGGCTCTATCTCGACAACATTGAGAACGTACAGGCCAGCTGGGTGACGCAGGGCCTGAAGGTCTTGGAACTCGGTCTCCACTTCGGCGGCAACGACGTGGGTTCGGTGATGCTTGAAGAGAACGTGGTCAAAGCCGCAGGCACTTCCAACTGCACCACCGAAGAAGAGCTCCGCCGCATCATCCGCGATGCGGGGTTCAAGCCCGTGCAGCGCGATACGCTCTACCGCACGATGTTTCTGAATTGAGGAACCTTTCTCGCTCAATTTGCGGACGGTTTCTCTACATGATCGATCACGATCACGTCATCCATTGCTTTGCCGGCCTCGATCTTCAAGCCCAACTGCTCCGGCATCGCTGTATACAAACTTGGCGGTGCGTTGGGATTATCTCCCGCCGGTGGTTGCACCGGCCCGTTCGTTCCACGGAACTGTCCGAATTGCGAATCATCAGGTGTCCACTTCAGCCGGAAGTTGTAACGGTCCGTCAGGCCGGTATGATCGACAACCGGTTTGTCCATCACCGCACCCTGCATTCCATGCGCGAAGTCGGTGATCGTCTGGTTCGTTACGTTCAGATCTCCAAAACCGCGGAAAAAGAACCCCTGCCCCTGGCTTAGCGGGGTGTCCGACTTTTCCAGCTTGGGGCCGCCCGGCGCCACCGTAATGATGTAGACCGAAAGCTCCCGCTCATCATGATGAAATTTCAACTGGAATCGATCGGCGAGCAGTTTTTGCATCATGGTTCGAAACTGCGCTGAGCTCGGTTGACCCTCCACATCCGGCACTCCATCGATATCGAACAGATCATTGCCAAACCAATCTGGCTCGCCGAGAATTTGTTTCGCATGCAGGCCGTAAGCAAACGCAATCAGGTCATGCATGTTCGTGTTGACGGTAATGGCATGTCGGCCGCGAAATGTGAACAGCTTTCCCGGCGTGCCTGGCTTGCTTGGCTTGATCGTCACTACGTCGAACGAGGGATCGGCATCGGCAGCCATTGGCTTAGGCGGCTCAGGAATCGGCCACGCGGCCTCTTCCGTCGTGCGCTCGAGGTTGAGTGGAATCGGATTTGGTCCCTGCGTCCATGTGCCCGTGATCGTTTTTCCGTCCGCACTCATCTTGCCTTCGTACTTGCCCTCAATCCTGTCGATCGTGAAGAGGAGCGCACCGCTCTGAAAGGTCGTCTTCGACGCCACGATTGGCTGCCCGCCCTGATCGATGCTGTAGAACGTCAGCTTGTAACTTCCGTCAGTGGCCTTCGCGATCTTGATCTCGGTGCGTAGATCCCGATTGGCTTGCGCGATGTGCAGAGTCCCTTGCCAGATACCTACAATGTCTGTCGAAGCGGTATCTGGCGTGGTTGCCGGTGCTGTTTGAGCTTTCGCCTTCGGTGCACCGTCCATGGTAACCAGAGAAAACGCAACTGCAGCGCTTATCGCCCACCTGCGCATGATTGTGCACGCGTATATTTTGCTCATAAGTTCCGTTTTGTTGGCCAACATGGATTCTCCTTTGCGCTCACACGAGCGTCATAGCCGACGCCGCTCACTAAGCTTTTCTGATCCGGAGCAGAATACACCTGCAAAAACGCGTCCGCTGCTTGATTTCATTGTTTTCACAGTTTTGTGACCGATGTTCGGTGCCCACCCACGCCGGTGGCGATGGATGCCTGGTGACCCGATAAAAGAAGGAACCATCTGCATCACATCCCAAAATCCCGCCGCAGTGGTATTCTGGCGCGTCATCTTTTTCGACATCGGAGGACGACGTGAGAAAAGCCATCCTGTTGGCGATGGGCGCAGTGTTGTGTCTGGCCGGGTGCGGCCCTCAAGCGAAAGACGCTCCCGGCATTGCCGTAACCCCCAAGTGGAAAGGGCCCGCTTACCGTCTCGCATTTGATACGAAAGCTCCCAAGCCGAATCCGGCGGGCGTCGCGCTTCCAGGCATCAACTTTACAGCCAACCCGGACGCACTTGAGAAGCGAGCCACTTTGGTTGTTCGGTATGACTCTTCAGGAGTGAAGACGGACCGGATGGTCATCAATCAGATCATCCTGGCTCCGTTCGATATCTCGGGAGATGACGGCGCCCTCTCCGCCGACACCATGGACATTACCGACAAAGGCCTCGCGCACCTGTTCACGACGTATTGCATCAAGGGAAAAACGAAGGTCTCGGTGCTGCTGGCCCGTTCGTCATTGAGCCCCAATGCAGCCGATGATGAGATCGACAATAAGCGCTTGTCCGACTGGCTGGCGACCGACGTCGAGTTCAAGAATCCGCATCCGGGCTGCAAGCTCTAGCTCCCGTCTTGGCCGCAAAAACAAGGGCGCGGCCAGTTCTCTAACCGCATTTAGTTCGTTCTACTCCACCCTGTCGCCAAAACGCTGGCGAAAGGGTGGAGCCCTGAAAGCAATTTTCAAGTGGTTGGAGACCTGATGCCGCATGTTACCGAAGCGCATTTCGTTTGATCGATTTACGCGGCGAGTTCAGAAGGCCGAAGATGGCGTTGAGGTCGAGCGCCTCCGCGAATGTATCGGCCAAACGATCGAGTTGCTGCTGCCGATGCTGGCGCCAGTTAAAGAGCCCAATCGCTTCCGGCATGTGCAGCGCCGCGCGGGCCGTTTTCAAAAATGTGTGGCGAAAAGAGTCGTGATCAAAGATGCCGTGGAGATAGGTTCCCCAAACCCGGCCATTCAGTGAGACGCAGCCGTCCAGAATCTCATCTTCTTCGGTGTTGTGGTGAATCTTCGCGAATGGGATCGCATCAGGCAGGTACGCAGTCTGTCCCATGTGAATCTCATAGCCGCAGAGTTCCGGCCGTTCGATCGGCGTTCCGAACAGAGTCGCGCCGCTTAACTCTCCACGCGCAGGAGTGGTGATTTTTCGCTTTTCGAGAGTCGTGGTTATCGGAAGCAGCCCGAGTCCGCGTTGGCCGCCGCCGCTTTCAACACCGTGTGGATCGAGGATTTCGTGCCCGAGCATCTGGAAGCCGCCACAGATGCCGACGAGTAAACCTCCGTTCTGCAAGTATTGGCGCAGCGGTTGTTCGAGGCCCTGGCTGCGCAACCAGTTCAAGTCCTCGGCCGTCTGCTTGCTGCCAGGCAAGATCACAATGCCCGTTGTAGGAAGATGAGCTGGTTCCCGAATATAACGCAGCGATACGGACGGCTCCGCCAGCAGCGGCGTGAAGTCAGTGAAATTCGAGATTGAAGGAAATGCGATGACCGCGATACAAAGCTTCGCAGAATTTAATGCCTGGTCCCATTCCGCAGAGGTATTTTTAGCGAAGCCGATGCTGTCTTCCTCATCGAGATCCAGCTTATGAAGCCACGGGACGACGCCCATGCATGGAATTTCCAGACGCTGTTCCATGGTGTGCACGCCCGGCATAAGAAGCGATTGATCACCGCGGAATTTGTGGATGAGAAATCCGCGGATGTGACGGCGTTCCTCGTCATCCAGCAGCGCGCAGGTCCCGAGCAGCGAGGCGAAAACGCCTCCGCGATCGATATCTCCTACCAAGAGGCACGGCGCCTGAGCGAGCCTGGCCATACGCATGTTGACGATATCGTTGTCTTTCAGGTTGATCTCTGCCGGCGAGCCTGCGCCTTCCAGCACGACTACGTCGTTCGTCGAAGCGAGTTCTCGATAGCTTTCCTCGACGATGGGGAGCAGTGTGATGGCGCGGTGATTGTGGTAGGTGCGCGCATCCAGCGTTTGCCAAACTTTGCCGCGCACAACAATCTGCGCCGAGGTATCGCTGCCCGGTTTGATGAGGACAGGATTCATATGGACGGTGGGCGGCACACCGGCCGCCTCCGCCTGTAGCGCCTGCGCACGTCCGATCTCAAGGCCATCCGGCGTTGCAGCCGAATTGAGCGACATATTCTGCGCTTTGAACGGAGCGACACGCAGGCCGGCGCGGGTGAAGATGCGGCAGAGGGCCGCGGTCGTAAGCGACTTGCCGACATGCGACGCGGTGCCGAGGACCATGAGCGAGCGTGCGGTCAACGGCGCGCCTCGTCGAATTGCGATGCTTGGTCGAAATAGTTGTCTCTCACCAGCGAGGCGATCTCGGCGCGCTCTTCCCATCCCGCCCGTTCCAGATCGGGAGCGGTGGAAAAACCTTCCACATAACCGATGCACAGATAGGCGACCAGTTCCATCTCGGACGGGATTCGCAAGAGCTCTTTGATTGCTGCAGGATCAAGAATGCTGACCCAGCCTACGCCAATCTCTTCGGCTCGCGCGGCAAGCCACAAGTTCTGGATGGCGCAGGCAACCGAATAGGCCGCGGTCGCCGGCATAGAGCCGCGCCCCAAGCCATGCCCGCGATCACTTGTGGGATCGCAGACCACGCAAAGATGCTGCGGAGCGTCGAGGAGCCCTTCCAACCGCAGTCGACCGTAGGATGCGCGGCGTTCACCTACGTAGGCAGCGGCGGCTTCGGCATTCGCTCGCAGAAAAATACTGTGCACGGCGGTGCGCAGCGAAACATCGCGCACGATGATGAATCGCCACGGCTGCATGAAGCCCACCGAAGGCGCGCGGTGGGCGGCAGCCAGAAGCCGGTACAGAATCGCATCCTCGAGCGGTCGCGGGAGATATCCGGTGCGTACGTCGCGACGCTCATAGATGACGCGGTAAATGGCTGCCTTTTCCGCATCCGAATAGCCGTGCCTCATCCGGTTTACCATGCTTTCGACCATCGCGCCCCTTTGTGCTGGTCATCGCGAAGCCGAGAGTCGACGCCGGCTTCGAGTTCAATCTGCCGCCCGAAGAGCCAGATCAGGTCAGAGAGGCGATTGATATAGGGAAGGGCCTGCTCGTGCACTTCCGCTCCTGATTCGACAAGCCGGACAATGGCGCGCTCGGCGCGGCGGCACACCGTGCGCGCTACTTCGAACGCGGCTGACTCGCGATGCGCGCCGGGCAAAGACCAGTCCGACAGAATTCCTTCCTGAGCCTCGATGGAGTGCACCAGAGCCGTGAGTTGATCCACATCTTCCGCAGAGAGCGGAGGAGCGAGCTTCTTGCTTTCAGGAGGAGTGGCGAGCGCTGATCCCACGCGGAAAAGCGTCTTCTGAATGTCGTGGACCTGCGATGCGATCTCGGGATTCATGCAGATGCTTCGCGCAAAGCCGAGTGTGGAGTTCAGCTCATCCACAGTTCCGTAGGCCTCAACTCGCAGATCCGCCTTTGAGACGCGCAGGCCGCCTACCAGGCCGGTTTTCCCGCTGTCTCCGCGTTTGGTTGCAATACTCATTTCTCCTCCTGATGGCAGTAACGCGCGCGATCCGCGCCTGTATAGACCGCTGGAATCACCACTCCGTAAGAATCTGTCTGCGTGGACGCATCTTCTTCCGAGAGACCGAAGAATCGAGTCAATGCATAACGCATAACGCCGCGATGTGTGACCACAGCGGTTGCAGGATTGTCCGGGGCACTCAGCAGTGAATCGAACTCGTCATCAATCCGCTCGGTAAAATCCGCGTATCGTTCGCCCCTGGGAGCCGGCTGCATGGGAAACTCCTGAATCCACGACTGTGCGTCGCCGGGAAATTGCGCTTCAATCTCAGCCCAGCTTAAACCTTCCCACAGCCCAAAGTGGATTTCGCGCAGCGCGGGCCGGAACTCTACACGCAGGCCGAGGTGCTGACTGATTGTTTGAGCAGTTTGCGAGGCTCGGCGGAGATCACTCGATACTATGCGTTGGATACCCAATCGAGCTACGTTTTGCACGACATGTGCCAATTGGATTGTGCCTGCGGCATCGAGCTCTGGATCAGATTGACCGCAGAATCTGCCGGCCATGGCTGTCTGGGCGTGGCGGATGAAAACGAAGGTCCTCATCCGTGCCACACCGCCGCTACATAGACCGCGATTTCCGTGAGCTGCGTTGTCGCTCCAAAACAATCACCGGTAATGCCGCCAATGCGGCGCCGATAATAGAAACCGCTCAACCCCGTCACGCATAACGCAGCTAGGACCGGTGTGAGCGCCATCATGCGAAGCAGGTATCCGACGATCGCGAGCATGGTCGCAGTTCCGATGCATAGGGAGAGAGCAGATATCTGCTGTGCGAGACGAGCACCCTGGCTCGCATTCGTGCGCGCGGGTGTCATGAGGCACCCGAGTGGCAGAGCCGTCCAACGGCTGAGGACCTGGGCCGAGATGATGTATTTTGTCGCGTCTGCGCCTACAAGCGCTGCCAATAGCCACGTTCGCCCGAGAATGGAGAACACCACGGCCAGTGCGCCATAGCTGCCAATGCGACTGTCTTTCAGGATTGCCAAAACCTGATCCCTCGTCCATCCGCCACCGAAGGCGTCGGCCGTATCTGCCAGGCCATCTTCGTGCAGGCCGCCGGTGGCGAGGACAGAAATGAGCACCGCGAACAGCGCAGCGAGCGTGACGGGCAGGTGCAAAGAGAGCCATTCGAAGGCGAATGCTGTGACGAGACCGAGCGCAAGTCCGATGAGCGGGAAGTACTTCGCGGAGCGCGAAAGGGCATCCGAATCGTAGGCGAGTTGCGGCAGCGGCAGCCTGGTGAGGAACTGTAGTGCCGCGGCAATGTCCTGCATGAATCGCGGCATCCTCATGAGAGCGCCTCACTCACGCCGGCGGAAGAAAATGTGGCCATTTCGGTCAGCAGGCGAAGAGAGGATTCGATCAGCGGCATCGCCAGCACCGCGCCGGTTCCTTCACCGAGCCGCATACCGAGATTCAGAATTGGTGTCAGGTCGAGTAACCGGAGCAAATGGCGATGTCCGGGTTCCTCTGAGCAGTGTCCGGCAAAAAGATAATCGCGGACATTAGGTGAAAGAGCGTGCGCGACGGCCGCTGCTGCAGTCGAAATGAACCCATCACACACGATAGAGATTCGATTGGCTGCGGCACTCAGGATGAAACCGGTCATGGCCGCGATCTCCAATCCGCCGACGCAGCGTAGGATTTCGAGCGGTGCAGGATTAGGTTCGGCTCCGAAATGAGATTTGATTGCGCGGCGAATCACGTGGAGCTTGCGGTTTCGCCCATCTGCATCAAGGCCGGCTCCTCTGCCGGTGACAACGGCGACTGGTTGCTGCGTAAGCAGGCTCGTGATCGCGCTCGCGGCAGCCGTATTTCCGATGCCCATCTCGCCGACTGCGACAAGGTTTTCACCCTTCGCGGCTGCGGTTTGTGCCAATCGAACTCCGACGTCGAGGGCCGCAGTGAGTTCTTCCTCGGTCATTGCCGGCTCACGGCGCATATTGCGGCTTCCACGTCGAATCTTCATGCGGCAGAGGCTGGCCGCGTCGTTGAAGTCAGCGGCGACGCCCACATCGACGACGATGAGTGCAACGTTGTTCTGCCGCGCCAATACGTTGACGGCCGCGCCACCGCCGAGAAAATTGAGCACCATCTGCGCGGTTACTTCGGAAGGATAGGCACTAACGCCTTCTGCAACTACACCGTGATCGGCAGCAAACACGTAGACCGAGCGACAGAGAGGCAAACGAACCTCGCCAGAAAAGATGCAATACATCTGCGCCGCGATCTTTTCGAGCCGGCCGAGACTGCCGATAGGCTTAGTCAGAGAGTTGAGTTTGTGCTGAGCTTCCATCGCATATTTCGGGTCGAGCGGGCGAATGGCCGCGAGCACGTCGGAGAATTGAGAGGTGGCGTTAGTCATGGAAGATCGCTTCCCTCCGGAGCAGGATGGATTCTCGACGGAGAATCTTCGATCGTGGAGGACAATCGAAAACACGCTCGAGAAGCTCGGGATGCAGTAGTTCGCGAGGCGTGCCTTGCAGCATCGGATTTCCAGGATCGAGGAGCCATACCGATGAGAACGCATCTTCGATCAGGGCCAGGTCGTGCATCGAGGCGACAATCGCAATGCCTTCGCCGGCGAGCTTCTGGATCAGTGCAGTCACTTCAAGCTGGCGGCCAATGTCGAGATGCTGCGTGGGTTCGTCGAGGAGAAGAAGGCGTGGATTTTGCGCAAGGCCAAGAGCGATCTTGACGCGCTGGCGTTCGCCGCCGCTGAGCTGATTAAAGACACGCGCGCGCAGATGTGCGGTGTCAGTCAGTTCGAGGGCGCGCTCAAGAGCCTCTCGGTCCTCGGCGCGCGGACCGCCAAAGAGCTCCAGATATGGAGTTCGCCCCAGCTCGACGAACTGTTCCACGGTGAATGGGAAGGGTACTTCGACGTCCTGGGGCACAAGCGCAATCGAGCGTGCGATGGTGCGCCGACTTAAAGACGCGAGGCTCCGCGCTTGTAGCAGAACCTCTCCTGACTGCGGATGCAGTGTGCCCGCCGCCAGCCGGAGCAACGTCGTTTTCCCAGCGCCGTTCGGGCCGACCAAGGCGATGCATGCGTTCGCGCACACAGTTGCGGTGAGATCACGAAGGATGGATCGTTCACCGTAGCTGAATCCAACATTGGAAAATGTCAGCAACGCATTCATAAGAACGCCTCCGCTTTCGCTTTGCGGAGGAGATAGAGAAAGAAAGGCCCGCCCACGCAGGCGGTCAAGACACCTACCGGCACCTCGGCTGGAGCGATGATCGTTCTGGCCGCGGTGTCGGCGATGAGCAGGAAGAGCGCTCCGGCAACGGCCGTGACGGGCAGAAGACGGACGTGGTCCGGACCAAGGACGATGCGCGTCATGTGCGGAACGATGAGCCCGACAAAGCTGATGAGGCCTCCCAGAGAAACAGCCGCGGCCGTCAGAACGGAGCCGATCACGATGATGGCGATGCGCATCTGCTGGACATGAATGCCGAGCTGCGCTGCGTATTCGTCGCCTAGTGCGAGCGCATTGAGCCTTCGTGCCAAAGGGGCTGAGGCGCAGAGTCCCAATGCGAGCATTCCGCCGACGATGCCCAGTTGCGGCCATGTGGGCTGCATGATGGTTCCGTGCAGCCAGGATGCGAGCACGCGCATTCCGCTGCCGAAGTCACGATCCAGCACTTCGAGGAAATACGAGGAATAACTCAACATCGTGCTGACGGCGAATCCGGCAAGAAGCAGAGTGACAATCGGTGTGCGGCCTCGCACATTAGCCAGGGCATAGACGAGCAAGATAGAGCAAGCCGCGCCGACGATCGCCAGCAGCGTAGAGGCGCCGAAGCCGGCGATGGAGATTGGCGATAGAAGAAACACGCCGATGGACGCGCCCAGCACCGCTCCGCCGGAAGAGCCAATCACGTAAGGGTCAGCAAGCGGATTGCGGAACAGTCCCTGGAAGAGCAAGCCTGAAGTTGAAAGTGCACTGCCTACCATGGCGGCAGCAAGAATCCGCGGAAGACGAATAGTTAACAGGATGGTTCGCTCCGTCGCCGTCAGCGCGTGGCTTGGATTGAAGAGACCCGCGATGATCGCGCCGAGGGGCAGAGAGACGGCGCCCACGCTCGCAGAAACGAGAGCCGCGAGAGCGAGAGCCGTGAGCAGGAGCGCAAGCTGAATAGGCTTGCGCTCTCGCCACTTCAATCTGTCACGGGCGCGAATCGCTACTTCCGTAGCCACGATTCACCTCCGAGCGTCAGCTTCATCCCCATGCGAAACGTGAAGGGGAGCGAGGGAAATCCGAATGCTTCGCTGTAGTGCTCGCTCAGCAGATTCTGAAAGCTGGTATCGATTGCGATGTACCGGCTTGCCTGGTAGTTCGCGTTCAAATCGATCCGCTGATACGCGCCGTCGAGATTGCGATTGGGCAGAAGCAGCGACGTTCCGCCGGTCGCATCGGATGCGAGATCATCGCTGTCATCGCGCCGGCCCACGAGTGTTCCATGGAGATCAGCGACGAATCGGCGGCCGCGATAACCGAACTCGAAATATCCCGTGTGCGGGGCGATACGAAATGGACGGGCACCGATCAGCGGCGAGTAAATGCCGATCGGCACGGTAGGAAAGTTGGGATTAAAGCTTGGTCCGATCGCGTCGCTCGTGAAGGAACGCTGAATGGCGGCATCGACATACGTGTAGCCGGCGCGCGCCACAAGATTGCGACGGATTTGCAATTCAGTTTCGGCCTCGACGCCCTGCGCACGATAGGCCTTCGAATTCACGGTCGCTCCCTGGACTGCGGCCGCTGCAACGGCATCGGGAACACCGAGATCGATCAGCCCTTGCTGGCCGATGTACTCCATCCCGTCGGTGAATTCATTGTGAAACAGTGTGAGACTCACGCGGCCTTGTCCGCGGGCCAGCAACTGATCGACGCCGCCATCGTAGGTGCGCGATCGCTCCGGCCCTATTGGAGCGACGTGGTATTGAGCAATAAGCTGATCTCCGCCGGGCAGGCTTGCGAGCAGGGCGAACAGCGAGGTTGTCTGTGTACTGATGCTCGGTTCTTTGATGCCTTTACCAAAACTCGCGCGCAGCTTTGTCCCGCTGAAAAGACCATTTTGGGTTCCGTTCGTGACCTGCCACGCGAGCGAGCCACGCGGAGTGGCCGCGAAGCCGAACAGGCCGTTGTCTTCAAGGCCGCTGCCTACGGTGTAATACAACCGGCTGCGAAGATCGCCTTGCAGTTGAACGGTGTAACTGTAGTTGCCACGCTCGATTGAACCCAAAGGGCCGCCGGAGTAACCTCGCTCATCTTCATAACGAAAGGCCCCAAGGCCGACCATGTGCGATGTGAACCGATAGTCCGACTGGGCGTAGACAAAGTCCTTATCTGTCGAGGTCGCATAGGAGTTTGGATACGACTGAACGTATTGGAAGAGAGCCTGCCCGCTTACGGTATATCCGTTGGCCCCTCGAATGGTGACGGGCGCGCCAAGATAGTCAGCGAGAAAACAGTTTGGATTCGATGCCGGATTGCAGTCGTAGATTGGGCCCGACGGACCGCTGAAGTCCGCATACTGCGGAGTTCCCGTCGGCGCAAAATCAGTAAAGTTCGATCGCAGCCGGATCCCTCCATAGCGCAACAGGTCATGCCACGCGGGATTCGGCGTACTCTCCCAGGTCGCGCCAAAGTAAGAGTCTTCGCTCGTTTGTTTCGCGTCGTCGGGGATCCCAAACAACTCAATTCCATTCGGCTGGCCCGAGGCTATCTGGTCATGCCGAACCGTTGCACGAAGATTGGATTCCCGCGAGAACGCTATCCCGTAGCTTCCTGCAAATGTGCCGTTGTGGTAGGCGTTGTTCGGTAGCGCATTGTGGCTGTCGATACGCGAGTAGTCAGAAAAGTAATCTGTCTTGCGAAAGGTTCCACTGAGAGTTCCTTCCTGGTGATATGTGCCGAAGTTCCCGCCTTCAACCTGATAAGTAAGGAGAGGCAATGGCGTGCTGCCTCTGGGTGTGGTGAGACTGACGACACCCGCCAGCGCGTCGGCTCCATACAGTGCACTGTTAGGTCCGCGCAGGACCTCCACAGTAGCGAATCCGCTCGAAGCGATGTTAGCGAACTCAACGTTCCCGCCGATGTCGTCTGCCGGAATGCCGTCGATCAACAGCTTGTTCGCATCGCTGCTTCCACCGCGGATGAAGAGCGATGTAGTTCCTCCGGCTTGTCCGGTCTGCGTTACTTGCAGCCCAGGAATCCAAGACAGAACTTGAGCAAGATCGCGTGTGCCGGCGGAATCCTGCTGGCTCAATGTGGTCACGGTGGTTCCGAGTTGGGATTGAGGCGTTGGCGTTCCCGTCGAGGTTACGGTGATCTGCTCGGAGAGCGAAGCGAGCGAGAGCACGAAATCGACGGTCAGCTCGTTGCTAGAGCTTTCCGAGGGCAGCGCTTTCTCCTCGGAGCGAAATGCCGGTGCCGAAATGCGCAGCGAGGCGTCTGGCGCAGGTGTCCACTGCAATCGATATTGGCCATTGGCGTCTGTAGTAACGGTTGTGATGGACGAGTGGCTCTCAATCAACTCAACCTTTGCGCGTGGAATGACTGCGCCGGTGGGGTCCAAAATGCTTCCATGAATAGCGGCGGCATTTGCGAGAGCGGGAATCAGGGTGAAGGCAGCGGCAAACCACAAAGTATGCCCAAAGACACGCGAAGCTCGAAACATGGCTTTCCCCTCGGAAATCTGCAGCAGGACCGGTCTCCTGACTCGCGCGTTATCGGCTTCGGCCGCCTTCCCGGAGTGTCCTCCAGTGGCATTGTGGGCCTGGCCTCTTCGCTTACAGTTACGGGGTAGTGGCGGATTCGCACCGCGCTTCCCGAACATCCCGCTGTTGCGCTGTGAATGGATCGAGATGGAGTGTCCATCTCACGGATGAAATTCTTTTGCCAACTCCTCCAGTGCATCAAAGGCGACGGGGCTTGGATAATTGATTTCGTCGCCAACGTAATACACGCGATTATTGCGGACGGCCGGAAGTTCACTCCAGCCGGGCCGGTTTTTGACTGCGTCCACTGACATCTTTGAGCCGCGCACCAGAAGCAGAGCTTCAGGGCTGCGTGCGAGAACTGCTTCGAGGCTCAGCTGCGGCCACTCCTGAGGAATATCGCTCGTGATGGAATGTCCGCCCGCCAGTTCAATCAGCTCCGTGATGTACGCATGGCTGCCAATCGTTACGACGGGGTCATACCAAACCGGCATGAGAACGCGGATTGCAGACTTGCCCTGCACGCGCGCGCGAACAGCTGCTTCGCGTTGATGGAGACGAGCGATCAGATTTCTCGCAGCGTCGTCGCGGTTCAGGGCGTGACCAAGGCTGTTGAGCGAGCGATAAATGCCTGCCACTCCATGAGGGTCAACCATGAAGACGGGAATACCCATTTGTTGGAGACGACTCAAGGTCTCAACATGGTTCATAGCTCCGTCGCCTAGAACGAGATCGGCATGGAGAGCGACGATCATTTCGAGAGAAGGGCTCAGAGGCGGGCCGACGCTTGGTTTCTCGTGCGCCTCGGCTGGGTACTTTGTGTAGTCTGAGACCGCGATCACGTCTGCCGCGGCGCCCAGGGCATAGACGTCATCGACAACACTCGGCAACAGGCAGATAAGCCGATGTGGGTGATCGGGGACTGAAACGGTGCGGCCAAGTTCATCCGTGACCACGCGAATAGCCCGCGCCTGCGCACAGCAGATCGTCAGACAGAGAGCCAGAATGCTGGATAGCCTCATCGGCTTACCTCGGCCGCTGGTTTCGCCGCAGCTGCACGCTGAACAAGGTTCTTGGCCAAAGACGGATTGCCGCCGAAGTGCAGATGCACGTAACTGGCAAGTACATTGTTGACTGAGAACCCTTCTGGCTCAGTTCTTCCCGAGAGTGAATAGCGCAACTGGTAGACAGTAGGAAGAGAAGGTGACTCGCTGATTTTGGAATAGTGGAAGCTGTGGCCGCGGACGGCGGTCCCGCTTGGTCCGAGCAGGCAATCGCGAGTGAACGTCGCTTCGACATATCCGAAGTGAACGAGGTGATCGGTCATTTCGAATTCAAGAGGCAACACGCCGGCCAAGGGAACTTTGCGACCGTCTGCTAACAGGACACTCTGGCCGAGATACAACATCCCACCGCACTCGGCATAGACCGGCTTGCCTGAAGCTGCAAATGCGCAGACCTCTGCCAGCATTGTGTGATTCGCGCTCAGTTGTTTGGCGTAGAGTTCCGGATAACCACCGCCAAGGTAGAGGCCGTCCAGATTGGACGGCAAGTGAGAATCTGCCAGAGGACTGAAGGGCACTAGCTCCGCTCCGTACTGCCGCAGCAAGTCCAGGTTGTCTTCGTAGTAGAACGAGAATGCGCAGTCGCGTGCGATTCCATAGCGGACGTGGGGCTGCAGCGTTGGTCGAGTATGTTGGTAAGTTTGCCATCCGGCCGGTTCATGCCGGAGTTGCATGAGTCGATCGAGGTCCAGATACCGTTGGGCAATCTCTGCAAAGGCTGCCCGCCGGACGTCGATTGCAGTCTCCTCTTCGGCCGTTCGCAATCCAAGATGCCTTTCTGGAATAGCGAGGGCCTCGGTTGTGGGAATTCTTCCCAGCAACGGAATAGTGCTTGTTGAACAGATGGCGCTTTCGAGCAGCCGATTGTGGTCATTGCTGTTCACGCCATTGAGCACGAGGCCTGCAAAGCGGAGCTCTGGATCGAAGGTCTCGAAGCCCTTCACGATTGCGGCAACGCTGCGCGCACTCTTCGATGCGTCGAGGACAAGAACGATCGGCACATTGAGAAGCTTTGCAATCTCCGCGCTGCTTCCTGCTTCGCCTTCTCCCGCCACGCCATCAAAGAGACCCATCATTCCTTCGATAATCGCTACATCGGCATCCGCAGTCGCGTGCGCAAAGACCTCTCGATTTGCCTCGTGCGTAAGCATCCACGTGTCGAGATTGCGAGCGGGCCGCTGGCAAATCGCGCTATGATGCCCGGTGTCTAGAAAGTCGGGTCCGCATTTGAATGGCTGCACGCTTAGGCCGCGATCGCGCAGTCCCGCCATGATGGCCAGGGCCGCAGTCGTTTTGCCTACACCGCTCGCTGTTCCGGCTACAAGAATGGCGATCATATATGCGCCCCGATCGCGCCCTTGAGAACGAGCGGCAATCCCGCAACCATCAGCACGACATTGTCCGCAGTCGCGGCTATTTTCTGGTTGATTTCACCCAACAGATCGCGGAACTGGCGGCCAGCGGGATAGGGAGGCACGACTCCACTGCCAACTTCGTTTGACACCAGCACGATGGAGGCAGGCGTGTTGTGCAGGGCAGCAAGCAATTGAACGACATGATTTGCAGGATCGTTTTCAGGTTCTGAGGCGGAAGCGGCCTCAAGCAGGTTCGCCGCGAAGATCGTCAGACAGTCGATGATGATCAGGTCGGATTGTGCGCCGGCAGTTTCAACCGCCTTCGCGACTTCGACCGGCTCTTCGATGGTCCGCCAACCAGCGGGACGCTCCGACTGATGACGCTTGATTTTCTCTGCCATCTCAGAGTCGGAGGGTTGGGCCGTAGCGACGAAACTAACCCGCGCAAAGTTCTTCGCCCGCTCCAGCGCGAAACGGCTTTTGCCGCTGCGCACACCGCCGAGCACCAGAGTCATGCTTTTTCGTTCGACGTCAGGCATCTTGCGCCCTCGCCAGAGGCATTTCTGCGGCGGGATCACTCAAATAGGCAATGTCTCTTTGCCGGTCGACGGAGACCGGCGCAAGAACGCTCTTCAGCTCTCCCATCGAAGCTGACAAAAGCCCAGGTTGGCATCTGGCCGGTCTCCTGACTCACGCTTCTACAAAGCTGAACAGCCTTCCCGGGAAACCTCCCAGTGGCTGGAGCATGCTCCAAGTTCAGTTCTCAGCGATTACAGTTACGGGGTAGTGGCGGGTTCACACCGCGCTTCCCGATCACCAGATGGGCCGATTGTATATCCGTTCCTCCGGGCTTGGTCAAGCTTGTTTTCAAATGCGGTTGAGAATATGGGGGGGACGACCGAATCCTATGTTTCTGCGGAAGATGATTTTGCCTTCGGATATAAGCATCTTTAACACACCGTACATATCGATTCGTTAGTGTGACAACTAATGTGACATTGGCCGAGCGCCATCGTAATTTCCAGTACAAAAAGAGCTTGACAGTGCAGTCAGGGTTCAACTACGTTTCTGCACGTAAGCGCTAACGCATTTTGAAGTCATTCCTGATGTGTGGACAGTAACCGGGTTTCACTGTTGCGTATCAACGGCGTAATCGCTCTCCGGGCGCTTTTTTTAGAGATCCCTGCCCCCGGAGTCTCATCGTTCAGGACCCGTTTGGCGTTCTTGCGCTGCTCAAAGGGCCTGAAGCGAATTGCGGCATCATCGCGCCGCTACTGCAAGATTTGGCTATCCCGCGGCCTTTATACAGGCTGCATACGGGTGTGTGTAGGCAATCGAAGGAAAGCGTGCGCAATCGTTCGTCACGGCTCTAATCTTACGTTCGGCAATAGCTTGTGTATCTCAAAGCAGTCAAACGAATTTCTGGCTCGGGCCAGAATCAGAAAGGAACCTGAACTATGACCTGTTTGAGTTGGTTTAAGAGGCTGGTTGGCATTGTAACGCTGTTTGCATTCGGAGTGCTTGTCTGTCCCACGTTGCATGCGCAATTTGAAACGGCGTCGGTCTTAGGTTTTGTGCACGACGCCACAGGGGCGGCGATTCCTGGAGCTAAGGTCACTCTCATTAATGTTGCTACAGGCCTGGAGACGACGGTCACTGCGGATCAGCAGGGGCAATATGAGTTCACAAGCGTTCGCATCGGGGACTACAAAATCAGGAGTTCCGCTGACGGATTCAGCGAGACCTTGACGGAATCGTTCACAGTGCAGGTGAACGCCCGGCAGCGCGTAGACGTGACACTCAAACCAGGCGCGGCCACGACGACCGTCACGGTGACCGGCTCAGCCGCCCTGCTTAACACGGAAGATAGCGAGCGCGGCCAGATAATCTCGCAGCACGACGTCAGCAATCTTCCGTTGAACGGAAGGGCCTATGCCGACCTGGCGATGCTCACGCCGGGGGTGCGCGCTAACAATCTTGAGAATCAGACCGTCACCAGCCGCGACGCATCGTACAACGTGAACGGCCAACGCAGCGAGTTCAACAACTTTCTTCTCGATGGTTTGGACAACAACGCTTACGGCACGTCGAATCAGAGCTTCTCGAACCAGGCGATTCAGCCCTCTCCGGATGCCATCAGCGAATTTCGCGTCGAGACGGACAACTACAGCGCCGAGTACGGGCGTGCATCCGGCGCCGTCTTCAACGTCAGCATCAACAGCGGTACCAACCAGCTCCACGGTAAGCTGTGGGAGTACAACCGCAATACAGACTTCAACGCCATCGGACCCTTCACGCCGCCTACCAACGCTCTTACCGGCAAGACTGTGAAGCCGGTTCTAGTGAAAAACCAGTTCGGCGCCTCAATCGGCGGCCCGATGCCGATCTGGAGGGGCAAGATCTTCTACTTTGGCGACTACGAAGGTAACCGTCAGGTGCAGGGCCAGTATTCTGCGTCTACGGTGCCCAATGCCAATCAGCGGCAAGGCATCTTCACGGATTCCAACGGAAATCCCGTTGTGTTGCACAACCCACTGACCGGCACCGTATACTCAAACGGCATTGTGCCCCAATCGGACTGGGGTTCGCTGGCCAAGCTCGTTATCCCAGCTTTACCCGCACCCAATATTGCAAATTCCTTTTCAAACAATCTGGTCAACGTTCCTAAAGCGAACTTTACCGACAATAAGGCTGACGCGCGCTTCGACTTCTTCCCGAATGAGCGCACGACAGCGTTTTTCCGCTGGAGCATTCACCACGGCAATATCGTGGATGCAGAACCTATCACGGGCCCCGCGGGCGGTAACGGCAACGGCACCATTCATGACTACAACAAGCAGATTGCAGCGGGCTATACGCGTACCTTCAGCCAGACCTCCATTCTGGACGCGCGCGTTGGCTTTACCTGGACCCTCGGTGGCAAGACGCCCTACGGTCTTGGTCAGCCCAGCCTGCTAGTACAGGCGGGCATTCCTGGATTGCCCACGAGCCCTGTTGTTTCGCGTTCGCTCAACGTGCAGAGCGTGACCAGTTTCTCGCAGTTCGGATCGCAGGGCAGCAATCCACAGTTCCAGAATCCCTTTGCGATTGATCCCAAGATCAACTACACGAAGATTCTCGGCCGCCACAGTCTCAAGGTCGGCTACGAGTACATGTCGATCAACACTGAGATCGATGACTTCAACCCGGTATACGGACAGGATAACTACGGTGGCGGTTTCAGCGCCGGTACCTCCAACGCTAACGCTGGAAGCTACAACTCCAACGGCGATGCGGGAATTAAAGAGGCAGCTTACCTGACAGACTTCCTGATTGGAGCGCGTAGCGCGTATCAGCTGAACAATTTTCGCATCGTGAACTATCACCAGCGAATGAACTTCGGCTACGTCCAGGATGATTTCAAGTTCAACCGCAAGCTCACCGTCAACGCTGGCTTGCGCTATGAACTCGTGACGCCGCAGTGGGTTGACGGCAATCATTTGGCGAACTACGATCCTTCGACCAATACATTGATCCAGGCTACGGGCGGCAGCCTGTATGGCCGTGCGCTCGTCAATATGCCCAAACTGGACTTTGCTCCGCGCATTGGCTTCTCCTATGGCTGGACCGACAAAACGGTTGTGCGCGGGGGCTATGGCCTCAGCTTCGACCAGTTCAACCGCGAGGGCGGCGAAAATCTGCTTGCCTACAACGGACCGTATATCGTGAACTCGTCGATTACGAATGTGATCACCAATCCTATCTGCGCCAGCGGCGTGCAGACCCCGACCTGTTTCAGTCCGGAGTCGCAGGGGTATAACCCGAACTTCGTTAGCTCGGCAGGTTTCAGCACGGCACTGGCGCAGTCCCGCTATATCCCCAAGAACATCGCTACCGGCTACGTGCAATCGTGGCACTTTGGCGTGCAGCGCAAAATCAGCGAAAATACGCTGCTTGACATTTCCTACGTTGGCGAACATGGCGTTCATATTTGGGTGCTGGACGACATCAACCAAGCCGCGCCAAATACTCCCTCTGCAACTTGCAGCAGTACCGTTACGACAGGTTGCGTACCGCTACTCAGTCGTCGTCCACTCACAGGTTTCACCGGTATTGAAGGCTCGTCCAACGCTGGCATGTTGATCTATCACGGCGCTCAGGCTCGGCTCGAACATCGTTACTCGGGAGGGCTCTATCTCTTGGACGCCTTCTCGTATTCACGCGCCATCGATAATGCGTCGGGACACCTCGATACGCCCAACGGAGACAATTCGCGCGTCAACCTCGCTAATCTGAGAGGTGAGCGCGCTCAGTCTGCTTACAATCAGCCCATCAACAACACCCTCACGGCAATCTGGGACCTGCCCTATGGCCGTGGACGTCATTGGGGTTCGGATTCAGGCCGCCTGATGCAGATGGTTGTGGGCGGCTGGCAAGTCACTGCAATCGAAACGGCGACCAGCGGCCAACCCGTTAACCTCACCTACTCCGAACCATCGCAGTTTGATGTCAGCGATCTGCTCGCTTACCGGCCGAATGTCTCCGGCGATCCGAAATCACCGAGAGGCTTGTGGGTCAAAAAGGCCACGTCACTCACCGGCTATCTCAGCACTGCGACAGTAGCGCTGCCCACGGATGTCTCGCATCCGTACGGCAATGCGGGCAGAAATTCATTCCGCGATAACCCGTACTATTCAACCAATCTTGGCTTGCACAAGCTCTTCCCGCTATGGAGCGAGGACTCGAATCTCGACTTCCGTGTAGAAGCCTTCAACGCGTTCAACAATGTGAACTACACTGCCCCGGACGCCAATCGTTCCGACGGAGGCTTCGGCTCCATCACTGGCTACTTCCCACCGCGTCAGTTGCAACTGGCGTTGAAGCTGAACTTCTAAGCTGTGCTATCGTGCCTCACGCGTTCTCAGAAATGCGTGGAATGTGTGAGGCGCATAGGATACTCATTTGCGATCGGGTACGACGCGCTTTGGTTCTGTTTCTTTGGGCGAAATCGAATTAGCCGCCCGCAGCACTATGCATGGACCGATCAGCGGAGATCGGTCTGATCGACGAAGTACATATCCATCAAGGAGCTGTAATGTCCCTCCGAAGACTTGCCACGGGGTCGTTCGCGTTTGCGCTATGTATTCTGCCTGCGTGCGCCCAACAGAACAGTGTTCGCATCAATCAGATTCAGGTGATCGGCACGCACAACAGCTATCATGCCGGATTTGCGCCGAGTGCCGCGAAGCTGTGGCGGGAGAGAAATCCCGACGCCTTCAAAGGGCTTGATTACAGCCACAAACCGTTGGCCGAACAGTTCGACAGCGGTGTGCGGCAGATTGAACTCGACATCTTTGCCGACAGCAAGGGCGGGTTGTACGCGCATCCGCTCGGACCGAAGTTTGTGGCCGATGCGCATCTTCCGCCCGATCCGGATTTCGATCCGGACGGGCTGATGAGCAAGCCGGGCTTTAAAGTGATGCACATGCAGGACATCGATTACCGCAGTACCTGCCAGCCGTTTATCGCATGTCTTGAACAGATCAGAAGCTGGTCCCACGAGCATCCACGCCATGTTCCCATCTTTGTTCTTGTGGAAACAAAGCAGGGTAGTCCGCGCAGACCCTTTCAAGAAATAGATCCGGAGCCGTTCACGTCCAGCACATTTGATGCGCTGGACGCGGAGATCCGCTCCGCCTTTCCTTCCGCAGAACTCATTACTCCTGACGACGTGCGCGGCCACTACGAGACTCTCAATGCGGCAGTGCTTGCAGGCAACTGGCCCACACTTGAAAGCGCGCGCGGCAAAGTGATCTTTCTCATGGATCAGCGCCCGATGGGGCCAATTTATCTGGCGGGCCATCCTTCGCTACGAGGCCGTGTTCTTTTCACCAATGCGGAACCGGGAGAGCCCGACGCAGCTTTCATTGAGCGCAATGATGGACCCGTTGCGGAAATTACGGATCTTGTGCGCAAAGGCTACCTTGTGCGCACGCGTACAGACGCGGATACAAAAGAAGCCCGTGTCAATGCAACAACCCGACGCGACGCAATGATCGCGAGCGGCGCCCAGATGCTCAGCACGGACTATCCTGCAAATGAGCCCGCACGCTGGGCGGGGCACTATGCCGTCGCACTTCCGGAGCAGGCGATCGCCCGCTGTAATCCCGTCAATGCTCCTGCTGCATGTACCATCGGGCCGTTACAATAATGAACAACCAGAGCGCCACCAATCGAAGTAGGGACCTTCTATGGCAGTTCGAATGAAGGATATTGCGGAAGACCTTGGAGTCTCACTCGTCACTGTCTCCAAGGTTCTTCGTAATAAGCGAGACGTGGGGGAAGCCACCCGCAAGCGCATTCTTCAGCGCGTGAAGGAATTAAACTACCAACCCAACATGCTGGCGCGTGGGTTGGCCTCCGGCAAAAGCTATACAGTCGGATTGATCGTTCCTGACCTTGTCCATACTTTTTTCGCTGAGCTGGCAATCGGCGCGAGTGCTGGACTTCGAAGGGAAGGGTATCAGCTGATTCTTGCATCGGCCGAAGAAGAACCCGAAATGGAACGCAAGGAGATTGAGCACTTGTTGGCGCGCGGCGTTGATGCACTGCTCGTTGCATCATGCCAGCATAGCGCTACGGGTCTCAAAGCACTTTTGGAGTCGAAGATTCCGCATGTGCTTCTCGATCGCTTTGTCCCCAGAATGAATGCTCACTTTGTCGGCACGGACGATGTCGCAGCCGGGCGTATCGCGACTGAGCATCTCATCCAGCTCGGCCGCAGGCGCATTGCACACATTCGTGGTGAGCGGATCAGCACGTCTGCGGGAAGGTTCAAAGGTTATCAGGACGCACTTGCGGCAAGCCGCCTTCCGTTTCAGCCGGAATACGTGATCGTGCGCTCGAGGCTGGAAGAGGCAGGCATCGAAATCGGTAGCCACGCCATGAGCGACCTGCTCAAACTCAAAAAGCGTCCAGATGCAGTTTTCTGCTACAACGATCTCACTGCAGTGGGAGCGATTCGCTGCCTGCTTGCGAATAAGCTTCGCGTCCCCGAGGATGTGGCCGTGATCGGCTGCGGAAATATTCGCCTGTCTGACTATCTCGAGATTCCGCTCAGCACCATCGATCAGTCGACGCAGCGGCAAGGAGAAGAGGCGGCCAGTCTAGCGCTCTCATTGATCGCCAATGGAATTGATGGCAAGCCGAAACGTCAATTTATCGAACCAAAGCTGATTGCCAGAGATTCGACCGTCGGGCGCCGTCATAAAGCATAGATGCCTTCCGCGAGTTGTCGAGAAGCAGCGCAAGATAGAGCAGAGGCCTACCACTTTCGGGTGAGAGCGCACGTCAAAACTATTTCGTCTTTGCGGATTGTGCGACGACATATCACGGCACATCCGCTTTATCTTCAATCATCTTGACTCGAAGGATGAAACAGAGGCGCTCGCAGCACGGATCAATATTTGTGGCCGTATTTTTCCTTGAGTGACATCTGTCACATATCGATACAGCGGGCGATGCGAGGATAACACGGTGGGTCATAAGTTTTATGGCCTGCGGGTGTGCATTGATAGAAAGACAAGGAACCAGCCGGACTCGTATTTGTTAGGCGTCTCTCTAAAGAGAAAGAGCGTTGGACTCATATCTAGTTACGAATAAGAAGTCGTCCATACCCGTGCACATGATCACGCACCACTTGTAGCGCTTTTGTGTCCCGAATCCCAATTGCATCGTGAAGGCTGCATAGGCTCAGCGAAGATCCAAGCCTCTGCTCCTACGGGCGTATTGCAGATCAAATGCTTTTGTGGAGAGGGTAATGGCGATTGTAGCAGCAACGAAGGGGCACACAAGAACAGCGCGGAGGACCGCAGATTCGAAGAACAGTTCTCACGAGTCTGCTAGAAGTCCTCTCACTCAAGAGCAGATACAGATGCTCCTCAAGTATCTTCCGCTGGTGAACTTTCTCGCGAGAGGCATCCACCGCCGTATTCCGCACCACATCTCAGTCGAAGATCTGGCTTCGGCCGGAACCGTAGGCCTGATTGACGCAGTCACTCGCTTCGAACCTGAAAAGAATCCCTCCTTCAGTCAGTACGCGCAGTTTCGTATTCGAGGTGCGATCCTGGACAGTTTACGCTCGCTCGATTGGAGTCCGAAGAGATTGCGGCGCAGGAGTCGTGAACTCCAGGAAGCGTACCAGAACCTGACAGCACGGCTAGGCCGGTCACCTGATGAAGATGAGATGGCGGCGGAGATGAAACTCTCCCTGGATGCGTATCAGCAGCTCCTGAGCGAACTGGATCATCTCCATGTGGGATCTTTGCACGAGCCCCGTAGTGGCGACGATTCAGATGAGGAGGAGATCGCCTTCGTCCCCGCGAATGCCGAAGAGAGTCCATTGTTGCAGTGCCTTCGCGGTGAGCTGACTGACCGGCTGGCTAAGGCCATCGAGAGCTTGCCTGAGCGCGAGAAGATGGTGATGACGCTGTACTACTACGAAGAAATGAGCATGCGTGAGATCAGTCTGGCGCTCAATGTAACCGAAGGGCGTATCTCGCAGATGCACGCCAGGGCGATCCTACGTCTCAAGGTGACATTGAAGGAGATGGCGGGCAGTGAATCGACGAAGAAAAATAAAGCCGCTCTCCCACGGCACTTTGTTCCTCATTTAGCAGCACGTCCAAATTTTGCGCATCGCTCCGCATCAGTCTGATGCGTTGGGTTCGCTAAATCGATCCACTGGAATGGCGTCGGATGTTCCGCACGAAATCTATCTAAACTCTAGGCTAGCCCACCTGCCGGAACATATCTTGTCCAAAAATAAAACGAGTACTACGATGTTTATCTTTATG
The DNA here is from genome assembly GCA_035650595.1 of Occallatibacter sp. Classification (GTDB taxonomy): domain Bacteria; phylum Acidobacteriota; class Terriglobia; order Terriglobales; family Acidobacteriaceae; genus Telmatobacter. The sequence goes on along the minus strand of DASRHE010000006.1, from coordinate 111,374 downwards.
TGAGATGACATCGAGGTGCTCTGGAACCCCGACTTGCGTGAGCGACGCGGGGCGTCACGGATGTGGTTCGTCGATTACTAGAGGCTGGATTTTCTTGCAAACCGGTTGAGTCCGTGGGTTATGATGGGTTCTAATTTCGAGTGTTCTGCAGGCATCCAGCAGGTTCGGAGTCTCATACCAGGCTTGCAGCGGTGGCAGATGTCAATAGTTCCTTTTGCTAGTCTAGGTTAATCAATCGAAAGATTAGGCTCGGCTCGTACTTCCCCCGAAACTGATGCCTACATTGACGCAAAGACTTACTGGTCCCAACTCCGCGGTCGCCATGCTTCTTGCGGCCGCAAGTGCCGTTGTTTTGATCACAATGGCGGCTGGCTTTCTTGTCTACATCAATACGCAAAAGCTCATCTTTGCAGGAAATTGGGTGCAGCACACGCAGGAAGTGCTCAGCTCTCTGCAACATGCATCCTTGTTGGCGGAGCGGACCGAGTATAGAACTCATCTATACTTGCTCACCAAAGACGAAGATCAACTTGACCGTGCCCGGGCGAGCGCAAACCTGCTCAAGACTTCCGTTGCGCATATCAAGATGCTGGTTGCTGACAACTCCGCCCAGGCGAACAATATCGAGAATCTTGGAATACAGGTGGACCAGCTCAGCCAATCGCTGAGTGACTTCAATCTCCAATCCGCAATTCCTGAGAAAGAGATTCAAAACTGTCAGCAGACGATCAGTTTGATGACCGACCTCGAAGCGTCGCTCTTAAGGGAGCGGAATCTGGGTTCGCAGCGCAAGTCATTCACCTCGATCGCGAGCGAAGTTGGATTCAGCTGTCTGCTTCTTTTCACGTTGATCGTTCTTTTCGGCTTTCTGTTGCGGGATGCATTGCGTCGTCAGAAGACTGGCAAACAGATCATGCAGGCCAACGAACATCTGGCCCATACAGTCAAGGCGCTTGAAGATCGTGCACTTGAGATCGCACTGTTAACCGCCGCCCGCGATGAACTGCAACTCTGCGTGGATGTCCACCAGGTGTATGATGCAGCGGCCAATGGTTTTTGGCGACTGTTGCCTGGCACGTCCGGTTGCCTTTGCATGATCAACAACTCGCGGCAGATCGTCGAGGTCGTCTCGTCATGGGGCCAAACTACGGTGGAGGACTTCAGCCCGCCGGAATCCTGCTGCGGCCTACGTTCCGGACAGCCGCGCTGGAGACAGCCGGGGATGTCAGAGATCCATTGCGCACATTTTGTCGCAGATCCACCTGAACGGTATCTGTGCAGACCGATTATTGCGCATGGCAATACACTGGGAATTCTCTATGTCCAATGCGAAAGCGATGCGGTTGTTCAGTCCGTGCATCATCGGATCGATGGCCTTCGGCAACTCGTGCAGATCACTGGCATGGCAGTGGCTACCTTGAATCTGGGCACGAAGCTCGAACATCAATCGATTCGCGACTCGTTGACCGGCCTGTTCAACCGGCACTTCATGCAAATTTCACTCGAGCGCGAGCTGTCACGCGCCGCAAGACGAAATCAGACACTTGCGATTTTCATGTTGGATGTAGACCACTTCAAGCAATTCAACGATGCTCACGGCCATGCCGCAGGCGATGCAGTGTTGAAAGAGATTGCCCACATCTTTCAGACCAGTGTTCGCGCCGAAGATGTCGCCTGCCGCTACGGCGGCGAGGAGTTCACAATCTTGCTGCCGGATGTGACGGTCAAAGCAGCCTGCGAGCGCGCAGAGCGAATTCTCGAAGCGGTAGCAAATCTGCGCGTCGCGGTGGACATGCAGACGTATGGTGATCTTACGATCTCCATCGGAGTTGCGTTCTATCCCAGCGATGGAGAAACTGCGGAGTTGCTGCTGTGGCGAGCCGATGAGGCGCTCTACCGCTCCAAGCGTACAGGCCGGAATCGTATGTCGATCAGCGAGGTAGAGCCCGTTGAAGGATGAATCCTTGTTTGCCGTTGGCGAGAAGCCGGTTTACGAAGCGATTTCTAGAGTGGCTCGGTTGTGCATGAGAGTGGACGCTCCAGACCGGAGCAATGCTCCATAATCGGTAGCCGGAAGAGCGGCGCTATACAGAAATCCCTGTGATTCCGCGCAATTCCATTTCTGCAGGTAATCGAGTTGCTGATGCGTTTCTACGCCTTCACCCACACAAGTAAGGCCGAGATTCTGGCCAAGCGTAATAATGCTGCGGACAATGGCTTCAGCCGCAGGCTGCGTTTCGATCTCCCGCAGGAAGGAGCGGTCGATCTTGATACGGTCGAGCGGAAATCTCCTGAGATAAGAGAGGGACGACCATCCAGTGCCGAAGTCGTCAAGCGAGAGGCTTACGCCGATGCGCTTGAGTTCTTGCATGATCTTGATGGTTGCTTCTGAGTCGTCCAGCGTCAGAGTTTCGGTAAGTTCGAGCTCCAGCCACTTGGAGTCCAATCCGGTTTCGTGCAGAACGCGAGAGACTGTCGCGACGATATTGCCCCGATAGAACTGCTGAGCCGACACGTTTACGGCAACACGGATAGGCGAAAGGCCCTCTCTCTGCCATGCCATGTTCTGGCGGCACGCCGTCTCGAGCACCCACTCTCCAACACGCTCCATGAGTCCCAGTTCTTCCAGTTGCGGAATAAACTGATTGGGCGAGATCAACCCGTGCTGCGGATGATGCCAGCGCATCAGAGCTTCGGCGCCGATCATGCAGCCGGAATCCGTAGAGACCAGCGGCTGATAGTAGACAGTAAACTCGCCTCTGCCCAGCGCATGATGTAGATCGTTTTCAAGATCCTGCCGGCGCTTGGTGGCGGCAGTGAGATCCTGCGTAAAGAAGCAATAGATCCCCCGGCCTTTTTTCTTGGCTTCATAAAGAGCCGCGTCAGCAAACTGCAGCAGGGTCTCCGGTCTTTCTCCGTCGTCGGGATACTCGCAGACTCCAATGCTCACGCCCACGCGCAACTCGTGGTCCTCAACGTGGAACGGCTCAATCATTCCACTCTGCACTTTTTGAACGACCAGCTCAACGTCTTCACGGCTGTTGACGGACGGAAGAACAATGACAAACTCGTCTCCTCCAAGGCGCGCAACAATATCGCTTTCGCGCAGGCCTGCGCGTAACCGAGTGGCTACCGCCTGCAACACGACATCGCCCACATGGTGTCCGAGGGAATCATTGATATTTTTGAACCGATCCAGATCGAGCATAAGCACCGCCACGCGTTTGTGGTTGCGGTGGGCCATGGCGATGGCCTGCCCGAGCCTATCCTCAAGAAGCGTGCGATTCGGCAATCCAGTCAGCGCGTCATGAAGAGCCATGTGGCGGAGCCGCGCCTCAGCCTGTTTTCGATCGGTAATGTTGTGCGCGATCCCCATGGTTCCGATGATCTGTCCGCGCCGATCGCGCAGCGGCACCTTGGTGGTGAGAACCCAGCTCTCGCGGCCATCGGGCCACGTCTCTTTTTCTTCTATCCCCACCATCGGCCGGCCAGTACGAATGATCTCCTGCTCATCGGCGTAGGCGAGTTCCGCGTGCTCCGAGGTAAAGATATCGCAGTCCGCTTTGTTGACTGCCTGTGACGGCTCAGTCAATCCGCAATAATTCGCCATCGCCCGGCTGATGCGGATAAAACGACTCTGGCGATCTTTGAAGAATACGTTATCAGGAATGTGCTCGAGAAACGCTTCCAGCAGTTCGCGGTCAGTTTGATATTGATGATCTGCGCGTGATTTGAGAAGCACCAGTGCAACAACGATAGACGTGAGGGCTGCGATTCCCAAGGCGCTGAGCACTGCGAGACCTATGGCGTGCGATCTGTCGCTGCGATAGAACGAAGCGGCTGGTGCGAGCGTTACAGCGATCATGGCTCCCAGGAGCGCCGCGCTAAAAGCAATGGCTGCACTTGGGACGCGCAGGGGATTCCCTCGATTATTCATAGTAGTCCTATTTCGACATATTTGTACGTGCGGATAACCTTATGGCACTATCGAGACGACGGTCAAGAATCTAACGTGTAGTTATAGCTACACTTAGTGGTGAGTTATACCACTTTTGCTGTATATCTGCATGTTTCTGCCTTAACAATTGATGTTTTCAGGCTAGTAGAATTACTAGGGTAAATGCTCAGGTGCTGATCAAAAACCTTGGAAGGTTTTTGGGTCGGAGAAAGTTCGCCGGTTCTTCGTGTTACTTACGAGACCTCTTCCAACCGCATTTTGATGGCTCGTCCTTCCCGAGTTTCGTTGCCTTGGATCGAGACGGTAAAGATCCAGACTGCTCCTGCCACAGTGAGGTTGTATGCACTGGCTCCCCAGGCTTGGTGTAGATGAGGAAATCCGAATAGGATCGGCACCAAGGTCCAATCGGTTGTCAGTAAATTCGTTCCGGCGATTGTACCAAATTGACTTGATCGTTTCTGCCGATCTGAAGTGCGGCGAGTTGTATCGCTACGCGTAGTGACCGAGCAGGAAGACTGTCAGGTTTAATTCTTCTTTCAAAAAGTAAACGAGCTCCCCATCGACCCTGTTCAGAACAAGGTCCCTCGATCATCCTGGGCGGGAGACTGACTATACTGGATGGGCCATTCCAACGTGGCTCTGATTCTTCCTTGGGACGCTCGTTTGTGTGAGTCATTCGGCGATGCCAGGAAGGATCGGCCTTAAGGAGATCTGGACGATGTTTCTTGCAAGCTCTCAACGCCTTGCCGTTTACATTGCTCTCACACTCAGCTTCGCGCAAGCCGCTTCTGCAGCGGACATCTTGATCGGCGACGCGAAGTCGCAGCCGGAAAGTTTGACCGTCGCTCCAGGCGGTGTGCTGATTGTCGGTAGCGCCAGCTCGCCGTTCGCCTATAAGGTGCGTTCGGGTTCGTCCACTGCCGAGAAATTTATCGATGCCAGTGCCGAAGGCCCCGGCACCTGGTTCTTCGGAATGCTGGCGGACGCTTCCACCAATACCTTGTGGACGTGCCAGCTGACTCCGGTTCCGGGCACTACTCCAGTGCGGAAGCACACCGCGCTCAGAGGCTTTGATCTCTCCACCGGCGCGCCGAAGATGCGCTGGAATCTGCCGGGAGACGATAGTACGTGCAATGACTTTACGATCGGGCCGGATAAGGCGCTCTACATAACCGACACTGCCAACGGCAGAATTTTCCGGCTGCCGGCTGGCGCCTCAACTGCGGAACTCTACCTTGAGCATCGAACGTTGATGGGCGTCGACGGCATCACCTTTCTCGACGGCACTCTCTACGTCAACAACGTGATCTTCAATAAGCTCTACCGCATTCCTGTGGATGCCGCTGGAAAGCCGGGCACGCCAGTCGATATATGGATGGATCAGCCCGTAAAAGGACCCGATGGCATGCGGGCGGCGAATGGCAAACTCTTCGTCGCGGAGAACGGCAGTGGCATCATCGCCGTCATGACGATCAACGGAGATAAAGCCAGCGTAACTGTGCTCAAGGATGGGCTCAAGACACCCACCGGCATTGAGCCTGCGGGTGAAACGCTCTGGTTCACGGAGCGTGCTATCGGCAAGGCTGAGTCGATCCCAATGCCCAAGTAGCTTGCCTCAAGCAGAGGCCAGTCATCCTGGACGAAACTGCAGAGAAGCCCAGCCCATTACGGTGCGTACTGCACCGTAATGGGGTAGCTCTCGTGCTGCAGCATGTTATCGTACCCCGCGGAATAGATGTCCACCTGGTGAGTGCCGGGCGTCAGGTTCAGTGTAGTGTCCATGACGGCGTAGTGTGAGAAATCATACTTAGTCAATTGCTCATACTCTTTCACGCCGTCAATCCAGATCTCCATCTTCCGCATGGTGGGCACACCCCAAGCCGATGCGCTAAATGTTGCGCTTGTACTCGTGTACGTTGTGGGCGAGCAGACCTGAATCATCATCGCTGAGCTGGGGAGAGGGCAGTTGCCGAAATTGCCACCAGACGTGTCGTTGATGAAGAACTGCGCTGTGGTCGCGTTGTTCGCAAATGTGTCCACCAGGATGTCAGGTAGATTGTCTTCATTCGCGCGGATGGCGGCGACCCCAAAATCGAGGGCGCTATCCACATAGATCGTTTGTTCTGGATTGAACTGACGATTTCCTTGGCTCGTCAGCAGGACCAGGCTGCGCGCACCGCCGCCATCTTGATTTTGTGCTTCTACGAGCGCGATATCTTTATTTCCATCGCCGTTAAAGTCCGCTACATCGACTCCAGGGTCCTTCGAGGCGTTGCCGTAAGTCGCGGCCACCGCATAACCATTGAGCGGTATGGATGACATAGCCGTAGTGCGCTCGGCATTTCCGTAGATCACGAGCAACTGTTTGTAAAACACATCCGCATCGCCTGAGCTACCGGTGGCTGAACCAACTAAATCCGTCCTGCCGTCACCATCCATATCCATGGGCTGTAACGTCACGCTCTGCGGAGTGTTCGCATTGGCGATGGTGAAGTGGCCGGTATTATCACCGAAATAGATATAGGTGCCCAGGTTATTGTTCGCGAAGATGTCGGCATCACTGTCGCCGTCAAAGTCGCCAACGCCGAGCTTGCTGATGATCGGGACAGCTGTAGTGGTTTCGACGTCATAACCGCTTGCATGATTGTTGAACCGGACGTGCAGAATGCCGTCGAAGGTTGTGAACGCGAGATCGGCATAGCCATCGTGGTTGAAGTCGCCCGCGACCATATCGGCAATCTGGGACTGGGTAACCCATGTAGCTTGCAAGTGAAACGTGCCGTCGCCATTATTTAGATATTCATAGAAGCCTGAGCCAAATGCGTTAAAGGCGATGATGTCAAGCTTGCCGTCATTGTTCTGATCGAGAGTGACCGTACCGGCAGGCACGTTGTCGGGCACGGTATAGTCAGTCTCAGTTCCGTAGCTACCGTCACCGTTACTTAAGACAACTGCAAATCCAGTTTGTGTAAAGTAGACGAGGTCTTCGCGCCCATCGTTGTTCAGGTCAGCATGGGTTGCCGTCACCTTACCGTTGTACGTGCGATGACCAAACACCGGTGTTTGCGCGCAGAGCGCAGCAGGAATCATTGTCCCCGCGACCAGGGACACACGTACAAACTTTGCGATGGTCACTGAATGCTCCTAAGAGTTCTATCGATGTCTCTTACGCCGGGCGCGCAAGTCGGCAATTCGCTTAGATGCCTTCGCGATTGAGAGTGGTTTGTTCCTTGTTGAAGTGTTAGCTGGCAGCAGCGATGCTATTCACGTTGTCAACAATCAAGACTGCCTGAGAAACTACCTCACGCTTTTGCTCCGCTATCTTTTCCGCCTGGCTGGAATCAAGGGGAGTTCAACCTGAATTCTGCCGGAACGCTATTCAATTTGATAGTGGTTCGTTTTTAGTTATCGTAGATACGTACGATAAGCTTCGACCGAAGCCGTGATGGGAGTGCCTCGCACCTGCGCAGTTTTGAGCAGAACTTCAAAATAGGGCATCCCGGTGGATTGGAGGATTTTTTGGAATGCGGAAAATTTATCTTCCGAGAGCAGAAAGTCTCCGCCCGCTTCGGTGGCCTCCGATGAGGTCCCCTCGATGAGAAGCGCCTTGGTTTCACGATCCGGATTCGGCAGATAAGCGACGACACAGTAACCGACAGCGTCCGTCGGGGAGTAGATGGAGCGTTCTCCCGCTCGCGGCGATCTGTTGATCACTGTGCCCGGATCAACTCCCGGCGGGTTTTCCTTGAAATTTAGTTGTGCTTCGAAGAGCTGTTGCCAGGGATTCGTGTACTGCGAACCGATCAAGATCATATTGTCTTGATTGGCGAGAGCCGACGAGTAATCGCGCGCGTTGTAAATGCGGATCCGGTTGTTTACGCGGTCCAGGCTGGTCATGCGTTGTGCGAGCCGGAATTCGCTCGAGTTTCCGAAGTTCTTCGATGCAATCAGCGTCAGGACAAACTGCATCTCAGGGCTCCCGTTTTTCGTTTGTGCCTGGCTAATGTAACTGCGATTGAGATAGTCATTCAACGTAAATGGCCTCTTCTCGATATCCTCAAGCAGCTGGAACGAGACATCGGAGAGCACGACGTCCGTTTCATGAGGAGAATCGACGAAGGCCGACCACAGGACATTCAGAGTGGGTGCGTTTTGCAATGGATGCAAGGACCGATCGAGGGTTCGTTCCCGCAAGAACCAGCCCGCCCCGCAGCCGAGCACGAGAGCGATCGCGATGAGACCCGCAAGTATCCAGAATCGACGAGTCCTGGTAGGGCCGGCGGAAGCAGACTCCGGCGAAATTTCAGCCGATGCTTCGGACGACGCATCCGGTCGTGTTGCTGGTTCCGGAGTCGAAGCAACTGCGGGCTCGGCGGTCTTCGGTTCCCGCCAATGGAATTCCGGGGCATAGCTTCCCGAGACGAGCTCAATGACGATCTGCGACCCGCCCTGGCCGTCCCCATAATACTGAGCCAGTCTCCGGCGTACATCGTTAGCTCTCACCCGGACAATGGAATCGGTTCCCGTCTCGTAGTTGATCGGCCTGCCGAAAAGCTCCGCACCGAGAAAGCGTTCGGTCAGGTACTCATAGTTGCCGTCAAGCGCCTGGTGAACGATGAACTCCAGGAAGTCCTGGCACCTTTTGCTCCCCGAAAAATAGCTGCTCTTCAGAATGGAGCCAAGTTCGGCTTTGACCACAGCCACGCGCTCGGGATTGAGGCGGGCTGCCTTCTCGTGATTGGGAGCGATTCCCATAGACACTCGTTTTGCGAGGTACGCCCGAATTCTAGCACGCCTTAACCGAATCGTAACGTGTACATATAAGCAGTCCAAGATCAACTACTTGAGCCTGAATTGATCGCCGAACCGTTCAGAACGTTGACAGGCCCTTCAGGCGGAAAGAGATTGGTGTCCGGCATAAAGATCTCGCATGATCCGGAAAGAAATCTTCAGATGAGGCCCGCCCTTCTTCGGCACGTTGTCATCGTTCTTCTCTTGTCGCCGATAGTTCGGGCGCAAAGCCTCGCTGACCTGGTGAATCCTTTGGTTGGAACATCCGCCGAAGGCCAGACCTATCCCGGCGTGGGTGTGCCCTTCGGGATGACGCAGTGGACTCCCGCGACACAGGACTCTGAGAAGAAGGGCGTGGCTCCGTACTACGACGCGAATTCTCAATTTCGCGGCATTCGCGGCAGCCATTTTCCAAGCGGGTCCGCCATGCAGGACTACGGAAGCTTTCAGCTGTTGGCCGGTTCGGGCCAATTTGTGTTGAAAGATATCGCGCCGTCTTCGAGCTTTACGCACAGTGCTGAACGCGCTACTCCGTATTTCTACCAGGTGGAGCTCCCCGATCTTCGTGTGTCGGTCTCTGCTACAGGAACAACGCGTTGTGGCATGCTGCGTTTTATTTTTCACGACGGCGGGGCGGCTTGGATCGATGTCCAAAACAACGCCCGGCAAGGCGATGGCGAGCTGACAGTCGACGCGGCTCGCAAGGAAATTGCCGGTTCGAGCCGAGTGCGCCGTCTCTACGCAGGGCAGGGAAAACTCACCGGGTTCAGCGGCTACGTGGTCGTGGAGTTTGATCATCCTTTCCATGTTGGCGGCACGTGGTCAGGTTCGCAGGTTCGCCCCGGCAATCTACAGCAGGTATCTGATGCCAGCCCTTCCGGCAGCTATGTCACCTTCGACGTGAAGCCGGGCGAGGCCGTCTTGGCTCGCGTGGGAACCTCCTTCGTGAGCGTCGATGAGGCGCGGAAGAATCTTCGCGCGGAGATTCCGACATGGGAGTTTGAAAAAGTCGAGCAGGCAAGCCACGCAGCATGGGATAGGGCACTTGGCTCCATTGAAGTAACAGGCAACAGCACTGATCGCCGCATCTTCTACACCGCGATGTATCACGCGTTTCAGTTGCCGCGTATCTTTAGCGACGCAAGCGGAACCTATCCACGTTTCGGCGGCGGGCAGTCTACCGAAGTCGCCTCAGGCTTCACGTACTACGACGATTTTTCCATCTGGGATACCTTTCGCGCGGTCCATCCTCTCTTCACGATCATCGATCCGCGGCGGGATACCGACATGATCCAATCGCTCATCGCGAAAGGAGAACAGGGAGGCTTTCTCCCCGATTTCCCCGCCTGGAATAGTTATACGGCCGAGATGGACGGGGATCACGCAGTTGCGATCATTGGCGATGCGTATCTGAAGGGGATTCGCGGCTTCGACATCCAAGAGGCGTATCGCCTGATGCGAAAAAATGCGCTCGTGTCCCCATCCGAAGCCGAGTATCTCGATGGTAAAGGGCGCCGTGCGCTGGGATCCTATCTGAAATATGGCTATATCCCGCTCGAAGACAGCGTGCCTGGAGCTCCATCACCCCATCACAACGAGCAGGTTTCACGCACGCTGGACTACGCGTATGACGATTTTGTCCTGGCACAGATGGCTGCAGCCCTGGGCAAGACAAATGACGCTGAACTCTTTCGCAAGCGCGCGCAGAACTATCGCAACGTGATTGACCCAGTGTCGGGATTTGCCAGAGGCCGTCATGCCGATGGAAGCTGGGCTAAGCCGTTCGATCCCACACAGCCGGCCTCGTATATTACCGAGGGTCTGCCCTTTCAATTCACGTTTTATGTGCCGCAGGATATTCCCGGACTGATCGCTCTCGAGCACGGGCGTTGCGGATTCATTGCGAAACTCGACGAGCTCTTCCAGAAAAATCTCTATAACCAGGGCAATGAGCCCAGCCATCACATCGCTTATCTGTACGACTACGCAGGCGCGGCATTCAAGACACAGCAACACGTCGCGAACGAACGGGCGGCCGGCTACAAAGACGAGCCCGGCGGACTCATCGGCAATGACGATGCCGGACAGATGTCGGCCTGGTACATCTTGAGCGCTCTGGGGTTCTATCAGGTGACGCCGGGAATTCCGCGCTACGCGATCGGGACGCCGCTCTTTCCGGACGCAAAGATCCATCTGCCCAACGGCAGGGTCTTCCACATTGTCGCTCAGCGGAGTTCAGCGCAGGACATCTACATCCAGTCGGCCACGCTCAACGGAAAACCGCTCAGACGGTTCTGGCTGACGCATGCGGAGATCGCCTCTGGCGGAACGCTGGTCTTCCACATGGCAACCGAACCGAATCCCGCCTGGCCGGACGAAACAGATTCAGGGAAGAACGCCGCATTGAAATCGGTAAGCCTTGCAACTGGGCCTGAGGTGGAACCGGTTGGCTGCCGCAAGCAATGACTCACTCCATCGGAAACGAGGTTTACGCCATCAATACGAATTACATCTGTTTTTCATCCGCCATTGTGCAAACGCTTTCAGCAGTCGATCCAGCCTTAACGGGATCGTAACGGAGCGGCTTAACCGGGGCTGTTTGATGGCCTTCCACGTACGCAAGGCCCTGAACAGTTCAGAACGTTGACAGCAACTTTTCGGCGGCGGAGAGTTGTCCGCGGTCAAGGAATCACAGGTTCCGGGCAAGTAGAAAAAAGCCCGAGCAGTGCAGTGACGGCTCGAGAATTTCAGCTCGATTTGTGATGAGCACGTTTTATCAGGAGGCTAGCAATGATTCGACAAAACAGATTTGCCGCGGAATTGACGCGGAAAACGAGCATGGCAAAGACGCAGGAAAACGAGCGTGGCGAAAGAAAAATCTTCTCGCAATATCTCAGACTGCTTGGCGCGATCGCGGTCGCCTTGCTCTTTCCATTCATGCTTTGCACTGGCGTCCGCGCGCAATCGACGCAGGGTTTCACCGGCCTGGTAACCGATGCAACCGGCGCTGCGATCGTGAATGCTACCGTGACGGTGCACAACGATGGAACGGCCGTGGACAAGATCGCTGTGACCACATCTACCGGCAACTGGTCGGTTCCATTTCTCACCCCTGGGACTTACGACATCCGGGTAGAGGCAAAAGGTTTTGCGGTAGCCATCAAGACGAATCTCACGCTGGTGACGGACCAGACGCTCGGCGTCAATTTCTCGCTCACGCCGGGATCGGTTTCTCAGACCATAACCGTGAATGCTTCAGATACGGTGCTCGACTATGAGAAAGCTGACCGTGGCCTGCTGCTTGAAAACAAAAGCATCGAGGAACTGCCGACGAATGCGGGCAATACTTTCAACTTCGCTTATCTTGCCCCGGGATTCATGAGCACAACGACTGGAACCGCACCCGGCAACCAAAGCGCCCAGTCTTTTGGCATTCACGGTGCTAGCGTCGAGTTCAATATCGACGGCGTGACCAACCAGAGCGAGACCGGTCCCGAGCACTATACGTGGGCGCCGCCAGTTGAAGCGCTTCAAGAATTCAAGATCACCGATAATGCCTACGATGCCGCTGCTGGTCGCTCTCCGGGCGGGCAGATCGACATGACGTTGAAGACCGGAACCAAGAAGCTGCATGGCGCAGCTTGGGAGAACCTGCAGCGCGCGTTTCTGAATGCCAACAGCTCAACAAACGATGCGAACATCGTGGTCAAGGGGCCGCTGCCTGCATTCAACAAAGGCGCCAGCACCCAAAACCAGTACGGTTTCGAACTGGATGGCCCGGTGATTGTGCCCAAACTCTGGCGCGGCAACCGGCAGACATTCTTCACGATCCTTTACGAGGATCTCAACAATCACGGCACGGGTACTCCTTCAGCGGTCAGTGTTCCGACGCAGGCGATGATGAATGGAGACTTCAGCGCGCTGGTTGGAACGACGGTCAACGGAAGCGCCTATAACGGCGCCATCTATGACCCAACGACAGAGGCAGCCTGTACCGCCAACAACACCGACAATGGATCCTACGCAAGCGGCCACCCGCATGTTTGCCGCTATCAGTTCGGATTCGGCCCCGGCGCGGCTCCCGGCCCGCAAGGTAATCCTGTGCAGACTGGTCCGATCAACGTGATCCCATCCAACCGGCTCAATCCAGTCGCTCAGGCCATTCTTTCCTGGTATCCCGCACCGAATCTGGCTCCTACTCCGAGCACTGCAAATCCATTTGCCGGTAACTACGTTGGCGTGGCGCCCGGAAACACTGACAACAAGACTTATCTGGTGAAGGTGGACCAAAACGTAGGCCCAAAAGATTCCTTCGACGTAACGGCCAAGCTCTGGAAGTACTATGGCCAATCGAATAGCGCTTTTCCGCGCAACAACGTCAATGCGGCCCATCCTGGGATCAACGAGGCGGCGAATATCGCGCACTACAACGGTACGGACTATCGCTATCCCAGCCTCAGCACGAGTTGGACGCACACCTTCAGTCCTAACCTGATCAACTCAATCCGCGGTCTGATTACGACTGCGCTCGAGAGCGATTCGACAGGGCCGTCGAACGGATACAACCCGACGAATCTCGGCTTCTCCGCGAACATTGCGGCAGCCAATTCGACTTACTTCAACCGGTTTCCTAACACGGTCATATCCAACTTCAACACGCTCGGCTCACAAACCGTTCTCTATCGCGGTGACGACGAACTCCAGCTTCTCGATATTGTGAACTGGACTCGCGGCAACCATGTGATGCATTTCGGCGGCGAGGCTCGGTTTCAGCAGTACAGCCAGAAGAGCTCGAACAACAACGGCGTGAACCTGTACATCAGCAATGCCTGGACCCAGCAATGGGACTTCAACGTAACCGGCGGCGCCGTGGGAATCCGCAGCAATACCGGATACACGAATAACTACAGCGGCAACTCCATCGCCTCCATGCTGCTGGGCACGTGGGACAACACGCAGGGTGGCAATCCCGCGAGCGGCAATGCAACCAACGCTATCGCGGCCGCAAGCAACTACTTCTCATCGCATTACGGAGCGCTCTACTTTCAAGACGATTGGAAGTACAACAGCAAGCTGACGCTGAATCTCGGCGTGCGTTGGGAGGATCCCGGCTCGGGCCTCAAAGATCGCTTCAACCGCCTGAATTCCGGCTTCGATTTGACAGACGTGAACCCCATCAGCAGCTTGGTCAATACAAGTGGTCTCCCGATCAACGGGGCGTTGCTTGGCGGCCCAACATGGGCGGGTGTAGGCGGCAATCCCGAGTGGGAATACCACAAGGTCTGGTGGCAGTTTGGGCCGCGCGCAGGATTTGCATACACCTACAACCCCAAGACGGTCATCCGCGGCGGATTGGGTCTGATGTTTAATGACCAGGCCACGGGTAACCAGAATCAGCCGAACCAATACGGCTACGCGACCTCGACGAACTACAACGGGTACACCCCATCTACGCAGGGTTCCGCCAGCTTGATCAATCCATCAGGAAATATGGCGAATCCATTCCCCACGTTCCAGACAGCTACAGGCAATTGTGGGGGCAACAAAGTCGCTTGCCTGGCAACCAACGCCGGTCAGGGACTGTCCTTCGAGAATCTGAACTACCATCCCGGCGAAGTACTGGAATCTTCGTTTGGCATCGAGCGCCAGCTCACTGCGAAGGATACGATCGAAATTTCTTACGCCGGCACGCGCGCATACAGCATGACGTACTCCGACGATATCAACCACATCAGCTCCGCGGCCCAGGCCGCTTGCGATCCGTTGCGCGGAGGCAACGGGCTGAACTGCACGCAGGCTTACGGCAGCACACCAGCAGCGGGCACCAGCGTTGGTTTTGTAAAGAATCCGTTCTATCAGGTGGCAGCTTTTGCGGGATCCGGAGCCTACTACACCAACACCACCATCCAAACCATCAATTTCACTCGGCCATTTCCGATCTTCCAAGGAATCACTGAGAACCGGTTGAACGGCGCCAAGAGCTGGTATAACGCCATCGAGGTGATCTACGATCATCGTACCTCGCACGGCCTCACGACCCACGTGACATATGGATACTCGAAGGCTATGACCTCAGGCGGCTACGTCGATGCCATCAACCGCATCCCCACACGTAGTATCTCGAGCACTGACGATCCGCAGCGGCTGGCTGTTGCCGCGGTCTATCAACTTCCCATTGCGCAGGGCAGGGGCTTCTTTCCGGACATCCCGCGTTGGCTTGATCTTGCCGTAGGCGGATGGCAGACCGGCGCAATCTATCTTTACCAGAGCGGTCTGCCGATTAGTCTGACCAGCGCAAACAATCCCGGCAGCTCATGGATCGTCGACATGAAGGCCAACGGCGGCAATCTTCTTCCGCGTAAGAGATACTGGTCCGGCAACTCAAACCCGTGGTTCCCCAATCTGCAAGGGGCCAGCGCAAACTCCTACATCCAACGCTTGAAGCCGTGCGTCGCCACAACGGATCCCAATACTGGCGCGATTGTGTGGACCGGGCAGTCGCAGGCCCTGGTGAACGCGGGACTCTGCTCGACGCCGAACTACATCAAGGTCGGCAACTTCGGGGCGATTCCGAATATTGTTTACACCGGCGTTCGTTATGGACCCAATAACCAGCTCGATATGAATGCCAGCAAGAACTTCAAAATCCGTGAGGGGATGGCGTTCCAGATGAGGATCGATGCGTTCAACGCGTTGAACCACATCCAACAGACATCCTCGGCGTTTGATACCTCGACCTCCGACGGGTTCTTCGGCGTATATCAGCTGGGCACATCGGGCAATGGCAACAAGGGCAATCGCTATATCCAGATCGATGGCCGCCTGAGCTGGTAACTTATCGCCATCCATCCGGCCTCGTCTTAACGGCGAGGCCGGATGCCTCACCTCCTGTAATCGAAATCGCTGCATAGTTGTTCCGAACATCGTCATTGAGTTGCGCAATTGGTGCGAGATATGACTGACCTCCGACTCCTGGTGTGCGACTAACGTCAATCACTCTGGATACGGAGCCAATCGCCACACTAGAATGCTAAACAGTGGGGACCGGTCTCTGAGATCCAGGGCTACAGGTGTGAACAGCGAGAGGTGACGGATGGGGACGGATGAGTGCTGATCGGTTGACGAAGATTTCACGGCGTAGCCTTGCCAAGGGGCTCGCAGCCGCGGGGACAATAACCGGGCTGAGTGGCCTGGTGCGCGCGGAATCGCAAGCCGCGGAATCGACCTCCGCGAACTGGAAGCAAGTTCATCCGGGCGTGTGGAAGGCAACGATTGGCACTCCGGAACGCTTTAGTCCCGTCGTCGGTCGCCTGGTTCCAGTGCAGACCGAGGCCTTTTCAAAACTGCCCAAGGTGGATGCAGCCCCTTTGCCCGCCCTCCGAGGCAAGCGCACCTCGCGGGGATGCATCGCGGAATTGCCTCTGCGGCCGAACGAGCAGATCTTCGGAATGGGACTGCAGCTCTTGTCATTCGCGCAGCGCGGCAAGAAAAAAGTTGTGCGAGTCAATGCTGATCCGAAGTTCGACACAGGGGACTCGCACGCTCCCGTGCCTTTCTATGTGACCACCGAAGGCATCGGTATCCTGGTGGATACAGCGCGTTACGCGACGTTCTTTTTCGGCGACGCGCGCCCGAAGCCAGCGCACGCGGTGGAATCCGTGAGCAGCGCCGGCTTCGATCCAAATTACACGCATAACATCCAAGACGGCGATGTTGGCAAGGTCACCATCGAAGTTCCTCATGCGGCGGGAGTAGATGTGTATTTGTTTGCGGGCCCGGAGATGCTCGATGCGGTGCGGCGCTATAACGTTTTCTCTGGCGGCGGCGTGAATCCTCCGGAATGGGGCCTTGGTTTTTGGTATCGAATGGACGCGCGTGGAACCCAACAGTCCACGCTTGCATTGGCCGACGAGTTCCGCGATCGCAAAATACCTTGCGATGTGATCGGCCTCGAGCCGGGATGGCAAACGCACGCATACTCGTGCACATTTGCGTGGGACAAAGGGCGCTTTCCTGATCCGACAGGATTTGTGCGGGAGGCTGGAGAGAAGAACTACAAAATCAACTTGTGGGAGCATGCTTACACCCATCCTGCTTCACCTCTGTTCTCTGCGATCGAGCCGCATTCTGGAGACTACGGTGTGTGGGGAGGCTTGGTTCCTGACTTTGCCGGAGAAGCCGCGCGAGCAGCCTTCGGCGCCTACCACGCAAAGACTTTTCTCGACGCCGGTGTGAGCGGTTTCAAGCTCGACGAGTGCGATAACTCCGACTATACGGGCGGCTGGTCATTTCCTGAGTGCAGTACGTTTCCTTCGGGCGTGGACGGCGAGCAGATGCACAACGTCTTCGGCCTGTACTATCAGATGGCCATCTGGAACGAGTACCGCAAGCGCGGCCAAGCAACCTACAATCTCGTTCGCTCGAGTGGAGCGATCGCCGCTCCTTATCCGTTTGTGCTTTACAGCGATTTATATGCCCATCGCGATTACATCCGCGCGCTCGTCAATTCTGGATTCAGCGGTTTGCTCTGGTGTCCGGAAGTGCGTGATGCCGTTAGCGAGGAAGATCTCATCCGCCGTCTGCAAAGCGTAATGTTTTCTCCGATTGCGATGGTTAACGGCTGGTACATTAAGAATCCGCCTTGGAAGCAACTCAATCGCAAGTTAAACAATGCGGATCAACTCATCGAGGACTGGGAAAAGCTGGAAGCTCGCTGCCGAGAGATCATTGGCTGGCGCATGTCTCTGGTGCCATATCTCATCGCGGCTTTCCAGCGTTATGCAGCGGATGGCACGCCGCCCTTCCGCGCGCTCGTGCTCGACGCGCCGAAGGAGTCGCGGCTTTATCGCGTCGATGATCAGTTCATGGTCGGTGATCGCATGATGGTTGCGCCGCTGTTCGCCGGCGAGCCGGAGCGTACCGTCGTATTGCCAAAGGGGCAATGGCACGATTTCTGGACGGGCGAAGCAGTCGGCGATGGATCGGACCTGACGATTGCCGCATCGACAGAGAAGATTCCCGTATATGTAAAGAGCGGAAGCATTGTTCCGTGGGCGGAAGTGGGACTACACGTCGACGCACCCGAGACGCGTCGCCTGACAGCTCGTGTCTATGGTGATGGCTCGCTGCCGTTCACTTTGCGCGATGGCGACAGATCATTGCGCCTCAGCTGGGCTGGTGATCGCGGCAATATGGAAGGCGCGACGAGCTACGACGTGATTGCCTGGAAGCGCATGGGATAGGCCACGCCGCCGCGTCGCTGGCACCAAAGTCGAAGCAAAAGCAAATGCTCTGAGGCACTAGAGGTTCTGTAACTGAACCTGGGTAAGCGACGCCACTTGATGAACGGCCGCGATGCGATAGCTATTGGCGTTACCCGCCTGTTGCCACACCTGCACCGCGTAGTAGAGACCGTTTGTGGTGAATAGTCCCCAAGTCTGTCCCCAGGTGTCTCCGGGCTGTGCGGGCGGATGTGCCGGCACGGTGTTGGCCACAGGGTTGAAGCCTCCGAGCACTGTAGACGCAGGAAGATTGGCGAACGCATTCCACACGGCTTTTACGTTGTTATTGATGTTGACGTGGTTAGGCACAGCGTTGTCGACGGTGCCGATGTGACCTGCCTTGAGCGCGCCAGTCACATCGAGATATGAGACCAGAATGCAGCCAGACATGGGGCCGGTCAGAACATCCATAGTCAGATCGGTTTCAGAGATGTCTCCCTTGTACCATGGCAGCCACTTGAAGTTCCGATGGAGTTTATTCGGATTCGTGCCCGCTAGGACGTTGCTTTCACGTATACCTGATTTATGCCAGACCTTGCGGTGCGACTCCTGAATCTGCAAGGGCGGGCAGACGACGTTGATAAAAGCCGGCGGGTTGCCGGTCACGGCACGGCTGGGCGTGGGTGTGATGGTGAGAAATCGTCCAACAAGCAGCTTGGCTTCGATCATGGGGGATGACCTCAGGTATGCAGAGATGTGCAGGTCTCGGGAAGGGACAGTATACATCAGGTCGAAGCAGAGACAGCGAGAGGCCGATACGGCCCGATCTCCCATTCATTCCTGAACTTCGCCGGTCTCATCCGGGATCGCCTTATTGTTCATCCATGTGCAAAGGCAAATAGGCTCTTTTACACTCCATTCATCTGTTCGGTACGCGCCATTCAATTAAAGTGAGAGTGTCTCTCCATGCGCTTACGATTTCAAATCGTCATTCTGCTTTGCTGCGTTTTATGCGGCGGGCGGACCGTCGTGGCGCAGATGCCTTTCTATACGGACAATGCCGACGTGACCGACGAAGGCACTCTGCATTTTGAGTTTTTCAACGAGTTCGATGGTCTCCAATCGGCCCAGTTCCCCGACCTCCGCCAGAACACTTTCAATTACAAGGCGAACTATGGGCTGCCCCACAATCTAGAGCTCGATGTTGATGCACCGTATCTTTCCATCTTCCGCGCGTCGGGGGCGCAGACCTCCGACGGGCCGGGCGATACCGACATGGGTATCAAGTGGAACTTTCACAAGTCTGCCCGTCCACTGAGCGTTCCCGCTCTCTCCGCGAGCCTGTACATTGAATTTCCCACCGGAGATACGAGTCAGGAACTTGGGTCTGGTCTGACCGATTACTGGCTCAATTCCATCGCACAAGAACCGCTCACTGAGAAGACCACGCTCACCGCCAATTTCGGATTTCTGTTCGCCGGCAACACCAGCACGGGCGTTCTAGGTATCCAGACCACGCGCGGTCATGTTTTTACCGGAGGTCTCTCCCTGTTGCATGAGTTCAATCCGCGTCTGACTCTAGGCACAGAGGCTTACGGCGCGATCGCAGACAACAGCGGATTAGGCAAAGATCAATTGCAGGGTCTCGCGGGAGGCTGGTACCAGCTCAATAGCCATCTCGCCGTCACCTTTGCTGCCCTTGGCGGCAGTCACATTGCCAGCCCCAGGGTTGGCGGACAGGTCGGCTTCGAGCTGGACTTTCCGCTTCGTCACGCCTCTCCCGCCAAACAAGTTGCATCGACATTTCCTCTCTTGCGAATGCGATGACTTGCGAACCGAAGGCGTAAGAGTCTCGAACGTCGACGGGTTGAGCCCGGTCAATTTTCTATCCGAGCTTTGCCGCGCCTCGATTCGGATAAATCATCACAGGGCGGCGCGCCTCAAGTGCTACCTCGATGGTTGCGCCGTGCGGTGTGATGGACACCGGCTCGCGCCGATCTGCATATAAGGCGACGGCCGTTACCTCGGCTGGCTTCCAGCCTGCGGGCAGCGCTACGGTGACGGTGCGCGGCGTGACGGAGTAACAGGCGATTTTTCCCTTGCCAATCGGACAAAAGACGGCATCGTCGCGCAGGACCTCTTTGCCGCCGAGGCTGATGTGGATCGTCTTCGCTTCGAGGTTGCTCTCGACGAGGACGTCTCCCTCGAGATGCATCCGCGTTTGACCGCCAAGGCGCTCGAAATCCTGTAAAGCACGGCCGCGCAGGATGAAGAAGGGAACCATGCCGAGATAGAATGCGTCGAGAAAGACCACTGAATCGCTGTCGGCTCGGAGAATGCTGTGCGGACAGGCGCCGTAGAAGCGTTCGAGAATCCTCACTGTCGCTGCATCGCCGCGCGCACCAGCGCCCGAGAGTCCCCATACTGCACTGTTGCCGTAGATCAGGGGAACAAGTGGAATCGGCGTACCTCCAAACGGGCAGGCTGCAGGCCCTGTGAGATACCAGTAGCAGCTGATGTGACCGATCATGGGATAACGAAGCGCTTCAGAACTGACGTCCACGTCGTGCTGCGCAAAATCATGCAGAACCTTGTAACGCCCTTCGAGCAGATCGCGGATGCCACTGGCGGGATGCGCGGGGTCCCAATCATTGCGAATCGCGTAGTAAGAGAGCACGTCGACGTGCGTGGTATGACGGAGACGGTAGCGCTCACACGTATAGCGGACACGCTCCGCACCGGGGCCAGCCATGTATTTCGCCAATCCCAGGATGTAGGACTCTTCTCCGGTCCATGCGCGGCTCTTCCACAACTGACCATCGGGCCGCCGGGCGATGATCGCTTCATCCCACGCCGGGCTGCTGCGATAAGCATCGTCATAATTGTCAGAGAGCGTGATAGTGGCGTTGAGAGACTCGCCTTGCGCCATCAAGCGCATCATGCCGTCGTATCCGCCGATGCGCTCGTTGACGACATTCACCGCAGGATATCCGGTGTCTTTCCCACGGAATTGCCAACCCCAGAGATGCACGATCTGCGGTGCGTTATCGGTCAGGGCTGCCACGCGGCTAACGACTTCATGACACTGTTCGAATGTCGCGGCCGGAACAGGGAAGAGCGGCTCATCACAACGGATGCCGTAGACATACTTGTCATCATAGAAATGTGTCGGAATGGCAGGCATGCGCTTACGGACCAGTTGCCCAGCCTTAATCCATGCTTTGGCTGGATCTCCGGTGACCGTCAGAAAATCGAGCCGGCAAGAAGAGGGTTGCTCCACTAACAGATTTGGAGTGCTTTGATTACCGCAGTTGAGCGGAGCGCCGTGCTCGAGATTCAAGTCGTAACAGGCGCTGCCGTTGACTCGATGCACTTTGAACGTGCCCATCGCTGCGCGGCGATTTCCGGCATTGCCTCTCACCGCCAGCGAAGCACCGTCCATATAAGAAGTGGTTTCCTGAACGCATAGTGCTTGTGCAGTGCCGACCATCACGATAGGCAACGTTCCCAGCACTTTTCCCCAGAATCGATTGAGCGGCAGACTGCCCGCGTGTGCCTGAGTGAGCATGGCGTGGCTTCCACCCTCATCGCCATGAGCGAGCCACGCTCCCTCGTCAGATTCCCGCACCGTCAGCAAAGTCGGGAGGGCCACCTCAATCAGCTGGAAGGGAGCGGTCTCTTCGATGGCATCCATCTCTACCAGCAGCGTGGCTCCATTGAGTCGATAGTGCAGCGAGAAACGAACGGCCGGACTACTGCCAAACGTGGCGGCGAAGCGAAAGGTAGCCGTTGTTTTGGTCGCATGACGGCTCTCGGGTGCGATTGGCTTTGTCTGAAAGTTCCATGGTTCGGTGCGGCATAGAGTAGCGCCGATGGGCTCGCCGAAATCTTCTCCGCGGAGAGTTGCCCCGTTGGCGATGAGCCGGTACTTCCAGGGCAAACCGCTCGCGGCATCAAGCGTGACTTCAAGTTCCGGGCTCCGCAAAACGACAGTCTGTTCCGGCGCGCGGCGCTCGCCATCTGCGGCGGGCTTCTCTTGCGAATCGGCCGCAGGAAGCAGCCACTGAGCGCCAGCCGCTGCGGTCCCTGCGGCGGTCCACTGAAGAAAATGACGACGGCTAAACAATTCAGGATCAGTCTGCATTTTTACTCTCGGCGGTGCTATCGCGCGCGCCTTACCTTTCAAGATTGTGAAAGCGCATTGACTGCAACTGCGCCAACTCTGCTGGAAATGTTGTGAATGGATAGAGAAGGATTTCTCGCCGGCATGCAGAAGAGTCTACCTGCCCGTATACCCATCTACATTGAGAATGTTAGCGTTGTCACAATCGCTTCCGTTAACGCTTCCGATTGGGACAAATTATTCGCGCGCCGCAATTGGATTGTCAAGTCTGCCCACCTCGGGCTGGGCCGATCCCGGCGTCAGAGAGAACTATGCGGTTGGAGGGATGGATCGGGCAGGTTTCGGTGCTGCCCAGGAAGAGCCGTTCGAATCTGAGACTTCCCGGGCTGACCGGTAAATCAGAAGCTTACACGTGCGCTCAGCTGGATCTCGCGTCCCGGCGTTGTGACCTCAGTGATGCTGCCGAAGCTGGCTGTGTTCACAAAACGATTCGGCGTGCCGAGGTTGGTGTGGTTGAGAGCATTGAAGAACTCC
Source organism: Occallatibacter sp. (assembly GCA_035650595.1). Classification (GTDB taxonomy): domain Bacteria; phylum Acidobacteriota; class Terriglobia; order Terriglobales; family Acidobacteriaceae; genus Telmatobacter. The sequence continues at coordinate 88,747 of DASRHE010000006.1, read as the reverse complement.
GCGCGGGTCTCGAAACGGGCTTTCTCCGCAATCGGAAACTCACGGACAATCCCCAAATCCATCGTCTGCATCCCGGGTCCGTAGACGGAATTGCGTCCAGCATTGCCAAAGGTGTAGGCCGGGGGCGCGGCAAATGCGGCGGGATTGAACCATGTGGTCGAATTCCGGGTACCGGGTCCGAAGACCTTTTGTCCTGTCACATTGGCGCGAATCGGATTCTCGCCGACAACCGTGCCGGCGTTGGCTGTGTCGCCAAAGACCGAGATAGTCATCGGGAATCCAGTCTCCGCCTGATAGACTATCGATCCTCGCCAATCGCGCGTGAGCGTCCGAACAAGATGTGCAGAACCGAATGCGTGAGTCGTATAGACGCCGCTCAGCGCGAAGCGATGACGTATATCGCAGGCGGGTCCTTTCTCTGCGGCGAGGTTGTTGTCATTCTGCGGGATTGCTGATTCAAACATCGGTGAGCGAAAGTCAGGAGCATTTTCAAGCGCCTTGGCAAAGGTGTAATTCGCAAGAAAGCTGAGGCCGTTGCTGTAACGGCGGCGCGCGTTGATATAGCCCGCGTCGTACCAGCTCTGAGAAGTGTTCTCAAGAAGGTTGATGGTGCTCACAGGAGTCAGGTGATCGCTATTGAACGTCGGGCCCACCGCAACAGTTGAAGGTAACGTGGTGTTGCCGACAAACGCAATCTTCCCATAGGGGCGTCGCGGCTGGATGAGGCCGGCACCGGGTTGGGCATTGTTGATGAGATGCGAGCGCTGCAGATGGAACCCGCCGGCTCCGAGATAGCCGAGCTCAACCGTGGTGTGGCTGCCCAGCTGCTTTTCCAGGGAAACACTCCACTGCTGGATATATTGCGCCGGCGCGTGAAGTTGAAGTGCGGTGAAGCTTACAACGCTCGTGCCGAGCACAGGAGCAGGAAAGTTGAGTGACGTGATGCTCGGAATGAACGGATCGCTCTGCGAAGTAAGCGGAAAGACGTAAGGCACATTATGGCGCTGATTGCACCAGGTATTCATGTCCACCGGCGTGTAGAAGATGCCGTAAGCGACATGAACCACAACGCCCAGCGAGGGAATACTCTGTGCAAGCCCGAGACGCGGCGCAAAGTTGGTGTGATTGGGATACATCAATCCGCGAGGATATCCATTCTGCCCGCCAACAAAGATCTGTGGTGCACCGCTGCTCAGATCGAGATTGCTGTTGGTATAGCGGATGTCGACGAGCGGACTCATGAACTCGTAACGAAGGCCATAAGTCAGTGTGGTCGTCGGGGTAAGCCGCCATGCATCCTGACCGTAGCCATTAGCGTACCACTGGCGCAGGTCCATCTGCGGAACGCCGGCCTGTCCCTGGCGCGCAGCCGGCAGGCCGAGCAGGAAGCTGGCCAGCGACGAGCCTGTGCTGCCATCGTTGAGGGCGTATTGCGTGGTATAGCCGTTGGTGTACTGGTAATAGCCACGATTCTGGAAGAAGCCCCACATGGGCCAGATGAACCACTGGTAGGCGCCGCCGAATTTGGTGCTGTGGCGGCCGACTTGCCAGTTGAGCGAATCGCGCCCTTCGACAATCGTGTCCCAGGCGTGCATGGGAGTCGCGAGATAGCTGTCGCCGAACGGAGAGTAACCTTGCACGGTGAAATAGGGCGCACCCCAGGCTGCCGGCCCGCCAAAACCAGTGCCGGTGATGCCGAGTTCGCTAACGATATTGTCCTTGTTGGCGCTCTCTGTGGTATGAAACATCACCAGCCGCGAAATGGCGCCGGAGGCCATGTTGAGCAGGTGGGAATTGAAGACGTGATTCCAGGCGAGAATGCCGTTCTGCGACAGATCATCGTGATAAAAGCCAAAACCTGGCAAGCCACTTTGAGGATGGAACCCGTGTTCGCCTCCGGCTGAGTAGCGGAAGAAAATAAGATCACCGTTTGCGAAGTTATGGTCTACGCGAACTGTGCCCTGGTCGTTGTTCATGCGCATTTTGCGCATGTCAAGATAGTTATTGGCATCGTTGCCGGCTCCCACCACGGTGGGCTGGCCCATCATCGTCATGCTGCCCATGTCCATCGTATTGGGCTGCGGCGTGTACTTCGCCAGCATGATGCTCGCAGCTTGGGTGAGGCGGTTGGGTGGGATAACGTTCAGCTTGCCGTTATAAGAAAATTGCTGGCGAATATATTGAGGATTGGCTTTGCTGATGGGCAGGCTGGGATTGTAGTTGGGGTTAGGCTGCGTCGTATTGGGATCGTAGATGTTCACTCCGCTCTGGCTGAAATCGCCGGCAGCTTCGTCAGCTGTCGGAACCGTGTCGACCATCGTCATCATCTCGACATGGCGGAGCCCCTCGTAGTTCACGAAGAAGAAGGTCTTGCCCACACGCGGTAATGGACCGCCGGCCGAAGCGCCGAAATTGTTCTGGATGAGAAAATTTGATGTGCCCATCTGGTTGAAGGAGTGCGCATCCATGGCGCCGTTGCGTAGATATTCGTAAGCAGTCCCGTGATAATGGCTGGAACCAGAACGCGTAATGATATTAATCTGACCGCCGCCCGCACCACCCATATCTGCGGAGTAGCTGCCGGTTTCCACTTGAAACTCCTGAACCGCGTCTGGCGATGCGCTGAGATTCTGTGTGCTGAAGGTGGGGTCCGTATTGGTGGCGCCATCGAGCAGAAAGTAGTTGGCGTTCGGCCGGCTGCCGCCGATGCTCACCGCCGAGCGCTGGCCGGGGCGCCAATAAAGAGGATTCATGTCACCAGTCGCAGCGCCGTGGCTAATGTGAGCTCCAGGAACGGTGAGCACCAGATCGATGAGCATCCGTCCATTGAGAGGCAGTGAGTCGACGGAACGCTTGTCGACAACCTCTCCCACGTCGGCCGTCTCGGTCTTGAGCAGCTCGCCCGCACTTTCCACAGTAACGGTCTGGTTATCGCCGCCGACTAAAAGCGGAATGTCGAGTGTGGCCTGTTGGCCGACTTCAAGGGTGATCGCCTGCGTAGCCTGCCTGAAACCTGCGCCGTCGATTGTGAGCTCGTAAGCTCCGGGCTGCAGACCAGGAATCTCGTATAAACCGGCGGAGTTCGACGTGACCTCACGCTCTGCGCCCGTATCCTTTGCGGTGGCACGAATGTGTGCGTCGGCGACAGGGCGATGATGCGGATCGAGGACCGATCCCCGGATCACAGCGTAGTTACTCTGCGCCTGGGATGTGAGAACGACGGACAGCAGATACAGCACGACGACGAAAACGTTGCGAGTCATCGGATGTTGGCACTCCTAAAGGACGTTTGTTGCCGGACCGTTCTGAAAGAAGAGAAACGGGCAAAGGCGCCGAGGTGTTCTTTTGTCGCTCGGCTCTACTGCGTATATAGCGGACTACCAGATTCCGCAATCTTTGAACGAAGTTCTCATCGAGTATCGATGGCCCAGTGGAGGATGGTCTCCCTCATTTGGTAGGAGAGCGAACTCAAACTTTAAGTGGATGGGAGCCCGTTCCCTCAATGAATTCTGTTTTGGGCCGACATAGGATCAATAATGCTTCACGATCGCATCGGGAGCAGGGCCATTCTTTCCACTGAGGAGCCAGTCCAGAGGCTTGCGGATGTCTTCTTCTCGGGCTTGGCCGAGGACCCTTGCAACGACATCACCCTGTTCGTCGAGGATGAAGGTTGCGGGGAGTTCGTTGCCGAGATTGGCGCGTTCGAGCATATCGAGGTTGGCTCCCAGCCAAATCTCCATGTTGAGATGATTGTTCGTGACAAACCTACCCACTGCGGCCCGATTCTTCCACTCATCTGCTGAGACCGCCACAAAGCGAACGCGCTTTCCCCCGTATTCCTCGCTCAGGTGTGTGAGCATGGGCAGCTCTTCGCGGCAAGGTCCACACCACGTGGCCCAGAAATTGACCACCGCAATCGATCCGCGCAGGTCTGAAATTTTCTGCGTCTTTCCCGCCTGATCGGTGAGTTCAAGGTTCGGCGCATGTTTGGCTTGTGCTTGCGGGATGTACAGGAGGGCCAATACCGCAAGGATGAGAAGTAAAAATTTCATTGGATTCAATTTCTCGGTTTCAGAGGCATAGTGGCAGTTCCAGGTCTCAGAGCATCCCTGCGGCGAAGACCTGTCATCAGGGATCCCCATTTCGAGACCTGGAGCCTTATCAATTGATTTGTTTAGAACCGGTGGGTCCAGCTGGCAAGCCAAACGTACTGTGCAAAGGCAGCGTCGCCGTGCGAGCCATACACAGAGTCGGGATAGCTCGTCGTACGATCGCGATGCACTGCTTTATAGACGCCGGCTTGCAGCAGGTTGGGGCCATGTGCGTACTGGATTCCAGGCCCGAGTGTCACAGCAAAGCCGGGCCGGCGAAAGCCATCGTTGCTGACGGGGAAGAGATTCCTCGAGGGCACACCTTCCCAGCGCGGACCGAAGGTCGCTCCGATTCCGTGCTCATGCCAGACAGGAAGAAGGGCTCCGGCTTCGACCAGATATTGATCTGAGATGGCGACGTAGTTGTTCAAGGGCTGCGTTGAGCTCAGCGTAGCGCCACGCTGCACGCCGTTGGTGCCGCCCTGGGTCGCGATGTAATCGCCATCCCAATAGAGAATCATCGACTTTCCCGCTGGCGTGTACCCAGCCCATTGCATCACTAGGCCCCAGCCACCATTTCCAGGCTGAATGGAGTAGTCCACTGGCGTTACAACGTTGGTGGCTGCGCCGGTTCCGGTGGTGTTCGTATTCACGTTGTTGGTCACGTCGTCGTTTCCGGTGGGCACCATAATTCCCAGTCCGACCGAGACGTTCGTTTTGGGGGAGCGACTCGGGTTACGAATCCAGGCATTAAAACCAAAGATCGTATCGCCTACGCCCGAAGCCTGATATTTAATCGGCGAGTTTTCGGTCTTGCGCGAAGCGAAGAGGAAAGGCGCGTCCACCTCGACGCTGATGCGCGGCGTCCACTGGTAGGTCAAGTTCGCAGTGATCAAGTTGATGCGATTTTCAACCTGATTGTGGGCCTGCTGGCGAGTGACTTGGTATACATCGCCGACAAAATGCTGGTAAGAGAATTGGTGACGCTCGCCAATCGTGAGCTGGAAGTGTCCCGGTGCGAGAATGCCGCCCTGGCCCGTAGGCATTCCATCTTCAGGCGATCGTGCAAGAACGCAGCCTTGACCCGAGGCGCTTCGGAGACTCAGCGTCAGGAGAATGGCGCTCACGAGAATGCCCGCGGCCTTGAGATTCCTTCTCGCGGTTTTATTGGAGACGCAAAAGACATATTGCGGGTGCGGGATGGGGCTTGGCATCGGATGACCTCTCTAAATTGGACATTGCTTTGATTCACGCCTGACCCGGATGCGCAAGAAGAGTTCGATCTGCTGTTTGGCCGATCTCAGGTCCGTCGCGTGATCCTCACAACCGTACAGGCGTTATAGAATCACGCACATCCTTCAATGTGTAGAGGGTAAGCTCAAACTTTTGACGTAGGATCCACGGACGAAGCAGGTTAAGTGTCACGGGTCGAGCAGACCGTTCCCGGCTATCAGTGGACGAACAGCTGCGCGGCATCCGGAAATCAGCCTCCCTGCGGTGCTGATTTGTATACTGCGGTCGACGTTTGGAATGAACCGGGCACGGAATCTAAATCCCAATGCGCCAGCATATTCTGGAAGGCGACAGCCATTGCGTGTGGACAGAGCGCCTTATCCGTTAGGGCTGGATGAATCAGGAGAGTAAATTGCGCTCCTTACGATGCGCCGCAGTGCTTGCCGGAAGTGTTCTTGGCGTGACCGTAGTGGCCACTTCCCAGCGGTCGCAGACGAGTGTTCAGGAAGGCGCGCAGCAGGGAAATCAAACTATGACCCCGGCGCAGAGGGCTGCTGCAACCCACGCATTTCTCGGACTTGGGACCGAACCGGACAAGGCTGCAGCAGAACGAGGTGCTCCGCTATTTGCGCAAAACTGCGCATTCTGCCATGGGCAACAGGCTCGGGGAGCTACCGGGCCGAGCCTCATCACTTCTGATGTGGTCCTCGGTGATGATCATGGAGAGCACCTGGCGCCTTTCCTCAGGAAAGGCATACCGGAAAAGGGTATGCCGGCTTTTGCGACAATGCCGGAACAACAGCTCACGGACATCGCCGAATTTCTGCACCTGCAGGTGGAGGATGTGGCGAATCGCGGGACCTACCGCGTGCTGAACATTCTGGTTGGCAATGTGGCTGAAGGGAAAGCGTACGTGGAGAGCCATTGTATGGCCTGTCACTCGAAGGAGAGGTTTGCGCACATAGCCGGCAAGTACCGCTCACCGGAGCAACTGCAGCGCGACTGGATTTGGCCGGCACGCGATGAGGCTCTCACGGCGGAGGTGAAAACAGCGAGCGGCGCGATTTCCGGAAGGGTAACCCAGATCAGCGACTTTCAGCTTAGCCTGATAACGAAATCGGGCGAAACGAAGACCATCGATCGCGGTCCCGGAGTCGAGGTGCAGATTCAAGATCCGCTTGCGGCGCATGCGCAGATCGTGATGACACTGGGAAACGATGACATGCACAACGTAACGGCTTATCTTGAGACGCTGAAATGAAGCTGGTTGCCGGATTCTGCATAACAGTTGGGATGATGGCTTCTGCGGGCGCGCCCCCTCACGCGCCGGTTGTGTCGCTTGATCCAGGTTTGATCGGCAAAGCGCCGGTGACGAACTGGACCACGTTCAACGGCGACTATAGCGGTGAACGTTACAGCACGCTGACGCAGATAGACGCTGCCAATGTGAACCGGCTCTCGCTCCAATGGGTGTACCGTATTTCGAATGTGGGAGCGCAGCGCGGTGCGCCCGTTCCGATCATCAAATGCACGCCACTCGAAGTGAATGGGGTGTTGTACATCACGATTCCGGATCATGTGTGGGCTCTTGATGCCCGCACCGGTAACGCATTGTGGCACTACGACTGGGTGGATCACGGCGGGCACCTTATAGGGCAACGTGGTGTTGCGATCTGGAAGAGCACCGTGTTCTTCCAGACTCCCGATAACTGGCTGATCGCCCTCGATGCGAATACGGGAAAGGAGATGTGGAAGAAGAATTACGCCGACGCGCGAAAACAGTATTTCTCCACCGCGGCGCCGCTCATTGTGAAGAACCACTTGATTGTCGGAGTGGGTGGGGACGCAATGGATATGCCGGGCTTTCTCGATTCTTTCGATCCCTCAACCGGAGATCTGCAGTGGACGTGGTGGTCGACGCCGCGCAAAGGAGACCCGGCGCTGGCGACCTGGCCGAACGAGACCGCATCAGAGCACGGCGGCGGGATGACGTGGATGCCAGGGACGTACGATCCAGCGCTCAACCTGCTTTACTGGCCGACTGGAAACACGAATCCGGTGTTTGTGGGTCAGGGAAGACCAGGCGCGAATCTGTGGACCGAATCGATTGTTGCGCTCGATGTGGATACCGGGAAGCTGAAGTGGTACTTCCAGGTGTCACCGCATGACACGCACGATTTCGACAACACCACAGCTCCGATTCTTTTGGATCGCGAGATAAACGGAAAGTCGGAGAAGCTGTTGTCCCAGGCCGCGCGCAACGGATTCTTCGTGACCCTGGACCGTGTGACGGGTAAGCACCTGGTGGTGAAGCCGTATGTCCCACTCGACTATGCGTCGGGGCTCTCGCCGAATGGCGAGCCCATTCCGATTCCAGACAAAGATCCGTCGGTGGGCGGCTCGATCAATATTGTCAACGCGACAAACTGGCCCGCTCCCTCGTACAGCCCGAAGACCGCGTTGGTCTATGTGAACTCCGTCGAAGGCAAGGCGATCTACTACCTGACCGACGATAGCGACAAGCCTTCGGGCTACGGTGGTACAGGCGTGGGCATCGGGCGCCAGGTACGCGTGTTGAAGGCGATCGACCTGCTTACTGGAAATGCTGTGTGGCAGCATGCATATCCAAATCTCAACAGTGCGCCGACTACGGTGGGGCCGAGCATTCTGACGACCGCAAGCAATCTGCTCATCTCCGGCGACGATCAAAGGAACGTAATTATCTTCAGCGCCGATCAAGGTCAGATACTCTGGCATCACGAACTGAATGCGAATGAATCGGGCGGCATCGTGACGTATCTGCTGAATGGGAAACAGTACATCGTCTTCGGCGCGGGTGACAGCCTGTACGCGTGGAGCCTTGGCCAATGAAGGCGAGCCGTGCGCGTTATGGCGTCGTCCTGCTTGCCATTGGGCTTGCTGTGCTGTCGTACGTGCAGCGGGTGGCAATCTCGGGCGCGGCCGTGCCGATCTCCCACGATCTGCATCTCTCGAAGCAGCAAATGGGGCTGGTCTTCGGCGCGTTCGGACTCGCCTATGCGTTGTTCGAAATTCCGATGGGACTGCTGGGTGACGGGCTTGGTGTGCGGCGTGCACTGACACAGATCGTGCTGGCCTGGTCAGCATTTACGGCGCTCACCGGCGCAGCATGGAATGCCGCCTCGTTGGTGGCCATTCGGTTTCTCTTTGGAGCCGGTGAGGCGGGATGCTTTCCGAACCTGACGCGCATGCTGAGCGCGTGGTTGCCGTCGCGCGAGCGAGTGACGGCACAATCGCTGATGTGGGCATGCACGCGTTGGGGAGGCGCGGCAACACCACCGCTGACGCTGTTGTGCATTACATGGTTCGGCTGGCGGCGAGCCTTTGTGGGCTTCGCATTGCTGGGCCTAGCGTGGTGCATCGTATTCCTCGCTTGGTTCAGAGACGATCCGGCAAACCATCGCAGTGTGAATGCGGCGGAAAGAGAGATGCTCCATGCATCGCGAATCCTCACGACGCATGGTGCGGGACGAAGCTGGATTTCGCTGTTGCTGACGAGGCAGGTTGCAGTGCTGGTGCTGCAATACTTCTGCTTTTCGTATGTCTGGTATTTCTACATTACGTGGCTGCCGACCTATTTGCGCGAGGGATGGGGGCAGTCGGCCCAGCGTGCGGCTGCGCTTTCGGTATTGCCGCTTCTGTTTGGTGGATTCGGCTCGCTGACGGCCGGCCTTTCATCGCGGCGACTCCCGAGGCGGGCGATCGCGTTTGGCGGCTTTCTTACGACGGCTCTCCTGCTGTTCGCGTGCACTCGGATCCACGCGGTGGTGCCGGCGATGGTGGTGATGGGTTTGGCCAGCTTCGCAAGTGATTTGACGATGCCCATTTCATGGGACACCTGCGTGGAGATCGGCGGAGCTTACACAGCGACGGTTGCGGCGGCGATGAACATGATGGGCAACCTGGGTGGATTTGTCGCGCCCGTGATTGGTGGAGTAATTTTGCAGCGGGTCGGTACGGATCTCGCCGGCTGGAATCTGCTGATCTACTCCATGGTAGGAGCGGCGGCTGTTTCCGCAGCGTGCTGGCTGTACCTTGACCCCGAGTCGGCGGCGCGTAATCGAGAGCGTCAGCTGGGCTCCATCTCGACCTTCAGCTCGGACCCGGCACTTTTGTAAGATCAGCGATGAGCTGAGACAGTTAGGAAGGGGAGAAACGATCCATGGAGATCAGTCTGAAGGGCCGGACCGCTGTCATTACCGGGGGAAGCCGCGGATTGGGCGAGGCAATGGCAAAAGCGTTGGCCGGTGCTGGCGCGCAGCTCGCCCTGATAGCGCGTGATCGTGCACGCCTGGAGCGGGTACGCGACGAGATTGCCGCGAGTGGTGCAGTGGCCGAAGTATTTGTCGGCGACGTGACGCGCGAGGACGATGTCGCGAGGATGGCCGGGGAGATCAAGACACGATTCGGCAGCCCGCAAATCCTGATCAACAACGCCGGAACCAACATACGGAAGAATCTGGTGGATTTCACATTGGAAGAGTTCCGCAGCGTGATCGACGCGAGCCTGATCTCGACGTTTCTGATGTCACGGGCCTTGGTCCCGGGAATGAAGGGCAAGGGATATGGTCGGGTTATCAATATGACTTCTACCATGGGCCATGTTTCGATCGCCGGACGCACGGCCTACAGCTCGGCAAAGGCCGCGCTGCTGGGGCTCACGAGAGCGCTGGCACTGGAACTCGCCACGGAGGGAATCACTGTGAACGGGATCAGCCCGGGACCCACCGGGACGGACATGAATCTCCCGCTGATGAATAATCCCGAACTGAACGCGCAGATCGTGGCCAACGTACCCTTGGCACGGTGGGGCAAGGTGGAGGAGATTGGCGCACTTGCCTGCTACTTGTGCTCCGATGCCGCAGGCTTCATTACCGGCACCGACATTCTGATCGATGGTGGCTGGACGGCGCGCTAAATGCAGAAACGCTAGCGCGGTGCACCAGCTTGGGAGCGCGGTGAAGGCGGCGGCACATAGTCGACCAGAGTGTCTACGGGCTGATGAGCCGCCCATGCGATGCCGCGCAGCAGCATCTGCTGAATCTGATAATTGTCGAAGTTGGCGTATTCGTGTCCCTGCATCCACACAAAGGCGCGGGCAGGGCTTCCGCCGGCCTCCGTATGTTCATAGGTCCAGATCTGCGGGACTACTTCACCCTTATGAGCGCCCGCGCTTGGCGTACCGGGGATGACGGTTGTCGCGAGCGCGTGAATACCGGGATCGTGCGCCCACGTCATGCTGTAGAAAGCTTCGTCGTAGATGGTGAAATTCGACATGCCTTTCATGATCGGATCAGCAGGATCCGCAACTGTGTAGGGGATCGGCGCTCCGAGGGTGTAGTTGACCTCGCCGTGCTTTTTGCCTCCACCGACCAGCGTGGCAAAGTAGGCCGGATCCGGACCGCAGAGCGAATCATGCAAGCTGACCAGTCCTCCGCCGCGCTTCACGTAATCTTCAAGGACGGACTTCTCTGCATCGCTGAGGTATCCGGCATCACCTTTGTAGATAACCACGACGTCAGTATGCTCAAGGTCGGCTGCGGACGGTGCATGTAGAGCACCGTCGACAACGGCGCCGCGCTCCGTGAGCAACTTGCTCCAGTCGGCCAGAAACTGAGGATAGTCGTGCTGGCCGGGAAAATGGGATTTCAGCCCTGCCCAGATATAAATATGCATGCCGTTCGGATTCTGACCCGGCGGTTTGGGGACTTGGGATTCACGCGAAGCTGCCGCCTGTCCGGCGGCCAGCAGCGTCAGTAATGGGGCGACGACGAGAAGAATGAATGCGTAAAGTGTCCAGGAGAACTTATGCTGCAGGCCTGATTGGTTTCTCAACGTTTGCCATCCTTGGAATTTTGGTCGGGCATTGAATTCGAAGCTGAAACGAGGTCCATGGATACAGGATTCAGCGGAGCGGTGTCAATGTGATCGTGGAAATGCATTGGAAAGATACGACTGAATCAACTTCAATTCGTCGGGGGTGGCTGCGGCGCCTTTTGCGGACATGGTCTGCACAACATTGGTCCATTCCTGTGGAGTCAGATGCTGATTGGTCACAACGTCGAGGCCGTGACAGGTGGAGCAGGTGCGAATGGTGACTTCGCGGCCTGGTCCCGCGGGCAGCAAAGCGGCCTGGCGGCTGAGCAGCGCTTTCCTCTGCGGGTCCAGGTCTAGGGGCGTTGCGGGATACGGTGCAGGCGATGGCTGCGACCCCGCGGGATTCGGACTTGCCTGAACAATATTGGGTTCACCGCCTGCGCCGTCATCGAGCGTAAATGCGATGAGTTCGTCGCTGAGCAGTGGCGCACGTAGCAAACCCCCGCCCGTTGCGACAATAGCGACGAACTGCTTTCCATGTTCGTTCGTATAAGTGATAGGAATCGATTCGGCGGACGCGGGCAGATGATAGGTCCAGATTTCCTGTCCTGTTTTTGTGTCGAAGGCCCGGAAGCGCGCATCGTCCGTGGCTCCGACAAATGTGAGCCCGCCCGCCGTGAGGATGGGCCCACCCAGGCCGGGACGGCCGGTGTTTTGTCTTCCGGCGGGAAAGTTGTCGGTCACACCCAAGGTTGACCGCCAAGCGATGTTGCCGCTATTCACATCGATGGCCACGAGTTCTCCCCAGGGCGGCTCAGTGCAGGGAAGTCGTGTTTCGGGATTCCAGAAACGTGCGTATCCTGCGTACTGACCTTCATTGGTAAAACCTCCGATCTCGGCAGGCACAATACGCATTGGCTGGCCCAGATTGTTGACATTCACGATGAAGAGGCCAAGCGTGGGATCGAACGCACCGCCCGAGTAGTTCACACCGCCGTGGGTCCCCGGCATGGTCAGTGAATAGCGATTGAATGCCGGAGGCGTGTAAGGCTGCTGCGCCAGCAGCATGTGATTATCCTCCACATACGCTTTGCACCACGCCGCGTGCTCCGGCAGGTCGTGGTACAGCTCCACCTTCATTGGCGCGAGCGGTTCAGGCTTCACGGGAAAGGGCTGCGTAGGGGAGGCATGCTCGCCGGGAACGTCGCTGGGAGGTACGGGTTTTTCGACAACCGGAAACAGCGGCTTTCCCGTGGCCCGATCGAGCACGAACATGAGCCCCGTTTTGTTGACGATGACCACGGCAGGGATTGTTTTGCCATCGCGATGGACATCGATCAGCGTGGGAGGCGCCTCGGTATCGTAGTCCCAGATGTCATGGTGGACTGCCTGAAAATACCAGAGCAGTTTTCCTGTATTAGCATCTGCGGCGACTACCGACGTGCCGAAGAGATTGTTGCCCGGCCGATCTGTTCCTACTCGGTCATAGTTCGGAGCGCCAAAAGGCATGTAGACGATGCCCCGTTGCTGATCAACCGTCATGTATCCCCAGACGTTCACACCGGAGCGCTGTTTCCAGCTGTCGCCGCCCCACGTGTCGTGACCTACTTCGCCAGGACGCGGCACGGAATGGAACGTCCATACAAGCTTTCCAGTGTGAATATCCCATGCGCGCGTGTCTCCTGCAGGGCCGAGCCCGCCGCCCGTGCCGCCGTACCCTTCGCCAGGGCCTGCGCCAGTGATGACCAGATTCTTGTAAATAACGGGCGGAGAAGGCAGGATGTAGTGCTTGTCCGTGCCGGTACTCATCACCTCGGGAGTACGCAGGTTCACGACGCCATTGTTGCCGAAGGCTGTGTTTATCTTTCCGGTTGTCGCACTGATCGAATACAGAAAGCCATGACTTGTTCCGAAAAAGAGGGCGGGGTCAGCGGATGCGTCTCCAGGCCAATATGCCGCTCCACGCAGTGATGCCTGGTCTGATCCGGGAATGACGAAGACCCATTTCTCTCTTCCGGTGGCCGGATCGAGTGCGACCACGCGGCTATACGGCGTTACGACGAACATCGTGTTCCCGACGACCAGCGGCTGGTCTTCAGAGGGACGCCACGTGTTATCCGGAGCGGCACCCGCGGCTGGCGCCGGTTTCATGTGGTAGATCCATGCGACCTTGAGATGGTGGACATTGGCAGGCGTGATCTGAGCCAGCGGAGAATAGCGGGTACCCCCGGAATCGAGATTAATCGTGGGCCAGGATCCGGACGCATCGTGCGAAGCAACGGACGGAATGCTCACCCAGATGAACAAGAAAAGCACGAGCAAGACGTTCCTGATCAATGAATCAATGCCAGCGGATTCTCGCGTCATATCCCTCTCGATTTTCAGGAGCACAATTTTCGAGCGAAAAAGCTGCACCGATTCTAGCGGTCAAAAGAGGAAAATTGCATCCAACGGAAGAAAATGCATCAAGAAGTTGAATTACAGCCTTGGCGGAGTATCGTTGCATTGCCGGCTGCGTCAGACTTTGCGAAGGATGGAGATCACGGTCAGGTCATCGTCCTGCCCGTGATGAGATGCAGCATCGGCGAGGGCGAGTGGGGACGCTTCACGACGCAGAAGTGACTCAGTACGGGCGAAGCCGAACAGGGCTCCGTGCGAGTCGCGTGCTTCAACGACGCCATCGGTGATCAGAGTGAGACGATCGCCATCGCGCATCTCTAAAGAGGCTCGCTCCGGGACGGCTGAGGCGAGAAGGCTAAGCGGCGTGGACCCGACAAATGCAATCTCGACCCCATTGAGCCATGGCGACAGATGGCCCGCATTGGCTAATGTAATGTGCCCCGAGGGATCGAGGCGCACTGCCAGGCAGGTGACGAAGCCACCACCGTGTTTGCTCTCGAGGAGCCTGCTGTTGAGCTCAGCTAGAATCTGCGCAGGGTCCGGGCTGATTCTGCTGATCGTGTGCAGCATGCCAATCAACATGGAGACAATCATGGCGGCGCTTAACCCCTTGCCGCTAACGTCTCCGACGACGACAAGAGTCTGGTCGCCGCCGAGCGGGATGACCTGGAAGAAGTCTCCGCCAACCTGCGCGGCTGGGCGATAGATGCTTTCAATGGCATAGCCGGGAGCAGGCGGCAACTCTTCGGGCACCATGAGGCGCTGAATTTCTCGAGCGGCGGCCAATTCACTCTCAAGTGAAGCTTTCTCGAGCTCAAGCCGGATGCGGCGGCGTGCTTCAGAAACCGACACTACGAGAAAGCCGACATAGCCCAGGGCGATAGCGACCATCACAGCCACGCCGTCAAAAATGAGCCGGTTGTGCAGACGGTTCAGCTGTACCGGATCGAGTTGGGCAAATGGTGGTGCATCGGGCATCCAGATGTTCAGCAGCGCCATGCAAATGTGTTGGAGAACGAAGAGCGGCACAAAACCGATCCAGAACCGTTTGCGAAGGGTTATGCCCATGGCTGCATAGCCCACGGCGAAGAGCCCGACAATCACTACGGAGAAAGCAAAACGCAGGTTGGGCTGGCGGCCCAAGCTCATGCCATCGAACACAAATCCGAACGCGGCGAAGATGAAAAAGACGGCGAGCAGAAAGACGGTGATGGACCACCGAGGTGTGGTCTGCCACGGGCTCGAAGTGCGCAAATCTTCGTGGGATTTCGATCGCATGGCGCTGTTGTAAAGGGTGACACAACCTGACCTGATTTGTATCTAGATTTTATACATGCTGTGACGAGCAACTTGGATACGTCGTCAAAGATCGGCGGGCTCTATTCTGCAGGGCGTCAGGATGGAGATGGAACTCCAGTTGTGCCTCTCATTACGAATGGCTCGGGGGCAAGTTGGGCGATGTCTCCGCGTGCTGGTAAGCGGCGGGGATTATGTTCGCATCAATCCGTACACGTTCCACCCTTAGTCGGTCCGCAGCGCTTGCATGGGATCCAGCCGAGAGGCACGCCAGGCGGGAGCAAGGCAGGCCAGAATCGCAACCGTCAAAAGCGTTGCAATTACCCCGGACAGGACCACTGGGTCGAGTGGTTTCGTTCCGAAAAGCATTGATTGAAAGATGCGGGTCGCCGCAATGCTCAGTGCTAAACCAAGCCCGAGCCCGAACAGTGCGGGCCGCAGGCCGTCGATCAACATCAACTGCAAAAGCTGGTCTCGTTGTGCGCCGAGCGCCATACGGATTCCGAGTTCGGTGGTCCGCTGCGTGGTTAGGTAGGACAGGACCCCATACAATCCCACCGACGCCAGAAGCAGCGACAAAATCGCGAAGGCAAGAACCAGGGTCGCGCTCAATCTCGCATTGATCAGCGACTTCCCAATCACTTGGTCCAAGGTGAGGACATCCGAAACCGGAAGCTCAGGATCAAGTTCTGCAATCTGTTTTTGCACCGGCACCGAAAACTGCAGCGGCTCCGATGCTGTGTGAACAGCAAGCATGCCGCCACGCAGGGAACCATCGAGGATAGGAAAATACATCGTAGCCTTCGGCTCCTTGCCTACCTGGTATAACGTGTCGCCCACAACGCCGACGATCTCATAGTCGAACTCGCCAGGTGCGCCAGCAAGTGCATGCGCGGGAACACGCAAATGCTTGCCGATGGGATCTTCGCCGGGAAAATATTGCCGGACGAGCTGCCGATTCACAATCACCTTATAGGAACGTGCACCCCGTTCGTCGTTGGTAAAGAACCGGCCACTGACGAGCGGAATTCCGAGTGCGCTGAAATACCCAGGATCGGCCCAGCGAGACAGCGCGCTGGGTAAGTCTTCCTCCGATTTGAGCGGGGGATGCTCTTTCACAGTGAAGACGAAGTCTCCCCAATATCCCGCTCCCGGAACGGTGTTTCCCAATGCAGCGGAGCGAACGCCGGGCATGTTCCTCACTCGCTGCAGCAATGTTTCGTTGAATGCATCGACCTTCTCCGGTGTGTCGTATTTCTTTTGCGGCAGGCTGTACTGCAACGTGAGCGTGTTTTCGGTTACGCAGCCTACATCGGCTGAGTGCAGCTTCATAAAGCTTTTGAGCAGCAGCCCCGCGGCAACCAGCAGGACCACCGTAATCCCAATCTCCACTGTAAGCAGTGATTTGCGCAGCGCCGTGCGCGAAACATTGCTTGATCCTGTGCGCACGGAGGTCTGCAGAGCTTTCATCATGGTCTTGCCTGTTGTAGAGAGCGCAGGCAGCAAGCCGGCAACCAGCGCAGCTACAAACATCAGCACGCACGCAAACCCAATCACAATGCCATCGATATGGATACTCTGCGCGGTGGGCAGAGCCTTCCACCTTTGCGCGATTAGCTTCGTGGCAACGACCGACAGCAGAATGCCACTCAGGCCGCCAACCGCGCAGATCAGCACACTCTCCGTCATCTGCTCGCGAATCAGGGTAGTCCGCTGCGCTCCGAGTGCGCTACGAATTGCCACTTCCTTCTGCCGTGCCGCGCCTCGTGCAACCAGCAGATTCGCCACGTTGAGGCAGCCGATCAGCAGCATGCAACCCACGGCGTACAGCATGATATTCAGCGGCTTCTTCACATTTCCGGAGAGATCCTCGTTGAGCGAACGGGAAACAACATCTTCGGCCACAGGATCGCGTGGGTACTGCAGATGAAGCTGGTACTGGAGCGCACCTACTTGCGCCAGAGCGCTCGCCAAGCTGACACCCGGTCGTAACCGCGCAATCGCCTGGCTGTGGTGATAGTCATGGTGCTGCAAAAATTCCAGCGTCGTGTCTGCTCTATACGGAACCCACAACTGGATACTTGCATCGGGATAAGTGAACCACGAAGGCAACACGCCGACTACAGTGAAGGGTTTGCTGTTGAGATGAATCTGGCGGCCCACAATGCCTGCGTCACCCGCAAATCGTCTCTGAAACACGTTCCAGGTCAGCATGACGACGGTGGAGCCGGGCTGATCCTCTGACTCAGCAAATGCTCGACCCAAAGTAGGCTGCACTCCCAGCAGCTGAAACAGATTCCATGAGCAAGCCGCGGCGCGCACCGCCTCCGGCAATTCGCCCCGTTCACCGGTCAGGTTGTATCCGGTGCGACGTATCACGGCCATGTCCTCAAAACCATTGGTCTTCGAGCGCCAGTCGTAGAAATCTGCTGGAGCAACCGGGTTGTAGCTGAAATCCCCGGTGCCTGCCAGGCGTCCTCGAAAATGTTCATACACCACCACCAGCCGGCCGGGATCTCGAAACGGAAGCGGCCTCAGCAACACCGAGCGCATGATGGTGAACAGCGAAGTTGCCGCGCCAATGCAGAGGGCCATCACGGCAATGGCAATGAGAGAAAATCCAGGCGTGCGGCTGAGCGTACGCAGAGCATATTTCACGTCGTGTCCGAACTTGGTCAGCGCCAAAGGAGAGTTCTGTGCCCACAGCGACTCACGCACCTTCTGCGTGTTGCCCAGCTTTACTCGTGCCTGCCGCCGGGCTTCGCCGAGCGACATGCCGCGCGCGACGTTGTCAGCTGTTTCTTCAGCCAGAAAAACCTCAAGCTCGTCCTGCAACTCGGCGTCCGAGCGTTGGCGGCGGAGAAACTTGAGCCAGCTCATTGCGCGCCTCCTTCTTCGCCCATCACCAGGCCGATAGCGCGGGTCATCTGGCGCCAGCGGCTGGTCTCGCGCACCAGTTGTTTACGGCCCTCAGCCGTCAGCCGGTAGAACTTGGCTTTGCGGTTGTTTTCGCTTGCGCCCCAGTAAGAAGAGACCCATTTCCGATCCTCGAGCCTATGCAGCGCGGGATACAGCGAACCCTGTTCCACCTCCAGAAGATCTTCTGAAGTATGCTCGATGACCTTCGCGATCGTGTGCCCGTGGGCATCGCCGCCCACAAGCGTCCGCAGAATCATCATGTCTAAAGTGCCCTTGAGCATCTCGCTCTGGGTTTCGCCCTTCTTGCGCATGTGTCTCCCCTCGAACTTCTATTGGAGAGGATATTACACCACTCGGACTTCTATGGGAAGCCCTGCGGGAATATTTGTGCTGGAATTCGATCCAGAGTCAGCGGCCGAATCAGTCGCACTGCGTCGGGGCCTGCTGGACCTGAGGCAGTTTCTAGCTGAGCAGATGATGCTCCATCTCTCTATCCGCGATGTCCTGCGGTTGGCCTTCAAAGATCGCATACAGGCAAGGAACGATCACGAGCGTCAGAAATGTGGATGTGATCAGGCCGCCGACCACAACAATGGCGAGAGGCCGCTGAATCTCCGAGCCAGGCCCGCGCGCGAACAGGAACGGCACAAGGCCGAGCGCGGCGACCGTGGCAGTCATCATTACTGGCCGGAAACGCATACGTGTTCCGCGGATCACGGCCTCTATTTGTGACAGTCCTTGCTCTCTGAGCTTGCGGATATACGAGACCAGCACCACGCCATTGAGCACAGCGATACCCCACAAGGCGATGAATCCGACAGAGGCGGGCACCGAGAGATATTCGCGCGACACAAAGAGGCCAAAGACACCGCCGATCGATGCGAAAGGCAAAACAGTGATGATCAATGCTGCAAAACGGACGGAGTGAAAGAGAAGGAACAGCAGAAAGAAGATCGCTCCAATGGTGATCGGCACAATAATCATCAGGTGATGCAGTGCGCGCTGCATATTCTGGAACTGCCCGCCCCACTCGACAAAATAGCCTGGCGGCAGTGGGACGCGCGTATTCACCGCCTTCTCCAGTTCTGCCACGTAGCTGCCAAGGTCACGATCCGCCACATTGATGGCCACCACGATGCGACGCTTGCCCTGTTCGCGGTTGATCTGTGCCGGTCCTTCAAGAACGCTGATCTTGGCAAGATCTTCGAGTGGTACGCGAGGCCCGCTTGGCGCCGAAACCATGATCTGTTTGATGGCTTCGACGCTGGAGCGATCGGTCGCAGGCAGGCGCACGATTGCCTGCACGCGGCGTTCGCCTTCATAGATATCAGTAGCAGCCTTTCCGGCGATCGCCATCTCGATCGTGTCATTCACGTCCGCTGCATTCAGTCCGTAGCGGGCAATTTCAGAGCGATCGATATCAATCGTCAGGTACTGCTGTCCGCCGACGCGGTCAACTCGTGTGTCCTGCGTGCCGCGAATAGACGAAGCCACCTGGGCGACTTGCTGTGCCTTTTCGATCAGCGTGTCGAGGTCTTCACCGAAAATTTTCACAGCAATATCAGCGCGAACGCCTGTGACCATCTCATCGACGCGGTCGGAGATGGGTTGCGACATGACCAGATTGATGCCGGGAATTGTCGCAAGCCGCCTGCGCATCTCGTCGGCAATCTTTTCCTGGGTAAGTGAATGTGGCCGCTTGTCGACAGGCGTGAGAGTGGCCAGCACGTCAGCCTCGTTGGGTCCGGCTGGATCGGCGGGCGATTCGCCGCGCCCGAGGCGCGAGACGACGCTTTCCACGCCGGGAATGTCGCGCATCAGCCGCTGCATCTGCAGTTCCATCTTGATCGATTCATCGAGCGAGATGTTGGGAACACGGTCGGCATTCGGTCCGAGTGTACCCTCCTGCATCTCAGGGATGAACGCAGTTCCCAGAAACGGGAACAAACAGAGGGAAATCGCGAACAGAAGCACGACGGCCGTAATGCTTTTAGCCCTGTTCTTCATGGCTCCGGCCAGGATGCGGTCATAGAGGCTGCGCAGCCGAGCGACCAGCCATGTGTCCTTTTCGTTCCCGCCCTTGAGAAAGAACATGGAGAGCGCCGGCGACAGAGAAAGGGACAATCCAAGCGACAGCAGAAGTGCAATCGCGATCGTATATGCCAGCGGAGCGAACATCTTGCCTTCTGTTCCCTCCAGTGTCATAAGAGGAAGGAAGACGAGAACGATAATTAGTACGCCGAAGATGACGGGAGTCGCCACTTCCGCAACAGCATCGCGGACCACGTGCAGTCGGCCTTCTTCGCTGGAGTGACTGAGACGGGCGAAGACATTCTCAACCACGACCACGGATCCATCGACCATGAGCCCAATCGCGATCGCCAGGCCGCCGAGCGACATCAGGTTCGCCGAAAGCCCGACATGATTCATTACCAGAAACGTGATGAGCGGAGTAAGCAGGAGATTCGCGCTGACGATCAGGCTGGACCGCAGATCACCGAGATACAGAAAAAGCACGACCACGACAAGAACGATGCCTTCAGCCAGAACTTCTGTTACCGTATGGATCGCCGCATCGACGAGGCGTGACCGATCGTAATAGGGAACGATCTGCAGGCCGCCAGGAATCATGCCCTTCGTGTTGATCTCGGCAACGCGCTGCTTGACGCGGCTCACAACCTCCTTGGCATTGCCTCCGGCGATCATCATCACCACGCCGCCTACGGACTCGGTGTAGCCCCCCTTCACCATCGCGCCGTAACGCACTTCATTGCCAATGCGCACCTCTGCTACATCGCGAATGTAGACGGGCGTGCCGGCGCTCTCTTTCAAGACGATGTTGCGAATATCGTCGACGCCATGAATAAGGCCGATGCTGCGAATAAGGTACTGTTCTGCATATTCGGGAAGAATGCCGCCGCCTGCATTTGCGTTGTTTCGTTTGAGAGCCGAGTAGACATCTTCAATCGTGAGGCCGTAGTAGCGCAGCTTTTGCGGATCGACGAGCGTCTGATACTCTTTGACGTATCCGCCCGTCGAGTTGATCTCGGCAACGCCGGGAATAGAGCGCAGCAAAGGGCGAACCACCCAGTCCTCGATGGTGCGTCGTTCTACCAGTTCGTCATGTGTGAGCGCGCGCTTGCCGTCGTCAGGCCGCTCCAGCGTGTACTGGTAGACCTCGCCAAGCGCATTTGTTACCGGGCCCAGCACTGGAGTCACACCCTCCGGCATCCTGTCGCGCAACTCGCTAAGGCGTTCGCTTACGAGCTGGCGTTCAAAGTAAACGCCCTTGCCGTCTTCAAAGACCAGTGTGATCAGCGAGAGTCCGGGCTTGTTGAGTGAGCGCATATCGGTGAGACCCGGAATCCCCGTCATACCGATCTCGATAGGAATGGTGATAAACCGCTCGACTTCTTCGGGAGATTTTCCCGGCGCTTCGGTTGCAATCTGCACCTGAACGTTAGTGACGTCAGGGAAGGCATCGATCGACAGATGCAACGCGGCATCGGCGCCGAAAGCGAGCAGAATCATCGAAACAACAAGGATGACCAGGCGTTGGTGAAGAACCGCTGCAATGAGTGAACGCATTACTCCGCCCCTCTCACCAGGTTCTGCTTGCGCTCGTTGTTCAGATGAAATGCGCCATCCAAGACAATCTGCTGGTTTTCCGCGAGCCCCGAAAGAACAACGCGCCGGCCGGCAATCTCCGGACCCAATTCCACCGCATGCAGCATGTATTCCTGCGGTCCGCTCTGGACAAAGACATTGTCCTTGTTCTCTTCTCGCACCACCGCGGTCGAGGGAATCGTCAACCCTCGTTGCGGCCGGCTCTGGAAGGTCATCGACGCGAGCATCTCTGGTTTAAGAAGGGCGCTTTTATTTGGTAAATCCATGCGCGCCTGCACCGTGCGAGTCGCGGGATTGACAACCGGGCTTACGAAGGAGAGCGTGCCGGTGAAGGGCTCATTAGGCAGCGCTGGAACTGTCGCAATGACCGTCTTACCTGGATACAGCGATCCCGATTGCTCTTCCGGCACATCGGCCACCAGCCAGACATTCGATAGATCGGCTACCAGGAACGCCGGATCGGCTGGCTGCACAACCTGGCCGATCGTCACCTTACGCTCGATCACAGTTCCGGAAATGGATGCAGTGATGGGATAGTCGGAGTTGATCTTGCGCGAATTCTCAAGCTCTTCGATGGCCCCATCGGTCATGCCGAGTCCGCGCAACTGCGAGCGCAATGCGGCCAGCTCCGCGCTAGTCTGCAGTACCTCAGCTTCGCGGCGTTGCACTTCGGCCGAACCGATCACGTCCGACTTCACCAGCAACTGCGCCCGGCTCGCGGACTGTTCTGCGAGCTTCTGCTGCGAGAATGCCTTGATAAACGCGAACTGTGTGTCAGAAAGAACATTGCTGTGCAGCATAGCCAGCACCTGACCCTGCCGCACGCGCTCGCCCTCGAACACGAGAACTTTTGTGATGCGTCCATCCACGGGAGAGCCGATACGCGCGAGCCGCGAAGCATCCGTTTCCACGCGCGCAGCCACCTTCTGTTCTGTGGTCACCTCCTGCCACTGCGGTTTGCCCTCGGTAATGGAGTGCTTCAGGTTCGGCGTGATTTCGATCTTAAGCGGATCGGGCGCGACGGCAGTTCTGGTTGAGTCAGAGCCGGCAGCCGACTTGCAGCCGATAGGTGGAAGCAGCACGGCGGCAGCGAGACAGGCGACAATCAGTCCATTCATCGCGTGTGGGAAAACTATTTTCATGGATTGGTCGCTCCAAGCTCTTCAAGATCGATCAAAGCGGTTTGCCGTGCATAAAGCGCATCGAGTAAGTCGGTGCGAATTCCCTGCAAAACACGTTGCGCGTCGAGCACCTCGACGATGCCGCGCTCACCGAATCGATAGGCAGAGCGCGCAGCATCGACCGCGGCTTCAGCCTCACGCAGTGAACCCGCCTGCAGACTCTCTACCTGCTGGTTGCTGATCTCGTACTGGTCATATGCGCGATCGAGTGCGGCGAGAATCTCCAACTCACGTTCGCGGTTGATAGCTTCTGTACGGGATAGATCGGCACGCGCCTCATCAATTGGTCCTTTTCTCTTGTCCCACAGTGGAATCGACACGCTCACACCGAGCCGAAAAAAGGACAGGTCCGGTTGATGCTCGTACTCCCCATACACACGGGGCTGCGGAATCCGCCGTGCTCGTTCGTCGTTGACAACCGCTCGCGCCTGGGCAATGCGCGTGGTCGACTCGGCCAGCGCGGGATGTGTAGTCAGCACGTGTTGGCGCAACTCGTCGAGAGGCGCCAACTGCGCCTGGTTTGCCAGTACCCCCTCCGCATCGGGATTTTCCGACGCAGGCAGTCCGGTGACAGCCTTCAGTACGGCGCGCGCCGCCGCCAGCTCGATTTCAGCGCTATTCACCGCAGCATGAGCACGTGCAAGCTCGGCCTCCGCACGTGTGAGCTCCAATTTACCTTTCTCGCCAACGTTGACTTCCACTCCAACCCGTCGGCGCAGATCATCCACCAGAGCGAGATTGTCTTGAGCATTCACAAGCTGTTCCTTGCGCCGGATTACGTCATAGAATGCGCGCTTGACGTTGGCTACCACTGCGAGCCGTACGCCGGCAAGCTGATGCTGGTCCGCCGCGTAGCCTAGCTGTGCAGCTTGAATGCGCGCGCGGCGCTCGCTTGGAATCTCAATCGTCTGGCTGGCCGAATAGTGTTGCAGCAGTCCCGGAACGCCAGGAGTGGGCACATCGAGCCCTGATTGATGTCCTGCAAGAAAATCAACGGAAGGGTTGGTATATGCGCGAGCTGTCTGGATGTGCGCGCGGGCCATATCGACCGTGGCGCGGCCCTGTCGAAGTAGAGGACTATTTTGTTCCGCCAGCGCCAATGCCTGGTCGACAGTGAGCGTCTTCGCGGGCCGGTTGGCCGCGGCCTGCGCCTCGATCGCGTCGAGTGGGAGCGCAGGAGCGGCTGTGACCGGCCCGTCGATCAGCCCCAGGGGAGGGCCGCCTGTAAGCTGCGCCGAGGCAGCAAACGATGTCAGCAATGTGACGAATGCAAAGAAAAAAAGAGGAGTCCGCAGATACACATCGCACTGGAAAGCACGTGCGCTGCCAATGCATAAATGCTGAATTTACGCGCAAGGTAGGTCAAAGCTTGCTGCAATAGGGACACTCGGCCCTGTCCAGGTGGACGTTTTGGTACACTCGCGCTTCAGGTTGCGGAAAAATCCCGGGACGGCTTTTGAGCCTGTGTGGCAATTCCGTCTACCGTAGAAGGCCCACGCCCTCTATTCTTTTCCTATGCGATTGGAGCAGCTCTCAGCTTCGGTGAAGGCGAAACTCGCGGCCATGCTCATTGCTGCGCTGCTGCTGCTACTCGCTTTTTTGAACTATATTGTCCCGGCCTCCAATCTTTCCGCACACAACGTGTTGCACCATCTGAATTTTCTTCCGCTGATGATTGCGGGCATCCTGTTTGGCCTGCGAGGTGCTGCAATCGCCGCCGTGTGCGGCGGAGCCATCGACGCTCCGCTCATTGCCGCGCACTGGACGCAATGGCCGATGGACGCCAAAGACCAGATCGTCGAGCTGAGCATCTTCGCCGCGGCGGGACTCATCGCGGGCTACCTCTCTGACCGCGAGCGCGCGCACCGGCGCAACCTGGAGAAGACGCGCCACAAGCTGGAAGAGGTTTATCTGGAACTGAGCGAAAACGTCAGCAAGATGAAGCAGGCCGAACGGCTCTCTGCTACTGGACGGCTGGCGGCGAGCCTTGCCCATGAGATCCGCAATCCGCTGGCGAGCATCTCCGGGGCTGCGGGGATTCTGCGGCGCGGCGCAGCACCCAAAGAGCATCAGGATGAGAGCCTGGACATTATTCAGAAAGAGTCGCAGCGTTTGAACAAGCTTCTCACCGGCTTTTTGAACTTTGCCAAGCCCCGTTTGCCGCGCCTTCAAGCTACCGATCCCGATTCGCTGCTCTCTTCGGTTGTATCGCTGGCATCGCATACCGCTGAGTCGAGCAGGATCACTTTGCGGCATGTTCCGCTCGTGCCATGCCCTGAGATCGATTGCGACCCGGAGCAATTACGCCAGGTGCTGCTCAATCTCGTCTTGAATGCCATAGAGGCGTCGCCTGTAGGCGCGTCTATCTATCTTCGAACGATTGCGAAAGACAATCAGATTGTGATCGAGGTGGAGGACAGCGGGAGCGGCATTTCCATCGACGTGGCCGATAAGATTTTTGAGCCGTTCTTCACCACCAAGCCTAAAGGCACTGGACTTGGCCTCGCAATCTCTTCCATGATCATTGCGCAACATGGAGGCGCACTGACATTTCACGGTAATCCACGCGGCGGAACGATCTTCAGAATCGAACTTCCTACCTGCCAGGAGATTGGTCATGGCAGATAACTCAATTCTCATCGTCGACGACGACAGCAGTGTGCGCCGGGTGCTGCAGATGCAACTGGCAGAGGCGGGATATTCGGTGGAGCTCGTAGCCTCCGGCAGCGAGGCGCACCGCTTGATTGTCGAGCATCGCCCGAAGCTGGTGATCACTGACCTTCGCATGCCCGATATGGACGGCATTGAGCTGCTGAGCCGCATCAAGCAGGAAGAAGTGCAGACCACGGTCATTATGATCACCGCGTTTGGCTCGATCGATACAGCTGTGCAGGCGATGCGGCTGGGAGCGTATGACTACATCACCAAGCCCATCGATTACGAAGCGCTGCTGCTGGCCGTGCATCGTGCCATGGAGCGCCAGGAGTTGATTGATGAGGTGCGCAATCTGCGCTCCGCTCTCGACCTGCGTTACGGATTTGAAAACATCATTGGGCACTCGAAGAGTCTGCTGCGCGTGCTTGAGATGGCTTCGCGCGTGGCAGAGCACGATTCGACCGTCCTCATCAATGGAGAGACGGGCACCGGCAAAGAGCTGCTTGCTCGCGCGATCCATCACAATAGCCGCCGGCGCAATCAGCCGTTCGTTACCGTGAACTGCGCGGCGATTCCTAAAGACCTGGTGGAAGCCGAGCTGTTCGGATTTGCGCGCGGCGCCTTTACCGGAGCCGTTGCGAGCAAGCCGGGCCGTATCGAAACAGCCGATGGCGGAACCCTTTTTCTGGATGAGATTGGTGAGCTGCCGCTTGAGTCGCAAGTGAAGCTGCTGCGCCTCATCCAGCATGGAGAGATCGAGCGCGTCGGTGCATCGGGGGCGAAGACGATCAATGTGCGAATCGTAGCAGCGACGAATCGCAATCTCTCCGCCATGGTCGAAGACGGGGTTTTCCGCGAAGACCTCTTCTATCGTCTGGCCGTAGTGCCTCTCTATCTTCCGCCTCTGCGCGAACGCAAGCAGGATATTCCGGAGTTGGTCGAGCACCTTTTCCGAAATGCGAAAGAACGCCACGGGATGGAAAACGTGCGGATGGCGTCTAATCTGGCTGCGCGGTTTATGAACTATCGCTGGCCGGGCAACATTCGCCAGCTAGAGAACGTCGTCGAACGCATGCTCGTGCTCTCGAACGGCGTGCAAATTACCGACGACGATCTTCCCGATGAGCTGCGAGAGTCTTCCAGCGCACCACAAAAGTCAACGCTTCTGCTCGAATTGCCGGAGGAGGGAATCAGCCTGGAAGCGGTCGAACGCGAGCTTCTGCTCAGAGCGCTCGAAAAATTCGACTGGAATCAGTCGCAGGCCGCGCGTTATCTCGATATCAGCCGGCGCACTCTCATCTACCGAATGGAAAAATACGGCCTTCGACAGGAAGACGTAGCCAAGCACTAACGTCGAAATCCGCGAAGCAGGCATCGGCCGCCGACGCGAGTTCGCCACTCAGAATAACATCCAAACATTCGCTGAATCTATAAACACATCGAATGCACGGTGGGAGAGCAGGCAATCAGGGATGTTGTGCCTGTACTTGCCGGGATACACCATCCTGCGCTGTTCGTTTGTGGACGGCACTGTACGGGATCGAACACTGTTGGATGGTGCGGAGGGGGCGAGGCGCGAAGCCAAGTCCGAGCTGCAAAACTTGCCTTGCATGATCGGATCGAATCCCGAATTGCATGATTTGACGAGACAGATACGATTGCAGGTCATACGCCGAGCGGCTTTGAGCAACTGAACGATTCTCTTACGTCCGCCGGTTCCGTCAAAGTGGCAGTCAAAGTGCACAAGATTAAGTCGCAGCCGAGCCTCGTTTTTACCAGGAGACGCCGATGCAGACACTGCTCCAGGATCTCCGCTTCGCTTTGCGGCAGATCTTCCGCAGCCCTGGCTTTTCGCTTACAGCCATCTTGTCACTCACGCTTGGGATCGGCGCCACTGTTGCCGTCTACAGCGTCCTCTACAACGCCGTGCTCCATCCCTGGCCGTACGCGGGGATGGATCGAATCTGCCAGGTCTGGCTCACCGACAAGGCCGGCCACGACGGAGTACGAGGACTCACGGGTCCGCAGATTCGCCAGGTGCGTCAAATACAGGCTGCGGAAGAGGTGATTGGCATCGACGGCTGGAATCTGACCGTGACCGGGAGCGACGTGCCTGAGGATGTGAATGCGGTCATGCTGACGGGCAACGGCTTTCAATTTTTCGGTCTTCCAGCTTTGCTCGGCCGATCCTTTGGCCCTTCCGATGCACCCGATGGGAAAGATCCCCAGCCCGTGGCAGTGCTGAGCTACAAATTCTGGCAACGGCACTATCGAGGCGATCCTGCAATCGTGGGCAAGACGATCCAGCTCACGCACAAGACCTACTCGATTCTTGGCGTAATGCCGCCGCGTTTCACATGGGAGGATGCGGACGTTTATCTGCCGCTGAACATGGCATCCGATCAGGCGCACGGATATGGAATGTTCCTCAAATTGAAGTCAGGTGTCAGCGCGGCTTCAGCAGAGGCTGAAATCCGGCCTCTCTACACACAGTTCGATCGTGAAAGGCCGAATGTCTTCCCGAAGGATTTCAGGATCAGTGTCCGTGGCATGGCCGACAGCTATGTACGTGATCTGAAGAAAACCATGTATCTGCTGTTCGGAGCTGTCGCGCTGTTGCTGGCGATCGGCTGCGGAAATGTCTCGATCCTGCTGCTTGCGAGGGGTACGGCTCGTCAGCACGAGTTTGCAATTCGATCGGCGGTGGGGGCCAATGGTGTTCGCATCGTCAGGCAGCTTCTCACCGAGTCGCTATTGTTATCTACTGTCGGTGCAGGGCTGGGCATATTCCTGGCCTATCGCACGATGGGGCTCATCATCGCCCGTCTCCCCGCGTACTCGTATCCACACGAAGCCGACTTCCACATCAACTTGGGGATCTTGTATTTCAGTGTGGCCGTCGCGATCCTAAGTGGAGTGCTGTTCGGCCTCTATCCCGCGCTGCAGTCGTCCCAACCGCAGATTAGCCAAATCATGCAGGCCGGAACCCGAAGGCTCGCGGGCAGCGTAAGAGGCCAGCGGGTACATACGGCACTGATTGCCGGCCAAATTGCGTTGACCTTGCTATTGATGACGGCGGCTGGTGCGGCCATTCAGGGATTCATCCAGCTGAATCACAAACCGCTTGGCTATGAGCCGCAACATATCATGTCGGTCGGCATTCCGCTTCATGACAACACGCATACGGTATGGGCAGAACGGGTTCGATTCTTCACGCAGCTTCGGGAAAAGATCGCGGGAATGCCGGGCGTAGTTGCAGCGGGAATCTCGACGAACGCCACTCCGCCGAGTAGCGGCATGCGCACCTCCGTAGACATCCTTGGCAAAGCAGCTTCAGATGCACAAGAAGCCCATATAGAATTTGTGAGCCCCGAATATTTCACCGCGTTACGCATTCCACTTATGCGAGGGCGCGTGTGGGATCAAAGCGAAGTGATGCGGGGCACCACTGCGGTTCTTGTGAATCAGGCGTTCGTTCGCAACTATCTCGCCGGCGGAGACGCGCTGGGACACGCCGTTCGTATCCCACGCCTGACGAACCAACCACCCTATCAACTTGCGGCAACAGGAAGCGATGGATGGCTGCAGATCATCGGTGTTGTTGGCGATTCGCTTGATGATGGGTTGGAAAAGCCCGTTGCACCCGCCGTATATGCTCCTTACACGCTTGTCACCTGGCTCTGGACGCAGGTTCTGGTTCGCACTCAAACTGAGCCGCTGGCAATGCTGCACAGCATCCGCCAGCAGGTTGCTTCGATCGATCCAGACCAGCAAACCGCAGGAGATGTAAGAGACCTCGAAGATTGGATTCAGGGTGAACCGGAGTATGCGCGGGCGCGGCTCATCTCCATGCTCTTTGGTGCGTTCTCGATCTTGGCGCTGACACTGGCGGCTGTGGGCCTGTATAGCGTCGTGTCCTATACCGCACTGCAACGTACAGGCGAACTCGGGATTCGCGTCGCCCTGGGCGCGCAACGCCGTGACGTTCTGCGCATCGTGGCGCTTTCAGCAGGGACCAGTGTGGGCTTGGGAATTGCCGCAGGTCTCACGTTGAGCTTCGCATTGAATCGACTCATCGCCCGCTGGATCGAAAGCGGTGTGCACGATCCAGTAATGATCCTGGCAGTATCACTCATTCTGATTGCGGTTGCCGCGCTTGCGTGTTTGGTGCCGGCACGCAGAGCTCTTGCCATTGATCCCATGGTTGCTCTGCGCTGCGAATAGACCATCACCGCTGCCGAAACTCAACGCCATCGGCGCACGTAAATTTATCATTCGGTTCGGGGTGAGACCCGAACCGAATCGCATTGCGACCAGCCACAGATTGTAATCTCGGGCTGGTGTAAGTAGGGCGAAACCTCAACCAGCCCGCTGAACACATCCCCTGGCACATAAAGCGAGCAAGCGATGAAAGCTATTGGCTGTCGCTGCCCTTGATTGCATCCTTCACCGCTTCCGCGAATGATTTGGAATCCTTGGTGCGGTGAATTCGCCCATTGAACACATCATCCCAGGTGATGTACGGATAGAGATTGTGAGCTTTGGCCTGCGCTTCGAACTCAGCCTTCAATTCCGCCAACTTCTCAGGATACTTTTTAGCCAAGTCGATGCGCTCCGTGTAGTCGTCGCGTAGGTTGTAGAGCTCCCAGGCATTTTCATCAAAGGCCTTTGTGCTCGCGGCATTACCAGTGATAAAGCTGTTGGGATAAGCCAGTTCAGCCTTCCATCCGTCCTTGTAGATCGACCTTGAGCCAAAGATGTAGTAATACTGCTCGGTGTGACGAGAAGGGGCCTTGGCATCATCAATCGAATAGGCCAAAGAAGTTCCTTCGATCGGGATCTGATTGATTCCCCTGATCGCTTCAGGAGCTTTTACGCCGGCAAGGTCGAGCGTCGTCGGAAGAATATCGATGACGTGTCCATATTGACTGCGGATTCCACCTTTATCCTTGATTCCCTTCGGCCAGAAGGCGATGAGTGGATTGTGTGTGCCGCCTTCACTGTTCGCATCTTGCTTCCAGTACTTAAATGGTGTGTTCGCAGCCTGTGCCCAGCCAAGTGGGTAGTTCCCGTTGGTCGCAGCGGACGTACCTATCTCTCCAATCTTGTTCAGGTTGTAGTTGATATTCTCCTGTTCCGGTATGGGCTTGGCTGAAAAACCCTGATCGATGTTTCCGTTCAACGTACCTTCTTTGCTCGCCCCGTTGTCACCAATGATCACAAAGACGAGCGTATTGTCCAATTGGTTGGTCTCTTTCAAGTGATTGATCAACCGGCCGATTTCAAAATCCGTGTACGTCAGATAGCCCGCATAGACCTCCATGAATCGCGCATAGAGCCTCTTCTCATCGGGCGACAACTGATCCCAAGGCTTGATGTCCGGATTGCGATCGGGAAGCTTCGCGTCGGCAGGAATGACGCCAAGTTTCTTCTGGCGCTCGAAAACCTCTTCACGATAAGCATCCCAACCTTTATCGAATTTACCCTTGTATTGATCGCTCCAATATCGATCGACCTGGTGCGGCGCATGTGTGGCGCCCGGCGCGTAATAGAGGAAGAAGGGCTTGTCCGGAGCCGCCTTCTTTTGACGATCAATATAGGCGATGGCCTTATCGGTGATCTGATCATTGAGATGGCGGCCATCAGGACGGACATGAGCCTGATCTTCCACGAGGTCCGGTTTGTACTGGTCGGTCTGCGAGCCAAGGAACCCGAAGAAGTGATCAAAGCCTTTTCCGGTTGGCCAGCGATCGAATGGACCGGCATCGGTGGCATCTTCGTCAGGGGTTACCCCATATTTGCCAACCGCAAATGTGTTGTAGCCATTATCACGAAGAATTTCGGCAACGGTCCCGGCAGAGGAGGGGATTCTGCCGTCCCATCCGGGGAATCCAGCGGAAAGCATCGTGTGCGAAAAGCCGGATTCGTGCACTGTAGCGCTGTTGCGGCCAGTCAGCAACGCGGAACGCGTTGGAGCGCAGATCGCGCAGGTATGGAAGTTCGTATACCGCAATCCGTTGTTAGCCAGGTTATCGAGGGTGGGGGTCTGAACAAGCCCGCCAAACGCGTCGGCAGCGCCAAAGCCAACATCATCTAGCAAGATCCACACCACATTCGGTGCCCCCGCAGGTGCCTTCACAGGTTCGGGCCACCATTCTTTTGACTCGGCAAGAGTCCTGCCGATCACTCCTTGATAGGGCTGTGCTGTTTGAGCGTGCAGCGCGAGTTCAGCACTCGTTGCGAGAATGAGTGTTGATGTCAACGCCTTCAAGATGCTTTTCTCTTTCATGGGTCTCCTGTCGGTATGGGTCATTCGAAAACTAACTCCAGTTAGAGGTTGTCGATCGGGTCGGCAATATTTAGTGCCAATCCAGTTGTCGAAGAATTCAAAAGATCGAAAACCGTGACGATTCACGATTAAGCTTGTGAATATCCTTGGTATGCGGGCTGAGTTACGGCAGCGGAGCCCATCGCGCCTCTGCGAGATCGAGCCCACTCCATCACCCGCGATGGCGCCCGATTATTTTTCAGTTCGTTCGCCATGAAGCGCATATATGGATCAATGTGACGGAAGAAATGCTTATATCCGGAGCAGAGATAATTCAGCCCGTATTCTCCTGCCGCCGTCTGCGTAAAGCGGTGCTTGGGGCATTCGCCGTTACAGGCGAAGCGCACATCGCACTTCTGGCAGTCGGAAGGAAGCGCAGTAGCTTTGGCGGCGCCAAAGCGCGCCTGTTGTGAAGACGAAAGCAGCGTTCCCATTGCGCGCTCCATGATGTTGCCGAGCTTGTTCTCGGGATAAACGAAATGGTCGCAGGAGTAGAGATCGCCGTTGTGTTCAATCGCGAGGGCGCGTCCGCATTCAGGCGCGAAGACGCAGAGCGACTGCGGTACGCCATACCATGATTCGAGCGCGACATCGAAGATCTGGACGAAGACGCGCCCCACGTCCTGAATGACCCAGCTGTCGAAAATCTGCTGCAGAAATCTTCCAAACTGCAGTGGTTCGACTGACCAGTCAGAGACCTCGGTCTGCTGGCGTGCATACGGCTTGAGTAAAACCAGGCCGTTGGCATCAGGCTCGCTCGCGACCTGTTCGACGACAGGAATGAACTGAAGATGTTTGCTGCCGACCTGCTTCAGGAATCGATACACTTCGTTGGGCCGATAAGAATTCTTGCGGTTAATCACCGTGAGCGTATTGAATTCGACGCCATGCTTTTTCAGGATCTTGAGACCGCGCATGACACGCGCGAAGGTCGGTTGACCACCTTTGTCGACACGATACGCATCATGAAGTTCTTCGGGCCCATCGATAGAAAGACCAATCAGAAACCCATTGCGAGCAAAGAAATCACCCCACTTGTCGTCGAGCAGGGTGCCGTTGGTCTGCAGTGCGTTCTCGATCGTTTTTCCATTTGCATACTTTTTCTGGAGCTCGATCACGCGCTCGAAGAAAGCTACACCGAGCAGCGTCGGCTCTCCGCCCTGCCAGGCGAATTGAATCGTCGGCAGCGGATGCGTCTCGATGTATTGGCGCACATAGTTTTCCAGCACGTCACTGCTCATGCGGAAATCACGCCCGCTCCCCATGTAGAGGTTTTCTTTCTCGAGGTAATAGCAGTATGTGCAGTCGAGATTGCAAATCGGCCCGTACGGCTTGGCCATGATATGAAAGGGCTTCATGCGGACTGGTCCTGAAAACTGGCAAACGGGGCAATGCCCCCAAAACCAAAACCCACGAGGTCGACTCGTGGGCTCGCTTTCTTCAGGATCTAGAAGCCGTCAGCGCAATTCCGCGAAGTCGCTCAACTGTCTTAGAGAGAGACAGGGCGACAACAACAAAGACGGAATGGAAAATTACTTATCATGCTGACTTACTCTTACTAACCCCCAATCTCTTGCGAAGAGTGGTAAGAGTTATTCCGATCTTGCACGGAAGAAGATTTTGTGTCAAGCGGCGGCTTAGCGGATGAGTGTTGTGTCGCATCTGGTGAGACGCGGTTGACATTTCCTGGCTTTTGTGGCGTCATACGCAACATGCAAGGCCCACTATCAGTCAACACCGAAGCTACTCGCACAACGCCGGCAACCCGCCGCGCGTGTAGCTGTTGTTGATTTCCACGTACCGCTTTCTTCCCGCAAAACCCCTAAAGTGCCGCAGCCATCGTTGTGTTTCTGCCAGGCATTGCTGCAGATTCATGAGGCGGCTGCGCGAGTGCAGCATGCAGTCTCACATTCAGTTAGGCAAGGAGTCGAGCACATCATGATTCGCCATCTTTCGTGTCGTCGCTAATTGTTTCTTCCGGAAGATTGAGCCAGCCGCTCATTGAGGGCTGATTCGAAACGTATTCATTTGGTGCATGAACTTCGCCACTCACCGTGCCCTGAAGCGCGGCCGCGGTCGTGCGCCGTTTTCTGTGCGATCACTATTGGTCGCATTCTGGAGGCAGTGATGTTAGCAGCAAGATTCAGTTGGCTCCGTTGGAGCAGTATTAAGTCAATTGTATTTGCCGTGTTTTTGGCGATCGTCATGATAGGCCAGCGCAACTACGCACAGGTAGAAAAGGGAGTGATCACCGGCCAGGTCAAGGACACTTCGGGCGCGCTCGTCGACCATGCACAGGTGATGCTAGCCAATGTTGGCACCGGCTTGCCCACGAACACGATAACGAATGGCGAAGGAATTTACGTGTCACCTCCGCTCAATCCGGGAGACTACGAGGTAAAGATCACAGCCCCTGGATACGGCAGTTCGATCACGCACGTTCGACTTGAGGTAGCCCAGCGTTTGTCAGTCGACGCTACGCTTTCGGTCGGCTCCGCCTCCGATTCCGTCGAAGTGCAGGCAAACACGGTACAGTTCGATACCGAGACGGCCACGATTTCGAATCTGCGCACGGAGCAGGCAGTCCACAATCTGCCGCTCAACGGCCGTAACTTCGCGGAGCTGCTTGGTCTGGGTGCCGGCGTTGTGCCGGGACAGTCACAATTGGCCGGCAGCATTCCTTATGCGCAGCAGCGTGGTCCGACAGCCTATGCCATCAACGGCCAGCGCATGACTGACAATCGATTTCTGCTCGATGGCATCGGCGACAACGAAAACCACAATGGCCTGGGCGTGGTGATTTTTCCTCCGATCGATGCGGTCGAGGAGTTCCGCGAGCAGACGACGGATGCCGATGCGCGTTACGGCAGGGCGGCCGGCGGCATCATCAATCTTGTCTTCAAGTCGGGCACCAGCCACTATCACGGCGAAGCCTTCGAATTTCTGCGTAACTCCGCGCTCGACGCGAAGAATTACTTCGACAGTGGCAAGAAGCCGCCGTTCCGCATGAACTCGTTTGGTGCGACGTTCAGTGGTCCGGTCATTCCAGGCAAAAATCCGCGCACATTCTTCTTCGTAGATTATGCGGGCCAGCGCACCAGCCAGGGTCTAACGGATGTCGATTCGGTCCCGGCGTGGGGGCCACAAGGCGTAGGCGACTTTTCACTGTACTCGCAGGTTGTGCACGATCCGGTCACCAAAGCGGCTTTCCCAGGAAATGTAGTGCCGGCATCCTATCTCTCAACTCCGCAATCGCAGGTGGGTCAAAATATTCTGGCGCTCTTCACAAGCCACAATGTCGTCAGAAATGTCTCCGGAACAACCACAGCCAATAACTTCCTCTATAACCCGCAACGTATCGACAATGGCAACGCCTTTGATGCGAAGATCGATCATCAGTTTACGGACAACGACAGCGCCTTCGTGCGCTACAGCCACGCCTATGACGACATCTTTCAGCCGGGCCTGTTGCCAACGCCGCTCGTAGGCGCTGCTGTTTCTGGGCCGGCGCAGCAGCCTGCACATCAGGCAGTGCTGAGTGAAACGCATGTATTCTCTCCCACATTGCTCAATACCGCTCGCGTAGGATTGTCACGGATATTTATCACTGCGCAAAACTTCGACCGTGGCCTGAATCTTCCCACTCAGCTCGGCATTCCGGGAGTAATCGTTCCCGGTGATGAGGCGCATACGGACGGCTTGCCTCAACTCAGCATTACAGGCGCGAGTTCAATTGGCGACCCGGTCAATGCTCCCACGCAGATTGGCACCAACAACTACCAGGCGAACGACAACCTCACGATCGTCCACAGGAAACATTCCATCGACGTCGGAGCTGAGTTGGTTCGTCCGCAATACAACATGTATCAAACGCTCGCGGAACACGGCACGATGGCCTTCACCGGCAACTTCACCGGATTGGGCTTGGCTGACCTGCTTCTTGGCGCACCGACTTCAGGCGTTTATCAATATCAGCAGGGAACCCGCGGCTACCGCCAACTGGACCTCTCGTTTTATGGCCAAGACAGCTACAAAGTGAGCGACCGGTTGACGCTCGCGCTCGGTCTTCGTTACGACAACTTTCTCGGCTGGCCGTGGACGGAGGTCAACGATCGCGAGTACCAATTCGATCCTGCGCTCTCAACCACTGCTGTTTTCCAGGTGGGCACCAGCGGCGTTCCGCGAAGCGGCGTCCACGGCAACAATGCCGACTTTTCGCCGCGCGTTGGCTTCTCGTACAAACTGGCGTCCAAGACCGTCTTCCATGGCGGATTCGGAATCTACTATGAGGCGCCGCAGGTTGCCAATTCGTTTACGCTCGGCGCAAACGCTCCGTCGATTGACTACTGGGCCTTCAACAACACGGCGTATGGCGCTACGGGATTCAATTGGGTCTCCAATGGTTTCGTTCACACGCGCGCGACGACGAATGCTCCGCAAGGAGCACCGCTCTATGCCATCAATCCGAACGCGCGAATCCCCTATAGCGAGCAATGGCATGCGAGTGTGCAGCAAGAGATCGGCGAAGCAAACCGTATCACGATCGCATACATCGGAAACGTCGGGGTTCATCTCGACGGGCTTCTCGACATCAACCAGGCGGCACCGGGAACGACAGCGATCGCGACGCGCCGTCCGTATCCTTATTTCTCGCAGATATGGCAATTGCAAACCAGCCTCGTCTCGAACTACAACGGTCTGCAGTTGACCGTGGAGCGCCGCTCGAAAAACCTGAACTACCAGTTCTCCTACACCTACAGTCACGCGCTGGATGAGAACTCATCCAATCCCGGCACGATTGTGAATTCATATAACAAGCACGCTGACTACGGAAACTCCGATCAGGATATTCCCAATCGATTTGTCGGCAGCGTGAACTACTCGTTGCCGTTCAATGGCTCGGGGGTATTCCGGCCGCTAGTGCGGGGTTGGCAGGTAAATGCCATCGTTACCTACTCCGATGGAATTCCATTCTCCGTGATCTCCGGTTCCAATTCTCTGGGCGTTGCCGATGGCATCGTACCGCGAGCGCAGTTTGTTGGTACCAATGGGAACGGATCACTGCCTTCGGGGCAACGAACGCTGAAGCAGTGGTTCAACACCGCCGCATTCTCCAATCCGGGTGCACAGCAATGGGGCAACTCGGGGCGCAACATTTTGCAAGGGCCGGGCACGAAGAACGTGGATTTCTCTGCGTTCAAGACCGTCCCACTGCGCGAAGGAGCAAGCCTGCAGTTGCGATCGGAGTTCTTCAACCTCTTCAATACTCCGCAATTCAACAATCCGAACGCGACTGTGGGTCCTGGTTTTGGCACGATTTCCTCAGCTGGATCGCCAAACACACTGCAAAGAGTGTCGCGCGAGATTCAGTTCGCCGCAAAGGTTGTCTTCTGAGGGGGAGGTGGACCTGGCAATTGCAAAGGCAAAAACGACGAGCGAGCGCGGCCGTCCGCGCTCAGCCCATCTGCGACTCCAGATATGGTGAGATCAATCCGGGTTAGCCAAGAGAATGCCGGTTGCCTCTCGCGGGACAGATTCACAGTGTGAATTTGATCGTCCATGCCGGTTGCCGCCGCAGGTTTTCAGGAAGATCGGGAAGCTGAGCAACTGTTCCGCCGTTGCTATGCGTAAGTTTCAAAGATTGCTCATATCCCAGAAGCTTGGCTGCTTTGATTCCGGCAACATCCTTTAGTTGAAAAGTGGAACCTGGCCATTGGGGAAGGATTGCGAAAAGTTCGCCGTCTTTGGCGGTAAAGAGCGCTTCAACCCTCGCTTTACCGGGCTCGGGCTTTGCCGTCAGCTTTGAGACATCGTAGGCGTTGTTAAATTCACCGTTGTAGTTGGACTGCGGAATCTCACCGCTGCTCCATTGCCGGGATGTCTTCCAGGTCTTGGTTCCATAGATCGCTTCGCCATTGATCTTGAGCCAATCGCCAATCTGGGTAAGCCGCTCCTCCATAATCACCGGAATCGTCCCATCTGCGGCAGGGCCGATGTCAAGCAGCAGATTGCCGCCGCGGCTCACCGTATCGGCCAGAATGAGAATCAGCTCCTGCCCCGAGTGATAGCCGTCGAGGCGCTCCGCGCGGTTGAGGCCATAGCTCACGCCCATGCCCCTGCTTTCTTCCCAGGGGTGGCTCATGCCGCTCATGCCAGAGGTATACTCCGTCGTCCAGTAGCCTCCGTGCTTGTGCCGGCAGTCTTTGCCCCAGCGATCATTGATTACGACCTCGTCTTTTACCGGCGACTCATTGAAAAGCCACGCGAGCAACTCGGCGCTGTGCCAATTGGCTGAGTCCATCTCCCATTCACCGTCGCTGAAAATGATGGACGGTTGATAGCGCGTGACCAGATCTTTGAACTGAGGGAACATGTGCTCACGGACATATCGCTCTTTGTCGGTGAGCCAGAGCGGGTTGTACCACTCGTAAAGAGAGTAGTAATAACCCATGCGCAGATTCTTGTTGCGAACTGCTTGCGAGAGATCGCCGAGCAGATCGCGTTGCGGTCCGGTTTCGACGGCATTCCATGGCCGGCCCCATCCGGACGACGCTTCTTTGCTGGACCAGAGTGCAAATCCCTCATGGTGCTTGGAGGTCAGCGCAATGTACTTGGCGCCTGAATTTGCAAAAACGCTGGCCCAGTGATCCGGGTCGAATAGCTCAGCGCGGAACTGCGGAGCGAAATTCTGATAGGGATAATCTGCGCCGTACCATTTCTTGTGAAACTCCCACGTGCCCTTTTCAATCGCATTGGCCTTGGGATTGTCCCTGCCTTCTGTCATCTGGTGCCAATACCACTCAGCATAGGCCAGCTCCCCAGGAATCACTGGTGCATATGCCGGGACCGAGTACACACCCCAATGGATGAAGATGCCGAACTTATCGTGCGCAAACCACGACGGCGTTGGCCGCGCGTCAATGCTCTCCCAAGCCGGCTGATATGCCTGGGCATTCGCACTTCCCGCTATGCCATGCACCGTCGCAGCTATTCCCGCTGCACTCGCTGACTTAAGAAAGCTCCGTCGGTTCAATGTGCATTCCTCCATCTCTCGGATACTGGCTCAAACTAACGGGCTCCAAGTTTCGTGTCAAGAGCAGCGCCCAAATCCATCCGGCTTCTAAATGGTCTGCGTTTCGACGCGAGACCAGCACGCGGTGCTGCGGCCCACTAAACGTACTTGTGTATTGTGTATATGGTTGGGCAAAACTGGCGGCCTCCGATGCTCCTTACCGAGAATCTGGGGCCGGTATTGTGGCATGATGAAGGCGAAAATTTGACACCCAGCAAATTTGACACTCATTTGACGCGTCGCAATTCCCGAGCTGTGTAAAAATCGCGGATGCTTGAATTCACCTCGGCAGCTCTTTTGGGGAGACCTTGATCGGTGCTCGCATGTGCGTCCCGCACTGGGTTTCTTCGTTCGATTGCCTCGCTCGTCCGACCGAAAAACGTTTCATCTGTAACGATTTGCCGGTTCGCGCCACTATAGGCTAGTCGAATACTCCCGCGAAGCAGGCGCGACAGCACTCCCAAGCCGACGCCAACATCGTTATAATCCTCCGGCAAGGCGTGTGTACGTCCCAACCCTAAGCGGCTGCAGCACCCGGCCCGGTCAGCGCAGAAAGGATTGCAATGACGGCGAAGACGCTTCTGTGGATGGATCTTAGAACTACGTTCTCGGGGCCCGATCTCTGCGCCAGTCTTCCTAGCCCTTACAAGGCACGACGGTTGCGGACCCTTCCCGATCTATTGCAAGCGATGCAGGACTGGCGTCCCTGGGCGGCCTGCTTCGAGTACGACGTGCTCGACGCCCGTGGTCTGGACATCCTGCTGGCCGTCAAGGATCGGCACTCGCCTCTGCCGGTCGTGATGCTGGTCGAGCGCCCAACCACAACCCTCGCGAAATCAGCCTTCCGCAGATATGTATGGGATTGCCTCATCAAGCC
This sequence comes from Occallatibacter sp., assembly GCA_035650595.1. Lineage (GTDB taxonomy): Bacteria > Acidobacteriota > Terriglobia > Terriglobales > Acidobacteriaceae > Telmatobacter. Next base: position 49,212 of record DASRHE010000006.1, on the reverse strand, counting down.
CGTATCTGTCCGCCGACTGTGCAACTGCTTGACGACCATCGAACAGGGCGAAAAAACGGCCGAAGAAAATCCACGCCTTGTCGGGTCCGCAGTTGCGGCTCCGGAGAAACCCCACGCCGAAACTCCACTGGCCGCAGCGGTTTCCTACGTCACGACCAACTACTCCGAGAAGCTGTGCCAGGCAACGGCAGCCAAACTCTGTGACTTAAGCCCCTTTCAGTTCAGCCGAGTCTTCAAGAAAGCGCATGGCGTCACCTTTCGCGATTTTGTCGTCCGCGTCCGCATCGCGCGGGCCGCCGAGCTACTCAAGCAGTCGCGCGTCTCGGTCACGGAAGCGGCTTTTGTCGTCGGATTCAATGACCTTTCATACTTCGCGCGGATGTTTCGCCGCCAGCTCGGTGTCTCTCCTTCGCACTATCGATCCGACAGTGAACCGGCCCAGATGCTTCTCTTTCCGCAGCAGAAAGGCCGTTGCTAAAACGGCAAGACATTGATTTGTCCCCATGCGCCGCGCCTGGGCCGCCGACGCGATGCGCAAAAGACTTCTACTCGTTCAGCAAGAAATTCCTAGCCCGCTTATTTGGATTCGCTTTTAATGGGCGACAAATGCAGCTTCACAGCACTTTGTAGATTGACGAAGTGGAAGGGAAGCTCAGGTGCGGATGAGATCGACCTGATCTTGTCCGGGAGGAACCTCGATGGCAGTGGCAACTTCCTACCCTGGCGTATATGTGGAAGAGATTCCGAGCGGCGTTCACACCATTACGGGCGTGGCAACTTCGATCGCCACATTCGTCGGCTGGGCCGCTCAAGGTCCCATCGACTATGCCGGACTGGTGTTGAGCTGGTCTGACTTTCAGCGCATCTACGGCGGCTTCGATGCAAGAAGTCCTTACCTGGCTTACGCCGTGTCCCAGTTCTTCATCAACGGGGGACAGCAGGCTTACATCGTTCGGCTGGCGTACACGGGTGATAAAACAGCGTCGCTAACCCCCGCTGCCTCGGCCACGCTTACGTTGGGCGGCCTGACGTTTACGGCGGGAACCGTAGGGCCCGACGGACAGGTGGCCCACGCCGCAAATCCAGGAGTCTGGGCGCAGAACTACGGAATTGCGATCAAAAACCAGAGTGGAGGAACCAATCGGTTCCGCGTGCAGGTAATCTACGCTCCTCCAGGCGCAACCTCGGAAGTCGTCGTGGAATCGTATGAAAATCTGTCGATCACGACACCCGATCCACAAGGCAGATATGTCGCCGACGTCATCAATAAGCAGTCGAGCTATGTGACGGTCGCGGTGGCAAACGGCACAACGACTCCGCCAAGCGACACGCCATTACCCACCGCCGGCACTCCAACGCCTTCTCCCAAACTAGCGGGAACGGCGACGGACGATGGCACCGTGCTGCTTCCCAGTACCAACAGCGCGACGGGTGGAGTATTCGAAACCGCGCTGAATTCGGTCCCTGCGATTCTGGACCAGATCGATCTGTTCAATCTGCTATGCGTGCCGGGCGAGATCGTAACGGCGACGATCAGCACGCTCGAAATTTACTGCGAAGGCCGCCGCGCGTTTCTGATCGCCGACTCAGATCCAGGGATCACGGATATCTCGAAGATCACCGCGACGCCTACCACGGGCAAAAACTCGGCGTTCTATTTCCCGTGGGTGCAAGCTCCCGATCCGCTGAACCAGAATCGGCCGAGCTACTATCCACCCTGCGGCTTTGTCGCCGGCATCTATGCGCGGACCGACGGAACCCGTGGCGTATGGAAGGCCCCCGCGGGCACAGAGGCTACCCTGGCAGGCGCGTCTGGCGTGATGGTGCCGCTCAATGACAAGCAGAATGGGCTTTTGAATCCATTAGGCGTCAACTGTATTCGCAATTTCAACACGTACGGGATCGTGGTGTGGGGTGCGCGCACCATGCAGGGCAACGATGAGCTTGGCTCTGAGTGGAAGTATGTTCCCGTGCGCCGAACCGCGCTGTTCATTGAAGAGAGCCTGTATCGCGCGCTGAAGTGGGCGGTTTTCGAACCAAATGACAATCCGCTGTGGGCTGAGCTTCGCCTGAACGTGGGCGCGTTCATGCAGAACCTGTTCCGCCAGGGCGCTTTCCAGGGCAAGACGCCGGCTGAGGCCTACTTTGTGAAGTGTGACAACGAAACCACGACGCAGAATGACATCAATCTTGGCATCGTGAACATCCTGGTCGGTTTTGCTCCGCTAAAGCCGGCGGAGTTCGTCGTCATACAGATTCAGCAGATGGCCGGACAGATCGCCACATAACAACGATCACATCGCGCCGTCTCGCGGAGCGTGATCCTGCTTTACCGGCAGGTAGCACTATCAATCGATCAGATTTCGCGCAGACTTCGTTGGAAGATGAACCGGTAGTTGGCATCGAGGAGAAAGGACTATGGCGCAGTTCACAGTCAACGCACAGCGTTTCGATCCTTATAAGAACTTCAAGTTCCGGCTCAAGTGGGATGGGAAATACATTGCGGGTGTCAGCAAGTGTGGAATGCTGAAGCGCACCACCGAGGTGGTGAAGCACCGCGAAGGCGGCGACCCTTCGAGCAGCCGCAAGTCGCCGGGACGTACCGAGTACGATGCCATCACGCTGGAACGTGGCGTGACACATGACGTGACCTTCGAGCAATGGGCCAACAAAGTGTGGCAGGTAGGCGCTGGGCTTGGTGCAGAGGTGTCGCTCAAGGACTTCCGCAAAGACATCACAATCGAGGTCTACAACGAGGCCGGGCAGCTTGCCATTGCCTACAAGGTCTATCGTTGCTGGGTCTCGGAGTATCAGGCGATCCCCGATCTGGATGCGAACGCGAACGCGGTTGCGATCCAGCACATCAAGCTCGAGAACGAGGGTTGGGAGCGTGATCAGTCGGTCACTGAGCCCACAGAACCCTCCTTCACCGTACCAGCCATCGGGTAAGCGAAATGCGCGCGCTTTCGGCCCATCAGCTCCTCGATCTGTGGGAAGAAGGGCACGTTGCGCCGCCTATCGAGCGCGCGATGTCGCTTCTTGCCGCGGCTTCTCCCGATGCGACGCGTGAATCTCTCGAGCAGTTGAGCATCGGCAGCCGCGACGCGAAACTTCTGCAGCTGCGCGAATGGGTTTTCGGTTCCGAACTGACCATGACGGCGGTGTGTCCATCGTGCGGCCAGACCTTGGAGATGACGGTGTCCACCCCGGCCTTGATGATTCCGACATTGATGGAGGGATCCGAACAGCAATTCGAATTGGATGGCTACTCGGTGAGCTTTCGCCCGCCCAATACCAAGGATCTCGCCGCCTGTTCAGGCCTCGGAATGGCGCAAAGCCGCCGTGCGCTCATCGAGCGTTGCATCCGTGAAGCGAGCCGCTACGGCCAGGCTGTTCCTTTGGGGCAATTGCCGACCGGCGTTCTGAATGAGGTCGAGGACCGTATTGCTGCGATGGATTCCCAGGCCGATGTGGTTCTCGATTTTGACTGTCCCGAATGCCACCAAAAATGGAAGCAGAGGTTCGACATCGTCTCCTTCTTTTGGACGGAGATCGATGCATGGGCGCGCAGAGTCCTTCTTGAAGTCAATGTGTTGGCGCGGACGTTCGGATGGCGCGAGAACGACATTCTCGCAATGAGCCCCGCGCGCCGACAAATCTACATTGCGATGGCGCAAGCATGAGAGATTTTTTCACTGGGCTCGCAGCGAGAAGTTTTGGCGCCGAGACAGGCGTCCGGCCGAGGCTCGCCTCGATCTTCGAGCCGGCACGCAATCAGGCCGCCGTTTCTGCGGGATTTTCGGCGCCGGACCGCGAAAGGGAGAAGGAAGGCGTTGCTGCGCCTGACGAGCTGCGACGCCGCAAGATTTCGCTTCGACCAATCGCGGAGTCCCTGGCACGGACAGAAATACCGGGGCTCTCGAGAGAACCGCAGCGCCATAATTCTCCGGGTTCGATTGAGGAGCACTCCAGAGATATTCGTGTGGAGCTGGTTTCGTCGAAGACCGCGCCGAGTCGGCAGGATTCTCCGCACGAGGTCTTGCGGTCTGCCTCGGCTTCAAATCTTTTTCCCAGAGACATCGGCGCGTCTGCAACGATGCGAGCTGAGGCTTCGTCAGAGACTCGTACATTCATACCGCCAAGCTCACGCGCTCAAAGCGTTGAGATCGAAGCTGACCAGCAGCGTCCGGTAGACGCAGATCGAGCTTCGCGCGACGGCAATAATAAGCTTGCTTCTGTGTCGGCTCAAGACGGCAGACATGAAAATCAGCCTCCTTCTACGCTCTCCTCACGCGCGATCGCCGATCTGGCGGCGCGGATGAGAGAGGCGGCTTCTGCAATGAACACGGCAGCTCCGGCCCGGCAGAACCACCGCGATTCCGATCGCGAAACGAGCGGCTCGGCAGAGCCCATTGTTCACGTGACCATAGGCAGAGTAGAAGTTCGCGCAACGGCCGAGGCCCCGCGGGAAAAGCGGCCGCGTAAGGCTTCTCCGGTGATGGGCGTTGAGGAATACCTGCAGCGCACTGCGCAGAGAGGTGGCCGGTGAGCAATCCAGTTGCAATCGCCGCCACCACGCTCACGCTGCAGACGATTCTGCAGACGGCGATTGTTAACGATCCCTCCGATACGGATCTGACGGATACCACGGTGACGATCCTGCCACCCGACAAGGCACGGAGCAATTCGAGCGCCAATCAACTCAATCTCTTCCTCTATCAGATTCTGCCTGACGCCGCGTGGCGGAATATGAACATTCCCAACCAGGTGATGCCTGGTGAAACAGGCAACCCTCCGCTTGCGCTGACTCTGCACTACCTGATCACCGCATTTGGGAAGGACAACGACACCACGTTGCCTTATGGACATCACTTGCTGGGCAAGGCTATGAGCGTTCTGTACGATCATGCTCTGCTTGGTCCCGACGAGATCCGCACTTACGCGACGCCCTCGTTTCCCGCCAATAATCTTGACCAGCAGATCGAACGCGTGCGCATCACGCTGCAGCCGCTCACTCTCGATGAGATCGCCAAGCTGTGGTCAGGGCTCGTGACGCAGTACCGGCTTTCTGTGGGATATGAAGTCTCGGTGATGCTCATCGACAGCACGCAACCGAAGAAGACCCCGCTTCCGGTGCTCACGCGCGGCCCGGCAGACAAGGGCTTCCCGTCGCAGGCAAGCTTGACGCCATCGCTGCCAACTCTCAGCCAGATTCTCTTCCCGAATGCACAGGTTGCAGCGCGTCTGGGAGATACGCTGGTGTTCAACGGCTTCAATCTCGATGGAGCCGACGTCGGCCTCGTCTTCAATCATCCGCTTTGGACGTCGCCGGTCGAGATTGCACCGCAGCCAGGCGGAACAGCAACGCAGGTTTCTGTCGTCATTCCGAACTCACCAGCAGCGTGGCCGGCCGGGTTTTATACGGTTAGCCTGATGGTCAAGCGTACTGGTGAGAACTACCGCCGCACGACCAACCAGCTTTCTTTTGGCCTGGCCCCTAAGATCACGATCGCGCCCATCACTGCGGCCGGACCGGACGTAACGTACATCGTCACGTGCAGTCCCGAAGTATGGGTGCGCCAGAAAGCCGTGCTCCTTCTGAGCGACCAGGAACTGAATCCCCAGCCATTCACCACACAGACATCCACGTTGACCTTCAATGCGCAGAACGTGAGCGCGGGTGATTACTTCGTCCGTTTACGTGTAGACGGAATCGACAGCCTCCTCGTGAACCGCGCGGTTACGCCGCCAGTGTTCGATCCGACGCAGAAGGTGACGGTGACATGACCAACAACGACATCAATGCCGGTGCGGAATGGCAGAAGGGCAACGCCGAGTACCTCTCTGCGGCGATGGCGTGGCTGCGCGCCTGCCTGGAGCGGTGTGCTGGTCCATCATCAGAAAGCCAGACGAGCATTGTTCTTCAGCCGCTGCAGCCCCGGGAAGAGCCGAAGTCCATGTGGCGGCGATTCTCGAAACCCCAGCCGGCGCTGCCGGAACGAACGCCGACGCTGTTGCCGCCTTCCTCGGAACCTGGCGGTGAAAAAGTGGCGGCCGCATACGCAGCCATGCAGGCTGCCGCGAATGCCATGGATCCGCCGCCGGCTCTGGTATCGCTCACGCAGCGGCTGGGCCTATCTGCATTTGAAGAGCATCTGCTGATTCTCTGCGTAGGAATGGAACTGGATACGGGAGTGGCCGCCTATTGTGCGCGCTGTCAGAAAGACCCGGCGCGAAACTATCCCACCTTCGCTCTTGCATTCACAATCTTTGATGACGCATCGTGGAGCGCGCTCTCACCCGAGCGTCCACTGCGTTACTGGCGCCTGATCGAGATCACTCAGCCCAGCTATCAACCTCTGACTACAAGCGGACTGCGAGTCGACGAGCGAATCGTCAACTACATCAAGGGGCTGAACTACCTCGATGATCGCCTTCTTCCACTCGTGTCGCCGCTCGATCAGCGCGCCGCAGGCGCAGACCTTCCCGGCTCGCACAGCGATGTCGTAGAGAAGATCATCCAGTCGATGAAACAGGCCGATCCAAGCCGCAGTCTGCCCATCGTGCAATTGGTCGGGACCGACTCCGACAGCAAAGAGCTGGTGGCCGCGGCAGTCGCAAATTCGATTGGGCTCCAACTTTACCGGCTGCCGGCATCTCTGCTGCCCACGCAGCCGGCGGATATCGAGACCTTCGCGCGTCTATGGCAGCGCGAGAGCATGCTCCTGCCAATCGGCCTTTATCTTCACGCAGCGGAGAGCCGCGGGGAAACTGCGGCGCCAGGATCGGCGCCAATGACGAGCCATCTGCTGGAGCGCATCGAAGGAGTGATCTTCCTGGATACGCGCGAGGGCTGGCCGGGATTGCACCGTCAGAATCTGTCGATAGAAGTGACTAAACCGACGACCGCTGAGCAGGCAGCGGCCTGGGAAGCGGAGCTCGGGCTGGCTGCAGCGGATAACCCGACGCAGCTTGCTTCGCAATTCAATCTGAGTCACACAAAGATCACGCAGCTGGCGCGCGAAGCTCTTTCGCAAACCAGTTCCGCCGATCTGAGAGAGCGTTTGTGGCAGGGCATTGTGTCAAACACTCGTCCGCAACTGGATGCGCTCGCCGAGAGGATCTCTCCCAAGGCAACGTGGGATGACATTGTCTTGCCGGCCGCCGAGACTGGTGTACTGCAGCAGATCGCGCAACAGGTGGCGCAGCGCGCCAAGGTCTACGAGAGCTGGGGCTTCGCTGAGAAGATGAGCCGCGGACTGGGCATCAGCGCGCTTTTCTCTGGCGAAAGCGGTACCGGTAAAACCATGGCCGCCGAAGTGATCGCGAACGAACTGCGGCTGAATCTGTATCGCATTGATCTCTCGGCTGTGATCAGCAAGTACATCGGAGAGACGGAGAAGAATCTGCGGCGTTTGTTTGACGCCACTGAGGACGGGGGAGCGATTCTCTTCTTCGACGAAGCCGATGCGCTCTTTGGCAAACGCAGTGAGGTGAAAGACAGCCACGACCGTTACGCGAATATCGAAATCAACTACCTGCTCCAGAAGATGGAGGCGTATCGCGGGCTCGCAATTCTGGCCACCAACATGAAAAGCGCTCTGGATAGCGCGTTCCTGCGCCGCCTGCGCTTCATCGTCAACTTCCAGTTTCCGGGCCGCGCGGAGAGGAAGGAGATCTGGAGGAGAGCCTTCCCCAGCGGAATGCCGAAGGAGGAACTCGACTACGACCGGCTGGCGATTCTCAACGTGACCGGCGGACATATTCATAACATCGCGCTCAACGCCGCGTTTCTCGCCGCGCGCGCCAACTCTTCCGTGACGATGCCGCTTGTTCTTGAAGCCGCGAAAGCGGAGTACCAGAAGATCGAACGGCCCATCAACGAAGCGGAGTTCCGCTGGACAGAGACCAAAAAGGCGGTGGCATGAAGATTCATCTGCACATCGATCGCCTCGTTCTCGACGGAATCCCCGCTGGGCAGCCGCAGGTGCTGCGACGCACATTCGAGGCCGAGCTCGCCCGCAAACTCGGAGAGGATGGGCTTGCGCGGCAGCTTCACGGGCCGGCCACGGTTCCCCGTATATCCGGCGGGAATGTACGAATTGCTGGTAAGGCTGATTCCGCACAGCTCGGCCGGCAGATCGCAGGCGCTGTCCACCACGGAATTGGAGCGAAGAGATGACGGCGGCGAAGCCAGCTCGCATAAGGACCCGCGTCGAAGCGACGCCGACGATGCAGCAGTCCGTCACGGCGCAACCGTGGAAGGGAATTGGCAGCTCGCACGCTTGCGTGCATTCCGGAGCGCATGGAGATGCTGCGTCGTCGGACGAGAGCCATCCCTCTGTACCGATGCAAATCGTCTCGTACGATTTCGGCCGCATTCCTGCGAGCAATGAAATCCGCGAAATGACGCGCAGGAGCAGTGGGTGGAGCGGCCGTGCTGCTTCGACAACAAGGCGAGGCTCCATCCACAGTCGACTTCCTCTCACTGCGTCGATCCGCATCGACAGCCCTCGTCAAACGCCGCCTGCAATGCAGTCACTACGTCTTGCACCGCAAAGCGACGGTATACCGGGGTCGGAGATGACAAATGCAATCGACTTCCGTTCATTTGCTCCGGCCGCACAGTCGGGTGAGCAAACGGCTGCGATCGCCGAGCCGGAAGAGGGACAGACCGTGCAATTGCCCGACGTAACCGTTCCCGCGATGGCGAACGTGCCGCAGCGAGACCCAGTTGTCAGCGCTCTTACCTATAACGGCAGTATTACTCAGAGCGGATCTCCTCCCTCTCCATTTGGCGAGACCAAGCCATACACACATGCCCTTTCAGGAGTCTCAGTCACTCGGTCGGCAGGCAATTTTGTTGTCCGCGCTACCGTGGACAATCCAATCACATTTCAGGTGAATGGCGGCGCGGATACAAACATTGCATCGGAGAATGATCCTGCAATCACCCAGGCCAACTACCAGGCTCTGGCCAGTGACCTGACCCCCGATATGTCGGACGAGAATGGGCGGCCTCCTCGAAATCAATTCTGGGCCGAGGATCTCACCATCAGACATGAGCACTTTCATGCGCAGGAAGACTTGCATTTCGGTGGCCAGGGCGTCACTGACGCGCAAGCGTGGCTCAATACCAAGGCAGCCGGAAACGTCGCGGGAGTACAGGCGTTTCTGAATCAGGTGCCGGGAAGAGTAGCGAACACAGTCGCAACTGGGATGGCCTTTCCCGGTCTCGAAGAACGCGCTTATGGTGATGGAGCGCCGCTCTATAGGGCGCGAGCAAACGCCATCAAGCAAAAGGGAGATGCCAACGGGTACGCACCAGCGGGAGGCACAACCGCTCCAGGAGCGGCGGGAAACCCGGCTAGCGGAACGGGGCTGTCAAGAGGCGCAAAAGTGGGCATTGGGATTGCAGCAGGTACGGCAGTGGGCGCCGGAATCGGAGCGCTGGCCGGCGGTGGCGTAGGCGCGGCAGTAGGAGCGGGAGCAGGGCTGGCGGTTGGTCTCGTGGGCGGACTACTCGCTTAGATAGAAAACTTCTTGGGGATTCTTCATCGCTCCGTGGGTATTCAGAAGATTCGGATCTGCACTTACAGGCGGTCGATTGCGGTTACGGTTTAGCAGGAGTCGGAGATGAAAGCTCAGACAGCAGCGAAAAAGGATACATCTCCGGCTCCGGCGCTGGCGGCGCAGCGTAACGCGATGCTGGACCATCGCCACTCCTTCGGAGCCAATGCCTGCGTGCAGCGTCAAGCCGATGAATCCGGCGTTGAGCCGCAGGGACTATCTTCTGTGCGCGATGTGCTCGACTCACCTGGGCGACCGCTCGATACGGAGACGCGAGCCCTTATGGAACCGCGCTTCGGCCAGGACTTCAGTCATGTGCGTATCCACGCCGATGAGACGGGGGCTGAGTCGGCCCAGGCTCTTGGCGCCAATGCCTATACCGTCCACAATCACATCGCCTTTGCTCCAGGGAGGTTTTCTCCAGGAACAGAGAGGGGCAGCCGCCTGTTAGCGCACGAACTGACTCACGTGGTGCAACAGGGATCGAGCCCTTCGGGCAACACTGAGCCGGCCAATGGATTTGAGATCGTGTCGCCAGGCGATCGATCCGAGCGCGCCGCCGAAAGGATTGCGTCCGGTCAACTGGACGCGCGGACCGCCGCGCTGGGTGCTGGTGTGAGTGGTGGAACCGCGCTGATTCAGCGCGAGCCGAACAAGGACAAAAAGCCAAGCCCTGGCAAGGCGGCCACGGCAACGAAAGCCCCGCCGACTCCAGCGGCCCCGGCAGAGCGCCAGTTCAGCGGCCCTGAGGCATGGCTGTTCGCCGAAAACCGGATTATCACGGAGCTTGAAACACGCTACGAGGAACTGGTTCGCTATGGCGCATACCAGACAAGGGATCAGATCAAGGATTTTTTTGATCCATATGATGACGATCTCAGCGCGGATTCAACATTTAACACCATCCTCGGTATTGCTTCTGGCGGCGCGGGAAACGTGCCCAATGATCCTTCTGCCATTCAAAAGGCGCCGGCAGGGTCTCCGCCAGGCACGCCGTCTGGCCCGATCCCGGCGACCGCTTCAGTCAGCGGCGGCGTTGCCGGCGCGATTGCTGCGTCGATCACACCGCTTGTCGGAGTCATCCTCGATGCGAGCAGTGTTGCCGATGCGAAAAAGAATCTCCAATCGGATGTGGACAAATTCATCGCCGAAGACCTTACGACGAGCTCTCCGACCTACTCGGCGTTTGAGGATCTGGCCCGCGATGAAATGCGCCAGTATTTTCTCAGCAATTGGTCCGACTCACAGCGCCCGCACGATGCGGCTGACCTCAGCGCAATGATCAATGAAACTGCAAAGCATACACGCGACAGTTACGGACTGAAATCGTCAGTGGGCCAGCAGGTCACTAATGCGATTCGCGACTACGTCCAGAAACAACTGGACAAGCTGCAGCCGGTTCTCGATGACCTGGAGAAGTCGCATCGCAGAAAGCGCTATCTGGGCTTCGGCCTTGGAGCGGGGCTTGCCGGCGGGCTCATCGGTGGCGCGATCGGATTCTCCGGGGGCGGTGCAGGCGGTTTGTTGGCCGGCGCCGGAATCGGCCTTCTGGCCGGCGGTGCTGTCGGCGCAGGCGCGGCGCTTCTCACCAATATCTTTACGGATACCGCGGAAGACAAGCGAAAGAAGAAGGCCGCTGACGAGGAAAAGCAGAAGAAGAAGGATGAGGAGGAATTCAAGAAGCGCAACTTCATTCTTGAACCCCAATTTAGGCAAGGGCAAGGGAAAGGGAACCTGACAGCATGAGCGCATTTCCCGGATCACCTCGCATCTTGAAGGGCGGCCTGGTGCTGCTTGATCCGGATACGTTCGCTGTTTTGCCGAACGGCATCATCGTGCTGCAGTACAACCCGGAGACGCTCTCGCGCTCATTCAAGATCCAGGGCGCAGAAGAGGGAGGCGATCGCTCCGAAGCATTGCGCCTCAAAGGGCCGCCCGTAGAAACGTTCAAGATCGATGCGGAGATTGACGCCACCGATCAGCTCGAAAATCCCGATCAGAATCAGAACACGGTCAAGAACGGAATCTTTCCCCAGTTGGCTGCTCTAGAAACAATCATCTATCCCGCAAGCACGACGTTGCAGAACAACTTCAACCTTTCGCAGTCAGGAACGCTGGAGATTATGCCTGTGATCGCGCCACTCACGTTGTTTGTGTGGAGCGCCAATCGCATCGTGCCGGTGCGGATTACCGACATGAGCATCACGGAAGACGAGTTTGATCCCGCACTCAATCCGATTCGCGCCAAGGTGAGCCTCGGATTGCGGGTTCTGAGCATCGACGACCTCTACTTCAATGACAAGGGAGGCAGCCTCTACATGGTGTATCAGCAGCAGAAGGAAACGCTGGCCAAGCTGTATCAGGGCGGCACATTCGCCGCACTCGGAATTCGGGGGATCCCATGAGCTCCATGCCGACCAATCCGATACAGGCGCTGCTGGCGCAGACGTCTCTCGAGAGAAATCTGTTCACGTCTACAAGCCGCTATTACGGCATGGACACCGAGACGCTGACCACGGCCACTGGCACGACGATCATCTACGTGAAGCGCCGCTTTTTACCATCGACGGACAGCTTCCAGCTTCTGCAGTTGCACGCAGTCGTTCAGGGCGAGCGCCTGGATAACATCGCCGCCAAGCTGCTTGGCGATCCGGAGCTGTTCTGGCGTATCGCCGATGCTAACGGTGCAATGCGGCCCGAGGACCTGGTTGCCGTTGTAGGCCGCCAGCTCAAGATCACGTTGCCGCAGGGGATTACGGGATCTGCGCTATGAACCGTGGTTTTTACCTGACGCTCATGATGGGGTCCTTCAGCGCATCGCCGGTGCCGCAGGTGGTTGTCGATGCGCTCACCGAGGTGTCGGTGACCTCATCGGTTGGCAGTCAGGCCGGGTTCCAATTGAAGTTCACACTGGGCAAGCAATCGCGCGTGCAGCAGATGCTCTCCTCTGGATTCTTTGATCCGCGCACCCGCGTCATTATTGCCGTAACTGTGAACGGTTCAGTGCAAGTGTTGATGGACGGAATCATCACCAAGCAGGACATCACGCCGGACAGCAAGCCGGGAGCCTCCCTGCTCACGGTTACAGGAATCGACCTGACGGCCCTGATGGATTTTCTCGATCTGACCGGCATTCCTTATCCGGCATTGCCGGAGTTTCTGATTGTCGAAGCGGTGCTCGCCAAATATGCGGTGCTAGGTGTGATACCGCTCGCGATTCCTGCAAGCATCCCCAACTTCCAGAATCCGCTCGATCACTTCATTAAGCAGATAGGCACCGACTATCGCTTTGTCAGCACACTGGCTCGCCAGACCGGAGCTGTCTTCTATCTCGATCCCGGACCGACGCCCGGAAAAAGTATGGCGTATTGGGGACCTGATCTGAGCAAGCTCTTCGGCAGTCCGCAGCCGGCGCTCAGTATTAACTTCGACGGGACCACGAACATCGACTCGCTGAACTTCTCTTACGACGGCACGCTGGCCACGCAGTACTTTGTGACCATCATCGAGCCGAACACTAAGCTTCCGATTCCGATTCCGATCCCTAATATCGATCTGCTCAAGGCGCCTCTGGGTGCTCATGCGCCCACGCCGTTGCGCAGCGAGAACCTGACTCCCATTGCGAACGAAAGCCCGGCGGGCGCTGCGCTTGCGGCCCTTGGTTCTCTTTTCAAGACGGCGGACGTGATCAACGGCAGTGGCCAACTCGACGTGCTGCGCTACGGGAATATCTTCAAGGTGCGGCAGCTAGCCGCGGTCCGCGGCGCAGGAAATTACTACGACGGCAAATACTACGTGAAGAGCGTAACCCACAACATCAAGCGCGGCGAATACAAGCAGAGTTTCAGCTTGACGCGTGGTGGGGTCGGTTCTTCCGTCTCGACGGTGTCGGTATGAAAGAGAGCCCGAGATACTACGGCATCTACCGCGGCACTGTCGTGAACAATATCGATCCGCTCAACATCGGCCGTATTCTCGCGACAGTCCCTGACGTGAGCGGACTCACGCCGACCACTTATGCGATGCCGTGCGTTCCGATCGCTGGAAAACAGATGGGCACGTTTATGGTGCCGCAGATCGGCGCTGGTGTCTGGATTCAGTTTGAAGCCGGCGATCCCGATCGGCCCGTGTGGACAGGCGGCTGGTGGGGAGATGCTGCGGAGGTGCCTGCTCTCGCGCTTGCCGGTGTGCCCGGCGATCCGAATTATGTCATTCAGACGACGCTGGAAAACGCAATCGTTGTCAGCGATCTTGCCGGTCCCACAGGCGGAATCATGCTGAAGAGTACGACCGGCTCAACCATCATCGTGAACGATACGGGGATCTACATTCAGAACGGGAAGGGCGCGAGCATCGTGATGACAGGGCCCACCGTGACCATCAACTCGGGCGCGCTGGTCGTGGTCTAGCGCCTACCACGCGTGAGGCGCAGACGCGCCTGGAAAGGAGGAGACGATGCCGGGATTTTTGGTTCACGTGGGAGCCACGGTCTTGTGTTCTCACGGAGGACAAGCGCAGCCCACCGTGCCCAACCCGCGTGTCTCGGTCAGCGGCCAGCCGACGGTAGCGATCTCCGGTCCTTACGTCGTCGCCGGCTGCGCATTTCCTCCTCCTCCGGCTGCCAATGGCCCGTGCGTTTCAGCGCAATGGCTGGTCGGCTCTACACGCGTCACTTCGAACGGACAACCGTTGGTGGTGTTAAGCAGCCAGGCAATTTGTGCACCGACCGGAACTCCGCTGATCATCTCGGTAACCCAAACACGCGTCACGGCGACGTAAATGAAAGCTGCAGGAATGAATCAATGAATATCGCGTATCCATATCAATTCGATGGCCGCGGCCGTACCGCGACAGCGAGCGGCAACGATCACATACGTCAGATGATCGAACAGCTCCTCTTTACGTCTCCGGGAGAGCGCGTCAATCAACCTGACTTTGGCAGCGGGCTGTTGCAGATGGTCTTTGCCCCGAATAGTCCCGAACTTGCTGCCGCTCTGCAGTACACGACCCAGGCGGCCTTGCAACGCTACCTGGGAGACATCATCACGCTGCAGTCACTCCAGGTTACCGCGCAAGATTCAACTCTGAATGTGATGGTGCAGTACGTAGTTAAGAGCACCGGCGACGCGCGCACTGAGAACTTTGTGCGCACTGCGCCTGCAGCATAGATCGAACGGAGCATGCCCATGAACGACTCAACCTTGAGCTGTCTCAGAGAGAAGCGCCGTGAAGATGTAAGGACCGCGAACCTGTTCGGCCTGGATTACGTCGACGTTGTCGATCCGCAGCAGCTCACGCTCAATGTGTTCTTCCTGGGCAAGGCTCCGCAGAATTTCGAAAAAGCCAACCTGGTCCTCACCGGTGGACGCCGCATTCGCGATGTGCAAATCAAGAACGTGCGAGTGCGCCGCCAAGCCGACCCCACCCTCGACGACTATCTCGAGATTCGCGTCAACAAGGCAGGCGACTTCTCGACCTATACGATCAGCGCAGTGAACGCCGTGAATGGTGAGCCCACGAACGTCCCCATGGACGGCTTCGATCTGCGTTACAGCCAGGTGTGCTTCAGCTTCAAGGCGAGCTGTCCGACCGACTTCGATTGCAAGCAGCCATGCACCTGTGCTCCGCCTCAGGGCACACAACCGGAGATCGACTACCTCGCCAAGGACTACGAGAGCTTTCGTCAGCTCATCCTCGATCGTATGGCGATCAACATGCCGCAGTGGTCCGAAACGCATGAGCCGGACATCGGCATCATGCTTGCTGAGCTGCTAGCCTACACCGGCGACTACCTTAGCTATTACCAGGACGCCGTTGCGACCGAGGCCTATCTCAATACAGCGCGCCAGCGCATCTCGGTGCGCCGCCACGCGCGCCTGGTGGACTACGCGATGCATGATGGCTGCAATGCGCGCGCCTGGCTGACGATCTCCACCGATCTCGATCAGCAACTCGATCCGGCGCAGATTTACTTCATTACCCGTTATCCGGGCGCACCCGTCAACAGGCATATCCTTTCGTCATCTGATCTGACAGGCGTCGATACAACCACCTTCGAAGTCTTTGAGCCGCTCTACTGGAACGGCGGAACGCCGATCTCGCTGTATGCCGCGCACAGCGAGATCCATTTCTACACCTGGGGTGACTGCCAATGCTGCCTCGCTCCTGGAGCGACCTCGGCCACTCTCACGGATGCCTGGGTGACGCCGCCCAATCCGTCCGTCAGAGCAACGGACAGCCCCTCCGCAACATCCGCAGAGAGCCAATCTCCAGGCAGTCCGCGCCAGCTACAGTTGCAGATCGGCGACATCCTGATCTTCGAAGAGGTCCTTGGCCCCAAGACGGGCCAGGCCCCCGATGCCGATCCGACGCATCGTCAGGCGGTGCGGCTCACCAGCGTCACTCCGGGCGTCGATCCGCTCTACGACATTCCCATCGTTGAAATCGAATGGGCCTCAGAAGATGCGCTCGCGTTTCCGCTCTGCATCTCTTCGCAGGAGCCAGCGCCCGATTGCGGTTGTATGCAGAACGTGAGTGTAGCGCGTGGCAATGTGATTCTCGTCGATCATGGCGGAGATCCAGTCGACATACTGGGCAATGTGCCGACTCTCTCCTCTTCGGCGCAATGCCCGAAGTGCTGCGAGGCGCAGAGCGTCACGGTAACGGCCGGCCTCTTTCGCCCCGCGCTTACGCAGCAGCCGCTCACGGCCAGCGCACCGCTGCCGCCGGCCTGCTCGGCACATGACTTCCTGCAACAGGATCCGCGACAGGCTTTGCCGCAAATCGCGGTCACCAACATTCCGCCCGCGCCCGAGTGCCCACCGGCGGACCCCTCCCAGCCACAGCCGCCGTGCGTGATGCAGGCGTTGTTCACATTCGACGATCTTGCCGATCCTTCAGGGCTGGCCAAGAGCCTTCGTGCTCCCACTGATCCCAACACGCAATTTCTGCTCTCACTGCTGAGCTCTGCCACGCGCCAGGCTCTGACGGCGTGGGATGGCGCTCTGCCCCTGCCGCCCGCACTTTCCGCCGCGTTGATCGCCGACATGACTACCCTCGTCGAGACCTGGTCTGCGAAGCGTGATCTGCTCGAGAGCGGCCCAGGCGACCGCGACTTCGTGGTCGAGACCGACAACGACGGCTACGGCCATCTGCGCTTCGGAGACGGCGTCCGCGGTGCCCAGCCGCAAGCCGGAGCGCTCTTCCGCGCGAGCTATCGCGTAGGCAATGGTACGGCCGGCAACGTGGGCGCGGAGACGATCGCTTATATCGTCTTCCGGCAAGAGAAATTGAGCGGGGTCAATCTACAGCCGCGCAATCCGATGGCGGCGACGGGTGGAGTCGATCCGGAGCCCATCGATGATGTGAAGCACTATGCGCCGTATGCTTTTCGCGGTCAGCTTGAGCGCGCGATTACCGCTGCCGACTACGCGAGCCTCGCTGCGGACAACGACCGGCGCCTCGAAGAACGCGCAACGCTGGAAGCGGAGGACGACGCGATCTGCACCGCCTCGTTCACTCGTCTGCAGAGCGCCAAGGCCGACCTGCGCTGGACGGGGAGCTGGTATACAGCCTTGGTTGCGCTCGATCCAGCAGGCAGTGAAACAGCGAGCCGGGAACTGATCGAAGAGGTCTCACTTTATCTTGAGCCCTTCCGCCGCATGGGTTGCGACCTGCTCGTGAGCCCGGCCGAGTACGTTCCACTGAAGGTCGCCATCACGGTCTGCGTGTTGCCGAACTATCTGCGCGGCGATGTAGAGAAGGCGGTCGCCGATGCACTGAGCAATCGCGTTCTGCCCGGCGGCGCGCTTGGCTTCTTCCATCCGGACAATCTGACCTTTGGAAGTGGCGTGTATGTTAGCCGGCTGCTGGCAGCGGTGCAGGCTGTCACCGGCGTGCAGAGCGCCATTGTGACCGATCTCGAACGCCTGGAGATCATCGGGACGCTGCCCATTGCGAGCCAGCCTGTCGCAGGATTGCCGCCCGATTGGGTGCTGCAGCTTGGGCCCTTCGAAATTGCCCAGCTCGACAACGATCCAAACTATCCCGAACACGGATTGCTTGTGCTGGACGTGCGAGGTGGAAGATGAAACAACCATGCGGATGCTGCGCCGGCATTGAAGTTGTTACTCCTCAGTCGGAACTCAACCGGCCGGGACTACGTGCGCTTAACTATCGTGCCGGCACCTACGGCACTTTTTTCGAAAGCATGCTGGCGCGCATCTCCAGCCTCTATCTCGACGTGCCGGTCTCCGTGGGCAGCGACAAATTGCAGCGGATATTTCCTCTCAACGGGCTCACGTTGAACGGAGGAGTCCTGCAACGCGTAGGTCCCGGCCTGAGCACGCGGGAACTGAGCGATCCATCGATTGCACTGCTCGACGCGTTTGCAACCGTTGCCGATGTGTTGACGTTCTATCAGGAGAGGATCGCGAACGAGGGATACTTGCGCACCGCTACGGAACTGCGTTCAGTGCTGGAACTGGCGCGGCTGGTGGGATATCGGCTTCGGCCCGGCGTTTCGGCCAGCGTCTATCTCTCCTTTACGGTGAACGACGGATTCGCTGGAACAATTCCTGCAGGTACACGGGCGCAGAGCATTCCGCAAGTAGGACAGAAGCCACAGCCCTTCGAGACGTCAGATGATCTGGATGCACGCGGCACGTGGAACAACTTGCAGCCGCGCCTCACGCGGCCGCAGATCATCACTCTCGCGTCGAGTCCGCAGACGGATGCGATCGTGTCCATCGACCAGGGCACGGATGCAGCCACGCGCGACACGATCTACTTCAGCGGCATCGCAACGAACCTCAGCGTTGGCGATGCGTTGCTATTTGTCGCTGGAGATGGACCAGGCCAGCAGGTTTTGCGCTTCGCGCAGGAAGTCAACGTACAAAACGATCAGAAGCGCACCGAAGTTGTGCTGCAGGAGTCCGCGTTCAAACTGCAGAACGAGTCCGGATCGCCGGCGCAAGCCGCAGCCGCTGAACTCGATGCGGTACTCGGTCCATATATCGCGGACGCCGAAACGCTTTTCAGCGGCGGCGACCTTGCCAATCAGGTCGCGGAGATTCTGCAGACACTCATCAATGATGCGACCGCCCTCTCGACCGGTGCGACCAATCCATCGGCGGCGGACGTCGCGCAGCTCGTCCCTCCAGTGATTCCTCAGATTGACGAGAAGCACGAAGTAGCCGTTCGCCGCGGATTTACGCGCCTTGAGCCGTGGATCGCTGACATCTCCAGCGCGCTCCGCTCGCTCGCAGAGCAGCTGTCCGAATACGACGACGGTGAAATCGAGCCGCAGCAGGAAGAACCCATAACCGGTTCAGCCGTACTGGAAGCGCCATCCCTCGGGCGTCTCTTCGGCATCGTCGACCGGCTTAAGCTTGCGCCATCGCTGCAGCCAGCCAACACGTTTCGCCTGCAACGCAGCGTGCAACAGGTTTTCGCTGCGCAATCCGATACGCAACCGCGCTTGCTCGCCACCTTCGCTCCCGCTGCCGCGAAGACACTCTATCAGGCTTGGGGATCGGTGGAGACCACGCCTACTCCTCTAGCTGTTTATGCCATGCGCGTAAAAGCTTCGCCGTTCGGCTCCAATGCGGCATTGCAAGTCTCCTACCAGGGAGACCCGCCCAGCACTCCGATCTACTCCGATTGGCCGATGGCGATCCAGGTTGGCCAAGCTGCACCGAACACGATTTACACCGAAACTTCCAACATTCTCTATCTCGACGCTGCCTACAACAAAGTGGTTCCGCAGAGCTGGGTTGTCGTGGACACCAGTGCTGTAGATACGACACAAACAAAGGTCGTCACCAACTCTGGCCTGCTGTTCGCCAAGGCTGGCGACGTCAAGTCAATCACACGGGCAGCCTACGGGATGAGCAGCAAGACCACGCGACTCGCGCTCGTCGATCCCGCGACTTCAGGGCAGATTGATTGGATCGACGCAACCGCGGCAGACCCGAATTCGACGACAGATTTTCTGGCCATTCGTCAGACGGTAGTTTACGCGCAGCCCGAAGAGCTGCAATTGGCCGAAGAGCCACTGGATCGCGACGTCGAAGGCAGCACGATCGAGCTTGATGGACTCTACGACGGGCTTGAGTCGGGCCGATGGATCATCATCTCTGGCCAGCGTACGGACATCAACGACGCGACCGGCGCCGTGAATGCTACGGGGATTGTAGGCAACGAACTGGTCATGATCGGCCAGGTGACGCAGGGGCCCGGCAAGCAATTCTGTATGCCGCTCAGCTTCGATGCGGTGCCTTTCTCCGGGGTGTATTCGGTCGCCGGCCCCGACGCAGCGGGCAATCTGCTGATTGTTGGTCAACCCAACCAGGGACTCACCAACTTCATCACGAGTCTTCCCGTGCCGACCCAGCCCGATGGAACGCAGCAAATCTGCAACCCGGTGCAACTGGCGCCCGGACTCTACGCCAACGCGTATCTGCCCACAGCCGCGGAACGGCTCGGCGATTTCAGCGCTTTCAGTGCGTCGATCATCGATCCTGCCACCAATAAACCAGTTCCGGGCAACAAGATTCCTCCGAGCCGCATGGACTCCCAAGGAGGGCTTGCGGCGAACTTGCCTCCGCTTTACGCGTGGCGCATCGCGAGCCTCGCCAGTGGAGAAGACACTCTCCACACCACGCTGGTGCTGGCCAATAGCCTGGCCTATCAGTACGACAGCTCCACGGTAAAGATCTACGGCAATGTGGCCAAAGCCACGCACGGACAGACGCAAGGTGAAGTGCTGGGCGACGGCGACGCAAGCCGGCCTTCGCAGCAGTTCGCTCTCCATCAATCTCCGCTCACCTATCTTCCAGTTCCCACGCCGAGCGGTGTGCAGAGCACGCTGGAAGTGACGGTCAACGAAATCGAGTGGCACGAGGCCGGCAATCTCTTCGAATTAGGTCCGGCGGATCGCGAGTACATCACCGAAACCGACGACCAAGAGAACACCACCGTCATCATGGGCAACGGCATCCATAGCTTGCGTGTGCCTTCGGGCACAGGCAACGTCAAGGCGACGTATCGCAGCGGGACCGGCCAGGCGGGCAACGTGGATGCGCAGCAGATCAGCCAGCTTGCTACGCAGCCGCTGGGCGTCAAGAGTGTCATCAATCCGCTCGCTGCCTCGGGCGGCGCCGACGGCGACACGGTGAATGAGGCGAGGCGCAACGTACCGATCGGTCTGCTTTCGCTCGATCGCCTCGTCTCCGTCCAGGATTATGCCGACTTCGCCCGTAACTTTGCCGGAATTGCGAAAGCCAGTTCGCGGCGTCTCACCGACGGCAGAAGGCTTGTGGTGCATTTGACCATCGCAGGCAAGAATGACATTTCGATCGATCCCACGAGCGATCTTTATAAGGCGCTGGTGCTCGCCCTCGAGCAGGCAGGCGATCCCAACCAGCCGGTGCAGATCGATCTTCGGCGGCTGAAGGTATTGGTGATCTCGGCCGGAGTCAAGATTCAACCTGATTACGTGTGGGAGTCGGTCGCTGCCAATCTGCGCGCCGCGATTCTTGACCTCTACAGCTTCGATAATCGCTGCCTCGGGCAGAGCGCGTTCCTGAGTGAGGCCGTCGCGGTCATGCAGGCCGTCGCCGGCGTTCAGTACGTCGATATGCAGAAATTCGACTCTGTAGCCCAGTCAGTTACCGCCGCGCAGTTGACCACTCTGGCGAGCACTTTAACGGTGCAGCCCTTCGTCGAAGCAGAGCTGGCTCACGAAAGTCCAGGGCAGGGAATACTTCCGGCAGAGCTGGTCATCCTCACTCCCGATATTCCGGACACTTTGATCCTGACGGAGATTACCTCATGAGCGGCCCCAATCCAGATTGTCTCTACGAGCTACTGCCGGCGGTCTACCAGATTCGCGATGCGGATCGTGGTTATCCGTTGCGCGCGTTGCTGCAGGTTGTCTCCGAACAAGTCAACATTCTCGACGCGGACATAAGCCAGCTCTACGAGAACTGGTTTATCGAGACGTGCCAGGAGTGGGTCGTTCCTTACATCGGCGATCTGGTTGGCTATACGCCGTTATTTGACGGTAGCCAAGGCGGCGTGTCGAGCGCTCGCGACCAGGCGCGTGAACGAATCCTGATTCCGCGCGCCGAAGTGGCGAACACGGTGCGTTTCCGCCGCCGCAAAGGCACGATCTCTGTCCTCGATGATCTGGCCGCCGCGGTTGCCGGCTGGCCTGCTCTCGCAATCGAATTCTATCGCCTGCTGAGCTTTACACAGAACATCAATTATCTGCAGATGAACCGTGGGCGCACAGTGGATATTCGCAGAGGCGCCGACCTTGATGAACTGGGCACGGCATTCGACCGCATCGCGCACATCGTCGATGTCCGCTGCATCGGGTCTCGGCGTGGTCCTGAGTTTTACAACATTCCGAACGTTGGTGTCTTCGTCTGGCGATTGAAGACCTACTCGGTAACGCAAGCGCCCGCGACTTGCGACGAAGAGGAGGGTCCGAACTGTTTCCAGTTCAGTGTGCTCGGCAACGACACAGCTCTCTACAACAAGAGTGTCGCCACCTCCGCATATCCACCGGGCATTCTCAATCTGCCCACGCCCATCACGCGCCGCGGCCTGGAGCGCTTGGAGAACCAGCAGACCGGGAAAGTAAGCAGCGGAATCCCCTACTACTACGGAGAGGGGAAGAGCTTCGCGGTCTGGACAGGCTCGCCGCGCAAGCTGGTCGATCCCTCATCGCTGGTGGTTGCGGATCTAACTGATTGGACCTACCGCCCATTGCCTGGGCAGGTTGCCGTTGATCCAGCGCTAGGACGCATTGCATTTCCTCCTACCCAGAGCCGCCGGCAGGGCGTGTGGGTCTCTTATAACTACGCCTTTAGCGCAGACATGGGCGGCGGAGAATACGAGCGCACGCTTTCGCAGCCTTCCACCTACACGCTCTATGTGGTGGGCGAAAACGAGCCCTATGCGCGGATCAACGACGCGCTCGCTCAGTGGAAGAACGATCAGCCGACCAATGCTGTCATCGAGATTACGGACAGCGGCGCGTACGTTGAACCGATCAACATAGTCCTTGGCCCCGGTCAGAGCCTGCAGCTACGCGCCGCCAGCGGCAAGCGCCCCGTCATTCGCCTGCTCAACTGGCAGACCTCAGCGCCGGATAACCTGACGATCGAGGGCACGGCGAATACCGACGATCCTAATTCCGAACCGGCAAACTGGTTCACCCTCGATGGAATCGTCGTTACCGGCCGCGGCGTGCAGGTGCAGGGGGTGGTCGGCGGCGTTACGATCCGGCACTCAACACTCGTGCCCGGCTGGGGCATGGATTGCAACTGCGAGCCGCAGCGGCCCACTGACCCGAGCCTCGAACTCGATGGAGCGCCGAACTGCCTGCGCATCGAACACAGCATTCTCGGCGCCATTCAGGTGAATCGCGATGAGGTGCGCGAGGACCCCTGCAATATCTACATCAGCGACTCGATTCTCGACGCCGTAAGCACCAATGCCATCGCGCTCGGCGCACCCGAAAAGCTCTGTGCATTTTCCGTCCTCGACATCCGTCGCTGCACGGTCTTCGGCCAGGTGCAGACGCATGCGATCTCGCTGGCCGAGAACTGCATCTTTATGGGCGTCATCCGCGATTGCCGCCGCCAGCAGGGTTGCATGCGCTTCTGTTATGTCACAGCAGGGTCGCGCACTCCAAAACGGTTTGAGTGCCAGCCGGACCTGGTGGAAAAGGCTGTCCTGGCGCAGGTGCAGCAGGACAATCTCACCGCTGCGCAGCAAAGCGTGCTGCTGGCACAGGAGCGCGCGCGTGTCACGCCGGAGTTCAACAGCGTGCGCTACGGAACTCCCACCTATTGCCAGCTCTCCGACCAGTGCGCGACCGAGATTTCCGCAGGCGCTGACGATGAGTCAGAGATGGGTGCCTTCCACGACCTCTATCAACCGCAGCGGGTCGCCAATCTGCGCACCCGCCTGAACGAGTACACGCCGGCAGGCATGTCGGTGGGAATCATCTTCGCAAGCTAGGAGAGATAGACATGAAAGCCGATCTGACTCGGGACACATTTCATCCGCTGAAGCATTTCGCCCGTGTGCTGGTGCAGCAGGGCAGGGTGCAGCTCGACGCCGATATGAACGAGCAGGCAGCCATCCTGCTGCGTTATCTGCAGACGCTGGCTGCCGATCTCATCGGTCCTGCTGGCGGCCCTGCCCAGAAACTGGGCTTTGCCATCAATCCGCTGCCCGGTAATCCCAACCCGGTCGATGTTCAGATCGGCTTCGGCAATTATTACGTCAACGGCGTGCTCTGCCAGGCGGAGTTCATTCCGGTCTACATCTTCGCCACGGACACCGCCAATGTCTACGAGGTGACGAACTGGAGCCCCGACTTCGACCGCACGACTATTCCTTACTACGAGCTCTTCGAAACGGCTCCCGGTACGTTGAGTGCTCCTGTTCCGATTCAAATCTCCAACCCGCAGAAGGCGCAGAATGAGATCACCATTCAGGCCTTCGCCGGTGCAACGCTGCCCAGCTTCCAGAGTCCGGCGATTCGCCGTATGATCACCTATCTGCATCAACCGGACTTGGTCTACTCGACCGCATCCGGAGCGGTGAGCCCATTGCCCTTGCCCGCGAGCGGAAATGTGCAGTTCTACCTGGACGTGTGGGAGCGCGTGATCACCTATGCGGAAGATGATCACATTCGCGAGGTGGCGCTCGGAGGGCCGGACACCGCAGCTCGCAGCAAAATCGTATGGCAGGTCAAATGGCAGCAGGCCACGGTTAACGCCGACAACAATCCCATCTGCTCTGTGCCGCCGCCGAAGCCGCCGCGCGGTCTTCTCCAGGCGAAGGCCAAGCAGAATGCGCCTTCGACTAATCCGTGCATCATCAACCCGAATGCCGCTTACACAGGGCCGGAAAACCAGCTCTACCGCGTCGAGATCAATCGTGGCGGCCCAGCTGGTACGGTGTCCGGTTCTTCGGCCACCTTCAAATGGTCGCGCGAAAACGGATCGGTGATCTTTCCCATCGCAAGCGGCGGTGGGACGGCTCAACTTGTTCTGGAAACTCTGGGCCGGGACGACCGTTTCGGCCTCGCAGAAGGAAGTCTGGTGGAAGTGCAGGATGATCGCTCCGTCTTGCTGAACCAGAGCGGCAAGCTGTTGCCTGTGCAATCCATCAATACCAGCACCATGACCGTCGCTCTCTCCGGCACGCCTGACTCCGTGGTCGGCAGTGATGAAACTCTTCATCCTCTCCTTCGGCGCTGGGATCAAAAAGATGGTGATCCCGCCGAAGGCGGTCTCACGCTCGATACTGCCTATGACAACTGCGC
Source organism: Occallatibacter sp. (assembly GCA_035650595.1). Taxonomy (GTDB): domain Bacteria; phylum Acidobacteriota; class Terriglobia; order Terriglobales; family Acidobacteriaceae; genus Telmatobacter. Next base: position 24,293 of record DASRHE010000006.1, on the reverse strand, counting down.
ATTCGTGCAGGAAGGCGTGTGGCTCATGTTGGAGAACGGCGTGCAGATTCAGTTCCAGCCGGCGGATCCCGTGCAGACTCCTCTAGAAAATGCAGCCGCCGGAGTCTCCAATCAGTACCTCACCGGCGACTATTGGCTAATCCCTGCGCGCACGGCCACTGAAAATGTGGAATGGCCCTCCATAACGGATGCACAAGGCAACACAACTCCGCTGGCTCTCCCGCCTCACGGCATTACTCACTACTACGCGCCGCTGGCGATCGTCTCGATCTCCGCAAACGGCGTATCGCCGATGACAGACTGCCGCAGCTCATTCAATCCGCTTGCGGGCCCTGTGAACGAGTAGAGCGTTCAATAACGAGCGTCGGGTTGAGGTTGTCCGATTGAAGTAGATCTTCGGCTGATTGGCGACTTGACATTTTTCTCTATACTTGTTTACTCTAGGCATGTTCGCATCATGCCTTATGAAAAATAACAATAACGTATCCCGCGATTTATTTCCAGGCGCTCTGGAGATCATGATTCTCGAATCTCTCCGCCGCCAACCGGCGCATGGGTACGCTCTGGTCCAGCATATCCAGCAGCGCTCCAACCAGCTTCTTCAGGTAGAAGAAGGCTCGTTGTATCCAGCGCTGCAGCGCCTGCTCAAAGCAAAGCTAGTCACGGCCAAGTGGACGGTCTCTCCGTCGACCAACCGCCGCGTGCGCGTCTATGAGATCACAAAGGCCGGCTTGCACCACCTCGAGCGCGAGATCTCCAGCTTCGACCGTATGCTCGAAGGCATCCAGATGGTGCTCGGCCCCGCAAAACGTGCCGCAAATTCTTGAGGGAGGCTCTCGCAGATGAGTTGGACAGATCGGATCTTGCGTCGCCGGCGTCTTTACGATGATCTGAGCGAGGAACTGCGCGAGCACATCGAAGAGAAGACCGAGCAGCTTATGCGTCTGGAGAATCTTTCTCGCGCTGAGGCCCGTCAAGCTGCTATTCGTGCCTTCGGCAATCCCACTCTCATCCAGACAAGGAGCCGCGAGGTGTGGCAATGGCCCGGGCTTGAATCTCTTGCTGCCGACCTGAAACTCGCCTTCCGCCGATTGGGAAGGTCGCCTGGTTTCGCCGTTACTGTGCTTCTCACGCTTGCTATCGGCATCGGCGCCAATACGGCGGTCTTCACCGTCCTCGACAGCGTACTGCTCAAGCCGCTGCCCTATCCCCAGCCGGAACAACTGGTGGCGGTGTGGCTGAATGCGCCTGGAGCGGCCGGCCTGACCAACTTCACCGAGGGATTGCGCCTTTCGCCGTCGATGTATCTGACCTTCGCCGAACACAACCGTACATTTCAGTCCATAGGCGTGTGGATTTCAGGCACGGCCAACGTCACGGGAATTGCTAAGCCTGAAGAGGTGCACACCACGTACATCAGCGACGGAGTACTGCAAACGCTGAACGTTCCGCCAACCGTCGGGCGATGGATTCTTACGGCGGACCAGGCTCCGCGCAGCCATCAAGTCGTGATGCTGAGCTATGGCTATTGGCAGCGGCGTTTTGGCGGCGACCCGTCGGTGATCGGGCGAAACATCGAAGTCGATTCCAAGACGCGAGAGATCGTCGGCGTGATGCCGCAGGGCTTTGAGGTCATGAACCAGGGCTTCGACCTGCTTATCCCGTTGAGCTTCGATCCACGGCACCAGATTCTGGCGGGCTTCGGCTATAACGGCATTGCCCGGCTCAAACCGGGTGCGACGATCGGCGAAGCAGACGCGGATATCGCGCGCATGCTCGAGATATGGATGGATTCGTGGACCAACAACGACGGCGGCGATCCGCACTTTTATAGAACGTGGAAGATCTCGGGCGCCATTCGCCCCATGAAGCAGGAAGTGATCGGCAACGTGGGCAGCGTGCTGTGGGTGGTGATGGGCACCATCGGCCTGGTGATGTTGATTGCCTGTACCAACGTGGCGAACCTGCTGCTGGTGCGCACTGAAGGACGCCAGCAGGAACTGGCGATTCGCACTGCACTAGGCGCCAGGCGGTTACGCATCGCTCGCGAGGTGCTGGGCGAGTGCGTGCTGCTCGCGGTGATCGGTGGCGTGGCCGGCGTGGGGATTGCGGATGCTGGGTTGCGGCTCCTGATCGCCATTGGCCCTGCGAACCTCCCGCGGCTCCACGAAATCTCGCTCGATGCGCGCTCGATAGTGTTCACGTTCGGGCTTTCGCTGGTTTCGGCGCTGCTCTTCGGGACAATCGCGGCGCTCAAGGCAATGCGGCCGGCTGCATCGCTGGCGCACGCCTCTGCAGGACGCACAGCGAGCACAAGCCGCGAGCGGCAACGCGGGCGCAACCTGCTGGTGATCGCGCAAGTGGCCATAGCGATGGTGCTGCTGATCAGCGCCGCGCTCATGGTCCGCACACTGGCAGCGCTGCGCGGAGTGGACCCCGGATTTGCCGACGCAAACCATGTGCAAACTCTGCGCGTCGCGATTCCGCAGCAGTTGATCGCCGACGCTCAGATGACCATGCACACTGAAAACAATATCGCCGACAAGCTGGCTGCCCTTCCCGGCATACACTCGGTAGGATTCGCGTGCAGAATCCCCATGGATGGTCTCGAGCCGTATTGGAACAACATTTTCATTGAGGGTAAGAGCTATCAGGCGGGAAGTGCACCGATGCGTCTCTTTAATTACATCTCGCCCGGATACTTTCGCGCTATGGGAACCTCGCTGGTGGCTGGCCGCGACTACAACTGGGATGACATCTACGGCCTGAGACCGGTCGGCATTATCTCAGAGAACCTGGCGCGCGAGGAGTGGGGATCGGCGGAGGCAGCTATCGGGAAGCATTTCAGGATTATGCCTGGCCAGTCATGGGTTGAGGTCATCGGCGTTGCAGAAGATGTGCGGCAGAACGGTGTGGATGAACGGGCGCCGGCGATTGTTTACTGGCCGATGATGGTGAAGGTGCCCTACATGAGCAATATGATCGACACCCAGCGTGCGATCACGTTCGTGGTGCATACCGATCGCGCGGGAACTGAGAGTCTGCGCAGCGAGATTCAGCAGGCAGTGTGGCAGGTGAATGGCAACCTACCTGTGGCGTCGATGCAGACATTGGGTGAAATCTACAACCGCTCGCTGGGACGTACCTCGTTCACGCTCGTGATGCTGGGAATCGCCGCAACCATGGCGCTCGTCCTCGGCATTATCGGCATCTACGGCGTCATCTCCTACGCCGTATCGCAGCGCACGCGGGAGATCGGCATTCGTCTTGCGCTTGGCGCTCAGAAGCGCGAGCTACGTTGGATGTTCGTCCGATCTGCCTTGGTTCTAACCGGAGTGGGTGTTCTCATCGGCTTTGTGGCCGCCGCCGCTGTGGCGCGGCTGATGAGAAGCTTGCTATTCGGTGTCAGTCCGCTCGATCCGCTGAGCTTCGCTGCCGTGCCTCTCCTCCTGATCGCAGTGGCGGCGCTAGCGAGCTTTCTTCCGGCTTGTCGCGTCGCTGCTGTCAATCCGGCCGACACGCTCAGAGCTGAATGAGCGGTCGAGGCTGTTTAGCACATTGGAACGGATGGTTGGCTCACAAGCACTAGTCTCATGAAACTAGAATCTCACCATCTTTACCTTCACAACCTCGGGCTGTTGGTGGAAACATAGGCCGCGGTCCGTTTCGTCGCCGTTCCACAGCCGCAGTGGCTTCCAGACGCCGTTTTGATAAGTGCCCTGCTCAGCTGAAAGAACCTCGCTGCGCATCCATGGAAGCTTGCCCGGCAGATGGAAGGTCACGCTGGCATCGATTCCTGTGACGAGAAATTCGTCTGGACCAAGCTGTGCCACGAGTGCCGTTCCATGCGCGTCTTTCGTGCCGGGCGCATGACGGCCATCGGATTGCGGAAAGCCGAAGGCCACCGTTGCCTGCCATGCTCCAAAGTCCAGCTCTTGCGTGGCCTGGCCAGGTTCTTCGACGGCAGTCTTGAGCTTGCCATCCAACTCCAGCTTCGCGATGAGATGATCCATCGGCCTGATCAGCGCAAAGTTTCTTGCGTGCGCCGACCACGGCTGATCGCCGAGAATATTCCAGCCCGTCCGATCTACGCCAAAGGGAGAGAAGCCGATCGCATCATCGCCAAGCGCGTAGAAAAAGAATTTTGCAAAGTTATCGCTGCGCCCGGTCTCGGGAATCCAAAGCGGGTTATCAGGCCGGTGATACGCCGCTATTGTGCTTCGATAAAACGGTGAGTCATCGGTATAGATATCTGGCCCAATCATGTCGATCGACGGAGCTAACTTGCGCCACAGACCCACCACCTTCTGCACCGCGCCGCCGCTGGGGTAGCCAATGCCTGGCGTATCGAGCTGTCTCTGCGGCAGCTGCGCTGCTGGGTAATCGATCCAGACATTGATGTAGTAAGGAATGTCGAACTCGGCTTTCCCCGCGGCTGCAATGGCGTTGATGTACTTCGCCTGATGATAGACCTGAAAAATCTCATCGGCGTCGCCCCCGAACACCTGGCTCCATGTGCCGGGCTGTTTCTGAGCGGCAGTAAGCAGATCGCTCGGGACTTGTCCGGCGAATTCACGATTCGCCTCGGCAGAGTTATCGCGGATGCTGCCAATGTTGCCCGACTCATTCTCAACCTGAATCAGCAATACGGTGTGTTGTTCCGCATCGATCTGCTTGAGATGGCGCAGCAGCGCAACAAACGCGGCTTTGTCTGCCTCCAGAGTCGCGTGTCCGAGCGGCGAGAGTACATCAATCGGCTCGCCGTCCGGACGAACCGTGCGCGGAAAGCGCTTGCCATCTGTCTTCACCCACTGCGGCGCATAATGATCGTTGCCATTCTTCCATGTGCCGAACCAGAGGAGAACTACGTGCAAATCATGGGCACGCGCGCCCTCAACGATCGCGTCAACATTGGCGTAGTCGAACTGCCCCTCTTGCGGTTCGAACTGCTCCCAGTAAACCGGAGCTTCTACCGTGTTGACGTGCAGATCGGCCAGCGAACTCCATACCTGCGGCAGCTCAGAAGGCCAGCCACTGGAGTTATGAATCTGACCGCCAAGAACCAGGTATGGTTCCCCATCGACCAGCAGCGTATAACGGCCGTTCTGCTGAACAATTTTGGGAGCTGGTTTCGGAGCTTGCGCGGCCACGGAAACCGGGAAAAAAGTTGTCGCAGTGAGAGCGGCAACAGAACACAAACGCAGTGAGAAGAACAAAGACATACAGGAAAGTACCTCGCAAGCAATGTAACCGTATACATGAAACATTGGCAAGCATTATCTTGCCTGCTGATGGCGACTGTTCATAAGCAGACACCGTGCATGAATTCGGCCAGTTTTGGTGGGCGCCAGGATCAAGGCGCGCTCTCTTCCACAATGCACAGGTCCCAGGGAGCCAGGGTAATCTCCTCAGCCTTGATTACCTGCCTGCCATCGAGGAGATTCGTCCCTGTGGCATGCGAATACGGGAACTTTGCGCTGCCTGAAGAGTAGTTGAAGTAGTAGTGCACTTGCTTGCCAAAGCGATTGATCCCTTGCGTCGCGTGCACGTGGGCAGGCAACTGCTGATCGGGGCTTGCGAGCCCTGCCTTTTCCAGTTCGCTTTTGAGGACAGCCGTCTGCAGCGTATCCGACAGATAAGTGCCTTCATAAAGCAGTCGGCCGGTTCCGTAGACATTTTCTGTGATCGCAGGCCACTTTCCAAAAAAGGGATGATCGTAGTAAGCCACGGCATGAGCATGCTCAGGCATGAGAAACTCCGCCCAGTACTGCACTTTGTTTTCGTCGCCTGCATGATAGGGATCGTCTTTCAGAGACAGCGGATGCTCCAGGTTGGAAAACTCCTGATAATTGAAGCCCGCCGCTTCCCGCAGCGGACCCGGCGCTCGCACCCAGCGCACGGCTGAGTTTTCATCGGCGAATCCGCTCTTGAAGGTCATCACGATGTGACCGCCATTTTTTACGTAGTCTGAGATGCGCTGCAGCAACGCGTCGTCAGAGATATAGAGCGCAGGCACGATCAGCAGCTTGTATTCAGAGAAATCCTTCGTGTCTGGGAAAACAAAATCAGTGCCTACGTTCAGGTCGTAGAGCGAGCGGTGTATCTGCTGGACCAGGGAGTCATATCCCTCCGCCTGGTGGGTCCAGCTCCATTGCGGTATGGGCCCGCCGTAGGGCATGAAGTTGATGGCGTTGGCAGAGTCGCGGCTCCACAGGATAGCGACCTTGTTATGGATCTGCATTCCAACCAGATGCGGCCCTATCTTCTCCAGCTCGTGCGCCGTGCGGCTCACCTCGGCGTAGGCGCGATTCGGTTCGAGATCGTGGGAGAGAACGCCCTTCCAGTAGGTCTCCTGATTGGCTGCGATCGACGCCCAATGCCAGTACTCAACCATGCTGGCTCCATTGGAGAGATGTGTATAGACATCCTCGCGAAGCTGGCCGTCGTAAGGAGGGAACTGACCCTGCGAGTTCCATCCGATGGTTTGCGCATTGGTTTCCGTCACCAGGAAATTTGAGCGTTTGAGGGAACGGGTAAAGTCGCCCTGGATCGACTGAATCGAGCCATCAAAGTGATCCTGCGATCCGTGGTAGATGTTGTCGGCGGGAATATCGAGGAACGAAGCGATGGCGTTTTCATTCACGTCGTGGCGCATCATGCCGCCAAAATCCGTCGTGACAAATTGCTTTGACGAGGCGCACTCGCGCACCAGAGCTGCCTGCCAGCGCAAAAAATCGGTCACGCGCATCTGGCTCCATCGGGTCCATTCCAGTTTGTAGCCCGTGCTCTGCGCGCCATCGCGAGTAGGAAGGTCCTCCCATGTGTGCAGGTTCTCACCCCAGTAGTTCAGGAACCACGCTTTGCTCAACGCCTCGGGCGTGCCGAACTTTTTTTCGAGATAGTGCTGAAAGCCGATGAACACATCGGGATTATCCGCGTCGTAGCTGCTGGTTTCGTTGTCGATCTGCCAGCCGATGACGGTGGGATTGTCCTTGTAGTGCGCCACAATATGGCGGATCAGACGCTCGGCGTAAAAACGGTAGGCCGGAGAATCGGTATCCATGTTCTGGCGCATCCCGTAGGTATTTTGGGTTGCCGTCCCCCCGAACTGACTTGCATTCAATCGTCGCGCCAGAATCTCAGGATGCTCGTGTGCCATCCAGGCGGGAATGGAATATGTGGGCGTGCCGAGAATCACCTTGATGCCGGCTTTTCCCATCGCAACGACGATGCGGTCCATCCACGCATACTCGAATTGGCCGTCCTCGGGTTCCCAGAGGCTCCATGTGGATTCGCCCATGCGCACAACATTCAAGCCCGCAGCCTTCATCAGGGCGACGTCTTGATCCAGGCGATCGTAGGGCATGTATTCGCTGTAGTAAGCGGTTCCGTAGAGAACCGTGGGGAAGTCCAACGTGCCGGCGGTTGCCGCCGTCGCCGAGCTTTGCGCTATCAGTTGCGCTGCGCCGATGAGTGCAAACAACACCACAGCAGAGACGAGACCACACATCCACCGACGCGGCCTGACTGGAAATGTGACGAATGAATCCATTTTCTCACTTTCAAAGGAATCATGGGCCATATCGTTCGTATTGAGGTGATGGGCGAACGGCAAGGAGCCATGCTACTACATCTCGTCTGCTGATTGCTTGACGGAAACCGGTAACCCGAATACTGTAAGACTCATCAGCACCAGTTATTTCCTTTAGCGACTAACGCTAATTTTGACGAGCAGCCTGTTAGGGAATGTGTCTTCGATCTCTGAGTGCTGGCAAGTCAGACGCGGGACGTGAGCAGAGACGATGACTCCAGGCCCGGAACGATCGAAGCTTAACATACGCACGGTTGCACGGCAGGCAGGCGTCTCCAGCGCCACGGTTTCAAGGGTGATCAATGGATCGGCAGTCGTCAAGGAAGAGACGGCGCAGCGGGTCCGGCGCATTGTCCAAGATCTCAATTTCGTCCCCAGTCCAATCGCCGCAACTTTGAAGTATGGCCGAAGCCGGACATACGGTGTTGTTATTCCTGACCTGACGAATCCCTTCTATCCCGAGTTTCTGGTCGAATTTGAAAAGATTCTAGTGGAAAGCCACCGCGAGATGCTGCTGACCACGATTCAGTCTCATGAAGCGGCCCTGATCAACTCAGTGGGCCGCATGCTGACGCGGCAGGTCGACGGCGTTCTGTTGATGGCATCTGAGTACGAGACCAAGGCAATCGAGCCGTTGTTCGATCGCAAGATTCCCATCGTGACCGTCGACCGCCGCAAAGTAGAAAAGGGAACCTGCGATGTGTCGATTGAATTCGAAGACGGCTATCGCGAATCGGTGATGCATCTGCGCAATCTGGGGCATCGTCACATCGGTTTCATCGGTGGACACAATGAGATTGGCACATCGCGAGTACGCCTGAAGGCCTTTCAAAATGCGCTAAACTTTGCCGGCCTAACCTACGAGCCAAATCTCACTCGACTGGGCGACTACCGCTTTGCCGGCGGAGAGGCCGCGGTCAACTCCCTCATGCTCGAAAAAAAGTGTCCCACCGCGATCATCACCGCAAACGATCTCACGGCCTTCGGCGCCATGCGGGCTCTCCACGCGCGTGGCATCAATGTTCCGGCACAGATGTCTTTGATCGGGTTTGATGGTATTCAACTCGGCGACGCCGTACATCCGCGGTTGACTACCGCCGGAATCTCGCAGAAGACCTTTGCTGAAGCCTGCGTCCGAGCCCTGGAACACCTCAAGACCAATGCGTCCAGGCGAGGTCTGCTTTTGCGCATCCCAAGCGCGCTTGTTGTGCGTGAATCAACGGCGCCTCCGCGGCGTACCGCGCGGCTCTCATCCTAGGCAGCTATCGCCACAGATAGTTCAAGACTACGCACAGCGCTAGCAGCAAGCCTGCCAGAATCCACCAGCGAAGTACCGCGCGAGCTGGTCTGTCTTCTACGTCTGACTGGTAGACCAGCAACTCTACTTGCGCAGCGCTCATTCGCTCTGCTTTTCTGCTCAATAGCACGCTTCCTGCGAGGGACGCACAAAAAGCGTACACGGCCGCATGAAAACTCGCGCTCATCGAAGAAACGAAAACCAGCTTTCCCGATGCGACGAGCAGATGAAACAGACTCGACACGAGCACGCCACCGAGCAAACCCGCCAGGGCGCCGGATGAAGTGGCCCACCGCGTAAAGATGCCAATCAGAAATACGACGAAGAAGGGAACACCGAAGATCGAGAAGACCAGCTGCACAAACTCCATCAAATTCTTGAAGTCGAGACACAGATAAGAGATGGCCATGCTGAGCCCGATGCCAGCGACAATCGCAATGCGCGCGACAAGAACGTAGTGGGCTTCGCTGCGCCCTCGCCGGATGCTGGTTCGATAGATCTCCTCCGTCCACACAGCGGAAAACGCCGACACATTGGCCGCCAGACCGGACATCAAACTGGCCAGCAATGCGGTTAAACCAACGGACAGCATCACCGGCCCGTAGCAGGTGACCATCAGCCGCGGCAAGGTCCCGTCGAAGGGCGCGCCACTTCCAGAGCCGAAAAAAGCGGGGGCTACAAGCGCGGGAATCACCACTAGATAGGCGAAGCCAAGCTTCCCGAATCCAGCCAGGATGGGCACCAGCCGCGCAGCCTCCGCGGACTTAGCGGTTAACGCCCTCTGCACCTGAACGAAATCCGTACACCAGTAACTGAAACTGAGCACAAAGCCCAGTCCGAAGATCACTCCAAATAAATCAATAGACCCGTTCGGAGAGATGAATTGCAGGCTGGTCCACAGGTGCCAATACGGGCTGCTGCGCGCGGAAGCATCTGGAAGTTGACTCACTGTCTTGAACAGAAGCGGCGCGAGCCCGAGTACGACGACCGCAAGCTGCAGAACCTCGTTGTAAATGGCCGCGCGTAACCCGCCGAGAAGCACGTAGATTAGTACGACAATCGCAATCATCAGCGCGCCCTTTGTAAAAGGCCATCCGAATACGACATCGAAGACGCGCGCCATCGCATACAGGCCAACCCCGGCGACCGAGACAAGTTTGGCCAGAATCAACCAGGAGTTGATCAAGCGTACACGGGCATCGAATCGCTTTTCGAGATATTCCGGAAGGCTCTGTATGCGGCTGCGCATGTAGACCGGAATCATGGCGCCGCCAAACAGGATCATTCCCGGAATGGCGCCAATCAGGTAGAAGTGCAGGGCCTGGACACCGTACTGTGCGGCAACGGCACTGAGCCCGACGATCTCCAGCGCTCCGCAATTTGCCGAAAGAAACGCGGCAACCACGATCCACAGCGGTAGCGTCCGGCTCGCATTGACGAAATCGTTGGCGGCGGGGCCGCGCCTCCTCGACTTCCAGCCGATGGCAAGCGTCGCCAGCAAATACGCCGGCAAGATAGCCAATCGGGTGAGATTGACCAGGAAGTGCGCCAACGGTCTCCTCGGAAGCTTTGAATGGGCAAAGAAATGTTCGTGACCACTATCCGCCGTCGGCGCACACCCGTGCAAATCCACCTCTGGAAATTAGGGACAAATCTCCACAAGGCAGCTTCTTTCCCATTTGTTTTTCCTTCTCTCCTGAAACACGCCGCGATCGAGCCCCGATCGAACGCAACAGATTGCCCTCGAAAGAGAACAAAAAATGAGCTGTTTGCCGGAAACGAGCCAACGCCGGCCATGCGTCTCCCGACTATAGCTCTTGGGTGTAAAACTCTCAGCTTTCAACGGCTCTAAAAAAATTCTTGACAGCGTTTCTGTGAGCAGCGTAAATTCTGGAGCGCGGTGAAATGTAACCGTATTCAGAAACCGTTTACAAATTTTGCGGCGCAATTGTTCGCAAGCGGTAACGTAGGCGCGCCGGCTACTTCTTTCCTTGGAAACAAATGATGGGGCAGCTAGATGCCCTTTGGAGGCAATGAATGAGATTTGCACGCAATTGGATGACAGTCGCGCTTCTAGCGCTTCTGCTTGCGCCAGCGCGGCTTGTATTCGCTCAGCTGGATCAAGGAACCATCACGGGTGTTATCCAGGATCAGTCAGGCGCCGTAGTCGGCAGCGCCAGCGTCACTTTGACCAACGTGGACACAGGCCTGGTGCTGAAAACGAAGGCAGACGGTTCCGGCATCTATGTCTTCTCTCCGGTGAAGATTGGAAACTATCAGATTTCCGCCAGTTCGTCGGGCTTTCAAACCACGACCCAGACGAATCTTCACCTCAGCCTGCAACAGACATTGAATGTGGTGGTTACCCTGAAACCAGGCTCCGCTACTGAAACCGTCACAGTCAGTACCGAAGAGCCTCTGATGCAGACGCAGGAGAGCTCAGTCGGACAGACGATGGACACGCAGGCCATCAACAGCATCCCGCTCAATGGCCGTAACTGGGTCTTTATCGCACAGCTATCGGCCGGCGCTGATCCGCCGGAAGGCTCGCGTGGCGCGGGCAAGGGCGACTTCAACGCCAACGGACAACGTGCTGAAGAAAACAACTTCATCCTCGATGGCGTCGATAACAACGCCAACGTGGTGGACTTTTACAACGGCGCCAGCTTTGTAGCGCAGCCGCCTCCGGACGCTCTGGCCGAGTTCAAGGTACAGACCAGCGACTACTCCGCAGAGTTCGGCCATGCCGCCGGAGCTGTGATCAATGCCAGCTTGAAATCGGGTACAAACCAGCTTCACGGCAGCGCCTGGGAGTATGTGCGCAACACGGCTTTCGACACGTATTCCTGGAATGACAATCGGACCCAGCCCGTGCCCGGCTATCACGAGAATCAGTTCGGCGCTACACTGGGCGGCCCGGTGATGAAGAACAAGATATTCCTTTTCGGTGACGCGCAGGCCAATCGCATCGTCTTCAACGAGACCGGAACCTATTCCGTTCCGACGGCCCTCGAACGCACAGGTGACTTTGCAGAGTTGCAAAACACGACACTGACCGGCAATCAATATCCGATTCAGCTCTATCACCAGACCTCGAATGCCGCACCGGTTGCATTCACCAACAACTGCCTGGTCACGAGCAGCAATTGCACCAGCAACGTCACTGGGGTCACGCTGAACAAGACGGCGTTGCAGATGCTCAACTACTACCCAGCGCCGAACACGAACGGTGGAAAGCTTTACAACAACTACGTCGCCGCGCGGCCGGTGGTTGACAACACCTTCCAGTGGGACCTTCGCGCAGACTGGAATATTGGCGCGAAAGACTCAACCTACTCTCGCTTCAGCTACTGGAACGAGATTGGCCACAATGCTCCGCCCTTAGGCAACATTCTCGACGGTGGTGGTTTCGGCGACGACGGCAAGCAGAAGAACCTCGGCGACAACTTCATGTGGTCCGAGACCCACATCTTCAGCCAGACATTGACCAACGAAGCGCGGTTCGGCTTCAACTACATGCACACCGGCTTCCAGCATCCCAATGCCGCCAACCTTGGCTTCGCCGCATCGGTCGGGTTCGGAGGCATCCCCAATGCTCCGCTCAATGGCGGTCTGCCCGCGGTTACGGTCAACGGCATCTCCGGGTTCGGCAGCCCAACGTGGTCCACGACGGACGAACACCAGAACGTTTATCAGATCCTCGACAACCTCACGAAGATCATGGGCAACCACACTCTGAAAGCTGGAGTCAGCTTCCAGAACATCCGCTTCTCTACGCTGCAGCCGCAGCAGTCCCGGGGCAGCTATACCTACAACGGCGAATACACCAGCAACCTGAACAAGAACGTGGTGATAAATGGCACCACATTTACTACGGGTTATGGTGCGGCCGACTTTCTGCTTGACCAGCAGAACAGCGCAGGACTTTCCAACGAAGTTACCAATGGCGATCAGCGTTGGAACAATGCAGTGTACTTCCAGGATGACTGGCGCTTCTCCACAAAGCTCACTTTCAATCTTGGTCTCCGTTGGGAACTCTTCCAGCCTTATCAGGACGTAGGCGGTTACCAGGCCTCGTACAACATGACCGGTCCAACGTCGCTGAACACGAACACCGGCGTGGGCAGCGGTAAGGCCCAGTATCTGATTCCCACCGAAGCGAAATCGTATGCTGCGCCGATCATGACCCAGTTTGGCTACACGAGCGTGCTGGCCAAAGATAACATCAATCTCGTCTACACAGACAATCCGCGGCTCATTAGTTCGCAGCATACCAACTTCGCCCCACGCGTTGGCCTCGCCTGGTCGCCGGATGGCAGAACCGCCGTGCGCGCCGGTTTTGGCATCTTCTACGGCGGCCTGGAGAGCACGGGTTACTGGCCGAATCTGGGCGAAAACTATCCCTTCCAGTTCACTGGTTCGTTCCCCTCTGCAAGCTGCGGTACCTTCAACTGTCCGACAGATGGAATCACCATCGCGAATGGATTTGCCTCGATCATCGCCAATGGTTTTGCTTCGAACGTAGAAAACCTGACGATGCGCGGCTCTGATCCAGCAGTGAAGACTCCTTACACTGAAGACTGGAACCTCTCTGTCGAACGCAGTATCACCAACGACTTTGTGGCTACGGCCTCGTACGTTGGCGATACTTCGCGTCACCTGCAGGTCTTCCCCGATCCCAATAACCCGCTGGCGTTGGAAAACCCCAGCAACAGCACCCAAAATGCACGGCCATTGCCGGACTTCGGCGGATCGTCCTACACCTCCTACGCCGGCATGAGCGACTACCACAGCCTGCAGACAAAGATCGAGAAGCGCATGTCCAAGGGCTACAACCTGCTTGCCACCTACACATGGTCGCATACTCTCGATGATGCGCCAACGCCGCTTGGAACCACGGGCGATGGCGGATATCGGCAGTCCAACTTGATTCCGATCAAGATGGACTATTCGAATACCGGCTTCGATACACGGCAGCGCTTCACCTTTAACGCGCTCTATGAACTCCCCTTCGGCAAAGGTCGCACTTACCTGAACCAGAGCCGTTTGGCCGACGAGATCGTGGGCGGATGGTCAGCCAACGCTACGTTCGTAGCGCAGACGGGCAACCCGTTCAGCGTAACTCCATCGGGCAAGTTCAAAACGGCGAGTGGAATCGGCACAGCTTACGCAAACAAGACCGGCAATCCTTTTGCTAGCAGCAGCGGCGCAGGATGCGCAACCGCAACAAAGACGCGGACCACGTGGTTCAATCCTTGCTCGTTTTCAGACCCGTGGGATCCGGTCGATCTGACGGTAAGTGGTCAGGCTAATCCTCACTACATTCCAACCTCCGCGACCGATTCGCAAACTCCAGCTGGGGATACGACGCCTGTCTACGTCACCAGCCTGGCCTCGGCTTTGGGATATATGGGCGGCAAGCGCGACACGGTTGTCGGCCCTGGCTACGAGCGTGTGAATATGTCGATCTTCAAGAGCTTCAGCCTCTATCACGAACACTCGCTCGAGTTCCGGACCGACATCTTCAATCTGTTCAACACGCCGTCGCTGGCTGATCCGAGTAACAACGGCAGCAAGCCGAACATCACCACTCAGGGCGCTGCCATTACTGGCCCCCGCAGCCTGCAGAGCCACGCGCCCGATTCGCGCTTCCTGCAGCTTTCACTCAGATACGCGTTTTAACCCAATGCACTTACCTCCCAAAGGGGATCTACTTTCGAGTAGATCCCCCCTTTTTGCTCGCAATAACATTCGTCAGGCCGAACGTGTTTCGAGACGATCACCGGAATGGGCGAGCTCTTGTACGATATGGACGAATGATCCTCCGAAGTTCATTGGTGGGAACGCACGCGGGCAATCTGCTTTGGAGTTCCGCATTGCTTGTGTGTCTGTGGCCATCGCCAGCCCTTCTCAACGCGCAGACTCCGCGCGGCTCTGCCACCGGCGATATGGAGCAAGAGTTCCAGGCTGCCATGGCCGCTCAAGACAAGGGTGATCTGGACCGGGCGGAAACGCTGCTTCGCGATTTGCACGCGCATCATTCAGGCATCTTTGCTGTCGACGAGTCACTCGGTCTTCTTTTGGTCGATCGCGAGAACTATCCTGCAGCCCTGCCATTCCTCGAGGCTGCCGTGCGCGAGCAGCCGTCTTCTGATGCAGCGCATGCAAATCTGGGCGCTGCCTGTTTTCAATTGCACCGCAATCAGCAGGCGCTCAGCGAATTTCAAATCGCAGCACGGCTCAATCCGCGCAACGCCGCCACGCAGCAGTCGCTCGGCCGTCTATGGATGGATGCGCATCAACCCAGGCACGCGGCAGACGCTTTTGCCGCTGCTCTCGCATCGAGCCCTGGCAATTCAGATTTGACGCTTGATTTAGCACAGGCCCAGGAAGACGCCGGCGATCTGGCGAAGGCGAAGGCAACGGTGCTGGGAATGCAGGATGCGGATTCCTCTGCTTCGGCACAGGCGCTGCTCGCCGATATTCAGGAGAAATCCGGCGCTTTCAAGGATGCCGTGCAGGCTTATCAGCGCGCTGCGACGCTCGATCCTAACGAGCCTAACGTGTGGGCACTCGGTATTGAGTTTTTGCGTCATTGGACCTTCGATGGAGCGATTCCAGAATTCGAGGCAGGCGCAGCCAAATTTCCAGCGAGCGCCCGCATGCATCTTGGCCTGGGAGTCGCCTACTTCGGCAATACCGACTACGCCAAAGCGATCCCCATCTTTGCGGATCTGCTTGACGCTGATCCAGCCAATGCGTTTTATGCGCAGCTGCTCGGTATGGCGTGTGCGGCTGTCATGCAGGAATCGAGACCACGCTGCAACTCGCTCCTCACGTACGCGCAGGCACATCCGCATGATGCGCAAGCTTCTGTCTATGCCGCCACCGGCCTTCTTCAAAGTCAACCGTCGGATGAGCAGATGAACGTTGCCGAAAAGTTGCTGCACAATGCCATCGCCGCCGATCCAAAGCTTCCCGAAGCGAAGTATCAACTGGGCCTTCTCGAGCAAGACCGCGGCCGATGGGCTGCCAGCATTCCCGATCTTGAAGCGGCCATTGCTCAAAAGCCGCAACTCGCCGTGGCCCATTATCGCCTCGGCCTCGCGTATGGGCGCACCGGCCGCAAGAAAGAAGCGCAGGAACAGATGCAACTTCAAAGAAAATATCGAGACGAAGAGCAACAGGATCTTGATCGGCGTCTGCGTCAGGTTACGTTGTTTTTGGTCAAAAGCCAGAACTGATTGCGGCAAACACAACGCGCATCGGAAGACGAAGAAAGCCAGCGCGTGTTGCTGGCTAGCGCGTGAACCGATAGTCTATTCGTGAGAGGGAAGGACGCGTGAAGGTTCGATCTCCACAGTCGGCTTGGGTCGCGTGATCTGTGCGATTCTGGCTCACCTCCGTTCATCGTGACTTCCAAGATTGAGGAAAAACCCGATTTCCACCCTGAAGTCATTCGCATTCCGGAGTGGCTCCATTCTTTTGAGCCCCATCGCTGGCTCGCCAATGGCCATGCGCAAACGGTCGTCGGCAATTTCTGGCCGCGGCGTCCCTTTCTGCTTCCAGCCGTCGCAGAAACTGTCCAGGTAGACGCTCACGATGGCAGCAGTGTGCTCTGCCACTGTCACTGGCAGCCTGAAGCTGTGCGCGCTTCGCGCCTCACTGTAGTTTCGGTGCATGGATTGGAGGGCTCGTCGGATTCCCGCTATATTCGCGGCATTGCGGGCCGCGCCTGGTTTGCAGGCATGAACGTGATTCGCATGAACATGCGCAACTGCGGTGGCTCTGATGCGCTGACTCCCACGCTCTACCACTCCGGGTTCTCTGCGGATGTGGGCGCGGTGGTCGATCACTTCACGCAGAAATTCGGCCTCGAATCTGTCGCCTTGATCGGTTACTCAATGGGCGGCAATCTGGTGCTCAAGCTTGCGGGCGAGTGGGGCCGCCGGCCGCCGCTCACTGCAGTTGCAACTGTGTGCCCGGTAATCGATCTTGCCCCGAGTGCGGATGCGTTACACGAGGCGGCCAATCGCATCTATGAAATGCATTTTCTGCGCGGCCTGATGCGACGCTTTCGCCGCAAGGCGGCGCTCTTTCCACAAATCTATCAGGCTGCAGGAATCGGTCCGGTGCGCTCGATCCGCGAGTTCGATGACAAGATCGTTGCGCGCTACTGCGGCTTCCGCGATGCCGATGACTACTACTATCGCGTCTCCAGCGCTCGCGTTGTGGACCGCATTGCTGTTCCGGCCCTGATTCTGAGTGCGCAGGATGACCCGTTTATTCGATTACTTCCTGAGACTCGCCGGCGCCTGCTTGCCAATCCACACATCACCTTTGTCGAAACCCGGCGCGGCGGACACTGCGCGTTTCTCTCGAGAGACGCCGGTGATGATGTGCATTGGGCTGAGGCGGCGGTCGTCCGTTATCTCTCAGAAGTCTCCTCGGAAGCCTTTCCCACCTCAGTGTCACTGAGATCGACGCTTGAAAAGCTACAATGAATTGCATGGGCGAGTAGCTCAACTGGATAGAGCATCAGCCTTCTAAGCTGAGGGTTCCGGGTTCGAGTCCCGGCTCGCCTACCACGCGCAGGACGATCTTCTTGAATCTCAAGGAGATTGTCAAGTGAATTCCTCTGCAAATTCCCTTAGAGCACAAGCCTATCACCAAAAATCCGAGCCCATAGGCATAACGCCATACGGCATTTTACGCGGGGTTTTGCGTGGAATTGCGCGGCTTTTCCATCGCCCCATTGAGTGCAGGCATGAGAGAAATTCTCTGCCCTACAACGATCGGCAGCATTGCCTTGAGTGTGGCGCCAGCCGCCGGTACAAATACACCCAAACCGGCATTTCCACAGGCCCGTGGGAAGTGCCATTACCGCCGCTTTCTACGGCTTTGCCGGTAGATGTTGATCGGCCCATTCCCGCCTATCTCAAACACATCCCCGCCCGTAAAGCGCACGTAATTCAAACGCATTGCAAAGACTGCGAAGAGCTGCTCGATGCCTTTGGAATGTGCCCGAATGCCCGCTCGCGCGATGGTGCCATTATGGCCGCTCCGGTCAATTGCGGAAAGCCGCATTTGTCTACAGTGCCACGCATCCTGGCTACCACTAACGAGGTGATGGATCGGCACAACGTTAAGGCGGTGCGGTGATGAAGGTTACCGTACCTCCAATCGGCTTGCTTATATCAGATCCGCCGCTCACTATCCGCTATCCAGAGTGGAGATCGAAACGCAAGACGCGCGGGCGGAAAGACGCTTCATTGCGGATGCGCTCCAACCGGCGCAAGGCGGCAAAAAAGGCGGTGCGGTGATGAAGAAGCGCCGCAAACCAAACCAACCATCAAGCTCCCACCGGCTTGTACTGATGATCTCGGACACACGAGGTAATGTCACGGTTCAATCGTCCGGTATCCGCAGTTTCTGTAAGAGTCGCCTGAACGATATCGCGCGTTTGGCTGGTTTTGCCGGTGCAGATTGGGCGATTGAGCAGTTATCAAATTGCCCCCCCCGAATTTTGCCGGGCTGGCCATCGCGCCCGAGAAGGCGGCGTAGATGAAGCGCTCGAATCTTTTTCAAACCTCGCTTATCGCCATCGAAGAGCCCGCGAAGTTGGCCGGCAAAACCGCTGGACTGTCCGACACGGAGCGCTTAGCAGGCCAATATGATCGCGTCAAATCGCTCATGGTTGATGGGCTATGGCATACGCTTCCTGAACTTTCAAAAGAGTTGAAACGGCGCTTCGGGCAGCTCTATAGCGAAACCTCCATCAGCGCGCGCATTCGCGATATGCGCAAGCGTGGTTGGGGTATCGAGTGTCAGCGCACCAAGAAAAACAGCGGCCTCTTCCAATATCGCGCCGCGAAACATCCTTTGACTTGGACCGATGTTCTCGAAGGCGAGAAGGCCCTCGATGCGGCTTATCAGAATAGCGGTGCAACCGCGTGAATTGGGACTTGACAAGCACACATTCGCTCGAAGCTGCGTGCGAGTGGATTCGCAAGGGTAGCGGTGCGCTGTTTGTGGTGGCCGTGCGCGCCGGCGCGAAACCCGATGAAGATGGCAGGTTTACCGAGGAATCGGCAATAGCTGTTGATCCGAACATGCCGATCAGGGAAGTGATGCCGCGCCTGGAACTTGAAACCAGTGCTTTAGTAGCGGCACTCGTGAATGCCCGCGATGCGGAAGGTAAAAAACGTGATCGTATATCTCGTTCGAAACAAATTAAGCGGTAAGTGTTACGTGGGAAAAACCACTCGCGTTCTCAGCGAACGATGGCATGAGCATATCCGCGATGCGCGCAATCAGCGCAAGAGCGGCGTATTCTATGACGATTTGCGGAAGCTTGGCGTCGGGGCCTTCGAGATAAGCGTACTTGGCGAGGCAGACTGTCAGCGGCGTCTCAATCAGATCGAGCGTAAGTATATCCGCCGTTATGATGCCGTAAATTCCGGCTACAACCAGAGCGCCGCGGCCCACGGAGGCCGCCCGAAGCGGCGCGCATCTTCGATTTATACATTGCCGCAATCGCAAAGAGAAAAGATTGCCGAGTCCGTGCGCGCTTATCGCGCACAAAGAAAGCAGGCTGCAGCATGAGCGTCATTCCGCTTAAATACCCGCACGTGATGCGAAGTGAAGAGAATTTTATTCGGACCTACACGGGCCGAAAGTTCTGGCCGCTCGATCCAAAGCCGGAAGAGGTGCATATCGAAGATATTGCACATGCGCTCTCACTCACTTGCCGGTTCACCGGTCATTGCAAAACACACTACTCGGTGGCTGACCATAGCTTGCGCGTGAGCAAACTGGCCGCAGAGATTGTGATGGGCGGCGGCGTAGGCAATGAAACGATCATAGCCGGCCGCGCGGAGCGTGTACGGCTGGCCCGCGAAATCGCTCTTTGGGGCCTACTGCACGATGCTTCAGAGGCGTATCTTTGCGATCTGCCGAGCCCGATTAAACGCGCACCTGGCATGGGTCAGGTTTACAAGTTATACGAGTCTCGGCTTATGGATGTAATTGCGCAACGTTTTAACCTCATTCCCCACGAACCTGTGATCGTAAAAAATGCGGATCGGATGCTGCTTAACACGGAGATGCGTGATTTGATGTGTGGCGCCAACTACTCTCCCGAGGTTTTGTCAGACAAAATCTACGCAATGCGCCGATATGAAGCCGAAGAGGGGTTTTTGCGGCGCTTTCATCTTCTGATAATGGCCCGCGAAACTGATGCTGATTTATGGCGCACAGACACCTAAGAAAATTTTCTTTTTCTCCCAACCCTCAACCACTTAACCCTGCGGCTGGCTAAGTCGCGCCTGGAGCTAATCAACCATGCAAGCGGTACTTGAATCACCGGCTGCGGCATCGGGAAAAGCCGCCGTCACTTTGACGAATCTCAAACATGCCCTGCGTGTCGTAGCGCCGGCTATAGCCAGCGCCAGCGATGTGTTGCCCATCCTCAAAACGGTACGGATCGGCCAACAAGAGGCCGGTCTCGCCGTAGAGGCAACTAACCTTGATATTGCGATTCGCGCCCTGATTCCCGAATCAAACGGTCCCAGCAGCGCAATTGTTGTCCCTGCGGAACGATTTCTTTCCTGGGTGAAGCTACTTAACGGGGAGGAAGTCACCATTAGCGCCACGTCGAGCCGAGCTACAGTGCGATGCGGCGAGCCAAAGGGTGTTTTCCCGCTCATGCCGTCCGCGAATTGGCCATCAGTAGCCGAGATATTCAAAGCGCCTAAAAATGGCTTGAGCCTTTTGCAAGGCGCTCTTGCCCGCGCTCTCCGCTTTGCCCAAGTTGCAGTGAGCGATGATGAAACACGTTTTGCGCTTACTGCGGCTTATATATCCGGTGACGGCGAGAAATTGAAAGTCGTTGCAACCACCGGGTATTGTATGGCGATCTACACGATCCCATGCCCAGAAAAAGTAAAAGCTTTTCTCTTGCCGGGTAAGGTGATGAAGTCTGTTTTGCCGCTGCTTGCCGAAAGCGATGCGGGGGTGGATATCAACTTCGACGATAAGAGTGTGTTGGTTTCAATTGCTGGCGATATGCCGGTATTTGTCGCCGGCAAACTTCCGCAAGGGTCTTTTCCGAATTACGAAAGCGTGTGGCCTCACGATCAGAGAGCAGCTATCACCGTCGATTCCGGAGCGATGCTCGGTTGCCTGGAGCGCTGCGCTTTGTTGGCTGATGAAAAAAGCGAATCAGTGATGCTGACTTTTGGCATAGAAGGAAAGATTGCGATCGATGCTGCGGACGCAGAGGCAGGCGAGGCCAGTGAGACGCTTCCTTATTCGGGGCATCTATCGAAGCTGATGCGCACGCGCATTGCTTACCCGTTGCTCCGTGATTTTCTCAAGAAACTCTCGGGAGAGATGGAGATCTTTGTTCCTGAAGATGGTCTGCGGCCACTTACATTTGGCGCCCAACCCTTTAAGGGTGAGTTTGTCGATTACCTCGTTATGCCGATGAGGCTGTAACGTGGGCGACAAATACATCCCTGTTCGCTCTGGCTTGCGCGGACAAACGCAAGCACACACCGACAAGCCAGAGCCCGCAAACCGTATTGAGAGAATGATGCGGCTTGCGGAGCTGATCCGCCTTGGCAAAAAACAATTACAGCAATTCGGAGAATCGAAATGCCAGTAGGAGCATGGTCGCCCGAGGAAGATACTAATCTTCGGCGTCTAGCAGGAAAAGAGCCAACCGCACGCATCGCGGAGATCTTGAATCGGCGCATTAGCTCGCTTGAGAAACGCGCGCATCATCTCAGGATTAGTTTGGCTTTTTATGAATCGCCCACTGTTGAATGGAGCGAGCAAGATAAGCAGCGTCTTAAAGAACTGGCCGGAAAAATGTCGCCTGCGGATATCGGCAAAGAGTTGGGAAGATCTAAGAACGCGGTTTTGCATTGCGGCCGGCGGATTGGTATTTCGGTAGGGTTTCAGCGCACCCCGAAGTGCAGGCAGAGACAAGAGGAAATTCTTGCTCTCATTGAAGAAAACTTGTCACGGCCACAGATTGCGCGCCGTATGGGTTTGTCGGAGACCACGATCCGCGGGCGTATGAAGCGTATGGGCGTCAATGCGAAGATTGATGGTCGCGGATGTGCGGCACCCCGCGCTGCTCAATCGCGAGAAAATAAACCGCGAATAGTTAAACCGAAAGCCGAGAAAAGACCTCTCTTACGCGTGATTAAAACCGTGAGCCGCGTGGCGTATTGCAAGGATTGTCATGCGCCGGTAGTGAATACGTGGGATGGATGGCGCAACCATCGCGAACGCACGAGCTGCAAAGGGAAGGCCGCCTAGATGGCTCTCAGGGCAGTATCAGATCATCCAAAATTCGCAGATCTCAAGGCTCGGCTCGCGCTTCCAAAGTATGCCGTCATGGGTTGCTTGGAGGCAATCTGGCATTTTACCGGTCGTTATACCCCGCAGGGTAACATCGGTAAATACCCAGATTCAGCTATCGAGGCGTGGGTTGAATGGAGCGGCGCGCCAGGCGCCTTAATCTCATCTCTCATCGCTTCGCATTGGATAGATGAGCACGCGACACACCGGCTTGTTGTGCACGATTGGGCTCATCATGCCGATAAAGCAACTAAGAATGCATTACATCGTGCAAGCGCTAAATTTTGTGTTCCCGTTGTGCGTACAAAGAGGAAACATGTACGTACACTGTACCGTGAATCTGGTACGGTGTCCCGCCTACCAGAGCCAGAGCCTGTACCAGAGCCAGAGCCAGAAAAAAAAGCAAAGTCTTGCGCAGAGACAAGCTCTGCGCCGGCGCTTGATGGCGATGGTGCACCCCTAACTCTCCCGATGGTTACCGGGGTCGAATGGGTTGTGGCTGCAGCCGATTGTTTGGAATGGGCCAAAGCGTACCCGGCAGTCAACGTGCTTACCGAGTTACTCAGAATGCGCGTTTGGCTCACCGCGAATCCGCGTAACCGCAAAACGCCGGGAGGGATGCGCCGGTTTGTCGCAAATTGGCTCGGCCGTGCGCAGAATAGTGCGCCTGTAGGGGGATTGAATGCAACCAGCTCTTTTGCAAGAGGGAATCAAGCTCGTGCCGCCGCAAATGACGATGCAGCAACAAGAGCAGCGAGCGCTATCCGCGATCGCTTTACTTCGGTTCATGGCGGAGGCGCGGGGAGCTGATGCGAGCGATAAAGCTTACGAGCTTTATGCGCTCACGCTGGCTGAGTTTGACGAGGTAGATGTACTCGAAGTGGTTACTGGTATTGCGAAACGTAAACGCGCTGAAGGTGAAAAAGCCTGGCCAGAGCTAGGCGAATTGATAGAACCGCTTGAGAAAAAACGCGCGAAGCGGCTGGAGATCAAGCAGGCAGCAGATCGACGCCACGAGGAAATCCAAGATTTTTGGCAATGGGCTCGCGGGTGGATGGAATTAACCGGCAACTCAGAAGATGAATTACTAAAGCGATTCCCGAGTTTCAGGGGAACCAAAGGATAAGGCGATGGAAGCACGGTTGGATGTGAGTAAATGGCAGGCCGCACGTGAGCAGTTTCACTACGATCCTGTACTGTGGTTTTTCTATCGCTTTGTCGAGGTGGCATATCTCGACGCTAAAACAACGCTGTGGAGTGGTGAACCGTCTGACGAGGCTTTGCTTGCCCGCGATTGGATTGCACGATCCGAAGATCCACCGCCACATTTGATTCACGATTTCGTGAGCTTCCCATTGTGCTGCAGAGTGCTGGGGCTTAACCCGGATAACGAGCGCACGGCCCTGCTAGAAGCGATTGATAAAGCGGTAGAGAGAAATGATGAAGATTGCGCCTGGGCGCGTTTGGATGTGTTGAGCGCGCTCGAACCAAAAGACGATATCGAGCCGCTATTTGATGCACCGCGCATTGTGCCGGTACTCGATCAAATTGCGCTGTTTTGAAAAGAGGAGAGAGCAAACATGAGCACCATTACTCCAGAGCAAGAAGATCTTATCCGCCAGTTTGTGATGAGTCACCGTTTACCTAAGGGCCTTGGCAGTGAAAACGAGGCATGCTCAATCGCCTCGATGAACTTGGCGCTTTACGGGAAATTGACTGATGAAGTTCCAGAATGTATGTCGTTGGTAATTGGAAAGTGGATCATCGGCGTGCAGGATGCAATGCCCGACACGATGCGCAACAGTGTTGATTGGAAAAACCTGTTGCCGCTCGCTGCTGGCACCGGTCGCGATTCAGATCTTGAACAAAAGCGCCTTGCATTGATTCAGGATTGGATGTGGACAAAAGTTTTGCCGAGCCTTCAGGAGATCGCTAACGATAACGGTTTCGGCGAGGCCTGGCATATGATGTGCACCAATAAAACGGCGGAGGCGGCGGAGGCGGCGGCGAGGGCGGCGGCGAGGGCGGCGGCGG
>DASRHE010000005.1:0-5569 GCA_035650595.1 Occallatibacter sp. | reverse complement strand
ATTTGAAGCGCTTTCTTTGCTTCCCCCCCCGCGCCGTATCCTACATTTGCCCGGACCCCTGGCGGCCCATTCGCATTAGCGAGTCGTAGGCCGGTTCGATTCCGGCCATCCGGGCTTATCCATTTTTCAGCAGCCTGCTAGTGGACTGAGCCGTCAACGAGTGCCCGATGAGGCATCGTTGACGGTTCCACTCTGACCGTCATCGGTAGCACTGAGAGAGGAGAACCCAAAATCCTTCCAGTTGTTATCGGGATTGTCATAAAAACCTATCCCCGGATTTCCTGAAGTCCAAGGCCCATAGGCGCCAAACCCGCCTCCAGCAGCTCCAGTGTCCGTTGCTTGCAGGATTTGTGTACCGTTCCTGTAGAAGGTGATCACTGTCGGATTCGTGCCCGCTATAGTCGCCTTCAGAACGTCTCCGTCCACAACGTAGATGGCTTTGCTTCCTGTCTCGAAGTTCCAATAGCTGCCATTGGGGCCATTCCAGCGTGCGATGTGGCAGTACTGATTGTCGGGCATCACACTGCAATTCGCTTCGTATCCCGTAATGGAGTGCGAAGCAACGGTTGTTCTCAACCGCAGCTCGACTTCATGGCAGCAGCGGCCTGTCGGTGTTTTTTTGATCTTGACCGTAGCCGTAACTGTTTGCATAGGTCTCCAGGAGCCGGCGAGAATAGCAGTCGGATCGCCGAACTCGGTAGGCTCATCGACACCATAGGCAAAGCCGGGTACAGTCTGTACGTTGCCCCACAGACGCCCACCTCTCCAGATACGTCCTCCTGCCCAAAGACTCGCTCCCGCACTACTCCCTCCGATCCACTCCCCCTTTTCATTGATGGGATTCTCTACTGACGGAAACGTCGTGCTGTAGAAGTGTGCGCCAGATGTACTCGTCGGATTGCCTGTGTCTGCGTGGGAGGCATTTGGATTTTGCGTCTGGCATCCACCTAGCAGGAGCGCGAGGCAGATTCCGGTGAATGTCCGCCGATGAAGAGCAGAACGTGTTCGAATGGGTTGATTCACCTCCCGATTCTACATACGCATTCACAGCATTTGTATTTGATTGCTAAAGCATCTGATTAGAGGACTATGGACTTATGAAGAGCGAGATCAAGCGAGCAGAATTGCATTCCAGCAGAGCCGACGCGCGCCGCCTCAAGAATGTAGCGGCGGCTAAGAGAACCGTCGCGCAGGCATCGCGGATCTCCTTCCTTTCGCCGCCGTAGCTCCTGTGCGGGCGGGAGTATATCGCGCTGTCTGCCATGCCGGTAGCGTCGCAGCGATGAAGAAAATGCATTTAGTGCGGTTCTTGTGCGCCAGGCAAGGTCTTTTCGGCAGGGAGTACGGTTCCAGCAGGCGGCCATGCGAATGCGATAATTGAAAGAGCGAGACGAAAAGATGTAAGGCTTGGGATGCGCGGTTCTTTGGGCGCGATAAGGCGCATCTGCAATCCAAAAGCAAGCGTCAGCATCTATTACTTGTACCTGCTCAGGCACCCAATCTTGCAACGATATCGGGTGCCTGACTGATTGCGCGAGATATGAAAACAGCACTCCAGCATCCTCTTCGAAAGATTCTCGAAAACCGCATCGCCATCCTGGACGGCGCAATGGGAACGACCATTCGCACCTATGGCATGACGGAAGCGGATATTCGCGGAGAGCGATTCAAAAATGCCAAGAAGGACCTGCTGAACAACGGCGATCTCTTTTCTCTAACGCAGCCGAAGATGATTTGCGACATCCATCGGCGGTTTCTCGAGGCCGGCGCGGACATCATCGAGACCAACACCTTTGGCGCAACGAGCATTGCGCAAAGCGAGTTCTTTGTCGACGATCCTCGTGAGCGCGGCGGCCGCAAAGATCCTGAGTTCTACCAGAAGATCATTGACGACCGTTCGCTCGGTGAGTTGGCATCGGAGATCAATGAGCAGTCGGCGCGGCAATGCCGGGAATGGGCTGATCGTGTTGCGAGTGAGACGGGCCGCCCGCGCTTCGTCGCCGGCGCCGTCGGGCCGCTCACCGTCTCGCTCTCGAACTCGCCCGATGCCGACGATCCCGGATTCCGCGTTGTGACCTTCGACCAGGTGAAGACGGCGTACACACAGCAAGTGCGTGCTCTCATCGCTGGCGGCGTGGACCTGCTTCTGGTCGAAACCATCTTCGACTCGCTTAATGCCAAGGCAGCGCTGGTCGCCATCCGCGAAACCTTTGATCGAGAGGGCAGAGAACTGCCCGTCATGATCTCTGCGGCTGTCGGACGCGGCGGGGAGACGATGATCTCTGCGCAGACGGTCGAGGCCTTCTGGTACGCGGTGCAGCACGTGAAGCCGTTTTCGGTGGGGCTCAACTGCTCGCTTGGTCCGGATCTGATGTATCCGTTTCTGTCGGAGCTTTCGGAGAAGGCTGACGTTGCGATCTCGTGCTATCCGAATGCGGGCCTGCCAAATCCTCTTTCGCCCACAGGCTTTGATCTTGAGCCGGCGGACATGGGCCGCCATCTGAAGAACTTTGCAGAGAGCGGTCTCATTAACATCGCCGGCGGTTGCTGCGGCAATACGCCCGAACACATCGCTGCGATTGCCAAATCGCTTGAGGGCCTGCCTCCGCGCGCGCTGGAGAGATCGACCGAAGAGGAAGCCGCGTGACCCCACGAACACGTCCTCTTCGTCTTTCAGGATCACAGCCATTTGTTCAGCAGCCCGGCATTTTCATGATGGTGGGCGAGCGCACCAATGTGGCCGGTTCACCCAAGTTCGCGAAGCTCATCAAGGAAGGAAAGTATGAGGAGGCCGTAAGCATTGCGCGGCAGCAGGTAGAAAACGGCGCGAATGTTCTCGACATCTGCATGGATGAGGGCATGATCGACGGCGTCGCGGCCATGTCGCGCTATCTACTGCTGTTGGCCAGCGAACCCGAAGTAGCCAAAGTTCCCTTCATGGTGGACTCCTCCAAGTGGGAGGTGATCGAGGCGGGGCTCAAATGCCTTCAAGGTAAGGGAATCGTGAACTCGATCTCACTGAAGGAAGGCGAAGAAAAGTTTTGGCAGCATGCGGAGACGATTCTCAAATATGGCGCTGCCGCGGTGGTGATGGCCTTTGATGAGCAGGGCCAGGCCGCAACTTACGAAGATAAAATCCGCATCTGCGAGCGAGCTTACAAGATCCTCGTCAACGAAGTCGGTTTTCAACCAGAGGACGTCATCTTCGACCCCAACATTCTTACGGTTGCGACAGGCATTGAGGAGCACAACAACTACGCAGTTGATTTCATCGAGGCGACGCGGTGGATCAAATCGAACCTGTCGCACGCCAAGGTGAGCGGCGGTGTTTCGAATATCTCGTTCAGCTTTCGCGGCAACAACAAAGTGCGCGAGGCGATGCATTCGGCGTTTTTGTACCACGCTATCGCCGCCGGCATGGATATGGGCATTGTGAATGCCGGAATGTTGGAAGTCTATGAGGAGATTGAGCCCGAGCTGAAGACGCTTGTGGAGGATGTGCTGCTGAACCGCCGTCCCGACGCGACGGAGCGGCTGGTCGACTTTGGCGAGAAGCTTAAGGCCGCGAGTGCAGACGCGGGCTCCACTGCAAACGAAAAGAAAACAGAAGAATGGCGGAACGGCACAGTCGAAGAGCGGCTCTCGCACGCATTGGTCAAGGGCATCGATGAATATATTGAGAGCGATACCGAGGAGGCGCGTGTCAAATTAGGCCGACCTCTCGCGGTAATCGAAGGCCCGCTGATGGACGGGATGGGCGTGGTGGGCGATCTCTTCGGAGCCGGCAAGATGTTTCTGCCGCAGGTGGTCAAGTCTGCTCGCGTGATGAAAAAGGCTGTCGCCTATCTGACGCCGTTCATGGAGGCGGAGAAGGCCTCGATGGCTGCGGCCGGCCACGAAGTGAAGACGCAGGGAAAGATCCTGCTGGCTACGGTGAAAGGCGATGTCCACGATATCGGAAAAAATATCGTTGGTGTCGTTCTGGCCTGCAATAACTACGAAGTCATCGATATGGGGGTCATGGTCCCCAGCGAAAAGATTCTCGAACGCGCCAAAACAGAGAGGGTGGATGTGATCGGCCTGAGCGGCTTGATTACGCCCTCGCTCGATGAGATGGTCCATGTGGCTCGCGAGATGGAGCGCCAGGGATTCAAATTGCCGCTCCTTATCGGCGGGGCAACCACGAGCCGTGCGCACACGGCCGTCAAGATCGCGCCCAACTATAGCGAGCCGGTGATCCACGTGCTCGATGCGAGCCGCGCCGTGCCCGTAACCACGAGCTTGCTGAGCGACGAAAACAAGGCTGCCTTCGTTGCGCAGCACCGCACAGAATACGAAGCTCTGCGCAAGGCACATGCCGCACCGCGCCAGAAGGTCGTTCCGATCGAGACAGCCCGCGCGCGGCGAACGCCAATCGTGTGGCGCGCTGAAGACATCCCAACGCCGGTGTTCACGGGCGTGCGCGTGCTCGATAATTTTCCGCTCGCTACATTGCGGCAATATATCGACTGGACTCCGCTTTTCCACGCGTGGGAGTTGAAGAGCGTTTATCCGAAGATCCTGGACCACGAAGTCTACGGTACGCAGGCCCGCCAGATCTTTACGGATGCCAATGCGCTTCTCGATCAGATCATCGAAAAGAATCTTGTCACGGCGCGCGGAGTCTATGGTCTCTTTCCCGCAAATGCTATTGGCGACGACGTCGAATTGTATGTGGATGCGACGCGCACAAACGTGCTTCAGCGCTTCCATTTTCTGCGCCAGCAGGCGGACTGGGGTGGCAACGAGCCTTGCCGGTCGCTGGCCGACTTCATTGCTCCCAAGGAAACAGGCTTGCCCGATCACATCGGCGCTTTCGCAGTGACGGCGGGGATTCGCGTGCAGGAGCTCTGCCTCGATTTCAAGGCCAGGCTCGACGACTACAACGCCATCATGGCAGAGGCGTTGGCCGACCGCCTGGCCGAAGCCTTTGCCGAGTGCCTGCACAAACGCGTGCGCGAGGAATGGGGCTATGGCTGCAAAGAAAATCTGAGCAGCGCAGACCTGATTGACGAGAAGTATCGCGGCATCCGTCCGGCTGCAGGCTATCCAGCCTGTCCCGACCATACGGAAAAAGGCCCTCTGTGGGATTTGCTCAGCGTCGAGGCGAACACCGGCATCCGGCTGACGGAATCCTTCGCGATGTGGCCTGGAGCCAGCGTGAGCGGCCTTTATTTTGCTCATCCGGAGTCACGCTACTTCAATCTCGGCAAGATCGACCGCGACCAGGTGGCTGACTACCACGTACGCAAGGGCATGAGCGTCGCCGAGGTTGAGCGTTGGCTTTCGCCGAACCTGAATTATGACCCCGTAAGATAGCGGATTCGGTCCACGTCAGGACTCAAAGGTTGTGCGGTGGACCCCGACCGATCAGCTTCTCTTCCTTGAAGTTACATGTATGAATCTGGTTGTATGCACGGCCATATAACCTGTGACTAACCGGTTTCCCGCATCAGGAAGAGCGTTCGTCGGGCTATTCTCATCCGAGTCGATGAACCGCGCGGCCGATTGCGAAAGAGCCGCCGCTTCG
>DASRHE010000004.1:0-2373 GCA_035650595.1 Occallatibacter sp. | reverse complement strand
TCTGCGCGTTCGTTTTTCAAGGGGCGGATGTTTACGATGACGGTAACCCTGGTATGGTCGGGCCGCTCGATAAGGACCTCCGCATCACGCACCTCTGACATTTCGCCTTTTACAACCTTGGCCATGGGGGACTGCTCATGGAGCATGAGACTGCCGTCGGGACGATATAACTTGAATGACCCGCAGAAGCGCTTGTCCGTATCGCCCAGCGCCGGTGTTCGGGCCCACAGTTCGGCAGCACGGAAGTTGAATTCCTGGATCACACCTGAGGCGTCGCAGGAATAAACGGCCACGGGACCTAAGTCAAACAAGATGCGGTAGTGCTCTTCGCTTTTGCGTACGGCTTCTTGCGCCTTGTTGCGCTCGATCAAGTCCGCGGCCTGCCTAGCCAAGATATCGAACACGCGCAAATCGCGCTCGGAAGGCTGGTGCGGGTTGCGCCAATGGGTTGAGATCATGCCCACGATTTTGCCATCTCGCGAGATTAGGGGCGTGGTCTGGCAAGCGTGAATGCCGGTTTGCAGGTATATCGCCCGGTCTTCCGTGCCGGTCATGAACTCACATTTCTCCACGTCTGCGGCCACCACGCGTTGGCCAGTACGCAAGGCTGCGCCGCAGGTCGAGCCGGGCGAGTCCAAGCCCACCCATTCCCAGAACGCGGCCGCTTGAGGGCTGAATCCACGAAAAGCGAGCAGACGGAGCTCCCCTCCCCTTCCTCTTTCGGGATGCAGCATCTGCAAGCTCGCGAAATCCGATCGCATTATGGAAACGGCGCCGTCCAGGATCGTGTCGTAGAGCGATTCGACATGCTCTTCCTCGATCAGCTGCGCACTGACGCTATGCAAAAGTTTCGTGTCGTCAAGTTCCGCTTGCAGATGCGCTTCGCTAACGCGCAGAGCCTCTTCGGCCCGCTTGCGTTCGGTGATATCGCGGGCGATTTTGGATGCCCCGACGATTCGTCCCTGGGCATCTCTTATGGGAGAAATCGTCAACGAGATGTCGAGCAAAGAGCCGTCTTTGCGCTGGCGGACGGTTTCGTAATGATCGATAGCCTCGCCCTGGCGAATGCGGCTCAAAATCATCGGCTCGTCCTCCGCGTGATCAGGAGGAATTAACATCATGATCGGTCGGCCGACCGCTTCCTTTGGTGTGTAGCCGAATAGCCGTTCCGCTCCTCGATTCCAACTGATGATAATGCCATTGAGATCTTTACTGATGATGGCATCGTCGGAAGAGGAGACAATAGCTGCCATCTCGGCGTTTTGACGTGTCCGGAAATTTTCCCGCAGCAGGGCATCGCCCAGAACTTGCAGCAGCTCGCCATTCACGATTAGCCGGCTCTGCGGCACCGGCTGCTGTTGTCGCGCGACTTCCCACAGACGATCGAACGCAATGCCCGCCTGGCGCGCCAAACTCTGAATTTCAGACACCTGAGAGAAATCAGCGAGAACGTATCCCCCAACCGCCGCCCCCACAACTTTTCCTTCCAGTACTAGCGACGTTCCCACTACGGCCAAACCGTGGAACTGGGAAACGATAACTGCTGGTCGATCTATTGTCTGTACAAGGCAGCGGCGAACGCATTCGGTAAAGATACCCGGGTGGTAGCCTCTCTCCTCGAATAACTGAAACAACGGGGTAGGATGAATCGGCCCGCAGACGGTGCGCAGCTCAGCGTCAAACAGCTTGACCGTCATGTGGGTAGCTACGGCATATTTTTCCAATGCCGTCTCCCATAGATCAGAGCTGAAGAGCACGCCGTAAGAAGGATTCATAAAACAGGCTTGTCCTTAGTTTGCCGTGGACGTCTGACGCTGTGGCGCTCCGGCGCTCGCGACACCAGACCGCCGTAAGTGGAAAATGGTAGCCTGAACACGGGCAGCTCTCGCGGCAGTACGCGCATACCTTCGCGGTCAACGACCTCGCATTCGTGCGTGATCCGGTCCACTGGATTTGCCCGCATCTTGCCAACGGTCAGGCCAAGCCGGAAGGAATCACCGAGTTCGATCCAATTCATGAGAATGATGTTGTCCACCAGCGAGCTCATGGCGAAGTCGCCCATCATGGAATTCATGCCCAGCATCTCGGGATTTTCGTGGTTGTACACCGCCACAATCTGGTGCTCCTTCATCAGGGCTACGAGGGCGTGAAAGAAGTCCCGAAAAATTCTGCCGCCGGTGCCAAGAGCCGAGCCATAAGTTGAAAGACTGTCAATAAGCACCCGCTTGGGTCTGAATTCTTTCACGAGTTCTTCGATGTGGTGGAAATGCACATCCACTTCGATCTCCTGAGGCGGTTCATATTCCACGCGCACAAGCCCGCTTTTCATGTGTTCTGGAACATCGATGCCAATGCTGGCTGCATTGCGAATGA
>DASRHE010000003.1:0-103055 GCA_035650595.1 Occallatibacter sp. | reverse complement strand
CGTCGAGAAATTCATGGCTGCGGCCGACAAGTGCAATCCCGACATCATCGGCATGAGCGCGCTGCTCACGACGACGATGGTCTACATGAAAACCGTGATCGACGGGTTCGAGGCGGCCGGCCGCGACGTCAAGTTCGCAGTAGGCGGCGCGCCGATCAGCCAGATGTTCGCCGACGAGATCGGCGCCGATGGCTATGGGGCCAACGCCTCTGCGGCCGTGGATCTGTTTTTGCGGCTCGCGGCCGAGGGGTAAACGAAAGTGGCTATATACAAGGTCCTCTATTGGCAGGAGATTCCCACTCAGATCAAAGCTGAGGACGACGCCGAAGACGTAACGGTGATGCTGGATGGGCGATTCATGGAGCAGATCGATATTCTCGCCGCCAAACGGGGATTGCAGGCTTCTGACGATTACCTGGCGCAATGGAAGTGGAGCGAGGAAGAAGAACGCGCGGGGTCCGCGTGCGAAGTGGCCGAGGCGCTGAAGGCGGAACTCGAAGCGAAAGGCTGGCCCAAAAGCTAAGGATCGATCGCGAGAATGGCCGTCACCCTCTCCATCAACGGGCAATTGACACCAGCAGTAAGCGGGCTTTCGCTCTTTGATCACGCGGAAGCCATGGGCATCGATGTGCCCACCTCGTGCCGTAAGCAAGGCAAGTGCAAAGAGTGCATGGTCGAAATCGTCGAAGGCATGGAGGCACTCTCACCGCTTGCCGAGCCCGAGCGGCATCTCAAGGGCAACTTCCGTCTTTCGTGCCAGACATACGCGACGGCAGCAGAGGGTCACGTCCGCTGCCATACGATGCGGCGCGGGCAGATGCGCATCGAGCGGCACGCGCTCGGACTTCCTGTTAATGAACAACCGTTCCAGCTTGATCCCGCAGTCACGCGTGAGGGTGACCGCATTTTGATCGATGGCGTTGAGGTGGAACGCTCCACCGGCCCTATCCACGGCCTTGCCATGGACCTGGGCACGACTACTGTGGTTCTGCGCCTCCTCGATCTTGAAACCGGCGAGCTCATCGCGGACACTTCGTTTGAAAATCCGCAGCGCTTTGGCGGGGCCGAGGTGATGTCGCGCATCGCCTATGACACCGAGCATCCCGGAAGGCTGCTGATGCGCACACTGGCCGGCTACCTGAGCCATGCGATCGACAAGTTTCCCGTCGACCCCAAAACGATCTACGAGATGGTCGTCGTCGGCAACTCCACGATGCGCGATCTTTTCTTCCGCCAGAGTGTGTACTCGATCGGGCAGAATCCGTACCGGTCGATCACCGAGATCGAGATGGAAGAAGGTAGGCGGACAACGACCAGCCTGGTGCAGACGGGCCTGCACAGCTTGCTGCCGATTCATCCCAAAGCCCGCGTTTATGGCGCACCGGTGATCAGCGGCCATGTCGGCGCTGATGCCGCCGCCTGCATGCTCGCCGTCGACCTTGCGCACGAAGAGCGCCTCGTTGCTGTAATGGATATCGGCACCAATACCGAGTTGATTGTTGGCAACAAACATCGCATTCTTGCTGCTTCCTGCCCGGCAGGCCCGGCTTTTGAAGGCGGAGCCATCGCCTGCGGCATGCCGGCGCTCGAAGGCGCGATCGAAGAAGTCGCGATTCGTGACGATGGCAGCTTGAAACTGCGCGTCATTGGCGACGGAAAGCCCGAGGGCATCTGCGGTTCGGGACTCGTGGATATCTTGAGCGAGCTGCTCCACACTGGCCGCATGAACGAAATGGGCCGCTTTACCGACGATCAGCACTGCGTCACGCTCTACGAAGATAAAGACAGCGACGTTTATCTGCTCGAAAGCGATGTGAATGAGCTGGCTCAGGCCAAGGGCGCCAACGTGGCCGGTCTGCATGTGGTGTTTTCGACCTATGGCATCGACTTCGACGAGATCGATGTCTTCTATCTCGCCGGAGGATTCGGACGGCATCTGAACATGGAAGCTTCCAAGCGCATCGGGCTGATTCCCAGCCTGGACTCGACCAAGATTGTGCAGGCGGGCAATACCGCGATTGAAGGCGCAACGATTGCGCTGCTCTCGAAGACGAAGCGCCATGAACTGGAAGAGCTGGTGAAGAAAGTGCAGCACTGCCGCTTGGAAACCCATCCGAGCTTCTTCGATTTCTTCGTCGAAGGTTGTCAGTTCAAGCCCGTGGAGCCGATGCCATGCGCCAGGTAGAAGAAAGCATCGAGCTGGCGGAGATGCAGCCTGAAATTCAGGTGGCGCTAGAGGAGTACGCGCGGCTGCTTGGGTATCCGCGGGGCTGGGTGCTCGAAGGCCGCGCGCGCGAATTGGCGAAGTGGGCGCAGGAGTGGTACGCGCAGAATGGCAGGCCGTGGGTGTATGCGCGGCAGGTCGAGGAATTAGCCATCGCGGGCAGTTCGATTCATCTGGATGGGGCGGCGTTTACAAGTAAGCGGCTGCAAAGTACGTTGGAACAGGCTGAGGCGCATAGCGCGATTCTTGTCGCGGTCGGGGCGGGACCTGAAGCTGAGGAAGAGGCGCGCCGGCGCTGGGCGGACGAGAAACCGGACGAGTATTTCTTTCTCGAGATGTTTGCCTCGGCAGTGGTGGAGCACTTGACGACTGTGACCGGAGCCCGTCTGTGCGATTGGGCCGAGCAGCGCGGCATGGCCGTACTGCCTCACTACAGCCCGGGCTATCCCGAGTGGGACATCTCCGAACAGGCGCAGTTGTTCAAGCTCATGAAGGGCACACGTGGCGAACGCTTCCCCTCGCACGTCGAGGTTCTCGACTCCGGCATGTTGCGTCCGAAGAAGACGCTGCTGGCGGTCTTCGGTTTGACGCGGCATACGGAGCGATTACGCCGGCTTACGAGCCTCGTGCCCTGCGAAAGCTGTTCGTTCAGTTCCTGCCAGTACCGGCGCGCTCCCTACCGGCGCGCTCCGCGATCTTCTACCGAGCAGGTGCAGACGCGCTTACCGGTGCTCGATCAGGATGCAGCGTACACCGTGAATCGCAAGGCTCTCAAGCGTTGGGCAGAAGAACGCTTGACGCTGCACATCGGCGAAGACGGTGTGATCGACGCGTCGTTTCGTTACGAAGGAACAACGTGCTCCAAAGGCTGGCCCATGGCTTTTGACTACAAGGTGAAGCTGGGGCCGCGTGCCGAGGGATATCCTATCCGCGAGCAGCACTGTGCTCCGATTGCAGGCGACACGGGCCATGAGCACATGTGCCAATACCTCGAAGATCCGGTGCGGCTGATGAGCTCTATCGATCGCGAGAAGCCGCTGAATGGAGAGCGGCTCAATGCGGTCCTCTCCTGGCAGCGGCAAACCTCCGGCGCAGGCTGTTTTTGTGAGGCGGCGAGCCGCGATCACAAATGGGGCCTGGTTCTCGAAACGATTCACTATGCTCTGGCGCAGCGCGAACTGGAGCGGGATGGCCAGCTATGACGAAAAAGCTTTTGCACGATGTAATTCGCGAACGGCCTCTGCTGGGCGACGGCGCCATGGGCACGCAGCTCATGCTTGCAGGGCTGGAACAGGGCAACTGCGGCGAAGCCTGGAATCTTTCGCATCCCGAGCGGGTGCTCGCTATTCAACGCCGCTACGCCGAGGCCGGAGCGGAGTGCATCATCACCAATACTTTCGGCGGTTCGCGCATCATGCTCAATCGCCACGGTGATGCCGACCATGCGGCTGAGATCAACAAAGCGGGCGTGGCGATTACGCGCCAGGCCTTCGGTGATCGGGACGGCTATGTGCTTGGCGATATCGGGCCCTTCGGTGGGCTGCTCGAACCCTACGGCGATTTCACAGAGGCGCAGGTGCGCAGCGCCTTTGAGGAGCAGGCGGCAGCGCTGGTAGAGGCCGGTGCAGACGCCATCATCATCGAAACCCAGACCTCGCTCGAAGAGCTACTGATCGGGATCGAGTCGGCACAGCGGGCCGGTGCGCCGTGCATCATCGGATCGATGGCCTATGATGTAACGCTCGATGGCTCGACCTTTCGCACGATGATGGGCATCGAACCCGAACGCGCCGCAGAATTCATGGAAGAGCATGGCGCGCATATCGTGGCTCTGAACTGCGGCACCGGCATGGACATGGAACGCGCGCGCACCGCAGTCGAGCGCTACAAGAGCGCGAGCAGCCTGCCGGTGATG
Source organism: Occallatibacter sp. (assembly GCA_035650595.1). GTDB lineage: Bacteria > Acidobacteriota > Terriglobia > Terriglobales > Acidobacteriaceae > Telmatobacter. The sequence continues at coordinate 98,916 of DASRHE010000003.1, read as the reverse complement.
GTGCAGCCGAATGCAGGCAAGCCACGGCTTGTGAACATGAAAGTGGTCTATGACGAAACGCCCGAACAGATGGTGCAGGGCCTCATGCCCTTGCTGGATGCGGGCGCAAACATCGTGGGCAGTTGCTGCGGCAGCACGCCTGACCATACGCGCGCCTTCAGAAAGGTGATGAACGCGTTTCTCGAATCCAAAGGCATTCAACTCAACGGAGTTCCAGCGTGAAAGTCAAACTGTGTGACGTAAACGCCACTGCGAAAGACAAGCTTCCGCAGCAGACGGATGATAAGTCAGGCATAGGCGTCCACTATGTGGATGCCTATTTGAAACCCATGAATGTGAAGCTCGAAGATGGAACTCCGGTGAAGTGCAAGCGCCGCGGACTGAAGATCACGCTCTCCGCCGGTGCAAAGAAAGGCGAGGGCCTGATGCGCCGGCGCGACGTGAGTCCCGATCCGGTGGTGATGCTCGACGCTGCTTTGCAGGAAGCCGCAAAGGCCGCCGGCATTGAACTGGCTGTAGAAGACGGAGCCATCTTCGTCACGCTGTGAAGACTGCTTTATTTTTGTAAATTTAGGTTTGCATTTGCTGTCTCTGTCCCGCACTGAGAGTCTGTCGTCAGCGCCCCCGACAACATAGCTCAGCATTTCTGCATCTCAAGTCCATGTCCGGTGAGCCGATAGGGTTTTCCGCGCCAACACTTGGAGCCGACATGCCTGAGCAAAAAACAGATCAGAAGAACCAGCAAGCGATTCAAGAACTTATCAATGCTTTGAATGAGGATCTTGCCCGCGAGTACCAGGCCATTATCGCCTACACGGTGTACAGCAATGTGATCTCGGGGGCGCAATGGATGAATATTGCAGACGAGCTCAAGCTACATGCCGCCGAAGAGCTCCAGCACGCGCTCATTATTGCCGACCAGATTGACTATCTGGGAGGCATGCCCACGGCCACACCCAAAGAAGTAAAGCTCTCCGAGAAGCCGGAGGAGATGATCCGGTTCGATCTCGATAATGAAACGCAGACTATCCTTAATTACCGGCATCGTGTGAAGCAGGCTGAAGCGCTGGGGCACTACGCTCTCGCCGAGCAGCTTCGCAAGATCATCGCGCAGGAGCAGGAGCACCAGCACGATCTGGCTACAGCTTTGGGAATCGATGTGCCGTGTGTGCTCACCGAGGGAGCGTAGACCGGCTCCCTCGCGAGGTTGATCCGCCGACTGCGGGGGAGAACGGGTTCAACCGATCAAGCTTTGCCGATTACCTTCGCCAGAGTCTCGCCGATCTCGGCGGGCGAAACCACGACGTGAATGCCAGCCTCGCGCATAGCCTTCATCTTGCCGGAGGCTGTGCCCTCTCCACCCGAGATGATCGCGCCCGCATGGCCCATGCGCCGGCCCGGGGGCGCGGTCTGCCCGGCGATAAAGCCGACCACCGGTTTCTTCACATGTTCCTTCACGAAGGCAGCGGCTTTCTCTTCATTCGTGCCGCCGATCTCGCCAATCATGATGATGGCTTCGGTGCCGGGATCGTCGTTGAGCAAGCGCAGAGCGTCGATATGCGTGGTGCCGATGATCGGATCGCCGCCGATGCCGATGGCTGTTGACTGGCCGATGCCGCGCTGCGTGAGCTGATGTACGGCCTCGTAGGTCAACGTGCCCGAGCGTGAGACGATGCCCACGGAGCCCTCTTTGTGAATGCGGCCCGGCATGATGCCGATCTTCGCCTTGCCCGGCGAGATCACGCCGGGGCAGTTGGGGCCGATCAGGCGCGACTTCGAGGTTTTGAGCTTGGCCCAGACCTTGACCATATCCAGCGTGGGAATGCCTTCGGTGATGCAGACGATCAGGGGGATGCCTGCATCTTCGGCCTCGAGAATGGCGTCGGCCGCAAACGGTGGAGGTACGAAGATCATCGTTGCATTCGCGCCTGTTTCCTTCACGGCGTCGGCCACAGTGTTGAAAACCGGCCAGCCTTCGTGCGTTGTTCCACCCTTGCCTGGCGTCACGCCGCCAACCACTTTTGTGCCGTATTCCGCGCAACCTTTGGCGTGGAAGGTGCCTTCTTTGCCGGTGAGTCCCTGAACGATGAGTCGCGTGTTGTTGTCAACCAAAACTGCCATCGAAAATCAGCTCCTAGCTGGGAGCTTTCAGCCGTCAGCTATCAGCTTTCAGCTCTTGGCTCCGATCCCAATTTATTGATGAGCGACGTAAGCATCTTCGAGACCTCTTCACCGAGAGCCGCTGCTTCGTCGATCGCTGCTTCATCACCCAATTCCAGCCTGCGTGCCACCACAAGCTGCGTTTTCACTTCAAAGATCGAACCAAGCGCGACCCCCAAGGAACTGACGAAACTCACGCTGATTCAACCTGCCTCGCCCCTCCGCGATGTTTCTTGCCACTGATACGGAAGCGCGCCTCAACTGAGAAACGAGCCCGTAGAGCTCATCTTTCGGAAAACTTCGAGTCAATCTGTAGATACAGACCGTCAGGTCAATGGCTCGTTGCCAAACCGAAAGCTCCTGAACATCTTGCGGCATGGATATTTCCCTTCATGACCGCGCCACATAGCTGAGGGCTGAAAGCTGAAGGCTGGCAGCTTTAGCTAGAAGCTGCCTTCACCACCAGCTCTGCCGCTTCCTTCATTGTTGCGCCCACCTGGAAGTTCAGGCCGGACTCCTTCAAAATCTTGCGTCCTTCTTCGACGTTGGTGCCTTCCAGACGCAGCACAATCGGCACGGTCACGTTCAGCTTGCGCGCTGCCGCGACGACGCCCGTCGCCAGCCGGTCCACGCGCAGAATGCCGCCAAAGATGTTGATGAAGATGGCCTTCACGTGCGAATCGGAGAGCAGAATCTCGAAGGCGTGCTCAATCTGTTCCTGGGTCGCGCCGCCGCCTACATCGAGGAAGTTGGCGGGGCTGCCGCCGGCATACTGGATGATATCCATCGTCGCCATCGCCAGGCCTGCACCGTTTACCATGCAGGCGATGGATCCGTCGAGCTTGATGTAGTTGAGCGCGTATTTGCTGGCTTCCACTTCAAGCGGATCTTCTTCGGCCACGTCGCGCAGGGCCTTGATGTCCGCGTGGCGGAAGAGCGCGTTGTCATCGAAGTTGATCTTGGCGTCGAGCGCGAAGAGCTTGTCGTCCTTGGTGGTGATGAAGGGATTGATTTCGACGAGTGACGCGTCGGTATCCACAAATGCTTTGTACAGGCTCTGGAAGAATGCGACGGCCTGATTAATCTGCGTCGGCTTGAGTCCGAGCGCAAAGGCCAGTTTGCGCGCCTGCCATGCACCGAAGCCGACCGCAGGATCGATCGTCTCCTTGAAGATGGCTTCAGGCGTTTTGGCCGCGACCTCTTCGATCTCCATGCCGCCGGCCTGCGAGGCCATAAAGACCAGCTTGCCTGTGGCGCGGTCGAGAACGATGCCGAGGTAAAGCTCACGGTCGATGGCCGCCGTCTCCTCGATCAGGAGACGTTGTACTTTCTGTCCCTGCGGGCCGGTCTGGTGCGTGATCAGCTGCATGCCGAGGATATTCTTCGCGTGCAGCTCGGCATCTTCACGGGCCTTGGCCACCTTCACGCCACCACCCTTACCGCGGCCTCCGGCGTGAATCTGCGCTTTAACCACGACGCCGGAAGCGCCTTCGGCAAATAGTTTGCGGGCCACGGCCGAGGCTTCTTCGAAGGTATTGGCTACCTCGCCCTTGGGCACGGCCACGCCATACTTCGCCAGGATTTCCTTCGCTTGGTACTCGTGAATTTTCATGATTTTTTCGAGAGCCGCCCCGTCCGCAGTTCATGGGAGATTCGGGGCCCGGCCGCAGATTGCGGACGAGCGCGACCGTGGCAGCGGTACTCAAATACTAAATTGGCGACCAAAGGGCGGGCAAACGCGCGGTGAGCGGAAGGGCGCGCCATTACCATGGAGTGGTATGGGTTTAGTGAAGGAGTTGCTCAAGCCGCTGGCCGAGGATGGCGCGGCGCTCACCCGCGAGCAGGCCACGCTGGTGCTCGAGGAGATTCTGGCCGGCAATGTGCCCGAAGTGGAGACGGCGGCGATGCTGGCCGTGCTGGCGACCCGCGGAGAGCAGGCGCCGGAGCTTGCCGGGTTCGTCGAAGTGATGCGCGCGCGGGGCACGCCGGTGCCCTTGACCGCTGAGGAACGGGACCAGCTCGTGGATGTGGTCGGCACCGGGGGCGGAGGTCCGCTCACCTTCAACATCTCCTCCGGTGCGGCGCTGGTGGCGGCCGCCGCAGGTGCCAAGGTGGCCAAGCACGGCAATCGCGCAATCACCTCGCGTTGCGGCTCGGCCGACGTGCTGGAGGCGCTGGGCGTTCCGGTCGAGCTGCCGCCGGATCTTGCCGTTGAATGTCTGCGTGCAACCGGCTTCATGTTTCTCTTTGCGCCGCTCTATCATCCGGCGATGAAGCTGGTCGGTCCGCTCAGGAAAGCTCTAGGCTTCCGCACTATCTTCAACCTCTGCGGACCGCTGAGCAATCCGGCAGGCGCGCGCACGCAGGTGATCGGCGTACTCGCGCCCAGCAAAGTTCTGCTGGTAGGGCGTACGCTGGCAGCGCTGGGTGCAAAACGCGCGTTCGTCGTCCACGGAACAGACGGCATAGACGAGCTCACCACGACGGGCGAATCCGTGGTGGCGCGCGTGGAAGAATCGGAGACCGGCGAATCGACGCTGAAGGCTGCGCGTATTACGCCTGAGATGGCTGGACTACCGCGTGCAACGCTCGAAGAGTTCACCGGCGGCGACGTCGCCACGAACGCCGCGCTGCTTTATGACATACTCACCGGCCTGCCCGGCGCACGGCGCGACATCGTATTGCTGAACGCGGCAGCAGGGCTGGTGGCTGCTGGATTGGCCGGCGACTTGAAAGAGGGTGTTGCATTGTGCGCAGAGGCAATCGACTCCGGCGAGGCCGCCGCCACGCTCGAAAAGCTGCGGCAGTTCGGCGCGCAATACGCAGCAAAACGATAAGAGGACAAAGGTTCACAATGGGCACACAACGAATTTGGGTCTATACAGTAGCAGCGCTTGTCTTATCCGTTTCGGTCTCTGCGCAAACCATTCAGATTGACAAGAACAACAAAACCATTGCGATCAGCGCCTCCGATGAAGCGACGGCGACTGCCGATATCGCCGCGATCACCGTAGGTTTTGAGGTGTATGATCCCGATTCCCAGAGTGCGTACTCAGACGGCGGCAAGCTATCGCATGCAGTCATCGATGCTCTTCACAAAGCCGGTGTCGAAGACAAAAACATTGAAAGCTCCGGCCAAAGTCTGCAACGCAACACAGATTTCAATGACAAGGACACTCCCGATCAACGGGCGAAGAAACAATTTGTCTTTCGCCAGTCCTGGGTGGTGAGTGTGCCTCCGCAGTCCGTCGCTGAAGTAATTCGGGTCTCCGTCGCTGCGGGCGCGAACAAAAGCGGAGAGATCGAGTGGAGGCTGTCGGATCGCAAGTCGCTTCAGGGGAAAGCAGCAGCCGCCGCCCTTGTGAAGGCGCGGGCAGTAGCGAGCCAGATGGCCGACGGCTTGCATGTGAAACTGGGCGATCTAATCTACGCCAGCAACGAGATGCCGAATTCGCGAATCTTTTTCGCTCGCGCACAGCCAGTCGTGAATGCGGAAAGCGCTTCAGTAGCGATATCGCAGAATCTACTTCCGACGCTTGAGATTCGTCCGCAAACGATTCGTGAAGAGGCAACGGTTTATGCAGTCTTCAGTATTGAGTAGCGGACGATTTTCAATGACGGGGTGGGAACAGGCCTAAAGCAAGCCCGACCGGCGCACCAGCCGGCGCGGAACCATCCAGGAAAGCACGGAGACGGCAAGCGCCGCGGCGACCCATCCTGCCTGCTTCAGATCGTGTGCCATGGCGATGGGAACTTGCAGTTGCGACAGGGCGGAGCCATGGAACCGCGGCCCCATGAAGTGAACAGCCTCGTAGACACCCCAGCCAGCAACACACGCAAGCAGCACCATGCCCGGTACGGCAAGCTTCCACGGGAAAGGAATCGGCGGAGGCGCAACTGCTTCTTCGCGCACGCGATCCATCACTGCCGAAAGGAAGCCGGAAGAGGGAACGAGTTCATCGTCCGAAGCCAGGATGCGGTCGATAGGGCCAAACTCCGTTTGCGATTTCATCCGATACCTCTCTCCTGCTTTCAGAAAGTTGATGCAAATTCCTTTTTAAGATGCGGAAAACGTTCACGGAGCAGATCGCGTGCCCTGGCCAGGCGCGCCTTCATCGTGCCCTCCGGCATGCTTAGTGTACGCGCGGCCTGTCCCACATCCATCTCGTGAAAATAAAACAAAATAACCGGTTCCCGATAACGCGGAGGCAGTGCGAGCACCGCGCGCCGCACCACTTCATAGCGTCTCCGCTCTTCCATGGCATCTTGCTGTGGGGCAGGTCCCGCCGGCTCGGCGATCTCTTCGAGCGGCAGATTCGTTGTCGGAAACCGCTTGAGCTCTGAGCGGAAGACGTTCGCCGCGAGCGCAAACAGCCAGGTGGAAAAGCTCGACTCGCGCCGCCAGCTTGCCAGGCCACGCCAGGCGCGGACGAAGGCATCCTGGGCCATCTCTTCTGCGCGGCTGCGGTCGCGGCAGTAGCGCCAGGCCATATTGACGAGCGGGCCCTGCCAGCGGCTGACGATATTTTCGAAGGCTGCGATATCGCCTGCTAAGACACGGTCCACGTCGGCCTCATCCTCGATGGGGCTGGCCGGGATCGTGTTGGCGGGAATCGCAGTCAACTGGAGGTTCTCCGTTGGGTGAGACAGGACCATGTGCGATGCGGTTGCAATTTTATGAGAGACGCGATGCATGAAGAAAATGCAACCGGGCGCCGGCCTTCCTTGTCTCACTGGACGAATTGGGAACAAGCGAGCCCGAAAGGGTGAGGAGGATTGGGATGATGCATCTGGCGATTTCTTTGTTCGGGGGTGCTGATGAGATGAGCAACATGGGGTTGTGGCTGTTTCTATCGATTGGGGCTGTTTCGCTGTTTGTGGTGTTCATTCCACTCGTCTCGTGGATTAACAGCCGGAAGGAAGAACGAGAGGCCTTTTACAAAGCCGAAACTCTGCGGCGCATCACGGAGTCGACGGGCGAGGGAGCCAAGATGGCTGTGGAGTTGTTACGGGAAGAGGATCGCCGCAAGAGGATGCAGGCCCGGGAAGGCGTGAAGATCGGGGGTCTGATCAATGTCGCCGTCGGGGTGGCGCTCGTTATCTTTCTGCGCGTCTTGCTCGGTAGCCACAGTGGGTCACCGTTTCTGTGCGGTCTTATTCCGGGCCTGATTGGTGTCGCCATGCTGGCCTACGTCTATCTTCTGGCTGCCCCGATTGAATAACGACGTGCCGCCAGGTGAGACCTGCTCCGGGCTGTGTATAGTGGGTGTGCGCGGCATGCGAGGGAGGTCACGATGAGGCGGCGCGATCTTCTGAAGCTCGCGGCCCTGCGGGCGGTTGCTCCGGTCATGGCCACGGCGGGCCCGCAATTTACGCAGTCTGAAAATCTAGCCGGCGCGGCGATCGACACGCATATCCATCTCTTCGACACGTTGCGCCCCGGCGGCGTTCCCTGGCCTGAAAAGACGGATATGGCTCTCTACAAACCTGCATTGCCCGACCGGTTCATTGGCCAGTCTGCGCATTTCGGCATAGTGGGCGCAATCGCTATCGAATGCAGCCCGCTGAAAAGCGACAACCAATGGCTGCTGAACGTGGCAGCCGATCATTCGGTCATTGTTGGCGTGATCGGTGATCTTATTCCGGACGCACCGGACTACCTTGACGATCTCGATCGTCTGCGCCAGAATCCGCTCTTTCTCGGGATTCGTTACGGCAATCTGTGGAACCGCGATCTCGCCGCCGATCTCGACAAGCCCGGCTTTCTGGATGGCCTGAAGGCGCTTGCCGCAGCGGGTCTTGTCCTCGACAGTGCTAATCCTGACCCGCGGTTGATCGGCGCGATTCGCAGAGTGTCGGAGAGTGTTCCCGATCTGCGGATCGTCATCGATCATCTTCCTCATGCGGTTGTGCCCGCAGAACCGGGGGCACACGATGCGTATTGGGCCGATCTGCGCGCCCTTGCGCAGAATCCGCATGTCTTTGTGAAGCTCTCCGAGATTCCTGTGCGCACCAACGGCAGGCTTGTCACCGATCCGCACGCGTATCGGGAGCCGCTGGACGCGATCTGGGATCTTTTTGGAGAAGATCATGTCCTCTTTGGCAGTGACTGGCCTAACAGCGATCATGTAGCCTCATACGCGCAGACCTTTGCAATCGTGCGCGGATGCGTGATGCACAAAAGTCCGGCAGCGCAGGAAAAATACTTCTGGAAGAACTCTCTTGCAGCGTACCGATGGAAGAAGAGACGACCGGACCAGCCAACCGCATAAGCAAGGATACACAACACAGGCAGGCGACTGATTGAGCGATTCATCGACAACGCGAGTGGTAGCGAAGGATGCGAGCCATCTGTCTTTGCACGAAGAGAACTCTGGCATCGGAGCCGGCGCGCTCGATCGAGCTGTATTGCGCGCTCTCCGGCGGCTGACGCCTTACCTGATGCTCATGTACGTGATCTCCTTTTTGGATCGCGCAAATGTGGGCTTTGCCAAGGAGGCTTTGCAGACGTCGGTCGGCATCTCCGAAAGCACGTATGCCCTGGGTGCGGGTCTCTTCTTCATCAGCTATTCGCTCTGCGGATTTCCGAGCAACCTTATCCTCCATCGCATCGGAGCAAAGTTCTGGGTCTCGTCTCTCATGGTGGGTTGGGGACTGGTTTCCATGGCCACGATGTTCGTCACCGGCAGCACGTCGTTTTATGTGCTGCGGCTGGTGCTCGGCGTGATGGAGGCAGGATTTTTTCCCGGCACGATTCTTTACCTGACCTACTGGTTCCCGAACCGGATTCGCGGCGAGATCACCGGGCTGTTCTACCTGGGCGTGCCACTCGCGCTGGTTCTCGGAGGGCCGCTCTCCGGCTTCCTGCTCGATATCCAGACAAAGAACAGCTTGCAGGGCTGGCAGTGGATGTTCCTCGTCGAGGGTTTCCTTGCAGTCGTTATGGGAGCCGTCTCCTTCTCCTTTTTGGATAACAAACCGGCCGATGCGCAGTGGTTGCCGGCCGAGGAAAAAGAAGCGCTCGTGAGCGAGCTGGCACGCGAGGAGGACAAGCGGCGCACCTCCGGGCCGGCGCATCTGCTGCCGATGCTGCGCAATCCGCGCGTGCTGCGATTTGTGCTTATCTATTTCATGATTCAGATGAGCATTTATGGCGCCATCTTCTATCTGCCTGCCGAGGTTTCGGCGCTCATGCAAAGACCCGCGGGCTTTGCGGTCGGCGTGGTGACGGCGATTCCCTGGATTTGCGCCACAATCGTGACCTATTGGCTGCCGAAGAAGGCCGATCGATGGAAGAACCATCGCATTATGGCGGCGTGGGTTCTGTTGGTCTCCGGCTGCGCCAGCTTTGCCTTTCCCACGGCAGGCCCGCGTATGGGTCTGCTCGCGCTTTCCGTAGCCGTTTCCGGCTTTGTGGTAGTGCAGCCGCTCTTCTGGACGTTGCCGACCGGCTATCTGGCAGATCGCGCCAAAGCCGGCGGAATCGCCCTGATTGGCACCGGCAACCTGGGAGGGTTTCTCGCGCCAAACCTCAAAGTCTGGGCCGACGAGTTCTTTCACTCGCGCATCGCCGGCCTCTATGTATTGGCGGCGATCACCGTGCTCAATGCCGGCCTCATCGCAATCACCAGGACCCACCCGGTGCGCCCGCGGTCCTGACGGTGCCAAAACAGGCCAAAAACGCTCGGCGTATAATCGCTCCCATGGCGGCGAGCGCACAGGCCGGAGTCTCCGAGGCTTCCACAGCGCCAATTGGCGCGGATGCAACGGCTAAGCTCCACGCATTGGAAGCACAACTGGCCGCACTCGGCAGCCTGATGGTGGCCTACTCGGGCGGCGTGGATTCTGCGTTTCTAGCGGCCACTGCGCATCGGGTACTCGGCGATCGGATGCTTGCAGTGCTTGCCGATTCAGCTTCACTGGCCCGCCGCGAAATGGAACAGGCTGTTGCGTTTGCGCGCTCGCTTGCCATGCCGCTTGAGGTGGTCACAACCGAAGAGCTGGACCGGCCGGAATACGTGCGCAACGACGCGAATCGCTGCTTCCATTGCAAGGACGAGCTTTTTCAGACCATGGAAGCGCTGGGCAGGAAGCGCGGCTTCCGCAACATCGCCTATGGGATGAATGCGGACGATACGCGCGACTTCCGCCCCGGCCAGCGCGCTGCAGAGCAGCATGCTGTGCTGGCTCCACTTGCCGACGCGGGGCTGACGAAGCTGGAGGTACGCGCGCTCGCTAAAGCTGCCGGATATCCGGTATGGGATCGCCCGGCTGCCCCGTGCCTTTCTTCGCGCGTGGAGTACGGCCGCGAAGTCACGCGTGAAGTTCTCGCCCAAATCGAAAAAGGCGAAGAAAGCCTGCGGCAGCTTGGCTTCCGCGAGCTGCGCGTGCGCCATCACGGCGAGCTGGCTCGCGTAGAGATTGCGCGCAATGAGCTGCCTCGCGCCCTCACGATGGAGATGCTGGATGCTGTTACTGCAGCGCTGAAGGAAGCAGGCTTCAAGTACGTCACTCTTGATTGCACCGGCTTCCGATCTGGATCGATGAATGCGATCCTGCCTGCGGAAGTGCTGGCCCGGCGCGGCGCTTAAGGCGCTTCTCCATTTACAATCACAACGCGATGCGTATTGGCTACCTCGAGTGCTTTTCCGGCATCAGCGGCGATATGCTGCTCGGCGCTTTAGTCGATGCGGGCGTCTCCTTCGAACTGCTTGCCGAGACGGCCGCGGCGCTGAATGTAGGCGCGCGGCTCGAAGCTCGAAAAGTCATGCGTGGCGGGCTGACCGCCACTAAAGTGGATGTGCTCACGCCCGAACATGGACACGATGTTCATGTGGAGCATGGCCACTTGCATGAACACTCCCACGAAGCACACCATCATGAGCACTCGCATGATGCGCATCCGCACGAACACACGCATGACGGCCAGCATCATGATCACGAACAACACGATCATGACCACGCGCCGCATCGGTCGCTCTCTTCGATTCTCGAGATCATTCGTTCAGCGCCAATCGCTGAAGTGGTGAAGGCTCGCGCCAGCCGCGCCTTTCAGTTATTGGGCGAGGCAGAAGCTGGAATCCATTCCATTCCGATTGAAAGAGTCCATTTTCACGAAGTAGGTGCGGTAGACACGATCGCCGATATCGTGTGCGCCGCTGCCGGCTGCGAAGCTCTTGGCGTCGATCGCTGGTTAGCTTCGCCGCTCAACGTAGGCAGCGGGACGGTCAAGTGCCAGCACGGTACGCTGCCGGTTCCTGCGCCGGCCACGCTCGCGTTGCTGGGCGATGCGCCGATGTACTCGGCCGGGCCGCCGATGGAGCGGGTGACGCCCACAGGTGCGGCGCTTCTACGCTTGCTCGACGTGCAGTACGGCTCGTTGCCTGCGATGCGCGTGCGAGCCACGGGCTACGGAGCTGGCGGGCGCGATACGCCGGGAGAGCCGAATCTTCTGCGGCTGCTTGTGGGGGAAGAGTCGGTTTCTGAAGCTGACCCTAAAACAGAACCGATCGCAGTGATCGAGACGGTAGTCGATGATTCGACTCCTCAGGTCTTGGCGTACGTGAGTGATCTTCTGCTCGAAGCCGGCGCGTGGGACGTGTATCGCACGACAGTGCAGATGAAGAAAGGCCGCACGGGCGTGCAACTCACGGTGCTGTCGAATCCAGATCGCGTTCCGGGGCTGCGTGAACTGCTCTTTCGCGAGACCACGACGATTGGCCTGAGATGGCGCATCGAAAATAAAGTTGCACTCGAACGCGAGTTTGTCACCGTGGAAACGCCATGGGGCAAGGTGCGCATCAAGGTCGCACACTGGGCATCGGGAAAGATCGCCAATGCATCACCAGAGTACGAGGATTGCCGCTCGATCTCGCAAAACTATCTGATTCCTCTGAAAGAAGTGATGCGGGCCGCAATGCAGGCCTACGCAAACGGCGAAGGAAAAGCCACTAATGGATCCTCTGGTTATCGAATCGCTGCTTCATGAGGTGCGCGAGGGGCGCATCGAGGTCGCCCAGGCGATGGAGCGGCTGCGTCACCTTCCTTTTGAAGACCTCGGTTTTGCCAAGCTCGACCATCATCGCGCGCTGCGCACCGGCATGCCGGAGGTGATCTTTGCAGAAGGCAAAACAGCCGCGCAGGTGGCCACGATCTTTGCGCACATGGCTAAGGCCGGCGGCAATGTGCTGGCAACGCGGGCCTCGCGTGCTGCATATGATGCTGTACGCGAACTCGAACCGCGCGCGGAGTTTCACGAAACCGCCCGCGCCATCACGCTAACCCAGATGCAGACCGCGCAAGGCAAAGGTACGGTTGCAGTGGTCTGTGCCGGAACGAGCGACTTGCCGATCGCCGAAGAGGCAGCCATCACAGCGCGCTTGACGGGCAACACGGTCGAGCTGATCGCCGATGTGGGCGTCGCCGGCATTCATCGCTTGCTGGCGCAACAGAGCGCGCTCAAGCAGGCGCGTGTCCTGATCGTCTGCGCCGGCATGGAAGGCGCGCTCCCCACGGTGGTGGGCGGCCTGGTGAACGCGCCGGTCATTGCCGTCCCGACCAGCATTGGCTACGGCGCATCGCTCGGCGGTGTTGCGGCCCTGCTCGGCATGCTGAACACCTGCTCACCGAACGTCTGCGTCGTCAATATCGATAACGGATTCGGCGCCGCCTGCATCGCTTCACTTATCAACCATCAATAGCGGACAAACGCAATGACTCCTGGGAAATGTTGAGGTGTCTCCCTGGTTTCAGGGAATCACGTGTCTGATCACCGCAAATTGCCGTAAGATTGCGTAAAGCTACATTGGCCCATCCGGAGGATTCACCCGTTGCGCGTTTCCCGTCTGTTTTTCACGTTTTTTTGCGTCATTTCGGTTTTGATCGGCTCAGCGCTCGCGCAGCAGGAACCTCAAAAACAGCAGGGCGGCATGGGAGGCGGCGTCTCTTCGGGGGTGGCGGCGGCTCCGGTGTATGACGCGGAAAAGCGGCCCATCACGGCGGGCGGGTTCGTCGATAAGGGGCCAGTCATTTTCAACGACGTCACCAAGCAGGCGGGGCTTTCCGGTTGGATTCACAAGATGGGTGTGCCGGAGAAGAACTTCATCGTTGAGACCAATGGCTCGGGGGTTTGCCTGGTCGACTATGACAACGATGGCTGGCTTGACATCTATCTTGTCAACGGCTCGACCTTCAACGCGCTCGACGGCAAAGAAGAATCGCCGCATGCAGCGCTCTTCCACAATAATCACGACGGAACCTTCACCGATGTGAGCGGCAAGGCGGGCGTGACCAACGATCGCTGGGGATATGGATGCTCCGTTGCCGACTATGACAACGACGGTTGGCCCGATCTCTTCATCGGCAATTACGGAAAGAATCGCCTGTATCACAATAACCACGACGGCACCTTCACCGACGTAGCCGAAAGGGCCGGTGTCACGCTGGGCAACTGGTCTTCAGGGTCTGCATGGGGAGACTACGATGGCGACGGCCGGCTCGATCTGTACGTCGCCGGCTATGTGCACTTCGATCGCGACAATCTGCCTATCGGCGGAAGCAAGGCGGTTGGTTATTCTTTCTGCCAGTATCGCGGCCAGGCAGTTAATTGCGGTCCGCGCGGCCTGATCGGCGAGCCGGATCACCTCTTCCACAATAACGGTGATGGTACCTTTACCGATGTGACGGCAAAGGCCGGCGTGGAAGATAAGGATCGCTACTATGGCTTTACCGCGATTTTTGTTGATCTCAATGGCGACGGCAAGCCGGATCTGGTCGTAGGCAATGACTCGACGCCCAACTATCTCTACATCAACAAAGGCGATGGCACCTTCGATGATCAGAGTTACGTCTCAGGGTTCGCCCTCAACAGTGACGGCCGCGAAATTGCTTCGATGGGCGTCGCCGCAGGCGATTATGAGAACAACGGCCTGATCGACTTCTTTATTACCGACTTCGGCGACGACTACAAAGTGCTCTTCCATAATGATGGCGATGCCAGCTTTACCGACGTGAGCTACAAAGCAGGCGTTGCGCAGACGACGATTCCCTTTGTCGGCTGGGGCGATGGTTTTATTGACTACGACAATGACGGCTGGCTCGATCTCTTCGCTGTGAACGGACACGTCTATCCGCAGGTGGATCAGCACGAGTGGGGCACGACGTTTGCCGAGCGTACGCTGCTGTTTCGCAATGTTCCTGACGCAACTGGAAAAGGAAGGAAGTTTGAGTACATTCCGCCGGTGAAAGGAACGGGGCTCGCAGAGGTGATTCCGGGCCGCGGCGCAGCTTTCGGCGATCTGTTCAACGATGGCAAGATGGACGTGGTGATCAATCCAGTGGATGGGCCGCCGGTGCTGCTGCGCAACGTCGATCCCGACCATCATCACTGGGTGGAATTGGCCTTGGTCGGCGGGCCCAAGAGTCCGCGCGACGCGACCTGCGCCACCGCTTACCTGAAGGCCAACAGCATGCGCCAGCGGCAGGATGTGATGTCAAGCGGCAGCTACATCTCGGCAAACGACCGGCGCCTGCACTTTGGCCTTGGTGATGCAACCGATGCCGGCACCGTGGAGATTCACTGGCCCTCCGGCGCGAAAGAAACCATCAAGCTTCCGGCTGTGGATCGCATCTACACGATCACGGAAGGCAAAGGCATCACCGGCGCGTTTTGCGACGGGGATCCGTGCAAAGAAGCGGCCGCTTCATCCGCTGCACGATAACCTTCTTGCGGCGCCGATTCTCAATGAAGTTGACAAGGCGTTGCCGGCGGCGCAATCGGGTCGGGCACCTTCGGCAGTTTCTCGGCGTCGATTGCTGCGACACCGGCGAGCCCCAGTCCCAGTCACGTCACTGATCGAGAGTAACAGTCCGCTTAATCCAATCACTTTCAGATTACGAATCAACGTGTTCTTCAGGTGCGCCAATTCGATGCCCTTGGCGCACGTGCCCGTCACATTGGTCAGCGAGAACCCGATGAGCGGTTTGCGCGGATGGATTTCCAGTCCAGTCATCGATGATCACGTGCTTGCACGAATCCACAAAGAGGCGCCGTGATCTCTTCACAAAGCATGCGGAAGAGCTTGAGTCTGCATTCAAAGAAACGCCTTCGATCTATCTGTTCGGGTGCGGGCTTGCAATCTGCTGGTGCATAGGCCGAGATAAAATGCGCGCGGCTTACGATCCTGGAACTTGAAACCGCGGAGCCATCACGCCCGTGATAGGATGGCTGCGCCGTTCTGATCGTGCTCGAAGAAAGGCATCGGGGAGAAGAGGTTCAATAGAAAGGAAGTAAATGACAATGCGCAGATTCGCCTTCACGCTAGGCATGACTTTGGCGCTCACTGCATGCACACTCGCGGCGCAGGAGACACACCGAACGGTGGTCAATGCATCTCCGAATCCGGCTGACGATACAAGGCCCAACAATCCGGCGGTTCCAGACGCTTATGCGCTTATCGGCCATTTCGATCGCATTGTCGTGATTCGCCTCAAGTATGGAGCGAATCTTCTTGAAGGAATGAAGCGCGTAATCAAGGAGCAGAATATTCAAAACGGTGTGATTCTGTCCGCTGTCGGTTCGCTGCGTGGCTATGAAGTGCATCAGGTCAGCAGCCGCGACTTTCCGAGCCAGGATACGTTCGAGAAAAATCCTATGCAGCCGGTCGACCTGGTGAGCATGAATGGATACGTGATCAATGGCCGAATCCACGCGCACATGACGCTCGCAACACCCGATCACGTGATTGCCGGTCACGTGGAAGAAGGTAACGAGGTCTACACCTTCGCAGTCGTGACGATCGGTGTAATGAACGATACGGATTTGGGCAAGATTGACGATAAGACTTACCGGTGAAAGATAATCTGCCGATACTGCGTGGTCAGACCACGCGTTGACAGCACCTGCGCCTCTGGGGTACAAACCGAGTCATGCCCCGCAGCAGTCGAGCTGGATTGCATTTCCTGATTCTTTCTCTCGCCTTCGCCTTCATTGCCTTGATGTTTGCTCATCCGTCTTCAGCGAACGTGATCGGCACAAATGTCATTGCGAAAGCCGTCACGCGCGATCGAATCGCCTCGTTGCCTAAGAAAGAGCGGAAAGCCTGGCTCGCTTATCTGGAACGTTCGGAAAAACAAAAGGTGCTCGATAAACAGGTTTTGCAAAGCGAGCAGAAAGCTGCCGGTAATACGAATCCGCAACATGCGCCGGCGGGCCGTGGCGCCTTCGCGCTGCGAATTGAGCATCCCGCCGACTGGTACGCAAGTGAGGAAGCCCTGCGCATTGCCCACAACGTGATTACCTATCAGGTGCCGGATGGCGGCTGGAGCAAGAATATCGACATGGCGAGCCATCCGCGCGCGCCTGGTGATTTTTATGACACAGACAATCTGAATCGCTTTTCTGATCCGTCAGATTTCGATAAGCCCGTCGATCCAAATTGGCATTACATCGCTACGCTGGATAACGATTCAACCTGGATGCAGATCCGCTTTTTGGCGCGGGTCGCAACGGCATTACTTGCTGCGCACCGAAACGCAGACGCCATACCGGTTCGTATCTCGGTCGAGCGCGGAGTGGAATATCTGCTCAAAGCGCAGTACCCCAACGGCGGCTGGCCGCAAGTGTGGCCGCTCGAAGGCGGATATCATGACGCCATTACGATCAATGATGGCGCGATGCTGCATGCGATCGAAATTCTGCGCGATGTAGCAAGCGGCGCTCCCGACTACGCTTTTCTTCCCGCCGCGCTTGCGCGCCAGGCGGAACCAGCCGCCCAGCACGGTATCGATTGCCTGCTGAACCTGCAGATCGTCGAAAACGGCGTGAAGACCGCGTGGGCGCAGCAGTACGATGCGCTTACGCTTGACCCAACCTCGGCGCGCAATTACGAGATGGCGTCGATCTGCAGCGATGAGAGCTTTGCAATCATGGAGTTCCTTATGCAGGTGCCGAACCCCACGCCTGCAGAGATCGCCGCGGTGCACGCGGCTGCGGCCTGGACCGCCAAAGTCGCCATTTCGGGCTACCGGTTCGGCAGCGGCGACTTCCGCGCAGACCGCTCCAGCCCGGATGGCCGTAGGCTCGTAGCACTTGCCGGTGCAGGACCGATATGGGCGCGCTACTATCAGACCGGAACGGACAAGCCAATCTTCGGCGATCGTGACAAGACGATCCACGATGATGTAAATGATCTGAGCCGCGAGCGGCGCAATGGCTACGCATGGTTCAACACGGAAGGCGTGGCCGTGCTGGCGCAGTACAAGGACTGGGCGCAGACTCATCCGAGGTCCGCCAATTGATCTTCTCTGGAGAGGATTCGTGCTCAGCCGACGCCGCTTTCTCGCTCAATCCGCTGCCGGTCTTTCTGCGCTTTCGTTCCATGCAACGCATGCGGGCGCACTATCTGTGCCCGCGCCCGGGAAGCCACTCATGCCCGGAAGACCACTCATGATTGACTCGCACGTTCACGTCTTCAAGCGCGATCCGAAGTTTCCCTATGCTCCGGGCGCCAATCCTCCGGATGAAGACGCCTCCGCGGAAGCTCTAATCGAGTTGATGCGCGCCAATGACGTTGCCCGCACCGTAATCATCCAGGTGATTCATTACAAGTGGGACAACAGTTATCTCGCCAGCGTGTTGAAGCGCTATCCAAAGTTGTTTCATGGAGTGTGTCGCGTCAATCCCGAAGATCCTGCGGCTCCCGACCATCTGAGCCAACTCACAGCCGAAGGATTTCGCGGTGTGCGCCTGAGCCCGGCAGCGACGGCCGAAGGCGATTGGATTCGCGGGCCGCTGATGCCACCGCTGTGGCGGCGGTGCAATGAACTCAAGGTACCGATGACGATTCTGGCTCCGGTGACGCGCATGCCAGATTTGGTTCCACTGATCGAAGCCAATCCGGAGCTCACGGTGGTGATCGATCACATGGCAGACTGCCCGCTCGACCGGCCCGACCTGCTCAAGCTGCTGCTCGATCTGGCGCGCTATCCCAAGGTCTACGTCAAGGCAACGGACTTGTGGATCTTATCGAAGCAGCCTTATCCCTATCCGGACGCGCAGGACCAGGTGAAGCGGCTGCTTGAGAGTTTTGGAGCGAAACGCTTGATGTGGGCTACGAACTGGCCGGTGTCGCTTAAACAACTTTTATACGAAAAGCTCGTCGAGCTTTACCGCGATCACTTCAACTTTCCTACTCCCGAGGAGCACCGCGAGATTCTCAGCGGCACCGTGCAGCGGGTGTGGCCCTTCGGGCTCTGATTCGCGCAAGAAAAAAGGCCGCTCGCCTGACTTCACGATGCCTTCCACATCGTGCAGCAGAAACGAACGGCCGCTGGGGGAGTATGAATCAACCGCGTGCGTAGTCTTCCAGGGCCCCACGGCTTGGGATCGTGATCGTGCATCCGTGTTGCGCCACAAGCCGGCGATTCTTGAACACTGAAAGCGTGCGCGTAACCGTTTCGCGCGAGGCGCCGATAAATTCGCCGATCTCTTCGTGCGTCAGCGACAACCGGCACTGCGAAACGCTCTCAGTTTTCTGGCCAGAGTCGCTCCAACGCAGCAGCAGGCAAGCAAGGCGCTCTGGGACAGAAGTGGAAAGGCCTACCATCCGCAACTGCTCGCAGGCCAGATTGAAGCTGCGGCTAACCTCGCGGGTCACGGTTTCGTAGACTTCAGGATTGCGTGCAAGAAAGTTGAGGAATGCCTGCCGCGAGATGTGCGCGATCTTCGCTGGGTAGAGCGTATCCGCTGTCATCTCGTAAGGATTGCCGGAGAGCGCCGAAGAAAGTCCCAGCACTTCGCCTGCTTTGGCGATGCGCAGGCTCAGGCGGCGGCCATCGCTCGAGTTGATCGAAAGCTTAACCTCGCCTTCGACAATCACGAGCACGCCGTCGGAGGGCTGTGTCTCGCTGAACAGAACCTTGCCAGCCGGCTGCGACACCGGAACCAGCAGAGTTTCGAGATCGGCTAAAGCCGATGCAGACAAGCTGCTGAAAAATTCGCTTTTTCTGTAGAGCTTGACGGGTACTTCATTGCTCTTCTCGCGCTCGGTTTGCATGTTAGACCTCCGCCTCTCTTGAGTTATCGTTCTTGCGTGTAATCTCTTCAGCTAAATATTGGGTCCAGGGTGTGCTGGTGAGGATGGAAGCCTGGGTCTGAAAGTAAATCGTGCGCAGGGTCCGAATTCCACCAGCGTCGACATAAGTAGTTTCACGGAGATCCAGGGAAAGAGATTTGGAAGCCAGCTTCGGCGAAGTTTCTTTCCAGAGGCGGTCAAGTTCGGCCGCCCATGGTCCAACGATCCGTCCTTCCAGCTTTACGACCATTGCTTTCTCGTTCTCTTCAACTGTGATTCGTAATGCCATGCCCTGTATAAGGCACGGCGCGTGCCAAACTGGCCTCGTCACGCGCCCAGCTTTGCAATCTGCTGAAAATGAAGTGCTTATTGTCGCGAGATTTGCCAGAAAGAGTGAGAAAGGCTAGGCGGCGTGACGAAGTGACGAAGACGATATTTCGTCGCGTGACGAAATTGAGTCGTCACGCTCGCCGTCACATATAGTCGGAACGCTCGATGCCGAGCTTCTTGATCTTCGAATTGAGAGTGGTGCGTTTCAGGCCCAGGCGGGTAGCGGCGCCCGTAGGTCCGCCGATCATGCCTTTGGCTTCACGCAGCGTCCGGAGAATATGATCGCGCTCCGCGGCTTGCAGAGTGGGATTGGCTACAACTTCTGTGTCATCCTCTTCTTCGATCTCAGGCTCCTGGAGTTCGGCCAGCGGCACGTGCAGGGCCGGTCCGCGCGAGAGGATGACGGCACGCTCGAGAAAGTTTTCGAGCTCGCGGATATTGCCAGGCCATCTCCAGCGGATGAGCGCCTCCATTACATCGGGAGGAATTGTTTCAATATTCTTGCCCATCCGGCGGCTATGCCGTGAAACGAAGTGCCGGACGAGGACGGGAATATCAGCAGCGCGCTCGCGCAGTGGCGGCGCAAAGACAGGAAATACCTTGAGCCGGTAAAACAGGTCGCTGCGAAACTGTTTTTCAGCCACCATCTTGGCCAGGTCGCGATTAGTGGCGGCAATCAGACGCACGTTCACGGGGATCGGCCTTATGCCGCCGACGCGCTCGATCTCCCGCTCCTGCAGCGCCCGCAGCAGCTTGGGCTGCAGGTCGAGTGGCAGCTCACCGATCTCATCGAGAAAGAGCGTTCCTTCATGAGCAAGCTCCAGCCGTCCAATTTTGCGCGCAATCGCTCCAGTAAACGCGCCTTTCTCATGGCCGAAGAGCTCGCTCTCGATGAGGCCGGCCGGAATAGCCGCGCAGTTCAGCTTAATAAAAGTGCGCTCACTGCGTGAACTCAGCCGATGGATAGAGCGCGCCAGCAGTTCTTTGCCGGTGCCGGTCTCGCCCTGGATCAACACTGTCGCGTCGGTCGGCGCCACGGTCTCGATCTGGTGCAGGACATTGCGCAGGCCCGCGCTTTCGCCCACGATATCGTCAAAGCGATTCTCCAGGTTGATCTCTTCTTCGAGATACGCCTTTTCCTGATCCAGCCGTTCACGCATCTCGGCCATTTGCCGGAAGGCCAAGGCATTGTTGACCGCCATTGCCATCTGGCCGGCGACCTGGCGGAGCTTTTCAGCGTCATGCTCGGCAAAGGCATTTTCCGCCCGGCTTGCCACCGCGAGCGCACCCAAAGTCCTTTCTCTGTGGACGAGCGGCACCCATATGCCGGACTGCATGCCTGAGTCTGCGAGATGTTTAATCGACTCAGGCGCAAACGGCCAGCGATCCATCCGGTTCAGGAGCACAGGACGGCGTGTGCGAAAGGCCTGCCCTGCCGGCGAGGCGTCAGGATCGAGCAGGATCTCGCGCTGTTTTGTACCCGGATCATCGGTGGCAAGAAACTGCACGCGCAGCTTGCCGGTTGGCTCATCGTAAAGTGCAATCGTGGCAAAGTCGTGTGGAACAATTTGCCGGATGCTGGCAGAAAAGGCGTCCAGCATTTTGCGGACGTCCACATTGGCCAACAAGAGGCTGCTCAACTCTGCGATCACCGACTCCTGCGCCTGCTTTCGATCGCTCTCATCGCGCACCACTTTGGCAAATCCCGTCAATACGCCGGCAGAGTCGTGGATGGCGGTGAGCACAGTATTCACCCAGACGCGAGAACCATCTTTGCGTACGCGCCAGCCCTCTTCCTCCACACGGCCATGCTTGATCGCCTGGCGCAGCAGTTCGGCGGGGCGGCCTCGCGCCACATCTTCTTCGATAAAGAAACGCGAAAAGTGCAGCCCCAGCACTTCTTCGGCTTTGTAGCCCTTGATGTGCTCCGCACCGGGATTCCAGGTAAGGACGTGACCTTCCGGATCGAGCAGATAGATCGCGTATTCGCCGATGCTCTCCACAATCGACCGCAGCCTGAGATCGTTCAGGCGCGATGCCTCTTGCACGGCACGTAGCGCGGTCGCGTCCCGAATAAAGGTCATCAGCATCGGACCAGCTTCGGTCTCGATCCGCTTGAGCATGATATCGACGGGAAACTCCGAGCCATCCTTGCGCTGGCCGAACAAGTCAATCACCTTGCCCGCCTGCTGCTCCTGCAATGTCACTCGATCGATACCCTGGCGGGCAGGATGACCGGAACGGAATCGTTCGGGAACCAGTATCTCCACCGGCTGGCCAAGGAGTTCACCGCGGGCATAGCCAAACATCTCTGCCGCGCGCGGATTCGCGGACCGGATCAACCCCTTGTCGTCGGCGACGACAACACCGTTGGGACTGAATTCGAACAGCAGATGCTCAATTGTCGATTGCGCAAAACCGGATTGAATGCGCTCTTCCGCAGCCATCGGGTCCTGCTCAGGGAACTCCGAAGGACGCATCGTTGGGGAATTGACCTCACAGGCACAATACTGCTCCGGGCCAAGATGTTGCAACCGTCGCATCTCATGAACTGCCTTGATGTCCCCAGGTCGGCTAACAGAGTGCTGGTCAGGGAAGGGCTGCACTCCGACAAGGATTCGCGCGCTCCCTTAACAACGAAAACCGTATTGCCGCGGAAGAAAAACCTCGCCTGATATACTGCCCTGCAATCGCCATCGGTGATACGGCTTCACAAGAGCTCGTTCGGCAACACTGCACGCATCCCAGTTTCGCAGGACTATGCAGATGGCTCAGTTTCGTTCCGTTGTGTCTTTTGTTGTCGGGCTGATCGCGATCCTCGGCCTTGCTTCTCCCGCCATGACCCAGGCGTCCACGCCGGCCATGACTCCGGATATCCCGCCGCAGTTCACGCCTCCGCATCACGATTACGATTTTGTGAAGCGTGAGGTGATGATCCCGATGCGGGATGGGGTAAAGCTCTATACAGTTATCGCCATTCCCAAAGGTGTGACTCATGCGCCGATCATCCTTACGCGCACGCCATACAACGCCGCTGAACGCATGCATGTGAAGGAGTCGCCCTATCTGCAGGACGAGGTGGTGGTGGGCGATGATGTCTGGGTGAAGGCCGGCTTCATCCGTGTCTTTCAGGATGTGCGCGGCAAGTATGGCTCCGAGGGCGATTATGTGATGACGCCGCCGCCCACAGGACCGCTTAATCCGAATGGGCCGAACGACACCAAAGATGCGTGGGATACGATCGACTGGCTGGTGAAGAATGTGCCCGAGTGCAACGGCAGAGTGGGCATGATCGGCTCCTCCTATGAGGGATTCACCGTGGTGATGGCGCTGCTCGATCCCCATCCGGCGTTGAAGGTGGCCGCACCGGAAAGTCCTATGATCGATGGCTGGATGGGCGATGACTGGTTCCACTACGGCGCCTTCCGCCAGATCAATCTCGACTACTTTGCCGAGCAGACTACCGTGCATAAGCGCGGAGAGATCATTCCGCGCCTGAACTATGACGACTACACCAACTTTCTCGAGCAGGGTTCGGCGGGCGACTTTGCGCGCTACGGCGGGCTCGAGCAGCTTCCCTTCTGGCGGAAGGTCGAGGAGCATCCTGCGTACGACGATTTCTGGCAGGACCAGGCCCTCGATAAACTGATCGCGAAAGTTCCGCTCAAGGTGCCCGTCCTCTGGGAGCAGGGCCTGTGGGACCAGGAGGACATGTGGGGTGCAAACCACTCCTACGCCGCCGTTGAACCCAAGGACACGAACAACGACAGGAATTTCCTGGTCATGGGGCCGTGGTCCCATAGCCAGATCAATCGCAAGGGCTGGAACTTGGGCACGCTGCAGTGGACCGGCGACACCACCCTGCAATATCGCCGCGACATAGTGCTTCCCTTCTTTAAGCAGTATCTGGTGGAGGGTGCGCCCAAAGCCGATACACCGCCGGTACTGGTCTACAACACCGGCGAGAATCGCTGGGATCGCTTAAAGCAGTGGCCGTTGAGCTGCGAATCCGGCTGTCCTGACAAGACAAAGCCGCTCTATTTAGAAGCGAATGGCAAGCTGTCTTTCGATGCTCCAGCTGCCGGCGGTGAGCAGTTCACGCAATATGTCTCCGATCCGGCCAAGCCGGTGCCGTTTTCACCCCGGCCATTTGTTCAAAGCGATGCGGATGCCTGGCGTACATGGCTCGTGCATGACCAGCGCTTTGTGGATGAACGTCCTGACGTACTCACCTTCGTCTCCGATTCGCTCACGGCTCCGTTGCGTCTTGCCGGCAGGCCGGAGGTCCATCTCTTTGCATCCACAAGCGGCACTGATAGCGATTGGGTGGTCAAGCTAATCGACGTCTATCCGGGTGTAGATCCTTATGATGCGGCGATGGGCGGATACGAATTGCCGATTGCCACTGACATCTTCCGCGGCCGCTATCGCACCAGCTTCGAACATCCCGAGGCTATCACGCCCGACAAGCCGCTGCTCTATCAGTTCGGCTTGCCTATGGTGAATCACGTCTTCAAGCCCGGCCACCGGATCATGGTGCAGGTGCAGTCAACGCTCTTTCCGCTTTATGATCGCAATCCGCAGACATTTGTGCCGAACATCTTCGACGCCCGGCCAACCGATTATCGCAAAGCGACGCAGCGCGTTTGGCATACGTCCAGCGACGCCAGCTTTATAAGCCTGCCGGTCGTCACGTCAAGCGAATCCAACTAGCTTCTGGATATTGTGAGACATCCGATTTTTGAGGATCCCGGGAAAGATTTTCAGTATACCCTTGGGGGGCATAGGCATCTATACTTGCATGAGGAGACTTCGGATCATGGAGAACATTCTTAAATTATCGATTGAAGGCATGCATTGTGATGGGTGTGTCAACCGAGTCACCAAGGCCCTGAGTTCCGTGGATGGCGTCCGGGTCGATTCGGTCATGGTTGGCGCAGCTACGGTCACGGTTGATCCCAAACGCGTTTCTCCGGAGCAGGTAGCCGCCGCCGTCGATCGTATCGGCTTTACTGCGCACGTAGAACGTTGAACGAGCGAGGTGTAGATGCCCGATCTCGCTGCCTCCAAAATCAAAGCCCCCTCGGCCGCTGCTAAATCGGCAGCCGTGGAGCGGGTGACGATTCCGGTTACCGGGATGACCTGCGCTGCCTGCCAGTCGTTCGTCCAGCGGACTCTTGCCAGCGAGGCTGGCGTGCGCGATGCCTCCGTTAACCTCATGCTGCACAACGCGACCGTCACCTTCGACCCGCGCGCCACCTCGATTGAGGGACTTGTCGAAAAGATTCGCAGCACCGGCTACGGCGCAGAGATGCCCGTCGCCAGCGAATCGGCCTTTGCCGCCCAGCAGAAAAGTGATGAAGATCAGCTCCGCGAATATCGGCTGCTACGCACCAAAGCCTGGGTGAGTGTTCTTGCCGGCATCGTTGCCATGATCGTTTCGATGCCCCTTATGAGCGTGGCGCATTCTGGCATGCAACAAATGCCTGTTGCACGAATGCCCATTGCACGAATGAATGACCCGTTCATGAACTGGTCTGTGCGCGTCCTTGATCCTGTGTTGCGCGCTGTCTTGCCCTGGCTCTATCAAGTAAGCGCGGACTCGCTTCGCTGGTTTCTCTTTTTTCTTTCCGCATTCATTGTGAGCTGGGCGGGCCGGCGCTTCTACGTCAAAGCCTGGTCGGCGCTTCGCCATAAGACTGCGGATATGAACACGCTCGTTGCGCTGGGCACAGGAGCGGCATTTCTTTATTCCGCAGCCAGCACCATCGCGCCTGGGTTTTTTCTCGCGCACGGCATCGCTCCGGACGTCTACTACGAGGCCGGCATTCTGATCATCGGCCTTGTGCTGGTCGGCAACACGCTCGAAAGCCGAGCCAAGAGCCGCACCGCGCGGGCGCTGCGTAAATTAGTGGAACTGCAGCCCAAGAACGCGCGTGTACTGCGCGACGGTGTAGAGCGCGACCTGCCGCTTGAGGAAATTCAGCATGGCGACATCGTTCGTGTGCGCCCCGGCGAGCGCATTCCTGTCGACGGTGTTGTGGTTGCCGGTAAGAGCAGTGTGGATGAGTCGATGCTCACGGGCGAATCGCTGCCGGTGGAGAAAACTGCGCAGGATCGCGTGATCGGCGGCACGCTCAACCAGCGCGGCTCGCTTGAGGTGCGCGCCACCATGCTCGGCGCCGAAAGCACGCTGGCGCAGATTGTGCGCTTGCTGCGCGATGCACAAGGGACGCGCGCTCCGGTGCAGAGGCTTGCCGATCGTGTCAGCGCCATCTTTGTTCCTGCCGTGCTGGGTTGCGCTATCGTGACGTTCGCGGCCTGGCGTATCTTCGCTCCCGGCGCCGGCATAATGCAGGCTTTCGCGGCGGCCGTTACGGTGCTGGTGATCGCATGTCCGTGTGCGATGGGACTAGCGGTTCCGACAGCCGTGATGGTGGCCACCGGGCGCGGAGCGGCCTTCGGCCTGCTGATCAAAGGGGGCGAAGCTTTGCAGCGTCTCGAAAAGATAGACACCGTCGTCTTGGACAAGACCGGCACCATCACCGTGGGCCGGCCCGAGGTCACAGAGATTTTTCTCTCACCCCAGAACGGCTTTGTCGAAGATGAAATTCTCCGAATGGCCGCTGCGCTTGAACGGGCCAGCGAGCATCCGTTGGGTGAAGCGGTAGTTCGCCACGCAGAACAGCGTGGGCTCACGCTGCCGCGGGCCGAGGCGTTCGAATCGACTGCCGGGCGCGGCGTGGCCGGCACCGTCGAGGGCCACGCTGTTCGAATCGGCAATGCCGATTTTCCGCGCGACTCTGGCATTGATGTCGAGTCGCTCCGCGAAGTTGCAGAGCGGGCCGCGACGCAAGGCGGAACGCCATTGTGGATCGCGATCGATCAAATGCTGGCCGGAGTTCTCGTCGTCGCCGATCGCGTGAAGCCCACGTCGATCGAAGCCATCCGGCAGTTGCGTGCGGAGAAACTTCGAGTCGTGATGCTCTCCGGCGATAACGAGCGCACAGCGCGTGCCATTGCCAAGCAGGTCGACATCGACGAAGTCGTTGCTGGCGTGCTGCCGCAAGGGAAAGTCGATGCAGTCCGCCGGTTACAGGCGGAAGGTCGTGTTGTGGCGATGGTGGGTGATGGCGTTAACGACGCTCCTGCCTTAGCGCAGTCCGACGTGGGCATCACGATGGCTACTGGCTCCGATGTGGCGCTCGACGCCGGCGACGTAACGCTGATGCGCAGTGATCTGAATGGCGTGGCTGCGGCCATTGCTCTTTCGCGCGGGGCGATGCGCGTGATGCGCCAGAATCTCTTCTGGGCCTTTGCCTACAACGTAATCGGCATTCCCATTGCGGCCGGGATTCTCTATCCCGTCTGCGGGCTGCTGCTGAGTCCGGTGCTGGCCAGCGCTGCGATGGCCTTCAGTTCTTTCAGCGTAGTCACCAATAGCCTGCGATTGAACCGGCTGCGAGTGGCGTAAGGAGAGTTATGGCAAGCAAGAAAATCGAAGCTCTTTGTGGATGCGAGATGCCGGCGGCAGGCCGCAAGGCATTGGGAGTTGATCCTGAGATCAAGGCCTCGAATCTGCGCCGGCTTGGTCGCATCGAGGGCCAGATTCGCGGTATTCAGCGCATGGTAGAAGAAGACCGCTACTGCGCCGACATTCTCATGCAAGTCTCGTCTGCGCAGGAGGCACTGCGCGCTGTCGCGCGCTCCCTGATGCGCAACCATCTCGCGCATTGCGCGACACATGCCATCCGTACTGGCTCTGAAGAAGAAAAGCAGGCCATGTACGATGAGCTGCTTGAGATGATCTATAAAAACGCACGCTGAGACGCATACAATAACGGCGGGTAACGATTTGTGCCAAAGCGCAGCGCAGGATTACTGGTTTACCGCCATCGCGAAGACACTCCGGAAGTTTTTCTGGTTCATCCAGGCGGGCCGTTCTGGGCTAAGAAAGATCTCGGCGCGTGGACGATTCCTAAAGGCGAGTACCTCGACGACGAAGAGCCATTGCAAGCCGCCCGGCGCGAATTCGAAGAAGAGACCGGCTTTCGTGTCGACGGAGATTTCATAGAACTCGGGACAATCACGCAAGCCAGCGGAAAGATTGTCTCTGCCTGGGCTTGCGAAGGCGACTTCGATCCAGCCCAGCTTACCAGCAACACCTGCGAGATCGAGTGGCCACCTCGCTCGGGCCGTCAGATCACGATTCCCGAGGTTGATCGGGGTGCATGGTTCTCTGTTTCGGAAGCAGAGCAGCGGATTTTAAACGCCCAGCAACCTATTCTCGCTAGACTTTTGCAACAACTGAATCGGCGGGATGGCAGGCAATCCTGATTTCCTGCGCAACCTGACCGCTGGTCGCCCAATCTAAAAAGTGGACGCATGCTTGCGTGACACGATGAAACTTTGCCGCCGGGCCCAGTCTCTTCAAGTGCGCGCCCGATGAACTACCATGACAAAACAGCCGCGGCGCAAGATCGACGCCGCAGAAAGCTGTTTTACCCCCCCGCCTCTGAAAGGAGAGAACATGGCCACCCCTGCAGCCGAAGAGGTCAAGAATCCTCAAGTTGAGCCACTCACCCACCGAAAGGCCTGGACGGCCCTCGAAGCGCATTCCGCCAAGATGCGCGAGACGCATCTGCGCACACTGTTTGCAGACGATCCCAAGCGCGGTGAGCGGATGACCGTTGAAGCCGCAGGCCTGTTTCTGGACTACTCCAAGAATCGCGTCACCGACGAGACTCTCCGCCTGCTCCTGCAACTGGTCGAGGAGTCGGGCCTGAAACAGCGCATTGCCTCCATGTTCAGCGGCGAAAAGATCAACATCACGGAAAAACGCGCGGTGCTTCATGTCGCGCTACGCGCCCCTAAGAGCGCGTCGATCCTGGTAGATGGCGAAAATGTGGTGCCGCAGGTGCATGAAGTGCTCGACAAGATGACCGCATTCGCCAACCGCGTGCGCAGCGGCGAGTGGACGGGACACTCCGGCAAGCCGATCAAGAACATCGTGAATATCGGCATCGGCGGATCGGACCTGGGCCCGGTGATGGCCTATGAAGCGCTGCGTCACTTCAGCAATCGCGATATGACCTTCCGCTTTGTCTCCAATGTGGACGGTACCGATTTTGCTGAAGCTGTGCATGACCTCGATGCCGAAGAGACGCTCTTTATCGTCTCCTCCAAGACATTCACCACGCTCGAAACCATGACCAACGCGCACACGGCGCGCGCGTGGCTGCTCGGAAAAATCGGCGGGCATCAGTCGTCGGTTGCCAAGCACTTCGTCGCGGTGTCCACCAACGCTGCAGAGGTGGCGAAGTTCGGCATCGACACGGCGAATATGTTCGGCTTCTGGGACTGGGTTGGCGGCCGCTACTCGATGGATTCGGCCATCGGTCTCTCGACCATGCTGGCCATCGGTCCGGAAAACTTCCGCAAGATGCTCGATGGTTTCCACGAGATGGACGAGCACTTCCGCACCGCTCCCTTTGAGCGCAATCTGCCGGTGCTGCTTGCCCTGCTGACCGTCTGGTACGTTAACTTCTTCAACGCAGAGACCGTGGCCATCCTGCCTTACGACCAGTACCTCAAGCGTTTCCCTGCGTATCTGCAGCAACTGACCATGGAGAGCAACGGCAAGCACGTCACCCTCGATGGCCGTCGCGTGGACTACTCCACCTGCCCCATCTATTGGGGCGAGCCCGGCACCAATGGACAACACTCGTTCTATCAGTTGATGCACCAGGGCACGCGGCTGATCCCCTGCGACTTCATCGCCTTTTACCACACGCTGAATAAGCTCGGCCGGCATCACGACATGCTGATCGCCAACGTCTTCGCGCAGACCGAAGCGCTGGCCTTCGGCAAGACACCCGAGCAGGTCAAGGCCGAAGGCACGCCAGACTGGCTCGTTCCTCATCGCGTCTTTGAAGGCAACCGTCCGTCAAACACAATCCTCGCCGACGAGCTCACGCCTGCAATGCTGGGCAAGCTGGTGGCTCTCTACGAGCACAGCGTGTTTACGCAGGGCACGATCTGGCAGGTCAACTCCTTTGACCAATGGGGCGTGGAGCTTGGCAAAGCGCTTGCGCAGCGCATCATTCCCGAGCTTGAAGACAAGGCAGAGCCCGATCTCAAACACGACAGCTCCACGAACAACCTGATTCGTCGTTATCGCAAAGCGAAGGAGTCGTAGCTATGATTCCGCGTGGATTCGACCGTCCACTTTATATCCTGCCCTTCGATCATCGCGGTTCTTTCGAGACCGGCATGTTCGGCTGGCATGGTGAGTTAAACCAGGAACAGACCGCGCAGATCGCCGCTGCCAAAGAGGTCATCTACGACGGATTCAAGGCAGCGGTCGCCGGCGGCGTAGCGAAAGAAAAAGCCGGCCTGCTTGTCGATGAGCAGTTTGGCGCAGCGGTCCTGCGTGACGCCGCCGCGAATGGCTATCAGATCGCGTGCCCTGTCGAGAAGAGCGGTCAGGAAGAGTTCGACTTCGAATATGGGAATGACTTCGCCGCGCACATCGAAGCCTTTCATCCGACCTTCGCCAAGGTGCTGGTCCGTTACAACCCCGAAGGCGATGAGGGATTGAATCATCATCAGGCCTCGCGGCTCAAGAAGCTGTCGGATTATCTGCAGAACGCCAACCGCAGCCTGTTTATGTTCGAACTTCTCGTTCCACCGGAGAAAGACCAGCTTGACGACGTGAGAGGTGACAAGAACGCCTACGACCTCGAGGTTCGCCCCAAGCTGATGGTCGAAGCGATTCACGAACTGCAGGATGCAGGCGTGGAGCCGGACATATGGAAGATCGAAGGGCTCGATCTAGGCCTCGATTGCGAAAAGATCGTCTCTGCGGCCCGACGTCACGGGCGCGATCACGTGGGCTGCATCGTGTTAGGGCGTGGCGAGAACGACGAGAAAGTCCGCCATTGGCTTGCGACCGCTGCGTCGGTTCCGGGCTTTATCGGCTTCGCTGTTGGCAGGACGGATTTCTGGGATCCGCTCGTCTCCTGGCGTAACGGCAAAACTACGCGCGATCAGGCAGTCGCGCAAATCGCCGCACGCTACCGTGAATTTGTGGACGTATTTGAAGGCGCCCGCAGCAAGGCTCAAGCCGCCTGAAGCGCACCGGCGGGTCGGCTCAGCGTTGAAAGCGAGTAATGCTCTCGATTCATCCCGCCAGTAGTGTGCCTGGAAGCCCGAATTCAAACTAGGGTATACTGGCGCCAAGAGCAGCGTGGCTTCAGCCGCTCGAATCGAGGTGCGTCTTCCGCAGGGACTCCGGTTCACTGACGATCGACGTTCCGCCATCGGAGACTACGCGGTGGCGCGCCGTGGTTCGCGTGCTCCGAAGTCCTGTAGATGCTCTTAGTTGCACCCTCCTTCCCGCCTCCTGTACTCTTTGCGGCTCGCCTTTGCCGCAGCTTTCTTCCGTGCCAATTTGTGATCTTTGCTGGGCGTCGATTCCGGCCCTGAGCCGTGCCGGCTGCTCGCTCTGCGGCGACACGCTGGAGGCCGCTGCGCAGTCCGGCCTCTGCCGGGCCTGCCGGCTGGCACCTCCCGCTTTTGAACGGGCGGTGGCCTACGGCCTCTACCAGGACCGCATGCGCGACGCTCTCCACGCCCTCAAATACGGCCGATTGCATCCCGCGGCGCGTCGTCTTGGCCGCATGCTGGCTGAGTCGATTGCCCAGCTCGCAGCCGTAGCGCCGGCAGCCATGCTTGTGATTCCAGTGCCCCTGCATCGGACCAAGCAGAGGCAGCGCGGCTTCAACCAGGCGCGGGCTCTGGCCAAAGAAGCGCTTCGTGTCCTCGCTGAGACTCGTCCGGATTGGCGCCTGACTCTTGCTTCGAGCGCACTCATGCGGCTGCGCGCGACAGACAGCCAGGCGGGACTGACTCCGCACCAGCGGCGGCTCAATTTGCGCGGGGCGTTTTCAGTCTCCGATCCTGGCGCCGTGAAGGACAAACACATTCTTCTCGTCGACGATGTCATGACCACAGGAGCGACGGCTCGCGCGGCGGCGCAGGTGCTGATGCGAGCGAGAGCCGCTTCCGTATGGGTGGCAACGCTGGCCAGAGCGCGGCGCGTAAACTTCACCTCTTTCAATCTTGCTGACGACGCAAACAAGCAACATGTGTCGCAACGGAACTCATTACAACCGGTATCATCCGTGCAGTTTTCATCGGCAGGGCAACTACCTTCTTCGTGAGGACAGAGCAATGTCGCTAGGAAAAGCCATGATTCATGCCCGCAAGCAGAAAGCGATTTCGAAGGCCGCGGCGCTGGCCGCCGATCACGCTGCAGGGACTCATGTGGTTCAGTCGAATCACATGCTGCAGATGCCTGTGCTGGTGCTGAACGCCTCTTATGAGCCCATCAATATCTGCGGAGCGCGCCGGGCGCTGGTGCTGGTGCTCAAGGGTATTGCACGCACCGAGGAGGAGCACGGGCTCACGCTGCATGCGCAGCGCAGCCGAATCGCCATGCCTTCGGTGATCCGGCTGCTCGAATACCGCAGGATTCCGCATCAGACGCGCGCTCTCTCGCGGAAAAACATTCTTCTGCGCGACCGCAACACCTGCCAATACTGCGGCGAAGTGATGCCGCCGAGCGAGCTCACGCTCGATCACGTAGTTCCCCGCTCGCGCGGCGGCAACTCCACCTGGGAAAACCTCGTTGCCTGCTGCCACAGCTGCAATCGCCGCAAAGGGAACCGCATGCTGCATGAAATCGACGACATGATTTTGCTGCGCGAGCCGCGTCCTTTCTCGTTGCATACCAGCCGCCAGATTATGCGCATGCTGGGCCGCGGCGACGATCGCTGGCGCAAGTATCTGTTCTATTAGGACTAGAGTAGGGAAATGGAACCGGTTGCAATGAGCTTCGTGAAAGGGCACGACCTTAGTCGTGTCATAAAAGTCGCAAATTCAGCGGGGTTTTAGCCCTTGAGGGATATCTGTTGGACATCTCCGCGGATAAATGTAATCGGCTTCAAGGGACATTGAAAGAAGACTATGACGGAAGCGGCGCCAGCCTATCCCTACGAGACCCGGCTCGACATTCTGCATGAGTCGCTCGAAACCATCGACGTTAAGGCCCTCGCCGACGCCTGCACCTACAAATGGTTCAACCAGACGCTCTGCAAGGTGAATGAGTCGGTCGTTCGTGTCGGCGTGATCGAAGGCGAGTACCACTGGCACAAGCACGATGAAGACGACGAGTTCTTTTATGTCGTCGATGGAAAGCTCCTCATCGATCTCGAAGATAGAATTGTCGAGCTTACGCCCGGTCAGGGATTTGTCGTTCCCAAAACGGTCGTCCACCGCACACGCGCGCCCAAACGGACTGTGATTCTGATGGTCGAGAACGCGGGGATTATACCCACCGGAAACTGAGCCGGCCGGCACTACCGCCACCCTGAGATAACTCTGTCCGGTGCTGTATAGTCAAAAAGGAATGGGAACAGCTCCAAACAAGACCGCTGCAGCGGCCAAGTCCTCACAAGGGTTTGTTTATCTCCCTCTCATTGCGGGTTGGCTGGTTCCGGGTGCAGGGCATTTTGTTATCGGCAAGTGGGGCCGCGGCGCGCTGCTGGCCATCTCCATCATCGCCATGTTTGCCCTCGGGCTCGCGATGGACGGCAAGCTCTACTCCGGCGCGCAAGACATTCTCGATCTGCTTGGTCTGGTTGGCGATCTCGGCAACGGGCTGATGTTCCTCGTAAGCCGCGCGATGGGCCTGGGCGGCGATCCGATACAGTTCACTACCGCCGACTACGGCACCAAGTTCGTCGTAGTGGCTGGCCTGCTCAACGTGATCGCAGCCGTCGACGCCCACAATCTGCGCACAGGGAGGAAGTCCTAGTGCTGCGGCCCTCCCACTATACCGCGGTGCTCCTCTTTGCGGTCTTCGCTTCCACCGTCTTCGGCATCACGCAACGTGACACGCCGCGCAGGATGGTGCGCTACGGCCTCTACTGCTTTGTGCTCTTCGCAGGCTCGGCCATTGTACTCAGCTGGGTGATGTTCCTGATCGCGCGGTAGTGTCTTTCGCCGCAGCATCGAAACGATTTCAAATCACTCCCGGCCGCTGCCACACCGCCGCATCAAATGTGTGCCTGTTGACGTAGCCCTCGGCAAGATAAAGCTGAATCGCCTCGACATTCGCTTCCGTTACAGTGAGCGAGATTTCGGTAGCGCCCTGGCGCATGAACCAGTAGCTCGCCAGCGACAGCAACATCCGCGCCAGCCCGTGACGCCGATACCGCGGATGCACGCAGACCTGTGTAATGTGGCCGCTCTGCGGACTCACGCGCGAGCCGAGAATCAATGCTACGACTTCACGGCTGCTGCGCTCGATCACCACGTGCGAGACCTGCGGAGAAAACGCGCCGCAGCCTGCGTAGCGGACGATGTTGTTGAGGAAGCGCATCGACCCATGCACCGACCGGTACTGGTCATTGATGTAGCTGTCCGGATGGCCACGATACGCTTCGGCGATAAGCCTCGCTGCGGGCGCGAGATCCTCATCGCTCCAGGCGCGCAGTTCCAGGCCGCTCGAAGGAGTGATCTGTGGCGGCCTGATCGGACCCGCAAGGGTTTGAACCAGGAAGAGCCGGCGATAGATCTGGAAGCCCGCGTTCTCAAAGAGCAGAGTATGCGATCCGGATGGGTGCAGCAGAAGCTGCGACTCGACGCGATCCACCTGGGGGGAATTGAGCAAAAGCTCAAGCAGATGGCGAAGCAGCGTATCCTCCACAGCGTGCGCAGACCCTGCGCCATCCATCAGGTTCGGTACGGCGAAGACATCGCCGATGACGGCCTTGGTTTCTTCGTAGACGCAAAAGACATACCCGGTCACCTGCTCGGCCTCGATCGCCGCGTAGCCAGGAAGCATGTGGTTGTCGAGGTACTGCATCAGCAGCCGGGCAGACGTGCGGTAATCCCAGTGCAGGCGCTGCTTCCAGAGCTCGCCTTCTGCGTCCAGCACGGGGCGTAGCAGCGTGGCTGCAAAGTGCCGCAGGTCGAGGATCTCAATGGAAGCGCCCAGTGCCATTACTCATTCCGCCGCAGTGGAATCGTCCTGACCGGGAAAGCCTGTCCGGTGATCGGTCGAGCGCGCCGCGGAGCGGTTTTTTCCCCGGCTATCGAACTCAAAAAACGCCCTTGCGTCACTTTGCCATGAGTACGCGTCCAAGTGCAACTTGGTGCGCGAGTTACCGGGCTCCTACGAGGAACACCTGCAATCCCTGCTCGGGCCAGTTAAAGAGAAACTCGTAACGCCGGCCTTCCAGGTACTCCTGCAGCGCGTCCGTGGTATGAAGGTCAACTCCGTGGCGGCCCAGGGCACGCACCACCAAAAGATGCTGCTGATCGGGTACGCCATTCACCTCATAATTCACCACTTCGTGATTGCGATAGAACGACAGGCCGTACTCAATATCGCGGCGAACCCGGAAGACGGCAACCACACCGTCCGGAGGCACAAATTCTGCAATGCGCTGGGCCAGCGGCCGCGCGGAGTAGGTGCGGTCCAGTAGCCGAATCACTTTTTTGGTGCCGCTTACTTCGCCGATGCCAAAGAAAGGCCCGGCTCCGTAGAGAAACAACATCAGGACGACCAGCACGCTGCAGGTGGCCACCCGCAGGCGCGCCACGCCAAAGCCGTGGGTGACAACGACGATCAGCAAACCTGCGCCAACAGCTGCCAGAAAGGCAGCGATGGCCGCGTGCGTGGGCGGCATGGTCGAGCCATGCGCCACAAACCAGGGCAACAACAGGATGACCATGGTCAGCACGCCGCAGAGCGCCGCGTGGCCTCCCAGAATCCAGCGGTTCAATCCGGATCGGCGACGGTATAGAAAGTCTCCAGTGAGGATGGCGATGGGAGGAATCGAGGGCAGGATGTAGCCGGGAAGCTTCGATTGCGAAAATGAAAAGAAAACGATGGGGATAAACGCCCAGAGCACCAGAAACTCAGGAAAGGCATCGCCCGGCCGGTTGACCTTTGGCTTGGGCTTGGCCTCGGTCGCCCGGCGCAGCCGCCACTCGGCTACGGAGGTCAGCACGCCGTCGGCCAGCGCCCGAAGGGCGACTACCGTCCACGGCATCATGGCCAGGACTACGACGGCGAGGTAGTACCAGAACGGCTGTGCGTGCTGATAACGGTCCGTAGCGAAGCGTTCTAAATTGTGTTCGAGAAAGAATTCGCGAAAGAAAGTGGGGTTCTGGTGCTGTACGGCGATAAACCACGGCAGCACCATGGCGAAATAGAGCAAGATGCCCGGCCACCACAGCGACCGATAGAGGATATGCCATTCGCGGCGCAGAAAGGCGAAGGCCGCGATGATGAGAACGGCCAGAAAAGGAGCGACCGGCCCCTTGGCCAGTGTCGCTAGTCCAGTGAAGAAGTAAATATCGTACAGCCAGAACTTGGAACCCGTCTCGTACCACGCATACCAGCCCAACAGACCGATCGCGAGCGGCGCCGCCATCTGCATGTCGGTCGATGCGCCGCGGGCAAATCCGATGATTCCAGCGCAAGCCACTGTAATGAGCGCAGCGTCCAGATGCCCGCCAGGCCGGAATCGTCGCATGTGCAGGTAGATGAGGCCGACCATCACAAAAGCGAATGTGGTCGAAGGCAGCCGCGCGCTCCAGTCGTGCACGCCGAAGTCCTGAAAGAGGAACATCGCGCGCCAGTAGTAGAGTGCCGGTTTTTCCAGCCAGGGGCGGCCATAGAGATAGGGAGTGACGCAGGCTTCCAGGCGGCCTTTCAGAGTGTGCGCCGAGTCGAACCGGTCCAGCATCTCGTGCGCGATCTGCGCATAGCGAGGTTCATCCGCGCCAACAAGGCCCAGGCCGTCCCCGCCCAGCAAGGGAGTGAGACCATATCCGAGGAAAAAGATTGTGAAGGCGAAAAATACGCAGAGCTCTGCAACAGTGGACCAACCGGGAAGGCGCAATTGCAGGCGCTTGGATGAGTCCGGGGCAGCAGGTTCCAATGAAGTTTCCATTTCCAGCAAGTTCTCCAGCGGGAGAGCGGGCCCTGTGTCCGGTCGGCGCCTGTAGCCGGCCTTTCCGAAGACCTGGCGTACGCGACAGGACAACAACGGACGGATGTGCTTAATCGTTCATTGGGCAAATATGGGACCCGACAATAAGACGGATCGCAAGCATTGGCCGAGTGAGTGAATCCGGTTTATGAGACCGGTTCAAGGCTAACAGATTCGGACGGAATCTCAATGCGGCGAGGCCTTTCCGTCGATAGCCACGGCATCGCGCAATTCGCCAAGAATTTCGCGCGTTGCGCGCTCCAGCGGCCCCTCCAGCGTACAGCCGGACGCATTTTGATGGCCACCACCACCCAACTTGCCGGCAATCGCGGCTACATCGAGTTTTCCTTTACTGCGGAGACTCAGCCGTATGCGTCCTTCGGGCAACTCCCGCAGAAAAACCGCAGCTTCGATACCCGCAATACCAAGCGCGAAGTTCACGATCCCTTCGCAGTCTTCCTCGGCGGCATGGGTGCGTACCATGTCTTCATGCGTGATCCACAGCCAGGCCATGGAGCCTTCGCGCTGCAGGTGGCTGAGCGCCGCGCCTAAAAGCAGCACCTTTGATGCAGGCACGGAGTAGTAAATGTCCCGGGAGATCGCGATCGGATCGGCGCCCGCCAGCACAAGCTCACGAGCAAGCGCAAAGGTAGATGCGCTCAATGTGCCGTAGGTAAAACTGCCTGTATCGGTCAACATCGTGGTGTAGAGGCATGTTGCCATCGCCGGAGTTACGGTGAGGCCAGCGGCCTTCACCAACCGGCAGACGAGCTCACCTACGCTGGCTGCACCGCAGTCAATCCAGTTCACATGGGCATAAGGCCGGCCGCTGATATGGTGATCGATATTGATGAGGAAGAACTCTTCGAGACCGCGCAGGCGCGTGCGCTCCAGGCCATCGCATTCCAGCAGAATCACCGCGTCGTAAGGGCCATGCACGCGCAACGCTGAGCGAATCGCGTCTGCTCCCGGCAACGCGCGATAGGCGACTGGAATACGGTCAGCGGTCACCAGATCGGCCCGCTTGCCCAGCTGTTCGAGCAGCATGCCGCATGCCAGCATGCTACCCACCGCGTCTCCGTCGGGCCGCGAGTGCGAGCAGACCAGGAAGCGCTCGCCTTGCCCGATCACACGCAGAATCTGCGCAATGGGATTAGCCGAAGCTGTGTCTGGAGGAACAGAATCACCGTGTGCCTCCAGCTCCGGTTGAGAGGGCCGCGATTTGGGGGGAGGATGATGCATGCAGCTAATTGAGCGGAGCTTCCTGCCCGGCTCGGGGTGCCTCCTCGGCTGAAGCCTTTTGCCGCCTCTTGGACCTCTCCATCAGTTCTTCAATGCGTGCCTGGAACCGTCCGGAGCGGTCAACCAGGAAGCTTAGTTCGGGCACGTGCCGCACGCCCATGCGCTCCTTCAACTCATGGCGAATGTAGCCTTTAGCCGCTTCCAAACCGGCGATTGTATTGCTTTCGGCTTTGGCAATATCTTTTGCGTTGCTGTCAACAGCCACATAGACGCGAGCCGATTTGCCACCGGGGTTGAGCGCCACCTCACTCACATGGCAGAAGTCGATGCGCGGGTCGGAGAGCTCGCCCTCGATCATGGCGCCAATCTCTTCGCGCAACGCCTCGGCCACGCGATCCTGATGATGTTTGCGCGCTCTGTGCTCCGGCATGTGGCCTCCTCACCTTAAGGTAAACCCCTCAGGATACCAGAGAGCGAGGGCCAGCAGTGCCAATGCCCCCAAACAACACCACCGGCTCCCCGTGAATCCAAGCTCGAAGCAGTATTCGGAGTGTATATGGGACCAATTCGCAAAGTCTTTGCCTCTGCTGTGATCGTTTCGATGCTCTCCGGCGGAGTCGCCCTTGCTCAGGACGATCATCATGATCGCGACGACCACCACGAATCCGATCACCACGATCACGATTACGATCGTCATGATCACCACTATGTTCACCATGACGACTGGCGAGAAGGCGGCCACATCCGGCATGAGGATTGGGACCGCGGCGACCGGGTCGACTACCGGCACTATCACTTGCGCAGACCGCCGCGCGGCTACGAATGGCGTGAGGTCGATGGAAATTATGTACTGGCCGCCGTGGCAACGGGTGTCATCGCGTCAATCGTTGTGGCGTCAACGGTTCACTAGTTCCTGAGAATGGGCCGTAACCTCGCGTACGAGGATGGCTTCTTGAAATCAACTTATCTCATGCAGGTGTTGTGATTCCGGATTCCTGGAGCGTCTGGTCGCTGAGCAGCTTGAGCGACCGGCCGCCCAGGATCACCTTTTCGCCGACCACGGCTTGAGGGAAGGGCTCGGCAAGATTTTCCGTATCGACTGCCAGAATCCAGGGCCTCCCAACTGGCGATTCAGGCAGAACAAATTCGACACCTTCAGCTGCAGCATTCACCAGTAGAAGAAAGCTCGCATCGATCACTTGTTCGCCATCCTCATTTGTAACTTGCAGTGTTTGCCCATTCAGCAACAGCGCAACCGCCCGCGACCACCCTGCACTCCATGCCTCGTCGGGAACTTCATTGCCGTCAGGATTGAACCAGGCGATGTCTTTGATCACGCGCAGAAGCTTGTCGCCACGCTTGGAGCGGATCTCGCGGTCCTGGAAAAATTTGCGGCGATGCAGATTGGGATGCGCCAGCCGCAGCTGAATTACGCGGCATGTGAACTCGAGCAGTTGCTGGCGCTTCTCGTCGAGATTCCAGTCGAACCAAGAGAGCTCGCTGTCCTGGCAGTAACCGTTATTATTTCCCCGTTGCGAGCGTGCTACCTCATCGCCTCCGCTGAGCATGGGCACGCCCTGCGAAAACATGAGCGTCGCGATGAAGTTGCGCATCTGGCGCTCGCGCAGCATGTTGATCTCGGGATCGTCCGTGGGGCCTTCGGCACCCATGTTCCAGGAATCGTTGTTGTCGCTTCCGTCTTTGTTGTCGTCCTGGTTGGCTTCGTTGTGTTTCTGGTTATAGCTCACCAGATCGTTAAGCGTGAATCCATCGTGCGCGGTGACGAAGTTGATGCTTGCGTAAGGCTTGCGCCCGTCGAATTGATAGAGATCGCTTGAGCCGGTTAACCGGTATCCCAAATCGGAGAGCTGGCCTTCGTTGCCCTTCCAGAAGCGGCGGACGGTATCGCGATATTTTCCGTTCCACTCCGCCCACAGCACCGGAAACTGGCCGACCTGGTAGCCACCCTCGCCCACATCCCACGGCTCGGCGATAAGTTTTACATCAGCCAGCGTCGGGTCCTGGTGGATCGTGTCGAAGAACGAGGAGAGCTTGCTCACATCGTGCAGTTCGCGGGCCAGCGTCGCGGCGAGATCGAAGCGGAATCCATCTACGCGCATTTCGGTCCGCCAGTAGCGGAGCGAATCCATGATCATCTTCAGCACCTGCGGATTGCGCACGTTCAATGTATTGCCAGTGCCGGTGTAATCCATGTAGTACTCGGGATTGTCTTCAACGAGCCGGTAGTAGGTGCGGTTACAGATGCCCTTCCAACTCAGCACCGGTCCGAGATGATTGCCCTCGCAGGTGTGGTTGTAAACAACGTCGAGGATCACCTCGATGCCTGCTGTGTGCAAAGCCTTCACCATCTCTTTGAACTCGCGCACCTGGCCACCCTGATCGCCGGAAGAGCTATACCGCGACATCGGCGCGAAGTAGCCGAGCGTGTTGTAGCCCCAATAATCCCTCAGCCCTTTGTCGACCAGATGGCCTTCATCGATGAAGTGATGAATGGGCAGCAGCTCAACGGCTGTAATGCCGAGCCGCTTGAGATAAGCGATGCTGGCCGGATGCGCGAGTCCCGCATAGGTGCCGCGCAGTTTCTTCGGCACCTCGGGATTGCGGATGCTGAACCCCTTTACATGCACTTCATAGATCACAGAATCGGCCAGCGGTGTGTCCGGTGGACAGTCTTCTCCCCAATCGAACCGTCCGTCGATTACGACGCACTTTGGCACACCGTCTGCGCTGTCTCGCTCGTCCATTTTGAGTGGATCGCCTGACTCAAGATCGTAGGGAAAGATCGGCGCCTTCCAGTTCACCTCACCGGAGATAGCTCGCGCATACGGATCCATCAGCAGCTTGTTAAAGTTGAATCGCTGCCCATTTTTCGGGTCCCAGGGGCCATCGATACGAAACCCGTACAGCTGGCCCGGCTTGATGTCGCGGATGAATCCGTGCCATACCAGCGCGGTGTGCTCGCGCAGGGTGACGCAGTCAGTCTGTTTTCCGTCGGCGTCGAACAGGCACACGTCGACGCGTGTCGCGCCCTCCGAATAGACAGCAAAATTTGTGCCCTTTTTGCGAGCAACGGCGCCCAAAGGGTAGGGTCTTCCTGGCAGCAACGTGCGGCTCATGAGGGCTACGATGCATAAACCGCTTGAGCCTGTTGTACTTTGGTCCGAGTTTAGACTGCCATCACGATTGCGCAGCCCGCTCCAGCTCGGCAATGTCCAGCTTCTTCATCTGCATCATCGCTGCCATCCCTTTCGGGCTCTTGATTAGTTCCATGATCCGAGTGGGCACAATCTGCCAGCATAGTCCGAACTTATCTTTGAGCCAGCCGCAGGCAATCTCACTTCCGCCCTCGGTCAGCTTCGACCAGTAATAGTCAATCTCTTCCTGCGTGTCGCAGTGCACAAAAAACGAAACCGCCTCGTTGAACTTGTAGTTGGGACCGCCATTCAGCGCGACGAATCGTTGCTCGTCGAGTTCAAAAGTGATTGTAAGGATGGCGCCTTGGGGCACAGTGGTTTGAGAAGGAGAACGAAACTCTTCGATCTTCCGGGAGTTTTTGAACACGCTCATATAAAAACTGACAGCCTCTTCGGCGTTCGCGTCGAACCACAAAAACGGAGTAATGCGGGGGGATTTTTCAAGAACACTCATCGAAAGACCATCCAGGATTGAAAATCGGCAGCGCGCGAACTCTGCCGGTTCGCTGCAGCGCGGCGCAATGCAGCGAACACAGCACTATTGATTTCACAAATAGGTTGCAAGTTGCAAGTTATTTGGACTAGGATTTCTCCATGGCCCGAAAGTCCAGCGCCGAAAGGTCTGTCACCGGAAAACCTATCACCGAAAAACCTGTCTCGGTGCGGCGCTCTGGATGCCCAGTCAGTGCGGCTCTGGAGCTGCTCGGCGACCGCTGGTCACTCCTTCTTATTCGCGACATGATGGTGCGCGGCTATCGCACCTTCCGCGAGTTTCAGCACTCCGGCGAAGGCATCGCCTCCAACATTCTTTCGAACCGCCTGCAGCGGCTGGAGGCGCACGGTTTGGTCGAAGGGGAACCTGTGGCCGAAGATGGCCGCAGTATTCATTACCGGCTTACGGAAAAAGGAATTGCTCTGGCTCCGGTGATGCTGGAGCTGTTGATCTGGGGCGCGCACTATGAAGAAACCGGTGCGCCCTGCGCGGTGATCGAGCACATGGAACAGAATCGTGCCGCCGTGCTTGCTGAAACTTATCGCCGCTGGAAGGAGCGCGATCCCGAGCCGATTCTTCCTCCCTTTCCAATGCAATCCCAACCCAAAGTCCCCAAAGGAGCCAGCAAACGATGAAGGTGAATACCTATCTCAACTTTCCCGGCAACTGCGAAGAAGCGATAAGCTTCTATGAAAAACACTTGGGAGCGAAGGTACTCATGAAAGCCCGGTTCGCCGACATGGCAGGGCCAGGCGGACCGCAGAATCTGCCGCCGGGACTCAAGCCGAACGGTATTGTGCATGCGCGTTTCACTCTCGGCGACACAGCGGTGATGGCCAGTGACGGGCCCAAAGTCGAGCCGATGCGTAGCGCCTATCTCTGCCTGAGCGTCGACAGCAATGAGGAGGCCGAGCGCATCTATGCCGCACTCACGGATGGTGGTGAGATCTTCATGGCCATGGGCGAGACCTTTTTCGCGCACCGCTTCGGTCAGTTCCGCGACAAATACGGCACCAACTGGATGGTCATCCACGAGAAGCCGATGCGTTGAGGCTGAGCATTTTCAACCTGTTCTCGATCAGCACCAAATATTCATTCGCGCATACCCACCACCATGCAAAGCTGTGCCCCGTCCAAGCTCTGCTTGGGCGGGATCTCCCGTCAGGGAGAGCGCGAAATAACCTGGGATGAAATCCTGGGTCAGTCTTGACCGACGAACGATGTCTCTCGACTGAAGGAGATTCAGATGGCCGAACAAACTCCGCTGCACTTCGTTTTCTACTTCGCTGCGTCTCCAGAGAAAGTCTGGGAGGGCTTCGTCTCTCCGGAATCCAACCGTATTATCTTCATGGGTGCTGAACTGGAAGTGGATTTGAAGCCCGGCGGTTCGATGAACTGGGTCGGGCCGGGTCCCGATGGCAAGCGCACCACGTATGTGCGCGGCGAGGTGCTCCAGGCAGAGCCATCAAGGCTGTTGCAATACACCTTCGCTCTCGGTGCTTCCGACAAAGTCTCTCGCGTCACGATCGAGTTGGCACCGGAGACTGAGGCCACCAGGGTCTCTGTGACGCATGACCGGTGGACAGAGGGCGACAACGCCTACGCTTCTTCCGCGGATGGCTGGCCTCGCATTCTCTCGCGCCTCAAGACACTGCTCGAGACCGGCAAGACCTTCAAACCGCACTAATGCGTCAGCTTTCCAGGTACTCCCAGAAAGAGTCGGCCAGCTCGGCGCCTAGTTCATTCGTCATGCGTCGCGCGGCCCGCTCCACTTCATCGATGAGCTTGTGCAGGTAATCGCGCGAGCCGGAGATCGCGGCAACACCGATCGTCGCGGACTGCCACGTCACTGCTTCGTCCAGCTCGGCCACTGAGACATTGAAGCCCTGGCGCAACTGGTCCTTCAGCGAGCGCACCACCTGCCGCCGGTCTTTCAGAGACTGAGCGTGTTCGATCCGCAGTTCGAGAGTCAGTTGCGCGACGGCCATGGCGATGAGACAACGGGGGAGTCATCGCCAGTGTAAGGCTAATCGGCGCGCACACGAGAGAGTTTTTTTCCCGGTGCACCGGCCAGCGAATGGGAGCAAGGGAAGGCAAGAGGGTCAGAAATTCTTACCCAGAATCAGCCGAAAGACGGGCGCAGGCTGTGAATAGAGGCTGGTTTTAGCCTCAAAGAATGTGCCATGGCGATTCTGAAATCCCACCAGGATGTTGAAGCCGGTCTCATAGTCGAAGTTAGTGAATGAAATATTCCGGCTTTGCCCTGGCTTTGTCTGGAAGCTTTGGTGGATGAAATTCAACGATGGTCCGGCGCCGACGTAAGGCGCCCATGCGCCGCCACGCACTGCCGTTGGAAACCTGTAAACGGCTTCGAGATTCAGAGCAACCATGTCCGTGATTTCGCCCCACTCAAAATCGGCATTGGGGCGGAAGAAGACATTCCGGTTGAAGATGGGACCCATTTGGGAATGGAGACCAAACATCACGAGCTCCGGATCGAGACCCACGCCAGCCCGCGCTCCAATGCGCCAGCGACGCGCCTCGCGGCGAATGTTGCTCTCCGCATCGCGCACCGACGGCGGCACGGGAGCTGCATTCCGTGCAGAGGCGTTCGCAGTGCCCGCTCCTGCATCTTGCGCCTGATCCAGCACCGTGACGTCAGTGGCGTGCCGCGCGCCGGCCTGGTCGCCCTGATCGGATGCGACGCGCACCCGCGTGCCCACCGAAAGAGTCCGCGGTCGGTTGGTGTTGCGGTCGAAGGTGAACAACTGAAACTTGCCGTCGTCCGATTTGACCACGAATGTGATGCGGCTTGAGGCAACAACTGTTCCTTCGAGGGTTGTCTCGTCCTGTGTCTGCGATGACGAATTATTTTGCTGAGAATGTGCCGGCCATGAAGACAGTGTGCAGAATATGAGCAAGAGACACAGGCGCGGGATGATGAGATTGCGTGTGAACATTTGGACGAGTCCTTCCTCGTAGCTGGAGATGAATGAAAACTCTGGCGTCGCGAAGCGCGGCAGAGGAAGATTCGATTGCAGATTCGGATCTGCTTCCGCACGGCTCACGCCAGACCACTACTCTGATGGAGCTTGCCCCTCGATAGGTTGTTGATCTCAACGCTGCATGATGGATCGCAATCCGTGAGATCAAAGTTCAGCGATACGACGTAGAAAAGCTCTGGTAGGCGCATAAATACTGGGGTTTTTCCTAGGTTGCTTGTTGTGATCCACTC
This sequence comes from Occallatibacter sp., assembly GCA_035650595.1. Classification (GTDB taxonomy): domain Bacteria; phylum Acidobacteriota; class Terriglobia; order Terriglobales; family Acidobacteriaceae; genus Telmatobacter. The sequence continues at coordinate 54,100 of DASRHE010000003.1, read as the reverse complement.
ACAGGCGTCACGGAGAGTACCGTGGAGAAGAATGAGGCGGGCGCTAGAGGAATCGGAACTCGATTGGAGATTCACGCAAGCTACGCGGGTTCCTCCGCGTCTGTTGTGCTAATTCCAGCGTGCTAATTCCGTCGTATCAGGCGGTCATAAGCCCAGAGGAGAACGGCTGTTGCCACGCCCACCCCACTGACCGCGGACCAGATAAGTCCCGGCTGATGCAGAACTTCACCAAAGTGGTGAATCAGGAATCCGCCAAGTCCTCCGCCCACGAGCGAGCCGATCCCAATGGGGAGAAAAGCAAAGCCCATATAGGTTCCCTGCTGCCCAGAGGGCGCGAGACGCGAGATGTACTCGTAGTAACGCGGCTGCTGTGTGATTTCTCCTATGGCCACTACGATCAGCGTTGCCACGGCCATGGGGACGCTCGGATGCAAAATGAGCAGAATCCAGGCCAGGCCTGAGATCAGCGTGCCCAGCGTAATGCCGCGAAACGAAGGCAGCTTCTGCGTGAAAATGCTGACCGCCATCTGCAGTGCGATCACCGTCAGTGAGTCGCACATGAGCAGCATTTCGGTATTGCTGTTCGGGTTCACATACTCGTGGATATAGAGGGGAAGAATGATGAACTGCTGCCAGAATGCGACGTAATATCCAGAGAAAATGATCAGAAACAGCATGAAGCGCCAGTTCGACGTGACGACGAGAAAGTTCCTGGCAACCTGGCCGAGGCTTTCGGTCTGCACCTCGTCGGAACGGCGAGGCTCCTTGAACAGGAGCAGCACGGCGAAGAACATGATGAAAACGCTCAGTGCCGCCATGTCGAAGACTTTTTCCACGCTGAGATGCTGGTGTACCCATCCAGCGAGAAAAGGCCCGGTTGCCCCGCCGATGTTGACCACCGTGTAGTAGATCGAATAACCAATGGACCGCACATTTTCCTTGGAAGCGCGGGCCGTCGTCCCCACGACGCACGGCTTCACGAGCGCGATGCCAAGAGCCGGCAGCATCAGGATGAACGTCACCAGCGCGACCAGAGGCATGGCACTGCGAACGGGAGCCAGCCACGGTGAACCAATGGAGCCCAGCAGGAAGTAGGACGTGGCCAAAATCAGGTAAGCCAGCGACAGCGCCCGGCGAAAGCCCATTCGGTCTGCAAGAGCTCCGCCGAAGGCTGCCAGGAACCACACCAGCCCGCCAAACAATCCCGCCAAACTGCTGGCCCGCTCCACGCTGAAATTCAGGCTCTCGTGCAGATAGCGGGGCAGTGAAGCGAATGCAGCATAGTACGACAGCCGTTCGAAGAGTTCGCTGATATTGGCGACCCAGAACGGCCGTTCGAATCCGGTGCGAATTTCGCGGAAACGCTCGGAAAAAGTCATTGAAACTATCTTGAGCAGTGTACCGGACGGAAGTCTGGCTGCAGCCCTTCTTCTCGAATCATTCGCGCGCCTGCGGGATAGCTGCACAGATGCCGATTTGCAAAAGTCATGCAGGAGTGTTTCAATCATAAGCATTGAAACAGGGGTGCTCCGCAGGATGCGGGGCTGAGAAATACCCTCGAACCCGATCCGGATAATACCGGCGTGGGAAGTTTTCGAAGCCGAGCAGCTGAATTTCCTTCCTTCAAGCTCAAGCTCCTTTGTTTCAGGCAAGACGAAATAAGAGGAGTGTATGCGAGCAGCAGCGCCCGGCCACCGGCCGATCTTTTCCAATGCATTTTGCAGCACCTTCGCCAGATGGACTGTCTGCGCAGTGATGCTTGCCTGCTTGTGCGCACAGCATCCGAATCGAGTCGCCGCCCAAGCTGGGCAGACACCTGCGCAAGCAACGCAATCCGATGCGCAGAAGCCGGCGCCTGTGACGACAACGGTTGTGGTGCACGGCGAATTGAATTCCAAATATCTCCCTGAAGCCGTCACGGTAGGCACAATCGATGGCGCCTCGCTCAAAGAGGCTCCGCTATCGGCTACGGTGGTCACGCGCGACATGATGAACGATCAGGTCTCGCGGCTGCTCTCGGATGTAGTAGCTAACGACGCTTCCGTTGATGACGACTACGTCCCGGTGGGTTACTACGGCGATTACGAGATTCGCGGCTACCCGATCGATCTGGCAACTGGACTCGAGATCAACGGCATGACGATCGCCGGCGAGCAGGACGTGCCGCTCGAAAACAAGCAGCAGGTCGAAGTCCTGAATGGGGTGGCAGGCGTGGAGAGCGGCGTGGCCACGGGCGGTGGGCTGATTGGCTATATCACCAAGCGACCGGCGCTCGTGAAGGATCTCGATCTGGCCACCGATCATCGCGGGACGATCTATGGGGCCACCGATCTGGGCCGTTTCTTTGGAAACAGCAAACAGGTGGGCGCGCGCGTGAATCTCGCCGGTGAAAGGATTCAGAGCTACCTGGACGGCGCCGATGCATGGCGCGCAGTAGGCGCGGGCGCGGCCGATTGGAAGTTGAGCTCGCGCGCGGTTCTCAAGGGCGACTTCGAATATCAGCACAGAACGGGGCGGGACGGCAGCGGTTATCAGCTCCTCGGCGGCGCGATTCTGCCCGACATCAACCGCATCTACCGGTCGACAATGCTCGGCGCGCAGTCGTGGGCCCCGCCTGACACCTTTGACACATTCAATACCGGCGCGCGGCTTAACTTCAGCTTGTCGCCGATGTGGACGGCATTCGTCGCGGGCAGCATCAGTCATTCGCTCATCCAGGACAATGTGATCTACGCTTACGGCACGCCCTTTGATGCGAACGGCGACGTTGCGTGCCCCAATGCGCCGAATGCTCTGGCCTACTTCTTCTGTCCCGATGGCAGCTACGGCATCTACGACTATCGCAATCCCGGCGAGCTGCGCATCGACGCCGAAGGGGAAGCAATGATGACCGGGCAGATTCAAACCGGAGCCATTACGCAGACAATCACATTCGGCGGCCAGCTCTTTCTGCGCAGCGTGCAAGAGCCCGGCGCTCAGCCGCTCAATGCGCCCGACAACATCCAGGACGGCGCCGTCTACGCCTACCTGGGCTCGGAGAATATCTACCAGTCCATGCAGCCGTATCCGATCGAGACGGATCCTGTTACAGGCACAGCAGAGCAAGCCGGCCCGCGCACGCTGTGGGAAGACAACCATCAGTCGTCCGCAGTGTTGCAGGACCGTGTGCATCTCCCGGGGCGGGTCCAGCTCATCGCCGGCGGGCGTTACGACGCTCTACGCGATCACAACTATTCGGCGCAGGCCACTGACCCCACGGCGCCTATGCAGCCCACGGACAAGCCTGTCTGGCTGCCGCAGTTCGCAGCGACCTTCAATCCGGCGCGAAGCCTGACGCTCTACTCGAACTATGGCGTGCTCCTGTCTCTGGGGCCGCAGGGGCCATGGTGGGCCAACGACGACGCGAGTCAGCTCCTCGCTCCCTACAGCACCCGCCAGGTGGAGGTGGGCGCAAAGTACGAACCGGCGCAGAGTATTCTTCTCAGCGGAGATTTCTTCCATATGCGCTCACCCTTCTTTTATCCGAAGCTCCTGGCGGTCCCCGACAGCCTTCATTCGAATTGCTCCTTCGATTCAAACGCGCCGGCGAATCTGTGCTTCGTATCCGAAGGCCATGAAACACACAACGGCGTCGAGCTGAATGCCCAGGGAACTGCGGCCAGATGGTTGCGTATTACCGCGTCGGCCGCAGCGATCAACGCAAAATCAGAGAGCACGGGAACGCCGGCATTCGACAACAGGCAAGTGATCAACGTGCCGCATCTCCACACGACCGTATCGGCGGACGTCACGCTGCCCGGCTTGCGCGGGCTTCACCTGCTGCCCGGCTGGAGCTACACAGGCCGCAAGGAGGCCACGCGCGACGATGCGGTGAGTGTGCCTGCCTATAACATCTTTAATTTCGGCGCGCGCTATACTCCTGGCGGTGAACAGGGCCGGATTACATTTCGCCTCTACGCCAGCAACATAGCCAACAAACGCTACTGGAGCGACACGGGCGCCAGCTACGGCGACACTTTTCTTTGGCTGGGTGCGCCGACGACGGTGCGGCTCTCGGCGCATTACACGTTTTGATTTTTCGCGAAAGATGCACGAAGAGATGACGGATCCTGCAGTGAAAGCGCATGGCATGGACGGCGGGCTGGTTCCACCAGACTGGCCGCCGCTCACGCCGGATGAAGTGCGCGCACTGCTGCGGGAGTTTCCGTGTGCAGGTGAGCTGGTCGAGATTCTCTCCGTGAGTCCGCGGCCATTTTCAGCAGCCAGCGTGGTGCAGGCGGGAGCCAGTCGGGTCTTTATCAAGCGGCATCATTGCAGTGTGCGCGACCGCGACGGATTGCAAGAAGAGCACCGATTTCTCCAGCATTTGCGCATGCACGGCGCACCTGTGCCGCAGGTACTCGTGTCGGCATCGGGCGAAACGGTGATCGAGAACGGCGAGTGGACCTACGAGGTGCACAGTGCGGCTTCGGGCATCGACCTGTACGGGGATGCGATTTCGTGGACTCCATTTCGCTGCAGTGAACATGCACACGCCGCGGGCGAAGCGTTGGCCAGATTGCATCTGGCAGCGCGCGGATTTAACGCGCCCCCGCGCGATTTGCGACCGCTCGTTGCGGGGTTTACGATCTTCGCCGCCGAAGATGCCGCCGGTGAGATGAATCGATACCTGAGCGCCCGGCCGTCGCTCGCGGAAAACGGTGCTGTGCAAGCATGTGCCGAACAGGCGCTCGAACTGCTTGCGCCCTTTCACGCCGAGCTTGGGCCTCTGTTACCCGCTCTCGCCCCGCTGTGGACCCACAACGATCTGCATGCCTCGAATCTGTTCTGGAGCGATGCGAGCGACCGCGCGCGGGCGACAGCGATTGTGGACTTTGGCCTCTCGGACCGCACAAATGCCGTGCACGATCTGGCTCATGCCATTGAGCGCAACATCGTCGGGTGGCTTGCTCTCGTCGAGCATCCTGATCGGCCCGAAGGGGTGCCCATTCACTTTGACCATCTTGCTGCGCTACTGGCTGGTTATGAATCAGTGCGCCCGCTCGCAGCAGAAGAAGCTGCGGCCTTGGCGCCGATGACGGCTCTGTGCCATGCGGAGTTTGCGCTTTCAGAAGCAGATTATTTCCTCAGCGTGTTACACGCAGAAGAGAAGGCCCCAATGGCTTATGACGGCTGGCTGGTGGGCCACGCGCGCTGGTTCCACAGTTCGAGTGGCCGTCGACTACTCGATGCTCTACATCGTTGGTCGGCTACTCACGCGGAGGCCGTACGATGAGCCCGGCGTGGATCGTGCACTATCTCGCTGCGCACTGGATCGAGATTGCGGGACTGATCACTACAGTGCTCGGCATCTGGCTCACCACGAAACGCCTGCTCATCTGCTGGCCCATCACGTTGGTTGCAGATTTTCTGTATCTCGCCGTCTTTTATCAGGCGCGTCTGTTCTCTGACGCGCTGCTGCAGGTCTTCTTTGTTGTCTTCACTCTTTATGGATGGTGGCATTGGTGGCGCGGCGTGATTGAGGCAGGTGAGGTTCGCGTGGAGCCCCTCAACATGCGAGGTTGGGTCGCGGGGATTGCGGCGGGCGCAGTCGGCGCACTATTGCTGGGCGCTTTGATGGTACGCATCGGCGCGGCATTGCCACATCTCGACGCGGCACTCACGAGCTACAGTCTGGTGGCGAGCTGGTGGGGCGCGCGGAAGCACATCGCAAACTGGTGGCTCTGGATCGTTGTCGACGTGGTGTATGTCGGCGAGTACATCTACAAAGATCTGTGGCCGACAGCTGCGCTCTATGCAGGCCTGGTGGCGTTAGCCGCGCTGGGGCTGCGCGACTGGCGGCGCGCGACGGCTGCGACTGGATAAGATCTGCGCTGTCCCACCGTTGGCGCAAGAACAAGGATTCGCCAAGGATGGGGCACCCAGCGCCGGGTGCGACTGGCGGCGCGCCGCGGCAACAGCAGCGGCTTAGACTGCCGCCTGGACTACATTCTGCAGCGGCTCGCCCTTCAAGTAGCGGCGCAACTCATCGGCTGCGGTGCGCAAAGCATTCGGCGTAAATTGCGGGCTCGATGCGCCAATGTGCGGCGTGATGAGCAGATTGGGGCAACTCCATAGCGGATGGCCTTCCGGCAGCGGTTCGGGATCGGTAACGTCGAGCGCAGCACGAACCCTGCCTGCGCGTAGCGCATCGACCAATGCATCTGTGTTCACCACGGGGCCGCGTGCCGCGTTCACCAGCAACGTACCTTGGCGCATGAGCGCGAGCTGCGGAGTATCGATGAGCCGGTGGCTTTCGGCCGTTGCCGGAAGAATGAGGATCACAATTTCGGCTTCGGGCAACAAGCTGTCGAGTTCGCTCACCGCGTGAACCGTAGGCGTACTGCGCGCGGAACGGGCCACGCGGATCAAGTCCACGCGAAACGGCGCAAGCATGCGTTCGATCTCCTTCCCGATGGCGCCGTAGCCAACCAGTAATACAGACTTGCCGGTCAGCTCCTCGAGCATGACCGGTGGATAGATCGGCCGCATGTCGCCGGTCACGTTGGTGTACAGGGCAGGAGCCTCGAAGCGGCGTTTCCAGACGCCGTCGCGCTGAACGTCGAGATAGAACGGAAAATATTTGAGCATCGCGAGAATGGCTGCGATCGTCCACTCCGCCGTCGCGACGTTGTGCGCGCCGTGCGCGTTGCAGATTGTGACGTGGGGACCGACGACCGGTGGAATCCATTCTGTGCCTGCCAATAATGAGATTACTAGCCGCACGCCGTGCAGATGCGGCCACGCGCGTTGTGCTCGCGTGGGATACGGATCAGGGATCCATACCTGGACCTCGATATCGTGGTCCAACGCTTCAGAGACAGGGATCAGCTCGATCTCTCCAGGAAAACCGTTCAGCAGCTCAGGCGATAAGGTAGAAGGATAGGCGACTCGTAACATGGAATCACAATGCAGACATATCGATTGTATGGGACGCCGGTTCCGATGTGCCTGCAATTGACGTGTCCGGGACAAAACCTGAAACTGATCAAGTCACTGACGGGCTCATTTCAAATCATCCGAGAGATTCACGACAGATTGCGGTCATGCGCCTGAGAGCTAACAAAACGTGGTCACAGCAGCAGCTTGCCGCGAAACTGCGCATGAACGCGGAAGAAAAAGAGGGAATTTTCAGCTGGAAGCGCAGAAGGCTACTGATAGACGCCGCAAAGACGGCGCTCGCCGCGGCGCTGTGCTGGTGGCTGGCGACGCGCTTGGGACTGCGGGACGGCTATTGGGGCTCAATCAGCGCCATCATCGTTCTGCAGTCGAATGTGGGCGCCACTGTGACGGCCTCACGCGATCGCCTGCTGGGCACGCTGATCGGCGCCCTGCTCGGATTTTCGTTTTCGCTCCTTGGTCCGCCGCTGCTGAGCTACATTCTGGCGGTGCTCGTGGCCATCGTGGCCTGCGGCTTGTTTGGACTGCGCAACAGTTCGCGGCTGGCCTGCGTCACCATCACCATCATCATGCTCGTGCATCGGGAGGGCCCGCGTTGGGGACTGGCATTGGATCGTGTGGGCGAAGTCCTTCTCGGGATCGTGGTAGCGTTGGCAGTTTCAACATTTGTGCTGCCCGACCGGGCTCGGCTGCGGTTGCGCGATGGATTGGCGCAGGAGTTTCTGCTGCTGGGCACGTTCTTTGAGGCGATACTTGAAGGCTTCCGCGGCACGCCCTCTGCAAATCTTTCAGCCTTACGCGAAGATGTGGAAGCCGCGCTGAGCGGCAATGACCAATTGTTAGCAGCTTCGCGCAACGAGCCGTCGGGTGGGCCAGGATGGAGCGAAGCACTGGGATTGCTTGCGCAGTCTGGCCAGGCGCTGTTTGAGACGCTGTTAGCGCTCAATCTGGCTGTTAAGGACAGTCATGAAGACGCCTACGCCCAGCAGCTCGAACCGGAACTGGGACGCCTGGCTGCCGATATCCGCACCGGCTTCCATCACGTTGCGGGCTGCATTCATAAGTGGCGTTTTGAGTCGGGGGTTCAGGGAATGAATCTCGAGCAGGATATCGCCGACCTCGAGACCCGCATGGACACGGTGCGGCATACTGGCATCGCTTTCTCGCAGGCTGAGATTCTGCGCGCGTATGCCGTGCAGCTTCATCTCAAGCAGATCGCACGGCTACTGCGAGCCTCGCGCGTGGAGACAAACCGCGCGCTACATGCTTCGCACGAGTAGCCAGGAAGCACAGTGTTTCATACCGCAAGCAACTCGGTGTAGACGGCCATGCCAACAACTGCATCCGCGCCGAGCGCATCCAGTTCATCCACTTCCTGCTGGCTGCGGATTCCACCGGCAACAATGAGCTGCCGCTGCGTGAGCTTGCGGAGCCGGGCCGCAATGTCTATCGGAAAACCGCGCAGAAGCCCCTCACCGTCGACATGGGTGTAAAGAAACGCCGACGCATAGGGCTCTAGCTGAGGAATAGCCTCGTCTGGAGTGAGCTCGACCTGAGCCTTCCACCCTTTCACCGCAATACGGCCGTTTTTGGTATCGATGCCGGCAACAATGCGCTCCGCACCAACGGCAGCGGCCAGTTCTGCAGCAAAATTCGTGTTGACCGTTCCGTCGGCGGAAAAAAGAGCGGAACCGATAATGACACGCCTGGCTCCGGCATTAAGAACCTGACGCGCGCGCTCGATTGTATGGATGCCGCCGCCCGCCTGGCAGGGCAGGCGCTTTGCGATTTGCTCGACAAGTACGGAGTTGTCGCCCTGGCGCATCGCCGCGTCAAGGTCAATGAGCTGGACGAGAGGATATTTGGAAAATTTTTCGATCCAGTACTCAAAGTCGTCGAAGGCGAGGCGAAGCTTTTCACCTTGCACCAGTTGAACGATGCGTCCGCCGAGCAGATCAATCGAAGGAATCAACATGGAAGCCTCACGGGAACGCCGGATGCGGCGAGCTCCTGCTTTAATGAGCGCGCACTCGAAATGCCGAAGTGAAAGATGCTGGCTGCGAGAGCCGCATCGGCCTTACCCTTCGCAAACACGTCCGTAAAGTGTGCCACAGTGCCCGCGCCACCAGACGCGATGACAGGAATGCTGACGGCTTCGCTTACGGCAGCAGTAAGCTCGCAATCGAAACCGGCACGAGTGCCATCGGCATCCATCGAAGTGAGCAGGATTTCACCGGCACCGCGTTGTTCAGCCTCGCGCGCCCACTCGACGACACGTCGGCCGGTTGGCTTACGGCCACCCTGTACAAAAACTTCCGCATCACGCACCGGATCGGCAGCTGTGGGATCGCGTCGCGCGTCGATGGCGACGACGACAGCCTGTGCGCCGAAGCTGCTGCCGATCGCAGTGATGAGTGCAGGGTCGGCGAGTGCTGCGGAATTCACGCTCACTTTGTCCGCGCCGGCTTCGAAGACCTGCTCGGCATCGCGTGCCGTGCGAATGCCGCCACCGACGCAAAAGGGAACGAATAACTCCTTCGCTGTCCTGCGCACGGTGGCGAGCAGTGTCTGCCGGCCCTCATGCGTTGCAGTGATGTCGAGGAGCACGATCTCATCTGCGCCCTCGCGTGCGTGGCGTGCGGCCTGTGTGGCGGGATCGCCTGCATCAACTAGATCGACAAACTGCACGCCTTTCACAACACGGCCGGCATGTACGTCGAGGCAGGCGATGATGCGTTTGGTCAGCATGCGCCTCCCTTCGCTCCCCACGCGAGAAAGTTACGGAGAATCTTGAGGCCGGTCTCACCAGACTTCTCGGGATGAAACTGTACGCCCATCACATTACCACGCTCAACGGCAGCCGCGAATGGCTCAATGTAGTGAGTCACGGCAGCGGTGTCAGACGTTACAGGTCCCTTGTAAGAGTGAGTGAAATAAACAAACTCGCCAGGTTCCACGCCTTTCAACAGCCGTGAGCCATTGCGCACATCGAGCGAGTTCCAGCCGACGTGCGGGATTTTTTCTGTGCTCTCGGTAAAGCGCGCGCACTGTGCTGCGAACTGGCCGAGACCGGGCTGCCGCGGAGCTTCTGTGGAGCCGGAGTAGAGCCACTGCATTCCCACGCAGATGCCGAGAAATGGAACACCGCGCGCGATCGCCGCGCGAATCGATGACGTGAGTCCGGTAGCATCAAGGCGCTCCGTCGCCGCGAAGTGACCCACGCCGGGAAGCACGATGCGCTCGGCGGATTCAACCAGAGAAAGGTCGGCGTCGGTAACAATGGCCTCAGCGCCGAGATGGCGCAGCGTCTTGAGCACCGAGGTGAGATTGCCGGCTTTGTAGTCGATAACGGTGACGCGCATTACAACAACCCCTTGGTCGAGGGCAGCATCTCGCCGAGCTGCCTATCACGCGAGCAGGCGACGCGCAGGGCACGCGCGAAAGCTTTGAAGATTGCCTCAATCTTGTGATGATTCGAGCGGCCGTACATGGTCTTCACGTGCACGTTGGCACGCGCGCCGCGGGCGAAGCCCTCAAAAAAATCTGTGACGAGTTCTGTCTGCAGGTCGCCGACAAGTCGGGTTCGCACCTTCGTGTCGACGGCGAAAGCGGCACGGCCACTCAGGTCAACTGCAGCAATGGCGAGAGTCTCATCCATCGGCATCACGAAATAGCCAGCACGCAAAATGCCACGCTTGTCGCCAAGTGCACGATCGAAGGCCTCACCGAGCGCAATGCCCACGTCTTCGACGGTGTGATGCTGATCGACATCCAGGTCACCGTTGCACTTCAACTCAAGGTCGAAGGCGCCGTGACGCGTGAACAGCTCCAGCATGTGATCGAAGAAGCGAATGCCGGTGGAGACTTTGTAACGGCCCTGGCCTTCGATAGTCAGCGTGAGATCGATATGCGTCTCGGCGGTGTGGCGTGCGATGGTCGCGGTACGCTTTTTCGTGGGCGCGGAAATGGATTTTGCCTTCCTTGTCGTCATTTTGCCTTGCTCTCTATGCGCAATGCAGTGAGTGCCTGGTCGAGCGCCGTGGCTGCACCGCGCATCTGTTCGCGCGTGCCAATGGTGATGCGCACGCGGCCGTCGCAACCCGGGTCGTTGGAGCGGTCGCGGACCAGCACTCCCGCTTCGCGCATGAGGCGCACAAATTCAACGTGCTGCGCGCCGATCTCAACCAGGATGAAATTCGCGCGGCTCGGCCAATAGCGCACCTTCGCGGCATCGAGGGCATCTGCAAACTTTCCACGCGCCGCAAGCACTTCCATCACGTAGCTATCGAGATAAGCCTTGTCTTCAAGCGCCGCAGGGAGGCAGGCAAGCGCAACGGAGTTCACGCTATAAGGCGAGAGAACGCGTCGTACCCAGCGCATGAGCTCGACCGTGCCTGCGAGCAGACCGATGCGCAGACCGGCAAGACCGTAGACCTTGGAGAATGTCCGCGCGACGATGAGATTGGGTAATTTGCCGACAAGATCTATGACGGTCTCGCCGTGGAAGTGAAAGTAAGCCTCATCGACAAACAGAATCGCGTGCGGGGCGCGCTGTGCGAGTTCAATAAGCTGCGCACGCGTAGCCGCCGAGCCCGAAGGGCTGTTGGGATTGGCAATGGCAATAATCTTGGTGCGCGGCGTAATAGCCGAGAGCAGGCGCTCAAATGGAAATTCGAGATCGTCCTGTGTCTGGATCGTGACAACCCCCGCGTCGGTTGCCGAAGCATATACCTCGTACATCGTGTAAGTAGGTACGGGCAGAAGTAGCTCATCGCCGGCCTCGAGAAAGGTCTCGAAGAGCACGTGGATAGCTTCATCAACGCCGTTGGTTAGCGCAACCTGTTCGGGCGCGAGGCCCAGATGCGCTGCAACCGTGGCTTCTACCGGCTCGCGCTCGGGATAGCGCGTGAGTGCGCCGGCGGAGATCTGCGCCAGCACTTCCCGCACGCGCGGCGAACAGGCGACAGTGTTCTCGTTGAAGTCGAGGCGCAGAGAGTCGCGGCTGCCCAGCGGCGGATGATATTCCTTCATCGCCTGGACGCGCGCGCGCGGCGCGGGGCTACGAGTTGCAACGGCTTCAGCCACGAGTCCTCCTTGTTTTCAGCCGCGTGCGAATGGCCTCGGCGTGTCCCGCCAGGCCTTCGGCCTCAGCGAGCAATGCGGCCTTGGGTCCGAGAGTGCGCAAGCCTTTCTGTGTATACTGCTGCACGGTCATCAGCTTGATGAAATCATTCACGCTCAATCCGCCGCGCACGCGCGCCATGCCGCCCGTGGGCAGAGTGTGGTTGGGGCCAGAGATGTAATCGCCCATGGGCTGCGCAGACCAGCGGCCCACAAAGACAGAGCCGGCATTTTGCACCCACGCCAGATCGCTCGCCGCGTCCACCGTCAGATGTTCCGGCGCGACGCGGTTGGTGAGCGCGTGGGCTTCTTCCGAATCCGATGCGATGATTACGAGGCCATTGCGATTGAGAGCTTCACGCGCGGTCGCATTGTTCCGGCTACGCTCCTTCACTTCAGCGATCACTTCTTTTGCAAGATCGTCGCGAGTAGTGATGAAGATAGCGAGAGCTTCGGGATCGTGCTCGGCCTGCGCGACTAAGTCGCTGGCAATGTCCGATGCGGCACTACGGTCGCTGGTGACGACAATCTCCGTCGGGCCGGCAAGCATATCGATAGCGCAATCGAAGGCCACAAGACGCTTGGCTGCGGTGACGTAGAGATTGCCAGGGCCTACGATCTTGTCGACGCGCGGAACAGATTCGGTTCCATATGCGAGCGCGGCAATGGCATGCGCCCCGCCGAGGCGATAGAACTCTGCAATGCCGAGGAGATGTGCTGCAGCGAGTGTTTCGGGCGCGGGCTTCGGAGAAACCACAACGATGCGTTCTACGCCGGCAACTTGAGCGGGAATGGCCGTCATGAGTAGCGTAGAGGGCAGCGGATGCCGTCCGCTCGGCACGTAACAGCCGGCAGAGCCGAGAGGACGCACAAGCTGACCAGTCACAAGGCCCGGAAACGATGCCTCATCCCATGAGGCAGGCAACTGGCACTTGGCAAACTTGCGAATCTGTGTGGCGGCTGTAGAAAGGGCATCACGCAGCGAGGGATCGAGCGCCCTCCACGCGGCGGCCATCTCTTCTTTGGTGACACGCAGCGCCTCGGGGCCGGTGAGCCCATCGAATTGCGCGGCGTAGCGGAGCAAGGCGCGATCGCCGCGTCTGCGCACATCTGCGACTATGCGCCGCACAGCAGGCAGTACAGTATTGAGCGCAGCGCCACCGCGCCGTTCGAGTGCGTCTAGAGTTGCGGCAGCGGATTGTGCGCCTCGTCCTTTGGTGCGGATAAGCTTCATTATTCCCTTCAGGGACTAAAGTCCTCTGGCTACCACGCCTGATCGGCATGACTGAAGTCATGCCCTGTTACAACTCCATTGAGCTCAGGAATCGCCGATTCTTCTCGAGAGAGCCGCTTCACAGCACAACTTTGTTCAGCGGATATTCGACGATGCCGGTAGCGTGCGCCGCCTTCAGGCGTGGAATCACATCGCGCGCCGTTCCCTCTTCCACAATGGTGTTTACAGCCACCCACTCTGAATCGCTCAGTTGTGAAATTGTCGGCGAGTTGAGCGCAGGCAGAACTGAGAGCACTGCTTCCAGGTCAGAGCGCTTTACGTTGAGCATGAGGCCAACCTGCGATTGCGCATCGATGGCGCCGCGGAGCATGACCGCGATCTGATCGAGCTTCTTCTTCTTCCACGGATCGGCGAGAACTGCCTTGCCGGCGATGAGATGCGTCTCGCTTTCCATGATGGTGTCGATGATCTTGAGATGATTAGCGCGGAGCGAGCTGCCCGTCTCGGTGACTTCAACGATGGCGTCGGCCAGCATGGGCGGCTTTACTTCCGTCGCGCCCCAGCTGAACTCGACCTTGACATTGACTCCCTTCGAAGCAAAATAGCGCTTCGATACTTCCACCAGTTCGGTGGCGATGATTTTGCCCTCGAGGTCTTCGGCCTTCTCAAATCCGCTCGATTCGGGCACTGCCAAGACCCAGCGCACCTTGCGTCGGCTTTGCTTGGCATAGGTGAGAGTGGTTACGCTTGGCACTTCGAGGCCGCTTTCGACCACCCAGTCGATGCCGGTGAGGCCCGCATCCAGCACGCCGTGGTCAACATAGCGCGCCATCTCCTGTGCGCGGATCAGCATGCACTCAATCTCGCTGTCGTCGATGGAAGGGAAATACGAACGGCCGTCGGCATAGATATTCCAACCCGCGCGCTTGAAGAGAGCAATAGTGGCGTCCTGCAGACTGCCCTTAGGAATGCCGAGACGAAGTTTTTTAGCCACGGCTCGCCTCCTGCGTTGTTATGGAACGCGTGAAGCAGCTGACGGTTCCTTCGTGACAGACAAGTCCATCGCCTTCAACCTCCACGCGAAAGAGCAGCGCGTCCTGGTCGCAATCGGTTGAGGTGGAGACCACGCGTAAGCGGTTGCCGCTGGTCTCACCCTTCATCCAAAGCTTCTGACGGGTGCGGCTCCAGAAAGTGACGAAGCCGCTTTCGAGGGTCTTTGCATAACTCGTCGCGTTGAGAAAACCCAGCATCAGCACCTCGCCGGTGCGCGCATCCTGCACGATCCCGGGTACGAGGCCATCCATTTTGTCGAAATCGATCCGTTCCACAGTCCTCATCCTTGATTGAAATTTGTGGCACTAAAAAGCCCGCTGGCTTGGTCGCCGGCGGGCTGGGTATTTCCTTGATCTCTCTGGCCGTTTTAGCTCAGGCCATGGCAGTCCGCCGGCATGGAGGTTCCATGATGGTGGTGATGCCCGTAATGGCGGAGGCTCTGCATCTCTTTTCAAGTTATAGGCGAGGCGTTTGTCTTGTCAAATCCTTTCTTCGCGCCGTTCTTAGACCTCTATTGAGCCGCCGTACTCTGCTCGTGAAGCAATTCAACAACATGCTGGAAGAGGCGATTGCGAAGGTCAAACCGAGCCGATGCAGCCGTGACGAAGCGAACATGCAGTTCGACGCCAGATCCCGTAGGACGAAGACTCACGACGGGCGCCACGCTGAAGCGGTTCAAGACCTCGCGCTGGCTGCCTCGTTTCCACTCCTGCTCAGCTCGGCGAGCGTTCTCTGCCGTCTCGTCTTCTACAGCTTTTTGAATGCGCTCCATGATGGTGTGGATGTCAGCCGATGCAGGCACGTTGACCGCAATCTCGTCCCACATCCATTGCCCGGCAGTCGAGAAGTTGAAGTACTGCCCGCGAATCGCGAAGCTGTTCATGAAGGAGATATGCCGGCCGGTCGGGTGTCCCTGATCGGCCGGGCCACCGATTTCAAGCAGCGTTGTGCTCAGCAGTCCAACTTCCGCTACTTCGCCATTCACGCCGTTGATTTCAACCCAGTCGCCAACGTGAATGCCTCGCTTGCGCATCAGCACAAACCAGCCGATAAAAGCCAAAATGTAATCCTGGAGTGCGATGGTCAGGGCGGCAGTGGCTAAACCCAAAATAGTGGGCGTCTGCTGGGGCATGCCGAAGATCACGAGCAGGATGAGCACAATGCCCAACACTTGGACGCTCAAGGTAAGAATGCCACGCAGCGTGCGCATCTGCCTGCGGTCGCCGGCGGGACGCGCCATGATGCGGTGGATCAGCGCGTCGCACAAGAACATTGCAATCAAGATCAGAAGAATGACCATGAACGAGCGCAGGATCAGATGCAGCAGGATCTGATGCTGAACCTTTACCTGCGCCAGCCATTTGGCATAGACATTTGCGAGCTGTTGCTCAGTCTGGATGCGGTCATCATAGATACTCAATACCTGCCGCTCGGTGCTGCGGTCTTTCAGACTCGCAAGCTGTGCGGTGCGATCCTGTGCGGCGCCCTGCGCATTTGCTGCATTTGCTCGGGCCTCCAATGCATTGTGTTCGATAGTGAGGCTGCGCACGGTATCCTGAGCCTCGGCGAGAGCCTGCTCGATTGACGCTTGGCGATCATTCTGGCTGAACCACGCCGCAATTCGTCCTGCGAGCGTGCGATGCCGTGTGGTAGAAACAACCGCGGGCTGCTCGCCGGCTGAGGTTTGGCTGTCGTACTTGCGCATCGAAGCTTCGTGCGCAGTCAGCTCGTCTTGAATCTCTCCACTGTTATCGCCAGAGGCGCGCTGGAGATCGTCTTGCGCGTCGGAGAGCTCATCGGTGTCCAATCCAAGCTGAGCCTTGGCCACGTCAAGATCGTTGTTGTCCGAGTCGTCTTTCGCTGCGCCATTGGCTGCCGCCTTCGCTGTCAGACTATTGACGAGCGCCTGGTCCTGCTGTTTGAGCTGTTGCAGCTGCGCGATCTTCCGCGACAGGACCAGTGCCTCACCAGTCAGCGTGCGATGCTGCGCGGCAAGGCTCGCGAGCCGCAGTGCTGCCGCGAAGGCTTGGTCGACCTCGTGATCAGCGAGGCGCTCTGCTTCCCGTGCGTACTCGTTCTCTTCGGAGCTCACTGCAAGAGGAGCCAGCGCAGACGCGGTTTGCCATGGGCGCAGATCCACAAGAGACTGCGATGCGCCCGATGTTCTTCCCTTCCCATTGAAAGAAGGCAGATGCGCCATAACGCCGCGCGTTGTCCAGGAAAAGACGATGCACAGAACCAGCAGCCCGAGAAGCGTGCCGAGCAGTATGATCCTGGTCTTGCCGAAGACACGCGCGTGAGCGTTTCCCTCAGCTGTGGGGTCAACGTGGGGATTTGCCATATCTCTATTGTGGCAGGCCCATTGGAGAGATTGCCAGTTCAAACCGTTCCGTTCGATCTAGAAAAACGCGTAAGCCTAGCTTGGACAACTCGTTTATTTCTGCTTGCAAGAAGAAGCAGGGCAGGCAGAGAATGAGGCCGTGCGTGCCCCAAAGAAAGCTATAGTACTGACTGCCATTGCGTTCTGCACGCTGCTGGCCGGAGCGGCTCAGAGCGCGCAAGGGCCGACGCAGGCGACGAAGACGCACGCGGCTCCTCCGCCTGAGGTGCGCATCGATATCAATCGCGCCAGCGCAGATGAGTTGATGAAGATTCCGGGAATGACGCCAACCTGGGCGGCCCGCATCGTGCGTTTCCGGCCGTATCGCACCAAACAGGATCTTGTCGATCAAGGCGTAGTTACCACCCAGGTCTACGACCGGATCAAAGATTACGTGATTGCGCACCGCGAGAAATAAGAAACCGCCTCACCTCGGCAAAGATGAGGCGGTTTAACCTGCGCATCCTTCTACGAGGAAAGGGTCAAGGCCTCCTCTTCGCAATCCTCCGCCGGCTTGCGGGGTGTACGGCGGCTGAGCATGCTGCTCAGAATGACGTACAGCACCGGAATGAAGATGAGGTTGAGAACGGTCGAAAATACCATGCCGCCGACGATCGTCGTGCCCACAGAACGGCGGCCTAATGCGCCGGCGCCAGTGGCGAAGACGAGCGGCAGCACGCCGAGAATGAAGGCGAACGACGTCATCAGAATCGGACGCAATCGCAGTTCGGCCGCTTCAATGGCGGCTTCCACAATGGAACGGCCCTTGCGGCGCAGTTGCTCAGCAAATTCGACAATAAGAATCGAGTTCTTCGCTGAGAGGCCGATGAGCATCACCAAGCCGATCTGGCAGTATACGTCGTTCGCAAAGCCGCGCAGCGATACAAACCCCAGTGCGCCCAGGACGGCCATCGGCACTGCCAGCAGAATGATGAACGGCAACGCGAAGCTCTCATATTGCGCCGAGAGCGTGAGATAGACGACCAGAATGCCAAGGCCGAAGATAATCACCGCCTTGCCGCTGGATTCGATCTCTTCGAGCGAGAGGCCGGTCCACTCGAAGCTCATGCCCTGGATCATATTCTTCTTCGCGAGCTCTTCCATCGCCTTCAGCGCTTGCCCGGAACTTACGCCCGGTTGCGGCTGACCGTCGATCTCTGCCGAACGGAAGAGGTTGTAGTGATTGATGACCTGCGGACCCGAAGACTGCTCGATAGACACGAGATTGTCGAGCGAAACCATCTGTCCCGAACCCGAGCGCACGTAGAACTTGCGCAGATCGGCGGGTGTCATGCGGTCCTTTTGATCGGCCTGCACGTACACGCGATACGAGCGGTTGTTGAAGTCGAAGTCATTCACATACGCCGAGCCCATGAAGACACCCAGCGTCGAGCTGATCTGGTCCATCGACACATTCATCGTCTTCGCCTTTTCGCGATCGATGGAAACCAGAAGCTGAGGATCATTCGCCGTGTAGCTCGTATACAGGTTGGTAATCTCTTTCGACTGCATGCCGCCACCGACGATCTGGTGCGCAACGCGGTCCAGATCGCCCAACGTATTGCGGCCCAGGTCCTGGAGTTCGAAGGCGAAACCGCCGTAGCTGCCCAGACCCTGAATCGCGGGAGGCTCGACCAGCACTACCAGGCCACCGGGCACGCCGAAGAGCTGTGGCGAAAGCTTGTGCTGAATGTCGGCCGCGGTGTGGCCGGGTCCTTCTTTCTTGCGCGCATCCTGCGACTTGAGCGGCACAAAGATCAGGCCGAAGTTCGAAGCGCTGCCGCCGCTGAGGCTGAAGCCCATCACGGCGAAGGTGCCGTAGACATCCGGATCTTGGCGGATGAGCTCGGTGGCTCGGTTCGCCACCTCGCTGGTGTAACTGAGCGAAGCTCCCTGCGGCGTTTGCACGATACACATCAGATAATTCTGGTCTTCTGACGGCACGAAAGCCGTCGGCACACGCTGATACATCCACACCGTAGCAGCGAGACCGGCAACGAACAGCACCAGCAGAACGTAGCGCATGCGCAGCACGACATGAATGATGCGTGCATAGGTTCTGCCCAACCAGGCAATCGTTGCGTCAGCTCCATGAATGAAGCCGGCGAAGGCGCGTGAAACAGGGCGGATGTGCAGGAAATCCAGCTGGTGCGGGCGTTCTTCTTCACCGCGCAGGAACAACGCCGAAAGAGCAGGCGAGAGCGTGAGCGCGTTGAAGGCCGAGATCGCGATGGAGAACGCGATGGTGAGCGAGAACTGCCGGTAGAGAATGCCGGTGGTGCCGGGGAAGAACGAGACCGGCACGAACACGGAGATCAGCACCAGCGATGTGGCAATGACGGCGCTGGTAACCTCGCTCATCGCGCGTGAAGCAGCCTTGTGCGGGTCGCAATGCTCCGCGGCCATGTGGCGCTGCACGTTTTCGATCACCACGATGGCATCGTCAACCACAAGTCCCGTAGCCAGCGTGATGCCGAACATGGTGAGCGCATTGATCGAGAAGTCGAATATCTTGATGAAGGCGAAGGTGCCGACAAGCGAAACCGGAATGGTGACGGCCGGAATAATCGTCGCGCGCCAGTCGAGCAAGAAGAGAAAGATGACGGCGATAACGATGAGGATGGCTTCGCCCAACGTGCCGACAACCTCTCGGATCGAGTCGCCGACGACGGTTGTCGTGTCGAAGGGGATCACGTACTTCAGGCCCGGCGGGAACGACTTCGCTAGCTGGTCAAGAGCTGCCTTGGCATCGCGGTCCACCTGCAGCGCGTTGGCGTTACTCAACTGCTGCACGCCCACGCCGATGGCGTCCTGGCCGTTGTAGCGCAGGTCCATCGCGTAGGTTTCGGCGCCCAGATCTGCATGGCCGACATCCTTCAACTGCACAATGCCCGAAGCGTCGTTCTTCAGAACGATATCGTCAAATTGGGTGGGATCGGTAAGCCGGCCTACCACGCTTACGGTGATCTGATATTTCTGGTGCGGATCGGACGGTGGCTGACCTACCTGGCCTGCCGGAATCTCGACGTTTTGCTCAGAGAGCGCATTCACCACGTCAGACGCGGTAAGGTTGCGCGCAGCCAGGCGATCCGGATCGATCCAGATGCGCATCGCGTATTTGCGCTCGCCGAAGATCAGCACATCGCCGACGCCCGGAATGCGCTTGAGCGCGTCCTTCACATAGACATCAACGTAGTTGCTGATGAACAGATTCGAATACCGTCCGGCCGGGTCCGAGATAAACGCGGCCGCGAAGACGAAGTTTGAGTTCGCCTTGGTGATGGTGACGCCGGTATTTTTGACAGCCTGCGGCAAGCGGCCCTGCGCAGACGCCACGCGGTTCTGCACGTCGACTGCCGCGATATTCAGGTCATAGCCCGTGCGGAACGTGGTGGTGATGGTGCTCGTTCCGTCGTTCGAGCTCGTCGACTGGATGTAACGCATACCCTCCACGCCGTTGATCTGCTCTTCCAGCGGGATGGTTACGGCAGACTCGACCACGCGCGAGTTGGCGCCTACATAGTTGCTCGAGACCGTCACCTGCGGCGGAGCGAGCTGCGGATAGAGAGAAATCGGCAGCGTCGGGATACACACCGCTCCGGCAAGGATGATCAGCAGAGCGCAGACAGTTGCAAACACCGGCCGGTGAATGAAGAAATCAACCACAAAACCCCTCGCAATTCTTGGTTGCGTTCCGTACGAAAGCCCTGAACCTGTGAGACCGTTAGCTTCCTGCTCCCTGAGCAGACGGCGGCGGACCTGGTGGCAGCGGAATCACGGGTGCGCCATCCACAAGAAACTGCGTACCCGACACGATCACCTTGTCGCCATTTTGCAGACCGCTCTCCACGGCATAATCGTTTCCTACTGTGTCGCCCACCGTAATGGGCTGCTGTTTGGCGAAATACTTTCCGCCCTGGTTCTGCGCAAGGTAGATAAAGGCTTGGCCGCCTTGCC
The DNA here is from genome assembly GCA_035650595.1 of Occallatibacter sp. Classification (GTDB taxonomy): domain Bacteria; phylum Acidobacteriota; class Terriglobia; order Terriglobales; family Acidobacteriaceae; genus Telmatobacter. Next base: position 33,416 of record DASRHE010000003.1, on the reverse strand, counting down.
GCGTGACCGCGAGCACGGGAACCACAGCCTTCGGTGCAGTACTCCAGGTAACGCGCGCCCGGATCAGCTGCGCCGTGCGCAGAATTTCAGAGCCCGAATGAACCGGGGCCTTTACCAGAATTCCCTGCAGCCCGCTCTCGACCTGCGGTGAGATGAAGTCGACCTTCGTTGACTCAATCACTTTGCCATTGCTGTCGAGGATGTCCACCGGCAGACCCATCCGCACATCGCCGGCCCGCTCCGTGGGGAGATAGATGTAGGCTTCGAGGTCCTTGTTCTCATCGACGGTGGTGAGCACTGAGGAAGATCCGCTATTGGGCGAGACATAATCGCCCACGTGCACCGGAACGTCGCCCACGATGCCATCAAAAGGTGCGCGGACGGTGTAGTAGTCCAGCAATTGTTCCTGGGTTTTACGTGCTTCGACCGCTGCTTCGTAGTCGGCCTTGGCATTGTCGAAGGCCTGCTGCTCCTGGTCGTAGACGTCGCGGCTGGTCACGCCGGCATCGAACAGCTTTTTCTGCCGCTCCACCTCGACCGTGTGGTAATCAAGCACAGCCTTCTTCTGCCGCTCGGTAGCGCGAAGGGATGCCACATTCGCCGTCTGCTGCCGCGGATCGATCACCATCAGTTCCTGGCCGGCCTTGACGTGGTCGCCCGATTGCACGCGGATCTCGGTCAGGATGCCGCTTACCTGAGGCATCAACGTGGCCGAGCGGCGCGATTTGATGGTGGCCACGTATTCACTGGCCTGCGGCACCGGCGCTAATGAAACCGAAACCGTTTGTACGGGCAGCCCTTGCATGGCCCCGCCGCCGGCCGCCTGCGCCACCGGCTTTTTCTGGCATCCGCTCGCGCCTAGGGCGAGCACAAGTAGACAGCCGATCCCGTAACTGCGTCTGAATATTCGGTTGGTCACCTTAATTCTCTTCCTCTACCGGAACCTGCTGCCCCGGTGTTTTTGTTCTGCGGTCTTCAGGACCCGGGGGACGGATCCTGTAAACGACTCGATTGTGGCCTCGTTTGGATTTGTAGTACCACCCCGGAAGACCTTCTGCCCGGAGCGGACAATCGATGTACGAAAGCGCTTGGCTAATCTGACGCCGCGACCCCGCCTCGCGACGCAAAATTTACTTGCTCGGTCGCAAAAGGGGACCAAAACAGGGTCGGGGAATGCCCGTTCCTCAGAATAAATCGAACGGGCGCTCCCCGTGTGCTACGAAATTCGAGCCGCTGTGGTTCCCCGGGGAAATCTAAGCTTCTGGATCACTTACGCGGCGTGGCACTACGAGCCAACCCCCGTGCTGAATTGCCGGCGGCCGGTTATTTGGCCCGGCTCGATCCTCCCATTTTCTCTCCATACTTTAGACCGGTGCTCCTGCCTGGACGTAAGAGCTCTGAGCAGGAATAGTTTTGCGCGCCTGGGCCAACCCTGGTTGTTGTCCATAGCAGACGTGGGTGCCCCTGGCCCTGCCCCAGAGAGCAAGTGAGGCTGGCGCTGCTCTCTGGGCCAAGATATTTACTACTAACTTGTCCTTGGGGCATTAGGCAGGGTCGATGAGTGGGTACACTTTGACACCACCTTAGCGAGTTGATAGCCTTCCTTAAGGGCGCATTCGGCCGTCCGCGCCGATTCCTGCCTCCCGCACGTCCCCGTCGTCTAGCCCGGCCTAGGACACCGCCCTTTCACGGCGATAACACGGGTTCAAATCCCGTCGGGGACGCCAATCAATTCAATAACTTACGCGATTGAATGATTTTCTCGTACGTCCGTTTTGTTCCAATAAGAGCGGTGCTCTCTGTGTGGTTGAGTTGTCGTCGAGCAACATGCTCACGAGACGGCTCTGCGCCTGGCGCTTCGCCTGCGTGACAGCTTGTGCGTAAAGATTCATCGTTACCAAGCTGTTTGCGTGCCGCAGAAGTTCTTGCACTGTCTTCACATCTTCGCCATTGGCCTTGAGAAGCATTGCGTACGTGTGCCGGAATGTATGCCAGCCGACCCGGCCTTGAATGCCCGCCGCCTTCACCGCCGGCTGTAAATGCCAACGGTTCAGCGTCCCCGGCCAATAGGGCTGCACGCCATTGGTGTGTGGACTGGCAAAGGCCCAATCCTCGGGACGCGGGTACGCGCAGATGGTTCTCCAATTCCACAACGCATCTGCCAGACGCGAATCGAGCGGCACTGGCTTACGGCTGGCCTCGGTTTTGCACTCGCCCACATGTTGCAGCGAGATCGACCGTGAGACATGGACCTGAAATTTCTCAAAATCAATGTCCGACCATTTGAGCGCCAGTAGTTCTCCCACCCGCAATCCAGTCATCACATCCACCAACACCGCAGTGCGAGTCGGCTCCTCCAAATAGAGAAGCAGTTCCTCCACTTCATCGAGAGTCAAGACAACCGGAATGTGCATCCGCTTGGAGCTTTGACGCACCTGCGTGATGGGATTCCGTTCGTGCCACTCCCAACGAACTGCGTGATTGAAGACTGCGTGCATGATGTTCCGGATTTTTGCCTTGTTGCCGTTCGAGAGAACGAGTGAACGCAGCCACTCCTCGACGGCAACTGCTTTGACATCCTTCAGTCGGTAGTTCCCCCATCGCGGCAGAATCCACTTCCTGAAATAGCCCTTGTACGTTTCGCAAGTCGCGAAGGTTTTGTTCGAGTCCTTGCCGAGTTCCTTCTCCTGATAATGTTCGACCAGCGTTTGAACAATGATCGGTTCGAAATTGAAGCGAGGACTTTCAGCGTTGATGTTGACCAAAAGAGATGCAACGGCTCGTTTCGCTGCGGCCTCATTCGGATACTGATCGAGACTTCCGACCACCAGACTGCGCCGCTTCCGGTTGCCATCGGGCATGGGCTCGTACCATCGATACTCCCAAACGCGTGGCCCCCGTTTACGCTCCGCAAGCTGGAGATTTCCCTGTTGATAGCGTGTCCGTCTCATTTCTTCTCCGTTTCAGAGTGGTGAGGCGGCACGGATAGCTACTCTCAGCCTACCGTCCCTGTGTGTCTGCGTCGAGATCGTCTTCTGCGATGGGATGAGGGAAGAGATCGGAAGCTCGAAATCGCCAGAGCTTGCCCACTCGCAAGCCAACGACTACACGCACAACGTGCGTAACGCTGAAGAGTTTTTGGATGGACCTTAACTATTGCGGCTGCTTGTTCGCTATCGAGCAGAGGTTCGAGGCGATGGGGGAAATCGGACATGGCTCGTATGCTCCTTGAACCCACAATGAATCGAACCGAAGAATGTGTCTAGCCCGTTGATTGTGGGGGTTTTTCATCTCACGGATGGACGCATCGGAGCGGAGAGGAACGATTGGAACGTAGAGGTGCAGGTAGGACAAATTAGACGCTGGTTGTTGCAGTCATTTTCGATTACATGAAATCGAAAATGATTTCTGCCCCGGTCTTGTACTGGACAAACCCTGCCGACATTCCCCGGATTGATGGAGCATAGCCGAGGCGCGGGCGGAGTCAAGGGCGGCGGCGGCGCCGCGAAGCGGTCCAGGACCCTTGACACCGCCCTCTCCGCCTCGGCACGCAATCCCAATATCCGGGGAATGTCAGTATTTCCTCGACCGGAGTGGGCTGGGCCATGCGAAGGCTGAGTGCAGTCTATGCAGAACATCGCGAGAGAAGCGCCGATCAGTGCATTACCTTGAAGCTACTGAAGGAGCCGCACGTGTGCTCAAGGGCGGAGCAGGAAACCCTGCACATCCTTTGCCAGCGCTTTCGGCGCCAAGAGTAGGGCTCCGTGATTCAGCCCGGCCAGCGATTCGTATTCGGCAGTCGGAAGAATTTTCACGAGCCCTTCTGCTCCGCTGTGAAAGAACGCCTCACTTTTGCTGCCCACTGCGACCTTTGTCGGAAGCGACGCTTTCTTCCACCGCTCAATCGGAAGGGGCTGGCCCGCCTGGGTGCCGTCCAGAATGGCTAGGTCGTATGGAATGGTGTGCGCCATTGCGCACATCTTGGACCATCCTGGCATCAGCAGCCGCATGAAGGTCACTCCGAACGACGGAATCCCCATTCCTTTTGTGAAAAACAATCGCACTGCCTCGCTCCGGTGGCCAGTCGCAACCTGACGATCAATCTCGCCAGCTAACGACGTGTCCATCGGCGGGCGACTGGAATCAACAATGAAGGGAGGCTCGAACATGTAGAGCTTCCGCACCTTGGGGTCGAGACGCGCTGCGGCATCGAGTGCTAGCACGGAGCCCGACGAACTGCCGAACAGGAAGGCCACACCTCCGCTTGCGTTCACTAGCGCCTCGATGTCATCGATCTCATTGTCAGTCTTGTAGGGACTCACATCGCCGCTTGTGCCGCGGCCCCGGCGATCGTAATTGATGACCGTGAACCGGTCCGAGAGATACCGCGCGAGCCGTCTGTTGCCCGATCGGTCAGCCAAAGCAGCAGAGACTAGAATGAGCGTTGGTCCGCTACCGCTCTCTTCATAGGCGATGACTGTTCCATCCTTGGAGATAGCGGTTTTCTGCACTGCTCCCATCGGGTCTCCTTCGCTATTGAATTCGAGGCGAATTCCAAGGAACATTCCCAACAGTCCAAGCAAAACCAAACCGGCAGTTCCCAGCAGCATGTTTCTTGCCAGTCGGCCGCTTCCATCAGCTCGGCTCGTCATTGCTTATCCTTCCCATGGAGTTCTTCTCACTTGAGGCGTTCCAGGACTTCGGCCAGCCGAACATAGGATCGGCGGCACCCTTCTTTTGCTACTGTTCGTGGACCTGATGATCAGTTCAACTCAGACTTACCCTTGTGGCTCCAAAACATTCCCAGGCATATAAGCCGGGAATCTGATCTCGACCTGCAATCCACCGCTATCGATGTTGGTTGCCGAGATACTTCCACCATAGAGGTTGGCAATTCTCTTGCTAATTGACAGTCCGAGCCCCGCACCACCTTGTTTGTGAGAGTCGGGAGACGCAACCCTGAAAAACGGCTCGAATATCTGTTCCAGCGAATCCTCTGGAACGCCCGTCCCCTCATCGGTTGTCGTGATGGCGAGTGAGGCAATACCAGTTTCCTTTGATTCCGTGATGTTGACCTCGACAAGGCCACCGGGACGTGTATGCCTCAGGGCGTTGCGAACGACATTCTCAATACAGCTATGAACCAGAGTTGTATCGGCAAGCACAAGGCGATCGAACAATCCCGTCTGCACAACGGTTTTGTTTGCTGCGATTCCTTCGAATGACGCATCCTTAACAATCTGCTGTACCAGCCGGCCAATGTGGACACTCTCGCGCCGCGAGTTTTTCTCGGTAGCATCGATGCGCGCAAGTGTCAGCAGGTCGGCGATCATCTTTTCGAGCGTCTTGATGTCGGCCTGCATGCGAGCTGCCGCACCCAGGTCTCCCCGCTGTACAAGCTCCGCAGACACGCTCAGGCGAGATAATGGCGAGCGAAGTTCGTGTGAGATGTCGCGAAGCAGCAACTTCTGTTGATCGAGGAGAGTCTGTACCTGCTGGGCCATCCGATCAAAGTCTCTTCCCAACAGGGCTAACTCGTCGTTACGACCTTCGAGGGCCGGAGACACGCGGGCCGTCAGGTCGCCATGCGCGATAGCCATTGCCGTCTTTTGGAGACTCCGAATCGGCTTCGTAATGCTTCGAGCTAACAGACCACAAAGGGAACAGCAAATCAGCAAGGCGATTCCCGCTCGGAAAACGGTTGTATCCGGATCGATAAAGTTGCCAAACATCCTGACACGTTTTACCCGCGCAACGAAAAAGTATTCGTTAGTTCCTCGCTCCTCGCGGACCACACCGAGCCAGGGGCGGTCAAAGGCGAACTGAGATTGTCTTGTGGCCTTTGCCTCGGCGAGCAGATCCACGGCATCGCCTGGTACTGGCGTTTCAGTGAGGTTCGAGTCGCCTTTCAGAAGTGTCGCCGTGATCTGCGAATCCTCTTGAATATCGGACAGAAACTCGCCTAGCCTTCTTGGCCCTCCGTCTTCGTAAAGGTCGACAGCGGTTTTCGCATAGAGATCGAGCGAATGCATGAGCCATCGATGCGATAGGGGTCGGGCATTCGTGATTCCGGTGATGACGGAGAGGCTAATTACGGTCAGCGCCGAGGCTAGGCAGAACGTCAGAAAGACGCGCACGAATAGACTACGCACGTAAATGTCCCGTATAGCAATATCCCAGACTGCGGATACTGCGAATTCGTTCGTTGCCTCCCGCTTGGGTTCCCAGTTTCCGGCGCAGGCTACTGATGTGGTTGTCGATGGACCGGTCAAAGAGACCAACAGGTCTTCCGAGTACTTGCTGAATAAGTTCTTCTCGAGTGACACATTCACCGCTGCGGCGAACAAGAGCGACTAGAATGTCGAATTCGGCCGAGGTTAAGGCAATCTCCTCCTCATCGCGGAGAACACGCCGAGTGGAGATCTCTATCTTCAAATCCCCCGTCAACAATGTGCTGCCCCTTCCTCCGACGCGGCGCCGCAACACTGCACGAATGCGCGCGACTAATTCTGCCGTCACAAAGGGCTTCGGAATATAGTCGTCTGCTCCACCCTCAAGACCTGCGATACGATCTCCGGCGTCACCACGCGCCGTGAGCATAATGACCGGAATATCAGACTCTTCCCGAATCTTTTCGAGCATCCTGCGGCCATCACCATCCGGCAGCATGACATCCAGAACGATGAGATCGTATCGCTTCGACGAGATTTCGACGTTGCCCGCAGAGACGCTGTTTGCCGATGACACCGCGATCTGATCCATCGCGAGCAAGCGGGTCAGCGACTCGCACAGTTCAGTATCGTCATCTACTAATAGGATTGTGGTGTCCATATAACGGTTCCAATGGGATCGATCGTTGCTCTGAATTCAGTCGGCCGCGGAAAATGATCTCTCCACAAATAGAAGACGGTTGCCAAACGGATCGATGACGGTCATAAACTTCTCGCACCATTCTGCCGCTTCGATACCAGGTCTCATAAAGGGATTTGGACGCTCAATGATCTCTTGATGGAGTTCCTGCAGATCGTCAATTCCAATGAACACCTTTGCGCACGGTGATCCGTCCCCGTAGTGCTCCGTTAAATGCAGAACGGCCCTATCTCGGCTCACCTCCATTATCGATGGGCCGCCGTTCTCCGGCCGGTGCTCCCAGTTGAGTTGAAATCCAAGCCACTGAAGATAAAACGACTTCGCCAGGCCAACATCAAAAATGCGCAGGGCAGGATGGCACGCTTCCAAAATCATGAGGGACACTCCTGATTCGATTCTCCGCAATGCGGACGTCAAGCTGTTTCCAAGTATCCCTTGCATCTCTCATCCGTACACGTCTTCCGACAAAACTTTACACGCGCTCGACGGTTTCTTCACTGTGGGTTGCCCTAGATTTAGGGAAGGAGGTTTTATGCAGTTGAAGGTCCTCATCGTCGCAAGTCTCGCCGTCGCGAGCTTGTCCTATTCGCAGATCGCATTTGGTCAGCAGGCTTCCCCGCCAAGCAGTGACCAGGCAATCCCCAGCACATCTGTTCCAACAACCACCGGGGGCTGGCCATCCCCTGACGAGGCAGTTGCTCGACTGAGCACTAAACTGAATCTTTCAGACGATCAGAAGAGCAAGATAACGCCCATCATCGCAGACCGGCAAGAAAAGATGCGGGAACTAATGGCTGACTCGTCTGGGCGCAGACTGCAAAAGGCGAGGAAGGCAAAGTCGATCATGTCCGACAGCGACAAGAAGATAGAAGCACTGTTGACCAGCGATCAAAAGAAGACGTATGAGCAGATGAAAGAAGAACGTCGCGAACAGATGCAATCGCGAATGCAAGAGCGTGGCAATGGCAATCCGCAGCTTTAGCTGCGGATTGCTAGTTCAGCCGGGTCAGCGGAACGATCGGTATGCCATCACTCCATTTCCCCATTAGCAGTAGGCTTCGATCTTTGAATAATTGGTCTCGAGGTGCATCTGAAAAAGCTGCTATAAGCAGTCGATCGAGAAGGCGCCACGTCCCCACATAGTCGAATGCGTCAACTACTCCGATATTCATCGTGTTTCTGCTTACGCCTGGCCTGACCGGATCTTTAGCAAATGAGCCGTCTGCATTCAGTACCGCCGTTGGGGTGAAGTGATTGGCAACCAACGCGGGCGATCCATGACTATCGCTGTGAAGCATGAATAGAGCCTTATTCTCTGCGGGCACCGAAGTCGATTCATGCAGGATGCGCTCACCGTCAAAGGTGCCAACAGAAGTATCTTCCTCGCCCACGAGAATCAGAAGGAGAATATCGTTAGGAAGGGTACTCAGATCCGCTAAGGGTACGGATGCCACACCGCCGCGACGGCTGTCGCCCGGTTCAACGGGCATCAAAGCCTTAATCTTCGGAAGTCCCCCTGCAGATGCCCGTGCAGCTATGCCGGCAGCAACCATGCCGCCTGCCGAGTGTCCAACGACCGCGATCCGATCAAGATCTGCATGAACGCCACCGGGGTCGGATTGAAGAATGTGTAGCCCCGCCTTCACTCCCGCCAGGGCGTTGGGAACGAATTCGCGCGTTGGCACTCGCAAGTTGTCCTGATAGTTGGGCCACAACACGATGTTTCCCCGAGACACCAAGTGATCGATCCATGCTTGGTATCCCCGCGGAAGAAGTGCGGAGAAACCGTGACAAAAGATCACGACGGGCGCCTTCGCCGGAGCGGGCTCCGATGGCAAGAATAGCCATCCTCCTTGCGCGCCACCCGGAATCTCGATCCGCATAGTTGACCGAGAACTCTTCGCGCTTCCACCCGGACCGAGAAGTGGCTGTTCCGGTTGCGCCGGAGCCGACTGTAGTGGTCCTTGAGTATTTTGTGCGGAAGCGGTGCTCGCTCCGACAAAGATCATCGACATTGCTACTGCCAATGCACACGTGAGACGCATTCGGTTACCTCAGGCTGATTGAATTGCTCGTGGATATCGTTGAACGGCGTGCTGCCCTAATGGTGCACTGTCCGCAGCATCTCTTGAGTAAGGATTTGTCTAGATCGCCCTAGCTGTGAACTTTACATTTCCTTGCAATTCGCGGGGCGACTTGGGGCGACAATCGGCGTTGTAACAATCGCACGGTGTGATGTCCGTGACACTGATTCAACGAGGTACAACAATGACTCCCCAACGCACTTTCACCATGCTCGCAATCGCCCTTCTGATGGGTACGACCTTCTCGCAGGCCCAGGGATTCCGCCACAGGTCAACTGTCGGCCCGCGAGGAGGTACGCGCAACGTAACTCAAACTCGCGGGAACGGCCAATTCTCAAGCACACGCCAGGCGACTGGTCCCAACGGCGCAACCTATACCAACCAGCGAACAGCTTCCAACGGGCAATACTCCGACACGCGCACGGCAACAGGGCCAAACGGAGGCTCATACACATCGCAAAAGCCGATTCAAAATGGAGAAGTGAACAGCACGAAATCAGTCACTGGTCCCAACGGCGGAACCTACACCAACCAGCGAACAGCTGGCAACGGGCAATACTCCGATACCCGCACGGCAACAGGACCCAATGGTGCCACCTACACGTCTGAACGCTCGGCACAACCAGGAGAGCTGACCAGCACCAAATCCGCAGTCGGTCCGAATGGTGCAACGTACACCGATCAGCGTACCGTCTCGAATGGGCAGGTCACCAACTCCAGAACTGTCACACCGGCGCCCCAACCCTGAGTCGGCGAGAACCAGGAGTCTGAACCCAACGGCGCATCAGTATTAGCTCGATTGCTTTGGAGCATACCGCAGTTCAATTGCGATACGTCAAAGGAGCCCAGGGCGCCGTTGTGGGTCCAGTGAATTTCAAGCGATCTTGAGAATCTCCTTCAGAACATTCCCCGAGCATCTTCTCGCCCCGCAGCCCGATTCAAGACGCGGCCTTCCCCCAACTTGATGAATAACGAATGGACTCTTTGAATGGCTCAGCTTAATGAATTCGCGCTTGCGAATCAAACCTCTTCACACTTCGGCCATGCGGCAGAAGAGTTCGCCGCTGTCGCTTCGAGTTGCCGACCCTATGTCTTCCGATTCTTGTTGGCATCCCTCCGCGATGCGGACCTCGCGGAAACGCTCACGCAGGAATGCCTTTTGAAGGCGCACCGTCACTGGTCGAGTTTTCGAGGTGAGTCGAACCCGAGAACATGGTTGATCCGGATAGCTGCAAATCTGCAAAAGGACCACTGGCGCAACCGTCGCTTGCAATTCTGGCAGCGGACCAAGATTCATTCAGTGGACTTGGATGACGCCAGTGACTGGCTGCCCAGTAACGAGAGTTCTCCAGAAGAGCAGGCGTCTGCACGTGAGCGCGTGCGCCTGATTTGGAGAATTGTCGACAACCTGCCGGAGCGGCAACGAACTGTATTCCTGCTTCGGTATGTAGAGGATCTCAAGATAAGCGAAATTGCAGACGCTGCCGATCTCAATGTGGGCACGGTAAAGGCGCATCTACACCGTGCGTTATGCCGCGTTCGCGTCGAACTCGAAATACTGAACAAGCGGCTGCCGAGGGCGGTTCATTCGGACAAGATGAGCGAAAGCACCCAATACCGGTCCTACATTTCTTGACATAACTCGGTTTTCACTCGGGTCAGACTGAACGGGTGCATCGATAGTTGGTTCCGTCGACAGTAGAGATCCTGTCCTAGGACATCGATCAGCATCGAGTTAATACATTCGAGGGTTACATGAAATCGCAACTTCCGCGGACAAAATCTCATCTCCGAAATCAACCCTTATTGGTTCCGAGTTCGATTATCCAGAGGATACGCGCCATCATTGCCATGGCTTTGATCTATAGCATGGTTCCCTTTGGCGTCGAGGATCTTCACGCGCAAGAGGTCAAGCCTGTACGGCCCCAATATTCTCAAATCCCTCCTGGGCAACTTGACCAAATCGTAGCGCCAATCGCACTTTATCCGGATGCCCTGGTCGCCCAAATTCTCGCTGCGGCCACCTTCTCCCCGCAGATCGTGGAAGCAGACCGGTTTGTGCAAAGACATGCCGCCATGCCCCAACCGGAGTTGGCACGCGCTGTGGACGCTCAGCCATGGGATCCAAGTGTCAAAGCTCTCACGGCATTTCCCTCTGTTCTTTCGAACCTCGACCACAACCTTGAATGGACTGGCCGTCTAGGTGACGCGTACTACAACCAGCCTCAGGACGTTATGAGCGCCGTGCAAGAGATGCGCCAGCGTGCCTATGCCGCAGGAACGCTCAGAACATCACCCCAGCTAAGTGTGGTCTATCAGCCCTCGAGCATTGTGATTCGGCCCGTCAATCCAGCTGTTGTCTACGTGCCGCTCTATAATCCGTGGGTCGTCTACGGCGCTCCGGTACCGATCTATCCTGCTTATTACTATGCGGCACCGCCGCGTCCAGCTGGTGTGGTTGCCGCTGCTGTAGTCGGATTTGCGACAGGCGTCGCGGTCGGTGCTTTCCTTTCCTATGGCTGGGGATGCACCCATTGGGCCCCTAATTGGTATTCACGCACCATTGTTTACAACCACACAACTTATATTTCCCGTAGTGTCACGGTCGTCAATCATGGCTACTATGGCCGTTTCGATCACACCGTGGCTGCACGTTCCTTCAACCAAAGCATAGCTACACGCACGGTGGTCGGCCCACACGGAGGCACCTACACCGATCAGCGTGCCGTAGGAGATGGGCACTACAACAACACCCGCACTGTGACCGGCCCGAACGGGGCGACGTATTCCGATCAACGCTCGATCGGCAATGGTCAATACAACAATACGCGGACTGTCACCGGGGCGAACGGCAGGACCGCAACCGAATCGACATCTCACTACCCAGGTGGGAAGTCAACGACCATCACGGGGCCGAACGGAAACACTGGAAGCCGAACTGTGACAGGCCGTGGAACGGGTGACCCAACGATCACCCGCACCGGGCCGAGGGGAACGAAGACGAGAACCCGTCTACACCCTCGGTAAATACACCCTGCAATCAAAGACGCTGCCGACGGCGGAAACGAACGTTTTCTCCACTTGCGGCTGTGCGCTCAAAACTACAACCGCGAGCCCAGTAACGATCGCATTCACATGTCCAGTATTCAACCCTGTGACTCAAGAGGAGAAGATGTTCAAGAAACTCGAAACATTCACAATAGCGATAGCAATGCTCTCCGCCCTTGGAGTGTGCGTAAACCTTGCCGGCTGTGGAGGAGGAGGCACCCAGCCGACCCCACCACCAGGAGGCTCATTCGGCAACAGCAGCCTGAACGGAACATACGTAGTTTCCTTTTCCGGCTATGACGATACAAATGGCAACGAGAGCTTCTTTGCCGTACTGGGCACGGTGACGGCAAATGGGAGCGGCGGCATCACCGGAGGAACCATCGATGTAGATGATCCTGCCTTGGGTGCCGCTCTTCGCACGGGCTATGTATTCAATCGTCTGGCGACTTCCGGATCCTACAGCATTTCGGCGGACGGCCGAGGCAGCGGGTCGCTTTCGGCGACCATCAATGGGAGTCACGTTCAGTTTGGTATCGACTTTGTACTGTCGTCCGGCAGTCACGGATTCATCAGCCGATTCGATCAGAACGGCAGCGGCAGCGGCTCCATCGATCTGCAAGCGTCCAATATCGACCAGGCTTCGCTGCAAGGTTCCTATGCCTTCGGACTGAACGGCGTGGACTCTACCATCGACAACTCCTTGTCATCAGTTGGAGCGTTCACACTCGACTCGAATGGAAACGTCACGTCTGGCGTTCAGGATTTCACCGACGATGGAAACTCCAGAGGTCTTCGAGCTCTTACGATGCAAGGCAGTGTAAACGCTGGGTCTCCCGGAATGGCTCAGCTTACAACCAACGCTGCTGGATTCGGCGCTCTGCATTTTGACTTGTTTGCAATTGATCCGACCCACTTGAAGCTAATCGAAACGGATTCGGTCGCATTCCTCTCAGGCGATGCTCTTGTTTCCACCGGCCATACTGCATTCCCGTCCGGCCCGCTTGTGTTTAATTTAGCGGGTGAAGAGACAGCGGCAGGATCGTTTGCCGCCGCAGGGCAGCTTACCTCTGACGGATCGAGCCAGATCACCGGAGGCCTTGAAGACGTCAACGACGATGGCTACGTGTCGCAGGCGCCCAGCATTCATGGCGCATTCACTTCAGACGGTCCACGAACAGCCCTTACATTGAACGGCATCTACAACGGCTATTTCGTCAACAACAGTCTCGGGACCGGCAACTATACCTTTGCAGCTTATCCGTACAATGGCGGCGTCATGCTTCTCGAAACAGATAACGGCGCAGGTAACACGCCAGGGATATCAGGCGGGAACATGTACATACAGACCGCAACCTCCATTCCACAAACGCAGGGGTACGGACTGAATCTTTCGGGTGTGAATGGAAATGGCGAAGTCGATCTGATCTCCGAGTTCTCGACCAACACCACCAACAACATGGCGGGCCTGTACGATGTGAACAATTTCGGCTGGACTATGTCGGGATTCAATCTCGGGAGCGGCAGCTACTCAATAGATTCAAACGGCAGGGGGACCGCCTCTTTCCCAGAATTGCAGACAAGTAACAACTCCATGATCGGCGCGCTCAATCTGGCCTTCTATGTAATTGATGATTCCACCGCGGTTTTTGTCGAGACCGACGGGAATCAACTTGCCACCGGCACGTTTGAGAATCAAGCTCCCACTGCAACCTCGGCCGCACTGAAATCGCATTTTGCACTGATACGACCAAAAGAGACTCTACATACGGCTCTACGGCTCAGCCGGTGAGTCAGTAATCAGGCGGTGCATCATAGGCGAGTGCGCGGGGGAACCGCATCCTCGATACCCCGCGCGCTGAACCGTGGTGCACAGCGCAATTCGACAACAATCAGCCGAACGGTTACGTCTGTGCCTCCTAGACGTTTCTCTTGGGCACGAAGTCAATAAGACAACGATGCCGCTGTAAGAGACACCATCCCTAAGCCCGACGGCTTAGAGATGCAACGCAAAAAACAAGTCCGCGAATGAAGGTCGAACGTCGTTCGACGACATTCGCGTCCTATTCGGCCGCGTTGTCGGCCCACAGACGAGGTCCGTCGGAAGACACGAGCCGCCTCCCGAGTAGTAAACTGCACAGAAATACGAAGAATCGATCCTAACGGGTGTTCCATTGGTCCTGCGTCCGACTGTCGATCCGACACCAGAACGATCCCGAGATAGGATTTGACGCGCGAAGTCTGAAAGTCGAGAATCTCGCGAGGACGAAGGTGCTCGATCCCGCATCAATTGTGAGAAGACAACTTCAGATCGCGTTTGGCCACGCTCGAAAGGTTTTGCAAACCGGCGGATGGGACGTGTCTCGCTTCTATCAGAAGGCCACTCTGCCATAGAAGCTCTTCAACTCCGGGTCGATAATGGACTACCGTTAGCGAAAGTAACCGGCGAGGAGAATGTGCAGAATGGCAGAAACTTCTCCTCGGCGAATCTCGCTCGATGGTTCAGGTTTTGTTTCTAGGCGCCTTGGATCGACCGCCGAGCAGGGGCGACCGACCGACCAAAGATCGTGGCGATTCGAGCCGTGGCACATCGGAGATTCCGCCGAAAACTTTGTCGGCTGGCCAGTCTCCGACCGAATACACGCGGCGATCACGCAGGCCGTTTACACCCTCTTGCCATGCCAGCAGCATCCGTTTGCCTGTGTCCTTGAACTCAGAAAGATCCGTCATTTTCTTTCGGACCAGAGGAACAACATCCGCGACTGAATCGCTGATGCGCTCGACCATTTCGGATTGTTCGCGAAGGGGTATGCCGAACGTTGCGGCGATGAACTTCGACAGATTCTTCCCCGGCGTCCACGTCTTCTTACCGCCGAAGGAAATCCCCGGAGGGTTGTTTGGGTAGCCAGCGTACACGCTCGTAGTGAGGAAGTCGTAGGCAGGCGACAGGTGCACATCCGCACGCGATGTATACAGGAGAGCGATATTCTTCGCGTGACAGTCCGCGTTGCGCAGCGCATACGTTAGCAGCAGGATTGCTGCCAGATGCTGGAAGGTTTCGTACTGGCGATTGCCGGGGACGTGATCGCGAACGGCGCGCGCAATTCGCTCCCATGTGGTCTCATATTTCTGCGCAGGACGCAGGCCTAGCAGAGCACAGAAATCTTCCATTCCCCACAACGGCTGTCCTTCGTCGTTTACATCAAAGCGGTAGACGACGAGAGCATTGCCGTCACGCGACACTTCTGTCTTTGCGCTGGGAAGCACTTTAGCCAGCACCTGCATGCACAGGTACTCATTCAGCGCTGCAAATGGCAGCCTGCCGGAAGAACCTTTAATGATGTGCCGGCGCGTTAGAAGGGTTGCTTTCTGATGCGGGCCGAGTCGCCGGCCAGTAGTAGTTGGTTCTTGCTTCATTTCTTCCTGGGCATCGAGAAACTTTGGCAGCACGCCGGAGACGCCGCTGGTTGCGTGCTGTCGCACCAATTCCGCAAACGCCTCCTCCGAGTTGTCGCCCTGCAGCAGGTCTGCAACTTCAACTGGCTTGGCAGGTTCGTTCAGCTGCGCACCGGCTGCGGCCACCTGTATGCGTCCCACCATGTTTCTGCCCACGACCGATAAGAGCGCGAGCGGACTGGCGCCGACATGGGGACCGAACTGCTCCTGCAGGACCTGCAGCAGATAGCCCTCCGGCAGGTTCATCTGGAATATGGGAGGAAGCTGATCATCCCAGACCCAGGACTCCGTGCGGATAGGCATCGTAAGTGAGACGAAGTCCTCGACGGCTGTGTTCGGCAAATATGTAAGGACGCTCTTGAAGTCGCCGGCCGATTCCAGAACCGCTACTTCACGTCCGAGCACGTAGACCGAGAGTTTCATGCGCCGCCGCGCTCCCGCCGGAGTTCATCGAGCGATCCAGACATGCCGGTCTTCACAAATGAGACTTCCATGCCGAGCACGGCGAGCACAGCAAGGAGCTTCCGAGAGCCGAATTCTGAGACTTGCCCGCGCTCAAAACGCAGAAGCGATTCCGGCGTGATACCGGCCTGCTCGGCCACGGACTTCTGCTTTAGCCCGAGGTCGCGACGAGTCGCCGCAACTGCCTCTCCGAGTTCCTGAAGAGTCCTCATAAATTGATTTATACATCAAGTTAGGTCGAATTTCAAGAGTAAATTGATGTATAAGTCAATTGAGAGTCTGGGAGTCGATGCGGCAGTCTTTTATCGTTCGTGGTGAACGCTCGCATTTGCCCTCTCGTGGCTACGGACCTGCTGGTTTAGGCTTTCCGCGGCCCCTTCGCTTGCCTTTGGTTGGGGAGCTGTAACCGCGGGTACTGCTGATTGTGTTTGACTCACCGGCGAAGCAGAATCGCGGCAGCCCTGAATTTCTATGCCGCCGAACATGCCCACGAGTAGTGAAGCCCCGGCCACCATGGGAATCCAGATGCGCAGTAGATCGCTCTTCCACTCGTGGAGAAACGCATCCAAAGTCTTTGTTCGGCTTTCCACCGAATACTCCACCCTTTGATTGGCGCGTTCCACCTGAGCCACAACGCCTCTATGCGAGTCCGTCAGTTTGTGTAATGCACTTGAAAGCTCATCCTGTGCGCACGTCATGGTTGCACTGATGGTTTGCAGTGCCTTCACTGTGTCTGGCACACCGCATTGGAGAAAATGCTGGCGCAGGCTCTCGCCAGGCATCTTGGCAATCTGCTTCGGGTCGAGGCCAGCTTCAATCTCGCTTGGCAAATCGGCGATCCGCGACTCCAGCTCGTGGACATAGCCAAGCATTTTCTGCTGGGCTTCATCTGAGAATTGTCGATGAATCTCCAACAACTCCTGGAAGCGTTCGCGCTCATCAGCAATATCCTTCGGAGTATGGCGCGTGAGCAAGGTTAGGATGCCCATCGCTTCGAGGATGCGCAGCATTTCATCGTCGGGGCTGAGCCCTCGGGTATGAGCAAGCACTCGATAATAAGCAGCCTGTAATTCGTCCGGTACAAGGCGGGCGAGAGAGTCGAACGTCGTCGGCTCTCCCCCGGGCATGACTGCGAGGTTTGACGGAACTGGAGTTGTATTCACGGGAGAAACACCTCCCGCGCACGGTCGAATTCCGAGAAGAGCCGCCGTCGATAGCTCTGCGCACGCATGACCAGAGACGCGCGCTTCAATTCATCGACTGTGGCTTTGCGGTCTGGGACCTGACCAAGCTGAATTCCATGCTGGCGAAGCGGGTTTTCAAGTTCGGCAAGGCGGAATTCCATTTGTAGGACTGTTGGCGCGAAGGCTTCGCGAAACTTGCTGGCCTGTTTTGTCGAGTGCCAGTACGTGAAATCCGACAATGCACTGGTCGCATTCTCGACGATCACGTATTCAACCTTGTCCTGAAGTCGGTTCGCCCAGGCCAGGATGCTTTCCACGCTTGCTGGGTCTGGTGTCACGACACCTACTGCAGTAAAACGAACGCCCGTGGCCGCGACATCTTCGTACATGGAATCGAACCAGTCTGCGGCAACTTGGCCCGCGCCAGCTTCCATGTCAGCAAGGATGATGGCAAGACTTGAACAATCCGCTGAGCAACTATGCCTTGTCGAGCTTCGACGCCCGGCAAAGATTGGTTGTGAGCTATCTATATCCGCTTCCGATTGGCAAAGGCCAGCTACTGTTGCATGGCTTGAACAGTGCTGCTGATGCGGTGATCGGCGGATGGGGATTCAACGGGATTACGACCTTCCAGGAAGGATTTCCTCTGGGCCTGACAGTGACTCCGAACAACCTGGCAACCTACACTTTCCAGGGCAGCCAACGGCCCAACGTTGTTCCTGGATGCGGCAAGAAGTTCGGTGGCTCGATCTACAACCGTTTGGGAGGTGCGGGTTCGACGAGCGCGTATTTCAATACGTCGTACTTCGTCGTGCCACCGCTATTCACTTCCGGCAACGAATCGCGAACTGACAATCAGCTGCGACAACCCGGAGTTGCAAATTGGGATCTGGCAATGTACAAAAGCGTACCTATCCACGAGAGAATTTCATTTGAATTCCGGGTCGAAGCCTTCAACGCATTCAACCGAGTACAATTCGGATCCCCGGTTCAAACTCTGGGAAGAGCGACTTTTGGCTACATCAACGCAGTACAACAACCCGAGACTTTTCCAGATACCTGGACGGGTTCTCGTTCTAGCTGCGAAGTAAGTCGTACCTGCCGCCCTTTCGGGCGGCAGGCTTTTGCACCGGCCAGATCTCGACTGACTTGGCGAGTGACTTGCCGAGGAGGTTCTTTTCAGGCAAACTGAGCCCGCGGTTCTCCTGCAGAGGGCGTTCAAGTCCTGTCCAATGCGTGCTCTCATGTTTGCTGGGGTCATTCTGTTTGCCATGGGCTTTGCAGCGCGATATGTAGATAACCTTGATTGCCCGAGGCACGGCTTGGTAGCCGCCCACAATCCGGCCTCTAACTCTGGAAAGAACCAACCCGCACCGACGTATGTGGGTCCCGAGGTTTGCGGCACATGTCACGCAACAATCGCAGCCACGTACGAGAAGACCGGGATGGGACGGTCGTTTTATCTGCCGACAAAGTCGAATGAGATTGAGAGATATTCGACCGAAGGAAACACCTTCGTACATTACGGCATCGGGGACGCGTTACATGCCCAGCGCCCATTCACATAAAATGAGTAGCCGGCGACAGAGAGCATTATCCGAGGCGTGGAGCCTGGCCGCCGCTGTACCGCTTTGTGCGGCTGTTCAACGCTGTCCATACTCAAGAGATTAAGAGGGATCATCATGGGATCAGAACCAGAGCAGTCCACGTCAAACTCCAGCACATCCGCGATCGGAAGATGCTTTCATCCAATCGATCGCCGCCGCTTTCTCCAGTACGCAGCATCGGTCGGAGCAGTTGCCAGCCTGGGTAAGCGCGCATTCATAGCCGCGGCTCAAAGCGCGACTGATGCTGATGCATCATCCGACTCGCTATTGCCTGACGGCAAAGCATTTGCTCATTGGGAACAACCGCTGAAATTCACCAAAACTTACTTCGTTGACAATAACAACCCTAAGTCCGACGACAATGGTCACGGTACACAGGCACGCCCCTTCCGCACCATCAATAAAGCTGCACAGCTGCTCCAGCCCGGTGAACGCGTAGTGATCGCCTCGGGGACGTATCGCGAATGCGTGCGCCCGGCGCGGGGGGGCACGAGCCCGACACAAATGATCAGCTATGAAGCTGCTCCGGGGGCGCAGGTCTACATCAAGGGTTCTGAGGTGCTGAGGGAGGGGTGGGTGCAAGAGACAATCTCGGCGGGTTTTCCTGGATTCGGCCAAAACAATCAGGCACCTGCGGTCACCGCGTGGCGATATGAATTCAAAGGCTCGATGTTTCCCGATGCTTACAATCCATTTGCACTGCCGAGTCTGATGGGCCAATGGGAATGGCTTGATTCCAAGGTCGTCGACATGGGGCCGTACGTCCGGCGGCGGGGGCTGGTATTCGTCGATGGCAAGCCGCTGGAACCTGTGGAACAGCAGCGGGAACTGGCGTTGCCGCACCTGCAGCCAATGCCGGATTTCACTGTGCCTGCGCAGCCTCAAAACGGACTGCCTGCACGTCGGCGCGGCGGCCCCATCATGCAGGAAGTTGGCGGCTCTCCGAACGCCCGCGTCTGGGTCAATGATTCAGGAACCGCGATTCATGTTCGTCTGGAATCTGGAACGCCGGCAGATCACATCATCGAAGTCACCACTCGGCAGCACACATTCATTCCAGCTGAGAGCGGAATCGGGTATATCCGAGTGAAGGGAATTACCTTTCAGCATGTGGGCAATGAGTATCCGTTTCCTCAGTACGGGATGGTTTCCCTCGCCGGCGGCGATCACTGGATCGTCGAGGACAGTACTTTTGAATGGGCGAACGGCATGGGGATTTCGATTGGCAGAGACAGTGATGCGGGTTTTGCCAAGAACGCAGGCGCGTCGCAGATTTTGCGCCGCAACACTTTCCGCTATTGCGGCGTAGAAGGTATCGGCGGCATGGGAACCAGCGACACTCTTATCGAAGATAACCTCATCGAGTGGTGCGGCTGGGCCGACGCCGAACGCGGCTGGGAAGCCGCGGGGGCCAAGTTCCACCGGGCGCACAACATGCTCTTCCGCCGCAATATTGTCCGCCACATCCGCCATGCAAATGCTGTCTGGTTCGACAGTGGCAACGTCAATTGCCGTCTTACCGGCAACATCTTTGCCGATACCGTGACCGTCGGCGCTGCAGTTCACATGGAGATGAACACGGCGCAGAACCAGATCGACAATAACATCATCTGGGATGTTCGGAACGCCGAGCCGGGGACGCCGGGTCAAAGGGGATGCGCGGGATCGGGGATCTTCGACAACGCAACCGACAAACTGATCATTGCCCAGAATCTCATAGGAAAATGCGATAATTCCGGCATCTTTGCCATCACCCGGCCGGATCGCAGGGGCAGTGGAACGGCAGTGGACAACATCGTCTCAAACAATATCTTCGCAAGGTGCGGCAAATCGGCCATTATCTTCCTCAACACCAACAACGAGGCGAACGATAACGTCTACGTGGGAATGCCGGCAGAGTTCCAGGGCTTCTATCAGGGCGACTCGAAGGCCTACATGGACCTTGCCGAATGGCGCGAGGCGCACAGCTGGGATAAGAACTCCATTGTGGCTGATGCACAAATCGACTTCAACCCTGTCACTTTGCAATTGACGATAACCAGCAGCCAACCCCTACCGAAGGTTGCGGTCGTGAACCATATTGAGCGCGATATTCTCGGGATCGTTACTGGCGAAAGCAGAGTTCCGGGTCCGCTTGCAAATCCCAGTGCAAAACCGATCTGGCAGGTTGATCCGAGGGCCGATCTTCGGAACCAACAGTCATGAGGGGCGGGCGGGTCTTCGCGAGAACTGGACTCTAGAGCTGCAGCGGACTCACGTAATGAGATGGAGTCGCCGCGCAGAGGCGAACAAGCTCGCCAGAACGAGTAGAAGGCCATCCCATTAGGTCAGGTCGGCGATCACCAAAGCTCACCAGTTCGCCGGTGTCGCTGACTAGCCCTCCTCGACTCGCCATTCGAACATTCGCGTTCGAACCGCAGGAGTGGGCCGATGCCAAATCTGGTTGGGGACGCGAACTGAGATTCGCCGAACGTCGCCCGATTTTGCTCGGTAAGGTCAACCTGTGTGATGCTTCCGACTCAACACGGCTACGCAAGCTCTTGGTGTTCGCGGTTGGCCTCCCCGAGACTACTGATTTTCGGGCACGCGCAATGACGTCAGGTAGGCCACTAGATCATCGATCTTTGTGTCGGTGAGCTTTCCCTGGTAGGACGGCATCGGAGGCGGAGCGACAAAGTGGCCTTCTTGCACCTCGGAACGCGAAAATGCCACGAGCTGACCACTGGAATCCAGCATTTGCAAACTGAATGGGTCTTGATTGAGTAGCTTCCCTCGGATTGTTTTTCCGCCGCGCATGACAATCTCGTAAAGGAGATTCAGAGACTCGACTTTTTGTGGCGGGTTCAGCAGCCACTGCCGCAGGCGATCCGGGGAGAGTTGTGCACCGATGTTGCTCAGGTTCGGAGCCTCGATCGAACCCGACGCACCCACCCGATGACAGGAAAGACAGTTTCCGGGCCCTTCAAAGATCGATTTTCCCGTTGTCGGATTTCCAGCGATCGAATTGGAGCCCGACGGACGGCTCTGTCCCAATCCGAGCGCAGCTGTAGCCGTGGCGGCGGTCAGAAGCAAGTATGGGGCTAAAACCGGTCCTCGCATCGTAGTCACTCCTCAAACGAAGCAGCCTGTCCGGCTGCCTTTCAGCGCAATCCGAAAACGAAAAGACAGTTACCAGCATTGATGGCGATGTATTGTTTGCCGTCAATGGCGTAGGTCATGGGATTCATGATCATCGGCCCTCCCAGATCAGCTTTCCAGAGCAGGGTGCCGCTGCGGGCGTCGAGAGCGACAAAGTAGCCCTCGCGTCCGCCGGTGAACAAGACGCCTCCAGCAGTGGTGAGGATGCCTGCTGCGCCAGCAGTAGTCTGCCATCCGTAAAAAGTATGAAGGCTGTTTCCCCAATCCAGTTTGTACTGCCAGCGGAGTGTCCCCGTTTGGGGATCGAGGGCTCTCACCGCGGCGTACTCGTCATCGTCGGCGCCGACCGCCATCGGCGTTCTTTCACTACGATTTTGACCGCGGCCGTCGTAGCGGTCTCCGTTCTCATACTCTTTCACGTCACCCTTGACGAAGAGAGTGGAATAATTTTCGCGGGCATTCACGTAGAAGAGACCTGTCTCGGGATCGAACGAAGGAGCGAACCAATTGGTGCCTCCCTGGTTATCGGGGTGGATCATGGTCCCGGTGGTGCTGGATTTCGCCGACGGTTTCAAGATTGGACGTCCTTGAGCGGTAAAGCCATCGTTCCATGTCTGATTGACGAAGGCTTTTCCGAGCAGGAACTTTCCCGTCATGCGGTCGAGCACGTAGTAGAAGCCGTTGCGGTCGGCCCACAGGACGACCTTGCGGGGCTCGCCTTCCCAGTTGATGGTGGCCAGCACCGGAGTTTGAACGGCATCCCAATCGAACTCGTTGTGCGGGTTGGCCTGGTAGTACCACTTCAGCTTGCCGGTGCTGGCATCGAGGGCAACCATGGAGCAGGTATAGAGGTTGTCGCCAGGGCGAACATCGCCGTTGTAATCCGGCCCTGGATTGCCGATTCCCCAAAAGAGAAGATTTGTGTCCGGATCGTAGGAACCGGTGAGCCATACGGATCCGCCTCCGTGCCTCCATGAGTCGCCGCCCCAGGTTTCGTGGCCAGGCTCTCCCGGGCCAGCGGTGGAATTGAAACGCCAGAGCAGTTTTCCGTAGTGTGCGTCGTAGGCCGCAATAAACCCGCGAGCGCCATACTCTCCGCCGGCCCCGCCCACAATCACCTCGCCGTGTACTGCCAGTGGCGCGATGGTCATGGTGTAGCCCTCGGCGTTATCGGCCACCTTCACGTTCCAAAGCAGGGTTCCGGTCTTTGCGTCGAGCGCGATCAGGCGATCGTCCAGAGCCGCCATGTACAGCGTGTTGCCGAGTATGGCGAGCCCGCGGCTGATCAGCCCGCAGCACAAGCCGTGCTGCACTTGAGGGGTATATCGAAAGATCCAGAACAGGCGACCTGTGGTACCGTCCAAGGCGACCACGTCATCTCCCTGCATGGTGTAAAGAACGCCGTTCACGGCCAAAGGAGTGGTTTCGTAGGGATCAAGCCAGCGCGCCTGGAAGATCCACTTCAGTTCGAGATTGTGCGCGTTGTAAGGGGTGATCTCCTTCAGCAGGCTATGGTGCTGGCTGCGATACGATCCAGCGAAGGTGAGCCAGTTCTCCGGCTCCGCGTCGGCATGGATGAGGCGCTCAGGAGTCACTCCGGCTGCAGGGTCGGGCCAGGCATCTTCCACAGCGGCCGGAACAGAGAGAGCAGCAGGACTCGTCGCTGTCACCTTTCCGGTTGCCGAGCTGGAATCCGCGGGTGCGGCCTCTCCTTGGCCGAAATGGGCGGCGAGATAAGCGATCAGTTCTTTGACCTCAGCATCGCTGCCCACCGCGCCACGGGAGATCATGTCGCGCACGGTATCCGACCACTGCCGCGCATTTCTGCGCTGCCTGGTGATATCAGTCAAGGTATGGCATCGCGTGCACATGCGCTCGAGCACCTGGCGTCCAGGGCCGGCGGGGAGGTCCATTTGTGTCTGCGCAATCGTCGAAGCCGCGCTGACCGCCAGAACTAGCACTTGCAGTGAAACGCAGATACGCCTGAACCACATCATGGCTTGATGATTCCTCTCCCGACAGTCAGCAAAAATTACGAATCGACGCCGACCCACATGCATTTCTCTTTGCAGGAGAGCCGGGTTGAGATTTTTCACCGGGCCATTGAAGACGTCAATCGCTGTTCCACCCATCACCTGCTCGCATGCCTGCAGTTCGAGCTGCAATGCCCGACACTTAGCTATTTCAACGGGCACATTGCTGGGCAGATCGGCGCTCATCATCACGCGATCTGGTCCGATGGTTGATGACCTTGGCCTTCGCCACGTCCATCCTCCGGAGTTCCAGTTTTGCCTCGCACCGTTTCGCGTAAACGATACATGACGTCAGTGAGAATTGTGAATGCATCCATTGCGTATAGCGCAATGGATGATGCGATTCTTGCGCACGAGCTCTTGACAGTCCCACCACCGGAAAACTATAGTCCTGCCTCGTTCAAGGCTCTATAACGGCTGCATCGATGTGAGGATCGTCCGCCTGCGCAAGGTGATTCAAGGAGGTCCGGCTCCGGCTGACAACATCAACCTCCGTTTTCAGCTCACCTACCAAAGCGAAGAAAAACGCCAGTTGTGGATAGCATCCGAAGTGCATGCCAGAGTCGGAGGGCTCATCGAGAATACTTTGCTTGACCAGCGTTAATTGGTATTGCTCACCGATAGCATGTGAGAACACGAAGCAGTCCTTACCGGACCAATGGAGATGCGCTTTTGAACTTCGAGGAATACACAACATGTCCATGAGGGAGCATTTCCAGGCTCGGGGCATCGCGAAATCTCCGAGTTCGATGGCGCGGACGTCGAAGGCGCGCCCTGCCCTGGCTTTATTGCTGAGCTTCTTTGTCAGCCCTGCGCCAGGCCTTGCCGCAGATTTTCCGCAGGCTGAGATATCGAACGGGCAAATCACGGCGAAGCTCTATCTGCCGGACGCCGAGACTGGCTTCTACCGGTCCACTCGCTTTGACTGGTCAGGAGACATATCCAGCCTCCAATACAAGGGGCACAGTTTCTATGAACCCTGGTTTGACATCGTCGATCCGAAGGTCATCAACTTCGTCTTCCGGGGACCGCAAATTGTCAACGGATCTTGCGGTGCACTCGAAGGGCCGGTGTACGAATTCCAGACCCCTTTGGGCTGGGACAGCGCCAAGCCCGGCGGGAAGTTCATCAAGATTGGAGTCGGCGTACTGCGCAAAGAGGATGGAACCTACAACCGCTTTTTCCCTTATCAGGTTCTGGACCCCGGCAAATGGACGGTCAGGAAACACAAGGATCGGATCGAATTCCAGCAGGTGCTCTCCGCTCCGGACCTGGGCTATGCCTACGTCTACCTCAAAGTCGTGCGGCTTACCAGGGGTAAACCGGAGATGGTGATTGAGAGCAGCCTGAAAAATACCGGGCAGCGCGAAATCGTGAGCGACGTCTACGCCCATAACTTCACAACGATCGACCATCAGCCCCCCGGGCCCGACTACCAGGTCAGCGTGCCGTTCCAGATTCAGGCGGCTCCCCAACGGAATAGCGAACTCGCCGAAGCCGAGGGCAACGAAGTCGTCTACCATAAAGTGCTCAAGGACGACGAGCAGGCGGTCGTCTACATGCGCGGATTCAGTGACAGCCCGAAAGATAACCGGATCACGATCATGAACAAGAAAAAGGGCGCGGGAGTGAGGATCAGCGGCGATCGCCCGCTCCTCAGGGAATTCCTTTGGTCAATTCGCACCGTGATTGCCGTTGAGAATTATGTTGCCGTCGATGTCCAACCCGGTGCCGACTTCACCTGGAAGAACATCTATGAGTACTACACATTGCCACCGGCGCAATGAGTAATGACCGGGTCTGAACAGTGGTTCCGGAGAACTGCTGCGGCTCCACTTCCAAATGAGCCGTCACCTGTGAGGCTCTGCAGGCGTCCCTGGTTCATGCGCGCGCCTTGACTGCCCGGATGCGATGGCGAGGGCTGAGGTCTGCAGGCCGAGCAACAGGCATGATCGAACGATCCGAAATCCGGCTGCGCACGTGATTAAATGTTGGTTCATCGCCTTGATCTCTCCGGAGTCAATACGGTCGGGCGTCTTCGGTCACGCCGGTCCAGTCGTCGGTCCGGAATGGGCCGGCCGGCAAGCCCGCCTTGTTGAACAGAATGGCGGGAGGATTGGACTGCCAGTCATACCGCACCGCAACCGGATTCTGCACCAGGCTGGTAGAGACGAGCACCGCATCGCCAAATGCGTGCGCGTCGGCCCAGTACCACTTGTGATCGGCTCCGGCTATCTGAAATGCATCGGGCTGGTAGTTCATCACTAGGCCACCCTCGATATGCTCGAAATGCAAACGGATCGCTCCGTTCAGGTGGTCCCATGAAGCGAGGGTGGGGCCCTGATAGGCAACCTTCTCTCCGTAATACTGCCCCAGTGCGCAAAGGGCGAGGCGGTCGCCTACCGGTTGCTTCACGCGCGGATGTACTGAATCGGCGTCGCCGGTATCGACAGTGATCGCAAGGCAGGTGTTGGGAACTTCTTTTGCGGTGATTGCCTGCGACTCCCGGATTTCGGCCCAGCCATCGTCGACGGGCGTGGAACTGCGCTGCCCGTTGAAAGGCAGGCTGACGATGTAAAAGGGGAAATCGCCCTCCTTGAAAAGCTCGCGCCAATCCGCGATCATCGCGGGCAGAACTTTGCGGTACTCGTAGCCACGCTTGGCGTTGGCCTCGCCTTGGTACCAAATGGCGCCGGTGATTGAGAGCGAACCGATAGGCTCCAGCATGCCCTTGTACAGAACAGACGGAATTACCGGCCAGTTCTCATACGAGACAGGCAGGGGATGCGGAGGACGCGCGTCGACGCTGACTTTGGCTTTCCACTCCCCTGCAAGCGGGATGCTGCTATTGTCCCCAAGCACCAGGTGCAGGTCGGAAGGCTTGCTCATGAAGCCTCCATCCGATCTCAACCTAAGAATGCGAATTGCGATTTCGTTCTTCCCCGGCTTGAGAACGTCGCGCAGAAAATAGTGGCGAGGATTCTCGACCCACGCGCTGCCGCCGACATACGTGCCATTGATCCACACGGAATCCATGCGGTCGACAACGCCGAGGAACAACATGGAGCGGCCGGCCGGGAGCGGGTCAGGTAGCGTGATCTCTTTTCGGAACCAAACCACGGAAGGGATATCGCCAACGGCGAGTGGGCCCCACCCGTTCATAATGTCGACGGCCTTCCAATTCGAATCATCGAGCGCGAGATCGGACCAGTGCTCTTTCAGTCCGGTATCGTACTCTTCATACCAATGCGTGATGTAATTCCCATATTCGGGTGCGTTTTCGTCTGCCAGCTTGTGCAAGTAGCCGAGCGGGACGTCCAGGCCGCCGATTTTGCGTAGCGCCTCCTCGCTCATCCATGTCTCCGCAGGTGTTCCGCCCACGCAATCCACTACGAGCCCGATGGGGATGTGGAGGTCCTGTTGGACGCGTCGCGCAAAGTAATACGCGACCGCCGAAAGACTTGCGGCGGTTTGCGGTGACACCGCTTGCCAATGGCCGTTCACCACGTTTGTGGGCCGGTACGCTGCGTGTTGCGCAACCGTGAAGAAACGAATCTCGGGATAGTTTGCCTTCTGAATCTCTTCATCGGCGTTGAGTACGCCGCGCATCGCAAACTCCATATTCGATTGCCCGCCACACAGCCATACGTCGCCAACCAGCACGTTGTGAAACTCGACGGTCTGACTATGCCCCGCAATCTTCGCCGTGTAGGGACCGCCTGTGGGAGGCGCCTGGAAGGAAACTTGCCAGCGGCGGTCGGGGCCTGCCACGGCCGAGGCCGTCGTTTCGCCAATCTGGACGGTGATCTTGTCGCCAGGATCGGACCAGCCCCATATCCGGTCTTCCTTGTTGCGTTGCAACACCATATTGTCGCCAAAGATCGTACTGACGAACGGAGCTGGGCTTGTCGGAGCAGGTTCCTGCACTAGCTGAGCTTCAGCGCTGTTTTGCAGAGAGGCCAGAACTCCGGCAGCCGCGGCCACCAGAAAAGCGTGTTTGAAAAACACGAAGACGAACCTCCTGCCGTTGTGTCTGCGGATCCGAGCGATCCGCAGTTTGCCTGGGCCTCTAGACATAACCGCGATAAGCCTCCTGCTTGCGCCTGAAGGTCATCTTTCCCCTGACAGGATGCAATGGTCTGACACCGCAAATTTGCAGAGAAAGCCAATCGGCTCTTTCGAACATGAAGCCTATCGTGCAAACGTGCACTTGTAAAGCGATTGATCTGTGCCTCTGAGTCCGGAAATCCTGCATGCAGATAAATGAAAGGACTACGTTCCATTCATCTTGCTGCAGCAAATAACCTTGCTCATCAGCCCGATACGGAGCCGAGTTCGGGGTGGCCGACGCGTACACTTCAAAGCAGAAATAAATTGCTTTACTACTGGCAATTTGTGGTGTTGACATCCGCCGGACAGAGTTTGTATAAGGGAGCGCGTTCACGAGATACGCCGTCAGATTCTCATAACCGCGAGGGTCTCGACTCTCGGCTGAGCTGAGACGGGCGGTACACACGATGAAATCACGAATGAAGCTATCCGTGCCGGCGAATAGGTGTGGGACAACTTCGGAAGTCACGGAGTGTTTGTCGGCGGCACGACCGACAATCCGAACGTCGTGGACAAGGAAGCCGGTATGTTATCGCTCGAGGCCTTTCTTGCGCTCTATGAAGCCACCAAGGAGACGAAGTGGCTAGAGCGCGCCGAGACGGCTGGCGATTACACCGAAAGCTGGATCTGGATCTGGAACGTGCCCATGCCGATTGGCGCGGACGAGGCGCAACTGCAGTGGAAGCGCGGCGTGCCGACAGTGGGGTCCAGGGGATTTCTGCTCGCGGGCCGGGAGGTGTGGACGAATATCTGGATTGGGCTGTACCGCAGTTCGCCGAATTGTATGAGGACACTCACGACGAGCAGTACCTGGCTGTTGCGCGCATTCTCCTGTTCGATATCAAGAGCATGCTGGCGCTGCCCGGACGCACGTACGATTTGGATGGACCCGGCTGGCAGCAGGAAAACTGGGGAATGGGACCTGGGCGCAGAGGTTTTGGATCGCATCGCAGCTGGCTGCCATGGGTTTCCGCCAACCATCTGCATGGAATTACCGGGCTCGAAGAATTCGATCCGAACCTGTATCGGCGACTCACGAATGGAGATTGACCTTGATGAAACCTGCGTTCTTTTGTGCTCTCGCCCTAGTCCTTGGTTCCGCCGGGGCATTTGCCGATAGCTCGCGATTGCCTGACGGTACCGAATTTCCGATTTGGGAGAAGCCGCTGCATTTCACCCAGATCTACTATGTGGATTGCAATGCGAAAAATGCTGACGACAATGGCCCAGGCAGTCACGACCACCCCTTTCGAACCATTAACCATGCGGCTCAAGTCCTCCAACCCGGCGAGCGCGTCGTGATCGAATCGGGAGTGTATCGAGAGGCCATTCATCCGGCCCGTGGCGGCACCGGCCCGGACACGATGATCAGCTACGAGGCCGCGCCGGGCGCAAGCGTGGTGGTGAAAGGAGCTCTTGTAGTCACAGGATGGCAACCGAGCGAAGGCTGGAATATCGGTCTCGATACCGAGACGCACCAGCCGGTCAAAGCCTGGGAGCTGCATCTCGGTCCCGGGCTTTTTCCAAGCGGCTACAATCCGTTCGCGCTAGATAATGTGACCGACGATCGCTACTGGATCAACTATGCCAAGGACAACATGTGGAATTATTTCCGCCGGCGCGGTCTGGTCTTTGTCGACGGCAAGCCGCTGGAGCCAGTCGAATCGCCGTCGGCGCTGGCCGGTCCCTCGCCGCGATCGCTGAATTTCTTCAGCGACATTCACTGGGCGCCACTTTTCCAGGAGTTCTCGCCGTATGCGGGCAAAGTTTGGGTTGAGTCCGACGGCCTCACACTGCACATCCGTCTGGCGAACGATGATGATCCCGCCAAACACGTCATTGAGATTACGAATCAGGAGTCGGTTTTTTCTCCGGTTAAACCCTACCAGTCCTATATCCGCGTAAAGGGGATTACGTTCGAGTATGCGGGGAACAGCTTCCCTAACCCGCAGAGGGGTCTTGTATCCACGAATCACGGCAATCACTTCATCTTCGAAGACGACACCTTCGAGTGGGCCAACAGCATCGGACTAGATATTGGCAATATCGACTGGGCGGCTGCGCGTTCGCCCGAGCCAGTCGGCTTCGACATTGTCCGCCACAACACCTTCCGCTATTGCGGCATTGAGGGACTGGGTGGAACCGGCGGGCCGCAGAACGTGC
Organism: Occallatibacter sp.; assembly: GCA_035650595.1. GTDB lineage: Bacteria > Acidobacteriota > Terriglobia > Terriglobales > Acidobacteriaceae > Telmatobacter. Next base: position 3,261 of record DASRHE010000003.1, on the reverse strand, counting down.
TGGTGGAAAGGAACCTGTTCGAATGGATCGGCTGGCAGGACGCCGCGCGGATGTCGGAGTCCGGCGGCGCCAAGATGCATGTCACCCGCAATCTGCTCTTCCGCAACAATGTCGTCCGCCACATCCGCCACGCCAATGGCATATGGCTCGATATCGGCAACCGCAACGACCGTATTACCGGTAATGTATTCGCGGACATTCCGGGCGATGTGAACCCTCATGCCATTCATATCGAGGGTAGCGATGCGCTCAACGAGATCGATAACAATATCTTCGATCACCTCACCGGCGGGATTCTCATCCGCGACACCAATCACGTGATCATCGCCTACAACCTCTTTCTCGATTGCGCCACTGTCTGTGTCGATACCGTGTCAGGCATTAACGGCCCACGGCCGATTATGGGTCACACCAACGATGTGCACGACTTGAGAGTGTACGACAATGTCTTCTCGGGAATCGGCCGGTCCGCGATCGAGTTCAATAATCAGCGCAACGACGCAGATGGAAACGTCTATGGGCATGCATCGGGCGGCCCGCAATTCATGCAGCCTTATTTGCGGGTCAAATTCCCGGAACCGCCGGAATGGGACAATCTCGAATCCTGGCGCGAGCAGCACGGTTGGGACAAGAACGGAACAACGGTTGAGATTACGGCGACGCTCGACCTCGACTCTCTTACATTGAAGATGACGACGAAAGGCGAGATCAAGCCGCTGCCGGTGTACAGCAACATTGATGTCGATTTTTATGGTCACACAGTTGCTGCCACGGAACGCCTGGCTGGCCCGTTCACGGATCTGACCACCATGACAGATCCGCGCTCCATCGATCCGCGGTAGTTGATAGCAAGCTCCGGAATCCGGGCACTGAACGGCAGCAGGTTAGTGTTTGGCCATATGTCTGCGAGTAATATTGTTGACCGAAGCATCCAAGTACCGCCCGCCGGACCTGAAAATCAGTTCTTGAAGGAAGAATTCGAGGAGAAACGATGCCAATGAACAGGCGCGAATTTATCGCACTGTCGGTCGCTGAAGCCGCGATATTGCAGCAGCAAATAAAAGCCTTGGCCGCTCCGGCCGGAAAGATCCAGGCGACGATCGATGCGACGAAGAGCGGCGCGCCGATTAACCCGATGATTTTTGGCGGTTATATGGAGCCCGCGACGACGCAAGTGTGGGCCGAGATCCTGACCGACCGGAAATTTGCCAACGCGATTACCAGCGCGCCGACACCGGTGCCGGCGAATCCGTTTTTCCGGCGCTTCTTTGGCGAGCCGTTTAAGCCGGTTGGGCCGGAGGGAACGGTGGAAATGGATACCGAGCGGCCCTTCGTCGGCAAGCATAGCCCGCGAGTGAAGCTCGATTCCTCTGAGCCGCGCGGCATTCGACAATCCAGGCTGCGAGTCGGAGGGAATAAAACCTATGAAGGCCGGGTGGTTCTTGCAGGCAATACCGACACCAAGGTTACAGTTCGCTTGGCCTGGGGACCGGGCCCCGCTGACTCGCAATCCATTACCATCCCCCCGCTCGCGCAGCAGTACCAGATTTTTCCGCTGAAATTTACTCCCCGGGCTGAGACAGAAGAAGCCAGCCTCGAAGTCCTGGGCGTCGGAACAGGCGCATTTCACATCGGCGCGGTATCTCTGATGTCCGCCGACAATGTGCACGGATTTCACGCGGGGATGATTCGGCTCTTCAAGGAAACAGGCTTCAAAATGTTCAAATGGCCCGGCGGGAACTTTGTTTCCGCGTACGATTACCGCGATGGGCTCGGCGATCGCGACAGGCGCCCGCCGCGCCTGCAACCAATGTGGTCCGACCGGGTGGAGTCGAACGATGTCGGTCTTCACGAGTTCATTGCGCTATGTCGGCTGGTCGGGGCTGAGCCTGACCTGGCGATCGACAGCGGATTCGGCTCGGCGCGCGAGGCGGCCGAGCAGGTCGAGTACTGCAACGGCTCTATCGAGACGCGCATGGGGAAGATGCGCGCGGACAATGGTCATCCCGAGCCCTTCAACGTTCGCTACTGGACGATCGGCAACGAGATGTATGGTCCATGGCAGTACGGTCACATGTCGCTCGACCAATATTGGGTCAAGCACAATTACATTGTCGAAGCCATGAAGGCGATTGATCCGAGCATCAAGGTCACGGTAAGCGGAGCCAGCATCTGTGAGAAGTCTGTCGGCGGCGCGGAGAAGAAGGGCAACTTCTTCCCGAGTATCTGGGAGCCGGCGATCACTGAACGCCTACCCTACGCGTTCGGATCGATCTACGATTGGGATGAATGGCTGTTGAAGAAGTGTGCCGACAACATCGACAACCTCTCCGAGCACACGTACGCCTATCCCAACCTGGCCTTTAACGAAGAGAAGCAGCTTTATGTGGATGCCCAGGATCCTCTGCAATTCAGGACTCGAAGACTGGCGAACCGCATCGGCGGAGCCTTCGATTGCTGGGACAAGTACGTTGAGAGGATGCCGTGGCTGAAAGAGCGGAACATTAAATTCATCTTCGATGAATGGGGCAATCGTCCACGCTCAACCGACGGCCAGAATCATCCGTTGCCGGGTATGCTTGTGCCGCTCTCATACGCGCTATGCTTCCACGAGATGTTCCGGCACTCCGCTAAGATCACGGCCAGTTGCGCCACCGGGGGACTACGGCTGTTGACCGATATCACCGGCGATGCTGTGGGTCTTCCGGCTGAGGGAGTGGTCATGAAGTTGATGCAGACGCACTTTCTCGAAGCGAGTCCGATGGCCGTCGACGGGGATTCGCCCCAGCAACAAGTACCGGGCACAAATTTCGTCGATAAGGGTCCCACGCCCACTGGAAGCCCGACTTATCCTCTCGATGTTCTGGCGGCGTTTTCAAGTGACCGAAGAAGAATTCTCATATCGGTTGTGAATCCTACGGAAGAAGCGCACGATCTTACTCCGAGGATCAGCGGAGTTAAGCTGCGCGAGCGTGGAAGGCTGTACCAGATTGCGCCGCCGAGCGTGAACTCCGCCAATGAAGCAGGTAAGGAACCCGCGGTCAAGATCGTTGAGACCGAGCTGGCAAGTTTTCCAGAGACTGTGCAGTTCCCACCCATCAGCGTGAGCATTTACGAGTTGTAGGGTCGAGCATCAGCGCCGCGCGGCATTGCTGCCGTCGGGTTCTGATGCCCGCCCTCCGAACCGGACGTGCACCTTTCGTTATGCATCCGGCTCTCCGGGAACACTGATGTATGCAGGAGTGCGCATCCAACCTCTGC
>DASRHE010000002.1:0-5906 GCA_035650595.1 Occallatibacter sp. | reverse complement strand
GAAATCGAACTCGTCTCTGCGCGTGAAACTCGCTGGGTGCCGTACGCCGGTTTCCACACCGGATATAAGAAGATGGTCATGCGCCCGGACGAGCTCATCCGCCGCATCCGCCTGCCGCGCACCAAGGCAAGCTGGCGGCAGTATTACCGCAAGGTGGGGACGCGCAAAGCGCAGGCCATCTCCAAGGTGTGCTTCGCCGCCGCTGCGCTGGTGAACGGTGACCGCATCGCCGACGTACGCATCGCGCTGGGCAGCGTGGCCCCGACAGTTCTGCGTTGCAGCGGGACCGAAGCCGTTCTTCGCGATACGGTCAATGCTGCAACCATCCGAGCTGCCAGGGAGCAGCTGGCCGACGAGATATCGCCAATTGACGATATGCGCTCCACCGCGCATTATCGCCTTCGCGTGGCGCAGAATCTGCTCGAAGAATTTCTGCTCAGCCTCGGCCTGCCCGCGGCCGCACCAGCATGATCCCGGATCTCATCATCTGGTCCCGCCGGGTAATCATCGGCGACGCCGTGCGCCCCGCCGCCATCGCCGTGCGCGATGGCGTGATCAGCGCGATCGCTGAGTATGACGCGGTCACCCATGATTGCCCGGTGCATGACGCTGGTGAAGCCGTTGTCATGCCCGGCCTGGTGGATACGCACGTTCACATCAATGAACCCGGGCGAACCGATTGGGAAGGATTCGCGTCAGCCACGCGGGCGGCAGCCGCGGGCGGGGTGACCACACTGGTGGAAATGCCCCTCAACAGCATTCCTTCGACGACTTCGGTTGAGGCATTCCGCGCAAAATGCGCCAGCGCGAAAGGCCAGTTGACGGTTGACACGGGCTTCTGGGGTGGTGTCGTTCCGGGTAATGCGGCCGAATTACGAGCTCTGTTCGACGTCGGCGTATTCGGATTCAAGTGCTTCCTGGTACCGTCCGGGGTCGAAGAGTTTCCGCATGTCAGCGAGCAAGATTTGCGCCAGGCCCTGCCTGTACTGGTTTCTATCGGCGCGCCGCTGCTGGTGCATGCCGAAGATCGTGGTCCGATCGAACGCGCTGCGGAGATCGTGCATACGTTGCGGGCGACGCGTTATTCCACCTGGCTTCAATCGCGGCCGCGGGAAGCGGAGAACGAAGCCATTTCCATGCTGATCCGCCTGGCGCGAGAGTTTGGCGCGCGTGTTCACATCGTTCATCTCTCGTCTTCCGACGCCCTGCCGTGCCTTCGCCAAGCGAAGCAGAGCGGCGTGCGCATCACCGCCGAAACCTGTCCACATTACCTCGCTTTCGCGGCAGACGCTATTCCCGACGGCAGCACGCAGTTCAAGTGCGCTCCTCCAATCCGCGAGCGGGGGAACCGCGAGCGGTTATGGACGGCTCTCGGCGATGGCACTATTGACCTTGTGGCCAGCGACCATTCTCCCTGTCCGCCGGAGATGAAGCTCACGGCCGATGGAGACTTCCTGCGCGCCTGGGGCGGCATCAGTTCGCTGCAACTCAGCCTGCCAGTGATGTGGACTGAAGCGCAGCGGCGTGGGTACGGCTTCAAGCAGCTTGTGCGCTGGATGTGCAAGGCTCCGGCCGAGCTTGCCGGCCTGGAACACCGCAAGGGCAGCATTGCGGAAGGCCGCGACGCCGATCTCGTGATCTGGAACCCTGAAGCGTCATTCCAGGTTGACCCTGCGCAGCTTCATCACCGCCACAAGCTGACACCCTACGCCGGACTAACACTCTACGGTGTTGTGCAAACTACGTTTGTGCGCGGAAACAAGGTTTACGATGGCGGAGATTTCTGTTCTGCTCCAATCGGCCAGGTGCTGCGGCGAGGAGAGGCTTGAGCGATTTCACACAGCTGGTGGACCTTGCCGGCGAGCGCCTCGGCGGAAGAGTCGTCCTCGCCAATGACGAATTTTTTGCTCCCAAGGAGAATCTGCTGAAGGCTGCGAAACCCGTGTACATCGAGGGCAAGTACACGGAATTCGGGAAATGGATGGACGGCTGGGAGACCCGCCGTCGGCGCACGCCAGGATATGACTGGTGCATCGTACAGCTTGGTGCGCCGGGCATCTTGCGGGGCGTCGTGGTTGACACCAGCTTCTTCAAGGGCAATTTTCCCGAGTACTGCTCCATCGAAGCGTGCGGCCTGGACGGGTCGCCTGACGTATCCCAACTCGCGTCCATGGACGAGATCTGGACCGAGGTGCTGCCGAAGTCCAAGCTCGAAGGCGATACGCAGAACCGGTTTTCCATTTCAGACCCGCATCGTTACACGCATCTGCGGTTCAAGATTTATCCCGATGGCGGCATTGCTCGCCTGCGCGTTCACGGAGAGGCCGTGCCGGATTGGAAGCAGGTGCTTGCGGCCGGTAAACAGCCGGACCTCATCGCCGTGCACCATGGCGGGCGCATCGTCTCGTCAAGCGACATGTTCTTCAGCTCCCCGCAGAATTTGATTCTGCCCGGCCCCGCTCTGAACATGGGCGAGGGCTGGGAGACTCGGCGCCGTCGCGGCCCCGGCCACGACTGGGTGATCATCCGGCTGGGAATTCGAGGTGTGATTCAGAACCTTGAACTCAGCACCGCATTCTTCAAGGGAAACTTCCCCGAGAGTTGCTCATTGGAAGCTTGCGATACGGAGAACGACGAAGCCCTCGCGAGCTGTAAGTGGATCGAAGTGCTGCCGCGCACAAGTTTGAAGCCGGATGCCGCTCATCGCTTCCCAGTTGTGAGTAGTCGCCCTGCAACTCACATCCGGCTCAATATTTTTCCCGACGGCGGTGTAAGTCGGCTGCGCGTGTACGGTGTGCCGGAAGCCGAGGCCATTGCACAACAGAACCTCCGGTTACTCAACGCACAGCCCGATGCCCAGGCTAAAGCGGCGTTGCTGAGCTGCTGCGGATCCGCGGCCTGGGTTGCGGAGATGCTTCTCTCCCGGCCATTTGCTTCCCCATCCGAGCTCCGGGAAACGGCAAACAGAGTCTGGAGCGGCCTGGGGAAGCAGGAGTGGCTCGCCGCCTTCCAGCACCATCCCCGGATCGGCGAGAAGCGGGCCGCAGCCGCTGCGCAACCTGACCAGGCGCAGCGATGGTCGGAGCAGGAGCAGTCGGCGGTCACCGACGCTCCGGCGCAGGCGCTGGCACAACTGGCAGCCGCAAACGATGCTTACGTTGAGCGCTTTGGGTACATTTTCATCGTGTGCGCCAGCGGCAAGAGTGGGGATGAGATGCTGGCCCTCTTGAGACGTCGGCTGCAAAACGACCCGGAAACTGAACTGCGTATCGCCGCCGAAGAGCAGCGGAAGATCACGCAACTGCGCCTCGCGAAACTCCTCGGCATATGATCACCACTCACGTGCTCGATGTCGCGCGCGGCCGCCCCGCGGCCGGGGTTCCCGTTGTCCTGGAGGTCCGGACGGACACAGCAGTCTGGCGGCAGATCGCCGCCGCCGTCACCGACAAGGATGGCCGCGTCAGGGACTGGCTTCCTGCGGGTGCCGAACTCACGAGCGGCATCTACCGGCTCACGTTCAACACTGCCCAGTACCTGCGCTCCCGCGGCGGTGAAGTTTTCTTCCCGGAAGTGACGGTCGTCTTTGAAATGCGCGGCGGCGAGCACTACCACATCCCGCTGTTGCTGAGCCCTTACGGATATTCAACCTATCGCGGGAGCTGACATGGGAATCCGGCTGTCGGCAAACAACTACGGCAAGTCACGCGTGAGGATGGTCCAGGTTGTCCGCGGGCGCGAGCGGAATCATCTGAAGGACATCTCGGTTAACATTCAGTTTTCGGGCGACTTCGACGCCGCGCACATCAAGGGGGACAACCGCAAGATCCTGCCTACCGACACGATGAAGAACACCGTGTATGCCCTGGCCGCCGAGTGCCCTGCTGATCCCATCGAAGATTTCGCGAGCAAATTAAGTCGCCATTTTCTGCGCAATAACCCGCAACTTGCGAGCGTCCGCGTCGAGATCACCGAAAATCTCTGGACGTCCATCCTTATCGGAAAGAAGCTTCATCCCACTTCATTCATGCGCGCCGGCCAGGAAAAGAGAACGACAGCCGTCATCGCCACGTGCAGCCAGTTGCGAATCGAATCGGGCATTGATGATCTGCTGGTGATGAAGACTGCAAATTCCGCCTTCGACGGCTTCCTCCGCGATGCCTTTACCACTCTTCCGGAAACCCGCGACCGCCTGCTCGCAACCGTGGTCCGGGCGGCGTGGCGCTACCGCGGTGACCGCGCGCCCTTTGACGCCTGCTGGATCCAGGTTCGCGAAACCATTCTGGCCGTGTTCGCCCAGCACAAGAGCGAATCCGTGCAGCACACGCTCTACGCCATGGGAGAGGCAGTGCTGAAGCGCCAGAAAGCGATCGATGAGATTCGCTTTTCCCTGCCCAATAAGCACTGCCTGCTGGTGGACCTCAGCCGCTTCGGCCTGCGAAACAACAATGAGATTTTCGTTCCGATGGATGAGCCCCACGGTCTGATCGAAGCCACGCTGCGTCGGACGTGACCGTGAAGATGGCGAGGATGTGGCAGCGATGCTGGCTCACAGGATGCGGGTGAAATCCTGGTTCTGCGGCAGCTCCGGCGCAGCCGGCTCCTGAGCCGGTGCGCTCCACTCCTGCAAAGAGAGCAACCGGCTCGAGTGTTCCTGTCACCAGAGATCCTTCGCCGCTGTTTTCGCAAATACCGGCGCCGGCTGAAAACTCAGGCCGTCGCCGAAGCCCAAAAAAGGAAGGCCGCTTACGCGGGGTCTCCGCTCAGCGGCCATTGGTTGCGGGGGCTCGCTCTGCACCGTTCGTCTGCTTGCCGCAGCCTATCTCTCTGGAACTGACTCACGCCGTCGCGTAAAGAAACAAAACGAGGGGCCAGCCAAAAGCACAGGCGGGCCTGAAGTAGGTACACATTTTCCTCCAGTTGCACTTTTCCTGACTAATCTCGCGCTTTGTGGTTCTCGCTCGACGAATGCGGGCCCGATACCAAGAACTCTTTCCAGCTAATGACGGACAGACCGTGCCCTTGGGCGGTTTGTTCGTCGCCCGGGGCACAGATGACCAGGGGACGAAACTTCGGATTCCGGCGGCAAAACTCCAAGAGGCCTGAGAGCTCATGGGAATCAAACCGACTCGTCTTCACTTCCACGGCCCAGTTGCCCCAGTCTCCTTCGAAGACCGCGTCAATCTCGAGTGGCTCTTCACGCCAGTAGGTCACGCGTTGACCTTGGTTGACGGCGAAGGCCAGGCAAGCGTTTTCGACCCACAGACCAAAACGAGCGGGCTCGCGCGCCGGGTCCGGAGGCCCATCTGGATGCAGGGCTGACAACAGAGCATTATTCAGCGTCACGAGCTTGGGCGGAGCAGCTCGTCGGCGGTGGGCTCGCTGTGAGAATCTCTCCAAGGGTGCGATCAAATAGGCGTCTTGAAGCAGTGCCAGGTAATGCGCCACGGTTTCGAGAGCGCCTTTGTCCTGAAGCAGTCCCTGCAACTTTTGGAGAGAGACAATCTGTGCAGGGTTCCCCACCGCTATCGCAAATACCTGCCGAAGGAGCCCTGGGCGCCGAATCGCTCCGAGGGCGAGCACATCGCGGCCGATGGCAGGCTCGATGATGGCGTCTCTCACGTAGCTTCGCCATCGCTTGAAGTCATTTTCCACCGCCACCGCGCCGGGATAGGAGCCGAACAGCACCGCGCGCAAGCCAGCATCTGCCAGCGGCAGATGAAAAACGTTGGCAAGAGACGAGGCCGACCAGTGGCTCAGGGTTATGCGCTCAAAGCGCCCGGCCAAGCTCTCCCGGGATCCCGTTGCTACACGCAAAGCGGAAGAGCCTGTCGCCACGACGTGCACGGGCAGCCGCTTCCGACGCAGTTGGTCCCAGCGTCCTTTGAGCCGCTTGGCCCAGTCGGGCA
>DASRHE010000001.1:0-85453 GCA_035650595.1 Occallatibacter sp. | reverse complement strand
AGGGTAGGTTAGTCACGTGTTACTCACCCGTGCGCCACTTTACTCATGGATTGCTCCACTTTCTCGTTCGACTTGCATGTGTTAGGCACGCCGCCAGCGTTGATTCTGAGCCAGGATCAAACTCTCGTTTGAAACCTGATGTCAACTCCTCTCGACGGAGGTCAGAAGGAGTCGACCGTGCTCGGACAACTTATCCCGAAATAAATTTGGAGATAAGCTTAGGCTCCGAGCACCTTACCTTGTGAGAATGATCAAGCCAAACTTGATCGCATCTCACGACTGGCACGTTCAACCAATTTGTCAAAGATCCTTGAGGGTTAGTCCGCCTGAGCGGGACCCTTGGGATCGAGGCTCCAACTGTGACGCTGGAGTGTCCTCGAACTTGATGCGCTGCGCCAGTTTCAAGCTACCGGCGTTTTTGCGCGAACTTTCTAAAACTATCGAACTTGCCGGTGCATGTCAAGCCGAAATTCCGATTTCTTTTATGCCCTCCCATGCAGGATTGACGGGCATTTTCGATGACTTGACCACCAGCCCCACTTGCCCAAAACACAGGGGGAAACGGGGAAGCTGCGCAGCGCAAAAATCTCAAACAACAACCGGCAAAATGCCCGAGCCGCTAGGGCGCGCAGAAGCTGATGCTTCTGGGTCTTGCAATGGCTTGTTCTCTCTAGGGATTCCCTACAGGGGCTTCAGGGGAGGCATCGAACGAAGTCAAACGCCAACTTACCTAACCCAGCGAACCAGCTTCCAACTTCCCTTCTTCAGGGCAGGCCCTTAAGTCACGCTTCGGGCCACCAGGAAGCTCCACTGCTCATTTCCAACTTTGTAAGAGTAGCACAGGCCACTCTCGATTGCAACCTGGCTCTCACCGAATGTCCTGGCCAAATGCAACTCTTCGAGAATATCAACGGATCGCCATCGGCACAAGCGCAGAGTCTTGTGGAAAGCGCCGCATTCTGTGGGAAACCGCCGCATAGCGCAGCCCTGGCGGTAAACAGTCTCTCGAAAACCAACGCGCACGGTCTAGGTCAGTTCATTGCTTTGCAATGATCCCCAGATCGGTGAGGCCATTGACGAAGAACTGCATGGCCAACGCCACCAGCAGCAGACCCATGATGCGGACCAGGATACGGATGCCGGTCTCGCCCATGACGCCGCGCACGCGATCTGCGCCAGCGAGCACCCAGTAGCTGGTAAACGCCGTGATGGCGATCGACGCCAGAATGGCGGCCATCTGCCAGCCGATGAGGGAGGGCACCTGGCCGACAAGCACCATCACAGAAGAGATGGCGCCGGGGCCTGCCAGCATGGGAATGCCCAGCGGCACGATGCCCGCATCCTCTTTGGCTGCAGCCTCTTCGGTGTCGCCCGTGGTCTCCTGCGTCGGCGAGCGGCGGGCTTCGAGCATATCGAGGCCGATGAGCAGCAGGATCAGGCCGCCGGCAATCTCGAAGGCAGGCAATGTGATGCCGAACATCCGGAAGATAAGCTGGCCAGCGACAGCAAAGCTGGTGAGCACAACGAAACAGGTGAAAGCGCCTTTGCGGGCCATGCGCTTACGCCGCGCCCGATCGGCTCCTGCTGTGATGGCGAGAAACGAGCCGATCGCCGCAAAGGGATCGACTAGAAAAAAGACCGAGCTGAAGGCCAGCAGCGAGAAGCGCACAATCGGCGCGGTGCGGATCTCGTTCAACGCTGCCGCGGCTGGATTGGTCCAGATCATCTTGCTTCAAGCCTAAACCAGCGCCAAAGATTCGATTGCGTTATGCCCATGCGCATCTTCAACCTGCGCATTCCCTTCCCGCACCACCAGCCGCGTAGCCAGTCCCGCCTCGCGCGCCGCATCGAGTTCGCCTACAACATCGGAGAAGAAGATCGCCTCAGCAGGATCGACGTGCATGGCGGCAGTAATGGCCACGTAGCTGGCGCTCTCTTTCTTCGGCCCGGTGCGCGTGTCGAAGTAGCCGGAAATATGCGCCGTCAGATCGCCATAATTTGAGTAGCGGAAGAGAAGCTGCTGCGCTTCGACAGAGCCTGAGGAGTAGATGACTACTTGACTCGACGCCGACCAGCGGGCAAACGCCTCCGGCACATCCGGAAGGAGCGTGCCCTTCAACTCGCCGGACTCGAAGCCGGCCTTCCAGATCTTGCCCTGCAGGCTTTTGAGCGCGGTGGATTTGCGATCGCGATCCATGAGCCAGTAGATGTAAGCGAGGATGCGCGGAATACCATACGCCGGACTCATCGATACAGCTTTGAGGTTTTCAGATTCATGTGCAATTTTCGGCAAAATGCGAGGCGCGTCAGGGTCTTTTTCTGCTCGATTCTCTAGCCCGAGCATCACGATGTCCCAAAACACACTGCCTTCCGTATCCTCGCGGACAGATTCGGGGCTCTTTTCGAAATCCGCAAAATTTTTTCTAAGAAACGTCTCAAAATGCCTGCGCGCGTACGGAAAAAGCTGCTCGGTCACCAGCGAGAGAGGCGCGACCGTGCCCTCAATGTCCACGACGTACAGCTTGTACGCGGAACTCATTACGCCCGGATCGAATCTCTGATCGCCGTCTCGACGCGTGGCCCGAGATACGCCGGCCCAAAACAGAGCGGCTGATAGCCCTGGTCGACGCCCGAGCCGGTGTAGTGCGGCGTCCAGCCCTCAGTCTGCTGGAACCAGCGGATGGCGCGGATGCGGCGATCTTCACAGAGCGTAAACCAGTGCGTGGTGCCGCGCGGCACCCGCAGCATGTCGCCGGGGCCGACCTCGACCGAGTAGACCCTTTCGCCAAGATGCAGGAAAAAAATCCCCCTCCCCGACAAAATGAAGCGCACTTCGTCTTCGGAATGCGTGTGCTCCTTGTCGAAGCGGGCAAGCATGGCGTCGAGATTCGGCGTATCGGGCTTTACGTCGATCACATCGGCGGTTACATAGCCGCCGCGACGCTTCATCTCTTCAATTTCAGCACGATACAAGTCCAAAACTAGATCGGCGGAGCAGTCGGCCGGCACGCGTTCGAGGCTCCAGCGCTCGTAGTCGATGCCTACGCCGGCGAGGGCCGCGCAAATGTCGGCCTCATCAGTGACTATCTGATCGGTATCCGGATAGCGAAGGACTGCCATGATGCTCCTTCCATCGGCGTCGGAACAAACGCCGCTACGGGAGAAAATCGGGGACGTTTGCTTCTTTGCTGAACAGCCGCCGCGTCTCTACCTCGAAGAGAAATTCAAGCGCTTCGAGATGACGGCGCGCCTCGGCCACCGACTGTCCCCAAGTATAAAGCCCATGCCGGCTGAGCAGAACTCCGTGCGCCGTGGGATTTTGCGCGAGTGCGTTTTCCAATTGTGCCGAAAGCACCGCATAGTCCTGCGTGTTTTCGAGGAGCGGCACACGCTCGAGGTGCGTATGTGTCGTTACACCCGAGAGCCCCTTCAGAATCTCATAGCCTTCGAGGGGCACATAGTCTTGCGCGGCATAGTGTCCCGAGATCAACGTATTCCAGACAGAATGCACGTGCAGAATGGATCCGGCCTCGGGCCGCGCACGGTAGAGCACCAGATGCAGCGCGGTCTCGGCGGAAGGCTTGCCTGCACCGGCGACCACATGGCCGTCTCCGGCGATTTCGATCAGATCAGTTTGCTGCAGCGTGCCCTTATCGAGCCCGGAAGGCGTGATCAGAATGCGCGCGTTACGCCGCACGCTGAAGTTGCCGCTCGTCGCCGGCACCCAGCCGCGCGCGTAGCACCAGCGCGCCGTAGCGCAAAGCGATTCGGCCTCAGACTGAAGTAAATCCAGTTCACCCGCCATGAATGCTTCGAGTGTACCAACTCGCCGTTTGGAGTGGGTCACAGCCGTGTGCAAGCGTGGGCTCTACAATCGATTCTTGCCCACCGAATCCCAACGCGATTGCATCGGGGCCGGCGTCGACATAGTTTTGGTCTCGCCGCGCAATCCGCTCAACATCGGCGCTGTCGCGCGGGCGATGGCAAACTTTGGCTTTACGCGGCTGACTGTGGTGGCCCCGTTCGAAAAGCACTGGTGCGAGGCGCAATCGGCTGTGGGCGCCGAAGAACTGCTCCGAAACGCAAAGAGGACCGAGACCCTGGCGGAGGCGATCGCGGATGGCACGCTGGTTGCGGGAACGGGAACGCTTGAACACCGCAAACCAGAGCAACCGATCGTCGCACTGCCTGAGCTGCCAAAGCTAGTGCGGACCGCGCTCGGCAGCAATGGTCGAGTGGCGCTCGTCTTCGGTCCGGAGAAGCGCGGGCTCACGCGTGAAGACCTTTCCTACTGTCATCTGCTGATTCAAATCCCGACCGATGCACGCCAGCCTTCGATGAACCTGGGCCAAGCCGTCGCAGTCTGCCTCTATGAGCTCGCGACGCGGCTGTCTTTATCCGGCCAGGGCTCGGCTCAGGATTCGGCCGATGCCGATGCAGTCGTCGCGCGCTCCGGTGATCTCGACCTGCTGGTCGGTGTGATCGATGAAGTGATGCTCGCGGCCCACTACTCGCCGCCTTCGATGCAGGAGGCCAATCGGCACGATCTGCGCCTGCTGCTACGCCGCCTGCCGCTTACCGGATTCGATGTGCGCCGGGCACTTGGTTTTTTCCGCCGTGTGCTGCGGCGACTCGAAGATCCCAACGCCCGTGAGGGCAGTTGAACGTGCAAGTACCGGAAAGTGTTAGCGAAAGGCCGAGATTCTTCTCAACGTTTGCCGCTGAATCCTGATAGAGTGGCGCTGATAGGCCTCCCCAAATGTCCCTGGCAATGAGCCGTCCTTCTGAACGATTTTTAGTTCTCGCTTTGGCTCGCGCCCTGGTTCTCAGGCCGCGTCTCCGGAGCGCTGCGGGGCTGCTGGCTGCAGTGGCGCTGCTTGGGGCTGCTTCTGCCCAACAGCCCGTGGCTGCCGATTCGTCTACGAATACGGCCGCGCAGCCGGCGCAAGACCCACAACCCGCTGCGCAACAGCCGGAGCAGTCTCCTTCACAGCCAACAACGCCCCCATCGCAAGACACGCAACCGGCTCCGCAGCAGCCGGCACAGCCATCTGCCCAGCCCGCAACGCCTACTTCCGATCAGCCTTCAGCGGCTGCGCCTTCCACTACGACCGAACCGGCAGTTCCGGCTCAGGAACAGCAGCCGACGACGACCGTTCCCACGGAAACCCAGCCAGCAACGCAGTCCGCCGCTCCACCGCCCGCGACCGAGGACAGATCTTCGGCAACCAACGAGGGCGGCGGCATCACGGAAGATCAGCTCAAGCAGCTGCTGGTGGGCAAGCCACTCTATCTGCGCGGTGGCTACCTGGACGACTCGCTCAGCTTCAATGAACATGGCGCGCTGACCGGCCACTCGGCGCAGGGTTCGTATACGCTGTGCGGTGTGCAGATCGATAAAGTGAAGCTCACCAAGCACAAAGTAGAACTGGTCGGCGCGCGCTACGGACTGCACTTTCTGGGCGCGCTGGCTTACGAAGATCCGACTACCGCGGTGGATCGGGTCCGCGTCACGCCTAAGAAGAAGACGCTGAAGATCACGATCGATCGAGAGATCGTCATTAAGCCGAAGAAGGTGAAGCAAAAGAAGGAAGCTGCGGCCAAGCCCGCACCGGCAGCGGGCAACGCGCCAGCACAATCCTCAACAGAGACCGCGCAGCCGTCCACGGCAAGCGATCAGGATGCAGCCCCAACCAGCGCGGACGAGGCCAAGACGGAGATGGCTGCTGCGCCACCGGAAGAGCGTCCGGCTGATCCGAACAGCGTAACCACAACTACGTCGCCGGCACATGCAGCCAAGGTTCTCAAAGAGGCGCTCGACGCGATCTTCTCTCAGGGTTTGGACGAGCGCATGATGGCCTCAATGCCCGATTTCTGGAAGCTGTACTATCAGGCCGCAGCGGCAAAGACCGACTACCGCCCCAAAGATCCGGCGGTGCTGCGGCAGAGCGCTGTCGATACAAAAGCTAAGCTATTGACGACCTTCGAGCCGGAATCGAATGAGTTCGCGCAGGCCAACGGTGTGGCGGGCATGTCGCTCTACCATGTCGTGATCGGGCCCGACGGCAAGCCGGGCGAGGTGGCCGTGGCCCGGCCCATCGGCTTTGGGCTGGACGAGAATGCGGTCGCGGCAATTCGCAATGCCAAGTTCGAGCCGGCCGTCAAAGGCGGCCAGCCGGTCCCCGTGCTGCTGGACCTGGTGGTGCAGTTCCGCATTTACTCGAAGCGTACCGCCGCCACCGGCTCACCAGAAGAAGCAGCCAAACCGGCCGGAACTGTTTTGCCGGGACCTTACAGCGTGCAGCATCCACCGCAGCAGCAACCGCCGACGCAGCAGTAAACTCCTACGCACGCTGCCATAATCCTCCTGGCGCCTAATCCTGCTGCCCAATGATGTCTTCGAGTTTGGGCTTGTGCTTCGCTTCACGTCCGGTGCGTTTGGTTTTCTCTTCGATCACCCGGCCAGGCTTGGGCTGGCCCACGCGCTCGCGCGCATTGGCTTTGACGGCCTTGGCCGCCGAGAACCGGGTTGGCTTGCGTTTAGTCACAACGAATTCTAGAGGATTAGTATGAAAGAGAATCGGCCGGAGGGAAAGTGCGCCGGCCACCAGAAGGAAGCACCGGATGCCAGCGAAGGCGGTTCCGAAGCCGGTGTAGCGCGCAGATTAGGAAATATCGCGTCCAGTAGATCCGTGAAGGGTCACCGCTCCCTGATGGTCGCGTTGACTTTGGTATGTTCTTCTCGGATACGCCATTCCTAATCCGCGATAGCCGGAGGGCCGAATCATGGAAGAGCGGGAATTCTTCAACGAGACGACGGAGCAGCGCACCCACACATTGACCTGTCCCAAGTGCGGACAAAGCGGCGAGTACAGGGTCACCTGGGTGGTGCGGCGCAAGCGCCCACAGCTTCCGCGCGGGGCGGACGAGCGGGACCGTGCCCGCTTCGCCAAGGCGCAATCCTATATGGTGCGCCGCGACGACAAGCTCTCCTGCGCGAACATCCGTTGCCGCAAGCCGTTCGAGATCACCACGCTGCAGTCGCTGGCCTTCTTGATGGAGTAGGCCATATTGTGGCTGGATGAAGCGCACGATCGTACCCAATGGAGTGGCGCAGGCACATGCGGATATGATTGAATCGAAGAAGTAAGCGGCCCATTGCAAGGCCTACCAGGAGAACCACATGGCAAATACCCTGCTTCCCCCTGAAGAGCGCAATCTGACACCGGACCAGGTGGAGGCTCTGGATAAACGTCGTGATCTGGGCCAGAC
Organism: Occallatibacter sp.; assembly: GCA_035650595.1. Taxonomy (GTDB): domain Bacteria; phylum Acidobacteriota; class Terriglobia; order Terriglobales; family Acidobacteriaceae; genus Telmatobacter. The sequence continues at coordinate 78,181 of DASRHE010000001.1, read as the reverse complement.
CTTCCTGGTCATCGCGGGCCAGTTTTCCGTTATCGCCACCGTGCTGCTGCTGTGGGTCGGCCAGGATCTGAGCTACTCGCCGGGCTGGGCGCATCCGATGGCCTATTATTTCTTTCTCGCTCTGCTTCTGATCTGTGGGTTCGGCATCTCCGGCCTGGTCTTGCGCAAGGGATCACCGCGCATCGACTAGGCGTTCTTGCTCCGGGGTTCGCCCCGGGCAGGCGTGTTCTAGACGGTCGAGTCGCCGATGGCTGTTGCTTCCCTTTCCGCTCTCCCGATGGTGGCTCCTGGGTCACGGCTGACGGATAGCTACGGACGAGTCATCCACGATCTGCGGGTCTCCATCACCGATCGCTGCAACTACAAATGCGTCTACTGCCGCACCGGCGAGATCGGCGCCCAATATCCGGAACTAGCCATCGACGAATATCTGCGGCTGATCGGCCTCTTTGTCGATCTCGGCATCACCAAGGTTCGGCTCACGGGCGGCGAGCCGCTGCTGCGGCATGGCGTGGTCGAGCTGGTGAAAGAACTCGCCCGCCTGCGGACGCTCTCCGGCGAACCGCTGGATCTTGCACTCACAACCAACGGACACCTGCTGGACTCGCTCGCACATCCGTTAAAGGCTGCAGGGCTGAACCGGGTGACGGTGAGCATGGATGCCGTGGATGCATCCACGTTTGAGCGGATCACACGCATCGAGAACAGCTTTCAAACCGTTCTCGGCGGTATTCGCGCGGGCCGCGCCGCCGGGCTCACGCCGCTCAAGATCAACTGCGTGTTGTTGCGTGGATTTAACGACGACCAGATCGAAGGCTTTGCCCGCTTCGCGCGCGAAGAGGATGTCGTCGTCCGCTTTATCGAGTTCATGCCGCTCGAAGAAGGCCGTCTTTGGTCGCCGGAGATCGTCGTTCCGCTCAAGGAGATCGTCGAGCGCATCAACAACTATCTATCACTCAAGAACGTTCTGCCGCTCGTCGAGGTGCCGCTGCGCGAGCCGAGTGAGACTGCTCGCCGCTATACCTTTCAAGATGGCAAGGGCGAGATCGGCGTGATCGCACCCGTCAGCCAGGCATTTTGCGGAGCGTGCAGCCGCGTGCGGCTGACCTCGGACGGCAAAATTCGCACCTGCCTCTTTTCGCAGGTGGAGCACGATCTCTATGGACGTTTGCGCGCCGGTGCCAGTGATGAGGAACTGCGCGCTTATATCTTTCGTACTGTTCAGCAAAAGGAAGCGCGGCACCATATCGGAGAGCCGGGCTTTTTGAAGCCATCGCGATCGATGGTACACATCGGCGGCTAAGTCAAAAACGAACGCAAATACCGGTTTCTCAAAACAAATCGTTCACATCAGACCACCGCAACCTCTGAGTGTTGCATGTGTCAGAATGATTCAAAGACTTTCCCCAGAAGGCGAGATGATGACCACCGGGACGGAAGGACGCATCCCGCTCGCAGATCTGCTCGTGTTTCATCAGTTGGCGCGCTCGCTCACCTCCAGTTTTGATCTGGACACGATCCTGCGCACCATTCTCGATCACATGGAGCAGACCATCGAGGCGGAGCTGTGGACCCTGCTGATGCTGGATGACGCTACGCAGGAGCTCTACTACGCGATCGCGGCCGGCGGAGAGCAGGACGCATTACGCGATCTGCGCGTCAAAGTGGGAGAAGGCGTGGCCGGCTGGGTGGTGCAGCACGGGGAGACGCTGATCTTGCCCGAGGCCGAGGACGATCCGCGGCTCCAGAAGTCTCGCAAGGTGCGCTCGGTGATTGCATTGCCGCTGCGTGGACGCAAAGGCACGCATGGCGCGATTGAGATCTTCAATCCGCGCGCCGACCAGATGACGGACTACACGATCGCGTTCCTGCACATTCTGGCCGATCACGCGGCCATCGCGATCGAAAATGCACGCGACGTGGCGCGCATCCATCAGCTCACCATCACCGACGACACCACCGGCCTCTTCAATGTGCGTCATCTCTACGACGTGCTGGGCCGCGAGCTCGAGCAATCCAACCGCGCGCAGCAGCCTCTAAGCCTGGCATTTCTCGATCTCGACCGGTTCAAAGAGGTGAACGACAAGCACGGACACCTCATCGGCAGCGAGCTACTCGCCCGCACCGGACAGCGGCTGCAGGAGCTCAGCCGCAAACAGGACCTGTGCTTCCGCTATGGCGGCGATGAGTTTGTGCTGCTGATGCCCGCAACGGACGCAAAAACGGCGCTGGCGCGCGCCGATGCCCTGCTGCACACGCTGATGGAAACCCATTTTGAGATGAACGGCGGACTCACGCTGAAGGTGAGCGCCAGCATCGGCGTGGCCAGCGCGCCGGATGACGGAACGACTCTGCATGCCGTCATCGGCGCAGCGGACACACGCATGTACGCCGTCAAGAGCAACGGCCGCGGACGCGTGAAAGGCAGTTGAGCCCGCTCCGCAGGCTTACTGCTGTTGCGTGATGTGCACCGGATGCTCCAGCTTGAACGTCAGCAGAGTTTCCGCCGGCAAAACGATCTGCTTGTTGCCGGTCATCGCGCCGCCAGCCGTGCCGGCTCCGCCGCCAGCGAGAGCACCGATTGCCGCTCCCTTGCCACCACCTGCCAGGCCGCCGATGAGAGCTCCTAGACCCGCACCGCCGCCGATAAACGCGGCTGAGCGCTTGCCCTTGCCCTTTTCTGCGCGTGAGATGGAGCTGGTCGACACCGGATAGCTACCCCATTTGCTATGCACCCGCTCGAGTTTCACCTGGAGCAAAGCGCCGCCTTTGAAGTGACCGAGCGGTTTGGCATCGATCACAGTGCCGTCCGCGCGTGAACCCTTGGCAATCACAGTCGTGCCATCCACAGTGACGTCGTCGGCGACCGTGGCCGTGAAGGAGTCGCCCGGCTGGCTGATCTTCGAGCCGAGATCCTCGTCGAGCCTGACCCGCAGCTCGGTGCCCTCGGGCAGATCATAAGCCTGCGGCGGAGGCGGTGCCTGTGGCGCCGCTGCTCGGGCATTGGTGGGAGGTGCAGAAGCACTTGCGGGCGCGCTGGCCGAGTTTCCCGAGCTGGGCGCGGGTGCACCAGCGTCGGGCTGGGTCGCCGTGGGCTGTGCCGGCTGTGCGGTGGGACTATTCGGTTGCTGGTTTGCCTGTTGATTGTTGGATTTGCATCCTGCTAGAGCGAGAGCAAAGAGCAGAGAGGCAGTAGAGAGCAATGTCAAGCTGCGATTCGTTTGCATGGAACGAACTCCTCGTCCAGTCATTTTACCGAACGAGGGTCACGCACTTGTCAATCAGAAATGGAGCCCTATGAGCAGGAATTTGGCAGCGGCGTGAGCTTTGAAGTCCGGCCTGGCTACTTCCCGGTGTCGCCGCCAATCTGGACCACAACGTATTGCGCCGGGCCATCACCCACATTCTCGACGGTATGCAAAGTGCCTGGTGTCACATAGATGACGCTGCCCGCGCTGGCTCGTTCCGTTTTGCCGTCGTGCTCGAAGGCGAGCGTCCCCCGCTGCACGACGATGATCTCCGAATGCTGGATGCGATGCGGCGGATTCGGCTTTGTGCCGGCCGGCTGCAGCGTCTCGTGCACAGACACAGCCTCGCCGGTGGCCAGCGTTCCTGCAAACACGCGGCGGCCCACCGACCCATTCTGGCCTGTCCTGGCCAACATCGCGTCATACGGAAATACGCGCGCTGCCGCCAACGGATTCGAGTCGCCGCTCTGCGCTGCGGCCGCAATCGAAATGCACGCAAATGCCAAAACATGGAAGGCGGTTTTCCTCATTGGCTTCATCCTTTTTTGCAGGCTGGAGAATAAGATGACCTTTGCATTCTAGGGCATCTTGCGCCACTTCCCTCGGCTCAGTATCTTTGTGGAAGCCGGTTCATTCAGCCGCGAAGAGAGGTTCATGGACGCCTTAGAACGGCTTTTCGAACAGCGTTTCGGACGGCCCGCCGAACACGTGAAGCCGCTCCAGGGTCAGCTCGGCGGCTCAGGACGCGTGATTGTTCGCCTTACCGGCGGACCGTCTCGTGCGATCGGCATCCTGCATTCCGTGCGCGAAGAGAATGCCGCCTTCCTCGAGTTTTCCCGCCACTTTCGCCGGCATGGTCTGCCGGTACCCGAAATCTACGCCGAAGATTTGAGCCATGGCGCCTATCTTGAAGAAGACCTGGGCGACACCACGCTCTTCGACTTCCTCAGCCAAAACCGGACCGGCTCCACGATCTCACCGCAGGTGGTGCAGGCCTATCGTAAAGTCGTGGCCGCTCTGCCGCGCTTCCAGATCGAGGCCAGCCGCGATCTGAACTACAAGGTCTGCTATCCGCGCGCGAGCTTTGACCGCCAGTCGATCTCCTGGGATCTCAACTACTTCAAATACTATTTTCTTCGTCTGGCAGGCGTTCCCTTCAACGAGCAGGCACTCGAAGACGACTTTGGGCGGCTGACGAAATTTCTGCTCACCGCGCCGCACGACTACTTTCTTTATCGCGACTTCCAGTCGCGCAACGTCATGCTGCGCGAAGGCCAGCCGTTCTTCCTCGACTATCAGGGTGGCCGCAAGGGCGCGCTGCAGTATGACATTGCCTCCCTGCTCTACGATGGCAAGGCCGACCTGCCGCCGGCCCTGCGCTTAGACCTGCTGGATTACTATCTCGATTGCCTGTCCGGCTTCATCTCCGTCGATCGCGCCGCCTTCATGGAGCACTATTACGCGTACGTCTACGTGCGCATCCTGCAGGCGTTGGGCGCGTACGGCTTCCGCGGATTCTACGAACGCAAGAGTCATTTTCTGCAGTCGGTGCCCTACGCGCTCGAGAATCTTCGCTGGCTGGCTGCAAATGTCAGGCTGCCCATTGCACTGCCGGCTCTGCTCGACGCACTAGCGGGAATCTCGCGCTCGGAGAAGTTGCTGGGACTCGCTTCCTCCGCTACCACGCTCACCGTGCGTATTTTCAGCTTCTCCTTCCATCGCCAGATGCCCTCGGATGAGACAGGCCACGGCGGCGGATTTGTCTTCGATGCCCGCAGCCTTCCCAACCCCGGCCGCGAAGAACGCTTCCGCACGCTCACCGGCAAAGACGCTGCGGTGATCGATTATCTGCGTCACGAGGAGAGCGTGCATCAGTATTTGGCTCACGTCTTCTCGCTCGTAGACGCAAGCGTGGCCACATATCAGCGCCGCGGATTCGCGAACCTGATGATCTCCTTTGGCTGCACCGGCGGCCAGCACCGGTCCGTGTATCTCGCCGAGCAGTTGGCGAAGCATCTGCGCAGTGTACCTGGTGTTGAGGTTGTGGTGCGGCATATTGAGCTTGAAAAGATGCAGCTCACTGGAGAGGCCGCCCTCGCAGGAAACCTGTCTCGATGAAGGCCATGGTCCTGGCTGCCGGGCTGGGCACGCGCCTGCGCCCGCTGACGAATGACCGGCCTAAGGCGCTCGTTGAAGTGAACGGCCGCACGCTGCTTGAGATCACACTCGCTCGCCTGCGCGCCTTCGGCATCCGCGAAGTGATCGTCAACGCCCATCACTTTGCCGAGAAAATGATCGAGTATCTCGCAGCGCATGACAACTTCGACATGCGAATCGAAGTCTCGCGTGAGGACGATTTACTCGACACCGGCGGGGGAATCAAGAAAGCAGCATGGTTCTTTACGGAATCGGACACCGATCGCGAAGAGCCGTTTCTCGTGCACAACGTCGACGTGCTCAGCACGATCGATTTTGGACGGATGGTGGAGTTCCACACCGAACTTGGCGCGCTGGCAACCCTTGCGGTGCAGGACCGCATGACCTCGCGGCCCCTGCTCTTCGATGAACGCGGATTGCTGCGAGGGCGCGCCCCAAAACGCGACGACGCAGCAGAGATGACTTCGCGTCATCCGACGTTTGCCTCACTTGCCTTCTGCGGCATTCATATTCTTTCTCCACGCATCTTCGAAGCGATGCAGGAGGAAGGCGCGTTTTCGATCATCGATACGTATGTGCGCCTTGCAGCGGAGCGAGAAACGATCGCAGGCTTTCGTGCCGACGACTACTACTGGCGCGATCTAGGCAAGCCCGATCACATTCTGCAAGCCGAGCACGATCTGCGGACCGGAATCTATCCGGGAACCGAAGCGAATCCGGCAGCCCAGCGCTAGGGCGTTGCCAAATCGACCATTGCGGCCATAGAAAGAGACGGAAGCAGTCATCGTTCAATTTCCAGCCACTCTGTTTCGAATCTTTCGTTCAGATGGATATCGGTCTGCCGGAGCCGGCCTGGGCCGGAGTTGATGAACTTATGCGGCACACCTTTCGGAACCATTACAATCTGGCCCGCGCATACCGTAACGACGGTCGAGCCGATTGTGTAAACCGCATTGCCTTCATGCACCACGATCACCTCCTGATAAGGATGGCTATGTAGACGCGGCCCCTCTCCGGGAGATAGATCCACGAGAATGAGAGAGAGGTTCGCATTGCTCGACAGACCGCCCTCCCATTCTCGTGTGCCTCTGTTCGCCGGCAGTTTGTTCTGATCCAGAATCAGAGGATGCATCGGTTGCTCCGTTCCGAGTTACACGTCGCCGTCAACTAGGTCCAAGCACAGGTCTAAGCCTTCGCAGGAAAAGCAGACATATCCATCCAAAACGCTTCCCAAACGTGGCCGTCCGGATCCTCGCAGCTACGGCTGTACATGAAACCATGGTCCTGTTTGGGATTAACGTCGGACCTGCCGCCATTCACGTTGGCAGCGTCAACCAGAGCATCCACGGATGCGCGGCTCTCGCAGGATAACGCCAGCATGACCTCACTCGATCGATGAGAATCAGGAATTGCCTTCTTCGTAAATGTGGCCCACTTATCATGCGTGAGAAGCATCACGTGAATCGAATCGGAAAACACCATGCAGGCCGCTGTATCGTCAGTGAACTGTGGATTATTTTTGGCGCCAATCGCTTCATAAAAATCTCTTGATTTTGCGAGATTGGCTACCGGCAGGTTTATGAAAATCATCTTCGACATTGCGGATCTCCTTTTGTGTTTGCTGGTATCGCGGTCAAGGGAGTGGTCTTCAACCGCCCCGATCACCGCTCACAAACTCAAAATACGAGGAGTCCCGAATGGGTTCCTTTACAAATGTTGAGAAGTTCGAATTTATTTGCCGGAAGAAAGAAGGCGGCTGAGTTGGGTGGGCGTAATTCCGAGATACGACGCCATCTGATATTTTTTGAGGCGATTTACCAAACCGGGATAGGTCGTCAAAAATTCGTGGTATCGCTGCCGGGCATTGTCGTACCGCAAGGAGATTTCCAGAGGTTCTTTTTCCACGATCCAATGGCGCTCCATATAGCGGATATAAAAAGACGCAACGTCGTTGTATTTTTCAGTCAGTTTTTTAAATTCAGAAAAGCGATACGAAAGAACCCTGGTATCTTCCAAAGCCACAATGGAGAACATGCTCGGTGTGTGCGCGAGCATCGCTCCCATGGATGCTGCCAATCGCCCCTCCGGGAAGAAATACTTGATGACGGCGTCTCCTGCTTCTGAAATGTAGTTCTGAGAAAACAGCCCTTCTACGACAAATCCGATCTTGGTTGGCACTTGGCCAAGCTCGACAAAATATTCCCCCTTTCTATAAAACTCCTCACGCAAAAGCATCTGCCAAGCCGTTTTGCTGGGCTCAGACAAATCTGTGTAGGTGGCGATCTTTTTAAAAAAGGGATCGGACTTCATCGCGTCAGCGTTCCAGCAATCATGATAAAGGCCGCGCGGAAACAGTTTTAAATATCCAGACGCAATTCGATATTGGAGGTGTGATCGTGGTGATTAGTTGGCAGATGGCTTCTCAACGTGATCAACGACCAGAACTTTGACCGGGTCTTTGGCGGAGACCAGTTTGAGTCCAAGTTGCTTCTGGATGAGGCTGGGAAGAACAATTTCGTCCGACTCTCGAATTGCGCGTGCAGCCGATTTCAAAGTGATATCGTAAATCCCCTGAATTCCTGTGCGATCAATGACCGGAAGCCCAATGCCGCGCAAGTCGGCTAGTTGGTTCGCGAACTCGGGCAAAGAGACGTTTGTGAAAACAAAATCCCCGTTGACAACTCGCGGATAGGACTCTTTAGGATATGAAGGCAAGTGCAGGTCAGCTTTGTTTTCCGGAAGCTTCGCACCACCCGAATCAACAACCAATTCATACACAGCAGTTCGTCTTTGCTCCCAATGGATCTGCAGGTCAAATCGAGTCGCCAAAAGATTCTGAAGCATGATCCGGAGCGTGCTTAGCTTTACCCCTTCATCGGCTCTGGCGCGAACTTCAAAACGCTGGCCTTGCAACGCATGCGCTGCGGAGACTTGAAAGTCCTGCAGACCATAGGCCCACTGGATCATTTCACCAACCTCGATATTGCGCATGGTGAGGCTGTCCGCGGTATATTCAATCTGCGAACGGAAACCACCTTCTCCGCCCGTCGCCAGCGGGTCTGATGGCTTTATCGAAGCCACTTCAAAGACTACAGATAGGTCTTTCGGAGGATGGGGATCGTCCTGGGAGTTTGTGAGGACCACAGCGCGCACGGGGTAGAATTCACCGACTACTGCCACAGCAAAAAGCGTGACGAGAACGGCTGTGCCGAGAAGTGTCGGGCCCAGATTCTTCATCGGGTATTCAGTTCGGATACGAACAACACATCGGCTCAGGCCGGTCCCGGAGAACGACGGCCTCGCATCCTGATCGTGACATCGGCGCATCTCCATCCACTTCATCGACAGCATCTCCCAACTGCCGGAGCCGCGATCATGCTGCGGGCACCAGCGGGAAGGCCCTGTCCTAAGAGATTGAAGACTAAATATCCAGGTTCTTCACGTCGAGCGCATTTTCTTCGATGAACTTGCGGCGCGACTCGACATCTTCGCCCATCAACGTGGTGAAGATCGCATCCGTCTCGGCAAGGTCTTCGAGTTTCACGCGCAGCAGCGTGCGGCGCTCTGGATCCATTGTCGTCTCCCAGAGCTGGGATGAGGTCATCTCGCCCAGTCCTTTGTAGCGCTGTACCTGGTAGTCTTTCTTGCCCTGCTCCACGATATATTCGAAGAGCTCGCGCGCTGTCTGCTTCTCCACCGGCTCACGCTGCGCACGCGCCGCGCGGCTCGTGGTCTTCGACTCAGCGCGGGTCTGCACGCTTCCTGGCGGCGGAGCGCCCTCGGCATCCGGCTCCTCTTCCTCAGGGCTCAGATCGGTCGTGGCTGCCGATTTGGCGGCGTACTCCACCAGGAAGGGCGGCTCCAGAAATTCCTTGATCTGCGAATATTTCGCCATCATCTGCCGGAACTCTGGGCTGGAAGCCAGGTTCCAATCGATGCACCGCGTCGCACCCTGCGAATCCGTGAAGCAGATGGACCAGGTGTGGTGCTCCTCATCGCGCACCGGCTCATTGAGCTTGATCTGGAACTCACTGGCGCGCTCGACGAGTTCAGCGCGCAGAGCAGCCAGCTTTTCGGGAATCTCGTCTTCTTTCTTCGAAGTGAAGTCCGCACGATGAACGGGCTCCATGCGGGCGAGCAATTGGGTCAGCTTCTCGTTGCGGATGCGCTTGTCCACCTTCTCCGCAAAGCCGAGATACTCGTTGAGCGTGCTCATGAAGCGCGTCAGGTCGGCGCCTTCGATCTTGCTGGCCTCTTCACCATGGCGTACCACCATGCCTTCAGAGGCGCGGTTCACCATCACCTTCACGAACTCGCGATCATCCTTGATGTACTGCTCGAAGCGGCCTTTCTTAATCTTGTAGAGGGGCGGCTGCGCAATGTAGACGTTGTCGCGCTTGATCAGGTCCGTCATGTGGCGGAAGAAGAAGGTCAAGAGCAGCGTGCGGATGTGCGAGCCGTCCACATCGGCGTCGGTCATCAGGATGATCTTGCTATAGCGCAGTTTGGCCGGGTCAAAATCGTCTTTGCCGATGCCGGTGCCGAGCGCCGTGATCATGGCGCGAATTTCTTCATGGCCCAGCATCTTGTCGTAGCGCGCCTTCTCGACGTTCAGAATTTTTCCTTTGAGCGGCAGAATCGCCTGGAACTTGCGGTCGCGGCCCTGCTTCGCGGTGCCGCCTGCCGACTCACCTTCGACCAGGTACAGCTCGCAACGGTCCGGATTGCGCTCGGAGCAATCGGCCAGTTTGCCGGGCAGGCCGCCGCCATCGAGCGCGCCTTTGCGCCGGGTCAGGTCCCGCGCCTTGCGTGCAGCTTCACGGGCACGCGCCGCTTCAATCGCCTTGTTGATGATGCGCTTGGCGACCGGCGGATTCTGCTCGAGGAAGCCGCCAAGGCGCTCATTCACGAAAGCCTGCACGGTGCCAGCGATATCCGAATTGAGCTTGCCCTTGGTCTGCCCTTCAAATTGCGGCTGCGGCAGCTTGACGCTGACCACAGCAACGAGTCCTTCACGAACATCGTCACCTGACAGAGACTCCTTCATGTCTTTAAAGAGACCGAGTTGCTGGCCGATCGCATTGATCGTGCGTGTAAGCGCCGTCCGAAATCCTGAGAGGTGCGTGCCACCATCGACTGTGTTGATGTTGTTCGCGAAGCTGAACACCGTCTCCGAGTAGCTGTCGTTGTACTGGAGCGCGATCTCGATCTCGACGCCGGAGCGCGAGGCCTCCATCATGATCGGCTTGTCGTGTAGTACCTGCTTGCCGCGGTTCAGGTGCTTCACGAACTCCGCGATGCCGCCCACGTACTTGAAGTCGGCATGCTTGGCTTCGCCGGTCTTCGGATCGGCGGTGCGTTCATCGGTGAGCGTGATCTCGAGGCCTTTGTTCAGGAAGGCCAGTTCGCGCAAACGCTGCGCCAGCGTGTCGTAGTTGTACTCGGTAGTCGAAAAGATGGTTTTGTCGGGAAGAAAATGCACCTTCGTCCCGCGCTTCTTGCTGATGCCCGACTGGCGTAGCTCGCTGGTAGGCAGGCCACAGCTGAAGTCCATCTCCCAGGTGTAGCCGTCGCGCCAAACCTCGACGTTGAACTCCTGCGAGAGCGCGTTGACGCAGCTCACGCCCACGCCGTGGAGTCCACCGGAGACTTTATACGTCGATGAGTCGAACTTGCCGCCCGCGTGCAGCTTGGTCATCACTACTTCAAGAGCCGACATCTTCTTGCCGTCGGGAAGAGTTTTGGTGTCGACAGGAATGCCGCGGCCGTCATCGACCACGGTGATCGAGTTGTCCACGTGGATCGTCACGTCGACGCGCTTGGCGAATCCAGCCAGGGCTTCGTCGACGGAGTTGTCCACCACCTCGTAGACAAGGTGATGCAGGCCCATCTCACCGGTTGAGCCGATGTACATCGCCGGACGCAGGCGTACCGCCTCCAGGCCTTCCAGAATCTTGATGTTTTCGCCGGTGTAGCTTCCAGTGCCTTCGGGAGGAGGGGGGATGCTGCCAATTGCTTCAGTCGCCATAAGTTTCCGATCGCCAGGCTCTCGCATGCAAAACCGCAACACAACGTTTCAGAATCCGATTTTCGGAGGTGGTTACCTGAGACTAACCGCTTGAAAGACGTGGGCTTTGCGCGAATTTGCCTATCCCGATTTTACCACGCAGAGGCGGCGAATCCGTGAAACCGGATCTGGATAACTAGGGCCGATTACGTAGGCTATTACATTCGTGGAATATGACGTTGGTAACTTTACTCATTACTAACTAGATAAGTCTATGAAATAAGTGGACTTTTGCGTGATCTTACCCTATGATGCGAAAGGTGCAGGAAAGGAAGTCCGTTACTCCGGATTTCAGAAAGAAGGTTACTAATCATGAAACTCACTGTTCGCATCCTGGCTTTGCTGATTGTTGTTGCCGGTGGCGCTGCTGCAGCTATTACGCCCAAGTCCGCTCACGTCCTCCCGAGTCACCAAGCAGTTGTAGCGAGTTTTCCCATTCCGGGCTGCGGGCCGGGAATCTGCTCTGGGAATCCTGCCGCTTCGATCCGGTAACTACCTGAAGTAATGGCACCAAAGTGCCACGACGGTAGGCCCGCTTTTCTGTTGAGAGGTAAGGCGCGAAGCGCTATTCTGGTCCAGTCCCCAGAATCGGGCGTAGGTGTCTATGTCCTCAAGTTTAGCAATGTCCGTCATGAGCGCCGCAGAGTTTCTGCTGATCGCTATCGTGGCGTTTCTGTTTTGGCGGAAGAAATGGCAGCGCCGCTTTCCAGCGATGGGCGCGTACCTCGGACTGCGGCTGCTGTCCGCTCCGGCGTTGCTTTTCTTGCTTTCCCGTTATCAAACGACTCCCTCGCATGTTTGGTACAGCCTCTATTTCTTCACGTACTGGGGTGTTTATATCGCCAGTGCGGTGATGCTGTTCTTCATCTGCATCGAAGTCTTTCGATCTGCACTGTCAGGGTTTAAGGGGCTCACGAAGTTCGGCATCATCATCTTCCGCTGGGTCGTGCTGGCCTCAGTGATCGTAACGTTTTCAGCGCTCTCGTTCTCTCACCGCGGCATTCTCATGATTCCGGACGTTGCGTTTGGGCTCATGCACTCAGTGAGCGTTCTCGAACTGTGCCTGCTCGCCTTCCTCTGCTTGAGCATGAACGCGTTGCGCCTCTCCGTACGCGATATGGCATTCGGGATTGCGCTGGGATTCGGTCTGATGTCGGCCAACGATTTCATCGCCGCTTCGCTGATCTCGCGTAACATCTCACTCACGGCCCCGCTGCAATTCGTGTACGAATCCATGATCCTGGCGGCGCTCGGCGTGTGGACTGCGTACTGCGCGGCTCCTGAGCAGGTGCGGAAGCCGGTGGTGCTCCCGGCAAATTCAACCGTGTATCGCTGGAACGAAATCGCCTCGGCCCTGGGCCACACTGGGACGCAGGTGGCCGTGCAACAGCCTGCCGCCAACAGCTTCTTCCTCACCGACGTCGAAAAGGTTGTCGACAAGGTGCTGAACCGCAACCTGAAAGGCCAGCAGTCGGAGTCGTAACCACAGCCAATCACTGTTTTAGCAAAGGCCGGACCGCGAGGTTCGGCCTTTTGCATTTGAAGTCCTTTTGCATTGAGTTTGGATCATGCATGCCGCGCGGGCCTTCTCAGCCAATGCCAGATAGACCAGCCGCTGGCTACCAGGCACGCCAGGATGAAGACGAACATGCTCCATCGGAACGGCTCGGATTGAGCGACGCCTAACACGGTTCTGCCATAGCGCAATGCGAGCAACGCGAGCACAGTGAATCGCGTGGCTCTGGCCAAAAAGTTGACCGCAAGAATGCGCCAGATCGGATAGTCGACTGCGCCCACCGCCGCGATCACAGTCGTAAAAGGAAACGGTGGAGGCGCGAGACCCGCCACGCCGACGGCCAGCGCAGCACGGTTGCCGATCCGGCTTTTGAGCTTTTCATAACTGCGATCCCCGGCAAATCGCCGCAGACCTTCTTCACCAAGCTTGCGTGCAACCACCGCCAGCAGGAGCGCACCCACGGTCGATCCGCAGGCTGCCGCGAGAACATACCAGGGCGCGCCCCTGTGATGCCGCGCCACCAGGCCGACGACCATCAGGTCATTGCCGAACGGCAGCACCAGAAAGGATGAGTCGAGAATGCCCATCAGAAGCGGGCCGAAGTAGCCGATGTGGAAGAGAAACCTGAAAAATGGATTCAGGAATTGCATGGAGGGCCGGAGCCGCACATCGCATGATTAGATGCAGGGATTTCACTCCATCGAAAAACCGGCCTTCGGCGATGGCTAATTCCGGCCGCAACAGCGCAGATGCGCAGCAGAAATTCCGGTGAAAACACAAAAGCCACGGCGTAAACCGTGGCTTTTTGGGAAAAAGTCGAAAGCGTAGGCGCTTACTCCGCCGAAACAGGCTCGATCGAAGCAAAACGCCCGTGGTTGCCGCGATCGGTAAACTTCACCCTGCCGCTGACTTTGGCGAAGAGCGTGTCATCGGAGCCGATGCCGACGTTCGCGCCCGGCTTGATGCGCGTGCCGCGCTGGCGGATGATGATCGAGCCGCCGGTGACCAGTTGTCCGGCAAAGGCCTTCACGCCCAGCCGCTGCGCATTGGAATCGCGTCCATTTGTGGAACTGCCTCCACCTTTTTTATGTGCCATTGCTCAATTCCTCTCTGAAACTAGCTGTCAGCCCTCAGCTGTCAGCTTTCAGTTTCGTTCGTCGTTACTCGCCTCACCAGCATCCAGCCTCACCCGCGCGCTTGAGAGCTGAAAGCTGACGGCTGAGAGCTTGTCTAATTCGCGGACGTGTAAGTCTTGCCATCGGCCTCGATGGCCTTGATGCGGACCTGGGTGAAGTTCTGGCGATGCCCCTGCAGCTTCTTGTATTGCTTCTTGCGCTTGAAGTGGAAGACCAGAACCTTGTCGCCGCGTCCCTGACCGACTACTTCAGCCGTCACCTTGGCGCTGGACGGCTTGGCCACAGAGCCAGCCTCGCCGGAGACCGCCAGCACGTCACTGAACTCCACGGTCTGGTTCTCGGCCGGAACGCTCTCAATCTTGAGCACGTCGCCGGGCGCCACACGATACTGCTTGCCACCGGTGCGAATCACTGCGTACATAACAAACCCTCCAGCGCTCCGGTTCATCGCGAGGCGCATTCAACTCAAAGAATTCCTGATTGTGCGGTGGGCGGATACAGACAACTGCATCGGAAGGCGGGCCGCACACACGCCGTATCGGCGGTGAACCCTGCACAATCCCGCGCACCTCATCGAGAGGTACAGCGCCAAACTCTACGATTCTATCGTTAAACCAACCCTGGGGTCAATGAATCTGGCGGTGTAATAGTGGTCGGAGGATGCTCTTCTGAGGAGTCGGCAATAGACTTCTCAGCCGCATGGGGCCACAGGCTTTCGCTCGCTATACTCGACCCATGCGGCCTGCCAGCATTCCTGTGAGCGTCGTGGTCACAGAACTGAACGAGATCGAGGACATTGGCAGGGTCGTCTCCAGCCTTCTCGCCCAGATTCCCCCGCCAGCGGAGGTCGTCGTAGTCGACGGCGGTTCGACGGACGGCACCTGGGAGTGGCTTCTCGAAGCGCGGCAGAAGTATCCGCGCCTGGTCGCCATCCGTGACGAGACCTGCAGCTTGAAGTTCTCGAAAGGTCCGGTCTCGCGCGGGCGCAATGTGGCTATCGCGGCTGCGCAATCGGCGATTATCGCCTGTGCCGATGCCGGATGCACCTACGCGCCCGACTGGCTCGCCAACCTGACGGCTCCGCTTGCTGCCGGAGCAGCTGAATACGCGCTGGGCGGTACCTGTCTCGACCCTGGGGAGCACACCGTTTGGGATGTGGCTTCGGCGCCGTTCTTTTCCATCAAGCTTTCGCCGCTCGAGCCCACAAAATCATGCACGGCGCGCTCGATGGCTTTTACGAAGGCGCTCTGGGAACGGATTGGCGGATTTCCGGAGGACGTGCTGGTGGGCGAGGATACACTCTTCGATCTGGCCGCGCGCCGGCAAATCAAGCCCGCATTTATTGCGAACGCCAAGGCCTTGTACAGGCCCATGAACAGCTTTCGCTCGGCTGCCCACCAGATGGCGCGCTACGCCATCAGCGATGGCCAGGCCGGCGTGCGTTGGGCGCGGCTGTTGCGCAATGCAGCCCGCTGTCTGCTGCAGGCCGCGGCGCTCGTCAGCCTGGCGTGGCCGACGCCGCGGTCAGGGCCATGGCCGTGGATTCCCTTTGCAGCCGTGTTCGCGCTCGAGTGCTGGTATGCCTTCCATCGCGACTGGCGGTTCCTGCCGCAGTTCGGCATCCGGTCCACCCTGGCCCGGTTCGCCTTCTCGGTCGCGGTGCCCTGGATTGTAGCCGTGAACCAGATCCGCGGACGCTTCAGCGCCAAGCCTCTCACTAACCGGCAGAACGTCGCGAGCTGACAGCCAAACCATCCGAAATTTTTTTTGACAGAGCGCATAAAGTTCTTGACACAGAGAACTCTAAATTATAGAGTTCTCTGTGTAACTCAGATTTGGCCCTGCGGGCCGATCTGAGGCCGGGAACCTGGCGATGCAAGCCACGAATCGCTTCTCGCTGTGCCACTTCCATCTGAGGATTGACTATGCAAGCTGACCTAACAACCAATCCAAATCTGACAACACCGCCTCCGCCGCTCCAGGTCGAGTCGCTGGTGAAACGCTTTGGCCAGACGACGGCTGTGAAGGGCGTGAGCCTGGCCGTCCGCGGCGGCGAGTGCCTGGGGCTGCTCGGGCCCAATGGGGCCGGCAAGAGCACCCTTATTCGCAGCATTGTGGGCCGCGTGATTCCTGACGCGGGCCGCGTGGCGGTCTTCGGCTCTCCGGCTAGTTCCACCGCGGCGCGCATGGCCCTGGGCTGGGTGCCGCAGGAGCTAGCGATCTATCCGCGCATCAGCTGCAGAGAAAACCTCGGCTCGTTCGGCCGCTACTACGGCCTCTCCGGAGGCAAGCTGGCCGAAGCGATCGCGTGGTGCTTGCAGTGGGCGGCGCTCGAAGATCGATCGGCCGATCTGGCCGGCAATCTCTCCGGCGGCATGAAGCGGCGGCTCAACATGGCTGCCGGAATGCTGCACCGGCCTAAGATCGTGCTCTTCGACGAGCCGACGGTCGGCGTCGATCCCCAATCGCGCAACCGCATCTTTGAGATGATCGAGTCGCTGCGCACGGCGGGCACGGCCATCATTTACACCACGCACTACATGGAAGAGGCGGAGCGGCTTTGCGACCGCATCGCCATCATCGATCACGGCTGCATCATCGCATCCGGCACTAGGGATGAACTGATTCAAAGCGCATTCGGCACGCGGACACAGGTGCAGGCTCGCTTCGCGGGCGCTCCGGAGGCAATCAGCGCATGGACCGCGCGCCACCGCGGGCGACTGGCGGATGCGACGGCGGAGTTCACCATCGAGCACTCGTCTGATATCGCCGCCCTGCTTGATGACGCCAGCAAAGCAGGCTTGGAGCTGGTGGATGTTTCACTGCGGCGGCCCAATCTCGAATCTGTATTTCTCCACCTCACAGGAAGGGAGTTGCGCGATTGATTTTCCCGATTGCTCGAACCGCACTCATTGCACTGCGCCGTGATCGCGGCGCTTTCGTGCTCAGCTTTGTTCTGCCGATCGCGTTCTTCAGCATCTTCGCGGTCATCTTCGGCGGCCAACATGATTCCACACCCAAGATCAAGGTGATCCTGGTGGATGAAGACCAGAGCGAGGCATCGCGTCAACTCATCAAGGGACTGCAGAGCGAATCTTCTCTGGTGATCCTTACCAGACCTGCAGCGAAGAGCAAAACCGCACCGGCACCTGCAGACTACACGGCAGCGACCGCTGAAGCAGCCGTCAAGGCGGGCGATGCGCCGGTGGCCCTCGTCGTTCCTCCCGGCTTCGGCCGAAATCCAATTGCCTTCGGCCCCGACGAGGACCAAAGCTCGATCCAGTTGCTGAACGATGCGAGCGACACAATCGCTCCGCAGATGGTAACCGGTTTGCTCCAGAAGGCCGCCATGACCGCGATGCCGGCCGTGATGGCCGAACAAGGCATGAACTACGCCGATAAGTATGTCGGCGGATTCACGCCTCAGCAGCGCACGCTCATGGCGTCCAGTCTTGCATCGTTGCGCAAGGTTCAAGCTGACAGCACGAGCACCCACTCCGGCAGCGCGAACGGCGGCATCATCGCGGTTCATTCCCGCGCGGTGGTCGGAGAGAACAAACGCAATCCCACGGTCTCGTTCTATGCCGCGGCCATTGGAGTGATGTTCCTGCTTTTCACAGCAAGTGGATCAGCCGGCGCGCTGCTCGATGAAGCCGAAAGCGGCACGCTGGAGCGCGTGTTGAGTACGCGCGTCACCATGACCAAGCTGCTTGCCGGCAAGCTGGTCTTCAACACGCTTCTCGCGTTCGTTCAACTCGTCGCGATGTTCTTGTGGGGATGGGCGGTCTTCAAGCTCGACTTCTTCAACCATCTGCCGGGATTTGTCGTGATGGGCATTTGTACGGCCTTCGCCGTTGCGGCCTTTGGCATGTTGCTGGCGAGCCTCTGCCGAACGCGTGCGCAGCTGGGCGCGCTTTCGACACTTGTCATTCTGATCATGTCGTCGGTGGGCGGCAGCATGTTCCCGCGCTTCCTTATGCCCGAAGCCATGCAAAAAGCGGGCCTGCTTACGATCAATGCGTGGGCCATCGATGGCTTCACCAAAGTCTTCTGGCGCGATCTGCCGGTCAAGGATCTCTGGCCGCAGGTCTGCGTGCTGCTGGCCATTGGTGCGGTGCTCTTCACAGTTGCGCGCAGAGTGGCGCGGCGCTGGGAATACGCCTGACTGCGAAAGAAGCGAAATACATCGAGCCTTGATGAAAAGGAGCTTATGAAGAGCAATACGACTGGACAGGAGTTGAAAGAGCAGCTGGATCTGATCCAAACGATGATCGCCGAAGGCAGGCAGTCAACCCAGAGCTGGGGATGGAGCTTTCTCCTGTGGGGTGTGGCCTACTATATCGCCGCAGCGTGGACTATGCTCGGCCACACCTACTGGGCGTGGCCGGTGACGATGACGGTCGCCATCGTGTTGAGCGCCATCATCGGTTCGCGCGTTTCACGCGGTCATCCGGAGACGGTGTTTGGCCGCGCCATCGGCTCGGTCTGGAAGGTGATGGGCGTAACGCTCTTCGTCGTGCTGGCCGGTCTCGGTGTAAGCGGGCACTACAACATTCACGTATACATGGCGATCATCGGCGGCATGCTCGCCGTGGCCAATGGTACGTCGAGCCTGATTCTGCGGTGGAAGATGCAGTTTGTCTGCGGGCTGATGTGGCTGGGCGCGGGCGTAGCGGGAAGCTTTGGATCGGAGAACCAGGCAGCGATCGCGTTTCTCGCGGCCGTCTTCTTCTGCCAGATCGTGTTTGGCATCTACGCCATGATGTTGGACGCGCGGCGCCGCGCGCCTCGCGGAGCGGCCCATGTCTGAGCCTGGCGTCGAACTGCCGGAGCTGAATCCCGTGATTCACGGCAAGCTGCGTCTGGCACTGCTCTCGCTGCTCGCGGGGGTGGAAGAGGCGGAGTTTACGTGGCTGCGCACGAAGACCGGCTCGACGGACGGCAATCTGGGCGCGCAACTGCAAAAACTCGAAGAAGCAGGATACGTCACGGTCGAAAAAAAGTTTGTGCAACGCAAACCGCAGACACTCTATCGCATGACCGAACAAGGCCGTGCAGCGCTTACCGAATATGTACAGGCCCTTAAGCAATTGCTGGGCCAGGCGATGGAAGCCTAAGAGGTTCAGTGTTTTCCACAAAACTGCGCGCTTCGATTCCGGCGCACCGCAACATTCGCGGTATGATAGCGTTCGCTCCTTAAGAAAGGGAGGACGAATGCATGATCCTCAATCGAATTGCAATTTCGCTCATTGCTCTCTCGCTTGGAGCCGCTAGCCCGGCCGTCGCTGCGCCGGCTCCGCAGGGTTACGGACAGGACCGCGGCTGGGATGTTCCGCCACGCGAATATAACGAAATCCAGCAGCGCGGCTTTCACGATGGTATCGAAGGCGCGCGCAAAGACCGGGGGAACGGCCGCAATCCCGATGTCAACAACCGCGACGAGTACCGGCATCCTGATCTGCCGCCGGCATTGCGCGAGCCATACCGCGACGCATTTCGCCGTGGCTATGAAGTGGCGGCCTCACACCTGTGGGGTGCGCCGCCACCGGTAGTCGCCGTCCAGCCACCGCCTCGTCCGGATTGGGATGGCTGGGCCATGCGCGGGCTCTC
This sequence comes from Occallatibacter sp., assembly GCA_035650595.1. Lineage (GTDB taxonomy): Bacteria > Acidobacteriota > Terriglobia > Terriglobales > Acidobacteriaceae > Telmatobacter. The sequence goes on along the minus strand of DASRHE010000001.1, from coordinate 58,447 downwards.
GAGCGATGCGCAGCGCCGCGGCTACCACGAAGGCGTGGAAGAGGCGCAGAAGGATTTTCAATACCATCGCCGGCCTGACCCTGACGATCATGAAGAGTATCGTGAACCGTATGTCGCGCCCGAGTTTGTCGATGACTATCGCGAAGGCTTCATGCGCGGATATACGGCAGCGATGTCGCGTCTCTCGGGCGATGCTTCCTGGCAGGACCGCGGCGATCCAGGCCAGTGGGCGCCTCCGCCGAACTTCTCTGAAGTGGGGCAGCGCGGCTTCCGTGACGGCATGGACGGAGCGCGACGAGACTGGGACAACCATCGCCGGCCCAATCCTGCCAATCGCGACGAGTACCGCGAGCCTCGCATTCCGCCGCAGTTCTGGCCGGAGTATCGCGAGGGCTTTCGCCGGGGCTACGAGATGATGGCTGCACGGCTCTGGGGCGGCATGTAACTGCTTTCCGTGCCGTTGCATCTTGCGCCGAGCAAGGTGCAACGGCAAGCTGCGCGTTCATGCTTCGAGCGAAGCGCGCACACGGCGCATGATGTCCAGATAATAGGAAAGATTGTGAATCGAGTTCAGCGTGCCGGCAAGCGCCTCGCCCGCCTGCATTAGATGCCGCAGATAGGCGCGTGAGTAACGCCGGCACACCGGACATTGGCAGTTGAGATCGGGCGGATTCTGATCCTCGGCATATTTTTTGTTCTTGATGTTCACGCGCCCTTCGCGCGTAAAGAGTAGGCCATGGCGCGCGGCGCGCGTGGGAATAGTGCAGTCCATCATGTCCACACCCATGCGTGCGTACTGCTCGATCTCATCGGGAAAGCCGACGCCCATCACATAACGTGGCTTGTCGCGCGGCAGCAGCGGCAGCACTTCGGTGATCATTTCAAGGGTCAGCTCGCGCGGCTCGCCGACACTGAGACCGCCAATCGCGTAGCCGTCAAAATCCATCTCGACAAGCTGCTCGGCGCATTGGCGGCGTAGATCGGTATACATACCACCCTGGACAATACCGAAGAGACTCTGCGTACGGCCACCTAGTTCCTCGCGCCACACCACTTCATCGCGATGCGCGCGGAAGTGATCGAGCGAGCGCCGCGCCCAGGCCATCGTGAGGCGCAGGCTCTCTTCCGCGCGCGCGCGATCTGCTGGATATTCGGTGCACTCGTCGAAGGCCATCGCGATATCTGCGCCCAATGCAATTTGAACATCCATCGAGTGCTCAGGCGTGAAGAAGTGGCTGCTGCCGTCAAGGTGCGAGCGGAAGCGTACGCCTTCGTCGGTGACCTTGCGCAGTTCGCTCAGGCTGAAGACCTGGAATCCGCCGGAGTCGGTAAGCATGGCGCGCGGCCAACTGATGAAGCGATGCAGCCCGCCCATGCGGTGGATGGCCTCGTGCCCGGGGCGCAGATACAGGTGATAGGTGTTGCCGAGGATGATCTCGGCGCCGAGCGCTTCGAGCATCTCCTGTGGCACGGCTTTGACTGTGCCCTGCGTACCGACCGGCATGAAGATCGGTGTCTGCACCGTCTGGTGCGGAAGGTGAAGCTGCGCGCGGCGGCCGCCGCTGGCGCTCTCAGAGGCAATTTCGAATCGAAGGCTCACTCATAAATTTTAACGGGATAAAATCCCGCGATTCTTCCCCCGATGAAATGGACGTCGGATTGTTTTCCTGCAGGCCATCTGAAGTGTCTGGCCGGGCATCTCTCTTCTCAGCTATGACACCTACTTCAGCCCCCACTATTAGCGAAGTTGAATTTGCCACCATCGCGCCGAAGATTCTTTACTTCGGCACACCTGTCGCGATCGTCAGTACTGCCAATGAAGATGGAACGCCCAACCTGGCGCCGATCTCCTCGTTCTGGGCGCTGGGATGGACAGTGGTTCTGGGTCTGCTGCGCGACACAAAAACACTGCAGAATTTCGAGGCGAATCCTGATTGTGTCATCAACATCCCTTCGCCCGATCTGTGGCAACAAATCGAGCGCCTCGCGCCGCTTACGGGGCTCGATCCTGTACCGGAGGAAAAGGCACACAAATTTCGCTATGAACACGACAAGTTCACCGCCGCGCAGCTAACTCCGCTTGCCAGCGAGTGTGTTTCGGTTCCGCGCGTGAAGGAGTGCTCTGCCCAGCTCGAAGGACGCGCGCGCAAGATTCATGCGCTCGAAGGAGAGGCGCGCCTTCACGAGTTGACTGGCGGAGCGGCGGTCGAAGTGGAGATTCTGCGCGTCCACGTGCGCAAAGATTTCGTGCTCAAGGAAAATTATGTCGACCCAAGCCGGTGGCAGCCGCTCATCTATAACTTTCGCCACTATTACGGGCTCGGCGAGGAACTCGGCAAAACCTTCCGTGCCGATGTTTGAGCGAAGACGGCGAAGGCAGCCGGAATGGCTGCCCTCGCTATTCGTGCTTCAATTTATCTTTTGTTAGCGAACGCGGTTGTTGTGCTTGTCGCGATAGATACGCCGCGACTCCTGGTTCTGCTGGTGGTGAATGGTTCTGCGATCCTGCGCCGTCAGATGGCCATTGTCCTGAGCGCGCATACCGCGTTCTTCGCGATTGATGCCCCGCTCCTGGTGTTCGAGTCGAGCGGTTTCACCGGGTGTGAGCTGGCCTGAGCGCACGCCTTGTCCAATCCGCTGTTGCTGGTCGGCTTTGCGTTGGTTGATGTTCCAGTCATTCTTTCCAGGTGTGGGAGTCTGCGCAGCCATCAGGGCGGGTACGGCAAGAATGGCCGCCAAAGCGATCTTCGATATGTTTTTCATGGTGTTTCTCCTTTGTGTGAGGCTGCGCTTAACGGCTTGCGTCATGCGACTCACATTGAAGGAAACACAACATGCGGAAATAGGTTGCGCGGGAGCAAAAAAAGAAACTCGTGTCGAGTTGCAACGCCGTGCCAGCGAACAATCGAGCATGTTAGCAAGGTTCGAGAATTCCGCACTTACAGAGAGCCTTCTCAGTTATTTGCGTCGTTCAGCCGCAGCAAAAAGCCTACGCGCGCAACGCGCGGCTGTCCCAGCGTGATGTTGGGCGTGGCAGAAACCTGAATCGCGCGATCGAAGAGATTTTCACCCGAGGCAAAGACTTCAATCCGGCTGCCAAAGTTGTGCGATCCGTATGCGTCAAGCCGGAAATAGCCATGCAGCAAATAAGCATTAGCGTCGTCGTCATACATGTGTCCGCTCATGCGGCTCTGCAGACTCAACGTGCCCAGCTTCGGTTGAGAGGCGCGCACATTCAACGTCGCCATATTGTGTGCCACCTCGGGAATCCAATTGCCGTTGTCCTGCGTTCCGCGCGAAACCACGGCGTGCGCATATTGATAGCCGCCATCAACGACCATCCAACGGCGCGGAGCCAGTTCATAGTCCAGCGATAGACCGCGGCTTTCAATCTGGCCGAGATTCTCGCGCATTAGCCGGTTCGTTGCCAGCGTAAGTGCGACGATCGGCCGATTGATCTGCGTGAGAAAGTAACTGGCGCGCACGGTACCCCAGTTGCGCTGCGTGGCTACTCCCGCTTCCCATCCTGTGGCTCGCTCGCTGAGGAGACTGCTATTCGGCAAGGTGAGCTGGGCGCCGACCTGCGTCGAGCGATAGAGCTCGCTGGGCGTGGGCGCGCGAAAGGCGCGAAAGCCCGAAGCCGAGATTGCCCAGTGCTCGGCGAGCTTACGCGAGACACCGAGCCGCGGATTGAAGAGGCTTTGGCTGAATTGCGGCGGCTGCGTGGCGCTCGGCACCCAGCCCGCGCTGGTCAGCGTGAGCTGGTGCCCGTCATAGTTCTGGAACCAGTCCACGCGACCTGAGGCACTCATCGTCCACGCATTGTGCGTCCACATGGCTTCGGCATACAGGCCGGAGTCGCGCTGATGATCATGCAGATTCGTGATTGCAGTGCTGCTTCCAAAGCTCTGCTCGCGATCCCACACACGCACATCGCGCACGTCGGCTCCGGCAACCAACAGCAATCCCGCGCCGAGCGGCTGGCTCCAGTGCGCCGCTGCACCGAGTTCGTTGTCGGGTACAAAAGAAAATTTCGTGGGCGCCTCACTGCAGCGAAAGCTGCACGCAGGACCGCCAGGAACCGGCGTATTGGAAACACTCGAAAATGTCTGACGGTACCGCTCGTCTGAGCCATAGAGGCGCAGTTTCAGCGTTGCATTGCGAACGGTGTTCCAGTCGGCCCCAGTGCTGTAACGGAAGAGCCGTGTTGCATTGTATTGATAGGGCGTGCCATTGTGGCGCCGCTCATTGAAGCCGCTGACACGCACAAAGGTCCGCAGCGGACCGCGCGCGCGTTCCACCAGGACTAGACCATTCTGCGCATGCACCTTGCTGGGAACATCAATCGGTCCGCGCTGAAATGGAGCTTCCTGGATGTAGCCATTCGTGCCGATCATCCCGCCAGAAAACAAAAACCCGAAGGGCCCTTGCTTGGTCTGAGCCAGCAGGCTTTCATCGTACGTGCCCTCGCCTCCGTAGCTCGAATTCAGCTCAGCCTGCGTGGAATCAGGGCGCGTGGGCACAACACTAACCACGCCGCCAATCGCGCTGGAGCCGTAGAGATCGCTGGCGCCGCCGCGCACCAGCTCAACATTGCGAATCGAAAGATCGGGCTGCTCGAGCCAGTGAATCCATCCACCCAGCGGATCGTTCAACGGCACATCGTCTTCCGTCACCAGAGTGCGGCTGGCCGAGGTGGAACCGAGCCCACGCAGGCTGACCCCCTGCGACGTTGGATTCGCAACGAGCGACGGCGAACGGCGAAACGTCTCCACGCCCGGAAGCTGGCGCAATTGGCCATCGAGTGTAACGGCAGCCGTGGTGCGCAACGTGCGCTCCGACAAAAATCGCGTTGTGGCTGGGCTTTCGAGCTCGCCGAGCGGCGTGCGATACGCCGTGACCGTCACCTGCTCGACACTGGTTTGCGGCAGCAGATGAAGCGTTGTGGCTGCAGAGAGCGCAAGCGTCTGCGTAGCAAATCCGGGGGCGGAGACCTGGATGCGGCAGGGCGCGTGGCAGGAGAGATTCAGATTTCCGGACTCATCCGTAGTGCCCAGCGGCTTGCCGGTGGCATCTGCTACGGCTGCGCCGGCAAGGGCCGCACCGCCAGCATCTTCAACCTTGATTGGGATTTGCGCCGGATTCTGAGCGCACAGAATTTCAGGCGTTCTTGCGAGCACCGCAAGGGCCAGCGCGCCAAAGACTGCTTTCCACTTGCACCACCGCATCGTTTGCGCCTTCGGGTTCGGGGAACAGATTCTGAAGGTATTGTGCCATGGTCGATCCGTTGCGCGGGTCGCGCGCTTGGGGAGCGATTTCGTGAAGTGGAACGAGGACGAAGGCGCGCTCAGCCAGGCGCGGGTGAGGAATGTGCAGATTGTATTCACTTAAAACCAGATCGCCGTACAGAAGAATGTCGAGATCGAGCGTGCGCGGTCCGTTGGCAATCCCAGCACTTCGGTCACGGCCAAACTCACGCTCGATAGCCAGAAGAGCTTCGAGCAGTTCCTGAGGACTCACAGCGGTTTCCAATCCGATGACTGCGTTAAGAAAACGAGGCTGATCGGCAAGACCTACAGGAGTCGTCGAGTAGAGCGAGGAACAACCAGCCAGGCGGCCAAGTTCCATGAGCCGCCCGGCGGCGGCGGCGAGTGTAGCTTCCGGCGATCCGGCTGCGCTCGGCAGGTTTGCGCCGAGGCCGATGTAGGTCATAAACATTCCCTTCGATTATCGCGAGCCGCGTGTGCATCGCTCAAGGGCGGGAGTGCAGGATCGCCTCGGTTTGTGCCCTGAGTCACAGGACGTTCACACTCCGGCTGTGATAGCATCCGTGTTTCAACAAAGGGCGTGTGGCGAAATCCACCCAGCCTTCGCCGCTCGCCGGCCTGAGACCATCCGTTATGGATGAGGAAGACGGCAAAACCGGAGCCCGAGCCCGGCAATCCGGCCAGTTGAACGCCCAACTCGGCGTCCTGACAAAATCCCTGTGCCCCTCCCCGTCTGATTCGACTTCAGGCATCCAAGTCCCGCGGGAACCCCGCCATCTCTCCGCACGAAAAAGGAGCAACACCGTATGAAAACGTACCAGGGAAGTGAGATCCGCAACGTAGCTGTAGTGGGGCATGCGCACAGCGGCAAAACCACGCTCATTGCCGCCATGCTGCATGCCGCCAAGATGACGCCCACGCAGGGCCGCGTCGCCGATGGCTCGGCCGTCACCGCCTATGACGAAGAAGAGGTTGCGCGCGGCATTACGATGCAAAATGCTGTCGCCTTTGCCGAGTGGCAGGGCGTGAAGATCAATCTTATCGACACCCCTGGATTCCACATGTTCACACACGAAGCGCGGGCAGCACTGCTTCCCGTCGAGTCTGCTGTTGTGCTCGTGAACGCACAAAACGGCGTGGAGCCGGTGACGGAGCGCGTTTGGAAGTATGCGGAAGAGGCCGAGATTCCGCGCATTGTTCTCGTCAACCAGATGGATCACCCCAAGGCCGGCGGGGAAGGCGGCCTGAATGCACTGCTCGAAGATATCCACGAGCGCTGGGGCCGGACGTGCGTCCCCGTCCAGTTGCCCATCTCGGATGCGCAGGGCTTTCACGGCGTGGTCGATCTCGTGACCATGGAGGCTTATACCTATACGCCCGGCGGCGACGGCCGCGGCAAGGTTTCGAGTGAGATTCCCGCCGCGCTGGCCGCCGAGGCCAAGGCCCGCCATGAGGCGCTGGTCGAGCTTGTGGCCGAAGGCAAAGACGAGCTGATGGAAGAGTTCTTCGAGAAAGGCACCATCCCGGAGGATCACCTCATCGCCGCGCTGCATGAAGCCATTCGCGAAGACCGTATCTTCCCGGTGCTGTTTTCAAGCGGCCTGGGCAATATGGCTCTTGATCATCTGCTCGACTTTCTGAAGGTTTATGCGCCGGCTCCCGTTGAGCGCAAACCTATTGCGGTCAAGACGGCCGTGGCCCAGACCGTTCCCGCCTCCGATCCGGCGGCCGAAGTCGCCGCGTCCTTCCGCAAGATCGATGACAAGGAGCCTTGCGCAGCCGTCGTCTTTAAAACTATGTCCGATCCCTTCGCCGGCCGCATCACCTTTTTCAAGGTCATCAGCGGCGTGATCAAGAATGATGGCACGCTCGAAAACTACACCCGCCGCGGCCAGGAAAAGTTCTCGCACCTGAGCGTGATGCAGGGCCGCAAGGCTGTCGAAGTTCCCGAGTTGCACGCCGGCGACATCGGCGCGGTAGCCAAGCTGCGCGACACCTTCACCGGCGACACGTTGGGCGCAAAAGGTGCGGAGATCCAGATTGCGCTGGCGCCGCTGCCCGAACCGGCGATGACCTACGCCATCGAGCCTAAGAGCCGCGCCGACGAGGACAAGCTCGCACCCGCCATCCACAAGCTCATGGAAGAGGATCTGCTTATCCGCTTCTTCCGCGATCCGCAAACCAACGAGTTCCTCATTGCCGGCGCAGGCCAGCCCCACATCGAGGCCATCGTAAGCCGCCTCAAGAAGCGTTATCACGCCGAGGTCACGCTGAAGGCGCCGAAAGTTCCCTACCGCGAGACCATTCGCGGCAAGGCGGATGCGCAGGGGCGGCATAAGAAGCAGTCGGGCGGGCACGGCCAGTTTGGCGACTGCAAGATCAAGATGGAGCCGCTGGCGCGCGGCGGCGGCTTCGAGTTCGTCAACGAGATCTTCGGCGGGGCAATCCCGCGCCAGTTCGTGCCCGCCGTCGAAAAGGGCATCGTCGAATCGGCGGCGCGCGGCTATCTTGCCGGCTATCCGGTGGTCGACTTCAAGGTCACCGTCTACGACGGCAGCTACCACGATGTCGACTCGAACGAGCTCAGCTTCAAGACCGCCGGCCGCATCGCGTTTAGAAAAGCCATGGAACAGGCCAAGCCCTGCCTTCTCGAGCCCATCATGAAGGTGGCCATCGAAGCGCCCGATGAGTTTGCCGGCGCGCTCATGGGAGACCTCAACGGCCGCCGCGGCCGGGTGCAAGGTATGGATTCCAAAGGCCGCGTCACCGTAATCAACGCCGAGGTGCCGATGGCCGAAATGCTCACCTACGGCACACAGCTCACCTCAATGACCCAGGGCAAAGGCAGCTACCACATGGAGATGGACCACTACGACGTGGTGCCGCAACCAGTGGCCGAGAAGATCCTGGCGAACGCCAAACGGCCGGTAGAAGAAGAGGAAGAATAACTACCTTCATTAGCGCAAAGGTCAAGTATGGGCGCCCCAGGTCCGGATTTTCGGACCTGGGAGAAACTTCCTCTCTGATTACCGGGCCAGACGCCGAACACGCACTCCGTCCACGCTCGCAATTCTGAAAACTCTTTTTCAGATACTCAATGCGAAGTTGAGAGTTGCATTGTTTTTGCAGAGAGAAGCGGGCTATTGTAGTCGCGCCCGGATAGCTGTGCGATTCTTCTCTCCCCGGCCCCTCTCGTCTCCGCAGGGCTCATCCGGAGTTCGATCCGTTCGATGGAGTCCACCCGATGAAAATCCTCTCTCTTCTCTTGTCAGGACTATTTGCGCCCAGTGCCGCTCTGCTGGCGCAGACCCCGACCGGCTGCCCCACCAGCGCCGTCTTTCTCGCGCTTCCCGATCAGGTGCGCGGATATCCGACGCGCGCGAATGGCCCCACTGCGCCCTGCGTGATCTTGCAGGGCCCGCAAACGACTTTGACCACCGCGAACTCTGTCTCTGTGAGCGTGAATGGCTATCTGCACGTGCTGCAATTTTTGACCAACGGCACCATTGCGGTATTTCTTCCGAACGCAAACGGCAATGTGGCCCCCGACCGCATTGAAAGCGTGTTGAACAACGATCTGATCGCCGAAGCGACCGACCGCCAGGTCAACGACTTCGCCCTGAGCAAACGCGACGGCGACGCTGCCATCTCGGTCACGCAGCCTTCGACAACCCGCGCAGAGTTTGCATGGGTCGCGCCGGGATTCAGCGTGGCCTCGGCCCTGGCTATCGATAAGGATGACAATCTGCTGGTAGGTGGATGGGACACGGACAACAACGCACTTATCGAGACGCTGGGCACGTCGACGAGCCTCGGATCACCTTCGGTAATCCGTCAGCTTACGGGGCCGAATACGCAGATCTTTCCCGGAGACATTCCCGATTTCATCAACAACACGATGTCGATCGCGACCGATCCTCTGAACGGTGAACTTTACGTCTACACCTATTCGCCGACCGAGAGCATGCAGAAGATCCTCGTCTTTCGCCAGGGTGCATCCGGAAATGTTCCACCGGTCCGCGTGATCGCCGGCCCGCGGACGCAGATTGGTCCGCCGGGACAGCTCAACAACAAAATCGCAGTGGCTGCGGACGGCAGGCTGTATGTGGCCGAAGCCAATAACCGCATCCTGGTGTTTGCGCCGGGCGCTCGCGGCAACGTTCCGCCTGCGCAGATTATTGAAGATTCAACAATCGGAACCACCCAAGTGGGCGCGGGAGGGATCGGCGTAAGGTCTTGCCAGTGCGACCGTTGATCTCCGGCCCCAAAAGCCGCTCGGCGCAGAGTGAATGAAGCTCTCTGCGCCGACTCTGGAATGAATAGAGAATGTGAGATCGAACTGCTCGCCGAACGTGCTCAGGCCGCCGGTGACTCAATCTGCTCCACGTGGATCAGGCGGGCTTCAGAGTCCAGAACGCCGGTCACCTTGACCGATTTGCCTTCGAACAATTGCACCTGGTTGGGGTTATCCAAACGATAGACCTGCCCGGCTCCGTCGCGAAGCATAAACTGGCTGCCATCGCGGACAACGGTTCCGCTCAGTGCCGCAGACCGCGCCGGAGTTGGCCGCATCTGCACGGGCTCACCGAAAGAAGCGGTTGAGATAAAAGGGCTACCCCATGCCAGTGCGCACAAAAACACAAATGTGCTCACGGCGATTCCGAAAAGTAAATCACGGAACAGGTCGCGTTTGACAAACCGGACAATACGCATCGCAGTACTCCTCGCCGTACTAAGTCGGATGTACCTGTGGATGTGTGGGTTGCCACTGCTTGATGTTAAAACTCACCAACTTCAATCGGAACTATGCATCAATGGAAGAATGCCCTGAACGAGTGGCAAAAAGCTCCCGATTTGGTTACGAGCTTGGATTGAAGGTTCGATTCCAGAAGCCGCGTGCGCCCCGATCACACCGTCTCCACAGCGCGCAGATGCCTGGCCAGGGCCCATTTCAAATCCTCAATACCCTGCCCTGTGACGGCGGAGATGGTGTGGAATTCAAGCTTGCGCCGTTTCACATAAGTAGAAAGCTTTTTGAGCTTTTCAGGATTCGCTACGTCGATTTTGGTGGCGACAACAATCATGGGCTTCTCGGCCAGTCCATTGCCGAAGCTGGCCAGCTCATTGTTAATGACTTTGAAGTCTTCGACCGGATCGGGCCTGCCGGACGCATCCGAGACATCGACCAGATGGACTAAGAGCCGGGTGCGCTCAATGTGGCGGAGAAACTGCATTCCGAGGCCATGGCCCAGATGGGCGCCTTCGATGAGCCCCGGCACATCGGCCACCACATATGATTCCCGGTCTGGTTCTTCGCCCACCGTGACGACGCCGAGGTTCGGCTCGAGCGTCGTAAATGGATAGTCGGCGATCTTCGGCTTGGCCGCCGAAATGCGTGAGATCAGAGTCGATTTGCCCGCATTCGGATAGCCCACGAGGCCGACATCGGCCAGCAGCTTGAGTTCGAGGCGGTATTGACGCTCTTCGCCGGGGCGGCCCATCTCGTGCTCGCGTGGAGCCTGGTGCGTACTGGTAGCAAAATGCTGATTACCGCGGCCGCCGCGGCCGCCCTTAGCGATGACGATCTGTTCATCCGGCTGCTGGAAGTCGTGCACCAGCTCGCCGGTTTCGGCGTCGTAGAGCGCCGTGCCCACCGGCACCTGCAGCGTGATGGAGTGGCCGTCTTGGCCGGTGCAGTTGGAGCCCATGCCGTGCTCGCCGCGCTGCGCCTTGTGCTCGGGGTTGTAGCGGAAGTGAATCAGCGTGTTATGCCGCTGCGACGACTCCATGATCACGTCGCCGCCGCGGCCGCCGTCGCCGCCTGAAGGGCCACCGCGAGGCACGAACTTCTCGCGCCGAAAGGCCATGCAGCCATTGCCGCCGTCGCCCGCCTTGACCCGGATTTTTACTTCGTCGATAAACATAAGTTTCCTGGCGAGCTGCGATTCAGCTTCCTTCTCAAGTTTATCGGACTGCGCGGCGGGAGAGGTCCAGGCTCTGTCTCACGCCGGTCCAAAAAATTTTGGGCTGCTTCCACCTTTTCACCGGCGCAAATGCGGCATAAGATGATCTGCACATCCCCCTTCAACATTTGAGGACGCGCTTTCCAGTTCGAGCAGGAGTGCGCGCCATCCGTCATTCCCCCGTTTTGTGGCTGGGGACCTGGTCAGGAATTCGGATGGGCTGAATGAGGCAAAGCTGGACGCTGCCGGTTATGCTTGCCGCACTATGCATGGGCGCGGCTGCGCCTCTCTGCGGCCAGACAAGCCCAACCGGCGCGGGCGCACTCTCGGGCAAACTGACTGATCTGCATTCCGCTCCGCTTGCAGGCGTGCGTGTGGTACTGCGCAACGTGATCACCGGCACGGAGAGTCTTACGACGACCGCGAAAAACGGGACCTACCGTTTTCGCGCTCTCGACTCCGGCGAGTACACATTGGAGGCTGAAAGCGCGAATCTCGGCAACGGCCGCTTAGAAGGAATCGTGATCGCCTCAGGCCACGAGGCGCGTGTGCAGACGGCAATTCAGCTTGTGCTTCGGCCATCGGTGCCACAGCTGGCAGAAGCAGAACCTGCGGCTGCCATTCCGACTCTGGCATCTGCCACCGCGAAGCTGACGCTGCCGCAACCTCAGCCTTCTATTGCGCCCATACGCGAGAAGACCAAAGAATCCGTTCTTCGCGCACCTGAGCCGAGTTCGATTCAGTCCGGTCCGTTGGATTCTCGCTTGGCGCCGGTCACTACACACAATGTGGAGCATGCTCCTGTGCCAGAGCTCGCCACGCTCAATCCCGAACCGATTCTTCCACCACAAACCCTCCATCCTCTCGCAGCGCTTATGGCTGAGCCGACGACAGTCGCGAATCCAGGCTCCATATCTGCTTTAGCGGCGAGCCTCATCGTAGCAACAGGGGTACAAGCGATGCTCCGCGCGCAGCCTGGACTGAAACGGCCGATTCTCATTGCCGCAGCGCCTGACCCGGCTGCTCCGGCGGTTACCTCCTCTCTCAGCACAACGGAGATCCAAGCGCTGCCCGTGAGTGGCCGGCGCTGGCAGGAGTTTCTGCTCGACACACCAGCTTCCACATCCGGACCTGGCTCCTCCTGGACCTCACTGCGTGCCGCGGGCCAGGAGTCTGCCGACATCACCGTCGATGGATCAAGTATGCGTCTCGCCTTCGGCTCGGGCGCGATCGCCGAACCGCATACAGAAGACTCCCAAGAAAGCAGTGCGCAGAATGGGACGCGATCGGTATGGACCGGAGCGCGCGGGTTCTCGGTAAGCGAGGCCAGCATTCGCGCAATGGAAGCGATCGCCGGCAACGTAGCGGCAGAGGGCGCGCGCGCCGCTGGGGGCCGCGTACAGCTGGAGACGGAGCGTGGCGGCAATGCGCTGCACGGACAGGGATTTTTCTTCGATCGGCAGAATAACTGGGGCGCGCGCAATCCTTTCACGCAATGGGTTGAAAACACGGGAACTGCAACCGTCCCAGTGTTCACCGCAAAGCCGTATACGCCGCCCGATCATGAGACGGTGTGGGGCTTAGGCACGGGCGGCGCGATCCGCCGCAACAAGCTCTTCTGGTTTGCTGCTCTCGATCGCTATCAACGCAATGATCCTGGTCTGGCCACGGTGAAGAACTCGGACGAATTCTTTTTTATTCCCACGCCGAACGACGCGCAGATCCAGCTTTTGGGTGCGCGGCTGGGCGAGAGCGAAAACCAGGCCTATGCCGACTATCTCGGTGTTGCGGCACCCGGCCATGCGGCTGCCGGTTTGGAACAACTGGCCGCTCTGCTCGGACCTGCGCCGCGCTCGGCTGCGCAGTGGACCGGTTTTGCCCGCATCGACTGGCAGATCGCCGAGCGCCACCGGTTCACACTGGAGGGGATCGGCGCCGATTGGAACGCACCCGGAGGCGGCCTCACGCGCGCCTCTGCATCCTACGGAAACCACAGCTTTGGATCGAACCATGCGAGCCAGCAATGGCTGATGACGCGCTGGGAAGCATACCTGACTCCGAACCTGCTGACTACAACACAATTGTCGGCAGGTCACGACATCCTCAGCGCGCGGCCCAATGCGCCTTCGGCCCTGGAGCAGACATTTTTGAATGGCAACGTCTGGGGACAGTTGCCGCAGATCGTCGTGGACTCGCGTTACGGATTCACGATCGGCAATCCTTCGCGGTTCGGCCAGGGGAGTTATCCCGACGAGCGCCTCTATCACGCACAGGAGGCGGTGAGCTGGGTGCGCAATCGCCTGCTCGTGCGGGCCGGCTCTGAAGTCGATCACAATTCCGATGCAACGAGCCTGCTGCGCAACCAGACGGGCACGTATTTCTACTCCAAGGTGCAGGACTTCATCTCCGACGCGCTGGCCTTCGAAAAATTCGGAGTAAGCGACGCGCTCGATCCGGCGAATCCACATAACTGCGGACCCACCGGCACGGGCTTTGGCGCGATGCCGTGCTATTCGTACTACTCACAGACCATGGGGCCGACCAACTGGCAGTTGAGCACCAACGATTGGGCCGGCTATGCGATGGCGCAGTGGCAGGCCGGTAAGTTCGCCGTCTTCTCAGCAGGATTGCGCTGGGACCGCGAGCAGTTGCCTCCGCCGTTGGCGGCGCTTGCCAATCCCGATCTGCCGCTGACACAGAAGCTGCCGAACCTTGGGAATAACTGGGGTCCACGCGTAAGCCTGGCCCTCGGCAACACCGAAAGCCGATGGCCGGTGCTGCGCTTTGGCTATGGCCTGTATTACGGGCGCACGCAAAATGCGATGCTGGAAACGGCACTCACGCAGACCGGCTCTCCGAAGGGTGATCTCCACTTCTTTTTGCGGCCCATGGACGATTGCCAGTTCTGCGCGGGCGGTGCGCCGCCCTTTCCGCATGTCTTTGCGGGTGAGCCGGCCAGCGTGGTCAAGCCGGGCGCGGTCGAATTCGCGCCGAGCTTCCGCAACCCCGAGATTCACCAGGCCGTTGCTTCGATCGAAGAAACTCTGCCCGGCCACGTTCAAGTGAGTGCGGCCGCACTGGCAAGCCTTGGCCGGCGGCTGCCCATTTCGGCAGATACGAACTTCGTCCCACTGACGGCGGCGCAGACCATCACCTACGCGGTCGTGGATGGAACCGGCAAAGGACCCATCAAGTCTCCGCAAATCACCGTTCCGTTTTACGCTTCATGGCCCTCCGCGGCGGGAAGCCAGGGCCGGCTCAATTCCAACTATCAGCAGGTCACCGAAATCACGAGCCGAGCCAATTCGACCTATGAAGCGGCGATGTTCCGCATTAATCGCTACGGCCATCGCGGCTTGAGCCTGCACGCGCACTACACCTATGCGCACGCGATGGACTGGAATCCGAACGAGACCACGCTCGTGGCCGGCAGCGATGTACTCGATCCGCGCAACTTCAGCTCCGAATATGGAACAAGCAACCTCGATGTGCGCCACTCTGCCGCAGCAATGGTTCTGTACGAGACACCGTGGAAATTGCACAACTTCGCAGGCCGCGTTGCGAATGGCTGGATGCTTTCAGGCATCGGCCAGTTCCGCAGTGGATTGCCTTACACGATGCGCACATCCGGCTCGCTCGCCGAACAGTTCAATCGCACCACCGGCGCGGCGATTGTCGCGCTGGCGCCGGGCATGAATGGCTCCGGCGGCGACAATCGCGTCTACGGCTTTGGCAGTGACGGACGTTCTTATAACATCGGCCGGAATACTTATCGCTATCCGCGCACCTGGAAGGCCGACCTGCGGCTTACAAAACGGTTCGATCTCGGCAAGATGCGCGATCTGGAACTGCTGGCCGAGAGCTTCAATCTCTTCAACCACCAGAACGTCACGGAGCTTGAAACGACGGGCTACTACCTTCAGCCGGGGAGCCTCTCTTCTCTACCAACGCTCAACTTTCTCACCGGACTCAAGACTAACACCACGGCCTTCGGCCAGCCGCTTAACATCAACGCTACCGACTTCTATCGCGAGCGCCAGATCGAGCTCGGGCTGCGCATGAGGTTCTGATCATCTGAAGCGTGCGTTCCACCGAGCGAGATGCGTGTACCTTGACAGCAGCACTTGCGGCGTTTAGTTTTTTCTTCGTACAAAATCCTTTCGCCCGCGATCCGGTGATGTAACCTTGTCTGCGGTTGGCGGAATTCTTCTTGGAGACATTCATGCGGATCAGCAGTTCTTCTTTGCGCCTTTCCACGGTTGCCTGCACGACGATCTTCGCGTGCTTCCTGTCTTTTGCGGCTGCACAGGAAAAGGCCCCGGTTGCGCCTCCGGGCGACACGCCGGCAATGGAAGGCCCGCTTGCCCATCTTTCGCCGAAGCTCTCGCGCCGTGATTTGGCGAAGGCAATGAAGCTTGTCGCCGACTGGCAGTTGAACCGTCTGCCCCCACAGGCACAGGTCGACTGGACCTGGGCCGCGCTCTACACCGGCTTTATGGGAGTGCCTGAAAAGGTCGCCGGCGATAAATACAAACAGGCCATGATGAAGGTAAGCGACGAGCTCAACTGGCAACCGGGGCCGCGCGTGATGCACGCCGACGATCAGGCGATCGGCCAGACTTATCTCGAGCTTTACATGATCCATAAGGATCCCAAGATGCTCAACCCCATCAAGGCGCGGCTCGACGAAGAGATTGCTACGCCGAACCCAACCGATCCGAAACGGCCTCTCTGGTGGTGGTGCGATGCGCTCTTCATGGCGCCGCCGGTGTTTGCGGACATGTCCAAGATCACCGACGATCAGAAATATCTCACCTTCATGGATCACGAGTGGGAGATCACGACGAATCTGCTCTACGACCATGACAAGCATCTCTACTTTCGCGACGCCAGCTATCTCGACAAACATGAGAAGAACGGCGAGCCGCTCTTCTGGTCGCGCGGCAATGGCTGGGTCATGGGCGGCATTGTCCGCGTGCTGAAAGAGCTGCCCGCAGACTCACCGCTGCGGCCGAAATTTATCGCCCTGCTCAAGGAGATGGCCGCGGAGATGCTCTCGATCCAGGGCAAGGATGGCTTGTGGCGTCCCGGCCTGCTCGATGCCGATGCGTATCCGCTGCCGGAGATTTCGGGCAGCGCCTTCATCACCTACGCGCTGGCCTATGGCGTGAATGAGGGCATTCTCGATCGCGCGACATATTGGCCCGCGGTCGAAAAAGCCTGGACCGGCATGCTCACGCACGTCTATGCCGATGGCCGGCTGGGCAGCATCCAGCCTGTAGGCGCGGCTCCCGGCGCTTTCACGGAGACCACCAGCTATTGCTACGGCGTGGGCGCATATCTACTGGCCGGATCGGAGATCTATCGCACGGCAAAATGAGCAATCACCGCAAGAACGCGGCTAGGGAACGGTCGTCATCATAGCCGCGTTTTTCCTGTTCCCTAATCCCTATTCCCTGCTTTTTCATTCCGGCGGCGGATAGAACGGCAGCTTGTCGTTCTTCTCGTTCGCGCGCTTCACAGTGGCATCATCAAGCAGCAGCGCCGGAGCGAGCACGGTTTGCGGCACGTCGCCGAAGTAGTTGGCAACCCAGAGATCTTTGCCCGCAGCTTCAACACTCGAGCGCAGGGCGCGCTGATCGATATCCGCGAGCTCTGCGCCGCGCACCAGTTCCCGTGTGCCGTCGGGGTTCACTCGATAGAGCAGCCGCGGCGCCATCGCGCCGCCGAGCGTCGCCACATAGTATGCACTCTTGAGGCCGCGCTCTTTGACCATGGCAAGAAACTTCTGATTCAGCTCCTCGTCAGAAAGTCCTTTCTCCGCGGATAGCTTCAGTACGCCGATCGAGGGACGCGCTCCGCCGGTAATGCCCGCACGGCCATGGCCGTTCGATTGCGGAAAATCTTTTACCGGCTCGCGGCCAAGCAGGTAATTCTCAAGCCGCCCGGCCTCGATCAGCTTCACGGGCTGTGCCGGCACGCCTTCATCGTCGATATCGTAGGCACCCAGCAGCCCTTTGCCGTTGTAGCTCTTCATGGTTGGATCGTCGGCCACATCAATAAAGTCCGGCAGCACGCGCGCCTGATAGCTCGAAGCAAAGGGACCATTGGTCCGGGCTTCGGTGCCGAGCTTGGGCCGCGTGGCGACCACGGCGTTGGCAATCAGCGCCCGGGTTGTGTCTGCACCTGCATCGGCACTGAGAAGAATCGGCCCGTGATACTCCTCTTCGACCAATGGCGCTTTGCGCAATTCATTCAGCGACCGGATTTCTTCCACCGCATGTTTGTTGAAGGCCTCTTCTGAGTCGAGATCGTTGAGCGAAGGTCCTGCCGAGGCGAAGGAGCGGTCGAGACGCATACCGTCATCGGCCTGCGTTCCGGCGCCGAAGGCCTCCTGGTACTCGGTCGCGGCCTTGCGCACGATGGTTCCCTCGCTGGTCACGAGCCAGGTGGTTGTGGCGCGCGCGTGAAAATTCACCGTCGAATATTGCACCTGTGCCTGGTTCGCATTCACAGATGCCTCGGTCCGGTAGAGACCGCTGGTGCGTGCCACACGCGCAGCCCACGCATTCTGATCGAGACTCAAATGCACCGGTTCGGCAAGCGAGATCAGCGGCTTCTCATGGCTAAAGTCGTCCGCCTGCGGAGGCGTTTGCACCTGCTTGAGAGCCGCCTGCTTCTGTGCGTAAGCAGCCAGCGCTGCTTTGTAGGCCTGATCAGTCGCGGTCCACAGAGCCGAGCGAAGCGCAATCGGATCATCATCGAGGCCAGCCAGTTCCAGCGTTCCGTCGCCGCGCCCGCCCGAGCTGTCCGTCTTGGAGTCGCCCACGCGCACAACCACGCGCGCGATGCGCTGATGGCTCCGCGTGGAACCCTCGCTGGCGCCGTACGCCGCCTTGGTCTCGAAATCGTCGATCTCTTCAATGCGGTACTGGATAAAGAACGGCTTCGCAAAATCTTTCAACTGAAGCTGGCTCATGCTGCGATCGAGTTCGGCGAGCATGGCTTTCAGCACAGGGTCTTTCTCGGCATCGGCGCGCGTGGGCTGTTGCGCTGAAGTCGCGCACGGAACAACGAGACAGGCGGTGAGCAACCCGACGCCGGCAAGATTCGCAATCGAATGACTCATCCTCACTGCGCACCTCCGGTTGGCGTAACTGTTCCCTGTTCTCTGTTCCCTACTCTCTGCGATTCTGAAGGAATCGCAAGAATCGGTGGACGTGCCGTACCCTGCGGCTGACGCTGCGTTTCGAGATCGCGCAGCAACATGGCCGGCGCCACGGCGCTCACCGGCACCGTGCCTGATTCCGCGCCGCACTCGCCATTGAAGACTTCGCTCTTGTCGCCCGTAGCGAGAATGCTCTTCATCGCTTCAAGTGGTGTGCCCACAATGCTCACGCCACGCACCAGCTCGTCTGGGCGGCCATCGACATACACACGCCACACGACGAGAGGAATGACTTGGAAGGCCTGCGGCGAGTTGCGCGTGGTCACGGCGAATCCTGAGGAGATGTCTTCGAAGTAGAGGCCGTAGGGTTTGCCTTGCTTCTTCGCTTCGTCGACCAGTTCTTTGCGGAGTTCGGCCTCGGGCACTGACTTGGTCGAGCTCACGATCAGGTTGCCTTGGCGGCCGGTGGGCATGCGCCCTGTTTGTGCGCGGCCGTGACCATTCGACGAACTGAAGCTGGCGATCGGCAGCCGCGACATGAGGAAGGTCTTCAGCACGCCATCCTGGATCAGGTCGACGCGCTGCGCCTTCTGGCCCTCGTCGTCATATTCGTAGGTGCCGCTGAGCCAGGTGTTGCCAAACTTTGTCTGCGTGGGGTCGTCGGCCACGGAAAGAAAGCTGGGCAGAACCTCCTTGCCCACATCTTTCGTGAAAGTCTGGCCTTCTTCATCGCCGCGCTGGCGCTGGCCCTCGAGCCGATGGCCGAGCACCTCATGAAAGAACACCGCAGCCGCGCGGCCGGAGAGAATCGCCGGCCCGTCAAACGGCTCGGTCACCGGCGCCTTGCGCAGGGATTCAAGACTCTCAGCCAGGTCGCGCATCGCCGCTTCAAGCTCTGCCTGCCGGGGCAGACCGTCCACCGTCTCCGCTTCGAAGGTCTGATCGCGGAACAGGTCCATGCCGTCGTCAGCACGGGTCACAGCGATTACGACGAGACGCGCCATTTTGTGCGGCGCGACAATCTGCGAGCCCTCTGAAGACGCGAAGTAATCGGTCTCATTCTGTACCGAGAGCATCACCATGTTCTGGTAGACCTCGGGATAATCGCGGAAGACTCTGGAGAGCGCCCGCACGCGCTGCTCCCAGGCCGTGCGATCGATGCTCACCGGCGGCGCAGCGCTGCCAATATGCGTTTGCGGCGGCTCTTCACTAAAGTCAGGCGAAGTGTCTTCCTCTTTGGCGCGTACCTGGGCTTCCGTCTTGACACGCAGATAATTGTCCAGCGCATTGCCGTAGCCGGTGTTGGTTGCAAACCACAGCGAACGCACCAGGGCTTCGCGATCATCCGTCAGCGGAAGCTGCACGCTGTTCACAGCTGAGCCGCGATGGTCGCCGTGCGTGTTGTCGAGCTTTGGATCACCCACGCGCACCTGGACGTCGGCGACACGAACGCGTCCGCCGGAGCTGTCGACGACAGCGCCGTACTGCGCACGAATCGAGGCGTAGCTCGCGTCGCTCACCGAGTAACTTAGAAAGTAAGGCGGCAGCGGCTTGTCATCGCCGGGCACAGCGGTTTTGCCGAGAGATGTAAATGCGCGGTGCAGCTCTGTTGTCATCGCATCGAGCAGAACTGGCGTCTGCGCTGCGGAAGCATCCTTCTTCTCGGCGTGAACAACACGCACAGCAGACGCGGCGTAGGCCGGGAACGGCAACAACGAAAAGAGGGCTGCCGCGACGGCAAGAGGCCGGACTGCGATACGAACTCCGAGATGGGGCCGCACCGCCGCACCCCTCAAGCTTTGTACTGGCACTTTCTGGGAAAAATCAGGTAAAAGCATCTGTATGCTTGATTGTCGCAGAGTCGCCCGCCTGCCCGAGGAATCTTTACGAGGCCTGCTCCGCTGGTCCTTGCTTTGGCTTATCGCGTGCGCTTTGGTCGCCGGATGGATGCCGTCACCGGCGGCCGGCCAGACCGGCCCGAGCGCCAGTAATTCCCAAACCGCCACTACCCACCCGCAAGAGCAGGCTGGTTCCCAGGAAGCGTACAAGCTGCCGCCGGATAAGCTTGCCAAAGCCATCAAGCTCAGCCGCATCCGCAACATCCTCGATATCGCCAACTCCATCTGGGGCATCGTCTTTCTCTGGTTGCTGCTCGCAGCGCGCGGCTGGTTCGGCCTGGAGGCGTGGGCCGCACGGCGCTCAGGCAAGCGATGGGTGCAGGGGCTGATTTTCTTTGCAGCATTTTTCGTGATCACCACCGCCGCCGGCCTGCCTATCGATTTGTATGGCCACTACGTCGAGCGCAGTTACGGCATTAGCGTGCAGGGCTGGGGCAGCTGGTTCGGCGATATCGGCAAGGGCCTTGGTCTTTCTATGATCTTCGGCACGCTGTTGCTTCTGTTCTTCCACTGGATCGTCCGCGTGGCGCCGCGCCGTTACTGGCTCTGGATCTGGTGCATCACCTTGCCGCTGATGCTGCTGGTTGCGTTTGCACAGCCGCTCATCATCGATCCGCTCTTCAACAAATTCGAGCCGCTCCAGAAAACCAATCCGGCGCTGGTGCAGAAGCTGGAGAAAATTGCGCAGCGCACCGGCACCGATATTCCGCCCGACCGCATGTTCCTGATGAAGGCGAGCGAGAAGACGAACGGGCTGAACGCCTATGTGAGCGGGCTCGGCGCCACCAAACGCATCGTCGTATGGGATACGACGGCCGGCCGCATTCCCGATGACGAGGTGCTCTTCATCTTCGGCCACGAAAGCGGCCACTACGTGCTGCGCCACATCCCAAAGGGGCTGGCGCTTACAGCTGTGGGGCTCTTCTTCCTCTACTGGGCCTGCGCGGGCTGCGCGGCTTGGCTCATCTACCGCTTCGGGCCGCGCTGGGGCGCGCCCGATCTCGCCTCGCGCACCGGGTTCATCGTGCTTCTGCTGGCGATCTCCGTCTTCAGCTTCGTGCTTGAACCGGTCGGCAACGCCATCAGCCGGCATTTCGAGCATCAGGCGGACGTCTACGGGCAGGAGGCTGTCCACGGCATTGTGCCCGATCCGCAGAAGACGGCCGTGGCTGCTTTCAACGACCTGGGCGCCGCCTGGCTCGACGATCCCAATCCGAACCGGTTCATCGAGGTGTGGCTCTACAACCATCCCAGCACGCAACGCCGCGCCAACTTCGCGCTCCACTACGATCCATGGGCGAACGGCGGGCATGGTAAGTTCTTCCGCTACTGAATGGATGGAGGATTTGCCTGAAAGATTGGCTGAAGTCCTTGTAAATCGGGGCCTGTACACTCGTGCCTATCCTGAGGCGAATGAGAAGATTCGATTTGGATTGGCTTCCCTCGACCTCGTATTCTGAATAAGCGTTTCGAATGTGGCTGGTAGGACTTGTGACCGGTTTTTCTTCGATGCGAAGGCAAAAGGACGTCGCTCGATTTCATGGCAAATTCGTTGTCATCCACAGGTTTTGTGCTGAAGAACCTCCGGCGCCGGCGGTTGAGGACTCTGCTCACGATGTCTGGAATCGGAATGGCGGTGGGCGCATTTGTCGGACTGGTGGGCTTTTCCAGCGCATTCCAACAGCAGTGGATGCGCATTTACTCCAGCAGCGGCACTGATATTACCGTCATCCAGGGAACTTTCCTGAACACCACACTGAATGAGTCGGCGACAGCAAAGTTAGCGAAGCTACCTGTAGTCGCGCAGGCTTCGCCCACGATCTACAACCTGATGGACCTGACCCCGGAGGTGAATGCGCTGGTCTACGGATGGAAGGACGACGCGTACTTACTCGATTCCGTGCAAATTCAGGCGGGGCGGCGATTTCGCGAGGGCCAGCGCGAGGTCATGCTGGGCGATCTGCTCGCTCAAGATTTGAACAAGAGACCTGGCGACATGCTGGAAATTCAGGGTACGCAGTTCAAGGTGACTGCGATCTATCATAGTGTTTCTACTCTCGAGGCGACCGCGGTCATCATGCCGCTTGACCAGTTGCAGCAGCTTAGCGGCATGGAAGGCAAAGTGTCGACGATCGATGTGCGGCTGCATCCGGCGCCTGCGGGCGAAGAGCCGGAAAAGTACTTGAAACGGGCGCAGGATGAGATTCAATCGGCGCTGCCAGGGGCGAAGGCGGTTCCCGCCGCCGAGCGCGCCAGTAACAATCAATTCGTGAAGCTGGCTCAGGCTTCCGCCTGGGGAACTTCGTTGCTCGCGCTGCTGATCGGGATACTGGGTATCGCCAACACCATGGCAATGTCCGTCTTCGAGCGCACACGGGAGATCGGGATTCTGCGCGCGCTCGGTTGGAGGCGGTGGCAGGTATTGGCGCATATCGAAATTGAGGCGCTTGCGCTGGGCTTGGGCGGAGGCATTCTCGGCATCGTGTTTGGGTGGTGTGCTCTACAGGTGCTGGCAGCGCTGCCGCAAACCGCAAGTTTCTTTACGGCGACGCTTCATTGGCCGCTGCTCGCAGAAGCAGTGGGAATTGCCATGCTCGCCGGGGTCATTGCCGGAGCACTGCCGGCGTGGCGCGCCGGGCGTCTCTCACCTGTGGATGCACTCCGGCACGATTAGCCAATCCTATCCCCAAAGGATTGTGGGCCATCCCCGGCGGGCTTGATGCGGAAACATAACTCAGCTGTTACCTGCGATCCTTGAAGAGAGCCATGGCAAGATTTGGGGCATTTTGTTTTCCTGCGACGGGACATCTGAATCCGATGACCGCTCTGGCGCGTTCGCTGGAGATGAAGGGCCATGAAGTCATCCTTTTCGGGATTGCCGACACTGAAGCGCGCGTGCGGGCCGCGGGCATCAAGTTTCATCCGATCGGCAGCGAAGAGTATCCGATTGGCACCCTCAAAAAGCTGGACGACCGATTGGCCCGGCTCAAGGGGCTGGCGGCTCTTCAATTCACACTGGAGCGAGTGCGCAACTCGGCGCGCATGGTATTGCGTGACGGGCCGCACGCGGTGCGGGCGACTGGCATTGAAGCCATGCTGGTGGATGAAGCGGATTTTGCCGGAAATGTCGCAGACTATCTGGGCCTGCCCTGGATCTCGATCGCCTTAGTGCCTCCCCTGCTTTATGACGACCGCTTTCCGCCGTTCTGGCTGGGATGGTCGGCAGGAACAGATCGGCTCAGACGTCTACGAAACCGTCTTGCAATCGAAATGCTCCTGCGGATGGCATCCCCCATATTCAAGGATATTAACCGGCAACGCATCGCGTGGGGATTGAAGCCGAACCGGAAGCCCCAGGATGGGCTGTCGCCCCTGGCGCAAATCGCTCAGCTACCCGAAGCATTGGAATTCCCAATCCGAGGTGAAAAGCCGGCCGGGCTGCACTATACGGGACCGTTCGTACATGCTCAACAGCGTCCCACGGTCGAATTTCCCTGGGCGCGCCTCGATGGACGGCCGCTGATCTACGCGTCGCTCGGGACCTTGCAGAACGGTTTAGAGACCATATTCAGGACGATTGCGGAGGCCTGCGCGGGACTGGATGCTCAATTGTTGATCTCGCTGGGCGGCGGACTCGATCCGGAGAGACTGGGCAAACTCGCCGGCGATCCTCTGGTCGTGAGTTTTGCCCCCCAATTGGAGATTCTGAAGCGAGCTACCCTGGTCATCACGCATGCCGGTATCAATACAGTCCTGGAATCGCTGTCTGAGGGGGTCCCGCTTGTGGCCATTCCACTTGGCAACGACCAACCGGGGGTCGCCGCCCGGCTCAGAGCGCGAGAGGCTGGAATCGTGGTCTCACGGCACATGCTGACACCGGTCCGGCTTCGCAAAGCGATCACGCTCGTCCTTCAAGAGCCTGCATACCGAGAGGCAGCTCAAGAGCTGCAAAGAGCGATCCAGCAAATCGATGGCGCCGGCCGCGCGGCCGATCTCATTGAACAGGTTTTGAAGCTCCGCCTGGAATAGCACGTCCTGCGGTCGATCCGATCGGCGCTCCTGGTGGACCTTTCGAGCCGTTGGCGTCAAACAAGAAGATTTTTCCCGAAAGGCAAGTGCGTTGATAAAGCATCCCTTCGAGGGCCTTAAGTACTGTCAAAAGAAAACTTTTCGATGGACACGGATGAATCCCGCGAATACACTCAAGTCGTCTTCCGGCAAGCTAGTTGGGGCGAATTCCCACCGCATGACCTCACAGCGGACGTTTGCGCTACTTACTCGGAATCACCTCCACCGCAGATGTCTCAGGACACTGATGAAGGTCTACGCTGTGAGAACCATGGCCGACGCAATCGTGAGCTTCCCGGGCCTTTCCCATTCGCCTTTTCTCTGTAGAGGGGCGATCGCATGACTTGCCCGATTCTCGAAGTGCGCAACGTATTCAAGAGCTACGACGAAGGGCGCATCGAGGCGCTGCGCGGTGTCGATCTCTCCATCCATACCGGTGAGTTTGTGGCCATCAGCGGGCACAGCGGCAGCGGCAAATCGACCCTCCTTCACCTGCTCGGGGGGCTCGACACTCCCAGCAGCGGAAGCGTCCTCTTTCGGGGCGCACCGCTGGGCTCGTCTGTCGATCTCGATACGTATCGCTGCGATCATGTGGGATTCATTTTTCAGGCTTTCTATCTGCTCCCCACCCTGCGAGCGGTCGAAAACGTTCAAGCTCCCATGTTGGCCTCGAAGAAGTGCAGCGGCAACCGGGGACAACGCGCCGAGGCATTGCTGCGGGAGATGGGTATGGACCATCGACTGGACCAGCATCCCAATAAACTCTCTGCCGGAGAGCGGCAGCGCGTAGCGATTGCGCGGGCGCTGGCCAACGAACCGGAAATCCTGCTGGCGGATGAACCCACCGGGAATCTCGACAGCGCGAACTCCGCGCGCATTATGGAGATGCTTACAGGCATTCAGAAGAAGCTCGGTATGACGCTCATCGTGGTTACGCACGAGGATGAGATTGCGCGCTCCGCGCCGCGCCACATCCGTATCCACGACGGAAGGATCGCCTCATGAGGCCGGCCTCAGCCTTGTTGATTGGGGTGCTCCTGGCCGCCACCGCGTCACATGCGGCGGACGTGCAAGCGGTGCTTGCGCCGCTGAGGAATCACATTCAGGATTCGGACTTCCGCGCCACCGGACAACTGGTCCAAGTCGACGCGAATGGCAAGCGCATCAGCAACGCAGTCAACGTAAAGGGGCTGTGGTTTGCAGGCGCCATGCACACTCTGGTGGACGTCGTTCACTCCGGGGGTGCTGGCGCGCCGGCGCGGCAAGAGGAACACGTCCGCATCCTGCTGGAGATGCGCCCCGACGGCCGGGATACCATCAGGATTTTCCGGCCGCACGAATCCGCGCCGGCTGCACTGCCAATTGAGAAATGGGGCGAGAGTTTCTGGGGCACCGCATTCAGCTATGAAGACCTCCTTGAGCCACAGTATTTCTGGCCAGGACAAACCATTCTGAAAAGCGCCGTGTTTGGCAGCCATCAATGCGATGTTCTGAAGAGCACACCAGGACCATCCGACCGGACCGATTATTCCGAAGTGCAGACCTGGCTGGACCGCGCCATTGACTATCCCGTTTATGCAGAAAAAACGATGAAGCAGGGCGCGATTGTGAAGGAATTCACTTATTATGGTTTGCGCCAATCCAGTGGAGTCTGGTCAGCAACCCAGGTGGAAGCGAAGATCCGGGACCGGGCCGGGTCTACGTTCCTTATCGTCAAGCGGGGCAGCGTTAAAGCTCATCTCAGTGCCAATGATTTTCGGCCCGAGCAGATCAGCCATTTCGAGGATCGTCCATGAGCCTTTCACTCGTGATTCTGTTCTTCATCGCAGCGATTCTCGCTGTGGGTTTCCTCTATCAGTTCTTCGGGTCCCGGCGCGACAGGCGACGCTACACCAGCCGGGGCCGGTGGGTAGAGATTGGGCGCGGCCAGAAGCTCTACGTAGTGGAAAAAGGATCAGGCGGCCCTGCTGTGCTCTTCGAGGCAGGAATCGCGGCCACCAATCTGAACTGGCATTATATCCAGGAGAAGGTTTCCTGCTTTACCGCGACCGCTTCATACGATCGCATCGGTCTGGGCTGGAGCAGCCCATGCAGAAGCCGGCGCACTCCTGGAAATATCTCGGCTGAACTGCACACGATGCTGGAAGCAGCGGGCATCAAGCCGCCGTACATTCTCGTGGGGCACTCCTTTGGCGGACTGGTCATGCGCCGTTACGCGACGATGTATCCGGAGGACGTCGCCGGCGTGGTGCTAGTGGACCCCATGCGCTGCGATGAATGGCCGCCCCTCAATCCTGAAAAGCAAGGCATGATCGATCGAGGCAAGAGGCTCTCCCGTTACGCGATTCCGATTGCGCATTTTGGCCTGGCGCGGCTCGCTGTGACATCTCTGTTGTGCCGATCAGGAAAACTGTCGGGGCATCTGGCAGGCGCGGGAGGCATGGGCGGCCGTCATGTTCTGAAGCGGGTAACAGAAGAGGTTGGCAAGATGCCCAGGGAGGTGTGGCCGGTCATCGCCGCGCACTGGTCCCGGCCGGGCTACTACGCCGGGATGCAGCGCCATGTGGAGGCGGTTCCGCATACGGTTGCTGAGATGGAAGGAGCTGATCCCATTCGCGACATTCCGGTTCTGGTATTGACGCCCGGAAAATCGACTCCCCTTTCAGACCGCTGCCTGAAAAAAATCGGAAACAACGTGCGACAGGTGATTGCGACGGAGAGCGCGCATTGGATCCATCTCGATGAGCCGGAGCTGGTGGTGGATTCGATTCACAAGATGGTGACTTCCGCGGCCCATGCGGTGGTTCCGGTGATGGCTTAGAGTCGAGAGAGAAACGGCGCGACGGAATGTGCGATTTCAGTCAGCGCTCATGAATCGCTGCTGAATCGCTCCCGAAGTACGCGTCGCAGGAACTTGCCTGTGTGATTCTGCGGCAGTTCGCCCGGAGCAACAATCCAGATGCGCCGCGGCGCCTTATACGCCGCGAGATTGCCGCGACACCAACTCAACAGATCCCCCTCGTTGGAAGAAGAGCCCGGGTTTAATTCAACCGCGGCTGCGGGAATCTCGCCCTTCTCGCTGTGCGGCAGACCAAACGCAACTGCGCGGGCCACGGCAGGATGGGCCAGAATTGCTTCTTCCAGCTCGCGCATATAGATGGAATAGCCTCCTGCCTTGATCACATCCTTTGCACGGCCTACCAGCCGAATCAGTCCAAGGCGATTGCGCACGGCCAGATCGCCTGTCCGCAACCAGCCGTCGCCGGTAAGAATGCCCTGAGCATCGCTCTCATCCTTCCAATAATGCGGAGTAAGGCCGCGACGGCGGATTTGGCATTCTCCAGGCACACCCGCTGGCAGAGAGCGGCCGTTCTCATCGACCACGCGAACATGAAATGGCGGCACCGGCACGCAGAGGCTCCCGCTGCCGGGTAGCAGAGGCAGCTCAATGCCCATCATGGCGAGTCCGCCCAGCTCCACCATGCCATAGCCATTCAGAAGAACGGGAGGAATACGTAAGCCGCCCGGCAGCCGGAACAGAGCTCCAAATTGCCGTAGACGCTGCCGCACCTGAGTGGGCAGATGGTCGCTTGCGGAGAGCCAAACACGCACGCTTGCCAAGCGGTCCGGCTCTGGATTGGCATTCACGATCCGTGCAAACATTGCGGGCACGCCAACAAACGCCGTAATGCGAAAGCGCTCGGCTAGGTCCAGTGCGGCGTTCACATCAAAGCGATCGAGAAAGCATCCGCGGATACCGGCCATCAGGCCGTAGAGAGCAATGCTCACCGCCATGACATGTGACCAGGGCAGCGCTACTAACGCAAGGTCCCGTGATCCAAGAAAAATCCCGGATAAGACAGTAGACGCGCGCGCTCCCAGCAATGCGTTGCTCGACAACGCTGCGCCTTTAGGAAATCCGCTGGTGCCGGAAGTGTGAAAAATGGCGATGGTCGCAGCCGGATCGGCGATCACCGGAGGGAACCGAGTGTTCGTCGATGTGATACGAAAGAAGCCTTCGAGCGTCTCTTTCTCGTCGTCAGCCTGGATCCAGGTGCGGACGTTGAGAGCTTCACGGTCGCCGATATTGCGCTCGAAGACCACTCGATCCGTAACCAGAATGTCTGTGCCACTGTCGGCGAGAATGCGGCGCACCTCGGCAAGAGAGAGCTGTGGATTGAGCGGCACCGCGATGCCGCCAGCACGAATGATGGCAAGAAACCAATGAAAGCATCTCCTATCATTGCTGCGATAGATGGCTATCGGCTGGCCCGGGCGAAGCGAGATGGCCTCGCGAAGAAACGCATCGATGGAGCAGATTTCCGTGTGGAGATCGGCAAGATCGAAGGGACCGGCATCATCGACGGAGACCGCACAGTTCCCCTTCCGCCGGACCAGCTCATCGACGAGGTTGGCCACCGTGATGCCGCGATCGCGCGCGAGTTGATAACGAAGGAAAATGCTCATGACGTAGAAACTGGCTTGCGGCCCCAATCGCTGGCCACGCAGTAATGGAAGAGCCGGTCGAGGTAGTCGAGTACAGGCGGCGGCGTCATCCCGACAGGTTTCAGAAGCCGTTCGGCATTGCTGGTGTCGAATTGCATGCGCATGGTGAAGTAGTCCCGATAGGCCCGGCCATCGCGCAGCACACGGCGCTTACGCCCCCACAAAGAAGCAAACAGAAGGGGACGCACTATTGTGAAGAATAATTTCGGGTCGACATAGCGCGGCTCGGGGCCATGGAAGTATTGCATGGCTCGATGCGCAACCTGATCGATCGTTGCGCTGCCGTGCGGTCCCGCGCAGAGATGCACGGTCGAACCCAGCGCCGCCTCGTCAAAGAGAAGCCCGGCAACGGCTTTGGCGACAAAATCGACTGGCACAATGTCCAGGACCGCGTCGGGATAGCCGGGCACGGTTCGCCAAAGCCGCCGCGCATAAATCTTCAACGGCCAATACATCATCTTGAAGCTGGAGGTGACGCCGGTGCGGGAATCTCCCACGATGATGCTGGGACGAAGAATTACCCCGGGGACTTCGCCGAGGCGCGAACGCACCAGGGCTTCAGCCTCCGCCTTGGTTTGCTCGTAAGTATTGCGATAGGTCTGGCCAACAGCAAGCTCGTCCTCGCGAACGAGATTCGATCGCTCGCCGGCAACATAGGCAGTCCCGACATAAGCGAAGCTTCGAAGCTGGCGCGAGCCCGATGCAAAATCAAGGATGTGCCGGGTGCCTTCCACGTTGATGCGGCGCGCCTCATCAAGCGAATGATCAAAGCGCACCGTGGCCGCGGAGTGAACGACGCGGGTTGTCTCCGCCTGCAGGCGCCGATAGGTTTCAGCATCCAGCCCACAGGCAGCCTGGCTGACATCTCCGGAAAAAACATGAACGCGCGACTGATCTGCCGGTGGAATGAAGGTATTGGCGCGCTGTTGACCCGATTGTCCCGCGCGATCTCGAATGAGGAGCGCCAGCGTAGCGGTGGGCCGCTTCTCCAGCAACTCGCGGACCAGTTGCATTCCCAGAAAGCCAGTTGCGCCCGTCACCAGAATGAGTTCTTCGTTTTTCATTGCGAAGACGACCTCTGCGCGCGAGCCAAACCAGCCAGGTGTTGGGACACCATGGAAGCCGCTAAAGCATGTCGGTCTCGGGCCATTATAGTTTGCAGCGTGAACTTCAGAAATGAACGGGGAGCTCTTTAGATGCGGATCAAGCTGAGATTGATGGAGAAGCAGGACGCCAACCTCCTGGCACACTTGGGTTTCTTTGCCTCTGACGCTGGTGACTTCCGCGTGGAACTGTGAGTCGGCCTGACATCTATCGCCAGATCCTCTGAGTTTGTTCGAAGGGAGTTCAAAAATACCTGTTGTTTTCCAAAAGGAAGCATGTCATTATTCCCGTTGGAAACCTAAAGGTAGTCGCCATGAAGGAAAAGCCAGACGTATTGCAGGGAACGCTCGCGCTCATGGTTCTCAAAACGCTCGATGTCCTAGGACCGCAGCACGGCTGGGGAATTGCCCGGCGCATTGAGCAGATCAGCGGAGACCTTCTGGCCGTCAACCAGGGCACCCTCTATCCCCTGCTGCTCAGGCTGGAGCAGGAAGGTTCGATCGCCTCTGACTGGGGCACATCGGAGAACAACCGCCGCGCGCGCTTCTATCGCCTTACCGCTGCCGGCCGCAAGCAGCTCCAGGCGGAGACCCGCGAATGGGAGCAAAATGCGGCTATCATCGCGCGCTTTTTCAGTGTCAAGGCCGGAGATTTAACGTGAAATTCCTGCGACGCCTCTTCATACGCCTCAAGAATCTCGCTACAAGGCGAAGCGCCGACCAACGCCTGCAAGAAGAGATCGCCGAGCATCTCGCATTTCAGACAGAGGAGAACATATGCGCCGGAATGTCGCCTGCCGAGGCGCGGCGACAGGCCGCACTCAAATTCGGCTCGGCTGAGGTTGTTCGGGAAGACCACCACGCCGAGCAAAGCATTCCCTTCATTGAAAACCTGCTCTTCGATCTGCGATACGCGGTTCGCATGCTTCTGCGATCTCCTGGGTTCTCTTTCATTGCCATCGCCACCATGGCGCTGGGTGTCGGAGCCACCACCGCCATCTATAGCGTGATCGACGCTACGCTGCTGCATCCTTTGCCGTTCCCAAACCCTGCCGAGCTTGTAAGCATTGAAGACGATCTCCCGGGCATCGGCGCGCAAGATGTCGGCACCTCCGTTCCCGAGTGGAAAGACCTCGAAAGCTCCGGGATATTCCAGGCCGTAGCAGTTGCGGGCCACGGCGCAGACGTGAACCTCACTGGCGGCGCACAGCCCGAGCGACTCGGCTTCAAAGCTGTTACACCGAATTATTTCTCGATCCTCGGAGTAGGCGCGCAGCTAGGCCGCACCTTCGATCCACGCGATGCCACTCCCGGCTACAACCTGGAGGTTGTGCTCAGCGACGGGCTGTGGAGGAGAGAGTTTGGGGCGGACCCTCAGATTATCGGCAAGACCCTGCGCCTGGATAACGACGAATATCACGTTGTGGGCGTCATGCCACGCGGCTTTCGCGATCAGGGCTCAACGGGCGTGGAGCAGAATGTGGACCTGTGGTTGGGAGCCGGCTATAGCGGCCTGCCGTTTCCGCCTCCGCAACGGACTCTGCGGCTGCGCCGAGCAGTCATCGCGCGCCTGAAGCCAGGGCTCTCGATCGCGACTGCGCAGGAACATCTCAATGCGCTGGTTGAGACACTGAAGAAGCAATATCCGGCGGAATATCCGCCACAGGCCGCATGGACTATGCGCCTGATTCCAATGAGCGAAAGCGTAGTGAGCAGCGTACGCCAATCGCTCACCTTGCTGTTTGGCGCAGTAGGGTTGGTTCTCCTGATCAGTTGCGTCAATGTCGCTAATCTCCTGCTCGCCAGGGCCAGTACGCGAGGCCGTGAGATCGCGGTTCGCCAGGCCATGGGAGCGCAAAGAACACGCCTCATCCGCCAGCTTCTCACCGAGAGTCTGCTGCTTTTTCTTCTTGGCGGAATCGGCGGTTTCGGTATTCTCTTCTGCGCTCGGGGTGTCTTGATGCGGCTGATTCCAGAAAGCCTGCCGCATCTCAACGCGATCACGATTGGATGGGGCGTGCTCGCTTTTGCCGCGTTCGTCTCCGTGGCAGCCGGAACCATTTTTGGGCTTGCCCCCGCCTGGCTTATGAGCCGTGGCGATTTGATCGGTACGCTTCGGCAGGAAGGACGCGGTTCGGTTGGTTCATTAGGCCGCGCGCGGGCCCGCCAAATTCTGGTGATCAGTGAATTGGCGCTCTCTCTTGTGCTCATGGTCGCCGCGGGCCTTCTGCTACGCAGTTTCTGGGATTTGTTCAAGGTGCAGCCCGGATTCAATCCCAATCGCGCGATGGCCATCCAGACCTGGCTGCCGGGACCGAACGATCCCAGTATGGATGTCTATCGCACCGCCACGCAGGAATCGGTCCTGGTGCGCGAAATTCTTCGTCGTGGCCGAACCCTGCAGGGCGCGGAAGAAGTCGCTGTCGGCGATCTTTCCTCACTTCCTCTGGGCCATGGCAGCGGCGCTCTCAATCCGATGCCAATCATCCGCGAAGGCTTCGAGACGAAGGAGAATCAGGCTCCTTTCATCGACAATTCCATCGTCTCTCCCGAATACTTCCACCTGTTGGGCATGCCGTTGTTGCGCGGACGTCTTTTCAACGATCGCGATCTGGAAGATACACCCCGGGTTGCTGTCATCAATCAAGCCGCCGCCCGCACCTTTTGGCCAAATCAGGATCCCATCGGCAAGCGCGTGCATCTGCTCCCGCAGAGCAATGGAAACCGCGAATTGTTTAAGCCTGCTCCACTACCTTGGACCACAATCGTCGGGGTGATCGCCGATGCCCGGATCGAATCGTTGGCTGATGCAGTTGTTCCCCAGATCTACAGCAGCGTGTATCAGCGCCCCTCCAAGGGCCTTGTCATCTTTCTTCGCGGACAACTCGATCCCAGCGCCATCCCAGCGCAAGTGCGCCAGCAGATCCAATCCATCGACGCGAACCTTCCCGTCTTCCATGCCGAGACTCTGGATGAGGTCCTCTCCGATTCGCTTGCGGTCAGACGCTTTGCGATGGAGATCGTGGCGTCTTTCGCAGCCACCGCCTTGCTGCTTGCCGGGCTCGGAATCTACGGGACGATTTCCTATCTCGTCAACGAACAAAAACGCGAGATCGCCATTCGCCTCGCGCTGGGAGCGCAAAGAGGCAATATCCTCAGAATGGTGCTGAGCCGGGGACTCAGCCTGGCCGCGGTCGGCGCCGGAGTTGGAGTTGCTGGCGCGCTTGTCGCCTCGCATCTCATGGCCGGGCTACTCTACGGTGTGTCGCCTGCCGATCTGCCCACCTTCGCCGGCGTCACCCTTGCACTTACCACTGTCGCGCTTGCCGCCAGCTATATCCCGGCGCTGCGCGCCATGCGCGTCGATCCAATCACTACACTTCACTCTGAATGACTGGGCACCGCTCTCTTCATCAGAAACGAAATCGGCACGTATGACACTCAAATCGAAATTTACTCTCCGCCTCGCCACGGAAGCTGACATCCGCGCACTGCACTCGTTGATTGAATCCTCGGTACGCGGCTTGCAAGCAAACGACTACACCCCGGCACAGATCGAAGGCGCGCTCGGCACCGTCCTGGGCGTGGATACGCAGCTCATCGCAGATCAAACCTATTTCATTGCCGAATCCTCCGAGGAGAAGCGCCTGGCAGGCTGCGGCGGATGGTCCAAACGCAAAACCCTCTTCGGTGCAGACAGTGGACCCGGCCGCGAACCCGATCTGCTCAACTCAGCAACTGATGCAGCCAAGATTCGCGCCATCTTTGTTCATCCCGACTTCGCCCGCCAGGGTCTTGGCTCCCTGATCCTTGCCACCGTCGAAAACGCCGCCCGCGCAGCAGGCTTCCGCCATTTCGAAATGGGCTCCACACTCACCGGTGTCCCGCTTTACCGCCGGAAAGGCTACATTGAAGTCGAAAGCATTGCCGTCCCGCTCAGGAACGGCGAGACGCTGCCCGTTGTGAAGATGGTGAAGAGCGCGGACTAACAGCGACCTCGCCACTCTGTGAGCAGGAAATTCAGCGAGCGTGCAATCGACTATCAACTCGATTGATCGTGAGTGTGAGGAGCAGTTTGCCACTGACCGAAAAGTTGGGAGTCGTCGGCTTCCACCGGCTACATGGCGAATAATCGTCGCGATTCCTTGACGCGAAAATGACACAAAATCACTGATCGGAGGAGGCAGCCTGCGTTCGGCAGTCATTTGACTGTGAAGGGGTTATTTGGTGGACCTGGTCGGGATCGAACCGATGACCTCTTCCATGCCATGGAATTTCGGCTATATGGATCTATTGATGGCAAAGGGCTTACAAGCCGGTAAACCCGGAAAAACCGGCTAAAAAGGCCGTCGTTGCTACCAAAATGCTACCAAACTGTTCGTTTAAACAGATTTCTCAACCGGGCGGGCTAGGGCCGATCCGTGGGGAATCGGCCCTCAAACTAATCTCAATTGCGCAGTTCTGGCCCAAGCCACCCCGATGTTCCGGCAAGATTGTTGGCGGTCAAGTTCGCACTCTGAGGCTTCGAGATTGGGCGCGGGCAGACCGATTCACCTGCCGACACAAGGCGAACAATCAGCATGGAAACTCGGACGTGAATTCCGCATCAAGAGCACAGATTCGACAAGTAGCAGCTTCGACTGTTCGCAGGCCAGTGGACATCTCTTGCGGGCTAGCTGAGAGCATGTTCCATGTAGAATGGAAAGGAATACCCGAATAATTCCCGGCAGGAGTCGATGGCCACCCAAACCCCACCTAGCGAGCTCAATGCCACTTCAAATTCAGTATCGGAAGCTCAGAGGATTGGAAGTGGCCCGAAAGTGCATTCTGAGACTTCTCTACTTGAGCTTTTCACTGTAATTGCTGAACGGAAGAAAATTGTTCTTTCGACCACCGCGATGTTTGCCATCATCTCGGTCATTGTCTCTTTGCTGCTGCCGAAATGGTACACCGCTACTGCGACCCTGCTCCCACCGCAACAGAATTCAACGCTAGGCGCAGCTATGGCCTCGCAGTTGGGAAATCTTGGAGCTCTGTCGTCGTTGGCGGGCGGCAGCCTTGGTCTCAAAAACCCCAACGAAATGTACGTCGGAATGTTGAAAAGCCGAACAGTCGAAGACGCGATGATCCAAAACTTTGGCCTGATGCAGGAATACAACAAACGGTACCTTTCCGACGCACGCAAGGCCTTTGAGCGACACGCGACCGTCGATGGGAGTGGGAAGGACGGCTTGATCCATATTTCGATCGAGGCACGCGATCCGAACCGGGCTGCGGCCCTGGCAAACGGATATATTGACCAGTTCCGCAAGCTCTCTGAGCATCTGGCGATTACCGAAGCCTCTCAGCGGAGGCTATTTTTCGAGCAGCAGCTCGAACAAGCCAAGGACAACCTCGCGACCGCGGAAGAGAACTTGAAGAAAACCGAGCAAGAGACTGGCCTTATTCAATTGGACAGCCAGGCGCGAGCATTAATTGAATCAGCCGCGACGCTTCGAGCACAGATCGCGGCTAAAGAAGTTCAGATCCAATCGATGCGCACGTTCGCAACCAGCGAGAATGCACAGTTAGTTCAAGCTCAGCAAGAACTAGACAGCCTGCGGGCCCAGTTGGCGAAGCTGGGAGGTTCGGATGAAGGGCTAGACGGGGGACTGCTGGTCCCAAAGGGGAAAGTTCCTGGAGCTGGACTCGAATATGTGCGCAAACTGCGCGATGTGAGGTATTACGAGACTATTTTCGAAATTCTTGCGCGTCAGTTCGAGGCAGCCAAACTCGACGAAGCCAAGCAAGGTTCCGTGATTCAGGTTGTAGATTCCGCCATTCCACCGGACAAAAAATCTTTCCCTCAACGCACGCTGATCATGCTTGTAGCGACTGCAGTGGGCCTGCTGATTGGTATCCTGCTGGCTCTCGGGCAAGCAGGATGGGAACGTGTGCGGAAGGACGCAGAGGCGGCTCAGACCGTAGATCGACTCTGGTCCGCTCTCTCCTTCAAGAGAAGGATGCTCTGAGATTCCGATTCAGCAGCGAATCGAAAACTGGCTCGCTGCTGCGTCGTTGTGGAACATCTTCACCGTGTCGAGCGAGAATGCTTCTAGGCCATAGCCCACATTGGTAAGCTTTGCCAGAAGATCATGTGTCACCGTGATGATATGTGTGCCGCATCGATCGGCATGATAGATATTCAGCAACTCGCGAGGACTCGCCCATAGAAGCTGGGCCTTAGGTTGGGAACTCAGAACTTGCAGCGCTTGTTTCATGATCGGTTCTGGATCAACTCCGGTATCGGCTATGCGTCCAGCAAAAACCGAAACGACGCTGGGCGTCTTCGGATCCAGCGCCTCTGCGACCTGAGTAACCTGTTCGACTGTGAAAATCGCTGTAACGTTCAGCGCAATCCCCTCGGCGGAAAGACGGCGGATTAAGTCGCCACTGAACGCTCCTTTGGTGTTTGTCACCGGAATCTTGACGTTTACGTTCGATCCCCACCCCGCAATCACTCGCGCCTGTTTTTCCATCTCGTCAAAGTCGTCTGCGAATACTTCGAGGGAGATCGGGCGATCCGGAATCTCCGAGAGGATCTGCCGGCCGAAGGATTCGTAATCAGTGATGCCCGCCTTTCGCATGAGGGTCGGATTAGTGGTGAAACCCTTGATTAGCGGATTGGCATAGAGCTTCTTCATTCCTTCAAAATCGGCGCCATCTGCGAATATCTTGATCTTCAGGTCTGAAACGTTGGGCATCTTAATGACTCCTTTGAGGACTTATCATGGCTGGTGCGAAATTAGTATTCCTGGTCTCTATTGTGTTTCGTCTTGCCTCTACTGAGGCACGGTCCCTGCTTCTCTGGGCCTTTTGCCAAAGGCTCTTTTTTTCAGCCGTGACAAGTACGAATTGAGGTGCTGCCGTATAGAAACTGGTAAATAGGTGTACAAGAGATAAGCACGGGCTGTCAAAGCGGCCTGCGCATAGCCGGGATAGTTATTGCGGTAACGCCGCACGACCTTGATCGCAGAAAGCGCATTTGCACGCTGGTTCACGAAAGAACTACCGCGGTTCCAAATTCGATAGGCGAGGAATAGTTCGGGGAAGTTATAGAGCTTGCCATGTTTTCCAATCCTGAGCCAAAAGTCCCAGTCGGCAAATTGGCTGAGATTTGGATCGTACATTTCCCCAACCGACCTGCGAAACATCGCCGTTGAGTTGGCAATTGGATTTGCGCGTAGGGCCACGTTCCGGATTGCATCGTCGGATTCCGGTTTGAAGACATCTTCAACATGAACGTCTTTTTCGTTGATGATCCTATAACCACCTGCGCATGCAACGAACTCTGGATGCTGGTCCAGATACCGTACTTGCTTCTCAAGCTTGTGTGGATCAATCCACGCGTCATCGTCATCCAGGATTGCTATGTACTTGCCACGCGCAACTTCTAACGCAGCATTGGAGACGATTGAGATTCGACCTACGTGCGCTAAGGGGATGTAGCGGATTCTTGAATCCAGCGAGGTCCATTTCCGCAGAACAGCCGCTGTTGAGTCTGTTGATCCGTCGTCCGCGACTATAAGCTCCCACTCACTCATCGTCTGATTGAGAATGCTTTGGATCGCACTGCCAATCAGCCCAGCGCGATTGAACGTCGCCATAATAATCGATACGATCGGTTGTCGATCCGGATTCATTGGAAATGCCTGCCATCCGAGGAACTGGAACTCGCAGGTGGAGTCAAATTCTGCTGACGCAAATACAACTCAACCTCTTCTTTCTTTCCTATCGTATCGATACCTTTGGAATAGTCACCGCAAAGATAACCACGAAAATCTCCTCCAAAGTCTAGAACTGCAGGAATCATGTCCCTGCCAATCTCGCTGTAGACATCTTTAGGAATAAGTGAAAGGATTTGTCGACTCAGAATGAATATCCCAGCCATTCGATAAGCCTTGGGGTAGATCGAAGTGTGCGGCTTGGCATGCACCGCGATAACGCGCTTGAATTCGTCAAGCTCGACGATATCTGCATCCGTATAATTCTCCGTGAGCCGCACGCGCTGCATACCGAGAGCACCATTATAGTTTCGCCAGACTTTCTCCATCGCATGGTAATCAACCCGGCTGAAGATGTCGCCGTAGATGACGAAAAATTCATCCTCGAGCTGATCCTCGAAGCTCTTCACTCCGCCGGCGGTACCGAGGATCTGCGGCTCGTAGTGATAAGAAATCGTCGCTCCCCACCGACTGCCGTCACCTAAGTAGCCTCTCAGGACGTCGGGAAGAAAGTGGAGATTGATCAAGAAGCGGTCTACGCCAAATTCCAGAAATCGTGCCAGGTTCCACTCAATCATCGGAACACCAAGCAATGGGACCATCGGCTTCGGGGAAGTATCGGTGAAGGGGCGAAGACGCGTGCCTAGTCCAGCACACAAGATTAGAGCCTGGCGAATCCGGGTTTTCCGTTTCTCAGCCACAGATGTACCGCACCTAAGAGATCCGGCACCGTGAAGTCAGGCTTACATTCGTACTGCCATGGGTCACGACCTGCATGTCCTGTTTGGACCAGAATCGTCGATAAACCAGCTTGAATTCCGGCCAGAACGTCCTGCGTCGTATCACCGATCATGACACTGCGTGAGATATCGAGGTTGTAGTCCACCGCAGCCTTTATCATCATTCCTGGGCGCGGTTTTCGACACTCACAAGTCGTTCGGTATGCCTTAATTGTAGCATTCGGGTGGTGGGGGCAAAAATAGAAGGCATCAATGCGCGCATGCTGGCGCTTAAGTCTGGCGCAAATGAGATCATGGATGGCGCAAACCCCTTCGGGAGACGAGAGTCCTCGAGCCACAACAGGCTGGTTCGTAGCCACCACAACAAAATATTCAGCTCGGTTGAGCAGCCGAATGGCTTTTGCAGCCCCAGGCAGCAGCTTCACCTGCTCCGGCTTGTGCAGCAACTCAACCTGCCGAATTATTGTGCCATCCCGATCCAGA
This sequence comes from Occallatibacter sp., assembly GCA_035650595.1. Classification (GTDB taxonomy): domain Bacteria; phylum Acidobacteriota; class Terriglobia; order Terriglobales; family Acidobacteriaceae; genus Telmatobacter. The sequence continues at coordinate 19,488 of DASRHE010000001.1, read as the reverse complement.
AATACGGCCGGCTTCTTGGAAAAGTCGCTGGACATCTATTCCTTATCCAGCCTTATTCTGACCTCCCGACCAGAGGAGGAAGATCCGTAAAGTGCCTCCACGACTGCATTCGCGTAGATGCCATCAGTCGTTCCCCCGCATACGGACGCCTTTCCGTGAATGGCTTGAATGAAATTAGCCCACTCATTATTCCAACTCGCATCTCCTGCTGGGAAGGAATACTCCTTAACGATCGGAACTCCGAAATGTTTTCTCCGTCTGCCGTAAATAAGACGCTCTGCTCCGTAGCTTCCACCTTTACCGTCGATCTGAAGATATCCGTGGCTTCCAAAGATTTCAAAGGAGAAAATGTTCTTCCAGTTCGTCGTGCTCACGTGAAACTCAAACGTTGCCTTCTCACTTCTTAGGATCCCGAAAGCGTTGTCGTCCACTGTAGTGTTCCAGAATTTCGTCTCGGCCCGTCCGTAGGCACGGGTGAACCGGCCGGCAAACCAGCCCGCAAGATCGATGACGTGGACTCCTTGGTCGAGAAGTTCACCTCCACCCGAGATTTTTGCATTAAAGCGCCATTCTTTCTCCATTCCTTCGCGCCCACCGTGTCCATAACGTGCTCGCATGAACAGCACGTCGCCGATCCCACCTCTTGAGAATATCTCGTGCGCTTTCATCAGAGCCGCATGAAAGCGATGATTAAATCCGACTTTGACGACAACGCCAGCCTTCTGGGCCGTACGGTGCATCTTTCGCGCTTCGGCGACAGCGATGCCGAATGGCTTTTCGCACAGCACATGTTTGCCGTTCCGAAATGCTTCGAGGGCGATTGGGGCAAGATATGCGTTCGGAACGGCAATAATAACCACGTCAATGTCAGGGCTTTTGACGAGATCACGCCAGTCGGCGATCAGTTGGCAGCGATGCTGCTCAACGAAGGCCTGAGCAGCATTAGTGCTGGTGTCACTCGCTGCGATGAGCTTCCCAAGGCGGGTTTCTCGAATTGCTATCGCTCGCTTGTTCCCAATCAGGCCTAAACCGACAATGCCAACATTGACCCTGCTTTTCATGAAATCCTTCTCAGGTTGTATTTCGATTCAGACATAATCTGACGAATCGCAGATCTGTCCCAGCTCTTCCACGGATCCCATGGAGCACTGATCAGTTTGCCGGAGAGCCCTTTGGAACGACTTGACGCAAGGAAAACTACAAGCTCAGCTGCCAAATCCGCAGATGCTCCTCCGGTCGCAGCCCGCTTTCTGGCTTCGACAGTTTCCTTTTTGCCTGCGCGCGAACCCGCAGCAAGAATCTCATCCAACATTGCAGTATTAATTGCTCCGGGAGCGACCGCATTTACCCGAATCTTGGTCCCCTTCAATTCTTCAGCAAGAACTTCGGTGAATCGCACAATCGCAGCCTTCGATGTCGCATAGGCGGAAAAATAAGCGCGTGAAGAAGTGGCCCCTCCTCCAGAAAAATTAATGATGGCTCCACCTCCCAGTCCCAGGAAGATGGGGATCACAGCATTGCATGTATAGACAGATCCGAATAGATTTACCTGTAAGTTGCGCTCCCAAGCGGCGATATCATTGTCGACAAATTTCCCAATTGGTTCCTGAATACCTGCACAATTCACGAGAATGTCCAGGCCGCCCAGTCTCCTGTTCGCCTGTTTGACAACACGTTGGACGGATGTTCTGTCTGCGACATCACAGCGAAAGCCGATTGCCTTTCCTACGCTTCCTGCATTGAGCTCGTTGAGAGCGGATGAGAGTCGCTCAGAATTTCGGCCCACAATGCATACGCTCGCTCCGTGATCGAGAAAATGGGATGCAACCACACGCCCGATACCTCCGGCCCCGCCGGTAATCAAAGCGCGCTTTTCTCTAAGCAGTCTCTGGCTCATGTCAATTAGAAGTCTGTGAGGACTTTCGTGCCCTCAAGGTCGAAGTGATAGCGCATTTCCCTGAGATTGAGCTCCCGCATGCGGACGCGGAACTCTTTTTGCTTTTCTGGCACGTAAAACGTGAAGAAACCGCCGCCGCCTGCGCCAGAAATCTTCCCTCCGAGAGCCCCGCTTTCGAGAGCGGCATCATAGATCTCGTCAAAATGAGGATTCGACATTAGTGATGATATCTGCTTCTTGTACTGCCAGTGCTCGTGAAACTTCTTGCCAACTTCATCCAGATTTCCGGTTTCGACGGCATCCAAAATCTGATACCCGAGGTCCTTGATATAGTGCATGCTGTCCACCACGTTCTTCTTGTCCGATTTGACTGCTTGCTCCTGCTCGCGCAGTATCTGGTCGGCGCTTCGCGTCTTACCGGTGAAAAAAATCAGCATGTTGCGATTCAGCTCGTCGGCGATTTCGAGCGATACCTTTGCCGCCCGAACCTTGACCGATCCGTCTTTTGCAATATCGAGAACAGTCAGGCCGCCGAAAGCCGCGAGATACGGATCCTGTTTACCGATCGGTCGCTTGAGGATATCTGCCTCAATGTGGTAATCCTCCTCGGCCAATTGGGTTAATGGCACATAATCGCGCTTGAGAGTATGTATTGCATGGAGAAGACCGACGGCATAGCAACTCGACGATCCCAAACCTGTTCCAGCGGGAATGTCGGCGAGTGAGCTGATCTCGATGTTGTTCTCAACCCCCGTGTACCTGAATACCTCTCGGGCGAGATCATGTTGCAACTGGTGGATGTGTTCGACCGTTTCAGATTTCGTGTATTTCACGCGGATGAGATCATCGGCGACCGATCGGTTGGAATCGATGAACATATATTTGTCGAGACCGGCCGCAAAAATGAACCCGCCATGTCTTTCGTAGTAAGAAGCAAGATCCGTACCGCCTCCACCAAGCGTGATGCGAAACGGGGTTCTTGTAATAATCATTGTGCAATCACCTGATTCTTCCTGCTTTGAATTCTTCCTGCAGGAATTTGAACTGGCTTCGCAGGCCGTCTTCAAACGATGTTTTTGGCTTCCAGCCCATCTCCGATGCGGCGGAAATATCTGCCTGCGTCACGGTGGGAGTGTCTTCCGCGGCTCTCGGTTTGATTACTGGCTCAAGATCAGTCCCAGTCACTCTCTTCACCGCGTCCCATACCTGATCCATCGAATACGTGATCGCAGATCCGAGGCGAAAGAGTTTGCCATCCAACCGATTATCCTCGATACATTGAAGGTGGAAATCATTGATGTCGTCGATGTAAATGAAGTCCCGCTTGTTGTTGTGATATCCGTCAAAGAGCACTGGGGCTTCATGCTTCAGCACTTTGATGATGAAGGCGCTGATGACTGGCGGATTCAGACGGCGGTAGTCCTGGCGGGGTCCATAGACGTTGAAATAGCGAACCGAAACGAAAGGCAAGCCGAATGCCCTTTGATAGCCGACCGCAATCCTTTCTGTCGTTATTTTGCTGATCGCGTAAAAGCCATTTAATCTCGCCTCGCCCTCCTCAAGAGCGGAGGAGGTGGCGAGCACGACCTTGCGGACTCTGGCGCGCCTTGCTGCCTCGAAGACATTTGCCGTACCGGCGACGTTAATCTCCATCGTCTCAACGGGATCCTTCTGGCAGGCAACCAGGTCATTTTTTGCCGCGAGGTGGAAGACGACATCGACTCCCTCAAAACGGTCATAAATCTCTTTCGATCGGATATCGAGGCGATGGAATTCCACATTTTTGGCAATCTGCTCGGGAACGCCGTAGGCGAGATTGTCAAGCCCGATGACGTGATAGCCCGCCGCCAGGAGACGATCCGCCAAATTGCTGCCAATAAACCCAGCCACGCCTGTCACAAGTATCTTCAAACGCAATTCACCTTCAAAAGCAATTGGGCTCATTATTTCATATGAAATCCGTTTAGTTTCCGAAATTGGCTCGCTTGCTTCGACAAGAGGAATGAACGAGAAATCCACTGGAATTCCATGACGCCAATTGCGGAAAGATAGGCCAGCACGAGAACAGAACCGACAATACCCTTTCACGCCAAATAGCAATGCGATACACTCCCTATTCCCATCTCGCGACGGTCAACGCATGCCTTTCTGCCCGAGCTGTAGGTGTAATCTCTGCAAGGCGCTGAACGGAAGCCCACGCTAGAATACCGCTACACTTTGGCAGTCGCGACCTACTCCAAGACTACCCCTCGCGCTTCTGATCTATATCAGCTTTTGGGGTCTGGGTCACTCGATAGGATGGGGTCTACACGGCGCTCGCGACAGCTTGCCTGAAATCTGGCAATGCGCGAACGGAACCTTGGACTAGAAGCGAATCATTCGTTTCAACGGTTCATATATTTTTCCGTATAGACTTGCGCAAATTCGAAGGACGGCGATGGACGATTCTCCTGCACCACGATAGGTTCTGAAATAATATGCGAGACTCTTTATTGTCTCTGTACTCCCTCCTGCTCTGGCGTGGTAGTGTACGACGGTCACGTCAGGAAAGTAATAAAAGTACTTCGACTTTATTGCGAGCCGCTCTGCCAGAACAGGTTCTTCGCTCTCCAGGAAAATTGCCTCATCAAACATTCCGGCCTCTGCAAAGGATGTTGCATCGAGCAGCATGCATGCGCCAATAGTGCGGAAGCACCTTTGCGCTTGTGAGATTCGCATCAAATCCCTTTGGCGTTTGACCCGGAGAATAAGCCAAAGCGGGGGAAACAGAAACTGAGCACACGTAACAATCAGGCTGGGCCTCTTATAAGGGCCTTGTACAAAACCATTTGGGAGAACAACCTTTGGGCCAACCACGCCTGCATCCGGCGTCCTTGATGCGAATTCGACCAGACGACTTACCGTATCTGGCGCAGATAGACGAACATCGGGATTTACCACAAACAAATATCGCGGGTTTTGATTTGCCAACGCCCACCTGGCACCAATATTATTTCCCATACCATACCCACCGTTCGTCTCCGCAGCCAAGACCTTAACTCGCACGTCTGCACCGATTGCTTTTTGGATCTGCGATAGAGAATTATTGGGCGAAGCATTGTCCACTACGACGCATGCTAATGCCGGGTACTCTTGACAAAGCACATTTGCCACGCACTCGATAGTCTCAGAGTAATTCTTGTAATTGAGAATAATCGCAGTAACGAGGGGGGTGTTAGGACCTGAATCGCTCCCAATAATTGGCGGTCGGTCCAGCCTATTCTCAGAAGTCATTGCTGTCTCGTTTCGTTCTGTAGCTCCGGTACACCAACAGCCTCATAGAGTGCGACACGCCTCTCGTTCAACAGGAAAATAACAAATACAATCAGCATTGCTTTTGTGACAAATCCGTAATAATCGAGCGCGCACCCAACGACGAAGAACCAGAGGCAGCCAGCATAGGGAGAGCCGTTGCGAACTGACACGATCGCTCTCCAACAAATTACCCCGAGGAAGATGAACATTAGAGGCCCGAATCTCAGATAACTCTGAAAATAAAAACTGTGTGTGTGTGATGGGAAGCCAAGATTTGCAAGTTCTTGCTGTATACCCCAATCGCTATCGAGATACCCGAACGGGTGCTCTGAAACGAGTTTGATCGTTGTGAGTAAAGCAACGCCTCGCCCGATGGCGTACTCGCTTTCAAGATCACTTCCTCCACCGGTGAGGGAACCAAGGCGACCGCCCGCGATCGAACTCGTGGAGGTTAGAATAATCGCGAATGCAACAAGCGCCCCGAGAACGAAGATCATCAGGATGCGTTTAGAGTAGCTCTTCGTTGATTTCCAAAGCTGAATCACTAAAATCGCCGTTACCAATAGAAAAGGTATCCGCGATCCTGATCCAAGAAGCGAAATGGCTCCCAGGATTACAAGAGGCATTCGATATATCTTTGGAAAAACACCAGAAATCGCTAGCAGAATCGCGAGTGCTCCAACATGCCCGGTCGATGTTATCTCGAGTCCCGGTGCGTTGAGTCGGCCACCGCGCTCGGATAGGAAGGCAAATGGATTTGTGAACACCACTAGAACGGCGGGGATTGCAAGCAATCCGGTCAGACTGCGAGCCAAAATGGCTGGATCGTAATTGCGCGCCTCGATGACGGTGCTGGCGAGAAGAACCAGGGATGATAATCTCAGAAACTCCAGCGCGAAATCCCAATAAACTGGTTGGGTCCGAGGCGTCAGAAAAGGCAGTATTACGATTCCAATTACATTGATGGCGCAATAGACAACAAAAGCTTTGTTTGCATTTATGCTATGTCGGGAGCCTGTTGCGAAGAGCCCTCCGCCGATTATCAACGCGAGCAGATGGGTTACTGAAAAGTAGGGCCATACTGTCCCAAATAGCTGCGCCTGGTTTGGAGGAGTAAGGGAAATCAGAGCCAGATGCTGGTCAATGGCGGCGGGGCTGATGAAACAGAAATACAGCAGAAGCTCGCCAAAACCCGTTAGAGCAATATGAAGGAGCCGGAAATGATCTCTAACTCGAATTTGAAGAGTACCGCTGTGCATCCTTTCGGCCAAACTCGTCACCGGGCTCCTTCAGAACCCTGAGCGGGCGCAAAAATCAAACTCCTAATCTGAATTCCGCTTTTCTCCAACGAAATGAGAATGCCCCATACTACGATCAACTCCGCGACAAGAATTGAGCAACCTGCGCCATTAGCACCATATACCTTGCTGAGAACGCTTGCCAGCACAATGTTAACTACGCCGGCTACCAGAACTACTCGGCTAAACTGCTTATCCATCCCAAACGGAATCATAGTATTGACTCCTAGAACGTTGCTGATCGCAGACAGCACTGGAAGAAACGCGATCCATCGAATGACGGATATGCTTCCTGCGGCATTGTGCCCGAAACACAAGAGAGTGACCGGTGTTGCAAATACGAGCATGATCGTGCTTGGGATAAGGGTGAGGCCAACCGTCCATCGGACGGATCTTCTTAGGAACTGAAGCGCCAAATCTTTCGACTCTGAAAGCAGTTTGCTCACGTGGGGAAAAGTCGCCTGGATGATGGGAACAATGAGGGCTTGCATCGCTCGGAGCAATCGCTCGGCAGCGGAGAAATACCCAGCCTGGATATTGCCTGCAAGAGTACCGACAAGGAATACATTTGTGTTTGTGTACAACCCCATTGCCGCAGAAGATAAAAACAAATGCCAGCCATCCTTCAACGTATTGCAGAGCCTAGCTCTCCCCGGCCAACTAAGGACTAGCCGGAATGATCGTACTGCGACGACAATGCCAACGATGCCGCAAACCAGAGTCCCGGCAGACTGTATTGCTAACGCCTTCAGAGCATCACCGGGAGAATGAATAAAAACAAAGAGCAAAGAGGCGGCCAAGACTCGCGTAGAGCCGACGATTAAGGAGATGTAACGCATCTTTTCCACGCCTTGAAAGTACCACGTCGGGAAGAGCACGTTGCCTGCCACAGCTAGATACGCTAGGAAGAAGAATCTCCATTCTCCGGTGAAACGGGGTACAAAGGCGACAATGAAAGCGAGACCGACGAAACCAAGCAGCGTCAAGGACCACTTAATCAAGTAAACAGCACAGAAAATCTTTGAGATTTCAGCATGATCCGACTGGGATTCTGCAATCGAGCGAGTTGCCGAAAAATTGAAACCATAGTCGGTGAAAGTTGTGAAATATTGTGCAAACGACTGCGAGAAGGCCATCAATCCATACATCTCAATGCCAAGGACACGCACAAGATACGGAAGAACGGCAAGAGGGATAAGATAGTACAGGCTCAGAAGACCGTAGAGCGAAAGAATATTCTCGACGAGTTTTCGTCGCGATCCTCCGAGGCTGCTTGAAACCGCGCCTCTTTCGGCGTGGTCCATTTGGCTCAATCTATCCATCCTAGGCACTTTGCTTATCTATTTGAAGTGGATGCTTTCATCGGAAGAATGCTAACTGATGTTCAAAGGAGGTCTTCAAATCGCTTTAAACTCGACTGGTAAAAGAATTGTTCTCGGAAGGTCTTTCTGCAACTCGTCGCATATCGCCCGAGATTTGTACGCATCTCGCGAAGAGCTTCGGCGATACCTTGATGTCCTTGGCCCTTTACGAATCTTCCATTAGACCCATCTTCCACAAATTCAGGAAACGATCCCACGGTGCTCGCAAGAACCGGTGTGCCAAACATGAATGCCTTTGGAAGAACTCCGCTCTGCGTCGATCTCCGATAAACGTTCCAAATACAGAAACATTCTGCGTACGCTCGATTCATTTCACTATTTGAAAGTGGACGTCCACAGCGAAGGCTTAGCTTGTTTTTGTTATTCCTCACGATATCATCGTTTCGTATTTCGGCCGGTAACGGGTGGCGTGAGGCAATCAGGAACTTAAGATCCGATCCCTTCTGCAACTCCTCGCGCATAAACTGGAAAAACCGATCGAAACCGTGGGCCCGACAAAGACCGCCGATAAAGCCCAAATAGCGTTTCGCCGGCAACAGGGATGTTATGTCTGGCTGTGACTCGTCATCGAAAATCAGGGGGAAATACGCCCTATTCTCGTTGTGCTTTCTATCAGAGCCATCGTATGCGGAAATCGCGAAGTGTGATGCCAGTAGGACAACATCAGCAAGTTTGATCAACGGCACTGAGGTGCAGTGTGCAAGCAGCCCCTTTACCCCAACTCTTGGTCCCTCGGCCCACAAGAATTTCAACACTGGTTGCCGAGGTTCATGCAAGACGTAGAAAATCTTGGCCCCGTTCTCTTTCATGGCTGACGCGGCTTTTCGATTCACTGGTGATGCATTCAGAAAAATTGCGTGCGTAAGATTGAGTGAGCCGAGATCACATCTGGGGTTGATTACGCTTGACAGCTCTCGAATTTCAGGAAATTTTTCGTAAGAGCCGTCCAAAATACAGACGGGCTCATGCCCCATTTCCTTGATCAACTTTATGAAAGCGATCTGGTGCTGGACGAATGCTGGATTGAAACGCAACGATACGATACCGATCCTAGCCATGACTTCTTTAGCGAAGTACCGCTACCTCCACGATCGGCCATCCTAATTCGAATATCGGACCACATAGGAACGGGATCCGACAGCAACATCGGCCGACCGTACTCCTGAACCCATTTGCACGAGTGGAGATTATTTCCGAATTCTCAGATTGTCTCACGCCTACCCCGCTGGTACAAACATTTACAGAGCACGCCTCGTGACCCGAGTAAATGCGGTTAGATTGTTTTGCAAATGAATTTGGGAACAGATAAGATATCCCGGAACCGCTCGATGGAGACATGATGGATTTTGTATCGCGATACCTACAAGAGGTCACAGAAATCACTGGGAAACTGGACTCAAGTCGAATCGAGGCGATGATCCAGATCCTACTGGAAACCCGACGCAATCAGGGACGCCTCTTCATCCTCGGTGTGGGGGGGAGTGCTGGCAGTGCCACGCACGCCGTAAACGATTTCCGCAAGATCGCAAATATCGAAAGCTACACGCCAACGGACAACGTTAGCGAGCTCACCGCCCGCGTTAACGACGACGGGTGGGACACGAGCTTCTCTCGCTGGCTTGAGGGCAGTCGTCTTCGCAAGAACGATACACTGATGATTTTTTCGGTTGGGGGGGGGAATCGCGAAAAAAACATCAGCATGAACATAGTCAAGGCGCTCGAATTGGCGAAGAGCGTCGGCTCGAAGATCGTCGGGGTGGTCGGCCGGGACGGTGGGTACACGGCGCGAGTCGGTGATGCGATCGTAATTATTCCAACGATATCAGGGGACACGGTTACGCCGCACGCTGAAGCCTTCCAGGGTGTAATCTGGCACTTGATCGTCTCCGACCCTCGCATCAAGGCAAACGAAATGAAGTGGGAGTCAACTGCGGGTTGAAGTTTACGCCCCAGACCCAAAGTTGATAGATCGATCCTCCGGTTTTTACAGCAGCTGCAAGAAAGCCTGTTTCTTCGACCTGATTCTACCAAATTTGGGAACTCGCAGTTTTGGATCATGACGTTGCATTCCGATTCTTTTCGCCTCGATATGTTCAAAGGCTCGCCGATTGCGCCGCTTCAGGGGCAATACCGCGATCCTCGAATCAAGACGTCAGGCCCCGGGTTCACCATCTCCGAAGCCCTTTGACCGGAAATCGCCTAGCATAAATCCGTCAGAGCGATTGTGATAGGTTATTGCTCAATGCAGCCGATATCAGGAAACTGCGACCTTTGCTAGTGGTTCCGTTCTTCCCATTATTATCGTCGCGAGTTAGGCTAGCAGTATCGGGAATCAATGGGAATTAGTTCAACGTAGGTGCCAACGAATTTGTCGAAGCGATTGCGTTCAATCCTGCAGCTGGTTTGGGACCTGTTCCAATACTGCAAACGACGGTTTGTATGGATCAAGTTGCGGCTCACGACCACTAGTGGGGACATGCTTAATTTCCGCTGCAACATTTGTGGGCATCGGACCTCGTTTCCGCGGATGTTAATGGCTCGCGAACGTTGGAGCTGCGTGAACTGCAGTTCGACGGTTCGTTGGCGCAGCATCATTCATGTCTTATCGACGGAGCTTTTTGGCGAGAGTCTTGCGCTTTGCGACTTTCCAACGAAGAAGGACATTTATGGTGTCGGTTTGAGCGATTGGAGGGGTTACGCCAACCCGCTACAGAAAAGGCTTGCATACACCAACACTTTTTACCATAAAGCGCCGTTTCTCGATATCGCAAACATCGAGAAGTCCCAGGAAAATCTCTACGATTTCATTATTTCATCCGACGTTTTTGAGCACGTTTGCCCTCCTGTTAGTAGAGTTTTTGAGAACTCATACCGCCTTCTGAAGCCAGGAGGTGTCCTGATCCTTACCGTTCCCTATATTGAGGGGGAAACTGCCGAGCACTTTCCAAACGTGCGCGAATTCTCTGTTGTTCGAAGGGCAGGCCAATATGTTCTGCTGGGTATGACTCCCGATGGCCGAACTGAAGAATTCAATGACCTGATTTTTCACGGTGGACCTGGAACAACCGTGGAGTTCCGTGTGTTTGGCGAAGATGCACTTGCACGAGAATGTAAGAATGCGGGATTTGACCCGGTTCGAATACACAGCGAAAGTTTGGAGGAGTTTGGGATTGTATGGATTTCATACGACCCTGAAAAGGCAGGATACTTCCCAAACATCCAAGGACTTGATGCGCCGCCCTGGGCACTGGTGAAGCCCATCCAATAAGACACTTCACGACAATATAGTGGCTGTCGAACGAAATCCTGCAGTTTTGGCTACTTCACGGTGAGACTCACGCTTGTTGTTGCAACCATGTTTCCGGAGGTTCCCGTCACTGTAACGGTGTAGTTTCCGGAGGTGGTGCCTGCGTTCCCGGTTGAAGGTTCATGGCTGCCGCCGCACCCGATCAAACCCGTACCGATAAGCACCAGACCCAATAGCAGAGGTGGAAAGCCACGTTTTTGCCGTCGAAGGTTGAAAGTGAAGAGAATGCAGATTAAAGCAAATTCCGACGCGGAAAGGTGAAGGCCACGGTTACGGAGATTGCTGTGCGGCGTGGCTTCTCTCCCTATCGTAGTAACGGTAAGAGTGGCCGTTTCCACGCCAGCGGTAATATTCACTGAGCCGGTAGATCCAAAACTGAGGGTTGGAATAGACTGCGCCCCCTGAGGCTGTGAGGTTATCAGGGCAGTCAGAATAACGTTCCCTGTAAATCCCCCGGTGGGGGTAACCGTGATCTTCGACGTATTGCCGGCGGTGGCGCCGGGCGCGATCGTGAGGGGAGTGCCCATAATGGTAAAACCAGGAGGAGGTGGAGTTGTAACTGTTACCGTACCGACACCAGAAGCGGACTGGTAAACCGTGTCGCCGGAGTAGTCGGCATTCAGCGAGTCGGTGCCGGTTGCCAAGGAACCGGCCGGAATACTGATCGAGGCTACCCCGCCCTCAAGCGCAGTTGGTTGTGAGCTAAAAATGCCCGCTCTCAGCGTTACTGTTCCAGTAGGAGTGGGATTGCCAGCCCCGCCAGTCACGACGACAGTGACTCCCAAGGTCTCCGCCGTGTTGATAATGGCAGTGGATGGCGTCACCGTTAGTGTCGCAGTCAAATTGCCGGAGCCGGTCAACTGCACCGGATCGGAGGAACTGGGGGCGAAGCTAGTGTCACCCGGATAGTTTGCTACGACAGAATGGACACCAGCACCGACGGGGGCAATCCCTGCAGCGGTGCCCACTTCCGTTTCGGTCATATTGGACATCATGATGTACACGCAATTGCCGGCCGGACTGACGCCGACAAGATCTGAAACGCCGTCTCCGTTCAGATCAGCAGGGACCAGGTCTGTTATACCCGACGGAAAGGTCACATCTGTCAATGAAAACGGGCCGTCGCTCCCGAGAAAGATCGTGTTTGGTATGGAGCCCCCAAAGGATGTGACCGCAAGATCCAGCGCGCCGTCTTCATTGAAGTCAGCCACGGCAAGGGAATAGATCGTATGATTCGCATAAAGACCCTGGCTCCGCACAAAGTGACCGGTCCCGTTCCCCAGCAGGATCGAGATCGTGCCGGAGTATTGGAAGGTGCAGCAAGCATTGTCGGCCACTGCGAGGTCTGCATTTCCATCGCCGTTGAAGTCACCGACAACAACAGCATTCGCCGTCGGCGCGCCTCCGACGTTCAATGGACTGTAGGGCGCCGTAAACGTCCCGTCTCCGTTACCCAAAAAGATGGCGAGCAACCCGAATTCGGTAGTTACTGCGAGATCAGGAATGCCATCATCGTTAAAGTCTCCGACCGCCGTAAACATGGCTTGAAGAGGGGCACCTGTTACGCTGGCAATTGGGCTGTTGGGAGCCTGGCTGAAGGTGCCATCTCCTCTGCCAAGCAGTATGGTCAAACTGCCGTCCCCGCCCGGAAGCGCCGCTGCATTATTCGTGACGACGAGATCCGCCAGCCCATCCCGATTGAAATCTGCGGCTGCAATCGCCCAAGGTTCACGGCCCACCGCGACCGGGCTGTCTGGCCCCTGGTCAAACGTCCCATCTCCTCTGCCCAAAAGGATGGTTAGAGAGTTGTCTCCAGTGTTTGCGATGGCGAGATCGGCGATGCCATCTCCATTGAAGTCGGCGGCCATCACGCCACGAGGAGAGTTGCCGACGATGATCGGGCTTTCGGAAGCTTGGCTGAAGGATCCCTCGCCGTTGCCCAGAAGGATCGTTACGGTATTGTCCCCGGAGTTTGTTATGGCAATATCCAAAAAGCCGTCATTATTGAAGTCCGCCACTGCCAGCCCCTGCGGAGTGGAGCCCACCGTCAAGCTCCTTGATTGCATCGTAAAAGCCTCAACTGATCTTGAGGGTGTGATTGAAGCGATCATCTTATCGCCATTTGTGGTATCGAGCACCGACACGGGGCCGACGGGCGATGTTTGTCCCAATTGGTTCACTAATCCCAGGAGGGTTACTCCCAGCGAGTAATTGCCGGCGCTCCCGCTTGCAGTCAGAGATACTGTGGTCGGAAACTTGCCTTCCACCCCCAGCACAACTGGAGCCGAAGCACTGGCCTGAGAGGGAGAAATGCCGTTCGGCGTACCTAGGAAGGTGGCAGTGTATTGATGACTTCCTATGCCTGGAACAAAACGTATCGCAGCAGTTCCGGCGTTGATGATCTGCGCCGTGCCGAGCAAATGATTGTATGAACTCCTCCTATATTCACTGAAGGCAACCCTTCCGGCCGTAACGGGAAGACCCCCTACCGTCACTGTGGCTGTGAGGGTGACGACAGTTTTCCACGGCACACGCGCAACCTGTCCGTTGTTTGCACTTATGGCCAGGGTTGTCGTGCTGAGAGGAATGCTTGCCGATATCGGGACGGTAGGAAAGTGCAATAAACACAGAAATAACGTCAAATGCAGACGCCAGTTCATCCAGAGAGTTACTTGAGACGGTGAGGCACAAACGAGCAATGGCATAAGGCTCCTCCACAATTAGAAAAGAGGACATGCACACGCTAAACCGGAACTATTGCCGATCTATGCCGTTGCTGCCGAATGGTCTGGGTAGCTGGACAAAGAGTCTAAATGCCGCTGCCAGTCTGTAAGTGATCGCAATCACAACTATTTATCTCATCCGAAATCCACCGATCCCAGCCACACATATTTGCCTTGCATCAACTCGATCACGGAGATGCGGTATCAACCAAACAACAGTGCTAGCAATCCAATCATTGTGCATATGTGAGGAACCGGCGGAACGCCGAACAGGAGAAGGCAGGTCCGCTGTGCCGCGGTGCTTCATACTTTGCTTACACGTCGTTCCCGGCGGACGCTGCGGAGCGATCTGAAGTTATTGTCTGCCCATTGATCTTTGAACTCGAGGGCATAGATTGAATCCTGCGAATGCCTGAAGGGAACACAGTTGACGTTTGTATACGGGCGTTTACGAACGTGTACCCTTTCAGGGATGGAGTGTCGAAGTAAACCCGATGCGTAGCAGCGTAGTCGCATTCCTACCCAACCAGGCGCCGGATGGAAGATGAAATGACGCCGGATAGGCTCGGGATTTTGTCCGGACAGCAGCCGAATTGGCTCTGAATGGCGGTTGCGATTCCGGCTTTCTTGGAGAGGTTATTCGGGTATGTGAATGGATCTGCAGGCCCCATGGTAGCGCTTCTGATACCGACCATCAGAGCATGGGATCGAGTACTCGATCTTGCGTCGGTCGCGCGTCTATTACGTGCAGAATCGGTCCTACTTTGGCTCGGCTTCCGATCGGACTTTGACCTCACCGGTGCCAGCCTTCTGGTCAACAATGCTTGATGATTTTTCAAGCTAAAGCGCCCGACTCGAGGCGCCTCTCTGGCTGAGTTTCACGCTCAATTGAGGCTTCAGGGAAGGGGGATCCGACGGTCTCAATGATGGTGCTTTCCCATGTAGAACATGAGAAGAAGACATTCTTCTCATGTCCAGCAACACACCCATAGCGAGGACCGCGGTCAAGACCGGAGCGAAGCGACGCCGCTTCAGCGGTTGCCTTGACGGCGCCGCAGCGAAGGGTACTCAGTGTCAGCCGCGCCGAACAAGCTCATTGTCCGTTGATCGCTGGATTGGATAAGTTCTAACCGTCGGGGATAGGAGCGCGATCGTGAACTCGGTGCAGGGGGCCGCAATCACTGTCTGGACGGAACTTCTCGTTGCCGGAGTCGCATCCTGAATTGGCGGCCGGTGCTTCCAGATGGAAGGTGATTTTGAACTGGAAGCAGGCCAGATTCGAGCCGGAAGCATGGCGGATTGCACCTGGGATTCGTGATCGATTCCGGCTCCTATCAGAGCCCTAAAGAGGGACGATTAGGACGCTGATCGCAGATCGATCTCTGGCCGAGAGGCAAACCGGATTCCGAAGCAGCGGATCGGATGAACGGGCCCGATCGGGCTCAATTGAGCAGACTGAGGTGATCGCTGAGAGGAACCAGTTGTGCTTAGGTCAGCACGATTTCAGAGCGGACATAGCCTGGAATTGTCTCAGGTTAAGGATTGTGACATCGCTGCCATGAAAAAGACCGTACTGCCGTTAATCTGGTCCTGAAATTGAGCACGGAGACAGCCATTCGTATAAGACTTACGGTTGGTTTCGGCAGGTGCAATGTCGTTCGTGCTCTCAGGCCTCTCTGAGTGAAGTCGCAACGCCGTGTTCCCATTGCTGGATCATACGGGTGCCGATCTCATCAAATTCCCGATGATGTTTGATGTAGGTCCTGATTTCTCCCCATATCATCGTCATCGCATCGGCAATGCGTTCCAGGATTTCGCGGACGCGGGCAGGGGAGCCTCCCATGCGCGTTTCGCCCAAGCGCTGCAGTTCTCTGGTGCTCGGCCATCTCGTCGTGCCGTTCAGCGTCAAGGCCATGGCGTCCTTGGGTAGATAAACGGGCGTGGTTACGAGGTCGTAGACCGGAGCAAGTCTCGCTTCGCCCAGCACGTCGTCATAAACGATCCCAAAGTTCTTGAGATGTGCGTCACCATTGCGTATCGCGCAGTTAATCACGACCAGCGTGAAGAGCCGCTCCAGGTCTTCCCCGACGTGGGACGAGTTTGCGAACTGGGCGAATCGCTTCATGACTGAAGTCTCGTAGCTACCGCTATATTTCTGCTCGGTGCGCCGCGCATTCAGAACGCAGAAATCCTCAAAGCCGCGGTAGGTTCCCTCTGGCCGTAAATCGAAACGATCAATGACGAGTGCAAGCCCGTCCTCGGCGAGACGATGAGGTGGCACATCCAGGCCGCATTTCTCCGCGACTTTGAGGCAAAAATACTCGTTTGCCGCGAGCTGCGGGTATTCGTTCTGTTCCCAGAACTTGACGATGTGCGTCGCACCCCGATAGCTCTGCGATTGCCGATGATCCATCTTGCTGAGCGGTACCGACGCAGCTTCATCCCGCACTAGGATCTTGGGCTGCACCCCGCTGATACCGGAAAAGGAGGCAAACTTGTCGAGCAAATAGCGAAACAGCTCGCCTCCGCGGCGCTTCTCCAGAATTTCATCGACCGACTGAAAGGGCACATCTTCCTGCAGATTCTCCTTTTCGCCGGTATAGCGGATACGACCGATCTGAGAACGCCCCACTATGCCCAGCAGATTGACTTCATCGAAGGTGCCCGTAGCCTTTGCGAACGCAATACGAAGGCGCTCGCGCAGCACGCCTTCGGGCAGGTTCATCTCGAAGATGGGCAGAAGTGCGAATGGGACGTTATATGAGGGTAGGCGGACAGGCATGGTTACGGATACCGCACGCCCGGGCTGTGCGCCCGGCTGGTAGACGAAGCTGCTGCCGCGGCCGCCAAAGCGATCGAATAGTCCGGCTTCAGCCGCGTCGGTCCAAACCTTGATCATCGCCTTCCTCGTTCATCAGATCTTCGAGTGTAGGGCGGCGCGCGCTCCCTTCCTGTAGCTTGAGTTCCAGCCCAAGCGCTGCCAGAATATTTGTGATTTTTGCGTATCCGAGTTCGCCCAAGCGCCCGTTCTCGAGCGCGTCAATCGTGGAGAGCCCGATCCTGGCTCTCTTGGCCAGAACGAGCTGGGTTAAGCCCAATGCTTTGCGCTTTTGGGCGATTCGCTCGCCTAGCAATGATAGCAACATCATTAACCTATAATATTAGGTGATCAATCGGAAATCAAGGTAAAATACTCATATATTAGGTATTTTCATCATTGAAAAGTTCACAAAGGACGGAACATCCGTTTGAAGCAGACCCCTGAACCTCCTGAGACGATTTAGAACTGCGCCTCAGGTCAAGTCGGGATTGCCGACATTTGCAGCTCTGCGTGCCAGGATGTCTCGCGCGACTGACAATTTCGTCTTCTGCACGTGGCGGAAGATCCCGGCCGCCTGCTCCGCGGGCATGCCGCTCCGTTGCAGGAGTGGCTCTAGTGCATTCATCAGAAGCATCTGGATACCGCAGAGTTCGGAAAAGAGGTGCATCTCCATCTGCTCAGGATGCTGGTTGTGTACTTCGCGTAGCAGCACTTCGCGCGCCCAATCGGAGAATGTCTTCTGCTTTGACCAGGCGAAATCTTCGAGCTCCTTACGTTCAGGCTCGGTGAATCGGGCTGAGAGAATGGCTGTACGTGCCGCGGGCCGATCGGATGTGGTGCATCCCGGTTCAGTGAGTCGCAAGCTTCCCATTACGTCTCTCCTAGTCTTTATTTGAGAGCCACGCTCGAATTGCTTAACCGAAGTCGGCGACCAAGGCGCTCACGCGAACACCGTACATGCCACTTGATCCAGCAGTCCAATACTGGATACCTATGGGACTATAGGTTTCACCTATGACCGATATGACGAAAAACCGTGCTGACCGCCTGAAGCATCAGTTGGGCGGCAGTGCCCCAGAGAGGCCCTGGATGATCCTGACAGCTTGTCGGAAAGAAAACAGGCCGAGCGTTAGGCGTATCAGGTTTTGGTTTTGATCACGATTCAGCAGGAGAAGAGGCCTCATTACGAGGTCGAGATCGAGCATTGGGTCGAGTCCATTCGCTGTCGATGGAAAGGCGATTGCGCTCTTTGCGCGCAGATTTCGCCATCGGTTTTGCCTATCGCATTATAGGTACGAAGTATTGGACTCGCGGTTTATCGCATTTCAAACTCACTCGTGGATGGTCAGAATCGGCGCTGGTTGGTCATTTTGATCGATTCTAGCCACCGTCGAGTCGAGCGGATGGGAAGTTCTCGCGCGATCTCATGCGCCGCCGTTCGGCAAAAAAATCTGCGAGGAGGAAAAATGAGACAAACCGAGGGACTCAAGCACCTTGCGCTCATTAGCGCCAATGAGCGGTTTCAGAATCGCGCGAACAGAGAAATTGAACCGCAGACGGATCAACCCGGCGATAAACATCAACCTGATCTCGAACCGCTGCTGACGCCAGAAGACGTTGCGCGGCGATTGAGCGTCAGCAGAGATTGGGTTTGGGATCACTCCTCGCGCAAATCCCCGTACCTTCCCGTGATCCGCGTCAGTGGCGGAGTGCTTCGCTACCGCGCCGGCCAGATTGAGGAGTTTGTCAGCGAGCGGGAACGAGTCTCCGCGTTGCGACGCAGACGCCGGTAGAATATCCGCAAGCCCGCTCGTTTTCCCCACAGAAATCGAGGAATGGATGGGCCATTCACACCAAAAGGGCTGGGTCGTTGAACGCGGCAAGAAATGGTACGGCTACTTTCGCCGTACCGTGATGGATGTTGCGGACAACGAGATAAAGACCAGCATCGTTCCCGTGGTTCTCGGCAGCCGGTCGCAGATGACCAAGTTCAAAGCACGCGAGGCTCTGGAACGAGAGATAACGAAACTGAGCGGACAATCCAACGGGAACAGGATCATGAACGATGGTTCTGTGACCTTCGGATGGTTCGTTCGCAACCGCTTCTTTCCGCTGAAAGAGGCGCAATGGAAGGAAGAAACAGCCAAAGTGAAGAAGTGGCTGATCGAGAACGATCTGATCGAAGAATTTGAAGATGTTCCGCTAGAGAACTTCGACAAGTTCACGCTGCAGGTCCATCTCAACAAGCTCGCGAAGACTCGATCGAGAGATCGGGTGCTCCAAGTGCGTGCCTACCTGCGCGACATCTTTGCCGAGGCTACAGACCAGGACTTCCTTCCCAAAGATCCAGCGCGCAAGGTCCGGGTCCCCGCGCAACTGCGAGACACCGACAAGACGACGTTGACGTGGGATCAGCTGAGGCGGGTCCTCTCCGCGCTAAATATGCGGGACCGCCTTGTACTCGAACTGGACATGACGAATGCACTCAGGCCGAGCGAACTCTTCGCGCTTCGCTGGAAATGCTTTCGTCCGAAGGAGTGCACTATCACAATTCAGGAGACGGTCTACAAGGGGAAAATCCGCCCCTGGGGTAAGACGCGGCGCAGTCTGGCAACGGTTCCGATTCCTAGCAGGCTGCTGAAAAAGTAAGTTGTTTGCTGCGCGTGGCCCGCTTTTGGTTGATTCCCAGTTGATTTCGCGCTTTGTTGCGGTTGATTTCCGTACTCTGCGAGGGGTTTTCGCGGCTCGCAGAGACACTACGTCCCG